>CAVTUH010000001.1:0-3977095 GCA_963737835.1 uncultured Gemmatimonadales bacterium
GGGCAAGGCCAGTTCGTTGTATCGCGCCGCCTCTCGAGCGCACGACCGGCGGTTGGCACGCGTGCTGCGATATCCATACGGTGAGGGGTTGTGCTGGACAACACACGACGACACCCCCGCGCGGGCCTGGCTCGGCCTACGGGGGTGTTCCGTTTGGCTGCGGCGTCTGGACGCACGACCGAGTGACGTGCGGCGGCGTGCTGGCCCGCCGCAGGCGCCGCTTCGACTTCAGCGCAACGGCCGGAAGCTCGCGCGCAGTTCTTCCGAAAAGGCTTGTGGCTGTTCCCACGCCGCGAAGTGACCGCCCTTGGGGAGCCGGTTGTGATAAATGAGCTTGGGGTAGGCTTTGTCCGTCCAACTCCGCGGCGCCGTGTAGATCTCGTCAGGAAAAGCGCTCACGGCGACGGGGATGGCGACCCCTTTCGGGGCGAAAAAGTTCAGCTTGCTCTCCCAATAGAGACGAGCCGAAGACACCGCGGTGTTCGTCAGCCAGTAGAGCGTGACGTTGTCGCAGAATGTCGTCGCGCGTGAGGCCCTCGGGCTGTCCGGCGAAGACGCGTGCGATGAGCGCGTAGCTGCGCGCGTCGTGGTCGAGCATCCAGGCGGCGAGGCCGACCGGTGAATCCTCGATTGCGTACAGCGTCTGGGGCCGATTCCCCATCTCCTGGGCGTAGGCCACGCCGTGCTTGTAGAAGAAGTCGAGCTGATCGTACGCAGACTTCTCGTCGGCCGAGAGGCCTGAGGGCGGCGGGCCGCCGGCCTGGAGCGCCGTCGCAATGTCGGCGGCGATGGTCGCGGGCATGTTGGTGTGAATGCCGATCAATCCCGGAGGTGCGAGCAGGGCCATCTGCTCCGTGACGGCATTCCCCCAATCGCCGCCTTGCGCCACATAGCGGGTGTAGCCGAGGCGCTTCATCAGCACGACCCAGGCACGCGCGATCCGAATCGGATCCCAACCGAGAGCGGTGGGCTTCCCGGAAAACCCATGACCTGGCAGTGACGGAATGACGACGTCGAACGCGTCCGACGCCTGCCCGCCATGCGCTACGGGGTTGGTAAGCGGATCGATGATCTTCATCTGCTCGATGATCGAGCCGGGCCACCCGTGGGTGACAATGACCGGCAAGGCATTGGGCAGTTTCGAACGCACGTGGATGAAATGGATGTCCACGCCGTCGATCGTCGTGACGAATTGGGGTAAGGTGCTCAGCCTGGCTTCGAGCTTGCGCCAGTCGTACTCCATCTCCCAATAGCGCGCGAGATCGCGCATCGTCTGGAGTTGCACGCCTTGCGACGCATCGGTGACCAATTCCGGCGAAGGCCACTTGGTCGCGGCAATCCGGCGGCGCAGGTCCGCGAGCGCGGCATCAGTCGCGTGATACGTGAACGGTCGGATGGAGGTGTCTTCCGGTGCGGTGCGCGCCGCGGGGGTCTTGAGTGGCGTATCGGTGGTCTGCAACTCTGGCATCGTGCTGCTCCGGTTGGGTGTTGCGCGAGCGTCGCGGCTCGTGGTGGCGGCTTGGGCCTGCACGAGCTGCTGCCAGCGAGAGCAGAAGTGCAGAAAGTGGAAGGTAGACCGCGACAAACATGCCGCTGGCGGGTAGGGGCGACGGCCTACTCTCCCGCGCTCTCTCGAGCGGAGTACCGCGGGCGCTGCGCGCCCGAGAGAGGAGCGGAGCAGAAAGGAGAAAGGAGAAAACGACAACACCCCCATGGGCGAGGCCCACAGGGGTGGTGTCAAAGGAGTGCCGGCGACGGCCTACTCTCCCGCGCTCTCTCGAGCGGAGTACCATCGGCGCTGTAGGGCTTAACGATCGTGTTCGGAATGGGAACGAGTGTGGCCCCTACGCTCTAGTCGCCAGCGATATCATGGAGACATTCGGGCAACAGTAGTGATCGTGTGACGGCGAATCTTTTGTAGATCGCAGTGCTCTGCTTGGATTCAATTACAGGGACAACGCAAGCGTCATCCCTACGGAAGTAGTCAAGCCTCACGGGCGATTAGGACCGCTTTGCTCGGAGGTCCTTGCGGACGTTCCACATGCGGCCTATCGACGTGATAGTCTCTCACGGCCCTTTAGGGAGCTCAAGGCTCCAGGGAAGATTCATCTTGGGGGGAGCTTCCCACTTAGATGCATTCAGCGGTTATCTCCGCCTGCCATCGCTACCCGGCGTTGCAGCTGGCGCCACAGCCGGGACACGAGCGGGCAGTTCGACCCGGTCCTCTCGTACTAGGGTCCACGCCCCGCAATCTTCCAACGCCCACAGCGGATACAGACCGAACTGTCTCACGACGTTCTGAACCCAGCTCATGTACCACTTTAACCGGCGAACAGCCGGACCCTTGGGACCTTCTCCAGCCCCAGGATGTGATAAGCCGACATCGAGGTGCCAAACCGCGCCGTCAATGTGAACTCTCGGGCGCGATAAGCCTGTTATCCCCAGCGTACCTTTTATCCGTTGCGCGATAGCCGATCCACACCGGGCTACCGGATCACTACGGCCGTCTTTCGACCCGGTTCGAGCTGTCGCTCTCACCGTCAGGCTCCCTTCTGCCGTTACACTCTATAGGCGCGAGTACCGACCGCGCTGAGGGAACCATGCGCGCGCCTCCGTTACACTTTCGGAGGCGACCGCCCCAGTCAAACTGCCCACCTGCCACGGTCCGAGGGAGGGTTTGCCTCGCCTTCGTGAGAGCATCACTACGAACAGGGTGGTATTTCACTGTTGCCTCCGCCCAAGCTAGCGCCTGGGCCTCAACGGCTCCCACCTATGCTACACAGTTCGGGGCAATGCTCAATGACAGGATACAGTAAAGGTGCATGGGGTCTTTTTGTCCTGCTGCGGGGACTCGGAATCCTCACCGAGACTGCAATTTCGCCGAGCACGTGGTCGAGACAGTGCCCAAGTCGTTACGCCATTCGTGCAGGTCGGAACTTCATGTGAGTCCACGGTTTCCCGTGGCATAGACTATACGTTCACCTGGTCGACGCGAGTCGAGAGCTCGTCGTCCGCTTTCGCGCATGTGGACCAGGGCCGGCGTGTTATGGAGTCGTGTCACTCCATCCAGGGATCTCACCCCTGAGTCGTTACGGGGATCGCAGTGGTCTGCGACCTTACCCTCGGTATTACCCGCGGCGCACCTGCATGCACCGGGTGGGCTTCACCGATTTGAGCCGGTTGAATGAGCGGGATCGCTCCCGTTCCGGGCAATTTTACTTACCCGACAAGGAATTTCGCTTGATTGTGTTATCTAACGCACTTCGTTAGACGGCCTCGAAAGGCCCTGCATGTCGCCATGCAGTCCGGACTCTATCTTCGCTGGCTGTCGCCAACGTCTGGCATTTGGTCTCTGAGGATTTTGATCAACTCAGGTCTAGGTTTCCGGCGATTCATCGTTTCCGCCACTTCGACAATTCGCGCAAGTCCCTCACAAGTGAGGTGCTCACCACGAGTCGTCGCGAAGACACACGCAGCGAAGCGCTCAAAATCCTGCCGCTTCGCGGTGTGTAGCGGATGGTCCTGAAAGAACGGTATGACAGTTCTCACCAGATCATCGCGCCGTCGAACGACGTACCGGTACAACGAGCCGCTGTGATTATCAGAGCGGTGATTCACCACCACCTGACCGACCCCGAAAAACTCTCGGAGCTCGTACAAGGCATCAATGCTTCGATGTCCCTGCGTCACGACGAACTCGTGAAATACCTGGTAGCCGGTTCTGTAGCCGACTCGATTCATCCCTTTGCACTGCCGGACGAAACCGATTGAGAAGCATCCTTCTCCGTCTACAAAACCCAGTACCCAACCGAGTTGAATCAACCTTTCCTGCTGATTATCTGCACTCCGCGGATTTTCACTGCGGTCCCTCTGCACAGGTTCATGCATAGAGATGCGAGTACCCGGAGATTCTCAGACGTTCCAGCATATGGCCAGATTTTACTAAGGCAGCTCGAATTCCACCTTAGGCTCAGTGTTAGCTGCATGTCGCCATGCAGATCGGACTATATCATCTCCCACTCAGTGCAGCTCGAGTGTCGGAGTCTGGCGTGTAGTCTCTGAGGATTCTGCCGATCACCTTGTGCTGTGAACGACAGCCTTTCCTGCTGATTGGCTGCAGTCATGGATTGTCACCGAGTTGCTCATCGGTACCACGACATACCCAGCTGTTCCAGCATATAGCCAGATTTTGTAACGGCCCTTCCAGGTAGCATATAGAAAAACCGTTATAGTTACGGCCGCCGTTTACCGGGGCTTCGGCTCAAAGCTTCGCCTTGCGGCTAACCTCTCCCCTTAACCTTCCGGCACCGGGCAGGCGTCAGTGTGTATACGGCGCCTTGTGCGGCTTGGCACACACCTGTGTTTTTGCTAAACAGTCGCTTGGGCCGATTCGCTGCGGCCGATCCTAGCGACAGGGGAAAACCCTGCAACCAGGAGCGGCATCCCTTCTTCCGAAGTTACGGGATCATTATGCCGAGTTCCTTGACCACGTTTCACTCGTTCACCTGAGGCTGCTCGCCTCGCCCACCTGTGTCGGTTTACGGTACGGACGTCGTACGGGCTCCCCAGTCAGGATTTTCTTGCCGGTGGACTCCACGGCACTCGGTTCGGAGTTGCCCCCTCCCCTCGCATTCCCCTCTCGGCTTGCGCCTACTGGGTTAGACGGCCCTCCACGTGGCCGCTGCCACTTCGTTCCCGTGTCCCCTGATGGGTGATAACGCCCGGACGGCGGGGCCGGAATTTTAACCGGCTGTCCATCGGCTACGCCTCTGGGGCCTCGCCTTAGGGTCCGCCTCACCCTGCGCTGATTGCCATGGCGCAGGAATCCTTGGGCTTACGGTGCGCGGGGTTTTCACCCGCGTTTGCGCGTACTCATTCCGGCATCCTCACTTCCCCTCGCTCCACCCCATGGTTTCCACCGGGGCTTCACAGCACGGGGAACGCTCCCCTACCCCTGTTGCGTAAGCAACAAGACCAAGCTTCGGCGGGCCGCTTAATCCCGACCATTCTCGGCGCATACACGCTGGACTGGTGAGCTATTACGCACTCTTTAAAGGATGGCTGCTTCTAAGCCAACCTCCCAGTTGTCGCGGCACGTACACATCCTTCGCTATACTCAGCGGCCACTTCGGGACCTTAGCTGTGGTTCTGGGTTCTTTCCCTCTCGCCGACGGACATTATCGCTCGTCGACTGCCTCCCGAGGTCCATTCATCAGGCATTCGGAGTTTGGTTGGGGTTAGTACTGCGCTCTGCAGCCTGCGCCCATCCAGTCGCTCTACCTCCTGTGAACACGCCTCGAGGCTCTACCTCAATAGATTTCGGGGAGAACCAGCTATCTCCAGGCTTGATTGGCCTTTCACCCCTACCCACAAGTCATCCGAGCGGTTTTCAACCCACAACGGTTCGGGCCTCCACTCGGTGTTACCCGAGCTTCACCCTGCTCATGGGTAGATCGCCCTGGCTTCGGGTCTACGCCCGGGAACTTCAGTCGCCCTCGTTACAGGACTCGCTTTCGCTATGGCTCCGCCGCCGAGCGGCTTAGCCTTGCTCCCGAGCAGTAACTCGCCGGATCATAATGCAAAAGGCACGCAGTCAGGCGCCCACGCATCCGAAGACACGTGTCACCCTCCTACCGCTTGTAAGCATGTGGTTTCAGGAACTATTTCACTCCCCGCCCAGGGGTGCTTTTCACCTGTCCCTCACGGTACTCGTTCACTATCGGTCACACGAGAGTCTTTAGCCTTGGAGGGTGGTCCCCCCAGCTTCACGCCCGGTTTCTCGTGTCGGGCGTTACTCAGGAACTCCACTACGACAAGCGACTGGTTTCGCGTACCGGGCTCTCACCGTCTCTGGCGCGCCTTTCCAGGCGACTTCGGCTACCTCCGCTCATCGCGTCCGTGGGTCCTACAACCCCGCGGCGCCCGAAGGCTCCACGGTTTGGGCTGTTCCCGGTTCGCTCGCCGCTACTTCGGGAATCTCGGTTGATTTCTCTTCCTCTAGGTACTGAGAATGTTTCAGTTCCCCAGGTTCGCTTCTCGTCTTGCGACGAGATGACGGTGCTTGCGCACCGCCGGGTTTCCCCATTCGGCCATCCAAGGATCATAGCGTGTGTGCCGCTCCCCTTGGCTTATCGCAGCTTGCCACGGCCTTCATCGCCTTCGTGTGCCCAGGCATCCCCCACATGCTTTCGCTCGCTTGACCACAAATTGGCAATGTGTCAAGCAGAGCACGCGCGATCTACCGCACACATGCATGGTTGCCCATACATGCGCGCATAACAAGTGAAACGGCTCGTGCAGCTGCCGTCGCCGAGTTGCTCTTGCGAGCGCCTCAACGCCAGCCGGCTCCATTGCCATTTCTCGTGTCGATTCGTTATCCCACGATCACTACTGCTATCCGTTGTCAAACAGCGCGTGTGCGCCATTTGCCAACCGAGATTGAGATCCAGACGTGCGGGCGGGCGACTTCCGAGGACTTTCCACCACGCGTGAGCCGAAGCTCGCGCGGGCTTACTCGTCACTCCGGTAAGGAGGTGATCCAGCCGCAGGTTCCCCTACGGCTACCTTGTTACGACTTCGCCCCAGTCACGACGCTCGCCTTCGGCGGCTTGGTCCCTTGCGGGTTCCGGCACCGACTTCGGGCGCTCGTCGCTTCCATGGCGTGACGGGCGGTGTGTACAAGGCCCGGGAACGTATTCACCGTGGCGATGCTGATCCACGATTACTAGCGATTCCAGCTTCATGCCGCCGGGTTGCAGGCGACAATCCGAACTGAGGACAGCTTTGGGGATTGGCTCGGCATTGCTGCCTGGCTCCCCGCTGTACTGCCCATTGTAGCACGTGTGTAGCCCTAGACGTAAGGACCATGATGACTTGACGTCGTCCCCACCTTCCTCCGGTTTGGCACCGGCAGTCCCCCCAGAGTCCCCGGCCGGTATCTCTACCGCCGCTGGCAACAGGGGGCAAGGGTTGCGCTCGTTGCGGGACTTAACCCAACATCTCACGACACGAGCTGACGACAGCCATGCAGCACCTGTGCACGCGCCCCGAAGGGCGACCGCGATCTCTCACGGCCTTCGCGTACATGTCAAGCCTAGGTAAGGTTCTTCGCGTTGCGTCGAATTAAACCACATGCTCCACCGCTTGTGCGGGCCCCCGTCAATTCCTTTGAGTTTCAGCCTTGCGGCCGTACTCCCCAGGCGGGGCACTTAATGCGTTAGCGCCGGCACCCGAAGGGTCGCTCCCCCGAGCACCTAGTGCCCATCGTTTACGGCGTGGACTACCAGGGTATCTAATCCTGTTTGCTCCCCACGCTGTCGCGCATCAGCGTCAGCCACACCCCGGCAGGCCGCCTTCGCCACCGGTGTTCTTCCGGATCTCTACGCATTCCACCGCTACACCCGGAATTCCACCTGCCCCTAGTGTGCTCAAGCTCGGCAGTCGGTCCGGCAGACCCGGGGTTGAGCCCCGGGCTTTCACCGCCCCCTTACCAAGCCGCCTACGCGCCCTTTACGCCCAGTGATTCCGGACAACGCTCGCACCCTCCGTATTACCGCGGCTGCTGGCACGGAGTTAGCCGGTGCTTCCTCACCCGGTACCGTCACAGAGGCAAAAGCCTCTCGTTCGTCCCGGGCAACAGTGGTTTACACCCCGAAGGGCTTCATCCCACACGCGGCGTCGCTGCGTCAGCCTTGCGGCCATTGCGCAATATTCCCCACTGCTGCCTCCCGTAGGAGTCTGGGCCGTTTCTCAGTCCCAATGTGGCTGGCCATCCTCTCAGACCAGCTACCCGTCGTAGCCTTGGTGGGCCGTTACCCCGCCAACTAGCTGATAGGCCGCGAGCCCCTCGATCCGCCCCGGAGGTTTCCCAAACAGGCCATGCAGCCCGTCTGGCGTATGCGGTATTACCCGGCCGTTGGGCCGGCTATCCCCCTCGAATCGGTAGGTCGCTCACGTGTTACGCACCCGTTCGCCGGTCGCCTCTTGCGAGGCTCCCACGACTTGCATGTGTTAAGCACGCCGCCAGCGTTCGTCCTGAGCCAGGATCAAACTCTCCAATGAGAATTCGAAATAGCTCTTTCGAACACCTCCGCCAAGTCTCGCGAAAGCGAGCTCGACGGTTGCGTCAGAATCACAGTTGATTGTCGGTCAAACTCTCCCCAACACCCCGACAGGATGCTGGATCAATGAGTCCGCCCGCACGTCTGCGATCTCAACCTCAGTTGTCAAATAGCACTCAACTTTTATCAATCGGAGCCGCATTCCGCGGCAGC
Organism: uncultured Gemmatimonadales bacterium; assembly: GCA_963737835.1. Lineage (GTDB taxonomy): Bacteria > Gemmatimonadota > Gemmatimonadetes > Gemmatimonadales > Gemmatimonadaceae > Palsa-1248. Next base: position 8,274 of record CAVTUH010000001.1, read on the forward strand.
CTTCCAATGTAGTTCGGGATTGCGAGCAAGTCAACCTGTCGGATCCCGAACCTCCAACTCCGGCGGCATCACCGCCGCCGACGAGCGTTGCGGAGACGACAAAGGCCCCGAAGGGCCGTAGACCGCCTCCCGCTCGAGGCGCCACCTCGAGGGCGGCGCCAAAGGACCCGAATGCTAGTCGAGCCGATCGCCCCGCGCAAGCTGAACAAGGGCGAGACGTTGGACGTTAGACGTTGGACGTTAGACGTTGGAAGACAAACTCGAGGCCGGCTGGATCCAACGGCTGGCCTCGAGGTCTGTTCTCCAACGTCTAACGTCCAACGTCCAGCTTCTAACCCATGCGCCCGGACGGACTCGAACCGTCAACCTCGGACTTAAGAGGACCTTGCTCTACCAATTGAGCTACGGGCGCGATGCCGCCGCTCGCGCGGCGAACGAGACGACAAAGGTAGAAAGGTAAAAGGCGAAAGGGAAACTGCCGTGCGGTTTTTCCCTGACCGTCGGGATCGCACACGGACGGGCGACGCATGCGTCGCCCCTAGGCGCCGGGGGATGGGCCGTGGTCTTCCCCGACCGTCGTGATGCCGACGAACACCTCACGCGCCCGGGAGGACTCGAACCTCCGACCAACAGCTTAGAAGGCTGCTGCTCTATCCACCTGAGCTACGGGCGCCGAGAACGATGCGGGAGACTTATAGAAGGTAGAAAGGAGACGCCTCGCGGGCCATGCCCGCAAGCGAGAGGCGCCGGCGGGTCACTCCGTGTACATGCTCCGCCCTACGAGGGTGGCGAGGGCCAACGCCGGTCGTGTGCCGATCAGGAGCGGGACGACCGACCCCTTGCGTGGCGATGGGTCGGGATCTACAATGTCGGTATGGACGAACTCACGGTCAATCTCACGCGCGGGACGCTGGACTTGCTCATTCTCAAGGCGCTCTCGTGGGGGCCGCGACACGGCTACAACGTGGCCGAATGGATCGAGCGCGCGACCGGAGAGACACTCTTGATCGGCGAGGGCACGCTCTATCCTGCCCTCCACCGCCTGGAGGGACAGCGGCTGATCGCGGCGGAGTGGGGGCTCTCCGACTCCAATCGCCACGCGAAGTTCTACCGGTTGAGCGCGGCCGGCCGGCAGCGCCTCACCGCGGGAACCTCCTCGTGGCAACGCTTCGTCGAAGCCACCGGCCGGGCGCTGCGCGCCACCGCTCCACTCCCGACCTGATGCGCCGGCCTTTCCGTCTCGGGCAACCCACGCGCGACCTCGATGACGAGATCGCGTTCCATATTGCGGAGCGCGAGCGTGCATTGATCGCTGCGGGCCAGGATCCGAGCGAGGCCCGCGCGCAGGCGATCCAGCGATTTGGCGACCTCTCGACCGTGCGCTCGGAATGTCTGGCCATCGATCGCGACCGCGACCGCGCGCAGCGCTGGGCGACGTTCGTGAGCAACCTCCGGCAGGATGCGGTCTACGGGCTGCGGAGCCTGGCGCGCCAGCCCGCGTTCGCCGGCATCGTTCTCGTAATCTTGACCGTGGGCATCGGCGCCAACACCGCGATCTTCACGCTCATCGACGCGCTCATGCTCCGCCCGTTGCCCGTCGTGCATCCGGAGCGCCTCGTGACCTTCGGTGACCCGCGGCGGACCGGCGGACTCTCCGTCGGCTCCCCCAGAACTGACTTGACGTCGTATCCGGTGTACCTCGATCTGCGCGACCAGAACCATACTGTCACGGGACTCTACGCCACTGGACGCACGGACCGACTCAATGTGGTCGTGAGCCGCGGCGACGCGATCACACACCCCCACGGCCGCTACGTGTCCGGCAACTTCTTCTCCGTGCTGGGTGTGCCCACATCCGTCGGCCGCACATTCTCGGATCAGGAGGATCGGTCGCCAGGTGGTGATCCGGTCGTCGTCCTGAGCTACGGCTACTGGCAGCGCGCGTATGCCGGCGATCGCGCAGCGATCGGTCGCAGCATTTCCGTGAATGGAGTGCCACTCACGATCGTCGGTGTCGCCGCGCCCGAGTTCACTGGCGACGTGGTCGGTCAGTCGGCCGACCTCTGGATCCCGATCATGATGCAGCCGACCCTCGTGCCGCAGACCACATGGCTCACCGACCGCGGCGTGTGTTGGCTGTTGCTCATGGGGCGCCTCGCGCCCGGGGTCTCGCTCGCCAAGGCGCGCACCGAGCTGGTTACGATCACGACACGGTCGATGATGGCGCACGCCACGGCGGCGAATCAGGGTTCGATCGAGCGTACCCTGCGTGAGTCGCCGCCCAAGGTCGGGCCAGGGGCGCTGGGCTTCTCGAATTATCGCGCTGCGTACGGCGCTGCCCTCGTGACCCTCATGGTGGCCGTCGGCCTGGTCCTGCTCGTCGTCTGCGCCAACGTCGCCAATCTGCTGCTCGCGCGCGCGGTCGCGCGCGCCCGGGAGATCAGCGTGCGGATCGCCATCGGCGCCGGCCGATGGCGCCTCATGCAGCAGCTGTTGACCGAGAGCATCCTGCTCGCCGCGATCGGGTCGGCCCTCGGGCTCGTTGTGGCCGCCTTCGCCAGCAAGATCTTGTTGCACTTGGTCGGCGACGTGTCGCTGGCCCTGCACCTGGATGGGCGCATCCTTGGCTTCGCGCTCGCGCTTTCGATCGCGACCGCCGTGCTGTTCGGCGTACTGCCCGCGCTCCGCGCGACGCAGTTGCCAGTGGCATCCGCGCTGAGGACGCAAGGACGTGATGTCGGCGGCCGATCGCTGTCGCTCGGGAGGTATCTCGTCGTCGCACAGGTTGCGCTCTCCATGCTGCTCGTCGTTGGCGCGGGGATGCTGGCGCGCAGCACGCTCCGGCTCACCAGGGCCGACGTGGGCGTCGCTCGTGACAAGCTGGTCATGGTGGACGTCGACGCGCAGCGCCTCGGATTCGCCGGGCCGCGCCTCCTGGCGCTCGTGCGCGACCTGACCGCCCGCATCCAACGCGTCCCTGGCGTCAATGCCGTCAGCGAGTCGGAGAACGGCATCTTCAGCGGGACGGAGTCGATGACGAGCTTGCAGGTCCAAGGGTTCACCGCCCGCGCCGACACCGACTCCCTCGTGGCCGAAGATTTCGTTGGCCCTGGGTACTTCCATTCCGTGGGAGCCCACATCCTGCGCGGTCGGGACATCGAGGCCCGCGACAACGAAAGCGGCCCCAAAGTGGGAGTGGTGAACGCATCGTTTGCCAACTTCTTCTTCCCCCACGGCGACGCCGTTGGACACCTCGTGTTTGCCGACAGCGTGACGTGGGAAATCGTTGGCGTCGTCGGCGACATTGAAGAAAGGGACGTACGTGCTCCACCGCTCCGACGGTTGTACGGCGCAATGTTCCAGGACAAGGACACACCGACTTACTTCCGCTTCGAGGTCCGTACCTCGGGGGACCCCGAGCGTCTCGTCGTTCCGCTGCGCCAGGCTGTGACGGCCGCGAATCCCTCGCTCGCCGTCCTCGGTGTCGATCCCCTCAATGATCTCATTCGCGACTCGATCAATGGCGACCGGCTCCTGGCGGCGATGGTTTCCTTCTTCGGTCTCCTGGCCCTCTTGCTCGCCGCGCTAGGCCTGTACGGCGTGATGGCGTATACCACGGTCCGCCGCACCGCGGAGTTCGGCCTCCGGATGGCGTTGGGCGCGGCACCGGGAAGCGTGGGGCGAATGGTCGTGCGTGAGGCGGTTCTCATGACGACAGCGGGCATCGCCCTCGGCCTGCCGGCTGCCCTCATGTCAGCTCGGCTCGTGCGCGCCGAGCTCTTTCACATCGGGCTGTTCGATCCACCGTCGATCGGGCTGGCGACTGTTGTACTCGGCCTGAGCGCGTCGCTGGCCGCGTTCATCCCGGCAACCCGCGCGATGCGCGTCGACCCGCTGCAGGCCATCCACACGGAGTAGATTCGGGCCAGGGATCAGGGGGAGGGGTCAGCTACTGCCAACCTTCCGGCGCTATCGCACCGCCCCACGGCATTGGCCCGATGATCGGCAACCGCGCATGCAGCCGGTCGATGGCTGCCGCCGCCTCCGGGTCGTCACGTCTCAGCAGCTCCACCAACTCGCCAATCGTTCGGTGCGGGTGCGCGAACGCATACGGCTTGAGCCGCTCGAGCATGTCTCTTACCGCGCCCTGGTTGGCGATCCATGCTGCCGGGTCAGCGAGTGCGTCGAGCGCCTTGGTGGCCGCACGACGCAAGTCGTCTATCGAGATGACTGCGCAGCGCTCGGGGTAGCGTTCGAACGCCAGCGCTACCAAATCATCGGCGCTCGCCGAACGCCTCGGCGTGGCAAAAAGCACCTCGGCACAATGGTGCATCGCGCGCATGATCGGACTGTTGTCATCCAGCTGCATTGGTCGATTCCACCGAACTGTGTGAAACGAGGTCGTGGACCCGAAAGACTCCAGGGCCACAACCGAGATACGGACTCTTGTCCAGGTAGCCGGTCGAGCTATCCCCACTCCTCAGCTCGCACGCCGGGCATGGCGGCACGACCGTCCGAATCGACCGCTCGATTCATCGCAACGCAATCGCGCGCAATTCGGTCGGCCGTCCTTTGACAGACTCCACGCACCAGGCTCAAGCAACTCGAAACCACACCGAGAGTATAGCGCCCTGGCGACCTCGGCAAAACCTTGCCCCGAGCCTGCCAAGCGACCAGCGAGCAAGGGGGTGACAAAAAACCGGCGGGACTTCAACCGGTGAAGTCCCGCCGTGGCAATTCCGGATCGAATTTCGAGGGTCCGACTACTGTCCCTGATGCGCCATGGCCGCGTCGATTTTCTCTTTCACGGCATCGAGGTTGAAGCTGGCGCCTTTCTGCATCGGCGGAAACTCGAGCGCCGTCATCGCAAGCTTTCCAACTTCGCGCTGGACGAACACGAAGCGCCAGAACTCGTACAAGAACCAGTCAAAGTATTTGTAGGATCCGACATTGCCGTTTGCCCCTGGCATTGTCGCCTTCTCGAACGGATCCAAGCGGAGGTTCGAGAGAATCGGCACGTCCGGGTGGTTCTTGTCACCAAGCCAGCCGCCGGGCTGGTCAATAAAGCGATACTTGTAGTCGTCGATGCGCACCGCTGCGAGGTTGCTTTCCGTGAAGTAGAAGAGCTCGTGGCGCGCAGAGGGCCCCTTGCCGGTGATCATGTCCAGCTGATTGTAGCCGTCCAAATGCACCTTGTAGTCCTTGCCGCCGAGTTGCTTGCCCTTCTTGAGCTCCTCAATGATGTTCGGGTTGCCCGCGGCCGCCACGAAGGTCGGGAACCAGTCCTGGCCGGAGATGATGCCGTTCTCCACCTTGCCGGCGGGGACTTTACCGGGCCAGCGAATCATCGCCGGACAACGGAACCCGCCTTCATAGCCGGTGCCTTTGCTGCCGTAAAATGGCGTCTGTCCGCCATCGGGCCAGGTGAAGGTCTCCGTCCCGTTGTCTGTGGTGAACATGACAATGGTATTCTCATCCAGCCCGCTGTCTTTCAGGTGCTTCATGAGCGAGCCGACGCAGTCATCGAGCTGCGCCATGCCGGCTTCGTGAATGGACCAGCCGTTCTTCGAATTGCGAAGGGCCTGGTACTTCGGCGACAAATGGGTGGTGACGTGCATGCGGGTCGGGTTGTACCAGACGAAAAACGGCGCGCCGTCCGCCTTGGCCTTGTCGACAAACTTGATGGTGGCTGCGAGAATCTCCTCGTCCACCGTCTGCATCCGCTCGGGATAGAGCGTGCCGGCGTCCTCGATCTTCTGCTTCCCGATCGCCCCCCACCGCGGCATCACCGTCGAGTCATCCTTATCGGATGCCCAGGAATGGACCATGTTGCGTGGGCCGACCGTTGCGGCCAACTCCTTTGGGTACTCAGGGTGCGCAGGGTCCTCCATGGCGTCGAGGTGGTACAGATAGCCGAAGAACTCATCGAACCCGTGGACAGTGGGGAGGTACTTGTTCAGGTCCCCCAAGTGGTTCTTCCCGAACTGGCCGGTCGTGTAGCCCATATCCTTGAGGGCGGCAGCGATCGTGGGGGCTGTGTCCGGCATGCCGACGTCCGCGCCCGCTTGGCCGACGGTGGTCAGACCCGTGCGGTAGGGGAGCTGGCCGGTGATGAACGCTGCCCGTCCCGCGGTGCAGTCTCGCCTCACCGTAGTAATCGGTGAATAGCATGCCCTCGCCAGCGAGCTTGTCGAGGTTCGGCGTCCGGCCAGCCATCATTCCCCGGTGATAGGCCCCGATGTTCCAGATGCCAATGTCGTCAGCCATGATCGCGACGATGTTGGGCTTCTTCGTTTGCGGTGCAGCCATATTGCCGTCCCCTCCTTTGAGTGGGTCCTGCGTTGCGGTTGCACGCCTCCATCGCGTTCAGGTCGTCACAGCGGCGCCGTTCCGAGAGCGTATCCCCGCACGGTACAAGACTGAGCGTGCGCGCCGGGATTCCCAATTGGACCTTTGGTGGGCTCCGTCTCGGCCAACGCGCGCCATCGACGGACCAGGTCGAACGGCCGCGTAGTTGTGCTCGGGTCGGGGACCGGGGTCAGGGGTCAGGGGTCAGGGAGCGACAACGCCGCTTGCTAATCCGGCGGGTAGGGTGACGCAATGCGTCGCCCGCTGCTGGCGGCATGTGCACGGTGCCACGCTCTCTCGCGTGACACGGTTTCCGTGAGGAGCCCAAGCCTTCGTCCGGCTACGGCGTCTGCGCTACGGTCCCCTTCGACGCGTCGACCGATTTGCGCACAAACGCGAGCAGGCCGGCGCCTGTCAGCGCGCCCAGGATGTAGATGATTGCAGTGATCACGGCGAGCGGTGCGCGGACACCGAATCCCAGGAACGACAGCGTGACGATCTCGAGATTCTGCACGCTGAAGGTGAAGGTGGCGACCGCGAGGAGCACGACGATGATCAGATAGACCTGGCGCATGGCGGCCTCCAGCTGGAAACGCGGTGCCGCAACGTATTGGACGAACGGGCGTTCGAGTAAGTCCGCTGTTGGTCCACCTGTCGGCCTAGCGCGGACCGGAGTGCGCGTGCATTCTCGTGCGCGATTCCCCACTAACGAGGCCGCCGTGTCCACCGACTGCGCCCTGCACCGCCCCTCTCGCCATCGACCCGCGACGCGACGCGCCGTGGTGGTTGGGGGCGTGATCCTCGCCCTCTTTCCTCTCTCGGCACGCACCGTGTCCGCGCAGGTCACCGCGATTCGATTCGGCCGCTTGATCGACGGACGCGGCGGCGTCGAGACGGACGCTGTCGTCATCGTGAAGGGTGAGCGCGTGTCCGCGATCGGCACGGGGGACAAAGCCGTACCGGCCGGCGCCACGATCCTGGACCTCCGTAAATACACTGCGCTGCCCGGTCTCATCGACGTCCACACCCACATGACGTTCTACTGGGACCGTACGCCCGGCACGAAGCCGTGGACGCAACTAGGAACGATGGGCGACGCCGTTACGGTCTTCCTCGCGCAGGAAAACGCGCGCAAGACGCTGGAAACCGGCGTGACCACCGTGCGCGACCTGGGCTCCTCGGACTACAACGATATCGCCATGCGCGACCTCATCAACCGCGGCGCAATGGTCGGACCGCGGATGTACGTCGCCGGCTACGGCCTGCACGTGAACGCGTCGCCGATCCGGCCAGGCGTCACCTCGACGCCCGACCCGGGGACGGCAGATGGCATCGCGGAGGTGCAGCGCGTCGCCCGGCAACAAATCGCGGCGGGCGCGGACTGGATCAAGATGTACGGGTCGACGGGCAGCGATCGCGATACGTCGGGGTATGAGACCTTCACGCTCGAGGAAATGAAGGCGGCCGCCGACGTCGCGCACTTCGCGGGCCGGCGCATCGCGATCCACTCGTATGGACCCGAGGGCGGACGTGCGGCGGTGCTGGCGGGTGCGAATTCGGTGGAGCACGCGGTGGATCTCGATGATTCGACGCTCGCCGAGATGGTCCGCCGTGGGACGGTGTACGTCCCGACGGTCGATCACAACCGCTACTACATCGCCCATCGCAACGAGTATGGCTACTCGCTCGAGGACTCGGCGGCGCTGACGGAGTACATGCGCCGCAACGTCGCCACGCTTCGCCGCGCGATCCGCGCCGGAGTCAAGATCGCGATGGGATCGGATGCGGTCTTCACCGGTTTCGGCGAGAACACCCGCGAGCTCGATCGATTCGTCGAAGCGGGGATGACGCCGGCGCAGGCGATCGCCACCGCGACCACGACCGCAGCCGCTCTCCTGGGCAAAGAGAAAGAGCTCGGAGCGGTCGCGCCCGGCTATTACGCCGACATTGTTGCCGTCGAGGGCGACCCGTTGAGCGACATCACCGCCGTGACGCAGCGCGTGCGGTGGGTCATGAAGGGGGGCAAAGTCGTTGTAGACAAACGAACCGTTCAGTGATGGACGTTAGACGTTAGACGTTGGACGTTAGACGTTGGAACGAAGCTCGAGGGCTGGCTGGCGTACGGCGGCTTGGACCTCGAGGTTTGCTTCTAACGTCCAACGTCTAACGTCCAGCCTCTATTAAGCACGTCTAACATCCATTGTTCACCCGTGACCCTCATCACCCCGCTTTCGTCGAATGTCGGCACTCGTGGGTGGGCTCAGAGATAACTCAGCCACCAATCGTCGCGATGCTGCTTGACCGATCCAAACCACCGGCACAGCGGATACAGCAGCACCAGTGCGCCCATCCAGACAAGGTAGACGATCGGCAGCGACACGCCGAGGTCTTGCGGGAAATCCCCGCGTGGGCCACCCAGCGCCGGCAGCGTCGCGAACAGAAATGGGGCGTCACCATACCGCGCGTACATCAGAACCACGCTCACGGCGTGCAGCAGGTACAGGTGCACGACAAAGAAGAAGAGCGGCACCCGTCCAAAGACGACGAGCGGGTTGCCCCGCGTGAACCGTCGACCGTCAAACCACGCGAGCAGGAGCAACGCGGGCCCCATCGTCATCAGCAGAAAAGCGAGCGATGGCGGGTATTTCGTCGCCCGCAGGAACGCCAGCACCGTGAACAGGGGGGTCCGCTGCACGGTCCAGGCGAACGGATCCCCGTAGACATTGAGAAGTCGAATCCCGACGAACGCCAGCGACAGCCCAATGCCCAATCGGATCATCAGCTTGCGCCGTACCTGCTGATCGAGTTGCAGTACGCGACCGAAACAGAAGCCGGCAGACATGACGGCGACCCACGGGATGATCGGGTACGCAAGGAGCACGGTGTGCGGCCCGGTGAGGAGCGGTCCCGGCTGATGCAGCCACATCCATAACCACGACAGTCGCCCGAACGAAGCAGCGTCGACGCCATCGGTCAGGTTGTGCAGCAGGATGACGGCGACGCTTATCCATGCCAGGACTGTCGTCGGGAGATACGCGAGTCCGGCGAGCAGGATCATGCACCAGCCGAGCGCCCAGATGACCTCGAGGACCAGCACATCCATGCTGAAGTTGAAGGTCATCGCGAGGTGTACCACGGTGACCTCGAGCAGGAGCAGCCGAATGCCACGACTGATCAGATAGGTCGCCAGCTGGCGCTTTGTGCGGCCGCGTTGGAGCCACAAGTATGCGCCGATGCCTGCGGTGAACATGAACACCGGCGCACAGATGTGCGTGACCCACCGGGTGAAGAACAGGACCGCGCTGGTCTTGGTGAGATCCTCTGGCGAGAACGACTGTGCGGCCGTGTGGATGAAATCGCGGTCGTGGTCGAGCGCCATGATGATCATGATCAGGCCGCGCAGCGCGTCGACCGCCTGCATGCGGGGCCGTCGAGTCGCCAGCGCCTCACGTGGGCTCTCGGCCGGAACGAGTTGCAGCGGTGGCTCGATCGCTGGCGGGCCAACGGGCACCGGCTGGGACGCTCGGGCGGCAGCGCTATGACGCATCATGGCATGCCAATGGAGGAAGGGTGAGCCAGCATCCGCATGCGTTGACTATATCGCATAGCGGTGGGGCGTCAACACGCCGCGTTGGTGCGGCCTCGCCGACAAATGGACCGATGGAAACGGGAGAAAGTGGACTGGTGGCGCTGCGCGCCGGAGAATGTAGAATTGGCCGGGCCACAAGGGGCCGGAAAGGACTCATCGTGAGTATCAACTCAGTGCATACATCGGCAATCGTCGTCGCTCTCCTCGCGATTCCCAGCGACGTGATCTGGGCATATCTCGTCGGCGGAGTCGTCTTTGCGACCGGGCTCGCCACGATTGTTCTGCGCGGCGAATGGCACAAGGCGCGAGGATGGGACAAGCTGATGCTGTTTGGGCCAGTGTGCTACGCGGCACCGATCGCAGCGTTCGGCACCGAGCATTTCACGGAGACCGAGGGCGTCATGTCCATCATACCGGCGTGGATTCCGTGGCACCGGTTTTGGGCGTACTTCGTGGGCGCGTGCTTTATCGCAGCGGGGCTGAGCCTGGTGACGAACATTCGGGCGCGCCTTTCAGCGAGTTTGCTCGCCTTGACGTTTTTCCTGTTCGTCGTGCTGATGCATTTCCCGGGTTGGCTACACAATCCGCAAGACCGGTTTGCCCTTGCGGTCGCGCTGCGGGAAACATCGTTCAGCGGCGGTGCTCTGGCGCTGGCGAGTACTCTTACTGAGCCGTCGCACGAGCGCCGCGCACACATCCTGGCGACGATTGCCCGATACTTCGTGGCCATTCCCGTGCTGTTTTTCAGCGTCGAGCAATTCCTGCACGGCGATCATGTCCCCGCCATTCCGTTGCCAATGGTGACTCCCGACTGGGTCTACGGACACGCCATCTGGACCTATCTGGCGGCCCTGGTTTCCGCCGTCACGGGGGTCCTGTTGCTTGCTGGTAAGAGAAGCCGCGCGGCCGCGACGTGGCTTGCGGTGACCGTGCTCTTCGTGGAGTTGGTCGTGTACGTGCCGATCGGAGTCGTGAACTTCGCGAGCCTCTCCAATGGCATCAATTACGTGGCGGATACGCTGATGTTTGGCGGCGCCGTGCTGTTACTCGCCGGGGCCATGCCACGCGAGCGCGGCCTCGATCATTCGTAGTCGCGGTCAGGTGAAAGGCCCAGCGTGGACACCTTCCCGCTGGAGTCGAGGCCGAACGAGATCAAGAGTGCTTCACCGCCCTTGCTCAGGCGGAACATCGAGGTCGCACTCTGAGCGTCGCCCGGCACCGGCGTCCGCTTCACGAGTGTGAGTATGCCGCCGGGCCAGAGCTTGGAGAGGCGCTCCTGCGCGTTCTTATTGGCTGCAGGCGTCAGCTCAGTGGCGAGTGCTGCCGCAGCGCGCGGACGAATGTCCTCGCCCGCCACTACCTGGTCCAGAAGCTTCGTCAGGGAAGCCGCAATTGCGGGCTGATTGTCGGCGATCGGCGTGAGCTTCGCCGGGAGAAGTGATGCGTCGACGAGACCCGCGGTGACATGCGCAATCAGATCTGGATTCGAGTGGTCCTCGTCCAGGTTGGTCAGCACGACGACCGTAAGACTGTCATCCGGGTATCGGGAAATGTTGCACGTGAAACCCTGCCATGCTCCGCTATGTTCAATGCGTTTGTGGCCGTTCTGCACGCCGATGAACCAGGCAAACCCGTAGCCGGCGGGATTCGGTTTTCCATCATTCAGAGGGTAGAGCGTCCAAATGCGGTCGAGGCTCGACTGCTTCAGCAGTTGTGTGCCGGACAGCGCTCCGTCCCATTTGGCCAGGTCGAGGACGTTGAAGTACAGCGCGCCGTCGGCGGTGGAGTTGAACGTCGGCGAGACCCAATCCTGGTTTTTCAGCTCGCCCTTGTCGATCTCGTATCCCGCCGACCGATTCGGGATGATGTCGCGGTCGCTGATGAGCCGTGTGGATGCCATGCCGAGCGGCTTGAAAATGCGTTCACCCAGAAACTCGTAATACGGCTGACCGGTGATCTTGTGTATGATGACGCCGAGGAGCACGTAATTCGTATTGCGGTAGCCCCATTTGTCTCCCGGTGCCCACTCAATGGGGAGTGCTTCGATTTTCTTGACGATCTGGTCTTCGGTGAAGTCGAGCCGCAAGTAGAACGGCCCTTTGGGGCCCGTGCGTTCGGACGTCTCGTATTCGGCGAGTCCCGAGGTATGCGACAGGAGGTTTTTGATACGGATGGGTTTCCAGCTCGCGGGAGCGTCGGGGAAATACTGCGTGACGCTTTCGTCAAGCGAGATCTTGCCTTCCTCCACGAGCATCATGATCGCAGCAGAGACGAACTGCTTCCCTACCGAGCCAGACTGAAAGATCGTCTCCGGCTTGACCGGGACCCCTAATTCGACATTGGCCTGACCGTAGCCCTTGGCCAGCAGGATCTGTCCGCGGCGGTACACCCCGACAGCCAGGCCCGGAATCCTCTGGCGGGTCATTTCGTTGGTCACAAAGGCATCGATCGCCTGGATCTGCTGAGCCTCGAGCGACCCGCCGGCCGGCGTCGGACTCTGAGCGAACAATCCGGCCGCGGACCCAAAGGGCGCAGCCGCCAGCAAGAGGATGCGCGTGTGGCGCAGGGAGACGCGTTCCAGTCGACGGCCCGGCATCATGACTCGCACCGTGATGAAGGAGATGGCACCACTCGCATGGCGCTGACAATACTGCCCGCCAGTGGTGCGTCACAAGCGGGAGCTACGGGTGGCTGCGTGCCAGCGCGCCCTCGAGGTACACCGGCTCCAACCCGGCCGCCCAGTACTCGACGGCGGCACGACTCGGTTGGGACGTCTCTTGCTCGGTGTGCATCCGGAGCCGGTGTGGCACGAGCGGGTCGAACTCGAGCCACGCATACCACGTCCCGTCGGCGCGCTCTTCCGCGTAGGTGCGGCCGAGGTATGGGGTCCCTTGTCGATCGTGCACCTGGGTCCTGTGCTCGTGAATCAATGTCCGCACGGATACAAAGGCCGGGGCGTCGAGACTCGCTGGGTGATCAGACTCTCTTGACGGATGTCTGCTCCGCTCACCTTATCGAACAGCGATACACAGCAAGACGCGCGCTCGGCGACGGGGAAAAAGACGAACGGCGCCTCGTGGCGCCGTTCGTCTCCTTTGTCCTTTTCTGGGACTTCCTCTCTCGGTGCGGCGAAGCCGCCAGCGCGCCAGGAGGGATTCGAACCCCCGACCCACAGCTCCGAAGGCTGTTGCTCTATCCAGCTGAGCTACTGGCGCGTTCCTGGACCGCCACACGGGCGGCGGGGCGAAATCTAGGATGGTGATCCGACCCAGGCCACTACGGGGCTGCGCCCCGTAGAAAGGAGAGAGGAGAAAGGAGAAAGGAGACAACAGCGCATCGACGCTCGCCATGGCTAGCGGGCTTTGCCCTGCAATGCGACGGCCGCGGTCGCGGCGGCAATGGCCTCAGGATCGCCCAGGTATCGGTGACTGACGGGGTGTAGGTCGTCCGTCAATTCGTAGACGAGCGGGATGCCCGTTGGGATGTTGAGCGCGACGATCTCCTGGTCGCCAATGCCGTCCAGATGCTTGACGAGGGCGCGCAGTGAATTGCCGTGCGCCGCGACGATCACCCGTTCCCCGCGCTTGACGGCCGGGCCGATGACCTCACGCCAATAGGGGACCACGCGTGCGACCGTGTCGGCCAGGCACTCCGTCAACGGAAGCTCCTCCGGGCGGAGGCCGCGATAGCGCGGATCGCGGGCGGGAACGCGCTCGTCGGTCGGCTTGAGCGCAGGCGGCCGAATGTCGTAGCTGCGACGCCACTGGAGCACCTGCGCTTCTCCGTACCGCGCGGCCATTTCCGCCTTGTTGAGGCCCTGCAGGTCGCCGTAGTGCCGTTCGTTGAGCCGCCAGTGCTTCGTCGTCGGGATCCACATGAGATCCATGCGATCGAGGGCAATCCACAACGTTCGGATCGCCCGCTTCAAAACGGACGTGAACGCGATGTCGAAGGTGTACCCCGCGTCCCGCAACACATCGCCGGCCTGCCCTGCCTCGACGATTCCGCGCTCGGACAGATCGACGTCGGTCCAGCCCGTAAACCGGTTCTCTTCATTCCACGTGCTCTGGCCATGCCGGAGCAGAACGAGCGTTCGCATGGACGAAAGTTACGGAGCGGCGGCGCATCGCGCGATCAGGGCTGATCGAGCGGCACATCGCCGCGATGAGACCAGCCGCCGCCCAAGGCTTGGAACAACGCCGCAGTGTCAGCGAAGCGATTCGCGCGCGCCTCCGCCAACGTGATGAGCGCCTGCTGATAGGCCTGCTCGGCGTTGAGCAGGGCCAGTGTGCTCGAGTAGCCAATGCGGACCTGTTCCTGGGCCAAGTCGAGCGTCACCTTGGCCGCATTGGCTGCAGCCGTAGCGGCTTTGACCGCGTCTCCGTCCTGGACGAGCGCATTCAACACATCCGCGACGTCCTGGAACGCCGTAATGACCGCGCTCTGGTACTGCGCGGCCGCCTCGTTGTAGGCCGCCTCCGCCGCGCGCTGTTGGTGCAACAGCATTCCGCCCTGGAAGATCGGCTGCGTCAAGCTTGCCGCCAGCGACCAGAACCCCGTCGCCGCTGAGAAGATCGTGCCGGGACTCAACGCCGAGGAGCCAGCCGTTACGGCCAACGTGATGTTGGGAAGCCGGTTCGCAACGGCGATTCCGACCTGCGCGCTGGCGGCGTGCAGGTTGGCCTCGGCCTGACGGACGTCGGGGCGTTGCTCGACGAGCTGCGATGGCAGAGACACGGGGAGGTCTTCCGGCAGCTCGAAGCTCGACAAAGCAAACGTGTCGGGAAGCGTTTCGCTCGGGTACCCGCCTGCGAGGGCGATCAGGAGATCACGTTGTTGCGCCAATTGCTTGAGGAGCGGAGGGAGCGTGGCCGCCTGTTGTGCGAGCTGCGACTCCTGTGCCGCGAGGTCGAGCCGGCTGGCGTAACCCCTCGCGAATTGTGCGCGCAGGATCTCCACCATGTGCGTGCTGGCGCTCACCAGCTGGTGTGTGGCATCGATCTGCGCGCGGAGGGACGCCTCCTGGATTGCCGCCGCGACGACGTTGGAGCTGAGGGTGATGTGGGTGGCAATCAGTTGAAAGCGTGCCGCCTGCTCCTGCGCTGCGAGCGATTCGACCGTGCGTCGGTTCAAGCCAAACACGTCGGGCACATACGACACGTTGACCTGTGGCGTGTACAAGCTGAAATACAGCGCGCCCGAACTGGTGGAGGGCGACAGCGCGGCCGAGGTCTTCTGCCGGCTGGCGCTGACGCCTGCATCCACGCTTGGGTAGTACGCGCCGTGCTTCGCCAAGACGTTTTCGCGGGCCACCGCCAGGGCTGCCTGTGCCGCTTTGATGGTGGGATTGGCACTGAGTGCGCGCTCGACGAGCGCATCGAGCGCCTGCGAGTGGAACACCTTCCACCATGCGCCGGGAATGTCAATGCCGTACCCGAATCGCTGCACGCCGGCGGCGGCCGACGCATCACCGGTGGTACTGGTGAGCGGCTGCGGCGTATACCCTGCGGCCGGTGTGAGCGCAGGTCGGTGGTAGTTCGGGCCCACCGCACACGCAGCGAGCAGCGCGAGCATTGCGGCACGCCACGCCCCGATTGGCGAGAGCGGTCGTGACACGGGGAAGGGCGGCCGCCGTGGACGCGTCACGAGGTCGCCGGCGAGGGTTCAACGTCCTTGCCGAGGAACACGATCTGCAACGCCGGGACGACGAGCAGCAACACGAGTGGCCCGAGCAACATGCCACCCACGATGACCGTCGCCAGCGGTCGCTGGACCTGACTGCCGATCTGCGTCGAGATCGCAGCGGGAAAAAGCCCGATACAGGCGGACAGGGCGGTCATGAGAAGCGGACGCATGCGGGTCGACGCCGCGCGAAACATGGCGTCGACCGGCGGTGCTTCGAGCTTCCGCTCCGCCTCGTAATAGGTGATGACCAACACGCCGTGCATGACCGACACACCAAAGAGCGAGATGAAACCGATGCCGGCGGAAATGCTGAAGTTGAGGCCGGATACATAGAGGGCGAGGATGCCACCCGCCGCTGCGAAGGGAATCCCGACGAGGGCGAGCAGGCTGTTGCGGAGCGAGTTGAACAGGGCGTAGAGAAGCCCGAAGATCAGCAGGAGACTGATCGGCACGACGACGGCCAGACGCGCTTTGGCGGCTTGCAGCTCGCCAAACTCGCCGGCCCACACGAGGCGATACCCGCTCGGGAGGATGACTTTCGAGGCGATGCGCCGCTCGGCTTCAGCCACGGCACCGCCCAGGTCGCGGCCTCGCACGCTGAACTTGACCGGGATGAATCGCTCGGTGCTCTCGTGGTAGATCCACGACGCGCCGTTGTCGAGCGTGATCGTCGCCAGATCGCTCAGCGGGATATAGGCAATGACGCCGTTTGCCTGTACGCCCACCGTGATGTTGCGGATCTTGTCGACGTCGTCGCGGAACTGCGGGCTGAATCGCACGACCAGGTCGAACTGTCGCTCACCCTCCAGCACCGTGGTGGCGACGGTTCCGCCGAGCGCCGTCTGCACCAGCGAGTTGACATCACCGGCGTTGAGACCGTAGCGCGCGGCGCTAGCGCGGTCGACCGTGATGTTCAGGTTTGGCTGGCCGAGCACCGGGAAGATCCCCAGGTCCGTGATGCCCTGCACTTGCGCGAGCTGATCACGAACGCGTGTGGCGAGCTCGGTCAGAGTCTGGAGGTTCGGGCCGACGATCTTCACCGAATTGACACCTTTGACCCCGGACATCGCCTCCTCGATGTTGTCCTCGATGTACTGGGAGAAGTTGAAGCCCACACCGGGCAGCTCCCGCTCGAGCTCCGACTGGATCTCTGCCGTGAGCTTCTCTTTCGTTTCGCCTCGTGGCCATTCATCGGCAGGCTTGAGGGGCGCAAACAGCTCGACATTCGAGAACGGAGCGGCGTCGCTCCCATCATCTGGCCGCCCGTGTTGCGACACCACGGTGACGATCTCCGGGTGACGCATCAGAATGAGCCGCATGCGCCGGGTGGCCGCTTCGCCATCCTGGAGCGAGAGGGTGGTCGGCATGGAGGCGCGGATCCAGTAGTTCCCTTCCTCGAGTTGCGGCAGGAACTCGCTGCCGAGTCGGGGCAAGAGCAGCACGGCGATCGTGACGAAGGCGACGCCGGAGAGGACGACGACGCGACGGTTGGCCAGCGCGTAGCGGAGCGCTGGCGTGTACACGCGGTGCAGCGCGCGCACGACCAGGGTTTCGGTTTCCTGCACTCGCTGCGGGAGAAGGAACGACGCCAGCACTGGCGTCACCGTGAAGGTCGCGATCAGCGCGCCGGCCAGAGCGTACCCGTACGTGCGCGCCATCGGCCCAAAGATCTGCCCCTCAACCCCCTGCATCGTGAACAGCGGGACGAACCCTGCGACGGTGATGAGTGTCGAGAAGAAGACCGCGCGGTCCACCTGTGTTGCACTGATCAGCAGCAGGCGTAGCCGATCGGTCCATTGACCGGTGCGGGTCGAGGCGTCGCCAGTCGTCGGATCGGATCCAAAGGCACCTTGGGACAGGTCGCGCAACAGGCGCTGGATGTCGGCGGGTGGGCTTTGGAAGACTCTGAAGACATTCTCGACGAGGATGACGGCCGAGTCGACGATGATGCCGAAATCGACCGCGCCAACCGAGAGGAGGTTCGCGCTCTCGCCGCGCCACACGAGCAGGATGACGGCGAACAGCAAGGCAAACGGGATGTTGACGCCGACGAGAATCGCGCTCCGCAGATCGCCCAGGAAGACCCACTGGACCAGAAAAACGAGCAGGCACCCGAGGATCAGATTGTGCAGCACCGTGTGCGTGGTCACGCGGATCAGGGACGACCGGTCGTAGTACGGCACGAGCCTGACACCGGGGGGCAGAGAGCCGTCCCTGTTCATTCGGTCGATCTCCGCCTTGACCTTGGGGATCATGTCGGCGGTTTTCTCGTCGCGATTCATGACGACGATCGACCCGACCACGTCGTCGTCCGAGTCGCGACCCAGGATCCCGAGGCGCGGCCGGTTGCCGACGATGACAGTGGCGACGTCGCGGACCAGAATGGGGACGCCGTTCGACTCCGTCAGGACGACATTTGCGATGTCGTCGACCTTGTAGCCTTTCGTGAGGTCGTCGGCGCCGCCGTCGTCGATCAGCCCCACGCCTCGGATGTTAACCGATTGCTGCCCGATGCGGATCTCGCGGCCACCCACGTTGATGTTCGCATTGCTCAGCGCAGTGAGCACCTGCGGGACGGTGATGTGGTATGCCTCGAGCTTCCGGGGGTCCAGCTGCGCTTCGAATTCCTTGGTCGGTCCCCCCCAACTATTGACGGCGACGATACCGGGGATGGCGAGCAGGCGTCGAACGGCAATCCAGTCTTGCACGGTGCGGAGGTTCGTCACCCCAAAGTGCCTTGGTCCGACGACCTGATAGCGGAGGATCTCGCCCGTACCGCTATTCTGTTGGATGGTCGGCACCAGATTGCCTGGCAGGTTGACGTTCTGTTGGAGCGCGACCGCGGCTTGCGCGTATGCGTAGTGGTAATCGACCCCGTACTTGAACACCACGCGAACGAATGCGAGGCCGTAGAACGACGTGGAGCGAATCACATTGATGCCCGGCGTCGTGTAGAGGCCGATCTCGATCGGTCGGGTGTAGTACCGCTCCATGTCTTCGGCGGAGAGCCCGGGGGCTTGCGCCGTGATCTCGAGGATGACCGGCGACGGGTTGGGGTAGGCCTCGATATTGAGTGAGCGAAAGGCGAGCAGGCCGGCGGCGGCGAACATCGCGAGACCGATCAACACGATCGGGCGGCGACTCAGGCAGAACGCAATGACCGATTTGAACACCGTCGGACTGTGTCTCTCAGTCCGTCGGAGGCGTTTGCAGCATGTTGCTGAGGAATACCCCGCCCTGGGTGACGACGAGCTCACCCGGCTCGAGCCCGCTCAGGATCTGGTACCGCCCATCTCGCTCGAGGCCGATCGCTACCACGCGCTGGGTCATGCGGCGTCGGTCCGTCGTCACCCATGCCGTCATCGTCCCATCGCCTTCGCGGACGACCGTGGTCGTCGGAACGGCCGGTGACCGCACTGGCGCACGCACCTGAATCACGAAATCCGCGAGCATGCCCGATCGCAGCTCGTTGCCAGAGTCGGCGATCTCAGAGCGGATCGTGACGCGATGGGTATTCGGATCGACGGCGGGATAGATCGTCGATATCGTCCCCCGAAAGGTGCGGCCGGGAAACGCCATGACGGTCACTTCGACTGGTTGCCCGACGTGATACAGCGGGCTGTCGCTCTCGAGCACGTTGGCCACCATCCACTTGCTCGTGACCGGAGCGACGGCGAAAGGCGCTGGGGCGGCGCCCGGCTCGACCAACAGGCCGGGCTGCGCGTTGCGCGTGGTCACCTGCCCAGTCAACGGGCTCTTCACGATGAGCGCCGGATCGATTTGTCGAGTCGCGATGATGCGGTCGACGTCCATGTCGGACTGCCCGAAGACCCGCACCGCGCTCCGTGCGGCTTTGAGATTCCCCTCCGCCGTCTGGTCTTCCGAGACCGCCTGATCGTACTCGCGGCCCGAGACGCCGCCGCTGTCGTGCCCGAAGAGGTCTCTGGCCCGAGCCAACTCGTTGCTCGCGGTCGTGCGTGTGGCTGCGGCGCCGATCAGGTTGGATTCCGCCTGGATGAGGTCGGGGCTGTCGATGGTGTACAGGGGCTGGCCCCGCTCTACACGGTTGCCAACCTCGGCGAATGCAGCGATGATCTTGCCCTGGTAGGGCGGGAAGACCTGCACTGCGTGGTCCTCGTCGAAATCGATGCTACCCACCGCGTGCTTGTCGACTGGGAAGAGGTAGGTCCCCACAGGCTCGACCTGGAACGTCGCCGCCTGGCTGGACGCCAGCTCGACGGTGGGCGCCGACGATACTTCGGATTGGGACTGGGCTCCCAAGGAGGCGGCTGCGGCGTTGAACTTTGGCGGGGGTCGGTTGGTATGTGTGGCGAGTACGGCGACGTTGCCGACGAGCACGAGTCCAACGGCCGTCGCGACAGCCAACCGGGTGAGCCACACCGCGCGTTTGCTGACCACAGAAGAACGATCGGCAATCCGCGGCTAAGGAAGCGGTTAAGAAGAACGACCGGGCCGCTAAGAAATCGTAAAGGACCGTGCGGTAAAGCACGGTCATCGCCACTGTCAGAGCGGGATGGTGAATGCTCCCTCGAGCCTTGCATACCAGTGACAAGTTCACCTGTGACCGTTCTCGTCATCGATGACGAGCCACAAATCCGACGCGCGGTACGGCATGCGCTTGCCGCGCTGCCGGCGGAAACGCTGGAAGCCGCGACCGGTGCGATCGGCGTGGACGTCGCTGCGGCCGCGCGGCCTGACGCGATCATCCTGGACCTGGGGCTGCCGGACATGACAGGGCTCGCCGTGTGCCAGGAGATCCGACGCTGGTCTCGAGCGCCGGTGCTTGTGCTGTCGGCGCGAGAGGCGGAGGCGGAGAAGGTCGCCTTGCTGAATGCGGGCGCCGACGACTATGTGACGAAGCCGTTCGGCATGGCGGAACTCGCGGCGAGAGTGCGCGCGCAGCTGCGTCGTGCCCAGAGCGAGCTCACGCCGGCCGCTGAGCGCCTCCTCGTGCTGGGCACGTTGCACGTCGATTTGTCGGCCCGAACGGTCACGCGCGACGGCACGGTCGTGCGCCTCACGCCCATCGAGTGGGATCTGCTCCGCACCTTCATCGCGAATCGCGGGCGTACGCTCACGCACCAGCAACTCTTCGACGCCGTATGGAAGCGGAGCTATGGCGACGCCCGCCTCTATCTCCGCGTGCACATCACCAACCTTCGCCGAAAGATCGAGAGCAATCCCGCGTCGCCAGAGCTGATCCTCACCGAATCGGGCGTCGGATACCGGCTCGTGGGGGAAAGCGAACCGTGATCGGCGACTCGCGATCGTGGGGGCGGCTCGCGCTGTGGGGTAGCTGGCTCGTCATTCTCTCGGTCGCGACGTACTTCATGATTCGCGCGCGAACACAGATCGAGCAGGTGCACGTGGTGCTGGTCTACCTGCTGATTGTGCTGGGAGCCAGCGTGACCGGGGGCCGGCCGCTCGGCTTCGCCCTCGCGGCCCTCGCGTTCGGGGCCATCGATTACTGGTTCCAGCTTCCCTACAATGAAATCGCGGTCGCCAAGCCCCTCGACTGGCTGGTGCTGATCGCGTTTCTCCTGACGGCCGTCGTGACGACGCAGCTGCTGGTGCGGGCGCGCGCGCGCGCGGCTGAAGCCCGGGCCCGGGCGGCAGAAGTCGCGCGACTGGCCCGCGAGGTGGAGCACGCGGCAGCGTTGCGCGAGTCTGCCCGGTTCAAGGACAGCTTGCTGGCATCAGTCTCTCACGACTTTCGGACGCCGCTCACGACGGTGAAGGCCTTGGCGGAGGAGCTCGCCCACCCGTCGGGCCCCGACGTCCCTGGCTCTGTCGCGCCCGTCGCGGCCATGATCGCCGAGCAGGCCGATCGCCTCATGCACCTGGTCGACAACCTCCTCGATCTCTCGCGCATTCGCGGCGGCGTGTTGCCGGTCAACGCCGAGCTCAATACGGCAGAGGACCTGGTGGGCGCATCCATTCGCCACGCTCAGGGTGTGCTGAGCGGTCATCCGATCGAGCACAACATCGATTGGGAGACGCCGGCGCTGACTGGCTATTTCGACTTTACGCACTCGCTCCGTGCGCTCTCGAACTTGCTCGCCAACGCGGCCAGGTATTCGCCGCCCGGGAGTCCGATTACGATCGAGGTGCGTCGCGAGGAGCGGTGGCTCGTGCTCGGCGTCGGTGATCTCGGCAGCGGAGTGGCGGCCGCGGAACGCGAACGCATCTTCGAGGCATTCTACCGCCCGGCTGGAACGCCGGCTGACGGTGGCGGGGCTGGACTCGGGCTTGCGATCGCACGCCAGCTCGCTGCCGCACAAGGTGGTACTGTCCGCTACCACCCGCGGTTGGGCGGCGGCAGTATGTTCGAGCTGGAGCTTCCTGCCGAGCCGCCACCGGGCACCCAGCCTGCGGACGCCGCTCTGGCCACCGCCGCCGCGGTCGCAGAGTAACCCAGGCTCGGAAGGCGCCCCACGAGGCGTGTCGAGCCGTCATCCATCACGATTGTCGCGCCGGCTCTCACTCCGTGAGGAAGTGGGGTACGCCGCGTGATGGTTGCACGCGCCTGGCTCCCACACTGTCCAGGGTTCCGCTCCACAGGGGCCGACTCTGTTCCCGGACGATCCATGCCTAGGCATCATTGGCGCGCGGTCAGCCTTGCGGTCGTGCTTCTCTTCGCGCTCGCATGCGGTAGCGACCGCGCGGGCGGCCCCTCGTCGGGTACCGCGGTCGCGTCAGTCGTGATCACCCCCGACCCGGCAGCGGTCGCGGTTGGCGGCACTGCGGTGCTGACCGCGACGGCGCGCGACAGTATCGGCAACGTGATCAGGGGAGTGGCGATCACGTGGTCTCTGTCGGATACGCTGCGCGCTCACGTCTCGAGCTCGGGTACGCTGACAGGAGTTACCGGCGGTGAGGACACGGCATTTGCTGCGGTTGGGACTGTGCACGGCACGGCGCCCATATCCGTTCTCCTTCCCGGCCATTCCGTGACCCGCAGCGCGCTGGGACTCGGCGGGATCGGCTGCATCCTGAGCCCCGCCGGTGCGGCGAGCTGCTGGGGAAATGGCTTGGCGGCGGTGGCGGGTGGCCTCAGGTTCACGGAAATCGTAGGTGGGGCTTGGTCGACGTGCGGGCGCACAACGACTGGCGCGATCTATTGCTGGGGCCAGGAGTTTGGCGCGTCGCCATTCAAGACGACGCAGTCGCCCGTCGAGCTCGTGGGCGCTGGGTCGACCTGAGGATCCGGGCCAGTCCCAACTAGATTAGGGCGACCCATCGGCACGCCACGCTGGCCGCTGATGTCGAAGACCGTGAGTCGGAGTCGCCCTGGTGTCCCAGCCCCTGCGAGCTCGTCCAACACCGTCCGCACCAGGCCCTGTCAGCCTGGGTCCGGTAAGCGTTCGCTCGAAAGTCACCGGAGCGTTCGCCTTCCTGATCAGCGCGAATGTCTGCGCGTGGATCTGGGCGTTCGCGACGTTTCGCCACTTCCCGGTCGCGATGGGAACCGCGGTGCTCGCGTACACGCTCGGCCTCCGTCACGCGATCGACGCGGATCACATCGCGGCAATCGACAACGTCACGCGGAAGTTGATGCAACAGGGCGAGCGTCCCGTCGGGGTGGGGTTGTTCTTCTCGCTCGGTCACTCGACGGTCGTCATCCTGGCGTCCGTCGCCATCGCGGTCACGACGAACGGACTCCGAGAGCGCTTCGCCCCGATGCGCAACGTCGGAGGGATCATCGGGACGTCCGTGTCGGCGCTGTTTCTGCTCCTCATCGCGCTGATCAATGCGTTCGTGCTGATGTCCGTTTACCGGACGTTCCAGCACGCCCGCCGGAACGGTACCTATGTCACGACTGACCTGAACGCGCTGCTCGCGGGGGGCGGCCTGCTCTCGCGCATTCTCCGCCCCTTGTTCGCGCTCATTCGCCGCAGCTGGCACATGTATCCGCTCGGCTTTCTCTTCGGACTGGGCTTCGATACGGCGACGGAGGTCGGACTGCTCGGCATTTCCGCCGCCGCGGCGTCGAAGGGGATGGGGATCTGGTCGATCCTCATTTTCCCCGCGCTGTTCACGGCCGGTATGTCACTGGTCGACACGGCCAATGGGGTGTTGATGCTCGGGGCGTACGGGTGGGCGTTCGCCAAGCCCGTGCGGAAGCTCTACTACAACATGACCGTCACGTTCATCTCGGTCCTCGTCGCGCTCCTGGTCGGGGCCGTCGAAGTGCTTGGATTGGTGCAGGAGCACTTTCGGTTTCAGGGCGTCTTTTGGGAGAGTGTCGCCACGTTCTCGCACAACTTCGGCATCGTCGGCGCGCTCATTATCGGCGTGTTCGTCGTTAGCCTGGTCGTCTCGGTCGCTCTGTACCTCGCGAAGGGCTACGACGCGCTGGAGATGACGGAGCTTGCCGGTGACTGAGCCACGTGCGAGGTCTCGCGACCGGCGGTAAGCGGGTGATCGATGGCACGGGTGGCTTGCTTCGAGACAAACATCGAGCCCGACCGTGTCGGTTGATCCGCTCACCCGATTCGAGCATTGTTTGGTATACCATAGATCCGCTGTCGGCAATTTGACGGATCCCGGTCCCCGCGCGTTGATTTATGGTTGAGGGGTCGGGAGCCCCAAAACAGGTGGACGCGAGGTGGGGCCCGCGAACGGAAGTTCAATGAGGTCAGCATCTTATGCCTAAGGGATCGTATGTTCGACTGACCGAGCCGCTCGTCCGTGAGGGCGGTGTGCTGCGGGCGGCGTCGTGGGATGAGGCCCTGGATCGGGCCGCATCGGGATTCCACGACATCATCACGCGGCATGGCGGTGATGCGCTGGGAATCTTCTCGTGCTCGAAATCGACCAACGAGATGAACTACCTGGCGCAAAAGCTCGCCCGTGTGGCATTCGGCACGAACAACATCGATAGCTGCAATCGGACGTGACACGCTCCTAGCGTCGTCGGTCTGGCGACAGTCTTTGGGGCAGGCGGAGGGACGAGCTCCTACGCGGAAGCGGAGGAGACGGATGTGATTTTTCTATGGGGTGCCAACGCCCGCGAGAATCACCCGATCTTCTTCCATCACGTGCTGAAGGGCATCCACAACGGCGCCCGGATGTACGCGGTCGATCCGCGGCGAACCTCGTCTGCGCAGTGGGCCGACGTGTGGCTTGGCCTGCACGTCGGCACCGACATCGCGCTGGCGAATGCCATGGCCCGCGAGATCCTGCATGCCGGGCTGGCCAACGAGTCGTTCATTCGCCGGGCGACGACTGGTGTGGACGCATATCGCGCCTGCGTCGAGCCCTACACTCTCGAGTACGCCTCACGCGAGACCGGGATACCTGCGGACGTCATTCGCGAGGCGGCGCACAGCTATGCGCGAGCTGACCGGGCAATCATTTGCTGGACACTGGGAATCACGGAGCATCACAACGCGGTCGACAACGTCCTAGCGCTCATCAATCTCGGCCTGCTGACCGGACACGTGGGGCGCTTCGGCAGCGGGCTCAATCCGCTGCGTGGCCAGAACAACGTCCAGGGTGGCGGTGACATGGGAGCCATCCCCAACAAGCTGCCGGGTTTCCAGGACGTGTTGGTTCCCGAGGTACGCGCACGCTTCGAGCGGGCGTGGGGCGTAACGTTGCAGCCGCAGCACGGGCTCAACCTGTCGCAGATGTTTCGCGCAATGGAGCACGGGACGCTCCATGGACTCTTTGTGATCGGTGAGAATCCGGCGCAGTCGGAGGCGGACCAGCATCACGCGGTCGAGCTCATGGAAGGGCTCGAACACCTCGTCGTGCAGGAGATCTTCCTGACGGCAACGGCGCAGCTGGCTGATGTCGTGCTGCCGGCCGCGTCGAGCTGGTGTGAGGGCGAAGGCACCGTGACGAACAGCGAACGCCGCATTCAGCGCGTGCGCAAGGCGTTGACGCCGCCGGGCAACGCGCGGGACGAGTTGTGGATCATCGCGCAGATCGCCAAGCGGCTTGGACGCGATTGGGGGACGCCGACGGCGGAAGAAGCCTGGGATGAGTGTCGGGCCGTTGCGCCGGCCATGTTTGGCGGAATGACCTACGCACGTCTCGAGGCCTTGGGCGGCATTCAGTGGCCCTGCCCCGACGAATCACATCCGGGCTCGCAATTCCTGCACGGCCGACTGTGGAATGATCCCGCAGGCTCGCCCGGCATTGGCGAGGCCGCCCCGTTCTCGGTCGTGGAGCACGAGCCTCCCGTCGAGCGGCCCGACGCCGAGTATCCGTTCGTCCTCACCACCGGGCGTCGTCTCAATGCGTTCAACACCGGGGTGCAGACCGCCGGGTACGTGTCTCCGCTGCAGCGCGCAGAAACCCTGGATCTGAGCCCCGAGGATGCCCGGTCGCTCGGGATTGTCGAGGGGACACCGGTCCGCGTCGCCTCGCGGCGCGGCAGCTTGGTTGCGCCGGCACACATCGATGAATCGCTCCGCGCGGGTCTTGTTTTCATGACGCCGCACAATCGGGACGGCGTCGGCGTGAACGTGCTGACGATCGATGAGTTCGACCCCAAGTCGGGCACCGCCGAGTTCAAGGCGTGCGCGGTGAGCGTGGAGCCGGTCGCGCAGGCCAAGTCTTATGCGCGCGCGGCTCACACCAGTTCGGCTGTCGCGGCCAATGATTGAGCGACGAGCCGGCGCGTGTCGCGCCTGCTGATGGGAGCCTGAGCGATGGATCTGCACCTCCTCGACGCGGAACCGACCGACGCCGAGCGTCACGCGGTCGACACCCTGCTTGGCCCTCCGGCCTCCCAATGGGATGGCGGCGAGCGTGATCCGGCGCGGGACGCGCACGTGGCGCACGGCGGTCACGCGGCCCGCGAGCGACGGCATCTCCTCCTGCCGACACTGTACGCCGTGCAGTCGGGCATCGGCTGGATCAGCGAGGGTGCGCTCAACTACATCTGCGAGCGATTGACCGTCCCGCCGGCTGACGCGTGGGGCGTTGCAACGTTCTACGCGTTGCTCTCGACGACTCCGCGTCCTCGTCGCGTACTCCATGTGTGCGATGACATCGCCTGTCGCATGCGAGGAGCCGAGCCCATCATCGCGGAGCTCGAGCACACCGTTGGCGCTGCATACCACCCGCCGTCCGGCAACGGGCATGTACACGTGAGCGGCGATGGGTCGACGTGGCTGCGCAGCCCCTGCCTCGGGCTCTGCGATCAGGCGCCGGCGGCGATGCTGACGGCGGCCGGCGCCGATCCCATCGAACGCTCCTTCGGCGAGTTGACGGCCGACCGTGCGCGACGCGTCTTGCAGGGCGACCTTTCGGCCGCCGTGGTCAAGAGACTCCCGCTGCCACAGCAGGGCGATCCCTCGCTTCGACTCTTGAAACGGGTCGGCGTGGTGGATCCGACCAGCCTCGACGAGTATCGCGCCTCGGGCGGCTTCGAAGCGCTGCGGCGCGCGTTCTCCATGGGGGCGGACGCCGTCCTGCGAGAAGTGATCGATTCCAAGCTCCTGGGTCGCGGGGGCGCGGCGTTCCCGATGGGCCGGAAGTGGGACGCGGTCGCCCGCCAGCCAGCCCGACCCCGATACGTGATTTGCAATGCGGACGAATCCGAGCCCGGCACCTTCAAGGACCGTGTGCTGCTCGAGGAAGATCCGTTCGCCATTGTCGAGGCGATGACCATCGCGGGCTTCACCGTTGGCGCCGAAGAGGGGTACGTGTACCTGCGCGGCGAGTATCCGCTTGCGATCGAGCGCATGCAACACGCAATCGATCAGGCGAGAGGTCGCGGACTGTTGGGTGGCGATATCATGGGACAGGGCGTGCGCTTCGATCTCGAGATTCGCAAAGGGGCTGGCGCGTACATCTGCGGTGAGGAGACGGCGATATTCAACTCGATTGAGGGGTACCGCGGAGAGCCTAGAAACAAGCCGCCCTTCCCCACGCAGTCCGGTCTGTTCCGTCGCCCAACAGTCGTCAACAACGTCGAGACCCTCGCAAACGTCCCCGACATCGTGCTCGGCGGCGGGCCGGCGTTCGCGGCAATCGGCACAGCGCAGTCGACGGGGACGAAGCTGTTCTGCCTTTCCGGTGCGGTTCAACGGCCCGGGGTGTACGAAGTGCCCTTTGGCGCGACGCTCGGAGATCTGCTCGCACTCGCGGGCGGCACGCCCGGTGGACGGGCGATGCAGGCCATTCTGGTGGGTGGGGCGGCAGGCGTCTTCGTTCGACCCGACGAGTTGGATATCCCGCTGACGTTCGAGGGGGTGCGTGAGGCGCGTGCCACGCTTGGCTCCGCGGTCATCATGGTGTTCGACGACGCGGCGGACCTTCCGGATGCGTTGCGTCGTATTGCCGCCTTCTTCCGCGACGAGTCGTGCGGCCAGTGCGTGCCCTGTCGAGTCGGTACTGTGCGGCAAGAGGAAGCGCTGTGCCGACTGGCGGCCCGGCGGCCTCGCGGCAGCGTCGCCGACGAAGTCGCGCTGCTGGCGGAGATCGGGATGGCGATGAAGGACGCGTCGATTTGCGGGCTCGGGCAGACGGCGTACAGCGCGGTCGAATCGGCCGTCGAACGACTACACCTCTTCGATGGTGGGGCCCGATGACGACCTTGGTGACGCCGAAACGGAAAGTCGAGCTCACCATTGACGGGCAGACCGTCGGGGTTCCAGAAGGGACGACGATTCTCGATGCGTGCAAGCGGATCGGCGTCGAGATCCCGACGCTGTGCTATCTCGAGACGCTCCATCCCGTGAATGTCTGCCGGGTGTGCGTCGTGGAGGTCGAAGGATCGCGCGTGCTCGTCCCGTCGTGCGCGCGTGCCGTGGAGCGCGGGATGGTCGTTCGCACGGACAGCGAGCGTGTGCGCCACAGCCGCAAGATGGTGCTCGAGTTTCTGGCATCATCGGTCGACCTGTCGACGACACCCGATGTCGCGGCGTGGCTCGACGAGTACGGCTGTCGTCCGGCGCGCTATGGGCCACCCGCGCCACAAATGGCGGCGGGCGTTCGCGACATGACACCGCCGGGTCACCATGAGCCCCCGGACCCCGGATTCGCGGCAACCGTGGCGCAGCCGATCAAGGTCGATAACGAGCTGTACGTGCGGGATTACAGCAAGTGCATCCTGTGCTACAAGTGCGTCGAGGCGTGCGGCGTGGATTACCAGAACACGTTCGCGATCACGGTCGCCGGCCGGGGCTTCGATGCGCGCATCTCGACCGAGTTCGCCGTGTCATTGCCGAAATCGGCGTGTGTCTACTGTGGCAACTGCATCGCCGTGTGTCCGACGGGCGCGCTGATGTTCAGCTCGGAGCATGCGCGGCGCGAAGCGGGCACGTGGGACGAGGCCCGGCAACAGACGGTGGACACGATTTGCCCGTATTGCGGGGTGGGCTGCACGTTGACGCTGCACGTTCAGGACAACGAGATCGTGAAGGTGACGTCGCCGTACGACGCATCGATCACCCGCGGCAATCTCTGCGTGAAGGGCCGATTCGGCTGGCGGTATGTGCAGGAGCGTCCGAACGGGTCGACATCAGCGCCCGATGGCGACGGCACTGGCGGGGACGGCGCGCGAAAATCCAGTGACGGGAGCGATAGTCGCCCCAACGGATCGGGTCGCGATTCGCGATCTCCGTGACTCGTCCTGCCCCTGACACACTGACCCCCGGGCATCCGCTGCTCGGCTTGGGGTACGCCGAGGTGCAGAAGGAGCGGTCGTACGTTCGCCTCGATGGCGATACGCGGTCCACCGGCGCCGCTGCCGTAGCGGAGGAAGTGCCGGTCGCATTCGTTTACAACGGACGTCCGCATGTCGTGATGATGGCGACGCCCGCCGATCTGGAAGACTTCGCCGTCGGGTTCACGCTCTCGGAGGCGATTGTGTCATCGGCGGGCGAGATGGCCGACGTGCGCGTGGAGCGGTACAGCCAGGGGATCGAAGTGCAGATCACCCTCCCTGCCCCAGCGGCCGATGCGCTCGCGGCGCGCGGGCGTCAACTTGTGGGGCGGACCGGGTGCGGGTTGTGCGGGGTCGAGACCATTGCCGAGGTGCTCCGCCCGACCCCGCCCGTTGCTCCCGGGTGGTCAGCGGAGCCGGGGGCGCTGTGGCGCGCCGAAGCCGCGCTCGTTGGCCGCCAACCGCTCAATCGAGCGACGGGTGCCGTGCATGCGGCCGCGTGGGCCACGGCGGAGGGCGCGCTGGAAATCGTGCGGGAGGACGTGGGCCGCCATAACGCGTTGGACAAGGTGATCGGTGCGCTCGTCCGCGCCGGCCGCGACGGATCAGAGGGGTTCGTGCTCGTGACGAGCCGTGCGAGCTATGAGTTGGTGCAGCGTGCGGCAACCGCCGGGATCCCACTGTTGGCGGCTGTCTCACGACCGACCGGACTTGCCATTCGGATGGCGGAAGCGGCGGGACTCACTCTGGTCGCATTGGTGCGCGGAACGAGCGCCAACGTGTACACGCACCCGGAGCGAGTGGCAAAGAGCTAGCCGTTCCGCAGCGTATCGGCAGGGTCCACGCGGGTCGCCCGCCAGGCGGGCAGCCA
Source organism: uncultured Gemmatimonadales bacterium (assembly GCA_963737835.1). Classification (GTDB taxonomy): domain Bacteria; phylum Gemmatimonadota; class Gemmatimonadetes; order Gemmatimonadales; family Gemmatimonadaceae; genus Palsa-1248. Next base: position 38,412 of record CAVTUH010000001.1, read on the forward strand.
GCATGCAAGGGCGGACACGGCGCCGAGCAATCCGGCCATTGCGACGTAGGTGATCGGATCGAGCGGTGTGATGCCGAAGAGGAGCGTGGCGATGGCGCGACTCGCCGCGAACGCTCCAGCGAGCCCGAACACGACGCCGAATGCGGTGAGCCGCAGCCCGTCTCGGCCGATCAGACTCAGGATCGCGCCCTGTGACGCACCGAGGGCCGAGCGCACGCCGATCTCTCGCGTGCGCTCACTGACCGAACCGGACAACACGCCGTAGATCCCCACCGCGGCCAGCAGCAGCGCGACCCCGCCGAACGCTTCGAACAATGTGAGGGCAAACCGCCGGTTGGCGGCTGACCCTGCAACCAACGCGTCCATGGTCACGACGCGTGTGATCGGCTGGTCCTTGTCGACGGACCAGATGGCGTGCTCGAGCTCTGGAACGAGGGCGGTCGGATCGCTGGACGCGCGAACGATCAGCGACTGCGTGGGGTCGACCCAGTTCCACTGGCCCATGGGCATGTAAAACGCGTCCCCGTTGCCAATCGCCAGCGAGTCCTGCTTCACGTCCGCGACCACGCCGACCACCGTGCCCCATGGCCGCTTGGGATCGCCGAAATCCGGTCCCGCTTTCATATGCTGGCCGATCGGGTCCTCGCCCGGAAATACCCGTTTGGCAAACGACTGGCTGATCAGGAGCACCTCCGGCGATCCGTGGACATCATGCTCGTCGAACAATCGACCCCGGAGCAGCGGGGTCCGCATCGCCTCGAGGTAGCCAGGCGTCACGACATACCGGGCCGCGGCGAGGCTGTCGGTCGGGTGCGACTGAAAGGTCACGCCATAGCCATCATGATCTCCACTGAGCGGCAGCTGGCTCGTGAAGGCAGCGGCCGCCACCCCCGGCACGCCTCGCACGGCATCAAGCGCGTTGGTGAAGAAGCGGGATCGCGCGTCGTCGGAATCATACTGATGACCGGCCGCCAATACTTGCATCGTGATCATGTGTGATGCGTCGAACCCTGCTGCGACCGACACCAGGCGCTTGAGGCTTCGCACGAGGAGTCCCGCGCTGACCAACAGCACGAGCGCCAGAGCGACTTCGGCGATGACGAGGCCACGCCGCGTCGTGTGGTGACTTCCAGCAGTGCGCCGCGATCCCTCGTGAAGTGCGACCTGTGGGTCGCCCCGTGAAGAGCTGAGCGCCGGGGCGAGACCCACGACGACCCCCACTACGGTCGTGATGCCAAGCGCGAATACGAACGCGGCGAAATCGAGACGGATGGCACTTACGCGTGGCAGCCCGGGTGGACTGAGCGCCACAATCGCTCGGACGCCGATAAGGGCGAGGCCGAGCGCCAACGCTCCGCCCAGCAACGCCAGGAGCACGCTCTCGGTCAGGAGTTGTCGCACGAGTCGCCTCCGGCCGGCGCCGAGGGCGATGCGCATCGCGAATTCGCCTCGGCGCTGCACGCCGCGAGCGAGTAGCAGGTTGGTGACATTGACCCCGGCGATCGCAAGGACGAGAAATACCGCGCCCAGGATCGCGAGCAGTGCCGGTCGTGCGTCGCTCGTGACGTCTTGCTGGAGGGGGTGCACGATGAGACCCTCCGCGAGATCGGCCCAGGTTGGTCTCGGAAAGTCCGCTACGGGCGTCCGAGCGATCGCCTCGAGGTCCCTCCGGGCCTGGTCGGCAGTCACGCCGGCGCGTAGCCGCCCGACAATGTGGATGTGGTGCCCCCACTCCCGGGTTTGTGGCGGGGCGTGCGGTCTGTACTGCAGCGGCACCCAGACGTCCGCCGACGGGGCCAGCTCGTTGTGGAAGCCCGCTGGCATGACCCCAACGACGGTATAGGGGTCGCCATCCAGCGTCACCGGCTTCCCGACGGCGGCCTGCTCGGTGCCGAAGTGGCGTGTCGCCAACCGGGTGCTGAGGATGGCGACGCGGGGACCGTTGAACACATCCTCGCTGCTGACAAAGTCGCGCCCCTCCGTGGGCGGGATCCCCCACACGCGGAAGAACGGTGCACTCACCTGCTCCGCCGCGACACGCTCTGGCGCTCCTGTCCCCGTCAGCGCCGGCGTCCACACATTGGTCGCGGCCAGCGCGTCAAAGGCATGGCTGCGCTGTGCCAGCTCTTCGTACGTCCCGAAGGTCGGCTCGCTCAGCGCGTTCCCCACTCCCACGTCCGAGATCATGAGGATGCGGTCGGAATGGGGGTATGGCAGCGGCTCGAATAGAATGGCGTTGACGGCGCTGAAGATGGCCGTCGTCGCGCCTATGCCGATCGCGAGCGTCACGACGCTCACGGTCGTGAACCCAGGGCTGCTGCGCAGTCGCCGTGCGGCGTAGCGCATGTCCGCGAGGGTCGTGTCGACGGCGTGTTCCCATCCGGAGGTGCGGACTTCCTCTCGACGGCTCGCGAGATTGCCGCATTCCGCGCGCGCCGCGCGGCGGGCGTCTTCAGGCGACAACCCGTTGGCCAGCCCTTCCGCGACGGCCTCGTCGAAGTAATGCTGCAATTCGTTTGAGAGGTCCTGGTCCGCATCGCGTCGATGGAAGAGCACGTGGAGACCGTGCGAGATCTGGCCCCGGATCGACACGCGTCAGCCCTCAGCCTTGAGTAGCCGCGCGACTGCCCCGACGCGGCGGGTCCAGTCCTCCGTTTCCACGTCCAGCTGCTTTTTGCCTGCCCGGGTCAGACTATAGAACTTGGCCCGCCGCGAGTTGGGCGTGTCTCGCCACTCAGATTCCAGCCAGCCGGCGCGCTCCAGCCGCTGCAGGGCGACGAGCAGAGAGCCCGGATTGACCTTGAACACGCCGCGCGAGATCTGCTCGATCCGCCGTGCGATGCCGAACCCATGCAGTGGCGCCAGGCTCAGCGTCTTGAGGATGAGCATGTCGAGCGTGCCTTGAATGACATCAGTCGTCGGCTGGTCCACGAGTCCCCTCCGCTCGGTCGGTGGCCCACAGCCTACATCACGTCCTCATGACTGTCAAGAATGTGATTGTCAAGAGGTGACAACCGGCAGCAGTCCCGACGCGCAACTACCAAGCCGACGCTCCGCGCCGGCGCGGTTAGTCGGAGACCATCGTGATCGCCGGGTCGACTCGCGTGGCCCGGTGCGCCGGCACCAGGCACGCGCACGCGGCGATGAGGAGCAGCACCGCTGGCACGACGCCGAACGTAAGGGGGTCCGTGGGGCTCACGCCAAAGAGAAAACTCGAGACAATGTGCGTCGTGGCAAACGCGGCGACCAGGCCAGTCGCGATCCCAAGGCCCGCGACTCGCAGGCCTTCGCGGAGGATCTGTCGATAGACCTGCGGGGCTTGGGCGCCCATGGCGATCCGGACGCCGATCTCTCGAGCCCGGCGACCAACAGAAAAGGCCATCACGCCGTAGATCCCGATCGCGGCGAGGATGACTGCCAGCAGAGCGAACATCCCGAGGAGTGTGGTACGAAACCGATCGCTCGCGACCGACGCGTCGAGCAAGTCCGTCGCGCTGCGGATGCGCGCGACGGCAAGCTCGGGGTCGATTGCCTGGACGGCGTGCCGTACCTCGGCACCAATGTCACCGACGTCCGCCGTCGCGCGAACGACAACCGAGAAGCTGCGGTTGGTCCCCTGGGAGAATTGTGCAAAGGGGAAGTACATCGCGACGCTCGCGCCGCGCGCGACACCGTCGTACGGTACGTCGCCGACGACGCCCACGATCGTATACTCGTTCGCCGGGCCTCGCCCGCCGACGCTGAGCCGCTGGCCGAGCGGATTCGTGTGGGGGAAGTATCGGCGTCCGAGCTCTGCGCTGACGATGACCGTCTGCGGAGCATTGGCATTGTCCCGGGAATCGAACGGGCGACCTGCGAGGACCGGGATGCCGAGTGTGGCGAAGTAGTCGCCATCCACGCAGAGAAAATCGGCGACCGGGGAAAACGCTCCCGCGGGCAGCGCATCCCGCGTCGGGAAAAAGTCCGACTGATTGCCAAAGACATCCGGGGGCAGCCCGACGCTGGCGCTCGCCGAACGGACCCCTGGCACGCCGCGGAACTGGCCGAGCAGTCGGTCGTGGAAGGTGAGCACTTGGGCGGGCGTTGCGTACCGCACCGTGGGCAGCGCGATCGAGGCTGTCACCACGCCGTCTGCACGTATGCCCGTGTCCGCAGAGCGCAGCTTGGCCAGGCTGCGCACGAGTAGTCCCGCCGTGATGAGGAGCAGGAGCGATAGTGCAAACTCGGCGCCCACGAGCGCGCTGCGGAACCGACGCCGCGCCACCCCGTCCGTCCCGCCGCGGGTGGCATGCCCGATCGAAGGCTGCGTGCCGCCGAGCGCGGTCATCAGTGCCGGCGCGGTCCCGAACAGGAGGACGCTCCCGATCGACACGGCGCATGCGAGCAGCAGCGCGCGCCCATCCACCGACACGTCCAGGTCTCGGAGCGTCGCAAGGGTAGCCGGGGCAGCCGCGACGAGCGCACGCACACTCCAGGTCGCAATGGCCACCCCACCGGCACCACCGAGCGTCGCGAGGACCAGGCTCTCCACCAGCAACTGCCTGATGATACGTGAGCGGCTTGCCCCCAGGGCCGTGCGCACCGCGATCTCGTGTTCGCGGGTGGTCGCGCGGGCCAGCAGGAGATTCGTCACATTGACGCAGGCGATGACCAGCACCAGGACGACGGCGGCCATAAGAACGACGAGTGCGGGACGAAGGCCTCGCGTGAACTGCTCCGTCAGCGGCCGCTCGACGAATGTCCAGCGGTCCGGACCACCGGGGAAACGCGTCCGTACGTACGCCGCCGCCTGGTCGAGGGAGAATTGGCGTTGCGCCGCACTTACGCCGGGCCGAACTCGGGCGATCACCTGCCAGCCAAATGGTCCCCGGCGTGTGGGTGGGACCAGCACTTCGTTCAGCCAGATGTCGGCGACGTCGCTTCGCGGGTACCAGACGCCCGCGGGCATGACTCCGATCACCGTCGTGGGTGCCCCCTGGATCTCGAGTTGCTTCCCGAGGATCGCGGGGTCTCCACCGAGTTGGCGCTGCCAGAATCCGTGACCCAGTACAACAGTCGGAGGGGCGCCGGGCGCATCATCGCCTGGCTGGAACCCGCGACCCAGGACGGCATGAACGCCCAGTGTGGCGAAGAAATCTGCGCTCACGACCGTCCCAAAGACCCGTTCTGCCCGCCCCCCGAGGACGACTGAGAATCCATCTCGGGGGGTCATGACCGTCGCAACCGATGCATACGCGCGGCCGTCGTCATGTACCGCGAGGAAATCCGCGAGTGAAAACGAGCCGATGCCGCCTTCGGCCTTGTCGTACGTCTGGTACAGGCGGAGCAGGTTCTCCGGCTGAGGGAATGGGAGCGGGCGCAAGAGCACGGCGTTGAGGACGCTGAACATTGCCGTCGTAGCGCCGATTCCAAGGGCGAGGGTCAGGGCCGCGAGTGTCGTGAATCCTGGTGTGCGGCGGAGCGAGCGGGCACCGTACCGAACGTCGCGCCACAGATCGGCCCAGAGGCGCCCGGAGTGTGGCGCTCCGGCGAGGGTGGCGCTCGTGTCGGCCGGGGGGCGCACACCGACGAGATCCGCGAACCCATCCCCCGCCAACTCTTCCCGGGTCAATCGCAGCGCGTCGGCGTCGGTTCGGCCGCGGGCACGCCAGTCTGCGTACCGGTCCTCGAGGTGCTGCGCCCACTCCTCGGCGATCTCGACCTCGCGCTGCGCGCTCAAACCGAGCGGCGTCAACCGCGCCCGAATCTCGGCTCGCCAATCAGGCATGCCTGAGCCCTGCAACTCGGCCAATCGCCTCAACAAACTCACGCCAACTCTCCCGCTGTGCCTGGAGGATCTCCTCACCAGCGGCAGTAATGCTGTAGTAGCGTCGCCTGCGCTGAGCCGGCTTCTCGACCCACCGTCCCCGAATCCATCCGCGCCGCTCCATGCGATACAGGAGCGGGTAGAGCGAGGAGACCTGGAAGATTACGACTCCGCCGGAGCGCGTCTCGATGAGCTTGCCGAGCTCATAGCCGTGCCGCGCTTCATGGCCGAGGAGCGAGAGCACGAGGAACTCCGCACTGCCCTTCTTGAGATCAGGAGTAAGCATGGGCGCTATATATAGCACTCACATATATCGATGGGAAGGTGGTGGTCATCGCGGGCAGCTCTCGTGCGCCTTGATAGACAACAGTGTACCGTTAGACGGTTTGCATAGACGCCAATAGCCGAAAAGAGAAAATGCCCGGTTCTCCTCAGGTTCCGCCCCGCACGCTGCTGTTGACGGCGCTCTATCTGCTGGCGTGGCCAACGCTGCTGCTCTGGCTGTCGGGCGACTGGCGATGGCTCGAGGGGTGGATCTTTGGATGCTGGGTATCGGTCTAGAAGCTGACACCGAGGCTGAGAATCCACGTGGGCGCCGTCCAGCCAATGTTGAGCACCGAGGTTGAGAATTGCAGCATCTGGTAGGAGAATTGAACCAGAAAGCCTCGTTGCACCTCGAGCGAGCTTTTGTAGGCTCGCGTCTTTTGCGCAACCAGACCGAAGCCGAACCAGGTCAGTGGAGAATACGTGAGCTCGGGCCACGCGTAGAAGAAACTTTCCGAGCTATTCCGCGCGCCGTACACGTATTCTTGCTCGCTCGCCAGCTCGAACTTCTTGTAGCTCAGCACGAACTCCAACCCAACGGCGGCGCCCGTGACGTTTCCGAAGACACCGCCGGCCATGGGCGTGGCTTGAAAAGCCAGCGTGCGACCGGTGGCGAAGTTGTAACCAATCCAGGCCGACCCCGTTTGCGCCGCCTCGTAGTTGTAGCGCGTCTCGAGGTGTAGCCAGCCGTGGTCAGCTGCCAGGCTTGGATTGACCAGGGCCTGCCCTTCGGCCGGCAGGAAGCCCTCGACACTCAGGGAGAATCGCCACGGGCTTGGCGCTTGGCTGGAATGAACGCTGAGCGAATCCCCCGGAGGCGCCTGCGCGAGCGCGTGGGCACTGCCCAACGCGACGCCGGCGAGGATGATGGTCAGACGCCCTACGAACCGCGCAGCGGCGAGTCGGCTAGACTCAGTGCACGCCGAGGAGCTCGACGTCGAATACAAGCGTCGCGTTGGGCGGGATGGGGTCCGAGCCATTGGGACCGTAGGCGAGGTCGGGCGGAATCAGCAGCGTTCGACGCCCGCCGACCTTCATACCAGCGACGCCCTCGTCCCATCCCTTGATCACCTGGCCCGCGCCCAGCGGGAACTGGAACGGCTGATTGCGATCGCGGCTGCTGTCGAACTTGGTTCCATCGGGCAGCCATCCGGTATAGTGCACGGATACCGTCTTGCCTGCCACTGCGGTCGCGCCCGTCCCCACCTTCACATCGTGATACGCCAGCCCGGATGGCGTCTTTGTCATCGTCGCCATATCGACGCCGAGCGATGGCGCGAAGGTGATCGCGCCGCCAGAGGCGGCGGGCGCGGGGACCGTCGCCGCCGCCGTTGCTGCGCTGGAGTCCGAAGATGCCTTCCCGGCTTGTGCGCTGGCGTTGCCGTGCTCGGACTGACATGCAGTCGTGATCAGGGCTCCGTAGAGCAAGGGCAGGCAGCGGTGGACCGAGCGGCTGAGCGTGTGCGGGGTCAGCATGCGCAGGATTCGTAGGTTGAGATCGGCGAATGATGGTCGTCCGCTACACGCGTTGTCCAGTACACGGCGTTCGGGTTCTAGCGCCATGCTGAGCGGTCAGCTGTCCCACGTCGGACGACGGCACTGGAACCCTGGGCGATGATCAAACGCCAACGTGGCGCCCTCGCGGGCGCCACGTCCAAGGTGGTGACCTACGCGGCCGCGTGCGAGGCGATTTTCTTCATCACCTGCTCCTTGACCGCTTCGAGATTGAACGAGGCCGGCGGCTGCATCGGCGGGAAGTCGACGAAGCTCTGAGCAAACTTCTCTACGACCTCCTGGACGAAGACGAAGCGCCAGAACTCGTAGACGAACCAATTGTAGTAGTTGAGCGACTTATCCATGCCAGTGCGCTCGAACGGATCCAGGCGGATGTTGGTAAGGATTGGCCAGTCGGGTTTGACCGTACCTCCGAACCATCCGTTCGGCTGCGCGATGAACCGGTACTTGTAATCGTTGACGCGAATGGCGCCCAATGTGCCCTCGGCGAAATAGAAAATCTCGCGCCGTTTCGATGGGGCTTTACCGGTGATCAGGTCGAGCTGGTTGTAGCCATCGAGATGGACCTTGTAGCTCTGGCCGTCTATCTGCTTGCCCGCGAGCAGCTCGTCGACGATGTTCGGGTTGCCGGCGGCCGCGACGAAGGTGGGCAACCAGTCGAGGCCGGAGATGATCCCGTTCTCGATCTTCCCGGCCGGCACCTTGCCTGGCCACCGAATGAGGCAGGGCGCCCGGAAGCCACCGTCCGTCACTTCTCCCTTTTGGCCGGCGAACGGCGTTTGGCCACCGTCGGGCCAACTGATACACTCCGCGCCATTGTCGGTGCTGAAGACAAGAATCGTGTTGTCATCAGCGCCGATGCTCTTCAGTTTCTGCATCACCGCGCCCACGATGTCGTCGAGCTGTGCCATCCCAGCCTCGTATACGCCCCAGCCGTTCTCCGGCGTGCGCATCGCTTCGTACTTCTCCGACAGGTGCGTGACGACGTGCATCCGCGTCGGATTGAGCCAGCAGAAGAAGGGCTTCCCGCCACTCTTTGCCTTGTCGATGAACTTGAACGCGTGATCGAGAATGGCGTCGTCCACCGTTTCCATGTCGTACTTGACCCCTTCGGTTGGGTGGGGCGCGAGTGGACCTTCGTCGACGATTCGCTGTTTACCAACTTTGCCCCAGCGCGGCTGGACGGTCGGATCGTCTTTGTCCGTCGCGAACGTGTGCAGCAAGTTGCGCGGCCCGACTTTGTCCTTGAGCGCGGGGGGATAGTTCCGGTGGAAGGGATCCTCCATCGCGTCCAAGTGATAGAGGTAGCCGAAGAATTCGTCGAACCCGTGCACGGTTGGCAGGAATTGGTTCAGATCGCCCAGGTGATTCTTGCCGAACTGCCCTGTGGCATACCCCATCGATCGCAGCACCGTGGCGATCGTCGGTGCTTCCTTCGGCATGCCGATCGTCGCTCCAGCTTGCCCGACCGTCGTGAGACCGGTGCGGATGGGCAACTGGCCTGTAATGAAATTGGCTCGGCCGGCCGTACAGCTTGCCTCTGCGTAATAGTCGGTGCAGCGCATGCCTTCGGCGGCCATGCGGTCGAGATTGGGCGTCCGGCTGGCCATGATGCCTTGGTGGTACGCGCCGATATTGAGCCAGCCGATATCGTCGCCCATGATGAACACGATGTTGGGCTTCTGTGAGCTTTGTGGGGGCATGCGCGGTTCCTCCGTTTTGCCATGACGGTGACGAACGTTCGATCGCGGCCATGGTAGTTGACTGGCGCGGCTGAGGGCGGGTAGTGCACCAAGGTCCATGTAGCAGGGCGGTCGCCCGCTTGATGCGCGACCCGGCGCCGTGGCGATAGAGCGCCACGACGGCCTCGCGCGGTGCGCGGGTGGCTCTGCGGCGGATGTCGGATCGAGACCGCTATCGCGGCGCCGCAACAGGGACTTGCGTGCAGCGCACAAATCTGTGGTCGGCTCGTTATTGGCTATGTGCGACGCCGAATCGGGTCAGAACGCTTCACTTGCACCCAGGAAGAACCGTGCGGGACCCGTAGGGGTAAATCCGAGATCGAAACGGACGTTCTGGTCCGACTTCTTGTTGAGTTTGACGCGCATTCCCACGCCGTAGGCGGGATTGGCGGGGCCGAATGATCGTGTCGTTGGGTCGTTGGCGGCGGTGAGGCTGGCGAACACGACGCCACCGATCAGGCCATTGGCGCTGAGTTGCTGTCGCAGCTCAGCTTCTCCGTAGAGCATGCTCGGGCCGCGGATCTGTCCCTGCACGTAGCCTCGACCACTGTTGTCGTCGCGGTCCCAACCGATCGCTGGGAGGCTCAAGTACGGTGGATGTGCGGTCGTCAGCCAGCCGAACGTCCAAAACGCCAGGATGGTGTGGCCGGCGCGATTCAGGCTGAGGTAGTGCCGAAAATCGTAGCGTAACAGCGTCGATGCAGTGGGATTGCCCATCCACGTTGGGTACTGCACGACATCGAGCCGTGCGTAGTAGCCGCGCGAGGCATTGATGGGGTTGTCTCGCGTCTCGTAGACGATTGACAACGCGGGGCCAGAGGCGGTGGTGCTCGTGATCGTCACACCGTTGTTGTACTCGAGAAACGCGCTCCCCTTGCCGGCAATCGCGTTGTGATCGATGATATTGAAGTAGTAGTCGAGCCGGTAGCCGAGCCCGAGGTAGAGACCGTTGGCCACGCTCACATATCCGGTCACATAGGTCCGGAACAGGTTGAACCCCATGTCGTCCGCGTCGCTGTCCGGGTGCAAGGGGCCGAGGCCATATGTCGTTTGGGTCAAACTCAGGTATCGGACGTCGCCTTCGATCGAGAATCGATTGTTAGGCAGGTACAGGGTCGGCGTGAACGAGACATTGAGTTGCCCCTTGGTACTGTAGGACGCGCTCACATTCGCCTGCGAGAGGCGCGTCGTGCCGGGCGGCCCGAAGCGTCCGATATACGACACGCCGGCGCCGAGACTCAAACCGGCCGACGGAGTGACCCCGAACACCGGCAGAATCAGAAGGGCCGAGTGCACGGAATCCGGATTCTCCGGTGCCGTGGGCGGCTTGTGAATGTGGAGGATGGACGCCGCAACATCCCAGATGTCGCGCTGTGGTACCTGCTTGGGGCCCGAGGTGTCCTTGGCGGCGACGGATAACGTATCCGCTGGCCGTGGTTGCTGTGCTGCGGCTGTGCCTCCGGCCAGGCACTGCGATACGGCGAGTGCGATACACGCAGAGCTCGCGGTCAGCGACGCCGGGCATTTGGTCACGTTACCCTGCGCCTGCCATCACGATCGCCGATGCCGCGTCCGGGACCCTGCGCCCCTGTACGTCAAACTGCAGAAGTAGGATGGCGCGAACTGGCCCACTAGTGGGCCTAGGTGTACAGCACAGCGAAGGGCGGGGTCAGGGGTCAGGGCTCACGGGGGAAACACCGATGGCGACCAACACCCACGGGCCGGGGGCCAGTCGCCGCATTGGCAACTGGCCCCCGGGTACTCATGTGGCGTCCCGCGCTCTTCGGATGCTGCGCGCGTCCTGGGCGTGCTCCCGAATCGGCGTCTGAGCTACACCGGGCGACGCCCCGTAATCAGTCTCCAAAGCACGGAAATGATCGCGAGCACCAGCAAAATGTGAATCAGCGCGCCTGCGACGTGAAAGACGCCGAACCCGAGGATCCAGAGAATGAATAGGATGACGGCGATTGTCCACAGCATGGCTGCTCCCGGCACACGTTTATCCCACGTTCAAGAAAGATGTGCGACTTCTGAATAGTCCGCTATTCACATTTCGGACTGGGGCGCCGTTTCACGGTCGCATCGTGGCGATTCGTCATCGACCTTTGGCAAGCGCAATCCGCGCGGTACATGGCGGGCCCGTCAGCGGGGCACGCACTCTTCGCCGAGTGCGCACACTCTTCCCTGATGGCCCGGAAATCGCGCTACGCTGGTGTTTGGTCTCAGAGCGAGTATGGCAGCACGAAAGAGCGCACAGAAGCAATCGTATCTGCCCTCCGTTGGTTCGCCGGGAGCTCATCATGACCATTGGCGAATCCACCACGGAGTATGAAACGTGGCTGCGCCAACGAATCCCAGTCGTGGAGTCGCAGCTACGCGACAAGCACGAACGGATGCGTGATGATCCGTTCGTTTTCTTGCGGGGCACGTTCTATCGCTGGGCGCAGGTGTGGCCGGTCGAGTGTGCGGATCTGCGTCATGCACCTACCGTCATTGCGGTTGGCGATCTGCATGTCGACAGCTTCGGCACGTGGCGCGACGTCGAAGGTCGCCTGAGCTTTGGGGTGGACGATTTCGACGATGCGTATCCGTTGCCGTACACGAACGACCTCGTGCGGTTGGCGACCAGCGTCAAGATCGTCATCGACGCGGGATACCTGAGACTTTCGTTGCGTGATGCGTGCGATGCGATCGTGGAATCGTACGCCGCGGCCCTCCGGGCGCACGGCCGCCCGATCGTCCTTGCGGAGGAGCATCAGCACCTGGAGAAGCTGGGTATCGACGTGCTCAAGCCGCCAACACATTTCTGGAGAACCGTCAACCAGTGGCCGAGCGCCCGAAATGGCGTTCCCGCAGGTGCGAGACGTGCGCTCATGGCGACGCTCCCTGTCCGGGGCCTGCCGTTCAAGGTGGTCCGACGAGAAGCCGGAACAGGAAGCCTGGGTCAGCCGCGGTACGTCGCCGTAGCTGAGTGGGACGGCGGGTGTGTGGCACGCGAGGCAAAGGAGGTGGTGCCGTCCGCGTGTGCCTGGGCGGCAGGCGTACGCCGTCAGGGGCAGCGCTACTACGACCGCGCGTTGCAGTCAGCCGTACGTGCACGGGATCCGGTGCAGCGTGTGATCGGCTCATGGCTGATTCGCCGGCTCTCACCCGATGCGAACCCGATCGAGATCGCGTCCCTGCCGAAGCGGCGGGACGAGACTGTGCTCCTGAGTGCAATGGCGAGTGATGTCGCCAACGTGCACCTCGGGGCGCCGCGGCAACGGCAGCGTGTGCTGGGCGACATCCGCCGTCGTCGTGCTGGCTGGTTGCGGGGTGCGGCGAAAGCGATGGCCAAGGTCGTGGAGAAGGAATGGAAGGAATACCGCGGGCGCTGACGCCCCCGACCAGCGACGACTAGAATCCTGGGACACCGGCCACGTCGACTTACCGCCACGTGACGCAGACTCTGGAAGCCGGTTCTCACATACTTGCTCTCCTTTGCCACTCACGCTTGCCTGCCGGAGTCAGTTCCAGGCTGACCGCGGTGCCTGCCGACGGGAGCAGAGGTCGACCGAAATCCACATGGACATCTCGGCCACTCACGTCGATCGAGTGACCCGAGATCGGCTGCCCATCCGGGCCCGTAAGTCGTGTCACTGACAAGACTGAGCCCGATTCGGTCTGCAACCTCAGATGGCGGAGTGGAATTTCGCCGTGCTGTACTGCAAGTCGGATGGTGACCGATCTGTCCTGAGCCTTTTGGCTCAATGCTCCCCACCCCGACCCGGCTGCGAAGAAGCAGCGGAAGTCGTCCAGGTTCAATTGCGGCGCAAAGGTCAACGTCTGATCCTTCGCAGAGTACCGGTAGCCGGCAAGTGCCTGCAAGACCGACCAGCTGGCCAGCGCGCGCGCATAGTGATGACCGCATTCGATCTGGTCCCACGGATTGCGGCGTGCGCCGTCGTAGCGGTCCACGACTCCTTTGACGATGGCCAGCCCCTCCTCGACCAGCCCTTCATAAATCATATGTGCGGCTACCTGGAACTCGATCCCAGTCCATACTTCGTCGGAATACGGAAACGGCAGGGCTGGACGCCCACCGTTGGGCCAGCTGCAGAGCAGCAGGCCCTTTTCGTCGTTCAGGGCATAGATGCGCTGCGTGTTCGGGTGATCGTAGAAGTTGGTACGGAAGTTGTGGCGATAGATCGACTGCAGGGCCTGCCGAGTTCGTGCGGGTGACCATCCCGGCTCCAATCCCGCCACCGTTGCCATCCACATCCCGAGCAGTTGGTCCGACAGACACCCATCGCCGAACTGATAGCGAACCTGGCCGTCCTGGATGGCTGACGCGTGCCAGCTCGCGTCGGCGTACTTCGTCATGGGGCGTATCTGATCCGCGGGAGGAACCTTCTGGATGTAGAACCCGCCTTTCCACAGTTGCTCGAGATTCTTGATGCCCCGGTCGCGTACCTGTTGATATGATGTCGCGGCATCCACGTCACCCACTGCGCTTGCCATGAGCTCCGCGGCTCGTAACGCTCCCTGATACAGTGTACTCATCATGGAATTGGGGCCGTAGAACTCGATATCGTACGTGTTGTGCTGCTCACCCTCGAACAGGCCATCACGGTCGGCATCCCAATGGGTCCACGCAAATTCGAGCGCGCGCTTGGCCGCAGGCCACACCTCTTTCAAGAATTCATCGTCCCCCGAGATCTGCCACTCACGGTAGAGCTTCATGATGGTCCCCATCTGGCCATCTGCTGCCGGCCGGAACTCCCACTGCGCCCGGCCGACGGGCACCAGCGTGCGGAACGCCATGCTGTCGTCCGCGCGCATGTTGAACAGGAAGTCAGTGCGGCGCATCGAGCGCTCGAGCTCCGGGTACAGGGCAGCGAGCGCCTGCTCGTAGTTCCAGACGTGGGTGCAGTTCATCGGGCAGCAGCCGGCATTGTCGTCGCACCCTTCGAAGGCAAAGAACTGCTTGCCCTCGAGCAGCATGCACGTATTGGTGCGAATGATCGCGGCCTGACTGGAGACGGCCTCGAGGACATATCCGGGTAGGCTGGCGGAGTAGAACGCGTCACTGAAGGCCCGAGTCTTTCCCTCGAGCTCCCCCAGACGAGTGGCCGTGTGCCGCCCTATGTCCCATGCGCTCTGAAAGCGCGTGCCGTAGTCGTTCTTGAGATGTTGTCCCTTGACCTCTTTCTCGGTGTTCCAGTAGTTCTCGCGCACCGGGAAGTACCAGGCCAAGAGGAACGTGACCGTCTGCGATTCGCCGGGCGCGAGTCGGAGACGCGGCGCCAGGGTGGCGTATGTTGACCGTCCATCCTCTGAGGGCTTGGGCGGGCCGACGTCGCGCAACTCACCATGGGCGGCGAATTCGTCGTACCATTTCTGGTACGCATCCCACCAGTCACCCACGTCAGCCCATGCGGTCGCCGCCGTGACGCGAGGACTCGTCGTCATCAACGCCATCGAGCCGTAGCCCACATCGTCCGGACCGTATTTGCCGGAGCTCATGTCCAGTCCCTGCACTCGCACGCCCTCGGCCTCTTCGACACGGAAGGCATTCAGGTTCTTGCCGAAGCCGGCATGCTGCGGGCCATCGAGGTCGGCCTTGCCATCATAGCCGACCGCATTCAGCAGGGAAAAGGCCAACGCCGCGTCGACAGGCCTCTCGCTCCGCGAGTGGAGATGGTACCGCAGGATCGCGACCGGCAGGCTCGAATCATCGACGTTGAGGGGGATACAGGGGTTGAACGCTTCAAGCGACACCTGGACCGGCAGCGATTCGTCATCGAACTCGATCGTGGCGAAGGGATACGCACCGGTGAAACGAGCACCTCGGAACCGCGGCAGGCCCTCCGCAGATTCTCGGTGAAAGCCCTGCGCGCCGTGGAAGGGCGGGCCGAGCGGACCTTCGACCACCCTCACCGTGGGCGAGACGCCCTCGGGGCGCGTCCAGAGCGCAACAAAGCTAAACGGAAGGATCTTGCCCTTGCCGGGTCGATTGAAGATCTCCCAGTCCCGGAGTTGCCCGCGGCCACCAAGCGACACGGTGCCAGTGCCGATGCCGCCGAGCGGGAATGCAATCTCGGCGAGATGCCCTCCGGTGAGCATGCGCGGCTTCCTGCCCTGATACAGATCTTGTTTGGAATACGGAATGATCGATCCCGCTGCGGAGCGGAACGCGTGCGGTTCCGGGCCGGCCTGTGCCTCCAGCGCCTGTGCGAGCGTCGATGCACTCAGCGCAGCTACTGAAGTCGAGACGAGAAAGTCTCTGCGGTTGATGCTCGCGTCGTCAGCGTGATCGGGATCGTCTCGCACGGCGATTCCTCGTTAGACCGCTCGTATTGAGCGGGTGGCTGTGCAATATCGCGTAGATCAGGTGCGTGTTACGTCGTGGCCGCCACGATCGGGCGCTTCGGCGGTTCGGGAGCAAACGACTCCATGTGCAGCACAGTGGCCTGGATGCCGCTCTCGCGGGTTGTGGACTCAAGCGCGTGTTCTACGATACTGCGTAGCGTCTCGGGTGCTGTCGCGACACGTGCGTTGATGATCGCGGAAGCTTCGCGGACCGGGGCGAGTGGCGCTGCCCCATCCCATTGCGCGTGAACCGGATTCGTCGTTAGCCCGATCCGATCGCTTCCATGCGCCGTCACCAGAAGGACCTTGACGTGTGCGATGGCCGCGTCCCCGGCCACGGATTCCGCCTGGATGGCGCCGACTACTGCTTCGCCCCACTCAGCGGGAAGAAACTCGGTCTCGGACGCGAGATCGAGGGTCGCATTCAGCCATCCCAAGGAGGCCTCAGCTCGGCCGTAAAGGTCGTAGTCGACATCCAGGTCGCGATTGCGTCGAGATCGCGCATCCAGGAGCAGGCTCACCCACTCGGCGATGCCGACGTCCGTCTTTGCGCTCGTCACGATGAGCGGGACGGCTCCAGCTACCTGTCGGATGCGTCTCTCGAGGCCGGCGATCTGCGCGGGATCGAGCAGGTCGCTCTTGCTCAGGATGATGAGGTCCGCCTCCGCCAGCTGCTTTTGAAAGAGATAGCGCACGCTGTCGTCGAACGGCGTGGAGGGGCCTAGGAGGTCACGGATGCGAGCCGGCTCGACAAAGACGGAGAGGGGCGCGAGCGCAAAGTCAGCGGCGTGGAAACGTCGGAGTGGCTCGTACACTGTCGCGGCGAGGTCCGCGCAGCTCCCGACGGCTTCGGCCAGGATGATTTCAGGCTGGTGTCGCGCCACAAGGTGCGATGCGTGGCTGACGAAGTCCGCGAATCGGCAGCAGAAGCATCCGCCCGTGATCTCTTGGGCCGGGAGCCCCGCCTGGCGAACCAGGGCGGTGTCGACCAAATGGTCGCCCTGGTCGTTGGTGATGACTCCGACTCGGATGCCGCGCGCGATCAACTGACGCGCAGCGGCAATCAGCGCCGTCGTCTTTCCGGCGCCGAGGAAGCCACCGATACACGCGAGTCGGGTCATGGGCGAGAGCTAGGACGTGTGACGCGAGCCGAACGGACGACGCCGTGCCATCACTCCCTCTGGTCAGTTGGTCTCGAGCGCTTCCCTGCCCGGCAGTTTCGGAAACGGGGCGTGGGGCTCTCGTTGATACCAGAAGGCGACCGAGGCAATGTCGTCCATGAGGGGGAGGTATCTCCCATTGTTCCTCCATCCGAGATCCTGAATTGTGACGCGCAGGTCCGAATCGAACCGGACGGGGTCCGTGATGTGCCACCGATACAACCCAAACCGCTCCTGCGATTGATAGAGGCCGTCTGGCTTGATGACCTGCACGAGTCCCGAGTAGGGGCTCGTAAACTCCTCGTACTGCTTCTTATCAGAGTTCTCGAAATCGTACGAGCCGTTGAAATAGTCCTCGGTGCCAGTCCCGTTGATTGTCGGAAATGCTTGATCGCCGTCGATATAGAACTTGATCTCGCCCTCGCCCCACCAGCCGTTGTTGTGCACGCCCCACGCCATGTACGTGCCGACATAATGCCCTTTCCCTTTGACGCCATCGAGGATCGTGTAGACCTGTTTGTAGGGAACAGGGTTCGTTCGACGAAACTGAGCGTGGAAGTAGGCCGCATCCGTCGTCACCGAAGCAAGCGCGTAGTCGATCTGATAGTAGAGCTCAATCGGCTTGTCATCGAGGTTCTCGATCGTCAGTCTGGCCTTCCGCCTGAATGGCAAAGGCCAATAGGAATTGAACGCACTCCCGGGATTGACGCACACGGCCAGCGATGACACCCGGGCGTACTTGCCCCAGCCCATCGCGAAGAAGTCGCCGACCGGGACCTCCACCGACGGCTCTCGCTCGTCGTCCCAATACATCCGCAGAATGGACAGCCGCCAATTCCCGGTGGGCGTCATCCAGATGTGTTGGATCGCTCCTGAGCCGGTGATGTCGGCAAGGGTGTACGTCGTCCCCGCGGCGATCTTGACGGACGGGCTGATCTTCCAGCCCTGACCCAGGTCACGCGCCTCGCTGGCGCCGGTACCCTCCGTCGCCATCCCGCCCTTCCCTTTCTCGCCAGTAGGGTTCTCCGGACTGATCGACAGCGTCCGTGCATTCGAGAGGCGATAGAGATTGCCGAGGTGGTTATCGAGACCATCATAAAGGGCGTCTTGTGCAAACGCGGCCGGCGGAAGCCACAGCAGGAATGCAGCTGCCACACAAATGGTCGATTGCACTGTGGCACTCCCGGATGAATGGGGTGATCTTAGCGGACTGAGTCTCGATCATTTCCCGCAGCGACAGTCAACTGCGTGTACAGCTGTGCCGCGTTATCGCGCGTCACCATGAGGGAAGGCAAGGTGATTTCCTTCGGCGGCCGATAATTGGGGTCGCTGAGGGGGCTCCTGACGCCGACACGATGCGCGCAGTCGTCGAGCTCGCGCCCACTCACTCGAGGGATTAGCCCGGCGCGGCGGGCGCCAGCGCTCGAGAAAGTTGACCTGTAGAAAGTAGAGAGTAGACCACGACGCACCCGTCGGCCGACTGTCGTAATCTACTCTCTACGCTCTAAAACTGTCCCGACTCGCTTCGTCTGTCTCTGACGCTGCTAGGCGGCGGAATCCAGCAAAACTACTTGCTTCGCAGAAAACCGTGAACCGCGCCAGCGGCGTCGACGTAGAATCCCACGATGTCGCCGCCCTTGTTTGTCAGGGGGAATGTGCCCTCGGAGAGGTTGGCGGTAGTGCCGGCGCCCGGTGCGTCGAACGTCGTGATGCCGCCACCCGCGTCGCGCACGAAGCCGTGGGATATGCCGTTGGGGTCGACGTAGTTGCCCGTCACGGCGCCGGTTCCATTGATGCCTTGCGGAATGGTGCCCTGGCCCGCGGCGTTCCCGGCGCCCTTGACCTCGAACTTAGTGATCGTGCCGTCCGCGGCACGCACGAAGCCGTGGTTCACGTTGCTCCCGTCGACAAAGAGGCCGGTGACCACACCGTCCGCGTTCAAGCTCGAAGATGTTGTGCCCTCACCGGCGCCGGTGCCGGCGGCCTTGACGTTGATGTTCGTGATGTTGCCGCTGGCATCGCGCACGAAGGCATGGGTCACGTTGCTGCCATCAACGAATCCTCCCGCGACCGCGCCCTTGGCTAGGCCGCTGGCCGCGGCCAGACTCGTGCCCTGCCCAGCGCCTGTACCCGCCCCGGAGGCGTCGAACGTGGTGAGCGTGCCATCAGAGGTGCGGACAAAGGCATGTCGCACGCCGCTCCCGTCAGTGAAACGGCCCGCGATTTCTCCGTTCGCCTCGATGTCGAGTGCCAGGGTGCCTTGGTTCGAACCCGTACCTGTTCCAGGCGCGTCGATCGTGGTGTACGTGCCGTCCGCCGCACGGAGATACCCGTGGATGACGTTGCTCGCGTCGGTATATTGCCCCGCGATCTCGCCTGTTTTGTTAATGCTCCAGCTGAAGCTGCCCTGCGGGGGAGCCGTGCCGGTAGCCGGCGGGTCGATGGTCGTGAACGTGCCGTCGGGCGTGCGCAGGAAACCGTGGCTCACGCCAGAAGCGTCGTAGTACTCTCCCACGATCGATCCCGGCCCGTTGATATCCAGCGGCTCCGTGAGCTGGGCCCCCGGTACGTCAATGTTGATGATGGTCGCGGCAGCCATAGCTGATTCGTTGCCGCCCACCTTGGCTACGTTCACTGGACCCATCGCGGTATCGGAGTTGCGACCGCACCCCGACAACGCGAGTGTCGTCATGACAGCTGCTCCAAGACATGCTTTGACGAACGCTGGTGTACCTGCCGACCGAGCCATCGAGGCATTCCTCCTCTTTCAACGGGACAACCTCAGTTGCCCATTCGACAGAGTGCCGAACGGGGGCACATTGAATCCGACAGGGGCGGACGCGCCCGTGTGCTAGGCGACAGTGTGCGACGAGCGTGCATTGGCGCGGGCCCGGGTTGTGGGGTGCCTGCCCCCACGTTCTGCAATCGCGTTTCCGAGACCAAACCCGACACCCAGGACGACGTCGGGAACGCGACATTGTAGAGCGCGTGCGGGAGCCACGCAAGTAGCTCTGACGGCCACGATCGAGTAGCGCATGTGCAACTGGGCAGTAACGGACCGCACTCTGCCGCGCTTTGACCGGGGCCGGCGGCGCGTGCGCCAACCTGTCAGTTTTCTGGACGCTTCGTGGTGTGGATGCGACGTCTCGGCGTCCCGGGGTGCGGGCTAGTTCGTCGTCCGGACGACGGCGGCCCGGTCCACACCCGAGGCGATGCTTAGGGTGATGACCGGGACAGATTCGAGAAACGGGTAAAGAAACGGGCAACGGGCGCTCACGCGCCCGAGAGAGGAGCGGTGCAGAAAGGAGAAAGGAGAGGAACTGCCACGACATCAGATGCCGCAGGGGTTCCTCTCCTTTCTCCTTTCATTGTACTCCTCTCTACGCCGCCGCGAAGCGGCCAGTCGGGGCGACCGGATTTGAACCGGTGACGCGGGGCCTGCGGCCCCGAGAAAGGAGCGGAGCAGAAAGGAGAAAGGAGAGGAACTGCCACGACATCAGATGCCGCAGGGGTTCCTCTCCTTTCTCCTTTCATCGTACTCCTCTCTACGCCGCCGCGAAGCGGCCAGTCGGGGCGACCGGATTTGAACCGGTGACCTCCTGCTCCCAAAGCAGGCGCGATACCAGGCTACGCTACGCCCCGTCGTTACAGTTGTCTCCTTTCTCCTTTCTGTGCCGCTCCTTTCTATTGCGGCGCCAGCCGCAATCGGTACCAGGCTACGCTACGCCCCGTAGTTTTTTGTTGCGGTTATCTCCTTTCTCCTCTCTGGATCTCTCCTCTCTATCGCGGCGCCAGCCGCGATGGCTACGCCCCGTCGTGCAGTTGTCTCCTTTCTCCTTTCTGTCCCGCTCCTCTCTATCGCGGCGTCAGCCGCGATGGCCGCGCTCAAGCTATCCGATGGGTGGAAGTGAATCAACGACGTCGGGCTGGCGGAGGCGGCAGTCCTGTCGGCCCCCGGGAGCGGCTGTGGGGAATGTAAGGTGACGATCCCTTACATTTGCTGACGCTTGGGGCTGTCGTGGCTTCAGTCACTCACGCAGGAGCCAGCTCCCGTGACATCACGAGCCGTCACCCTCTTGATCGTGGTCGCGGTCACCGCATGTGGTGGGTCGCACGATCGCGGAAGCGCGACGCGATCGGCGTCAGCCACGAGCGGTAGCGACTCGACGCTCCTGGTCATGAACGCGGCGTCGATCACCCAACCAATGACGGCGGCGCTCGACAGCTTCGCCGCGCGCACGGGCGCACGCTACGATCTCGAGCCCGGGTCGAGCCTCGAGGTCGCGCGCCGAATCACCGAGCTCGGACGCCGCCCCGACGTCCTGGCGCTGGCCGACCCCAATGTGTTTCCACAGCTACTCATGCCGCAGTGGACGACATGGTACGCGGTGTTCGGCCGCAACCGCATGGTCCTCGCCTATACCGACCGCTCGAAGTATGCGAGCGAAATCACGGCCGCCAACTGGCGCCACATCGTCCAGCGCCCGGATGTTCAGGTCGGCCGCTCGGACCCGAACGATGACCCCTCGGGGTACCGCACGTTGTTCGTGTTCCAACTGGCCGAGCGCCACTATCGGGAGCCGGGCCTCGCCGCGCGCCTGCTGCGTGCCGCCCCGCAACGCAACGTGCGGCCACGAGAAGCCGACCAGATCGGACTGCTCCAGGCGGGAGAGCTGGACTACATCTGGAGCTATCAGAACCTGGCGGACAACGCGGGGCTCAAGACCGTGACTCTGCCGCCGCAGGTTGACCTGGGCACAGCTGCCGATTCGGCGAGCTATGCCACTGCGTCAGCGCGGGTCTTCGGGAAACGCCCGGGCGATACGCTCACCGTCCGGGGAGCGCCCATCCTGTTTGCCCTCTCGGTCTCGCCGGCTGCGCCACACAAAGCCCTCGGCGACCAATTCGTCGCGTTTCTGCTCTCAGCCGATGGCCGTCGCATTCTTCAGTCGAAGCACTTCGACGCCCTGGACACGGCCATTGCCGTCGGATCCGGTGCGCCGGCAGGGATCCGGCCGTCGGGCGGCTGACCGTCAGGGCGACGCATGCGTCGCCCCTACCCGCCAATCGACAGGTTCTTGCGGTCAGTGCTGTTTCTCGTTCTCCCGTCGCCCAAGAGCCAGGCTGGCGCAATGCGTCGCAAGCCCCAAGGTTGGCTCTCCAACGTCCAACCTCCAACGTCTAACGTCCAACTCCTGCCTCCAGGGCGCGGAGGAGCGCGTTGAACGCTCGAGCGCGATGGCTCACGCGGCCCTTCTCATCGCGTGATGCCTCGCCGAACGTCCGGCCGAGCTCCGCGGCCAGGAAGTAAGGATCATACCCGAATCCGCCGCTGCCGCGCGGCTCCGTGACGATCGTGCCGGCCACCTCGCCTCGTTCCACGAGCTCCCGGCCTCCGATCCCGACGTACGCCGCTGCGCACACGTATCGAGCGCGCCGATCCGCCAACGGCGTGACGGCTTGCACCAGCATCGCGTTGTTCGCCGCATCGATCGCCTGAGCCGTTCGACGATCCGGCACGCTCGCTTCCGCCCAGCGCTTGCTACGCACTCCGGGGGCGCCGCCGAGTCCCAGGACCTCGAGTCCGGAATCGTCGGCGACGGTCGGGATGCCGCCACTCGCCTCGTAAAAATAGCGGGCCTTGGCAAGAGCGTTCTGCTCGAAAGAGTCGAATTGCTCGATGCCATCCTCGTCGGCATCGTGGGGCAGCCCGAGGTCGTCGAGATCCATCACAGTGACGGTGCGCGACTCGAACAGCGACCTGAGCTCGGCCAGCTTCCCGGCGCTCCGCGTCGCGAGCAGCAACGGAGACCGCCCAACCATCGCGTTCATCGGTCCGGTGCCTGAGAAGCCAGCGCCGCTTGCTGCAACGCGTCCAGTTGCCGAATTCCCTGCACCGCGAGCGTCAGCATGGCGTCGAGCTCACCTCGATCGAAGGTACCGTGCTCGCCAGTGCCCTGGATCTCGACGAATCGAGGGCCCTCCGCGAGTGATCGACCCCCGCCCGACGCCATCACGACATTCATGTCGACCGCGGCGCGCACGTCCTCAGTGTATTCCAGGTCCAGGCGGGGCTCGCCATCGATCACCCCCACACTCACCGCTGCGACGCGGCGACGAATCGGCGAGCTCCCCAGGCGGCCTTCGCGGACGAGCCAGTCGAAGGCATCCGTCACGGCGACGCACGCCCCCGTGATGGCCGCTGTCCGCGTTCCCCCGTCCGCCTGCAACACATCGCAGTCGATGCGGATCGTGTGCTCTCCGAAGTCGAAGCCGTCGAGCATGGCGCGCACACTGCGTCCGATGAGCCGCTGGATTTCCTGGGTCCGACCACCGAGTCCACTCGCGCCACGTTCGCGCGCGGTGCGCTCGAGCGTCGCCCGGGGGAGCATCGCGTATTCGGCCGTGAGCCAGCCCAGACCTGATCCACGTCGCCAGGCTGGTACGCCCTCTTCCACACTCGCGGCGCACAACACTCGAGTGTCCCCGAATGTCACCAGACACGATCCCTCGGCGTACGGCGCAGCGCCACGATCCAGCATGACGGGTCGAAGCTCGCTCGGGGCGCGGCCTCGTCGGTCGGCATCCGTCGGTTTAGCGGCGTCCACGTACCTGCTCCATGATTGAAGTCGTTGACTGATCCGGCGTGAGCGGGACGACGACGACCTCGCCTCCACGCGCGCGCACGTCGGGCGCGCCGACAATCGTTGCCTCGGTGTAATCGCCGCCCTTCACCAGCACATCGGGCGCGAGCGCCCGGATCAACTCGAGGGGTGTGTCGTGGTCGAAGATGACGACGGCGTCGACGGAGGCGAGCGCCGCGACGACATAGGCCCGATCCACCGCCGTGCGTACCGGTCGCCCGGGTCCCTTGAGCCGGCGCACGGACTCATCGCTGTTGATCCCGACGATGAGCGCATCGCCACGCGCTCGGGCGGCGCTCAACAGGTCGACATGGCCGCGATGCAGCAAGTCGAATACGCCATTTGTGAAGACGACCGAGCCCCGCTGGCTCGAGCGCCAGCGAAGCGCCGCGTCCCATGTGAAGATCGAATCGGCGGGTCGGCGCGACACGGAACACAATGACATCGGTGCCGAAAGCTACACGCGCCGAGGGCCTCGTGTAGGGGCGACGCCGGCGTCGAGCGCCGACAGGCCAGCCCCGGCGTGTTACAGGTCGCCTTCGGCCTTGGGATTGAAGTAGAAGTCGCGCGAGAAAAACGGCAACTCGACGTGAGAGTAGTACTCGTTCCAGATCAGGATGTGGTGATCCTTGCGCTTCACATAGATCGTTTGCGCGTCGTCCGGCAGTTGCAGGGAATCTGCCAGTTGCTGCAGGTGCTCCTTGATCTCGCCATCGCTGTGCTGCGAGGCGAACCGAGCCTCCTGCTTGAACGCATCCTGGAACTGGTAATAGCGGAGGTACATCTGTCCGACGCCGCTGCCGTAATAGACGGCCGCTCCGACGATCGCCATCGCGAAGAGGCAGCCCAAGCGCGTCCCCCCCAGTCGCGTTACCACTGTGACTGGGCTCCCTCGATCATATCCGTCACGAGCTTCTGGATCGCTTGCACGCGCCCGGCGTCCTCGGCGCGCTCCGTGTAGTTGCCGTTGGCACTCAGGCCCTTGCGCTGAAACAGCGTCTTGCCCGTCTTCTGGTCGACGATCTGCACATCGACTGCCATCTCGAGCATGCGAACGGTGCTCGTGGGCACCTGCCCGTTGGCGGTCGAGCCGTACCCAACGGGGATGTCGGCGTCGTACCGCGTGATCGTCCCGCTCACGATAGCGTCCGCCCGCGACTCGGATGCATCGCG
This sequence comes from uncultured Gemmatimonadales bacterium, assembly GCA_963737835.1. Taxonomy (GTDB): domain Bacteria; phylum Gemmatimonadota; class Gemmatimonadetes; order Gemmatimonadales; family Gemmatimonadaceae; genus Palsa-1248. Next base: position 63,127 of record CAVTUH010000001.1, read on the forward strand.
TACGCCGAGCCGCGCCTCGAGTGACTTTCGCATCTCCTGCAGGAGCTGCGACTCGAGTCCGGGGATCGGTGTCTCATTGTCGAAGGGCAAGATCGCCATCGTCTTCACATCGGCTGGTAGGCCGCCGCCATGAAAGCTGTAAATGCAGCCCGAGGCCGCCAGCGCGAGCACTGCGCCCGCCACGCGCTGCCAGCTACGGATGCCAAACACTGGAATCAAACGCGGGAACCACTTCACTTCGCACCTGTGTCAACGTCAACGACCGCTGTACCCCATCGTCGTACTTGATGCGCCCTCGTACCAGATCACGCACCACCGTTCCACGTACCCGCCCACCGCGGAGACGTGCCAGGCTCGCCAGCTCGCCCCCGGCGAATGCCACCCGCCAGATCGTCGCACTGTCCGCGCCATCGCTTGCCAACTCCCCGCTTGGGGGAAGACGACCGATATCGGCGCGGACCGTGTCCCCGTCCACCCGTACTACGGTATCGGGCGCCGGCGGAACCGCCAGCCGGCCCAGCGCTGCCCAGAGGAACGGTGTAGGCGGAAGATACTTGCGTACACCCTTGCCCCCTGGAGCAACGAGCGTGTCGTCAAAAAGCAACGCGACACCACTGCCTCCAAGGGGTCCCGAGGCCACGAAATCGAAGCGCGCAGAGTCAGGGAACGCGGTCCGGGCCGCTCCGTCTCCCTTGGCAGAGAACTGGGTGGTCTTGAGTTGCCAGCGGAAGCGGACCCGGTGATACCCCGCGGGCAGCGTCCGAGCGGTGGGCAGTTCCCGGGGGGACGCCGCGACGCCGCGGAGCGGGAGGGCTCGCGGCGGCAGGCAGCCGGTTACCGCGGAAGCAGCCAGCAGTGCAAAAACAAACGTTTTCAACAGCCGAGCGTAGCGGATGGTCAACTGAGCGCCGCCAGCAACCGGGCTCGCAGGTGTGACGGGAGCGCGGTGACCTGGCCGCGGTCATCGAGCGACACGAGGGTGGTGCTGGCGGTCACGAGGCGCGTCGCCGATACGGCATTCGTAATCACGTAATCGAAGGTTACTGTCCGGGACTTGACGTCGCTCACAGTCGTCTCGACTCGAATGTGATCGTCATAGCGGGCCGAGGCATGGTAACGAAGGGTGACTTCAGTCACCGGCAGCCGCACGCCTTCCTTCTCCAAGTCCGCGTAGGACGTCCCCAGCGACCGCAAGAAGTCCGTTCGGCCAACCTCGCAGTAGAGGAGATAGTTCGCGTGATGCACGACCCCCATCTGGTCGGTTTCCGCATAGCGCACGCGGAGTTCGCTCACGAAGGGGCGGGATTGGGTCGCCATGCGGGAGGGAAGGTAATAACGGTCAGGGACGGGCGCTAAAGCGCCCGAGAAAGGAGAACCGCAGAAAGGAGAAAGGAGACAATGACCTACCGGGTCGATCCGGCGCCTGAGTCGCGAGAACGTGCTAACATGTTGTCGTGCTGATTTCTCCATGCTACGTGATCGCCGACACGCATATCGGCGTGGGATCCGACATCGATCGCGGTGTGCTCGAGTGGCTGGAGTCGCGTGTGGAAGAGGCGCGGTCCGGCCGTGCGCTGTCGCTCCTCATCAACGGCGATCTCTTCGAGTTCTGGTTTGAATGGCACAGTGTCATTCCCCGCCCCGCGTTCCGCACACTGGCCGCGCTGGCCGATCTCCACGACGCCGGGGTGCCGATCCTCTGGATCGCCGGCAATCACGACTGCTGGGGTGGTGATGTCATCGGAAGCGACGTGGGGGCGGTCTACCATGTCGGCCCATGGGTTGGATCGATCGCGGGGTGGCGTGCGCGCGTGGAGCACGGTGACGGACTGCGGGTTCGCGAGGATCGCCGATATCGGGCCATGCGGGCTGTACTGCGCAACCGAGCGGCGATCCGCGCATTCCGCTGGCTGCCGCCCGATCTCGCGACGCGGCTCGCGATGTGGAGTTCTCACACGAGTCGAACGACGCGGGCGCGCGACGGTGGTGCGGGTCTTCGTCGGGTAGCCCTGGACTATCTCGAGGGCGCCGATGCCCCGGAACTGGTCATCCTGGGGCATTCGCATGTCGAGACGCTGGAGCGCGTACCGAGCGGCGGCATCTACGCAAACGCCGGGTCGTGGCTCGCCGCGCCGACCTACCTCCGAATCGTGCCTGACCGGATCGAGTTGCGTCGCTGGGACGGCACGCAGGAGGGCCAACTCGTCAGTGCGCTCGAGCGTAGAGCGCTGACTGCACCGGTCGGTGCGGCGGCTACCAGCTGACGGAGAGACCGTACATCTGACGCTTCCCGTCGCTCGACATCCCGGTCATGGGGTGGATATGCGCGTGGAGATCCCACAGCTGCGCGGCGACGAACGCGTCAGTGGCTGACAGGAGGTGGTTGAAGATGATCACCGCGATCCAGTCTTCCAGGTGTGTCTTGCGGGCAGCCACACGGGCGCTGTCGTAGCGCGCGTACGCGTAGGTGCCAGGGATGGGGCGACCTGTCGAGTCGTGAACGACCTGGCCCAGTGAATCGGTCTGATAGTTTTGCACGACCAGTGTGCTGTCATGCGCGTGGGCTTCCGCGTACTTGAGATCGATCTCGGCCTGGCGAGCCATTTGGACAGCCACGGCCTCGACCGTGAAGAAGAGCGCGCCGGCATAACTGCGATCGAGTCTCGCCTGTCCGAAACCCGGAAGGATCAGCGAGGAGAGGAAAGCCGCCTTCGGAGAGATCGGCGGCCCCGACGTGCGCGGCAGCGTCGTCGTGTGCTGCGCGGCGATCGTGGGTGGAGGCGGCGGTGGTGGCGGTGGCGCCGTCGGCGATCGGCCGATGCCCGCGCGTGCACTATCGGGTTGTTGCGCCGCGGCGATATGCGGGAGGAAGGCAATTACGGCGAACACTGTCGCCGCACGCATCCAGCAGTCGGCTGTGGAGGGCGACGCATGCGCCGCGGGCGCTGCGCGCCCGAGAAAGGAGCGACCCAGAAAGGAGAAAGGAGACGAACAGCTCCGGGGCGACCGGTGCTGATGTGTCTCCTTTCTCCTTACTCCTTTCTCCTTTCTACGCCGTGCGAAGCACGCGTCGTGGCGGGAGCGTGTGGGAATCGAACCCACCCAACCCGCCGGTGGCAGGTCGGTGCGATTTTGAAGATCGCCGGAACCACCAGGCCCCTTCCGCCCCCGTGAGGTCATCCGACCACGATCGCGTACGGGCCCGGGATCTCGACAGAACCGATCTCGACGGCACCCCGCACGCGGGAAAGATACTCGCTGACCCGCGTCGGCGGCACGGCAACCAGCAAACCGCCGGAGGTCTGCGGGTCGGTCAGCAGCGCCCGATCCTCGGGGGTCGCATTGCGCCAGTCGACCAACGGTTCGAGGTACTCCACGTTTCGGTCGGCTCCGCCGGTGCGTGCACCTAGGGCGAGGGAGGTGCGCGCCGCGGCTAGCAGGGGCACGGCCGCCGCTTGGATGTGCAGTGAGACGCGACTGGCTCTGGCAATGTGCGATGCGTGCCCCAAAAGCCCAAACCCCGTGACGTCAGTCGCGCAGCGCAGGCCCACAGCGATTGCGGCGGCCGCGGCATCTTTGTTGAGCCGTACCATCGTCTCGATCATCTCTTGCTCTGCGGCGTTCGCCGTCGCGCTTTCCAACAGGCCCCGCTTGATCGCGGTCGCGATGATGCCGGTGCCGATGGGTTTGGTGAGCACAAGGCGATCCCCCGGGCGAGCCGCGGCGTTCGTCAGCATCACGCGCGGATCGACCCGCCCCGTGACCGCGAGCCCGAATTTCAACTCGACATCGACGACCGTGTGCCCACCGACTACGACGGCGCCCGCCTCGTGAACGGCATCGTGCCCGCCGCGTAACACGTCTGTCAGTATCTCGAGCGGCATTCTGATCGGCCGGGAACGCCGCGATGTTGAGCGCCGTCAGCGGCGTACCACCCATCGCATAGACGTCCGACAGCGCGTTTGCCGCGGCCACGCGGCCAAAGCTGTATGGGTCGTCGACAATGGGCGCGAAGAAGTCCACCGTTTGGACCAACGCCAGATCGTCGGCCAAGCGGAACACGCCCGCGTCGTCGAAGCTCTCGCGGCCAACGAGCAATCGCGGATCGGTCGTCGCCGGAAGCGGAGCGAGTACCTGCGTCAGGTCGCCCGGACCCATTTTGGACGCTCAGCCTGCGCAGCGCACGAACTGCGTCAGGCGGAACAGCTCCGCCTTGTCGTGCGCGCCCGCGCGACCATCCCGCACGCGATGACGGGTCACGGTCGCGCCGCTATCCCCGTGCAGCGGCGATCGCCTCGATCTCGACCAGGACGCCTCGAGGCAGGCCTGAGACTTCGACGGTCGAGCGCGCCGGACGCGCCGACCCGAGCACGCGGCCGTACACTTCGTTGACTACCGGGAAGTCTGTCATGTGACGGAGATACACCGTTGTCTTCAAAACGTCTCCCCACGACGCTCCGGCTGCTCCGAGGACGCCCGCCAGGTTCTTGAGCACGCGCTCCGTCTGCGCGGCCACGTCACCCTCGATGACCTGGCCGGTCGCGGGGTCGAGCGCGATCTGGCCCGCCGTGAACACCAACCCCTGGCTCACGGTGCCCTGTGAGTACGGTCCGATCGCTGCGGGGGCGTCAGAGGTCTGGATGGTCCGATGCGCGGCCATGGCTAAAAGAGCCCCACGATCGATCCATCGGCGTGCACCGCCATGCGCTCCGCCGCGGGCTCTTTCGGCAATCCTGGCATTGTCATGATGTCGCCAGCCTGCGCCACCACAAACCCGGCCCCCGCGGCCGGGTACACCTCGTTGACCGTGATGCGGAAGCCGCTTGGTCGGCCGAGGACTGTGGCATCATCCGTTAGCGAGTACTGCGTCTTGGCCATGCACACCGGTGTCTCCCCCAGGCCGATCGATTCGAGATAATCGATCGTGCGCTCGGCTGAAGTGGAGAAGTCGACGCCGTCGCCGCCGTACACACAGCGCACGATCGTGTCGATCTTCTGACGAATGGGCAAGTTTGTCGCATAGAGCGGCGCGTACCGCGAGTGTGGGGTGCGCAGCAGCTCGAGCACGGCGTGTGCGAGCTCCTCGCCCCCGGCGCCGCCACGTTCCCACACCTCCGTCATCGCAACCGGCACGCCCGCTGCCTGGCCGCAGTTCATGACGGCGCTCAACTCGCGATCGGTGTCACTGGTGAAACGGTTGAGGGCGACGACGACCGGCACGCCAAACTGCTGCACATTGGCAATGTGCTTCTCCAGGTTTGGAAGCCCGCACATGAGGGCTGCCATGTCCTCGCGGCCGAGCTCCTGCTTCCGCGCGCCGCCATTCAGTTTCAGTGCGCGCACGGTGGCGACCACCACCGCCGCCTGAGGCACGAGGCCGCCGATGCGGCATTTGATATCGAAGAACTTCTCGGCGCCAAGATCGGAGCCGAACCCAGCTTCGGTCACGACGACATCGGCGAGTGCGAGCGCCGTCTTGGTGGCCACGAGACTGTTGCACCCGTGGGCAATGTTCCCGAAGGGGCCGGCGTGCACGAATGCTGGACCGCCCTCCAGTGTTTGCACGAGGTTCGGGCGGAGTGCGTCCTTGAGCAAGAGCGTCATGGCGCCAGCCGCCTTGAGGTCACTGGCCCGCACGGGACGGCGGGCGGCACCGGCCGTCGAGCCGACAATGATGCGGCTCAGGCGCGCCTCGAGGTCCTGTAGGTCCGACGCGAGCGCGACGATCGCCATGATCTCGCTCGCCGGGACAATCACCCACCGCTCCTGACGCACGACGCCATTCGCGACGCCCCCCAATGCGATCACGCAGTCGCGGAGCGCCCGATCGTTCATGTCAATGGTTCGCGGCCACGTGATGCGTCGGGGGTCGATCCCGAGCGCGTTCCCCTGCTGCAGGTGGTTATCCAGCATCGCGGAGAGCAGACCATGGGCGCTCGCGATGGCGTGGAAGTCCCCGGTGAAGTGGAGATTGATGTCCTCCATGGGAACGACCTGTGCGTACCCTCCGCCGGCCGCGCCGCCTTTGACGCCGAAGACCGGTCCCAAGCTGGGCTCGCGGATGCACATGGCTGCGCGGTGACCCAGTCGCCGCAGCGCCTGCGTCAATCCGACCGTGGTCGTCGTCTTGCCTTCGCCCGCGGCGGTCGGATTGATGCCGGTGACCAGCACCAGCCGTCCACGGGGAGCGCCGCGCGCTATCTCGAGCGAGACCTTCGCCTTGTACTTCCCATAGGTGTCCAGATCGTCGGGCCCTAGCCCGAGTTCTGCTGCCACATCGATGATGGGACGAAGTGACGTGCGCTGGGCGATCTCGATATCCGTCGGTACAGTGGCCAAATAGTGCTCCCGGAGGTCGCAGGCCACCACTCGACGCCAGCGAAGGCTGGTGATCGGTGTCAGGGCGGGGCCCGTGGCGTGTATTTCGTCAGCGCGCTGGCGCAGCCCACGCGGACTGTCGCGACTGCGCGTCGCGCATCTTACCTAGAGCGACCCATCCGTCGCCAGTCCAAAGAGTCGCCGCGCGTTTTGCGTCGTCGCCAGCGCCAACTCCGTTGCCGTCTCGCCACGCACGGTTGCCAGGCGGCTCACGATGTGCGGGACGAACTGTGGCTCATTGCGCCGACCCCGAACCGGTACCGGCGCGAGGTAGGGGGCATCGGTTTCCACCAGCAGCCGGTCGCGCGGGATCGCGCGCACGACGTCGTCGGCGTTCCACTTGGCAAACGTCACGATGCCACTGAAGGACACGTACCAGCCTATGGCCATTGCCGCCTCTGCCAGGGCGATTGAGCCGGTGTAGCAATGCAGGACCCCTCTGACCCCGAGGGGCGCCGCGTCCTCGATCAGCGCGCGGGTATCCGGCTCGGCGTCGCGCGTATGGACGACGACTGGACGGTCGAGCGCCGCTGCGAGCGCGAGTTGATCGGCGAACGCCCCACGTTGCCGCTCGCGCGGGGAGTTGTCGTAGTGGTAGTCCAGTCCGCATTCACCGATCGCGACAGCGCCATCCTCGACCGCTGCCTGGATCCATTCACGGTCTGCGCTCGCGTCGTACGTGGCGGCGTCGTGCGGGTGGACGCCGGCGGTGCTCGAGACGAGCGAGGGGTAGCGACCGGCCAGGGTGCGGGCGCGGGTCGCTGCCGCCCTCGACTCGCCGATGCAGATCAGGCCCACCGCCCCGACGGCGACGGCGGCGTCTACGACGCGGTCCCGATCGGCGTCAAACGCGCTGTCGGCGAGGTGGGCGTGGCTGTCGAAGAAGGACAGCCGTGCGGGAGCCCCCGCGCCTAGTGCCGTACGGACGCTGCGCGAACGGGTCGTGGCGCGGGCGAAGCGGGCGTTGCGGTCTTCGACTTCGCGCTCCCCGTCCGCTCCCGGCCGCTCGTCTCGCGGGGCCACCGTCGTTCGATCCACAGCAGGACTGGGCCGGCCACGTACACGGAGCTGAACGTCCCCGTGACGATACCGAACGCCATGACCCAGGCGAACGGCCGGATCACCTCACCCGCGATGATCAACAAGGCCATCGTCGCGGCGAAGGCCGTCGCGTGCGTCATGACGGATCGTGGCAGGGTCTCGTTGATCGCCCGGTTGAGCGTGTCGTAGAGGCTCTCTTTCCGCTTTTTGCGAAGGTCTTCACGGACGCGGTCGAAGATGACGATCGTGTCGTTGAGCGAGTAGCCGATCACGGTCAAGATGGCCGCCACGACCGTCAGGGATACCTCGAGGTCGAGCAGCTTGATGAACGCGAGCGTCGTCAGGATGTCGTGCGCGGTCGCAATAACGGCCGCCACGCCGAACCGCCACTCGAATCGGATTGCGAGGTAGCCCAGTGTCAGGAGGAACGAGACGAGAATGGCGACGACCGCGCCGCGCCTCAGATCACTCCCAACTCGCGGGCCAACCGAATCGGTGCGGACGATCTGGAAGTTCCCCGCCCCGAACTTCTGCGTGAAGATCGTGTTGATCTGGTTCGCCACCACCTCCGCGCCCGCGGCGGTCGCTTCAGCGTTGGGGTTCGTGCCTGCACCTTGCGCGCGGATAGTGTAATCGCGGTCCGTGCCGTACGACTGGATGTTGGCGTCGTGCACGCCACCCGCATCGAGGGCCGACCGGAGTGCACCGACGTCCGGGGGCTTGTTGAAGTGCACTTGGAGGCTCGTGCCACCCGTGAAGTCGATGCTGTATCGAACGGCGGCTCCGGTCCGAATCTTACTTGCGCCCAACAAGATCAATCCGACGGAAATGAAGGCGACCGTGATCACCACCATAATCCGCCATGGCTTGATGAAGTCGTAGGTGGTGTTATGAAAAATACGAAGCATGAGGCGACGCCCCGGTCAGATGCTGATGGTCTGGGGTGCTCGCACGCGCGACAGCCAGACCATGTAGAAGGTTCGGACGACGAAGATCGCGGTCACCATGGAAGCGAGAATGCCCGCGATCAGTGTGACGGCAAACCCCTTGACCGGGCCAGTGCCGTACGTATAAAGGACGGCGGCAGTCAATGCCGTGCTCACATTGGAGTCGACAATCGCCGTCATGGCAAAACGGAAGCCGTCGTCGATCGCCAGACGCGGCGTTTTGCCGTGATCGAGCTCTTCCCTAATGCGCTCGAAGATCAGCACATTGGCGTCGACCGCGATACCGATCGAGAGGACGAAGCCCGCAAGCCCTGGCAGCGTCAGCACCGCGTCGAATCCCGCGAGCGCGGCGAGCGTGTACAAGACGTAGAGCGCGAGACCGCCAACTGCGAGCATGCCAGAGAAGCGGTAGTAGACAACCATGATCACCACCACCAGCGCAATGGCGATGAGCCCGGCGCGGATCCCATCGTTGACAGAATCCTGTCCGAGGCTGGGGCCAATCTGGCGCACTTCGGCGACCTTGAGCTGCACAGGCAAGGCACCCGCGCGGAGCACGAGCGCCAAGTCCTGCGCCGCCTGCAAGTCGCGCCCACCCATCGTGATCTGGCCATTCGTGCTGATCGCGCTTTCGATCACTGGCGGCCGACCCATGACCACACTATCGAGCACGATCGCCATGTAATCCTTGATGTGGCGTGCCGTCTCGACCTCAAACCGCCGGCCGCCTTCGCGGCTCAACCGAAAGTCGACCTTCGTCCCTTCGATCGGATCGCTTTGCGGGTTCGCGTCGACGATGTACTCGCCGGTAATGATCGGCCGAGCATCCAAGACGTACAGCGCGCGATACGGTCGTCCAGAAATCGATGCCGTATCGTTGGACCACCGGATGACTTTCCCGGGAGGAAGCACCGCCTGTACCTCTGGTAGCGACAGGGCGCTCTTGATGGTGTTGACGTCAGTCTCCGCCACGTAGTACTCGCCGGGCATGTTCCCGGGTTGCACGAGGCGGGAAAACGTGCCCTGCCCTGCGCCGAGGGCCCCAAGGTTGGTGGAGTCCTGATGCGCCGTATCGGTCGCTGCAGCTGCCTTGGCGCCCTTCCCCGATTTCTTCTTCGCCGCCGTCGTGTCTGCAGCCTTCTTCGCCGTATCGGTCGGCGCAGGGCTGAATAGGGATTGGACGCCTGGGTTCGTCGGGGCGGCCGCGCCCGGCGCCGCCGCTGCGGCCGCGCCGAAACCCTTGCCCTTCAAGATCGCATCAATGTGGGGCTCGACCTTCTCGAGAGCCTGCGTCTTGTCGGTGATCTGCATCTGGAGGTACGCAACGTCTTTGACGATGTCGTACGCCCGCTGCTGATCCTGCACCCCAGGCAACTCGACGACGATGCGGTCGGCGCCCTCCTTCTGCACCACCGGCTCCGACACGCCGAATTGATCGATACGCGTGCGAATGACCTTGATCGCCCGGTCGATCGCGTCGCCCACATCGGTCACGGTCCCTTTGGACTGATTGATCTCGAGGGTGAGGTGCATACCGCCCTTGAGATCGAGACCTTCGCGGATCGGGAAGCGCTTGGCCGTGTCGAATCGGATGACGCCGTTACCGGCGTCGACACGCTCGACGACCGTGCGCGGCAAGAGCGCCCAGATGGACACGGCGATGAGCGCCGCGATAATGACCAGTCGGTACCGGAGATTCATGTTGGAAATCGGCAAATGCCGGAGCGGGTGCAACGGGCGGCCTCAAGGTCGCCCCTACTGTCGGCGGGACACACTTGGTTTTCGCAACTTCGCGTAGCCACGAAGGTTACCCCGTCCTGCGGAGTGAGTCAACGCGCCCGGCCAAGGCGCGGCGCGCCTGCGCCGCATCGTGTCCGAGCTGCAGACTGCAATGCGGCGGCGTCTCGGAATCGGCGAACCTCGCGCAGGCGGGTCACGAATTCGATGCGCACGTACGCCCCGTAGAAATCCCCTTCTGTATCAAAGAGATGGGCCTCGAGGAGCACGCGCGGGTCGTCGAAGGTCGGCCGGGGGCCCAGGTTGAGCATGCCGCCGCGCGGGCCCGCCGGTGTCTGCACCCGGACGGCGTAGACCCCCTCGGGGGGGAGCAGCTTTCGCGGCGGCGGCAGGGGGATGTTCAGAGTCGGTACGCCGAGCGAGCGTCCGCGGCCCTCACCGGACACAACGATACCGCTCACGGAGTAGAACCTTCCGAGCTCCTGTTCGGCCGCGCGCAGGTCGCCCCCGGCGATAGATCGGCGGATGGAGGTCGAGGACACGGGACGGCCGTCGTCGAGCGTGGTCGGTGGGACCACCTCGACTCGGAAACCGCGCCTGGCGCCCAGGGCGCGGATGGTCTCAATGTCCCCAGCCCGCCCACGACCAAACCCGTTGTCGTAGCCGCTGACCATCTCGCGCATGCGAAAACGTTTGCGGAGCACGTGGTCGATGAACTCGGCCGGATCGTACCGAGCCAATGTCGGCGTAAATGGAAGGACCGCACAGTAGTCGATGCCACTCTCCGCGAGGACCTCGAACTTCTCCATGCCGATGGACAACAGCGGTCGGGCCGCCGCCGGGTTCACGACCTCGAGGGGATGCGGCTCGAACGTGACGAGCAGGCTCCGCCAACCCGTTTCGGCCGCCCGCGCGGCAACGCGCGCGAGCACTTGTTGATGCCCTCGATGCACGCCGTCGAACGTGCCTACCGTGACGACTGTGCCGCGGACGTCGGATGGGAGGCCTACGGACTGGGGCAGCTCTATCGGCTCAATCATCGGCCACCACACGGAGAGGACGCAACGGAGGCGGTCCCTCCGTGGCTGTGATCTCGGGCAACGTATATGCCTCATCAATGCTGAAATCCCCGACGGCGCATCGGCGGAGGGCTGTCAGGTGCGCGACGCTCCCCGCACCGCGACCCAGATCTCTCGCCAAGGCCCGCACGTACGTGCCGGTGCTGCAGGTCACGGTGAACTCGGCCACATCGTCGAGGATGGACCGCACCTCCCATCGATCGATGCGGACCGTTGCGGGAGCCAACACCGCCGGCGTGCCTCGACGTGCCGCGGCGTAGGCGCGACCGCCAACGCCTTGCACGTGCTTCGCGGAAAAGGCGGGGGGTACCTGCTCGATCTCTCCAGTGAGCTCCGCCAGGGCGTGGCGGATCGCCTCGGCGGACGGTATGGGGGCCGTCCGAACTGGCGTTCCAGTCACGTCGTCGGTGTCTGTTTCGGTGCCAAATCGCACGGTCGCCTGATAGACCTTTGGCTCAGCGCGGATGAATCCCGCCAGCCGTGTGGAGCGCCCGAACAGCAGGACCAGCAGCCCGGTTGCGAACGGGTCCAAAGTGCCGAGGTGACCGACTGAGCGCTCACCATACGCGCGTCGACAGACGTCGACCACGTCGTGCGAGGTTGGGCCGGCAGGTTTGTCGACGAGCAATAGTCCTTCTCGCGCGGGTGTCACGCGTCGGGACCGGAGCCGCTGGAAGTGGGTCGCTCGCCTTCTCCCGAAGGCGGAGGTGTTTCGCCGGACTCCGCGTTCGCGCCGGGTGCCGCATCGGGCTTCACGCTGCCGAGCAGCGACTCAATGCGGGCGGCATAGGCGATACTCTCGTCCAGATGAAACGAGATCTCGGGGGCGAGGCGGAGCCGGAGATCCCGGCCGAGGTGCGCCCGAAGGTAGCCCGCCAGGCTGCGCAGCCCGTCGAGGGTCGCGGCCCTGTCGACCTCGCTGCCCAGCACACTGACGAACACCTTCGCATGCCGCAGGTCGCGACTGGCCTGGGCCCCGGTGACGGTCACGAGTCCGGTGATGCGCGGATCCTTGACGCCTTCCGCCAGGAACGTCGCGACCGCCTCGCGGATGGCCTCCGCCACGCGATCCGAGCGACGCGTGTCGTGGGGCATGTGCTGCCGGTGCCTCAGCTCGAAGTCGAAGCGAGAGTGCGCGCGACTTGTTCGGTGCGGTACGCCTCGATGATGTCGTTGACCTTCAAGTCATTGAAGTTCTCGATTCCGATACCGCACTCGAAGCCTTGCCGGACTTCCTTGACGTCATCCTTGAAGCGCCTAAGCGATCCGATGCGCCCGTCATAGATCTGTGTGCCATCGCGAATGATCCGGACACGGCCTTCGCGATTCACGACACCGGAGCGGACGAGGCAGCCGGCAATGGTGCCGACGCGCGCGACCTTGAAGAGCTCGCGCACCACTGCGTCGCCATCGACGACCTCCCGCTGCTCGGGACGCAGCAGTCCCTCGAGCGCCGCGCGCACATCCGCAACCGCCTCGTAGATGATACGGTACAGTTTGATCTCGACGCCTTCGCGCTCGGCGGCCGCGCGCGCATTGTTGTCGGGCCGGACGTGGAACCCGACGATGATCGCGCCCGATGCCTTGGCGAGGAGGATGTCGCTCTCGGTCACTGCGCCGACCCCGCGGTGGATGACCTGGACTTCCACCTCGCTCGTCGACAGCTGGCCCAGTGCGTCGGCCAGCGCCTCAGCCGGTCCACCCTGATCCGCCTTGATCACGATGGGCAGCGTGCGTCGCTCGCCGGCAGCCGCTTGCGCCATGAAGTCCTCGAGCGTCACGCCTGCCCGCGACGTGCGGCGATTCCGCGCTTCGCGATCGAGCCGCTCGCGCTTCTGGGCGGTCTCGCGCGCATTGGTTGCATCGTCCACTACGACCAGCGAATCGCCGGCTGACGGCACCTTCTCCACGCCGAGCACCTGGACCGGGATCGCCGGACCCGCTGCCTTGACGCCCTTGCCCCGTTCGTCAAGGAGTGCACGGACGCGACCGGCGTACATGCCACAAATGAAGTCGTCGCCTACATGCAATGTCCCGCCCTGAACGAGGACGGTGGCCACCGGCCCCTTGCCCGGGTCGAGCTGCGCTTCGATCACGGTGCCCGTCGCTCGTCGCTTTGGATTTGCCTTGAGGTCGAGGATTTCGGCCTGCAGCAGCACCTGGTCGAGCAACGGTTGGATATTCGTCCCCTTCTTCGCGGAGATCTCAGTGGACAGCGTCTGACCACCGAAGTCCTCCAACACGACGCCGTGGGTCAGCAAATCCTGCTTGACCTTCTGCACGTTCGCAGTCGGGAGATCGATCTTGTTGATGGCCACGATGATGGGGACGCCCGCGTTCCGGGCGTGCGAAATCGCCTCGACGGTTTGCGGCATCACCTGATCGTCCGCGGCGACGACGAGCACGACGATGTCCGTCACTTGGGCACCACGTGCCCGCATTGCGGTAAAGGCTTCGTGGCCTGGCGTGTCGAGGAAGGTGATCAGCTTGCCATTTGGCAGCGACACATGGTAGGCGCCAATGTGCTGCGTGATGCCGCCAGCTTCGCCCGCCACGACATTGGCCTTTCGGATGTAATCGAGCAGCGAGGTCTTGCCGTGGTCGACGTGGCCCATGATGGTGACGACCGGCGGTCGGGGAACGAGCGCCTCAGGCTCGTCAACCTCGACCTCGACCTGCGTATCGGCCGCGTACTCCTCTTCACGGACCGCCTGAAAGCCATACTCTCCAGCGATCAGCTCGATCTGGTCGAAGTCGAGACGCTGATTGATCGTGACCATCAGCCCTAGGTTCTTGAGGGCGAAGGCCACGATCTGGGTCGCCGGGATCTTCAGAGATGTCAGCGAGCTCGCTGACCGTGATGAACTCGTTCACGCGGACGGTCTTCCGCTCACGCTCCGCCTCTGCGGCGCGCTGCGCTTCGAGCTCCTCGCGTGCCACCCCATCGTCGAACGTGCGGCGTCCCGGGCGTCGAGCAGGGGCCATCCGCAACGCGCTCATGGTGCGCGTGATGTTGGCAGATACCGCTTCCTGATCGACGGCGCCCCGCTTGCCCTTCTTGCGGCGGCCGCCGCCCATCGGTGGTCCGCCGCCGCTGGGGCCAGTCGGGCGCTTCTCTTCACGCCGGGGCGGAGCCGTCCCAGCGCCGGGGGCGGCCGACGCGACCGGCCGGGGTGGCACGAAGGGCGCGCCGCTGGCGACTGGGCGCGGTCGTGGCGCACCAGGCACGATGGGACGTGGCCGCGGGCGGTCGTCGGCCGCGGAACGAAACGGTGCCGACGGTGCACTCGGCCGTTGCACCTCGGGCGCGGGAGTTTGGGCGGGCGCCATCGGCGCCGCGGTGCTCGCCGACACCGACGGAGCCGGCGCCGCAGTCGCGTCGGCCCTGCCCTGGGCGGCTGGCGCCGCACTCTGAGCGGCAGCCGGTGTGGCTCCGGCGCTTGCCGCTATGCCTGGTACGGGTACCAGGGGGGCGCTCGCGACCGGCGTGGCGAGCTCTCGGGGCTCGGCAGGACGTCGACGAATGCTGGCCCCCGTAGGCGCCGCGGCGGGAGCACTGGCTTCCGGGATGGACGCCGCTGCGCTGGCCGCCGCAGCCGCGAGCGCTGCATCGGCTGCCGCTGCCTCGGCGGCTGCCTCGGCGGCTTCGGCGGCCGCGACTTCGGCGGGTGATGGCTCGGGGGGTCGTGGGCGACGTCGCACGACTGTCCCGCCATCGGCCGACGGGGCGGCGGCCGGCGCCTCGGAGGGCGCCGCGGCGCCGCGGCGCCGCCGGGGCGCGGGTGCCGGCTTCTCGACGCGCGCGCGCTTCTCGCGCTCCCAGCGCGCGCGCACGCGCGCAACTTGCTCGTCGGTGAGTGGGCTGAAATGGGTGCGAACCGGCACATCCATCGTGCGGAGGAGGCCCATGACCTCGTCGGCCGATATGCCGAACTCGCCTGCCATGTCGTGCACTCGAAGCTTACTCACACCGCCTCCTGATGAGCTCACTCGGAGCTCGCGTCCACCAACGCACGGATGCCTTTTGCCAGCTGCCGGTCCACGATACCGACGGCCGCCGCAGCGTCTCGTCCAACCGCTGCCCCGAGCGCGCTGGCACTCGGTCCGGCGACCCAGCGAATGCGCCGAGCTGCCAGCAACGGTAACACTTTGTCGAGGCTGTGACGCGATGCGTCGGGCGCCACAACCGCGAAGGCTAATCGATTGCGCAGTGCCGCGTCGCGCACTTGCTGCACTCCGACAACGGCGCCGCGGCTCCGCACTCCCAGCCCCACCAGCCGAAGTAGTCGGCGTTCAACTATTGTGTCCACGCCCTCATCCGCGCCCAGCACGTTCGGGGACTCCCGCGCGCCTCACGTCGCTGCGCCGCCAGTCGGTGCGTGGTCGGAAGTGTCCCCGGCCGTCGACTCCCCTTCACCGGTGGCCCCCCCGCTGGCCTCCTCGTTCGAGCCCTCCTCTGTCAACTCGTCAATGATGGCCATGATCCGATCCGCTTCCTCGGGCGCAATGCCTGGCAGTCGAAGCAGATCCTCGCGCTCGAGATCGATCACGTCGTTCAGCGTGCGATAACCAGCATCCTCGAGGACGGCCACGGTTGCCGTCTCGAGTCCCTGAATCTCGGACAACTTCACGTCCGCCGCGTCGTCGCGGGTCTCTTCAGGCAGCGGCGCAAACAACGGCGCCTCGCCCGCGCGCTCGAGCCACTCGCGACTGGAATAGAGGTCGATCTTCCATCCCGTCAACTCCGAGGCGAGCCGTACGTTCTGGCCATTGCGCCCGATCGCAAGGGAGAGCTGATCCTCGTCCACGACGGCCTGGATCGTCTTCGTCGCCGGGTCGCTGAACACGCGCGCGACCCGTGCAGGGGCGAGCGCGAGCTTCGCGAACCTCTCGGGGTCCGCCGACCAGGGAACGATGTCGATCCGTTCTCCCCCCAGCTCGTTCACCACGGCCTGCACGCGAGAGCCCTTCAAGCCGACGCACGCTCCGACCGGATCGATCGAATCGTCGCGCGAGACGACGGCGATCTTGGTCCGGCTGCCGACTTCCCGCGCGGAGGCGCGAATCTCGACAATGCCCTGCTGGATTTCCGGCACCTCGAGGCGGAACAACGCCTGCACGAAGAGCGGATCGCCACGGCTCAGAATGAGTCGTGGCCCCTTGGGGGTCTCTTCGACCCGCTTGAGGACCGCCCGGATCGGCTCACCCTGATGAAAGTGCTCGCGGTGG
This sequence comes from uncultured Gemmatimonadales bacterium, assembly GCA_963737835.1. Classification (GTDB taxonomy): domain Bacteria; phylum Gemmatimonadota; class Gemmatimonadetes; order Gemmatimonadales; family Gemmatimonadaceae; genus Palsa-1248. The sequence continues at coordinate 79,538 of CAVTUH010000001.1, forward strand.
TTCTGGTCCCGGTACGGGATGATCGCTTCCGCCTCCCGGAACTTGTTGAGCATCACGACCAGTTTGCCGCGCTCGATCTGCTGGATCTCACCCGAGAGCAGTTCGCCGACGCGTCCACTGAACTCGTCGCGAATCTTGGTGCGCTCCCCTTCGCGCACACGCTGGATGATCCGCTGCTTCGCTGCCTGGACCGCGGTACGGCCGAATTCCTGAAAATCGATCGGGATCTCCATGGTATCACCGACCTGGAACTCAGCATCCTCGTAGCGCGCTTCCTCGAGCGACACTTCGCGGCTCGAATCCTCGACGTTCTCGACAACGGTCTTCAGCACGCGGATATCAATCGATCCACGATCGTCGTCGATCGCGACCTCGGCCTGCACGTTGGGACCGTGCTTCTTGGCCAACGCGGCCTTGATGCCGTCCTCGAGCAGCCCGTGCAACTCACTGCGGCCAAGCTGCTTCGAATTCGACAACTCGCGGATCGCGGCAAGAATCTCAGTCGAACCGACCATTGCGACTCCCATCGTCCGTGTGAACGTCGGCGGGTCCGCTGTGCGGGACCTCCGACTCATGCAGGTGCTGCGAGGGCGCGTGCGCGGCGTGTTGCCTTGGTGCGTCGCCAGGTGAGGAGACCTGCAACTCGTAGCGACGGCCGGCGAAGGGGGCCGCCTCTCCCGACGCTGCGTCCAACCGCGCCTCGACGGCGCGGGATACGCGGACGCAATCGGCGATGCTCACGCGCTCGCCGTCGCGTCGGTCGATACGCAACTCCAGGACTGGGCGCGACTTGGTGCCGCCCTGCCGGAGGACCACGATATCGTAACCTATCGCGTCAACTTCGCGTTCGACAATGCTTTCCAGGTCTTTGTTCATGTATCCCGGGAGATCGCCTCGCCGACTGCGCAGACCGAAAACGGAATAAAAAAATGTGGGGAACCTCCCCCACATTCAGCCGGGAACGCCTAATGTCCCCAGTGCCAGAAACTTAGCGTGTTGCGCTCGCAGGTCAAGCAGGGTTGGGACACCAAACGGCGCGGTCAGGGGTCAGGGGTCAGGGGTCGGGGAACAAATCGGAAGGCCAGCCGCTGCGTATCGCGACTCGCCCTCTGCGTTATTCCCTGGTCCCTGACCCCTGGCCCGGCAGTTTGCCTTCTAGCGCTCGACCGGCGACGCGATCGCCGCTACCTGGCGACCTGAATCTCCCGCGCGGTGGGAGAAGAAAAGCGCGTTGTCGCACCGAGTGCAGAACGGACTGGTCGTCACGTGCCGCACGCCAGCGGACGCAGCCTGGTGGGCAAGGAGGGCGCGCAGATCGACTGTGCGCGACGCGCCCGGTTGCGAACCGGTGAGTTGGGTGTAGACGTCCGTTCCCACCTCATAACAGTCCCCGCAGATGGCGGGGCCCAAGTGCACGCGCACCTCTGCGGGCGACAATCCGTGCTCGTGGAATACAGCGAGTGCGACGCGCAGGATGCCGGCCGCCGTGCCGCGCCAGCCCGCATGGACGAGGCCGACCGCGCCTGAGGGATGCGCCAGGAAGACAGGCACGCAGTCGGCGACCGTGACGCCCAGCCCAATGCCCGGCTCGTCCGCGAAGTGGCCATCCCCTTCGTCGGCGCGCAGCCACCCAGCCCACCCTGGGCCGTGTTGTAGTACGCGAGTGCCGTGGACCTGCTTCGCCGTGGCAAATCGAGACCCGGGGCCACCTGCGCCGGCAGCCTGGCGCAGCGCCTCCCAGCGAAGGAGTACCTCGCCGACTGGAGCCTCGCCGTTGAGCGCGAGGTCTCCGGCTGCGCGGGTGCTGATGACGGCGCGCACCCCGAACGGCGCAAAATCATCGATCTCGATGTATCGCGCTCGGGCGCGGCCGTTCGCTTCGGCTGCGGCCCCCACAGCGGATGTCACCCCGACTGCCTCATCCCCGCGCATCATCCACGCGACGGATGCGCGCGCCGAGTGCATTGAGTCGCTCGTCGATGCGCTCGTAGCCCCGGTCGATCTGCCGCACGTTGTTGATGGTGCTCGTTCCCCGAGCGCACAGCGCGGCGAGCAAGATCGCCATGCCCGCACGGATATCCGGAGACTCGACCGTGGCCGCGCGGAGCTCCGATGGACCGGCGACGAGCGCGCGGTGCGGGTCGCAGAGCACGATGCGTGCGCCCATGCCGATCAACTTGTCCACGAAGAACATGCGCGACTCAAACATCTTCTCATGCATGAGAATCAATCCCTTGCACTGCGTCGCCGTGACAATCGCGATCGACATCAAATCCGCCGGGAACGCGGGCCACGGCTGGTCTTCGAGCTTCGGGACGTGGCCACCCAGGTCCGCAAGGATCTCCCGCGGTTGATTGGCTCCGACGAGCAGGTCGGCGCCGTCGATTTCGCAGATCACGCCGAGTCGCTCGAAGCCCATCCGAACGGAGCGAAGGTGCTCGACCCCCGCATCCGCGATGCGCAGCGACGAGCACGTAACCGCCGCCATGCCGATAAACGAACCGACCTCAATGTGATCCGGGCCGACGCGATGACGCCCGCCCGACAAGAGCTGCTTGCCGTGGACGGTCATCGTGTTCGTGCCGATTCCTTCGATCTCGGCCCCGAGCGTGAGGAGAAACCGGGCGAGATCCTGCACGTGCGGCTCGCTTGCCGCGTTGCGCAACACGGTGGTGCCTTCCGCGACGGCCGCCGCCATCAAGGCGTTTTCGGTGGCAGTCACGCTCGGCTCGTCCAGAAACACGTCGGCGCCGCGCAGGCGCTTCGCGCGCAGGTGAAAGCCACCGTCGACTGCTGTCGTCGCCCCGAGCTGCTCGAGTGCCAGGAAATGCGTATCCACGCGGCGGCGTCCGATCACGTCGCCACCGGGCGGAGGGAGGAACACCTCCCCGCACCGGAACAGCAGGGGGCCGGCCAGCAGGATCGACGCGCGGATACTGGCGCAGAGTTGTGGGTCGAGCGCCGCACAGTGGACCTTGGCGGCGTGCACGCGGAGCGAGTTGCGTGCAGTCCACTCGATGTCGGTGCCAAGGGATCGAACCAGATCGACGAGCGTCTCGGTATCTGCGATGCGCGGGATATTATCGAGCTCGACCGGCTGGTCTGTCAGCAGCGCAGCCGCGATGATGGGCAGCGCCGCGTTTTTGTTACCTGACGGCCGGATCGTCCCATTAAGAGGGTGGCCGCCCTCGACCAGAAATCGCGTGGGAGACATGACAGATGCAGCAGGTGGCAGGGGTGAGCAGACAAAGCGACGTCGAAAGGAACGACAGCAAGAGGACGAGTGGAAGGAGTGTCGATCACGTTTCCTCTTTCACTGACGACCGGGCCAGCGCCGTGCTGCTGACCCTGGTGGGTGTCAGTGTGCCGCGCTAGATACAACACATGACCGAACCGTCGGCCTTTCAGAACGTCGTCGCGGTCGCGAACGGCGTGCTGTCGATCGTAGCATGCCTCCTTCTGATCGGGGTGGCTATCGGCGGCTTCCTCGCGTGGCGGGCGTTGGGCCGTGCGCGGGGGCAGCTCGCGGTCGTCCAGCGGGATCTGGTGCCGCTGCTCGCTACGCTGGGGCGGGTGGCCCGAAACCTCGAGGGGGCGACCGCCACGATCCACTCGGATGTACAGGCCATACATGAAACGGTGGGCGACGCGAACGACCGGGCGCGTGCCGCCATTCAGGGAGCCGACCAGCGGTTGCGGCGGCTCGACGCCGTGGTCGGCGCGGCGCAAACCGAGGTTGAGGAAGCGCTGGTCGACGTAGTCGCCGCGGCACGGGGGCTGCGTGCAGGGGCATCAGTGCTGCGTGGCATCCTTGGCCTGGCTGACCGGGTCGACGGATCGGCGCCGAGGGTGCCCGATTCGCCATCCGGGTCCGCGGCCGATTCCGATCTCTCGCAGCCAGACGAGTTGGGGGAGTCGCACGAGACGGAGGGCGTGGGTCATGCGCGGGAGGTCCAGCGACCAGCCGTCGAGAAAGCGTCGGGGCCTCGAACCCGGTCCCGGCGGAGCCGACTCTGACGCCTGAGCGTCGCGCCGCGGTGTCTCGGAGCCGAGCGGTGGGTCTGGGTGTCATCCTGACCGGGGTCGTGATCGCACTCGCACTCACCCCCACGACTGCGTACGCCTGGACGCCTGGTACTCACGTCTTTTTGGGCGAGGCGGTCATGCGCTCACTCGACGTGCTCCCGACCGGCGTTTCGGATCTGTTGCGGGCATTCCCGTACGAATTCCTGTACGGCTCCATTGCGGCGGACACCAGTATTGCCAAGAAGTATGCCCCGGTCGGCCGGCACTGCCACTCCTGGCGCGTCGGCCTCGAGATCTTCGAGCGCGCCGAGGACACGCCGCTCCGCGCGTTTGCCTTCGGGTACCTCGCCCACCTGGCGGCCGACGCGGTCGCGCACAACTACTTTGTGCCGCGCCAGCTGGCACTGACATCCAGCACCACGGCGCTGGGACACAGCTACTGGGAGAGTCGGTTCGAGACCCACTTGGGCGAGGGTTACAGCCGGCGCGCGCACGACCTGCTGGCGGGCGACCACCTGAGTGCCGACGCCCATCTCGATCGCATTTTAAGTCCGACCATCTTCAGCACCCAGACCAATCGGCGGATCTTCCGCGGGATGGTCTACGTCACCGACACGGAGTCGTGGCAGCGCATCTTCCAGATCGTCGCCGAGAACAGCCGCTGGGATCTGCCTGATGAGGACGTCGGGTCCTACATGGCGCGCTCCTACGACTTCATCATCGATCTGCTGAAGCGCTTCGACCGCTCCGAGCCGTTTTCGCTCGATCCGTCCGGTGATGAGCCGCTGCGACGCGCCAAGCGCGTCCGTCGAGCCGCGCTCCGCCGCGGTCGCACGCACGTCGAAGATGAGGCCGTCCGTCATTTCGGGCTGCCGGCGTCGACGCTGCCGTACGCTGCGGCGCTGGCGGCGCCGCTCTATCCGCCGAGGCGCTTGGCCAACAGCTGATTGACGCGTTTCGGGTCGGCGCGTCCCTGGGATTTCTTCATCACCTGTCCCACGAGCGGCCCTTGCAGCTTTCGCTCGCCCGCCAGATAGCGCTGCGCCTCCGCTGGATTTTCGGCTAATACCTCATCGATCCACCGTTCGAGCGCGCTCTCGTCGCCCACTTGGGTAACGGCCAACCGCTGAGCGACACGCCCCGCGTCCTCCCCGCTCCGCACCATCTCGGCAAACACGGTCTTTGCGGCAGTGTGACTCACCGTGCCCGACCGGACGAGGGCCAGCAGTCCGCTCAGAGTCGTTGGGGACAGGGGGAAGTGCGCGATGTCCAGGTTGTGCGCGTTGAGATACGCGAGCACTTCGCTGAGGACCCAATTGGCACTGGCCTTCGCGTCACCGTGGGCGGAGGCCACGGCCTCGAAGTATTCGCCCAGGCGAGGCTGATCGACCAGCGGATCGATCTCGCCGACCGACAGGGTGAACTTTTCCGCGTAGCGAGCGCGGCGTGCGCCGGGAAGCTCGGGGAGCGAATCACGGGCCGCAGCGATTCGGTCGCTCGTGATCACGAGCGCGGGCAGATCGGGCTCGGGAAAGTAGCGGTAGTCATGGCTTTCCTCCTTGGAGCGCGCGGGTCGGACGACCGCGCGTGCGGCATCCCACAGCATCGTCTGCTGTTCGACCCGCTCGCCCCGTTCGAGCAGCGCGCACTGCCGCTGGAATTCAGCCGCAAGCGCGCGCTCTACGTAGCCGAAGGAGTTGAGATTCTTCACTTCGGTCTTCGTACCGAGCGTAGTCGCACCGACCGGTCGCGCGCTGACATTGGCGTCGACGCGCAAGCTGCCCTCTTCCATGTTCACATCGCTCACGCCGATGTATTCCATGGTTTGCTTGAGCGTGCGGAGGTACCGCCCAGCCTCGGCTGCGGACCGCATATCCGGCTCGCTCACGATCTCGATCAGCGGGACGCCTGCCCGATTCAAGTCGATCGCCGTGGCGTCGGGATACCGGTCGTGGATCGACTTGCCGGCATCCTCTTCGAGATGCACACGGGTGATGCGCACAGCGCGATCACCGATTGACAGCGATCCGGCGGTCGCGAGCGGCCGATCGTACTGAGAGATCTGGTATCCCTTGGGCAAGTCGGGATAGAAGTAATGCTTGCGGGCAAAAATCGATTCATGATGCACTGTGCAGCCCAGCGCGATCGCCGCGCGTACCGCGAGGTCGACGGCGCGCGCGTTGAGCACCGGCAGCGCCCCAGGCAGCGCCAGGCACACCGGACAGACGTTGGTATTCGGCGGCGCGCCATAGGCGGCCGAGCACGAGCAGAACGCCTTGGTGGTCGTCTTGAGCTGGACGTGGACCTCGAGGCCCACGACCATCTCGTAGCTCACGGCGAGACCGGCGGTCGCTGCGCTCATGCCGCCACCACCGCCGCTGGTGCGACGGCGCAGCTTCGTTCGAGTGCTGCGGCCCCCACGAACATCATCTCCTCACCGAAATGGGGGGCGATGAGCTGACCGCCCACCGGGAGCCCGTGCGCCAGCCCGATCGGAACTGATATTGCCGGTACCCCCGCGAGGTTGGCGGTCGCCGTGAAGATGTCGTTCAGATACATCTCGTACGGATCCGATATCGCCCCGATCGGGAAGGCCGGTGCCGGTGTCGTCGGTGTGAAGAGCAGGTCGACCCCCGACGCGAAGACCTGCCGGAAATCCCGCGTGACGAGTGCCCGTACTTCCTGCGCGCGCCGGTAGTACGCGTCGTAGTAGCCCGACGACAGCACGTACGTCCCGAGCAAAATGCGTCGTGTCACCTCGGGGCCGAAGCCGTCGGATCGCGTGCCCTCGTACATCGCCGCCAGCGCGTCCGCCTCCACACGCAGGCCGTAACGAACGCCATCGAAGCGGGCGAGATTGGACGACGCTTCGGCGGGCGCGACGATGTAGTACACGGGAATCGCGTAGTCCGTGTGCGGCAACGACACGTCCCGGATTGTCGCGCCAAGCTTCGTGAGCTCGGCCAGCGCCGCGTCGCAGCGCTCGCGAATCTCGCTATCCAGTCCCGGGGGGAAGTACTCCCGCGGCCGGCCGATCACGCGCCCCGCGAGCGGGCTCGCGCCGTCCGAGCCGCGAGCCGCAGCGGCACTATAGTTGGGGACCGCGAGAGGCGCCGATGTCGCGTCGTACGGATCGCGGCCCGCGATGACCCGCAGTCCGAGTGCAGCGTCGGTCACCGTGCGACCGAAGACCCCGACCTGGTCCAGCGAGGACGCGAAGGCAACGAGCCCATACCGACTCACGCGACCGTACGTCGGCTTGACGCCCACGACCCCACAGAAGCTCGCGGGTTGGCGCACCGATCCCCCGGTCTCTGAGCCCAGGGCGATGGATACGATTCCCGCCGCGACAGCCGCCGCCGAGCCGCCGGACGATCCACCCGGCACTCTCGACGGGTCGACCGGGTTGCGTGTCGGGCCGTAGGCACTGTGCTCGGTCGACGACCCCATGGCGAATTCGTCCATGTTGGTCGTGCAGAGGACGACGGCGCCAGCATCGCGCAGTCGTCGCACAACGGTCGCTTCATACGGGCTGACATAGCCCTTGAGGATGCGCGACGCGCACGTCGTGGGCAGATCGCCCGTAGCGATATTGTCCTTGATGGCCACCGGCACGCCCCGGAGTGGCTGGCGGATCGGGTTGGCCAGATCTGCCTCCGCTGCGGCGGCGTCCCGTTCCGCGTTGGGGTTTTGCGTCACGATCAGATTGAGGCCGTCACGGCCCGCGTGCACTTCTGCGGCGCGTGCCAGCGCCGCGCGCACCCGCTCGACGCTCACGACAGGTCCTCGGGCTCTGCGGACTCGGCTTCGTCGCTGGAGCTACGACCGCCGGCAGGCGAGCGACCGCCGTGCGTTGCCAATCGCGGAACGATGAAGAATCCGTCACGCACCTCCGGGGCGAACGCTTCGATGGGGCGCAGCAGACGCGTGGGCGGACCGTGGTCTTCGCGCCAGGGCGTCTCGATCGACGTGAGGTCGTCGGCGCCGCTCGTGTCCACTCGCTGCAGCACTGCCATGTGCGCGAGGATGCCGGACAGCTCTTGGGCCAGCACGCCCAGCCGTTCAGCGGGGATCCCCAGGCGTGCGAGGGACGCGATATGGCGAACTTCGTCCAGCTCCACGCTCATTGAGCTCTCCTCGCGCGAGAAAGGCCGGCGCGCGCCGGATGCTACAGGCGCGCTATCGGCGTCGACAATTCATTCGAGTGCGCGCTGGAGGCCCGCCTGAGCGATCACCAGCGTTTTTCGGCCGATCGCCGTGTCCTCGAAATCTATTTTGACTTTCGCGTCGCGGCCGCCCCCTGAGACTTCGGCGATCGTGCCACTGCCAAATGTGCGGTGCCGCACGCGCTCTCCGATCACGTACGCCGGCGCATCCTGCGATACGTCGGCCGGCTCGATGTCGGCCGCCCAGTGCGCGCCGAGCGCGACCGGTGTGCCCGGCCGCCGGGCCGCCGCGCGCCGCCCCCCTCCTCCCCCGCTGCTCCAGCGCCCTGCATCCGACATGGCGACACGGCCCGAGCTCCGCACGCGCATCGTATCACACCGCTCGAGCATCCCCCTCGGGACTGCCGCGAGAAAGCTCGACTCCTTACCCGGCATCAGCTCACCGTTTCGGCGCCGCTCCTCGGCGAACGATACGTAGAGCTTCCGCTCTGCTCGGGTGATGCCGACGTAGAACAGCCGGCGCTCCTCTTCCAGCATTGCGGGCTCGTCGTAGGCTCGAGCCAGGGGGAACAGGCCGTCCTCGAGCCCGGCGATGAAGACCACCGGAAACTCGAGGCCCTTGGCGTTGTGGACCGTCATCATCACGATGGCGTCGGCCGCCGGATCCAGCTGGTCGACTCCGGCGACGAGGGTGGTTCGCTGGAGGAAGTGCTCCAAGGGCGTGAGCCCCACTTCGCCACCGTCCTCGGCGACGGTCTCTGCAGCGCTCGTGATCAGCTCGCGGATATTGTCGAGCCGGTCGGCCCCATCAGGCCCTTCCGCGCGCAGATAGTCGCCGTAGCGAATGCCTTCGACCAGTGCTCGCAACAGCTCATCGACGCTTGCCTCGGCGGCCAGCGCTCGGAGGCGCGCGATGAGGCCGGCAAACTCAGCCACGGCGCCGCGGACGCTTTGCCGGAGTCCCTCGAGGATTGTAGGCCGACCGAGGGCCTCGAGCAGCGAGACCCCCTCACGACTCGCGGCGGCGGCCAGCTGGGCCATGCCCGTTTCGCCGAGGCCGCGGCGGGGCACGGCGATCGCGCGCCGGAATGCTTCATCGTCCGCGGGGTTCGCGATGAGCTTGAGGTAGCTCATGAGATCGCGGATCTCGCGCCGGTCGTAGAAGCGGATCGCGCCGACCAGGCGGTACGGGATTCCCTGGCGGCGCATCGCTTCCTCGAACGCACGGCTCTGCGAGTTCGTGCGGTACAGGATGGCAATGTCGCGGAGCGCCAGATCCGGCTCTCGCCGCCGCCGTGCCACGATTTCCTCGGCGATCGCCGCCGCCTCGTCACGCTCGTCGAGCGCTCTGATCGCAGTGACCGCCTCTCCGCGCTCCTTCGTGGTGCGCAGAGTCTTGCCCAGCCGTTGGGTATTCGCGGCGATCACCGTGTTGGCCAGCTCGAGGATGCGGCCGGTCGAGCGATAGTTCTCCTCGAGTCGAACGATCCTGGCTTGCGGGTAGTCGCGGTTGAAGTCGAGCATGTTGCGGATGTCCGCACCGCGCCACTGGTAGACTACCTGGTCGTCGTCGCCGACGACCGTCACGTTGCCGTGGGCGGCGAGCAGCTTCACGAAGGCATACTGGGCCCGGTTCGTATCCTGATATTCGTCGACGAGGATGTACCGGAACTTCTCCTGGTATGCCGCGCGGCGATCGGCGTTACCGGTGAGCATGCGAACCGGCAGGACGAGCAGGTCATCGAACGTCACCGCATTGTTCGATCGGACGGCCGCGTCGAGATCGGTGTACACGCCGGCCGCCGCGCGAGTCAGCCCGTCGTTCGCGAGGGCCGCGTACTCCGCCGGCGACACCATTGCGTTCATCGCGTCCGAGATCGCCGACTGGAGCGCCTTGGGGGTCCACTCTCGCGGCGTGATGCCGCGCGCCTCCATGACACGCTTCACGACCGCCAGCGTGTCATCTTCATCGTAGATCGTGAAGCTCGACGTACGACCGACGAGCGACGCGTTGGCCCTCAGGAGTCGCGCGCCGACTGCATGAAAGGTTCCGACCCACATCCCCGTCGGCGCACCGCCCAGGAGGCGCTCGAGCCGATCGCGCATCTCGCCGGCTGCCTTGTTCGTGAAGGTGACGGCGAGAATGTGCGCCGGGTCGACGCCGCGGGTTTGTACAAGTCGCGCGATCCGGAGGGTCAAGACTCGCGTCTTACCCGAGCCGGCACCTGCGAGCACCAGGAGTGGTCCTTCGTCGTGCTCGACCGCCTCGCGCTGCGCCGGATTGAGCGACTGGATGAGCGCATGCGACTTTCCGGCGGCGGCCGTCAGGACCATTGCGGTAAGATAATGTCGAACGTCGCACCTCGATCGACAGGCACCAGCATCAGCCGGCCGCGGTGGTTGTCCTCGACGATTCGACGGGCAAGAGACAGTCCGATGCCCCAGCCACGCGCCTTCGTGGAGAAGCCCGCGCGGAACACCTCCTTGCGCAGCTCACGGGCAACGCCTGGCCCGTCGTCTGCGACCCGGAGACGCACGCCGCCGCCCGGGAGTGCGTCCGCTGACAGTGCCACGTGGCCGTCCCGATCGGCAAGCGCGTCAATCGCGTTCTTCGCAAGCGCCTCGACGGCCCATTCGAGCAACACCGCGTCCCCTTCGATGGTCAGATCGCCCTCCCCGCGATGTGTTGTGAGGCTCACCCGATGTGCGAGGGACGGGACGCGCGCACGGAAGTAGCCCGCCACCCGATCGACGAGGTCACCGGCATCGACTCGTTGCGCGTGCGACGGCCGACCGATGCGCTCGAAGCGGTGGGCCACCCGTTCCAGTCGGTCGAGGTCATTCTGCATGTGCGACAGGATCTCATCTCCCTCGCTCGGCATCCCATCGCGCAGGAGTTCGAGCCACCCGCTCAAGCTCGACAGCGGGGTCCCGAGCTGGTGCGCCGATTCCCGGGCCATCCCGGCCCACACTTTCTCACGCTCGACGTGCGCGCGCGTGCGCAGTGTGATCACGCCGAACACGATGAGAAACGCCAACAGGGCGCCCTGGAGCACGGGAATCACGCGCAGGCCGCGCACGAGTGGCGTGTTCCCATAATGCACGATTCCGATTCCCCCGGGCTCGACGACGGGTGCGTTTTGTCGGTCGAGGGTCGCGACGTAGGCAAGCATCTCCGGGCTGTCGAGCGGCGCGACAAATGGCAGGTTGGCGGTGTCGCGGGGCGAGCCATGCGGATCGACGACGACCACCGGCACCCCGCTCTCGCGGATATGGCTCGCGAGCTCGACGAGCGCCGCGGTGCTTGCGCCCTCGGACGTGTCGCTCAGCGCACGAAAGACCCGTGCCGACATCAGGCCTGATCGAGTGGCCTCTCGACGAAGCTCGGCGATGACGCGCTGGGTCGTGATCGTGTACCACGCCAGGAGCACGGCAAAGCCGACGGCGATCAGGACGGCCGGAGTGCGGCGCGCCAAGGTAGCCATCTCTCAGCCGAGACAGTCCGCGCCCAACAGCGGTCGAAGTACCTCGGGCACCCGGATGCGTCCATCCGGCTGCTGATAGTGCTCGAGCAGCGCCGCGATGACGCGTGGGAGCGCCAGGCCCGACCCATTGAGCGTGTGAACGAACAACGGCTTGCCTCCACCTGGTGGCCGAAAGCGAATATTGGCACGCCGCGCCTGGAAATCGCTGAAGGTGCTGCACGACGAGACCTCGAGCCACTTGCCGACACCGGGCGCCCAGACCTCGAGATCGTAGGTCTTCGCGCTCGCGAACCCCGTATCGCCCGCGGCTAGCAAGACCACCCGGTACGGGAGCCCGAGACGCTGCAAGACGGTCTCCGCGTGACGCGTGAGGAGCTCATGCTGCTCGGCTGACTCGGCGGGTGCTGCGTACCGGACGAGCTCTACCTTGTCGAACTGGTGCACGCGCAGGAGCCCGCGAGTGTCTTTGCCGTGCGCGCCCGCTTCGCGACGAAAGCACGGCGAGTATGCGACGAAGGCGCGCGGGAGCGTGGCGCCGTCGAGCATCTCGTCCCGGTAAAGGTTGGTGACGGGGACCTCCGCTGTCGGAATCAGGAAGAGGTCCTCATTGGTGAGCGCGTACTGCTCATCCTCGAATTTCGGAAACTGCGCCGTTCCGAACATGGATGCGCGGTTGACGGCGAACGGGATCCACACCTCTTCGTATCCGTGCTCGCGGGTGTGGAGATCGATCATGTACGACACCAGCGATCGGACGAGGCGTGCGCCGATTCCGCGGAAGACGATGAATCCGGAGCCCGCGACCTTGGCTCCCCGGGCCAGATCGAGCAATCCGCTACCGTCGGGTCCCGCGATTTCCCAGTGCGGCCGAACTCTGTCGCTGGAACGCGGCTCACCCCAGGTGCGGATGACCGTATTGGCGCTCTCGTCACCCGCGGGCACATCTGGCAGCGGAATATTCGGCAGCTCTGCGACGATCTTGGTGAATGCCGCTTCGACATCGGCGCGCTCGCCCTGGAGGCGGTCGAGCTCTGCACTCAGGACGCGGCCGCGATCGATCAGGTCGTCCACCGGCTCGCCCTGCTGCTTGCGCCGACGGACTTCCTGTGTAATCGCATTGCTTTCGGCGCGCTTGTCCTCTTCGGCGCGAATGGACGCCCGTCGCTGGTGCTCGAGCGCTTCGCCGCGGGCGAGCGTCGCGGCCATGGCATCCAGCACCCCGCGCCGACGGAGCGCGTCGCGCACGGCGTCAGGCTGATCGCGAAGGAGGCGCAGGTCGTGCACGGGGAGCGCCGAGGGAGATCGCTAGAACGTAGGTATGGCGCCTACGTTGAACTCCCGATACCCGCAATTCGGGTCTTCGACCGCACGGAAGTGGATCGTCCGCGTGTTTCGATTCACGCTGTCGATGACGAACTTGCCATACAACGACGGGTTCGGATCGGTGGCGCACCCCGGCGGGTTCGATACGATCATCAGGCCTTGCCCCGGCGACAGCGTGTACACCGAGTCGAACTGGTATCCGTTCCTGACTCCGAACGCCACCGAATCAAAGGGCTGCGTCAAGCGTTGCAAGCCCACGTGGAATCCAAGGACGGACCCGTCGGTGATCAACCGCACCGGAGTCACTACGGCCTGGCCGCTCACCGAGTCCACGTCGAATGCGACGTCGAAGGTGAGGGCACTGGTGACGTCGACGACTCGATTCTCCGCCAAGTAGTACCCGGATGGCTGGGTCCCGCCGGTGCCGTTGACAGCCCAGGCAACGAGCGTGTCCTCGACCACGGCGGTCGACGATTTCGGATCGGTGAGGCCGCCGCATGCCATTGCGGTCACGAGCGTGGTCGCCAGCAGTAGCGACGCACACCGCGCGGCCGCACCGCGCCTGGCCCGGGAGTTGGGAAGCGTAGTCATGTATCGATGGAGGGTAGCATAACGGGCGTGCACGCGACCGTGCAAGCCATTCGCGTGTCTTGACTTCGACATTTGCGGAACCTACTTTCGCAGCCACTTTCCCACCGGAGCGACATGGCCACTATCCGCGATCTCGTAGCCGCGATCCGCCAGCGCGACGGCGTCAATGCCGCGGTCGTGCTCGGCCGAGACGGGCTGCTGATCGATAGCCAAACCGTGGCCAATTTGGCCTCGGAAGACGTGGCGGCGCACGTACCTGGAATCATTGCGGCGGCCGACGAGTTTGGCGTTGCGGCTGGCCGCGCGCCGATGACGACAGCTGTGTTGGAGTACGCGAACGGACTCGCTATTGTGTCCGTATTGTCGCCCGAGGCGGTGTTGCTCGTCCTCTTGCAACCGAACGCCAATATCGGGCAGCTGCTCTTCGAATTGCGCCGCAATCGAGAACACATCGCGTCTTTGGTCTAGCCCACCGGGTTTCTGCTATGCAGTCGATTCATGCGCTGGTCGCCGACGACGAGCCGCACATCGGGCGTATCATCAAGATGAAGTTGGAGCAGGGGCCGTTCCGCGTGAGCCTCGCCTACGATGGGCGCGAAGCGCTGGAGGTTCTGAAGCGGGAGCCGGACATCCAGATTGTCCTCCTCGACCTCATGATGCCCCATTTGAGCGGCCTCGACGTGCTGGCGGAGATCCGATCCCAACCACAATGGAAAACCCTGCCGTGCATAATCCTGACGGCCGCCGGACAGGAACAGCAGCACCGCCTCGCACTTCGCTTGGGCGCCACAGAGTTTCTCACCAAGCCATTCAGTCCGAAGAAGCTCTACGCGCGGACGGCAGAGCTTGTCGGTCTCGCCCAAGCTGATGGAGGAACCGACGCCAGCTGAGGCGCAGGACCGCTGGGCGGTTGTGCTGGCGGGTGGCGTGGGATCTCGCTTCTGGCCGCTCAGCACACCACAGCGACCGAAACAACTCCTGCCGCTCGTCACTGACCAGCCGCTCCTGATCGATACGTTGCGACGGCTCGAGCCGTTGGTGCCTGCGACCCGGACTCTCGTGCTCACAAGCCGCACGCTCGCGCCGACCGTGAGTGCGCTGACGGGGCTGAGCGCGAGCCACGTCCTGACAGAGCCCCGACCCGCGGGCACCGCCGCCGCATTGACGTGGGCTGCGCATGCGATCGAACGGCGCGCGGGTCCCGAGACCGTGATGATCTGCGTGCACGCCGATTGGGCTGTCGCTGATGCTGCCGGCTTTCGGGCCGCGCTGGACCGCGCTGCGGTTGCGGCAGCGTCGCATGCGAGCCTGGTCACGGTTGGGATCGTCCCGACGCGGCCGGACCCAGGGTTCGGCTACATCTGCCCCGGTCGCGAAGTCGGGACCGGCATTCGCGAAGTGCAGCGCTTCGTCGAGAAGCCGGACCGCGCGCGCGCAGCATCGATGGTGCGCGATGGCTACCTCTGGAACTCGGGAATCTTTGTGTGGCGCGTGGGTGATTTCCTGGAGGAAGTCATGCAGCTCACACCAGAGGTCTCGCCGGCCCTGGAGATTGCCCGAAGGACCAACGACGCCGACGCGTTTTTCGCTGCGGCGAAATCCGTGTCAGTCAATGTCGGCGTGCTGGAGCGGAGCGGTCGCGTCCTCGTCATGGCGGGCGACTTCGGGTGGGATGACATAGGGACGTGGGCAGCGCTCCGACGGGTGCGGCACCAGGACGCCGCCGGCAACACTGTTTACGGATCGGTCCACACTTTCGACGCGAGCGACAACGTCGTACACGCCGAGTCCGGCACGGTGGTGATGTATGGCGTGTCGGATCTCGTCGTCGTCACCCGGGACGGGTTGACTCTCGTGACCACGGTGGACCGATCGGCCGACCTCAAGACACTGGTGGAGTCGTTGCCGGCGCAGTTGACCGCGCCCACGGCGTAAGGGGATCGGGGGTGGCGCTTTACCTCTACGATGACGCGCTGGCGCGGATGTTCGAGCCGTTCGCGCTCACACGTCCCGTGTCGGAGCTCTGCGCCGGCGGGATCATTACGCGGCGTCGGTGGGCGAGTGTGTGCGGCGAGCCGGTGGCTGGCACGTTGGTCGCCAGCCATCTGCGCGACTTCTCCGAACTGGATGCGCCGACAGCCGTTACGCGCATCATTCCGCCGCGAGCCCGCATTGCCAATAGTCGTTGCATCCCGATGCTGACGGCAGGACCGGCCGAGGACGTGTGGATGTGTCAAGGTCGTGTCGCCGCGGTGCGGATCCAACGGCCTCTCGATCCCGAGGCGCTGGTGGACAGCGGCGACGCGCTCGAGACGCTCGTGGGCGCTGACGCGCGTTGCGCCGAGGTTGCTGGTCGCTGGGTCGACGACGTGTGGGACTATATCCGCGATCTTCCCGCGCAGCTCGCCAATGACATTCCGCGGCTGGCAACGGGTCTGTCACTCAATGGCGGCGCCGCATCGCAGGCGACCTGTCTGGGCGAGCACCCGCTGTTCATCGAACGGGGTGCGGTGATCGAGCCGCAGACCCTCTTCGACCTGCGCAACGGCCCGGCACTCGTCCGGTCACGCGCGACGGTCCACGCATTCACGCGGATCGTGGGACCGTGCGTGATCGGCGAAGCATCCAGCGTCACAGCGGATCGGATAGCGGCGGCGTCGATCGGAGACCACTGCAAGGTGCACGGCGAGCTCGCCGTCTCGGTCGTCCTGGGCTACTCGAACAAGTCGCACGACGGATTCGTCGGGCACTCGTACATGGGACGCTGGGTCAACCTGGGCGCCGGCACGGTCACGAGCAACCTCAAGAACACCTATGGTCCCGTCCAACTCTGGACTCCGGCCGGTGTGCGTGATACCGGGCTCACGTTTCTCGGCGCGTTCATCGGGGATTACGCCCGCACCGGGATCAGTGTCCGATTGACGACCGGGACGGTCGTGGGCGCGGGGGCGAACTTTTTCGGGATTGCGGCGCCGAAGACGGTGCCTCCTTTTACGTGGGGGGATCGGTCCCCGTTCGCGACCTTTGCGCTGCCCAAGTTCCTCGAGGTGGCGGAGCGACAATGGCTCGCCGCAATGTGCCGCTGACCGACGACGCCAGGCGAACGCTCACGGCGGCGCATGCTCGAGCCCTTGCACACGCAAGCCAGTGGGCCAGTGGAGACGGCGAGCGGACGCAAGCGCAATGAGAAGCTGGGTGCTCGGAACCGGCAGTAACGGGAACGCCGTCCTGCTGGAGGCCGACGGTTCATATGCGCTGGTGGATGCCGGGCTGCCGATCCGGACCCTCGTGCGACGTCTCGCCAGCATCGGTCTGGCACCGGAGCAGATCGAGCTGGTCGTGCTCACGCACGAGCACTCTGACCATGCCCGCGCGGCGATCGCGGGCAGGAGGTTGTTCGGGTGGCGGCTGGTTGCGACGCGCGGCACAGTGACCGCGAATGTCGAGCTCGCAGCCGCGGGTACCGAGTCGGTGCGGGCGGGTGACCGCGTGGTATTGAGCACCATGGACGTCAGCACGATCCCCGTCCCTCACAATGCAGCGGCCCCCGTTGCGATCGTCGCGACCGCGAGGCGCTCCGGCTTCCGAACTGGTGTCGCCTATGACCTGGGCCGGGCGACGGACGTGGTCCGGCGAGGACTGACGGCCGTGGACGTGCTCATCGTCGAGTCGAATCACGATGACGTGTTGCTTCGGACGGGCCCCTATCCGCGCTCGGTGGCGAACCGCATCGCGGGTCCGCATGGGCATCTCAGCAACGCCGAAGCGGCCGACCTCGTACGGAGCGTCGCGCACCGCGGACTCACGCGCGTCGTGCTGGCGCATCTGAGCGCGAACTGCAACGAGCCGGCGCTCGCCCTGCGCTCTATGGCGGCGGCGCTCGCGCGCACCGGCGCTCGTGGCGCAACGCTCGATGTGGCGACGCAGGACAAGGTGGCGGGGCCCTTTGGGGCGGGTGGATCGGGGCAGTTGCTGCTTGGGTTGTGAGAGACTGAAGGGCGGGACCAGGGCTCGGGGGTCAGGGAACGACAAGAAGACGAAGGCCAGCCACGGTACATTGTGGCTGGCCTTCGAGCTTAGGTCCCGGACCCCGGACCCCTGGTCCCTGACCCCGTAGTTGCTTTTCTAGTACATCCCGCCCATGCCGCCACCCGGCGGTCCACCTGCCGGCGCGCCCTTCTCCTCCTTCTTCTCGACGACGATTGCTTCCGTCGTGAGCAGGAGGCCGGCGATCGACGCGGCATTCTGCAACGCCGTGCGCGCCACCTTGGTCGGGTCAATGACACCCGCTTGCACGAGGTTCTCGTACTGATCCGTCAGCGCGTTGTATCCGAAGGCCGGGTCCTTCGACGCACGGACCTTCTCCACGACGATCGACGGCTCACCACCCGCGTTCAGCACGATCATGCGAATGGGTTCCTCGATTGCGCGACGGACGATTTCGACCCCGATCTGCTCGTCGGCGTCGCCTGCCTTGAAGGTCCTGAGCGCGGGCTGCGCGCGAATGAACGCGACGCCGCCGCCGGGCACGATGCCCTCTTCGACCGCCGCGCGAGTTGCGTGCAGTGCGTCCTCGACGCGGGCCTTCTTCTCTTTCATCTCGGACTCGGTCGCTGCACCGACGTTGATCACGGCCACGCCGCCAGCGAGCTTCGCGAGACGCTCCTGCAGCTTCTCCTTGTCGTAATCCGACGTCGCCTTGTCGATCGCGGACCGAATCTCCTTGATCCGCCCCTGGATCTTGTCCGTGTCGCCGGCGCCATCGATCAGCGTCGTGTTGTCCTTGTCGATCACGATGCGCTTGGCACGACCCAGGTCGTTGAGGACGGCGTTCTCGAGCTTGAAGCCGACTTCCTCAGAGATGACCTGGCCGTTCGTCAGCACGGCGATGTCCTGCAGCATCGCCTTGCGGCGATCACCGAACCCGGGCGCCTTGACCGCGGCGACCCGGAGGGTCCCACGCAGCTTGTTGACGACGAGCGTCGCAAGCGCCTCACCCTCGATGTCCTCGGCGATGAGGAGCAGCGGCTTGCCGAGCTGTGCGACCTTCTCGAGGATCGGGAGCAGATCCTTCATCGAGGAGATCTTCTTGTCGTGGATGAGGATGTAGCCGTCCTCGAGGACTGCCTCCATCTTCTCCGGGTCGGTCACGAAGTAGGGCGAGAGGTAGCCGCGGTCGAACTGCATGCCCTCGACCGTCTCGAGCGTCGTCTCGAGGCCACGCGCCTCCTCGACCGTGATGACGCCGTCCTTGCCCACCTTCTCCATCGCCTCGGCGATGAGATTGCCGATCTCGGAGTCGTTGTTCGCGGAGATCGTTCCGACCTGCGCGATCTCCTTCCGGCCTGCTGTCGGCACGCTGATCTTCTTCAACTCCTCAATGACGACCGCGACGCCCTTGTCGATGCCGCGCTTGAGCGCCATCGGGTTGACGCCGGCCGTCACGTTCTTGAGGCCCTCGCGGTAGATCGCCTGCGCGAGGACCGTGGCCGTCGTGGTCCCGTCGCCGGCGATGTCGGATGTCTTGGTCGCCACTTCCTTGACCATCTGGGCGCCCATGTTCTCGAGCGGATCCGCGAGCTCGATCTCCTTTGCGACGGTCACGCCGTCCTTGGTCACGGTCGGGGCGCCGAACTTCTTGTCGATGACGACGTTGCGTCCCTTCGGACCGAGGGTGACCTTCACGGCCTCGGCCAGTTGGTCAACGCCGCGCTTCAACGCTGCGCGCGCGTCGGTGTTGAAATACAGTTCCTTGCTAGCCATTGCTCAATATCCTCTTGAAGTCTCGTCCTGAAACGGTGTGGTTGCGTCGCACTCAGCCGATCACTGCCAGCACGTCCGACTCCCGAAGGATCAGGACCTGCTCGCCATCGATCGTGACCTCGGTGCCGCTGTACTTCCCGTAGAGCACCTTGTCCCCGACCTTCACGTCGGGCGGAATGCGCTTCCCTTCCTCATACCGACCGGGCCCCACGGCTACGATCTCGCCCTGCTGTGGCTTTTCCTTCGCGGTGTCCGGGATATAGAGACCACCGCGCATCTGCTCGGCCTCTTCCAGTGGTTTCACCACGACTCGATCAGCCAAGGGCGCGACCTTGGTGCTCGTGGCAGTCTTAGTGGCCATACCGCATCCTCTCCATGCAGTAAGGTCGACCCACACGTAATCCAGCCTGTTAGCACTCTTCAGTATAGAGTGCTAACGACGAATGTAATGAGCCGAGGAGGGATGGACAAGGGGGACGGCCAGGTATGTACCAAATCGTAAGTGGCTGTTTAGGAATGACTTACGTCACGTGCCTGAGGGACGCTAGGCACCGACCTGCGGATATTGTGGTCGCGTCAACGGCGGGCGACGCATTGCGTCGCCCCTACCCGCTGGTTGGCAAGACAATGCCGGGCGACGCATTGGCTCGAAGACAAACATCAAGGAGAGCTATGTGGAGCATAGCTGGCCCCCGACGTTTGTTGTCTAGCGTCTAGCGTCCCTTCAGCAGCTCGTATGCGATCCGCAATCCATCCAGTGTGAGGTGCGGTGCGACGACCTCCAGGGTCTCGCATAGCGGGCGCACCACTTCCGCGAGACCGCCCGTCGCCACCACATGCGGGCGCGCCGATGTCGGCCACGCCTGGATGATCCGCCGGACAATGCCGTCGACTGCGCCGGCAGCGCCGAACATCACACCCGCACGGATACACTCTTCGGTCCGCGTGCCGATCACTTTGTCTGGGGCATAGAGCTCCGTCGCGGGCAGCTTCGCCGTGCGGCGCACCAACGTCTCGGCTGATGTCCGAATGCCGGGGGCGATGACACCGCCCAGAAAAACACCGTCGCCGGTGATACAGTCGTAGGTGGTCGCCGTGCCCAGGTCCACCACGATGGTATCGCGCTTGTATAGCTGACTTGCGGCGAGCGTGTTGATGATGCGATCCGCGCCAACGGTCAGAGGTTCGTCGACCGCGAGGCGGATCGGCAGACTAGCGGCTGCGTCGACCAAGAGGGCCGGCTTGCCGAAGCATGCCGCGCAGGCGTCGGCCAGAGGCCCCGTGAGCGCAGGAACCACCGAGCCGATCGCGGTCCCGGTCACTTCACCGAGCGCGACGTTTCGGGCGGCGAGCATCTGTCGGATCAGCAGGGAGAGCTCGTCGGGCGTCCGCTCGACCGCAGTCGTGAGGCGCCAGTGCTGGCGCAGCGTGGCGGCCTCGTAGAGTCCCACCGTGGTCTCGCTGTTGCCCACGTCAAAGACGAGAATCACGCCACCTCCGCGCTCTGGTCCAACACCAGTGATCCGGTGCGAAACGACTGCACACCGTTTACTGTCCGGACCTGCAACTCTCCGCGCGCACTGATACCGACTACACGCCCGAGAGCCGGCTCGCGACATTCACGACCACGAGCAATGTCGCGCGCCTCACACTCGCGCATCTCATCCCTATTGAGCGTGCCGTTCAACCGCGCGGCGCTGCGGAGAGCGGCCACGACTCCTGCGAGGACCCCCAGCCGGTCTGCCGTCGGATCGAGGCCGGCGGCCGCGGACACCGCCGCGGGCGAACGAACGTTGATGCCCATGCCAATGGCGACCCAGAGCAGCTGCTGCTCCTGCCATCGCGCCTCGATCAGGATGCCGGCGAGCTTCCGACCGCCCAGATACAAATCGTTGGGCCACTTGATCCCGACGAGCTGACCAGCGTATGGGTCGATCGCGGTCGCCGCATGTATCCCGCAGCGCACGCCCCAAAGCTCGAGGGCTGCACTATCCGCCGCGCGCTCAATGAGGGTCAGCCAGATGCCGCTTCCGGGTGGCGAGATCCACGTATGGCCGCCGCGTCCGCGGCCGGCGGTCTGGTGATCGGCGATCACGAGGGTGCCGGCAGACGCGCCTTCGGCGGCGAGGAGGTGCGCGGCGTCCATCGTCGACGCGACTGAACCATGCACGACCACACGGGGCACGCCGAGATGATCGGCCAGATCCTCCCCGCTCAACCCTTCCCAGCGCGCGCATGCGCCGTTTGTCGCCGGGTCGGACCTTCGCCCCGCGCGATCGTCCGAGGTCGACACCGCACGATCAACCATGTCGTGCTCGATACGCCGCGAGGGCGAGCACCGATGCGCCGAGCAGCACGCGATAGACGGCGAACGCGCCGTAGCTGTGGCGCTTGACGTACTGGAGCATGACCGCAATGGCAATCCATCCGCTCACTGCGGCGCTGATCATGCCGATCAGCAGAGGCCCCGTAATCCCCGCAGGTAGGAGTCGCGGTATCTCGTGAGCAGCGGCCCCCGCGATGATCGGCGTGCTCAGCAAGAAGCTGAATACGGCCGCGCTCTCGCGATCCAGTTGGAGTGCTCGGCCGGCCGTGATAGTCGCGCCGGAACGAGAGACGCCGGGAACGATTGCGAAGGCCTGGGCGATGCCAATGAGGATCGCGTCGCCCCATCCCATCCGATCCAGTGCCCGACGGGCCGGAGCGGCGGAGTCCACGAGCCACAGCAGAATCCCCATGACGATCAGCGCGGAGGCGACCAGGACTGGAGCGCGGAACGCCTCGTCCGCTTTCCGCTCGAACAACACGCCAGCGATCCCGCCCGGGATCGTCGCCGCCACGAGATACGCGAGCCGGCGCTCTTCGGGGCCTTGCAGCGATCGCGTTCGGAGCACGACGAGGGCACTCGACAGTAAGCGCAGCCACTCGGCTCGGAAGTACCACAGCAGAGCGATGAGCGTGCCCACATGGAGTGCGACATCGAAGGCCAGACCGGGATCTTGCCAGCCGAAGACCCATGGCGCGAGGACGAGGTGCGCCGAGCTGCTGACCGGGATGAACTCGGCGAGCCCCTGGAGAACGCCAAGGATTAGAGCTTGAAACGGAGTCATGACGTGCGGCTTTGGGTGGGTGCGCTCACGGCGCTTGGCGTTGGGCGGACGACATTGTCACCGTCTCCTTATACAGCGCCTCGTACTGACCCACAATCTTGTCTCGATTGAAGCGCTCCCGTGCGTCGGCCGCCGCTCGACGGCTCATGGTGCGCCAGCGCACGCCGTCGCGGAGCAGGTCACGTGCGGCGGCCGCCATGGCGTCGGTACCGCCGACCGGGCAAAGGATGCCCGTCTCTCCGTCCTGGATGACCTCCGGTAAGCCGCCTACCTGAGACGCGACCACCGGGACACCGGACGCGAGCGCCTCGAGGGCGCTGAGCCCGAACGACTCGGTTTCGCTCGGCAGCAAGAACACGTGGGCAGCCGCGAGCAGCGGCGCGACTGCATCGACCTTGCCGAGAAACGCCACCGCGTCGGCCACGCCCAATCGGCGGGCCTCCTCTTCCGCGGCTGGCCGGTCCGGACCGTCGCCGACCATCACCAGCACAGAGGGCTGCGAGGCGTGTACGCGGGCAAATACGCGCACGACATCGCGCGTCCGTTTCACCGGGCGAAAATTGGAGACGTGCATCAACACGGGCATCCCGGACGGAAGGGGCGCCGGCAACGTCGAGGGGTATCGAGCGCGATCGTACCGATCCGGGTCAATGAAGTTGTAGATCACATCGACCTGACACGACGTGCACCCGAAGGCCGAGTAGGTCTCCCGCTGCAGGTACGACGACACCGCGGTGATACGATCCGACCGCTCGATCGAAAACTTGGTGATGGCGTGAAAGGACGGATCCTGACCGACCAACGTGATGTCCGTCCCGTGGAGCGTCGTAACGAGGCGCACGTCTGCGCCGTTCTGGCGCAGCATCTCCCGTGCGATCCAGGCGCTCGTGGCGTGTGGGATTGCGTAGTGCACGTGCAAGATGTCGAGCTGGTGGGCGAGAACGACTTCGTGCATCCGTACCGCAAGCGCGAGATCGTACGGGGGATATTCAAACAGCGGATAGCGCCCGACGTCCACCTCGTGGAAATAGATCCGCGGCAGGAAGGCAGGAAGCCGGAACGGCTGCTGGTAGGTGATGAAGTGGACTTCATGGCCTCGCTCAGCCAGCGCGATGCCCAGTTCCGTCGCGACCGCCCCCGAGCCGCCGTAGGTCGGATAGCACGTGATACCGATCTTCACGCGTTCACTCGACTGGCCGGCGCATGTTTCCGCACCCACTCCAGCGCCCGCGGGACTGCCGTGGGGTCGTCGGGATTGAGTCGCGTCACGCGCCCCGCCGGAAGCTGATGGCGAAACCACGTGCGCTGTCGCTTGGCGTACTGACGGGTCGCGATGGTCACGCGCTCGAGCGACGTCGCCAAGGATATGCTGCCCTCGACATACGCGCGCATGTCGAGGTAGCCGCACCCTTGCCATGCTGGAGCTTCTGACGGGACCGAGCGGCCGAGAGCGGCCACCTCCTCGGGCCACCCTGCCCTGGCCATCGCCGCGGCACGTTCGGCGATTCGGTTACGGAGTGCCGGTCCCGGGTCCACCACCAGGTAATGGGTGTCCAGTCGATCGGCCCCGTTGGGAGCATCAGTCGTCACCGGATGCACGAGCGCCCGGATGTAAAACCCGGCGCCTCCGACCACGAGCGGGACAGCCCCCTCGCGTCCGACCTGGGCCAACGCCTGATCGGCCGCGGCTGCCCACGCATACGCCGTGTAGCGCGTCGTCGGGTCAGCCAGGTCGAGACAAGCGTGCGGCACCACTGCTCGCTCCGCCGCGGTCGGCTTGGCGGTCCCAATGTCGAAGCCGCGATAGATCTGTCGCGAATCGGCACTGACGGCGCGGACGTCGAGCAGGTCTCGTAACGCAAGGACGAGACGGGTCTTGCCACCAGCGGTGGGCCCGCAGATGACAAGACATGCGGCGGGAACGTGGTCGCGCGTCATCGCCGCCCGAAACGGCGCTCGACCTCATCCCAGGGCAGTCGTATGATCGTCGACCGGCCATGGACGTCGTGCACGGGCAACGTGGTGCGCGCGAGCGCCACGTAGAGTGCGCGCATCTCGGCCGACGACAGCTCGTCGCCGGCTTTGATGGCAGCCTTGCACGACATTGTGGCGATCAGACGCTCGTGCTGGGCACTCGCGCTCGGTAGGCGATCGCCCGTGAGGGCATCGAGGGTGTCGCGCAGGCAGCGTTCGGCATCGAAGCGCGGGTGCGGAGCCGGCACGGCATGCACGACGATCGTGTGGCCTCCAAACGCATCCACCTCGAAACCCAGGCGCGCGAAGTGATCGCGGTGCACCTCGAACGCCTCCGCGGCCGCAGCGCTGAGGTGCATGGTGAACGCGAACAGCAATCGCTGCGACGGCAGGCGGCCGGTGTGGAACGCGGCCATAAACTGCTCGTACAAAATCCGCTCATGCGCCGAGTGCTGGTCGATGAACACGAGCCCGGCATCGGTCTCGAACATCACGTACGTGCATCGCAGTTGTTGCAGCGGCGGGATCGCGATTGCCGCCGATGCACCGTTGGTCTCGCTGCCGGCGTCACCGCAGGTCTCGCCGGGCGACTCCACCGGAGGTCCCTGACGTGGTGCGAACAAGCCTGCGCCCGTGGTCCACGGCGCGGCTAATTGGTGCCACATCTCCATTGGGCCGGGCCCGTCTTTGGTCGTGCTCGATGCGAGATCGATCCCGTGGGGCGTCCCGTGTTGTGCTTGGGGGGCGGCGCCTGGAAAGGTGTGGGTGGCACCGAAGGAGGCGCCGCCAACCCAAACTCGCGGGGCGACGGTCGCCGCGCTCGAGAGCGTCCCGAGCGCGTGCCGCACCGCACCCTCGACGGCTCGCTCGACGGGCCAGCGGTCACGGAATCGGACCTCGGCTTTGGCCGGATGCACGTTTACGTCGACCGCGTCGACCGGGATCGTGACCTCGAGGAACAGCGACGGTCGCAGCCCAGCGGGCACTGTCGATCGATACGCGGCTTCTGCGGCCCGGACGAGGCCTCCATCGCGAATCGCGCGCCCGTTGACCGACAGATGCACGCGGCGGGTCCGCGTGCCGACATCGGCCGGCCGCTCGACGAGTCCGGTCACCTGTGCCGCACCCGTGCCGTCGTGCACGTCCACCAACGATTCCGCGTATGGCGCGCCCCAGACGCCGCCGACGCGTTCGCGCAGCGACGCGGCCACGGGCAGCGCGAGCGCAGACCGCCCCTCGTGGCTCAGCGTGATGTGCGCGTCGCGGCGTGCCAGGGCCACCGCCGTCACTGTGTCAGAAACCGCGCGCCATTCGGATCGGGTACCGCGCATGAATTTGAGCCGAGCGGGCACATTGAAGAACAACCGTGAGACCACGACCGTGGTGCCTCGCTGGCGCGCCGTCTCGCCGATCTCCTTGACGGACCCGCCCGATACGTGCACGTGCGTTCCAGCGCCTGACTGCGCCGCCGTTTCCAGCGTGAGGTCGGACACCGATCCGATGGCGGGGAGCGCCTCGCCGCGGAAGCCAAAACTCCGCACGCCGACGAGGTCCTCGGCCCTGCGGATCTTGGAAGTGGCGTGACGTTGCAGCGCCAACTCGGCGTCTGAGCGATCCATCCCGCAGCCGTTATCGCTGACGCGGATCGTTCCTCGTCCGCCGTCGCTGACGTCAACCGTGATCAGCGTGGCGCCGGCGTCGAGCGCGTTCTCCACCAGCTCCTTGACCGCCGACGCCGGTCGCTCCACGACCTCGCCGGCGGCAATCTGGTCGGCAACGGCGCTGGGGAGGACAGCGATGGTGGGCATGGGGGGAAAGCTAAGGACAACGGCGGGGTCAGGGATCAGGGACGGGCGCTGCGCGCCCGCTACCGCCTCTCCAACGGAATCAGCCGCACACTCTCGACCCATCCTTCCCGGTCACCATTGAGGCGGACGCGGCTCCAGACTCCTTGGGTGCCGAGTGTGCGCGCGACGTCTCCGGCGTCCGCACGGGCGACGTGGTCGGCATCCAGGGCCGGTGAGGCGTACAGCACCATGCCGCGGTCGACGACCGACAAATGGCGCGCTGCGGCGGCTTCACTTTCGCGAACGGCCACGACGCCCGCGGCGATCGCGCAGCCTGCCAGCAGCAGCGAGATGGCGGAGACCACCGACTCCCGGCGCGCGACCCGCCACGTGGCTACCGCGCAGGCCAGGAGCCAGAACCCGAGCGCCGCGTCGGCCGCGAGTGGGGTCGGGATACGTGGGAGGCGAGCGATGGGCCCGTCCTGCGCCGCGCGAACGAGCGTGAGACGATCGCGGATATCGCGCGTGAGGGGGTCGATGCGGCCTGCGTGCTGCCAGCCGACGACAGCGTCGGCGGTGTCCCCTGCCGCCCAGGCGGCCGTGCCGGCATTTGCCCATGCGTCCGGCGCATCGGGCGCCCACTGAGTGACTGCGGCGAACTGAGAGGCAGCCGCTCGGTAGTTCCCGGTGGCATACGCCTTCATGCCGGCTGCGAACGCGGCGGTCGCCATCGCCGGCTGATCCTGTGCGACCGCTCGCGCGGCGACGGCGCTCGCGACTGCACCGACCATGATCAGCGCAACCGTCGTGCGATCCGACGACCGAGCGGTTTCCCGTCGACTCTTGCCGCGGCGGGGCCGAGCTTCGGCGACGGCGTTGCGGAACGCGGCGTACGCGTGGACGCAGACATCGCTCGGGAGGATTTCGCCTACCCCGAACGCCCCGCGATCGAGCGCGGTCAGCACCCCCTCGGCAACTTCCGCGGTCGCGGCAGTGACGCCCTCGAGCCGCAGCGCGTGAGTGAGCGCGCCACGGTCGGTCAGCACGGTGGGCGGCAGCACGAACCGCTCCTCGAGGGCGCGGACGTAGGCTCGCCGCACCGTCAACGCGTCGGCGGGCTGTTGACGCCGCGCAAGGGCGCGAAGCGCTGCTGCGCCCGCGCGGGCGGGATGCTGCGGCTTCCGTGTCCGTCGTCGACGGGCTGCGAGCACGAGGGCGGGGAGCGGCGCCGCAAAGACGAGCGCCAGATAGGCGGGCGTCTCATAGAAGGGCCTGCTCAGGGAGCCCCGGTAGGTCATACGCAGCGGCAAGGGAGGCGCCACGTCCGTGCGAGCCGTGTCGCCCAGGGCGAGGGCGCCCGGCGCGACGTGCACGGCGGATGGTGGCGTGACAGCAACCTCGTACCGCTCGCGATACGGATCGAAGTACGGATATCGCACAGACGGCAGGCTGAGATTCCCGCTGTCGCGTGGGGTGATGAGCCAATCGAACTCTTTCGTTCCGCGCACCTGCTCGGTGGTCGTATCGAGGCGCACGCGGACCTGCGCCGGCACGAGGGTGCCCCACGGCACGGCCACGGCTGGTCGTGGAAAGAGCTTGACGTCGCCCCGCCCAGCGACGCTCAGCGTCAACAACATAGGATCCCCGACGCGCGCAGCGGCGGAATCCAGGTGGGCGGCAATGGTGACATCGCCGACGGCGCCAACGTAGTCGCTCGGCCGACCGTCGCTCGGAGGTGCTCGCACCACGACAAGCAGGCTCTCCGCGACGAGCGCATGCGTCTCTTCGCGGCTAAAAAAGCTCGTGGACAACGGCAAGGAGTAGACGAGCTGCGCGCTCGGGATGGTGTAGCGGCCGGGCAGGAGGGGGAAGAAGGCGCGCTGAAACACGTGCACCTCGTAGACCCGACGTCCAGCGTGCCGTGCGCTCGGCGCACGCGCGCCCGCGGCCAGCTCGTATGACAGCAGGCCTTGAGCGTCCGGCGGAATGAATTCGGGGTTGTGGCGCAGCCGAAGCCGCAGCTGATCATCGATGAACACGCCGACCTGGTACGTCGCCTGTTGGCCGACGTACACAGTGTCGGGTGTCAGGATCGCGTGAAAATTCACGCCCTGAGACGTGTCGATCGGCGCCCGCGCGACGACCGCGAGCTGTGCCAGAACGGAAAGGGCGAGGCCTACCAATCTCGCCCCCCGGGTGGCACGTCAGTCTGGGACTGACGTTGCGACTTGCCGAGGACCTCTCGCTCTTCGCGGGCCGCATTGTTCAGGATCTCTTCAGCCTGCCGCTGCGCGAGCCCCTGGGTCGCTCCCGAGTTATTTCCGGTCGACGGGGGCGTCGACGCACCGCCGCCGCCGCCGCCCGATCCGCCTCCTCCACCACCACCTTCGCGCTTCCGCAGCGCGAGCTCGTAGTTCCAACGCGCGTCGTCATCCTGCGGTCGGGCAATGAGGACACGCTTGTATGCATCGAGCGCTGCATCGAGGTCCGTGACGCCGCTGTCTCCATGGGCCGCGAGGCCGCGGCGCAGATGCGCGAGGCCCAGGTTGAACCAGGAGCGATACCGCACGTCGGCGTCGCGCAAGTCAGCAGCTTGCGAGAGCGTCGAGATCGCGCTCTCCACCGAATCGGCGGCGAGCAGCGCGGTGCCATAGTTGTACAGCGTTTGGGGTGAATGATCACCCGCCTCTATCGCTCGCCGGTACGCGACCAGGCGGTCGAGGGGCGTGCCGCGCTGTGGGGGCGGCCACATCGCGGGAAGACTCAAGCCCATGACGAGCGCTGCCGCGGCGGTCGCGCGTGGCGGATGCGTCGGAGTGGCCGAGGCACGGAGACGCTCGCGGCGCGCCCCGGCTCGCCGTGTGTCACCGAGCAGCGTATCGAGCAGCAGCAGCAGAACGGCCGGCGCGAGGAAGAGCTGATAGCGCGGCGTCCGTTCGTCCTCTTCCTCGACCGTGCGCCGCGCGACGCGGAGCTTGGCCAGTGCCCGGCGGACGTTGGACGGCTTGTCCGTCGTGCCGGCGGGGATGAAGGTACCGTGCGCGGCAGCGGCGGCGGCCTGAAGGAGCGCTGGCACGTAATGCGTTACGACGACGGCCCCATTCTCATCGCGCTTGAGCGTCGTGGTGCTGCCAGCCGTCAACGGGATGGTCGACCCTTGCTCGCTCCCGTAGCCGACCGTCACCAGGCTGATGCCGTTCTCTGCCGCCTGCGCGGCAGCGGCGCGCACCTCTTCTTCCGACTCCCACCCTTCCCCGTCGCTCATGATCACGATGGCGCGGTCGCTCGCCGTGCGCGTCGAGACCAGCAGATCCGTGGCTTGCCGAATCGCCCGGGCGATCGATGTGCCGGGTTGCCCGACAACCAATGGGTCGAGATTGTCGAGAAAGAGTGCCAGGGCCCCATCGTCCACCGTGAGTGGAGAGAGGATGTAGCTCCGCCCGGCGAACGCGATCAGTGCGGTTCGGTCTCCCGGGCTCACGGAGCGCAAGATGCGCACGTCCTGCTTGGCTCGCTCCAGACGGCTCGGACGTTCATCGGTAGCGAGCATGGAGAGCGAGGCATCGATGGCGACGACGACGTCCGCTCCCGCGGTCCGGATCGCCCGACGCTGCGCACCCCACCGCGGTCCTGCGAACGCGACCGCCATGCACGCCACGGCGCCACCGAGCAGCAGCATGCGCACGCCCGGCCTCAGCGAGCGGATCCCGGGGAAGATGCGCGCCACGGTGACCGGATTGCCGAGGCGTGCAATCCGGCGGCGGCGGTCCCGTTCGCGCCGCACGAGCAGCGCGACCACCAGGAGAGGAAGCAGGAGGGCTCCCAGCAACCACTCGGGCCGCTCCACCAGAGCGAGGTTCGACACGAGCGGACTCATGCCCCGATGCCTCGAGCCGTGATCATGTCAGCGGTCCTCGCCACGCCAGCAGCCCCAACTCGAGCACGAGCGCGATCATGGCCGCTTCGAGCGGCCAGCGAAACTGCTCCGCGTAGCGCACATAGGTCTGCATGCGCACGGGTGCGCGCTCGAGTTGATCGATCTCCTGGTAGATCTGTCGCAATGCCGCCGCGTCGCGAGCGCGGAAGAACCGTGCATGCGTCGTCCGTGCGATATCCGACAGCAGTCGTTCGTCGATGCGCACTTCCTGATTTTCGTAGCGCAGCCCAAACAACCCGCGCCCGACGGGAACCGGAGCCAGTCCCTCGGTGCCAATGCCAATCGTGTAGATCTTGATCCCAAATGCCGCTGCGGCCCTTGCCGCTGTGCGAGGATCGATGGACCCCCGGTTGTTGACGCCATCGGTGGCCAAGATCATGACGCGCGACCGTCCGGGGGCGACACGCAAACGGTTCGCCGCAGTCGCGATCGCGGTACCGATAGCGGTCCCGTCGTCCAACTGGCCAGCCTGCAAGTTGTCAATTGCGGACGTGACGACACCGTAGTCCAGCGTGAGCGGCACCTGGGTCAACGCATCGCCGGCAAAGGACACGACCCCGATCCGATCGGCCGCCCGCCCGGAGACGAAACGTTTCATGGTCTCCTTGGCGACCTCCAGTCGATTCTCCGGTTGGAAGTCGAGTGCGAGCATAGAGCTCGACAGGTCGATGACCAGCATGATGTTGATGCCGTCGCCGGTGATGGTCTCGCTTTGGGATCCGAACCGCGGGCGCGCAACGGCGACGATGGCGGCGGCGATCGCGAGATTGCGCAACGCGAAGAGCAGCCACCCGAGGGCGCGTCCGCGCCGCGGCCCGGCAGCGAGCGGTGCGACGCGCGATAGCGTGACCGCGCTCGGGCGGCGAAGCCGGCAATGCAGCCACCACAGCGGCAGAGCCAGGAGGGCCAGCAGCACCCAAGGCGTGCCAAAACCGAAGGCGGCAGCGGAGCTCATGCTGCGCGTCCCTTGGAGCCAATGGCGCGCGCCGTTCGCCGCTCCTCGAACTCGCGCGACGTCTGCCGCGCCGCCGCCTCTCGGGCGGCTGCGGCGGCCGCGGTCACGGCGGTATCAATGTCGCTCATGAGCACGTGCGCGGCACGGGACGTTTGGGTGACGGTCTCGGCGTTCATGTGCTGGCCCGCAAACTTGACGAGGTCGATCTGCACGAGCAGAGCTCGCAGGCGATCGAGCGGCACGCGTGCATCGTCGTACAATGCGGTCACGAGCTCACTGGTCGTGGACGACAACGGGGCGTCTGGCAGACGTCGCGCGAGAAATCGTCGCACGACGTCCGCGACCAATGTCACGTAGCGACCCCATTCGCCCGCTTCGACCAACCCGAGGTGCTCGAGGTCACCCAGTTCCCGCTCGGCTGTGGCGAGAGGTCCCGGCGGCGCCACTGGCCGACGCGCTCGGCGCCGTAGCCAGCGGACGAGCAGCCATCCGATGAGCAGGACGGCGACAGCGGCGCCGACGAGCACCCACCGCCACCACCACGGCTCCCGGTCGGGATAATACGCACGCGCAGGACGTGGCGCGCGCGCGGCTCCGCGTGGCGGCACCGTGGCGGCGACGATCACACTGAGCGGGCGGAGCGCAATGGCGTGTTCGCCACCTCGGTCCACGACGACGACGTTCCCAAGAGCAATCGGGAGCCGGCCTACGTCCCACGCGGCAAGCCGGTAGATCGCAGTCACGTCCGTGCCGACCGAATCGGAGCGACTGCGCTCAGTAGCCGGATCGAGTGCTTCTACGGCCGTCCCAGAATCGGGCCCGGCGGGAAACTGGACGCGTGTGCCGGCAGGCGCCCTGACATGCACAGCAACGTGAAATGGCAACCCGACGGCGACGGTCTCCGGTGCGACCCTGACCTGATAGTCGAAGCCCGGAGGCAGAGGCGGGGGCACGGCGGGCGCGCTGGGCACGCCCTGCGGGGTGGCCGCAGGCGCTGGGCGCGCGGGCCGGCGAGCGGCTTGCGCCTGCAGAGTCGCCGTCCAAGCAGCGAGTGTCCACGAGAGCACCAGCGCCTTGCGGATGGCCACGTTGCCTCCGAGCTCACGCCGTCCGGCGGCGGGCGCGGGTTTCCCGCCTCCGAAAGAACTTGAGCAAGGGCTCGACAATGCCACCATCCGTGCCGATGACGACCTCGTCGATCGCCAATTGGCGGAAAAGCTGTCGCCGCGCTTGTCGATCCTGCATCATCCGACGCTCATAGTTGAGTCGCACCGCTCGGGCGCTCGTGTCGACATCGACCAACTGGCCGGTCTCGGGATCCGCGAATCGAACAATACCTGCGTCGGGCAGCATCCGCTCGAGTGGATCCTCGATCGCCACGGCGACGACATCGTGCCGTTGGGCGATGCCGCGCAAGG
The DNA here is from genome assembly GCA_963737835.1 of uncultured Gemmatimonadales bacterium. Classification (GTDB taxonomy): domain Bacteria; phylum Gemmatimonadota; class Gemmatimonadetes; order Gemmatimonadales; family Gemmatimonadaceae; genus Palsa-1248. Next base: position 112,073 of record CAVTUH010000001.1, read on the forward strand.
CTCGTGCAAAATCCGGTGCCTGGAAGTCGGATACGATAAAGACGATGGTCCGGTGCTTGAGCAGGCGGGTCAAGTACATCAGCGCCCCGGACACGTCCGTACCCAGGTGCGTCGGCTGGAAGGCCAGGAAGTCCCGGATGACGCGCAGGGCGTGCCGTCGTCCCTTCCGCGGCGGGACTACCAGCTCGATGCGGTCGGTGAAGAGGAGCGTTCCGACGCGGTCGTTGTTCCGCACGGCGGACATCGCGAGCACCGTCGCCAGCTCGCTCGCGATCTCGCCCTTGAAGCGGCGCGCACTGCCGAATTGCTCGGAGCCGGACACGTCCATCACGAGCATCACGGTGAGCTCGCGTTCCTCAATGTATCGCTTGACGAAGGGCCGCCGCATGCGGGCGGTCACGTTCCAATCGATCGATCGCACCTCGTCGCCGGGCAGGTACTCCCGCACCTCGGCGAACTCCATTCCCTGCCCCTTGAATACGGAACGGTACTCGCCCACAAAGAGCGAGTTGACCAAACGACGGGTTTGGAGCTCGATGAGCTTGACCTGCTGCAGAACGGCGGCCGAGACCCCGATTGGGATCGGCGCCGCGCTGGCGGTCACGGGCTTTCCACGGCGCCGAGCACGCGCTGCACGATCCGGTCGCTCGTCACCGATTCCGCTTCAGCCTCGAACGAGGTCAGGATCCGATGTCGCAGGACGTCGGGTGCGACGGCCTTCACGTCGTCCGGCATGACGAAATTCCGTCCTCTAAGAAATGCGTGCGCCCGCGACGCCTGTGCGAGCGCGATCGTCGCCCGAGGGCTCGCACCAAACTCGATCAATGGCACGAGGTCGCGCAGCCCCGCGTCGCCTGGCGAGCGCGTCGCATGGACGATCTCGACGATATAGTCCACCACGCGCTCGTCCATGTAGAGTTCCGCGATGCGGTGGCGAGCCTCGAGAATCGCGGCGGGAGTGGCCACTCGGTCGATGGGAATCGTCTCACCGCCGGCCATCCGGCGCATGATCTCCTTCTCTTCCTCACGCGTGGGATAGCCGACCCGGAGCTTCATCATGAAGCGATCGACCTGAGCCTCGGGTAGCGGATACGTCCCCTCTTGCTCAATGGGGTTCTGCGTCGCAAGCACCAGGAACGGCTCGTCCAGCACATGCGTAATACCCCCGATCGTGACCTGATGCTCCTGCATGGCCTCGAGCAGAGCGGCCTGCACTTTGGCAGGCGCACGGTTGATCTCGTCAGCCAGGATGACATTGGCGAAGATCGGTCCACGCTTGACCGAGAACTGGCCGTTGGACTGGTCGTACACCTGCGTACCAATAACGTCGGCCGGCAGGAGATCGGGGGTAAACTGAATGCGCTGGAAGGTGGTCCGGATCGTCTCGGCCAGCGTCCTGACGGTGAGTGTCTTGGCGAGCCCGGGCACGCCTTCGAGCAACACATGTCCGCCTGTGAGGAGACTGATCAACAGGCGCTCCACCATGTAATCCTGGCCGACGACGCGGCGCGCAACCTGGCGCGTGACCGCTTGTGCGAGCGCGACGTCGGCCGGACCGACCGATGGGCTCGAGGCTGGACCCGCGAGTCGCCGATCGCCCGCCTCCCGGGCGACCGCCCCGCGTTCTGTCAGGGCTCGGTCGGCCATGGGCGCGCCTCGAGTTGGTGAATCTCCCGTTTGGTCAGCGGCCGAACGGCTCCGACCGGCAGCGTCCCCAGCGCGATTGGGCCGAAGCGCGTCCGCACGAGCCGTTCCAGTGACAGCCCGACCGCTTCACACGCGCGGCGAACCTCGCGAGTCCGGCCTTCGGTGAGTGTAATCTCGATCTCCCACCGACGCTGTCCGGCGGACCGCGCGGTCGCCGCAACCGGCTGCATCCAGCCATCCTCCAACTCGACGCCGGCGCGTAGCGCGCGCGCGGCAGCGACGGCGTTGCCCTGTACCGTCGCGACGTAGGTGCGCTCCAGCCCGAAGCTCGGGTGGGTCAATCGGTGCGCCGCCGCGCCGTCCGTGGTCAACAGGAGCACACCCTCAGTCATGTAATCCAGACGCCCAACATACGTGAGGCCCGGCCGGCGGAGTGCCGGTGGGACGAGGTCGAAAACGGTCCGGCGCCCAGCCGCCCGTTCATCGCGCGCTGTGGTAAGGACGCCTGGGGGCTTGTGAAGTACCAACCACTCCACGGGGCCGGGCGGTGTGATCTCCGCTCCGTCCACCGAGATCCGGTCGTGCACAGGATCGACCGTCTGCCCGACTGCCGCGACTTCTCCATTTACGCGGACGCGGCCGGCCGCCACGAGCTCGTCGGCTTTGCGCCGCGACCCTATGCCAGCACGCGCGAGGGCCCGTTGGATCCGCACCGGCCCACCCGTCACGGCTCCGGAGCCGGACGCAGCGCCACGGCCAGCTCGTCGGCTCGTGGCAACTCCCCGAGATGACGGAGCGAGAACAACTCGAGAAACGTCGGTGTCGTCCCGTACAACAGGGGACGTCCAAGCGCGTCGGCTTTTCCAACGACGTCGACCAGGCCTCGCTCGAGCAGCGACTTGAGGATGGACCCCGCCGACACACCGCGAATCTCCTCGATATCCGCGCGCGTGATCGGTTGGCGATAGGCGATCAAAGCCAATGTCTCGAGCGCTGCGGCCGACAGTCGGTGCGGGCGGGTAGCCAACTGGGCCCGTTCAATGGCCGTCGTATACTCGGGCCGCGTCAGGAGCTGCCAGCCGCCTGCGACCTCGACGAGCTCGATGCCATGTCCGGCCTCGTCATAGTGGTGGCGGAGCTCGTCGAGCGCGGCCTGCAAATCGTCGACGCTCGCATCGGGTTCCAGCGCGCCGAGCGTCTCGATTGATGCAGGTACGCCGCTCGCGAAGAGCGCCGCTTCAAGCAGCTGCGCTAGCGGTGTCATGCGGAGTAGCGAATGGGGTGACGAGTTCCGCCGGGCCTTCGCCGTCGGGTGTGCCGACGACGGGGCCAACATCGGCCGGAAGGACGGCGCCAACGGGCGCGGCGATGCCCGCGCTGGACGCGCGGTCGGCGGGTCGAATCTCGACAGGGCCGAACGGAATCGGTTGACGGAGGAGGCACTCGCCGAGTCGCGCCAGCTCGAGCAGCGCGAGCAAGACGGAGAGCACCTGCCACGCCTCGGCACGCGCCGGGACGAGATCAGCCCACGCGACCGACGGTCGCCGCGCGAGGAGGGCGCGTGCGGCGTCGACCGCGCCGGCGACGTCGAGTGCACGCGGAACGACGGCGTGAATGCTGGGGCCGCGCGCGATGCGCAGCACACGATCGACGGCTGCAAACAACTCCACCAACGTCACGGCAAGCCGTGCCGGCGGTGGCGGTGCGATGGAGATCATCGCGCAGGGGTGCGTGAAACGACTGCGACGCAACTCCGCACGGAATTCCAGTACGTCGACGACTTCTCGCACCTGTTGATACTCGAGCAAGCGGCGCACCAGCTCTGCACGCGGATCATCCCACGCTTCATCACCGCCGTGTTGCGGCAACAGCATCTGCGCCTTGATCCGCAACAGCCGCGCAGCCATCTCCAGATACTCGGCGGCTTCGTCCAGTCGCAGCGTTCGGATGCGCACGAGGAATTGTTCCGCGATGCGCGCGATCGGAATGTCATAGATGTCGATCTGCTCCTCACGGAGAAGCGTAAGGAGCAGATCGAGTGGACCGCTGAAGTGAGTGAGCTCGACGACGAAGCTGGCGGCGGCGTCGGCACCGCCCGGATCAATCGGCACTCGCCGACCAAGTCCGTCGTGCGCTGGCGTCGCGAAGGCCGTTTGCCGGTCGATCACGTCGACGGCCGTCACGCGAAGAACCCTCTCACCCATGGGAGCGCTGATGGCAGCAACAGGTCTCTCGTCTCGACGGTGGACAGCACCCATCGTGTTCCGCTGATCGCTGGCGCGAGCCAGAACGCCAACAGCGGCGTATTGAGCAGCAAGATGAGCAGGAAGATGCCGAAGAAACCGATTTGCTGATAGCGGATCGCCAATGCCGGCGGCAACAAGTATTTCACGACGTGCGAACCGTCGAGCGGCGGGATGGGGAAGAGATTGAAGGCAGCGAGGACCAGATTGAGCCACACACCTACGAGCGCCATCGCCTGAAGGATGCCGCACACCGGTGCGACCGATGGCACCGCATTGCCCAGCAGTCCAAGAAGGAAGCTGGCGACCGTGCAACCGATCGCGATCACCAGGTTCGCCGCGATGCCAGCGAGCGACACGATGATGTCACCCCGTTTGAAGTTGCGGTAATTGCGTGGGTCGACCGGAACGGGCTTCGCACCTGCGAGCACTGGCGCGTGCATTGCCGCGAGCGCCAGCGGCAGGATCACCGACATGATCGGATCAATGTGCTTGATCGGATTCCAGGTCAGACGCCCCTTCTTGTAGGCGGTCGGGTCGCCTTGGGACAAGGCAGCGTAGCCGTGAGCGATCTCGTGCGCGATGATCGAGAAGAGGAGAATCGGCGCGAGAAGTAGGAGCTGCTGGGCCAACGGGGATGGGCAGAGGGTGGCTCGGTCCCGACCAGGGCGCGACTGCCATGAAGGTAGTCCCACCCCCAACACGTGTCAAAGCAATGTGGCGCCTTGACATCGGCGCCTGGCGCCAATACGTTTTCGCCTGCGAGCGGTCGGTCCGCGATGGGCCGGCCGTTCTGCCTTGTGCGGGGCGCTGCCGGCGGTTCTCGCCGCGTTTCCCGCCTCGACCCCGACTGGAGATCCCGCGTGCCGAACATCGCGTCCGCGAAGAAAAACATGCGTAAGACCCGGGCGGCCACGGTCCGGAACCGGGCCCAACGCTCCGCACTTCGCACTGCGCTCAAGCGAGCCACGGCCGCAGGCGCTTCGACAGCTGATCGACTCGCTGCGACTCGTCTCCTCGACCGTGCGGCCCGCAAAGGCCTCATTCACCGGAATTCGGCAGCGAGACATAAAAGCCGCATGGGCAAGGCCTAGACGTTGGACGTTAGACGTTGGACGTTCGAACAAACTTGAGGGCCAGCTAGGTGCACTGTAGCTGGCCCTCGCGGTTTGCTCTCTAACGTCTAACGTCCAACGTCCCAGTTTCTAACGTCTAACGTCCCAGGTTCTGCTTACATCGCCGCCAGCTCGCCTCCACAGCGTTCGCAGTACCATTCGGTCGGAAAGTTCATGGTGCCGCACTCGGCGCATTTGAGCGTCTTGACCTGCTCCGACGGCACATCCCGGAGGAAGACGGGGACCGCGTGTGAGTCGTCGATGCGGCGCCGTGGGCCCTCACTGGCCGGGGCGCTCGTCGTCGTCGCGTTGATCAGAGCGGTTTCGGGAGGCGTGACGGGGGGGGCTGCTGGGACGGCCGCGGGTACCGCCGCTGCTGGCTTCGCGGCCACCGGCGCAGGGGCGGGTGCGGCAGTGGTTAGCTGAATCGCTGGTCGCGGCGGCTGGGCAGCCGGGATCGGCTGCGGCGCCGGCGGTACGACCGGTGGGCGAGTGGACGGCTCCCCCGGCAGCCGCGTCGCCTGACCGGCCGCACCGGGTTTTGGCTCTACGACTGAGTGGAGGAACGCCAATTCGTCGAAGGTGGCGCTCTCGCTCCCACGATCAGGCCGCGGTGCTCGACTGGCGCCCGTCGTTGGCTCACCAGCGCGAGGTGCCGCACGTCCGCCGGTGACTGGCTCGCCTGGTCGAGCGGTGCGTAGTGCAGGGGCCGCTGATGGTTGGGCGACGGTGGACGCCGCAACAGATGCGGACGCTGGCGGTCCGCCAGGACGTCGCGTGCTCGCCATGTTCAGGAGCTGTTGGACTTGGGCGAGCTCGGATGCGGCATCGGCTTTCAGTCCGGCGAGTCGGGTCAACTCGGCCTGGCTGGTCTGACTCACCTGTCGCCACTGCTCGGGCGAGTACTCCCCAACGGCCGCTCGCAACTCTGCCTCCGCCTGCAGGTCGCGTTTGGCGCTTTCCTCGTCCTGAATGGAGGCGACCTGGCTCGAGAGCGCGTCGACGACCTGCTGCAGTTCCGCCGTTCGTCCGCCGAGTTCGTCGATCACCCGAGAAAGGCGGCCCTCGTAGTCGGTGCGAACTCGGGAGTAGACATTGGGCGGCGTGACGGCACGCCGAGACTCGAGTGCAGCTAGCCATTGCTCGTACCGCTGACGCTCCTGCAGGAGGGCCGCGATCGCGTCTTTGGGTTTGTCCGCCGTCAGCGTAGCCATTGCCCCCTAATCCCCACGACGGGCGACGTATGCGCCGCCTCTACCGGTCAATGCCTCAGGTCCGTCCTTCCCCTTTCCCTATCCGTGTCCAAGGGCGCGCTCCGCCCGCTCCCCGACCCGTCGATCGTCCATTTCGGGCACATTGCCCGTTCGTTATCGGGCAATGTGATTAGCGCCAATATGATAGACGATTCGACCCCCGACAACGGTGCAGACCGCTCGGCCGCGAAGCCGGTGACCAGCGTACGGGGTATTGCGACCCTTCGAGAGAAACTTCGAGGGATCGACGACCCAGTCGGCCGCGGGATCAAACACCGTCACGTCCGCGGGACGTCCGCGGGCCAATGACCCGCCCGGCAGCCGGAAAATGCGCGCTGGGGCGACCGACATGCGTTCAATCAGGGCTTCGAAGTCGAGGTACCCACCACCAACGAGAGTCGTGACAACGACGGCGAGGGCCGTTTCCAGTCCTACGATGCCGTTGGGGGCGTCTGCGAACTCACGCTCCTTCTCGTCGTAATGGTGCGGAGCATGGTCCGTGGCGATGACGTCGATGGTCCCGTCTCGAATCGCCTCCTGCAGGGCCTGCGTGTCGGCGGCGGTCCGGAGCGGCGGATTCATCTTGGCGTTGGTGTTGTAGCCCTCGACCGCCTCTTCCGTCAGCGACAGGTGGTGGGGGCAGACCTCCGCCGTCACCATGATGCCGCGCTCCTTCCCCCATCGAATGAGCTCGACGGATCCGCGTGTGCTCATGTGCGCGAGGTGCACGTGGCCGCCGCTTCGCCGGCTGAGCAGGATGTCGCGGATCGCCATGATCTCTTCTGCTTCACTCGGCACGCCCCTCAGCCCGAGTCGCGCGCTGACACGCCCCTCGTTCATCGAGCCGCCGGCTGCGAGCGTCGGTTCTTCGCAGTGGTCCACGACGGGGATGTCGAAGGTGCGGGCGTACTCCAAGGCCGTGCGCATCAAATGAGCGCTGATCACGGGCTTCCCATCGTCGCTAATGGCCACCGCCCCGGCTCCAACCATCTCCCCCACTTCCGCCAGCGACTCGCCCTGCTGACGAACCGAGATCGCGCCGATCGGGTACACGCGCGCGGCTCCGGCAGCCAACCCTTGCCGCATCACAAAACCGACGGCCGCCTGGTTGTCAGTGACCGGGTCCGTGTTCGGCATCGCGCACACCGCGGTGAAGCCGCCGGCAGCCGCGGCTCGAGCGCCGGTCGCGATCGTTTCGACATCCTCGCGCCCCGGCTCCCGGAGATGGCAGTGCACGTCGATGAATCCGGGCGAAACGATTGCGCCGCTGCAGTCCACGATTTCGGCACCATCCGGCGTGCCGACACGGGCGCCGGCATGATCGACCTTGCCATCGATCAGCACGACGTCGCCGACCATGTCGAGTCCCTGGGACGGGTCGATGATCCGTCCACCCTGGAGCAGCAGCGGACGGCTCATCGGTCGCCCCCCGCCTTCGCCGCCTCGGCGAGCTCGGGGCGCCCACCCGCCAAGAGGTAGAGGACCGCCATCCGAACGGCGACGCCGTTTGTCACCTGATTGAGGATCACGCTGCACGGGCCGTCGGCAACATCGGAGTCGATCTCGACCCCCCGATTCATAGGCCCGGGATGCAGAATGAGCACGTCGTGACCGGCCCGGGCCAGCCGCTCGCGAGAGATGCCGAAGACCCGGTTGTACTCACGTAAGGAAGGGATATAGCCGGCGGTCATGCGTTCGAGCTGCAGCCGCAGGACGTTGAGCGCTTGCGCCCACTCGATCGCCGCCTCGACGCGGTCGAATACCGTGACCCCGAAGTCCGCGATCGCGCTCGGGAGGAGCGACCGCGGGCCGCAGACCGCGACCTCCGCGCCCATTTTCTGAAGGCCCCAGATATTCGAGCGTGCAACGCGCGAGTGCAGTACGTCTCCGACGATACACACACGAAGCCCCGAGAGATCACCGAAGCGATCACGCAGCGTCAGTAAGTCGAGCAATCCCTGCGTCGGATGTTCGTGTGTGCCGTCGCCGGCGTTGATCACATTGGACTCGATGCGATCGGCCAGAAACTGTGCTGCGCCCGACGCCGAGTGCCGCATGACGACCATGTCGATCCGCATCGCCTCGAGATTCCGCGCCGTGTCGACCAGCGTCTCACCCTTGGACACGCTCGAGCTCGAGGCCGCGACGTTGACGGTGTCGGCCGAGAGACGCTTCTCGGCGAATTCGAACGAGACTCTGGTGCGGGTGGAGGGCTCGAAGAACAGATTGACGATGGTGGAGCCACGAAGTGCCGGCACTTTCTTGATGGCACGTTCGCTGATTTCCTTGAAGGGCTCGGCGGTGTCGAGGATGAGGCGGATCTGTTCGGGGGACAAGGCTTCGAGGCCAAGCAGATCCTTGCCGAGCGCGTGGGTCACGTCGAGGCGTCCCTCTTTCGGCTCGCGACCCGCTCGCTATCGATCGTACTGCCAGCGGAAGGGGCTTCTTTGGCTACGACGATGACGGCATCACGGCCATCGAGCTCGTTGACGAGCACGTCGACGCGTTGATCCGATCGCAAGTCGACGCGCTTGCCGACGACGTCGGCGTGGATCGGCAGCTCGCGTCCGCCACGATCGACCAGGACGGCGAGCGCGATTCGAGCTGGACGGCCGAAATCAGCCAACTCGTCGAGCGCTGCTCGAACGGTGCGGCCCGTGTACAGGACGTCGTCGACGATCACGACACGGGCGCCATCCATATCCCACGGAATGTCAGTCGGGCCGACTACTGGCCGCGGGCCGACGGTCTGGAGATCGTCACGGTACAGCGTGATGTCGAGCGCACCGCGGCGAGGCGCCACCCCTTCCCGCTCCTCGATGAGACGGGCGATCCGGTCTGCCAACTGCACCCCTCGGCGCTGGATTCCAATGATCATAAGGTCGTCGGTGCCATCGTTCAGCTCGACGATCTCATCGGCCATCCGTCGGAGCGTGCGGTCCATGGCACGCGAGTCGAGGAGTGTTGTCGCGGTTGTGTTCGGCGCCGATCGCATGCGGCGGTAAATATGCGGGTCTGGCCGCCCGTTCGGTACCCGTCGTCGCGGTTCGTGGCGACGGCCGCTACCGTGCGCTGGTCGAGCGCCGCGGATGGTACTGGATGACGCGTTGCTGCTCGATCTGAGTGACCTCTCCACCTGTCAGCGCCGTGCCGCCCACCAGGGTGTAGCGCGCCGAGTCCTCAACCACGATGAGGGGGGCAATCTCCCGATACCAGATGAGTGCCTCGAGGTGCCAGATAGGTGGCACTTCGTGATCGCCTTTGGTCATCCGCAGGATGGCTCGTTTGGCGACGAAGCGACTCGGGTCGAGAAAGAAGGAGCCCTCAGCGTCGGCGGACCGCATCTTGTCGAGCGGTCGAAAGTCGATCCTGAGCTCGGGCTCGCCCGCCGCGGTATCGACTCCACCGAATGTGAAGCAGTGGTGCGATATGAAACTGGGTTCTACCAGGTCCTCCAATTCAGGCAGGTAGATATAGTCGACGTTTCTCTCTTCACGCCCGCTCAAGCGTCGGCCGATCAGCCGCGGATCGATGATGTCGCCCGGCCGGTAGGCATGCCGGATATCGCTGCGGAAGACGAGTGTGTCCACGTCTTCGCCATCCCGGTCTGGCCGGTACTCGCTGTGGCGCGAGATGGTGCTCTCGATCCAATACTCGTACGGCTGTTGTGCCTCGAGCAGGTGCACACGCTGGGCATTTACCACGAGCTGGGTCGCCAGGGTGACGACGTCCGGGCTCATCGTGGAGTCCGAGAGGCCGGGGATCCGGCATTTACTTCTCCCCGTGATGCCAACCGGCGGCAAGATGTAGGGCACGACGTAGGGGATTCGCCCGAGCGCTAGCACCAGCTCGATGGTCTGCGCAGATTGAACCTCGACTGTCGTGTCGAGCGGGCTGTACCCCAATTCGCGGGCCCGCAGGTGATGTCGTCCGGCTGCAACCTTCCCGATCCGGAAACTGCCGGAGGAGTCGGCGAACACCGTGGCGGCAGTGGAGTCGAGCGTGATCGTGGCGAACGCCAGCGGTTGCTGGTGCTCGGAGGAAAGCACGATGCCGTGGACTGTGCCTGTCGTGTCCTGGGCGTGCGCGACCGATGCCAGTAGGGCGATGCCGAGCACTAGCGTGATTCGCATCAGTCGATCGAACGGCGCATGGGGTGCAAAGGCAAAGGGGTACGTGGTCGAGCGGCCGAGTCCGGGGGCTGGCGTCGCAGCGGCAGGTGCCGTACCATCACCGGTAACTCTTCGGGCCTTCAGTGCACGAATACATCCAGATGTCTGGCCCCGCAAACGCGGTGTACGTCGCCTACTGGATCCTCTGCGTCGGCTACGGGGCGTTCGTTCTGGCCGCGTCAGCACTCTCGCCGCCCTATCGACAGCGGATTCATCGCGGCTCGTGGTTGCACGTTGCTGAGGGATGGCTCCTTGTGGCAGTGCTGTGCGCTGCCTGCGCATGGGCCAGCTACATCCGTAAGGAAGGTGCGGCCGCATGGTCGGGGCATCCGCCAACCCCGCGCGAGGTCACGGAGGCGACGATGGCCTTCTGGGTGCTTCTGCCCTTGGCGTTTACGAGCGCCTTCGTGATGGCGGTGACAACCGTCATTCGACTGTCTCCGCCGCCCGTACCGCCGAAGGCCGTGTGACGCAGCGGGTATGTACGGGCGGTGACATTTGAAAGGGCGACGCATTGCGTCGCCCCTACCCGCCATGGCAAGTTCGTGGCTGTATGCCAGGCTCAGCAATTAACCTCTCCCTTCGCCACTCTCGCTTCTCTCCTCATCACGCGGCGGCGCGCAGTTACGCGCGCATTCGCGTCGTCGTCAGCCACTTGCCCGGCCGGTGCATCTCGCTCGGTTGCGGCTCCCTGTCGTCTCAGCGTTGGGTTGCCCAATGTCGCCACAGAGTCTTGGAGCGTGCCCGCACGAGCCACGTCCGGGCACCACCGTCTGCCTGCACTGCCGACGTGAGGCGCGCCAAGCCGTTCGCAGGCGTCGGCGTCGCGTCGCGCTGAAAGCGGCACTCATTACCACCGCAGTTGGAGCCGTGTTGACCGCGGTCGGGGGTCTTACCGTGGCACTTGTCGGTTCGCAACCGACGGAGATCCTCGCCGCCGCGGAGACGGCCGTCGATGCGTTCCGGACGCGCATGCACGCGGTCGCTCGAGCGAGCCGCGCCCGCGCGGTCGCGGCCGCCGCGCGAGTCACGCACGAGGATGCGGGTCGCATGTTCCTGCCCGTTTCACTCCTGACGGTGCCGCCGGCACCAGCGCTTCCGCAGACTCCGCCGCTGCTGCCGATCGTGGCCGAGGGCGCAACGCGACTCCGCGACAGCGTCGTCGCCATCCGGAGGGGCGATAGCGTCACCGTGCACTTCGATACACCACAAGCGCGTACGCGTCGTCCCGAGAAGTTCGAACAGATCGTGCGTGCGACACTCCCGGCCATCTATGGGCCGTTCGTCGATTCGCTCCTCATCCACATCCCGGCCGGCGACCTCACGCGCGGTGGGAATCTCCTCACCGAGCTACCCACGCGCGGCTTGCGTCTCTCACTCGGTGCCGGCTGGGCGCTTGCGCTCTGGCCCGCGACGCGGCCCGGCCAGAGATGGGCCGCTAGTAGTCATGTACCGGGCACAGGTGACGAGGCTGCAGTAAAGCTGGACGTTAGACGTTGGAAAAAAGCTGGACGTTAGACGTTGGACGTTGGACGTTAGAAAAAAACTCAGGGCCAGCTGCGGGGCGACGTAGCTGGCCCTGAGATTTTTCTCCAACGTCTAACGTCCAACGTCTAACGTCCAGTGTTTTTCCAACGTCTAACGTCTGCTCTTCTATTGCCCTGCCGGACTCACCGTAAACATCATATGCATCCCCGCCTCGAGATGCTCGGCGATATGGCAATGCGCCATCCACTTCCCGGGGTTCGACGCATCGAGGAGGATGTCGACGGTCTGACCGACGGGGACGAGCTCCGTGTCCTTCCACGCGAGATATGGGTTCGGCACACCGTCGCGGGAGAGCACGAGGAATCGTTGGCCGTGAAAGTGGATCGGGTGACCCATCGGGTGCATTGACGTGCCATCGTTGTGAATGCGGATCTTGACGACGTCGCCCTGCTTGAACTGCCAGTCGATGTCCATGTTCTCCTTGCCCGTTTGGACATCGCGCATGATCCACTTCGTTTGCTTGGTCGTCGAGATCCAATTCATGTCGGGCATGCCGTCGTTCCACTCGACTGGCGAGAAGTACATCGTGTCGACCGACATAAAGGCCACGAGCGGGATCGGTAGTCCCTGAATGTTGACGGTGAGCTCGAGCTGCTTGTCCGGAGCCTTGTCGAAGTACGGCCGGTAGTGATCAATGTCGCTGACGACGTCCTTGTTCGTCCTCAGCGTCGCAAACGCCGACGCATAGCTCGGACTGGCCGGCTCATTCGAGACGGTCACGGTTCCGACCGTGTCCACCTGGGAGAAGTATTCACCCTGAAAGTTGTTGAGCCCCTGGACTTCGTTCAGGATCGGGAAGGTCCCGGGCTTGTCGAACTGCACTTCCACTACGTAGCGCTGGGCTGGCACGATGGTGACGTTGGGGGTCATCAACTCGTGCTCGAACTTGCTCACGTCGGCCGCGACGACTTTGATGGGCGCGCCACCAAAGTTGAGGTTCCAGCTGCGCGTGTTGGACACATCGGTGATGAAGAAGCGAACGACGTCGCCCTTGTGCACGGAGAGTTTGTAGCGGGGCTCACCGTTCACGAGAAGCACGTTGCCGAACCGCCCCATGATGGTGAAGTCGGCGGCTTCCTTCCCGAAAGGAAACAGGCCAGCCTGGTCGATCAGTAAGTCGTCGAGCATCAGGACCTGCTCGCTGTTGGCCGGGCTGTAGTACGCGGGATCGGGCGAATCCACAATCATGTTGCCAAAGAGGCCGAGGCCTTGCTCCATGTCTTCGCGCACATGGGGGTGATACCAGTAGATCCCGGCATCGGGAAAGTGCACGGTGTACACGAAGGTCTGCCCGGGCGCGACGGGGGCCTGCGTGAGTCCCGGCACGCCGTCGAATCGGTTGTCGAGTCGCACGCCGTGCCAGTGGACGCTCGACGGTTGGTCAATGTGATTGGTGAAGCGAACCGTGATGGTCGTGTTTTGCTTGACGCGAATCAACGGACCGGGGTACTGCCCATTGAAGCCATACATCACGAACGTGCGACCATTGATGACGCGCCGCACGAGCCGCGCCTCGAGATTGAACGTGTCGCCGGTGGCGAGCGTGACGACCTTGCGGGGCTCGGCCATCGGTAGCGTCGCGGGGTCGATCCCCGCGCCCGGCAGGTAGGGATCCGCGGTCGGCTTGGCGCCTTCCATCCCAGCCATCATGGGCATGTCCTTCGGCATGGGGACCATGCGATCCAGTCCCCCGCCCATCCCCGGCATGGACGCCATCGACCCACCGCCATCCATTTTCATCCCGGCCATCGAGCCCGTGTCGGAACCCTGCTGCTGCGCCAGCGCGGGCTGCGCGCCGGCCGCTGTCAGCGCGGCGGCGAGCGCAATACGGATGGCCGTGCGGGCATTCCTTGCCATTGGCGTGTGCGATAAGAGGGCGACGCATTGCGTCGCCCCTACCGCACGGGAACGGTTGTCGTTCAGCACGGCGGCATCCCGCCGAGGAAGAGTGGGTGGCTCGCGTAGTTCGTCAAATACGTGGCCGGGGAGAAGCCGCGCAGCACGACGGGGCCCTTCCAATGCTCGGGGACCGTCGCTCCCTCCGCGGTGACGAGGACGATGTACTTGTTCCACGCCACCTTGCCGACGGCCTTCTGATCGTGGCCAATGACACCAATCCGGTCCGCGTCCGTGAGGTCCTGAGTCGTCGCCCACGCCACGTACTGCGTCCCTCCATTCGCTTGCGGGGGCGGGAGATTCTGGACCGTCACGGTGACGTCGAAAATTGGATGTCCATCCGGCGTCACCGTGATGCCAAAGGGGGATGGCGCAGGCACCAGCGTCGCGAGTCCGGACCCCGACATCCCCTGATCGGGCAGGAGCGGAATCGCGTAAAGGGCGGGGCGCAGCACCCCATCGATCGCGCCGCAGGCCGATGGCGCGGTCTCGCGCACCGAGGGCGAAGCCGTCCCAGGGCGCGCGCCGAGGAGTGCGAGCATTCCCACGGCTCCGAGCGTGCGTGCTGCTGCGGCAGACGCCGACCAGGATCGTAGATGCACGAAACTGGGCGCTTCGGCCTTCGCCGGCGCTTCCCCGAGTGCCTGCATGGCTTTGAACCTCCCGTGTGCCGTTATGCTAGACGTATGCAGAAAAATGGTCAAGCGCGGCGCGGATGGTTAGAGGGCTCGGCGACCCTTTCGAGTCACCGAGCCCTCTGACCAGCCTGCTGCGACCTGAACGTGCGCGTGCGGTCTTTACTTGCAGGTCGCCGTGTACGTTCCGCCGCGGCCGTTGAGCTCCGCCACCGGCACGGGCGTCACCGTCGTGTGCTGATCTCCGGTCGTCACGTTGGGATTCTCGTGCTCCCACGTCGTGTCGGAGACGGCTTGCATGCCATAGTCGCGGATTTCGATTGTGCGGTCCGCGCTCGATTCCCACGTCGTCGAGATGCGCGTTTCCGTCATGAGATCGTTTCGGGTCGTCTCATAACTCGACGCGTCCGACGCGGGATACGGCGCCAAGGCCTTTTCACCCGTCGGACAGGCTGTCCCGCAACTGCCCGTCACTTCGCGAAGCAGATTCGCATCCGCAAGCGCCGCAGCATTGTTCCCCAGTCCAAGCTCGATCTCGCCGTGCCAGATGACCAACTGGTCCTCCCGCACGATTGGGATCGGCGACGAGGGGTTGGAGAACATGTTGTACAGGTACTTGGAAGCCACTGCATTGTAGAACGACTGCTGGACCGGGTTGGGATTGAGGACGAATTTCGTGTGCCACCGCTGGTCGTTGATGGTGTCCACATCAGCCACGAAGTCGTTGAGTTGCGCCTCCGTGCCGATCTGTTGCTGCACGGGATTGACGAGATCCTGCGACTGGGTGCTGAAGTCGTGAGTGACGACATACGAACCAGCCACGAATTGTCCTGGCGGCGTCGGTGCGAGGACCGACGGGTTGTACATTGCAGAGGAGGTCAAATCCGTGAGCGCCTGGTTCAGCGCCGCCACATTCGGGGCCCCGGGGCTCGTTGGGGTAGGCGCGGTGCCTGCGGCGCCGCGGGCGATTGCATAGGCTAGCTCGAGGTTCGCCTTGGCGGCGAGGACGCGGTTGAACGAAGCGAACGACCCGAGCGTCCCCGGCGGGCCAGACGTGGCGTAGACCGCAGCGAAGCCGGTCGGCACCTTGATCGGTCCGATCGTCGTGCCCGCCTTCACCAGTTGAGACTCGCCGGAGTCGAGGAGCGCGACGATATACTGCCAGGCGTTCTTGTTGCATACCGCCGCCGGTGCGGTGGTGCCGGTGAGCCCGGCAGGCAAGATCGCAAGGCCCAGGGTATCGTGCGCCTCGGCGATGAGCATGTAGTTGTACGCCTGTAGCGTCTGCACGACCCCGGTGGTGGACGCCGCTTCGGCCGGCGTGATGAGCGTCGAGATCTTTGGTAACGCGGCGAAGATCTGTTGTGCCTGGGTGATGTTCTGGTATTCCTGCGCCCACACCGTCCCAGACGTGTTGGGAATGGGGTTAACCCCCAACGGGTAGGTCACGGTGCGCGGCTCCGTGTTGGTGAAGACCGCGCCATCGCGAGCGTACCCTGCGACGGTGTTGAACTCGATGCCTTGAAACGCTCCCAGATCGTTGCGCGTTGCGGCGAAAAGGCCGCTCACTGCATTCTGCAGACCCGAGACCGAGGCTGGCACCTCCGTCGGAGCGGTGAAGAACGGAACGTTCCCCTCGGAGCAGCCGACCGTGCCCATCACGAGCAGAACGCACGCGGCGAGCAGCACACGTCCTGAGCCCTCGGGAGGCGTACTGCCGATCGATAGTCGATATATGTGTGTCATGTCAGAACCCGAGGTTCAGGCCGAGGAAGTAGCTGCGAGCTGGCGGGTATGGTGTGACATCGACGCCGCGAGTGAGCGGCTGGGCGCCGAAGGCGGTCACCTCGGGGTCGAGGCCATCGTAGTGCCAAATGCCCCAAAGGTTGTATCCGGTGAGCGAGATGCGAGCGCTCGCGAACCTGCTCCAGACGCCGGTGATCCACTTCGTCGGCAGGTTGTAGCTGATCACGAGCTCTCGCACCTTGAAGAACGATGCGCCTTGGGCATACTCCGTCTGGAGGCCTCCGCCGTACGCCGCGAGGCGTGCGGCGCTCTTTGCCGAGTCTGAGTAGAGGTATGGGCCCGTGTCGAAGTACAGATCGGTCAGGTTGATGGCATACGCGCCGACACTCCAGTCGACCAGGCCAAAGACACGGAAACCGTGCCATGTGAAATCGTTGCCGAAGGACAACGTCCAGCCAGGAGCGAAGTCACCGACCTGCGTCGGGTATCCATTCGACAACGTGGCGTTTGGGTTTGACAGATTGGTCAGCGAGCGACCCGGTCCGAGATAGTCTACGCCGAAACCAAACGTCGATCCCGCGTTGAAATTCGGTACTGGCAACGAGTTCACGGTCGAGTAGTTCCGGAAGTAGCCGACGTTGGCCGACCAGGTGAATCCGTTTTGCAGTTGCAGCGGCGTCGCCTGCAGCTGCAACTCGAGCCCCTGGTTGGTGAATTCGCCGCCGTTCTCGTAGAGGAAGGAGTAGCCGAGCGACGGCGCGACGCCGGCCTGCAGGAGCAGGTTCGTCAGCCGCTTCTGGTACGCGGTGGCCGAGAACTGCGCGCGCGACTTGAAGAACGTCATGTCGATGCCAACCTCGGTTTCCTGCGCCGTCTCCGGTTTGAGCAGCGGATCGCCGAGCTGCT
Source organism: uncultured Gemmatimonadales bacterium (assembly GCA_963737835.1). GTDB lineage: Bacteria > Gemmatimonadota > Gemmatimonadetes > Gemmatimonadales > Gemmatimonadaceae > Palsa-1248. The sequence goes on from CAVTUH010000001.1 coordinate 129,234, forward strand.
GGTTGGCTTCGATCGCACTGGCCCCGTCGATCTGGGCGGGATTGTACGGCGTGTACTTGGTCCCATACGGCGCGAGGTTGCCCGATTGACCATACGCAGCGCGCAGTTTGATCTCGTCGATGAACGACGCAAAGTTCTGGTGAATCCGGTACGAGGCTGCGTAGTGCGGGTAGTAAAAGAACTGGCTGACATCGCCATTGACGCTCGAACGCTCGGCGGTCACGCCGACGGTCACATTGAGCCGGCTGTCCAACGCCAGCACCTGCTCCTGAGCGTAGAACGACTGGTCGTTGACCTGCGTCTTGTAGAAGAAGTTTTGCTGAACGGTGCCTGCGGTCGGCGCATTCACGCCGGAGAGCAGGTTATAACCGACGGTAACGGGGTTGGAGGACTGCGTTCGGTCACTCGCCAGGCCGAGGGAGGTCGTGAAGTCAAACGCTTTCAACCCGGTGTACTCCCAGGCGGCGTTGAGGGACGCATTCGCAAAGTTGATGGACGACGTGTTGGAGACCAATGTACCCGGCAGGCCGCTCGCAATCACTTGCTCGACCTGTAGTTGCGGAGGGGCATAGAGCAGACCAGACAGGCTCGCCAGGTCGGCGCCCCCGAGCAACGAGAGCGATACCCGGTGGTCCTCCGTGTGGAACGGCGTCCAATTGACGGACCCGCCGCCAATGAACCGGCTGACTGTCGTCGGAGTCTGGATGTCCTGCGCGTCCGCGAAAGGGTTCGCCGGTCCAAACGGGTTCACCGCCCAGACGCCTGCCGCGCTCTGGGTGTTGAGATTCATGAATGACGGCGTGTACGAGAACACGTTGTACGGGCTGATGCCAATGTTGTCGTTGCCCGTCACGCCGCGCTGCGTGATGTCGTGCACATACTGGAGGTTTGCCACGACGTTGAGCGAGGGCATGAACTGCTCGGTGACGTTGGCGCGGACCGCCTGCTTCTTGTAGTACGTGTTCAGCTCCGTGCCGTTGTCGTACTTGGACAGCGCCGACAGGTAGTACTGCGTCGGGCCGGAATGTGCCGCTCACGCTGACGTTGAATTGGTTCGACAGCGTGCCGTTCCCGAAGAGTGCGGTTTGCGGATTCAAATCACCGGCGTACAAGCCGCTAACGTATGAATTCCCTGCGGCGATGGCTGCGGGTGTCGAGGCGTGCGCGACGTCACTGTTGTACCACGCCTGAGCAGTGGCCAGCGTCGGGAAGGTGCGTACGGGATAGGTGTTCATGATCGCGTAGTGGCCGACCTGCCCGTCCAACGTCCATCTGGGGCTGCCGCTGGTGCCCTTCTTGGTCGTGATGACGACCACGCCAGCCGAAGCCTTGGAGCCATAGATCGCGGACGCCGACGCCCCTTTGAGGACCTCGATCGACTCAATGTCGTCGGGATTGAGGTCGGCAATCCGGTTGGGGTCGTTGTCTTCCGGGCTTGGCGCGCCGGCCACATTGCGCTGGCCGGTTGGCGATGTACCGCCCCCAGACTGGTTGATCGCGTTGAGATCGGAGTTGATGGTGTTGTTGTCCAGGATCACGCCGTCCACGACGTACAGGGGATTGGCATTGCCGTTAATGGACGTCACGCCGCGAATCTGCATCTGCAGACCGCCGCCGGGGGCGCCGCCGTTGTTCGCCTCGATGACTGCGCCCGGGATCTTGCCTTCGAGCGAATTCTCGAGTGTCGGCGATGGCACCTGGTTGACGGCCTGGGTTGTCACCACGGACACCGCATTGGCTGCGTTCTGGGAGGCGACCGTGGTAGACAGGCCGGTTACGACCTGCGTTTCGAGCCGCAGGACATCCTTCTCGAGGGCAATCTGGTAGTTGCTCTTGCCTGGCGTGATAGTGACGGTTTGCGCCAGGTACCCAATGCGGCGCACGCTCATGGCCTTGGCGTCGGTCGGTACGCGCAACGAGAACGTACCGCTGTCGGACGTCGTGCCGCCAAGCGTGGTGCCTACGATAAGGATCTGGGCTGCAGGGATCGGCACATGGTCAGTGGCGTCAGTGATTCGCCCCGTGATGCGATTCTCTTGTTGCGCTCCAGCGGTCGAGACGAGCACCGCTGCGGTACCGAGCGCCATGACGAGCCGACCGCAATGCCCTGCACTGACAAACGGATTGCTCATGAACCCGCCTCTCGTGTGAAGGTGAACCTTCTATCACATCGATCTGCGTGCACAGCGTTCCGAACGGGACCTGCGGTGCCATCATCTCCGAGCCTCCGTCGTGCATGGTGAGATTGGGTGTGGTCACGGCGCTCGCGGGCGCGCGTGCGCCTGATACGCCTCGTTGGTTTTTATTAGCAATGTGCAGTTGAGCGGGGCAAGTCAGCCGTTGGGCCAACACGCGTCAAAGATTTGCAAAGCAGAAGGGCCCGGCAGCTCTTGCGAGCCGCCGAGCCCTTCTGTGTTTTGCAGTCGGGACTGGTACTACATCCCGTGTTTCGTCACATGCGCGATGCTAATTGCACGTAGTCGTCCATGACCCACCACGTCCGTTGAGCTCGCCCTGCGGGATGGGGTTGACAGTGGTGTGCACGTCGCCCGTCGTCACGTTTGGATCCTCGTGCAACCAGGTCGTGTCCGCCACCGCAGCCAAGCCGTACATGCGGATCGGAGATGGTGCGGTCGGCGCTGGCCTCCCACGTCATGGAGATCCGCTGTTCCTTCATGAGGTCGTTGCGAACCTGGACGTACGGGTTCCCGACGGTGGCGTCGGCCGCGGGGTACGGCACGAGCCCGCCAACCGTGGTCCGAACCTGGTTGACGAGAGCGAGCGCCCCCACGTAATCGCCCATGCCCAGGTGGATCTGTGCGGCGTACAATGTGACTCCCTCAGACCGGATGATCGGAATCGAAGACCCCGGGCTCGGCGACATGTAGTACAGCCAGCTGTACGCCTTGCCACCGATGCAGCACTCGTTGGCCGTGGGGTTGTAGACCTGCTGCTGCACCGGGTTGGGGTTGATGATGAACTTCGCCTTGAAGCGCAGGTCATTAGCCGTGTCCACAGCGGCGACGAAGTCGTTGAGCTGCGCCTCGGTCCCGATCTGGCCCTGAATGGGATTGACCACATCGCCCGAGGCACCGCTGAAGTCGTGCGTAACCGTCGTGGCGCTCGCAGAGAACCCACCGGCCGTAGTCGGCGCGAGCAGCGCACCACCCGCGTCGAACATTGCCGTCGAATCGAGCAAGGCCAACGCTCGCGCGAGCGTCGCCGCGTCCGGGCTTCCTGGCGTCGTGGGCGTGGGTGCACCGCCCCCCGGGGACCGGGCAATGGCGTACGCCAATTCCAGGTTTGCCTTGACCGCGAGCGCCCGGTTGAACGAAGCGAAGGAGCCTGCGACCTTGCCAGGTCCGGAACTCAGCCCAACACCCTTCATACCGTTCGGCAGGGTTACGGGAGGCGCAGTGGCGCCGGCCGTCACGAGGTTCGTGTTGGCACTGTCGAGCAGCGCCACGACGTACTTCCATGCGTCTTTCATACACACCGCAGTCCCGTTTTGCGTTGTGGCCAAGCCGACCGGCAAGATCGCGAACCCGTTGGTGTCGTGCGCTTCGGCCATCACCATGTACGCGTAGGCCTGCATGGTCTGCACGACGCCATCGAGCGCCGCGACCTGGTCGTTCGAGTAGGCGGGCGCAGTGTTCGGAATCGCCGCCAAGATCTGCTGCGCTTGTCGGATGTTTTGATACTCCTGGTTCCAGATGGCGCCGCTGCTGGGGGGCGTGTTATACACCCCCAGCGGATACTCCACCGTGCGCGGCTCCGTGTTGGTGAACACCGCGCCGTCCCGGGCGTATCCGGCGGATACGGTGATGGCGACCGTGCCCATGTCGTTGCGGTAGGCCCCGAGGAGCCCGGTGAGCGCGTTTTGCACCCCTCCTGGAGTTGGTGCGACACCGGTCGGGGCCGTGTAGAACGGAATGTTGCTGTCCTTGCACGCTCCCAGGACGGCGACGCTCCCCGCGACCAGGAACGCGGCCCGCCTCGCGCGCGAACGGGGTCGGTTGAGTCTATGAGTCGGTGATGTATGTGTCATGTCAGAGCACCAGGTCGAGGCCGAGGTAATAACTGGCGGTCGGCGGGAACGGGGTTACGTCGTAGCCGCGCCCGATCGCCTGGTTCCCGAAGGCGCTGACCTCCGGGTCGAGGCCATGATAGTTGTAGATGGCGAACAGGTTGTACGCCTCGAACGACAGCCGTGCACTGGAGAGGCGACCGAAGCCGTACTTGTTGACCATCAATGTCGGCAGATTGTAGCTGAGCGCCATCTCGCGCACCTTGAAGAAGCTCGCGGTTTGCGCGTACAGGTTCTGCCCGGTGCTGTTGAGTGCATTCAACCGGCGCACGGCGGCGAGCGAGTCGGTGCCGAGCCACGGACCCGTGTCGTAGTACAGGTCCGTCAGGTTGATGGTGTTCCCCCCGCGACTCCAGTCGACCAGCCCGAAGACGCGAAAGCCCTTCCACGTGAACTCGTTCCCCATCGACCAGAGGTAGCCGGGCGAGAAGTCGCCGATCTGCACGTTTCCGGGGATGAAGTTGTTCACGATGTCGGTGAGCGAGCGGCCTGGTAAGATGAGATCCTCGCCAAAGCCGAAGGCCGGACCCGCGTAGAACGGAGCCACCGGAATCTGGTTCACCACGCTGTAGTTGCGCGCGAACGTCATCGTGTTGGTCCAGGTGAACCCGTTCCGGAGTTGCAGCGGGGTCGACAGGAAGGAGAGCTCGATGCCCTGGTTGGTGAACTGGCCGCCGTTCAAATACAGGCTCGTGTACCCGTGTGACGGGGCGACGCCTTGCTGCAGAAGCAGACTGGTGAGGCGCTTCTGGTAGACCGTGGCCGAGAACTGCGCGCGCGACTTGAACATCGTCGCATCGAATCCCAGCTCTGTCTCGGTCGACGACTCGGGCTTGACCGTCGGGTCACCCAAAATGGACGGGACCTGCACGCCGTTCACGCCATCCAAGAGTGCCTGGTTGAGCGGCGTGTATTTCTGCCCGTACTTCGGCAGGTTCCCCGCTTGGCCGTAGGCCGCGCGCAATTTCAGCTCGTCCATGAAGCCGACGAACTGCGGGATCCGGTACGAGCCAGCGAAGTGCGGGTAATAGTAGAACTTGCCGATATCGGCGTCGCTCGTCGACCGCTCCGACGTCACGCCGCCGGTCACGGCGAGACGCGAGTCGAGCATGAGGAGCTGCTCCTGAACGTAGAACGACTGGTCGAAGTCCGCCGTGTGGTAGAAGAAGCTGTTCAGGATCGTGCCAGCCGTCGGCGAGTTCACGCCCGACAGGAGATTGTACCCGGTTACCACGGGGTTGGTGTTCGACCACCGGTCCCGCTCGAATCCGACCGCGGTCGTGGCGTCGAGCCAGGATAGGACCGTGTTCTTGTAGGTCAGGTTCAGCGAGTAGTTGAAGTAATCGATCGTCGCGTCGTTCGACTCCGATGTGCCCGGCAGACCCGTGTAGATCTGCTGCTCGACCTGGAGGCTGGGCGGCGCATAGAGCAACGCGTGGAAGCTCGACAGATCAGCTCCGCCCAGGGCATTGAACTGAAGGCTCTGGTGCTCCGTTTTCCACGGGGTCCAGTTGATGTTGCCGTGCCCGATGAACCGGCTCACGTCCTGCGGCGTCTGAATATCGATCGCGTCGGCAACGGCGTTGGCGGGGCCGAAATCATTGACCGGCCAGCTGCCGTCTGCGTTCTGGCGCCCCAGAGCTTGGATTTGCGGCGTGTAGGAGAAGAAGTTGTACGGGCTGATGCCAATGTTGTCGTTGCCGGTGATGCCGCGCCGCGTCAGGTCGTGGATGTAGTTGGCACCCGCCGTGACGGTCAACGCCTGCGCGAACTGCTGGGTGATGCTGGTGTTCAGGGACTGCTTGTTGTACCCCGTGTTGAGCATCGTCCCGTTGTCGTACTTCGAGAGACCCGACAGGAAGTATTGCGTGGAGCCCGACGTGCCGCTCACGCTGATGTTCGTCTGGTACGCCGCCTGACCGTTGCCGAAGAGCTGCCGCTGGTAGTTTTGGCCTGGCGCGTAGATCGAGGCGATGTGGGCGTTGTCGGCGGCAATGGCCGCGGGCTTGCTATCGTGCTGGATATCGTTCACGTAAAAGGACTGTGCACTTGCCAGGGTCGGGAACGAGCGAGTGGGATACTCGTTCGAGATCGCGTAGTGGCCGACCTGGCCGCTGAAGTCCCAGCGCGGCTTGCCGGTGGTCCCGCGTTTCGTCGGTGATGACGACCACCCCTGCGGACGCCTTGGAGCCGTAGATCGCCGACGCCGACGCGCCCTTCAGGATCTCGATGCTCTCGATGTCGTCCGGGTTGATGTCGGCGATGCGGTTGACGCCGTTGTCTTCCTGGCTCGGGGCACCGCCCGCGCCCGCACCCGTGGACGTTACGCCGCCCCCCGCCTTGTTGATGGCGTTCTCGCCGGCGTTGACGGTCTGGTTGTTCACGATCACGCCGTCGATCACGTAGAGCGGCTCGGCGTTACCGAAGATCGACGTCACGCCACGGACTTGCACTTCGAGACCACCGCCCGGGGCGCCACCATTGTTGGACTCGATCACGGCGCCCGGGATCTTCCCTTCCAGCGAGTTCTCGAGGGTCGGCGCGGGGACCTGATTGACTTCCTGCGTCGTCACGACGGCGACGGCATTCGCCGCGTTCTGCGAGGCGACGGTCGTCGCAACACCTGTCACGACCTGCGTCTCGAGGCGCAGGACGTCACGCTGTAGCGAGACCGTGTACTCCGTCTTGCCGGCCGTGATCGGGATCGTCTGCGCCAAGTAACCGATCCGACGGATTGTAATGGTCTTGGCATCGGACGGGATGCGCAGGCTGAACGTCCCGCTGTCGGTCGTATTCTGGCCGATCGTGGTGCCGGTGACCAGCACCTGGGCTGCCGGAATCGGCTTGTTCTCGGCCGCATCCGTGACATGCCCGGTTACCCGCGCCTCGCCCTGAGCGAGCGCGGTCGTTGCCCATGGAGCGAGCGCAAATAACGCGAGCCCCAATGCGCCGCGGCGAACCGCGGCGACTGACGTAATGCCCATGTATCCCCCTCTAGTGGGATCCGTGATTGAGCTAATTGCCGCCCGCGCGGTTCCGGCACGGGCGGATTTGCGAGTTACTGCCGACGCGCACCGCCGAGTGCGTGTCGACTACTCGCGTCGTCCACAGATTTCCTGCACTGCACGAACATCACTCTTCGCGATAGGGTCTCCTCTTCGAATGGTTGACCAACCGTGCAAATCCGTCCCTCACTAAGCAGATCGGCCCCCGACGACTAGTCCTCAGGGGTCCCGGATCTCAGGGGCGCATTTCGTTATGACATTTTTATTCGCGCGCGCCTTAGATAACTCTCCCGCCTATGTGTGTCAATAATGGGAGGGGCGGCGGCCGAAGGACTTGGCGTTAGCGATGGGTTAGGGAAAGGGAGTGTTGGGCGCATCGCTGCTGGATCGCGGGCCAGGCCGACAACATAAGAAAGAACGGGGGCCAGGGATCTGTCCCTGGCCCCGCCTCCGCCCTGCCCTTCTACGGCTTAATTCTGAACCCGTCAAGCGGTTCGCGAGCTCGGCGCACCGAGCTTCACCGCGCCGGAGCGCGGAGATAGTGGTCGCTCCCGTCGAGCCAGTCCTGGCGCGGCGGGCAGAAAATGTCGAGATCGAGGGTGTCTTCGAGCGCCTCCGCTCGGTGCGGCACGTGCGGCGGAATGAGCAGGACCTCACCCGCGTGCACGTCATACACGTGATGGTCCGGGGTCCCTTCCGTGCCGAGCCAGAGGCGCAGCGCCCCCTCGAGGATGTACGTCATCTGCTCGTTCATGTGCGAGTGCAGCGGGACGACGCAGCCGCGCTTCAGGTAGACGTGCGCCATCATCATCCGCTCGCCGGTAATGAGTCGCCGTGCGAGCAGCGGCGACAGCGTCTCGCGGGGCATGGCATCCCAGCGGTGGAAGCTGGGGGTGGGGGTGGGGGTGGGGGCAGTGGGTGGCATGGGGGGAGGGCTAGACGTTGGACGTTAGACGTTGGACGTTGGAGAACTTAACGAGAGGTTGCCACCACGCGGCGTCACACGCCCACGGTGTTAGTTCTCTAACGTCCAACGTCCAACGTCCAGCCCTACGGCAGCCGATCCGGCATCACGTCCTGCACCTGCGCCATCGGGGCGAGCGTCCGCAGCGCACGCTCGAGTGGAGCGGCGCCGCTGTCGGGATTGGCCGTAATCCGGAGATAGTAATAGCGGTCCTTTCCGCGGAGCATGCCGCCAACCACGACGGCATCGACGGAGTCGACCGCGGCTTGTCGTTGCTCCGGCGATGCGTCGGGCCTGAACATGACCCAGAGCTTGTTGCGCACAACGCGTCCAGGCAACCCCGGCACGTTGGTGAGGATATTGTCGGGTGCGCGTGAGTCCTCCTGCTCGTCGCGCGGTATCGTCTCCGACGCGCGGAATGGCACGGTGAACACGTAGCTCCCCGTGCCCTCGAGACTCACCTTGAAACCGGTGACGCCTTTGGGCACCGAGACAGTGACGGTGCGTGCAGCGGTGGTGTCGCCCGAGCGCAACTCGATCGTGCCGTCATCGGCCGTCAGGGGATCGTGGCCCGGTCTCGCGAGCAGCTTGTCAAAGCTCCACCGCACCGCCGGAGATTCGGCACCCGTGCTGTCGACGAGGGGCAGCGTCTCCGCTCCGACGAAGTGCAGTGCGTCCGTCGGACGGGCCGGAGCGCCCGGGCCGTTGGGCGGAGCCGTCGAAGCGGGTGCTGCGCCCAAGGGATTGGCACCACCCACGAGCACCACCGTCCCAGGTGCCGCTTTGGGGGTTGGCGGCGGCGGTGGCGCTGGAGGTGGCGGTGTGGACGTCGGCGGCTTCACAGCAGCCACAGGCGCACTGTCGGCGTGCATCGCCGGCGCACCCGACGTCAGGACGAGCGCTGCACGACCCGCGACAAGTGCGACTGGTGCATGGAGCCGGTCGATGCCCCGGTTGACGAGTGCCACGGGCATCGTGACCACGCGGTTGACTGAGTCGAACGCAGGCATCCCAGCGAGGATGGGCTCGATAGGTCCGCAGGGGGACGCCCCGGCCGCCCGGGCGATTGTCACGAACATACCGGCGTTGAGGCGGACGTCGAAGACCGCGCAGCCCATCTGCTCCTCTGGCTTAGGCACGGCAGACGAATCGATGGGCGGTGGTGGTTTGACCCGGCTGTGCCCGCCGCCGCCGCCCCCGTGTATCGGCAGTTGAGCCGGCAGTTGAGCCCCCGCGGACTTCGAGGCGATGCTCAGGGCGGCGAGCCAAGCGGCGCTAACCAGAATCGCCCGGCCGACGGCGTGCAAGGATACGGGGACCTGCATGGAGCAGAAGGTAACGGCAGGGGTCAGGGGCCAGGGATCAGGAATCAGGGGTCAGGGAACAAAACACAGGTCCGATCAGGATACGCACGACTGGCCCTGGTGGTTTGTTCCCGTGCCCCCTGACCCCTGACCCCTGATCCCGCCGTTCGGTCCCTCACGCACCGAGGGCCAGCCGCGGTCGCCCGCAGCTGGCCCTCGAACCATTGCGCTCCTGCTGCTGCCTGTTACGGGCAGTACGGCGCGCCTTCGTCCTCGTTCGCAGTCGTCGCGTACGTGCCGATTGCGATGTGGCACCCCGACGGCGTGGCACCGACCAACCCCACGTGGGTCGCGGTCGCTTCCCAGCCGGTCCCGCTCGCGTTCGAGACGCTGTACGTCACACCCTGCGACGCGTCGAACTGCGTGGTCGCCAACGACGTCGTGTAGGTGGTGTTGTCTGCGAAGTACGCCTCCTCAGCCGTGACCAGGTTGCGCAGGTCCGACTTGAGGGTGGCCAGGTAGGCCTGTTGCTTCGTGTTGGCGAACTTCGGAATCGCGATCGCCGCCAAAATGCCGATGATGACGACCACGATCAACAACTCGATCAGCGTGAAGCCCTTCCGGTTCTGCGTCATTGCTGACTCCTAAGAGGTGGTGTGTGGACTTCGGGCTTCGGCCGACCATCGCCATCGCTGGCGTTACTCGCGAACCCTTCGTTCGCGCCGTGCCCAATCCGAGGCTAGGAGAAAGCAAGTCCATTGCCGGCGGGTACGCTGGCGTAACATCTTGTTATACCGATAGTTGCAGTTGTGATGAACCGCACCGTCCAATCCCTGTACGGCGCAATGCGGCGGTTTCTCGCGAGGTGCGGCAGAACGACCGGACCACTGCGCTCGCTCGCGGACCAGGGGGTGGCGACCAATGGACAACCAACGCCAGGCTGTCGGCCGCTATAATGCACCATAGGACCCGTTTGCCCCGTTGCGGAGAACTTCTATGAACACGGCACGCCTTCTACCCGGGCTCGTTATCGCCGCCACCTGTTTGCTCGCCGCCTGCGGCACTTCGGCGACCGCGCCATCAGGGGTGTGTGCGTCCGACGAGCAGGAAGCGGCGCTGTTGTACGGTCCACCCCTCTCGGTCACCACGAGTGGCGACACAACCACCTACACGTGGGGTGGGGGCAAGGTGCGCTTCATCGCGGAAGGGTCCACCTGTGTCGAGCAGCAGGGACAGTAATAGCAGCGGCGGCTAGCGGTGCTGCCCTGGATCGGAGCGCAGACCGCGGAGAACGGGCACCGGGTACCGCACCACTCGAAGCGCTCGGCGCCTCTGTTTTTGCCTTTAGCTCGCGCTATTAGAGAGTTGCGCGCCCTTGCGGCAGGCCTTGGTGGCCTCAGGCGTCGGGAGGGTGCACATCGCTTCGCGTTCGGCCATCGTGGACGCCAGCGACACGATGAGCTCCCCGACCCGCTGATAGCAAATCGGCTTGTCGCTCGCCAGCGGAATTGCCGCGCAAACCCCGAACCCCGCGTCGGCCTTGGCCTGATTGTCGACGAAGCTCTCGGCCGCGCCTGAATAGCAGTATTGCCGCAGCGACGGCGTTCCCACGGTGCAGAGGTGAACGGCAACCTCCGCGTGATAGCTCGAGAAGGCGCTGATGTCGCGGCCAAGGCTCTCGTAGCACCAGGAGCGATAGTTCGGTGCCGCGCCGTCGCAGTCGTGCGCCGCCTTCGGGATGCTCGCGCGGTCGAGATACAGCATGAGTGCGGTCTGAATACGGTAGCACTCACGCTCGTAGCGATCGCCCACGATCGAGCACGGGTACTGCTTGTCCGTTGAGTCCATTGCCTTGAACGTCTCTCTGCCCGACCCGTTTCCCATGTGCATGCCTGTCATCGACGCCATGCCATTCGTCTTCGAGTGGTCGTGCGCCGCGAGCAACGTGGCGGGGTGTTCTGGCTGGGTGACGTGCGTGATGTTCTCCATGAACGCGCCGCCATAGCACGATTCGCGGTGCCACCGGTCGCCCAGCAGATCGCACGCGACGAGCGCCTTGGGCAGGTCATGATCGAGCGCCATGTTGAGGCCGTGACCCATGCCGTGCAGACATTGGAAGAGGAGCCAGCGCTTGTCCGCAGCGTTCTCGTATGGGGCGCACGCGCCCTCGACCACCTGAGGATCGGCGGTTCCGCGCATATCGAAGTACGCCTGCAGCACACCGTGATAACATCCCGACGCGAACTCCGGCGTGCAATGCGAAAACGTCTTGTCGATATCAGGCGTGCGCCGGAACGCATCGATGCCAATGCCGTGCGCGTACATGTGCATCTCGCGATCGACATCGGGATCGGAATGCGAGAGCTCGCGCAACAGATTCAGCGCGCCTTCAACGCCGCCATTGGCGATCCGCTGATCGAAGACCGCCCGGTAGCATGTCATCTTGAGCGATGCGGTCTTGGCCACGCAGCTCCGGGCCAGCTGCTTGGTCGAGTCCGGGACCGCCGTGCTATCGGACGGCGCGGCCGCGACGGCGACCGAGCCCCGTTGCTGTGTAACGAATGTGGCGACCCGATAGCCGCCCACCGCTCCGACCACGAGCGAGACGCCGACGAGCAGGCCGACGACGGCAGCGGTGCTCGCAGGGATCTCGACCGCTCCGCGGCGAGCCCGCAATCGGACTTGCCTGCTTGGCGAACGCGCGGCGTCGGCAGCAGAAGATTGTGGCACGGTGCAGAGAAGACGAGCGGGCCGCTCGCGGGGATACGACGCGGGCGGACAGCGCAGGCGCCGGCCCTACCCGCCCAATCTCGCGTCGTTGCGGGCGGTCATGCCCCTCCCCTCAAGGACCCCAGAACCCCTACCTGGCGCGCTGCCGTCCTCCTGCCCTGCTGGCCGGCGATACGTCGATCATGAGGGCGATCACGAGGCCGATAATGGGGCCCACAGTCCAGTGCCCGGCGTACCAGTGCTGAACAGCCGTGTACCAGAGCAACGTGGTCGGCAAGAACACAAAGCCCAGCGCCGGCCAGAGCGGAGTGGGAAAAATCCCCTGGAACCACGTTGAGAAAAACCAGACCAGCGCGACCACGAGGCGCGGGGCCGCGAGCGCGAGAACCGCCAGAAAACATGGCATGGCAGAGATGGCTTGAAGGGGTGGAGTCGGGACAAACGAACCGCGTGTTCGTTCACCCTATGGCAATGCGAACGACACAATATTCGAGCCCGCGGCCACCGCGACGTACTGCTTGCCGTCCACCGCGTACGTCATCGGCGATGCGCGAAAGGATTCGCTGGTCTGGAAGTGCCAGAGAGGGACGCCTGTTCTCGCGTTGACAGCGGCGAGCGCACCACTGTCGTCCCCGTAGAACACGAGACCGCCGGCGGTGGCGAGTACGCCGCCCCAGCTATTCCCTTCCCCGACTTGTGGGACCTCCCACACAGTCTTGCCCGTCTGCAGGTCGAGCGCACGCAGAAACTTCTCGCGATGCTCGCCTGGCACTCGGCTGCTTGCACCGCCGTAAAACGACTCGCCCTGTTGCCACCACGCGCTGGACTTGCTGTAGATGCTGCACGCCTCGAGGGCCATGACATAGAACAACCCGGTCGCTGGACTGTAGGCCGTCGACATCCAGTTGGAGGCACCCTCGACAGACGGACACACCTTGACTCCCTGCACGGTCGGCTCGGAGCCCGGCAGCACGTGCGGCTTCCCATCTGCACCCACGCCATCCGACCACGTGAGCTTGTGCACGAACGGTGTGGCAAGGAGCACCTCGCCTGTCGTGCGATCGAGCACGTAGAAGAATCCGTTGCGATTGGCCTGTGCGAGCAGTTTGCGCGGGCGGCCGTGAAACGTGGCGTCGAGCAGCAGCGGTGTCTGGGACGCGTCCCAGTCATGTTGGTCGTGGGGGGTGAACTGATAAAACCAGCGAAGCCTGCCGGTTGCCGGCTCGAGCGCGAGGACCGAGCTGGAATAGAGGTTGTCTCCGCGGCGCTCGTCGCCGTTGTAGTCCGGGCAGGGATTGCCTGTTGTCCAATAGAGCACATTCGTCGAGGCGTCGAACGTCCCGGTGAGCCACGCGGCGACGCATCCGTGCTCGATCGCGCGCCCCTGCCACGTCCGGGCGAGAGAATCTCCCGGTGCGGGCATAGTCCAGAATCGCCACACGTGCTCGCCCGTCGCCGCACGATACGCATCGATGAACCCACGGTCGCCTTCGTCGCCGCCCGACGTACCGGACAGTACCAGGTCGTGCACGACCAGCGGCGCCGATGTCGCCCCGTAATGCTGATGAAAATCGGCCATCTGCACATCCCACAGCAATCGACCATCGGTGCGCGACAGGGCGATGAGGTGCGCATGGTCGGTGACCATAAAGAGTCGATCATCGAGCAACGCCACCCCGCGGTTGATGGCGCCGCCCGCGTCTCCGATCACGCCTTTGGTCAGGGGTCGAGCGTAGTGCCAGATTTGGCGGCCAGTGCGCGCGTCGAGCGCAAACGCTTCGTTCGCGGCGGTGACGTACATGACGCCGCCCGCCACGACGGGCGTGACTTCGAGGCGTGTCGCGTCGGCTATGGGAAACATCCAGCGGGGCGCGACGCGTCGAACGTTGGCCGTGTCGATCTCGCGGAGCAGGCTATACCGATTCCCGGTGAGCGTGCCGTGATAGGTCGGCCAATCGCCCGGGCGCGGCGTCATCACGGCGTCGAAGGGGAAGTCGTCGCTCGGTCCCGATGACTGGGTTCGCCCTGGCGTGAGCGGCTGGGCAGTCGTGGTCAGACGAGTCAGATACGCGACCAGGTCTTGTGCCTGGGCGGGCGTCGCGCGCGTCGCGGGCATGATCGAGCCCGGCTCCTGCGTCTCCTGCGCGATGTCGCTCTTGAGGAGGAGATGGAGATGGCCGGTCAGGTCCTCGAGCTGCAAGTCGTAGTTGCTCTCGTTCTTCGCGAGGCCGCGGATCGTGCGTCCATCGCGCAGCCGCACCGTCACGACCCGAAAGCCTGGAGCGACCTGTCCATTCGGATCGCGCAGCGTCGCTTCGATCCGCGAGAGCTTCTGCGAACCAGCAAGGTTGGACAGGTCCGGACCGAGTGCCCCGCCGCGGCCGGCGACGGTGTGGCACGCGGCGCATTGGCCGTCACCAAAGAAGTATCGCTCGCCAGCAGCGGAATCGCCCGTGGTCGGGTGTGCCGATGCGGGGGCGCGAAGGGCCATCACGTACGCCGCAATCGCGTCGAGCTCCTCGCGCGGCATCGTGAAGGCCGGCATCCCGCCAGCCGGAACGCCGTGGGTGACGATGTCGCGCAACCGGTCTGCCGACAGCGTCGCGATCCCGCTTCCGCCCTGTTCCGGTACGTCGACCAGATCCGGGCCGTGCTCGCCTCCTGCACCGTTGCCACCATGGCACCCAGCGCACCGGGCGGAGAAGGCCGCGCGGCCGCTGTCCGTGAGTTCCTGCGCCTGGAGGCCACGCGACTCGCCAATCGTGCAGAGGATCGCCACCGCGCCCAGCACGGCCGCCGCCGTCGGACACGCCTCGATCATTCAAACACCAACGTTCCGAAGTTCTCTGGCACGTGGTTGGGATCGCGGTCCACGACGCAGGTCGGCTGCCAGCACATGAAGTGCCGCTGCGGATCGGCGCCGAGACCATCGGTCCGATACAGATTCATGCGCCACCGTGTCCCCGCGTGGACCGAGGCTGAGCTGATCGACGCGAGGGGAATTCGGGCCGCCGCGTACCACACATGGGTGGCCGGGTCGATATGCGCGGCCGTGGTCCATCCAGAGCGCCAACTCTCGTCATGCAGGTCACGATCGAGGTCGATCGCCAAGTCGATCCAGTCGCCGGTCGGTGCGATCTCGAACTCGCGATAGTGACGGATGTTCTGCCAGTCATCCCCGAGAAAGATCTCGACGACATCGCGGTCCCAGAGGTGAGATCGCGCATGCTGATTGTCGGCCGGCAGAAAGAGATTCAGCTCCATGTACGGGCATATGAACAGCAGATAGAGATCCGTGTCGGTCCAGAACGCGCGCACCTCGGTCTTCAACTTCGGATAGTCCATGGCTTTCGAGCAATCCATCGAAATCCGGGTCGTCGCGGCAGCGCGCCACATCTGGGAGGTCGGCTCCGTCGCGAGCGTGTTGGGCGCGGCGCGGTGTGGGACCGACAACGTCGCGGTCGGCTGCGAGACCGTACACGGCGGCTGGGCCGCCGCCGTGCCTGCGGACAGCACCACAGCACCCAGCCAAGCTATCGACGTCCTCAAGGCTCCTCCGTGGAGATCGGAGGTGGAAAGACTATCGCCGCGGCGGATCGCGGGTTAGAGGCAGGGGCTAGACACGGAGTCTGGCCTACCGCGTGTCGGCCTTTCGGTCCTCGGACGCGGTTCCGGACTGGTACGCCGAGAGGTCCGGGTGTTGTTGGAAACGGCCGCCGTATCGGCGGGCGACCTCAGCGCAAATCGGTGCCATGCGCGCGTCGACATCGCCGCCATCCCGCCAGGCGCGGACGGCCTCCGCTATCTCGGCAGGTGGTTTGGTCCAGGCATCGCTCCACGCGTCGACAGCCATCGCGAACTCGGCAACCCCGATCGGCCGCTTGAGGCGCGCCTCCAACCGTACCCACTCGACACGCATCGTCTCCCCCGTCTGCTCCGTGGGTGGCGACTGGCCCGTTACTCGGGTTGGACTCGGCAAGGTGCCGTGGAGCAACTTGCAAGGCAAATAATGCAGAAAGTGGGTCTGCCTGGGGCGCATGTGCGCCCTAGAGAGGAGAAGCACAGAAAATAGAAAGTAGACAACGGCCCAGGCAGCCGGTGGCGATGCGCCCGCTAATCGTCAGGGGCGACCGGGCAACTAGCGTTTGGTCCTCATCTGTGTTCGCGTTGTGTGTCGGTGGCCGGCACGCCGCGTGCGCTCGTCATATTTTCTCTGCCGATGAACACCCCAGATCTGTCAGGTGGTCAACGCCGGCACTGGCTGGGAGCCGTCGTGGGCCTGAGTGTGCTTGCTGTCGCAGCTCCCCTGGTGGGAGCCGCGCAGGCAGCGCTCGCGCCAGATTCGGTGATCACCACGGGTCTTGTCACGACGACCGACCCGCGGCACGCGACGCAAGCGATTGGGATCGTGGGACGCGACCAGCTGACCGTGGCGCCGGCTTCCACGGTCGAGGATGCTCTACAAGGGCAAATCGCCGGCGTTCTGGTGGAACAAAACAACGGTGGTGCGCCCGGCGGCGGCATGCAGGTACAGATCCGCGGCGTGGCATCGATCAACTCGGCCGCCCAGCCGCTGTATGTCATCGATGGGGTGATCGCCAACAACGAGACGGTCAATTCCGGTCTCAACGCCGTGACGTCGGCCGGGCCGATGCCGTTGGCGCAGGACGTCGAGGACAACAGCCCGAACCGCATCGCCGACATCAACCCCGCGGACATCGATCGGATCGAGGTGCTCAAGGGCCCCGCCGCTTCGGCGATCTACGGGTCGAAGGGCGCCGCCGGAGCTATTCTCGTCACCACCAGACGAGCAACAACGCCGCGTCCACAGTGGCAGCTCACAGGGCGCGTGGGCACCTACCTCCCGGCGAACACGCTGCCCTTGCGGGCCTTCCCGACGTACGAGAGCGCAAACGCCTGGTGGCGCAACGACGGCGAGCAGCCCGCCGACCTGCCGGTCACCCTCTACACGGGATACCACAACTTCCAGAGTCAGCTGTATGGTGGCGGCGAGGCGTCGGGCGAGGGCGACCTCAGTGTCCGCGGAATCGCTGGAGGTACGAACTACTTCGGCTCGGTGTTGGCCAAGTACGACAACGGGGTCATGCAGAACACGGGCTATAACAAGCGGGCAGCCCGCATCAATCTCACGCAGACGCTGTCGCCCAGTCTGTCCGCCTCTGCGAGCCTGTACTATCAGCAGTCGCTGGCCGTGCGCGGCGTGAATGGCAACGACAACATTGGCATATCTCCCTACGATGTCTTCGCGACATCAGCGTCCTTCCTCGATCTCGATAAGCGCAACGCGAACGGCAGCTGGGTGATCAACCCATTCGCACCATCAAACCCGTTCGCGGACGCGGCCCTCATCGAGACGCCCACGTCGGTCAATCGGTTCATCGGCGGCGGGAGCTTTCGTTGGCTCGCGTACCGGCACGGGAACCAGTCGCTCCAGGTCTCGGTCGACGGCGGACTGGACGTCGCGAGCCAACGCGACATGAACTACGCGCCCCCGTCTCTCGAAATCGAGGAGTTCAGCCCGTTGCCCGGTGTCGTCAATATCAATAAAGCACACACCGGGTATGACAACGTCTCGGTCAATCTGGTTCACCACGCCGTACCCCTTCGCGATGTGGACGCCACATCGTCTATCGGGCTGTCACAAGACGATCGGGAGACGACGAATCCCGATCAAGTCGGCGTTGGCCTTGCGCCGGGTGTGATGTCGCCTGACGCGGGGAAAATCGAGAGTCAGCTGGCGTATCGGTACCGCGCGCGATCGCAGGCGCTGTACGCGCAGGAGCAAGTAACGACACTGGCCAGCCGATTGGCGGTCGCGGCCGGCGTCACTGCGGAGCGCAGTGCCGTCAACGGCGATTTCAGCGCCACCTATCTGTACCCGAAATTTGGCGCTTCCTATGAGCTGCCGAAGTTTCTCAGTGTCATTGACGAACTGAAACTCCGTGTCGCATACGGAGAGGCAGGCACGGCCCCCGGATACGGCTTCAGCTTCAACAACGCGCAGAACTTCTATGGCACACTGGCGGGTGAGGAGCGCGGCGTGGTCATCGGGCCCAATCCCAATTCCAACATCTACTACCAGCTGGCCGACACGCACCTCCAGCCCGAGCGGAGCGCAGAGCTCGAGACCGGCTTCGACGCTATGTTGTTGCAGTCGCGCGCTCAGTTCTCCGCGACCGTGTACCAGAAGCGCGTGAGCAATCTGGTGGAGCTGACTCCCGCGCCCATTGCGCCGTCGTTTGCCGGCGGCGCAGCCAACGGCGGCACGTTCACCAATCAGGGCATCGAGTTGTCGCTCGCTGGATGGCCTCTCCAGCGGCCGTCCGGCCTGAGTTGGCTTGCTGGGCTGACGTTTGCCCGCAACTACAGCCGAGTGGATGCGCTGCCGGACGGTCCCTTCGCCATCGCCCCGCAGTTTGGTCGGTTCTATGGAACGTACTGGGCGCAGGTTGGCCGGTCGGTCTCCGAGATCGTGAACGTCTACCAGGGCGCGCCGGACGGTACGCCTCAACAAGTCGGGGATGCGCAACCCACGTTTGTGATGACATTGAGCAATACCTTCAGCTGGCACGGGTTCCGCCTGTATGGGCTCGTGGATTGGCATCGCGGGGGCAGCGTGATCAACGTGACCAACGCGTACTACGACAACGGGCTGTTCCTCCTCGCCGACTCAGCGGCTTCTCTGCGGCGGTTGGAGGCACTCGCGGAGGCAGAGATGCCCTATGTCGAGTCGGCGAGTTTTCTGAAGGTGCGCGAGATCACCGTGAGCTACGACGTGCCGCCGCGATTGCTCGGCCTCAGTCGCGGCATCCTACATGGCGCGCGACTGTCGGCCAGCGCCCACAACGTGTTCGCCGTTTTCCGCTATTCCGGGCTCGACCCGGAGGTCAGCAACTTCGGAAACACGCCGGTCACCCGCGGACAGGATGTGACGCCTTATCCACCGGCCCGCAGTTTCTTCCTGAGCGTCGATCTGAATATGTGAGATGAGACGTTGGACGTTAGACGTTGGACGTTGGCGAAAACCTCAGGGCCAGTCACGCAGCCGCGTAGCTGGCCCTGAAGTTTGTTCTAACCTCCAACGTCTAACGTCCAACGTCTAGCCTTCATGGCCCATACACTTCTTTCAGCGTGCCGCACGCCACGACATTGCCTTCGGAGCCAGGGTCCGTCCCCTGGTGGACTTCGATCACATAGGTCCCACCAGCAGGCGGATAAAAATTGAGGTTCGCGCGGAAAGTGATCTGCCCACTGTCGCCCACTGTGACGGGCGGATAGTTGGACTTGTTACCCATGAGGACGCCCATGCTACCGCACTTCCCCTCGTGGATGTGCCATATGTAGGTGCCGCGCGGGCCGCCGAGCGTCATGGCGATGACTGTCGTGTTGCCTCCCTGACTTCCGCTCATCGTGGCGATGCCGGTCACTGTGCCGTTGTTCGTCGGGTTGATTTCTGCTTTGAAGGCAGCGGCACCAGGCAAAGCGGTCCCTGCTGGGGCGTTGACCTCCCCCAATGACGTCGTCGGCGTCAGCGTTGCGGGCGCCTGCTGGCCCTGCTTGCCGCCACACGCAACTACACAGCAGACGATCGCTGCAGTCATGAAGGACGGGGTGACGGGTCGCATGGCGAAATCCTCCAAAAATCCGTGTGACGATAGGTGGCAGCGAGTGCCAAACCAGCGCCGCATTGCATACGGAACGCCGGCGCCGCGATGCTCAGGGGTCCTCTCCCTGTCGACCTTCAGCCACTAGCGGCCGAAGAGGGTCGCGCACGCTCTCGACAAACGAACCGACCCCCACGAGCACAAGTGCCCGTGGGGGTCCGCCAATCATCTCCAGGTCGAGCCCAATCGGGCGGCCCGACGCGCCTCAGCTACCAGCGAGCTGCCGAACCTCAGAGGCGAGTAACCGCACCTTGGCCGCGTCCGCAGCGCCTGGCGCATCGCTGTCCAGTTGGGTGGCGAGCGCCGTCAGGGAAGCGCTCCGCTCCTGACCGGATTGCTGCTCAGCCTGTGCCAGCGACTGCGAGATGCGAGTCGAGACCTCAGGCGCGACGCCATGATCGCGGACGAGCTGGTCGACGTATGCTCGCGCCACCACGAAACTCGTTGGCCACACGAACTGCGGCTGGCCCTGCACGTTTTCGAAGTCCATGTGCACCAGCTTCGCCGCATCGATCTCGTTCTGCGAGATGAACCCGCTCGGCTTGAGCTGGAACAGGTCGACGCCGCGCGCCTCGTCAGAGCCGACGATATACCCGTTGTACCAGTAGGCGGACCAGTAGCCGGCTGCGATCAATTTGGTCGCATCCATGGGTCCGCGATCGAAGAACGCGATCTCACGCGGGTGCGCCGGGTCCGTCCACTCGAAGACCGAGATGCCACCCTGATACCACGCCTGAACCATGATGTCGCGGCCCGGGATCGGAATGAGCGAGCCGTTGTGCGCAACACAGTTCTCTTCTGGCGTTTGCGGCGCTGACATCTTGTAGTAGCTCTGAAACGTCATGTTTCCGTTGGCGATCGTGTAGATCGCGTCCGCTCCCCACTCGTGCTTGTCGGTGACGCGGCACCGCGGCTGGGCGCCCCCGCCCCACTCATCCGAGAAGATCACCTTCGTCCCATCGTTGTTGAACGTCACGGAGTGCCACGCCGCCATGTTGGTGTCCACGACGGCCCCGATGCGGACCGGCTGCGCCGGGTTCCGGATATCGAGCAGCAAGCCGTAGCCGCTGCACGCACCACCGGCCAAGCCGACCGCGGGGTACGCGGTAATGTCGTGACACTGGGTGGGTCCCATTCCAGCCCAGCGGCGGAGCGTCGCCGCGGAAATACCAGCGCGCGCGAGTAGGACAGCTTGTGCGGCCGAATCAGCCGAGGACTCGCCATGTCGCTTCGCCTCGACGAGGTCGTGGAAGATGCGGGGCGAACTGACGATGTGTGCCTGCTCCGGGTGCTCGAGAGACACTTGAATCACTTCGATCCGGAACAAGGCCGTGTTCGGGTCCTGCTCGAGCTGACCCGACGTGCACTGCGCCAGCTCACCAGAGGGCCGCACGTTCGCGGAGCCGGACACGTAGATGTATACGTTCGCGGGATCGTGTGGATCGGTCACCAGCGTATTGGTGTGCGAGCCACGGCAGGTCTGCACGACCGTGAGCGACTTGGGATGGTCGACGTCGCTGATGTCGTAGATGCGAATCCCGCGCGCCCGCTCAGCACTGATGGTGTCGGGCACCCCCTGGATGCCACAGTCGATGCGGCCATTGGTCGCCTCCGCGGACACGAAGAGCAGATGTCCATAGACCGATACATCGCTCTGGGATCCGGGACACACGTATGCCGCCCGCAGCGACAGCTTCTGGGGATTCGACATATCCCAGATCTGCATGCCACTGTAATTGCCCTGGATGATGTAGTTGCCCCAGAACGCGAGATCGGAATTCTTGAGCCGCGAATCCCCCGGCACGCTCGGGTTCGTGAAATCAGCGGAGGGCGGCGTCGTGGAGACGTGGCGCAGGTTCCAGATGGCCTCACCGGCGTCGTACCATCCCGCTTTCAGACCGACGCGCGGGTCGGGGTTCGGCGCGGTCATCGACATGTCGGCGGCCGGGGCCGGACTTGCGCCGGGTTGGGCTGATGTTCCCCCGTGAGTGCACGCAGCTGCCGACGCCAGACACCACCCGGCCAGGAGCGAAGCGAGCGGCGCGCTGCTCCACCGCGCGCGCGAACGTCGAGACAGGAAATCGGATCTCATACCTGAGCCCATGACGTGACAGGTGATTTGCGGGAAGGCGGCAGAACGTAGCGCCGACGGGCGGCGTTGGTAAGTGTCGCGCGCGCCGCCCGTCTTCAACCATCAACTCCGGCTGGCGCTGCTACGAGCCAGCCTTTTTCGCATCAGGTTTGGCGGGCTGAGCGGCCTCCTGCTGCGGCATGATCGGCAGCTCGATCCGGGACGCGAGCGCGGCCGAACTGTACACCCGCTGCGTCGCCTTTACGAAGTCGCTCGCCGTCGCCTGGTAGATGCTGGGCACGAATTTCTGTGGGTTGCGGTCGATGAGCGGGAACCACGTCGATTGAACCTGCACCATCATGCGGTGGCCTTTCAGGAATACGTGGTCGCGGTCTCGCAACGCGAAGTCCCACTGGGTCGGTTGCCCGGCTACGAGCGCCCGGGGCTGTTCGTAGCTGGCCAGGTAACGACCACGCCGCACCTCCATCGCGATCGGCAGCTCGTACCCGTTGAGGGAACGCGCATACTGCCCGGGCGCCGGCCCTTCCTCCGCCTTCCACTGGTTGGCCTGGGCGCTTTCGGGGTAAACGTCGATCAACTTGACGATGAAGTCCGCGTCCGTCCCGGAAGTCGATGCAAACAGGCGCGCGGTCACCGGCCCGGTGACCGTGACATCGTGGTCGAGGGGGGCGCTCAAGTACGTCAGCACATCCGGCCGGTGATCGACAAACTCCTGACTTGCAGCCTCCCACGTGCGCCAATCCCCCGACGGGTACGTCGGCGAAATGGGACGGCGTCGATAGGGCACAGGATTGGCCGGATCTGAGACGTACTCGCGATAGCCGCCCGTCGGCGCGGTGAACGAAAGGCTGCCATCGGCGTGCAGGTACAGCTTCGTCATCACGGCTTGCTTCGGCGGCCATGCCGGATAGGTCCGCCAAGTGTTAGAGCCGGACTGGAACATCGTCGCTTGCCAGTTCGGTTTTTCCCCGACGCCGTGCAGGTAATACCGGAAGAAAGGCGCTTCGATCTGCTCGCGAAATTCACGCGCAGTCTCGTGGCCGCCGAAGGTCAAGAGGCCAAGGCTATCGCCCTTGGGTCCCTGCCATCCACCGTGGAACCAGGGGCCGGCGACGATGAAGTCCGTGTGATCAGGATCATGCTCGGCCGCGTGCTGGAAGATCTGCCACGGCCCCCAGGGATCTTCTTGATCCCAGAAGCCAGCAACGTTGAGGTTGGGCACGGAGGACGCATGCAGCTGGTTCACCCAGGCCTCGTCCTTCCAGTACGAATCATAGTTTGCATGCTTCATCGTCGAGTCCCAGTACGGGATCGACCCATGCAGGTACTTGGTATCCGCGTTGGACAACGGCCCAAGGTTCAGATACCAGGCGTACGTGTCGTATGTGTTGAAGGTGAAATGGGTGTTCTCGGTGTCGCTGGCCTCCTCCATGACTGCGTACTCGAAATTGTAGCTCTCGCGGAGGGCACCATAGCGGTGCATGTCGTCGTTCATCCACTGGTCGACAGGGGACGCCTGCTCACTGATCGCCTTGAGCGCGGGGTGTGGCTGAAGCAATGTCATCGCGGTCGTGAGCCCGTCGTACGACACGCCGAACATCCCGACCTTCCCGTTGTTGTTCGGGACATTCTTGATCAGCCAATCAATGGTGTCGTAGGCGTCGGTGGTCTCGCTCGTCGCCTTGGGGTCCTTGAGGTCGACGCGACCAGAAGATGAAAGACTGAAGTGGCCTTCCGACTTGAACCGCCCTCGCAGATTCTGGACGACAAAGATGTAGCCGTCTTTTGCAAGCTCTTTGAGGTGTTCGGGCATGCTGTCCGGCGCGCTATCGGGGACGCCGTAGGGTGTGCGCGTGAACAAGATCGGGAGCGGCCCATTCTGATGGACCGGCGTGAGGATCACCGTCTGCAAGTGCACACCATCGCGCACCGGGACCATGACCGCGCGCAGCGTGAACGCGCGGGAACTGGACGTCGAACCGGCGTTATTCCCACAACCGGCGGCGGCCAGGGCGACGAGGCCGAGACAGATCGTGTGGCGGATCATCTACACTCCATTGGGTGTGAGGCGCTAACAACCAGCCGTTGCCTGGTCGGCTTCCGGCGCTGCCAATCATGGCACGTGCGGGCGAGTGTCGGAATGCCCCGCCGCGTTTCGAGGGTGCCATGGGTGACGCGAGGGGCGTTGGCGCGAGGCAGTTGCCGACGTCCGTATGGACGCACCGCCTTTACACTCTACATGAAAGCGCGGCTGGTAAACTATGGTGTTTGAGCGCCTTGCAATCTGCCTATCACGTCGCGAGCTCGGCGCGATGGCGGCGGTTCCATTCGCGCCGTTGAACCCTAAGCGGCTGGCGACTGGAGCCCGGTTGCTCGGAAACGACCGGCGGAGCTTTTCCGGCGCGGCGGACTAGCGGTGGGACGAAGCAGACCATCCGAACCGACCCACATCGTGCGTCCCCGCCATGTGATCCTTCGACTGGCATAGCTCGCGAGCCACATCGCGAACGAGATGATGTCACGCAGAGGCACCATCCAGATTGCTGCACGCCTTCGGTCCGGTGCGTCTGCCGTCCGCCAGGACGCAACGATCGCGTGAACCGCAGTACGCAGGAGCACGGCCAGGGCCACGAGGGCGATGGACCACGGCGCCATCCGCGCCACCAGCGCCGCGATGAGTGTGATCGGGAGCGCGTATGTCAGGGCCGAGCATGCATGCCCCAGCGGGGCTACCGTGCGGATCGTCCGCAGCCAGCGCAACTCGTGGCGAAGGAGATCCGTCCAGGTGCGCTCATGCACCGTCACGGTCACTTCGCACTCCGCAATGACGCTGCGATACCCGAGTTGACGAACGCGAGCCCCTAGCTCGTAGTCGTCCGCCAGCATCGGCGCGAGTGCCACGAACCCGCCTACCGCGTTCAAGACGTCGCGTCGGATCGCGACCACCGGGCCCGAGCAGTATGCCGGCGACTGGAGCGCGCGGGAAACCAGCACCGAGGGCATGAACCACTCATTGATCCCCAGGGCGCCAAGGCGAGACCAGAAGGTATTGGTGGGACGACCGCGGAAGAGGCAGCTCACGACGCCCACAGCGGGGTCGCGAAGAGGCGCGACGGTGCGCGCCAGGTCGCCCGGGCCGACCCACGTGTCGCTGTCCGCGATGAGGAGCAGCTCGTTCTTCGCCAGCGATGCCAGCCGCGCCAGAGTGTTCACTTTCGCGTTCAAGCCGAGCACGGGCGCGCCGTCGACAAACTGGGCGTCAACTGCCGGGTAGTCGGCCACCACGCGGCGTGCGATCGCGAGACCTGGATCAGCTGGGTCCCGGGCGCCGAAAAGAATCTCTATCCCTGGGCCGCTTTGGCGACAAAACGATCGAAGATTGGCTTCGAGATAAGGCTCTGCTCCGCAGAGAGGCTTGAGGACCGACAGCGCCGGCATCTCGGACGCGGCGCCCCGGGCCCGTCGGCCCCATGCGAAAGTCACGACGACGCAGGCGGCAACGTAGCCCAGTGAGGCGATGGCCAAGCTCGTCACGATGATTAGGAGTGCGCCCTGAAACGTCGACGCCATCGCTTCGCCCCTCCCCGCTTCACCCAGCGCCCGTGCCCCAGATCGATCGCCTTACTAACCTTACCGACGTCAAGCAGACGGAGGCACTGGCGACACTCGCTCGATTCCGTCTCGTTACGCGTTCACTTCGAGGGCAGTTTCACTGCCACACTCCTCAGGTCAGCGCAGATCCTCGACTCGCGCCCGCGAGATCGCGTGGGTGGTCGGCGCGATCGGCCTCGGCCTCGCCGTCACCTTGCTCGTCCGCAGCGGGCTGCCTCAGGTGTTGCAGCTGCTCGGTGTGGCCGGTTGGCGACTGCTTTGGTTGGTGCCGGTGCATGTCGTGCCGCTTGCGTGCTATGGCATGGCGTGGGGCAGCCTGCTGGCCGGAGCGGACCGGCCCGGTAGCGTCTACCTCACTTGGGGGGCGATTGTCCGTGAGGCCGTGGCGGGGCTGTTGCCAGTCGCGCGGATCGGTGGTGAGGTCGTGGGCGTTCGCCTGCTCGTCCGACGCCAGGTGCCGGTCGAACGTGCCAGTGCCAGTGTGATCGTCGAGCTGTCGCTGACGATCGCCGCGCAGGCCGTGTTCGCCGCAGCGGGCTTGGCGCTGCTGGTGGCCCAATCGAGGGCGGGTGCGATGGGGGGAGGGCCGGTCCGGCTCGTCTTCATCGCACTCGTCGTAAGCGTCGTAGCTCTGCCGGCGTTCGTCTTCGTCGTGCGCCGGTGGGGACGTCGCGTATTTGGCCTCGCACTCCGCGTGGTGGAGCGGCTCGGGGGTGCCACTCGGGAGTCCACCGATGCTGGCGCTGCAAAATTCCATGACGCGCTCGAGCGGCTCTTTTCCGACCGTCGGGCGCTGGCCGCCTGTGGCGCCTGGCAACTGGCGGGTTTTTTCCTCCAGTCGCTCGAGCCATGGGTGATGCTGCGAATCGTCGGCGCCCCCGCCACCGTCCGCGGGGCCATCGTGCTCGAGAGCATGACAAACGCGGTGCAGAGCGCGCTGTTCCTCGTACCGGCGGGCCTCGGCACGCAAGAGGGGAGCTTTCTGCTGTTCGGCGCCGCATTGGGACTCAGCCCTCAGGTCGCCCTGGCGCTGTCCCTCGCACGCCGCGTTCGGCAGCTTCTGTTGGGCGTGCCGGCGTTGGTATCGTGGTATTGGGTGGAACGGCGCCGCGCGGGGGAGGATTGACGGGCGGTGCTGAAGGGCGACGCATTGCGTCGCCCCTGCCCGCCGATTGGCGAGCCTGAGCGGACGGTCCAAAAGCGGCGACGCGATAACGTCGCCCCTACCGGTATGGTGCCTGAGCGGGCAACGTACAGCCTCGTCCGCGTGTCGAAGGCCTCCACCTCCCCACTCACCGCTGAAAACTCCTCATGCTCTCATCCCGCGCCGATGTGCATCGAATCCAGGCAACCGTGGTCACTGCCGTGCTTGCTGTCGCCGTGACTGGCTGTCAGTCAGGCCAATCCACCCAGGGAACTCCGCCTGCGGCGTCCGCGTCGGCTCCAGCCACGCCGCAAACCGGCGAAGACGTGCTCAGCGCGATGCACGACAAGTACGCGAGCACCTGGTACAACACGCTGACTTTCACGCAGAAGACGACGCTTCGGACGCCAGCAGACACCATGGCCATCGAGACCTGGCACGAGAAGGCGATGGTGCCGGGCAGGCTCCGCATCGACATGGCGCGCAGGAAGGGCAACCTCACGATCATCTTCGCAAACGACTCGACCTATATCGTCTACCCCGACAGCATTGGACGCCACGCCGGCGGCAACTACCTCCTCACCATCGGGTTCGATGTGTATCGGCAACCGGTCGATCAGACCGTGTCGGCACTCCGTGCGGAGAAGTACTCGATGACGCCCGTCCACGAAGACACGTGGGAGGGCCGACCCGTGTACGTGATCGGCGCGGCAGCCGGCGACACGACTTCGCGCCAGATCTGGATCGACAAGGATCGCCTGCTGTTTGTGCGAGCGCTCGGCCCTGCAGGAGGCAAGGATTCCACCAAGACCAACGACACCCGCTTCGAGAACTACGTGGAAATGCCTAGCGGCGGGTGGCTATCGGAGCGCGTCGAGTTCTACAGCGACGGCAAGCTCCGCCAGCAGGAGGAATACTCGGAGGTGCAGACGAACGTGGTGCTGGACTCGGCGTTGTTTGTGCCTACGAAGGCGCATCCGAGGGGCTAGACGTTGGACATTGGACGTTGGACGTTAGACGTTGGAGAACAAACTCGAGGGCCAGCCCGATGCACCGTGGCTGGCCCTCGAAGTTTGTCTTCCAACGTCTAACGTCCAACCACCAACGTCTAGCTTCCCGCCAGATCGCGCACCGTCTTCGCCAACGTCTGCACCTTGGCCGTATTAGACGACGCCTGCGCCTCGGCATCCAATTGTGTCGCGAGCTGCGTCAACGCATCGCGGCGCGCTCCACCGCTGGCCTTTTCGGCGTTCGCCAGCGCCTTACGGGCCGCCGCGACCTGACCGGCGTCGAAGCCCTTCCACCGCTCGAGTTGATCGACGTAGGCACGCGCCAGGGTGAACGTCGTCGGCCAGACGAGCTGTGGCTGCCCCTGTGTGTTGAACTCGTCGAAGTGCACCGACTTGGCTGCGTCGATCTCGTTCTGCGAGACCCAGGCGCTCGGCTTGAGCTCGAGGATGTCCAGACCGCGGCGAATCTCGGAACCGACGATGTAGCCATTATACCAGTATGTCGACCAGTACCCGCCGCCGGAGAGCCGCGTGGTGTCGATCGGGCCCCGATCGAAATACGCAATCTCGGTGGGATGCTTGGGGTCCGTCCAGTCGAAGACCGAAACGCCGCCCTGGTACCAGGCCTGCGCCATGACGTCACGACCCGGGATCGGGATCAGCGACCCGTTGTGCGCCACGCAGTTCGCGAACTTCGAGATAGCCGCTGGCAGCTTGTAGTAGCTCTGAAACACCAGCTTGTGATTCTCAATGGTGAAGATCGCGTCGCCGCCCCAGTTCTTCGGATCGGTGGCCCGGCACTTCGGCGCGCCACCACCGCCCCACTCGTCGGAGAAAAGGAGCTTCGTACCGCCGTTGTTGAACGTGGCCGAGTGCCAGTAGGAGAAGTTCGAGTCGGACACGGCAGCGAGTCGTTCGGGGTGCTGGACGTCGCTGATGTCGAGGAGCATGCCGTAGCCCTCACAGGCGCCCCCGGCCAGGCCGATCTGCGGATAGACCGTGATGTCGTGACACGAGGTCGCCGTGATACCGCCTCCGTTCGGCATGATCCCCGGCATCATGGCCTGATACCGCTTGTCAATGATTTGCTGCAGTGACGCTCGAAGGGTCGCGCTGTCGGCGGCAGTTGGCGCCCCGGTGCCGCCGCGTGCCTTCACGAGGCTGTCGAGCAATGGATTGATCATTGCCGACGGGAAGACTTCCTCGTCCCATATTACCTTGGCTGTGAACTCGCCCCTGGCACGCGCGGCCGCTGCCGCGTCGCGCTCGACCGGCGTTTCCGCGTGAATAGGCGCTACGGTCAGGTCATTGAAGATGTGAGCGGAGCTCACAATTGCCGCCTGCTCGGGATGCGCGAGCGGAATCTTGATCACCTCGATGCGAAACTTCGCCGAATTGGGGTCCTGGTCCGGGTTGGCGCTCACGCAGCCGGCCAACTCGTTTGGAGAGCGCACGAACGAGGAACCCGATATGTAGACGTAGACGTTATCGTGATCCTTCGGATCGACCACCAGCGTGTGCGTGTGCGAGCCACGGCAGGTCTGGACGGTCGCGACCGTTCGCGGGTGCGTGATGTCGCTGATGTCCACGATCCGAAGGCCACGAAGTCGCTCTTCGCTCACCGTGTCCTTGACGCCGGCGGCCCCACAGTCAATGCGTGCGGTCGGAGCCTCAGCCGAGACGAACATGAGGTTCTTGTAGACCGATACGTCGCTCTGGGAAGCCGGACACACGTACGCCGTCTTCAGGGTCGGATGCGCCGCGTCCGAGATGTCCCAGATCTGCACGCCGTTGAAGCCCCCCTGGATCGCGTAGTTGCCGATGAACGCCAGGTCGGAGTTCCCCTTGGCCATCTCGGAAGGGCGTGTGTTGGAAACGAGGTGCATGTTCCACTCGGCCTGGCCGGCATCCCAAAGACCGCCCTTGAGTCCCGAACGCGGATCGGGGTTCGGGGGCGCTATCGAAAGCTCGGCCTGCGGTGCCGGCGCGGTACCGGCCGGTGTCGCTGCGGAGTGAGCACACGCCGTAACCGCAACAGCGCTCGCCGCCAGTACCAGCGACCACCAACTGCCAGCGGTGTTGGACCCGCGGAGGGAGAAGCTCGGACATTGGGCGGATGACATAGACGAATCTCGCATGAAGGGGTCGGATCGGTGCTCAGTTCGACACAGACGCCGTGGAAGTCGTTGCCAGGTCGCGGACGCTGGACGCGAGCTTGTGGACCTTTCCCGCGTCCGCTGCCGATTGGGCTTCGCCATCCAGCTGTGTTGCCAACTGCGTGAGCGCGTCGCGCCGACCGCCGCCGCTCGCCTTCTCAGCGCTGGCAAGCGACTTCCTCGCCGCGTCGATCTGGTCGGCAGGCAGCCCGTTCGATCGCGCGAGCTGGTCGAGATAGGCGCGCGCCAACGCAAAGCTCGCCGGCCAGACGAATCTCGGCTGGCCCTGCGTGTTGAACTCGTCGAATCGCACGGTCTTCGCCGCATCGAGCTCGTTCTGCGAGATCCAGCCGCTCGGTCGCAACTCGAGGATGTCGAGACCGCGGGCAATCTCCGACCCGACGATGTAGCCATTATACCAGTACGCGGACCAGAACCCGCCGTCGGCGAGCTTGGTCGAGTCGACCGGCCCACGATCGAAGAACGCGATCTCGGTGGGGTGCTTGGGGTCCGTCCATTCGAACACCGACACGCCGCCCTGGTACCATGCCTGCACCATCACGTCGCGTCCTGGGATCGGGATGAGCGAGCCGTTGTGCGCGACGCAATTCTCCTGTGCAGTCTGTGGCGCCAGCATTTTGTAATAGTTCTGGAACACGAGCTTTCGGTCGACGATCGTGAAGATCGCGTCAGCGCCCCAGTTGTGCGGGTCGGTCGCGCGGCATTTCGGCGCGCCGCCGCCACCCCACTCATCGGAGAAGAGCAGCTTCGTGCCATCGTTGCTGAACGTCGCCGAATGCCAGTACGAGAAGTTGGAGTCCGAGACCGCATCGAGCCGTGTGGGGTGCGCCGGATCACTGATGTCGAGGAGCATGCCAAATCCCTCGCACGCCCCGCCCGCCAGCCCGATCTGCGGATAGACCGTGATGTCGTGGCATGACGTGGCCGTGATGCCGTTGCCCCCCGCTTTACAACCCGGGCAGTCCGCGACGACCATCTTGTCGACCATTCCCTGCAACGCGGCGCGGAGGTTCGCGCTGTCGGCCGCGGTCGGCGGCCCGCTTCCGCCACGCGCCTTGACCATGCTGTCGAGGACGGGGTTGATCATCTCGGACGGGATGACCTCGGCGTCGCCGAAGACCATCGCGGTGAACTCACCCTTGGCGTGCAAGGCGGCTGTCGCTGCGACGTCTGCGGAGGCCTGTCCGTGCGTCGGCGCGTCGCTCAAGCCCTCGAAGATGTGGGGCGAGCTCACGATCGCGGCCTGCTCGGGATGCGCGAGCGGGACTTTGATGACCTCGATGCGGAATTTTGCCGAGTTGCGATCCTGGTCAGGATTCGCACTGACGCACCCTGCCAGCTCAGATGGCGACCGAACTCCCGCCGAACCGGAGACATACACGTAGACGTTGTCGGGATCCTTCGGATCGACCACCAAGGTGTGCGTGTGCGAGCCGCGGCAGGTCTGCACGGTCGTGATCGACTTGGGATGCGCAATGTCGCTGATGTCGACGATCCGGATGCCGCGCAGCCGCTCCTGGCTGACGGTATCCTTGGGCGCTTCGGTCCCGCAGTCGATCCGCGCGGTCGGCGCTTCGGCAGACACGAACAAGAGGTTCTTGTAGACCGAGACGTCGCCCTGATTGGCTGGACAGACCCATCCCGTCTTCAGGGTTGGGTGACTCGGATTCGAGATATCCCAAACTTGAATGCCGTTGTAGTTGCCCTGAATCGCATAGTTGCCGATGAACGCCAGGTCGGAGTTCGTCTTCCCGGCAAATTGTTCCGTGGGACGAGAGTTGGACATGAGGTGCATGTTCCACTCCGCCTGCCCGGCGTTGAAGAGCCCAGCGTGGAGCCCAACGCGCGGATCGGGATTGGGCGGCGTCATGGACATGTTCGCCTGCGGTGCCGGAGGCCTTCCAGCGTGCGAGCCGCCGCCAGACATGCAACCGGAGACGACGAACGCGCTACTCGCCGCCAAGAGCGAGAGACCAGACTTGGCGCCGAGCAATCGGCGGCTCGAACGGTGGAAGCAAACCATACGTGTATCCTGCTCCGTTATGAGTTGGAGGCCAGTTCGTGAACCGTACTGGCCAGCGTGCGAACCTTGGCAGCGTCGGCGGCGCTCGACGCATCGCCATCCAGTTGCGACGCCAGCTTGTTCAACGCATCACGCCGTGCAGCGCCCGAGCCTTTCTCGGCGCTCGCCAGCGACTGGCGGATGCCGGAAATCTGGTCAGCCGGCAGACCATTCGAGCGCGCGAGCTGGTCGACGTACGCGCCAGCGAGCACGAAGCTCGCGGGCCACACCAGCTTCGGTTGTCCCTGCGTATTGAACTCGTCGAAGCGCACCGACTTCGCGGCGTTGATCTCGTTCTGCGAGAGGAGTCCGCTGGGGCGGAGCTCGAAGATGTCCAGGCCGCGGCGAATCTCAGAGCTCACAATGACGCCGTTGTACCAATACGCCGACCAGCTACCGCCCATTTCCATGCGCGTGGAGTCCACTGGACCACGATCGAAGAAGGCGATTTCCTTCGGGTGCTTCGCGTCCGTCCAGTCGAACACGGAGACGCCGCCCTGATACCAGGCCTGCACCATGATGTCGCGGCCGGGCACTGGGATGAGTGATCCGTTATGCGCGACGCAGTTCTCTTGCGCGGTCTGCGGTGCCGGCAACTTGTAATAGCTCTGGAAGACGAGCTTGCGGTTCTCAATCGTGAAGATCGCGTCGGCACCCCACTCCTTCGGGTCGGTGGCGCGACATTTGGGTGCTCCACCGCCACCCCACTCGTCGGAGAACAGCAGCTTCGTCCCGTCGTTGTTGAACGTGGCCGAGTGCCAGTACGAGAAGTTGGTATCGGCGGCCGCGTCGATGCGGACAGGATTCGTCGGATTGCTGATATCGAGGAGCAGACCGTGCCCCTCGCACGCGCCACCCGCCAGACCAATCTGCGGGTAGACGGTGATGTCGTGGCAGCTCGTACCCAAGCCCGGCGCGTCGCCCATCATCTTTGCAACCATGCCCGGGATCGCATCCCGAAGGGCCTGGCTGTCAGCGGCGGTCGGCGCGCCTGATCCTCCGCGAGCCTTGACCATGCTGTCGAGTAGCACGTTAATGAAGCCCGATGGGATGATCATCTTCTCGCCCATCATATCGGCAACGAAGGCGCCCTTGGCTACCTCGGCCTTTTCCTCCGGGCTGAGTCCGTGCGAGCCCACCTGTCCGAGGTCGTTGAAAATGCGGGGCGAACTGACGATAGCAGCCTGCTCCGGGTGGGCGAGCGGCACCTTGATGACCTCGATGCGGAAGAGCGCGGAGTTCGGGTCCTTGGAGGGGGCGACCCTCACGCAGCCCGGCAGCTCGCTCGCCGGGCGGATGGGCGCCGAGCCGGAGATGTAGACGTAGACATTGTCCGGGTCTTTGGGATCGACCAGCAGCGTGTGCGTGTGCGAGCCACGACACGTCTGAACCGTGGTGATCGGTTTCGGGTTCGAGATGTCGGTGATGTCCAGGATGCGCAGGCCACGCAAGCGTTCCGTGCTCACAGTGTCCTTGGGCGCTTGGGCTCCGCAGTCCAGCCTGGCCGACTCCGACTCGGCGGACTGGAACATGAGATTCTTGTAGACCGAGACGTCGCTCTGGGACGCAGGACAGGCAAACGCCTTCTTGAGCGTCGGGTGGGCGGGATTGGAGATGTCCCAGACCTGAATCCCGTTGTAGCTCCCCTGAATGACGTAGTTGCCGTAGAACGCCATGTCCGAGTTGGTCTTGCCGTCGAATCCTTCCGATGGCCGGGTGTTGGAGAGCAGGTGCATGTTCCACTCGGCGGTACCAGCGTCCCAGAATGCCACCCTTGAGGCCGACACGCGGGTCCGGGTTGGGTGCCGTCATGGACATGTCGGCCGCGGGCGCGGGCGACGTGCCGCCTGTCGATGCCATCGAGTGCGCGCACGCTGTGAGCGCCAGCGCGGCGAGCGATAGCACCACCGAATGGCCGGCCGACGCGGCCGTCAGCCGCGGCGCGCGGTCAAAGAGAGATGCGGGGCCCATTGTTGATCCTTGAAGGAAAGAGGTGTAAAGCAACACGGCCACATGGGCCCAGGTCGGGCGCCAGTGCGCGCGTCAACAAGTACGGCGCACTGGCGTCCGAAGATTCGGCAGCGTGCTCGGCCAGGCTCAGTTCGAGGCGGCGGTGGCTGTCGACGCCAGATCGCGGACGGTACCCGAGAGCTTCCGGACCTTGGCGGCGTCGGTCGAATTCTGTGCATCACCATCCAACTGCGTCGCAAGCTGCGTGAGCGCATCACGCCGGGCAGTGCCAGTCTCTTTCTCTGCACTCGCAAGGCTACCACGCGCAGAGGAGATCTGGCCGGAGCTCAACCCCTTCGACCGCTCGAGCTGGTCGAGGTACGCACCGGCCAGCACGAACGTCGTCGGCCACACCAGCGCCGGCTGTCCCTGCGTGTTGAACTCATCGAACTTCACGGTCTTGGCAGCAGCGATCTCATTCTGCGAGAGCAGAACGCTCGGCTTCAGCTCGAGGATGTCGAGTCCACGAGCGATCTCGGAGCTGATGATGTAGCCGTTGTACCAGTAGGCGGACCAGGAGCCGCCGCTTGCCATGCGGGTGGAGTCGACCGGCCCGCGGTCGAAGAACGCGATCTCCGTGGGGTGTTTGGGATCGGTCCAATCGAAGACCGATATGCCACCCTGATACCATGCCTGGACCATCACGTCGCGGCCCGGGATCGGGATCAGCGAGCCATTGTGGGCGACACAGTTCTCCTGTGCCGTCTGCGGAGCGGGAAGCTTGTAATAGTTCTGGAACACCATCTTGTGGTTCACAATCGTGAAGATCGCGTCAGCGCCCCAATCACGCGGGTCGCTCGCGCGGCACTTGGGCGCGCCACCACCGCCCCACTCGTCGGAGAACAGGATCTTCGTCCCGTCGTTGTTGAAGGTGGCCGAGTGCCAGTACGAGAAGTTCGAGTCGGCGACTGCATCGAGGCGCACCGGGTGAGTCGGGTCGCTGATGTCGAGCAGGAGACCGTGTCCTTCGCACGCGCCACCCGCAAGGCCGATCTGTGGGTAGACCGTGATGTCGTGGCAGCTCGTGCCAAGGATACGCGGCCCCTGGATCGCAAACCGCCGGTTGACGATCTCTTGCAGGTGCTCGCGCACGAACGCGCTGTCGGCCCCGTTCGGCGCGGAACGGCCATTCTGCTTGGCAATGCTATCGAGGACCGGGTTGACGAAGCGCCCGTTCATGACCTGCGGCTGCCCGCCGCCGAAGCTTGCGACAAACCCGCCGGTGGCGCGGGCCTTGGCAACATCGGCGATATCCTGCGGCGCGAGGCCGTGCGACGGGACCTGCGCCAGCCCCTCGAAGATGCGCGGCGAGCTCACGATCGCGGCCTGCTCGGGATGCGCGAGCGGGACTTTGATGACCTCGATGCGGAATTTTGCCGAGTTGGGATCCTGGTCAGGACTGGCGCTGACGCACCCCGCCAATTCAGACGGCGACCGAACTCCCGCCGAACCGGAGATATAGACGTAGACGTCGTCGGGATCCTTCGGATCGACCAACAATGTGTGCGTGTGCGAGCCTCGGCAGGTCTGGACGTTGGCGATGTCCTTGGGGTGCATGATGTCGCTGATATCCCAGATCCGGATGCCGCGCAGGCGCGCCATGCTCACGGTGTCTTTGGGCGCATTAGTACCGCAGTCGAGTCGCGCGGTGGGTGCCTCGGCCGACTCGAAGAGCAAATTCTTGTAGACGGACACGTCACTCTGCGACGCCGGACACACGTAGGCCGTCTTGAGCGTCGGATGCGCCGGGTCCGTAATGTCCCACACCTGGAAGCCGTTGTAGCTCCCTTGAATGACGTAGTTGCCGAGGAACGCGAGATCCGAGTTCGTCTTCCCTTGAAAACCCTCGGTCGGCCGGCTGTTGGACACGAGGTGCATGTTCCACTCGGCCTCTCCGGCGTCCCAGAGACCAGCCTTCAGACCGACCCGCGGATCGGGGTTCGGCGCAACGGACGAGCGATCACAGTTATCGACCGCGCACATGCCAGCGATGTTCTCTTTGTTCGCGGTATTCGACGGTGAGGGTGTGCCCGTCAATGCGTTGGGGTGTGCGCAGGCCGCGGCAGCCAACGCGGCGACGGCGAACCACGCCGTTCCCGCTGGCCTGCCGGCGACAGCGCGCCGCATCCAACGGCTAGCCCGGTACAGGGAAGCCATGGTTGAATCCTTTTGAGGGAGGGTGTAGAGCGGGGCGGACGTCTGGGGTACGTGACTCATTGCGACGATTGGGAGGCGGCTCCCGCGGGGCCAGCGACCGACATCATGAACAGCATGCGCTGCATGCGCGCGATCTCGGTGGTCTGATCAATGTTGATGTCCGAAGCCAACTTGAAAATCAGCTCGTCTTCGCCGGCGCCGTAGGTCTCGAACAGGTCATGCACCATCGTCACGGCGCCCTCGTGGTGCTGGATCATCCCAGTCAGGAACAGCCGGTCGAAGTCCGGGCCATGGGCGGCATCCAACTGCTTCATCTGCTCCGCAGTCAGCATGCCGGCCATCATCATTGGCATGTGCATGCCATTCATCGAAACCGACATCCCGTCAGGGTCGGGCTGCGGGATCGGCGCCCCTCGGTCACGCAGCCACGCCTGCATCAAATGAATCTCGTCGTTCTGGGCGTTGATGATCCGCGCGCATAGCGTCTGGATCGATGGGCTCGCCCCATGGGTGGGCGCCCACTTGGCCATCGTGATCGCCTGGCCGTGGTGGGCGATCATGCCCGTCATGAAATCGATATCAGCCTTCGTATACGGGCGCGTAACGCTGTCCTTGCGAGCCTGAGCCATCGCTGCGGCTTCGCTCTGGGTGGCGGCTGACGACGACGGCTGCGGGGCCGTCTGTACGGTCTGCTGCTGGTGGCCGGCGCACGCGGCCAGGGATCCTGTGAGCAGGGCTGCAGCGGCCCCGCGAATCAATGATTGTGTCATTGCACCAATTGTCCGGTGAGGGCGCGCCAAACCAAGCGGCCCCGTGAGAATGCTCTCCGAGGAAAAAATAGTAACGATCGGACACAGACGTGGTAAGCGGGGGGGGCGCGAGTCCGTACATGGGAAAACCTGTCCGGGCAACAGATTAGACACCCATGACTGGGCTGGCAGCCGTCGTTGCACTCGCGTTGAGATTGTCCTGGCTTCGACATCACCCGTCCGGACAGCGTTTGCTTCCACCTGTACGCGAGCGCGACACTAAACGTTACGCCCCAGACCAGCAAACTGCTGAGCACGCTGAGGCCGGACTCCCTCCGGGCGGTCGTTTCGGCGCGGCTGGGAGACCGCCTGCCAGTTCTGCCGCGCCCCGCCCTCATC
The DNA here is from genome assembly GCA_963737835.1 of uncultured Gemmatimonadales bacterium. Taxonomy (GTDB): domain Bacteria; phylum Gemmatimonadota; class Gemmatimonadetes; order Gemmatimonadales; family Gemmatimonadaceae; genus Palsa-1248. The sequence goes on from CAVTUH010000001.1 coordinate 166,421, forward strand.
GTCCGACTCTTGCATATGTACGGCGATCGAGGCGCTCCGGCCGGAGGTCAAATGCGCTCGCCAGCCATCAGGATTTGCGGTGTCATGCCGCTGATTTCACTTGTCGCCGCCAGCGCCCTTGTGGCCTGCCGCGACTCTCATTCCTCACCCAATCACCTGGCAATGGCGGCCGGCGAGGTCGCCGAGTCGCTCGCGCCGCGATACGCCAGTGCCGAGACGCCCAGTACGCCCGGCGGGATCGCCAGCCTCGCCCCGTTGGCCAGGCAGGTCACGCCAGCGGTGGTCGCCATTCAATCGCTGATCGGTCCTGACAGCAACCAGGTGGCGAGCAACGGGGGACAAGGCCCTCCCGGCCTGCCCCCTGGGTTCTTGCCGCCGGGCTTCGGACCGCCGCAGGACGAAGGGCCCCGGGGCGCCCTCGGGACTGGATTCATCGTCTCGAGCGACGGCTACATCCTCACAAACAATCATGTGGTCGAGGGCTCGGAACGCCTCACGGTCGGGTTGCCCGATCGGCGGATCTTTACGGCCAAGGTGATCGGCCACGATCCCGCGACGGACGTCGCCCTCATCAAGATCGACGCGACGGGTCTCCCCACCCTGCCGCTCGGCAATGACAGCACGACACAAGTTGGAGACGCAGTCATGGCCGTCGGCAACCCGCTGGGTCTCAACTTCACGGTGACCTCCGGTATCGTCAGCGCCAAAGGCCGCAATCGCGAACTGCGGGGGCTGTTCAACGACCGATACGCGATCGTCGACTTCATTCAGACCAATGCCGTCATCAATCCTGGCAATTCCGGCGGTCCGCTCGTCGACATGAGTGGTCGGGTCATCGGCATCAACTCGGCGATTGCGAGCCCGACCGGCAGCTTCGCAGGCTACGGGTTTGCCGTTCCTATCAGCATCGCGCGCATCGTGATGGAGGACCTGCGGAAGTATGGCCGGGTCCGGCACGCGATCCTGGGTGTCACGGTCCAGGACGTCACTCCAGCCGACGCCCGTGCGGCCGGCCTCAAGGAGATCCAAGGCGTTCTTGTCGGCGGGGTCTCCTCGGGCGGGCCCGCCGCGAAGGCGGGCGTTCATCCGGGCGACATCATTACCGCCGTCGACGGCAAGAGCATTGACCAAGTGTCGTCGCTGCAGCGCATGATCTTCGGCTTCCAGCCAGGCGCGGCGGTCACGCTCGAACTCCACCGCTACGGACAGCAACGGAGCGCACAGGTGACCCTGGGCGAACCACCGAAAGACCAACAGACCGCGAGCAACAGCGGGGGCTCGAACTCGGGTGCCACGCACCTGGGCGTCGCGGTCATCCCGGTGACCCCAGAGGTAGCAAATCAACTCCAGCTTCCCAACGGCACGACAGGCCTACTCGTCCGTCAGGTCGACCCAACGGGACCGGCAGCGACGGCCGGGCTGGCACCGGGCGATATCATCGAAGCCGCGCTCGGCCCCGGATCGGAAAAGCCACTGCACTCGATCCAGGACCTGCGCGGAGCGATCGAGCATGCGACCAATGGTGTGGTGAGTCTCCTGGTGTTCTCGCCGCAGGCCGGCGGGACGCATGTGGTGAATATTCAGACTACGGGACGTTAGACGTTGGACGTTAGAAAAAAACGTTAGGGCCAGCTACGCAACCTGTGGCTGGCCCTCGAGGTTTGTCTCCAACGTCTGACGTCCAACATCTAACGTCTAGCATCCACATGCATCACCGCCATCATCCCCGATCCCAAATGCTCCGCGATATGGCAGTGCATCATCCAGGCGCCGGGATTGGATGCGTCGACGAGGAGATCGACGGTCGCGCCGACGGGAATGATCACCGTGTCCTTCCACACGAGGTCGTGTATTGGCACCCCGTCACGCGCAATCACGAGCATGCGTTGCCCGTGCAGGTGCATCGGGTGTTGCATGGGATGGAATGACGTATTGTCGTTGAAGATCCGCACCTTCACGACTGACCCCTGCGGCACGTGCCAGTCGATATCCATGTTTTCCTTGCCGGTGGAGTCGTCGCGGATGATCCACCGCACCTGCTTGCTCGTTGACAGCCAGTTCATGTCGGGCATGCCGTCGATCCACTCGACCGGCGCGTAATACGCGGTATCGATATCCATGAACTGCACGGTCGCGAGCGGAAGGGCGGTCACAGCAAGCGTCAGCGTGAATCGCTTGTCGGGCGGCTTGGCGAAGTACGCGCGGTAGCGGTCAATGTCGTGCACGACTGCGTCGTTGGTGCGAAGCGTCGCGAACTGCGGCGCATAGTCCGGCGCCGCGGCCGCGGAGTCGACCAGGACTACACCCAAGGTATCGACCTCGGGTTCAAACTCTCCCTTGAAATGGTTGATCGCCTGCACCGAGTTGACCATGACATACTGGCCCGGGTGCTCGAAGCGTACTTCGGCTACATACCGCTCGGCGGGGGCGAGGACGACGCTCGGGACCCGCGCCTCATGCTCATAGCGGCTCACGTCCGACGCCAACACCTTCATCGGCGCGCCGACGAAGGAGATGTTGAAGGTGCGCGAGCTGGCGACGTTGGTCATGTAGAACCGGACGACGTCGCCGGCGTGTGTCCGCACGGTGTCGCGCGTTTGTCCGTTCGCAAAAAGAGTGTTGCCGACGCGGCCCATCAACGCGTAGTCCGGCCCTTCCTTGCCAAACGGAATGAGTGAGTCGGCGTGTACGAGCAGGTCATCGAGGACGAGCATCTGCTCCTGATTGGCGGGCGAGTAGTAGTCCGGATCCGGCGCATCGACGAGCACGTTGCCAAAGAGCCCCATCGCCTGCTGAATGTCCTCGCGGACGTGCGGGTGGTACCAGTAGACCCCGGCATCGGGGAAATGCACCCGGTACACGAAGCTCGCTCCGGGTGCCACTGCTTCTTGGGTCACTCCGGGCACGCCGTCGTTGGGGTTGTCGAGACGAATGCCATGCCAGTGCACGCTGCTCGGCATGTCGATCTGATTGTGGTACCGAACGACGACCGTGGCGTTCTGAGGCACGCGAATGAGCGGTCCCGGGACCTCGCCATTGAACCCGTACATCACGAACGCGTGTCCTTCGACCGTGCGGCGGACGAAGGTTGCCGTCAGATCCAACGTGTCGCCGTCTTTGAGCCGGACGACCGCCGTGGGCTTCACCGCGGCCAGCCGCATCGGATCGAGTCCCGCACCCGGCAAGAACGGCGTGACGGGCGGTGTCAGCCCCACGAGTCCGGGAATCATTGGCATCCCGGGCGGCATCGGAATCGGCATCGTCATTTCGCCGCTACCCATCATCGGCATCGACATCGTCGCGGGTGGCCGCGCGGCATGCGTGCTCGTGTCGGCAGACTTCCCAGACATCCCCGCCATACCCGGCATCTGACTGGGGGGACTCGACGTGGTTCCTGGGGCTTGCTGCGCGGACGCGCTGACGGCGACACCGCTTACGGCGCCCGCGAGCAGCGCCAGGCGCAGTGTTCTCATCAGTTGACGCCGTGGAAGACCGGCGCCGTCATCATCTGTTGCAGCCAGCCACTCGGGGACGTCCCGTGCATCACCGTCGGGCCATCGTGCGACGTCGAGGCCGAATCGTGGGCGGCGGCGATCACGAGAATAAACTTGTTGAAGTCGACGGATCCCACGGTGGTCGTTCCGTTCGACACGGCCCCCAGACGAACCCACTGCTGCAGGTCCGGGGTCGTCGTCCACGCCACGTACGCCGTGTACGCACCCAGCGTCGACGGTGCCGGAAGCTTCGACATGGTGATCTGCACGTCATAGCGAGCATGACCGTCCTGGGTCACGGCAATGCCGAACGGCGACTCAGCAATGACTAGTCGCGCGCGCCCTTGGGCGGACGGCGCCGAGGCGGTCGAGAAGAGCATGATGTCGTACGGGCCCAGGCGTGGCCCCGACGACACAAGGCTGCCGGCCGCGAGCACTGCGACAACGTGTGGTGCCCGCCGGATCGCGGAGGGATTGCAGCGAGAATGCCACCCCTCCGCGAACCTGCACAGAACGCCCACAAGGGACATCACTGCCCTGGGTTGGCTCCCGTGGTCGCCGGCGGAGGCGCACCTTCCGGGCCGTGCACGTAGTCCTGCACGCTGGAGATGTTTGGCATGCCGTACGTGTGGCCGTTCCACCCGGTGAAGCCCTTCAGGTGGAAGAGCCAGAGCCCACTGCGCATGTCCGAGATGACGATGAGGCCATCGCGGTTGCGCACATCGATGCCGAACGCGCCCTGCTCGACGCTATTGGTGGCCTGCCAACCATTCTGCGGGCCGCCACCAAAACCATGCTGGTGGACGCAGGGCGTGACTCCCGGCATCTTCGGCGGGCCTGCGATACTCGCCACCTGCACCGTCCCGGGGGTCACGCACGTGTAGTAGTAGCCGTCGGTCTTCGGCTGCAAGGGGTTCCTGAGGTCGAAGATCTGCAGACCGTCCTCGTACGCGGAGACGAAGACGTAGGGCCAGCGGACTTCGTGGTTGTGCGAGAGATCGCGCCAGTCAGCGGTCCAACCGCTGATGGGCAAATCGATGTTGCTGATCTTGCCCTTCTGGGCCGAGTCTTGCGCAGCGCGCAGGTCCCAAATGCGCAGCGGCGTATACTGGTACTCTGTCTCGGTCACCGCGTACCTGCCATCGGGCGACGGGGTAAAGGTATGAGCGACGTCGTAGCCAAGCCCCGTGATCGTGAACATCTCCTTTGGCGTCTCGGGGTGCGAGACGTCCCACACCGAATACCCGCCCAGTCCCGCGCCGTAGAACTTGTCCTGGTGTGTGACCGGATCGTACCCGACGTAAAAGTCGTGGTAGCCGCCGCCCATGATCTGCTTGAACGGCGTCGGGTTGGGCACCTTGCCGATCAGCCATGTGCTCGAGTCGGCGCCGCTGACCACTTTGCCCAGATCGTAGATCAGGGCTTGAGGCTGCTGCGTCGTGGCAAAATAGAGCACGCGCCCGTCCGAGTGCTTGTACGCGAACGTGTTGTGGAAGCCCATCGGCGATGCAGGGTAGCGAATCCGCGCGACGACCTTGACGGTGCTCGTGTCGGGCAGCCCCGTCACGTCGAAGATGACGGCCCCGAGGTCAGCGTCCGGGCTGCCTTGGAAAAACTGATATGACTGCGCGTAGTAGTAGCGATTTCCAATCCTGAAGTACTTGCCATCCATGGCCCCGATGCCGTTGTGCAGCTCGGGATGTTCGATCGTCCAGTCGTAGATCTTCTTGGGATGTCGCTCATCGCGCACGTCCCAGATCTGCATGTCGGAGTTCACGAAGCCGGACACGTAGACGTACGGCCGACCGGCATCCTGCTCCATCTCGACGTCGGCCGCCTTCCACGTCCCCGGATGTGTGACGACGTGCGCCAGCAGCTCCACGCTGGGACTACCGCCCACTTTCTTGTCGGCCGGCTTCACCGCCGAGCCGGGATCCTGCGCTCCCAGCGTGCTCGCAAGACCAACGATAGCCAGACCGGCCAGAACTCCGCGCATCGAACCTCCTCGGATGGATGGCACAGCGGGTCGTACCCTGCCGCACCGAAAAGTCGAACCAATGGGAGCCGCGTCGCGGTGCCCGCCACCGGTCTCGACACGCGGCACCCCATCAGGCTGAGCGGCCGCGCCAGTAATGGTTCCAATTTATCCTGGTACTGACCCCAATCTACAGGTGATGAACGATCGTTTCGGGGAGGGCGGCCGGCCGGTCCGGCTTCCGCGACGCGCTCGAGGCCGGACTCGGGGCCACCCCTTCCCCCTCATGTAGACATCCAAGCCCTGTCCCACGAGTCCTGATCTCCGATTAGACGCGCTCCTGAAACCCGAGCAGCACATGCGCTGCCGCGAAGCCGAGGAAGGTCGCCAGGAGACCGACGACCACACTCGAGACGACGTACAGCGCGGCTCGAAGGTGATCACCGTCCTCGACGAGGGCAGCGGTCTCGTAGCTGAACGTCGAGAAAGTGGTGTAGCCGCCACAAAAGCCCGTCGTCAACAGGGCCCGGAGCTCGGCACTGATCGCAGGAGTTCCCAGCGCGTAGCGCAACAGGAATCCGACCAGCAAGCTGCCGGTCACGTTGATGATGAACGTGCCGAGTGGGAAGTCCGCGCCTGCCCGGTGCTGTATGGCGCTTCCAAGCAAGAACCGCGCGATACCGCCGATCGCACTGCCAAAACCGATCGCTGCCACAAGCCGCACGAGTCAATCCTCCGAGAAAAGTTCGCTACTCCTCAGCGATCAATGGCCTGCATGGCGGGCGCCGGGTAACGCTGTCCCACGACCTCCTTCTCCGGAACGGCCGCTTCGAGCTCTGCGATCTGAGCAGGCGTCAATTGCATGTCGGCGGCGACAGCATTTTCCTCGAGGTATGCGCGGCGCTTGGTACCGGGGATGGGAACAATGTCGCGCCCCTGAGCAACCAGCCACGCCAATGCCAGCTGGCCGGCCGTCACGCCCCGGCGAGTCGCAATGGCCTGCAGTCGGTCCACGAGCGCACGATTCTTGTCGAACGCCCCTTCCGCAAATCGCGGGAAGCGCTGCGGTCGTGTGTCGCTGTCCGCGAGGTCGCTCGGCTTCGTGATCCGGCCCGCGAGAAAACCGCGCCCGAGCGGGCTATACGCGACGAACCCGATGCCCAAATCGCGCACCGTCGGCAAAATGTCCGCTTCGACGTGCCGTTCCCAGAGGGAGTACTCGGTTTGCAGCGCGGTGATGGGGTGCACGGCATGCGCACGCCGGATCGTCGCAGCCGACGCTTCCGAGAGGCCCAGATACTTCACTTTGCCGGCCGCTACCAGCTCCGCCATCGCACCGACCGTCTCCTCGATCGGCGTGGCCGGATCGACGCGGTGCTGGTAGTAGAGGTCGATATAATCGACCCCCAATCGCTTGAGTGAGGCGTCGCACGCCGCGCGGACGTATTCCGGCTTGCCGCTGATCCCCCAGCGAGTGGGATCGGCCTTCGCGCGGATATTCGCAAACTTCGTCGCGAGAAAGACCTCATCTCGCCGATCGCGAATCGCTTTCCCGACGAGCTCCTCATTGTCGCCGATACCGTAGACGTCGGCCGTATCGAGGAAGGTGATGCCCAGATCGAGCCCGCGCAGGATGGTCGCGGCGGACTCGCGGTCGTCGCGTGGGCCGTAGAACTCGCTCATTCCCATGCAGCCGAGTCCCAATCGTGACACGACCGCACCCTGTGACCCGAGTTTGACGCGTTCCATGTGTGCACGCTCGACTCACCTGCTGACGTCAAGAGCCGAAGCGCCTCGATGAAGGAGTGAATGTGAGGGGGTCTGCTGCGAGATGATACGATCGGCCACCTGACTCAGGCGGTCCGATCACGGGTGAGAAGCTGCCACTTGGTGCGGGTGTAGGCGATCCGGAATCCGTGCCGCTCCGCGGTCCGCTGGCTCGCGCTGCCGGGTTCCGCACAGATCATAGCGAGGTCACAGCCCTCCTGCACCGCCAGCTCCATGCGGGCGTGGAGCAAAGCCCGCTGCGCGCCATGGCGACGCATCTCCGGGACAGTCGATGCGCCGCCAAACAGAGCGACTCCGCCATGGCATCTGCAGGATGGCTGTCGCCACGGGCGTGCCATCCAGCTCGGCCACCAGTGCCATCGATCCCTCGCTCAGGGCGGCGACCTGCCCCATGCCGAGCAAGAAGTCATGCAGGCTCGGATGCTCGGACCAGCCGCGCGCAGACAGATGGGACCAGAGCGCTGCTTCGCTGACCGCAACGACGCGCGTGCGAAACGCAGAGACGTCAGCGGGTCCGTCGGGCGGGGACAGCGGTTGGTACATCACGCTCGTGACCTCGATTGGCCGATAGCCCCGGTCGCAGAGGCGACCTGCGAGCTGTACGCCTGCGAGCGGGCTGACTTCGTGACAGACCGGCGCCCCCAAATCCTGGAAGAACGATTCGAGACGCCGAAGGTCGTCGTCGGTCGGATCCGCCTCGAGCCCAAGGCCGAACGTCTGTGTGATCGGCGAGCTCGGGCCGTCAAACATTGCCTTCGCGCCTGCGACCTCGATCCACTGGGCACCGCTATCAGGGGAGAGCCGCCTGCGCGCGTCGACAAAGCTGGCACCGCCATCGGCTTCAGCCTGTTCCAAGCGGCGAGCGAGATCACGATCACTGAACTCCATATCGACCAATTCTATTCACGCGGAGTACCCCGTGCAGTCCACGTCTCGGCCGAGGCATTCACCATCACCGCCCGCGTCGCGACCGCGCGAACGACACGAGCCTGCGCTCGTCACGGGTTCCACCCTCGGCCGTCCTTCACTTGTGGTATCTCCTCTCTCCTTTCTCCTCACGCCACTCTCGGGCGCTTCAGCGCCCGCGGGGGTGAGGGGTCAGGAAATGACACGATGAGCCAGTACAGCGTTCGAAGCAGTGGGAGATGCCGCCGGACCGCCGTGATGGTGGCACTCGCTGTTTGCGGCTGCGGGGATCCCACGGCACCCGCATATCGAATCGTGGCCTCCGGCTACCTCGAGCGCGGGGCAACGCTGTCGCTCGCCCTGCTTCAGGGTGGCACGCCGGTACCGATAGGCAATGTGGCCTGGACGGGGAGCCCAGCATCGGCGGTCGTCATCCTTTCCGGGGGTGTCGCTCAACTGACGGACACGGGCGCGGTCACGATTACGGCGCGTTTTCGCTCGAACACGACCGCCCTGCCCCTCCGTGTTGCGATGCCGCCAACAATTGTTTTCGACCTGCAAGACTCTGGCGGCATAGGGAACCGTGACGTGTACCGGGAGACGCTGGATGGACGAGATCTCACCCGGCTCACCTCAGGGACCGCGGACAACGAGCAGCCCACCTCGAGTCCGACGCAGGTGATCTTCACCAGCTATCGCGATGGCTACGCGGCGTTGTACGCCGTCCCCGTAACCGGCGGCACCGAGACGCGTGTCACTGCCGCGCCGGCGCCCGCGGCGCAGGCCGCCCTGTCGCGAGACGGGACGAAGCTGGCTTTCATCTCTCCCTCCGGCGGGACCGATCATCTCTGGACGTCGGCGGCAGATGGCACGGGCGCCGCTGTCGTCCTCGGGAGCTCGGCCTTCCAGGGCGCACTGCAGAGCAACCCCACGTGGTCTCCGGCCGGCGACACGCTCGCTGTGATGAGCACCGAGTTCAACAACCCCGCTCTGGTCCGCATTACGCTCGGTGCGACTCAGGAAGTGGCGCTCACGACCGGCACGACCACCGATCTCAGTCCGGCGTGGAGCCCCGACGGACAGACCATCGCGTTCGCATCGACGCGTAATGGCACGCTCGGTATTTTCGTGCTATCGGTCGCGACTGACGCCGTCGCACCCGTCACGACGACAGCCAGCCCCGCGGGAGAGCCGGCCTGGCTGAGCGATGGGCGCATGGTCTTCGTCTACGAGTCGGGAACGTCGACCCAAATGCAATGGATCGACCCCGCCCACCCAGACACGAGCCACGTGATCGCGACGCCGTCTGGTGGCAACCCGCACCACCCCTCGGAGCTTCGCCTGCCGACGTCTTGAGCCGGAGCTCGTGGGTCCGTGAGAGCTGGAAGGGATCAATTGGCGCGATGGCCATCCACTGCCGATCATTGATGCGATATTGGAGCATCACCTCTCTCTCGGAGACCGCACCGTGCACACGCGCAGGGAGTTCGTGGTCCGTGCCCCCCTTGGTGTTCTTGGCGTAGTCGCCGCCTGCCGAGGTGCGGAGCAAAGCGACGGAAGTCTCATGGCCGACGCCACGCCCACCACCTCGACCGCCGCTGGTACCGTTGCGACGCCCGAGAACGGATCTGTGCTCCGTTGGACGCCGAAGCACGAGGAGCTGGTCTTTACTTTTGGGGGCGCCAAGCCCGCGCAGCACATCCAGCCCGGCACGCGGATCATCACATGGACCGAGGACTGCTTCTATGGCTTGGTCAAGACACCGGCGGATCTTCCGTCGAAGGTGATGCCACCCGGCCACGACAACCCGCAGACGGGGCCATTCTTTGTCGAAGGCGCACAACCGGGCGACAGCCTTGCCATTCATTTCGTCAAGTTGGAGCCGGCTCGCACCTGGGCCGTGTCATCATTTTCGCCAGGCTTCGGCGCGCTGGTCGGCACCGACAAGACGGCGATGCTCGGGCCAAGCTTTCCCGAGGCGACGTGGCGGTACGAGGTCGACGCCCAGCGAGGCGTCGCTCGCTCAACCTCTCAGAATGGGAAATTCGCGTGGGAGGTGCCGCTCGCGCCGTTCCTCGGCTGTCTGGGCGTGGCGCCCGCCGCAGGTGAAGTACGGACGACGCTCTGGCCCGGCACCTTCGGCGGCAACATGGACTGCCCGGAAGTGCGTGCGGGCAACACCGTGTACCTCGGTGTCAACGCGCCCGGCGGCCTCGTGTCGTTCGGTGACGGCCATTACGCCATGGGTGACGGAGAGATCATGGGCGCAGCGATCGAGGGCGCCATGAACGTCGAGGTGGTCGTGGACGTCGTGAAGGGCAAGTACGCAGCGATTCCGCGCATCGAGAACGCGGACGAAGTGATGTTCGTGGGCACGGGCCGCCCGCTCGAAGATGCCGCACGGATTGCGTTCAAGGCGATGGTCGAATGGGTGCGTGACACGACTGGCCTCTCCAATGTCGACGCGTATCAGTTCGTGTCCCAGAACGCGAAGGCGCCGATCATTCAGATCGTCGACCCGGACTACACCGTGCTGGTCAAGGTTCAGAAGAAGCGGCTGCCGACGCGGGCGCACGCATGAGTCCGCGCTCTGGGCCTGAAGGCCGCGCGGGGCGGCATAATGCCGCCCCTACAGGTGCATCGTAGCCCTACCTATTTCGCCTTTTGCGCTGTCCAGGTGCCGGTAAACGTCTCGGACCCACTCGAGCCGGCGTGGGAGATCGTCCCGCTCCCCGACATGGCGCTGTCGGTCAGCACGCCTTGAAAGAGTTGCTTGCTCTGGTCCAAAGAAAACCTGACCGTGGCACCGGTCGTGTTGCCGGCGATGATATGGCCCTCGGTGGCACTCGACGCGGGGGTGAAGGTAGGTCGATTATAGACGGCGAAGACCGCCCCGGAATACGGCCCGCTGAACGCCGATCCGGACTGATTCAGGTTCATGGTCAACCCAGTGATTTGCAGGGTGTCCGAATCGGCGAAGAACACGCCCTGCAGGGTCCAGGACCCGGTCACGTCGACGCGAGGTGCAGTGGAGGACGTGGTGCAGGCCGCAATGGCGATCGCCGACGCGAGCGCGGCAATCAGGCCGATACGGTGCGGCGACACCCATCGAGTACGGCTCGGTGGCAACATTGGGAGTAATGTAGAGGTCATGCGGAATCGTCGCACGAGGGCGACGCGTGCGTCGCCCTTACCGATCCAAGGTCAGGCTCCGAGGGTCGACCCGTATCGCGCCGCCGTCCCGACTCCACGCCGTTGGTGGACGTTGCTACCTGTAGCCGCCGGCCTGTCCTTGGCCCACGCCGCCTCAAAAGCGCGTGTGCCACCGATGGCCCCGCCGGACAGCGCCGTTGTCGTCTTGCTCGGCACCGGGTTTCCCCGGCCGGACCCCCACGCCTCAGGGCCGGCGACGGCGATCGTTGTCGGTTCACGCGTGTTCCTGGTGGACGCGGGACCGGGAGTCGAGCGCCAACTCGCGGCCGCCGGTCTCCCAATCGACGGTGTGGAAGCAACGTTCATCACCCACTTGCACAGCGACCACACGCTCGGCTACCCAGACCTGATACTCACGTCGTGGGTCATGGGGCGGAGGCGGCCACTCGCCGTGTATGGGCCTCCGGGACTCAAGGCCATGACCGATCATCTCATCGCGGCCTACGCCGAGGATATTCGCATTCGCACTGAAGGATTGGAGCGGGAGCCGGCGGACGGCTACCGCGTCGCCGTGCACGAAATCGCCCCGGGGGTCATCTACGACAGCGCGGGTGTGCGTGTCACCGCGGTTCCCGTGCTCCACGGCAGCTGGGCGCACGCCTACGGATACCGCTTCGACACGCCTCACCGCGTCATTGTCGTCTCCGGCGACACGCGGCCTGCGCCGGCGCTCGCTGCCGCCTCGGCGGGGGTCAATGTCCTCGTGCACGAGGTCTACTATGCAGCCAACATTAGCCCAGAGCATCGACCGGGCGGCGATCTCTGGCCGCAGTACATCCGGCAGTTCCACACATCGGACAGCGAGCTTGGGGCGATCGCCGCACGGGCCAGGCCGAAACTGCTCGTGCTCACGCACATCCTGCGGTACGGAGCGTCAGACAGCGCGCTGTTGGCCGGGGTCCGTCGCGGCGGCTACGACGGTCCTGTGGCCGTCGGTCACGACCTCGATCGGTATTAGAAGTTAGACGTTGGACGTTAGACGTTGGAGGCAACGGCAACTCAGCCCAGAGGCTTTCGCGGAATCGCGGGGGCCGGCGCGACGGGCGTGTAGCGCCGGTGGGCCATATCACCCGGGATCCGTGCGCGGGCGACATTGTCTATCGACTGCAGCACGAGCGCCGTCCACCCCGTTTGATGGCTCGCTCCGAGGCCGCGTCCCGTGTCACCGTCGAAGTACTCGTAGAACAGGACGAGGTCCCGCCAATATGGGTCCTGTGCGTATCGCCATTCGGCGCCGTGTGCGGGCCGCACGCCATGCTCGTCGGGTAAGAAGAGCGAGACCAGGCGCCGCTCCAGCTCCTTTGCGACCCGGTCGAGCGGCATGCGCACGCCTGAACCCGTCGGACACTCGACCTGCAACGTATCACCATAAAAGGCGTGGTACCGTTCCAGCGCTTCAATCAACAGGTAGTTGAGCGGGAACCAGATCGGGCCTCGCCAATTCGAGTTGCCGCCGAACAGCTCGGAGGTCGATTCGGCCGGCTCGTAGGCGACCTGATAGTCGTGGCCATCGGCATGCAGAACGAAGGGTCGTTCCGCATGCGCGCGTGAGAGTGATCGCACGCCGTAGTTGGACAGAAACTCGTCCTCGTCCAACACATACCGCAGGACTCTCACTAGCTGGTCGCGCGACGGCAGCGCGAGCAGGTGGTACCCCCCGAGGCCGTTCACAGGCTCGTGGTGCGCGATGAGGCGCCCCATCTCCGGTTGATTGTCGAGGAACCACCGCATGCGCTCCGCGAACCCCGGGAGCGATTCGACGAGCGCGTCGCCCAGCAACTCCGCGGCGAAGAGGGGAATGACGCCGACCATCGAACGAATGCGGAGCAACCGTTGATCGCCGGCGACATTCAACTGGTCATAGTAAAACCCGTCTTGCTCATCCCAGAGGCCCATGCCGCCCATCGTGTTCATCGCGCCCGAGATCGCCACAAAGTGCTCAAAGAACTTCGACGCGACGTCCTCGTACGCGCGGTTGGTCCGCGCCAGCTCGAGCGCCATGGAGAGCATCGTCGTGCAAAAGAACGCCATCCACGCCGTCGCGTCGGCCTGTTCGAGCTGGCCACCGGTGGGCAAGGGACGGGAGCGATCGAACACGCCAATGTTGTCGAGCCCGAGAAACCCTCCGGCGAACAGGTTCTTCCCCTCGAGGTCCTTGCGATTGACCCACCACGTGAAGTTGATGAGCAGCTTGTGGAACGCGCGCTCGAGGAAGTCCGTGTCCCGACGCCCGCGGGGGGCCGTCATCTTGTAGAGGCGCCAGCACGCCCACGCGTGGACCGGCGGGTTGACATCGCCGAAAGCAAACTCGTACGCCGGGATCTGCCCATTCGAGTGCATGTACCACTCGCGCAGGAGCAGCAGCATCTGCCGCTTCGCGAAGTGCGGGTCGGTTCGCCCGAGTGCCAGCACGTGGAACGCGAGATCCCACGCCGCAAACCAGGGATACTCCCAGCTGTCGGGCATCGACAGGACGTCGCGGCAATGCACGTGACGCCATTCGCTGTTTCGTCCGGTCAGCCGTTGAGGGGATGGCGGGCGCGGGCCGTCTCCGTCGAGCCACGTGCCCACCACGTAATAGTAGAATTGCTTGCACCACTGCAGACCCGCGTGTGCCTGCCGCACGACCGCCCGCTCCTGCGCGGTGGCCCCCGCCGCGACGTGCTGGTCGTAGAACGCGTCGGCCTCCGCGCGTCGCAACGCGATAATGCGAGCGAACTCATCCCCGAACGCATCAGAGGGAACTTCGTCGGCAGCGACCAGTCGCAGACGGACGACCGATTCCGCTCCGGGAGGAATCGTCAAGAGGTAGACGGCTGCCGTTTTGGTCCCCGTCCCTGCCGGGTTCACCACTCCGCGACGTCCATTCACCACGTGCTCGTGGAAAGCGTCTTTGACGTACATCTGCGCGGGCGTCTCGCCGGTCACGCGCGCCCTATTCGTCTCATTGTCGGTGAAGAGGAACTCGGGAAAGACCCCGTGGCTGCCGGGCACCTCGTCGACGATCAGCCGAAAGCTGCCGAGGGTCGCATGCGCGGTCGCCACGCGGTCCGGCGCTTCGAGGTGCAGCTCCGGACGAGGGGCGTAGTCTGCGCCCCGGTGGGCGAAGCCCCAGGTCTTCCGGAACCACAGCGTGGGCAGGACGTGAATCGTTGCGGCGTCCGGCCCGCGGTTCGCGATCGTGATGCGAATGAGGATGTCATCCGGGGACGCCTTGGCGTACTCCGCAGTGACGTCGAAGTAGCGTCCCCCGTCGAACACGCCCGTGTCCAGCAGCTCATACTCGGGGTCGCGTCGCGAGCGGCGCCGGTTTTCTTCGACGAGTGGGCTGTACGGGTACGGATCCTGGGGATACTTGTAGAGCGCGCGCAGGTACGAAGCGGTCGGCGTCGCATCCAGGTAGTAGTAGCACTCCTTCACGTCCTCGCCGTGGTTCCCTTCCGGAGCCGTCAGGCCGAAGAGACGCTCTTTGAGAATCGGGTCGACACCATTCCAGAACGCCAGCGCGAAGCACAGCCGGCACTCCCGGTCGCAGATCCCGAGCAGACCGTCCTCGCCCCATCGATAGGTGCGGCTGCGGGCGTGGTCATGCGGGAAGTACGTCCAGCACGACCCATCGGGTGAGTAGTCCTCGCGCACGGTGCCCCACTGGCGATCGGCCAGATAGGGCCCCCACCGCGACCAATTCCGTTCGCGGTTTGCGTCTTCGGTTATGCGTTGGGCTTCGGCGACTGCCGCCTGCCCGTCAACATCCGGTGGGACCGTCACCGGGAGCCATGTAATAGCTCCGCTCGGCCGGCGTCAAGCGCCGTTGTCGCCGCCGCTCTGCCCGGGCGCGCCGAGCGCGCGGTCATACGAGGCGATCGTCAACCGGGCCGGTTCCGTGAGGGTGAAGCGCGGCAACGCCAGCTCGGCGAGGCCGCGAGCGCGGAGCTCGCTGTGGAGCGCCGGATAGCGGGCCAGCGCGACCACTTGATTGGTCATTTCATCAATGTCCCAGAAGTCGACCCTCAGCACATTGGTGAGTGCTTCGGCGGCACCCGAGTCCCGTGGGACAATGCACGGGATCCCGCTCCGCAGGCTCTCCAGCGCGACAATGCCGAACGGTTCACTCACGGATGGCATGACGCAAATGTCAGCGAAGGCGAACACTCGCTCGATTTCGCTCCGCGAGAGTCCGCCGGTGAAGAACACGCGGTCTGCGATGCCCAGCTCCGCGGCGCGCATCATTGTGTCGGGGAGCTCATCGCCCTCGCCCGCGACAATGTAGCGGGCCGCCGGCAGGAAGTCGGACACGCGACGCGCGGTCTCGACGAAGTAGCGTGGTCCTTTCTGGTGGGTGACCCGCCCCACGAACAGCACGACTGGACCGGCGCTGCCAAATGGGCCCGGGTCGCGGATGTCCGGGGGAGGATCTCGCCGTTCCACACCCCAGTGAATCACGTCGATGAGATCGGGAGGCACCCCGTACTCCTGTACGACCCGCCGCTTCAGCACCCGGCTGTTACTCACCACTCGTGTCGCGGAGCGGAGGCCCGCGCGTTCGCGGTCGACGATCGCCGGATTTGCTCCAAACGGTGATCGATCGAACTCAGTCGCGTGGATATGGGCCACAAACGGCCGCCCGGACACCGCGCGGGCCCGGACCCCTGCGGCGTACGTCATCCAGTCGTGACAATCAATGACGTCGTGCGGCTCTTCGCGCGCGATCTGCGCCGCGACATCCGCAAAGCGCTCGACTTCGGTGTAGAGATCCGGCCCGTAGACGTGGGCCATTCCTCGTCCGGCGCGCAGCGTATGCACGTCGGACATACCCAGGATCGCCTCGGCATACGACCGCGCGGTGCCGTAGGGGACGAGTGCCGACTCCACCCGTCGGACGGAGAGACGTGCGGCCAGTCGTGTCGCGACTTCGGGGGCCTGTATGAGACGGAGGCCCGCGGGGGCCGACGGCGTATCCGTGCGGAACGGCACCACCATCGTCACGTCGACGCCGCACTCGAGTAAGCCGGTCACCAGCCCGAGTGTCGCCGTCGCCAATCCCCCGGCCACATTGGGTGGGAACTCCCACCCGAACATCAGGACTCGCACGTATTTCGATACCGCGGGTGGGAGCGGAAAAACGCACGTCCGCTCTAGCTAACCAAGGACCACGCCGCGTGCCATACGCCGCAGGTCCCACTTACCGCCGCCACCTAAGAGAAATACGCCGCGGACCTCTAGTTACAAAACCGCTACCTCATTGGTGCGGACCGGGGAAGCCGGTGCGCCGTCCGGCGCACCACGGCCACGCGACGCCCGGTCAGGATGGTCGCCACAGGCATTAGTGTAGAGGTCGCTTGATCGCGCACCACGCGCAAGCGATCGTGATGGCGAGCTGGGCGCCGACGCACGGCGCCCGACCCAATGTCGCCAGGCTCTGCAAGAAGATCAATGTCGCGCAACGCGACGAGATCGCGACAATGCGCCTGGCCCAAGGGGCGGGCGACCCAATCAAGGTCCGCATGCTGGCGAGCGAGGTCGGAGATCTCGCGACGACGCAGAGCGCGCAGAAGTGAGTGTCATCGCCGCGGAGCCGTTGCTCCGCGACCTGACCGCGAGAGTTCTGTAGAACGGGCGCATCGAGTCGATGCGCCCGTTCTGCTCATCAGTCGAGCAGTCCGGAAGCGATTGGCCTTCCCGGCGGAGTTAGGCTATGGTTTCTCCGTCGTGCACTAGCCGACGACCGCCGCCGCATCATGGACGACGCGACCCCGCGACCTTCAACCCCGGACCAGGAGCTCGCGGTGACGACGGTATCGGAGGCCCAGCGTGTCGAAGCGCAGAGTGCTGCGCTGCGGAAGGAGCTTGGCCTCCGCGATCTCGTCCTCACTCAGATCATGTACGTGGTTGGCCTCTCGTGGGTCGGAGCGGCGGCCAAGTTGGGGCAGTCACAGATCCCGTTCTGGCTCGCTGCAATGGCGTTGTTCTACATCCCGCAGGCCGCCATCGTCATCCATCTCAGCAGGCGGTACCCACTGGAAGGCGGCCTGTATCAATGGGCCAAGCTCGGGCTGAACGAGGGAATCGCGTTCCTGGTGGTGTGGAATCTGTGGCTATACGCCATCGTGCTGCTCGGCGCATTCGGACTCACGATTGCCAACGGGATCGTGTACGCCATTGGTCCGAGCGCGCAGTTCCTCTCCGGCAATCGTCTTTACATCGGCGCGGTCACTGGGGTCGTCCTCGGCACGCTCATTGTCATCGCCATCCTCGGGCTCTCAATCAGCAAGTGGGTGCACAACGCGGGCAGTGTGCTGCTCATGCTGGCCTTCGCATTCCTGATCCTGCTCCCTGTCATCAACATGTTCCGAGGCACCCTGCGGGAGTACCACCCGCTCGCCATGACGCGACCCGCCTTCACGCTGCTGAACGTGAACATTTTCGGGAAGCTCGCGGTCGGTGCGTTATCCGGATTCGAGTACGTCGCCGTGTTGGCGGGAGAAACGCGTGAGGCACGCCGATCGGTCGGCCGTTCCGTGATGATAGCGGCGCCAATCATCGCCGTGATGTTCATCTTCGGAACATCGGCGGTCCAGGCGCTCGTCCCGCTCGATCGGCTCGACCTCGTCGGTCCGATTCCGCAGGCGTTCCGAGTGGGATTGGGTTCTTCAGGTGCCATCGCCATCATCGTACCGTTCGCGGTGTTCGCTATCACGTCTCGGGCATTCAGCAATTCGAGCATGCTGTTCACGGCGACGAGCCGGATGCCAATGGTGGCGGGATGGGACAGCCTGCTCCCGACGTGGTTCACGCGCCTCCATCCTCGATACCGCACGCCGATCAACTCGATCGTGTTCATCGGCGCCTGCGCGCTGGTGTGTGCGATTGCCGGCATGATCAACGTCGGCGAGCAGGAGGCGTTCCAGCTCATCGACAACGCCGCCGGCATCTTCTACGGACTGACGTATCTCGTGCTCTTTGCCCTGCCGCTCGTGGGATGGCGCGGGAGCGCGTTGCACGCGCCGTTGTGGCTCCGGCTGCTCGCGGTCGCCGGTTTCGCCACGACCACGCTCTACGTGATTCTCTCGGTCCTGCCGATCGTGCCGGTCGCCAGCCAAGCGGCGTTCGCGCTCAAGATCGCGACAGTGGTCGTGTTCGCGAACGTCGTCGGCGCCGCGCTCTACGTCACCGAGCGGCGGCGCCGACGCGTGCACGACGCCGTGAGCCAGACGTCAGAGTCGCCGAACAGCGAGCCGCTCTCTTCACCGGCCCCGTGAACTCCCGCCGTTGCGGCGGGCCGCCTTGCTCGCGGACTGACGATCGCGGGCCTGCGTATCGCCCCGGCGCACCGCCCGACCGTGTCGACCGTTGCCCAGTAGGGGAGGTTAGATTGGACGTTAGACGTTGGACGTTGGAAAACAACCTCGAGGGCCAGCTGGATGCACCGCGGCTGGCCCTCGAGGTTTGTTTCTAACGTCCAACGTCCAACGTCCCGCCCTTTACGGCATCACGAACAATGCAATGTTGGATGGGGCGCTCACGTTGGGATACACGGTCTGGCCCGTCGTGGAGTCCTCGTAGGAGTTCTCGTAGAAGCTGTCACCGTACGCGGCCACGTTGACGGTGCTGCCGGATGAGAAATTGTTGCGAAGCGACTGAATGTCCGCACCAGTCAACCGGTACGTGAAGGGGCTCGCGTTGAAACCGGTCTTGACCGTCGTGACGGTATAGGCGCCGACGGATGCCGACGGCGTGGCTGACGTTGAGAAAAAGAGCCGGATACTCCGTGTCACGCCCGCCGGCGGCAGGATGATCGTCCCGGAAACAATGATCGTGTCACCAGCCACGTTGGGCGTGGCCGATAACCCGGAGATCGTGGCCGTGGACTTTTGCGCCAGATTGACAGGCGCAACCTGCGTGGTGCCACCCCCGACGAACCCGACGCGTGGCTGGAGGAAGGTGCCGAAGCCGCTCGCAGCGAAGCTGATCGTGTAGACGCCCGTCTTGAGGCCAGGGAGCGTGTATTGCCCGGCGGTGTTGGAGACGCTGCTGACACCTCCCGGATTCGCCGTGACGGTCATGCCGGAATCCGAATTCAGGCTGCCACCGAATTGATCAAAGAGGTACACCACTCCCGACCGGTTGCCTGTGAGCACTGGACCGGCCGGCCCCTGACTGCCCGAACACGCGACGCAGATGCCGATCACCGAGCCAGAGGCGGCGACCAACGACAGAATGCTGCGCGACGCGAGACCCATAGAGCGAAGCTCCTGACCGGTAAGAATCCGAGAGAATGAGATCGAGGGCGGGCGCTCTCACACTGCCCTCCCGACGCCTCGTCAGCCGCCCGAGCAACGCTAAGAATTCATGAGAGCGCTCAGACGGCTCGCTCGTAGGACGAAGGTGTCGCGGCGGACCGGCAGGGCCGACGCATTGCGTCGCCCCTGGATTGCGGCCCGGTTGCGCCAAACGGCGGGTGACGCATTGCGCCGCCCCTGGATTGCGGTCCGGTTGCGCCGAACGGCGGGCGACGCATGGCGTCGCCCCTACCCGCCGGTCCCCACGCATCGTGGGCGTTCCGTCGTCCGAACAGCAACCGGCAGATGCCAATGATTCGAATCGCTGGCGATCCCCCTCAGCGATCCCGCTCAGGGGGCGGTGGTCAGGCGCTTGGACGTGGCTGCGAGGACGTCGGCCAGCTGGCGGACGTGGTGCTCGCGCGTGTAGAGGTTGAGCATGTTGAACCGCAGCCAGGTGCGGCCGGCGTGGGGTGTCGTCGAGAACCACGCGATCCCCGACGCCACCACGTCGCGTGCAATCTGATCCTGCAGTCGATCGAGCGCCTCCGGCGTCCACCCAGGGGGCTCCCATCTCGCACAGGCGATCGATAACTCGCCCCCATCCAGCACGCGGAATCCTCGCTGGCCGAGCAACACCTCGAGCTCGCGCGTGAGCTCAATGTTGCTCTGGACGGCCGTCCTGATCGTACGCCACCCGTGCGCGCGCAGCGCCATCCAGACGGTCAGCCCCGACGACCGACGCGAGCTCGGGACGCCCCGCTGCCAGGCGTCCACTTCCCCTTCGGTCGGAATGTATGACCCGGTGGTGGTCGCGAACGCGCGGCGGGCGACGTCGCCGTGGGTCGTCAGCACCAGCGCCGCCGTGACGGGAATGAAGAACCACTTGTGCGGATCGATGGCAATGGAATCCGCCAACTCGACGCCGCTGAATCGGTGCCGCATCGACTCCAGCAGCAGTGCCGCTCCGCCGTAGCAGGCATCGACGTGAAGCCAGAGACCTTCCTCCCTGCAGACGGCGGCAATGCTGGCGATGGGATCGATGGCCCCGGTTGCTGTCGTGCCTGCTGTGGCGACGACAGCAAACGGGGTGGCTCCCTCCGCGCGATCCCTGCGGATGCGCTGCGCCAATGCCTGGACGTCCATGACCCCGCGCCCGGAGCTCGGAATCGCAATCACGTCTTCACCTGCCAGCCCCGCGACCATCGCCGAACGACTGACCGTGAAGTGCGCGACATCGGATGCATACAGCCGGAAGCCGGGGCGCGCGGGTCCGCCAGTAGCGTGCACTCTCGCCAGTACGAGCGCTTGCAGCATCGCAAACATGCCGCCCGGCACGAGCATCCCGTCCGCGCCACTCAAGCCAAAGAGGCGAGCGAAGCATCGAACGATCTCCTCTTCGCAGGTCGTCATCGCGGGCGACTGGTGGAACGCGCCGCCGTTGTTGTTGAGCGACGAGACGAGCAGGTCGCCCAGCGCCGCCCCCGGGAGTGGCGACGAGTTCACGAGACCGAGATAGAGTGGATGCGGCGTCCCCATGGACGCTGGCAGCACCCACCGCTCAAATTCCTCGAGTGTCTGTGCGAGGCCGACGCCGTCTTCCAGCAGCGTGTCGGCGAAGGTCGCGCGCAGAGCTGCACGGTTCGTCACGGGCGCGACTCGTCGATCCTCGAGGCCTCGATAGATCGATACGAACAGAGCCGCTGCTTTGGCGGCCGCCTCATCGAAAGCCGGAGACGCGACCTCGGCGGCCACACCGCGCACATCGGCTGCTTGATCCAGGGCAGTCATGGGTGGGACATTAGACGTTGGACGTTAGAAAGGTTAGACGTTGGACGTTGGACGCCGGAAAAACAAACCCCGAGGGCCAGGTTCCGGATAGCGCTGACCCTCGAGGTCTCATGTGGTGCGATCTCAATCGCTACCTGGCGTTTGCATTGGTCCTGGGCACGGGTACCAATGCCTCCGCCGAGCGCTCAGCCGCTCGGTACCGATGTTGCCCTACTTCGCGTTGAGGTACTGCGCAGGGATCTTGAGATCCGGCCGTTCGGCGTTCCAGTAGATCGTCACGATGTACCACCGCGTCCCATCATTGAACAGCTGAAAGCTGTTGATGCCGCGCGCGAACGGTTGCGGGTCATTGGCGCCGTGGAACGACGCGTAGGAGCTGAAGACCTGCGCCACGGCGCCAAACGCGTCGACCTTCTGTCCGATACCCCGTTCGTAAAACGAGTGCGTCGTGAAGTATTCCGCAGCTGATTGTGCGAATTCATCGACCGTGGTGACGTGCAGCCGTGTGTGGCCGGTCGAGTCGCGTTCAGCCGGGATGAGGCGTGCGCCACGCACGAAGAGTGACCGAAAGCGCTGCCAGTCTCGCGATCCGGCCGGCCCGGAGATCACGTCGTACGCGGCGCGCAGAATCGCGTCGATCGACGAGACGTCGGATGGACGGGCAGCCGGCGACGGCGAGGTGTCACGAGGGGCGGTCGCCTGCGCCCACAAACTGCTGGAGAAGGCCGCGAGGACGGTACAGATCGCCGCGCCCAAAATCCGCGAAGACCGGTGCGGGCGGTGGACGGTATCAGTCATACTAGAAGCATACCGACGTCGCGATACGACGCCAGCCGGGTAAGGCTGCAGTCGCGTGGGCCGCGTTGCTTTGACCATTCGGCCCTCAAGGCACACTTTAGCGGCACCATGACTCTCCGTTCCGCCGTGCGTACCTGGGTGGGGTTGGGGCCGCGAGAGGCGCCGATCCTGCAGGAGTCCCCTCCGGAGCCACTCGCGATCTGCGAATGCAATGCCTGGCAGGGCTTCATGGTCGAGGTCCTGTTTTCGCACGCAGTCCGAATCAGCGTGAAACCGGGGGACCCGGCGTCCGCGCTGCTCGACGCGATCCCGCCGACGGCACACGGCGTACTGGTGCACCTCAATGCCAGCATGACGCGTGGGTTCATCGGCGGCGTGGAGGCTTTCCGTACGGGCCTCCGCGAGCGAGGGCAGCGCGTCCTCAACCTCGATGCGGTTGACGTGCGAAAGTCGACCTTACACACGCGCTGTTCCGAGCTCGGTGTGCGCTCCGCGAGGGCTGGTCGGGACGGGCCGCCGGACGAACGTCTCGTCGTCAAGACCACGCTCAACTACGGCGGCCTGCCCGAGCGAGCACTCCGAGAGCAGTGGGGCGACCGAGCTGCGGCATTTACCGCCGACGTGGGCAATGCGATCACCACCCATCTGGGCTACGTCGTCTCAACACGGGCTCAGGTCCCAGTCAGCGCGTGGAGCGATCCGACCCTTGTCGTCGAACGGTTCATCGAGAACCCGGAAGGATTGTTCTTTCGGGTATACGTGGCAGGGCCCGCGGGCGTCGTCAGCCTCGTCTGGGTAGAGGGCGACATCAAGAAGCTCACCACTGCCATCCGGCGGCGGCACAACTACTTCTTCTGGACGCTGCCCTCCGGAGAGACAGCGACATTGGGCCCTTCGAGCGATCGGGCAGTGCGCACTCTGATGGCTACGCGTCGGATTGCCAGCGCCCTCAATGCCGACTTCCTGGGCGCCGACTGCGTGATGGACCGCGATGACGAGATCATCATCGTCGACGCCAACAAGACGCCCTACTGGGGTGAGCCACGACGGTCGCCGATCCTATCGCATCTCCGCCACGGGTTCAATGCGCTCATTGGTGATTTCACGTGACATTGCTGCGGACTCGGCCATTGTGCGGCCAGCCCCGGCGTGGCAGATCGTCGAGCCGCGACGAGTAGGTACTAGTGGCTACATGTCCGAGACCGCTCGCCATTCAAGATTGAGCCCAATGCCGCTATGAACCGGCTGCTCTCCAACGGGTGGCGAGGGGGTTTTCATGTCTGCGGAACAGGCTCGACTTGAAGAGACCACACGCAAGAACGTCCCGTGGAAGAAATGGGGACCGTATCTGAGCGAGCGCCAATGGGGCACGGTTCGCGAGGATTACAGCCCCTCAGGGGATGCGTGGAATTACTTCAACCACGACCAGGCGCGCTCGCGCGCCTATCGTTGGGGCGAGGATGGACTGGCAGGCATCTCCGATGATCAGCAGCAATTGTGCTTTGCCCTTGCGCTCTGGAACGGGAAGGACCCGATCCTCAAAGAGCGCCTGTTCGGCCTGACCAACGCCGAGGGCAACCATGGCGAGGACGTGAAGGAGTACTACTTCTACCTCGACAGCACTCCGACGCACTCGTACATGAAGTATCTGTACAAGTATCCTCAGGCGGCCTATCCCTACCTGGATCTCGTCAAGACGAATCACGAGCGGCCGCGTACGGCGCTGGAATACGAGCTACTGGACACCGGCATCTTCGATGAGAATCGCTACTTCGACGTGTTCGTCGAGTATGCCAAGGCGGCGCCAGACGACATGCTGATCGAGATCACGGTCCACAATCGGGGGCCGGATGCCGCGCCACTGCATGTGCTGCCGACGCTGTGGTTCCGCAACACGTGGACGGCGGGCGGTCCACGTATGCAAGTCCCTGCTCCGGTGCTGCGCGGGACCGCGCCTCGCGAGATCACGGCCTCCCACGTGCGACTCGGTGACTACGTGCTGGCGTGTGAAGGAGCCGATGAGCTCCTGTTCACCGAGAACGAGACCAATACGGAACGCCTTGACGGGACTGTCAATCGCACGCCGTACGTCAAGGATGGGATCAATGAATCGGTGGTGAATGGACGTCGGAACGCCACGAACCCCGACCACACGGGGACGAAAGCCTCGGCCCACTATTCCCTCATCATCGAGCCCGGAGAGTCTCGAACGATTCGCCTCAGGCTCCGCGAGCCGGCGCTCACCAGGCCGTTCGGAGCCGACTTCGACGCCACGATGCAGGCCCGCCGCGAAGAGGCCGATGAGTTCTACGCATCGATCATCCCCTCCTCGCTCAGTGAGGATGAGACGAACGTGATGCGTCAAGCCCTGGCCGGCATGCTTTGGTCCAAGCAGTTCTACTACTACGACGTCAATCGGTGGCTCGAGGAACATGGTGCCGACCCATTCAGAGGCGTGCGCGGCAGTGCGCCACGCAACACGCACTGGCACCACGCCTACAACTGCGACGTGCTGTCGATGCCGGACAAGTGGGAATACCCGTGGTTCGCCGCGTGGGACCTCGCATTCCACGTGCTGGCACTGACACTGGTCGACGCGGAGTTCGGCAAGCACCAACTCGACCTGCTGCTCGAGAGTAGTTATCTGCACCCCAATGGGCAGCTTCCGGCCTATGAGTGGAACTTTGGGGACGTCAATCCGCCCGTCCATGCGTGGTCCACCATCTTCACCTACCGGCTCGAACAGGCCCGTCAAGGGCGTGGGGATGTCGAATGGCTCGAGCGCGCCTTCCAGAAATTGTCGCTCAACTTCATCTGGTGGGTGAATCGCAAAGACCGGACAGGCAACAACGCGTTCGAAGGCGGGTTCCTCGGACTCGACAACATCGGAGTGTTCGACCGCAGCTCTCCGCTTCCCACCGGCGGATACATCGAACAGGCCGACGGCACTGCCTGGATGGCCCTCTTCTGTCAGAACATGATGGAGATCAGCGCTGAGCTGTCACTGCACAACGCGGCCTACGGGCCCATGTGCCTCAAGTTCACGGAGCACTTCCTGTGGATCGCGACCGCGTTGATGCACGCCGGGGACGACGTGGGGATGTGGGACGATCACGACGGGTTCTTCTACGATGTGCTCAAGCTGCCAGATGGTCGAGCCGAACGGATGAAGGTCCGGTCCGTGGTCGGCCTCGTGCCACTGTGTGCCGCCACCGTGTTCGAGGGAGAGGCCCTGGAACGCTTCCCCGAGCTCCGAACGAGGATTCGCGGTTTTCTCGAGGCGCGTCCGGAACTGCGGACATTCATCCACGATCCGGTGGCGATCGGACCGACGGGGCGCCGGCTTGCGGCAATCCTCGCCGAGCCCAATCTCCGGCGCGTGCTCGCACGCATGCTCGACGAAAACGAGTTCCTGAGTCCCTACGGGATCCGCGCCCTATCGCGCTATCATGCCGACCATCCCTATGTCCTCCACTCGGGGAATCAGGAGTACCGGGTTTCCTATTTGCCCGCGGAGTCCGACTCGGGCATTTTCGGCGGCAACTCCAACTGGCGCGGACCAATCTGGGCGCCGATGAATGCGCTCATCATTCGGGCGCTGCTGCAGTACTACCTGTACTACGGCGACTCGTTCACCATCGAATGCCCGACCGGTTCAGGGCGCTTCATGACGCTGTTTCACGTCGCCAAGGAAATTCAACGGCGCTTCGAGAGCATTTTCTTGCGAAACGCCAATGGTCGGCGGCCGGTGTTCGGTGGCGCGCACAAGTTTCAGGAGGATCCCTACTGGCGCGATCACATCCTGTTCTACGAGTATTTTCACGGCGATAACGGCGCCGGCGTCGGCGCGAGCCACCAGACCGGCTGGACGGGTGTCGTCGCCAGGGGAATGGACCTGTTCGCGTGCACGACTCCGGAGCAACTCCTCGAGTTTGGCAAACGCGCCTTCGTGGAAGTCGCGGAGCTGGCCGAGAGCGGGGCGACTGCAACGGCTCCGCGACCGCGCGCAGCCTAGGGCGACCCTTCGCGGTCGGCGTAGCCCTTGGCCGCGTGCGACGCGATCGAGGCCGCCATCTCGCGCACCAGCTCGCCATTCGTCGCGTGGTGCCAGCCATGTCCCATCGCGGGGCGGCCGTAATGGAAGTCGGCGCCGAGCCGGGGTCCTTTCGCCGTGTCGATGAACTGTTGCAGATCCACGACCCCGAGATTGAGATAGAAATTATCCATGTCGCCGACGTCAACGTGGATCTTGCCGGCGAGCTTGGGTGCGAGCGTCGCCCAGTGCCGCTCCAGGTAGGCCCGCAGGTCGAAGCCGTTGTCGCGCATGTAGGTCGCCACATCGTGGTTGACGTGGCCCGTGCGCTTGTCCCACAGGGGCTTCGGGTACCCGTCATCGCCGACCGGCCCGTACACCGCCTCCCAAATCTCGAGTTGCTCGGCTGACCGTCCATGGCTGCCAAGAACGTCCTCGAGCTGGCTTTGCTGCCGCTCGGTGAGGAGCGGTTGTCCATCATTCGACCGCATAAACGGACGCTCGGGGTGATTCCATTCGCTCACGGGGCTGAAGAGAATGTTGACGTGCCCGGTCACGAGGAACGCGTTCGTGTCACTGTAGGCGTCGACCAGACCCCAATGACGGAAATCAATGGGATCCGGAAAGGCTGTCCACGTCCCGCCGAAGAAATCCGGATGGTACAGCTGTAACGCGAGCGATTCCCACCCACCCGTCGACCCACCGGAGAGAACCCTGGCGTAGGGCTTCGCGATGATGCGGAAGTGTGATTCCACGTACGGGATCAACTCCTGCATGATCGCGTCGCCGTACGGGCCGTTGTTCGCCGAATTCACCGCATACGAATCGTCGTAGTATGGCGTTGGGTGCTGGAAGGTGACGGCGATCACGCGAGGGAAGTTCGGACTCGTCCACTCCTTATAGAATGCGAAGCCGCTCTCACGATGATAGCCGGCGGTTGCCGCGACAATGCGCGCCGGTTCAGGAGTGCTGTCCGTCGAGAACCCAAGCGGTGGATTCAAGCCGAAGTGCCCCTGCGTGTAGAGGACCGGATAATGCCGATTCGGCTCCGCGTCGTATCCATCGGGCAGGAGCACGACCGCGCCCAAGTACATCGGGTGGCCCCAAAACTTCGAGAGCAGGTCGCTCTGGATCTTGATGTGCTTTGCCCATTTCGTGTCGGGGGGCGGGACGACCGGTGGCAAGACGTGGGTGAGCTGAAGACGCACGTCGTAGCCGGTCGCCGGATCGAGATGCACGCGCTGGACCGTGCTCACCAGATTCCCGGGTGCGCGGGTGAAATGCTGGCCCTCCCACTGGTCCATGTGTGCCCAGATCGTGTGTCCGTCGCTTCGATGGAATTCCGTGTAGACGTTCGCCAGAGCCTGTACGTAGTAGTCGCCCGCTGGGAGCGCGCGCAGGGACGTGACTGGGTATCCCGCCGTGGTGTCGCTGACCACCGCAGCCTGACCCGACGGCAAGGTATCCACATCGACACCGAAGAACGGCGTCGGCGCGCTCCCCGACGCGCCACCGGCTGCAAGGCGAGGTTCAGGGGTCGAGTCGTGACTGACGAACACAAACACTCGGCCGGTCAGCGGATCTTTCCGCACCGCATCCGGGACTGTCACCGAGAACGCGATTGGCGCCGCAGTCCGAGTTGCTGTGCAGGCTACGGTACCGATTCCCACGAGTCCAGCGCCACAGGCCAGCAAGACCTTTCGCACGTGTGCCTCACCGTTTGAGTCTGTTGACGCGCTGCGCCCAACGAACGGGTAGCGCCCTATCGAAGAGGTAGTGTCGTCATCGCGACGCCTGAGCGACGACCGCCGTGTCGTGCGATTCGGCCGGTGTGCGATTCCGCACCAGGACGCCCAGGACCGACCAGCCGAGTAGCGCGAGCCACTCGTTGTGCGTGAAGTGACCAGGGACGAATGGAAGGACCTTCATCAGAACCATGAGCAGCGTCACGACCATTCCTGCGGCTGCCACCCGGCGTCCGCCA
Organism: uncultured Gemmatimonadales bacterium; assembly: GCA_963737835.1. Lineage (GTDB taxonomy): Bacteria > Gemmatimonadota > Gemmatimonadetes > Gemmatimonadales > Gemmatimonadaceae > Palsa-1248. Next base: position 194,682 of record CAVTUH010000001.1, read on the forward strand.
GCCGTCGGACTCAGCTTGTAGTAGGCCGCACAGGCGGCCATCCAGCCGAGCGCTCCGACCGCCGATCCGACCTCCGAGATGGGAACGAGAATGGCGTCACCCATGAAGAGCGCGAGCGCAATGGCGACGCCCACGCAGACGATCGCGAGCGAGGGGGTCTGATAGCGCGGGTGCACACGGGCGAGGCTCGAATGCACGAGATGGCGTCGGCCAAGTCCAAAGAGGAGGCGAGACGCCGTCAACAAATTGGCATTGAAGATCTTCAACAACGAGATCAACGCAATCCCCATGATCACTCGAGTGATCCAGCGCGAGCCAAGGGCGTGCTCGAATGCGACCGCCGTCGCGAACCGTTCATGGGTGAGCGATTGCCAGGGTGCCGCGTACGCGACTGACGCGATGACGACGGCGTAAAACGCAAACCCGACCAGGAGCGACAGCATCACAGCAGTCGAGAACGAATCACCTTTGAAGGTCGGATGGGCTTCCTCGGCACATTTTCCGACCGAGTCGAAGCCGGTCAGGAAATAAGGCACGATCTGCCACACCAGAAGCACGGAGAGCGCCGGCGTATGGCTGAACGCCGGGTGGAAGTTGGCGAGCGACCCGTGCGTCACGCCGCCGGCGGCCAACGCGGCGACGAGGGCGAGCACCGCAAATGTCGTCCACCTCAGGAAGCGCGCGCTGACAGCGACCCCGCGACAGTTGACCGCCACAAACACCGCGGTCAGCATGAGACCCAGCAGCAAGTGAGGCAGGTACACGCTGCTGTCGCCAACGCGGTAGAGCGCAATCGTGTTGAGGGCTGGCACGAGATAGCCGGCGATCCGCCCGATTGCGACCGCTTCATAGGGGCAGACGACGAAGTACACCAACAACATCACCCATCCCGTGGCGTAGCTCACGCCCCGAGGGAACACCTTGGCGGTGTAGGCCACCTCCGCCGACGCGTCCGGGATCGCCTTCACGAGGCGACCATACACCCAGCCGACCGGGAGGAGCATCACCGCGCCGGCCGCAAACCCCAGGAGGGCGCCGACGGGGCCGCCGCGCAGGAGCCAGTCGTCCATAACGACCAGCCAGCCCACGCCGATCATCACGCCAAAACCGAGCGAGAAGTAATCGGTCAGGCCCAGCTTGCGGGCGAGTTGACTCGAGGTGGTATCGGGCAAGGGGGTTAGAGGCTGGACGTCAGACGTTGGACGTTAGACGTTGGACAGTAGGCATTGGACGTTGGACGCTGGACGCTGATCGGGGACAGCCGTGGGGCAGCCGATGAGCTGCTATGCGCAGAGGAGGCACAGCTGCTCGAACAGCAGGTTCGCGGCCAGCAGTGAGGTGATTTCCGCGGAGTCGTACGGCGGAGAGACTTCGACGAGGTCGCAGCCGACGAAGGGCAGGCCGAAGAGACCTCGCACCAGATCAAGTATCTGCGCACTCGATAGGCCGCCGACCTGCGGTGTCCCGGTGCCTGGCGCGAACGCCGGGTCGACGACGTCAATGTCGAGGCTGAGATAGGTCTTTCGGCTGCGGAACGTCTTCAGGTGCTTCTGAACCAGCCGCACACCGCCTTCATGGTATTCCTCGGCAGTGATGAAATCGATCCCGTGCTCCCGCGCAAAGTCCATGTCGTGCGCATCGTAGAGTTGACCCCGGAGTCCGACCTGGAGAATACACGATTCATCCAGGAGGCCTTCCTCGATGGCGCGCCGCACGGGGGTCCCGTGGGAATACTTCACGCCCCAGTACTGATCCCACGTGTCGGAGTGGGCATCGAGCTGGATCAACCCGACGGGCCCGTGGACGGCATGGATCGCCCGGAGAATCGGCAACAGAATCGAATGGTCCCCGCCGACGCACATCGGGATCGTGCCCGCCTCGAGCACGGGCGCGAGCCCGGCGGCGATCCGCTGGAACGTGTCATCGATCGAGAGTGGGTTGACGGACAGGTCCCCGTAGTCGGCCACCCGCACGACGTCGAACGGCATCAAATCGAGCACCGGGTTATAGGGCCTGATGATCGCCGATTGCTCGCGAACATGGCGCGGCCCAAAGCGCGGGCCCGGGCGATACGTGGTGCCTCCATCGAACGGGACGCCAATGAGCGCCACGTCGAGGCGGCCGGCGTCACTTATGGCGGGCAACCGCATGAAAGTCGCGAGTCCGGCGAACCGAGGGAACTCGAGTGCATTGATCGGCTTGGGATGCGGTTCAGACAACCGCTTCCGCTTCGGTGCCGCAGCACCGCGCTTCGGCATACTCAGTCCTCCGGGGCCGGCACCGAGACGTGCTCGTGGATGATCAGCCACTTCCCCGCCCGCTTCTCGAACAAAACCGTCCACCGGCCGTAGACCGTCTCGGTCGACCCATCGCGTTTGACGGCGTCCGCGCGCCAGGTGGCTGTCCCCCAGGCAAAGTTGGCACCCACGTTATGGACCGATACGTCGTTCTCGAGCGTCGTCGCGAAGGACTTGTAGCCAGCGAACTCCTTGCGGACTCCCTCGGCGTATGCCTCCCACCCCGTGTACTTGAGCGGCGAATCGTCGTAGAACACGAGGTCCGGATCCTTCGCGTAGAAGGGCGCCGCCTTGGCCGGATCCAAGTCGTCCCACGCGTGCATGATCTTCGGCATGAGATCGCGAGGATCGTCGCCGGGCACGGGCGCTGAGCGGGCGGGCCACGAGAGCAGGAGCGCCCACGCGATGGGGAGGAGGCGTTTCATACGGAGCGCTGCGCTACGAGAGCGCTTCGTACGTGCAGCCGTGCTCCTGCGCGAGGCCAATCGCCATCGTGTGCGCTGGCACCAGGTAGACGCCCGGCAGCAACCCGGCGATCAGCTCCGCTCTGACAGCTTCGGGCGGCATTTGCATCTTGGTTGCCAAGTGGTGCGTGAGGCCTTTCAGCGCATTGTTGCACTGCCAGAAGATGACGCCACGCGCCTGAAGCGCTTCCACGGTGTGGTCCGCCATCGGGTCCCCGGCCTCGGCGGTCCGGAAGACATTGCGTGTCGTCCACGCATCGCTGTGCGGCTCTTTCGTCTTGGTGTCCTCGCCAAACCCATACTTGGCCCAGATCGCATCATTGAAGTTGATGTGGCCCGAGCTGACCATGGCGGCGACGGCAGTGACGTCCGGAGGGTTGAGCTTGAAGACGTCGCGATAGGCGTTGAGATAATTCCGGATCGTTCGGAGGCCTCCGCCATCGCCGAGCGTGCTGACGTCGTAGACCTGCTTGTGCCGCCCCGTGATGCGTGTGGTCCACGACATATCCCATGAGTTGTCCTTTTCAGGGTCGTGGCCGGGACCAGGCGAGGAGGTCGCCGCGGTTGCGACTGGCGTGGGATCGGCCGACGGGTGGGTCCCCGTGGTCGCGCACGCACCGGCAGCCAGGACCGCTCCGGCACTCGCGAGCTGTCCGAGAAAATCGCGGCGACTGCCTGTCTCATTCGCAAAGGACATCGACTGACTCCTGGCGGGGGGACGTGTGATTGCACCTCTCGTGGCGCGCCCAAGATTATCGCCACGCGGCGCCAGCGCGCCAGTTGACTCAGTCGATCCCGACCCGTCCTTTGACCGACGCGATCAGCTTGGGGGAGTCGTAGCCGACGCCATCCTTGAATACGGTCGTCACATTCCGGATGACCGACGGATCAGACGGAAGGTTCCCGTTCAAGACGACGAGGTCAGCGTTCTTGCCCACCGCAATCGAGCCAATACGGTCGGAGGCGCCGAGGATCCTCGCACCGTTGGATGTCATGAACTGAATGACTTGTGGTGGGGTGAAGCCCGCCTCGATCAAGAGCTCGTAGTTCCGCTGGTCACCAAATCCTGGCAATGCCCCGCCAATGCCGGTCGGATCGACGCCGACGGCAAGCATCCCGCCGCCGGACACGAATTCTCGCTCGAACGTCATCGCGTTCTTCAACATGTCCGGCGTGTACACCCATTTCACCGCCGGACCCGAGTCGATGTGTGCACGCAGCCTGAGGTACGCCTGACGGACCTCTGGAGACATGGCATCGAGAGTCCGCTGATCAGTGACCGGCCTGTTTGGGAACATGGACTCGAACACCGACAGCGTGGACGTCATGGGTACCTTGTGGTCCACCATCTTCTTGATGACCGCCTGCGCACGGTCCGAACTCGGATCCGACCCTGCCACACGGGACGTGCTTCCAACCGGGCAGACATCGGGCTGCTTGGTCGGATCGAAGTCGGTCGCGGTCAGGTACCCGTGCTCGAGGTTGTCGATCCCGAGGTCGACGGCCTCGCTGTAGGACACCGAGCAGAGGTGGCCAGTGACCTTGATACCGCGTCGATGCGCTTCATCAATCACCGCTTTGAGCTCGGCGCGGTGGATATCTGTGTATGCCTTGATCCACGTCGCGCCCTCCTCGACCCAGTAGTCCACGAAGCGGCGGGACTGCTCGGGCGTTACGAGCCGCTCGCGGACCGTCATGTCGGACGATTCCGTCGGACCCGTGATGTAGGGTAATGTGATGATGATATGCGGCCCGGGTGATCGACCTTTGTCGACCGCATCCTTGGTGTTGATGTCGGCGTACGGCGCCATGGCGCCGGTGGTCCGAATCGTGGTGACACCGGCGCCCAGGTACAGGCGCGGCCCGGTAAACCAGAGCAACGTGCGTCGTCCCCCCGCAGCGGTGTAGAACAGGTGATCGTGCATCCCGACAATGCCGGGGATCACCGTTTGCCCGTGCAGATCCAGCACCTGTGCGCCGGCTGGCGCTTGCAGGGTGCCTGCGGGTCCGACCTGGGCGATCTTGCCGTCGCGGATAACGATCGTCTGATCGGCCTTGGGGGCAGATCCCGTCCCATCGAGGATCATGGCGTGCGTGAGCGCGACGACCGGCGCGCTGACGGAGACATACGCGCGAGTCGTGTCCGAGAGCGAGGCAGCGGACTGGGCTACCGTGACAGGGGCGTGGATGCTGCCCGCTGCCAGCAGAGCCGCCGACGAGAGGGTCGTAAACAGACGCACGGTGTTGATCCTCGAGGCTGAATTCCGGGTCAGGGGCGGGCGCTACCGCGCCCCGAAAGAGTGGAAGCACGGGAAGCGGAAAGAAGGACGAGAACATAGCATCCGCCGCGTCCTGGCGCTCGGCGTCCTGTCGCAGCAGGTTCGTGGCGGTCCGCGCACAGTCCACGGCGACCGGAACACCACCAGAGAGGGACTCCGATGGCCCGTCCGATGAACAATCAGTGGCGTTTGAAGCGGCGGGCGACGATCCGACGCATCGGACTCTCCGTGACCGCCGCTGCGCTCTTGGCCACCCCGCTGCGCGCACAGGGTGCGAAGAACATTCTGATCATCCACAATGGAAACGCGAACTATCCGGCGAACATCATCTATTCCGGGGTCGTTCACAAAGTCTTGGCATCAGAGACGAAGTACCAGGTGTACGAGGACTACCTCGATCAGCTCCGGCTAGACAGTAGCGAAGATCACCTGGCGACAATACTCGAGAAGAAATACGCCGGCAAGAAAATGGACCTGGTCGTGACCGAAGGCCGGTTCGCGTTGATGTTCTTCCTCCACCGAGGGGCGACCCTGTGGCCAGGAACGGCCGAGGTCTTTGACTTCGTGCGGAATCGCGAGCTCCCTGCACAGTTGCCGCCGAACATGACGGGGATTGCGTTCACCATGGACTTCGGGGCAACGGTCGACTTGGCATTGCAACTCATGCCCGACACCCGGCGGGTGTTTTACATCGGCGAAACGCGTCCGGACGTGGAGAGCTGGCGCGGTTTTGCCGAGCCCGATTTCGCGCGCTTCGCGGGCAGGGTCGAGTTCACGTACCTCGAGCACCTGTCGCTGTCGGAGCTCCTCAAGAGAGTTGGTGAGTTGCCCGCGCACAGCATCGTTCTTTATGCGGGGATGTACCAGGACGCGAGCGGACAGACCTTCGCGCCAGCGCGGATTTGCCCGCTCGTCGCATCGGCGTCCAACGTACCGGTGTACGGGGTCTCCAGCACCTACCTGGGCTGCGGCATCGTTGGCGGGGCCGTACTCGACTTCGATGCCCTTGCCGACCAGAGCGTCAACCTCGCATTGCAGGTACTGGAGCGAGGGACGGCCACCGGCTTACCCGTCGAGCAAGCTGCAGCGCCGAAGGCCATCGTCGACTGGCGACAGCTGCAGCAATGGGGAATACAGGCCAGCAGGCTGCCGCCCGGCACCCTCATCCAATTCCGCACGCCCTCCGTGTGGGAACGATACCATCGGCAGATCGTGGCGGTGCTGCTGGCCATGGCTGCTCTGGTCGGCGTCATCGTGGCGTTGCTGGTCGAGCGACGCAAGCGCAAGAACGCGGATTCGACCGTCCAGGAGTTGAGCGGCCGGCTGATCAGTGCGGGTGAAGAAGAACGCAGACGGATTGCGCGCGAGCTACATGACGACGTCCTGCAGCGGCTATCCCTCGTTGCATCGGATCTCACTGCCCTGGAGCGCGGCTTGCCGACCAGCGATTGGGCGACTCGTCATGCCACGCACGAGCAAGTCCAGCAACTGACGGAGATCATCACTGCCGTTCGACAGCTGTCGCACCAACTTCATTCCAGCAAGCTGGAGTTGCTCGGTTTGTCGGTGGCGCTGCGAGATCTTTGTGAGCACGTGTCAACGCAGCACGGCTTGACGGTCGAACTCATAGTCGATGGCGACCGCTTGCGACTCTCTCGTGACAAGGCGCTCGGCTTCTATCGCGTGGCACAAGAGGCGTTGAGCAACGCGATCAGGCATAGCGGCGCCAGCCGCGTGGAGGTCAGACTCACGCAGGCCAATGCGAGCTTAAAGATGACCATCCGCGACGACGGCGCTGGCTTCGACCCCGCGTCTCCTGCAACAGGACTCGGCCTCGCGACCATGCGCGAGCGCTTGCGACTCCTCGGAGGACAACTGCGCGTTCGCTCACGCCCAGGAGCGGGAACTGAAGTAGCGGCCGAAGCCAAGCTCGACGGCGCGTCGCAGGAGACGACCGCGGCGTGACCCGCCCTCAGCCATCGGCTGACGGGGCGCTCTGCATGTCTCCATCCAGAACCTGCTGGATGCATGTGACCAAATCCACCGCCAACAGATTCTTGAGCACCAGTGCCGACGCTCCGCGACGCAGAGCTTCCGCGCGCATATCGGCATCGTCGAATGCCGTGAGCACAATGATCTTCGTGTCGGGCCGAGCCTCTCTGATCTGTGGGCAAAGATCCAACCCACTGGCCTCGGGCATCGAGAGATCGAGGACGAGTATCTGAGGGGCGAGTCTTTGCACCGCCTCGAGCACCTGGCCGCCAGAGCTCACCTGGCCGACGATTTCACACGATTCGTCGAGTGTACGCCACAGCGCCCGGAGGATCCCGGGGTGGTCGTCCGCCAATAGTACTCGCGGTCGGTGTGTCTGAGGCGCCAATCGTGACCCGGTGGAATACGCCGCAGCACGTCGCCCGGCGTGGTCTCGGCCCACGAGGGATTCGCCATGCGCCACGGCTGCCTGCTTGCCAGCTGGAGCCACAAACCTATAGGGATCATCTGTTCCCGACAGGCCCCCGCGGGCGCTACGCGCCCGAGAGAGGAGAACCACAGAAAGGGGACAGGAGACGGTACCCCCAGTCCGAAGTGCGGCTGTTTCCTTGCTCCCTTCCCCCTCTCTCCTGCAAACACGAACCAAGGTCGCATGGTCGGCGGCGCGGGATTGGCATAGCCTGACTTGGTCCCCCCGGTAGGCCACCCCCAATGTCGCAGCCTTATCCCCTGCAGGAACCACCTGACTTCTCTTTGGTGCTGGGCGGCCCGACCTTCCAGCTCCTGCGCAGGGCGCACATCGCCGGCGATCACCTCGAGCTCCTGCATCGCCGGATCCTCGTTATCACGGGCCTCGCATGGCTGCCCTTATGCTTGCTCGTGCTGGTCGCGTCACCTGACCCCCAAAACGCACGACTCTCATTCCTACGCGACGTCGACGTCCACGTCCGGTTGCTCGTCGCACTCCCCGTGCTCATTGCGTCCGAGCTCATCGTTCACACACGGCTGCGGCTCATCATTCGCCAGTTCGTCGAACGACGGATCGTTTTTCCAGAGGACCTGCCCCACTTTCAGAGCCTGATCGAGTCAGCGCTCAGGCTGCGCAACTCGGTCCCGCTCGAGGTCGCCCTCGCGGTCTGCGTGTACACGTTCGGCGTCTTCGTTTCGAGGAACTGGACGGCCCTCGACGCCGGTCGCTGGTATTCGACGCCTCAAGGCGGTTGGCAGTTGACCCCGGCCGGCTTCTGGTACGTGTTCGTCAGCCTGCCGATCGTCCAGTTCATCCTCCTGCAATGGTATCTGCGGCTCTTCATCTGGTTTCGCCTTCTCTGGCAGATCTCCAGAGGCAGGTTGAATCTCATCCCGACGCACCCGGATCATTGTGCGGGCCTGGCCTTTCTCGGCGACGGCGTCTACGCCTTCCAGCCGATCCTGTTCGCTCAAGGTGCCATGCTCGGGGGATTGATCGGCAACCGCGTGATCAACAGTGGAGAAAGCCTGCTGTCATTCAGGACGACGGCGGTCAGCCTCCTGGTCTTTCTGCTCCTGGTCGTGCTGGGTCCGCTTCTGATGTTCACGCCGAAACTCGCGCGCACAAAGCGGGAGGGATTGATAGCCTACGGCCTCGTCGCGCAACGGTTTGTCGAAAACTTCGATCGCAACTGGGGTCGCCCTGACTCCGCGGTTACCAACACCGCGTTCGAGCCGGACGTCGACGCGCTCGCAATGCTCGGCCTGAGCTACTCGGTCGTGCGGGACATGCGCCTGTTCCCGTTCGGGAGAAACGACATTGTCACACTGGCCGTGACGACCGCGATTCCACTCCTGCCACTGGTATTCACGATCTGGTCACCGCAGGAGCTCTTGTCGAGAGTTCTCAAGATCGTGATGTGACGGGCGGGCGCTCGCGCGCCCGAGAGAGGAGAACTCCAGAAAGGAGAAAGGAGACGAATCCGGACACCCGTCACAGCGACTTCAGGTATTGAACCAGATCGGCCTGTTGGTCGTGGGTGAGGTCGAGGCCCGGAATGTTACAGGCGCGGGCGAACGACGGCGCGGTGACGCAAAACCCGTCGTTGTGGTATTCTTTGTGTGACAGAGCGGTTCGCTCCGCCTCCAACATGGAGAACCCAATGCGCCGATTTGCTTTCGCTTCCGGCTGTTGCGCGATCCTCTTGGTCGGCTGTAGCCAGTCCGGCGGCAAGTCAACGTCTGCGGACACAACGGCCGCAACCACGCCGCCGCCACCGGCCGCGCCAGCCAACCTTTCGTTCAGCGACGTCGCCGGTAAATGGAACCTCCAGGTGATGCCCGCGACCGGTGACAGCACGCTTTTGACCGAGGTGATGACCGCCACCGGCTCAGACACGGGCTGGACGATCGTGCGAGGGAAGCTCAAGCCTGAGAAGGTCCGTGCGGCCGTCTCGGGCGACAGCCTGATCACCGATGGAGGCCCGTATCCGAGCGCTCTCCACAAGGGACTCAAGGTCACGACCCACACCGTGTGGCGACTGCAGGGCGGCAACTTGGTCGGCGCGACGGACGCCCGTTACAACACCAAGGGCGCCGACTCGTTGCATCATTATCGGATCCAAGGAACGCGCGCCCAATAGCGCCGAGCCCGGGCGGCGTGCGCGGCTGCCGCCGACTGCCGCCCGCTCGTTGACTCGTGTGACGTCCGGGCGCTGCGGCGCATGCAGCTCACGCGTGCGCCGCAGCGCGCGATAGGCCGGCCCGGGCCACCGTGAACGGACGAGCACCGCGAGACCATCTGGAGACAAAGGTGTACTGGCGGTCCGCCGTCAGTTCGACTTTCGTGGTACGGGATGCGAGCGAACGGGAACGACCGGCGGAACGAACAAGAGATCGCCGGCGAACCGAAGCGCAGCACGACCGTGACGTCCAGGCGCACATTCCTGGTCAACGGCGCCGCTGGAGTGACGGCATTGGCACTCAGGCTGCGGGACCCTGCCTGGGCGCCAGAAGCGCGCATCCACACGACTGGCCCGTTAACCCCCGACGACGCTCTTACGCAGCTCATGGACGGCAATAGGCGGTTTGTAAGTAAGCGCCTGACCTCATGCGGCGAGGACCTCGCCGCCCGCAGACACGACACCCTCGAGAAACAGGAACCGTTCGCGGCTGTGTTGTCGTGTGCGGATTCCCGCGTGCCTGTGGAGCTGATCTTCGATCAGAGTATCGGAAGGGTGTTCGTCACCCGCGTCGCCGGGAACGTGGCGCCCTCGGAGATCATCGCGAGCCTGGAGTACGCGGTGGCCGAGCTTGGCACCCCGCTGGTCGTCGTCATGGGGCATGCTACCTGCGGCGCGGTCAAGGCCGCGATCGGCAACGAGCCCGTTCCGGGTCAGATCAGCGCTCTCTTCGGATACATACGGCCTGCCATCGACCAGGCCGGGACCGACCTCGAGGCGGCGATCAAAGCGAACGCCCGGATCCAGGCCCGGATAGTCAGCGAGTCATCGCCGGTGATGGCGGAGCAGGTCAAGAAGAAAACGTTGCGGATCGTCGCGAGCTATTACGACCTCGCGACCGGCGCCGTGACCCTGCTCGACAAGACCTAGCCGAGGCCCTCGCTCGGGCGACCCTGAGTCGGTGGGCGATGTGTGAGCTACGACGGCACGCTTGGGGATGACGCCAGATCATCCGCCTCCGTGACGGCGCCATGCGAGACCCAATAGCGATCCGATCGCGAGCGCAGGAAGACCATATAGTAGACGGCCGCGCCACAAAAGATCACGAACACCGTCCAGAGATCGCCGGCCTTCTGCTGCGTGATCGCGAAGGCGAGGCCGATGAGTGAGATGACGGGTGGAATCGGCCACAGGGGCATGCGAAACGGGCGGCGGACTGCCGGTTCTCGCACGCGTGTCCAGAGCGACGCGATTGCGGTCAGCGCATAGAGCACCACGATCAATACGGCCGTGAACGTCACCACACTGACCAGGGTGCCCTCGACGCACAGCACGGTGGCGAGCCCGCCCACCAGCAGCGTGGCCACCCAGGGCGAACCGTACCGATTGACCCGTACGAGCCATGTCGAGACCGGCTCGGGCCACGCGCGGTCGCGTCCACTGGACCACACGATGCGGGCGAACTGCAGCGTGATGGCGAGCGACGCGTTGAAGATCGCAATGATCGCACCGACGGTCACGATCGTCACCACGGTCGGACCGAAGGCATCTCCGATCACGTCAGTCAAAGGGGTCGATGATGCCAGGACCGCACGGAGATCGCGCGCGCCAGTGAGCGCGAAGAAGAACGGCACCAGCTCGCAGACGATCCCAACGCTGGCCGCCACGACGACCGCCTTGCCGATATGTGATGGCGCGCCGCGGGTCTCCTCGGAGAAGTTGAGCGCGCTGTCATAACCGTTTACCGAGAACAGAGCCGTCGCGAGCGCCGTCATGATCAACCCGGCGGCCACCGGAGTCAGCACGCCCCCGTGCGGCATCACCGGGTGAGTCAAGATCGAGAGTGATTGGTGCGGGTGGATGATGCCCGCCAGGGACAGGATCGCGACGACCGACAACTCGAGCGCCAGGAAGACGCCGGTCATGATCGCATTGAAGTGGATGCGCAAGAGCCCCAGGAGAGTCACGACGATCATCGTCGCGGCGGCTACCCAATTCGTCCGCAGGTGCGGGTCGAGTGCGGTGGCATATGTACCGATCCCGATCGCCATGCTGGCCGGGAGGAAGACGGCCTGGCCCACATAATCGAAGAGCGCCACGAGTCCGATTTGGCGGCCAAGCACGCGGGTGACGATCGAGTACAAGCCGCCGGCGACGGGGAACATCGAGCCGAGCTCGCCCATGCACAGCGCGACGTTGAGTGCGATGAAGCATCCAACGAGGTAGGCCCAGAGGGAGCCCGTGCCGGCGGTCCCGATCACGACCGGTCCGACGACGAGCAGGGACGCACTCGGTGTGATATCGGACAGTGTCAGGGCAATGTTGCCGAGCGTGCTGAGGCTCCAATGCAGCTCGCACGTCGGACCTTCCAACCCGGCGAGCGGCGGCGCCTCGAGATCGCGCTGCTGCTCCACCACTCTCGTTACCGTCGGCTCGTGAAGACGGCGCGCGGCACGGTGAAGCCCACGTTCCAAACCCCGGCGTCGACGATCTCGAGGATCTTGAGGTCGCCGGCGAGGCTGCACAGCACGTAGGCATCTTCGCGCGAAAGGCCGTGCTCCTCGACCAGGAACTGGATCATGCCGCGCACGGCGGTCTTGGCGCCCTGCATGAGATCGGGGTGGATGCCCATTGTGCCGTAGAAGCCCTGGGCGTCGACGCGTGGTGTCAGCGGTCCGGGCACGATGAAGCGGGGCGTCGCAATGGAGCGTTTGTGCAGGCGGAAGCGAAGGGTCGCCCGCATCGCGCACTCGAGCGCCGCCACGCAGACCTCACCATCGCCCTGCGCGGCGTGCGGGTCGCCGCAGGAAAACATGGCGCCGTCACGCCACACGGGCACCAGGAACGAGGACCCCTGCTTGAGGTGGCGCGTATCGATATTCCCTGCGCCCTTGTGTGGCGGAAACGGCGCCGCGCGCTCCGGGACATCCGGGTGGTTACCCATCGTGCCGAGGAAGGGCTCGATGGGAATCTCGACGCCCGGGAGGAGCTGTGCGGTCTTGCCGCGCGTGAGATCGAAGTAGCGAATGAAAGGATCGGGGAAGTCTTCCGGCAGGAGGCCGAGGTTGGGCCCGACGGTGGTCCACCCCCAGTCGCCGGGGGTGAGCGAGAGGATTTCGACCTCGAGCGTGTCGCCACGCTTGGCTCCCTCGACGTAGATCGGCCCCAGCAGGTTGTACATCGTGTCGAAGTCGAACTTCGCCTGCTCGACTTTCCAGCCCTTCTCCACCTGCCCGTGGCCGGCCATCAGGAGGTCGAAGTGCACGATGTCACCGGACGCGATCTTGAGCGTCGGCGGGAGCGAGTTGTCCCACTGGTGATGGATCTTGGTCGGGTCGATCACGTGCTCGGCCACGCAATACCCTCGAGGGACGGGCGCGGTATTCTATCGTCGCGCACTGCATTGTCAACGTTGTGGGCCGGCCACGCGTTTGCAAAGAGCATCGTCGCCTAGACGCTGGACGCTGGCCGACACGGAAATGGGATGCTGCCCGTTAGAGCACATGCCTCGTAGCGACTCGCGGGGTTGTCCCTCATGGGAAGTTGGCGCACCTTGAGGGACGCACGAACTGGATTCGGTCACTGAGAACAGAGATGACCATGACGTCGAACGGAAATGAGCGGCCCATCTTGCGCGGCCTGGTCCCGGCCGTGCTTTCGGTGCTGGCGAGCAGTCTCGCTGGCGCACAAACCCCGCAGAGTCTCGCTGCGGAGGGCGCGAGTTGGTGGAAAGACATCGCCTATCTCGCCAGCGACAGCCTGCAGGGGCGGATGACCGGTAGCCAAGGCTATCGGACCGCCGCGGCCTATGTGGCGGAGAAGTTCAAGGACGCAGGATTGGTCGGCGCGGGTACGGCAGGCTTCTATCAGCCGGTGAAGTTCAAGCGCCTCGAGCTCGACGAGGCCGCGTCATCCGTGGAGTTGGTGCACGGCACCAAGACGACCCCACTGACGTTCGGGCGAGAAGTGATCGTCTCCGCAGTCGACAACCCGGCCGGCCAGGTCGATGCGGGCGCGGTCTTCGTGGGGTACGGCATTTCCGCGCCGGAGGCCAATTACGACGACCTGTCCGGACTGGACCTGCATGGCAAGATCGCCGTGTACCTGGCCGGCGGGCCGGAGACGATCAAGGATCCCTTGCGAGCGCACAAGGAGTCGTCCGGCGAGCGCTGGAAAGCGATGAAAGCCGCGGGTGCCGTCGGCACGATCGTGATCTTCAACACGGCCAACCAGGAAATCGCGTGGGATCGTATCGCGGGGAACCGGCATAAGCCGTCGCTCGAGCTTGCCGACGCGAGCTTGAGACAGGATCAAGGCAAGCTGCTGGCGATGTCCGTCAATCCGCAGTATGCGGACATGCTCTTCGCGGAGTCAGGCCACACAATGGCCGAAATACTGAGTGCGGCCAAGGCGAAACAGCCGCTGCCGACGTTCCCCCTGCGCGTGACCATCCGGGCAAAGACGAAAGTGAGCGCGACGGATCTCGAATCACCGAACGTCGTGGGTGAGCTCCCAGGGACGGACCCGGCGCTCAAGCAGCAGTTCGTCATTGTGAGCGCGCACCTGGATCATCTGGGAGTTGGTGCGCCGGTCAACGGCGACAGCATCTACAACGGCGCGATGGACAACGCGTCGGGGGTCGCGTCGCTCATTCAGATCGCGCACGACTTCCGTGCGGCGGGTGCGAAGCCGAAGCGATCGGTGATCTTCCTCGCCATCGGCGGCGAGGAGGAGGGAGAGCTTGGCTCGTGGTACTTCGCGAATCATCCAAGTGTCCCGGCACACGACATCGTCGCGGACATCAACATGGACATGTACCTACCGCTTTTCCCGCTGGTGTACCTGCAGGTGCAAGGTCTCGATGAGTCGACCCTGGGCGACGACATCCGAGCGGTTGGCGAGGCGGACGGCGTCAAGGTAATCGAGGACGAGCAGCCGGGCGCCAATCGGTTCATCCGCAGCGATCAGTACAGCTTCGTCCAGCGAGGCATCCCGGCGCTCGCGTTCAAGTTCGGCTACGTGCAGGGCTCGCCCGAGGACAAGACATTCGATACCTGGGTCCACACGCGCTACCACCAGCCATCCGACGACATCAATCAACCGGTCGACCGCGAGGCGGCTGCCAAGTTCTGCCACCTGCTCTACCTGTTGACGGATCGGGTGGCGGCCGAGGCGGCGCGCCCGACGTGGGAGCCGACGAGCTTCTTCCGCCGCTTCGCAGCGCCAGTGAGCTAGCTACGGACGATTCAGATAGTCGAGCGGATCCACATACACGAGGTTCGGGTCCAGCCGCACGAACTCGCGAAGCAGGTACTCGTGCCCCTGTCCCATGATGATCACCACCCGATCATGCGGGCGGAGCACGCTGAGGATGTTGGAGAATATGTAGCAGTTGCGCGCATACCAGCCGGACACATAGGCGCTGCCGGCGTCATCGACGTCGCGCCCCAGCCCGTCAAGCACGCTGTAGAGAGATGCGTTGGCGCGAATGGCGACGTCGGTATTGAGGTAGCGGAGGAGGTCGAGATAGGTCCCGTTTCGCTCTAGCGTGTCGGACCGCGCGAGGAAGGCAGCGAATGGCGGGGTGCTGAGACCGGTCATGTGGGTCTCCAGATAGTCGACAATGCGTTTCCCGCGAGGACTCTTCTCGTCGATGAGCTCCGGCCCGTCCGTATCGATCGGATAGATCGCACTGTCACCAACGCCTGCCGCGAGGCGGAAGCCGAACTGGTACGCCTCGTTGGGCTCGAGGGTGTACTGGCCAGCTCGAAAGCGTCGATAGCGGTTCGCCACCACCGAGTCGCCCATGGGCTGCTCAATGAGCACCTTCGTCGGCCGAAACTGCGCGAGGCGACTCACGACCTCCGCTATCTGCGCCTGGCGCTTCGGCGAGAGCGGGCTGTCCTGGAACGTGCTGTTGTGCACGTCGCGCTTGGCCACCAGGTGGGCGACTCCGAGAACCATCACCTGCACGCTGTCACCGCTATCGCCGCTCCCCGGCATGCCCGTCACGGCACGTACCGTGGATTGAGCCGCGGCAACTACCGGGGTGCCGACTAGCGCCAACACCGACAGGATCTTCCTCACGCATCCTCCCGATCTCTGTACGGGATTCGATCGCGGCGACCTCTCATCCCAACGGCTTACGGGCCGCCGCGACAGAAGTTTCGACAGGCGGCGTGAGCGTGTGTTGGGCGCTCATTGTTTGTCTCCCTTGTGCGACGGTTGCTGCTTCGCTTTCAAGTGCTGCATTTGCTGGGCGTGTTTTTGCGCCAACTGCTGCGTCTGTTGCGTGTGTTGTTGCTCCAGCCGCTGCGTCGTCGCAGCATCAGCATTCCGCTGCGCCAACCGCTGGTGGTCCTGCTCCTGCTTCGTCTGCAGCTGGAGTCGTTCCTGGTTCTGGTGCACGAGTAGCTTGGCTTGCTGTTGCTGGTATTGCTGGTCCAGCTTCGGATTCCCCGTGTTCGGCGCAGCAGGGTGGTCGATGGGCGGAAGGTCGTTCGGATGGACGACAGTGTTGGCGCGCGAGCCGTCGGGCGAATTATGAATCGCCCCCGCCTCTACGGCCGCTACGACTCCGGGCTGGCTAAACGCTCCGGGTCGTGGAGTAGCCGCAATCGGCGGTTTGCCGTAGTTCGCCGAAGCGCGCAGTTCCGGGTTCGAGCGAGCAGCCTGAGCGTGCTCGTTTTGCGCAGCGACGGGCGGGATATGCCTCCCCTGCTCGACAGTCTGCTCTTCGGATGTTGGTCTTGCGGCGATCCCGCCGTTGCCGCCGTTGTAGCTCACGCGAGTCACTGTGTTGTTCACAACCGTGTTGTTAACCACCGTGGTGTTGTACACGTTGTGCACCACGGTCACATCCACATTCGTGACCGAACGGTTGTACTGGAAGTGTCCGTTGTCCCAACGACCGCCTTCAAACCCTCGGCCGGGGTAGCCGTGGCCATAGTTGACGCCGCCGTAGAACCCGACCCGCTCACCCCAGTAGCCCTGATGAAACACGTATCCGTTGCCGCCCCAACCCCAATATCCGGGAGTCCAGAGGTAGCCAACTTGTGGCGGCTCCACCCATGTCCCGGGCACCCAGTAGTAGTCCGCACCAGTCCAGGCCCAATAGCCGGGCGTCCAGACATACCCGTCGCCGGGGCAGACGGGTTGCTCGTAGACAGGTAAGTCAGGCGGGGCGGTTGCGATTACGACGGTCGCCGCAGCGTAGCTGGGCGCGACATCACCGTCCGGCGGCGGGCCCGCGTACGAGCTGCAAGCAACGAGTGCTCCACATGCGAACACCAAAGGGCCAATGCCCGCGATCATACGATTGCGCATTACGGCTTCTCCTGCCCGATCAAGGACGGGCACTCGGAGATGACGCGAGTCCAACAATGCCGGCTTCGAAACCAATGTTCAATGGAGCCGTTTCCAAAGACGGGTATCTCTCAGCTTGTCGAGCGAGGGCGCCGTGCGTTGTCAGCACGCTACGCCAGGCCTGAAGACTCGACGATCGAGAGGCGTCCAGCGTCGCGGAACCCGACCCACGTCTGGCGTTATCTTGTTGTAGCCGCGGACTCCTGGACGCGCCTCAGCTGGCGGAGAGCTTAGTTCTCATTCAGCTCGCCGACCGATATTCACGCGTGGCGAGTCCCGACGCTCGCCAAGCGATAGTTGCTCCACGGACTTCAATAACCC
Source organism: uncultured Gemmatimonadales bacterium (assembly GCA_963737835.1). Classification (GTDB taxonomy): domain Bacteria; phylum Gemmatimonadota; class Gemmatimonadetes; order Gemmatimonadales; family Gemmatimonadaceae; genus Palsa-1248. Next base: position 212,051 of record CAVTUH010000001.1, read on the forward strand.
CTTCCATGCCCCCCATCAAACAGCCACTGAGTATCCTGTTCGCGGCCACCACAGTGGTGGTCGCGTCGGCCGCGATCTCCCGCGCCCAAGCGCCAAACGCCTACACGGCCCGAACGCTCACGCTGGCGGACCACGGCAAAGGAACGATCGCGATGGACTACATCGCGTACGATGCCCGGACCAACTCCGTCTGGGTGCCGGCCATCAATATCGGCTCCGTCTTCGTGGTTGATGTGAGCACAGGCAACGTGCATGAGATACCGGGATTTGCAGCGAACGAAGTGGAAGCGGGTGGGCGAAAGCGGGCCCAGGGGCCGAGCGGCGTTTCAGTCGGAAACGGCGTCGTGTACATCGGCGACCGGGCCGATTCCAGCGTCTGCGCCATTGACGAAAAGACGCTGACACGGAAGGCGTGTGGGCACATCAGTTCGACGCCGGACGGTGTGGTCTACGTGGCACCCACCAACGAAGTCTGGGTGACCGCACCGCGTGACAAATCCGTTCGGATTCTCGACGCTCAAACTCTCGCGGAAAAAGAGAAGCTGACCTTCGAAGGCCAGCCGGAAGGGTACGCCGTCGATGCGAAGCGCGGGCGCTTCTACATGAACTACGAGGACAAGGACCTCACCACCGCCATCGATCTCACCTCGCACAAGACGCTGGCGAAGTGGCCGGCATCGTGTGGCGCGGACGGTCCGCACGGCATCTCCCTGGATCAGGACGCCGGCTTCCTGTACGTGGCGTGCAGCACGCGCGCCGAAGTGTTGAATGTCGGTCACAATGGCGAGCAGCTCTCATCGATTGACACCGGCGACGGCGTCAATGACCTGGCGTTCTCGCCGGCCACGCACATGCTCTACGTGGGCGCGGCCAAAGATGCACGGCTCACGGTCGCCCGAGCGGACGCTGCCGGGAAGCTCAGTATGGTCGCGCAGGTGCCGACCCACGAGGGCGCGCGCAACGGCGTGGTCACCAAGGACGGCGCCGTCTACCTGGCGCACTCGCAGCTCGGCCAACTTGCCGGCTTGATCGTCGTCTCGCCCGCCCGGACTGCGGGGGCGCAGTAGGGGAGAGAAGCAGAAGGGTCGGGCGAAGCTCACTCCCGTCGTTCCTGACCGCTAGATGCTGAACTGCAGGCTCGTGGTCAGTATCCGGTCTATCGTCTTGAAACCCGGCGGGGGCTCGCTGGAATAGCGGATTTCATATCTCGCCTTAACGGCGACGTGTTTCGAGAGAGGGGCTGCGAGAACCGTTTGCGAGTTGACGAGGGAGTTCGCGATGCGGGTGAGATCGGAAAGGGTTACAACTGATTGCTCGAAATAGGCACTCTTGGCGAACGTGTACCGATACACGACCGCCCCACGTCCGGCCGGGTAGTTCAGCTCTACGTTGGCCGTCGATCGCCGCTCCACGTATGACGGACCCACATCGAAGTCCAGCCGGTGCCGCCCACTGTTCACCGCGGCTAACTCGGCGCCGACCCCCTGCTCGAAGCGGTAGTCGATACCGGCAAAAGGATTGCGATCAAACGAGAAGACGGCGTACAGCCCGATGGCCTGGGTGATGGTATACGCGTCTCGAAGGTCGGCGGTCCATAAGTTGGTTTCCACCACGCCTTCGTTCGTGCCGTAGGTGAGGCCGAACTCCTGACTGACTTTGTTCGAGCGACTGGTCCACAGACGCACGGCGTCAGAGACGCTGAGCGTGCCGACATTTGAGTTGCCGGACGCGTCGACGTATCCGAGGTCGGCACGGAACTGGACCCATGGAGGAGGCTCTTTCTTCTTCGATTTCGGCGGCGACGGTCGAAGCGTGGAGTCCGGTTTGCCCGGCGGCCGCGTCGACATTGGAGGGCCTTGGGCCGCCAGCGACACGGCATCGATCGCCGCCAGCGCGAGACCCGCAAGGCGCAACATTTGGCGGAGCGACACGGTCTTGTGATACTGGTCGATGTCGCCGAGCGATGCGCGTCGTCTTTGGTTCACATCACGAGGCGGGTTCGAGCGCTCGGTGCTCGCTCGCTTTGCGGACCGGCGGGCCCGACCATACCTCCGCCGCCCACGGCGATGGGGCCGTCGGCAGCAGGCCCGACACGTTCCGCCAGCCGCCCATTCAGCAGGGCGCTCCTGTAGCCGTCAGTTCGGCGCCTGAGGTCGGCGGCGGCGCCAAGTGAGCGACCTTCGCGTTGTCTGGCGGCCAGCGGCTTGCAATCAAATTTCTCGGCGACGAGGCCGAGCAGCACGTAGTTGATGTTGCCTCACTCGAACGCTGTACCGGGCGACGCGAGCTCAGCGCGCGCAAGGACCTGAAGCAATCCACTGCACCTGCATGATTAGACGGCGATGCCGCTAGACCGTCAGCCCGTGTCGCCGTCCTTCAGCCGTGGCACGACGCTAGGCGCCTTCACGCTAGCAATCGCCTTCGGCCTTTGGGTCTCCGCCGGGCGGTTGGCCGCGCAGGACACGCAGTATTGGGCAGCGTCGTATGGCACCCAGTCCAGGCTCCTGGGCGGTACGGTCATCGCCAACGATCCCGACATCAGCAGCGTGTATTACAACCCCGGCGCGCTGGCCCTCGAGAAGAACGTCCAGCTACTCGTCTCGCTCAATGCACTGCAGTACTCGACGCTCTCCTTCTCGAGCTCCCAGGTTCCCATGAAGATTCCCACCAACTCGAGCTGGAGCGCCCTGCCCAACATGTTTGCCGGCGCCATCCGCATTGGGGGGAAGAACTCGCCGCAGCGGCTCGCGTACTCCCTGCTCACCCGCCAGAGCTACAACTTCGGCGCGCAGATCCGTGCCCTGCCGCTCGACAGCTTCGCTCCCCCGCCCCCGGCCCCGGTGACCTCGTCGGTCGGCAATGCACGTAGCCAACCAGTCACTGAGTGAGACATGGGTGGGGCTCTCCTACGCCACAGCAAGTGGCACGCACTGGGGTTTTGGCTCAAGCCTCTTCGTGACCGTGCGCAGTCAGACCTTCTCGCAGTCGCTGAGCGCACAGGCCGTCAACGAGACTGGTGAGACCGCGATCGGTGTCAACGAATACGACTTCTCCTACTACAACTGGGCGGTGCTGCTCAAGGCCGGCGTACAGTACAAGGACGCCGGCTGGTCGGGCGGGCTGACGGTCACGACGCCCCGGCTCGATCTCTTCGGCGGCTCGCAGGTGGGCGCGACCCAGTCGTACACCGACCAGGGTGTGGGCACTCGCACGTCGACCTCCCAGGTCGCGACGGACTATCAGTCGCAGCTGAGTGCGACGTACCACTCGGCGCTCTCCGTAGGTGCCGGTGTCGGTCGCCACTGGGGAGGCACGGACCTCGGTGTGTCAGCCGAGTGGTTCGCAGCGGTGCCGAAGTTCACGATCATCCCCGCGCTGCCCTTCGTGCCACAGACCGGCGGTACGCCGATCTCGATGGAGCTCACGGCGCAGTACCGCTCGCTGTTCAACTGGGGGGTGGGTGCTCGACAGCAGCTCTCCAATCATTTCGATGTATTCCTGGCCTATCGTACCGATCTCACATCGATCCCGCCCGGTGTGCGGCCGGTCGGCACGCTCATCAACTGGGACCTGCGGCACATCAATCTGGGTGTGCAGGGCAGGATCGGTCCCGCCGCACTCATTCTGGGGTTCGACACGTCGTGGGGATCGGAGAACAACCTGAACGTGGTCGGGACACCCGCGCCCAGCCTCCCTGCGCTGCCGACGTTCAATGAGAGCTACCTGAACGTCGTCAGCGCGATCGCCTTCAGCTACGCGTTCTAGCTGCGCACATTTTCTGGAGACCTCTTGCCCGAACTGGACGCTGGGGTAAAGCGTTGCGTGGCGGCGAGCGTGGCAATCGTTCTCACGCTCGCGCCCATCCGTCGAGTCGCCGCTCAGTCAGCGGATACGACGTCAAGAGCGGACTCGACGTCGGGCGTTCCGCAGGTCAATGTCTTGGATCTGATCTCGCGCATCCTTGGGAAACCGCCTAACACTGCCGCAATCACGCCTGCGCAGACGGCGGGATTTCACATCGCGCTTCTGCCCGCGATTTCAGTGACACCCACGACCGGCCTGCTGCTTGGCGTCGCCTCGGCAGTGTCGTTCGGCGCGGGGGAGGCGCCCGGCACGACGCTGTCAGTCATCAGCAGCCTGGTGTACTTCACGGCGCTGAAACAGTTTGGCGTGCAGACCTATGGTTCAGTCTTCACGCGCTACAACAAGCTGCTCTTCCAGGCTGACTGGCGCTACCTGAACACCAGTCAGCCCACGTACGGGCTAGGCGGCATTCAGCCAACGGCAAATCAGAGCAACATGGACTTTGACCTGGTTCGATTCCAGCAGGCGATGATGAAGAGAATTGGTCCGCATCTCTATGTGGGCGGCGGGTATGACTACGACGCGTACGTCCGCATCGATGACAAGGGCGACACCGCCGGGCATGTCACACCGTTTCTCGCGTACAACAAGGGGCAGCCTGTTACCCAAACGGTCGCGACGGGGCCTGAGGTCGCCGCGCTGCACGACAGTCGCAATAACCCGATCAACCCCACTTCTGGCTCGTACTTGGGGGTGCGGATTGCCGGGTATCCTACGTTGCTTGGCAGCTCATCGGACTGGGCGACGACGGTCGTCGATCTGCGGACGTACCTGCGTCCGGCAAAGTGGTGGCCCGGGGTCCTGGCATTGCGCAACTACGATTGGTTGACGGTGGGGCGTCCGCCGTACATGGAGCTGCCGGCGATCGGATGGGACCAAAATGCCCTTGTGGGACGCGGCTACGGGCAGGGACGGATCCGCGGGTCACAATTCCTGTACGGAGAGGGCGAGGAGCGAATGCCGGTTACGGCAAACGGCCTGATTGGGCTGGCGTTCTTCCTCAACGTGAGCAGTTTCGCCAACCCGACCAACGGGCAATTTGCTTCGCCCGACCCAGGATATGGCGTCGGTCTCCGGCTCAAGTTCAACAAGGCGACCGACCAAAACGTGCGGTTCGACTTCGGCTGGGGCAAAGCGGGCTCTCACGGACTGTGGCTGGGACTCAACGAAGCGTTCTGACTAGTCGCTCATCTCGGAAGCTCGAAGTCGGGGGAATGCGTCGACTCAGGGTCGCGCGGCTCGTCGCATCACAATGCCGAACTCGGGAGTCCACGACCTCCCACCGTCGATCGAGATACACCTCCCTCACCACACACCCGGCCGCGGAAGAGGGGCCGTTTGCTTTTTTTGCGCGAGATCACGCATGTTGGCTGTCCATTTCGCCGAGGCAGAGTCTCACGCGAACCTGTCCGGCGGCGCCCATGCAAATTCGTGCGGAGAGCGAGGCCTTCCATGGAGCACGCGCCAGACCAATCCAAGAGCCGCCGCAGATTCTTGCAGATGCTTGCAGCGAGCCCGGTGCTTGCGGCGGGCGGGTTGGTGTATGGGCCTCTCGCCAGGATCCTTGCGACCCAACGCATTGATGCCAAACGTGCGCTGGCGGTGGTGGACGACATTGCCCAGGGCGCGAACCTGATCACGAGCCCTGAGCAGGCCCTCGATGTCATGGATTTCGAGCCCGTCGCACGTAACAAGATCCCCCCGGCGCATTGGGGGTATCTCGCCACCGGCGTGGACGACGATGCGACGATCCGCGCCAACCGCGACGGCTACGGGAGATTCCAGATCCGGTCACGGCGTTTGGTCGACGTGCGAAACATCGATATGTCCGTGCGGCTTTTTGGTGTCACTTGGGAGACGCCACTGGTGATTTGCCCGGTCGGAAGTCAGAGGGCGTTCTACCCTGAAGGCGAGGTCGCGGTCGCGCGCGCCGCGCGCGCCAAAGGACACCTCCAAATCCTCTCTACGGTGTCCAGTGCCCCAGTGGAGGACGTGATCGCCGCGCGAGGCGGCCCGGTCTGGTTCCAGCTCTATAACAACAACGACTGGACCGTGGTGAGCGGGATGGTGAAGCGTGCCCAGGCTGCGGGATGCCCTGCCCTGGTGCTGACGGTGGACCTGCAGGATGGCAGTAATCGCGAGACGCTGTTTCGCGCACAGCGCACAGATTCACGGCAGTGCACGAGCTGTCACGTAGGCGGCGTCGCGGCTACACACCGCCGCCGGCCCATCTTCGACGGCCTCGACGTCTCAAAGGTGAACAGCTTGTATTGGGCAGGCAGCAACTGGGACCTGGTCCAGCGCCTGAAGGACTCAATGTCCATGAAGCTCCTGCTCAAAGGCATTGTCACGCGCGAGGACGCCGCACTCGCCGTGCAGCATGGCGTCGACGGCATTGTCGTCTCGAATCATGGCGGGCGCGCCGAGGAGACATTGCGCGGAACGGTCGAGTGCTTGCCCGAGGTGCTCGAAGGCGCAAACGGCAAAATCCCAGTACTGATCGACGGCGGGATTCGCCGCGGCACTGATATGTTCAAGGCCCTCGGCCTGGGTGCGACCGCTGCGGGGATCGGCCGTCCCTACATTTGGGGCTTAGGTTCCTTTGGGCAACCTGGCGTCGAGGCCGTGCTGGCGATCCTGCGTCACGAATTGCAGACAATCATGCGTGAGGCGGGCACTGTCTCGATCGACAAGATCACCCGCAGCTACGTGATCGACCGGCCACACTGACAGGCGCCTGCGGCGGTACGAGGTCCACCTCCACCTCGGTGTCACGCGGGTCCCGGAGACGTGCGGCGGGACACCTCACGATGTCGCCTCAGATTGTCCCCCGAATTGTCCCCACAAGGCACCAGCACCGGCGTTCCGTTGGGGCGAACCTATTTGGACCGCAACTATTTACGTCCTCACTTTTATGTATGCACACGGCAACCAGCGGCTTCACCGAGCTTACAGATGTTTCGCGGACCCCGTTGCCGCGGAGACTCGAACTGGTGACTTGGTGGCCATTCGACCGGACTAGAGTCCGGCGCGAGCGCGTGAGCCGCGACGCCCTGCAAATGGCCCTTCGATGGTCCCAGTGACCATTCTGGTCGTCGAGGACCGCGAACAGTTCCGCCGATTCATTTGTTCGTCGCTTCAGCGGAGGCCGGAGTTCCGAGTCGTAGGCGAGGCGTCAGATGGATTGGAAGCGGTTGCGAAGGCCAGGGAGCTGCAACCGGATGTGGTTCTACTTGATCTCGGCTTGCCCAAGCTCCATGGTCTGGAGGCCGCCCGCCGGATGCGTGAACTGGCTCCGCATTCCAGAATCTTGGTGGTGAGTCAAGAGTCGTCCGTTGACGTGCTGCGTGAGGCGCTGATCGTCGGGGTATCGGGGTACCTTCTGAAGTCGCGTGCCCAAGTCGAGCTATTCACCGGTGTGGACAGCGTCCTTGCGGGCGCGCGGTTCGTTGGCAAAGGTCTGGACTTGGTTGAGATCATGGAACCTCGGGCGCGCTATCGCCACGAGTTGCTTCTCTGCTCTACCGAGGAGGCCCATCTGGAGAATCTGACTCGTTCTGTTGTCGCAACGCTCGAAGCGGGTAACGCGGCGCTCCTATGGATTACCGACTCTCACCGCGACCAGGCGTTCCAGCGATTGCCCGCACACGGCGTGGATATCGATACGGCCATCCAACGAGGGATATGTGTCCTGCGGAACGCGGACGACCCGCCGCACCAGCTTCGATTTCCCGAGACGGTCACAAGGCTGAGAGACGCAGTCTCGAGACCGGGCAACGAGCAGCCCCGTGTTGTCATTTGGGCTGAGCGCGCAGGTCGCTTGTGGGCACGAGGCAAAACGGAGGAGGCGATTGGCCTCGAGCGGCTGGGTAACACGTTGATCGCCGGCCATGCCGTAGACATTCTGTGCCCGTACCCTCCGCACGGTAGTAGACTAGACGATCCGCCGCTCCGGCATATTTGTGCGGAGCACATGGCCGTGTATTCCCGGTGAACCCATCACGAACGCCCTGCTCGCCACCTCGCCATGAATACTATGAAACCGCAGAGCAGTGACGTCACCACCCTCGAGCTGGCCGCAAGCCGGTTACAGGAATACGAGAGGGCGGTGGAAGGAGCAGAAGAGATGATCCTGGTCGTTGACCGAGAGTACCGGTATCTCAGCGCCAATGCCAGGCTGTTGCAGATGCGCCAGGCGACGAAAGAGGAAGTGGTCGGTCGCTTCGTCTACGATGTCTTGGGCATGGAAATGTTTCAGACGCTGGTCAAGGAGAGACTGGACGAGTGCTTCCAAGGCAAAGTCGTCAAGTACGAGAAGAAATACACGTACCCGTTGGTCGGGGAGAGAGACCTCTTGGTCTCGTACTTTCCCATCGAGGGTGTCAACGGCATCGACCGAGTCGCCTGTATTCTCCATGACATTACGGAGCGCAAGCTGGCCGAGGCGCGTCAGCGGGAGAGCGAAGATCGCTTCCGGCTAATGGCCAATGGCGCGCCCGTGATGATTTGGATGTCGGGGACCGACAAGCGGCCCACGTATTTCAATCAGACCTGGCTGGACTTTACGGGTCGAACGCTCGAGACGGAGCTTCGATCGGGGTTGGCCACTATTACGCACCCTGACGATTTCGAGCAGTGCCGCATCCTCTACCACGCGGCGTTCGACGCTCGACAACCCTTGAGGAAGGAGTGCCGCCTTCGGAGGCATGACGGGGAGTACCGCTGGGTCTTGGACGTGGGAGTACCGAGATTTCTCGCTGACGGTGCTTTCGCCGGCTACATCGGATCGTGCATCGACATCACCGACCACAAACTGGCGCAAGAGGCCCTGTCGACTGTACACCGGCGGTTGATTCAAGCGCAGGAAGAGGAGCGAGCGCGAATTGCGCGGGAGCTTCACGACGACATCAATCAGCGACTCGCCATGCTGGTGGTGCAGCTCAATGGCATGAAGCAGGTGCTTCCCGACTCGTCGACTGATTTAGCCATGCAGCTCGAGGCAGTGAGCGCGCAACTCGGTGATCTTGGGAGAGACATTCAGGCTCTCGCCCACCGGCTGCACTCCGCGAAGCTGGCGCTTTTGGGGTTGGCCGCAGCCGCATCCAGCTTCTGTCGCGAATTCGCCGATCGCGAGCAGGCACAGGTCGACTATCACTCCGAGAACGTCCCGCAGGACCTTTCGAACGAGCAGTCTTTGTGCCTGTACCGCGTCCTGCAGGAATCGCTTCAAAATGCGATCCGCCACAGTGGCTCGCGCACGTTCCAAGTCACACTCACGGGTGGGGACGACGCGATCGAGCTGGCGGTGCGCGATTCGGGGACAGGGTTTCGACCAGGCGAGGCGGTCCGCGGGCGCGGTCTTGGCTTGACGAGCATGAAGGAGCGACTGGCCGCGGTTGACGGGCAGCTCTTCATCACCTCGGCACCCCGGCGTGGAACGACGATTCGGGCCCGCGTGCCAGTGAGTTCCAGGATGACGTCATCCCCTACGACATCGTTGTCGAGTTTTCCTTCGTCTCCCAGCGCGGTGCCGATGTAGTGGCGGCAGCGACGTGCGCGTCGCCCCTACCCACCCACCCACCGGCTCCTCGACCGCATAGGGCCGGCAAGCCCCCGGCGCCGCGGGGAACGGTAGTAGACGGCGGCGCCCAGCCCGAGAAAAAGCAGCGTCCCACCGATCATTTTCGTCTCATACACCGATGCGGACTCTCCTTTGCCGGCTGGCACAAACGCCAGGCAGAAGCCGACGGCCGTGACGATTAGACCGACCATCCCGGCAGCCAGCAGCGTCGCTCGCGAATAGCGGACCCGCTGGAAATCCCCCCTGGACGCAAGCTTGATCAGGGCCGCAAAGACGTAGGCGAACGGGGTGAGTTGCAACACCACTGCGAGCAGCAATAAGACTCGATAGGCCTCCTGCACTGTCGAACCCAGGAAGCCCATCACCAGCACAACGCAGGAAACAATGCCCTGGATGAAGAGCGCGACATGTGGGGTCGCGTACCGTGGGTGCAACGTGCCGAGCGCCGGCGGCAAATAATTGTCGATCCCGGCCACGAACGGGATGCGGGCCGCGCCGCCGAGCCAGGCCGACGTAGTGCCGGCGAACGCCAGGGAAAGCAGAAGCGCGATCGGCGGCACGATCCAGGCAATCCCCATCGTATCAGCCATGCGGCCGAGAGCTTGGAGGACGCCCTGCACCGCGCCGATCTCGTGAGCCGGCATCGCCAGGAGGACGGCGAGTGTCGCCATGACGTACAGGCTCCCAGCGACGATGCCACCCACGGCGACCGCCCGAGGCAACGAGCGGGCCGGGTCCTTGATCTCGTCGCCCATGACCGAGGCCAACTCGAGACCGATGCATGCGTAACACACGACGCTGAACGCGCCGATGAAACGCCAGTCGAACGTCGAAACGCGAAAATCGCTGCCACGTAATGAGAGGCCGTGGGTCCATGACACGGCCAGCGCCAGCCCAACAAGTACGAGCGTCGTAAGTACCGAGCCGATTCCGCCCACGTTGGTGACCCACTTCCCAACGTTGAGTCCGAGCACGTTAATGCCGGTCATGAGCCAAAGCGTGAGCACAGCCGCGATCAGGACGTACGTCTTGTCGTCGCCGAGCGCTTGCAACGCCGGCCCACCGATGAAGACGGAGATGCCGACGACGGCCAGGACCAGGATCGGAATGCCGAACATGTTGTTGGTCCAATAGCACCATCCTGACATGAACCCGTGGAAGTCGCCAAACGTCGCCTTCGTCCAGAGATAGACGCCCCCTTCGTGGGGATATCGCTGCGAGAGCTCGATCACGGCGAGCCCCTGAGGCAGGAAAAAGAGCAGGAGCGCAAGCGCCCACATCCACACCGTAACCGGTCCGCCGCTCGCGATGACCGGTACCGTGTTGAGGTTGACGACAGCCACGACGATGAGGAAAACGAGATCCCGCTGCCCCAACGTCCGTCGAAGCTGCGGGACGCAGTGCTGGTCGGCGAGCTCGCCCTGCGCACCGCCCGTCACACCTAGGAACATGCGATCTCTTTGTCAACGCTTGCGGCGGGGTACTCCATCGATAACGTATACCGCATGGGGGCGCTTTTGGCGGTCGACCGGTTCCTGCTCGCATGCATGTTGGGGGCTGCTCTCATAGGAAGTTCTGCCTATTCGCAAGAATTAACGGCGGGTTCGACATTTGCGGACGATGTCCGTTTCCTGCGCCAGTACACGACGATCGTCGTGCTCTCGGATCAAGGGGGTAAGGGTCACCTCGCCGTCGCTCCGGCTTGGCAGGGTCGCGTCATGACGAGTTCTGCTGAAGGGGTCGACGGTCAGAGCTTCGGTTGGATCAACCGCAAGCTGATCGCATCCGGTAAGGTCTTGCCGCATTTCAATCCCTTGGGTGGCGAGGATAGGGTGTGGCTAGGACCCGAGGGCGGGCAGTTCTCCATTTACTTTGCCCCCCATGCGCCCTTCGATCTTGCTCACTGGTTCGTGCCCAGTGCCTTTGACACCAAGTCGTTCCGCATCCTCGATGAGTCAGTACCAGATCATCTCTCGTTCGAGTCCGACTTTGAGCTCCGCAATTACTCGGGGACTGCCTTCAAGGTACGCCTACAGCGAACGGTCCGTGTGCTCGAGCCCATGGCCGCTTGGCAGGCCTTGTCAATGGCGCCTCCTGAACACGTTGCGCTCGTCGCTTATGAGTCGCGAAATTCGCTTACCAATGCTGGCACGGTGCCTTGGCGCAAGGAGACGGGTTTGCTTTCGATCTGGGTTCTTGGAATGTTCAATCCGTCAGCGGCGACCACGATCGTGATACCGATCCGGGGCGGTCCTGAGACTGCGCTCGGTAGGATAGTGACGACCGACTACTTCGGCGCGGTCCCCGCAGATCGACTCCACGTGACAGACAGCGCCATCTTTCTCCGCGCGGATGGGAAGTACCGTAGCAAGATCGGCATCAGTCCGCAGCGTAGTTTAGCGAAGCTCGGTAGCTACGATGCACATCATCACGTCCTCACGATTGTGCAATTCGATCAGCCCCGAGGGGTCACCGACTACGTCAATTCCCTGTGGCACATCCAGAATGCACCCTACAGCGGGGACGTCGCGAATGCTTATAACGACGGCCCGCCGGCTCCCGGTGTTGCCCCGATGGGACCATTCTTTGAGCTGGAAACGTCCTCCCCTGCCATCGCGCTTGCAGCGGGTCAAAGCGTATCGCACGCCCATCGCACGATCCATCTCATAGGTCCCGCTGATGAGTTAGATCGAATATCACGAGCCGTGCTCGGCGTGTCTTTGCTCGACATGCAATCCGCCTTCGGCTCGAAGTAGCCGCGCACGACATGCCCAGTATCAGGAAAGAACAGGACAGTTGGACGGCGCTGTTCTTCGGAGCAGCGCATGGTCGCACGTACACGGGCACTTTCTTTCTCGTCACATTGCTCTTTCTGTTGTGGGGCTGTTGCAACGGCATGATCGATGTGATGGATAAGCACTTTCAGGATCTGCTGCATCTCACGAAGGCGCAATCCGCGTGGGTGCAGACTGCCCATTATATGGGCTATGCCCTCATGGCCTTGCCGGCAGGCCTTATTGCGCGTGCCATCGGTTACAAGGGTGGAATCATCTCGGGCTTGGCCTTAGTCGCGGTGGGTGGATTTTGGTTCGTCGCTGCGACCCATATCGCCGCCTTCTGGGCGTTTCTCCTGGGCGTCTGCCTGATCGCAATGGGGCTGACCGTGCTCGAGACTGTCGCCAACCCGTACACGACGGTGCTCGGTCCGCCCCGGTTCGCGGCCTTTCGCATCAATCTGGCGCAGAGCTTCAACGGCGTGGGCTGGATGACAGGCCCGATCATCGGCGGGGCGTTCTTCTACGCCGCCGGCGGCGCGGAGGTCGCTCACGCTCATCTCTATATCCCGTATGCGGCGATTGCAGTCGCCGCGCTCTTGTTAGCAAGCCTCTTCTATTTCTCAAACGTGCCTGATCTGGCCATGCCCGATAAGTACCACCTTGATGAGTCGACGGAATCCTCAGCAAGCGTTGCGATGCCTCTGGCGAGTCGATCGATCTGGAGGCACCCACATTTTGTGGGGGGCGTACTGGCGCAATTTCTCTACGTTGCCGCCCAAGCGGGCATCTTCAGCTTCTTCATCAACTATATGGTCGCCGAGCCGCCATCGCTCAGCTCTGGCTTTTGGGCCTCCTGGCTCTCACACCATGGCATGGCCGCTCCCACTGCGCACGGCTGGTCGATCAGCGAACAAGGTGCCGCGCGTCTGCAAGGCCTGGTCGGTTTTGGTCTCTTTACGGTGGGCCGCCTGAGCGGCTCCGTCCTCTTGGGGAAAGCAGCACCGCATTGGGTCTTGGGTACCTACTCCTTCGCCAATGTGATTCTCTGTGCGCTCGTCGTGGCCAAGCTCGGGTGGTTATCGGTCGCGGCGGTATTCGGAAGTTTCTTCTTCATGTCGATCAGTTTCCCGACCATCTTTGCGCTCGGTATCGATGGCTTGGGTGCGAAGACGAAGCAAGCTTCGGCCTTTCTTGTCATGGCGATCTTGGGCGGTGCCCTGATGCCCAAGCTCATGGGTCACGTGGGCGATGTCTACGACATGTCGGTGGCGTTCTGGGTACCGCTGGGCTGCTTTGCGCTCATTGCGCTCTACGGCTACACGTGGCGTGTATTGAGCGTCGAACGCACCGCACCGCACTTCATCACAATTCCCTTGGAGGATCCGGGCGCGACCTTATGAGCGAGCCAATTCTGGTGGTGGCGAACGGCGATCTGCGGCTGGCGGCCAATCAGCAGTGCTGGCCTGTGCAGGCGCAAGTAGAGGACTCCGTACGAGACGCGATCCGCTCACTGGGCCACGATTTGCAGCGCGCGCATTTTTATGACCCTGCGAAGCGGCACGGATTCATTGATAGTCAAAAGCGCGGCATGGAGGTGTTCCGGGCTATCGCGCCCAACTGCCCGCTTATCGTGATCGAGGCCGTCTGGCAATACAGTCAACAGATCCTGCCGGGTCTCCTCGGTCATCGCGGCCCCATTCTCACCGTCGCGAACTGGAGCGGGCAATGGCCGGGCCTTGTGGGACTCCTCAATCTCAACGCCTCGCTGCGAAAAGCGGGGAAGGCCTTTAGCACGCTCTGGAGCGTCGACTTCACCGATCGGTTTTTCCTGGACGGCCTGAAGTCATGGCTCAAGGGCAAACCGATCATCCACGATCAATCTCACGTTCGCGCCTGGTCGGAAGTCTCGGTGCCCGCCGAGGCACGGCGGTTGGGCGCCGCGCTTGCAGAAACGCTGCAGCGCGAGAAGGCCATTCTCGGCGTGTTCGATGAAGGCTGCATGGGGATGTACAACGCCATCATCCCGGACGAGCTATTGCAGCCGTTGGGTGTGTACAAGGAGCGCCTGAGCCAATCCGCGCTCTATGCCGAGATGCTGCGAACTTCAGAAGCCGAAGCTCGTGCGGTGTACCACTGGCTTCTCGACAAGGGCATGCAGTTCAGATTCGGGCCCGATCCCGAGACGGATCTGACTGAGGATCAGGTGCTCGAACAGTGCAAGATGTATGTTGCGACGCTGCGCCTTGCCGATGAGTTCGGCTGCGCGGCAGTCGGCATTCAGTACCAGCAGGGACTGAAGGATCTCGTCCCGGCCTCGGACCTCGCCGAGGGGCTTCTCAACAACGTCGATCGGCCTCCGGTCTGCGACCGGGCAGGAAAGCCGCTTTTCCCTGGCCAAGCGCTGCCCCACTTCAACGAGGTTGACGAGTGCGTGGGGCTCGATGGCTTGATTACGAACCGGGTGTGGACGGCGCTTGGGCTGTCGCCCGAGACCACGCTCCATGACGTGCGGTATGGCGAGCCTTATGGGGAGACGACCGATGCACCCTTTGTTTGGACTCTTGAGAGCTCCGGTTCGGTGCCTCCCGCGCACTTTGCGTGCGGTTACCGAGATGCCGTCAGTGAGCGCCAACCGCCGATGTATTTCCGTCTCGGCGGGGGCACGATCAAAGGAATAAGTAAACCGGGCCACGTCGTCTGGAGCCGTATCTATGTGGAGCCCGAGGGGTTGAAGGCCGATATGGGTCTTGCGCGCTCGATTGCGCTTCCTGCGGCGGAAACCGAACGGCGCTGGCAGATCACCACGCCCCAGTGGCCGATGATGCACGCCGTGCTTCCGGGCATTACGCGCGACCAGTTCATGGCGCGGCACTGTTCCAATCACATTCAGGTCGCCTACGCCGCTGACGAGGCAATGGCGGAAAGGGCGCTCTATGCCAAGGCTGCAATGTTTCATGCTCTGGGCATCGACACCCATTTCTGCGGCGATACTTCGGTCGCAGGCGCTTCGGTATCCTGAATAGCGCCCCGGTCGATTAGCCATGCCGATCGTTGCGGGGGTTGATTTCGGAACCGCCAATGTGCGGGTGTCGATCGTGCACAGCGAACAGGGGCGGCTTGGACAGGGAATTGGCGAGTATCCGGTCTTGCGCCCTACGTCCGATCCGGATTGCGCCACGCAGCGCCACGCCGATCACCTGCGAGCCTTAGAGCACGCGTTTCATGCCGCGCTGGCGCAGGCGCGCCTCAGGGGCAAAGCCATCGAGGCTCTGGCGATCGACACGACGGGCTCGACGGTCGTTATGCTCGATGAGGGTCTCCAGCCGCTCGATGATTATTACCTATGGTGCGATCATTGTGCATGGCGCGAGGCACAGGAAATTACTCGTACGGGCTGCGAGCAGCAGCTCACTGCACTTGATTGGTGCGGTGGTAGATACTCATCCGAATGGGGCTTTGCTAAGGTTCTGCATTGGCTGCGGTCACACCCCACGCAGCGCGCGCGGTGGTACACAGCTGCTGAGCACTGCGATTACATTGTAGCGACGCTCTGCGGCATCAGCCGGCTCGACGAGTTTCCTCGATCCGTCTGTGCCATGGGTCATAAATGGATGTGGCACCGGGAGCTCGGTGGTCTGCCATCCGACGAGTTTCTCACGTCAGTCGATTCGCTTCTCTCGGGTGTTCGAGATCGCCTCAGGGGCCGATACCTGACCTCGGACCAGATCGCAGGCGAACTGTCCGGCGAATGGGCCGATCGGCTGGGTCTCAAGTGCGGCATCCCAATTGCTGCAGGCGCACTCGATGCTCATTGGGATGCGCTTGGAGCAGGATGTGGGCTCGGCGATGTGGTCAATGTGATCGGTACATTGACCTGCATCATGGCTCTCGCCGACAGTCCTCGCCTCATCCCCGGTGTTTCAGGATTGGCCCATGGGTCTATTCACCCAGGTAGGCTTGGAATTGAGGCCGGGTTGTCGGCGGTGGGCGACCTGTTCGATGCGATCGCAAGGCGAGCGAATACACCTCTGACAACATTGTCAGAAAGGATTCAGCACTATAGCGCTGGCCAAACCGGATTGATTCGCCTGGCTTGGGACAATGGCGACCGTTCGATTCTTGTCAATCCGCAGTGCGCGGGATTACAGTGGGATGGCGCCTCAATCACACAGCGGAAGATGAGCTATTCGCCGCAATCGAAGGCACGGCGTTTCACACCCGGATCATTTTGGAGCGATTGCAGGATTACGGCGTGCCGATCGATCGCGTGATCAATGCCGGAGGTATCCCACAGCGCAATGAAGTCCTGAATCGGATCTATGCGAGTGTGCTCGGCAAACCTATCCTCGTGCCTGAAGCCGACACTACGAGTCTCGGTTCTGCGATCTTCGCCTTTGTCGTTGCCGGCGCGTTCAAGTCGGTAGAAGAGGCACAGCAGGCGATCTCACCCTCTCATCGAGTCAGGGAGCCCGTCCCCAAGGATGTCCGAATATATGAGGATCTCTTCGCTCAATTTCGCGAGCTGTACTTCGCATTTGGGAAGGCACACGACGTGGCTCGATTGAGCGAAAACTCAGAGCAAGCGGCGGAGAAACAGCCGGAGTAATCCCGCCCGCCAGTGGGCCTGCCGACCCCACCTCGAGACTCTCTGTCGCCTGATGCTAAAGCGCGACGACATCCGTCAGATCCAATGCAACTCCCGGCCACGAGGCGCGGCGCCCCCCCTCAGCGCGGTCGCTCGGTGACACGGGGACGTGGTGGGCACCGCCTGCTGTATTGGCGCCCATACACGTGAGGCCAGCCGGGCCGATGGACAACGCGGGAACTGGGCTACGCCATTACCATTCGGTAGGGCGCCGGGAGTGCATGACCGAGTCGAAGGAGGTCCCATGAAACGCCCGGCCAGGATTCGCCGTACTCGATTGGTAGGGGCGTTTGTCTTTCATTCGACGAGGAATGACGATGCGATTCTCACTAGCGAGGTCGTCCGCAATGCTGGGTATGGCAGCTGCGGCGCTGTCGGCGGCGGCATGCACACACACGGGCGGCGCGCCGGGTCCCGCGCCTGCGCAGGCGGCAAACAAGTCCACCAGCCCGCCGAATCCGGACCCGCGCGTGGGGCTCAAAGCCGGCCTCTGGGACGCGGGCCAGGCCGCGTGGAATCTCCGCCTCGTCTCCACCACTCGACCGACGGGCAAGTTCCTGAACTCCACGAACTCCGATCTGGCCTTCACAGGGCACCAGGTCATTCAGGGCAACTACAACGGATTCCAGATCTGGGACGTCTCGGACCCGACGCACCCGACGCTCCGGGGCTCCTATTTCTGCCCCGACGCCCAGAGCGACGTCTCCGTCTACAAGAACCTTCTCTTCGTCTCGGGTGAGGGCACCGAGGGACGCCTCGACTGCGGCGCCGACCCAGTCAAAGACCCCTCGAGCCCCGAGCGGCTGCGTGGCATCCGCATCTTCGACATCAGCGATCTTTCCCACCCTAAGCAGGTGGCGGACGTACAGACCTGCCGCGGCTCACATACGCACACACTGGTCACCCCGGCCAACGACCCGGACAACGTCTACATCTACGTCTCAGGGTCGGCGCCCCTCCGTCCGGCGTCCGAGCTCGCCGGCTGCGTGAGCACGAACCCCGAGGAGGATCCCAACTCGGCGCGCTTCCGGATCGAGATCATCAAGGTGCCAGTGGCGCATCCGGAGCAGGCGGCGATCGTCGGCTACGCACGCATCTTCGAGGACCTGCAGGCCGTGCAGGCGCACGGGATCACAGCACAGGACCAGGCGCACGTCGATTCGGCGCGGGCGCGCGGCGCGTTCATCGCCGAGATCCCGCTGGCCGGCATCGGGCCGATGATTCTCCCCGATCAGTTCGTCAAGCCGATGCTGGACAGCATCGTCAAGAAGCGAGGGGGGACGGGTGCACCGACGGCTGAGGACAGTGCAGCGCTCCGGAGGATGATCCCTGGCATGGTCGCCCAGATGGTGGGGCAGCAGGCGGGACCTGGGAACCAGTACAGCACCATGCGCCAGTGCCACGACATCACGGTGTACCCGCAGATCGGGCTCGCCGGGGGTGCTTGTGAGGGCTACGGCATGCTGCTCGACATCAGCAACGTCACGCAGCCCCGACGGCTCGACGCGGTGTCCGACTCCAACTTCTCGTACTGGCACTCGGCCACCTTCAACAACGCGGGCACGAAGCTCGTCTTCACTGACGAGTGGGGCGGCGGGAGCGCGCCAAAGTGCCGGGCTACGGATCCCCACGACTGGGGGGCCGACGCCATCTTCGATATCCAGGATCGGCAGAAACTCGTTTTCCAGAACTACTACAAGATGCTCGCGCCCCAGACGCCCGAGGAGAACTGCGTAGCGCACAACGGCTCGCTCATCCCGATCCCGGGCCGCGATGTGATGGTCCAGGCCTGGTACCAGGGCGGGATTTCGGTCTTCGACTTCACCGACACTAAGCACCCCAAGGAGATCGCGTTCTTCGATCGCGGACCGATCGACTCGACTCGCATGGTCGAAGGCGGCGAGTGGTCGGCGTACTGGTACAATGGTCACATCTATGGGTCCGAGATCGCCCGCGGGCTCGACGTATTGGAGCTGACCCCGAGTGGTCTCCTCTCACAGAACGAGATCAACGCGGCCAAGTCGGTGCAGTTCCCGGAGTACAACACCCAGGATCAGCAACGCTTCGTCTGGCCGGCGAGCTTCTCCCTGGCCGGCGCCTACGTGGATCAGATCGAGCGGACCAACATGCTGTCGGCAGACCGGATCGCGGGCATTCGCCTAGCGTTGCGCAATGCCGAGAAGGCGTCCGGCGCAACGCGTCATGCCATGCTGGCGTCCCTCACGAGCGAGCTCGCAGCGGATGTGACGGCGACGACGGATGCGGCGAAGGTGAGGAAGCTCGCCAGCACGGTGCGGGAGCTGGGGAGCACCGCGGTAGCGAATCGCTAGTCTGCCCGTCGCGACAAACAATGAGGGCCAGGGTTAACCGACGCCCCTGGCCCTTGGCGTTTCCTCGCTCGCGCAGCGTCGAGCTGTGATTGGCGCCGCGACGCCTGTCCCGATCGACCGCACCCTTAAGGCGAAAACGTAGCTCCCCCCGGGCGCCTTGCCGACCGTGTGCGCGCCTAGCGGCGTTGACAGTGCAGTCACGCGTCTGGGGAGACGAGCAGAGCGCGGAACCCAGCGGTCCGGAAGTGATGATCGGCGGTGATGGCCTCACTCATCTTCCGCTCCCGCATGACGACAAAACTCGCACAGTCGGTAAAGGAAAAGGCTTGATCCGCGTGCTTCCGGAAGGCGCGCTTCGTCGCGAGGAATCGGTCGGGCCCAATCCACTCCACGTCCACGGCCGCTGACTGGTCGAGCATCTCAAGTAGCCGGATCGCCGCGATCGGCCCGGCACGGACTTTGGCCAGCGTGCACGACTCGTCGATGACGTAGTCGGTGGTGACGAGCCGGATCCCGCGGGCGAGCAGCGCCCCCACGACCGCAGTCGCCTGAGCGTGCGCGGCGTCGTTGCGGTCGATGAGGGCGTACCAGCCGGACGTATCCACGAAGACGTCACGGCTCATAGGCGAGTCGGTCGATCTCCGCGTTGGTCAACGGTCCGCCGGGCCCGGCAACGGCGAAGTCATCAATGCGGCGCAACGGGTCGTCCTCGGGGACCGCGCGCGACTCAGGACGCACCGGCTCCAGTCGCGCCACGGCTTTCCCTCGGTAGGTCAGCAGCACCCGTTCGCCCCGGCGAACCGCGTCGAGGACCCGCCGTGCGTTACGGCGAAATTCGAGCATCGAGAGGCTCCGCATGGAGTTGAACTTAATGTTGAAGTTGACTTATCGCAAGAAAAGGCGGACTCGCGCCAGTCAAACGAAGGGGCGGCCCTTGGGCCGCCCCGTAAAAAACTGGAATCCCGCTCGCCTGACGGCTACTTACCGCGCGGCGAGCGCGGGCGTGCCCGGCGGGGTGATGGCCACCGGCGGGCCGCACTCGGTGGTGGCCAACGCCTTGGTGGACATCGGAAGCGGCGAAAGGTTGTTCTGCCGAAGCAGGGTGTTGAAGGCGCTCACAGCCTGATTGTTGATGGTCGTCCAGGTAGCGATCGCGCTGTTCAGATGCGTGCAGCTGATCTGATACGCGCGCCGCTCCGCGGGCGTGGGCGCGACGTCGGCCGTGCCGAAGGCGTTGATGTAGCCGGTCTGACCGTCACCGCCGAACTGGATATTCAGAGCGCCGAAGCCGATCTGCGGCGCCGCGCCGCGACCTCCTGGTCCGGCCCCGGCCGCTGGCGCCCCGCCCTGGCCGGCAGGAAGCTGGCCTTCGATCCCCGCCAGCTTGGCGTCGAACTCGGTCGCCGCGTTCGCCACCTGCGGCGGAAGCTGGCCGTCGGTGATGGTTTTGAGTTGCGCGCGCATGGCACGCACCTGCTGGTACCCATCCCAGGCAGTGAACATGGACCGGTAGACCTTCATCAACAGGTCGTGCATGGCCACGAGATCGGCCTGGGTCGCCTGGCCCTGGACGCGCGGATCCATCTTCACCCTGACGGTCTGAGTGGAGGTGGTGCCGTTCGCGGTGAGCTTCACCGTGTAGGTGCCAGGAACCACGAGCGGCCCCTGCGGATCGTAGACGGTGTTGTGGTAGATGGCGTCGAATTTCTCCATCGAGTAGTTCTGGATGAGCGAGGGCGGCCGCGTATAGTGCAGATCCCAGTTGATGCGGTTGGTGCCGACCTCGGTGGGCATCGGTTCGGGGCGGTAGAACCAGTAGTCCGGGACGTTGGGGAGCGGGTTGATCGTCACCGGCGGGATGGGCGCGCTGCTGTAGGAGCGAATCAGGTTGTTGGCGGAATCGAAGATCTCGATCTTGATTTCGCCAGAAGGCTTCGACGCGAGGTAGTAATAGAGAATCGCGCCGTCGGGAGGATTGAGACCGTGCGGGATCTCCGGCGGCAACGGCGTGTTGCGGTTCGCATCCTTGCGCACGCGATAAGTATCGGCGGGCTTGAAGAGAAATGCCGGCTTCGAATCCAGCCCTGCCGTGATCTGCCGCAGCGGCGAGATGTCGTCGAGAACCCAGAAGGAACGGCCGAAGGTGCCGGCCACCAGATCCTTTCCATGCACGATCAGGTCACGGTAGGAAACGACGGGCAGATTGAGCTTCAGCGATTGCCAGTGATCGCCGTCATCGAACGAGACGTAGACCGAGCTCTCGGTACCGGCAAAGAGCAGGCCTTTTTTCACAATGTCCTCGCGAACCACCCGCACAAAGCTGCCTGCGGGTTCGTTCGTCGGTAGCCCGTTGGTGATCAGGTCCCAATGGGCCCCGTAATCGCGCGTACGGTAGATGTAGGGGGTATAGTCGCCAGCGACGTGGAGATCGACCGCGGCATACGCTTCGGCGGGATTGGAATGCGAAGCGTCCATGATGACGACGTTCGCATTGTAGGGCAGTTTGAGATCGGTCTCTTTCCAGGTGATGCCGCCGTCCTGGGTGACGTAGATCAAGCCGTTATTGCTGCCTGTCCAGATGACTTTGTCGGTCACCGCGGAGGGCGCGATCGAGGAGATGGCGCCATGCCCTCCGATGGCGAAACGGCCTGCGGCCGCCACGGCCGCCGCTTCGTCCGGCGTCAGGGTGCGGGTGGCAAGATCCTTGTCACCCAGGTTGCGCCAATGCACACCGCCATCTGATGTAGCGGTGACATATTGAGTGCCCAGGTAGAGGGTTTTGTGATGCTCGGGGGAGAACACCATGGGGAACTCGATGCTCTTGCGGAAATCGGAGCCGATGCCGCCTCGAGCCACGCCGATATTGGGAGCAAAATTCTCCCATTGCCCGCTCTTGAGCCAGACTTTCAGGATGCCGTTATCGCCGCCCGCGCCGTAAACGATTTCGGGATTATCGGGGTCGGGGGCGATGGAGCCGATTTCATAGATGGGGAACGGCGTCCAGTCCCAGGGCGTGGTCTCACCGTAGTCACCGCGGTTGCGCTCGGCGACGGCGCACGGATCCTGCTGCGTGCCGTAGACCCAGTAAATGAAATCGTCCATGCCGGCGATTTCGTCATTGATCGCGATGTGGTAGGTCTGGGCGGTAGGCTGGTTATACCACGAGCTCCAGGTCTTGCCGCCGTCGAGGCTGACCGTCGCACCCTCGTCGCTGGCGAGCGACATGCGGTTAGGGTCGGTCGGATCAATCCGAGATGAAGTGGTAATCGTCGCCACCGGGCGCGCCCTTGAAGCCGACGAAGTTGGCGCCGCCGTCCGTGGAGCGGTAGACCGAGGTGTTCATGATGTACACGACGTCTGGATTCTTGCTGTCGACCATCACGCCGCAGATGTAACCGTTGCCCCTGATGCGAGGGTCGGTGCTCATACGGCGCCAGTTCGCGCCGCCGTCGTCGGAGCGCCATAGTCCGAAGGCGCCGACGAGGAAGACCCGCTGCGAGTTGGTGTTGGCCGCCACGGCGACACTCGTGCGCCCGGCCAGCTCAGGCAGGCCGCCGCCCTTCACCTCTGTCCACGTGGCGCCTTCGTCGGTCGACTTGTAGAGCGCGGTCTCGTTATTGCCCGCGCCTGCGCCGCCGCCCGTACCGCTCATGTGCAGTACGGTGGTGGCGAAGACGACGTTGGGATTGTCATAAGCGAATTCGACATCCTGCGCGCCGGCAATGTCGCTGCGGAAGAGCACCTGCTTCCAGGTTTGCCCGCCGTCGGTGGAGCGGAATATGCCGCGGTCGTGGCTGGGGTGATGAATGTCGCCTTGCGCCGCCAGCAGCACGATGTTCGGATTCCTGGGATCCACGATGAGCGCCGGGATCTGCTTGGTCGCCTCGAGGCCGAGGTGCACCCAGGTCTTGCCGGCGTCGGTCGACTTGTACACGCCGTCACCCTCGTCGATGGCGCCCTCGCCGACGAGGTCGCCCGTGCCGACGTAGATGATATTGGGGTCGCTGGGCGCCACCGCAATGGCACCGACCGACGACACCGTCGTGATGGCGTCGAAGATGGGAAACCACGTCATCCCGGCGTTCTCGGTCTTCCACACGCCGCCCTCCGGCAGGGCGTCGTAGAAGGTGCCCGTCTGGCCGGGTCCAACGGGCGCGCTCACAGCGGCGATTCGGCCGGCGCGGAAGGGTCCTATGTTGCGCCAAACGAGCCCGGTATACTCGTTGGGATTGACCTGGGCCATCGCAACTCCGGCGAACAGGCACACCAGACCCGGCACGACCGAAGTGCGAGCCACTGCGAGTTTCCACCGCGACAGCATAGAAGCCTCCTCATGTCACGAGCGTCGCCGAACTCGAAGCCGCCATCCCCTGCTGTATCGCTCGCCGCAACGAACACCGTGTCCCTTTCACCTGAACTCCCGTGGTGACAATCCATTCGAGACGGAGTCAAGAAGGCGAACGAGACTTTCGCATCGCTACACTAGTTGCAGGTGGTGTTGAACGTGCCGCCGCGCCCGATAAGCTCCGCTTCTGGGATCGGCTCGATGGTCGTGTGCAGATCGGGCCCGAAATGAGTATGCGTCCACGTCGTGTCCAGCACCGCCTCGAGCCCATACATGCGGAGCGCAATGACACGATCCGCGCCGCCTTCCATCAGCGTCGATATTTGTTGTTCCCGCATCAGGGCATCTCGGACCGCCACGTACCCCGCCGCAGCCACTGGCGCCAGTCCCCCGACGGTGGTCCTGACGTCGTTGAGCAGAGCCAAAGCGCCTGGCAAGTCGCCAAGCCCGAGTCGGATCTGCGCCCGCACCAGCACGAGCGTCTCGTTGCGCACAATGGGGATCGGCGACGCAGGGCTTGGATACATGCCGTAGATGTACTTCGACGCCACGAAGCTGTACGCCTGCTCTTGAACGGGGTGCGGATTGAGCAGGAACTTGGCCTTCCAACGGAGATCGTTCACCGTGTCTTGGTTACTGGGCACCTCATTGAGCACTGCCTGTGTCCCGACGACACCGTTGATCGGATTTGTCTGATCGCCCGACTGCGTACTGAAATCGTGCAGCACCGAGTAGTTGTCCTCTGTCCACTGCCCCTGAGGATTGGGTGCCAGCGCGGCGGGATTATACAGCGCCGAAGCCGTCATGGCGCTATCGGCGCGCGTCAAGGCCGCCACATTCGGATTGCCGGCACTGGTCGGGGTCGGGGTGGTCCCGGGCTGTTGACGCGCGATCGCATAGGCGAGCTGTAGTCCTGCCTTCGCGGCGAGAGCTCGATTGAATGACGCGAACGATCCAAGAGTTGTGCTTGGTGCGGCGATCGCCGACACGGCCGCGAACCCCGGAGGCACCTTGATGGGCAGCGGGACTGGTCCGACAGTATTGAGGGTGTTATTCGCCGAGTCGAGCAGGGCGATGATGTACCGCAAACCATCAACGGTGCATACCGCGGGCGCCTGCGTCGTGGCATTGGGCGACTGCATGATCGCGAGGCCAAGCGAGTCATGAGCCCAGGCGATGAACATGTAGTTGAGGGCCTCGATGGTCTGGACCACCCCCGTGATGGCGGCGATGTTCTGTGCCGAATACGTTGGCACCACCGTCGGCAACGAAGCCAAGATTTGCTGGGCCTCACGTATGTTTTCGTATGCGTTTGCCCATGTTGTGAACCAACCTACCCCGTGGCCGATTGGCGTGATGCCAAGGCTGTAGGTGATGTAGCGCGAGTCTGTGTTGGTGAAATTCGCCGCTTCTCGCGCGAATGCCGACAGCTCGAGCACGATGGCCTTCTGGTCATTTCTCGTGTAGCTGAACAACCCCGTAACGGCCTGCTGGACCCCCGTCGGCGTGCCTGGTACGGCCGTCACCCCGGTAAGAAACGGGACGACGCTGTCCTGGCAGGCCGCGGCCGCGACTGCGGCGGCCGCTGTGATCAACACGGTGTACCGAGCGGACCTTGGGAAACTCGCCCGTCGGCATATGTGCCGGCCGCGCTTTGGCGTATGGCTCTCGCGGAGGTGTGTCATGTCAGAATCCCAGGTCGAGGCCGAGGAAGTAGCTGCGTGCTGGCGGGTACGGCGTGATGTCTCCAGCGGCGCGAATCGTCTGATCGCCGGTGAAGCTCACCTCCGGATCGAGGCCGTGATACTTGTAGATGCCCCACAGGTTGTAGCCACTGAACGAGACTCGTGCGCTGGCTATCCGGCCGAATCCGGCCCGGTTGACCGCGCGTTGGGGCAGCGTGTAGCTGACCGCCAGCTGACGCACCTTGAGGAACGACGCTCCCTGAATGTAGGGCTCCTCGTTCGCGTTGAGTGCTGCGACCCGGTTGGCGCCCGCCGCCGAGTCGGCGCCCAACGTTGGCCCGAAATCGTAGTAGAAGTCCGTCACGTTGATCTGGTTGCCGCCCCGACTCCAGTCGAGGAACCCGTAGACGCGAACCGCCTTCCACGTGAACTCGTTGCCGACGCTCACGAGAACGCCGGGTGACGCATCACCCGCCCAAATGGGGAGGCCGCCGGCAGTGGTGATGTTGGGGTTCACGATCTCCGATACCGATCTCCCCGGCGCGAGAAATCCGTTGCCGAATCCCGATTGGTTTTCCACCGAAAACGGCGGCACCGGCAGCGCGTTGACGACGCTGTAGTTGCGGAACAACGTGAGCGTGTTCACCCACGTGAAACCGTTCCGCAATTGGACCGGTGTGGACTGGAGCGAGAGTTCGAGGCCCTGGTTGGTGAACTCCCCGCCGTTGATGAAAGTCGTTGCGTACCCATAGGACGGAGCGACACCAGCCTGCAGCAAGAGGCTGGTCAGGCGCTTCTGGTAGATCGTGGCCGAGAGCTGAGCCCGCGAGTGAAAGAACGTCGCGTCGATGCCGGTCTCGATTTCTTGTTCGGACTCCGGCTTTATGTTGGCATCGCCGAGTGCCAGATTCTGACCGATACCGTTCGCACCGCCGTCAAGCGTCTGATTGAGCGTCGAATATCTGGCGCCGTAGGGTGCCAGGTTGCCCGACTGCCCATACGCTGCTCGCACCTTCAGCTCGTCCAGCGCGCTCGCGAACTGCGGTATCCGGTAGGACGCCGAGTAGCGCGGATAGTAGTAAAACCTGTTGATGTCGCCATCGTTGGTCGACCGCTCGGCGGTGATGCCGGCGGTGACCGCCAGCCGCGAGTCGAGCGTCAGTACCTGCTCTTGGGCGTACAACGACTGGTCGTTCTGTTCGGTCTTGTAGAGGAAGTTCTGCTGCACCGTGCCGACCGTCGGTGAATTGACCCCAGCTAACAGGTTTTCGCCGACCGACACGGGGTTGGTAAGGCTCCGGCGTTCGCGGACGAATCCGGCCGACGTCGTCGCGTCGAGCCAAGAGAATCCGGTGAACCGATGAACGAGGTTGATCGAGTAGTTGAAGTAGTTGATCTGAGCACCGTTGGTCACCGCTGTTCCAGGTAATCCAGATGGTTGTTGCTGCTCCTGTTGCAGATCGGGCGGTGCATACAACAAGTCCTGCAGGCTCGCGAGGTCAGCCCCTCCAATGAAATGGAGCTGCACGCTCTGATGCTCGGTCTTCCACGGTGTCCAGTTAATGCTGCCGCCACCGATGAATCGGCTCAGCTGTTGCGGCGTTTGGATCTCGTACGCGTCGGCGAACGGGTTGGCGGGGCCAAATGGGTTGTGCTCCCACGAGCCGTCCGGATTCAACTTGTTGAGCGCTAAGAAACCCGGTGTGTAGGAGAAGACGTCGTAGGGGGCGATGCCGATGTTGTCGTTACCCGTGATGCCACGTCGTGTGACGTCGTGGATGTAGTTCAAATTGGCGGACACCGTCACTGCCGACGCCGCTTCCTCTGTGATGTTGGCGCGCACGGACTGCTTGTTGTAGCCGGTGTTGTACATCGTGCCATTGTCATACTTCGAGAGCCCCGACAGGTAGTACTGTGTCGTGCCTGCGCTGCCACTCACGCTCACGTTTGTCTGGTAAGAGACTTGTGGGTTGGCGAAGAGTTGTGTCTGATAATCCTGCGGGCCCGCGTACACGCTGCTGATGAACGAGTTGTCGGCGGCGATCGCGGCCGCGGCGGTGTCGCGGGCCACGTCGTTCACGTACCACGCTTGAGCGCCCGACAGGGTCGGGAAGCTCCGAATCGCATACGTGTTCGACAGGGCGAAGTGGCCAACCTGGTTACTGAGGTTCCACTTCGCCTTGCCGCTCGTCCCGCGCTTGGTCGTGATGACGACCACGCCGGCTGATGCTTTCGAGCCATAAATGGCCGATGCCGACGCTCCTTTTAGGATCTCGATCGACTCGATGTCGTCGGGATTGATGTCGGCCATCCGATTTGGGCTGTTATCCTGACCGCTCGGCGCTGTCGCGGCCCCTTGCCCGGTCGACGTCTGCCCGCCGCCGCCGCGGTCGATGGCGTTGTCACCGGCATTGATCGTCTCGTTGTTGACCACGACGCCATCGATGACGTAGAGGGGAAGGGCATTCCCGTTGATGGAAGTGATTCCACGCACCTGGATCTGCAGTCCGCCCCCGGGTGCGCCACTATTGTTCGTCTCAATGACGGCCCCGGGTATCCTACCCTGAATCGCATTCTCTACCGTCGGGGCAGGAACCTCGTTGATTTCCTGCGTATTCACGACGGACACCGCATTGGCCGCGTTCTGAGACGCCACCGTCGTCGCGACGCCGGTCACGACCTCGGCCTGAAGCCGCAACACGTCGTGTTGGAGCGCAATCTCGTAATAGGATTTGCCGGTCTCGAGGGGCACAACCTGGGCGAGGTACCCAATGCGTCGCACTGACAGGGTCCTCGCGTCCGGCGGCACCGGGAGGGCAAAGGTGCCACTGTCGCTCGTCGTCGCGCCGATCGTTGTCCCCGTCACGGTCACCGGAGCAGACGGGATCCCAAGGTGTGTGTCCGCATCAATCACTCGCCCGGTGATGCGGCCTTGCTGTCGCTTCGCCACGGCACGTTTCACGAAGTTCACGTGCCCGTCGCGCGTAACCTCGACATCGACCTGAGTATTGAGCAGAACGTCTGTCAACGCGGCGACGACTGTAATATCCTCGGCGCGGAGCGAGACATTGGCGCCGTCCGGGAAAATTTCAGGACTGTAGGTAAAATCGAGGCCTGCTTCTTCCGAAATCCGTCGGATGGCATCGGCGACCGGTACATCCACGAGTGAGAGCGACACCCGGCGTTGGAAGCCCGGCACTGTTGCGCCGTTCACCGCACTGCGACGGCTGCCCGTCCTTTCAAAAAAGGACGGCGTCGGGCTAGTGGTCAGTATGGCAAGTTGCGTTGCCGGAGTACCGCCCCTTGTATCCTGGGCGCCATTGGCGCGTGTCGGCGCACTTGCCGCCAGCAGTGCGCCTCCGACCACGAACAGGCCCTTCAGAGTCCCGCAGTGATGCATGCCGCCTCCCGCGAAGCGCTACTTAGTTGACCTCGACTCCTGGGGTATCAGCGTTATTATCTGATCGTTCCGATCGACGCGCACATTGAGCGTCGACGCCAGGCTGGCAAGCACCTGGTCGCCCGAAGGATTTGTAAAGCGAGCCGTCACGTGCCGTGCGCCAAGCGCAGTGTCGGGAACGCGCACATCAAGGGCAAACCATCGGCTGATGATGGTCGCTGCATCCGATACTCGCATGGCATCAAACACCAGTTGGCCTCGAGTCCAGCCCAAATCATGGTCTGGATGCACGCGGGGGATGAGTGCGGGCGGCTGGTGCGCTGTGACCATAGCAGCCTGACCTGCCTCCACTGACAGGCCGCCGACGTCCACCGTTCCCTCGGTGACAATCACTCGAGTCGTCCCAGTCTCGGCGTATGCCTGTAGATCGAACGCCGTGCCGAGATCGCGAGTAACCGTTTGTGCCGTGCGGACACTAAAAGGACGTCGCTTGTCGTGAACCACGGTGAATTCGGCCTCGCCGTCCAGATTGGCCTGGCGGTCGCGCGAGAAGTTTGATGGCAGTTTCAAATGGCTGCCTGGTGCAAGAAGGACATGTGTGCCGTCGGGCAGTTCTACGGCTGCTCGCTCTTGCGGTCCCGCAGCGTAGTCACGCGTGGTCGTGAGGCTGCGCTCGGTGACAAGGCGATTGGCGATCAAGAAGGACGCAACGCCCACGAAGCCAAGCGCGGATGCAGCAGCCGCTGCAAAGGAGCGCCGTCGCCACCAACTCGCGGGTTGCCGCGGGACGACTCGGAAACTTTGCGTCGGAGGCTCGCGCTTGAGCGCCTTTGCGGGGTCCCCGGCAGCGCTCGTCGCTGCGAGTACGGCGCGCCACATCCGATCGACGTTGGAACGGCCAAGAGCCGCACGCTGCGCGTCGCGGACGAATCGTGCTGAGTCGAGGTTTGCCGCAAACGCCGGGTCCAGGCGTGCTCGCTCTCGAACGCTCTCTGCTTCCGCCGGGGAGCACTCTCCGGCCAGAAATCGGTCGACCAGGATCCAATCGGCCGAGTTACGCGGATTCATCGACGCCTGTCCTCTTGAGTCTCCACACTCAAGTAACGACTGAGGGGTCGCAAACCCACAATCAACCAGCCACTGGTCGAACCGACAGCTATCGCTGCGGTGGGATCATCGGTAGATAAGTTCGGAGCGCTTGATACGCCAAGGCGAGGTGGCGCTCAACCGTCCGAGGAGCGATGTGGAGTTTCGTCGCGATCTCGCTATAGGAGAGACCGTGCACCCAGCGCAGTGTACAGGCGGCACGTCGCTGCGGTGGGAGAGCGGCGACGCTCGCGCAGATCGCGGCCGCAGTCTCGCGCGCATCGAACTCGTCGTCGCATCCCGGGGTCACAGCCGAACCGAAGGCCGACGCATGCTGGAGGACCTCGGCTTGCCAGCGAGCGACGACGCGATTGTGTTTGATCCGATCCCTGACCTCGTTGCGAGTTGCCAACATCAAGTGGGCAGCCAAGGGCGCGCGCGGACCCAAGCGATCGCGCGTCAACCACAACCTCGTAAAGATGGCTTGCACCACATCTTCCGCATCATCTCTCGACGGCAGAAATGCAGACGCATAGTCCGTCAGCCGCACGGCGTGAGACCGAAACACAGTCTCGAATGCCTCCTCATCGCCCGCGCGGATGCGCGCAGCAAGGGCGGTCTCGTGGTCCAGGCCTCGGGTCCCAGGAGCCGACAAGGTCTGCATTGGGGCAACTATCATGTAACGGGCGCATGTGGGCCGCAATAGGCGCCACGGACCTTTCACACCTTCGCGCATCACACGGCGCGACGCCGCCTACAGAGAGAAGAAGCGGCCGTTCTCCGACAGACAGGTTCGTCCTTCGTGTACCGAGTCAGAACGCCGGCACATCGCTGACGAGGCGGTGCAAGCGGTAAGTTAGCCAACCGCTTGCGGATGACCGCTAGCGCCGGAAGAACCGTCGATAGTGGAAGAAGACCGCGCTGTTGTCGCACAAAAACCTGACGAAAGACAACTCGAAATAGCTGACCTCCTGCACGGTTTTCACGCGCCTGATCAACAAGAAGCGAACATGCCCAGCGGATGCGAGGGGCTCGCTCCGACTAAAGGTGACGAGCCCTCGTCTCTAATTCGCTGACAACCACAACTCTCAACCTTCTGCTAGCGAGCAGCGACTGGGGTGGGTGCGTGCCATGGCGGTGGCGCACCTGGCATGACTGGGATGACGCCGAATAACACGGCTTTCGGCCACATTGATGGAACGCCTCGAATGTACGTTACGAGGCCATCGATCGGCGCGCGAACATCACCTGTTTTATGACCGAGGAAGTCTGTTGTGTACCCGACCACCTGGCCCGCGGTCACCCGGGTGTCGCGATCAATCGACGCGAAGAACATTCCTGCACTATCTGCGGTGATGGTCTTGCCAGGGCCCGCGAGCCATCTGATCTGCGCCACCGGCGTTGAGGGGTGCTTGATCATGTGAAGCGCGTCCAACACATTGAGCGATCCGTTCACGAGCGCCGACACATCCGTGGGCGCCACAGTGCCGGTACGTCCCGCTTCTGCAACGAGCAGCGTTTTGCCGTGCGCGAGCGCGTACCCTCCATAGGGGCGGCCCGCATTTGGCCCCTCGATGTTCACGTCGTTCACGAGAACGGTGCTCATCCCGAAGGCCCGCACTAGCCGCAGGGATGCCGAGTCCTGGCTCGCATGCCCGCTGCGATTCCAGTAACTGTAGGCGCGCAGGTTCTCGTCGAGGTCTCCACCATGGAGATCGACCACGACGTCAGCGGGGACGATAATTTGTTGCAACATGATCGCCAACGTGCGCGGGCTTTGTGTCCCCAATGGATCGCCCATCCCTCCCGCCATGCTCTTGTGATCGACCGGATTCAAGTGCGGCGTCATCGTCTCGAACGACGGGATATTGACGATCGGAACAATGATCACCGTGCCTGCGAGCTGTTGGGCGTCGACGCGGGTGATCAGTCGCTGGAGCGCAACCTCGGAAGCGTATTCAGTCCCGTGAGTTCCGGCCATGAAGGTGACGACGGGGCCGACATGGGCGCCGCGAATCACCGCAACGGGGATGGAAAGGCCCGAATCTGAACCTGGTGGCACAACGACCGCACCCGTTGCCAGTGCACCCGGCTGTGCGGTCGCAGTGCCAACGGTAAACGCCGACGTCTGCGCCGGTTGTGCGAGGGCCGAGGGGACTATGACCGCGGCAGACAACGCTGCCATCATTGCCGCAGCACGGATTGGCATTGGCGTGACCCGGAGGCCACCGTGAAGCAGGGTCGCTTTCATCACTGCCCCTCCCATGTGGGTGATTCGAACCCTCTGCTCAGCCTGTGTGTTCGAGCAATCGGCCGAGTCACGCGGTTTGATCGACGCCTGTCGTCTTGAGTCTCCACACTCAAGTAACGACTGATGGGTCACAAACCCACAATCGACCAGCCACTGGCTGAACCGACAGAGCTCGCAAACCTTCTTCGATCGCACCGTCGCCGGCACGATTCAAGCGCGACGGCGTGAGGACGCCGGAGAAATGCCTGCACGGCGGCCCGGTCAACGGCCGGAGCATCCATTGATGCGCTGAAATACCCCGCAGGTATTAGCGCATCCTCGCCGGCGCTGGCATTGCGAATGTCCTGGCTTCCCTTCGGTGCGGAGCTGCTGCCTGGTTCAGACCGCCACCGCAACCCGTGCTGACCGCCGGCGCGCCGCGGTGAGGATTCCGATTCCCACGATGTTCGTCCCCACGATCACTAGGGAAATCTTGAGCGCGAACGCCGCAACACTCTCCACTTTGATGATCGGGAACACCGAGAGCGTGATGTAGAGCAGCGTCATCAGAAGCCCCGACATCGACGCTGCCTGCAGCCATACTGGCGGTCGCGGCACCACGCCCCGCAGGCCGACCAACGGGATGGAGAACATCACGACATACGTCAGTGCGTAGAACATGCCGCTCGCGCTGTTCAGCAGTTGGAACGACTCGGCCTGCCGGACGCCCACGAGGCTCAACAACGCCATGCCGAACGAGCACCCGCCGACGACCAGGATCGAGTTCACCGGCGTCCGATAGGTAGCATGCAGCCGGCTGAACCACGGCGGCAGCAGGCGGTCCCAACCGGCGACCATGGGCAAGCGGGTCACGGCAGTGAAGCTGACACTCGCCTGGCCGATGCGCATCACAAGCGTCATCAGGATCGCGACCGTTACGAGCTGTCCGGCGATGCCGAAGGGGCCGAAGCCGACGCGGAGGACCTGCGGCACTGGTCCCACGAGGTCAATGTCGTTCGGTGGGATGAACGCGACAATGGTACTCGTACCGAGCACGAACATGAGCGCGATGATCGGCGCCGCGATGAGCACCGATCGCCCGACCGATCGCGCGGGTGCCCTGGTCTCGCCCGCGAGGATGGCGACATACTCGAATCCGCCCAAAGCGCCGAAGCCAAGCTTGCCCAGAATGTTCAGGTTGTACAAGGAGAACGAGGGGACGCTCGCCCGAAATGGGTGGTACTCGTGGAGTCGGCCACTGAGCAGCCCGAGCGCGGGTAGCACGAGCAAGGCGGCGAAGATGAGGAGCATCATGACGCCGCCCGCGTTGTGTAGCCACCTTCCGACCGACAACCCGATCGTCGACATCACGACCATCAGCGAGAGAATCGCGGCCGAAGACAACGCCACAAACCAGGTGCTCGTCGTCATCCACGCCGCGTTCGGCCCCAACGCGTACGACAGGTACGCCGCGCACTCCACGCCAACCTCCGATGTGAACAGGATCACGTACAGCCAGAGATTCCACGCGAGCATGAAGCCGACGGTTTCGCTGAAGCCGAGCTTCGCCCACTGATATAGCCCGCCCTCGAGCGGCATCAGTCGGCTGAGGTACATCACCACGGCGGCCGTCGGCACGTAGAAGAGCACGAGGGCGAGCAGCCAGAAGACCGCGTGCGACGGCCCCAGCTTCCCGGCGACGCCGATCCAGGAGAGGCCAACGATCACGAGGATCTGCGTGAGGACGAGGTCGCGGAGGCCGAGTTCTTTCCTGAGCGCCGCGCTGTGCGCCTCCACGCGTGCCTCGGCTTGGGCGAGCTCCGTCGTCGGCGACACACCAAGGGCCGGCCCGGAACTCGTGGGCTGCATGCCTGCGCCTGACCGAGAATCGCCCAGTGTCATGCGGTCGTCCCCAAGAGCTGCAGTCGAGTGGCCGGCACCAGAACCGAGCAGTGCGGCGTCGCACCGCCATAATTAGCACGTAACCCGTTCGGCCGGCGAGGTCACCCCGACCAAAGGTCGGATGAGCCGGCTGCACGACAGGACGTGCGCCGGAACGTGAAACGCCCGCCGATCGCAGCACTGCGATAAGCGGGCGTGTCGTAAGAGATGAACCACGGAGGGGGCGAGATTCGAACTCGCGAGAGGCTTTCACCCCCACACGCTTTCCAGGCGTGTAGGCCCCTTCCCTTCTTCCGGCACGTTGCCGGCTTTCATTCTGACGGCCTGCAGATCCGCCCGATCATGCAGCCAATCATCCCGCAGGTTGCCGGGTCGAATTGGAACCTGAATTAGAACCAGCGACCTCTTGCTGCCAAAGCAAGAACGCTGTACCCCAGCGGGTCCGAGGGCAGCGGCAGACCACTCGCCATGCAC
Organism: uncultured Gemmatimonadales bacterium; assembly: GCA_963737835.1. Taxonomy (GTDB): domain Bacteria; phylum Gemmatimonadota; class Gemmatimonadetes; order Gemmatimonadales; family Gemmatimonadaceae; genus Palsa-1248. Next base: position 246,370 of record CAVTUH010000001.1, read on the forward strand.
TCCCTTGTGGACGAAGTCGCAAGCCGGCGTCGCGCCAGCGACGCGGCCCTGAAATGCGTAAAGTCAGCAACATAGAGCGGATGCGAGCCATGACCGCGAATCCTCTGTACTCGTTTGATAGAGGTCGCTGGGTCCTACCGTGGGCAGTTTTCCTCTCCTCACTGGCCCACACGGGGCGTTTGCTCCGAGCTCAGTCGGGACCGGCGAGCGACAGCCAAACCCGTTCCTCATCAGCGGCGGCCCAGGCAAAGTTTGACGCGGCAGGGACCTCGCTCACCCGGGGGGATACCGCTGGCGCGCTCATTGTGCTCCGGCGGGCGATCGAGGCTGACCCCGAGTTCCTGCTTGCGCATGAGCGCTTCGTTGGGCTTACCATGGCCTCGATCGTCCATCGGGACTCGACTTATCACCGCACAATCACAATGGCGCTCGACTCGCTGCAGCAGCAGTACGCCGCATGGCAGCGACGGTTCCCGCGCTCAGCAGGCGTCCAGTACGGGTTGGGCTTCGCGTACACTGACGCCGAGGACCCGCGAGCAAAACCCTACCTGCTCCGCGCTGTCGAACTCAATCCAAAGCTGGCCAAGGCGTACCTCCAGCTCTGGCGCGACGCGCAGCGGTGGGGAGATGAACCCTCAGCCCAGCACTACATAGCGCGAGCAGCCGAACTCGACTCCGCGAGCCCAGACTACGCGTTCGATGTGGCGTCCAGCTACCAAAAGACCGACCCTGCGCGTTGGCGAACCGCCGTTGAGAATCTCGTTCGACGCATCCCCGCCAGTGAGCGTGCCCCGCAAGCCCTCTTCTGGCTCGCGGTGGGGACGCCCAATGATAGTGAACGAATGGACGTGCTCGAGCGGCTCCGGCGTGAGTTCCCGGCCGACAAGTTCCAATGGACCGTCTCAGGCATGGAATTGCTCTACGGCGAATACGTCCGGCGATCGCCGGATCGCGCTGTTTCACTCGCCCAGGACATGCTTGAACGCGTCGGCGTGTCAGAAGTGCAAGCCGACTGGGCTACACGATTGGTCGTTGCCCGTGACTTGCTGCTCGCGAACGATTTGATGAGCGAACACAAGTACGCCGCGGCTGCGGCCGTGCTCGACCGAGTACAATTACCGCCACAGTTGTTCGGTGTCGGGGATGTACTTCCGCTTCTCAAAGCCCAAGCGTTGGATGCCGCCCAGCGCACGCAGGCTTCCTTCGACACTCTCGTGGCGTACTACGCAGCCACGCCGAGAGACACAGTCTGGAACGCAATTCTCCGCTACGGCGTGAAGCTCGGGCGAGATAGGAGGGGAGCGGATAGCGCGGTCTGGGCGGTGCGTGACCATGCCGCCCGGCCAGCAGAGGCGTTCACTTTGAGCCGATACACGCCGCCGGACTCTTCCTCACTAGCGGAGTACCGCGGCCGCATCGTGCTCCTAACGTTCTGGTTTCCGGGATGTGGTCCGTGCCGTGTGGAATTTCCGCGGATGCAACGCGTCGTGAACACCTACCAGCATCGAGGACTCGTCTACCTAGGGATCAACGTGGCAGCTGAACAAGAATGCCTACGTCATCCCCTACCTCAGGAGCGCCGGGTATAGTCTTAGGCCCCTGCGCGCCACGCCTCGGTGGGCGAGGGAGAAGTATCACGTGCGCGGCGAGCCGACCAACTTTCTGATCGATCAGAAAGGCCGGATCGTCTTCAGTGGCTTCCGCATCAGCGACTCGGCTGGAGAGCGTATGCTGTCGCTGATGATCGAATCGATGCTCGATCACGCGCCGGCGTGGTGACCACGGCGTTCTCTCGTAGCACCCTCGCGCACTTCAAGGATCGCAAGACATTTCGTCCGACCCGTCTCCGCCACTGGCGTTGGGCATGAGCCTCCAGCGGAGCAACTGGGCTACTGCCGTTCGTTGAAGAGGGGGTATGGGCCTGGGTCACTCAAAGCCCATCTGGGGATGGTGGCAGTTCATGCAGCGGCGCGCCCACGCGTTGCCAACCAGCCCTCTCCTCGTGAAGTGTTTGCGGCAGCGCGGGCATTTCCACATGCCGTACCAGATGGTGGCACCAAGAATCGCGGCCATCCAAGCGATCACGATACTGATCGGCGGCGCGAGATTTGGAAATTCGAGGGTGTCGACTCTGATGAGGGTCACCACGCCAGGTCCGTAGCCAAGGCACAATCCCCCACATGAGAAGGCGTCGGCGACGGTAATCCTTCCATGCACCCGCGTATCGAGCTTGGATATCGGCCGAGGTAGTCATGGAAGCTCGCCTCTCAGCTTGTGGCAGGCGGAAGCGCCCCCGCCTCCAATTGGCCAATCAAGTCGAGAAGCCCGGCCGCCTCCCACCACCGATTTCGCTTGCCGTCGGATACCGGCAGTAGCACTCCAGCTGCCGCGAGATGCCCGACGGCCTCGAAGACTCGACTTCTGCCGCGGCCGCTTGCCGCGGTGGCCACCGGTACTGAGATCATCGGGTGCGCAGGCAGAACATCGATGACTGCCCATTCTGCGGCGTCAGCGCGCGGCGATCGGTCGGTGTCGCGGAGTCTCTCCCGCCAACGTTCTTGCAAATTCGCGACGGCAGCGACGTACCCCCGCGCCAGCCGCGCCGCCCGGTCCGTTGCGACGGCGAAGTACTCCAGCCAATCGGCTACACGATCTTCGCGGAAGTGCGTGAGTCCCATGATATAGCGGTCCCTCGCTCCGGCAAAAACGACGCTGATCGGCGGTACGAAGTGCGGCGTGATGCCGCGGCGGCGCAACACGACATGGACCAGCGCGCGTCCCGTCCGCCCGTTGCCGTCGTCGAACGGGTGAATGGTCTCGAATTGCGCGTGCACCAGAGCCGCCTGCACCAACGGCGACAGCGTGTCGTCATGGATCGCGTCGCAGAGATCCGTCAGGAGTCGGTTCACGTCCTCCGGAGGCGGCGGGATGAAGTCGGCGCCGCACGGGTTGTAGTCGTTGCCGCCGATCCAGTTCTGCGTTGTGCGGATGCGCCCCACCATTGCCGGATGATGTGCACGCTCAAGCAGTCGACGGTGAATCGCGGCGATCTCCGCCCGAGTGAAGCGCTCGACCTCGGCTGCCCTGTCCACCGCTAGCGCCATCGCGTCAATGTTGGCGAGCACCTCCACGGCGGTTGGCCCGGGAGCAATACCCGATTCTGCTTTGGCCTCGGCGCGGGCGAGCTCGCGCACACCCAATTGCATGCCTTCTACCTTTGACGAAGCGATTGACTCTGTCCGCAGCAGGAGCCGCGCGAGTGGCGCTAGCGCCTGTCCGCCGTCGGCATTCAACTGGCGGAGGGAGGATTCTGCTTCTGAGATGAGCCCCGCCAGCCGCGCATCAAGGTTGAGCGTGAGCGCGGAAAGCGTATCGGGTAGGAACGCGTTGTAGCGGCAAGCACGCCTGTATTTGGGCGGCGCGTCAATAGAGGGGTCGAAGTGCCAGGTTCGCGGTATCAGGCCGCCGGACATCGAATGGGGGCGTGTAAGGGGTAGAAAGTGGGATTAAGTTGGCACTATAATCCCACATACGCAATAAGTGGGATTATGGTCCCGACACTAATCCCACTTATGGACAATGAGTTGACAGGCCATTGAGCCTGCCGGGCACGCTTCTGACAAATCGAACGTATGTGGTAATAGGGGCATCTCGTCGGACTTTCCTCGACGCGCCCTCTGGAGCCCTGCGTGAGGTGCCGACTCCTTGGCCGAAGTGTTCGATGACGTGCAAGCTAGTCGCGAGATGCCTCGCGAGCCGGACGGCGATCCACCCCCATTCGCGCCGTTGGCGCTCAAGGGGGACGACAGTTCGGCGCCGAGCCGCCGGCGCTAGTGCGGGTCATGATCCGTTACCGCCAGCAGGAAGCGACGGCCGTGAGGCAGCGCGCCCGCGCGTGCGGGCTCCCGCTTGCCCGGTTCGTCCGTGAAGTCTCACTCGGCGCTGTGCCGCGGGAGCGGCGACACCGGGCCGTCGATGAGCTCATCCGGCAACTCGCCCGCATTGGCAACAACCTGAATCAACTGGCCCACGAGGCTCACGCGCGTGACCGATATCCGATGGAGGCGCGCATCGACGCGGCCCTCGGCGAACTGCGTGCGGTGGGCGGTTATGGCAGCGGTCGCGGTCGCTCGGGCGACGCACGCGCTCTCAGGCAAAGGCGATGGCCGACGAGGTGGCGGCACAGTTTGCGAAGCTGCCTCGAACGCCAGAGCCCGAGCCGCTGACGTTGAAAGCGCTGTTTGACATCTACGGACGTGAGGTGTCGCGCCACAAAGGCGCATCGAAGCGCAGCCACGACGCGCGCTGCGCGGAGATGTTCATGCGGTATTACGGAGCGACGTGCCAACCGGCTGCCCTCTCGCGGCGGGATTGGGATCGATTCATCGTGGCGCGTCGCCGCGGCATCACCTTCCCGCGAGGGGTCAACCACGCCGACAAGAAAGTGCGCGACCGGGTGATCGCCTATGACCTACGGTTCTTGCTCGCCGTACTGAATTGGGCGACCGTTGCGGGCAATGGTCGGAGCGGCGTCCTGCCGGACCGCAACCCGCTACAGGGGCTACCCCTGCCCCGCGAAGAAAGTCCGCGCCGACCAGTCGTGGTCGCGGAGCAATACGCCAAACTGCGCAGGGCGGCTAGAGTGCGGGGACCCGAGGTGGAGGCTTTGCTCGTGCTCGCGCACGAGACCGGACATTGGATTGGGGCTGTTCGGCAGTTGCTATGGTCGGATTTGACGCTGCGTGCCGACGCCGCGATGGTTCGGTGGCGCGCAGAGCTCGACAAGATTGGCCACGCCCACACGACGCCACTGAGTACAGATGCCACGGCGCTGCTCACTCGGCTGCAGAGTATGCGAAGCGCCACCGGGGATACGCCGGTCGTCCCCATGCTCGAGGATCGCACGAAGTGCTACACCCGGCACGTCGTACGTAAGACGTGGGATGCGCTCGCGAAGGCCGCGGGTCTGCCAACTGGTCAGCGCTTTGGCTGGCACTCGCTCCGGCGAAAATTCGCGACGGAGCTCAAGGAGATGCCACTCAAGGATCTGTGCGCGTTGGGCGGGTGGAAGAGTCCAGCCACGATCCTGACCTGCTATCAAACGCCAGACGAGGCCACGCAACGGTCGGCGCTCGCGCAGCGGAAATCACTCTCGGCAGCTGGCCTGAGCTAGCACGAAATGGAACCACGAAATGGAACCACTCGATGGTGACGTACAACGCCCGCCCACTGACCGACATCAGCAAGCGGGCGCGCAGTAATGAGTTAGTGCACGGACGGGGCGAGATTCGAACTCGCGAGAGGCTTTCACCCCCACACGCTTTCCAGGCGTGTCCCGCTAGTACCGAACTCCGACGCGATGTCGCCTTTCATAGAGCGCAGCGCGCAATCTGCCGGAGTTCATGCCCCTCGATATCGCTTCATGTCGGGGTCAATCCACACCACAATCCACACCATCGCAGCCACACGGAGCGAGCGTACCCTCCGTAGCATTATTCAAAAAACTGGCCCTACTTCGAGCCTCAAATCGTCGGTTCCGAGGATCATCCACGCATCATCTCGACCGTCATCACTGTCGGCGAATACCACTAGGCGTAGGCCTCCGGAGAACCTCAGGTCTAGATCCCAACCGGGGCCAATTGCAGTCGCTTCAAGGACGTGATGGCCAATGAGAGTCTGAGCCAACCGAGAAATATCGCCGTCCTTGCCGCCAGAGAAGTTCCAGTCACAGATCACGTATCGATCGCCTTCGAGGCGCCAAGGCGACTCTACAGTTAGGTGTCGCCACCCGTGCGGCCGCTCCTGGGTTCCATCCGTCGCCCTATGGCCCAGCGGGCCCAAATCGAGCCTCAAGATTGAACCATAAGGATTGTCGACATTCTCGCAGGGCAAGCCAATCAGCTCGCGCATGACGCGGTCGACGCTATCGGTGTCCCTCATGCCTCCACTCCCCCAATGGGCATCCCGCCAAAAGCCGACCCCCTGAACCCCATTCGCGGGCCGGGGGCAGCAAACTCCGACAACTTGATGGCTCTCATAGGAGAAACCGGGTATCGGCGCCGCAGTATTCTCCCGAAATATTCGACTTTGCTGCGAGAAACGGGTAACTCCCGCGTGAACGCCACTTGGATGAAATCCATCGATCACGTGGCGCCCCCCGCAGCGGAATGGGGCGCGGCTTTCGACGGGGTCATTGGTTGGATTGAAATATTGATGTGTCGGTAGGTGATGCCATCTTCGATCACATCCTCGAGGCCGGGAAGCGCCTGGCGACTTACGAGCACAACGTACCTATAACCCCGCAATTCAAACCCGTGCAGCAATCCGGCATGGTAGAGCTTCATCTGTTCGCGCGCTGTCGCAGCCCTCATGGCAGTGTGAACGGAATCGTCTACGATCTTCCATTCAGTGAGAACCAGCGCTTCTGACGCTGAGATAATCGGGCTAGCAGTGTCAACCGGTTCACCGAGGACTAGGTCCGTTCGTGCACCTGTCGCGCTAGCCTTGAACGCAAAGATACCGAACCAGAGAAGGTGCACAGCTCCCAGTTTTTCGCACGCCGGTTCTCCAGTTCCGTAAGCCGCATGCCAGTTCCCGGCGACGTCTTGGTCTACAACGATCAACCGCTGTAAATGCGCAAATGCCCGCTCCGTAAGTCGCCGGCTGACGACCTCCAAGTCGCCCAAAAGAAATTCGGTTTCTGTGGCCACACTTACAAGCGATGGCACGACGGCCTTCAGGACGTCAATCCCTGAAACGCCGTCACTCCGGATCAACTGAGCCAATCCATTCGGCTCAAAAAACCGCGCCAGCGCGGCTGCGGCTTTTGGCGGCAGCTGATCGCGATTGGCCGCCAAATAGCTCTCTATCGAACCCACTATCTCCCTTCCTTGGCCTCGAAACACACGCCATGCAATGTTGAAGGGATCCTCTGACTGGATTCGTTGCGCCTGAACAAAAACCTCCGCTGCGCGCGCGAGACCCATGATCCTTGCGTGAATCGCGCGCCACTGCACCTGGCAGTCGTTCATGTCTCTCCTTGAGCGCGCCCAGGCGCATGATTTGAGAGCCGATATCGCGTCCTGGCCCGCCTGAACGGTTCGCGCTCTAGCGGTTACTCAGGCTCATTGTCGGGAGAAGGTCCCATGCTCCCAGCATGCTCGAGATAAGAGGCTGATCGACGGGGACGGCGAAGGCGGTAACCAATTCCAATCCACTAGTATGAACGCCTAAGACAACACCCGTCGCTGTATCGAACACGGGTGCCCCGCTCATGATGCGCGCCGTTCTGACATCGAGGAGGAGGCGATCCATTCTCCCACCCCAGCGTGATATCCCAGAGAGGTGCCCCTGCTGAAGCACGGGACCGATTCGATAGACACGACGCTCTCCGAGGTCGTCGTCGCGCTCAAGTGCATCGGACCCAAACGGGTAGCCTAACACGGCAATCGGCTGTGCAATGTGCACGTCGACTGCGTTTGCGACACGAAGCGTCAGAGAAGCGGCCCGAAAGTCGCCCTCGGTGGGATGGAAATCGACCAGCGCGAGATCCTGGGAGCGGTCAGACAACCAAGCGTGTCGCAATATCCTACATAGATGCAGCACGACCTTTCCAGGGACTGGATGGTTAAAGAGCGCCCGAAAATACAAGTCCGGAATGCCACGCTCGCGCAGCGCGGCTAACTTCTCGACAACATGCCGCGCGGTTAGTAGAGTCCCACGACGAATTACAAAGCCTGTGCCGACGATCTTGAAGTTCGGGCGAGCAACCTCTTCCGCCGTGAGGACGCCGGGGCCACTCGCATACGCCGGAATTGGGTCCGCGGCCGCTCTCGGATATTCTTTCAGATAACCGATGGCACAGGTGCCTAGCTTGACGGCTGCGAGCACTTCCGAGGAAATCATCTAAGGCAGTCTTCCACCCCAAGATCGTTCACGACCCTCTCGGTGTGGCATCCGAAGGGCCTTGGACCGCGACCGTCATTGTTGGCCTGGTAGAATCGTGCGAAGCCAACAGGCTGCGCACCGCCGGGCGATCGAGCGGAGCTGCTAGGGCGCTCACGCGTTCAAGAGTATCGAAGAGCACCGCGATGACGAGGCCTGTCCCCAAGTCGACGACAGGAGCGCCGTTCATCGCGGGCGAAGACCTTAGATCTAGAAAGAGTCTATCCACCTTGCGGCTAGTCTCGTAGGGGGAGATCGCCGACACGAATCCCTGTTGTACAAGTGGCCCAACACGATACAAGTAAGGCTTGCCGGCGTCGGAATCCCAATCAAGAGCGGCAGCCGAAAACGCGTATCCGGCAGTCGCGACTGGCTGTCCAACGGCAACAGCAAAGGGTTCGATGAAATCGATAGGCACAGCGGGAACAGCGAACGCGCCTGGGGGAGCTAGATAATCAAGGAGTGCGATGTCCTGGGTGTAGTTTTGGACCCAGCCAAAGTGACTCAACGGACAGACGTATTGTTGCCAGCCGTTCTCGGCACGCGGCTCGAACAACACCCGACAGCGATCACGCGGGATTCCTTTGTTATCGACTTCGCTCCTAAGCCCCAAGACATTGCGCCGGGTAGTGAGGATCGTACCCGGACGGACGACGAATCCCGAGCCAAACACGTGAAAATTGGGCTCGCGCAAGTTCGGCTCTAATCCTGCCCCCATCTTCAGGTACCCGATCGCGCACACGGTCGCCCGCATACGGGCCGCTAGCTCATCGGTAAATGCCGTCACCGGGTAGTCTCGGTCAGGTCGACTGTCGTTTTGCGCATTGTATCACGAGTCGGCCAGGGGGGCCCGAATTCGAGTGCGAGCTCGTTGAGGTCGGAGTCCTCATGCGGCCAATACTCGGGCCTGCAAGGCCGCACGGTCAAGCTGATAGAGGCATGTGCGTATTTCGGTCAAGCTGATCGCACATTCCGCGCGAAGCTGATCAGCCGTTTCGCTCCAAGCTGATCACGCGATGCAGGGCACGCCGATCGCGTGCATCCGCGCGAGGCTGGTCACCGAGTCGGTGGGCCACGAGATCAGTTGTAATGATGGCGCGTGAGTCTCACGTGTTACTCCTGATCGATCTTTGGTTGGCCGAGCCGGCGGAGTGAGCCGCCGGTCAGGGTGATGCGGTGCGCGTGATGCACCAAGCGATCAAGGATTGCGTCGCCAAAGGTGGCGTCGCCGACCAGCTCGTGCCAGTGCTCCACAGGGAGTTGGCTCGTCACGAGCGTGGCGCGTCGGTCGACCCGATCTTCGACGATCTCGAGGAGATCGCGTCGTTCACGATCACCGAGAGGCGCGAGTCCCCAGTCGTCCAGGATGAGGAGGTCCGTCTTGGCGAGGTGCTGCAGCAGCTTGCCGTAGGAGCCGTCGGCCCGGGCCCGCACTAAGTCTTCGCCCAAGAGACGCGGGAGTCGGAGGTAGCGCACGGAGTGGCCCTGCCGGCAGGCGCTCAGCCCGAGCGCACAGGCGAGCCACGTCTTACCGGTGCCCGTTGGACCGACGAGCAGGACCACCTGGTGCGTGCGGATCCAGTCGCCGCCGGCGAGTCGCAGGACGAGCGCGCGATCGAGTCCACGTTTCGCGCGGAAGTTGATGTCCTCGACACAGGCACTCACGCGGAAGCGGGCGAGTTGGAGGAGCCGGGTGAGTCGCCGATCGGCGCGCGCAGCCTGCTCGCGCTCGAGGAGGAGCGCGAAGCGGTCTTCGAAGCTGATCTGAGCGATGTCGGGTACGCCGCGTTGCTCGTCGAGCGCGGCGGCCATGCCGGTCAGACGCAGGGACTGTAACTGGGAGAGGGTTTGTTCAATCAGCATGCGAGTGGTCCTCCACGTAGGGGTCGAGCATGACGAGCGGGGAGCGAGCGGATGCGGGTGGCGGCGCGGCGAGCGCGCGACGGTAGTAGTCGGCACCACGCACGTAGGCGTGGGTGGTCGGGAGATGGAGATGCGGCGCGGAGTCAATGTCACTGAGTGAGAGTTGGTCCAAGTGCGTCGCGAGGATCGATTTGATCGAGCGGTAGCTCACGGCTCCGGTGGCGAGCGCTCGACCGGCCGCGGCCTCGAGGCGCGCCGGGGTGTAGCGGCGCGCGAGGGAGAAGAGACCCAAGCACGCCCGGTAGCCCTGCTCCGGGTGGGGGTAGCGCTCCAGGATGTGGGTGACGACCTGCTCGGTCGACGCCCCAATGTGCGCGCCCCAGGCGATGAGCCGCGACGGCGTCCAGTCGAGGTGTCGCTCTGTGACTTGGGCCGGTGCGCGGGATCGGTGGTCGCGCGTCCGGGCACAGTGCTCCGACGGTGGGCCGCGACGCGCGTGCCCTGGTAGAGTATCTCCACCATGGTCGCCGTGAGCCGGACGTCGACGGTCGCGCGGACCAGCGCGTACGGTACGCTGTAGAGATGCCGCTCGACCGACACGTGATAGTCAATGTTGACCTTGGCCTGCCTCCAGTCGGCGAGCTCGTAGCGGGTCTCGGGGAGCGGACGGAGCGCGGCGCGCTCACTCGCCTCGAAGAGCGAGCGGCGGCTGCCCAAGAGTTTCTGAAACGGGCGATCGTTCACGCGCTCCCGGGCGAAAGCGAGAGCGTGATTGAGTTCGGCGAGTGAGGTAAAACGCTCGTGCCGGAGCGGCGCCAGCATCTCGCGTTCGACGATCTGCACCGCGGTCTCGACCTTCGCCTTGTCCCGAGGGGAGGCGACGCGCGTGGGCAGAATCGCCGTGTGGTAGTGGGCGGCGAAGTCGCGGTAGGTCGGGTGGACTTCGGGCTCGTAGTAGCAGGGCTTCGTGACGAGCGCCGACGCATTGTCCGGGATGATGAGCGCGGTGGCCCCGCCGTAGTACTCGAGCATCCGTACATGGGCCGCGATCCAGTCGGGCAAGGTCTGGGTCCACGTCGCTTCCACGTAGATCAGATTGCTCGCACCCAGCGCCGCGACGAAGATCTGCGCGTCGCGCACCGCCGTGCCGGGCCCCTCGACGATCGGCACCGTCGGGCCGGCATAGTCGACAAACGTGCGCTCGCCGGCCACGTACACCTGGCGGAGCACCGGATCGATCGTCGCCGCCCACGCGTGGTAGTGCCGACAGAATTGCGTGTACTGGTAGCCATCCGGCCACCGCGCCTTGTACTCCTGCCAGAGGAGCTGCAGTGTCACGCCCTTCCGCTTGAGCTCCGCGTGCACAGTCGACCAGTCCGGGAGCGCCCGGGCGGTCGGAGCCGGGATGGGCGGCCGGCGGAAGAGCTGGGCCTCGAGCGCGGCCTCGTCGAGCGCTGCCGCCAGCGGCCAGCCGACGCCACTCGCCACGAACCGCGCGAGATACGACTGTACGCTGCCTTGCGCGATCCCCAAGGCGCGCGCGATGGCCTGGTGGCTCAGCCCCTGGTCGAATCGGAGGCGCAGGACCTCGATCACCTTCCGCATGGCTACCCTCGCAGCTGGCACGACCTCGCTCCGGGAAAAAGTCCCGGAGGAGATAGCGCCGCCGGTGGGATCCCGCGGCCCCCCGACCCCGGTGATCAGGATCGAGCGAAATGGGTGATCAGCTTCCGCCGAAACGGGCGATCAGCTTGGAGCGAAACGAGCGATCAGGTTCGAGCGAAACGAGGGATCAGCATCGCCCGAAATCCGCAGCATGTGCTCTCCAATCATGGCGGTCGTGATCGGAGCGCGTCGGACTCAGGAAACGACGCAGTGCCCGCACCCGCACGATCCGCTATTCGCGGTGGCTTTTCGCTACGCGCCGTGGATAAGTGTTACACGCTAAGTATAGAGCGGGCAATAACTTACAGCTTGCGACTGTCGCCCGGGCGCTGTATGTTCAGCCTCAGGCCCAGATCGTCATGTCATAGCGTCCTCAATGCCAGCAAATCGATTTCGCCCTTTCGCTGAGGCGAGGGCATACGTCAGAACCCGCAAGCTGCGGAGCCGTGTCGCCAACCACCTCGCCGAGTATTTTCGCGACGCAAGTCGCGCCCGAATCGTTCTAGCGATCGAGCAGGCGCTTCTCGCCCCCAATCTCGAGCGGTCGAACGACATTACCCCACCTGGCACCGCATCCGTAGGCACACAAAAAAACAATGCATGTCCTCTTCCTGGACGAGAGCTCCGCGGAGAAAGCCAACTACGCGGGATACGGAGGCTACTCTGTTGATGCTGCCGCGCTCAAAGATTTGACCGCCGCGCTAAGCGCAATAAAGCAAGCAGATCACATTCCGGACGACCGGGAGGTGAAGTGGTCGCTTGGTCGTCACCGACTGCCGGCCGGCTGGAATCAGGAAAGACACCATTCCCTGTGCGCTGCGATGCTGCAAGCGCTGGCGGACCACGGTGCCACGGTGTTCTGCAGTGTTGCGGCGCTCGACCTCTGCTACGGCCCGAAAGACTATCACTGGTCCGCACATAAGACCGTCATGTGGGCCAGACATCAGCTCTTGCGCTTTGTTGCCGAGAGATTCGAGACGCCCTACCTCGATTCGGCAAGTTCGACAGGCCTTATTGTGTGCGATCAGTTCAGCGGAGAGGGAGAGCGGACCCTGATCGACCGGTTCGCGCACGACCTTCGCTTCGGGACAGATCGACTTTCATTCGATCGGGTCGTCTCCGTCCCCCTCGATGACGTCGTCCAAGCATAGTCCGCACCTCCAGTTTGCTGATATCGTCGTCGGTATCGTCGTTCAGGCGCTTGCGGGGTCCAAGCGTGCCATCGGTTTGTTCGATGACGTCGCCCATTTGATGCTACAGCACCCGAAAGCCCAAGCCTGGACGCCCTCCTACGCTATCATCAATTACGGGTTGAAGCCCTTTCCGGATGGGTTTACAGTGTCGCACGCATTCACATCTCTGAACGAAAAGTTCCTTGCGTCTGCCGGGGGCTTGACGCCTAGGTCAAACGAATAGGAAGCGCTGGAGACGTCGGCGCTGGTGTCCCCATTAATGTCGCGGACAGCGTCGTTCTCCGCGTGAAATCGTTTGCATAAACGGTCGTTATCGGGATCGACCGGTCGGTGGAATGAGAACCCCGCGCCGAGGCGAGGGGCGCGTCCAGACCGGCGCGAAGCGGGGTCCTGGCGCCTTCACTACTACATAGCCCCATTCGCGGTGCCGGTCGATGGCGGTATTTTGACGATGTAGAAACAGCGGCGGCGTCCAAGGCATGAGGCAAATTCAGACCTTCGCCAAGCTTGTTGCCATCGACGCGAGCACACAAAGCCTACTGTACGCATGGCGGAGTCTCCGTCGGCGCCCGGGGCTCATTGTGGCCGTTGCCCTGACGCTGGGTCTCGGACTCGGCGCCAACGCCGCGATGTTCCAGGTCATCGACCGGTTGCTGCTCAAGGCGCCCGCGTACCTGGAAAAACCTACCGAGGTCAATCGAGTCTACCTCACCTGGCACGTTGCGCCAGCCAGCCGGTGGTTGGGCCGAGACCCTCTCACGGACGTTATGGCGTACCAGCGGTTCCGCGACCTGAGTCAGTGGACAACTGACTTTTCCCAGGCCGCTGCATTCGCAAGCCAGCAGCTTCCGGTCGGGTCAGGACTGGGCACGCGAGAGCTCACAGTTGCAACCGTGAGTGCGAGCCTCTTCTCCCTTTTCGACGCCGCTCCGGTCGTCGGGCGGTACTTCACAGGTGCAGAGGACGCCCCGCCGGAGGGCATTGCGGTTGCTGTCCTCGGCTATGCGTTTTGGCGCTCGCAGTACGGAGGGGGCTCGAGCGTCATCGGTCGCGACCTGCAAATCGGTTCCCTGCGGTACACAATCATCGGCGTCGCGCCGCAGAATTTCGTCGGCATGGAGGAGGCTGCGCCGCCAAGCGTGTTTGTTCCATTGACGACCTACGCGGCCGCGATCGGCGACTCAGGCGCCGACGAGTGTGGCTACGTGACGTCGTATTGCGAAAATTGGTTGCAGATGATCGTCCGGCGCCGGCCGGGCGTCACCTCAGCGGCCGCCTCGAGCAATCTCACTGAGGCGTTCCAAAGGAGCTACGTCACGAGTCGGAACGAGTTCGTGGCACGCAACTACACCGAGTTGAGCCTCAGGCTTCCACCGCTTGAAGTGGCGCGACCACGAGCGATCGCGGCCCCTGTGCTCGCCGCGCGGGGCCCCATGGAGAGCGCAACAGCACGCGTCGCCGCATGGGTCACTGGCGTGGCCGGCATTGTGCTCCTCATTGCGTGCGCCAACGTCACAAACCTCCTGCTGGCGCGGTCGCGCGAACGACGAGGCGAGATCGCCCTACGGCTCGCGCTGGGCATTAGCCAGGAACGATTGGCCGGTCAGTTGCTCGTAGAATGCGGGCTGCTCGCACTGGTCAGCGGCGCGGTCGCATTCCTCGTGGCGCGGCTCGGCGGCATCGTTCTCGCGTCGATGTTCGTTCCTGCGGGCACCGACGCAGGCTTGCTACACCAACCGCGTACACTCTTGTTCGGGGCGGCAGTTACCCTGATCGCAGGTGTCGTGATCGCTGTCGGTCCAGCTCTCCATGCCCGCCGCATCGCAGTGGTCGACGCGCTCCGAGGCGGGAGTCGTGGTGCCTCGCCGAACCGCTCTCGCACGCGAGGTCTGCTGCTTCTAACGCAGAGTGGTCTGTCCGCCCTGCTGCTCGTGGGCGCAGGCTTATTCACACGCAGCGCCGAGCGAGTGGGTGCGCTCCAGTTGGGTTACGATGTCCGGTCAGTTCTCTATGCTAATGTCGAAGTGCGTCAGACGAAGCTCGACTCAGTGGCTGGGCATGGGCTCGCGTTGCGGCTGGTCGATGGCGCGAAGGCCATCCCCGGCGTGACAGACGCAGCTCGTGCGTTCGGCGCTCCGTTCTTCCAAAACGTACAGGACAAACTCTTCGTGCCGGGGATCGAGTCGGTCGGTCGCATTGGGCACTTTACGGTGCAATCGGTTTCGCCCGAGTACTTCCACACTGTGAGCACTCGCATCCTCGAAGGCCGGGGATTTTCGGAAGCTGACGGAGCGCATGCACCGCGCGTGGCGGTCATCAGCCAGGCCATGGCCCAGGCTCTGTGGCCAGGTCAGGACCCACTAGGGAAGCGGATGCGTGTGTCCTCTGATACTGCGCCCTATACCACGGTCGTTGGCGTTGCGGAGAACACACGACAGGTCGGGCTGTCCGATGACCATGAGATGCACTATTACTTGCCGATCGACCAGGACGATAACGGCATCATCGAGTTGTTCATTCGTACTCGTGGAGATGCTCGCGCCTACCAGGCGACCGTGCGCCGAGCGTTGCAGTCCCTGGCGCCGGGTGATATCTACGTGAACGTGACCCCGATGCAAGAGATAGTTGATCCCGAAGTTCGATCTTGGCGGATTGGGGCCCAGCTCTTTGTTGCGCTCGGTGGTCTAGCACTCGTTGTCGCGGCGGTCGGGCTTTATAGCGTCATGTCGTACGATGTCGCTCGTCGCAGACACGAACTGGGAGTCCGGATCGCCCTCGGGGCACGGGCTCGCGACGTGGTTCGCTTGCTGGCCGCCGACAGTACCCGGTTCGTGGTCATTGGGGCGGGTATCGGCAGTGCAATCGCGCTACTCAGCGGCTCCTCCATTGCGCCGTTGTTGTTCGCGGAATCACCGTATGACCCCGTGGTGTTTGGAGTTGTCGCCTTCGTGCTCGCGGCCGCAGCGTGTGTGGCGACGATGATGCCGGCGCTCTCTGCCTGGCGCGTCGACCCTAATACGGCACTTCGTGCGGAGTGAGTCGCAGGCGTAGCCAATGGTCAACGCGAGGTGGCGCGTGGGTTGAACTCAATGATCCACAGGTCAAGTCAAAAACGTCGGTTCTCGGGACGCACGCTTCGGGTCTCACCCCACCGCGCTGGCCGAACTCGCGTGCGCCTTCGTAAAGCCAAATCCGATCAGCCATCCCAATGTGCCAGCGCTCAGCAGGAACGAAAGCGGGAGGACGAAGGACATCAAAGCCCCGGCAGCTGGATACCCCAGTCCACCACCGCCTCCATCCGTCAGTGCGATGACGCTGTTTGCCACGACAACGCCGGCCATCAAGGCAACTGGAGTCGCGACCACTATTGCCCAGCGCAATCGCAAGGGTTTCCAACCCCAACGCTCGAACGCGTAGCCAGCCAAATCTACGAGCACGACGGTGGGGATCGCGCCGATGGCGTAGCGGGTCGCCAGGATCCCAGCCCATCCGAGCGTCCACTCGTGGAAGCCGGACTGGGAAAAGCTTCCCCAGCGATACGCCGTTACCTCAACGAATCCAAGCACCCACGTCATCGGCAGAAACACGAAGACGTAGGAAGCCAGGCCGTGCAGCAGAAGTTTCGTGGCCGATGCGATGCTGCGCTGGATCGGGGTACTCCGCGGAGTATCGGAGGAATGCGGGGTAGTCACCGCTGAAGTGGGACGTCTAGTGGACCAGCAACCTTTCCGTTTCGAAATCGGCCGATTTCGGCACTCCAGGCAGTACGGCGATTGCTCTGCCCACGAAGCCGAAATCGCGTCCCGAAAGTCGTGCCGGAATCAAAGTACCGAAACTTGCGACGTCACACGAGATCAGATACTCTGACGCGATGCTCGTAGGCTACGCGCGCGTTTCGACGGGCGACCAATCCGTCGACCTGCAGACCGATGCCCTCCGCGGCGCGGGCTGTGAGCGCGTGACCACTGACGTCGCCAGTGGCGCACGCACCGATCGCCCTGGCCTCGCCGAGGCCTTGAGTTACCTCCGGAAGGGCGACACGCTCGTCGTCTGGAAGCTCGATCGACTAGGCCGATCCCTTCGGCACCTGATCGATGTCATCACGGACCTGCACGCCAGGGACGTGGCATTCCGCAGCGTGCAGGAGGCCATCGACACCTCGACGCCCGGTGGCAAGTTGATCTTTCACGTGTTCGGCGCGCTCGCGGAGTTTGAACGAGACCTGATCCGCGAGCGCACAAATGCCGGTCTAGCCGCTGCTCGGATGCGCGGTCGCAAGGGCGGCCGCCCACGCCGAATGACGGAGCGCCAGGCCAGCCTCGCTGTTACGATGCTTCGCGACCCCGCCAGTACCGTCGCGGATGTCTGCAGCGCGTTCAAGGTCTCGAAGTCGACTTTGTATCGGGCGTTGGCGGCACGACCACGCGCAGTGAACCGATAAGTGGCAGGCGATGTCTTGCCGAACTCAGTGGGACCCCGATATCACCGAGGGTACCGCACAAAGACACGCCGGGGCAAGAGCGTCGCAAATGTGTCATGGATAGGTTTTCACGCAGAATCCTATCCAATGCGCCGCATCCTACACTGCTACGCTTCTTCATGACCATATTCCCACGATACTATCTGCGACGATCCGAGTACGCGGAGCTCTGGGGCGTGTCGCCGACTACGCTGCTTCGCTATGAGGAGCGCGGATGGCTAACTCCGGAGTACAGCGACGGCGGTCACCGCTATTATCCGGCACACGTCCCGCCCTGGCGCGGGAGACGACGGCAGGCAAGAAGCAACGTTCGTTTGAATTACTCCCGCTCAGCAGTGGGCGCTGACACGGGCGCCGTTCGTGGTGATTTCTCCGAACCGGCGCGCCATGCGCGCGCTGTCAGGAATATCGATCGGCCTCAAACCTCGCGCCCCACCGTGCAAAGCCCGCAACGGGTTCACGAGAATGCATTCCGTCAATTCATTGCGCAGCTTGAGACACTGCGTGGCTCTCCCTGGATCACGATCTGCCGACTCGACAATGGGGGCAGTCGTGAGCTGGTGACGATCCCCGGCGCTCTCTTTTCCCTGCAATGGGTGAAGCAGAACTTTGGCGGCGGCCGCTTCGAGGCCGGCGGCGTCGGCTTCCGGATCGAAGGGCCGCCTAAGGATAGCCGCTGGGCCTAGCGCCCTAGCGGTTCCGGTACCGATCCAAAACAGCCGCAACCTCGGGCGGCGCTGCGAGGTGCTTCCACCATCGCCCAAGGCGTTCAACAGCACCGGAGATCTCTTCAGCGAGAGAATCGCGACTCTTCTCGGACATATTCTCGACCCAACGCTGGAGCTCGCGCGCTTGCTCGACTGCTATCGGGGCAAGCTCGGTGGCAGTGCATTGATCGCATAAACGCCGTTCGGTCCATGGCGTCGTTTCTGGATTGGTGGCCAGCCAGCGTGCCGGTCGCGCCGAGCACTGCTCGCAGGGGCCCGAGAGATCCGGAGTCAGCCAATAAACAGCAGTCACGCTAGGCGATCGCACTCCGCGCACCGCGATCGCGCGTCCCTCATTCTCGGCGTCTCGGTCGCTGGAATTGTGATAGCACTGAAACATGCAGTCTGCGCCTGAGGCGACGGCGGCGCGAGCCGCCTCGGGACTCGTGACGAGATAATCCCCGGGAGGATTGCCGCCGCCGAATCCTTTGGGTTGCAGGTCGTATTCGCGCTGGCACTTCTCCATCTCGCCCACCGTGAACAGGAACGATTCCTCGCAACCGAGCCAATATGCTTTCGCCTCACGATAGCCGTCACCTAGCCGTTTTCGCAGATCCCAGTGCTGAGCGGCGAGTTCATCCATGTGGCGTTCACTCGTCTCTCTCATCTTGATGTAGGACGGGCTGACGATCGTTCGACAGCGGACCGCCATCACGCCATCGACCGCGCGTGCACGGCAGTCAAGGGGCTTGGCCATGCGCGCGATTGAATCGGCAGCCTCCTCGTAAGAGATTGCCGAAAGGCTAGGATCCACAATGCAACGTTCGCTGTCCACTCTGCTCTGTTGACACAGAGCACCGCGCATGATCACTAGCGCCAGACGCGCTACGCGTGCGTCCTCCGCACTTGCACCCGCGCTGGCTGGAGTCGACGGTGGCGGCACCGAAGCGCGGTGTCGAGCAACGATTTCGGCGAGAGCGGGTGGCATAGGCTCACCAACCCCGGCCCACCACGAGTCCAGCATTTCGACCCAGCTGCCTAATTGTTCGGGGGTCAGTCGCGCCTCGGCTTCGGAGAGCTCCCGGGCCGTACGCTCTGCGATTTCCGCTAGACTGGGCTGCTTCTGTTCAAGAAGATGCAACATGCACGTGTGGCAAAGACGGCGCCCTGCGCCGTCACCGGCCGACGCCACCTCGAACTGAGCAACACGAGCATCGCACTGCGTGCAGGGCGCGCCGATTTCGGACGCCGGAATCGGCGTGATCCCGTAATCACTCAACGCGAAGTTGGTGAACCCGAAGGAACGGCCTTTTGATGGTTTCATTGCACGCCTTCGGATCTTCGACTTCGTCGCGACCGACGCCTGTGGCGTCGCAAGGCTTCACTGCGACGACGAGCCACACGCGCGATCGGGGGTGGTTGCGGCGCGGGGACCCCGGGTCGATTGAGCAGTTCGTAGGACCACTCGGCGAAGAGCGGGCACCGCCGGAGTACTACCCACGCGAAGAATGCATCGGACGGCATGAAGGCCCGATCCCATCTGACCGTTGCGGACACTTTCCTTCTGCCCCAGTACACTCGGCCGCGCTTCTCAGCGGGCTGCTTTCCTTCCTTCATCACCTCGGACAGGAACCATCCCCAAATTGTCTGACCCTCGTCGCGCAGAGTGCACAGATCCTCGTCGGTCAACGACTGAATCAGCGCGCGGATTGCGGGCAGGCTCGCACATTCCGAGAGAAGCTCGAGCACCCCTGGCACAATGGGCAGTAGTCCCTTCAGCAGCCGCGCAACTTCGTCGGAAGGGCTTGCAGCCTCGAGCGCATCCAAGACGATTTGCAAGTCGTCGTTTTCGTAGCCACGGATCAGCCCTCTCTCACCCGGTTTCGCGTCGTGAAGGCGCCCTAGCAGCAGCTCCACCATTAAGCACGCGAGCGTTTCCGCTCTCTGCTTGCGTATCCTGCGACGGATTGATCCAAACCATCGCGGGGCTCGCTCGAATGCGAGCGCAGTAATCGGGTTCCCTTTCAGACCACTCTTAAAGTCCGCATAACCCTCTCGCAGCTCGGCTTCCCACCCATCCAAGCGGTCGATCAAGTCACGACGCACATCGGCCGTGACATCGAACCCAAAACACCATTGGGCCCAGCGCACATCTTCGAGTCCCGGATGCGCCTGCAGGAACCACGTAATGCTCAGTACCCGCGGCAGCGCTTCCGTCGGATAGCGGGATTCAGTCCCGCGACCACGCCCCAGGAATCGGCGGGTCGGCGGGGGTAAGAGATTCCACTTGCGCCATCGCTCGAGCTGTCTCTCACTCACGTCAAGACGCAGCCGATCCGTGACCGCCAACAACTCGTCTAGGGTGATGTGATCTGCTGCAGGCGGCATGCAGCAAGATACATCCCGCCGCCGAATTCAGCACGAAGCGAAAGTCGAGTGCACTACCATCGTCACACGCGTCACGAGAAGCGCGAGGCTCTGGTGACCCGTCGAATCACTACCGACCTATGGAACAGCGGAGGAAATGGCGATGGACCGCTTACTCACAGCCGCCGACGCGGCTCGGGTACTCGGCATAACCGCGGCGGCGGTGCGGCGCATGGAGCAACGTGGAACGCTCAGGGCCATCCTGAGAACCGTTGGCGGGATACGACTCTTTTCTCAAGGTGATGTCGACGCACTAGCGGCGGCTCGCCTGCGACAACCCACACAGCGCGGCCGCGCCGCAGGCGACGAGCGCGAGCTGCTCGCGGATCAATGACGCGGGCCAGGCCGATGGTTCGCGGCGCGGGACTGAGAACTATGAGAGTATCTCAATGGGAACCTATGGCATCCCCAAACGGTGATGACCCTACGATCCAGGACGAACTGCACGCTCTGGGCCTCCTAGTCGAACGCCACCAGAGCGCGCCCGGCGCATGCCTCGGACTGGCACCCACGATGTTCATCGTTCCGACAATCAGAGAGACAGTCAGAGTAGTCCTGCTCGAGGAAGGTCCGATTCGCCTCGGCATCGCGCCATGGACTGGCGAAACGGCCAAGTGCATAGGCGACGCACTCAGCGCGATCGAGCGAGATCGCATCGACCGACAGGATGTCGAGGCGGCCGTTGCACGGGTACGATCGCGTTCACCAGCGAGGGCCCGAACGACGGGGACATACACTGACGCCGTCGAGGAGCGGCGGCGCGTACGGCGCTTATTGATGGAACGTGCCTCTCAAATCGAACCGGAGAGGATCGCGTGGTTTTGGCCCGGTTACATCCCCTTCGGCAAGGTGACAACGCTCGAGGGTGATCCGGGCCTCGGCAAATCCACGCTGACAATGGGGGTCGCTGCTGCGGTCTCCCGTGGCCGCGGCGACTGGCTGCCGGGCGGCGCGGTATGCGAGGCCGCCGATGTATTCATCGTGTCGTACGAGGACGGGGCACGAGACACCATCCGCCCTCGCCTTGAGGCCGCGGGTGCCGATCTAGACCGGGTCCACATCATCCACGGCGTCGCGACCGAGGTCGGCGAGGAACTGATCACGTTGCCGATTGACATTCCGGAACTGGAGGAATCAGTCCGGCTGTTCAAGGTGGCGCTCGTCGTCATCGACCCGCTCATGGCGTCGTTCAGTAACGCCATCGACAGTTACAAGGACCAGCACATTCGCCGCGCCTTGGCACCCCTCACCAAGTTTGCTGAGCGCACGGGGGCCGCCGTCCTAGTGGTCCGGCATCTCCCGAAGGGTGGCGGTCAACGAGCGATCAATACTGGGAGCGGATCAGTCGGCATTGGCGCCGCGGCGCGGTCGGTCCTCATGGTCGGACCTTCGTCCGCAAATCCAGAGCGACGAATCCTGGCGGTGGTGAAGTGCAATGTCGCCGCCATGGCCGCCTCCCTGGAATTCTCGATCGAGAGTGGCAGTTACACGCTCGGCGACCGCGTCGAGACCACCGCGGTGGTCGTGTGGCACGGCACCTCGACCCTCACGGCCGACGACTTGGCGGCTGAGCGAACCGAGATCACCAAGTCCGACGCCACAACGCAGAAGGCGTTCGCAATCGAGTGCCTCCGCGAGTGGCTGCAGAACGGGCCGCTTCCGAAGCAAGAACTCCTCAAGCTGGCCCGCCGGGAAGGGATCTCCGAGCGCACCTTTGAGCGGGCTGCGCGCGAGCTCAAGCTCGAGCGACGCCGCCAGGAGAACGGGCGCGACCACAAGGTGCTCTGGGCCCTGCCGTACGGCCCGCTCACTCACGCCAACCTCGGTCCGCTGCACGCTGGCGAGAGTGAGTCTGGCGGCAGTGAATTGATAGGGCCATCGAGCGACGCTCCAACATGTTCGACCACAATGGGGGGACGACAAGAATCCACTCGGGCCACTCCGGCCGCGACTACAAAGTTTGGCGAGAATGGAGTCGGTGACGTCGAGGAGGGCATTCTATGACGCCGCAGGAGCTCGAGGGGGAGCTTGCGCGGCGCGGGGTCACAGTCTACACACGCGCGGGTCAGCTGCGGTATCTCGCCCCTCGCGGCGCCACGACCGAGGAGCTGCGTGCGGCTGCAGCCAAACATAGAGACACTCTGCATTAGATGGCGCAAGCGGCCGATGCAATCCTCGGCCGCGAGCTCGAGGCAGAACACCAACGCGCAATTGCGTTTGAGAGGCAAACGACGCGGGACTTGGATGCGCCGGCGCCGGTCTCGCCTCGCGGGTTCGCGGCACGACGAGAACGACCCGCTCGGGTCGCGGCGTTCACGCGCCCACTCCTGGCCATTGGTAGCGAGCCATGAGCGGAGTATCGGTCTCGGACCTTCCTGCCGCGTGGCGAACCCTCGCCGGCCTACTCCGCCGCTACGGCGCGGAGGAAGCAGCGACGATGGCCGTGGCGCTCGCAGACGAGCTCGAGTCGGCGCTCCACGCGACTGATGGCGCTCTCCTCACGTTAACTGAGGCCGCGGTGGAGACGGGTTACTCGGCCGACCACCTCGGATGGTTGGTCCGAAACGGCAGGATCCCCAATCACGGGCGGCCAAACGCACCACGGGTCCGCCGGATAGACCTGCCGCGAAAGTCGAAGTTGTTGCCGTCCGACTTGACCGCGGGAAGGCCGCTGACCATCTCCAAGGCGCAGATTGCGCGCGCGCTCATCGACCCTCGGCACGAGGAAACCCGATGAGCCACGCACGACGCTGGAGCTGGAGCACCGGCGAGCGAGGAAGGAATAGGGTCCGAGTCTTCGAGCATCAGACCACCGGGCTCTTATTCCTCGAGATGTACGACTCTGTCGGTCCGGGCAAGAAGCCGCGCCCCAAGCGGATCGCGCTCGGGCACCGGGATCGAGAGGCTGCAAAAGCGAAGGCGGAAGAGCTGGCCATGGCGATTCGCCGTGTTCAGCATGACCGGCAGCCCGAGATCACGGTGAGCACGCTGTTTGACATCTACGTTCGTGATAGGACGCCCCAGAAGCGGTCGAAGGGGACCCAACTCCACGACCGGCTCGTTGCGAAGTTATTCTGCCGATCCGTTGGACCGAGTCGTTTGGCCAAATCTCTCAATCGCCGGGATTGGGAGCGCTACATTGAGCACCGGCGCTCGGGGGCGTTGATTGACACTGGTGACGAGAAGGCTCGGCGCGTACGGGACCGGCAGGTGCAATACGACTTGCTGACGGTGCAGGCCGTACTCAACTGGGCGACGACTGAGCAGGACGCGCACGGCCGGCCGCTCCTCGAGCGAAATCCTCTCAAGGGGCTCGAGGCCCCGCGTGAGGACTCACCGGCACGCCCGATGATCTCCTCGGGGGACTACGGCGCGCTGCTCGCTGCTGCACCGTCGATTCACCCGCTATTCGAGCTCGCGCTCGTGCTCGCGCACGAAACCGGCCATCGGGTGAGTGCCATTCGCATGCTTCGCTGGTCGGACGTCAACCTGGCAACAAAGGAGATTCATTGGCGCGCAGAAAATGACAAGATCGACTTTGACCACAGAGTGCCGATGAGCGATGCCGCCGCGGCCGCGCTACAGGCCGAACGAGGCCGGCGCGGTGCAATTGGCGACGCATGGATCTTCCCTGCCCTTCGGAAGCCTACGGAGCCCATTAGCCGTCATACGTTGATCCATTGGTGGGAGCGTGCCGTGGACGCGGCCCGCTTGGCGCTGCCGTCACGGTGTGGATGGCAAGCACTGCGCCGGCAGTGGACAACCGATCTCAAGCACCTCTCGCCGCTCAAGGACTTGGCGTACATGGGCGGCTGGAAGACGACGCGAACCGTCGCAGACATTTATCAACAGCCGGACGACGCGACGATGCGCTCGGCACTCGCACGGCGGCAGCCGGTCGATACGATCGGTGCGTCGGGCGAATCCACACCACGAATCCACACCACGCGCGTGAGTGCGTGAAAAAGCCCGTCGACGAGGGACGCGTCAACGGGCCGTCGCACAAGCAGTTATAGAACGGACGGGGCGAGATTCGAACTCGCGAGAGGCTTTCACCCCCACACGCTTTCCAGGCGTGCGCCTTAAACCACTCGGCCACCCGTCCTTGGTCGAACAATGCAAAATAACTCGTCGGCTCCGGCTCCTCTACGATGATCCCTCGGTACCGCGCTGTCGCCAGGCGAGATAAACCGGCACGCCAAGAGCAACCAGCGCCAGACCGAGCACACTATCCAGCGGCTGCGACCGCAAGCGATTAATGACGATGGCGGCCGACGCGATGATGAATGCAATGGGCACCCAAGGGTAGCCCCACATCCGGTACACCGGGCGATAATTTGGGCGCCGGCGGAGGACGAACACGCCTGTCGCCATCACGGCGAAGAACGCCCATTCGATGAAGATCACGCGGCTGAACAACTGACGATACGTGCCGGTCCAGACGAGCGCGCTCGCCCACACCGCTTGCAGCACGATCGCACGGTGCGGCGTCTGAAACCGCGGGTGCACGTCCCCGATCCACCGGAACGCGAGGCGGTCTCTCGCCATGGCGAAGTACACCCGCGGCGCCGCGAGAATGCTCCCGCTCATGGCACCAAACGCCGAGAATGCTACGAGACCCGAGATCACGGCACCGCCGCGGCTGCCGATCAGCGCTACGGCCGCATCAGCGGCGACCCTCGGGGAGGCGGCCACGCGATCCAGCGGAAGCACATAGAAGTACACCGCGTTCAGGGCGACGTAGCAGGCGGTCGCGATCCCAATGCCGATCATCAGCGCCCGCGGAATTGTTCGCTCCGGATCGATGGTTTCCTCGGCAGTGTAGGTCACGATGTGCCACCCGCCAAACGTGAACAAGCCCGCGATCAACGCCAACAGAAAGCCTTCCCCAGTGACCGGGCCAGCCGTAAATGTGGACCCAGTCTCGGCATACCTGAAATGCTCGGGCAGGTGCGACCCGACAGTGAATCCCACAACCAGCAGGAGCACGATCGCCAGCACCTTGCCGATCGTGAACATCGTTTGGAGCCTGCCCCCGAACTTCACGCCGAAATAGTTGATCCCCGAGATCACGAGAATCGTCACAATCGCCACCGCCCGAATCCCCCGATCATCGAGCGGCATGAAAAAGCCCATGTACCGGGCGAACACCATGGCCATCACTGAGATGATCCCGGAATGCATGATCCAGAACATTGACCAGCCCCAGAGAAAGCCAGCCAATGGGCCGAAGGTCTCTCGCAAGAAGACGTAGACCCCGCCCGCGCGCGGAAACGCCGTGGCCAACTCTGCGCACACCAGCGCCCCGAAGAGCGTCAGGATCCCCGCGACAGTCCACGCCAACAGGATGAACGGAATGCTCGGCACGAGCGCCGTGATCTCCGACGCCTGGACGAAGACCGATGCCCCGATAATCGTACCGACGACAAGTGCCGTCGCATCGGTGAGGCGCAATGACCGAGCAAGCTGCGCACCACCAGTCGGTCCCGAGACCGCACCGTGCGGTTGCGTTGCCGCGTTGGTATACATTGGTTCCACGGCACGAGCGGTCTGTCCCCTGGCTTCGAGGATCGCAGGCTCATGATCATTGACGTCTTCAGTCACGTACTGCCTCCCCGCTACCTGAAGGAGCGGAACGCGCGCGCCGGCAACCGCCTTGCGAACCAGTATGGCAAATATTTCCACGCGAATCCCGGCCTCACGGATCTCGACGCGCGGTTTCGGGCGATGGACAAGTACCCTGACGTCGTGCAGCTCATCACCATCGCCGGTCCGAATGTCGAGAGTGTCCTCGATCCGGCGGACGCGGTCGCATGCGCCAGGATCGCGAACGACGAGATGGCGGAGCTCGTGGCGAAGTACCCCGACCGCTTTGCGGGCGCCGCCGCGTGTTTGCCAATGAACGATGTCGACGCGGCGCTCGCGGAGGCAGACCGCGCGCTCGACGACTTGCGGTTCCGGGGCGTGGAAGTGTTCACCAACATTCAGGGCAAACCACTGGACTCTCCGGAGTTCTTGCCACTGTTCGAGAAGATGGCGTCGCGCAACCTGCCCATTCTCCTGCATCCCCGGCGCACGAACACCACGCCTGACTATCCCGGGGAGCAGACGTCGCGATACCTCATTTATACCAACTTCGGCTGGCCGTATGAGACGTCAATGGCGATGGCGCGCATCGCCTTTGGCGGCGTTCTCGAAAAGTACCCCACGCTTTCCATCATTACGCACCATGCCGGCGGGTTGATCCCGTATTTCCATAAACGCGTGCAACTGTCGTGGGACTTCAACGAGATGCGGATGGGCTACCGGTTTGATGGACAGCGTCTGACTCGCGCGCCAGTCGACTACTACCGCATGTTCTACTGTGACACGGCGATTCAGGGCAACACGCCCGCGCTCATGTGCGCCTACGACTTCTTTGGCCCCGACCATGTCCTTTTTGCCACGGATGCGCCGTACGACAACCAGCTCGGCGAGCGGGTGTGCCGCGAGACGATTGCGGCGGTGCACGCGATGGACGTCGATGACACCAGCAAGCGGAAGATCTTCGAGGGTAATGCACGGCGACTCTTCCGCCTGCCGGTCTAGACGATCCCTTCACGAACCGTCCGTCTGACTCCCTCCCAGCAAAGTCATACCTGATACGATCGCTGACGTCCGTTGATCCCCTCGTGCGGACCTCGAATCGGACAGGAGTGATCGCGCATCAGCCCTTCACGTACGCGAGCTTCGCGGCCACTTTTCCGGCGCGGACCGTGAAGCCGTCCACGCCACGAATGTGCCACGGCTGGCCATTCGACCGCGCGGGTCGCTTGATCCGCGGTCACCCGGCGCACGGCCGCCATCACATCCCCGGATCGTCGGCTGAAGGCCCGTAGATCGAGGGGACTTTCGCGCCCATCGGCCGCAGATAGCTCGACAGCTGTCCGCGGTGATGGATCGCATCAAAGAGGAATCCGAACAGCATGTCGCCGAGCGGTGCTTCCCACGCCACCTTGTCGCCCATGAGAAACCGAGCCGGTCGGTCCCAGGTGGCGTCGTCCACCATGGCGATCCGCTTCTCCAACTCTGCCGCGTTCTTCTCATACGCAGCCACGGATTCCTGGACGCTCGGTGCTGGCGTCACCTCGAAGTTCACCTCGCCGCGTTCGACGAGCTCACAGGCGTCGTGCAGCTCGCTCGCCAGCAGCCATGCGATGTCAGCGGCCGAACTCGATCGTTCGTGCGGGCGATATTCGGCCCGGTCGGCGGGAACAGCCTTCAGGACCCGGACGAATTTCGGCTTTTCCGCACCAAAGGTCTCCTGATAAAACTCGCGGGAATTCTTCACAGACTCCTCCACAGCGATGGGGGAACGTCTCGACGCGCGGGCCCAGGTCGCTCCAATCGTGCAGCACAGCGTGCACTCGAGAGCCATGGATACTGGCAGACCGCAGGACCAACTGTCAAATCCACCCGAAAAACGTGATCCGGGATCGCTATCGCCGAGTGATCGCTTCGGCCCAGGACCGTAACACCTGCGGGCACTCCGGAGGCTCCAGGACTTTGCCGGTCGCCGGACTCGTCGGCGGAATGCGACGCTCTCGTGACAATTGCTGTGGATCCTCGGAGGCCTCGTACGCGAGCAGCGCAATGAGAGTTGCCGTCCGCGAGATGTCGGCGAAGCTCAGCTTGTCGTACGTGTCCCGGTTGGTGTGCCAGGTGTAATCGGTGTAATCCCAATCGGCCGACGTGAGGAAAAAGCCTGGGGCGTTGCGACAGGCAAACGGGTCGCTGTCGGAATCTTCGTCGTGCGCGAGCCCTGGCTCGTCGATCGAGATCGCCGCGGTCAAGTCCGCGGGCACCCGCGCCATCCAGCGTGCAAAGGCCGCCGGGGCATCGAGAAACCCGTACGTATCGACCGTGTCGATGTTCCCCGTGCCGTTGTCCTGATTGAACAGCGCCTGCAACCCCCGCAACACCTCGGGATGGTCGACCGCGAACGCCGATGAGCCGATCTCGCCCTCCTCTTCGCCGCTCCAATGACCGGCCAGAATTGTCCGTTTGGGGTGCGGGTACGCCGCTTTGAGCAGCCGCATCGCTTCGAGCATGACGATGGTTCCGGTCCCGTTGTCAGTCGCGCCGGACCCGGCGTCCCACGAGTCGAGGTGCGCAGAGAGCATGACGTACTGGTCGGGGTGCTCGGTTCCCTTCATCTCCGCGAGCGTGTTGTACACGGGCGATTCGTTCGGCGCCACCGTCGACTGGGCGATGGCCTGCACTCGCGGATGCTGGTTGTGGCTCGTGAGGCGCGCGAGCAGCGTGTAATCCTCGCAGCTCAGGTCAAACGTGGGTACGTCAGTCGCATACAGAGACATGATCTTGTCGACGCCCCACCCGTGCGACCATTGATTGCTGAGGAGCCCGGCCACGCCCGCATGAGCGAAGGCGGCCGCCATAGCGCGACGACCGTGGCCGATCAATGCGACGGACGCCTCCCACTCCGCCTGGACCGAATCGCGGGACTTCAAAACGGCCGCATAGGTAGCGGGCGCGGCCCACGTCTTCCAACTCGAGTCCGGTCGACAGTTCGGCTGCACCGGCGAGATCAAGATGAACTTCCCTTTCGCAGCAGTGGCGAGCCACCGCGCGAAGCCGGCAGCGTCGTGCACCTCGCTCGCCGATGGCAGGGTGACGACATCGCCGATCGCTCCGCCCGGGGGAGTGCTCGCACTCCACTCAAGTTGTGTCGCCTCGAGCACGCGCGACCGAGGTGCGACGAGCGTGACCGAGCTGGGCCCGCGAGTCCAGTCACGCCAGGTGCCGTACTGTTCGTTGCGGGCCGCTATGCCCCAGCCGGCGTAGGTACCGAGCAGCCACTGATTCGCGGCGCGGTTCGCGGGTGAACCGGTCAGCCGGGGGCCGATCGAATCCATCAACGCCTGAGCGAGTCTCGCAACTTGCGAATGGTGCAACCCTTCATCGTAGATCCGCTGCACGACCGGGTCGGCCGTGGGGAAGCCGCGTGGGACCGAATCCAACGCGGGCGCGCCCTGAGCGGCGACCGCACGTGCAGTCAGGGCCACGATCGCGCCGCAGCATGCGGCCCAACCGGTGATGTGTCTCACGTCGCGCCGGCGCAGTGTCCGCGTCACAAATCCAGTCACAGACAGTTAACTCCACAGCATGAGGTGTCGTGGCGCCGTCAGGCGCCGGATACGGTTATACTAGCGGCCGGTATGTTAGAACGGTGTACAACGAGGCTCCAGTGGCGGCAGCGTCTCAAATCGATCCGCTAACTGCGGCGGACGGTGGCGTCGCCCGGCGGGCCCGCTCCCGGGCGGCCGTCCGGTTGCTCCCGTTTCTCTTCGCGCTCTTCGTCGCCAACTTCCTCGACCGCTCGAGCATAGCCTACGCCGCGCTCGGCATGAAGCCCGACCTCGGGTTCACCGATGATATCATTGGCCTGGCGGCCGGATGGTTCTTCGGGGGCTATATCACGACGCAAGTCATCGGCGCCATTCTGGTCGAGCGGTGGAGCGCTCGCCGCGTCATCTCGATCATCCTGATTGCGTGGGGCGCGCTGACCGGCCTAACCGCGTTGGTCAATACGCCAGCCGAGCTGTACGCCGCTCGTTTCGCCCTCGGTGTCGCGGAAGGTGGTTTCTTTACCGGCGTCGTCGTCTACCTGAGCCAATGGTTCACGAGGGCGGACCGCGCCAAGGCGACCTGCAACTTCTTCGCCGCCGTTCCGCTCTCACTGGCGATTGGATCGCCCGTCGCCGGCTGGATCCTCGGGCAAAGCTGGCGCGGGATCCCGGGATGGCGGTGGCTTTTCGTAGTGGAGGGGGTTCCGGCCGTCATCCTTGGCGCAATCGCGACGCTGTACCTCACGGACAAACCGCGCGACGCTCAGTGGCTCCGCGAGGACGAGCGGCGGTGGATCGAAGAGATGCTGCAGCAGGAGGCGCCGGCGCCTTCGGGCGATGCCGGCGCCATACGAACCGTGAACCGCGCGCTGCGCAACCCGCTTGTCTTGCTGCTCGGCGGCACCGCGTTCCTGCAATATTTCATGGGATACTCAGTCGTATTCTTTCTCCCGAAGATGCTGCAACGACTCTCGAGTCTCCCGGATGTACAGGTCGGGATGCTCGGCGCGTTGCCCTATCTCGCCGCGTTCGCCACCGTCGTGATCATGGGATGGAGCTCAGATCGGTCTCACGAAAGGCGCTGGCACTGCGCCCTTCCGCAGTTCGCTGCGGCGGCTGCGCTGGTCGCCCTCGCAACTCAGCCGCGTTCCGTCGCCGGCATGGTGGCACTCCTGGCGGTCGTCTCAGCAACGTCGTTGTGCTTCGTCCCGCTGTTCTGGTCGTTGTCCACCGAGTTGCTGGGCCCGTCCGGAGCCGCCGCAGTCGGTCTCATCAACACCATCGCAAGCGTGGCGGGCTTTGCGGGGCCGGTCGCGTTCGGATATCTGTCGCAGCGAACCGGATCGTACTCCCCTGGGCTCATCCTGATCGCAGCCTTCGCAGTCGCAGCCGGGTTGTCGGTCTTGAGCGTGCCGCGCGCCCGACAAGCCGTGCCTCACGGGATCTGACCGGGTAAGGCACGCACGTGGGACTTGCCAACCCCCCGCGCGGCTTCCACCTTCGACGCCCAGCCAACTTCGTCGTTCAGCAGTGATAAACGCGGGTCTCGACAGGAGATGTGAGCCATGACTCGTCGCGCGCCTCGGGTGGCCCTGTCCGTCGGTTCGCTCGGCATCATGCTCGCCGTATTGGTGAGCGCCGGCCGTGCGGGCGCTCAGATGCCAAGCCAGACTGATCCCCGGGTCGGCTTGCCCGGCGGGCACTGGGTCGCTGCGGCCGAGGTCATCAGCAACCTCGATGTGGTGTCCCACCGGGACAAACCCGCCGGCTTCTCGGACCCCGGAAACCGGGGCAATCTCAGCTTCTCCAACACAGACATCACGTTTCGTGACAACTACCTGTTTCAAGGCAACTCGCACGGGATCCTGATCTGGGACATCACCGACCCGAAGAATCCGACACTCCGATCGTCGACGGCGTGCCCTGGCGGGCAGGGCGACATCTCTGTCTTCGGCAACTTGTTGTTCGTCTCCACCGAAGGGTTGAGCGGCCGAATCGATTGCGGTGCGGGTGGTACCAACGAGTCCGTGAGTCTGACGCGGATGCGCGGGATTCGGATCTTCGACGTCAGCGATATCGACCATCCCAAGCAGGTCGCGGCGGTGCAAACGTGCCGCGGATCGCACACGAACACGGTCGTCCCCGACCCTGTCGACAAGAACGTCGTGTATGTCTACGTGCAGGGCATCTCGCCCGTACGGCCCGCCGCTGAACTCGCCGGGTGCTCGGCGGCTCGCCCCGAGCAAGACCCCAATACCTCGCTTTTCCGGATCGAAGTGATCCGCGTCCCGCTGAATGCTCCGCAGGATGCACATGTGGTTTCGACCCCTCGCCTTTTTGCGGATGCAAAGACCGGCGCGGTCAACGGTCTCGCCAAATCCAATCCTGGCGACACGCTCAGCGGCATCCAGGCGACCGCCGAGACCAACCAGTGCCACGATATCACGGTGTATCCAGCCCTGGGGCTCGGCGCCGGTGCCTGCTCCGGCAACGGGATCCTGCTGGACATCCGCAACCCGGCCGACCCGAAGCGCATCGCTGAAGTGAGTGACCCAAACTTCGCGTACTGGCACTCGGCCACGTTCACCAACGATGGGAAGAGGATCCTCTTCACGGACGAGTGGGGCGGCGGGTGGGCCGCCAGGTGTCGGGCCACCGACCCGCCGAAGTGGGGTGCGGACGCGATCTTTACCATCGCACCGGATCGCACGCTGCACCTCGACGGATACTACAAGCTGCCCGCGCCACAGGGGGCCGAGAAAAACTGCGTCGCCCACAACGGCTCACTCATTCCGATCCCCGGCCGTGACATCCTGGTCCAGGGCTGGTATCAAGGTGGCATCTCCGTCTTCGATTTCACGGATCCGGCCCATCCACAGGAGATCGCGTACTTCGATCGAGGCCCCCTCGACGCGGGTCGGTTGCTGCTCGGCGGCTCGTGGGGTGCCTACTGGTACAACGGCTACATTTACAGCTCGGACATCGGCCTCGGTCTGGATGTGTTCGCCCTCAAGCCGAGTCAGTATCTCTCGCAGAATGAGATCGACGCGGCGAAACTCGTGCATTTGGAGATGTTCAATCCGACGACTCAACCGAAGCTGACGTGGCCCGCAAACGTCGCGGTTGCGCAAGCGTACCTCGATCAGCTCGAGCGGGTCAACGGCCTGGCCAGTGACAAGTTGTCAGCCGACCGGGGCGATCTGGACAAAGCCGAACACTTGGACGACGCGCAGCGGCGATCCGCGCTGCGCAAGCTGGCGAAGCGCGTGCAGGACGAATCCAAGGGTGCGCCGGACGCCGATCGTGTCCGATCGCTCGCCTCAGCGATCAGCGAACTCGCGACGCCCGAGGGGGCTCGTCGCGGAGGGATGTAGGATCGAGCGACGAGCGCCTGGCGTCGCGGTCCACACTACACGACGGGAGACTCGATGCGCGACCATTGGGCGCGACGGCGCGCCGCGTGGGGGAGTGGCTGCCTGTTGGGCGTGAGTCTCGTCGGCGGGCGGCTGGGCGCACAGTCCGCCTCCCGCCTCGACTACCCGACGGCCCACCGGGTCGATCAAGTCGACGACTTCTTTGGGACGCGGGTGAGTGATCCGTACCGGTGGATGGAGGATCTCGATTCGCACGACGTCGCGCAGTGGATTGCGGCCGAAAACGCACTCACGTCCCATTATCTCGCAAGTATCCCGGGTCGCGACGCGCTGAGGGCGCGCCTGACAGCGCTGTGGAACTATCCACGTGTCTCCGTCCCGTTCTGGGAAGGTGGGCACTGGTTCTACCGCCGGAATTCAGGCCTTCAGCGCCAATCGGTCGTCTACACGCGCGAGACACTCCACGGGCCTGAGCGCCTGCTGCTCGACCCGAACGTGCTGTCGCCCGACGGCTCGGTCGCGCTCGTCGATTTCTCGCCCGCGCCAGATGGGAAGCACTATGTGTACGGACAGAGCGAGGGCGGCTCGGACTGGGTCACGTTCTACGTGCGAGACTTTGCGACGGGTCGCAACACGCCGGATACCATCCGCTGGGTCAAGTTCTCGTCGGCGTCCTGGACGAAGGATGGCAGCGGTTTCTTCTACTCTCGGTATCCAGAGCCGCCCAAGGGCAAGGAGATCGAGACAGCGCTGACGGATCAAACCGTCTTCTTCCACAGGCTTGGCACGCCGCAAGCGTCAGACGTGAAGATCTACGCACGTCCTGATCACCCAACGTGGTACGTGGACGGGTTCGTCGACGAGACCGGGCGCTACCTCTTCGTACGGACGAGCTCGGGCACCGACAAGAACGAGCTGTACATTGCGGATCTGGCGGACCCCCAGCACCCCAACGTCGCGGCGCCAATCACGCCGATCGTGACTGGGCAGGACGCGAACTACGCCGCGCTGGGCGTGGTGCATGGACAGCTCTTTCTCCAAACGGACAAGAACGCGCCGAACCGCAAGGTCGTCGCCGCACCCATCGCCACACCGACCGCGCAGCATTGGCGGGACATCATTCCGCAAGGCACAACGCCGATCGAGAGCTCTTCCCTCGTCGCCGGTCGCATCAGCGTCCTGACGCTGGAGGACGTGTCGTCGGTGATGAGACTATACGGTTTGGATGGCCGCGTGGAGCGCACGATTCCCGTCCCCGGCCTGGGGACGGCCAGTGGAGTCGTCGGCCGGTTCGACCGGCCGGAGCTGCTCTATGCGTTCACCGCGCCGCTGGTCCCGACCGAGGTTTACGTCTTCGATGCGGCACGCGGTACGGGCCAGCTGTTCGAGGCATCGCATCTCACTTTCGATCCGAGTCCGTTCGTCACGGAGCGTGTGTTCTTCCACTCCAAGGACGGCACGCGCGTGCCGATGTTCATCACGCATCGCAAGGACATGCAGCGCGACGGCGCGAATCCAACCATGCTGTATGGGTACGGCGGCTTCAGCATCGATATCACGCCGACGTTTTCGCAGCCCGTCATCGCGTGGCTGGAGCACGGTGGCGTGTACGCGACCGCCAACATTCGGGGTGGGAGCGAATACGGGGAGGCGTGGCATCACGCGGGCATGTTCGAGCGGAAGCAGCACGTGTTCGACGACTTTATCGCGGCCGCCGAGTATCTCATCAAGGAGAAGATCACGTCCCCGGCCCACCTCGCGATCAATGGCGCCTCGAACGGGGGGCTGCTCGTCGGCGCCGTGATGACGCAGCGGCCGGAGCTGTTCGGCGCTGCGTTGCCACAGGTCGGCGTCATGGACATGTTGCGCTACCACCGGTTCAGCGCAGGACGGGGCTGGGCCACAGAGTATGGCACTGCCGACGACAGCGCCGCGTTCCGGTACCTCTATGCGTACTCACCGCTTCACAACATCCACGGCGGCGTGTGCTATCCGTCGACGTTGCTCACGACGGCTGACCATGACGACCGGGTGGTGCCAAGCCATTCGTTCAAGTTCGCAGCGACGCTGCAGGCCGCGCAGGCGGACGCTCCGGGCTGCGACCGCCCGACGTTGATTCGCGTCGAGGCCGAGGGGAGCCACGGGTACCGGCCACTCGACCGGCAGATCGCCGAAGCAGCGGACATCTATGCCTTTGCGGCCGCACACGTCGGCATGTCGCTCGACGGGCGACCCAGCGAGTAGAGGGTGAGAACGTAGACGCCAGCGAGCGACCTCGAGTTGTTGCGGCCATTCCCCGGGCGGTTGGCGCGCGTCCGGTTCTCGCAAGACGTAATACCCGGCGTCGTCCGTCCCGGTGGGCGGCGATGTGGACGTGTGTCGTCACGGCGACCGCCAGCCCCACGATCAGTGGTGGCCAGATAGCAAACAAAGACTCGGGCGCACATCACACGCATCAGCGTCCGATGTCCACCGCCGACTCGCTGGCCGTTCCCCCGCCGGCCCCCATCTCGGGCTGTACCGCGTTCGACCTCCATATCGGCAGGAACAGCGCCGTGACGCTGACCCCGGCCGCGGTGGCGGACTGTGGACCTGTTGTGCCGGTGATATCCGGAACGGCCCGCTTCGACCCCGCAAGCCATGC
The DNA here is from genome assembly GCA_963737835.1 of uncultured Gemmatimonadales bacterium. GTDB lineage: Bacteria > Gemmatimonadota > Gemmatimonadetes > Gemmatimonadales > Gemmatimonadaceae > Palsa-1248. The sequence goes on from CAVTUH010000001.1 coordinate 281,795, forward strand.
CGTGCAGCTCACGGTCGCACTACAGAACGGGAGTAAGTTGTGGCTGCACGCTCCTGCGCGACTGGTGGCTCGTCGCGCGAGCCTCATCACCAATGAGCCAGGACCCGACGATCAGGTAATGGCACAGTGGTCGTACGACACGCTGCTGCGACCGGCGACCGGCCAGTCGGTCATTGCAGCCGACGGGTCCGTGGTGCTGCCATCGGGTGCGACATCGCTCGCCCGTCCCATCGAGCTTCCGATGCCGGCGACGGTAACGCGTCTCCACGTGACCCTGACCGCATCGGGGACGCACGTCTTCACGGTGCCGGGACGGCCGCCGGACGCGATCCCCCCGGACGAGATGGAGGCTTCGCGGTCTCCGGACAACATCCTCACGGGCGATCCGCATTTCCCCGGGCGCGTCGTCCGTGACAAGCTCTGGCTGATCTTTCGCAGTGGGGCGACTGCGGAGGAGCGTGAGGCCGCGATGGAGGCGGTCAATGGCATCGTGGTTGGCGGCATGCTCCGGAGCACCGGCAACCGCTACCCTCCGCCGAGCGGGCCCCACATGCAGCGCTACTACTACGTGCGAATCCCTGCCTATCCCGACAGTGGCGCCGTGCCGCTCGAGCGCGCGATCCGGACTCTCGCGCCGTTGCCGCAGGTGCAGGATGTGGAGGCGGATGTGTTACGGCGTTAGGAAAAAACGCTTAGAGGCTGGACATTGGACGTTAGGCCGCCAGGCAGCGCTCGCACCGTGACGATACGAACGGCGGGCGACGCATTGCCTTGTGCGTGACGAACAACGGACGGGGTGAGATTCGAACTCACGATACCGGGTTCACCGGTATGCCGGTTTTCGAGACCGGTGCCTTCAACCACTCGGCCACCCGTCCTACTGTCGCAGCATAACAATTTACACCATCGCCTGCTCTATCATCTCGAACTGGGCTGGCGCAGGCCAGCGGGAAGTCTCGCACGCGTTGCTGCACTTTGGAACCCCGAGTGGGGCGAGCCGATCCGGGGTCCCGCCTCGTGATGACGCCAGCTCACCGCAGCCTTCCAGCCAAAATCATTCGTCGCGTCGTTCCGAACGAGCGAGTTGAAGGTGTGCGGGCCAGCGTGGACGTCGACAAGCTATTTCCCCATCGGCGCGGGTGGGATGGTCTTGAGATAGGCCCATAATGCATCGATCTCGGTATCGGTCATGGCTTTCGTCAATCGGAACGGCATGAAGGTGTCGATCGGCACGCCGGCTGGCCCGAGGCCCTGACGCAACGCCCGAACGAAGTCGGCCTCGGTCCATGTACCAATGCCAGTCGGGGTCAGATTCGCGGCCGGTTTGAAGCTCGGAGGCGTCCCGGGAACGTGGCCGCCTTCGAAGTTGTCGCGGTGGCACCCGGCACATCCGCCAACTTGCGACAAGTACGCACCATAGGCAGCGGTGGGCCCAACAGGAGGCGCCGGTGCGTGGGGCAACTGCTGATCAAGGCCCGCCGCGTCCAGTAGTGGAATTTGTCCGGCGAGGAGGAGTGCGCGTCCCACCGGTCCGACACGGCTCGCCGGCACGGTATGGTCGACCGGTGGTACTTGTCGTACGTACGCGATCACCGCCGCTAAATCCTCATCGCCGAAGTGATTGAAATCCCGCGAAGGCATGAAGACGAGGTTGTGTCCGTTGCGGTCCATGCCATGTCGGATCGCCAACTCGAAATCGGCGTCCGTGAAGCTGGCACCGAGTCCGCCTGCACCACGCGTCAGATTGGGCCCCGCGTAACGGCCGAAGGCCGGATCGTCAATGAACACGCGGCCCGAGAGGTCGTCGCCGTGGCAGTCCACACACTTCGCAATTGGTCCTGCGAGATGCCGGCCCCGAGCGATCACCGTCGAATCGGCCGTGACGAGACCCACAAAGGGCGCGTGGTGCGGCAACTCGTGCCGGCGCCGGAGCTTCATCCCACTGCCCACGTACAGGACTGCTGTGAGCACAATTACAACCGCAGCAACCGCCGTGACGCCACGGACGATCACACGCACGATGCGCTGCATCTCTTCCGCCTCACGGTTCGGGGAGTGAATCAATGCGGAACGGAAAGGCGCGATCCGTCGCCACTACCGGTCCGGAGTCAGTCCAGTGATTGATCGACCGGCTAGTCCGGTTCTGTTACTCCAGGGCCAGCCAAGCGAGCAGGCTCGCGGCTCTGCCGGGTAGCGTTGGCGCTGCGGCGGAATCTACATTCCACGCTCACCGTCGGCGATGGAGTTCGCCCTCAACCGCACCGGTTCGTAGATGCCTCCCCGGGTCGCATCCACGCCGGCGCTGATGACTCCTACGTGGACCTCGCACGCGGGAGCGCGTCTTGGTGGCCCATCGCCCGTTAGTCAACAAGTCCCAGCGAGCACATCTCTCGGTCCTCGCCGCCGGCATTGAGGACACCGTCAGCGAAATCGAGCATTTCCTCGATCCCGATCTCGACCGCCACTCCGTGCTGACCCGCTACGCGGCCGATCTGCCCACGGGCTTTGCGGAACGTATTCGCCCAATTCTCGACGAGCTCCGAGCGCATGTCGCCGTGTTCAGCGAGCGATTCTCGCTCGAGTCGCACCGGTTCTCGCGGGCGAGCAGCATTGAAGCCCATATCTCGGCTCAGATCGTCCGCCTGGACGAGAGCGGCGTGAAGCAGCTGCGCGGCTATGGTGCCGTATCGGAAGGCCTCGATCCGGTCCTCGCGCCGGAGCTCGACCGCTTCCGGGAGGCATTTGCCGCGATTCGACTCCTCCTGCATGCCACCCCAGACATCGACCAGACGCCCGACGAGCCATGATCGCGGGCGTTGACGCCCCTCGTACCCTCGTGTATGCATTGCGCGGGGGAGACCCGGCGGCACCTCGAGTACCCGGTCGTTGAGTCCACGCGGAGGGACCTGTCATGCACGGCTTCAAGGGCGAGCGCGTCCTCATGCGCATTCACATCGGCGAGCGGGACAAGTGGCATGGCAAGTCGCTGTACGCGGCCATCGTCGAACTCCTCCGTGAACGACACTACGCTGGAGCGACGGTGTTCCGGGGCATCATGGGCTTCGGCGCGAGTGCCAAGCTCCGCAGCGAGCGCTTCGAGTTCCTGTCGTTGGACCTGCCAGTCGTGATCGAGTGCGTCGAAACCGAAGAGCGGATCCTCGCGATCCTTCCCGAGCTCGATGAGATGATCGGCGGAGGTCTTGTGACGCTCGAGCGGGCGAAGGTCATCATGTACCGGCCGCACCGAGCCGACGAGGAAACCAAGGAGCCGTGGCCCATGGACATCACCGGCAGCTGGCAGGCGGTTCCGGAATAAGGCCAGCATCCCGTTCGCACGACGCGGCGCCAAGCTCTCGGATGCTGGCGCCGCGCTCGACATGCGCTCGAGGATGGGCAACTCGTCAGCTGCTCGACGAGCCGATCTTCTGATAGTTGGAATTTTGGGTTTGCACCGTCAATTGCTTGCTGACCCCATCCACGGTCATCGCGGACACATGGTTCGGCCCGTTGGGGATCTGGTCGAAAGTAGCCGATATCGTCACCGCGTCGCTGGGCTTGCTGAGATACGACCCCACCTGGATGGATTTTAGCGTCTTCGCGGCCGGGTCCAACGTCATCGTCACTGAGTCACCTTGCTTCACGTAGTCGTGAATCACCAATTGCGACGTGCCCGGCGCCAGCGTGACTTTGCCTTGCTGATAGAGTTGTTGCAGGCGTCCCGGGTCCGGTTGCATATAGCTCTGCGCCAGTGCGGCGATCTGCTTGCCGTAGCTCTCATATTCGCCCTCTTTCTTCTCTACGACATGTTTCTTGACCGGCCCGCCCGACGGCGCTGCCGAGGGTTGAGAGTCGATCTCCGTCTTTTGCGGTTTCCCATCCGGGCCGAGCCGGACTGCATACATCTGTTGCTTTTTCGCTTCGCCCTTGACGCTAATGGTCTGTAGTTCCTGCCAGGTATACTGAGCGAGCGCTTGCTTATTCGCGGCCGCCGCCTGCTTGACCGCAGCCAATTTCTGCTGCACCGCTGGATCTTGTGCGACAGCCTTCGGTGCTGCCGTCGTTGCGAGGGCCGCGGCCCCTCCCACGATAAACGCCACCGCGACGAAGCATTGTCTTGTCATGTGTATTCCTCCTCTCCGCTCGAGCTACGTGAGCGTACCGAGTCGATTATCGACCGCGTCGGGATGTTGCTGGCCGTCCGATGCCCGCCTCATCGGCGGCTTGCCCGCTGGGCTCGGCGGCGCCACGCCATCATTCCCCCGTTTTCGGCGGGCGCGCGATGAGTCTCCAGCATCCGTTGGAGGAGTAGGAAGGAGCGCCGACACCCACTAGTGGCCGTAGGTCAGATAGCGCCTGGCTCTCCGTCCGCGGCCCCCGATGTGAGGCGATCACACAGCGGCGACCAGACCTTACGCGTTCACCTCGCGGCGCGCCGCAAAGAAGGCCGACAGGATCACACCACACTCCTGCGCCATGACACCACCCCGCACCTCGGGGCGGTGGTTGAGTCGCGAGTGACGCAGGAGGTCTCCCACTGACCCCGCCATCCCCGCCTTGTCATCCCATGCGCCAAATACCACGCGGGAGACGCGGGCGAGCACCAAGGCTCCCGCGCACATCGCGCACGGCTCGAGCGTCACATACAGCGTCGCGGCATCCAGTACCGGGGTCCCCAGCGCTACAGCTGCGTCCCGCAGCGCGAGCAACTCCGCGTGGGACGTCGCATCCCGGTCACGACGGGTCCGGTTGGCTGCAGAGGCGATGATCGTCCCTCGCGCGACGACCACCGCGCCGACCGGCACTTCGTCGGCCACCTGGGCCGCCTCCGCGATTTCGAGAGCAGCGGCCATCCACCGCACGTCCGGGTCGAGCGCCGGCGACGGCCGCCGCATCACCACTACCATGCAGCAGCTCCGCAGCGTGAGCGTCGCGATCGGTACCTCATTGCCGCGGCGACCTAGCGCTTGGATTTCGGGCGACTGCCCGGAGTCCTCTCCGACGTACCGCTACCGTCGGGTGCCACACCCGCTGGTTCATGGTCTGCGCGATCGGACCCCACTTCGAATCCCAGCCGCCCGGCCGGCGTAGCGGTCACCAGGATGTGATCACCCTCCTTGAAGCGGCCATCGAGCACACCGAGCGCCAGGGGATTCTGAATCAAGCGTTGCAATGCACGCTTGAGCGGCCGTGCTCCGTATGCCGGGTCGTAGCCTTCGACGGCCACCACCCGCCGGGCCTCGGGCGTCAACTCGATGGTCAACTTCTTCTCGGCCAGCAACCGCTCCAGACGTCGCAGCTGCAACTCGATGATGCGACCGATCTGTTCCTCCCCGAGCGGCCGGAAGACGATGATATCATCGACCCGGTTCAAGAATTCGGGCCGGAAATGTTGGCGCAACGCCGCGAGGACCTGCGCCTCGACTTCCGCCCAATCGGCGCCACTGTGCTCGAGGATGTAGGTACTTCCGATGTTGGACGTCATGATCACGACGGTATTCCGGAAGTCCACCGTCCGGCCCTGCGAATCCGTGAGGCGGCCGTCGTCGAGGATCTGCAGGAGGATATTGAACACATCGTGGTGCGCCTTCTCGATCTCGTCAAACAGAATGACCGAATAGGGTCGGCGGCGAATCGCTTCGGTGAGCTGACCGCCCTCCTCGAAGCCCACGTAGCCCGGCGGCGCGCCAATGAGCCGTGCGACGGCGTGCCTCTCCATGTACTCCGACATATCGATGCGCACCATCGCGTTCTCATCGTCAAACAGGAACTCCGCGAGGGCGCGGGCCGTCTCGGTCTTTCCGACGCCAGTGGGACCCAGGAAGATGAAGGATCCGATCGGGCGGTTCGGGTCTTGCAGCCCTGCGCGCGCCCGGCGGACCGCATCGGCGACCGCCTCCACGGCCTCTCGCTGCCCGATCACCCGAGACGCGAGCACCTCGTCGAGGCGCGTCAGGCGTTCGCGCTCGCCCTCCAGCATCCGGGACACGGGGATGCCCGTCCACTTGGCGACGACATCGGCGACGTCGTCCGCGGTCACCTCTTGGTGGAGGAACTGCGGTCCCCCATCAGACGCCGCGGCCAGCTGTGCCTCGGCGCGCCGCATTTCCTGCTCCAGCTGCGGCACGCGTCCGTACGTGAGCTCAGCCGCACGCCCGAGGTCTCCGGCGCGCGTCGCTTGATCGGCCTGCCCGCGCACGTCATCGATGTCCTGTTTCAGCTTGCCGACGAGCGACAGCGTCTCTTTCTCACGCTGCCACTGGGCCTTCATCCCCGACGATCGCTCCCGCAGCTCGGAGAGCTCCCGTTCCAGAGACTCCAGCCGTTCCCGGGATGCTTTGTCCTTCTCCTTCCGCAACGCTTCGCGCTCGATCTCGAGCTGCATGATGCGTCGCTCGACTTCATCGATCTCTTGCGGGAGCGAGTCGATCTCGATGCGGAGGCGCGATGCGGCTTCATCGATCAGGTCGATCGCCTTGTCGGGGAGAAACCGGTCACCGATGTACCGATTGGACAGGGTCGCCGCCGCCACAATCGCGCCGTCAGTGATGCGCACGCCATGATGCGCCTCGTAGCGCTGCTTCAGGCCTCGCAGAATCGCGATGGTGCTCTCCACCGACGGTTCACCGACGTACACGGGCTGAAAGCGCCGTTCCAGGGCGGCGTCCTTCTCGACGTGCTTGCGGTACTCGTCGAGCGTCGTCGCGCCCACCACGCGCAGCTCACCGCGCGCCAACATGGGCTTGAGCATGTTGCCCGCGTCCATCGCCCCCTCGGCCTTCCCCGCACCGACGATGGTGTGCAGCTCGTCGATGAACACGATGAACAGGCCCTGCGCGTCAGTGATCTCCTTGAGCACCGCTTTGAGGCGCTCCTCGAACTCGCCTCGATACTTGGCGCCGGCAATGAGGGCTCCGAGATCGAGCGAGACGAGTCGCTTGTTCTTGAGTCCCTCGGGCACGTCGCCATTGGCGATACGCTGTGCCAGCCCTTCGGCGATCGCGGTCTTGCCGACGCCCGGCTCGCCGATGAGCACGGGGTTGTTCTTCGTGCGCCGCGATAGCACCTGAATGACGCGGCGAATCTCCTCATCGCGACCGATGACCGGATCGAGTTTGCCCTTGCGAGCCGCATCGGTCAGATCGCGGGTGTACCGCTGCAGTGCCTGGTACTGCGTCTCGGGAGTCTGGTCGGTCACTCGATGCGAACCGCGGACGGACTTCAGGGACTCGAGCAGGCTGCTATGGTTGGCCCCAGCCGTCTCGAGCAAGGTTCGACTCTCCGTCCCCCGCGCGTCGGACAGGGCAAGCAGGAAGTGTTCAGTCGAGACGTATTCGTCCCCGAGCGACTGGGCCTCGCGCTCGGCCCGATCCAGCACGCCGTTCAACTCGCGTGAGAGCGTCGGTTGGGCGTTGCTCTGCTTCGGGAACCGCTGGATTTCGCGTTCGACTTGTTCGCGCAAGGCGGCGACGCTGACACCCAACTTCTGCAGCACGGGGACGACGATTCCTTCCTCTTGCTGGAGCAGGGCTAGCAGCAGGTGCGTATCATACACGAGCGGGTTGCCGTTCTGACGCGCCAGTGCGATTGCCGCGTTGAGCGCTTCACCCGATTTTACCGTCAGTCTGTCCGGATTCACCACGTGCCTATCCCGTTCTCAATGGATGTCGAAACATATCGCCCTCAGCGCCAGGACCAGCGTCGGCCGGACCGGCTTCGACACGGTCGCCGCAACTCAGGGCTCCGCGGACTTCGACTCGCCGTTCTAGTCGCGTTTGGCGGTTCGGCGGCGTGTCGGGGGCACCGGACACGGCCGGGCGATCTCAGTGACTCCACATTCGTCGCCGTGATGGCCGAACTTCGCCGCGCGGTGCAACCGGGCGGACCCGAGATGACACGCGACAGCGCAGGTCGCCAGGCCATCCGCGACTCGATCATGCGGAAGTACCACGCGACGCCCGCTGCGATCGAGAGCACCGCGAGTCACCTCTCCGACCCTCCGGGTCGCGCATCCGACATCCTCCGAGCCATCGACCGCAAGGTCCAATCACTCGGCCCAGTCGCGCCGCCATCGCAACCCTTCCCGCCTCCTGTAGCTGCACCGAAGTCGCCAGGCGCAAAGGTGGTAATGCCGGCCAAGCCCCCGTCGGGCGCACAGCGCCCGAAAGAGTAGAACTACGAAAATAGAGGGTACACAAAGCGCACCTAGTGGCGAGCGCGCGCAAAAAAAAACGCGACGCATTGTGGCGCGTCGCGATGCGGGCAGGCACAGAGCGGGGGCTTACCGCTGGATCAGCATCTTCCGCGCGGCGACCGGCTTGCCGTTGATCTCCAGTCGGTAGAGGTACAACCCGGATGCGACAGCGCGATTGGTCGCCATCGCCGTGCCGTCCCAGTAGGCCGTGTATTGACCGCAGGGCAACTCCAGCGCCTGCACCGGTTGGCCGATGGGGGCGGAGCTGGCGGTTCCGTCGACGATCACCGGCACGGCGACCGGCTGGGCCAGGAGGTTGTAGACCTTGAGGCTCACGCGGTACACGCGAGCGGGGTCCGAGCACACGGGCGGATCGCCGACACTAAAGGGAATCCGCGTGGCGGGACTAAATGGATTGGGGTAGTTCTGGCCGAGGGCGAGCAGCGCACCTTCCTGGTGCTTGGTCGCGCTGGGCGGCGTGCCCGGCTGCCCCGTTTGCGCGCGGGCGGCCGTCGGCGCAAACAGCGCGGCCGCGCCCACGAGGAGCGCAGCAAAACCACTCAACCAACCGGGGACCGGCCGCAGGTGCAGTCGGCCGCGCGTCTCAGTGCGCGCGTTCCCCTTACAGGACAGCATTGACAGACTCCGGGCTGACGAAAGAGGTGCGGTAAGGGGCTCCTGGGCGTGTAGCGACGGGTTTTGTTCGGCCAGCAACGTTAGGCTCATTTGTTCACTCTGTCAAGCCGACCCCGTGAGCTACCCCACCCCGCACCACGCGTTCCAACAGCTTACCAGGACAACCAAATCTCGCACAAGTCGGTTCCCATCGGCGGGGCGTAAGTTGGGCTTTCTCTCCGGTTTAGCTCGCCTTGGAAGGCTTATCCGCCTCGTCATTCGCTGCCGGCGGCGCCCCACCCCACCCATTGCGTTGCGGCTCGATTATCACGCGACCATTCGTTCGTCGCTCCGTGACGCCCGTTCTGTCATAGTACTCCAGCAAGGGGATCAGATACTTCCGGGACACGCCGAGGAATTCCCGCAGCTCTGCTGGCCCATACTCCCGGCCCGGCGCCATGCCCGAGCGGAGTGCCTCGCTCAGGCGCGACAGGCTCCCCACACTATAAAAACGTTCGCTCTCGACCTGGCGTATCACACCCCGCCGGTCGAGCAGTCGTAGCAAAGTCGTTACCGAGTCTGGCGTGCCCATACCAGACGCAGCGAGCTCCGAGACACTCGGGGGCTCTCGATCGGCCTGGACCACGGCGCGCTCGAGCGCGGCGAGCAACGTCTCCTGTGCGGCAGTCGGTCGAACCGTCCAGCCATGGCGTCGGACCAGCCCTCGCTCCGCGACGAGTGCCTGCCTTGCCATCAGTCGATCGATGACGACATCGGCCAATGCGGGGCTCGCGTTCAGCGCGCTACGGAGCGACTGCAGGGAGAGGCCTTCCTCGAGAGGGGCGCGTTCGTGATGTGCCGCTACCAGGTCCGTCACACGCCGCTCGATGTCGACGATCGCTTCACGGTCGTAGAGGACGGTGCCGATCAGCTCAGTGCGATCAGCCAACGAGTGCGTGAGCCCCGACAGTTCGGAGGGGCGGAGGCCCGCTCGAATCGCCAGCGCCTCGCGGGGGACTCCGTGCGCCCCGGCGTCACGCACCATCTCCCAGATCCGCTCGGCGACGGGCTGTGCCGCCGTGCGCCACGGGCGCACGCGCGCATGGCCCGGCGCCGCGTCGGTGATGATGCCGCCCCCGATCGTCGAGGGAGGGCTGCCGGTGCGCACGACAAACCGGTCTCCGCCGCGAGCAGCGATCGCCTCGTCGAGAACGATGCGGGCTGGTGTCAATCGCGACGCCCGGAGTCCTGGGGACGGCAGTCCGGCGTCCGCACCGAGCACGATGCGAGCACTGACATCACGTGTCCCCAGGTGGAATCGAATGCGCGCACGCGCGCTCAGGTCGGGGGCATTGTCCAGCATCTGCACGTCGGCTCGCACCACGTTCACTGGTTGCCAGGCGGAATCCGTCACCAGCGTTGAGCCCCGGGGTACGTCCGCGATCTCTACTCCGCCCAGACTAACGGCCAGCCGCGATCCCGGTTCCGCGACATCGATCGCGGCCCCATGACTTTGGAGCGCCCGGACGCGCGCACGCCGTCCAGACGGCAGGATGTGGACGACGTCATCCTTTCGCAGTCTCCCCGTCCACACGGTGCCCGTCACAACGGTTCCCGTGCCGCGAACCGTAAAGGTCCGGTCGACCGGAAGACGAAACAGGTCGTCGGCGTCGCGTTGCGGCACCGCGGCCGCGGCCACGGCCAGCGCACTGCGCAGGGCATCGAGCCCCAACTCCGTCACCGTCGATACCGCGATCTGAGGAGCCCCCTCGAGCGCCGATCCTCGCACCAGCGATGTGACATCGTCCCGCACGAGCGAAAGCCACTCATCGTCGACGAGGTCTGCTTTCGTCAGGGCGATGACCCCGGCCCGAATGCCCAGCAGTCCCAGGATGGTCAGGTGCTCTCGCGTCTGCGGCATCACGCCTTCATCGGCTGCGATGACGAGGAGGGCGAGATCGATGCCGGAGGCGCCCGCGAGCATTGTGCGGACGAACGCTTCGTGTCCCGGCACGTCAACGACCCCGATCGTCCCCACGCCTGGTAGCTGGAGCGGCGCAAATCCGAGCTCGATCGTAATGCCCCGTCGCTGCTCCTCGGGCAGTCGATCCGTATCGACGCCGGTCAGCGCTCGCACTAACGCCGTCTTGCCGTGATCGATATGGCCCGCGGTGCCCAGGATCACGGCGCCCTACCGCGCGAGGCTGGGCGGCACCAAGTCCGGTGTTGCAGACACGATCGTCTGCGGCGTCGAGCCCCAGGCACTCCGCTCCCAGACATCGAAGGCTCGTAGACTCCGCCCTTCCATGAGGTGTTCGGCCAGGAACTCTCGGAGGAGCCGTTGATGCGCGCGCCCGTCGCCGTCATCCGTCAGTGCCCATTGATCGCCGCGGATCCATGTGCGCAGCGCATCGCGCGCGGCCACGGGGAGCACGCGATTGCCGCGTCGGGCCGCACCGCAGGACGCACAGAGCACGCCCCCTGCTGTGTGGCTGAACTGCGCGCGCTCGGTCGGCGGGACCAAGGCGTCACATGTGCTGCACGCGTCGGTCGTCGGCGCGAATCCGAGGCATGCGACAATGTACCACGCGCCGCCGAGCGCGGCATCACGTGGGCGCCCCGGTTCATCGCCCGATCCCAAGATCGCATCGAGTGCATCGCGCACGGCGTCGTACAGCGCAGGTTGGGCATCGTCGCGGGCAAACCGCAAGGCGAGCTCCGCGATGGCAGCCGCGCCCGTGAAGCGGTCGAGTGATCCAGCCAGCCCGGCGCGGGCGCGCGTGACGTCGAACGCCGTGAGCGTCTGCAGCTCCCGCTGCGGCCGGATCGAAAGCTGTGCCTCACCTTCGGCGAACAAGTCGACCGCACTTCCGTATCTCGATTTCGCCCGTCGTGCCCCACGCGCCAGCACCGACTGCACACCGGCCTCGCGGGTCAGCAGCCGATAGATCCGCGACGTCTCCAAATAGTCGAACGCGTGCAACACGACCGCGTCAGTCGCCAGGACGGCCATGCTGAAATGTAGCACGAGCGCTCCCGCGCCCGAGCGCCCATCGTCACCGCCCGGTCGACCGCGTCGACGGATTGCTGGCCGGGGCGCCACTGGCCAGGATGCGGAATCCGACGAAGATGATCCGGCCCGGGGCATCGTACGAGTACACCTCCTGGTAGCGGCGATCGAGGAGGTTGACAACGCGGGCGATCAGGCTAAAGCCGCGACCCGTAGGGCCATTTCCAGCGAGATTGTATTGGGCAGCCAGGTCAATGGTGGTGTAGCCCGGCAGGACGACTCGAGCCAATGTTCCCGTCGGCGCGTTGAAGTTGATATCGTCGCGCGTGCCCACGAATCGAACGGTCGCGCTGAGGAAGCCGTGCGTCGACAGGGTCTGCCCGAGTGTGCCGCTGAACTGGTGTGTCGGTCGACGGATCAGGCGGGTGCCGACCCGGTACGCGGAGTATCCGGTCGTATCGACGCCGTTCGCGGTCACCCGGGAATCGAGATATGTGTACTCCAAATCCGCGGTCGCGCCGTTGATCGGCCCGGCCGACAGGCCGAGCTCCGCGCCATCAGCGACGGCGCCCGCGATGTTGAGATAGTTCGTGCTATCACTGGGGCGGCCCGGCACGGGGATGGGCGCGGGTGTGTAGTCGATGATGTTGTGGAATGCCTGGTTGAAATACGTCGCGGTGAAGGAGACGGTCGAGCCGATGGGCGCCTCGGTCAGGCCTGCCTCCCACCCGAGCGAGTGCTCTGGACGGAGCGCAGCGTTGCCGAGGTCAAAGGGCACAGCCGAGAAATTCTCCTCGAATGTGGGCTCCTTGAACGCGGTCCCCAACTCTCCATGGAACTGCGTCCCGGGCGTCGCAATGAAGCCTGCGCCGACCCGGTAGGTGCCGTACGTCCCGAACGCGCTGTTGTGATCGAGGCGCCCGCCCGCAGTGAACGTGGCTTGCGAGCCGGCATTGGCAATCAGCTGTGCGTACCCCGCCTCTACGCGGCGGAAGTAGTCGGTCGGGCTCGTGATCAATGTATCGATGCCGCCGAAATTGAAGACGTCAAAGGCACGACTTCTGTCCGTCTGACCCTCGAGACTGCCGCCAACGGTGACTGCCACCACACGTCCAGAGCGGGCGTCGAAATGTGCGTCCGCTCCCAATCGGCGAAAGACATCGCGATCGAACGACGCGAAGGTACCGATCGTGTCGGCCGGCCCATCCCGTGGGTTGATGTCGGCCGCGTCCTCATCGTTGGCCGAAACGGTGATGCGTCCGTCCAGGGCCTGGGAGAAGGTGTGGACCCCATCGAGGGCGAACGTCGATCCCTCATCGCGGCGATGCTGGTTGCTGTCCACCGGCGTACCATCGCCGACGGTGGGAAAGTGGTAGTCGGCGGTGTGGTATCGTCCCGTGAGCGCGAGCGACGACGACGTGCCGCGTCCCAGGTCCAAGCGCCCACCAAGCTCCCCGTTGGTGAATTGGTTGTTGAACGGCAGGATGCCGGCCGTGGTCTGGCGAGTGCCTCCGACGGAAAATCCCATCCCGCCCGCGCCGCCTTGAAAGCCAGCCGACCCGTCGTACGACTTGTAGCTGCCCCCGCTGAACTCGAGCCACCCCGCAGGCGCGCCGGTGCCGCGCTTGGTGAAGATCTGAATGACGCCTGTCATGGCATCCGATCCATAGAGCACACTCGTGGGCCCACGCACGATCTCAATGCGATCGACGTCGGCGACCGTCAGGTTCTGGAAGTAGTAGACTCCACCCGGTTCGTTCAACGGCACACCGTCCAGCAGCACCTTCACGTAGCCGCTTTGGCCGCCGCGGAAGAACAAGGACGTCAGTCCTCCCATCGATCCGGTCTCGACGGGCGCGGCACCCGCCACGTCGCGCAACGCATCCGCAACCGAGACGATTCCGCGGGCCTGCAGCGTCTGACCAGTGATGACAGTCGTCGACGCGGTCGGCACCGTCTCGGCGAATGGCACACGCGTCGCGGTGACGACGACGGGCGGCAGATGACTCGTATCGGCTGAGGACGAGGCTGGCTGCACCGGGAGCTGCGCACGCGCCGCAGCCGGCGCCAGGGCGGACCCCAACATCACCGCCAGGCATGCCCGGCGTGCGAGACATCGTGCCGGGGAGGGACGATCTGAACTCATGGGCGGTGTCCTGAAGAAGACCGTGGGACGTCTCGAGATCGCAGGGGAATGAGCATCGGCGCGCCGACGGCGGGGTCCTGGCCGACAACGAGTGGCCACTCGTACACGCGCTCGAGCGTCGCACCCGCCATGACTTCGCGCGGCGCCCCGACAGCCGCGACCGATCCGCGGTGGAGGAGAACGACGGTGTGCGCGAATCGCGCGACCAGGTTGAGCTGGTGCGTGATGAGCACGACCGCCATCCCGGCGGTGGCCAGTCCAGCGAGCAACTCGAAGACGGCCATTTCGTGGCCGACATCGAGAAACGTTGTCGGCTCGTCCAGCACGATCGTATGACCGCCCTGCGCGAGCGCACGTGCAATCCGCACGCGCTGCCATTCGCCTCCGGACAGCTCGTCGGTTTGTCGGTGCACCAGGTCGCCAATGCCTGTCCGTTGGACCGCGGCGGCGACCGCGGCCGCATCGTCTGTCGAGGCTCCGCCCCACAGCCCGCCGTGGGGAAAGCGTCCGAGCGCCACGTACTCGCGCACAGACAGGGAGAACGCCAACTCTTCGCGTTGCGGCACCACGGCCACTTGACGCGCCGCGAGGCGCAACGGCACGGATGACAATGGCGTGCCATCGACCAGAATGCGTCCGCCGGCCAGTGGGACACGCCGCAGGAGCGCTCGCACGAGGGTGCTTTTGCCGCTCCCATTGGGGCCAGTGATCGCAGTCACGGCGCCATACATCGCGTCGAGACTCACACCGGCGATCGCCAGCGACGCACGGGCGCGATACCGCACCTGCACGTTGTCGAAGGTCAGGGCCGCGACCCCGCGCGCGGTGCTCCTCGCTCCCGTGGTCATGTCCTGCCCATCCGTCGGAGCTGCCAGAGGAAAAACGGCACGCCCAGGAGCGCGGTGACTGCACCCAACGGCAGCTCGGCGGGTGGCCGCGCCACGCGTGCGACGACGTCGGCTGCGACGACGAGGGTGGCGCCGACGAGCGCGGCACCGGCAATGAGGAGGCGGTGCCGGTGCAAGCCCGCTCCGCGCACGATGTGCGGGACAACGAGGCCCACGAACCCGACGAGTCCGGCAGCCGCGACGGTCGCAGCCGCCAACAGTCCCGCCGCGAGAAACGCACGGCGGCCGGCTCTCTGGACGTCGACCCCGAGCCCCGCCGCCGCTTCGTCACCGAGCGCCAGCGCATCGATCTCGCGTCCCCACGCCAGGAGCGCGCCGCCGCCGACGATCACGTACGGCACGAGCCATCGCACCCGACTCCAGTCGGCCGAATCGACTGATCCCATCATCCACCACAACGCGCCGCGCACGGTCTCCGGCGGCGCGACGGCATAGGTCACCATGATCGCGGCATTCGCAAATGCGCCGACCACGACTCCGGCCATGAGCAGGAGCCGGACATCCGTTCGTCCGCCGGCGGCGGCCCGGGCCACACCGATCACGAGGGCGGTTGCCACAACCGCTCCGCCAAATGCGGCCAGCGGCACGCCCACGGAGCTACTCGCACCCGCGGCAACCGCGATGACCGCTCCCACGGCGGCTCCGCCGGATACACCGAGCAAGTACGGTTCGGCGAGCGCGTTGCGGAGCGTGCCTTGCATCGCGGCGCCACTCATCCCCAGGGCCGCTCCCACGCACGCGGCCAGCACGACGCGCGGGAGTCGCACAGACCGAACGATCGCGATGACCGTCGGGTCCGCGTGCCCCACGAGGCCCGACCACACCGTGACCGGCGAGAGCCCGACGGCGCCGAGCGCCACACCGAGCAGTGCCGCCAGTGCGAGCGCCGCGACCGCGACGACCCAGAAGCGAACGCGCATAGGGTCAGCGGGCTCCAGGTGGATGCAGCAGCGCCGCGATCCGCACCGCCGCCTCCCCCATGCGCACCGAGGGCATCCCGACGAGCGCCGTGTCGGGAACGACGACGCGATGCCTCGCGTCGTGCAGCCAACTCTGCCACCGCGGATCCGTTCGGATGGCCAATGCGGCCGAGGGGGAGACGAGCAGGTCATCAGGATTGCGATGCAGCACGTCCTCCAGCGATACCAGGGGCGCCGGATCGGCCAGGTCCGCGTAGAGGTTCTGACCTCCGGCGTCGGTGAGCAACGTGTTCAAGTAGCTGCCGGCGCCCAGCACACGAAGCGGGGACTCGTCGAGAATCCACACGACGGTCGGCCTGGACAGCCCCGCCGTCTGCGCGCGCACATGCGCAATCGTCGCGAGCACGGAGTCCCGAACGGTGGCGGCCGCGGCCGAGTCGTGCATCACGAGGCCCAGGAGATCGAGCGCACGCGCGAAATCGCCGACCCGGTCGACTCGCAGGCTGATGGTGGCGATTCCCGCGCGCTGGAACGCTTGTGCGGCGGCGCGATCGTCGCTGCTGGCGTACAGTACGACGAGGTCGGGATGCTGGGCGAGAACCGCCTCCACACTCGGCCGGAGGCCGTCGCCGACGCTCGGGATGGCCAGCACCCCGGGCGGATATGTATCCCATCGCGTCCGCCCGACCACGCGCGCACTTTCGCCCATCGCGAACAGCATGGCGGTGGTGGCCGGATTGAGCGAAACGACGCGTGTGGGCGCCGCGCCGGTCGTTACGACCTGGTCGCCATAATCATCGCGTACCACGCCTTTCGCATCGCTTGAGGCGGTGCTTTGACGGCCGCCGGCCGCCTGACATGCGATCGTCGCCACGGCCAGGCCAGTGGCCATCGCGTTCGTCGCTCGGACGGCAATGCGGCGCGCGGTCTCAGCGTAGTATTCGGCGGGTGGCGACAAACGAACGGGCGTCCTCCCTCGGGAGGGCGCCCGGTGTAGAGCCGCGAGAGCCAGAGCGGGCGGCCCAACTGCGCCGCTGGTGCCCCGGTCTGGTTGCGCATCGATACGCGTCGCGCAACCGCGGTCGCCACCAGTCCTCCCCCGAGGACTGTCAGTGTGGTGCGGACGAGGGTCGTCTCCTGGCTCCGGGCCGCGATCGTCACCTTCCCAGTGCCAGGACGGCACCAGTGGTAGACTTCCGTTCGCGAATCGCCCGATACAGTGGCGGGGCCGCACCGGCATCGCACCGGTTTCCGGGTCCCGCGTCCGCGTCGTACAGTTGTCCAGCAGTTGTAGCGCCGAATCTAGGCGATATGACTCGGACCGGCAAGCGGCGAGGGATTTGGGGTTCGGCGACGAAACGCGAGCGCCAGCGCCCCGAGCATCACGGCGCCGAGCACCGTCACGACGACGGCAATGTACAATGTGCGGCTGTTCGTGAAGATGACCGGCACCCGAACACGAAGGACAGCTCCGGCCGGGACATCTTGAGCGATGAAGCGTCGAAACATCCGACCTTCTACGGTGACCGGGGCTTCCGGACGGAACGGGATGCCTGAGGCTCGCGCACCGGCTTCCTCGAGCAGCACCTCGAAGACGATCGCTCCGCTTGGCAGCGCACGCGCGAGCGGGAACAATGCTGGCGGCAGCGAGTACGAAAACGACATCTGCTTGAGCCCGGGCGCGAACGGTGCGAACACGTCGATGCGATTTCCCTGGACCGATACCGCGTCGGCACTGATGTCGCCCTGGCCGACCTGCACGCCTTGTGCGCCCGGCGGCAATGGCAAGGACCACGTCGGCCGATCGGTGCCAGTGCCCGGCGACACGACTGTGACGGAGGTGTCGTTGGAGAGCTCGAACACCTCTACGACGGATCGCCGCCCCGTTGGTGCCGGCAATGAGACCACGAGGTGGCGGCCGCGCACGCGCAGCGGGATCGTGTGCGAGGTCGTGTCATACACCATGATCTCCGCCTCATCCCCTCGGACGACGGCCGCGGACAACGGTTGCGACAGATAGGCGATGCCATCGTATGTGGTGGATGCGAAGTACACGGCATCTCGGGCGCCGCGCGGGCGGTAGAGAAAGGAGTACCGGCCGTCGGCGCCGGTGCGCACCGAGTCGATCGGACCCGCCGTGTCGGATCCCACGCGATGCAGTATCACTCGCTGCCCACCAATGGGGGCCAACGTCTGCCCTGCCGGGTGCACTACCCGTCCGTACACGTGCCGCCCTGCACCCACCGCGGTCGTGTCGGGCGCGCGCAGCGTCGTGTCAGATGAAGAACGCGGTGCACGGCTGGCCGTCGACGGCGGCTGAGCGGTCGCGCGCGACCCCAGTCCCGCGGCCACAATGCAGGCCGCGAGAGCCGCCGCACCGTCCCGCCAGGCGCACATCAGCCGGCGTGAATGCCGGCGACGATCGCGCCGCAAGTCAGAGATTGAATTTCCCGAAGTCCTCGGGGCGCAACGTCTCGAGGTACGCCTTCAGCTGATCGGAGGTCAACTCCTCGGGTGTGAGGCCACCCGGAGCGGGCGACGAAAAGTCGTCCGCCGTCTCTTCCTCCTCGATCTTGGTGAGGAGCGCCTCTGGCGCGAAGATGGGCGCCGCCATCCGGAGCGCAATCGCGATGCTGTCGGACGGACGGGCGTCGATCTGGACGACGCCGTCCGCGCGGACGACGTGCAGCTCGGCGTAGTACGTGCTCTTCTGCACCTTGGTGATCTGCACACGTCGCAAGGTGCCGCCGAGCCCCATGATCAGGCTCTTACACAAGTCATGCGTGAGTGGACGCTCGCGGCGGATGCTCTTCATCTCCATGACGATCGAGTCCGCCTCGGGCTGGCCGATCCAAATGGGCAGGATGCGCGTGCCCCCTTTCTCGCGGAGGATCACAACATGGCTGTTCGTCGAACTGTCGAGCCCCAGCTTCTCAACGATGACTTCAACCATAGACAGTGACGCCTCGCGCCCCTACGCCGGATCGCTCCGCGCGCCGGCTCGCTATGTCCCCATGTCCCACGACGCCAGGTATCGCTCCTGTTCCGCCGTGAGCGTGTCGATATCCACCGCCATCGTCGCCAGCTTGAGCCGCGCGATCTCGCGATCGACAACCTCCGGCACGCGATGGACCGTGCGTGACAGCGTCGCGGCGTGTTGCACCAGGTACTCCGCCCCGAGCGATTGATTCGCGAAGCTCATGTCCATGACGGACGCCGGGTGTCCCTCGGCCGCAGCGAGATTGATGAGACGCCCCTCACCCAACACGAAGACGCGCTTGTCGTCGACCACGTACTCCTCGACGAACTCGCGGAGCCGGCGCGGTGGACGTTCGGCGATGTCCGCGAGAGTTGCGAGGTCCAACTCGACGTTGAAGTGGCCCGAGTTGCACACGATTGCCCCATCCTTCATGGCGCGGAAGTGCTCGGCTCGGACAACGTGGATGTTTCCGGTCAGGGTGCAGAAGATATCCCCGATCGGCGCCGCTTCCGCCATCGGCAGCACCCGGAATCCATCCATGGTCGCCTCGAGCGCCTTGAGTGGATCGACCTCGGTGACCACGACGTTGGCCCCTGCGCCGCGGGCTCGCGATGCCACCCCTCGCCCGCACCATCCGTAGCCGGCGACCACGAATGTTGAGCCGGCGAGCAGCGAGTTGGTCGCACGGATGATGCCGTCGATCGTCGACTGACCCGTCCCGTAGCGGTTGTCGAAGAGATGCTTCGTGAACGAGTCATTGACGGAGATCACCGGAAACTGCAGCACGCCGTCGCGCGCCATGGCCCTGAGGCGAATCACGCCGGTCGTCGTCTCCTCCGTGCTGCCGATCACGCCAGCCAGCAGGGCCTTGCGGTCCGCCTGGGTGAGGCCTTCCACGTAGCGACGCACCGGCGGCGGCAGATCATCCAGCCGGTTGAGGGCGATCATATGGAGCGCCCCCACGACATCGGCGCCATCGTCCATCGTCAGATCGGGTCGATGCGCGATGACCGCACGGACGTGCTCGTAGTAGCGTTCCGTATCCTCGCCCTTCACGGCGAAGACAGCGATCTGATGATCACGGACGAGGTGTGCCGCGACGTCGTCCTGCGTGGAAAGCGGATTCGACGCGCACAAGGCGACATCGGCTCCGCCGGCCTTGAGCGTGATCATCAGGTTGGCCGTCTCGGTCGTGACGTGCAAACAGGCGCCAACCCGACGTCCGGCCAGCGGCCGCTCGGCCGCGAAGCGTGCCCGGATCTGCCGCAGCACGGGCATCGACCGTTCAGCCCATTCAGTGCGCGCGCGCCCGCCGTCGGCGAGGGCCAGGTCCTTGACGTCGAACGATGGTGACGCAGGCGCGGACGCGCGGGCTCCGCCGCGGCGACGCGCCTTTTCAGCGGTTGGCATTTGCTGGATCCTCGAGGGCGGCCACGGCATAAGCGGCCTTGGGCCGGCGTGGGGCACTCGCGCCGTTCCCACGATCGCTGGAGGGCGTGCGCATGATATCGGCGACCGCGCGCTTGAGCGCGGCCTTCCGGTCGGTGCGCTCCCATGAAAAGAGTGTGCGCGCCGACTTCCCACTGCCTACTCGCTCCGGAGTGCGGCCGAAATGCCCGTACGCCGCCGTCGCGCTGTAAATCGGCTTGCGAAGCTCCAACGCCTGGATGATGCCCTTCGGCGTCAGATCGAATACCTGGGCGATGGCCTCCATGATGGCAGGTTCCGGGACGCGGGCAGTGCCGAAGGTATCCACCGCAACGGACACGGGCTGGGCGACACCGATCGCATACGCCAGCTGGACCTCGCACCGGTGCGCGAGCCCCGCGGCCACGACGTTCTTCGCGACCCATCGAGCGGCGTAGCACGCCGATCGATCGACCTTGGATGGATCCTTTCCACTGAAGGCGCCGCCCCCGTGCCGCCCCATTCCACCGTAGGTATCGACGATGATCTTGCGTCCCGTGAGTCCCGCGTCCCCTTGCGGCCCCCCGATGACGAAGCGCCCGGTCGGATTCACGTGATACTTCACGCCACGTGGACGAAGCTCTTGTGGAATAGTCGGTTCAATCACGTCGGACAGAATCGCCTGCTTCAGTTTCGATGTGGAAATCGAATCCGCGTGCTGGGCCGACACGACGACCGTATCGACAGCGACCGGGCAGTCGTTCTCGTAGACGACGGTCACCTGCGCCTTGCCATCAGGCCGCAGCCACGGGAGGTCGCGTGCCTTGCGGCGGTCTGCCAGTGCGCGCGTCAACCGGTGCGCCAGGAGAATTGGCATCGGCATGAGCTCATCAGTCTCATCCGTGGCGTAGCCGAACATCATTCCCTGATCGCCGGCTCCGCCCGTGTCGACTCCCATCGCGATGTCGCCGGACTGGCGATCGATGCTACTGATCACCGCGCAGGTCGCGGTGTCGAAGCCAAACGTCGCGTCCGTGTAACCGATCTGCTGGATCGTCCCGCGGACGATGTCGGGGATGTGCACGTACGTCTTGGTGGTGATCTCACCCACGACACATGCGAGCCCGGTCGTGACGAGCGTCTCGCAGGCGACGCGGGCCATCGGGTCGTCCGCGATGATCGCGTCGAGAACGGCATCGGAGATCTGGTCGGCCAGCTTGTCAGGGTGGCCTTCCGTCACAGATTCTGACGTAAACAACCGCCGTTGCACGGCGGATCGACGATGATCGTGCATGGTATCGGGATCTTACCCGGCTACGCGAGGCCGGGCAACCCACGGAGTGGAGATTCGCCGAGCGCGGCCACCAGCCGCCGGCGGATGTCCTGTTCCGCCATCGCGGCGGTCGGGGCCTCCAGTGCGTCGCGAGCGGCTTGCGCCGCGGCCTTCTGGGTGATACCGCGAATGACGCGCTTCACGAGGGCTACCGACCGTGGCGCGACGCTGAGCACTCGCAAGCCAAGGCCGATCAGCGCAAACGCCATGAGCGGGTCGGAGGCCATCTCGCCGCACACGCTCACGTCGTGCCCCGCCGCCTTGGCGGCGTCGCAGATCATGCGGATAAGACGCAGCACTGATGGGTGCAGTGGTGTGAAACGCGACGCGAGATTGGCGTTGCTCCGATCGACCGCCAGGGTGTACTGCACCAGGTCATTGGTGCCGATGCTGAAGAAGCCCACGTCTTTGCCGAAGCTCTTGGCGACGAGCGCCGCTGCGGGCGTCTCGATCATCACGCCAAGTGGGAGATCGGAGCGGAACGGAATGCCGCGCGCGGTCAACTCGGCCGCTGCCTCCTCCAGGAGCGTGCGGGCCTGGCGGACCTCGTCCAGGCTCACGACGAGCGGCAACATGATCCGGAGGTCGCCCTGCGTCCCGGCTCGCAGCAGCGCACGCAGCTGCACCTTGAACATCTCCGGTTCGTCGAGGCACATGCGAATCGCTCGCCAGCCCAGAAACGGGTTGGCTTCGGTCGGATATCCGCTCGCTGGCAGTTTGTCGCCTCCGAGATCGAACGTGCGGATCACGACCGGCCGCGGATGGAATGCCTGCACGACTCTGGCATAGGCTCGATATTGCTCGTCCTCGTCGGGCATGGTTGTCCGCCCGACCATCAGGAACTCCGTGCGCATGAGGCCGACGCCTTCGGCGCCGCTCTGTGCGGCTTTCTCCGCCTCCTCCGGCAGGTCGACGTTCGCGTAGACGGTCACGCGGACCCCATCCTTGGTGATCGGCTCCGCGACGGCGAACTGACGGACGTCGGCCTCGATTTCGGCTTCGCGTCGAGCCTGCCAACGGTACTGCTCGACTTCAGGCTCGGTCGGATTGACGGCGAGCACGCCGGCGGCGCCATCGAGCACGACACGCTCGTTGCCGGTGAGCCGGCTCGTCGCATCACGCAGACCCAGGACTGCCGGCAGGCCCAGGGATCGGGCGAGGATCGCGACGTGCGATGTGCGCGTCCCCGCATCGGTCGCGATGCCGATGATCGCGTCCCGGTCCAATTGGACGGTGATGCTGGGTGTCAGATCGTGCGTGACGAGAATCGCGTTGCTGCCCTTGGGGACATCCACGGGATCGTGGTCCGGCAGGCCCATGAGCAATGTCAGCACGCGAATGTGTACATCGGTCAAGTCGTTCGCGCGTTCGCGGAGCAGCGCCTGGGAGTGCCGGGCGAACTGTTGCCGGTGCTCGAGCATCACGAGGTCGAACGCTTTTTCGGCCGCATAGTTCTGCCGGATGTTGGACTCGACCTCGCTGATCAGCATGTCATCTTCGAGGACGAGGAGCTGGGCGTCGAAGATCGCCGCTTCTTCCGGGCCAGTGGACAGCTCCGCGCGTGCGCGGACATGCCGGAGTCGTTCCTTGGCCTGCTCCATCGCGGCGTGGAACCGGGCGATCTCCTCAACGATGGCCTCATCGGCAACGACCCGATGCCGCACGTCCGGCAACTCCCATCGGAGCAGGTGCACGGGCCCGACGACGATCCCGGGCGACGCGGGCACTCCCTTGAAGAGCGCGTCCATGTGCGCGCTACTTCTCCCCGAACTTCATTGTGATGAGCGTTGCGAGCGTATCGACTGCGGCGACCTCATCCGGGCCCGACGCCCGGAGCGTGATCGAGGAGCCGCATTCTGCCGCGAGCATGAGCACCCCCATGATGCTCTTGCCATTGACCTCCAGGTCGTCGCGGAGAATCACGATGTCGCTCGCGAACTTGGCGGCGGCTTTGACGATTTCTGCGGCCGGCCGTGCGTGAAGGCCGTTCTTGTTCACAATCGTGACCGTGCGCTCAGCCATGCCGAATCACCGTCGCAAAGAGTACGAAGGCCGCCAAGAGACCGAGCGCGACGCGCCAGCCCTCGGTGCGGCCGTGCATGCGAACCAGCAATGTGCTCCCGAGCGCCGTGGCGAGAACGACGCCCACCACCGGACCTCGACCGACCCCCGGTCCAATGGCGCGACCCAAGGCGACGGGCAATGCGATGCCCGCGAGCATCGCGCCGACGCGCGCCAGGTACGCGGGCCCACTCCGAAACAATCGCCCACTCAGTGCGGGCGCCACCCGCATGCTGTGGGTCCAGCCCGCATGGACGCCCCACGCGCGCAGCCCGACGTGCACCACATTATATGCGCCGAGGAAGATCGCGAGGACCACCAGGGCGTGTGCACCCAGCCCGTATGCAGCCAGTGCGGCCAGCGAGCAGACGGGCAGCCAACCCGCCCAGATGAGGCGGTCGCCGACGCTCCCCAGGGGGCCGCACAGCGCCGTCCGAAACCGTTCAATCCGGGCACCGGGGACGTGATCCAGCTCGGCGCGCGACAGTGCGCCGACCGCCACGGCCGCGAGATACGGATGCGCGTTGAAATACTTGGACTCGCGAGCGAGCGCCTCATGGTATTCGCGTCCGTTCGGTCCACCGGGTAAGTGGCGCAACGCCGGCTCGACGCAAAACCCGACGCCGGTCCCCATCAACAGCTCATAGTTCCACGACGCCTGGATCGCGAACAGTCGCGTGAAGATGCTCATGCGCGTTGTGATGCCCACGGGCGGCTCCGCGGTGCCGGCCGGCGGGCTGCTCCGCTGCGCCACGCTCCCGGACATCGTCCGGCTCACCGCCACACGAGGAGGGCCACACCGACGGCGAGCCCGCACGCGAAGAGCCACCGCGTGCCCGGCGTGGTGTGAAACACCTTCCACACCGCGGCGACTGCAACGGCGGCCGCGATCCCCACGACAATGGCGCGCGACGTTCTCGGGTCGAGCGTCCAACGCTGCGCGACGGCGAGCGCCACGGGACGGAGCGTGACGAGCGCGACCAGCGTGAGGGCACCCGCGCGCGCGAAGTCTGCCGTCAGCCCCCACAGCTGCAGACCGACGATCGTGGAGGCGGCCCCAGCGTCGAGCGTCTGAACGTGCGTACGCGCCCGCGCCGCGTTCCAACGGCGCAGCGCGATCATTGTCCACCCGCCGACCCACGCCGTCGCGAGAGCTGCGAGCATGGCGACGGGCAGAATTGCCGGACTTTGCCCGGGAGAGCTTCCTGCGAGCGTGCCGGCGACGACGGAGGCGGAACCCCACTCGGGGTATCGCGACGCCCCGACTGGCAGTGTCTCGAGCGCAATCAGCTCGACGGCGACCCCGGTCAGCAGGCCCATGCTTGCGCTGCCCGCCAGTGCGCCCGCGGCCGTCGCGGCGACGATTGGCCGCGATAACATGGCCTGCGGGAAACTCACGACATCGAGCCCGCAGATCGCGCCGAGGAGCACGAAGGGGAAGAGCGCCAGAATCGGCGCCGGCGCGGCGGTCATCGATCGCTGCGGCCTGCCAGCAGGTCGGCGATGGGGATCGCGCGCGCAGCGGGCACGTCCTGCGCGGTGATCGTAATCCCGCGATCGGCCAGCGCGCGAAGCGCGCCTTCCTCATCGGGCGCCAGAAACACGTACCGCAGCTTCTGCACGCGGCCCGCGCGATAGTGGAGGCCCCCGACGTTGATGCCCCGAATCGCCGGGACACGGGCGGCGAGGCGCTGCATCGTCTCGATGTCCTTGGTCAGCACAATGCCCACGCGCCGATCGGCGGCGAAGCGCGCAAAGGCGTCGGCGGCCTCGTCGACCGTCTGGAAGTACACACCCATGCCCGGGGGCACGCCGAGCTGGTAGAGCTCTTGCTCCCACTCGGATGCGGCAACCTCGTCATCCACGAGCACGATGAACCCGATATCGAGTGGCTGTCCCCACCCGACGACGACTTGGCCATGGATCAAGCGATCGTCGATGCGACACAGCTCAATCGGCACCACCACTCCCCGCGCTCCCACCGAGCACCGCCAGTGCACCCCGCCCCTTGTCGGCCGAATGACGCGCCGCGATCTGCGACGTGCAGTCCGTCTGGAATACGAAGTCGAGCAGGGCGGGCAGGTTTGCGCCGGTCACCACCACGAGATCTGGACGCTCGCGTTGCACGCGGCGCGCGGCTATCGTCCAGCTTCCGGCCGGCAGATCGGTGAAGATCACCTGCGCTCCCGCCTGGACAAGGGCGTCGCGCAGAGTCCGGACGATCTCCTCCGCGCCGAGATTGCGATTTGACAACGCGACCAGCACGCCGCCCCGACCCGTGATCTGATCCACGGCCGAGACGATCCCGACCGCGAATTCGCCGTGACCGGCGACCAGTGCCCGCGGCACGAGCGGCTCCTCTACGTCACTCATCGTCTTCTCGGAGATATTGCTTTACCAAAGCGCGCTGCACCCGCGCACGACTCATGTGCTCGATCAGCCGCTCGTTGAACTGTTCGGCGGGGTCGATACCGCTGTAGCGGAGCAAATGATTCATCGCGATCACCTCGGCCACGACGGTGATGTTCTTTCCGGGATTGAGCGGGACCGTGATCTTGGGCACCGGTATATCCAGGATGGGCACCGTCACCCCATCCAGCCCCGTACGCTCGACGACGGCATCGTGGTCCCACACCTCGAGATGGACCACCACTTCAATCCGTTTTTGTTGGCGGACGGCGCGGACGCCGAAGATCGCGCGGATATCGATCGAGACCGATCCCCCGCACTTCCATAAAGTGCCGTTGCAGCTCATGGCCCGCGTCCCATGAGCACGTCGGTTCCTCGCCGCGTCACGACGACGAGGTCGTCCGCCACGAGCCGGTGCCCACGCTCGACCAGATCGAGTACACACTCGGACTTGCCGATCCCACTCCTGCCGGTGAAGAGCAAGCCGACGCCAAATACGTCGGCGAGGGAACCATGCATGGTCGTGCGCGGCGCGAACTGATCCTCCAGGACCGGTTTCACACGCCGGTAGAATTCATTGGTCTTGAGCGGCGACCGCAGGATGGCCACACCGGCGGCAGCGGCCTGCTCGGCAAGCCCCGGTGGCAGATCCTGCCCTTTGGTCACAAACAGCGCGGGGACGTCGAAGCGGAGGAACTGGCGGAGCACGCGTTCACGATCCGCGGGAGCGAGCGAGTTCAGGTAGGTGACTTCGGTCTCGCCGAGTACCTGGAGGCGCTGGCCGACGAACCGATCGACGTAACCCGCGAGGACGAGCCCCGGGCTGGAGATCTCCGGGCTGCTGACGACGCGTTCGAGACCCGCGTCGGCGTCGCTGCCCGGTGGGCGGAGGTGTTCGAGCGAGAGCGTGTCGCGAAGGAGGTCCAGCAGCGCGCCCACGCTGAGCGTCGGCGGCGCGCCCGGTCCCCGGGCGCGCTCGTCGCCGCCAGCGGCGCCTTTTGGTGAGTGGTCAGACGGCGCGGTCATGTGTCTGCCCGACTGCCGAGGAGCGAGCGCAGATGCGTCTCAGTCTCGCAGGCGGCGCGGTCCCACGTCAGCGACTCGGCAAAGGTCCGGCCCGCCACTCCCATGGACGTCACGAGGGCGGGGTCGCGACCGAACCGATCCAATGCGGCGGCAAACGCCCCAATGTCGGCGTGCGGCACGAGAAAGCCCGTTTTCCCGTCGAGCACCGACTCGCGGATGCCCGGCGAATTCGAGGCCACGACCGGTGTGCCGCACGCCGCGGCCTCGAGGTTGGTAATGCCCCACCCTTCCTTGGGCGACGCGAAGGTGAGCGCCCATGCCTGGCGGAGCAATGTCAACTTTTCCGCTTCCGACACGCGTCCAAGAAACCGAACCCGCTCCCGCAGGTCAAGCGAACGGACCTGCGCTTCGAGGCCTGGCCGGTAGTCGCCCGCCCCCGCGATCGCCAGCCGCGCCTCCGGCAGGTTGAGCCGCGCGAACGCGGCAATCACGTGTTGCACGCCTTTGTAGCGCTTGAGGCGGCCGAGGTACGCGAATAGCGGGGTTGCCGAGCGCGCGGCAGGATCGGGCGTGTAGGTAGTGGTGTCGACGCCCTGATAAATCACCTTGATCTGGGAGCGAGCGATGCCGCGAGCGACCAGGTCGTCCGCCGTCCCATTGCTCACCGCCTCGAACTGCACGTCGTGGTACACACGTCCCAGCGGTCGTTCCCCGAGCCACACAGCGGTGGCGAGCGGCAGTGCGAACGCGGAGAATGCCGTGGCACCGAACAAGTGGTGCACGAGACCGACAATGCGTGGGGGGGTCGGCGCCGCGTGCACCCACCGTGGAGTCAGCAACGGGACCTTGTTCAAGTCCTCGACGAGTACGTCGAAGGGCGTATGCGCCAGATAGCGGTCATACGCCCGCCTCGCCAGGAGCGGGAACGTGTATCGCGTCCCGACTCGCCGGACATCGATCCCATCGAGCCGCGCGGTCGGTGGGCACCCACGCCAGCCGCCGCACAGCAGCGAGACGTGGTGGCCGCGGTGTGCCAGCCGGCCAAAGATCTCGTGGAGGTGGGTCTCCGCTCCGCCTGCTTGCGGGTTCTCTCGATCTTGCCAGTTGACGATGAGAATGCGCACCGCTTACAACCGGTCCATGCGTCGAGCCACGGCATCGAGCACGCCATTCACGAAATGCGCGCTCTGACTGGTGCCGAAGCGCTCCGCCAGGTGGACGGCTTCCGAGATCACGACCCGGGCCGGCGTCGAGCCCTGCAGCAGCTCGGCCGCTGCGAGCCGCAGGACGCAGCGATCGACCACCGCCATGCGGGCGATGCGCCAGTTCGTCGCGGCATCGGCCAGCTCCTGATCGAGCTGCGGCAGGTGCTCGGCCACTTCACCGACCAATCGCCTCGCCACTCGTCGCTCTTCGGGCGCTACCGCGAGATCGTCCCAGACCTGGTCGGCCACTTGGGTGAGAATCGCACCCGCACCCGTCGCCGCGGAGCGTCGCGCTCGCGTGTCAGGGTTGCCTGCGGTAGAGCGGACATCCCACGCGTAAAGTGCTTGCAGCGCGCGGGCGCGAGCTCGAGTCTCGAGCCGGGGCTCGGCGCGGCGAGATGCGATCACATGCCGCGCGTTGCGCTAACCCGTGCGCCGGCGCGTCGGTCGTCGGTCTCGACGTCCAGGCGCGCAATCAAGTCGACCATCTCGAGCGCCGCGAGCACAGCGTCGACACCCTTGTTGCCATGCGTACCGCCAGCGCGCGCTTCCGCCTGCGCGACCGTGTCACACGTGAGCACGCCGAAGCCGATCGGCACCTCGTAGTCCGCTGCGGCCGCGGCGAGGCCGTCGGCCGCAGCGGACGCGACATAGTCGAAGTGGGGCGTCTCGCCTCGGATCACGGCGCCCAACGCCACCAGCGCGTCATAGCGCTCGGTCGCCAGCGCCGCCCGCGCGGCCGTCGGCAGCTCCCATGCGCCGGGTACCCGGATGATATCCAGATCGCCCTCGGCGACCCCGGCACGAAGCAACGCATCCGTCGCTCCGCGCTCCAGCCGCTCCGTGATCGCCTCGTTGAAGCGACTCACGAGCACAGCGATCCGCCGCCCTGTCCCGATTGGCACCCCTGCAAATTCCGCCACCCGCGCAGCCCTGTCCTACGAGGCGAGCAAGTGGCCGAGCTTCGCGCGTTTCGTCTGCAGATAGCCGGCGTTCTCGTCCGTCGCGGGTGCCTCGAGCCGCACGCCGTCCTCGATGCGCAGCCCGTATCCCTCGAGTCCGACGAGCTTCGTCGGATTGTTGGTCAGGACGCGAATGGCGCGGAGGCCGAGATCCAGGAGAATCTGTGCGCCGATGCCGTACTCGCGGAGGTCGGGCTTGAATCCGAGTCGCTCGTTGGCTTCGACCGTGTCAGCACCCTGATCCTGCAGCGCGTAGGCCTTGAGCTTGTTGAGCAAGCCGATCCCGCGCCCTTCCTGATCCAGATACACGACGACGCCGCGCCCCGCCTGCGATATGAGATCCATCGCCCGGTGCAGCTGCCAACCGCAGTCACAGCGTTGGGAGTGGAACACATCGCCCGTGAGGCACTTCGAATGCATCCGGACGAGCACGGGCTGGTCGCCGGCCACATCGCCGTAGACGAGCGCCACGTGCTCGCGCGTGTCCACGTCGTTGCGGTAGCCGACGATCCGCCAATCGCCGTGTTCCGTCGGGAGCCGGGCCTCGGCGACTCGGTGCACAAGCCGCTCCGTCTGCAGGCGATACGCGACGAGCTGCGCGATGGTGATGAACGTCAGCCCGTGCTCCGCTGTGAAGCGCTCCAGCTCGGGGCGCTTGGCCATCGAGCCGTCCTCGTTCATGATCTCGCAGATCACCCCCGCGGGCCACTGCTTGGCGAGGCGCGCGAGGTCGACCGCCGCTTCGGTGTGGCCGACGCGGCGCAGCACCCCGCCATCGCGCGCGCGCAGCGGCGATATATGACCGGGACGGCGGAGCTCACGCGCGGACCGGGCCGGATTCGCCGCGATCTGGATCGTCATCGCACGATCCGACGCACTGACGCCGGTCGTCACGCCGAACCGCGGCGCGGCGTCGATCGTCACCGTGAATGCCGTTTGCTGTCCCTCGGTGTTGGACTCGACCTGCGGCGGCAACTCGAGTTCGTTGGCGCGTTCGGCGGTGAGGGCGACGCAAATCAATCCCCGCGCCTCGCGGAGCATGAAATTCACCATCGCCGGCGTGATGCGCTCCGCCGCGCAGATGAGGTCGCCCTCGTTCTCGCGATCCTCGTCGTCCGCGACGACGATGAACTTACCGGCACGGAGGTCCGCCACTGCCTGCTCAATCGTTCCGAATGGCATGGGTTAGGGATCCGAAGTGAGATACGGCGCTACCAGACGCCGAACGTACTTGCCGATGACATCGGCCTCGATGTGGACGTCGTCGCCCACCGAGAGCGTGGCGAGCGTCGTATGTCGGAGCGTGTAGTCGATCAATGCGACCTGCAGCTGATCGGACGCAAGCAACTCATTCACCGTGAGGCTGACACCATCGATGGTCACGGAACCGTGCGGCACAAACAGATCCGCGAGCTCCGCGGGCGTGGCGATATCGACCAACGTTGCATCCCGTTCGCGGCGCGTGGCGCGGACCAGCCCGAGTCCGTCAACGTGACCCTGCACGATGTGGCCACCCATGCGGTCACCCGCACGCAGCGCACGTTCGAGGTTCACAGTCTTGCCCGCGTTCCACTGTGCCATGGCGGTCCGGCCGACCGTGGTAACGATCGCGGCGGCGGTGAACCACCGAGGTCCGCACTCGCGCACCGTGAGACAGACGCCATGGACCGCGATGCTCTCGCCCGGCGCGAGATCGGTGTACGGGCAGCGCACGCGGAACGTGCGGCCCTCGGCCGACTCCAGCACCCTTTCGATCGTTCCGACCGCGTCCACGAGGCCTGTAAACATGCGGTGATCAAGAGTCAGAAAGTGCGTACACGGTCATCACGTCATCCCCGACGGCCCGCTGGTCGATGACTGGGAGATGCCGCGCCGTCGACACGGCTGCTGGCGGCGCAAACGCGAAGGCCAGCTTGGCTCCCGCCCCCAGAATGACCGGTGCCTGAAAGATAACGACCCGATTGACCGCCGCCGCGGCGAGGAAGCTGCCGGCGAGTCGAGGACCACCCTCGAGCAGCAACGAGCGAACGCCCTGCGACCGCAGCTGCACAAGTGCGTCCCCAATGGTCGGCGCGACCAGTACGCGGGCGCCTGCGGCGGCGAGGCGCGTGGTCCGCTCCTCGTCGACCGTGGTGGTGACGATGGCCACCGGAGCATCGCGAATGGTCTGCATGAGGCGCGAGTCGAGTGGCAGACGCGCTTGCCGGTCGAACACTACGCGCACCGGTGGCATGCGCGGCGGGTCCGCGTAGCGGACGGTCAGCAGGGGATCATCCGTCAACGCCGTCTCGATGCCAATGGCGATCGCGTCGTGTCCGGCGCGCAGTCGGTGCACCTCCACCCTGGCCAGGTCGCCGGTGAGGCGATCCGGCGCGCCCGTGCGATCAGCGACAGCGCCATCGAGAGACATCGCGAACTTGAGCGTCACCCAGGGCCGGTCGGAGGCGAGCGCGTAAAAGAACGAGGCGTTGAGCTCGCGCGCTTGCGGGCCCTCGACGCCAACAACCGTCTCGATGCCCGCGGCGGTCAGGCGCTCGACGCCGCCACGTGCAACGGGATGCGGATCGCGAACCGCAACGACGACCCGAGTCACTCCCGCGGCGATGAGCGCATCCACGCAGGGCGGCGTGTGTCCCGTGTGCGTGCATGGCTCGAGGGTGACGTACGCCGTGGCTCCGCGTGCGCGGGATCCAGCGGCGCGGAGGGCATTCACTTCGGCGTGATCGCCGCCGTAGGCCGCGTGATACCCCTCGCCCACGATGATACCGTCGCGAACGAGCACGGCGCCGACCAGGGGGTTCGGCGCCGTGTGGCCCCACCCCTGTCGGGCGAGGTCCAGTGCGCGGCGCATGTATACGCCGTCGTCCGCGGGCACCTTACATCTTAACCCTGGTCGGACTAGTTGAGGATGACCCGCCCTTCTCCGCGAACGATTTCCCCGAGCTGCCACGCGTCCACGCCGGCGGCCCGCGCGCTGTCCAAGACGCGGCCGACCGCGGCGGGGGCGCAGATCACGACCATCCCGACACCCATGTTGAAGGCGCGAAACATCTCCTCGCTGCTGATACCGCCCGCATCTGCCAAAACGGCAAACTCCGGCGGTGGGGCCCAGCTGGATCGATTCAAGACGGCGTTAGCCGTCGCTGGCAGCGCACGCGGGAGGTTGCCGGGGAGACCTCCGCCGGTGATGTGCGCGATCGCGTGGATGTCTCCCAGAACTGGCCGGACCGCGCTCAGGTAGGAGCGGTGCACCCGGAGCAGGACGTCGGCAACGCTGTCCTGCGTCCCGGGGAACCGATCGTGCACGCTCAGGTGCAGGCGTTCCGCGACGATCCGTCTCGCCAACGAATATCCATTGGTGTGGAGCCCGCTCGAGGCAAGGGCAATGACGCCGTCATCGGGGCGCACGCGGGAGGGGCCGAGCAGGTGCGCCTCATCGACGATGCCGACGATGAAACCGGCCAGGTCGTAGTCCGGGGGCGTGTAGAGGCCCGGCATCTCGGCGGTCTCACCGCCAATCAGGGCGCACCCATTTTCCTTGCACCCAGTGGCCACGCCGGCAACGACAGCTGCGGCGATATCGGGGTCGAGGCGACCGAACGCGACGTAGTCGAGAAAGAACAGCGGCGAGGCACCCTGAGCGAGGATGTCGTTGACACAATGGTTCACGAGGTCGTGCCCGATCGTGTTGTGTCGCCCCGCCTCAATGGCCAGTTTGACCTTGGTGCCCACGCCGTCGGCGCTCGCGACCAGGAGCGATCGCTCTGCGCCCGGTGGCACGTGAAACAGTCCACCGAACCCACCGAAGCCCCCACGGACCAGCGGCGTGAAGGTCGACTCGACGAGGGCGCGCATGCGAGCCTTGGCGGCATCGGCGGCCTCGATATCAACGCCGGCGGCGCGATAGTCCAGTGGGGGCTGAGGCGACGCAGGCCCTTCGGGTGCGGTCATGCGGGATCCGGACCGAGTACGCCAACGGGGACCTCCGGCTCGCCGCTGAGTGGCCGCGACGCCGACACCGGCGTCGTGGCGTCGAACGACACGAGGTCGCGAAAGGCGGCCAAGCGTTCATCGAGCTCCGCATTCGTGAGTTCCGCGAGTCGCTCGTTCGAGAACCGCTCGACGGCAAAGGAGCCCATGACCGACCCTATGGCGACCGCGCGCCGGAGGTTGGCGTCGCCGAGGTCGCCTGTGCGAGCGAGATAGCCCATGACCCCTCCGGCGAACGCGTCGCCCGCGCCGGTGGGATCGAAGACCGATTCGAGTGGAAATGCCGGCGCGAAAAAGATCGAGCGCCCGGTGAACATCAGGGCGCCATGCTCGCCCTTCTTGATGATCACCACGCGGGGACCGCAATCGAGAATCCAGCGCGCCGCGTGCACGAGGTTGGGCCGGCCCGTCAACTGTCGAGCCTCGCCGTCGTTGAGCGTGACGAGATCGACGCGCCCCAACACCGTGAGGAGGTCATCGCGTCGGCTGTCGATCCAGAAGTTCATGGTGTCGCACGCGACCAAGCGGGGCCGGGCGACTTGCGCGAGCACCTCGAGCTGCAATCGAGGATCGATGTTGGCGAGAAAGAGGTACGGCGTCTGACGAAACGTCTCGGGAATGTCGGGGCGAAAGTGGGCGAAGACGCCGAGCCGGGTCTCGAGGGTCTGTGCGGAATTCAGGTCGTGGCCATAGCGGCCGCGCCAGTGGAAGGACTCTCCGTGTGCGCGCTCGAGTCCCGCCAGGTCGACGCCGCGATCGGCGAGCGGGGCGAGGCGGTCGAGGGGGTAGTCATCTCCCACGACACCCACCAGTTGAACCGGTGTCAGGTGGCACGCAGCAGATGCGAAGTACGTGGCCGACCCGCCGATGACGCGGTCCGCATGGCCGAAGGGCGTATCAATGGTATCGAGAGCGACGGATCCGACGACGAGCACGGTCATCTAAGGCTGCCCATGTGTGGGTGGGGACGACGCATGCCTCGGGCGTCGTTGTGGGTCACATGCGCTCCGGCGCTGAAATACCGAGTATGCCCAACCCGTTGCGCAACACGATCTGCGTTGCCCGTGCGAGGACGAGGCGTGCTTCGGTGAGCGCGACCGCTTCACCAAGCACGTGGTGCCGATGATACCACCGGTGGGCCAATTCCGCAGTTTCGTGAAGGTACGTCGTCATCCGGTGGGGCTCGAGGTTCTCGGCCGCCGCGCGAACCAGAGCAGGATAGTCCATCAGCGCCTTGATCAGCGCGACCTCCTCGGGCTCGGCGAGCAAGGCCAGCTCCGCGCCCTCTCCCCGGACGCTCTCGGGGTCGCGATTCCCCACTCGGAAGATGCCACTCATCCGGGCGTGCGCCATCTGCACGTAGTAGACCGGGTTCTCTTCCGACTGCGAGCGGGCGAGATCGATGTCGAAGCTGAGTTGTGATTCGCCACGCCGCATCAGGAAGAAATACCGGACCGCATCGCGTCCGACGTCGTCGATGAGATCGCGCACCGTGACATAACTGCCGGCGCGCTTGGAGATTTTCACCTCCTCACCGCCTCGCGTCACCGTGACGAGTTGATGCAGGACATACTCCGGATAGCCAGGCGGGATACCGACGCCCAGCGCCTGAAGGCCCGCACGCACCCGCGTGATCGTGCTGTGGTGATCCGACCCCTGGACGTTGATCGCCCGTTCGTACCCGCGCCGCCACTTCGTCACGTGGTATGCGACATCGGGAACGAAATACGTATACGTGCCGTCGCGCTTGCGCATGACGCGCGGCTTGTCGTCTCCAAACTCCGTGGTCCGCAGCCAGAGCGCATCGTCCTTTTCGTACGCATATCCGGTCCGAGTGAGCCCGGCGACGGTTTCGTCAACATACCCGTCGGTGTAGAGAGACGATTCCAGGTAATACGTATCGAATCGCACGCCGAACGCCTGCAGATCCCGATCCTGCTCTTCCCGGAGCGCGGCAACGGCGAACTCCCGCACGCGATCGCGATCCGACCCCATGGGGTCACCCGGATGCGCCTCAAGGTATCGCTGCGCGATTTCCGCGATATACTCACCGTGGTACCCTCCCTCCGGGATGTCGAGCGGAAGGCCTCGCAGCTCGGCGATGCGTGCCGCCACGCTCGCGGCGAGGTTTTGGATCTGCGCGCCGGCGTCGTTGTAGTAGAACTCTCGACTCACGGCCCAGCCGGTGCAGGCGAGCAGTGCGGCGATCGCATCGCCGAGCGCGGCTTGCCGCCCATGCCCGACGTGGAGCGGCCCCGTCGGATTGGCGGAGACAAACTCCACGACGACGCGCTTGCCGGCCCCGACATCCGCGTGTCCGTAGCGTTCGCCTCGACGAATGATGGCCAGGAGCGGCGCGTTCAGTGCGCTCGGATCGACGCGGAAGTTGATGAAACCCGGCCCGGCTACCTCAGCGCTTCGCATCCCGGCCCGTCGCAGATCGAGGCGTTCGACCATGGCGGCCGCGAGTTGGCGTGCCTGGCGCTGGAGGGGCCGTGCCAGCACCATCGCGTAGTTCGTCGTCCAGTCCCCGAACGCCGGGTCGCGCGGGCGTTCGAGGATCGGTTCGAGCGCGGTCTCGGCGCCGAGCTCCTGTGCCACGCGTTTGAGCTCGCCGCGGAGCAACTCCGCGTCCGTCATTCGTCGCGAGCGGGCTTCGACTTGCCGGTGGAAGCCGCTGGGGTCGCTGGGGAGGACTTATCCGCCCCCTTCCCCTGCTCCGACGACCCAGCCGCGGGAGACGCGCCCGTCCCCTCGCCGGTGCCAGACCCGCCGGACTCGCGTTCCGCGGACGAGGAATCGCTCTTGGCCGTGCGCTTCGCTAGCGAGCGCTCGTCCTTCTTGCCATCCTTGCCGTAATCGGTGATGTAGAACCCTGAACCCTTGAACAGCAGACCTGCGCCGCCCGAGACGATTCGGTCCGACACGCGGCCGCACACCGGGCACGGCAAGCTGGATTCAGCTTCGCTGATCTTGCGGTAGAACTTCTCAAACGTGTGCCCGTCGGGGCACCGGTACTCATAGGTCGGCATTTCCTCCGTAACTTAGCAGCGACCGAAGCCGGAGGCTATCGAAGCGGGCGATAGACGCCCCACGCCCGCGCGAGTGTGTCCGAGATCTCGCCGACAGTTGCCCGAGCGCGCACGGCTTCGACGATCGCCGGAAGCACGGCAGCGTGTGGCGCGCTCGCATCGCGCAGGGCGTCGGCCGAGTTCGCGAGTGCCGCGAGCGTGCGATCGATGGCCGAGGCATCCCGCCGCGCACGAACGGCGCGGAGCCGTTCGACCTGCTCGCGCTCCAGGGCCGAGTAGTCCGGTGCGGGTATGGTCGGGGGCGGCGTGTCATCGCCATAGACGTTGACCCCGACGACGCGGGTCTCGCCGCGCTCCACCGACAACTGATATTGATACGCACTGCGGGCGATTTCTTCCTGCACGAAGCCGGCCTCAATGGCGGTGACCGCGCCGCCCAACGCCTGGACGTGGGCGGCCAACGCGCGCGCTTGCGTCTCCAGCTGGTTCGTCAGGTGTTCGACGTAATAGCTCCCGGCCAGCGGATCGACGGTGTTCGCGACGCCGGATTCGAACGCCACGATCTGTTGCGTGCGCAGGGCCAGCGTGGCAGCCTCCGCCGTCGGGAGCGACAGCGCCTCGTCATACGCGTTGGTATGCAGCGATTGCGTCCCGCCCAGCGTCGCCGCCAGCGCTTGCACCGTGACGCGGACGACGTTGTTGAGCGGTTGCTGTGCGGTGAGCGTGACGCCGCCGGTCTGCGTATGGAACCGCAGCCGGCAACTCGCCTCGGACGCGCCAAATTCGTCTCGCAGCATGCGCGCGTACAGGCGCCGCGCCGCGCGGAACTTGGCCACTTCCTCGAAGAGATCGTTGTGCGCAGCGAAGAAGAACGACAGGCGCGGCGCAAAGCGCTCGACGTCGATGCCGGCTGCGACGGCCTGCCGGATGTAGGCGTGCGCGTTCGCGAAGGTAAAGGCCAACTCCTGCACGGCGGTCGCGCCGGCTTCACGGATGTGATAGCCGGAGATCGAAATCGGGTTCCAGCCCGGCACATAGTCGGCACAGAAGCGAAACATCTCCGCGACCAGGGCCAAGCTGGGGCCCGGGGGATAGATGTAGGTGCCGCGCGCAATGTACTCCTTGAGAATGTCATTCTGCACAGTCCCGCTGAGAGCGGTCCATGGGATGCCACGCTCTTCGGCGACGACGAGATACATCGCGAGGAGTGTCGACGCCGTCGCATTGATGGTCATCGAGGTCGACACGCGGTCGAGCGGGAGGCCGTGCAGGAGCGTGTGCATATCCTCGACGGTGTCAATGGCGACACCCACTCGTCCGACTTCGCCGGCAGCGCGCGGGGCATCCGAGTCGATACCCATCTGCGTTGGCAGGTCGAAGGCGACGGAGAGCCCGGTCTGGCCCGCTGCCAGCAGGTGGTGGAACCGCGCGTTGGTCTCCGCCGCCGTGCCGAAGCCGGCGTACTGCCGCATGGTCCAGAGGCGGCCCCGATACATCGTCGGTTGGATGCCGCGCGTGAACGGGAAGCGACCGGGGTCGGCTAGCTCCGCGTCGTAGTCCGTGACGCCATCCGCCGGCCGGTACACCGCCGCGATGGGGATCCCGGACGGCGACGTGCGCTCCGTGCTCTCCTGGTCCCGGTCCGGCGGCCCTTCCGTGCTGGCGCGGCGCGCCGGCGGCGCGGTCACACGCCGGCGCCGGCCATCTGTGGCGCCAGCGCCGCGCGGGCAAGCGCTACGTCGTCGGCACTCCCGATGAAGAGCGGCGTCCGCTGATGCAGCTCCCTGGGCACGATGTCGAGTACCGGCGTGACCCCGTCGGTGGCGGCGCCGCCGGCCTGCTCGGCGATGAACGCCAGAGGGTTCGCCTCGTACAACAGGCGGAGCTTGCCGCGCGGACTCTGCCGATTGGCGGGATACGCGAAGAGGCCGCCACCCAGAAGATTGCGGTGGAAATCCGCGACGAGCGACCCGACATATCGCACGCTCAGCGGCTTGCGCCCGCCCTCGAGTCCGCGGTACTGGCGCATGAGTCCCAGCAGGGCGTCGTCCCAATCGGCGGCGTAGGCGTCGTTGACCGAGAGGTAGCGGCCACGGCGCGGGGTGCGCATATCCGGATGCGAGAGCAGAAACTCGCCGATGGACGGATCGAGCGTGAAGCCGTGCACACCCTGTCCGGTCGTGTAGACGAGCATGGTGCTGGACCCGTAGATGACGTAGCCTGCCGCGACCTGGCGGCGGCCGACCTGCAGCATGTCGCTCAACTCGCCGCGCGGTCCCGGGCTGATCTTCTTGAGCACCGAAAAGATCGTCCCGACGGGTACGTTCACGTCGATGTTCGATGACCCGTCCAATGGATCGAATAGCAGGCAATATTTTCCTGTCCGGAAGCCCTCCGGGATCGGAATGATCTCGGGTTCCTCCTCCGACGCCATGGCGCAGAGCCGCCCGCCGTGGTCGAGCGCCTTCACCATGATGTCGTTGGCCATGACGTCGAGTTTCTGCTGGGTCTCGCCATGGACGTTGGTGTTCTCGGTCGCTCCCAGAATGTCGGCGAGGCCCGCACTCCGCACCTTGTTGGCGATCATCTTGGCGGCAAGGGCCAGGTCATAGAGAATACCCGAGAGCTCCCCCGTCGCCTGCGGCGCGTGACGCTTCTCCTGCTCGATGATGAACCGTTCGATCGTGACGACGGAGACGTCAGTGTGATGAACCACGGTCCACCTCCGGCGAGTGATGGGGTGACTGTGCCACACGTCGCATGGCGTCCAATACGATCACGGACAGCTCGGCTCGCATCTGCCGCCGATCGAGCGCGACACGCGTCACCGCGGCCCCGAGTGGATCGCCGACGAAGTAGCGTGGGCGCGCCTGGTTGAGGACGAGCGTCATGACATCGTCACGGCAACGCGGACAGCCGCAGAACGCGGGTTCCGCCGATCGCAGTGAGTCGTACGTAGCGCGGACCGCTTCCTCCAGTGCATTGAGCACGACGCGTCACTCCGTCCCGGCCGCAGCGCCGGATGTCATAGGTAGCTCACGAACCCGTCGCCGGCGTACCTCCCGCCGCGCATCGGCGTCGCCGATAACCGTCCCGGTAAAGGTGGACCCTGTCGTTCCGGTGAGGCGCACCGAATAGTACCGACCGACCTGTGCCTCCGCGGCCGACAGGAGCACCGTCTTGAAATCTCGCGTTCGAGCCTGCAGGGCCTCGCCGCGCTTCGCTGGCTTCTCCACGAGGACCTCGTGGTGCGTCCCGAGGAGCTGCATGTTGCGCGCGCGAGCCCCACGCCGGACGGTCGCGATCAGCGACGCGAGCCGTTCACTGACTTCCGCATCGCCCACCGTGTCACTGGGGGGGAAACGCGTCGCGGCCGTGCCTGCACGCGGCGAGAACTTGAACGTATAGGCGTCATCGAAACCCACGCACTCGACCGCGGACAGCGTTTCGGCAAAATCGGCGTCGGTTTCTCCCGGAAAGCCAACGATCACATCCGTCGTGAGGGCCACACCCGGAATCGCGTTCCGCACCCGATCGACGCAGTGCAGATACTCCTCGCGCGTGTACCGGCGAAGCATGCGCCGGAGCGTACGGGTCGATCCCGACTGCATCGGGAGGTGTACATGCTCGCACACAGCCGGCGTGGTCGCCATCGCGTCCAGCACGCGATCGCTGAAGTCGTTGGGGTGCGGGCTGGTGAAGCGGAGCCGGCGGAGTCCGTCGACCGCGCCGACGGCGCAGAGCAGGTCGGCGAAGTCGTACGTGCCGTCGTTGTACGAATTGACCGTTTGCCCGAGCAGCACAGCCTCCGTCAGCCCATCAGCAACAGCCTGCTCTGTCTCCCGAACGACGTCGCCGAGCGGTCGGCTCCGCTCGGGGCCGCGCGTCGTCGGCACGATGCAATAGGTACAGCGGTAGTCACAGCCGCGCTGCACGGGAATCCACGCCTTGACTCCCGCGAGCCGGCGAGGGCGGAAATCCTCGTAATGCTCGGTTGCGTCAAATGTCGTCTCGACACTGCGGCTACCGGCCCGCGCTCGATCGATCAGCAGGGGCAGCGCGCGGTAGCCATCGGGTCCCACGACAAAGCTGACATGGCTCGCGCGAGCGAGCAGATCCGAGCCGAGGCGCTGCGCCATGCATCCGGTGACACCCAGGATCGTATCGCGGTGCATATGGCGGCGCAGCTCACCCAGTCGCCCGATCACGCGCTGTTCGGCGTGGTCGCGAATCGCGCAGGTATTGACCAGGATGACGTCCGCGCCGTCCGGCCGAGCCACCGGCTCGTAGCCGCAGGCGCTCAGCGAGCCGAGCATGAGCTCGGAGTCGCTGACATTCATCTGGCACCCGTACGTCTCGACGTAGACGGTCGGTCTGGTCGGTGCGGCCATCAGCGCTAATGTAACTGTCGGGTCGAGCCCGGTCACGGCGTCATGGCCGGCATTTCCGCTGTGTGCGCCTGCGTCGGCAACAGGATGTGGAAGGCACTGCCTGTCCCTCCGGTACTCTGCACCCAGATGTGGCCTCCGTGGCGTTCGACGACCAGCCGGCAGAATGCGAGCCCCAATCCCGAGCTGCGCACGCGCGGGGCATGCAGCGCGCGCACCTGCTCGAATTTGCGGAAAATCACCTCGTGGTATTCCGGCGGGATCCCGGGCCCGTTGTCTGCCACCGTGAACAAGACGCCAGACGCGTCACGCCGAGCACTGAACCGGAGCGTGACCGCGTGCGGCGAATGCGTGATGGCATTCTGGATCAGGTTGGCGAATACCCGCTTGAGCAGGGCCTTGTCCGCCTCGAACGTCGGAGTGTCTTCCGCAACCTCAATGGTCGCCACCGTCCCTTCCTGTTGAAAGCGGACAGCCCACTCATGACGTACCTCAGCCAACAGTGCGGCGGGTGCGATCTCCTCGAGCGACAACGGGAGCTCCGCTTCCTCGAGTTTCGAGATCTCGAGCAGGTCCTCGATCAGGCGAAGGAGATCCTCGGCCTTGCCTTCGGCGTCCGCGATGACCTGCTGCTGCGTGCCGGCCAGCGGACCGAAGTCGCCGTCGAGCAACAATTCGAGCGTGGCGAGCACCGAGGTCAGCGGCGTTTTGAGGTCGTGCACGATCATTTTCAGGAGATCATCCCGGACCTTTTCGAGCTCGCGCAGCTTGCGAAAGCTGTCTTCGAGCGCGTCGGTCGCCGCTTTGAGCTTGAGCAGGCTTCGGACGCGGGCGCCGAGGACGAGGCGGTTGTGTGGCTTGGTGAGAAAATCGTCGCCGCCAGCCTCGATCGCGCGAACCCGGTCCGTCGTGTCGTTGAGCGCGGTCACGAACACGACGGGGATCCGAGCGGTCCGCGGGTCGCGCTTGATCCGCCGACACACCTCGAACCCCGTCGCTCGATCCTCGCAGCCCAAGTCACCCGCCGGCATCGAGACGTCGAGGATGCAGAGGTCGGGCTGGTATTGTGCCGCAACGGCGAGTGCCGACGGGCCGTCCTCTGCGGCAACCGTCCGGTAGCCCAGCGCGTGCAGTTGATCGAACAGCAACTCGACATTGGCCGGCACGTCGTCGGCCACGAGGATCAGCGCGCCGCCTGGGGGGCCGACCGGCTCTGCCGTGGCACCCGCGGGGCGCGGCGCTACGAGGGCGCCACCTAGGGTCTGACGGTGACCCCCAGACTCAGCATCCACGCATTCCTCCGAGATACCCAGGACCGGCGTCGTACGCAGCGCCCGGCGCACGGCCAGATCGAACGCCGCACGCTGTAACCCTCCTAACGGTATACCCAAGCCGCCGGTTATGTCATTCTCGCGTACGACGGCCCCGTCCGCCAAGAACGGCAAGGTGCGCGTTTCGGCGCCAATCCGGAGCACCACCCCCCGCTGCGCGACTTTCGGCCCGACGATCTCGGCTCCGCCCCCGAAGTCCCATGCGTCGTGCGGCGCGGCGATCGGCGATCCGAGGCCCCCCAACTGCGACCATCCTTGCCATTCACCCCGCGCCGCCAGCGTGAGGCCCGCGACTCCATCATAGCGAATGCTTGCCCCCACGCGGGGGGGCACGCTTCCCTTCGACAACAGGGTGTCGTTCCGATGCGCGCGAAGCGCGCCACCCAACTCCGCCGACGCCGCGATCGCGAACAAGGGCGACGGTCGCGCATCGACGCCGATGGAGATGCCCTCACCCAGGTAATTGATCGTGCTGCTCTCCGAGTACGAGAGCGCCTTGACCACGGCCGTGTCCGGGAACTCGCGCTGGACCAGGATCTGGTTCTGTCCCGTGTACACGTGCAGCCCGAAACCGACGCGCAGGCCAGTGAGTGGCGTCCACGCGCCATCCACCTGCAGATTCTCGAGGCCCCCCGCCACCTTGAACGTTTGCGTCGACAGAATGGAGGTGTCGCCAACGGCGGTCAATCCCGCCTGGCTCGATTCCCACGTGCGGTCGAGCAGCCTGGAAAACGACAGACCGAGTACGAAGCTCGACGAGATTGGCAACCCGGCGGAAAGCAAAGGGAACCGCATCGTCGTCGTATGGTCGGTGCCTGCCGGCGTGCTGACCGACCGAAACTCCGGATCGAACTGCAGATGGATCATCGGTCGGGTCAACGATGCGATGGCCGCCGGGTTGAGGCCCGACTCGGGGTCGAACTCTCCCAGGCCGCCACCTGCCCCAAGCGACGACGTGCTGAGTTGCCCGGTCGGATACCCGAATCCTTGCGTGCTCAGGTTGCCCTGCGCTCGAAGCGGCGACGCTTGAACGACCAGCAGGAACGCCGCTGCGAGCGCGGTGGCGACCGTGCCCGCCGCGCGACGGAGCGCCCGGACGGCGCCGGAGATCACGTGGGTCGTCATCATGGCAGCCCGAACCCCACGGTGTTGACGTATGCGAGATGAACGTGGGGACGGAGAGCAATGGGTACCGACGGCAGCGCGGGGTAGAAGCTCGCGACGAGCGGGGTCGCCCCCTCTTTGGTGCCCATGAGCACGATGGCGCGACTCACGGTATCCGCGGCGCGGCCCTTCCAGTGGCGTGCGGCATTCACGAATTCCACATTGACCGAGTCCGGGTATTGGAGCCCGTAGAACGAGGTGTCGATCCCGACCACCGTGGACGGCGCATTGAACCCAGCTGCGTGGCCCGGGTCGGTCACTGCTGGTGTCGACACGATGCCGGCCGCCAGCACTCCCATCGAGTCGGGTGGCGACTGGAAGAATGCCCGCCTGCTGTTGGGGATGAGGTGCAACGTCAACGTCGCCCGCACCACCGTGCCCGAGTCGATGATCTTGGCCGGCAACACGAATCGCACGAACGTGCGGCGCGCTGGCATCCCGCCGATGTCGAGATGCTGGCCCACCGGTGGTGATGTGCCGGATACGACCAACGGATAGTTCAACAGCCGCTGCGCGAGCGCCGAATCGCCGGTCGGCGTTGTCGAACGGGGCTCGGCGGGGGGGATCGAACTCGCCGTTACCGTATCCGTGTCGGCCTGGTAGGAGAACACGGGCGGAGTGCCGCTCGTGGCATTCAGAATGTTCAGCCGACCGTCTGCGGGTCCGACGCCGATGTGGGTTAGCCGAATCCCGACGCGAATGTTGTGGTCCCCGGTCACATGCGCTCTGATCTTTGCCGTATCCAGCTGGATCCGGACGGAGTCGGCACCGATCCCGATCGACTGGGATCCCAACAGGCGGTCTGGCCGGAAGAGCGAGGCCAAGA
Source organism: uncultured Gemmatimonadales bacterium (assembly GCA_963737835.1). Lineage (GTDB taxonomy): Bacteria > Gemmatimonadota > Gemmatimonadetes > Gemmatimonadales > Gemmatimonadaceae > Palsa-1248. The sequence goes on from CAVTUH010000001.1 coordinate 325,699, forward strand.
CTCCGACGGACGTGTCCGAGCCCACCGTATCGACGTCGTACACCGCCAACGTCGGCTCGCCTGAGTTGGATGCTCGCGGCCGGAAGCTCAACGTATCAAAAACGAGCCGGAGGTACGCATTGTAGACGTGGGTTACCGGCTGGAGGGTATCGCTCGTTGTTGGGCGATATTGGGTGGTGATGGAGTCGAACCGCACGATGGCGCGTACATCGATCGTGTCCCCGCTCGCGGCCACGAGCAGCTCGGGCTCCGTGCCAAGCAGCGGATAACCGGCGATGGTCGTATCCACAGCCATCGCGGTCAGGCCGTCGATGACCGTGTCGACGACCGGGATGTTTTGGTTGGGGCAGAGCGCAGGACAGGCGCGCCCTTCCGGAAGGGTTTCCGAACAGGCCGCCGCAACGGCGTATACCGCGGCTGCGACCGCGAGTGAGAAGAGTCGATGTCGATACACGGGCGAAAATCTATCTGGGCGCGCGGTCCAGGTACACGCGAGGTGCGCGCAAACGGAGTCCGGTGAGCAGTTCGTACACGCACAAACCGGCGGCACGCGCCGCCTCGGCGATGTCGATCGCGTGGCGCGAGCCACAACTGCCAATCGGGCCACCGTCTGTTTCTCGGGCGGCCCGATCGGCGCCGAGGAGGGTCGCCACATCTCCGATTGCGCAGTCGATTCCTGTGACATCCAGCATGGTCATATCCATTGTGACGACACCGACGACGCGCGTGCGTTGGCCGCGTACCAGGGCGTGGCCAACGTTGCTGAATGCTCTGCGGTAACCGTCAGCGTACCCCACAGCCAGCGTACCGATCCGTCGGCGCTCGGTCGCCCGAAACGTCGAACCGTAGCTGACGCCCTCTCCCGGTTCAATCCACCGGAGCTCGACGATGCGCGCGTGCAGGGCGACGACCGGCTGGCTCCGGAGGGGCGGAGCGCCACCCTGGCCGTGGGACGGGGCCGCGCTTGGAGGGTCATGGCGCGGCTCGAGCGACGTCGACCCCCCTCCGCTCCCATAGTCGCGGCTCTCGATGCCATACAGGAACACGCCGGGGCGCACCACCGTCCAGACGGAGCCGTCGACGAGGCGCTCGATCGCGGGGCTGTTCTCCGCGTGCACGACGTGTGGCCGGACGGGCAACGCGCCGAGTGCCTGGCGGAACCGATCGAGTTGCAGCCGCTCGGAGCCGTCATCCGCGTCAGCGCTGTGGAAGTGCGTGCACACGCCGAGTGGCGGATGCTGCGCGAGCAGCGCTCCGAGCTCGCCTACGACGGACCACGGAATACCGGAGCGGCTCATCCCGGTGTCGATCGACAGGTGCCACGGCGCGTTACCGCTCGCCGCCGCCCATCGCGCGATGATCGTCGCGTCGCTGAGCACGGGAGAGAGGTGCTCGGCATGCGCGAGCGCGACCTCCGAGTCGAGCAGCGGGTTGAAGACGACGATCGGCCGCGCCACGCCAGCCCTGCGCAACGCCCTGCCCTCGTCGACCGTCGCCACGCCATAGCCCCAGGGATCGACGCGTTCGAGCGCGCGCACGACCGGCAGCGCCCCCAACCCGTACGCGTCTGCCTTCACCATGGGCAGGATCGGGACTCCAGCTCGCTCGGCGACGGCGCGTGCGTTGCGCGTGAGCGCATCGAGGTCGACCTCGAGCCACGCGCGAAGACGCTCAGTATCGCGTAGCATCGCACACGGTCGCGAGATAGTATACGACACGCCCATGTCGACGCCCTCGCCCTTCGACGACGCGCTGGCGCTCATGCGCGATCTGCGCCTCCGCTGCGATTGGGACGCTGCCCAGACTCATGAGTCGCTGCGTCCGTACCTCATCGAGGAGGCGCACGAAGTGGACGAGGCCATCCGGTCGGGAGACGACCGGCTGCTTCGCGAGGAGCTGGGCGATCTGTTGCTGCAGGTGCTCTTTCACGCCGTCCTTGCCGAGGAGCGCGGCGGGTTCGACGCCGGTGACGTGCCGCGCGGGTTGGTCACCAAGATGAAGGGGCGGCACCCACATCTCTACGGCGAGGGGGCGAAAGAGCCGTGGGAGCGCATGAAGGCGAAACGGCGCACGTCGATCGTCGACGGGCTGCCGACGCAGCTCCCGCCATTGTTGCGCGCCCATCGGCTGCAGGAGCGCGCCGCCGGCGTCGGCTTCGATTGGCCATCGACGGACGGTCCGCTCGACAAGGTCGCCGAAGAGCTCGAGGAGGTGAGAGACTCGATTCGCGAACACCCGCCGATCCTGGCGGCGAGTGGTGCGCCGGAGGGCAGTCGCGCACACGAGCAGTTGACCGAGGAACTCGGCGATCTGCTGTTTTCGTGCGTCAATCTATGTCGCAAAGCGGGCGTACACGCCGCGGTGGCGCTGGATCGATCGAACAAGAAGTTCGCCCAGCGCTTTCAAGCCGTCGAGCGCTTCGCACGCGAACGAGGACTGGTGGTCGGCCAGGCGCCACTCGCCGTGCTCGATGCTCTGTGGGACGAAGTGAAAGCCGCCGAGGACGCGCCAACGCCGTAATCGGCGAGCGCCGGGGTGACGCGTCAACGTGCGCGACTGCCCCGGCGCGCGATCGAGCCAGAGAGCGCACGGATGCTCGGTCCGTCCGGTTCAGGGTCGCAGCCGGTTCATCATGCGAGCAAACGGGATCGCCTCTCGCAAGTGTGGGAGGCCGCAGATATAGGCGATCGTCCGTTCGAGTCCGAGGCCGAAGCCGGAATGCACGAAGGTCCCGTATCGACGGAGGTCCAGGTACCAGCCGTACGCGTCGAGCGGCAGGCCCTCATCGATGATGCGCTGGCGCAGCCTGTCGTGATCGTCCTCGCGCTGTGATCCCCCGATGATCTCCCCGTACCCTTCGGGCGCCAGGCAGTCATTGCACAGGACCGTTCGGGGATCAGCGGGATTCTCCTTCATGTAGAAGGCCTTGGCCTGCTTCGGATAGTTGCATACGAAGAGCGGCCGGTCGGCATCCGCCACCAGCAGCGCCTCATCCTCTGCACCGAGGTCGTCACCCCATTGGATGGCACTTCCCCGTTGCTGCAGCGTGGCGACGGCGTCGCCGTAGTCCATGCGGGGGAAGGGCGCGGCAACGCTCTCGAGCTTCTTCGTGTCTCGCTCGAGCTCCGCCAATTCCTGGCGGCGTCGCTCGAGCACGCGCTCCACCAAGTAAATGACGAGAGACTCCTGGAGACGCATATTCTCGGCTGAATCCGCAAACGCTACCTCTGGCTCGATCATCCAAAACTCGGCCAGGTGGCGCCGAGTCTTCGACTTCTCCGCTCGAAAGGTCGGACCGAACGTGTAGATGCGCCCGAGGGCAGCCGCGGCCGCCTCTCCGTACAGTTGCCCGGTCTGCGCGAGATACGCGGACCCTTCGTCGAAATACTCCGTCGAGAACAGGCCGCTTCGTTCGCCGATTGCGGCGGTCAGGATCGGGGTGTCGACGCGGACGAAATCGCGCGCGTAGAAAAAATCCTGGATGGCCTGCTCGATCTCGCTCCGGATCCGCAGGATCGCCGCCTGGCGTGTGCTCCGGAGCCAGAGGTGTCGGTGATCGAGCAAGAAGTCGACGCCGTGTTCCTTTGGCTGGATCGGGTAGTCGATCGGGCTCGTGCCGAGCACGTGCAGATCCTGCACAGCCAGCTCGTGGCCGCCGGGCGCGCGCGGGTCGGCGCGGACGACCCCCTCGAGCTGGACAGCATGTCTCCTGCCTGAGGGTGCCGAACCGTTCCCAGACCTCAGGCTCGACCTCAGCCTTCGCGACGACGCATTGCACGATGCCGTATCCGTCGCGCACCACCAGGAATGCGATCTTGCCGGATGACCTGACGTGCACCACCCATCCGGAGAGCCGGACACGCTCCCCGATGTACCGCGGCAGCTGTCGAATCGCGACAGCTGGCGCGGCCGGCACCGGGGTTGTGGGGGGTGCTGACACCGTCGGCATGATGCGCTGGGTCAAAGAGTTGGATCGCGCGGCAAGGTAGACCGTGGCTGGAGCAGTGTCAACGCAAGTCGGGGACCTTTGGAGGTGGTCTCACGGTCGAGTGTCTTGCGCGTTAATGTTCAGCTATGACGCTCCGGGCCAGGTTGGCCGCGGGTCTGTTGGCCATCGCGGTCGTGCTCGTTGTCCCTCTTGGCCTGGCGCTGCGGTCCCTCGAAGATCTCCATCAGTCAGCGCTTGCGCTCCGTGACAAGGAGTTTGCGGCTTCGCTACTGCTGGGGCGTATTCGTGTCGGTACTGAGGATCTCCGTCGCGCTGAAGATGCGCTGCTGTTCGTGCACGACTCAGCGAGTGAGCGGCGGATGTCGCGTCAGATCACGGTGCTTAGGGCCATGACCGACTCGTTGGGGTCGTTCGAGCTCGACAGCGCGGCGCGCAACCTCCGTCAGGTCGTCGCCACGGTAGCGACCGTCGCGACTCAAGAGTACGGCGCCGTCCTGGCACGTCGGAGCGCACGTGCCGACAGCCTGTCCGCCAACGGCGTGCGGCCGGCGATTACCGAGATGGAGCGGTGGATCGGGACGGCCGAAGGTTCGCTGCGCGTGCGATCTCGTGACCGGGTCGCCAGCGCGGCAGATGCGGCGGAACAAGCGCGGCAATTCTCAGCGGCGGTGCTGGTCTTTGCGGCGCTTCTCGCCACGGGGATCGCGATCTGGCTGACACACTCGGTCAGCGGGCCGGTCGAGGATCTCGAGGCGGGGATGGCGGCGGTCGCAAGTGGCGACTTTGCACACCGACTGTCGGTTGCGCCGCGGCGACATGACGAATTCGGCCGCCTGGCGGCGAGCTACGACACGATGGCCCGACAGCTCGCCGAGCTCGATCGGTTGAAGGCCGAGTTCGTCTCCGTGGCGTCGCACGAGCTGAAAACGCCGGTCAACGTGCTACTGGGTTACTTGCAGCTCTTGCAGGATGGCGCCTACGGCGCACTATCGGAACGGCAGCGCGAGATCTGTCAAACTCTCGAGGCGCAGTGCGTGAGCATCGGCCGACTCGTCAAGCAGCTGCTCGACGTAAGTCGGTTCGAAGCGGGTGGCGGCAAACTCGAGCCGCGACCGCTTGCGCTGGTTGAGTTTCTCAAGGATCTGGAAGCATCGTTCCGCGTCCTGGCGATGCAGCGGTCGGTCGAGTTCGCGGTGTGCCATGACCGAGAGCTGCCCGCGCACGTGACATGGGATCGAGACCGCATTAGCGAGGTGCTGGGGAATTTGCTGTCCAACGCGTTCAAGTTCACACCCAGCGGGGGCCAAGTCCGTTTGCAGGTACGCGCCACCGATGACCTGGTACAGATGGCGGTGCAAGACACCGGCGCCGGCATTCCACCGGAGCAACTGCCACGCATCTTCGACAAGTTCTACCGCGCGGACAATCAGCCCGAGGCCGCGGACGGCACAGGCCTGGGTCTCGCGATCGCCAAGACGATCGTCGAAGCACACCGCGGCACGATCACGGTCGACAGCAGGCCGGGAGCCGGCGCGACGTTCACGATCACGCTTCCACAGGCGCTCCCAACGCGCCGCATGCGCCCAGTCCCAACGCCGGCCCTGCGGCGCGGCGCCAGCCAGGCGAGGGCGGCCGTGTGAGGCGTTGGGCCAGCCTCGCTTCGCTCCTCACACTTCACGCGTTGCTGAGTTGTGCAGGTCGACCGACGTCGCAACATCCCATTCCGCAGCCGGCGTGGCAGACCACGCTGACGTACGCGCAACAAGCGGCGGCGGGTGGGCACTACAACGCCGCTGATTCGGCGCTGATCGCGTTCGCCATGCGTTACCCCAATACGCCTCAGGCCAACGAGACGCAGTTCTGGGTCGCACTATTCACGCTCGACCCGCGAAATGAACAGCACTCCGCGTCCGAGGCGATGCGAGCGCTGACGGCGTACGGCAATGGTCCAGGTCCCCACGAGCACGATCTCGAAGCCGATATTCTGCGCCGAACGGCCAGCGACCTGATGACCTTGCACGAGGAGAACGTGCAGGCGGCCTCGCAGGCCGACTCGGCGCGCACCGAGGCCGATTCCGCCCTCCGCAGCGCCGACAGTGCCCGGCTCGCGGGGGCGTCGCGCGATCGCAGCCGCGAGGAAGTACAGCGCCTGCGCGACTCGCTGGACAAGGTGCTGACTGCGCTCAGCGACTCCACGCAGGAGCTGGATCGCATCAAGAAGCGATTGACAGCGCCGAAACCGTAGGGCGCGGGCGCTATCGCGCCCGAGAAAGGAGTGAGGGGAAAGGAGAAAGGAGGCCCTCTACCCCACTCGGAATAGCTCCACCGCTTTGGCGTACCGCGCCGCCATCGTGCGGCGGAGTGCGCCGTGCACCGGCGCGGTCAATTCAGGGTCGTCGGTCAGGATGCGATCGGCGACCGAGCGGGCGCGTTCGTTGAGCGCTTCGTCTCGCAATGGGTCGGCGACGCGGAACATGGCGGCGCCGCTCTGCTGTTCGCCGAACAAGTCGCCCATTCCGCGGAGCCGCAGATCCGCGCGCGCGATCTCGAATCCATCCTCGGTGCCGATGAAGATGCCGAGCCGCGTCGCCGCCTCCGGGCTGACGTCGCCCAGGAGGATGCAGAAGGATTCCTCGGCCCCGCGCCCCACGCGCCCACGCAGCTGGTGAAGCTGCGAGAGGCCGAATCGCTCCGGATGCTCGATCACCATGATCGTCGCGTTCGCCACATCGATCCCGACCTCGACGACCGTCGTCGCGATCAGCACATCGAGGTTCCCATCGCGAAACGCACGCATGGCCGCATCGCGCTCGTCGGGCGGCAGGCGTCCGTGCAGGAGCGCGACGCGACGATTCGAGAGCGCGCCGCCCTCGGCGGTCAACTCCAGGAACATCGCCGTGGCCGACTTGAGGTCGGTGCGCTCCGACTCGCCGATCACGGGGTAGACGATGTAGCCTTGCCGCCCCTGGTCGAGCTGACCTGACAGGAACGAGAGCACCCGGGCCCGCGAGGACTCGGGCCGCCAGGCGGTCGTCACAGGGCGACGGCCGGGCGGCCGCTCATCGAGCACGCTCACATCGAGATCGCCGTACGCCGTCAGTGCCAGCGACCGTGGAATCGGCGTCGCACTCAAGAGGAGTACGTCCGGGTTGTCACCCTTCGCTCCCAGGGCCTTGCGCTGCTCGACTCCGAACCGGTGCTGCTCGTCGATGACTGCCAGACCGAGGCGAGCGAACGTCGTCGCCTCCTGCACGAGCGCGTGCGTTCCGACCACCAGCGCCGGCTCGGGCCGCGCGATGCGATCGGCCGCCGCGCGGCGTTCCGCCGTCGAGAGACTGCCCGTGAGCAGGATGGGACTGATATTCAGCGGCCGCAGCAGCGAGGAAATCGTGCCCCAGTGCTGTTCGGCAAGGATTTCCGTCGGTGCCATGACCGCGGCCTGGTAGCCATTCTCCATCGCAAGGAGCGCCGCGAAGAGCGCCACGACAGTCTTTCCGCTGCCGACGTCGCCCTGCAGCAAGCGGTGCATCCGCGCTGCGCTGCACATGTCCGCAACGATCTCGCGCACGGCCCGTGTCTGCGCGTTCGTGAGCTCATATGGCAACGCGTGCTTGAGCGCGGTCGTGAGTGACCGGAGATTCTGATACGCGATGCCACTCCGATGCGCACGAGCCAATGCATACGCACGACGATACAGCAACTGCACGCACAAGAGCTCCTCGAAGGCAAGCCGTGAACGGCCGGCCTCTGCCTCCTGGAGCGATGCGGGGCGATGCACCATCCGGAGCGCTTCCGGGAGGGGCGGCACGCCACCGGCTGCAAGGATGTCGCTCGACAACGACTCGGCGGCCAGCGGCAACAACGTGTCGAGATGGTTGTCGATGAGGCTGCGCAGCACCTTGACCGACAACCCTTCGGTGGTCGGGTACACGGCCAGCACGCGACCCTGTGAGGTGTCGGCCGCTTCCGCGCCCAGATTCACGAACTCGCGGGCCTGCAGTTGTCGACCCTGAAAGAACCGCACGGTGCCAGTCACGAGCAGCACATCGTGCTTGTCGATGACGCGGTCCAGGTAAGCCTGCCCTGGCCACGATACCTCGATCATCCCGGAGCCGTCTCGCAGCACGACCTGGAAGATCTTGAGGCCACGGCGCGTCGGCAGCACGCCCTTGGAGATCACGGTACCGATGACCGTCGCGTCCGCCCCGGTGGCGAGCGTCCCGATGGGCGAGATGGTGCTCGCGTCCTCGTACCGATGCGGGATGTGTCGGAGGAGATCCCCGGCCGTCGCGATGCCGAGCCGTGCGAGCAGTGCCGCGCGGCGCTCGCCAACGCCCTTGAGATAGGTAACCGGTGTGTCGAGTGACACACGACTGACGCCGGGGCGGGACTGCCGCTCCGCCGGCGGACGGCTCACACCCGCGTCACTCCGGGAGATCACGCCTCGAGCAGTTGACGGGAGAACGCTGCCGCGTCGAATGGTGCGAGGTCCTCGATGCTCTCCCCCGTTCCGAGGAACTTGATCGGGACATCGAGGGCTTCGTGAACGGCCACCACCACGCCGCCCTTGGCGGTGCCATCCACCTTGGTGAGCACCAGACCCGTGACCGGCACGGCCGCGGCGAACGTCTTGCCCTGCGCGATCGCGTTCTGACCAATGGTGGCGTCCAGTACGAGCAGCGTTTCGTGCGGCGCGCCGGCGCGGCGCTTGGCGACGACGCGAGCGACCTTTCGCAGCTCCTCCATCAACGCGCCGCTGGTATGGAGACGGCCAGCCGTGTCGACGATGATGACGTCGACTCTGGACGCGACGCCCGCTTCGATCGCATCAACGGCAACCGCGGCGGGGTCGCGGCCCGTGGCGCCACCGACGAACGCTGCCCCGGTGCGGTCGGCCCACGCGCGCAGCTGATCGACCGCGCCAGCCCGAAACGTGTCACCCGCCGCGACGAGCACTCGCTTGCCCTCTGCGCGAAGCTGGGCTGCCAACTTGCCGATGAAGGTGGTCTTCCCCGCTCCGTTGACGCCGATCACGAGCATCACGGTCGGTGGCTCGGGCGCCATGTGTAGCGTGGGGCTGCTTTGTCCCGCACGCAGCGCCGTCTCGATGCCGGAGCGCAATGTCTCGAGGAATTCCATTTGCGTGCGAATCGCGCCCTCGCGCGCCTCCCGATCCACGTCCGCGATCAGCCGAGCCGTGGTCGGCACGCCGAAATCCGCCTCGAGTAGCACCTCCTCGAGTTTCTCGAGCGAGCCCTCGCTGACGCCTCCCCGCATGACCACGCCGACATCGGTGAGTGCCAGGTCCTTGATGCGCTGCCAGAGCGACCGCCGAGGCGCGTCCGTGGACCGATGAAGGAGACGTGCCATTTCAGCGCAACCCAATGCGTCGGCGAAGGAGCCACTCGCCGCACAGCAGTGCGACGAGCAGTACGTAAATCCAGGGGAGCGCACGCAGGCGTGGTGTGGGCCCAGCGAGTGTGACCCCCTGGACCTCGCCAGCCTTGATCGTGGGATCACGCGGCAACCATTCGCGCGATGGATTCACCACAAGAAGTGCCGGGCCTGCGGCCGTCCGCACATCGTACGATCCGGCCACGAGGGCCTGGGTCTCGGTCATTTGGGCTCCCGAGGCGAACGACATCCGCAGCGTGTCAGGTCTTGCACCCGCAGCCCGACGCGTCAGCACGACGAGCGTCGTGCTATCTCCTCCGCTGCCGCGGCGCCAGCGGATCGGATCGCCCTCACGCACCAGGGCATCGGCCGGCACAGCGGGCCGAAGGTCGCGACGCTCTGCGGCAAGCCAGTCGAAGAGAGCCCCCCAGAGGGCAGCGAACGCGTCTGCGCTCGCACCGCCCCGGAAACGCCAGCGCCACAGCCCGTTGACCGGGATGACGACGCGTCGCCGACCGCCGACCGCGCCGCCGCTGACCACGACGCGCCCATCGAAGCGTCGGCCTCGCTTGACCTCGAGCGCCTGCCAGTCGCTCGAAGCGGTGGAGGCCGTAGGCGGGCCGCCAATGTCGATCGGCGGCAGGCTGTCCCATGCGACGCCAGTCAGTGCGGAGGCAATCGGAGAGGGAGGCGCGCCTGTCGCGAACCATTCATCGGGCGATCGGGCGATGGGGGCGATCACGAGGGCCAGCGCACCACGGGTCGCGGCCAGCGGCGGGCCAAACACGCTCGTGTCACCGTGCAGCACGACCAGCGGCGCCGCTGCGACGGCCCGCCGCACATCGGACTCACTGATCGGCGCCAGCGTGCCGTCGACCCGCCACTGCCCGGCGGCGACCCGAAAGTAGCCGCGTGTCGGGAGGGCCAGTGCTCCACGGAGAACCGCCAACGCGTAGCGCGCGTCTTCGTCTGGCGACGTACTAATGAAGACCGCTCCGGCAGCCGGCGAGACATCGATTGGCACGGTCAACGTGTCGTTGTGACTGTCGGCGTCGCCGCCCCCTGTCCACACGGCTCGTACGGCCTGTGGACCGTCACCATGCGGGACCACTGTTCGGACGCTGATCGTGCGCTCGACGCGCGGCGCGAGTGCCTCGACCGAGACGGTCGTGGATGGCGTCGCGGGACGGTCAGCCACGCTGATCGCCACGGCGCCGGCGGGCGAGCCACCGGCTCCGGCGGCAACCGTCGCGTGAATCTCGATGGTATCACCGGCGACAGCCGCGCGTGGCGCGTCGAGGGTCGCGAGGGCTGCGTCCGGGCGCTTCGTATGAGGCACGACGATCACACTCGAGCCCGCCGGCAACTCGGCTACCGCCTCCGGGTCATCGAGCTCGCCATCGGTGACGAGGACCAGGGGACGACCCGCAGCCAACGCCCGCTCGACGGCGGGACGCACGCGAGTCCGCACGTCATTTGGCACGTCGGGCGGAGCGTCGGTGCGAATCGAATCGCCAAAGAGGAACACCGAATCTGCGCCAACCGCGGCCACGTCGCGCTCGGCCGTTCGATACGCCGCCGTGTCACCATCGCGGAGCCAACTCCTCGACACATCGAGCGCGGCGAACGGTCGGATACGAGGGCTGCGACCGACTGGGGCGTCGAGCCACAATCCCACGAGGCCGGCGATGGCGATGATTCGACACACGGCCGCGATCCATCCGCCGCCTGATGGACGACCGTATTGGACGAGCGCAGCCACCAAGCCGATGCAGACCGCAGTGACCCAGAGCGCCATGCCGGGAAATGTAGCGCGGGCGCAAAATGCGCCCGAGAGAGTAGCAGGGCAGAAAGTAGAGAGTAGACCACGACGGATAGCGACGGACGCCGTAGTCGACAGTCTCAGTTAGCCGCGACTGCCCCCACTGGCGGTCCCCCGTGCAACGCAGCCATCGAGCGCTGCGCCAGCGCATCGAACTCGGACCGTTAGCCGACGGGCACGGGCTGCCCGGAGCCGCGGTCCCGAAGCGCGACGCGCGGATCGTGCTGCACGCCATTGACCAGCACTTCGAAGTGCAGATGCGGCGCGGTGGCCAACCCAGTCATCCCCACATACGCGATCGTCTTCCCGATCGAGACCCTCGCGCCGCGATGGATGCCGACGGCGAAGCGCGACAGATGGCCGTATCGCGTGATGTATCCGTTGAGATGCCGCAGGTCGATGACATTGCCGTAGCCTCCCTTCTGGCCGGCGAAGATCACCGTCCCATCGCCGATCGCCCGAACGGGCGTACCGGCGGGTGCGACGTAGTCCGTGCCCTTGTGCGCGCGCCAGACCTTCAGAATCGGGTGCAGGCGCATTCCGAACCCACTCGAGATGCGACGAAACTCCACCGGGGCGCGCAGAAACGCGGCCCGCAGCGACCGTCCATGTACGTCGTAGTACTCGCTGGCCACCGGACTCGGTCGGCGACGCGTCCGTCGTGCGGAAGCGGATCGCAGTCAGGGTGTCTCGCGACTCCACGAAAATGACGGCAAGTACCGGCCCCGTATGGAACCCATCGGCCGGATTGAACGCACGCTCGACGAGCACGCGGAAGCGTGTCGCCGACGCGCAGGTCGCGACTCATGTCGACGCGGTATTCGAGAATGTCAGCGACCGACCATGCCAGCTTCCATCGGGCATGGAGAGGGAACATCGTCGCGGCGCAGGAATCCAGCGCGGCGTACAGGTTGGTGGCGATACGCCCGGCGACGAGCACAGTGTCCGTGACTGCCTTCGGCTCGACGACAAGTGGCGGAAGCTGCGGCAAGTTTGCCGCGGCCACCCGCCCATTTGTATCGCTGGCCAGCGCCTTGACTTGGACGCCTGGCGCCCAGGCGCGCGTCGGGCGGCCCACCGCGGGCCGCGCCGCGACCATGAGCGCCGCGAGCGACGCCACCATCGCGAACGCAATGGGGCGTGCGCCCGCCCAGGTCAATCCATCTGTCTCCGAATGAACGTCGGGATCTCCATGTCGCTGAGATCCTGCGCAGCCGTTCGTTCCTCGCGGGGGACCGGCGTGTTGGGCACGCGGCGGAGATCGGTGGTGTTTCCGACGCGAGTGGCGCCGACCGTCGGCCGCTGCTGCCGCTGGGCTGGAAATGGGATGACCGGCGGGCCTTTGCCCGAGTCGGCCGCGGCTGTTGCCATGCCGGAAGCACCCACTGTCGGCCGATCGAATCCGGTTGCGATCACGGTTACGCGGATCTCGCCTTGCATCGCAGGCTCATGCACGGCGCCGAAAATGATTTCTGCGTCGTCGCCGACGGCGTCGTGAATGATCTCGTTGATCTGGTGCACCTCACCCAGCGTGAGATCGGCCCCGCCCGTGATGTTGACGAGGACGCCCGTCGCGCCGGAGATCGAGATGTTGTCGAGAAGCGGTGAGGAGATTGCTTGCTGCGCCCCTTCCATCGCCCGGTTCTCACCGCGGCCGATACCGGTGCCCATCAGTGCGCTCCCGCCCGCCTGCATGACCGTCCGCACGTCCGCAAAATCGACGTTGACCAATCCCGTGACGCTGATCAGGCTGGAGATGCCCTGCGTGGCGTGCAGCAACACCTCGTCGGCCTTCTTGAGCGCGTCCTGAAAGGGGATCCCCTTGCCGACCACCGCGAGTAATCGCTCATTCGGCACGACGATCATGGTGTCGACATTCTTCCGCATCTCGGCAATGCCGATCTCAGCCTGGCGCATCCGCTTTCGCCCCTCGAAGAGGAAGGGCTTGGTCACGATCCCGACTGTGAGGGCACCCACTTCTCGCGCCAGCTCGCACGCAATCGGCGCCGCCCCGGTTCCGGTACCTCCACCCATGCCACAGGTGATAAACACCAGATCGGCCCCAGCCAGGGAGCGCGCCACTTCCTCTCGATTCTCCTCGATGGCCTGACGTCCGATCTCCGGCCGGGCACCCGCGCCGAGTCCTCGGGTGAGCTTCTTCCCGATCTGGATCTTGACGTCCGATTTCGAATTCAGCAGAGCCTGCGCGTCGGTGTTGACCGAGATGAACTCGACGCCCTCGAGATGTTCCTCGATCATCCGGTTCACCGCGTTGCCCCCGCCACCGCCAATGCCCACCACCTTCATCCGGGCATTCTGCGACGCGCTCTCCTCGAGTTCGAAGATCATGGCGAGCGGAACTCCACTACGAGTGAGTGACGGACAGTCTGAGCCGACCGGTGTTTTGGACGCGGCAATATAACGTTTTTCCATCCGGCGACCACATCTCTCGACGACGCATTGGGAGAACAGAAACGCATCTCCGCGCGCGAACTTATCCACAGTCGCGCGGCACGCTATCATCTTTTTGAGAACTCAGAAGGACAGAAGCGAGCAGGCTTAGAAGAAGTCCTGCAGCCAGACGCGCACCCGCTCGATCCAGCGCGCGACTCCGGGGCTGCTCACCGGGGTGCGCCGCGCGCCGCTCGCGGCACCCCCGAGCGCGACACGCTGTGCGCCGTACTCCGCCAGCCCTACAGCGGTCGCGAAGCGGGGCGCCTCGACCGCATCACTCAATCCGCTCGTGTTATCGGCGGGCGAGCCGACGCGAACGCCAATGCCGAACACGTCGGTCGCGAGGTCGCGCATCCCGCGCATGCCCGCGCCACCACCCGTCAGCACGACCCCGGCACTCAGGCGTCTGGCGTACCCGGCGTCGGTAATCTCGCGCTGTACCAGCTCAAACACCTCATCCATGCGCTGGTGAATGATGTGAACGAGGGATGCGTGGTCGAGCATCCGCGCCCCCTGTGCAGCGGTGCTGGGCAGCGGAATGACCAGGTTCGGGTCTGCCAGTGCCTCGTACGCGCAGCCGTAGCGCTCTTTCAGGCGGTCGGCGTCGTCAGGCGTCACTTTGAGGCCAAGCACGATGTCGTTGGTGACGCTGGTCCCGCCGAAATTCACGCTGGCGAGGTGCCGAATCTTGCCTTCATGGAAGATGGCGAGATCCGTCGTGCTGGCGCCGAGCTCGACCAAGGCGACCCCGAGCTCCTTCTCATCGTCGGTGAGAACGCTCAGCGCACTCGCCAGTGGCTCGAGCACAAGTTCGCGGACGCGGTAGCCGGCGCGTTCGACCGCCTTGCGCAGATTGACCGCGGGTGATCCACCGATCGTGACGAGGTACATCTCCGTCTCGAGCCGCGTGCCGATCATGCCGATCGGATCGCGGATGCCTCGATTTCGATCGACCGTGTATTCCTGGGGGATCGCGTGCAACAACTCGCGATCCGCCGGGATGGCCTGGGCACGCGCGACATCGTTGGCCCGCTCGACGTCCGCGCGCGTGATTTCCTCTCCGTTGACCGCGACGACGCCCGTGCTCGTCATTGCTTGCACATGCGCCCCCGCGATGCCAGCAAACACCTCCGCGACACGTGCACCCGCCATGCGCTCGGCGTCCTCGAGGGATTTGCGGATCGACCGAGTCGTCTCCTCGATGTCAGCGACGACGCCCCGGCGGAGGCCGGTCGTCCGGGCCTGCCCGACCCCGAGGATCTTGATGCGCGGACTGCGCGGCAGATCGCCCACGACGTCCGCGATGACGGCCGTCGTCTTGGCCGATCCGATGTCGAGGCCGGCAACGAGCTTGTCGGAGGCGTTTCCCCGCACGGTCATCGGCAACCCCTCATTGCCACCTCGCCACGACTTGATCGCGGAATCGCAAATCGATCTCTTGCGCGTGCACCTTGCGCCGCACGAGATCAGCCGTCACCAGCGGCACCGTGGCAAAGCGTTGCGGATCGGCGTCGCTCGGCGCAAGCACGCGCAGTCCGGGCAGTTGAAAGACGAGGTCACCCGTTGGGCTTCGCCGAACCTGGCTGATCTGAGCGTAGAAGACGGGCACGTGCTCCCGCAGGCTCGCGAGCAGCTGGAGGGTCCCGACATCGCTGTGCTGGACAACCGGCAGGTCCAGATCCTCCCGCGTCGGATCAATCGGGAGCGGCGCACCGGTCCCGTCGAACACGCGGAGGCCGGCGATCGTTGGTGCGAAAGCCACAGGGGTACGCTCGGTGACATGGACGACGATCGTGCTTGGAAGCGAGCGTCCGATGGCGACGTCCCGGATCCCGGCCATTGCTCGTACGCGCCCGGCGAGCGGGCGAAGATCATTCCATACCGACATCAGCGTATCGACACGGAGCCGCTCGACCACCGCCTGAGGTGAGACGTAATGTGCACCCTGGACCTCGACGGCGCGCACCCGGAAGAAAGCGAGTGTCCCCAGGGCGTGCGTCCCCCACCAGGGTGCCGAGCCACCGATGGCGACGAGGGCCGCGACGAGAGCCGATCGGCGGAGCGGCGCGTGCGTGGCAGGCAGCATGATCAGGCCGAGCGCCTCTTTGTGGCCGGCGCCGCGTGCTCGCCCGGCGTCGTGGGGCCGGCGAGCAAGGCGAGTAACTCTGGACCAGTCCGGGTGATGTCGCCCGCGCCAACGGTCAGCACCACATCGCCGGGCCGGACCACCTGGCGGAGGGCGCTCGCGAGCGTCGGCCGGTCGCCGCGCCAGGCAACAGCCCCCCCACGATCGGTGATCGCGCGGGCGATGAGATCGGCGCTGACGCCAGGGAGCGGGCGCTCGCGGGCGGGGTAGATGTCCGCCAGGAACACGAGGTCAGCAGCGCTCAGCGCGGCCCCGAACTCCTGGGCGAAATCCCGCGTCCGCGTAAACAAGTGGGGCTGAAACGCGACGACGATTCGGCGGCGCGGGAATGCGTCGCGTGCCGCGGCCAATGTCGCACTGATTTCAGTCGGGTGATGCGCGTAGTCGTCGATAACGGCCACCTCGCCAATTTCACCAAGCCGCTGAAACCTGCGTTCCACGCCGGTGAAGCGCTCGAGACCCGGCACCAGAGCGTCGAACGACGCCCCCACAGCCAGACTCGCACCGATCGCTGCGAGCGCGTTCCTGACGTTGTGAAGTCCGGGCACGCGCAGTGTCACCCGCCCCAGGCGACCGCCGTTCGACACCACGTCGAACGTGGAGCCGCTTGTCGTCATCCGGACCTGGTGCGCAGCGAGATCGGCGTCGGCCGCCGTGATCCCGAACCGGATCACGCGCGCACTCGGCGGGAGCGACAGGCTTTCGGCGCCAGCGTCGTCGGCCCCGATGACAATCTGCGAGGCGGGCCGCACAAAGGTCGCGAACGCCGTTCGGATGTCGGCCATATCCGAATAGATATCGAGGTGGTCCGCCTCCATGTTCGTGACGACGGCGACCGTCGGCGTCAACGCGAGAAAGGATCGATCGTACTCGTCGGCCTCCACGACAGCCAGCGCGGGGCGACCAAGACGCAAATTGCCGCCCCACGCCGCCACCCGTCCCCCCACCACGCCCGTCGGGTCGAGTGCGGCTGCCGCGAGAGCCTCCGTGGTCATGACGGTTGTCGTGGTCTTCCCGTGTGTGCCGGCGATCGCGACGAGCGTACCACCGGCGACCGCTTCGGCCAGCGCCTCCGCCCGGCGAATCACCGGAACGCCCAGCGCGCGGGCTCGTTCCAACTCCGGGTGATCGCGCGGCACAGCCGATGTCACGACGACTGCACGCGCGCCGTCCACGTGCGCTGGGTCGTGGCCTGGCGCGACGGACAGACCGAGCCGCTCGAGATCTCCCGTCGTGTCCCCGTGCGCATCACACCCGGTGATGCGCGCACCACGCCGAACGAGCAACTCAGCGAGGGCGCTCATGCCGGCGCCGGCAATCCCCATGAAGTGGATCGGGCGATCGTCGGCGGGGTCAATGAGCGGCATGAGTCGGCGGGGTGAATATAGGATCGCCGCGGCACGCGCTCAAGAGTGAAATCACCTGAGCTGAATCAAGCTAAGTATCCGACGAGCAATAGTCTCCGACGCACCAGGTCGCCCGCGTGCGAGCGCGGCCGTGGCCAGTCCTTGCCGGCGCACCGGGCTTCGCAGCAGGTCGCGGATGCAGGTGTCGAGGCGATCAACCGTCAATTCGCGTTGCGGGAGGTGAACGGCTGCGCCCGCGGCAGCGAGCGCGCGCGCGTTTGCGGTTTGATGGTCCGCAGCGGCGGTCGGCAAGGGCACGAGCACCATGGGGAGCCCCCACGCGCACAACTCGGCGGTCGTCATCGCACCCGCCCTTGCGAGTACGAGATCGCTCGCCGCGTACGCCTCAGCGATTGGCGACAGATACGGGCGCACCCGAACCGTGGCGGCTTCCCGGTGTGAGTATTTCTCGAACGCGGACGCCCCCGTCGCCCAAATCACGCCCAACCCGTCGGGGAGTGGACGGTCCAGCCATGCGTCGACCGCTTCGTTGAGCGCACGCGCTCCCTGGCTGCCGCCAAAGACGAGCAATACCGTATCGACGTGCGGTGGCAGCTGCCATGTCCGTCGCGCTGCCGAGCGGTCGGGATGCGGGTCCGGCGGCGGATCGATCGGGTTCCCGGTGTCGAGCAACACCGTGCGTCGGCCGTGCCCGAGGTGCTCGATCGCTTCGGGGTATCCGAGATACGCCTCGCGGCAAAAGCGGACGAACCACCGCGCGGTCAATCCCGGATAGCTATCGGCAATCTGTTGAACAATCGGGGTGCCGTGCGCGGCTGCGTACGCCAATGTCACGGCCGACGCGTACCCACCGGTGCCGAGAACGAGTTGTGGTGAGCCTGGGGCAAAGAGCTTGCCGAGGCGGCGCCATGCGTTCGTTGCGCCCCACACCGTACGCCAGTTACGCCAGAGCGCAGGCCGATAGAGCGGATGCAGATCGAGCAGCTCGAAGGCGAAGGGCTGCTGCGGGAGAACCGTGCGCTCGATGCCGCGCCGCGCACCGATGAACAGGATGTCGAGGCCAGGAGACAGCTTGGTGAGTGCCCGCGCGATGGCGAGTCCCGGGTAGAGATGGCCCCCGGTCCCTCCCCCCGCCACCACGATGGTCGGCCGTCGTGCAGGCCGCGCTGCGACCGGCGTCGATGTCGAGTCCGGCGACGAGATCAGGCTCGAGCCGTCGGCCACGGGGGATGGGTCAGCGGGCGATCGCGTGAGGATCGGTGGCGTGGGCTCCGACCACGCGTTCACGCACACTTCCGATGTTGATCAGAATGCCCGTCATGAGCAGGGAGAGCACGAGGTTCGATCGCCCATACGAGATAAATGGCAAGGTCAGCCCGGTGGTCGGGAGCAGTCCGATCACCACTCCCACGTGCAGGTACGCCGTAACGAGCGTGGTGACCGTCAAGCCGATCGCCAACAGTTGCTGGAAGGGCGAGCGCGCCTCGCGCGCGATGCGAAACCCCAGCCACCCGTACGCCGCGAATGTCAACACGAGCGTCACAAGCCCGACGAATCCCCACTCCTCGCCGATGTTGCTCGCGACGAAGTCGTTGAAGGGAAAGGGGAGGAACCCGTATTGCTGCCGCCCCTGGCCGAACCCGACGCCGATAAGACGGCCCGAACCGACGGCAATGAGCGACTGGCGGAGCTGGTACCCCACCACGGCTGGCGCGCGGCCGGGGTCGAAGAAGGAGATGGTGCGCAACAGGACATAGTGGAGGCGTTCCGCCTCATGCCACAGCACCGGGATAGACAAGACACCGAGCAGGAGAAAGTGACCGATCCGGACGCCACCCGAGAAGAGCACGATCGCCATGAGCAGCGTGTAGAGCATGGCCGTCGAGAGGTCCGGTTCGAGCGCCGCCAGGATATCGAGCGCACCCACGACGATGATGAACGGCAGGACCCCTTTCGTCAGGCCGCGAAGGGCATCGCCTTTCCGCACGACGAGCATGGCGGTCCACACCACAACGGCCAGCTTCGCGAGCTCGGAGGGCTGCACCGATGCACCAAACAAGAACCGCCTCGACCCATGGATCCGTGGGGCGATGGATTGCGTGAAGGGCAGCACCACAACCAGCATCAGGACCAGACTGACGCCCATGAGCGGCCATGCCCAACGCGACCAGCGCTCGGCGTCCATCTTTGCCGCGACCGCGAAGACGACGATCCCCGCGGCGATTCCGGCGAGTTGCCGCACGAAGTAATAGGCGCTGCTGTGGCCCGTATCGACTGCCACGATTGCGCTCGCGCTGTACATCACCGCCAGGCCAAACGCCAACAGGGCCGCGGTAACCAACACGAGAGCGCGCGACTCGACGCTCATGCGCCATCGCTCTCGAATGTGGGCGGGGCGATAGTCCGCCTTGCGGCCCCGCATCAGGCGAGCGCCGCCAACCGCGAGAACACGTCTCCGCGTTCACCGTAATTGCGGAACATGTCGAAGCTCGAGCACGCTGGCGCCAGGAGCACGGCATCGCCGGGGGCCGCCACCGCGCGAGCCCGCGCAACGACCGCGGCGAAATCGAATCCCAACCGCTCCAGTCGCACCGAGCCACCGAGGTCCTTCTCGATGATCGGGCCCGCTTCCCCGTACGCGAGGACGAGTTTGCCGGTCCGTTGGAGGGGCGCAGCGAGTGTCGTGTACGGCTCGCCTTTATGGCGTCCCCCCAACAGGGCGATCGTCGGCCGGCTCATGCTCTCGAGAGCCACACGCGCCGAGCTCACGTTTGTCGCTTTGGAATCATCGATCCATTGTACGCCGGCGTACTCCCCGATCAATTGCAGCCGATGGGGCAACGCGCGAAATGTCTCGAGCGCGCTCGCCATGCGCATCCGAGCGCTCGGCTGCCGGTGCGATTCGTCCGCAACCGCGACGGCGAGGGCAGCCGCGAGCGCGTTCGCGACATTGTGGTCGCCCAACAACGGGAATGTGGAGCGCGACAACAGCGGCTGCCCCAGCAGGTTCAGTTCGTGGGTTGCCCGCATGTACCGGGCGTCAGCGTCATTCCCGTCGACGGAGAACAGGTAATGGCGACCCGGAGCGCGCGCGCCCATGGCTCGCGCGGCCGCATCGTCGGCGTTGGTCACCGTGATGGATCTCTCCCGGGCGTTGGCGAACAGCAGCGCCTTGTCCGCGTAGTACGCCTCCGTGCTCGCATAACGATCGAGGTGATCCGGGCTCAGGTTCGTCAGCACACTGACGGTCGGGTCAATACTCGGAGTATCATGAAGCTGAAAGGACGAGAGTTCCAGCGCGACCCACTCCGGACGCTGGTCCCTGAGCGCGACTGCCGATAGCGGAAACCCGATATTGCCGGCATCAACGGCGTCGCGCCCAAGCGCGCGGAGCAGGTGTCCAACCAGCGCCGTCGTCGTCGTTTTCCCGTTGGTGCCCGTAACGGCGATGTAGCGCATCTCTGGAAGGTGCGCGAGCGCAACCTCGATCTCGGACACGACGGGCATGCCGGCCGCCCGGGCGGCAGCAATCGCCGGCGCGTCCGGGGGGACGCCCGGGCTCACGACGACCCGCGCGGCGTCGCGGATCCGTGCGAGATCGTGATGGCCGACGTCGACCTCCACGCCTGCACGGCGCAACGCCGCGGCAGTGCTTCGGATCGACTCATTGTCGCCCGCGTCCGACGCGTACACCCGCATCCCGTCGCGGGCGAGCAGCGCGGCCACCGCGTGGCCACTCACACCGAGCCCAATGACGGCGACGTCGGCGCCGGGCGTCACGGTTACCTCAGCTTGAGCGTGCTGAGTGCGAGCGTTGCGAACAGGATGCCCAAGATCCAGAAACGGACGACGACCTGGGTTTCGGGCCACCCGAGCAGCTCGAAATGGTGGTGCAGCGGCGCGCGGAGAAACACGCGATGCATCTGCGCGTACTCGAGACCATACCGCCGCCGGCGAAATTTGAAGACGCTCCGCTGGAGGATCACCGAAATCGTTTCGGCGACGAAGACCCCGCCGATGAGCAGCAGGAGGAACTCGGACTTGAGGAGGATCGCGATGGCGCCGAGGGCCCCGCCCAGCGCCAGGGACCCGGTGTCACCCATGAACACTTCTGCCGGGTGCGCGTTGAACCACAGAAAGCCAAGTGTGGCCCCGAACATGGCGGCGCAAAATACGGCCAGCTCGCCCGCCCCGCGCAGATAGTAGATCTCGAGGTACGTGCTCGTGTCCACGCGGCCGATGACGTATGCGAACACGGCAAAGGTGAGCGCGGCGACCGCCGTCAACCCCGCTGCGAGGCCGTCGAGGCCGTCGGTCAGATTCACCGCATTGCTCACACCAGTCAGGACGAACGTGACGAATGGGACATAGATCCATGCCAGCCAGGCGGCAGCGGGCACCACGAGGACGTACTTGAAGAACGGCAGTGTGGTCGAGGCCCCAGGCAACGTGGAGATCGGGTAGCGCCACAGATACCAGCCGAGGGCGACGCCGATCGTGATCTGGCCGGCGAGCTTGTATCGCTCGACGAGGCCGCGATTCCTCTCCCCGTTCCGCCGCTGGCGAAGCTTGAGATAATCATCCAGGAATCCGATGGCCCCCATCCACACCATGACCGCGAGCGCGAGCGAAACGTAGCGGTTGTCGAGTCGGGTCCACAGCAGCGTCGGCACGAGCGTCGCGGCCAGGATGATGAGACCGCCCATGGTTGGCGTGTTCTGCTTCCGCTGGTGCGTGTCAGGCGTGCCTTCCCGCACGACCTGGTTGACGGACATGTCGCGGAGTCGCCGGACGATCGCGGGCCCCAGCGTGAATGCGACGAGCAGCGATGTGACGAACGCGCCTGCCGCCCTGAACGTGATGTAGTTGAAGAGATTGAAGACCCTGATCGATCTCGTCAGCGGGACGAGGAAGTGGTAGAGCACGACGAGTTAACCCAGTCGGTCAGGGGTGAAACGAGGCGTTCGAGTCGGACGCCTCGCGAAGCTTTGAGCAGGATGATGGCGTTCGGTGCGAGCCGAGGTTGAAGCGCGGGCCAGAGGTCGTCGACGTCGCGAGCCGTGATGACACGCGGGTCCGCCGCCCCGATGGCGCTCAGAGCTTCCGCAAATGCCCCAACGCCGGCCACCACATCGAACGACGATTGGAGTGCGAGGCGGGCAATGTCCCGGTGCAGCCGGTCGGACGCGGCACCAAGCTCGCGCATCGTGCCGAGGACCAGGACACGCTGGCGGCCCGGGCCAACGCCATCGAGCAAGGCCAGAGCGGCGCGAACCGACGGCGGATTCGCGTTGTACGCGTCATTGATCAGCGTGACGTCTCCCAACGATTCCCAGGACGAGCGCATCGCAGGCTGTGCGGTCTCCGCCAGTCCGCGGCCGGACGTAGCGAGGTCAATGCCACAAGCTCGCGCAACGGCGAGCGCGAGCATCGCATTGCGAAGATTGTGCAGCCCGCGAAGCGGCACGCGCACACGCACGCCATCGATCTCGAGCTCGCCACAGCCTGCCGGGTCGACGCGCCAGGTTGTCGCCCGGACGTCACCCGCGCCCAGCCCGGCAGTGACGACTTGCGCGCTGCGCACGCGGGCCAGGCCGGTCAGGTCCTTCTCGTCGGCCGGCACCACTGCCAGACCGACACCGTGAAATACGGAAGATTCCTCGGCCAGGACCCCGGCAATGTCGCCGAATCCCTCGAGATGCTCCTCGCCGATCGAGGTGACGACCGCAATGTCCGGCTCGGCGATGGCCCGAAGGCAGGCGACTTCTCCCGGCGCGTTGGTCCCGAGCTCCACTATGGCGACGTCGGCGGCGTCAGGGATGGCCAGCAGGGTGAGGGGGACGCCGACCTGGTTGTTGTAGTTCCCCGAGGTGGCGTGGACCTCGAGGACCGAGCCGAGGGCGGCCCGAAGCAACTCCTTCGTGCTCGTCTTGCCGTTGGACCCGGCGATCGCCACGACCGGCTTCCCCCACGCACGGCGTCGAAAGCGCGCCAATTCCGCGAGCGCGCTGGTGGTGTCGTCGACGGCAAAGACCGGCACGCCAAGTCCAGCGGCGCGTTCGGGTCGGCTGACCACGACAGCGGCGGCGCCGCGTGCGACCGCGGCAGCGAGGAATTCGTGCCCATCGAACCGATCGCCGGTCAGCGCGACGAACAGGTCACCGTTTTCCACGGTTCGGCTGTCCGTCGCCACGGCTCGGATGGCGCGATCGGCGCCGACCCATCGATTGCGCACACCCGTGCGCGCGGCCCCGTTGCCGTGCGCGCCGGCTGCGCCGCCGTCGAGCGCGGCCGCCACCCGGCTCAGGGTCCAGAAACCCGGCGCGCCGGCCGGGCGCAGCAACTCGTCGCTCACGTGGACGCGAACGCGGTGCGCACGATCGACTGCTCGTCGAACGGGACGTTCGTCGTGCCTCGCACCTGATACGTCTCGTGCCCCTTCCCCGCCAACAACACGAGGTCATCCGGCTTCGCCAGCTCCAATGCGCGCAAGACCGCCCGCTCTCGATCCTCGATCCGTTCACGCGGTCCCGACATGCCCTCCTCAATGTCATCGAGAATGCGCTCTGGATCTTCGGTACGCGGATTGTCACTGGTCAAGATCACGATGTCGGCAAGCCTGTCGGCAATGGCGCCCATCTGTGGCCGCTTGCCTCGATCTCGGTCGCCTCCTGCACCGAATACCACGATCACGCGGCCCTGGACGAACGGCCCGACTGCTTCGAGCGCGCGCTCGAGCGCATCCGGCGTGTGTGCATAGTCCCGCAGCACCATCGGATGCTCGTGCAGAACCTCGAGTCGGCCCGGTACCTGGGGAACGTCAGACAAACGCAGGGCGATCTGCTCCGGTGAGAGTCCGAGTGCCCACGCCGCCGCCGCCGCGCCCAGCGCATTTGCCACGTTGAAGTCTCCGATGAGCGGAAGGCGCACAGGGTAGCACGGTCCCGCCCCGATTGCCAGTCGCCACGTGCTGCCGCGCGGTCCGAAGTGCACGTCGAGCGCACGTACATCGGCCTCCTGACTCAGCGCGGAAAATCGCACCGTCTGCGCCGTGGCGGGCAATGCCCGCCATGCTGGATCGTCCGCGTTGACCACCGCGACGCCGCCGGGACGCAAGTACGTCAAGAGCTGCGCCTTCGCGGCGAGGTACGCTGCCATCGTGTGGTGGTAGTCCAGATGGTCGCGTGTCAGGTTGGTGAAAATCGCGGCGTCGAACGCGATGCTTCCGATGCGCTGCTGGTCGAGACTGTGGGAGGACGCCTCCAGCGCGAGCGTCCGCACACCCTGATCGACCAGCTCACGGATGATGCGCTGGAGCTCGATCGGTCCTGGTGTGGTCAGCCCTCCCCCGCCGTCGAGGGGTCGACCCGCCGACCCAATGAATACGCCGACCGTCCCGATGGACGCCGCGGGCGCCTCCGGCGCATCGAAGAGGTGTCGGAGCAGGCTCACGGTCGTGCTCTTCCCGTTTGTACCGGTCACCCCGATCGCACGGCGGAGCGCCATAGCCGGAAACTGATAGGCGGCCGCCGCCACAAGCGCGGCGGCCGCCCGCCCCTCGCGCACGACCAGCGATGGCAGCCGCGTGCGGCGTGGATCCTCGACGACAGCGGCCGTCGCTCCCGCCGCTTCCGCAGGTCCGAGGAAGTCATGGCCATCGCGCGCCGATCCGTGTACAGCGATGAACAACGCGCCTGGCTGCACGGTCCGACTGTCGTCACTCACGCTGGAGAAGCGCTCGGGCAGCTGCCCGTGCCGCGCGACGAGCAGGCCTGCATCGGCCAGGGCGCGGCTGATCGCCTCGGCTGACAGCGCCCGAGTGGTTGACGCGCTACCAGGCGACTGCAGCCCACCCGTCATGACCCGTCTCCGAGTCGCACGAGTGTGTGAGGACTCACGACGGTACCAGCGACCGGGATCGTCGAGCCCAGCGCCCCTGAGACCACCTCCACACGCAAGCCGGCGCGATGGAGCGCACGCACCGCGGACCGAAGAGTCCAGCCACGCACGTCCGGTATCGGCACAGGCGCTGAAGCGGCTGAGGGCAGCGGCGTGGGTTTGCTGCCCAGCGTGACCAGGGTCGACGACGTGGCAAGCGCGCTATCGAGTCCAGTGGTCTCGGAATCACCGGCGGCCGCCACAGCAGCGGACGCGTCCACGAGTGACACGCGGCGGCTGTTGGCGAGTGCCTTCCAGTCGAGCGCGGCGTCGTGGGCGGCGATCGCGGCCTGAAGGATCGCCCGCGACACAGGCGCGGCCGTCGCTCCGCCGAAATAGCTGCTTTGGGGGTTGTCCAGCTTCACGAGAATCACGTATTGAGGATCACGCCCCGGGAAAAGACCGACGAACGAGGCCGTGTATTCGTTGCGGCCGTAGCCCGCACCGTATTGTACCCGGCGTGCCGTGCCCGTCTTGCCGGCGACCGCGAACGACGGGAGATTGGCCCCGGTCGCGGTACCGTGCGCCACGGTCTCGATCAGAATGTCGCGGAGCTGCCGCGCGACCTCGGCGCTCATTACGCGGCGCACGACTCGCCGATGGCGCTCGTAGAGCAGCAACCCGTCCGGCGACCGAATCTCGTTCACCAGTGCCGGCTCCAGCAGCTCCCCGCCGTTTGCGATTGCGCCGTAGGCCAGCGCCAATTGCAGCGGGGTCACCGCGAGCTCGTACCCGATGGCCAGCGACGCCGGCGACTGGCTCGACCAATGGATCGGGTCGCGAAGCGTCCCAGGTGACTCGCCGGGAAACGGAATCCCGGTCGTCGAGCCGAACCCGACGTCTCGCAGGGCCTCGTACTCCTCTGTCCGGGTGAGCCGCTGTGCGAACTGCGCGATCCCGACGTTGCTGGACCATCGAATGACGTCGCGGAGCGTCATGCTCGGAGCGAAGTGCGTGTCCGTCAGCGTGCGCCCGTTGATGACGAGTCGCCCTGCATGCGTATCCACGACATCAGCCGGTGAGACACGCCCGCGTTCCAGCAGCGCTGCCCCGATGAACGGCTTCAACGTCGATCCCGGCTCGAACGGCTCGGTGAGCGTCGTCGCCGCGGCCGCTCCGACCGCTGGCCGCCGGCTGGCGAGCGCGAGGATCGATCCGTCCTGGGGATCGAGCACGACGATGTCGCCCCCGGTGGCGCCCATGCGTGTGACCGCGTCGTCCAGTGCGCGCTCGCAGATCTCCTGGAGATTGCGGTTCAACGTCGGCTCGACCGCATCGCCTGTTTGCAGGGGTGCCGACTGGCCGGCCGGGGATTCCAGGGCGCGGCCCAGGGCATCACGCAGAACCACGGCGCGGCCACCGTCGCCTCGCAGGACGCTATCGAGGGCCGCCTCGATTCCGTCGGTCCCCACGCCTCCGGCGTTCACATGTCCGACGACCGCGGCGACCCCCGGTGGGCCAAGCAGCACGCGCTCGGGCACCTGCGTGGCATAGACCCCCCGCATCGTCATCGCAGCCGCGGCCTGTCCAGGCAGCAGACGGGTCGGGACGACGAACCATCCGGCACGGACATCCACCGCGCGGCGGACCCATGGCAGGGAGACCCCCGCGCGCACCAGGGCGCGCGCCAGCGCCGTGCGGTCCCGCACTTCGCCCGGCGCAATGCCGAGCTGCACGACGTCGCGTGTCAACGCGAGGGGGGCCCCCTCCGCGTCCAGAATGGGCCCGCGGGGTGCTCCGACGGGAACCGGCATCACGTGCTCATGCGCGGCCTTCGCCGCCCACATGCTGCCTTGCCACAGCTGCACGTACGCCGCCCGCGCGATCAGCGCGCCGGCAAAGGCCAGCAGCGCTGCATGAACGAGAGCGATACGAGTGGGGCGAAGCACCAAATCGACGTTAGACGTTGGACGTTGGACGTTGTTGAACCAGCTGACGCCCTGTTTGTGCTGCACCGCGAACTTGTCCTCAGTGTAGTTCACTAACGTCTAACGTCCAACGTCTAACGTCTAGCTTCTGGCAGCACCACGACCTGGCTATCCGCGGGCACGTGCATCTCGAGTCGCTGCTCGGCGACGCCTCCCAACTCCGCGCGCCCGGTCAGTTGACCTATCTGTCGCTCGAGGGAGGTCCGCTCGGCCTTCAACTGGTCCCGTTGGCGCATCATGGTGCGCATTTCCTCCGCCCGGGCAACGCCGTAGCCACGTCGCCAGATGACGGCGGTCGCGACGATGACGAACCCGACGAGCACCGCGGCGACGACCGACCGACCGCGCGCGCGCGATTTTGCCCTGACCGACGGCGTCATGCGGCGCGCTCCCAGATGCGGAGCTTCGCACTCCGCGCGCGTGGGTTTCGCTCGATCTCGCCAGCGTTCGCAACCAGCGGGCGGCGGGTCACCACGTGCCCCAGCGGGCCGCCACACGTGCACATCGGCTGACGAGACGGGCAGCGACAGGTGCTCCACGCGCGGAACGCATGCTTGACGATACGGTCCTCACCCGAGTGATACGAGATCACGGCGAGGCGGCCGCCCGGGAACAATCGATCCCGGATGGCTGGCAGCGCCGTCTCCAGCGCCTGGCGTTCATCATTGACCGCCATTCGCACCGCCTGAAACAACCGCGCGAAATCGGGCGGCCCACTCCGGGGCCCCAACGCTGAGCGGATCGCATCGACCAGATCGTCGCTGGTCGCGAGCAGCTGTCGCTCGCGACGGTGGATGATCGTCCGCGCGAGTCTCGCCGCCTTGGGTTCGTCGGCGAATTCGCGAAACATGGTGGCCAACTCGCGTTCGCCGGCCGTGTTGAGCAGCTCAGCCGCCGTGGTTCCCCGCGCCGCCGGCTCTTCACCTCGGGCTCCGGTGATGCCGGAGGCACGCATTCTCATGTCGAGCGGTTCGCCGCGTCGGAACGAGAAGCCGCGGGCGGGATCATCGAGTTGGTGAGATGACACGCCAAGATCCAGCAACACCCCAGTGTACCGCAGACCCTCGAGCGCCGGTACCCGGTCCAGGGCGGCAAAATTGGCGACGAAGGCGCGAAATCGTCCAGAGCGAGCCGCGTCCGCGAGTCGCATGAGCGCGGCGGCCACGGCGTCGGGATCGCGGTCGATGCCGTCGACTCGAGCCCCGGTCGCCAGAAGGGCAGCGGCGTGTCCTCCACCGCCCAGCGTGCCATCGAGGACGGTGGCGGCGCCGCCGAGGCCATCCACAACTTCCCGAACGAGCGCCGGGGCGTGGTACGCACTGTCCCACGCCCCGGCGAAGTCGGACAACCGAGCTACCTCACTGCTTCTTGGCTGCGCCGCCCGTCTTGCACACGATTTTCTCTTGTTGCTGGAATGCAGGCAGGTACTTCTGAATGTTGGTGAGAATCGTTGCGGCAGCGTCTGGCGCCGTCGCCCCGCCCCCGTGGACGTCAGTTTGCGCTTCCTGCCACATCTGCTCTGCCTTCTTGATCGTCGCGCAGTCTTTGTTCTTGTAGCCGTCCTGATCGTACTGGGCGCCAACCGTGAACTCCGAAACTCCTGCAATGAACTTCGCTTGAGGACTCGCGGCCAACGAATCGGAGTACTTCGCCCAGCGAATCGCCATCACGAGCGTGTCGACGTTCTTGCTGGCGTTGCCCTTCTTGTAGAAGGCGTTGGCCTGAGTCAGGATGAACGGAGCGACCTTCGCCGGACTCTCGCCATTTGCGACCGCTCCATGCGCCGTCGCCATCGCACTGTCGTACTGATTCGTGTTGATGTAGTCGAGATACTCCTGATCCCAGGCATCCGTCAGCTTGGGGCTCATCTGCAGAATCTTCTTGAGTACGTCAATCGCCGCTTGTGTCTGACCGGCTCCGGACAGTGCCTGCGCCTGAAGTTGGAGCAGCGTCACGTTGTTGGGGAACTTGTGGCTGCCTTCCGCAGCGAACTGCGCGGCCTTCTGCGGCTGGCTGTCCGCGAGCGCGGCCGTCGTCATACGGGCGTAGAACAGCGTATCCGCGAACGCCGTATCGACCTTGATCGCATTAGGGCACGCGTCCAGCGCTTCCTTGTTGTGCTTCGCGGCGAGCAGAATGCGGCAATAGAGCACCGTGATCTTGGGATCGTCCGGATTGTCCTTCATTGCCTGCGCGACGATCGGGACGGCGGCGTCCGCCTTTCCGCTCTGCACAATCTTGGTGACGATATCCTCGACCATCGCGGTATTCGATGGATCCGCCGCCAACAGCCCGCCCCAGGCCTTCACGGCGTTGTCGTAGTCTTTCTTGTCGTAGTACGCCTGCGCGGCCAGCGTGAGCGCGCGGGTGTTGTGCGGGTCGTCTTTGAGAATCTCTTCGGAAACCGCAATGATCGAGTCGGGCGGTGCCTTCATGAGGACGAGGGTGTTCGCGATGCACAGGCGCGCGAGGGCCGCCTGCGGATAGGCCACGATCGCCTCGCGCGCCCCGGCAATCGCCTGCGGGTATTGTCCCTGGCGGGCCGAATTGTAGCACTTCTCTTCGCCGTCGTACTGCTTCATCGCCGCCAGCACTTCCTTCGACACCTGCTTCGCGGCGTCCCCAATCTTGACGGCCTCGACGGCCGGGAGCGGTTGCGCGGCGGCGATGTCGCGTGCGAGGACGAGCTTGGGCTCGACGCGAACACCGGTCGCAGTCTTGGTCACCTGCCCTTCGATGTACGCGTCGCCCCGCAGTTGCTGCGTCAGCTGCTTCTCATCGGTCGCCGAAATCGGCTGACAGGGCGGAAACCCGGACGCCTTGAGCGTCTCGTCGATGTTGTTTTGCTGGATCACCCACAGCTTCTTGGTGTCGACGTCCCCGTCCAGATGATCGCGGACTTCGTTCGCCGCGCTGCACCCCAGGGTCTTGTCACTGCTTACAAACGCTGGCACGACCAGCAGCTTCAGGGCGTTCGGTCCAGGACCGCGGTCTGCCCCTGGGGCTTGTGCGTGGACCGCGGCGGCTCCGCCGAGCAGCGTGACACCAAGCGCCGCAACGGCGCCGAAGCCGGCGACCCGAGAACTACCCTTCACTGATCGAACCTCCGCAAGGTGTGAACACGGTACCCCAGAGCTGTGAGTGCATTCGATGCTGCTTCCTTCAATACTCAAGACTCGCGCGCCATTCCCTACACCGCCAGGCCACCATGGGCGAAGAGGGACTCGAACCCCCGACTTCCTGCGTGTAAGGCAGGCGCTCTAACCAACTGAGCTATTCGCCCTCGCAATCCTGCCCGTACGCACCGCCGCCGCGACTACAGCGCCAATGTGACGCGTGGGGGCCGTCCATGTCTTGGGTGTTACCGCAGAATCGCGACGGGTACGAAGATGCAATACCCCGCAATGAGCAGAATAGGCGCCAACGTTTCGCCGCCCATCGCCAAATCGATGTAGCCGCAAACGATCACCACAAAAGCCACCGCCCACCACACTAACGCGCGCCACCGGCGCGGCGCGGCGGGCGCCTTACGGGATGCTACTTCTGTGTCTCGATCTGGCACGCATTAGAGTAGGCCTGTCACAAAAACATGTCAAGCGAGCATCTCCCAGGACGCACGCCGCACTTTTGGTTTTTTTACGCGGATTTTATTAGGGGGTCCGGCACCCCCCGAGCGTTGCGTCCGCGCACCTCTCCGTGGGCGCGCACACGACTTCGCCGGCCACGCCGACGTGCTAGCTGGCCACCTCCGATCGGCCGCCCCGGGGACCATCCGGTCCGCCGTCCGGCTGTTGGCCATTCCCCGAGAGCGCTACCGCCAACCGGACCCGGTCGGCCGCGGCCTCAGCTTCGCGAAGTGCCTCGAGCCGCACCCGGTCGCGCCGACGTCGCGCGAGATACAGCGGTGTCAGAAGCCCGAGAAACACTGCGGTCGCAAATGAGAGGTCAGAGACCAGGGCGAGCGCGCCATACCGGTGTCGGGTGTGCGAGCGCCAGGCTGCCTCGAACGTGTCCAGCGGCTCGCCATAGGCTCTCCGAACTGCGATGTCGAGCGAGCCGGACTCCCGCCAGTAGCGAAACAGGAGCGTCAGCCCGCGATCGGGATCTAGGTGCGCGAGGTCGGAGACCGCGCGATAGGCCAACGCGTAACTGTCAGCGGCCTGCCCTTCAGTCCCCACCAGTCCGGTGTCAAGCGAAGCGAGCGTCGGCACGCCGCGCAGGGCGAGTGCGACGTTCGTAGCCAGAATGTCATCGCGGCCGGGCCCGCCCTCCGCGTACATGGCATAGCCTTCGTCGAACCACCGAGGCGCCAGGTCGCCCAGGTATTCGTGGAGTGCGAGGTGGGCGAGCTCGTGGCGAAGCGTCGGAATCGGATCGCCTGCCGCTGACGTCGCAGAGCCGCCTTGCACGACCACGCGTTGGGCTTCGGGGAATGCGACCGCCGCGCCCCATTCGGGCGCAGCTGGACCCGACCAAGCCCGAAAGTGGTGCGCGTCGGGCGCGATGGCGATGACGACGTGCGCGCGTGGCCGCGGCAGCCCGGGGAAGGTATCGTGGGCGAGCGCCGACCGGAGGAGCGACCGTGCCAGCCGCGCGTCCATGGGCTCAGCGAGTACGGAGAAGCGCCCCCCGTCCAAGCGTACCGGAACTGTATCAATTGTTGCTGGGTGAGCCGCCGCCTGTCCCGCAAGGGCGCCCCCTGCGAGCCGGGGCCCGGCGAGGAGCATCGCAACGCCGAGCAGGGATGCCACGCGCCTCACGCGGCGAGGCCTCGGTGTCCGCCACGCCGGGACGGCCGTGCCGACGCTCAGGAGGGGCGGGGTGGTTCGCCTCCGGCCGCCACCGCCTCGAGCACCTCCGCGCACCGCTTGCCCCATGGATTGAACTTGTTCGCCGCGTAGCCGGCACGCCAAGTCTCGAGGGCGCCGTCGCGGTCACCCGCGAACCAGCGCGCCCGGCCGAGCTCGTAGTGCGCCTCGATCAGATTGGGGCCAAGGGCGAGCGTCTTCTGAAAGAACGTCTGGGCGTCCTCGAACATCTCGCGCTCCAGGTACACGAGCCCGAGATAGAAGTGTGCATAGAGGGTCGCTTTCCGGTCATTGTCGAGACGGATCGCCTTGGACAGATGTTCGATGGCCTCGCCGAAAATGCGCTTCTTGAGGCAGATGTAGCCGACATTGATGCGCGCGAGCGCATTCGCAGGCTGGCGCATCAAGACCCGTTGGAAGTTCAGGAGCGCATCGTCGTACTTGTCCTGCAGCATCTGCGCCCATCCCAGCAATGATTCGGACTGCGGGTCGTTGGGCGAGAGCTCGAGCGCCTTCTTCAACGCGGCTTCGGCCCCCTCGTAGTCGCCGAGGGAAATCCGGCTCCAACCCTTCTCGATGAATGTCGAGGCGCCGATGTGGTCGACGTGCACCGCAACCGGTCGCTCGCCGTTGAATTGCGGCGCGTTGGTGGCCACCTCCGGCGCCGCGGCCTTCCACTTGTCGACGAGCTGGCGGATTTCGTCCTTGAGGGCCCCGAGCTCGGTGAGCTGCTGATCGACGGTGCGGTAGAGGGCGACGATCTCGGCCTTCAGCTGCGCCCGGAGGTCGCCGTCTTTGGCGTCGCCAGTGTCGAGCCGCGCGTCGATCGCCACATAGCGTCTTCGGAGCTCGCTCTGGCGAGCGGGAGGTGCTACCGCGTTGTCAGACACGCCGCGTTCCCCGCTTACCGGGCTTCATTTCGGCAATACGCGTCTCGAGGAGTCGCTCGTCGGTGGATGACAACACGCGATTGGCGTTGAGCAACAACACGAGCTGCCCTTCGCGGCGCACAATGCCGTGCAGGTACTCGGCGGAGAGTCCGTTCAGGAGCGGCGGTGGCGCTTCAAGGCGGTTCCGCTCGATCGAGCTCACGTCCAACACCGCATCCACCACTCCGGCGGTCCACGCCGCGTTCGTATTGAACACGATGATCCGGGTGTCGGGCGAGGGACTCGCTCCAGCCACCTCGAATCGCACTCGCAGATCGATGACTGGCACGACGCGCTGCTGGTATTCGAGCACGCCGGCGACCCATGGCGGCACCTCCGGGAGGGGGGTCGCAGGCTGGTACCGGAGCACGCGCTCGACCGCCCGGACGTCGGCTGCGAAGAGGTCGGCTCCGATCCGGAAGGTCACGATCTGCATCGCGTCGTTACCCGACGGGACGTGCTCGGTCGCCAGCGGTCTTGCGCCGCGAGCGGCGGTCGTCGTCATGCGTCCTCCCGAAATGACCCGTCCATGCAGGCTGCGACGAATGCCATCGTGTCCACGAGGGTTGTCAGCTGTCCCTCGACCGTCGTCACCCCACGCACGAGGCCTGCGGTCGGTGTCGGGCCGCCCACGCCGCTCCAAGCGCCTGGCTCGTAGACGGTGACACCTTCCGCCGCGGTCACCGCGATGGCAGCTCGACGCCCTGCGCCCGGCGTCCCACCCCGTCCCAGGCGGACGATAATCGCGGCGGTCGGCTGGTCCACGCTGACATGCAGCACGCGAGCGGGGGAATAGACAGGTATCAAACTGCCACGGAGCTCAGCTACGCCGATCATGCCGGCGGGCATGCCAGGCAGCGGCTGCAGCCTGGGCATCTGGATGACTGCTTCGAGCGGACTGACCGCCATCGCAAACCGCTCGTCGCCT
Source organism: uncultured Gemmatimonadales bacterium (assembly GCA_963737835.1). GTDB lineage: Bacteria > Gemmatimonadota > Gemmatimonadetes > Gemmatimonadales > Gemmatimonadaceae > Palsa-1248. The sequence goes on from CAVTUH010000001.1 coordinate 359,362, forward strand.
GCCCGGAAGATCAACAACTCGCTTCCGGGAGCTGGCCCCGAGGATGCGCTGGCACCGACAGCCGTGGTCTCCCCCGAGGAACGGGCGCCCCGATGTCCTGCAGTCATGACCCCGTGCCTCGGTCGCCGGCGACCGAGCGGCGTGCCGTTCGCATGAGGTCGAGGATTGCGCTCGCCGCGTCCGAGAGTGGGACGACGCGGTCGGCTCCAGCGACGGAGAGCGCAGCCTGCGGCATGCCGAACACGATCGATGTCATTCTGATCTTGGACGACGCCCTGCCCACCGGCGTCTCGGATCGCGCGGAGCCCCTGCGCCCCGTCGCGACCCATGCCGGTCAGCACGACTCCGATGACGCGCGGACCGAATGCCTCTGCGGCGGACCTGAACAGCAGGTCGGCCGCGGGGCGGACCCCCCACACCGGGGGGCTCGCGTCGAGCGCCACGACGGGCTGCCCTTCGCGCCGCCCGACCCGCATGTGAAATCCCCCCGGGGCGACATAGACCCGGTCGTTGACAATGAGCTCATCGGCCGTGGCTTCGCCGACGCGGAGGCGACTCGCGCGATCCAGCCGGTGCGCCAGGCTTTGTGTGAACCCGCCGGGCATGTGTTGCACGACGAGTACGGCCGCCCCGATGGCGGCCGGCATCGCGGGGATCATCTCCGCCAAGGCGCGCGGGCCGCCTGTGGACGCAGCGACAACAACCACCCAATCGGCGCTGCTGGAGCGCGCAGCCCCGGGGGCGACGACATCAGCACCGTCCGTAAGCGGCTTGATCCCACCGAGATTCACGATCGCCGCTGCGCGAAGGGCGCTCAACAGCCGCTCGCGGACGGTCGAGAGATCCAGTCGCGCCGGGCCCGACGGTTTGCGTACGAAGTCGACCGCTCCGAGCTCGAGCGCTTTGAGTGTGAGCTCGGCGTTGTTGCCCCCCGCCGCTGCACTGAGCATCACCACCGGTCGTGGAGCGTCGGCCATGATGTGCGCCAGGGCCTGGAGGCCGTCCAGCACCGGCATCTCGATGTCGAGCGTCACAATGTCGGGTTCGAGCGCATGAATCTGGCGCAGCGCGTCCGCACCATTGCGCGCCGTGCCGATGACGCGGAACTCGGGTGCAGCGAAGCCGATCATGTCGCTGATCACGCGCCGCATGAACGCACTGTCATCGACGACCAGCACGGTGCGAGGGCGCAGCCGCTCGCCGCTCGTCGCCTCCGCGGCGCGGGTGACTCCAGCGCTAGAGCTCACGGTCGCCATTGACCAGCGACTTGACGACCACCTTCCCGTCGCCGACGTGGAGGTAGACGCTGCGGCCGTATCCACCGCCGGTATCCTCGCCGACTATCGCGACTCCCGCATCCACCAACGCCCGGCGCGCCGCGTCGACATTGCGCTGCCCCATGTTCACGCCGCCGATCGGGAGCAGCGCGGCGAACATGCTGGCGCCGCCAACCAGTCGGCCGGTGAAGGGGCCGCGTGCACCGAGCGCGCGCATTTCCTTCAGCAGGAGCGGCACGGCGGTCGCAGGGAACTTCGCGCCATTGCTGCGATCCCGGGACATGCTCTCGTTCGGCAACAACACGTGGGCGAGCCCGCCGACGCGTGCACGCGCATCATGGATAGCGATCGCCACGCACGAGCCGAGTCCGAGCGTCGCAATGATCGCGTCGCCCGATGCGACTGCGTAATCGGCCACGCGCACACGGATGGCATCCACGGCGCCGGGACCCGCAACGACGCGTTGAGCCAAACCAGCGGCGGCGCGCCAGTCAGGCACGCTGAAAGATCCGCTCGCGCGCGTCGATCGCGGTGAAGAGGCGCCGCGTCGGGCCGAGCAGCGTCTCGACCTTGCCGAGGACGAGAAACCCCCCGGGCGCGAGCGCGGCGTGAAAGCGCTCGAAGAGCCGTTCTTGCGCGGGGCGATCGAAATAGATCACGACGTTGCGGCAGGCGATGAGATGCTGGCCGCTGGGCATCGGGTGCCGGATGAGGTCGTGCGACGAGAAGTGGACGAGCCCCCGAATGCGCGGATCGACCACCGCCGGAGAGCCGCCGCTGAAATAGATGCGCCGGATCTCGGCAGGCGTGTCCGCAAACGCCGACTCGACGTACGCGGCCCGCGTTGCCGCGTGCAGGCTGTCCCGATCGATGTCCGTCCCCGTCACGCGCAGCCGATCCAGCTGGCGTTCCTGGCCGGCGGCTACCGCATGCCGGTGGAACAGAATGGCCAGCGAGTAGGCCTCTTCTCCGGACGCACATCCGGCGCTCCACACGCGCAGCGCATCGTCCGACGACGACCAGAGAGCGGGGACGACGTGGCGCTCGAGCGCGGCGTAGGTCTCCCAGTTGCGAAAGAGCTTCGTGACGTTGATGGTCAGCGCGTCGAGCAGCTTCTCGTATTCACGCTGGTCCGCGTCGAGCAGCGCCGCGTACTCCTCGTACGTCGCCACATTCCGCGCACGGAGTCGGACCGCGATGCGACGGCGCAGGCAGCGCACCTTGTAACTGCCACACTCGAACTCCCGGTCGCGCGCGATCTTCGCGAGCAGCGCGTCGAACGCCTCGTCGCTCTCGGCGTCCTGACCGATCATCGCGCGGTCCTCACGCCGGCGCACCCGTCGTCCGGTGCACCGCATTGATGTTACTGCGCGCAATGTCGTTGCCGGGATCGATCTCGAGCGCCCGTCCCCACGCTTCGAGCGCTGCGTCGATCTCGCCGCGCCGGTACCGAATGTTCCCCATCCTCAGATAGATGTCACTGCCGAGCGACGGATTGATGCGCGTCGCGCGCTGATACGCGTCGAGCGCTTCGGCGTAGTGCGTCGCACGATACGCCTGATCACCCGCGATCTTGTGGAGCTGCGCGATCGCCCCGTCTTCTTGCAATCCGCGCTCCACGGCGACGGCCGCCTCGGCCGGCGCCTCTCGGCGCTCCTGCACGGCGGCCAGGTTGCTGTACAGCACCCCCGCGTGCGGATAGTGCCCCAGGCCCTCTTCCAGGAGCGCCACCGCCTGATCGAGTTGGCCGGCCAGGGCGGTGGTCAACCCCGCGTAATGGTACCAGGCCGCCGACGGCCGACGCGTGCCCCACGCGGTCCGCGCCCCCGTCAGCAACGCCTCGGCATCGGCGAGGTCACCGCGCCGAAGTGCCAGGACGGCGAGCGATGTGCGAACGCGCGGGTCGTCGCCGCCTCCGCGTGCGACCGCCTGCTCGAGCGCCGCCTCCGCCGCCTCGTATTGCCCGAGGCGTTCCAGCGCGTACGCCAGGTTGTGCAGCGCGGCCGCCCGTGGTGACGGTGGCGCGCTCGCCTCCCGACACGCGTCGGCCGCGGCAGGCCAGTTGCTCTGTCGCATGAGGACCAGACCGATGTAGAACGCTGCGGCGGGATCGGCCGGCCGAAGCTCTGCGACGCGACGAAACTCCCGTATCGCCTCGTCGAGCATGCCGGTCTTGTAGAACGCAATGCCGAGATTGCGATGCTCGTCCACCCGCGCATCCGATACCGCGGGCTCCGCCGCGCGGGTCCGCCCGACTCGTCGCACGAAGCTGGCCGACACCAACCCGTACAGCGCCTTGGCAACCTCGAACTCACTGAGCCCGGAGTCCTCGATGATGGTGCGCACATCGCGCTCGCCATCGAGCAGGTTCACAACGGTGCGCTGCAATGGCGTCAGGGTGGCTTCGCTGTCGCGCAGGCGCACGCGATCGGCATGAAACACGAGGTCGAAGCTCGGGATCTTCTTCTCGATCAGACCCCATTCGTCGACACGCCGCGCACCCTCGAGGAGCAGCGACTCCGGATTGATCGACACGACAAAGCCGTGTTCATCAGGGCGGACGTCGGGCTCGAAGCTGAACGTCCCGTGCGACCAGGTGAAGAGGAAGTACACCGCCTCCTCGATCTGCGTGCGCACCTGGTCGTGAAGCGCCTCACGCGTGACGTACCCGAGGCCGATGAGGATCTCGCCCAGACGCCGGTCGGGCTGCTCCTGCTGCGTTTCAATCGCAACCTCGAGCTGTTCGTGCGTCAACAACCCCGCCTGGACGAGGAGGTCGCCGAGTCGGTCTCTGCGGTTCACGATCGACGCAAAGGCGATGCGGCCGCGGTCGAAGTAGATGTAGCCGAAGTTGTCGCGATGCGTGACGCTCAGGCATCCCGTCTTCTTGCCCATGGCGAGCAGCTGGAGCACGTCGGGCAAGCTCGCCTCGCGCAGGCTGCCGCGGATCGCCATCACCGCCACTCCTCAATGACACGCCCTGCCGGCTCCGGCCACTCCCAGATGACCCGCTCCGCGTCCAGGAAGTACGGATCCAGGCCCGGGGACGTCACGAGGGCCTGAGGGGGCGTCGGGTGCGCGGTTCCACCGGCTTCCAGCTGGGTCCGAGCGAAATCGAAGGTGAGCGGCACCGCCGCCATCTCCGCGGCGGCGGCGAGACGATTGACCACTCCGAGGATCTCCCGCGCGTTCGCAACGGGTTGCGCAGCCAGATACTCGGCCAGCGCCGGGTCGCGGTCGGCGGTCGTGGCCATGAGGTAGTGCGTGAACAGCTTCTCTCTCAGATCGCGATCCGGTGGTTGGATTTCCGCCACGAGACCTCCCGCGAAGCGCGACTGGAGTCGTCCCTCGAGCTCCGCCAGCGCTTGCGGCGGGCGATCGCTCGTCAGGACGATCTGCTTGCCGGCGGCATACAGATCGTTGAAGACGTGAAAGAACTCCTCCTGCGTCCGCTCCTTCCCTGCCAGGAAGTGGACGTCATCTGATGAGCAGTGCATCCGTGGCCCGATAGCGACGCCGCCACCGTTCCACCTGTCCCTCTCGCAGCGCATCAATCAGCTCGTCGATGAGGGATTGGGCACCCACGCACGCCACCACGCAGCGACCCGGTCGTGCGGCCACGAGGCCGTTGCCGATTGCATTGAGGAGATGCGTCTTGCCGACGCCACTCGGTCCGTGGACGAAGAGCGGATTGAACCGACGCCCTGGTTCCGACACGACTGCATCCGCGGCGCGCACTGCCAGCTCATTGGAGTTCCCCACCGCAAAGCCACGACGGGTGAATTCGGTCGAGGGCCCGGATGGCGGAGTCGTGCCGGCGCGCGCACGTGCCAGCAGCGCCTCGGCTTCGCTGAGTCGCTCGGGATCGCGGAAGACGTCCGTGCCCGCCACGGAGGGGTCGATCTGCAGGATCTCCGTCTCCAGCGCGCGCAGGCGCTCGACCGTGGCGACGTAGCCGCTGAGCACCACCTCGCTCCCGGGGTCCACACTCGCGTGCAGCGCGCGCTCGAGGATTGCGGGTCGATACCCCTGGCCCGCCCAGTACGCCGCCGCCTCGGCGAGCTGCATGCGCCACGGCTCGACATGCTGGGCGACCGCGCTGGCCATATCGGACAGGAAGTTCAGGTATTCCCCGGCTTCCGGCGTGGCAGCGTTGGCGGATGACGTGCGCGCCTGACCGGCCCCTCGTGTGTCCGTGCGACGCCGCTCGGGCTGGCCCGCGAACAACCGACGCACATCGCTGACCTCGATCGTGCGTCCATTGGGCCCGAGGGTCTGGTATGCGACGACGCGCGTCAACGCGCCCTGCAGCTCACGAATGTTGCGCAGATCGAGGCGCGCCAGCTCCTCAATGACACCCGGTCCGCACTGCACGCTCCGCTCCTGGCACCAGGTCGCGAGCATGGCAGCCCGCGTCTCGTAGTCCGGGGCTCCGATGTCGACGACGAGGCCGCCCGCCAGCCGTGCAACGAGGCGATCGTCCACATCCGCGATCTCGGTGGGCGGGCGGTCGCTGGTCAAGACGATCTGACGCCCGCTGTCCTGCAGCGACTGACACAACCGCAACATCTCTGTCTGCGTCTCGCGCCGGCCCGTGAGAAACTGGATATCGTCGATCAGGAGCATGTCGGCGTGCGCATACCGCTGTCGAAAGGCATCGACCTCGCCCACTGAAACGGCTGCGTGGAGCTGACGAACAAACTCGTCCAGCGCCAGTGCGTCGACGTGCAGGCCGGGCTGGAGGCTGGCGGCGTGGCTACCGATGGCGCCGAGCAAGTGCGTCTTCCCCAGCCCCGTCGCCCCGTAGATCACGAGCGGGTTGTAGGTCGTGCCCGGCGCTTCGGCCACAGCTCGGGCAGCGGCTGCCGCCAGCCGGTTGGCGGAGCCAACGACGAAGTTGTCGAAGCGATATCGCTCGTCCAGCTGCACCGACGTGACTCGCTAGCGCCGCGTACCGGCGGCCGCCGGTGACGAGCTTCTTCCGGCTCCCACGGTCCGGCCCGGGCCACTCAATCGCTTCAGCACGAGCTCGGAAATCCCGCGGAGCGTCTCGAATACCCCGGGTCCGTGGAGCGCATCGGCCGGGAACGACGGCACGTTCCGAAAGTTGAGCGCGTCGTCGAGTGCCGCGACGTCGAGGATGAGGTCAGCGGGAAGATTCTGCTTGTTGTATTGCAGCACCAGGGGCACGACCCGCGCATCCATGCCGTGCTCCGCCAGGTTCGCGTGCAAGTCCTGCAGGCTTTCGATGTTCTCCTCGAGCTGGCGCGCCTGACTGTCCGCCACGAACACCACGCCGTCCGCGCCCTGCAGCACGAGCTTGCGCGTCGTCTGGTAGTAGACCTGACCAGGGACGGTATACAGTTGGATCTTGGTCGTGAAACCGGAGATCGTGCCGAGATCGAGGGGGAGAAAATCGAAGAACAACGTGCGGTCCGTCTGGGTCGCGAGCGACACCATCCGCCCTTTGCGATCGGTCGGGACCTGCCCGTAGATGTAGTGCAGGTTGGTCGTCTTCCCCGACCGCCCAGGGCCGTAGTAGACGATCTTGCACGTGATCTCGCGCGTGGCGTAGTTGACGAGCGGCACGGGCTTATCGGCGAAAGAGGAGAGCGAGATTGCGGTCGAGATCCTGCTCGAAGGTCTCGGCCAGGACGGCGGGTGGCAGCGTCTCCGTTGCAGGCGCGGCGGCAGCCAGGTGCATCCGCAACTCATCGAAGTACAGCTGCACGAGGCCAAACGACGTGGCCTCGTCAAAGACCGTGAGGCACAGCAAGAGACCCCGCCGCGTCTCGGCTGCTGCGAGGAACAACTGCCGCGCCGTACCGGAATGGTGCAACCCGCCAAACGGCCGCCCCTGTAATTGACGACCCAGCTCGCCGCCCGACGCATGAATCGCCGCCGCGAGCGCGCAGGCCGACATGACATCGACGGCCCGGGAGAACCCGTGTTGCGCGAGGACCTGGCCGCTTGGCGTCAGAATGAGAGCGAGCAACACATGCGCATCCTCGACGAATTGCCGCAGAGGGCCTTCAATCCACTTCTCGACGACGGCGGTCGTCACGCCAGCGTCTCGCAGGCGCGAAGGACGGCCGTTCGCAGGAGACCGGCCGTTGCCCGAGCGTCGGTGATCACGACGATCACCAGATCGTCGCGCCCCGCCATACACAGTCTCCCACTCGCCGCGACGAGCTCGAGGTAGGTCACCCCGCCAAGCCCCGCAGCGTCGGCGGACTGTCGTGCCTTGCGATAGATGGACGCCGCCAGCGCCGCGACGACGCTTGTACGCACACCGATCTGGACGTGGGCGTCCACCACGATTCCGTCGCGTTCGCTGACGACCAGACCGCCCTGCACGCCCCAATGCCTCGCGAGCCCGAGCAGCAGATCGAGGAAGGGAGAATTCATCGATCCGCTCCCGGGCTGTCGCGTCCGAGCCATTCCTGGGCGCAGGTAGCGACGCGCGCCAACAGCCGGCGGACCAGCCCGAGCGGCACCGACGGGCCCGCCGCCACGAATGCCACGCCGTCCGTTGCACCGGATGGGTCGGTGGAACCAACCGCAACCGGGGCCATGCCGACCGTCGCAGCCTCCGCCTCGAACACCAGGGAGCTCCAGGCTCCGAGCCCGAGGTGGCGCATCGCACGCCGCGCCTCGTCGCTCACACCGCTCAACGCCGCACCAACCTCCTGCGCGACATCCCGACCATCGGCCACCACGTAACTCCCCGCCAGCACGAGCCCGTCCGCGTCGACCAGGAGCGCCGCTTGATCAGCCGGATCGAGGTGTTCCGCGAAAACGAGTCGGGGATCGACGCGGCGGCCGGGCGCCCGACGCTCCGGTGCCGTCGCAGCTCCGTCAGCCGGCACCATGGGTGCGACGTCGCTCGGCCCGATCGCGTCGCGATGGTCCGCGCCATTGAGGCGCACCTCGCCTTCCGCTCCCGCTGGCTGTACCGCCGGCGCCAGCTGCCGGACGCGAACGAGTGCCGTGCGGATGCTGACGTCGTCGGGGTCGATCGCGGCTGCCTCCACGAGATAGCGCTCCGCATCGGCCAGTCGACCCGCTTGATAGCACGCGAAGCCCATGCCCTTGAGCGCACCGGCGTGTGTCGGGGCACACTGCAGGGCGATGCTCCACTCATCCATGGCGCGTTCAACGTCGCCGCGATCCGCCCAGATGCGAGCGAGCAGGTCGTGCGCATCCCCATCATAGGGTCGTCGCGCCAGCCCGCGGGTCGCGACGCGAAAGGCCAGATCGAGTTGCCCGCGACGGCGCAGCGCATCCGCCAGAGGAATGAACACGCCGCTGCCCGGGTCTCGGGCGAGTTCCTCGCTCCATCGGTCGATGTCGTCAGCCACCGGTATAGGCCTCCAGGAAGCCGCGCAGGTAGGATGCCAATGCCACCGCCTCGCGCACGCCCTCCGCGTCAGGCCCACTGGCCGGCGTGAGCCGGAGATACCGCTCCCAGCTCGTCGCGGCGCCGTGGAAGTCCCCCCGGCTCAAGGCGGCGAACCCTTGCTCGAGACACAGGCCAGGATGGTCGGGGGCGAGTTCCAACGCGCGTCGGATCTCCTCCGCCGCATCCCCGAAGCGCCTGAGTCGCCGCAGCGCACGGGCCGCAAGCAGGCGGGCCTCCACACAGGAAGGATCGAGACCAATGATCTGACGAGCGCCCTGGAGCGCCTCCTCTGGTACGCCTGCGGTCAATGCACGGCGAGCAGCGGCCAGCGTGGACTCCGGGTCGGCTGCGAGCGGCACGCCGGTCGGGGTCCGTCCGTTCATGGCGCGAGGATCGAGCGCAACCACGCCGGTCGACAGCAAGCCGTAGACGACTCTCGCCACATCGAATTCGCTGCGTCCGAGCGAGCCCGCGATTCCCCGGAGGTCGCTCGTCCCATCGATCGCTGCCAGCACTTCCCATTCGCTTGGGAGCAGGTCCAGCAACGTGGCGTGGTCCTCCTGAACGGCAGCGAGGACGGGCACCACATCGAGCGTCGGGATGCGGTCCGCCATGCGCGACCACTCGTCAATGCGGCGGGCTCCCTCCATCAGGAGCGATTCCGTCGAAACATGGATGGGGGTTTCTACGACGGCGTCGCTGACGTCGCGTTCCTCGAAGGAGAAGAACCCGTCCCGCCACGACATGAGCTCGAAGACGACGGTCTCCATCTGGAGCCGCACCTGGCGCTCCAGCTCTCTCGCGCCGATCGCGCCTATCGCCAAGAGGATCTCGCCGAGGCGCCGGCTGTCGCCCTCCGCTTGCAGCTGGTGCGCGTATGCGAGCTCCGATTCACTGATCCGACCTGCCCGCACGAGCATGGCGCCGAGCGGGTGCGGGCTGCTGCGCACCGTCGCCGAGACAATCCGCCCGCGATCGAAGAGCACGATGCCCTCATTGTCACGCAACTCCGAGGTCACCCGCAGCGCACCCGTCTTCCGGCTCAGGTCCAGCAGCTGGAACACATCATGGATACTCAGCTCGCGAAGGGCGCCTTCAATCGGCACTAGCTGGCCCTCCCGAACGCGAGCTCCGCCTGCGCCGCGCCCATCCCACCGCCCTGCGTCTCCTGCCGCCGCACGAAGATGTGTGCGAGGTCCCTCGCAGTTCGCCGATCCCGGCGCGCGCGTTGACCGAACGGCCCGTCCGGCTGCGCGGCGATCACCGCATCCCAGCGCTCAATCGCCTCTCGATAGCGGTGCTGATCGGCGAGGAGTGCGCCGCTGTAATACAGCGCGCCGGGGTGCGCCGGGTCGACCACGAGGAGCCTGGCGAACACGCGGGCGGCGTCGCGCCGGCGTCCGGCATCGAACAGCAGCTCTCCCAAGACCAACAACCCATCGACGTGTGACCGGTCGCGCTCGAGCAACCCGACGAGCAGGTCGATCGCATCAGCGGTGCGACCAGCGGTGCGCCACAGATCGGCCAGCGCGAGCGTGGCGTGGGCGTACGTGGGGACCTGTTCCAGTGCCGCGAGGAGCTCCGCTTCGGCGTCTGCCACGTTGGCCATCGCGGCGAGCAACCGTGCCAACTCGTAGCGGATGACCGCGCGCTCCGGGTCGAGGGCCAGGGCAGCACGATAGGCGGCGACGGCGTTTGCCTTGTCACCGGCGTCCCGGCTCACATCACCGACGGCGTGCAGCACGTCGGCTCGCTCCGGCGTGAGGCCCTTGGCGGTCTCGAGCAACGCGAGGGCGCCGGTGGGATCGCCGGCACTCGCCCGTGCGGCCGCGACGGCCAGCAGTGCATCGGTATCGCTCGGAGCCACGCGCAGGAGCTCATCGGCCGCGGATCGAGCATCCGCACCGCGCCCGAGCGCGACGAGCGCCCGAATTTCGCCGGCGAGCGCTCGAGGGGCGCCGGGATTCGTCCGGCGCGCATCCCGGTATCGATCCAACGCCTCGCCCTGCAGACCCTGCCGCAGGAACACGTCGCCGAGGATCGTCATGCCGATCGCGCGATCGGCTCCGCGGAGCAACGCGCGACTGACCTCGGCGGTCGCGCGCTCGTACATCCCTTTCGACAGGTAGTCGAGCGCAATGCCGTAGGGGTCGGGACCGAGGGGCTGCACCGCTTCGACGCCAGCCGCTGGGGTCAGCGACGTGAACAGCGAGTCGAGGAGCGACGCGTCGAACGCGAAATCGGCGATGGCATGCTCGTCGGCCCGGGCGGCGCCCCCCAGATCCGGCACGATCGAGAACTCGGGATGCTCATACTGAAAGTCAATCGCGAGCTCGAATTTTTGCGGCACGTAGTACGGATCGAGCTCGATTGCGCGTTTCGTCTCGCGCAGGGCGGCGTCGAACTCGCCGAGATTCGACAGCGCGAAACTCAGGTTGTAGCGGGCCTCCGCGTACCCTGGGTTGCTCTGTACTGCGCGGGCGAAGGCATTGCGCGCTTCGTCGAACCGGCGCAGTTCCGTCAGGACCAGTCCTACTCCATTCCACCCCGCCGCATTTTCCGGCTCGTCCGCCAACACCCGGCGGTACGACTCCAAGCTCGCCGGGAGGCGCTTGGCCTTGAAGTGCAGGAGTGCAAGGTTCAAGCGCGCGTGCGCGAACCCGGGCACCAGCTGCAAGGCAGCGCCGAACGATTCCGCCGCGGCGTCCGGCTCACCCGCGTGATAGCGCGCCACGCCGAGATTGTTGTGGGCGATCGCGTAGTGCGAGTCGCAGTCGATCGCACGCCGGTAGCTGTGTGCAGCCTCTTCGTAGCGGCCATCCTGGTGGAGAGCCACGCCGCGCTCGTTCCACAGCTTCGGACTCGTCGGGTGGTCGACGAGGAGCACGTCGTACGCCGCCACCGCGCCGGTGACGTCCCGTCGGAGCAGGTGCACTTCGGCGATCGCCTGCTGGACGAGGCCCCGCTCCTCCCCGCGTGTGAGCGCGAGCTCGTATTCACGCAACGCTTCGGCATAATAGCCTTTCTGCCGAAAGGCGAGCCCGAGGTTGAAATGCGCGAGCGCGCCCTCGTCGGCCACGGTCATCCCGGCTTCCGTCAGCCGATTCGTCGCCTCGGATGCGGGCGCCGGTTTGGCGAGTGCCGACTCGTCGAGCGAGAGATTCGTCTGCGCTCTCGACAGCGCCGGGTTGAGCTGCACGGCACGCTTGGTTGCCTGGCGAGCTTCCTCGTGACGACCCATGTCACCCAGCACGAAGCCCATCAGGTAGTGCGCATCCGGGTTGTCAGGATGCGCCGCGATGGCGCGTTCGAGCGCGACCAGGGCCTCGTCGTTCAAGCCGCGATTGTACAGGACCTCGCCGATGTAGAAGAGAATGACGGGACTTTCGGGATCCAACGCGAGTGCCCGCTCGAACCAGCCCTGGGCTTGCTCGAGGTCACCCGACGATTTTTCCGCCAGTCCCAACTGGACCAGGGCGCCAAGATCGTTGGGATGGTGCTTGAGCAGCTCGACGAATTCCGCGGTGGATTCCGGGAACCGGCCGAGGAGGCTGTACGCCCGACCCAGCTCCCACCGAGCGTCCCGGTCCTCCGGCGCGGCACGCAGCCGGTCGCGCAGCGTTGCAACGCGACGATCGTAGTAGCCGGTGCTGAAGTACGCGATCTCCAGATTGCGCTGCGCCACGCGCATCTTCGAGTCCAGCTCGAGCGCTCGCGTAAACGCGGCGACGGCCTCCTCATACAGCCCCTTGTGGTAGTAGAGGACTCCGAGGTTGTTGTGCGCGCCGGCGTCGGACGGATCGATGCGCCGTGCGAACGACCGCAGGACCTCGCGGTCTCGTTCAGAGAGCAGGTTGTTCGGACGCGTTGCGGTCACGCCAGCGCCCCCGCGCTCGCGTCAGGCGACGCGGACAGCGCGCAGGATCGCGTGGAGCGAGGCGACGTCAGGCAGAAGCAGGAAGAAGCCGCGCAAGCGCTCCTTCAGCTCCTGCATGAAGAACTCCGTCTCGACGCAAAACACATAGTCGCGATCCGTCCCGAACTGCAGGTACGCCGTCGTCAACACCGCGCTCGACATGTCCACGGCGAGACTGGGGGGTGACGGCAGGAGCATCAGGCCCATGAACTCACTGAGCGCGTTGAGGTAGGCGCCGCTCAGGATGTTTCCAGCCTCTTTGATCGCCGACTGCTCGATCTCACCCAGCTGGAATTCCCCCCCACGCGGGCGGCTCAGCATGATCTCCGACAGGCGCACCGCGGTCGGGTGGGGGAACACCAGCAATGTCCGCCCGCTCAGGTCACCGAGCATGTTCATCAGCACGGCCGCGACCGGCTCTTCGGGGCCCGATATCTGGGGCGGCACGTCCTCGAGCCGGGCGATGTTGATCGTCGGCACGCTGATCATGATCGTGCCTCCGGTCATCTGCGACAGGGCGGTCGCCGCGTGACCCGCACCGATGTTGGCGACTTCCCGGAGGGCATCGAGTTGGTGCGCCTTCAGCGAACGAATGTCTTCCATGCGTAGCGGCTCCCGCTGGTCGGCCTAGAAAAGGCTGCTCACATCGACGATCAAGGCGGGCGCTCCGTCCCCGAGGACGGTGGCTCCGCTGAACAACGCCGCACCGCCACGCACGTGGTCGTACTGCTTCACGACGATGTCGGCCTGCCCCATCAGCTCGTCGACCGCGACCGCGCTCCGGTGGCCACCCGACTCGACGACGATGACATGCTGCTCGGGATCGGGGGTCGGCACCGGGCCCGGGGCCGGCTCGAGTCCGACCAGATCACGCAACCTGACGAAGGGAATTGCCTCCCCCCGGATCACGATCACCGGGCGACCGCGCACGGCCGCATAGTTCGCCCCTTCTGTACCAACCGTTTCGTCGACGTGGGCCATGGGAAAGGCATAGGCCTCTGCGCCGACGCGGGCGAGCAGCGCCCGCATGATGGCGAGGGTCAGCGGCAGCCGTGCGGTCACGGTGGTCCCCTCACCGGCCGCACTCTTGATGTCAATGGAGCCACCCAACGCCCGGACCCTGGCCTGGACCGCGTCAATGCCGACGCCACGGCCCGACACGTCCGTCACCTCTTCGGCCGTCGTGAAGCCCGGGCGTGCGATTAACCGGATCACCTCGTCGTCACTGAGGGCGGTCGTCCCAGGCTCCACGAGCCCGGACTCAAGCGCACGTACGAGCACCTTGTTTCGGTCGATCCCGCGCCCATCGTCCGTGACGCGGATCAGGACGGCAGACCGGTCGCGCGCCGCGCTCAGCGTCAACTGACCCAGGGGAGGCTTGCCGGCGGCAACCCGCGTGTCCGGCAGCTCGATGCCATGATCCAACGCATTTCGCAGCAGGTGCACAATCGGATCTCCAATCTCGTCGAGCATCGACCGATCGAGCTCGATGTCCTTGCCCTCGACTTGGAAACTGACCTGCTTCCCGAGCACCTGAGCGGTGTCGCGTACCAGACGAGGGAATCGGTCGAAGACCTGCCAGACGGGCACCATCCGGCAGGTCATGATCTCCTCCTGCAGGTCTCCGATCAACCGACTCGCATCGGCGACCGCCTCGCTCAGCGCGGACTCTCCCTCGGTGCTCGTGAGCTCGAGGAGACGGCCACGCGCGATGACCAACTCGCCGATCAAATCCATGAGCGCGTCCAACCGCCGCAAATCGATTCGCACATGTCGCGTTCGCGCGATGCCATCGGGGCCGCTTTCGCCGTTACCGTTAGCAGAGTGCGGGGCGGCTCCGGAACGGCGGCCCGGTCGCGCACCACCATGGGCTCGATCGCGACGCACCTCGACGCGCGCGATGTCCCCCGCCCCCTCGATCTGCCCCACGATTGCCGCTGTCTTCGCCTGCGTACGCAGACGGATCTCGATCACATCCGGCCCCGGACCATCCGCGGGCACGGTCTCCAGAGCAGGGCTCACCCCGATCACGTCCCCGAGCGACCGCGCGCGCTGCACAGCCACGGCGGCCCGTGCCGCACGGAACGTCGCTGAAGCGGCCAGGTGGATCCGCACGATGGTTTCGGCTCCGCCCACGGCGTCATCTCGCGCCGCAGGTGTCGACACCCGCTGCCTGGTCGCCTTGCCTCGCGCGGTACGGCTGGCGCCCGTTCGTGATCGACGAGCGGGCGCCACGCGCTTGGCACGAGACGCCTTGCGCCGCGGCGCGACGCGGCCGGTCGCCGGTTCCGGCCCCCCGGACGCCGCGTCTCGAATGCGACCAACGACCTCTTCGAGCCGAGGGTCGTCCGGCTGGCCTGCTACAGCCCGCTCGACCGACGTTTCGAGCAGATCCGCGGCAGCAAACAGGATATTCATGAGATTCGCGTCCGGCGCGAGCTCTCCACGGCGCAGTCGGTCGAGGAGCGTTTCGAGCTCGTGCGAAAGAGCCGCCACGGCGTCGTAGCGCAGCGTGGCGCTCATTCCCTTGATCGTGTGAACGGCCCGGAACAGCGACGCCACAGCGGCGGCGATGCCCTCGCTTCTTCCACCGCCCTCGGACCCAGCGCCCGCCGCGACCTCGTCACTGGCGGGCGGATTCGCAGTCAGCCCGCGCTCAATGTCGAGTAGGGCGAGATTGATGGCCGAGAGGTGCTCACGACTCTCGGTCAGGAAGAGATCGGCGTATTGCGCTGCGTCCATACGTGGGAGGCCAGGTGGCCCGGACGGCTACTCGTCCGAACGGGGGCGACGCATGCGTCGCCCCTACCCGACCAACAACGGGCGACGCATCGTCACCCCTACCCGAGCACGCGCTGAACCGCTTCCAGCACGCGACTGGGCTGGAAGGGCTTCACGACAAAATCCCGGGCGCCTGCCTGGATGGCCTCGACGACGAGCGCCTGCTGTCCCATGGCGCTGCACATCAGGATCTTGGCCTGGGGATCGAACTTCGTGATCTCCCGGACCGCATCGATCCCGCCCATGTCGGGCATCACGATGTCCATGGTGACCAGGTCCGGGCGAAGCTGCTTGTACTTCTCGACCGCCTGCAGACCGGTCTCGGCCTCGCCGACGATGTCGAATCCCGCCTGCTGCAGGATATCACCGACCATGGTGCGCATGAAAATGGCATCGTCGCAGATGAGGACTGAATGGCTCACGATCACTCCAGGCTGTTATGCTGGCGGTACGTCGCCGATCCCAGGGCATCAGCGACGATGCGGCTCACGTCCAACAGCGCGGCGACCTCGCCCGCTGCCCTCAACATCCCTCGCACGAATCCCTCTTGCTCGGCCTCGGCATTGGCCGGCTCGATCGACGATCGCCACACGCGCTGGACGTCGCGCAGCTCGTCGACCGCCAAGCCCACCACCCTCGACCCGTGGTCCACGAGGACGATCGAGCCGCGCTCCACATCCACAGCGCGGCCGCCGAGTCGAATACCGAGATCCAGTACCGTGACAATGGATCCTCGGAGATTGATCAGGCCCACAGCGAACGACGGCGCGCCAGGCAGTCGCGTCGCACGCCGGTGCGGGATGATCTCCCGGACCGCGGTCAACTCACACGCGCACGTTCGGCCCGCAGCGGTGAACACGAGCAAGCGCGGGGCATCGGCAGAGTTGCCCAGGGCGTGGAGTGCGCCACCTTGCTCCGCATCTTCCTGATCGCCGGCGGCGCCCGCGGCGTCCGCGGACGCGTCAGTCGTCGGCTCGGTAGAAGCCCCAGTCCTCAAGACCATCCCCCTTCCAAATCCGGCGGTCATCCGCTCCAGACTGCCCTGCGACAGCAGCCAGCGACGTCTCGAGGTCACTTGGTAGCGGCGACCGCAAGTCCATCGGCTCCCCCGTAATCGGGTGACGAAACAGCAGCCACGCAGCGTGCAGGAAGTGCCGTCGCGGCGGCAGCCCTACGAGCCGGCGTTCCCTGCCCCCACCGTAGGTATCATCACCCACGACCGGGTGCCCCGCCGCCGCCAGGTGTACACGGATTTGGTGCGTCCTGCCCGTGAGCAGCCGAGCGCGCAACAAGTCAACCGAGTCGAATCGCGCCAGCCGCACGAAATCCGTCCGTGCCGGCCGTCCCGTACTGACGATCGCCATCCGCTTTCGGTCTCGGGGATCCCGACCGATCGGCTGCTCGATCGTGAGTCGGTCTTCGCGGAGGTGCCCCCACACCAAGACGGCGTACCGTCGTCGGATCTGTCGCTCGGCCATGGCCGAGCTCAGTCGCCGGTGCGCTTGTTCCGTCTTGGCGACCAGTAAGAGGCCTGAGGTGTCCTTGTCCAGCCGATGAATGAGGCCGGCGCGCGCGATCGGACCACCCGGCGGCTCGGTCGGATCGATTGCATTGGAGATGGCCGGTTCGCCCTGCCGACCCAGAAGCGCGTTGACCAGCGTGCCACTCCAATGGCCGGGAGCGGGGTGCACGACCATGCCCGCCGCCTTGTCGACGACCAGGAGATCCGCATCCTCGTACACGATGCGGAGTGGAATCGATTCCGGGACCAGCGTGCGCACGCGGGCGACGGAGACGGCGACGGTAATGTGCTCGCCCGGCTTGGGCCTGTAGCTGGCCTTTTCGCGACGGCCTCCGACCGCTACGCAGCCGGTTGCGATCAGCGTGGCGGCCTGCGTGCGGGAGATCCCCGCCGCGGAGGCCACCAGCATGTCGAGCCGGCCGCTGGCGTCTGGGGCAACTACGAATGCGATCTGGCGTCCGCTCGTCAGTTCGCCCGTAACTACATCTCAGGGACGGGCGCGACGTGTCGCTCGCGCGTGCGGTCCTCCATCCACAGCACCCACGCGAGCAGGAACGCCCCGGTCGTCACGGCCATGTCCGCGACGTTGAACGTGGGCCAGCGATGGAAGCCGACACCGATGTCGATGAAATCGACGACGCCCACGGCCGATCGAATCCGGTCGACGAGGTTCCCGACCGCTCCGCCCGCCACGAGCGCCACGGCCAACGTGCGCGCCACGTCGCCGGCGCGAGTCGCCCGGTAGAGACGGACGAGGATCCCCAGAGCCGCGAGGGTGAGGGCGAGGAAGATCCACCGCGAGGACGGACCGAAGTTGATACCAAATGCGGCGCCGGGATTGTACACGAGATTCAGGCGTACCACCGAGCCGACGACGTCATGCGGGAATCCCATCGTCAGCGATGATACGGCGAACGCCTTCGTGACGAGGTCAGCCACCACGATGGCAGCCGCCACAATCCAGAACAACCGCCGCTTCGACGACTCTGCTGCTTCGTTCATTGTCACTGGTCAGAAATCCACATCACCGCTTCCCGTCCTCCTCACGCTGTTTACAGGCGAAGCAGTAGCGCGCGTGCGGGAGCGCATCGAGGCGCTCAAATGCAATCTCCTCACCACAGTTATGACACCGTCCGAAGGTCTCGGGTGCCCTGTAGAGCCTGCGCAGCGCCTCGTCGATATGCCACAGGAAGCGCCCTTCCTGACTTGCGAAAAGAAACGCCTTCTCCCGTTCCATGGCATCCGTGCCCTGATCGGCCATGTGAAAGGAATACGAGCTGAGATCGCCATCAGCACTTTGAGGAGTGGCGCCGAAGGTCTCGGTGTAGTTGCCCAGCTCCTTGAGCACGCGCTTCCGCTCTTCGAGCAACCGCTTCTCGAAGTGAGCCAGCATTTTCTTCGACATCGGCTTGAATTTCTTGCTCGTGGTCACGTCAGTCGGTGTCGTCATGAGTCCACTTCCCTGGTGATGGCAATCCGCACGCTCAGTCCGTCGAGGTCGAGCGAGCGCACCGCGTCAAATCCCTGAAGCCGATCCTGCGTTCCCGTACTCGGTCCCGTTCCGGTCGCCGGGTCGAGATGGGGTACCTCCCTGATCACCACCTCGCGCGCCAGCACCTCGTGCGCGATCCACTCGCGGTGCGCGGTGGCCGCCGCGGCCACAGTCGGCACCCCGACGACAAGCAGCCGGATCCGGTCACTGACAGCGAATGCCGAATCCTTTCGCAGCCGTTGAATCGCACTCACCAGCTCCCGGGCCAACCCCTCCGCGGCCAGCTCGGGAGTTACCCGCGGGTCGATCGCCGCGAGATACCCGTCGCCCTCCTGCACGACGAGGTCTCCCGCCGCCCCGTGCGTGATGATGACGTCCTCGCGATCCAATGCCCGATCATCTGTTCCGACCCGAATCACGAGCTGTCCGCCTTCCTCAAAAGCGCGCAGCTGATCGCTCGTCAATTGAGCGACCGCCTGTGCCGCCTCGGGAGTGCGGTTGCCGAACTTCTTGCCCAGACTGCGAAAGTTAGCCTTACCGCTCAGGCGTACCAACGAGTCGCCCGACGAAAGCCATTCGACTCGCTTGACGTTGAGCTCGGCTTGGAGGAGCGGCGCCAGAGCCTGCAGGCCCTCCAAACGCGCTCCGGCCGCTCTCGGCACAACGCATACCAGGCGCGACAGGGGGTGTCGGGTCTTGATCTTGGCGGTCTCCCGGGCGGCGTGGCCAAGGGTGGCCAGCCGCCGGATGTCGGCCATTGCACTCTCCAGTGCGTCGTCGATTGCCGCCCCAGCGTCCGCACGGACGTAGGGCGCCAAATGGACCGACGTGCCCACCAACTCTCGGTGCAGCCAATCCGTCACGAAGGGCATGATTGGGGCCAGCAGCCGACTGGTGACTGTCAGCACCTCGTGGAGCGTCGCAAACCCCGAGCGCGAATCGGCCGGTTCGACATCATAGAACCTTGCTCGCGACAGACGCACGTACCACTTCGAGACGTCGTCGTCGATGAATTGTCGGACGGCGCGCGCCGCCAGCGTCGGCTCGTAGTGCTCCAGGTAGTCATCCGCCTCGCGCTCCACATGCGCAAGACGAGACAGGATCCAGCGGTCTAGCGCCGGGCGATCCGCGATGGCTGGATCCTGCCCCGATGGCGACCAACCGAAGTTGGCGTATTGGGCGAAGATGCCATCGTACGTGTTCTTGAGCGTGATCAACAGGCGCCCAGCTGAATCACGGATCCCCTGCTCGTCGAAGCGTCGCGGGACCCACACCTGGCTCGCCTCGATGAGAAAGAACCGGATCGCGTCGGCGCCATGCTCCTGGATCACGCTCCAGGGGTCGACGGCGTTGCCCCGACTCTTGGACATCTTCTGACCCTGCGCGTCGAGCACCAAGTCGTTGACGATGACATTCCGATACGGTGCGCTCGCCCCATCCTCGTTATGCGGCAGGGCGTTCCCGAGCCCCGTGGCGATGGCGAGCAGCGAGTAGAACCATCCGCGAGTCTGATCGACGCCTTCGCAGATGAAATCGGCCGGGTACTGCCGGGCGACGCGCTCCTGATTTTCGAACGGATAATGCCATTGGGCGAACGACATCGAACCGGAATCGAACCACGCGTCGATGACTTCGCTGACGCGGTGCAGTGTGCCGGGCGTCTCCGAGCCCGCGGCGCATGTCCGGCATGGCCAGTGATATCCGTCCACCGTCGGCTTGTGCGGGTCGAAGTCGTTCGGCAGCGGGCGGCCGAGGCGCTCGGCCAGCATGGCAAAGCTGTCAACGACCTCCACGTGCGTCGCGTCCCGATCGCACACCCACACGGGGAGCGGGGTGCCCCAATACCGATCCCGCGAGATCGCCCAGTCGATGTTGCCGGCGAGCCATTCTCCGAACCGGCCCGCTCCCGTCTCCGGCGGGTGCCATCCGACCCGCGCGTTGCGCGCGAGCATGGCGTCGCGGTAGGCGGTCGTTCGCACGAACCAGGACGACCTCGCGTAGTACAGGAGCGGGGTGCCGCACCGCCAACAATGGGGATACGCGTGCGCGACGCGATCCGCTCTCCAGAGCAGGCCCGCCTTCCGCAATTCGACGATGATGGCCTTGTCCGCCTCCTTGACGAACAAGTCACCGACCACAGGGACTGTCGTCGCGAAGGCCCCGCGATTGGTGACTGGTTGAACGAACGCGAGGCCATATCGCTGGCCAGCGGCGTAGTCGTCGGCACCGAATGCCGGTGACAAGTGCACGATCCCGCTGCCGTCTTCGGCAGTGACGAAGGACTCACCGACAATGAGCTCGTGGTCGCCCGTCGGTGGATACGGCACCCAATCGAGGGGACGACGATAGCGGAGGCCGACAAGCTCCGACCCGCGCATCCGTCGCACGGTCTCCCATTCGTCGGCGTGATCCGGCCCGAGCACCGCTCCCAGGCGCGCCTCCGCCAGAATCAACGTCCGGCGATCCGCGCCAGTCCGAAGTCGCAGCTCGACGTACTCGAGCTCCGGATGGACCGCCAAGGCCGTATTCGATACCAGGGTCCACGGTGTCGTCGTCCACACCAGAATACGGCGACCCGCGTCGATGAGATCGAGCGCGACGTAGACGCTCGGGTCTTGGACATCGCGATACCCCAGTGCAAGCTCGTGGCTCGAGAGCGCTGTCTCGCACCGCGGGCAGTAGGGCAGGATCTTGTGGCCGGGATACAGCAACCCGCGGCGCCACAGGGTCGCGAGGGCCCACCATACGCTCTCGATATAGGTGGCAGCGTAGGTGATGTACGGCGAGCTGTAATCCAGCCAGTATCCGATCCGCTCGCTCAACTGCTCCCAGTCCGAGCGGTACTTCCACACGTTCTCACGGCAGAGCTCATTGAATCGCGCAACGCCCAGGGCTTCGATTTGCGCTTTGGCGGTGATCCCGAGTGACTTTTCGACCTCGATCTCGACAGGCAACCCGTGCGTGTCCCATCCAGCCTTCCGCGGCACGTAGAACCCACGCATGGCGCGATGCCGACACACCAGGTCCTTGAGTGTCCGCGAGAACACGTGATGGATGCCGGGGCGGCCATTGGCCGTTGGCGGCCCCTCGTAAAAGACGAAAGGCGGGCGGCCCTCCGCAGCCTCCAGCGACTTCACGAACAGATGCTCGGCCTCCCACCGGGAGAGCATCTCCGTCTCGAGGCTCGGCCAGTCGGCAGGCAGCAACCGAAACCGGCGAGTCTCCTGGGCCACGGCAGTCACGGGGTAGGCGCCGTTATCGTCAGAGCTGCTCCACGACCCCGGCGACGACCGCCGTGAGGCGTGGCTCAGCGGCGGCCGCCACCGCGAGAATGCGGCCAAGCGATGCCGGCTCGAGCGTCTCGGGGACGCACTGATCCGTGATCACAGAAATCCCCAAGACGCGGAGCCCGCCGTGGACGGCCACGATGACTTCCGGCACCGTGGACATTCCCACCACATCCGCGCCCATGCCTCGCAGCCAGCGATACTCGGCGCGTGTCTCGAGGTTCGGGCCGGTCACTGCCACGTAGACGCCTTCCCGCACGGTAATGCCTTGATCGGTCGCTACCCGGCGCGCGAGGCTCCGCAGTTCGGCGTCGTATGGTGCCGACATGTCCGGAAAGCGAGGACCCAAGGTGTCATCGTTGGGGCCGATCAGCGGGTTGTCGCCGAGAAGATTGATGTGGTCGCCGATCAGCATCAGGTCACCGAGCGCCCAGTCCGCGCGCATGCCGCCGCACGCGTTGGACACAATCAAGATCTCAGCTCCCAGCGCGCGCAGCACGCGCACGGGGAACGTCACCTGTTGCAAGGAATACCCTTCATAGCGATGGAAGCGACCCTGCATGGCGATGACCGTTCGTCCCCGCAGCGTACCGCACAGCAAGCGGCCCTTGTGGCTTTCGACGGTCGACAGCGGAAACCAGGGAATAGCTCCGTATTCGATCCTGGCTTCCACGTCGATCGAGTCGGCCAGTCCGCTCAGGCCCGTGCCGAGGACCAGCGCGACGCGTGGTGTGCGTGCAAAGCGAGCACGCACAACGCGGGTGGCTTCCGCGATGCGGGCTGCGGTGTGCAACGAGACGTCCTCCACACGACCGACTCCCTGATCCACCGCACCACCACCGACAGCATTCGACGACGAGACCGTCATTCTCCAGGGACGCTGTTCAACCACGCCGGCGTTGGAGCCGGTACGCGCAAGCCGTCCGCTCCATTGGCAGGAGGCGTTCCGGGGGGTGGGGGTGGTGGCGGCGCGACCGGCGCGGGCGAGACGACATTATTGGCGGCGGCCGGCGCCGAGCCGGGGGCCGCTGCGGCCGGACCGCCGGACGTGGCTGCGCTGGCTGGGCGCGCGGCGGCGTGGTCAGGGATCGCGTCCAGCTCCGCGAGCTGCCTGGCCACCATGGAGCGAAACTGGGCCAGGTACGCACGTCGGGCCCGCTCCAGACCCTCGATCTCAGTAGCGATGCGACGCAATTCGACCCGCGCATCGTCGATGATGCGCTCGCCCTCGGCCCGCGCCTCCCGGCGAATGAGTTGCGCTTCTCGATCGGCCTGCTCGCGAACTTCTGCACGCAGCTGTTGCGCCGACACCAACGCATCGTTGAGCGCCTTGTCCCGCTCGCGGAAGGCGCGCAGCTGCTCGTGAAAGCCCTTCGCCTTCGAGTCGAGCTCCTGGTTGATACGCGTCAGGCGCTCCAATTCATTGGCAACCCGATCGCGGAATTCATCTACCCGAGCCTTGTCATAGCCCCGGAGGGCGGCCGGGAAGTCGGTGCGCCGAACGTCGAGCGGCGTCAGATGGAACGATTCGTCAATCATGAGCCTGTCCCGCGGCCACGTGAGTACGCTCGCCAAAGAGCGCCGTCCCAACGCGCACCATGGTGGCACCTTCCTCGACCGCAATCTCGTAATCGTTCGACATTCCCATCGACAACTCCGTCGCCGGGTGCCCAGCCGTCTCCAGAACGGACCGTGCGGTCCGGGCGCCCGCAAAGGTTGCACGGAGAACCGCCTCCGGCGCATCCAGCGGAGCCATGACCATCACACCACGAACGCGTACCCCAGGCAGGTCGACAAGTCGCTCGGCTTCGGCTGGCACGTCCTCTGGTGCCCACCCAGACTTCGACGCCTCGCCCGCAACATTCACCTGCACCAGTACATCAATCGGCCGGCCCCGGGCCAGCCCGCGGGCATGGAGCGCCTCCGCCAGCCGCGCACTATCCATCGAATGGACCAAGTAGAAAGCGTCTGCCGCCTTTGCCTTGTTCCGTTGCAAGTGACCAATGAGGTGCCAGCGCACGGGGACCTTGACGTCTACCATCTTGGAGAGCGCTTCCTGGACCCGGTTTTCGCCCACGTCGTGGATGCCCGCGCCCCACGCTGCCTCGACAGCCTCGATTCCGAACGTTTTTGTCACGGCGATCACGGTCACCCGCTGGTCGTGTCCTCCTCGTTGCACCGCAGCCGCCAATCGACCACGCACTTCCGCCAGCCGCTCCGGCAGCTCGGGAAAATGCATAACATGCGAAAGTACCGGTGGTTAGACGCTGAGGCAAGGGACGACGGACCCTTGCCACGCTCTTGGTCGTCGGTGACGGGCAACGACGGGCGACGCATGCGTCGCCCCTACATTTCTTATGACGCGCGGGGACCCCGGTCGTTTACTCCCTGCTTTCTGTGGTTCTACCCTCTCGGGCGCGAAAGCGCCCCTCCCCGCCATTCTCGATCACGGCTTTCGACCCGCCGTTCGCAACGCGGACCATTGACGCGTCCGACTCGGCCAAGGGAGTTGTCCCGTGCCCCTCGAGAAGGCTCCGGATCTGTGCGGTGGAGACGGAACGTATGAGCCGGCCGTCCACTGCGACGGAAATCGTGGAGGTCTCCTCGGACACGACAAAGACGATGGCGTCAGTCTCTTCGGCGAGGCCGAGCGCCGCTCGGTGGCGAGTACCGAGGGACCGATCGCTGATCTGGGCCTGCGACAGCGGCAGGATGCAGCCGGCCCCGATCAGGGTGTCGGCGCGGATGACTACCGCCCCGTCGTGGAGGGGGCTGTAAGGCGTAAAGATGGTGGCCAGCAAGTCAGCCGAGACTTTGGCCTGCAAGGCCGACCCCGACTCCACGTATTCGCCGAGTCCCATCTCGCGCTCCACCACCACGATCGCGCCCATTCCCGACTGGCTCAGTCGCTCCAACGCCTCGACCACCTCCTCCGCGACCTCGCTGGGACCCATCCGCCGGAGGAACCGCGTGACACGCGACTGGCCGAGGTGGGCGAGTGCCTGCCGGAGTTCTGGTTGGAAGATGATGACACCGGCGAGCGCGCCGTAGGTGAACAGGACGCGCAGCAGGTAGGCGATCATCGTCAGGTGTCCGACGAGCGCCAAGGCGTACACGACCACCAGGACGACAATGCCCGTCAGCATTTGTACGGCTCGCGTGCCGTGGATCAACAGGAGGACGCGGTAGAGCACATACGCGACAATCGCGATCTCCAGTGCGTCGCGAACGCCGAACGTCAGGTGGCGCAGCTCGGGAGGTAGCGGCATCTACAGGCTTCCGACCGGTGCCGGCGCGGTCACAGGCCGGCGTCGGAGAATCTCCCACGCGGTGTCCAACGCTTCCCGTGCGGCGCGCACGTCGTGCACACGGAACAGCCGGGCGCCGAGCGCGAGCGCGGCGACGTTGGCTCCGATCGTTCCATAGACTCGATCCGCGGCGACGGTCACCCCGGTAATCTCTCCAATGAAGCGTTTCCGCGAAACGCCCACGAGCACGGGATAGCCGAGCGCCAGGATGCGGGGCAGTTCGGCGAGCACGATCAGGGAATGCACCGTTCGCTTCGAGAAGCCGATACCGGGGTCGACAACGATCGACTCCGCGTCGACCCCCGCGGCTCGGGCGCGCACAATCTGCGATTCCAATTCGGTGCTGACCTCGGCCATCACGTCCGCGCCGTATTTCGCATGCTCGTACGTCGCCATCGTGGGCACATCGCCCCGCGAATGCATCAAAACGAGGCCGGCTCCGCGCGCGGCGCAGACCGACGCCAGCGCCGGGTCTTCGCGGAGCATGGACACGTCATTGATCACGGCGGCGCCTGCGTCAAGAGCCGCTGCGGCGACATCCGCCTTGACAGTGTCGACGGAGATCGGGGTCGCAGGGCATTGTGCGTGGACCGCTTCGATGACCGGCAGGATTCGCGTGCGCTCATCGTCAGCGGAGACTCGCACCGCGCCCTGCGGGCGCGTTGACTCTCCCCCGATATCGATCAGATCCGCCCCGTCGGCAACAAGTCGTCGCGCGTGTTCAACTGCCGCGGAGATCGACAAAAAATTACCCCCGTCGCTGAAGCTGTCGGGGGTAACATTTACGATCCCAAGGATCACGGGACGCGCGAGCGATACTGCGCCGCCTTTGATCCGCCACATGCGCGCGGACTCAGCGGCGAATCATGCCGCCCTCACGCCGGGGCGACCTCCGGCCCGCCGAGGAGCGGCGGAGCGCGGCGAGGCTCGGCGACCGGCAGCGGGGTCACCACCGGGGGCGCAGGTACGACCGGCGGCACCGGCGATCGCGGCGGCAGCTTCTCGCCTCGCACCAGCACGGCGATGTCCTCACGGGTCAACGTCTCGCGCTCCAAGAGCGCACTCGCCACGGCGTGCAGGAGTGGCAGGTGTTCCGTCAGTGCCTGTCGGGCACGAGCGTACGCGTCCGCGATCACCCGCGACACTTCGGTATCAACCAGCTGGGCGGTCTTCTCAGAGACCTCACGCCGGTGTTGCAGCTCCCGGCCGAGGAAGACCTCCTGTTCGTTGTCGCCGACCAGGACCGGGCCGATGGCATCGGACAGCCCCCACTGCGACACGTATCGGCGGGCAATCCCAGTTGCTTGCTGAATGTCGCTTGCCGCTCCGGTCGTCACTCGGTCGCGTCCGAAGATGAGCTCTTCGGAGACTCGTCCGCCGTACGCCATCGCGAGGCGCGCCTCCAGCTGCTGGCGCGTTACCGATACCCGGTCGTCTTCGGGCAGCGTGAAGGCAATGCCGAGTGCGCGGCCGCGCGGAACAATGGTGACCTTGTGCAGCGGATCATTTCCGGGAACCGTGATCGCACACACGGCGTGACCGGCCTCGTGGTACGCGGTCAGCCGCTTCTCCTCTTCCTTCATCACCATCGACTTGCGCTCGGCACCGAGCATGACCTTGTCTTTGGCCTCTTCCAGGTCGGCCATGTAGACCTTGTCGTGGCCACGCCGCGCGGCAAGCAGTGCGCCTTCGTTGACGAGGTTCGCGAGATCGGCGCCCGCCATGCCGGGCGTTCCGCGTGCCAGGGTCGTGATCTCCACATCCTCGGCCACCGGCTTGTTCCGCAGATGAACCCGCAAGATGCCCTCGCGGCCGCGCAAGTCTGGCGCATCGACGACGATCTGTCGATCGAAGCGACCCGGGCGCAGGAGGGCGGGATCGAGCACGTCCGGCCTATTCGTCGCGGCAATGAGGATCACGCCATCATTCGACTCGAAGCCGTCCATCTCGACGAGCAACTGATTCAGCGTCTGCTCGCGCTCGTCGTGTCCGCCCCCAAGGCCGGCCCCGCGATGGCGACCGACCGCGTCGATCTCGTCGATGAAGATGATGCACGGGGCGTGCGCTTTGCCCTGCTCGAACAGATCGCGGACGCGGCTCGCGCCGACGCCCACGAACATCTCGACGAAATCCGATCCGGACATCGAGAAGAACGGGCGACCCGCTTCTCCAGCCACCGCCTTGGCCAACAGCGTCTTACCGGTGCCAGGCGGTCCAACGAGGAGTGCGCCTTTCGGCAGTCGCCCGCCCAGCTTGGTGAATTTCTGCGGATCTTTCAGGAACTCGATGATTTCTTGCAACTCGACCTTGGCCTCATCCGCGCCGGCGACGTCGGCAAAGGTCACTTTGGGCGTGTCGCCGGTCAGGAGCTTCGCTTTGGACTTTCCAAACGAGAAGGCCTTCGCGCCGCCCGCCTGCATCTGACGGAAGAGGAACACCCACAACCCGATCAGGAACAAGTACGGGAGGAAGGCGATCACCGTCGTGAATGTCTGCCCGGGCTCCTTCGCCTCGATCTCGACGTTGTGCGCACGCAGGCGATTGAGCTCGTCGTCCGAATTCTCGACCGGGAGCTTGACCGTGAACTTCATCACGTCCTTTCCGCCCATCAGCACTTTCTGCTTGAACTCCCCGGTGATCTGACGGCCACCCTGAATGGTGACGCGCTTCACATTGTCCAGGGACAACTGCTGATCGTACTGGGAATAGATGAGCGGGACGGCCTGATCATTCCGATTGCTCGACAACTGCATGATGAGAATCGGAATGACAATGATGAGAATCCAGAAGGCGACGGTCTTCGAGAATCGCCCGAAGTTTCCTTTCTTGTTGTTCCCTGACGGTGGTGATGGCAATACTGGCATTTCGACCCCTACGGCACCGGTCCTGACAACCGGCGCCTTACGTGTCCAACGGCGAGCCGTTTCCCAGCCTCGCCTGGCGCGGGCGGCCCTCGCCGCCCACTCAGCAATCTACCGCCTGCCACGCCTGACTGCGCGGCGTCACACAGATGATTCTTCCGCGGGCCCCGGACCCCGGACCGGTTGGGTGGCGCCCCCTCAGATGGAACCAATATAGGGCAGATGCCGGTAGTCCTCCGCGTGGTCCAATCCGTACCCAACCAAGAACTCGCTCGGTGCGTCAAAGCCGACGAACCTGACTGGCTCTTGCAACGCACTTGCCATGCGTTTGTGAAGCAATGCGCAGACCGCAAGCGATCGCGGTCCCCGCGTTCGAATGATCTCGAGCAACCGCGACAGCGTCCGTCCGGAGTCGACGATATCCTCGACGACCAGAATGTGTCGGCCGTCCAGCCGAGTCTCCGGATCATACACCAGTCGAACGGTTCCGGTTGACGACGTCCCTGCGCCGTAACTCGCGGCAGCGAGGAAATCGATCTGCAGCGGGCGGCGGATGGCACGGACGAGGTCGCTCACGAAAATGACGCTGCCCTTGAGTAACCCAACCACGAGCAGATCGCCATCATGATATGAATCCGTGATCTCGGCGCCGAGTTCGCCCACCCGTTGCGCGATTGCAGCCTCATCATAGATCACGCGCTTGAGGGCGCGGCCGCCGAGGCGCGGATCTGACAGCGAGGCAGCGGGGCGGTCCACCGGTCTCAGCCTGGCTCGGTTGCTGGGGTCCACTGGATCGATGACGCGGTCGCCCGATGGTCGACGTCCGATGAGTCCGCTGAGGATGGCCGATACCCGGGCCTGCGGACGACGAGGCTGA
Organism: uncultured Gemmatimonadales bacterium; assembly: GCA_963737835.1. Taxonomy (GTDB): domain Bacteria; phylum Gemmatimonadota; class Gemmatimonadetes; order Gemmatimonadales; family Gemmatimonadaceae; genus Palsa-1248. The sequence goes on from CAVTUH010000001.1 coordinate 388,085, forward strand.
ATCGCGAGCGCTGCACTTCGAAGCCCCCCGATACCTGGGCGATGGCTCCAACCCTCGCGGTCTTCGTGAACGCGGCGAGATGCGCCGTACCGCGGCGGTCGAGCGTCACACCCGCACCTGCTGCAAGTACCTGCCACAGAACTGCCAAGGAGGCGAGGTCGTAGCTCGCCAGCTCCTGCGCTTCAATGGCAACGCCGTCCGAGCCGACGTGCATCGGGTGGGCAGCCGCGACCAGGCGTTCGAGTCGCCGGCGCCACGACGCTGCCTTGGCTGCAAATGCGAGGAGGTCCTCATCGATACGTGGATTGGCAACGCGCAGCGCAGGCAACAGGTCCAGGCGGACACGATTCCGGAGAAACGCTCTCGAGTGGTTCGATGGGTCCTCCACATGACGAACGCCCCAGCGCGCGGCGTATCGGGCGACGTCGGTACGGCTGGTGTGAAGCCAGGGTCGCACGACGTCTCCGTCGACGTCGAGCGCCGCCAAGCCGCGCGCGCCCGCGTGCCGCAGGATGCGGATGATGACTGTCTCGATCTGGTCGTCACGCGTGTGCGCCGTCACAATCGTCTGCGCATCCACATCGGCCGCGCTGTTCCGCAGGAAGGACCAGCGTTGCTCGCGCCAGGCCGACTCGGACGGGACGTCGGCAATTGCGCCGCGGCCCTGGCGGCAGGGGAGTCCATGCTTCGCCGCCTCGCGTGCGACCAACTCGACCCCCGCGGTGGCGGCAGCACCCGTTCCATGATCGAACGTGGCGACCAGGGCAACACACGCCGGGGCGGCCCGCGCCGCCGCATTGAGCAGGGCCATCGAGTCTCTGCCCCCAGACACGGCGAGGACCACCCGGCCAGCGCGGCGCAGCGCGTGACCCACCGCGACCATAGGGTCGTCCCGGGTCTGCGATCGACCGCCAGACTCGTCTGGTGCCAGAGTCATGTGGTGAATATCGTTAACGACAGCCGGTTTTGGGATCAGGGGTCAGGGGCCAGCGAACTTCAACCACTTGGACGAGAGAGGTTCTGTGAACACCGAAGGGCCGTTGGCACTGGTGTGGATGGGAGTTGGACTTGGCTGCTTTTATGTCGCGCTGATCTGGGTCAATACGCTCCTGCCGATGTTCCTCACGCCACTTTTCGTCATCCCGCTCACGTGGGTGCTGGAGCGCTTCGGGATCGGAGCGCCAGCGGAGAAAGGTGAGGGAAAACCGTAAGCCCGCCCAACACCAGCACATGGATCCGAGTACCAGGTGACAGGCACGTCCCCGCCCCGCTAGACCCCAACGCCGAGACATCAAATGCTGCTCATCCTGGTGGTTACGCTTGTTGCGCTGCTGATATGGGTCGCCAGTGCGTACAACGGCCTGGTCAGCCTCAAGAACCAGGTCGCGAACGCCTGGAAGCAAATCGATGTGCAGCTCAAGCGTCGACACGACCTCATCCCCAACCTGATCGAGACGGTCAAAGGCGCAATGCAGTTCGAGAAGGGCACGCTGGAGGCGGTGGTCAGTGCCCGGAGCCGCGCTGTGGCCGTGCAGGCGAGCAGCGGAGCGGGCGTGAATGTCGCTGCAACCGCCGCGGCCGAAGGCGCCTTGACCGGTGCGCTGGGGCGACTGCTGGCTGTCGTCGAGGCCTATCCTGACCTCAAGTCAATCGGGAACGCCGCCCAGCTCCAGGAAGAGCTGACCTCGACGGAGAACAAGATTGCGTTCGCTCGTCGAGATGTACAATGACACGGCGACAATGTACAACACGCGACAGCAGCAATTCCCGACGGTGCTCGTCGCGGGCCTGGCGGGAGCGACGCACGCCGAGCTCTGGGAGATCACGGACGCGGGCGAGCGAGAGAATGTGCACGTCGATCTCTCCGCAACGCCCACGCCGACCGCACCGCCACCGACGCCCGCGCGCAGCTAAAGGGCTGGACGTTGGACGTTAGACGTTGGACGTTAGAGTTTGGACATTAGAGGTTGGAGGTTGGGCGTTGATCCCCGCGATGTGCATGGCCCCACTCCGGAAGTCTCGAACGTCTAACGTCCAACGTCTAACGTCCAGCACCTCATGAGCGACACGACGAATCTGTTCGAGCAGCAGGCGGCGAACCGCCGTCGGTCGCTCTGGCTGGTGCTCGCCTTCATCGCGTTCTTTGCATGGCTCGGGTTCGGCGGCGACTGGCTCGCCATCGAAGCCACGCGCGGGGCGATGCCCGGGCACTACCATCACACGGTGCCCTGGTTTGGCGTGGCACTCGGATGCCTGGGCGCCGTGATCGCGTGGTACGCGTGGCGCACAGGTCCCCAGAAAGTGCTCTGGTCGACAGGCGCGCGTGAGATCACCGCTCCGGCGACCCAGGCCGAGCAACAGCTGGTCGATGTGGTCCAGGAGATGGCCATTGCCGCGGGCCTTCCCACGCCGCGGATCTATATAGTCGATGACCCGGATCCCAACGCCTTTGCGACCGGGCGTGACGCAACGAGTGCCTCGATTGCCGTCACGTCGGCGCTGTTGAACCTGTGCTCACGCGATGAGTTGGAGGCTGTGATCGCCCACGAAATGGGGCACGTCAAAAACCTCAATGTGCGGCTCATGACCCTCTTGGCAGCGCTCGTCGGGGCGATTGCGCTCATGTCGGATGGCGCGCGACGCCTGTTGTTTCAGCGCGGCGGGCGCATGTCCTTCTCGCGGTCAAGCGACTCAGAAAAGGGGCTCGGGGGCGTGTTCGTCATCGTGCTGGTGTTCTGGCTGCTCAGCTGGTTGATCGCGCCGCTCATCACGCGGCTCCTTGCGCTCGGCGTGAGTCGCGACCGGGAATACCTCGCGGACGCAATGTCGGCGCAGTTCACGCGCAATCCGCTCGCGCTCGCATCGGCCCTTCAGAAGATCCAGGCGAACGAGGCCCCGTCGAGCGTGATCAAGGGAGGCGCCGCTCACCTCTGTATCGCCGACCCGCTGGGCCGAGCGGTGTCGAGCCGCGAGGGGCGACTGGCCGACCTGCTTGGCACGCATCCACCGATGGCTGTCCGGATCGCGCGTCTCAAGGCCATGGGGTATCAGGAAGAAAAGGCGGCGGGAACGTTCGTGCCGGCGTAGCGACAACGCATTGCGTCGCCGCGCGAAGCGGGCGACCGCGCGCGAACCACCCTCGTCGACCAGCGGCCACAACTACCTTCCTGTGATGCGTGTCCCCCGCGCGGCGTGGCCGCTCGTGCTCGCTGCGTGTGCGCGGCCCCTCGCGGCGCAGGTGTTCACGCGCCCCGAGTTGCGCTGGGAAACGTTGGAAACTGCACATTTTGAGTTGCACTTCCCGCATTCGATGCAGGCCTGGGCGCTCGACGCCGCGAGTCGGCTCGAAGCGGTACAGGGCCCCATCGTCCGCCTGGTCGGCAACGCCCCATCCCGTCGCGTCACCGTGGTCATCGACGATCCGTACAACGTCAGCAATGGGGCGGCGCTGCCGATCCTCACCTGGCCGACGATCGTGCTGTGGCCCACGCCACCCGGTCCGTCGGATGATCTCGGCACTGCGCCTGACTGGGCGGCACTCCTCGCCGCACACGAATTCGCGCACATCGCCCAACTGACCTGGCCGTCTCGCAACCCCACCGACCGGACGTTGTGGCGAGTGCTACCCGTCGAGCTGGGTCCTATCGCGCGCCGCGCGCCCCGCTGGGTCATGGAAGCGTATGCAGTGTACGTCGAAGGACTGCTCGAGGGAGGTCGTCCGCACAGTGCGGCTCGGGCCGCGATCCTCCGTCAGTGGGCCATCGAGGGCCGACTGCCCACTTACGCGGAACTCGATGGCAGTCCGCGGTTCCTCGGCGACGACATGCAATACCTCGCCGGGTCCGCGTTCCTGGAATGGCTGGTGGCTCACTATGGTGAGGCAAGCCTCCCCAATGTCTGGCGGCGCCTGTCGGCGCGCGTCACGCGCGACTTCAACATGGCCTTCATCGGCGTCTACGGCGACTCGCCCAACGCGCTGTATGGACGATTCACCGCCGAGCTCACAGGCAAGGCGCTGCGCGCCGCAGACCTCATCACGGGCGCAGGACTCGACAGCGGAGACACCTTTCAGCATCTGACATGGTATACGGGCGACCCCGCCGTGTCGGCGGACGGACACCGGCTCGCCGTGCCAGTGCGCACACCGGGTGAACCAACGAGGATCGTCGTGTGGTCCACGGGGCCCGCCCCAGTCGACTCGGCGACCATCGAGGCGCGGCGCTCTTTGCTGAGCCGTGATTCCGCCGACGTCCCCGCCGTGCATCCATTTCCCGCGCCGCGAACGCCGGTGGCGACCCTGGACGCATCGCGCGGGACCGGCTACGACATGCCCCGATTTCTTGCAGACAGCACGCACTTGCTGGTCAGTCACCTCGAGCCACGGCCAGACGGGGCGATCCGGCCGGAGCTGTTCGAGTGGGACATGCGCTCCGGTCGCGTGCGGCGCATTACGCACGGCGCGGCAGTGCGCGACGCGGATCCTGCGCCCGACGGGCAGAGCGCTATCGGCGTGCGCTGTCTGGACGGCATCTGCGATCTCGTGCGTGTGCGACTCTCGAACGGTCACGTCGACCTGCTGCTCAAGGGGTCTCCGACGCTCGCGTACAATCATCCGCGATTTGCTCCCAACGGTCGCTCCGCGGTCGTTGCTCTGCGCGACACCGCGGGCTGGCACGACCAAGAAATCGACCTGAGCGACACGGGCGTGACCGCCACGCGCCGGGTCGGCCCCGACGATGGGGCCAACCGATTCGGCCCGGCGTATGTCGCCAACGGCTCGGCGATCGTCACCGTCTCCGATTGGGGTGGCATCGAACACCTCGAGACGATCGACAAGGTCTCGGGCGCCGTGAAGATGCTGGCGGTGACGACCGGGGGCATCAGCGCACCGGACGCCTCGCCGATCGACTCGATGGTGTACTTCCTGACGGTCTCCGCGCGAGGTCGCGATCTCCATCGCGTCACCCTCCGGGATGCACGCGACACCACACCCCCAATGCTGCCGGTGTCGCTGGCTCCCGCTGCCGTGCCCGGGGCGACCCCAACGCTGGACCTGAGCGCGTTGCATCCAGTACCGGCTCCAACCCCGTATGGTCTCGGACCACGTCAGTATCTCTATCTCCCCGCTGGAGCTTTCACTCCGGCCGGCTGGTATGTGACGCTCGGCATCTCGAGCAGCGATCCAGTCGGACGACTCGCCTGGACACTGCAGGGCGCGATTGGTGATCCCGGGACGTGGCGTGGCGGGGCGATCGCGGCGGCGTGGCGTGGACTGCCCGTCACTTTGGCGGGGAGCGCATTTGGCGTATCGGACTACCCCTCCCGTCAGGATGCCGGAACCTTTGCCGCACCGACGCTGGACGCGTCGCTCGTCGGCGGCGTGCTGTCGGCCAATCTCGTCCGATATGGCAGTTTCGGAACGAGCGCCGCGCGGCTCGGGGTCTCAGTCGCGCACATCGCGCAACCGGCCGCGGCCGGGGCCCGAGCGCTCGCGTTTGCCGGTTACACCGGAGTGGCCGACCTCAGTCGGGGGATGCTGACGCTGTTTGGCGGCGTCGGTGCGCTGGTCAGCGCGGGCAACACCGACAATACGGGATGGCAGCGACTCCTCGCTCGCGCGTCGGCGTCCGTGGGCTGGGACGGCTTTCTCCTTCACTACGCCATCACGTACGCCCAGTCCAATTCCGGTGCGCCGGTTTTCGAGCGTCCCGTCGTCGGCGGGAGCACGCCGCCGCTGACCGATACCGCGCTCCTCTCGCAGCGGCTCCCCGAGCTTGCGCTCCCCGTCGGCGTCGTGGCTGGCACCCAGATCCTCGGCCAGCGCCTGGAAGATGAGATTGGCCCGTTGGCGATCTACTACGATCGGTTCATCACGCCCGCCGATCACAGCGAAAAGCACGATCTCTTCGGCGGCGAGTTTCGCGGCGGGTTGACGCCGGTGCCGTTCCTTGCGGTGCCGGGCCTCTCAGGCGTTGCGGGCGCTGCCTACTCGATCAGCACGCCGTACAAGTACAAGCTGCGGGCATATGTGGCGTTGCGACTAACGCCGTAGCACGTACCACGGCCGAGGTCGGGGAACGAGCACGACACCGCATACCGGCGGGTAGCAAGGACGCGGTGGTTCCCTCCTACCAGCCGTTTTCAGCCCTACCCCGCTCTCTGCAATGCGATCCCCGTCGTCTGATCAAACAGATGCACCTGCGCCACATCGACGGATAACGCGAGGGAAGATCCAACGGGCGGCACGATGGCCGGATCGGCGCGGGCGGTGAGGCGAATGCTGCCGACGCGAACGTGGACCACCGATTCGTATCCCAACAGCTCGGCGCCCTCGAGCTGACCGACGATGGTGGTGGCGGACGCTGTCGAGGCGCCGGTCGCCGTCACCGGCCGGACCGTCAGCTGCTCCGGCCGAATGCCAAGCGTCACTCCGCCGTGGGAGACCGGCGCAAAGGGCAATGGGATGAGGAGCCCGCCGTCGAGCGACGTGAAGCGACTCCGACCGGGAGCGCCATCCGCCGCGCCGCCTTCCAGCGTGCCGTCGATCAGATTCATCGGCGGAGTCCCGATGAACGAGGCGACGAATCGATTGGCGGGCGACTGATACAACGGGAGCGGCGCATCGATCTGCTGGACGAAGCCGCGGTCGAGCACGACGATCCGGTCCCCCAGTGTCATCGCCTCGACCTGGTCATGGGTGACGTAAATCGTCGTCGCTCGCAACGACCGGTGCAGCGCAGCGATCTCGCTACGCATTTCACTCCGCAGCTGCGCGTCGAGGTTGGAGAGCGGCTCGTCGAACAGAAACACCTGCGGCTCGCGCACGATCGCGCGACCGATCGCGACTCGCTGCCGCTGGCCGCCGGAAAGCTGTCGTGGGCGCCGACCAAGCACATCCGTCAACGCGAGCAACTGGGCCGCGCGACCAACGCGAGCCGCGATTTCCTCGCGCGGTCGTTTGCGGAGGCGCAACGCGAACGCCATATTCTCGAACACGGTCATATGCGGGTAGAGCGCATAGCCCTGAAACACCATGGCGACATCGCGCTCTTTGGGCGGCAGCGCGTTGACGAGGCGCCCGCCGATCGACAACCGCCCGGACGTGATGGACTCGAGACCCGCGATCATTCGGAGCGTCGTGGATTTGCCGCAACCCGATGGGCCGACGAGAACAACGAATTCGCCGTCCGCGACATCGAGATCGAGATCGTGTACCGCGACGAAGCCAGAGTCGCTGTACACCTTGCGCACACGCTCGAGCGTCACACGGGCCATGACTCAAATCCCTAGTGGGCGCGAACGCGCGCGCCATTGTGGCCCGCGTCCGGAACACGCCGGGTGATACGGCGCATGCGGGTAGCACCTCCACAGGCCGTCACGAACCGGTTCCCCGCAGGGTTTGTCTGGGGCGCCGCGACGTCGGCCTACCAGATCGAAGGTGCCCCATTGGCGGACGGGGCGGGTCAGAGCATCTGGCATCGGTTCGCGCACACACCAGGCACGACTCGCAACGGCGATACCGGAGACGTCGCCTGCAATCATTACCATCGATGGCGTGAAGACATCGCGCTCATGCGCGAGTTAGGACTCACGGCCTACCGCTTCAGCGTGTCGTGGAGTCGCATCATGCCGACCGGCCGCGGTCGCGTGAACGGTGCCGGACTGTCGTTCTACGAACGTCTCGTGGATGAGTTGTTGGCGTCAAACATACAGCCGGTCCTGACGCTGTTCCACTGGGATCTGCCCGCCGACCTCGAGGACCGTGGCGGGTGGCTGAACCCCGACTCCGCACACTGGTTCGCCGACTATACGACGGCCGTTGCCCGTGCGCTCGACGACCGAGTCGCGCTCTGGGTGACGTTCAACGAACCGGGAATCGTCGCAGACTGCGGCTATCTGCGCGGCGTCTTGGCCCCGGGACACCGGAATCGGTTCGAGGCACCACGCGCGGCTCACAACCTGATCCGCGCTCACGCCGCCGGCGTCGCCGCCTACCGAAGCGTCGGGGCGCACCGCATTGGCCTCGTCGTCAACCTCGAGCCGCAATATCCCGCCTCGCCACGCCCCGCGGACCACGCAGCGGCGGCACGGGCCGATGCCTACGTGAATCGCTACTATCTCGATCCCCTGCTCCTGGGCACCTACCCCGATGAATTGCGCGAGATATTCGGCGATGCGTGGCCGACGGCGGCGTCCGACGAGGCGGCGACGCTCCGAACGCCCACCGATTTCCTCGGCGTGAACTACTACTCGCGCAGAGTGGTGCGCGGGGACCGCCGCGCGTACCCCACGCGAGCCCGCGCGGTTTTCCAACGACGGAGCGCGCACACGGAGATGGGCTGGGAGGTGTACCCCACGGGGCTCACCGACATCCTGCGCTGGGTCCACGATCGATATGGCCCCATCCCCCTGTACATCACCGAAAACGGCGCGGCGTTCCGCGATCCACCAGTCGCTACGCGCGGCCGCATCAATGATCCGCTCCGCGTGGACTACTACCGGTCCCACCTGTGTGCAGCACTCGACGCCGTCAACGCTGGGGTCGACCTCCGTGGCTACTTCGCGTGGTCACTGCTCGACAACTTCGAGTGGGCCCAGGGCTACTCGAAACGATTCGGGTTGATCCATGTCGACTTCGCGACGCAGCAACGGGTCATAAAGGCGAGTGGCGAGTTCTATCGCAGCGTGATCGAGCGGAACGGGTTGGGAGGGTGAAAGGGGTGACGGGTGACGGGTCTAACGGGGTTTCGGGGTAACGGCCACGAACGTGACCACGGCTGGTAGGGGCGACGCAATGCGTCGCCCTACGGTGCGGCGATGCGACCATGCTTCGTCGGGCGCCCCAAATGCGACGCGCGGGCGTCGTGTGCGGTTCGGCCAACGGCGGGCGACGCATTGCGTCGCCCCTACCCGCCGATTGCAGGTGTCGTTGCCGTTCCCGTCACCCGTCACCCTGGCCCTTACCCTTTCACCGCCCCACTCGTGATTCCTCGCAGATAGTATCGCTGCAGCGACACGAACAGCAGGAGCACGGGAAGGAGCGTGACGACGGCCGCGGCCATCATGAGCTCGGTGTCCTGCACGTGCTCACGAGACAAATTCGCCAGGCCGACAGGCAACGTGTACTTGGCGTAGTCCGTCAACACGATGAGTGGCCACATGAAATCGTTCCAGGCGCTCATGAAGACGAAGATCGCCAGCGTCACGAGCACGGGCGCCGCGAGCGGCAGGATCACGGACCAATAGATCCGCAACTCACTCGCGCCGTCGACGCGAGCGGCATCCAGGAGCTCATCGGGGATGCCGAGCACGTACTGTCGGATGAGAAAGATCCCGAACACACTGGCCATGCTCGGGATGACAACGGCGGCGAAGCTATCGACGAGATGCAGCTGCCGCATGAGAATGAACAGCGGGAGCATCGCGACCTGGGGCGGGATGAACAATCCCAGGAGCAAGAGGCGGAACAGCCGCTCCCGCCCACCAAAGCGCAATTTGGCAAAGGCGTAGCCCGCCATCGAGTTGATCACGAGCGAGGACGCCGTGATGAGCGCCGAAACGAGCACGCTGTTTCCGAAATCGCGTGCCACGTCCAGTCGAGTGAGCAGGTCGCGGTAGTGGGCGAGCGTCGCAGGGTGCGGCAGCAGCGGCGGCGGGTAGGTTGTCGCCGCACCCGTGGGCATGAAGGAGGCCGCCACCATCCACGCCAGCGGCGCGATCGCCAGCCCGGCGATGGCGAGGAGCACGGCGTGGAGCGCGAATGTCGCCCCCCACACACGCGCGCGCGTCCCCATGGGCCCGCTCATGTCGTCGCCGGGTCGCGGCGGACGCGCAACTGCAGTGCTGCACCGATGACCGTCAGGACGAACACGACGAATGCGATGGCCGCGGCGAAGCCGACGTGCCACCACTGAAAGCCCTGGTCGAACATGTAGAGTACGAGGCTGGTCGTCGCGTGAAGCGGACCTCCCTGCGTCATCACATACGGCTCGACGAAGAGCTGGAGATAGCCGATCATCGTCGTGATGCTGACGAAGAGGAACGTCGGCGCGAGCGCCGGCAAGGTCACGTACCACAATCGCTGCCAGGCTCCCGCGCCGTCGACGAGTGCCGCGTCGTACATCTCCTCGGGGACGGCCTGCAGGCCCGCCAGGAAGATGATCATGTTGTATCCGAAGCTCTTCCACACGCTCATCAGAATGAGCGCCGGCATCGCCCATCGTGTCGACCCCAGCCAATCAATGGACGGGAGACCCAACCAGCGGAGCCCGATGTCCAGCAGACCGACTCGCGGGGCGTACAGGTAGTTGAAGATGACGGCGACGGCGACGAGCGTCGTGACGACCGGCGCAAAGAACACCGTGCGGAAGAAGGCCTTGAACCGCACGAGCCGCGAGTCCAGGAGCAGCGCGACCCCGAGCGAGACCGCGACCGAAAGTGGACCGCCAACGAGGACGTAATACAGCGTGTTGCGGAGCGCGGTCCAGAAGAGCGGATCGTGCACGAGCGCGATGTAGTTCTGCGGCCCGACCACGCGCAGGTTGGCTCCCGACGCGACCGCGTACAGATCGAAGTCCGTAACGCTCAGGACGAGCGATGCAACAGCGGGGAGGAAGAACGTGACGAGGATCAGCAGCAGGCCCGGCGCGAGAAACATGAGCGCCGCACGGCGCACCGACGGGCCGCCCTGGTCGTGAAGGGAGAGATCCGGCGATGTCATGCGCGCTCAGCGACCGATGCTGGCCGTACGCGCGATCACCCACCGCCGTCTGGCGAGGGCGCCATCGACGTCCGCATTGAGTCCCGCCAACGCCGCAGCAGGGGATGCGACGCCGCGCACAGCCACCTCTCCGGCGCTAGTAATCATGTCGGTAATCTGATCCCACTCGGGGACCTGCGGCGTAGGCCGGACCGCGGTCAGCTGGCGCGCAAAGGCGGCCATGTACGGATTGCGACCGATCGCCGAATCACGCCACGCCGACCGACGCGCCGGCAGGTCCTCGGCGAGCCGATAGAACGTCGCCTGTTGCACGGGGTCTGACAGATATTCAATCAGCGACCACGCAGCGTCCTGATGCCTGGACTCGCGGAAGAGCACCAGGCTCGACCCGCCGGCAAGCGACGTGCCCGGACCGCTCGTGTCGGCCGTCCTCGCAATGACCGCAGTCGCGGGAATACTCGCGATCGGATCGGGCGCCGGCATGGGCGTCGTCATCCAGTGACCGGTCAACGAGGCGGGAAGTCGCCGCAGGCATTCACCGACGTCCCAGGGTCCCGAAATGAACATCGCAAAGTCTCCACGTGCGAACGACTGGTACAGATTGCTGATCTGTGTGTTGCTCACCGGGGGCGCGAGGCTGTCGTCGAAGAGCCGCACGTAGAACGCGAAGGCGGCGACGAACCGCGGATCGGTGAAATCGCCGTATCGGTCGCCATCTCGCAACAGGGGCGCTCCCGCCCCCAGTCCCAGAATGACCGGCTGCGCCCACTCGTTCACGGGCAGCAGCACGCCATAGCGACCGACGCCGCGCTGCGCACGGAGGCGACGCATGGCGTCGTACCACGCGGACCAGGTCGCGGGCGGCCGCGCATAGCCGGCATCCGCGAGCAGATCCGACCGATAGAAGAGCACCCGTGTGTCGACGTACCATGGCACGCCGAAGGTCGTATCCGCGAGCACGTTCGTCGCCCAGATGCCCGGGAAGTAGTCCGCGCGTGCGATCACCGGAGAGCGATCGATGAGCGAATCGAGTGGCACGAGCGCGTGGAGTGTGCCAAGCTCGGGCAGCCAGGTGTTGCCGAGCTGCGCGAGGTCTGGTGCGGCGCCGCCCACCACCGCGGTCAGCAACTTCTCGTGAGCCGCGGTGAACGGGATCTGCTCGACGCGAACGTGGATCCCGGGGTGCGTGCGCTCGAACGCCGGCATCATCGCCTGCACCACCTCGCCTTCGTGGCCGAAGGCCCAGAACCGCAGTGTCACGGTCGCGTCGCTCCGGGCCGCCGTTTCACAGCCGCCGAGCAGGCTCGCCGCGACCGCGAGCAGGGCGAGCCCGCGCCGCGTCACTGCGTCGGGGGTGGGGCGCGGCCCAGCCATCCGCCCGAAAATCCCGCGCGCTCGAGACCTCTGACGATGTACCGATTGCGGCGCATGACGGTCCAGATCATCTCGGTCCGATAGTTCTCGATCATGGTTAGCAGCGGGCCCTCGTCGATGCCGAGGAAGTCCGTGTCAAACCACCCGCGCGCGCCATCCACGCGCCCGAGTGGCGTGTGAATTGGCAGCGTGAAGGTCGGGTTGTATGCGTCCACGAAGCCATAGGTCGAGTACACCAGATTGCCGTATCGCGAGCGAATCGCCTTGAGGGCCGGGATCGCGAGCTCGGGAGCGAATGGAATCAAGCCCCCGGCGGCGGACGGTGTAATCGTCCCGTCGTCAGCGATGCGGGTGAAGTCCGTGCCGCGCGCCCAATAGGAGTGGAATACCCGGTAGACGCCGCTCAATGACACACCGGTGTCTGCCGGTCCGTCGCACGCGCTCAACCCCCAGGCGTCCGGCCCGTAGCCGATCCATCCCATTGGATTGTACATGGCGTATGCGCGCTGGGCATACGCGGCCCGTCGGGAGTTCTCGAAATAGTCGATCCCGTGCTGCCGCATGAACCCATCCTGGATCCCGCGGAAATCGATCCAGATCTGCGAGTAGTCGTGGCCGAACGCGGGGCCGAAATCGAGGTACTGCTGCCCGAACCACTCCTCCCACCGGTACGTCCGCGTGTACTCGTTCCAGGCTCCTGGCGCCACTGGATGGGTCGGTGACCCGAGGGCGAGCACGTACAGCATCATCCCCTCGTTGTATCCGCGCCAATCGTACTGAATGAACCCACTGTCCGGCTTCCAACCGAGCGACACAGCCGGTGGGTTGGGTGAGGCCCACGTCCAGTCGACGCGTCGGTACAACGAATCCGCATACGCGCGCACGCCCGATTCGGCCGCGGACGGTCCGTCGAAATACTCCGCGCAGAAGAGCGCGCCCGCCACGAGGATCGATGTGTCAATCGTCGACAGCTCGACGTGGGCAAACCGGTGTCCGGTTTCCATGTCGAGGAAGTGATAGAAGAAGCCCTTATAGCCGGCCACTCCGGTGTCCGTGGGTCCTTGCGGCAGCTCGTAGAGGTATTTGAGGGTCGTCCACGCACGCTGTGCCGCCTGTTCGCGGGACACATAGCCTTCGGCCACCCCAATCGGGTACGCGGTCAATGCGAAGCCAACGGCCGCGATACTCGAAAAGGACGGGGACGGGCTGCGGTCCGGGGTCAAACCGGAGCGCGGATCGCTCGTGCGCCAGAAATAGTCGAAAGTCCGGCTCTCGACGTCGGAGAGAAACGGGTCGCTCCGGTACGCCACATTGGTCACCACGACCGGCGCCGCCACGGGTTGCGGACGGACCGTCGGCGCGCGCCGACACCCCACGCCGGCCAGCAGCGCGATCACGACCCCGCGAGCCATCTGTCGCGGCGCGCGGCGGACTACGGACATCTCACAGCTCGACGCCGCACCGGCGCCGCCGGCCGACGAGCGTCCCCCTACCTGGCAAGGCATCCGGTATGGAATTTCATGGTGCGGGTCGCGTCAAGTCCCGCTTCCAATTGCGAGCCCCTGCCGCATCGACTCCCACCTGGACACCTCATGGCTGCCAGCGCGTTTCTCATTCTCGTCGGACCCGAGTACGAAGATCTCGAGGTCTGGTACCCCAAGCTGCGCATCGAAGAAGCCGGCTTCCGCACCGTTCTCGCCGGCATTGGTGAAGCTAGCTACCGCGGGAAACATGGGTACCCGTGCAAGGTCGATGGGCACGTGCGCGATTTCCCGAGCGCCGGGGTCGTCGGTCTGCTGGCACCCGGCGGGTGGGCGCCTGACAAGCTGCGCCGCGACCACGACGTCCTGCGCCTGGTGCGCGAGGTCGATGCCGCCGGCGGGGTGCTCGCGACGATCTGTCATGGTCCCTGGATCTTCATCTCCGCGGGCGTGATCCGTGGCCGACGGCTGACGTCCACGGTTGGCATCCGCGACGACGTCACCAATGCCGGGGGCAGCTGGTGTGACGCGCCAGTCGTCATCGACGGCAACTTGATCAGCGCCCGTGTACCGGCGGATTTGCCGGTGTTTGGGGAGGCGATCGTCGCCGCTCTGCAGAAGGGTAGAGACTGAACGGCGGGCTTGGGGTTTGGGTCTGGGGTACTGCAACAACGCAGAGGGCCAGTCATGCGCATCTCGACCGGCCCTCGGGATTGGTAGCCCGTACCCAAACCCCAAACCCACCGCTATTTCGTCACGCCGTTGCAGCCATCTCCAGCGGGCGGAACTGCTCTTCCTCCGTCGAGCCGGCGAGGGCACGCGTCGACGCGCGTCCGCCACTCACGACGTTCAGCACCTGGTCGAAGTATCCCGTCCCGGCCTCCCGCTGATGCTTCGTCGCAGTATAGCCGTCGCGCTCGCGGGCGAACTCGCGCTCTTGAACGCGGACGTACGCGGGCATCCCCTCCGCGCGGTACGCGGCCGCGAGCTCGAATGTCTCGAGATTGACGAGGTGCCAGCCGGCGAGCGTGATGAACTGGAACTTGTAGCCCATCGCCGAGAGCTCGCGTTGGAATCTGGCAATCTGCCCGGCGTCCAGGTTGCGCTGCCAGTTGAATGAGGGTGAGCAGTTGTACGCGAGCAGTTTGCCGGGGTAGTGGGCGTGGACGCCCGCTGCGAACCGACGCGCTTCGGCGAGATCGGGCCGCGACGTTTCACACCACAGGATGTCCGCATACGGGGCATACGCGTGGGCTCGGGCGATCGCGCTCTCGAGGGACCCCTCGACACCATAGTACCCTTCGGCCGTGCGCGTCCCGGTCATGAACGCGCGATCGCTCTCGTCGATATCGCTCGTGATGAGGGTCGCAGCCAACGCGTCGGTTCGGGCGACGAGGACGGTTGGCACCCCAGCCACGTCTGCGGCGAGCCGGGCGGCCGTCAAGGTCCGAACGAACTGCGCGGTGGGAACCAGGACTTTACCCCCCATGTGTCCGCACTTCTTCTCCGACGCCAGCTGGTCCTCGAAATGGACACCGGCGGCGCCGGACTCGATCATCGCCTTCATGAGCTCAAACGCGTGGATGGGCCCGCCGAACCCGGCCTCCGCGTCGGCGACAATCGGGACCATCCACTCTCGCTGTGGCTCGCCCTCACTCCACTCGATCTGGTCGGCTCGCACCAGAGCGTTGTTGAGGCGTTTGACGAGCGCCGGCACGCTCGTCGATGGGTACAGGCTCTGGTCGGGGTAGGTCTGCGCGGCAAGGTTGGCATCGGCGGCGACCTGCCAGCCGCTCAGGTAAATCGCCTCGAGGCCCGCCTTCACCATCTGTACCGCTTGTGCACCGGTCAGCGCACCGAATGTGTGGACGTAGCCTTCGCCATGCAGCCGGTCCCAGAGACGCTCGGCGCCGCGCCGGGCCAGCGAATGCTCAATCCGTACGGAGCCCCGCAAGCGGACGACATTGGCCGGAGTGTAGTCGCGCCGGACGCCGCGCCAGCGAGCATCCGACTCCCACGCTCTGGTCAACGCCGAGACCTCCGTATCGAGCTGGCTGCGGGGCATGGCAATCTCCATCCAAGGGGCGCGAGGGTGAATCGTGACGATTGGGGGCACAGGCGCCGCATGTCCGGGTCGCGCGTGCGCGATCCGGATGTGCGGGGCTTGTGCCATTGGGAGGTGGGCGACGCCGGCGATCCGCAGGGTCGGCGGCGCTCCAACCCACGGTGCTAGCGAGAGTTGTGCCACGGCCGCTGAGGCGGCCGACAGAGGACAACCGAGAGAGGAGAATGTGGCCGTTTTGCGACCGCGAGCAAATGCCCCGGTTTGCAGCACCGGGCGTGGCACGGGCGCAACAGGAGCCTCACGTGCCAGGCGTCAAGCCTCATGACGCGGCTGACCGGTCCGGTAGTTACGGACTATCGCAGACCGCGACGGCCTCGGCTCCGGACCGCTTGTCGGCGAGCGTGGTCGGCGGCGGCGCAACCTTTCCGACCGCAATCACGCAACTCTTCCCCGGAACGGATGCGGCGGTCGATTGCGCGGCCCAGCCTGTGCTCGATGCTTGCATAATGGTCACCGTCACTCCCGCCGACAGACGGTACCCGCGGAGAGCGTCTACGCTTGCGGCGTATTGTCCCTTCTCGGCGCGATACACCTCGTTGGCGCTGACGAGTCGCCGCAGGTCGCCCTTCATGGTTTCGAAGGTGTGCGAGACATCCGTTCCGGGTTGCGGGGCCGCCTGGCTCGAGGCCCCCGCGCCGCCCTGGGCGCGGGCCCTGTGAGCCACGCACAGCCCGAGCACAAGCCCGGTGACGACGCACAGGCGCCAGGGGCGCGGCTGAATTCGATTGCGTTCCGGCATCCGCGATTTGATCATTGGCCTCTCCGCTGGCCGCGACTGCAGTCAAATTATGCAAAAACTCGCCCATCGCGGACGAGGACGCTTAGCTTTTCACCCCACTTATGGCCTCCGTAGACGCCGACGCGCAGACGCCCACCTGGGCGCAGCGCTTTACCGCACTGCGCTACGTGGGGCCGATGATCAAGCTCATCTGGGAAACACATCCGCCGTTCGCGGCGACGATGTTCGTGTTGCGCTTCATGCGGGCGCTGACCCCGGCGGCTGAACTTGCCACGATCAGCTTGCTGTTCAACGCCATCATCGCGCGGAGCAAAGAGGTCATCGCCCAGCCGGCGCACACGTGGCACTGGGCCGAGATCGCCCAGTGGGGGAGGATCTGGCATCTGGTGGGGATCTTGTTCGCGATCGTGGTCGCGGCCGAACTTCTCGCCAGAGGCTCGATCCTCATCGAGAGCCTGCTGGGGGACTTGTTCGCGAACCGGATCAGCGTCCGCATCATGGAGCACGCGGCGACGCTGGATCTCGCGCAGTTCGAAGATCCGCGCTTCTACGACTTGCTCGAGCGCGCGCGGCGGGAGACGGTCGGTCGCATCGGCCTCCTCACACAGATGCTCTCGATGAGCCAGGATGCGATCACGCTTCTGACGCTGGTCGCCGGGCTGGTGGTCTTCTTCAGCCCCGTGCTGCTGATCATTCTGGCCATCACGATCCTGCCCAGCTTCGTCGGGCAAACGCACTTCGCGGCGATGAGCTATTCGCTGCTCTTTCGCTGGACGGCCGAGCGACGGCTGCTGGACTACCTGCGCTTCCTGGCCGCAAGCGATCGGACAGCCAAGGAAGTGCAAATGTTCCGCATCGCCCCCTGGCTCACCGATCGCTATCGCGTGCTCGCGCATCGGTTCTACAAGGCCAACCGGCAGATCGCAACCAAGCGCGCCGTGGTCAGTGCCGCATTGTCGCTGCTCGGCACCGCGGGCTACTACCTCGCCTACGTCCTGATCATCGTCAAGACCGTCCGAGGCATCATCTCCATCGGCGCGTTCTATGGGCTGGCCGGGTCGTTCCAACAGAGCCGCGACATCATCCAGCGACTGCTGTTGCAGGCTAGTGACGTGTACGAACAGGCGCTCTACCTCCGCGACCTGTTCGCCTTTTTCGACATCAAACCGACGATGGCCGCGCGAGCGGGCGCGCCCGCGATCCCACGCCCGCTCCGCACCGGATTTGTCTTCGAAGACGTTGGATTCAAATACCCGGGGAGCGACCGGTGGGCCGTCCGACACATCAATCTCAAACTGACCCCGGGACAACGCATCGCGCTCGTCGGCGAGAACGGCTCCGGCAAGACGACGCTGACCAAGCTGCTCGCGCGCCTCTACGACCCGACCGAGGGTCGGATCCTGCTCGATGGCGTCGACCTTCGCGACTACGACATTGCGTCGGTCCGGCAAACGATCGGTGTCATCTTTCAGGATTTCGTCCGATACGATTTTCCGCTCGACGAGAACATCGGCGTGGGCCAGATCGATCAGACCCGCGCGTATCTCGACCAAGCAGAGGCGACGCTGAGTGCGTTCGAGACCCGGCGAGAGGGGGAGGGTGCGGGAAGCGACTCGTCGGACAAGGCCGTGAGTCGCTCGCGCGCGGCCTCCGCGGGGGGCAACGGCACGGCCAGCGCGGCGCGTACGTCCGGTGCGATTGCGGCCGCCACGTTTGTCCGTCCGTTCGCGCCGATCGTGCACGCTGCTGAGCAGTCACTTGCGACGACACTGCTTGCCAGACTGCCGTTGGGATACCGGCAGATGCTCGGACGGCGGTTCCAGGGCGGGATCGATCTCTCGGGGGGCGAATGGCAAAAGGTGGCACTTGCGCGCGCATATCTCCGGGAAGCGCAAGTCCTCATCCTCGACGAGCCTACCGCGGCACTCGATGCGCGCGCCGAATACGAAGTGTTCCTACGCTTCTCGGAGCTCGTATCCGGCCGAACCGCCGTCCTCATTTCCCACCGGTTCTCCACGGTCCGTATGGCCGATCGCATCGTCGTCCTGCAGGCGGGTCCGGAGGGGGGCCACGTCGTCGAGGAGGGAACGCACCAGGAGCTCGTCGATCGTGGCGGCCTGTATAGCGAACTGTTCGCGATGCAGGCAGCCGGCTATCGGTGACAGCGCACTCGATGTCGGCGAGTGAGCGACCAGGGCTGGCGGTGACCGCCATCTGCGCTGTGCTGCTCGTCGTGCTCGGTGCGCTCGTCGCGACCGAAGTGCTGCGACCGCTGGACACGCATGGGATTCTCGCCGTGCGCTCGCTGGCCTCCCCCGGCCTCACACCGCTCCTGATCGCCGTCTCGTTCGTCGCGGGACGGCTGGCGATCCTCTTCGCACTCGTGATCGCCGTCTCGCTCTACCTGATGGGTCGTCGCGATGACGCGCTGGTGTACGTCGTCGCGTGCATCGGCGGCGAGCTCCTGATGCTCCTGATCAAGGAACTGGTCCGCCACCATCGTCCGATTGGTATCTCCCCGAAGCTGACCGATGCCGGGTGGTACAGCTTCCCGTCCGGGCACGCCATGCTGGCCGTGATCATTTTTGGTTTTGGCGCACTCCTGCTGACCCGCTCCGCGCCACTCGGCGTTCGGATCGGGGCCCTCGTGGTCGCAGGGCTATTTGTCCTGCTCGTGGGGTTTTCGCGCGTCTATCTGGGTGCTCATTGGCCGAGCGACGTCGTCGGAGCCTTCCTGGCCGGGCTGGGGTGGTCAGCCATGGCGAGATCGTACAGTCTGGCGTACACCTCGCGTCCGCGAAGAATGGAACGGACGTAGTCCCGCGTTTCCGGAAAGGGAATCCGCTCGACAAACACCTCCGGATCGTCCGTGCCGCGCTTGGTCACCCATGCAGCGACGCGGCTCGGGCCGGCATTGTACGCGGCGAGCGTGCGAACGACGCTGCCACCCTCCAACTCGAAGAACGTCGCCAGGTGCGCGACGCCGAACGTCAGGTTGACGCCGGGTTCATCGAGCAGGGTGGGGTCCGACGGATCGAGGCGTCTCGAGACCGCCAAGCCGCGGCCCACGCCCGGCATGATCTGCATGAGACCGCGCGCGCCGGCGACGGATACGGCGTGCGGGTTGAACGCAGACTCCTGCCGAACAATGGCGGCGACGAGCGCCGGATCAAGCCCTTTCGCCCGTGCCAGCTCGGCGAGCGTGTCACCGTAGGCCAGAGGATAGATGAGACGGAGCACACGCGGGTCGCGCCACGCGCTATCGCTCCGATCGACGAGTCGCCATCCAATGGACACCGCACGGTGAGCCTCACCGACGCGCGCGAGCGCAACGCCGGCGCCAAACACTCCGGACGGCGTCCCGCTGGCCGCCTGCAACGCGTAGTCGACTTCGAACTTGGCCTCGGCTTCCATCCCCAGCCCCTCGAGCTCAGCGGCGCGAGTGATCGCGCTGTCGACGGGCGGCGCGAGCGCGCTCGCAGCGGTATCGGGTGCGACCGAGGCGATCGGCGCCGGGGTGCCGAGCCGGCGAGCACCGAGTATCGCATAATAGGACAGCGGGTCACTCGCGAGGACCCGGCGCCAGCGCACCGTAGCAGACCGCCGCTTGCCCGCCCGCGCCCACGAGCGTCCGGCCCAGTAGCGCGCCGCACTCGAATCGTCAGTGCGGGGATATCGCACCACGAGTGCATCCCACTCACGCGCGGCCAGTGCCGTGGTGCCGGCGACATACGCGATCAGCGCGGCGTGGAACGCCGCGCGCGGTGCCCAGACGCTCTGCGGGAACTTGCGCGTGACCTCCAGGAACGTCCGCCGTGCACTGGCATCATCGTGGTCGTCTGTGGCCAGATCGGCGAGCAGCATGAGCGCGCTCGCGCCCACCGTATCGCGTGGTGCAGCCCGGAGCAGTCCGCGCAACACCGTCCGAGCGGTCGCGCGGTCGCCCGCCGCGACGAGGGCACGGGCCCGTTGGTAGAGCGCCGCGTGTGCGAGCGCCGGCTGCACCACCGCTGGCGGCCGGCTTGCAAGGGCAGCATAGACTCTGGCCGCGTCGATGTCGCGGTGGATGCGCGCGAGTGCATTGGCGTAGAGATACGCATCTCGTGGCGCGAGCGAATCGATGGACGTCGCAGCGACCACGCGGTCGAACGCCGACACGGCGCGCGTCGCTGGCCCGCCGACCCCGGCGCTGCGTCCGACGGTGAGCTCCTCGCTGGCCGTCAACGGCGCGAAGTACCGGTCGACCAAGTCGATCGCCGCACGTGCGTCCGGCGCGCCAGAGTGGCCCGCGATGATGCCCAATAGCGCCGTGCGAACGGCCAGGCGCGTCGAGTCGTTGCTGCTGCCCGCGATCGCAGCGGCGCTGTCCCGCAGCGCGTCGAGGCGGGCGCCCAGCGACGCATACGCGTGCGCAGCGCCCATGAAGTCGCCCGTCCTCTCTCGGGCTTCGGCCTCCGTCCAGTCGATCCGTGCGCGCGCAACAGGATTCACAAGCGCGGCATAGTCGGCGGCGCGCGAGCTGCTATCGGCGGTGACGCCCGCCGCGCGCAGCCGCAGCCAGTCGCCGATTCTCGGCAGCTGGTCGGCCGCAGCTTCGTACGCAGCCCGTGCGCTGTCCAATTGCCCGGCGCGATCGTAGGCGCGAGCGCGGAGCACAAGGGCGAGTGTAGAATCGGCGACCCCCTGTGCGTAGAGGGTCGACCCGGACGCGCCGGCCGCGAGACCAATGAGGCACACGCCGGTCCGACGCCGCAGGGCGGCGGCGACGGCCCGCGTGGCGCGGTAAATCGCGACTACGCTTTGTGCCGGTAGGTGATGCGACCCCGTGTCAAATCGTATGGGGAGACTTCGATCTTGACCCGATCGCCCGCCAGGACGCGGATGCGGAATCGGCGCATATTGCCGCCGAGGGTCGTGAGTACGTCGTGGCCGTTGTCCATCACGACGCGAAAAGTGGCATTCGGAAGCACTTCCGCTACCGTGCCTTCGAGCTCGATCGCTTCTTGTTTCGCCATAGGGACCAGTTGATGGACCAACGAAGGGCGCGCACGCCCCAGGGACGTGTATCTTGAAACAAACGTTAACCGATCCGCTCGACACTTGCAACGCAACTCGTTGTCAAATCAGGGTAACACAGGAACTTAGGCCGTAAACATGTCGACCCACCGGCAGGATGTCGCGGCGAGGATTCGGGCGTCGTGGCGGCGCCTGCGTTGGCTGCCAGGCGGCCGTTACCTCTTCAGCCGACTGGCCGGCATCCTGATCCCGTACACCGGCAGTACCCGCCCTGTCGTGCTCGAACTGGAGCCCGGGTACGCGCGCGTCGCCATGCGCGATCGCCGGCGCGTCCGCAACCACCTTCGTTCGATTCACGCCATCGCACTGGTCAATCTGGCCGAATTCACCAGTGGCTTGGCGCTCACGGCAGCACTGCCCGACACGGTCCGCGGCATCGTCCGCAGCATCACGATCGAGTACACAAAAAAGGCACGGGGGACGATGATCGCAGAATGCCGCTGTGATCCACCGCTCGTGTCCGAACCAACCGATTACGAGGTGACATCGGTCGTGCGCGATCCGGCTGGCGACGTGGTGGCGACAGCGACCGCTCGGTGGAGACTGGGTCCAACGACAGGGGTCAGGGACCAGGGGTCAGGGGCCAGGGAACGAACCTGAGTACCAGCGACGCGTCGTCGCACCCAGGGCTCAGGCGTGTCCCTGACCCCTGATCCCTGACCCCCGATCCCGCCGTCTCGGCCTCTTAACCTTCAGCCAGAGGAGCCGTCTTACCCAATGCATGGGGTCGCAGCCGTTTTCGGCCTCCACAACTACTGCATTGAGGGATCGTCCGATGATGGTCACACGGCGTGTTCGGGTGTCGCTGTGCGGCGTAGCACTCGCCGCAATGGGATGCGTTGCGCCGCCTCCGCGGCCGCACGCGGTCTACGTGGTCGCAGCCCCACCGGCCGACGTCGTCGAGGTCGTTCCGGCACAGCCGGGCCCGGAGTACCTCTGGGTTGGCGGGCACTACCGTTGGGATGGTGACCGTTACGTGTGGATGGCCGGCCACTGGGCGCAGGCTCCGGCCGGGTACCATGAGTGGGTCGCCGGTCACTGGGTGCGCCGCGAAGGTGGTTATTTCTGGGTCGGGGGGCACTGGCGATAACGGACAGGGGTCTGGGTCTGGGGTCGGAGGTCAGGGATCGGGGTCGGATCAGGGGCCTCGGATTAGGGGTCAGAAAAACTCGGATCTGGGTCGGGACACGAATGAGGGCCAGCGACTACGTCGCTGGCCCTCTCGATTGGATAGCGCTGCCTGCCAGTCCAGATTTGTTGTCGTTCCCTGATCCCCGCTCCCTGGTCCCTGACCCCTGTCCCCTGCCGTCATGCCCCGATCCCGATCGTCGCCAGCGGGCAAGGCCAAACGCGGCCGGTCGGCGCCGGCCCGGCGTCCGTCGAAGCGGTCGCAGCTTCGCGCTATTCGGGGGGCGATCAGCGTCGCTCGCGATGAGCCGGGCGCGATCTACGAGGCGACGCAGGAGCTACTCTCGACGATTGTCGCGCGCAACGCGATCGCGACTGATGACATCATCAGCGTGATCTTCACCGTCACGCCGGATCTGAGGAGCGCGTTCCCCGCGCTCGCGGCTCGTCAAATGGGGTGGCTCGACGTACCGCTCTTGTGCACCATGGAGATCCCCGTCCCCGAGGCGCTCGGGCAGTGCATTCGCGTGCTGCTGCACGTGGAGACGACGCGGCCGCGCGCAAAGATCGCGCACGTCTACCTGCGCTCGGCCGAAGTCTTACGACCCGATCACGCCCGAGGGTAGTCCTGGCTGACGGCGGGGCGAACTACCGCGCGGTGCTACTCGGACTTGGTCGCGGGAGTCGGGACGCCCAGGGCGTTCTGCGCCTGCGTGGCGATGGCTTTCTCCAGCTCGCCCGTACTCTCGCAGTCGACCGCATTACTGCTCGTGCCGGAGGGGCGTGCCCATCCCTGCACAGTCGTGCCGACGACGGTTACGCTGTCGTGCGTCTTCACGTTCGTGAGGACGGAGAGCGTGACTTCGTCCAGGTCAGCGCGGCTGCCGACCATCGACTCCTGACCACAGTTGAGATAGTACGAGATCATGTGACCGTGCAGGCGGTGTGACGCGAGACGAAGGTTCTGATTCCCGATCTGGCCGGCATCCTGGACCATCGTCGCAATCGGGATTTGCAACTGCGCGTAGATCTGGGTCAGCGCCGTCATCGCCTCGACCGGCGAGCCTTTCACGGGGACGAAGTCCACACTGTTCATGTCCGTCGTCTCGATCGGCCGGGGCCCCGGACCCGAAAGCTGTCGGGTCGTGATGTTCGTGTCCGGCTCGGTATTGCTATTCGATGAAGCGCAGGCGAGCGAGGCGACCAACGCGGTAACGGCGAGAGCAGACGGATGGATCGAAGGCAGGTGGCGCACAGGACCCTCCACAAAACGCGGGGCAAGGTCAACCGATCTGTGCCTACACTAGGTCGGAAAACATATGGTGTCAATACGTACTAGGTGAGACGTTGACGTTAGACGTTGGAAAACACACCTGGAGGCGAGCCACGGTGCATCCGCCGGCCTCGAGGTGTGTTTTCCAACGTCTAACGTCAACGTCTAACGTCCAGTCCATCACCGGAAGCTGCGTGCATGATGGGTGAGGGGGCGGGCGGACGCGAGTGGTTCGAATCGCTGACCGATGATGCTGACTTGCGCGCCATCGCGTTCCACGCGGCCATAGATGAGCAGAAACAGCGCGTGGCGGACCTCTTCACCGAAGCGTTCATCCAAACGGCGCGAGACGATGACGTTCGCCACCCCCCATTCATCCTCCAGGAGGAGGAACACCGTCCCCTTCGCGCTCTGCGGACGCTGCCGGATCGTCACGAGGCCGCCCATGAGCACCTGTTCACCCCCCTGGCACGCCTGCAGGTCCTGGCTGTCGATGGCACCGAGCGTTCGTAATCGCTGACGGAACCGTTCCATGGGGTGACCGGCCGTGGTGAGTCCAATCGCGTGGTAGTCCAGCGCGATTCTCTCATCGCGCGTGAGGGTGCGGGGCGCGAACCGTCCCGTCCCATCTCCCGAGCGGGCAGGCGCGAGCGGCAGTC
Source organism: uncultured Gemmatimonadales bacterium (assembly GCA_963737835.1). GTDB lineage: Bacteria > Gemmatimonadota > Gemmatimonadetes > Gemmatimonadales > Gemmatimonadaceae > Palsa-1248. Next base: position 412,660 of record CAVTUH010000001.1, read on the forward strand.
GGTCACCCGCCACCCGTAGCGCTTCCCATCCTGCGCGCCGCCGATCGGGCTCCCATGCGCCGAACGCGCCGGCTCGGGCCAATGCCGCCGCCGTCTGGTCATCGAGCGAGGCCCGCGATACGGCGTCCGCAATCGATCGAAATGGCTCCCCGCCTTGCGATCGGTCGCGCGCCGTGCGGAGTGCATCGATGGCGGTCTCACCGACCCCGCGCACCTGCCGCCAGCCAATGCGCAGTGCGGGCCGCTCACGACAGTCCGTCTCTTCGAGGGTGCACTCCCAATCTCCATCTCGGAGACACGGCCCGCGGACTTCGACCCCGCGCCGAAGGGCGTCGTGGATCAGTGTCGACACCGGATAAAATCCCATCGGCCAGGAATTGAGCAGCGCGGCGAAAAACTCCGCGGGATGGTGTGCCTTGAGGAAGGCCGTGGCGTACGCGATGAGCGCAAAACTCCACGCATGGGACTCCGGGAACCCATAATTGGCGAAACTCTGGAGATCCGTCACGATTTCGGCCGCTACATCGGGTTCGATGCCCTGTCCTTCCATGCGCTGGCGCAGTCGATCCAGCGCTGCGCGAAGCCGTGGCAACTTCCGTGTATTCCCCATCGTGCGTCGCAGTTCATCCGCCTGCGCGCCGGTGTACCCGCCCAGATCGCGCGCGATAGCCATCGCCTGTTCCTGAAAAATCGGGATGCCTTGTGTGCGTGCGAGAATAGGGACGAGTGCCGGATGGCGATACGTGACGGGCTCCAGTCCACGCCGGCGGCGCGTGTAGGGGTGGACAAAACGCGCTTGAATTGGACCCGGTCGAATCAGTGCGACCTGCACGACGATATCGTACATCCGCTCGGGACACGTGTGGACGATCGACGAGATCTGTGCCCGGCTCTCGATCTGGAACGTCCCGACCGTGTCGCCTCTGGAGATCAATTGATAGGTGGCTCGGTCATCGGTCGGGAGCCGGTACATGGACGGTCGATAACCCGTTCGGTGCTCGAGGTAGTCGAACGCGCGTCGCACCAGTGAGAGTGCGCCGAGTCCGAGGAAGTCGAACTTCGGCACGCCGATCCGGTCGAGATCGTCCTTGTCGAACTGTACGACGGTGCGTCCCATTGCGGTGGGCTCGATGGGCAGATATTCGCCGAGTGGCGCCGAGGAGAGCACGAATCCACCGGGATGCGTCGATCGCATCCGCGGCACGCCCTCCAACGCTGCCATGGCATGTATCAACGCCTGCCCTCGCGGGCCGTCGACATCGAGCCCGACTCGCCGACCGAGCTCCGATTGGATATACGCCGCCCCATCGGCTGGCTCGTACGAGTGCACGCGTTTGGAGATCTGGAATGCGAGCGAGGCAGGATAGCCGAGCGCACGCATGACGTCGAGCGCGGCGTTGGGGGCGCGATAGGTCTGCACCATCCCGGTGATCGCTGCATGCGCGCGATCGTACCGACCATACATGTAGTCGAGCACTTCTTCCCGGCGGTCGTGCTCGATGTCGATGTCGATATCCGGCGCTTCGGTTTGTCCGCCGACACGGGACTCGGAGAGAAACCGCTCGAAGAGGAGCCCGTTGGCGACGGGATCGACGGCCGTGATCCCCAGGCAGTACGCCACGGCTGAATTGGCGGCACTGCCACGCCCCTGAGCCAGAATGCCCAGCGAGTCCGCGAACCGCGCTGCATCCCACATGACGAGGAAAAACCCGGCGAACCCGAGCCGGACGATGACATCCAACTCGTGCTCGAGTTGCCGCGTCTGCGCGTCGGTCAGCGTGTGTCCCCATCGCTCGGCCGCCCCGTCGTACACGCAACGCCGGAGATAGCTGTCGCCATCGGGGTAGCGCTCGGGCAGTGGATACGTCGGCATTGGGGGTCGCAACCAATCGAGCGAGAACGGATCACAGGCCGCCGCAATCCGCGCGCTCGTCTCCAACCCCTGTTCGCGGCCTCGCCACGTCGCGGCCATGTCCGCAGGCGCGCGCAGTCCCCACGTGCCGTTTGGCAGCAACAGGCCGTTGGCCGCTGCCGTGTCGAGATCCACCCCGGCACGCAATGCGGTGAGCATGTCGTGGGCGAGGCGACCATCTTCACTCACATACCGCGGAGCGTTGGTTACGACCCATGGCACACCGGCCTGGTCCGCCACCTCGATCAGTGCGCCGACCAGTGCCGCCTCGGAACGTCCAGCATGGTGGAGGTGAACCTCCACCGCGCACGAGTCACCGAAGACGGACCGCCAGGTCGTGAGCTGTCGTATGACTGCGTCCCGATCACCCGCGCGGAGGTGAGTGGCAAGCGCGCCCGAGGGCGGTCCTGTGAACGCGAAGACTCCGGCGCTGCGATCCACGACATCCTGCCACGTCACGCGAGGCCGCCCGCGTGACGGGCGCGGCATTGTGTGGACGGTGCCAGAGGGCGACGCATGCGTCGCCCCTACCCGCCCATCAGAAATCGTGTCGGGCGATGCCAGAGGGCGACGCAATGCGTCGCCCCTGCCGGTCCGTGGCCGGCTATCGTCTCCTTTCCCCTTTCTTCTTTCCCCTTTCTCGGCCGCGAAGCGGCCGTCCCATGTTCGGAGACATCCCGCGCGTGCGCGAGTGATGAGCGCAGCGATATTGCGACAGCCGTCGCTCGTCCGCGCGAGCAACGCGATGGGAGCCCCATCGACGATGAGCTCCGCGCCGATGAGCGGCGTGATCCCCGCTTCCCAGGCGGCGAGCGCGAATCGGACGACCCCTCCGAAGTCCGCGACATCCGTCAGCCCGAGCGCCGAGTATCCCAGCTTCGCCGCCGTATCGACGAGCGCCTCCGGCGTCGCAGTGCCGTCACCGAACGAGAATGCGCTGTGGGCGCGGAGCTCGACGAACGCCGCGGGCGCCGCGGGCGCTGACGCGCCCGCGAAAGGAGAAAGGGGTAAGGAGAGAGGAGATGCCGGCACTTTCGCTGCGCCGCTCGTCTCCTTTCCCCTCTCTCCTCTCTCCTCTCTCCGACGCGCAGCGTCGTTAGTCCCACCAGCCATGGAGAAACCACTCCTCACCCGCCTGGAACATCAGCACGAGTCGACCATCACCAGTCACACAGTGGAAGTAGCCACGTGCATACGGCGCTCCATCCCAGGATCCGCCATCGACGTAATCAGGCCCGACTGCCATGAGCACATCGATCGCGACCTCGCCATCGTGATAGCGCACAGGTACGGCATGATCGCGCCTCTCCGCCGTCACGACCCGCACTTTCCGAGGAGCCGGCAAGAGCTGCACGGTGAGACTCGGCGCAGGAGTGGTCGATCCCCTGCTCGACCCGAGTGACCACGCTGCCAGAGCTCCAGGCTCCCGGACCTGCCACTGGGCTCGACGGTCCAGGAGCGGATGATCGGTGATGGTGAGTGTGCCGGCGTCAGTCCCACAGGCATCGAGGAGCTGCGCGACCGCTTGTTCCGTCGCCCGTGCTGTCGCGAATCCGCGATCGAAGATGTCTCCCTGAGAGTCGAGAGTCGGAGCAGCCGCTGTGACACGGACGGTGATGCCCGTGACTGCATCCTGGAAGCGGAGATGCTCGAGATCTGTTCGGATGAGTCGGAGCCATGCCGCGTGATCCGCAGTCGGGTGAGCCGCCCGGCAGGGGTGATCGACGACCGTGCGATTGGCGAGCGCGAACCGGAGCGTGATCACCCGCGCCCCCTCACCCTGTGCCCGCAGTGCCTCACACACGTGCGCGACCAGCCGGCGGATCACAAAGAGCAGACGCTCCGCGTCGCGCAGTGCGTAATCCGTCCACGCACACGATGCGCGGGGGAGCGAGCGAGGAAACGCGCCAAATGGACGGCGCCGGTCCTCCGCCCGCGCCAACCGCCAGAGTCGAACTCCTGCGATCCCGCACCGAACTTCGATCTCTTCGCGTCCGAGCGCCGCCAGATCTCCACACGACTCGATCCCAAGACCGGCCAGGAGCGAAAGCAGCATCGGATCCGTTTCGACCACGTCGCGCAATACCGAGAGTGGATGCGGCGCGAGGAATCCGCGATCCTCGCCAGGCGGCACGAGCGTCACCCGCTCCGTCCCGTATCGTGCCGCGACTTCGGCGACGACGGGCATCCGTGCGACGCCGGCCCGCACGTTGATGGGTGGATCGTCGGATTGTCGTGTGTGTTCAACGACAGGCGCGTGAGCGCCCGCCGCCACGTCACACAACCTCTCGGCCAACGCCCGTTCAGGGAGTCCCCGTGCATCGGCCCAGATCAATCCGGACGCAGCGACCGTCACACGCGGCGCAATACGCAGGAGAGCCTCCATGACCAGATCGAGCGCCGGGGCTTTAGCGGTCGACGCCGCGGCGGTCGACCAGTCCGGGATCCAGAGACAGACGAAGGTCATAAGGGGTGACCGGAAGGACGACGCGCGCCGACTCGTTCCAGCCGGGCGCGCGGACACGCACATCGACCGTCGCGGCTCGTGCCGCCGCCGGATCGGCAAATGGCCCCGGAAGCCACTCGTAGCTGTGTGGCAGGACTCGCGAAGTCACACGGAGCGCAGCCATGACGGCGCTCGTGGTCAACGCGACGAACGCACCACCTCCTTCGTGGACCGCTCGCGCGAGACGCACCGTCTCCGTGCCTTGCGGCTCGACACCCGCCAGCACGACCAACGCGAACCCCCCACAGCGCAAGAGCCCCTCCCCCCACCGCAACGCGTTGATGCGTCCGGTGGGACGAATGAGGAGCGGCCCCTCCTGCCAACACGGACCTACCGTGTGCGCGCCATCAATCCACGCCGTGCGCTCGCCAAGCGCGAGCAAGCTGTGACAGCTCGCGCGCAGGATGGCCATGGCTCCGCCTTGCGGCATCCACGCGGTCAGCCGGCTCCGTGGGAGCCCGCCCGCGGGGAACGCTCGCTCCAGCCCCGGCACCCCCAGCGCAACAGGCTCCGCCGTGCGTTGCGGGACGGGCACCGCATAAGGAAATTGCTCGCGCAGGAGGGCACGTAACTCGGCGGCCGATGACAGAGAACGCTCCGAAGAACGCAGGTGAGAGGCGGGATCGAGGGGTGTGCGCCAACCGGGTGAGCGGAGAAAGGGGGTATACGTTATACCGAATAAACACCGAAAGCAAGAACCCCATGTCGCTCTCTCGCACGAATGCTGCTCAGCACGTCCGACAATGCCGTCAGCTCGCGTCCGCCTCGTAGCCTCTCTCGCTGTTGTCGAGCTTCTCGCCGCTACCGCTTGTACGCACCATGCGCCCGCGGTCCGATTCGTCACGCCATCGCCGAGCGGCCATCTCGACGCCCCCGTGTCCGACTACTGGGTCGCGGTCCTCGCGCCACCGCCCAGCACGCTACCGGACAGCGCCACGACGATGAGTAAGGGTCGCGCCGACATTTCCATCAACGCCAGTACGCAGAAAGCATCGGTACTCCTCTTCCTGACCGGGCTCGACCCCAGCCAGAGTTACCTCTGGCACATCCGCTTCGGCATCTGCTCCGCACCCGAACCCGCAGGACCTCCGAGCGAATACGCCCCACTCGCCGTCGACACCCACGGGCGCGGCACGGCTACGGGCTCATTCCCCATCATCGACCCCGACCTCAACTTCTACCATATCGATGTCCACACCGCTGGCAGCGGCGGTCGTCCCACAACCGACCCTCGAGTAGTCTGCGGAGAGATCACGGCGCGGAACCGATAACGGACCGTTCCGCGAATTCCTCCAGCTTCATCCCGTTACGCACGATCCCCCGGTCGAGGACCAAGGCGCTGACGAGGCGTGCCGGCGTCACGTCGAACGCGGGATTGTAGGTCTGCGCATCAATCGGGCTCCACCGAATCGAGCCGAAACTCCCTTGAGCCCCCCGCACCTCATCGCTCTTTCGCTCCTCAATGGGGATGCCCGCGCCATCCGGGCAGGACAGATCAACTGTCGTCCACGGCGCGACAGCGTGAAAAGGAATGCCGTGGTGGTTCGCGGCCACCGCGACGCCATACGTCCCCACTTTGTTGGCGACATCGCCGTTGCGCGCGATCCGGTCGGCACCTACCAGCACCCGTTGAATGCGGCCTTCCCGCATGAGAATCGGGGCCATGTTGTCCGTAACGAGCGTGTACGGGACACCCAGCTGCGCGAGCTCCCACGTCGTCAATCGCGCGCCCTGCAACAAGGGACGAGTCTCATCCACATAGACGTGGATGCCGCGGCCCGACTCGTGAGCGCGGCGAATCACGCCGAGCGCGGTTCCGATCCCCACGGTCGCCAATCCACCCGTGTTGCAGTGGGTGAGAATGCCCTCTCCCTGCCCGATCAGCGTCACGCCGTGCGCGGCCATGGCTTCGCAGAGCGTCACGTCCTCATCGAAGATCGTTTCCGCTTCTGCGATGACCGCCGGGACATCGAAGGTCGGCCCTGCCGCTCGCAGCACGCGATCAATCGCGTGCATCAAGTTGACGGCCGTCGGTCGCGCCCGTCTGAGTCGTTCGGCGGCTGATCGCCACTGCTCCGCATCGGCGCCCTGCTCGGCCAGGCACGCGAGGGCGAGGGCCGCGGCGACCCCGATCAACGGCGCGCCGCGTACACTCAATCGCTGGATGTGGCCAATCATCGCGTCCGGCCCGGTCGCGTCCAGCCACACCTCGCGATCGGGCAACTGTGTTTGGTCGAGAATCGACAGGCGGCGGCCGTCGCTCCGCAGCCCAAGCGAGGCAAGGTGTCTCATAATCCAGAGTATTCGCAGGCTGTGGGCGCTTCGGCAAGCCGGACCGGGCCGGACGGCCCCAGGCTGATCCCCGCCGAGCCGGTCACTGACGTCGGCGAAACTTGCCGCTGCGCGGCTCGTAGGGGAACTCGCCGCTACGCGGCTCGTAGAGGGGAGAAAGGTGAAAGGTGAAAGGAGATGACCACGGGTGGTCGGGCACGATCGCGCGCTGAACGGGGATCACAGAATTAGGAGGCATGTATGGATGCTTACCAGGCAATCGCCCGTCATCGCGCGACGGCGGCGTGGGCCGCGCTCTCTACGGTCGTCACCGTCTGCATCGCGGCCTGCGGGGTCGCGCCAGCGCAGAACGCGCCCCGGAGCAGCACGAGTGCTGCGGCGGATTCAGTCGACCGCGCCCTGGACCGGATCGACGCGGCACGCCGACGGCTTGCGACCGCGGACAGCGCCGTGGCCAGTGCGATGCGAGAGATGGACGACGCTTTGGCCGCGGCGGCCCAACTCGCACCGGGCGATCATGAGGGGGACCTGTCGTCGTCCGTCGAGCAGCTCCAGCGCGAATCACGGCGCATGTCCGAGCGTTGGCGTGACGAAGGATCGCGATGGCAGCAGGCTGGCAGCCATTGGGCAGACTTCGGCCAGCGGATCGCGTTTCACGCACAGGCGCTAGCGCGTCGTGAGGCGCTGCGCGCGCAGCGCGCGGCCGAGCGCGACATTGAACGCGACGTCGACCACGACGACGACAGCATTGATCAGGATCGTCACGACCGCGAGCACGAGCACGGAGCTCGCCGCTGCGACGACAACGATTAGGCCGGCGGTCGTTGCGCGGGTTGAGCCGGCAGCGCCACGCGCACGACGAAGCAGCCATGCGGGACCGGGTCCTCGCCATTGCCGTTCCAGTCCCGCCACGCGTTCGCGTTAGCATCGCCCTCTGCGACCCGTTCCGCGGGCCCGTTCTTGTAGGCCCAGCGCATCAGCGCCTGGCGCGCCAGGAGACGTTCACCGGTGAGCGTGTCTGGCTCGATGTCGCCGGAGAGCCGTTCCTGCTCCGCTTCGGCCGCGATGGCCGCTGCGTCGTACTGTGCGAAGCGCGCCGGGCTTCGCGCCTTGAGCGTGGCCAACAGAGTCGAATCGTACAGCGCGTCGGTGTGTTGCGCCGCCATGATCTGGCCGGCAGTGAGTCCGAACGCTCCCCGGAAGTCGGCACCATCGAGATCGGCGCCGACAAACGTCGCGTGTGTCAGTCGAGCACGGGTGAACGTCGCACCCTGCAGCATCCCCTCGTCAAACGCTGCGCCCCGGAGATCAGCTCCATTCAGGCGGGCGTAGCGGAGATTGGCTGCGCCGAACGACGTGCGCGAGCAATACAGCGTGTCGCGAAACGCGCCCACTCCGCTTTTGATGACACGCGCGACAACCGAGACGGCACTCGCGCGGACCTTGCGGACGTCGGCCAGGAACAGGAGCGCACCCGCGAGGTTCGCGCCGGTCAGATTTGCCCCGCGGAGATCAGCGGACCAGAGGTACGCACCCAACAGATCCGCACCCGTCAGGTCCGCCAGCGGAAGGTAGACGCGCTCCGCCAATGCGAAGCGAAGGTCAGCGCCAATGAGGCGTGCGCCTGTCGCCTTGGCGTCGGCGCCGGTGTCGCTCGCGGTCGCACTCGTCAGGCGAGTGGAGACTTCCGCTTCCTCGAGCTGCGCGACCGGTCGAATACCGATCCTTTGCAGCAGCTGTGGCACAACGGCCGCCAGCGCCGGCACCGTGCGTTGCAGCGACAGTGTTGGGCGTTGCTGTCCCGTTTGCTTGCCAATGACTTCGGCGTCGGCCGCAGGATGAACGCCCAGGATCGCCGCGTATGACAGCACACCGAATAGCACCGGAATTCCGAGCGCTACGGCGAGGATCGGCCGGACATCGCGCAGGCGCGCCCGCCAGGAAACAGGTGCGGCCGGAGCCGAACGTCCGGGGTACGTCTCCGGTAGCGTCTGGTAGGCGAGTCGCTGAAAGCCGACTGCGGCGGTACAGGTCACGGTCAACGCCAGCAACTGAATCGCGGTGACCGCCCAGTCGTGGCAATGGAGGTAGCGGGCCCAGAACCACACGACCGTCACGGGCACGAGCCACCACCCAATGAGCGCGCCGAGTCGAGCCTGGAGGCGCGTCAAGAATCCGCGCGATGCCGCCGGCATCGTCCGCGCGGCTGCCCAGGGACCCAGGATCCAGGCACCGGCTCGATCGGCCATCGTCGTTCCATCGGGCAAGGCAGCCGGCGCTGCACCAACGGCCGCCCAGAGACGTTGCCCCTGCAGCATGGTGACCAGGGCGAGGCCCGCCAGTCCGAGCGGGACCAGCGAATAGAAGTTCACGATGGGGATCTGCGCGTTCAGAATCGGCAGCTGCGACGCTCCCGTATCGGTGAGCAGCTTGGCGTCGAGCGTGGAGTTGATGGTCAGCCACGAATACGCGCAGACGAGGAGCAAGGTCAGAAAGAGCTTGCCCGTGCTTACCGCCACCTCGTTTGCCGTCTCAAAGGCAACAAACCGGACGGTCGACGGCACGCGCGCGCCAGTGAGGTCTGCCCGAGCGAACTGCGACCCGACCAGTCCCGTAGCACCGGTAAAGTCCGTGTGAGCGAGCCGCGCCCAGCTGAAATTGGCGTCCGCCAGATTCGCACTCGCGAAGCTCGCCCCAGCGAGTGACGCGCCGCTGAAGTCGACCCCGCGGAGGTCTTCCCCGCTCAAGTCGATGCCCGACAAATCAGCCGCGGGGCCCAGGCTGGTCGCGCGCCAGTCCCGCGAATCACGGAGCTCCGCCGCAATGCTGGGCGATGGCCGCGCGGTTCCCAGCGCCGCGCGCCCCCCGGGCGGCACGTCCGCAAGCCCTGGTTCGCGATTCACCACCGTTTCGCGACCAATGGCTTCGCTCATTCGACGACCCCGAGATCCGGCATCGGTAAGAAAGGTAGGGACCGGTACGCCCGCCGGGAGGAGGCTCCCCCGCGCAGGTGCACGTCAGCGGCGCGGTCCGTCCTTTGCCAACGACCGTGACGTACCGGCATCTCGCGAGAGGACCCGGAATTGCGGCGCGACAGGCGTTTACTACTGACGTCGGACGAGTCGCTCACCGTAGCCAGTCGAGCCCGGCGGTTGTGAAGCAGGTAGGGGGGCCATATCCACGTGCTAGGTTTGCCCGGCAGCGCACGCGCCGCGGTCGTCGGCACCACGGTGAGCGTGGTCATTCTGGCGTGCACCAGCGGAAACGATGCAACGGGGCCAGGCGGTGGCGCCGCGGGGATCACGGTGAGTCCCGAATCGACCGCCGTGAGTGTGGGGAGCACAACGACACTGAGCGCCGTGGCCCGCAATGCGTCGGGCAACCCCATTACCAGCGCGTCGTTTTTCTGGTCCTCGAGCGACACGACCATTGCGACCGTCAATCAGGCTGGCGTCGTTTCCGGGCGGAACGTGGGCACCGCGAAGATCGCCGCCAGCATGGGAGGCCTGTCGGGCGTCGCGACCATCGCAGTCGTCGGCCAGCCCATTGCCGCCGTTGTCGTCGTCCCGTCGAGCGCCACCTTGCGCATCAACACGACGCTGCAGCTCAGCGATACTGTCAAGAATGCCGCGGGAGCGCCGGTTCCCGACCAGGTCGTCACCTGGAGCAGCGACAACGCGTCAGTCGCGTCGGTCGACGCAGCAGCGCTGGTCGTCGCTCACGCTGCGGGGACGGCGCACATCACTGGCACCGTGGGCACCGTCAGCGGGACGGCCACGATTACGGTGACCGCGGTGCCAATCGCCTCCATCGTCATTACACCGCGCGATCCGACCGTCTTCGTGCAACAGACGACGCAACTGACGGCGACCCCGAAGGATTCGGTTGGTGACCCACTAGCGAGCCAGCCAGTCGCGTGGCAGTCGCTTGCGGCCTCCGTGGCAACCGTCTCGGCAACAGGTGTCGTGACGGGCATCTCTCCAGGCACCGCAGTCGTTCAAGCGAGCGCGGAGAGTGTCACTGGCGTAGACACGGTCACCATCACCGCGGCTCCAGTCAGCTCTGTCGTGCTCTCGCCATCAACATCCTCTCTGTTCATCGGGCAAACGGAACAGCTGTCGGCGCAAGTCACAAATGCGGCCGGCCAGCCCATCGCGGGGGCAACGGTCACATACTCGTCCAGCAACACCGCCGTCGCGAAGGTGAACGCGAGCGGCGTGGTGACAGCTGTCGGTGTCGGGATCACAACGATCACGGGCCTGAGCCAAGGCAAGAGCGGGACGGCCGCCGTCGCCGTGTTCTCGGTTCCTGTGGGATCCGTGACCGTCCAGCCAGCCGACACCACCATCCCACCGACGGGCCGAGCTCAGATGCGAGTCGTGGTCGTGGATTCGCTTGGGCACACCGTGACGTCTCCAACCGTCACATGGTCGAGCACTCCTGCAGGACGCGTCTCGCCGGCCGGCCTCGTTACGCCGCAGCCTGGCGACACGGGCGCGGCAATCAGTATCGTCGCCTCGAGCGGAGGAAAATCCGGTAGCGCGACAGTCAACGTCTCGATTCCGCCGCCACCCGCGATCGCGTCGGTAACCGTTCAGCCGGCTGACACGACCATCGCTGCGACGCAAAGCGCACAGATGCGAGTGGTCGTGACCGACGTCACCGGACTCGTGGTGAGCAATCCGGTCGTCGCCTGGTCGACCAACCCTGCAGGGCGTGTGTCGGCCAGCGGTCTCGTCACGCCTCAAGCGACCAATGCCGGGACCGCCATCACGGTTACGGCGTCGAGCGGTGGTCACTCAGGGGCGGGTACCGTAAACGTGTCACCCGCCGCGATCGCGTCCGTCGTCGTGCAACCCGCCGACACCACGATCAGCGCGTCGCAGACGGCACAGATGCGGGACTCCGTGACTGACGTCAACGGCCACGTGGTCGCGATGCCGTCAGTCGTGTGGAGCAGTGTGCCGGCGGGACGCATATCAGCGACCGGACTCGTGACGCCACAGGCGATCGACGGCGGTTTGGTAATTACCGTCACCGCGACAAGCGGTGGTCAATCCGGCTCGGCCACCGTCAACGTCACGCCGGCGGTGCCCGGGCTAGGATCAACGGTCAACGTGCAGCCAGCCGACACGACGATTACCAGTTTGCAGACCGTGCAGATGGAAGCCGTCGTCACTAATGGCGGGGGGCACGTCGTCAACAACGCCCACGTCGACTGGTCAAGTACGCCAATCGGTCGGGTTACGGACGACGGCCTGGTTACTCCGACGCCCTTCGACGTTGGCGGCGCGATCACAGTAGTTGCCTCGACTCATGGGGCGTCGGGCGCCGCGATGGTCAACGTGACGGCACCGCTACCCACCACCGCCGCCGCACAGCATGTTGGGGCAAGCGCCCAGGAACCAGGGCTGGGACGCTGATATGGCCACAGGCACAACTGCCGCGCTCCTTCCGACCGGGTGGATTGGCACGATGGATGAAGCGTTCCAAGGTCATGCATAGCTCGCTGGCGCCCAACAGCAGGCACCTGTCGTTCCGACACGTACCCATGCCGGACTGTCGCGGCGTGCTCGTGACCGGCGCCCTCTTGATACTCGGCTTCGCGGCCCCGCGGATCGCCCTTACACAGGCTCCAGGCCAGCCGGGCCAAGCTACGCCCCCTCCACCGCCGGAGCCGATTCAGAAGCCAAAAAAAACCCCTCCACCGCCCGCGCCCGTTCTGTGGTGGTGCGAGGTCAACGCGCTCCCTTCGGCGGACTCGGTCCTCACCCCGGACCAAGCCAGCCGGAACTTCTTCGTGTCGCAGGTCGTTGCGAGACCTCACACAGTCGATCCGGACGAGCAGCACAACGTCACGCGCATTTGCCGCACCGCGTTCGAGGTGCAGTTTGGAGGACTCTGGCGGCTCATCACTGCACGCGCGCAGCAAGCACTGACCGTTGAGGCTGCAAGACTCGCGCGTCTTCAGGACCTCAGAATCGGCAACCACGAAGGGCACGAGCAGACTTTCAGGATCCCGGATTGGCACGGCTAATTCTCATCCGGCACGCCATCGCACAGGATCGGCGAGTCACGACGCGCGCAGGCGGCGATGACGACGCGCTGCGCCCACTAACGAAGGAGGGTCGCACGAAGATGGAGCGCGTCGCGAAAGGGCTGCGTCGGCTCGAACCATCCATCGATGTGCTTGCCTCGAGTCCCTTGCTCCGCGCCACTCAAACAGCGGCCATTGTTTCGGCCGCGTATGGCGACCTCCCCGTCACCACGGCGACCGCCTTTGAACCCGATGCGTCGCTCGACGCGGGCCTCGATTGGCTCGCCCGACAACCCGCTCGCGCCACCGTGGCGGTCGTCGGGCACGAGCCGCACCTGGGCACGTTTGCGACTTGGTTGCTGACTGGCATCAATGAATCGCGGGCCCCGTTGCGCAAGGGCGGCGCGTGCGCCATCGAATTCTCCGGTCGACCCCACCGCGGCGAGGGTCAACTCATCTGGTTTCTACCGCCGGGGGCGCTCCGGGGGCTTTCACGTGCGACCGAGGAGTAGAACGAAACCCGTGGACGGCCGGCGCCGTATGGTAAGGGACGCCATTTTCGGAGCTCCGACCGATGCTCGCCGCCTTCCTTCGTCTTTTCGCGCTGCGCCCATTCCTGACCATGGCGATCTTCGGCATTCCGGTGCTGATTCTGATCGCTGTGGGACTGTTCACCGTCTTGGCGCTGAAGTTTCTTCTGTTCGTGGTCCTGCCCATCGCCCTGGTCGTCTGGCTGATCCGGTCGTTGTTCGGCCCGCCTGGCGGGGATTGTTGCTGAGGGACGGGGGTTAGGGGTTAGGGGTTAGGGGTCAGGGAACAAACCGATAGGGCCAGTCGCTGTGCATCGCGGCTGGCCCTTCGGTTTGTTCCCTGAGCCTTAACCCCTAATCCCTAACCCCTGCTCTACCCATATTCTCCGCTGGCAGCCTGCCATTGTCAGCTCACCGCGGAGGATTGGATGGTCGGGTTCACGTCACACGCTTGGCGGCCAATGGTCGCCGGCGGCGTTGCACTCATCACGATCGCCGGACCGGTCGCCGCACAGGGATCCGCATCGCATACGAAGTTCGAGATTGCCTTTCCGGCACCGGCTCATTCCGGGCCCATCACGGGGCGTGTGTTCGTGATGCTCTCTCGGACTGACTCCATGGTCCGCTTTGGAAGCCACGAACGAGTCCCCGCCGAACCTCGCCAGCAGATCGGCCGAACCGGCGTTCCGTTCTTTGCTCGCGACGTCGAGAAGCTCGCTCCGGGACAGATTGCGACGATCGACGCCAGTGACCTCGGATCTCCGGTGGAAAGTCTCCGGCAGATCCCGGCCGGCGACTACTTCGTCCAGGCGCTGGTCGACGTGTACACCGAGTTCCATCGCGCCGACGGCCATGTCGTGTGGATGCACAACGATCAGTGGGAAGGGCAGAACTTCACCACGTCGCCGGGCAATCTCGTCAGCGAGGTGCGCAAGGTGCACCTCGACCCCGCGGCCGGATACACGATTCGTCTCGACGCGACCCGTGTTTTGGGGCCGGTCGTGGTGGCTCCTGACACGAAGTGGGTGAAGCGCATCAAGGTCCAGAGCGCGCTGCTCTCGAAGTTCTGGGGGCAGCCGATGTATCTCGGCGCAGTGATCCTTCTGCCACGCGACTACGAGACATCGACCATCAGCTACCCCGTGCACTACATCCAGGGCCACTTCAGCCTCGCGGCTCCAGAGGGATTTGCCGACGACCCCGGCAACGCGTTCTACAGGGAGTGGACGAAGGACAATTTCCCGCGGTTCATCGACATCACGTTCCAGCATCCGACGCCGTACTTCGATGACTCGTACGCGGTGAACTCGCCGGCCAACGGCCCATACGGCGACGCGATCATGCGGGAGCTGATCCCCTACCTCGAATCCCACTTCCGCATCATTCACGAGCCCTGGGCTCGCATTCTGTCCGGCGGGTCGACCGGGGGTTGGGAATCGTTCGCGCTGCAGGTCTATCACCCGGACTTCTTCGGGGGCACGTGGAGCTACTGTCCGGATCCCCTCACGTTTTCGGACGTCGAGGGGGTGGACGTCTACAAGGACGTGAACGCCTTCTACAAACAGTACGATTGGCGCCGGGAGCCGACCGTCAACTCACGAACCTTGCAGGATGAGATCAACGTCACCTCGGAGCAACGCAACCACTACGAGCTGACGAAAGGCACGCACGGCCGGTCGGGCGATCAACTCGACATCTGGGAATCGATTTTCGGGCCGCTGGGCAAGGACGGATACTTCGAACCCGCCTGGGATCACCGCACTGGCGAGATGCACCCCGACGTCGTGAAGTACTGGAGCGACAGCACCGACATCCTACACTACATGCAGCGCAACTGGCCGACGCTGGGTCCCAAGCTGGTCGGGAAGCTGCACGTGTACGTCGGCGACTGGGACACGTACTACCTCGATCGCGCGACCCGCGAGGTGCAGGAGTGGATGAAAACGACGACCAACCCGCACTACGAGGGTTTCTTCATGTACGGCGAGCGGAAGCCACACTGCTGGACTGGCCCCGTCACACCAGCCGAGCGCGACGTCGAGATCGCGGAGTATTTGCTGACGACGAAGCCGGAGGGTACAACGACGCCCTGGTGGAAATACTGAACCGCTGGGCAGGGGTCAGGGAACCACAACGACGCCTGCGATCCGGGTGTCGTCGTCGTTCCCCGACTACCGTCCGCTCATCATCATGCCGCCCATGGCGTCGGAAGGCGGCGAGAACGTCTCTTGAAGATCTGCGCGATACAGCGCATTCGTGGTATCGACGGCGGGCCACGGGGTTGAGCCGTCGGGCACGAACAAACCGCCAACCGCACCCATCCCGCCATCCCGCAGCAGGTGTCCCGTGCGGTTGTAATAGGTAACGGTGATGCGGTACCGATGCATCGGATCGATTCGCACGCCGAGCCGATGCCAGTTGAAAAAGCGCGTCACCGGAAGGAGGAGCACTCGCCCGGCCGAGTCGCGTTCCGGGCTACCGTGCCAGATGACATGGCCGGTGATGGCGTCGCTCAGATCGACGGACGTTGCGTAATCGTGCACATGTCCGCCGACCCCCAGAATGTATCCGCCGACCGCTGGAGTCCCTTCCCAACTTTTCACCGTTACACCCGGCGGTAAGTCGAACGCCTTGCTCCCGTCCGCGCCCTTCCCGAGCGGGAACATCGCGTCGAGCACCCACGGATACGCGCGCCACAGCGGCCACAGATGTCCCGCGGGCCGATAGCCAAGAATCACGCGGAAACACACACCGCGATACGCCGTTGAGGTCTCGTTCCCAACCATCCCCGTGACGAGCAGTCGCTGACCCTTCTCGAGCGGGACCCCGAGCATGAGGCCCGGAAGTGCGAGCGGCGGCGTTTCTTTGCTCGCCGCGAAGATGTGCAGTGAAATCGGCAAGAAGAGCTCACGGCGGGTCGGATCCGTGAGGTTGACGTGGTGCAGCAACGCCCGAGGCAGTTCGCGGCCGGTCGCATCGACCACCTCCGTCGCGATGGAGTAGATCGTGCCGGGAGCAGGGATCACCGCCTGTCCAACCGGCAAGGCCCGCATGTACATCCCGGAGGGACCTGCGGCCGGAACGTCGCCGACCGGCACCTCAATCGTAAGGCGTTGGTGCTCCCGGTCGAATGCGACCGTCGCCCGGGGCAACGTAGCGAGATCGGGTCCCGCGACAGGAAACGCCGCCGTGGTAGGAATCGCGGGTGAAGTCGCAGCGCGAGGAACGATGGGACTGACCACGAGCGACAGCGCGAGCGCGGCGCGACGCCCCGTCGGACTGGCCTGCGAGAGACGCGAACAAGCTCGCCCGATCCGGGCGTGCACGACGTGACGCATTGAAAGCACTGGTAGGAAGCCTCTCGCCGAGTAGGTGGCTACATTCGAGCGCGCGCTGTATGTTCTACCTCAACCGAGCCTCGTCCGCTACCCTATCCATCCAGTATGTCGATACTTCGCCGCTCTGTCAGCATCACGGGCCTGATGCTGTCCCTGATGGCCGCGGTCGCGGCCGCCCAGCAACCAGTCGATTCGGCCTATACGCGGGAGATCCGCACACTCACGCCGACCGACGCTCGATGGAAGTTCTCCACCGAGATGGTTGACTATCTCCCCGCTTCGTCGACGGTGCCGTCGCCTCTGAAAGTACTGGGCTACGTGCCGGGCACTGTCGGGAAATTGTCACACGTCGCAGACATCAACCGTTACTTCCGAGCGTTGGCAGCTGCCTCCCCCCGAGTGAAGGTATTCACGGCCGGGACCAGTGACGAGGGGCGCGAGATGCTCCTGGTCGCCATCAGCGATGAAGCGACCATAGCCGGCCTTGACGCGTACAAGAGCAAGCTGGCGCGGCTGGCGGATCCGCGCGGCCTCGGTGCCGACGAGCGCGCGCGCCTAATTCACGACGCCAAGCCGATTTACTGGATGACCGGCTCGATCCACTCGCCAGAGACCGGCAGCCCAGAGATGCTGATGGAGCTGGCCTATCGACTGGCCGTGGATGAGTCGGAACCCATTCGGGCGATTCGCTCGAGCGTGATCACGTTGATGACGCCGGTGCTCGAGACTGATGGCCGCGATCGCGAGGTCGACGCGTTCGCGGAGTCGCGTGCCCTCAAGGTCGGGGAGCGCGGCGTTCCCCTCGTCTACTGGGGGAAATACACGGCGCACGACAACAACCGCGACGCCATGGTGGTGTCGCAACGCCTGACCCAGAGTGTCGTCAACGTGGTCCTCAACTGGCACCCGACGGTCGCGCACGATCTGCATGAGTCCGTGCCGTTCCTCTATGCGAGCACGGGGACCGGACCCTACAACGACGAGTACGACCCCATACTCATCGACGAGCTTCACACGCTCGCCTATCAGGAAATCACCGAGCTGACGCGGCGCGGCCTGCCCGGCATCTGGACGCACGGCTTCTACGACGGCTGGGCGCCGAACTATACGGTGCTCTCCGTCGCGAGTCTCCACAACTCGATCGGTCGCTTCTACGAGACGTACACATCACTCGGCGCGGACTGCCACACGGTGCACCTCGCGACCGACGCCATCCAGCGCCGGTGGGACCGGGCCAACCCTCCAGTCAACGGCGTCAAGTGGTGCATCCGGTCCAACATCAACTATCAGCAATCGGCGCTGCTCGTCGCATTGCGATACGTCGCCGACAACCGCGAGACGTTTCTGACCAATTTCGCTACGAAGAGTGAGGACATGGTGCGCCGCGGGGAGACGACCGCGCCGTATGCGTTCGTCATTCCACGCGATCAGCGACACGCGGGCGAAGCGGCCGCACTCGTGAATCTGTTCCGCACGCACGGTCTGGAGATCCAGGTGGCGACAGCGGATTTCTCGGCGCAGGAGGCCCCGCGCTCGATCGAGGTCGGCAGCGATATGACTCCGCCGCGCGATCCGGCTGCGGGGCCGCCGCCTGCCGGGGCAAGAGGCGACAGTGCCAAGGCGAAGCTGCCTCCCGTCGCGGTGCATCGCGGCGACTGGATCGTGCGCATGGACCAGCCGTACGCGGGGACCGCGCGCACCCTGCTCGCCATTCAGCACTTTGGCGCGAACGAGCCGACGCCCTACGACGACACCGGCTGGACCCTCGATTTGTTGCGGCACGTGCTCGTGTACCCCGTTGGGGATTCATCCGTGCTGAGCCGGCCGATGGATCGGCTGAGCGCGGACGCAACCGCGCAGGGCGCGATCACGGTCGATGCAGGGTCGCAATCGGCTGGCGGCGGCACCCGGGCCGGTCTCACACTCGTCGTCCGCAACTCGGGCGATTGGCGGGCGGCGGTGCTGCCCTGGAAGGTGCCTGGCGCACGGGTCGCCGTGGCGGAGACGGCGTTCAAAGCCGCGGGCCAGGACTTTCCCCGCGGTACGTTCATTGTCGAACAAGGCACCGACGATCATCGCGCACCGCTCATGGCGCTGGGCCTGACAGGCATCGCGACGGCGCAGGCCGTCACCGTGCGGCGCCATGGCGTGAGTCTGCCACGGGTTGCGATCCTCCACAGCTGGCTCGAGACGCAAAACGAAGGATGGGTGCGTTTCGCATTCGATCAGATGGGCATTCCGTACACCTCGATTGCGGACCAGGGATTGAGCAAGCCGGCCGCGCTCGACCGGTTCGATGTGGTGGTCTTCCCGCACGTCAACGGCTCGACCAGCACGCTGCTCAACGGGCGGCCCATGATTGGCCCGCCGATTCCATGGAAGAAGAGTGCGCTGACGCCCAACCTCGGACTCTGGGATCAGACCGACGACATGCGCCCTGGAATGGGCCTCGCCGGCGCGGTGGCCCTGCGGCAGTTCGTCGAGCGCGGGGGGCTGCTCATCACGGAAGGCGGGACCACGGGCCTGGCGATTGCACTCGGGTTCAACCCGACCGTGGAGCTCGTGCCGGCCAAGGCGTTGCGCGCACAGGGATCCGTTGTTCGTGCGCAGCCCATGCCGAGCGACAGCCCGGTGCTCTACGGCTATGACGATGCCTCGTCATTCCCGGTGTACTTCGGTGGCGCGCCGGTGCTCAACGTGGTGCAACACGACACACTGGCGATCGACGTCGGCGTCGATTCCGCCATTGTGCGCGAGGCCGAGGCGCGCCGCGCACGCGTGATCGTTCGATACCACACGCGCCCCGACTCGCTGCTCGTCTCGGGGTTGCTCGTATCGGGCGGCGAGCTTGCGGGCAAAGCCGCCGTCATCGATGCACCTGTCGGCAAAGGGCACGTCGTGATGTTCGGCATTCGTCCGCTCTGGCGATGGGAGTCGCAGGGGACCTTTGCGCTCGTCGTCAACGCGGTCGCGAACTGGAATCATTTGGGGGACGGGGGCGGGCGCTGAAGCGCCCGGCCCCCCGTCCCCGCCAAATCAGGTACACCGGGGCTCCGAGTAGCACGATCCCCAAACCCTTGGCGGCGTCGGCAGGCTGCTTCACGATGACGTCGACGACCACACCCAGAGCGGCAAGCACGAAGAGCGCGGGCGTCACGGGGTAGCCAGGAACGCGAAACGGACGCACGGCGTCCGGTCGATGCCGTCTGTACCAGAAAATCGTGAGCGCGGCGACCCCGTAGAATCCCCAGCCCGTCCCGATCACGTATGTGAAGAGCTGCGCGTACGTGCCGCTCACGGCCAGCACCATCGCCCAAATGGCACTCGAAATGATCGCGAACACCGGGGTGCCAAACCGCGGATGCACGTCGGCGAGTCGTTGGAAGAACACCCCGTCGCGGGCCATCGCGTAGTACACGCGCGGGGCGGTGAGGATGATGCCGTTCATCGCACTACAGACCGAGACCTCGACAATGACGACCATCACCAAACCGGCTGCCGGGCCGTAGGCTGCGGTCATCGCGTCCGCGGCCACACGGTCCGAGGTCGCGACGGCCACGGGCCCGAGCGCGTGCACATAGGCAATATTTGCGAGCAAATAGAGCACGACCACGCATGCCGTGCCCACCACGATGCCGAGCGGGAAGATGCGCTGCGGGTCGCGAGTCTCGCCCGCCGAAAATGTCACGTACTGCCACCCTTCGTAGGCCCACAAGGTGGCGACGAGGGCCAGTCCCGCACCACCGAGCAGGCCAAGTCCTGACACGTGGCTGATGGTCGCTGCCGGCGCGGCGGTCACATGCACGTGACCTGCGGCGAATAGCAGGATAGCCATGACGACGATGGCACCAGCCTTGATCGATGTCCCCAATCCCAGCACGCCGGCGCTCTTCCGTGTTCCCCAGACGTTGATCGCGGCGAAGACTACGATGACGACAATCGGTACCAGCTTGTCCATCGCGGGAGTCAGTGGCACGAGGGCACCGAGATACACTCGTGCCGCTACCGCAAGCGTTGCAATAGAGCCGCTGGCGATCACGGTGAACTGTGCCCAGCCGTACAGGAAAGCGAGGAACGGCCCGAATGCGTCGCGAATGTAGACGTACAGACCGCCTGCTTCGGGCATCATCGCACCCAGCTCGCCGCACGTGAGTGCACCCAACAGTGAGAGTACCCCGCCGATCACCCAGATTCCCATCCCTACGCCTGCCCTGGCATCGACCTGTCGCAGCACGGCGCCCGGTACGAGGAAGACGCCGGAGCCAATGACTGTGCCAACGACAATGAAGATCAGATTTCCCAAGCCAAGTACTCGCGCCAGCTCTCTGGGCTTGCGCTCGGAGCTGGGTTCAACGCTGCTCAACGCCGTGTTGGCTGTCATCGACGATCCATGGACTGGAGGAGAGACGCCTTCGGGCGCCGCAGGCCGGTCGCTCAGCGACCGGCCCAACGTTATCGTTGGTGACGCCGTTCGACCAGCGGGACCCGCGGCACAGCCCCAACCCCCGAGGAGCGCACCGCATGCGCACAGCCGTCATGGTGAAGGACGCCGCCAAACCCGGCGGGCATTATTCGCACGCCGTCATCGCGAATGGCGCCGTGTACGTATCCGGGCAGGTGCCGCGGGATCCGGTGACGGGAGCGGTTCCAGCATCCTTTGCCGATCAGGTGCGGCTCGCGATCCGCAACGTCGAGCGGATCCTGCGCGGCTTGGGTCTCGAGCTCTCCGATGCGGTCAAGGTCAACGGGTATCTCACCGACGTGAGCCGCTTCAAGGAGTACAACGATGTCTATCGAGAGTTCTTCCCGAACGACCCGCCGGCCCGCACCACGATCGGCTGCCAGCTGGTCGGCGTCGAGGTCGAGATCGATTGCATCGCCGCCCAGCGGACGACGTGACCGGCTGTGATCGCCGTTGATTGGGGAACCACCAACTGCCGGGCATACCGCGTACAGGGCGGGACCGTCGTCGACCGTCGCGCTGCGCCAGCAGGGATTCTCCACATTGATCGCAGTCGGTTCGCGTCGACGTTGCGCGACCTCGTGGGATCGTGGCTGGCCAAAGGTGAGGGTCGCGTGCTGCTCTCCGGGATGATTGGCAGCCGCGGCGGTTGGGTCGAGACTGGGTACGTGCCCTGCCCCGTGTCTCCTCGCGAGCTCGCCGGGATGCTGGTCGCCGTGCCATTCGACGGCGCAGCCGTCCGCATGGTCCCCGGCGTCTCCAGCGCCGACCAGAACGGCGTGCCGGAGTTCATTCGCGGCGAGGAGGCGCAGATTTTCGGCACCGAGATCAAGAGCGGCGTGATCTGTCTGCCGGGGAGTCATAGCAAGTGGGTCCAGGTGACCGGCGGGCGCATCGTGACGTTCTCCACCTTCCTCACGGGCGAAGCATTCGCGGCGCTGCGCGCGCACACCATCCTCGCCCGGTCGATCGCCGACGGTCCGGTTGTGCAGTCCGCGTTCGATGCCGGGGTCGCCCGGTCAGCGGATCCCGGCGGGCTGCTCCACCATCTCTTCGGCATTCGCGGTTTGGGGCTCGTTGGCCGGTTGGCGGAGACAGGCGCGGGGTCGTACCTGTCCGGTCTTCTCATCGGGCACGAAGTGCGGCAGGCGGTGGCGGTTGGTAGCGAGATTCATGTCGTCGGGGCCTCCGATCTGACGAAACTGTACGCGCGCGCGATCCAGGCGTGTGGCGGTTTTACCCGGATCTGGAGTGATGAGACGGCGGCCATCGGCATCAACCAGATCGCGGAGTGCGCGCAGTGGACATGAAAGCGTGGCTCGACCAATGCCGTCTCGTAGCCGTCCTCCGCGGACTGACTCCTGAAGACGCTGTCGCAGTCGGGAGCGCGTTGGTCGATGCCGGCGTCGTGATCATGGAAGTGCCACTCAACTCGCCAGAGCCGTACGCGAGCATCGAGCGGTTGCAGTCCGCGTTTGGTGATCGCGCCCTCATCGGGGCCGGCACCGTGATGCGCGTCCAGGAGGTGCGAGAAGTCATGGCGGCCGGCGGCAAGCTCGTTGTGAGCCCGCATGCCGCCGTCGATGTCGTGCGCGCTACGAAGGCCGCCGATGGGCTGGCAATGCCGGGATTCTTCACCCCTACGGAAGCGTTCGCCGTGCTCACGGCCGGGGCCGATGCCCTGAAGCTCTTTCCGGCCGAAGCCACGACCCCCGCAACGCTCAAGGCGTTGCGCGCCGTCCTGCCACCTGGCACGCTCGTGCTTCCGGTGGGCGGCGTCGGACTCGGTACGATGGCGCCGTGGGTCGCGGTCGGCGCGGCGGGGTTCGGCATCGGATCCTCGCTCTACCGCCCCGGCGATCGCGCCGCGGCTGTCGGCCTGCGAGCGCGAGCCCTGCTGGCCGAACTGGCGAGCCTCTAAGGCACGGCACAGGTTTCCTAGTCCTTGCCGGCGTGCGACGTCACCTCTCGCACCCGTCGTCCACCCACAGCCCGCTGCCGTCGAAGAGGTCGCCCGTGCGCATCATTCGCTACGCTCTCCTGATCGCGACTCTGGTGAGTCTGCCACTGTATGCGCAGCCCGCGGTCGACTCGTCGTTGCTGGCATACATCAACGGCATCAAAGCGATCGACAATCACGCGCACCCGTTACTGCCGCCGGAGGCTGGGGTGCCCGCGGACTCGGACAACGACGCGCTGCCGTTGGCGGGCATTCCCGATTTTCCGATGCCGTACGGTCTCGACCCTGCGAACCCCCGCTGGGTTGTGCCGTGGCGCGCGCTGTATGGCTACCGGTACAGCGACATGTCGGACGCGCACGTGCGCGAGCTGGTGCAGGCGAAGGCCGCACTGGCCAGCAAGGAGGGCGACCAGCTCGCCAACTGGGCGCTCGACCGCATGGGCACCGAAACAATGCTCGCGAACCGCGTCGTGATGGGGCGTGGGTTGCAACCGCCACGGTTTCGATGGGTTTCGTTCGTCGACGCGCTGCTCTTTCCGCTGGATGTGTCCGGAGAAGCGGCCATGACACCGGACGATCGCGTCTTGTATCCGCGCGAAGCTCGCGTGCTGCGCAGGTATCTGCGCGACCTGCACGTCTCGGCGTTGCCGGGCACGCTTGATGAATACCTGACGACGGTCCTCACCCCGACGCTCGACCGCATGAAGCGCGACGGCGCTATCGCGTACAAGTTCGAGATCGCGTACCTGCGACCGCTCGCGTTCGGCAATCCGCCGCACGATTCCGCAGCGGCGATCTACGCCCGCTACATCCACGGCGGCGTGCCGACGCACGCCGAGTACACGACGCTCGAGGACTATCTCTTCCGGACGATCGCGCGCGAGGCCGGCGCGCGCGGCGAGGTCGTCCACATTCACTGCCTCGGCTTCTTCGGTGGCTACTACCCGGCGGCGGGGTCCCAGCCGCTGCAGCTGGAATCAGTCTTCGACGACTCGACGCTCCGGCAGACGCGCTTCGTGCTACTGCATGGTGGGTGGCCCTACTGGGATCAGACGCTCGCCGTGTTCGAGAAGCCAAACGTCTACGCCGATATCTCGGCGATGACGCAGATCCTCTCGCCGGAGACGCTGGCGGCGGTGCTCCGTCGGTGGTTGGAGGAATTCCCCGGAAAGGTGCTCTACGGCAGTGACGCCTTCGCCGACCACAATAGCGATCCGGTCGGGTGGGGTGATCAGGGCTGGGTGGCGACACACACGGCGCGGCGCGCCCTCGCCATCGCGCTCACCGGGATGATCCGCGACGGCGCCGTGACGCCCGCGCGCGCGAGAGAGATCGCGGTGATGGTGATGCGAGGGAACGCGGCGGGGCTGTATGGGTTGGGCGGAGCGGGTGGTAAGACGGCAAGCGCTGGCGGAGACTGAAACGGCGGGTTTGGGGTCAGGGGCGGCACCCCAATGTGTGCCATCCGGCGGGTAGGGGCGACGCATTGCGTCGCCCCTACCCGCCGGTTCTCACATGCGGTGGTCGCTCTCTAACACCTTACCCGCCATTCGGCCCTTCACGCCTGCGGCTGCAACGCCGCCTTCAGGACCTCGTGCAGCCTGCGCCCGACGATCGCGTCCTCGCCTGGGTTCATCATCCACGGGCCAATCACGATCGTATTCGCATCCGAGATGAGGCCCGCCGCCCCGCGTTCGTGGCCGGTCGCCGGATTGAGCTCGATCGACGGTGTGCCTTTGCGCAGCGCGTCGGCGACCTCGACGGGCTTGATGGCAATCCGCGTCTGGTCGTAGCGAATCATCAGGTGGGGGACGCGGTTGGCGATCGGCGGGATGAAGATTTCCGTCGTCACGGTCGGCAGCGATCGCAGCGCTGCCGCGATCACGGCAGCACGCCGGCGCCCCTCCGCCTCGAACCCCTCGTCGGTTTGGTCGAGGAACCAATCGAGCGCCGCCACCATGCCAACGATTTGCTCCTTGGCGACTTTCATCCCGCGGCCAATGGACCGGTCGTTGGGACAGTCGTTCGCCGCGGCGGCCGCGATCAAGTCTTTGCGGCCGAGGAGCAGTCCGGCGTTCTGTGGACCCCGAATGCCCTTGCCGCCTGAGAAGGTGACCAGGTCGAACCCCATCTTCGTGTAATTCCACAGGTTCGAGATGGGCGGCACGTCCGCGGCGGCATCGAGGAAGGTCGGCACGTTGTGCTCATGTGCGACGCGGATCCAGTCCTCGCGCGAGATCGAGGTCCCCGGCGCGTTGGACCAGCCTTTGACCCCCTGCTGCAATGCGCCTTGCCCGACTTCCGCCGCGTTGAAGAAGAACGCGACACCAGTCTGCGGCGTAAACGCACGTTCGTAGTCTTCGAGGGTCTCGACCTCGATCAGTTTCATCCCCGCCATTTCCAGACCGTGCTCGTGCGGGAAACGGTGCGCCTTCTGGATGATGAACTCGTTCTTGAAGGCACTCGTGCGGATGGGCACATCTCGCGGACCGTCCGCATTGCCGACGGTCATGCAGCCCGCGGCGCCGAGCGACAAGGCGGACGCCGCACCGGCGCTTATCAGCGCTGCCTCGCACTGCAGGCGCTTGGCGATGTACGCGCCAGCCGCAGCCTGGAGCTCGGTCAGACGTACATTGTGTCGGCTCGCGACCGTGATGGCATCCTGGACCTGCTTGGGCATGATCGACGCCGTGAGATACGTATAGGTCCCGGCAGCGTTGATGATCTTGGTGACGCCCAGCTTGTCGTAGTAATCGATCGGTGGCGACGGCGGCTCGACATCCCCCCGCGCAGTCGCCGCGGCGGCGGCAGCGGGATTGAGTCCAACGAGCGCACTGGCGGCCACCGATCGCTTCACAAAGTCGCGACGGGTTGTCACTGCGCCGATCCTCCAGGTGAGCGAACCGCTACAGACGTGATCTCGATGTGGGCATCGTTGACCAGGCGCGCGACCTCGACCGTCGTCCGCGTCGGTTTGGGATCGGGGAAAAACTCTCGGTATGCGGCGTTCATCTTCGGGAAATCACCGACGTCCTTCAAATACACCGTCACCTGGACGACATCGCTCGGCTTGAACCCGGCCGCGTCGAGCACCTTCTTGATGGCCGCGAGCGCGGACCGCGTCTCCGCCTCGATGTCGCTCGAGACCGTGCCCTGCACCCCTGCAATGTACAGCGTGTTGCCGACCTGGATCCCATTGCTGAACGGCAGGTTCGTGGGCGCCCCCGGCGGATTGAAGACCCGGCGCTCTTGAGCCTGCGCGGTCCCCGCACTCACGACGCCCAACAGGGCGACTGCGGGCAACCACCGAACCAACCACGGACCACAGCGCATACACGCCTCCGGAAGCAGGGGGACGCTCGACGTCGCGTTGCATGGCACACCGGTGCCGGACGGAGCGCCTGCAAGGTGACTCTCCCAGGATCGCGGGGCAAGGCTAGACGTGAGACGCTGGACGCTGGACGGTAGACGTTGGACGTTAGACGTTGGACATTAGTCGTTGGACGTAGAGACGTTGGAGGGTTCTGGGGCGTGGCGAAGTGCAGATGAACGGTTCGAGCCATGTGCGGTGGCAACTGATCGGCTGGCTGTTTCTGCTGAGCGCGATCTCGTACCTCGACCGCGTCAACATGTCGGTCGCTGGCAGCACGCTGGCGCACGACTATGGCTTGAGTCGCCAGCAGCTGTCCTGGATCCTCGGCGCCTTCACGGCTGGCTACGCGCTCTGTCAGGCGCCGGCCGGGCGAGTCGCCGACGTCCTCGGGCCGCGGCGCACGCTCGCGCTGGCGGCAGTCTGGTGGGCGGTGTTCAGTAGCCTCTCTGCTGCTGTGCCCGTTGGATCGCTGGCGCTGGGGCTGTTCCTGGGGATCCGCTTCACGCTCGGCGTCGGCGAGGCCACGATGTATCCGGCCTCAAACCGCGTCGTCGCGCGGTGGATTCCCGTTCGCGAACGCGGCGTCGCCACCGGGATCATCTTCACCGGGGTCGGCATCGGGACGGCAGTCGCCGCCCCGCTGGTGACCGTTGTGATGCTACGGTACGGATGGCGCGCGTCGTTTCCGGTGTGCGGCGTGCTCGGACTCCTCGTGGGGGCCGCGTGGTTCCTGGTCGCCCGGGACACGCCGGACGAGAGCGCGCGAGTTTCCCCCACTGAGCGCGCACTCATCCGCGACGGGGTGTCGGCGAGCGTCACGGCCGCGCCACTGCCGTGGCGGGACATTCTGCTGAATCGCGACGTGGCGCTGCTCACCGTCGCGTATTTCTGCTACGGCTACTCGGCCTACATCTTCTTCAACTGGTTCTTCACCTATCTGAGCACGTTGCGCCATCTCGACCTGCACGCGACGGCGCGATACGCGATGCTCCCCGGGCTTGGGATGGCGCTCGGCTCGAGTTGCGGGGGCTGGATCAACGATCGGCTGACACAACGCTTCGGCCCCCGAGTCGGACGCTGCCTGTTTGCGTCCGCAGCCGCCACCTTGGCCGCGGTCTTCATCGCCATCGGGCCGACGATCGTCGACGCGCGCCTCGCGGCGGTGGTCCTCGCAGGCGGGGCGGGGACGCTGTACCTCGCACAGAGCTCGTTCTGGTCGGCGAGTGCCGACATCGCCGGCCCGTCGGCAGGGGCAGTCTCGGGCGTGATGAACATGGGTGCGCAGATAGGCGGCTTCGTCACCACGATCTCGACGCCATGGATCGGCGACCATTTCGGCTGGTCGGCGTCGTTCTTTACCGCGGCAGGCCTCTGTCTCGTCGGGGCAGTCGCGTGGGCAGCCGTCCGACCGGACCGAGAGATCCGCTCGGTCGCGATTGCGGCGCGGCGCGGCGGTGAGGGCTACGCCGCCGTGGACTCGGCTCCGATCGCGGCCATCAGAGACTGAACGTCACCGAGGCGAGAGCCGAGCGCGCTGGGAAGGATCGCCCAAGTCGCATGGCTTCGTGACGGAAGGCGTGCTGCGACTTCGGCTCGCGCCGGACCCAGCACCCGATCGCCCAGCACCACCGCGAGACTCCCAACCACAATCAGTTGCGGGTCGAGAATGCTGATGAGCGCCGCGATGCCGGCGCCCAGCCATCGCCCGCATTCCGCTACGACGTCGAGCGCGTCGACGTCGTTCGCAAGGGCTGCATCCACGACGTCGCGCGTCGCGGTGCCTCGAGGCCACCGGGAGGGAAAGAGCCGCACCGCCAGCTCGGAGATGCCTCGACCGGACGCGGCACTCTCCCAGCCATCGATCTCCTGGACCCTGGCGCCATCGGGTGCGTGGACCGCGAGCCTCCACAGCTCGCCCGCCATCTCGTGTCCACCGCGCAGCAGGCGGCCCCCGGCGATGATGCCCGCTCCGAGACCGGTGCCGAACGTCAGGAACACCATGTCGGTCAGCCACGGCCGGGCCGCGCCGACACCGAAGCGCAGCTCGGCAGCCGCACCGGCCTTGGCATCGTGTTCCACATGCACAGCCAGCCCCGAGAAACGCTCCTTCAGATGGTTCGCAAGCGCGACGTTATGCCAACCCGGAAGATTCGGAGGGTCGATCAGGCGGCCTTGGCGCGCATTGAGGGGTCCACCCACCGCGACGCTGATCGCCGTGGGCCGACGTCCCATCTGCTGCGACCGCGTGATCGAGTCGCTAATCTGGCTGGCGAGCGCGGGCCACGTGTCAGCAAATCGGACCGCGGCCTCGGTCGGACGCTCGCTCCGCATCAGGATCTGTCCGTCGCGAGTGCCTTCGACAACGCTCGTCTTCGTCCCGCCGACATCGACGCCAATGATCGTGTCCCGCGGCTCGCTCGCCGTCATCGTGGGCGGAGTCGATCTGCGAGGACGGCAGCGAGAATGACGACGCCTACGGCGATACGTTGGAGGTACGGGTCGACATCGGCGAGGTTGAGCGCGTTGTTGAGCACGCCGATGAAGACCGCCCCCGCCAGCGTGCCCAGCACCGAGCCGCGGCCCCCGGTGAGCGCGGTCCCCCCGACAACGACGGCGGCAATGACATTCGAGCTCGTACCCCAGACCCGCATTGGGCACGGCGGCCCCGAGTCGCGCGGTCAACACCAAACCGGCGACACCAACAATCAAACCGTTCGCCACATAGGTCCAGAACACGACCGCCCGAGTGTCAATCCCCGCCAGCCAGGTCGCCTCCTCGTTGCCACCAACAGCGTAGACCCAACGCCCCCAGACCGTGCGGGTCAGGACGAACCAACCCCCACCGACCGCTGCGGCCATGAGCCACACGGGGATCGGCAGTCCGAGCCAGTCGCGTTGTCCCAGCACCAGGAGTCCCGGAGGCAGGTCGCCGATCGAACGGCCTCCACCGACGACAAACGCGAGCCCGCGATCGATCGACAAGAGCGCGAGCGTCGCCAGAAAGGCCGGCACACGAAGGTGTGCGACCAGCGCACCAGTCACCGCTCCGCTCACCGCTCCGGTCGCGAGACCCGCGAGCACAGCCAGCACGGCAGCGCCCGCAGCCCACCCCGCCGGGGGCGCGTGCGCCGCTACTGCGCTGACGATGCCGACGAGCGCCACGGCGGAGCCGACGGCGAGATCGATCCCGCCGGTGATGATGACCGCCGTCATGCCGACGCCCAGGATAGCGATCACGGCGATCGAGAGCGCGACGTTGATGAGGTTTGCGACCGAGAAGAACGCGGAGAGAAAGCCGGTCATCGCACCTACGCTGGCACCATGAGCGCAGCCACTTCCGTCGCGGTCGCGTCACGAGTCACGAGCGCGCCGGTGATGCGACCCTGACGCATCACGAGTAGTCGGTCGCTCAACGCAAATGCCTCCTCGAGATCGGAAGTGATCGCGAGGACCGCCGCGCCACGGGTCGCCAGCTCACGCAGCATGGAGTGAATCTCTTCTCGTGCGCCGGCGTCGACACCCCGCGTGGGTTCGTCAACAATGAGCACGCGGAGCGGCGGGCCCTCCTCCATGAGCCAGCGGGCCAGGACAATTTTCTGTTGGTTCCCTCCTGAGAGCCGGTCGACGGGTTGCTCGAGGTCCCGGATCTTGATCCGCAAAGCATCGACCCATGTCGCGGCTGCCCTACGCTCGCGCGTTCGGTCCAGGATCGGGATGAAGCGACCGCGCGCGAATGACCGCAGGCGGGCGAGCGTGATGTTGTGGCGCACCGAGGCCAGGGGGATGAGCGCGCCCGCCTTGCGATCCTCGCTCAGGTAAGCGACGCCGGCTCGCATTGCGTCTCCGGGCGTCCGAGGGGCCACCGCCCGACCATCGACCAGGATCTGCCCGCGGTGGCGGCGGTCCGCTCCGACAATCGCTCGCGCGAGCTCTGTGCGACCCGCGCCAACGAGTCCGACCAGCGCGACGATCTCCCCACCGTGAATCGCGAACAATGCATCGTGCACGACTGGCGTATCGAGCCCGACGACCCGCAAGACATCTGGAGCGGCGGGTACTGCCGTCGCGGGCGCGTCAGGAACGGGCGCGCGGGTGTGCAGGACGCGGCCCACCATGAGGCGGATCATTCTCGTCGCGAGACATGGCTCGTGCAGGGCCATGCGCCACGCGGACGCCGTCTCGCAACACTGTGATCTCATCAGCGAGCAACGCGATCTCATCAAGCCGATGAGAGCAATACACGACGCCGACGCCCGACTCCTTGAGCCTGGCAATTTGGGCGAAGAGGGCGTCCGTCTCCCGCGCCGAGAGGATGGCCGTCGGCTCGTCGAGTATGAGGATCCTGAGCGCCGCGGCGAGCGCCCTGGCAATCTCCACCATCTCGCGCCGGGCGAGTGAAAGCATGCCGACCCGTGTATCGGCATCGATCGCTTCTCCGAGCGCCGACAAGACCGCGCGCGCATCCCCCCGCATGCGATCCCGGCGCACCACACCCCACGTTGATGGCTCGGCTCCGAGGAAGATGTTCTCCGCAACAGACAGCGCGGGGACCAGACTCAATTCCTGGTGAATCATCCGGACGCCCGCGCGGCGCGCATCGCGCGGTGATGCGAACGACACGGGGCTGCCGTCCAATGCCAGCGCACCACCCTCAGGATGGATCGCACCCGACAACACTCGCATGAGCGTCGACTTCCCAGCGCCGTTCTCGCCGACGAGCGCGTGGACAACTCCCGCGCGAACGCTGAAGTCGACGTCAGTCAATGCTGCCACCGTCCCGAATCGAACCGAAACGGCGGACGCGCTCAATATCGTGTTTCCACGCGCCGTGCGATCCGAGGCGTTCACGGCGGCACCTTCAGCTGGTCGGCGCCGAACGTCCGTCGAAGGTCACGACCGGGATCGTGATCAGGGAGTCAACTGCCTGGTGGGCGAAGTAACGCGAGATCGCGTCGATGGTCCCCACGCCAATCCGATCAGGATGCTGCACAATGTCCGCCTTGAGCGGCGTATGTCCGCGGATCGCAGTGACCGCCTCGGGGTCGGCATCGTAGCCGACGATGGTGAAATCATCGGGTGTCTTGCCGCGCGCCTGGGCCGCCGACAGTGCGCCGAGCGCCATCTCGTCGTTGATGGCGAAGATGCCGGTGAGATTGGGATGCGCCTGCAGCATGTCTTCGGCGACTTTGAGGGCGCGATCGCGTACGCCCCCACCGTTGAGCTCTCCGACCACGTGGATATTGGGATAGGCGGCCATCGCGTCGGTGAACGCGTGCGCCCGCTCATAGCCCGTCTCGGTTTCGGCCTGGCCGATGATGCCGACGGTGCCGCGTTGACCGATCGCCTGCGCCATGAATGCCGCAGCCTCGCGGCCCCCCTCGCGGTTGTCGGAGGCGACGTGGGCCACCACCGACACCCCGTAGGCGCGGATATCTGCCGTGAACACGGGAATCCCGGCGGCCTTGGCGCGCTCGATCGCCGGCCCGATCCCTTTTGAGTCCACCGGACAGACCACGATGGCGTCGACCCGCTGCACAATGAAGTTGTCGATCTCCGCCTGCTGCCGGGCGAGATCGAAATCACCCGAGGTTACCAACAACTCGTAGCCGTTGGCCGCGGCCTCGCGTCGGAGACCACCCTCGAGCTGCCGGTAGAACTCCTGCTCCTTCGTCAGCAGGGTCACGCCGATCCGTTTGCCGCCGGCGACCGAGCCGCCCGAATCGAGCGCCGCGGCCGCACGAACGCGCCCGTCGCGGTGGCCGCCGCATGCCGTGATCGCCACGATCATCCACATGCCCGCTCGCAGTGCTTGGGCGCCCCGGCGGAGCATCCGGCTTGGTCTCGTCCACCGGCCGATTGGCCGCAGATTCATGGCGTAGACTCTAACACGTTCGGGCGCGTTGCGCCCGAGCAGACCGAATCGAGAATGGAGAACAGGAGAGTGAGGCCGGCACTATTCGTGATTCGCCGGGTATCGTACGGCTTGTCTCCTCTCACCTCTCTCCTTTCTCAGGCGTGCCCGGCGTCGCGATTAGTTTGTGATCGTGATGCTACCCGGGCCGAGAATCTGTGTCTGGTGTGGAGTCACACACCCGTTCATCATCCATTGCGCGGGGTACGTGCCCGATGCGAGCCGCGGGGTTGCGGTCAAGGGGATGATCGCGGTCGTCGTCGTGAGCGAGGACGACAGGAATTGTCGGGTCGTGCCGGATGGGGGCGTGATAACGAGAACGAGTTGTGTCGCGGTCGTGTCGGGGAAGCTGCCGCTCACCGACAGGATCAGCGGCTGCACCTCCGTCACCGAGGCGACGCTGCCGCACGGGCTGCTGTCCAGGGCCTTGGTACTGCAGCCGATGACCGGCAGTGATGCGGACACGGCGAAGCCCAGCAGGAGGGCGCGGGATCTCCGTGGGCTGCCACGGCCTGACGGCGCCGTGGGCCGCGGAGAGTCGAGACCCACTGACCGGTGGCACCGGCGGCGACGGAGAAGGCACATCGCGCGAATGTGCCGCGGACGCGCCTGTCGGGCGGCAGTGCAACGATCTAAGATCTGACGGATGCTGGCACGCATGACCGGTCCCCCCCTGAGAGATATATACGAGGGATGTCCAAGCGTCTGCCGGGTTTGGTGCGTATAGCGCGTTGTGCGTGCTTGCCATAGACCGCCCCGGTTTGCCGCGCCCGTCTAGCGGCGTGCCCGCCGCCCTCGCTCCGGGGGCAGGCCGCCCCATCTCCAAGGTCAGGTATCTGTCGCTGTTTGAAGGCGGCGGGGGCCATATTTTCGCGTCGCTCGCGCGAGCGGGCTTGCCCCACAGTCGTCCCTTCTTCCTCCACACCGGGATCATGCGGTTCTACGTTGTGTGGTGCGCTCTCGCCGTTGTCGCAACGGCGGCTCGCGCCCAGCAGCCCACGACACCCGGCCAACCGGCCGATACTGGCGCGCGCCGCGATTCAGCCCGGACTGGGCTCGGACTTCGTTACCCTCTGCTGCCCAATTTGGCCGATACCTCAAACATGGTGCGAGAACTCAGTCCCGACCGTGCCGCGCGCGAGGCGATGGCTGGTGTCCGGCAAACCGACACCGTCGCGCGAGACACCGTACGGTTGACGCGGCAACAAGCCGTGGGCGAGGCGCTGGCGCACAATCCACAGCTGGAGGTCGCTCGCCAGCAGACGGCGGAAGCCCGCGCCCAGCGTGTGCAGGATGTCGCCATTCCGGACCCAGTTGGTTCGGCCTCGATTACGACCCAAGGCGGTGCTCCCCCGTACAAGCCGCTCACTGCCTCCCTGACCGTCCCATTTCCGGACAAGTTTCGGCTTCAATACAATATCGGAACGGCCGGCGTTCGAAGCGCCGAGTACAACTACAAGGCGCTGCGACAGCAAATCGAATCACAGACCGCGCAGACGTACGACTCGATGCGAGTAGCCTTGCGACACCGCACAGACCTGACCGATAGCTACGGGCTGGCGGCGGACTTCCTTACCAAGACCCAGGCACGATATGCCGCCGGCACCGCGGCAAAGCTCGATGTCGTACGTGCGCAGGTGGCCGTTGGCCAGGCTGGCAATGCGCTGCTCGCGAATGGTCTCGCGATCGCGAATGCCCGCGCGTCGCTCAACCGTCTGCTGGGGCGCGCGTTGCCGACTCCGCTCATGCCGGCCGACACCCTGGGCGTGCCGCCGCCGCTCCCCGACCTCGCGCCGCTCGAGGCGCATGCGCTGGCCAATCGACCCGAGCTCGCCGGTCTGCAGGCGCAGCAGTCGGGGGCGCACGCTTCGACCGCGCTGGCGGCCGAGTACTGGATCCCGGACCTGTTTTTCTCCGTCGGCAAGGACTTTGGTGCACCGGACGCGTACATCCCGAACCAGAACGTCTATTGGCAGTACGGCTTGAGTGTGCCGTTGCCGGTGTTCTTCTTTCAGCACACATCCGGTGATCTCGCGCAGGCGCGGCATCATGAGGCCGAGCTGGCGGCGTCGTATCGAGACCTGCGCGCGCAGGTCGATCAGGATGTTCGTGTCAGCTACGCCACGGCCGCGACGACCCTCCAGCAGCTGCTCTACCTGCGCGACCAGGTCGTGCCCGGGGCGCGAGAGGAATATCGGATCGCGGCCGCCAGTTATGCGCTTGGTGGATCGTCCGCGCTCGACGTGATCCAGGCCCGTACGGATCTCGTGTCGGCCGAGAGCCAGTTTACAGATGCGCTGGCCGCCGCGAACGCCGCGCAGGCCGACCTGGCCCGCGCGGCGGCGGCGCCGTTGTCAGACTTCCGATCGGGGGCCACCAATGCCCATTAGGGCTGCCAGTTTATCAAGACGACAAGTCGCACCCACCCCAGGGCGCGCGGGTACGTGGCACCGGTGTACCCTGGCATTGCTGGGAACGACTGTAGCTGCCGGAGCATGCTCGCGGCCGGCGGCGACGACGCAGGGCGGCGACGCCGCCGGGGGTAGCGCCGCCAGCTCTCCGTCAGCGACGCCGGCGCACTCCGCTTTTTTCCTGACCGAGGAACAGCGCGCGCGCATTCACACCGTCACGATCACGCCGTCCACCTATCGACCCACCATCATCACGACGGGGACCGCTGCGTTCGACGGCGACCGTTCGACGCCGGTGCTGACGCAGATCTCCGGTCCGGTCGCCCAGATCCTGGTCACGACGGGCACGCGTGTGCAGCCAGGGACGGCTCTGGCGCGCGTGACGTCGCCTGACTTTGCCCAAGCGATGGCGGCGTTTCAGAAAGCGCAGACCGCGCTCCGCAACACAACGCGCATTGCGCTGCTCGATGAGCAGCTCTTCAAGAACGATGCAATCGCGCGCAGCGACCTGGATCAGGCACGATCCGACTCCGCGTCGGCCTGGGCCGATCGCGAGGCGGCGATCGAGCAAATGGTGGCTTTTGGGGTGGACTCGTCGACGATCGACGCGATCCGCGAAGGGCGGCCGTCACCGCCGGCGCCGGGCGTCATCCGCGCGCCGATCGCGGGCGTGGTCGTTGAGAAGCTCATCAACCCCGGTCAGGTCGTGCAGGCCGGGCAGACGCAGGCATTCACGATCGCCGACCTCTCCAGCATGTGGGTCATGGCCAACGTCTTCGAGTCAAACCTCGCCGACGTCTCGCGGGGCGAGCCCGCGTGGATCACGACCGACGCGTGGCCGGATACTCTGCGGGGGCGCGTGGACTACGTGGCGGCGATCGTCGATACGGCGACGCGCGCCACATCAGTCCGCGTCGTCGTGCAGAACAAGCGTGAGCTCCTCAAGCGCGACATGTACGTGCGTGTCGCCATCGAGGCAGCGAAGCCGCGGCAGGGCATCCTCGCCCCGGTCTCCTCGGTGTTACGCGACGAACAAGATCTGCCGTTCGTGTTCTTGGCGCAGATAGACGGCGGATACGATCGCCGATCCATCACGCTGGGATCGCGAGTCGGAGACGAGTACGAGGTCACCCAGGGGCTCGCGGCCGGCGACCGCGTGGTGTCGGAAGGTGGTCTCTTCATCCAGTTCGCTGAAAGCCAGTGATGACGCAACCGCCGTCGCTCCATCCCCCAGGCACGAGGATCTCGGATCGTCGTACGACGGGGCCGAATCGCTGGTCGAACCTGCAGTCGGCGCCCCTGTCAGCATCATCAATCGGCTGGTTCGAGGCGCGCTCGGTCAGCCTCTGTTGGTCACGCTCCTGGTGGCGACGATGGTCGGACTCGGCATCTGGTCGCTGACGCGCCTGCCGGTTGACGCCTACCCCGACCTGTCGCCGCCGATGGTCGAGGTGATCACCCAGTGGCCAGGTCGTGCGACCGAGGAGGTCGAGCGACTCATCACCGTCCCTGTCGAGATCGGGATGTACGGGATCCCGCAACTGCGGGTGGTGCGGTCGATCTCTTTGTACGGGCTTTCCGACGTGATCATGACGTTTCAGGATGGCGTCGACCCGTACTTCGCGAGAGAGCAAGCGTTCCAGCGCCTGAACAATGTCACTCTGCCGAACGGCGTCACGCCGAGCATCGCGCCGCTGTCATCGCCGTCCGGCCTGGTCTATCGCTACGTACTGCAAAGTCCCGATCGCAGCGCGATGGACCTGAAGACGATCGACGATTGGGACATCTCGAAGGTGTACCGGGCCGTCCCCGGGGTGGCCGACCTCTCCCCGCTAGGCGGTCCGACGATGCAGTACCAGGTCCTCATCGATCCGATCAAGCTGGCCGGGGCCGGACTCACCGTGCCGATAGTCTCGGCGGCGCTGGGGGCCAACAACGACAACGCGGGCGGCGGGTTTTACTCTGAAGGCGGACAGTTCTACTACGTCCGCGGCTTGGGACGCGTGGCAACGCCGCAGGACATCGCCAACATCGTCGTCGCAGTGAAGAACGGCACTCCGGTGCTGGTGAAAGACATCGGCGAAGTGGTGATTGGGCAGGCACCCCGTCTGGGACAGTTCGGGTATGACAGCGCCAACGACGCGGTCGAAGGCGTGATCCTCATGCGCACTGGAGAGCAGGCACAGACGGTGCTCAAGCGCGTCGAGACGGCGACCGATTTCCTCAACCATACGCTGCCCAAGGACGTTCGCGTCGAGGCGTTCTACGATCGGAGTGACCTCATTCATCTCACGACGCGCACGGTCGCGGGCAACCTGCTGCGCGGTATCGTGCTCGTCGTCGTCGTGCTCGTGTTCTTCCTGTACGACGTGCGCTCGGGCCTGATCGTTGCGACGACGATCCCGTTGTCGCTGCTCTTCGCCTTTATCTGTCTCGATCTTCGACACATTCCGGCGAACCTGCTGTCGATCGGAGCGATCGATTTCGGGATCCTGGTCGACGCATCCGTCGTCATGGTCGAGAACATCCATCGGCAGCTGGCGATCCGGCACGGCACGACGTACTCGACTCGCGAAGTCATTGCGGGAGCGGCCGCCCAGGTCGACCGCCCGATCGTGTATGCGGTCGCGGTGATCGTCACGGGATTCTTGCCGATCTACGTCTTGTCAGGTCCGTCGGGTCGGCTCTTCAAGCCGATGGCCGACACCATGATCTACGCGTTGATCGGCGCGCTGCTCGTGGCGCTTACAGCTCTCCCGATTCTGTGCCTTTTCGTCCTCCGCAAGGGCGTGCGCGACCGCCGCAACCCCGCCTTCGAGTGGATTCGCGACCACTACATGCGGATGTTGCACTGGTGTCTGGAGCGCCCGCGGACAACGTTGGCGATATCGGTCGGGATTTTGATCCTGACGGTCCCGCTCTGGTTCTCGCTCGGTGCGGAATTCATGCCCAAGCTCGATGAAGGCGCACTGTGGGTTCGGGCCACCATGCCGTACACCATCTCGTTTGACGAGTCGTCGCACATCGTGCCGCAGATCCGCGCGGTGCTCCACTCCTTTCCGGAGGTCACGGTCGTCGCCGACGAGCACGGACGTCCTGACGATGGCACCGACCCGACGGGCTTCTTCAACGCAGAGTTCTACGTCGGTCTCAAGCCGTACAATGAGTGGACGGGTCCGTATCACGACAAGAATGCGTTCATCGAAGCCGTCAATCGAAAGCTGCAGGTCTTTCCCGGCATCACGTTCAACTACACGCAGCCCGCGGAAGATGCCGTCGATGAGGCCGAGACCGGGCTCAAGAGCTCACTCAATGTGAAGGTTTTCGGATCGGATCTCGCGATTCTCGAAGAGCGCGGCAAGCTGATCAAGCACGTCATGGAGCGCGTGCGCGGGATCACGCACACGACGCTGGTCCAGGAGCTCGGCCAGCCCGCGCTGACGGTCGACATCGATCGCGACAAGATCGCGCGGTATGGGATCAATGTGGCTGACGTCAACGGTCTCATCGAGGCGGCGGTGGGCGGCCAGGCGGCCACGCAAGTGGTGCAAGGGGAAAAGGTGTTCGATCTCGTCGTTCGCCTGCAGCCGCAATACCGAGAGACGCCGCAGGCGATCGGCAACATTCTCGTCGCGACCCCCGCCGGGCAGCAGATCCCGATCCGCGATCTGGCGACCATCAGGGTCTCGCAGGGCGCGGCCTTCATCTATCGACAGGACAACTCGCGCTACATCGGGATCCAGTATTCCGTGGAGGGCCGCGACCTGGCCAGTGCCGTGCAGGAAGCGCAAGCAGCCGTCGCACGAGAAGTCAAGCTCCCGCAGGGCTATCGCGTCGTGTGGGGAGGCGAATACCAGGAGTACACGTCGTCGCGGGCCGAGCTCCGGATCGTGCTGCCGGTGACGCTGGCGCTCATCCTGGCTGTCCTGTTCGCCCTGTATCGCAACTTCAAGTTTCCGCTCATCACGTTGCTCGGTGTGGTGCTGTCGGACCCGATCGGAGGTGTGCTCGCCCTCGCGATCACCCGCACCCCGGTGTCCGTCTCATCGGCGATCGGATTTCTTGCCCTCTTCGGCGTCTCGGTGCAGACAGCGGTCGTCTACATCTCGTATGCGAACGAGCTCCGCTTGGCCGGCATCTCCATCACTGAGGCGGCACGGCAAGCGGCGCGTCTCCGGCTGCGTCCCATCGCGATGACGGCACTCGTCGCTGCTCTGGGCTTGCTGCCCGCAGCGCTGGCGACCGGCGTTGGCACGGACACCCAGCGCCCGTTTGCGCTGGTCATCGTCGGCGGCCTCTTCTCGCGGCTCTTGATCAGCATCTTCCTCATGCCCGTCCTCTACGAGATGGTCGCGCGACCGGGAGATCACCTGGCGGTCTGAGAGCGGAGCTAGGGCAGAACGGCGGGTTCGAGGTCTGGGGGTTGGGGGTTCGGGGTAACTGCAACTCACCCGGCTTTTTTCCTCCGCTCTCTCATCTCCTCCCACCCTTTGATATGCTCCGACTTGCGGGGTACTTTTGCGCCCACATGCCCGGCGACCCGAGGCGCCTGTCCGGTGGCCTCGTAGTCACTCGTGCATGACCAGTCCGACACCTTCACCTGGGAGAGCCGATCATCATGAAGCGAAGAGAGTTCCTCGTCTCATCCGCCCTGGGCTCCGCCGGGTTCGCGACCTCGGCATTGGGAACCGTGGGGCTCAGTCGGTCGGCGCTGGCCGAACTGGTGAAGGCGCCGCGCGCGGCCGCCGGCACTCGCAAGGTGCTCATCGCCGGCGGCGGATTCAACACGCCCTTCATCCGCTACATGGCGACGCTCACTGGGAAGCAGCGGCCGCGGATCTGTTACCTGCCCACGGCGTCGGCCGATCGGCCGGACGGCAGCATCGCCTTCTTTCGGGACTGCGCGCCCGTCGATGTCGAGCCGTTCGTCCAGGAGAGCTTCATCAGCAGCTACCGGCAGACGCAGGGGTGGGACGAAGTCCTGCTCTCGATGGACGGCATCGTCGCCTCGGGCGGCAACACGCTGAACCAGCAGGCGATTTGGAAGGCACAGGGCATCGATACGGTGCTTCGAGAGGCGTGGGACCGCGGGATCGTGTTGGGCGGTGCCAGCGCGGGCTCGCTGTGCTGGTTCAATGAAGGGACCACCGACTCCAGGCCGAAGGATCTGTCGATCGTCAAGTGCCTCGGTTTCATCAAAGGCAGCCACTGCCCCCACTACGATCATGAGCCGCAACGCCGTCCGTTGTACAAGAAGCTGATCGCCTCAGGCGAGATGAAGCCGGGCTATGCATGTGACAACGATGCGGGCATCTACTTCGAAGACAACGAGGTCAAGCGGGTCGTGCACACCAGACCCGACGCCAAGGCATACTATGTCAGCCTCGTGAACGGCCAGGTAGTCGAGAAAGAGTTGCAGACGGAGATCATCGCCTAGAGAGGATCCGCATGAACAGACTCGCCCCCGTTCTCGCGC
Organism: uncultured Gemmatimonadales bacterium; assembly: GCA_963737835.1. Lineage (GTDB taxonomy): Bacteria > Gemmatimonadota > Gemmatimonadetes > Gemmatimonadales > Gemmatimonadaceae > Palsa-1248. The sequence continues at coordinate 452,868 of CAVTUH010000001.1, forward strand.
TCGCGGCGGCCGCGTGCGCCTCGGCCCGACCGTCCGCACCCGACAGCCAGGCCATTGCGCGCTGGCAGCAGGAGGCGCAACGCGTCACGATCATTCGGGATGATTGGGGCATCCCCCACATCCACGGCACGACGGACGCCGACGCAGTCTTCGGGATGGAGTACGCGCAAGCCGAAGACGACTTCAACCGCGTCGAGACGAATTACATCAACGCCATGGGGCGGTTGGCCGAGGCCGAGGGCGAGTCAGCGATCTATCGCGACCTGCGCATGAAGCTCTTCATCGATCCCGACTCGGTGAAGGCGCTGTATGCGACCAGCCCGGATTGGCTCAAGGCGCTCATGAACGCATATGCCGATGGGCTGAACTACTACCTGTATCGCCATCCGGAGGTCAGGCCACGGGTCATCACCCACTTCGAACCGTGGATGGCGCTCACTTTCAGCGAAGGGAGCATCGGCGGCGACATCGAGCGCATCGACCTGGCCCAGCTGCAGGAGTTTTACGGCAACGGCCCGGTGACCCTGGCACGAGCCGACGACGTGGGGCCGCCACCGGAGCCGTCGGGCTCGAACGGCATCGCCATCGCACCGTCCAACACGGTGGATCATCACGCTTTGCTCCTGATCAATCCGCACACGTCGTTCTACTTCCGTGCCGAGCTCCAGGAGGCGAGCGACGAGGGGCTCGACGCCTACGGTGCCGTCACGTGGGGCCAGTTTTTCGTGTATCAAGGCTTCAACGACCGCATTGGCTGGATGCACACATCGAGTGGCGCTGACGCCGTCGACCGTTACCTGGAAACCGTCGTGAAGAAGGGCAACCAGTTCTTGTACCGCTCCGGCGGTGAAGATCGGCCCATGATCAGCCGTACGATCACGATCCCGTACAAGACGGGCACGGGCATGGCCAGCAAGGAGTTCACGGTGTATCGGACGCAGCATGGCCCGATCATCGCGAAGTCCGGTGACAAGTGGATGAGCATCAGCCTGATGCAGGAACCCGTGAAGGCACTGACACAGTCGTACACGCGCACCAAGGCGAAGAACTACGCCGCATTTCGCCAGACAATGGAGCTGCACACGAACTCGTCGAACAATACGATCTATGCGGACGCCAATGGTGACATCGCCTATTTCCACGCGAACTTCATTCCGCGGCGGAGTACCAAGTTCGATTGGACTCAGCCGGTCGATGGCAGTGACACGGCCACGGAGTGGCATGGGCTCCTGTCGGTCGATGAGACGCCGCATCTCCTGAATCCGGCCAGCGGCTGGCTGTACAACAGCAACAACTGGCCGTGGTCCGCTGCCGGTCCGAGCAGTCCCAAGCGAGGGGATTTTCCGGCATACGTCGAGACCGGCCGCGAAGAGTCGCCGCGTGGGTACCATGCGGTTCGCGTGCTGCAGGGGAAGAAGGACTTTACCCTCACTTCGCTCATGGCGGCCGCCTACGACAGTTACCTGCCTGCGTTTGCGCGCATGATCCCGTCGCTGCTCAACGCGTATGACTCCACTCCGGCCAGCAACCCGCTCAAGGCACGGCTCGCCCAGCAGATCAAGATGCTGCGCGGGTGGGACTATCGCTGGTCGGTGACGTCGGTGCCGACGGCGTTGGCGGTCTACTGGGGCCAGGAAATGGGACGGCGCGTGACCGCAGGGGCCCGGCAGGCACACGTGTCGATGTATGACTACGTGGTCACAAAGACGACGCCGGCTGAGCGGCTCGAGGCGTTGGCAGCCGCGTCCGACACGTTGGCGAACGATTTCGGCTCGTGGCGGACCCCATGGGGCGACATCAATCGCTTCCAGCGCCTCAATGATGACATCGTGCCGACGTTCAGCGATTCGGCCGCGAGCATCCCCGTAGAATTCACATCGGCCGTGTGGGGGTCGCTGGCGTCGTTCGGTGCGCGTCGTTACCCCGGCACGAAGAAGATGTACGGCACCGCCGGCAACAGCTTCGTCGCGGTCGTGGAATTCGGCGACAGTGTCCGCGCAAAGGCGATCACAGCTGGAGGCCAGAGCGGACAGCCCTCTTCGCCCCACTTCGACGACCAGGCTAAGCGCTACAGCACCGGTGATCTGCGCGACGTCTACTTCTACCGCTCGCAACTCGCAGGGCACACGGCACGGGAGTACCACCCGGGCGCTTCGGCGGCCGAGTGAGGAGTGAGGAGAGAGGAGAAAGGCGACAAACGCCGGGGCTAGGACTCGGGACTCTTCGGCGCGCTCGCGGCCGAATCGATACCCGGCCTTTCCCCGCTTGCCCCAGACCAGGTCGTCTTCCATACTCTCGACCCACCAATCACGTCTCTCTCCCTTCGAGCGCCCTAATGAACCGCATCGTACGCACGTCTATCGTCGCAACGGCGGCACTTCTGTGTCTCGCCTGCCCTCCGGCAACGCAGCAGTCGGCTCCGGCCACGTCTTCGACCAGCGTCGCTGCGCCGTGGACCACGAGCGCCGCGTCGGTGCCTCCGGTCAACGTGGCCCAACTCGACAGCATTATTCGGGCGACACTCATCTCGAAGCACCTCATCGGGCTCAATGTCGGCGTCGCGCAGAATGGCAAGATCGTGCTGGCCAAGGGCTACGGACTGCGGGCGCTCGGCGGCCACGACTCCGTGTCGGCAGAAACGATGTTCGCGATCGGCTCCGTCACCAAGCAATTCACGTGCTCCCTGACGCTGCTGTTGGCGCAGGATGGCAAGCTGTCGATGCAAGACCCGGTCGCCAAGTACTTCCCCAACCTGACACGCGCCTCGGACATCTCCCTCCTCGAGCTCGGGCAACATGTGTCCGGCTACCGCGACTACTACCCGCTGGATTTCGTCGATCGCGAGATGCAGCACGACCAAACCCAGGACAGCATCATCGCCGAGTATGCGACCCGTCCACTGGACTTCGATCCGGGGACTCGATGGTCGTACAGCAACACGAACTTCCTGATCCTCGGCCGCGTCATCGAAAAGGTCAGTGGCCAGAGCTACAGCAGTAATCTGACGCAGCGCATTCTCACGCCCGTCGGCATGCAGCATACGCAATTCGAGCCGACACGCGGCGGACCGAACATGGCCAGCGGCTACACCACCTTCGCATTTGGGCCGCCCTTCCCCGCACTGCCGGAAGGTCGCGGCTGGGCGGGCACGGCTGGCGCGATCTGGTCGACGCCAACGGATCTCTTGACGTGGGACCTCGCCGTGATCGGCGGAAAGGTGTTGAGCGCCGACTCGTATGCGATCCTGACCACGCCACGGCGCTTGGCCGATGGCCGCTCGACAGGATATGGCTGCGGCGATGGCGTGAACGATCGAGGTCAGGCCGTGGTGTTGGAGCACGGTGGCGCCGTCAGCGGATTCGTCGCGGAGAACATTGTCGTCCCCGCAACACGGTCGGCGATCGTCATGCTCGCGAACACGGACTTCGGTTCGCTCGATTCACTTGGGCGGGTGATTCTGGACAAGCTGCTCCCGCACCCGGACGTGCCAACGGTCACCGGACCGACGGCGCAAGTCGCCGCCCAGACGTTTCTGACCGGACTGCAACAGGGTCGCGTCGATCGTTCGACGCTGGGCGATGACTATAGCGCCTTCCTGAGGCCCGAGCTCGTGGCCCAGGCGCGCAAGTCGTTGCGTCCGATCTCGGGGGTCGAGGTGCGCAGGCTCTCGGAGCGCGGGGGAATGGAAGTCGCGAGCGTTCGATTCAAGATGGGGTCGGCAGTCGGGGATGCGCTCATGTATCGGACGCCTGATGGAAAAATCCAGGAGGTGCTCTTCCAGCGCCCGTGATCGACGACGGACTCACCGCCGGAGGCGCCCCTCGATCCGGCGATCGGGGATCAGCCACGTGAGCGCGACGGTCACGTAGAGCGCGTCGGCTACACCCGGCTGCACGAAGGCGAGCGCAATCGCCACGATGTAGCAGAGGACTGAAATCTTGCCCTTACGGTCGCCGCCAACGGCGGCGGCCAACGGGGAGTCTGCTCCCTGTTCACGTATGATCGCGCGCTGGAGGATCGTGTAGGCGATCGCCGCGCCGAGGAGCACGATCCCGTAGAGGGCGGTCGGTGCGGCGTCTGACAAATGGGTGCCCATCCAGGCGGTGACGAACGGCACGAGGGACAGCCAGAACAAGAGATGGAGATTCGCCCACAGGATGCGGCCGTTGATGCGATCCGTGAGCTGCAGCATGTGGTGGTGATTGTTCCAATAGATGCCGATGAAGACGAAGCTGAGCACGTAGGTACAGAACGTCGGCAGCATCGGCCGGAGCGCACTCCACGCTCCGCCGGCGGGCACGTGGAACTCGAGAACGAGAATGGTGATCAGAATCGCCACGACGCCATCGCTGAACGCCTCCAGCCGCTGAGGCTCCATTGCGCCGCGACGCCGGTGGCCCGCGTCCGGTGATCGATCCGTGACCGCGTGCTTCTCGACCTGAGCCATAACGACCGTCCGGACGGGAGTGATAGGCGCACTAGCGTACTCGAGCGTTGCTGAAGCCACCAGCAGCGGCGTCTCGCGACACCATCAATTATCTGAACGCTCGGGCATTCTCAAGATGTCGCGCGTTTGCCAAGGTGTTACGCGGCGGACTTGCGGCCGCCGGTGTCGTGGTGCACATCAATGCCACCTTCAGTTGCCCCGGCACGCGTGGTCGCGCAACGGCCGTCGTGTTGTCTGCGCGCCGGGCAGCAATCGAGAACCGCAGAGCGAATGATGCCTCAGCGCCGTCGCACGTCCGGATGCTTGCGTGCCGCGCGCCCTCCGCCCTGCGAGTGCGTCGCGATCGGAGCCGTGGTGGGCCGCACTTGTGTCTTTACACCTGGTCTGCCATACGACGCGCATCACTAGAGGATGGACGTGTTGCGCTCCTATCGACGCCTTTGATCAGTCTCATGTCCCGCGGTTACTCTCGGACTTCGGAGCCGGCACTGACCGGCAAGGACACTCCGTATGCGTCGCACCTTCGGCCTGCAGGCGCGCTTCAATCGTTTCTCGACAATGCTCGCCCCCGCACTCGCGTGTTCCGCGAGTCTCGTCCTCGCGGCATGCGCTGCGGATGGACCCACTTCGGTCGCGAGCACCGGCGAGACAGCCAATACTCCTCCTGCACCGTTCACGACGACGCCCGGCGCAGGCGCCCTCGCGAGGCTGGGCGCCAGGTATGCCACGTACCCAACGATCCAGCTCGGCACTCAGGCGCGAGGCCAGATCAAGGCCAGAGGAAGCACCACGAATTCGCCCTGGGACCTGACGTACCTGGGCGGGCCGGTGGTGACGACGGCGACCTCTTGGAACATCTACACCAACTGCCCCGAAAGCTGCTGGAGCACCGGCTCTCTGACGCCCGCGACCCTGCTCTCCGACCTGAATCGGAGCCACTTGATTCAGGTGGACAATCAGTATCTGGGCGAAGACGCGGCGGGCAAGTTCAAAGTCGAGCGTTTGAGCACGACCGCCACGTTCACGGACAACACGGCGCAGATCCCCGACATTCTCTCGATCGTCGCGTCGGCCGTCGCCCAAACGGGGGCAACGGGCTACACCAACATCTATCACGTGTTCTTGCCGCAAGGCACGGACGTGTGCATCTCACCCACGGAGTGCTACTCGCCCGACAACCCGAGCACATTCGTCTTCTGTGCGTTCCACGGCTCCGCCACGATCAACGGCGCCCACGTGTTGTTATCGGTCGAGCCCTACCAAGCCGTTCCGGGGTGTCCACTTCCCACGCAAACGCGTGTGATCGATGCCACCTCCGGTGCCCTCTCTCACGAGTTCACGGAGACGATCACGGACCCGGATGGCGACGCATGGGTGAATGGTCTCACAGGGGACGAAATCGGCGATCTCTGCTTCGGCTTCCGATTCCCTGTCCGCCTCAACAAGACCATGTACGTGATTCAAGAGGAGTACTCCAACGCCATTCAGGATTGTACGTTCGGTAGCTGAAAAGACGGGTGCGGCGACGGGTGAGCGGAACGGCAACGACGGCGGGTAGGGGCGACGCATTGCGTCGCCCCTACCCGCCGTCGTCACGTGTCGTGGACGGTCACCGCCCGCGCGCGCGAGGTGTGCGCGCGAGGTCGAGCAGTCGCTGCACCATCCCGTCAAAACCCCACCCGGCGACATTTGCCATCACGCGCATCGTTGCCACAGGCGACAGATCGGGATTGGGGTTGACATCGAGCACATACAACCCGTCCTGATCATCCATGCGAACGTCGAGCCGCGTGCACCGCTGCACGCCAAAGACCTCGCACGTACGGCGTGCAAGCAGGCGAATACGCTCGCCGAGCGCATCGCTCACTTCCGCCGGGCAGGCGTAATGCGTCCCCCTGAACGCAGCGCTGTCGTATTTCCACGTGGTCTCGTTGCCGACCAAGCGGGGACCACCCAGTGGCAGCCCTGAGAAATCGATCTCCACGATCGGCAGCAGCTCCGGGCCAACCACTCCGACCTGGAATTCCCTTCCGCCGACGAACGTCTCGATCAGTATTGGTTGCCCAAAGCGCTGGTGGAGCACACACACACGCTCGGCCAGCTGCGCCCGTGCTCGGGTCGGGGGCGCGTACGCGATGCCCATGCTGCCGTCCTCGAGGGCCGGCTTCGCGATCCAGGGGGCGCGCGGCAGCGCGGTCGGCAGTTCGCCCTGGGCGGACACGGCATAGGACGGTGTCGGGATGCGGGCATGGTCGAACAGTGCCTTCGCCCGCGCCTTATCCCGGGCCAGCATCAGGGTCTCGGGAGATTCCGAGGTGTGGGCAATGCCAAGGAGGTCGAGCATCGCCGTCACGTGCGCTTCACCGGCGGGATCGGTGGGGACGGGCTGCCCGAGGTGGAACACGACGTCCGGACGCCGAGCGTCCAACTGCGCCATGAGCTCGGGGACACCCATCGCGAACGACATCCGGCGTGGTCGATGTCCCAGCCGCTGGAGTGCGGGCTCGAGTGCGTCGACCACCTCGGAGACGAAGAGCAACGTTTCGTAGCCGTCCGAGCGACCCCCGAACTCTCTTGGGTCGTCCAGCAGCAACACCACGTCGAGTCGCTCGGGCCGAGTGTTCGCGGGCGCGATCATGACTCGCTCCGGAGTCCATCCGCCGCCATGCCGTATCGGACGCGCGCCAGGACGACGCGCGGAGCGCGGAAGACGCACGCCGCCAGGACCAGAAGGCCGGTGGCGGTCACGAGCGCGACAGCGGACACTTTCGCGCGGTGAAGCACGAGAGCGAGTCGGTCTCTCGGCCAACTCGCCGGAGACTGCCAGGACGCACAGTCGGCATGGCGCACGGACACTGACATTCCACGGTCCTCCGCACGAAGTCTGGGCTCCGTGTGACGCCCGAACGCACAGCGCTGGACAGGGTTACCGCACATCGCCCGACAGCAGGATGCCGCGACGCACCTGGTGGCTCCAGTATTTTGTTTCGATTGCCGCAATAGGTGGCGACTATGACGGACGAAGCGGTTGGGGATTGGCCGCTGGAGCCCGACACGCAACCCAACGGCGTACAACACGCGGCCCGGGACGTACGTGCACGTCGTCTATCTCGGGAACGGCTAGCGCCCCGGCATTCAATGCGCGTGCGTCGCACGCGAGCCGGTTCGGGTACTACGCAGCGGCCGCAATGGTCGTCCGCTCCCTGGTCGCGAGGTCGGACCGCCCCTCGACAGCCGGTCGGGCCAATCGATGGCCGAGACGGAGGGCAGGACGCTCGAGCAGGTAGTAGCTCGCGGTGGCGCACGCCAACGCCGCAGGGAGCGCAAGCGGCCATTTCTGCACCATCCGCAGTGGCGCCGCTACATCTGCGCGCGGGAAGAAAAACTGCTGCCAGATGTAGAGACTATACGAGATGCGGCCGATCCAGCAGAGCACTGGCCATTCGAGGACCCGACTCGGCGCGGCATTCGGATGGTACGCCGTCCAGGCGATCAGAATCGGTACCAACGCCGATTCCCAGATCGTCGGATGTACGCCGAAATGCGTGACGACAGCGATGTAAACGATAAAGAGCGACGCCCACGTCCATCCTCGGATCCGCTCGATCGGCGCGGTTCCCTGTCGCAGGGCCAGCGCGAGCGCGGCCCCCAGTAACAAGCCATCGGCTCGCACGTCGGTGCGAAGGATAAAGTCTGGTGCCAGATGCACTTGTGTCATGTGGGCCAGCAGCAGCGACGTCTGACGCCATCCCGCGACTAATATCGCAAGGCCGACTGCACATGCAGCGCCCCAGCGTCGCGGCAGCGCCAACAGTCCAATGAGCAGCGTCGGCCAGACGATGTAGAACTGCTCCTCCAGCGACAGCGACCAGAAATGGGCGGTATAGAAACCACCTCCGGGACCGAGGTAATTGCGAAAGAAGAGCAGGCTCGCCGTGAGCTCGGTCCTGTAGACGAGGATCTGCCGCCCAAGCGCCAACCCTGTGATCACGGCAAGGTACAACAGCGCAGCCGGTAGAATGCGGAAGGCGCGCCGAACATAGAAGCCGCCAAGCGAAATGCGTTGGTTTCGCTGAAACTCCTGCAGCAACCGCGTACAGATCAGGAACCCACTGATCCCAAAAAAGAGATTGACGCCGGTCTGGCCAGGTATGATGCGATTGCACCATTGCACGCTCCCGGCTGCGCATGCCGTCGAGTTGACGGTGTGGTCCAGCAGCACGAGCAGGATGGCGATGGCGCGCCATCCGTCGAGGGTCGGTAGGTAGCCGTCCGGTGTGGGGCGGGTCGACCGCGAGCATACGGATTCGTGGGCGTGGTCCACGTTGAGTGGACGCACGTGTGCAGCAGCGAGCCACACCGCGCCCGGAGGCCGCGTGCCGGCGCCGCGTCATTCATGGCCCGCCTCCGACTACGCAGCGGCCGGCATCGCCCTCGGCTGGGTGCTTGCGAGCTCAGGGCGCCCCTCGACGACCGGTCGCGCCAATCGATGGCCCAGGCGAAGGGCAGGACGCTCGAGCAGATAGTAGCTCGCCGCGGCGCACGCCAACGCCGCCGGGATTCCGAGTGGCGTTCGCTGCACCGCAGGCAGGGGCGCCGCTATGTGGGCCCACGGGAAGAAGAATTGTTGCCAGATGTACAGACCATACGAGATGCGACCGACCCAAGACAGCACGGGCCACTCGAGGATGCGACTGGGAACAGCAGCTGGATGGTACGCCGTCCATGCGATGAGAACCGGCACGAGCGCCGATTCCCAGATCGTCGGCCGCATGCCGAAGTGGGCGACGACAGCGATGTAGAGGGCAACCAGGGCCGCCCACATCCATCCCGGGATCCGCTCGATGGGCACGGCCCCGCTTCGAAGCGCGAGGGCGAGGGCAGCTCCCAGCAACAATCCATCGGCTCGTACGCCCGTGCGAAAGAAGAGGCCCGGCGGGAGATGCCCGTACCTCGTGAGCGCGACGCCCACCGCCGCGTGGCGCCATCCCGCGACGGCGAGCGCGAGGCCCACTGCGCATGGCGCAGCCCACCGCCGCGGCAGCGCCAACAAGCCAATGAGAAGCGTCGGCCAGAGGATGTAAAATTGCTCCTCGAGCGACAGCGACCAGAAATGCGCCGTGTAGAAGCCGGACTCCTGACCCAGGTAGTTGCGAAAGAAGAAGAGGCTTCCCGCGAGCTCAGCCTTCGAGACCAGGATCTGTCGCGCGAGCGCGAGTGTCGTCATGACCGCGAGGTACAGCAGCGCCGCGGGCAAGATGCGGAAGGCGCGTCGAACGCAGAAACCGGCGAGTGAGATGCGCTGGGTTCGTTGAAACTCTTGCAGCAGCCGCGAACAGATCAGGAAGCCGCTGATCCCGAAAAACAGATTGACGCCGGTCTGTCCAACCATGATCCGGCCGCACCACTGGACGCTTCCCGCCGCGCACGCCGTCGAGTTGACGGTGTGATCGACGAGCACGAGGCCAATGGCAATGGCGCGCCATCCGTCAAGGGTCGGCAGATACCCATCCGGCACTCCCCGGTCAGACCGCGGCGATTCGGATTCGGGACAATGGTCCACATCGAGTGGACGACGCTGTGCAGAGGCAAGCCACAGGTAAGGCTAGACGCTGGACGTTAGACGTTGGACGTTGGACGTTGGACTTTAGAGGTAGGGCTGGGCCAGCCAGGCGACGCCGTCCCGCAAGCGACGGAACAGGGGACGGCACTCGAGCTCTCCCAGCGTCAGCGGGCGGCTCCGCGCCAGCTTGTCGTCGACGATTGCGTTCAACCGCGCGCCGAGCTCGGCTGAGTAGCACTCGACATCGTACTCGAAGTTCAATCGCAAGCTGCGCGGATCCCAGTTCGCCGACCCGATCAAGGACCAGATGCCGTCCATCACGAGCATCTTCGAGTGGTCGAACGGAGGCTGCGACAGGTGGACGCGGCAGCCCCACGACAGGACCTGCGCGAGCTGCGCGTTCGCCGCCCACTCGACGAGTCTGAGATTGCCGCGCTCCGGAATGACAATCGTGACCTCTACGCCGCGCAACGCGGCGACCCTGAGGGCTGCAATGACTGGCGGGTCCGGCAGGAAGTAGGGCGTCACGATGCGCACGGATTCGCGCGCGGAGGCGAGCGCACCAAGAATGGCCATGACCAGCGTCTCGAAGTCCTCATCGGGGCCGTCGGGGATCCCGCGAGCCGCGACGGACCCAACCCGGTCGGGCACCGCAGTCCAGACCGCGCCATCCAGCCGTTCGTGCGTGGTGAACTGCCAGTCGAACCGAAAGGCGTCCAGCAGCTGCCCGACGATCGAACCGCGCATGCGGAAGTGAATGTCCTGCGTCGCCCCGCGTGGCATGCGGGCGAGCACGCACGCGTCGCGGATGTTCATCCCTCCGCAGAACCCCAGGCGCCCATCGACGACCAGCAGCTTCCGGTGATTGCGCAGATTGAAGTACGCGTGCCGGACCGGTAAGCTCGGCGGGAGGAAGCGCGCGACCGGCACGCCGTGGCGCTTGAGCTCATGAACGATCGGTGGCCGACTGTACAACGCGCCCACGCCGTCAATCAACACCCGCACTTCGACTCCGCGGCGCACAGCCCGGCGTAGCGCATCCACGAATGCCGCCCCGACCTCTCCGCGATCGAAAATGTATGTCGCGAGCGCGACGCTCTGCGTGGCGGCATCGATACCTGCGATCATGGCCGGGTAGGCCTCGTCACCGTTGAGCAGGGGCTCGACGCTGCACCCACCCACGAGTGGCTCGCGGGTCACCGTGCCGACGAGACGGGCGACCGCCTGGAGCGTCGGCGGCGCGTCGCCGGGGAGGATGTGCGCGGAGATTTGCGCCGTCCGTGCACGAACGGTCTGTGCCCGGTCTTCATTGTCGAGCGGCGCATGCCCGCGCATCGCGCCGACCTGACGGGAGATGCGATTTACGCCGAGCAGCATGTACAGCAGCGAGCCGAGCACCGGGGTCAGCCACACCAGCCCCACCCACCCGATCGCCGACCGGACGTCGTCTTTGGTCAGGATGATGTGCGCCGACACGCCGATCGCGAGCAACACGTGCGCGATGGTGAAGAGCGTCGCAATCACGACTCACTCGTTGGGAGCGAGCCGGCTGTGTCCCCGCACACGACGGCGCGGCTGGGCAGCCCAGCACCAGGCGGCGCGGCCAGGCGGCCGTCCGCAGTGCCGCGTGGTTGCCGTTCGATCGCTTGAACGTCTCTCGGCAGTCGAGTCATCCGTTCCCGCGCCCTCCTCCGGGCAGTTCACCGCCGGCCTCGTCCGGCAGGGAAGATATCCATGCGCGTCGCCACGCGAACGGCCTCTCTGGTCATTCCGCGCCTCCACCCACTCGCTCTCGCAACCAGCGCCGTGCTCCTGCTTTTTCTCGGCGCCTGCGAGCCCGACGCACCCATGGTCGCCGGCGATCACGGTGGCAGCACGCTCGTGGCACGATTTCCCGTTGCCGCAGGGGCTGCACAAGCCGCCGCGATGGCGACCAACCAGCTGGTGCGCAGGCTTCCGACGCTCCAAGCCGCCACTGCTGCGCGCACACCTGAAGCGGCGTCCGGGTCAGAAACCGGTTCGCCGTTCGATCTCACGTTCAACGGCGGTCCCGTCGTGACCGAGGCGATGTCGTACAACCTCTACGTCAACTGCGCCGGCGCGCCGACCGATTGTTGGGGGACGGGCTCAATTTCCCCGGCCACATACTTGCGCGATCTCAACGTCAGTCCCCTGCTCGAAGTCGCCAACCAGTACCTCAACGAGGATGTGCCCGGGAAGTTCGCGGTGACGGAGCTCCAGGGGACCATGCCCTTTGCCTCGAGCTCGGCAACGCTCAACGACATCTTCAGCATTGTCTACTCGGCGTCGAACTTCGCCGGGGCGAGTGGCTATACCAACATCTTCCACGTCTTCCTGCCGCGCGGCACCGACGTGTGCATCACGGCATCCGACTGCTACTCGCCCGACAAGCCGGCGACGTGGACCTTCTGTGCATTTCACGGCAGCGTGGATTTCAGCGCGAGCCAACACGTCCTGTATACCGTGCAACCCTACCAAGCCGTTCCCGGCTGTATCACGCCCAATCAAACACGCGTGATCGACGCCACGGCTTCGACGCTCACGCACGAGTTCTTCGAGGCGATCACGGACCCGGATCTCAGCACCTGGTACAACTGGCTGACCGGCGACGAGATCGCGGATCTCTGCATTGGGCTCCGGAACAACGAGCGCATGGGGCCCGACCAGTTCGTCGTGCAAGAGATGTATTCGAACAAGGTCCATGCGTGCACGGATCGGCTGTATCCGTGAGGGGCCAACGGCGGGGTCTGGGGTCTGGGGTTTGGGGTTTGGGAAAAAACTGCGAGGCCAGTCTCCGTGCGCGGCGACGGGCCTTTCGATTTGTTCGCTGACCCTGACGCCGCGGTTCCACCCTTACGAGCTGCTCGCTACGCAGCTGGCTTCATTCGCTTCAGACTCGCCAGCAGCGCGTTCGGATCGGCGACGCTCAACAGGACGGCGTAGCCCTTGACGGTTGGGAGGTACGCGATCCGTCGTGTATCGGTCACATACAGCAAGGCGCGCTCGCCATTGCGAAGTCGAAACCAGCCAGCCCGATACCCGGCCGCCGCGGTCCCGACAAGTCGTATCCTCGGCGCGAGCGTTGGCTCGCTGTCGAGATTGACCGCGCGTGCCTCGTCGAGCCGAAGGTCACCGGGCGGTATCAGGCGACCGTAGAAGTCGCCCCGGAGCCGGAGGCCAGCCGGCGACACTTCGAAGCGTGCGGTCCGCGCGCCGGATAGAGAGTAGATGAGGCCTGCGACGGAGGCCGCCACGAGGACGCAGATCGGCACGATCAGCCAGAGCATCCGTACCGATCCGGGGACGATGGGAAAGCTTTCGATCATGGCATGTCTCGCTGTGGACGTGTCAGGACCGACGGGCGACGGTCGCCGGGGTCACACCTAGCTTCGGCGCGTCGGTGATAGTACTGTTGCCCCCGCCTGCCAGGTTGCATCGGTCGTCGTGGGGCGGTGGGCGCGGTCGTCACTGTGGCAAGCCCGCACGCCGGACGCGGACGCGGCCCAGGCGCGGGGGCAGATTGGGGGCATCATGTCGGGTCGGAACGCGCACGGTTCGCCTCGCCACCGCGGCCGCGCCGTTTGGTGCGCGTGTCTCTTCTCGCTCGCTGCCGCTCCAGTCGTTGCCCAGGATACGACGCGCCAGCCGGTCCACTACTGGACGACATACGAGGATTTGCAGCTCTTCAGCCAAGTCCTGAACGAGTTGCACAGCAGCCACGCGGACTCGCTCGACAGTCACGTGCTCGTCATGGCCGCGATCGAGGGGATGCTCCACGCCGCGGACCCACACTCGTTCGTGATCCCCGTGGTCAAGCTCTCCACCTCGAAGGCCGAAGCCTATCGGCTGGGGCAGCTCGTCCCAGTGCCGTTGTCGTTCGCGCAATTGGGAGATGCGTTTGTCGTCACCGGCGCAGCCGACGGATCCGCGGCCGCGCGCGCCGGCATACTGGCGGGCGACCGCCTCGTCGCCGCCGATAGCGCACCAATCACCGCGACCAGCGTCGAGGAACTGGAGATCACGCTCGCGGGCGCGTCACACTCCGAAGCGGCGCTGACGTTCGAACGCCATCGGTTGGACGGGACAACCGTGACGCTGACTCGCCGCCTGGCGCGCGCCGTCCCGGGGGCCGAATCAGCGGTCCCGGTGGCGGTGATGCTCGATCGGCGCACGGGCTATCTCCGCATCGAGTCGTTTCTCAGCCCCAAAGCTGGCGACGATGTCCACACGGCGCTGGGCCGCCTGCACGATCAGGGCATGCAACGACTGGTGCTCGATCTCCGGGACAACAGCGGCGGGATCATCGAGCAGGCGGCCCGGGTCGCCGGAGAATTCCTCCCCGCCGGGACGCTGATCTATACGTCCGAGGGTCGCAAGAAAGACGCAACCGACACGGTCCGTGTGAAGCGCTCCTTCTTTCGCCACGAGGAACGGTATCCGCTTGTGGTGCTGATCAATGGCGGCACCGCAAGCGCTGCGGAGCTCGTTGCCGGCGCGCTGCAGGATCATGACCGCGCCGTCATCGTGGGACGCGCGAGCTTCGGAAAGGCGCTGCTGATGAAACCGATCCGGCTGACTGACGGTTCCGTGCTCATGCTCGTAGTCGGCCACGTTCGCACACCGTGCGGCCGCGTGATCCAGCGCAGCTACCGTGGGCTCGGTCTGCGAGACTACTACACTCGTGCGATGTCGGCTCGGGACACGACCGGGCTCCCGTCCTGTCGTACGGATGCCGGACGCACCGTGTACGGTGGCGGCGGTATCTTCCCCGACATTCCGCTCGGCCCAGAACCGCCGACGCCGGTGTGGATCGACCGGATGCACGTCGACAATATTCCGCTGCAATGGGTGGGGGAGTATCTCGACTCGCACGGAGCGGAGGTCGTCTCGCTGGACAGTCTCGTCGCGGCACCGGCGATCCCCGACTCCGCCATCGCAGGGTTCCGTGCCTTCGCCGCGGCGCGGGGCGATTCGATTCCCAGCGGTGCAGCGGTCGATCGTGTCCTGCAGCGCCTCCTGACCTTGTCGGTCGCGCAGGCCAAGTGGGGAGCGCCCGGATACTATCGCGCCGCAACGGCGGCAGACCCCGACGTGGATGCGGCAGTCGCGGCGTTCGACCGCGCGGTGCTCGCGGCGAACGGAGCCTCGACCCCTTCCCGCACCGCGACGAAGCCTACGTCATAGCGAGATCCGGCTGGGGATACCGGTCGTGCAGGCGGACCCAGCCCATCCCCGCGCCATTCCCGCCCAAGTCCGGCATGCCGTCCCACCCTTCCCCGCGCCCGAACGGTGTCAGATCGAGCCAACTGTTCGTGGCGAGCATGTTGTCGAGTCCACGGCCGTAGGTCGAGTACGTATGGAAAACGCGCTCGCCGTCGCGCATGAACACACTGGCGCCGGGCTGCTCGCCTTTGACATGGTACACTTGGCCTAGCTGCACCAGCGCCCGAGCGTCCCGATAATTGTACTCGACGGGTGCGACCGCTTCGTCGGTCGTGGCGTGGAAATCGTAGTTGAAGTCACTGTCGAGTGAGCCGTACCACGGGATCGTCCATCCCATGCGCTCCTTGAACGGCTGGATCTCCGCCAGGGTCGCTCGCGAGACCAACACCAGCGTCGTGTCGCGCGCGTTTAAATGGGCGAGGTGGGGGATGTTGTCGGCCATGTGCGAGCAACCCGGGCACCCCTCGCCCCGATCTCTGTGAAACATGAAATGATAGACGATGAGCTGCTGGCGCCCCTCGAAGAGGTCGAGCAGCGTCACCCGTCCCAGCGGCCCCTCGAACCGATACGGCTTCGTGATCTCGACCATGGGCAGCGCGCGTCGCTCGACGTTGAGCGCATCGCGCGCGTGCGTGAAGGCTTTCTCTTGCTCCAAAAGCGCGATCCTGGCGGCCCGCCACTCTTGTGGGGACACCGTCTGCGGCAGCCTCATCGTGGAACCCTCCGAAGGTAGTGCTCGAGCAGAGTCAGGTTATCCTCCCAGCCGCTTGCCCAGCCCCGGCGGATCACCTCCACCGTGTACTTCGGATCGCGATCCGGCACCAACCTCAACCTCACTCGGATCGTGATCGTGGTCTTCTCGTCGTGTTCCTCGAACGTCACCGTCGTCACGGTGTGGTGGAATCGTGCTCCAGCCTCGTCACAGAAGTCCTCGAACACGAGCAGATGGTTCTCGACGACGCGGCGATACACACCGTACCAGGTGTACTCGACGCCGTCGACGTGGGGCATGCGCACGCGGAACGTGCCGCCGGGCCGGACATCCATGGTCTCAACGACCGGGGTCGCGAATCCACTGGGCTGCCACCAGTGCACGACGTGCTCTGGCTCGACCCACATCCGGTACACGAGCGCCCGCGGAGCGTCGAGTACGCGGGTGACCACGGCCTCGTGCTCGGCGGCGGGTGCGCTCGGACGCTCATTCTGCTCGATGCGCACGTTTTTTCCCCTTGGTCTGGACTACGCGAAGATAGGCGTCGAGTCGATCGAGCCGCTCATCCCACAGGCGCCGATACTGGCCCACCCACTCCGCGACGTTGCGCAGCGGTGCGGGTCGCAGCCTGCAGGGGCGCCATTGCGCCTGGCGGCTCCGCTCGATCAGTCCGGCACGGCGCAGCACCTTGAGGTGCCGCGAGATCGCCGGCAGACTCATCGTGAACGGCTCCGCCAATTCCGAGACCGTCGCCTCTCCCGAGGCCAGGCGGGACAGGATCGCGCGGCGAGTCGGATCGGCCAGAGCGGCCAGCGTGGTACTCAACGGGTCACGCGGCATTTGTATTTAACGCCTCGGTTAGTTAACCGATATGTTATTTATACAGCAGCGATCCACGTGTCAAGTGACCGGCGCGCCCATACGGAGATTGGGAAGGCAGACGCTAGGCTAGACATTGGACGTTGGAGACTACACGGGCCGCGCTGCGAGTGCGGCCGACGTATCCGGCGCCCCTACGTGCCTTGGCCGCGTTGGTGCTTCGGACCCGAATCCGCTTGCGCAGGGCTCAGGTCCTACGCGAGTTACTGAAGGATGATGGGGCCCAAGCGGGCTGAGCCCAGGCGGTACCAGAGCCGACCGTCTGGATCGATCTCTGGGGCGAGCGTTGCGCCGTACGGGATCGGGAACTCGACCCCCGAGATCTCGATGATGGCGGGGCTGTGCTCCGCATCGGCCAGCGTCCCGACTGTCGGGGCGTCGAAGCCAGCACCGTTGCGGCGTACCTCTCCGTCAACGCTGGAGCGGTCGGCAAGTTCTTCATGGGCGCGAACCGCCACCATGTTCTCCGTGGGCGATGACGGGATGCTCCGTCCGCCGGGAAACACGCCCAATCCATCGTTCGCCGCCACTTCGGGTTCCGGACCAGCGGCCGGCGTCGCCGCGTCCCCCGCGACGAGTCGGTAGTGTCCACGCAGGCCAGGCCCATGCGCGCGCTCGATCGCACCGACGGCCTCGAG
Source organism: uncultured Gemmatimonadales bacterium (assembly GCA_963737835.1). Taxonomy (GTDB): domain Bacteria; phylum Gemmatimonadota; class Gemmatimonadetes; order Gemmatimonadales; family Gemmatimonadaceae; genus Palsa-1248. Next base: position 470,351 of record CAVTUH010000001.1, read on the forward strand.
GTCGACGAGCGCTCTGGCGACCGTGCTGCGCCTGAAGAAGGTGCGCTCGGCTGCCTGCTCGAGGCTCGAGACGACCCACCCAGTGGCATCCGGTGCCAGCTCTCTGAGATAGCGGAGCACGCCCAACGCGGGCATGAGCGCGGCATGACGCGCGAGCAGCGACTGACGGATCTGCGGGAGTGGAGCGCTGGGGAACGAGGTGCGAATGTCGACGAGACACTCGCGAGCCAGTCGCACCTCGGCACGGCCGGGAACTCGCAGGAGGACCTGGCTGGCGAGCAGCAACTCGAGACCCCGATCCACCTGGCGCGGTGTCGCACCGCTCTTGGCCGCGAGCACTACGCCCGTTGCGCGGTCCAGTGGGAGGTCGGTCGACGCGTACGCCCCTTTCCGGAACGGGCCACCCACCTTCTCTGCCGCAACCTCACCGAGCGCCTCCGCAATCGCCAGTGCGCACCTGACATCTTCGTCCGAGAGCGCCCGGGCCTGTCGCAGGTCCGCGACTCCGTAGAGCGCACGAATGACTCGTTCACCGGAGACGATCGATCCGGCAGTGTACGACCCCGTGTCGGGATGCGACCCAGACGACCGACCAGACAGCGAAATCATGGCGCCTTGATGGTACTGCATCGCTCCCCATTAGTCCACAGGCCGTCCATGAACGCGCGCAATGGGGACCCTTTTTGTTCGCACCGCCGCCTGCGCCAATTGGCGCTAATAGCAAGTCATACAGCGTCTTATATCGTAATCCACCACGCGCGAGACGGCGGAAGGCGCACTGTCCATGGAAGGTCCCTGGAACCTGCCGATCGGGTGACCAAACGGAGCTGGCGTGCACGTTGAGGGGCGTTGACAACTCGTCCGTCCGAGGGCATGCCGCAGACTGGGCATTGATGCCATGCAAGTAGACCTGATGGCTCATTCGCGTTGGCCGTTCGCGGGCTACCATCACGCCAGACATGGTAGGAGAGCGTACTCACGTGAGCAAATCGATGCGCACAGCCGCGTTCGCCGTCGGCGCCGCGGTTTCTGCCACGACGCTGTTCGTACACGGCGGCGGCGCCCAGACCTACAGTCCCGCTCCGCGGCTACTCGGAGATTCGAATCCCCAGGGCATCCATGGGGCCGTCATGCCGTATGGATGGCTCGCAGGCGTCTCGGGGACGGTGTCCTCGAGTCGGTTCCCGATGGTCGCGCCCAGCGTCAGCCTGAAATTCGGCGACCTGGTCAACGAGTTACAATTTGCTGCGATGTTGGGCGGTCAGGTCGACGCAGGGAACTGGCATGGACGCGTCGACCTCGAGTACCTGGGCCTCTCGAAGTCGAGTCAGCCCATCGGGTTGCTCAACGGCCAGACGGCGGCCCTCACGCAACAATCGTTCATTGGCACCGGCACCATCGGCTACAGCGTGGTGGAGAGTAATATCTGGTATTTCGAGCCATACATCGGCGCGCGCGGCTGGGACGTCAAGAACAAGCTCAATATCCCGCCGATCGGGTCGCTGCCGACAGAAGCGTCTGCGACGAACGGCTGGGTGGATCCCATCCTCGGGGCTGTGGCGCAGTATCGGATCTCGAGCTTTTTCCTCGCCGTGCTCGGCTTCGACATCGGCGGGTTCGATATCGGCGCGCAGTTCGAGAGCCAGACCACACTATCCATCAACATGCGCTTCACGCACTGGCTGTTGGGCGTCGTGGGGTTCCGGTATTGGTATCTCGACTACGATCGCTCCGGCAGCTACAAGGCCAACCTGAATTTCTACGGTCCGGTGCTGGGGCTCACCTTCGCGTTCTGAAGCGCGTCCTTTCTCGAGGCATTCGGGCCGCCTGAGGTGCTCGCGGGTTCAGGTGCGAGCACCACGGCCCAATCCGTGGTCGGGTTGAAGGTCTTGATCGCAGCCACCGAGTCGGTGGTCCACTGGCCGAGATCCCGCTGGTAGATCACACCGTCCTTGGCGACCATGAACGTCATGATCCCCGAGTTCCTGTACCGAGCGGGCCACGCAAGCACGGCGAACCCACCAGTCATCTGCCCGTTCACGACGTAGTCCTTGGCACCACCTTTGGCCGCGTCACCCTGCGCGGTGAGCATTCGGTAGAAGTAGCCGACAAAGGGTTGCGGTTGCGCGGTGTGCGTGGGTCCGTACCCCAAGGCCTTTGCGACGTCGGCGAGCGAGCCGAGCGGACTCGGGCTTTGGCCTTGGGTGATAGGCCAGAACAGGCCGTTCTGCTGACCGGAGTCGCTCAGGAATCGTTGGGCGAATCAATGGAATTGGGTGAAGTACGCCTCCTGCGCGTTGGCGACCTCGCTGAGCACGCCGATGGCCGTCAACTCGCCACTCCCAATGCGACGCGCGAGCACCTCGTCTCTCCCTGCTGCGGTATTGAACGCCCAATGTCCTGACGCGTTCCGGCTCAGCGGGATCGGAAAGAGCCAGTTGGTCGGGCCGATCACGAGGATCTCGTCACCCGCCTTGTCCTTGCGCCAGCGGTTCATCCGCGTGTACCGGTCCACAAAACTTTGCAGCATGTCCTTGTCCTCAACTGTATCGCCCGAGGACACGAGGGTTCTGCTGTCGGGACCGAAGATCGCGAGCAAGGCGTTCTGGTCCCCGCTCTTCACCGCTGCGAACAGCGCGGCACCGGCCGCTTCGGGCGACGCGAACGCCCGTTGCCCGCCGCTTGCGACATCACCCCGGCTCTCGCTCGCTGTTCGCTCGCTTCCACTGCACGCAGACGTCGTTGCTGCAAGGATCACCGCGGCCAAGGAGGCGAGAACGTGCCGTGCGTTCGGCATCCCGGTGCTCGCACCACGCAGTTTCAACATGCTTCCCCTCCGACTGCACGATCAAACGTTGCGTTCGGCATCCGTCGATCAGCGGTGATACGCACCGCCACTCGCCCAGCCCCTGCTACTCGCCGCGCGCGAGGACCAGCCGTCATCGTGACCCCAGCCGCCGGCGGTGCTCCCTGCAACGTGCTGACCGGAGGCCGTGGTGCCATGATAGGCCGTTTGCCCGGACGGGGTCTTGGTCGCCCCATAGTGGTAGGCTTGGCCCGACGCGTTGTAACCACTCCCACCCGTGTGCACGGCGCCATCGGGCCCGTACCCGGTGTGCGCACTCCCCCCACCCCATGCCGTTTGGTATGCGCCGCCGGTGTGGTACGCGCCGTTGGCAGAGTAGCCGTGATATGCCTGAGCCGAGCCCGCCGGTCCGTGGTACGCCGCGCTCCCGTAACCGCCATACCCGTGGTATCCGTATGCGCCGTACCCTCCGTGCCACGCGGCGCTGCCGTAGTAAGGGTGCCCGCCGTAGGCGACGTATCCACCGTGCCAACTCACGTTCCACGAACTCCACCCCCACGCGTGGCAACAGGCGCCGCTCATCATCGCCCCAATGGCCACTCCCGCTCCGAAGGAGATCATGCTGGCGGCGGCCATGTCCCCGGCCGTGTAGCCAGGGACCACGTAGGTCGTGCCGTAGATGACGGCCGGGTTATATACCGGCACGTACACGACGCTCGGATTGACCGGCTCAATGACAATGGTGCCCGGTGATTGCACGACCACCGTCATCTGCGAGGACGATTTCAGGTTACCAGCGGCCTGAGCCTGCGCCCGCAATGCCTGGACAGCCTGCATCACGTCGGTGTGCTGGAAGTGGTAGACCTCCCCCAGCTGTGAGGTCCACGCAAGATTGTTGGCCATCTGAGAGAGCACCGACGGGAAGGCGGTGAGCGCCTTCACCGCGGGGTCCCACGACTGTTGGTTCACCTGGTCCATCAGCGCTTGGCCGGTCAGTGACTGGTGCGAGAGCCAGGTCTCGGCGTCGGAGATCTGGTCGGGGTACGTCGCCGCCGAGAGCACCTGACCCAAGAGCTGATCCGGGTAGAGCGCGACCGGTGCGACCAGCGCCTGGATCTGCTGGGCGCTCTGTGGAGCCGGGGTCGAGGAAGCGGCGTCTTGCGACGAACCAGCGTCCTGACCATACGCGCCCCGCGCGGAGCCCAAGCCGAGAACACACATCAGCGTGGCCGAGAGGAGTGGCTTCACTCTGTCCGCACGTCTCATGAGTTTGCCTCCTTCGCATCGAGCCGGGTCGTGGGCGGAGCCGATGTGAAACCGGTTGCGGGAGTGACTCCAACAAGGCAGCGCCCGCACGCAGGCCCGCCGCTCCTAGCCGTCGCGGTCGCCACGATCCTCGCAAGCTGACGCGGATCGAGAACGGCGGCGATAAGACTTTGGTCTCCAGCCAGTGTGCGTCTGGCCGCCTGCGCGGCGACCTGACTGATGGCCTGGCTCAGGTTGCAGTGGCGGGCAGCGTGTTTATGACGCACATCCAGAACCTGGCCGCGCACGGGATCGGTATTCTCGTTTGGCGAGCGGCAACCCCATATCCGGGCCGCCCAGTACGGGCGATAGGCGCGCGGCAGGCACTTCCAACTGGAGGCGTCATGGCATCTGACGGAACCGAGGTAACGGGCCCACTCGAGCGACGGGGCGATCTCAAGTCGGCCGGCGATTTCGAGAACAGGGCGCTCGAAGGGCGACGCCTCTTCTCGGAGGCGTGGGGCACATTCTTGTTGGTCGTGGTTGCCGCGGGCGCCGGCGTCGTGTCGGCGCACAGTCCCGGGACCATCACGCTGGGGATGGCCGTGGTCGCACCGGCCCTCATGGTGATGGCCATCATTTATTTCATGGGTGTGGTGAGCGGCGCCCATCTCAACCCGGCGGTAACGATCGCGTTTGCCGTCCGAGGCAACTTCCCCTGGAATCGCGTGGTCGGCTATATCAGCGCCCAGGCAGTTGGCAGTGTCCTCGCCGCCCTGTTTCTGAGGACGACATTTGGGAACATCGGTTCGCTCGGTGCCACTGTGCCCGGCAGCGGAGTCGGTGCTGGCACCGCCCTCACGATGGAGATTCTGCTGACGACCGGATTGGTGAACACGATCCTCGGCACGGCGTCCGGCGCGCGCAATATCGGCACCAACGGGGCGCTCGCCGTCGGCGGGTACATCGCGTTGGCCGGCCTCTGGGCCGCTCCGATCAGTGGTGCGTCGATGAACCCAGCGAGGTCCTTTGCGCCGGACCTTGTGCGGGGAGACCTCAGCACGGCGTGGGTCTACATCGTCGGGCCAATCGTGGGTGGGCTCATCGCCGTCGGTTTCGAGTGGATTCTCAAGGGCAAGCCCAGTGCGGCCGGCGCGGCCGCGGCCCAGGGGCAGCTGGGCGAGGAGGACGCCACAGTTAAGACGTAGCAGGGATCGTCTCCAGCGGCGACCGGCACCGGTGTTGACATCCCGGGCGCACGGGGCAACGATAGTCTCGCACTCGGATTCCCGCCTTGTGCCATACGAGGGGGGCGGGGATCCCGGCCATCCAGCGACGCAGACATCGACGGGGGGAGACAGCGATGCGACGCGTGATCCCGGTCACGATCCTCAGTTTCCTCATCGCCGTGGCCGCCTATCAGCCGCGAGAAGCGCCCGCGGCGTATGACGACAAGAGCAACGGCGCCGTCGACGATTCGACACACCAGATCGACAAGGCGACATTCGAGGAAGTCGAAGAGCTGAACGACGGGCTGGGCCCGTTGTACAACGCCCAATCGTGCCGTGAATGCCACCAGAGCCCAGTCTCCGGCGCGGGCTCCCAGGTCACCGAGCTGCGCGTCGGGCACGACGGATCGGACGGACGATTCCACAATCCGGACATCCCGATTGCTCACGGAGCGGCCGTCATCTCGGGACGATCGCTGGTCAACGATCGAGCGATCTGTCCCAACGCGGCGTTTCCAAACCAGGAGATCCAGGAGCGGGTTCCGCCGACCGAGACGATCCGCGCGCTGCGCATGTCTGTGAATCTACTGGGAGATGGTTTCGTCGAGGCGGTCGCCGATCAAACGTTGATCGACGCGGCGCAGCAGCAATGCAACGCGACGAACGGCAAGGTCTGCGGGCAGGTGTTGTTCGTCCCGATCGTCGAAGCGCCGGGTCAGATGGGTGTCGGCCGATTCGGATGGAAGGACCAGCACGCCAGTCTACTATCGTTCGCCGCAGACGCGTACCTGAACGAAATGGGCATTACCAATCGGTTGCAACCGGATGAAGTCACGACGCTCTGCAATACCGCGGCCGAGCCGAATGACAAGCCGGGTGCTGACGGACTCGCCGACATCGATCGCTTTGCGCGGTTCATTCGGGCGACGAAAGCCCCGGCGCCCGATCTGCAGCTCGAGTCGAGCGCAGTGCCACGGATGGGCGTCGGCGTGTTCGAGAAGATCGGATGTGCGACGTGTCACGTCGAATCATTGACGACGGCGCCTGCGGGAACGAAGATCAACGGCGGGACCTATACGATTCCACCGGCCCTGGGATCGGTGACGTTCCACCCGTACAGCGACTACCTGATGCACGACATCGGGACCGGTGACGGGATCCTGCAGGCGACTCGCGAGCACTACGGGCGTCGCGTGTACGAAATAATGACGGACTATCTCGGGAAGCAGAACTTCGAGAGCTCCCGGAACAAGATGCGGACGGCTCCGCTCTGGGGGGTGCGCTTGCGCCCACGATTGATGCACGACGGCGCGTCGTTGACGTTCCGCGACGCCATCGAGCGCCACCGGGGTGAGGCGAGCAATGTCACGAGCCGCTTCGAGCGACTCAGTCCGGACGACCAGGAGGCGATCATTCACTTCCTGGAGTCATTGTAAAGAGCTAGACGTTGGACGTTGGACGTTGGACGTTGGAGAACAGACCTCAGGGCCAGCTAGCTGCACCCCCGCTTGACGGACTTCGACTGTAGCGCCAAACGCGGGTGGCCCCGACTCTTTAACGTTCCCTGAACGCTGGACGCTCCTCACTCGCGCGCACGTGCACCGGTCAGTCTGGGTAGACTAGCCAAACGCTTGGTTGGAGCGAGATTACAACGCTCGGGTGACAACTCCGAGACGGAATCAGGTCATCGCTTCGGCTTCGATCGGCGCGATCGAGTTGACGTTGCCGCACTTTCATCGCGCCCTTCCCTGTTTTTCATATGCTACTAGCCGGCGCGCTCGCCGCGACGCTGTCGATCGCTGTTGGCCACCCCCCTGCGCCGGGCAGCCCAACCGGCAGCACGCGAGACGTGTATGACGGCCGCGCCGGACGGACCGAGGTCCGGATCCCGCACATCAATGCGAACATCACGATCGACGGCACACTCGAAGAGGCAGTCTGGGAACACGCCGCCCTGCTCACGGGCTTCTCGGAGTACATGCCGGTCGACGGTCGACCCGCCAACGACTCGACCCAGGTGCTGGTCTGGTACGGTAAGGACGCCATCTACTTTGGCATTCGGGCGTTCGAGGCGCACGGCGCCGTCGTGCGCGCGACATTGGCGAACCGCGACAACATCGATGCCGACGACCACGTCAACATCCTGCTCGACACGTACAACGGTCGACACCAGGCACTGCTCTTTGCCGTCAATCCGTTGGGCGTGCAGGAGGATGGCGTATGGAGCGACGGCGTCGGCGCTTCCGCGGGTGGCCAGAACAGCAACACGCGGACGGATGCGTCCATCGATCTCAACCCCGACTATGTCTACGAGTCACGCGGCCATCTGACTGACTGGGGCTACGAAGTCGAGGTTCGCATCCCCTTCAAGAGCTTGCACTATCAAGGTCGCGATCCGCAGACGTGGGGCTTGCAGATCGATCGCGTGGTACAGCACAGCGGGTTTGAGGAGACCTGGACGCGGGTCGTGCGTGCCAGCACCGGATATCTGCTGCAATCCGGCACGTTGACCGGGCTCACCCACATGGAACGTGGTCTCGTCATGGACGTGACGCCGGAGATCACGCAAAAAGTCAATGGGGCGCCACCTGCGGCGGGGCCGGGCTACGGCTACGCGGGTGCGCTCAACGTTGGCGGCACCGTGCAATGGGGCGTAACGTCCAACCTCACGGCCGTCGGCACCGCGCGCCCAGACTTCTCACAAGTCGAGGCCGACGTCGGCCAGGTGTCGGCCAATCAGCGCTTCGCGCTCTTCTACCCGGAGAAGCGACCGTTCTTTCTCGAGGGACTCGAGCTGTTCAACACGCCCAACACCCTGATCTACACACGCAACATCGTCCAGCCGTACGCGGGCTACAAGCTAATTGGGGAAGTCGGTGGGATGACGATCGGCTACCTGGGCTCTGTCGACACGAAGGACAGTATCACCGGCCAGTATCCGATCTCCAACATTCTGCGGCTCCGCGGCAACATCGGTGAGCCGGCCACCCTCGGCCTCGTCTACACCGACCGGATCGAGGGGAGCAATTACAACCGCGTGCTAGGCGGGGATGTGCGTTATGTGTGGGACAAGCTCTGGTACTCCTCGGCTCAGGTGGTCGAGTCGTGGACGCGAGACTCGACGGGTTTTCACCCGGGCCAGCTGTGGGACTTCACGGTCGCCGATCGGACCGGGCGGGCGTACGGCAATCATTTCGAGTTCTCAGGCTTCAGTCCCGATTTCTCGGCGCAGAGCGGGTTCGTGAACCGTGTCGGCTATGAGCGCTTCATGGGCGATGAGCGGTTCAGCTGGTATGGTCCTCCGGCCGCAGTGGTCGAGCAAATCACGACGCGCTTCGTGTTCAACCCGCTCTGGCAATACGGCGATCTCCAACGGTTGCGCGGCACGTTCGAGGGAGGGGTGAGCGATACCTGGACCGGGTACCTGCGTGGCGGGTGGACCCTGTCTCTGCAGGCTGCGGAAGCGATGCAGGCGTGGGACTCGAGCTCGTACGCGGGCTACCAGGTCGTCCGAGGAACCGACACACTCCCGTTCGTGTTGCCCCACGCGCTCCACAACCTGTGGACCGGTACCGGCAGCGTTACGACTCCCGGACGGGCCCTGTACGGTACGGCCTCGCTGACGCTCGGTGCGGCACCGATCTTTGCGGAAGCGGCCCGGGGCCGTGAGGTCGCGCTGCAGGCGGAGATGCTTTGGCACCCGACGCGATCGCTCCGGTTCGACGCCCTGTGGACGCATCAGATCTTCGATCGAGCGAGTGATGGGAGCCGGGCGGTGACGGCAGACATCCCGCGCCTCAAGATCGAGTATCAACTGACGAAGGCGATTTTCTTCCGGTACGTTGGGCAATACACGGCGCAGACGGAGGCACCACTGCGCGATCCCCTGACCGGGGCGCCAATGATCGTCGATTCGGCGACCGCTGCGACGCTGGGTCTCGCTCCTACGCGTGACTTCAGGCAAGACGTTCTCTTCGCTGTTCAGCCCGTACCCGGCACTGTCCTCCTGTTTGGCTATGGGGCAACGCTGACCGAGCCAAACGCGTTCCAGTTTCACAACCTGACGCGCCAAGACGACGAGTTCATTCTCAAGGTGAGCTACCTCTTCCGCTTGTAAACGGAGCAGCCAGGCATCGTTCGACACGAGTCGGCGACGCTAGACGTTGGACGCTGGACGTTGGCAAACAACCCTTGTTCGCGACGTGTACCTAGCCGCGGCGACCGACGAACCGCACCACGTATCCCTCCCCCTGATGCTTCGCACCCTCGTCCAGGAGCACGATGCCTTCCGTCAACTCGAGCGTGGTCAACGAAGCGAAATCGCGCTGCAAGACGGCCGGTTCGTACAGCATGTCCGGATCCTTCGGCCCGCCCGATGGTCTTCCCAGTTGCTTGACGTGGAACGCCTCGAGGATGAGCAGTCCGCCGGGTCGAAGCGCACGCGCCAGCGTGGCATGGATTCCCGGCCGGATCGCAGCTGGGAAGTGCCCGAAGATCGCGATCGCCGCATCGAACTGCGACGCACCCGGCGGCGACCAGCGGGAGAGATCGGCGCATACGAACTCCACCGATACCGCACGCTCCCGGGCGAGATCGATGGCCTTCTTCTGGCCAACCGCTGATTGGTCGACCGACGTGACGGTGTGTCCCTGCTGCGCGAGCCACACGCCGTTGCGACCCTCACCGTCAGCGGCGACGAGTACCCTGCTGGCGGGGGCCAATCGATGGCTTTGGGCGCGGAGATACTGGTTGGGGTTCGTTCCGTAGAGAAAGTCCGGGTGCGCGTAGCGCTCATCCCAGTTGATCGTCGTGTCGACCGGCATGACTAGAGCTTAGGCGTGTGTCGGTTGCCAGACAACAGCGTCGTACGCGCCGTGGCCTCGCGACATGGCGTGATGGCATTGCCCAACGGCGAGGCCGCACACCTTCGCTGACCCACGCTAGGCGGCACCGCGTCCCATAACGTGGGACCACAACGGCCGAGCGCCGCGGCCGGGTTTGACATCGCCCTCAGCGGCCCTAGTGTTGAGCGCAACGCCAGCGCACCGCTCGATTGCTCGCCGAATACTGCGAGGCAGTCGCCGCTGCGGTTGTGCGAACCACCCAGGCCAATGCCGAGGTAGCCATGAGTAGCGATTCGACGCAGCGACCGAACTCGGACCTGACGCCGGCAGAGCAAGAGCTCGGGATGGACGCCGACATTACGAGACGGGACTTTCTCAACGCCGTTGCGTTGGGCACAGGGGCGGCGCTGCTCGGGACGCCGGCACCCGCACATCGGGGTCGCCCGGGTGCGCCGCCGGTACAGATGCCGCCGGCGGCAGACGAGCCATGGCATCCGTGGACCGGCTATGCGGGCGTCGGCGACTACGCGCGGTCGAATGGCAACACGTGGGACGTCGTCAGTGCCGCACACGGCCTTCGCGACGGCACGTACGACAAGACGCTGGGCACCGCGATCGACACGGGGGAGATATACGATCTGGTGATCGTCGGCGGAGGGTTCTCCGGTACCGTCGCCGCGTACACGTTCCTCAAGGAGACGGGCCGCCAGCGGACGTGCCTCCTGCTCGACAATCACCCGATCATCGGCGGCGAAGCGAAGCGCAACGAGTTCGTCGTGCGCGGGCAGCGCCTGATCGGCCCGCAAGGTTCGAACGAAGGTGATCCGCCGGACGAGAGCTCGCCGGACTGGATGAAGAATCTGTGGCACGATGTCGGACTGCCCACGCAGCTCGAGTTCGGGCAGATGGCACCCGGGCGTCGCCCCATGATCTTCCCCAAGAGCAACTACGTCTATCAGCTGTGGTTCGACAACTTCGAGAACCACGGCTTCTACTTCGATACGCCCAAGCCACACTGGGTGCGGAATCCCTGGGGTCACCGCCTCGAGGGTACTCCCTGGCCCGAAGAGGTGCGCCGCGACCTGCTCCGATGGCGCGAGGAGCGGGTCGAGCCATGGAAAGGGGACGCCGAAAGCCTGAAGCAGTACCTCGACACCATGACGTACGAGCAGTGGCTCGTCAACGTCCGCAAGCTCCGGCCAGAGGTGGCGCGCTATGTCGATCCCATCTACGCATCGGGCATCGGCCTCGGGAGCGACGTGCTGTCCGCGTATTCGGCGTACACGCTTGCGTTGCCGGGCTTCCTGGGACTCGGCGTCGACAAACCGCTCGAATCGTTCATTGCGGACCACACGCTGCGCGAACCACAGGCGGTCATCTCGTTCCCCGGGGGGAACGACGCGATCCAGCGGTGCATCGTCAAGTGGCTGAACCCGGAGACGATCGAGGGCTCGACGGCATTTCCCGAGGTGCACAGCGGCCGCATCCGGTTCGACCTGATGGACCGGCCGAACACTCCGTGTCGCCTGCGCGGCGGCGCCATGGTCGTGCATCTCGATCACGACCCGGAGGCCGGCCTTCGGAAGCCAGCGACAGTGACCTACGTGAAAGATGGGAAGCTGTATTCTGTACGGGCGCGCACCGTGGTCTGGGCCGGCGCGAGCTTCACGGCTCGGCACGCAGTGAAGAACCTGCCCGATGAGTATCGCGAAGCCGTCCAGAAGTTTCCGCGGTCGCCGATGCTATCAGTCAACGTCGCGTTGGACAACTGGCGGTTTCTGTACGACCTCGGCTACACCGCCTGCTCCTGGCGCGGTGGCTTCGGCTTCACGGCCAACATGCGTCCGAACATGTATGTGGGGGACTATCGGCCACCGCTCGATCCGGACCACCCGAACCTGTTCACGTTCTACGTCCCATTCAATCAGTACGGGTTGTCGCTCGTCGATCAGGGGCACGCAGGGCGGGCGCGGCTGTTCGGGACGAGCTACCGCGACTTCGAGACGCAGGTGCGGCAACAGATGGTCACACTCTTTGGGGATGCCGGCTTCGATCCCAAGCGAGACATTGCGGGGATCGTGATAAACCGATGGGGGCACGCGTACTGCAACGCGGGCCCTGGATTCTACACGAGAAAGAATGGCAAGCCAACGCAGAGCAATGTCTTGCGCCAGCCGTTAGGCCAGCTCGCATTCGGCCATTCGGAGCTCAACGGCAACCAGCATTGGAACGTCGCCGCGGAGGAGGGACGTCGCGCGGCTCAGCAGGTGATTGCGATGTTGGGCAAGGTGGCCGCGCGATAATCGCTAGAGCCAGGGTGACGCCATGAGCGGTCCAGCCCCACCGATTCGCGTCGCCGCCGTGCAGGCCGCACCCATCTTCCTTGACCGGGAGGAAACGGTCCGGAAAGCATGCGACCTGATCGCCGTGGCCGGACGAGCAGGCGCGGCGGTCGTCGTGTTTCCTGAAGGCTTCGTTCCAGCTTACCCGCTGTGGGTCTGGCACATCCCGGCGGGCCGCACGCACGAACTGCGAGCTCTGTACGCAGAGCTACTCGCCAACGCGCTAACCGTTCCGGGCCCGGAGACCGAGCGTCTCGGTGGCGCGGCACGAGATGCCGGTGTGGCCGTCGCAATCGGAGTTAACGAGCGGAACGCCGAGGCGAGTGGCACGACGCTCTACAACGCGTTGCTGTTCATCGGGCCGGACGGGCACCTGCTCGGCGCACACCGCAAGCTGGTGCCGACCGGCGGTGAGCGCCTCGTGCATGCGCAGGGCGATGGTCGCTCGCTGCGCACCTATCCCCTTGCGGTTGGACGCATTGGCGGCCTGGTGTGTTGGGAAAATTACATGCCGCTCGCCCGGTACACCCTGTACGCATCCGGCGTGCAACTGTACGCCGCGCCGACGTGGGATCACGGCGAACCGTGGTTGTCGACCCTTCGGCACATCGCCAAAGAGGGGCGATGTGTGGTGGTCGGCAGCTGCAGCGCGATGCGGCCGTCCGACATCCCCGATCGTTTCGCCTTCAAGGCCAAGTACCTGGACAGTGCAGCGGAGTGGCTGCACCCCGGCGGGAGTGCGATCATCGATCCCGACGGCAAGGTGCTCGCGGGTCCGGTGGTTCGCGAACAGACTATCCTGTATGCTGATATCAAGCCCGAGCAGCTGACCGGGCCGCGGTGGCAATTGGACGTCGCCGGCCACTACGCCCGGCCCGACGTGTTCGAGCTCGTCGTGCACCGAGAGTCTCGTCCGATTGTGCGCGCTGCAGCACCTGGCGGGAGCGCTCAACGGCATCGGACCGACGACGGACACGCAGGCAAACGCAGCTCTCGTTCTCGGAAAGGCGGTGCATGACGCTGACCGTCGGCACAAACGAGCTGTTGAGCTACACGCAGGGAGGTAAGACTCCGCCGCTCCGGGAGATGTGTATCGCCGAAGCGCTCGACGATGCTGCGGCGCGATTTCCTGATGGCGACGGCCTCATCGTGTCGCATCAGGCCAAGCGGTATTCCTACCGCGCGCTCAACGACGCAGTGGACATGGCGGCTCGCGGCTTTCTGAGTCTCGGCATTTCCGCCGGCGATCGGGTCGGCATCTGGTCGACGAACTCCGCCGAGTGGGTCATCACACAGTTCGCTACGGCGAGAATCGGCGCGATACTGGTGAGCGTCAACCCGCTGAACCGTGCGCGTGAGCTGGAGTACGTCCTCCGGCAATCAGAGTGTCAGACGCTAGTCCTGATCGACGGATTTCGCGACGCTTCCTATCCTGCGGTCCTTCGCGAGATCTGCCCCGAGCTCGACCATTGCGTGCCCGGGCAGACACGGTCGGAGCGACTCCCGCACTTGCGCAACGTCGTCTTTGTCGGGGATTCCGCCCCCCGCGGGACGCTGTCCTGGGACGATCTCCTGCGCGCCGGCGCCCTCGTCTCCGAGCAGGCCCTTCGGGAACGAGAAGCCACGCTCGCGTGTTCGGATGCGATCAACATTCAATACACGTCCGGCACGACCGGCTTCCCGAAGGGCGCGACGCTGTCGCACCACAACATCGTCAATAATGGTCTCCTCATCGCGGACGCCCTCCGGCTGAGGAGTCACGACCGCCTCTGCATCCCGGTGCCCTTCTACCACTGCTTCGGCATGGTGTTGGCGAACATGGCCTGTGTCGTGACGGGTGCGACCATGGTCGTGCCCGCTCCGCACTTCGACGCCGGTGCGACGTTGCGGGCGATTCAGGACGAGCGCTGCACGGCGGTGCACGGCGTCCCGACAATGTTCATCGCCGAGTTGAACCATCCGACGTTCCGCGAGTTCGATCTCCGCTCGCTGCGCACGGGGATCATGTCCGGCGCACCCTGTCCGATCGAGATCATGCGGCGGGTCGTCGCCGAGATGCACTGTCGCGAGTTGACCATCGCCTATGGACAAACCGAAGCATCTCCGGTGATCACGCTGACGACGACGGATGATCCGGTGGAGGTGCGGTGTACCACGGTGGGCAAGGCGCTGCCGCACACCGAGGTGAAGGTCATCGATCCGCAGACCGGGCACATCGTCCCGGTCGGGACGCCCGGCGAGCTGTGTACGCGCGGGTACCTGGTCATGAAGGGGTACTACCGAAATCCGGATGCGACTCGGGCCGCCATCGATGGGGACGGCTGGCTGCACACGGGCGACCTGGCGGTCGTCGACGAGCGCGGGTATGTCAAGATTACCGGACGGGCGAAGGATGTGATCATCCGCGGCGGTGAGAACGTCTATCCCCGCGAAGTCGAGGATTTCCTGTACTCCTGCCCGGAGATCACCGAAGCCCAGATCATTGGGGTGCCGGATGCGAGATACGGTGAGGAGATCGTCGCGTGGGTAAAGCTCAAGCCCGGCGCACAGCTGTCGCTCGAGGAGCTCCAACAGTTCTGCAAGGGCAAGATCGCTGACTACAAGATCCCGCGATTCCTGAAGATCGTCGACGCGTTTCCCATGACAGTGACCGGCAAGATCCAGAAGTTCGTGATGCGGAAGACCTCCACGACGGAATTGGACCGCACCGATGCTGAAGACATCGCAACTGCCTGATCTGGCCTCGCATACCGGGCCGCGCGGCGAGCCGGTGCCGGTGGAGCTGCCTACCGAGCACGAGCTCCTCGACATCGCCGAGTCCTTCGGCATGACGCTTTCATCGAGTGACGCCGCGTCGTTCCGCGATCTGATGCGCGGGGCGATCGGCTCCTACAATCGTCTCGACGAGATCCCGGAGCCCACGCTGCCGGTCAAGTACCCGCGTTCGGCGGGCCACCGGCCGTCCGCCGCGGAGAACCCGTTCAACGCGTGGTATTGGAAGTCGGAGATCAAGGGGGCGACGCATGGCGTCCTCGCCGGCCGCCGGCTCGCGGTGAAAGACAACATTCTGCGTCGCGGGCGTGCCGATGATGAACGGCTCGCGCTGGCTCGAGGGTTACACGCCGGAGGTCGACGCGACCGTGGTCACCCGCGTGCTCGACGCAGGCGCGGTGGTCGCCGGTAAGGCGGCGTGTGAGGATCTCTGCTTCTCCGCCGGCAGTCACACGTGTGCGACGGGTCCGATTCGCAATCCGCACAATCTGGCGTTCAGCGCCGGGGGGTCATCGGGGGGTAGCGCAGCCCTGGTGGCCGCTGGCGAGGTCGAGATGGCATTGGGGGGTGATCAGGGTGGCTCGATTCGTACGCCGTCGGCCTGGTGCGGCGTCTACGGACTGAAGCCGACCTGGGGACTCGTACCCATGACGGGTGGGATGCCGATCTCGTATTCGGTCGACCACTGCGGGCCGATCGCCAACAGCGTGGAAAATGTTGCGCGGCTGCTCACGGCCATCGCGGGTCGCGACGAGCACGACCCTCGCACCGCGAACGCCGTGGTGGGCGACTACATGGCGGCGCTCGAGACGTCGCCCGCCGGCCTCCGCATCGCCGTACTCCGTGAAGGATTTGGCCACCCGACAGGTGACCCGCGGTCGGCCGCGACCGATGGTGTCGTGCGCGAGGCCATCGGCGCGTTCCGATCGTGTGGCGCATCGGTCTCCGAGGTGTCGGTCCCGATGCACTACGACGGCCCGCACATCTGGACCGGCGTGATCGTGGAGGGTGCGGCCGAGATGATGCTCAAGGGGTTCGCGCTGGGGCACAATGCGCCCGGCTACTACACGACGTCGCTGCAGGAAGCGTTTGCGCACGGCTGGAGAGCGCAGCCGGACAGCGTATCCGAGACGGTCAAGCTCGTGTTGTTGCTGGGGGAGCACATGCACCGCAAGTATCACAACCGGTATCACGCCAAGGCTCAGAACATTCGCGTGCTCTTACGCCAGGCTTACGACGCGGTGCTGGCGGCGCACGACATCCTGGCGATGCCAACGATCCCCTTCCCCGCGACCCGTATTCCGCCTGCGGACGCGCCGCGGGAGCTGTACGTCAATGCCGCGCTCAACATGCAGCAGAACACCTGTCCATTCGACGTGTCGGGCCACCCGGCGCTCACCATCCCCTGTGGCGCCGTGGATGGACTACCCGTGGGGCTGATGCTCGTGGGCCGGCACTTCGACGAGGCGACGCTGTTCCGCGCTGCGCAGGGATTGGCTGGACGCTAGACGCTGGATGTGGACGTTGGACGTTAGACGTTGGACGTCGCCTATCGCGTGGCGCGGCGGTGCTCCCCGAGACGGGTGGCCAGGCCGCGCGGCAACTGCCGCTCGGTAATCGCCTCGCTGAACGTCAGCGGCCTTCCCAGTTCGAGGACGAGACTCCGGCCACCGCGATTCACGAACCAGACTGGATGGGAAGGCGAGTTCGGCGACGTCTCGAGGACGATCGCCGGCGGCGTCGCGGCCAGCGCAGCGCGGACCTTCTCTGCGGTCGCCTTGCTGGCCAGCGCGGCGGAGGCCAGTAGAAAGTCGTCCGTCGACGCAAAGAACACCCGGAAGAAGGGTTCGCCGGTCGGGGTCTTGGGCATCGTCACTCGCTCGAGGTAATCGATCGGGGCACGCGTCGGCGACGACGAGCCTGATGACAATGGACAGTATAGTCCGATGTCACCGCCTGGCCACCGCTCACTGCTTGATCAGCTCGACCCGTCGGTTCTTGGCGCGGCCCTTTTCCGTCGTGTTGTCGGCGATCGGCTGGTCCGGGCCGAAGCCGCCGGAGCTCAGACGGCTCGGCGCGACCTGGGCGGCGACGAGCGCAGCGACCACCGCCGCCGCTCGTTCCTGCGACAGCTTCACGTTGTAGTCATGGCTCCCGACGTTATCCGTATGTCCGTTGATGGTCACGTTCAGCTCTGGATAGTCTTGCAGCAGCTTGAGCACCTGTGCGACGATGGGTTTGGAGTCGGGCCGGAGCGTCGCCTTGTTGAAGTCGAAATTGATGTAGAGGACGAGCCGTCCGTACCGGTCCAGCTCCGCTTTGAGCGAGTCGGCCGGGGGTGGTTCGACGGTACCAGCGAGCCCGATCACCGCCCACATGGTGGGTGCGAAGATGGACAGTCTGTCGCTCTGCGTGTTGGTGGCGGGCCAGGACCCGGAGGGGTCCTGTGCCGCGACCAGATAGTGAACGCCTTTGCTGAATTCCGGTGACGTGATGCTGACGCCGGCTTCTTTGAACGCATAGAGGACCTGGCCCGTCGCAAAGGCGTTGGATCCGGGCATCTCGCGGGTTTCCCTCCAGCCGCCGTCCTTGTCCTGCTCGGATTGCAGCTGCTGAACGAGACGCGCGGCGATCTGCCGCTGGGCGGGCGTACCGAAGCGCGACAGGATGATGATCGAGAACACCTTGTCCTGCGTCGTCTTCGCCGTATCGGACGCGATGAATGCGAGGCCTCGGTCGGCGGCTGCCTTGGAATTCGAATCTCCCGTTTGGGCATACACCTGCATGAACGCGACCACCGAATTGGCGGTCGCCATGATGGTGCCCTGGGCGATTGGGGGTTCGACAAAGTCCTGGGTCAGCTCACCCGTCGGTTGCAGGTGGCTCATCAACCAGTTCACGTAGCGCCGCAGTGTCGCGTCGGTCTTGACACCGTTCGCGTCGTCGTAGTAGGCCATCCCCATGGCGGCGAATTGCGTGGGCGCGAGCGTGTTGCCCGCTCCCAGATCCTTTTCGTGTCCGTCGCTATCCTGCTGCGTGCGCGTATACGCGGCCAACTCGCGCAACGCCCCGCTGTTGACGACGTAGCCGTTGGATTGAGCCACCGACAACCCCATCAGCGTCTGCGCCTGCACGTGGCAGCCGAAGCAGGTGTTGTCATGCTGCCACTTCACAGCCGTGGGCTCCAGCCAATCGACGCCTTTCTGGGCGGCATGTCGCACGCTCGTCTTCCAGTTGAGGATCTCGGGATGCCGCGCCAGCAGTGAGTTATATCCAGGGCGTGCCCCCTCGATGATCTGGATCTGTGCCATTCTGGAGCCCATGTGGCGAACCGGAGTCCACGCGGACCTTGACGTACCGCGCCATGACGGGCGTGAAGGAGACGGTTTGTACCGGCACGGTATCCGTGAGCCTGGCGGCCGCCACCTGACTGAACCCGCCGGTTCCGCTGTCGATCGAGGTCCAGACCTCGACGGAGCCGGGCCCCGATCCGTTGTCGGCATTCTTCACGACCAGGGCCGACACCAGGGCCGTATCTCTCTTGTAGAAGGAGAAGACCAATTCCTGCGGGTAGATGATGGCTTGATTGCCGGCCGTGTCGGGTGGCCCCAGGGTGTCGGGATGCCACACATCCGCGCCACCCGTGTCGATCAAGTACTCCCCTGTGATTCCCAGTCCTCCGTACGCTCCACGGATGTTCTCGATCTCGCCACCGAAGCTGGACGCGACGATGTTCCTCCCGAGTGGCACGGCGGCGGTTGCGGCGACCGTCGGATGGACCGAGATCGGGCCCACCGGAAACGGGGCTGCGAGCGGCGAGTCGAGCTCGCCGGTTGCAGGCGTGCGAGCGCCTGCGACCACCGCGGCGGCCGCGACCCGGTGGTGGATCGCTGTGGCGCCAACGACGGCGATCGCGATCGCGGCGGCAAGCCCTACGGCGCCCAGGATCCAGCCGGCGCGGTGGCCGGTCGCGGCCGCGCTAGCGGATGCCGAAGACGACACCGCGGCTGGCGCGGCTGTGCTGGTCGCATCTGCGCGCGATGGGGCCGGGGCGGGCAACGGCTTGCCGCAAGCGCCGCAGAACGACCCGCCGGCGCTTACGTTCTCATGACCACACGAGGGACAGCGCACGCCTCCTCCTGGCGAGTCGACTCCTCCGCACTGTTACACCCTGCATGGTGATCGTTTGTCTCACCCCCGGGCATCGGTTGACGTCGGCAAGTCGTGCAGGTCCCCCATCAACTCCCGGCGCGATGCTCGCCACGCTGGAACGCCAGAAACTCATGGACGGCGGCAATCGACGCCGAGTCCTCCGTCACGATGCGTAGCTCCCCGCCGCGAGGGATGTCCGTTTCCGTATAGGTGATCAGGTTGTGGTGCGTCGCCATTACCGAGACCCCCGGCACGGTCTTCATATGAATGAGCATCGGCATCGAGAAGTCACCTGCGGAGAATGCCCGTTGCATCTCCCGAAGGTGGGCGCGAATGCGCACGGTGCCGGCAGAGTCGTTGCTGTCCCGCACGAAGGTGATGCGACCACCGTCGGGTAGCGGCGTGAACCGATGCATTGATGTCATCTGGTCGACGCCCATGACCTCCTTCCCTCGTGTCTGCATCGCATGGAATGCACTATCGGTCAATTGCTGCGCGTCGAGGCGGGGGCCGACTAGGACGGCAACTATCGCCGAGACGAGCAGGCGCTGGCTCCTGAGTTTTCGCGGGTGCATCTCTCCTACTCCGGTCGCGGGTAGACGACACGTTACGGGACCAGCCCCTGCCGGCGCTGGGACAAAAGTCTCATCCTTCACCATGGTCGACCCAGAGCTACTCGCCCGACTTCCGTTGACGGGGATCTTGTCACTCGCGACCCGCCGGACGCTCGCCAAGCGGGTTTCCATACGCGACTACCCCGCGGGCAACGTTCTGTGGACCGCCGGCACGAAGATCGACTACCTCGCCTTGATCATCGAGGGCCGGGTTCGGGTCGTGCGTGAGGGCCGTGGCCGGCAGCACGTCGTGCACACCGAGGGGCCGGGGGGTACTCTGGGAGAAGTGCCCTTGTTCACGTTGGGTGCGACACCCGCCACCGCGATCGCCGCCGAACCAACGCGCTGCCTCATCCTCACGCGAAGTGCTATCGATGGCGCGATGGTCGCTCAGCCAGAATTTGCCTGGCTTCTCCTCAGCCGCATGGCCGAGCGCGTTCGCCTTCTCGTCGATCGCCTCGACCGCCTCGCATTGGAGAGCACTCGCACGCGACTGGCGGGACTGCTCCTAACGGCCCATGAGGTGGCGGACCGAGACACCGTGTCACTTGGGACGACTCAAGCCGCGCTGGCCGAGGAGCTAGGGACCGTGCGCGAGGTGGTTGTGCGAACGTTGCGCGAATTCCGCGACGCCGGTCTCATCGCGGCTGCGGGTCGAGGACGCATCCGTCTGAGGGACATCGAGGGACTGCGGAGGGTGGTAGCGCAGGGGCGCTCGTAAGGCGGCATGTCCTTTTTGTAACTCGAGGAAGTCTAGGCAGCACGGCGGCGCGCTCAGCAAGCCCGGCCGCGTCTGCATGGCGGTCACCGGAGGCCACGGCTCCAAATCCAGGAGTTCGCGGTCAATCCTGGTGCATCGCGATCCGAATCCCGGCCTCCTCGTCTGTCCCGGCTTCTCGTTGGTGATGCGTGCCGAGGTCGATGATGATCTTGTCGATTGTGCCTGTGAATGCGAACGGAAGGTCGTACAAGGACGTTACGGGTGTGCCCGTGTTTCGACCGACCACCAGGCCATAGCCGGTCATCGCACTGTACATGGCGCCGGTCCTGATGTCGTCGAGCTCAGCGACCTTCTTGCCATCAACGAACAGGACGACGTCTCCGGTGAAGTAGTCCGGCTTCAAGCTCTTGGCGGTTGGAGTGAAGTGAACGGTTAGGGTGTGCTTGCCAGGCGTTACCAGTTGCGGAGCGGACACCGCGTACTCCGCGATCTTGAGGTAGTTGTGCACGTAGCACAGCTTGCCGTCCTTCACGAAGAAGCTCCACCCGCCGAACTTGCCACCAAAGGAAGCCAGCACACCATCTGCCCCTTGCTTTGGTACGGTCACGTGCGCAGCGATCGTGTGTTCTTTGCCCAGGAGTTGCGGACCTGCCAGGGGGTGCAGATTGGACGTATGCGGATAGAACGTGTACGTCTCCCGCGCCGCCGCCGCGACGGGCCGTCCCGGGTCTGCCGCACGCTCGTACCGTCGGTCGTCGAGGGGAAGGACGTTGTATTTCGCGGCCTCCTCCTGCCAGAGCGAAATCAATTCCTTCAGCTTGTCCGGATTCTTCGCCCTACCCGATACGCTTGACGCGCGCCGGCGTCGTTTTCTCGTTCAAGCGCATGGTTGTCTGCGGCGTACCCGATCGAATGCAACCGGTAGCCAGTTTCGACGGCGAGCCTCACGCCGAACCGCGCCGCTCCGGCCAGGCCAGGGTCGAACACGCCTCGGTAGCGCGCCCCGCATTTTACGTCAAAATTGCGAAAACAGCCCGTGACATCGGGCCGGCGGACGTTGCAGATTACAATCCTCCCGATCCCGAGTCATCGCATGCGCGGCACCATCATCGTCCTTTTGGCGACCACATTGGTTCCAGCTTTCGGCCTTGCTCAGGCCAACGCGCCCGTAGCCGACGCGTTCCGGACCACAGAAAACAACATGGAGAAGCGTCTCGTGGCCGCGGCTCAGGAGATGCCGCCGGACAAATACAATTTCAAGCCCACTCCCGCGCAGATGACTTTTGGCCAGGTGGTGCTCCATGTCGCGGACGACAACGACCTGGCATGCCCCGGCATCGGGGGTATGACAGCGCCGCAGCGAGACAAACTCACACCGACGGATGACAAGGACAAGCTCGTCGCGCGTCTGAAGGACACGTTCGCGCTCTGCGACCAGGTGTTCGCCAAGCTCAATGATTCCAAGCTTGGCCAGCAGGTTACGGGCTTCGGGGTGACATGGACGCAGGTCGCGCTGATGAGCGAGCGGACTGAAGACTGGGCCGACCACTACAGTCAGATGGCGATTTACCTCCGACTGAACGGCCACATCCCGCCGACAGCCAGGCGATAGTCGTCGCGACCAATGCTGACGTATCAGCCAGGAGCGTCGCAGATCTGAGCCTCGACCACGTTGGTCGACGCGAGCACGAGGTCGGCCAAGGATGGTGTGCACCCTGAACTAGCTAGGGCCGGAGGCCGGGCCTCTGGGTGGCATCTACGAACGTCGGAATACGTCGGTACTCACATATCGCAGCCCTGAGTCGACGATGAGCGTGGCCACGGTGGCCCGCGGTCCTAGTTGCTCTGCGACGCGGAGGGCTGCAACTACGTTGGCGCCAGTCGACGTGCCCGCAAAGATGGCCTCTTCGCGCGCGAGTCTCCGAGCCATTGCCTTCGCGTCATCGGTGGAAACGGTCATGATCTCGTCGACTTCTGCGCGTTTCCACAGCGGAGGCACAAACCCAATCCCAATGCCTTCGATCTTGTGGGGCCCGGAAGGGTTGCCGGACAGCACAGCCGATTCGGCAGGCTCCACGGCGATCACCTGCACGGTGGGCTCATGCCGGCGCAGCGCGCGCGCCGTGCCGTGAATGGAGTGGGCCGTACTCACCGCGTGGACGAACGCATCGACTCGACCGCCAGTCTGCGTCCAGATCTCATCGCCGAGTGCATAGTAGCCGGTGACACCGTCCTCGTTGCGGAGTTGGTCGGACCACCAGTGCGCCGGCCGCTCACTGATCTTCTCAGCCGTGGCGATCATCTGCTTGATCAGCGCTTCGGTAATCCTCCCGCCGTCGCTGGGTACGTCCGTGATCTCGCCTCCATACGCGCGCATCGTCCAGCGTTTCTCGTCGCTGAAGGCGTCTGAGAATACGAAGTGCGTCTTGTAGCCGAGCGCGCTTCCAACAAAAGCCAGCGAGATACCGGTCGTTCCAGCGGTGTACTCTACGATCGTGCCGCCTGGCTCGAGACGACCGTCCGCAGCGGCGTGCTGCACGATCGCGCGCGCGACACGGTCCTTCATGCTGCCTGTGGGATTCGCGGATTCCAGCTTCGCCACAATGCGGGCAGATCCGCGCGGAACAATGTGATGGAGCTCGACGAGTGGCGTGTTCCCGATGCTCTCGATGATGCCGTCGACGGGTGCGGCGGTCTGCACGCTGTGCTCTTCCACTGGGCTACCTCCGTTTCGTGAACGTATCGACGCACCTCGGTGCGAGTTCCCGGCCGCGTTCATATCGCTCCTCGAGGAAGACCCTGCGCGTTTCAGTGAGTGAACGCGGCAAAAAGGTGCGACGCGATGCCCTCGCAAACGGGCACAAGCCGAACGAAGCGGAGCGCACCGAGTGGCAGCGAGTCGCCGCCGCGCAGGACGGGGCCGCAGCGAGCGCTGCGGATGAACGCGGCCGTTGGTACGTGGCATGGCACAAAGCAGCGCGGCCGTGGTTCGGCACGGGCCGCGCTGCTTTGTGTGCCGCCGTACCGATGGCGCTCCAGATTATGACCGGGGGCCACAATAAGAGGAACAGTCTCGTGTAGGCTTGCCCCCAAGGCCGCCGTGACAGCGCACGCAAGTGGCACTAACTCGAATACCCGCCGACTGCTCGCCCCTTATTTGACCGCGCCGCCCTGAAAGACGAAGTGGTAGGACGCCGGCCCGCCATCAAACCAGTTGATGACGAGTTGATAGGAGCCTGTTTGCGGCACTTTGAAGCTGTCATCCCGACAGCTGACGCTGCCCATATCGTGCGCTTTCGGGTCGTTAAAACTGAGAATCAGCCCGTCGATATCGCATCCCGCGCCCGAGATCTTGACGACGTCGCCTGCCTGGGCCGTGAACGTGTAAATGTCGCGTGCTGCCCTCATGTCAATGTTGCCGGACACAGTCTGACCGTAGGCCAACGAGTAACGGCGGTTCGGGCGAACGAAGTGGATTGGAATGTGGTACCGTGCAGTCCCGCTTCGGTTGTACCCCATCGACGCTCTGAAGGTGTACGTTCCCGTCCTAGGTAGTTCGCTCCGCCCGAAGTTGCATCCCCCAACGCCCCCGAGGCGGGCGCCCGTGGAGTCGAGGAGCTCGAGGAACATCGGCTGGAATTGGGCAACCTGGTCGGTGCAATCCGAGTCAGCGTGTATCCAGATCACATCGCCCTGCTTACCCTCGAATTGGAAGTGTGGCTCCTTCGCCGTGTCCGGCCATCCGCTGGGGAGCAAGGCCGACACAAACTCACCGGTCATGACCAGCGTTTTCACCCAGCCCCCGCTCGCTCTCGGCGGCCCGCGCAGGGCCGCCTGTGCCGCGAGTACCTGCTGGGCGTGCGCGTACTCACTGCCGAACACGAAATCGTTCGTAACCGCGAGATCGAGAATGCAGTTGTCTAACAGGTGGGGATCCGTGACGCCAACGCCCCTGCAGTACTTCTCGGCGGCGGCACGATTGGTCACGATCGACGGATCGGGATCCTTGCCCGGAAATGCACGGTTGGTGAAGGTCGCCGTCGATTGACCTGGTTGATACGTGAAGAGAGACTGCGCCTGCGAGATCCGCCAGGCATCAGCGAGCGTGTGATCCAGATCGGCCTCGGACGGATGGCTCCCGAGGTGTACGTCCCGAAGGCCCACCAGATCGTTGTCTGGTGACCCATCCGCATCGCCAAGTAATCCCGCGAGGCTACCGCGCCGAGACATGGCGGGCGTGACCTGCACATTCATCGTGCTTCCGGCTTGCTGGGCCCGGACGACCGTGCCGTCGGGCCAGGTCAGCTCGTAGGCGTCGCCGAACATCCCCGTGGAGTGTGTGAGCGTGCCGCCCGCGAGGACGGGCAGCGCGCCGGTGACCAGCTTCCCGTTGATCCGGAGGACGGCCGCCCGGTTCTCGATCGCGACGCTGATTCGGTCGCTCCCCAGTTTCGTCGCCATGGCCTGATTGATCGCAACCGACCTCGATCCGGGCGGCGCGACCTGGCGGACCTGCACTGCGAAGTCGTCCTTCGTCGAGCGCACCAGGGTGAATTCGCCTACGGCTTGCAGATCGTAGAAAACGCCGTCGAAAGTGAAGAGGTGCGTGTCACCACGAGAGAGGCCTGTGGGAGATTTTGGCGCGGGCGGCGTGCTGTCTCCCCCTCCGCCGCCGCCACCACCCCCGCCACCCCCGCTTGGAAGACTGGGAGGAATGCCCAGGTTCGGGTCCGGCGTCGGGCAAAACTTGCTGAGCGGCTCGCCGACAACGCCGATCAGGGCGCTCACATCGCCGCCATCGACGCCGATCGCGATCGGCGCCGTTGCCTTCTTCGTAATAGCCGACGCGCCAGGGGTCCAGTTTGGGCACGTGCACCCCTCCGGCTTCAGGCAGAGAGCCAGGGGCGCGGCATCGCTCAGCTGCTCGTCGACGGCGAAGCTCTCATCGTGGAGACGTCCGTAACCGCTGTACAGGACGACCGTCACGACATCCGCGTGCGCATCGAGCTTCCAGAGCTGCGCCTCGTCGGATGGGATCGACCCGAGCAACCTTTGGGTCCCATTGTCGACGGTGATGACGTCCCAGCTGGGACCGTACGTGGGTGGTGCGCCCGGGCCTCGCATCAGCCACGGTGTTTTCCCTTGCACCTGGAAGTAGGACGCGCCCCAGGACGAGTAGTAGGGCGTCTCGTTGCCCTTGACGAGTAGGGCGAACGCGGTCGCGTCGGCGCCCTGCTCTCCCGCTAGCACCATCGGCAGCAGCTTGCCCCACACGTCGTTGTCTCCCCTGAGGTCGCTCTCGTGGGCGAAGACGCCGAGCGCATCGTACGAGCGGTCATTGTAGACCTTCTTGGGGCTGTAAATGTATGGGGTCCACTTGTTCTCAATGAAAGGCCCGGTCACGGTGGGAACGGCGGCTATCATCGCCCAGGTCGGCTCCCCTTCCTGTATCCAGGGTCTGTCGGTCAACCACGCTGCCGCCGTTCGCGCCGTGCGTTGCTGGTAGCAGTGAAACATCTCGTGCGTCACGATCGCCAGCGCACCGGTCGAGTCCAGTCCCTGGAACTTCTGGTTCCAGATCGTGATGTGACATTTGCCATCCTGGTAGGGCTCAAAGGACCAGGTATGCGCGAACTCTGCTCCCAATGGCGGTCCGAACCCGATCTCGCCCACGAGTACGACCTGTGGAACGTTGAGCTCAGAGCTGAGCACGAAGTCGGCACGATGGCCCAGCGCCGAGTAATCGAACGCCGGGGTGTTGGGGAGCGCCGTGGTGGTAAATGAAACTGGCTGGAACAGAGAACGGCGATCAATGGCAAATGTGGGTTGTGCACTACTGTCAGGCGGCTTGCCCTGGATCAGGCGAGCGGCTGCTCGCCGTTGCTCCGGCGTAAGCGAGTCCCATACCTGATAGAGATACCCGACGGCTAGAGTGCCATCGAAGTCAGAGCTGTCGCGTTGACCGGCGGGGGTACTGACCCCGGGTAGTGGTCCAACGACCATCGCGAAGAGCTGGCTGGCTCGCTCGCGCGTCACTCCATGCTGGCGGATATCCGTCAGCAGTTCTACCTGCGATGGAGCGGCGGCGGCTACGGGCCGCGCTGCGGGTGTCGGCGGCGCGCTGGCCTGTTCAGGTGCACGCTTGGCCTTCGAGCATCCGCACGCCACGAGTGCGACCGCGAACACTGCCCTTCGGAGAGGGATTCGCATCGCTCACTCCATCGCAGGGACCCGGTTGAAGATAGAGCCCACGACTGGGGCGCGTGAAGGCGAGCCCGGGGGTACCGCCTGACGGATGGCGCTTCGCGCTCCTCGTCCATCGACTCACCTCAGCGCGGCTGCTCGAACCTCCCCGCCGTCCGCAAATACGGCACGAGCCCACCCGCCGACAGTATCCTCGCCGCAATCCCCGACGGCACAGTTCCCGACACCGCCGCCCCCGTCGTCTCATCCCGCACGATCACCCGCCTCCCGCTGGTCTCGACCGATATCGCGTCACCTTCGCCAATCCCGCTGGTGTCGCACTCAATCGGCAACAACCCATTGTTGACCGCATTCCGATAAAACGTCCGTGCAAAGCTCTGCGCGATCACCGCCCTGATCCCCGCAGCCAGAATGACGGTCGCCGCGACCTCCATCGCCGATCCACAGCCGAAGTTGCGCCCCGCCACGAGCACGTCACCAGGCTGCACTGAGCTCGCGAATCCAGGATCGACAGTCTCCAACAAATACCGCTTGAGCACCTGCTCGTCGATCGTCTCCTTCTTCCGCGTCGACGCGATGATGTAATCCGTATTCACATCATTGCCCAAGCGGCGCGCGCGGCCGCCGAGCAGCATGCTCATACGCCGATCAACGCAGGATCCGCGATGACTCCAGTCACCGCCGCCGCCGCGCACACCGCCGGCGACGCGAGATAGATCCGCGCGGTCGCACTGCCCATCCGCCCCTTGAAGTTGCGATTCGCCGTCGACAGCACGTTCGCCCCGTCGGGCGGAATCACACCGCTTGTGCCGCAGCACGCACCGCAACCGGGTGCGGTGATCGTCGCACCGATCGCCTGGAACTTTGCATAGCTGCCATCGGCGATCAGGCGCTGCTCGACGTCGCGCGACGCCGGCGTCACGACGAGCTGTACGCCCGGCGCTAGCGTGCCGCCGCCGCGCTCGATCACGGCGAGCGCCTCGTGATAATCGCGCACGCGACCGCCCGTGCAGGTGCCGAGGAATACCATATGAATGCGCGTGCCGCCGGCGTCGTCGATCGGCACCACGTTCGACGGCGAATGCGGCAGCGCGATCCCCGGTGCATGCTCGGCCAGATTGATCTCGAGTACGCGCGCGTAGCGGGCATTCGCGTCGGCGACCACCGGCACATACTCCGCGATCCTCCGCGACAGCAGAAACTCGGCCAACACATCATCTGCGGGGAACATCGCGGCCTTGGCGCCGCTCTCGACCAGCAGATTGCTCAACACGAGCCGATCATCGAGCGTGAGCTCGGCAACGCCTTCGCCGTCGAACTCCACCGCCTGGTAGTTCGCGCCTTCCGCGCCGAGCCGGGCGACGATCGCGAGCGCGAGGTCCTTCGCCGTGAGCTCGCGCGGGCGCTCGCCGTGGAGTACGATCCGAATCGTGTCCGGCACGCGAAGCCAGATCTGTCCGGTGATCAGCGCGGCCGCGAGATCGGATGAGCCAATGCCCGTCGCGAACAGATTCAGCGCGCCGCACGTCACCGTGTGACTGTCGGCGCCCAGCACAAGCTGACCCGGCCGCACGTCACCGCGCTCGACCGCGACCTGATGACTGATGCCCTCACCGCGCTCGTAGACGCGCAGCGCGTGCTGCGCGGCGAACGTGTGCACGAGATCGTGATACTTCGCGGTGCCGGGGCTCGTCGTCGGATCATAGTGATCGAGCGCGAACACCACGCGGTCCGGACGCCGCACACGCGTGCCGCCCATCTTGTCGAAGTACGCAATCGCCATCGGCGCCGAGGCGTCAGTGCCAATGATCAGATCGGCGTCGCAGACGACGATGTCGCCGGCGCGACCATCGCAGCCGGATTTGCCCGAGAGGATCTGCTCGGCGATCGTCTTGCCGGTCACAGCACCGGCTCCGGCGCAGGGCGCCGCGATTCGACGCCCACAGTGACGGTGCCCCGTGCGACCCACGCCGCGCCGACCAGATTGCCGATCGTATTCACTGCGGTGCGGCACATGTCGAGCGGGCGGTCGATCGCCGCAACGAGCGCGATGCCCGCGGCAGCCTGCGCCTCGAGACCCACGGCGTTGAGCACGATGAGCGTCGTCACGAGCGAGCTGCCCGGCACGCCCGCACCCGCAAACGCCGCGGCCGTCGACGCGGCGACGATCGCGATCCATCGTGTGGGGCCAAGCGATAACCCGTAGATCGTCGCGAGAAATACCGCCGTCACCGCTTTGTAGACGGCCGCGCCATTCTTGTTGATCGTCGCGCCGGCCGGCAACACGAATGCCGCGACGTCGTTGGGCACGCCAAGCCGATTCGTCGCCGCGGCCATGCTGACGGGTAGCGCGACGCTCGACGACGCGGTTGCGAAGGCGAGAATCACCGCATCGGCGCTGTCGCGCGCGAACGACGCGAGACCCAACCCGGTCCCAAAACGCAGCATGGGCGCGAGGACGACCGCGACGTGAATCGCCAGCGCGGCGATCACCGCAACGACGAACATCGCGAGGTTCGCGA
Organism: uncultured Gemmatimonadales bacterium; assembly: GCA_963737835.1. Taxonomy (GTDB): domain Bacteria; phylum Gemmatimonadota; class Gemmatimonadetes; order Gemmatimonadales; family Gemmatimonadaceae; genus Palsa-1248. Next base: position 499,802 of record CAVTUH010000001.1, read on the forward strand.
GCATCGCCGCGCCAGACTTGGCGATCGTCGCCGCGATCAGCACCGCGACCGCATACGGCGCGAGCTGCATGAACCAGCCGATGAGGATCATCGACAGATCGTTGAGCCGCGCGAATGCGTCGACGACGGACCGGCGCTTGTCGTCGGGCAAGGTCGTCGCGGCGGCGGCGAAGATGCACACGGCCACGATCAACGGCAGCAGATCACCCTGCGCCGCCGCCGCGAACGGATTCTGCGGAATGATGCCGAGCAGCGCTTCCATCAGGCTTGGCGTCGCGCTGGTTGGCGTGACGTTGCCGGCCGCCAGCGTCGGCACGAGGCCGAACGGCATGGCGCGCGCGACGCAGAGACCGACGATCGCTGCGGCGACCGTGGTACCAAGGAAGTACGCGAGGGTGCGGCCGCCAATGCGGCCGAGCCGGCGCGGGTCGCCGAGCAATGCGATGCCGGTGAACAGGCTACCGATCACGAGCGGTACAACGACCATCGTGATCAATCGAATGAACGCGGTGCCGACCGGCTCGATGGCGATCAAGCCGTCGCGCAGGGGCGTCGCGAACGGCGCCTTCGAGATTGCGCCGAGCGCGGCGCCGACGAGCAATCCGGCGAAGATGCGCGTCTCGAGCTTCATGCGACGCGTGCCGGCCGCGCCGACAGCACGTCGGCCAACGCGCCGAGCGTGCGCTCGACGTCGTTCATGCGGATGTCGCCCATGTGGCCGATGCGGAATCCCGTCGCTTGATACGGTCCGAGTCCCGCCGCGGTGAGAATGCCGCGCGCCTTGAGGGCGCCACGAACGTCCGCGGGCGCGACGCCGGTCGGCAGTGAGAGCGCAGTCAGTGTCGATGCACGGTGCGAGAGGCCGGGACATTGCAACGACATCCCCAGCGCTCCCGCCGCCGCACGCGTCCGCTCGGCCATCTCGCGATGACGAGTGAGCACGTTGACAAATCCTTCCTCGTGAATCATCCGCAACGCTTCGGCGACCTGCAGCACGAGATGCACGGGTGTCGTGCCCGGCGTCTCCGGCTGGGCTTTAGAGATCTCTGACCGGATCGCCGAAAAGTTCCAGTAGTTGCGCGCGAGCCGGGCCGCCTCGGAGGCGCGCCACGCGCGGTCGCTCATTGCCACGAACGCCATCCCGGGGCTGGACATCAGACACTTTTGCGACGCCGTGACGGCCACGTCGACGCCCCACGCATCGAGCTCGAACGGCATCCCGCCGATCGACGAGACGCCGTCGACCATCGTCAGCACGCCGCGCTCGTTGGCAACGTGCGCCACCGCCTCAACATCGTTCGCCACGCCAGTCGACGAATCGGCGTACGTCATCGCGACCGCCTTCACCCTCGGATGCTCGGCCAGAAATGCCTCGACCGCCGCGGGATTCACGCTCCGCTCCCAGTCCGTCTCGATCCAATGCGCGACTACACCATACGACTCGGCGAGGCCGGCCCACATCTCGCCGAACTTGCCGTTGCAGCACCCTGCGATTTCGTCACCGGCGGAGAAGAGATTGCAGATCGTCGCCTCGAGCCCGCCGCGGCCGGTCGTGTGAACTGGCAGGATCGGCTGCGTCGTGCCGAAGATCGGCGGCAAGAGCTCGAGCACCGTCGCCAACTCCTTCGCGAACTCCGGCGTCCGGTGATGGATCATCGGCCGACCACCGGCGCGCAGCACGCGTTCGGGCACGCGCGTCGGACCGGGCGTCAGCAACAGCAGCTCGCTCACTCGATCACGCCCTTCTTCCGCAACAGGTCATCGACGTCCGGACGGAACAGCGTGCCCGCCTTGATCTCGGCGATACGCTTGCGCTCGCGTTCCATCAGCTGGTGAACCAGAGTCAGCACTTCGTCGGCATTGTCGCGTGGCACGACGACGACGCCGTCCTCATCGCCGACGATGATGTCGCCGGGCATCACCACCGTACCGCCGCATGAGATCGGGACGTTGACTTCGCCGGGGCCATCCTTGTCGCATCCGCCGGCGCAGACCGTGCGGCTGTATGCGGGGAAGCCGAGCTTCGTGATGCCGTCCACGTCGCGGATTGCGCCGTCAACGACAATGCCGCCGAGCTTCGCCGCGGCCGCCCTGGTGCACATCAATTCGCCGAAGACGGCGCTCGTCGTGTTACCGCAGGTGTTGACGACGACCACGTCGCCGGGCTGCGCTACCTGCATGGCCTTGTGGATCATGAGATTGTCGGCGGGACGTGCGTTGACGGTGACAGCAAGTCCGCACATCGAGAATCCGCTTCGCGAGCGAATGCCAGCGTCCATGAAGTTGAAGCGGCCCATCGCGTCTGCGAGGTTGGGCGAGGCGAGACCGCGAAAGCGATCGAGGAGGGTCGCGTCGACGCGCGGCGGAGCAGCGAGCACGCGAAAACCAAGTCTTCCGGATTGTAGCATGGACAGAGTAGCGTGGAGGAGAGGGCGCCTCAAAGAGGCACGCCGGCCGTGCCGCACGCAACCGGCTGACGGCGCCGATTGCTGGCACCACTCGTAGCGCCGACGTCGCACGAAGGGTTCAAAGCAGCTCGCGCGCTGGCATCAGAAGGCGATGCGAGCACGCGAGTTAGAGCGAATCGGGACGGCGGGATTTGAAGGTTCCTCGACGAGTCATTCGGCTATCCGGCGATTGCTGCTGCTTGGCCTCAACACCCCAAGCGCCCCGTTGGACGTACGATACTGGAACTAGGAGATGAGAATGAGAAAGATCATTGCGACTGCATTTGTTTCGCTCGATGGCGTCATGCAAGCTCCTGGCGGCCCAGCAGAAGATCTGAGCGGCGGATTCGATCTCGGCGGATGGGCCGTGAAATACTCGGATGAGAAATCCGGTGCGACCGTCATGCGGATGATAGGCACTCTCGCCACGCCAAATGACGTGCTGCTTGGGCGCAAAACGTACGACATCTGGGCCAGTATTTGGCCGCATGCTCCGGCGGACAGTTCCCTTGGGCCTGTGCTCACAAAGGCCAACAAGTATGTGATGACAAGCGGCGCGGAGACCTTTACCTGGGCCAACAGCCACCAGCTGCGCAGCATTGACGAATTGAAGAAGGTTAAAGCTGGCAACGGGCCCGACATTGTCCTGTGGGGCAGTTCGACCCTGTATTCGCCGCTGTTGGAGGCCAATTTGATCGACCGCCTTTTGCTACTGACATTTCCCTTGATGCTCGGAAAGGGCAAGAGGCTCTTCGGAAGCGTCAGGCATCCAGTCACCATGAAGCTCTTGGCGAGTGAAGTGAACTCGACTGGCATCGTCATGTCGACTTACGAGCCGCCCGTGGCCCCGACGTTCTGGAACGCGTAATACTCGTGTCGCAACGACGCTGGTGGGTGAGCGCGGGGATCGCGGTGGCGGTGATGGCGGCTGCGTTTCCCATCGAGGCGGTCGTCGCCGGGCTACTGGGCGGTGGGAAGGTCGGCAGCGCCATCCTCGGCGGGTTATTGGGCGGGCTCGTGCTTGCGTACGCCTCGCTGCCGGTGATCGCGACGATCGTGGTGTTGGGCAGTCTGCCCTTTCTCCGCCCGCGGTTCGGTCCGATCGCGACGGGACTCTACGTCGCCCTGTTCGGGACCGTCGTGGGTGGGGTGTTCGCCGGGACGCTGTACAACGGCGGGCGGGTGTGGCAGGCGATGGTCGTGGGGCCGGGGCTCTGGTTCTGGATCATCGCCGCCGTGGCCGGGTTTCTGACACTGTGGGTGCGGCGCGATCGCGCCGGGGCGCTGTCGGCGGCGGTGGCCGCGGCCTGCATCGTGGTGCTGAGCATCTCGGCGGTGTCGATCGCCCACAGGACCCCATCCGGCTGTCTCGTACCGAGGACCGCGGCGAAGCCGACCGGCGCTCCTCGCGCTCCATGATCCGAGAGAGGTGCGTCGCAGTTGCCGCCGCTTGCGCCTAGTGACCTCGAAGGGCTATCGTCTTGCAGGACGTTGACATTTCCGTGGCAATCGCCGATCCGAGCGCCGACACGTACGGGGGAACGGACACCTCCGCGACAGTGATGGCGCCAGGCCGCCGACATCATCACGGACTGCACACATTTGGTGTCGACACCCTACACGTAGGCAGTTGAGTCATGGACAGAGTCGACGATCTCGATGCCCTACTCTTGGGGGTGCGCTGTCGTAGCGGCGCACCCAATCGCGCGGGACCGCGTGCACCGGGCCCGGCGATGAACGGGGTTTTTCACCTGGCCGTGCTCGCCGGCCTTCTTTCGGCCAGAGCAATCGCCTCCCAAACGCCAACGGGCGGGTCTGGAAGCGGGAACGAAGGGGCGATCGCGCGCGTTTCCGCGCGGGCCGCTCCGGGCCTGCAGCCCCCGACCGCAGCTGACCTGCATTTCATGACTGGCATGATCGGCCACCATGCACAGGCCGTGGTCATGGCCGGATGGGCGCCATCGCACGGGGCGTCGCCAGCGGTGCTCGCGCTGTGTGACCGGATCGCGGTCTCGCAAAGAGACGAGATCAAGTACATCCAGGTTTGGCTGGCCGACAGGCACGAGCCGGTGCCGCAGGCGGATCCACATGGCCTCACGATGGCGGGCATGGATCACCCGATGCTCATGCCAGGCATGTTGACTCCGGAGCAGATGTCCGCGCTCGACCAGGCGCGCGGGATCGCGTTCGATCGCCTGTTTCTCGAAGACATGATCATGCATCACCAGGGCGCGATTACAATGGTGCAAGAGCTGATGCACTCATACGGCGCAGCGCAGGACCCGCTGCTCTTCCAATTCGCGACCGATGTGAACGCGAACCAGTCCGCGGAGATCGAGCGGATGACGCGAATGCTCGCTGCATTGCCGCCCACCACGCCGGGCCAATGATGGGATCCACTTGTCAGATCTCGACGCTGTTTCGCTTGCGCTCGCTTTCTCTTTCACGAGTCCAGCCATGATCCGTCATGTCGCAGCAACCCGTCACGGCCCGGGCCGCACTGCGTCCGCGGTCCCTGCGGTCACGGTGGCGCTCGTCGCCGCCTCGCTCATGTTGGCGTCGCGCGCGTGGCCGCAATCAGTGGACGAGCGCCGATCAGTGCCGGTGATCAACATGTCCACGGAGCCGCCCAATCCAGATCCGCGCAACAGTTTGAAGGCGGGCTGGCCGGACGCTGGGCAAGCGTCGTGGAACATGCAGCTCGATGCCGCCGTACGGCCGCCGGAGCCGTTCTTCGATCCGAATGGCCCTGGCCCCACGTTTCGCAGCACGAACAGCGACCTTGCCTTCAAGGGCAAGTACGTGATTCAGGGTAACTACAAAGGCTTCCAGATCTGGGACGTCTCGAATCCGAGCCAGCCGCGCCTCGCCGGCTTGTCCGTGTGTCCTGGAGGGCAGGGTGACGTGTCCGTGTATCACAATCTGCTCTTCCTCTCAGTAGAAGACCTGGCCGGGCGTGTCGACTGCGGCACCCAGGGGGTACTGGACACCGTCAGCACGGAGCGGTTCCGCGGGGTGCGCATCTTCGACATCAGCGACATCCAGCACCCGAAGCAGATCGGCGGCGTTCAGACCTGTCGCGGGTCGCACACCAACACGCTGGTCGAGGACCCGAACGACAAGGCCAACATTTACATCTATTCTTCGGGCAACGCCGCGTCCCGGTCATCGAGCGAGCTCGCGGGGTGTTCGGAAACCGCGGCCGACGACGACCCGAACGCACCGCGATTCTTGATCGAAGTGATCCGAGTGCCGCTGGCGCACCCCGAACAGGCGAAGATCGTGAGCACTCCGCGGATTCTGAACCAGCTCGCACCCGTGACCTACCACGCTCCGCTTCCGGAGGACCAGGCCCGGCGAGCGGCAGCCATGGCGGCCAGGGCCGCTGCGGCCGCCGCCAAGGGTGGCGGGCCCGCTGGCCCGCCTCACACGGCTATCACCCCGGTTGTCATGTACTGCCACGACATCACGGCGTATACGTCCATTGGGAAGGCCGGCGCCGCATGCATTGGCTACGGGCTGCTGCTCGACATTCGTGACCCTGCGAATCCGAAACGGATCACGGCGGCGGCCGACTCGAACATTGCGGTCTGGCATTCGGCCACGTTCAGCAACGACGGGAAGAAAGTCCTGTTCGGGGATGAGTGGGGCGGACCGCACTGCCGGGGGACGGACAACAAGGATTGGGGCGGCCTCTCGATCTATGGGCTCGCAAACGACGGGATGCAGTTCACGAGCTATTACAAGATCCCGGCGGCGCTGGCCGCCACTGCGGAATGCACGGCTCACAACGGCTCGCTGATCCCCATCCCCGGCCGTGACGTCGCCGTTTACAGCTGGTACGAAGGCGGGATCTCGGTGGTCGACTGGAGCGATGCGTCGCATCCGAAGGAGATCGCTTTCTACGATCTGGGCGCCAATGATTCGACGAAGGTGACGATGGGGGGCTTCTGGTCGACGTACTGGTACAATGGCCATATCTACGGTTCCGAGATCACGCGAGGCCTGGACGTTCTCGAGCTCAAGCCCAGTGGCCTACTCTCGCAGAACGAGATCGATGCGGCCAATTCGGTTCACCTCGACATCTTCAACCCCCAGAACCAGAAGAAGATCATCTGGCCGGCGACGTTCGCGCTCGCGCGCGCGTATCTCGATCAGTTGGGACGCAACGATGGCCTGCCGGCGGATGAACGCGCCGCGGTGGCCCGCAGTCTCGCGGCGGCGGAGAAGCTGAGCGCCGGAGCGCGCAGGACGTCGCTCACGACATTGGCGACGAAGCTCGACGGCGACGCGGCTACCGCGGGTGATGCCGCTCGGGTGCGGCTCCTCGCCAACGCGGTTCGCAAGCTCGCGGCGAGTTAGTGCGCGTCCGGTCCGCCGCGCGCCCGGTAGAACTGACGGCGCGCGGCGGACACGGCTCCCCATCGAGCGGGACGTTGATCCGGAGCTGCCAGCGAGTCAGGATCGGTCCGCGCCGCGGTCCTGCGGGTTCGAGAATGACTGGGTCGCACGCTCGAAAGTCATCGAGGCGGATTGTAGGAATGGCGCTTTTTTGGTTTGTTTAGGAATCGCGGGAGCGGGGGTGATCATTGCGCACCGCTCAGGCGTGGTTATACAGGCCGATTCGCCCTCAATTGGAGTGATGCAACATGAATGAGCGCGAGGCATGGGGAATTATAGACTCAAATCTCCCGAAGCTTGTGAGTCTCATGGTAACCGTTCAGAAGGGAACCCAGACTGACGTCTTCTGCGATGCGTCGGGAAAGAGTCTTTCGTTCTCCAAGCCCTTGGGCGAGGCGAACATCAAGCTGTGCGCCGTCACTGCGCCAGATCTTGAGGGATCTTATGGCATACGTCGAAAGGGGAATTCGTTCGTCAACGACGACGGGGAAGAGATTACGCCGGATAAACTGGCGTCCTACCTAACCCAATTCATCACCGGTATGAAGGATGGCGGCAACGAATGGGGCTGGGAGTTCAAGCTGAGCGCCGGCTAGTTCAACTCATCGCCAGCGCTTAGACCACGAGTTGGAGCCCACCGACCACGACGAGCCAGAACGTGAAGCGCGCCAATTGTGCGTCAGTGGCTGCCTTGTCCTCTCCGGCCGACGGCTCTGTCGCCTGTTGCACCACGCCCGGCTGAGCGTGTGTCGCGCCCGGCGCAGCAGGTGCCTGCGAGTGCAGGGAAATAGCCATGACTGCGATGGGCCAGTGGCGCATCGTTGCTCTGGTCTCGGGGGCGGAATTGTGCAGCGCTGCCTTACAAAACACGAACGGCCTAGCTCGCTAGGCCTGTTAACTCGTTGCGGCGTAAGTAGCAGGGGCGGGACTCGAACCCGCGACCCCGGCATTATGAGTGCCGTGCTCTAACCAGCTGAGCTACCCTGCCGACGTTGGTTCCCTTGAACTTAGCTGATCGACCACCGACCTCAACTCCTTGATCGCGCCCGAATTCGCGCCCGTCTCCCGCGTTTTTTCGGCGCCCGCGTCATGTGCAGGCGCGATGCGCTCCTACCGCTCGCGCCCATGGTGCGACTCGAACCCGCATTACGGCGGGTAGGGGCGACGCAATGCGTCGCCCGCCGTTCACCGGCCACACGGCAGACCCCAACACTGGGGATGGCACCCACGTCGACACCGGTGCATCCGATGCGGGGATGGAGGGCGACGCATTGCGTCGCCCCTACCCGCCGAATGACGGTTGGGCGACGCCAACTAGCAATGCGTCGCCCGCCGTTCACCGGCCACACGGCAGACCCCAACACTGGGGATGGCACCCACGTCGACACCGGTGCATCCGGTGCGGGGATAGAGGGCGACGCATTGCGTCGCCCCTACCCGCCGAATGACGGTTGGGCGACGACAACTCGCAATGCGTCGCCCGCCGTTCGCCGGCCACACGGCAGACCCCAACACTGGGGATGGCACCCACGTCGACACCGGTGCATCCGGTGCGGGGATGGAGGGTGACGCTTGCGTCGCCCCTACCCGCCGAATGACGGTTGGGCGACGCCAACTCGCAATGCGTCGCCCGCCGTTCGCCGGCCACACGGCAGACCCCAACACTGGGGATGGCACCTACGTCGACACCGGTGCATCCGGTGCGGGGATAGAGGGCGACGCAGTGCGTCGCCCCCTACCCGCCGAATGACGGCTCGGCGACGCCAACTAGCAATGCGTCGCCCACCAGTCCGCCGCGCTGACGAGTCGCGTTCCAACCCTTTGGCGGTCGAACGTCACTCATTGGTAACTTCAACGGTGAAAGGCGTTCAATGCGTGCATGGATTATGGCGTCCTTCCTGGTCCCCGCCGCCATCGCGGCCCAGCAAGATCCACCACCGCCAACGCCCCCGATGAATCTGTCGCGCGCGGATGAGATTCGGTACGCGAAAAGCGCTGCGCCGGCGGAGATATCGAGGGATGCCAAGGTGTGGGTGCTGGAGAACGGTCACTATGTCGTCGCCGAGCAGGGCACTTCAGGTATCGCGTGCGTGGTGGCCAGGAGCTCCCCGACATTGTTCGAGCCGCAATGCGGTGATGCCGAGGCCGACGCAACGGTGTTGGCCATTTATCGCTTCCGTGTCGAGCAGCGGATCGCCGGCAAGACCCAGGACGAGATCAAGGCGGAGGTCGAGAGCGGGATGGCCTCGGGCAAGTTCCGGTCGCCCAAGCGTCCGGCGCTGGTGTACATGGAGTCGTCGTCGCAGGTGATCAGCAATGCGAACGGGACGGCCCGCTCCCGTTTCATGCCACACCTGATGATTTACTATCCGTTCATGCAGAGCAGCTCGATGGGCATTGTCGCGTCGAAGAGCATGGATGTCCCGGGCGTCGTCCAGGAGAACACGCCGATGTCCGCGCTCGTCGTCATCACGCGCGATTGGGCGGACCTCGACAAGGCTCCGTGACGGACGACCACGCGCTCGTTGATCAGTTTCTTCGAGCGCGCGGCGAAGACGCATTTCGCGCGCTGTATCGGGCGCACACGCCGGCGCTCTATGCGCTGGCGTTGCGCCTCACGGGCGGCGATCAAGGCGAGGCGGAGGATCTGGTGCAGGAGAGCTGGGTTCGAGCCGTGCGCGCCTTGTCATCGTTCCGCGCACGGTCAGCGCTGCGCTCGTGGTTGTGTGGATTGCTGGTGAACGTCCGGCGGGAGCGCATCCGAGCCGATTGGCGCACGGTCGATGCGCCGGACATCGAGCCGGCCGCGGACACCTGTGGCCCCGATAACGCGCTCGATCTGGAACGCGCGATCGGTGCGCTGCCCGAAGGCGCCCGCGACGTGTTTGTCCTCCACGACGTCTATGGCTATACGCATTGAGAGATCGCCGAGATGCTGGACATCGTGGAGGGCACGTCGAAGAGCCAACTCACCCGTGCTCGGACCCTGCTCCGGAGCTCGCTGCCATGACCGATCTGCCACGCGAAAGACAGCCGGACCCGGCGCTGGAGGAGCGCGTCGTGTCTACGCTCGTCGCGGCGGGGCTCGTCCGGCGCCGGCGCGCGTGGCGGGTCTGGGTCGCGGCGGCCGCCGCAGTGATCGTGTTGGCGATCGGCGTGTCGGTGTTGCGCCCCACGCATACGCTGGCGCAAGGCAACAGCTATGTGCTGCTACTCTACCAGGACTCGACGTATCAATCAGCGCCCAAGGGACATGGCGCTGAGCGCGTCGCCGAGCTCGCGCGCTGGGCGGACAGTCTCTACTCGGCGGGGAACCTCGAACGTGGCGGCCATCTCGTCGGGCCAGGCCCGATCGGCGGGTTGTTCTTGCTACGGGCCGCGAACGACTCGGACGCGGCGCGAATGGCAGCCACGTGCCCCTTCACGAAGTACGGAGGGCGCGTCGAGGTCAAACGATTGGAAGAATGAGCTTGGCCGGACCGATGCGTGCGCGCACCGTCCCGGCCAAGTGGCGAAAAGGGCTGACGTCCGGACAGGTCAGAACAACGAGATGCCGGCAGTCAACGGCAAGAACTGGAAGTTGTGGTTTCCCACGAAGACGTAATGGTACCGCGCCTCGATGAATCCCGAGATCTTGCCCTTGCCCACATGGAGGCCGAGGCCTGCATTCAAGCCCAGACTGTTTTGGTGAATGTTGCCGGTCGACGTGAGCGTCTCGCCAACGGCCGCAACGTTGTAGCTCGTGTTGTAGTAACCGATCCCGCCGATAATGTAGGGAATGACAGTCTTCCCTGTATCCGCCCCGATGTTGAAGACGGCGTTGGCGTTGAGCGTCCACATCTGTTGACTGGGGATCGAGAAGCCGGACTTGGCTCCCAAGTCGTTGAACATCCCGTCGAATCGTATGTTCAGCGGGTTGGTTTTCTCTCCAAGGGTGAGATTAGCGAGGATGTTGTAACCCGTTTCGTAGGTATTGGAGATCGTGCCCAGGGGGAACGTGGCCCCGCCGCCAAGACCGACCGACAGCTGCGCGTGCGCGCGCGCCGTTGACAGTACGCTCAGGCTCGCGGCGAGAGCAATGACTGCGAGAATGCGTCCCGTCGTCGAGCGGCAGTGTTGACTGGAATACTTGTGATACATCATGATCGGCCTCAACTGACCTGAATGCGACTCTTGCCCATCAACGATGATTACGATCGCGCGATCACTGTTACATTCACCATTGCACCTTGGTCGTCCGCCGTGAGCGCGAGGCAGGCTGCGCGGCGTGTAGACCAAGATCACTACTGAGTCGCGCACCGCTGCGCTATTTGTGCAGTAGAGGCAGGGGTAGCTGATCGGCAACCCGGTGGCGAAGAGCACGCCTCGACGACCGAGGCACTCCGAGCTCGAGCAACGACGGGTTTGGGGTTTGGGGTCTGGGACGGGCGCTAACGCGTCCGAGAGAGGAGAACGCCAGAAAGGAGAAAGGAGACGACACCTCGACTCCGAGGTGCGGCCGTCTCCTCTCCCCTCTCCCCTCTCTCCTTTCTCGGGCGCGTTAGCGCCCGTCCCAGACCCCAGACCACCGATGAAGTCGTTTCGCTACCGACCCCTGCTCGAAATCAACTGCGGCGTCAGCGAGCGCTTGAGAATCAGATGCGCTCTCGCCAGCCGCGAGCAGGCGATCCACCGACCGTCGGGAGAGAACTTCGGATGCAGGATGTTCTCGGAGTCGTGGGTCAGTTGCCGCGGCTCGCCGCCCGAACTCGAAATCACGAATAGCTGCAGTCGATCGTCTGCGAGCCCACTGTACACGATCGTCTTGCCATCGGGTGCCCAGTCGAGCGCATCATAGGTGGTACCGCGATAGTCGATCAGTTTTCGCGGATCGGATCCGTCGGCACCGAGCACCCACAGCGTGCGCTTGTTTCCGCCCTGATTGTCCTCGATCGCCACGCGCTTCCCGTCGGGCGACCACATTGCCCAGCTGGCGCTCCGAAGCCCCGGCGGCAACGGCAACCGGTCGGCGCGCACGGTCCGACCGGCCACGGGGTCGATCGTGAGAATCCAGACTTTGTCTATCCGCGGGGTGCCACCTTTCTCCCAGCCGCTGAACATGAGGCGTCGACCGTCGGGCGCCCAGTAGGCCGGGCCGACTTCCCACCCGAAATCCGTCAGTCGTATCTCGGGGGCGTGCCGATCCTCGGCCACTCGCAAGTAGATGTCGTCCGTGTGTCCCGGGCTGTCGTAGAATGGCACCGGCGTTGGCGGCCGGTGCGAATGGAAGGCGATCCACTTCCCGTCCGGAGACCATGCGGCCGTGAAGTCCTCGTGGTATCCCGTCACGAAGGGTGCCGGCTTCGTCGTGGCGTGCACACGGCTGTCGACATTGATCACGCCGACATCCATCGGCAGGGCACCGTCCGCCATCCGATCGAAATCGTACGTGTACGCAATCCGGCGACCATCCGGACTCCACATGGGAAGGTCCGCTCCGGACAGTACCTCCCGGACCTCGCCGCCCGTTGCCGGAATCACAGCGACTGCCTTGTGCGGAAGGACACGCGCCCAGTACAGCGTGTGACCAACGAGATTGGGATCGTAGTTGTCCTGGTCCGATGACGTAATCCGCTGCCGCGCCCCAGTGGCCAAGTCGAGCGCATAGATCTGCAGATAGCGCATCGCGTGCGGCACATGGCGCGCGGCATTGTTGGGAGCGCCGGCGCTCGCGAGGGCCAGGTAGAGATGCCGGCCGTCCGGCGCCACGCTGATCACGTTGCCTCCGGGCATCATGTCGAGATCCCCGGCGATGACACGGGTCTGTCCCGACGCGAGCGTGATCTCCGCGAGCGATGATACGCCGTTGTCATTGATGTACGTCGCGTAAAGCGTCCGCCCATCGGGCGCAAACACGGTCCCAGTCACGTCGCCCTGGAACAGGTACGTGCGGTACGCCTCGATCGGACCGACGAAGACGCCAGATCGCGGCGCGGATGCCCGATAGTAGGCGAGGTGTTTTCCGTCCGGTGCACACGTCAGGACCGCGTCGTCTGGCAGGCCTGCGGACGGCCCATCGGTCGGCCCATCGCCACCATCGCTCAAGAACCACCCGTGTTCGACACCGCGCCGCCCACGCCGCGCCAGCGTTTCGCCGCAGAAGGCGGCGTCATCCAGCCTATCGAGCTTGCCCACCAGTGCCGCCGAATCCTCGCGACCAGTCGCCAGGTTGACGAGATGGGTTCGCCCCAGGATGCGGAACAGCGCGCGATCAGCGCCCGGGGCGACCCGGAACTGCGTCAGGGTGCCTTCGTACCAGGTATTGTCTGACATCTCGAACACCTTGGTCCCTGCCGGGGCTTCCTGCGCGCCACTGAGTGACGCGACCACCAAGGCGGGCAGCAGGCCCCATCCGAGGGCGCTGATCCGAAGCGACACGGTGTTCCTCCAATCGATGACGACACGATGCCAAAGCCGCGGCCGCGTGGCAGCCGAGGAGTGGAGAAGATCGAGCGCATCACCCGCTCCGGCAAGTTGGCGGGGACGATGCCTCGCGGGGCGGGGCCTGCGCGGCTGGCTCGAGCTATCGCGCGCTGTCGGGGTGAATCGAGTAGCCGAAACCCTGTTTCATCAACTGCGACACCGGGCAGGTCGCGACCACGGCCGGCGTGAAGTAGAAGCGCGCGAGTGCCTGCAGCACCCGTGTTTCGAGACGCGAGTCGGGTGCACGACGGGCGGCTTCAGATCCCATTCGGAGCGTCCGGGCAGTCGAGGGGAGGGCGCGGCCACGCGCGTCAACCACGAACTCGAAATTCGCGGTGTCTGCTGCCGGGTCGCCCGCAGCAACGTTGCCGAAGATATTCGGTTGCCGCAGGCGCCTGTTCAGGGACGCTTCGTGCTCCCATGGCCAGGCCGGCTCTTCGACGCGTCCCAGCGTGACGGCCTGTTCGGTGCTCGGCTGGTCCATGGAGACGACGAGATCGAATGTCGCCACACCGGGTCGCTCCCCAGTCGAATCGATTACAGGAAACTCGTGGCGCGCGGCGGCGCGCTCGATCGCCGCGAGCACGAGCGTGTCGGCCGTGCTGGATCCGGATGACGCAACCAGGCGCGCGCCCTGCACCGATCCGTTGGCACCTAGTGTCAGAGCGACACTCGTGGACAGCGTAGGCGCGACGTACAACGCAGGGCGACCGCCCGGGCCGAATAGCGCGCCAGATCGCAGCGACGCCCGGGACAGGCGTATTGTGTCGGTGGTCACCGACGAGCCGCCGCGGATCGCGATCATGGTGTCCTTTACTGCAAACCCGACCTGGCGCACACGCACCGCATAAGTACCCGGGGCGAGCCGTGCGGCGCGCCACGTCCCCGCCGAGTCGGTCACGCGCTCACTCGTGCCCGCGAGCCAGACGCTCGCGAACGGGATCGGCCGCCCGGCGCCCTCCCCCTCCCCCACCCCCAGCACGACGCCCACCAGCGTGCCCGACGAGTCGCTCGACGCGCGGGGCATCATGGCAGGCGTGGTGACGCGGCCGCTGTCCTTTGGCGAGTCAGCGACGCCGCGGCCGTCCCGCACGACGCTTTGCGATGTCGCAATGGGGAATGGCTGGCTGAACGCCTCGAGCGTCAGATCGCTGGGCAGCGCGATTGAGCGGCGCAGGGCCGCGAGGACATCCCCGACATACCGCGACCACACAGATTGTCGCATGCCGGCCGGCCGCCGCCCGTCAAGCGTGGCGTACACGAGTTGCGCGATGGTATCGGCCGGCGGTTGGACGCTGCACGATGGGTCTGGCGGGAAGACCGCACGAACGCGCGTAATGCCACTCCGCTCGGCGCTGGCACTGGAGTCTGCCGGGCGCGAAGGTTCCCGTGGGGCCCCGGAGCTCGCGGCCACACTGGCCGGAGTGACGCCGGCATCGGGCGTTTCCCGCTCGAAGGAGAATCGGATCATGCGATCGGTCGTGAGCGCGAGGCGACTGACCGCGTGTCGGGGATCCACCGTGCCATCTGCCGTACCGACCAGCTGCTGAGACCCCATGGAGTCGACGAGGGGGACGAGCGGGATGACCGGGCGGAATGTCGTAGTCACCGCGAAGTTGATGAGCGGGGGTTTGGCCGCCTCCGGTCTGGTCAGCGCGAAGAACGCCCGCCGAACGATCAGCTCGCGGGCGTCGATATAGAGCGACCCTTGGACATCGGGCGTCCGGATGCGCTTCGCCGGCTCGAAATCAATGCGGAACAACGTGGGACCATTCTGATCGCGCTCCATCGCGCCCAAGCGGAAGCAATGCGCCGAGAGGAACGCCGAGTCGGCCAGGTCGGTGAACACCGGGAGGTACATGTGGCGGCGGATCAGCGGTCTCGGTACGTCACCGGGACCGGCACGATGGAACACTGTGTCGAGGCGATAGAACAGCACGTCGCCGATCTCATACGGTCGACGGGCTCGAGACTCGTACGAGAGACTGTCGATGTAATCCGTCGAATCGCCGCCGGGGCTTCGCCGGATGATCCGGCGCTCTTCCCGAGTGTATCGGAAGGGGTACTGCTCCGCGAGGAGCTGCGTGCGGTCGACGTTCTCCCGAACCTGACCGAAGATCGCTGCCAATGTTGGGTCGACCTTGGGGTCTGGAATCCCGGTCGCCACACATCCACTGCCTTTGCGACCGGTGACCATGACCGCGCCGAGCAAGGTGGGGATGCGGCGCATCCGGAGCGTGACCGTCACCACCGATGGGCCTTGGCCGACCGCCACCGTCGTGTCCACGGGCTCGTAGCCGATCTGGCGCGCACGAAGCCGATACGCTCGGGGCCTGAGTCTGGTCAGGCGGAAGTGCCCGCCACTGTCAGCAAACCGGGCGTGGTCCGTGCCCAGCAGGGCGACCGTGGCGTAGGGGACGGGCTCCCCATTCGCCACATCGAGGATCGTGCCGGTAACCACGCGAGAGGAGTCGGCGCCCTCGAGCACCACCGAATGCGGAACGAGCGTCAGGTCGCCGCTGGCGCTCACCAGCACGTCCTCTCCGGCGTTGGCCAGAGCCTGGGCCAACACCGCGACCAGGGTCGCGCTGTCGGCCTTGATCGAGATGCGGGCACCGAGCGGGAGGAGCTCCGGCGTATAGCTCAGCGTAACACCAGCTTCCCTGGCGATCCCCTCGAGCGCGGTGGCGAGCGGGATTCCAATCAGCGTGATCGATACGGGTCGCTTGAGCACCGGCGCGTCGTGCGCATCGACCCACCGCCCGTCGGCGGCGGTGTCGGTGAAGAACAGCGGTCCGCTCGTTTGTGACTGATCAGCTCCGGCCTCGGAGGTCGCCGGGCGGCGGACACTCGAATCTTGCGCGAGCAGCGGGCCGACCCCGGCACTCGTCTCCGCCAGTGCGGCTGTCAGGACGCCGACATACCACCACACGGCGAAGCCCAACACGAGCCGTGGTCGAGAGGCCATCCGCTGCGCTCCAGCCCGTCGAGGTCACACTAAAGTTCGCGAGGTCCGGCGCCGCTTCGCAATTGTCCTGACGGACCCCATGTGCAAGAGAAATGGTAAAGCAGAAAGGAGGCTCAACAGCTTTTCAGGCGGGCGACGCATGCGTCGCAAGCATGGGGGCGTTTTCGAGCAGGCGACGCGATGCACCCTCTACCGCGGCGCGGCGGTCCATTGCACGAACGTGTCGACCAATTCCCGCAGCACCTCGAGGTCTGTCCTGCCCGATCGCTTTGGAACGTGGAACGAATGGTCGGCGCCATCGATGATATGGAGCGTCGCGCGCGGGCCGAGTCCCTCGCAGATGGGTTGCAGCAACTCGAGCTCCGCGAAATTATCGCGAGTGCCCTGCAGGAAAAGCATCGGCAGGTGCACGCGCGAGAGATGATCGGCGCGTTGCGTACCGGGTCGGTTGGGCGGGTGCAGCGGGAAGCCGAAGAACACGAGCCCGTGCACGCCGGGCGTCAGCCCTTCGGACGCAGCGAGCGATGTCATCCTGCCACCCATCGACTTGCCTCCCGCGAAGACCCGGAGACCGCGCGCGATACCCAGCGCCTCGCGCACGGCGGCACCGACCGTTGCGGTGAGCACGCTCGGCGGGTCCGGCACGCGCCGCCGCTGCTCCATGTATGGGAACTGATAGCGGAGCGTAGCGACGCGCGCGGCCGCGAGCTCCCGGACCAGTGTCTCGAGAAAGGGGTGCCGCATCCCTGCCCCTGCGCCGTGCGCCAACACCAGCATGCATGTGGCCTGGGATGGATATTCGACGAGCGCCGAGACGTCTTCGGCGCCGATCACGGGGATTCGCAGGCTGTCTGACATGGATGTTGGACGTTAGACGTTGGACGATAGACGTTAGACGGAACAAACCTCGGAGGCCAGCTAAATGCGCCCAGGCTGGCCCTCGAGGTTTCTTCGTCCAACGTCTAACGTCCAACGTCCAGCGTCTAACGTCCATGTCCCCCACATAAACACGCGGCCGGCCCCCAGGGGGCCGGCCGCTGTCACATGCTATTCCTTCGGCAGTAGCGGGGGCGGGATTTGAACCCGCGACCTTCGGGTTATGAGCCCGACGAGCTACCAGGCTGCTCCACCCCGCGCCAGATAGGCTAAGTTAGCCCCGAGCCACAGGTGTGGCAAGTGCTACGCCGCGCGCCCCCGGGGCACGCTAAAGCCCTCGCGAGCGGCGGCGCCGACCACGACGCTGCGCAGCTCTTCCGCCATCCTGGAGACATCGTGGATCTCGTGCGTGATCTCCGCGAACGTGGCGCTCTGCTCCTGCGCCAGCGCCGAGACCTCCTGGCTGGTCGCCGCGCTTTGCTGGGCAATGGCGGCCACACCCGCGATCGCACCGTCGACCTGACCCATCGCTACCGCCACTGCATCGGCCGCCGCCTTGATCGCGGTGATCTGCGCACTCAAGTGCTCGATCGCCGTGCTGATGTTCCGGAAGGCCGCATCGCTCGCGCGCGCCGCATCGGCGCCGGCCTGCGTCTCCATCTCGACCTCGCCCATCAAGGTCGCGGCGCCGGCCGTGCGTGTCTTGGTTTCCAGGACGATCGCCCCGATGTTCTCCGATGACTTCCTGACCTCATCGGCAAGGGCACGCACTTCGCCAGCGACGACCGCGAACCCACGGCCGGCGTCCCCGGCGCGTGCCGCTTCAATCGCGGCATTGAGCGCGAGCAGATTGGTCTGAGACGCGATCCGCTTGATCATCGCGACGATAGTTTCGATCTGGCCAGCCTGCTGGTCCAGCTCACCCATGACGTGCCGCGCGCGCCCGACGGCGGTGCGCACACCTTCACTCACAGCCAGGCTGCGCGAGACCTGCGCGTGTCCGTCCAACGCGAGGGCCTCCGCCGATCGTGCCTCGCCCAGTGCCCGGGCCACCTCGGCGTCGATCGCCTGCACATGCGCCATCGCATGGTGCGATTGCTTGGTCGCCTCATCCACGCGACTCGCCGATTCCGCCGCACCGTGCGAGACCTCGCCAATCGATCGCGCCACCTGCTGCGTCGCGGTCGCCGCCGCTGCCACCGCCGTGTCGACCTGGCGGCTCGAGGCCGTGAGTTGCTCCGTCGCCGTCACGACACGCTCGTTCACCGCTTGCAGCTGCGCGGCCATCCCATCGAACACTTGCCCCAGGTCAGCGATCTCGCCGGCTCCACCGATCGAGCTCCGGGCATTCAACTGTCCTGCGGCAATGCGCAGCGCGGCATCGCGGATCGTGCGCACCGGACGGAGCACCCGGCGAATGAGATGAAACAGCAACAGACACGCGATCGCGGCCACGAGCAGTCCGGAGATTCCGATCCATCGCGCGACTTCCGCCGACGCTGCGTGCGCCTGGTTCGCGAATGGAGCGAATGGGATGCCCCCGTAGAAGATCCCGATCACGGCGCCATCCGGTCCGGTGATCGGTTCGTACCGGGTCCATCGATCGGCGCCCGCCTCGAGCGCACGCCCGTCGTACGTCGCACTCGATCCAATCACCACACCGGCAGCGATGCGCACTCCCGTTTCGGCATCGCGCATCGGCATGATCGTGCGAGTCACGCGGATCGAATCGCCTTCGGCATTGACCCGCGTCACCGTCGTCGCAAGCCGGAGCGCGCGCCCCATCGGTAGAGCGCCAACCGTCGGATCGGACGATGCCAACGGGCCGACCCGCTGGGCGATCGTGAGCTCCGTACCGGTCAGGCGCCCGATCTCCAGCAGCCCGCGCTCGACGTCGGGGTTGTCCAGGATCGGGACTGATCCCTTGTACAGGTGACTGCCCAGCACCGTCCGGAGGCGAAACGCCTCCAGCCGCATGTTCGCGTTGTACATGTCGACCGCGCTGTCGCGCGGGCCGGCGGGAAGGAGTCGCCAAGGACCCGGGAATTGGACGTCGAACAGCGCGCGCGCCGTGGCCACGTTGACGGCGACTCGGTCCTGTGCTTCGCGGAGCTCCAGCGCAAGTATGCGGCGATCGGTTGCCCGCCAGGCCAGCACGCCGGACGCCCCGAGCCCGAGCACGACGATGATCGCCACGGCCGCTGCGACGCGTGTCGCGATACTCCAACTCTTCACGACTTAGTAGACGAACGGCCGCGGCGCGCGTGACGCGCGCGCGACCGTAGCAAGGAGTGAGGAGAAAGGAGACGCCGACCGCGTGGGCTTGCGCCACGCGGTAGAAAGGAGAGAGGAGAGAGGAGAAAGGAGACGTCTACCACAGACCTCGACGGCAGCGCCGAGCGCGGACCCTAGGCCCTTAGAAGGGGAGGGGCTGGCCCCGTAACGGAGACCAGCCCCTCTCCTTTCACCTTTCTCCTCTCTCCTTTCTATCGGCCGCGCAGCGCCAATGGAGGCGCGGGGTACTGCCCCCCGGTCCATGCCGTCGATCTGCCAATGCGACTACGTGCGTAGCTCACCAGTTGAGGTCTCCAGGCGCTGGTCAGTGAGCAACCCACGACTGGACGAGTTCTCTAGAGTTTCGCTCGCCGCCGGAGAACGCGACGTCGAGCTAGCCCAGATTTCCGATACCGCTGTGACCGCCCCGGGCGGGCTTTCTCAGCGGCAAGGCGCGCAACCGAAGTTACGCAGCCAGAGCCAGGTTGTTGTTGGCTTTTGTGGTTTTCCCGAGTGTTTAACCAGGGTCTCGAGCACCTGGGCACGCCGCACAGACGTCACAACACATGTCGAGCCTAGTTCGCCCCCAATTACCAGACGAAAGCTAGCCCCCGGCCGGCACGGGTCAACCCCGGCCGGATCCAGTCTTTGCCCGGCGTGAGATATCGTAAGCACCTGCGTCAGTGTCACTTCCGCCGGCAGACTTCACGCAGTTTCTCCCACCGGCTTTGGCCTGATACAACGCGCGATCCGCCGCAGGAAAGAACGCGGCGTGTGCCGCCACGGTCTCGGGGTAGCAGGCCACGCCAAAGGACGCGGTAATCGCGATGCGTTGACCAGCGTACGCGACCGGTTTTGCCGCAAGCGTTCGCCGAAGCCGTTCCGCGACTTCCACCGCCTCATGTGCCGGCAACCCCGGCAACAGGATCGCCACTTCTTCGCCACCGTAGCGCGCACAGAGATCGCCGTCCGCGCCGTTGCGGACCTGGCGCAGCACGGTGCCTGCGACGGCCTGCAGCACGGCATCCCCCGCCTCGTGGCCGAAGGTGTCGTTGACACGCTTGAAGTGGTCGACGTCGGCCACAATGAGGGAGAGCGGCTCATTGCGCTGATCGGCGCGGCTCAACAACAACAGTAGTTGCTGGTCGAAATGGCGCCGGTTGTAGAGGCCAGTCAGCTGATCGGTGATCGACGCGAGCTGCGCGCGCTCCATGTGCCACAACTGGTCGAGCGATGCCGAGGCGATTGCGGCCAGCATGCGCACAGTACCGACGTCGCGAGCCATGATGTCGTATGGCTCGTTGCCCTCGACAACGATTGCGCCTACGACACGGCCTTCCTGTTTCATCGGGACGACGAGCAGCGAGCCTGGGGACGCGAGCGTCTCTCCCGGTGCATAGATCGGGACCGACCGGTCGAGCGTGCGCGCATCCTCCCAGGCCTGCGCCTGGTCCTCGGTCAGCATCTCGCCGACCCGCGATTGGGCCAGGACCTTCTGCCCCGGCTCGACCGAATGCCCCGATGATGCGCTCTGCACGAATCCGGATTGCGCCCCGACGTCCCATTTCACAAGCGTTGCCCGCGCGCCGCCCGTGATCTGGATCGCGTCCGCACAGACACTTTCGGCCAGGCCGTCGACCGATCGCTTGGCTTGAAAGAGCTTGGCCGAGTTTACCAACACGTTGGCCTGGCGCACCTGGCGCTCCGACTGTCGCTGCGTGTGAATCAGGTCGGCGAGCTCCGCGGCGTAGCCGGCGGACCGCGTCATCCAGTCACGGGCCTGCTCCTCAGCGGCCTTGAGGCCGCCAGTACCCGATGCGCTGAGGGCGGCGTATCCTCGCACCTCGTCGTCGATCGGTGCCACGGCCAATGCCAGAACAGCCCCATCGCCCGTGCGGTCGTTGTCCCAGATCTTGCCATCCGGGCCGCGACGCTCGAGCTGAAAGAGGTGCTGCGTGGCAGCCCACTCCACGCGCGGCATCCAGGCGTCGAAGCTGAAGCACGGGGGCACCTTCTCCGCAGTGCCAGGACCCAGCTCGCTCGCCGTGAGTCCTCCGGACACGCGGCTCGACCACGCGGCGGGAATGAGCCGACCGTCGGGCCGCGTGCGCCACAGAATGACCTCGTCCGATCCGAGCCGCTCCCGCAACTCGGTCAGATAGTCGGTCAGCAGCGAACCCCGGAGCTCCTCTGGACGCGTGAGCTCTGGGCGCGGCTGGGTGGATTGCTCGCGAACCGTGACGCGCGTGGAGAGCCGCGCAGCGGCGACCGCTGGCTGGGATCGCACCGGCGTTCGACGCCGCTCGGTCACGAAGCTGTTCAGCCCTTCGCTCTTGCGCTCGGCGCGGGCGAGGCGTTCGCGGCTGTGATGAAGCTTGTGGGCCAGCCAGAAGGCGGTCCCTGCCGCCACTACGGCACAGGCGGCGGCTGCGATCGCTACAACGGCGAGGAGGGTGATTGGGGATGCGCGTGAGTGATCCGGGAAGCGGCCACCGCGGCCCCAAACCCGTTGTCAATGTTGACGACCGTTACTCCGGAGGCGCAACTATTGAGCATGGCGAGCAGGGCGGCTACGCCGCCGAAGCTCGCGCCATAGCCAACGCTCGTCGGCACGGCAATGACGGGCGCCGCGACGAGCCCGCCGACGACCGAGGGAAGCGCGCCGTCCATCCCGGCGACCACGATGATCACATCGGCATTCGTCATCGCTTCCTGGTGCGCGACGATGCGGTGGAGCCCCGCCACGCCCACGTCGGTCGCCCGAGTAACGCTGTTTCCGAGCGCGCGCGCGGTCACCACGGCCTCTTCGGCCACCGACGCGTCACTCGTGCCTGCGGTCACGATCAGGATCTGCCCTGCGATCGGGAGCCGGTGCTGCGGCGCGAGATGGACGGTCCCGGCCAGCTCATTCACGTCCGCCGCCGGGAACCGCGCAGCCAAGGCCGCACGGCACGCCGAGTCCGCTCGTGTCACGAGGAACCCTTCTCCCCGCTCAGCCACGACGGTCGCGATCTCGACCGCCTGTGCGGGCGTCTTGCCAGGCGCAAAGATGACCTCGGGATAGCCCTGCCGAAGTGCGCGGTGGTGATCGACAGTCGCGAAGCCCAAGGCTTCGACTGGCTCGGTCGCAAACGATGCCAGCGCGCGCTCTGGCGGCAGCTCACCGGAGGCGACCTGCCGCAGCAGTGCGAGCGCGCGCTCGCGAATCACGTCGCGCTCAGGACCGCGTCTGCCTCGGCGTATTCGTCGACATGCGCCAGATAGTCCGCGAACAAGCCTTCGACCTCACCGAGCGACTCGACGGCGTGCAGCCGCCGCCGCAAGTCGGCGGACCCGGGCAGTCCCTTCACGTACCAGCCG
The DNA here is from genome assembly GCA_963737835.1 of uncultured Gemmatimonadales bacterium. GTDB lineage: Bacteria > Gemmatimonadota > Gemmatimonadetes > Gemmatimonadales > Gemmatimonadaceae > Palsa-1248. The sequence continues at coordinate 522,590 of CAVTUH010000001.1, forward strand.
AGATGCTTGCGGAACTCGATCGCCGCCCCACGCGGGTCCGGCTCGTAGCTCGCTGCCATCGCGGCGTGCCGCAGCGCCACTGCGAAGCGCTCGGCCACTGGCGGGGTTGGCGGCACGGGCAGACCATCCAGCAGCGCACGTGCCTGGGTAAATATCCACGGCTGGCCAAACGATCCACGCGCCACCATCACGCCGGCGCATCCGGTCTTCGCGTGCATGCGGGCTGCGTCCTGCGGCGTCTTGATGTCGCCGTTGCCAATGACTGGAATCTCGAGCGCATCAACGACGGCGGCGATCTCGTCCCAGCGTGCGTCGCCCGAGTACATCTGCGCGCGCGTACGTGGATGCAACGTCAACGCGCGGGCGCCAGCGTCCTCGCAGCGGCGCGCGATCGACACCGGATCACGCATCTCCTCACTCCACCCGCTCCGAATCTTGACTGTCACAGGGAGATGCGTGTGCGCGACGACCGTGCGGATGACCGATTCGACCAGGTCGAGATCCTTGAGGCACCCGGACCCGCCATTTCGCTTGACGACCTTCTTGACGGGGCACCCGAAGTTGATGTCGATGAACTCGGGGGCAAACACGTCCGTCACGATGGCCGCTGCCTCGCCCATGCCCTGCGGATCGGCGCCGAAGATCTGCACGCCGATGGGACGCTCATCCGGACCGAACCGGAGCTTGGACAGGGTCGCGTCGTTCTCCCGCCGGATGCCCTCGGCCGAGAGGAATTCCGTCACGACCACGTCGGCGCCAAAGCTGCGGCACAGGCGGCGGAATGGGGATTCCGACACCCCGGCCATCGGAGCCAGGAACAACGGGATGCGCGACCCCACGGGGTACGGGAACGGCATATCGCTCAATCTTAACGGCCGCCGGAAAAGCGTGCAACGTAAAGATTTGACACAACTTGCAGCCCTTCATAGCTTTCGCGGTCGCGTCGACCCCGACGCCGGTACGCAGGCCATACACGACCTCCGCGAGGCTGCATGGAGCTACGCGAGTTCTTTTCGGAAGACGCCGTCAAGCTCGATCTCGAAGGCACGACCAAAGACGACATCCTGCGGGAACTCATCGGCCTGCTGAAGCTGGACGACAAGTCGGACGGCATGCTCTTCAAGATGCTCAAGCGACGTGAGAATCTCGGCTCGACCGGCATTGGTCGGGGCATCGCGATCCCGCACTGTCGCTCCCTCGTGGTGAACAAGTTGCGCGTCGCGTTTGGACGCAAACCCGACGGGATCGACTTCAAGGCGATCGACGAGAAGCCGGTGTACTTCTTCTTCCTGATCGTCGCCCCTCCGCTCGAGGTCTCCAATCAGTATCTCCCGGTGCTCGGCAAAATCGCGCAGTTCAGCAAAGAGCAGGATGTGCCGCAGCGCCTGTTGGAGCTGAAGGAGCCGGCGCAGTTCATGGCGCTGTTGGCGGAGAAGGGGGTTTAGGAGAAATCGGGTGACGGGACCGGTGACTGCAACCACGGGGAGGGCCAGACGCGGTGTGACTGCGACTGGCCTTTTTGTTTTCGCCATGCCCGCAAGGGCGGCGTGAATGCCGCCCCTACATGTCGGCATGGAAGACTCGCGCACGGAGCGCCCTCCGCAGCTCTCAGGATCTGGAGTCGACGAATCCATGGTCTGAATCCCACAACGACATGTAGGGCGGCGCTTCAGCGCCGCGCATCCCGCAACGGGCCTGGCCTGGTCGCTTGTCCCTGACCCCTGACCCCTGCCCCCGCAGTTCCTCCCTTCACTCCCACTCGATCGTCGCCGGGGGTTTCGAGCTCACGTCGTACACGACTCGATTGACGCCCGCCACCTCGTTGATGATGCGGGTGGAAATCCGGGCGAGCACTTCTGGTGGGAACGGGAACCAGTCGGCGGTCATCCCATCAGTACTCGTCACGGCGCGAAGCGCAACGACGTTGTCGTAGCTTCGGAAGTCGCCCATGACGCCGACACTTTTGACCGGGAGAAACACGGCGAACGCCTGCCAGATCGCGTCGTACAACCCGGCTTCGCGAATCTCCTCCAGAAAAATCGCATCGGCGCGCCGCAATCGTTGCAGCTCTGGGCGAGATACCGCGCCCAAGACCCGGATCGCGAGACCTGGGCCCGGAAAGGGATGCCGCCCTACCATCTCCTCAGGGAGCCCGAGCTCGCGACCGACGCTGCGCACCTCGTCCTTGAACAGCTCGCGCAACGGCTCGATGAGCTTGAACTGCATCCCTGGCTTGAGCCCGCCCACATTGTGATGCGTCTTGATCGTCACCGACGGGCCGCCGCGTGGCGAGACCGACTCGATGACGTCGGGATAGAGGGTGCCCTGGACAAGAAACTCGACCGGCGGTCCGCTCGCGCGCTCGACGTCCTTCGCGGCGTCCTCGAAGACATCGATGAACGTGTGGCCGATGATGCGCCGTTTCTCCTCAGGGTCGGTGACACCGGCCAGCGCATCGAGGAAACGCGACTCGGCGTCGACCGTCACCAACGGAATGTTGAGGTTCCGCCGAAACGTCCGCTCGACCTGCTCGCGCTCACCATGTCGCAGCAACCCGGTGTCGACGAAGATGCATGTCAGCCGATCGCCGATCGCGCGATGCACAAGCGCCGCCGCGACGGAGGAGTCGACGCCGCCCGACAGTCCCGCAATGACGCGGGCCTTGCCAACTCGGTGGGTGATGTCTTTCACGTGCGTCTCGATGAACGCACTCGGTGTCCAAGACGCCTCCGCATGGCAGACCGTGAACAGAAAGTTGCCGATGATCTCTGCCCCACGTGGCGAATGCGCGACCTCGGGATGGAACTGGACGCCGAAAATCGGCTTGGACTCGTGCCTGAAGGCTGCGACCGGCGAGTTGGCGCTTCGTCCCATCAGCCGATAGTGCGGCGGGAGCGTGCGCACCTGATCGCCGTGGCTCATCCACACGGTGATGCGCTCGTCCTGAGCGAATCCTGCGAAGATCCCCGAGGGGTCGTCGATCTCGAGCTCGGCCCGTCCGTACTCGCGTCGCTCCCCCAGGGTGACCACGCCGCCCTGCAGATGGGCAATCAGGTTCATCCCGTAGCAGATACCGAGCACGGGTGCGATGTCGAGGAGCGCGGGATCCGCCGTCGGGACGTCCTCACCGTAGACCGAGTTGGGGCCACCGCTCAGCACGATGCCTGTTGGCCGCCATTCGCGCACCCAGTCGACCGTCCGGGTCGGTGGGTGGATCTCGGAGTATACGCGGGCCTCGCGCACACGACGCGCGATGAGCTGCGTCCATTGCGAGCCGTAGTCGAGAATCAGAATGCGGCTCGCCACGTCAGGATCGCTCCTCACTCCGGAGCGTGCTCGTACTCGCCCCGCGGTGCCCCTCCTGCCATTCAGGTCCGGTGAGCTCGAGAAACTCGGTGTGCATGGTGTCCAGATCGAGGATCGCAGCGGTCGGCGTCCCATGCAGCCATCCGCACGCTTCACCCGGGTTCAGGATGAGCGCGTCACCCTTGGTGCGACACTCTTTGCAATGTGTGTGACCGTGCACCACGACCGCGTGGTGTTCGACGGACCAGTTGCCCGCCTCGCCTAGCTCGTGCACGATGAGCACCCGCTTCCCATCCAGCTCGACGCTGTGCGGTGACTCATACAGCTCCCCACCGACGCCCATCGCCGCAAAGGCCTTGATGCCTTCCCGGTCGCCGTCGTTGTTCCCGAACACGCCGGCGAGGGCGATGTTGAGGTCACGAAACGGTCCGAGCGCGAATGGCGAACAATAGTCGCCCGCATGCAGCACGAGTCCGACGCCCGCTTCGGCCATCATTCGCAGGAGCTCCGCGATAGCCGGGAGCCGGTCGTGGCTGTCGGCCATCACTCCGACGCGCATCAGCCGTCCCTCCACACAGGGGTCGATTGCTCTTGCCGCACGAGGTCGTCGTAGCTCTCGCGGGCGGACACCACCGCGAACCGTGCTCCATCGACCAGGACTTCAGCGGGCTTGGGCCGTGCATTGTAGTTCGAGGCCATCACATATCCATACGCGCCGGCCGACCGAATGACCAGGAGATCACCGGCGTCGACATCGACCAGCTCGCGGTCCAGTGCGAAGAAGTCTCCGCTCTCGCAGACCGGCCCTACGACGTCGACGACGGAATGCGGCTCCGACCCCCGGGCGACCGCCGGTTCAATCCCGTGATACGCGCCGTAGTGCGAGGGCCGCAGGAGGTCGTTCATCCCGGCGTCGGTGATGACGTAGGTCTTGCCGCCTGTCTGCTTGCGGTACAGGACGCGCGTCAGCAGCAGGCCAGCGTTGCCGACGAGGAATCGCCCAGGCTCGACGAGCAGCGTCAGTCCGGTGCGTGCGACGGCCGCCGCGACGACCGCGGCGAACTCGCACGCATCCGTGGGTGTCTCGTCGTCGTACGAGACCGCGAGGCCACCGCCGACGTCGAGATATCTGAGCGCGTTGAACCCGTCGGCCCGCAGCTGGTCATGCAGCGTCAAGAGGCGGTCGACGGCCAGCGCGTACGGCTCCATCCCAGCGATCTGCGAGCCCAAGTGCATGTCGAGTCCCAGGAGCCGGACGCTTGGGAGCGTCCGGGTCGACCGGGCAACAGCCCGCGCATCGTCGTACGCAATGCCGAACTTGGTACCCCGTTCTCCGGTCCGAATGTACGCATGCGGGCTCGACACCTCGACTTCCGGATTGACGCGCAGCGCGACCGGTGCGCTGGTCCCCAAGCGATCGGCTACCGTGGCGACGACGTGCAGCTCCGCCTCGGATTCGACGTTGATGAGTCGCACGCCGGCGCCCAGCGCCTGCTGGATCTCATCTGCCGTCTTCCCGACGCCGCTGAATACGACGTCCTCTCCGCGGAACCCCGCGCGCTGAGCCCGGAACAGCTCGCCCGCCGACACGATGTCGACACCCGCACCGAGCTCGCGCAGCAACCGGAGCAGCGCCAGGTTGCCGTTCGCCTTGACGCTGTAGTGGATGCGATGCGGAACCAGCGCGAGCGCCGCATCGAGTGAGCGATACTGCTCGCGCACCGCGGCGGTGCTGTAGACGTAGGTGGGCGTCCCCACTGCGTCGGCAATGCGCGGCAGTGGCACGTCCTCACACTGCAGGACGTCGCCGACGCGCCGCACGGCGTCCGTCAGTACGCTTTGGCCCACAATGCCTCGGCGGTGGCAGGCTTGCCGCACTTGAGACACGTGCGCGGAGGCTCTGGCGAGCGAAACTCGGGATCCGGCAAGACGCGAATCGTGGCTTTCGTCTCTTCCTTGATGGCGGCCTCGCACGCCGCGGACCCGCACCAGCCCGCGTACACGAACGCCCCTTCTCCGTCCATCACCTCGCGGAAGCGCTCATAACTGATGGGACCTCGGATGCTATTGGCCTCGCGCCGCTCGCGTGCCGCAGTGAACATGTCGCGTTGAATGGTCGCGAGGAGGTCGGACGCCGCTCGCGGCAGCTGATCGAGGGGCACCGGCTGCTTCGCGCGGTTGTCCCGGCGGACCAGCACGCCCTGCTGCTGGTCGAGATCGCGCGGGCCGAGCTCCAGTCGGGCGGGCACGCCTCGTAGCTCCCAGTCGAAGTACTTTGCGCCCGGGGTCATGTTCTCCCGCGTATCGACGTGCGACCGAATGGGTCGCGCGCCTTCCGCGAGGGTGTCTCGAATCCGCATCGCGGCGTCGAGGACCCGCGAACGCTGTTCATCAGTCCGATAGATGGGCACGATCGCGAGCTCGATGGGAGCAACCAGTGGCGGCGTGCGGAGACCCACATCGTCACCGTGCGTCATCACCAGGCCGCCGATCATCCGGGTCGACACGCCCCAGCTCGTGCTCCAAATGAAGTCGGTCCCTCCGCCCTCGGTCTGGTAGGTGACCTCGAACGCACGAGCGAAATTCTGCCCCAGATCGTGGGATGTCCCGGCCTGGAGCGCCTTGTTGTCCTGCATCATCGCCTCGCACGCGTATGTGCGCAGCGCGCCCGCGAACTTCTCGGATTCCGACTTCAGGCCGGTGATGACGGGCATGGCGACCCAGTCTTCCATGAAACGCCGATAGATGGACAGGATGAGCCGGCTCTCCGCCTCCGCTTCATCGTGCGTGGCATGCGCGGTGTGCCCTTCCTGCCAGAGAAACTCGAGTGTGCGCAGGAACAAGCGCGTCCGCATCTCCCAGCGCACGACGTTGCACCACTGGTTGATGAGCAACGGGAGATCCCGGTAGCTCTGAATCCACTTCGCGAAACTGGCATAAATGATCGTCTCCGAGGTCGGGCGGACGATCAGCGGCTCATCCAGCTTCTTCCCGCCACCGTGCGTCACGACAGCGGTCTCTGGCGCGAAACCCTCCACGTGCTGTGCTTCCTTGTGGAGGAAGCTCTCGGGAATCAGCAGGGGGAAGTATGCGTTGCGCACGCCAGTCGCCTTGAACATGCCGTCCATGGCGCCTTGCATGAGCTCCCAAATGCCGTAGCCGTTGGGCCGGATGACCATGCACCCGCGCACCGGGCTGTAATCGGCGAGCTCCGCGCGGAGCACCACTTCGTTGTACCACGCGCTGAAATCTTCCGCGCGGGTGGTGAGCTTTTGGTCGTCAGGCATTGGTGGTGCGCATTTTGGCGGTGACGTGATCAATGGCTTGCGAGAACGACATCGGGCCGATCTGTTCGCTGGTTCCAAGATCCTTGAGGGTGACCGCGTCGTGTTCGCCGCCCGTTTCGTGTACAATGGCAGCAAAACGCGCATGCACACTGGAAGCGACTTGCAGCTGACGGCTCCGCGATTGGCGTCGCAATGCGTATTCGACCGAGACACCCCGCACTCGGAGGCGGCCAGCGAGCAACATAACCTGAGAGAGGTTGTGCTCGTCTGCCGTGTCCCCCCCGCCGGCAACGACGTAGACGTCGACCGAGGCCCCGAAGGACGGCATCAAGCCGCGAGCGCGCACCAAATCGCTGAGTACGACGTCGCCCATCCCAAACCCAAGCGCCGGCAGGTCTGGTCCTCCCGATGCCGCCAGGAGTCGATCGTATCGCCCGCCGCCACAGATCGCACGCATCTCCCCTTTGCGGTCGAAGATCTCGAAGACGATGCCCGTGTAGTATGCGAGCCCGCGGACGATCGACAGGTCGAGTTGCATCCAGTTGGACGCGTCCTCGCCGAGCAAATTGGAGACGTATCCGAGGTAGCGTTGCATCTCCGAGGCGATCGCCGCCATCCCGGTGCCCGCTCCATCGCCATCCTCGAGCGTGCCACGCTGAACTCGATCGAGCAGAGGACCAACCGTTTGCGCGGGGATGCCTGCCGCCTCGAGCTTCTGCTGCGAGACGGCCAATGGTTGGCGGTGCAGTTTGTCCATCACGTTGTACGCCGCTGCGAACTGACTGTCCGCGACGCCGGCGTCGGTCAGTATCGCGTTGAGCCATTGGCGATTGGAGAACCGTACGACAATGTCGCTCGACGTGAGCTTGAGCGACCGCATCACCTCGATGCCGCAGGCGACGAGCTCCGCGTCGGCCGTGATGTCGGCCTCTCCGACAAAATCGACGTTCAACTGGAAATGCTCGCGCAGCCGGCCGCGCTGCTGGCGCTCATACCGGAAGAGCTGTGGAATCGAGAACCATCGTACCGGCTTGCGGAGAGCGTTGGCCCGAGCCGCCACCATGCGCGCCAACGTGGGCGTCATCTCCGGTCGCAGCGCGACCGCGCGGCCCCCTTTGTCCTCGAAGGTGTAAAGCTGACCGACGATCTCCTCCCCGCTCTTCCGGGTGTACAGCTCGAGCGCCTCGAGCGGAGGGCCCTCGTACTCCGTGAGGCCGTAGCGGCGCGCGACATCCCGCCACACGCCGAACAGGTACGCGCGCTCGGCAATTCCTGTGGGTAGAAATCGCGAAACCCCGGCAGTGCGGCCGTCGACATGGCGCGGAACTTACCCGGCCGCCGGAGACGGCTGCAAGCGCGACATCGCGTCACCGACCGTGTGGAATGAGCCCGTCACCAGCACGGTGGCGCCGAGCTCGGACGCACGCTCGAGCGCACTGTCGATATCGGGCACGACCTCGGCTGCCCACCCGTGCGACTCCGCGAACGCGTGCGCAGCGCGCGGATCCCACGCGCGACTCGCCGGAGCAGTCGGCGCCGTGGTGAGCACGAAGCAGGAGACGACCGGCGCCAGCTGCTCCATCATGCCGCGCCAATCCTTGTCCGCGAGCACGGCGAGCAGTGCGACGATCGGTGTCGGCGGCCGTACGGCACGCATCGTCTCCACCAGGACGGCCGCCCCATCGGGATTGTGCGCGACATCGAAGATGTAGGAACCGTGACGCTGGAAACGCCCCGGGAGCTGCACCCGCTCGAGCGCGGCCGCGATGTCGGCAAGTCCGCGTGCGTACGGCGGGCCCGCAGCGTCCAGCATGGCGACAGCGACGGCCGCATTGGCCGCCTGATGTACACCGATCAACGGCGTATGCAGTCGCGCGCGCCCCGACGGCGTCGCTAACGTGAACGACGTGCCCGCGGCGCTCTCGGTGCCGACGGGCGGGCTGAACGCCGGTCCTGCATCCTGCCGGACGCTGCCGACCACGACATCCGTCGTCGGGTACTCGTCGGAGACGATCCGGATGGGGCTCGCGCCGGCGTCGCGCGCGTACCGTGCGAGGAGTGACCGGATCGCGACGTCGGGCTCACCGATCACGGCCGGGCGGTTGCGCTTGAAGATCCCCGCTTTCTCCCATGCGATCTGCTCACGGGTGTCGCCCAGATACTCGACGTGGTCGATGCCAATCGACACGACGCCCGCCGCGAGCGGGTCCAGCACGTTAGTCGCGTCGAGGCGTCCGCCGAGCCCGACCTCCACGACGGATACGTCGACTCCGGCGCGCGCGAACAGCTCGAACGCCATTGCGGTGGTCGCCTCGAAGAAGGTCGCGTGGAGCGCTTCCACCAGATCGGCAGCCTCCGTCCAATCCAGTCGACGACGGCGTCCTCCGTCACCGGATGCCGTCAATCCGAATGCGCTCACGAAAGTCCACCAGATGCGGAGAGCTATACACCCCGACCCGCAGCACCGGCGCGTCTGCAGCAGCGCCTCGAGCGTCGCGCACACACTGCCCTTGCCGTTCGTGCCGCCGACGTGGAACGCGCGGCAGGACGCCTCGGGTCGACCGATCGCGCCGAGGAGGGCATGCATCCGCTCGAGGCCCAGCTTCCATTTGCCGGTCGTCCGCGCGAACAAGAAGTCCAGCGCCGCCCGATACTGCAGCCCAGGAGGCGTGGCCATCGGTGCGGTCGTCATGGTCGCACTCGCGGTCGCATGGCTGCTGAACACGATGGACGCTGGGTCGTCCAAGTAGCTACTAACACGCAGAGAAAAATGGTCCGGGAGTGAAGAGCGGCGACATGAACGCAGTCGTCGACTTTCTACTTTCTGTCGTTCTACTCTCTAGCGCGCGCAGCGCGCTCAGGGTGCCGACCAGCCCGTCAGTGCCGGTTTGCCGCTCATGTGCCGCAACAGCTGCCCGACCGTTTTCTTGAGCTGCCGACGGTGCACGACGTCATCGAGCATCCCGTGCTCCAGCAGGAATTCGGCGGTCTGGAACCCCTCGGGCAGGTCCTGGCCCATCGTCTGCTTGATCACCCGTGGTCCCGCGAAGCCGATGAGCGCACCCGGCTCGGCCAGGATCGCATCGCCAAGCATGGCGTAGCTGGCGCTGACCCCACCGGTCGTCGGGTTGGTCAGGATCGACACGTAGGGAATGCGGCGTTCAGCGAGCTGCGACAGGATGGCCGACGCCTTCGCCATCTGCATCAGACGAGAGCACGCCCTCCTGCATACGGGCGCCGCCGGACGCCGAGACGAGCACGAGCGGGTATTTGCGTTCCAGGGACCGTTGGCCCAGCCGCGTGATCTTCTCCCCGACTACCGATCCGAGCGACCCGCCCATGAAGGCGAAATCCATTACGCCCAGGCTGATTGGCATGTCGTCCAGGGTGCCGCTGACAGCCAGCATGGCATCACGATCGCCGGCGCTCGCCGACGCCTTCTTCAATCGCTGGGTGTACTCGGGGAAGCCCAGCGGATCGGTGGACCGGAGGTCCGCCTCGACCTCCTTGGCGCTGCCCTCGTCGAGCAACAATCCGGCGTACTCCTGGGCGCGAATGCGACGATGGTTGTCGCAGGCAGGGCACACGTTGAGGTTGCGGACGAACTTCTCCCGCAAATCCGTGTGACCACAGGCCTCGCACTTTTCCCAGACATCGGGCGGGATTTCCAGCCGCTCGACACCGCTCTCGCGACGCGGCCGACGGGGCTTTTTATCCTTCCGCCACCAGGACATTCCACGAAATGTGCCCGGCGGAAGCTCAGATTGCCAGGGTATCCGCCCGTCCCCGCCCCTCTCCCGAGATGCGGACCAGGATCCCGACGGCCACCCAACTGGCCAGCATGAAGGAGCCCCCGTAGCTGAAGAACGGCAACGGGATCCCCGTGATCGGCATGAGGTTGAGTGTCATGCCGACGTTCTCGCCGACGTGCACGAACCAGCCGGCGGCCAGCCCGAACGCCACGAGACTGCTGAACGTGTCGTTGGCGCGAGTCGCGATCCGGACCGCTCGCAGAACAGGACGAGAAACAGCGTGAGCGCGACGGCCACGCCGATGAAGCCCAACTCCTCGCCGACGACGGAGAAGATGAAATCCGTGTGCTGCGCCGGGAAGGAACGCGAGGCGCTTCTGCGTTCCCATGGTGAAGCCCTTGCCCAAGCCACCCGCCCGATCCGATCGCGACCTGGGACTGGATGACGTGATATCCCGAGGCGCGCGGATCGCTCGGACGGATCCAGGAACACCAGCAGCCGTTGCCGCTGATACGGCTTGAGTTTGCGCTCCCAAATGATCGGCGCAATGATCCCCATGAAGACGTTCGCGAGGACAATCCCGATGCCCTCGACCAGATAGGGTCGATAGCGCCAGACCAGCACGACCAGCAGGAAGAACCATGCGCCCCACACCCACGTGCTGGATGCGCCGACGAGACTCACGATGGGACTCGCCAACAGCACCAGGGTCAACGCCGGCACGCCTGCCCAGAAGAGCATCGCGAACAGAATGCCGACGAACACGATGCAGCTTCCCAGGTCGCCCGCTCCGAGAATGAGTACGATCGGGACGGCGATGATCGCGACCGGCTTCCAGAGCTCGACCAGGAGCTCGGCGTGCTTCGCGCGAGCTTGCGAGCACGCGGGCGAGCATGAGAACGACCGTGATTTTCGCCACCTCCGACGGCTGGCCGATCCGGTGTCCACCGATCGTCAGCCAGCTGCGCGAGCTCGCCGCGTCACCAGCGCCGCTGCCCAGCAGGAAGAGCGATGCCAGCACAATCAGCGTGACCAGGTACGAGGGCCAGGCGACCCACTCGAGGAACCGCACGGACGCACGCGTGACGAGCAGTGCAGCGACGAGTGATACCGCGAGCCAGATGACCTGCGATCGCCAGAGGCGTGCGACGACTGTCGGCACGTCCGTCTGCCCGGCGGAATAGACCATCAGAATGCCGAAGACTGAGAGCAGGAGCGCCAGGGCGACGAGCGGGAAGTCCGCGATGACTTTGCGCTGCATCAGCCCTCGGTCGCCGGCAGGCTCGCCGGCACCACTTTGAGGTAGTGCGCGATGATCGCGGCGGCGAGGCGCGCAGCATGGCCCCCGTGTCCGCCGAACTCCAGCAGCACCGCTACCACAATTTTCGGATGATCGGCCGGTGCAAAGCCCACAAACCACGAATGGGTCTTGGTGGGATCGTCGGGGTTCTGCGCGGAGCCGGTCTTCCCGGCAATGGCGACACCCTGGACCGCCTCGCCCCGCGCCGTGCCACCCGTGCTCGACACGACGCCGATCAGGGCGCGACGGATACCCGCCATCTGCGCGGCCGTCAGTTGGAAAATCCGCGTCCGCGCAGGTTGCGGACGGCGGGCGATCGTCGGCCGCGCCTCCTCGCCGTCGGTCGCGAGTGCGGTGTAGAACCGCGCCATGCTGGCGACGGTCTGGGCGTTCTCACCCTGGCCAATCGCGAGGTTGAGCACCACCGACTGATTCCAGCCCCGCGGGCCAAAGCGTTTGTTGTAGTAATCTTCCGAATACGGGAAGAGGGGCGCCGACTCGTTCGGCAGATCGATGCCCGTGCGGTCTCGGAATCCCAGGCTGCACACCCCCGGCGACCAGCCGCTCGATCCCGATCTTGAGCCCGAGTTGATAGAAGAAGACGTCGCAGGACACTTCGATCGCCCGCGCCAGGTTGATGTCGCCGTGCCCGTGCGGATCCCAGCAGTGGAAGTAGCGATTGCCGAACTGGAAGCCCCCCGTGCACGCGACCGGCATATGGTCATCGAGCGTTGCGATGCCGTTCTCGAGCGCATACGTCGCCGTGGCGAGCTTCCAAGTGGATCCGGGGGGATATCGCGCCTGGATCACCTTGTTGTAGAGGGGACGGCGAGGGTCTGTGTTCAGCATCCGCCAGTAGTCGGCCGGGATGCCGCCGATGAAGCGATTCGGGTCGTAGGTCGGCGCGCTGTGGAGTGCGAGCACCTCACCCGTGTTGGGATCGAGTGCGATCGCGCCTCCCTGGAGCGTGTCACCGAACAGCGACGCGGTGAAACGCTGGAGATCGAGGTCGATGCTGGTGTAGAGCGGATCGGCCGCTACGGCCGGGATGTCCGCTCGCGCGCCGGCATCGCGAACCACACGGCCGCGCGCGTCGACCTCGACGAATCGGGTCCCTTCCCGTCCGCGCAAACTGTCCTCGTATTCGCGCTCCAGGCCGCCCTTGCCGACTTGCTGCCCGGCCTTGTAGCCGCGGTAGGTACGCGACGCGAGCTCGGTCTCGGTGATTTCACCGGTGTAGCCGACGAACGATGCCACCGCGGCGCCGTCGGGGTAGTGTCGCTTGGGTGCCGACTGGATGATGAGCCCGGGGAACTCGACGCGGTGCTCTTCCAGCACCGAGACGATGTCGAATGATGCGTCCGCCAGCACGGCCGTCGGGCGATTTGGCGCCCTGCGGTATCGACGGACTGCCAACTCGATCTGGTCGTTGGAGAGTGGGATCGACTCGCCGACCCGGCGGAGCATGGCCCTGAGCGAGTCCGCAGTCGGTGCCAACACGGATACCGAGTAGCCCGGGACATTCTCGGCGATTACCCGCCCGTCCCGGTCGTAGATAATGCCGCGCGGAGCCGGGAGAGGTACCTCGCGCAGGCGGTTGGTCTCGCTCTGCAGCACGTATTGCGCGTTCTGCAGGACCTGCGTTCGGAAAAAGGCACCGAGCAGCAGGCAAAATCCGACGAAGAGGCCGGTCGTGGCCACCTGCGCTCTGCGCGCCACGTCGTTCGGATGGAAGCTCATCGGCTCGCTATGCCCCGGCTGGCTCCAGCAGCGGACGCATCATCACGAGCAGGATAACGCCCGCCGCAGCCGTGACGGCACCCGACAAAGGTGCCCAAACAAAGACCTCCTGCGCGAGGTCGACGCCACTGCGTTGGTGCTCGGCCAGCACGTAGATGATCGCGTACGCCCAGCGGCCGGCAAAGAAAAAGAACCCGTTGAGCGCCAGGTTGTCGGCAAAGAACACGGCCTTGAGCCACGACGCCGCGAAGGCAACGCCCGACATCGCCAGAGCGCCCGCGCCAAAGGCGCCGGGAGTGAGTGAGTCGACGAGTAAACCGACGACAAACCCCATGATCGCGGCCACGCCGGGCCGAACCCGGACCGCGGCCAGCAGCACGGCAATGAGCAAGAAGTCGATCTCGGCGTGCCATGCGAGGAGGGGCCGCAGCGAGAAGTGCAGCAGCACGAGAATGAAGAACGCGATGACGACGCGTAAGACGCCGAGGGGAGTCATTGCTGCGGCTTCTCCGCCCCGGGCGGGTTCGCGGCGGCGTCCGTCGTGTCGGTGGTATCATCGGGTACATCCAGCACGGTATCACGGGGGATGACGACCCCTCCGTGCGACCCCCGCGTCGCCGAATCGATGGCCAGGGTCCCCGGCCGGCGCCCGGAGTCGGCTCCCGCCCAAACGGCTTGCACGCCCGCGACCACCCGTTTCGGTTCGAGGATGAGAACCGAAGTGACGTCGAAGGGGTGTACGGCCGGCTGCACGAGGTAGGTGCGCGCCCATCCCTCCGTCGTCTTGAGCTCTCCAATCACGGTGCCGATCGGAATCCCCCGCGGGTAGACGCCACCGACGCCGGAGCTCACGATCGGCGTGCCGGTCGGGAGTGCAGCGCTGAGTTGCACGCCGTTCAACTCGAGGAGGTATCGCTCGGGGCTGGAACTCATGTGTGCGCGGACGATCCCGAACGCGCTGCCGTCGGCGGCCATCGCGCTCACGCGGAAGTCGGGGTGCGCCCAGATGATCGCCAAGCTCATCGTCGGATCGACGGTTTCGACCATGCCGACGAGTCCTTCCGGAGCGACCACCGGGCTGAATGGCCGCACGCCTGACTGGGCGCCTCGGGTGAGGGTGATCGTGAACTCTTCGCCCAGCGCCCGGCTGTGCAGCGCTTCGGCCGGGACGAACCCCCAGCCGAGTGAGTGGCCTAGGCCCAGGGACCGTCGCAAGCGGTCGTTCTCCGCCTCGAGCTCCGGCACGAGCAGCGCGCGCAGCACGACGCTGTCGCGTGCGGCCGCCTCGACATCGTGTCGAACCAGGGCCGTTCGCCCGAGCTCAGCGTCGCGTTGGAGAGCGATGAGCGGCGCGATAAAGGTCCGCCGCAGGGTCGCGGCCAGCGGATCGCGCAGGTTGGCCGGAAGCGCCAGCGCGGCGAACGAAAGAAGTCCGGAGACCGCCAGGAGGGCCACGTCCGCGCGGGTCCCGCTGGCGACGGCACGCGCCACGGTTCAGCTCACACGCCGAGGGCTCAACTGCTCAAGACGGACCAGTACTTGTCCTCGTCGTCCAGAATCCGTCCGGTCCCGCGAACAACGCACGTGAGAGGATCCTCGTCGACGTGGATGGGGAGGCTCGTTTCCTGGCTGAGTAGGAGATCCAACCCGCGAATGAGCGCGCCGCCGCCCGTCATGACGATCCCGCGGTCTACGATGTCACTGGCGAGCTCGGGCGGTGTGATCTCGAGCGCCCGCCGGACCGCATCAACGATCTGCTGGATCGGCTCCTGAATCGCCTCGCGAATCTCTGCGGAGTGGACGCGCACTGTCTTCGGGATGCCTGACACCAGGTCGCGGCCTTTGACCTCCATCTCGCGCTCCTCACCAACAGGAGCGGCCGATCCAATCTGAATCTTGATCAGCTCGGCGGTCGGCTCGCCGATGAGGAGGTTGTAGTTCTTACGCATGAACTGAACGATCGCGATGTCGAGCTCGTCGCCGCCCGTTCGGATCGAGGTGTCGCTGACGATGCCGGACAGGGCGATGACCGCGATCTCGGTCGTCCCGCCTCCGATATCGATTACCATGTTGCCGGTCGGCGTTTCGACGGGGAGGCCAACGCCAATGGCGGCCGCCATTGGCTCGGCGACCATGAAGACCTCCTTGGCCCCGGCCCCCAGCGCCGAGTCACGGACGGCACGCTTCTCCACTTCGGTAATGCCGGAGGGCACGCACACGATGACGCGGGGCTTCACCTTGAAGACGTGGTTCTCGATGATCAGTGTCAGGAAATACCTGAGCATCTTCTCGGTGACGTCGAAGTCGGCGATCACGCCGTCCTTCATCGGTCGCACGGCCAGGATGCCGTCCGGCGTGCGGCCCAGCATCCGCTTGGCCTCGAGGCCGACGCCCTTGATCTTCTTGGTTTCCCGATCGATCGCCACGACCGATGGCTCGTTGAGCACGATCCCCTCGCCCTTCACGTAGACGAGGGTGTTCGCCGTTCCCAGATCCACGGCGATCGCGTTTGCCGGAAACAGCGAGCGCGATCCGTTTCGAAAGAATGGCCAACGCATCAAAGATAGATTCTCACGGCGAGCGCCTGCGGGCGACGCACGCGTTGCTCCAACAGCGGCCGCGTGGCTCTCGGAGCGGCTGGAAACTCAAGGAACGTCTCCCGCGTGATCGACGAGCGGGGCGAGCGGTAAGCTAGCCCGCCCCCCGAGGACGATCAAGAGAAATGTTTGGAACGTCCGCACTCCCGAGATGCCCTAAATGAATTTCCGCGGCTCCTCGTACGGCATGCCGAACGCCTCAGCAACGCCGGGATAGGTGACGCGACCGTCGACGATGTTGAGGCCGTGGAGCAACGCGGGTTGATCAGCAAGCGCGCGCTTCCATCCTTTGTTTGCGAGCTGCAGCGCGTACGGGAACGTCGCGTTCGTCAGCGCCAGCGTCGAAGTCCGCGGCACGCCGCCTGGCATGTTCGCAACCCCGTAGTGAATGACCCCGTCCACGACATACGTCGGATTTTCGTGTGTCGTGGCGTGGATGGTCTCCACGCATCCGCCCTGGTCGATGGCCACGTCGACGATCACCGATCCCGGCCGCATGAGCTTGAGATCCTCTCGACGGACGAGGCGCGGCGCCTTGGCGCCAACCACGAGCACGGCTCCGACCAACAGGTCGGCGGTGGGTAGCTGCTCGAGGATGTTGTGGCGGTTTGAGTGAATCAGCATGACGTTCGGTGGCATCACATCGGAGAGGTACCGCAGCCGCTCGAGGGAGAGATCCAGGACCACCACGGACGCACCCATCCCCGCCGCCATCTTGGCGGCGTTGATGCCAACGATGCCGCCGCCGAGGATCACGACTTTGGCGGGCACGACACCCGGCACACCGCCCAGCAGCACGCCGCGGCCGCCGTACAGCTTCTCGAGGTACTTGGCACCTTCCTGAACGGCCATGCGTCCGGCGACCTCGGACATCGGGGTCAGCAACGGCAACTCGCGCGACGGCAACTCGACGGTCTCGTAGGCAATGCACACGGCGCCGCTCTTGAGATGCGCCCGCGTGAGCGGCTCGCTCGCCGCGAAATGGAAATACGTAAACAGCACCTGCCCGCGTCGTATCCTCGGCCACTCGGGCTCGATGGGCTCCTTCACCTTGAGGATCATCTCGGCGTCTCGCCACACGCTATCGGCATCTGGGGCAACAGACGCCCCTACCCGGGTGTAGAGCTCGTCGGCGAAGCCGCTGCCTTCGCCCGCGCCACGCTCGACGAGAACCGAGTGCCCCGCGGCCACGAGCGCTTCAGCGCCGGCCGGGACGAGGGCGATGCGGTTCTCGTTGGTTTTGATCTCCTTTGGAACGCCGATTTTCATGGGTAGATGGTCAGGTAACGGGGTGAGACGTCAAAGAGGGTTAGTCAACGCCTGGACCCAGCGTCAGCAGAGTCTGTCGCTCGGGTGGAAAGAACTCACGGCACGCGGCACGTACGTCGTCTTCAGTGATGCGTGCGATCTCCGCCAGGACGGCGTCCAACGAGCGGAATGGCTCGCCGTAGAGCTCGACGCCGGCCGCTCGATACATGCGAGAGGTGACACTCTCGAGGGAGAGCGTCACCTGACCCGCGAGTTGGTTCTTGCCGGATTGCATCTCCTCTGGCGACAGTCCGTCCGCAGCGAGCCGGGCCAACTCGTACTGGATCGCCTCGATCGCCTTCTGCGCCCGGTCGGGTGAGGTGGCGGCGTACACGCCATGGGTCCCAGTGTCCGCGTGAAACGACTGGAACGTGTAGACGGCGTACGCGAGCCCGAGCTCTTCCCGGACGCGCTGAAAGAGGCGCGAGCTCATGCCGCCGCCAAGCACGGTGCTCACGAGCGCGAGGGTATACCGTCGCGCGTCGCCGTGCGAGACCGCCGACGAACCGAACACGATGTGCGTCTGCGCCCCCTCGCGCGCCACGTGCTGCGTGGACGGCGGGGTCGGCGTCGGTCTTGGCCAGCGTGGCGGTGGTTCAGGACCTCGCGGGAGGTCGGTCCATCCCGTTTCGGCAAGGACATCGAGCAGCACGTCATGGTCGACGTTGCCCGCGGCGGCGACGACGGTCTGCGCGGGGTGATAGGCGCCGTCGTGGACCGCCCGAAGATCCGACACGCCCAGCCGTGACACACTGTCCCGAGTCCCCAGGATCGAGTAGCCGTAGGGATGCGGGCCCCAGAGCGCTTCGTTGTGCAACTCGAACACGAGGTCGTCCGGCGTGTCTTGCACCATGCTGATCTCCTCGAGTACCACCTGGCGCTCGAGCTTGAGATCAGACGCCCGCAGCAGGGGCCGGTAGACGAGGTCGACCAATACGTCCGCCGCGTCCCGGAGGTGCACGTCCAACGCTCGAGCCTGGTACGCCGTGTGCTCGCGTGCCGTGTATGCGTCGAGCGAGCCGCCCAGGCCCTCGAGCGCAAGAGCAATGTCGCGGGCGCTGCGCCTGGCAGTTCCCTTGAACACCATGTGCTCGAGCAGATGCGATACGCCCATGGCCTCTCGGCGCTCGTGCAGCGAGGCGGCCCGGACCCACGCACCGAGCGCGATTGATCGCACGCCCGGCATGAACTCCGAGACGACGATCAGGCCGTTGGGGAGCGTGGTGGATCGTAGCGCCGAATCGTCGGCGGTACTCGACACGACTGAACCCGCGGTGGCAATGATGTGCCGGGCTGGGGAGCGCCGGCCGCCGTGCCCGTCGCTCACTCGCGGCGGCGGGACGATGAGCGTGCCGAACCGGCTCGGTGGCCGCCTCGACGCGGACGATCGTCGCCCCGACCGGAATCGTCTCGCTCACCACCGCTCGACCGCTCGGCGGGCGGCCGATTGCCATTCCCTTCGTCGACGCCCTCGGGCTTCGGCTGCAAGGCCTTCATCGAGAGCCGCAGCCGCCCGCGCTCATCGCGATCGATCAACTTCACGCGGACGCGATCGCCCCGTTTGACGACGTCCTCCGTCTTGTCGGTGCGACCCCACCGCATCTCCGAGATGTGGAGGAGCGCTTCGGTGCCCGGCATGATCTCGATGAACGCTCCGAAGGGCGTGGTGCTCTTGACCGTGCCCTCGTACGTCTCTCCGACGACCGGCTCCGCCGTGAGCGCCTGGACCATCTGCTTCGCGCGCTCCATCGCCTCTCCACCGACCGCAGCGATCGTCACCAAGCCGCTATCGTCGACCGTGATCTCTGCTCCGGTTTCGTCCTGGATCCCGCGGATCGTCTTGCCCTTCGGACCGATCAGGTCACCGATCTTCTCGGGGCTGATATTCATCGTCACGATGCGTGGTGCGTACGGCGACAGCTCCTTGCGGGGCTCGGCCACCGCCTCGCTCATTGCCTGCAGGATGTGGAGCCGACCCTCTCGGGCCTGGGCGAGCGCCTCCTCAATGACCGAGACATCGAGGCCTTCGACCTTGATGTCCATCTGGATCGACGTGATGCCTCGTTCAGTCCCTGCCACCTTGAAGTCCATGTCGCCCAGGTGGTCTTCGGTCCCGAGGATATCCGTCAGGATCGCGTACTTGTTGCCTTCCTTGATGAGTCCCATCGCGACGCCCGCAACCGCACCCCGCACGGGGACACCGGCGTCAAACAGCGCCAGCGATCCGCCGCATACGGAGGCCATGGAGGAGGAGCCGTTGGACTCGAGCACATCGGATACGACGCGGATCGTGTACGGGAATTCGTCGAAGTCGGGCAACACCCCTTGCAGCGCGCGCTCGGCGAGATGGCCGTGACCGATCTCGCGACGACTCGTGCCGCGGACGGGTCGGACCTCTCCGGTCGAGAATGGCGGGAAATTGTAGTGCAACATGAACGACTTCGTCGTCTCGCCAGCTTCGTCGATGGTGTCGAGGCGCTGCACGTCGTTCGCCGTACCGAGCGTCACCGCAACCAGTGCCTGCGTCTGACCGCGCGTGAACAGCGCGGATCCGTGTGCGCGTGGCAGCAGCCCAATGTCGATGGAGATCGGTCTCACCTCGCGTGCGGTGCGGCCATCGACCCGGTGGCCGCTGCTCAGCACCTGCGACCGCAACGCGTGATACTCAGCGTCGCCGACAATCGTGATGATGTCACGGGGATTGTCCGGGAACTCCGCGAGCAGCATCTCGCCGAGCTCCTTCTTGACCTGCGCCACGGCTTCGATCCGGCCGTGCTTGTCGCTCTGGTTGATGGCGTCGCTGATCCGGCCGCGTGCCAGGTCGCTGACGCGGGCCTCGAGTCCCGGGGGGAGCTCGGGACGGGTCCACGACATCTTCTGTGCGCGCGGCATATGGCGGAGCAGTTCTTCCTGCGCTGCGATGAGCTCTCGGATGCCGCTGTGCCCGATTTGCAGTGCATCGACCACGTCCGACTCTGACACCTCCAGCGCGCCGCCTTCCACCATCACGATCGAGTCCTTGCTGCCCGCGATGACCAGATCGAGGTCGGTGTACTCGAGTTGCTGGAACGTGGGATTGAGCACCCACTTGTCCTGCACCCGACCGACGCGCACACCGGCAATCGGGCCGGAAAAGGGGATCTTCGAGGAGTTGATGGCGACCGACGTCGCGAGCAGAGCGAGCACATCCGCGTCGTTCTGCTGGTCAGCCGAGATCACGTAGATGAAGACCTGGACCTCGTTCTTGAACCCTTCCGGAAAGAGCGGGCGGATGGATCGGTCGATGATGCGAGCGGAGAGAATCTCCGCGTCTTGCGGCCGGCCCTCGCGCTTGATAAAGCCTCCGGGGATCTTCCCGGCGGCGTAGGTGCGCTCCTTGTACTCGACCGTGAGCGGGAAAAACGGCAACGCGCTCACACTATCGCTGACAGAAACGGCGGCGAGCACCATCGTCTCGCCGAAGGTCACAAGGGCCGACCCTGAGGCCTGCTTGGCCATGCGGCCCGTCTCGATCACGAGACGCCGCCCGGCAAACGTACGCTCTACTCGTTGCATGGATGTCCGAAAAAAAGAATGGGCGTCACGCGCGGCCGCTGGCGGCCTTTGGTGACGCCCGTGCCTAAACTGAACTGCCCAATCGTCTCACGCCGTCGCCATGACATCGTGCCGTTGCTCTACTGGACCGGCCCTTGGCCGCAGAAACGTCGAGGAAGCACCACGGCAGGCGACACCCGTCGCCTCGATGCTTCGCACGCACTAATACCGAAGCCCGAGTGTATCGATGAGCGATCGGTAACCGTCGACGTCGGTCCGCTTCAAATAGTTGAGCAGCCGGCGGCGTTGACCCACCATCTTGAGCAATCCACGGCGACCGTGATGGTCTTTGGGATGGCCCCGAAAGTGGTCGGTGAGATAGTTGATACGGGCGGTGAGAACCGCCACCTGTACACGCGATGACCCGGTATCTGTCTCATGGATACGGTACTGCTGGATCGTCGGTGCTTTTTCAAATGCCATGTGATATATTCCCCGCGCGCGGCCGCGCGCGATTCGCCAAAGTCTATTAAGCCTAGTAGTTTACTGGACTTGCCGACCGCTGTAAAGGATCCCGCGACGCACTTCGGCCCCGCCTCCCGCCCTCGCGACCCACAGGTCGTGCCTGCCAGACCGACTGCTGCGGGGCCCTGACCGTGCCCGAACGGTTTCTGGGACGGACGCTGGGCAAGTTCCGGATCGACGCGATCGTCGGCACGGGTGGCTTCGCGTGGGTCTACAAAGCGTTCGATCCCGAGCTCGAGATCCCGGTGGCGCTCAAGGTACTCAAGCCGCAGTACGCGGGCGATGAGCAGTTCGAGCAGCGCTTCCGACGCGAAGCCGCGACCGCCGCCCGGCTCAGGCATCCGAACATCATCAAGATCTTCGCAGTGGGCAAGGATGGCGAGGCCGTGTACTTCGCCATGGACTTCCTCCCTCAGGGGCTGCCCGACCGGCTCGAGGTGATGAGCAAGCTGCCCGAGCCGATGCTGATCCGGATGGGGATCGACGTGGCCAGCGCGCTGGGCTTCGCCCACCGGGAGGGCGTCGTCCATCGCGATATCAAGGTCGACAACATCCTGTTCGATGAACACGGCAACGCCATCGTCGCAGACTTCGGTATCGCGCGTGCCGTATCGAACTACGTGCAGCAAACGGGTACGAACATGGTGGTGGGCACGCCGCAGTACTTCTCCCCGGAGCAAGCGCGCGGGCAGCCACTGGATGGTCGGGCCGACATTTATTCGCTGGGCGTCACGCTCTACCGCTCCGCCGCGGGGGTCCTGCCCTTCACCGGCGAGGACTGGTACGAGATCGCCCGCCAGCATGTCGAGGAGCGACCCGTTCGGCCACGCGTCCACAATTCGCAGCTCTCACGTGAAGTCGAGCGCGTCATTCTGCGCTGTCTCGAGAAGGACCCGGCAGCGCGATATCAGACCGGTGAGGCGCTCTGCCAAGCGCTCGGCGCCCTCAGCCTCGAGCGCAGCGACACGATCGCGATGCGGAGCGCCTCGGCCCCGGGATCCTCGGAAACGCCCACGGCCCCCATCGTCATGCCGACTGCCCGCCGCCCCCGTTGGCGACGCCGGGTGCTCGGGGGTACGCTCGCGACCCTTGCGCTCGTCGTGCTGGTCGGCACGCCACTGGCCGCGAAGCGCGGCTGGTTCGGTTCGCGCCGCACGCCGGCGTCCGCGCCACCACAGGTTCATGGCATCGTTGGTGTGCGGGGATCGGGCAGCGTTCCCGATACCGTCACGACGCCTGCGCCGGGCGACACACGATCGACGGACGCCAGCCACGGAACCGCTGGACCAGTGGGCGCGCGGCCATCAGACGCTGCGGGCGGCTCATTGTCGGTCCACCATCTCGCGCACCCACTGCCGGCCGCGAGCAGTACCGCTGTGAACACGCCTGGCCAGCCGACGAGTGCGGGCGCGCCAGTGACGACGCCGCCGCCCGACAAGGACCGGGGCTTCGGTACGGTCCATCTCGACACGCGACCCGCGGCCACGCTGTACACCTTCCAAGCACTCGACGACGGTCGCGTCATTCGTGGCCGCACGCCCCTCAGCGCCCCGGTCACGCTCCCTGTCGGCACCTACGCAGTCGTCATCTCGGCCCGCTACTGCGCGTCCTATCGCGACACCGTGCACATCGCGCTGAATCACGCGGCGCCGCCGCTCAAGGTGAGGCTGGTGTGTGGAGAATAGAGGGTTAGACGTTGGACGTTAGACGTTGGAGACAAACCTCGAGCGCCGGCTAAATGTATCGCGGCTGGCCTTCGAGCTTTGTCTCTAACGTCCAACGTCTAACGTCCAACGTCTAACGTCCAACGTCCTAGTGGCCGTGGGCCACAAACCCGATCACGCCCCCCGCAACCACGCCGATCCAGAACCAGGGGCGTGTCAGGAACAGCGGGTGTGGCTGAGTCAGGAGTGCGACGTCGGTGCTGGAGAGGCGAGCGGTTTGGCCGGTCACGATCCCGGTGGCGCTCCCCTTGTGCGCTTTGGACACGCGGAACTTTGCGATGAGCTCATCGCCGTGCAGCGGATCGACGACGATTCCGGTCCGTGAGGATTTGACCCACGACGAGCCGGTCGTCGCGAACGTGAAGGTCGAGTCGTCGATCGAGATGATGTCAAAGCGGACGTAGGCCGTCTGCGCGCGCAGGCGCGTCGGACTTGCGAGTGCACACGCCGTGAGGGCAATCCCGACCCAGTAGCTCCTGGTATGTCTCGGAGCCACTTCGAGAAACGCTCTCGCGATCGGTGCGCGGGGCGCACCGAACGAGAGCCGGTGCCTCAGCGGGCTGAGCAGAGCGCGCTGATCAGCTGGCACCGATCGTTGTACATCACCAACAAGAACAGGGCTGCGATTGTGATCAAGCCGATGCGAAGAATCGCCTCGCGGGTCTGCGCGCTGAATGGTCTGCCCTTGATCGCTTCGGCCACGTTGACGACCACTTGACCGCCGTCGAGAATCGGTATCGGGAGCAGGTTGAACAGCGCGACATTGATGCTCAGAATTGCGATCAGAGAGAGCAGGTCGGCGAAGCCACTCCGGGCGGTGTCAACGGAGTATTTCCAGATGCCGACGGGGCCGGAGAGGCTGTGCCACGCGGCCGACTTGGTCGCGAGCTCGCGAATCGTCAGCACGACCAGACCGGCGGATCGCCATGTCCCGCGCCACGCGTTGCCGAGCGCATGGTCGAACCCCATCGGGTGCCGCTCGAGGCGGCGAGCCGCGCCGATCTTGCCGACGGTCCGGATGGCTCCGTTCGCCGGATTGGTGTCGGGGGTCGCTTGCGGCGTGATCGTCACAGTCCGCTGCTTGCCGTGCGCCCACACGGCAAACGTGAGCGGTTGACCCGCAGAAGCCGAAACGTGCTGCACCAGCTCGTCCCAGCTGTGGATGGGGTAACTGCCGATCGCGCTGATGCTGTCGCCACTGGCCAGGCCAGCGCCGGCCGCTGGCATCCCCGGAACGACTCGCTCGATAACCGGCGCAGTCGACGCGGTCGGCTCACCGTAATACAGGGCAAGACCGAAAATGATGGCGAACGTCAGGACGACGTTCATAAAGACGCCCGCTAGCATGATCGAGAGCCGAGCGGGCAGCGACTTCGATTCGAACCATCGATCTGGTGGGACCGGCTTGGGCCCGAACGGCATCATCGCATTCGGGTCGCCACCGTCAGCGGGCGCCTCCTCGTGCCCGCCCTCGAGCATTGCGCTCGGTTCATCTTCGCGCGATGCCATACGCACATAGCCGCCGAATGGCAGTGCAGCGAGTCGGTATTCGGTCTCGCCCCAGCGACGCGCCCACAACGCTGGCCCAAATCCGATCGAGAAGCGCGGCGCGTACACGCCCACCAGCTTCGCGGCGAGAAAGTGCCCAAACTCGTGGACGAATACCACGAGACCAAAGACGAGCACCGGCGCAAGATACGGAAGGAAGCTCTCCATCGCCTCAGCTTTCCTGCGCGTGACTTGCCGCCGGGATCCCGACGCCGGCACGCACGTGTGCGCGCGCCGCTGCGTCTGCAGTGAGCAGGGCTGTCCGGTCGTGTGCCGGTGCACCCGCCAGTCCGGTCAGCGCCCCTTCGATCGCTGGTGCGATCGCTGCAAAACCCATCCGTCCCTCCAGAAACAACGCCACTGCCTGTTCATTGGCGGCATTGAATACGGCTGGCGCCGCACCGCCCGCGCGGCCAGCCGCCAACCCCAACGCCAATGCAGGAAAGTCGTCCGCGCGCACACGCTCGAAGGTGAGGGGTGACGCGGCGACCGGATCGAAGGGTGCTACCCCTTCGTCCGCCAGGCGTTCAGGGTGCGTGAGCGCGTACAGCACGGGCAGCTCCATGCTCGGCATGCCAACCTGGGCGAGCACGCTGCCGTCGATAAACTCCACAAACGAGTGCACCACGCTCTGGGGGTGCACGACCACTTCGATCCGGTCATAGGGCACCCCAAAGAGGAAGTGGGCCTCGATGACCTCCAGGGCCTTGTTGGCCAGCGTGGCGCTATCGACGGTGATCTTGCGACCCATACGCCACGTTGGATGCCGCAGGGCGTCCGCGACGGTTGCCTGCTCCAATCGCTCACGGGTCCACCCGCGGAAAGGTCCGCCGGACGCTGTCAGCAGGAGTCGGCGGATCTCCGCCGCTGGCCGATGCCCGACACATTGCAGAATTGCTGAATGCTCGCTGTCCACGGGCACGACCTCACCCTTGCCCTCCGCGGCGGCCGCGGCGACGAGCTCGCCGGCGACAACGAGCGTCTCTTTGTTGGCCAGGGCGACCCGCTTGCCCGCGCGCAGACCGGCGAGCGTCGCGTCGAGACCCGCTGCGCCGACGACCGCGTTGAGCACGATGTCGACGCACGCCAGGGTCGCCGCGCCTACCAGACAGTCGGGTCCCGTCTGCCACTCGGCAGGATGCGGGCGCCCATCGCGGACGAGGCCGACGTAGGGAGGGACGAATCGTCGCGCCTGCTCTTCCAGAAGCGTCGCGTTCTCATATGCCGTGAGGGCTTCGACCCTGAACGCCCCCCGCTGACGATCGAGCACGCGGAGCGCCGTCGTGCCGATCGACCCGGTCGATCCGAGTACGGCAACTCCTCGAGGCGTTGACCGCAGTGCTTCGCGGCCGGCCCGATGCGGTCGGCCGCTCACGGCACGGGGAGCAGGAAGCCGGGAACACTGAAGAGCGCCCACGCCACTGGCAGCACGAACAGCAGGCTGTCAATGCGATCGAGTACGCCGCCGTGGCCGGGGAAGATCCCCGAGCTGTTCTTCACCCCTGCCTCCCGCTTGAGTAGAGACTCCGACAGATCCCCGAGTTGCCCCGCCGCGCTGACGACGACCGCGAATGCCAGGAGGTTGCGCGGGCTGAGGCTGAGCTGGGCAAACGGCCGCAGGACGAATTGTACATATACCCAGCAGAGTATGAGGCAGGCAACGAGCCCGCCGATCGCGCCGGCGACCGTTTTCCCCGGACTGACGGCCGGCATGAGCTTGCGACGCCCGAGCAGCCTGCCTGCGAAAAAGGCGCCAATGTCATTGGCCCAGGTGAGCAGGACGGGCAGGAGCAGCAGAGCGGCGCCCCCCATCTCAGTGACGACGTATGGGTGATAGCGGATCCCCTGCGCGAAACTGAGCAGTCCACCCGTGTATCCCACGCCAAAAATCGTGGTCGCGACGGAGGATAGCGGTCGTCCTGCGGAGCCGCGCAGCCAGATCGCTGCCGACAGCACGACCACGACGATCCCGGCAAGGAGCGCTGGGGGGAACTCGAAGACGCCGCGGGGTTCGGTGACCATATAGAGCGGGAGCAGTGCCGCAGCAGCGATCCCGAGGCCAGCGAGGGGGACTGCGCCAGTCGCGCGCGCCATCCGGAACAGCTCCCATGCCGCAACGCCCGCCGCGGCGCTCAGCAGGAGCGCCATCGGCACGCCGCCGATCCAGATGAGGGCGACCGTGACCGGCGCCGCCAGCACACCGAACAGCCACCGCTGGGTCAACTCGGAGACCGGCGCTCGAGCGCCCTTGACGGGAGTCGCGGCGGGCGGGCTCGGCTCCACGCGCGGGTCGGCCGAGGGCGCGGGATGCCCCGACGGATGGTCGTTCGGCCCAACGCTACTTGCCCAGCCCATCGAAGGCGTAGTGTGTGGTCTAGGCGAGGACGCGGCCGAAGCGGCGCTCTCGGTTTTGGTAGTCGATGATCGCCTCGAAGAGCTCGCGGCGCCCGAAGTCCGGCCACAACACGGGCGAAATGAACAACTCCGTGTAGGCCATCTGCCAGAGCAGGAAGTTCGAGATCCGCTGCTCGCCAGACGTTCGGATCAGCAGATCGGGATCCGGACAATCGGCCGTATAGAGCTTGCCCTGAAACTCGGCTTCCGAGATTTGGTCCGGAGCGAGTGCGCCGCTCTGGACGTCGGCTGCCAGCAGCCGCGCAGCTCGCACGAGCTCAGCCCGGCCACCGTACGAAATGAACAGGTTCAGCCGGAGGCGGTCGTTGTGCTCGGTCTCCGCAACCACGCGCTCGACGGCACTCGCCGCCGCAGGCGTCAGGCGATCCAATTCGCCGAGCACACGGACCTGTACACCGCGATCGCGCAGCTCATTCACCTCGCGGGCGATGTACTCCTCGAGCAGCGACATCAGCGCACGGATCTCGACGCGCGGGCGCTGCCAGTTTTCCTGGGAGAACGCGAACAGCGACAGCACGGACAGCCCGGACTCGACCGCGCCTTCGACCACCTCACGGACGGCCTTCATGCCTGAGCGATGGCCATACGGGCGGGGCATGAGCCGTTCCTGGGCCCAGCGACCGTTGCCATCCATGATGATCGCCACGTGGCGCGGCAGCCCGCCCTGTATCCGGATTCGGGCCAGCAACTCCTCGGCCGAAGCCGGCACGGCGTCCATCATCAAACTTCCATGATCTCGGCTTCTTTGTGCTTGAGGGCGTCGTCGACCTTGGCGATGAAGTCGTCGTGGAGCTTCTGCAGCTCCTTCTCGCCGTGCTTGACATCGTCCTCAGAAACCTTGTCGAGCTTCTTCAACCGATCACGTGCGTCCGTCCGCGCATGCCGAATCGCGATGCGGCCTTCCTCGGTCAACTTGTGGACGACCTTCACCAGGTCTTTCCGCCGCTGCTCATTGAGCGACGGGAGGGGCACGCGAATGATCCCGCCCTGCACAGCGGGGTCGAGGCCGAGATCGGACTCTCGAATCGCCTTCTCGATCGCCTTGGACTGGGCCTTGTCCCACGGCGTGACGATCAGGAGCCGTGGCTCTGGTGTGGTTACCGACGCGACCTGGTTGAGTGGCATGGATTGGCCGTAGGCGTCGACGCGCACAGTGTCGAGCATCGCGGGGGACGCCTTCCCCGAGCGGATGGAGGAGAGCTCACGGCGTGCGCTCTCGAGAGCCTTCTCCATCGCCGTCCGACACTCCTTGACGATCTGGGGGATGTTCACTGTCACGGCTGGACTCATGCAGCACTCCGAGTGTAGTGTCGCCGCGAGCTGCCGACACGCGCGTGAGCGCGGCGCCAACCGCTGCGCGCGTGGTCGCGTCAGCGCACGAGCGTACCGATACGCTCGCCCAGAATAGCCCGGGAGACGGCGCGCGGCGTGTGAATATTGAGCACGATCAAGGGTAGTTCGTTTTCCTTGCACAACGCGATCGCAGTCTGATCCATCACTCGAAGCTCGTCGCGCATGACATCCCGATAGCTCAAATCTTCGTAGCGGGTGGCCTGTGGGTCTTGCTTCGGATCGGCCGAATAGATGCCATCCACGCTCGTCGCCTTGATGATGACCTCTGCCTTCATCTGAATGGCTCGGAGCACAGCCGCCGTATCCGTCGTAAAGTAGGGATTGCCGGTCCCCGCAGCAAAGATCACGGTGCGCTTCTTCTCGAAATGGCGCAGCGCACGCCGACGGATGTACGGCTCCGCGAGCTCCTCCATGCGAATAGCGGTCATGACCCGTGTATCCATCTCGGCGTCGCTCGAGGATATCCTGCAGCGCGAGGGCGTTGATAACGGTACCCAGCATGCCCATGTAGTCCGCGGTGACGCGGTCCATGCCCTTCTGCCCGAGCTGCGACCCACGCACGATGTTGCCGCCGCCGATGACGAGCCCGACCTCGGCCCCCATGTCGACGGCGTCCTTGATCTCGTCGGCAAAGCGCTCAATGACCTCGAAGTCGAACCCGAAGCCGCGATTGCCGGCGAGTGCCTCGCCGGAGAGCTTCACGAGCACGCGCTGATACGCGAGCGGCGTCACTCTGGCTCCCGTGGCGGCAGTATCCCGCACGTCCCCAGCACCTGACGACGCGGCTCTCGCAGCCAGCTGTCGCACCATGTCGGCGCCCGCGGCAGCGCCGGCGTCAGGCATGGAGCGCCTCGTGGCATCGGAGGCGGCGTCGGGCACCCGTTGCTACTCCTCACCCACCTTGAAGCGAGTGAAGCGCCGCACGACGATCCGCTCACCGACCTTGGCCGAGAAGGCCGTGATGAGATCACCGATCGTCTGCTTGTCGTCGCGCACCCACGCTTGGTGCAGCAGAGCGACGTCCTTGTAGAACGACTCGATCTTGCCGGTCACGATGCGGTCGATCAGGTGGGCAGGTTTGCCGCTCTCCCGCACCTGTTCCTCGAAGAGTCGGCGCTCCCGCTCGACGCGGTCGGCCGGGACCGCATCCTTGTCCACTGCGGCGGGCGCGGCGGCGGCGATGTGCTCGGCGATGTGCCGAACGAGCTGCTGAAACTCCGGGTTGCGGGCGACGAAGTCCGTCTCGCAATTGACCTCGACGAGGACGCCGAGCTTGCCGTCGTGATGGATATAGGTGCCCACCAGCCCTTCACGGGCTTCCTTCCCGACGCGCTTCTCCGCCTTGGCCGCACCTTTCTTCCGCAGGATGTCGACCGCGCGGTCCATATCGCCGCTCGACTCCTCGAGCGCGCGCTTGCACTCCATGATTCCCGCGCCAGTTCGTTGACGAAGGTCCTGCACGTCCTTGGGAGATACCGTCTTGGTCGTTGTCATATGTCCGTCACCTATGCTCCGAGCCCATTGGCGGCCCGAGTTGGTCGCGATGGCTACCGCGCACCCAGCGCGGTCGTCGTGTGGAAACGCCGCCGGGGAAACCTCCGGCGGCGTGAGTCAGCCTGTAATCTATGCGAACCGGGGCCATTCCGGGGCCGGCGCGTCCTACGCGTCTGCCTCCTCCACTCCGGCGTCGTCCGCCGCCCCCCCCGCCTCGCCCCCACTTTTTAGCCGTGCGGCAATCGCCTCCGGCTTCGCCCGCCGCCGGCGCGGCCGCCGTTTCCTGCGCCGCTCCTCCTCGCCGCCCGCCAGCTCCATCCCGCGGTCCGAGCTATACGTACTGCTCTCGCCCTCCTCGACCTCTTGCCGGACGGGGGCTTCGCGACGCGCCTCGACAATCGACTCGGCCACGGCGTGCGTGATGAGCTCCACGGATCGGATCGCATCGTCGTTGCCGGCGACGGGAACCGTGATCAGGTCGGGATCCGCGTTGGTGTCGACGATGGCGACGATGGGAATGCCCAGTTTGTTCGCCTCATTGACCGCGATCCGCTCCTTCTTGGAATCGATCACGAACAGGAGCCCGGGAAGCCTGGTCATGTTCTTGATGCCCGCCAGATTGCGAGACAGCTTGTCGCGCTGCCGGGTCATCAGAAGCTGTTCCTTCTTGGTGTAGTTCTCGAACTCGCCACCCGACTCGGTGCCCGCCTCGAGGTCCTTCAGCCGCCGGATCTGCTTCTTCACCGTCTGGAAGTTGGTGAGGAGCCCGCCCAGCCAGCGCTCTGTCACGTAGAGGGCGTTGGCATGCTTGGCCTCCTCCTGCACGATGGTGCTGAGCTGTCGCTTGGTGCAGACGAACAACACGTTGTCGCCGCGCAGCACGACCTCGCGCGCGAGCTTCTGCGCCAGGTCGATCTGCCGCAGCGTCTTCTGCAGATCGATGATGTGAATACCATTGCGCTCGGCGAAGATGAACCGCCGCATTTTCGGATTCCACCGGCGCGTCTGATGCCCGAAATGGACACCGGCTTTCAGCAGATCGTCGAGACTTGGACCCATGCGTCGAAGCGTGACCTCGTGCGGGTTAGACGTCCGCGCCCGTCATCGTGGCGTGCGACCGGCGAGCCACCTCGTGCTGCGCCAGCACCCGCCGCCACTCGAGACGCGTGCGAGATATAGGAGTTGCCATACACTTGCCCTGCCGCATGCTCGTCGGACCGACCGTGCCAATGCCGCTTCGTGGCTGCGCGGTCCGACCGGCATGCGCTCTACCGCTTGCTGAACTGGAATCGTTTGCGTGCCTTCGGCCGACCGGGCTTCTTGCGCTCGACCGCACGCGCGTCGCGCGTCAGGAGTCCGAGATCGCGGAGCTTCCGACGGTGCAACTCATCGACTTGCACCAGGGCGCGCGCGACCGCCAGGCGTAGCGCACCTGCCTGTCCCGACAGGCCGCCGCCCTCGACACGGGCGCGCACATCGAACCGGCCGAGCGTGTCCGTCGCCGTGAACGGCTGCTGGATCGCGGATACCAGTGTCGGGTCGGGGGAAATAGTCGCCGAGCGTCCGCCCGTTCACGTACCACTTGCCCGACCCCGGGCTCAGATACAACCGGCAGACCGCTTCCTTGCGACGCCCGACGGTGTGCTTGGTCAACGGATCAACGCTCACCGGCGCCTCCAGCGTGCTCGCCGGTCACGCGACTTGCGCCTGCCGTCCCGGCTACGACGAGCGGCGTGGGACGTTGTGCGACGTGCGGGTGTGCCGGACCGGCAAAGACGCGAAGCTTGCGCCGCAGGACCTGCCGCCCGAGGGCGGTCTTGGGCAGCATGCCATAGACGGCGCGCTCGACGACACGCTCCGGGTGTTTGGCCAGCACGGTCTCGAGGGGTGTGAAGCGCTCGTGCCCCATGTATCCCGTGTGCCGGAAATACCGTTTCTGCTCCAGCTTGCGTCCGGTGAGCTTCACCTTGGCGGCGTTGATCACAATGACGTTATCGCCGGTGTCGATGTGGGGCGTGAACGTTGGCTTGTGCTTGCCGCGAATGACGCGCGCGACTTCAGACGCGAGGCGCCCGAGCACGAGTCCGTCGGCATCGACCACAAACCACTGGTGTTCAACATCCGCCGTCTTGGCGGAAAATGTGCGCATGACTGGGAATTAAAATCGTGGCGTGTTTAGTGACAGATTCGTAAGCTAGCCAATGAGTTAGGGACAGTCAATGTGAACGGCGGGGTCAGGGGTCAGGGGCCGGGGACCAGGGAACAATACTCGACGCAAACAGCGGCAAGATGCATCGGTCTCACGGTTTGTTCCCCGACCCCTGACCCCTGGTCCCTGACACCGCCGTTTTCGCTCCTACGCCCATTCCACCAACAACGTCCCTTTCTCGACCGCCGTACCGGCCTGGACGGGAACCGCCTTCACTCGACCGTCGGCTTTGGCGCGGAGCTCGTTCTCCATTTTCATCGCCTCCATCACGATGAGCCGAGCGCCCGCTTTGACCTCCTCGCCCGGCACGACGAGGACCCGCGTCACCAGACCTGGCATCGGCGCGCGGACGGGGTCGACGCCGACCTGCGCAGTGGTCGTGGCGCGCAGCGAGCGGACTGCACGTGCACGCTCATCCAGCGCCTCCACATCGACGCGTTGGTCTGCGAGAGAGATGATGTAGCCGCCGCGGTGCTCGGCCCGGCGAGGCACCAACTCGTGGACTGCATTCCCCAATCGGAGGAGGCGAATCGGCGAGTCCGGCACCTCGAGCACCTCCGCCGGGACCTCCGTCCCGTCCAGCAGGACACCAGCACCCGTCAGGGTCACCGCGATCGAGACACCGCCCAACTCGACGGTGTACGTCGCCGTCGATTGCACACCACGCTGCGGCGTGCGACGACGCTGGCTCCCCGGCTGGGGCTTTTGCCCGCCACCAGGCTGCGCGCTCACGCCGATGCCCCCTGGGCCGGCACGAGCTCGCAGATCGCCTCCACGTGCGCGGTCTGGGGAAACATGTCGCATGCGTCCAGCGACGCGATCCGCCACTCGGTCAGACGAGCCACGTCGCGGGCCAACGTCGCCGGGTCGCAACTCACATATATGATGGCGCGCGGCCTCACGCTCGGCGGCGCGCCTGCCAGCAGCGAGGTCACCGCCGGTGCAACGCCCTGGCGCGGAGGGTTCAGCACGAGCACATCTGCAGGCAACTGTGCTGCGAGCACGTCCTCGACCGAGGCCGTGAGCGCTCGCGAGCCGGCTGGCATCAGCGACGCGCAATACCGCGCCGCGTCCGTGTCGGATTCGATCGCAGTCACACGCACGCCGTGTCGAGTCAGGGCGAGGGCGGTGGCACCCGTCCCCGCGTACGCATCGATGGCCGTGGTCGGTTGATACGCAAGCACCCGGGCCACGACCGCGGCCTGGAGCGAAGTGGACATCTCGGCATTGACTTGCACGAACAATGCGCCGGTCCGCTGCACAGTCGACGGATCGCGATGCTCCGATCGGTGCACAGTCGCGCCTTCGGTCAGTCGCCGACGACGCCCACCAGTCGGCATCCACCAGATCTCGGTCAGCGCCGGCACCGTGGCTGCGAACTGCGCCACCTGCGGCCAGCGGTGGCCCCCTTCAAGTACGAAGGCGAAGCCAGTATCCGTCGTTCGGACCGACCCACGATCGGCCGCGTCCGGGAGGAACGCGGCTGCCAGCATCACGGAACGCCAGACATCGACCACCGCCTTCTCCGTAATCGGACAATCCTCGAGGTCAAAGATCTCGTCGGGTGCGTCGAATCGGTGCAGGCCGGCAATCCAGCGACCCGACTCAGATCGCCGCAATGCCAGCGTGAGTTTGCGGCGGTAGCGCCACTCGTTGGCGCTCGGTCGAACATGCACGGCGGTCACGGGCCGGTGGGCGATCCGTGTCAACGCGTCGCGCACGATGCCTGCCTTGGCCTCCAGCTGTGCGCCGTACTGGAGATGCTGGAGTTGGCACCCGCCGCACCGATCATGCGTAAAGTGCGCGCACAGCGGCTCGACCCTGACCGGTGCGGAGCGGAGCAGCGTGAGTAACGTGCCTCGCGCGAGCCGGCCGCCGTGCGCCGGGACGGCGCGTACACGGGCGCGATCGCCTGGTGCCGTCCGTGGCGTGAACACCACGACGCCATCGGCGCGGCCGACGCCATCGCCGCCGGCGGCGATCGAGGTGATGTCAATGTCGACCTCCTCCGCGCCCGCCGGTGCCTGGGTCGCGAGTCGGCGGCGCGCCGGAGATGGTCGTCGCCGCGCCTGCGGACCGTGTCGC
Source organism: uncultured Gemmatimonadales bacterium (assembly GCA_963737835.1). Classification (GTDB taxonomy): domain Bacteria; phylum Gemmatimonadota; class Gemmatimonadetes; order Gemmatimonadales; family Gemmatimonadaceae; genus Palsa-1248. The sequence continues at coordinate 556,767 of CAVTUH010000001.1, forward strand.
CTCACTGGCCGGTCGCCTCACGCCGAGCCGTCGCGATCCATGGCGTTGCGTCCGTCGTCGCGTTGGAGTCGCCGGAGGCTCGGCTCGCATCCAACTTGCCATCGCGACCGGCAGGGCCCGAAGCGCCGCGGCGCTGTCCGTCCGAACGTGCGAGGAGTGCCGCGCTGACCGCGATGGCGCGCGAGGTCTCCGCGGGGATCGACGGTGCAGTCAGATTCGCAAGCCGCCGCTCCAGCCAGTGGATATCCAGCGATCCAGACACGAACTCGGGGTCTCCGAGAATGCGAAGATGCAGCTCCCGAGACGTGACGACGCCATCGATCACCAGCTCGCGCAGCGCGCGCTGCATGCGGGCAATGGCCTGCTCTCGCGTCGGTGCCCAGACGATGAGCTTGGCCAGCAGCGGATCGTAGTACAATCCGACGTCAGACCCAGGCTCGATGCCGCCGTCCCATCGCACACCCGGCCCGGCCGGCACCCGCAGATAGGAGATGCGGCCGGTCGACGGCAGGAAGCCGCTGCTCGGGTCCTCGCTCGTGATCCGGCACTCGATCGCCCATCCCCGCGGAGACAGGGGCGACGCGCCGAATGGGATGCGCTCGCCGGCTGCGACGCGGAGCTGCCACTGAACTAGATCGATCCCGGTCACGAGCTCGGTCACCGGATGCTCGACCTGGATCCGCGTATTCATCTCGAGAAAGTAGAACGCGCCGTCACGGTCGAGCAGAAACTCGCACGTCCCCGCATTGACGTACCCTGCCGCGACAGCGGCGCGGACCGCCGTCTCGCCCATGCGCTGCCGAAGGGCCTGATTCACCGCAACGCTGGGCGCCTCCTCGATGATCTTCTGATGGCGGCGCTGCACGGAGCACTCACGCTCGCCGAGGGACACCACCGTGCCATGCGAATCCGCGAGCACCTGAATCTCGACGTGCCGTGGCCCCTCAATGAACTTCTCGACGTAGACGGCGTCATCTCCGAATGCCCCAAGCGCCTCGCGGCGCGCGGCGTCCCACGCACCGGCCAGCTCGGATGGCTGATGCACCACGCGCATGCCCTTGCCGCCGCCGCCTGCAGCCGCCTTGAGCAGAATCGGGAATCCCAGGCGGGCGCCAATGTCGCTGGCTTCTTCCACGCTACGGAGCGGGTCTGTTGTCCCCGGCACGACCGGCACACCTGCCCGCGTGGCCAACGCACGCGCGGCCGTCTTGCTGCCGAGCGCCTCGATGGCGCTGGCCGGCGGCCCGATCCAGGCCAGTCCCGCCTCGTGCACCGCACGCGCAAAAGTCGCGCGTTCCGAGAGAAACCCGTACCCGGGGTGAATGGCCTCCGCGCCCGTCCGGCGAGCCGCGTCGAGCAACGCGTCAATGCGCAGGTAGCTCTCCGACGCCCGATTTCCTCCAACGTGCACTGCCTCGTCCGCCGCGCGGACGTGGGGTGCGGTGGCGTCCGCATCGCTGAAGACCGCGATGGCACGGACGCCGAGCTCGTGGCACGCACGGATCACGCGGAGCGCGATCTCACCACGATTGGCGACCAGCACTTTGGAGAACACGGCTAGAGCGGAATGTTTCCGTGCTTCTTGGCGGGATTGCGATCGCGCTTCGTCCGCAACGTATCGAGTGCCTCGATCAGTCGAGGGCGCGTCTCACGCGGGTCAATGATATCGTCAATGTAACCACGCCCCGCTGCAATGTACGGATGGGCGAATTTCTCGCGGTACTCGGCGATCTTGGCGTCCAGCGCCGCGCGCGGGTCGGCGGCTTCGGCGATCTCGCGGCGAAAGAGGATCTCGACTGCACCGTTGGGGCCCATGACCGCGAGCTCGGCCGTCGGCCAGGCGACGTTGTAGTCGCCGCGGATGTGCTTGGACGACATGACGTCGTACGCCCCGCCGTACGCCTTGCGGGTGATGACGGTCAGCTTCGGGACCGTTGCCTCGCAGTACGCGTAGAGGAGCTTCGCACCGTGCTTGATGATGCCCCCGTGCTCCTGCGCGACGCCGGGCAGGAAGCCCGGCACATCCTCGAATGTCACGAGCGGGATGTTGAAGGCGTCGCAGAACCGGATGAATCGCGCGGCCTTGACCGACGCACTGATGTCGAGGACACCGGCCAGCACGGCGGGCTGGTTTGCGACGATGCCGACGCTGTAGCCACCCAGGTGCGCGAAGCCGACCATGATGTTGGGCGCGAAGTCGCGATGCACTTCCATGAAGCGGCCGTCGTCCACCACCCGGCGGATCACATCGTGCATGTCGTACGGCTTCGTCTCGACATCCGGCACGATATCCAGCAGCGCTTCGTCGCGGCGGTCCCGCGGATCTCGGCTCGTGCCGCGCGGCGGGCCATCGAGATTGTTCGACGGGATGAACTCGAACAGCTCGCGAATGCTCGTGAGGCAGGAGACTTCATCATCGCATGTGAAGTGCGAGATGCCCGACGTCGACCCGTGCGTATCGGCCCCGCCCAGGCCGTCCATCGTGACATCCTCGTGCGTGACCGTCTTCACCACGTTGGGACCGGTCACGAACATATAGGACGTGCGCCGGACCATGAAGACGAAATCGGTGATCGCCGGCGAATAGACGGCGCCGCCGGCACACGGGCCAAGAATGGCCGAGATCTGGGGGACCACGCCTGACGCGAGCGTGTTGCGGAGAAAGATCTCCGCGTAGCCGCCGAGTGAGACGACGCCCTCCTGAATGCGTGCGCCACCAGAGTCATTGAGGCCAATGACCGGCGCGCCATTGCGCATGGCGAGGTCCATGATCTTGCAGACCTTCTCGGCCACGGCTTCAGAGAGTGAGCCGCCGAAGACCGTGAAGTCCTGCGAGAAGACGTACACCATGCGGCCGGCGATGCGGCCATGGCCCGTCACGACGCCGTCGCCGTAGATCAGCTGGTCCTCGAGACCGAAGTCGGAGGACCGGTGCGTGACGAACCGATCCAGCTCGACGAAGCTGCCTTCGTCGAGCAGGACATCCAGGCGCTCGCGCGCCGAGAGCTTTCCCTTGTCGTGTTGTTGTTGCAGTCGAGCTGCGCCGCCACCCTGTTCTGACTCGGCGCGACGCAGCTCGAGGAGTCGCAGCTTCTCCCGCATGGACATAGGAGAGCCCCGACCCCGCTGCTATTCCACCATGCCTATATCGTCGTGCTCCGGTTCCATCGGCAGCACCTGCGACGGCGTTTCCGGTCGCGGTGGCTGCTCGGCTGGAATGTCGGTGACTGCGAGCACGATCCGGCGGTGGATCGGGTCCACCTCGAGGACTCGCAGATCGAGGTTCATCCCCTCGTACACGATGTCCGCGGGGCTGGCCACCGGCTTGCCGTTGTTCAACTGGCTCACCGGGACAAACCCTTCGATGTCGTTGCCGATGTCGACGACGACGCCCTTCTCCATGAGCCGCACGACCTTGCCTCGCAGCTCGGTGCCGACCGGGTACGTCTCGCCGATCCTGAGCCACGGATCCTCCTCGGCCTGCTTGAGTCCGAGGCTGATGCGCTTGTTGTCGGAATCGATGTTGAGAGATGATGACGTCGACGGTGTCGCCCTTCTTCACCACTTCCGAGGGATGCTGGACGCGCTTCGTCCACGACATGTCCGAGATGTGGATCAGGCCATCGATCCCCGGCTCGATCTCGACGAACGCGCCGAAGCTCGTGAGGTTGCGCACCTTGCCGGAGATCCGCGTCCCGACGGGGTACTTGAGCGGCAGCACGACCCACGGATCCTGCTCGGTCTGTTTCATGCCGAGCGAGATCTTCTCCTCGTTCGGATCGACCTTGAGGACGACCGCTTCGATTGCCTCGCCGATCGATACGAGCTTGGACGGGTGTCGAACGTTGCGGGTCCAGCTCATCTCGCTGATGTGCACGAGACCTTCGATGCCCGGCTCCAGCTCGATGAAGGCACCGTAGTTCGTGATCGACACCACCTTGCCGTGTACGCGCGTGCCGACCGGATACTTCGCAGCGACATCCTTCCACGGATAACTCTGGAGCTGCTTGAGGCCCAAGCTGATGCGCTCGCGCTCCCAATCAATGTCGAGGACTTTGACCTCGAGCTCCTGTCCAATGTGGACGAGCTCCGACGGATGCGAGATCCGCCCCCACGACATGTCCGTGATGTGGAGCAACCCGTCGACGCCACCGAGATCGATGAACGCGCCGAAGTCCGTGATGTTCTTCACCACGCCCTTCCGCACCTGATCCTTCTGGAGCTCCTTCATCAGCTTCTCGCGCTTGCCGGCGCGCTCGGCCTCGAGGATCACTCGGCGCGAGACGACGATGTTGCGGCGGCGCTTGTTGAGCTTGATGATCTTGAACTCGTACTTCTGCCCCAGCAGCTCATCGATGTTGGGCACGCGGCGCAGTGCGATCTGCGACCCGGGAGGAACGCATCGACGCCCATGAGGTCGACGACCACGCCGCCCTTGATCTTCTTGACCAGCGTGCCTTCCACCGGCTGGTCGGTCTCGTACGCCACGCGGATGCGCTCCCACACCCGCATGAAGTCGGCTTTCTTCTTCGAGAGGACGACTGCGCCTTCCTGGTCCTCGAGATGCTCCAGCAGGACCTCGACCTGGTCGCCGGCCTTCAGCTCCGGGAGGTCCTTGAACTCCTCGAGGGGGACGGTGCCTTCGGATTTGAATCCGATGTCGAGCACCACCATGTTGTCGCGAATGCCCTGGACCGTGGCTTTGACGATCTCGCCTTCCTCGATCGACGCCATCGTGCCCTGGTACAACTCGCTCATCTGCTCGAACTCGAGCTCGTCCGGCAGGTCGCCCTCGTCGTACAACTCGGGCCGTCGATTCGCGAGGGGGCGAAGCTGCGCCTTCTGGATGTCGCGCTTTTCCCGCGGAGTCAACACACCTCCGGCAGTGACGCCGTTCGCGGCGTTGGCGACAGAGGCAGAAGGTTCAAGCTCAGTCATATCGGTGACCAAATCTCCTCACACTCGCGGATTGATCACTTGCCGCGCCAAGGTAAGGGTGCGGAATCACACAGGGCCGCACGACGGCGGCCCTCTCGATTCCGTCCGGGGCCGGCAATGCTAGCCCGTCCCACGGAAAAAGATGTATCGGGAACCAGCTAACTTAGCGTGGTCGCTCCTGCCAGTCAAGGTAAAGTGCGGAGCGAGTAGGGGTTAGGGGACCAAGGGCCGGGATCAGGCCCTCGACACCGCCGCCTCGAGGAGTGCGACGATCCGACTCACCTGCTCTTCCTGCGTGAGCGACGTCGTGTCGATGAGAATCGCATCGCGCGCCTGCGTCGTCTGCGTCGCGTCCTGTGCATCGCGGTGCACGAGTCGGTCCGTTTCCTCGGCGATCTCGGCGTCGGAGGGTGCGCGGGCGAGTCGCTCGGTCAGGCGCCGCCGGGCGCGCTCCCAGGGATCCGCTACGAGGAACACCTTCAGCGTCGCGTCGGGAAACACGACCGTACCAATGTCCCGGCCGTCCACGACCAGGTCGTGATCCGTCGCCAACCTGCGAACGGTCTCGTCGACCCATCGACGGATCCCCGGCATCTGTGCGACCCGCGAGACGGACCGGGTCACATCGGGCCCGCGGATCTCGTCCTCCGCTTCCCGGCCGGCCAGGACGGGCACAAACGTCGTCGCTCGTGCGACGACTGACACCATCTGCGCGGCGGCGAGCACGGACGCTTCCGTCCACTGTGTGACGTCCGTGCTCAGGCGCAATTGAGCCGCGGTCGCAGCGCGGTAGAGCGCGCCGGAGTCGACGTGTCGCAACCCAACTCGCTCGGCCACGCACAGCGCGGTCAATGATTTTCCGGACGCCGCCGGGCCATCGATCGCGACGACCACGGGGCGACGACGCGCGGCCGACACGGCGCCCTGGGGCGGGACGGGACGGAGCGCGCTCACGCGACCACGCGGTCGAGATCGTGCCAGAAGCCCGGATAGGACACCTCGACGCACTGCGGATCATCAATCGTGATCTCGCTATCCGGCAGGGTCGACAGGACCCCGAAGGCCATCGCAATCCGGTGATCACCGCGCGTCTCGACGCGCCCGCGCAGCGGGCGCTCGCTCCCTGCGACTCGCAGACCGTCGGGAAGCTCGTCGGCCTCCACCCCAAGCGCGCGCAGATTGGCCACCGTCGCCGCGATCCGGTCACTCTCCTTCACCCGCAACTCCCCGGCCCCCGTGATCACTGTGTCGCCAGAGGCGCGCGCCCCGATGCACGCGAGCAGCGGGAGCTCATCGATCATGCCCGGCACCTCATCAGCGCCAACGGCGATCCCGCGAAGCGCGCCTGGACGCACCGTGTACGCGACCGTCGCCTCACCAACGTCGGTCTCACCTTCCGCTTCAGAGTGGATGTCGGCACCGGCGGCGGCGAGGGCGTGAAAGAAACCATCGCGGGTCGGGCTCGCCAATACATGCGGAAGATCGAGAGAGCCCCGGGGGGCAAGCGCGGCGAGCGCCGCGAAGAATGCCGCCGACGAAGGATCCCCCGGGACATCCAGACTGAACGGCCGCAGCGCATCTGATGGGACGAGTGACACCGCGTCGGATTCGCGATCGATCCGCGCTCCCAAGGCCTCCAGAAAGCGCTCCGTGTGGTCGCGCGACGGGCGCGGGGCCCGAACGGTCACCGGGACACCGGCGACTGTCGCGGCGAGCAAGATGGCGCTCTTCACCTGCGCGCTGCCGGTCTCGTTGATCCAAGTCAGCGGACGCAGGGCCGCGCCATCGATCGTCATCGGCAACGTCTCGGCGCCGTCGAAGCACAGGCGGGCCCCCATGGCACCGAGCGGGCGGGCAATGCGGCCCATCGGCCTTTGGCTCAGACTCGCGTCTCCCTCAAACCGGCTTCGGAAATCGTGAGCGGCGCACACGCCCGCCATGAGGCGCGCGGTGGTGCCGCTGTTGCCGCAATCGAGCGTGCGCGCCGGTGGGCGCAGCCCGCGGAGGCCTCGCCCGCTGACCACGAGCTCCTCGTTGCCCATGCTGGGCCGGAAGCTCTTTGGGAGGCGGACCCCGAGCGTGGCCAAGACGGACGCCGTCGAGCGGACGTCAGCCGAATCGAGGATGCCGCGGATCCGGGACTCGCCAGTCGCCAACGACGCAAAGATGAGGGCGCGGTGAGACACCGACTTGTCCCCCGGGACGCGCACTTCGCCCGCGACGCCGCGCTGAAAACGCTTCATCCTGGCAAGGTAGTGAGGACCAGGGGTTAGGGGTTAGGGAGTACAGGGCTGCGAGGATCCACGCCGGCCTCCTCTCGCAGCCGACGACATTGCGCTCTACCTTTGATCGTCATGCAGAAGGCCATTCAACTGCTGCTCACGGTCTCCGTCGAAGGCGACGATGAGCCTGGGCACGACTTCGCTCGCCGTGCGATCGCCGCAGCCCGCGACGCTATGAAGGTCGGGCGCTCACGCCACCCAGACCTCACGATCACCGTGGAGAAGGCAGTCGAGGCGCCTGCCCCGCACCGCTAGAACTGCGGTTCGAGGATCCAGAAGCGGAACGTACCGTCCGCGTCGATGTGCGGTACGAACACGCGATGTGTCGTCGGATCCAGCACGAGCGCGCTCGCGCCAATGACGCGCGGATCTGAGATAGTCTGCACGATGCTGTAGTGCTCCGGATTGTCCTCGTGCACGACGTCAATGCCGTGATCGCCCCCAGCGACAAAGAGCAGGCCCGCTCCGGCATCGAACGCGAGCTCCGTCGGATGCCCGCTGGTGGCGAGTTGCCCTGACACGTGACCATCGCTCAGCGAGAGTACGACGAGTCCGGAGTCACACCCGACGAACAGCCGTTGATGCACGTTGTCGATCGCCAGAGCCGAGGGCGCCCTGCACGGCGACACGGGGCGACCGCCGACCACGCGCAGCTTATCGCCATCGATCTTCAGCACGCTGTCACGACCGGGCACCGCGACATACACGTGGCCAGCGCCGTCTGCGACGCCGGCCACGGCCGCCGACGGGAGCGGTATCTCGCCGACGATCGTCGCGGTCAGTCGCACCGGCGGCAGCCGGCGGACGACCGTGTCGTGCCGGGGGTCCTGGTTCATCCCCATCGGCGAGCCATAGCCACCACCCATGCCCCCCTGACCCGACCGCGATCGCTGCATCATAGGAAATGCCTGCAGCGACGGCGCCAGGTTGACGACTCGGATCGTGTCTCCGAGCAGGAGCGCGCGTCGGGTCTCGGGCTCGTACGCAATGCCATCACCGTGGATCGGCATGTGCTCGCCGACGGCACCGGTGGTTGGGTTGAAGACCACGCCGGTGCTCGTCAGACCGCGTTCGTCCTCGGCAGCGACGAAATACTCCGCGCCGGGCGTGCTGTCGGCAATGTGCCCAACCACGCGCAGCTGGTCAATGTCGATGATCGTATTCCCAGCGCCGAAGAGCCGCCGGTTGACCACATCGATGTCGTACCATCGGCCCGTGAGGTGGCCGACGACCATCGAGTCGCCGACGCCGTACGCCGCGACCTTACCTGCGGACGTCTGGGCGCGAAGCGCGCCGCCTGTCAGGAGACTCGAAACGGCCAGGGCGACGCCGAGTGCAGCGCGGCGGCAAGAACGGAGCATCGGTAGTTCGATCATCACAGAGGTGTGTGCTTGTGTCCCAGCGGATCGTCCCGTTGCGACGGTTGACGTTGTACTGAAAGATACGCGCCTCATCAGGCCTGCCCGCGACCCCGACAGCCGCCAGCGATGGCTCGGAAAGCATACTCGTGTGTCCGCACGTCTGTTGGCCTCCGTACGTTCGCCACGGCCTCAATGGCGCCGCAGGCACGCCTTTCGTCTCTATTGCGCACCTAGAGGAACGATCGAAGGCCAGCGGCATTGACGCGCTGCTGGCCCTCGAAGGGCTCAACTCCTTCCTCATCGCGAGCCGCTCGATCGCCTCGGCACGGTCCCGTCACGACCTCGCGGGGGGCGGCGGAGGGGCTGGCGGCGGCTAGGACGGCGCCCGGTGCGGGGTCGCACGCCGGCGAGTCGTGACACGTGGCCAGTCCGGACGTCAGTGGTTAAATGCGGTGCCTCTCGTTCTATCCCTGGCGTTCCCATGGTGGGTCGCGATGAGCCACGACGATCGAAGACCTGGCAGCTTCGACCCGCGGACGTGGGAGGCCATTCCACGGTACGACCCCTCCAATCCGCCGGAGAAGAGCCGCCCTCGCCCGGTGCTGCACACAGCCGGGATCCCCGACGCGACCGGCCGGCAGCGGTGCGTGCGCTGCGGCTGCGACCTCCCGGAGGCCTCGCCGGCATACGCCCCAGGGACGGTGATCACGATCGGCGAGGGAAAGAGCTACGATAGCGTCATGTGTGTCGCTCCAGTTCCCCAGGCGCCCACGAAACGTTAGGCCGAGTCGCCCCCAGACCGGGGGCGCAGATAAGCATCGGGATGATACTATTCATCCACGCCGGATCTGGCGCGCACATCCCCACCCATCACATGGCAACGGCTGACGCCTGAGCCGTTCCGTTTCGCGCACGCAAATCCATTAATTAGGACGCTTTGTGACGAATTAATCCCCGCGACACGAGGCACTCTCAGCGAGCGCATGAGCCCGACGAGCCTGCACGAACGGGAGATAGCCCTCGCCTATCGCCGACCTCGAAACGAAGTATTGGACCCTGCGACAGCGACTCGGCAATGTCCTCTCACACTCGAATCGCGGGCCAGACGGCGCCGCTTTGGAGGTCGGGATGCGCTCACGAGCCCTGCTGCTCGCTGCTTTCCATGCGACTGCCGTCGCCGCTGTCGTCGCTCTCGGATTGCCGGCTCAGGGGCTCCGCACACCGACTCCACCGGCGCCGAATCAGAGAATGATCGTCGCCCCGACGGCGGCCGCGGCCTCGTCGCCGGGAACCGGTCCGCTGGCGATCACGCTCAGTGTCCAGGGCACGCTGCTGTCGCTCGGGAACGCAACAGTTGCACACTTCAGCGACCCCACGATCCCGCCCCCGGGCTCGGGCGGCGCCCCGCCGTCGGGTGAGGTCAGGACTGGTACCTCCGCCGCGACGGCGTCGGGCCAAGGCAGCAGCCCGGGCACCGTGATCGTGACCTTCGCGAGCACCAAGCAACTCACCGGCAACGCCTCGCGCGGCCAGTCGTGCAACTCTCCGCTGTTGGCACTCATGTGCCAACTCAAGCTGACCGTGAGCGGAGCCGGCGGCCAGACGACGGCGACGTACGTGATGAAGGGCGTAAACATCGCGTCCACCGCGTCCGGTTCTCCCGCGGTGATCACGTTTGCGTACAAACAGATCCAGTACACTTTCCCGCCCGCGCCATAGTTAGATCCGGTGCACGGGCCGACCGCGTCGGCGGGCAACACGACGGCATCAGACAATCCGCCGCCCAGGACGCAGGACTTCAGAGGCCGCGGTCGCTGTCGCTAGGTTGCGCACATGCCAGACATCATCCCGGTCAATTACCGCTCCGACATCCTCCCGGAGTACGCGGGTACGCCAGTATCACTGCTGCTCGAGTACCACAATCTGGACCGAGCACTTGGCTCGGGGCCTGGCCGGCAGCTCCTTATCGGCATGTGTATGGACAGCCGGAAAGCGCTCCGCATTCCGCCGGATTTCGCCTTCGTGCTGCGGACGGCGGGTGCGAACATGCGCGACAACGAGTTTCGCATCTCGCTCGCGATCGCCATCGGTGGTGTGCGGACAATCGTGCTGATCGCGCATACCGACTGCTATATGACCCGGGTCGCGCAAATGCGCGACCAGTTCGTCCGCGGGCTCGTAGAGCACGCCGGGTGGGATCACGCACGCGCGCAGAAGCACTACGCGACGAGCGTGCCGAAGTTCGCGATCGACGACGAAATCGAGTTCGTGATGCAGGAAGCCGCGCGCCTCCGCAAACTGTATCCGCGGATCACCGTCGTGCCGCTCCTCTACCGGGTGGAGGATGATTTGCTGTACCAGCTGAGAGACGTTGGACGTTAGACGTTGGACGTTGGACACAAACCTCGAGGCCAGCTGCAAGCACTGCGGCTGGCCTCGAGGTTGTCTCCAACGTCCAACGTCCAACGTCTTAACGTCCAGCAGTCTCCTTACTTCCCGTTCGCTGGCACCCCATTGGGGAACACGGCTGCGCGGCAGGCCTGAACATCAGCCGGACTCACCGGCACCGTCACTTGCGCGCCGTCGCGGGTGGGCTTGCGGCCTTTCACCACGGGGTTGAAGCAGTCCACCCACAGGCCATTGTCTGCCTTATACTGGCCGACGAGGTACCCCAGCTTCTTGCACTCTGTGATGATGTGTTGGCAGGGTACGGTGTTCTTCGCGGTCGCAATCTCTCCGTTCGATTGGGCGTGCTTGCCAGGCTTCGTGGCATTCACGTTGGCCATGGTCGGAGCCTGGGCCAGTACTGCGTGGGCACCGAGCAGCATCAATGTGGCGAGCAGATAGCGGAGCGTCTTCATGGATCCTCCGAGAGGGCGTAAAGCGTCCTGTGCGCGACGGGGCTTCGTAACCAATGGAGATCCTATGCCCGGACTGGCGGGGCCTCCAATACTTTGTTTCGAGCGAGCTCATAGGAAGCGGCTATGTACGAAGCGGCCGCGACACGCCCTCCGTGCGCCGTTTTCCTCGGTCAATCATCCCATGGTCGAAGTAGATCCCCTGTGGCGGCGAGGCAACATTGGCGAGTGTGCAGGGCGCGACCGTGCTCAACCGATTGCGTGCCTAACGCGAACGAGCACCATCGTCGAACTGAGGTAGCTCCCCATGATCAGCCCGAGGAATCCACCAATGCCGGAAACCGAAACGGTCCGAGAGGCCCTCCGCGAATCGCTGAGGTCCGAGCTCAGGAAAGAAGCGGTCGACCGCCTGGGAGACGCGCTCGAGGCAGCGCGCGACAGAGTTCAGGAAGCGCGGGAGGAGTACGAGGAGGACGAGGGTCGCGGTGAAGGCGGCTTTCGCGGGCGGCACCCGATCGGACGGGCCATCGTGAGGCGTCGGATCCGACGCCGGGTGGTGCAACGGCGGGTTCGCGCGGCACTCGCGATCTTCGCGGCGGGAGCGATCCTGGCCTCAATGGCGACCGGAGCGATCGGCGGCGACGAAGAGGAAGAGCATCATCGGGAGTGAAGCCGCACGCGTGCCCTGCTCGTGCCGGGGGTAACGGGAAGCGGAGAGGACGGGCACGACAGGGCACATCCTGGGGCCAGCGGCAGACTGATCGCCGCTGGCCCTAAGGCGTTTCAGGGGTTAGACGCTGGACGTTAGACGCTGGTCGCCAAGCCGTAGCCAGATCCGGTCAGTCACCGCGCACTCGGCGCAACACAGCGCGCGCGAGGCGCTTGCCCACCCTCAGCGCCCGGCCAGCCTGACGTCGATAGTACGGCTTGCCCGCGATCGCTGTCAGGCCGGGCGCGTGAAACTCGAACACCAGATACCGCGCGACGCCTCTGCCGACGTTGCGCATCCCGTGCGCCTCGCCGGCCGCGTAGTAAATGACGCTGTTGGCTTCGACTCGCTCGCCGAGCGTCTCGACCGTCCCCGAGAGCGTGAGGATCGCCACGTCGTATGCATCGACGTGAGGCGCATAGCCCGCCCCAGGCTGCAGCGTCGTCACGTGTGCGTGCAGCCTGCCGAGGAAGCTCGTCGGGCCCTCGAACAGTCGACGCATTTGGATGGGCGCGGACGCGTCGACCGCTCCGTTGTCGATGGTGCGCCAAATGCTGGTGCCCAATCGCGGGCCGCCAGTGGGTTGCTGGCTCGCGCGGGCGCGCCACTTGAAAATCAGGTAGCTAGCCGCACTCGATCCCGCCGCACGAATCGTGTGGTATTGGCCGCCAGGGTAATACACGACGCTCCCCGGCTCGACCCTCTCGATGCGGGGATGGGGATCGTCCGGCGCATTGGCGATCACGACCTCCGGCTGACCGTAGAGCGGGATGATCAGCTCTTCTTCGGCGTGAAAGTCGGGTGCGTGCGCCACATGTCCGGGCATCAGCACGGATGCATGACTGCTCATCTCGGCCAAGGTCGTCGTCGGGCCGCAGAGCACTTCGAAGCCCTGCCACTGCCGCTGCGGATGCTCGACGGGCAGGACAATGGGATGAATTGCGGTTGTGACCATCTGGCGACCAAGGGGCGGAGGAATCGGCGGCGAAACGATGCGGTTGTTCTCGCCAGACGCGGTGCCGGATACGACAATGACCGACGGACGTGGAGCGGCACGAAATCGAAAGGGCCAGTCGAGCTGATCGAAATCCGGGATGCGGACGACACTCGTCGCGCGCGCGTACTGGAACAAGAGCGCGAGCCGTCGACCCCGTTTTTGACTGTTGAACGATCCGTGCCACAGGCGTCCGTCGAATAAGATGGCGTCGCCGTTCGTCATGTCGGGCTGCACGAGCGCTGCGGCGGGGTCTCGCTCACGCGCTGCTTCGAACAGCGCCTCCGCCGTCGCCTGGTCTCGTTGAAGCCTCCTTTCGAGCCGCGCTTCCTGCACCGTCAGGCCTAGCCGGTGCGTCCTCGTGATCAATTGGGGAGCCGACTCGCGCGTCGTGTGCTCCACCCCGATCCACGCCGTGACGAACCCGCCTTCGGGCGCGCTGGACTCAATGTCCGTGTGCCACGGGTGGCTCACCCCCGGCGCTCGCAGCACCGAGCTCGCCCCCCATAGCACGACGTCCTCGCCGAGAACGGCCGACACCGCAGAGACGAGCGCAGGCCGCGTCGCCAGCTCGAAGAATGAACCGCTCGTGTACCGCACGTCCCTTTTCCCAGTCCGGTGGCGTGAGCTGGCCGCCCCAGTGCAGGTACCCCGCTATCCGTCGACACTCGGCTGGTGTGAAGAGCCGTATGGGTCCCAGGAGGCCGTCACGAGCGAATGCCGCGACGCGCGGGTCGGCGGGTTCGCTAGCGACAGGGGGTGTCGGGCGCGGCGTGACCACTGGCGTCGCACCCGGGGACAGGGCGGTCGGGGAGACCGCCGGAGAAACGGCCATATCGAGACGCATGCATCACCACGGTGAACCTGCGGGGACGGCCCACTCTGAGCGGGCACCAGCATAGGGGCACCCTGGAGGAAGCGCCAGAGTGGCGTCCATGCTACTACGGAGGCGCCACACGCTGTTGCGCCGGTGATCGTCGTGATGCGCCTCGGACGGCCCTTACTCGCTTCGGATCACCCGGGCCGGCGCGATCCGGGCGGCGCGCCAAGCTGGAATCCAGCACGCCGTTGCCGTGACGGCAGTGAGGGCCACGGCTAGCACGACGAACGTCAGCGGGTCTTGCGCACTGACGTCGATGAGGAGACCGCTGAGAACGCGCGTAGTAGCGAGCGCGAGCAGGGATCCGATCGCGAGGCCAGCCGCAGTTACCAGCATTCCCTCTCGCAACACCGCGAGCAGAATGTCGCGAGAGGTCGCACCGACAGCCATCCGGATGCCGATCTCGCGTCGCCGCTGAGCAACGGAATAGGCGACGACGCCATACAGCCCAATGACCGCGAGGACGAGCCCCGCGAGTCCGATCCCGGTGGCGATCGTCGCAGCCAGCCGCACCGGAATGAAGGCGATCCCATCGCGCAGGTGCGTCGCCATGCTGGTTACTGCGTAGGGTGCAATGTTCGGGTCGAGTGACGCAACGAGCGATCGCACTGGTTGGACGAGGGCGTTCGGATCGCCGTTCACCGAGAAATGCAGCGTCATATCCGATTCGTAGTCCTGGTCGAATGGCAGGTACAGCATCGGCGCCGGGTGCTCACCGACGAGGAACGTCGTAACGGTCCCGACCACCCCAATGACCTGCACCGGGGGTCCTGCCGTGTCGAGGCGTACGTGCTGCCCGACAGGGTCCTGGCCGGGCCACAGACGGGACGCCATCGCCTGATTGATCACCATCACTCGAGGCGCGGCGCTGTCGTCTCGAGGAGTGAAGACGCGGCCGCTCAGCACGCGAATGCCAAGCGCCTCGAAGTAGTCTGGCGTGACCGTAGTGTACTCAATGTGCGTGTGGCCTTTGTCCGGTGCGAGCGAGGGGAGGTCGGCATAGACGTCGCGGTCGTTGTGGCGCGCACCGAGAGGGACTTCGCTCGCCAGTCCAGCCGCCCGTACGCCGGGAAGCGCTCCTGCCCCCTGAACAAGGGCACGGAGGAATCGCTTTCCGCGCGTGCGGTCGTACCGAGCGAGGGACACGTCGACCGACGCGAGGAGCCCATGGTCCTGGCGGAAACCGAGATCTGCCCGGCCGGCGCGTTGCACGCTGCGAAGAAAGAGACCGGCCGCGACGAGCAGGAGAAAGGAAACGGCGACCTGAGCGGCGACGAGGGTTGTTCGAAAGCGTTGGCGAGCGATCCCGGTCGCCGCGCCGCGCGCACCATCTTGCAGCGCCTCGGCGACTCGCGCTTGGGAGCCGCGCAATGCCGGCCCCATTCCGCTGATGAGTGCGGCGCTGGTAGCGGCGCTGGCCGCGACGATCAGCGCGCGCCAATCGACGTGGAGGTCGACGCCGACTGGAACGAGTGTAGTGAACGGGATCCTCCCGACCCAGTGCACGACGGCAACGGCGATCCCCACGCCCCCAACAGCTCCGAGACCTGCGACGACGGCGCTCTCCGCCAATAGCTGTCGGATCACCTGGAGTCGGCCTGCGCCGAGTGCGAGGCGCACAGCGATCTCTGTCCGGCGGCCACTGACGCGAGTCAGCATGAGCAATGCCACGTTGGCGCACGCGATGAGGAGAACCAGCACCGTCAACGCGCTGAACACGAACGCTGCGCGTGGTAGGTATCCCGACACGCTTAAGTCGGGTCGCGACCGGAGCTCGGGCACAACGAAGAACCGAAGGCCTTGGTCTTCGGCGGGATACTGTCTTTGCAAAGCCGTTGCGAGCCGCGCGAGCGCTCGCTGAGCCGACTCCGCGGTGACGCCGTCACGCAATCGAGCAAGGATTCTGAATTCGCCGTCACCACGTCGGCTCAGCGGATCTGTGCCATTCGGATCGAGGTCGTGGAGAAGCGTGAGCGGTATCCACCCGTCGAACAGCACGGCGTTCGTGAGCCCGACGAACGCACGCGGCGCGACGCCAACAATCGTCACCGGAATCCCATTGAGTGCGACAGAGCGGCCGATCACGTCATCGGCGCCCCCGAACTCGCGTTGCCACACCCGGTAGCTGAGCACCATGACGGGGCTGTGCGCCCGAGCCTCTGCTTCCGTGAACCCGCGTCCTCGCGCCATTTGGATGCCGAGCGCCGTCCAGCAGTTCCCGGAGACCGTTTCCATGATCCGGCGATCGCTGCGGTCGGCGATCCGCAAGCTCACCGGCGTGATCGTGTAGGCGACCGCGTCGGAGAAGAGCGCGTGCTGCGCCTGCACGTCGAGGTATTCGGGGTACGCGTCGTCCCCGATTATCGCGTCGCCGCTGTACATGCTTCCGATGACCACGAGGTTGCCGGGGTGCGCCACAGGGAGCGGTCGAAACAAGAACGCGTTGACGATCGAGAACACGGCAGCCGTTGCGCCCGTACCGAGCGCGAGGCAGAGTACCGCGGCGACCGCGAAGGCCGGCGCGCGGCGGAGCGTGCGGATGGCGTACCACACATCGCGACCCACGCGAGCGATCGCCGCTCGCCGTCGAGTCCCGCGATTCCGCTCACGGTCGTGCGACCGCAGAGCGGCATCGATTCGATCGAGATCCCCGAATCGCTCACGGGCAGCCCGCTGTGCAGCGTCCGGCATCATGCCTTGGGCCTCGAACTCCTGGGTGCGCATCGCGAGGTGAAAGACCAACTCGTCCTTCACGTCTGCGTCGACGTTCGTCCCCCAAAATCGGAGGTACCGGCGCCAGGCAGGCCCTCTCATCTCGTCACCCACGCGCCGCTGACCGTACTGCCCCGCGGCAAATGGCTTCCACCGTCATCGTCACGCCGTCGGTCCCCTGTCACGTCTATGGGGCAAAGTAGGATCCCCACGTCACGAGGGCAAGTGGGTCGTGCGAGCGCAGGCAGGCGCCCGTGTAATCCGGGCCACCAGTTTCCGACTCGCCGGCTCGTCGAGGGTGGCATTGTCGGGCCGACCCCGCCGGGATAATTTCGCGCGACTCTTGATCTCGAGGCGCATGCATGATCCTATCGTGTGCACGACCACAGCTCTGTCGCGCCTTGGCGGTTGCTCGCCCGGCCGCCGTGATTCTCGCGACCCTCGGCGGTTTGGCCGGCTGCGGCCGAGGTGACCACGCTCCCCTCACGTTCGCCGTCTCCTTTCCGGCAGAACGCAGCGCGACGCCGCTGGATGGTCGAGTCCTCCTGTTCATCTCCGACGATAGCACAAAGGAACCGCGGTTCCAGACGGACGAGTATCGTGCCAACTCCACTCGTCCGATTTTCGGGATCGACGTCGACAGCCTAAAGCCTGGGGAGGCGGCCATCATCAGTGATACGGTCTTCGGGTTCCCGGTCCGCAGCCTCAAGGACATCCCGCCCGGGGACTACTGGGTGCAGGCCCTGTTCAACCGGTTCGAGACCTTTCATCGGGGCGACGGCAAGACGGTGAAGCTGCCGCCCGACATGGGAGAGGGTCAGAGCTGGTCGACGAAGCCGGGCAACTTCTACAGCAAGCCTGTGAAGATGCACGTCGACCCGGCGACCAGCTCGGCGATCAGGATCTCGATGGATCAGGTCATCCCGCCGATCCAGCCACCGCAAGACTCGAAGCAGGTCAAGTACATCAAGTTTCAGAGCGACAGGCTAACGAAGTTCTGGGGCCGACCCACGTACCTCGGTGCCATCGTCTTGCTCCCGGCTGGTTGGGACACGCACCCAAACGCGCACTACCCGCTACTCATCAACCACGGGCACTTTCCCAAGACCGTCTCGGGCTGGCGAGAGACGCCGCCAGACCCCAAAGCGACCGGACAACAGACTGGAAGTCCAACAGCTCTCGTACCAGCTCTATAAGGACTGGAATGGCCCGCATTTCCCGCGGATGATCCAACTCCTCATCCAACACCCGACGCCGTACTTCAATGATTCGTACGCCGTCAATTCCGCGAACAACGGCCCGTACGGCAATGCGATCACCTACGAGCTCATCCCCTATATCGAAAAGCAGTATCGGGGCATCGGCAAGGGCTGGGCGCGCGTGATGGTCGGCGGCTCGACCGGTGGGTGGGAGACACTCGGCGTGCAGGTGATGTATCCCAATGACTACAACGGCGCATGGGCGTTGTGTCCCGATCCGGTCGACTTCCGAGCGTACCGATCCGTCGACATCTACGACGGCCACAACGCCTACACGTACGACGACAACCCGTGGAAGCACACGTACAAGCCCGGCTACCGCGACTATCGCGGTCGTCTGTACTCGACCTTCATGGACCGCAACCAGGTCGAGCTCGCGATCGGCGGGCCGCATGGGCGTTCAGGCGGCCAGCACGACGCATGGGAGTCCGTTTTCGGCCCGGTCGGTGATGATGGCTACTTCAAACCGCTCTTCGACCGCTTGACGGGCCAGATCGATCCGACAGTGGCGCAGTATTGGAAGGATCACTACGACCTGCGGAACATCATGGAGCGTGACTGGGCAAAGCTCGGCCCCAAGCTGCGGGGGAAGATCCACGTCACCAGTGGTACGATGGACAACGGGTATCTGAACAACGCTGTCTACTATCTCGAGGATTTCTTCAAGGCGGCGAAGAATCCGGCAGCCGACGCCGAGATCATCTACGGCGACCGCCGGGAGCACTGTTTCACCGGCGACATGGCGCACCCCAACCTGTACGGCGCGCTCACCATCCATCAGCGGTTCATGCCCGCGATGGCTGCGTGGATGATCAAGACGGCGCCAACCGGCGCCGATACGAGGAGCTGGCGATACTGAACGGGCGCTAACGCGCCCGAGAAAGTAGAACCACAGAAAGTAGAAAGTAGACAACGCCAAACGCCCGGCAGTTGTCTACTTCCTACTTTCTGCTAGGCTACACTCTCGGGCGCAATGGCGCCCGCTGCCCGTCACCCGGCTCTTAGGAGTTCATCCATGCGTGCCCTATCTCTCGTATCGATCCTCCCCCTCTCTGCAGCCCTGCTTGTCGCCTGCAGCGGCAGCCAGTCGGCCAACAATGCGGCAAGTACCAGTACGCCGGCGTCCGGAGCGGCTCCCGCCGCGGCGGCAGCGACCCCGGCCGCCAACGCGGATCCCGACCAGACCGCCAATGGCAGTGGCGTGCCCGCCGGGTATGTCGGCCGGACCGACGACGCGGCCAGGTCGATTGCTGATGCCAAGTACACGCCCGCGGCTGGCGGTGGGTGGGAAGTGCAGACCGGCCCGGCGCACATCCTCTACAAGGCAACAGACACCGCCAGCGGGAGCTACACCTTGCATACGCAGATCGACCAGCTCGAGTCGCCGCATCACCCGGAGGCATACGGCGTGTTCTTCGGCGGGCAGCATCTCACGGACTCGAGCCAGCGCTACACGTACTTCATCGTTCGCGGGAACGGCATGTACGCGATCAAGACGCGCGACGGGGCCGCGGCTCGCACGGTCGTCGAGTTCACCGCCAGCCCGAACGTGCCCAAGGCCAATGCCTCAGGAAAAGCCAGCTACGCGATCACCGTCCATGTCGCGCCGGATGCCGTGCACTTCATCGTGAACGACAAGCCGGTCGCCGCCCTCCCGAAAGGCAGTTTGGCGATCAATGGGATCGCCGGGATCCGCATCAATCACAACCTGCACGTGTCGGTGACGCCGCTGACCGTGACTCACTAATCCCGATCGCCCCGATCGCGACGCTCGATCAACTCTCGGACGGAGGGTAGGCGTCCATCGGCCTGGCGCACCCGAGACGCGAATTGTGGCGTGACGCCATGATCGCGGAGATCGACCAGGTCTTCAATGGTCATATGGTCATATCCCATCTCTTTGAACGCCGCGGCGTCTGCACCCTTGACGCCATGGTCCCGCGCGGCAAGGAGGTCGTCGGTCGACGCGCCAGCGAATCCAGCGCGGCTCAACTCGTTGATGTAATGCGAGTCGACTCCGTGGTCACGCAGTTCGAGCAGCATGCGCGCACTCAGCTTCGTGTAGCCAGCCGCGGCCAGCGCCCGAACGTAGTGGGGATCGACGCCGTGGTCGCGTAGCTCGACGAGCGAGCCCATCTCTCCGAGGCGATAGCCGAGCGAGTCGAGCCCCTTCACGAATTCGATGTCGACGCCGTGCTGGCCTGCCTCGATCAAGTCATCCATCGACGGCGATCGGTAGCCTTCAGCCTTGATCTCATCGACAAAGGCGTAGCCAATGTCGTAGAGCGCGAGTTGAAACTGCTGCTCGACACTCGGACGCTCGAGCCCGCGCTGGGCCATCGCGGCGGGGAACGCCGAGTTTGGGGCGAAGTCAAAGGTGCCGGCCGCCCTGCCCCGCCCGCCGCGTCCCTGGCAGGTGAACGTCCCGGCGTCCCGCACGACCTTGAATTCGATGGGTCCGTCTGCGCCCCGCAGCTGGTCGGTCGTGACGCCGGCGAGCGTCGTCACTAGCACGTCGGAGCTCGTCTCGTCCCGGTCGTTCCGCGATTGCCACGTCTCGAAGCGGAGCTCGACTGTGGCGGGGCCGCGACTCTCATAGAGTCGGACCTCCCACGTTCCCGTCGGCGACGATTGCGCGTGGGCCAATGCCGTGATGGCGAGCGGCGAGACCATGAGTGCGACTGCGAGACCGATCGACGGCGTCGTGCGCATGCTGAGCTCCTGTGCGTAGCGAGAATCTCCTCGGGGTTCGGCTGACGCTCGAGTAGCCGGCCCCGCGACTGGTGGTGAGACAACCCCCGGCTTCCGCTGGTTTACATCGAACCACAGAAAGTGAACGGTGCACAGGCCACGAACGACGCCGCGATCCAGTCTCGCCAACGCCGTGTTGATCCATCATGGAACTGAGCGAGATCGCGATGATCATGTGATTTCCTGTGGCGTTCGTGTGATCTGTTGCGCCTGTTGCCGCCCGGCAATTGCCCACCCATGATTCGGTATGGAGTCGGAGAGCATGCGGGCCTCGCGGGTGGCGGCGCTGGCGCTCGTCGTCGGCGCATTCTTCACCGCTCAGGAGGTCGGCATGGACCTGGCTCGCGGCCACCAGGCCAGCACGGTGCCAGAAGTGGTCAACGGCCTGCAGTTTTGGGCCGTGTGGGCCTTCCTCACGCCAACGGTGCTCGCGGCGGTGCGCCGGTGGCCGCTCGATACCAAGCCGGTCTATCGGGCGGTTTTCGCGCATACCACGTGTGCCATACTCCTGGCGGTCGTGCACAACGTCATCGTGCTTGGCCTGCAAGCGCTCACATCACGTCTTTCGGGTGCCATGAGCCCCGCGCGGCCGGGACTCGTTGCTCGAGGTCGGGCAGATCGAGTGGTTCGAGAGCGCGGGCAACTATGTGCGCGTGCATAGCGCGGGCCGGTCCTACGTCATGCGCATGACAATGGATCGCGTTGCCCTGCGCCTCGCCGGGCTTGGCCACTTCGTGCGCGTCCGGCGATCGGCCATTATCAACTTGCGAGCGCTCGCAACACTCGAGCGGTATGGCAAGGGTACGTTCGTCGTGCGCCTGCGGAACGGAACCCACATCATCTCGAGCCGATATTATCAACCCGGACTTCGACAGCTGTTGGCGCCCGACCGGCGCGCGACTTGAGGCCGGGGGCCTCGGCCTGGCCGGTCGCGCTCCTACTCGGAGCTGACGGGGATCTCTCGAATAAACTCCAGCAAGTAGGGTCCACACGCGCCCATTGTCGAGTCGCGGTAATCAGCTGCGCTCTCCTCGGCGGCAATGCGCGCCTCGTCGAATGTCTTCTTGAAGACGCGGATGAGCTGCACCGCCTCGCCATCGACGATCAGTTCGAAATCGAATTGCGGCATCCTCGCTTCTCCCGCGTTGAGGGCTGACCAGGCCAAATGCGGTCCGCTCCCGCGCCTTCGGCCGATCCGAAGGCGACTCCATTGGAGAGACCAATTGCCGGGCGCTCGTTGTGATGACCGGAGCGTGCCGCGGGCGAGGCCTTCGAGCAATCGACGAGGGGCGAACCGCCGGAATCGCGGGGTGAACGTATTCGGGAACTGCGCGTGGGCCGCGGGCATCACCGCGCCGGCCAACAGCAGGGCTTGCTACAGACCCACCGACGCGCGGAAGCGACCCAACAGGGTGCTGCCTTCGGAATCCTTCCCGGCCGCGGCGCGCGACAGGGCGGCACCGAACGCCTCCACCGTCGCGTAGCGCTCGTCTGGGTCGTGCTCGAGCGCGCGAGCGAGCACCCGTTCGACCGGCGCTGGGATACCGAGGTCGGGACGTCTGGCGCGTATCGGGATCGACGACCCTCGCAGTCGGGCGATCATGATCTCCTGCTGCGAACTGCCCTCGAACGGGAGTTGCCCGGTCAGCATCTCGTACACCATGAAGGCGAGCGAATAGATGTCGGAACGGGTGTCGATCTCCTGTCCGCGGAGCTGTTCCGGGCTCATGAACTCCGGCGTGCCGACGACCAGGCCAGGGGTGGTCAGTGCCTGGACGTCTGCAGCCGTCGCGAGGCTGAAGTCGATCACGACCGCCCGCTCCGCCTGGCCGGAGCCCGCGACGATCATGATGTTCTCGGGCTTGAGGTCGCGGTGAATGATCCCGAGCCGGTGCGCGAGACTGAGGCCCGCGCAAATGTCACGGGCGTATCCAACCGTCACGTTCAGCGGCAAATGCCCCGCGCTCGCCACCCGGTCGCACAGCAGTTCGCCTTGCACGAACGGCATGACGGCGTAGTCGAAGCCGTCCGGCGACTCGCCCAGGCGGATGATGTGGCAGACGTTGGGGTGCGCCAGTTGCCCGGCCAGTGCGGCCTCCCGACGCAGGCGCGCCATCGAAGTCGAATCGGCCATGAGCGCCGGCAACAGAACCTTGATCGCTACCCGTTCACCGCTCGTGGTGTCTTCGGCGAGGTAGACCACACACATGCCTCCTTCGCCGATTTTCCTGAGCATCGCGTAGCGATTGTCGAGCAGACGCCCGCTCAGCTGGTTCGCGTCGGCCGCCGGCGACTCCGCTGTCGAGGCGGCCGGTGCCGCCCTGTTGTCGGGGGCGGTCGCCACGGGATCGCCACTCGGATTTCTGCGTCGGCGACGACTCCGACTTGAACTATGCCTGCCGCGGGATCCCGGTTGCGGCCGATAACCGCCACAGGAGCCGCAACGCGCCCCCACTCTTGTCGGAGGCGTCGGGGGTGAGCTCGATGGCCTCAATGTCTTGGCCCGAAAGGCGACGCACGACCTCACGTTGATCGGGCGTTAGCACGATGCGGACCGGTTCATCAGCTGCCATGAGGTCATCCGGGGTCAAAGGGTGGCGTACTGCTCGCCTGCAACAGGGCAGTACGCAAATTCCGCGTGGTGCGAACATCGCGCAAGACGCTCGCGCCCAATGCCCGAGGCCGGCCTCGAGCGCTCGCTGCCGTCAGTTCGCCGGTCGCGTGACCCTGGTCGGCTGATCGAGCCGGAACACGACGGGTCCGTCGGTGCGTCGCACTCGCACGACCGCGACGGGGGAGTGGGCTGCGGCGGGTGTTGCCGCGGCGTCCTCGTGGCCGCGCACCAATACAAACAGCGTGTCGTTGCGGAGCGCGGCCCCCGGAATCTCGATTCGATATCCGTTGGGGTGCCTGCCGTCGCAGGCCACAAGCAGCATCTCGCGACTGAAGTCGACCTGCGGCAGCTCCATCGGGGCTGCGGAGGAGTCCTGTGCGGCTCGCGTCCAGAAGACACTCCACGCGGTGGAGTTGCGAATGACTCCGCGAAGCGGTTTGGTCATGGTCGTCGACCTCGCCAATCGCTCGCTGGCGTCATCCGGCAACATGGCTACGACCACAGGCGTGGCGTGGAGGGGAGAAGGCGGCGGCGGGTGCTTGGCGCACCCAACAAGGATCGCCGTGAGGAGTGCGACGGTGAGCAGGCATGATCGCATCCGGATCATTTGGCCTCGAGCCGACCCCTAGGGCGCCACGATCGCAAGTGGCACCTCATCCCTCTTGTGCCGCTCTAGCCGGCGGCGCGGCGCCAATAGCCGATCGTTCGGTCGCCGACGATCTGCGGGTGCTCGCTGTACAACTGCTCGAGCTGGCCCAGGAGTGACCGCGCGTATTCGGCGAGACCGAGCACAGTGAGCGACCGCATGATTCGAGTCAGGCGGAGGAAGTTATGGTTCCCGGGTCGCAACCACTCGGCGATGCGCTCAGTCGCGTTGGGCGCACGCTCGAATGCGCGTCGTGCCGTGCGCCAGGCGGAATCCGTAGAAAGTCAGCATCAGTGCAAACGACGCCAGCAGCTCGCCCTGGAGCGCCGCATCGCTGCGGAAGGCCGCGATCGCCTCTGGCGTGAGCGTCGGAGCCGTCGGGTTCGCACCACTCTGCTCGGGCAACGGGAAGAGCCATTGGATGTAGTCGTGGACGCGCTCCAGCTCACGCACGTTGAGGGCCCGAACCTGATCGAGCGTGCGCCCGCGATCGTCGGTCGACTGGCTGCGGTAGAAGGAGAGGAGCGGGTCCATTGACTTGTTGTCGCCTGCCGACAATAGTAGCCAAGGTGAGCCCGGACGACCGCCTCCAGGGACGACGGCGCGGCGCCGATTCGGCCCCAACGGCGGCGGTGAAGGACGTGCTCCGTGCGATCCGCGGTGTCGAGCCGATCGAAGATCTGCGCCGGGACCTCGCGTTTGCTGCCCGCGCGCTGCGGCGCCGGCCTGGCTTCGCGGCGGTCGTGGTCCTGACGCTCGTCATCGGCCTCACGAGCGCGACGACGATCTTTGCGGTCGTATACGGCGTGCTGTGGGCTCCGCTGCCATACGCCGACGCCGACCGCGTGGTGACGATCTATCAGACCGATCCGACGCACGGCGAGGAGCGCGGCGCGGTCTCATTGCCGAATCTTCTGGACTGGCGCGATCGGTCGCGGTCGTTCGCCGCACTCGCGGCCGCCGAACCATACGGCGTCCGGTACACAGCACCCGACGGGCCCGAGCGCTTCCACGCGTGGCGCGTCACACAAGGGTTTTTCGAGGCGTTGCGTGCACCGGCCATGCTGGGCCGAACGTTCGTGCCTGACGAATATCGGCCAGGCCGGGACGCGGTCGTCGTGCTCGATTACGACCTGTGGCGGACGCGGTTCAATGCCGATTCCGCGCTGGTGGGCCGCACGCTCGTCCTCAACGGCCAGCCAGCGCAGGTGGTCGGCGTCATGGGCCCTGGTGTTCGTTTCCCGCCGGGCCCAGGCATCTGGGTCCCCAAAATCCCCCAGCCGGACGAGCTGCTGCTCCGGAACGAAGCGTATTTCGTCGCCATCGGCCGCCTCCGCCCGGGCGTGTCGCTCGAGCAGGCGCGCGGCGAAATGCGCCAGATTGCTCGAGGCCTCGGGGAGGAGTATCCGGCCGCCGACCGCGGGGTCGGCGTTGCGCTCGTACCGCTGCGCGAGGATCTGGTCGACCACGTTCGTGCGCGCCTGTTGCTCCTGTTTGCGTCAGTCGGGCTGCTGTTGCTGCTGACCGCCGCGAATCTGACAATGCTGCTTCTGTCGCGTGCGGTCGAGCGGGAGCCGGAGCTGTCGATTCGCGTTGCCCTGGGCGCTGGCCGCTGGCGCGTCGTGCGGCAGCTACTGGCCGAAAATGCGCTGCTCGCCGCCCTTGGGTGGGCCGTCAGCGTCGGCCTCACCGTCCTGGCGATGCGCGGCGCGCGTGCGCTCGGTGCCGGATTTCTCCCGCGCATCGACGAGCTACGCGTTGCGCCCGGCGCGCTCTTCGCCGCGGTCATCGCGCTCGCATTGGCGTTGACGCCTACGCGCGGTCCTCGCAAGGGCCGGCGAGTGCAGCAGACGTTGGTGGTGAGCGAGGTCGCGCTGGCCCTCCTGCTGGTCGTGGGCGCGGGGCTCTTCGTGAAGAGCGTCCGAGCGCTGCTCCGGGTCGCGCCGGGCTTCGACGCGGCGAACGTGCTGACGGTGACGCTACAGACGGAGGCGTTGTATCGGACGGACAGCGCGCGCGCGACTTTCGTGCGCACGGTGGAGGATCGGCTCTCGACGATCCCGGGTGTCCGGCGCGCTGGAGTGACGACGGCCCTGCCATTCGGCGGCACCGTTGGGCCGGCGCAGGCCTCCTTCGAGATCCGCGGACGTCCGCTCGGGTCGGCGCAGGTCTGGCCGACGGTGCATGCGGCCGCGGTAACGCCGGGGTATATGGCCGCGATGGGCATTCCGCTGCGCGCCGGACGGACGTTCCTCCCGACGGACGACGCCACGCACCCACGCGTCGCCATCGTGAGCGCGGCATTCGCGCGCGACTATTGGGGCACCGCCGATCCGGTCGGTCAGCAACTCACGGTCAGGTTCGCCAGTGATCCAGCGGAGCATGAGATCGTTGGCGTCGTTGGCGACGTCCATGACCAGGAGCTCGACCAACCCCCTGCCCCGGAGCTCTACATCCCATACGCACAGAATCCGACCGGCGGCGTGGTGTTCGTCATGCGCACCGCCGTCTCGCCCGGGACGCTGCTGAGCCCCGTCCGGCACGAGATCGGCACGGTCAACGCGGCGGAGCCAATCGCGGCGGCGGCGACGCTCGATGAGCTGCTCGCTGCATCGACGCGCGCACCACGGGTGCTACTCGCCGTGCTCGAGGCCTTTGCGAGCATTGCGCTTGCGCTCGCGGCCGTCGGCATCTTTGGCGTCATGAGCCATCTCGCGCGCGCCCGCACCAAAGAAGTCAGCATTCGGCTCGCGCTCGGCGCGTCGTCTCGCGGGATCCTCCGGCTGATCCTCGGCGAGGCGGTCGGGCTCGCGGGCATCGGCTCGGTCCTCGGCATCGTTGCCGCGGCGGCGCTCGGACGCTCGATCAGTGCGCTCCTGTATCGCGTGTCCCCGCTCGATCCCTTGACGCTTGTCGTGGGTGTGACCCTCTTGATCGCGGTCGCGGCCTTAGCGGCGTACATGCCCGCTCGCCGCGCGGCAACGGTCGACGCCGTCCGCGCGCTGCGCGGCTAGTGACGTCGGCACTAGGGGCCTGTACATCCGCCTGAGGTGACCACCCGCTCCCGACCGCTTCTCGAGGCGAGCCGATAGGCGAAGCAGCGAATCGCCACGCGCCGCGCCGCCACGACCGCTCCTAGCTCGACGTTGCGTGCTGCAATTGACGGGCGACGGCCGACCCGGTACATTCGCGATGTCATGAACCTTTGCCCAGTCGTCTGCCGTCCGCATCATCACCATCACCATGCCCACTCGGGCCATGGGCGATGGCACACGCATGCGAGGATCGGCTAAACATCTAGGCAACTGATGAATCACTAGCCGGCAAAGTTTCACTCCAGTCGTGATCGATCGCCCAGGCCCGTCTCGCAGACGGGCCTTTTTCGTTCTCCCCGTTGGATTCCTCGCTCGCCATCTAGCCCGTTCGACCCCAACCGCACACGAAATGCTTCGTATCGCCTTACCCAATAAAGGGCGTCTCGCAGACAGCGCGCGAGAGTTGTTCGCCGATGCCGGTCTCGACGTCCGCAGCCGCAGCGAGCGGTCACTCGTCGCATCGCTCGGCGACGAATTCCAAGCGCTTTTCGTTCGAGCGCAGGATGTCCCTGAGTTCGTTGCGGACGGCGTCGCGGATGTGGGAGTTACGGGGCTGGACCTCGTGCGCGAAACGGAACGACCGGTCGATACGATCCTGGACCTCGAGTTCGGACGTTGCCGACTCGTAGTCGCGGCGCGCGAGGATCGCGGAGCGACGACGCTGAGCGAGCTGGCCACACCCACCGATGGTGTTCCACGCGTGGCGACGAGCTTCCCGCGCATTGTCCGGCGCTTCTTCGATGCCGCAAAGTGCCCGATTGAAATCGTACCGATCTCCGGGGCGGCTGAGATCGCCCCGCACCTAGGGATCGCCGACATCGTTGTTGATCTCACGTCGACCGGCTCGACGCTCAAGGTCAACGGACTCCGGGAAGTGACGACGATTCTCGAGTCGTCTGCGTACCTCATCGCGCCTGCGGCGCCCCGCCCCTGGCCAACGTCACACATCGCGGCACTCGATGAGCTGGTCGCCGCTCTGGCCTCGGTCCTCCGCGCCCGGGGACAGCGCTACCTCATGGCCAACGTGCCGCGCGAGGCACTTCCGCACGTCCGCGAGATCGCCCCCGGACTGGGTGGGCCGACGGTGATGGACGTGCTCAATGGTGGTCACCTCGTGGCGGTGCACGCCGTGGTGAGCGCCGCATCGATCTACCGCACGATTGCCTCGCTCAAGACGCTGGGCGCGAGCGGGATCCTCGTGATGCGCATTGAGCGCCTCATGCCATGAGCATCGTCGAGGCGACGCGCGGTGCGAGGCTCGATGCGCCACCGCGGCAAGGGCTCTTCCGATTCACTGGTGCGCTGTCCGCCCTCAGTGCGGACGACCGCCGGTCGCTCGTCGCTCGCGGCCACAATGTAGATGAGACGGTCGCGGCCGACGCTCGCGAGATCGTGGAATCGGTGCGGGCGCGGGGCGATGCGGCGCTGTTCGACCTGGCACGCACGTACGACGACGTGCTGCTGGATCGACTGGAAGTCGCCCCGCAGCTTCTGGATGCTGCAATCACCGACCTCCCCGCGGCGCTCCACGTCGCGCTCACGCGTGCCATCCGAAACGTGCGCTGCGCCCACGAGGCGTGGCGTCCGAGGGCTGTTCGGGTGGAAGTAGAGCCTGGCGTCGTGCTCGAGCGACGGCCCGAGCCACTCGCGCGCGTCGGCGTATACGCGCCCGGTGGTCGGGCGGTCTATCCGAGCAGCGTCATCATGGGGGTTGTACCGGCGCGTGTGGCCGGCGTCGATGAGGTGATCTTGTGCTCTCCGCCCGATCGATCCGGTGTTCCACCCACTCTCGTATTGGCCGCAGCGCGTTTGGCCGGTGTCGACCGCGTGTTCGCCGTCGGCGGTGCCGGGGCAATCGCGGCCTTCGCGTACGGCACCGAGACGATCCAGCGCGTCGATCGAATCGTCGGCCCGGGAAACGCGTACGTCGCTGCTGCAAAGCAGGTCGTCGCGAGCGTTGTCGGCACGGACACGCCGGCGGGACCAAGTGAGCTGCTCGTGATCACAGATGCCTCGTCACGTCCCGACGGGGTCGCTCGCGAGATCCTCGCACAGGCGGAGCACGACCCGCGTGCGGCGGTCGTCGTCCTGACCAATTCGCCGTCCATGGCACGCGCGATTAGCAGAGCGGTGGACACGCTGCTATCCCTCGAGCGTCGTCGCGAGACCATAGCGGCAGCTCTCGCCAAACGCGGCGCGGTGCTCCTCACGTCGACGCTGGAGGAGGCGGTCGCGTTCTCCAACACTTGGGCGCCCGAGCACCTCTGGATCGCAGTCGCTAACCCGCGCGCGCTCGCGGGGCGAGTGCGTTCTGCTGGCAGCGTGTTCCTCGGTGCGTCGAGCTCTGTCACGTTCGGCGACTATCTGACGGGGGCAAATCACGTGCTGCCCACGGAAGGGGTCGGCCGTTACCGCTCGGGACTTTCGACCGAGGACTTCGTGCGATGGACGACCTACCAGGAGATTTCGCCAGCGGCCGCGCATTCTCTCAGTGGAGACGTGGCGACACTCGCCTCTGCCGAAGGGCTGCCCGCCCACGCAGCGGCCGCTCGATATCAGGACCTCGCGCAATGACCGCCGCGTCGTCGCTGGGGCGAGCCGGCTACCGAGGCCTCGCGTGTTACACCGTCGACCAGGCCTCCATCGGGATCGATCTGCGCGACAACACCAATCTGTGGGGCGTGCCGCCGGGCGCATCGCGTGCGATCGTCGACGCGGCACAGAGTGTCAGTCGATACCCCCGAGTCTACGCGGCAGAGCTTCGAGCGGCACTCGCCGACTACGTCGGCGTCGACGCCGACATGATCGTCACCGGGTGTGGTTCTGACGACGTTATCGATGCCTGTTTTCGCGCGTTGGCTGACCCCGGCGATCGGATCGCTTTTCTGACACCGAGCTTCGCTACGGCGCCGATGTTGGCCCGGATGAATGCACTCACGCCGTTTTCAATCGCGATCGCCGCGGACTGGGGCGCGAACGTCGATGCGTTGGCCGCCGCCGACCCGCGGATTATCTACCTGTGCTCACCCAACAATCCCACGGGCGCAGTCGTCCCGCGACGGGCCATCGACCGGTTGTTGCACCGGTCCCGATGTGCGACCGTCATCGACGAGGCGTACGCAGAGTACGATGGCGCGAGCGCCGCTTCGCTCACAGCGAGTTGCGAACGGCTCCTCATCGTTCGCACGCTATCGAAGGCCTTCGGTCTCGCCGGTTTGCGCATCGGCTACGCGATCGGTGCGGCGCGGCTGATTCAAGAGGTCGAAAAGGCGCGCGGTCCGTACAAGGTGAGCCTGGTCGCCGAACGCGCCGCTGTGACGGCCCTGCGAGTCGATCGAGAATGGGTGCAGGAACGGGTGCATGAGGTCGTGGTCAACCGAGAGCGACTGGCGCTCGCCCTCAGCGAGCTGGGACTCAACCCTCTCCCGTCCGCGGCGAACTTCCTCCTGTGCCCGACAATGGACGCGACCGGTATCACCCGGGGTTTGGCCTCGGTCGGCGTGGGTGTCCGGTGCTTTATCGGTCTGCCGACGTTGGGGGACGCGATTCGCATCACGGTCGGCCCGTGGTCTGTGATGGAGATCTTCCTCGAGCGCCTCGCGGACGTGCTGGCTGCGCAGTCGGAGACCTCGGATGTGGAGGCACCATGCGCGTAGCCATGCTCGACTATGGAGCCGGCAACTTGCACTCGTTGGGGAAGGCACTCGCAAAGTTCGATCTCACTGTGGAAGTCATCACAGATCCCCGTCTCGCGTTGACCGCCGAGTTGCTGATCCTGCCCGGTGTGGGCGCGTTCCCGAACGCCGCGGCACGGATCGCTCACGCGCGTACGTCTTTGCGCGACGGCCTGCTCGACGGGCTCCCGTGCTTGGGGATCTGCCTGGGGATGCAGCTCCTCTTCAATGGCAGCGAGGAGGGCGGCGGCATGGGGATCGGCCTCATCGCCGGTCGCGTGCGACGCGTGCAGGCGCCCGTTGTGCCGCACATGGGCTGGAACACGCTCGATGACGTAACCGATCACCTGGTGCGGTCGAGCGGGATGACGACGGGCTACTACGCCCACAGCTTCGTGTGCCACCCCTCCGCGAGAGATGTCGTGACCGCCTGGACGACCGCCGGCGGCAGCCGGTTTCCCGCGGTCGTGCGAAGGGGCAATACCATCGGGGTGCAGTTCCACCCCGAAAAAAGCTCCGCTCCCGGCCTGCGGTTCATCGGCCAAGTGGTGTCCCACTTCTGCAGTCGCGGGGCGCTTCGATGATTGCCATTCCGGCGCTGGATATCCGGTCAGGCAGCTGCGTGCAGTTGATCGGGGGCTCCTACGACCGCGAGGTGGTTCGTCTGCCGGACCCCACCGCTGTCGCTCGGCGCTGGGTCGAGCTTGGGTTCTCGCGGCTGCACGTGGTCGATCTCGACGCGGCTACGCGACGCGGCAGCAACGCGTCCGTTGTGGGCGCGATCCTGAATGGCGCCGGGTGTCGGGAGATCCAAGTGGGCGGCGGTGTGTCGAGCGACGATCAGATCGGCGAGCTGCTGCATCATGGTGCGGCCAACGTCCTGGTCGGCAGTCGGGCCATCGAGGAGCCAATGTGGCTGGCAACCGTCGCCGACCGATTCCCCCGGCGATTGATCGTCGCAGCCGACGTGCAAGGGCGCCGGGTGCTCACTCGCGGATGGACCATTGAGCTCGACCTCGACATCGTGGACGCGCTCGGTGCGCTCAAGGGTCTACCCCTGGCAGGTGTGCTCGTAACTGCCGTTCACCGAGAAGGCCTCCTGCACGGCCCCGACATCCCTCTCATCCAACTCGTCGGCAAAACCATCGCGCTCGACGTGTACGCCGCTGGTGGAATCACGACGCTTGCAGACCTGTCCGTGCTTGCCGCGTGTGGCGTGCATGGCGCCGTCATCGGGACGGCACTCTATACCGGCGCGCTCGACCCGTGTGCCGTCGTAAGGGAGTATACGCAATGACCGCTGCCGGCTCACCAAACCTTTCTCAGCCGCCTCTCGTCGAGCGCCCGTCCACGAGCAGTGTCCGCCGATCGACTCGAGAGACCGACATCCGGGCGGGGATCAGCCGCGGGGTAGGACAGGCACGCGTGGAGACCGGGGATCGCTTTCTCGATCACATGATGGAGACGTTTGCTCGCTACGGCTCCCTCGATCTGGACCTGCGTGCTCGAGGAGATCTCCGCCATCACCTGGTCGAGGATGTAGCCATCGTGGTCGGTGAGGCGGTCGCCGAGCTGACCACGCCGACGATCCAGCGATTCGCCACGCACACGATTCCGATGGACGACGCGCTCGTGCAGGTCGCCCTGGATCTCGCCGGGCGGCCGTACTATCGCGGCCCTCTCCCGAGCGCGCTATACGAGCACTGGATGCGATCGTTCGCGGACAACGCACGCGCGACGTTACACCTCCGTGTCCTCCGGGGGCGTGACCGCCATCACGTGGTCGAAGCCGCCTTCAAGGCGCTGGGGCTCGCCGTGGCCGACGCACTTTGTGACTCCGGCGATGTCCGGAGCACCAAGGGTATGGTGTCGAAATCATGACCCTGCGTGAATCGGCGGTACAGGGGGCGGGCATCCTGTTTTTCGACGCGCGGGCGGTGACGTCCGCGTGGACGGCGCATGCGTCGCCCCTACGGATTCTTGGCCAGACCGTCCGGTTACCACGGACGCCCAGGTGACTCTGCTGCGTCGTCTCATCGTCTGCCTCGACGTTGCCGACGGGCGCGTCGTCAAGGGCGTTCAGTTCCAGGCGCTGCGCAATGTGGGCGACCCTGCGACTCTCGCGGCCGCGTATGAAGCGGAGGGCGCGGATGAAGTTGTCTTGCTGGACATCACTGCGAGCACGGAACAGCGTGCGACCCGATGGGATATCGTCCGCCGCACGGCCGAGCAGGTGTTCATCCCGCTCACGATCGGCGGCGGGATTCGGTCGCTGTCCGACATGTCGATGGCTCTTCGGTCCGGCGCGGACAAAGTCGCCGTCAATTCGGCGGCGGTCGCCCGGCCTCAGCTCCTGACCCGGGCAGCCGAGTGGTTTGGTACGCAGTGCGTCGTCGCGAGCATCGATGCGCGGCGAGAGGCAGCGGCGCCCTCGGGCTGGCGCGTAGTCACTCATGGGGGCAGGCAGGCGACACCGCGTGATGCCGTCAGGTGGGCGATCGAGTGTGTCGATCGCGGGGCTGGTGAGATCCTGTTGACCAGCATCGATTGCGACGGCACGCGCAGCGGCTACGACATTCCTCTCACGCAGGCGATCGCCGCATCGGTTCAGGTACCGGTCATTGCCTCCGGGGGTGCCGGAAACGCGCAACACGTTTGCGCAGTCCTCGACACCGGGGCGGCAAATGCGGCGTTGGTCGCCGGCCTTCTGCACGATGGCCTTGCGACCATCGCTCAGGTGAAGCAGGCCATGGCCTCGCGCGGACTCCCGGTTCGAGTGAACCACTCTGCGTCGTCAGTGTGCGAGGTGGCCGGGTGAACCCGCGCGACATCGACCTGGATCTCGACTCGCTCGATTTCGGGAAGGGCGGTGGTGTCGTCACGGTCGTCATTCAGGACGCGGACCAGGGCATCGTGCTGATGGTCGCATGCGCCAGTCGTGAGGCACTCGAGCGGACGCTCGCGACCGGGGAGATGCACTACACGTCTCGAACCCGCGGGCTCTGGCACAAGGGCGCGACGAGCGGGAACCGGCAGCGTGTGGTATCGCTGACGCCTGACTGTGATAGAGACGCGATTCTCGCGCGCGTGCGACCGCTTGGACCGGCGTGTCACTCGGGGACGCAGTCATGCTTCGGGGATGCCGCGCTCACGCCGTGCGCGGTATCGACCCTCCAGCAGGTGATCGGCCGTCGAGCGGCACAGCCGCGGGTCGGTAGCAGTTACACGCAGCGCTTGCTGGACGACGGTAACCTGCGACTCAAGAAATTGGGGGAGGAAACGGCGGAGCTCATCATGGCCTGTGCGTCAGCAGACGCGCACCGGTCGGCAGCAGAGGCAGCCGACCTTGTGTACCACGTGCTGGTGGCGCTGCGCGCGACCGGCACAGAGTGGAGCGCCGTCCTCGAGTCGCTAGCTGCGCGCGCTAACACGAGCACACCCGGCGTGGCCGCTGATCGAGAAGCGCTGTAAGGCGCTGACGCCCGACGCTCTGCTCACTCGAGGTACTGTGTCTCATGCCGCTCGGCCGCCTTGGCATCGTTGAAGGAGTAAACCATGCTGACGCCCTAAAGCGTCTCTGAAGACAGCGTCTCGGTCGCGCGAAGGCCTCCGTGATCCACCGCCGCGGTCCGGTCGGCTCGAGCCGTGCTGCTGCCGTCACGCGCGTCAATCGCCGCCTCGTCCCCGAGCGGCTCCGTCGGTCGGCGCTCGGCGAGAGCAGGCAACCAGAGGGTGAACGTCGACCCGGCACCAAGGGCACTCTCGACCGTCAACTCGCCCCCCATGAGCCGAGCCAAATGCCGGCTGATCGCGAGCCCCAACCCGGAGCCTGGCGCGCGCTCGCTGAGGCCGGTGCGACCTTGGACGAACTGATCGAAGATGCGCTCGAGTTGATCGGGCGCGATGCCGCAGCCCGTATCCTCAACCCGGGCGCAAATCCATCCTCCCGGGCCGACCGACGGGACACTTGCCGCATCGGTAGGGGCTTGAACCGTCACGCACGTCACGGTGACGCGACCTCCTCCGCTCGTGAACTTCACGGCATTGGAGAGGAGGTTGACGAGGATCTGCTCGACTCGCTGCACGTCGCCCGAGTACCAGGTGTCGAGACCAGCGTCGCATCCCCGCGTCACGAGCTCGAGCTGGCGCGCATCGGCGAGCGGCCTCACGAGGGCCACAGCCTGCTCCACCGCAGTCTCCAATTGGTCCGGCCGGTCAGCGAGAGCGAGGCGCCCCGCCTCAATTTTCGCCAAGTCCAGCACTTCGGACACGAGTCCACTCAAGTGCCGGCTCGACGCCATGATGCGCTGCACATACTCGCGCTGCTGCGCCGTCAGCGATCCACCGATCCCGATATCGAGCAATTCAGCGAAGCCGAGCACGGCATTGATCGGAGTGCGAATCTCGTGGCTCATCGTGGCCAGAAACTGGGACTTCGCTGCGTTGGCGCTCTTGGCCTCCGCAGCCATTCGTTCGGCACGCAAGCGTCCGGCACGGAGGCGATGCGTGAGCACGCTCGTCGTCACCGCCAACGCTGTGAGTACAATGAGGTCCGACACGTTCGCGATACTCGGCGAAAGCGTCCGTGACAGCAGGAAATAATCGATGCCAATGATTCCGATGACCCCCGTCAGGAGCGCTGGTCCCAATCCCCAATAGACCGCACTCAGGACGACGGCGACGTGGAACACGACGAAGCTCGACCGAACAATCAGCGGGCCCAGCGCTACGGTCGCCCCAAGCGCAGCCGCGCTGACGACGACGGACCAACCATAGCGTCGAACTACACGCCGCGCATTCACCTGCACGAGCAGAAACTAATGGGCGAATCCAGATGCAGCGCGATTGGTCGCTTGAGGTCGGCGCAGGGAAGCATCAAGCCGAACAGCACGCCATACGCGAGTGGGCACGCGGTGGCGATGGACTTGCAGGCAAAAACGCGCGCGCGACGGCGCCTGCGGCCGCCCCATGCGGCCCGAGGTCGGTGGTCATGCTTCTACACACACGCCGCAGACGGTCCGCCTACAGCCCCTCGGGTCGGACTACCCAACAAGAACCGAATTAGAGCCAGGTGGAGGCATCCCTCATGAAGGTCCTTGTGATTGGAGCGACTGGCTACATCGGCCTTCGCTGTTCTTCGATTCCGCGCAGCAACTCGGCGCTGTGCGCTTCGTCGGGACGGGTGAGAATCATTGGGCTGTGGTACACGTCGATGACCTCGGGGACCTCTTCGCGTTGGCGTTCGCCGATGCCGAAGCGGGCGAGGTTTTCAATGGAGCGGATGCAACGGCCTATCGAGTCCGAGATATGGCGAAGGCCGCAAGCTTCGGCGCCGGCTTGAACGGGCGCACGGTCAGTTGGCCCTACGAGCAGGCGCGAGCCAATCTGGGCATGCTGGCTGACGCTCTCGTATTGGACCAGCACCTGACTTCGGCCCATGCGCGCTCGCGTCTCGGTTGGCGGCCCAGCCGACCGACGATTCTCGAAGATCTCGAGCACGGCTCGTACGCGACCGAAACGGCTCACGCCGCGGTTCCATGAAAGAGTCTCTATCGAGCTTACCGATCACTCGCCAGCGTGCTGCGCTGGCAGGAGGGCGGCAATGCCCACAATTTCCGCGAAAGAGGGCGCCCAGATTTTCTATAAGGATTGGGGTTCAGGCCAACCCGTCGTGTTCAGCCATGGCTGGCCGCTCAATGCCGACGCCTGGGACCCGCAGCTCTTCTTCCTCGCGTCGAACGGCTTTCGCGCGATCGCGCACGACCGTCGCGGTCACGGACGCTCGACGCAAACGTGGTCCGGCAACGATATGGATACGTACGCGGACGACCTCGCCACGCTCGTCGAGACGCTCGGCCTGACGAATGTCATTCACATCGGCCACTCGACGGGCGGGGGCGAAGTCGCGCGGTACATCGGCCGGCACGGGACAAAGCGCGTCGCCAAGGCGGTGCTCGTTGACGCCGTGACTCCCGGGCTGTTGAAGACGCAAAAGAATCCCGATGGCCTTCCACTCCAGGAATTCGACCAGCTTCGCGCCGGTTTGCTCGCCAACGCGTCGCAATTCTGGAGAGATTTCAGCCCGCTGTTCTACGGCGCCAATCGCCCGGGCGCCAAGGTTTCTCAAGGCGTGCATGACGCGTTCTGGCTCCTCAGCATGCAGTGTGGCCTGGTCGCGGCCCACGACTGCATCAAGGCATTCTCGGAGAGCGACTTCACCGAGGATCTCAAGAAGTTCGACATCCCAACACTGATCATTCACGGCGACGACGACCAGGTCGTGCCGATCGCGGTCGGCGGGAATCGGACGGCGAAGATGCTCAAGAACGCGACGTACAAAGTCTACAAAGGAGCGCCGCATGGACTGATGACGACGCACCAGGCACAGTTCAACGCGGATCTGCTCGAGTTTGTTGGTCAGAAGTCGCAGAGCGCCGCGCCTGGCCGAAGGGGATTCGCCGAGCCGGCGGCGCGAGCCGCGAGCTCGACCTAACGAGTGACAGTCGGTCTCACCGTCGGGCATCCTCGCGGGCGGATGCCCGACGCGCCGACCCCGGAAGCCCGCGGCCATCATGAGGAGGCGGTGAGCGACTGGTGGCGCGCCGCGAGGACCTAGGTGTCTACTAGACGCTTCGGACCGAACACAGCACGACGGACCACTCGTGCTACGCACCAGCGTTGTGGTAGACCGCCTTGGCTGAGTACTCGAGCAGTTGCGGAACCGCGTAGCGAGGGTACTTCGCTCTCATTGCCGCCACGAGGTCGCTTGTGTGGTACGACGTCGCGCGCGCGGCATCGAAGTCAGTGAGGTACTGATTCATCGCGCCTAGCACGTCGGGCGTGTCGGGCGCGTCCGGGCTGCTCTTATGTCCAGCAATGACGATCGCGGGGTGAAGGTCCGCGATCCGTTGAATGGACCTGTGCCAGGCTTCGCGGGACACGGGGCTAGATGCGGCGAGCCAAGGGTGCACGCCGTTGAAAACAATGTCACCCGCAATGACCGCGCGCAACGAAGGGATCCACACGAAGCTGTTGGTCGGTCTCAATACGTCGCCTTGCTGATCGGGAACGATCTCGACGGCCGCTCCGTCCACCGACAGGCTCGTCGCGGGCAAGATCTGTGGCGCCACGAGGCTGTCCGGTGCTTCTTTGGGCGCCAGAAGACGGGCATACCGCAGGACAAAGCGCTGAACGGCCGGGATGAAGCCACTCGACTTGCGTCTGTACTCCTCGATGGCCGCTGCGGTCATGTAAACCGGAGTGCCCGGAAAGCGCTCGACAAAGGCCGCCGCTCCCATGTAGTGGTCTTCGTCCGGGTGGGTGATGAAGATCGCTTTGAGATGAGTGCCAGTTGACGCGATCTGTTCCGCCTCGCGCTTGGCGTCGCTCCAATGGTACTGAGCGTCGATGAGCAGCGACTCCGTGGGACCGAGGATCAATGTCGAGCCCACGTCGTAAGCCGATGGGTCGGAAACGAACTGCACCAGCCGAAGTGTGCCTGCCTGCACTGGCACCAGGTGCGCAGGTGGCGGATGAATCGGGGCGAGAAGCAGGAACGTGACGGCTATCAGCCTAGTCCCATCTGGCGCGTTAACCACGGACTCTCCCAGAGATCGCGTCAGGCCAAGGTATGAGCGCGCGATGGGCCGTCAACGCGCGGTGCACCAATGGCCGCGTCGTCGTGACGTCCGGTTGCAATTCTGTGATGAATGGTCGCCGGATAATGCCCGCAGGGCGCCGCTTTGCCTGCAGTCGACCCCAACTATCTTACGCTTGTGTTTCGGTAGGTCCCCAGAGGGCGTTCGGCGACAAGCGCACCGATGGTAATTCCGAGCAAGATCAGCAGGAAGACGTTTGGACGCATCGGCACTAACCGAACGCGGCCAGCGCCATATAAATCGCTGCCAACAGATAGAGCGGACCGGTCACGAAGCAATGCAGCCTGCCGCACCGGCCCGCGCGGCCATGAGGAGGGCGCATGACATCCGCACTGGTATTGCCGGACACTCGCCAGGCGATCGGCTCGCCGCCACGCAGTGCGACCGACAACTCCGTTCTGATCATCGGTGGTGGTGTCGCCGGTTTGTGCGCCGGTGTCTACGCCGCGAAGGCAGGGTTCGACGTCGAGATCCTCGAGATGGGGACTTCGCTCGGCGGTCTGGCAACCAGTTGGAAGCGCGGCGAGTACACGTTCGAGACGTGTTTGCACTGGTTGTTGGGTTCGAACCCTTCGAGCGCGTTTCACGCGCTGTGGCAGGAAGTGTTCGATATCGACAGTCTGACTTTCATCGACAGTGATGAGTTCGTGCGAGTCGAATCGGCCGATGGCGCCAGCGCAGCGTTGTACCGCGATGTGGATCGCACTGAGGCGGCGATGTTGCAGGTCGCGCCTGAGGACCATCTCCCGATTCGCCGGTTGGCCGCGGGCATTCGGAGGCTGCGCCGATGCGAGCTCCCAGTCGCACAGGATACCGTGTTTCAGCAGATGGGTCAGATGCTCCGCTCTCTTCCTTATCTCGCCGAGCTCCGCGCGTGGTCGCGATTGACCTGCGCGCAATTCGCCGCGGAGTTCCGCAACCCGCTCCTACGCCGGCTTCTCGACGGCGGCGCCACACCCAATCTTTCGGCCATCGCTCTCGTGTTTTCCCTTGTGTGGGCGAGCAAAGGCGATGCGGGCTATCCAATAGGCGGCTCACAAGCAGTGATCAGGGGCATCGAGGGGCGCTTCCGCGCGCTTGGTGGTCGGATCCGGTACAACGCGCGTGTGCGCCGGGTAGTCGTGTCCAACCAGCGCGCGACTGGTGTAGAGCTCACTAGCGGTGAAACGCTCCCGGCTGACTGGGTCATCTCCGCGGCGGACGGTCACGCGACGGTCTTCGAGTGGATTCCGGAGCGCTATCGCGACGCCCGTGCCACCAGGCCGTATGAGCGGCTCGCGCCCTTCCCGTCTTACCTGCAGGTGTCTTTTGGCGTGAAGCAGGATCTCAGCCGTGAGCCCGCGCATTTCATCAAGGTACTCGCCACGCCGATCGTGGTCGATCCAGCCTCGACACTCGATCACCTCCAGTTTCGTGTTTTCCACTTCGATCCAACATTCGCCCCACCCGGCAAGACTGCCGTCACCTGCTTTCTCCCCACATACAACTACGAACACTGGGTGCGCATGTGGGAGAACGATCGGGCGACGTACCAGGCTGAGAAGCGACGCATTGCGGCCGAGGTGATCAAAGTCTTCGATGGACGGATCCCTGGCACTGAGAGAGCGACCGAGGAGATTGACGTTTCAACTCCCGCCACGGTTGTCCGTCTCACCGGAAACTGGAAGGGGAGCATGGAAGGGTTCGTCGTGACGCCGAACGCACCCTTTCGTCCGTTGCCCAACCGTGTGTCGGGGTTGGATCATTTCTTCATGGTCGGTCAGTGGGTGCTGCCCGGGGGCGGGCTACCGGCTGGGCTCATGACCGGGCGCGATGCCATACGCGCGCTGTGCCGAGAGGTGGATCGGCCTTTTCCACACGCACGGGCCTGACGCGGGCCACTCACATGCATGGCGAAGGCACAGTGCATTCGCGTCGTGCGGTACGATCTGCCCGACACAGCGTCGTTCGCGGGTAAGCTGGCTCGTTGCCTCACTTCACTTGCGCAACGCCGCCTTTGAGAAGAGGTACTCGGGAAGGGGCGCGTCGAAGTCGATCGACTCAATGATGAACTCGGTGCCCTCTCCCTCTTTCAGGACGTCCCGATAGAGAGCGTGCTTGGGTAGCCAGCGCCCTTGGAACTGCTGCACGTCGGTCAAATGCATCGTCTTGAGGAGCCGGCCACTCTTGGCATACAGGTCCTCCTTGAGGGGCACGAGGCGCTCCTGATCTACCCACAGCCGGCGCGTCTCATAGGCAAGACCTTCCCGTTTCGCCTTGAGATCGACTACCCAGCATCTGCGGCCGAAGATGGTGTCGACCGATGACACCGTCGCATCGTATGAGTGCTCCAGCTGCGGGTCTTCCATCATGTCCTCGTAGGAGAGGTCGGAGCCCATGACGGACTGCCGCAGCATGCTCCCGGAAATGAGGATGGTGCGATCAGTGCCCGGGTCGTACGTCCAGAGGTTGTCGTCCAACTTGAGCATCTTGGTCCCCTTCTCTCGGGCTGGAGCCAGGTACTCCGTGAACGCGTCCTTTGTGCCCCGTTGCCACGACTTCGCCTCGATCGTGCGCGTCTCTCGCCGGCCATGGATGACCATTCTGAGAAACCATGACGCGACGCTCCGCAAACATGTTTTGGTCTATGTGGCGAAGCACCTCCTCGCCCGACGGCGCTTGGGCACCCAGCGAGGCCGCCGAACACGCGAGCGCCCCCCATACCAACCACCTCACGCTTCGAGCTCCTTGAAGAGTTGCGCTGTTTGGCGCCGGTAAATCGCCAGCCCCGAGATGCCAGCGCCCAAAAGCGTGGCGGCCAATCCGGGGAGGAAACCGATGACCGCAGCGCCTCCGGTGACACGCGCACGCAGGACATCGCCGATCAACATCGTGCTGTTTTGCAAAAAGGGTCGCATGTCGAACCCATGGATCTGCAGCGCGTACCCGGCCGCCAGACCGAGCAAGGTCCCGAGGAGCGAGCCCGTCACGCCGATCGCCAGGGCCTCGATAAGCATGGTCCGATAGACATGCCCGTTGTCCTCGCCAAAGGCGAGGCGTACGCCGATTTCGCCATAGCGTCGCAGGCTTCCCATCAGGCCGGCATTCCAGAGCACGATAGACATGGCAACGACAAACGCCGCGATGATGCCATTCAGGACCGCTCCCATGTAGTCGAGGAGGTCCGAGAGCCCGCTCGCCTCTCGCAGCGTCTGCATCACCGGCGCAAACGCGTCGGCGGAGCGATGTGCCGCGTTGAACTGCGCCGCGACGACATCCGCACGATCTTCGTGGTAGAGATCGTCCGAAGTAAAGCCGAGAATTGCCCCCGCGGCATTCTGCATATCGAGCGCAGACTGCACGTCAGCGACGTCGGCGAGCAGGGCGCCATGGTCCATCGGACCGATGCCGAAGCGAACCGTCCCCACGATCGTGAAATTCGCGAGCGCCATGCTTCCGTCCATCGTGGAGCTGATCAGTGTAGCCACTTGGCCCGGCCGTATGCCTAGACGTCTCGCCAGCTCGTCCGAGATCACGACTTCCCCGCGCCGATCGGGCGCACGACCGCTGACGAGCGAGTTCGAGATCGGAAGGATCGTGCGCTCGGGGCTTCTCGGGGAGAAGAGATCCACACCCATGCCGATCACTGGGGCCTGCGCTCGGGTCTCTCCATGCGCATCCGGAATGTCCAGGAGACCACCGAAGCCGATACGGGGCGTCCACCGCAGGTCGGGGAATCGCTGCCGCAGTCCAGCCAAGAGCGTATCGACGCCGAGCAGCGCCGCGTCATTTGGCATTTGATCGGCATCTCTTGCATACGTCCTCGTCGTGACTCGCAGGTACCCGGAGCTGAAGTGTGCCGTCGACTGCAGCACTGAGCTTTCCGCGCCTCGGAGCCACGAGTACATCAACACAGTGAGCATGACGCCCGCCGCCACGATGAGGACCGGGAACAGCGACCGCGACCGATCCCGGAGTAACCCTTTCAGAAGGAATGCGACCACGACAGTCTGCCGCGGAGGGCGTCTGTGGGTTTGAGCCGGGCGATGCGCCTCGTGGGAAGGAAGCTCACAACCGTTGTGACGAGCATCACGATCACCGTCGTCCCGACGACCAACGCTGCTGTGTACACGGGAAAGATCCGTTCGCCGATTGCCAGCCCAAAGCTGTCCGAGCCCTGTGGCATCGGATATCCCGTTGCGGCCGCAAATCCGAGCAAAGGTCCGCCGAACACGGTCGCCAGGAGTACGGCCAGCACGCTGTGCAATGCTCCCTCAACGGTGAAGAGCTCAATCACCCGCGCGCGGGTCATCCCCAACGCCATCAGGGTGCCGATCTCACGGCGACGCCGAAAAATCGATAGCACCTGTGCGTCGAAGATCGCGAGCATCGCCAGGAACAGAAGGACAGCATAGAGAATGCTGGCGCCGATCGACTTGCTCCGCACGAGCGCTCGAATGTCGCGCAGCAGATACGGGAGACCCCGGTAGGTCCATCCGGCCACGCTGCTGGGCGGCAAGGCACTCGTCCCTGGTCGCAACACCACGAACGTTGCCTGGCCGGGCATATCCATCATCCGCTGCAGCTGATCGAGCGGAATCCACATCTGACCGTTATCGATTTCCTGCACAGTTGTGCGCATGACCTGCGCGATGGTCACGTCCACCGCGTCGAAGGTGCCGTGCACGTCCCGCCACTGTACGGTGACGTCGTCGCCGGGCTTGAGTGCGACGCTCTTCGCCATTCGCGCCCCAATGAGCGCCGGCACGTTGCTGCCGCTCTGGCCCGTCTTCAGCGCGCCGGACGGTATGGTCAAGATCGTTTGATCTGGCGAGATCCCCCTGAGCAGCACACCACGAAAGTGGCCGCCTGGGTAGATCGTCGCCTGCTGAATCAGAATCGGCGTCGCACGTTTGGCGCGGATGAGCGAGTCCAGAGCGCGAGGAACCACGCCGTGTGCGTCGGTCAACGTGAGCGGATCATAAGGATCGTATCCAGCGTGCCAATATTGTCCACCTCCGAACAACGCGGCGACCGAGGCTTCTTCGGCCTGCCTGTTCATTCCGTTGTACATCCCTTGCAGGAAGATGATCACGACAAACGAAAACGAAAGCGCGATCGCGTTCAGCCACGTTCTCAGACCGGCGCCCACGAGGTTGCGTATGGCAAGGTTGAGAATGAGCACGCTTAGAGGCCCTCGTCGGCCACCACTCGGCCGTCGACCAGCGTGATCTTGCGACGGATGTACGAGATCACTTTGTCGTCGTGCGTCGCGAAGACAAAGGTCGCACTCAACTCGCGGTTGAGTTGCACCATGGTCCTCATAATGTGGTGCGAGTTCTCGGCGTCCAGATTGGCCGTCGGCTCATCCGCCAGGACGATCTCCGGTCGCTTCACGACGGCCCGCGCAATGGCCACGCGTTGACTCTGCCCCCCGGAGAGCTCGGAGGGTCGCGATCCCGCGCGATCTGCCAGGCCGACCCACTCGAGTGTCGCCATCACCATCGCCTTTCGACGAGAGGCGCCGAGCCCCTGAAGAAGCAGCGGGAACTCGACGTTCTCGAAGACGGTGTAGACGGGGAGCAGGTTGAAGGTCTGAAAGATGAACCCGATGTGGTAGTTTCGGAGCCGAGCCGACTCACGATGTGAAAGTGATGCGATGTCTTTCCCGAGCACGCTGACTCGGCCTGCGGACGGAACGTCCAGCGAGCCCATGATGTTGAGCAGGGTCGTCTTGCCTGACCCGCTGGGGCCGACCAAGCCGAGGAATTCTCCTTTCGCAATCGACAGAGAGACGTGATCCAGTGCCGTGAGTACCGTGGATCCGAGCCGATACCGTTTATCCAGTTGCTCGGCGTTGATGTACGCCGAATCCGTCACTCCGCGAGCGGTCACCTGATCAATAATTGAAGGCTGCCATGACCTGAAACCCGCGTCCCGCGAAGGCGCTGCTCTGCGGTTGAGTTCCAAAGGCGAGTGGCGGGGTCCCAAGTCCGATGGGCTGAGCGGGATTCCAGAAGGCCAACAAATAGAACGTCCACATATCGTAGGTCCGTTGCCATGTGAGAATCCGATACCATTGGTGCGCTTGCCAGTCCGAATACACGATACCGGACAGACGATCGACAACACCGATAGAGTAGTTCAGCAGCAGGCCGGAGAACACCGCGCCACTCCCGGAGCCGAACGGCACGTTGGGCGCGTCGAACCGTGCCG
Source organism: uncultured Gemmatimonadales bacterium (assembly GCA_963737835.1). Lineage (GTDB taxonomy): Bacteria > Gemmatimonadota > Gemmatimonadetes > Gemmatimonadales > Gemmatimonadaceae > Palsa-1248. Next base: position 601,393 of record CAVTUH010000001.1, read on the forward strand.
TTTCCGTCAGGGCATACACACCGTTTCCGAGAGGGATCGTGTAGTCGGCACCGACGGTTGCATAGCGCTGGTATTGCGTGCGTAGCAGATGCGTTTCGTCGCGCACGAGCGCCGCCTCACCCCACAGCCCGACACCCAGGTTCCACTTGCCATCCAGCCCAAAGCGGTCTTCGGGCGCGGCGGCGCCAGCGACCAAGGCTCCGAGATCGGCATTACGCCGATCGAACGTCGCACCAATTTCGCCGGCCGGAACGGGCGCCTGGACGCGACCGCCAAACTCCACGGTTCCGTGCACCGTCGGAGACGATTCCCACCCAGTGGGAGTGCTATTACCGTACAGGCCCCACGCCCAGATGTTGGCATTGTTCGCGAAGTAGTAGCGGGCGAGGACGCCGGCGACGCCATCGGTGACTTGCAGAGGATCTCGCGGGTCGACACGGTCGAACCACATGAGCGGGCGAAAGAGCGTGGCCGACCCGAAGGTGATCTTCTGCAGGCCAACGCGGGTTTCGAATCGGTGAGCGGCAAACCGCAGCCAGGCACGATACAGCTCGAGGAGCGCCGCAAGCTGTGCGGGACTCCCGCTTTGCACGGTTTCGAGGAGGACACCGTTGAGGGAGAGGTCGAGAGCCAGCGAGTCGCTTCGGCTCACCGGACCTTGCGCGGTAAGCTCCGGAATGTACCGAAGTCCCATCTCCGATACGAATGCTGAGTCGGGCCTCACATTGGCGAGAGCGGAAACCTGACCGTTGAGTGCGGCTTGCTGCGACCACGCCGCTCGCGGCGCAGCAACGCAAACAACGATCAGCGACCACTCCAACCGCGCGCGGATAGCGGGCTTTTGCAGCACCAAGAGGCAGATCTTTTCCTCGATGTCGCTCCGATCGACGTGTGGGGCACGCGATCTCGTGCACAGCCTTCAGGCAACCGGTGGCGATCAATGTGACGAAACTAGTGGACCTGATCACAGTTGTTGATGGCACGCGAGGCTGCCGTCGCCTGGCTACTTAGGACTTGCGTGCTGCCAGGAACTCGGATGTGGTCCACTAGTTGTCTGGCGACCGTCAGGGATCCGTACGGCGGCTGCCGGGGCTTCACCGACATGACCACAGATTGGAGCCTTGCATCGAAGCCAAGATGCCCCGGTTGGGCGCCGTGTCAGTGGCGGTGGGAGAGGGCGACGCTATACGTCACCATTAGTGGCATCGAGTTGCACATGCCTACGACGGGCACACCTACTGTTGGGGGTACAGGGCTACACGGGCAACCACGCTTCATCGAACGTGCTCATACCAACAGCCATCGCTGACGGACTACCCGTCCCGTCGCCCGGTGAATTGCCCGGCCCGCTCGCGGCCCGTACCTTCATGCGTGCCTGACCCGATCCCTCCCGAGCTCCAATCCGCCCTCGGCGCGAGCTATACGCTGGAGCGGGAGCTGGGTCGCGGAGGCATGGCCACCGTCTATCTGGCGCGCGACACCAAGCACGGGCGCCAAGTCGCGCTCAAGGTCCTACACCGGGATCTCTCAGTCTCGCTGGGGCCCGAGCGCTTCCGGCGCGAGATCGGGTTTGCCGCGACGCTCCAGCATCCCCACATCCTGACAGTCCTCGACTCCGGTGAAACTCCGGCCGGAGATCTCTGGTTTACGATGCCGTACGTGAAGGGGGAGTCGCTGCGTGATCGGCTGCGACGGGAGGCGCAGGTCGGGCTGGAGGACGCGGTCCGCATCACGCGCGAGGTGGCGCTGGCCCTCGACTTCGCCCACAAGAGCGGGATCGTGCACCGGGATGTGAAGCCGGAGAACATCCTGCTCACCTCCGACGGGCAGGCACTCCTGGCCGACTTCGGCATCGCCCGGGCACTCGCAGCCGGAGTGGCGGCTAGACCAGGAACCACGCTAACGGCGACTGGCATGGCCGTTGGGACGCCGTCTTACATGAGTCCCGAGCAGGCGAGCGGCGAGCGGACGGTTGGACCAGCGAGCGATATCTACGCCCTTGGCGCGGTGTGCTACGAGATGCTGGCCGGCGAGCCGCCTTTCACTGGGGCGACGGCGCAGGCGGTGATCGCCAAGATGATGTCGAGCGAGCCGCCGTCCGTGCGTCGCATGCGGGCGTCGGTGCCCGAGGGGGTCGACGCGGCCGTTCGACGGGCGCTCGCCCAGGTACCCGGGGACCGCTGGCCGACAGCCGGTGAGTTCGCGCGTGCACTCGAGGTGGCCGAACGCGCTGTAGCGCGCCGCACATCCTCGCGGACCACGCCGGCGGCCGTCACCGGTCCCCGCCAGCCCAGGCTTCCGGTTGCCGCGCTCTCGTTGGCACTCGGCTTTCTCATCGGCCTCGGCGTTCTGTTCGCCTGGCGATCCCGCGCGGCGGCAACGGCAGCGCCGTCCGGCGCGACTCGGCTGGCGGTGCTTCCGTTCGACAATCTAGGGGATTCGGCCGACGCGTACTTCGCCAATGGCGTGACGGACGCCGTTCGGAGCAAACTGACGAGCCTTCCGAGCCTCGAAGTCATCGGCTCCGCCAGCTCCGCGCAGTATCGGCACACGACGAAATCGCCACGCGATATCGCCCAGGAACTGGGAGTCCGCTACCTCCTGATCGGGAAAGTGCGGTGGGCAAAGGGCCCAGGCGGGACGAGTCGCGTGCAGGTCAGTCCAGAGTTGCTCGATGCATCGACAGCGGCCGACAAGTGGGCCGAACCGTTCGACGCGCCGATGACGGACGTGTTCCAGGTGCAGGGTGACATCGCCGAAAAAGTGGCCCGCTCGCTCCAGGTGGCACTGACGCCGGCAGCCACGCAGACACTTGCGGCGCGCCCCACGAGTGACCTGGGGGCGTACGACGCCTACCTCCGCGGCTTCGGTCTCATGAGCAGCGGGAACGCGCCCGTGACTCTTCATGGCGCGATCGCTGCCTTCCGCGAAGCGGTCGGACGGGACTCGACATTTGCGCTCGCGTGGGCCCGACTCGGGAATGCGTACTCGCTCCTCGTCTCGAACAGCAACGCGGCGCCGGCCGTTACGGACTCGGCTGACCGCGCGACTGCTCGGGCATTGGCTCTTGCACCAGATCTGCCGGAGGCGCATGCGGCGCGGGCCACTGACTACATGGTGCGCGGCGATCCGGTATCGGCGCTCGGCCAAGCCGAGGCAGGCTTGGCGCGGTCGCCGAACAACACCGCGCTCCTGCGCGCAGCGGCGTCGGCCGAGCAGGGCATGGGACGGTGGGCTGAGGCGGCGGACCATGCACGGCAGGGGATGCGCATCGATCCCCGCGACGCGCCGACGTTCTCGCGATACTGCGAGATCCAACGCTGGCGCCGCCAACTCACCGACGCCGCACCCGCCTGCGCGCGGTCGCTCGAGCTGCGTCCGGACAATCTGAACTTCATCGAGTCGAGCGCGATGCTGGCGTTGGCGCAGGGGAGCTTAGCGAGCGCGCAGCAGGTGATCCACGCCGTGCCACCGACGATGGACCAGTCGGCGGTCGTCGCGTATTTCGGTACGTACTGGGACCTCGACTGGGTTCTCGACACCGCCCAACAGGCACGCCTGCTGACGCTGGGACCCGACGCGTTCGACGGCGACCGCGCCACCTGGGCGACCGTGCTTGCCGAGGTCTCCGCGTTGCATGGGGATCGTGTGCGCACCCGGATTTACGCGGACTCGGCACGCATCGAGTTCGAGTCGCAGCTACGGGCGAGCCCCGACGATCCGTCGCGCCATGCATTCATGGGGCTCGCGCTCGCCTACCTCGGCCGCTCGCCCGAGGCAATGCGGGAGGCGGAGCGTGGTGCAGCGCTCATGCCGGTCAGCAAGGATGCCCGCGTAGGCGCTTACATCCAATACATGCTGGCACGTGTGTATCTCACGTCCGGGCAGCCGGAGAGAGCGCTGGACGTGCTCGAGCCGCTCATGAAGATCCCCTTCTACATGACTCCGGCCTGGCTCCGCATCGATCCCACGTGGGCCGCGCTTCGCGGGAATCCGCGGTTCGAGCGACTCATCGCTGGGACCTGACGCGCTCCGCGCGCTCGCGGCCGTCCCTCGCCCGTCGCCCGATGAACGTTGCACTGCCTGGTGAGCTTGATGTCCTGCGCAATGTCTCAGCGCGTTTCGAGGACGCTGGCATTCCGTACATGCTGACAGGCTCCCTAGCCATGAACTACTATGCCATGCCGCGTATGACTCGCGACATCGATCTGGTCGCGGACCTTGAACGGGCCGACATCGAGCGGATCGTAGCGATCTTCGAGGCGCGCTATTACGTGTCACCGATCGCGGTCGCCGACGCCGTACGAGACCGCTCGTCGTTCAACCTCATCGAGCAGGCAAGCGTCACGAAAGTCGACATCTTCCCGAGAAAGCGAGACCATTTTCGCGAGGTGGAGTTTGCACGCAGGCGGCGAGTGGCGATCGGAGACTTTTCAATCTGGATCGTGTCGGCGGACGATCTCGTGCTGGCGAAGCTGCTCTGGGCCCGTGAATCACATTCCGATGCACAGATTCGCGATGTGCGTGCACTGCTGAACGCCACGGTGGATCACGGGTATATTGAGACATGGGTCCGCACGCTGGCACTCGAGCAGATTTGGGGGGAGGTCCACCGACGACGGACATGATGGACACCGCCCCTGAGATCGTCCAGCGCTACCGCGACATGCTATTCGCGCGTTCGCCTGCAGACCGGTTCATAATGGGTACGCTCATGTTCGACACCGCGCGCACGATGGTCCTGGCCTCGTTCCCATCTGATCTGCCGCCGGACGAGTTGCGCCGTCGCTTGTTCGCCCGGTTGTATGGCGATGAGTTACCGGCCGATCGGATCCCCCAGGCGTTGCGCAATGCGAGCCATGGCTTCGGTCCTCCCCGCTGAGCGGCTACTCAAGGGCTGGTCAGTCGGCACGCGAGGATGATCCGACACCCCCTCAATTCCCTCCCTGCCCCGAGGTTCGGCCGGGCCACACCACGCCCTGATGCTCCGCCACACTGCCCATCCCCATGTAGACGAACTTCTGCACGCGCTTTCCTTCGTAGGTCTCGGTCGTGTAGATGTTCCCCTTGGAATCCGTGGCGATGCTATGCACGGCGAAGAACTGGCCGGGCTGGCGGCCGCCGTCGCCGAAGCTGGTGATGATGTCCAGTGACTGGCGGTCGACGACGTAGACTTGCTCGTTCTTGCCGTCGGCGAGATAGATGTACTTCTGATCGGGATCGCGCGAGAACGCGATGTCCCAGACGGAGCCGTCGCCGCGCGTAAATGGCTTGATGATCTGCTCCTTCACGAACTGGCCTGGCTTGGTGAAGACCTGGATGCGGTCGTTCACGCGGTCGCACACGTACACGAGCCCGTCGTGCGAGGGCTCGGCACAATGCACGGGGTTACGGAACTGCGGGTCGAGCGGCGCGCCGGGAATGTACGGTCCCGGGTTGGAGTCCGACGGCACGTGGGCGTACGCGCCCCAGTAGCGCTTGATCTTCCCGTTGTCCATGTCGATCACGGCGACGCGCTTGTTGCCGTAGCCGTCGGCGATGAACGCCTCGTTGGCGGCGACGTCGAATGAGATCTTGGCCACGCGGCCGAAGTGGTCCCTGGCATTGCTGTTCACCGTCGCGTGCGGCGAGCCGATCTCCATCAGGAACTTGCCGTCGTGGGTGAACTTGAGGATGAACGAGTCGATCGTGCCCGCCGGGCAATCCGGCTTGCCGGGCGGCGGACAGGTGCCGTTGCCGCCGATCCACACGTTGTCCTTGTTATCGATGGAGATGCCGTGGTTCGACGCGGGCCAATCGTAGTCCTTGTTCGGGCCACCCCACGCGTTCACCAGATTGCCCGCAGGATCGAACTCCAGCACCGGCGGCGCCGGCACGCAGCAGTCGCTGAGCTTCGGATTCTGCGCCGCGCCGATCTCCGTCTGCGCGTCGAAGGTATCGTTGCGGTGGACGATGAACACGTGGTCGTTGGCGTCCACGCCCACGCCGATCACGTTGCCGAGCACCCAGTGGTGGGGCAGCGGCTTGGGCCAGAGCGGGTCGACCTCGAAACGCGGGGCGGTGACGTCATGCGAGCGCGCACGGGCCTCGAGGGCGTGCTGGCCTGCGTCCAGGGCGACGAAAGTCGCGCCCAACGCGGCGGCAAAGACAAGGCGGCGGGCGCGGATCATGGCCGGGCCCCCTGTGCCGACGGCGGCCACACGGTGCCGGCATTCGCCGTCGTCACCGGCGCCACTCCGTTGAACGTGAACTTCTGCACGCGCTTGCCCTCGTAGGTTTCGGCGGTGTACAGATTGCCCTTGGAGTCCACGGCGATCGCGTCGACGGCGTAGAACTGCCCCGGCTGGCGGCCGCCGTCGCCGAAGCTAGTGAGCTCGGTAAGGGAGCGGCGGTCGAGCACGTGCACGACCTCGTTCATGCCGTCGGCGACGTAGAGGTACCGCTGCGCGGGATCGCGCGAGAACGCGATGTCCCACACCGAGCCGGCGCCGAGCGTCTGCGACGCCACGCGTACTTCCTTCACGAACTTCCCTTGCCGCGTGAAGACCTGGATGCGGTCGTTGTTCGAGTCGCACACGTAGACGTAGCCGTCGGCGGAGAGCGCGGCGCAGCGCACGACGCCGAACTGCGCCGGCGCCGGAGCGGACGGATCGTACTTCGCGACCGCCGCGTCGTCAGGCTTCTTTCCGTAGGCGCCCCAGTACCGTTTGATCGCGCCGCTGGTCATGTCGATCACGGCCACGCGGTGGTTGCGATATCCGTCGGCGACGTAGGCTTCGTTCGTCCCGGCATCGAAGGAAAAGCGCGCGGGACCGCCGAACGTCGTCGTGCTGTTGCTGTTGGCTGGCTGCGCGGGCACGCGAACTGCGCCGCGGGTGCGAAGCTGGGGCGCCGAGGATCGCGACACGCCGCCGTACGCGGTATCGCCGCCGCGCGAGTTGCCGGCCGCCGCCGCGCTGGCCGCGCCCTCGCCGAACTGGGCGATGAACTTCCCGTCAGGTGCGAACTTCAGGATGCGCGAATCAGCCCCGCCCTGCCCGCCGATCCACACGTTGCCTTTCGGATCCACGGCGACGCCGGCGTTCATCTCGGGCCAGTCGTAGCCCTTGCCCTCGCCGCCGAAGTGGCCGACCACGTTCCCGGCGGCGTCGTACTCGATGACATTCGGCGCCGGCATGCAACACTCGGCGGACGGCGGGTTCAGCTCGAGCCCGGTCTCGGTACGCTGGTTGAAGGTGTCGGTGAGGTTGACGACGAACACGTGGTCGCGCGCGTCGACCGCTACGCCAGTGACCGAGCCGAGGATCCAATGGTTTGGCATCGGCCTGGGCCACATGGGGTCGGCGGTGAAGCGCGGGGCCTGAGGCGCGAGCAGCAGCAACCCACCGAGCAATAGACTCCGTCTGTTCATTCGACCTCCAGTCATCGCGAGCCGAAGCCACAGGATCCGGCATCTCTACTTTCTGCTTTCTCCTTTCGACTTTCTGCGGACCCGCAGGGCCCGCCGGCCTGTCCGCTTTCAGGACCAGCCGATATAATCGTGGCCGTGATAGTACGGCCGGGCAGACTCCATCGTCCAGTCCTGGCTGTCGCCGCGGCTCTCGTAGGCCTGTTGGCGCTGCCGGCGACGCAATGGGCTCACGACATTCCGAGCAGCGTCACCGTGCTCGCCTTCGTGAAGCCCGAGGCGCACACGTTACGCGTGGTGATGCGCGTGCCGCTCGCAGCCATGCGCGACGTGCAACTTCCCGATGCACGGCCCCGGCTATCTCGACCTCGACAGCCTGGCCGACGGGACACTGCTGGGCGACGCGGCCAGGGTGTGGATCGCCAACGACCTCCGCATGTACGAGGGCGCCGAGCGACTCGGCGCGCCAAAGGTCGTGGCGACCCGGGTTTCGCTCCCGTCGGACCGCTCGTTCACGACGTACGAGGCCGCGCTCGCCCACGTGTCCGGTGGCCCCGCCGCGACGGCCACCGAGCTGATGTGGAATCAGGCGATGCTCGACGTGGAGCTCGAGTATCCGATCCGTGACGCGGCGCTCGCGATTCTCCATCGAGCCGACCCTGGCGCGCCTCGGTGTGCGCACCACGACAGTGCTGCGGTTCGTGCTGCCGGGCGGCGGCGAGCGCGATTTCGAGTACCTCGGCGATCCCGGGCTCGTGCACCTCGACCCGAGCTGGTATCAGGCCGCGGCGCGCTTCGTCGCTGCTCGGCTTCGAGCACATCCCGAGCGGCACCGACCACCTGCTGTTTCTGCTCTGTCTGGTGATCCCGTTCCGCAGCCTCCGCCCGCTGATCGCGATCGTGACCGCGTTCACCGTCGCGCATTCGATCACACTCATCGCGTCGGCGAGCGGATTCGCGCCGAGCGCCCTGTGGTTCCCGCCGCTCATCGAGGTGCTGATCGCGGCGTCGATCGTATACATGGCGATCGAGAACATCGTGGGCGCCAAGCTGGAGCGGCGGTGGCTGGTGGCGTTCGGGTTCGGACTCGTGCACGGCTTCGGCTTCTCCTTCACGCTGCGCCAGTCGCATGCAGTTCGCGGGAGCGCACCTCGCCGCGTCGCTGCTGTCGTTCAACCTCGGCGTGGAGCTGGGGCAGTTGTTCGTCCTCGCGCTCGCTGTGCCCGCGCTGAACTGGCTGTTCCGGCACGCGGTGGCCGAGCGGATGGGGACGATCATTCTCTCGGCGTTCGTGGCGCACACGGCGTGGCACTGGATGCTCGACCGGTGGGCGGTGCTGTCGCGGTACGAGCTGACCTTGCCCGCGCTCGACGCGGAATTCGCCGCCGGCGCCATGCGCGCCGCCATGCTGCTGATCGTGCGTCGCCGGCGCCGGTTGGGCGACGTACGAGCTGTACCGCCGGCTCGCGCGCCACCGGGACGGCGCCGCCGCTCTGGCGGGGACGGACTGAAACCTGACATGATGTTACGCCTACCCTTGGGCTTGGGCGACGCATGGCGTCGCCCCCACAAACCGGTGCGACGCGCCCTGACCGTCATCGCCGTCGCGCTGGGTGCCGCCGCGTTCGGGCGCCATGCCGACGCGCAGACCGATACCGCGGCGCCGACACGCCGGCGCGACGACCACGACGCTGAGCGGCATCTACACCGCGGAGCAGGCCTCGCGCGGCCAGAGACGTGTACTCGGGAAGCTGCCGCGGATGCCACACGCCGGCGTCGCACACGGGCGCCACGTTCGCCACGTATTGGCTGCACAAGTCGGTCGCCGACCTGTTCACGTACGTCGCCACGAACATGCCCAAGAACGATCCGGGCAGCCTCGATCCGCACGACGTGGCCGACGTGGTGGCCTACCTGCTGAAAATGAACCAGATGCCGGCCGGGCCAACGGAGCTGGTACCCGACACGACCGCGCTGCGACAGATCCGGATCGACGCAAAGAGCAGTCCCGCAACCTCCACCACCAGAGGGAAGTCTCCATGATTGCTCGCGCACCACGAGTCTCCTCGCCGTGCTCGGCGGCCTCGGGCTCTTCGCCGCGACCGCCGTTGGCGCGCAAAGCGCCGCGGGGCTGGAGCGCGGCAACAAGCCCGGCGAATGGCGCTTCTGGGGTGCCGACGCCTGGAGCACGCGCTACTCCGATCTCGACCAGATCGACGCCTCGAACTTCAACTCGCTGCAGGTCGCCTGGCAGTTGGACGTCGGGAAGTACGGCGAGGACGAGTATTTCCGGAGCACACCGCTCTACGCCAACGGCAGGCTGTTCACGGTGGCCACGGAGCATCGCGACGCGTTCGCGCTCGATCCGGCTACGGGCCAACTGCTCTGGCGTTGGCGCATGGACGAAGGCATTCGGTGGCAGAAGGCTCCTCGCCAGTTTTCTGGCCGCGGCTTGATGTACTGGACCGACGGCAATGCCGAGCGCGTGATCGTCATCACGCCCGGCTACCACCTCGTGTCGATCGACGCGACGACCGGCAAGCTCGATCCGAAGCTTCGGCAAGAATGGGATCGTGGATCTCGAGGAGGGACTCGGCCTACCGCTCGTACCGCTCGCAGTGGACGACTCGGGTCCGCTGATCATCTCCGAGGCCGCGCCGGCGCGCAAAGCCCGTCCGGGCGAGAAGTGGGACTCGACGACGAAGACCGGTGCCGACGGCACGATCGGCATCGATCCCGCGCGGGGACAGATCGCCAGCAGCTCGCCGGGGATCATCGTGAACGACGTGGTCGTCGTGGGCAACTCCGCCATCCACGGGTACTTCCCCCTGCGTATCCGTAACGTGCCCGGTTTCATCCGCGGCTTCGACGTGCGCACCGGCAGACAGCTCTGGAAATTCAATCTCATCCCGCAGGCCGGCGAGTTCGGCGCTGAGACGTGGAAGAACGGCACGAAGATCGGCACGGCCGGCGTCGGCAAGGCAGACGCGTGGGCCACCTACACCGCCGATCCGGCGCTGGGGCTGGTCTACATCCCCGTGGGCGAGGGACTCAACGACGAATACGGCGGCCTTCGTCCCGGCAGCGAATCTGTTCGCGAACAACATCGTCGCGATCGACGTGAAGACCGGACAGCGCAAATGGAATTTCCAGGCCGTGCACCATGACATCTGGGACTACGATTTCCCGATGGCGCCCAACCTCCTCGACGTCACCGTCGACGGTCGCCCGCGGAAGATCATCGCCGCGACGACGAAGCAGGGGTGGGTGTACGTGCTCGATCGCGTGACCGGACAGCCGATCTGGCCGATTCCGGAGACGCCGGTCGAGAAGAGCGAGGTGCCGGGGGAAGAGAGCTGGCCCACCCAGCCGATTCCCAGCAAGCCGGCGCCGTACGCGCAGCAGGGATTGCAGGAATCCGATCTCATCGACTACACGCCGGCGATCAAGGACTCGGCGCTCAAGCTCGCCAAACGGTGCCGCATGGGTCCGTACTACATCCCCGCGTCATCAGCCGACGGATCGGGGCCGGGTCACTACGACTGCTCGTGGTATGCACCGGGCGCGAGCGGCGGCGTGAACATCGACGGCGGTGCGGCTGCCGATCCGACGACGGGCATGCTTTACGTAGCGGCGCAAACGGGGCTCAACACAATGGAGATCGTGCACGATCCCTGCTCCGAGTTCCAGTACAGCCAAGTGCACAACAGTTGCGGCCTAATAGGCGCACTCCCCAAGCCCGCGAACTACGTGCCCGACACCGTGCTCTTCTCGCGCCCCGCGTTCGGTGCTCGGGTGCCCACGACGATCGGCGGCGTGTCGATCCTCAAGCCGCGGGAGTTCGGTGGCATCACCGGCTACGACCTGAACAGCGGGGACAAGGTGTGGTGGATGCCTAACGCGGGAGTGATGGCGAAGCCGCAGACAACGGATCCGTTGTTTGCCGGAGTCGCTCTGCCGCCGGTGCCGGTGTTCAACGGCCAGCCGGAGGTGATCACCACAAAGACGCTGGTGATCTACGGGACCGGACGCTTGGGCGGTGGCGGGAGGGCGCGCGGCGCGCCGGCCTCGGGCCCCGATCCGACGTCTCAGCTGTTCGCGGTGGACAAGAAGACAGGGAAGCAGGTGGGCGCGGTGCAGGTCCCGTCGCGCACGACCGCGGTGCCGATGACGTTCATGCACCAGGGGAAGCAGTACATTGTGTTCGCCACCGGGCAGGGCGCGCATACGAGCCTGGTGGCGCTGAAGTTGCCATGACCTAGACGTTAGACGTTAGACGTTGGACGTTGGGAAACACACCTCGGGGCCAGCGAAGTGCACCACTGCTGGCCCCGAGGTTTCTTTCCAACGTCTAACGTCGAGCGTCCAACCTCCATGTCTCCTATGGCTTCCGCTCGTACCGCTTGAGATCCTTCGGCCCCACCTCGGCACCGTAGATCACGCCGCGCGAATCCACCGCCACGCCTTCTGCAGCGCTGGTGTTGGTGGCGTTTTCGACGGGGTCGGGAATGAACGCTGTCACCTGCCCCGTCTTCGCGCTGCCAATGCGGATGCCGCGCTTCCACAGGCGCGAGCGGCCGGAACCCACCGAGCCCGACTCGGAATCGCCGACGTAGATGTTATCGTGCGCGTCGATCCAGATCCCGCTTGGGCGGCTGAACTGGTACCACGTGTCGAGCAGGTTGCCGTCCTGATCGAGGATCTTGATCCGGTTGTTGCCGCGATCGCCGACGAACAGGCGGCCGCGTGAGTCCATGGCCAGGGCGTGCGGCTGATCCCAATCGTCCGGTCCGCTGCCAAACGAGCCCCACGTCTTGATCAGCTTTCCGTCGCTCGAGAACTTGAGCAGCCGAGCGACGCTGCCGGGCGCCGACGAGTGGCCCTCGGCCACGAAGAAGACGCCGTTCGGCGCGACATAGATGGCGTTGGGCTGGAAGAAGATGGAGTCGCGGCTTCCGCCCGGCACGCCGAGCGTGCGCAACAGCTTGCCGTCGCGGCTGAACTCGAAGATCTGGTGGCCCCGTGGCGGTGACTCTACGGGCGGCGCGTTCCGGCCGTAGGTACAAGCGCAATCCACCACCCACACGTTGTCGTGGCGATCGACGAAGATGTCGTGCGGCGAGATCATGAGTCCGGCGCCGAAGTGCCTCACGAGATTCCCGTCCGGGTCGAACTCCAGGACCGGGTCGAGGGGCGAATTGGCGCACCCATTCGCGCCGCAGCGTTCGGCGACCCACACGCTCCGCCCGTCGCGATCGATCGCCACCGCGCTCGTGGAGCCCCACGTGCGTCCCTCGGGCAGCTTCGCCCAGCCTTCGACCGTGCGATAGGGATTCGGCAGGTCGTTCACCGGCTGCATTGTCGCCTGCGCCGCCAGGGTGAGCGGCGCGGCGATAGCCAGCAACGCGGCGAAGCGCGGACTCAGGGCATGCATCATTGGCCTCCAGTGGCCGTGGCAGCAGCGGCTCCGCCCACGTCAATGCGAATCTTCTTCATGCCCAACGTGTCGGTGCTCAGCTTCGCAGCGCCGGTCGGCACCTGATTTCGCTGCAGGAGGTACGCGATCACGTTCACGTACTGACTGTCCGTCAGGCTCCCCGGCCGGTCCAGGGGCATCGTGTTGCTGATCGAGCGAATAGAGGTCGTAGAGGCGCCGGTTCTTCCACGAATTGGCGAACGTGGCGCCGTCGAGCTGACCGGACGGGTGGCAGTGCGCGCAGGTGGAATCGTATATCTGCCTGCCGGCCGATGCCTGGTCGTCGCTGTATGTCGCCGCGGGGAACAATGCGTTGAGTGCGCTCACCGCTTCGGGGCTGGGGCCGGGGCGCAGGTCGAGGGGCGCACCGGGCTGATAGACGGCGCGGACCATGTGGGCGCCGGGTGGATCGCGCCATGGCTTCTCCCTGCTGCATGCGGCGAGCGAGAACACGAGAGCGACGGCAACGAGCGGGCGTTGTGCGCGCATCGAACCTCCTCCGGCTGGTGGCTCCGGCGACGGCCCCCAATCTACGCGTGGTATCGGGGGTCGGTAGGGCCGGACCGCATCATCCTGAGCGAAGATCGGCATCGCACTGTGCTGCGCTCGGGATGACACAGCGCCGTTTGACCTCGGCCCGCACCCTCGACATGTTTGCACGACTAGCCGCCTTCGGCGGCCAGAAAGTAGAAGTACAGAAAGTAGAGAGTAGTCAAACCACAAACCACCAGCGCCTCACCACAAGGGCGACGTCATGGCCGAGAACTCCGGACTTCCGCGCCGCGATTTTCTCAAAGTCGCCGGGGCGAGTGCCGGCCTGCTCATGCTCGGCGGCTGCGTAGGGGCCGAGAATCCCGCGGTTCCGGGCATCCGGCCGCACCGGCGCATCCCGCTCGTCGGCGGCTCACCCGACATCATCGTGATCGGCGCCGGCGCGTGGGGCGGCTGGACCGCGCTCCATCTGCGCCGCATGGGAGCGAAGGTCACGCTCGTGGATGCGTACGGTCCCGGCAACGCGCGCGCGACATCGGGCGACGAAAGCCGTGGCGTGCGCTCGTCGTACGGCGATCGCGACCCCGACAAGCAGGAATTGTGGATGCTGTGGGCGCGGGAAGCGATGAAGCGTTGGCGCGCGTTCGACGACGAGTGGGGACGCGACATGCGCCTCAACCTATTTCACACGACCGGCGACCTCATGTTCCGCGAGGACTGGGAGCCGTTCCTCATCAACACCAAAAAGTGGTGGGACAAGCACCACATCCCCTACCAGGTGCTCGACGCACGCGACGTGGCGAAGGAATTCCCCGTCATCTCCATCGACGACATCAACGTCGTGATGTACGAGCCCGACGCCGGCGTGGTGCGTGCGCGGCGCGGGTGCCAGGCGGTGGCCGCGGCCTTCGAGCGACTGGGCGGCCGGATCGTCATCGGACGCGTCCAGATTCCCTTCAGGACGACGTCGGGTCGCATCTCCGAGGTCACGCTCGACACCGGACAGACGCTGCGCGCCGAGTCGTACGTGTTCGCGCCCGGACCGTGGTTGGGCAAGACGTTCCCGGAGATCTTCGGCGAGAAGATGCGCACGCCGCTCGGCTACGTGTGCTACTTCGGCACGCCGGTGAACGACGAGCGGTTCACGTATCCCAACCTCCCCACGTACAACTTCCCGGGTGTCACCGGATGGCCGGCGCTCCCGGTGGACAGCGTCGGCTTTCGGGTCCGCGGGAGCGAGCGCGCGCCGGGTCCGCGGCGCAGTCTGGCCCAGCGACCGCCCGTGCCTCCGGCGCAGCTCGATCCCGATCTCAGCGACCGTTGGTCGAGCGACACCCAGATCGCGGGCCCGCGCCGGTTCGTGGCGCACCGCTTCCCGGCGCTCGCGGAGGCCCCGCTCAACCTGACGCACGCCTGCCATTACGAGATCAGCTCGAGCCGCAATTTCATCGTCGCGCGGCACCCCCAGATCACCAACCTGCTCATCGCGGGCGGCGGCAACGCCGAGGGTTTCAAGTTCGGACCGGTGATGGGGCAGTATGTGGCCGAGCGCGCACTGGGCGACGAGGGCGATCCCGACTTCGCGAAGGGCTTCGCGATTCCCGAGCACGACTTCGAGCCGCCACCTGCGCCGGCACCCGCGCCGGCACCGGAAACGGTACACGCCGCGAAGTGAACCGACTGGTCGGCTTTGCTCATCGTGCCGCTCGCCGCGCCAGAAAGTGGCGCATAGATTGACTACGAGATAGCGAATAGCGGGCAGTCGAGATTCCACGGCGCGTCAGGCACCGTTCCTTCTCGAGTGCTCAGGTGGGCGGATCGTCCTCCGTGACCGCTCCACAGCCGGCGTTGAGGTACGCTCGTGATCACCCGACGCGTTGTGCTCTTGTCGACAATCGCCACCTTGGTCGGTACCGCCCCGTCGCGGGCACAGGGCCCTCACAACGTATTAGTGCTCCATCAGGGCAGCGCGAACCAGCCGGCGGAGCTCCTGTACGCAGCCGCACTGCGCAAGGCATTCGCGCCGGAGACCAGGTATCAGCTCTTCGAGTACTTCCTCGACGAACGATTCCCCGAGAGCGAAGGCCAGGTCGCGGAGAGGCTCGCCAGGAGATTCGCGGGCAAAAAGATGGACCTGGTGATGACGGACGGCTTACGGACGCTGACGTTGTTCCTCGACCGGGGTGCGCAGCTGTGGCCCCGGACGCCCGAGGTATTCACCTTCGTGCAGTTCCGGGAACTTCCCCCGACGCTTCCACCCAACGTAACGGGCGTTGCTTTTAGCATTGACTACGGGGCGACGCTGGATCTGGCGCTGCGCCTCTTGCCGGACACGCGGCAGGTGTTCTACGTCGGGTCGGCGCAGCCCCAGGAAGAGAGCTGGCGTGGCTTCGCCGAGCAGGACTTCAAGCGCTTCGCCGGCAGGGTCGACATCACCTACCTCGACCACTTGTCGGTGGCAGAGATACTGGAGCGACTGAGCCGCCTGCCCTCGCACAGCGTCGTCATCTACGCAGGGATCCTCGAGGATGCGACTGGACAATCCTTTTCGCCTGGGCGAATATGTCCCGTCATCGTGTCCGCGTCGAGCGCGCCCGTGTTCGGCACCTACAGCACGTATATAGGGTGCGGGATCGTCGGCGGTGCGATCTTCGACTTCAATGCGCTCGTCAACCAGAGCGCGAGACTGGGACTGCAGGTCGCGGAACGAGGAGCGGCCTCGGGTCTGCCAATCGAGCGGGCCTCCATGACGCAGTTGATCGTCGACTATCGACAACTCCAACGCTGGAAAATACCCGACGCTGCGCTCCCGCCGGGCACGATCGTGCGTTTCCGCCCCCCGTCTGTCTGGCAACAATATCGGTCGGACATTCTGGCGGTCGCCGCGGTCATGGTCGTTCTGCTTGGCGTCATCGCTGCGCTGCTCGTCGAACGCCGCAAACGCAAGAGGGCGGATTCGACCGTGCGACACTTGAGCGGCCGCCTGATCACCGCGAGTGAAGAGGAACGGCGGCACATTGCCCGCGAGCTCCACGACAATGTCTTGCAGCGGCTCTCGTTGGTGTCATCCGAGCTCGCCACGCTCGAACGCGACGCGCCTGCCAGCGACACAGCCGTGCGTCGCTCCGCGCACGAACAGGGGCAGCAACTAACCGAGATCATGACCTCGGTTCGTTACATGTCCCACCAGTTGCATTCCAGCAAGCTCGAGATGCTCGGCCTGGCCGCGGCGTTGCGGGAGCTCTGCGAGCAATTGTCCAAGCAGCACGGGGTGGTCGTCGAGTTCTGGACCGATCGAGATCGGTTGCTCGTCGCCCGCGAGCGCGCGTTGTGCTTCTATCGCGTAGCCCAAGAGGCCTTGAGCAATGCCCTCAGGCACGGCCACCCTAGTCGCGTCGAGGTAGGACTCACCGGTGACGCAACGACGCTTCGGATGATCATTCGGGACGACGGCACCGGTTTTGATCCTTCGACTGCAGCGGGCGGCCTCGGGCTTGCCGCGATGCGAGAACGCCTCCGTCTGGTCGGCGGTAGCCTCGCAGTCTGGTCGCGGCCCGGCGGCGGCACTCAAGTGACCGCGGAGGCAAGGCCGGTGCGTACGGCCGCCGCTGACCAACCGGTCGTCAATGCGCCAGCTGCGCCTTGAGCAAGCGTGGCTAAGGGTTGAGCAGCTCGACATACGAATCATCCGTGGCATCCCGCGTGACGACGGAGATGCACTCGCCGAGCTCCTCCTCTATCGAGGAAGGCCCTCTGACGTGGTGAAACAATGTCTTCGCTTCCTTCAGGTCGATCACGAAACTCTGCGAGGGATATCCGGCAGCCAACCGCTGCATCGCTCCCTCCCGCAGGTTGTGTCGCTTGAGCCTTTCGCCGTACTCCCTTGCGACTTGCATGGCGCGTTCAATGTGGCCGAGCTGCCCGGGATCGACCTGCTGATAAATGTTGCTGTATACGCCCAGGGCGAGTCTCGAGGCCATTTGCGCCGCGAGCCTGGTTGGAATCAGCCCGCGACTTTCCCTGCGAATACGGGCGAGCGCCTTCTCGTAATAGAGGTAGGTGTGCTCGTTGAGCGAAATCAGCGCCTGGGCGACATCGAATCCCGAAGTGCTCTCGAGCATCGTGTCGCTCGAGTCGAGTAGCATACCCAGCGGGCCGAACTGTCCAAAATCAGAGAGCACGATCTCGTCAGCGCCGATTGCCACCAGTGTGCCCGCGCTCCTGCACGCGTCATGGATGGAGAGAATCAGCTTGCCGTAGTGAGTCTGGAGACAGCGAGCCATTCGAAAGGCGGCGTCTGCGGATCCGCCTCGCGTGGTCAAGAGAAGCAGGACGTTCTTTCGCCTATTGGGTCGCTTCGCGATGCGAATGAGGTTGTCGGCGCCGCCGTGGCCAATTGCACCATGAAACACGATGACGTCGGCCTGGTACTCGGCCCCCACGTGCGCGGCAAGCTGCACCCATTGGTGCTCCGAAAGCTCATTTTCGTTTGGCGCTGTCACGCGGGACGGCCCTCACTTGCTCGCGCTAATGTACCGCGGGGCGGAATGAACGCTGGCAAGACTCGGAACCGCTCGTGCAGGTGTGCTACTGTTGCCGGCCATGAAGGCGCCAGCACCGTCCCGCGCTCCCATGCAGACGTCAGCATACCGCTCGCCGCCGTGGCCGCGTAAGAGGTTGGCTCCCCCATCTTGGCATCGCTTCAATGTTTGGCTAAATATCCAAACATGGCTGATGTCTTCAAGGCGCTGTCCGATGGCACGAGGCGACAGGTGCTGCAGCTCCTCAAGGTGCGGCCCATGACCGCCGGAGAGCTGGCCGAGCACTTCGACGTCACGTGGCCGACGATGTCGGCCCACTTCGCCGTGCTGACCGCCGCCAATCTCATTCAGGCGGAGAAGCACGGCCGCTCGATCACGTACCGGCTCAAGATGTCCGTGTTGGAGGAGGCACTGCTCGGGTTCTCGGCGGCGTTCGGCCTGCAGATGGCCCACAAGAAAGACGGCGGCGCGGCCGCCACCCAAGACGGGGAGGAACTGTGACGACAAACCGAACGACGGACCGGCGGACCAACATCTGGCGAGGGCTCATTCTGGCCGCTCTCCTGCTCAGCGCCGCAGTGGTGACGAAGCGCGTGCCTCCGGAGTACCTGAGCCCGGACCTCGCACGTCGCCTGTTGGGAGTGCTGATGGGTGCGGTCGTGGTCATCTATGCGAACGCAGTCCCGAAGGTGCTGACGCCGCTGATACAGTCGCGTTGCGATCCGATCGCTCATCAAGCGACTCGTCGATTCACCGGCTGGGTTCTGGTGCTCGGCGGCGCGGCGTACGCGGTGGCGTGGGCGATCGCCCCGTACAGATACGCCGACGTGCTCGCCACCAGCTTCCTCGGTGCGTGCGTGCTGCTCGTCGTCACCCGAATCGCGTGGAGCATGCAGGGCAAGAAAGCTTGAATCGCGCGCGAGATCGATTCATGGAACGCGGCGAATTCGTGGGGGGAGCCCTGGTCACGCGCCGGCGTCCACACCGGGAGGGCGGCCAAACTCACTGCCCACCAGGGGGAGCGGCAGGCAAACACTCAGCGCGACGCTAGCACTCGAAGTGCCATACACGCGGTCTTCCAGTTCCCGCAGCCACGTCGCGTCAGACGCATATAACCCCATCTCGCTGGCTAGCGTCGACTCAGAATAGATTCCCCAACCTTCCACGAACGCGGAATTGTCGAGGTAGCGCGCGAGGGGGTGCACACCCCCTCGTTCCAGCCCAATCGCAATCTGGAAGTGGTGACCCGGGACCGCTTCATGGAACGTGACGGCGTCGAGCCCGAGCCGCCCGCCGGGTTTCGTGGCCAGATACAGATTGATGTAGTAGGTGGGGCTGACCGAACACTGGCAAAAGGCTGAAACCCGCGATCACCCGGCGCGCAGTGCCCAACGCGGGGATGACCCATCGTGCTAGTGCTGTCTGGGTGCGGGGGACCCTCCGCGCGTTTCCGGAGCAGTCTCACGCAGCAGCTGGGTCAGCAGGCGCTTTCCGCCTTCAGTCGTGATCGCACCCTCGTCCAGGGGGATCCCTTCACGGCCGCCCGGCGCGTGCCAGATGGCCTCCTGCAGAAGGTCCGCGGCGTCACTGAGCCACTGACGGATTTCCGCGACCAGCTGCTCTGACCGTGCGGGCCACCGCTCAAGCGATTGGGATACTAGCGTCTGATCTGTCCCAGACAACTTGTTCGGGTCACTTTCGAACTGGGCGCGCAGGCGGATGTCGGCCTTGGCGATGCGGATCTGCAACGCGATATCAGCAAGGAGACCGTAGGCTATGGCCGCGAGCACGCTGGTCCTCCCGCCAAGCACTCCTATGCCGACGGTGACGCCGCGCCAGTCTGGTGCAACGAGATCGACCTCATTGATCGCGTCCGAGGCGAGCAGCACGGCGAAATCCGCTGCTTGCCAGCGTGCCTTGAGGCGGGAAAGCCTGATGAACTCTCCGCGAAGTGTCGCCAGCGCTGCTGCTTGCCTATCGCGCCGCTCGCGACGCGCCAGGGCCTTCCGCAGTAGGCGGTCGCGCGCGGCCTCACGGACCTGAACCGCCGCATAGACAGCAAGCGCAGCGGTGCCGCCCGCAGTCAGAAGTCCTTCAACCCCTTCCCATGTCAGCCATGCGGGGAGCAGGAGCAAGACCGCATTCCGGGCTTGGTCATCCAAACATCCCAGCAATTCCCGTACTTCCCCGACGTGCTCCCGCTCCAACGACTACAAACGGGGCGGCCGGTCCGGTAGGGATGTGCTCCGGGGGCTCGCAGCCCTGATCGCGCTCCGCGAAGTGTCCATCGGTGGGCTCGCCGGGCGCGAGCGTTTGGCACTACAGGACCTCGAGCAGTTCGCTGCGTCGCGAGTGATCAACCCCTACGTCGGCCCGGTGAGCATCGCATGAGCCCATTCAAGAACCGATTTCGGTATTGGGTCTGGGTGCACCATCCGGTCATAGTATTGGTGATAGATCGCGGCGACTAGAAAGCGGAGAACGCGCGGGGGGCGAGCGCGCGGCGTCGGCCGCACGGCGTCCCTGCAGGCCGGGCGCGTTGGCAAGGCAGCGGTCTACAAATTCGCGGATACGAGTTGCGTGGAACTGCACGGCTCTGCGTCCCAAAGGGAAGACGCGGCGCTGGCATCGATCGGGTCAGCGCCGCGTTGTGCGTTTCTGCACCCAACTGCGGTCGAATGTGGGCAGAGATGTGGGCAGGACTTGAGACATGGGCGACGACGTATGATCGCCTGGCGGCATATATTGGCGCGTGGCGCCGACAGCACGGCATGCCCTCCCTCAGCCATTGCCAGAATGTGTGCAAGAGAGCCAGCTACGTTGCCCTTTAGGGCTCGCGAGGCGTCCTTGCAATAGCCTACTTTGGTACAAAGTCTGATCAGAGAGCATTCCGTGCGCGAGAATTCGACGACCAAAATGAGCGTGATTCACGTTGATCCCGAGATTCAAAGCGGGACGCCGGTATTTGCTGGTACTCGCGTGCCCGCTGCGTCCTTGTTCGATTGGTTGGAAGGTGGCGCTACCCTGGAAGAATTCCTGGACAATTTTCCCAGCGTTACGCGCGACCAGGCGATCGCCGCCCTCGAGGAAGCCAAGGCTCGTGTGATCGGCAGTGCGCGTCATACTTGATGAGAACCTGCCGCGGCGACTCGCACGTGAGCTGACAGGGCACGATGCGACAACTGTGCCGCACATGGGGTGGGCGTCGCTGAAAAATGGCGCGCTACTCGTGGCAGTAGCCGGCGCCGGCTTCGAGGCGCTCCTGACGATGGACAGGAACCTGAGCAAGCAGCAGCACGTGGCTGATCTGTCGTTCGGGATCGTCGTAGTCCGCGCTCAAGACAATCAGCTGCGCACGTTGCTACCTCTGGTTCCGGACATGCCGGGGGCGGGACTCGAACCCGCACGGGGTTTCCCCCAAGGGATTTTAAGTCCCTTGCGTCTACCGATTTCGCCACCCCGGCTCGGACGCAGGTTAACATAACCGACGGCTCCGTGGCTACTTAGCTGCGGAGCCGTTTCTCTCGTGTGCGCAGCTGTTGCCTGCTGTCTGTGCACAAATAAGGCACAAATAGGGCACACGCCCGAAGATCTACAGGAACTGCGAATTCACTGTCAGACTCGACCCCCAGCGGCGCTCTGGGCAACGGGGCACTCGGCCCCCTAAAGTTGCCGCCGATGATGGTGACGTGCTTTTGGATCAGAGTGATTGCCCCTTCTCCACATTGCTTCGCTGGCGAACCGCACCTGGGAGCGGCCAGCCATCGGCTCCGGCCTGTTAGAGCGCTTCTGGGCCCCGTCGTGGCGTGCATCCAAACCACCGCACCCGACCGAGTCCCCGCTCGAGTGGGCAGAATCCCGTGAAGCTCGACTGCACGAGGTTGAGTCCAACGAAGGCTGTGAACAGCAGCCACCAGTGGCTTACCTGCCACGCGAGCACCAGCGATAGGAGCACGAACGTCCCCGCAATGCGTCGAATGACCATTTCGCTACACATGCCCCCTCCCTAGGTGATTTTGCTATCGCTTTGTCACGCGTGCTACAGCGGCGTGCGCAGCACCTCCAGCGGGTTTCCGAAGCTCCCAGTAGAGCAGTGGCACCACCATCATCGTGAGCGCCGTCGACACAACTGCGCCGCCGATGAGCGCCACCGCGAGTCCTTGAAAGATCGGATCCAACACCATGACGAACCCGCCGATGACGACCGCTGCCGCTGTCAGCGCGATCGGCCGAAACCGGACCACGCCCGCCTCGATGACCGCCGCACCGAGCCCCTCGCCCTCGGCTTGGGCACGCTCAATGAAGTCCACCAGCAACACCGAGTTGCGCACGATGATGCCTGCGAGCGCGATCATGCCGATCATCAATGTCGCAGTGAAGAACGCGCCAGTCAGAGCGTGCGCGGGCAAGATTCCGATGAGCGTGAGCGGAATCGGCGCCATGATCACGAACGGGGTCCGGTACGAGCGAAACCAGCCGACGACCAACAGGTAAATAAGTAGCAGCACGATAGCGAACGCCACGCCGAGATCACGGAAGACTTCCAGCGTGATCTGCCACTCTCCATCCCAGGAGAGGGCTGTCTCGCCCAGCGTCGGCGGCGCGTGGGCATTGTATCGCGCCAACGGACTGCCGTTGACGCGAACCGAGTCAAGCCGGGTGTTCATGCGGAGGATCGCGTAGACCGGCGCCTCGATCGCGCCGGCGACGTCGCCAGTCACGTAGAGAACAGGACGGAGGTCTTTGCGGTAGCGTGGGGCGTCGCGGATTGCTGAATCGATGTGCACGAAGCGCCCGAGCGGCGCGGGCCCTGCTGTCGTTGCCACTGGCACGGCTGCCAACGATAGAGCGGACGATCGGTCGGCGATCGCCAAGCGGGGCACTATGCGTACCGGCTCTCGGGCACCGGCATCGCGCAGGACTCCCACCGTTCGTCCGGCTTCCACGAGCGACACAAGCTCGGCGAGCTGCGCCGCGCTCGCACCCGCTGCCGATGCCTGCTCGCGGTCGATGCGCAGCGTCAGCTGGTGCTCGGGCGCGGGCACTGTCCAGTCCACATCAACTACGCCTGGCGTCTCGTCGAACGCGGTGTGGACCGCCGCGCCCGCTGCCAGACGTGCACTATCGGTCGGTGCATAGACTTCCGCTACGAGCGTGGAGAGCACGGGCGGGCCGGGTGGGATTTCGGCGAGCTTCACTCGGGCGCCATATCTCGCCGCAATGCTGTCGATGGAGGGGCGGACCGCTAAGGCAATGGCGTGGCTTTGGCGCCGGCGCTCGCCCTTTGGTACAAGCCCGACCTGGACGTCGGCCGCGTTCGCGCTCCGCCGCAAGAAGTAATGACGCACCAGGCCATTGAAGTTGAAGGGCGCCGCCGTACCGGCGTAGGTCTCCGTGCTTCGCACCTCCGGGACGGTGCGGAGATACGCGGCTACCTCGTCCGCGAGAGCGGACGACGTCTCGAGCGTCGTTCCCGCCGGCAGATCGAGAATGAGCTGAAACTCGCTCTTGTTATCGAACGGGAGCATTTTCACCGACACGAGTCCGGTCGCGACGAGTGCAGCGCTCACAAGCAGCAGGCCTACGAGGCCGCCGTAGAAAGCGTACCGGCGCCGCCGCGAGGCCATCAGTGCGTGCATGACTCGCGTGTACAGGTCACGGAGACGAGTCGCGATGCGCGTGCTGCGCGGGGGAGCGCCAATGCCCTCGGAGGCTGGCCGCATATGGCGTCCGACGTCCCGGAGCAGCCTTAAGGCCACATACGGCGTCACGATGAAAGCCACGGCCAACGAAGCAATCATAGCCGCGGACGACCCGATCGGTATCGGTCGCATATACGGTCCCATAAGGCCACCGACGAAGGCCATGGGAAGAATCGCAGCGATAACGGTGAAAGTCGCGAGGATGGTCGGATTGCCGACTTCATCGACGCCGGACACTGTCGCGGCATCAGGGTCCGGTTCGCCACGCAACAGGTGGCGGTAGACATTCTCCACGACGACAATGGCATCGTCGACCAGGATGCCGATGGAGAAAATGAGGGCGAAGAGCGTGATCCGGTTGAGCGAATATCCCATCGCGTATGCCGCGAACAGCGTGAGCGCCAGCGTCACTGGCACCGCGACGAGCACGACGAGCGCCTCTCGCCACCCGAGTACGAGAGCGACCAGTACGGTCACGGAAACTGTCGCGATGGCCAAATGCAGCATGAGCTCTCGCGCCTTCTCCGAGGCCGTAGCGCCGTAGTTCCGCGTGACAGCAACGTGTACATCCGGCGGCAGCAGTTGGCTGCGCACGTCGTCGACCCTGCGCAGGACGGCGTCTGCCACGTCGACCGCGTTGGCCCCCCTCCGCTTGGCCACGGCTATCGTCACCGCCGACGCGGGGGGGCGACCAGCTTCGGCGTACGAGACGTAGAGGTCTGGCTCGCCATACCCGTCGGTGACGCTGGCGACGTCCTTCAGAGTGATCGGGCGTCCTGCCTGCATTCCGACAATGACCTGCTCCACGTCCTGTGCCGTCGCTAGCGGCGCCCCTGCACGCACGACGTAGACGGCGTTCCCGTTTGAAAACTCACCCGCAGGAAGCTCGACGTTGGCCGACGCGAGCGCACCGGCGACTGCGCCCGGGGACAGCCCGTTCGCCGCGAGGCGTACCGGATCGAGGGTCACTTGTATCTGGCGCGCCTCACCGCCGATTATGTAGGTCTCAGCCACGTCTGGTATCGGCCGAATCGTTTCGTCGAGACGCGTCGCCAACTGGCGCAGCGTATTCGGATCGGTCGACGAGCCCCAGAGCGCCATCGCCAGAATCGGCACATCATCGATCGAGTATGGCTTCACGAGCGGCGGGGACGCTCCAGGCGGCAACTGGTCTGCTGCGGCGTCCAACTTCGCCTTGACCTTGACCACGCTGCGTTCTTGATCTTCACCGACGCGGAAGCGCGCAGTCACGAGCGCGTTCCCCTCGAAAGCCGACGAGTACACGTGCTCGACCCCCGGAATGCTCCACATGAGATGCTCGAGTGGTCGAACGACCAGCTGCTCGACTTCCCTGGGCGTCGCGCCTGGCAGGGCGACCCCAACGTCGATCATCGGCACCGAGATCTGTGGCTCTTCCTCTCTCGGAGTGGCCACGAGGGCGACGATCCCGAGAATCAATGCCGCAATGGTGACGAGCGGTGTAAGCGGCGAATGGAGAAAGGCTCTGGCGATCCGCCCTGACAGGCCAATCGGGCGCGGCCCCGGCGCCCCCGCCGCAGCAATGCTGTCATCGCGCGGCCCGGTCATCGGTCGCGGACCTCTTGAGGGTGTACGACCACGACGTCGCCCGAGCGCAACCCGGCGAGCACCTCACTCTGATGCTCGTCAATGGGGGCCACGCGAATCCAACGAAGCGACTCTCCCTCGCTCGTCCGTACGCGGACACCTGTGAGATCTCCGTCCCTGAGTATCGCGGCGACGGGCAGCTTAATGCCGCAATGTGTTCCTGCCGGGACCGAAACCGTCGCCGCGCTCCCTGCGAGGAATCGATGGTCGCGGTTGTCGACCAAGGCGTTGATCGTGTAGAGCGCGGCTCCAGTCACGGGCACGATGCCTTCCACCTGTGCGGTTGTCGGCTGGTCCTCGACCGTGACCCGAAGAACTGCTCGTCGCACGACGCCCTGCGCCACGCGTGGCGGCACCGGCGCCGACACTCGTAACCGAGACTCATCATCGACCGCGAAAGCGGGAGCACCCGGCGTAACGAGCGATCCGGGATCGACATACCGCGCCGTGACAATGCCGTCGAACGGAGCGCGGATTTCGGCATAGGTGACGCTCGCATCCGCAGCTTCAGCGGCGGCCCGCGCGGTTGCGACACCGGCGGTCGCGCGCGCGAGCGCGGCTTCTGTTGCGTCGAGCTGTGCTCGTGGCGCTGCGCTGTCCGTGTAGAGTGCTCGGATGCGCGCGGCCTGAGTCTCCGCCTCTTTTTCGACGGCCTCGGCCGCGGCCACGCTCCCCGCGGCCTGCGCACGAGCAGCGACAACCTCGCGCGCGTCAATGCGTGCAAGCAGCTCTCCCGTGCGAACGTGCGCGCCCTCGACCACCCGGACCGTCCCGACACTGCCAATTAGTTTCGTGCTCAGGACAGCGTGCCTCACCGGCGCCGTTTTGCTGAAGGCCTGAATCACGGTCGCAATCGTCGTCTCGCGGACGACGAGTGTGTCACCTCGCGGGACGGGTGGCGTTCGAGCTGTGTCCGGCCGTTCCCGCGACCCGCAGCCAAGTACCGTGCTCACGAGCGCGCCCGCAACCATCCGGGACCATTGAAGACGGCCTCGCCCGAGAGAATTCGATATCATGGATCTGCTCCCGCATCCAACGTGATCAGGACCGACACGTCTGCGCCGAGTGCCTGCCTTCGGTCGGCTGCGGTGACGATTGCCGCCTCCCGCGCCGCCGCAAAGCTCAACCGCGCGTTTGTCTCAGCGGATGCAGCGTCGAGCAACTCGGCGATCGTTGCCAAACCACCGTCATACTTTCGCGTGACAATGCGGTGTGCCTCGACGCTCTGCGCGACCGCGGTCTGCGCGATCGCGAGCCGGTCGACGGCCGTCGCGAGCGCCGCTCGCGTTGCCTCGCGGTCCAATCGTGCCTCAGCTTCCGCTTCGTCGGCCGCGGCCTTTGCCTCAGCGCGCTGCGCGGCGGCGGTCCGGACATCGCCAATATCCGCGGCCCCAGCAAAGGGCACCCATGAGACGAGCACGCCAACCGTCCAGCTGTCGCGTCCGCCGAACGGTGTGGAAGGCGTGTTCCAATCCAACCGTCCGAAGCCGGCGAGCCGAGGGAGGTACCGCGCCTTGGCGCGACTCGCGCCGACCTCCGCCGCCGTGCGCTGCAGTTGAGCCGCGCGGACGTCGCCGCGCTGGGCCGAGGTAACGGTATCTACAAGCACCCGCTGCGCGAGAGCCTGGACCCGCTTGGCTAGCGGCAGTGAGTCGGGCAGCGTCCACGAGGTATCGGCCGGCGCACCCATGGCGAGGGCAAGCCCCAGCCGAGCGAGGTGCGCGTCTGCTTGAGCGCTCTCGAGCGCGCTGGAGGCGTTGCCCGCGTCCACCTGTGCAAGCAGCACGTCTGATTTCGTCACGGTCCCCGCTCGGAACGCGGCCTCGGCCTGACGAACGTGTGCATCGGCCGCCGATCGAGCCGCTGCCAGTGTCGCGACGCGCTCGGTCGCCAGGACTGCCCCGTAATATGCGCGGGCGATGGCAACCTTGGTTGCCCCGTGCTCGTACGCATCGCTGGCCGCCGCGGCCTCGTGTACCGCTCCGGCCGCCCGCAGCCCGAGCGCTGCACCGGCGTCGAACAGTGCCTGCTCCACCACGACGCCCATGCCGACGTTGCTGATCGGCGCGGGATAGTTCAGCGTTGCTGGCGCGAACGCGGCGGGCGTGACCCCTCGCTGGCGCAGCAAGAACCCGAACGCCGTGAGCGGCTCGGTCGTTCGCATCACGCTGCCTTCGAAGCGAAGCGTGGGCAGGACGCCGCCAAGCGCGGCCGTCGCTGCGCCTCCTGCAGCCTGAGCGCGAGCATCGGCAATGCGGTCGCCATACGCGCGGCCCGGCCCGCCCGCGAGCGCCTGCCGTAACGTCAACACCTGGGCGGACGCAGCCGTTGCACCACCGCACAGCAGTCCTACGATGACGATCATCGTGCTACGCACCGTCGAAGATCCCCGCTGGAGACGCGCGCCGACCACGGGCAGGTATGCGCCGCAGTTGACACAGCTGCGCCTACATGACTATATAAGCATACAGTGTTCCAGTCAACTTGCGTGTGACCTTCTCATGCCCACCCGTCCCCTCAAGCCCGAGCAACTGACGGCCATCGCGGCGCAGTTTCGCGCGCTCGGGGAGGCGTCGCGGCTCCGCCTGCTGCACGCGCTGCGGCACGGGGAGCAATCGGTGACGCAGCTCATGACCACAACGGGCTTCAGCCAGCCCAACGTCTCCAAGCACCTCCAGGTGTTGCTGCAGGTCGGCTTCGTCCGGCGTCGTAAGGACGGCGTGACCGCCTACTATCGCCTTGCTGATCCGGAGGTACTCCGTCTCTGCGATCTCGTGTGCGATCGCCTGGCGGCCGAAGCCACGGCGCGGCGCAAGCTGTTTGTCGGCTGACCCAGTTTCTTTCCCCAGCCCTACGGATGTCGGAGAATGTCGGAATCAATTGCCGCCTCGGACTGTCACCCCACCGAAGGTGCGCGGCGACGCCAGACCGATCGCCAAGCGGCTGAGGCGTTGGAATCGGTCGGGAGTAGCCTTGGTTGCGCGTTCCTGATGGCGCCGATATGCGAGAAGCAGCATCGCGGGATCGGCCAGAGCCCGACGTCCGGGCGAAGCGGGCGCCGGCGAACGTGACCTCGCTGTCCGTGAGACGTTCCGCTCGTTGGGACCGTAATACGACGTAACGCGGCGGTTCGGCCGTCCCCTTTCTCGAAGGAGAAGCGATGCGCTATCTGATCATTGGCTGCACGGCAGCACTCAGCATCACGTTGGGTCGCGCGCTTTCGGCGCAGACTCCGACCGTGCAGAACCCGACGATCATGCGCCCGTATACGACGACCGTCGCAACCCCGGCACAGCACATCGCCACTCTTCAACAAGCGGTCGCGACGCTCCAGCAGCAGGTCGCCGCGTTGCAGACCAAGTTGCAGCTCGTGAACTCCGACGGCAGGAACTTCTCCATCGCCGCACCCGGCAGCGTCTCAATCAACACGCAGCAGCAGTTCACGGTGACCGCGCTCGCGGGCGGAACGCTCAACGGCGGCACTACTCTCGGCCTCAAGGGGACGATGGTGACGATCAACGGGGGCGGGATGCCCGCAGCACGCGTCGGTGACAAAGTAGGCAACGGGCTGGTTGCCAGCGGTTCACCCACTGTGCTCATCGGGAATTGAACGCCGTTGTGATGAGCAGCCCTCCGTACCGCGACATTCGACGTGGAGTCGCGATTGCATCATACGACGGTGTATGGGTTGCACATCGATAGCCCGTAGTAGAGTGCGCCACGGGCTCATGAGCGCAGTCGCCAGCATCCTGGGCTCTGCACGCGCTCGTTTCGGCAGTGACATGCTGGTGGGGGTACAGAAGGTGCAGTTGGTATGCGTGGCAGCGAGTCAATCCACGCAACGCCAACGTGGGAAGGAGGTCAGATGCGAAGAGGCAGACCGCGCGGACTGGTGCGGACTATGGGACGGACGGCCGTCATAGCGGGAACCGCCCAGTCGGTGTCCGGGCGCGTCGCGCGCCAACAGGCTGCCACGCACCGGGCCAGCGCCAAGCCGGAGAAGATTACCGACGAGGTAGTGGATCAGCTCAAGAAGCTCGCCGAGCTGCGCGACGCCGGCGTACTGACTCAGAAGGAGTTCGCTGCGAAGAAGGCGAAGCTCCTCCACTAAAACAAGCGCCTCGAGGCGAGGCGTCCCGACATCGTCCCAATCGGCGGCGACTTGCCGCCGTGCCCATGGGTGCCCCACGTGCTGCAACACACCGCAGGGCGCCGCATGCGTCGCCCCTACCCGCCGATCCTCAAATCTCCCGGGGGCGGCGCATCGCCCGAGGGCGACGCATGCGTCGCCCCTACCCGCCGATCCTCAGTCTCCTTGGGGGCGGCGCATCGCCGCACGGCGACGCATTGCGTCGCCCCTACCGCGGACGCTTTGGCACCCATATATTCGGCGTACCGGTCGTGCGTGTAAGTAGAGCGGGGCTCGCCACCTGACGCTGTTCCGTCGGGACCCCACGGCGTCGCCCCGCTCTCAGTTTTGAGCAGGCCTGTCGCTGGACACCACGGGCCGGGCGTCGTAATCTTCGCCCCCCGAGTTCTGCCCGGTGACCCTTCCCC
This sequence comes from uncultured Gemmatimonadales bacterium, assembly GCA_963737835.1. Lineage (GTDB taxonomy): Bacteria > Gemmatimonadota > Gemmatimonadetes > Gemmatimonadales > Gemmatimonadaceae > Palsa-1248. The sequence goes on from CAVTUH010000001.1 coordinate 631,195, forward strand.
GCACGCATGAGGTGTCACATGCCGTCCCGCCCAGTGGCCGTCACGCTCTCACTTGTCTGCATCGCCCTCGCCGGCACCGTCTGCACGAAGGCGGATCAGCAGACGCAAACCGCCCAGGCGCCTCCGCAAGCCGACCACCATGCCGCGGACGAGGCAGCGATCCGTGCCGAAGACTCCGCCTGGGTCAAGGCAGTCGCGACCAAGAATGCGCAGCAGGTCGCGTCCTACTACACGGACGACGCCGTGCTCATGGCCCCTGGCGAGCCGATGGCGACCGGGAGGGACGCGGTGCAGAAGGCGTGGGCAGGATTGCTGGCCCTCCCCGGATTCGCAGCGACCTTCGCGCCGGACAAGATCGTGGTCTCTGGCGACCTCGCCTACGAGGTCGGCTCCTACGCCCTCACCAGCAACGACAGGGCCGGCAAACCGCACACAAGCTCCGGGAAGTACGTCGTCGTGTGGTCGAGGCAGGCGGACGGCAGGTGGAAGGCGGCGCTCGACGCGCCAACAACGACGAGCTAGTGCGTCGACGCGCGCCCCGTTAGCGACTGAGTGAGCAGACGCACGGGGCGCTTCACCATTGACGTCGCACAAGGACCCTGCCCTGCGGCAGACGCGCCACATGTGATGCGTCGCTTCACCAGCCCCGGCGCGAACAGCAGCCTCTGAGGGGCCGTCAAGCCTGGTCGGACAACTTTCTGAAGGCCGAACCTGAGGTCGGGATAAACTCTTGTCGTCCCAACGTCAGCGTGGCCTGTCGCACTCCGTACCCATAGCTTATGCGAGCGAGAATCCGGCGAGGGCACGGGTGGCACAGGCGGTCGCGCAGTGGAATAATGTTTTGTTGAATGAACGCTACCGCGTCCTGCGTGAGCTCGGGCGGGGTGGAATGGCCACAGTCTATCTCGCCCATGACATTCGCGATGACCGCGACGTGGCCGTCAAGGTGCTGCTCCCCGAGATCGGCCTGGCCGTTGGTGCCGATCGATTCCGCCGAGAGATCAACGTCGCGACGCGCTTCAGCCACCCGCGGATCTTGCCGCTCTACGATTCGGGCGAATGGGAAGGACAGCTGTACTATGTCATGCCCTTCGTCGCCGGGCAGTCGCTGCGCGCTCGATTGGACAGCGGCGGCCCATTGGCGATTGACGAGGCCGTGCAAATCGGAGCTGAGGTAGCGGACGCCCTCGACTACGCGCACGCTCAGGGGGTCGTGCACCGCGACATAAAGCCTGAGAACATCCTGCTGGAAGACGGGCACGCAATGGTCGTCGACTTCGGCATCGCCCGAGCCGCAGTCGCCGCAGGCGAGGAAAAGCTCACCCAAACGGGTCTGACGCTCGGCACGCCGCAGTACATGAGCCCCGAACAGGGATCGGCCGAGCGCAACATCGACGGGCGGACGGACATCTACAGCCTGGCGTGTGTGGTGTACGAGATGTTGGCCGGGCAGCCTCCCTTCGCCGGCACCTCAGCGCAAGCACTCATCGCTCGGCATGCGCTGGATCAGGTCCCTCCCCTGACGATCGTTCGGCCGACCGTGTCCCCGGAGCTGGAAGCCGTCGTCCTCAAGGGTCTCGAGAAGGTACCAGCTGATCGCTTCCAGACAGCCCACGAGTTCAGTGAGGCCCTTCGTCATCCCGAACAGGCTCAGATCTCGCGCTATACAGCGACGACACGCGCGCGGGCTGGCGGGACTCGTGCGTTGGAGGCACCCACGCCGGCAGCACGGCGGTGGCCTGCGATCGCGGCGCTCATCGCCATTCCACTGATCGCCGCCGCGTCCTTCGCGAGCTGGCGATTCTTGCACCATGGCTCGTCCGCGTCGTCGACCGCGGCGGACGCCCGGAAGATCGCGGTCCTGTATTTCGACGACCTGTCCCCGCAACACACTCTCGGCTACGTTGCGAACGGCCTCACCAATGGCCTGATCGATCAGCTCTCCGAAGTCCGCAATCTCTCGATCATCTCTCGTGGCGGGGTGCAGCCATTCAAAGGCACCACCATCCGACCCGACAGCATCGGACGCGCACTGGGGGTCGGCACCTTGGTGCGCGGTGACATCGATCAGGAGGGCGGCCAACTGCACGTCAACGTGCGGCTCGTCGATGCAGCGAGCGGCGCTGACTTCGAGCGGGCCAGCTTCGAGCAGCCGGCCGCCAAGGTGCTGGCGCTCAAGGACACGCTCGTCGCCCAGGTCGCGCGGATGGTCCGCGGTCGTTTGGGGGAGGAGATCGAGCTGCGAGCGCAGCGGGAGGCAACGCAGAATGCGGACGCGTGGGCGTTGGTGCAACGCGCCGAGCAGCGGCGAGAGGACGGCGAGCAGCGCATGGCGGCCAACGACACCGCCGGGGTGCTCGCCGCGTTCCGCGCAGCCGACAGCCTGTTGATCCAGGCCCACGCGCTCGATGACCAGTGGGCCGAACCGCTGATCAAGCGCGCGCTGATCGACTATCGGGCATCGCGGTTCTTCGGTCATGATCCGCTTCGCGCTGCGCCGTGGATCGACAGCGGCGTCGCGCGAGCCGGCGAGGCGCTCACACTCTCCCCCAAGAACGCAAATGCCCTCGAGCTGCATGGGGAGCTCCGCTACTGGCGCTATCTGTTGAGCATCGAGTCAGATCCAAAAAAGGCCGAGGATTCGCTCAAGGTCGCGCAGCAGGACCTGGAGCAAGCGACGACCCTCAATCCGTCTCAGGCCGGAGCGTGGGCTGCACTCAGTCACCTGTATGCCGTCGAAGCCAACATGACGGATTCGAAGCTGGCCGCTCGCAGAGCATACGAAGAGGACGCGTATCTGAGCAACGCCGATCTCGTGATCTGGCGGTTGTTCACCACATCGTACGATCTCGAGCAGTTCACCGAGGCGAAGCACTGGTGCGAGGTCGGGACGCATCGGTTCCCGACCGAGCCACGATTCGATGAATGCGCGCTTCGTCTCATGGCCGCGCCGGCGGAAAGCGCCGACGTCCGCCGTGCGTGGCGCCTCGCGGACAGCCTCGCGACCCAAGCACCCGAGGGCGAGCGTGCATACCGCCGCGGCATGGGCCAGGCGCTCGCTGCGCTGGTCGTGGCCAAAGCGGGGTTGGCCGACAGCGCGCGGCACGTCCTCGCTCGAGTCGATGTGCCCGCGGCGTCGGACCCGACGAGAGATGTCAACTGGGACGAGGCGTGCGCGTGGCTTGTGCTTGGCGACGAGGATGCGGCCTTGCGCGAGCTCAAGATCTACGCGACCGCCAACCCCGCCAACGGACTGGCCGACGACAACAACTGGCAGTTCCGTTCGTTACGCAGCGATCCGCGCTTCCAGGCGCTCCTCAAGAAGGGGACGAGCGCCCAGTAACCAACACCATTGTTCCGCAGGTGCAGGACGGACGGACCGCTCCGGAGCGGCCGCTCGCAGATAGGCTCGTGTGTTCACTCCGATTCCGAGGAATGGTATGACCCTGTTTAAGGCATGTGCTGTGTTCTTGGGGGTTACGCTGGGAATGGCCGCGTGTTCGGGCGATCAGAGCTCGAATGCGAACATTCCAACTGGAGCCGTCCGCGCAGGCGTCCAGACCAGGAGCGCCGGGTGCCCATTGTCGGACGACGTCAAGACGATGATCCGCAACCTGTTCCCTCCCGGCACCCGTGGCACCGCCACGTCGCAGTTCGAGCACGCAATCAACGATTACAAGCACGGCAACACTGCGGCGGCGCAGGCGGACGCCGCACAGCTGTGGAACTACACGCTGCAGCAGTACAACGCTGGAGACTTGACCGGCGCGGGCACGCCAGCCGGCGCGCAGGCCGCAGCCGCATTCGGCGACGCGGTGTTCTGCAACGTGGGCATGACGGTGAATCTGTCCACGAATCTCGCCGACAACGTCGTGCAAGTCGTTCCCGCCAACACCGGCACGATCGTGACGACCGGAACGAACAACGCCGGCGTGCAACTCTTCGCCGCCCAGGGCCTTCCACAGGAGCTCGTAGTCATCACGCGGCTCCCCGACAACGCGACGACGCCCTCATGCCCGCAGTACTCGGGGCCACTCTGCACGCCCCTCGCCCAGTTTCCACCATTCTACGACTATCAGGTGATCCCTGTTCCGCAGCTTGGTAGCGGAGCGCCGCTGTTCAACGTCGAGGAGTGCGTCGATCTGACCAAGGTGCACGTGCCGGGGGATCAGCTCTTCCTCGCGCACAACGTGAACGGAGCCGCAGTTGTTCTACCGCACGCCAGCACCAATCTCGGTCTCTCGTGCGACGGAGTCGGGGTGGCGACGCCTCGGCGAAACCTCTTCGAGCTCGCACGACATGGAAACGTCGGTGGCCTCGCGTCGGAGCTGGCAAGCAGGCTGTCGGACTTCGCGGTGAAGGACGCCTACGCGATTTTCTCGGGCGTCACGGGCAAGACGGGATCATACAGCCCATTCGGCAGCGTCAATGTGAACGACCTCATCGCCTACCAGGCTGGTGGCTGGACGTACCACGCGCCGACGCTCACCACGAACCCGCCAACGCCCGGCACGGGCGACATCGCCAACTTCCAATTGACGACGTTCACGCCAGACCCCACCTGGGTGGTCAACGCCTCGGTGTATGGCAACGCGCCGTTCGGCAGTGGCAGCGAAGGTTTCTCATGTCCGTTGAGCGGCCTGTCATACCTGAACACGGTCTGGCCGACATTCAATCCGGTTCCGCCGAGCACCGGTAACCTGGATAACGACCCGTCGAGCATCTTCCTGCTGCGAGGCTCGTTCTACCTGCCGGCATCGTGGAACCTGCCCCTGCAGATCGGTATCGCGGTCGACAACGACGTCGAGGTCTTTGTGAACGGGACCCCTGTGACCCCGACTGCATCCGATGGGACGCCACTGTTTCTTACCCACGAGGGCTGTGCGGCACCGGACGCATTCGTGCTCAATGTCCCGCAAAGTGTCCTCGTCACAGGGGGTTCGAACCTGGTGGCGATTCGGGCCAGAGACCGCGGGGGCGAGAGTTACATCGACGCGCGAGTGTCACCCACAACGCCGCTCACCCCGCCGTCACCGTGACGCGGTAAGTGAACGCACCAGAGGTGTGATGGGACGACCTCCCTGAAGCGCCTCGAACGGAAGGGCGCTGCCCAACCGATGGCAGCGACGGCCGCAGAGCTGTCGCTGCCATCGGTTTATGAGGCTCACAAGACCCGCCGGGCTTGACCCTATACCGCGGTATACGGTTTAGTCTACGACTATGCGCATCGGGCAAATCGCCGAGCAGGCCGCGGTCAACATCCAGACCCTCCGATACTACAAGCGCCGAGGGCTGTTGCCGCCGCCGAGTCGCGAACCCTCGGGGTATCGGGACTACGAGCCCGGGCGGCGCGGTCGCCGCGGCCGGGCTCGCGCCCTACCGGCTTCCCCTGTTGCTTGTTTCCGGCCTGTTGATCTTCGCAGGACTTTGGCGCGTGTACCGCGCCCGGGCTGACGGGGCGGCCTGCTCGATACGCGTCGGCCGCTGGATCGGGATGAGCCTCACGATCGCGAGCATCGCCTGGGTTGCCGGTGCAGCGCTGTGGGTCATTGAGCGATGAAGCGCTTTCAGGTGGCGCTCGCTGGCGTATTCACCTTCTTTGCGAGTGCGTGCATGCCCAACGGACCGCCGTCGAGCTACCGCGTCCTCGGGGCGACAGCCGGGCCCCTGCGCGCGGCGTTCAATGCTGATGTCGGGAAGGTCCGCATCATCATGCTGGTTGCGCCAACGTGAGGCGAGTGTCTTCGGGGCGCCTCCGGAGTCGAGCAGGTCCTGCTCGCCAAGCAACCAGATCCGCGTCTTGCCGCGTTCGTCGTATGGGTGCCCAAGCTGTTGGGCGAGGAGTCGGACGTCCCCACCGCCACGCGTTTCGTCCCCGACGCGCGCGCGCAGCAGTTCTGGGATGATTCAGCGGTGCTCGTTCACCAGTACGACACCGTTCTCACACTGGGCCAGGACGCCTGGGACCTGTACATGATCTATGGCCCGCAGGCGCGATGGGATGGTGCACTGCCGCCGGCGCCGGACTTCTGGATGCACCAACTGCATCTCCCGCGGCGACCTGGCCTCTCGGGCTCGTTTCTCGACGCCAGCGCGTTCGCGGCGCGCGCCGATTCGGCGCTGCGAACCATCCCCGAACGGGGCTTCGCCCCGTAGAGAGGAGAAAGGAGAAAGGAGAGAGGAGACGAGCTGCACAAAGGCGGGTCGGCTGAGGTCGCCGCTCTATGGATGAGTCGACGTGAGGCGTCGTCTCGCGTCACCAACGGATCGTGCGACCGACTACTGGCTACCGGCTTCCTTTCTGATGCGAACGTCGCCATCCCCGGTCGTGATGCTCAATCGCGTGGGACCGCCCCCGCCGATTGCGGCGTGGATGTGCGGCGCGTGGAGCCGACCCTGGACCTCCAGGGGGAAATCACTCTCGATCTGCCCGTCCCCGGTATTGACGTCGAGCTCCGCGGAAATTGATGCTGGCAGATAGAGCGTGACCGGCCCATCCCCCGTGCTGAAATGCATGTCCTGGGGGTGGGAAAGAGAATGACATGTGCACTTCAATCGCGCCGTCGCCCGTGGACGCCTCGACCGGACCATCCGTGGTCGCAACTGACACCCGGCCATCGCCACTCGACGCGTGCACTGGCCCGGTGGTCTCGTCGACCGTGATGTCACCATCGCCCGTCGAAGCGGAGACCTCCGCACCGGCGCCGCGCACGTTGACGTCGCCGTCCCCGGTGCCGAGCGTGATCCGGATGCCTGCCGGCACCTGGATGGTGAAGTCGGCGGACGGGCTCGAGTCCCAGCGGTGGTGGTGCGTGTGCTCGTGCACGCCGTCGGTGCTGCATGAACCCTCGTCCGCCTCGTAGGCGCACACCGTGACGTTGTCACCGTCTTGTAACCGCTCGAACGCGAGCGGTCCCTCGGTCCAGCGCCCGTCGTCGTGATGATGGTCGTAGCGGGGGCGTCGTTGGCCATGGACGACCACCTGGTCACCGCTGGCCCGCGAGACGGTGATCGCCCCGTCGGTGCCAAAAACACGGAGGGTGGCCCCCGATGGCAGGCGGCCGGTCCAATCAAAGGTGTCGGCTCTGGCCACCTGCGCCTGGGCGCCCGACGACGCGACGGTCGTGAGACCGGCGAAGACAGCGCCTTGAAGGATCCGCCCGTAACTGTTCACCCAAACGCTCCGTTCAAGGGGGTCAACGCTTTGACAGTTGCGAGGGGCGTAGGGTTGAAGGCGCGTTGGGCGGCTCGTCGACCCGTTCGGTCACCATTGGGAAATTGGGAAGCCGTTGCGCGCTTCGGCGTCAGCGTCAGAACTCTCCCTCGGTGGGATCGAGAGTCGGTTCGACGGGGGACGCATGGTGCTGGCCGATTCGGTTTTGTTACGCGTCGTCGCCTCCATCAGGCGGCGACGGCATTCATGTTAATGGGACAGGACGGCGGCAGCCTTCCCCTCCCTCCAGGGCCCCATTCCATGCTCAGCGCTGCATGGCTGGCCACTCGTGTTGAGCGTCTGAAGGGTGCATGGCGCCGCATCCTGTTGTGCGGCGCCGCCACGACTGGCCTGGGGCTGCCGCCGAGCGTGGCACGTGGGCCCGCGCGCGATGCCGATACGACCGCGCCGCTGGCGGCGCTCATCCGCGCGCTCGACAGTCTCGTCACGGACCGCGCCAATACCGGTCGCTTCTCCGGTGTCATCCTCATCGGGCGGATCGGTCCCCAAGCGCCACCTGGTGGCACGCCTCTCTTCCTCCAGGCCTACGGGCTTGCCGACCGCGATGCCCGCGTTCCCAACGACCCCAACACGCGCTTCATCACGGCGTCCACCGCCAAGGCGTTCACGGCGGTCGCGGTCGCACAGCTCCTCCACCAGCACGTGCTCGCTGCCAATGCGCCGGTATCAGAGTATCTGCCCGATAGCGTCTTCCCGTTGGAACGCGGCCGCCATATCACCGTCCAGTCACTCCTCACCCACACTGCGGGGTTGCCAGACGTTGTGACGAGCCGTCTGTTCCGCTCCGACCCCACGCGGTTTGCGCGGCTTGACGACGTGATCCCGCTCGTGCGCGATACGCCACCTGTGGGCGACGTCGGGACCTTTCACTACGGCGACGGTGACTACGTCCTCCTAGGCGCCATCATCGAGCGCACCACCCGGCAGTCATTCGCGGCGTTCCTGCGTGACCACGTGTTCCTACCCGCAGGGATGATGGGCTCAGGATTCGACATCTGGCCCCGACCGCCGGATCTGGCGCACGGCTATACCACTCGGCGCATCGAGAATCCGACCGACCACCGCAGCACTCCGCCCTCACCGTCCGACTCGACACCCGCACTGCATCGCAACGACGGGATCCTGCCGCACGTCGGCATCCCTGGAGCCGTCGCCTATACGACGGCGCCCGATCTCATGCGCTTCGCCGACGCGCTGTTGCGGCACACGCTGCTCGACGCCGCCTCGGTCAATGAGCTATGGACCGGCCGCGTCGACACGCAACAGTCAGGTCCGAACCGGCAGTACGCCTACGGATTCTTCGTCGGGCCCGACAGCACGGTGCGTCTGGTCAACCACGGAGGCACGGGCCCGGGGATCGACAACGCGTTCGACATCTACCCCGACCGCGGTTACGTCGTTGTCATCCTCGCCAACCTCGACCCGCCCGCCGCACAGGATCTTCGTGCCGTTGCCCGGAACGCGTTCGCCAGGTTGGACCCGTGAAGACGCCCCAACCAAACGGGAGGATTTCCTGACTCCTCCTGCACCGCGTGCTGCACTCAGGCAGCACCCTGCCCGGCAGCGGAGAAGGAAAAAGCCCGTAACCAGTTAAGGGTTACGGGCTTATCTGAGAGCGGGAAACGGGACTCGAACCCGCGACCCCAACCTTGGCAAGGTTGTGCTCTACCAACTGAGCTATTCCCGCACAACGTACCGTGCGACTCTAGTATACCCGGCCCACCGGACCCCATCAAGCCGAGCCGCGCGGGCGCGAAAGCGCTTGAGTAAGTAGACCTGCAGAGAGTAGAAAGTAGACTAAGCGGTCCTTGTCTACTTTCTACTTTCTGTGCTTCTACTTTCTCGGCCGCGAAGCGGCCGCCCTACACCACCGACGGTCCGCCAGCGGCGTGCGTCACCCATGCACGCGCGCCGTGCTCGAACCGGCGGCTGTAGTCCGTCAAGAGGAGCGGCGCCGCAGCCCGTAACGCGTCCTCATCACCAACCGCAATCGCGCACCCGCCCCATCCCGCGCCAGTGAGCCGCGCACCCCGCACGCCGGGGCAGCGCATCGCGTGATCGACGAACCAGTCCAGCTCGGGCGTCGAGCATTCGAAGTCGTCGCGCAGCGATCGGTGCGACGCGGACAACAGGGCACCGGGGATCGGCATCCCATCCCGCAGCGCTGCGACGACCGCGCGGACACGTTCGTTCTCGGTCACGACGTGGCGCGCGCGCCGATCGATCGGAGCCGGGAGCGTGGCGGCATCCAGCATCTGGGTCGTCGCGGCAGCAAGTCGTGGTAGCTCGGGATAGGCGCGCCTGAGGAGCGCGAGCGCCTTCGCGCACTCGGCACGGCGTTGTGCATAAGCCGATCCGCGCAACGCGCGCGAGACGCCGGTGTCGAAGATGAGCACCGGATCCGTCATGCGGACATGCGACGATTGCGCGCGGTCGCACTCGAGGTGCAATGCCTCTCCCTCACGCGCGAGGGCGATCGCAAACTGATCCATGATGCCGCACGGCATGCCCACGAACTCCACCTCGGCCCGCCAAGCCGTCATCGCGATCGCTTCGTCCGACATCTCTTCTGAGCCTAGCTCCAGGAGCGCCCACCCCGACGCGACCTCCAGCGCCGCAGATGATGAGAGGCCCGCACCAGTGGGGATCTCGCTCCAGATCGCGACATCAGCGGCTACGGGCGCCCGGCCCGCCAGGCGCAGCTCGAGCGCCACGCCGGCGACGTAGTCCCACCAGGCGCCGGAGCGCTCGGGCGATACCGCGTCGAACGAGCCGCGCTCCGCGCGTCCTGCAGAGACGACCCGTGAGCGCGTGCCGGCGCACGCGCGCGCCGCGACATACGTGCGTTGCTGGATCGCAATTGGCAACGCCTCGCCCCCGTTATAGTCCGTGTGCTCGCCGATCAGATTGACGCGGCCTCCCGCCGACGCGACCACCGTCGGTTCGCCGCCGAAATGGTGGTCGAAGAGGGCGTAGACCTGAGAGTCCGTCGCGACGGTCATGACGGCGAGAGCGGTTCCAGCCCCACCCTCACGGCGTCACTCCCAGCGCATGGACCGCGTACCAAGTCGCGTACGCGAGTAGTCCGGAGAGCGACGCGTCGGCGCCGTTGGCGACCGCGCGACCGTCCGCATCGAGTAGCTCGGCTGCAAGCCCGTTGTCGAGCGGCGCTTGCCGCAACCACGCCAGCGCGGATCCCGCGTCCGGCCCGACGAGCCGCGCGCACTGACGCGCGAGCGCGATCGGATCTCCCTCCGCCTCGCAGTTCGCGGCGAGACCCTTGACCGTTCGCCGATACACCGAGTCCTGCCGATCGACCGCCTCATAGAGCGGCAGCCACAGCACCGACCCCACTGCGTCGTCCCGCCGACCGGACTCACCGTGCAGATCGGTCACGGACATGAGTTGCGGCTTCCCTTCGCGATCGACCGTGAAGTGCCGCAGCAACGCCGCCCGAACGGCGCTCGGATCCTCGACGTCCTTGGCTGTCTCCGCGTCGAGGGTCCGTCGGAATACATCCAGCGCGAGCGCGGCGACCGCGTTGGCATGGATGGTATACGGCAGGGGCACCGGTGCGCCCGAGGGGTAGACCTCACTCTCGTACAGCGGTACGTCGCGGTGGCGGCGCGCCGACAGATCGTCCGAGCTCGCGTACAGCGTGTCCGCGAGTGCCGGCTCCTCGACGATCTGATCATCACCGGTTTCCCTGATATAGCGCTCGGTCGCCCACGCAAAGGACGCGACGCCCTCGATCGAGAAGCCGGGCTCGAAGAGGGCGCCGTCAATGTAATGCACGCCGCGCCCGGGTGCGACACCATGGATCTCACACGCTCGGATGATCAGCTCGCGAGCCAGGCCTGGGTCCGCGAGCTGCACCGCCGGCACGGTCCACGTGAGCGCGTCCCAGTCGCGAACCGTGACACCCCGACCATTCCATGGCGCGCGCGACCGCATCAAATAGAACCGGGCGTCATCGATCGCCCGTGCCGTCGCGTAAAAGTACGCGAAGAGCAGGTTACGATTGACCATGCGATCCAGCGCCGCGCTCCCCGTGCTCTGCTCCAGTGTGCGCAGGGCTTCGCCCGTGGCCGAGAGGAGTGAGCGCCAGCCTCGTCGCTTCATCGCGAGCACCGTCGCTGCGGCGCCATCGCGCTCCGGCGCCGCGGCTATGTAGAACGCGACCTGCATCGTGGTGCCAGGCTGCACGGCCGCAGCGCTGCGCAGCGTGAAGCGGGGCACACCCTCAGCGGTGTCGATCGTGACCGCCACGCCATCATCGGCGGCGATCGCCAGCGCGGCGGTCCCGGGAAGTCCGGCGCCATCCAACAGCACTGCGTCGCCGACACACCGAGTCGCCCGGTGTGCGTCGCCAAACGTGCGCGCGGTCCGAACACGTGCCTGTCGATGGCCGAGCGCTCCCTCCAGCGTGATAGACACCTCGGCGCTCTCGCCGTTGCGATTCTCGAGAGTGATCACGTAGATGGCGCCGGGGACGTCCGCATCGCGACCGACGGGCGCGAAGATCGTGCCGTGGGCGACATACCGCCCTTTGCTCACCGCCGCGGTGAAGGTCGGGAGCCAACCGTGAATGTGCTCCCAGGCGATGCCTTCGGTCGCCAGCGCGTAGTCCGTGCCGTCGATGGCGATCCGCGGCCGCAACAGGGCTGGCCCATGACCGTCGGTGAAATCCGGACCGCCTGCAAACTCGACTGCGGAGCGCGACCCCCGGTGGACAACCCCGACTGCGTGGATAGAACCGTCGGCGGGGTGAATGCATGGGACGGCGAACCAGTGGTTGCCGGTGAGCTGCCACGAGACCGAAGGGACCGGCACGACCGGTCCGGGGTACTCGCTCACCGAACCGGCCCCAGGCGGCGGCGCGACAGGGGGCGTTGTGTTAGCATTGTCGCGGAAGATCGCCTGAGCTGTGCTGTTTATCCATTGCTCCACCGTGCCTCGACGTGCCGCTCCCAGAGCCGCCGAGTCGGTTGTTTACACCCTGGTTAGCCGTTGGCCCTCTCGATTCGAAGGACGCGCTCCTACTGCAGTGCGACGCGACACGCGTGCCCGATTCCCGCAGTCATGCTGCTCGCTGGCCTCGTGGCCGGCAGCGCTCGCGTGGCCGGGGCACAAGCGGTGTCAGCGATCGATGACGACGCCCTGACCCTCCCAGGCGGCGTGGTGCGCCTCTCCGGCGCGTTCATCGATACGCGCTACAACTCCCGGTACGGCACCGGCGGCCTGCAACCCCTCGGCACCGACCTGTCGCCGGACTCCCTCGGGCCGGCTGAGTTGCCGATCCTTGCGCCGCTCCAGAGCTCCCTTCGCGCGCTGACTCTGGACCCGACGCTCGGCGTCTCCCTCGGCAGCGTCCAGACCACGTCCAGCGTCCTGATCCAAACGGCTCCGATCGGCCTCGACATCGGCATCACTCACCGGCTGACGCTCCATGCGCTCGTGCCGATCGTGCACACCCACAACGAAATCCTGTTCAATCCCAATCCGGGCGGCAGCACGGGGAACGTGGGTTTCAATCCAGCGCTGTATCTCGCGGCGACGCGCGCCATCGATACCATGATGTATGGCCAGTTTGCGCACGCGGCTGCGAGCCTGCAGAGTGCCCTGGCGGCGTGCGCAGCCAACCCCGCGAGCGCGTCCTACTGCCCTTCGCTCAACGCCCAACGCTCGACGGCGTCCGCCCTGGTTACGCAGAGCAATTCCTTCGCGACGTCGCTCTCGCAGGTGTACGGCGGTGACGGTCGGGCGCCGGCCCCTGTGGTGCCGATCGGCAGCAGCTCCGCGCTGGCCGCCATCAATCAGCGGATGCAGTCGTTTGCGACTCGCTACGCGCACTTCGACTCCCTGACTGGTGGCCCGGGCATCTCGAATCAGTTTTATCCGGTCGGCGCTCCACCCCTCGGCCTCGGAGATGCACAGGCCTTGCTGACCACCAATGCCATCGGACTCGCATACGACTCGCTGCAGTCCGTCGACCAGTACGGCATCGGTGACATTCAGCTCGGTGCGACCGCGCTGCTCCTGGATTCCTTCCACGGGAGCGACAGCGCGCGTGTCCACCCGCATGGCTTCAATTACCGGCTCGCGCTCACCGGAACATTTCAACTCGGGACGGGCACGCCCAACTCACCCAATGCGTTGGTCGGAGTCGGGACCGGCACGGGGGCAAACGCTGTCGCGCTGCATGCCCAGACCGACGTCCTCGTCGGCTCTCACTTCTGGGCCTCGGTAGTGGTCGGCGGCACGCAGCCGCTCACCGATCAGGTGTCAGCGCGCATTCCCCTCGGCTTGGGAGACGTATTCGCTCCACTCTTCGCGCGCCAAACGGTGACGCGCTCGCTGGGCCGCGTCCTCGACTTCACCTTCAACCCGCAATACACGGTCAACTCGTACGTCGGCATCGTGGCCCAGTATCGGTATGTGAACAGGAGCGCAGACAAGTACTCGGGCACGTTTACTCTCGATTCTGCCGCTACGGGTTTTGGTCCCGTCGTCCTCAACGCCGATCTGCTCGGCGCCGGTACGGCATCGACACAGCAGCTGGTCGGACTCGGTCTCACCTTCTCGACCGTGGCTGCCGCGACCCGACACGCCTCGCGCCTGCCATTCGACATCACATACTTCCACTTCCAGACGCTCACGGGCTCCGCCGGCACGTATGGCTCGCTGCCACGAATCGGAAGCGACGAGGTGCTGATGCGAGTGTACGTGAGGCTGCTGGGGCACGGTGGGGCGTTTAAGCGCTGAACTACAGGGGTCAGGGATCAGGGGTCAGGGGTCAGGGAACGACAACACCGCTTGCTATTCGGCGGGTAGGGGCGACGCAATGCGTCGCCCCTACCCGCCGGTCGACCGGTTCCGTGAGGACGGCGGTGGTTGGTGTCGTTCCCCGACCCCCGACCCCTGATCCCTGACCCCTGCTGTTCCCTACTCTCTCCTCTCCGCAGCTCCTCTCTCCCGCACGCGCGCGCGGGCGCCGCCCCCGTTCGACCCGCCCAACAACTCCCTCGCATGCGCGAGGCTGACCTCGCGCTCAGGGTCGCCGCCAAGCATGCGGGCGATTTCCCGGACGCGCGCTTCGCCGTCCACCACCTGCACGTCAGCCGTCGTGACACCGCCGCGCGCGCCTTTGCTCACGACAATGTGGTGGTGCGCGGCCGATGCGATTTGTGGCAGATGCGGAGATGGCAAAGACCTGGTGGTGGGTCGCGGCCTTCCGCAGCGTGCCTCCGACTTTCGCGCCCACGCGGCCTCCGATCCCCGCGTCGACTTCGTCGAATACGAGCGTGGACACGCGATCGAGTCGGGCGAGGATCGTGGTCAGCGCCAGCATGATGCGTGAGAGCTCACCGCCGGATGCGACACGCGCGAGCGGACGCGCGTCGTGGCCGACGTTGAGCACCACGCGAAACTCGACATCTTCGGCGCCTTGCGGACCCGGTTCGGCTTTCCGCTCCAGGGCGACGCCGAAATGACTGTCGACCAGGCCGAGCTCCGGCATCATCTGGTCGACGGCGTGGCTCAAACGAGCGGCCGCTATCTCGCGCGCCGCGGTCAACGCCGCCGCCGCCTCGGTGAGTTGCTCGCGCGCGGTCCGCTCGCGGGCCTCGAGCTGCCGGAGGTCGAAGCCCGCCGAGTCGACGAGGTCGAGCTCGGCCCGCGAGCGCCGACCAGTCTCGATCACATCCTCGAGCGCCGGCCCGTGCTTCTTGAGGAGTCGGAAGATGAGATCACGCCGTTGCTGGACCTGGGCGAGCCGGTCCGGATCCAGATCGACGGCTTGCGCGTAGGCGTCCGCGTCTCGCGACAACTCTTCCAATGCATAGTAGGCCGCGTCGTACAGTTCCTGGAAGCGGCCCACGCTGCCGTCGATGCGCTCCAGTCCGAGGAGCGAGCGATGCACGAGCGCCAGCCGACTCAACACGCCGTCCTCGCCATCGCTGCCATCGAGGACCTCGGCGACACCTTCCGCGAGCGTGCGCAGCTCGTCGGCATGCTCGAGCCGCCTGGCCTCGTCCTCGAGGCGGACGTCCTCTCCGACGGAGAGCTTGGCGTCCTCGATCTCACGCACAACATGGCGCAAGTAGTCCGCACGCCGCTCAGCGTCCGCGCGCCGGTTAGTGAGCTCCGTCTTCAGTCGTCGGACCTCAGCGAGCGCCGTGAACGCCGTCGCGACACGGTCCGCCAGCTCAGTCGCGCCACCGAATGCGTCCAGAATGCCCTGCTGGACCGGCGGCTCGAGCAGGGTCTGCGCTTCGTGCTGGCCATGGATGTTGACCAAGAGACGCCCGATCGCGGCCAGCACGGATGCCGTGACTGTCGTACCGTTGATCCACGCCCTCGTGCGACCCGTTGCCGTGACCTCGCGCCGCAAGACCACCTGCGCATCCTCGACGTCGATTCCGCGCGCGTCGAGGCCAGCCGCAATCTCTGGTCGACCTTCTGCGTCGAAGACGCCTTCCACGGTTGTCCGATCCGCACCGCTCCGAACGATGTCCGACGTTGCCCGCTCGCCCAACAACAGACCCAGCGCCCCGACAATGATCGACTTGCCGGCGCCCGTCTCGCCGGACAGCACGTTGAGACCGGCCGCTAACGGCAGCGACAGGGACTCGATGATCGCGAAATTCTTGATGCGAAGCTCGGTCAGCACGCCTAGCCTCGCTGCTCGAGCAGCTGACTCCCGATCGGCGTCCCGCCCCATCCGAGTTTCTTGCGCAGCCGACCGTAGTACGTCGTCCCCGAAAATCGCACGAGCAGCACCGGCCGCCCCGCTCTTCTGACTTCCAGGACCTCGCCCTCGGCGAACGTCGTCCCCACCTGTCCGTCGACGGTCACGAGGAGCTCTTCCGGACCATCCTCAGCCCAGATGCGGATCGACGCCGTCGCCGGCAGGACGAGGGGCCGAATCGCGAGCGTGTGCGGCGAGATGGGCGTCAGGATGATGGAGTCGACCGTTGGCTCGACAATGGGGCCGCCGGCCGACAGGCTGTACGCCGTGGACCCAGTCGGCGTCGACAGGACAATCCCATCGGCCGCGTACGCGGCGATCGCCTCCCCGTTGGACGCGACTGCGAGTCGCACGACACGCGCGAAGCCGCCCTTGTGCAGCACGACGTCGTTGAGCGCGTACCACCGTCGCCGCTCGACGCCGCTTCGGTCAATCGCGCGCGCGTCGAGCGCCATCCGCGGCTCCGCCCGATAGTCACCGCGAGCGAATCGACCGATCGCGTCGACCATTTCGTCGCCGCCACAACTCGTGAGAAACCCGAGGCGGCCCAAATTGACGCCGATGATGGGCACGGGGCGCCCGCCGAGGGTGCGCGCGCCCCGAAGCATTGTCCCGTCCCCACCGAGCGTGACGAGGACGTCGACCGCCTGTCCGGTGCCGAGACGCCCAGCCTGTGGCAGGAGGTCGTGCAGGTCGGTCTCCACACACACGTCAAGCTCCAGCTCCGGAGCCACTCGCAACACCTCCTGCAACAGATCCGGGAGGCGCGCGTATCCGCGGTGCCCGACTACGCCGACGCGAATCATTCGACGGCCTCGCGGGCGCGACCGCCGGCCAGGCCGAGCGATGCGCTCGCGCACGCCGCGCGGGCCGTCATCCCGCGATGGCCTCCGTCTCGTGCAGCGCACGGACCCGGTCCGCGATGCCCGCCGCGTCGAGGCCGACCAGCGCCAGTTGCCGCGCACGCGGCGCCTGCTCGATGAGACGGTCGGGTACTCCATGTATCGCGACTCGTACGCCCGTGTCGATGGCCGCGACCACCGCTGTCATGTAGGCCCCAAAGCCATTGACGATCGTCCCTTCCTCGACGACCAGCAAGTGCCGGTGGTCGGCGAGGATCGCTGCGAGCGTCAGCTCGTCGTGCGGCTTGAGATAGCGACAATTGACCACAGTGATGTTGAGTCCTTCGGCTGCCAGCGCCGTCGCTGCCGCGAGCGCTGGCAGCACCGTCGTGCCCACGGCTAATACCGCGACCTCCGATCCGCGGCGCAAGACCTCCCACGTGCCGTAGGGGACCGCCCGGATCTCCGCCATCGGTGGCGGTACGTCCGGAACGCTGTCGCGCGGATACCGGAGGCAGAACGGGCCGGCAGTGTGTTCGACCCCGGACCGCAGCAATGCGAGCATTTCGGCACCATCCTTCGGCGCCGTCACCGTCATGCCGGGAATGGCCAGCATGTACGCAATGTCGTACAGCCCCATGTGCGTCGGCCCGTCCTCCCCGACCAACCCCGCGCGGTCCATCGCGAACACGACCGGCAACCGTTGGACGCACACGTCGTGAATGACGTTGTCGTACGCGCGCTGGAGAAACGTCGAGTAGATCGCGCACACCGGGCGGATGCCCTGCGTCGCGAGGCCCGCCGCAAAGGTCACTGCGTGGCCTTCGGCGATTCCGACATCGAAGAAGCGACTCGGGTGGGCCTTGGCGAACGCCGTCGTACCCGTTCCACTGGGCATCGCCGCGGTAATCGCCACCACGTCGCTCCGTTCGGTACCAAGCTCGGTCAAGCCGGCCCCGAAGGCGGCGGTATACGTGGCCTTGGCTGCACTCGTCGCGCGCTGTTTCCCGGTCGCGGGGTCGTGGCCAGGCGGCAACGCGTGCCACTTCTCCCCATGCTCCCCCGCCGGGAAGCCCTTCCCCTTCTGCGTGATCACGTGCACCAGACGCGGTCCGCGGAGGTCTCGAACCGCGGTGAACGTGTCGATGAGTGCATCCAGATCATGCCCATCGATCGGCCCGAAGTAACGGAATCCCAGTTCTTCGAACAGCACGCCAGGCGTGAAAAATGACTTGACGCTCTCCTCCCACTTCCGCACCAGCGCGCCGACGCCCGACAGCGGCCCGGGAGCATTATCGACCGCGGCACCGATCGCAGACCGAACGCGATTGTAGAGGGGGTTTCGCTGAACCGACGTCAGATACTTCGACATCGCCCCGACGTTCGGGGCGATGGACATCTCGTTGTCGTTGAGGACGACAATGATGTCGCGATCGGATACGCCGGCGTTGTTCAACCCCTCGTACGACAGGCCGCACGTCAGCGCGCCGTCGCCAACGACAGCGATCACCTTGAACTGCTCGCCGTGCAGGTCGCGCGCAACCGCCATCCCCAGAGCGGCGGAAATCGCCGTCGCCGCGTGGCCCGCGCCAAAGGTGTCATAGGGGCTCTCCGAGCGCTTCAAGAACCCGGACAGGCCGTTTTCCTGTCGCAGCGTTTCCATCTCGCCATCCCGCCCGGTGAGCAACTTGTGCGGGTATGCCTGATGGCCCACATCCCACACCAGCAGGTCGCGCGGCGCGTTGAACGCGTAGTGGAGCGCCGTGGTGAGCTCGACGACGCCGAGCCCCGCGCCGATGTGCCCGCCGGTTCGAGAGCAGACGTCGATCAACCGGGCGCGGATCTCGGCACTCAGCTCGCGCAACTGGTCTCGTGTGAGCGGTTTGAGATCTGCGGGCGACTTGATTCGGGCGAGAAGCGGCATGACGAGACGATCCGAGAGGTAAGGGACGGCGCCTGCTGCTACTGAAAGTCCGACGGCGGGCTACAGGTGATATGCCACAGAACCAGATTCAATTCTAATCCGTGTGCAGGCCCAGCTGTTCCCCTCGCGCCGCGCGGGTCAACTACGCCTCTCTACAATGAACTGCGCCAAGCGCTCGAGTGCGGGTGTCAGAAGCCGTGCCTCGTCGACTGCCCCGCACGCCTCCTGCACCAGCGCCTGAGCGCGCGACACAGCCCCGGCGACACCCAGCAGCGCAGGATACGTGCTCTTGTGCAGTGCAACATCTCGTCCCGCGGTCTTTCCCAACTGATCCGTCGTCGAGGTCACATCGAGCACATCGTCAGCGATCTGGAACGCGAGCCCGACTGCGGCACCGTATCGGCTCAGCGCGTCGAGTGTCGCGGGCTCCGCTGATGCCGCGAGACCACCCAACAGCACGGAGGCTGTGAGCAGCGCGCCCGTCTTCGCCCGATGCATCCGCTCGAGCTCCTCCAGCGACAGGGCGAGTCCCTCGCCTTCCAGATCCAGCAGTTGCCCACCAATCATACCGGAGGCGCCAGCGGCGTTCATCAGCTCTCGCACAATCGTCCCGACCGCCGTGGGCGGCAGCCCGAGGCTCCGGGCCGCAGCAGCCGCGCTCCGGGCAGCCAACGGCACCATGACCAGTCCCGCAGCCGTGGCCACCGGGACGCCAAAGACACGGTGCACAGTCGGCCGACCGCGACGCATGTCATCGTCGTCCATACAGGGGAGGTCGTCATGCACGAGGGAGTACGCGTGGACCACCTCCACGGCGGCCGCGAGTCCCGAGGCATCACCGTTGCCGCCGCACGCCCGGTACGCCGCCAACAGCAGGATCGCACGCAATCGCTTGCCTTCGCCCATGAGGCTGTAGCGGATCGCGGCCGCGACCGCGTCCGGCACACCCTCGAGCGACTCCAGACAAATGCGCGCGAGCGCGCGCTGCACGGCGGCCCGGTCGACCGCAAAGGCGTCGTCGGGTGCGCCGACAACGGCAGACGTCACGGCCTGTCTGCCGCTCGCCCACCGGCGGCGCCAGGGCCGTCGCTTGCCAGCGGGCGGAGCGCGAAGGTGCCGTCGACCTGCTCGACCAGCAGCGCGACCTGCGTCTGCGCGCGCCCAAGCTCCGCTGACGCGCGGCGCAGTCGTTTGACGCCCTCCTCAAACAGCTTCAACGCCCGGTCTAGCGTGATGCCATCGCGCTCCAACTCGACTGCAATTGCCTCGAGGCGCTCCACATCCTCTTCGAAGCTCACGGTTGCTCCTCTGATGTCGTCTGTGCCCGGGATGTGGCGCGGGCGATCTCCCCCGCGACGTCATCGGGCCAGCGCGGTGGCAACACGTCTGACGTGACCGCCTGGATCACGCCGTCCCGCACAAACAACTCGAACTCGCCGCCGGGAATGAAGTCGGCAGCCGCAGCGAGTGTCCGTCCGTCCGCGCCACGTGCGACCGAGAATCCGCGCGCCAGCGCGGCCAAGGGACTGAGGGCTTGCACGCGAGTCGCCAGGTGCGCGAGCGTGGCTCCGCGGCGCTCGTGCAGGCGCTCGGCGCCTCGGCGAGCTGCCGACGCCGCGTGTGCCAGCCGCTGCTCGGCGTAGCTCAATCGGCGGCGGGCCACGTTTGCGAGCCGCACCGCAAGCGCGCGCACTCGCACATCGTGCGACGCCATGAGCGGCACCGCAGCCTCCGCCGCCGCCGATGGTGTGGGGGCGCGGTGGTCGGCGACGAGGTCGCACAGCGTGGTATCGATTTCATGGCCGACGGCGGACACGGTCGGGCATCCGCACGCAGCGACAGCGCGGGCGACTTGCTCGTGATTGAAGGCGCCCAGGTCCTCTTTCGCGCCACCGCCGCGCCCGACGATGACGACGTCGGCCCGCCCCCATCGGTGGAGGCGGTCAAGCGCGAGGCACAACGCCTCAGGCGCGCCTTCGCCCTGCACGCGCGCGGGCACGACGACGATGCGCAGGGAGGGTGAGCGTCGGCGAGCGACCGCGACAATGTCGTGCAGCGCTGCGCCATCCACGCTCGTCACGACGGCCAGGCACCGCGGGAATCGCGGGAGCGGCCGTTTCCGATCCGCCGCCAGCAGCCCGTCCTGTCGGAGCCGCTCCAGCGTGCGCTCTACCGCCTTGCGATTGAGGCCATCGCCGCGCGCCTCGAGCGCCGTCACGCGGAAATGCATCTGGCCGCGAGCGGGATAGGCCGTGATTTGTCCGAACGCCAAGATGTCGGTCCCTTCGCGCGGAGGCGCGGCCACACCGCGTTGATCGCTCGCGAAGACAACGCATTTCAGGAGCGATTTGTCGTCATGGAGCGTGAAATACCAGTGGCCGCTTTGATAGGCCTTGAAGCCGGTCACCTCCCCGCGCACCCAGAGCGGCCGGATCGCCCCCTCGAGCGTTTTCTTCGTCAACTCCGCGATCGTGGTCACGGACACGGCCGAGCGAGGGCTGCGGCCAGGTGTCACATCATCAAAGAGTGATGGCGTTGGCCGTGTGCTCCCCTGTGGTGGCGCGCCGAGGGAGCGGCCCGTCAGCGGCCACCCGCGTCCGGGCCAGTCACCGCGGCCCCGGTCGCCGCCAGTCGGCATTATGCGATCCCCGCGCCCTGCTGCGCAGCGCGCACGGTGTTCTTGAGGAGCATCGCGATCGTCATGGGTCCGACCCCACCCGGGACCGGCGTGAGCAACCCGGCCACCGCCCGAGCGCTTGCCGCGTCCACGTCGCCCACCAGCACATACCCGTTTTTCGCGCGTGGATCGTCGACTCGATTGATGCCGACATCGATCACGGCGGCACCCGGCTTGATCATCGCTCCCGTGACGAAGCGCGGGCGACCAGCGGCAACGATCAGGACATCGGCTCGTCGCGTATGGGCGGCGAGGTCAGTTGTTCGGCTGTGGCAGACGGTCACGGTCGCGTTCGCGCCCGGCCGGTCCTGCATCATAATGGCCGCCATCGGTTTGCCGACGATCGTGCTTCTCCCCACAATCACGCAGTCCTTGCCGCGCGTGTCCACGCCGGATCGAACGAGCAGCTCCTGTACACCGGCCGGCGTGCAGGGAGCGAAGCCATCGCGGTCGCCGATCAAGAGCTTTCCGACATTGACCGGGTGAAAACCGTCGACGTCCTTCGCGGGATCGACGCGCGCGATGACGTGTTCGGCGTTGATGTGCTTGGGAAGGGGCATCTGGACGAGAATGCCATGAATGGCTTTGTCGGCATTGAGCTGATCAACCTGCGCCAGGAGCGTCCGTTCCAGCGTATCGGCAGGCAATCGGATCGTCACGCTGTGCATCCCGGCTTCTTCGGTCGCCTTCCCTTTTGACCGGACATAGACCGCACTCGCCGGATCGTCGCCGACCAGGACTACGGCAAGACCGGGCCGAATCCCTCGCGAAGCCAACAGCGCCACTTCTCGGGCGACGTCGGCGCGGACCTCACGGGCGATCGCGGTCCCGTCGATCAGCTCAGCGGGCAAAGTCGACCGCCCGTGTTTCCCGAATCACGACCACCTTGATCTGGCCCGGATACTGGAGCTCGGACTCGATCCGGCGTGCAATCTCATCAGAGAGCGAGGCCGCGCGCCCGTCATCGACCGTGTCCGGCGTGACCACGACGCGGACCTCGCGACCCGCTTGAATGGCGAAGACCTTCTCGACTCCTCGATAGCTCGACGCGATCCGCTCCAGCCCCTCGAGACGTTTGACATACGTTTCGAAAGCCTCCCGCCTGGCACCGGGTCGCGATCCCGAGATCGCGTCGGCAGCCTGTACCAACACCGATACTTCACTCTCGTGGGGCACGTCGTCGTGGTGGGCGGCGATGCAGTTGACCACCAGGGGACTCTCACCGTACTTGGTCGCCACCTCCACGCCAAGCTGCACGTGAGTGCCCTCGTGCTCGTGTGTCAGGACCTTCCCGACGTCGTGCAGCAATGCCCCTCGCTTCGCGATGGCGACATCCAATCCAAGCTCAGCCGCCATGATGCCGGCCAGCCAGGCGACTTCCTTGGAGTGCTCGAGGATGTTCTGGCCGTAGCTGGTGCGCCATCGCATCCGGCCGATCAGCTTCACGAGCTCGGGATGCAAGCCGTGCACCCCTGTCTCGTAGGCGGCTTCTTCGCCGGTCTCGACGATTGTCGCGTCGACTTCACGCCGCGCCTTGCTGACGACTTCCTCGATCCGGCCAGGGTGGATGCGTCCGTCGGCCACGAGCTTCTCGAGCGCCAGGCGCGCGACCTCACGACGGACGGGGTCGAAGCACGACACGACCACCGTGTCGGGTGTGTCATCGATAATGACGTCGACACCGGTGGCCAGCTCGAAGGCTCGAATGTTTCGGCCCTCACGACCGATAATACGCCCCTTCATCTCGTCGTTCGGGAGCGCGACGGCCGATGCTGTAGACTCGGCAGTATGCTCGGCGGCGATGCGCTGCACGGCCAGCGCCACGATTTTCTTCGCCTCGCGTTCCGCGGTGCGTTTCGCCGAGTCCCGGATCTCCCGCACGCGATTGGCAGCGTCCGCCTGTGCCGCCTCCTCCATGCGGTGCATCAGCTCCGCCTTGGCGTCCTCGGCTGACATGCCAGCCAGCTGCTCGATCCGCCGTTGGGCCTCGGTCGTCAGCCGATCGAGCTCCTGATCGCGCTCGGCCTGTCGCTTTCGCTTCTGCTCGACGTCCGACGCCCGCGTGTTGAGTTCTTTCTCGCGCTGGTCGAGCACCTCGAACTTGCGGTCGAGGATCGACTCGCGCTCCTTGACGCGCTTCTCCTCGTGCTCGACCTCGGTGCGTCGGTCGCGGACTTCGGCCTCCCAGGCCTCGCGGAGTTTCATCAACTCCTCTCGGCCGGAGAGCACGGCGGACTTCCGAAGCGTATCCGCCTCGCGCTCTGCTTCCGCGACGAGCCGTTTGCCCGTCTCTTCAGCCGAGCGTCCGGCCGCCAGCTGCCGCTTCGATTCAGCGACACGTCCGGCTCGAATCCCGGCACCCACCGATACAACAGCAACCAACAAGCACGCGACCAGGATGGCCGCAGTAATGGCGACGACTGACATAGCGATCTATACTCCAGCGCGGCCGAGGCCGCGGCGATTGTCTGCGGCGACGCGTGCGTCGCCCCTACACTGCCCAGCGAACTGCGGGCGACACATCCGTCGCCCTACATCATCCCGCTCAGATCTTCGCGCTTGGGGGCGGCAGCCACCGCTGAACCTCCGAGCTCAACGAGCGTAGCGATCCAGTCAGGGTCTGCGCAGCCTGCTCGGCTTGCATCAGCTCATCCGTGATCTGAAGCGCCGCAAGAATGGCGGCCTTCCGTGGCTCGACCACGCCTCCGCCGTTGAGAACGCGGCGTATCGCCTCGTCCACATGGGCCGCGACCGCCCGGGTGTGCTCGGGGGTCGCCTCACTGCGGATCGAGTACTCCTCGCCGACGATCGTGACTCGCACGATCTGCTTTACGTTCTTGCCCGTCACCGCTGGCTCCCCGAGCTACCTGCAGCCGATTGATCGCATTGTTGCCGTAGGAATCTCACCCGCTCGAGCATAGCCTGGGCACGCCCGGCTGCCGCCTCCAGTCGGCCCCGCAGCGCCGCATTTTCGGCTTCGAGCGTTTCGAGTCGTTTCAAGTCTCCGAGCGATGCACCGCGCGCCTCGACGGCTCGGAGTTGTGTCTCCGCCTGTAGGGCCCGCCGTCGAAAGCTAGCCAGTTCATCGCCGAGGTGCCGCACCAGGAGCTCCAACTCTCGAAATGCGACGCCTTCAGGCCGTTCGTTGTCGGACACCCAGTTCGCTCTCCAAGGCGCGCAACAGCTTATCCCGTTGGGCTTCAACCTCTTTCTCGCGAAGAGTGCGCTCTGGGTGCCGGAACGTCAACCGCCACGTCACGCTCCGATAGCCCGCCGGCACCGACGACCCACGATACTCGCTCTGGAGGTCCACGCCGGCCAGCAACTGGTTGGCCGATCGGGCCAAAACCTGCTCAACCGCTGCCGCGGTCACACCCTCCGGAACGAGCACCGTGAGATCGACGCGGACGGCCGGCTGAGTCGGAGGGGGACTGTAGCGTGGCGCTGTCGGCGCGATAGCCCTGGTGTCTGCGGTCGCCTGTGCGTGCACGCCCGGCGGTGCGACGGGCGCCGTTTCCACCACCGAGGCGACGACCTCGACCCCGAACGCGGGCGCAGCCCACGGCGGCGCATCGAGCGACACCCGGGTCACGCGACCGATGACCGAGTCGTCGGCGCGAATGTCCCAGAGGAGATCGGGCCCCTCAGCTGGCTCGAGCACGACGCGGCCGGTCGCCCCGGATATCGCAGCGATCGCCTCCCCGAGCTCCTTCGCGTCCCACTCGTCCCACGACGGCGGACTCGGGTCGGTGAAGTGAGGCGGCCGGCGCGCACCCATGCAGAGCGCGGCGACCCGGATCTCTTCGCGCGGGCGCGGTTCGGTCGTCGGCAGGAAGACCGTGCCGACCTCGAACAGCCGCAGATCCCCTTCCATGTGCGCCAGGTTGTATTCGGCGCGACGGGCCAGCGACGGCAATACATCGCTCCTCAAGAACGCTTCCGTGTCGGCCAGGGGGTTCGTGACGCGGACGCCCCCGTCTGCCTGAGCGGCCGAGACGAAAGGCATCGGCCGGACCTCGAGAAACCCTCGACCAACGAGGAGCTCCCGGAGGCGCGCGCTCCGCGCAACGAGGGGATCGTCAGGGACGGTCCCCAATCGATACGGGCGGAGTATGTCCGGGAACGTATCGTAGCCACGGAGCCTGGCGACTTCCTCGACGAAATCGATCTCCGCCTCCGTGTCGACCCGCCAGCTGGGCGCGATGACCTCGACGCAATCATCTCGCTCTGTGGTGGAGAAGCCGACCGACTCGAGCAGCCTCGCCGATTCCGAGCTGGGTACGGTGACACCGAGCACCTGGGCGACCCGAGCGGCCCGCACCGTGACCGGACGCGGAGGCGGGGCGGCGGGTCCGATCAGCGCAATTGGCTCGCTCACCTGAGCACCGGTCAGTGACACCATGAGCTTCACCGCCATCGGAAACACCTCGGACGGCAACGTGAGGGGCACGACTCGCTCGAAGCGGAACGACGCGTCGGTCGATACGCCAAGTGCCCGCCGCGCGGCGCGAACGCGCTTGGCGTCGAACGCGGCGAGCTCCAGTACGATGTCGGTGGTGTCCGCGGTGATTTCGCTGTCCTGTCCCCCAATGACGCCCGCGACGCCCTGCGCGCGTTCGCCGTCGGCGATCACGAGCATCGACGGGTCGAGCGTGCGTGCCACGCCGTCGAGGGTGGTCAGCCGCTCTGCAGGCCGCGCGCGGCGGACTCGGATTTCCCGACCGGCCAATCGCGCAAGGTCGAACGCGTGGGCCGGTTGTCCGTAGCCGTGCAACAGGTAGTTCGTGACATCAACGACATTGTTGACCGGGCGCTCAATGCCGACGGTCGCCAGGCGGTTGACCAGCCACGCCGGGCTCGGGCCGATCTTGACACCTCGGAAGACGACCGCGAGGTACGTCGGACAGTCCTCGGGGTCGTCGACCGCGACGCGCACATCGCCTGCGGAGGCGGAGCGATCGGTGCGCCGGAGTGTGGGCACTGCGACCTGGTCACCACCGGGGACCGCCGGCTCGCGCAGCTGGCGTCCCGTCGCGGCAGCGATCTCGCGGGCCAGCCCCTGGTGGGAGAGCAGGTCGGGGCGATTGGGCATGACGTCCACGACGAGGCGCACATCGCCGAGTGGCAGGGCCTCGAGCAGTGGTGTCCCCGGGGCGGCATCCGTCGAGAGCGGAAGGATCCCCTCGTGGTCGGCGCCCAGTCCCAGCTCACGGGCTGAGCAAAGCATGCCGTTCGAGATCTGTCCGCGGATCTTGCGACGTTCGATCTTCACGCCATTCGGCATCGTCGTACCGACCGCTGCAAACGGGTAGCGGACGCCGGCTGCCACGTTCGGGGCGCCGCAAATCACGTCGAGGAGCTCGGGCCCGCCGGCATCCACCTTCGTCACCCACAGGTGGTCGCTGTCCGGGTGGCGCGCCGCTTCGACGACGCGACCCACGACAATGCTCGCGAGGTCCGTGCGCATCGCCTCGACGGCGTCCACCGTGGCGACGCGGGCGGTGATCAGGTCCCGCAGCCCGTCCGCCGACAGACCGCTGTCGACGAACGCCGCCAGCCACTCGACCGAGGCGTTCATTGGGCCAACTCGCCCAGGACGCGCACATCCGAGTCATACAGCACGCGGATGTCCGGAATGTCATAGCGCTGCTGCGCGACGCGGGCCGGCCCCATGCCAAACGCCCACCCCGTGTAGCGCTCCGCATCGAGCCCGGACGCCTCGATCACCGCCGGATGCACCATCCCACAGCCCATGATCTCGTACCAGCCGGTGAACTTGCAGGTGCGACAGCCGGCGCCATGACAGATCTGGCACTCGACGTCCATCTCCGCCGACGGCTCGGTGAAGGGGAAATAGCTCGGCCGGAAGCGGGTCACGGCAGCGCCGAAGAACCGTCGCGCAAAATGGGATAGCGTCGCCTTGAGATCGACGAAGCTCACGCCCTCGTCGACCGCCAGTCCTTCGATCTGGGCAAACATCGGTGCGTGCGAGGCGTCGAAGAAGTCGCGGCGGTACACGTTGCCGGGCACGAGGACCCGGACCGGGGGCTGGTAGCGCTGCAGTGTCCGGATCTGCACCGGTGATGTATGGGTGCGGAGCAGCGTGCCGCTCTCGAGGTACAACGTGTCGTGCATGTCGAGCGCCGGGTGATCGCTCGGGAAGTTGAGTGCCGTGAAGTTGTACCACTCGGACTCGGCCTCGGGGCCGAGGGCGATCCTGAAGCCGATCTCGCGGAAGATGTCAGCGATCTCGTCGATGACGAGCGTGACGGGGTGCCGCCCGCCTGTCCAGACGCGGCGACCCGGCATCGTGAGGTCTTGGGTCGGATGCGTGGCAGCCCGCGACGCGAGCGCGGCTCGCCGCTCCTCGAGCAAGCCTTCGATGACCGCCTTGGTCTCGTTCGCGGCCTTCCCCGCTTCGCGGCGATTGTCGGGCGCGAGCGTGGGCAATGACTCCATGAGCTGCTTCAAGCGACCATTGGTCCGTCCGAGGAAGTAGACCCGCTCCGCTTCCAGTTCGGACAGGCCCGCGGCAACGGGAATGCGACCCGTCGCCTCCACGCGAAGCTCCGAGACAGCGCGCAGAAATTCCTCAGCTGACACGTGGTGTTCCTCGTGCTCCACCTGAGCGCCTGTACCAGTCATTCTTTGCTCCACCAATGCTCATGTCGTCCCAGTGTGTTGCCGTGGTCTCCTTTCCCCTTTCTGTACCTTTCCTCTCTCCGACGTTTTAGCGCCCGCCGGGCGCAAAAACGACGGTGCGGCAGCCGCGATCCCGTCGCGCTGCCGCCACCGTGTGCCAGCGATGAAGCCGAGGACTATGCGGCGGTCAGCGCGTCGCGTGCGCGATCGGCCAGCGCGGTAAACGCTTGCGGGTCGCGGACGGCGAGGTCCGCGAGCACCTTCCGATCCACTTCAATGCCCGCCTTTTTCAGCCCGTTCATGAACACGCTGTACGTCATCGCGTTCTGATGAGCGGCGGCGTTGATGCGTGTGATCCATAGTCTGCGGAAGTCCCGCTTCTTGTTCTTCCGATCACGGTACGCATAGCGCCAGCCCCGCTCCACCGTTTCCTTGGCGGGCCCCCAGAGCTTCGACCGGCCGCCGAATGCGCCACGGGCGGCTTTCATCACCTGATTCTTGCGCCTGAGGCGCACGACGTTCGACTTGACGCGTGGCATCGCTCCTCCTACGCCTGGATCAGGCGCTTCAGGTTCCGAGCCTCACCTGGCGTCTTCACGATCGCGGGGCGACGGAGGTTTCGTTTCCGCTTTGGCGACTTCTTCGTGAGGATGTGGCTCTTGAACGCCTTCAGTCGCCGCACTTTCCCCGTGCCAGTGACGCTGAAGCGTTTCGCCGCACCTTTGTGTGTCTTCATCTTCGGCATGCGCTACCCTGGTTAACATCACGGGCGACGCATTGCGTCGCCCCTACCCGCCGACCCCATAGGTCGCCCGGACGGTACTGTTCGTTGTCGTTCCCTAACCCTCTAATGCCTGATCGCAAACCCCTGCGGTTCCGTGCTGGACGCTGTCATCGCGGCGTCAGAATCATGATCATCGACTTGCCTTCCAACTTCGCGTCGCTCTCGACCTTTGCGACATCGGCCAGCGCCGCCGCGACGCGATCCACGACCTCACGCCCCAGCTCCGGGTGCGCGATCTGTCGACCGCGGAACATCATGGTGACCTTCACTTTGTTGCCATCCTGCAAGAACTCCCGGGCGTGGCGCGTCTTGGTGTCGAAATCGTGGTCCTCGATGCCCGGCCGGTACTTCACTTCCTTCAGGTGAATGACGTGCTGCTTCTTCTTTGCCTGCCGCGCCATCTTGGCCTGCTCGAATTTGAACTTCCCGTAGTCCATGATGCGAACCACAGGGGGTCGCGCCGTCGGTGCGACTTCCACGAGGTCGAGGCCTTGGTCCTGTGCCGCAGCCAGTGCGGCATCGACGTCCATGATGCCCATCTGGCTACCGTCGGCAGCGATCACCCGGAGTGGGCTGATCCGAATCTGCCGATTGACGCGAACTCGCTTGGTGTTGTCCTGGATAACGCCTGCCTCCACGGTGTGAAAACGTCGACTCGCCCGGCCCGCCACAGTCACAACAAAAACGCGCGGCCCTCAAAGGAGTCCGCGCCTACCGCCGTCGCTCGCTGCGCGTCGGCGTCGTCGTGACTCCTGCAGCGCGCCTGCACACAAATGTCGCACGGCGGCCAGAGGGTGAGCCCAAGCGGGGCTACTTACTATGTTGTCGGGTCGGAACTTAGGGGCGATGGGGGGTGGAGTCAAGGTGCCCGGAGAAGGGGGCGGAAGCTGGGCAGAAGCCGGGTGACGCTTACAGGTGACGGGTTTCGGGGCAACGGCAACGACGGCCTGCTATTCGGCGGGTAGGGGCGACGCAATGCGTCGCCCCTACCCGCCGTTGTCAGGTGTCGTGCGTTTCGCTCACCCGGGTGTTCTCACGTTTGTTCACCCGTCACCTGGAACTGCCCGTCGCGCAGCCTCCCAGATATCACCTCCGGGTCATGCACGAACAGCAGCAACCAGTCCTCGGCCTGGGCCCGCGCCAGCACCCGGCGTTTGGTCTCGAGCGTCACCAGGGGCTCGACGTCGTAGCCCATGATCCAGGGGAGCGGGAGATGGGTGGTCGTCGGAACCAGGTCCGCAAGAATGCAGGCGCGGACTCCGCCGGACTCGAGCAGGACACTTTGATGGTGCGGCGTGTGGCCCGGCGTGGGCAAAAGCCGGACGCCCGGAACCAGCTCTCGCTCGCCCTCGATCAGCTCGAAGGCGCCGGCCTCGCGGACCGGCACAAAGTTGTGGGCGAAGTAGCTGCCGGCCGTGCGCTCGTTGGTGTGCGTCGCGTAGTGATACTCCCCGGACTGCACGACGTGTCGTGCCTTGGGGAAGGTGAGGCGAATGGCGCCATCGCGATCCCGGTACGTGTTGCCGCCGGCGTGGTCGAAGTGGAGATGGGTGTTGATGACGATCGCCACGTCCTCGGGGCGGAATCCGGCCGCGTGCAAGCCATCTTCCAGCGCCGTGCGGTGGTCGGCGCCGGAGTTTTCCACGCCGTAGATGTCCTGAAACTTCGCGCTCTCCTTGTTACCCAACCCGGTCTCCACGAGGACGAGGCCGACGTCGTGCTCGATCAGGAACGACCGCATCCCGAGGAAGATCCGGTTGCGCTCGTCCGCAGCGGCGCGGCGCTCCCACAATGGCTTGGGGACGATGCCGAACATCGCGCCCCCGTCCAATCGCAGGCTTCCGGAGCGGATCGCGTGCACGGTCAAGCGGCCGATCTGGCGTCGCTCGTACGAGGCCGTCGCCGTCACGCTCCGAGCTCCCACAGCCCGCTCTGCGGCAGCGCCGACGGCCTTCGCCGTTTGCGCCCGCGCGGCCGCCCAGGCGTCACCAGGCGCACGACGTCGCCCCACGTATCCAGCCCGCACGTGCCGGCGTCGTCGAGCAGCCGGATGAAACACAGCGCCGTGGCCATCGCGTCACCCATGGCCCGGTGGCGGTCGGTGATGCGCACGCCGTAGTGGTGCGCCAGATGGTCGAGCGACCGGCGGCGCAGGTGCGGCACGAGGCGACGCGCCAAGCGGACGGTGCAGAGCACGCGATCTCCGGTCCAGTAATGCCCGGCGCGCTGGACCTCCATCTCGACGAACCGGCGATCGAACGCCGCGTTGTGGGCGACGAACACGTGCCCGCGCAGAAACTCCGCGACGCGGGGCGCAATCGCGCCAAAGGGCGGCTTGTCGCGCACCATGGACGGCGTGATATGGGTCAAGCGCGTAATGAACGCCGGGATGGGCCGCTCGGGATTCACAAGCGTCTCGAAGGTGTCGGCGACTCGACCTCCGCGGACAATCACAGCGGCGATCTCCGTGACGCGATGCCCAGTCCAGGGAGAACCACCAGTCGTCTCGACATCGACCACCGCGTAGGACAGCGTGGTGAGACGCTGACTCGTCAGCAACGGCGGCATCGCATCTGGGCCCAGCAGCGGTAGTGTCACCCAGCGCGCGCCGCCAATGGCCGCGACACGGTGCCCGAGTTAAGAAGCAATGATATCTCGCAAAAGGCGTGGACTGGCACGCAGCAACTTAATTAATTCTACGCCGTGATTCCCTTCCCTGCGCCGTGACGTCCCACTCGAATTCCGGGGGCCGCACGACAACGACGAAACGCATCGCAGAGCCAACGGTGCGGCGACTCTCGCTCTACCTCCGCCTCCTCGAGGAATTCGACGAGCGTGGGTTAGCGACGATCTCGAGCGATGAGCTTGCCACGCTGGCCGGCACGAGCTCCGCGCAGGTGCGCAAGGACCTCTCGGTATTCGGCTCCTTCGGCAAGCGAGGCCTCGGCTACGCGGTGCCAGAGCTGATCGCCAAGCTGCGCGAGATCCTCGGCCTCGGCCGCGAATGGCGCGTCGTGATCATCGGCGCGGGGAAAATCGGGAGCGCGCTGGCCCAATACTCGGGGTTCCGCCGACGCGGGTTCAGCGTGATCGCCGTGTATGACAACGACCCGGCCAAGATCGGCGCGATGACGCCGGGCGTGGCTATCCGAGACGTGTCGAGCCTCGAGCGCGATGCCGCACGCGAGCACCCGGACATCGCGGTCCTTGCCGTACCGGCGGACCGCGCGCAGGAAACGGCGGACCGCGCGGTAGAGGCGGGTATCACCGGCATCCTCAACTTCGCACCGACTCGGATTCGCGTCCCGCGCGGCGTCGCCGTGCAGGCGGTCAACATGGCGGCGGAGCTGGAGGTGCTGTCGTACGCGCTGGCGAAGGAGAAGGGGAAGGGCTGAACTAGGGGTCTGGGGTTTGGGGTTTGGGTAACGCAACGGGCCTGCTATTCGGCGGGTAGGGGCGACGCAATGCGTCGCCCTACGGTGCGGCGATGCGACCCCATGGTTCGTCGGGCCGTCCAAATCCCACGTACGGGCGCCGTGCGCGGTTCGGCCGACCGCGGGCGACGCATTGCGTCGCCCCTACCCGCCGTGTTCACGTGTCGTGGTCGTTGCCCACCCGTGTCCCCGCAATGCAGTCCTCACGTCACAACGCACGAAACACCGCCGCAAATTGCTCAGGGCTCAGCACCTCCGGACGCGCCTCCGGGGCCACGCCCACTTGTTCCAAGAGTGAATCCGCGGCACCGGGCGACAGGCCACGCAGCGTTCGTAGCACCCGGCGCATCTGCTTCCGGCGCAGGCCAAAGGCGGCGATGACAAACGCCGAGTAGTCGGGCTGCTCCTCGTCCATCACTACCGGGTCTCGTCGCGGGACGACGTGCAGCACGGCCGACTCGACGCGCGGCGGCGGAGTAAAAGCGCCGGGCGCGATCGTGAAGGCAATGGTCGGCTGCGCGAGGGCCTGGACATTGACCGAGAGCGCGCCGTACGCCGCCGTGCCGGGGGGCGCGACGACGCGCTCGGCGACCTCGCGCTGCACAAGAAACACGGATCGGCGCGGGCGTGGCGCCTCGAGCGAGTGAAAGAGAATTGGCGTCGTGATGTAGTACGGCACGTTGCCGGCAGCCAGGTAATCGGCCCGGCCGGCGGCAGCGGCCAACGACAGGTCCAGCGCATCACCCTCGATCACGGTCAGCGCATCTCGGTCCGCGTACGCCGATCGAAGCCGGGCGGCGAGAGTGCCGTCGAGCTCGATCGCGACGACGCGCCCTGCGCGTGCGAGCAACTCCTCGGTCAGCGCGCCGCGGCCGGGCCCAATCTCCACGACGGTGTCGTCGCCCGTTGGCGCGAGCGCGTCGGCGATCCGCGCGAGCACGCGAGGATCGGTGAGAAAGTGTTGTCCGAGTCGCTTCCTCGGACGCGGCCATTGATCCCCGCCGCGCCGCGGTTGCCGCCGCATGTGGCTCAGCTGCGGAGGATGATGAGCGTCAAGTCGTCGCGCGGCGGCACGTCGCCCGTATGCGCCTTGAGCGTGTCAAACACCCGGTCGATGATTTCGGCAACCGGTCGTTCACGATTGGACCGAATAGTGTCAAGCACGGCCTGTTCCCCGAGGCGCACATCGGCGCGGTCGCGTGCGTCGCTGATGCCGTCGGTGAACAACACGAGTACGTCGCGCCCGCACGCCCAGGACCGAGCCGCCGCGTGCGGCCGTGCGTCGACCATCCCGAGAGGCGGGTCCAGCGCAGGGAGTCGCTGGACATCTCCGTTGCTGCCGACGACGAAGGCGTGTGGATGCCCCATGTTCGCGTAGCGCAGCTGGCCGCTGGACCGGTCGACAACCCCATAGAAGAGTGTGATGAACATCTCCGTCGTCCGGAGCTCATCTCGCAGCGACGCCTGCAGGGCGGTGACCGTCTCGCCCGGATCGGTGGAGGCCTGGGCGTGAATGGCGGACGCGCTCATCGCCAGCGCCATGATGAGCGCCGCCCGGTAGCCGTGACTCGACACGTCTCCGATCATCGCGCCTGTGGCGTCGGGGCCCAACCGAAAGAGATTGTAGAAGTCGCCACCCACGCTCTCCGCCGGCACGACCCGCGCGGCCACCTCTGCCTGGGGCGCGACCACCGCGCCGGTCGGCAGCAGGCGCATTTGCAGATCGTGGGCGAGCTCCATTTCCTGCACCAGACGCTGTTGGGCGAGGGATGCTCGTACGAGTCGTGCATTCTGGATCGCGGTGCCGATCTGGGTCGCAATGGCCGCGACGAGCTTCTGGTCGCCCGCCGAGAAGGGATGCCCCGATCGCCGCTCGGAGAGATTGACGACGCCGAGTGGCTCACCGCCCTCCGGCGACGTCCACATGATGGGAACCGACATCATCGAGCCACGGCGATATGACGCTTCGGCTTCGCACGCCATCTCGTCGCCGTCGACGATCATGGCGTGCTGCGTGCGAAACACCCGGGCTGATACACTGCTCGTATCGTCGACGGCAATCGGCGGCGCGTCTTCGGCCGGAACGCCCAGCGCAGCGACGACCTGCAGCGTATCCGTGACGCGATCGTGCACCAGAATCGAGGCCCGGCGTGCGCCGACGGTTTCAGAGATCTCGCGCAGAATCGTCGCGGCGGCTTCCTCGAGCCGTACGGTGCGGCCGAGTATCTCGCTGATCGTGTACAGGAGGTTGATCTCCTCGTACCGTTCGGCAAGCTCGGTGGCGGCGTGCTCGACCTCCATCGCGGTCTGCAGGATCTGCGATACGACCGGCGCGAGAAATCGGAACAGGTTGCTGAGCGGCAAGCCGCCGCTCGGGGTTGGCCCCAGCACGAGCCACACGTGTTTCGCGGGCGGAATACGCGCCGCAAGCTGGCGCCCCTCGAGTCCTGCCAGCGTATGAGGCTCCGGGCCACGGGGCAGCAGTGCGGCAGCCGGCGGCGTGACGGCCCTGCTCGGGGGCGCGACCGCCAACAGATGCATGGGTCGAGCAGGATCGGACTGCATCCAGAGCGCGGCTGGACATCGCGTGGCGTCATAGAACGCGGTCAGCACGACGCTCAGGTCTTGCTCTCTCATGGCGCCGCCGGGTGCCTCCGAAAGAGTGTCAGGCGGACGACGTTGCGCCGGGTCGCGCCGTCCTCGGTGTAGCGCTCCACCTGGTCCATGAGGCGCCGCATCAGGAACAGTCCGCGGCCGTCCTCCCGCAGCATGTTATCGGCGGTCGTTGGGTCTTGTGTACACTCGTCGAGGTCGAAGCCGCGCCCTTCGTCCGAGACTTCCAGCACGAGGCGACGGTCGTCGACCGCCATCCGCACGTGGACCATCTTCTCGGGATCGTCCGCGTTGCCGCGAAGCATCGCGTTGGACAGCGCTTCACTCAATGCGACGGGCACATTGAGCGAGCAGAAATGCGGGGGAAAGTCGAACTCCCGAATCTCCCGGCTCACCATCTGGACGATGCGACCGATCAGCCGAACGTCAGTGGCGACCTCCAACTCCAGCGCGAACCGCGCGGGCTCGAGCCCGCCCCCGCCGCTCGAGAGCGGGGCCGGCTGCGCCCCCGAGTGACGTCGCTCGTGCACGCCGCTCAGTCCAGCCCGCGCGCGCCGACCGCGGGCATGCCCCTCACCCCGATCCGGTCACACACCTGCGTTGGTGTCCCAGGCTAGAAGCTCTCCAGCCCGCGGTCGCGGCTGTCGGCGATCTGAAAGAGCGTGTCCAGCTTGGTGAGCTCGAAGAGCGTCTTGAGATCATCGTTGAGATTCGCAAGCCGCAACTCGCCGCCCTGCTCGCGAATCTTCTTGGAGAGCGAGACCAGCACGCCGAGCCCCGAGCTGTCAATGTAGCCCGTGCGCCCGAAGTCGATCAGGAATTTTCGCTCGCCCTTCTCCAGCTCGTCGAGCACCTTCTGCTTGAGCTCCTGGCGATTCCCAACGATCAGCTGTCCCTCGACATCCACCACGACCACAGCTCCATGCTTCGTCATCGTGAAGCTCATCGGACAGAACTCTCCGGCGTTAGGCGGGCTCGCTGGCCTGCACGGCGGTCACCGCCGCCACGTTGATAATGTCATCCGGACTGGCACCCCGCGATAGATCCGAACACGGTCGCGCCAAGCCCTGAATGATGGGCCCGATCGCCGTCGCTCCGCCCAACCGCTCCACGAGCTTGTACGCGATGTTGCCCGCATCCAGTGACGGAAAGACTAACACGTTCGCGCGGCCAGCGAGCACTCGGTCGGCTCCCTTTCGGGTGGCGACCTCGGGGATCAGAGCGGCGTCCACCTGGAGTTCGCCGTCCACGGCCAGCCCTGGCTGCCGCTCGCGCGTCAGCTCCACAGCCGCACGCACGCGCGCGATGGAGGGCGACGCCGTCCCACCACTCCCGAGTGTGCTGAAGGAAAGAAACGCGACCCGCGGCTCATCCCCGACCACGCGCGCACGGTCCCGCGCGGCCGCCAGGGCGATATCGGCCAATTGCGCCGACGTGGGCTCGGGCACGACCGCGCAGTCCGTGAACGTCAGCACGTCGCCCCCCACATCCGGGTGCTGCTGGTCGCGGAGGACCATATAGAACGCGCTGGAGACGAGCTCGACACCAGGAGCTTTCCCGACGATGTGGAGCGCCCCACGGAGGACGGTCGCCGTGGTGTGGGACGCCCCGGCCACGCACGAATCGACCGACCCGGCATGCAGGAGCTCGAGCGCCGTGACGAGTGCCCCCTCCGGCCCCGGGCTTACGCACTCCAGTCCCGCTCGGTCGGCGAGCGCTCGTGCTGCGCGCTGGGCGTCCGGATTCGACTCGTCCAGCACGACCACGGGCTCGACGATGCGAGCAGCAGCGAGCCGTTCGATCGCCACCAGCGTCCGGGGGTCTCCTGTCTCCGGGAATGCCACGCGGCGATGCACGCGCGTTGCGCGCGCGCGCAAACTCGTTACAAAGCCGCGTGCGGACTCCGGCGCTGCGGTGGAGCGGTCGAGCCCGCCGGCCCGGTCGTCGATCACGCCTGAAATTTCGACCGCAGCGCCGCGGCCACCCTGGGGTGGACCAGATCGCGGACGTTGCCGCCGTAGCGCGCCACTTCGCGGACGATGCTGGAGCTGATGTAGGTGGTATCGAGTGACGGGACCATGAACACGGTTTCGAGCCGACCCGATGTCAGATGCCGGTTCATCAAGGCCATCTGAAACTCGTACTCGAAGTCGCTGACTGCCCGCAGTCCCCGGATGATCAGGCGCGCGCCCACCTCGGTCGCAAAATCCACCAGCAGGCCGTTGAAGGACCGCACGTCGATTCGTGGATTCGGGCCGACGGTGGCGCGAATGAGATCCAGCCGTTCGTCGATCTCGAACAAGGCCTGCTTCGAGGAGTTGAGCGCAACCGCCACGACGAGGCGATCGACGAACTCGAGACTTCGCCGAATCAGGTCCTCATGACCACGCGTGATCGGGTCGAAGCTCCCCGCGTAGACCGCGATCCGGCCCTCTGGCGCGCTGGCCGCGCCGCCCCGCTCCCGCTTCGGGCTCATGATGGCGCCTCCCGATCGTCCCGAGCCGTTCGCGCGTCGCCGTCGGCGCGATAGACGGTGAGCGCTGTCGATCCATACGTTCGCGTGTCGCCGCCGGGCGGCATGGTCTCGCGCGTGGAATGTTCGACACCGAGAATCGTCGCGAATGGTGTCCGGAGCCAACGTTCGGCGACCGACGCCGCCAGGCCCAGGCCGTATGGCGGATCGGCGAACGCCACGTCATACGCGCCGGCCTCGAGCCGCGCGATCGTGCGCAGCGCGTCGGCGCGGCGCACGCGCGAGCGGTCGGCGGCGCCAAGGGACGCGATGTTCTCGCGCAATGCGCGCAGGCTCGGCGCCGCCTGCTCGACGAAATCCGCCTGCGCGGCGCCGCGCGACAGCGCCTCGAGTCCCAGCGCTCCTGAACCCGCGAAGAGGTCGAGCACGCGTGCGTTGTGCAACCACGGCTGCACGACGCTCATCCATGCCTCTCGCACGCGATCGGCGGTCGGTCGTACGGCTCGGCCCGAGGGAGCGGCGATGGTGCGGCCGCGCCAGCGGCCGGCGACGATACGCATGTCACCGGCAGGCGCGGTCCGCCCGTGTGACGGCAGTCGTCATACGCGGAAGTC
The DNA here is from genome assembly GCA_963737835.1 of uncultured Gemmatimonadales bacterium. Lineage (GTDB taxonomy): Bacteria > Gemmatimonadota > Gemmatimonadetes > Gemmatimonadales > Gemmatimonadaceae > Palsa-1248. The sequence goes on from CAVTUH010000001.1 coordinate 669,181, forward strand.
GGTGACCTTGGCCTGCACCCGACCATCGCCCAGCCAATCGTCACGCTCCACACGGAACACGACGTCGACGGGTCCGCCAGCTTGCAGCTCCTCGAGCCGATGGGCGGCGCCCCAGGCCACCGCATCCAGGTCGCCGGCGCGGCGCGAGAGTCGCAGCTTGACCCCGTCCTGTGCCACGGGTCGCGGCGGACAGCTGAGTCGCGCGTGCCGCACCAGCAGCGCCGGCGCGGGATTGCCGACACCGAACGGCTCGAAGTGGCGAAGGACCGACTCCAGCTCCGGAGTGACATCGTCGATCGAAAGCTCGAGGTCGACGTGGACCTCGGGCACGAGATCCTCCTTGCGCAACTGGGCGCGGGCCACCGCGTTGAAGCGAGCGGCAAACTCCGGCACACGGTCGCGGGCGACCGTGACGCCCGCAGCGGCTCGATGCCCACCGAACCGCAGCAGCACGTCCCGGCACGCCGAGAGCCCCGCGTGGAGATCAAATGGCGCGATGGAGCGTCCGGAGCCGCGGCCGTCGACGTCTGACAGGGCCACGAGCATGGTCGGGCGACCGAATTCCTCGACGAGGCGCGACGCGACGATCCCGATCACCCCGGGGTGCCAGCTCGAGTCGGCCAGCACGATGCCGTAGGTCTCGTCGAGATCCAGCTTCGTCACCATTTCACGGGCTTCGACGAGCGTGCGGCGGTCGATTTCCTGGCGCTGTCGATTCAACTCCTCCAGCTCCTGCGCAATCCGGCCCGCGTCTGCCTCGTTGTTCGTGATGAGGAGCTCGACACCCCGCATCGCTGTCCCGATCCGGCCAACCGCATTCAAGCGGGGCGCGAGGATGTAGCCGGCACGCCCCGCCGTGATCGCCTTCGCGTCCAGACCGCAGACATGCACCAGGGCGCGCAGCCCGAGGTTGTTCGTTTCGGCCAGGAGCCGCAGCCCGTAGCGGACAAATACCCGGTTCTCGCCCCGCAGCGGAGCGACGTCCGCAACCGTCGCGAGCGCCACCAGGTCGAGCAGTCCAAATACCGGCCCCTGACTGGCCCCCATGCGGCGCGCGAGCGCGAGCGCCAGCTTGAACACGACACCAGCGGCCGCGAGGTCCTTGTCGGGATAGCGGCACCCTGGCTGACGCGGATTGAGCACGGCCACGCAATCGGGCAGTGCGCCACCCGGCAAGTGATGGTCGCTAATGATGACGTCGATGCCCGCGGCATTGAGCGCCGCAACCAATGCGTGGGCGCTCGTGCCGCAGTCCGCCGTCACGACGACCCGAGCGCCGGCGGCGATCGCGGCATTGACGCCGGCAGCTGACAGATCGTAGCCATCCTGCAAGCGGCGGGGCACGAAGGGAACCACTTTGGCCCCCATCGAGCGAAGCGCTCGGGTGAGCAGCGCCGTCGAGGCCATGCCATCGACGTCGTAATCACCGTGGATGAAAATGGTCTCGCCTTGCTCGATGGCTTGCGCGAGCCGCTCGACCGCGTCGTTGAGCCCGTGCAACAGCGCCGGGTCGTGGAGCTGATCAAATCGCGGCCGCAGGAAGCGCTTGGCGGCCTCGGTGTCCGTAAACCCGCGAGCATGGAGCAGGCGGCAGACCGAGTCCGGAAGGTGGAGCGCATCGACGAGTGCGGTGACCGCGACGTCGTCGCACGCTCGCGGCATGATCCACCGCGCCGGCGCGCGCGGCCGCGCTCGGATCGGCGTCTCGGGCGTAGTCACGCCTTCAAGTTACGGCGTACAGAAGCACGCCGCACGTCTCGCACACCTCGATCGTGCCGCGCGCCGACATCAAGTTCCGACGCTGAAGGGGGACGCTGGTGTCGCAGTGGCCGCAGGATGGACCACGCAAGGGAAAGATCGCGCCGTCGTGTCTCGCTGAGCGGATGCGATCGTACTTCTGCAGGAGCGAGCGCTCGACCTGGGTCGCGGACCCGGCGCGAGCAGCGCGCCGAGCCGCTAGCTCGTCCTCCACGGCGCCTCGGGCCTGTTCGATCCCGAGGCGCTCGACCTCCTGCTGCGCCTCGAGCTCGGCCAGGGCACGCTCACGCGCCTCCGCCGCGGCCCGCAACTCGACGAGGCGCCGCGCAATCGCCTGGAGCGCGCTCTCCTCCTCCGCCAGAATGCGTCGCGCCTGCTCGACCTGTGCGACGGCGGCCGTGGCTTCTCGGATCCGTTTCACCGAGTCGAGCTGCGCCACATTGCGCTCGTGCAGCGCCTTGTGCTGTGCAATGCGGGTTTGCAGCTCGCGCTGGCTTTTCTCTTCCACCTGGACCACCTCGCGGGCGCGCGTCGCGGCCTCTACCGTCGCACGCCGGGTGGTTTCCAACTCCCGCAGCTTGGGCTCGAGAGCGGCCCGCCGGCTTTCGATCTCTCGAATGGCCAAGTCTTCGACCTGCAGCGCCAACAACGCCTGGACATCAGGGTGCACCGTCGTTCCTCCTCAGCGACAATCGCGACTTTCCATACCGCTTGAATCCTCGACCACGTAGACCACGCACTTCAGCCATGATGCGGAGCTTCTCCGCCATCAACCCCCGCTGTTCCTCACGCGACCCCAGCCCGACGAGACGATCGATCTCCGCGAGCCGGTCGGACAGATCCCGCACGCGCAGCACGGCGAGGCTGTCCTCGATCACCCGCGCTGGATCGGCACCAGTGAAGGTCCCGGCGACGAGCGCTGCCACTTCGGCTGCGGCATCCGGCGGGAGCGCGACAGCCAGCGCCTCCGGCGTGGCGACCGCTCCCAGTCGGATCAACTCCTCGTAAATCACCCGGAGGTCCGCGTTGCGGATCATCTCCGATCCGATGCGCTCGGCCATCCGCTCGATCTGCTCCGGACTCGCGATCAACCAGCGCACGAGCTCGCGCTCAGCCGCCGTGCCGCCCGCCGGGTCGGCCACCGAACTGGCTGTCTGTGGTGTGTGCTCTCCACCGGCGCGAGGCGAACGAGGCTCCGCACGCTCCACGCGCGGCGTCGCCGGCACGACGACCTCGCCGCCGACCTCTCGCCAGAGCAAGGACTTTGGCACTCCCGCGGCCTCGCTCGCCCGGGTCACGTAGAGGTCACGCAGAATGGGGTCCGCGGCAGCGCGAATGGTGGGCAGCAGGCGGTCGATCGCACGCCGCCTATTATGCAGATCCCGAAACCAGTGCGCACCGTGCAGAATCTGGATCTCGCGCTCGAGCACATCGACGGCCGCGCGAATCTGCGTTTCCATCTGGTCGCGGCCGTGGGCGCCCACAAACGTATCGGGGTCCTCGCCCTCGGGGAGAGTGACAACCCGCACCGCTACGCTGCGGCGCAGCAGCTCGCCGGCCGTCCGAAAGGTCGCGCGGAGTCCCGCGCGATCGCTGTCATAGATCAAAAATGCCTGCTTCGTGTACCGTGCGATCAACTCCGCCTGCTCTGCCGTCAGGGCGGTCCCCAGCGGCGCCACCACGCATTCGAGCCCTGCCGCCATCAGGCGCACCACATCGAAGTAGCCTTCGACGACGAGGATGCGTTCGTCACGGCGAATCGCGAACTTCGCCCAATTGAGCCCGTACAGCAGCCGCCGTTTCGCAAAGATGGACGATTCAGGAGAGTTGACGTACTTGACGTCGCCCGGCCCGAGGATCCGACCGCCGAATCCAACGGTGTGGCCGACCGCATCGAAGATCGGGAAAATCAGTCGCCCGCGAAAGCGCGGCCGCGGCTCGCGACCTTCCTCAGGTTGCGACAGCAGGCCAGCCTCGGTCAAGCGCGCGTCGTCGAAACCGAGCCTGTTCAGGTAGCTTCGCATGAGGCCTATCGGACTCGGCGCGTAGCCAATACCGAAACGGTCCGACGTCTCGCGATCAATGCCGCGACTCTCGAGATACTGGCGCGCCCCGTGGCCGCCGTCGTCATCCCAGAGCATGCGGCGAAAGTATTCGGCCGCGGTCGCGGTGACCTCCCAGAGCGGTTCACGCGGGTCCGGGCCGGCACGCCGCGTCTCGGTGGCCGGCACCTCGATCCCGGACTTCTCCGCCGCGAGGCGAACCGCCGACGGCCAATCCAGCCCAAGACGCTTGGACAAGAAGTTGAATACGTCCCCGTGCTCATGGCACACGAAGCAATAGTACATGCGCTTTCGGGTCGACACCGAGAAGTTGGGGTGCGTTCCCTGATGGAAGGGACAGGGCCCCCGGTAGTCAGTGCCAACCCGCTTCAGTGCGACGTGCTCGCCAATGATCTGGACGATATCGGCCTCTTCCCTTACTCGCTCCACGACGTCGTCCGGAATCATCTCAGGCCAGCTCCGCGACGGTCACGCCCGCACCGCCCTCGTTCCACGCCCCGAGGCGAACGACTCGCACCCGCGAATCCTTACGCAGCATCTCGCCCACACGTTCACGGAGGGCGCCGGTCCCCTTCCCGTGGATGATCCGAAGCTCCGGCAGGTCGGCCCGCACCGCCGCGTCGACGGCTTGCATCACGATCTCTTCGACCTCGAGGACGCGCATGCCCCTGACGTCGATCTCCGAGCTCGCGTGAATCTCCGGTACTTCGGCGGCCACGGGCACGGCAATCTGGGGCGCAGCTTGGGCGGCACGACGCAGTGTACTCGCTGGAACACGCATCCGCATACCGCCGAACGCCACCACGGCCTCCTCATCGTGCAGGTCGACGAGCCGCGCGGCGCGGCCACCGAGCAAGGGCACCTCCACCGTGTCCCCAAGGGCAAGCACCGATGGTCTGGCGCGCGGCGCCTCCTGAGCAGGCGGCGGAGGCGCGGCCGCATCGAGATCGGCAAGTGCCTCCGCCTGCTCGGCGGCGAGCTGCTCGACCCGCTGTCGTGCCCGTCGCGCTTCTTCCGCGACGTCATCACTCCTGCTTGGCGCGGCCTGCAAGTCGTGCACGACTTGCTCGATCTGCGCACGGGCGTTGAGCAGATACTGACGCGCCTCCTGACGGGACCTCCGCTCCACCTCGCGCTCCCGCTCTCGCACCGCGCGTTCTCGCGCCTCGACCCGCGTTGAGCGATCCGACGCGTTCGCGTGGGACTCCGTCGCCGCCTGTTCCCGCTCGGCGAGATCGGAGGCCCGCTGCTGCAGATCCGCCAGCAGAGCTTCGACGTCACGCTCGACCTTTGGCACACGCTCTTCGGCCCGGGCGATGACCGACTCCGGGAGGGCCAGGCGACGGGCGATGCTCAATCCGTACGACCGCCCCGGTACTCCCTTGATGAACCGATACGTGGGGGCGAGCCGCGCCGCGTCGAACTCGAGCGAGCCGTTCACGACACCCGGGACCTCCGTGGCGAGCTCCTTCAGCGCGCCCAGGTGCGTCGTGGCAAGCGTCATCGTGCCCCGTGCCGTCAGCGCCTCGAGCACCGCCCCGCCGAGCGCCGCCCCCTCGAGCGGGTCGGTCCCCGACCCCAACTCATCGATCAGCACGAGGGACATGGGCGTCGCTCGCGCGAGGATGTCGCCGAGATTCCGCACGTGTGCGCTGAATGTCGACAGGCTCGCCTGGATCGATTGCTCGTCACCGACGTCCGCAAATACATCATCAAAGACCGCAATGCGGCTCGAGGGCCCGACCGGGGACGGAATGCCGCATTGGACGAGAACCGAGCACAGCGCGACGGACTTGAGCAGCACCGTCTTGCCGCCGGTGTTCGGGCCACTGATGAGTAGCGTGCGCTCGGATGGCTCCATCGTCAGGTCGAATGGGACCACCGGCACGTCCTGCGCGAGCAGCAGTGGGTGGCGTCCCTGCCGAATCACGAATCCGTCGGTCGGGGAGCCCAGGTCCGGTATGGTGCACTCGAAATCGTCCGCGAAGCGCGCGCGCGCGTGCAGCGTGTCGAGATCGACCAGAGCGTCGAGCGCCTCCTGAAGCGCGGGTGCCAACGGGCGCAGCTCGTCGGTCAGGTCCGCGAGAATGCGATCCACCTCGCGCCGTTCCTCGGCCTCGAGCTCCCGAATGCGGTTCCCTGCCTCGACGGCGGCCGGCGGCTCGACGAAGAGCGTCGCCCCGGTCGCCGACGTGTCCTGCACGATTCCCCCGACGACAGTACGCGCCTCACGGCGAATGGGAATGACATATCGCCCGTTGCGGACGGTCACCGACGCATCGCCCACCTGCTGATGCGGCTCGAGCCGCGACATGATTCGCTCGAGCAAAGCAACCAGGTCGCCCTCGGCCCCACGCAACTCCCGGCGCACGCGACGCAGGAGCGGCGACGCCTCATCCCGAACCGTCCCATCCTCGGCGATCGCGCGATCAATGCTTCGTTCCGCATCGACCTTGCCGATGAGCTTCCGGTGCACATCCGCCAGAACAGCACGCGCCACTGGAGGTCGCCGCTCATCGCCCAGCGTGTCTCGCGTTCGGCGGCTCGCGCCGAGCAGCGTCAGCGCGCCGCGCAACTCGATACCGGTCCATGGAGCTCCAGGGATGCCGAGGCGCGCGAGCGGCCGCACGAGATCGGGAGCGGCTTCCGGCGACCAGGGAAGCTCGGTCGTGCGCAGCATGCGCGCGGCACTGACGCGCCCGAGCTCGTGGTCAATGACGCTGCGGTCGGATGTGGGTTGCGTGTTCCGGATGCGTTGCGCGGCGAGCCCCGCGACCGCACGGTCCGCGACGAGCGCCAGTGCCCGGGATAACTCCAAGACATCCAGCGCGTGAGCGTTCATGATTGGGCGATGTGCAACGTCACCCGCGTGCCGCGAGCTCCTCGCGCACGATGCCACTGATCACACTGCCGTCCGCTTGCCCCTTGAATTGCGGGAGCACCTTGCCCATGACGGCGCCCATGGTCGTCGCACCGCCCGCGATCGCCGCTTGTGCCGCCGCGCGGATCACATCCGGGGAGACCGGTGCTGGCAAGTACCGTTCGAGTCGGTCGACTTCGAATTGTTCCTTGGCGACCAGGTCGGCGCGGGCTCCCTTCTGGTATGCCTCGATCGACTCGCGCCTGCGCTTGATGCCTCGCCGCAGGACTTCGATAACATCATCGTTCGTCGGCTGGCGCATCAACTCAATGCGCCGATTCTTGATGTCTGCGAGGATGGTGCTGAGCAACAGCGTGGAAGGCTTGTCCTGCCCCTTACGTGCGGTTACAAGATCCTCCTGCAACCGCGCCATCAGTGCAGACATCTAGGCGTGCCGGCTCCGGCGGTTTTTCCGCATCGCCGCGTTCATCTTTCGTTTGCGGCGCTCGCTCGGTTTCTCGTAGTGCCGGTGTTTGCGTAGATCGGACAGGATCCCTGCTTTCTCGCACTTCTTTTTGAACCGCTTTAGCGCGCGTTCAAAATTCTCATCGTCGTGAATGATGACTTCGGACAAACGTGCGGCCTCCATGGGATAGTGAAGGCACCCCTGCGCAGGGTGCCGAGAAAAGTGTAAGCCTAAGAAATTAGGACGCTTAGCCAGTGGGTGTCAAGCACAAACGGGAGTATATTTTCGCTATGTCTTCCCTGCCCGCCCATCGGCTTACACGCCGGGAGTTTGTGGCTACGGCCGGTGGGGTCGGTCTCCTGTCGCTGTACGGGGCGTCGTCCAACGGTCTAGACTCGACGCGGACGACGTTGCCGGGAAGCACGCAACGTGGCCAGCGCCTGAGGGTTGCCCTGCTGACCGACATGCACGGCCCCCACAACTGGATCGATCAGGACGAATTGATCGCCGCGACCGGGGGATTCCAGCCGGATCTTGTGTGCATCGTGGGCGACGCCGTGGACCGCCGAGGCGACGAACCCCTCGTCCATCGCTACGCCGACCTGCCAGCCAGGCTCGGGAAATTCGCTACCCTCGGCAACTGGGAATACCAGGGAGAGTGTGACTTGCGGCGCCTGCACCGCGAGTACGAGCACGCCGGCGTTCGGCTCCTCGTCAACGAGACCGTCCGGCTCGACGCAGGCGCGGGCGGCCCGGTCGATCTGATCGGGCTCGACGATTGGCGAGCTGGCTCGCCCGACTACGACCTCGTATCGTCGCTGCCCGCGGTGGGGTCGGACGCAATCCCTGCCGTTGTCTTGTGTCATTGCCCGGTGGGCTTTGACGCGGTCTCGCGGGTGGCCAAACGTGGAACCGCTGTGCTGGCCGGGCACACCCACGGTGGCCAGATCGCCCCCTTCGGCTTCGCCCTCGTGCTCCCCGAGGGGAGCGGCCGCTTCGTGAAGGGGATGTACACGTCGGCCGATGCCAGACACGCGTTGTACGTGAGTCGCGGCCTGGGGAACTCGGGGCCGCCGTTTCGGATCGGGTCGAGGCCCGAACTCGCGCTGTTGGAGATATGAGGGAACGTTGGACGTTAGACGTTGGACGTTGGACGTTAGACGCCGGTGAACCAACTGCGGGCTTTGTCGGGTGCACCACAACTAGACCTCAATGTTAGTTCACTAACGTCCAACGTCTAACGTCCAACGTCACCCTGGTGGCCACCCCATTCTGCGACCGGCTAGCAAATGCATATGCAGGTGCCCCACCGTCTGGCCCCCATCGTGGTTCGTATTCACGACCGTGCGATAGCCACTGTCGGCGAAGCCGTCGCGACGGGCGATCGCGGTAGCGGCGGCGGCGAGCTCGCCGACGAGCTCGGGGTCGCTCACATCGTTGAGCGATGAGAGGTGGTCGCGCGGCATGATGAGAATGTGCACGGGCGCTTGCGCATTGATGTCACGGATCGCGACGAGGGTTGGCGTCTCGTACTCGATCTGCGCGGGAATCTCACCGCGCACAATGCGGCAGAACAGGCAGCCGGGGTCACTCGCCATCGCCACGCTCCGGACAAAGGACACTGGCAGGCATCGCGCGGCCATCCGACGCCATCGCAGCACGCACGACCGCGAGTGCCGCCACGCCTGCCGTCTCGAACCGCAGAATAGTATCCCCGAGTGAGGCACGCACGAATCCGGCGTCCGCGAGCTGCGCTTGCTCGGTCTCCTCAATGCCCCCCTCCGGTCCCACGGCGATCGACACCGGCTCGCGCAACCCGGACGAACCCAGGCGGAGCAGCGGCGGCCCCGCGGGGTCGAGCACGACGCGCGTGCCGTCAGGTGTCGCGCGGATCGCCTCCGCGAGCGGCGCGGCATCGCGCACGTCGGGCAGCCATGCGCCTCCCGATTGCGTCAGCGCGCTGATCATGCGGCCTTCGAGACGCAACTGAAAGGCGGGTCCAGTTCCGCGCGGAGACACGCTCGCGGAGCGTCGCCACTCGATCGGGCGCCAGCTCGTGGCCTCGAGTTCCGTGCACTTCTCGGCGAGCCAAAGCATCCGCTCACGGTCCGCGACCGGTACGAGCATGTGCACGGCGGGGGCGCGCGTCACATGTCGGGCCTGCTCGACCTCAACAAATGCCGCACTTCGTGTGACCTCGACGAGCGACCCAATGCCGACCAGGCCAGTGCCGGTCGTCAGTCCGACACGGCTGCCGTCGGCCACGCGGAGGACGCGGAGATGGTGCGCCGCATCGCGTCCGAGCGCGATGGTCGCGCCCGGGGCGAAGGACTCAGCGACCAGGAATCGCGCTACGGCCGAGCGGCGATCGTGGCCCACCAATCATCCTCGACATCGTCGGCCTCACGCCGCAACCCGTTCGCCGCCAGACGCTCGCACATCCTCTCCCGCTCGTCGAGGAGCATCCCGCCGAGGATCGCGCGCCCTTTGGGCCCGAGTGCGGCGCGCACGACCGGAAGCAATTCCGTGATCACGGGCGACGCGATGTTGACGGTCACCAGGTCGACCGGTGCGAGGAGTGGCAGAAGTGCCCGGGCATCGCCAGCAATGACGCGCACGCGATCCGCGACGCGGTTCGACTCGACATTGGCTTGTGCATTGGCGATCGCGTCAGGATCCATCTCGATGGCCGCTACGCGGCTTGCTCCGAGCTTCGCCGCGGCGATCGCGAGCACGCCGCTCCCGGCACCGAGATCCGCAACGAGATCCCCTATACGGTCGAGGCTCGAGAGCAATCGAAGGACTCCGCGAGTACTCGCGTGCTCGCCTGTCCCGAACCCCATACCGGGATCAATCACGACTGTGCGCGTCTCGTCGGCCGAGCGGGCGAGCCACGGGGGTGACACGCGCAGGAGCCCGACCTCATGCGCATGGACTCCTTCGCGCCACCGGTGCACCCAGTCGTCCGGGACCGCGGTGGAGAGCTCGATGGTCGCGGTGTCATCGGCGCCCGCGAGCGACGCGCCGACCGCCGCCCGGTCCGCGTCCTCGGGCAGATACCCGACGAGCGCGGGCCCGTCCTCTACGACGCCGGCCGAACCGGCATTGACGAGGGCCGTGACCAGAGCCGCGCGGCGAACCGCATCATCCTCCGCCCCCGGTCGGACGCGGACCTGCAGCCAGCGATCCGTCGATCCTCCTAGGCGCCGAGCGCCTCCTTCATCTTTTTCCAGAACCCCTTGGCTCGTGTTTGCGGGGGTTTGGACTCGACGTGCGAGAGCTGCTGCAGGAGCGCGTCCTCGGTCGGCGTGAGCTCGTCGGGAGTCCAGAGCTGCACTCGCACGTGGAGGTCGCCGGTGCCCAATGCGTTCACGCGCGGAAGTCCGCGGCCGCGGACGTCGAACACATGGCCGCTCTGCGTCCCGGCGGGCACCCGCACCGTCGTGGTTCCCGTGACGGTCGGCACCTGCAACTCGGCTCCGAAGACGAGTTGCGTGTAGGACACGAGTGCTTCCGTGTACAGGTCTTCTGCGTCCCGCTCGAAGCGCGGGTCGTCGGCCACCTGGAAGACGACAATGACGTCGCCTTTGGGTCCACTGCGAGGTCCCGCATTGCCTTGTCCGCGGAGGGTCATGTACTGACCCGTGGCAACACCGGATGGAATGCGGACGACGATCGTGTGCTCCGTGCGTACGCGCCCGTCGCCACGGCATTTCTTGCACGGCGTCGAAATCACGCTTCCCTCGCCGCCGCACGTTGGGCATGGTGCGACACTCACGAACTGCCCGAAGAACGACCGCTGCGCGCGACGGACCTCGCCTGAGCCTCCGCACGTGGGGCAGCGTTGGGGCTTCGTTCCCGGGTCGGCGCCGGTACCCGTGCAGGCATCGCACGAGTCGAGCAGCTTGACGGTGAACGACTTCTCGACGCCCTGCGCGACCTCTGCGAGCGTCAGCTCGGCCACCAGCTTGATGTCGCCGCCGGAGCGGGTCGGCTGTCCGCGCGTCCCGAACAGATCGCCCAGCCCGGGGAACCCACCGAAGTCGCGCATGAAGATGTTGAGCGCATCGGCGAGGTCGACGTGCTGCGCACCACCACCACGCAATCCGGCCTCGCCGTAGCGATCGTACACCTGGCGCTTGTCGGCATCGCGGAGCACATCGTACGCCTCCGTGATCGCCTTGAATTGCTCCTCGGCGTCCTTCGACCCGTTGTTGCGGTCGGGGTGGTACTGCATGGCGAGCTTTCGGTACGCCTTCTTGACGTCTTCGGCGCTCGCATCGCGCGGAACGCCGAGGACAGCGTAATAGTCTGCCATGGCTCGTGGGTCAGGCAATCAACAACACCAGGGGTGAGGGTTTACGGGTACGTACAAGATAGCAGCACTGGGCGGGCCGGAGACCGGCCCCCGTGCCGTCCGCAGCGGTCAACCGAGTAGGTCAGTGACCAGCCGCGACGTATGACTGACAAGCGAGATCACCTTCTCGTAGGGCATCCGCGTCGGCCCAATGACACCGATGACCCCTCCAAACGGCCCCGCGCGATACTCAGCGGTGACAATCGTGAGATTTCCGAACCGGGGGTCGGCGTGCTCGTTTCCAATGGTGATCGAGATCCCGGGCTTTGCGCTCCGCTGGCGAAGCAACTCCGCCAGCTGGTCCCGCGTCTCCGTCAGCTCGATCAGGCGTCGCAAGCTGTCGCCGGTCGCGAACTCCGGCTGTTCGGCGAGCACCGACGCCTGGCCCAGCACGACGTTGCCACTCTCGTTGGCGATTGGGACATCGAAGACGCTATCGCCCTCCTGAACGAAAATGTTCAGCAGCTCGCGCGTCGGGCCCGACGCGGGGACACTGTCGCGGAGGCGGTCGGTGAGCGAGGCCCGAATCTCACGCACCGTGAGACCCGCCAGGCGCTCGTTGAGCACGACCGTAACCTCGGCAATGGTCTCGTCGGCCAATGAGCCAGGCGCCTCGACGAAGATGGTGCGCATCGCACCACCTTCGAGCGTCATGACCAGGAGCAACCGCTCGGCCGACAACCGAACGAGCTCGAGGTGCCGAAGCACCGTCTCCTCGAGGCGGGGTCCGAGGGCGACCCCCAATTCCTGGGTGAGGATCCCGAGGCTTTGCGCCGCGCAGCGGAGCACCGTCTCGATCGCAGACCCGCCGGCGAGTATCCGCTCGATCAGGCGGTCCCGCTCCTGGACAGCGAGCGGGGCCAGTTGGGCGAGCGAGTCGACATACATGCGATAGGCGCGATCGGTCGGGACCCGGCCAGCTGACGTATGGGGGTGGTAGAGGTATCCCTTTTCCTCCAGATCGCTCAGCGTATTGCGAATTGTCGCCGGTGACAAGCCGAGCCCGAACCGCTTCGCCAGGGTACGGGACCCCGCGGGCTCCGCGGTTTCCACATAGCTCTGGACGACGGCCTCGAGAATCCGCCACTCGCGCTCGTTCAGGTCACGGAACGACATAAGTTCAAAAATACTATTGAGTTCGGACGTTCGCCAATGCGAGTGCCAAGCTATCCAACCGGAGCCAGCCGGCGGCCGAGAGCACTAGCCGAACCGGTGTCGACCGGGCCCAGCCAGCCTGGATCCACTGCTGCGTCAACTCTCGTTCCCTGTCAGTCAAGACCGTTCCTTCCGCCGTTCGCAACTCGAGGTACGCCCGCTCGGACACACGGTTCTCGGGTGTGAGCCGCTCGGCACCAGCCACCGGATCTGACCCCTTCGATACGGCGCCGTGCCACTGTGTGTATCCGGACAGATTCCACCGCCGAGTGGTGCCGTCGAACTCATGCGCCGCCGGCCCGAGCCCAGCGTAGGGGACGCCTGCCCAGTAGGCCCCATTATGGCAAGCGCGATACCCGGGGCGTGCAAAATTCGAAACTTCATAGTGTTCATACCCCGCCTCCGTAAGCAGTTCGTGGGCGGCCAGGTATTCGGTCTCGTACAGCTCCTCTGGCGCCTCCGCGACCGTCCCCCGGGCGATCCAGCGGGCCACCGGCGTGCCGGACTCGACAGTAAGGCCATACACGGACACATGCTGCGGGGAGAGCGACGTCAGCGCGTCCAGGTCGGCTGCCCAGGAGCGACCCAGGCTGGAGGGGAGCGCGAAGATCAGATCCAGGGAGACGTTGGCGATGCCGGCACTGCGGACCGCGCGGACGGCCTCGCTAATCCGGGCGGGGGAGTGGCTCCGGTGCATCCACGCGAGCGCGGTTGGGTCAAACGACTGGGCGCCGATCGACACGCGATTGATGCCTGCGGACGCCCAGGCGGCGCTCGCTGCGTCCGTCACATCCTCCGGGTTCGCCTCGAGCGTGATTTCAGCCCCGGCGTCCAGCGTGAGCCGGGCCCGCAGGACGTCGAGCAGCTGTCGGACGCCGGCGGCGCCGAGGGCCAATGGTGTCCCCCCACCGAGGTACACACTTCGGACCGGCCATGGTTGCTCATCGTCGGGGAATCGCAGCGCCACTTCGCGCGCGACTGCCTCGACATACGCGTCGACCGGCACGTGGCGCCGCACCGCAATGGCGAAGTCGCAATACGAGCAGCGGCGAGCGCAGAACGGCACGTGGACGTACACATGTCGCGGCCGCTGTGAGGGCGGCGCGTGCTGCGGCTCGCGCATCATCGACGGCGGATCTCGCCTGTCGCGTCGCACTCGACTGCTCCCGCAAGCTCGAGTGAGGTGATCGCCGCGAGGCAACGGGTGGTCGGCAAGTGGGCGCGGATCGAGATCGTGTCAACGTCGGTGGCGCCATTCGCCAATACGTCCCACACGGACGCCTCGTCGGCGGAGAACTCAGGTGGCGGCGCGGTCACTTCGACCCGTGGGCTCAGAAGGGCGAGCGCGTCCTCAGCTTCCACGATGACACACGCTCCCGGGTGATGGAGCAGCGCGTTCGATCCGCGAAACGCTGCGGTATCGACCGGACCTGGCACGACGCCGATCGTTCGATCGAGGTCGATCGCGGCGTGCACGGTGTGCAACGCACCGCTCGTGGCGCTCGCCTCGACCACAACGGTGGCCCGCGCGAGTGCGGCGATCAGGCGGTTGCGGTGCGGAAACATCCAGCGGTCGGGCCGAACCCCAACTGTCCATTCCGAGAGGAGGAGTCCATCAGCGGCAATTCGTTCGCGTAGTCCGCGGTTGCAGGCCGGTACGCCCGCATCAATGCCGCCTCCCAGTACGGCGCAGGTCCGTCCATTACCGCCTTCGAGGGCGCCCGTGTGGGCCGCTGCGTCGACGCCCATGGCCAGTCCACTCACGACGCATGCGCCCGCGCGTGCGAGCACTCGGGCGGTGCGTCTGGCAAAGGCAAGACTCGTCGGTGTGGCGTGACGCGCGCCGATGATGGCGATCACCTGCCGATCGAGCACGCGAGCGTCACCGACGGCGTAGAGTGGATCGGGCGCGTTGCGGAGGTCGAGGAGAGCGCTCGGATACGGCGGGGTACCGCGGGCCCACGTGTGGAGCTCGCTAGGCATCGCTCACGGCATCGACACCTGCTCGGTCGGACCGCGCTCGCGCTGACGGATGCTCATCAACTCGTCCCACCAGCCGCGGAGGAGCGTGTCGAGTTCCTGACGAGCCGCCGCGCTGATCGTGAACGTCGCGAACGCATCGGGCGCTTCAACAGGGGGCGGCGGATCATCGCCCCAGAGATCCATTTTCGTGAGCACGACGCAATGGGGTTTCGCGAGCAGGGCGGGTGAATACGCGGCGATCTCGTGGCGCAGCGCGTCGTACTCGGCCTGCAGGTCGAGCGCATCGATTGGAATCAGGAGCGCGAGCAGCCGTGTGCGCTCAATGTGACGCAGGAACTGGAGGCCGAGCCCGCGTCCCTCGTGTGCGCCCTCGATGATCCCGGGGATGTCCGCGACCACGAAGGTGCGGTGGTCGGTCAATGCAACGACGCCCAGGTTGGGGGACAGCGTGGTGAACGGATAGTCGGCGATCTTGGGGCGCGCAGCGGAGATCACCGATAGGAGCGTCGATTTCCCGGCGTTGGGTGGGCCGACCAGCCCGACGTCGGCGATGAGCTTGAGCTCGAGTGTCAGTGTGCGGCGCTCGCCGGACTCGCCCGGCTGCCACTCGCGCGGGGACTGATGAGTCGACGTGGCGAAAAACGCGTTGCCGCGCCCGCCGCGACCGCCGCGAGCGACGAGCAGCCGTTCGCGATCGTCGAGGACCTCACCAAGCCGCTCGCCGCTTGCGTCGTCGATGACGACCGTACCGGGCGGTACCGGCATGACGATGTCGACGCCCGAGCGGCCGGTTTTGTTGCTGCCCATTCCGTGCTCGCCGCGCTCAGCCGACCAGCTATCTCGATACGTGTAATCGAGCAGGGTGCTCAGATTGGCGTCGGCCTGGACGAACACGTCGCCACCGCGGCCACCATCGCCGCCGTCCGGCCCACCCATCGGCACCCGCCACTCGCGGCGGAACGACGTGGCGCCGGACCCGCCGGTGCCCGCCTCAACGTGGACCACCACGCGGTCGATGAACATGGGTGAAGTCTAGCCGGGAGGCGGCAGCGAGACGTCATCGTGGACGTTGGACGTTGGACGTTAGACGTTGGAGGGAAACCTCGAGGGCCAGCTACGGTGCGTTTAGCTGGCCCGCGAGGTTCGTCTCCAACGTCCAACGTCAAACGTCCAAGTCTTCGCTAGAAGACGCGGACCATCCCATGCGTATACCGACCTGGGTTCTGCTTCATGTCGAGGAGCACGGCATTCAGCGAGGTGATCGCGTGCGTGAGCTGGTCGTAGAGCTCCTGGTCGCGGAGCATCTTACCGACCGAGCCCTGGCCGCTGTTCAGCCTGCGGAGGAGGGAGTCTGCGCCGTCCGTCGTGGCGAGCAGGTGCGCGTACAACGTGTCGTCGTAGAGCAAGTGGCCCACGGTGCCTTGCCGCCGATTGAGCTGCCGAATGACCGAGTCGACGCCAGCGACGGCGGCGAGCAGGCTGGAATACAGTTGCGGATCGTCGATCAGGCGCCCGACGGTTCCGTGCGGGTTCTCGAAGCGACCCAGGAGGTTGTTGACGCGGGTGAGCGTGCCCGTCAGCTGGTCGTACAGCGAGCGGTTGGTCACCAACTGACCCATCGTCCCGTCGCCGCGCACAATGCCGCCGGTGATCGACTTGATGTCGCCGGTCAGCTGCACAAGGTCTTGCACGACACTCGAGGCTTGCGCGATCACCTCGTCGACGTCGACCGAGGGGACAATGGGGATCGTGTCTCCCGGTTGCAGCATGTTGTAGCGGGGAGTGCCGGAGCTGATGTCGAGGATCTTGTCGCCGAGCAAGCCGAGGGAGCGAAGCGAGGCGCGGCTGTCGGCGCGGACCTGCGGCTGGAGCCGCCGGTCAATGGACAGCGACAGGCGCAGGTTGCGGGTGGTGTCGTTGCTGACCGGGAGGAATCGGACGTCGTTGATCGTGCCCGCGACCACGCCGTCGATCGTCACCGATCCACCGCGACTGATGCCGCGCGCGTTGGGCAGGAAGACGTAGAGCGTGTAGCGTTTGGTGAACAGGTTGGAGGTTTCGCCCAACTTGTAGGTCGCCATCAGGAGGGTGCCGGCGGCCACGAGCACCAGCAAGCCGACGCGGAGCTCGTCCCAGGTAATGCCGACCGATCGCTTCATCGGTTGAGCGGGGGTGCGGGCATCGGATGCGCACCCGGTGGCGCGCGCATCTCAGAGGCCTCCCAGGAAGTCGCGGATGTACCGGTCGTCGCTTGCCGCCATTTCCTCTGGTGTCCCGAAGAACACGAACCGGTGGTCGGCCAGGATCGCGATCGCGCTGGCCATACGATTGGCCGATCGGATGTCGTGGGAGACGACGAGACTCGTTACGTGCAGCTCGCGCTGGAGCTTCATGATCAATCGGGTGATGGTGCCGGTCGTGAGCGGGTCGAGGCCCGAGGTCGGCTCGTCGTAGAGCATGATCTCCGGGTCCTTGGCCAGCCCGCGGGCGATGCCGACCCGCTTCTTCATACCGCCCGACAGCTCCGCCGGCAGCCGGTTCATGACCGCATCCGGATCCAGGTCGACGAACTCGAGCTTCTGGCGCACCGTCCGTTCGATCTCCTCCTCCGTCTGCGTCGTGTGCTCGCGCAGCGGATAGGCGACGTTCTCATAGACCGACATCGAGTCGAACAATGCTGCGCCCTGAAACACCATCCCAATGCGTTGTCGCTCCATGAGCGCGGCGTCGAAGCTCAGTCCGACGACGTCGCGGCCGTTGATCAGGACGCGGCCTTCGTCCGGGATGAGGAGACGGAGGACGAGCTTGAGTATCGTGGATTTTCCCGTTCCGGATTCGCCGACAATGACGAGCGTTTCGCCTCGATACAGCTCCAGCGACAGGTCCTCGAGGACCGGCTGGTCAAACGCGAGCGAGACCCCTTCGAGCGCGATGATCGGTACCTCGTTGGATGGCGCAGTGCGGTGCGCGGCCCTGTGGTCCGCAGTGGCCAGGGCCGTTTGGGCGGCAGCCGTGGCCTCGTCGTGCTGCAATTCGCGGCGTATGGCGGCTCGCGCGCGTCGGGCCCGGGGGTCATCGCTCCCCATGCCGCGGCTGTCGATCATGGACCCGCCGAGAAGAAGGCGAGCAGCATCTGCGTCATGAAGTAGTCGACGATGAGGATAGAGATGCTGGCGGCGACGACGGTGCGAGTCGTGCTCTGTCCCACGCCTTCCGTCCCGCCGGTCGTGGTGAGGCCGTAGTAGCAGGCGGTGATGGCGATGATGCCACCGAAGACAAAGGGCTTGGACAGTCCCTGTATGAAGTCGTTCGGAATGACGCGGAGGGTGAAGCCGTCGGCGGCGATCTGGTCCCACACCGTTCGCCAGTACAGCGAGCTGGGAACGCCGACGGAGAGGGATGCGATCACATTCCCTCCGACGATGCCGACCAGATCGTTGATGACGGTGAGCACAGGGAGCATGACCAGGGCGGCGATGAGACGTGGCGTCACCAGCTTCTTGATCGGGTCTGTGCCGAGGGTGTGGAGCGCATCGATCTGCTCGGTCACGCGCATCGAACCGATTTCTGCGGCGATGCCGGAGCCGACGCGGCCGGCGACCATGAGTCCTGCGAGGACGGGACCCAGCTCTCGGATCATCGACGCGGCGACCAGGTGGCCCAGGTAGATCGTCGCGCCGAAGGTCTCGAGGCTGACCGACGATTGGAGGGCCAGGACCATCCC
Source organism: uncultured Gemmatimonadales bacterium (assembly GCA_963737835.1). GTDB lineage: Bacteria > Gemmatimonadota > Gemmatimonadetes > Gemmatimonadales > Gemmatimonadaceae > Palsa-1248. The sequence goes on from CAVTUH010000001.1 coordinate 687,547, forward strand.
GGTGAAGAACCCTGTCAAGACGACAATGAACAGGGACTGGACCCCGATCGCGTCCATCTGCTGCACGACGTCCAAGGCATAGAAGGGGCGGGCGCCGATGAAGCGCACGGCGTTCCAGGTCAGCAGGGCGCGCTCCTGGATCGCGAACACTGCCAACTTGGCTTCGGCGTTGAGGCGAGCGAGCGAAGGATACGTCAAATTGACCCGGTTGAGAGGGCCTCGTAGCTTAAGCATGGGGCATGCCTCCGTCTCTTTCGCGCGCGCGCTTGGAAGCGCTCCTCGGCACCGCTCGTCGCGTGCGCGTGGCCATCGTAGGCGACGCGATGCTCGACGTGTACGTGCGCGGCGACGTCGAGCGTATCTCGCCTGAGGCGCCGGTGCCGGTCCTGCGGGTGCGAGAGCGGACGCACGCGCTGGGTGGCGCGGCCAACGTCGCGCACAACGTCATTGCCTTCGGGGCGCACTGCGAGCTCGTGGCGGCGCTCGGTCGCGATGCGGCCGCGCAGACGGTGCGGTCGCTGCTCGATGCGGTGGGTGCCGAGTGCCGCTCACTGATCGAAGTGGAACGGCCGACGACGACCAAGACGCGGATTGTGGCGAGGGCGCAGCAAGTCGTGCGCGTCGACGAGGAAGACGACGTCGACATGGCGGGGGCGGAAGTCGAGCGATTGCTGGCGGCTGTGCGGCGCGCGGTGACGGACGCGGACGCGGTGATTCTCGAGGACTACAACAAGGGTGTGTTGGTCGCGCCGGTCATCGACGCGGCGATGCAGTGCGCGGCGGCGCGGGGCATCCCGGTGGTGGTGGATCCCAAGTACCGCAACTTTTTCCGGTACCGGGGCGCGACCGTGTTCAAGCCGAACCGGCGCGAGCTGGAGGCCGCGCTGGGCGCGGCCGTGGAGCTGGATTCGCCGCGCGCCTTACACGACGCGTTAGAGCGGCTTGGCGTGCAGCACCTGCTGCTGACACTGGGCGAGCACGGGATGGCGCTGGTGGATCCGAGCGGGCGGACCGACCGGGTCCCGACGACGGCTCGAGCGGTGTACGACGTCGTGGGGGCCGGGGACACGGTGACGGCGTTCCTGGCGATCATGTTGGCGGCGGGCGCGACGCCGCTCGAAGCTGCCATTGTGGCCAACTACGCGGCCGGAGTGGAGGTTGGAAAGGCGGGTGCCGCAACGGTTTCCGCGGATGAGGTGCTGGAAGCGTATGGCGAGGCGTCGGAGCCCCGCTAGCGTGTGGCGGTGTCGCGCAGCGATCTTTCATACGTGGTGCATTTTCGCTCGGAGGGACTCGGTCGCAGCGTACGCCGGTACGGGCTTGCGGCGGTTGCGTGCACCCTGACCGCGAGTTCCGCGCGGTCGCAGGAGGTGCAGCAACAGGAGGTCTACCGCGCGATGCTGAACGGCGTGTACGTGCAAGTGACGGCCACGTCTGACCGCGGGCTCGAGATCTCGGCTGGCAAGCCGCCGGATCACGTGCAGTTGTCGGCGGTGTTGACCGAGGTGGCGGAGAGCTGGGCGGATTCCGGATCCCGCGTGCTGACTGCGACAGACACCACGGTCCATGTGGACACTGCGGCAGCCCACCACGAGCCCGTCACCTTGACCAGTGGGATGCTGCAGGACAGCACGCACAACGGTGCGGCGCTGGACCGTGTGGTGTCGGACAGTACGGCGCCCTGCTCGTTGTTTTTCGTGGACGGTGCGAACCTGAATCACGTGCGAGCGGACGTGCCGTGTGGTGCAGCGCACCAGTTCCTCGACGCGGTGCGGCGGGCTGCGGCGGTGCAGGCGGGGTACGAGCGGGCCGACCCGACGTGCCCGGCGGCTTTGGCGGCGAAGGCGTTGCGTGAAGCCAAGCGGCGAAAGGATTCCCTGGCGGTGGCCGCGCGGTTACAGCTGACGCGTCACAAGGACTCGGCGGCGGGCGCGATACCTTAACTGCAGGGATCAGGGATCGGGGGTCAGGGGTCGGAGGAACAAACACAGAGGGCCAGTTACGATGCGCTGCAACTGGCCCTTCGATTTGCTCCCCGACCCCTGACCCCCGATCCCTGACCCCAGCAGTTATTCCGACTGCACCGTCACGGTAGCCTGGAGCGCCGCGACGACGGCCGAGACCTGCGCGGTGCCGGAGACGAAGCAGGATAGGGCGCCGACATAGCCCTGGGCCCCGAGGCCTTTGCCGACCGCGGTGACGACTGCGGGGTCTGAGGACGACCAGGTTACCGTCTGGTTGTCGAGGATCGTCCCGTTGACGTCCTTGACGATGGCGAAGAGCGGAATCCCACCACCGGAGGGACACGAGACCTGGCAGCTGGGTGGCTGGGCTCCGACGATAGTGATGATGTCAGGCTGACCCGCGGGTGGTGGGCCGCCTTGCGGGGGGTCGGAGGAACAGGTAGCGCTCCGGTTCGGGCCGGTGGCGCCGCTCGTGGTGTTCGAGCAGGCGAGACAGCCGATCGCAAACGCCGCGACCGTTGCCGCGCCGATTGCGGCTCGCGTCACTCGTGCTCGCAGACACCCCATCCCACGTATGTTCACCTACTTCCCTCTGACGGCCGGATCGATGGGTGGCAAGCTACCCTGGCGATCACGACAGTTCTACACGAGTGCAGTCGATCGGTGCCCGGCTGGGCCGATCGGACAGCTCCGATCGCGGACGCCGTAGTGGAAGCTATCGAAGAGTAGCTCGGGGTCGGCGATCCCGTCGCTATTGAGCACCTGGCACCACTCCCCGTAGGATGCTGGTTCCCGCATTGGCCTGTAGATAGGTTCGATGCACTCGCCCTTGGGAGCTTGCATTGGCAACTGCGGCTGACCGTGGTCCCCTGCCGGATGTCCCGTCGGAATCGTACACGATCGAGCGCGAGTTAGGCCGCGGCGGCATGGCGACGGTGTACGTCGCGCGAGACGCAAAGCACGGGCGCAGGGTCGCCCTCAAGGCTCTCCGACCCGAGCTGGCTGCGAGTCTAGGAGCTGATCGCTTCCGTCGCGAGATCACCTTGGCAGCCAGTCTCCAGCATCCGCACATCGTCCCTGTTCATGACTCCGGCGAGACTTCCTCCGGCGTGCTGTGGTTCACGATGCCGCTGGTCGAAGGTGAGTCGCTCCGTGAACGATTGCGGCGCCAGCACCAACTCCCGATCGATGAGGCCCTCCGAATCACGCGTGAGGTCGCGCTCGCGCTCGACTATGCCCATCGCCACGGCGTGATTCACCGCGACGTGAAGCCCGAGAACATCCTGCTGGTCGACGACCAGGCGATGGTCGCCGACTTCGGCATCGCTCGCCCCACTGCGCCGACTACGCCGGGCGAGACACTCACTGCGACCGGCATGTCCGTTGGCACACCGGCCTACATGAGCCCCGAGCAAGCGGCAGGGGAGCGTGATGTTGCCGCTGCCACTGACATCTACGCGCTCGGCGTCGTGCTGTACGAGATGCTGGCCGGTGAGCCGCCGTTCACGGGCGCGACGGCGCAGGCGATCGCCGCGAAGATGATGGCGGGCGACCCGCCCTCGGTGCGGCGGACACGACCCACCGTACCGGTCGGAGTGGACACCGCCGTGCGCAAGGCGCTGGCCCCCGTCCCCGCCGACCGCTTTGGCACCGCGGCCTTATTCGCCAGCGCACTCGACACCGCCGAACGCACGGCCAGCGCACCTGCTACCGAGGCAACGGCCGGTGTGGCGTCGGGCGCTCTCGCACCTCGCCGTCCCATCCCAATGGGTGCAGCCATGCTAGGGCTTGGCGTTCTCATCGGCGCGGGGCTCCTCTTTGCCTGGCGCCATCGTGAGAGCGGTACGCCGGCGGCCGCCGCGGCGGGTCCGGTTGGGGTCGCTGTGCTCCCCTTCGAGACCCAAGGAGACACTGCGAACGCTTACTTCGCTGACGGCATCGCGAACGAAATCCGGAGCAAGCTCTCCGCTATCGGCGGACTTCGGCTCATTGCTACGGCGAGCTCGAACCAATACCGCCACACTGCCAAACCGCAGGATCAGATCGGGCGTGAGCTCGGCGTGCGCTACTTGCTGACGGGGCAGATTCAGTGGGAGCAGAGCGCAAATGGGACGCGCCGGGTCCGAGTGAGTCCAGAGCTAGTGGAGGTACGGGAGGGCGCGGCGCCCGAGACCAAGTGGCAGCAATCGTACGATACGACGCTGGCCGACGTCTTCGACGTGCAGGCGGCCGTGGCTACGCGAGTGGCCGACAAGCTGGGGGTGGTCCTGAGTCAGCCGGCCCAGACCCAGCTCGCTGTCCGCCCTACGCAGAACCTGGCTGCCTACGACGCCTACCTGCGGAGCACGGCACTTGACGGGGCCGACCCGGCGACACTCCGGCGCCTGCTAGCGGCGGCCGAGCAGGCAGTTGCCCTCGACTCGAGCTTCGCTGCCGCCTGGGCGCGTGCGGCGGTGCTCCACACGGTGCTCTACATCTCTTCCGTCTCGACCCGGACCGACGCGGACGCGTCGCGTTACGCGGCGGAGCGAGCGGTCGCCCTCGCCCCTTCGGCACCCGACGGGTATTACGCGCGCGCAGGCTACAGCCTTCTGGTCGCACACGACCCACCGGCCGCACGCGCCGCGCTTCAAACTGCCCTCAAGCTTGCCCCCTCGTCGTCCCAGGCGATCGGGGGGCTGTCCGACATCGAGGCTTCTGCGGGACAGTGGGCCACGGCGTTAACTCACGCCCGGCAGGGGGTGGCGCTTGACCCACGGTCGGCGCTGGCGGCGCGGCGCCTGAGCTTAGTGCTGCTCCATCTCCGCCGCTATCCGGAGGCACGGGTCGAGGCTGAGCGCGGGCTCACGGTTTGGCCCGCCGATCTGAGGCTCATCAGTTATCGTGCGATGACGTTGTTGGGCGTGGGCGATCTCGAGGGCGCGCGAGCCGCCTTGCGGGACGTTCCGCCCACGCTCGATCGTGCCGCGCTCGCGGCTTCGCTGGCCAGGGCCGGCCTGTACTGGGCGTTGGACAGTGCAGACCGCACTCTAGTGTTGACGCTCCCGCCGTCCGCGTTCGACGATGACCGAGGGATGTGGGGGCTCGTGCGCTCAGGACTCTACTGGCAGGCCGACGACACGGTCCGCGCGCATCGGTACGCGGACTCAGGGCGCGTAGCGATGGAGGCACAGCTTCGGGCGGCGCCAGACAACCTGGTGCGACACCTGTTCCACGGGCTCGCGCTCGCCAACGTGGGACAACAGGCCGCCGCCGTCCGAGAGGGGGAGCAAGCGCTTGCGCTGGCGCTCGCCACTGGCGACGGATACAGCGTGATCCCCTTCGCCCGGCAGATGTTGGCGCAGATCTACGTCGTAGCCGGCAATCATCCGCGCGCCCTCGACCAACTCGACTCGCTACTTGCCAAGCCGTACTTCATCTCGCCCGCGTGGCTCAAGATCGATCCGACGTGGGCGCCGCTCAGGGGCGACCCGCGCTTCGAGCGACTGCTCGCCCAGCCGCCGGCATCCGCCGCGCAGTAGGTCCAGCAAAACGCTGTGCCGGGACTGTGCAGCTAATGTGCGGGTTCAGCAGACAAAAACCTGCCTAGCCGCGACTACGCGCCCGGTGCCACCTTTGGCGCTCGGTCAAGGCTAGTGCCGCTCAATATCGTCGAGCTTTCGCTAACGTGTATTTTCAATGTTCTTGTAGTCTCCGCCCGTAGCTCAGCTGGTTAGAGCAAGGAACTCATAATTCCGGGGTCGCAGGTTCGAATCCTGCCGGGCGGATTGTCGCACGCACATCGAGCGGCCTCGGCCCCTGAGAGCGTACTTGCGGGCCTCTGAGGATGTGGGTCGCGCTGCCAGTACGCGCGGTGCCTGACCGCGCACGGCGGACTAGCTGGTCGACGAAGCGGCTGGTCCGCCGAGTAGGGGCGGCTGGGCGGCATCGTCTGCGTTGGTGGCTGGGCCGAGCGACCGGCGGGCGCCGACCGTCATCCCGCCACGCGCTGGCGACTCCTTGCGCTCGTCCGCGATGAACGCCGCGACGTCAGCTTCTCCCCCAGCGCGCTCCAGCCGGCGCGCTTCCGCGTCGAGGCGACGAAGCGCCGAGAGTCGATCGTCGTTGCCGATCTTGGCCCGTGCGACCGCAGTCTTGAGCACGCGGATCGTCTGATCGTAGACGCGGAGCGGGACGGGGTACGGATGGCCGTCTTTTCCGCCATGTGCGAGCGAGAAGCGTGCGGGGTCTTTGAACCGGCTCGGTGCCCCGTAGACAACTTCCCCTACGAGGGCGAGCGCGAAGACCGTGCGCGCGCCGACCCCGGGCACGAGCAAGAGATCGGCGAAATCGACAGGCCCCCGTTCGTGTGCCGCGGCGACGGTCGCGTGCAGACGACGTCCGAGGATGTCCTCCGGGCGCACGTCGTGATGGAACGGCAATCGGATCTGCTGCCGGTTGGGTGCGGACGCCCTGCCCTGCCACGCGACCCCGTGCCCGCGCACTGCGCGAGCGATCGAATCAGGGCCCTCGCGCACGAGCGCGAGCTGTGCGATGCGCGCGTCTGCTGCCCTCGAGTCGGTGAGATTGACGATCGGGCTTGGCCGGGGCGGGCCGTCGATCGCGGTGTGCGGCGCGTCGACGAAGTTTGCGGCTCGATCGCTCAGCCAGTGGTAGCGCCGCGCCATGCGCTCCTCGCCGTGCATGCCCTGCTGCACGACGGCCCATTGTCCGTCCGCGCCGACGACGAATCCGTGGAGGTAGAGGTCATAGCCGTCCTGCACGGCGGCGCTATCGACCTTGGCGACGAGGCGGCTCGCGCGTGCCAGGGCATCGCCGTCCAGGCCCGAGCGGTCGCCGATCGCGCGCAGCTCGCCGGGCGTTTTCCGGGACTCTGCGCCGCGCCCGCCGCAGACGTGCACGCCGAGCTCCCATGCGACGGGCGCGAGGCCGCGCTTGAGTGCGCCGAGCACCGACGTGGTGATGCCGGAGGAGTGCCAGTCCATCCCCATGACGGCACCGAATGCCTGGAACCATCCCGGGTGCGCGAGGCGTCGAAGGAACTCCTCGCGCCCGTACTCGAGGACGATCGCTTCGGTGATGACGCGGCCCAGGGTAGCCATGCGCGTGGCCAGCCAGGTCGGCACGCGGCCATAGTGCAGTGGGAGGAGCGCGGTGCCCGTCTGGGCCATGGGGCATGGTAGCCAGGGGTGGAGTCGAGCGCTACGGGCGGCACGAGCGAGCGACGAACTGCTCGATTCTGCCCCTAGCGTTCAGTAGGCATCGAGTCCACGACTGTGGTCCAGACGTCGTAGTTGCTTCCAGGAACTGTGGCGTGCTTCCACGTGCCGGCGCCAAGGAACTCGCCGCGGATCACCGGGCCTTTCCCGTCCGTCTCGAAGTGCGGGGGGATCAACATCGTGACGCGAAGCCGTTTGGAGGTGTGGAACCGGATCTGGCAAAGCTGGTCGAGGGGATAGAAGTCGATGTTATTCAGCGCGAGGACTCGGCCCGGGAGATCAAAGGCCGTGATCGCATCTGCCGCGTACCACACATCAGTCGTGGGTGCGTAGTTGCGCAGGATCTGCTGCTCGATGGCTAACAGGTCTGCGGATGCGAGGAGTGGGTTGTAGACCTCGGCAGGCCCGAGCCGATACGTCGCCGGAACGCGCCTGATCTTGCCGAGCACGGCGATGGCGCCATAGGCGGGTCGGGATCGGCGTCGACGGTGTGGTCATTTGGGTGCAAACTGGGTGACGACCGTGCACTCCGCCAGTCACCTAATGCCGCCACCAATGATTCTAAGGGTTCTTATCCAGTAATCCTCGCACACGTTGAGTGTCTCAATCGTACGCCGCTCGTCAGCGCCTCGATGCGCGGCGATTCTCGAACAAGACGCTGGCATTGATCGACCCTGAGGAGGCGGCGGGCCGCTGTCGCTATCCTAAAGCCGCGGGTTGACAGACGCGAGACCCAGCGCTTCCCCTCTCTCCTTTTCGTCCCCGTGGATTCTCTCGCTGCCCCCTTAGCGACCGGAACCGGCCCGGGAATGCCGTTGATGCAGGTTGGTCGAAAGCGGGCTGCGGACCTTGGTCCGTAGCGATGGGCCGCACGGAGCTGTTGGGCCGTGCTGCACGGAGTTCTGTCGATTTTGGCGACCAGTCGAGTCGCATGAACTAGGGATCACCCTTGAGACCCGGCCGGTCACCAATCGCGCGCAGCTCGCCCGGTGTCCTCCGTAATTCCGTGCGCGTCCGCCGCAGACGTGGAGGCCGAGTTCCCAGCGAACCGGCGCGATTCCGCGCTTGAGCGCGCCGAGTATCCAATTGGTGATGAGGAGTGCCAGTCCATCCCCATCACCGCGCCGAAGGCCTGGAACCGCTTGGGATGCGCAAGGCGTCGTAGAAACTCGTCGGCCCCGTACTCGAGGACGATGGCCTCGGTGATGACGCGCCCCAACTTGGCCATGCGCGTCGCAAGCCACGGCGGCACGCAGCCAGAGTGCAGCGGGAGGAGCGCCGTTCCCGTCTGGTCCATGCGGCCTGCTAGCCGATGGCCGGACGGAATGCTACTCTCGGTAGGGTTCTGAGTCCCCTGGAACCATCGCTGTTGTTACGGCATCGCTGTTAATCGACTCTTCTCTGTATGGATCTTTCCGCGCTGAATCAGCTCAAGGCAGCGGTTAAGGCGCGTCTGCGCGACGACACGCTGATCTACAACGCACTCGCGTGGGGCTACGGCGCAATAGCCGGTCAGCCGGGTGTCCGGCGCAATGCCAGCATGCGCGCCCGGCGGGACAGCAGGTTTGAAGTCGGGGAGCTCCAGATGGCGTCGCTACTTCCGACTCACTTGTTGGAAGCAGTGGTGGCACGATGGCAGCCACGATCCGTGCTGGATGTGGGTTGCGGGACGGGGCGAGCCATCCAATACCTTCTGCAGCTAGGCGTTGACTGTATTGGGCTCGAGGGATCGCGAGCAGCGATCGAGGCGTCGCCCGTTCGCCACCGACTACGCCGCGTCAACCTCAATCGACCGGTCGCGCTGGGTCGGTCATTCGACGTCGTGTGGAGCTATGAAGTGGCCGAACACATCCACCCCGACTTCACAGACGTCTTTCTCACCACGTTAACAACCCACGCACCAACCATTGTGATGTCGGCGGCCCAACCTTGCCAAGGCGGAATGTGGTCATTTCAACGAACAACCGCCTTCCTATTGGATACAAAAAATCGAAGCACGTGGGTTTGAATATGGACCGGACGCCTCCGCAAAGCTCCAAGCCCTCCCAGACGAATTTGCCCGCAATGTGATGGTGTTTACCCGCTAGTGGGGGACGAGTCGTGCGTGTTCCTTCTGTCGCCGAGTTCGTGCTGAAGTTGGAGCCACCTCGCCAATGCCGATAGCAACTGCCCAATCGGTTCTCGGACGCCTACTTCGTCTCCCACTCAAGGCGATACCCGCTGAGCGGCCGCTGCGTATCATCGGTGGACCGCTTCGAGGCTATCGCTGGATCCCCGGGGCTGGGGTCCACGGCTGCTGGCTCGGCACGTTTGAGCGATATGAGCAAGAGTTACTCAAGCGTCTGGTGCGGCCGGGCGACGTCATGTTCGACATTGGCGCAAATGTCGGTTTTTACACGTTGCTGGCAGCCCGTCTCGTTGGCCACGACGGATCAGTTGTTGCATTTGAACCCGCTGCCCGAAACGTCGGCTATCTAAGACGCCACCTCGAACTCAACTCTTTGACCAACGTTAGAGTTCTCGAGGCGGCCGTGGGCGACCGGGTCGGAACGGCAGTCTTCCAGACAGGTCCATCGTTCTCGGAGGGTCACCTAGTTCCAGGAGACTTGCCAGGCCCCGGCCAGTGCCGCATTCGGCTGATCACGCTCGACGACCTGCTGACACGGAGCGAAGTGCCGCCTCCCCAAATGCTCAAGATCGACGTCGAGGGTGCGGAATACGCTGTCCTTCGGGGGGCCGTCAACCTGCTGAAGCGCGCACGGCCAGAGATTCTGCTCTCGACGCACAGCACGGCACTGCGCGAGGAGTGCTCGCACCTTCTGACCGGGCTGGGCTACAGCATCGAGCCAATGCACGAACGCGGCCACCTCGTGAGCGAGATTTACTGTTCGCCGGCGCCGCGAGCATGGTCCGTGAGTTGATTTACGCGCATAACCGGTTGAATACCGCGTTCGCGCCGGAGAAAAGGCCGTGGTCGCGCCCGGACGTAATCGGGGAGAAGTCACAAACGCACGAAGCTGGCGCGCCTCTCCCACGGCTTGAGTAGCAAGGATGTACTGGGTGACCACTGAGCCGCCGACGACGGTAATGTAGCCAACTAGCTACATTTACGGAAGAGATCTAGGGTTCGACACCTGCAACGCTCCGCAACGGTATGCGCAGCAGGGTCCGTTCCAAGGTCGCGTAGCTCAGCTGGTTAGAGCGCTGGTCTCACATACCAGAGGTCGGGGGTTCGAGCCCCTCCGCGACCATAAAGAAACGACTAACGATTGTTAGAAAGAAAAGACTACACCTGTTACGGATGGCCACCCAAGAACGGGTGGCCGTTTTGGTGACGTTCGGCCCCGCGGCCTCGTTCCTATCGCGTGACTTCGGAGTCGTGACGTTCGACGACCGAGGCATCCCGCCGAAGGGCCTGTCGGCGAGCCGGTCAAGCCATCGCCCGTCGACGATTCGCCAACGGCCTCAGGCCGAAACGGCACATGCCCGCCCTCGACGGGGTCAGGGGTCTCGCAATTGCGCTCGCCGCCTTCAACCACATCCAGCCAAGTCGCCGGCTGGGTGGCACCTGGATCGGCGTTGATCTGTTTTTTGTACTGTCAGGGTTCCTGATTACGGGCATACTATGGGACTGCCGCGAGTCACCCCACCGTGCGCGCCACTTTTACATTCAGGCGGGGCTCTCCGCATCCTGCCGCTCTATTACGGGATACTCGCAGTCCTCTTCGTTCTCATCCCGATCTTCCATCCTCTGCGCACAACCGAGTACGCGACGTTGGCACACGAGCAGGGTTGGTACTGGACCTATCTGCAGAATTGGCGCATCGCTTTCGCGCACCCAATGGACGGCGGATCGCTCGTGTGGTTCTGGTCACTCGCCATTGAAGAGCAATTCTATCTTATCTGCCTTTCGTAGTCTGGCACGCCTCTCGAAGGACGATCGTGCGGACGTGCATCGTGGCTATTGGAATTGGGTTGGTTGTCCGATGTGCTCTCGTGCTTGCGCATCCCGATGCCTGGCGCGACAGCATCTCAGTCTACGTCCTTACGCCCTGCCGACTCGACGGCCTGGTTGTGGGCTCGTTGCTCGGAATAGGCATTCGCGACCCAGACGGATATAACGGGATCGCGCGGCGGGTCCGCCTCCCGGCCATTGCTTGCGCCGCGTTTCTGGGGGCGGTCTGCGTCTGGCAGATATCGAAAGGGGTAGCACCCCTTAGTCGGACACCGATCGTCGAGACGATCGGCTATACAGCTCTCGCCATCGCGTTCGGGGGGCTACTGGTCGCGGCCTTGGGGCCGCTTCGCCAACCCTTCAGCGCCTGGCCCTTGCGCTGGTTGGGTATCTACAGCTACGGAATCTATGTGATTCACCCGTTCGTCATCCGCGCCCTTCGCCAAAGAACTACTCTGACTTTTGGTAGCTGGCAGTTCGCTGCCGCCGCGACAATCTGTTCGCTTGCCGCCGCATGGCTGTCGTACCAACTGTACGAGCGCCACTGGCTTGCCCTCAAACGCCGGTTCGCCTGATCGTCCATCTCAACTGCCAATTGCGTCCCGCAGTCGTCGGTGTTCCTCGAGGGCGTCGATGACCCGTTCCGCCGCCCGCCCATCCCAACCCTCGGGGGCTTTGGGATGAATTCGGCGCCGGGCACTAGCCACTAGCGGCGCGAGACAAGCAGGATCCCACACCATTGTATTCGTCCCTTCGGTCACAGTGATCGGGCGCTCTGTCGTCTCGCGTACCGTAAAGCATGGCACACCGAGAACCGTCGTTTCCTCTTGAAGGCCGCCAGAGTCCGTGATTACTGCGTGTGCAGTATCTACAAGCGCCAGCATGTCCACATAGCCAAGCGGATCGATCAGCCGTCACCCCGCGCAGCGAAACGCCGTTTGCCTTCAGCTTCTCGCGGGTCCGTGGGTGAACCGGAAACACAACGGGATGCTCCGTCGCAAGTGCCGTCAGCGCGTCCGCAACCGCGGCGAGGCGTGCGGGATCATCGACGTTGGACGGGCAATGTAGGGTTACGGCCACGGGGCGCACGTCTCCGATGCGCCAAGGGCTCATCGTCGAACGCGCACGCGGTAAGGCGTGCAGCATGCTGTCGATCATGACGTTGCCGACGAAGACGATCTCATCCTGCGGCTCGCCTTCGCCACGCAAGGCCACCTCGGCGTCCCGCGATGGTGCGAGCAAGAGCGAGCCAAGACGATCAGCGACGATGCGATTGATCTCCTCAGGCATTCGGCGGTCATCGCTGCGCAACCCCGCCTCGACGTGCGCGCTCGGCACTCCCAGCTTCGCGGCTACGAGGACCGCCGCGACGGTCGAGTTCACGTCGCCATACACGACGACCCAATCCGGCCGCTCCGACTGGATGACCGGCTCGAGTCGCTCCATCACCCGTGCCGTCTGCACCGCATGTGAATGCGAGCCGACCTCGAGGTTCATATCCGGTGGCGGCAACTTCAGGTCGCGGAACAATGCCGCCGATAGTGCGTCATCGTAGTGCTGACCCGTGTGAACTACAAGCTGCGCAAGGCCACGATCGCGCGGCCGCACGATAAACAGGCGCTAGCTTCGGCATGATTCGGCCGCGCACCGACGACATGGAGCAACCGAAGGGTCGTTCGCCTGCGGCGCCTTCACGGCGGGCGTCATCAGAGCTAGCTACGCAGCGCCTCGACGATGCGCATGGACGCCTTCCCGTCCCACCCGTCAGGACGGGTTGATGATGGCCGCCGCTTTGCCTCGTCGACAGCTGCGCCAAGAGGCTGTGGATCGAAGACGAGTCGATTCGACCCGCACGCAATCGTCTCCGGCCACTCAGTCGTATCTCTCAATGTCACGCACGGGACTCCGAGAGCGGCGCTCTCGACCTGGAGGCCGCCGGAGTCGGTGATGAGCACACCTGCCGCGTCCACCAAGTCCAACATCTCCAGATATCCGACCGGCGCAGTGCGGTGATACCGTCTATGTTCAGCCCCGCTTGGGAGATTCGAGCCTGCGTGCGCGGATGAACGGGAAAGACGACCTGGCGACTGCGTGCGATATCTCGAAGCGCCGCAACGATGCGATGCGAGCCGCTCTGGGATCATCGACGTTGCTCGGTCGGTGCAGGGTGACAATCGCGGCATCATTCGCCGGCGCGGAGCAACGCCGTCGAAATCCAGTCGATCGCGCCCGATCGACTGCATACAATAGCGTATCCACCATGACATTGCCAACGAACACGATCTCGTCGTCGGGCTCTCCCTCGGCACGTAGCGTCGCCTCGGCCGTGCGTGATGGTGCCAGACAGCAGCTCCGCCAGCCGGTCGACGACAACGCGATTCACTTCTTCCGGCATGGTCCAATCGTGGCTCCGAACGCCTGCCTCGACGTGCGCGACCCGCTGGCCGATCTTCACGGCCACGAGCGCTGCGGCAGCTGTCGAGTTGACATCGCCGTACACCACGATCCAGTCGGCTCGATGCGACAGCAGGCACCGGCTCGATGCGCTCCATGATACGCGCCGTCTGCGTCGCGTGCGTCCCCGAACCAACCTCTAGGTTCACGTCCGGCGGCCGGACTCCCAGAGTCACGGAAGAACACGTCCGACATCGCGTCATCATAGTGCTGACCAGTATGCACGATGACTTGCTCAAGTCCCGCCGCATCGATCGCGCGGTAGACAGGCGCCAATTTCGGGAAGTTCGGTCGTGCGCCAACAACGTGTAGAATCTTCACACGAAACCAGCAGCCCCTACGCGTTCCGTTGATCCAGCTAGATCGCTCGGCATGGCATCTACAGCGAAGCTCGTCTGTGCGACCTCCGCTCGAACGGGTGCCGGACCTCCGCAAATGTCCGGCCAGCGCTCAGCCAGCACTTGCGCAAACGCCTGGCAGTTCGGCTCGCGCTGGTAGTCACGGACATAGGCCGCGAACGCTCGTGCACCCGCCGAGCGCGCCCCGGAGGGATCATCCCGCCAACGCCGAATCGCGGCGACAATCCGCTCGGCGGCGGCACCGTCAGCCGGGTCAATCACCACTCCACCGTCAGCCGCGCGGATCGCATCCGCCGACTCGCACGCTGCGGGCCCTACGAACAGCGCGGGACGAGCCGCCGCCATGATACCGTAGAGCTTTCCCGGAACGGCAATGCCCACAAAAGCGGGCAGGAGCGTGATGAGATGGACGTCGCCGGCAGCTAATGCGTCCGCCACGCGCTCGCGAGGGACGTATGGATAGTAGGCAAAGTTTCGAATCTCATGTGATCGGACGAACGCTTCGATCTCGGCGCGACGAGGGCCGCCCCCGATGAATACAAAATATATGCTCGGATCGTCCGTGAGCTTCTCGATCGCACGGAGCACAGCATCGAAGTCGTGCACGATCCCGGCATTGCCCGAGTACATCACGACGCATTGATTCGAAACACCCCAATACGCTCGCAGCGCCTTCGCGCCGGCTGATCGCTCGCAACCGACCGAAACCAGACCGGGCGCCGCACCCCACACCGGCACCGTACAAACCCGCTCCGGCGCGACACCCTTCGCCAGAATGCGCCTTTGCATGTAAGGTCCAAGGTCGATCACGAAATCTGCTGCGCGATACCCGCGATCGTTGAGCCAGGTCAACACGCGTCCAGAGAAACCATCGGGACGCAGCATGCCGGCAGCGAGCTCCGCGTCCGGATGAAGATCCATCGACCAGATCGCGTACCGGGCGCCGCGTAACCGGCGACCGATCCAGCCCGCAACGGAGAGCAGGGGCGGAGTAGTCAGAAACACCGTTCCGTCCGCCGGCTCGACGCACACGAACCAGATCACCTGCAAATAGAACACTGCGTAGTCGATGACGCGGCCAAGTCGTGACCGTCGACCAAACCCAGGACTCGGCAATCGGCGGACCGGACCCCGTTGCGGAGCTCGTGCCGCGGCGCCTCAACCTGCCCGCCGACGTAATGGCCCTGCGCTGTCAGGACTTCGACATTGATACCGTGCCGTCGCTAAGTGCTCGGCGAGATCGGTGAGGTGCTGTCCCGTCGAAGCGACATCAGGCGCGTAGTGGAGATTAACGAACCGCAGCACGGCCGGGCGCACGCGAGAGCGCTGGCGCGCCGCGACTTCGCGAGGCGAGTTGCTCCGCAATCCATTCGTATGTGCGGCGCAAGCCCTCTTCCAAGGAAATCTGCGGCTCCCATCCCAATACTGCTCGAAGCCGCGTGTTGTCGCTCGTTCGCCCTTTCACGCCGAGCGCACCCGGCACGTGCCGGCGTCGGATCCGCTTGCCGGCAATGCTAGCGACAACGTCGACCAAGCCGTTGATCGAGATCAGACGCTCCTGTCCAAGATTGAGAGGCTCGCGGTGCTCCGAGCGCATCAGGCGCCGCACGCCTTCCACAGCGTCGTCGACGTAACAATAGGATCGCGTCTGCGTGCCGTCACCCCATACCTCGATCTCGCCGCCGTCAGCAGCCAGCGCGACCTTGCGGCAGATGGCTGCCGGCGATTTCTCACGGCCTCCGTCGTATGTCCCGAGCGGCCCGAAGATATTATGGAAGCGAACAACACGAGTCTCGAGACCGATAGTCCTCGAAGTAGTGCCGGCACTGCCGCTCACTGAACAGCTTCTCCCAGCCATAGCCATCCTCCGGGTCCGCGGGATAGGCGTCTTCCTCTCGCAGCGGCGTGACATCCGACACCTGCTGACGGTACAGCGGGTACACGCACGCGGACGACGTGTAGAGATACCGCGCCACGCCTGCCTGGCGTGAGCCTTCGAGCATGTGCGTGTTGATCAGCACGTTGTCGTGCATGATCACGGCCTTGTTGTTCTCGATGTAGCCGATGCCGCCCATGTTGGCGGCCAGGTTGTAGACTTCGGCCCCTTTCGCACCACGAAGGGCGCGCTCGCATTGCTCCCAGCGCCGCAAATCGAGCAGATCGAATTCATCGGCCGCCGTCGCGCCGAACTCGGGGTACTTGAGATCGACGCCACGCACCCAGTAGCCGTCGCTTTGAGCGCCGCCACGAGGTGGTGGCCAATGAATCCGCCGGCCCCCGCCACTATCACTCGTGGCGTCCGTGAATTCGGCATCAATATTCCCGCTGGATGGTGGATAAGTTGGATTGGACGGGTCGAGTCGCTTTCGCCGTCGCGTCCCCCAAGACCGCTTGGAGCCGCGTTCTGAACCTGTCGAACGTATACCCGGCCTGGAAACGACGGCGTCCAGCCTCCCCCATCTGACGCGCGAGATTCGAATTCGCTAACACCGACGCGAGGGCGCGGGCCACCGAGACGGTGTCACCCGGATCGACGAGCACCCCCGTTTTCCCGTCGATGATGATCTCCGCTGCGGCCCCTCCCCGACAGCCGAGGCATGGCAGCCCCGCACGCATCGCCTCGAGGTACACCAGGCCGAATCCCTCCCCAGTACTCGGGAGGACGAACGACCTCGCCCGGCTGAGAATTGCTGCTCGTGTGGCATTGGAGACAAACCCGGTGAACAGTACCGCGTCACGGAGGCCCAGCGCGTCACTCTTCGCTCTTAGGCGCTCCACGTCGTCGCCTCTTCCTACAATCACCAGTTGCGCCTCAGGCACCGCCTGGGTCACCGACGGCCACGCCTCGAGCAGGAGATCGTGTCCCTTGTAGCGTTCGCTCGCCCTCATACGGCCAACTATGACCGCCGATGCGGCGCGCAGCTGCCCGATGAGGGCTTGGTCAACGATACCGTCCGTCCCGGTTTCACTCTGCGGCAACAACCCAAGTTCGCACGTGGAGATTGGACCGACGGTGGGATGTGCAGAACGTGTCCGCGCCGCCGTGTGCTCGGAGATGGCCAGTCGCAGCGCGGCATCCTGCAAAGCTCGTCGCCGCCCGGGCTTCATCGAGGCATCCCACGCCTCAATGCCGCACAATATGACGCCGAATGGGCGGCGCCAGGGTGATGGAATCCACGCCTCCGCACGGGCCAGACCAAGATGGCCAAACAGCACCCAATCAGCGCTCGATTGCGCCCAGGCGAGGCTGGCGACAAATCGCGCCTGTTCGCGGCATCCGACCCGGTCGAAGGACCTGGGCGCAAGCTTGACGACCGGGGGTGCCGACTCGAGAATCTCGGCCATGGCGCGCACGAGCAAACGGGCGACGTGCGCGACACCATCGCCGTCCGATTCGGTGTCGATGACCGCCAGTAGCGGCCGCGCCCCGATCACGAGAGGAGATTCACGCAGCGCCGTTGGTGACCCGGCGCACCAGTACGTTGTTGAGCACGATCGCGTCCATTCGCGTGCGCAGAAAACAATTTAGGGCTTGGCTGGGCGTCTCCACGATCGGCTCATTCTCGTTGAAGCTCGTGTTGAGCACTACCGGGACGCCGGTGAGGGCTTCGAATTCCTTGATCAGATGGTAATAGGGCGGGTTGCTGATCGGATCGACAGTCTGGAGTCGTCCGGTGCCATCTACGTGCGTTACAGCCGGTATCTCGGTTCGGCGCTCGAGTCGCACCGGGTACACTTGAATCATGAACGGGTCAGGGACGGCGCCTTCGAAGTACTGTTCAAGCGCCTCGATGGTAATCGATGGAGCAAAGGGGCGAAACCGCTCGCGAAACTTGATTTTCGTGTTGATGATGTCGCGGATGTCGGCGCGCCGAGGGTCGGCCACGATGCTCCGGTTTCCGAGCGCCCGGGCTCCCCACTCCATGCGTCCCTGATACCAACCGACGACCATTCCGTTGGCAACCAAACGGGCGGTCGCGCGGGCCAAGCTCGCAGGCGCCTCGAAGCGTTGGACGACGAGTTGGCGGCCATCGGCGTCCACAAGCGGCAGAGTGGCGAGCGCGCTCTCTTCATCGTGGGCGGGGCCCCAATAGGCGTGGCGCATCACGAACCCGCGCTCACCGCCGAGGACCCGATGCCACAGGTGATAAGCGGCGCCGAGTGCAGTGCCATTGTCACCTGATGCGGGCTGGATATACACATCGCGAAAGGGCGTACGGGCTCGGATCTTCCCATTGGCAACGCTGTTCATCGCGCACCCACCAGCGAGACAGAGACGCGGGTTGCGCGTCCGCTCCCACAGCGCGTTGAGAACATGCATCGCGCAATCCTCGAACACGATCTGCAAGGAATGCGCGATGTCCTCTTCCCGACTGGTGATTGGCTGTGCCGGATCACGCGCGGGTCCGAGTAGCTCCTCGAGCGCCGGCGTGTAGAGGCGGCCCATGGTGGGGTAGCCGCCATCCCATAGCATGGTGACGCCATCGGACCAGTGTCGAAAGTATTGGAGATCGAGCTCAAAGTGACCGCGATTCTTCAGGCTCACCAGCTGACGGAGGCTACCGACGTGCCGCGGTTGGCCGTACGGAGCCAGCCCCATCACTTTGAATTCGTCACCGTATCCATGGAAACCCAGATACTGAGTGACCGCCGTATACAGCACGCCAAGAGAATGTGGGAAATACTCTCGTTGAATGATGCCGAGCTCGCGCCCTTCACCAACGGCCATCGACGTGCTGACGAAATCGCCGAATCCATCGATTGCGCAGCAGGCCGCATCAGCAAAGGGCGATACGAAGAAACTGCTTGCGAGATGCGCCGCGTGATGCTCGACGTAGTGAACGGAGGGACACTCACTCGGGTCGACCCCGAGTGCGTTCGCTAACGGCTGCGCGACAGACCGGACGGTGCGCGCATTCTGCAGGCGATCTCGCACCAGATCCGCGTCGGGTCGGCGGCGTATCATATACCACGCTTTCCGCAGCGCGTTCGCGCGGGGGCTGCGGCTGATCGCCACGTGTCGGACGCTGTCTCCCCGAACCCCGGCCAGCGCCAACACCCGCTGGACCGACTCACTCGGGAATCCCGCCCAGTGCTTGACGCGGCGAAAGCGCTCTTCCTCCACCGCCGCCACGAGCTCGCCATCGCGAACGAGTACGGCAGAAGCATCGCCGTGGTAGGCATTGATTCCGAGTATGAATGTCGGTCCCTTCATCTCGAGTCGCTGGCCGCCACGGCCGCTCCGTACATGCGATCCAGTTGCTGTGCTATGACGGCGGGAGCAAACGTGGCTCGAATCACATGCGGGCCGGCCTCGCGACACCGTTCCCGCAAGTCGGCGTCAGCAAGCGCTCTTGATAGCGCAGTCGCAATGCCGTCGGCCGTCAGCGGTGCTAGGATGCCCAGTCCGTTTTGCTGGATGAGCCCTGCGAGCGCAACCTCTGGCCCGACCACCACAGGGATCCCCGCGAAGAGTGCTTCGACGATTGCGACACCGAAGTTTTCGTGTCGCGAAGGTAGGACGAACACGTCTGCGTTTGCCAAGTGTTGCGCCTTCGCTTTTCCAGTCACGAATCCCACAAAGTCGATCGAGTCCGCGACGCCAAGCGCAGCGGCGTGCGATTGAAGGCCAGCGCCGAACGACCCATCCGCGTCCCCCGCGATCACGAGACGGGCAGCGGGAAACTGCCGGCGTATTGCAGGCCAAGCATCAATGAGAATCCGCACGCCCTTGCCAGGGTGTATGCGGGACAGGAACAAGACGTTCGGGCTCCGACCGGGTCTTGGCAGCGAGGCTGGGGCCCCGGCGGAATCGCAGGCAACCCAGGGGGGGGCACGACGTGGCTTCGACTGAGGTTGACCGCGGCGAGCCGAGAGGCTTCCGAGCGTTCGGCATCCGTCGTGAAGTGGAGCGCGGCCGCTCTCCGGAGCGCCGGCGCGTCGACGGCAGAATGGTAGACCGCCTTGAGCGCCGGGCGACGGCTGAAAGTATACCGCGAAAGGGTTCCGAACGGCCTCACGACCACCGGACGATCGGCCAGAATTGCTCGCCACATCCCCGCCGAACTCATGGGATTAAACGTCCCGTGAACATGCACGAGGTCGGCGCGTCGCACGGCCTGGCGCAGACCGGCCCACAAGGACGCGGCGTTCGGTGACAGATCAATGTGAATTCCCGCGAGCTCGCGCTCGATCCATTGTCGCCCCGAGGGCCCGGGATCGACTGACGCGACCGCCGAAGTCCACCCGGCGAGTTTGGCGGCACGGACGAAGCCGACAAGGGCGACCGGGGGCCCACCGAACTCCGGGGCCAGGCTCGGCATCACATGCAGAACGTTCACTCAAGTCCGGCCGACTCAGAGCGTTCGGCGCCTCGCTCGCGCGCCCATCGGAAGAGAGTGTAGAGCGCCCAAGGGCGGCTCCAGGACTCGGCGCCGCGCAGAAAGCCTTCCCACACCCGCCACGCCGCGCGCGGGTCAATCCCGCACCGCTCGGCCCCGCTGCCGTGCAACTCGTCCTCGACACGTCGTCGCAGAACGCCCTTGAGCCAGGCGGGGAACGGCAGGCTGAATCCACGCTTTGGTCTTCGCCACAGCTCCTCAGGCAACGCGCCGTTGAGCGCCAAGCGAAGCAGCGGCTTGGGATCAGGCCCGCCCCACGCCAACCGGTCGTCGACCTGAGACGCTGCGTCGGCGAGGCGCGAATCGACGAAAGGCACCCGCAACTCGAGCGCGTGCGCCATGCTGAACACATCCGCGTCCCGCAAGAGGGTATTCCGCATGTACCCGGTGAGCTCGTACCACGACACTTCCCCGCGGGGTGAAAGGCCGTCCGGCGCCAGGGCCGGGTCGACGAGGTGAAACCCACCAAGCTCGGACAGAGCTCGTGGTCCGAAGAGCGTTCGAGAGGCCATGTATGCGCCACGACCGGGCGTCGCGCTGCCAAGCCAGAGCGCAGCCTTTTCGGCCCGGCTGCGCGAACCGCTCCGGGCGACCGCCCCGACCAGTTTGCGCGCGGATGCAGCGGTGCGGCCTCGCCACAAGGGTGCGGAGATTCGAGCACGTCGAAAGGAGGGATATCCGCAGAACAATTCGTCTCCGCCGAGGCCAGAAAGTGCCACTGTGATGCCTTGGCGCCTGATCGCCTGGCTGATGTAATGGATGTTGTGGCCGTCAATCGAGGGAAGGTCCATCGCCTGGAACCCAGCGTCCAAGCTTTCCAGCGTGTCCGCGTCCGACAGACAGATCGACTCATGAACTGCCCCGAGCCGTTCGGCAATCGCTCTCGCTTCGTTCGCCTCGCTGAAGGCCGCCCTGTCGAACCCGATCGTGAACGTGCGGGGCGGGCGGCCCGCGACCTCCGCGGCCAGGGTGAGCACGGCTGCGGAGTCGATCCCCGCAGACAAGAGCACGCCAACTTCCAGGTCGCTCACCAGATGGGCGGCGACAGCATCTCGAAGGGCATCACGAACAGCCGTGCCGCACCTGCAGGCGACGATTCGCTTCTGGTGCTTTGCTCCCGCACCGGCACGGTCGCGTACTGCGTCGGCGCCTGGATCACCGGCCCCGACTGCGTCATTCGCACTCGCACCCAACAGCCAGCCGGCACGCTCCGAACGCCGTCGATGATCGTCTCAGGCTCGCCTGTCGATCCAGTCGCGAGGTATGTCGCGAGGCCGCTAGCCGTCAGCCGGTTGGGCGCGACGCCGGACATGACCAGTGCGCGAACTTCACTGGCGACAGCGACGACTCCCGGGCGTTGCGCCACATACAGCGGTTTGATGCCGAACCGATCGCGGACCAGATACGCCGTACTGGTGCCTCGCTCCCAAATGATGAACGCGAACATCCCGCGCAGTCGGGGGAGAAACGCCGGACCGTCGCAAGCCCATCCGGCGAGTAGGACTTCCGTGTCGCTGTCGGTTCGAAATTCGAAACCGCGGGCGGCAAGGTCACGGCGGAGATCGCGAAAATTGTAAATCTCCCCGTTGTAGCCAATGGTGAGCCCCCTCGGCTCCCACGACATAGGCTGATGTCCGCCCGGGGACAGGTCAAGCACCGCAAGGCGTCGGTGTGCCAAGACCCCGACCGCTTCGCCGGTCGCGTCAAGCAGGTCGACCGCCCCGTCGTCGTCCGGGCCTCTGTGCTTGAGCGCAACAGACATGCAACGTGCCAACTCACGCCGGGGCGGGCTGCCGAAGACAGCAGCTACGCCACACATTGGATCACTTCAAATCGGACCGAGTCGTCTCGAGAGCCGGGCGCCAGTTCCATCACGCGTTCGATGCCGGGAGGCTGCGGTCGACCATTGCGGGAAGCCGCCACAGGCGCAGGCCCCGCCACGCCGGAACGAATGTGATCACAACGAACATGACAATGAAGCTCTTGCTCACCTGGTTAACCACCTCGCCGACTCCAGTTTCAGCTTGAACGGTGTAGAGCATGACGTACGGGACCCATGCCCACCACAGCCAGGAGCGGCGAGTCGCGCGCGTCAGTTGCACGATTATCATCCCCAGAAGCAAGCCCCAGATGAACACTGCCGCGCAACCGCCGACTCGTCCAAAATTGGCATACATTTCTCCCGACAGGCCCAGGTTCATCGCTGCGCGGTCCATGCGCACGCCAGTGAATCTTTGAAAGTAGGCGTAGCCACCTGAGACATACTTGTCGGGGTTGAGGATGCGAGGTGTGGCCGCGTTGGTCACCGCGTTCACAACCGTCTCTCCTCGGGCGTACGGCTCACGCGCAGGCACCCACGCGAGGATCCGCGGAATGATCCAGCCCTGATTGAGGCGGTTGATGCCGTAACGGACCTCCTCATCGGCAAAGATCTGGGTGGGATGAGTGAGTTGCGTTCCCACCGCGTTGGCCAGCGTGGAGACCCGATTCCCCACCGAGACCGACGGCATTTCTTCCAGCGTCCGCCGATACTGAAGCTTGATGCTGTTGAGGGCGGCGACCGCGTACAGCCCGCCTACGGCCATCAGCCCCACTGTCCTCGCACGCAACCGATCCCGAAAGGCCAGAATCAGTACGAAATACGTGATCCAAAGCAACATATCGTGAAACACGCCGTCAGCTGATGCGAGGATCATTTGCGCGCCTAACACGGCCGCGACACGCCACCCCCAGCCCTCCTCGCCCAATAGACACAGCGCGAATGCGCCGACACACCCGAGGTTGGCCAGCAGGATGCCGAGGTAGCGAAGCGTTGGCGGCAGACGCACGACGGCCACAAGGCTCACAAACAACCCAATCGACACCATAATGTCGCAGGTCTTCCGAAGGGCGCGACGTGTCGCGGGACTGAAGTATCGAGTCGGATCCGGCGGATCGCCGGTTCCGATGCGGCCCACGACGAGTGGTGCGTACACGCCGATAGCGAGCAGGATCGTCGCTGGCACCGCAAAGTCGAAGTAGTCGTGCGACGGAACTGCCATTCCGTAGAGGGCAAAGACGGGTGGCACGTGATACAATGCCCACGGAGCCAAGACCCATTGGAGGATGGCCGTGATCACGATCAGCCCGGGAATGCTCGGAGCGTGGCGAGCGCCTAAGGAGGCCTGCGCGACCACAACCACGGTCAGGGCGATCGCCGGCCCTAGCCAATAGGAGTCGCCGTTGTAGGCGGGAACCATCGCAGTAGCGCACAAGAGGGCTATGATGATGATGATCCCCCACACCGCTTGCGGCACGTAGAGCAGCATCGGGGGGCGCCGCGGCGCGATCGACCCATCGAACCGAATTAGCACGGCATCATGTCCAACGCGCGCATGACTCCGTCAGCAGCGGCTGCGGCGGAGAACCCGGCGACATGTTCCTTCGCATTCGCGCCCATCTCGGCCAGCTTGCGCGGGTCCGCGTCACGAAGGAGTCGCGCGAGGCACCCCACGTCGCCCGCAGGAAAGGTCTCACCTGTCTGACCCGGGAGGACGAGGTCAATGGCGCACCCTGCTGCATCGGAAACAAACGCGGGTACGCCGCATGCCATCGCCTCGTTCACTACGAGTCCCCACGTCTCCCTCCACCCCGACGGGAGCACCAGGACGTCCGCAGCGGCGTACGCCTGCGGCATCTCGCTCTGGTTCTGGAAGCCGGCGAAGACCGCCCTCACTCCTGCGTTCCGAGCGGCCGCCTCACAGACCTGCCGAAGAATGCCGTCACCCACCATGAGGGCCGTCACTTGTCGTGACGCAACGCGCCCGAGGGAGGTGATCAGATCTTCAGGGCGCTTTTTTGGCACGAGTTTCCCAGCAAACAGCACCACGACGTCAGCCGGAGCAATTCCGAACTTGGCGCGCGCTGTCGAGCGCGCACCAGCTGCGGCAGTGGAAAAGGCAGCATTGTCGACAAAGTGGGGTGACCGCACGATACGGCGAGCACCGTAATAGCGAAAGTACTCTTCGCTCCTCGTGCCGACACTGAGGCATGCCGAAAACCGTCCGACAAACGAAGGGTAGACCATCCGCTTTACCGCGCGCTTCCGCCAGCTGGGGTCATTGCGAAGCTGCGAATCACCGCGTACGAGCACCGGGGTGCGGGTTTCCCAACACGCCCGGATAGCTTGCCAATACACCCGTGCATTCCAACCGTGGACGAGGACGGCGTCAAACTCTCGGCGGCGAACGCGATCTGCCACTTCGGGGGCATCGTAGTCAACGAATCGACCGCGGCGCGGCGAGCGCGCCCGATTCTCCAACCACACGTGCTCATACCCGGAGGTCAGGTCCACATCCCAGTGGAACGGTACGTCGAAGCCCACGCCCTGGTCGGCCGGTGTCGGTCGATCGGCGAACATGACCGTCAGCGCAAGCCCCGGCCTAGCGGCGAGCTCTCGATACAGCGGCGCCCAGTACTGAATGGGGTGCGTCGCGACGATGGCGAGACGATGACAGAGGACACGGTCTCTTACGGACGTCCGAGTAAGGACCAGACAACGAGCCGGAGCGTCACACGCCATCCACGAGATACCGCACGAGGCGGGGCGCCTCGTGATCCCACACGAAGTCGCGGTCCGCGGCGGCGGCCGCGGCCACCTTGGCCCGGGCAAGGGCGCCCGGCGTCTCGATCAACGATCGAATGCCGGCGGCGAGCGCTGCGACGTCACCCGGGGGATAAAGGAAGCCCGCCCCCGGCGCGCGCTGCATGATCCCCCGCTGACCTTGTGTTTCGGTAGCCGCGACGGCGAGCCCCGCCAGGAGATAGACGAATAGCTTGTTGGTGACACACAAGTTGCGATTGCCTGGAACCGGGCGTTCGAGTGCAAGACCGATGTCGTGCTCCTCGGCTAAGCGCACCAGCTCGCCTGGCGCCGCCGTCGGCATCAGGTGAAACCGGTCCGCCACTTTTAACTCTCCCGCGAGCCGGCGGATCTCTTTCACAAATGTCGGGTCATGCTCCCCTCGCAGGTGGAGTTCCACCGACTGCGGGATCAACGCCAGAGCACGTACCGCATCCTCAATCCCGCGCCCGGGGCCAATCACCTGCGAGAACCAGTAGAGCGATACGCGCCGCTGCCGGCTCGCTGCCGGCGTCGGGGTCGGTGCCTGAGTGCGTTCGGCTCGCAAGAATGTATTGAGGATGACCGTCGGGCGCCTGACCCCATATATCTCGACGAGCGCATCCGCGATCCCGTCCGACGCCGCAGTCAGATAATAACACAGGGATAGATACCGTTGCTCGACCGCTCGCACGAGCGCCGCGCGACTGCGGAATCGTGGCAGATCCGGCAGCTCTTGTGAGTGCAGGTCTTCGCTGTCGAACGCGAGTCTCGCTCCCACGCGAGCGGCCGCGCGTGCGGCCACAGGGAGAGCCTCGAGTCCGTGGGCGCCGATGACATTGGCGCCGTCGGCGAGGACACGACGGACTAGCGGCCACAAGTATCGGCACAAGGCGTGATCTTCGACGGCTGCAGTCGCCACACCCCATTGGACAGCCCGCCGGGCCAAACTTTGCGTCCCGCTCGCCAGCGCTCGGCGCGCAGTACTTTCGATGGTACCACGGCGGAGCCGGACGCGATCGTAGACCCACAGACGGCCACGGACCGTGTCGTCATCCCGGACGCCAAAATGCGGCTGAATGTCCAAGCCAATAACGCGAACGCGGTGCCCGCCCGCGGCGAGCGCGTCGGCGGCTTTCAGAAGGCGTGGCCGATTGCTCACATTACCCGCCGTGATCAAACAGAAGCGTCGCCCTTCGTGAGACATCGGTCGACGCGATCCAGCGTTCGAGTAGTCCACGGATACTTGGTGCAATCGACCTGCGGTCGCGACCGTAGGGGCGAGTCCGTTGGTCTCCGAGGCAGGGTTTGGCGTAGTCAAGAAGTGCCCAGCTTGCGGGTCAGGCCGCGGTTAGACTCGCGTCCACACACCCGTCGAACACCGACGCGAGCGTCGCCGTCAACTTCTCGGCCGTGAAATCGCGAACGGCATCCCATCGCACCTCGCCTGGATCGAACGGCCGACCGCTCATGAGGCGTTCGATCGCGGTCGAGATTTCCCCGACATGCCGAGCCGCAGGCCGGTTATCGTCGTACGTAACGAGAATGCCCGCGCGCGTCTGCTCCATCACCGCGCACACGGAGCTGGCCGCGTGGAAGATCGCCAGAATCGGCCGCCGCGCATGGATGCTCGGGTAGATTTTCGAAGCTGTGTAGTGACGCTCGGTGCTCCCCATCACGAGGATCGCGTCAGCGCCGCACAAGGTGTTCAGCGCGTCGAGGTAGGGCACTCGAGCAGCGTGCTCCGTCACCAAATCCGCGACGCCCATCTCGTGTGCCACCGGGAGCACCAGCGATTGTCGCGGGGTGGGGTCATACGTCGTCCCGACGAAGTGAACGCGAACGCGATCGCTGAGCAGCGGCGCAGACCGCCGAAGCTCGTTGAGGGCCGAAAATAGGGCTCTCAGCGTATCGTAGCCCCGCGGAAGCATTGCCCCGACATAGGCGATGTGGAAGCGGCCGTCCGCCCGGTCCCAGAACGGATTCGGGCGCGGACGGGCACGCAGGACATCGAAATCCGACGGCTCGACCCCGTAAGGGATTGCCGTGCATCGATCGGCCGGAAGACCCGGATTCCACGCTCGTACCAGATCGGTCGTGCCGGTAGACACTGCAACCACATGACTCGCTCCCCTGACCGCCCGGGGCTCGAGCGCGATTGCCGTTCGGCGATACCAATACGCTTTGGTCCACCACCGCCCATCCGCACCCATCGAATTCACCCACGGGTCGATGTAGTCGAGAACGTACGGCACGCGGTAGGCGCGCTTCATGGCCGGCCCGAGCAGGAAGGGGTGCCACGGAGGCCCGGGGATGTAGATGAGATCGGGGCGGCGGCTCCCGCAGATCTCGCGTAGCGCCCGACGGAGGTGCCAGTACGAGCGAATTCCGATGTCCCCGATACCGATCGACCGCGTGACCGACGCCGGCAAGGCATTAGTTCGGACCACCTCGAGGTCCGCCGGAATGACGGCCGTAATCTCATGATCGAGGCGGTCCTCGTAGAAACGAGCATCCACCGTCAGTACGACTGGGCGCCAGCCGAACGCGGGCAGATGTCGCGCGAAGAATCGGACGCGTTGCGTGGGGGGGTTGCTCGCGGGGGCGAACGACGGCGCAACGATCGCGACCAGCCTCTCAGGGCGCGAGCTAGCCACGGTACCCTTCGCCAGCGGCGCGGCGCAACGCCGTCGCCATTACCGATAGGGTTGATCGTCGGTCGAACTGCTGTAAGTAGGCGTCGTTGACGGGCATGTGCAGACCATCATCCTGAGTACGCACAACGCGCTCTATCTGGGTCGCAATCGCATCGGGGTCGTCGGGATCTGCAACCAGGCCGAGTCCCGACTGGTCGATCAGATCGCGCATGGCGCCGTCAGTCACGACGGCCAGGATCGGCCGTCGCAACCCGAAGTACTCAAACAGCTTTCCGGCGATGCTGTAATCCCGACCCCCCAGCACCTTGGCCGACGTCAGTAGAACCGCGTCCGCCTCGAGCTGTAGCTGCAGCGACCGAGCGTGACTCACTGGACCGTGCAAGATGACGAGCTCGCGCGTTCCCGTCTCGTCCAGCATGTCTGGCAGCCAGCCCGGGACGACGCCTGCGAACTCTACTCGCACTCGGTTCGCCGCCTCCGGACACCGGTCAACAAATCGCCGGAGGCCGCGAAGGAAATAATACGGAGAGCGGTACCGCCAATCCTCCCTGCGTGGTGTGTAGAAGAGCCACTGCTGAGGGGGCCGGCGCCAGGCTGGGCGAAGCATGGCATCATTGGCGCGCTGATCGTAGTAGAAGCTGCCCACGTACACGATTCGCCGAACGGTGCTAGCGCCGGTTCCCGCCACCTGCTGGCGGGCTCGGGGTGCGCGTGCGTCGGGCAGCACGTGAGCGTCGTAGCCGTTGTAGACCGTGACGAGTCGCGTGGAATCGAGCCCGGTGTGCGCGCCCAGCCAATCATCGCGCGTCACGTGCGATGTGGCCACCGAGATGTTCGCCTCGCGGAGAATCCGCGATTCCTGCCACTTCGCATATCGGTAATGTCCGTACGTGGGAAATGGCGCTGACCGCCAGAGCATCCACGGGTCCCGCCAATCGACGACCCAGGGGAGGCGGAAGCGGTGCGCGATCTCGCGTGCCAGCACCGCTACCCCAAACGGCGGTGCCGTCGCGAGTAACACATCAGGCGGCCGGTCCTTCATGATCCGACTCACGGCGCCCAAAACCGGGCGGCGCCAGAACAGTGACACCGGATCCCCCAGGTGGGCGTACTGGGCCGCTCGAAACCCGAGCCTCGATGATGTCAGGCGCCAATACCCGGACGGAATGCCACTCGGCACGCGGTATACGGTGCGCGGTTCACGGGCCGTTAACGCGTGATCCAGTACACCGTGAGACCAGCGGGCCGCGTCTCCCTCTGAGACCGTCAGGACGTCGATGTCAATGCCCATGGCCGGCAGGGTCTCTGCGAGACCCAGCGCCCGGAACACACCTCCGTTCGCCAGCGGCGGAAACTCGAATGCAACGAGAAGCGCTCGCAGCGAGGCGGAGCGCGGCAGCGCTGTCACGAATCTGTCGGCACAGGCCGCGTTTGTTCAGTCTCACGCAGCGCGGAAAAGAGGTCGAGTGCAAACTTGACAGCGTGTGTGGGATAGCCGTAGGGGTCGTAATCGCCCCACGGGGGTGCCGAACCCGGGAGGGCACCAGAGATCTCAGGCCATCCATCCACGACAGTGACCGATCGGCGAAGCGAATCCGCCACCTCCCTCGCGGCCATTCTGAACGCCGAGTCACCGGTGACGCGACTGAGCGCACACCAGACGAGTGCAACCTGAGCGTCGCCCGTCAGACACCGCCAGCGCGCGCGAGGCCGCCAATGTGCGCCGATGCGGCCCGGCAAGTGACCAATGTCGCGGTAGATCCGAAGCAGCGCACGCGCCCCAAGTTCCGCGCCTTCCACGTACCGCGGCTCGTCGAGCGTGAGCCCCACTTGCAACAGTCCCTCGAGCACATATCCAATGGTATGCGAGGTGGGCTCATCGGACTCAATAAACCCGGCTCGATGGACCCATCCGTCTCGTTCCTGAAGGGTGAGGACCCAGTCACAGGCCCATCGCGCCGCTGCCGCCACGCGATCATCGCCCGTCAGCCGAGCGTACCCGGCCAACGGGCCGGCGACGCGAGCGTAGTAGCTGTGTGAAATGCCGTTGTAAGCCGATCGTACCCAGCTGCCGTCCGCCTCCTGCTCACCCAAGAGCCACTCCGCCGCATCGCGCGCAGCGCGCCCGATCAGACCATCTGCGGTACTCGCACGGGCCAGCGCGCACCACCCCTCCAACACTTGGCCGGTATTGAAAACGCTGGGCGTGTTGTTCCCCTCGTACCACTGTTTCCGGCAGATGGCTCCGCCGGGCAATCTGGTCGCGACCAACCAAAGCCCTGCCTGGCGCGCGAGAGTGGCGAGCTCGGGGTCCTGCTCGTGCTGCGCATAGTCGAGCAGGGTCCGAATCGTGTATCCCGTGACCTCCGGGTACGCCCCTGCCCATCCGTTGACAATGTGGTATCCTGCAGCCGCCGCCTGTCCACCGCCGGCTGCGAAGGCCCGTCGCAGCCACTGCAGCATCGACTGCGTGCAACTCGCGACGTCGTTCGGTCTGGCGTGGGCGCCGACGTAGGCAGCGAGCCGTCCCTCTCGCGCGAGCGCCACACCTACCGAGACCCCCGAGAGGAATTGGCGGCGCAAAGGAGCAGTCGGGTCAGCGAGTGGTGGCCCGCCCGCCGAGACCCTCCTGTTGCGTCCCGTCGCCATCCAGGTCGCATCCCCGACGAAATCCTGCGCCCGTCCGACCCATGAGAAGTCCTTCTTGGCGCGCTGGCATGCGGCGCGCCCGAGTCGATCGGCCTCCACAGGGTCTCGCAGAAGTCGTCGCATCGCCCCCGTCAGGGCGACCTCGTCCCGAGTGTCCACGAGGAGCCCGGTTTCGTCAGCGACCACGGCTTCTGGCACGCCGCCGTTATCCCCACCAATGACAGCTTTGCCGTAGAGGCCGGCTTCGAGAAACACGATCCCGAACCCCTCGACATCGCATTCGTCGGCGCGGTTCGGAAGCACAAAGAACTCGCACTCGGCGTACAGCGAGTTCTTCGTCGCATCATCAATCGGACCGGCGAAGAGGACGCGTGCGGTCAGGCCCAATTCGGCCACAAGGTGCGCAAGCGCGTGCTCCTCGGGTCCAGTCCCCGCTACGACGTAAACCAATTCGGGGAACTCGCTCGCAACAGCGGAAAACGCCCTGATCGCGAGGTCGATACCCTTCCTCCGTCGCAGGTGACAGAGCGAGAAGACAAACTTGCGCTGACCAATGTCGAGGCGGATCCTCGCCTGACTTCGAGCCGCGGCCGTCGGAGTCTCCACGGAGGCGACGCCTGGGACCAGCAAGGACTGGCGAGTGCGGGGGACGCCGAGCCGTGCCAGCTTCTCACTCGTGTCACGACTGATGGCGAACCAATGCACGGCTTCGGCTGCCAGGCGCGCCCGCCGTTGCGACAAGGTTCGCGAGAGAGGCTCGATCAACTCGAGTCCGTAGCCAATCGCGCTGTACGACAGCCCCAAGTCCATGCAGGCGTCACACCAAGGAAACGTCGTCGGACTGAGTCGGCCAAGCACGTACGACGTGTTCGCGCGCTCCACGTCAATGGCGGCGACCAGCGCGCGCACACGCCCGCGCCGGCCAAGGCGCCACAGGGCCGTGTTGATCTGGCGAAGCCCGGGCATTCGGTCGCCAAACATCCGCTCCTGTGCCCGAAACCATCGTACTTCCCGATACTGGAAGGGCAACCCCGGGTTGAGGGACTCGGCTCCATGAACACTCGTGACAATCACGATTTCGTGAGTCGCCGACGCTGCCAGTGCTAGCTGGTGGAGATACTCGGCGATCCCGCCGAGTGCTGGCTTCGAGTCCTCCGTCAGAATCACGATCCGGCGCCGTGATCGAGCCGGGCTGAGCGCAACAATGCGTTGTTCGTGCGTCAGCGCCGTTGCGGTCATGCCCCGGAGGCTCCAAGCGGGTACCACGTCGCGAGCTCCCGGAGCTGTTGCGCAAAGGGTGCCCGTCTATCCGTCGGAACCAGCGTCCGGTCAACTGGAGCGGGCGCCTCGACGGGCGTCACGCGTCGATCGCGGGCGAACGCATCGCGGAATGCACACAACAACTCGTATTTCGTCATGCATTCCGACCCCGGTTGCGCGATCTTCGGATTACGTCCGCCCCGAACGTGATCTTCTGCGTACGCCAGAGCGATTCTCGCCCACTCCAACGTCGTAATGCCATTCCATCGATGATTGACGAAGCCCGGAACGCCATCTTCCGCAGGCTGACGCAGGAACCACGCGAGCAGCCCACGGCCGTCACCTCGGTCCGGGCCAACGACCGACACGCGCAGCACAGTGACGTGCGGCACTCGAGCAACGCCCTCGCCAAGGAGCTTCGAGAAACCGTAGGCGTCGGTGGCATCGCCCTGATCATCCAAGCGGTAGCCCCCTCTGGTTCCAGCAAACACACAATCAGTGCTGGCGTGTACCATGTACTGCAGTGGGAGCATGCGCATCGCGAGCTGTATCGGAAAGACGGCGTTCGCTAGGTATAGTGCCGCACGATCGTCGCTGCGTTGCTTCGTGAGACCGAGACAGTTGATCACAACCGACGCTTCAGAGTCGCGGACCTGCTCGATCAAAGGGTCCCGGGGATTCGCACAGTAGCGCGCCGGGCTCGTCAGGACTTCCCAGCCTGCGTCCAACGCACAGCGAGCCATGACGTGCCCGAGCATGCCGCGGTGCCCGAGAACGAACATCCGACGATCCTTGACCATCGTCAGATGTAGTACTCGACGGTCCCGACTCGGTCGAGCAACCCACCAATCTCCTCGGGGTCACTCACGCGTCGCGTGTTCGCCGATGTGTATTCCGCCCCGATCGGATAACGGCTGTCAATGGCCGGCACGCGATATTCCGGAAAGATCGCGAAGTACTCCTCAGTCTCTAGCGCCCGCTGAATCTCGTACTCGTTGACGAGCACCTCGTCGACCTTCTCGCCCGGTCTGATCCCGATCGTTCGCACGGGAATCTCAGCGCCGTTGCCGTACTTTGCGATCAACGCGCGCGCCAGGTCGGCCACGGTCGCGGCCGGCGCCTTCCGGACAAAGATCTCTCCGCCCGTCGCGTGCGTCATCGCATGAACAACGAGATCCACGGATTCGTCCAGAGTCATGAGAAACCGCGTCATATGTCCGACGGTAAGGGTCACCGGGCCACCCGCCTCGATCTGCTTTCGAAAGAGTGGGATCACCGACCCTCGGCTCCCCATGACATTGCCGTAACGGACGCAACAAAAGCGGGTAGCGAGTGGTACCTGATTTCTCGAGCACACGATCTTCTCCATCATGGCCTTCGACATGCCCATGGCGTTGACGGGCTTGACCGCCTTGTCCGTGCTGAGCGCGACGACGGTCTTGACGCCGGCCTGCAGAGCCGCCTCGCACACGTTGTGTGACCCAACGGTGTTCGTTTGGAACGCCTCATATGGATACGCCTCGCAGGACGGGACCTGCTTGAGCGCTGCAGCATGAAACACAAGGTCAACGCCACGCATCGCCTCGCGCAGTCGCGCGGGATCGCGAACGTCACCGATCATGTAATCAAAGTCCGGGAAGCGCTGGTTCATCTCCCACTGCTTCTTCTCATCACGGCTGTACACGACAATGCGCCGAGGGTTGAACGATGAGAGGTGCGTGGCCACGCGGTTTCCGAACGAGCCGGTTCCACCCGTAATCAAGATCGTCTGATCCGTGATATTCACAGCACCGTTCCCCGTCATACGACCGCCGAGAGAACCACCGCCTCGGTCACCAACCCAGCGCGCCCTGTCGCTACGGGATCAGCCGCCACCGCGGCATCGATCTCGCCCGGAGATAACCGGGGGCGCGGTCGGCCGAGCCGACGCAGCAGTGCCGATGGAGTTCGCGGGAGAGCCGCGAGCAGACCCCTCGCGCCGTCCCGATCTCCCCGAACCCAGGCCTTCACGATTCGCAGCGGCATGAGACCCAAAACAGTCATGGCTGTGCCCCAGCCTCCTACGTTCTTCACGACACACAACGCGTGATTGCGTGCCAGCAGCCGACGAGTCCGACCCGCCCGTTCGGGAGTCGTCAGTGTCGCACCTTCACGGTGATAGATCACGCTGCGCGGCTCGTAAATCGTCCGCCAGCCGCGCATCCACGCGCGGTACGACAAATCCACGTCCTCGAAATACGCGGGGTGGTAGAGGCGATCGAAGCCGCCGAGGGAGACGAAGCTAGACCGTCTGAACGCGGCACAGCCACCGCCAGCGTCCAGCGTATACCTCGGCCCGCAACTCGTGCGGACCCACCATTGGTAAAACCACGCTCTACGGTGTATGATCCGACGTTGGCCCGTCGTCATGCGCGTCCCGTCCCAGTCGTAGACGTTGGCCGTGGCGGCGAACACCGTCGGGTCCACGAAGTGACGGACCAATGGTTCGATGAACCCCGCGTCGACCCGCATGTCGTTGTTCAGAATGATGACGACCGGCTCAGGCTGAACCGCCACGACCGGATTGAG
Source organism: uncultured Gemmatimonadales bacterium (assembly GCA_963737835.1). Taxonomy (GTDB): domain Bacteria; phylum Gemmatimonadota; class Gemmatimonadetes; order Gemmatimonadales; family Gemmatimonadaceae; genus Palsa-1248. The sequence goes on from CAVTUH010000001.1 coordinate 721,633, forward strand.
GGAAAAGAGAAAATCGTTGTGCCCGGCGACGACTACCTCGACTGCCGGAAACTCGCGGCGAACGGTCTCCACGTCCGGTTCCGAGCTTCTGTTGTCGACGACCATAATGCGCGCAGGCGCAGGGTATCGCGCAACCGCGGCCTGGAGAGTCGGGAGCAGCCGCCGCAGATGGGAAAGCCCGTTCCAATTGAGTACGAGCACTACACACGGCTGGAGCGGGTCGTCGCCCGTCACCGCGCCGTCCCCCCAACACGGATCGCAACGCCATCTTTAGCATCCGGCGTCTCCGCGGTTGCGGTACTGACCGGGACGGGCACAGCCGGCCGGAGGAGAGCGTTGTACCCGAGAATAATGTTCACTACAGTCGCCGCCACTGATGGCGCTCGATACTCGTTCGGGACCGTCCACCAAGCCCGCGACGCGCATCGGCTGGTCAGCAGCATGACGAGCAGATTCGGGTCGACTCCTGCCAAAATGTTGCTACCGCACTCGACTGTTTCAGGACGCTCCGTTGTGTCGCGGATGGTGATCGCCGGGACGCCCATGATGCAGCACTCCTCTTGGACTGTCCCGCTGTCGGTGACAACGGCGTACGCATCGCGCTCGAGCGCCACGAAGTCGAAGAATCCCAGCGGGTCGATTAGTGACACGCCGTCCCGCTCCACCGCCGCTCCATGCGCCAACGGTCGCACCCCATTCGCGTACACCGTGCCATATCGCTGTTGAAGTCGGGCTTTCGTCCGTGGGTGCAGGCTACAGACGACCGGCATCCCTAACGCAGCTGCGCTGCGCGACAGCCCCTCGATGATACGGTCTAGCCGCTCAGGCACGTCGACATTTTCGGCTCGATGGAACGTCGCCAGAACGTACCGCCCGTGGTCCAGGCCGAGTTGTCCATGCACCGGGCTCGCGGTCGTTGCATCACGATAGCCGGCGAGTACCTCGTTGATCGGGTTGCCCGTGACTAGAATCCGTGTGCCGTGGATGCCCTCATCGAGTAAGTTGACGCGACTGCGCTCGGTATAGGGCATCAGCACGTCACTGCAGTGGTCGATCACCCGGCGATTGACCTCCTCAGGGACGCGATCGTCGTAGCACCGGTTCCCCGCCTCCATATGATACACGGGGATCCCCATCCGTTTCGCGATGAAGGCGGACAACGCACTATTCGTGTCGCCCAATACCAATAGTCGCTCCGGCCGCAGTCGTTCGAGGAGTGACTCCGACTCCGCGAATATGTGGCCGACCTGCGTGGCGAGCGTATCCACACGAGTTCTGAAGTGGTAGTCGGGCTGGCGAAGGCCCAACTCTGAGAAAAAAATGTCGCTAAGGCGTGCGTCGAAGTTCTGACCGGTATGCGCGACGTAATGCTCACACGTCGTGTCTAGTGCCGGGATGACGCGGGACAACCGAATGATCTCAGGTCGGGTGCCGAGAATCGTCAAGACCTTCATTGAACGCGATTCCTATCGCTCAGCCACACGGCCATTCGCTCCTGCAGAATCTCAAGTGAGAATTCGCGCGTCAGCGCGGCCTCGGCCGCGCGGCGTGCGAGCAATAAACGGTCGGGCGATGTCAGGAATCGCGCGACCTCGGTGGAGATCGTACCGGCGTCCTTCGTCGTACATACCACGCCCGCCGGATACCTCGTGAGGAATTTCGCTGGGCTCCCGTTTGCCGGTCCATGGTAAAAGACTGGTACGCCGCAACTGAGATACGAAATGAGCTTCGACGGAAAGGAGGTCGCCACGATGTCCGCCTGCCGCTCGTCGAACCAGTACGGGCAATATCCGAGATCGGCAGTGCGCAGATACTGTAGCGACTCCGCAAACGGGACCCAGCCTGTGACCCGAACCTGCGCCGGGAGGGGCCCGACCTCGTTGCCGGCCGGACCGATAACGAGCAGTTCGAGCGCTCGGCCTTCGACCGCCCAGCCGAGACTATCCAGCGCGCGAACAAAGGATCGAAACTCATCCACGGCGTAGATGTTGCCACACACGGCGATCACCATCGGTCGGCGCGGGTCGGGCGGCCGCGAATGGTTTATGGCCCGCGCAGGTTGCCGCAGCACAATGGCATCGAGGCCCCATCGCTCCCGGTACATCGATTCCATGCCTTCACTCGCCACACCACGGCGGACGGCGCCTCGGCGCAGCGCCTGTAGCGCTCCAACAGCACGCCGCCGAATTGGCCCTGCTAGGTCGAGCCGGTCAACCGCAACTTCCATGAGATCCCACTCCATCGTCACGTAGGGGATGTCGAGCTGGCGCGCCAATTCGGCCGCGACAATCGGCATCTCGATCGAGTTCAGAAAGACCGCAAGGCGGCACGGGCGCAGTGCGGCCAACTGCCGAGCGATCCGTCGGGTGCTGGCAACCAGGGATCGCGGCGAAACCACTCCCCAATAGATCTGCCGCTCGAGCCACGGCGAGATATCACGCAGCACACCGAATCCGCGAACCCCGCCGCGGGCCACCGCTTGCACCACTGGGCGCGGAAAACCCCGAGGGACCTCCACGGCGTGTCCCTCAAGCGAGATCGCAGCATGCACGCACGGCCTGCCACAATGCTCCGCAATAGCATCAAGAAAGACGGAGCCGCCATTCTCCTGCCAGGGCGAGCCCGCGTGGAGAAGGACGATCGGGGCGAGCGTCGCTGGCTGACCTGGCTCCGATGTGGAGTTACCCATGTCATTGACGCCCGTGGCCGCGGCTGCAATTCGCCCAGCACTCATGAGGGCAAACCGGGCAGGCGCTCCGTCCGCCAGACCAGAGCTGGCCGTACGGCTCCCAGGTACGCTCCGTAATAGTCGCCGCGTAACCGACCGCTATCCTGGATTTCAAGGCGCAATACGTCGCGCAGCAGGCGCTGATCCGTGAAGTCTTTCCCAAACAGGTTCACATCGACCGTAAACCATCCCGCATTCAGCAGGTCACTTGGCACCGCGCAGGATGCCCGATAGGAGCCGGCAGGCATCGGCCGCCCGTACCACGCACTCTCTCGGTTGCTCAGCGAAGAGAACACGCAATTATGTTCGGCGTCGTAGAGCACCACCGTCAGGCCAACGAAGGCCTGGTCATGCTTCACTCGGAATTCGATATCGATCGTGAACTCGGACGAGCTCGTGAGTTCCGCGACGAGGGTTCCCTGGGATCCCTTTATCGAGATGCTGGTGACGGCCGCCGATTCATTTTGCGGCGGCTGTTCGGTGGTCGGGATCCAGGCCCACCGGGCGTCGCTGACATCCGCCACGTAGGCACTCACCACCTGAGTCGCCGTGTCATCGGCGGCAACGGTCCCGTCCCGCAGGAGAAGGGCGCGAGTGCAAAGGGTGCGCACCGCAGTCAGGTTATGACTGACAAACAGCACAGTCCGCCCTTCCTCGCTGACGCTTCGCATCTTCCCAAGGCATTTCTTTTGGAACTGTGCGTCTCCGACGGCTAATACCTCGTCAATGATGAGAATCTCCGGCTCCAGGTGGGCGGCGACCGCGAACGCGAGGCGCAGATACATGCCGCTCGAGTATCGCTTGACGGGCGTATCGATGTATCGCCCAACGCCTGCGAACTCGATGATCTCGTCGAACCGCCTGTCGACGTACCGTCGGTCCATCCCGAGAATCGCACCGTTCAGATAGACATTCTCTCGCCCAGTCAGGTCAGGGTGGAAGCCCGTGCCGACTTCTAGCAGTGACCCCACTCGACCACGCAGAATGGCGCGTCCTGTCGTCGGCTCGGTGATACGCGAGAGCAGCTTCAACAGCGTGCTTTTGCCTGCTCCGTTCCGCCCGACCACGCCGAGTACTTCTCCATGGCTTACCGTGAAGGACACGTCACGGACCGCCCAAGTGACGTCGGATCCGTCGTCCGTTGTGAAGTCGGTGAGCCGACGAAGGCGGCGAAAATTGCGGACGGGTGCCACTAACGCATGTCCGACAAGATCGCGCAAGGAATCGTGGCGAGCAGCGGCCGAGCCAATGCGATACCGTTTCCCGAGGCCCCGCGCCTCGATCGCGTGCGCGCTCACGGGCAAGTCCCTCGGTCCATGTACCAGCGTTCAAGAAAGAGCGTCATCGGCATCAAACGATGTCGGCGAATGCCCGCTCCGTGTGGAGGAAGTAGAGGGTGCCGGAGGCGAAAACCGCTACCGCGACGAGTGCGGACTCTGCCCACGCACCCCAGAGCACCGGGCGGCCGACGAGCGCAGCGCGAAACGCCTCCAGCGTACCAGCCAGAGGGTTCAGATTATACCACAGTCGGTACTGCGGAGGGATTCTTGACATTGGATAGACGACAGGCGATGCATACATCCAGATCATGGACATGAGCGGGATGAGATACTTCACATCGCGATACTTGAGACCGAGGGCGGAGGTCCAGCAACCGATCCCTGCGGCCGTCAGCACAAAGGCGACGATCGATCCCGGCACGACGATCAGGGAGGAGATCGTCGGGGCACGCCCGTACCCAAGGAGCGCGATACCCAGCAAAACCAATCCAATCGCGAAATCGACTCCCGCTGAACCTACCGAGGACCAGGGAATCACAAGGCGTGGGAAATAAACCTTCGTGATCAAGTTCGAGTTGTTGAGCAGACTTTGGCCGGACGTGGCGAAGGCAGTCGAGACGTAGGTCCACGGAATGACCGCCGCTAACGCGAATACCGGATACGGCACGCCATCGGTCGGTACATGCACCAGTCGCCCAAACACGAGCGTGAACACCACTGTATTCAGAACCGGCTGCACAACGGCCCAGGCCACGCCCAGTACGGTTTGCGTGTAGCGAACTTTGAGATCCCGCCATATGAGGAAATAAAGGAGCGCACGATAGGCCCAGAGCTCGCGCAGTCCCAGTCGGGGCAAACGACCGGCCGGCTCAATCACGAGCTCTCGATCGATCATCGCGATGATGCCAGCCGTCGCAGCCAGCGTTCGCCGAGGAACTGGCTCGACTTGCAAAGCCGTCGACATCATGTGACGCCGACTGTTCGTACTGAGCCGCTCGACACAGGCTCGGTCGCGTGCCCACCGGCGCTCTTACCCATACGGCGCGGCGTCCGGCCTGTCACATGCTCCGCTCGCTGGTCGGTTCCCACAGGCCAGAGCGACAGAAGTCGGTCCTCAATCTGACGCCGCAGCTCTCCGGCTATCGCGTGCAAGTGCGGCAGCGGTGACTCAACAGTCTCTGGAGTTTGCCAGATCACCAATGAGCCGATTCGCGTGCCATCCTCGCCGAGCAAAGGGAGTGTCACCTGCCAGCACCGAGGATCAATGGAAATCGGGTCTACTGCAGACCAACTCCAGACCGTGACCTCACCATCGCCGGCCCGTCCCGCCGTGAGGTCGCTCGAGCGGCCGCGCCGCCCGTCGAGGAATGCCACCCTGAGTCCGACCTCCGCCCGAGGCCACCCATCGGCGGCAAACACCTCTGCAAGCGACGCAAACACAGTGGACAAATCCTCCATCTCCGACAGCCGGGCGCTCGCTTCGCGCATGCGGACGCCGCGCTCGATCGTGTGTCGCTGCCGCACTCCACGTCGCAGCAGGCGCGCCGCCTCCTCGAACTCGTAGATCCGCAGCCGCTGTACCAGAAAACCGACCCCAACGCCGATCGTCACGAGCACCAACGCGACGTGCCCACCTTCGTTGACCAGCAGCATCGCGCCCAGTGCGAGCAGCGCACAGACTCCGTACAGCGTCAGCACGACCGTGCGCGGCGAATAGCCACGACCGAGAAGCCGATGATGGATGTGCCCGCGGTCAGCCGCGAAAATCGGCTGCCGCCGGAGGAAACGCCGCGTCACGGCGATCAACGTGTCGAGCACGGGGAGCCCGAGCGACACTACCGGGATCGCGACCGCGACCACCGTCGGTGATTTCTGCGCACTCAACGCGCCGATCCCGGCCAGCATGAACCCGAGGAACAGGCTCCCGGAGTCGCCCAGGAAGATCGTGGCGGGATGGAAATTGTAGTAGAGGAAGCCCAGCGTCGCGCCAGCCAGCGTCAATGTCGCGAGCGACGCGCCATAGCGGGCGTTAGCGATCGCCACCACGAACATCGTCGTGAGCGCGAAGAGCGCGGCACCCGCCGCAAGGCCGTCAATCCCGTCGATCAGATTGAATGCATTCGTGATGCCGACGAACCACGCCACCGTGAACGCGAGCCCGACCCAGGTCCCGAGATTGACCACGCCGACGAACGGCAGCGACAGCGTCGTCATGCGTACACCCGCCGCAAACACTGCCACGGCAATGACCACCTGCGCCACGAGCTTCCACCTCGCGTGCAGCTGGCGAATGTCGTCGTACAGCCCCACGAGGTGGATCGCGATTCCTCCGGCGAACACGACGAGCAGACCGCGCATGTTGGCCGTCATCTCCGGTCGGCCGAACACGACCAGCGTGAAGAGGGACGTGAAGGCCACGGCGAGCACAATGCCGACGCCACCAATGCGCGGCACGTCCCGCTCATGCGTTTTCCGTGAGTCACTGAGGTCGTAGAGCTCCAGCCGTCGCGCATGGGCGCGCACGAACCAGGTGAACACGAGTGCGGAGATCGCCGCCAACGCGAACGCAATGGCATAGACGCCGATCGCGGGCGGCCGCCCGCCGCCACCAAGCGCGCCTGTGAAGAGGTGCATCACCGGCGAGCCAGATCTCATCCCGCCGCCTGTGAACCGTTCGCGACGCGCGGCGAGGGCGTCACCTCCGCCCCTGCCTGCCGCAGTCGACCGAGCAGCGCCTCATCGGCGCGGGCCCGCACGACCACCGAGGGGCCCTCACTCCCGACGGACACGACCTCCGCCTCGCGATACAACTCGGCCAGCCACCGACCCGAATCGCTGGGCAGCCGAATCCGCATAATGGGTCGCATCGCCTGTCGCTCGCTGGCGAGCAACCGCCGCAGGGGCTCGATCCCTTCATCCGTCATGGTCGAGACAAACACCGAGCCCGGCATCAGATTGCCGACGCGCTCGCGCAGCGCCGCCGCCTCGGGCCCAGGCACCAGGTCCATCTTGTTGAACACGTACCGCACCGGCGTCGCCGCCGCCCCAATGTCTGCCAGCACATCTTCGACGACCGCGCGCTGCTCCTCCCATTGGGCGTAGCTCGCGTCGATGACATGCAACAGCAAATCGGCCTGCGTCACTTCCTCGAGCGTCGCCCTGAATGACGCCACGAGGTGGTGCGGCAGCTTTCGAATGAATCCAACGGTATCGGTCACCAACACCCGCGCTCCTCCGCCGCTTCGCACATCTACGTCGCGCGTGAGTGGGTCGAGCGTCGCGAACAGCCGATCCTCGACCACCACGTCCATCGCGCCCGATAGTCCGCGGAGAATGGACGATTTACCGGCATTGGTGTATCCGACCAGCGTGGCCCGAAACGAGCTCATCCGTGACTGCCGCTGGACCGCGCGGGTACGGGCGACCTCCTCGAGACGGTCGCGTAACAGCTTGATCCGCTGACCGATCAGCCGGCGGTCGGTCTCGAGCTGCGTCTCACCGGGACCTCGCATGCCAATGCCACCTCGGACGCGCTCCAGGTGTGCCCACATCCGCCGCAGGCGCGGGAGCATGTACTCCAGCTGCGCCAGCTCCACCTGGAGCTTCGCTTCGCTGGTTCGCGCTCGCGTCGCGAAAATATCGAGAATGAGCTCGGTGCGATCGATGACCCGTAGACCGGTCGCATCCTCAATGTTCTTCCCTTGCGCCGGCGTCAGCTCCTCGTCGAAGATGACGAGCGATGCCTGCGCGCTCTCGATCCGCGTCCGAAGCTCCTCTATCTTGCCGCGACCGAGATACGTCGCGGGGTCAGGACGCTCGAGACGCTGCGTGATCTCGTCGACCACGACGGCCCCCGCCGTGTCCACGAGCTGCGCCAGCTCCGCCAAGTGCTCTTCGACTTGATGCCGTTCGGCTGACCGTTTGAGCGGCGCGCCCACGAGGATGGCTCGCTCGACGGGCGGCTCGAGGGAAATCAGCTCGCGCGAAATATCGGCTCCTGCTGCACGGCGCGGCGCGTCACCGCGCGGGTCCAGTCCACTCGACTACGCCTCCGCACTGCTGTCCTCCGCCTGAGCGCGCGGACCCGATGATGTCGACCCCGCGCTTCCCTCTTCTGATTCGTCCCGACGCTCGAATCGCTGCCGAAGCTCCGCCCACCACGCCAGACGCTTCGCGATGTCCTTCTCGAATCCGAACGGACCCGGCTCGTACAACACGCTGCCCGCGACGCGCGTGGGCAGATAATCCTGGGGAATGTATGCCTCAGGAACCGAATGCGCATACTGGTAGTCGCGCCCGTACCCGAGTTCCTTCATGAGCGGCGTCGGCGCATTGCGCAGGTGGAGCGGCACCGGCTCGGCCGGCGTCTCGCGCGCCAGCTCCAGCGCCGCGCCCCATGCGCGATACACTGCGTTCGACTTGGGCGCCGTCGCGAGGTACACCGCGGCCTCCGCGATGGCGAGCTCGCCCTCCGGCGACCCGAGAAAGTGGTACGCATCGCGCGCCGCGATTGCCACCCGCAACGCCGTCGGATCCGCCAGACCGACGTCCTCTGCCGCGAACCGCACCGTGCGTCTCGCGATATACATCGGGTCCTCGCCCGCCTCGATCATGCGTGCCAACCAGTAGAGCGCCCCCTGCGCGTCACTCCCGCGCAACGATTTGTGATACGCCGAGATGAGATTGTAATGCTCCTCGCCCGACTTGTCATACTTGGGAAGTCGCGCCTGCAAGGCCGAGCGCACTGTCTCCGCGGTGATCGTGCCGCCGCCCGCACGCCGTCGACCGACAGTTGCCGCGGCGGCCTCGAGCGCCGTCAACGCGCGTCGGGCGTCCCCGTCGGCCTGCGTCACGATCAGGTCGAGCGCGCCCGGCTCCAGGGTCAGTCCCAGCGCACCGAGCCCGCGCGTCGCATCCGTGAGCGCCTGCTGGACGACCGTCGCGATCTCCGCCGGCTGTAATGCCTCGAGCACGAACACCCGGAGCCGCGACAGCAACGCACCGGTGATCTCGAATGACGGGTTCTCCGTCGTCGCGCCGACGAGTGTGATCGTCCCGCGCTCCACGAACGGCAAGAAGGCGTCCTGTTGCGCGCGATTGAAGCGGTGGATCTCGTCCACGAACAACACGGTCCCGCGACCGGTCGCCAAGCGCTCGTCCGCCTCCGCCACGATCACCCGCACGCGTGGCACACCTTCGGTCACCGCCGAAAACGGCACGAATGCGCGGTCCGTGTAGTGCGCGATCAGGCGGCCGAGCGTCGTCTTGCCACTGCCCGGCGGACCCCAGAAGAGCATCGAGGTCACCTGTCCGCTCTCGATCTCGGTCCTGAGTGGCGTGCCTGGACCCAGCAGCCGCTCCTGCCCGACGAACTCGTCGAGGGTGCGTGGACGCATCCGCGAGGCCAGGGGTTCAGCGCGAGAGCGCCCGCCTGATCCTCGGTCGCTGGGACTCATGTGGGCGCCCGCAAGCCCAGGCGTGTGGTCATGCCGATCAGCCCATCCGAAAGCTCGGGCGCGGGCTCGAAATCGTGATGCAACAGCTTCCAGCTCCGCGTGGGGACGAGGGTCCGCTCCTCGAGGCCGAGTCCGAGGAGGAGGTACAGCCACCGGTCGCTCCGCGCGTAGATGAAGAGCTCGAGCTGCGGGTTGAGGGTGATCTGATCGTCCGCGGTATAAATCGAGATCTCCACGCCACCGGCCGCGGCGAGGGAGACTTTCAGGCGGCCGATCGCATCCTGGACGTCGGGAAGTGCGATCTGCTCGCCCGACCAGCTCCGGCGGCTCCGCCGGTCATCGATCGCGATGTCGACCGCGGGCGGCAGGTGTTCAAGCAGCAGATGGAAGAGGTCCACCGCCCGTTCCGCATTCGTCACGATGTGCGCCGCGTAGTGGTCGGCCTCCTTGACGAAGGTGAAGCCGTCCAGCCCCGACCGGAATCGACGCCACACCGATGTCTCGGGCTGACGCCCGCGGAAAAACACCACGATGCCTGCTCCTCCCCTTACGCCGACCGATCCGGCTGCGACTCCATCACCCATAGCCGCGCCAGTTCCAGCAACCGATCGCGGGTGTTGAGACTCTGATCTTCGACGACTGCGCCCATCAACCGTCGCAACATGGACCCGACCAGGGGGCCGTGCGTAATGCCAGCGTCGATGAGATCGGTCCCGTCGACGGCCAGGTCCGACAGCTGAATGGCATCATGGAAGGCACTCTGGATCGCCCGCCGGTAGAGAGCCCGCACCTGCCCCGAGGTCGGGGCGGTACCCCCGGCATCGCGCCTCGCCGCCCAGCGCGCCGCGCCCAGCCGCAACAGCATCGGGACTCGCAGGCGCCCAATGCTGGCGACCCATCGTCGCACCATCGCCTCTGGCGGAGTTTGGCCCGACACCAGTGTCCACTCCATGTCGGCGCCTACCGTACGCCACGCTCCCACGAGACCCACAATCCAGTCAGTGTCGGCGTTCGAGAAACGCAGCCCCTTGAGTGCCCGTTCCGTGCCTTCGACCGGACAGGTGAGAAAGAGCGCGGCGAGCCGCGCCAGCCGGCGCGCATCAGCGCGCGCGGCGCTGCGCGCCGCCCTCCCCTCTCGTGGCTGGGCGAGACAGTCCAGGGTGGCGATGTCGACCCCGCCCAGTCCCCCAAGTGCCGGCACCAACACGCTCAGGGCGGCGCTGTCGCGCCACAACAGGAGCGCCCGCGCAGGTCGCGCGACCTGCACCATGGTCTTGGTTAATTCCTCCTTGACGCGCTCGGCCGACAGGCGCGTCAAGAACGATGCACTCGCCACGATGGCGGCCCACGTATCGGCATCAATCGTGAACTCGAAGCGAGCGGCAAAGCGCAACGCGCGCAGCGCCCGCAGCCGGTCCTCTCGCATGCGATCGGCGGGTCGCCCCACCGCACGCACGACCCGCCGCGCCAGATCCACGCGGCCATGGAACGGGTCGTGGAGGATGTGGCGCGTAGGCGAGTAGGCGATGGCGTTGATCGTGAAGTCCCGTCGCGCGAGGTCTTCGTCCAGCGAGGCGCCGAATTCGACTTCCGCATGTCGACCATCGGTGCGCACGTCGCGGCGGAAGGTGGTCACTTCGTGCAGCACCCTCGATCGATCGAGGACGCCGACGGTGCCGTGGGGCACACCTACCGGGATCGTGCGCCGCGGGAAGAGCCGCATCACTTCGTCGGGCCGCGCTGCCGTCGCGAGATCCCAGTCGCTGTGCGGATGCCCGAGCAGGGCGTCGCGGACGGCGCCGCCCACACACCACGTTTCGTGCCCTGCCGCCTCCAGCCGTTTCGCGATGTCGACCACCGCGGCCGGGGGATGCAAGATCGCTCCCTCTTCGCCCGCCCCGTGCTCCGCCGCGCCTCCGTCCATCGTCGTCACGACTCGTCCGATATCGCGTTCATCGCGGCGCTCTCATCGTCGTCGTCCTCGCATCAACTCACGGAGTCGTTCCAGCAAGCCGCGTCGCACGCGGACCGGCGGGACAGGCAGCAGCGGCAGATCCTCCAGGAGGCGCCGCGGATTGACCTCCGTGAGGAGCGCCCCATGCTCCTCGGCGTCCTGCTCGACGAACCACTCGCGCACCATCGCCAGAGACCGGGTGTCGCCGTGGTTGTCGCTGGCCAGGCAGTCAGCCAGCCCCTCCTCGATCAGCGCGAGCGCCATTTCCCCCATGCGGCCGCCCGCGAGCAGGGCGACCGCGTCGATCTGCATGACCGTCCCTCCTTCGCGCCACGAGCGGATCTGGCTCAACGTGCATCCCCAGTATCGTTCCGGATGCGCAAGCACCGGCACCCGCCCTTCATTGCGGACCCTCCGGAGCTCGTCGATCGCCCGGAGCGGCACGCCGGTCCGCGGAAATTCCACGAGCATGGCGTTCGAGCCGGCGAGGGTCAGCGTGCGAGCACTGAGATCTACCCCCGGCACGTCGAGCATGATCTCCCACCCCCGTTTGAGAACGGGACGTGGCGGGGCAGCCGCGATCAACGTGTCGAACACACTCGCGTAGGTCGAGTCCGAGATCTTCACGGCCTGGGACGCGCGCAAATGGGGCGTGCACACGACCACGTCGACCCCATCCGCCGCGAAACGCTGTAACACCCCCAGCGAAACCTCGACCGACGGTGAGCCGTCGTCGACGCCCGGCAGGAGGTGCGTGTGCAGGTCGATCAAGCTGACGAGTGAGCCAGATCCGTCAGCGCCGCGAGAGACGCCATCGCCTGCGCAGCCCGCTCCTCGATGCGTGCCGGGTCGTCGCTTGCGCGTTCGAACGCGTAGGTCACCAGAGCATCGACCGCGAGCAGTGCGACTGCACTGGCTCGGGAATTACAGCCGGCCTTGAGCGTCTCGCGAAAGACGCGCTCCGCCGCGGCAAGCAGCGTGTCAGGTGACGCCGTCGCCAACGACTCACCTCGCCCAAGCGCGCCAATGGCGTCCTCGATGGACCGTGCCAGCACCGCGGGCGGTTCAGCGGCCACGGCGGTCGGCCGCGGGAGCGCGGGTGGCTGCGGGACGGAGCGACTGGTCGACACGGGGTGGGCTGTCAGGTCGCGGCTGGACTCAATAATCGGCGCACCGTCGGGAGCACCGAATCGAGTGCCGTGGCCACTCGGGCAGCGTCGGGAAAGCCTGCCTGCGCCATGTGCGGTTTGCCACCGCCACGACCCCCGGCCGCTGCAGCGACTTCGCGCACGATGACATCCGCGCGGACGCCGCGCTCGCGCAGATCGTCAGTCGCCACGATGAGCAACGTGTGCTTCCCATCCTCGAACGACGCCGCAAGTGCCCCAATACCCGAGCCCAGCCGCTCTCGCAGCGCGTCGCCCAGCGTCTGCAGCGCGGCCAGATCAGCCGCGTCGACGCGTGCCGACACGACGCGCGCTCCATCGACCGACATCGCGCCCGACATGAGATCGTGAACCTGACCGCCGCCCTGAGCGCCTCCCCCGCGAAGCGCGTCCTTGAGCCGCTTGTCGAGCTCTCGGCGTTCGTTGACGAGTTGCTCGACCCGCGCGGCCACGCCAGCGGGATCCGATGGCGCCCGCAAGGTGCGTGCGATCGCGGCGACAGCGGCCTCGTATGCACGCGTGCGCGCGTACGCCCCACGGCCTGTGACGGCCTCGATGCGCCGCGTCCCGCCTCCCACGCCCGTCTCGGACACGATCTGGAACTGCAGGATATCCGTCGTGTTCCTGACATGCGTGCCGCCACACAACTCGGCTGAGAATCCGGGCACGGTGATCACACGCACAATGTCGCCGTACTTCTCCCCGAACAACGCCATCGCCCCGGCTGCACGCGCCTCGGCGTAGGGTCGCTCCGATCGGTCGACGGGAACGGCACGCGCAATCTCGCGATTGACCATCTCCTCGATCTCCGACATCTCGTCCGCCGTCAACGGGGCCGAGTGGCTGAAATCGAACCGGAGCCGATCGGGCGCGACGAGCGACCCGCGCTGGTGGACGTGCTCGCCGAGTACCTGGCGGAGTGCGGCGTGCAGGAGGTGGGTGGCCGTGTGATTCCGCTCCGTATCCTGTCGGGTGTCGCGCGGCACCCGAGCGACCACGGGCCCCCAGTGAAAACTTCCCTCGAGACGACCGATGATGGCCACGCGACCGTCGAGCTTGCGCACATCCTCGACGTCCACTCGCCATCCCTCGCCGACGACTTCTCCCCCGTCTGAGATCTGACCGCCGGATTCGACGTAGAAGGGACGGTCCTCGAGAATGAGGCCGAGCCTGCCGTCCGCGAGCTCCCGTTTCGCTGCTACTCGCGTGGCAACCTCCAACGCGTCGTATCCAACGAAGCGAAATCGGTCCGCGGGCGCGGACTTGAGGTTGGGATCCGCGTACTCCCACCCCTCGGCATCACCCAGCTCATCGACCGTGACGCCAATGCGGCGCCCCCGGCGCTCTTCCTTGGACTGCGTCCGCTGCCCCTCGAGCGCGCGCTCGAAGCCAGCCGTGTCGACGGTGTAGCCGCGCTCGCGCGCCATCAGCTCGGTCAGATCGAGCGGGAATCCATAGGTGTCGTACAGCCTGAAGGCGTCCTCGCCACTGATCGTGCCGCGGATCGTCGGCGACCCTTCGACCGTCCCGCCGACGGGTGCCAACTGATCGAATCGCGCCATACCGCCTGCGATCGTCTCGAGGAATCGCTCCTCTTCCGCGCGCGTCGTGTCGAGCAGATGCTTGCGGCGAAGCGAGAGCTCCGGGTACGTGCTACCCATCGTCTCGATCACCGCCGCGACGACGGTGGCCAGCGTTGGCTCGTTGCGGCCGAGGAGCCATGCATGTCGCACGGCGCGGCGGAGGATGCGGCGCAGCACGTAGCCACGGCCCTCGTTGGCGGGAAACACCCCGTCCGCAAGGAGGAACGCAACCGCGCGCGCATGGTCGGCGAGTACCCGGTACGACGCCGGATCATCGATGGTCTCCCGGCTCCCGACCCGGCCGACTGATCCGGTCGCGGCGCCCTGCCGCACCCTCACGACCTCGGCCGATTCACGCCCGCGATACGGGCGACCCACCGCTCCAGCGACCGTTTCGAGCAACGGGACGAAGAGGTCCGTGTGGTAGTTGTTCGTGACACCCTGCATGACGGCGGCGATCCGCTCCAGACCCGCGCCGGTGTCGACCGACGGTTTGGGCAAGGGGATCAATTCGCCGTTCGCCTGCCGGTCGAACTGCATGAACACGAGGTTCCAGAACTCGAGGAACCGGCCGGCTTCCGCGCCTTCGACAAACGCGTCGTGGGAGAACTCGGTCCGTCGGGTGTCGGTCCACTCGCCTGATGCGTCGGCCGGGAACGCCCAGTCACGCGCGACGTGGGCGAGGTCGATGAAGATCTCGCTGCAGGGGCCGCACGGCCCGGTGTCCGCCATCTGCCAGAAGTTGTCGGCTTCGCCCAGTCCGTAGATCCGCGAATCGCTCAGCCCCGCGATTTCGCGCCACAGCGCGCGGGCTTCATCGTCAGTGCGATAGACACTTACCCGCAGATGCTCCCGCGGCATCTGCAGCTCCTGGGTTACGAACTCCCAGGCAAAGCGAATCGCGTCGCGCTTGAAGTAGTCGCCGAAGGAGAAGTTCCCGAGCATCTCGAAGAATGTGTGGTGGCGCGCGGTGTGCCCCACCTGCTCGAGATCATTGTGTTTGCCGCCGGCGCGGACGCACTTCTGCGACGTGGTCGCCCGGCGGCCAAACTCGGGCTGCTCGAGACCGAGAAAGACGCGTTTGAACTGCACCATGCCCGCATTCGTGAACAGCAGCGTCGGGTCGTCCGCCGGCACCAACGACGAGCTTGGGCGGATAGCGTGGCCGTGTCGCTCGAAATAGCGAAGAAAACGACCCCGTATCTCGTTCGCTAGAAGGACGGGTGGCATAATAACGAATATACCGTGGCCAGCTAACCGCGTACATCGGTCGAGCAGGTGCGTGACGCAATCAATTGCGGAATCGTATCTTTAGCTAACGGTGCGCCCTTGCGCGCCGCCTCCTTTCCGCGAAGCAGCATCCGGGAGTTTGGGATTGTCTCTGACGCAGTCGCACGGTGAACGACGCCCGCGCCCTCGCTTCGTGGTACCAGAAACCGGTGCGTTCTTCGATTCGCGGGAAAGCTACCGGGGCGAATTTCGCACGTATTCACACTTCAACTACCTACGCCCTGGACTCATTGCCCGCCTCAAGCGTCGTCGATTCGATATCGCTTTGCGACTCGCCAACACGAATCTCGGCCGCGGAGCCGCATTGGATTTCGGCTGTGCCAATGGAGTGTTCCTCCCTTCGTTAGCTCAGGCCTGTCCCCTGGCGGTCGGCATCGATCGAGAAACTGGGGCGATCGCAACTGCGCAGACGGTCGTCACCGACCTCGATCTGCGTAACGTGTCGGTGCTTTGCTCCGCCCAGTACCCCGACGGGATTCCGCCTGCCGCTGCCCTTCGAGGTGCCCCCTTTCGTACGATCTTCCTTTTGGAAACGCTCGAGCATGTCGGCGAGCCAGGGAATCTCGTCCCCGTTCAATGTGCCTTTGTGCGGAAGCTGTTCGCGCTACTCGACCCTGACGGTCAAATGGTGGTCTCGGTCCCCCGTATGGTGGGATTAGGGTTTCTCGTAAAGCACGTCGCTAGACAAATGCTGAGGTTGCCTGGCAATGCTATCGCGTGGCGCGAGGCTCTACGCGCCGGCTTCCTTTTTGACACTACAGCACTCGCGCGACATTGGGCAGGTGGCCACGAAGGGTTCAACGACCTGGCCCTCGAGCGCGCCCTGGGGCGCGAGTTCACGCTTCGACGTCGCGTGACGATGTTCTCTCGTTTTTGGGTGCTGACAAACAACCGGCCGCGTCCGACCTGACTCGAGCCAGCGCGCGTTCGATCGCCGAACGAATGTCGGCAGCGTCGAACCCGCGTCGCGCCAGGTAGGCGAAGAGGCGCCGCCGTCGTGTGGCAGCATCGAGCTTTGCCAGCATTGCCATCCGTCGGCGGACGGCTTCGTCCAGGATCGCCGCGACATCGACGGCGTCCTCCGTCAGCACATCCTGCAGTGCAGCTGCCGCCGTCTGGCGATCGAGGCCACGACGTACGAGCTCGCGTTCCAAGCGAGAGGGAGCGGCCCGCCCAGCGGCGAGCCGAGTGCGCGCAAACTGGCGGGCGTAGGCCTCATCGTCGAGCAGGCCGACAGTGGCGAGGCGCGCGATGGTCGCGTCGACTGCGGCAGGCGCGTGTCCTCGTCGGCCCAGGCGCTGCCGAAGCTCAGCCGCCGTGCGGGAGCGCCGTTCGAGCATGCGGAGGGCGTCTTCGTAACAGTCGACCGGCAGTTTTCGGCCGCTCCCGATCCCCGCAGTTTGGCGCAGCGAGTGTAACTGCCCCGTTCGTTTGGTCACAAGTGGACTCTCGCTAGCCTGGTGCCGACACGAACAGAGGCCGGACAGTCGCTGTGCATGCAAGACAGGGAATCCGGGCCCCGCCCAATACGCATAGCTCCCATCCGGCCTCGACCTAACCGGCGACGCACCGGGTGACGCGCCTTAGAGATCGTCTCCCGCGAGATCGGCTCCGTCGGGTGCCGTGCCGGCGTCGGCCCGCACACCGAGTACGGCCTTGACCTTCTCTTCGACCTCGGCTCGCAAGACCGGATTGTCACGCAGGAACATCTTGGCGTTCTCGCGTCCCTGTCCGATGCGCTGCGACCCGTAGCTGTACCAGGCTCCTGATTTCTCGATGATCCCGCTTTCCGCGCCAATGTCGACGAGGAGGGAGGTGTGGCTGATACCCTCGGCGTACATGATGTCGAACTCGGCCTGCTTGAACGGTGGCGCAACCTTGTTCTTGACGACCTTGACCCGCACGTGCGAGCCAATGACGTCTTCCTTCTCCTTGACCGGTCCGATCCGGCGAATATCGAGACGCACGGAGGCGTAGAACTTCAGCGCCTTGCCACCAGTCGTCGTCTCGGGATTGCCAAACATGACACCGATCTTCTCGCGCAGCTGATTGATGAAGATCACGGCCGTCTTGGAGCGCGCGATCGCGCCAGTGAGCTTGCGCAGCGCCTGGCTCATGAGCCGCGCCTGCAATCCCACGTGCGAGTCGCCCATCTCGCCTTCGATCTCGGCTTTGGGGACGAGCGCGGCGACCGAGTCGATCACGACGACGTCAACGGCGCCAGACCGGACGAGGATTTCGCAGATCTCGAGGGCCTGCTCGCCGGTATCGGGCTGCGAAATCAGCAGGTTCTCGATATCGACGCCCAGCTTCTTTGCGTATTCGGTGTCGAGCGCGTGCTCGGCATCGATGTATGCGGCCACCCCACCCGTTCGCTGGGAATTGGCCACGACGTGGAGGCAGAGCGTGGTCTTGCCGCTCGACTCCGGCCCGTAGACCTCGGTGACGCGGCCTCGTGGGATCCCGCCGACACCGATCGCGGCATCCAGGTTGATCGCACCGGTCGAGATCGACTCCACCCGTACCCGCGGCGCATCCGGTCCCATCTTCATGATGGACCCCTTGCCGCAACTCTTCTCGATCTGCGCAATCGCGAGATTGAGTGCCTTCTTGCGATCGTCCTGAATGCTTGGCACAGCCATGAAAGGGCCCTCGAGTGAGCGTGAAATATATGGCCCGAACAAACTACGAAAGGTGCCTCCTGAAATCAACGACTCGGGCTGCTTTCCCAAGCGGTAAAGGCGTTCTCGACGTGGGCGATACGGATGAGTCCGCCACCGACCAGCACACCGATCACGTCGAAACGATACTCCCAGCCGGGTTCGCCGTACCTATCTGTCCAAATCGCCGCCGCGTGCGTGAGGTGCCGGCGCTTCTGCGCGCTGACGGCGCCAATGGGGCCGCCGAAGGCAGTTCGGCGACGTGTCTTCACCTCAATGAATGCGATTGTGTTGGCCCGCTTGGCAATGAGATCAATGTCCCGATGCCCAATCCTGAACTGACGGGCAATCACTCGCCAGCCTGATCGAGTCACCCACCGCTCTGCGAGTCGTTCACCGAGATCGCCGAGTTGTTGGGAGTGCGGGTTCACGCCGAACGCTACGGCGTCCCGTCCGCAGAGCGTCATCTGCGCGCGACGGACTCAGCCCGGAGACGTCGCGCTTCCGTCGATTACCGCCGCTTACGAGGGTTGTAACAGACCCGGAGCAATGCGCCCGAGGAAGGCCTCGTAGAAGTAGGGGCGCTGGTGAGACAGGCAGTGGTGTGAGATGAGGTCGGACCGACCGGTTCGCAGCAGTCGGGCACAGACGTCATACTCCGGTGGTAGCTCCTGTGCGCCGTGCGCAGAGGCGTGAACGGCGAGGAGGGTCTGCTCGGTCAGCCATTCGCTACCCGGTCGTCTGGGCATGGACAAGCATGCCTCAAACGAACGCCACATTGCCGGTAGCTTCTCGCGATCGTAGCGCACGCACAACAGGCCACCATTCAACTGCGGCACTGGCCGAATCCCTGTCGCAGATTCGATCTCTGCCTCCGTCCAGGAATAGGCTGGGTTTACGTCCACGTTGAAACGAATCGGTGCGGAAGCGTCCTCGCGGTCCAGTGCGGCCAACAGCTCAGTGGGCGGTGCCAGAAAAATCACGTCAGGGTCCAATTGGAGGATCGTTTTCCCCGCCCCCAGAATCGGAAAGTCGAACAGTCGAACTGCGAGGACGAACTCTCGTCGCAAGGCTCGGCATCTCTCGAGTCCGAGGGTGGCGAGTTGTTGGTCGACCGCAGTGAGCGTATCTCCGGTGCGCACGATCCGCACACCCTCGAAGTGCTTCTCCAGCAGCGCGCGATCCCGCGTCGTGAGAGAGCCATCATCATGAATGACTAACCCTATCGTTCTGGGCGCATAGCGATAGAAGCTCTTGAGACTCGCGAGTGACAGTCCGAAGTCGCGGTGACAGAGCAGCATGTGCACCTCTGTCGACCCGGCGGACGTGAGTTGAACCGGCGGCGTGCGGAGCGCGACGCGCCGTGTCCGTGTATCAAGTCGCCACAGCGACCATAGGAGGCGCCGGTGAGCGAGGGCTCGACGGATCCTGGCGACGGTCAGCGGCCGGATGCTCATCGTGGTCGTGCCTTCTTTCGCTCTAGTTGTCGTCCGGTCCAGGCGTCATGCCTGTCTCACTCTTCCGTGTCCCGCGAACGCAAACGGATTCCATCAACAGTGAATCAAAAGACGGGGCTCGTCCCTTGAATACACCCGCATGCTCGGCAATGACGCCCGCATGCCATCGATTCGGCCTCTCGTCGTACCGCCATTTCGTGTAGCAGTTCGCTTGCACTTTGAAGGCAGCGCGAAACTGTTCTATCGAATAGCCGTTGACCCAGGGCGCACCACTCGTGTGCCCCTTGGATCGCAGGTAGGCATCCACGGATCGCTCGTCAAATAGCACCGTGACGTATGGGATACCGATTCCCTTGTACAAGTGCGCGCCGAACGGCGACCATCGCAATGCACTGAACGACAAGAAGGCGGCGCCCCCTGGACGAAGGACTCGCGTCATTTCAGCAAAGGTGGCCGCCGGATCCGGCAAGTGCTCGAAGACGTTGAAGCTGTAGACCAGGTCGAAGCTCGCATCCGGGAAGTCGAGCCGCGTCGCGTCCATCTCGATAACACGCACCCCTGCGGCACGAACCCGCGGATCGGTCCGGCCGATGTCGATGTCGATGGCGGTCGCCGTATGCCCGTGTTGCGCCAGCACCGCGGCCGTCATTCCATCCGCCGAGCCGATCTCCAGCGTCGAGGACGCATTGGCCAACTCACCTGCCACTTGCCCATACCGCTCGCGACCCCGCGCGAGCACATCGTCCGGTGCATAGTCGTACTTCGAAGGCACCACGGGGAACCGGCGGTCGAACAGGGGCAGCAGCGCTGCGTCGAGAGGGCCCAGATGCCTTCGCTTTATCCCAGCAGCGACGCGCGCGGACGGCCTCGGCCCGACACCACAGCTCCAGTACCTGGGTGCGCGCCCCGACCGGCACGATCCGGCCCAGGCGGCGCGCAATAGAGATTGGGGCGCCCGTCACGGGCCCCGGCCACAGATTCGTGGCAAGTCCTCCAGTCCCACCATCACTTCGCGTGGCTTCGATCCATCCTGCGGCCCGAGTACACCGGCCGCCTGCAGTTGATCAATGATGCGGGCGGCGCGGCCGT
This sequence comes from uncultured Gemmatimonadales bacterium, assembly GCA_963737835.1. Taxonomy (GTDB): domain Bacteria; phylum Gemmatimonadota; class Gemmatimonadetes; order Gemmatimonadales; family Gemmatimonadaceae; genus Palsa-1248. The sequence continues at coordinate 742,296 of CAVTUH010000001.1, forward strand.
AGCCGACCTTGAGCCGCCGCTGAAGAAGCGAGGTCGATCCTTGCTGATGGTGGATGACGACTTCCGCCGCCTCGCGAAACAGCAGATCGCGCTCGCCCGGACGCGCCGAGTCGCCGTCACCGGCCTCGCCACTCGCGTGCTCTGCCTCATACCGCCTGACAGTCTCGAGCACATCGTCCTCGACCGGGCCGTCGGGCACCGCCGCATCCAGCCCGCGCGCGCGGCGACGCAGCTCACGCTGCGCGTCGTACCACCCAATGAGTCGCTCGGTCTCCTCACTGGTAATGAATGCGCCCTGCAAGCGCGCGGGCTCCGACTTGCCCGGCGGGATGAACAGCATGTCCCCGTTCCCCAGCAGCGCTTCGGCGCCAATACCATCCAGAATGGTCCGGCTGTCGACCTGCGACGCTACACGGAACGCGATCCGGCTCGGGAAATTCGCCTTGATCAGACCCGTGATCACGTTCACGCTCGGACGCTGCGTCGCCAGGATCAGGTGGATCCCGATGGCGCGCGCTTTCTGCGCGAGCAACGCCAGCGGCGTCTCGATCTCACCCTGCACCGTCATCATGAGATCGGCCAGCTCATCGATCACGAGCACAATGTAGGGCAGCGTGCCGCGCCGATACGTCCGCTCCTCGAACGCCACGTCCGGCTTCTGCGGCGTCAGCAGCGTGGCGCCATCGCGCAGGCGTTGGTTGAACTCCTGCATGTTGCGACACCCATTGGCCGCGAGCAGCTCATACCGCTCCTGCATCTCCATCAGCGCCCACTTGAGCACCGACGCCGCGTCCCGATTGTCCGTGATCACCTTGTGGCGGAGATGCGGGAGCGCGTTGTACACCGACAGCTCGACCATCTTCGGGTCGACCATCAGGAACCGCAGCGTCTCCGGCGTATGCCGGTAGATCAAACTGGTAATCAGCGTGTTGATGCACACGGACTTGCCGGAGCCGGTCGCACCGGCAATGAGCAGGTGCGGCATCTTCGCGAGATCGGCAACCACGGACCGCCCCTCGAGATCCTTGCCCAGTCCGATCGGCAGCGCCGCACGCGCCCCCTGGAATTCCCGTGACTCCACCAACTCCCGGAAGGCGACGACTTCGGCCGAGGGGTTCGGCACCTCGACCCCCACGGCTCCTTTCCCCGGGATCGGCGCGACGATGCGAATGCTCGGCGCTCGCATCGCGAGCGCCAGATCATTCGCCAGCGTCGCGATCTGCCGTACCTTCACACCGGCCGCCGGGACGATCTCGAACTGCGTCACCACAGGCCCTGTCGTCCGGCCCACCAACTCGCCTTCGACCCGGAATGTGCGCAGCGCGTCGAGCAGCTTCGTGCCCATCGCATCGAGCTCGCGCCGCCCCACGTCCAGGTTGCGCACCGGCGGTGGTGTCAGCAAATCGAATGGGCGGGAGCAGCACGGCCGCGCTTGCCTCGGCCACCAGCGCGCCATCCGGCACCTTCCCGTTGCGCTCTTTGACCCCGTCCGACTTGGCCGCCAGACGCCGCCGTCGCCGCGCGTCCGCAGGTGCGACCACTGCCTGATCAGACGCATCGACCCCCGGCATCTCGTCCGCGGGCGGCGCCAGTGCCTCCGGGGCAAACTCCCACTCGGCCTCCTCGACCGACGCGCCCCTGACGCTCGCATCCGCGCCGGCCACCGCGTGCGACCGGCGGCCTCCCGGGCCCACGATGAGCCGCAGGGGATTCCACGCCAGCGTCGCGGCGGTCAATGCACTCGCCGCAAGGACAAACACGATCCACGCGCCGACGGCGCCAAAGGCGGCCACCATATAGAACGCCGCCACGCTGCCCCACATGCCACTCAACGGCCCGATCTCGCGGTGCGCACCGGTCGCCAACGCCGCTCCAACGGGAAAGAGCACCACGAGGCCAATCAGGAACACGAGCCACGAGCGGTCGGCAGCAGCCTGCATCCGTCCAAACAGGCGGAGCGCATGAACAGCCGGCACAACTGCCGCGAGAAACGCAGCGGGCACGCCGAGCGTGAAGGTGAGCGCCGCGCGCAAGCAGGAGCCCACGGGGCCGAAGACTCCGCCGGCCGTCGCACACCCTGTCGCAGCGCCGCGGCTGCCGCTCACGAGCGCGCCAGTCAGAAATACCGCGAACAACAACAGCGCCGACCCGGCAAGCTCGCGCTTGATCTGCGGAGACAGCGTGGCGTTCGAGTCCATCGCTCCCACCCTCAACGCTCCCGCTCTGGTCCGAGCTTGGTAATCTGACGCTCCTGATACACCGGCACCACCGGGAACGAGTCGATCGCGGCACAGAATTCGAGATCGCCGGCGTAGCCTGCCGCGGCAAGCGCCAGACCGTGCTCCGCCTCGGCGAACACTCGCCCCACGTTGTCGCCGTATCCCTGCTCGATGATCGCGGTCGCCCGCGCGGCATCGTTCAACACGACGCCCTGCAGCTGGCTGGTGATGTAGCGAACGTACCGGCCGGCGCACGCGGCGTCCTCGAGCGAAAACTGTCGCTCCCGCCCAGCACAGAGGATTGCGACGTCGGTCCCGCCTCGGAGCGCCGACCGCAGCAGCGCGACGACAGCCGAAAAGTTCACGTACGAGCCCACCACCACGTCGCGCGCGCTCTGCACGGCGAGGAGCGCCGCGGTGCCATTCGTGGTCGTAAACAGCACGGTCTTGCCTTCCACCGCTTCGCGCGTGAACTCCCGCGGCGAGTTGCCCAAATCGAAACCCGGGATGGGGCGCATCCGGCGTTCGCCCGCCAGCCGGACCAGCGGACGCTCGAAGCTCTTGGACCGGAGGACCGCCTCTTCCGCGCTGTCAAACGGGATCACCGCCTTGGCGCCGTTTGCGAGAGCGACGGCAATCGACGTGGAGGCCCGAAGCACATCAATGACCGCAACCACCCGCCCCGCGAACTCGGCGGTTGGTGCCGCCGGGATTCCGAGCACCACGTCCGTACGCAATCCGATCCTCCCGTCTGTAGGTCGCCCGCGTCAACCCTGGCCGCCCGTCGGCGGGTCCTTGAACAGGTCGGACTCACGCTCGAGGAACTTGGTGTCGACATCGCCCGCGACGAACCGCGGATTCGTCATCACCCGAGCGAGGAATGGAATGGTCGTGGACACACCCTCGATGATGAAACTCTCGAGCGCGATCTGCATCCGCCGGAGCGCTTCGGGCCGCGTGCGTCCCTCGCAAATCAGCTTGGCGAGCAGCGAGTCATAGTACGGCGGTATCGTATATCCCGCGTAGGCATGCGTATCGAGCCGTACACCCGGGCCGCCGGGTGGGTGGAACACGGCGATCTTCCCCGGCGCAGGCTGAAAGTTTCGGGCCGGATCTTCGGCATTGATACGACATTCGATCACGTGTCCCCGAGTGGGTGGCATCGTGCGGACCGAGAGCGGCTCGCCCGCAGCCACCTGAATCTGCTCCTTCACCAGATCGACCCCGGTCAGCATCTCGGTCACGGGGTGCTCAACCTGTATCCGGGTGTTCATTTCCATGAAATAGTACGAGCCGTCGGTGTCGAGGAGCATCTCGACGGTCCCCGCCCCGACGTATCCAATCGAGGCGGCGCCGCGCACAGCGGCCTCCCCCATCTGCGCGCGCAACTCTTCGGTGACCGCCGGACTCGGGGATTCCTCGATGAGCTTCTGGTGCCGGCGCTGCACCGAGCAGTCGCGCTCACCCAGATGAATCACGTGGCCATGGGTGTCGCCCAGCACCTGGAACTCGACGTGCCGCGGGCGAGCGAGGTATTTCTCCACGTACACGTCGCCATTACCGAATGCGGACAGCGCCTCCGATCGCGCGAGCTGGAACGCGCGCCCAAAGTCGTCCGCGTCACGCGCAACCCGCATCCCCTTGCCGCCGCCGCCGGCGGCGGCCTTGATGATGACCGGGAAGCCAATATCCCGAGCAAAGCTCAACGCCTCGTCCACGTCTTCCACCGGCCCCGGAGTACCCGGGATAATCGGCACGCCGGCCGCCGCCATCGCGCTTCTCGCGGCGGCCTTGTCGCCCATGACCCGGATCTGCTCGGCGGTCGGCCCGATGAACGTCAGGTTCGAGGCGACACAGGTCTCAGCGAATTCCGCGTTCTCTGCCAGGAAGCCATACCCGGGATGGATCGCGTCGGCGCCGGTGATCTCTGCGGCGGCGATCAGCCGCGGGCTATTCAGATACGAATCGCGGGACGGCGGCGGTCCAATACAGACATCATCATCCGCGAACCGCACGTGCAGCGAGTCGCGATCGGCCTCCGAATACACCGCGACCGTTTGCAACCCGAGCTCACGGCACGCGCGAATGACTCGCAGCGCAATCTCGCCCCGGTTGGCAATCAGGACTTTGGAGAACACGTTCGGGAAGGTAACGGAGGGAGGGGCGGCCGGTGAGGGAGTCTTGGCCTGAGCGGCCGGGAGGGCTTGGGAACCACAACCGCACCGACAAAAAGGGCGGCCTGAAGGCCGCCCCTACATGTTGCTGCGTACGGCGCAAGAATCGAATTCGTCGAACGGTAGTCGAATCGTCCTCGGGGCGCTCCCGACTTTCGCCGTCCATCCGACATGTAGGGGCGGGCTTCAGCCCGCCCAGGAGTTGTTGTTCGCGGTTGTGGTTCCTTGACGCCTGATCCCTGAACCCTAACCCCGCCGTTTACTCTCCCACGCCCTCACGCATTGGCATCCTGCTGGAACGCATCCCACGTCGTATCGCTCGAGCTGGCCACGCCCTGGACGCGCAGCGCGAACTCGCTGGGATTCGTCGCGTAGAAGAGCGCGTTCTCGTACGAGATCACGTGCTTCGTGTACCACATCATGAGTGACTGATCGAAGCTCTGCATCCCGTACTGGACCGTGCCCTCCTTGATCAGCTCCGGGATGTTGAGGGATTTCGTCATGTCTCGGATATTGTCACGGACGGCGGCAGTGTTGATCAACACCTCACACGCGGGCACCCGACCCGCCTTGTCCCGACGCGGCACGAGACGCAACGAGATCACGGCCGTCAGGGCCGTGGACAGCGAGAACCGGACCTCCGCCTGCTGGTGCGGTGGATAGAACGACAGCACGCGGTTGATCGTCTGCGACGCGTCGGTCGTGTGCAGCGTTGAGAACACGAGGTGCCCCGTGTCCGCCGCCTTGAGCGCCGTGTCGAGCGTGTCGAGATCGCGGATTTCGCCCAACAGCACGACGTCGGGGTCCTGGCGCAAGACGCGGCGCAACGCCTGCGCGAAGCTGCCGGTGTCCGTGCCGACTTCCCGCTGATTGATGTGACAATTGATGTCGCGGTGCAGGAACTCGATCGGGTCCTCGATCGTGATGATATTCGCGTGCCGCCGCTCGTTGATGTACTGGATCATCGCGGCGAGGGCCGTCGATTTGCCCGACCCCGTAATGCCGGTGACGAGAATCAGCCCACGCGCCCGCAGCGCGACGTCTTCCACGATCTTCGGGAGATTGAGCTCCTCGATCGTGCTCGCCTGATACGGAATGGATCGAAGGGCGTACGCGATCGTCCCACGCTGCTGATAGACGTTGACGCGGAACCGTCCAATGCCCGGCACGCCAATCGCGAAATCCGCCTCCTTGTTCTCCGCGAATTCCTTGACCTGCCGTGGCGACATGACTTGCTCGGCCAGCGACTTGAGGTCCTCCGGCCGCATGGCCGGATGACTGACTGGGGCGAGCTGTCCCTGCACACGCAACGTCGGCGGGCGGCCGACTTTGAGATGCAAGTCGGACGCGTTCTGCCGGATCATCTCCTGCAGGATCGCCTTGAAGTTGAAGGGACCCGTCGCCGCCGGTGCGGCCGCCGCGCCCCCACCTCCCGCCGTTGTCGTCGGTGCCGCCGGCGCAGGCGCGTCCACTGTCGCGCTCTCGCCCCCAGCCGCTCCGGGGGCTCCCTTCGGACTCACCTGTGCCATGCGTGACCCCTGCCTCCTCTCACGTCCAACGTCTGACGTCCAGGTCCCTCATGCGCGCCCAGTACAGCTAGACGCTAGACGCTGGACGCTGGACGCTGGACGCTGGAAACAAACCTCGGGGCCAGCTACGGCGCACCTAGCTCAAACCCGGGGTTTGTTCTCCAGCGTCCAGCGTCCAGCGTCAAGAGATTGACCCAGGTCTAGCCGTTCGGATCGATGCGGAAGAGCACCTGCCCGTACTCCACCGGGTGGGAATCCTGAACGAGCACTTCGCGCACGACCCCGCTGAACTCCGACTCGATCTCGTTCATAATCTTCATTGCTTCGATAATGCACACGATCTCGCCTTTCACGATCCGAATGCCCTCACTCACATACGCCTTCGCTCCTGGTTCCGGCGCCGAGTAGAACGTCCCCACCATCGGCGACTTCACCTCCAACAGCTTCGCCTTCGCCTCCGCCTTCGTATCTCCGGTCGACGAAGCGCCGGCGGCCACACCACCTTCGCCGTACGTCGAGACGCCTTCGCCCGGTGTCAGCCGCGCCGGCGCCGGCATGAGCGCCGGCATCGGAACTTGTGTCGCAACCTGCACCGTCCCTCGCTGCGAAGGCGACTTGGAGATGCGGATCTTCATCCCCTTGTCAGTCGAGATCTCGATCGAGTCGACCGTCGACCCGTCCAGGATATCGATCAGTTTTTTGAGGTAGCGGAGATCGATCATATAGATGGGGAAACAAGCCTTCGCGTCACATTGAGCCGATTAGACGTTGGACGTTGGACGTTGGACGTTGGTGAACCACGCCCAGGGCCGGTCATCGTGCAGCGCCAACGAGTCATCCGGTTTGCTCTCCAACGTCTAACGTCCAACGTCCAAGTTTCTATCCCACCACCAGTAGCTCGCGCGCAAAGTGCGTCAGTACCTCGGTCCCGTCCGCACCCAAATGGACATCATCTTCGATCCGCACCCCACCCCACCCCGGTCGATAAATCCCAGGCTCAATGGTCACCACCGCTCCGACCGCGAGCACGCCCTCGGCTGTTCGCGAGAGTCTGGGAGCCTCGTGCACCTCGAGCCCCAGACCGTGTCCCAGGCTGTGCCCGAACGCCTCCCCGTATCCGCGGCGATCAATGTACTCTCGCGCGACCGCGTCGGCATCTCGCCCCCGCATGCCGGCACGCACCTGGCCTGCGGCAGTCTCGTTGGCGGCACGGACAATGTCGTAGACCTCGCGCTGTTCCGATGTGGGTGGTCCGACCACCACCGTTCGGGTAACGTCTGCGCAGTATCCCCCGACAGTCGCCCCAAAGTCGAACAGGAGGAGGTCGCCGCGCACGATCTCCCGAGTAGACGTGGCAGCGTGCGGGAGGGCTGATCGCGGGCCCGAGGCGACGATCGTCGGAAATGGAAATCCCTCCGACCCCTCGTCCCGCAGCGCATGCTCGAGGCGACCGGCAACCGCCAGCTCGGTGAGCCCCGGCGTCACCAGGGGCAGCGTGCGCCCGAGGGCTCGCGTCGCCACGCCGGCCGCCTCCGTAATCCGCGCGAGCTCGTCGGCGTCCTTGGCTTCCCGAAGCGTCTCGACGATATCCGTCGTTGGACGCCAGTTCCAACGCCCACCGGCTTCGAGGAGGCGCTGGAAGTCGCGGTGTACCATTTGCCCCGACTCGAACCCGGCGACCTCCACATACGGCAGTGATGGCAGCAGCTGCCATAGCCCCGTCCAGAGACTCTGCGGCTCGATCGCGATCCGGGCAGCATCGCCCACCTCGTCCGCCGCTTGCGTCTTGTAGCGAAAGTCGGTGACAAACAGCACATCGCTTCGCACCGTCACAAACGCCAGCGCGCTGGACCCGGAAAAGCCGGTGACGTAACGGATGTTGGGGGCGCTGGTCAGCAGGACCCCATCCAACCCCTCTCGCGTCAACGCGCTCGCCAGCGCGTTGACGCGGGCAGCCCGCCGGTCAGCCACGACGGTTGCGCCGCGGACTGGCGGCCGCTTCCTGCGACCCCCGCTGAACGAGCATCGCGGCCAACCCACGCAGCGCCCACTCGTATCCATCCGGGCCGAAACCGCAGAGTACCGCGCGTGCCCCGGGGGCGAGCATCGAATGACGTCGCTCAGGCTCGCGCGCATAAATGTTCGTCAGGTGGACTTCTACAAACGGGACCGCCACGGCAGCCAGGGCATCGCGAATGGCCAGACTCGAATGACTGTAGGCGCCGGCATTGACGATCGCACCATCCGTGTCGCCGCGAAGGGCGTGGATCGCGTCAATGAGCGCGCCTTCACCGTTGTGCTGGGCAAACGCGAGATCGGTACCGATCTCGCGCGCGACCACGCGCAACCGTCGCTCGATATCCGCGAGCGTCGTGGTGCCATACACTGCCGGTTCCCGGGTGCCGAGGAGGTTCAGATTGGGCCCATTGAGAACCGCGATTTTCACTTCTTCTTCAGCCCCGATAGCCAGTTGGTGAATTGCTCGGCGTCCGAGGGGGCTTCGGCGGACGGCTCTTCCGCTGTCCCACCTGGCGGCGGCCCCGAGGCGGGACTGCCGGGGCCAGGCGCCGCGCGGGTGGGCGGCGCGCTGTCGGTGAAGAACTGATCGAAGGAAAAGGCGCTCTGCTCCCGCCGTGGCTCCGGCGGCGGAGCAGACTCGCGGAAAATGCTGTCGAGCGACAACTCGTTCGTCGCCGGACGTGCCGGATGGCCCGGGCTCGTGACGGCCGACGGCGACGGGCCCCCGTAGGCGCCGGACAGCGTCGCCGCCGCCGTTTCGTCCGCTACCTGCACGGGCTGCTGCGGGAATAGCACGTTGACAGATCCTGTCTGCATCGGCTTGCGCACCGGAGGCTCCGGAGCCGTGCCGTTCGCATCGCTTGGATCCGCGGGGTGGTGCCCAGCTATGGGGCCTGGCTCGGTCGCCGCTGGCGCTGCAGTGTGCGCGGATGGTTCGGGCGGGGTCGGCGCCGACGCTGCTTCGGGCGAAGGCTCAGACGGGATCCGCTCCATCGATCCCGACATGTCGGCCGCATCGTACGACGCAACATCGTACTCCGAGCCGCCGGCCCCGACCATCGACGCAATGCCGGCGTATCCAAATTCATCCATGACCCGCACGCTGCCGCTCTGGCGATCGTCGTGGCTCAGCGGGTCGATGTCGAGCTTGATGGCGGGCTCCGCCTCCGCGCGAGCGGAGGCGCTGGGCCCTGCCTCCTCGCTGCGGGCAGCATGCGCTGTCGCATCATGGCCGTCGGCCACGGCATGTCCGGATGCGCCTTCCGTCGCCGGCTGCGTCTCGACCGCTGATGGCTCGGCGATCGCGTCCAGTGCCCCGTGTTCGCTTGCGGTGGTGGAGGCGCCGGGCGCTGGCTGGTGAGGAACCGGCTCGGGTCCCTGCTCAACCTCATGGACGCTCTCGTGCGGCGCGTCCTCGTATGCCTCGGACGGCTTTGGCAGATCGACCGACGTGCCGTTCCAGCCGCGTGTCGCGAGCGCAGCGAAGAATGCGCGAACCGTGACGGGCACGGCAGCGCTTGGCACAGCGACGCCGACTGCTGCCGCGTCCGCGACACTCGACGCCGCACCGCCTTCGAGATGCTCGACTCGGCTTCGCAGCGTGGAGTCGTTGGGGTTTTGCGCCAACAATTGGCGGTAGACGTTCAGTGCTTCATCGCGGAAGCCCTGCTGCAGGTACAACTCCGCCATCGTTTCAGTCACAAACACCGCTGGCGTCTCATCCCCTGCTACCGGGCGGGCGGACTCCGGTGCGTGCGCTACCGGGGCAGATGCCTCCGGTCGAGCGGGCGCGACAAACTCCATCGACTCCAAACCGCCTACGGGAGCGGCGACCGCACCGTGCCCCGCGTCGGCTTCCGAAGCCGTAGCGTCAGGATGCTCGAGCTCGAGACCCAGGGCGGCTTCGTCTGAGTGGCGGGCGCCGCCGGTGGCAGCGGGCTCCGGTGATGCGGTGTGCGCGTGCGGAGCCGCTGTGGCCTCGGACGGCTTGGCAGGGGCGACGTCGAGTGGCTCGAGATCGACCAGGCCTGGCCCCGAAATGTCCTCGGCCTGCACGGGTGTGTCGCGCAACCATCCGGGCCGCGGCACACCGGGCGGCGGCGGCTGCAAGGTGTCGGCACCCCCGCTGCTCGGCGCGGGCATCGGCGTTGGCGCGGTGGCGAAGGGTGCGGCTGCGGCCCCCAATACTGTCTCGCGGGTGGCCGTCTCGAGGATACCGGGCGGCAATTCCAGCGTGCGTTCCGGATTGATCTCCGCCCAGGTCGGCACATCCGCGGCGGGCCGCGTCGTCACACCGTCGAGCGATGACAGCAGCGCGGCCACTTCGTCATTGCGTGGATCCGCATCGAGCACTCGTTGATACCATGTCCGCGCAGCCGACAATTCGCCGCGCTCGCGCGCGATATCACCCAGGTGCCGCAACGCGATCAGATTCTCAGGGTCGAGCGCGAGCGCAGCTTCAAAAACGCCGCGCGCCTCCTCGTGCTCGCCCGCCTCGAACAACGCCTGACCAAACACAATGTGCCCGCTCATGTGCGCGGGCTGCTGTGGCACATACGTCCGGCAAATCGCGATGGCCTGCTCGAGATCCCCTGCCTTACGGTATTCATTGGCGAGGGGCGCAAAATACCGGCGTGGGTTCTCGTTGAACTTTCGCTCGAGTTCCTCGATCCGGGCGGAACTGGCCATCGACTCCCTCGGAAGCGCCGCGCATGAGGGCGGCAGGGACGCGGGAAGATACTCATCCAAGACGACCGACGTCAATCGAGGTGACACCAGAAGTGCCGCCCTCCCTTGACCTTAGCCCTCGGCGGCCGGTAGCTTGCGACGTGAAAGCCAAGGGGCGTGCGCAGTGATGCTCTGCCCCCGACGCGGCGTGTGCCGCATCACCTAAGAATCGATTGGCCGAGGAGTTCGCTCAGTGCTGCAAGCAATGCGTAGCAGCGGCACCAGGTATTTAATTTGGGTCGCCGGAATCGCCATCCCGTTCGTGTTCATCTTCCTGTTCTACCAGACCTCGGGACTATCCACGCGGGGGCCAGCTACAGCAACTTCCGCAGTAGCCACGGTGAACGGGCGTGACATCTCCCTGATCGACTGGCAGCGGGTCATCACCCAGCGCGACCAGGAAGCTAGCCAGCGCCTGGGTCGCCAACTGACCCTGGATGAGCGCGAGCAGCTCGAGCAGCAGGTGTTCAATGAGCTGGTCAACAACATCCTGCTCGATCAGGAGTTGGCTCGGCGCCACATCGGCGTCACGGACGCAGAGATCATCGAGGCCGCGCGCAACAGCCCGCCACCAGACCTCTTGAGCGCTCCGCAGTTGCAGACGGACGGCAAGTTCGACCAGCAGAAATACCTGCGGTTCCTGAGCAGCCCGATGGCCAAGGAGCAAGGGTTCCTCAACGGCCTCGAGGCAATGTATCGCCAGGAAATTCCACGCGAGAAGTTGTACGAGCAGATCGCGGCGGGCGTCTACGTCACCGACCAGCAGCTCTGGAACTTCTGGCGCGACACGCATGACTCGGCGCGCATCTCGTTCGTTCGCTTCGCGCCGGATTCGGCGACCGAGGCAGGCTGCAACCATCACGCAAGCAGACTTGCAGGCGTACTACAACACGCATAAGGAGGAGTTGACTCGGAAGGGCCAGGCGGTCCTGTCGATCGTCATGCTCCCCCGGATCATTACGCACGCGGACTCTGCCGCAACACTCGCACACCTCCTCGCGGTTCGAGCGGAGATCGACAAGGGCGCCAAGTTCGCCAATGTCGCAAAGCGCGAGTCCGGCGACTCGGCCTCCGCTGCGCAAGGTGGTTCGCTCGGCTGGGGGAAGCACGGCCGATTCGTCCCGCAGTTCGAGAGCGCGGCGTGGGCGCTCAAACCAGGTGAAGTTTCCGGCCCGGTCCTGACCCCGTTTGGGTACCACCTCATCAGGATGGACCAGCGCCAAGGTGACTCGGCGTCGTTCAGTCACATTCTGCTTCGCATTCAACAGAGTGACTCGTCGTCGGCCCGCCTCAACGCTCGCGCCGATTCACTCGAGCGCCTGGGCGCACAGCAGGACGTGCCCGCGCAATTCGACCATGCCGTTCGGACGATGGGCCTGACCGCGGGGACCGTGCACGTTACCGAGGGCACGCCGGTCTTCTGGAACGGGCATCAGGTGCCGAGCGTTGGCACCTGGGCGTTCGGCAGCGCGAAGCCGGGTGAGTCGAGCGAGCTCTACGAGGGCAACAATGGCTTCTACCTGGCTCGGCTGGATTCGCTGACTCCCGGCGGGCTCCCCTCCTTCGCCGCAGCTCAGCCGACCTTGCGGAAGCTCGTCGCCGAACAGAAAGCGCTCAATGTACTCATGACACCCGCCGGCAATCTGGCCAAGAAGGCGTCGGCGACATCGCTGGAGCAGGCAGCCAAGGACGCGAAGCTGACCGTGGTCGCATCACCCACCTTCACGCCGACCGGCTACGTCCCGAATGTCGGGCGGATGAATGAGGTGATCGGCGCCGCGTTCGGGCTCCCCGTCGGCGCGGTGAGCGACCCGATCAAGACCTCGTCCGCCGTCTTCGTGATTCACGTGGACCGCCGCGTGCCGGCGGACAGCGCCGCCTGGGTCAAGCAGAAGGACGATCAGCGCCAGACCGTGCTGCGTGATCTGCGACGTCAGCGGGTGGAGGAGTTCCTCAGCGATCTCCGCGAGATCGCCAGCGTCACCGACAACCGCAAGGCTGTCGAAGCGGCCGCGCAGAAGAGTCAAACGTAAGGGCTAGACGTTGGACGTTAGACGTTGGACGTTGGAAAGAAACCTCGAGGCCAGCGAAGTGCACCGCTGCTGGGCTCGAGGTTTTTTCCAACGTCTAACGTCCAACGTCTAACGTCCCGCCGTTCAGCGCAACAGCCGCTTCGGCTCCGGCTCAGCCCCCTCGCGCGCTGCAGGCGTCGCTGGAGGCGGCGCGTTCACGCGATCGGCAGGTGAATCGGACTGCAGCGACGCATTATCGCGCGAGGCGCGATCAGGGTCGGACAGATTCTTCTTGAATTCGCGGATGCCCTTGCCCATCGACCCCGCGAGCTCCGGGATCCGCCGTGCGCCGAAGAGCAGCAACACGATCAGCAGAATCAGTAGGATTTTTTCAAAGCCAATTTCACCCATCAATGTCACTCCCCCGGACGTTGAGCCGCTTCAGCGGCGACGACCCAGGCATTAGAAGACAGATCGTACTACTAAAACAGCGACCGCGCGATCAGATACGCGATCAATACTCCCAGGAGGCTCAACAGGCAAACATCGAGTGCCAACGGGCCAAGCGCAAATCGCAAGATAACCAAGTCGATCTGAAAGGGGCCGAAGGTGGGCGTCACGCCGGTTGTCAGGAACTCCTTGACGGCGCCGGCGGGGAGGAACCGTCGGGCGAATTGAGTCAGGAACCCACCAACAATGAAACCGCAGGCCAACACGACCGCGTGGAAGACGGGGCGGTGTTTCGACGAGCCGCGCGGCGCCATCACGAACGCCGCTCCAAGACGTACGTAATCGCGTCGTACAAGGCACCCCTCGCCGGCGTGTCCGGGAGGCCGGCCAGGCACTCCTCGGCTTCCTGCGCAAGCTCTTCAGCGCGCTGGCGCGCGTAGGCAAGTCCGCCGTTGGCGGTCGCGAGGTCAATGACATGCTGGATGTCCGCATCGGTCGGCGTTTCCGTTGCGAAGAACCGTTCGACCACGCGCCGGCCTTGACGGCCCATCTTTGGCATCGCCGCGATCAACGGCAGCGTCATTTTTCGCTCTCGCAGATCGAGACCACTCGGCTTTCCGGTGATCTGCTGATCCGCTGTGTAGTCGAGCAGGTCATCGACGATCTGAAAGGCCATCCCCAATCGCTCGCCATAGCGCGTCAATTCGGACCGGTGTGCCGGGGCGCCACACAACCCACCGAGTGCGCACGCCGCGCCAAATAGCGAGCCCGTCTTGGCTTCGATCAACCCGTTGTAGTCACTCTCGGCAAACTGCAACGGATCGAGCGTCGCCAGCTGCAGCAACTCGCCGCGCGTCATCCGCACAGACGCCTCGGTGAGCACGCGCAACGCATCGAGGTCGCCCAACCTGGACAATTCGCGGAGCGCTCGCAAGTAGAGAAAATCGCCGGCAATGACCGACAGCTGGTTGCTGAACAACGCGTTCAGCGTCGGCATGCCGCGGCGCAGCGCGGAATGATCGACGGCATCGTCATGTACGAGCGTCGCGACGTGCATCAACTCGAGCACTGCCGCCAGCGTCGTTGCAATCGGCTTTGGCTGTCCCGCGACTGCGTTCGAGAGGAGGACCAGCGTCGGACGAAACAGCTTGCCCTTCATCCCCATGAGGTGCCCGTTCAGGCCACCGATCAGCGGGGAGTCGTCATCCACAATCCTCAGCAGCTCGCCTCGAACGTGCTCGAGATCCTCGACGACAGGAGCCTGAACCTGTGCCAGCGTCGGCGATCCTGCCGTGGACCGTACGCCCGCGCGTGCCCCGTCACGTGCCTTTTCCGTTCGTGCGAGCGGGAGGTGCATGGTCACCGCGACGTCCGTTCAATCGCCGCGAGCCGTTCGGCTGCGTCCCGGAATCGAATATCGACGGCAAACACGCGTTGATAATAGCCCACGGCAGCCTCCCAGCGCATCAGCGCCTCGGAAGCATAACCCAGGAGATACAGGACGCCTACTAGCTGATCGTCTGTCACGCCCGGCTCAGTCAACGCGCGGCCCAGAATCGTTGCCGCCACGGTGAACTGTTCCTTTTCAATGAAACATTGGCCGAGCGCTTCGTATGTGCGCACGCGGTCTTTGCCCCGCAGCGCCTTCTGGAACTCGGCAATGGCCTCATCGACGAGCCCCATTTCCTTGTACGCCACGCCGAGGTCGTAATGGCTTTCGTGGTCTTCCTCGGACACGTTCTCCGCGATCCCTTGCTTGAACTTACGCAGCATGTCGGCGAAGTCCGCCGCCTCGTCGCCGGTCGGATTCTCGTCGTCGATCACCATGCGGAGCGAGCGCGGGCCTTCGTCATCCCGCAGCCAATCGCCGAGGTTGACGTAGTCGCGGCCGATCCCGTCCGCTGTCGCTGGGCTGCCGGCCCGGTCTCCCGCGTCCGGCCGTACAGTCAGCCCTCCGCCTGGCCGCTGCGGCGCCGCCGGGCCTTTCGCCGGCAAGCGAGGAGCGCCGCCTGGAGGAGCGCCGCCTGGAGGAGCGCCGCCTGGAGGAGCGCCGCCTGGTGGATTTGGGCGAACATCTGGCTTGGCCACCGGCTTCGGTTCCTGTACCGGAGCTCGCCCGCCGCGTGCTGGCAGACGCGGCTCTCCCTTGGTTGCCGGCTTCTGTTCGGGCGGGGCGATCACGGGTGCGCCCGACCCTTTGCCTGAGCGTGGCTCGGGACGGATTGGACGCACATTTGGATGGGTGTCCGGCGGCTCGGGTGACCCTGGCAGCGTGGCCGGACCTGGCGGCTTGCGCAACCCACTGCGACCCGGCGCTGTTGGCACGGCTGAGGAGGCGGCGCCGCCGCGGAGGCCCGGACGGTCACCCGCCTTGGGGGCAGCGCTGGGCGACTGAGGAGGACGCGCCAAAGGCAACACCTCGATCGCGTCCTCCGCGGTCGCCAGTGCATCTGGCTCCAGGAGGTCCGGCTCAGGCAGGTCCAGAGGTTCGATGAAGTCGTCGCCGAAGGTACTGAGTGCAGCCTGCGCGCGCGCGTCGTCGGGCGACAGCTCCAAGACCCGCTGATAGACGGCTCGAGCCTTGTCTGCCTGCCCTGACCGAAAGAGCGCGTCGGCTAGCTCCAGGTACGCCTGCGGTAGCCGCGAACGGTCGCTCGTGCGGAACGCGTACTCTACGCGCTTTTGGTGGTGGCGGACGGAGTTCGGTATCAGGCGAATGATCTCGTCGGCAACCGAACGCGCCCCCTCCAAGTCCTGGCTTCGCTCGAGACCCACCATTGCCGCTTCGAGCACTTGGAGGCCCGCCTCGCGTTCTCCGGCATCGAGCAACGCTTCCGCCAATTGCCGTCGCAGTTGCCAATTCGAGGGCTCGGATTCGACTTGCGCCTTGAGGGCGTCAACGGAACGGGCCAACGCTGAGTGAGAGACCGCGTCAGACCGCCGCCGATTCCCGGTGGCGCCGGCTCTCGAAAAATCAGGAGGCGCATCGCTCGGCGGCGCAGAGCCATTGGCTCCGCCTGCCGGCGACGCAGCGTCCTCGTGCAACCAACCGGCCAGGCTCGTCGCCTCGTCGCCCAGTGCCCCACGATGCACACGTGAGCTCGGTCGCCTGGTCGCCGGCTCGCGTACGGGGGGTGCTGGCGTGTCGGCATCCTCGGCCTCGCTGGGCAGATCCGGCACGTCCAGGAGCTCGGCCCCTCCCACGAAGGTGAGGCCGTCACTGCGGGGGCTCGACGGCGGCGGCGCTTGGCGCGAAGCGGCGTTGACCTCGATCAGCGGGAGCCCATCGGACGGCGCGTCCGGGGCAGCCCCGTGAAACGGCGGCTGACTAGTGGACCTGAACGGTGCGGCCGTCCCCGCACCTGATCGCGATGGCGACGATACCGGGTCTTCGCTGTCCGGTATGATCAGTTCCATCTCATCGGTGAGCGACAACACCGACCGAGCACCCCCGCCGATCGGTGGAAGCTGTCCTGGCAGCGCGAGGTCATGCTCAGGCGGCATCAGCGTCGGCACGTTGAGCGGAGTCGACAGCCTCAAAGCGGCGAACTGCTGGCCGCTGAGCGGAGGCTCGACGTCCGGCAATGCCGCGTCGAGTGCTTGGGACAACTCATCGTCCAGAGCCGACGGCTCGAAGCCAGTCACGCGTTCGCGCTCGGCAGCCGTTTCGGATGCACGCTGACTGTCGCTCTCGAATCCTTCGACGACAGGTGGCGGCTCCTCCAACGGAGGGAGCGGCAGCAAATCGTCCTCCCCCTCTGCCTCCGCCTCGGGGGGCGCCAGAGATTCGGCGCCCTGATCCGACAGCCGCAGATCCATGGGTGGTTCCTCTGGCTCCGGCTCCGCAGGTACAGGAACCGTCTTTCGAGCCTCACCCGAGCGACGGGGAGGCGGACCTGAGCGTGACTTGTCCTGACCCCGACCCGGCGGCGCACTGGGTTGC
The DNA here is from genome assembly GCA_963737835.1 of uncultured Gemmatimonadales bacterium. Classification (GTDB taxonomy): domain Bacteria; phylum Gemmatimonadota; class Gemmatimonadetes; order Gemmatimonadales; family Gemmatimonadaceae; genus Palsa-1248. The sequence continues at coordinate 759,369 of CAVTUH010000001.1, forward strand.
GATGCTCCGTCCGTGAGATCCAGGAACACGAGGTCGGCCGACTTCTGATTCCGGATACCGCTACCGGTCTTGGGCTCGGCGGCGGGGTCGATCGACCGCATGCGGCTGACGGTCGCACGCATGTCCTCGCCGCGTCCCTCGGCCTCAAACTTCTCGTACAGCAACTGCAGCTGCTCGAGCGCTTCCTTCTTACGATCCTTCTTCGAGAGCTGCTCGGCCAGCATCAACCGGATGTCATCTTGATCCGGACAGAGGTCGGCGAATTCCTTGAGCGCGCGAAATGCTTCGTCGAGATGTCCGCCGCTCTGCATGCGGCTCGCGTACTCGAGGAAGTTCTGCTTGGCATCGCTGATGAAGCCCTTCTTCGCGCTGATCTTGCCAAGCTTGTAGTACACCGAGTTCCGCCCCGGTGACTGGCGGAGAATCTTGTTACAAAGCGCGATCGCGTTGTTGAAGAAGCCGCTCTCGGCGTACAGATCGACGGCTTTTTCGTAATACGTCATCGCGTCGCCGACGTTGCCCTGCCGCATGAGCAGATCGCCGACGCGGTTGTACAGGGCGACGTCGCCTTCGCCCTCGTCGTCGTCGCCCTCATCCAGAATCTGGATGTATAGCTGGAGGGCCTTGTCGAACTGCTTTTTCTGCTCGAACTCAGCGGCCTTTTTCTTGAGCTTGGCAGCGTTCGACATCAGCGGTGTGGGTGCGGCGGTCGGCGTGGGACGGCGTTTGGCCGGCCCACCGGGGCAGCCGACAACGGCCGGCCACACGCGCGGACGCATGGGATCGGCTGAAGCAGGCTACACCCCGTCCCACGCAAGACTGATTAAGGTACCGGTAAGTCAAATGGGCGACAAGATTTGCCTCGTGCCCAGGTCGCCAGGCACCGCCGGTCGCCATACCAGTACGGCAACTCGCGCACGTCCTCGATATCGAACAGGGCGAGATCGGCCGAAAAGCCCGGCGCCAGCTGGCCGATTTTACCGGCGAGTCCGAGCGCGGCCGCTCCGTTAACCGTTGCTGCGATCAGGGCTTCGGCTACCGACAGACGCAGCTGGCTGACGCCGAGGGTGAGGATCAGGGGAAAGTTGACCGTTGGCGAGGTACCCGGGTTGAAATCCGTTGCCAGCGCGACGGCGGCCCCAGCCTCGATGAGGGCGCGGGCCGGCCCATGGGTCGTTTTTCCCAAAAACAGCATCGTGCCGGGGAGCAACGTGGCGATCGTGGCGGACTCGGCCAGGGCCGCAATGCCCGCGCTGGAGATCGCGGCCAGGTGATCCGCGGACGTCGCGCCCAGCGCCGCCGCCAGCTCAGCGCCCCCGCCCGCCGCCAGCTCGTCGGCGTGCATCTTCACCCCGAGGCCCGCCCGGCGCGCCGCCTCGAGGATCTCGCGCGACTCCGCGACCGTGAACACGCCTGGCTCGCAGAACACGTCGGCGAACGCGGCAAGCCGTTCTCGCGCTACGCGCGGCAACATGTCGTTCACCAACAGATCAATGTAGGCGCGCCGCCCATGCGTACGCCGCCGGAACTCGATCGGGATCTCGTGGGCGCCCAGCCACGTCGGCACGATGCGAATGGGCAGCGTCTGCGCGGCGCGCGCCGCTACCCGCAGCATCTTGAGCTCGTCGTCCACCGACAGACCGTAGCCCGACTTCACCTCGACGGTGGTCGTGCCGTACGACGCCAGGCGCCGGATACGGGCCTCTGCCAACATGAGCAGATCGTCTTCGGAACGCTCCCGCAGGTCGCGGACTGATGCGTGGATGCCACCGCCTGCCGCAGCAATGGCGAGGTAGTCGGCCCCGAGCGCCCGCCGCTCCTGTTCGTCGTACCGCGCGCGACCGAAGATCGCATGAGTGTGCGAATCCACGAGTCCGGGTGTCAACACGCCGCCGCGACAATCAATGCGACTGGCGTCGGGATAGCGATGTTCCAACTCCGGCTGCGGGCCGACCGCCACGATGCGATCGTCGACCACCGCGACCGCCGCATCGCGGAGGATCCCGGCATCCGCCATTTCGCGGCCCCGTCGTGCCCGACCCGGTCCCGCACACGTCACGACCTGGGCCGCGTCGACAAAGAGCAGCGTCATGCCGCGCGTGCGGCCCGTCGTCCGCTCATGCCATGACGTCGCGCACGCGCGACCACTGAAGTGGCGCCTGCGCCTCACCCCGACACGCGTAGAAGCAGGCCGCACAGCTAATGGGCGCGTACCGACGGTAGTCGGTCCAATGAAAGTCGGTCGGGAAGTCAGGGCACCGTTTCACCCGGCCCGTCGGGTCCAAGTGGATGGTGCGGATACCCGACTGACACGGCTCACGCACCTCGCCACGCACAAACCGCGGGATCTGCGCGAGGTAGTAGTCGGAGCTGGTGATCACGCCGCGCCGGGCGTGCTTGTACGCGAGGAGCGCCGCAATCGTGGCGTCGAGCTGGCCGAGCTGCGCCGGATCGAGGAGGAACGCGCGGTTTCCGTTCTTCGTGTCCGTATACAGGCTGAAGTTGACGCCGCACCCCAGCTCGGCCGCCCGATGTACGATCGGGAGGAGCTGATCGAGATTGTCGTTGCGGATCACCGTATTGAACCGGACACTGTCGATCCCGCGGGCGCGCATCCCTTCGACGACATCGAAGATCCGTGCGGTGAGGTTGGGAATCCCGCGCGCCGCATCGTGGCGGCCGTCGAGATAATCCAGCGAGATGTTGAATTGATTGATGCCAGCAGCCCAGAGCGCGAGCGCTCGCTCGACAGTGAGCATCCCGCCGTGCGTGATGAGCGTGATATAGGCCAGACCGATCGCGTCCGCGACCCCTCGCACGATAGCCTCGAGGTCACGCCGGAGCAGCGGCTCGCCACCCGTGAAGGTCACCATCAGCGGATTGAAGTACCGCGCGGCGGCCGCAAAGCTGGCCTGCTCGCCGGCGCGGGTCGCGGGATCCGTCCGCCAGTAGTCGCAGAACCCACACCGCGCATTACACCGGAGCGTCACCTCGAAATGCACGAGGATCGGCTTCCGCATCGCGGTCAGGTACAGGTACTTCGCGATGAAAGCCGGGACGTGCAAGGGGCTGAAGCGCGAAGACAGCATTGGTGGAGGGGCTAGACGTTAGACGTTAGACGTTGGACGTTAGAAGTTGGTCCTGACTAACCCCGAGGGCTGTTCACGTTGCGCCGCGAATAAATCGTCGATTTGTTCTCCAACGTCCAACGTCCAACGTCTAACGTCTAACCATCGGCAAATCTATCCCTTGTTCGCGTGCGGTCTCGATCGCGAGCTCATAGCCGGCGTCCGCATGGCGGGCGACGCCGATACCGGGATCGTTCGTCAGCACGCGGGCCAATCGCTCGCGCATTTCGGGCGTGCCATCGGCGACGATGACCTGGCCTGCGTGCAGTGAGTTCCCGATGCCGACGCCGCCGCCGTGATGGAACGACACCCACGACGCGCCGCTCGCGACATTGAGCATCGCATTGAGAATCGCCCAGTCGGCGATGGCATCGCTCCCATCGCGCATGTTTTCCGTCTCCCGGAAGGGTGAGGCAACGCTCCCGGTATCGAGATGATCCCGTCCAATGACGATGGGCGCGGACAGTTCGCCTCGCGCGACGAGGTCGTTCATTGCGACGCCGAAGCGCGCGCGCTCGCCCTGGCCGAGCCAGCAGATCCGTGCCGGCAATCCCTGGAAGTGCACGCGGTCCCGCGCCAGCGTCAGCCACCGCATCAGCTTTGTGTCGTTCGGGAAGAGTTCGCGCGCGAGATCGTCGGTGCGATAGATGTCGCGCGGATCTCCGGACAATGCGACCCATCGGAACGGACCTTTGCCTTCGCAGAACAGGGGCCGGATGTATTCAGGGACGAAACCTGGAATCTCGAACGCGTCGGTCACACCGGCATCGAACGCGACCGTCCTGATGTTGTTCCCATAGTCGAATGTGATCGCCCCACGACGACGGAGCTCCAACATCGCCCGCACATGCGCCGCCGCCGTCGCGGTCGATCGCGCGACGTATGCCGCCGGGTCGTCGCGCCGGAGCACCGCCGCCTCCTCGAGTGTCAGCCCCGCGGGGACGTACCCGTTGAGCATGTCGTGTGCGCTCGTCTGATCGGTCAGCACATCCGGCGTGATCCCGGCGCGGATGAGCCCTGGGAGTACCTCGCCTGCGTTCCCAACGAGACCGACGGACACGGCTGACCCCGTTCGCTGCGCGTCGCGGATCCAGGTCATCGCTTCGTCAATGTCGCGGGTCATCCGATCGCAGTAGCCCGTGGCGACTCGCTTCTCGATGCGAGCCGGATCGACCTCGATCCCCAGCAGGACGGCGCCATTCATGGTCGCCGCCAGTGGCTGCGCGCCACCCATCCCGCCGAGTCCGGCGGTGAGGACGAGTCGGCCGGCGAGGGAGCCGCCGAAATGCCGCGCAGCGACCGCGGCAAACGTCTCGTACGTGCCCTGCAGGATTCCCTGGGACCCGATGTAGATCCACGAGCCGGCCGTCATTTGCCCAAACATCGTCAGGCCCATGTGCTCGAGGCGACGGAATTCATCCCACGTCGCCCATCGGGGCACGAGGTTGCTGTTCGCGATGAGCACGCGAGGCGCGCTTCGGTGCGTGCGGAAAACAGCGACAGGCTTGCCGCTCTGGACAATCAACGTTTCGTCATCGCCGAGCCGCTCGAGGGTCGACACGATGGCGTCGAATGCCTCCCAGCTTCGCGCAGCTCGTCCGGTTCCGCCGTAGACGACGAGATCATCCGGACGCTCAGCGACGTCGGGATCGAGGTTGTTCATGATCATCCGCAACGCGGCTTCCTGCTGCCAGCCGCGGCACCTGATCTGTGATCCACGGGGGGCCGAGACCCGACGGGCGCGGCCACGTACGCCGGATTGCGGGGAGGAGACGTCGAGGACGTCGGACGAAGGAGACATGAGCTTGGACGTTAGACGTTGGACGTTGGACGCCGGACGCTGGACGTTGGACGCTGGACGTCGGTGCTGCGATCGTCGCCAACGTCAATGCTCGCGATTGCGTCGAACGCCCCCGCCTCGACCGCCGCCGAGAGACGGGCGAAATCGGGACTCAGCGCACGGTCGACGGTCAGCGGCTCGACGAGCGTGCGGACCAGCGCATGTCCCTTTGCCGCGCCACGACCAGGCTTCAGCGGCGCACGATAATCGAGACCCTGCGCGGCACACATCAGTTCGATGGACAGCACGTTGCGGACGTTGTGCACAATGCGTCGCAGCTTCCAGGCCGCCGCCATTGCCATCGGGACGACGTCTTCCTTCCCGCCATCGGTGGGGATGGAGTCGACACTCGCGGGATGCGCGAGCACCTTGCACTCCGAGGTCAGCGCTGCTGCGGTCACCTGCGCCATCATGAACCCGGAGTGCAGGCCAGGTTCGTGCGCCAGGAACGCCGGGAGCCCCTGGTTGAGGTCGGGGTTCACGAGGCGGTCAACCCGTCGCTCGCTGATGGTGGCCAGGTTGGTCAGCGCGATGGCGAGCACGTCGAGTGCAAGCGCCACTGCCTGTCCGTGGAAATTGCCGCCACTGAGGAGCGTGCCGTCGTCGAAGACGAGCGGGTTGTCCGTGGCGGCGTTCAACTCGCGCCCCACCAGTTCGGCCGCAAAGCGGAGCGCATCGCGAACCGGGCCATGCACCTGTGGCATGCAGCGGAGCGCATAGGCGTCCTGGATGCGTGCGTCACCAACGCAATGCGACTCGCGGATCTCACTATCCGCGAGGAGCTTCAGGAGGAGTGCCGCCGATTCGCGCTGTCCGATCTGGCCGCGCACTTCCTGGATGCGGGGATCGAAGGCAACGGGTGTTCCGAGCAAGGCCTCGAGGGACATGGCCCCCGCGACGTGTGCCACGCACCACAGCCGGCCGGCCTCGACCAGCGCAAGCGCGGCCGTTGCCGTGTGGGCCTGTGTGCCGTTGACGAGGGCGAGCCCCTCCTTGGGAGCGAGCGTCACCGGCGCGAGCCCTGCATCGCGCAGCATAGCCGCTGCGGAGCCGGTCTGGGACCCACGATGCAAGTCGCCCTCCCCGATCAGCGCCCGCGCGAGGTGCGCCAGCGGCGCCAGATCTCCACTTGCGCCGACACTGCCTTGTTCGGGTATGGACGGGTACAGATGCGTGTTCAACATGCCAACCAGCAGATCCACCAGGTCCGGCCGGCACCCGGAAAAGCCTTTGGCCAAGACGTTGGCGCGAAGCAGCATCATCGCGCGCACATCGCGCTCGGGGAGCGGGGGGCCAACACCGGCGGAGTGGCTGCGCACCAGGTTGACCTGCAGCTCGGCGAGATGGTCGAGCGGGATCGCGACATCGGAGAGCTTGCCGAACCCCGTGGTCACCCCGTAGACGACGTCGCCCCGCGCGACGATCGCGTCGACCACTTCGCGCGTCTGCTGCATCTGGGCACGGGCGGGCGTTGCGAGCGACACTGGCGCGCCTGAGGCGACCGCCCACACATCCTCGATGGACAGTGAGGCTCCGTCGAGCACAATCGAGTGGGCCATGGGGGGAAGATACATGAACGGCGGGCCTGGGGCCGCGGGCGCCTTTACGCCCGAGAGAGGAGAACCACAGAAAGGAGAAAGGAGACCAGGCGCTCCGAGGTGCGGCCCGTCTCCTTTCTCCTTTCTCCTCTCTACGGCCGCGCTAGCGGTCGTCCCCTGATCCCGCCGTTAAGGCTTTCGCACCTTCCCCAACCGCCCCGCTCTCGCATGGTGCACAACGATCGTCGCATTCGGATGCGCGACGATGTCGAAGCTGCCGCCCGTCGAGGACGGCGTCACCATGACCCACGGGCTGAGTTTACTTTCCTGGCCCAGCTGCGAGACTGTCGTCACCCCGTAGCACACAGGCGTGTCGTTCGCGATGCCAGTCACGACAAAGTTTTCGGACACCGTCGTACCTTCGAGGCCGAACCCGGCGCCGCCGGTGGGACAGTTGCTACCGCTCGCAGCCTCGGAATAGACCCGGTAGTAATTGAAAATCTTGGAGTGATCCACGCGGACCGAGTCGTTCCACGTGAGCGCGACGCCCGAATCGAGCCCGACGCCGCTCAGACCGCCGGGAGCTGGCATTGGCGGGGTCGTATCGATCGTGACCGTCGCCGTGCCGCTACTGATATCACCGTTGCCGTCTTCTGACGCCACGTAGTATTGCAGCGCGGGCTGGACGTCGAAGTATTCGAGTTCGCCGGTGTACGCGATCACGCCCCACGATGCGGAGCTGTCGGCACGCCCATACACCACGTAGTTCGTGACGGTCGGATCCGTCGCGGCGACCCATGTCAGCACCACGCCTTCAGGCTGCGCCGGCGCCCCCGGTAGGAGCACGTAACTCAGACTATCCGGATTCCCCAGATTCACATTCGACACCGGATTTGTCGTCGATTGCGAGCACGCACCCAGCGTTGCAGCCGCCGCGACGCCGACGCAAACCGACAATCCCTTCCGCATAAATCGCCCCTAGTCAAGTAGGAAGACTACAGCACCTAATACGCACCGTCCGGACCAACCGTTTGAGGGGGCTAAGTGCCTGACGCAGCGTAGCTTTCGGTCCCCCCACGCGGCTCGGCGTCCTCCGCTGTGGACACCGACATGACTCGCCTTGGGTAATGAGCGTGCCAGGAGCAACTTTTGTGACGGCGACTGGATGTTAGACGTTAGACGTTGGACGTTGGAGAACCAACCCCGCAGGCCAGTGGCGGTGCGCGGCGAACAGGCCCCGCGTTTGGGTCACCAACGTCCAACGTCCAACGTCTCGCCCTAGTATGTCTGCCCCGTCACTTCGTTCCCCGGCGAGCGGAACGTTTGCTTGTCGTAATTGAACTTCAGCGCCGGCTCCGCCTTGAGCGCGACGAAGAAGCTGAACGCGAAGCTGCCCGTCGGCGACTGCGTGAAGGAAAAGATGACGCGCCAGTCATGCAGCTCGCGCTGCAGCGACACGATTTGGCTGGCAAAGTTGTGTTGCTGGAAGTCGTAGGTCGTCTGCCACTGCGTAGCCCACTTGGGCGTGATGTTGAAGCTCATCGACGCCTGCAGCGTCGTCGTCGGCGGCACGATGATGAAGGGCGCCGCAGCAGTAGTGGCGTTGAAATTCGTGTCCGGCACGGAATTGCGCTTCGACGCCACACACTGGTTGTAGTACACCGGGTTGACGTTGGCGTACGGAGCGCATACGACGGCCGGGTTGTACTGGATGGCGTTGGACAGATTGCCGACCGGTGGCCGCTGTCGGTACGCGTTGAATGTGAACGACGCTTGCCATCCCTGCCCGGCGCCCGGCACCGAGTTGTACGGCACTACGCCCGTGGCGCCCGTGATCAGATTGCCGGCCGCGATCTGTTGAGCCAGGAACGGGTCGCGGGCGGCGAGTCCGGTATCGACCTGCTGCGTATGCGTTGGCGGCGAGAGCCCAAAGGCCCTCGCGAAGAACGACACCAGCCCCGAATTTCGGTTGACGGTCCACGACGCGCTGATCTGGTTCCAGTAGGGCTTGAAGACGGCGGTATCGCTCAACGGGTCGCCCTGGAACAGCGAGTAGCTCTGGCGGAACTGGAGGCTGGGAATCAAGTCCGACCGGAAGCTGTAGCCCCATGAGCCGTTGGTGAATCCACTTAGCCAAGAACTATTGGGAAAGCTACGCTGCTCGGCGGCCAATCGCTCGAAGTCGTAGGTCAGTGGATCGAACGTGAGGGTCAGCACTTTGACCTTCTTGGCTTTGTCGGGATCCTCGTCCGGTTTCACCTTCAGTTTCGCCTCGAGGTTCTGCGAGAGCGACAACGACACGGATTTCTGTGGGAGCCCGGCCAGCGACCCGATCGGCGACTGGCCTGCCGCGGCGTAGAACTGATCGCTGATGGTGGCTGCGGGGGCGTAGTTGAACGTGATCACCGGCGTCAACGAATGCCGAAAGCGCGCGACGTCGCCAAACCCTCCAAAGAGACCGTAGAACGTCGGTGACACCGAGAGACCCACCAGCGGCCGTTTCGGCTGTGTGATGAAGTCGGAGCCGGTGAACTGCGTTCGGATCATGAATGCGGCGCCGGCATCGGCATTTTCGATCCCGAGGCTCGGCACAATGTTCCAGGTGCCCTGGAAGAGGCTCGGCAAATCGATGCCGGTCGTCCAGTCGATGCTGGTGTTGTACGTCTGGGCGAAGAGCCGAGTGCTCGCGATGGCGGTGTCACGGCCATTGATGACCGCCGGGTTGTATACAATGTCCTGCTCGGGGAAGTTGTTGTACTGATCCGAGAGCCGAAACGAGTTGCGCCAGGTGAAGTTGAAGATCTTGATCGGCGTGTCGAAATTCGCAGCCGTTGCGCGCTCGCTCCGCGACCGCGCCGTGCTGTCGACGCTGTCCGCCGGGGACAGCGTGTAGAGGTACGCGAAGTTTCCGAACTCGTCGATGTTGAGGCTCTGGGTGTTCGTCGCCGAGAAGCTCGGCGACCAGGTGAACGCGTTGCCGATCGTGACGGGCTTGGACGACAGGCTGATAGTCGGGAATGTCCGGTCGATCTCGGACCGGCCGGGATACTGCTTCTGCGTGCCGCCGATGCTCAGGTTGGCCGGGCCGATCGCCTGCTGGTAGTTGATCTGCGAGGAGATGACGGCCAGCACCTGATACGGATTGAAGTACACGCTCTGCTGGATCGCCGTGCTCGTCTCGTAGTTCACGTTCATATTCAGGTGGGACGTCAGCGAGAAGTCCTGCTGATGCTGCCACGAGATGGCCGTGTTGGTGGTGCTGTTGCTGAGACTCTGGTATGAGATTCCCAGACTGCCCGTCACGAACCGGTCGAGCCAGTGATAGCGAAACACGCCGCTGTATCGGGTCCACCCGGGGTCGTCGATGGTCGCGCGCGCGCTGCTGCGCCAATCGAGCCACGCCGCCAGATCCATATAGTCGTTGAGGTCGAAGTAGTAGCCGACGTTCTCGACGTGGCGGCGATACGAGGGGCTGTTGCGAATGAGCTCACTCACGCCGAACTGCGGGGTCAGCACCCCGCTGCGTCGCCCGGTACGCAAGTCTTCGACGACGAACGGCAGCCACAACACCGGGACGTCGGCGATATACAGGATGGCCGGCCGACCGACGAGCACGTGTCGCGTGACGAATTTCAGCTCGTTGACCGAGAAGTGGTAGTGCGGCAGGCTGTCATCGCACGTGGTGATCGCGCCGTCCAACCCATAGAAGGTGTTGGCGGGAGGCATTGTGTCGCGCTGCGTGGTCGTGTCCTGCTGAAATGCGCCCGCCTCGGCGCCGATGATCCAGCGATTGCCGCCGCTGGGAAAGACGGTGTGGACGCGTGATGTCAGCGCCGTGTGGTTGTTGATGTCGTATTCCAGCGCATGGATGGAAACAATGTCGTCCTGGTTTCGCGAGGGGTCTCGCACCGTGATCGTATCCCCGGTCGCCGTGACAATACGCGTCGAGTCGTGGAAGACGATCGTATCACCCACGACGATCGTGCTCTGCTGATTCACGGCAGCGCGATCGCCGGTTGGCACACCAGTCAACTTCAATGCGTGGTCATCCGCGTTGTACGTCGCGGAGCCGCCCTGGTAGCGGGTCTGACCATAGCCCTCCCGCTGCATGAGCGCATCGGTCATGGAATCGGGCGTGACCCAGGTGACGAGCTTTTTCTGCGAGGAGTCGCGGGACGCGGAATCGGCACGGAGCCTGGCCTTCTGAATCGAATCGAGCTCGGCGCGTTCCAGGGGCGTGAGCTGCTGCCGGCCGGGGACCTGCGATTGGACGACGCCGCCCTGCGCGCGTGCGTCGCGGGGATGGCCCACGATCGCCACCAGCGCAACGAGCCACACGACCCACGGCAGGCGCCGTCGCACCGGGAGCCCACGCGACCAGCCGCGTCGCGACCCCCGCCCGTGGCAGTCCTCCGACATGTGATCGGCGGCCCGGCGTGCCTCAGGTGCTCCTGCGCCGCCCAGCGGGCGCTGTGTCACGCCGGCGCCCGGTACCCCTCGTCCGGCACCGCGGCCGCCGCATCCCGCTGCCGTCGGCGATACATGACAGACGAGAGGAGGATGCTCAGCTCGTACAAGAGGTAGAGCGGGATGGCCATCGCGAGCGTCGTCCAGATGAGGTCACCGGGCGTCAGAAATGCGCCGATCAATACGCACACGACCGCGGAGTGGCGACGGTACTTGCGCAGGAACTGCGGCGTGACGATCCCGAGCATGGTCAACGCCAGGATCACGATCGGCAGTTCGAAGCACAGGCCGAAGGCCAGCGACATCGTGAAGAGGAAGTCGAAGTATTCCAAGCCGCTGATCAACGGCTCCATTGATGCCGTTTGGAACGCGAGCAGCCATCGCAGTGCCAGAGGCATCACCGCGAAGTACGACAAGCTGACGCCACACAGGAACAACAGCGCGGCACCCACTGATACGGGAACGACGACTCGCTTCTCGTGCTGGTACAGCGCCGGCGACAGGAAGGCCCACAACTGGTACACGATGATGGGGAGCGCCGCTACGACACCGAGCGTGATGGACATCGTCAGGTAGATCGAGAACGAGTCCGTGGGGTGCGTGAAGATCAGCTTGTGCCCGTGGAGCAGCGGCAGGATGGGCCTCGCCAGGATCCCGATGAGATCGATCTGCGTGAGTCCCGCGAATGCCAGCGCAACCGTGATGGCCACTGCGGCCAGCGACTTGATGAGTCGCCAGCGTAGCTCCTCGAGGTGATCGAGGAACGGCATCTCGGTCGCGGGTGAGGCAGTCCTTTTCATGTCTCAGTCGCTGGCCGCGGGCACAGTCGGGCAACTCGCTGCTGTAGGCGCGCGGCCCGCTCGCCCGCCACCCGGCCAGCGCTCGGCGCGCCCGGGCGGCGGCGCCCGGCCCTACTTGAGCTGCCGCAGCTGGTCTTTCGCCAGTACCGCTTCATCCGACTGCGGGAACTTGCTGACGACGTCCTGAAAGGCGGTCTTGGCCGCATCGGTCTTGCCGCTCGCCTCGAGAATGGAGGCGTGCTTGTACAGCGCCGTGGCGGCTCGGGGCGATGCCGGATAGCGGGCGACGACGAGCTGATAGCCGGAGTCGGCAGCTGCCATTTCCCCTGCCTGTTCTTCCGCTTGCGAGAGGTAGAATTGTGCATCAGGAGCAATGTCTGCGTTGGGGCATTTCTGGAGCAGATCCTGGAAACCGGCTCGCGCGGTGTTCGTACTACCCCGGTGTAGTTGATTGAGTGCCAGGTCGAACAGCTCGTTGCATCCCGGTCCGGCCGCTGCGATGGCACGTGCGGTATCATTTCCCGCCGCCCCGCCGGCCGCCGGTGGCGTCACCTGCGGGGCCGCTGCCGGAGCACGCCGTTCGAGCTGTCCCCTCAGCTCCTGGAGCCGGCTTTGACTCTGGCCGGTAAGCTGCTGGATCTGGATCAGCTGTTGGCTCATCCCGTACAGGTCCTGCCGGACGTCGCCCATCGATCGCGTGCTCCGTGCGTTGAGGAGCGCCAGCGAATCGTTGACCGCTGCCAGCTGCACGATCACGTGATCGAGCTGCGTTCGACGAATCGAGTCGGCCTGCTGGTTCTGCGCACGCAGCGACGCCAGGTCGTTCTGGAGGATCTGCACGTCCTGGCGGGTCGCGAAGCATCCGCCGGTGATCAGCACGGCGAGCGCGGCCAGGGGCCGCGTAGAAAGGCGAGAGGAGAAAGGAGAGAGGAGACGAAACACGAGCGACTCCCAGGAATGATTCGGTGGGCGATCAGCGCGACACGGTCTTGAGATTGTCACCGCCGGCGGTGATCACGAACTCATCGCGACGGTTCTGGGCGTAGGCCTCTTCGGTGTCCCCTTCGGCAATCGGGCGCTCCGCACCGTAGCTGATGACATCCAGGCGCGCCGCGTCGATCCCGTGCTCGGTCATGTATCGTTTCGCAGCCGCCGCACGCCGCTGGCCGAGTGCCAGGTTGTACTCGTCCGATCCGCGCTTGTCACAGTTGCCTTCGATCCGGAGTCGCAATCCCGGATTCGCATTCAGGATCGGGATCTTGGCATCGAGCGTCGCCCGGTCCTGGTCCGTGAGATCCGACTTGTCGAAGTCGAAGTAGATCTTTGCGAGCAGCGTATTGCGCGCCGCCGCGACCGCTGCTCCCTCGCGGTCGCGCTCCGCTGCCAGGCTGTCGGCGATGCGCTTGGCGTTGGCTAGCGAGTCGCGCGTGCGCGAGCTATCGATCGTGGGCGCGGCCGCTGTTTGCTGCGGCGCAGGCGCGGGCGGCGGCGCAGGATGCGAACAAGCCACCGCGGCCGCGGCGACCGTCAGCAGGATTGGAGCGGAGAAGCGCCAGCGGATCATGAAGAGATCTCCAAGAGAATAGGGACGCGAGCCATCAGGGTGCGCCCAACGCCCGTGACCACGCAGCCAACCGGGCGGCACCGCCGAATGTCAGCTGTCGCGTGCGCGACGATTCCACGTCGAGCACCCATAGTTGCCGCACACCACTCCGATTCGACGTGAAGACGACGTGCCGACTGTCCGGCGCCCACGATGGATCCTCGTTGATGCCGTCGCTCGTGAGTTGCTTGATCGCGCCGCCGTTCAGGCTGATCGTCATCACCTGAAACTCCCCGCTGACGCGCGACTCGTACGCGATCAAGCGGCCGTCGGGCGACCAGTCTGGACTGGCTCGATAGTAATCGTCTCCAAACTCGTACGGGGTCAGCAGTTCGGGATTGGTGCCGTCGACGTCGGTAATATACACCTCGGGGTGGCCCGGGCGACCTGATGTAAACGCGATACGGCGTCCGTCCGGGCTGAACGTCGGCCCCGTGTTGTCGGTGCCGTGACCCACCGTCACCCGTCGCGCGGGGTCGGTCGAGAACGCGGGCGCGATGAACACGTCAGTGCCGTTCTCGTCGCCGTGCGAGTACGCGATCGAATTTCCGTCGGGAGAGAACACCGGCGTGATGTTGAGTCCGGTCGGCGTCGTTGTCAGCGGACGCGTCGTCCCGGTGGCCAGGTCCTGCACCACGATCTGCGTGCCGCGCGGCGTGAACACGCTGTACGTCAGGTATCGACCACTCGGATGCCAGGCCGGGGAGAGCGGATCACTGCCGCGAGACGTCACCGGGCGCGCACTCGCGCCATCGCTGTCGACGATATAGATCTGCCCGTCACGAACAAAGGATACCCGCGTCTGCGCCACGCCCCTGGCGCCCGTCAACCAAAGGTTTAGTTCGTCGGACACGCCGTGGATAGCCATCCGCCAATCCGGCGAATTGACAGCGGAAGGCACGGCAAAGTCGCGCACTTGCGCGACCTTGCGGCCCGCCACGTCGTGCACAATGACGTGCAGGGAGCTGGGAGCGAGAAACGCCTGCACGACCGCCGCAGCCCCCAGCTTGTCGTACAGCGGATAGTTCACACTCGCTACGAGGGTGCCGGAGTCTGCGAGCGAAATCAGCTGCACGGCGTCGTCGTAATCGAGGTCTCGCTGCAGGATTGCACGTGCCGAGTCACCACCCACACCGGGGATCGGCAGGACGACGACGCCGGGCTTCGTGCCGGGCGTATACCGCAGGCCGATACGGACGCCGCGGGTGGTGTCCTGTGCAGCGGCGGGTCGAGCTAACGACGCGATCGCGCAGCCGGTGAGCACGACCAGGGACGCGCCGCGGAGAGTTGAGCGAATCAGTGTAGTAACCTCGGATCGAAGCTGAAAACGACTGGCAGCACATCATCGGGAAAACCCTCGGGGAGTGCCCCGAACGATCCCGCTGCCTTTTCGATGGCACCCTGGGCTTCGAGATCAAAGCCATAATCGGACGATCGCTCCACGAAACGGATATCGACGACGGTGCCGTCACGCTTGATGAGAAATGCCACCTCGGCATGCAGATTTGCCGCTGGGTTGTCGGGCGAGAAATTGAGCGCGACCTGCCGGACAATGTTCTCGAGATACCAGGGGTACGGAAACTCGACGCCTTCAATGTGGACGTTGGCGACGTCCGCCCCGGCGCCCCCGGACTTCGAGGCCGCAGGGGGTGATTTCGCGGTCGGCGGCGCCGCCTTGGTCGTGGCCGGTGTAGGCGTCGCCTTGGGAGGTGGCGGTTTGGATGCGGCCTTCGGTACTGGCGCGACGTTTTCCTTCGGAGGCGTCGCGTGGGCCGGGGGCGGCGGCGTCTTCGTCTGCGGCGTCGGCGGCGCTGGCGTCGTGGGGACGACACCTGCAGCCGGCTTGGGTGCAGGCGGAGCGCCGATGATGTCGACGCGGTAGATCGGCGGCAGGACGACTGCCGGACGATGCGACAGCACCAGAATCGTGGCGATGATCCCCACGTGCAGCGCCGCGGCGGCGCCAAACGGCAGCACGAGCCGCGGAGACTGCGCCGCCACTACTTGATATCCTCCGGCTCCGCCACGAGCCCGACGTTCGGCGCTCCCGCACTCCGCATCACCGCGAGCACCTGGACGACCGTCCCATACGGGACCGACTGGTCGGCCCGGAGGTACACGCCTTGCTTGGCGCGCCGCGTCGACAGCGCGGCAAAGCTGGCACGGAACTCGTTGTAGCTGAGCTTCGTCTGGTCGACGTAGATCTCGCCTTTCGCGTTGATCGTCACGACCAGGCCGCTCTTCTCCTCCAGCGGTGTCGCTTTGGCCTTCGGCAGCGCGACATCGACCCCACCCTGCATGATCGGCGCGGTGATCATGAAGATGATCATGAGCAGCATCATGACGTCGATCAGGCTGACGACGTTGATCTCCGCGTTGAGCGGAGTGCGTGATTTGCGGCGCCAATGGAGAGCCATGTCAGGCGAACCCCAAGGGGTCGGGGATCCGGAGTCCAGGGTCCGGGAACGACACACGGCCTCGCCGACCGCACAGGCCAACTGACGGGCTGGTAGGGGCGACGCCATGCGTCGTCCACCAGCGCCGTCCGCACCGAATGTGCATTAGATCACGACGCATAGTCACGGACGATGAGCGCAATCACCGACGTGCCGAAGCCATCGAGCTGGCTCTCGAATCCGTTCAGCCGGTTCGCAAAGATGTTGTAGCCGAACGCCGCGGGGATCGCCACCGAGAGTGCGGCGGCCGTGGCGATCAGTGCTTCGGCCACACCGGGCGCCACTGCCCCGATGTTGCCCGAGCCGCGGGTCGCGATGCCCACGAACGCATCGATGACCCCGAGCACGGTGCCGAGCAGACCAATCAGCGGACTGACCGATCCGATCGTCGCGAGTGCTGGGATGAAGCGGGCGAGCCGGTCGCGTTCGGAGTTGACCTCGGAGTCGAGGATCAACCGCAGCGCCTCCACCTGTGACGCGCTCAACTCCTGCGTCGCCACGGCAGCGACTCCGCCCGAGCCGCGTGGCGAGCCGGCGGCGTGCCCGATGTCGCCCTGCGTCAGGAACTCGGATGCGCGACGGAGCACCCGTGTGTACGGATTCGGGTTTTCCCGCGCGGCGATCGAGAGGGCCTGGTTGAAGCGCTCGACGTGCTCGAACTTCGCGAGGAACTTTGCGGAGCGGCGCCGGACGCTCGCGAACTCCGCCCACTTCGCAAACATCACGGTCCAGCTGAACAACGAGAGGGCTGCGAGCAGGATGACGATGCCCTTGGTCACGGGTGTCGATCCGAGGACCAGTCCCCACGCCGAGTTTGGCACCGCCGTCGCGACTTGCAGCAGCATGCCGCCGATCATGCGGTCCCCTGCGGCCCAACGGCCATCCGTTCAGTACGCTCCATTCGCCACTCCTCTCCCATGTATGCGCGTTGCCGTTCGGCAGTCGCGCTCGAGCTGAGGTGTCATCGGCGGCCGCCAGCCGCCACCTCTCCTGCGAGACGCGCCGAAAACCATTGATACGTCTCGGCGAGTCCCTGTTCCAGCGTCATGCGGGGCCGCCACCCGAGGCCAGTCGCCGCCTTCTCCACCGCGACGGCGGAGCGCAGCTGCTCGCCCGCGCGTGGCGGCGCGAACTCGATCTTGGGCGTCTGGCGGGCCGCCCGCCCCAACGTCGCCGCCAGGTCTTTCACGGAGGTCTCAACGCCCGTACCGATGTTGAAGGCACGGTCGTCGACCCGTCCAGCCGCTTGGAGCGAACACTGCGCGGCCGCCACGTTAGCCAGGGCGACATCCTTCACGTAGACGTAGTCACGGGTCTGCCGCCCATCGCCGAATACCGTAAGTGGCCGCTCCTCCAGGAGCCGCGCGCAAAAGATCGCAACAACGCCCGCTTCGCCGTGAGGGTCTTGCCGCGGTCCGTAGACATTCGCGAACCGGAGCGCGATCGTCTCGAGACCGTGGATACGTCCGAAGTACGACATATAGTACTCCACGCTCAACTTCGCGATCCCGTACGGAGAGTCCGGATCCTTCGGCACGGTCTCGGCGTTCGGCGGTGTGGCAAAGTCGCCGTACAGCGCCCCTCCGGTCGACGCGAAGATGACGCGGGTTCGGGCCGGACCACCACGCACGGCCTCGAGGACCCGCAGTGCTCCCAGCACATTCGTGTGGGCGTCGAACATGGGGTCCGCCACGCTGCGCCGCACGTCGATCTGGGCCGCGAGGTGGGCGATCACGTCGAAGCGCTCGTCCCGAATCAACGCGGCCGTCTCCGGCGCGGTGACGTCGAGCTCCGCGAAGGTGGCGGCCCCCGGCACGTTCTCGCGGCGTCCAGTCGCGAGGTTGTCAAGCACCGTGACGGCATAGCCGGCAGTCAAGAACGCATCCGCGACGTGCGAGCCGATGAACCCCGCACCGCCGGTGACCAGCACCCGTTGCGCCATCTACGGCCTCGCCTCTGTCTGGTGGGTGATGACGTTGTCCCGGGGCGATCTGGCATCGGCCGGGCCGTTTCGCGTGCGCTCCTCGGGTGACGAGCGAACGTCGTCCGGATCACGGTCGACACGCGCGTCGGCACGCTCACTCGTCGCCTGCCTCTCACTGCCTCCGCGCCGCGCCCACACTTCTGTTTCCGAGTCCGTGGGCCGCGACTCATCCAGCGCGAACAGGTATCTCGCGGCTTCGACGACTCCCATGCCTTCCGTCGTCGCGGCCGCGGCGCGCAGGCGCACGGAGGGCTGATGAAGGAACTTGTTCATGAGCGCCCGAGAGAAGTGCTCGATGGCCTCCCGCTGCTTAGGCGTGAGCTCGCCAATGCGGCGCAGCAGCTCTCGCAACTCGTCTGAGCGCAGGCGTTCCATCGTTGTTCGCACGCTCGCGACCACGGGCACTGCGGCGAGTCCGGCCAGCCAGTGCCAGTACCGGTCCACCTCGTCCTCGATCATCTGTTCCGCAGATGGCAGCTCGGCTCGCCGGAGATCGACATTGGCTGCGACGACCGCGCGCAGGTCGTCGAGATCATACAGGAAGACGTTCTCGAGCTCTCCCACGTCCGCCGCGACGTCACGCGGGAGCGCAATGTCGAGGATGCACAGCGGGCGGTCGCCACGGTCCGCCAGTGCGTCGCGGACCTGCCCGCGAGTGACTACATGGTGGGGCGCAGCGGTGGAGCAGATCAGGAGATCGACTGTACCGAGCTGCGACCAGCAGTCATGGTAGTGCAGCGCAACCGCGCCGTGGCGCCGCGCCATCTCCTCGGCGTGCTCGAACGTCCGGTTTGCCACCAGCGCAGCGCGCACGCCCTCGGCGAGCAAACACTGCAACGCCAGCTCCGCCATCTCTCCCGCCCCCAGGACCATCGCGCGCCGCCCTTGCAACGAGCCAAAGATCTTCTTCGCGAGCAGGACCGCCGCCGAGCTCACCGATGCCGCTCCGCGACCGATCGCCGTTTCGGCACGCACGCGACCGGCGACGGACAGGGCGCTCTGAAACAGCCGATTGAGCACCGGACCTGTCTGTCCGCGCGTCAGCTCCCACGTCTCGCGGACCTGGCCGGTGATCTGGGCTTCGCCCAACACCATCGAGTCGAGTCCGGCTGCGACCCGCATCAGGTGCCGGGCCGCATCGCGATCGCGCCGGACGTACCCGTACGGCTCCGCGGCGCGGCCCAGGCGCTCTGACAGCAGCGTCCAGATGGCTGATGCGGAGTCACCTCCTCCTTCGAGGAGATAAAACTCGGTGCGATTGCAGGTCGAGAGGACGCTGCACTCTCGCGCACCCGTGGCTCTGCGAAGCTCCGCGATCGCCGGCACGACCTCGCGCGCGGTGTAGACGCAGCGCTCCCGCACCTCGATGGGCGCGGTCCAATGGTTGATGCCGGCGGTGACCAGGGTCATGTCCGCCGTCCTGGGCGGTTCGCCGCTCCGGCCTCCCACTCGGCGAGCCCCGCCGCGAACGTACCGTCCTCGACCCGCGTGCAGAATCGATCATCAATCAATGCCGATTCGGCGGCTCGCCAACCCACGGCATCGCCACCCGACAGGAGCCGACGCCGCAACGCCGAGAGCGCCGACACGGCCACGCGATACCGCGCATCGAATCGTGTCGCGATGGCATCGCGAATTCGCGCAGCAGCCTGCGGAACACCGGACGACACGCCGACGACGAGCGGGTCCGCACGGTACGTGGCAACGGTCACGAAGTGTCCGTCGGCAGACGCGTCGCTGACATTGACGAGCCGACATGCCCGAGACGCGTCAGCGGTCACCTGCGCGTTCACCGCCCGCACATTCGTCGCGGCGACGACGAGCGTGGAGCTCCCAATGTCATCACTCGCGTACGCACGTTCGAAGAGGGAGAGCTTCGCGAAGGCGAGTGCGCCTTCGCGCGCTGCTGGACAGATCCGGGGCGCAACCATCCGCACATGCGCCCCGCATTCGAGGAGCACGCGCGCCTTGCGCCACGCGACCGTTCCACCGCCCACCACAAGCGCTTCGATTCGAGTTCCCTCGAGCAGCACGGGGTAGCCACTCACGCGCCACGGTCCCGCGCGCGAAGCTGAGGCGCCCAGGCGAGGCGCCGGTCCCCCACGCGCATCAGAGGAAATGCCCCGGGCGTGCGGCCCACGCGCGCGCGGCGAAGTATGACGCGACAACGACCCCGAACGCGATGGTTGACGCCAGCGCCGCGCGCCGCGCTTGCCACCCTCCCCACTGTCGCGTGCCTGCCAGCGCGGCCGCGGCCAACCACGCAACGCCGCCCCACACGACTTGCGCATCGGCCGTCTGGCCATACGCAATGGTATAGCTCACGGCCAGCACCATCCCCAGCGTCAACGCCACCCATGCAACGAGCGCGGCGAGGTGGTTCACGCGATCGAGCGTCTCCAGCGGAGGGAACGATCGAAAGACAGAGCCGAAGCGTCGCGACTTCAATTCTCGACGCTCGACCAGGTACAACGCGCCCGCGGCCGCTGCCGTCGCGAGCGCCGCAATGCCAATGAAGCTGACGGCTACGTGCGAGGCGAGCCACGCACCTTGTGCGCCCTGTGGCTGTCCGGCCGGACGCCAACCCAGCATCACAGCCGCCGCCGTAACGCCCGCCGCCAGAGGGGCCCCGATCAGGCTCAAGACCACGTCACGCGCCCACGACTCGGCGAGCAGCAGTACGAGTGCCAGGGTCAGCCCGGCGACCGACAGTGCCGGACCAAGCCCTGCAATGGGTAGCTCATGCGCCCCATACGCGCTCACACTGAGCGCGATGAGGTGCGCCAGCACACCGACCCCCAACACGGCCACGACGCCATGCACCGGCGGCCCGATCGGACGGGCCAGCGGCGTGACCGCCAACGCGGCTGCGGCCGCGTAGCACGTCACCGCGATCAGGAGGGAGAGGACGACGATCATTGGTAGGGCTAATCTAATGGAGCGAGACGCGGCATCGGGGTGAACATGAACGGCGGGATCAGGGGTCAGGGAACTACGACAAACACCAAGGGCCAGCGACGTCACCATCGCTGGCCCCCTTGGTGTTCCCCTGAACCCTGGCCCCTGACCCCTGACCCCTGTTGTTGTCCTACTGCCCCGCGTTCACCCGTGCCGTCACTCGCGCGGTGACCCCTGGTTCCACTGCTGGCTGGTCCTGCGCGATGATCACGGCGGAAATCCCGTAGGGGGTGACGCGCACGACCTGCGCGATGGCGATGTCGCTCTCCGGAAGGATCATGTCGCCTCGCGTGGACTCGAGCTTCTCGCGAGGCCGGAAGAGCGTGAGCTGGTCTCCCACACGCACGCTTCCCTTGTTGGTTGGCGCATCGAGGACGACGTAAAACCCGACCGTGGGGAGCACCTGGTTGTGCTCCACCCAGACGACGTGTGCCTGGGCGCCACCGGTCAGCGGAGCCGGCGCCGAATTCGGCAGGATCGCCGGATCCACGGGGAGCACACCCTGCCCCAGCTGCATGTACGCGAACTGCTGGGTGATCCGGGCGACCGTTGCGACGTTGCCGCCGCCAGCCTGGGTCACCGTGACGATCCCGGTCGGTTCAATGACCTGGCCGTGATCGCCGAACGACTCGCCGAGTGCATAGGTGTAGTAGCGCTGGCCAACCTCCGGTCGGCTTCCGCGCGGCATTCTAATGTACAGCTCCTGACCCAAGCCGTAGTGCTCGACCTCGGCGGCGTTGATGATACTCGACAGATCGACCACGCCCACCACCTCGCCGGCATTCCTCGGGCCGCCGTCACGATCCAGGTACGGCGCGCCATTGTGGTCGCCGGCGGCGACGCCCTCACGACGGTGCGCCACGATCCCGCCGGTGCGACCGCCCGCCGCAAACAGGTTCTGTCCCTGCGGCGGATGGTTGAAGAGCGTCGCACCGGGCGCAGATGCGGATCCCTCGTCATTCGCGGCGGGCGCGTTGCCCTCGGTGTCAGGCTCCGCCGGAGCCGCCGCGACGGCGGGCGTCTCTGGCGCCGCGCTCGGCGGCGGGGTCGGCGTCGGAGGAGCAGCGGACTGCGCACCCGGTTGTGACGCCGGCGGCTGTGCGGTCGGCGCTGCGGCTGCGAGCGCGGTATTGTCCGGCATCCCCGGCCGCCGCGGCGGGATCCGCAGGATCTCGTTCGGGAAGATCCAGTGCGGATCTTGTACGAGGCGCGGGTTGAGCCGTGTGATCTCCGGCCACAGGTCCCCGTCCCCGAGGTATGCCTGTGCAATGTCCCACAGCGTCTCGCCCGCACGAACCGCGTGCGTCCGGACACCATTCGCCAACGTCGAGTCCTGCGCCCGCGCTGTCGTAGCCAGCGCACCGACTATCGCGACGGCGACGAGGCTGCTGCGCACGCAGGTCCGTACTGCTCGGCTCATTCCCTTCATTAGTCGGTCCCCCACGGGGCGCGGCAGCGACCCCTTTGGGGGCCCGACCGCCGCCAGCAATTGCGCCATGCCCGGGCGTCAGGCCCGAGTCGGCTGTCCAGAGGAGACGACGGAACGGGTCAGGGAGAAACGGCTGAGCTCGC
Source organism: uncultured Gemmatimonadales bacterium (assembly GCA_963737835.1). Lineage (GTDB taxonomy): Bacteria > Gemmatimonadota > Gemmatimonadetes > Gemmatimonadales > Gemmatimonadaceae > Palsa-1248. Next base: position 781,715 of record CAVTUH010000001.1, read on the forward strand.
GATCCAAGCGAAGAAGGCCGGTTGCGATGCGCCGCAACCGGCCTTCAGAAACGTACGTTTACCGTGCGGTCAAAACGGCAAGTCGTCGTCCTCTTCCTCAAGCGCCCCGGGGAAATCCTCGAAGTCTTCGCCCCCGCCTTCGCCGGCGGTCCCACTGGACGCGGCGCGGCCACCAGCGGCGGTGCGTGCGGGAGCCGGGCGGCTGCGGCCGGCCGCGGTCGATCCTGACGCACTCTCCAAGTCGGCCGCGCCACCCCGGCCGCCCAACAAGAGCAACTCGCGCACGTTGATCTCAGTCACGTAGCGGGTTTGCCCTTCCTTATCCTGGTATTGCCGGTATTCGATCCGGCCCTCGACGTAGAGCTTCTCGCCTTTGCGCACGTACTTCTCGACGACTTCGACCAAGCCGCCGCCGGTCCCGCGCTGCGCGTTCCACACCACACACTTGTGCCACTCCGTCTTCTCCTGCTTGTCTCCTGACGGGCCGCTCCATGATCGGCTCGTCGCCAGCGAGAAGTTGGCTACGCGGACGCCGTTCGCCGTGGTGCGGAGCTCCGGATCCTGTCCCACGTTGCCGATCAAGCATGCTTTGTTCAAACTCCGACTCACGTCCCCTCCCGGCCGTTGGTCGCTTCTCTGGGCATGGTGGAATCTACTCCCATGTCGGCCACGTGGTGCCATCGCGAGAACGCATCGCCGTCATAGCGCGGCCATCAGGCACCGGAGGGTGACGACACGTCGAGGCAGAGGATCAGCGCATCCTCGACTGGCTGCCGGTAGTAGCGCTGGCGGCGGCCGACAGCGGCGAATCGGCGCGACGCATACAGGCGGAGGGCGATCGCGTTGGATTCCCGGACCTCCAGATACAGCGCTCGGACACCGGCGGCCCGCGCACTGTCGATTGCTGCATCGAGGAGACGGCCACCGAGCCCGCGGCGTCGCATCTGCGGCGCGACGGCCAGGTTGGAGAGGTCAGCCTCCTCAGCCGCGACCCACGTCACGACGTACCCGACGACCACGGAGCGCTCCGAACGCGATCCTGGCAGTCCCGCGACCGTCGCCGGGTCCTCGATGATCGCGACGAGAAACTGTCCCTGCGGATCGCCGATCAGTGACGCGAACGCGGCTCGCGACCACGGCGGATCAGAGAACGACGTGCGCTCGATGGCCACGACGCCATCGAGGTCGGCCGATGTCGCAGGGCGAATTCGTGCCGCGGTCACCTCACCGGCCATCACGCGCCGGGTCCACGAGCTGCGGCGGCAATGCGACGCGCCTCTGCTTCCGCCGGCCGGCCGTAGTCCGGTTCCCACGACGCCGTGTCGACTGGCACGACAGCGGGCCACAGCCGTGTGATGCCGGACGCCTTTGGCCACGCATCAATGGTACACCCGGGCCCGATCACGTGCGCCCCGACCTCTTCGGCCCAGCGACCGAGATCCGTCGCAGCGAGCCGACGCCACATCCCCTGCGGTCGAATCTCGCCCTCCCCGACCTCCACGAGCGCAGCGTATCGCTCCCCCCGCAGTGCGTCCACCGCCGCGAGGTAGAGACCGGGCTCGAGACGGTCGCTCGCGCCGGCGACGATCAAGGCCAGCGACGGGACGCTCGCCAACGGTCGCGCCGTTCGCATGGTGCCGCCCTCGACCAGCCCTTTGGCAATAGCGGCTGCGACCCGCAGACTTGTGAAGCTTCCCGGCCCCGTGCCACAGACTACCGCGCTCAAGTCCGCGACTCGCACGTCGCTGCGCTCGAGCATCTGGGCCACCGCCGGGAGGAGTCGTTCGGCGTGCTCGCCGCGCATTGCCACCGATTCTTCCGCGAGGACGCGATCCAGCGCCACAAGCGCCACGCTTCCGCGCGACGTCGACGCCTCGATCACGAGCGACGGTCCCAGCGCCTCCGTCATCCCTACCCCGCGAGGAGATACCGGCGGTCGTTGTCGCCGGGTACGTACTCCAGATCAATCGGCAGGTGGCCCGACGGCATGCGTGCCCCGGCCCGCTCCGGCCACTCGACGAGCACCATTGCTTGCGCGCTCACGATCTCATCCCATGCGAGTGCGGTGAGCTCCTCGGGTCCGGCAATGCGGTACAAATCAATGTGATAGACCGCTGAGCGTGGCGCGGCATACTCGTGTACCAGGGCGAAGGTCGGGCTGGTCACTGCGTCGATGACGCCATAGCCGCGGCAAATCGCTTGCACCAGGACTGTCTTCCCCGCCCCCAGCGGCCCCGAGAGGCCGATCACGAGCGGCGGCCGGGCGGCGCGACCCAGAGCTTCACCCCATGCGACCAGCTCGCCCAACGTGAGTGCCAGGCGGCCGCGAACCGCCTGTTGGGGCACGACGTGAGGCCCCACGTGAGCGGAGTCGGTCACCGTGTTACATCAGTTGTCGGCGGCGATCGTCATCCCGCGGCGTCGCCCCGCAGTCCCAGTGGACGCCGCGGCTTCTCCAGACTGGCGTCCGCCCAGCGCGCGAATGTCGAACAGCTCGTCGCGGATCCGCGCGGCCGTCTCGAAATCGAGCGCCGCAGCTGCCTCCTGCATCTCTCGCTCGAGGCGAGCGATCAGCGCAGCGCGATCGACAGTTGCCGCGCCGTCCCCTGCGCGGCGCGCCGCGCGCTCCTCACGCGCGACCCGCGCGTCGGCCACTCGCGTGATGAACCGGACCTGATCGACGCTCTTCACGACGCTCCGTGCTGTGATGCCGTGCTCCGTGTTGTATGCGCTCTGCAGCGTGCGCCGGCGCGCGGTCTCATCGATCGCTCGCTGCATCGAGCCCGTGACGCGATCCGCATAGAACACGGCGCGTCCGGAAACGTGCCGAGCCGCCCGGCCCACCGTCTGAATGAGCGACCGGTCACTCCGCAAAAAGCCTTCCTGGTCGGCGTCGAGTATGGCGACCAGCGACACCTCGGGGAGATCGAGGCCTTCACGCAAGAGATTGATGCCCACGAGTACGTCGAACTCACCGAGCCTGAGTCCGCGAACGATCTCCATGCGCTCGATCGCGTCGATATCCGAATGCATGTAGCGCACGCGGACGCCGACCTGTTGCAGATAGTCGGTGAGATCCTCCGCCATGCGCTTGGTCAGGGTCGTGACGAGCACACGCTCGCCGAGGCGCTCGCGGATCCGGATTTCGTTCAGCAGGTCATCGACCTGGCCGCGGACCGGCCGCACCTCGATCTCGGGATCGATGAGTCCCGTGGGCCGGATGATCTGCTCGACGACGACGCCCTGTGACAGCTCGAGCTCCAGCTCACCGGGCGTGGCCGAGACATTGATCGCGTGGGGCGTGAGCGCCAGAAACTCATCGAAGACGAGTGGCCGGTTGTCGAGGGCGCTGGGCAGTCGAAAGCCGTATTCGACGAGCGTCAGCTTGCGCGCGCGGTCGCCGTTGTACATGCCGCGAACCTGCGGCAGCGTGACGTGCGACTCGTCGATGACAACGAGGAAGTCCTCGGGGAAGTAGTCGAAGAGGCACGCCGGCCGCTCACCCGCGCCCCGGCCGCTCAGGTGGCGCGAATAGTTCTCGATCCCGGCACACGTGCCGATCTCGAGCATCATCTCGATGTCGAAGTTCGTCCGCGACTCCAGGCGCTGGGCCTCGAGCAGCTTGTTCTCCCGTCGAAGCTCGTCCAGGCGACCCGCGAGCTCCGAGCGGATGAGCGCGATCGCCCGTTCGACGGTTGGCCGGGAGGTGATGAAGTGCTTCGCCGGGTAGATCGCGGTGCGCTCGAGCGAGGCAATCGTCTCTCCGGTCACCACATTGATCTTCGAGATGCGCTCGATGTCGTCGCCCCACATCTCGACTCGGACGCCTTGCTCTTCGTATGCCGGGAAGATCTCGACGGTGTCTCCGCGCACGCGAAAGGTGCCGCGGTCGAACGCCACGTCGTTGCGTGAGTATTGAATGCGAACGAGCGCTCTGAGTACATCGTCTCGAGCGATGCGCTGCCCTTTGGAGAGCGTGAGCATCGTCTCCCGGTACGTCTCGGGATCGCCGAGGCCATAGATCGCCGACACCGTCGAGACGATGACGACGTCGTCGCGCTCCATGAGGCTCGAGGTCGCTCGCAGCCGGAGACGATCAATGTCTTCGTTGATGGAGGCGTCCTTCTCGATGTACGTATCCGTCGTGGGGACGTACGCTTCCGGCTGGTAGTAGTCGTAGTACGAGATGAAGTACTCGACCGCGTTGTGCGGGAAGAAGCTCTTGAGTTCCCCATACAGCTGCGCCGCCAGCGTCTTGTTGTGCGAGAGCACGAGCGTCGGGCGGCCGTACGCCTGGATCACGTTCGCGACGGTCATCGTCTTGCCCGATCCGGTGACCCCGAGCAGCGTCTGGAACCGGTCGCCTCGTTCGAGCCCCGTGTTCAGCTCCGCGATCGCCCGCGGCTGGTCGCCTGCCGGAGTGAACGGAGCTTGCAGGTCGAATCGGGCCGCGGGCATGGGGGAAAGATAAAGGGCAGGGGTCGGGGGTCAGGGGTCAGGGGTCAGGGGTCAGGGAACAAATCGCGAGGCCAGTCACGGTGTTCTGTAGCTGGCCTTAAAGTTTGGTCCCTGACCCCTGACCCCCGATCCCTGCAGTTCACCCCTCTTCCCCTATGTGCTCCCGGCGCGCCACCTCGGCCACGCCCTTCACCTTCCGGGCCGCCTTGATGATCCGCTCCAGGTGGGCCAGGTTCTCGACCTCGACGAGCGCAGAGCCAGTGACACGGCCGTCGACGGTGCGCAGCTCCATGCTCTTGATGTCGGTGCCGGTGGCGCTCACGGCCGCAGCGATGTCGGCATACAGCCCGCGACGATCGTTGGCGGACAGGGTGAGTCGCACCGTGAAGCGCTCCCCCTCCATCTCCTGCCAATCGATCTCCAGGCGGCGCTCGGGCTCGTGCGCAAGCACGAGGAGGTTGGGACAGTCGCCGCGATGGATGCTCACGCCGCGGCCGCGCGTGACGTATCCGACGACGGGATCACCGGGCACGGGCTGACAGCACTGCGCGTACCGCACCATCAGTCCGTCGGCGCCCTGAATGCGTACACCCTTGGATGAGCGTCGGAGCCGATCGACGAGCCGCTCGACCGCGGTGGGTCGCGCCGCGTCGGTGTGGTCCAGGTCGGGGTGGAGGATCTTGAGCAGCTGGAGCGCGTGCACATCGCCCTGCCCGAGCGACGCGAGCAGATGCGTCACGTCGGTGAGATTGAGCAGGTGCGCCGCGCGGAGCAGGTCGGCGTCGTCAGGCTTCGGCAGGCGGCGACGCTTGATCTCGCGATCGAGAATGTCCCGACCGAGCTTCGTCGACGTCGCGTGCTCTTCGTGCTTGAGCCACTGCCTGATCTTGTGGCGCGCGCGTCCCGTCCGGACGTGAGCGAGCCAGTCACGACTCGGCCGCGCCGTCGGTGCCGTCAGGATCTCGATGGTCTCGGAGTTCTTCAGCGCGCGCGACAGCGGCGCGATCTTGCCGGAGATCTTCGCGCCCTGGCAATGCAGCCCGATCTCCGTGTGTACGGCAAACGCGAAGTCGATCGGCGTCGCGCCCTTCGGGAGCCGAATCACATCGCCCGTCGGCGTGAACACGAAAATCTCGTCCTGATAGAGGTCGAGCTTCAGGAATTCCAGGAACTCGTCCGGCGTCTTGGCGTCGAGCTGCAGCTCGAGCACCTGCCGGAACCAGGAGAGGTGACGCTCGAGCTCGTCCGCGCTCTTCGTGCCGTCCTTGTACAGCCAGTGCGCGGCGATCCCGAACTCCGCGGTGCGATGCATGTCGCGCGTTCGGATCTGAATCTCGAAGAGCTGCCTGCCAGGTCCGAAGACGGTCGTGTGCAGCGACTGATAGCCGTTGGACTTTGGCTGCGCGATGTAGTCCTTGATGCGCTCCTGGAGCGGCGTCCACCCATCATGGATCACGCCCAGCGCGTGATAGCAGTCGGACACCGATTTGACGAGCACGCGGATGGCGAGCAGATCGTAGATCTCCTCGTACGGCTTGCCGCGCTTGATCATCTTCTTGTGGATGGACCACAGATGCTTCGGACGCCCGGTGACGTCCGCATCGCGAATGCCGGCCGCGCGCAGTTCGTCGGCGAGTGGATCGGCGAGCTGCGCGATGAAGGATTCCCGCTCCGCGCGCTTCTGCGCCACGAGCTTTGCCAGCGCCCGGTACTCATCCGTCTCGAGGTGCTTGAACGCGAGATCCTCCAGCTCCCACCGCATCTTCGCCATGCCGAAGCGGTGGGCGAGCGGGGCATAGAGATCGCGCGTCTCCTGAGCGATGCGCCGCTGCTTGTCGGGGCTCAGGTACTCGAGTGTCCGCATGTTGTGCAGCCGGTCGGCGAGCTTGATCAGGATCACGCGCGCGTCTTTCGCGATCGACAGCAGCAGCTTGCGGTAGTTCTCGACCTGACGTTCCTGGGAGGAGTGCGCGGGCAGCGTGCCGATCTTGGTGAGCCCGTCGACGATGTCGGCGATCTCGCGACCGAACTCGCGCTCGACATCCTCGACCGTGACCGCGGTATCCTCGACGACGTCGTGGATCAGTCCGCTCGCGACGGTGACCGAGTCGAGCTGCAGATCCGCGAGAATCTTCGCGACCTCCACGCAGTGCGAGACGTAATCCTCCCCGGAAAAGCGCTTCTGCCCGAGGTGCGCGCGCTCGCTGTATCGATACGCGCGCGCGAGCAGGTCCTCGTCGAGTCGCTCGGCCCGGCGCTCGTCGACGATATGCCAGTTGGGGATGATTTCTCGCAGCGCGACTGCCGTCATAGTCGTTCCGTCGTGCGACCGGGAAGGGGTGCGTCGAGCATTCGCTGTTCGGCCAGGCTCACATATCCCCCGCGCGCCACGATGACGTGATCGAGCACGGGGATGTCGACCACGCGGCCGCCGGCCACGAGGTCGGCCGTGACACGCAGGTCGTCGGCGGACGGCGCGGGATCACCGCTGGGGTGGTTGTGGACCAGCACGACCGCCGCGGCGCATTCGGCAATGGCCTCCCTGAATACCTCGCGTGCGTGTACGGGCGACGAATTCAAGAGTCCCCGTGTCACGGTGACGTCCCGAGCCATCCTATGCTGAGAATCGAGTATTAGCACATGGAGTTCCTCTACCGCTAGGTCCGTCAAACGCGGGGCCATGATGGCGGCCACGTCCGACGGTCCTCGTACTGCGGGCCTGGGCCCCGCCGCTTCGACCGACCAGCGCCGCGCCAGCTCGAGCGCGGCGTGAACGACCGTGGCTCTTGCGGGGCCGACGCCCGGAATCGCCGTCAACTCCGCCACGGGTCGCCCGCCGAGCGCGCGAAGCGACCCCCCACAGCGCCGCATAATCTCGTACCCCAAGGCGAGGGCTGAGTACCCAGGCGCGCCGCTACCGACCAGGATCGCTACGAGCTCGGCCGTTGCTAGCTGGCCGGCTCCGAGCCGCCGGAGCCGCTCTCGGGGCCGGTCCGAGGGCGGCAACTCGCGGATGGCGAGCGCATGGCTAGCGAGTTCGTCAGTACTCCGGTAGGCCCGTTCTCCGGAACGGGCCTCGGCTGGCGACGCTTGGCCGACACGGCGGCCCTGTATAAAATCCGCCCCCCGTCGTCGCGCCATCATGGGACCGTGGCCTCATCACGGCGCCGCCGGTCAGAAGCGCGACACATTGCGTTGCCCCTACCGGGCATAGAGGTGGCATCGTGCGGACGGCGCGAGAGGGCGACGCATTGCGTCGCCCCTACCCGCCCATGAGCGGATTTCCGTGCGGTGTAGTAGCCCGTGCCGTTCACCAGCCGCCGACCAATGACCCCCAATCCCCCCTTGGGTCGGCCCTATCCACGACCGACGGCGCCCGTCCCATGACATTTCTTGTACTTCTTTCCCGAGCCACAGGGGCAGGGGTCGTTGCGGCCGACGGACGACCAGTCGGCCACGGCTGCCGGCCCGGTGGCAGCGAGCGGACGGGCCCGACCGCCGGCAGCGACGAGGGTGGGCTCTGGCCGCGCGACGGGGTGACTGGCTGGTGGCTCACTGGGTCCGACGTCGACCTCCCCGTTGCCGGAAGCCGGCGCACTCTCTTCCTCCGGGACGTCCTCGAGGATCCCCAAGGCGTTGTAGCGCCTCCGCGGGCCACGGCCTGCAGCCTGACCGCCCTGCTGTCCCGAGCCCGGCGGCCCGCCGGGCCCGCCCGGCTGCCGTGGTGCGCTGAACACGATCTGGGCCCGCAGGAACCGCTCGGCAAAGGTGCTGTGAATGTCGTGCATGAGGTCCTCGAACATGGTGTAGGCCTCATGCTTGTACTCGATCAGCGGATCCCGCTGTCCCCACGCCCGATACCGAATGCTGTTGCGCAGCTGATCGAGATCGTAGAGGTGATCCTTCCACTTCTCGTCGAGCACGCCGAGCATGACGTGCGCGAGCACCGCGCCCGCCATGTCACGCGGGGCCCCGTCCGCACTGGAGACGGAGGCGTTGAGACCCTCCATCTTGGCGTCGAACGCCGCGTGAGCCGCGTCGGTCCCCACCCGGAGCGCGTCTTGCTCCGTCGTCGGCGCCTCTCCTTCGTTCTCGAACGAGGGAATGAGCAGGAGATACCGCTGCAGCAGCTCCTGTCCGATGAGCCGAAAGTCGGCGTGCGCGAAGTCGTCAGCGTCGACGAGCTGCATCTCGATCCGCCGCTTGACGGCTTTCTCGATCATCTCGAGCGCTTCGCCCTTGAGCTCTTCACCACCTTCGAGCGCGAATGTTCGCAGTGAGTACACGACCTCGCGCTGCTGGTTCATGACGTCGTCATACTCCAGCAGGCGCTTCCGACTCTCGAAATTCTGAATCTCGACGCGCTTCTGGGCCGTCTCGATCGATCGCGTGATCAGCGGATGGGTGAGGACTTCCCCCTCCTGCGCGCCCATTCGGTCCATGAGGCGTGCGATGCGCTCGGAGCCGAACAGCCGCATGAGGTCATCTTCGAGCGACAGGAAGAACTGCGATGCCCCTGGATCGCCCTGCCGGCCCGCGCGACCGCGGAGCTGCCGGTCGATGCGCCGCGACTCGTGCCGCTCCGACCCGAGGATGTGCAGCCCACCACACTCCTCGATCTCGACGTCCTTGCCCTCTTCATCCTTCACGACTGACGGTTTCGATACCGTCACGCCCGGCCCGAGTTTAATGTCGGTGCCGCGGCCGGCCATGTTCGTCGCGATCGTTACCCCGCCGGGCTGGCCGGCTGCCGCGACGATCTCCGCCTCGCGTTGGTGGTATTTCGCGTTCAACACGTTGGGCGTCATCCCCGCACGCTTGAACATGCGCGCGAGCGTCTCCGAGACGTCGACGTTGACGGTGCCAACGAGGACCGGGTACCCCAACCCGTTCAACCGGCGCGTCTCCTCGAGGATCGCATTGTATTTCTCGCGACGCGTCTTGAAGACGAGGTCGTGCCGGTCGTCCCGAATGACCGGCCGGTTGGTCGGGATGACCGCCACCTCGAGCTTGTAGATCTGAAAGAACTCGTTCTCTTCCGTCTCCGCCGTGCCGGTCATCCCCGCGAGCTTGCCGTACATGCGGAAGTAGTTCTGAATCGTGATCGTCGCGAGTGTCTGCGTCTCGCCCTTGACCTGCACGCCTTCCTTTGCTTCCACCGCCTGGTGGAGTCCCTCGGACCAGCGACGTCCCGGCATGGTGCGACCGGTGAACTCGTCGACGATCAGGACCTGGCCGTCCTGGACGACGTAGTTCACCTCGTTTTCGTAGAGGGCGTGCGCTCGCAACAGCTGGTACACGATATTCAAGCGCTCGCTCTTGACCGCGTACTCGGCGTCGATCACGCGGCGCGCCTCGATCTTCTGCTGGGGCGAGAGCTCGTCGTCGTGATCGATCTGGTGCACCGTCGTCGAGATGTCGGGCAGCATGAACGCGTCGTGGTCGCTCGGTGCCATGTAGTCGACGCCACGATCGGTCAGGTGCACGGTGTGACCCTTCTCATCGAGCACGTACAGCAAGTCGTCCTCGATGTCGCGCAGGCTCTGTTTCGCCGCCGGGAGCCTGCGATCGGCGATGTGGTCCAGCTCCATCTTCTGCACGAGCGACTTGACGCCCTGCTCCTGCAGCGCCTTCAACAAGCGCTTGTTCTTGGGCCCGCCCAGCTGGGCCTTGTACAGCGCGTACGCGGCGTCGCCGCTCTGGCCGTCGGCCAACGCGCGCTCACCGGTGGCCACGAGCTGATTGACCATCTCCGTCTGGCGGCGTACCAGCCGCCCGACCGCGGCGTTGTGCTCGGCGTACTGCGCGTCGCTCTCGTTGCCGACCGGTCCCGAGATGATCAGCGGGGTCCGCGCCTCGTCGATGAGGACCGAGTCGACCTCGTCGACGATGGCGTAGATATGGCCGCGCTGCACCCGCTGCTCGAGGGCCACGACCATGTTGTCGCGCAGGTAGTCGAACCCGAACTCGTTGTTCGTGCCGTACGTGATGTCACATTGGTACACGGCCCGCCGTTCGGGGGTGCCCGGCTCCGTGTCGTCGATGCAGCCCACGGTCAGGCCGAGGTACCGGTAGACGTGGCCCATCCACTGCGAGTCGCGGCGAGCCAGATATGAGTTGACCGTGACCAGGTGCGTGCCCTTGCCGGGCAGCGCATTGAGATAGAGTGGGAGCGTCGCGACCAGCGTCTTGCCTTCACCCGTCGCCATTTCCGCGATGCGGCCGCGATGCAGCTGGATGCCGCCGATCAGTTGGACGTCGTACGGGACCATCGCCCATTCCATCTCGTGGCCCGTCACCACCACCGTCGTGCCCATGAGGCGCTGACACGCCTCTCGCACGGTGGCGAAGGCCTCGGGCAGGATCTCGTCGAGAAGGTCCGCGAGCGTCTCGCGGAGCTCGCCGGCTGCGCCGCCGCGGCCATCGGGGCCGGCCAGCTCCACGTCGATCTGATCGCGCTCAGCCGGGTCGGCGGCGTTCCGCTTCGCCGCCTTCAGCTCCTCGACGCGCTTCTCGAGCGCCGCGGTGCGTTCGGCGATGATGCCACGAAACTTGGCGGTCTGTCCGCGCAACTCGTCCTCGGATACCTCGGCGAATCGCGTGGCGTGCTCGCGGATCTCGTCCACCAGCGGCTGAATTCGGCGCCGCTCGCGATCGTGCCGTGTCCCGATGACCTTACTGATCAGTCCCTTGATCATGCTCTTCCTCTCGATCGTCCGCCGCGCGATACAGCCCCATCGTGAGGATGTAGGCACCCACGGCATCCGGCACGAACCCGTGAATCGACTGGCCAGCCCGCACCCGCGAGCGGACTTCCGTCGAGGATACGTCGATCTGCCGGGCTTTGAGCACGCGATGGGCCGGCGATCGCCCCGTCGGGTCGCGCGGTAACCATGCGGTCACGCCGCCCTCGAGCACCTCTCCCCGTTGCCAGACGACGAGCTCGGCCAGGCGCATCACCTCGAGCGGCTCCCGCCATCGGGCAAACGAACGAACGACGTCCGCCCCCATCAGCAGAAACCGCTCATCGTGTGGCGACCGGCGAGCCAATTCCGACAGCGTGTCCACCGTGAAAGATAACCCGCCTCGGTCGATTTCGATCGACGTGGCCGCCAGCCGAGCGTCGTCGCCGACGGCCAGCTCCGTCATCGCCAGCCGCTGAGCCGGCGTCGCGTGCACGTTGGCGCCCTTGAGCGGCTGGCGGTGGGCCGGGACAAACACGACCTGGTCGAGAGCCAGCGCGTCGGCGGCGTCCGCCGCCGCGATCGAGATGCCCGACGTGCGGTGGGTCGAAGGTGCCCCCGAGGATGCCGACGCGCACGGGGCTCGGGGCCCTGGACGCGCCTTACGGATGCTGCGCGGCGGTACTGGTCGGCGCCGCGCCGCATTTCTCCCGCACTTGCAGATCCTGGGGATAGGTAATGCGCAGCGTGTTGCACACGTCGGCCGCGTCTTCCTTGTAGCGAATGGCCCGATAGGAGTCCACGAGCCGCACGTACGCTTCCCGGGTAATCGGCACGTTGGGATAGTTCTTGACGACGTCCTTGAAGTAGATGATCGCCGAGTCGTACGCCTTGCGATGGTAGTAGTGCAACCCGTTGTCGTAGTCCTTCTCGGCGAACCATTCCTGCAAGTGGGCGACGCGGGCGTCGGCCTGGTCCTTGAGCGGCGAGCTCGGATACAGCGCCAGGAGCGTCTGGTATTCGGACAATGCTGATTGCCCATAGGTGGCGTCCAGATCCGGCCGATGCCACAGCTTCTCGTAGGCGCGCCCGGCCGCGAAGAGCGCCGGTGGCGCGAGCGAGTCGTCCGGGAAGGCGTCCGCGAGCCGCGAAAAGGACTGGGCCGCGAGGAGCGGCTCTGCCTTGTGCTCGTGCGCCTGGCCGAGATAATAGTAGGACTGCGCGAGCAAGGTGTCGTGCGCCGGCAGGTCCAATGTCAGCTTCTCGAATCCTGCGACCGCGTCGTCCCAGTGGTGTTTCTTGAACGCGGTCAACGACGCGACATACAGCTTCTCTGGAGTGCCCTGGTATTTCTTGATGTCGAGCGGCTGATGGCACGATGCGAGCACCGCCGCGGCGAAGACGGAGGCGGCAGCACACGCGCGGACGACGCGCGATGAACGTGATCGAGCGGACAACAACAGGTGCATCGGTAGCTCAGTGACAGGTCGCTAGACTCTTCGTACCCGGCATCGGCAGGCGGAGTTCACCCTTCCAACAGTCCACCCTGCTTCCGGGCCAGCATAGAACGATAGACGGCAACACGCCGATCGGCAGGGTCTGCCACCGCTGCCCGGTCCCAACTGGCCCTCGCCGTATTCAATGCCCCCGCATAATAGGCTGCCAAGCCGCGGAGCAGGAGGGCTTCGATCTGATCTGGTTGGGCCGCCAGGACTTGATCGAGCTCGTCAGCGGCGACCGTGTAGCGTTGCGCATCGAGCAGCACGCGGGCCAGCGCCACGCGAACGTCAACGTACGTCGGCCGAAGCTCGAGCGCGCGTCGATACTGCGCGATCGACTCGTCCAGCGCACCAGCGCTCCGATACTCGGCCGCCAGGTGGGCATGGGCGTTCGCCAGGCGGTTGCCGATGGTCGCTGGGTATCCCGTCGCGTCCGGGCGGCCGAACTCCTCCGCCAGCGCGAACGACGCCTCAGCCTCCGCGGTGCGTCCGAGCCCGTTGAGGAGCACGGCCCGGTTGAGGTGGGCCTCGATGTAGCGCGGGTTCTGGGCGAGGGCGCGGTCAAAGGCGGTGAGCGCCTCGAGCGGACGATCCACGAGCGCGAGCGACAGTCCCAGCAGATTGAAGGCGTCCGCGAAGAGACACCCCGCGCCGATCGCCCCTTCCAGCAGGAGCACCGCCGCGTGGTAATCGCCTACCGCGAACCGGTCGCGCGCCCGCTCGACGGCGTCGGGCGTGAGATCGATGAGCTCACGCGGTGCGCGCCCGACGCTCGTCGTCACGCCGCGCCGCTCACACCCCGGTAGGATCCGCCGTCGTGAGCGTCGGCGGAGACGTGTGATCGCATCCGGTCCGACCCGAGCAATCCGCGGAAGTAGTCGACCGTCCGCTCGACGCCCTCGCGGAGACGCACGCGTGGCTCCCATTCCAACATCGCGCGGGCTCGCGTGATGTCCGGACGCCGCACTTTGGGATCGTCCTCCGGCAGCGGGCGGTACTCCACGCGCGAGTGCGAGCCGGTGACCTCGAGGACGACTTCGGCAAGCTGCCGGACGGTGTACTCGTCCGGGTTGCCGACATTGGTGGGCTCGCTATCGCCGCGCATGAACAGGCGATAAATCCCTTCGATTTCATCGTCAACGTAGCAGAAGCTGCGCGTCTGGCTCCCGTCGCCGTAGAGCGTCAACGGTTCCCCGCACAGCGCCTGCACGATGAAATTCGACACGACACGTCCGTCGCGCGGACGCATGCGCGGGCCGTAGGTGTTGAAAATGCGGACGATCCGCGTGTCCATCCTGTGGTACCGATGGTACGCCATCGTCATCGCCTCTGCGAATCGCTTGGCTTCGTCGTACACGCCGCGCGGCCCGATGGGATTCACGTTGCCCCAGTAGCGCTCCGTCTGCGGGTGCACCAGCGGATCCCCATAGACTTCGGATGTCGATGCGAGAAAGAAGCGTGCGGATTTTGCCTTCGCGAGTCCGAGCGCGTTGTGTGTGCCAAGCGCGCCGACCTTGAGCGTCGGGATCGGATGCTCGAGGTAATCGACCGGGCTCGCCGGCGACGCAAAATGCAGCACCCCGTCGAGCGGACCGGCGACGAACGTGTAGGTCGAGATGTTGTGCTTGAGGAACTCGAATCGATCGCAGCCCATGAGATGGGCGATGTTTTCCGGGTGGCCAGTCACGAAGTTGTCGAGACCGACGACGGCATGGCCGTCGCGCAGAAACCGGTCCGCCAGGTGCGAGCCGAGAAACCCGGCGGCCCCCGTGATCAGAACGCGCACGTGATCTCGATGTGTGTCAGGCGACCAGCGTCGCAGCGGGTCGAGCCACCAGTCGCGCCATCGGCCGACCGACGGAGTCGTACACAAAGCCCATCTCCGCCATCTTGACCGGATCGTACAGATTGCGACCGTCGACGAGCACGGGCCGGCGCAGCGCTTGTTTGATGCGAGCGAAGTCCGGGTGCCGGTACTCGTTCCAATCGGTGACGATGGCAAGGGCGTCGGCGCCTTCGACGGCGTCGTAGTAGGACTCCACGAACCGCACGCGGTCTCCCAAGCGGCGCTTCGCCTCGTGGATCGCCACCGGATCGTGGGCACAGACACGAGCGCCCGCATCCAGCAGCTCCTCGATGAGAGTGAGGGCCGGTGCTTCCCGCATGTCGTCGGTCTGCGGCTTGAAGGCGAGGCCCCACACGGCGACCTGCACCCCGCGCAGTTTCCCCTCGAGCGCGGCAGACAACTTTTGGAAGAGCCGCCGCTTCTGTCGGTCGTTGACGTCTTCGACCGCCTGTAGCACGTCGAGCGGCGTCTCGCACTCCGCGGCCGTTCGCACCAACGCCTTGACGTCCTTGGGGAAGCACGACCCGCCGTAGCCCGCACCCGGAAAGAGGAACGAGGCACCAATGCGCGGGTCGCTGCCGATGCCCTTGCGCACGTGGTCGACATTGGCGCCCACCTTCTCGCATAACGCGGCGATCTCGTTCATGAATGAGATGCGCGTCGCGAGCATGGCGTTGGCCGCGTATTTCGTCATCTCGGCCGACGGAATGTCCATGAAGATGATGGGCTTCCCGGTTCGCACGAACGGCGCATAGAGTTCCGCCATGACGCTCCGGGCGTGATCCGACTCGACGCCCAGGACCACGCGGTCTGGCTTGAGGAAGTCGTCGACCGCCGCACCTTCCTTCAGGAACTCCGGGTTGCTGCACAGATGGAACGGATGCCTGGCGTGTCGGGCCACAGCCGCGGCCACCTTGGCAGCCGTCCCGACGGGCACGGTCGACTTGGTAACGATCACCAGCTCGCGCATCATATGCCGGCCGATCTGGTCGGCGACCGACAGGACGTGCCGCAAGTCCGCCGATCCGTCCTCGTCGGGCGGCGTGCCGACCGCGATGAAAACCACGCCGGCGGAACTGAGCGCTGCCGCGACGTCGTCGGTGAAGGTGAGTCTCGACTGCTGCTGGTTGCGCTCCACCAGCGGCAACAGGCCAGGTTCGTATATCGGGAGCTGGTTGTGCCGCAGACCTTCGATCTTCTTGCGGTCGACGTCAGCACACACGACGTAGTTCCCGGTTTCGGCAAGGCAAGCGCCTACGACCAGGCCAACGTAACCCGTCCCAATGACTGAAATGTTCACGCAAATGCTCCGAGAGTCAGAACATCAAGTCCGACATGAAGTTATTTCACCGCCCGCGGCCCGGCAAACGCCCGCCGAGCGCGCGCCCCCAGCGGCGCAGCGGATTTCCTTGCATGTCGCTTGCCGACTCGTCGCCATCGCCATAGAACCGTTGGTAGTAGTACCCATAGCCACCGTAATAGACGCCGCTCCGGAAATCGACGTCGTTCAACACGGCTCCGAGCACACGTCCGTTTACGACACGGAGTTGCGCCACGGCACGTCGCACGGCATCACGCGCCGTCTTCCCCACGCGCACGACGACGATTGTCCCGTCGACCACCAATGAAATGACGGATGAGTCCGTCACGGCCAGTACCGGTGGGGAGTCGACGACAATCATGTCATAGCCGGCCTTCGCCTCCTCCAGGACATCACGCATGGCTGGCGATCCAAGCAGCTCCGAGGGATTTGGTGGGAACTGCCCGCTTGGCAGGAGGAAGAGGTTGGGCACGTCGACCGCTTTCACGACTTGCGCGAGCCGGGCATTGCCGACGAGGAGATCACTGAGGCCCGGCGAACGGGGGACATCGAACGTCTCGTTCACGACGGCACGCCGTAGGTCCGCATCGACCAGGAGCGTTCGCTGACCCTGCTGCGCGAAGATCGTGGCGAGGTTGCACGCGACCGTCGACTTGCCATCGCCAGGACCCGGACTGGTGAGCACGATCGTCCGCAGGTCGTGATGCGCGCGCGCGAACGCAATGTTCGTTCGAAGCGACCGGAAGGCCTCTGCGATCAGCGATTGGGGCTCCACGTGGGAGATCAATCGGAATCGCTGGCGCTCGGAGCGACCGAACAGCGTATCACGAACGCGCGGAATGGATCCGAGGATCGGCAGGTGCAGCCGGTGCCGCACTTCATCCGGTGTCTGCACTGAGTCGTCAAAGCGGTCGGCGACGACGGCCGACAGCAGGCCAAGCAGCACGCCGATGATGGCCGCCAGCAAGACGGCGCGTTTCCGCTGCGGCGACACGGGGGTGTACGGCACCGGTGCGGGGTCGATGATGCGGACGCCGCCGGTCTCACCACCCTCGCTGATCCGAGCCAGCTGGTACTGCGCCAACAGATTGTCGTAGCCAGTCTCGCGAGTCTTCACGTTGGCGGTGAGGCGCGCCTGTTCGGCCGCCATCGGCGGAAATTGCTCGCTGGAGCGACGCAGGTCCGCCACACTGCTGTCGATCGATTCGATGCGGGTCGCGAGGCTTTGCAGGTACAGTCGGCTCGCCAGCTGAAGGTTCCGCTTCGTCGAGGCAATCGAGCTGTCGAGCGCCTGCAGATCGATGTTCCGGTCGTCCCGCGAGAGACTCAGACGCTGCCGCGTGGTCTCGAGCTGAAACCAGCTCCCATACAGGTCGGCGACACTCTTGTTGTGCTCGACCGCATCCGTGCCGACCAGCTTGCGCAGCTCATCGTCGGTAGTGTCGGTCTGCGCGAGGCGCCCGACCAGCGCGAGGTACACCTGCTGCTCCAGCAGAAGCTCCGACCGGTCGGCCTGGAGCTTGTAGATCTGCTTGAACAGCTCCGTCTGCTCATCGGTGACGTTGGAGGTCCGATGCAGCTCCTGGAAATCGCGTAGCGAGTCCTGGCTCCGCTTGAGCGACGCCGCCTGTTCGTCCAGGCTCTGCGCAATGAACTGGCTTCGCTTCTGTGCCCGTGCTTGCGCGGCCTCGCGCGCGTAATCAGCGTACACCGACGCGATGCTGTTGGCGGCGTGTTGCACGCGGAGCGGGTCTGGCCCGTCGATCGTGATCTCCACGATGTCGGTTTGCGGCAACACGCGGGTCGAAATCCGACTGCGCAGGTCGCGCGCGACTCCGTCGAGCGATGACACGGTGAGCTCGACGGTGTGGTCCGATAGCAATGGCCGGCGAGGAATCGTCAGCGTGAACGCGCCGGCGTCGAGGGTCGTGCCATAATGCGCCGGCCCCCAGCGGCTGCTTCCGTGACTCAGACTGAATGTGGTGTCCCCGAACGAGAGCGTGTACGTCCCCGGGACCGCCTCGGGTCGCACGACGGGGAGCGAGGATCCGGTCAGCGAGCTGAGTAGCAACACCGGCCGCGTCACACCGAGCTGCAGGCCAGCCGCAAGCGCGGTGCGCTCCGCGATCGTCTGGCTGCGAATGACCTGCTGCTCGGATACGAGCGGATCCACGCGGAAGTCGTATTGCGGGCCGTTCGACGGCGCGTTGGCCAGGGGGTTGTCGGAACGCTCGACGCGAACCGTCACAGCGGATGCATAGACCCGCGGCTCGGTCATGGTGCGCCAGGTGCCAATTCCGACCGTCGCGAGGAAGACCAACGCGACGACCCACCGCCGGCGACCGACAGCGGCGGCTATGTCGCGAAGCGATTCCTCGCTCCCGAGAATGCCGCCGTCGAGCGGGAGTGTACTGGGCTCTTGTGGTGCGAGGAGGTCCGTCACCTAGTGCTTCGTCACTTGAATGAGCGTCACGATCGAGACGGCCATTGATACCAATGCTGCCCCGAGCGTGATGTTGTCTCGCGAAAAGACCGAATGGCGCTGCGGCACGTACACGACATCGTTGGAATACAACGCCACGCGTCCGGCCGCACTGCCTACGAGCGCACTCTGCAGGTCGACCGTGAAGGCGCGGTTCTCCCGCACGACCTGCGCGCGCTTGAGATTGGCCTGCTCGGTCGGTCCGCCGGCGAGCGTCAACAGTTGGATGATACTGACTCCCGGCTCCACCGGATATAGACCGGGCGAGCGCACCATCCCCAGCACCGACACGCGGATCAACGGCTGGACGGCGATCTCCGGCGCCCGGAAACCGCGCAAGCGCAGCTGATCGACCAGGCGCTCCTGCACCTGGGTGGGGTCCAGGCCGGCGGCGCGGATCACACCCAAACCCGGAATCTGGACGTTGCCCTGCGCGTCGATCAGGTACTGGCCACTCAGCTCGGAGTCGCGATACACCCGAATCTTGAGAAGGTCTCCGCTGCGCAGAGTGCCGGTGGGACGTACGATCGTATCTTCCGCGGCGGGAGGCGGCGGGCCGGGGCTGGGAGTCGCCTGAGCCGACGCGATCGACGGCGCCAGAGCGAGCGCCGCGAGCGCCGCGAGCGCAAATGTGACCGCGACACGCAGGCGCTGGCGCGCGCACGCCGATACGAGACTAGGGGTAGCGAAAGGCATAGGTGAGGTACAATTGCGCCTGGCCATAGGTGGCCGTTCCAACAGGCAAGTTGTTCGCATCCCGAAGGCGGGCCAACGTGACGGCCGCCGTGATAGGGAGCGTGGGCGTGAGCAGCTGGATGGAGGCGTGCGCGAGACCGGCGATCTGCACTGGCTGGCCGGGCGCACTCGACGGGAACCCCAAACCGGGATGGCCGACGGCGTTCTGCGCCGGGCGCTCGTAGATGCGCTGCTGTCCGCGTCGCCAGAACCCTGCGTCGCCCGCGAGTCGGATCCAGCCCGTTGGCAGGATCTCGCCCGCGATCGAGCCGTAGTCCGCGTCGGGGCCGAGCTCGGACGCGAGCGGGTTGTTGTAGTACTGCAGGACCTCGTCGTAGAACTCCCGGAGGTACGTGTACGTGTCGACCCGTTGGTACTGCAACTGCACGCTCGCCGGCACGCCAATGGGCACCGGGCTCGAGACCGTCAGCACGTAGCCTAGCAGGTCCGGCGTATTCGCCCGGCGCGACGCGTCGATCTGAATGTCGTCGATCAGCAGCTCGGCTGACGCCGTCACGCGACCGAGGCGACCCCGGACCGCGCCGAACGCCGTCAGGTTGTCGTGCGCATTGCCTTCACCCGTCTTACCAGTGTCGTGCGCCGTGATAAGATAGGGAACGAACGGGTTCAAGTAGTAGAAGTCGACGGTCTGCGACCCGCGTGGCAGCACGGCGGTCTCGCCCGCCGTGATTTCGATGGCTCGCGAGGGGCGCCATGAAAGCGTGTGCCCCACCAGATATCGGTAGAACCGCTGGGGCCCGATCGTCGACGTGATATGGTCCTGCGCGGAGTCCAACACGACATCGTCCAGCTCGCCGAATAGCGCCCGCCCCTCGAAGTGCGCCGTGTTGAAGGCGGCGGCGATGCGGTTGTAGGGTGCACCGTTCGCGGAGAGCACCGGCGAATCGCTGCCGTCGCCAAGCCACGCCTCCGGACCGCGGCCCAGCGTAAAGCTGAAGACGCCGGCTCGCGCGGACACGTACGCTTCGGAGGCATCGAGCACCCCCGACGCTCCGCGCAATGGCTTCGCGGTGACCTGGGGATCGTTCCGGGCGTTGGTCTCGCCGTAGCCATCGACGACGATCGCCACGTGATCGCTCGCGCCGTAGGTGAATCGCCCGTGGAGCACGCCAACCGCCGGGGGATTCCCTTCCGCCGTGGGGCGCACATCCTCCCACAACGGGGTGATCTCGCCGTTGTGCAACGCCGTTGCCCGGAGCTGGGCCGCGGCACCGAAGCGAACGGCCTGTCCGCTGTCGCCCGCCGGCAGGACAGACCGCTGTTGGAGCGCATGAGCAATCGGCGTCGCGGGCTGGGTCGTATCCCCCTGGGGTGCAAAGCGCTGCCGAAGCGCGTCCAGGGTCGGCCCGCTGCAGGCCGCTTCCGCTCGGGCCGCGACGAGCGCGGCACGGATGAGTCGCACCTGATAGGGCCGATCGACCGACACGCGCGCAGCGGCGCAACCGAGTCGCTCCAGCGCCGCCAGTTGCACGTACGCCGGGTCGTCGATCGGCAGGGTAACGAGTCCGAACTGCGCGCGCGCGACACCAGGGGCGGCCAGCAGCGCCACGATTGCGACGACAACGGGGGCCCGCCAACAGCCACCAGTGCGCCGTGGGCGGGGCGTAGACGAACGGGTGGTGACCGACCCCTTAATGACGCACCATGCGCGATGCCACAGAGCGACGCATGCGTCGCCCCTACACTGCACCCGCGGACAACGAGACGATCCTGGCGCGCGGTCGGGTGACGTGCGCCGTCGCATTGCGGGTATCGACCACGACGGACGCGTGATCGGCCACGAACTGATAGTTGATCGAGGTGTGGTCGGTGACGATGACGGCCGCGTCGCTCCTGCCGAGTTCCTCGGCGCTGAGCGCGATTCCATGACGCGTCCGGCCGTCTTCCGTGAACGCGGGGATGAAGGGGTCGTGATAGACGACGTCGGCGCCGCGCTCCTCGAGCAGCCGGATGACATCGAGCGCGGGACTCTCGCGGATGTCGTCGATGTTCTTCTTGTAGGCGACACCGATGACGATGATGCGACTCCCCTTGACCGACTTGCACACGTCGTTGAGCGCGTGCGAGACCTTCTCCACGACGAAGTCCGGCATCTGGCTGTTGATCTCACTCGCGACATCGATGAAGCGCGTCCGATAGTTCAGCGTCCGCATCTTCCACGCGAGATAGTGCGGGTCGAGCGGAATGCAGTGACCGCCAATGCCAGGGCCGGGCGTGAACCGCATGAAGCCAAACGGCTTCGTGGCCGCGGCATCGATCACTTCCCAGACGTTTACCCCCAGCCGATCGCAAATAATTGCCATCTCGTTCACCAGCCCGATGTTCACCGACCGGAAGGTGTTCTCGAGCAGCTTGACGAGCTCAGCCGCTTCGGGGGACGAGACGGGCACGACGGTTTCGATGCAGGTCGCGTAGAGCGCGCTCGCGACGCGCTTGCAGGCGGGCGTGATGCCGCCGACGACTTTCGGCGTATTGCGGGTGTTGTACCGCTCGTTGCCCGGATCGACGCGCTCCGGGCTGAACGCGAGAAAGACGTCGCGTCCCACCGTGAGCCCGCGCCGCTCGAACTTGGGCTGGACCAGCTCCCGCGTCGTCCCCGGGTAGGTCGTACTCTCCAGTACAACGAGCGTCCCAGGCCGACAATGCGTCGCTATCGTATCAGTTGCCTTGTCGACGTAGCTCATGTCCGGGTCGCGCGTCTTCACGAGCGGGGTCGGAACCGCGATCGAGACCGCATCCATCTCCGCGATCTGCGTCGGGTCAGTCGTCGCGGTGAGCGTCCCGGCCCGGACGAACGTCTCGACGTCTCGCGACGGGACGTCCTGGATGTGGGACCGCCCGGCGGCCAGGGCTTCGACCACGCGGCGACTGACGTCGAACCCAATGACACGGAAGCCGGCGCGCGCGAACTCGACCGCCAATGGCAGGCCGACGTAGCCCAGCCCGACGACGCCAATGACGGCGGTGTGATTGCCGATGCGCTCCAGCAACCGCTCTGCGTACTGCGTCTCGGATCCGCCGGTCGGCGGCTGCGTGCTAGTCATGACGCGTAGAACTCCCGGATCGCTCCAATCACCTCGTCCTGCTGCGCGGTCGTCAGCTCGGGGTACACCGGCAACGACAGGACTTCGCGAGCCGCACGCTCGGCGTGCGGCAGTTGACCCTCGCGATAGCCCAGGTACGCGAAGCAGGGCTGGAGATGCAGCGGCAGTGGGTAGTAGATGGCCGTCCCGATTTTCCGGGTAGTGAGATGGGCCTGGAGCGCATCGCGGCGCTCACAGCGGATCGTGTACTGATTGAAGATCGACTCGTTGGCCGGGCTGATGACGGGGGTCCGGACGCGCGGCGCCAGCCCCTCGAGCGCCTGCGTATAGTACGCCGCGTGTGCCCGACGCTGCGCGCTCCAGCCGGCCAGGTGTGGCAGCTTCGCGCGGAGCACCGCGGCCTGCAGCGAATCGAGCCGCGAATTGTAGCCCACTTCCTCGTGGTAGTACGTCTTCACGCTGCCATGCGTGCGCAAGCGCATGAGACGCTTGTACAGCCGCTCATCCTGCGTCACCATCAAGCCGCCGTCGCCATACGCGCCGAGGTTCTTGGAGGGGAAGAAGCTGAGCGTGCCGATGGTCGCGACCTCGCCAGCCACTCGCCACTCACCGTCGATCGAGCGGCGCGCCCCGACCGACTGGGCGGCATCCTCGATCATCGGGAGCCCCGGCGTCGCAGCCATGACTCCCTCGACATCGGCCATCTGGCCGAAGAGGTCGACCGGCAGGACGGCACGGGTGCGCGGAGTCACCGCCGCCTTGATGCCCTCCGGGTCGATGTTGAAGCTGACGGGATCGATGTCGACGAACACGGGGGTCGCACCGACGTTGTGGATCGTCCCCGCGGTCGCGAAAAACGTGAACGGCGTCGTGATGACTTCATCACCGCGACCGATGTCGAGCGCACGGAGCGCGAGGAGCAGGGCATCGGTGCCACTGGCGCAGCCGACAGCGTACTTGGTGTGCGACACACCGGCCAGCTCGCATTCGAGGCGACCGACCTGTTCACCCAGGATGAACGTTTGCGCATCCACGACTTCCATCATCGCGCGCACCACGTCGGTCTTGATCGCGGCGTACTGTGCGCGCAGATCGAGCAAGGGAACGGCCATCTGCGACTCCGTCCTGAACGAGGTCAGATCTTGGCTCGGAGCGGCAGCGGTACTTCCCGCCCCGTCTTCGCCGATTCGTAGATCCCCAGGATGAGCTCCAGCGATTTGCGCCCGGCGCGTCCGTCGGTGTCGGGCTTGGCCTCGCCACGCAGCACCGCGAGCACATTGCGGTAATACGCTTCGTGGCCGAACCCATACACATTCGGCGGCGTCGTGTTCACCGCGTCGACGAGCTTGTCGTCGTCGTCGTACGTGGCGAATTGCCAATGCTCGATCCGATTGACGGCGGTGCCGCCGATCTTGACCGAGCCGGTCTCGCCGAGGATGGTGATCGAACCTTCGAGGTTGCGCGGATAGGTGAGCATCGTGACCTCGATCGTTCCCAGCGCGCCCGACCGGAACTTGAGCACGGCGACTCCCGAGTCCTCCGTCTCGATCCGGCGCGCGAGCGTCGCAGTCTTGGCCACCACGCTCTCCACGGGCCCGACCAGCCACTGAATGAGATCGACGTAGTGCGAGGCCTGGTTCATGAACGCACCGCCGTCGAACTCCCAGGTGCCCCGCCAGGGCGCCTGATCATAGTACTCCTGTGGGCGCGCCCATCGGACCGTGCAATTGGCCATGTAGATCCGGCCGAAGCGGCCCTTGTCGACGGCGCGCCGCAGCAGCTGCACGGTCGCGTTGAGCCGGTTCTGCTTCACGACAAAGAGATGGACCCGCGCCGCGTCGCAGGCATGCACGAGATCGTCGGCCGCCGACAGCGTGATCGCCATCGGTTTTTCGACCACGACGTGCTTCCCCGCGCGGGCTGCGAGTATGCCTTGCTCAGGGTGCAGGCCCGATGGCGTCGCGACGCAGACGACCTCGCAGGGGGCGTGCGCCAGCATCTCCTCGTAGGATCGAAACCACGGGACAGACTGCTGCTCCCCGGCTTGGCGCGCGCGATCCGGATCGGAGTCGCAGACGGCGCTGAGCGCCAGACCCGGCACGCGGGTGAGTGCCTCGAAATGATTCTTGCTGATGCGCCCGCACCCGACGAGCGCGACGCGAAAGGTCGACGGTGTCGTCACCCGGCATCCCCGGCGGGCGCGATCCCCGCGCCGCGCCGCACGTACTGCGTGCCACACCCCTTGCAGGCGCCTTCGCCCGTGTCATCGAGACGCACGCCACAGGCGCACGCCCACCCAATCCGGCGCGCTGGTACGCCGGCGACGAGCGCGTAGGGTAACACATCCCTGGTCACCACGGCGCCCGCTCCGACGAACGCATACTCGCCCAGCGTTACGCCACACACGATGGTGGCGTTGGCGCCGATCGACGCGCCGCGGCGCACGAGCGTTCGATGGTACTCGTGCTTGCGCGACACGTGACTTCGGGGGTTGATGACGTTCGTGAACACCATGGACGGTCCGCAGAACACATCGTCCTCGAGCTCGACGCCTTCGTAGATCGAGACGTTGTTCTGTACTTTCACATTGTTGCCCAGTCGCGTGCCGCTCATGACGACCACGTTCTGGCCGAGGTTGCAGCGTTCACCGATCACCGCACCGGGCATCACATGGCAGAAATGCCAGATGCGGGTGTGGGCCCCGACGGTCGCTCCCGCATCGACGTAGGCCGACTCGTGGATCATCGCGCTTGGCGCGATGATCCCGGAGCCGGCCGGCGGGTCTCCCGGCGGATGGCGGGTCGCGGTCATACCGTGGCGCTCGCCGCCATCGCCTGCCACTCCTGCAGCGACTGGACGGTGGTCTGGCGCGAACGGATGGCGATCACGGCATCGACCGCGGCATTGGCGGCCGAGAGCGTGGTGGTGTAGGGCACGTGGTGCGCGATCGCGGCCTGCCGCAGTGAGTAGTCGTCTCGCTGCGCGTGTTTGCCGAGCGGGGTGTTGATCAGCAGCTGTACTTCACGATTCACGATCAGGTCGATCGCGTGGGGCCGGCCTTCGTGCACCTTGAACACCTTCTCGGACGGAATGCCCTTGCCGCGGAGGTACCGGCGCGTGCCCTCGGTGGCATACAGGCGGAAGCCGAGCTCATGGAACCGCCGCGCAATCGGCACGACGTTCGGCTTGTCGCTGTCGTTGACGGTGACGAAGATCGCACCCCGGTCGGGCAGGGCGTTGTCGGCGGCGATCTGCGCCTTGGCGAACGCCGCACCGAAGGAGTCGGCGATCCCCATCACCTCGCCGGTCGACCGCATCTCGGGCCCGAGAATGGGATCGAACTCGCGGAACTTGCTGAAGGGGAACACGGCCTCCTTCACGGCCACATACGGCGGAATGATCTCTTCCGTGAACCCGATTTCGGCGAGGGTCTCGCCCGTCATCACGCGGGCGGCGAGCGACGCGAGCGGCACGCCGATCGCCTTGGCGACGAACGGCACGGTGCGGCTCGCCCGTGGATTGACCTCGAGCACGTACACGACGCCGTTCTTGATCGCGAACTGCACGTTGATCAGGCCGACGACGCCCAGGGCCTGCGCGAGCGAGACGGTCTGGGCCCGCATCGTCGCCAAGTCCGCCTCGTGGATCAGATAGGGCGGCAGCACGCACGCGGAGTCGCCGGAATGGATCCCGGCGTCCTCGATGTGCTGCATGACGCCCCCGATCACGACGCGCTGCCCGTCGGCGATCGCGTCGACGTCCGCCTCGAATGCGTCCTCGAGAAACCGGTCGATGAGCACCGGCCGTTCCTCGGATGCCCGAGCCGCACGGGCGAAGTATTCGCGCAGCGATGGCTCGTCGTACACGATCTGCATCGCTCGGCCGCCCAGCACGTACGAGGGACGGAGGAGCACAGGATAGCCGACATCAGCGGCGATCGCCGCGGCTTCATCGACGCTCGTCGCGGTCCCGCTGTCGGGCTGTCTCAGTCCCAGCCGCCGGGCGATTTCCTCGAATCGGCGCCGATCCTCTGCGATGTCGATCGCATCGGGTGGTGTGCCGAGGATATGCACGCCCGCCGCGGCGAGACCCGGGGTCAGCTTGAGCGGCGTCTGCCCCCCGAGCTGCACGATGACGCCCTCGGGCTGCTCGCGATCGAGGATCTCCAGGACGTCTTCGAGAGTCAGCGGCTCGAAGTACAGCTTGTCCGACACGTCGAAGTCGGTGGACACGGTCTCCGGGTTCGAGTTGATCATGATCGTCTCGAACCCTTGTGCGCGGAGTGCGATGGCCGCCCGGACGCAGCAATAGTCGAACTCGACGCCCTGCCCGATCCGGTTCGGCCCGCTGCCCAGAATCGCCACCGAGCGACGCCCGCTGCGCGGCGCTTCGCTCTCTTCGTCGTAGCTCCCGTAGAGATACGGCGTCGACGAGGGGAACTCGCCCGCGCAGGTATCGACCATCTTGTATGCAGGACGCACCTGGGCGGCGTGCCGCCATGCGCGCACCCGGGCCTCGGGCTCGCCGCGCATGACCCCCAGCTGCTGGTCGCTGAAGCCCATGCGCTTCATCGTCCGGAGGGCCTCCGCGCCCGACGCCTCCGCCACCGACAGCGCCGCGTACCATCGCTCCGCCTGGACCAGCTCGTCCAGCTCGGAGAGGAACCAGAGATCGATGCCGGTGATCTCGTGGAGATCGTGGAGCGGAATGCCCGCCAGCATCGCCCGCTTCAGCTGGAAGATCCGCTCAGGCGTCGGACGACGCAGCGCGGCACGCAGGCCATCCGGGCTCTCGTCGGTCACGCGATCGTCTTCGGCGGTCGTGCCGATTGCCCATCCCGAGCGACCGGCCTCCAGCGCGCGCAGGCCCTTTTGCAGCGCTTCCTTGAAGGTGCGCCCAATGGCCATCGACTCACCGACCGATTTCATCTGCGTGGTCAATCGCGGATCGGCGCCGGCGAACTTCTCGAACGCGAAGCGCGGCACCTTGACGACGACGTAGTCGAGCACTGGCTCGAAGGACGCGGGGGTCGTCTTGGTGATGTCGTTGCGGATCTCATCGAGCCGGTACCCGACGGCAAGCTTGGTGCCGATCCGCGCAATCGGAAACCCGGTGGCTTTGGATGCCAGTGCCGATGACCGCGACACGCGCGGATTCATCTCGATCACCAGCATCGTCCCGTCGCGCGGGTTGACGGCGAATTGAATGTTGCAGCCGCCGGCATCGACGCCGATCTTGCGGATGACGGCGATCGCGGCGTCGCGCATCCGCTGGTATTCCCGATCCGTGAGGGTCATCGCCGGCGCTACGGTGATCGAGTCGCCGGTGTGGACTCCCATAGGGTCGAGGTTTTCGATCGAGCACACGATCACGACATTGTCGTCGTGATCGCGCATCACCTCGAGCTCGAACTCCTTCCACCCGAGCACGCTCTGCTCGATCAGCACCTGATGCGTGGGCGAGAGATCGAGACCTCGCCGGACGATCGACTCGAACTCGTCCCGGTTGTAGGCGACGCCGCCGCCCGTGCCGCCCAGCGTGAAGGACGGCCGGATGACCGCGGGGAAGCCCACGCGCTCGAGCGCCGCCTCGGCTTCGTCCAGCGATGTCGCAATCGCTCCGGTCGGCATGGCGAGTCCGATCTCTCGCATCGCCTGTGCGAACGCTTGGCGATCCTCCGCGAGCTCGATCGCGCGTGCCTTGGCGCCGATCAATTCGACACCGTACTCCTCGAGCACGCCGTCCTCGGCGAGCTTCATCGCGACGTTGAGCGCGGTCTGGCCGCCCATCGTGGGCAGCAACGCATCGGGCCGCTCGCGCGCGATGACGAGCTTGACGAAGTCGGCCGTCACGGGCTCGATATAGGTCCGGTCGGCGAACTCGGGATCCGTCATGATCGTCGCCGGATTCGAGTTCACGAGCACGACCTCGTACCCCTCCTCCTTGAGCGCCTTGACGGCTTGCGTCCCGGAGTAGTCGAACTCGGCGCCCTGGCCAATCACGATCGGGCCCGAGCCGAGCAAGAGGATGCGGCGGAGATCAGTGCGACGCGGCATGTGGCGAATCAGCGGGCGCGGTCACGGCGTGTGACACGTGAGCGTCACACCTGCGCCGTGGGACGCGCCGCCCAGTAGGTCACGAGGTCCTCGATGAGTTCGCGCACCGTCTTGTCGGGCTCCCAGCCGGTGGCATCACGGAGGCGCGCGTTGTTGCCGACGAGCGCCGGGACGTCCACGGTCCGCGTGAGCGAGGGATCGGTCGTCAACGGCGCCTTGACGCCCGTGGCCGCCAGGACCTGGACGGCGAGCTCCTTGACCGATACACCGACGCCACTCGACACGTTGTAGACCTCTCCTGCGCGCCCGCGCGCTGCCAACGCAATATACGCTTCCGTCACGTCCACGACGTGCAGGAAATCGCGCGTCGACGTCGCGTTCCCGAGCGCCAATGCCGCGCGCCGGTCACCGCCACTGGACCGGAGGGCGAGCGCGCGCCGGACGAGGGCCGGCAGGAGGAAGGCTCCCGACTGGCCCGGTCCACTGTGATTGAAGCTGCGGGTCGCGATGACGCGGACGCCTTCGCTGCGGAACGCCTCCAGGGCGATGATCTCTTGCGCCGCCTTGGTCGCCGCATACACCGTGAGCGGTCGCTGCTCCGCCGTCTCCTCGAGCGGCAGATCGCTCTTGTCGTGCCGCCCGTACTGTTCGGCACTGCCGACAATGAGCACAGCTGGGTCGAGCACGCCGACCCGCCGTCGGACGCGGATCTCGCCCAGGAGCTGGGCGGCTCCTACGACGTTGACCTCGGCCGCTGCGCCGGGGTCACCGCTCGCGCCCGGGACGGAGCTGATCCCAGCCAGGTGGAATACCGAGTCGGGGGCGCCGACGTCGAGGGCCCGGCGGATATCGTCAATGCGGCGAACGTCGCCCAGCACCCAATCCACGGCGGCCTGCTCCTCGGTCGACAACAACGCCGCCGCGGCGGTCGGATCGACCGGAGTGAGCCCGGTGACGTCGTGACCGGCGTCCAGGAGAGCGCGAACGAGCCACTGGCCGACGAAACCGGCCGCGCCAGTCACGAGCGCCCGCATGTCAGTCCGCCCCTCCAGGGTTCGGGGTCATGCGGTTATCGGCCAGTCCGCCGATGCCGCTCGAGGTCTGCCTCCACCATCATGGTCACCAGCTCCTGGAAACTCACCGTCGGCGACCAGCCGAGCTGCTCGTGCGCCTTGGACGGGTCGGCCACCAGCACGTCGACTTCGGCCGGCCGCATGAATCGCTCATCGCGCACGACGTACTTCTGGTAATCGAGCCCCACGGCCCCGAACGCGTACTCGCAGAACTGCCGCACGGACCACGTCTTGCCCGTGCCCACCACGTAGTCCTCGGGCGTGTCGCGTTGCAGCATCCGCCACATCGCGTCGACGTAATCCCCCGCGAACCCCCAGTCCCGCCGCGCGTCGAGATTGCCGAGCGCCAGCTCCGTCGCGAGTCCGAGTTTGATGCGTGCTGCACCGTCCGTGACCTTGCGCGTCACGAACTCCAGGCCCCTTCGAGGGCTATTGTGCACCACGACGCGGCCGACACCAGCGCAGAAACGGCCGCTCTCGGTCTCGAGGTCGAAGACCCACGCGTCTTCCTCTCCCGCC
Source organism: uncultured Gemmatimonadales bacterium (assembly GCA_963737835.1). Lineage (GTDB taxonomy): Bacteria > Gemmatimonadota > Gemmatimonadetes > Gemmatimonadales > Gemmatimonadaceae > Palsa-1248. Next base: position 811,452 of record CAVTUH010000001.1, read on the forward strand.
TCAAGATCAATGACGCGTCTTACCTCGGCCGCCGGCTTGCGTAAATGCTGCCCCTTTTGACCCGCAGGGTTTGCGGTGCTGATGTTCACGTGGTAGTACGTCCGACCGTCGCGGTGCTCGGCGTACACGCTAGTCGTCCGACGCTGATTGGCGTAGAGCCAGCAGAGTCCCTGCGCAAGCAGCGGGCTATTGGTCGTGGCGCAATCGCCGCCGCCGGCCTGCAGACCGTCGCCCGCGTAATAGCCAGTGAGAAACGCGCACTGGATTTCTGCGGGTGCATTGAGGATCAACTTGGGGACGCGCTTGAAGCCGCTCCGGTGGTACAACTGGGTCCGAAGCCAGTTCGCGAGTGCCCCCCCTCCGTTCAGGTAAAGCTGGCCGACTTCCTTCGACGGGTCGAATCCGGACGTCGACGTTGTAGTCCGGCTGCTCCCGAGGAAGAGCTTCGACCAGAGAGTTGCGACGCGCTCACGCAGCTCGGGGTTGTTGTTGGTGAACTGCAACTGGGACGTATCGCGGGCGACGTAGCCTTCGGCGGCAAAGAGGCCCATGAACTCGGCAAGGTCCCGGTTCACCGAGGTCCATCCTGGCGTCGCCGGGAGTGCATCTGCCATCGCGAGACCATCACCGGCTTTTATGTCCTGCGCACGAACGGTCTGCAGTCCGGCGTTGAGCATCGTGTGATGCGCCGTCACCCGCACGATACCGCCGCGGGCTTCGATCGAGTGCATTCGATGATCTGGATCTGTCCTTCGCCGCGCCGTCGCGGTCACGCACGACACCGAGGTCCAGCCGGCTCCATCCCAAACCTGGACACCCGGGACCTCGTACGTCTGCGTGCTCCGTCCTTTACGCAGCAAAGGAATGAGCTCATCCGGGGTGACCACATCGACGCTGCCCGTCTCACTTTCGCGAACGATCAGTGGCGTCGTCCCTGAGAGACACTCGTGATTAAACAAAATTCCAGATACTGCGTAGAGGCCGAAACTCTCACGATAGTTCACCGTGATCCAGTGACCGTAGACTTTCGCGACGCCGTACGGACTGCGCGGATAGAACGGTGTATGCTCGTTCTGCGGAGTCTCGTGCACCTTGCCGAACATCTCGCTCGAGCTGGCCTGATAGAAGCGCGACTTGGGCGCGGCCTTGCGCATCGCCTCGAGGATGCGCGTCACACCGAGCGCCGTGAACTCACCCGTGAGCACGGGCTGACTCCACGACGTCTGGACGAAGCTCTGCGCGGCAAGGTTGTAGATCTCATCGGGCGCGGCCGCGCTCACCGCATCGGTGAGCGAAGTCTGGTCGAGGAGGTCGGCCGATACGAGCTCGATTTGGTCGACCAAATGCGCAATCCGCTCGTACGGCGTCGTCGAGCTGCGCCGCACAATGCCGACGACCCGGTAGCCTTTTGCCAATAAAAATTCGGCCAGGTACGAGCCGTCCTGGCCGGTAATGCCGGTGATGAGCGCGGTAGGCAATGCCCCTACGCCACTCGCGCTCCACCACGCGGGGCACGCTGGATCTTGCCAGCGTGCAGACACCGCGTGCACACCTTCACCTTCGTGATCGTCCCCTCGTGCACGACGCGGACGACTTGCAGGTTCGGCTTCCAGACTCGCCGCGTCTTGTTGTTCGCGTGCGAGACATTGTTCCCGAACGATACGCCGCGGTCACACACGTAGCACTTATTCCGCGCGATCGTGCGCTTCATGATTTGGCCCCTTTCGCTGCGGTCTTGGAAGCGGCCTTGGCGGCCTTGGGTTGCTTCTTGGCGGCAGCCTTGGACCCGGTCGACTTGTCGCCGGATCCGTCGGCCGTCACGATGTCGATCAACTCGATGCGCGCCATGTCGGCGCCGTCCCCCTTCCGGTGGCCCGTCCGCAAAATGCGCGTGTAGCCGCCGGCGCGGGTCGCGAACGCCGGTCCGACTTCCTTGAACAGTGTGTCGGCCGTCCGACGCACGTGCACGTCGCGCGCCGCCAATCGGCGTGCATGCAACGTCCCGCGCTTCGCCTTGGTGATGAGCTTCTCGACGAATGGTCGGAGCTCTTTCGCCTTGGCCTCCGTCGTCTCGATGGCGCCGTGCTCGATCAATGAGATCGCCAGGTTGCGCATCAAGGCGAGGCGCTGTTCGCTCGTCCGCCGGAGTTGACGACCGGCCTTTCAATGGTGCGTCACAGGATCTCCCTACTCGTCCTCGTCATCCGGTGCGTTCGCCGCCGCCCGGCTGGGCGGCGTGCCCCAATCCAGGATCCGCACACCGTCGGCGCTTTCCTCGTACCGCATGCCAAAGTTGAGTCCTTTGCGCTCGAGCAGGTCCGCGATCTCCTGCAACGACTTCTTGCCGAAGTTCTTGACCTGCAGGATCTGGCTTTCCGTCTGGCGAACCAGGTCACCGAGCGACCGAATGTTCGAATTCTTGAGCGAGTTGACCGACCGTACCGACAACTCGAGATCGTCGATCGGCGTCTGGAGCTCGGCCAGCCGCACCGAGTCGCCGCCCGCGGTCTCGCCACCTGGCGTGACCGGCGCGGACACGTGCGAGCCGAAGCCCACGAAGTACTGGAAGTGCGTCTGCGCGAGCGCCGCCGCGTAGCTGACCGCCTCTTCCGGCGTGATCGTGCCGTTGGTCTCGACCGTCAGCGTCAGACGATCGTAGTCCGTGCGCTGGCCGACGCGCGTCTCCGCCACGGCGAAGTTGGCGCGCCGCACAGGATTGTAGATCGCGTCGATGCGGACGACGTCGATCGGCATGCCGCGCTCGAGCACGTGCTGGTCGGCTTCCGTGTACCCACGTCCCTGCTTCGCGTAGAGATCCATGTGGATCTCGCGGTCGTCCTGCAGCGTGAACAGGTGGTGTTGGAGAATTGATGATCCGCACGCCGGAGCCCAGTGCGATGTCAGCCGCGGTGACCGCACCGGGGCCCGTCTTCTGAATGCGGAGCAGCGCATCCTCGAGTCCGTCTTCGAGGCTGAGCGTGAGCGTCTTGAGGTTCCCGATGATCTGGTGCACGTCCTCGACGACGCCCGGGATCGTCTGGTGCTCATGCACGACTCCGTCGATCCGAAACGCCCAGATCGCGGAACCCCGGAGCGACGACAGCAGCATGCGCCGCATCGCGTTGCCGAGCGTGTGGCCGAAGCCCCGCTCGAGCGGTTGCAGCCGAAACTCGGCGACGTTGGGATTGTCCTCGCGCTTCGTCGCTTCTACGAGCTGCGGGCGGACGAGACCCCGAAGGTCGATTGTTTGTGCCATTGGTCTTTGATCCTGAAGGTTGGTCCTACCGAGCAGCGTGCCCGGCAACGTTCCGCCCCGCCCCTAACGCGCGGCGGCTCCGTACGGGGGTTAGGGCCCGGACCTTAACTACAGGGATTAGACGTTGGACGTTGGACGTTGAAGAACAAATCGCGGGGCCGGTAACGCTGCACAGTCGCTTCCCTGAGGTTTGTTCTAACGTCCAACGTCTAACGTCCAATCCCTGTTACTTGCTATACAACTCCACCACCAACTGCTCCTGCGCTGCAATCGGGATGCTGGCCCGCTGTGGGCGCTCGAGCATGCGTCCGCTGAACGACCCACGGTCGACCGCCAACCACGCGACCGGCGCGCCCCGCGACGACTGATCCAAGGCCGTGAGGATCGCCGTCTGTTCACGCGACTTCGGGCGAACACGGATCTCCTCACCCGGCCGAACCAGGTAGCTCGGGATGTCGACCGAGCGCGCATTCACCTCGACGTGCCGGTGGCGAATGAGCTGGCGCGCCGCCTTGCGGCTCGATGCAAACCCCATCCGATAGACGAGGTTGTCGAGACGACTCTCGAGCGCGGCGAGCAGATTGTGCCCGGTGATGCCGGGCATCGGGTTCACGCGCTCGAACACGTTGCGGAATTGCCGCTCGCTCAACCCGTAGATGCGCTTGATCTTCTGCTTTTCACGGAGCTGCCGCGCGTACTCCGACGACTTGCGTCGCCGCGCCGTGCTCTGCCCGTGCTGACCTGGCGCGTATGGGCGCCGCTCAACCGGGCACTTCTCCGTGAAACACTTCATTCCCTTGAGAAACAGCTTGGTGCCTTCGCGCCGACATTGCCGACAGCTGGGTCCAGTGTAGCGCACGACTCAGACCCTCCGCCGCTTCGGCGGCCGGCAACCGTTGTGTGGGATTGGCGTCACGTCCTTGATTGACTTGACCTGCAACCCCGCCGTGGCCAGCGCCTGAATCGCGGACTCGCGTCCACTCCCCGGGCCCTGCACGCGGACATGCACGCGGCGCACGCCGAGCGTCATCGCCTCGCGCGCCACCTGCTCGGCCGCCACCGTCGCCGCGAACGGAGTCGATTTCTTCGACCCCTTGAAGCCCGCCTTGCCGGAGGACCCCCAGGCGACCGCGTTGCCGCGGCTGTCCGTGATCGTAACCGTCGTGTTGTTGAAGGTCGCGTTGACGTGGGCGATTCCTTCCGCCTCGATCACACGCTTGGTCTTTTTCGCAGTTGCCATGTTACTTGGTCACCTTCTTCTTGCCCGCAATGGCGCGACGAGGACCTTTCTTCGTGCGCGCGTTGGTATGTGTTCGCTGGCCACGCACCGGCAGGCCTCGCCAATGGCGAATCCCGCGGTAGGAGCCAATGTCCATCAACCGCTTGATGTTCATGGCCACTTCGGTGCGGAGCGCGCCCTCGACGCGATAGTCGCGCTCGATCGCCTGACGCAAACGGTTCACGTCGGTGTCCGACAACTCCTTGATCCGGAGCGCGGGGCTGACGCCCGTCTGCTCGAGAATGTGTCGGGCGGACGTGCGGCCAATGCCGAAGATGTACGTCAAGCCGATTTCGACCTTTTTTTCACGGGGCAGGTCGACCCCTGCAATACGAGCCATATCCTAACCCTGGCGCTGCTTGTGCTTGGGGTTGCGCTTGCAAATGATGCGCATGACGCCCCCGCGTTTGATCACTTTGCAGTGCTCACAAATCGGTTTCACACTAGTTCGGACCTTCACGGACGCGCTCCTGACACGGGCAATGACGCTGACTGCCGCTCTGCCGACCACGGGCCGGCCGGACGGTCACCGACGCGACAAGCCTTGAAACGTACAGAGCTTAGGAGCACGACGCAAGTGAAATGCCCGGTCGCGGACGACCCTCAGGCGAGCTCGCGAGCGACCCGCTTCATCGACGCCAGGGGGTCCGGCGAGCCGGTAACGGTACGGCCCACGACCACGTAATCCGCTCCGGCGACCGCGGCCGCACGGACCGTACTCACGCGCTGCTGGTCGTCGGTCGGCGCCCCCTCGAGCCGGACGCCCGGGACCAGGATGGCCAGCGCATCGCCATGGGCTGATCGCACCCGGGCCGCCTCCCCACCCCCGCACACGACACCCGGGGCGCCCGCTTCCCGAGCGATCGTCGCGAGCCGCACAACTTCGGCGCCAACGTCGAGGTCGGCCTTCCCCCAGATCTCGCCGAGCCGCCGTGCGTCCAACGAGGTCAGGACGGTCACAGCGAACACCGCGCACTCGGGATTCCCTTCGCGGGCCCCCTGGACCGCGGCCGCTATCATCTCGCGTCCACCAGCCGCGTGGACCGTGACAATGCGTGCGCCGATCTGGGCCGCGTTGCGACATCCGCCGCGAACGGTATTGGGAATGTCGTGTAGCTTGAGGTCGAGGAACACCAGGCATCCGCGCTTCGTGAGCCCGCGCACGATCGGCGGACCGACCGCGGTGAACAACTCCGCGCCCACCTTGTAGAACCGGCACAGTGCGCCCAGCGAGTCGACCAGTCGATACGCCGACTGCTCGTCCGAGACATCGAGGGCGACGATCGGTGTGACCCCGCGGTGCGCCCTGGTCGGCGCGGCGCCGCTCCGGCTGTCCATCGTCACATCTATGTCGGCCATTGCAGTTGTCCTCTCAACTCGTTCACACTGCTGACGCCGTGCCGTTGGCACCACCGCTCCAGGTCTCGCACGAGACGTTCCGGGCGGCGGGGGTCCTGCAGGGCAGCGGTGCCAATTCCCACCAGTGTCGCTCCTGCGAGCACGTACTGGAGCACGTCCTCGACGGTGGTGACGCCGCCGACACCAAGAACGGGAACCGATACCGCACGCGACACGCGCCAGGTGGCGAGCACGCCGATTGGTCTGAGCGCCGCGCCGCTCACCCCACCGGTCCCGAAGCCGAGCGCTGGACGTCGCCGTTCCACGTCGATCACCAGTCCTGGCAGTGTGTTGACGACGGTTATCGCGTCGGCCCCGGCGCCCACGGCGGCCTGCGCCGTCGCGGCAATGTCCGGCAGCGTTGGCGACAATTTAACGAACAGCGGCCGCGTCGAGACGCGCCGCGCCCGCGCGACCAGATCGACGAGCACGTCCACGTCGGCGCCAAACTCGACCCCGCCGCACCGCACGTTCGGACAGCTCACGTTGAGCTCGAAGCCGGCGACGCCGGTCTCGTTGGTCAGCGATGACACCACGGTCTCGAAATCGGCGACCGTGTTGCCGACGACGTTGACGAGCACGCGCGCCCGCGCGAGATGCGTGGCCAACCACGGCAGGTGCTCTGCGCGCACCGCATCCAGGCCCGGATTCGCGAGCCCGACGGCATTGATCATCCCGCCGGTGAACTCGGCCACGCGGGGCGCGGGTGCACCCGAGCGGGGTTCGACGCTCACCGCCTTGGTGACGAGTCCGCCGAGCCGATCGAGATCCATCACGTCGGCGAGCTCGCGGCCGTAACCTGCAGTGCCGGCGGCGAGGACGATCGGATTCTGAAACTCAAGTCCCGCCGCCTCGACCGTGAGCGAGGGCGGGAGTGGACTCACTGGCCCGCGACGCTCACGCGGCGCTGGTAGCGCGCCAGATAATCGGCCGTCGCTTCGGCGATCGCCTTGGCAATCGTGCGTTGCGACGCCGGCGAGGCCAGGTAGCGCGCTTCGGCGGGGTTGGTGCCAAAGCCGATCTCCACGAGCACCGAAGGCATGTACGCGGTCACCAGCACACGAAAGCCGGCTTGCTTGACGCCCCGGTCCGGGCCCGGCTCGATCCCCGCAAGGTGTCGCTGGATGATCTCCGCGAGGTCGGCGGACTCACGCAGGTGCTCGTTCTGCGCCATGTCATGAATAACGAAATCTAACGGATCGTTGGCCGGTGCGTTGGCGCCCGTCTCGAACTTCACGGCTTCGTTCTCCATCTGCTCGACGCGCCGGTCGTCCTCCGTCTTCGCGGCGGCGAGGAAGTACGTCTCGAATCCGCGGGCGGCCGATGGGTCGTGCCAGTTCGGGTTGGCCGCGTTCACGTGAATCGAAAGAAAGAGGTCGCCGCGGTGCTCATTTGCGATCCGGCCGCGGTCGGACAGCGCAATGAGCGTGTCGGTCGTCCGCGTTTCCAGCACCTCCAGCCCAAGGTTTCGGAGCGCATCGCCGACCTTGAGCGCGACGGCGAGCGTGATGTCTTTCTCGTAGATCGGATGCGTCGACCCGACCGGACCGATCATCCCGTGGTCGGGCCCGCCGTGTCCTGCGTCGACGACGACAAGCCGATGGTCGATGAGGGTCGGCCTGGATGCCGGGGGTGCGCTATCGCGCTCGCCGAGTAACACGTCGCCCGACGGCGAGACCCCGGTCGAGTCGGTGTCGCTGCCTGACAGGACTCCGCCGGTCGCCGTCGGCGCCTGGAATACATCGGAGGTGGTGCCAGTTGGATGGCGAGACGCCACATGCGTGGCCGCACCCGGCAGGAGCGCTGTGAAGACGCGCACCTCGGCTTTCTCCGGGTCGTAGATGACACCACTGGCGACTCGTGGGAGGACGTCAGCAACGACGGCGAGCGGCAAGTACAGCGTCGTCCCGTCGACCCAGGCCGGTGCCGGCAGTGGAATGACACCGGTCGCAGAGGTTGCGAACCCGCTCTGATCCGCGATCTCGAGCGTCGCGCCAGGCACGGCCATGGTGAACCGGCCCGTCGACAGGCGATGGACCGAGCCGCCGAGCGCACTGGCAAAAAGTCCCGCGTTGACGCCGAGTTGGCCATCGGCCCGGGCCACGACCGGTACATGTCGGACGTCGCGCGACCCGAGCATGCGGACGGTGAGTGAGCGGGCGGTGGGCCCCGGCGTCCCTGCGACGGCGACGACCTGCAGCGCATAGAGCAGCGCGTGCGCGAGAATCACCGGAAGCGGGCTGCCCGCGCCATTTCGCGCTCGTCGGAGCGCTTGCGCTCGTCCGCTCGCTTGTCATGCAGCTTCTTCCCGCGAGCAAGACCAATCACGACTTTGGCGCGGCCGCGCTTGAAGTACATGTCGAGGGGGATGAGGGTCAGTCCTTGCCGTTCCACTGCGCCGATCAGCCGACGGATTTCCTTCTTATGAAGCAACAGCTTGCGCGTGCGAGTCGGCTCGTGGTTGAACTGGTGCCCCTGCTCGTACGGCGCGATGTGCAGGTTCAACAGAAAGACCTCGCCATCTTTGACAATGCCATATGCGTCCGAGAGACTCGCCTTCCCGTGGCGCAGTGCCTTGACCTCTGTGCCTGTCAGGACGAGCCCCGCCTCCCAGCTGTCGAAAATGTGATACTCGTGCCGAGCGCGACGGTTGCGCGCGATAGGCTCGGTCTCGGTGTCCGGAACAGCTCGGGCCATCTGTGGGGACGGGAGTGGGAGGACTGTGGTCACAAGATACAACAGAGGGATCAGGGGTCCGGGACCAGGGGTCGGGGAACGGCGACCGCAACGACAACGACGGGCGACGCATGCGTCGCCCCTACCCGTCCAAGGCAGGTTACGGTGCGGCCGTGACTGGGTTCTCGGTTTGTTCCCCGACTCCTGACCCCTGACCCCTGGCCCCGCCGTTTGTGCCCGTCTGGCCCCTTGCCCCCAGCACCGCTATCCTTCGCCGACCGCCGAAGTGGTGGAACTGGTAGACGCGCTGCGTTCAGGGCGCAGTGGGCGCAAGCCCGTGGGGGTTCGAGTCCCCCCTTCGGCATGCCGGGCCTTCGGCCGGCAAGAGAATAGACCTGCAGAAAGTAGAAAGTAGACGACGGCCTGACCGTTCCGCGGTCGCAGCCGTTGTCTACTTTCTACTTTCTGTGGGTCTACTCTCTAGGGCGCGAAGCGCCCTGGGCCCGAGGCCCGCATGTGACGCTAGACCAACAACCTAGGCCTACAGAATGTAGAGAAAAGACGACAGCCTGACCGCCCAGGGTCGCAGCCGTTGTCTACTTTCTATTCTGTAGGTCTCCTTTTTGGGGGTGAAACGCCCTCACCCAAGTGGCAGGATGATTGCTGTCTCCTTTCCGAGGACAGGAGGCCCATGCGGACCCTGCTAGCTAGCCTCCGCACTGACGTACGCCGGAAGCTGACCCGATATCTGCGGCCGGCTCCGGTAGTCGTGTGCGAGTGCAATGCATGGGACAAATATCTGATCCAGGCGGTGTGCCCCCACGCGACGCGCTTGGCGATCAAGCCGGGCGAGTCCGGGGTCCGGCTGGCAAACGCCATCGGCCGGGTCGCGCGCGTCGTGGTGATGCACATCGACACAAGTCAGACCAATGGGGTTCTGAAGCACGAGTCGGCATTGTACGATTCGCTCGCCGCGCGTGGCGTAATGACGCTCAATGCACACGCGACCGACGTGCGGAAGCGGACGTTGCACGAGCGGTTAGCCTCGCACGGTTTGCCGTCTGCGGCGGCCACGCGCACAGGCCCCGCCGATGAACGGCTGATCATCAAGACCAATCTCAATGCAGCCGGTGGGCCCGAGCGACGGCTGGTTGCGCATGATGCCCGGACCTCGGACCGGTTCGCACATGATCTGAACGAGGAGATGCGTCAGCAAGAGGCGTATCGCGTCTGTCGGCGCAATGAAGTACCCGACGCCGCGTGGCACGACTCGACATTGGTCATTGAGCGATACATCGAGAACCCGGAGGGCGCATACTTTCGGGTCCATGGTGTCGGACCGGCCACCGTCGTCTCGCAAATCTGGACCGACCTTGCAATCAAGCACCAGCGTTTTGGCGCTCGCCGTCGAGAGCATTCTTTCTTTTGGACCGTGGACGGCGAAGACATCGCGCTCGGCGGGCCAAGTGCCGACGCGGCGAGGGCGGCCGCCGTCGGTCGGCGCGCCGCGTTTGCGATGCAGCTGGATTTCCACGGAACGGATTGCGTCATGGACGCGGACGGCACGATTGTCCCGGTCGACGTCAATAAAACACCGTACTGGGGGACACCCGAACCGCGGCCTGGCGTGTTGGAGCACCTACGGTGCGGCCTGAACGCCGCCAGAGAGTAGATCTACAGAAAGTAGAGAGTAGACGACAGCCTGACCGTCCCACGGTCGCAGGTGTCTACTTTCCCACGTTAGGCCTCGCGACTAGGGCCAGGCGGCCGAGCAACAGCCGCGGCGCGGCGCGTTTTAGGCAGCTCTCACTTTGCGGGCACGTGCTCCACTTCGCCGGGCCCGGCTCACGAGCGCGTCCAGGCTCACCGGGCTGGCATCGCCAGTCGCGAGAAACCAGGCCGCAATCGCCATGAGGTAGACGTTGTATTGACCCTGAGAAAGTCCTGACAGGACCATGGCTGTGCCAAACACGGCGAGCAGCGCGGCAGATCCGATGCACGCGAGACGAGTGAAGACTCCCAGCAGCATGGCGAGACCCAGGGTTCCTTCTCCGATCGTCGCCATCACCGCCAGGGCGGGGACGAGCGGCCGAGGTGCGAACGCGTTGACCTGCGCCGTGTACGCAATGAAGTGCTGGAAGTCGCCCCACGACACGTTCGGAGTGCCTGGTGGCCCGAGCAGCCCGAGGCGATCAGCGACGTTGTAAAGGAACGAGGCCGCAATGAGCAGGCGCGGGAGCGCGGCGATCCACGCGATCCGTCCTCGCGTAACCGCGAGCAGTGTCGCCGCAGGGATGAAGAGGACCGGATAGAGGAGGTCGCCGAGCGTCGCATGCAGCGCGTAGTAGTCGTACACGGTCCACGTCGCCTGGATGACCAAAGCGATCCCCAGTGTCACGAGCGCGACGCCGTGGCTGCGCTCCAGCGCACGCTCGAGCCGGTGCCCGGCGCTCATACCCGCGTACTCAATGGCTGGTCGTGTGGGGCGAAAATCAGCGCGAGCAACCGCGCAGGCTGTGTTGCGCTCGCATTGCCGGACATGCGGTGCACGCTGCCGGGGAACTCGTAAAACATCTGCCCGGCGTAATACGTGGTGGCCGTCTGCCCATCGAGCTGGAACCGGAGAGCGCCGTCCAGCACATACCCAAAAACGAAGCCCGGGTGCCGATGCGCCGCGTCCATCTCGCCCGGCGCGTACGTCACCTCGAGCGCGGTCATTCGCCAGTTGTTGAGCATGAGGTTGGGGAGGTCCTGCTCGAACACCTGCTTGACGTCGGCCTCGAGGAGCTCGGCGCGCGCGATCAGTGGCGACAACAGCGTCCCGACTCCTGCCGTCATCAGCGTATCGAGCAATACTCGACGATTCATATAGAGGTAGAAGTAGAAGGGGTGTCAGTGCTGTGATCCACGATCCCTCGCCGGCCGCATACAAACTACGCCGATCGGCTCTCGCCCGCTCGCGCCGGTCGGCACGCGGCGACAGACCTGATTTCACGGACCGAGCCCGCCAGCCGATCACACGCTCGCTGCCGCCGAGCGCCTGCGGGGACGGGGGGTGGCAACAGCGCGCCGCGATCAGCGGCGCGCTAGGCCCGGCTTACTGATCGCCGTAATAGCGCTTGTGTTGATCACTGGCCACCTGCGCGGGTGGCAGTGACCACGCCGGCAGACTGTCCGGATCGATCTGGAGCCAGATGAGATCCGTCCACTGCTTGATGATCGCGTCGCCGCCCGGCTGGTGTCGCACCACTCGCAGCAGCAAGGGCAAGTAGTTCATGCCGTGCGAGACGACGTCCTCGGCGACCAGGTAGCCATCGATGAACGTAGGGCTCGTGAAGCGAACTCCCATGTCGCCGTCAGGCACAACGCCGCGCGTGCCGCCGGCCATCTGGGCCTGTTCGCGCGTGCGAAACGTCATGTGAAACTCGTACGGGCCCGGCAGGTAGTACGGACGGAACTTGCCGGTCGTGAAGCGCTGCATCGCCTCACGGGCCGCCGTTTCGATCCGGCGGTCCGCGTCGGCGCGCGGCACCGCATCGGCCAGACTGTGGCCGTGCGACTCCTTCACTTCGGCGTATTGCAATTCCGGGAAATCGGTGGCGAGTTGGTCCTTGAGCACCTGGTCTCCCGAGACCATGATCACGGGGATGCCCCAGCGCGCGGCGGACAGCGCGACGATGTGGGTCTCGCTCAGGTCGACACCATTGACATTCCACGCGACATCGAAGGTCCCGGTGTGCGCCATGAACCCGCTGGTGCGGGCGCGCGCGTGCATCCCGATGCAGACGATCGCGGCGAACGACCCATCGATCCCCGTGGAGTAGGGGTCGTAGCGGCGATCGCGAAACTCGAAGTTCGCGTTCTTATCCATTTTGTCCACGAGGATATCCGGCTGCTCGCTGTTGCCGGACCCGTGCCCATCCTCGACCCAGATAGACCCTGCACCGCCGGCCTTGAGTCCCCGAATCGCCGCATTCACGTCGGCCGTCAGCGCCTCGCGTCCCTGCGGATACTCGGGCGCCCCAAAGCGCTCGAATGGAGGTCTGATCACTCCGGAGATGCCCTCCATGTCGTAGATGATCAGGACTTTCGGCCCCTGACCAGGCAGCACGGCGCTAGAAAACACAATCGCCGCGATCGCAAGGGTTCCGCTTTTCCCAATGAGCCGTCTCAGCACGTTCCCCCCGGTTTGTGAGTCCGTAACCCCTCAGGGCTGTTTCATTGATCCTTCGTCGCGGTGACGTGATCGAAGTAGACGATGGCATCGGCGGCTTCTCGCGGGACGATGCGTTGAAACATCGTGTGCACTCTGAACGGCCATGGCCGCGCCAGTTGTGCCCGGACCGGCGGAAGACCATCGCTCGTTCGCAGATCGAGCACGAAGGGTGAGATGCCAATCGGCGCCAACACCGCGTCGAAGCTGTCAGGATCCGACGGACTGCCGTTGAAGCCGACCGTCTTCGACGTCGTCGACAGCACAATGACCTCCTGATTGCGGTACCATTGGCGCACATACTGTCCTGCCATGCGATACGCCGGACCCACGGGCACGCCCTGCCCGTCAGGTCCCAACTCCCAAACGGTCGTCGGGGCATTGATGATGTGAGCGTTGTGAGCCCATACCACCACACGCCCATTTGCCTGTCGTTGCACGATCCAGCGGACGTTCTCGGCCATCAGCGAGTCGCGAAAGATGTTCCGGGGCCTTGCGGAGTCGGCCACCTCCGATGCTGACATCGCGAGGAGCTCATTGAGTCGTTGCGCGGTCCACGCATTCCGCACCGCACGCGCATAGGCCAACGGTGAGCTCACGCGCACGTCGTGTGCCGAGTCGGCGACGAGCGTGCGATACAGACTATCGAGGAGGTTCGTCAGCCGATGCCGCTCGCCCGGAGCGTACTCCTGAAAGCGCAGCGGAGTGAACCGCAGAATGAGCGGAGCGAGTCCCGATCTGAAATAGCCAGCGGTATGCGGCGCGACCGCGGTCATGTACGTCAACGCAGCCGAAATGGCCTTGGGCGCCCCGAGGTAGAGATCGGCCTTGTTGGCGGGGTCCCCTCCGGTGAGATCGAAGCCATACAAGCGGACCGGGCGAGCGGCATGTGCGTTGTACTCGCGAAGCCACTGCACGAGCTCCCGATTCTCGGGGAGTGTCGAAAAGTTCCAGTTGAGCCCTGCGCGAAGCACACTGTCGACGTTGCCCGCTCCGCCGTGCACGAAGCTGTCCACCACGGCGCTTTCGGTGAAACCCGACTCCAGCGCTATGGCGGTGAACCCCAGACGGGTGACCGCATAGCGAATCACCTCGTTGCGGAACTCGAGAGGCTCGTGGCCGCGGTGAATCAACTCGCCCAGCGCGAGGATGCGCGCTGAACCGACCAGCGAGTCGAGAAAGCCGAATGAGGAATCGGCGTATGGTTGATCGACTGCAGGGACCCGAATCGCATGCGCGCGCGCCCAGTTGGTGACGCTGGGCGATGCCGGCGCAGACCGGGCGGTCCCGCATCCGCCCATGGCTACCCCGATGACGAGTAGCGCGAAACCGCTGCGAATCGGAGCGGCAGGACGCGCACGCAGCGTGCCGACACGGTGTGCCGTTGCTACGGCCCTCGTGTCGACGACGCTGCCCGTCCGCCTGGGACTCATGTCGAGTCGATCACTGCGTCGTCGTACCCGTTTCGATGGGCAATTCGAGGTACGATGCGTGCGCGCCGCTCCGATAAATGCGTTGGCGTGCGATCTGGTAGTCGGCATCGGTCGCCGCAAAGATGCTCGGCACGTAGCGCTGCGGATTCCGATCAATGATCGGGAACCATGTGCTCTGTACCTGCACCATGATCCGGTGTCCCTTCAAGAACCGATAGTCCTGCGTATGCAGATCAATCTTGTATTCGTCTACCTTGCCGGGTGCGATCGGTTGTGGCGTGACGTAGCCGTTGCGAAAGCGCCCACGAAGCACATCGTTGGCGACCATGAGCTCGTAGCCGCCATACGACGCCTTCATGCCGGTTGGCGCCGTGTCCGGATAGACGTCGATCAACTTCACGATCCAGTCCGCGTCTGAGCCTGTCGTCGCAGCGAACAGATGGGCCGTGATCGCGCCAAGCATCGTGACATCGCGATCGAGCGGCGGTGTCTCGTACGTCAAAACGTCGGGCCGACCGTCGACGAAGCGCTGATCCTGGACGAGCCACGTCGTCCACCCTGAGCCACCGGGATAGTACGTCGGCGGAATCGGGCGCCGTCGATACGGCACAGGATGGGCCGGGTCCGAGACGTAGCTGTCGAAACCGCTATCACCGGCGGCGGCCTTCGGCACGTCGAATGACACGCCGTGGTTCGCCTGGAAGTAGAGGTGCTCCGGGGTCACACCGGTCTTCGGTGGCCAACTGTCAAAATGCCTCCACTTGTTCGCGCCGCCCTCGAAGGTCGTCGCCCCGGGGAAGCCGCCAGTCCCCCGGCCCTTGAGATAGTAGGCGAAGAACGGCCCCATGACATCTCGGCGAAATTCGTCCGATGTCGGACTGCCGAAGTCGATATCGCCGAGCTTCTGTCCAGAAGAATCGGCCCAGCCTCCATGGTTCCAGGGGCCAACCGCGAGGAAGTTGTTGTGGGCGGCGTCGTGCTTTTGGAGCGCCTCATAGATGGTGACCGGTCCGTAGAAATCTTCCTGGTCCCACCATCCAGCGACGTTCAAGGTCGGCACGGTCGCGTGATCGAGGAACTGCAACACCCCCTGCCGCTGCCAGAACGCATCGTAGTTGGGATGGTTCACGAAGTCTTCCCACGACGGGATCCTGCCGTGGAGGTATTTCGCGTCGGCGTTCGATAGCGGGCCGAGGTGCAGGTACCAGTCGTAGGTGTCGAAGCGATCGAACGCGAATGTCTCCTGGCCCTTCCCACTCTCCATCAAGGCGGCATACTCGAAGCCGTAGCTCAGACGGAATGCACCGTTGTGGTGAAAATCGTCTCCGATGAACATGTCGGACGGCAATGCCTGTGGCGACACCGCTTTCAACGCGGGATGCGGATCGAGCGTCGTCATGACCGTCGTCCACCCATCATAGGAGATGCCCAACTCGCCGACACGACCATTGTTATTGGGCAGGTGCTTCACCAGCCAGTCGATCGTGTCGTAGGCATCGGTGCTTTCATCGATGGCGGCGGCGTCCTTCGGGTTGCGCTGCGGCCGCAGCATGACGAACTGGCCTTCTGACTCGTGCCGGCCACGCAAGTCCTCGAACACGAAGATGTACTTGTCGGCAGCGAGTTCCTTGAGATAACTGCCAAACTCCGCTGCGTAGCCATCGACGCCGTACGGCGTGCGCAACAGCATGATGGGGAGCGGCTCCGACGCATCGGTCGGCGTGTAGATCGAAATGTGCAGCCGCACATGGTCCCGCATCGGGATCATGGAGTCTTGCTTCGCGTACCCGGGCGGCGGTCCAGCCGACTGCTGACTGCGGAGGTACGCCGAATCAGCCAGGCTCACCGCGACGAGCAACGCGAGCAACGCGAGCGACGCGCGGCTCGAAGCAACGAGGCGTGCGCGCGGTCGCAACGCGCCCGCGGACGCGCCGAGGGCGGCAACCGTGACACCCAAGCGGCGCACGGGACCTGAGGGACCAAGTGACACGATTTCTCCTTGCTGGAACTGGACGAGTGCGCTGCGTCTACTGCGTGGTCGTGCCGGTCTCGACGAGAAGGTCGAGATACGATGCCTGCGTGCCGCTGCGGTAGACCCGCTGGCGTGCGACGCGGAAGTCAGCGTCCGTCGCGGCAAAGATGCTGGGCACGTACTGTTGCGGGTTCCGGTCGATGATCGGGAACCAACTGCTCTGCACCTGGACCATGATCCGGTGCCCTTTCAGGAACTTGTAGTCCTGCGTGTGAAGGTCGACTTTGTACTCCTCCACGTGATTCGGTGTGATCGGGTGCGGCGTCGTGTAGCTCTCACGAAATCGCCCGCGGAACACATCGTTGGCGACCATCAACTCATAGCCGCCCATCGACGCCTGGGGGGACGGCATGGTGTCGGGATACACGTCGATCAGCTTCACCACCCAATCGGCATCGCTCCCCGTCGTGGCGGCGAACAGATGCGCGGTGATCGACCCGGCGACCGTCACGTCGGCGTCCAGTGGTGCGGTCTCGTACGTCAACACGTCGGGCCGATCATTGACGAAGCGCTGGTCCTCGACCAGCCAGGTGCGCCAACCAATGCCTCTGGGGATCGGTCAATGTCGATACGGCACCGGGTGCCGGGGATCCGACGTATAGCTGTCGAATCCGCTGTCGCCCGGCGCGAGCGCCGGCTTGTCGAATGACGCGCCAGCGGCCGACGTGAAGTAGAGGTGTTCGCTCGTGACGCCGGTCTTCGGCGGCCAGCTGTCGAACTCCCGCCATTTGTTCGTGCCCGCCTCGAAGGTCCTGACCTTCGGGAACTTCCCGGTGCCGCGATCCTTGAGATAATAGGCGAAGAAGGGCGCCATGATCTCCGAGCGGAAATACGCCGCGGTCGGGCTGCCGAAGTCGATTGCCCCAAGCTTATTGCCTTCGGCCTCGAACCCCCAGCCGCCATGATACCACGGGCCGACGACGAGGAAGTTCTTGTGCTCGGTATCGTGCTTCTCGAGCGCCTCATAGATGGTGATCGGCCCATAGAAGTCTTCCTGATCCCACCATCCGGCGACGCTGAGCGTCGGCACATTGACGCGGTCGAGGTAGGGCAACGCCGTCTGCCGCTGCCAGAACGCATCGTAGTTCGGGTGATTCACGAAATCTTCCCACGATGGGATCTTCCCGTGCAGATACTTGGCGTCGACGGTCGAGAGCGGACCGAGGCCGAGATACCAGGTGTAGGTGTCGTATTTGTCGAAGGTGAATCGGGGCTGGCCTTTCGGCGTCTCCATCGACGACGCGTACTCGAAGCCGTAGCTCAACCGGAACGCGCCGTTGTGGTGGAAGTCATCGCCGAGGAACATGTCGACCGGTGACGCCTGCGGAGACACCGCCTTGAGCGCTGGATGCGGGTCGAGCATCGACATGACCGTCGTCCACCCGTCGTATGAGATCCCGAGCTCGCCCACGCGGCCGTTGTTATTGGGCACGTGTTTCACGAGCCAGTCGATCGTATCGTAGGAATCCGTGCTCTCGTCGACCGCGTTGGGGTCTTTCCGGTGGGCGGGCGCCCGCTGCATCACGAACTGCCCTTCCGACCCGTACCGGCCGCGAATGTCCTCGAAGACGAAGATGTACTTGTCGGCCGCGAGCTCCTTGAGATAGTTGTCGAACCATCGGCCGTAACCGTCGATGCCGTATGGCGTGCGCAGGAACATGATCGGCAGCGGCCCTTGGGCATCGGTCGGCGTGTAGATCGCAATGTGGAGGCGCACATGGTCGCGCATCGCGATCATGGAGTCCTGCTTGGTGTACCCGGGCGGTGGTCCGGCCGGTTGCTGCCCGGCGAGTTGGGTCGCAGCGATGACCAGCCCAACCGTCACCGGCATGACGGACCGCGGCCACCAGCCCACGCGCAGGTTGGTTTGCATGCACGCCTCTCTCCCCTCTGTTCTCTTCACAGGCACCTCAGCGTCCTACGTATCACCCCAAAAGCGCGTTCTGGGCGCGGGCTTTGGGGCCGGCTTTGCCCACGCTGGCGCGTGATCCGGATCGAGCCAACGCGCGATGATCCCGTCCTCCAACTCGCTCATCGCTTTCCGCGTTGCCGAATCCTGCCCGAGCCGGCGCATGAGCATTGCCATCTCGGCGTGCTGGATCGCGAGCCCGATGGACAGCCGAGCGATCTCGTAGCCTTCGACGAAGGAGGGTCGCACGATCCGCACCGCGAGATCGCCGTCGCGCAAGGCGTTCGGATTGAGTGCGGCGCCCTCAGCCTCCTGATAATCCGGGAACGAGAGGCGGATGTCGAAGGGCGGTTGCAGATAGTATGGCCGGAACTTGCCAGCCCGGAATTTTTGCATCGCCTGCTGTGCCGCGGCCTCGATACGACGCTCCGCTTCGCCCGGCGCCAGTGGCTCGGCGACGCCATGGCTCTTGGCCGTTTTCACCGTTGCGTACTCGAGCTCGGGGAAATCCGTCTTGACCTGGTCCCGCAAGACGTCATCGCCGGAGCCCATGATCACTGGAATCCCCCAGCGGGCCGCCGACGCCGCGACCAGGTGTATCTCGCTGAATTCGACGTCGTTGACGCGGAAATCGACGTCGAATGTGACCGTGTGCGCCATGAACCCGGGCGTGTTCGCCCGGGCGTGGGCGCCGATGCACACGATGGCGTCGATGGAGCCATCGAGCCCGGTCGAGTATGGATCGTACGAGTGCGACCGAAAATCGAACGACGCGTGTGGGTCCATCTCGCTGACCAGCAGATCGGGCTCGTACACGTTCCCGGACCCGTGCGCATCCTGAACCCAGATCGACCCGGCCCCGCCCTTGACGAGCCCGCGGATGGCCGCGTTGACGTCGGCCGTCAGCGCTTTCCGTCCGATCGCATACTGGGCGGGTTTATCGAACAGCACGTAATCCGGCGTCAGCGCGCCGGAGACGCCTTCCATGTCGTAACTAATGAGGATCTTGGGGTGCACGGTGCCGGAGCCCGGTTGGGCTCCGGCAGCCTGCGCGCCGAGGTACATCGGCTGCAGGAGGCTACCCAGGACGAACGCCGCGCAAAGCGCGCGGCGTTCGAAGGGAAAGCCACAACGGAATAGCAGCTTCACGGGCAGGTCAGCGTGTAGTTACCGCCGCGTTCCGTGTACTCCTGCGTCGGTACCGGAAAGATGGTCGTGTGGTAATCGGTCGGGTGGCCGTTCGCGGCATCCACGACTCCGTCAGGTCCCGACCCCGTCGACTGCCACGTGGTGTCCTCCACCGCCTCCAGGTGATACATCCGGAGTGCGATCATGCGGTCGCCACTCATCTCGAAGACCGTCGAGATCCGCTGCTCCTTCATGAGATCGGTCCGCACCTGCACAAACGGGTCTGCGCCAGTCGCGTCTGTCGCCGGGTACGGCGTGAGGTTGCTACCGCCCGCCTGGGTCCGCACCTGGTTCACGAGGGCAAGCGCTTGGCTGAAGTTTCCCAGCCCGAGCTGGATCTGCGCCTCCACCAAGGCCAACTCCTCCGCCCGGATGATGGGAACCGGCGCGGAGACCGACGAGTAGGGAACGTAGTTTTTGGCGCTCGAGACACCGGCGTACTGGGCGACCTGCACCGGGTTGGGGTCGGGCGCAAACTTGTTGATCCACCGGAGGTCGTTGACCGTGTCAACGGAGCTTTGGAAATCCCAGGTCGTGTTGTAGTTGAAATACGCTGCGAAGATTTGATTCTGGACGTCGCCCGAAGCGCCGCTGAAGTCGTGATACACGATGAACGGACCGGCCTGGAATGGCCCCGCGACCGGCGGTGTGATCGCCGCGGGATTGTAGAGCGCCGATGCCGTGAGCGCGCTATCAGCGCGTTGCAGGGCCGAAACCAATGGCCCGCCAGCAGTGTTGGGTGTCGGAATGCGTGGCTGCGCTGTTTCTGGCATAGGCGTACGCGTACTCGAGGCCCGCCTTACCCGCGAGCGCGCGGTTGAACGAGGCGAACGAACCCGATACCGTGGCCGGCGCCGCCTGCAATGACACGGCCGCAAACCCTGGCGGCAGCGTCACGGGCAGCGGGGTTGCGCCGGCGGTGTTGAGGTCAACCAATCCTGAATCGAGTAACGCGACAATGTATTGCCAGACATCTTTGTTGCAATACGGTGGGCTCGTCGGGTCGCCATCCATCGAGTAGAGCGGGATACCGAGCGTGTCGCGGGTCTCGGCGAGGACCATGAACTCGAGCGCCTTCATCGTCTGGACGACGCCCTGAATGCCTGCCACTTGAGCCGAGGTGTAACCGACTGTGCTCAGGCTGGTCAGAATCGAATTCGCCTGCTTGATCGTCAGATATTCATCATCCCACATGTCGTTGAACGCGAAGTTGCCCGGTGCCACCGGGACCAACCCCGCAGGAATCGTCAGCACCGGCGGGGCGGACGAGACGAAATAAAACAGGTCGCGGGCGTACCCCGTTGAATTGTATGCATACAGATAGGCATCCGCGCGCGTGCCGGAGAAAAAGCCGGTCACCGCGTTTTGGACGCCGGTCTGCGAGTTGGGAATGCCGGTCGGTGCGTCGAAGTACGGCACGGCGCTGTCTTTGCAAGCTACCGCGGTACCAAGAACGACGGTGCCCGCGAGGACGCTCGCCCGGAGAGTGTGCCGTGCCCGTGTGCACATGCGCTCCGGACGGCTGCCGGTCACGCGTTGAGAGATCGGCATCGTCAGAAGCCCACGTCGAGTGAAAGGAAGTAGCTGCGGGATGGCGGATACGGCGTGATCTCAATGTTTCGCAGTAGGTTCGAGTTGCCGCCGCCCGCAACCTCGGGATCCAGACCGTTGTACCCCCTGTTGTACAAGTGTAGGAGGTTGCGGCCTTCGAGCGAGAGACGCACACTCGAGAAACGCCCGCCGGCGAGGCCAGCGAACCACTTATTGGGCAGCGTGTAGTTGAGCGCGACCGACCGCAGCTTCACGAACCCCGCGCCCTCGATCCAGTTGTAGTCGTTCGCGTTGAACCGCTTCGCCCAGTTCGCCGCGTACGTCGAATCACCCCAGAGCGAGCCGTAGTCGTAATAAAGCTCCGTCTGGTTCATCATCGCCCCGCCTTTGTTCCACTGCACGACCGCAGTGGCGTTGAAGGGGCCGTAGTGGATCTCCTGGTTGAAATCCATCGTGAAATCAGGCATCACGTCCCCAAGCTGCGGCTGCACACCCGAGTAGGTCGCGTTGACGATGTCGGTGACCGAACGCCCTGGAGTGACGTCGACGTAGAACACGTCGAACGACGGAACGGCCAGCGAGTTCACGACACTGTAGTTGCGGAAGTAGCTGATCGTGCTCACGGCGGTGAATCCGTTCCGCAGCTGAATCGGCGTCGCGCTAAGCGAGATCTCGGCGCCCTGGTTCGTGAACTGACCGCCGTTCAGCCACTGGTAGCTGCTGCCACGCGACGGGCTCGTATTCGCTTCCAGCAGCAGGTTCGTGACCCGCTTCTGGTAAACCGTAAAGGTGAATTGTGCACGGGAGTGGAACATCGTCGCATCGAAGCCCGTCTCGATCTCGGTCTCGGACTCCGGCTTGATGTTCGGATTGCCGACAATGCCGGACGTGAACTCGCCTGGCGCACCTGCGTACGTCTGCGTCGAGTCCACCGTATAGCGCACGCCGTAGTTGGGCTGCGTCCCCGAGGCGCCGTACGCCGCCCGTACCTTGATCTCGTCGAGGAACCCGACGAACTGCGGGATGCGATACGAGGCGGCATAGTGCGGGTAGGCGTAGAACTTGTTGATGTCTCCGTCGTTTGTGGACCGTTCGGCCGTGACACCTGCAGACACCGAGAGCCGAGAGTCGAGGAGTAGCAGTTGCTCCTGGGCATAGACCGACTGGTCGCGCGCCGCGTTGCGGTGAAAGAAGTTGGTCTGCACGGTGCCCGACGAAGGGTTGTCCAAGCCCGCGAGCAAGTTTTGCGACACGGTCTCCGGGTTGTTGTAGTCGCGCTTCTCCCGCAGGAATCCCGCGGAGGTCGTGGCGTCGAGCCAGGAGAGACCCGTGTAGTGGTGGATCAGATTGATCGAATAGTTGATGTATGAGTTATCGGCCGTCTGCGTCGTGGACACACCTGGAAGGGCTTGCGCCTGCTCGAACTGGATATTCGATGGCGCGTAGAGCCCGTCCAGCACGTGGGCGATGTCAGCTCCGCCCAGCACGTTGACCTGCAGCGACTGGTGTTCGGTGCTGTAGGGCGTCCAGTTGATGGAGCCGCCGCCTACGAATCGTTGGATGTTCTCCGGCGTTGTCATGTCGTACGTGTCCGCGAACGGATTCGCGTTGCCGAAGTAATTACGGCCCCACGTCCCGTCGGCATTCACGTGATTGAGATTCATGAACCCCGGCGTGTACCCGAACACGTCATACGGGCTCAAACCGTTATTATCGTTGCCCGTGATGCCTCGATTCGAGGTCGAATGGGCGTAAAACAGGTTGGCCGAGGCCGAAAGACGCGATGCGATCTGTTGCGTGAGGTTGGACCGGATCGACTGCTTGCCGTATCCCGTGTTGAGCAGTGAGCCGTTGTCGAATTTGGAAAGGGCCGAGACGAAGTACTGCGTCTGCCCAGATGTCCCGCTCACACTGAGGTCGGTCTCGTAGGAGGCCTTGTTGCTCCCGAAAAGCGAGTTCTGATAATCCTGGTTGCCCGCGTAGATGCCCTGAATGAACGCATTGTCCGCGGCCAAGGCCGACCCTGAAGCCCCGCCTTTGACGTCATTCACGTACCATGCTTGCGCGCCCGCGAGAGTGGGGAACTGGCGGATGTTCTCTGTCGCTGCCGCCGCGAAATGGCCGACCTTCTGCGAGAAGTTCCAGGCGGCCTTCCCAGCCTTGCCTCGCTTCGTCGTGATAATGACGACGCCGGCGGATGCTTTTGATCCATAGATCGCCGAAGCGGACGCGCCCTTGAGCACCTCGATCGACTCGATGTCCTCCGGATTGAAGTCGGCAATGCGGTTCGTGCCAAGATCAGTCCCATCCTGCTGCACTCCGCCGTCGGTCGAGAAGGTGATCGCGTTGTTGCCCGGCTCCTGCTGGTCGTTGTCGATGATCACGCCATCGACCACGTAGAGCGGCGACGCCTTGGCATTGATCGACGTGACCCCACGGATCTGGATCTGCATGCCGCCGCCAGGCTCGCCCCCGTTGTTTTGCGAGATGAGCGCACCAGGTACGAGCCCCTGGATCGAGTTCTCGATCGTGGGCGCGGGCACCTCGTTGACCGCCTGGGTGTTGACCACCGCGACGTCGTTGGCCGAGCTCTTGGACGACACCGTCGTCGCGACGCCCGTCACCACCTGCGCTTCGAGACGGAGCACGTCGCGTGTGAGGGTAATCGTGTAGCTCGTCTGCCCAGCCGTGAGCGGCACCGTCCTCCCGAGGAACCCAATGCGACGGACGGTGAGGGTCTTCCCGTCGGCCGGCACTTGCAGCGTGAAGGTGCCGCTGTCCGAGCTGTTGGTGCCGACGGTCGTGCCGGTCACTTGGACCTGCGCGGTCCCAATCGGGACATTATCAGGGTCCAGAATGCGTCCTGTAACTCTGGTCTGTGCCCCTGCGCTGCTCGCGAATCCACCCGCGACAGCCGCGGCGACACAGAGTACCACGACCCGACAGTGTCCTCTGCGCCGAACGAGTCTGTGCATCGCGCTCCTCCGCATGAACGTCTGCGCCGGGCACCATGTCGGTCAGTCGAATCAACCGGGTGCACGGCGTATGAATGCCGAAGGGCGCCAAGGTACGGAGACTGCGACCTATGTCAAGCCGTGTCACGCAGTGATCGTGACCGCGTAAGGACTACATAAAGGCCCTATAGCGTTCGTGTCACGGCGAACCGGCACGCCGTCCTATTTTTTGGGACGCACCGCAACCGCCGACGGGCGTTCGTCTTCCGGCAATGCGGCCACGCCAAACGCTTGTCGGAGCGCGTCGGAGCTCTCGCGCAGATATCCGCCGAAGCGTTCGCCTGCCGTCGCCAACTCGGTTGGCGTGGGGTCGAGGCGACCCGAAAAGCCCAGCAACACGCGCGCGAGCTTGGTGCTCGCGCCCTCGCGCCCATCCTTTTCAGCCAGCGCGTCGGTGTAGGCGGCGAGCCGCGTGTTGAATTGCCGCGCCGCGATCTCTCGACGGTCGCCAGCCACACGGGAATCTCGTCGCCAGGCACGCTCCAGGGCGGCCGAGACGAGCGACGCCGTACGGTCGTCGAGCGCGTCACGCCGCGCGGCGAGTAAGCCCGCGGCACACCGCGCGTACCGCAACTCCCACCGCGCGTGGTCCTCGTCGCCAGCCGTCCCGCTTTCTGTCAGCCAACGGACATCGGACGCCGATGGTTCCGCCAGCAGCGTCGCAACGTACGCCGTCGCCTGTGCGCGACGCGCGCGGTCCGCTTGCCAACTCCGCATGAAGTCGGGCTTCAGCACGCGACAGTGGACGCGCGCCGGGCGCTGGCCAGCCGCCTACGCCTGCAGGACCGGGAGGCCAACCCGCTGTCGGACTACGGCCTCCTCGTCCAGGAGGTCCGACAGGTGCACGCCTTCCAGCACGTCATCGATCTTTTGCTGGAGGAGCACCCACACCGGCCGGATGCTGCAATTGTGCGAGGCCGAGCAGCGCTCTTCTTCGACCGGGTGACTGACACAATGCAGGTCGAAGGTCGCTCCCTCGGACGCCGCAATGAGCTCACGAACCGAGATCAACTCCGCGGGCCGCGCCAGCACGTAGCCACCATGCGCGCCTCGTGTGCTGCGCACCACATCCGCCCGTCGAAGGCGCAATAGGATCTGCTCCACGTAGTCGGCCGGCAGCCGCTCCAGCGTCGCCAACTCCCGACCGGTCACGGGGCCTTCGGACGCGCGCCTGGCCAAGTGCAGAGCACAAATCAGCCCGTACTCGGCCCAGGTCGTAATGCGCATGTCTGCAGGTTAGGGTCCGCGGCTCGCAACTGCAAGAGGCTGGCGTCCTTAGGCGCTCCCGCGCCTCTCAAAACGTGCCCGGAGAGCGCCGCGAGCCGACCGTACAGGCCTCTGGCTCGGTGTCCCGGGGCGACTGCTGCGGCCCTACTTCCGGCGTGGCCGTCCCTTGCCAGCGCCGACCACTTCCCGCGCCGGCTTCCGCGTGCCACTAGAGGACGCCGACGGAGTCTTCTTCTTTGGTGATGCACCCGGTACACCGATCTCCGTCATCTTCCGCAGGTCCAGCACGTCTTCGATGTCCGCAGGTGGGAGCACGTGCTCCCGCCGGACGAGGTCGCGGATGAGCACGTTTTCCGTCACGGATTGCTTGCTCAACTCAGCGGCGCGCGCGTAGCCGATCTGCGGCGCCAACGCCGTGGCGAGCGCAGCGGATCGCTCCACCCAGTACGCGGCCTGCTCGCGGTTCGCCTCCAGCCCCTCGATGCTTCGCGTCGCAAGCACATGCATTGCCGCGGTCAGGATCTGGCCGGCGAGCAACACGTTGTACGCGATCACGGGCATCATGACGTTGAGCTCGAGCTGGCCGTGTTCTGCAGCAGCCGCTACGCAGGCGTCGCATCCGATCACCTGAAAGCAGACTTGATTGACCATCTCCGGGACCGAGGGATTCACCTTGCCCGGCATGATGGACGATCCCGGCTGAACGGCGGGCAGCCGAATCTCGTCGAGACCCGTGCGCGGACCACTCGCGAGCAGGCGCAGATCGCTGGCGATCTTGCTGAGATCCAGCGCGAGCACACGCAGTTGGGCACTGTACCCCGCGACGTCGCCCATGCTCTGCATGAGCTGGATGCGGTCGCCCCCCTCTCGCAGATCCAGACCCGAGATGTCGCGGAGGTACTGCACCATCAGCTTCGGATATTGCGGCTCGACGTTGACTCCGGTCCCGACCGCGCTGCCGCCAATCCCCAAGTCACGCAGGAAGTCCGCGGCCAGCTCGATACGACGCAGACCGCGCTCGATCGAGCCGGCGTACGCGCGCATCTCCTGGCCGAGTCGAATCGGCATGGCGTCCTGCAGGTGCGTGCGCCCAGCCTTTACGACGTCATCGGTCGCCAGCGCTTGATGACGAAAGGCCTTCGCGAGCTCGGTGCCCGCCGCGACGAGACTGTCCAGCTGCGCGAGACACGCGAGCCTGATCGCCGTCGGGATCACATCGTTCGTCGACTGCGCCATGTTGACGTGGTCGTTCGGATGCACGCGCTCGTAGCTGCCGCGCGCATGGCCGAGCAACTCGTTGGCGCGGTTCGCAATCACCTCGTTCACGTTCATGTTGTGCGACGTGCCCGCGCCGGCCTGGAACACGTCCACGACGAAGTGCTCGCGATGCTTGCCGGCGAGGATCTCATCGGCTGCCCGGACGATCGCGTCGGCGCGCTCGGCGTCGAGCCGTCCGGTCTCGCGGTGCACGAGCGCGGCCGCCTTCTTGATCCATGTCGTGGCGGTCACAAACACCGGCAGCGCGGTCAGCCCACTGATCGGAAAGTTCTGCCGGGCTCGTTCTGTCTGGACTCCGTACAGTGCGTCGTCCGGGACCGCGACCGAACCGAGTGGATCGCGCTCGCTCCTAGTCCGTGTGGCCATACCGTAATCTATCCCTTTTGTGTGATTGCTCGCGCGGCGAGGATGAGTACGAGCAGCGCCGCCAACATCGCGAGGCTAAGGAGTCCCACGCTCACGCCGTGTAACCGGCCGAAGGCCATGCGAAGCGGCGCGTCTGGTGCGAGTGCATCGATTGGCCCGCCCGCTGCGTTGCGCAGCCGGTCGATGCGCGGAGTCACGACGAATTGTGCAGCGGCGCAGCTGGCAACCCAGACGACGGACCCCGTCATTCGAATGGCCGCCCCAGCCGCCGTCGGGCCCATGGCATCGAGTACCGTGTTCACGATTGCGATGACGCATCCCGAGAGGAAAACCGCCGGGAGTACGCGGCCCACGAGCGCCCCTGCCAGCGTGCGGGACGGCAGGGTCGCGAACGCGGCCGGCGCGACAACGGTTGCGACGATGATGGCCGCTCCGAGCCAGAGGGCGGAGAGCAGGGCGATTGTGAGGTGACGGCTCACGGGACGCCTACGATGCGTGAGGACCGGCGGGTAGGGGCGACGCAATGCGTCGCCCGCCGTTCGGGGCGCCACCGAATCGCGCCGTTGGCGCAACCACACCGAATGTCCGCACGTTGGCGTTCGGGCGCCACCGAATCGCGGGTTGCATTGCCGCACCGTAGGGCGACGCATTGCGTCGCCCCTACCCGCCGGGTCCCTGACCCCATCGTTCTGCCCTACTTCCTCGTCTGCGTCAGCACTCGTGCGGCGCCCGACAGGAAGGGATTGCTCCGCAGCTCGCGGGCGACGGTGGTCGATGCACCGTGTCCCGGATGAATCGCCAATCGCTCAGGCAGCGCGGCAGCCCGAGCGAGGGACTCCTGCATCGCGGCCGGATCGCTGAGCGGAAGGTCCGTGCGCCCGATCGAGCCCGCGAATATGAGATCGCCGCCCAGCACGAGGTCATCTCCCACGAATAACACGTGGCCCGGCGCATGGCCGGGCACATGCATCACCTCGAACGCCGCCGTCCCCACCCGGAGTGCCTGCCCTTCAGCCAACGGCGCGTCCGGACGCGGCGGTCGCTCGAACGGGATGTTGTACATCCGCGCCACCGACTCGCCCGCGGCATACACTGGCTCATCGAGCGGGTGCAGCAGGATCGGAACGTCGTGCACGCGCCGCAGGGCGGCAATCGCCCCAATGTGGTCCACATGCGCGTGCGTGAGCCAGATCGCCTCGAGCGTAGCGCCCGACCGGCGGAGGACTTCCAGCAACCGGTCGCCTTCAGCACCCGGGTCGACGAAGACCGCTTTGTTGGTGGTCTCGTCGACGACCAGATAGGCGTTCTCCTGAAATGGTCCGACGGTTGTCGCTGTGACAATCATACCGCGTACCCTCCCGTTCCTACGATCACTGGCTCCACGCTCGGCGGGTTCCCCCGCCGGCCGGTCAAGTATTTCTCTGCAGCGATGGCCGCAGTCGTCGCGTCACCCGCAGCCGTCGTGACCTGCCGGGTGAGCTGCGCACGCACGTCCCCGGCGGCGAACAACCCCGGGAGCGACGTCTGCATGTTGGTGTCGGTGATCAGATACCCCATGTCATCGTGATCGACGTGTGCCTCGACGATCCCGGTGTTCGGTCGAAAGCCGACGAAGATGAAAATCCCTGTCGCGGCGAGATCTACGTCGGCGCCGGTCTTGAGGTTGTGCAGGCGAAGCTGGTGTACGAGCCCGTTGGAGTCGCCCACGATCTCGCGGACGACCGTATCCCAGAATGACCTCGATCTTGGGATTGGCGAACAATCGCTGCTGCAGAATCTTGGATGCACGGAGCTCGCCGCGGCGGTGAATGAGATACACCTTCTCGGCGTACCGCGTCAGGAAGTCGCTCTCCTCGACCGCGGCGTCGCCACCGCCCACGACCGCAATCGTGTGGCCCTTGAAGAAGGCGCCATCGCAGATCGCGCAGTACGAGACCCCTTTGCCGGCATACTGCTCTTCGCCAGGCACGCCGAGGCGGATCGGGGTGCCGCCGGAGGTCACAATCACGGTGGGCGCGTGGAACCGCTCGCCGCCCTCAGTCTCGACGTCGAACGTCCCGTCGGGCCGCTTGCGCACAGTAGTCACAGTAGTGAACGGACGGATCTCCGCGCCGAACTTGCGCGCATGACTCTCGAAGAGCTCCGCGAGCTTTGCTCCGTCAATGTGCTCGAAGCCCGGATAATCCTCGATCGTCTCCGTCTTCAAGAGCTCCCCACCCGGCGCCAAGAGCTCCAGCACCACCGTGCGCAACATGGAGCGCCCGGCGTACAGCGCCGCGGTCAGCCCAGCCGGACCTGCTCCGACGATAATGAGATCGTATTCAGTCGATGCTTCCACCGTTCTCTCCATCACCGGCGCCAATCGTAACCACGCTCAACGCGCCGTGACAGTGGGATACCGTCCCGACGACCAGGTCCACAGGCCTGCGCCGCGGTGCTTCTCGAATCAGTACATCTCGCCTGGACCGCAGTCGCAGTGTCGAACATTCCGACGCCGTAAGCCCGGTGTGTACAGTGAAAGATAACGGGCCCGGCCAACGGCTGGCCGGCGGTGCGCGCTGCTGCGACGTAGGACTGCACGGCAGCCGGCATCGTCCACCACCGCGGGCCGCGCGTCTTGGGACAGGTGGCCGGCTCGATGCAATTCACTGGACACACCCATTCCGCAAAGCTCACATACCGCGTGCCGTCGGGCGCGCTGCGCTGCCACGGCATGTCCGGCAGTGGTGCGACGGGCCGCGTCTCGACCACGCGATGCGGCCAATGCAGCTTTGCGCGCGCGAGTATCCACTCGAACATGAGATGGGGCATGAGCGGCGAGGGCACGATGGCATCCGCCGACGCTGCGTCGGGATCCGCGCATGCGGATCCGAGATATTCCCTGAAGAACGAATCCCAGTCGGTGGTCGCGAGTTCCACACCCGGCGTTGTCGTCTCGCCCGCGCCGAGACTGCGACCGACCGCGCACGATGGATCCCGATCGACAACAGTGACCCGCTTCCACGTCAGTGCACCCGCAGCGCGCGCGCGGCCCAGTTGACGCACGTAGTAGCTCCCGTAGCATCCGCCCCCAACCACCACGATGGTACCGTAGTGCTGCGGCTCGGCGTCCGGGCCTCTCGCGCGCGGCACGGCCTCCTGCTCAGCGCCGAGTGGACCAAGCGCCGCCCCCGACGCCAAAAGGCTCCGCTGGTCAAGTCCTGACACGGCGCCCACCATCGACGACGAGCGTGTGTCCGGTCACGTAGTCCGCCCGGAGCAAGTACAGCACAGCCCCCACCACGTCCGACGTGTTTCCCAACCGCCGCAACGGCGTGGTCGCGACGATGTGATCGGCAGCCGCCTTGTCCCAGTGCTCCGGCAGCAGAACGGCGCCGGGCGCGACCGCGTTGACGCGGATTCGCGGAGCGAGTGCGTGGGCGAGCGCGCGGGTCATCTCGAATCACGCCCGCTTTGCTGATGCCGTGCGGGATATACCCCGACCACGTCTCGAGGCCGGCGAGGTCGGCAATGTTGACGATGGCGCCGCCACGCTTCGACAGGTGTGGGCAGGCGGCTTGGGCGACGAAGAACGGCGCGCGAAGATTGATGGCGAAGATCGTGTCCCACATCGCCGGCGTGACGGTGCCGACCGGCGTCCGCTGCATCACACCAGCCGAGTTGATGAGGACGTCGAGATCGCCGAACCGCTCGACCACCGCATCGATCAGCGTCACGGCGGTCTCGGCACGTGAGAGGTCGGCGCGAAATGCTGCAGCGTCTCCACCCGTGGCCTTGATCTCCGCGACGACGGCGTCGGCGCCTTTCGCAGAATGCGTTGTAGTGCACGGCGATGCGCGCGCCCGCGCCGGCCAACCCCATGGCGATCGCGCGCCCGACGCGCACGCCCGCGCCGGTTACGAGTGCGACGCGCCCGGCAAGCTCCATTGGTCACTTCCCGATTGCTGACGACGTCGGGCCTGCACGGCCTGCCGGTCCGACCACTCGGCGGGCACGCTGACGGCGCCGAGCACGCGGAGGCCGTCCGTCGCACCATGCCAATCGGACCCACCGCTCGGCAGCAACGAGAGCGCGTCCGCGATCGCCGCGAGGCGAGCCTCGTCTTCGGCCGAGTGGCTCGGGTGCCGCACTTCCACGCCATCCAGACCCGCGTCTCGCAACGCCGTGAGGCGAGCGAGTGTGCCCTGACGTCCGGGGTGCGCAAGCACCGCGACGCCGCCAGCGTCATGGATCATTCGAACGGCGTCGGCGATCGTGAGGCGCTGCTTGCCTACATACGCCGGTCGCCCTGCACCGAGAAAGCGGTCGAACGCGTCGCGCTCGTCCCTTGCCCATCCAGTTGCGATGAGCGCGCGCGCGACATGCGGTCGGCCGACGGCGGCAGACCCCGCCTGTACCATGACGTCATCCATCGTCACCGGTACGCCCAACGCGTTGAGCAGCTCCAGCATGGTCACCGCCCGTCGCACGCGCGCCTCGCGGAGCCGCACGAGCATGGGCTCCAGCGTCTCGGCCGACGTCAGGTGCAACCCCAGGATGTGCACCTCGCCATCGTCCTCGACCGCACTGAGCTCGACGCCGGCGATCACCTCGATGTCCAGGCGCGCCGCTGCCACTCGCGCCGCGGCCACACCACTGACGGTGTCGTGGTCAGTCAGTGCGACCGCTGCGAGCCCCGCAGCCCGTGCTTGCTCGACCAGACACGCGGGCGACGCGGCGCCATCGGATGCCGTCGAATGCGTGTGCAGATCGGCTCGTCGAGACGGGGGCGCGGCGCTGCCCCCGCCGCCCCCGCCTGAGGTCACTTCGCGTAGCCCGCTTCTGGTGATGTGAAGCTCGGCTGCGACTCGTGAAACAGTCGCAGCAGCTCGGCATCAGAGAGCTGGAGAAATGATTGCTCGCGCGAGCGAGCGCCTTTGGGCGAGTATCGGGTCACGCGTACGTCTCGCGCGTCGCCGTCACCGTGGACATACATCAACCCGAACTCATCGCGGTCGTACTGCGTGACCAGGCCCGAGGGGAACACGCGCCATGTCTTGCCGTCCACCGATACGGTGCGAAACGCCATCGTCAGTCCTTGATAGTTGTACGACGTGTCGGGCCGGCGGCGGCGCGCCGAAGCGCCCGTCCCTGACCCCGCCGTTTGCCCTTCACAGCGCCACCTCCTGGTAGATCCGGGTGGGATCCAGAACCGGATCGGGCGCAGCGGCAAGCGCAGCTGTCAGTGCGCCGAGATCGCCACTCTCGGTGAATTCGATGAACGCGCCCGGGAGCTCGGCCTCCTCGAACACCCAATACCGACAGGCGTGGGAGGAGAAATGATCGCGCTGCAGGCGGGCGCGGTCGAGAAATCGGCCGCGCTCCGACGGCGTGACGATCGTCCGCTGGAGCGAGAGTGCACGACTTCCGCTCACAGCGCGGACTCCGGATACGTCTCCAGCTGCTTCTTGACGTGGGCCAGGAACTGATCCGCGATGGCCCCGTCGATGATGCGGTGGTCGAACGAGAGCGAGAAGTACGAGCACGTCCGGATCGCGATCGTGTCCTCCCCGTCGGATCCGGTGATCACCTTGGGTCGTTTCTCGATGGCACCGACGCCCATGATGGCCACCTGCGGCTGACTGATGATCGGCGTCCCCATCAAGGACCCGAACCCACCGGGGTTCGTGATGGTGAACGTCCCTTCCTGGACCTCCTCAGGCTGCAGCCGCTTCGTGCGCGCCCGCGCGGCGAGATCGTTCAATGCGCGCGTGAGTCCGACCAGCGAGAGCTCATCGGCGTGCTTGATGACCGGCACAATGAGGCCCCAATCCAGCGCCACGGCGATGCCGATGTTGTACTGCTTGCGGTAGATGACGTGGTGGCCGGCGACGGATGCGTTCACCGTCGGATACGCCTTGAGACCGTCGGTGACCGCTCGAATGATGAACGGCAGGAACGTCAGCTTCTGACCATTCGCGGCCTCGAACTCCGCGCGCTTCGCCGCTCGAATTCGCGCGACGCGGGTGAGGTCGACCTCGAAGAACGATGTGACGTGCGCCGATGTGCGGCGTGACAGCACCATGTGGTCGCTGATGAGCGACCGCATCTTGGACATGGGCTCGACGACGTCCCCGGGCCAGGCTTCGGGAAGTGGACCCTCGGCAAGGATCAGGCCGCCTGCGCCGCCGCCAGCGGGCACGCCCGGTCGTCCGGGCACAGCGGTCGCCGGGATCCCCGCTTCGAGCAGCGACTCGATATCACGTTTCGTCACGCGCCCGGCGATGCCGGATCCGGTCAGCGTGGCCAACTCGATCCCGTGCTCCGCGGCAATCTTGCGAACGAGCGGTGACGACTTCGTGCGCAGGCGCTCCTCCAGGGAGCGGCCGTTGCCGCCGCCGACGGGCGCCCCGGCTGGCTGCGGTCGTGCTGGCGCACCAGGGGCGACCCGGCTGGGCGGGGTCGCCGCTGGTGCGGCAGCCTTCGGTGCCGCGGGTGCGGGCGATGCCGCAGGCGCCGCGGCGGCCACGGCGGGGGCAGCCGCCGGCCGGGCGGCTGCCCCGCCGCGGTCCGCGCCGCCGTTATCCCCGACCGGTACGCCGGCCGATGTCTCGAGCCGTGCGACCACCGTTTGGATGGCCACGGTCTGGCCCTCGTTCACGAGGATCTCGGCCAAGGTGCCCGCCGCTGGTGCGGGAATCTCCGCGTCGACCTTGTCGGTCGAGATCTCGAAAATCGGCTCGTCCCGTTTGACCGTATCGCCGACCTTCTTCAGCCACTTCGATACCGTACCCTCGGCGATCGACTCGCCCATCTGGGGCATGATGATGTCAACACGCGCCACCGAAATACCCTCGTTCAAGAGGCGGCGTACCGACCACCGCCGTTCATTAGGACCGGATGGGGACCGGCCGCCTTCCAAATTAAACGATTGGGCCGTCTCCCCGTCGGTCGACGCCATTCGTTGCCGCGACCGCCCGTCACAAATCCCTGTCGCCGGCTGCCGCCGCATCGTCGCGACGGCCCGACGCGGACGTTCGCAACCGCCAGTATACCAGGATCGGCAGGGTCAGGGCCCCCAACAGGCCGCCCACGCCGGCAAACTGCTGCCAATTGCATGCTGGCAACTCGGGATCGACCGGCGTGCAATGGATCACCGCACTGCGCACCTTCGCGACCAAGACTGCAACCATCGCCCCACTGAAGAAGCCGGCAACGGTCATGAGGCAGCCGAGCACGGCAAAAGGCCGACGACCGGAGGTCGCCGCCTCGTCACCCCGGCCGTTTCCCGGGGGGTCGCTCCGCTTGGGGACGCCCCCAGTGCCCCCGTCGCCGGGTTCGGGTCCCGAACCGGGCATGTCTCAGTACCGAGCCAGCTGTCGCACCGCCCGCACAATGTCCGCCGTTTGCGGCAGGACGTAGTCCTCGAGCGGGGGTGAGTACGGCAGTGGCACGTCCGCGGCCGTCACGCGCAGGACCGGGGCATCGAGCCATTCGAACGCGCGCTCGTTGATGCGCGCGGTGATCTCGCCCGCGATGCCGCCCGTGCGAGTGTCCTCGTGCACGATCAACACGCGATTCGTCTTCTTGACCGTCGCGATGATCGCCTCGTCGTCCAGCGGCAGCAGCGTACGCAGGTCGAGCACCTCGATGGATAATCCATCCTCGCGCTCGAGTTGATCGGCCGCCTCCAGCGCCTTCCACACCGTCGCCGCATACGTGATGATCGAGAGGTCGCGACCGGCGCGAGCGATGCGCGCTTGTCCGAGTCGGCACGACGTGGTCGCCCGCCGGCATCTCGTCCTTGATGCGCCGATACAGATACTTGTGCTCGAAGAACAGGACAGGGTCATCGTCACGGATGGCGGCCTTGAGGAGGCCTTTCGCATCGGATGCGGTCGCGGGATAGACGATCTTGAGTCCTGGCGTGTGCAGAAAGGCCGCTTCCGGATTCTGCGAGTGAAACGGCCCGCCTCGCACATACCCGCCGCTGGGTCCGCGGACCACCATCGGGCATGGCAGCATCGCTCGATACCGCGCGGTCGCGACGTAGTTCGTGAGCATGTCGTACGCACAGGATATGAAATCGATGAACTGCATTTCACAGACTGGCCGCATGCCCATGTGCGCCGCACCGGCGGCGGCGCCGACGATGGCGATCTCCGAGATGGGCGTGTCGATAACGCGCCGCTCACCGAAGCGCGCTTGCAACCCTTCCGTCACCTTGAATGCGCCACCGTAAACCCCGATGTCCTCGCCCAGGCAGAACACCGCGGGGTCCCGCTCCATCTCCTCGAAGAGCGCTTGTCGGATACCCTCGAGGTAGGTGATCTCAGCCATCGTGGGTGCCCCACCCGGCCGGGCGCTCGTGCGCGGATACAGCCGACGCGATGCCCGCTCGGAACCAGAGCGCCTCGACCTGCGGCGGATCGGCGTAGACACCCACGAGCGCGTCCGCTCCTTCCGGCATGGGGGACGCTTCCGCTTCATCGGTCGCCGCGTCGACCTCCGACTGTACTCGCTCGTCGATCGTCGTCAGCTCCCGCCTGCTCACGCCCTGGCTCTCGACGAGGACGCGCGTGTAGCGATCGATCGGATCGTGCTCGCGCTCCCAGCGCTCGATCTCTCCTGCCGGCACGTACGACTGATTGTCGTGCTCCGCGTGCCCCTTGCGCCGGTACGTGGTCAGCTCGACCAGCGTGACGCCGCCACCGGCTCGCGCCCGGTCGACGGCGCGCTTGGTGGCCGCGTATGTCGCAAGGACGTCGTTACCGTCGGCCTGTTCGCCGGCCACGCCGTAGCCGGCCGCCTTGTCGACGAACGATGCAGCAGCCGTTTGCTTGCTCGTCGGTGTCGAGTACGCATAGCCGTTGTTCTCGACGACCACGACGAGCGGGCAACGCTGCACTGCCGCGAAGTTGATCCCTTCATGGAATGCCCCGGTCGACGTCGCGCCGTCGCCGACATATACGAGACCCACGCGCGGCTCGCCGCGGAGCTTGAACGACAGGGTCACACCAGCCATGACTGGCACCATGTCACCCAAATGCGAGATCTGCCCGACGTATCCTCGGACGAGGTCACCGAAATGGATGTTCAGCTCGCGCCCACGCGTTGGCGAGTCGCCCTTCGCCATGTACTGTCGAATGATCTCCGCCGGGCGCGCGCCCTGGACGAGCATCGAGCCCAGGTTGCGAATCAGTGGTGAGAGGATATCCCCGCGGCTCCGGTCAAGGGCGTACGCACTGCCGACCGCGTCCGCCTCCTGGCCCAGTGACCGAAACAGCCCGCCGACCACTTTGGTCTGGCGATACAGGTTGACGAGTCGCTCCTCGAGCGTGCGCGTCAGCCGCATGTAGTAGTACAGATCCAGCTGTTGCGCACGATCGGCTCCGGCGCCGCTCGCTCGGGCGCCGTCCGCAGGTTGGGCGAGCGCGGGCCCGGCGCCGTTCGGAGGCGCGCTCGGAGTGGCCGTCGCTGCTGGCGCGTCTCTGTGGGTGCTGGTTCCCGAGGTGGTGCGGCCAGCCATCAGTATCCTGCCTCGAGGGCATGGCGGGGCTCGGCCCGTCGGTGCAACGACACGAAGAATTTCTTCACGTTCTTGTCGAGGCGGCTCTCGCCGATCTGATCGGTCTGGGCCTCGACGAACGTGTAGTGCCCTCCCTCGGCGCCCGCAGTGATTCGAACGGCCCCAAGCGGGCCGACGAATGTGCGAGCTCGAGGCGCATTCGCCGTCATGGTCAAGCCGAGGTTGGGGAAAAACGCGTCGGCCGCGTGCAAGACGTCTGCAGGTGCAATGCTCGTCCGATGGAAGAGTTTCACTTGATGTTCGCCTCGCCCGTCGCGGGATGGACCTCCTGGGTCCAATCCAATGTCTCGAGCGGACCCGTGGAGTCGCGCCGGAATT
Organism: uncultured Gemmatimonadales bacterium; assembly: GCA_963737835.1. Taxonomy (GTDB): domain Bacteria; phylum Gemmatimonadota; class Gemmatimonadetes; order Gemmatimonadales; family Gemmatimonadaceae; genus Palsa-1248. The sequence goes on from CAVTUH010000001.1 coordinate 848,158, forward strand.
GCATGCCCATGGCCCAGTTGCCAGACGTGAGAAAATTCAGTTTCGCGGTGTACGTACCAGCTTGCTGGGTGGGCGTGAGCCCATCCCACGTGTTCACCCGGTCGGCGCTCGTCGCGTACACGCGGCCTTCGCCGGTCTCGATTGCCTTGCCCGAGTTCTTGTCGCGCACCACGACTTTGAAAATGACGTCCTCGCGCGCCGGGGGCGGGACAGGATCGGTCGACACCTGGAACGCGAGGTCGTTGGTCCACAGCCGGAGCGGCGGCGGTCCACTGTACGACTCGCGACATCCCACCGCCGCGAGGACGAGACTGGCGGCGACGACGACGCTGCGGTGCGCCGCGGCGGGGCTCCTCCGCGCCGCCCTCTGCGGCCTAGTCATGCATAGTACTCCAGTCCGAGGTGCGTGATCTGCTCTTCACCGGCCAAGTGCCGCAGCGTGTTCTTCAGCTTCGTCTGCTGAATGAACAAGTCATGTTCCGGGTGCAATCCGCTTGCCGCCATCGGACTCTTGTAGTAAAACGACAGCCACTCCTGAATGCCCTTCAGTCCAGCCCGCTGTGCAAAGTCAGAAAAGAGCGCGAGGTCCAGGACGAGCGGAGCCGCGAGGATGGAGTCACGACACAGGAAGTTCACCTTGATCTGCATCGGGTAGCCCATCCAGCCGACGATGTCGACGTTGTCCCATCCTTCCTTATTGTCGCCCCGTGGCTTGTAGTAGTTGATCCGCACGACGTGTGAGAATTCACCATAGAGTGCGGGATAGGACTCGGGCTGCAAGATCGAATGCAGCACACTGAGCTTCGACTCTTCCTTTGTCTTGAAGGAGGCGGGATCGTCCAACACCTCGCCGTCGCGGTTCCCGAGGATGTTCGTCGAGTACCACCCGGCCAACCCCAGCATGCGGGCCTTCAGGCCCGGCGCAATAACCGTCTTCATCCAGGTCTGGCCGGTCTTGAAATCCTTGCCTGAGATAGGGACGCCCCGGTCCTTCGCCAGCTGGATCAGGCACGGCATGTCGACCGTCAGGTTCGGAGCCCCGTTGGCGAATGGTACGCCCTCCATGATCGCCGCGTAGGCGTAGAGCATCGACGGGGCGATGGCATCGTCGTTTCGCTCCATCGCCTTCTCGAACTGCTCGATCGTCGCGTGCGCCGCGCCGGGTTTGATGAAGATCTCCGTCGACGCACACCACACCATGACGACGCGATCCACCTTGGCGCGGCTTCTGAAGTCGCGAATGTCCTGGCGAATCTGCTCCGCCAGGTCGCGCTTCGTCTTGCCACGTTTGACGTTGGAGCCGTTGATCCGCGTGACGTACTTGTTGTCGAATGCGGCCGGCAGCGGCGTAATGTTCGAGAGGAAACTGGCCACACGCTCGATGTCTTGCGGTGCGAGAACACCCGCCTTCCGCGCCGCCGTGTAGGCATCGTCCGGGATCGGATCCCATGCGCCGAATACGAGGTCGTCAAGGCTCGCGAGCGGTACCAGGTCCTTGATCAGTGGCGCGCGGTTCTCCGTTCGGCGTCCCAGGCGGATGGTCGCCATCTGGGTCAACGACCCGATCGGCAGCGCGTCTCCACGCCGTATGCTCTCGACGCCGGCCATGAAGGTCGTGGCTACAGCGCCGAGGCCGGGTGTCATGACGCCGAGGCGTCCGGTGGCAGGTTGGATGGTCGGGATGGTCGAACGAACGGAGTCAGTCATTTGCCCTTGAGCGCGGGCCGCGGAGCGGCCGGTGTCGCGCGAGAGAATCGTGGAGGAGGAGTGACCGCTACTTGGGAGGTGGGTCGGGTCGCGCGATACACAGCGATCACTCGCTGGATCGCAGTTGCCCACGAGGTGACGGTCAGGAGGACGACAATGGCGGCCAGCACCCATCCATCGAGTGCGAGACCGAAGAACGCCTGCGGCGCCGACAGGAGCACGACGCGTTCCGGCCGTTGCATCAGGCCGACCTTTGCATCGATACCCAACGCTTCGGCCCTGGCCCGGGTGTAGGAGACGAGAAACCCACCGATGATACCTGCGAGGGTGACGACGAGCATTGGCACGCTCGCATGCAGCGGACTCGTCGCGTAGAACACTGCGAGCCCGGCAAGCACCGCCGCATCCGCGATCCGGTCGAGCGTGGAGTCGTAGAACGCGCCGAACACGCTGCTCTGGCCCGTCCGACGCGCCACCGTGCCATCGACGACATCAAAAAAGGCCGTCAGTCCGAGAAACCAACCGCCCGTCCGGATATGACCAGCGCCGTAAATGACGCCGCCAGCCACCGAGCAAAACGTCCCGAGCGTCGTGATGACGTTCGGATGCACTCCTTGTCGGACCAGAAAGGACGCGATGGGCTCGACGAGGCGTAGGTACCCGCTTTTGATCCACTCCCACAGACGTATCATGTGTAGCCACGCGGCCGCGACGGGCGCGGTTCAGGCAATCCAACGGCGGGAGCGACGCCCCAGCCGCTGAAAGTTACGAGCCGTGGTCTACTTGTACAACTCATATCGCAGTGCGCGTTGCGCAAACGCGACGACCGCAGGCAGCGATCGATCGATGACTGCGTCGGGATCGTCGCCGCGGAGCAGCGCCGCACGCGCGTCAGGCGACCCGAATCGCAGGTCGAACGCGAGGGTGTCGATCCGCAGTGAATCCCGGTTGACTTGCGCGATGGCCCACAACAGCGCAGCGCCCACGCGCCCGGCGTGAAAGGCGTTGCGATCGGTGATGTTGACGCGGACGCCTGCGATCTGCCGCCCGCCGTACTTGCCATCGGTCGGGTCGTGGGGGACAAACTGCTCTGCGGTGAACCGGGCGCCGTTTATGCCTCGGTCGGCCAACAGCGCGACCACGCGGGGCGCGTTGAGCCACGGCGCGCCAAGATGCTGGAACGCGTCGGGTGTGCCGCGACCAACCGAAAGGTTGGTCGCCTCGAATGCCACGAGGGCCGGATATATGAGTGCGCTGGTGAGCGACGGAAGATTCGGCGAGGGGCGTACCCATGGAAGCCCGGTCTCATCAAACCACAGGGGGCGTCGCCACCCGCGCGCCGGTACGACATGCAGGTCGGCGTGGAGGCCAAGCACGTCGTTGAAGTAGAGCGCGAGCTCGCCCATCGTCAGGCCGTGGCGCAGCGGGATCGCCGCGAGTGCGTACGGCCGTGCCGGACGACCCGGCGCCGCCGCTTCGGGATTGGCCAGGAGGCTATCGAGCATCGGGCCGTCGGTGTGGGATCCAGTAATCGGATTCGGGCGATCGAGCACGACGACCGGCAGATGGACGCGCGCAGCAGCGCGCATGGCGTACACCATCGAGGCGACGTAGGTCCAGGTCCTGGTGCCGATGTCCTGGAGATCGATGACCAGGACCTGGAGCCCGCGCAGCAGACTGTCCGGAGGCTCGAGGACCGTCGCGCCATACAGCGAGTACACCGGCACCCGCGTCCCCGTATCGACGCCACCGGCGACGAACTGGCGGTCCTCCGTGCCCCGCAGCCCGTGCTCCGGCGAGAAGAGAGCGACGAGCCTCACGCCGCTCGAGACTGCGGCGTGCGAATGCGTGAGCAGCGTTGCATCGGCTTCGCCCGATCGATCGACGCCCGTCTGGTTCGTGAGCAGCGCCACGCGCTTGTCGCTCACCAGGTGCAGGCTATCCTCCAGGAGAACGGTGATTCCCGGGACGATCCGGCCGGTACGGACGGCTGGCGGGGGTGGGTGGTGCCCCACGACACACCCGATGGGGGCGCCGGACGTCGCAACGACGACTGCCGCGGCCACGGTCGTCGCCCGGGCCAATTTCGCGATATGTTGAGCCGACCGCCCAGGGGATGGCACCCGGTCGGTCACCTGGACCTCGCCGGGTCGGCCCGACCTGGCGGCACGTCGCGTTTCAGCTTCACGAGACCCTCGTCGTAGTAGAGATGAACCTAACATTGATCGACTGGGCGATCGTCGCCAGCTACTTCGCGTTGTCGACGATCATCGGGCTGTACTTCACGAAGCGCGGTGGCGAGAGCCTCAGCGAGTACTTCATCTCGGGCCGCGCGGCGCCCTGGTGGCTCGCCGGGGCTTCGATGGTCGCCACGACTTTTGCAGCCGACACACCGTTGCTGGTCACCGGCCTCGTCGCCACCAAGGGCGTCGCGGGGAACTGGCTATGGTGGAACTACGTGATGAGCGGGATGCTCACCGTGTTCTTCTTCGCCCGCCTGTGGCGGCGTGCCAACGTCATGACCGATGTCGAATTCTCGGAGATCCGGTATGGCGGCCGTCCAGCCGCTTTCCTCCGCGGATTCCGCGCGATCTATCTCGCGATTCCGATCAACCTCGTGATCATCGGCTGGGTCACGCGCGCGATGATCAAGATTCTCACGATCTCGCTCGGCATTTCGCCGATCGTCGCGGTGGGGATCTGCTTCGTCGTCACCGCGTGCTACTCAGTGGCCGCGGGCCTGTGGGCCGTGCTCTGGACGGACCTCATCCAGTTCGTGATCAAGATGACCGCGGTCGTCGTCCTTGCGGTCTTCGCTGTGCGAGCGGTCGGCGGGATCGACGCGATGAAGCACCAACTCGCGCTGCATTTCGGCTCCGAAACAGCCGCACTCTCGGTGATGCCGATCCGATTCGGCGGCGCCCATGGCCTCACGGCCTACGCGTGGATGCCGGTGCTGTCACTCGGCGTCTTTCTGTTCGTGCAGTGGTGGGCGGCCTGGTATCCCGGCGCCGAGCCCGGAGGTGGCGGCTACGTGGCCCAGCGGATCTTCGCGGCCCGGTCCGAGCGTGATGGCGTATTGGCGACTCTGTCGTTCCAGATCGCGCACTACGCGCTCCGCCCCTGGCCGTGGATCGTGACGGGTTTAGCGACCGTGATACTCTATCCGACGCTGCAGGACAAGGAGTCGGGCTATGTGCACGCGTTCGTCGATCTCCTCCCCACCCCATGGCGCGGGTTCATGCTCGCGGGGTTCGCCGCCGCGTACATGTCCACGATCGGCACACAGCTGAACTGGGGGGCGTCGTACCTGGTCAATGATTTCTACAAGCGATTCCTGCGGCGTCACGAGTCAGAGCGACACTACGTCGCCGTCTCCCGGGCCGCCACGGTCCTGCTCTTCCTGGGATCGATCCTCGTGACGTGGCAGATCAAGACGATGGAACAGGCGTTCAATCTCTTGATCTCGCTCGGCGCAGGCGCGGGCCTCGTGTACATCCTCCGCTGGTATTGGTGGCGCGTGAACGCATGGTCCGAGCTGAGCGCGATGGTCGTGTCGTTTTGCACGTCCCTCGTCCTGCTGTCGGTCGTGCCGCACCACTTCGCCGCGGGCGACCCGAACGCGAACGCCGTCATCATGGTCATCACCGTCGCGGTGACGACGATCGTGTGGTTGGCCGCGACCTGGGCGACGCCGGCGGAGAGCGACGCCGTGCTCGATGCGTTCTATCGTCGGGTGCGGCCCGGCGGGCCGGGGTGGCGGCACGTCGCCATTCGCACGGGTTATGGAGCAGAGCCACTGGCAGGCGGCGGCCGTGCGTGGGCGAATTGGGTGGCCGGGGTTGCAGCCGTCTATTCGGCCCTTTTCGGCATTGGCAAGCTGATCTTCGGCCCGCCGGAGGTGGGCGTCGCGCTCCTTGCGGTAGCGGTCGCGGCGTTTGTGTGGATCGCCCGGTCGCTCACCGTCGAGACCCAGCCGCTCCTCAGCGAGACGCGGCCTCCCAGTGAGGGCCACGCCATCCCACAGGCGGCCGGCGATTGACGGCCGCCTGTGGGACGAGGAACCTTTTCGGTTGAATGCAAGTTAGTAACACGGTAGGTTACAGAGACTTCCAGGAGGATTTGATGGCCACGACCCAACAGGCGACTGCACCGACCACGCCGCAGACCCAGCCCGAGACGCAGTCGGCGGTGCTGACCCTGACGCCGGTGGCGAAGACCGAGGTCCAGCGGTTCATGGCCGCCGAAGGTGTCTCGCCTGAGACTGGCGGGCTCCGCGTGAGCGTGCAGCCCGGCGGGTGCAGTGGGTTCAAGTACGGCTTGCTCATTGAGGATCAGAGCGCCGAGGACGACGTCATCGTCGACCAGGGCGAGTTCAAAGTGTTCGTCGACCCATTCTCGGCCCAGTACGTCCAGGGCGTCACGATCGACTACGTCTCATCTATGCAGGGATCCGGATTCACGTTCAAGAATCCGAATGCGACTGGTGGGTGTGGGTGTGGTAGTTCGTTTTCTGCGTAGGACCTGAACGGCGGGGACGGGCGCTTACGCGCCCGAGAAAGGAGTGGAGCAGAAAGGAGAGAGGAGACAATGGACAACGACCGTCCTTGTCTCCTTTCTCCTTTCTGGGCGTCTCCTCTCTCGGGCGCGTAAGCGCCCGTCCCTGACCCCGCCGTTCGGCGATTCACCCTTCTCCGATCACCGCGCCCACCCCATTTTCCCCGCGCGTGAACCCATCAGTCTTTCGCCCGCTCGACGCCGTCATCGTCGTTCTTTATCTCGCTGGCACGACCGCGCTTGGCATCCGGCTCGGACGCTCGCAGCGCAACGCGCGCGACTACTTCATCGCCGACCGCGAGATCCCATGGTGGGCCATCCTCGTCTCGGTGGTGGCGACCGAGACCAGCGCGGTCACGTTCATCAGTATTCCCAGCCTGGCCTACCTGGGTGACTTCACTTTTCTCCAGGTCGCGGCAGGATACATCCTCGGACGCATCGTGGTGGCCTACACGCTCCTCCCACGCTATTTCGAGGGGGAGCTCGTCACCGCATACGCGCTCCTCGAGCGGCGGTTCGGCGTGAGCACTCGGCGGTTCGCGTCGGTGGTGTTCATGGTCACGCGCGCGCTCGCGGATTCCGTGCGCGTGTTTGCCACGGCCATTCCCATCGGCCTCATTCTGCGATCGGCCGTCGCACCGGAATACGTCAAACCAGTTGCCATCTGCGTCCTCGGCGTGCTGACTGTCATCTACACGTATCATGGAGGCATGCGGGCCGTCGTGTGGACGGACGTCCTGCAGACCGGGGTCTATCTCATCGGCGCGGCCGCGGCCGTCGTCCTGCTCGGCGACAGCGTGGCCGGTGGCTGGCCGACGATTCTCCACCACGCGGCGTCGACCGGCAAGCTGCGCGTGATCGACCCGGCGTTCACGGTCGATCGGCCGTATACGCTCTGGGGCGGCGTGCTCGGCGGCGCATTCCTGGCAATGGCATCGCACGGGGCGGACCAGCTGATCGTACAGCGCTTGCTTGCGGCGTCCAACCTCCGAGACGCGAGACGTGCCCTAATCGGGAGCGGCATCGCCGTGTTTGTGCAGTTCGCCGTATTTCTGCTCATCGGCGTCGGCTTGTTCGCATATTACCAGGGACGGCCATTCGCCACACCCGACGAAATCTTTCCCACGTTCATTCTCAACCGCATGCCAACGGGACTCGTTGGACTCATTGTCGCAGCCGTGCTCGCGACCACGATGAGCACGCATTCAGGCGCGATCAACTCGCTCGCCGCGGCGACTACCCATGACCTGTATCTCCCGTTGACTCGCCAGGCAGCCGACTCCCCGGCTGCGTTTCGCGCAGGTCGACTGTTCACGCTCTGTTGGGGCGTGGTGCTGACCGCGGGCGCGCTGCTGTACCGACAGCAGGGCACGCCCGTCGTGGCCATCGCGCTTGCGATCGCATCCTTCACCTATGGCGGCTTGCTTGGGGGATTCTTCCTGGGCCTCTGGTGGCCGCGAGCCGGCCAGCGCGATGCGATCACGGGGATGGCGGTCGGCATCGCCGCCATGTCGCTCGTCGTGTTCGCTCGGCAGATCACCGCCGCCATTCCAGCCACCGCGTCGGCGCTGGCGCCATTGGCTCGGATCACGTGGCCGTGGTACGTACTGATCGGCACGTCGATCACGCTGGCGGCAGGCGTGCTGTCATCGCTCACACACCCGGCCCCCGAGGGTGCGACGGCCGCGACTCGTGGAGCGATCGCCTGATGCGCATCGTCGTGGGTGTCGACGGCGGAGGCTCGCGGACTCGCGCGGTCGTCGCAGATGAAAACGGCACGACAGTCGGGACGGCAGAAGGCGGCCCGAGCGCCGTCCGACCCGGAGATGTCGAGCGGTCAGCGTCCGCGATCGCGACCGTGGTGGCCGATGCACTCGCCGCCGCCGAGCATGCGGGCACCGCACCGATCGTGCTGTCCGTCGGCGTGGCTGGTGTCGGCCGCGAGCCCGAGCGGCACGCGCTCGAGCGTGCGCTCGTTGCGCGCGGCCTGGCTGACGAGGTCGTGGTACAGCCCGACGCAGTCGTCGCACTGGAGGACGCTTTTGGCGACGGCGCCGGCATTCTGCTCATTGCCGGCACGGGATCGGTGGCCTACGGTCGTGGACCAACTGGCACCGTGGCGCGCTGTGGCGGATGGGGCCCAGTCTGCGGGGACGAGGGCAGCGGAGCGTGGATCGGGAGACGCGCGCTGAGCGTCGTCACAGCCGCGGCGGACGGACGTGAGCCCGAGACGGCGCTTACGGGCGTCGTGGTGACGGCAGCCGAGGTGTCGTCCGTCGAGGACCTGATCGGATGGGCCGCCAGAGCGACGCCGGCCGATCTGGCGTCGCTAGCCCCTGCGGTCCTGCAATGCGCCGACAGCGGCGATGCCCGGGCGGTCGCGATCGCGAGCTTCGCGACAGAGGAACTGGTGCTCCACGTCGTAGCGCTCGCACGCCGCCTGTTCACGGATGAGCGGGCCAGTGCGCCCGTGGCGCTGGCAGGTGGGCTGCTGGCGCGCCGGTCGCCGCTCCGCACGCGTCTCGAGCACCGACTCAAGTCTGCCGTGCCCGGCGCCCAACTCGATCCACGCGAGATCGACCCGGTGCGCGGCGCGGTTCGGATGGCTTTGCGAACTGCGGGCATCAAACCGGGCGCGCAGGGGCATGTGCATCACGGGGCGGCGACCGCCTGAACGGCGGGTTCCGGGGCCAGGGCCTACGAAGACGCTTGCCATCTGGCGGGTAGGGGCGACGCAATGCGTCGCCCGCCGTTGGCGAACCGTGCACGGAACGCGCGCGTTCGCGTTCGTGGTGTCCGGGAATTGTGGGTCCTAGGGCGGCGCCGCAGGGCGACGCATTGCGTCGCCCCTACCCGCCGTTGTCGCGTGTCGTAGTGGTTCCCCTGGCCCTGATCGCGATCGTTTCAGCCGTCGCCCTTCACCGCGAACTCGCTGCGGTGGCGGCTATAGAAGAAGTAGATCAAGAGTCCCAGGATCAGCCAGACGATGAAGCGGATCCACGTGATCACGGTCAAGCCGGTCATGAGCCCGCCGCAGAGCACAATGGAGATGATGGGGAATAAGGGGACCAGCGGCACCTTGAACGCTCGGCGCCGGTCGGGTTGTGTACGGCGCAGCACGATCACTCCGAGTGAGACCAGGACGAACGCGAAGAGGGTGCCGATGTTGGACAGATCCGCGGCATCGCTGACTGCGAAAATGCCGGCGGGAAGCCCGACGGCGAGTCCAGCGACCCATGTCGACCAGTAGGGCGTCTGGAACTTCGGATGGACGGCGGAAAACAACTTGGGGAAGAGCCCATCACGCGACATCGCGTACCAGATGCGGGCCTGGCCGTACTGAAAGACGAGGATCGACGAGATCATGCCCATGAGCGCGCCGATCACGATGATCGACCGCGACCACCGACTAGCCCCCAGCGCCGCCAGCGCGTAGGCCACCGGGGCGTTGGCCGCCTCGCCCGAAACGAACGTCGTGTACTTCATCATGCCGAGCAGCACGACCGAGACGCCGACGTACAGGACGGTACACACGATCAGTGACGCGATGATACCGAACGGTAGGTCACGCTGTGGGTTGCGCGACTCTTCGCCTGCCGTGGACACCGAGTCGAAGCCAATGTAGGTGAAGAAAACGATCGCACCGCCGGTGACGATGCCCCCAAATCCGTTCGGGGCAAAGGGCTGCCAGTTCGCTGGGTTGACGAGCGCTCCGCCGACCATCAGGAAGACCAGGATCGCCCCGATCTTGATCGCCACCATAATGTTGTTCGCTTCGGCCGACTCTCGGATGCCGCGTACCAGGAGCACGGTCAGAATGAAAACGATGAAGAACGCCGGGAAATTGAAAATCGACCCGGTGAAGTGCCCCGCCTCCCAGACGGGAGTGGACCAACGATCGGGGAGATTGATGTGGAAGGCCGCCAGCTGCGCCTTGGTATATGCCCCGAAGCTGATCGCGACGACGACGTTGCTGACGACGTACTCGAGGATGAGGTCCCACCCGATGATCCACGCCCAGATCTCACCCAGCGTCGCGTAGGAATACGTGTACGCGCTGCCGGCGATGGGGATCATCGACGCGAGCTCGGCGTAGCAAAGCCCCGCAAAGCTGCAGGCGACGGCGACGAGAAAGAACGATATCGCGATCGACGGGCCGGCCGCCGGCCGGCCGTGCATGAGGATCTGGGCCGCGCCGCCGCCCCGCAGGAAGTTCACGACGATGTCGAGCACCTGCGCGTGCAGGATCGAGGGTGCCTTGAAGTACTCGCCGGCCGCCGCGGTTCCAGTCAGGACGAAGATGCCGGAGCCGATGACGGCGCCGATCCCCAGCGCGGTCAGCGACCATGGGCCGAGACTCTTTCGGAGCCGGTGCTCGGGAGCCTGCGATTCGGCGATCAGCTTGTCGATGGACTTGCAGCTTCGCAGCTGCGCGGCCAGTGAGTGCCGAGGTGTCGGAGGTCCGGAGACAGCCGTCAACCTGCACCCACCCCGTCGTCTGGCTTCGCCATCGCTCCCTTCCCTAGATGAAGAGCGGTGCCAGCACGAGCGTGAGCGTGCTCAACAGCTTGATCAGGACGTGCAGCGACGGACCGGCGGTGTCCTTGAATGGATCGCCGACCGTGTCGCCCACTACGCTCGCTTTGTGCGTCTCCGAGCGCTTGCCACCATACACGCCGGTCTCGATGTACTTCTTGGCGTTGTCCCAGGCACCGCCACCGGTGTTGAGAAAGATCGCCATCAGAATCCCCGTGATCGTCGCGACCATGAGGAACGCGGCGACCGCCTCGGCGCCGATCCCGAGATACCGGAACACGAGGCCCACGACGATGGGCATGCCGACCACCAGGGCGCCGGGCACAACCATCTCCTTCAAGGCACCAATCGTCACGATGTCGACGCAGCGGCCGTAGTCCGGTGAGTCGGTGCCCTTCATGATACCGGGCTTCTCCTTGAACTGGCGGCGCACCTCATTGATCACTGAGTAGGCCGCGCGGCCAACCGCCTTGATGGCGAGCGACGTGAACCAGAAGACCAGCATCGCGCCGAGCAGGCCGGCCACGAACAGCTCCGGCCGTGCGATGTTCACCTCGATGTGCTGGCCGGTGTAGTTGAACACCTCGTTGAGATAGGCCGAAAACAACAGGAACGCCGCGAGCGCAGCCGATCCAATTGCGTACCCCTTGGTCAGCGCCTTGGTCGTATTGCCGACGGCATCGAGACGGTCGGTGATCGCGCGCACCGACTCCGGCTGTTGCGACATCTCGATAATGCCGCCCGCGTTGTCGGTGATCGGACCGAATGTGTCCATCGCGAGGACGTAGCCCGCCGTGCTCAGCATACCCATGGTGGCGATCGCGGTGCCGTACAGACCGCCGATCAACTCGCCGTGAGACCCCGTGAGGCCACTCGCCCGACCGACGTAGTAGCTCACCACGATCGCGACGGCAATCGCAAGGACGGGGAGCACCGTCGCCTGCATGCCGACCGCCAGGCCGCTGATGATGTTGGTCGCGGGACCGGTTTGACTGGCCTGCGCAATCGACTTGACGGGAGCGTACGCGTACTCCGTGTAGTACTGCGTGATGAGCAGGAATGCGATCGACATCAGCAAACCGATGACGCCGCAGATCAGGAAGTGCCACCACGCATCCGGCGCCGGCTGTGTCGGCGAGCCCAAGAGCCACCGGCTCGCAATCGCAAATCCGATGAGGCCAAGAACGGCAGTCAGATAGAATCCGCGATTCAATGCGCGCATCGGGTCGCCGTCTTCGCGGGTGCGGACGCTCAGGACCCCGATGATCGATGCGATGAGCCCGAATGCCCCGACGACAAGCGGAAACAGGATGCCGGGTACGCCGAAATAGCCGAAGAGCGACACCCCGAGAATCATCGCGCCGATGTTCTCGGCCGCCGTGGATTCGAACAGGTCTGCGCCACGACCGGCGCAATCCCCGACGTTATCGCCGACCAGGTCGGCGATAACCGCAGGATTCCGCGGATCATCCTCGGGGATGCCCGCCTCGACCTTCCCGACGAGATCGGCGCCCACGTCCGCCGCTTTGGTGTAGATGCCGCCGCCGAGCTGGGCGAAGAGTGCGACGAAGGACGCGCCGAAGCTGTACCCGACGATCAGGAAAGGAATCCGCGGGAGCCACTCACTCGAGCTCACCCCCGCGGGGGCGAAACCTGCGAGCAGGGCGAAGAGCCCGCCCACGCCGAGCAGCGACATCGCGACGACGAAAAGACCGGAAACCGCACCGCCACGAAGCGCTGTTTGCATCGCCCCGTTGAGCGAGGACATTGCCGCCGCCGCCACCCGGATATTCGCCCGGATCGACGTCCACATGCCAACGTATCCAGCGATGCCGGAGCTCAAGGCGCCCAGGATGAACGAAACGGCAAAGTACGCCGCAAGCGTCTTGGGGTCGCTCACCGGATCGGATGCGTTTCCACGACGGAAGAACGCGTAGGAGACGTAGATCAAGACGGCCACGACGATCGCCAAACCCGCGATCGTACGATACTGGCGCGCGAGAAACGCCTCGGCGCCCTGCTGGATGGCGTCGGAAATCCGCTGCATCTCGGGCTTGCCACGCTCGCGAGCGAGCACCCATCGCGCGAGCGACACCGCGACCAGGAGCGCGAAAACACTGAGGGCAATGATCAGAGCGAGCAGAGACTGCGAAGAAGGCATATGAGGTCAGAGGATCCGTGGAAAAGCGATGACTACGGCGCGACGAGAGATGCCGCGTCGCCGTGATCGCGACTATGTGCACGCCAAGCATAAAACACTGGGACGCCAATCAGAACTAGGACCAAGCCGGAAACCGACTGAGCCCGCGTCTTCTCGGCGATCAAAAGCACCGTCGCCACACTGGCCGCGAGCGCGATATACAGCGCAGGCAGGACCGGGTAGCCGACTGCTCGATAGGGACGCTCGGTGTTGGGCTCCGTGCGGCGGAGCACGAACAACCCGATGGTCGTCAGCACGTAGAAAATCAGCACTGCGAAGATCACGTAGTTGAGTAGCTGGTTGTACGTCCCGCTGAGGCACAGAAGCGAGGTCCAGATGCCCTGAACGACGAGCCCGGCGCCAGGCACGCCGCGCGCGTTGAGGGAGCCGGCCTGCCGGAAGAACAGTCCGTCGCGCGCCATGGCGTACAACACGCGCGCGCCGGCGAGAACCAGGCCGTTGACGCAGCCCACGGACGAGATGATGATCGCGACCGCCATGACCGCCGCACCCGCTCCGCCAAGAATCGTTTCCACCGCGGCGGTGCCGACCCGATCCTCCGTCGCGTACTGGATGCCGCGGGCCAAGACCGCCGTGCCGTGGGGATCCCCATGAAACGGGAGCATGCAGAGGTAGGCGACGTTGGCCAGCACGTAGAGCAGTGTGACCCCACCGGTTCCGAAGACCAGCGCGAGCGGCAGGTTGCGCCGCGGGTTCTGCACCTCGGCCGCCGCGAACGTCACGTTGTTCCAGGCGTCCGCCGAAAAGAGCGAGCCGACGAGGCCAGCCCCGAAGGCGAGGACAAAAGCTGGGGTCAATGCGCTGATCCCGACGAAGTGGCCCGCGCCAAAGTTCGCCGCGATGGCGTCCGCGTGTCTGCCGATCGTGAGTCCGAGAATGACCAGCAGAGCGAGCACGGCGGTCTTGATGGTCGTGATCGTGGTCTGGACCATCTTCCCTTCCCGAACCCCGCGCAAGTTGACCCACGTCAGGATCCACACCGTCGCGACCGCGACGACGCGCTGCGGGGAAAGCCCGAGCTGCATGGCGTCAGCCGGCGTGTGGCAGCCGAGGACTCCAAGACAAATGTCCGCATGCGGGAAGGCTGCGTACCGGTCGGCACCAATGGCCGGAATCAACACGCCCAGGAACTTGCCCACCGCCACGGCGACGGCCGCGATCGTGCCGGTCTGAATGACGAGAAACAACGTCCAGCCGTACAGGAACCCGGGCAGCGCCCCGAGCGACTCACGCAGGAACACGTACTGGCCGCCGGCGCGGGGAAACATCGCCGCGAGCTCCCCATATGCGAGTGCGCCGAGCACGGTGATGACGGCTGTGAGCAGCCACACGACCAGCAGCCAGAACGGAGATCCGACCGTGCGGCCAATGTCGGCCGACACGATGAAGATCCCTGAGCCGATCATCGAGCCGGCTACGAGCATCGTCGCATCGGTCAGCGTCATCGCGCGCACGAACTCGTGGCGTTCAACGCTTTGCGGTGCTGCGGCGTCCGGCATGGCGGCGACGCTGTGCATTGTGCCTCTCTGGCGGGTCGGGTCGAGACGCGCCTCTCGCGAAGGCGCACCTCGGCGGGTCCTGCGGCCATCTCGTGCGCCGGCGGGCGTGGGCCGCGCACATGGGGAGCCGCCAGAGCGCAGGAAACGTATGCGGCGCTAGAAGCCTTGGCTAGTGTGCAACTACTGCCAGTCAGGCGTCTTACGGCAACTCCACGACGTAGGCAACGGTGTCCGGGACCGAAACGCCATCGAGGGCCGCTGGCTGCCATCGCGACCGCGTCATTTGCTCGAACTCATCGCGCAGCTGCCGATTGAGCCCGCCGTTGTTGGTTTGGGTGAATGACACAAACTTCGCTTCGCCGGTCGAGGCCACGATGAAGATGGCGACGAGGTGCCGTGGCCGAGCGTCTTTCGGCGCATCCAGCCCCGCGACAATGGTCTCCGGCGGCACAGCTCGCAGCTTTCGCGCGGCCGGGTCGCCGCCCGTACCTGGACCTTTGCCGTTACCAACGCCTGGACCTGTGCCAGCACCGGTTCCTCCGCCGCTGCCCGGTCCCGCGCTCGGCGTACCAGTCCCGGCGGGGGCGCCGGTTGCTGCGCTCTCCGGCCCGGGCGGCGCTACGGGTACGGGCTGCGGTGGCACCGGTTGCGGAGGCGTGATGACGGGCGGCGGTTTCGGCTTGGGCGGCGGCCGCACGACCGGTCGCGTCGTTGGCGCGCGGGCAGGCATAGCGGGCCGCACGTATTGAACCCGCTCCGGCTGGGCGCCACCGCCCCCTCCGAGGACGAGGCCGTGCAGTCCCCACTGTCGTCGCTCGGCGACGAGTTTCACCAATGCCACCGTCGGGATCAACAATGCGAAAAAGGCGAGGGCGTGGAGGACGATCGAAATGATCGGAGCCTGCCACCGCCCTCGCCTTTCTTCCGCAGTTGGAAACCCGACCGGCGGCCGGTAGCGTCTTCGGCTCGCCGGCACTGTCGTTTCCAGCCGAGCGCTACTGCCCCGGAGCCGCGGCCGCCGGAGCTGCGCCCTCTGTCTCCTTCGGTGGAACGCCGATCACTTTCACGCCAGCGCCACGGGCGACGTCCATGGCCTGAATGACGTCCTGAAACTTCACGGCGGAATCACCCTTGATGAAGATGATCTTGTCTGGCCGTGGGTCGTACACTTCATGAAGCTTCGCCATCAACCCGTCCTTCGTAACGGGCTGCTTGTTGATATCCATCACGCCACCCGGATGGATCTCGAGCACGATCTGGTCGTTGTTCTTCGGCGGAGGCTCCTTCGTCGGCGTCGGGTCCGGCAGCTGAACGTCAATCGCCTTTCGCGACAACGGGATAATGATCATGAAGATGATCAACAGCACGAGCAGCACGTCGATCATCGGCGTCACGTTCGGTTCGTTCTGGAGGCTGCCGCGTTGGCCAGTCGACATTGCCATGGTTAGGACCCTCCCTTCGACGCTTTGATGTCCATCGGGTTGTCACCCGCGACGACGGACCGGGTCCCTGGCGTCTGCTCTGTGATCATGCCGGTGACACGCACCCCGTTGTGCGATGCGATATCGATCGCCGTCAGGATCTTGCCGTAGTCGAGGTTCTTGTCCGCCTTGAGGTACATGATCTTGTCCTCAGTGCGGGTGGCATAGATCTGACTGAGCAGCGTCGGCAGATCTTCGTTCTTGATAGGCTTCTTATTCAGGTAGTACACCCCATTCACATCGATGCCCAACACCACGTCGGTGTTGTCCTCGGGGTGCGCCTTGAGATTCTGCCCGCTAGGCGGCTGTGCCTTGAACCCAGCGTTGAGTGCGGGCACGATGATCATGAAGATGATCAGCAGCACGAGCATGACGTCGATCATCGGCGTCACATTCGGCTCGGCCTTCACGCCGCCGCCCGACATTTGAATGGCCATCTGGTAGTCCCCTCGTCACGCGGTGGACACCCCGGCGAGCGATCGTCATACGACGTCGCACGCCGAGGTGCAGCGGTCGCTTACTGCGAGATCGGACCGGTGCCGCTGGTCGCGGCGGTGTTGAACTCGCGCGTGAACCGCGAACGACCGAATTCACCCGAGACGCCCTTGATGAGATAGTCGATCATCTCCTTCGAGGAGTACGTCATCTCGGCCGTGAGGTTGTCGATCTTCGTCGCGAAATAGTTGTACGCCCACACCGCCGGAATGGCCACGAGCAGACCGAAGGCGGTCGTGATCAACGCCTCAGCGACACCGGCCGAGATCGCGCCGATACCACCCGAGCCGGAAACGGCCATGCCTTGGAAGGCGTTGACGATACCCATCGTCGTGCCGAGCAGTCCGACGAACGGCGCGGTGGCACCGACCGTCGCGAGCACGCCCAGACCGCGCTTGAGCAACACGATCTCCATCAGCATCTCACGCTCGACTGCGCGCTCGGCCGAGTTGATGTCAGCGACGGTGACGGAGCCATCCTGAATGAGCGGGCGGATCTCGCCGAGTGCGCCACCCAGCACGCGGGCGACGTGCGACTTCTTGTAGCCCTCGGCCAGCTTCACTGCCTCGCCGAGGTTGTCCTCTTCCAGAAACTGCGAGAACTCGGGCGCGAACTTGCGCGTCTGCTTCTGGGCCTGGAGCAGGTTCCACCATTTCTGGATCATGATCGTCAGCGAGAAGATCGACATGATCATGAGGACGGCGACGATACCCTTGGCGAACCAGCCCATCGAGGCGAAGAGATCGGTCAGCGAGACATTCATATGTTGAGACCTCTGACGGTGACGGAAATCGTGCGGGGACGGAGAATGGCGTGCGGGCCGGACGCTGGCGCACGACCAGCGGCCCACCCATGGGAGTTGAGGGCTAGCTCTTCATGTTGAAGACGTACGGCTCTTCTACGAGCTCCTTCACGTGGCGCCCTCCGACCTCGGCCGGGTAGTAGCGCTTCTTCGGGAGCACCGCCTTGACGGCCTCGGTAAAGAGGTCGTTGTCCGACTTGATCACCTTGAAGGTGCTCATCTCGACGTGCCCGGACGTGTCGATGACGAACTGGGCGATCACCTCACCCGCGATCCCGGCGGTCTGCAGCATGTCCGGGTAGCGCGGCGAGGGGCTGCCTGGGTACGGCGCGGCCTGCTTCTCGACCTGGAAGTCGAAGTACGGCTGGTCCGTCTGAACGCCACCCGCCTTGCCGTTGGCCTGGCCGCCCTGCACGCCCTTTCCCGAAAAGTCGGCCTCGTCCGTGACCTTCTTCGTGAGGTCGACGCTCGGAATGACGTCGGGGATGTTGACTGGCGCCGCGAGCGTCTGGAAGCCCTTGGGAGGCGGCGGTGCCACGAGCTGTTCCTGCGGCTTCGGCTTGGGCGGTTCCGGAGCCTTCTTCACTTGCACGAAGTTGAGCTTCTCGACCTTCTCCTTCTGGTTCTTGATCCCGGCGTGGGCAGTGGCGTACACCGCGCCCGTGATGATCACCACGTGTGCGATGACACTGAACACCGTACCGCTGGTGCTCCTCTGCCTTGACGCCTTCGACTCCAACAGGGTGTTGAACATGGCACTCCCGAAATCCAGGTCGTCTACGCCAATGACTCCTGCACGACAGCACGACGGCCGATCCACGCATGTCGCGCACAATCGCCGTCGTGTCGAGAGAGAAATTATTGGCCGGTTATTTACCCGGAATTGCTGGAAGATTAAGAATTGCTTAAATCGACGCTGCTGCTGGGGGCGCCGCCGCAGGGGCGTCCGCGCCGGAGTTTGCCTCGGCTGCCGCAGTCGGAAGGTGCACGGTAAACATGCTGCCCCGTCCGAGGCGGGACGTCGCAACTATCGACCCACCATGGGCTTGGGCGATCCACTGACTGATCGCCAGGCCGAGCCCGAACCCGCCGCGCTCGGACGCGCGGGAGCGCGCCCGGTCCGCTCGCCAGAAGCGCTCGAAGATGTGGGGCAGGTCGGCGGGCGCGATCCCGACGCCGGTATCGCGGACTGAAAATGTCACTCCATCCAGCCGGTGGCTCAGCGACAGCTCGACGCGCCCGCCGCGCGGCGTGTACTTGATCGCGTTCATGACGAGGTTCATGAAGAGCTGTCGCAGTCGCGTGGCATCGCCGAGCACCGTCGCGGGCTCGAGGACCAACAGCGACACTGTGAGATCGGCGTCTTCGCCCAGGATGACGGCGGACTCGAAGACTTCGTGTATGAGCGGGTCGAGGGGCACAGGCTCACGAATCATGTCGTACCGGCCTTCGTCGGCCCGGGCCAGCGTGAGCAGCGAATCCACCAGGTCCGACATCCGACGCGTCTCCTGCAGTGCCTCCTCGAGCGCGACGAGTTGATCGGTCGAGTGCGATGGCGTCGTGAGCGCACGCTCGACGTCCGCACGCAGCACCGTGAGCGGCGTCTTGAGCTCGTGGCTCGCATCGGCGGTGAATCGCCGGAGTCCGCTGAAGGACGACTCGAGCCGCGCAATCATCTGGTTCAATGTCTCGCTCAACCGTCGCATTTCATCGCCGGCACCGTCGACCACCAGGCGGCGGTGCAGGCTGCGACCGTCGGTGATCGCTTCGACCTCGTTCATGATGACGTCGATGGGCCGGAACGCGCGGCCAGACACGGCGTAGGCGGCCCATAGCGACAGTGCGATGACCACCGGCAGGAGCACGAGATCCATGGTCAGCACCGCTTGCGAGGCGGCTTCGCCCGGCGCCGCCTCGACGCCGGCGACGACGCGGCCGATACCCGTCTGCGTGATCGAGGGCACGCCAACCGCCAACACATACCGCCGGCCCGCCATCTGGAGCGGATGCAACGCCGAATCCAAAGGCAGTTTGACGGCGACTTGCGCGAGCGCCAACCGGGCGTCGGCATCGAGTTGTCGGACCGCGAAGGAGCTGTACAGCGTCCGCCCCGCCGCATCCAACAGCAGGACGTAATCCGGTACCCCTTCCAACAGGTTGCGCAGCTCGGGAACCACTTCGTAGGTCGGCGCCTGATACACCCCCGGCACTGTTGGACGCCGCGGTTCCGCCGGCTTGGTCAACACGCTGCCGCTGCCGGCGGTCCGCAGGATCGCGTCGAGCGCGAGATCGGCATCGGCCCGCGCGCGCATGTCCAGTTGACGCGCGGCGCCTTCTCGATGATTCTCGTTCGCAATGTCGTAGACCAACCCACCCACGACGGCCACCGTTGCCACGAGGACCACCGCGTACGCCGTCGCTAACTGAGCGCGTATGCTGGCCATAGGGGAAAGCTAGCGCGGGCCACTAGATTTGGACCATTCATGAAAGTCCTCGTCATCGAAGACGATCCGACGGTCGGGCAATTCGTCAAGCGCGGCCTCGAAGAACAGCGCTGGGGCGTGGATCTCGTCGCCGACGGCGAAGAAGGCGAGCGGCTCGCCGCGTCCGACGCGTACGATCTGATCATCCTGGACATGCGATTGCCGGGGAAGCCCGGGCTGCAAGTGCTCCACACCCTGCGCGCCCGCGGCTTCGAGCGTCCGGTCCTGGTGCTCACGGCGCAGGACGCGGTCGATGCCAAAGTGCAGACGCTTCGCGCGGGCGCCAATGACTATGTGACGAAGCCATTTGCCTTCGAGGAGCTGCTCGCGCGCGTCGAGGCGCTGTCCCGCCGCCCGCGCGCTTTGGCCACGCCCCTGCTCCGAGTCGGGGATTTGAGCCTGCAGCAGGACACACGCGAGGTACGGCGCGGGGAAGAACTCATTGACCTCACGCCCAAGGAGTACTCGGTCCTCGAGTACCTAATGCGCCACCCTGGCAAGGTGATGAGCCGCACTCTGATCACGGAGTACGCGTGGGGCTATCACTTCGATCCCGGGACCAACATCGTGGATGTGGTGATCAATCACCTGCGCAAGAAGGTGGATGCGGGGCATGAGAAGAAGCTGATTACGACGGTGCGAGGGGTTGGGTACGTCGTTAAGGCATAACGGCGGGATCAGGGGTCAGGGATCAGGGGCCAGGAACAAATCGAAAGGCCAGCCACGGTGCTCGCGGCTGGCCTTCTGGTTTGCTCCCTGACCCCTGACCCCTGACCCCTGACCCCTGATCCCGCCGTTATGCCCTTGGCCTCACAAACCCATATTCTCGGATCTTTCTGTACAGTGTCTTACTCGAGATGCCCAGCTGTGTCGCGGCGCGGCCCTGGTGCCAGTTCGCACGCAGCAGCACGGCTTCAATGTGACGGCGTTCCAGGTCGGCGAGCGTGAGCTGGTGACCGTCGCTGTCGCCGCCGAAAGGCGTGGAGCCGCCGGGCATGATCGGCAGATCGTTGCGTGTGATCACTCCACCCGAGGCCAGGAGTACGGCTCGCTCGATCACATTACGCAGCTCGCGGACGTTCCCTGGCCAGCCGTAGCTCTCGAGCGCCGCCGAGGCGTCGGCGGTGAGCGTCGGCGGATTCGAGCCGCCGAAGTGCTTGAGGAAGTGCTCCGTCAGCATCGGAATGTCGACCACGCGTTCGCGCAGCGGGGGGAGCGAGATGCTGATCGTGTTGATGCGATAGTACAGGTCACTGCGGAACGAGCGGGCGGCCACGGCCGCCGCGAGATCGGCTTTGGTCGCGGCGACCACTCGGGTGTCGATCGACAGCTTGTGGTTGCCCCCCAGCCGCACGTAGCTCCCGGTCTCGAGTGCCCGCAGCAGCTTGCCTTGCACGCGGATGTCGAGCGCCCCGACCTCATCGAGAAACAGCGTGCCGCCGCTGGCGAGTTCCAGTGCCCCCGTCTTGCGTTTCAAGACGCCAGGGAACGCGCCTTTTTCATGTCCAAAGAGCTCGCTCTCGATCTGTGCATCGCCCAGCGCGGCGCAGTCGACATCGACCATCCCGCCCCCGGCCTCGGCCCGGCCAGAGAGCCGGTGCAGCAGACGGGCGACAATCTCCTTGCCCGTCCCCGGCTCACCGCTGATCAAGACCGGTGAATCGCTCTTCGCGACGCGCTCCACGAGCGCGAGCACCGCCTGCATCGGCCCGTAGCGGGTCAGCACGTCGGGCGCACCGTTGGCCCGCTCGAGATGCGTCTGCAGCAGCGCGTTCTGGCGCGCGAGTTGGCGCTTCTCCCAGGCGCGGCGGACGAGCACATCGATCTCCGCCATCCGGTACGGCTTGGAGAGGTAGTCGTAGGCGCCCAGCCGGATCGCCGAAATCGCCGTCTCGATCGTTCCGTTGCCGGTGATGATGATCACTTGCGGTGGCGACGGCTCGTCGATCACCTGTCGCAGCACCTCGAGCCCGTCCAGCTCGGGCATGACGATATCGAGCAGTGCCACGTCGAACGCCTCGCGTCGGAGCGCGTCGAGCGCAGCCCGGCCGTCGCGGACGACCGTGACCTCGTGGCCTCGGCTGGTCAGGAACTGCTCGAGCACGTTCCCCAGCATCTCTTCGTCCTCGGCGATCAATACCTTGATGCGCAATTGCTCTTTCATGCCCCGGCCCCCTCGAGGTTCTGCGCGCCACCAGCTCCCCGGATCGGTTCCGCATCCGCACTGGGAAGCACGATTCGAAATGTGCTGCCGCTCCCCGCCTCGCTCTCGACTTCCAATCGGCCCCCGTGATCGGCGACGATCCCATAGCAGACCGAGAGCCCGAGCCCAGTGCCCTGTCCCGTCGGCTTGGTCGTGAAAAACGGCTCGAAGATCTTGGACTGGAGCGATCGCGGAATGCCAATGCCGCCGTCGCGGACTTCCGCGACGACGTAGCCGTTGTTGCGACGGGTCCGCACCGTGATGCGGCCGTCACCGCGTCGCGCGCTCTGTGGACGATCGGTCGCACGCCGGCGCCGCGCGCCAGGCGAGCGCTCGCGCTGCGACGCAGCATCATCATCACGAGTGTGTCCGTCCTCGACGGCGTCCGCCGCGTTGTGAAGCAGCGCCATGAAGACCTGCACCAGTTGCTCGGCGTTGCCGCGGACGACCGCTGCAGCGTTTCGCTCGAGCTCGAGGTGCACCACCCTGCGATGGAACCGACCGTGATGCTTCAGCAGGAACAGCGTCTGCTCCACTACGCCATTGAGATCGACCGGTGACCGCTCACGAGCCCCAGTGCGACTGAAATTCAACAGCGCCTCGGCGATACCTTTGCAGCGCCGCACCTCGGCATCGATCACTCGCAGATATTCGAGGTATTGTCCGAGGGAGCCTCCGGCCGCGGGGGCAGCCGAGGCGTCGGTCTTCCCGTCCGCCGACTCGAGACTCAGCGTCATACTCTCGGCGCACGCGGCAACCGTCGCCAACGGATTGTTGATCTCGTGCATGACGCCCGCGGCGAGCTGGCCGATGGCCGCGAGCTTCTCGGTCTGCGCTACCCGCTTCTCGGCTTCCTTCCACGACGTGACCTCTTCACCCACCGTGATCACGTGCGTGACCTCGTCACCATTCAGACGTAGCGGGATCTTGGAGATGCGATACGTTCGCGGCGGGCCGCTTCCCTTCGACGATGCCCGCGACTCCGTTTCGAATTGACTGAGCTCGCCTGTCGCGAAGACATGGTCGAACTCTCGACGCAGCGATTCCGCAGGCTGGTGGTGCAAGATCTCGAAGATCGTCCGTCCCAGCGCCTCACCGCGCGCGATGCCTTGCAAACCGGTTTCGCGGGTGTGGTTCCATGCCTGGACGCGATATTCCCGGTCGACGACGTACAAACCGACCGGGAGTGCATCCACCACTTGTTCAATGAAGTGACGTTGCTCGATGATCTGCTTGGCCCGCACCTCGAGCTCCCGCTCGAGTCCGACGAGCGCGTCCTCAACGAGCCGGAGCACTCGCTTCGCGCCCGCCCGATCGAGGCGCGTAATACTGATGAGGTCGTCTCCAAGCTGTGCCCACACCGTCGATGAGCTGAGTGGCGCAGCACTGCTCAGGCGCGCGGCAGCAGCGCGCGCACCATTTCCCGCTGATCCCGATGTCCGTCGCTTTGTGGGAGCGCTCATCTCGCCCCTCCGCCGCCGAGCTGCAGATAGAGTGTCGAGGCCGTCGTCGTTGATGCCTCTCGGACATCCTGACCGAAACGCCCGAAGAAAGGTCACATACTGCCACAAACGGCATCCAGTCGGTCAGTTTGGCCTTCCGTGGCGTCGATGTGACAAGCTCATGCAGGAGCAGAGGTTGCGCTTTCCGACAGCACGAAGCCCCGATCGATTTGATCATGTCGGCGCTCAGCATGCGCAACCAATTCCACCGCAACGAGGAGCGAGGAAAGTCTCGAGTCGCGAGCCCGGATCCCGGCAATCACCCGTCCGGATTCTCCAGCGCGAACGTCACCTTCTGCGCGCCTTCCCACAGTGCACGGCGGCCGATCTCGGCCAATGCGCTGCGGTCGCCGGTGATTGTCAGGAAGTGGTTGCCCGACAACGCACCGGTTTTCGCCGCAAACGCCGTCTGACCATAGGGGATAAGGATCTCGGTTTCGCTCACCCCACCCGGATAGAAGAGGATCTGCCCGGGGGTCGGCCGGTGTATGGCGTTCTCTGGCCCGATGCCCAGTGAGAGGTCGCCGAGCGGCACCCACGTGGACTCGCCGCTCCATCGGACGTGCAGCATCGTGGCCGTCAACGGAAGCAGCCTGCGAAACGCCGCGCAGGTCGCTGGTGCCAGTTGGTCCTCCAGCGTTCCCCACAACACGATGTCACCGACTGTCATCCGCAGGCGGCTGGATGCCGCCGTGCTTGGATCAGCCACCCTCTGAACCTCCATCATTATCCATCCGCTCAGGTGTGTCCGGATCCCAACCCGACTCGCGGGCGCTCATCGTACCTGTCGCGCAAGCACCGGTCAACCTCATGGCTCGTCGCCTCGACGTGAGGTAGCGTATAGGTCACGATGGCACCGGCATGCGCCCGGTCTCTCACATCTGTCGGCGCTGCGCAGTGACAGAGCGCCGATTCTCACTGGGCATCTCATCTATGCGCCGACGGTGGCGTAACGTCGTCTCTGAGGCCGGGCGGTCGTGGGCACTCACACTCGTCCTGATATCGAGCGCGGTCGTCCGGGTACCTGCCGGGGACGCGCAGGCGGTTGATTCCAGCGATTTCGCGGGAATGCGTTGGCGATCGATTGGCCCCTACCGCGCGGGCAATGTCTACTCGGTATCCGGCGTGCCTGGCGATCCGACGGTCTACTACATCGGCACGCCGGAAGCGGGCGTGTGGAAGAGCACCGACGGCGGCACAGTCTGGAAGCCCATCTTCGACGACCAACATGTGCCGTCGATCGGAGCGGTGGCCGTCGCACCTTCCGATCCCAACATCGTCTATGTCGGCACCGGTGATCCGACTGGGTGGTCCTTCACGCCCGGCAACGGCGTGTACAAGTCCGTCGACGCCGGCAAGACGTGGCGCAAGATGGGACTCGATAGCACGCGATACATCACGTCGATCGTGGTTGATCCGCACCGGCCAGATGTAGCGCTGGTTGCCGCGATCGGTGCCCGCGAATACGACGCCGGCGCCTACCCCGCACGCGGCGTGTATCGAACCACCGACGGCGGACGCACGTGGACGCGCGTGCTCTTCAAGGACGCCAACACCGGTGTCACCGGGCTCACCGTCGACTACGCAGACCCGCGCGTCGTGTATGCGACATTCGAGCGTGAGGTGTTCTTCATTTCACCTGCGGGAGCAGAGTCGACGTCCTCGCATGGACCCGGCATCTACAAATCGGTTGACGGCGGCGCGACGTGGCACCCCGTGCCCGGGCGCGGGCTGCCGAGCAGCGCAGCGGGCTTTGCCGTCGCAGTGGCATCGGGGACGCACGGTCAGCGCCTGTACGCGGAGGCGCACGTCCGAGGCCGGGATGCCACGGGCCTCTACCGGTCCGACGACGGCGGCGCAACGTGGCGTGTCGCCACAACCCACATCCTCAGCGCAGGCGGCGGTCCGATTTACGTCGATCCCAAGAACCCCGACGTCATCTACCTCATGGGCACGGCGATGTACCGATCGATCGATGGCGGACACACCGTCGTCGCCTTCAAGGGATCGCCCGGCGGGGACGATGTGCGCGATCTCTGGATCGACCCCGTGAACCCACAGCGGATGCTCATGGGCGTGGACCAGGGACCGACCATCACCGTCGACGGCGGCGAAACGTGGACGCCGTGGTACAATCTCCCGAACGGACAGTTCTATCACGTGTCAACGGACAGCCACTTCCCGTACCGCGTGTGCGCGGCGCAGCAGGACAGCGGCACTGCCTGCGTCCTGAGCCGGAGCGACTTCGGTGCGATACGCGACAACGACTGGTACCCGATCGGTGGCTTCGAGGACGGGTATATCGTCACCGACCCGCTGGATGACCGGTGGGTGTTCACCCAGGGGTGGTACCACGTTTTGCGGCGGTACGATCGGGAAACGGGTCAGGTCGCAGTGTTCTACACACCATCCCGGGAGGATCGGTTTGGCGCGGCGCCGCCACTGGCGTTCTCCAAACAGGACCCGCACGTCCTCTACATGGGCGCGCAGTACGTGCTGGTCTCGAACGACGGCGCTCGCGATTGGCGCCGGATGAGCCCAGACCTGACGACCGAGCCAGGCGCTCGCGACACCGCCCGCGCCGTCTCCGCTCGCACCCACTCGATCGCCACACTCGCTCCGTCGCCGGTGGCCGCCGGCGAGATTTGGGTGGGCACTAGCAACGGATTCATTCAGATGACGCGCGACGGAGGGGTGACGTGGACCAATGTTACTCCTGCTGACATGTCGCAACGCCACGGTCCGGCGAGAGTGAACATCGTCGAGGCCTCGCACGACAGTGCGGGCACCGCGTACGCCGCCGTCGAGAACGCCTCGGACGACCACCCCTACATCTATAGGACGCGCGATTTCGGTGCACACTGGCAGCCGATCGTGGCGGGGCTGCCGCAGACCGCCACTGTCCGCGTTGTGCGCGAAGACCCGATGGATCCGGATCTGCTCTACGCTGGCACAGTGACTGGCATGTGGGTGTCCTTCGATCGCGGTGACCATTGGCAGTCGCTGCAGCTCAACCTGCCCAACACGGTCGTAACCGACATTGATGTCCACGCCAACGATCTGGCTATCTCCACGTACGGCCGCGCGCTGTGGATCCTCGATGATCTCACGCCGCTTCGTCAGGTTCGAGCGGTAGCAGCCAGCACGTCACCCGCCTATCTGTTTCACCCCCAGACCGCATATCGGGTGCGTTGGGACAACATCCAGGACACGCCGCTTCCACCCGAGGTGCCGGCAGGTGACAATCCGCCCGAGGGCGCGATCATCGATTACGACCTCAAGTCGCCTGCGGACGGCCCGGTCACGCTGTCGGTGTACGACGGCGCGAATCATTTGATTCGGGAGTTCTCGAGTGTGGCGCCGCCTCCCGACACGGTCCGGCCAAACATTGCCGAGTACTGGTTCGCGCCGCCGACCGTTCTCGCGACGTCGCAGGGCATGCACCGCGTCGCCTGGGATCTGCGTTATCCACCGCCCACGCCGCTGAACTACAGCTACTTCGGTGATCTGCTCGACTACCGGGAGTACACACTCAACATCCATTCGATCAAGGGCGAGACACCGCGGGTGCAACCCAGCGGCCCGCTCGTGGTACCCGGCATCTACCGCATCGAATTGCGCACGGGCGGGCGCACATACACGCAGGAGTTGACCATCGAGAACGATCCGCGAGTCCCTGTCACCCAAGCCGCGCTCGCGTCGCAGCTCAATCTGCAGCTCCAGATGGTATCGGCGATCGCAGTCAGCTTCGCGGAGTTCAATTCGATTCAGCGCATGCGTGACGCACTCACCGCAGACACGCTCGCGGCCCACCGCGGAGGCGCCGACTCACAGCTGTTGCCACTGTTGCGCACCTTCGATGGCCACCTCGCGGCGCTGGCCAGCGCTGGGGACAGAGGCTTTGGCCCTGCGAACCGCGACCTCACGCGTCACCTCGAGGACATGGAGTTCGGCGATCTGGATCCGACGCCCAGTGACGTTGCCGCCGTCGAAGGGGACTGCCGAACGATCGATGCGGCGCTCGGTGGCCTGAGGCAGTTGCAGGCGACCGACACGCAGACGGTGAACGCAACTCTGGCGCAATCGCATCTCGCGCTGCTGCCAGCGACGCCCGTTCCCACGGATCCTGCGTGCCGGACGCCGTAGATGGACGCTCCCGAATCCCTAATCCCGAATCCCGGTTTCTGGCCTCTCTGTAAACTCTTCGCCAGCGAGTCGTCCTGAGTGGACGGGGGTGCGCGCTCCCCCGCCACCGCCTCGGAGAGGAGACCCGTGATGGAGACGCCTTGGACGGAGGGCGATACGGCGTCCGCCGTGTGCCCGTCATGCCGCGACCTCGTTCGTGCACGCCTAGTACGCCGCGCGATCGAGTTTCCACGGACGCGGTTTGTGGTTGGCGGGCTGCTCGTGCATGTCTGCGAGGTGTGCGATGCCTTGCTCGGAGTGCCACGGCAATCCATCCCTCAATTGCGCCAGGGTGGACTCGGCGGCTGACCGCAGCTCAGCGGGCGGGGCGATGGCGCGCGATGTGAGTGGGACCCTACGGGCCTCGTGCTGGGGGTCGCTCACGGTCGGCGCCCGGTACCGGCTGATGGCGTGTCTTGCGGTCCTGGCATTCGGAACCGTCTCGCAGCGCGTGGCTGCGCAGCCCGGCCCTGTGTCCAATCCCTCGAGCACGTGCATGCCTGCGGTCGACACCATGCACGACTCGGTGTACGTCGTGCTCGCCGCATCACCGCGCCACGCCGGACTCGCTCCCACCGAGTTGTTGCCGGCGCTGCGAGGAATCGCCTGGCGAGCGCACATCAGCGGCATCGGCCGGATTTCCCTCACGGGCTTGCCGAGCCCCGGCCTGCTCGACCTCCGCACTGGGGTGGCCGCCCATTCGCTACCGGCGGAATTCGCGACGGTCCCCGGCGAGTATGCATTCACGCTGCATCGTGATGCGTCCGTCAGCCACATCCGCGTCATCACTCCCGCGCGCGTGCGGCACCTCGACACGGCGATCACGGTGGGATTCGTGCGGATCGACACAGCTCCGGCCGAACGTATCGCGCTCCTCGAGCAAGAAACGGCACCGCTCTACCCGGCGAGCGTCGCCGACGATACGCTGCCCCTGAGGATCCGTTTCTCGGTTGGTCCGGACACGACCGGAGCGAACGTGCTGTTTGCGGTCCGTGAAATCGCCCTCCTGCACCTCGATCGTGAGGCGGCGCCCGCGCCTGACAACCCTCGTCCCGTGTATCCGCCGGGACACCACTCCAAGATCGATACGGTGCTCGTGCAGTTCGGCGTCACACCCGACGGACGGGTCGACATGCCATTGGTGCAGCCGATACGAGCCTGGGCCCAACCGCTCCTCGATGCCGTCGTCGCGATTCTCCCGCGCCTGCGTTACACGCCCGCGCTCGCGGGGGGATGTCCGGTACGGACCGTGCTGCTGCAACCCTTTATCATGCGACCCGACACCCACTAGCATTCCAAGCCGGTCCGCGAAGGTCGCACGCCTTTTCCCGGAGCGCCGGAGCTCATCCGAGTGACCTGTCGTGAATCGCCCTGATCTGGCTGAGCACCTCCAGGCCGTCCTCGGCGATGCCTACCGCGTAGACCGCGAGCTCGCACCGGGCGGTATGAGTCGCCTGTTCGTGGCTACCGAGCGTTCGCTCGATCGCTAGGTCGTCGTGAAGGTTCTGCCGCCGGATCTGGCCAGCGACGTCAGCGCGGCACGCTTTCAGCGCGAAGTCACGCTGACCGCCCAACTACAGCACCCGCACATTCTCCCGATCCTCGCAGCAGGCGCCAAGGACGGGCTGCTGTACTACATCACGCCGTGGGTTGCCGGGGAGTCGTTGCGACAGCGCCTCAACCGGGAGCACCGGTTGCCGGTTGGTGACGCGGTCAGGATTCTGACGGAGGTCGCTGACGCGCTCGCCAAAGCGCACACGGGCGGGTTCGTCCACCGCGACGTCAAGCCCGAGAACATCCTCCTGCAGGACGGGCACGCGCTACTGGCCGACTTTGGTGTCGCGCGCGCGCTCGCGCAGGCGACGAACAATCCTCGCCTCACGGCAACCGGAATGGTACCTGGGACACCGGCATACATGGCCCCCGAGCAGCTCGCCGGCGAGGATCACGTCGATGCCCGCGCCGATATCTATGCGCTCGCCGTCGTGGGGTTCGAGATGCTGGCCGGTGAGTCTCCTTTTTCTGGGACGACGCCGCAGGCCGTTGCCGCAGCGCACTTCACCGGGTCGCCGCCATCGATCTCAAACGTGCGTCCCGATGTGCCCAGACCCATCGCCAGTGTGATCGCGCGAGCACTCGCCCGGGAGCCGGGCGATCGTTTTGCGACGGCTGCAGAGTTCCGCGATGCACTCGCGCGGGGACCACGCCTCCCGGCCGGTCGGCGGTGGTGGCCCGCCGCGGCGATTCTGGCCGGCACCGCAGTGCTCGTCCTGTTCGGGTGGCTGTGGAATCGCAGACGCGCGGTTGCACTTCCGCCGGATCGCAATCTGATTGCGATCGAGCCGTTCGTCGTTCTCGAGCCGTCGTTGGGGGTATGGCGGGAAGGCATGGTCGATGTGCTCGCGCGCAATCTGGACGGCGCGGGCCCCTTGCGCGTGGTCGCACCCGCCGTCGTGATCCGCCGAGCGAGCACGGGCAACGCGACCCCGCTCGACCTCGCCCGTGCGTTCGGCGCGGGACTCGCTGTGACCGGTCAGTTGGAACAGTCGGGGCGCGATTCAGTCCGCCTCTCGGCAACCGTCGCGGACGCGACGGACGGGAGGGCGCTCGACGAAATCATGGTCCGCGGCTCGAATGAGCACATGGATTGGCTGACGGATTCGATCACCGTCGGCGTGCTGCGGTCCATCGCCCGCCGGCAATCGGTGGGCGTGGCGCGCGGCTCACTCGCTGGCGCGCGCTCGCTCCCGGCGCTCAGGGCGTTGCTGGAGGCGGAGCAGGCGTTTCGACGCGGCGCCTGGGACTCGGCGCAGCAAGCCGCAGAGCACGCCATCGAGATCGACAGCAACTTCGCGCTCGCCTACTACTGGGCGAGCTTTGCGCGCGGCTGGTCCCACACCGCAGGCGATTCGCTTTCCGTCGTTTATGGAGAGCGCGCACAGGCGCTCAATCACGGGCTCTCCCCGCGTGACAGTTTCCTGATCGCGTCGAACAAGATGATGGATGACCCAGATCATTGCGACGTGCCGGCGCTGCTCGCCGCAGGTAGCGCGAGCGTCGTCCGGTATCCTGACGATCCCCAGATCTGGAACAACCTCGGCGAGATTCGCGAGCACTGCGGCGTAGGCATGCGCACCGGGGTGAGCGCTCGAGCGACGCTCGATCCGTTCGCGCGCGCGATCGCGCTCGACTCCAGCTTCGCGCCGGCGTACGTTCACTCGGTCCAGCTGGCCCTCGAGGCAGAAGGCATCGACGCCGGCTTGCGGTATGCCCGCCGATACCTTGCGTTGAACGCGGCGGATGCCAACGAGCCGCTCGCGCGTCTCGTGATCGCACGCCTCGGTCGTCCTCCGGATTCTATCGCCGCGCGTCGTGTCGCCGACAGCGCTACCCCACAAGGACTCGGTATGGCAGCGGTTGCCCTAAGTGTGGTTCCCGACTCTGGCGGGACCGAAAGGTGGCTTGGCCAGACCCTCGCCCGTCGCATCGGTTTGATGACACCGGTGTGGCCGGCTCCCCAAAACCAAGGCCCTCCATCTGCGGCCTTCATCCTGGATGGACTCTTCCGCCGCGGGCATCTGCACCAGGCGTGGTCCAACATCTCGGGCTTCGCGGGAGGCCGTAGCCTGTCTGCGGTCCTGAACGGTCCGGCGACGATTCTGCTCAGCCTCGCGGAGCTAAACGTCATGCCGACGGCCATCGTCGACAGCGTGCTTCGGACGGACTACAACATGAAGCATGGATGGTCGCGAATCGGCCTGCGCTGGTGGGCAGAGCGAGGCGATACGGTCGATCTCGTGCGGTTTCTCGCCGTGCGCGGTGCGCGAGTTGGGCACGCGGATTCGATGGATCTGCAACCGGCCGCATACGACGCTGCGGCGATCCGAGGCTATCTCGCGCTGGCCCGACACGACACGGCGGATGCGCTTCGCCGCTTCGGATCCCTTCCGGACACGTTGTGCGGCGGCCGGTGTCTGCTCGACGCCATCACGTTCGCCGAGCTGCTGGCGGGACACGGACGAGCCGCCGCGGCCGACTCCCTGCTCGACCGGCGCTATACGATCATGGTGGGCAGTGGCGGAATGTACGTCCTGCAGCAACTGGCGCTCGCGCGCGCCGCGGCTCGTTCCGGCGATGACCGAACCGCGCGGGACGCCTACGAGCGCGTGGCCGACTTCTGGGCTGCGGGCGATCCCGAGTTGCAGCCATTCGTGACGGAGGCCCGCACTGAGCTCGCTCGACTTTCTCACCCACGATGACTGACGAGGGTTGCCGCTTCCGCCATGCGATCGGAATGTGATGCCGTCGTGGTCGGCGCTGGGTTAGCCGGCCTCGTCGCCGCCGCAGAACTCGCTGCGGCAGGCCGCCGGGTCGTCATCGTCGACCAGGAATCCGAAGCAGCGCTCGGCGGCCAAGCCTTCTGGTCCCTTGGCGGACTGTTTCTCGTCAACTCGCCTGAGCAGCGCCGACTTGGTGTTCGCGACACCCCAGAGCTGGCGCTGCAAGACTGGCTGGGCTCGGCGGCCTTTGATCGTCACGAGGACGTCTGGCCGCGTCGATGGGCCGAGGCGTACGTCGCATGGGCGTCCGGAGAGAAGCGCGCCTGGGTACGGGCGCTTGGCGTGCGATTCTTCCCAGTGGTTGGCTGGGCAGAGCGCGGCGGCGGGCTGGCCACACAACACGGGAACTCGGTGCCGCGCTTCCACATCGCCTGGGGAACGGGACCCGGGGTGCTCGAGCCCTTCGTCCGCCTCGTGCGTGAGGCGGAACAACGCGGCCGGATCACTTTGCGATTTCGTCATCGCGTCACGGGATTGGCGCTGACCAATGGCGCGATCGATGGCGTGCGGGGCGAGGTTCTCGAGGCGAGCGACGTCGCACGCGGCGCACCCAGCTCCCGCGTGGCCGTTGGAGACTTCGAGATGCGGGCTCAGGCCGTGATCGTCGCGTCCGGCGGCATCGGCGGCAACCACGACCTGGTGCGCGCGTGCTGGCCTGCCCGGCTCGGAACAGCGCCCGCGCGTATGCTGTGCGGCGTCCCAGCCTCGGTCGACGGGCAGATGCTCGCGATCACGGAAGCCGCAGGCGGCTCGGTCATCAATCGGGACCGGATGTGGCACTACGTCGAGGGCGTCGAGAACTGGAGTCCGATCTGGCCGCGCCACGGCATCCGGATCCTCGCCGGACCCTCTTCCATCTGGCTCGACGCGCGCGGCAATCGTCTCCCCGCGCCCCTCTTCCCGGGCTTCGACACGCTCGGCACGCTCGCTTATTTGCGAACCGTTGGCTTCGACCACTCGTGGCTGATTCTCTCGCAAAAGATCCTCGTGCGGGAGTTCGGACTCTCCGGCTCCGAGCAGAATCCCGACATCACAAGCCGCAGTTGGCGTCAAGTGCTGGGCGGGAGGCGAGGAGGTAACGCGCCGGGTCCCGTCGAAGCCTTCAGGCGCCAGGGCGTCGACTTCATCGTCGAGCGCCGGCTGACAGACCTTGTCCGCGGCATGAACACGCTCGTCGGCGCGCCACTGCTCGACGCAGAACAGATTGAGGACATCATTCGGGCTCGGGACCGCGAGGTAGCGAATGCATTCGCCAAGGACGCACAGATCGTCGCACTCCGTTCAGCGCGACAATATTGGGGCGACCGTCTCACTCGCACCGCCGCTCCGCATCGCATACTCGACCCGGAGGCGGGTCCGCTGATCGCGGTCAGGCTCTGGGTGTTGACCCGCAAGACGCTTGGGGGATTACAGACCGACTTGTCGAGTCGCGTCCTGGCACCGACCGGCACTCCGATCGCAGGTCTCTACGCCGCGGGAGAGGTAGCCGGGTTCGGAGGGGGCGGGATGCACGGGTACCGTGCGCTCGAAGGCAGCTTTCTCGGCGGCTGCCTGTTTTCCGGTCGTGCCGCCGGGATTGCCGCAGCGGCTGCGGTCGGATGACTGGACGTCGCGGTTCCTGCAGCTTAATGCGAGGATGCCCCAGGTATCGCCTCGATCGCGCTGTCGGCCTGACGATAAATGGCGACCCGTCGCTCGAGCCATGTCATCTGATTGATCGAATTGATGCCGTCCACTTGTCGTTCGATCCGCAGCCGATCGTCAGGCGACACCGTCGCGTGCTGAGCCGAATCGAAAATGCGCGAGATCCGGAGGAGAACGGCGTGGTGCAGGCTGTCGGCGATGCTCAGTTCCGATCGCCGCCACTCTTCGATCAAGTAGCGTTCCGTTTCGACCTCGGACGCGGCGGAGCCGGGACTGGCGGGCATGACGGTCACATCGCCATGCGATTCGCCGGTCGTCGCAGCAGCTGCGACTGGCGCGGCCGCACTAGCCTCGACCGCCGCCCCGGCCAGCGGGTGACGTCTTCGACTCAGGTGCGACTCGAGTGTGTCGATGCGCGATCGCGCCGTACCCGCCCACTCCGCCGGCCCTTTCCGCTGGAGCGAATTTCTGCAGCCGAGCCAGCAACGCGGGATCGCGACGACTGTGTCGGGGGCGGTCGAACCGACGGGTCCGTTGGTGGTACCGACCGACGGCGACGCTGCCGGGCGACTCACAGTATCGGCCCTTTGCGCTCGCGCCTGCACGGCGCCCAGAAGCAGGATGCTTGCGACGAGTCCACAGAGCTTCATGACGCCTACGGATCCCCGACCAAGGCGTTGCCGCACACGATGCGTCCGTAAGCTTCCAGCTTAACGCAATCGGCATGCGCCTCAGGTCATCAGACCTTGAGCTCATTGCGCCACTATCGCCGTGCGCTAGAAGCGGCTGATAGTCAGTGCCTATCGACCTGGTTCAGGCAAAGTATTGGACGCGCGATCAGTAGGCGCGTAGTGTTCAATACCCCAATCTTGAGCGCGAGGCATCGGGTTATGGATCTCGGCTCCGACGTCATCATCAACGGCCGCAAGGTGAAGCAGCGCTCGGTGCAGCAGCAGGCACTGCAGCAGTACTCGCCGCGGGCGCGCGCCGCGCATCCGACCGCTCATCGGCTCGTCTTCTATGGTCTGTGCGTCGTGGGCGCCTTGATTGCGTTGGGTGCGCATCAGCACTACAAGCTCCTGGGCCAGTCGGCGCCTGCCCTCGTCAGCCTGCTTGCAGCTGGCGGCCTGGCTCTCATGCCGCTGCGCCCAATAATCGGCGGCATATTCCGCGTTGGAGGGGCGACCCTGCACATGTTTCATGGCTTGGGGGCGCTGCTCTTCGCCGGCCTTGCGTTCGGCGGCGTGTTCTCGGGCGCGCCGTTGGTGAGCCATGCTGCACTCGCGCCATTCGCCATAATGGGAGCGGCGCAGGCACTCATGCATTCAACCCATCCGCGGAACGCCGCCCAGGCGGAGGCGATGCGCCGGTTCGCGACCAGCCTGCCGGAAGTCGAGCAATTCACCAAAAGTCAGGATCTCACCTCGCCTGCCAATGCTGCTCGAGCCGTATCCGTGCTCACCGACCTCGTCTCGAAGGCGCAAGCACTCGGCGAGACCGAGCTGCAGGCCGATCCCGCCTTCCAGAGCGCCCTGAGCCGAGCGACGACGCGGTTTGGCTTGACGCTCGGTCTCGATACGATCAATCAGGCGATCAATCGCCTGGCGGCCAACCCTGCGGCGGCGACCGCTATCCCGGGCCTCCGCGCCCGACTCGCTGAGGCGCGCAAGACCGTCGCGACGGGTGCGTAGGTTTGGGCTGTCTAGTGGGGGCGCGGTCGTTCCACAAAGTCCACGATCGCCTCCACGAACCTCTGGCGTTCATTCTCCAGCAGACCGGCATGGTCGACGCCCGGTAAGACGACAAACTCGCGATCCGATGTCCCCAGTCGGCCGAAGAACAACGCCTCGCCGTCGGGTACGTGGTTCGAGATGGGATCACGCTCCGCCATCAGCTCGAGTGTAGGCACGTGGACCGCGGCTGGATCCAGCGCATTGAATTCGCTCAGGCGGCGCCAGTCCGGTCTCACCGGCTGGGCGGCAAGGGCCGCTCGGACGTAGGCATCGTGGACGGCGGGGTCGGTCGCCGCAGGGGTGATGAAGTCTTCGCCAGCGGCGGTGGCGGTCGTCGCCGCACGCGGGGGTGGCCCGTGCATCGTGTCGGCAGGAACCGGTGTCGGAAAGGTGAAGTGCCCGAACAACACCAACGCCGACATGGCATCCGGCGCCCGCTGGGCAGCCAATTGGCCTACGATGGATCCCTGCGACCAGCCAAACAGGACGGGTGCGCCCGCCACACCGGAATGCTTGGCAACCCAGCGACACACCGTGATCGCATCTGCCGCCGCCCGATCTGGCGTGAGCCACCCGGATGAGTCGCGCGGTGTTGCACCATAGCCACGTGCATCGAGGGCGTACACCGCGAAACCCCGGGCGACCAACGCGTCCATGAGCGACGCCGGATCACTCGCCACTTGCAGATCGAAGTCGGGGAGCGCAGGCCAGGTGCGGCCATGGAGGAGCAGGATGCTCCCGCGTGGCGCGGTCGGCCGTTTCTCCCACACAGTCAGCGGGTGGCCGTCGTCTGCGGCGACCGTGTGACGGACGGGTTGTTGTGCCCGAACCACCGGTACGACGCTTTGGAACAGGAGGCCGAGGACGGCCACGGCACAACGCGTCTGCCGATCCCATTCGCGTTCAGCGCGAAGGTCGCACGGATTGTTTCGCGAGTCAGTCATTCGTATGTCGCCCGTCTGGGTTTGCTCGAGGCCCTGGCGAATTCGCAGGCCCAATCTAACCGCGGGACGATTCGTGGCGAGCCGCGTGTCGTGTGCCGTGTGTCCGGGTTCACTCACGCTGTTGGACGACGCGCCCGTTGAGAGGCTGAAGCGGCCGCACGTCGTGCGGGTACAGGGTAGCGAACGCGCTGACCTGGTCGGAGGACAGGGTGACCGGAGCCTTGAGGACGTACCATGTCACACCCTCCCGGCATGGCGGTGCCGTGAGCGAGCCTTGATACACGTAGTAGGCAGCCCCGGACGGCAGGAGGCCAGCGGGATTGATCTCGACACCCGGAGCCGCCACCTCATCACCCGCTTTCTGCGGCATGTGTGCCCACAGTTGCTCGACGGTGGTGTTTGCGCGGCCACTCGCGACCAGCACGGCGACGCCAACTATTCGTCCGTCGCTGGCGCGATGCATCAGGTGGATGACCATGTCGTACGGTTTCCCGTCGACGTACTCCTCGCTCGGGCAATGGAAGTGGAACTGGGTGAGCTCGTAGCGCGTGTCCCCCACCACGAGAACGTTGCCATTGCCGGCCGGGTAGTTCACACGAACGGTGTAACCATTGTTGACAAAGTGCGCGAGCGGCGCGCCCTTGTATTCGAAGCGCAGGGCCGCGAGCCTCGCTTTGGTGGCACCGTGGATATCGATGGGAGACTGTTCCCTGCCGGTTTTACAGGTGGCATACTCGGGATCCAGATCTCCCCAATGGTCGGCGCCATGTGCGCCCTCGTAGCTCCATGGCGTGCGCCACTCGCTCTGCGCGGCAGGTGCGCTCTGCGCCGCCGATGTCACCGGCGCCAGCACCGGCGCGGCAACCAGCAGGCCGACTGCAGTCCAGGCATGTCTCATCGCGTCCTCGCGGTCCACGCAGCTGCGTGACAGGGGGTTTCACGACGCTCGTCGTACCACGCAAAAGAACGTATCCCGAGACGGACCATGACACTTCGCTGTGGACCCAATAATGGATGTCGCGCCGCGGTCGCGGGCTCACGATTTGTCGGCGGCCGCTGCGTGGTACTTGCGACGAATCTCCGCGATGTCGACGGTGGGTTTGGGCAGCTGGATGTGGAGTGATTCGAGGGTTTCCACGACGATCGCGGAAACAGCCAGGTTGCGGAACCACTTGTGGTTGGCGGGAATCACGTACCACGGCGCGTGCTTCGTGCTCGTCTTCGCGATCGCCTCCTCGTACGCCGTTTGGTACTCGGGCCACAACGCGCGCTCGGCGTAGTCCAATTCGCTGATCTTCCAGCGCCGGGCTGGGTCATCCAACCGATCCTTGAATCGCGCGAGTTGTTCGTCCTTGCTGATGTGCAGATAGAACTTCAGGACGTGCGTACCAGCTTCGACCAGATCATGCTCGAACGCATTGATCAGGTCGTAGCGTTTCGACCAGACCGCCTGGGGGACCAGCTTGTGCACGCGCACGACGAGGACATCCTCGTACTGCGATCGGTTGAACACCACCACCTCGCCCTTGGCCGGCGTGTGTCGATGGATCCGCCAGAGGAAATCGTGAGCGGCTTCCACGGGCGTGGGAACCTTGAACGAGTGGACGCTGGCGCCCTGCGGGTTCATGGCGCCCATCACATGGTTGATCGTCCCATCCTTGCCGCCGGCATCCAGCGCCTGCAGGCAGATCAGGACGGACCGCTGGTTCTCGGCGAACAGCTGGTACTGCAGGTCCCACAGCTTGCGAAGCTGCTGTGCGATCTCACGCTCCGCCGTGTCCTTGCCTTCGTGCTTCCCCGTGAAGTCAGGATCGACCTGTGCGATCTTGAACTTGCTTCCCGGCTTCACCCTGAACTGGTCAGCGTAGCCCATCGGCGGTCAGGCAGCCCTCGTCGGCTCGCCCATCATGACCCGGTGGCGCTCCGTCTCGCCGAAACGCATGCGAACCGCGCGGGCGGCCCACCACATGAACACGCCAAGACCCGACCACACGCCTAGCACCCACCATTCCGCGGGGAT
Organism: uncultured Gemmatimonadales bacterium; assembly: GCA_963737835.1. GTDB lineage: Bacteria > Gemmatimonadota > Gemmatimonadetes > Gemmatimonadales > Gemmatimonadaceae > Palsa-1248. Next base: position 886,510 of record CAVTUH010000001.1, read on the forward strand.
TCCGCCGTTGGCCGTTCGTCCAGTGTCGTAGAACGACCAGGCCAACAGAAACAATGCCGCGAGCGCGGCGACGCTTGCCGTGAACACGCCACCGGGTACGCGGTAGGGCCGGGCGCGGTTGGGTTCGCGCTGTCGCAGGCGGATCACGGCCAGACACGTCACCAGATACACAAAGGCGAGGGCTGACGATCCCGCGTCGACGACGAGCCCGATCCCTTTTCGTCCGAACAACGTGCCGGCGGCCGCCGCGATGCCGACGAATAGAACGGATCGCGCCGGGGTGCCGAACCGCGCATCGACGTGCGAAAAGACGTGGCCGATGACCCCTGCACGCCCCAAGGCGAACAGGAGTCTCGACCCCGCCAGAAGCGTTCCATTCCCGACAGAAATCGCGCCGAACAACCCGGCCACGAGCACCGCGCGCGCAAGCAGATCCGACTTGAACGCCGCCCGAAATGCAGCCGCAGCGGCGAGATCCTGGTGCGCGACCGTCTCCCACGGAGCCGCCATCCCGGAGGCGAGAATGACCAGACAGTAGTACACGCCCGCGACTCCGACTGCGTATACCATCAAGCGTCCGATCATCGATACGGAGGTCCTGGTCGCGCGCTCTTCCATCAGTTGCGGCACCGCTGCCTGGAATCCACCGAACCACCATGGGGCGGTCACGAGGACGCCGAGAAATCCGCTGGCCGTCCCCGGGCCGAATACGGGACGCAGATTGCCTGGTGACCCGCCAAACAATCCGGCCGCGATGAACGCCAGGGAGATCACCAGCTTGCCGTAGGTCAGCAGGTCCTGGACACGCGTGGCAGAGCGGACTCCTCGATAGTTGAGCACCGTCAACCACACGACGAGTGCGAGAGCGATCGCGAGACTGCCCGGCCGCACGGGTTCCCCGCGAAACACGTACCAGGCACCGCCCCGCCCACCGGGAACGAGATAGTCGATCAACCACGCGACTGACAAGCCGCAGTAGGCGACCGCGCCGACGTACACCAACACGAGAACCCAGCCAACCGCGTAGCCCATGGGGAGTCCGAACGACTCGTACGCATAGGCCATCTCGCCACCAGAGACTGGCAGGGCCGCCGTGAGCTCAGCGTAGCAGAGCGCGATGATCGCCATCACAACGGCGCCGAGCGCAAACGCGGCGACCGCACCCAGCGGCCCGGCGCGCACGAGCCAGTCGCCGAGGATGACGACCCAGCCGACTCCGACAATGCAGCCGAAGGCAAGTGAGAAGAACTGCCAACCGCCGACGGCGCGAACGAGTTGCCCTTCGCTCGCGGATCCCGTGCGGGCCGTCACCGTTCGCCTGCAGCCGTGAGAGTGGCCGCGCCGCGGCCGCCGATGTCGTCGTAGCGAGTTGGCGATGCAGAAAGGGCCAACATGCGTCGGGCCTCGGCCGGTGTGGCGACCTCGCGATTCAGCTCGGCAGCGAGTCGGGCGACGCGTTCCACGAGCTGGGCGTTGCTGGCCGCAGGCACGCCGCGACGATAGTACACATTGTCCTCGAGGCCCACGCGCACGTGACCGCCGAGGAGCAGTGCGAGAGTCGTCATCGGCAGTTGGTGCGGGCCGATCCCGCTGCACAGCCAAAGCGTCTCGTCGGGAAGCTCACGGACGAGCTGAAGCACGTTGTCGACCGTTGGCAGACTCGATGTCTGGTAGCCCATGACGGTCTGCACCCAGTACGGCGGCTCGACAAGTCCCTGTGCGATGAGATCGCGGATAACCCAACTGCCACCGGTGTGGTACGTCTCCATCTCGGGTTTGACGCCATAGCGCTTCATCTCGGCGGCGAACTGCGACACGAGTCGGTAGCTGAAGGGAACGCACTCGTCGTACACGATCTCATCGTGCGGATCCGCGAGTGGCGCCCGCCGCGCCTTGAGCTTGAACTTGCTCATGTCTGGCGTGAGGTTCAGCGAGGCGACCTCCGGCCGTGCCGGGAGGCACTGCAGGCGCTCCTCCATCGTCATGTCGGGTCCGCCGCCGGTCGTGTCGTTGATGATGATGTCGGGACACCGCTCGCGGATCTTGCGATTGACCTCGAGCCACGTCTCGGTCCGGGTGGCCGCGCGAGTTGGCCGCGCGCGCTCACGCGCGTGGACGTGTACCATGCTCGCGCCGGCGCGGTAGGCACCATACACCGAGTCGGCAATCTCGTCGGCGCTCTCGGGCAGGGCCGGACAGGACTCCTTCCCCTGGATGCCACCATTGACCGCACAGCAGATGATGGCGGGTGGCATCTTGCCCACTCGCTCGAGGTATTGAAACGCATCGCCGTAGCGCCACCAGGCCTGAGTCATGCTCGCCATCACGCCCCCTTGGTCCGTTGGTCCGGCCGCCCCTCCTGCCCAGGGTGCGGATCCGCGTGCTTGAGCGCAACGATGCGGCGGACCAGTCGATCTCGCCACTCTCGCACGTCCTCACGTGCCGCGCCCCCCTCCATCTGATCCGTCGCCTGGCCGACGCGGTCGACCAGCGCGGCATTCGAGGACGGGAGCGTCACCGAGATCGACCATGAGCCCGTCGATCGACGCGCGGTAGCGCGTCAGATACTCCCGCACGCCCCCGTCCGCGTTCGTGTTCGCGACGCCGAACGGCCCGAGCAGCGCCCACCGCAAGCCGAGGCCATCGCACACGGCGGCATCGATGGCCTCGGCCGTTGCGACCCCACGGTCCAGGAGCGACAACGCCTCTCGGAGCATCGCCATTTGGAGCCGGTTCACGAGGAAGCCCGGCACATACCGCGTCAGCACGATGGGCCGCTGGCCAACCGCGCGGAGCACGGCGATGGTGCGTTCCACGGTCTCGGTCGTTGTCGCCCGTCCGCGACACACCTCGATCCCAGGCACCACGTGAGGCGGATTCACCGGGTGCGCGACGATGCAACGGTGTGCGCCCGGTAGCATCTCCGCGATCACCGACATATCGAGCGCCGACGTGCTCGACGCCAGTATCGCCGTAGCCTGGGCTCCGGCGTCGAGCTCGGCGAAGAGGGCGCACTTCGTGGCCAGGTGCTCGGGTCCACTCTCCTGGACGTAGTCGACGCCGGCGAGGGCGTCTCGCAGCGCGGCGACCGGGGTGACCCGCCCCGGGCGCATCCCGGGCGCGCCGGTCTCCGATGCCGGCTGCCGTTCGTACCAGTCGATGGCCGCGCGCAACGCGCGCTGCTGTGGATCCCACGCCAACACATCACATCCGGATCTCGCGAACACGCATAGCCAACTGCGGCCGATCACGCCGGTACCGATGACGGCGACGCGACGGGGAATAGAACCGCTCGTCTCCGGGCCCGAGGCGCCGATCATGAGGCCGGGCAAGCCGGACGGCTCATGGCCCCCCGACGGATGTGTCAGGTGTTGAGTGATTGGGGGACGTCGCCCGAGCGTCCCAGCTCGCGCTGCACGGGCAGCGCCATCGGCGCCGTTTCCACGGCGCGGACCGTGAAGCAGAAGGTCGATCCCCCGCCGGGAGTGTTTTCCGCCCAGATCCGGCCGCCATGTGCTTGAACGATCGAGCGCGAGATCGATAGTCCGAGCCCCACGCCATTCTCGCTTGGTCGTAAAGAACGACTCGAACAGCCGGGACATGCCTTCGGGCGGAATGCCGTGGCCGCGATCCGCGACGGCGACGATGACACTGCCGCTCCCGCGCTGAGTCTTCACGGTGATTTGCCGCGCTCTCTGCGCGATCTCATTCATCGCGTCCATCCCGTTCACGATCAAATTGAGAAGCACTTGCTCGAGTGACGGCGCATCCGCGTAGACCATCGGCAAGCCGGCTGCGAGCTCGCGGCGGATCTGCACGCCGCGACGCAGCGCGTCGCCACTGACGAGGCGCAGCGCGCTCTCCACTGTCTGATTCAGATCGATCGGGCGCCGTTCCGGGTCACGCTTGCGCGTCATCGCGCGGATACCCTGGACTACCTCGGAGACACGCAGGCTGTCCTTCGAAATGTCCGCCAGAATCTGACGCATCTCGCCGACGGGCGGGGTCGGGTTCCGGAGCATGGCTCCGGCCGCCTCGGCGTTGCTGACGATGGCGCAGAGGGGCTGATTGATCTGATGCGCCACCAGGGCGGTGAGCTCTCCGAGCGCGGCGAGGCGGCCCGTGTGCGCCAGCTTGCGATCCGCCTCCTCGGCTCGTTTGCGGTCGGTGATGTCATGACCGATCGCCTGAAACTCCTGAAACCGCCCAGCGGCATCGAAGAGCGCGCGGCACGTCCAATGCACCGATGCGAACGCACCATCGCCCGACTCCGCGTCACACTCCCATTCGCACGCTTCCCTCGAGGACACGGCGGTGGCGAGCGATGCGAGCGTGCTCGCCTGTGAGGCCGCTGGCAACAAGGACATGAACTTCTGATCGAGCAACTCGCGCTTGTCGCACCTGAGGAATCGACAGTACGCCTCGTTGACGAACGTCAACGTCGTATCCGCAACGAAGCGACACACGAAGTCCGTCTGCTTCTCGACCACGTCGCGATAGCGTTCCTCGCTCCGCCGCACCGCCTCCTCTTGCAGACGACGATCCGTCACATCGATTGCCGTCCCGACGTAGCCGAGAAACTCACCGGCGGGGCCGTACCGCGGGACACCCCGGTCCAGGATCCAGCGGTATTCGCCATCGTGTCGGCGCAGGCGATAGTCCACCTCGAACGGCAGCCGTGCGTCGAAGCACGACGCATAGAGGCTGTAACAGTGCTGGGAATCATCCGGATGCACGCCCGCGGCCCACCCGTTGCCCGCTTCCTGCTCGAGCGTTCTGCCGGTGAAATCCAGCCAGTTCTTGTTGAAGAAGTCACAGAGCTTGTCCGTGCCGGCCATCCAGATCAGCACCGGGGCGGTATCGGCCAGGACACGAAACCGGCGCTCGCTTTCGCGCAGCGAATCGGCGACACGCCGGGTCTGATCAATGAGGACCGCAAGCAGGTACAGCGGCGCGGTGTGCAGCAGAAACCGTTGCAGGTTGACACCTGCTGCCTCCGGAGAATCGGCAGCGAAGAGGCCGCGGCCACTCAGCGCACTCCCCACGGCGAACGCTGCTAGGAGCGCAATGGCACCCGAGGCCCCAACCATGCCAAACCGGATTGCGGCCCAGACCAGGAGCGCGGTTGGCAAGTACATCCGCGCGTCGGCGAAGCCCAACGCGGTCGACGCCGGCTCGAACGCCACCCAGAAACTAGCGAGCAAACAGCCGGCCAACAGCACGGCCTCGATTCGCCGCGGCCCGGTGACCTTGCGCGCATCGGGCGGCGACAAGACCCAGTAGAAGATGAACGGGGTGATGATCAGGCTCGCCAGTGCGTCGCCCAGGAACCACTGCTCCCAACCCAGCCAAAAGTCAGAGCCGATGACCTGGCGAGCCAGCGCTCCGGCGATCGCACTGACTGCCGGGACGGCGAGCACGACCACAAGGCAGTACACGCCAAAGTCCCGCACCGTTTGAAAGCGGAGCGGATTGCGGAGCGTCCAACGGAGTAGCATGGCTGCGGCGACGGCCTTGCCACAATCGATGAGGGTGGTGGCAGCCGCAAACGGCAACGGCACATTGGGCGGCAGGGCGATCAGCAAGCGAATGGGCACCGTCACCGCCAGGAGCGCCCACCACCAATCCGGCCGAGCCCACAACAAGCCGCACAGCAACACGGAATCCGGAAACCAGAACGGCGAGGCGGTCGTTGCGCCGACCGCCATGCCGTACCGGTACGCGAAAAAGTACGCGGTCGCGAAGACCGCAAATCCCAGGGCCGGTCGAACCGACGCATGATCACCCATGCGCCGCCACGTCGAGTCCACGCGGTGCGCGATGTTCACGAGCGGTGCTTCGGGTACGCCTACGGCTTGGCTTTCGGCGTACCGACCGCGGCGCGCACCTTGGCTTCGAGTTGTGCCAGCTCGGCCTCGAACTTCGTCAGCCCGGCGTGCGTGGCGGCACCGGCCTGCTGCTTGGCCGCGTTGGCCTTCCCGCGGAGCTCCGCCAGCTTTTGTGCGGACGCGGCTTGGGCCTTTGCGCCCGCGGCCGCGAGCTCGCCTTGCAGTTTGCTCATCTCCGCTTTGAGGGCGGCGAGCCGTTGATCCAACGTCTCCATCACCCCTCCTGCCGCAACAGGTGGCGGCGCATCAAGTGGCTCAGCTTCGCCGAGTCGCGAAGCCGGGCGGCTGTAACGTACTCATATCCGGGTTGACGCGCAGCCTCACCGTTGTCCGTTCACGGGTGTCACTCGGAGGACAGTTCCGGTGCCCATGCCCATCGCAGCTGCGGCGGTCACAGTTCGCTGAGGGCGCCTACGTCCGCCGTATGACTCATAGCGCAGGTAGCAGGCCCGAAGCGCGCGCGGCGCTGTCGGCTGCGCGCATGACGTCGGCGCGCCGCTGGAGCCACATCACCTGGTTGGCGGCGTTGATTCCATCGACTTCCCGCAGGATGCGTAGACGATTATCGGTCGAGACGGAGCGCCCCTGCGCCGAATCATAGAGGCGGTTGAGGCGCACGAGGACCACGTGATGGACGCTGTCCGCGACGTCAAGCTCCGATCGGCGCCATTCCTCGATCAGGAATCGCTGGCCTTCGGCTTCAGTCGCCGGACGGCCACTCGCGTCAACTGCAACCTCCGTCGCGCCCGATCCGGAGATCCGTTGCCCAGGCGATCCGGAGGGCCGTTGTGCTGGCGATCCGGGGGTCGACTCGCCAGCGCCCGTCCGGAGCGCCAAGCTCCCGCGGCGAGTGCGTGCCGCCAACGAGTCCCGCCGCGCCAGTTGCATCGTCAGCCACTCGGCGGGTGCCTTCGGCTGCCCCGATCCCTTGCATCCGAGCCAGCAGGTCGGCGCTGTCCCATCGCCCCATTGGCCGGGCGTGCTCTGCGGTGCGACGCCCGATCCAAGCCCCGGAAACGATGGCCCTGAGGCACTGCTGCGACCGGCGCTATCCACCCTCTGCGACGCCGCTTCCGTGGCGCCGATCAGCAGGAGACAGATCGCGAGTCGGGTGGGTTGCATGACGCCCGCGGACCTGAAAGGGGGACACCATCAGTGGCCCTGCTATATGCCTATGGTTGGAGGCGTCGGGGCGCAAGAGCAGACTCAGAGACGGTATTGCTCGTCGCTGACCTGCTCCATCCAGTCTACGACCTTGCCGTCGAGTTGTTCCTGGACGGCGATGTGGACCAGCGCGACGGTCGGCGTGGCGCCATGCCAGTGCTTTTCACCCGGGGGGAACCACACGACGTCGCCCGGCCGAATCACCTCGACCGGGGCGCCCCACCGCTGCGCCCAGCCGCAACCCGCCGTGACGATCAGTGTCTGTCCAAGGGGGTGCGTGTGCCATGCAGTTCGTGCACCCGGCTCGAACGTCACGCTGGCGCCACGCCCGCGCGCCGGTGCAGGTGCGTCAAACAGGGGATCAATGCGAACGGTTCCGCTGAAGTAATTCGCCGGACCCTTGCTGGACGGCTGGGAGCCGCTTGGCCTGATCTCCATGTCATCTCCTGTGTGGCCGATGGACCCCGCCGCCGCATCGTGCGTGAGGCCGTAGAGGTAGTTGCAGCGGATTTCGGGTTGACGAGCGGAGCAGACGGTGCGGCGTCAGGGGCTAGCGGTGGTCGCTTCCACCAGCGGCGCGCCGGTGCACGATTCGGGCGGACCCGGCCAGCTGGCTCCTCGATACTTGCCCAGCATGTGGCCGACCAGCAAGACCACAGGAAACATGATCCGCTGAACGGCTCGTGGAGGTGTCATGACCGCCTGGGTGCGCCGGTGGCGCCACAAGACGTGGGCGAGGTAGAAGATCGACGGCCTGGCGGACGGACTGGCGTTCAGAACTGCCAGCAGCGCCTGGAGGAAACGATCCAAGTCGCCTGCCGGGATCGCGCGGCCACTCAACTCCAATTCATCATCCCCTGCGTTCCACCACGCATGGACCACGCCTGCGGGAAAAACCGCGGTCCCGCCAGTGGACACAACGCGTTTTTCTTTTCCGACTCGGGCACCGAGTGAGCCCGTCTTCACGGCCCCTTCCTCTCGCTGATGGAAATGCACATGAGGCGGCGGGCCGTTCGCTCCCGGCGGCAACGAGCCTTCGATGACCAGGACCGTTTGGCCAGAGGCGTCGCGCAGGCGGCGCATCCGGAGAACCTCTCCGGTACGTCGGTTCTGTAATTCCAGCAGGCTGTCCACGATTCACCGTCACGCGCGGTCGCTGAGTGGCAACGGGAAATTGATGCCCCGTTTTGCGCGAACCTATCGCCGTACACCTCGCTCCACAAGCGCGCCTCCACCTCGAGGCACATTGGATGAGGATGCGTCGCACGAGACGCGAGGCCAGTGACGGATTCGCCGCCACTGGCCCCCGGTGTTCGTTCCGGAACCATTCGCCGGAACGTTGTGCCCCGCTCAGTTACACTGGGGCGTGATGTTGCCGTTCCGCGCGCTGTTGTCGGCGACCGGAATCGGCTCGATCATCGCGTGCGTGTCGTTCTTCCACGTCGTGGTGTATTGCATCTCCACCCCGTAGTTTCGGATCATGATTGTGCGGTACTCGCCGGTTTCCAGTAGGTTCAATGCACGGAACTCGTGGAGAAGCTGCGCACGAATAGCGGCAAACCCTACCGGTGTAACGGGGGTTGTGCCTGCCGCAGCGCGCACCGCGTTCATCAGCGAGATAGCGCTGGCACTGTTCCCCAATCCGAGCTGAATCGCCGCATCGACGAGTACCATGTCTTCGTTGCGGACGATGGGCATTGGAGACGTCGCAGCCGGGTACGTCCCAATCGTCTGTTGCAGCTTGACGACCGAGTTGTAGTTCGTCTGCCCCGGGGGCGCGAAGTTGGTGATGATCTTCCCAGCCCGCCGATCGGCCGCATCCGCGATGATCTCGCTGTCGGCGTTGTCCATGACGAACATGGAGGTGACGCCCTCGAAGTACGGGTTCGGCTGATCGCCGGATGCCCCGCTGAACGAATGGTATACCCCGAGCGGATCACCGTAGTCAGCCGGGGTCGTTTGGACGTATTCGACCGCGCCTCCGTTGAAGATGAATGTTGCCTTGGCTGCGCTGTCTGCACTGGCGAGCGCCGGCACGTTCGGCACGCCCGGGCCGGCTTCGCTGGGAGCGTTGGCTCCCCCAACTGCCGCGCAATTGCGTACGCGTACTCGAGGCCGGCCTTCGCTCGCAGCGCTCGATTAAACCCGGAGAAAGACCCGGGCGTGTTTGCTGGCCCGGCCAGGGTCGCGGCCGCGAAACCCGGCGGAAGGATGACGGGGAGCGGACCTTGTTTTCCTCCCGCGGGAGCCCCGGCGTCCAGGTTGACCTCCGCTGAATCGAGCAACGCCGTGATGTACGCCCACACGTCCTTGTTGCAGAGAATTGGTGCAACCTGGCCCGCTGGCATGTCGACCCCATACACCGGGACGCCATTGCTGTCACGCGTCTCGGCCATGAGCATAAAGTTGTATGCCTTCACCGTCTGGGCGACGCCCTTGATCAGGTTTGCATCGCTCGCCGAATACGCGGGTTTGACACCCGGCAGGTTGGTGAGGATGAGATTCGCGTTCTTCACCACCAGGAACTCGTCATTCCACACCACGCCGCCGTAGAAGTCGCCGTTCGGAATCGCAAGACCGTCACCCAGCCATTCCGTGATGTAGCGGCTGTCGGTGTTGATGAAATTCCCTGCGTCGCGCCCGAACGACGACATCGCCTGAAGGTAGTAGTACATATCGGTGCCGCCGGTTGTCGACCCACGCGTGAGCGCAAACAAACCCGTAACCTGCTGTTGGATGCCCGACTGCGTCGTGGGATCGATGCTCGGCGACTGATAGTTCGGGACTTCCGGATCCTGACACGCGGCCAAGGCGCACAGGGCCACCACCAAAATACCGCACCTGCCACGAGAAACTGACCCCGTGCGGGTAGGGGCGACTCCACGCGTCGCCCGTGTTGGACTCGGGCCGACGCCATGCGTCGCCCGTATTGGGTACGTCATGGTCAGAACCCCAGGTCGAGTGAGATGAAGAAGCTGCGAGCCGGCGGATACGGTGTGACCTCCTGGCCACGAGTGACTTGCACATTGCCGAAGTTGCTCACCTCAGGGTCCAGCCCGAGGTAGTTCGGATAGATGTCGATGAGATTGCGCCCGGACAGCTGCAGGCGAGCGGAGGTGATCCGCAGACTCTGCATACGGGTCAGCCACTGGCTCGGCAGATCATAGCTCAGCGTGACCTCGCGCAGCTTGAGATAGGTTGCTGGCTCGACATAGGGCGTGCCCTGCGGGGTCGCGCTGGCCTCCGCCACGCGCTGAGCCGTCCCGGCCGCATCAGCCCAGAGACCTGGGCCATAGTCGAAGTAACCCAGTGTCAGGTTCGACGCGGTGCCACCCCTCACCCAGTCCCACAACCCGTAAATGTGGAAGCGCCGGTAATTGAACTCGTTGCCCCAGCTCGCCATGAAGTCCGGCTGCTCATTGCCAACGCCCAACGGCACGCCCTGCGCGTTCAGGATCGACGAGTTCACGATCCACGATACGGGCTTGCCCTGCTGGATCCAGGTGTTCCCATAGATCCCGCCAAACTGATTGCCTGCGGCGAATCCCGGCCCTGGCAGGAAGTCGACGTTGCTGTAGTTGCGCGTGAACGTCCCCGTCGACACCCACGTCAGGCTGTTCTTCAGCTGCACTGGCGTTACCGCGAGCGAGATCTCGGCACCCCGATTCGTGAATTGGCCGCCGTTGAGCCACTGTTGCGTGGTACCCTCGCTCGGCGCCGTGCTCTCCAGGAGCAGCAGGTTGCTGATGCGCTTCTGGTATACGGTGAACGAGAGCTGCGCCCGCGACCTGAACATCGTCGCGTCGAATCCGGTCTCGATTTCGGCGTTGGTCTCGGGCTTGATGGAGGGATCGTCGACGGTGGCCGACGTGCCGACTCCCGCCAAGCCACCAATGTGTTGAAGCTGCAGGTTGTTGTAGCCGGTGTACTGAAGCCCATAGAGCGGGTCCGTGCCCGAAACGCCCGAGGCCGCGCGCAGCTTGAGCTCGTCGATGAAGCCGACGAACTGCGGGACCCGATAGGACAGCGCGTACTTCGGATACGCATAGTACTTGCCGATGTCGCCGTTGTCCGTGCTCCGCTGCGCCGTCACGCCAGCGCTGAGCGTGAGCCGCTGGTTGAGCGTCAGGAATTGCTCCTGCCCGTAGAACGACATCGTGCGCGAGGCAGACTGGTAGTCGAACACCGTCTGTACTGCGGCGGCGGTCGGTGTCGCGATGCCGGTCGGCAGACCCTGGCCGACGTTGTACGGATTGCTCAGTGTGCGTTGGTCGCGTGTCCACCCAACCGACGTCGTGGCGTCGATGTACTGGCCGGACGTGTAGTGGTGAACCAGGTTCAACGCCCAATTCGTATAGTTGGTGTTGGCCGCGAGGTTCGTCACTGTCCCATCGAGCGGCTGGACCTGTTCGATCTGCAATTGCGGCGGCGCGTAGAAGCGGTCCGTCTGGTTCGCCAGGTCTGCGCCGCCCAGGGCCGTGAAGTTGAGGCTTTGCCGCTCGTTGGTGAAGATGCGCCAGCTGATGTTGCCACCACCGACGAAGCGGGTGACGTCCTCCGGCGTCTGGATCAGCGCCGCGTCGGCGAAAGGATTGGCGTTGGCCCATTGGTTGGCAGCGTACCCGCCGTAGTTCGCGGTCGCTGGTCCGGTGTGCGTGTTCAGGTTCATGAACTGCGGCGTAAACGCGAAGACGTCGTACGGCGCGATCCCGACGTTGTCGTTGCCCGAAATGCCGCGAATGGTCTGCGAATGCGCGTAGTACAGGTTCGCGGTCGCAGACAGCGAGTTCGATATCGCCTCGGTGACGTTCGCGCGGGCCGCCTGCTTGTTGTAGCCCGTGTTGATCGTGATGCCGTTGTCGTACTTCGCCAGGGCTGACAGGAAGTACTGCGTGGTGCCTTGAGCGCCGCGTAAACTGAGGTCGCCCTCGTACGAGGCTTCTCCGCCGCCGAACAGCTCATTCTGATAATTGCAGTTGCACTGATACGTGCCCGCCGGCATGGTCCCACCGACATACTGCTTCCACCACGCCGCGGCCGACGCTTCCGTCGGGAACGTGGTCATGTCGATCGTGTGCGCGTCGGTGAACGTACCGAGTTTACCGGTGAGGTCCCACCTGGCCTTGCCCGCCACGCCTTTTCTCGTGGTGATCACGACGACGCCCGAGCCGGCACGGGATCCGTAGATCGCCGACGCGGAGGCGCCCTTCAACACCTGGATCGACTCGATGTCGTTCGGATTGAGGTCCGCGACGCGATTCGGGCTGTTGTCCTGGTTGTTTTGCACGATCGTGTTGTTGAGCGCACCCGTGATCGCGTTCTCACCCGAGTTGACCGTTTCGTTGTCGATGATGACGCCGTCGACGACGTACAGCGGACTGGCGTTCGCATTGATCGACGTGATCCCGCGGATCTGGATCTGCATCCCGCCACCCGGTGCACCGCCATTGTTCTGTTGGATCTCAGCCCCCGGGACCTTGCCCTGGAGCGCGTTCTCGATCGTCGGCGCCGGCACCTGGTTGATCTGATCCGCGTTCAGCACCGTGGTGCTGAGCGGCGAGTTCTGCGACGAGATGCTGGTCGCCGCGCCGGTAATGACCTGCGCCTCGAGTTGCAACACATCCTGCGTCATGGCGATGGCGACCGTGCCCTGATCGGCTGCCACTGGCAGCGTCGCGGGCTGATAGCCAATGCGTCGTGCAGTGAGCGTAACAGTCGCGGCCGGGACTCCGTTGATCCGGAACGTCCCACTGTCCGTCGTGGTCGCCCCCAACGTGGTACCACTGACCAGTACCGCGGCGCCCGGTACCGGTGCGCTGTTCCCCGCATCCGTGACTCGTCCCGTGAGTGTCCGCTGCGCCTGGGACGTGGCGACGACGGCACATATGCCGACTGCCACGCCCAGAAGCACGCGTCCGATCCGGGCCATTGCTCCAACCACGTTCTCGTTCACGTTGCCTCCGAACGTTGAGGTACTGGGATGACCCGCATGTATTGGAACCCGGCACGATTGGCGCAGCACGCACCTCCCGGTTGATGTCATCAGCCAGATCGTGATCGCGGCTCACGCGCGCACAGACCACGTGCACAGCCCGGTGGTGGCGATTGACCAGCGTCCCCATCGCGCACCGTTACCGGTCTGCACCGCAGCCCTTAGCGGCTCGTCGGAGCAATGTCCGAAAAGCGTGTGCGTGGCGCGCATTTTCAGATTAGACCGGGCGTGCTGCCTGGCGTGTTACAGCGTAACGCGGCCGGCCGAACACGGCGGCGCTGCTTATCCGCTACTCACTTCGACAAGGGACGCGCCCGTCGCGGTGCTGAGCGAGGAGCGGAAGGTGCGGGACGTCTGGCCTCGCTTACGCCCGGCTCGTAAGCTTTTGCCGGTCTCGGACATGGTGAGTATGGCGTGGCGGCTGCTGCCGACGACGACACTTCGCAGTGCCGCGCCAAGGCCAAATCCTGCGCGCCGGAACTGATGGCAGGGCGTTGCCAATGCGCGAGTTGGGAGGCATAGGTGCGAAGTCGCCGTGATCCTGTAGGTTTGGGGGCGTGAACCCGGTTCGCCACATGACCAACTGGTTGCGCGTCACGAGACTGTGGCGCCGCGTCGAAGGCCTGCGCCAGCACACACCGTTGGTCGTGCTCGAGTACAACGCGTATCAGGACGATGGGTATGCCATTCGAGTACTCGAGCCTCGGGCACTCCACGTGCGCCTGCGTCCCGGCGAGCCAGCCGCGCGGGTCTTGGCCGCTGTCCCTGATGACGCGCGGACGGTGATGCTGCACGTGGACGCGAGCCGGACGGATGGCTTCATCGCCGACGCGCCCGCGTTGTGGGACGCTTTGCGTCACCGCGGCGTGCGCATTCTCAACGCTGGCGCGACGGACATTCGCAAACGCACGCTGCACGCACGGTGCGAGGCGCTTGGCGTGCCGTCGGCAGCCACCACGCGCGACGGCTCGCCCGACGAGCGTCTCATCATCAAGACCAATCTCAACAGCGCCGGTGCGCCTGAACGTCTCTTGGCTAGCCGAGGGAACAGAGTCGGCCGCCAGTTCGCGCAGGAGTTGAACGCCGGGAGGCTCGATGCGTCCGACTACCGTGTTTGCCGGCGCGATGAGGTGCCGCCCGCCGTGTGGTCGGACCCGACGCTCGTAGTCGAGCGGTTCATCAGTAATCCAGAAGGGATCTACTTCCGCGTCCACACCGTCGGCCGGGCGACCTGTGTCGCCGAGATCTGGAACACACTCGACATCAAGAAGGGCACCACGGGTGTGGTGCGCCGATTCAACCACTTCTACTGGACGACGGCCGACGGCGACGAGGCCGTGGGCCCGTCTCACGAGACCGCGGCACGAGTGGCGGCGCTCGTGCGCCAAGTCCACGACGCCATGGGCATCGGCTACGGCGCTAGCGACTGTGTCATGGACGAGACAACGCGCGCGCTGATCGTCGTCGACGTCAACAAGACGCCGGGCGCCGGCTCCATGGCCGCGCGACCTGACATCGTCGCGCATCTCCGGCGAGGCTTCGACGACCTGCTCGACCGCCTCGCCGCGGAGGCCATCGTCTCGACGCTCGCTGAGCCCGCGGAGCCAGCCATGGCAGCCGTCACGAGAGACGACTAACTAGGCCGGGGATCGAGTATGCCACGCAGTGGCACACTCGTATGCGTGCCCGAGGCGCAATACTGCGGCGTCGCCGCCGAGCGGACCGGTGATCTGCATCCCGATGGGGAACCCGTCGCGCGTGAAGCCGCATGGGACGGAGACCGTCGGAAGACCAAAAAAATTGAACGGGCGCGTATTGCGCAGCGTAACGACTTCCTTGCCCCGGAGCGTGTTCGGATCCGCCAGGAGGTCCGCGATGGCGAACGGCGGTACAGGGACGGTTGGTGTGATGATGAGGTCCACTGTTTGAAATACTCGGGGGAGAGAGTGCCGCGTCTCGTCGAGCACACGCAGGCTCTCTCGGTACAGTACCGGGTCAACGCTCGCGCCGCCTTCGAGGCGCTTGAGCGTCTCAGGCTGATACTGCTCGGGCGTCTTGGCCAGGCGATCGCGATGACCCGCATACGCTTCGGCCGCGAGGATGGACGCATACGCGCGCTGAACCGACAGGTATTGAGCCTCCCCGCCGAGCGGCGCCAAATCGTGCAGGCTGGCACCCAGTTGCGCGAGAACAGCCAGCGCCGCCTCGAGGGCGCTCTGCACGTCCGGATGGAGGGCATCGTAGAAGAACGCGCGCGGAATTCCCAGTCGAGGAGCAGAGTGTCCGGCGGTCAGGCCGTCGACGTAATCGGGAACCGGGAGATGCGCGCTCGTTGAGTCCTGAGCATCGTGCCCGGCCATTGCCTGGAGCATATGCGCCGCGTCCTGCACCGAGCGGGTCATCGGGCCGACGTGATCCATCGACGCGGCGAGGGGAATCACGCCGCGGTTGCTCACCAGCCCGTAACTAGGTTTGAGCCCTACGACGCCGCAGATCGCCGCCGGCTGGCGGACCGACCCGCCGGTATCGGTGCCGATCGCGCCATAACACAGACCGGCCGCGACCGCCGCTGCGGAGCCGCCGGAGGAGCCACCAGTGCTGTAGCCCGGATTCCAGGGGTTCCGCACGGGTCCGAAGTAGCTGATGACTGAGCTCCCGCCGTACGCGAACTCGTGCAGGTTGAGTTTGCCGAGGATCACCGCACCGGCATGCTTGAGACGCCGCACGACCTCCGCGTCCTCGCGCGGAACATTGTCCTTCAGCGCAGCGCTTGCCGCCGTCGTCCGCGCGCCGGCCGTCTGCACATTGTCTTTCAGCGCGATCGGTATCCCGTGCAGCGGCCCCTTTGATCGGTTCCGTGCTATCGCGGCCTCCGCCTCCCGCGCCTCCGCCAGCGCTGTGGCCGCAGTCACCGTGATGAACGCGTTCAATCGGGGGTTCAGCTCTTCAATGCGGCGGAGGCAGGCCCCGGTCAATTCGACGGGTGAGACTTGGCGCGTCTGAACGAGGCGGGCGGCATCGGAAAGGCTAAGCATGAAGCGTGGTAAGCAATTTCCCGGCCGCGATGAATGCAGACCCTGCTAGACCTCGAACAGCTCGCCGAACAGCTCTCGCACTCGCTCTTTGGCCACTTTGAAGGCTTTGCGGCCAGCAGGTGTGGCGCGGTAGACGCGGCGACTACGTCGCCCGTCGCGCTCCTCGGTGGCCCGCAGGTACCCCTTACGCTCGAGGCCGTGCAGGATCGGGTAGAGCGTGCCCGGACTCAGGCGGTATCCATGCCGCGCGAGCTCTTCGATCATCCATAATCCGTAGATGGGACCTTCCACCACCGCATGATGGAGAACGTGGAGACGAATGAAACCCGCATAAAGATCCTTGTCGTCCGTCGAAGCTCGCGAGGATCGCATCAAAGGAGGTTCGAGAGTGCGATAAGTGCGATACAGTATGCCCCTCGCGACCCGTCCCTGCAACGGGGCAGTGCCGACCGGGTCGCGGAGTATCAATTCCCGCGTCGCACAGGAATCCCAGCGCAAAGCCGCGGCGGTCGCGATTCGACGGAGGATCTGTCACTGCAGTGTGTCGATATGGAATGAGACATCTCGAATGACCGAGGCACCTCGGCATGGCGTCGAATGGCGATATCGAAACGCGATACCTATATTATCGCGGCGTCGTGCTTGATGGGACGGGGCTCCGCGTACTCGGCGCGCATCCACGCTGGCGCCGCCGGGCATTCGACCGATGTGCCAGACGCGGGGGCGCGTGCGGACGCCACTAGATAACGGCGAGACCGGATGAACGACGGTTCGAAGCACCTGTGCGCCTGGGTAACGGGTATGTGCGTCGCGGCCGCTTTCCCGGCCCTGTCTTTCGCACAAGCGGCACAAGGTCCGTCAAGTGTTCTGACGCTCGCGGGCGCCCTCCACTATGCGATCGATCATTACCCGGCTGTTCGAGCGTCGCTCGAGCAACTGTCGGCTGCCCGGGCAGGCGTCGCGCTGGCACGTACCCAATACCTACCGCAGCTCTCCGGAGTGTACCAGACCGGCCGCGCCACGCAGAACCAGGTGCTGGGCATCTCGGTTGCCCACTCCGATGAACCCGGCGGTCGAGGGCCCGCTGGGATCGGCCAGCTCAGAGAGCTATTGGAACAGCCAGGCAGAAGCGCTCCTGTCCTGGGAGCCGCTCGACTTCGGCCTGCGATCCGCAACGGTCGTGCAAGCACGGTCCGCGCAATCCCGGTCCGAAGCCCAACTCGCCGTGACGCGACTGCAAGTGGCGGCCGCCGTCGGAACCTCGTTTCTCCAAGTCGTCGGCGATGCGCGCACCGCGACTGCTGCTCAGGCCAACGTGGAGCGCTGGCAAGCGTTCACCAACACGGTGCATGCGGTCGTTGCGAATCAACTGCGCCCGGGAGTCGACGCCGCCCGTGCCGACGCACAACTGGCGCAGGCCAAGACTCAGTTGTACCAAGCGCAGGCGGCTGAGCAGGCGGGTCTCGCCACGCTGGCCGCGCTGCTGGGAGTGGCGGACAGCGCCCTCACGCTCGACACCGCGGCGCTGCTCACTCAGCTGCCCGCCGACTCGTTGCCGAACGTGGGTCCGGAGAGCAGCCCCTTTGCCCGGGACCAGGCGGCTGTCGTTCGACAGGAAGAGGCGCAGCACGATGTATTGAGCCGAAGCAACTACCCTCGACTTTTTCTGCAGGCGGAAGGGTTCGCCAGAGGGAGCGAAGTTCCGACCAATGGAGCGATCGTCGGGAATGCGGACGGCGCGCTGCCTGGGCGCGGCAATTGGGTGGCTGGTGTGACGGTGCTCGTTCCCGACCTTTTCGGGTTCCGGGCCTTGAGCGTTCAGCGACGGATCGCCGCAGCGCACGAGCGCTCGCAGCAGGCCACCTACGATCGGACGCTCCAAGACGTGAGCGGCCAGATTCACGCGGCCCGGGCTCGGTTGCGGGCCGCGCGCCTGGTCGCGCAGCAAACTCCCATCGGGCTGACGGCAGCCCAGCAGTCCGAATCGCAGTCTCGCACTCGCTATCAATCGGGCCTCGCAAGCATCGTGGAGGTGGCGGACGCCGAGGGCCTCTTGGCGCAGGCGGAAGCGGCCGACGCGATTGCCCGCGTGAATGTGTGGCGTGGCCTCTTCGGCGTCGCGTACGCCCAGGGCGACCTGGAGGATTTCCTGCGAGTCCTGCCCGGCTCGGCAGGGGGAGTGCACTAGCGATGTGGTTCGTTCGTGCTGCCCTGCGTCGACCCATCACAGTCGTCGTGATCGTGATCGCGGTGGCCCTCTCGTCGATTCTCGCGATCCTGCGGACGCGTGTCGACATCTTCCCTGACCTCAATCTCCCGGTCATCTACGTCGCCCAGCCGTATGGGGGGATGAGTCCGCAGCAGATGGAGGGCTTTCTCGCCTACTACTACGAATACCACTTCCTCTATATCGATGGCATCGAAAGCGTGCAAGCGAAATCCATCCAGGGGACGTCCTTACTCCGACTGACGTTCCATCCTGGTACGGACATGACGCAGGCCCTCGCGCAGACGATCTCTTACGTCAACCGTGCGCGGGCATTCATGCCGCCGGGCACTGTCTCACCCTTCGTCATCCGATACGACGCCGGCACCCTGCCGGTCGGATATCTCGTCTTCGCGAGCCCGTCGCGCACGCTGGCCGAGATCCAGGATCTCGCCCTCAACCGCGTGCGCCCCGTCTTTGCTACGCTCCCTGGCGTCTCGTCGCCACCGCCGTTCGGCGGCAACCAGCGCACGGTCGTGATCAACGTCGACGCCGCGAAGCTTCACGCGTATGCGCTCTCACCCGACGATGTGGTACACGCGCTGGTGGAGGGCAACAGCATCGAGCCGGCAGGGACGGCCAACATCGGCGACTATGCGACGCTCGTGACAACCAATACGACGGCCAGCGTGATCGAGCAGCTGCTCGACGTGCCGCTTCACACCGGCGCCGGCGCTGGCGTCTATCTGCGCGACGTCGGATCAGTCTCCATGTCCTCCGACGTGCTCGCGGGGTACGCGCTGCGCAATGGCCAGCGGACCGTCTACATCCCGGTCACGAAGCGGCCAAATGCCTCGACAGTCACCGTCGTCGAGGAAGTGCGATCAAACCTGGCGCGTTTTCAATCTCTCGTCCCCCCAGACATCTCGATCCACTACGAGCTCGACCAGTCGCAATACGTGCGCGATGCGCTCAATGCCGTCGTTCGTGAGAGCATCTTGGGCGCTCTGCTCACTGGGCTCACACTCCTTCTCTTCCTCGGCGCTTGGCGTAGCTCACTCATCGTCATCATCACGATCCCGCTCGCCTTGCTCGCCGCGATTGTCGCGCTCTGGGTCGCTGGCCAGACGATCAACATCATGACATTGGGCGGCCTAGCTCTCGCTGTGGGCGTGCTCGTCGATGAGGGCACGGTGTTGCTCGAGAATATCCATGTCCACCTGGCGCGCGGTACGTCGACCGCCCGAGCCGTGCTCGAAGCGAGCCGAGAGGTGGCCGTGCCGCAACTGCTGGCGATGCTGAGCGTGCTGTCCGTCTTTCTCCCCTCCTTCTTCATGACCGGGCCAGCCAAGGCCCTGTTTGTGCCGCTGTCCCTCGCCGTGGGCTTTGCCATGGCGGCCTCGTATGCGCTCTCGGTGTCGCTGGTCCCGGTGCTGGCAAACTGGTTTCTCCGTGCAGACCCCAAGGGGGCCGAGAACCCGAAGGAGCACTGGTTTGAGGGCGTCCGGACACGGTTTGCCAAGGAGCTCGAGCGGCTATCCTCGCGTCCCGGCCTGCTGCTGGGCGGCTACGGGATCATCAGCGTCATCGTGCTCGTGCTCGTTGCGCCGATGTTGTCGCGCGAGATTTTTCCTGCGACGGCCTCGCAGTTTCGCCTCAGGTTCGACGCTCCCGATGGGACGCGTGTGCCGGTCACGGAGGAGATGGCGCGCCGGGTGCTGGACGCGATCGACCGCGAAGCTGGCCCGGGCAACGTGCAGATGACCCTTGGTTACGTCGGCACGCAGGGTTCCTCATACCCAATCAACGCAGTGTTCTTGTGGACCAGCGGTCCACACGAAGCCGTTCTGAACGTCGCCCTCGACCCGTCTGCAACGATCACCGTGCACGATCTCGAGGAGAAGCTTCGTCATCGCCTTCCTCAAGAATTCCCCGGCTCGCATTTCTCGTTCGAGCCGGGCGATCTCGTCAATCAGATCTTGAACTTCGGCACGCCGTCTGTGGCGGAGGTCGCCGTTATGGGGCCGCAATATGGCGACGTCGAGCGGTTTGCCCAGCAGCTCGCCGTGGAGCTCAAGAACATCGATGAGCTTCGCGACGTGGGGTATGAGGAGCCACTGCAGTATCCAGCACTCAACCTCACCATCGACCGGGTGATGGCGGGTCAACTGGGAGCCACGGCTGACGGAGTCGGGCGCGCAGTCGTATCAGCTACGGCGTCGAGTCGGTTCGTCGCTCCGAACTTCTGGCGCGATCCCCAGTCAGGAGTCAGCTACCAGGTCCAAGTGGAAGTCCCTCAGGCGCAAATGACATCGGCCGCCGACATCGGGACGATTCCCGTCACGAGCGCGACGGGCGCGCATCCCCTCGTCAACCAACTGGCCGCGATTCGCCCCGGCCACGTACCTGGCGAGCTCGATCGACAGAATGGACAGTGGATGATAGCCCTATCCGCCAACGTCGGTCCGAATGACCTTGGCCGCGCGGCCCGAGACATCGATCGGGCAATTGCCCGTGCGGGAGCGCCGCCGCGCGGTGTCAGCGTGCAGGTGCGCGGGCAGGTCGCGGCCCTCGGCCAGATCTTCAGCGAACTGGCGATCGGTCTTCTGTTGGCGGTGGTCGTCGTTCTGTTCCTTCTGGCGGCCAATTTCGAGTCTATTCGTCTGCCGTTCGTTGTCCTATCGACCACGCCAGCCGTACTCGTTGGTGCGGTCCTCATGCTGCTCGTCACGGGCACAGGCATCAACCTCGAAAGCTTCATGGGAACGATCATGGCGATTGGCGTGAGTGCCGCGAACGCCATCTTGCTTGTCGCGTTCGCTGAGAAGAACCGGCGCTCTGGAGCCGATGCCGCCGCTGGCGCGCGCGCGGCCGCCACCGAGCGCTTGCGGCCGGTGCTCATGACCAGTCTGGCGATGATCGCCGGCATGCTTCCCATGGCGTTGGCCATCGGCAGGGGCAGTCAGGAGACGGCGCCCTTGGGTCGCGCGGTGATCGGTGGTTTGTTGGCTGCGACGGCGACGACGTTGTTCATACTGCCGACAGTCTTCGGGACCGTTCAGCGCAGGGCATCGCTCCTCTCACCGTCGCTCGACCCGGACGACCCGACCAGTCAGCACGCTGACGGAGCGGCCACGCGATGAGAGCCACGAGCGTCGCGCTGGCCGGGGTCATGGCGCTCGCCGGCTGCCATACCCAACCATCGGTGGCGTCGGGCGCCGGGTCGCCGCCCACTGTGCTGGTCGCGCCGGTAGAATCACGCCGACTGTCGACCGAGGTGTCGCTCCCTGCCCAAGTCATGCCGTACGAGTCGGTCGACATCTACCCCAAGGTCACGGGTTTCGTCGATCGGCTCCCCGTCGACCGCGGCTCCCGAGTGCACGCCGGGGATCTCATCGCACGACTGTCGGCGCCAGAGCTCATTGCCCAGCGCGCTCAGGCAGATGCCTCGGTCCAGAGCGCCGAGGCAAAGCTGGCATCCGACCAGGGCACGTATTGGCATCTTGCGGACGCCGCAAAAACGCCCGGAGTCGTTGCCGGAAATGATCTCGTGATTGCCCGGCAAACAGTGCTCGCGGACAGCGCCCAAGTCGCTGCAGCGCGCGACGCATTGCAGAGCGCCACTCAGCTCGAGTCGTATCTGGAGATCCGCGCACCATTCGATGGCGTGGTCGCGCTACGGAATTTGCATCCGGGCGCACTCGTGGGGCCGGCGGCCGGACAACCGGGCGCGCAGCCGATCGTCCGCATCGTGGATGTTGCCCACCTCCGACTCGTCGTACCCGTGCCCGAGGGGTACATCGCTGGCGTCGTGACCGGACGACAGGTCAGCTTCACCGTTCCGGCCTACCCAGGGCGTACTTTCACAGCGCCCATCGCTCGCATCGCGCACGACATCGATCAACGCACGCGGACAATGGCGGTCGAACTGGATGTCGAGAACGCCGACGGCCTCATTACTCCCGGCACATTCGCTACTGTCATGTGGTCCGTCGAACGCCCATACGCCACGCTGTTCGTCCCGTCGACAGCGATCTCCACGGATCTCGAGCGAACGTTTGTCATTCGCGTCGTGAACGATCGCGCCGATTGGGTCGACGTTACGGCAGGGGTCACAGCCAACGACGAGACGGAGGTGTTCGGCAACCTCCGCTCCGGCGATCTGGTGCTACGCATTGGTACCGATGCCGTGCGGCCCAACGCCACGGTGCGCGTTGAGCAGGCGGCCCCCGGCGGGTCTGCCAATGCGCCGGTGCACAAGCCCACCCGGTGATCGCGTTGTGCCATTTGTCGCGAGAGACGGGCCACGAAACGGGCCACGGTCTCCCTAGAGGATCGCCCGAGCGGACCGCGAGGTGCTGTGCACGCGCACGCAAACGCCACGTTCGGCGAGCCCCGCGCCGCCGCTCGACAACCTAGCCTGCAGTCAACGGTAGGCGCTCTGAAAGTCGTCGTGGCAGCGTCAGGGTAAAAGCGGCACCACCCCACACGCTGGTGCTCACCGTGATGTCGCCGCCCAAGAGACGCGCAACGCGCCGGCTCGCCGCGAGGCCGATGCCTGTGCCGGGAACGGCGCCATCAGCGCTGGAGCCACGAGCGAATTCCTCGAACACACTCTGGCGCTGATCCTGTGGTATCCCAGGGCCTGAATCAGACACGGTGACTTGTACGTGACGGCCAGCACCGTTTCCGGGGCTGGCGTCGTCGAGACCCGCTGTGGTGAGGCTGAGTCTGATGCGACCACCCCGAGGTGTGTACTTGAGTGCGTTGGAGAGCAAATCCGCGACGATATGTGCAACGCGCTTGGGATCGCTCTCGACAGTCGTCGTGTCACCGAAAAGTACGGTCTCGATCGCGACGCCAGCTTTCGCGGCAAGGGCCGCGTGATCCACGGCTGCACTGCGCACCAATGCGCTGAGATCTACCGCCCGAGGCACGATAGAGAGGCCAACGGCATCGATTCGCGAGACCTCGAGCATGTCAGTCACCGACTCGAGCGCGCCGGCGATAAGGCCTCGAAGACGAGTCACGATCGCGTGCTGGGTCGGCGTGAGCGAGCCAGCGAAGCCCTCTTCGAGCAATTCGCTGTAACTCCGGGCCGCACCCAAAGGATTCTTCAGATCATGCGTCACCCCGCGCGCCAACGCTTCTCTCGCTTCGATCGACTGCTGCAGTCTGACCTGTCCTTGCTTCGCCTCGCCGGCCAAGCGCAGCGTCCGGAGCTCGATCCCGAAGACCAGCACCATTGAGGCGAGCGCGAGCGGGACCAACAGGACCGGGAGCAGCACGCCCAGCTGCTCCACGCGCCGGATGAGCAGCCGTTGCGCGTTGGACCGACTGAGCAACGATTGGTCCAGCACAGCCAGCGCGGCGATCACTGCGACCGCCCGAGGAGGAGGCTCGGGCTGCACGCCCGGGTTCCCGCCTGTGCCGGGACCGTGGAAGCTCTCCGCGGTCGATGTGCGGAGGCGGTTCGACGGGGCCTGGTGCCACGCTTCTCGCAGCGCCCGCACGGCGTCGTATCGGTCTACGGACTCTCCGTCCAGGCGCGGCACCAACGTATCCAGCATGGCGATCGCGCCGCGCTCAAGTGCTGCCGCACTGTCATAGCGAACCGCGTTGCCGGGCCCAGCGTCCCGCGCAAGCGACTCCTCTGCCACCGCCAACGTCAGTTGACTCAGCCCGGCAAGCGCGGGATCGTCCACGTCCACCAGCTGGCGCCGCATCGCGCGCACCCGTGCTCCAACGGCGACAGGCACGACGACCAAGATGATGAGCGAGCAAACGACGAATATGAAGGATGCCCACCGAGCGAGTGGCATCGTGGACGCAGCGACAGCAGCAACTGCGTCCCTGAGGCCGCCACGCGACGCCTCTGTGGACGGACCATCGCTGCCGCGCACGATGCGAGGCATCGTGGCGACATGCACGCGTCGAAACAGGGCGGTTTCCTGCATTCGTTAGGGCTTGTTGCCGTTCCGATGCCAGATCGGGCCGTGCTCTCGGTGGGTGCGGCCGGTATCGAGGCTGCCGGCGCTCACACGGTCCTAGTCTGAGATCGTATGCGACGTGCATGCAGGCGTCAAATAGCGAATCTGGGATAGCTGCATGTCTTAATCGCATAGCGTGCCTGCCATCGAACCGTCGCCACGAAGCGTCACTCCGCCGTAGATCTCTTCGTACCTGGCGATAACGGCGGCGGTAGCAGAGGCGTCGTCACGTACGGATCCCTTACCAGCGGGAAAGGGACTTTGACGAGTCCAGTCGGATGTGGTCTGTCGGATCGCGGCGTGGGAACGCCGCGTGCGACGGCGACGCTCGGGACAGGTGCGGCCTGCGGCGATGGTAGCAATCCGCCAGGCGCAGCCGGCACAACGCGTGGTCCGGTCGACAGCGAGCTTGTCCCGCCAGCAGGCACAAAGACCCCGCCGATGGATCCAATCGCGGTCTGGGCGTGGGCCGCCTGCACGGCGAAGCCGAGCAACACAACGGCGAATGGTAACGTGCGACGGACGATCGCCATGTGTCAATTATAACGAGTCGGCGCTCGTGCGTGCATCGTATAGGGAGTGCATTGGCGGTCACATAGAGAATCGGTGATGACTGCATGCGGGAATAGCATGGTCTTCTCTCATCCGGTTGCCATACGACTGTGACATCCGCAGGCGTTCCAACGCAGGCCCCGACGCCTCCAGGCCGACCCGGTCTGACGGCGAGCGACATCGCTTTGCGGCGCGCACAATACGGATACAACGAGATCCCGCAGCCCAGAGCGCATCCGCTCCAGGCTGTGCTCGCGAAGTTCACGGGACTCAGCGCCTGGATGCTCGAGCTCATCATCGGTGTTTCGCTAGTCCTCCGCAACTGGCTCGACGCGAGCGTGGTCACAGGACTCCTTGTGATCAATGCAATCGTGAGCATCGTGCAGGATCAGCGTGCGGCCGGCGCCGTCGAAGCGCTACGCCGCCAACTGCAGGTCAACGCACGAGCGCTGCGCGATCACGGGTGGCAGACCGTCCCGGCACGGGAGCTCGTCCCGGATGACGTCATTCGCGTGCGGGCCGGTGATATCGTGCCCGCGGACGTCCGCTTGACCGCTGGGACACTCACGATCGATCAATCGGCGCTGACGGGTGAATCCACGGATGTGACGAAAGGGCCAAGCGATCTCGCTCCCTCGGGATCCGTCGTGCGGCGAGGAGAAGCCACGGGGCTCGTCGTGGCGACGGGTCCGCGTACTGCGTTCGGACACACGACGGAGTTGGTACAGAACGCTCGGCCAAGGCTCCACGTGGAGGAGGTCGTGGCCCGCGTGGTGCGCGCGCTCTTCGTGATCGTCGCCATTCTCCTCCTCGGTGTCGTGGCCGTTGCCGCGATTCGTGGCACGCTCAGCCTCCAGATGCTGCCGTTCTTCCTCGTCTTGCTCTTGACTGCGGTGCCGGTGGCGTTGCCCGTGATGTTTACGGTCAGCATGGCCGTTGGGGCACAAGAGCTGGTCCGCCACGGCGTGCTGGTGACGCGCCTCAACGCATCGGAAGATGCCGCGGCAATGGACACGCTCTGTGCGGACAAGACCGGCACGCTGACGACAAACCAGCTCGTCGTGACGAGCGTGGCACCGCAAACGGGGTCGACGACGCAGGATGTCCTCGCGGCTGCAGCGCTCGCCTCGGAGGAAGCGGACCGGGACCCGATCGATCTTGCCGTACTCGCCAGCGCTCAGCTCGCACATGTCTTCGGGCCGATCGGTGCGCCCGCGGTGTTGTCATTCAAGCCTTTCGATCCCGAGACGCGTCGCACCGAAGCGGTCGTGGCCACGAACGAGGGTTCGCGCGTACGCGTCGTCAAGGGCGCGCTCTCAGCCGTCCTCGCGATGTCCGCCGCGGGCCCGGCCGCGGCAGCGGAGCTCGAGCGCCAAGCCAACAATGCGGCCAATCGAGGCTTTCGGACGCTGACCGTGGCGCGCGGCCCTGAAGCGGGACCGCTCGGCATCATTGGGTTGATCTTTCTCCACGATCCGCCGCGCGATGACGCCCGTTCCCTGATCGCCACGGTGCGCACGCTCGGGGTCGGCGTCACCATGCTGACAGGCGATGCGCTGCCCATTGCGCGCGAGATCGCTTCGGAGCTTGGGTTGGGGACGATCTGCCCCGCCGCGCAGCTTCACTCTGCCACGCAACCTGCTTCTGCTGGAGACAGCGCCCCAAACAAGGACGTCCTCGAGCAATGCGGTGGATTCGCCGAGGTATATCCGGATGACAAGTATCTGCTCGTTCGCCGACTCCAGCAGCAGGGTCACATCGTCGGGATGACCGGCGACGGCGTGAACGACGCGCCTGCGCTGCGTCAGGCCGAGGTGGGCATTGCTGTTAGTACCGCAACGGACGTGGCAAAGAGCGCGGCGAGCGCGGTGCTGACGCAGCCTGGGCTCGCGAACATCGTGACGTTGATCGAGGAAGGGCGCACGATCTATCAGCGTGTCTTGACCTGGATCATCAACAAGATCAGTCGCACGATTCTCAAGGCGACTTTTGTCGCGACCGTGTTTGTCGTGACCGGCCGGTTTGCCGTGTCAGCACTCGGCATGCTTGTGATCGTCACCACGACCGACTTTGCCAAGATCTCGCTCGCGACCGACCGGGTGCGCTGGTCGCACCGGCCCGACCGGTGGCGGCTGCGGGGCTATGTCCGACTGGCAGTGGTGCTTGGGTTGCTCATGACCGCCGAATGCCTGCTGTTCCTGCGAGCGACGTGGTGGCGGTGGGGCCTGGCGACGAGCGACGCCGTCCTGCAGACCGTCGGTTTCGAGCTGCTCGTCTTCTTCGCCGCGGCTTCGGTGCTGTCCGTTCGTGAGCGTCAATGGTTCTGGTATTCGCGGCCAGGCGGCGCCCTCACGGCTGCGCTGACGGCGGAGTGTGGTCTGGCGGTCCTGCTGGCGAGCGTTCGGGCCATCCGTCTCGAGCCCTTACCGCCCGGGCGGACGGTCGTTGTGCTGGGCGCAGCGCTCGTCAGTTGCCTCCTGCTCAACGATGCTGTCAAGGTTTTACTCCTCAGGCGAACGACGGGCACTCACTAGATCGCGCGCCAGGCAGAACGGCCCATTCCCATGCTCCGCCGGAAAATCCTTCGCAAACGGCACTTTCGCGGGACCACGCATCCGGGTCGACACATGAACTCACGCGTATCAGGCCGCACTCAGAGGACCTGGTGTGTCTAGTCGGCTGATCCAGTTGCTGTATCTGATGGCGCCGGCCTACCTCGCGAATATGACCCCGCCGTTCTCACGCTTTTGGCACGGGTGGAACGCGCCGATTTCCCAGCGCTGGCTTGGAAGTCATAAGACCGTTGTCGGGGCCGCCGGCGCAATCGCCGTTGCAGTGGCTGTCGCTCGGGTGCAAGCCGCAGTTGCCTGGCAGGGCTCAATCGTGCCATACCAGCACTGGGCTGTTATCGGGCTCCTCCTTGGCGCGGGGAGCATGGGCGGAGATGTCGCCAAGAGCTTCCTGAAACGCCGCCTGGGCATTGCGCCGGGGCACCCCTGGGTCCCGTTCGACCAGCTCGATTTCGTACTGGGATCGCTCGTGCTGATCGCCGCCTGGGCTCGCCTCTCGGTCGCCGATATCGGCGCCGTCCTGGTCGCCAGCTTCGTGGCGGACATCGTCGTCAACCATCTCGCCTATTGGCTCGGCATCCGCGACACCAAATGGTAGACGAGGGACGACGCGCGGTCAGGCAGCGACTCCACTGTTTCGTGAGACCCTCGGACTCTCTTTCGTGAGACCCTCGGACTCTCTAATGATGTGCACGCAACTCCGTCGCTTCGTGGATCCAGTTCAACATGACGGGCGGCTTGCGAGTACTGGGCGCCGGAGTCGCGCGCGGCACACCGACGATGATCGGGGCGAAGGCGTGCACGTCCGCGGGAATGCCGAGCTCCGCTTTCGCCTCGGGCGTATTGAGCACGGGGACGGCAAACCCAATGCAGCAGGTACCCAGTCCTTCCGCAAATGCCACGAGCATCAGGTTTTCGGCGGCCAACCAGCAATCCGCGGCCACGAACTCGCTCGTCTGCCGCGCGCAGATGACGACCAAGGTTCCGGCGTCGTAGAAGATGTTGAAATCTGGGTCGCCGAGTGGCGACGCTAACCCATCGCCGGCGGCACCGGGTGGCTTGAGCAGGTTACCGTGATGCGCCGCCTGTTCGCTGGCCATCGCCTTAGCGCGATCCGACAGCCGCCTCAGGAGCTCGCGGTTCTGCACGATCACGAACTGCCACGGTTCCTCATGCATAGCGGTGGGGGCGTGCACCGCTACATCCAGCAGCTCGCGCAGCAGCGGCTCACCAACGGCCGCTGACGTGTATGATCGGACCGCTCGTCGACCGTACACGAGGTCTATGAGGCTGATAGTGTTGCGCGTGGTCTCCACGATCGTGAGTGCGGCCATCGATTGCTCCTCTGGTGTGAGCGCCCGTCAGTCTGCACTCGCTATCCGATAGTGTCAGTCAGGGGATCTCCGACAGGCTGCTGGCGCAATCGTCTAGTGGCTTGGATTGGTCGACTTTGCGTCGCCCGAACACGTGTCAGGGACCTGAGCAACAGCCTCATCCGGGCCATCGACTTCGCCACCGTGCATAGCACGCGACCCATCCGGTGAACTATCACGTCAGGCGATCCCGCGCTGAACGTCGGCGATTCCCTTCTGGCCGCCGAGTCCTTCGATTGAATATCCTTGCGCCGACTGGTTGGAGAGATCGAGCCACCACGCGTACGGGACGGATACGATCTCCTGATTTTTGATTTGGGACCCAAACGGAGGACAGTCATGTCGTCGATTGCGAAGGTCATCGAGGTGATCGCCGAGTCCGACAAGAGCTGGGATGACGCGGCACAGAGCGCGATCACTGAAGCTGCGAAGACCGTAGAGGACATTCGGGAGATTTGGGTCAGCGGGATGAAGGCGACTGTCGAGAAGAACCGCATCACGCGCTACAGGCTGACGGCGAAGCTCACGTTCGTGCTCAAGGGACATAAGTAGGCCATGGCCCGGCCGGCCACCGCCTCGATGCGCCGCACATCACGCAAGGCGCGCTCGCCGACTGTCGAGATCCGGAGCGTGACGCCGGTGCGGGTCAAGCGGATGCTTCTCCCTACCGACTTCTCACGAGTGTCGCTCCGTGCCGTCGAGTTTGGGGCTCGTCTCGCGCGTCAATTACGCGCTGAACTGGTACTCCTCTACGTCGTCGACACCGCGTACGGCCTCCCCGACGCCGGGCCTCCCTCGCCTCTCGTGCGGCGCGTACTGGAGCAGGGCCGAAAAGCCGCCTCGCATCAGCTAGCACGCCTGCGGGATCGCCTGGCCGACTCGGGGCTCACGGTGCGGGCCCTGATGCGGGAGGGCCCGGCGGCAGAGCGCATTGTCGAGGTGGCGCGCAAGCGGCATGTCGACTGGATCGTGATGGCCACGCACGGCCGTACCGACAGTGAACGCGCGCTGATCGGAAGCGTCACTGAGCGCGTCGTGCGCTCAGCCCCGTGCCCGGTGCTCACGGCGGCGCGCCGAGAGGGAGTGTAATGACATATCTAGACTCCGATGCCGATGAACGCATCACCTTGGAACTATTCGGGAGATACCATGTCAACCCTCCTTGATCGCAGTGCTTTCGCCGACCAGCTGGAGACGAGCGCCCACGCCCTCACGGGCACATCCGGCGATTTCGATCCGCTGCTCGCAATGGTGGGGGATGCGCGTTTCGTCTTGATCGGCGAAGCGTCGCATGGGACGCACGAGTTCTACCGTATTCGAGCCGAGATCACGAAGCGGCTGATCCGGGAAAAAAGCTTTGCCGCGGTTGCGGTCGAGGCAGACTGGCCGGATGCCTATCGCATCAACCGCTACGTCCGCGGTCGAGGGAGCGACATCGATGCAGCGGATGCCCTGGGAGGATTCCACCGCTTCCCGCAATGGATGTGGCGGAACGCCGACGTCCTCGACTTCGTTGGCTGGCTGCGGGCGCACAACGACGGTGTTCGGCCGTCCGACCAGATCGGCTTTTACGGGCTCGACCTATACAGCCTGCATGCGTCGATCGCCGCGGTGCTCGGCTATCTTCGCCTCGTCGACCCCCAAGCGGCGCAGCGGGCCCAACAGCGGTATGGATGCTTCGACCGATTTGGCGACGACCCGCAGACATATGGATACGCGACGAGCGCGGGTCTCACTCCCTCCTGTGAGACTGAGGTCGTCGCCCAGCTGGTCGAGCTCCGCAGGGCCGCAGCGGAGTACGCCCGCCGTGACGGTCGCATCGAGCCCGACGATCTTTTTTTCGCGCAGCAGAACGCCCGCGTCGTGCTCAATGCAGAACGATATTATCGCGCGATGTTCGGGAGTCGAGTCGAGTCGTGGAACCTCCGCGACCGGCATATGGCTGAGACGTTAGAAGCGCTGGTGGGATTCTTGGGGGAGCAACGCCCCGGTGCCAAAATCGTTGTTTGGGCCCACAACTCCCACCTCGGCGACGCGCGCGCGACAGAGATGGGATCGCGTGGCGAATTGAACGTCGGGCAGCTCGTGCGCGAGCGTCATGGGCGAGACGCGCTCCTGGTCGGGTTCACGACCTATGCGGGCACGGTGACCGCGGCGTCCGACTGGGATGAACCCGCCGAACGAAAGGTCGTGCGACCCGCGCTACATGATAGCTACGAGGCGTTGTTCCACGACGTGGGCCGCGGAAACTTTCTGGTCGACTTGCGCGAGCCTCAGGAAGTTCGCGTTACGATGAATCAATCGCGACTCGAGCGCGCCATCGGCGTGATCTATCGGCCCGACACCGAGCGCCAGAGCCATTATTTCCGTGCGAGGCTCACGGAGCAATTCAATGCGGTCCTGCACTACGACACCACGCGAGCCGTCGAACCGTTGGAGCGAACGAGTCTCTGGGATCGCGGGGAATTGCCGGAGACATATCCGACTGCCGTTTGAACTTGCGGACTTTCGCCCTGACGACCTCGGCCTAACTCTGGCTCGGTGGTCTGCCTACGCTGCGGGGGCTCCTCCGACACAACGGCGGGGATTGCCGACTGCTCGAACGGCGATCTCCGCCGTTCGTACACGCGAGTCGCAGCAGCAGCGACATCCGCCGACCCATTAGGCTAGGAGTTCAAACGCCCAGCAGCAAGATCAAGCGCCGTTCGACGACGAGCGCGAGGTCGTTCGTCTCTACGTTCGAGCCCGCCCACACACGCGCGACCATTCGTCATCCGAATCGTCCCGCGCCACGTGAGAATGGCGCCAGTCCTTTACGGCACTGTCGTCCGCAGGTTGCCTCTCCGGGTGGCGGCTTCCTCGATCTTGGCCTTGGCGATCGCTTGCGGCGTTGAGGGAGGCGAGACGACAATGTCATTCGTCAAGCCGCGCAACCCGGCGAGATCCCGAAGCGCGCGCTCGGCCGCGCCCGATTGGAACTCGTGCCGAACCGCGCCTGCAAGTGTAATCTGGCCCTGCTCGACCTGAACTGTGATCACTCCCTTTGGAACAACGGCATTCCACTCCAGCGCGTGCACGGCGCGCGTTGCGAGCTCGGCATCAGATACTTCACCCGCCGTTGTAGGTCGGACCTCCAACTCCTGAATGACCGCCTGCACTCCGCGGACATGCGCTACGGCCTCGACTGCCGCGACCTTTTCGGCGTAGCTGGGAACGTGACCGACCAGCGTCACAATCCCATCGCGTAGGCTGGCTCCTATGCCATCCGCCGTGATCCTATCAACCCAATGAAGCTCATGCACGACGTCGGTCAGCACTTCACTGTCGGCCCGCATAGTCTCACCCTCCTCGAAGTGTGAACGCCCACCAGTACACGGCAGCTGTCGTGACCAAGATCGGTGCCATGGCAGGCCGGTCAGCGTCGGCACTCAGCCCCGACAATGTGGGGTTTGCCCCGACGCGAGATGCGGGACGTCCCTGGCCCGGTCCCTGTCCTGCCACGTTGTGTCGGGGAATAGTTCCAATGATTCCTTCCCCGCACACCTACCATCCGACCGCCGGGCGCCATCCTCTGCACCAGAGTGAGTCCGGCAAGGGGCTTCTGCCATCGGGCTTGAGCGCGTCTGTCGCCAAACCCTGGCAAGGTCGGGAGGGTTGCTCAACCCGCGATTTCCACGCATCCTGGGCGAGCGCGGGGTTGACCCGAGTGTGTTGGCGATCCCTGAGATTCGAACTGAACGACAATGCGCTGGCGGCCGTCCGTGTGCACCGGTCATCAGTGCCGATAACCATACTCATCGCGAATGCCCTACTTCGATCCACGCCTGAACCCACCGCCCACTAGTCGAGTCGACCAGTTCGTTCGGCGATTCAATACCATCAGCTACGTCATCGCGGTCCTCGTGCTGTATCTGATCGGTGCGTCGGCAGTCGGAGTCGCATTCACGCCGGCGATTTGGCTCATGCGACGCTGGGGGCCTGAGCTCTGGCAAGGCGCGGGCTGGCCTCAACTGCTCGCGCTCGGATTGCTCGGTGGCACGGCAGCCTTCATCTCGGGATTCACTCTGCTGGTCGTCGTTCCGATCTACAACGCGGTGTTGCCGACGCGACTACGGCCGTTCCGCGGCGGCTACTTCACTGCCGCCGCCATCCCATGGTACCTGCACAACGGGCTGTTCTACCTCGTGCGATTCACGGTGCTGCCATTCGTCACGCTGACCCCGTTCGGCATTTGGTTTCTGCGTGCCATGGGGATGCGCATGGGCCAGCGGCCGCGCATCACAACCGAGTTGATATCCGATCCGTGTATGATCACGCTCGGCGACGACGTCGTGATCGGCGGAAGCGCCCATGTGTTCTGCCATTTTGGAGGTGCAGGACATCTCACCATCGCGCCGGTCATCATCGGCAGCCGCGCCACGATCGGATTGCAAGCAACAGTCATGGGAGACGTCGTGGTAGGAGAGGACGCGACTATACTCGCCCACTCGGTGCTCCTCCCTGGCACGCGGGTTGGACGCGGCGAGCTCTGGGGCGGCGTGCCGGCACGCCCGATCGCGCGCGCGGAGTGGGACCAATACAAGGCGCTGCTGGCACACCATTCGGATGCCGGCGACCGACGTGTTGATGCGTCCCCCGTGCGGCGGGACGACGCATTGAGCAACTAGAGCCGTACCTTCAGGCAACTCGATCGACCACTGCGTTGCCCCGGGGGACCCAGAGGGTTCGCGCTAATGTGAACTCCTAGTTGAGCAACGTGGTGCAGAAGCCGCCTACCGGCAGGACGTCATTCGGCGTACACGATCCGGCCCGGCCTGTCGTCCTGACTCGGAGTCACAAAGCTTCGGTGGCTGAGGATCATCGCGGGTACGAGCCGACAGTAGGCCAACGCACGTCCGCGTCCTCAACCATACGGCGCGCGGTATCTCCGAGGGTCCGCCTGCGATACTCGTCGGGCGCAGGTACGAGGGCGTCGATCATGTCCTGGATAGAGTTCAGCACCCACTTGCGGTCGAGCTTTACATGCGTTGCACCTCGCGCGAACTCCGCAACAGCGCGTCGGAGCTCAGGCGAGTCATGGCGACGCGTCCGGCAGCATTCCTCCAACGCCTGCACCAACCTCTCGCGAAGTGAGACAATCGGGTCGGGACCTGGTTCCACCATTCTCGTCACCCTGATCACCTCCCGGACACGTCTTTAACGACGAGTCACCCCGTTATCACCGCGAGGCGATCGTCGACATCCGTCACACCAGGAGCGCTCCACGCTGCGCGTTCGGCAGCGCGGCGCTCGGCCCATGAAGACACAGCTCCACGAAGCGTCACCTTCCCGGCCGTTGCGTCGATGCTGATCTTTGTCGCATCGAGCTCAGCCTGCCGCTTCAGAGCTTGCTCGATGTCGTTGCGTACTGTCGTTGGTGACACGGACGGCGGCTCGACCTTCACATTGTTCGTAATGCCACGCAAACCTGCCAGATCCCACACCGCGTTCTCGGCACCGAGCCGCTGGTAGCCGTACTTCACGGTTCCTTCAAGCGTCACCCATCCCTGCTCGACTTTGGGCTTGACACTCCCTTTCGGGATCTGCACAGCCCAGTCCAAAGCGCTCGCCGCACGAGCCGCGAGCGCCTGGTCACTCAGTTCAGCAGAGGTCGTCAAGCGGACCTCGACCTCCTGCACGACTGCCCGTACGCCAGCCACACGCTCCGCCGCACGCTCCGCCGCGAGCTTTTCCGCATAGCTCGGCACATAGCCGCGCAGCGTCACCACCCCATCGTTGACCGTCGCCCCGATTCCTTGGTCCGTGATCGCCGGATCCCACCGCAACTCCTCCAGGACGTCTTGTTGAATGATGGCGTCGGATTGCATGTCGCGTCCCCCATTTTGATAACCAATGCACGAATCTAGCGATTCTAGCATCGCGACTACTGATGCCGCCGTCGGGGGAACTCTCACAGTTGCCCTAGTGGCGATGTAGCATCGAGCGCACCCGGCTCCCCCGCAGAGTCCGGGGGCCTGACCTCGGACGCGAGCGGGCGCCGACGCTTGACACGCATCGGCGGGACGAGGAGCAGGGAGAGTAGCGAGGAAACGGAAGCCGGCGCCGTATCCTAGCCTCTCGGACCTCTGCACGTCTTCCTCATCTAGAAGGGCGACCTGGAATCTGTTCCCCGCGCAGAGCTCGTCTGTCGGGGGCCTCTCTCAGCGGCTCTCCTCCTTGTGCTGACGTCGGAGCTGCACGATGAACTAGGCGACCAGCATGCGGCGGCTTTGGAGAGCACGACCTCTCGGGCCCTACACGGGCACGGGAACTCCCCGATTGTAGCGCCGCGCGCTCAAGTGCAGCTTCGATTTATGAGCCCCGGGATCTGGATCCGTTTCCGCCTGTGGCTGATTGGCGTTCTGGCGCTCGTCTGGGCGCTGTCTGTGGCGTTTGTGCTGATCGTAATCGGTCACAACGTGCCGCTCGTCGGAGTGTCGAGCGGACACGTGATGGTGCCCGAACACATGCCACGGGTCGGGATTGGCTGGGAGGTTCGGTTGTGGTTTGTGCTAGCTACGGGATTGTGTGCGGTGATGCTTGCGGCTGTAGGTTGGCTCGTTTCATCGATGCTCGATCGACGCGCGCGCCAGGAGCATCAGCAGTTGCAGGATTGATCATCGCGTGCGAGGACAGCGGTTTCATGAACCTGCCCCGAGCTGTCGCGCCGCAGGTCGCGCACTGCCAGCACTCGCTCCGCACTACCTGAGAGCGTCAAGCCGTTCGGGGTGTGTGCAACTGGAACAGTGAGACTCGGCGCCATCATGAGTTCAATCTTTCCAGGCGGGAGGTCGGCGGGGATCGGAGAGCGGCCACATGGCCGTCAGGGAATCACGGACGCTCGGGTCAGGCGACTGATGCTGACGGTCGCCGGGACCGGCAGCGATTATCCGTGTATTCGATCCGTCAGCCCCTGCCTGGCGTTCGTCTCTTCGACCCGTCGAGCTGATGCGACTGCGTGATGCCGTAGAGACCTGCGAACAGTTGGAGCAGACGAAATCCCGTCGGGCCATGATCAGCGCGGTAGCAGAGCTCCTGCGCCACGCGGGGGAGAACGAGCGGGGCCCGCTTGTCTACCTCCTCCAGGCGCAGCTCCGACCGCCCTACGAAGGCGTCGAGCTTGGCCTCGGCGAGAAGCTCTTGACGGAGGCGCTCGCGATGGCCTACGACGAGAGTAGCGCCCAGGTGGCCCGACGGTACACGCAACTCGGTGATCTCGGGTTGGTCGCCGAAGCAATCGGACGGTCCCGGCGCGGCCGGACTCCGACGGTCCTCGAGGTCTACAACGCCCTGCTGGATGTCGCGCAGGCAGTCGGTGGAGGCTCCGTCCAGCGGAAAATCTCCCTCGTCGCCAGCCTCCTCCAGCGCATGGATGGGGGCGAGGCGAAGTTTGTTGTCCGGATCATGCAGGGCCGGTTGCGGCTCGGCGTCGGGGATCAAACGATCATCAATGCCACCGCGGTCGCTGCGCTGGGTGACGGGCGGAAGAAAGCGGCCGTGGAACACGCTTATAACGTGCGCTCGGACCTGGGCGGCATCGTGCGCCTCGCGTTCGCGCATGGCGAGCGCGGGCTCAGGTCAATCGAGCCTGAGATCGGCGTGCCTATCCGTCCGGCGCTCGCACAACGCCTGTCGTCGGCGGGCGCCATTATTGAACGGCTTGGCACCGTGCAGGCGGAGCCCAAATACGATGGCTTTCGGCTCCAGCTGCATCGCGACGGGGAACGGGTCTGGGCATTCAGCCGCCGTCTGGAGAACGTCACCGCGATGTTCCCGGAGCTCGCGGCGGCTCTGGTACGCGAGCTCACGGTGACCCGAGCCATCATCGAGGGTGAGGCGGTCGTCTATAATCCCGAGACGGGTGCGTTCCTCCCGTTTCAGGTGACGATCACGCGCAA
This sequence comes from uncultured Gemmatimonadales bacterium, assembly GCA_963737835.1. Classification (GTDB taxonomy): domain Bacteria; phylum Gemmatimonadota; class Gemmatimonadetes; order Gemmatimonadales; family Gemmatimonadaceae; genus Palsa-1248. Next base: position 923,217 of record CAVTUH010000001.1, read on the forward strand.
GCGCAAAACGAACGTTGCTGAAGCAGCTGCGCATAATCCGCTTCGCCTCTTCGCGTTCGATCTGCTATACGCGGGCCACGAGAGCTACCTCCAGCGACCACAACGCGAGCGCTCAGAGCGGCTGCGCCAGCTGGTGCACGGCAGTCCTCGGGATCCGATCGTGGTGACCGAGGCGCACATCATCGCCTCGCCCTCCAAGCTCGAGGCGTACTTCAATGAAATGATCTCACGTGGGCTCGAGGGAGTGCTCGCCAAACGGCCAGACGCGGCATACCAGGCGGGAGCCCGGGGGTATGACTGGGTGAAGCTCAAGCGGGCCTACCAGTCCAAGTTACGGGACACTATCGATCTCGTGCTGGTGGGATACTTGCGCGGTCGAGGGAAGCGCGCCGCACTCGGCATCGGATCCCTGCTCGGTGCGGTGTACGACTCGAAAACCGATCGATTCCGCACGGTGGCGAAGATCGGATCGGGACCATCCGACCGTGAGTGGCAGGACCTGCGCCGGCAACTCGACAAACGGGCGAGGCGCAACCGTCCGGAAGAAGTGGACTCGCTGATCCTCCCAGACGTGTGGGTGGAGCCGACAATCGTGGTCGAAGTGCTCGCGGACGAGATCACACGATCACCATCTCACACCTGTGGACGCGTCGCGGGCGAGCCAGGGTACGCACTACGCTTCCCACGCCTTCTCGGGATTCGATCCGACAAGGCACCGACGGACGCGACGACCGAACGGGAGATCGTCGACCTCTACCGGCTGCAGCGCACAGCGAAGCCCGCGAGAAAGCGGGCCCCGGCAAACGGAAAGAAGGGCCGGCGAACCAAGCCGGCACCGAGTGCCGTTTCGACCACATAGAGCAACGTCCAAGCGGGCGTTCATGTCGGATACGGCAAATCCTTTCGTTCGGCTAGCAATGCTCGAACGCCGCTGCGCCGGCCAGAAGTCGACCCTGCACGGTAGCGCCACCCAACACCGCCAATGTCACCGCTTGTCAGCCCGAGGTCGAGCAAGTCCCGACCTTTCAATGTCGGAGGAACCTCCAGCGGTTCGATGATCCTGTATTGTGGTTGACGAGTGCGCTTTGCCGGTGATGGTCCGCGGGGCCAAGAGTGCGAGCAGCAACAGCGCGGTGAGGGCAACAATCAGCCAGAGCGGATGTACATGCGGCCGTTCGACGACCGAATGCGCGGCAGCGTGCTGAAGGCGACTGGGCATTGGCAACTCCATCGAGAGAGAACAAGAGCGAGTCGCACACCCCAATCTCTCTCGCCGCCTCTGGGGTTCCATCAGGTATTCCGCCCGGCCGTGTGAGGGGTCATCGGACAGAGCGGTGGTGGTCATCCCCGACTGTGCGGCAGCGCCACGTGTCGAAATTGGGGGGAACCCTGCAACCCGCTTCGCCCACTGGAGGGTGTCATGTTTGGCCACTGGTCCACCGATTTGACTCTTCCGATGACCGACTGCGCCATCGAGGGCGTCTACCCAGCGCCGCTCGGTGATGCAAACGGCGAGAACATTCCTCCCGACATGACGCGCGGGGATGTGTGGTGGGACTGCGACATGGCGTCTGAGCCGATCGCTGCGCACGCACTCGGTGCCGGCCGAGTCATCACGGATGATCGCGGTGTTTGCTGGACAGTTGTCGAGCTGCATGCAGCGTCCGCTGCTGACGAGACCGCCGGATGCCTCGCTTTTGTCTCAGCCAACAACGCGCGCCAGGTGTGGAGCTATCCGTGCCGATGGCGTGCGTTGCGTGGGGCCGACCTGAAAGCCGTCGGCTGGGGCCGTCGTAGCAACACGGGCTTCAATCACGGTGGCAAGGACACCCTCAATCAGACGGGGGCATGATGCTAACCAACAGCCAACTCCAACGAATCGAGCGATGCCTCCTGCAAGAGCGGGAACGCGCGCTCACCACACTCAACGAATCCCAGGCGAGTGCCGCGCAAGGCGAGCTCGAACGAACCAGTGACCTGTCCGAAGCCCCGACGCATGTGGCCGAGCGGGCGTCCGAGACGGAGAACGAGGAACTCGAGGCGACGCTGGCCGCGCGCGAGATCGTCCAGATTGAAGAGATCGATTCCGCGCTCGAACGCCTCTACAAGCGACCACACGCGTTCGGGCAGTGCGAGCGCACCGGGGAGCAGATTCCCTTCGAGCGGCTAGAGATCGTACCGTGGGCCAGGACCTGTTGAGCCGTGTTCGACGTCAGCGGCGGTGCCGAGCGCCGCCTGTTCGGCGCCACGGTGACGAAGCAGCACGGGCGGATGATCGCGGGCACATCCTCCGCGGTGGACCTTTGACCATCGCCTCTCGCTAGGGTGGGTCCATGTCTATGTCACCAAAAGCCGCGCGGAGCGGCCGTCGCCACGATCGGGTGGAAAATGCGGAGGTCGCACGCATCTTCACCGAGTTGGCGGATTTGCTCGAGATTCAAAGCGAGAACCCGTTCCGTATTCGGGCCTATCGAACGGCAGCCCGCACGATCGCCGAGTTGCCACATGCGGTCGACACCCTGGCCCGCGAGAATCCAGCCGAACTGGCGGAGCTGCCGGGGATCGGCAAGGACCTGGCCGGGAAGATCGTTGAGATCGTTCAAACAGGAACGCTGTCGACGTTCCGTGAGGCTGCCCGGAAGGCACCAGCAGGCGCCGCTCTCGTGATGCAGATCCCCGGGCTCGGCCCCAAGCGGGCTCGCATCTTGTGCGAGAGGCTGGGCGTCAGGTCACTTGCGGGACTGCGCCAAGCCGCGCGTGCGGGACGGGTTCGGAGGCTTCGAGGGTTTGGCGCCAAGACCGAGGAGGGAATTCTCCGCGAGGTCGAGCGCAAGGCAGCAACTGGCCAGCGGGTCCTTCGATCGGTTGCCACCGAGTACGCGGACGCGTTGCTCGAGTACATGCGGACGCTCGACAACATCGGGCAAGTGGAGATCGCTGGCAGCTATCGTCGCGGGAAGGACACGATCGGCGACCTCGACATCCTGGTCTCACGGACGATCAATGCCCGAGTGATTCCGCACTTCATCGAGTATCCGGAAGTCGACGCGGTGCTCGCCAAAGGCACCACCCGCGCCTCCGTCCGACTCCGTTCCGGTCTTCAGGTCGATCTGCGCCTCCTTCCTGATCGTGCGTACGGTGCTGGCCTGCACTATTTCACAGGATCGAAGGCCCACAACATTGCCATTCGTTTGCTCGGGCATCACAAGGGGCTCAAGATCAACGAGTACGGTGTGTTCCGCGGCAAGCGCTGGATCGCCGGCACTCGCGAGCGCGACGTCTTCCAGGCGGTCGGCGTCCCTTGGATTCCGCCCGAACTGCGAGAGGGTCGTGGCGAGATCGAGGCCGCCGTTGCCGGCAAGCTTCCCAACCTCGTCGCACTCGAGGACATTCGTGGTGATTTGCACGCGCATTCCACCGATAGCGACGGACGCAACACGGTGGAGGAGATGGCGGATACCGCCGAAGCCAAAGGCTACGAGTACGTTGCGATCACGGATCACACGCCGAATGTGCGGATCGCCGGCGGACTGGACACCCGTGGCTTTCTCGCTCAGCGGAAGCGGATCGACAAGCTGAACGCCACACTGAAGACAATCACTGTCTTGGCAGGTGCGGAAGTCGATATCCTGCCCAATGGAAAGCTCGACCTGGATGACGCGCGTCTCGATTCTCTCAATGTTGTGCTGGTTGCGCTGCATAGTCGGCTTTCTCTTCCCCCAGCCGAGCAGACGCGCCGCATCGTGCGTGCGCTCCAGCACCCTTCAGTCGATATCTTCGCCCATCCAACGGGTCGCATCCTGAACGGCCGAAAGGGCGCGACCTTTGATCGCGACGTGGTTTTCCGAACAGCCGCCGATCACGGCGTGATGCTCGAGCTCGACGCGCAGCCTGAGCGGCTGGATCTCGACGATATCGACGCCCGTGCTGCGAGCGATCAGGATGTCTTGATCACCGTGGACACCGACGCACACGGCATAGCGGAGCTGGACTTCATGCGGTGGGGAATTCTGCAAGCCCGTCGAGGATGGCTCACGAGGGAGAGCGTCGCGAACACGCGCCCACTAGCACAATTTCGCAAATTGCTGCACCGCGGACGACGCTAGCGGACGGAGTGACCTCCAATTGTCACCGTCGCTCCCCCACGATGTCGGGGATTCTCGCGCAGCATAGTCGAACCTGCCTGACTCCCTGCGGCCGCAGGATCGATCAGCCTTACGGCACCCGATTTCTCCACGCGAACCGCGACCACCGGATCAAGACAAGTAAGGATATGCAACTACCGCAGGTGTCACTCTCCGCTGCGTGGGGACGCAGGATGTTGTGGCGGCAAATGGGTGCGGCCGTGCTGCTGTATGCCGCTACCAGCACCATTGCCGCCGCGTCCAACGTCCAACGTCCAACGTCTAACGTCCAATGTCTAGCCTCTGACGTCCAACGTCGAACGTCTAACGTCCAGCGTCCAACCACGCAGCCGCCTGGCTTGACGGCTCCTATTGATCCTGTCTGGCTCTGGACATACGCCGGTCGCCCCACACGCGAGGCGCTCAATGTCATCCGAGCGCTTAGCCACATCGACGAAAAGGGGCTGGTGCCCAGCGATTACGATCCCGGCGCGCTCGGCGCAGAGGCGACCGTATTGGAACTCAATCGACCAGCCACCGATAGCGACCTTGCACGCTTCGATGCGTTGATGTCACTGACGGTGGCGCGGGTCCTTCTCGCCCTTCATTCGGGTCGCCTCGATCCCAACACTCTGGGATTCCATCTACCATCCCCGCACGACGGCATCGACATCAATGCCGCCGTGCGCGCGGTCGCCAACGGAACCGACGTGAGGGCGGAAATGTCGAGGGTCGAGCCAGAATACGCAGGGTACGCGGCACTCGAAGACCTGCTCCGCCAGTACCGTACCCTAGCCGCTGACTCGGAGTTACGACCGCCGCTCCCAGTCGGTCACACGATCCGTCCTGGCGACCGATACGAAGATATGCCTGCCCTCTACCGCCTGCTCGAGGCGACTCGCGACTTAGCCGTGGACGTCGCCGTCATGCCAATGGGGACCTCGGATGATCTCTACGTGGGGCCCGTGGTCGACGCGGTCACGCGATTTCAACGCCGGCATGGTTTAGACGGGACGGGGATCCTCGACGCGGCCACGATGGCAGCTCTGCGCGTCCCCATGAACGTTCGCGTCCGACAAATCGAGCTGGCGCTCGAGGGATGGCGTTGGCTGCCGAGCCAGCCGCCAGCGCGGTACATCGTGATCAACATCCCGGCGTTCCGCCTGTTTGCCTTCGAGGATGACCCGCGGGCTCAACACCCAGTGCTGGCAATGGATGCGATTGTCGGCCAATCGCGCGGCCATCAAACGCCCGTGTTCGCGGGTGCGATGCAGGATGTTGTATTCAGGCCGTATTGGGATGTGCCACCGCACATCGCGCGATCTGAGCTCGTTCCACACCTCTTGCGGCATCCATCGGATTTCGAGCAAGAGGGGTACGAGATCGTCCGTGGCGGAGGTGACGATGCAGTGGTATATCCGCTCACTGCCGAGAACCTGAAGCAGGTGGGTTCGGGAGGATTCCGTTTGCGCCAGCGACCCGGACCTCGGAACGCGCTGGGCCAAGTCAAGTTCGTCTTCCCAAACGACTACAATGTCTACCTACACGGGACGCCCGAACAAGAACTGTTCGGCCGCGCCCGTCGCGACTTCAGCCACGGCTGCATCCGTCTTGAGGACCCGGCCGCCCTGGCTGCGTTCGTGCTGGCGAGCGAGGAGGGGTGGAGCCCCGCCCGCATCGACACGGCCATGCACGGAGCAACGACGGTGCACGTCCCTGTTGAGCCGGCGGTCGAGGTATACGTCGTCTACAGTACGGTGGTCGTGGACGACGACAACCTACCCCATTTCTATGCGGATGTGTACGGCCATGATCGGGTGCTGCAAGATGCGCTGCACCTCCCGCCGGTCGAGAACGACCAGAGAAACGGACCGACGCGCACTCCAACGGCCTCCCCGCCGCACGTCGTAGTGTCGTCAGTCGGTCAGTCGGCTGACGCCGCGGGCAAATAGAGCGCCCAGCTGATCCCTTCTGGGCGTGGCATCTATCAGAATCGAGCGGTGGCATGAGGTGCCGCTCACGGCCCTTGCATCCCCGACTGTTGCTGACGCTTGCTGGCACATGCCCGCTGCGGCACGGCGCGTCGGGGCAGTTACCATACCGACACCCTGGTTCGGCCACTGACTTGCACCAGGGGCCGGTGATTGGCTCGCGGCCGGGGTGGCGCCGCGCATCTCCAACGCCTGCGTGCACTCGGCAACCGCGCGTCAGGCCGGGAACTCCCCGACGTCGTGTGCCTAAGTCCCCGACGCCGCGCGCACCCTCGGTTCGCTTCATTCAGTAGTCACCGACTGGAGCACGCGACGCCCGAGCCCAAGGTACTCGTTGCCTACTACTCGCGTTCCGGCACGACGCGACACCTCGCCAGACAGATCGCGTCGGCTCTCAAAGCTGATCTCGAAGAGATTGGGGAGCCGATCAGTCGGCGGGGAGTGGTCGGCTATCTCCGGTCCGCGCGCAATGCCATCACGGGCCGCCGTGTCGCGATCGCCAGGCCCCGTGAGAACCCGGCGGCCTACGACCTCGTGGTGATCGGCACGCCAGTGTGGATGGGGCATCCCTCCAGTCCCGTACAGGCATACATCGCAGAGTTCGGCAGCCGTTGTGCACGCGTTGCGTTCTTCGCGACGTACAAGGCGCATCGGAGGGGTGTGTTCTCAGACCTCAGGCGGGCCTGCGGGCAGGAGCCGGCGGCCACGCTCGCGGTGAAAGCCGCGCGGCTGCGAGGTGCGAGAGAGCTCGCCGACGTCAGCCATTTTGCTTCGATGATCCGGACGCGACTTCGCCTCGCGCGCGAGGCGGAGGACCGCCCGCAGGTGATTTCGATTGCTTCTCGACTGCGTGCTGTGGGGCGTCGCGCTTCTCGTCGAGCTCACCTCAGGCTGCCGCGTGGTCCACTCGCGGTAAATGGGGATCTGGCCGATCGGCCGACGAGTTCCGACGGAGATCGAGGGACTGGTGCTGGCAAGTGAAGTATCTCTCAACTCAACCTCGAGGAGGTTGGAATGCGCGGTGAAGTCGCCATGCTCGTCGAACCGAGTCGGGCGATCGGGCAACTACCGGCGCGGAGCCCCCGCGAGGTCCTTACCGTGGTTTCGAACGTGAACCCGGATCGCCAACGCTGCGGCCCACCGCGCGACCAGCCGTTTTGATCTCCGCGCGTGTCGCGGTCACCCCCTGGCTCCGCGTGTACATCTCCTCCGCCAAGCGGCGGATGGGGGTGGAGAAGCTATCTCGATTGCCGCCCTGAAGCCGCGGCAGGATACTCGCATCAATGACGTCCTGTATCGCCACCAACACCCAATCGAGACTCAGCCCCATGTGGCGAGCGGTGTCCACGAACTCCCGCACCGCAAGCCGAACCAACGGAGAGTTGTATCGGTGCGAGGTGTACGCATTCTGCAGTGCAAACGCGAGGCGCTCGCGATGCTCGGCGCCCGGTTGGCTGCCGTGGAAATCCACCATCTCCCTTCCCTCCTCCTAGGGCAGCTGCCGCTACCCTAGGAATACTCGTCGGCGGAAGAGCAGCAAAGAATCGGGCATTGCCCGACGCGGCGCTGGGCCGCGTCGGGGCCGGGGGCCTGCAGGGTCAAACCGCACACCAGCGAGGGGACTCCCATGGGGAGCATCTCGCGGCAGAGTCTTCATAGCGGCAGGCGCGGCCGCACGGGCGGAGAAGGACGCTAAGCTCCCAATTAGATGGCGGCCTGTGCGATTCAGCTGGTCATCGTGATGACGGTACGGGCCATCGAGTTGCTGCGCCAGAACCCAGCCGAGGCGAATGCGATTCTGCACGTGACGTGTTGACGGTCTTTGCGCACAGTCGGTGCATCGGGAACGGTGCAGCTGGCAGCGAGAATCTCACTTCGCTGTGAGCCTGGCGCCACGAGCGGCCAGGTAGGCGACGCATCCATCGAGGGTCGCCAGCTGAGGATAGTCGACTTCCGGCACATCGACGCCGAGTGCCTCGTCGAGCCCGAGGATGAAGTGGAGATAGTCGATCGAGTCGAGGTCGACCTGATCACGGAGGTTGACGTCGGGAGCAATGCTGGCCGCGTCCGCCTCGGGAGCGATACCGTGCAAAACGCGCAGCACAACGTCTCTGATTTCAGTGGTCGTCACAAACGCTCCGGCGTCTGCAGCAGTCGGTCGACGGCGGCGAGGAATCGGCCGCCACGATGCCCATCGCTGACGCGGTGGTCGGCTGCCAGTGTCGCTGTGACCGCAGGCCGAACACCGACCATGCCATTCTTTTGCCCAAGGGCGTTCGCCGACTTTCCCGAAGCCCACGAGCGCAACCTGGGGCGGGTAGATGATGCCGAAGACCGCATTTGCGCCCTGATCACCGAGATTGGTGACCGTGATCGTGGAGTCGGCGAGCTCAGAGCTTCTGAGGCCGCCGGACCGGGCGCGTTCCACAAGATCCTGCAGAGACTTCATGAGCTGGGCAAGGCCGAGCTGATCGGCGTCGTGGATGGCTGGGGCGATGAGGCCACCGCCCCGCAGTGAGATCGCGACGCCGAGATGGACGGCGGAGGCAGGATGAAAAGCACCGTCCGTCCATAACCCATTGACCTCGGGGACAGTTCGTGCCGCAAGCGCCACGCTCTTGAGGAGCAGCGCCGTGACCAGCATACGCTCAGACACGGGACGAGCCAGGTTCTCGCGTGTGAGCCACGTCACGGCGGCCGCGAGGTCGATGTCCGCGCTGAGGTAGTAGTGCGGAATGTCGCGATGTGACCGCGACATCGCGGCCCCGATGACTTGTCGCATCGCCGCGAATCGATCAGCGGGTGCGGCAGGCGGAGCTGCACGTTCTTGCGGCGCTGGGGGAGGAGCCCCTGTGGCCGACGGCGCCGACGGCGTGGGTGGCGCTGAGGGCTGTGCTTGGATCGCACGCATGATGTCAACGCTTGTGATAATGCCCTCTGCGCCGGTTCCGCGTATTGACGTGACATCGATCCCGTGGGCGGCTGCCATCCGTCGGGCCAACGGGGATGTCCGCATCCGTGGCGGGCGTGCACCAGGTGTGAACGCGGCCGGCGGCGCCATGACCGGCTGCGGCTGAGACACCGGTGCGGCCACCGGTGGTAGAGCAATCGCTGGGCTGGTCGGTAGTAAAGGAGCCGCGGCGGCCGTGGGGGTGGCGTCGGAGGCGCGAAGGCGAGCGAGAACCGCGCCAACTGGTACGCGAGTGCCGACCGCGACGACCAGCTCCTCAACCGTGCCGCTCTGAAAGATGTCGACGTCGATCACGCCTTTTTCCGTCTCGACCTCGGCGACGACGTCGCCCCGATGCACGGTGTCTCCAGCCTTGACGTGCCAGGCGACCAGGGTGCCATACTCCATATCAGCGCCGAGCGACGGCATTCGGAAATCAGCCACGTCCGCTCTCAGCCGCCGGCCATCAGACGTCGCGCGGTTTCAACGATTGTCGCGGTCTGCGGGAGCGCTGCTTGCTCGAGGTGACGAGGATACGGCATTGGGACTTCGCTGCTACAGACCCGCGCCACTGGAGCGTCCAGCTCGTAGAACGCTCCTTCCATGATCCGCGCGCTGACCTCGGCCGAGAGGCTGCCGCTCCGCCAGCCTTCGTCGATCACTACTGCACGGTGAGTCCGTCTGACGGACTCCAGGACGGCCGTGCTGTCGAGGGGACGGAGCGATCGGAGATCAAGCACTTCGGCGGCGATTCCCTCTGTCCCGAGCATCTCTGCGGCAGCCATCGTCTTACGAAGCGTGCCGCCGTATGTAATGAGAGTGACATCCTTCCCGCTCCGCCGCACGGCCGCGCGGTCGATCGGCACTGCGGCAGCATTCGCGGCCAACTCTCCCTCCATACCGTACAGCTCCGCGTGCTCGAAGATCAGCACCGGATCGGGGTCGGCGAGCGCTGACGGCAGCATGCCGCGCGCATCCTCGAGCGTCGCTGGCGTCAGCACCTTGATCCCGGGAATGTGCGCATACCAGCCCTCGAGGCTGTGCGAGTGCTGCGCTGCGACTTGCCGCCCCGCCCCTGTGGCCATGCGAATCACGAGCGGCACATTGAATTGGCCACCGGACATGTGCAGAAGCGTCGCAGCGTTGTTGAGGATCTGGTCCAGCGCAAGAAGGCTGAAATTGACTGTCATGATCTCCACGATCGGCCGCATCCCCGCGACGGCGGCTCCGATGCCCGCACCGACAAACGCTGACTCTGAGAGCGGCGTGTCCCGGATCCGTTCCGGCCCGAACTCGGCAAGGAGACCTTTCCTCACCGCGTAGCAACCTCCGTAACGTCCGACATCTTCGCCCATGAGGAAGACGCGTTCGTCCGCTCGCATCGCAACCCGAATGGCTTCCCTGACAGCCTCCCGGTACGTCGTACGGACCGTGGCGGCGGCCGAAGGAACGGTGGTGGACATGGGCTCCCCGTGGACCGCGGTCATGCGCGGCTCGGCTCGCTGTACACGAATCGCGTGAGATTCTCGGGCGGCTCCCAAGTCCCCGCTTCTGCGAATGCCACCGCATGGTCGACCTCCGCGGCAACTTGTGCTTCCATGTCGGCGAGGACTTGGGGAGTGAGCGATCCCTCCTCAACGAGACGCGCCGTCAGCGTGGCAATCGGGCAGCGCGTCTTCCACTGCGCAACTTCTTCCTTCGTGCGGTATAGCTCCGGGTCGTACATCGAGTGTGCATGGAACCGATAGGTCCGTAACTCCAGAAAGTGTGGCCCCTCGCCCGCCCGTACGGCGTCGACCGCCGCCCGGGCAGCCGATTCCACGGCAAGCACGTCCATTCCATCAACCGGCCACGCAGGGACCCGGTAGGCGGCCGCCTTGAGCGCAAGATCTGTTTCCGACTGAGCACGCTCGAGCGCCGTACCCATGGCGTACCGGTTGTTCTCGCAACAGAAAAGGATTGGGAGACGCCAGAGCGCCGCGAGATTCATCGTCTCGTGGAACTCTCCCTCAGCGACCGCACCGTCACCGAAGAAACAAGCGGTCACGCGTCGCTGGCGAAGCATCGCGTCCGCCAATGCGATCCCCAGCGACAGGGGCAGCCCACCTCCGACTACCGCGTTACCTCCGTAGAATCGTGTTCGCGCATCGAACAGGTGCATTGACCCACCCCGTCCGCCGCTCGTCCCCTGGGCCTTACCAAACATCTCTGCCATGATCGCGTCGGCGCTCACACCGCGCATGAGCGCGTGCCCGTGTTCTCGATACGTCGAGACGACTGCGTCATCCGGCTCGAGTGCTTGCATCACGCCGACCGCGACTGCCTCCTCGCCTGTATAGAGATGCAGGAACCCGCGAATCTTCTCCTGCGTGTAGAGTTCCGCGCATTGCTCTTCGAACCGCCGGATGCGCAGCATCTGGTGCAGCAAGGCCACCGCGTGGCCCGCCGCGTCAGACGGTCCGCCCGGCGCTGCGCGCTCGGTCGATCCGGGGGCGATGCTCGCAGTCATGTCGCATGGCCCTCGAGCGTGGAGAGATCGCCTTCTGGCAAACCGAGCTCGCGCGCGCGGAGCAACCGTCGCAAGATCTTGCCGCTCTTTGTGCGCGGGATCTGCTCGAGGAACGCAATCTCTTTGGGCGCGATCGCCGCCCCCAAGCGCTGCCGGGCGAAGCCAAGGAGCTCCAGCCCCAGTCCATCGCTTGGCGTGTATCCATTCTTGAGCGAGACAAAGGCCTTCACGATCTCCCCGGCAACCGGATCCGGCTTGCCGATTACGGCCGCTTCGGCCACGCCCGGGTGCTCGAGCAAGGCGCTCTCCACTTCGAATGGCCCGATCAAATGCCCCGATGATTTGATGACATCATCGGCCCGACCCACGAACCAGTAGTACCCATCCTGATCGCGGCGGGCGAGGTCGCCAGTCAGGTACCAGCCGCCCGCAAAGCATTTCCGGTACCGCTCCTCCTCGTGGAGGTATCCGCGAAACATTGACGGCCAGCCTGGGCGAAGGGCCAACTCACCTTCGGTGTCGGGCTCGGCGATCACCTCGACGTCACCCGTGGCCGTCCGTCTCACGATCCCCGCCTCGACGCCGGGCAGTGGACGCCCCATTGAGCCCGGGCGGATGTCCATTGCGCGATAGTTCGAGACCATGATTCCGCCCGTCTCAGTCTGCCACCAGTTGTCGTGGATAGCCAGACCAAATGCCTCGATTCCCCACGTAACGGCTTCCGGGTTGAGAGGCTCACCGACGCTGGCAATCAGACGAAGGTGCGCCAGGTCGAACGGCTTCGCCAGCGCGGCGCCGCCCCTCATCAGCATGCGGATCGCGGTCGGGGCGGTATACCAGACAGTGACTCGCTCGTCCTGCAAGACCTTGTACCAGCGCGCGACATCGAAATCGCCCTCGTCAACGATGCTCGTCACGCCATTGGTCAGAGGAGCGATAATGCCGTATGACGTGCCGGTCACCCATCCAGGATCCGCGGTACACCAGAATACGTCTTCTGGGTGCAGATCGAGCGCAAGCTTGCCCGTTACGTGATGCGCCAGCACTGCTTGATGCACGTGGACGGCGCCCTTGGGCGTCCCCGTGGTGCCACTGGTGAAGTGCAGGAGGGCTACGTCTTCAGGAGTAGTCGGGCCGATCGTGAACTCATCGTTGGCCGCTGTCATGAGCGCTGGTAGGCTGGCGGTGCCCGACGGAGGCGGTGCTTGCGCGCGGCCGTCGTCGATGAGCAGCACGTGCCGAAGGTCCGGCAGCGCCTCGCGAATACCTGCGACCTTGCGCTGATAGAGCGCAGGCGTTGTCACGAGCACCGCGCCGCTGCCGATCGTGAGTCGCGCCCGAATCGGCTCGGGTCCAAACGCGGAGAAGAGCGGACAAAAAACACTGCGATTCTTGAGTGTGCCGAGGGCAACTACGTAAAGCTCCGGCACGCGGTCGGCCAACACGAACACACGGTCACCTTTCCCGACGCCGAGCGATGTCAGGACGTTGGCGAAGCGATTGGTCTCACGAGCCAACGCCGCGTAAGTTAGGTCGCGTCGCTCACCGCGTCTCCCCAAGTAGCGCAGCGCGACGTGACCGGCCCTGTCGCCCGTGGCGTGCCGGTCGACTGCCTCATGCGCGATGTTGAGTCCTCGATTGCCAGGCAGCCCGTCGAGCTCGGCTCGACGCGCAGTGTCCCAAGAGAAGTCGGCGCATGCGGTTTCGTAGTCGAGAAGGTTAGGGGCGATATCCCATCCGCCGCGCACTTTCTCAATCACGCCGAATCTCGCCATCGGTGCGGCGGCTGCTACTCCGGTTGGCATGCCGGCCCCCCTTTATCCGGTAGTCTGGGTGAGGCGTGTCGCGTCTCTCTACGAAAGCCCCGAGTGGCCGGGTCGTCCGTCGGGCCACTCACCAAGTGCCGTAGGGCAACACCTGACGGACGGCAACACGCGCTTTCCGGCCTGAACTGCGAGGCCTATCCCGGATAGCCGACCGTCTGCGCGAAGGTCACGAACTGCTCGTCCGGCAGCCTTAACACCCGAGCGAGTTTCGCATAGTCGACAGCCCCCCGGAACACGGTGGCCAAGCCCTCCGACGCGCAGAACTTGCTCGCTCGCGAGTAGTCAGGCGGCGTGTGGCGCCACGCCTGACCGGGCGTCTCGCAGGAGCCGCTGCACCTCTTCGTTCTCCGTCTGACTGAAGTCCGCGTAGTACACGCCAACGGCCCAGAATGGCTCGGGAATCGCGAGGCACACTACCTCGTCGGCTTCAGCGCGAAGGATCGCGCACGCTTCACGTGACCCGACAGGTACCGCAACGATCAGTCGGCTCGGTTGCAATGCGCGGACGGCGCGGACTGCAGCAACCATTGTCGCGCCCGTGGCAAGCCCATCATCGCACACGATCACCACCCGGTCCGTCATCTTGATGGGAGCGAGTCCGCCACGCAGCACCTTGGCGAGCTGCTCGGCTTCCAACGACCGCGTCCGTGTCACGCGGTCGATATACGCCGTACTCACGCCCAGTTCACGCACGACCCGCGGATTGAGCACCCGAACGCCGTCAGCCGTCACGGCGCCGATCGCCAACTCATCGGAGATCGGAGAGCCGAGCTTTCGGACGACGAGGACATCGAGCTCGCCGCCGATCACATGCGCGACCGTCGCAGCGACCGGCACCCCCCCTCGCGCCAGCCCGAGTACCAATGGCCGCATCTTTCCATACGCCGCGAGGCGTGCAGCGAGCTGCATGCCTGCATCTTCCCGGTTGTAGAACATCGCCTGCGCACCACCAGGCGGATCGCCAGGCGGATCGTCGTTCAATACGGCTGGGTCGGCAATGGCTCTCAAAGGACTCTGCATCTGACTGCCTCCTTCTTCTCGATGGCCGCCCACCTCCGACGGTGACGGCCTCACATCCTTGGGCAACCATACCGAGAGAGCGGACCGGCCCATATCGGGGAATCGGGCCCCATGATGTCGGAGATGCCCGCACGTCGGGCCCGGCAACCGCCGATCGACACCGAGATCGCGCGATGTCCCCATGAGCCACGCCCCGGGATTGATGAGGACAGTCGCCGACGCACCTGTGGGTGACCCGCGGGGTCAAAACCGCACATCGCCGAGGGGGTTCCCTGACTGAACCATCGCTAGGTGGCGCGTCATCGTTCCATTCGTTGGGTTAATAGTTGCAGCACCCTGGAAAGGAGAGGACAGTGTCATACGAACCCGGACCGCCGCCGCAGGTAGAACAAACCGTCCATCTGCCGGTCGACAAGATTGAGTTACTCGGTGACCTCGTGGTGCCGGCCCGGGTCGGTGGAATTGTCATTTTCGCGCACGGCAGTGGAAGCAGCCGTCATTCGCCGCGGAACCGGTTTGTTGCGCAGGTGCTCCAGGCCAGCGGATTGGCGACGCTGTTGCTCGACCTCTTGACGCCGGCAGAGGAGAAGGAAGACGAGGTCACGCGCGAGTACCGCTTTGACATTGACTTGCTGGCCGCACGACTCGCGGCTGCGACGGATTGGGTTCGCAAGCAGCACGCTGTGGCGCACCTGCCGGTTGGGTACTTCGGTGCGAGCACGGGAGCAGCTGCCGCGCTCAAGGCGGCCGCCGGCTACGCCGGTGTCGTGCGCGCGGTCGTCTCCCGCGGAGGCCGACCGGATCTTGCGGGCGCGGCACTCCATCGCGTCAAGGCTGCGACGCTCCTGATCGTTGGTGGCGCTGACGAGCCGGTTATCCAGCTCAATGAGCGTGCCTTCCTGCACCTGAGTGAGCCCAAGGAGATGACCATCGTGCCCAACGCGACCCACCTCTTCGAGGAACCGGGCGCCCTTGAGGCAGTGGCTCGCCTGGCCAGCCACTGGTTCACACAGTACCTCCTGCTTCGAGAGCCTGCGCCACAGTTGGTCTGGTAGGCGCGAACAGCCGCGCCCGCGAGGGGCAATATGCGATGAGTGTGGCGCATCGGACGGTTCGCGCCCCGAGAGCGACCGCATCAGAGCTTACAGCGAGTCGGTTTGTGCTCGTTGGGGGAACCGCTAACCCGGAGCTATCAGCGGGCATTGCAACCGCGCTCGACGTCCCGCTTGCTCGCTGCACAGTTCGGCGCTTCCCAGATGGGGAGGTGGCGGTCGAGCTGGAGGAGTCGGTGCGCGCGAGCGACGTCTTCATCTTGTTGCCGACAGCGCCGCCGGTAAACGACCACCTAGTCGAGTTGGTTGCGATCGCCGACGCATGCCGCCGGGCCAATGCATCGCGCATTACTGCCGTTGTGCCGTATTTGGGGTATGCGCGCTCGGACAAGCGGCAGGGCCACCGTATCCCCGTCATGGTGCGGGCCGTCGCCGATCTAATGCAAACAGTCGGAATCGGGCGCGTGGTAACGGTCGATGCGCACACGCCGCAGATCGAAGGGGCGTTTAGCATTCCAATCGACGACATTTCGGCCATTCCGGTCCTGGCCGCGGTTCTTCGGACGCGCGTCGCTGAGGACGCCGTGATCGTTGCGCCCGACCTCGGTGCCGTCTGGCGAGCCTCCGAGTACAGTCGTCTGCTTGGGTGTTCGACGGCAGTGTGCGTCAAACACCGCACGAGTGGATCCAGTGTGGCCATCTCCGCAGGTGATCGGCGCCGTCCGGGACCGACGCTGCATCATCGTCGACGACATGATCACCACAGGCACTACCATCGCTGAATGTGCCAAGGCTCTCGCCCTTCACGGCGCCCCTGGCGGATTCCTCGCCGCCGCCACGCACGGCGTACTCCTGTCTGGCGCCTGCGACCGAATGCGTGCCGCCGATGTAGGCGAGGTGTTCATCTCCGACACGATCGCGGCTCGACCCGATCAGCCGCCCCTCATCACGCGAGTCACTGTTGCCGGGCTGCTCGCTGGCGCGATCGATCGCCTGAGTGCGGGCAGGTCACTGCACGAACCGCCCCTGCCGGAACCGCGCACGCCGGCCCGACCGAAAGCCGTGCGTGGCTGACATCCCACCGGCGCCCGCGTTGAGCGCTAGCTCTGATCCATCATCCCTTGATGACGCCGAGCGGTCGCAGGCGGGCGACACGACGCGCGATCCCAACCATCTCGACGACGGCGGCCACGTGGTCGACGTCCTTATATGCGATTGGCGCTTCTTCGGCCAATCCACGGTTGGACGGACAGCGGACGACAATACCCTGCTCTTCGAGTTGCCGGCGCAGGGCCGCGCCGACGACTTGGCGCTTTGACGCCGTACGGCTCAGCGCGCGGCCCGCGCCGTGGCAGGCGCTCGCCCACGATTTCTCCTCCGCGGACGGCGCGCCAGCCATGACCCACGACGCCGTTCCCATACTTCCAGGGACGAACACCGGCTGCCCGGTCGCAGCGTAGGCCGAGGGCAACTCAGGATGCCCGGGGCCGAGGGCGCGAGTAGCGCCCTTGCGATGCACGCAGACCCGACGACCTCCGTGTTGCTCGAACTTCGCTATGTTGTGCGAGACGTCGTACACCGTCCGCACATCAGTGGGGTCCACGCCCAGCAACCTGGCAGCCGTAGTTCGGATTTGATGAGCGATGCGGTGCCGATTCGACCAAGCGAAATTCGCCGCGCAGGCCATGGCCCCCAGGTAGGCACCAGCCTCGGCTGAGCTTGCTGGCGCACACGACAACTGCCGGTCGGGCAATCGAATGCCGTACGCGTCCCGATGTGCGTCCATGACCCGCACGTAGTCGGTGCAAACTTGGTGTCCCAAGCCGCGCGATCCCGTGTGGATCAAAACCGTCACCGCGTCCTGGGCGAGCCCGAACGCCTTAGCCGAGGTTGTATCGGTGATCGACTCGACACGCTGCACTTCCACAAAGTGGTTCCCGGACCCGATCGTGCCGAGCTGGTCGCGGCCGCGATCGAGCGCGCGTTGCGAAACTGCGTCCGGGTTGGCTCCGGGCAGGCAGCCGTGAGACTCGGTGCACGCCAGGTCGGCATCGATCCCAATCGAATGGCTGCGAACGAGATACGCGCTTCCTTCCGATATCACTTGGTGCAGCTCAGCATCAGTGAGTCGCCATGTACCGCAATGTCCCATCCCCGTCGGGATCGCGCGCGACAGCTCGTGGACGAACGGCTCGAGGCGATCTCCGAGCTCCTGCCACGTGAGCGGAAGAACGAGCAAGCGCACGCCGCAATTGATGTCGAAGCCTACGCCGCCTGGCGACACGACCCCGTCCGGCAGGAGCGTTGCTGCGACACCCCCTACGGGGAATCCGTACCCTTCATGCAGGTCGGGCATTCCATACACTCGGTCGACCACACCAGGGAGAGTGGCCACGTTGGCAAGCTGGATCAGAGCCTCGCCGTCCAGCATGCCTGCGAGCAGCTCCTCGTCGGCGTAGATCCGGGCGGAGACACGCATGTCCGCGCGCCAAGCCGTCGCAAGATCGAACGCGCACGATCCCGACGCTGCAAGGTCCTCGCGGTGCACTGACCGCTCGGGTCCGGTTTTCGTCTCGTTTGCCATTTAGATGTCGAAGAGAAGTGTCGCTTCCCATCCGGAGGCTCGGCGACGAATGGCGACCGCGTGATATGTGGCGGCCTTGATTCGCGATCGCCACAATGGAACGGCTCGACCGCTCAGTTCGGCTTCGACTCGACACGCAGGCACAACGTCAAGCTCACTGGCGGTTGACGGCGGGACGGGCGGCCGCGGCGACTCCATGCGATCACAGCCTGAGATCTTCACTGATCGGAGACGGTCGAAGGCCCGTTGCCCGGCCTCCGACCGTCCGACGAGCTCATTCGCCCAGTCGACGAGCAACCCGGCACAGTCACGCGCTTCTACTGAGACTCGCTCCCAGGGTCCGTACGATCTGCGCGAGTGCCCGGCCTCGCGAGCGATGAGCTTCGCCACCTCCTTGAAGATCTCCTCTAGCGAGCTCGCCTGGACGCGAACAGCAAGTTCGCCTACATGTTCCAAGAGCCGGGTCCGCGCGCGCACCTCGTCTGCCGTTCGGGAAGGATCCGCGGACTTTAGCGGACCAAGGGCTTCGCCGCCGCGGATCGGCTCATCCTGGGGGAGCCCTCCGCCTTTTCTCGGGAGGCGCTTTTCGGCTCGTACACGTATCCGCCCAGTCATCGAGACCCTCGGGCACAACTGCTAGGATCGCGTCGGGTCATGGCGCTGGCCGGCGCCGACGGACCACATAACGAGGGTCGTGTGGGCGATCGTCGATCGCCCGTTGGAGACAACGGCGTGAACGATCGCCCCAGCTGCGAAGGGATTTGCCCGACTGTGCGTCTGACGAAATGCCTATTCTTGCCTTGCATCGAGACACCACATCGAACCTGGAACACCTACGAATCTGGAGGAGACCGTCACGGCCGCAACAGGGATGCAGAAGAGCTCGGAGCCGGTCGTTTCGGAATTCGAGCGAGACGCAGAACGCTTCCTCGCCCGGCCACCAGCGTTGTTCCAGTCTCCATTTGGACGGTTGTTCGCACCGCTCCTATCCTTCGCTCCGCCGACGAAGAGCATAAGTTGGCTGCGCGTGGTACCCACAGTAAAGGCCTGTGTGCCTATGGAGGTCGCTCCATGCAACCACGTCGGGCGCTTCAATTAATTCTGGGATTGGGTCTCTTCGGCACCAGCTTCTCCGGTGTCCTCACGTACCGCGAACTTTTCGCTCACACAGCGGCTGCGTGTCCGGCGCCGGGCGCACCGGGCACCGTTTTCGGATATCCCGCGTGCGTGTACGGCTTCTTCGTGTACCTGTGTATCGTGGTGATCTCGGGACTCGGCTTGCTCTCCAGTCACGCCGCTGACGCCCCGCCCTCAGAACGGGCTGCGCGGGGTTAACAAGGCGGCGCCCGGATAGCCACGCAGCGTGGCAGCCTGAGGGGAGCTGTCGATGACAGTGGTAGCGCGTGGCGGCTCGTCGTCAGGCGACAGGCGGCAATTATTTCCGAGTTACGCAGAGAGGCAATCGGCAATCGTTGCCGCCGAGCGAATCAAAGGCGTGCGGGCCGTGCTGCCCGAGCTCAATGTTCGACTACCCAGTCACCATCAGAGGTCTGATGACGAACTCGCGCACGCGGTGGCCGATGGGTTGGAGTGGGACGCGCTCGTGCCCAACGGTCACGTGCGGGCCGTCGTGGAGAATGGATAGGTCACACTCGACGGGTCGGTACCGTTCGCTTTCCAACAGCGCGCGGCTGAAAAGGACGCGTCCGGACTCGTAGGTGTCCTCGTGGTGACGAACCACATCACGATTTCTGCTACACCGGCTGTACGCAACATCAAGCACGCAATTGAGGGAGCGCTTGGCCGACGAGCCGGTCTGGCTTCTCAGCACGTGAGCGTCGACACTGACGGCAGCGGCGTGATCCTTCGAGGAGAAGCGCAGTGTTTGCGGGAGCTGCGCGAGCTGGACCACGTTGCGTGGACGACCCAGGGTGTGACTGCGGTCGACAATCAGATGACCGTCGCGAGGCCGCCTGCGCGACGCACCGGAGTTGGCGATTGAGTCGCAAGAGTCCATGCTGCGCGTCACTGTATTATCGGCGCCGACGGCGCTGAAGACGAAAGAGTCCCTGTCGGGGCAGCGGAAGTGAGGTGCCACCCTCCACAACAGTTTCGCAACCCGGTGGGATGTCACAATTCCCGGCGTAAGGACGTTCCATGCAAAGACCGACACCGGGAATTCATGTGACGCCTGCGAAACGAACGTCTTGCGAGTCGAGCAAGAGCGAGGAAGGCACTCTCGGTCGCTCTCAAGGTCCTGTTCTCTCGGGAGGAATTCGGAAAGGATGATGATGGGGCTCGAGCGCCTGGCTGAGACGCGCCACGACGCGGACATCGCTTCGCTTCGACTTGCACTCTTCACCGATAGTTTTGTCCCTCAGCTCAACGGGGTAGCCCTCGTGCTCGAGCGGCTCGTCGAAGCCGTGCGGGCGAGAGGGTACGGTCCGGGTATATACGACGAGCGATCCGGCTGGCGCCCGGGCGGACGACATCCGCCGCTGGCCGAGCATGCCGTTCTGGGCGTATCCTGAGCACCGCCTGGCGCTGCCGACGCAAGCAAGCGTCCGACGCGAGCTCCGTGCGTGGAAGCCCACACTTGTGCACGCCGCCAGTCCTTTCGGTATGGGTCTGGCAGCCCGAGCCGCCGCCCGCGCCCTCCATGTTCCCTTTGTGACATCGTACCACACGAACTGGAGCGCGTACAGTCAGTTCTATAGAATGGGAGCGCTCGAGCCGATCGCTTGGCGGTATCTACGGTGGTTTCACAACGGAGGCGTTCGTACCTACTGCCCGACCCGCGCGATCGAGCGCGAGCTCACCGCTCGCGGATTTCGGCACCTGGCCCTGTGCGCCCATGGTGTCGATGCAGCCCGGTTCAGTCCATCGTTTCGGTCGCGCGCGCTGCGCCATTGTTTTGGGGTGAGCGACGACGCGGTGCTGGTGATCTACGTCGGCCGCTTGGCCGCTGAAAAAGGCCTTGCAGTGGCGCTGGAGGGCATGCGCGACGTCATCCGCGGGGCGCCGGGCCGCGTCCGATGCGCGATCGCTGGTGATGGGCCGTACGAGGCGGAGGCCCGCCGCCTCGCCCCAGCCGACACACTTTTCACGGGCCGCTTGACCGGGCGCGCGCTCAGCGAGTTCTACGCGTCGGCCGACGTGTTCGTGTTTCCGTCGACCACCGATACCTTTGGCAACGTCCTCCTGGAAGCCATGGCGTCGGGTCTTCCCGTGGTCGGCGCCAATGTCGGTCCCACGCGTGAGCTGCTCGCCGAACACACGGGCGTGACTTTCCCGCCTGACGACGCCTCCGCCTTCGCGGCGCGCGTACTCGAACTCGCAGCAAACCCCGAGCGCCGCGCCATCCTTGCGCGCAACGGCATCTCCTTTGCCCGACGTTGCACTTGGGACCGGGTATGGGACGGCCTGGTGGACGACTATTGTGCCGTGATGGCCGACGCAGTTCGCGGATAGCCCGATGGCACGCGACGGGCAGGCATAGGATGGGTGTAAATAGAGTCGCATCGCGTTGGCCCAAGCCGCTGGCGGTGCGTGTGGCCGTCACTCAGAGGCTGTTGTCACGCGTGCGGGCTCGCGCTCCAGCTGTCACATAAGCGGCGCGAGTGCGTTCCATCGGGCGCGTCTTGGGCGCGACGCGGGACAGTCCGTTGGATTTGACAACACCCGTCCGTGCCTGGACCCTCTTTGGAGCAACGCATGACTCGATTCCGGGTCGGCCCAGATGATAAGGTTCGTTCACTCCAGTTTTTCCGTTCGGAGTCCCCCGCGTACCACCGCCGAGCGGAGCATGGAGTTCTCAGATACCTTCGGGCGCGGGAGCGGCGGGCCGTAGTCGATCTCGCCCGGTTTCATGAATGCGCTGGGAAGATGATCGAATGTGGGATGCGGCACCGGGGTATATGCGCTCGCCGCGAAGGCAGCTGGGCTTTCCGTTACCGCGGTCGACGTGTCTCCATGGGCGGTCGACAACGTCAAGGACAAAGTCGACGTTGCGTTCGTGGCCGACGTCGAGCGTCTCGAGTGGGGCGGCCGCTACGACATCGTGTTGTGCTCGGGAGTGTTGGACTACGTCTCCCAGCCGGCAGTCGCCGTCAGGAACCTGTGCCGACTCGTCAGCCCCGCTGGGAGACTAGTGGTTCTCGTCCCACGAGCGGGCGTCGGCGGCTCTGTCCATGCGCTCATCGCCAGCCGTACGTCAGGACTGCGAGTGAACTTGTTCACCGTGACGTGGCTTGCCCGCGAAGCAAAACGCTGGGGGCTGGAACTGGTGCAGGCCCGTCGACCGCTGCCGCACAACCTCATCGCGGTATTCCGGAGCACGCCGGCGCCTGGCGTCGTCTCCGCGTAGCCGTCCGCCGCGCTGAGCGAATGAATGTTGGCTCAAAACCGTTGGAAGATCCCTGTTCGCGCGTTGGTCGCGTCGGTTGCTGTCATGGGTCTAGCCTCTGTGGCGTTAGCGACGCGTCACGACGAGGCCCATCTGATGTGGAGCGACGTCGCCGCAGTGCCGGCATCCACGCTTTCCGTCGCGCTTCTACTCATATTCTGCCAGTGGTCTTGCCAGGGGCTTCGCCTGTGGGCGCTCATCCCGGCAGCAGTGCCGCTGACACTGGGTCGGGCGGTCTACGCGTTCGGCGTCGGATCGTGGTTCAACGCCGTCGCGCCAGCGCGCGCTGGGGATGCCATCAAGGTAGTGCTGCTGAACCGAACCAACCACCAACGACTGGCAAGCGTACCTCAAGCGACAGGCCTCATACTGGCAGACAAGCTCGTCGACGTCGGCACCCTGCTGGTGCTCTGTGCAGCTGCCGGTTTTCCCAACCTCTTTGGCGAGGGAGCGTCCGTGAAGCTAGCCAGCACCGCTGTCACGCTAGCGGGCGGCGGAGTCATGGTGCTCTTACTCGTTGGGCTCCGCCTCGCGCCTCGCGGCTGGCCCCGCCGACTCGGCCGACTGCAGGCCGGACTCGCGACCGGCCTGTCCGCACTGATAGACCCGGTCAGAGTGTTTACCAGCTCTTTCCTCAGCCTCGGCGCGTGGACCGCGGAACTCCTCGCGATTCGCGTCTTATGTAGCGCATTTGGCTCTCCGCCGACACTTCCGCAGATCATGCTTGGGCTGGCGATCCTCAACGTTGGGACCAGCGTGCCCGTGTCGATCGCGAACGTTGGCATCTACGAAGCGGCACTCGCATTCGGCCTTCACCGTGCCCGCGTTCCGCTACCATCGGCCGTCCTCATCGCCACGCTCCACCATGCCCTGGAGTTGCTGGTCACAAGCCTCGGGGCCGCCGGCGCACGGCTCGGAGTCGAAGTGGGAGCTATTGCGTAACCCAGGGACGGGACGCACCCCACCCTCTTTCGTCAGCCAACAGTGCCAGATGCCTGCATCGCCAGAGGGCTAGGCAGAACAGTGTGCATCTCGCCGTCAGGCGGCAATTATTCCTCGCCGCCGACCGGGGCCGGTGTGTCGTGCCGCAATGGTACCGTATCGGTGACGCGCTCAGTCGGCAGCCGTCCCAGGAGTCGCACAAGCCCGTCGAGTACGGTCAGCGGATGGGGCGGACATCCCGGCACATAGAGGTCGACGCGCATGGTTCGCGGCACCGCGCCCTCGATCTCGGGGCTCCCCGCAAAGGGGCCGCCCGCAATCGCGCACGCGCCCACAGCGATCACGATGCGAGGTTCGGGCGTTGCCTCGTACGTCTTGTCGAGCGCGACGCGCATGTTGCGGCTGACCGCACCGGTCACGACAAGACCATCTGCATGCCGAGGAGAGGCCACGAACTGTACGCCAAACCGAGCCAAGTCGAACACGACGTTCCCGAGCGCAACAAGCTCCGCCTCGCAGCCGCCGCAGCTCCCGGCGACGACGGACCGCAGTCTGAGCGACCGCCCGAACAGGCGGCGCGCATGAGTGTCGAGCGCGTGGGCGAGTTGCACCTCGCCGGTCCTCGTCACGAGCCCCTCGCGTGTCCCGCTCGCCATCCGATAGTCGCGACTGAACTCGACTGGCCCGGCCTCCTCGGGGCTGAAGAGACACGCCCCGACATCGAGAGCGGGCTCACCGTCAGGCGTTCGCGTGGCGAGTGCCGTCGGGCCAGTCCCTGAGGATGGCAGCGGAACGAGTGGGTCGAGAACCGGCAGCCCGCGAAACCGCTGCGGAAGACCTGACTCGCGCGGCGGGAATGGCGCTGTCCTCGTTCCTTGCGCGAGTCGCGCGCGAATGAAGTCAAGCATGGCGCCTAGAGGTCGTGCCCCGCGTACGAAAGGTTGAAGCTCTTGTTGCAGAGTGGGAAGTCCGAGATCTGGTTCCCCGGCAGGGCGACCGCGAGGGCTGTCCAGTTGTGGAACGAGGGGTCCGTGACCTTGTGACGCCGGATGCCGCCGTGCGCGTCGGTCACCACGACGTGCGCGATCTCGCCTCGCCAGCCCTCCTCCAGCGCGACGACCAACTCGTCGGGCCGCAGGTCGCCACAGACCACCCGCGGCTCGCCGCGTGGGACGGCGTCGAGCTGTTCCACGACGAACGCGAGCGAGCGCTGTACTTCGAGCCACCGCACGAGCACGCGTGCCTGCACATCGCCCGCCCACGCGGTGGCGACCGGCACGTGTGCGAAGCGGAAGATGCCGTAGGGATGGTCGTGACGTACATCGCGCGCGACTTCACATGCCCGTGCGACGGGCCCCACGAACCCGAGCTCCGTGCATGCGCCCCGAGGCACGACTCCGACGCCATCGAGTCGTTCCTGAACCGTGACCGTCTCGAACATGAGCTTCGCGACGGACGAAAGCTCCTGAGCGAGGCGCGCGAGGCGATCCCGCATGGCCACCGCCATGTCGCGCGGCAGGTCAAAACCCACGCCACCCGGCCGGATGAGACCGCGCCCGTAGCGATTGCCGGACATCGTCATCAACATGTTCAAGCACTCGCCCCGCATCCGCCCGAAGAAGGCCGCGGCCGGCTGATAGGCAACGTCGCTCGCGATGGCCCCCAGGTCACCAATGTGGTTGGCGAGGCGCTCGAGCTCGAGCGCGATGCCGCGAATCGTCTGCGCACGCGGCGTCTTGTGGCTCCGCGCCAGCGCCTCGATCGCGCCGCAGAACGCGCTCGCGTGACCAATGACGGTGTCCCCGGCAATCGACTCCGCGATCAGCACGGCCCGCTCACGACGCGTGGTTTCGAGCAGTCGCTCCACGCCGCGATGCTGGTAGCCCAGCATGATCTCCAGGCATAACACCTGCTCGCCATGTGCTTGAAAGCGGAAATGCCCCGGCTCGATGATGCCCGCGTGCACGGGTCCCACGGCAACCTCGTGGACCTCGTCGCCCTCGATGCGATCGAACACGTACCCCTGGGGGTCGAGGACGATATCGGTGCGCGCGACCGGACGATGGTCCGGGAGATGACGCCTGAGTGGCTTGAGCCATGGATGCCCGTCGGGCGTGACGGCGCATTGCTCGGCGATCTCGCGCTCGAAGACGCTCACTTGCGGACAGTCCGGCGTGACGGCGCGATAGCGTTGCGTAACCCGCGTGCTGGTGGCCCCGAGCTGCCCGCGTGCGTCCTGCGCAAGGATGGCGACGAGGCGCGTCGTCTCGTCTCCGTCGGGCATCCCGAACAGGGACACGACTCGCCAATCATGCGCGACCGCATGGAGCACCGACTCGCGAAACCCGTCGATCGACTCGACCGGGATGCCGTCAAATGACACCGCTCGCCGGTTCCGGAGCTCGAGACTGTCGAAGCCGCTCACGGTGCCGCGCCTCCGAGCGCGACCGCCGCGTGCGTGATGGCCGCTTGAAGCGGGGCCGGCACATAGACACCGAGCATGAGGACGGTCGCGGCGAGGACGATTGGGCCCGCGAGTAGCCACGAGCTCTCTCGCACGCGTCTCGCGTCTGGGTCGGCAGCGCCCAGTGCCATCTCCAAGATCATGCTCGCCATCCCAACGAAGATGATGGCGAGCAAGAGGAGCATGGCGGCCGCCACCCAGAAGTGCGCACCCGCGACCGCGGCACGCAGGATGGTGAATTCACTCAGGAAGAGCCCGAATGGTGGAGATCCCGTGACCGCGAACAACCCGAGGACCAAGAGCGCACCGGAGACAGGCAGGGAGCGAACGAGTCCTCGATTCCCGGCAGCGGCGGAGCTTCCGGTGGCGAGCACCACGTTCCCAACGACGAGGAAGAGCCACCCTTTGATCAAGCCATTGTTGATCAGATGAAGCACCGTTCCGTACGCGCCGATTCCACCGAGTCCGAGTCCCAACACCAAGAGCCCCATATGCTCCACGCTCGAATAGGCGAGCAATCGCTTGACGTCGGCCTGGCGCACGATGAACGCGGCGGCGACGACGAGCGACAGGAGCCCGAAGCCGATCAGCACGGGCTGGATGAACGCGCCGAGATCGGCGGCCATCGCCACTTCGGTCACCCGGGCGACGCCCAGGAACGCACAGCTCGTGAGCGCGCCCGCCATGAGACCGCTCACGAGGCTCGGCGCCTCTCCGTACGCGTCGGGTTTCCACGTATGCAGTGGTGCGAGTCCCATCTTCGTTCCGAACCCAACGAGGAGGAAGAGGAATGCGGCCCGGAGCCACGGAACGCGGAGCTCACGCGCGTGGGCGATGAGATCGCTCAAGACGAGGGCCCGACCCGGGACGTCCGTCTGCGCGGTCGCGAGGAAGAATGTGCCCAAGAGCGCCAGCGCAATGGCGACCGACGAGATGACCAGGTATTTCCACACGGCTTCCAGTGACCGGCGATCGTGCCGGTGAAAGATGAGCGGCGCCACGGCAAGCGCCGTCGCCTCCATCCCGACCCAGAGCACCCCGAAATGCTGGCTCACCGCGACGGCCGAGGTGGCGCCCAGAAATCCGAGCAGTCCGCTCACGAAGGCGCGCCCACCGCGCGCCGCCTCGCGTTCGAGGTACCCGACGGCATAGAGCGCAGTCAAAAAGAACAAGACGCTCGTGAGCGTCAGCACGACGAGCCCAAGCGCATCGACCCCGATCCAGCCGCCGAGCGTCTCCTCGGCGGGTGTGACCCAGAGCGATGTCACCATGGCCAGATGCAACGCCGCAACACTGACCAGCAGACTCGTACGCCAGCGCAGCGCGCGGCGCGGCATCGCGGCCGCCACGGCCGCACCCACGAGTGGAAGGACAACGAACGCGACCAGGCGCATTAATCGGTGAGTTCCGTCTGACGTGCCGAGTCCAGCGAATCGAACTCGCGATTGATGTGAAACACGACGATGCCCATGATGAACACGCCAACGAACACGTCGAGCAGCACTCCCAGCTCCAAGAGAAACGGAACGCTCTCGGTCTGCGTCAGCCCGAAGAGGTAGATCCCGTTTTCCAGCATCAGGTAGCCCACGACCTGTGTGATCGCCTTGCGCCGCGTCGTGAGCACGATGAATCCGATGATTAGCGTGGCGAGCGAATAGGGGACGAGCAGCGCCTCCGAGCCCGGAGGCTCAGGAAGACTTGTCGCGACTGCGAACGCGAGGACGACCGCGCCGGCACCGAGCAGCAGCGACACGATCGGGCCGATCGAGGGCTCGACCTCGCGACGCACCGCCGCCTCGCGGATCGCCCAGACAAGAAACCACGGCAGCGCGATGGCTTTCACCGCTACGGTTCCGACTGCAAGTCCTACGACATGGGCAGACAAGGCGGGCGCGATGAGGATCGGGAGAACTCCGAGGAGCAGCCCCTGGATGGCCACCGCTCGAATGCACGTACTCAACCGAGTCGTCCCGAGCACGGTGAGGTCCGTCAACACAATGAGGAGGAGGACGAGAGGCGCGGCGTGCAGCATCGCGGGCGACATGATCAGTAGAGCAGCAGCACGATGCCGCAGACGGCGAGGACAGCGGCGCCCGACAGGAGGGTCGGCACCTGCGTGAGCCTGAGGCGTGCCATGACGGATTCCACGCCGCCGATGACGACAGCGACGAGCGCGAGGCCCAGCACCAGGACGGCAAGGGACGCGGGCGCGCTCAAGGCCGCGCGCGGCACGAAGACCCCGACGAGGAGCGCGCTAAAGAGCGCCAGCTTGAGCGCGCTTCCATAGAGAATGATTGCGAAGTCGGGCCCACTGTGGTCGAGCACAATGACCTCGTGGATCATCGTCAATTCGAGGTGCGTGGCCGGATCATCGATCGGCACGCGCGAGTTCTCCGCCAGCAGCAGCACGAAGAGGCTGAGGCCGACCAAGCTCAGACTAGGGCCCGCGTGCGACCAGGCTGCACCGATCGGCGCACCGAGGATCCCCGAGAGTGACACATCACCGGTGGCCAGGACCAGGGCGCCAAAGCAGAGAAAGAGCGCGGGCTCAGCGAAACTGGCGAACGTAACCTCTCGGCTCGCCCCCATCCCCTCGAAGCTCGATCCGGTATCGAGTCCCGCCAACACGATCGCGAAGCGGCCGAGCGCCAAGAGACCGGCGAAGGCCACGAGATCACCGCCGAACCGCACCGGCGCCGTGCGTCCATCGAGTGGCAACAAGAGCGCGGCTGCAACCACCGATAGGAGCATGACCAGCGGTCCCGCTCGAAAGATCCACGTGGTCGTGGCGCTATAGACCGATCTCTTCCGCATGAGCTTCGCGATGTCGGAGTACAGCTGCAGGACCGGTGCTCCGCGCCGGCCGCTGAGTGTGGCCTTGGTTTTGGTCGCAATCCCCGACAAGC
This sequence comes from uncultured Gemmatimonadales bacterium, assembly GCA_963737835.1. Taxonomy (GTDB): domain Bacteria; phylum Gemmatimonadota; class Gemmatimonadetes; order Gemmatimonadales; family Gemmatimonadaceae; genus Palsa-1248. The sequence goes on from CAVTUH010000001.1 coordinate 951,990, forward strand.
CCGGTGCCGCGAGGAGCAAGACCACGACCGCGACCCACTGTCCAGCGTTCATGCCGCACGCGCCGTGATTGCGAGATAGATGAGCATGACGAGCAGCGTCGCGACCACATACAGGAGCGACCGTGACAGCTGGCCACGCTGGAGGGGATGGAACCAGCGCGCGGCTGTGCGAATGCGGTCCCAGGTTGGCAGAACCAGCCCGTCCAGTACCGGATCTTCCGCGTGGGTCGCAAACGCGCGCGCCGACTGGCGTGTGCGCACCCCCGCGACGGACCGAAAGATCGTGACCAGGGGCGCCGCGAACGACGATGCCGTGTATTGCATGCGAGGGGTCGGCCGATCGAAGCCGCACCCCCATGTCTCGACTGCGGCCCGCACTGTCGGGCGACCACGCCGTAACGCGCCTGCCACCAAGACGACCACGAGGGCGCTCGCGACCGCGAGCGTGTAGCCCGTGAGTGTGACGGCGGCTCGGTCCCCGCCAGCGACCAGCGGCGCTGCGGACGCGTCGCCGAGCACACTGCCCGCCCGCAACGCGAATGGGACAACCACTGCCGGGAGGAGGCCGATCGCAGCACAGAGGGCGGCGAGGCCGACCACCGGCCACGTCATGCCGCGCGGCGCCTCCTGCGGCGTGCTGACCAGCGGGTCGCGCGCACGACCGAGGAAGACCGCGCCGACCACCTTGGTGAAACAGGCCAGCGCAAGCGCTCCGATGAGGGCGAGTGCACCCGTCGCGAGCACGGCGACGCGTATCGCGCCGGGCGTCACGGCGCTCGCGAGAAGTGAGCGGTAGACGAGCCACTCGCTCACGAACCCGTTGAGCGGAGGCAGGCCGACAATCGCGGCTGATCCGATCAGAAATGCGCTCGCGGTGAGCGGCATGCGGGTGACGAGGCCACCGAGCCGGTCGAGATCGCGCACACCCGTGCCGCGAATCACCGAGCCAGCGCCCAAGAAGAGGAGGCTCTTGAACAGTGCATGATTGAGCGTGTGCAGTGCTGCGCCTGCGAACCCCAACGCCGCGACGGTCGGCGACTGGTAGGCGAGGCCCAGGGCGCCGACACCAATGCCCATGAGGATGATCCCAATGTTCTCCACGCTGTGGAACGCGAGGAGACGCTTGATGTCGTGTTGCGCCAGGGCCCAGATGACGCCGAGGATGCCCGAAAGCGCACCCAACGCGAGCACGAACCAACCCCACCAAGCCGGCGGTGGCGCCGAGAGTGCGATCACCCGCATGAGGCCATACACGCCCATCTTGATGACGATTCCCGACATGAGCGCGGAGACATGTGATGGCGCCGCCGAGTGCGCCTCCGGAAGCCAGACGTGCAACGGCACCATGCCCGCCTTGAGGCCGAATGCGAGCAGCGCGAGCGTGAGCACGACTGCGCCGCCCGCCGGCAGTCCGGGCGCACTCCTCGCGAGCGCCGCGAACGTCAGACCGTGCGCATCACGGCTCCAGAACGCGAACAGTGCAAGCAGAGCCAGCGTGCTCACGTGTGCGGCGACGAGATAGAGGAGGCCAGCCCGCCGCACTGCTTGTCGGTCGTGGTCGAAGACGATGAGGAAGTAGGAAACGATCGCCATGACTTCCCACGCGATCAGGAATGGCGCGACGGCGCGGGCCGTGACGAGGATCGTGAGCGCCGCGATGAGGCAGGCCACGAGTGCGTGCGCGCGGCGCACGGCGCCTGCGGACGCCTCGCCCGAGAGGTATGGGATCCCATAGACCGCACAGGCGGCTCCGACAATCACGATCGCCAATAGGAAGACTGCGGAGAGCGCATCCAGGCCAAAGATCCACGGGCCGCCGGGGATGCCGGCCGGCAGGACTACGTCTGGGATAGTGGCGCCGGCCAGCACGCCGATGGCGAGCACCGCGCCGACGGCGCATCCTCCGCCGACCAGCACGCGAAAGAGTCCCTGGCCCACGCCGGTGCCTCGCAATGGGACGAGTGCGACGCAGCCGCCGGCCAGAACGAGACACACGCTGAGCGCGATGTAGCTCATGATCTGGCGCGCGCCGGGCGAATCGCCAGTGCCTCGAGCACGGTGATGCGATCCATTATCGCCGCGCTCGAGGCATTGCCGTGGAGGAGAGCTCGCAGCTCCGGATCGCGCAGGAGCGCGCCCAGTTGCGCGAGAATCCGGAGGTGCACGGGGATCGTCGGACACACCACGAGAAAGAGCGCGTTGACGGGTCGACCATCCAGGGCGTCGAACTCGACGGGCCGCCGCAGCAGCGCGAGCGCCACGAACGGCGTTGTGACGTGGAGCAGGATCGGGTTCCGTACGTGCGGAATGGCAATCCCATCACCTATGCCCGTCGACCCCAGCGCCTCGCGCGCTTCCAGCACGGAGATGAGAAACTCGCGGTCCATTTCCGGCGGAAGCGGTAGCGCGCCGACGAGCAAGCGTAATACCTCCGCTTTGGTCGCCCCGTCCAAGTCCCGGTGAATGCCGCCGGTCGCGAGAAGCGACGAGATCGGCGGCACCACTTGGGGTGTGCGCCGCGCTTGCTCGAGCAGTTTCTCGGAGACGGGAACGCCCTGCTCGACGGCCCACTCCCAGAGCTCGAGTGCGTTGCAGTGCAGGCGCTCGTTGACGCGGTGGACTGGCAGGCCGCGCCTGCCGATCCAGCGCCGGACGGTCGCTTCCGGCACGTCGAGGTACACAGCGGCCTGACGCACGGTGAGCTGCATCGTCTGTCAGCGCAGCGAGGACACGTCGGTGAACAGGCGATCCTCTGTGCGGCGCAGCAGTTTGACGACGTCCTCGCCGTCGTGCGCGCTACGGAGATCGGCAAGAAACCCCGGTTCGAGGCACAGGCGTGTGAGCTTCGCCAAGAGCGCGAGCTGGTCGCGCTCGCTCCGCGCCAGCAGCAGGATGAGCATTTCCGTGAGGGCGCCGTCGAGGGCGCCGAAATCGATCGGTGTCTCGAGCCTGGCGATCGCCAACAGGTCATGAGCACGCAACACGCGCGGCCTGCTGCGAGGCGTGTGCAGGAGCGCTGCGCCACCGGCCAGCGCGGTGCTACACATCCGCTCGCGCTCGAGGATCCGCTCAGAGACGAGATCGAGGGCGACGGGCTCCGGAAACTGCACACGGGCGACCAAGGCCCGAACGACTTCCTCACGAGTGCCCGCGGCCAACCGGATACAGGCGTTGGTCGGTGCAATCAGCTCGGCGAGCCGTTTCGGAGGGTGTCCTAACGGGTCAGCGTCGCTTTCGAGCACGTCGAGCGAGGCCGCGTCCAGGCGGTGTGTCCCGGCGTCGAGCCACTCGTCGATGGCGCTTTTTCGGAAACGCCATTGCCCCCCAACCTTGAGCGCGGGGATGGCGTCGCGTTCGAGTAGTCGGTAGATGGTCCGCTGCGAGAGCTGGAGGTACTCCGCGAGCTGCTTGGGACTCAAGAGATCAGGCATCTCATCGCGGCCATAGATGTGCAAACATGTCCGTTGTTGACATATTTTGTCAAGGATTGTCGCAAGTTAACGATACTGGTCTGGACTGCCAGAAACCCGCCCGGCATGCGGGCGGCACGCCCTCAGGGCACCCTATTCTCACATCGCGCGGACCTATGGGCTCTCCGACAATCCGCGACTGATCCGCCTGCTCGACGAGCTGGGCGCCGAGATCACACGACTCGAGATCTGGTCCTTCGCCAACGAGATTGACCGCGCGCAGACGCTTCACGATCACGCCGATATCGTCGGCGCGCTCCGACGACAGGATTACGCGGCCGCCATCGACATCCTCACGCGCGATCGCTTGAGCGCGTATGAGGACTACAAGCGCACGCTCACCGAATCATGACGACGAAGGGTCGAGGGATCGACGCGAACGCGTAGCTCGCGAAGGCGGAGCCCGCGGCGACGTGCTCCCCCACCGCGGCCAGCCAGACAGTGATGCGCGATCACGGATCGCGTCGCGCGGGTCATTGGCATTGATCGTGTCGCGCAACTGCACCAACCGCAAGTCGCCCTATAGATTATCCCTCACCAGGAAACACTCCCTACAAACATGTCGCTTGCCGGCGCACTCGCCATCGTGCTCGGTGTCGGTGCCGCCTTGCCACCGCGCTCGTCGGGGCCGCCCGCAGAGACGCGCACCATCTACGACGGTCGCGCAGGACACGTCGACGTGCGCCTCCCGCGCATCGACACGGTGGCCGACATCGACGGCCGTCTCGACGAGCCGGTCTGGCAGCGCGCCGCGTTGCTCACGGGGTTCTCAGAGTACAAGCCGGTGGATGGGCGGCCGGCCGCCGACTCGACCGAGGTACTGGTCTGGTATGCGGAGGACGCGATCTACTTCGGCATCCGGGCGTTCGAATCGCACGGCCCCATGGTGCGATCGACGCTGGCCAACCGCGATAACATCGATGCTGACGATCACGTGTATCTCCTCCTTGACACGTACGATCAGCATCGGCAAGCGCTGGTCTTCGCGGTGAATCCGCTTGGCGTACAGGAGGACGGCGTGTGGAGTGATGGGACTGGGGCGACGGCGGGCGGGACAAACGCCGGCAGTAGTGCGGTGTCGCCTACAGCGTCATCGATCGACCTCAACCCCGATTACGTGTACCAGTCGTCGGGCTTCGTGACGAGTTGGGGCTACCAGGTCGAGATCCGGATTCCGTTCAAGAGCCTGCACTACCAGAGCGGGAAGTCGCAGGCGTGGGGGTTTCAGGTCGAGCGTATCGTGCAGCACAGCGGACACGCACAGACATGGACGCCGGCCGTACGCGCGAACGCCGGATTTCTGACCCAGGAGGGCACCTTCACCGGCATCGAGGACCTTCATCGCGGCCTGGTAATGGATATCGTGCCGGAAGCCACGTACAAGCTGAATGGCGCGCCCCCAGCGACTGCGCCGAGAGCATACGGCTACCAGGGCGCGACCGGCCTCGGAGGAACCGTACGGTGGGGGGTCAGCTCGAGTCTGACCGCCGGTGCCACGGTCCTGCCCGACTTCTCGCAAGTCGAGGCGGACGTCGGACAGGTCTCGGCCAACCAGCGCTTTGCGCTCTATTATCCAGAGAAGCGGCCGTTCTTCCTCGAAGGGCTCGAGCTCTTCAACACACCGAATGCGCTGATCTATACCCGCAACGTCGTCCAGCCAGACGCCGGCTACAAATTGATCGGTGACGTCGGAGGCACGACGGTCGCGTATCTGGGAGCTGTGGATACGCGGGACAGCACAACCGGGTCGCACCCGATCTACAACATTTTGCGGCTGCGCCGAAACTTTGGCGCGGGCGCGCCAGTGACCGCGGGTCTGGTGTACTCGGATCGCATCGACGGCGGACAATCAAATCGCGTACTCGGAGGCGATTTTCGCTACATTTGGAACCCGCTCTGGTACTCGCAGGCCCAGGTCGTCCAGTCCTGGACACGCGATTCGACTGGGTCCCATCCCGGCACACTATGGGACGTGGTCGTGGCGGACCGCACGGGCCGGAGTTACGGCAATCACATGGAGGTGTCCGGGTTCAGCCCGAGCTTCGAGGCGGCGAGCGGGTTCGTCAATCGCGTCGACTACGAGCGCATTAACATTGGCCAGCGCTACAGCTGGTACGGTGCACCCGGCGCGTTGATCGAGCAGCTCACTACGCGCGCCGGTGCAACACCGCTCTGGCTGTACGGCGATCTCGACCGAGGCCGCGAGTCATTCGAGGGTGCGTTCACGCACTCTTGGGCCGCGAACATGCGAGGGGGCTGGGTCGTCTCGATCCAGGCGAATAACGCGTGGCAGGGATGGGACCCCTCCACCTACGCCGGTTTCCGGGTCGCGCAGGGGACTGACACCGTGCCATTCGTCCGCCCGCATACGCTGTACAACCTCTGGTCGGGTACGGGCAGTGTCAGTACCCCAAGTCGAGCGCTGTATGGTACCGCGTCGCTGACGGTCGGTGCCACTCCGGTCTTCACCGAGGCATCTCGCGGGAACGAAGCCGTGTTCCAGGCCGAAGGCGTGTGGAGTCCGACCGCGTCGTTGCGATTCGACGCACTGTGGGCCCACCAGACCATCGACCGCGCAGCCGATGGCAGTCGAGCAGTCACCGCAGACATACCGCGCCTCAAAATCGAATACCAGCTCACGCCAGCGATCTTCTTTCGCTACGTCGGGCAATACACTGCGCAGACCACAGCCGCCCCGCGCGACCCGCGTACCGGCGCTCCGCTCGTCATCGATTCGACCGTGGCTGCGGAGCTCGGACTCGGCAACGCGCGCCTGTTCCGCCAGGACATCCTGCTCGCGTACCAGCCGGTCCCCGGCACTGCGTTGTTTCTGGGCTACGGCACCTCACTGACCGAGCCCAATGCGCTCCAGTTCAACGATCTCGCGCGGCAGGAGGACGGGTTCATCCTCAAGGTCAGCTACCTCTTCCGCATGTAACGAGTTCCTCGGATGCGTATTTCCCTTCTCTCGAGTGCGCGGGCGCAATCCGCAATCAGCGTGCAGAAGATCCGCGCGCTCGCGGGGCGCAGGGATATCGCACTGACGTTGCCGCAGCGGGCGGGTGGGCCAATACGGCGACGATGTTGACGTGCTACCAACAGCCCACCAACGACGCGCTCTTGGCGGTGATGAGTGAAGAGCGGAAAGTCCGCGGTGTGGCGCTCGTCGTGGAGCAATAGGTCAACGCGTAGGTCAACTCGTCAGGCAAGCAAGAGCCCTGCGCATCGGAATTGATGGCAGGACATTGAGTTACGACATGGAGCGGATGAGGATCGAACCCACGACCTCCTGGTTGCAAACCAAAGCAGGTAGGTAATCAACCACGGCAACCTGACGGTTCGCCACGGGAAATCGGGCATCGGCGCCGGATTTCGTCGCCAAGATGACGGAAGTTGCCGGGAGAAACAGACCACAAAACGCACCACTGTACGTTTGAAGAGGCGCACGCCTACCGGCGGCTAGTCTCTAGGTACCGAACTCCGACGCAATGTCGGTGTTCACGAGGCGCAACGCTCAATCTGCCGGACTTTACCCGGGCGACTGCTGCGGTGCAGCGTCCCGACGCGAGCTTCGCCGCAAACAGTCACCTTTTGCGTTGGACCAGATCCATGAGTTCGGCGGCAAGTGATTCAATATCGATGCCGTCTGCGTTCCCCATCACGACGATCCCGGCCGAGTTTGCAGGGACTAATAGGAGATATGTTTCGAAGCCTACGTCCTCACCGCCGTGAAACACGACCTGATGCGCTTGGCGCTCGCACAAGAACCACGCGAGCCCGATGGCGCATGAGTCATACGGGAAAGGCAGCTGCGCGCCGCGATACAGCTCGCGGACGGTACGGGTAATGTCCCGAGCCGGCCTCCACAGCTGGCCATAGGCCGTGGACGGCAGGACGCGATGACGGTCAAGCTCGCCGCGCTGCAGATTGGCCAGCGCCCATCGTAGCATGTCATGGAGGTCGGAGTGGAGTGTCGAGCTCCCGGCGTGCCGGCGGTTGTACGGATAGGCTGCCGTCGGCTTCATCACCCCGTCGTGTGCTTCGTGGCCCCAGGCGAGAGCGGCACTGTCGACGTCGGACATCAGCAGCGTACTATGACGCATCCCGAGCGGCATCAGCAGGTGATGCTGGACGTAGGCCTCGAATTCCTCGCCACTCACGACTGCCACGAGGTCGGCGAGCAATTCGAATCCGATATTACTGTATTGCCACTTTGTGCCTGGCGCCGCGATCAGCGACGAGTCGCGGAGTCCATGAATGTACCTCGTCAACGACGCTGCATCATACTCGGGATGCTCCCATCGGTAATCCGTCACATCCGGCATCCCCGCCGTATGAGTCAAGAGCTCTCGCACGGTAATAGCGCGATACCGGGAGTCCTTCATCGTAAAGTCGGGAACGTAGGTGGTGATGGGCCGGTCGAGCACGACCTTGCCAGCGTCGACCAACTGCATGACGCTGGTGGCCACAAACGTCTTGGTAACAGAAGCCATGTGAAATAGCGTCTGCGTGTCGACGGGCCGATCCCCGCGCACACGCCGTATGCCGAAGCCACGCGCGTACACGACCCGACCGTCCTTGATAGCGCCCACAACGATTCCTGGCACGTGCGTGCGTTGCCGGAATGCTGTAACCGCCGCAGTGACTTGCACGTTGAGCGAGTCCACTGAGTCCCGCCCCGGCACCTCACGCCCCAACAAGACGGCTGCCATTGATAGAACGGGGATTAGCATATGTGTCGGATCGGCGGGCCCGAGCCACGCGGTCGCGAGTTTCCCGTGCTTTTCTCCACGCGTGAGAGGAGCGCTCGACAGCTCGTCTCGTTCGATATACCGGCTCCTCTACTCCCCACTCTCAGCACCTCTCCCTTCCCGCGGCGCGCGTGGAGCGGATGGGATCGAACCCATAAGCTCGCGAACGAGTCATAGTGTAGGCTGCTCCCAGCCTAGGAGCAATTAGGCGACTTGACCCATCGTCGCATTAACGAGGACCGCCGCCAAGAACAAAGCCGGATTTTCGCGTGCGCGCTCGCTGGCAGCCAGCAATGCCGGGCACGTATGTTTGCGCCTCCAGACACTGGTGAACAAGGAGGCCCGAGTGAAGATGCACGCGTTATTACCTCGGTTCGTAGCCTTGCTCGTCATGTCCGCATGCGCAGGACTGGGTGCTGGGAATGCGGCTGGCAGAAGCGCGGCATCTCAACTACAGCTGCTGCTTGATACCGCAGTCTCACATGGCATCCCGGGCGTCTCGGCTGCAATCGCAACCCGCAAGGGAATAGTCTGGACGGGGATCGCCGGCGAAGCTGACCTCCAGTCCGGCGCGCCGATACGCCCCGACATGTTCTTCGGCATGGGCAGCATCACCAAGACGTTCGCCGCAGTCGTCATTCTCCAGCTCGTCCAGGAGGCGAAGCTGGATCGCAACGCCACGCCCGCGAGCGTGCTGGGGTCGGCGGTCGCCGGCATACCCAATGCCGACAAGGCGACCATCGCGCAGCTCCTCAACCACACAGGTGGCGTACCGAGCTGGGAGGATGACCCGGTCTGGATTCGGGAGGGACGGGGGGCTCAGCTCGACGTGAAACGCATCTGGGGCAAGACGGCCACGCTCCCGTACATAAAGGGGCACGCGCCGCTCGCGCCGCCAGGTGAGCGGTACAGCTACGCTAACACGAATTTCACGCTGCTCGGCATGATAATCGAGAAGGTGACAGGTCACGAGGCAGTGGATGAGATCCATCGCCGCATCCTGGACCCACTCGGCCTTCATGACATCCACCTCGAAGGATTCGAGCCGGTACCCCAAGACCGCTTGCCGCACCGCTACCACTGGGCCACCGCCGACTTCCGGCGAGACGCCGGGGTGAATGCCGCGTTCCCCGAGATGCGCCCGGACCTCATCGACGCGAGCCAGTCGAACCTCTCCGTGGAATGGACGGCCGGCGGCATGATTGCGACCGCGCGAGACCTGGCGCTCTACGGGGCGGCTCTCCGCGACGGACGGCTGCTCTCACCTCAAAGCATGAAGTTCATGACCGATTGGAGTGTGTCCGCAGGCGAATGGGGCCAGATCGGGCACAACCTGTTTCGAACCACCTTGCCGGACAGCGAGACGATAATCGGCCACGCCGGCGACGTGCTCGGCTTCTCGGGGTCGCTCTACTGGATCGACGGGACGGATGCGGTAGTGGCAGTGCTCTGCAATGTGGGATCGATGCATTCAGGGAAGGTACCGGGAACGGCGTATACCGTGGCCCGCGACCCGCAGTTCGTGAAGTTGGCCGCCGAGGTGGCACAGTCGATGTCAACGCCGCGCAACCAGTAGAGCACGAAGACTGGACAGCCGAAACCCGGCCCAAGCTCGCGCGGCGTCGGCGTCCATGCGGTCAATACCCCTGCCGCGGCAGCTGAATATCGCGGGGAGCAACCGCCGAAAATCGTTCCCGCCCCACACACTCTTACCCTGGCAGCCTGTCTGCCGACATCTGGAGGAATGCATGCGTTCCCGCACCTGGATCGGAAGCTCGCTCATCGTTCTCCTGCCTCTCCTCGTGGCATTGGCTTCGCTCGGCGCCCAGGAGCGTCGCACCTTCAGCCCGCCGGGCGAACCCACTAACCTGCCGTTCACCCCCGGCATCCAGGTGGGCGACATGCTGTTCATCGCGGGGCACGAGGGAACCCCTCTGACGGGCGACGTCGAGTCGGAGACGAGGCAGGCGCTCGCTGCGATCAAGAAAGTCCTCGACGCCGCGGGGTTCAAGGTGACCGATGTCGTGCAGGTGACCGTGTACCTCAAGGACATCGCGGACTTCCCGAAGATGAATGGCGTGTACCGGGAGTTCTTCCCCGACCCCAAGCCGACGCGGACGACCGTGCAGGTGGCGGCGTTATACAACGATGCACGCGTCGAGATCACGTCCCTCGCGGTCCGAAGCCACGCCCCGGCGGGCGGCTCGGCTCACTAGCCGCGTTGTTGCAGCCCCTTGCCGGTCAGTAGATAATGCGCCGACATCCTCACGCCATCGACTTTGCTGAGCTGAAGCAGATGCTCAACGCTTGGCAGTTTCGGCTTCTACGGATGAATCCAGCCGCTCACGGTGTTGGCACGCAGCCCCGCCGTTTTTTGGAATCTGACCCGGCTGGGATAGGCCACAAAAGCACACCGCGACGTTGCTCGCCTGCTATCAGCAGCCAGCCAACAACTCACTACTCGCGGTGATGAGAGAAGAGCGGAAAGTGCGCGAGGTAGCAGTAGCGGTGGAGAAATAGGTCAAGAAGTAGGTCACCTCGGTCGACACGAAAAACGCCCTGCACATCGCGAGTGACGGCAGGGCATCGGGTTGGACAATGGAGCGGATGGGGATCGAACCCACGACCTCCTGGTTGCAAACCAGGCGCTCTCCCAGCTGAGCTACCGCCCCGCGCGGCGCTGCGCGCCGCGAGAAAGGAGAAAGTAGAAAGGAGACTAACGTCTGTACAAGCCCGACGTCGTCCTGGTCTCCTTTCACCTTTCTCCTTTCTCCTTTCTCTGCTCTGCGACCGAGCTATTCGGTCGCAGGCAGCGGTTCCATGGTGCGCGGGTCGACCGGGACCTGCACCTCATCGCGGTACGGCGACGTCATGAGGAAGACGCGGACCTTGGGGAACGCGTCCATGAACGCGAAGTAGCACATGCCCCATACGCCCAGATACAGGAGCAGCACGCCGAGCTCCGGAATCCCCAGCGGCATGCGCGCGGGAAACCGTAGAGCGACGGATAGACCTCGCCGTAGCGCTGCATCCAGATCCCGATGATGCTCGACCACGCGAACAGCGCGAACGTCGGGAGGTAGACCTTCGCCGCGCGCGACAACAGTCCGAAGAACGGGAGCACGAACGTCAGCGTCGCAATGATGGCGGTGAGCGGCGCCCATGGCGCGATCGCTCGGAGACGGAAGAAATGCGTCTCCTCTCCCATGTTGCCATACCACAGCACGAGATACTGCCCAAAGGTCAGGTATCCCCAGAAGGCCGTGAAGGCGAACGCGAGCTTGCCGAGGTCGTGGAAGTGCCGCTCCTGCACCAGCGATTCCGCGTGCAGTGTCTTCCGCCACCACATCGTCAACAGGGAGAACGTCATGATGGCGCCCACCCAGGCGGTCATGAACCACCACCATCCGTAGAGCGTGCTCTCGAAATGCAGGTCGAGCGTCATCGAGAGGTCGAACGCCAGGACCACCCAGAAAAACCCGAAGGTCAGCACGAATCCAGGTGGCGAGCCGCCCCTGCACCGAATGGGTGGTGTGCAACTCACGCCGCTCATCGCCGAACCCGCTGCGCATCCGCGCGCGAATCCCCGCCGCCCATGACGCACCGCTCTCCGGGACCACCGCGACGTCGAGGCGCACCGAACGGTACACGAACCACACGGCCAACACGACGATCGATCGTGAACAGGATCAGGACACGCGGAATGAAAAAGCCGGGCGCGAGGTAGAGCTGCTTCTCGGCTGCCGGCGGCGTGACGGTCACCCACGGGAAGATGTGGCGCGCGGCCGACGGTCAGGATCAGCACGAGAAACACCAGCGCCACCGGCAGGAACGCGACGTAGCCCTCGACCAACCGGATGACTTCCCGCGACCAGCGAGCCGTGGAAATGCGCTGCACCGCCGCGAGCGTCACGCCAGCCGACGAGATGCCGGCGAAGAACAGCCAGTTGACGTGAAACGCGCGCCAGGCGCGGTCCGCATCGAATGTACAGATACGCCAGGAAGATGACGAATCCCACCGCTGCGGCCACTGCGGCCGCGCGCTTCACTCCCGGCGGTGTGGGCTGCGCCGCGAGCGCGGCGAGCTCCGCTCGCGAGGGCGCGTGTCCGTTGTGCTCGCTCATCGCGCCCCCTCCGCTCGCGCCGGGCGACGCCGGTGCCGCGGCGCTCGCGGCCTGGGATCGGATCATCCGCGCCGAATCCATCCACGCAGACGTGTGCGGGGCGGGCCGTGTCGGTGCATCGATCGTCGGTCCCGGTAATGCGGCACCCGTCTGGCCCGGATAGCCGACCGGACCCGTTGGCACGGACTGGTTCTGCAGGCCACGGACGTAGTTCACGACGTCCCAGCGCTCCATTTCTTCGATGCGATTGTACGTCGGCATTGCACCGCGACCGTTACGGATGATGCCCCAGATGTAGCCATCGGTCCGACCCTTCGCCGACTCGGTGAGCAAGCTGGGCGCGGGCAACCCGTACTTCCCGACGGGGCCATCACCTTTGCCCGCCGTCCCATGACAGGGGCTGCAGTTGATCTGATACAGCTTCCGCCCATTGACCAGCGACGCGCCCACGGCAGGCGTCGGGTTCTTGAGCGCCGACATCGAGTCGACCGTGGTCGGGAACTGCGCGTACGAGACCTGAAACCCGGCGACGAATGTCCCGGTGATCGGGACCGAGTACTGCGGGTTGCCGCGCGATGGCTGCAACGTGTTCGCCGGGAAGCTGATGGCCTCCCACGGATCCACCTTCGGCTGTTCGACAAACGCCGTGAACCACGAGCACCCGGAGACGCCGATCGTCGCCACAGCGAGCAGCGCCGCCCGACGCACGCCGCGCGACACGTCAGCTCTCACTGCGCACCTCCACCGCCCCGGCACGTCGCAGTGCCGTTTCGACGTCTCGTGCCTTGTCGGGTGGGCACTCGACCCATACGCCGTAGTTGTCCAGGCTGAACCGCGGGTCATACCCGACGGTCATGGTGATTTTGGGCAGACGGGACGCGATAAACAGCCCCGCGACCGTCGACAGCCCACCGATCAGCACCATCAGCTCGAAGCTGATGATGGTGTAGGGAATCCACGACGCGATGGCTTTGCCACCCACCACCAGCGGCCAGTACCGCGAGATCCAGATCGGGATCCAATAGCCAAACGTCATTCCACACAACCCGCCGATCAGAGCAAACCGTCGAACGACGCTCGGCCCCGCGTCGATCGCGTGCTCGATCGCATGATCGGGTGCCGGCATGTAGACGGTCACGTCACCCCACCGGCGACGCTTCACTTCCTCGATCGCGGCGACCGTTGCACCGGTATCGTCGAATGCGCCGATGACACCCTGCATCAGTCGCCTCCTCCGGCTGCCGGCAGTGGCGCCGGCGCGCGCGCGCCGAGTGCCGGTCCGCGGCCCGGGCCGCGTCGAGGCCTCGGCGAGATCTCCTTGAGCTCAGAAATCGCCATGATCGGCATCTGCCGGATGAACAGCAGGAACCACATGAAGAACCACCCGAAGCTCCCGCACAGGATCGAGATGTCCACCCACGTCGGCGTGTAGTAGTGCCACTGCCATGGCTCGAACTCATGGGAGAGCGAGGGGATGAAGATCACGAACCGCTCGAACCACATGCCGAGATTGATGAAGATCGACAGAATCCAGAGCCACACCGTATTCCGCCGACAGCTTCTGCGAGAACAGCGACAGCGGAAGCACGCAGTTGCACAACAGCATGATCCAGGCGGCCCACCACCACTGCCCGAAGACGCGGTTCCACCAGAACTCGTGCTCCACCGGATTGCCGGAGTACCACCCCACGAAGAACTCGGTCAGATACGCGCAGCCCACAACGAGCGACGTAAACAGGCAGAGTTTCGCTCCGCCGTCCAGATCGTTCAGCGTCACGTACTGCTTCAGGTTCATGAAGCGGCGCAGCGGGATGATGATCGTGAACACCATCCCCATGCCCGAGAAGATCGCGCCCGCGACGAAGTACGGCGGGAAGATCGTGGCGTGCCAGCCGGGAGTGTTGGCCATGGCGAAGTCGAACGACACGGTCGAGTGCACCGACAGCACGAGCGGCGTCGCCAACGCGGCCAGGAACAGGTACGCCCGTGCGAAGTGGCGCCACTCCCGATCGCTATTGCGCCAGCCCAATGACAACTGCCCGTAAGATGGCCTTGCGAATCGGATTCTTTTCGCGGTCGCGCAGGACCGCGAAGTCGGGCAGCAGTCCGATGAACAGGAAGGTGGCCGAGATCGTGAGGTACGTCAGCACAGCGAACACGTCCCACACCAGCGGACTCTTGAACTGCGGCCAGATCATGCGCCAGTGTGGATACGGGATCAGCCAGAAGAACTTCCACGGGCGTCCGAGGTGCAGGATCGGAAAGAGCCCTGCGGTCATGACCGCGAAGACCGTCATGACCTCCGAGCAGCGATAGATCGACGTGCGAAAGCCGGCACGAAAGAGGTAGAGAATCGCCGAGATCAGTGTGCCGGCATGGCCGATACCGATCCAGAACACGAAGCAGACGATGTAGATCGCCCACATCACCGGCGGCATGTATCCGGCGACGCCGAGCCCCCAGTAGATCTGATACATCCACGTCGCGGCACCGATCACCATGAAGAGCACGGCGATCCCCACCGCGGCGAGCCAGCCGGCGGTCGGATGCATGGTCGCGATGATCTCGCGATCGACCTGCGCGTAATCGGCGACGTCCGGAAGTCGCTGCTCAGCCGTCGCAACGTTGGGGTGCGGCCGACGTTCCCAGTCGCGCGTGCCCCGCTCCGGCGTGGCAATGGTCGCCATTCGTGCGCCTCCGCTACGCCGTCGCCGGCGCGCCAGGCGCCGGATGGGTGACCTTCTTCAAGTAGACCACGGCCGTGTAAGTGTTGAGCTCCTCGAACACGTGATATGCGCGTTCGTCGCCGACGAGCTTGGTGACTGCCCAATACGGATCTGCCGCAT
Organism: uncultured Gemmatimonadales bacterium; assembly: GCA_963737835.1. Lineage (GTDB taxonomy): Bacteria > Gemmatimonadota > Gemmatimonadetes > Gemmatimonadales > Gemmatimonadaceae > Palsa-1248. The sequence goes on from CAVTUH010000001.1 coordinate 967,181, forward strand.
CACCAAAGGTGATCGCGCGCGATGGGCACGCCTGCGCGCACGCCACCGTGAATTCGTCCGGGTCGAGCTCGCGCTGCTCGAGCCGCGCACGATGCTCGGCTTCGCGGATGCGCTGGAGACAGAAGGTGCACTTCTCCATCACACCCTTCCCACGCACGGTGACGTCGGGATTGAGCTGCCAATTCAACGGCTCCGGGAACGCGTACTGCGGCCGTTCGGTTTCTCCCCAGCCAAACCAATTGAAGTAGCGCACCTTGTACGGGCAGTTGTTCGAGCAGTACCGCGTACCGACGCACCGGTTGTAGACCTGCACGTTGAGGCCATCGGGCGAGTGGTACGTCGCGTAGACGGGGCAGACGGGCTCACACGGCGCGTTGCCACAGTGCTGGCAAAGCATCGGCACGAACCGCGTGTCGAAGTCCGGGTCGAACCGGCCGTCCGGATGTTCCGCTCCTTCGAAATACCGCTCGAGCCGGATCCACGTCATCTCGCGGTTGCGCAGGATATTGCCGCCCCACCCAGTCGCGCTGGGAAGCGGCTGTGGCCCCGCAAACTTGGCGCCCTGCCATGCGGCGCCGACCGTCGGGATGTTGTTCTCGGCGTAGCACGCCGTCATGCAGGCCGAGCACCCGGTGCATCGTGCGAGGTCGATCGTCATCGCCCATCGGCGCTTGGCGATACCCGTATAGTTGTCGGGATCGTACATCCCCTGATCGTTCGACTGCGGATTGCCGTAGACGCCCTGCTCATCGTTGGCGACAGGCGAGCGGAGCCCGGGCAGGAACTCGTGGGAAGCATCGCCGACGATCTGCTCGGACTTTTCGGGCGTCGCACGTCCGAGCGCATCCGCCCGCACCGCGCGCGCGATGCCGCGCCCGTGCTGCCGCGCCGAGCCTTCGGTCGTAATCAGGGGCGCGTACTCGCCCGTCTTGCTCACACGGGCCTTGGTCGACGTCAACACCAGCCCGCCCGCTCGATCCTCGGTCGACCCGAGCAGCGTCAGCGGGTCGAGACCGACTTCTTTTGCGTAGCGACCGTACGCGGTGTGACCACGCCCCTGCGCGATTGCCACGACATCCGTCCGTACGCCCATGTACTCCCACACGGGGACGTCGATCGAGCCTTGGTCGGTTTCGATCTTGAGATGATCGCCGTTCGTCACGCCAAGGCGTCGCGCCGTTTCCGGGTGAACCTCGACGACGGTCTGCCACACCGTCTTGGTAACCGGGTCCGGCATTTCCTGTAGCCAGGGCTTGTTGGCACCCCGGCCGTCACCAAGAGCCGGCGACGGATAGACGACGAGATAGAAGTCGCCCTGTGTTTGCTCAATGGGGGTCCCGGCTTTCGCGGGGGTCGCACTCGGTCCACCGGCTGGCGGGGTGAGCGCATGCGCGCCTCGCGCGGGGCCGGGAGCGGTCCCCGGGGCCGCGGCTTGCACCACCGCTGTCGTCAGCGCATTCGCAAACGCTCCCGCGCCGCCGGGGAATCGACTGATGAGCCACGTGCGATAGTCGGGCCACGGATATTTGGCGGCTATCGATGGATCCGCCTTCGCGAGCGTCAACAGCACATCGGCCGTCGCACGCGAGTCGAACACGGGGTCCATCCCCGGTTGCTGGAGCGTCCGCACACCGACGGCGGGCGTCGCATCGCCCCAGCTCTCGAGACCATGGTGGTCCGGCAGCACGAGATCGCACAACTCCGCGGTCTCGTCCGGATAGCTCGAGAAGCTCACCTTGAACGGCACCTTGGCCATCGCCGCCGCGAATCCCAGCGCCTTGGGCGTGGTGAACGCCGGGTTGGCGCCTCGCACGAACAGCAGCGGCACCGCGCCCCGGTTCATGCGGTCGACGAGCGCGCGTAGCTCGGCGTACGTCGCCGCATGGTCGAACGACTCCATCGCATGGGCCGGGTCGATCGTGGCCCCCACGTTGCCGGCCGCCTGATTGACCGCATTGACGGCGCGGGCAAGCTCGACCGCATTGCCGGCGCTGCCGCCCGCCAACACGAGACTCGGCTTGGCTGCGGCCAGGTCGCTGGCCAATTGCGTCAGCACGGCCTCGTCGACTCCGCTCGCCGCGGCGGCTTGCGCCAGGGTCGTGCCCGTCCCATGACCGAGGTGACCCAGCAGCGCGTTGGCAATCGCTACCTCGGAGCCGGGCTTGGCAGGCACCCACTGATCAGCGTTGAGACCCGTCAGCGAGCGCCGGGCCCCTACATAAATGAATCGGGGTGCGTCTGCGAGCTTGGCCCTTGCGTCGGCCCAGGCGAGTTGCTGCGGCACGTTGGCGCCCCAGCCCTCCAGGAAGTCAGCTCCGAACGACACGATGAGGCGCGCCGCGCCGAAATCGAGCGCAGGCCACGCCACGCCGTAACTCTCGCGGTTGGCGGCGAGCACCGCGCTCGGAAGCTCGGCGTCATATGAGAGGTGCGCCGGCATGCCGAAGGCGGCCAACCACTCGTTGAGGAACGCAGGGAACGATCCGGATTCGTGGAGGTTCACGAACGCCGCACCGGCACCCTGATTGTGGGTACGCAGGTCCGCCAGTCGCTGGCCGAGCGCCTTGAGCGCCTCATCCCACGTGACAGGCTGCAACGTCGTCCCGCGGCGCAGCATGGGCTGCCGGTAGCGATCCGGGTTGTAGAGGCCCTGCGGCGCTGCCTGTCCGCGGGCACACAGCGCGCCGCGGCTGAGTGGATGCGCGGGGTTCCCTTCCAGCTTGATGACGCGACCGTCGCGCGTCTCGATCAGGACCCCACACGCCGCCGAACACTCGCGGCACGTGCTGGCGAAGTATGTGGAAACACCGGGCACGGTGTCATCGGGCGACACCAGGTACGGAACGAGATTCTTGATATGAGGCGACCCGCACCCGACCGTGGCCGTCGCCGCCGTGCCAGCGCTGAGGATCTTGAGGAACTCCCGCCGCTTGACGCCGGTGGGAGGCGCGGCTGGCGTTTTGGACGTGTTGCTCACGAGCTCGCCCTCATCGGGAAATACGCGGTCAGAAGTGGCATGTGCTGCAGTCGTACCGCGCCCGGTGTACCTCGTCGGTCAGCGGCGGTCCAATGTTGCGGCCCGTGTCACCCGGCGTGCCGTTCTTCGACTCGGTCGTTCCATTTGCGCCGACATTGGCGACGGAGGTCGCGCCGGGCGGGCCGAGGCGCCGCGCGGACTCGCCGGCCGCTTCGTCACCCTGGGCAGCCGTGTAGCCATTGACGTGGCAGTTGACGCACCAGCCCATGTTGAGGGAGGCAAACTGGTAGACCTGGTACATGTCCTGGATCTGCCCGTGGCACGTCTGGCAGGTCACGCCGGCGTTGACGTGGCGCATGTGGGGGAAGTGGACGTACTCCGGCAGCCGATGAATGCGAACCCATGGAATGGGCTGCTTCTTGTTGTAGTAGTCGGTGAGCTTCACGATCTCTGGCCGAGTGGCCAGCTTGAACGTGAACTGATGGCAGCCCATGCAGGTCCCGACCGCCGGCAGCCCGGGGTCCATCGACTTGTTGGCCGCAAAGTGGCAGTACACGCAGTTCATCCCCAAACCCTGCACATGCTTCGGGTGGGGGAACTTGATGGGCTGCACCGGGCTGTACCCCTGCGGGGACGACGCGCCGTGGTAGCCCCAGGGACCCGGTCCTGGGTCGTGCGTGATGACAGTGTCGCTGGGAGGTTTCGGCGTCGCGGCCTGCTGCGACGAGGCGCCCTGATACGCCGCCAATGCGGCTACGGCAAAAACGACAGCGACGAGCGCTGGAATCGCCGCCCACTGCCTCCTTCTTGTATTCAATGCAATCCGCCGTATCGGCTCGAGGAAGACGGCGACGTTGTGAACTTTTTCACAAAGTCATTCGGTGCGCGGTATGATGCCCAAGCGGTCGATGGTTCGCAAGACCTCGAGGGCCATGGCGCGGAGCAATGTGATCTCGCGTGCGTCGGGTGCCGCACGGCTCGTGAGTGATCGGACCGTCCGCATGATGTGTTCCGGGTAGCGCGTCCTGAAGAAGTCAATCGCGGTCAGCGCACGCGCGGCGTCGGCGAAGAGCTGCTCGAACTGCTCGGCGCGAGCGGCCGGCACGTCGTGCCGGGGCGGGGCGAGCTCCCGCGTCGCGTCCCCCGCGGCGAGGTGCAACTCGTACAGCGCAATGACTACGGCCTGCGCCAGATTGAGGGACGCGTGCGCCGCGGTCGGAATCGTGCAGACCGCCCGCGCGCGGTCTACGGCCGCGTTTGGTAGGCCAGCATCCTCCCGTCCGAACAAGACGGCGACCGGGTCGCCTTGCGCCGACGCGTCGAGCAATCGCCGGGCCACCTCGCGGGGTGTGAGCACGGTCCGCTTGGCCGCGCGCCGCCGTGCGGTAAAGGCCACGATATCGGCGCAGTCGGCAATCGCCGCGTCGAGGTCATCCTCGTGCCGCGCAGCCGCGATCAAGTCCGCCGTGCCATGTGCGACGTATTCCAATCGCTCGCGCTCGTAGGCCACGGGACGAATCAACCGCAGCGCCGACACCCCCATGTTCTTCATCGCCCGGGCAGTCGCGGCAATGTTGACGGGGTCTTGAGGCTCGTACAGCACCACGACGACACGGTCGAGCAACGACATGGCGAACCCCGGACGTTGGACGTTAGACGTTGGACGTTGGAAGCAAACCTCGAGGCAGGCCTGCGGTCAGAAAGCCAGACTCGACACTGTTCCTCCGCCGTCTAACGTCTAACGTCTAACGTCTAACGTCCAACGTCTGCCCCCGTACCGAGGTTGTTCGCTAGCTTCCTTCCAATGGACCTCGTACATGCGCTCATCCACCGCCTGTCGGACCTGCCTGGGCTCGTGCAGTGGGCCGGCTATATCGGCCTCGCAGCGATCGTCTTCACGGAGACAGGACTCTTCGTCGGGTTCTTCTTGCCGGGCGATTCCCTGCTCGTCACCGCGGGATTGCTCATCTCACAGGGCTTGCCCTTGAGCCTCGTGGCCCTTTGCGGCCTGCTCGCCGTCGCGGCCGTCGTGGGTGACAACACGAATTACTGGATCGGGCGGCTGTCCGGCCCGCGCGTCTTTCGCCGCGAGGACTCGCTCTTCTTCAAACGCGCGTACGTCGACCGCGCGCACGACTTCTACGCGCGCTACGGACCCAAGACGGTCTTCATCGCGCGCTTCGTGCCGATCGTTCGGACCTTTGCTCCACTGGTCGCCGGGGTGGGACGAATGGATTACCGCACGTTCCTCACGTTCAGCGTCCTCGGCGGCACGACCTGGATCTGGGGAATGCTGTGTTTCGGCTATTTTCTGGGCCAATACGTGCCGGGCGTCGCACGCCACATCGAGCTCGTGATCATTGGCGTGATCTTTGTATCCATCGTGCCGGGCATCATGGGGTGGTGGCGGGAGCGCCGCACCGCCCGGGTCGCTGTCGTCACGCCGCCGTCGTCGTCCTGAGGTTTTCGCGCGTTGTTCTGATACCCCACCCTCAACGGGTCTCGTCCAATGGCTACCACTGCCGCGCCATCAGCTGCTCCTTTCACACTGCCGCCGCTCCCGTATGCGTTCGACGCGCTCGAGCCGTACATCGACGCGCAGACCATGCAGATTCACCACGACAAGCATCACGGCGCGTACGTCACGAATCTCAACACGGCCATCGGCAAGGCACCCGAGCTCGCCGGTCAATCCCTCGATCACCTGTTGGCGGGACTGGCCAAGGTCCCGGAGTCGGTGCGCACCGCGGTTCGCAACAACGGCGGCGGACACTGGAACCACTCGCTGTTCTGGCTCTGGCTCGACCCGGCGAAGCGGGGCGGCGAGCCGTCAGGCGCGCTGGGCGAGGCGATTCGCTCCTCCTTCGGTGATTTCGCCAAGTTCAAGGAGCAATTCGCTGCCGCGGCCACTGGCCGATTCGGCTCAGGCTGGGCGTGGCTGCTCCATCAGGGCGGCAAGCTCACCATCACGTCCACGCCCAACCAGGACAACCCGCTCATGGATGGCACCCGTCCCGGCGACGTACTCCTCGGCCTCGACGTGTGGGAACATGCGTATTACCTGAAGTACCAGAACCGGCGTCCCGAGTACATCGCGGCCTTTTGGAGCGTGGTGAATTGGGGCGAAGTGGGTAAGCGGTTCGAAAAGGCGAAGGGCTAGACGTTGGACGTTGGACGTTGGAGAACAAACCTGAGGGCTAAGTGCGGTGCACGTGGCTGGCCCTCGAGGTTTGTTTCTAACGTCCAACGTCTAACGTCCAACGTCTTGCAGTTGCTCACTGCGCCGCCTCGCCCTCGAGGTACGTGTACCCCTCCAGTCCCGCCACGAACTCCGCGATGAAGGTGTTCGCTTCCTGCCGCGAGAGGCCCTTCGCGCCGGCGACCTTGCGCCGGAAGGTGGTGAGTAGGACCGACGGCTGGAACTGGACGTACTCGAGCACCTCCGTCACGGTGTCGCCGTGCACGACGTCCGTGACTTCGTAGCCGGCGGGCGACAGCCGCACGTGCACCGCGTTCGTATCGCCAAACAGGTTGTGGAGGTCGCCCAGGATCTCCTGATACGCACCGGTGAGGAAGATGCCGAGGATGTATTCCTCCGCATCGCGATGCGGATGGAGATTGACGTTGAGCGCAGGGCCGCGACCGCGGGGGACGAAATGGTCGATCTTCCCATCCGAGTCGCAGGTGATGTCCTGAATCGTGCCGCGCCGACTCGGCGGCTCCGTCAGTCGATGGATCGGCATGATCGGGAAGACCTGGTCGATCGCCCAACTGTCCGGCAGCGACTGAAACAGGGAGAAGTTGCAGAAGTAGCGGTCGACGAGCGTGGCCTCGACGTCAGGCCGGATCTCGTCATAGCGTCCCGGGTCGCGGTCCGCGATCCGGGCGACCGCATTGAGGATGCAATAGTAGATCTGCTCCGCCGCTGCGCGCCCTCTCAGCGTGAGCACGCCGCTCGTGAAGAGCTCGTGGGCGCGTTCCCGGTCGAAGGTCGCGTCGTGATACGCCTCCACCACCCGGCGGCCGCGCACACCGGGCTTGACCAGGACACGGTAGTCGCTGGCCATGTCCTGCAGCAGCGGATGGTCGTCCTCGGTCACCTCTGGAAGCGCCGGCTCGGCCTGGGACTCGACATCGATCACCTTGAGCAACAAGAGCGCGTGGTGCGCCGTCAACGCGCGGCCGGATTCGCTGATGACGTGCGGCATTGGGAGCTCGAGCTCGCGGCACGTCTCGCCGAGAACGTAGATGACGTCGTTGGCGTACTCCTGGAGGGTGTAGTTGACACTCGCGTCGGCGGTCGACGACGAGCCATCGTAGTCCACCCCGAGTCCGCCGCCGACGTCGACATGCGTGATGTCGACGCCCATGGCACGCAGCTCCGCATAGAAGCGGGCGATCTCCTGCAGTCCCGCCTTGATGTAGCGGATGTCGCTGATCTGGCTGCCGAGGTGAAAGTGGATCAGCTTGAGAATGTCGAGTCTCCCGGCGGCGGCCAGCCGATCGACCGCCTTCACCAACTGCGCCGCGGTCAACCCGAACTTCGATCGCTCACCGCCGCTCTGCGCCCAGCGCCCGAACCCGGCAGACCGCAGCTTGATTCGGACGCCCGCGGTGGGCGTGATGCCCAGGTCATCGGCCGCCTGCAACAACACATCGATCTCGCTCAACTGCTCGAGCACGATGAACACCTGATGCCCCAGCCGCTGGCCCATCAGGGCCAATCGCATGAACTCCTCGTCCTTGTATCCGTTGCAGACGATGATGTGGTCGGTCGACTCGGACATCGCGAGCACCGCCTGAAGCTCCGGCTTGGACCCGCACTCCAATCCGACGCCGTGCGAGGCCCCGAACCGCACGATCTCCTCCACGACGTGCCGCTGCTGGTTGACCTTGATGGGATACACAGTCGTGTAGCCGCCGGTGTATCCGAATTCCTGTATCGCTTCGGAGAAGCGGGTGCTGACGGCCGCGAGTCGCGAGCGGAGAATGTCGGAGAATCGCAGCAGCACCGGCAGCGCCAGCCCCTGCTCTTCCAGGTCGTGCACGATCTCGAAGAGATCCAACTCGCGATCGGGCTCGCTGGCATCGGGACGCACAATGACGTGGCCGCGCGGGTTCACGTCGAAGAACCCCGCCCCCCAGCCTTCAATGTTGTAGAGCGCCCGCGCATCCTCGATGGTCCACGGGTGCGGCAGCGCCCCGCTGCCGAGACTGCGTGCCGGGCCCGCCTGCCGCTCGGCCTCCGTTGTCACCGCCGCCGCGCCACTGCCGTTCGCTGTCTCAGTCGCCACACCGCCCGCAATCGCCATGATCGTTACCCCAGTGCCCGCCGCATGAAGCTGCGGAGTCCCAACGTGAAAAACAGGATCAGGATCAGAAGCTGCGCCCCGACGACTGCAGCCAGCGACATGTGGGGCACATCCGGCGTCAACGCTGCCCGCATCCCCTCTGCCACATAGACGAGCGGATTGACCAGAACGGCGTATTTCGCCACCGGCACCGCATCGAGGCCGCGCCACGGATAATACGCACAACCAAAGAAAATCATGGGCGCGACGATGGTACTGAACATCAGCCCGATTTGCTGCGGGTTGATGACCGATCCCATGAGCAGGCCCAGTGTGGAGAACGTGGACGCCCCCAGCAAGGTCACCGCGACCACCGTGCCCGCATGAGCCAGCGTGAGGCCGGGAATCGGGCCCATGATGAGGCGTGAGGCGGGCAGCACGACGATGCCGGCGATGACGCCTTGCACGACCCCGATCACGACTTTCTCGACCGCAATGAGGGGTATCGGGATCGGCGCCAACAACCGGTCCTCGATCTCCCGCGTCCAGCCGAAATCCTGCACCATCGGCAGCACGACGGATTGGATGGCCGACAGCGTCAGGCTGACCGCCAGGACACCGGGCAGCAGCGCCGTCGTGTAGCCGCCGCGGACGAACCCCATCTTCGGCAGCAACGCGCCGAACACCACGATGAAGAGCATCGGCTGCATCACGGTGCGGACGAGAAAATACGGCAACTCGCGACGCAGCACGCGGACGTCCCGCCGGAGCAGCGCACCGAAGACCCAGAGGGCGCGCGGCGGCGGCGCAATGCGCCGAGCGACGCCGGGAGTACCGACGCGCGGGACGATGTCGACGCCAGTGGTCACGACGCCGCTCCGCCCCGCTGGTCAGAGATCAAGCCGTGTCCCGTCAGGGAAATGAACAGCGTCTCGAGACTCGGGCTCGCCAGGTGAATGTTCGTGACCGTGCGCCCCGTGGCCTGTGTGACCTCAATGAGTGCCGGAATGATCTGGCCGCCCCGGGCACTGTAGACCCGCAGTAACGCGCCACGCGCGTCCGCCGACAGCACGTTCGGAAGTGCCCGCGCGTGGGCCGCGGGAGTGGCCGCGTCACCGTCGAGCGTGAGCTCGATCAGTGTGCCGCCCGGCGCCTGGGCCTTGAGCGCGCTGGGCGTGTCCACAGCGAGCAACCGACCTCCATCCACGATGGCGAGTCGTTCACACAGCTGGTCGGCCTCGTCCATGTAGTGCGTAGTCATGACGATCGTGCGGTCCTGCGCATGCAGCTCGCGCAGGATCTCCCACAGCGCGTGTCGGGCTTGCGGATCGAGACCGACTGTGGGCTCATCGAGGAAGAGCACGGTCGGCTCGTGGATCAGCGCGCGCGCGATCATCAACCGCTGCTGCTGGCCACCGGACAGCTCGTCGACTTTCGCCCTGGCCTTGTCGGCGATTCCAAATCGCTCGAGGAGTAGTCCCGCGCGCGCGGTCGCAGGGCCGTTCCGGACACCGAAGTACGCGGCATGAAAGACCAGATTTTCCAGCACGCTGAGGCTGCGGTCCGGATTCGGACGCTGCGGGACGACGCCAATGCGCTGGCGGACGGTCACGGGTGTCGCGCGGACATCGGCTCCGGCCACGGTGGCCTCGCCGCCCGTTGGCCGCACGCGTGTTGTCAGGATGCCGATCGTCGTGGTCTTGCCCGCGCCGTTGGGACCCAACAGTCCAAAGAACTCGCCGGATCGCACGTCGAGGTCGAGTCCCACGAGTGCCACGATATCGCGCGACGGACCCGCCCCTCGGGCGCCAGTCGACTGTGCGCGCTGAGCTCCACCGGGGCGGCCGCCCAGTCCGTCCCTGCCGGCCGCGGACGGCGGACCCACGTACACTTTCCGCAAGGCTCGTGTCTGGATCGCCGCGTTCACGAGGGAAAACTACAGGGGGACGGCCGCTAGCGCGGCCGTCCCAGACCCCCTGTTACACCTGAAACCGGTCGACGGCGTCCAGCAGCTCGACCACCACGCGCTGCAAGGCGCTCAGGTCGGCCACTGCGGTGGCGATGACCGAGGCCTGGCCGCCGGTTGACGCCGCCATTTGCGCGGCCGCGGTCGCCTGGTTGCCGGACAGAGCGGCCACGTGGGCCGCCTGCCCTTCGATACGGCGCACGGCTTCGCGCTGTGCATTCGCGAGCTCGGCGACTCCGCGCACGATCGTCGCAGCTTCATCGACGCGCGCTGCCGACTGCCGAATGGCCGTGGCAGTGGTCGCGATGACTTTCCTGCCAGCCATGACCTCGTCGTTCGCACGTTCGAGATCACTCGCGGTGGCACGCGTACCCTGTTGAATCAGCACCACCTCGCCACGGATCTGCTCCACGAGTCGCGCAGACGCGCGAGCGAGTTTGCGCACCTCATCGGCCACCACTGCGAATCCCCGGCCATGCTCACCGGCACGCGCGGCCTCGATCGCGGCGTTGAGCGCGATCAGGTTGGTCGTATGGGCGATGCTGGCGATGCTCGTCGTCGCTCCCGCGATCGCGCGCAGCCGCTGTTCCACTTCCGTGAAGCTGCCCCGCGCCTCCGCGGCCGCGGCCACAATGCGTTCGATCGCCGCGTCGGCATCGGCCACGCCCGACAGGGCCGCCTGCGCCGCGTGCAGCGTGTCTTCCGCGATCGCATCGGCCTCGCCGACTCTGGCCAAAACTGCCTCCGCCGCAGCGCCTGCGGCGATGGCCTCCTCTCGCGTGCGGGTGGCGGCGGTGGCCTGCGCCGCAGCATCGGTCGCCACCTGCTCGACGGTCGCCGTGAGCTCCTGGCCGGATGCACTGAGCTCCTGCGTCGAAGCGCTCAGATCCTCCGTCCGCCGTACGACCTGTTCCGCGCTCGTCCGCGTCGCCGCGACGACCTGCGCGAGCTCGGCGATGAAGCGGTTGACGCACACGGCCAGGTCACCGATTTCATCCTGTGTGCGAACGGCGACCCGCGTCCGGAGGTCCCAGCGGGGTTGGCGGGTCAGCTGGTCCAGCGAGACAGTCACAGACTCGAGCGGTCGCGTCACGGATCGCGAGAGCATATAGGCGATGAGCGAGGCGATGGCCACAGCGGCAAACGTGGCCCCGCCAAACACCGTGCGGGTCTTGTACCACGCTGCGGTTGCACGTTCGAGCGACCAGCCGAGCACCACACGCTGCCGGTCTCGCGTCGGGCGCACGACCCAGAGCGTCCCTTCCTGGTCGCGGCGCAGGCCATCGAGGAACGGCGCTGCCATGACCTCGGGGGGCGCCGTGCGCTGGGTCCGCGAGGACCGCACGAGGACCACATGACCCGTCGAGTCCACGACCCCCAGAAACACGAGTTGGCCCAGCGACGCCCCGAATGCGTCGTCGATCTCCTCCGCGGTCGCATGGCGCCCGATGATCGCCGCGACGGTGCCGGCGCTCTCGCGAGCCTCCGCCAGCTGCACTTCCCAGAACTCGCGTGGGAGATACACGGCGCTGAGGATGAAGAACACCGGTAGCAGCGACACGATGACGAAGAGAATGATCTTCGTGCGCAACCGGGCGCCGCGGCGCTCCGCCCCATCATTGACGTCGAGGAACGCGAGCCCCTCGAGAGTCGTGAGCTCGCGCGGGGCAGACAGCCGTCCCCCGCCATTGGGCGTCAGCCGGGGGATCAGCGTCGGAGCGAGGCTCGGCTCGGGCGCGGTGGGCGGGGGCACACTGGATGACGAGGCGCTGCCGACGAGCGTTTCACGCTCGTCACCATTCGCGCTCGATCCGCATCACGTTGGGTTCGTCTGGATAGCGGCTGTCCGAGAGGTGGGTGCACCGCGTGCGATCAAGCGACCAGTACAGGATCAACCAGCCGCGGGGCACTGATGCACTGCGGCACACGTCGACCGCCTGGCCCACCGGCGTGCCCGCGAGGACGGCCACGACCCGCGGGTCCGCTGTGGACCCGCCCACACCACGATCAGCCGGACTGGCGTCCGCCTCGCCAGTCGGCTCAGCGAATGGCAGGTCGCCGCGATTCGCCCGCGCAGCTCGCGCGAGGTCGCGCAACACGAGCGAGCGAGAGTCGGTTGCGGTGATGAGACGCCATCGCTCCGGGAGCCCCGAGATACTGTCGCGGCGCGTACTGTCGCCCACATACAGCTCGCCCGTCAGCCCGACACGCGTCGAGTCCTTGCCGACCCCTTTCAGGTCCACGTGCACCTTGACGAGCCGTGCCAAGTTGTAGGCCATGATCGGGCCGGCCTCGGACGGAGTGACGTGAAACAACGAGTCGGAGAGCTCGCGAATGAGGCGTTCGCGCACATCTGGTCGGCCCCCTGACACGACGACCTCGTACCGGACCGGCTCCGGGGTAGAACCCGGCGCGAGCGGCGGCGCCCGCAACGGGGAACCCCCGCTCGCGCAACCGGCCAGCGACGCCACGGCAACCAGCCACGCGATGGACTGCCGGATAGCCGCTGTGCGTCGACATGCCGTCGGCGCCTGCCAGCGCCCATCGAGCGTGTAAGTTACCGCCATGCGCCGACTCCTCTCGTACTTCCTCCGCGGACTCGTGTTCGTCGCGCCGCTGGCAGTGACCGCGTACGCCTGCATCTACATCTTCCAAACCATCGACGGGTGGCTCCGACTCCCGGTGCCCGGGCTGGGGTTCGCGGTGACCGTGGCGGTGATCACCCTCATTGGGTTCCTTGCCTCGACGATTCTGTCCACCAGCCTGCTCTCGGCGGTCGATGCCGCGGTCAATCGCCTGCCCTTCGTGCGGCTATTGTACTCTGCCACTAAAGATCTGCTCAATGCCTTCGTTGGCGAGCATCGGCGATTCAATGCGCCCGTGCTCGTTCCCGTCGACCCGAGCGGCCAAGGCCGTGCGCTGGGATTCATCACCCAGGAATCGCTGGCACAGCTCGGCCTCGCCGATCATGTCACCGTCTATCTGCCCTTCTCGTACAGCCTGTCGGGCCGGTTGGTCATCTACCCAGTCGGCGTCCTGCAACGCCTCGATGCCGAGAGTCCGGAAGTCATGGCATTCATCGTCTCGGGCGGCGTCACGGAGGTACCGGTGCACAGGACCCGTTCACTGCAGTCCCCAGCTACGTCGTCGGCGGATTGAACTCCACGTGCTGCGCCTCGACCCACGACCGGTGGTAATTCGGGTCTTCGACCGCCAAGGCTGACTTCGCGATCTTGAGCGGCCTGAATGAATCCATCATCACGGCCAGCTCGTTTGTGTACTTGGCCCCGATGCTGGCTTCTGCCCGACCCGGATGGGGGCCGTGGGGAATCCCATCGGGATGCAGGGTGATACTCCCGAATTCGATGCCCTTGCGGCTCATGAATTCGCTGGAGGCGTAGTACAGCACCTCATCCGAGTCGACGTTGCTGTGGTTGTAGGGTGCCGGGACCGCGTTCGGATCGAAGTCGAACGGCCGCGGACAAAAAGAGCAGACCACGAACCCGTCACCCTGAAAGGTCTGGTGCACAGGCGGCGGTTGATGCACCCGACCTACGATTGGCTCGAAGTCGTGGATGTTGAACGCCCATGGGTAGAAGTATCCGTCCCATCCGACGACGTCGAAGGGATGGTGATCGAGAATGATCTCGCTCAGTCCGTTGTAGTGTTTGACGAGAATCCGAAAGTCACCCATCTGATTGACCGTGCGCAGCTCGCCGGGCCGCCGGATGTCACGCTCCGAGTACGGAGCACCCTCGAGGAGCTGGCCGAACTCGTTGCGATAGCGCTTGGGCCACCGCACGTGCCCCCGACTTTCGATCACGAGGAACTTCGTTGGCCCGGCCGCAATGTCGAGCTTGAACCGGTGTGTGATACCGCGGTGAATGACCAGGTAATCGCCCTCCCGGTACGGGAGATCGCCAAACACCGACTCCAACACACCGCTGCCCTTGCTCACGTACACCAACTCATCGGCCTGGCCGTTCTTGTAGAAGTGCGGATCCTGCTCGTCGGGCTCAACGAACAGCATCGCCACATCCTGATTGAACAACAGGGGCGTGCGGTCGAGTGTGGGGCTCCCACCCGGGCGCAGTCGCGAGGTGAGGAAATGGCGATGCCGAAGCGTCTCATCGCCGTCGGCCTCGTACGCCAGGTCGCGGATCCGGCGCACCGCCTTGACCGTCGTGGGCGGGTGGGTATGGTAGAGGAGCGACGACGTTCCCGTGAACCCCTCATGCCCCATGAGCTCCTCGGCGTACAGGCCGCCGTCGGGCCGGCGAAAGACTGTGTGTCGCTTTCGCGGAATCTGACCGAGCGTGTGGTAGATCGGCATCAGAGGTTGCCCCTCAGGGCCTGTTCGCGCTCGATCGCCTCGAACAGGGCCTTAAAGTTGCCAGCGCCAAAGCTCTTCGCACCTTTTCGCTGAATGATCTCGTAGAAGAGCGTCGGGCGGTCTTCCACGGGTTTCGAGAAGATCTGCAGCAGATAGCCTTCATCGTCGCGATCGACCAGGATACCGAGCTCACGCAGCGGCGTGATGTCCTCGTCGATGCGACCGACGCGGTCGAGCACCGTGTCGTAATAGGTCGTTGGCACACGGAGAAACTCGACACCGTGATCACGGAGCGCGCGCACGGTCGTCACGATGTCGTCGGTCGCAATGGCAATGTGCTGAACGCCCGGTCCGCCGTAGAACTCCAGATACTCATCGATCTGCGACTTCTTTTTCCCCTGCGCGGGCTCGTTGAGTGGGAACTTGATCCGCCCGTTGCCGTTGGCCACGACTTTGGACATCAGCGCCGAATACTCGGTCGAGATGGCCTTGTCGTCGAACGAGATGAGGTTGTAGAACCCCAGCACTCGCTCGTAGAACTCGACCCATCGGTTCATCGCGCCCAACTCGACATTGCCAACACAGTGGTCGATGTACTTGAGGCCGACCGAGGGCGGATTGTATCGCGATTCAACGCGTTGACACCCCGGCATGAAAGCGCCCCGATAGTTCCGCCGCTCGACAAGCGAGTGGATCGTGTCGCCGTACGTCTGAATCGCGGCGGTCACCACTTCCCCGTCCTGGTCGCGGAGCACGGTCGGCTGCTGCACCGCGGTGGCTCCTCGCTCGACGGCCAACTCGAAGGCCCGGCGCGCATCATCGACCCACAGGGCGATGTCCCGCACGCCGTCGCCGTGCTTGGCGATGTGCGCAGCGATCGGACCGGTCGGCTGCAGCGGCGTCGTGAGGACCAGGCGGACCTTGTCCTGCTCCATGATGTAGCTCGCCCGGTCTCGAACGCCCGTCTCGGGGCCGCGGTAGGCCAGGAGGCGGAAGCCGAACGCCGTCCGGTAGTACACACTGGCTTGCTTCGCATTGCCTACGTAGAACTCTACGTAGTCGGTGCCATTGATTGGAAACGTATCGGTCGCTTCGCGAGCGACCGGAGCGGTCTGCGTTGCCATTCGTCCCCCGATCTGAGCGTTCCCCTCTACCAATCTAGCCTCCCCGCTAGGGCTCGATACTCCTCGAGCGATGACGGGTTGGCGAGCGCATCGGTATTCTTGACTGGCCGCCCGTGCAGGGCGTCTCGTACTGCGAGTTCGGCAATCTTTCCGCTGATGGTCCGCGGAATGTCCTGGACCTGTCGGATGCGACGAGGGACGTGGTGTGGGCTCGTGTTGACCCGGATGACGTCTCTGATGCGGGCGGCGAGGGCGTCGTCCAGCGTTCGGCCCTCCGCCAGTCGTACGAAAAGTACGACTTCCGCATCCCCGATCACGTCCCGCGCTCGCTCAGGGGCGGCCGCCACCTCGTGTGCGACGACGACGCTCTCGACGATCTCGGGAAGATGCTCGACCTGGCGGTAAATCTCGGCGGTCCCGATCCGCACGCCACCCGGGTTGAGCGTCGTGTCGCTTCGCCCGTAGATCACCACCGCTCCCGTGGGTGTGAGTCGCGCCCAGTCTCCGTGACACCACACGCCCGGGTATCGATCGAAGTACGCCGCACGGTACTTGGATCCGTCAGGATCATTCCAGAACGACACAGGCATACTGGGAAATGGACGCGTACAGACCAGCTCCCCGGGCTCGTCGACTAGCGGGCGACCCGCCGCATCGAACACCTGGACACCCATACCAAGCCCGCGCCCCTGAATCTCGCCTCGCCGAACGGGCGAGAGTGGGTTGCCGAGCACGAAGCACGATACGATGTCGGTGCCGCCGCTGATACTCGCCAGATGGACATCGGCGGCGATGTGGCGATACACATAGTCGAAGGACTGCGGTGCCAGCGGACTACCGGTCGACAGGATGGCGCGCAGGGCATTCAGGTCATGCGTCCGAGCGGGGCTGAGGCCGAGTTTCTCAGCCAGTGCAAGATACTTCGCGCTCGTGCCGAATACCGTGATCCCCTCGGCGGCCGCGAGATCCCAGAGCACGGCAGGTCGCGTCGGCGGCAGCGGCGCCCCGTCGTAGAGGACGATGGCCGCACCGGTCGCCAGCACGGTCACCAGCCAGTTCCACATCATCCAGCCGCAGGTCGTGGCGTAGAACACACGATCTCGCCGCTGAATGTCGACGTGCAGCACGTGCTCCTTCATCAGCTGGAGCAGCATGCCCCCGCCACCGTGCACGATGCACTTCGGCAGTCCTGTAGTCCCCGACGAATAGAGAATGGCCGCCGGCTGGTCGAAGGGACCGCGCGCGAACTCGAGCCTGGCGTCGGCTGCCGCCAGAAACTCCGACCAGAGACTGCTCCTCGGAATCGCGGCGATATCGGGACCAGGGTCGAGGTAGGGCACGACGACGACGTGGATCACACCAGGCAGCGCGTCGGTCAGGGCCGAAATGCGCGCGCGAAGGTCGATTCGCTTCCCGCCATAGCGATAGCCATCCGCCGTGAAGAGCACCTTGGGCCCAATCTGCCCGAAGCGATCGATGACCGCCGCCGGTCCGAAATCCGGAGAGCAGCTCGACCAGACGGCGCCGATGGCGGCGGTGGCCAGCATCGCAATGACCGTCTCTGGGATGTTCGGCAGGTACCCCACGACGCGATCGCCCACGCCGATGCCCACAGCACGCAACGCGGCCGCGCATGCGGCCACGCGCACTCGGAGCTCGGCATGCGTGAGCCGTTGGTGCGGCCCGATCTCGTTCCATGCGATGATGGCCGGCGTCTCATCGTCGTGGCGCAGCAGGTTCTCGGCGTAGTTGAGCGATGCCGTCGGGAAAAATCGCGGACCGCCCGTCGCATTGGGCGGTCCCATGTGATCGAGGCCGATACCGACGTTCGACGCGAGATCGTCGAGCCTATCCCCGGATACGATCCCGCAGAAGCGCCAGACCTGCGGCCAAAAGCGATCCAGCCGGTCCACCGACCACCGGTGCAAGGCCGCGAACGCCTCCACTGCGTCGGCAGGCGGAAGCTCCGGCGCGTCGCTGTTCCGGACCTGGTCAATGAACGCCGCCATCCACGTGCGCCGTTTGGCGGCGGCAGGCAACTCCCAGAGAATGTCGGTCATCGCGCAGTGAGGTCCAACGTCCAACGTCTAGCCTCCAACGTCCAACGGCCGGCGTCCAACGTCCAGCATCCAAGGTACCGGCTAGATTGCCCGAGTGCATGTGCCGTCAGCCGCCCTGCGGTGGCGCGACTACCGATTACTGCTCGTCGGGAACGTCGTCTCGACGGTCGGTCTGCAGATGCAGACCACTGCGATCGGCTGGGAGCTCTACGAGCGCACCCACTCGGCCTATGCGCTCGGGATGCTCGGGCTCGTCGGCGTCGTGCCCCTCGTCGCGCTCGCGCTGCCCGCTGGCCACGTCGTCGACACGCGCGATCGCCGGCATGTGCTTATGGCCGCGCAAGCGACATACATCGCCAGCTCACTCGGTCTCGCGCTCGTGTCCTGGTGGCACGCGCCGATCATCGCCCTGTACGGCTGCATCCTCGTGAACGGCATCGCGCGCGCCTTTCAGGCTCCCGCTCGGAACGCGTTGCTCCCATCCCTCGTGCCCGCCGACATCCTCGCGAACGCGATCACATGGAACAGCGGCGGCTGGCAGCTGGCTGCCGTGGTCGGCCCGGCGATCGGCGGGGCGATGATCGCTGCTCTCGGTGGCGCAGTGGCGGTATACGCCTGCGCGGCGGCGGGATCGGCCGTCTTCTTCTTTCTCGCCGCCGCCATTCGACCCCGACCGGTCGCGCGCTTGCACTCGGAGTTGACCCTCGCGGCGCTCGCCGCCGGCGTGCGGTTCGTGGCGAACACACCAATGATTCTCGCCACGATCACCCTCGATCTGTTCGCGGTCCTTCTGGGCGGTGCGACGACGCTGCTACCGATCTACGCCAAAGACATCCTCGGTGTGGGACCGACTGGCCTCGGGTGGCTCAATGCAGCCGACTCGATGGGCGCGGTCATCATGGCGGCTTTGCTGGCGTCGCGGCCGCCCATGCAGCGGGCGGGTCGAACGTTGCTCTGGGCGGTGGCAGGGTTCGGAGTCGCAACCCTCGTCTTTGGCCTTTCGCGATCGTTCGCGTTGTCGCTCGCCATGCTGATCGCGCTGGGCGCTTTCGACATGGTGAGCGTGGTGGTCCGTGCCACGCTGGTACCGCTCCTGACGCCAGACGAGATGCGTGGCCGAGTCGGTGCCATCGCCAATCTGTTCATCGGTACATCGAATCAGCTCGGCGGTTTCGAATCGGGAGCAGTTGCTGGCGCGTTTGGCCCGGTGGCGTCGGTCGTGTCGGGCGCAATTGGCACGCTGCTGGTCGTGGCCGCCATTGCGTGGCACTGGCCTGCGCTGCGCCGGTTGGGACCGCTCGACAGCGCCGTCGTCGCGGAGCTGGTGCCCGGAGAGCAACCAGCGGGCGACTAGTAGGGGCGACGGATGCGTCGCCCTCCCCAAAGGTTGCCGGGACGCCCATAGTGGCCCGATGAGTTGGAGTCGCGACCGTGCGTGGCTCGCCATGTCGTCTACCGCGCTCCGTCGGTCGAGTGAGCGCCTGGAGACGCCACGCCGAGGCGCGTCTCGATCGCGGCGAGTCGGTCGAGGATCGCTCGGTGCCGGTGGTCGTCAATCGTCGGCTCGCGCGCGACGAACGTCAGCGCGCCCCCTGTCTCGAGTCGACAGATCTTCACGTCGTGCAAGTGCTCGATCCCTTGCCGCCGCGCCGCCGACTCGAGCTGCGCCTGGGTAATCATCTCGCGTTCCAGCCAATGCCGTTTGATCCGGCCATCCTCCACCAGGACATCGGGATCTCCCTCCATTAGTCGGTCGAGCGCCGGGTGGCCGTAGAGAAACCTGACCACGCCGTAGTTGACAACCAGGAGGATGGCCGCGCCAAGCAATCCTCCCACCAGTGAGTTGTCGTTGCCGATGATCGCATTCTGCACCGTGTTCGAGAGGACGAGCAACACGACGAGGTCGAACGGATTGAGCTGCCCAAGTTCCCGTTTGCCGGCGAGCCGGAGGCCGACCAAAAGGAAGGCGTAGACCGCCAATGTCCGGAACACCTTTTCGAGGAGCGGCACTCCAGGCACCAGCATATCCTGCAGAATCGTGTGCCACGTTTCGTTCACGGGAGCCCCCGAGCGCCCGCGGGCGCTGGCAAGTGGGAGAGCACAACGTAGAGAGTAGACGCCCCCGGGAGCGGTTCGTCTACTGCGCCACTGTCTTGTTTCTGCTCGGCAATCTGGGCGGGTCTGGGCTCGGTCGGCGATTGGCGAGACTTCTCTCACAATGCGGCGTTCCATCGGCACTGGGCCGGGATGTCCGCGAACATCGCGCTCGCGCGATCATTGCAACTCTAAATCCCAGTGCGACTTAGCAAGGCGAGCATGGTGAGGACACCAGGCTCAGCAGCGGCCCGTTGTTTGCCATTGTGACCGATGCACGGCGAGGCCGTTTTCTCACACTTCGTGAGGGTGGTGGCCCGCCCGAGTCTTCCGGTCTCCCCCTCAACTATGCGCTCTCTGAAGCTCGCGCAATCCAAGCCAGGGTCGCCGGCCGCGCCATCGGCGCGGCAGGCTGCTGCCGCGGCGGCCGACGCCGATCCACTCGCCCGAGCGGATCGGCTATTCGGCGGCCCGTCACACTTGGTCCTGCTGAGCGACAGTGGGCCAGCTCTGTCATTCATGGGGTGGACGATCGGCTCGAGCCGAGCCGAATCCGTCGATGAGCGAGAACAAGGGTCCCGGGCGGTAGATGTCGAGATCATGTTTTCCGAAAGCGGCGACTATATCGTCTTCGAGCGCGTCGAGACGCACACGGCTGACGGCGTGGCGCAACTCGCCACGAGCGTCGAGGAATTCGCTGCGCCACGGGATGTGTGCCGCTATTGCGAAGCGAGCACGTTGGACCCCCAGGCCGACGCTGCGCGCGCCGCAGCCGTCGATCATGCAGCCCGCCAGTGGCACTGGCTGAAGCGTCCCGGCCGTCGGAGCGGCGGCGAGAGGGTCGAGCTGCCGTTCACGCTGTAAGGCAGCGAAACATCAGGGGTCAGGGGTCTGGGGTCTGGGAATAACCACGACATAGGCAACCCGGCGGGTAGGGGCGACGCAATGCGTCGCCCTGCGATGCGGCGAGGCGGGACACAACGTCGGCCGCGCCGTGCCCAATGCAACCGTCAAATTTTCGTGGCAATGCCACGAAACGGCGGGCGACGCATTGCGTCGCCCCTACCCGCCGATCGACCGGTTCCCTCGTTAACGCCCTCACAAGAGAAGGGCCTGTGGCGGTGTTCTGCCACAGGCCCTTCGCGTTTCACCTTCTGCCCTGCTACTCCGCTCGGCCTTAGTCCACGATCGGCACCGGCGGGGGCGCCGGGGGCGGCGGCGGCGGCGGCGGCGTCACCGGTGGCGGTGGCGGCGGCGGCGGCGGTGGCGGCGGCGGCGGCGGTGGCGGCGGTGGGGGCGGCGGCGGCGGAGGCGGCGGCGGCGGTCCCGTAGGCGGCGTCACCGGTGGGGGCGGTGGCGGCGGCACCGGTGGTGGCGGCGGCGGCGGAGGCGTCACCGGCGGCGGTACCGGCGGCGGCGTCACCGGCGGCGGAGGACCCGTCGGCGGCGTCGCCGGCGGTGGGGGCGGGGGCGGCACCGGCAGCATCAACAACGAATCTTGCGCCGCCAGCGACGGGATCACGAACCAAGCGTGCTCGTTGAAGTTGATGGGGTCCATCTCGAACGATCGGTCCTCCGAGAAGCGACCGGTTGTCGGGAAATACGGCGGCGGCAGCGTCAGCCCGCACATGTTGTACTGATATCGCTTGATGTAGCCGGTCATCCCGCTGTCGCCGCCTGGCCACATGGTACCGACAGCGCCGCGGGTGCCTTGAATGATCCCACCTGTGAGGTACAGACAACCACGTCCAGCGGGCACGGTCTCGCAATTCAGAGCGTCGATCACACCGCCCGTGTAGTTCTGGACTTGGAACTTGTTCAACGCGAGCAGAGAAACCTGCAAATAGGTCGACTGCGTCGGCGCAGGCGGCTGGAACCGCCACACTGAGTCGCCTGGCGTCGAGGATGCTGCCTGAGGCGACAGCAGCATGTTGTCCGCCACGACGACGTCGTCGGCGGCAAACGCTCCGATGTAGTCCGGGCACGTGCCGACGGCGGGGTCGGTCTGCAACTTCATGTTGCCGACGAAAATGATGTTGTACGGCGACGCGAGCGTCAGTCGGCCGCGCAACTTCCCGCTGACGGCCACCTTGCCGTCAACGAAGACGACGCCTTTGAAATTGACGTTCTCGGCGTGGGTGATCGGCCAGAGATAGAGGGAGTCCTGTCGTTTGGCGCCCGCCTGTCCGAGCCGCGGATCATACGGCATAGGGTTGGGCAGCCACTGACCGCTGCCCGGCCAGCCAGTCGCCACGAAGGTGCCAGCTTGATGGGGGGTGCTATTGAGGTGCTCATCACCGCCCAGATAGCAGTCTCCGAACCCGTTCCCCATGGCCGAGTCGCGTTGGGCTGCAGTCAGCGCGGTCATCGCGCTCACCGGGGTGAAGGTGGTGTCAGCAGGGTTGTAGGAACCGCAGTTGGTGTTGCCGCTATTCATGACGTCGCCGTAGTCGTTCGTTCCGAAGGTGCCGGCGACGACATACCGCGGGTCCGTGCTCTGGAAGACGCGCATGAACCCTTCATCCGGGTCGGTCGAGTCCCCGTCATTGTTCAGATCGACGGAGACGAACTCGATGCGGGTGGTGGCCTGGTACCCATTGCCCACGGTGCCACTCCCGAGCACCGTGACGTTGCCGACGTCAGACAGACCCTTGAGCGACGTGAGAGACGACACGCTCGGGAGAGTGATCACGGGCACGTGCTGTTGGTAGCCCTGGTCAAAGATGCCGTAGGCGAGGCCGGTGGTAATCGTCTTCGAGGTCGTCAGCTGGCTGTGGAATTCCACCCCTGACGGTGCGATGCGAATGAAGTCATTGGAATGGGCCGGCCCGAAGATCTGGTCGCCACCGCCGAAGTAGATGCCGCCTTCGCTATTCGAGAAATAGGCGTACTTGGCGAAAGTATCCTGATAGATCGCCGCACGGTGTACGACCGTGTTGCCGACCGCATCGGTCACCTGGCTGACGATGGCGCCGAAGATGCCGAACTCGCCCGTGCGGCTACCGCCCTTACCGATCCACGTGGTACGGTAGACGCCTGGCATCGGGTTTCCGAGCGCATCGTTCACCTGCACGTTGTTCTCGAGCGCGATCTCGCCGCTGTCGGCACTGCGGAACGGCAGCTGATTGGGATGCGTGTTGATCCAGTTCTGTGCTTCCGCGATGCCCGACTCCGCGGCGTCGTAGAGAATCCCGGACCGCGCACTGTTCTTGGCGATCAGCCCCGCGTTGGCCGTGGTCGCAGCTGCCAACACCACGATCGCTGCGACAACGAGCGCAATGAGGAGAACCGCGACGAGCGTCGCGCCGCGCTTGCCGCGCGGGAACGGTGATGTATGACGGATCATAGTCAGATCCCGGTTCGAGAAAGCACGAGGAGCGCAACCGATCATGGCGTCACAAAACTGCTACTCACTGGGTTCGAGAACGAAGGCGTGCAGTCCTGCGCCGAGACGGCGTACTCGACGCCGACGCCATGGGGCGCAGTCAGATCGACGAACGAGTAGTTCGTCTGTCCGTTCGGCACCGCCGTAAACGGAGTGTTCCACGTGGAGTCAGTTGCCAAACGGCGCCAGACAATGTACCGCATGATGTCGCGCTCACCACTCCATTCGTCGGGGCTCGGCTGCCATGCCACGGTGACGCTGTCGTTGGGAGCAGTCCCAGAGAGAGTCGCAGTGACAGATGGCACTGGCTGCGGTTGGTTACCACATGTGGCCAGCGCCGGGTTCGCAAGATTCGGAAGCGCCGACGTGAGACTGAACGACTGAATCCGCTGAGCGGCGCCCGTGTCGCCGTTGGACACGCGATACGTCACCTGGACCGCGCGGATGCTGTCGATCATGAGCGTGTTCGTATACGCAGCCGGGAGCTCGGCTGGCGTGACGAGCGCCAGCGACTGCAAGCCGGTGACGCTGTTGGTCACGAGCTTGTAGTACTGAAAGAAGGGGACGCTGTCGGGCAGGATGTTTCGGACGACCGCCTCCACCGTGCCGTTGTTCACCTCACGATACAGCGCGTATGTCCCCGGCACCGGCGAGGTGCTGTCGATCTGGAACCAGAAGGTGATGAGTTCGGCCGGGCTGGGCACACCGGGCGCGATCGCGTAATCCACCGTCGGATAGGCGTAGGCGGGCGCCACACCCGGCAGGTTGAACTGGTTGGCCGAGAGCACGCCTTCCGTCTCCAGCGAAGGCGCGCCCGGGTTATAAAAGATCGCCGTCGTCCCCGGGATGTTGGAGGAATAGTCGGCGTTGAACGCGAATGCGCTGGGGCTCAGATACACCAGTGGAGGCTGGCCTGGCGTCGTGTTCGCCCCGGCCGCGCGGAGGTGCTGGTCGAGGAGGTCAGCACCGAAGCGCACGTTCTGCACCTGGTTGAATGCCTTGGCCGCAGCGCTGTACGATCGCGACTGACTCACGAAGAAGCTCATGGCCGCGCCGAGCACGAGGGCCATCATGACCATAGCGATCATGACTTCCATCAGGGTCATACCACGACGGCGCGCGGAAGGTGCCGAGCGTCCCTGCGGATCGAGTGGGTGGTCCGACATCACGGCCTCCAGGATGCTCGAGCGACTACGGCGCGACGGAGTACGACAGCACGACGGGCAGCGACAGCCCCGGCGCCGTCACACTCACCATGACGCGGGTGACATCGTTGTTGGCGCATGGCGGGGTGACGCAGTCGGTCACTGCGGACGTGTCACGATTCACCTGCGTCTGCAGCGACCACCCGGTCGTCGGGTAGTTGGTCTGCGTGCCGGCGAACGTCGACAGCTGCGTGTAGTCCGGAGAGGCGCGGATCTGGGCCAGCTGCGAGTTGGCAATGGCCTGGGCTCGCGCTTCGATCTGGCCGAGCGCCATCTGGTGCTGGAAGGTGACCGTCGTGCCCGCGAGTCCGGCGACGACAATGGTGAGAATGACCAGCGCCACCATCACCTCGACGAGCGAAAAGCCGGAGCGAATCTGTCGCGTCGCCATCAGAACCCCCTCACCCAGACGGCGGTGCCGGGGTCGTAGTGCCACCAGTCAGCGTGGCCGGTGGCGCGGGCGACCTCGATCATGTGTGTCTGGCCAGCGTACTGCGGATCGTTGGTAATCGCCTCACGCATCGACGTGATGTAGACGCCGCCAGCTTGGCTCGCGGCCCCGTTGCGGAAGAACGTCACCGACGGCAGACCGTTTGTCGTGTTGTTGAAGGTGATCGGCCCGGCGCCAATGTCACCGGGCGGCGTCGCCCCCATGCCGAATCGCACGCGATCACCGAGCGCATACGCCGTCTCGTGCTCGCCCGGGTCCTGCAACCCGTTGTTGTTCGCATCCACGATCAAGTGGACTACTCGGGCGGTCGTATCGAACGTGACGATGACGTTGCACTGATGCGCGACGGCTTGCCGCTGGGCCGCGATGAACGCCGACCCGATAGCCTGCATGTCACCCAGGGTCTGGTATGACGCGATGTCGAGTTTCCACAGTGCGACTGCGGAGCCGATGCCGACGATCGTGAGCACGATCATGAGCTCAACCAGCGTCACCGCAGCCCGACGTGCCATCGTTGTGCACCGTGTCATGCCAACGCTCGCGGTGTGAGGGTCCGACAACTACGCGAGCCAAAACGCTCGCGGCCCCGAGAGACAGCGGATTGCCAGCACGGACAGTCTGCCGTCCACGCCAGCCCTCCTGTGCCATATCCCGGCTCCCTGCCGGTTCGGCCCTCTCTTTTGCAGCAACGGGGCCGTCCGGGAGGGCGGCGAGTTGACCCGGTGAAACGCGACCTGCGGAACCGGCCTTTTAAGCGAAGGCCCATTTCGCGGGTCTACGGGCAGGGTTCGTCGACGCTGTCGCCTATTCTTACATTGCAGGCTGCCGAGGCTCACGCGCATTGCGAGAGGGACTGACGCCCATTGTGGCACCGATGCCGCAATGCGTATCACTCGGCCGGGCGACACGTGTTACGACGTGCGATCAGGCGCGCGTGGTGAAACAGCGGCGAACTTGCGTGGCGGCGTACCGCCGGCACAGGCACGCCGCGGGGCCTGCGTGGCATCTGAGTGCGATCCCGAATCGAGGCGCCATCACTCCACGACGGCGCCCGCCGTCGGTGCTGGTCGGTCGTGGGGTATGCCGTGGCGCCGTGTAACGACCGAAACCGGCTTCTGTAACGACGGTGTGCGCTACATGGCAAGCCGATCGTCCCTGCTCGCGTGTATAGTTCGACGCCGGAAGCGCTTGCCCCGATGTTACGGTTACGATACAGTAGTGTGGTGTCCGCCCGGAGTGGTCCTGGTCGATGCTGGTGATGAGCGCGCGAGGGACTCTCGCGGTGCGGTGTTATTCGATTTTGGCGGTACGCTGGACGCCGATGGCGTGCGCTGGAGTGTCCGATTCCACGCGGCATACGCGAGCGGCGGCGGTCGCCTCAGTTTTGAGGCGTTTGATCCGTTGTTCAGCCTGTCGGACCGCCGTCTCGAGACGCACACGGGCATTCGTGCCCTCGGCCTGCGCGGCATGATCGAGGCGCAGGCCGCGATTCTCTGTACCCTGCTTCCCGACGGATCCGCGATGGATGTGCGTGGCATAGCTGATCGAGTGCACGGCGACGCGGTAGCGGTGATCGCGCGCAACCGACCCATCCTGGCCGCGTTGCGCACGCGCTATCGCCTCGGCGTGGTGTCAAACTTCACTGGGAATCTGCTCCCGTGCCTCGAAGAGGTGGGGATCGCCGATCTGTTCGACGTCGTTACGGACTCGGGGGTCCTCGGGACCACGAAGCCGGACCCGCTGCCCTTCACGACGACGTTGGAGGCGTTAGGCGTACCGCCTGACCGAGCCTGGATGGTCGGCGACAATTTCCAGGCCGACATTCGTCCCGCGCAGCAGTTAGGTATGCGCACCGCGTGGCTGGCAATGGCCGATCGCACGCTGCCGCCGGGGGACCCTCCGACGGCCCGACTCGAATCCTTGGCGCAGCTCGCGGCCGTCCTCGAGACGGCGGTCGCGTCGACCCACGCGGGACGGCAGCAATGCATGGCTTGATTCTCGCCGGGGGCACGGGGTCGCGCCTTGCCGCCGACGGCGTCGATGGCCCCAAAGCGGCGGTCGCGATCGCTGGTCGGCCGCAGCTGGTGCGGCTCGTCGCGACGCTGCACGAACTGGGCTGCCCGACAATCACGTGCATGCTGCGCGACAGCGTCGGGGACGCCACCGCGAACGCGGCGCATGGCATGCGCGCGCTACTCGATGGGGTGGCGGAGCTCGGGTCGACAGCGGTGCGTGTGGTGCCATGTCGCACGCCATCCTCGCTGCATACGCTGGTCGACGGATTGGCGACCGTGCCACCGGGGGACGTGTTCTGCACGATGGTGGACACCGTGATGCGAAACCGGGATTGGCATCTCGTGTACGCGGCGGCGACCGATTTGCTTGCGGCGGGCGCGGACGCCGTCCTTGCTGTCACCCCCTTCGTCGACGACGAGCGACCGTTGTGGGTCGAGCGCGACCCGGCAGGTATCGTGCGACGCCTTGGCGACGCGCCCGCGTCACCGCCGTGCGTGACAGGCGGCGTCTACGCCTTCGGCGTCGCCGCACGCGCGGAGGCGGCGCGCGCGCGGCGTGAAGGCATCAGCCGAATGCGGGGCTTCCTCAGCCGGCTCGTCGACGAAGGCGCACGCGTGGCGACGGTCGAGGTGACGCGCATCGTCGACGTCGACCGCCGACAGGACCTGGAGCTCGCAAACGCATGGCTCGGGGCAGAGGATGAGTGAGCGCGTGAGCAATGCGGATCGCTCGCCCGGGTCGAAGCCATTGACGGGCACGGGCCCGCGGGCGGTCGCGCTGTACCGTCAGCCGTCTTATTCGCCCAATCAACACCGCGCGAACGATGAGGCGATTCTCGACGCCACGGTTGCGTGCCTCGAGGAGCTGGGTTGGCTCACCATCCGCGCGTCCGAGTCCGACATCGTTCGAGGCACTCTGTCCGTGGACGTGCTTCGGAGTGCGGACGTCGTGCTCAACATGTGCCAGGGTCCGGACGCCTCCGAGCGCCTCCTCGAGGCCGAGGGGTCAGGGGTGCGCCTCATCAATCGCCCGTCGAGCGTGCTCGGGTGCCATCGCCACCGGCTCGTGAATATCCTCGCCCACCGACGGGTCGCCTTTCCACGCACGGCGGTCGTCCCCACGGCCGGCGATCCGGAGCTCGATGGCTTCGGAGCCGACGGGCGCGCGGTCTGGGTCAAGCGCGGCGATGTCCACGCGGAATGCGCGGCGGACGTCGTCGCGGTCACGCGCGACGACCTGCGCCAGGCCATCGCGACATTCGGGGGTCGCGGCATTGCGCGCGTCGCGCTGCAGGAGCACGTCCCGGGGCCCGTTGTCAAGTTCTATGGAGTCGCCGACGGGCAGTTCTTCCGGTACTATGGCGCCGACGCCGGGCCCGGCGGGCCGCGTCCTGACGTCGACGAGGAGCGTTTGCGCGCGCTAGCTTTCGCGGCGGCGCAGGAGCTGAGACTCGACGTTTTTGGCGGCGATGTTGCCTTGCCGGCACGCGATGAGCCGGTGCTGATCGATCTCAACGACTGGCCGAGTTTCGCGCCCTTCCGCGCGGAAGCCGCCCGTCATATCGCGGCCTACGCCGCGTCCCATCCGTCCCACTCTCCCGCTTGAGTATCCGCAACGTGACGCAGCAACCGACGGCGCTCGCCGAGCCCCGACTTCGCCCGACGACCCCGCCCACACCGCCGCGTGCGGCTGGTCCCCGGTCCGTGGCCCTGTTTGATGCCGAGGCCGAATTCCTCGCGCCGGGCACCCAGAGCGTCGCGCTCTTCAGCAAATTGTGCATCGACCACGGCGAGGGGGCGGTGCTGGTCGACGTCGACGGCAAGCGGTACATCGACTTGCTGGCCGGCGTCGGCGTGGCAAGCCTGGGCTACGCGCATCCAAAATTTGTTGCGGCGGTCCAGCGGCAGGTCGCGAGGATCCACGTCGGCAGCTTCACGTCGGAGAACCGCGCGGCGCTCGTCAAGCTGATCGCCGAGGTGACGCCTGGCGACCTCTCGCGCACGCAGTTGTACAGCAGCGGAGCGGAAGCGGTCGAATCCGCGTTGCGGTTGGCCAAGTCCTATACGGGGAAGACCGAGGTCATCGGCTTCTGGGGCGGGTTCCACGGCAAGACGGCGGGCGTGCTCCCCTTGCTCGGATCGAACTTCAAGCACGCGCTCGGGCCACTCATGCCAGGAGAGTACAGCGCGCCCTACGCGTCGTGCGCCCGGTGTGCCTTCGGCAAGACGTTCCCGTCGTGCGAATGGCACTGCGTCGAGTTTCTCCGCCGCAAAATCGAGCTAGAGACGACGAACGATGTCGCCGCGATCATCGTCGAACCCATTCAGGGTACCGCCGGGAACATCGTGCCGCCGCCCGGTTATCTGCGCGTGCTCAGGGCCCTCGCGGACAAGATCGGTGCCGTGCTCATCGCGGACGAGATGCTCACGGGATTCGGTCGCACCGGGACCATGTTCGCGGTCGAGCATGACGCAGTCGTGCCCGATATCATGACCATCGGGAAGGGATTCGGCGGCGGCTTCCCGATGACCGGACTGATCGCCCGCGAGACCGTGGCGCACGCGAAGCCCTGGGCCAATCCAAGCGGGAGCTCGTCGAGCTATGGCGGCAACCCGCTCGCGGCCGCTGCTGCGCGCGTGGCCATCGAGACGATTCTCGAGGAAGGACTGGTCGAGCACAGCCGGGCCCTCGGGGCACGCATGCTCGCCGAGATGAAATCGTGGGAACGGACGATCCCCATCGTGCACGACGTCCGAGGGCGCGGTCTCATGATCGGGATGGATCTGGTGGTTCCAGGGACCAACCGACTACTGCCCAAGGATCAGGCCCGGTGGATCTTCGACACGCTGCTGAGTCGCGGAGTGTTGGCGATGATCTACAATCCAGAGGTGCGGATCAATCCCCCGCTGGTCATCCGCGAGGCTGAGGCAATGGAAGCCCTTGCGACGATGAAGCAGGTGCTGCAGGAAACGGCGGAGCGGATCGCGGCATGACGCACAGCTCGACGGCGTCGGGCCGGTCCCGCCGCCCTGCGCTTCGTGCCCGCGCAGAGCCGCGGTCACCTGGTCCGGGCGCCAATCCGCTCGCGACGAAGGGCGACGAGGTCGAGGAGTGGCTCGATCTGCATTTCTTCCGCCCCATCGGTGCCCGCATCGCGCACCGGCTGGTGCGGACCCGCATCACTGCGGACCAGGTCACGTTCCTGGGTCTCCTCATTGGCCTCGTCGCCGGTCATCTCGTTCGTGTACACAAGCCCGTGGCTCAATGCGGCCGGGTTCGCGCTCTTCATCATCTCCGACATCTTTGACAGCGCGGATGGACAGCTGGCCCGCCTCCGGGGGACATCGACGCCGCTCGGTCGAGTCCTGGATGGCACCTCAGACGCCGCGCGGTTCATCAACCTTGCCGTGCACCTGCTCATTCGACTCGTCCTCGGGCAGCACTGGAGCTGGCTCGGGGCGACTGCCCTGGTCACTGCGGCCGCGGTCAGCCAGTCCTTTCAGAGCTCGGCGATCGACTTCATCCGCCACGCTTTCCTCGCATTGGCCGTTGGACGCGGCAGCGAGCTCGATACGGAAGGCGCGGCGAAGCACTCCGGCAACGGATCGTGGCTGCGTCGCATCGGCGTACGGATCTACGAGACGTACAACCGCCGACAGGCGAGCATGTTTCCCCGCACCATCGCGCTGCTGCGCGCCACGCGGCAAGAGCCACGGGGACCGGCGGCTGCAGGCTACTACCGGGCGGAGATCGCGCCGTTGCTGCCACACTGCGCGTGGCTCGGTCAGAACTTTCGGTTCATCATTCTGGGCGTCACTGCGGTTGCCGGGTGGCCGGCGGGCTTGCTGTGGTTTTCCGTGGCACCCATGAACGCGGTCTTGCTCTGGCTGGTTCGCGCGCAGGAACGGGGGGCGGACAGCACCCTGCGTGTCCTGGATCGCACCCGGTCCGCCTCCCCGGTGGCTCCCGCTCGCGCCATCGGCGGTGAGTGATGCCGTCGCGGGCGCGTCCGCGCCCGCGCCGCGCAGCGGGGCGGTTCACCGTTCGACGGTAACCCGCAACGTGTACCGCGGCGCGCTCATTGGGTTCGGAGGCGTGGCGCGCAACTCCCACCTGCCCGGTGCGCGCCAGGATCCCCGGCTGCAAGAGCGGCTGGGGATCGTGGTCGCGGTCGACCCGGCCCCGGGCGCGCAGGGCGACGCGGACATCCCGGTCATCCCGGATCGGGCAGGTCTGGACGCGTTTGCCCCGATCGATTTCGTCGACGTGTGCACGCCGACCGGTCTCCATCTGGCCACGACATTGTGGGCCCTGGACAACGGGCTGCACGTGTTGTGCGAGAAACCGGTCGCGACCACACGCGCTGAGGCGAGTGCGATCGCGGCCGCTGCCCACCGGACACAGCGCATCGTGATGCCGTGTCATCAGCACCGCTTCAACCCAGCCTGGCAGCAAATGCAACGCTGGCTTCGCGACGGTGTGATTGGACACTGGCACCTCGCCGAGCTCTCGGTCTATCGCCCCGCGGCGGATGCGGGGCGCAGCGAAGCGGCGCGGCCATGGCGCACAGTCGCCGCCGAGGGAGCCGGCGGGATCCTGCTCGACCACGGCACCCACCTGCTGTACTCGCTCCTCGACGCGGCCGGTGCGATGCCCACCGCTATTCGTGCCTGGACCGGCCGATTGCGCCATCGTGAGTATACCGTCGAGGACACCGCGGAGCTGATCATCGAGTTTCCGGACCGAATCGCGACGATGATGTTGACGTGGGCCGCCACACATCGCGAGAATCGCGTGCGATTCATCGGTGATCGAGGCACCATCGACTGGCAGGGTGGGGTCCTCACCCTGGAACGCGCCGGGCAACCGGGCGAGCCACTTGATTTCTCGTCGCAGCTGGACAAACGATCCTACGCCGGTTGGTTTGCCGCGCTCTTCGGCACCTTCGCGGATGCCCTCGACCGGGGCGACGCCCCCGAAGCGCTCAATGAAATCGACCGTGTCGCGCGCGTGCTCGAGGCCGCGTACACCGCCGCCGCGACCGGCACCCGAGTCACCCTCGACTAGCACCGCCGATGAGCCGCGCGGCGCGACTGTTCATTCTCGTCGCGGGCCTCATCTTCTTCGTCGTCCTGGTCCTGCGGGCCGGTGTCGGCGGCCTCATTGCCACGTTGCAACATGCCCGATGGGCGTTCCTGGCCATCATGGGCCTGTGGGCCGTCGTGTACATCAGCAACACGATCGCGTGGTCCGCGCTCGTCGGTGCGACGGCCGCCCGACATGGCCACGGCGGTACCCACGATCGCATCCCCTTCCTTCAGGCGTACGCCATCAGCGTGGCGAGCTTCGCGATCAACTACGCGACGCCCTTTGTGGCGCTCGGGGGTGAGCCGCTCAAGCTCGCGCAAGCAGCCGACTGGATTGGCCCCGACCGCGCGGCAGCCTCGGTTGTCAGCTTCCGGGTGACACACACCCTCGGGCAGATGATCTTCTGGCTGCTCGCACTTCCCGTCGGATGGATCCTGCTGCCGCACACGGTAGCCGTACGGGTGGTGCTGCTCGTGACGGGGCTCGTGCTCATCGCGGTGTGCGGTCTCCTGGTCCTCCTCTTTCGGCATGGATTCGTGGAGCGAGCGCTCGACGCGCTCCACCACCTCCCACTGCTTCGGCGCCTGGCACCGCGTGCCGAACGCTTTCGCCATACGCTCGCGCACATCGATGACCAGATGGCGGAACTGACGGTTGGAGAGCGACCTCGCCTCATCGTGGCGGTGCTGTTCGAGGTCCTCGGGCGATGTATCGCGATGCTCGAGTTCTACATCGTCGCACACACTGAAGGTCTTCGCATCAGCTACGCTACCGCCTTTCTCATCGGTGCGATCTCGCAGCTAGCCATCATCCTGTTCATCTTCGTCCCCTTCGAGCTCGGATCTCGAGAAGGGGGCATCACCTTCGCGTACTCGTTGCTGGGGCTGTCACCGGCGCTGGGAGTCTATACCGGCGTGATCACACGACTCCGGGAGCTGGCCTGGATCGGGATCGGTCTCACCGTGGCATCGGTACTGCGACGTGGCCAATCGACCAAGCCGCGACCGGCAAGCGGTACTCCGACGGAAT
Source organism: uncultured Gemmatimonadales bacterium (assembly GCA_963737835.1). GTDB lineage: Bacteria > Gemmatimonadota > Gemmatimonadetes > Gemmatimonadales > Gemmatimonadaceae > Palsa-1248. Next base: position 1,000,200 of record CAVTUH010000001.1, read on the forward strand.
CGTGAAGAAGGGACCGGGCCCCTAGAGCCAGCCCTGCTCGCGATACCACGCGGCGGTCGCGCGCATGCCCTCGGCGAGTCCGACCTGTGGTTGGTAGTGCAGGTCGCCGCGTGCGCGGGCATCATCGCACGTCCAGGATTGCTGAAGGAGATCCCACGAGCGTTCGGGGGTAAGTAAAGGCTTTGCGCCCGTGATGCGCGCCCAGATCCGGGCGGCGTACCCGGCGCCACGCACGAACGGCGCTGGCACCGGGATGATGCGGGGACGCCGCCCGACCGCATCGCCCATTGCGGATACAATGTCCTCCCAGCTGTGATTCCCGCCGTTCACGTAATAGAGGCCACTCGCGCGAGGTGTGTGGCCCGCGCTCACCAGTGCGCGCACCAGGTCCGCCACGTGCACCAGCGCGAGCTGCTGGGCAGGCGGGCCGGTCCGCACTGCAAGACCACGCGCTGCCAGGCGAAACGCCGCGAGCACATCGCGGTCACGGGGACCATAGACGGCTGGAGGGCGGATGATCACCGCGTCAATGCCAGCCGTTGCGATCTCCCGCTCGGCCCGAGCCTTCGAGACGCCGTAGGGACCGACAGGCGACGGCGGATCGGTCTCTGTTAGCGGGCGTCCCGCCCGGGCGGGCCCTCCGGCGGCGAGACTGGAGCAGAAGACGAGGCGGGCGGCAGGCGCCCGCGCGGCAAGCGCGGTGAGGAGGCGGACGACCCCGCCATGGTTTGTGTGGTCATAGTCGACGGGGCGTGCGGTCGAGGTGACGGCCGCCAAGTGGTAAACCACGTCGGCGCCGGCGACTGCTTTCGCGAGTGTGTCGACGTCATCCAGACTACCGGGGACTTGCGCGACCTGCGGCGGGAGCCAACGGCGATCGCTGGTGCGGCGAGTCAGGCATCGGACTCGATCACCGCGAGCGAGGAGCGCTTCGACCAGATGACTGCCGACAAATCCGGTCCCGCCCGTGACGACTGTCTCGACTGGCCGCACATCACTCACGGGCGGGCCCGATCAACGCGATGCCGGAGCTCCGATCGGCTTGTCGTACAAGCGGTACGTCTTGTACGCCTCGCCGCCCACCCGCTCAATCGGCACCCGCATGAGCGCGTTGTCCTCGAGGATCCAGGACGCCTCGCCGCAGACGAAGCCTTTGGCCTTCGCGTTCTTGATGAGCGTGAGATAGAGGAGATCGGCGGCGCCGGTCCGTTGAAACTGGGGCAACACGCCGAGGGTCAGTACGCGGCCCCGGTCAATCTTTCGCTGGTGCCACAAAGCAACCGCCCATCCGAATGGGAGGAGGCGGCCGTTCATGTGGCGCAAGGCAACATTGAAGTCGGGCAGCGCCAGGGCGAACCCAGCGAGCTTACCTCGGACATAGGCGAAGAGCACCATCTCAGGCACCGCGACAGGCTTGAACTGCTTCGCCATGTGCGTGAACTCGGCATCCGTCATCGGGACGTTGCCCCAGTTCGCCTGCCACCCCTCGTTGTACAGCGACCGGATCCGCGCCACCTCGGCGTCGAAATCTTTCATGTTGAGCGCACGAATCACGATCTCGTTCCGTTTCGCGAGCGCGTCAGCCACGCGTTCTACCCGCTCGGGCACCTGGGCATCAGGCAGCCAGTACGCAATCAGGTCTTTGGCCTTCGCGAAGCCGTAGCCCTCGATGACGTCCGCGTACCACGGCGGGTTGTGAGGCATCATGAGGGCCGGAGGCCTGTCGAACCCGCGAACCAACAGCCCACACTCCTCGTTCACCGAAAAACTCGCGGGCCCACGCATCACGGTCAGGCCGCGTTCACGCAGCCATGTGGCGGCCGCGTCGAACATCTTCGGCGGGATCGCGGGGTCTCGCTCCGTCTCGAAGAAGCCGAAGAATCCCGCGCCGTCGTGATGCTGAGCCAGATGCGCGTCGTTCTTTGCAGCAGCAATCCGGCCGACAATGCGTCCCCGGTCGTCACGCGCGAGGAATAGCTCTACCTGGGCGTGCTGATGAAAGGGATGGCGGAGGTTCAATAGATCTGCCACGTCGCGCCGCAGAGGCGGCACCCAGACCGGATCATTGCGATAGAGCCGGTATGGCAACTCGATGAACGCCCGTCGCTCTGAACCACCGCGAACTGGGGAAACGTCGATCAGTGGAGCCTCCGGGGGCGGAGCCCGGCACGTCGACCGTTCAGATGACCCCCAGCCCCTTCCCGACTCGCGCGAAGACGTCGAGCACGAAGTCGAGCTGCTCCGGCGTATGCGTCGCCGAGTACGACGTTCGGATCCGCGCCGCATGGGCCGGGACCGCGGGCGCAACCACCGGGTTGGCAAACACCCCGTTGTCGTACAGCTGTCGCCAGAACTCGAACGTCAGCAGATCATCACCGATCACCACGGGCACGATCGGTGTTTCGCTCCCGCAGGTGTCGAATCCGAGCGATTGCAGCCCTTCCTGCATCCGAGCCGCGTTCTTCCACAGCGCGAGTCGGCGTTCGGGCTCTTGCTCCAGGATGTCGATGCTCGCCAAAACGGCTGCGCAAGCGGACGGGGGCATCGACGCACTGAAGATCAACGCACGCGCGTGATGCTTGAGGTAGTCGATCACGACCTGCTCACCTGCTACAAAGCCGCCGATCGATGCGAACGACTTGCTGAAGGTGCCGATAATCAGATCGACCTGATCGGTCAGGCCGAAATGCTCCGCCGTGCCGGCGCCCGTCGCTCCCAAGACGCCGATCGCGTGGGCATCGTCGACAGCCAGCCGGGCGCCGTAGCGTTCTTTGAGCTCGACCACCCCCGGGAGATCGACGATATCGCCCTCCATGCTGAACACACCGTCCACGACGATCAACTTCCCGCCCGCTCGAGCATGGCGCAGCTTTGCCTCGAGCTCGTCGAGATCGCCGTGCCGGAACCGGACAGTATCGCCGGCCGCCAGACGGCATCCGTCCACGACGCTCGCATGGTCGAGCTTATCGATGTAGACCGCATTGTCGCGACCGACGAGCGCCGAAATCACGCCGAGGTTGGTCTGAAAGCCGGTGGAGAAGACGAGCGCCGCCTCTTTCCCCGTCAACTTCGCCAGGCGGAACTCGATCAACTCGTGCAACTCCGTGTTGCCATTCAGGAAACGACTACCGGTGCAGGCGGTCCCGTACTTGGTGATCGCTTCCTGGGCAGCCGCCACTACGCGTGGGTCGTGACTGAGGCCCAGGTAGTTGTTGGACCCGACCATCACACCGCGCTTGCCGTTGATGATGACTTCGGTCGAGCCCGAGGCGTGCACCGGCACGAAATACGGGTAGAGCCCCATCGCCTGCACTTCGCGCAGACGAGTGAACTGTTGGGCCTTCGTGAACACGTCGGCCGCGTGCGCGATCGACTGGGGCGTCTCCGAGGTCTCGGCCGATCGCGGTCGCGGGAAGGCCGCAGCGGGAGCGGCGGGCTGGGCGCTGGATTTCACGGGGTCTGGGCTGAGCGTCGAGTGGGAATGCTGGGGTTGAGCATGCCCTCGCGCATGCCCGCGTGCGTCTCCGCGGTCGCGCCCGTTGCGGCGGGCTGCGTCCTCGGCGGTCGATCCATACCAGGCATGTCGTCCATGTCTGCCATCCGGGTGTCGTACGTCACCACTACGTCTCGCTGGTACTCCGCCGTGGTCCGATCGACTGGCGGCCACCGATCCATGTCGTGTGGCAAAAACACTCCGCCCAGCGTCCCCATCGCGCCATCAGGAATCGTGTGACCCGTCGGGTTGTCGTACACCGCCGTCAACCGATACGTGTGGTCGGGGAAGAGCGGCACTCCGAAACGCCACCAGAACTTCTTCGTTGGGAACCCGATCACGTGTCCGGCTGCATCCGTGATCGGTGCAGTCTGCCAGAGCACTCGACCGGTCGTGACGTCCTCGAATCGAAGCCCAACCCCGTACTGGTGCAAGTGCCCACCGACCGCCAGGATTCGGCCCGGCACGGCCGGACGGCCCTCCCAGCTCTTCTCTGAATGACCCGGCGGCAGGTCGTAGTCGTGTTGCCCTGCGGGCGGCGTCACGTCGACGTAAAAGGGAAAGATGGAAATCGGGCGCGGCCACTCGCTGCGGGGGGCATACGGCAGGCGCACACGGAGGCGAGCGTCGTGGTATGTCACCCCGGTCGGGTTGTTCAGCATGATCGTAATCAGCAGGGTATCCCCTTGCTGAACGGGGTAGCCCAGCACGGGGTGGCCAAACACCGCTGGCAAGTTCACAGGAGCTGTTTCGGCCCCGGCTGCGCCCATACGCTGCATGATCGTGCTGAAGAGCTCGCGACGTTGCGGCACGATCAAATTGAGGTGATGTATCACCGTCTGCGGGATGGGACGTCCGGCGGAGTCGACGACTTCGCCCGAGTACCCCTCGAACCAACCCGTCACCGGGATCACCAGCGCCTGTGGGGGCAACTGCGCGATGTCGTGGTGGGATGCATGCGCCGGCAGGTTGAGCGGTGATAACTCGACAACGATCTCCCGACGCGCGGAGTCGACCGTATATCGCAGCGTCGGCTGGGGCGTCGGCATTTGCGCCGCGCCCACGCCTGCGTACGCCGCGACCATGAGCGCCGCCAGAAGAATCGGGGGCACGCCCCGTAAGATATCCACTTCCGTCCGGAGTCCGGATGGGGCGTTCCTTCCCACCTGCATTATGTGACCACCTCAGTCGACGGGCCCAGCCTATTGCAACACGGAGGTAACATAAGTATGGCAGGGCCAGGAGGCTAGCGGGTGATATCCCAACTCGCGCAGTCGCATCGAGATACGAATCTAGGACCGGGACATGACTGACGATCTGCTGAAGTGGCGGAAGGAATTTCCAATCGTTGACCGCACCGTCTACCTCGTAAGCCACTCACTCGGCGCGATGCCACGCCGCACGCGCGAACGCCTGGCGGAGTTCACCGACGTCTGGGCCTCGCGCGGAGTACGGGCATGGAGCGAAGGGTGGTGGGAGATGCCGCGGACCGTCGGGGATCTCATTGGCGGAATCATTGGCGCTGGCCCTGGCGAGGTCATCATGCATCAGAACCAGTCGATCGCTCAAGCTACGGTGCTCTCCGCGCTCGACTGGCCGGCGGGGCGGAATCGTCTCGTCACTGAAGAGATCAATTTTCCTTCGAACCTCTATCTCTTCCATGCGCTCGAGCGAGAGGGCGCGTGCATCACCGGCGTGCCGTCAGAGGACGGCATGACGGTTCCCCTCGACCGGATGCTCGAGGCGATCGACGAGCGCACGAGACTCGTCTCGATCTCGCACGTCGTGTTCAGGAGTGGCTTCGTCCAGAACCTGGCAGCCATCGTCCGACGTGCGCATGCGGTCGGAGCACTCGTGCTCGTTGACCTCTATCAGTCCGCGGGCACAGTCCCCGTCGATGTTGGGGCGCTACAGGTGGACTTCGCAACGGGCGGCTCAGTCAAATGGCTGTGTGGGGGACCGGGGGCCGGTTACCTCTATGTGCGGCGGGTGTTGTGGCCGACTCTCGAACCGCGGTTGACGGGGTGGATGGCCCATCGCCAACCATTTGCCTTTGAGGACGGTGCCATCGCGTACGCCGATGACGCTTATCGTTTTCTCAATGGGACACCAGCCGTGCCTGCCCTGTACGCGGCGCGGTCTGGGTACGAGATCGTGGCCGAAATTGGGGTGCCAGCCATTCGTTCCAAATCCATTCGGCAGACGCAACGCCTGATCGAGCTCGCCGACGCGGCAGGCGTGCCTGTCGCATGCCCGCGGGATCCCGCAGTCCGTGGCGGGACCATTACCCTCGACGTCCCGAATGGACACGCAGTCGTCGAGACGCTGGCACGACGGGACGTGGTCGTGGATTATCGGCCCGGTGCCGGCATTCGCGTGTCGCCGCACTTCTACACGACCGACGATGAGCTGGAAGCGTTCTTCGTCGCCCTCGCCGCCGCAACGGAACAGACGTAGTCATCGACAATGTCGGGTTCTGTTCGGTTCTACTCGTTCCTCGTCCGATGTGTCGCTCGTCCCTATTCGGGCCCATCCACATCCCGCCCCTGGGGGCGGCCGCCGGGCCCGCGGCGCGTCGAGGGCGGAGGGGTGCATGGACCGAGCGGTGGAGGCCTTTGAAAACGACTTTGCACGGTGGGACCTCCACCTTCCTGCCGACGCGGTAGCAACCCGCTGCGCGGGGCAGATCCAGCACGCCGGCTGGAGTGTGCGCTTCAACTTCGGCCAGGACGCGCACGGGGATTATCTCGACTACTACGCGTCCCCGCGGGACGTCACCGAGGACCCGCCCGGCAATGACTGGCATGTCCGGCTCTACGAGTCCGGGGAGCGAATCTCGCTCCCGACGGTTCTCGAAGCCTATATGTACGGGCGCGATCCGACCTGGGAGGAACTCGAGCGGGCGCGGCGCCCCTTCGCCGGACAACCTGCGGATTCGCCAGGCGACGCTCCCCCCGCCGACCCCGCTGGAGCCGAAAAGGAGACTGCCGCCTCCGAGCCGGAGTGGCCGAGCCCAGACTCGTCGCCGAGGCGTCCCGGTCAGGCGGGCCAACATGCGATTCGAGAGACGAGCGAAGACGAGGCCGTAGAAGCCGTGCGGCCCAAGGCAAGCGCAGACCTCGATCCGGGTGCGCTCGAGCCAGATGCCGCGCCATCGTATCTGCCAATCGACATTGGCCTTGATATCGAGCTCAATCTGTCTGCCCTGAGTGGGCCAGGTGGCTCTGAAACGCACGACCCGCCGTCGCCCATCACTCACGGGGTCGCCCCCGATGACCCGCCGGACACAGTCGACAGGGTCGATGCCGCCGAGCTGGTCGACGCCCCGGAGCCGGACGACGGCGCAGAGGCGGTCGACGCTACGGCGCCGCTCGACGCCCTCGAGGCGGGCGACACTTTGGAGCCAGTCGATGGATCGGAACCGGCCCGCATCCCTGAGCCAGTCGACGAACCGAAGCCCGTTGGCCTACCAGAGCCGATCGACACGCGCCCGCGGGAGGAGCCAGCACCATCCGAGCGATTCTACGCGACGGAAGACCCGACCGCGCTGCTGCCAGCAAAGGCCGAAGACTCGGTGCTGAAAATGCTGCCGCTTCTCGACGTCTACGGGGACCCGGACGATCGTCCGGCTCCGATCACGCTCGGCCTCGTGCATGAGGAGCCCGACACCCAGCCGCGCGAGCACGCGGTCGTCGAGACACCACCCGTTAAGCCGATCGAGACGGTTCCGGTCGCAGCTCCCGACGAGGTCACAGGCGCCGCTGTATCGGAGGCCACGGCCACAAACAGCACAGTGAATGCTGAAGCCCCAAGCAGCGTTCCGACATGGGAATCGGAGTTCCCCGAGGCCGCGGCACTCACCGGACCCATTCGGTCTCGGCCCAAGGTGTTTCCGCGAGCGGATCTCGTGCTCACCTCGGACGTCGCAGCGATCGACGGCAGTTTCGACTCCGACTCGTTCTTGCCGTGGTGGCACCGGCCCGGGGCGCGACGCATCGCGGCTGCTATTGCTGCCGTTGTTGTTGTGGGGCTCATCGCGGTTGCGGCCACCCACCACCGATCGCATCCGAGTACCGAACAGGGCGACCCTGACAACACGGATTCGACGGCCTCAGTCACGGCGCCCGCACCTGGATCCACCGCCGCAGATTCCGTTGGGAACACCGATTCGGACACGACGGTTCAGTCCCAGTCGAGCGCGACGCCTATTCCCAGCATCTCGCCTGCGGACTCGAGCCAGGCACCTGCACCCTCGACTCAGACACAGACCCAACCGACTCCCACCTCGGACGGCGCCGATCGAGGTTCCGACGAGGGGATGGCGCGGCCCGCTGGACCCCAGTCCATTTCGCCCATCGTGCCAAGCGCGAGCGTGCGGTCCCACCCGACGAGTGCGAAATCCCCACCCGGGTCTTTCCCGCACCGCAATAGCCAGTAGCACCGCCTCCCGAGCGCTGCAGCACGCGCGCCGCAGCACTTCAGCCAATGCGAGGCTTGGATGACCGTGCCGGTCACCGGCACAGCTTCTGCGGATCGGGGGCAGCGTGGCCGCGCTCGCTGCGGGCCAGACACACTGGCACTACTCCCCGGACCCCGGAGTTCGCATGCAGCTTCTCCGGCCTGGATCTCGTGCGGCCGTCGCTGCTGCAGCTTTGGTGGGTGCACTGGCTGCCTGCGGACCCGGCTCCGTAGGTCCCAGCGCTGACACCATCGCCACCATCTCGGTGACACCGGACTCGGTTTCCCTCGCTACCGGCAACTCGGACAACCTCTCGGCGCTCGCCCGCTCCGTTTCGGGCAGCACAGTGCACGGCCAGACGTTTTACTGGTCGACGAGCGACAGCCTGGTCGCCACCGTGAGCCAGTCGGGTGTCGTGACCGCACATCAACCGGGCGTGGCACAGGTCGGCGCCAGCGCGCAAGGGCTAAACGGCTTCGCGCGTGTCATCGTCGTGCAACCAATCATCAAGGCTGTGAGGATCGCCCCGCCGACCGACAGCATCTATGCAGGGCATCCTGGTGACACCGCTCAACTGGCGGCGACGGCCTACGATTCCGCGGGACATGTGATCACCAGCAGCCCATTGTTCTGGTCGACCAATAGCGCGCTGGTCTCCGTCACTGGCGGATTGGTGATCGGAACGAACAGCGGCACCGGCACCGCGACCATCACGGCTACCAGCCCCGACTCGGGATTTCCCTCGGGCAGCGCGAAGGTCAAAGTGATTGGTCACATCTCGAGCGTGACACTCAACCCTGCATACACCTACTTGAGCACGAGCGGCTCGTTTCTCCTGGCGCAACAGGTGCAGTTCAGCGCTGCGCTCACCGACACGTTCGGCAACGACGTCACTGGCCAGCGCACCCTCTCGTGGTCGAGCGCTGATCTCACCGTCGCGACCGTGAACAAGCACGGGCTGGTGACCGCTGTCACGACCACCGGCGGCAGCACACAGATCACGGCGCGTACGCCAGATGGTGTCACCGGATCCGCGACGGTCACGGTTTTCCCGTAGCCCGCTGCCGCGGGACGCGGCCCGGCTCGGATGACCGTCCAACGGCACCGGGGACGCTCCATGCGTTTGCGCGAATTGGCCGAGCAATGTGAGAAGCTCGAAGCGACGCGCTCCCGACGCACAATGGTCAATGTCGTTGCCGATCTCCTGCGTGCAGCAAGCGATGCCGAGCGCGAGCCGATATTATATCTCCTGCAAGCGGACCTGCGACCTCCATACGAAGGAGTCGAGCTCGGCGTCGGTGACAAGCTGCTCGCCCAGGCGATCGCGGCGGCGTACAAGGCGCCACTGGCAACCGTCGACCGGCAGTACGGCCGGGTTGGCGATCTTGGGTTGGTCGCTCGAGCACTCGCGCGTAGCGGTCAGGCACGCGGTCCATCGGTGGTCGGGTATTTCCGCGGACGCGGCAAGCGGGCCGCGTTGGGGATCGGTTCCCTGCTCGCAGCCGTGCGTGACCCAGCGCACGATCGATTTCGGACGGTGGCCAAGATCGGCTCAGGACTCAGCGAGAGCGCCTGGCGCGACCTCCGCGGTCGACTCGACAAGCGCGCCACGCGTGTGAAGCCCCCCGACACCGACTCCTTGATCCGTGCCAATGTGTGGGTCGAGCCCACCAATGTGGTAGAGGTGCTGGCTGACGAGATCACACGCTCTCCGTTTCACACCTGCGGCAAGGTCGGTGATGCACCGGGCTATGCCCTGCGCTTTCCGCGAGTGATCGGGATGCGCGCCGACAAGGGACCGGCGGAATGCAACGACGGAGCGGGAAATCATTGATTTGTTCAAACTCCAAAGAAAAGCTGGACGTTAGACGTTGGACGTTGGACGTTGGACGTTGGAGACGAAACCTCGAGGGCCAGCCGGATGCACTGTGGCTGGCCCTCGAGGTTTGTATTCCAACGTCTAAGGAAGCTCTGAAGAATGCCGTCTTCGGACGCGAGTCAGTGTGATTGCGAGCGGTGATCGAGAAAGATCGGTCGGTGATGCAGGCCGGCCTGGGCCGCGAGGCTCAGTGCCGGCGCCACCGGACGCGTTTGCGTCGTTAGCAGAGACACGTCGCCCTACGGGCCCCCAGTTTGTAGCGCACCAAGTACAGGTTCGCGAGGGCAAACGCGGCGTAGACCCGCACGGTGTTCTTGGCCAAGCCCCGATAGCGCACCTTGGCAAAGCCCCAGAGGCGCTTCACCACATGGTAGGCATGCTCGCCCCGCGCCCGCACGCGCGAGCGCGCCCGATTGATCGCGTGCCACCGCGGCGTGATGGGTCGGTGGTGGCACCCGCGGCGGTTGACCCGATAGCGAATCCCCGCGAGCTTGCACGCCACCCGATCGGACTCCTTCCAGTAGCCCCGATCGCCATAGAGCACCCGCTCCTCGCCATGGAGCAAGTAGGGCAGCTGCTCCAGCTCGCCGGCGGCCGCATGCGTGGTCGTGAGCGTGTGCACCAAGCCGTGCGGGTCCGTCCCCGTGTGCACGCGCATCCCGAAGTACCAGGTCTGGCCCTTCTTGGTCTGCCGCATCTCGGGGTCGCGCGCCTGCGCGGCATTCTTCGTCGAACTCGGCGCACTGATAATCGTCGCGTCGACGATCGTCCCCGTCTTGAGGAGCAACCCCTTGGTCTCCAACAGGCCGCGCACGAGCGCGAACACCTGTTCGGTGAGCCGGTGCGTTTCCAACAGCCGCCGAAACCGGAGAATCGTCGTCTCGTCCGGCAAGGCATCCTCACTGAGTTCGACACCCACAAAGCGCCGCATCGCGTCACTGTCGTAGAGCGCATCTTCCGCGGCTGGATCGGACAGATCGAACCACTGCTGCAGACAGTAGATCCGGAGCATCGTCTCGAGCGGCATGGCCGGCCGACCCGCGCCCGCGTGCGGCCGCGGATAGTGCGGCGCGATGAGCGCCGTGAGCTCGGCCCACGGCATCACCGCGTTCATTTCGGCCAAGAACCGCTCGCGACGCGTGACCTTTTTCTTGTCCGAGTAGGCCAGCCCGGCAAACGTCCGCTGGAGTCCCATGCGCTCCTCACGAGGTGTGTGCTCGGGCTGGCAATACATCACTTCTCATCCACCAATGCAAGACTCAGTTTTGCAGAGGTTCCCTAACGTCCAACGTCCAACGTCTGGCCTCTCACCATCACATGGTCCCGCTCCGGCGTCGCTCCCATATAGAACGTGGTGTCGCCGACGATACGGAACCCGCATCGGGAGTAGAAGGCGATCGCCCGCGCGTTGTGCGTGAAGACGCCGAGCCAGAAGGGACGACCGTCCTGGCGCGTCTCGAGGCAGGCGGCCATCAACTGCTGTGCGACGCCTCGCCCGTGCCATCGAGGCGCGACGTAGAATCGACGAATCTCCACAGCCAGCCCCGGCGCCCCTCCGCATCCCTGCACGAGTGGCGGAGGCGATCCGGTCTGGAGCTGTGCGTAGCCACCCAGCTCCCCATCGACTTCAGCGATGAGCGTGCGTCCGTCGGGAGCGGCTATCTCCATGGCCTGCACCTCCGGTCGGAAGTGCCTTGCGACATACGCTTCGAGGTCCACAGCGGCAGCGGTCGGCCGATAGGTCTCGCGAAAGAGCGCGGCTGCGAAACTCGACAACGCCTGCGCATCCGATGCGACCGCGTCCCGCACGCGGACGGTGCTGGGTTGTTCTATCGCCCTGCCATCCATGTTCAGAGATCTAACTGTGCGGCGCCGCTCCGAGTAGCAGGCTGGCGACGTGTGCCGCTCCGCCGCGCGCGCGGACCTCGAGCGGCGTGGCACCGAGATAGCGCCGACAGGCGCTGCGAAAGGCGTTCGGCGAGGCAAAGTCCAAAATGCCGGCGACGCCTTCGGCACTCTGCTCGGTTTCCTCCAGCAGGTGCGCGGCGACGATCAAGCGGCCCCACGTCAGCAGCTGGTTTGGCGGGGGCAGGCCGGCGCCTGCGAGCGCCTCTGTCAGCTCGCGCCGGGTCGTCGTGAGACGGCGTGAGAGTGTCTCGGCGGTGAGTCGCTCATGGGCTCTCGCGACCGCCGCGAGGACGGCATCCCGCACGAGCGTGGGCAGCCCGCCGACAGCTGGACGGACGACCGCCGCAGCGCTCCGCGCTTCGGCCTTGTCAACATGCGCCCGAAGGGAGGTCGGATGGTCATCGACATCGGCGACCACGAGGTCGTCGACTCCGCATCGGGCCAGATCGAACATGTCGCGCGCGTTCCTCGCCTCGAGGGCGACATATGCGAGCAGCGCAAGTCGCGGGAACCGGAGACGCAGGAGACGCACCTGATCGAAGCTGGTGCGACCACCGGCGAAGAGGTCGAAGACGGCCAGGTGAACCGGCTCGGACTCGCACGCCCGCGTCAACGTGACCCAGTCGTCGCAGAAGTGAACCGTATGCGCGCCGTAGACTGCGGCCTCCACCCGTCCGCGACGTGCTTGCTCGGGCACGAGGGTCGCGATCAGCCCCACGACCGCTCCGGGCCGGTAGAAAGGCGCTCACGGGCGTCCATTGCTTCATGGACGCCCGTGTCGAGGGACTGAAACGTCTGATCCGCAAACAGCGGTGCGACAGTGTGCCGCTTAGCCGCCCGTCTGCAGGCTGCGGTACAAGGAGTCGACGTTGAACTTGGCCGGATCGAGCTCGTAGTAGCGATTGGGTGTGTACTTGCCTGTCACGGGGAAATAGGGCGGCGACTGCTGCTTGAGGCAGGGATCGACCGCGCGATTCTCGGGGAATCCGGAGTTCGAGCCGTTCCATGTCACGCTGATGAACTGCTCGATCACTCCGCCCGTCTGCGCAAGGCATCCGCCGCCCACCGTACTGCCGTTGCAGGGGGCCATGCTCAATGCGCCACCGCCCCAGTTTTCGACCTCGAAGGACCCTTGGCCGCTTGTGGCGCCGAGCGCCATGGTGACGGCGTCCAGATAGAAGTTCTTGTTGTCGCTCATCCACACACTGTTCGCGGGCCCAGTCGGACTCGACGGAGTCGTCGGGTTCTGCGCCCGGTTCATGGCCGTATTGGCGAGATAGAAATTGTTCGCGGCAATGATCCCCAGCTCGTTCGCGCACACGTTGACCGTCGGGTCCTGCGTGTAGTACAGATCGTCAATGAAATACACGTTGCCGGATGAATAGACGGTAACGTTGCCGCGTAGGTACCCTGTCATCGCGACGTCGCCATTGAAATAGATGACGCCCTTGGTGTTGGGGTTGTAGAGGCGATACAGCGGGAACAGGTACGGCTCCTCCGCGGTGTTGATGCCGGGTGGACAGTTGGCCGTGTTCCCGATCGATTGCATGCCGCACGTCGCCGCCGGAGTCAAACCCGTCGGCACGGCTCCCGGCCATTGCGACCAGTATCCGCTCCTGCTGACCGCCGTAAAGGTCGAGTCTTCACCGCCCTTTGCGGTGTCCGTGGCCAAATACCCGGAGGCCGTGTTCCGTTCCACTGCAACGAGGTGCGGATCGCCTGCCGGATAGCAGCGTGCCTGGCGCGGCGTTGTGTGGCCCATGACCGTGGCGCGTTTTGCGCCCGTCAAGGTCGTAAAAGTGTCGATTGCCCAGGGCTGGGTGATCGTGGGTGTCCCGCCCGAAACGCCGCTCTTGAACCAGGCTTGGTTGTGCACTGCGACCGGGAAGAACTCCACCCGACCACCGACAGTGTGCCAGTCGCCGCACTGATCGTTGTACACCGCCCAATGGTTGACCGTTGACGAGTCGTAGTAGTAGCCATACGCGCGGTCGATGCCCGAGCCCTGCACGCCCTCACCCGACGTGTTGCCGGCCGTGTCGTTGAAGACGCGGAAGAACCCTTCATTCGCATCATTCTCCGTCGTGTCCGTCAGCGACGGATTCATGTTGACCGCGACGAACTCGAGGCGTGTGCCTCTCGTGACTGACGTGAAGCTGTTGTCGGCATTCGCCGCGTACGTTGGCAGGGCCGCGAGCTTTGCTACCGTCGGCATCGGAATGATCGGCACCCCGTTCTTCTTGCCGTGAATGTACGTGGCCGCCCCGTTGACCGAGCCGTGAGCCGAGACCGTATCGTAGTAGGTCGGACCGGGATTCTGGCACGACGACCAGTTGCCGTTGGACATGGCGACGCCCTTGATGAACTCGCCGTTGCCGTAACAGCCGCTGGTGAAGGTGTTCGTGAACATCGCGAACCGCGCGAAATTGTCCTCCATGAGCTCGAGGCGTCGCACGTAGCGCGTGTTGCCCAGTGAGTCCTGCGCCTGCGCCACGAGGCTCGCAAATTGACCAAACTGCCCGGTGTTGGTGCCGCTCTGGCCCGCGTACAGATTCACCCGGACCGTCGGGAGCGGGTTGTTGTAGGCGTCCATGAGCTGCGCGTTCGACAGGATCGTCACGTAGCCGCTGTCAGGGAGATGCATCGCGGTGTCCTGTTGCATCTGGCTCATGCCCAGCTGGATCGCCTGCTCCGACGCATACCGGAAGTCGCGCTCCTTGTCGTAGTACTTGGTCATGAGCACCGAGCTCGACGACATGAAGATCGCGGACAGTGCCAGGGCGGCCAGTGCCACGGTCGTCAACATGACGAGGATGATCGCGCTGCCGCGCCGAGCACGCAGCGCACGCATCGGGCGGTCAAGCCGGCGGGACGACGGAACGGGTTGCATAAGGAGTCCTTACGGAAGCGTGACGGAGTTGCTGATCGAGGCCGCGGAGTTTGATGGCGTGCAGTTCTGCGCGAGGACGTTGTACTCGATGTTGCCGTGGATGTTGGGCGCCGACGGGTCATTGAATTCGTACGTCGTCGAGCCCGCTGCCACTGACTCGACGGGATTGCCCCAATCCAAACTGCCGACCGGACGCTCATAGACCATGTAGAACATGACGTTCTGTTCACCGCCGTCCTGATCGGGTGATTCGTTCCACGTGAGCGTGACGGAATCGGTTGTACTGGTTCCGTACCAGGTGGCCACCGGCGTAGTGACCGCAATCGGCGGCTGGCCGCACTGCGACGCGTAGAGCAGGCCCGCATTCAACAGCTTGGTCATGGTCGTGACGGAGCGATAAATCGGTCCTTTGGTCGGATCGTCGTACATGCCCGTCACCTTCATCTGCACGGCACGGATGCTGTCGGTTTGCGCGCTCTGGCCGGTGTCGGCCGGGCTCGAGTGCACGACGGCAACGTGGTACAGCGGGAGACTCGCGTTCGGAATCGAGTCGAGACCGCCGGTCGTCGCATCGATCTTGTAGTACTGAAAGAACGCCGTCCCCGGCGCCACGTAATGCCGGTGCTCACGATGGTCGGTGCAGCCGCGTTCACCTGGCGGTACAACGCATACATGTTCGGGATCGGCTGCGACGAGTCCACCGCCAGATAGTACGAGATCGTCTCGGCTGTGCTGAGTACGCCCGGTGCGGAGACATAGTCCTGACCGGGATAGGTCATCGCCGAGTTGGGGAGCGTGATGGCCTGGGCCGCCGGCAGCGCGTGCGTCGTGGATGTGTCGACGTTCGGGTCGTAATACACTGCCAGAGGATCCAGCGAGTCACCAGTCGCCAGGTCCGCGTTGAACGTTACCGCCATCGGCGCGGCCTGGACGATGAAGCTTTGCTCCGGCACGACGCCCGCGCCAGCGACACGCAGCTCGCGGTCGATCGCGTTCTGCGAGAAGCGCGCATTCTGGAGCGCATCCAGATTGCCCGCGTTCTGGCCGAGCTCGTGCATCTGCGTCCGCAGGAACGGAACGACCATCGCGAAGATGAACAGCATCAACGTCACGGCGATCATCATTTCCGCGAGCGTGAAACCCGATCGCGGCGCCGTTGAGAGCCGAGAGCCGTGCTGGCTCCGGGCAACAGGAATCGATGAGAGGATCGGTCGCATGAGTCGTGGCCCTCAGAACGCGGCGATGACGGTCGTCTTCTCGAACGGCACCAGGACCGGTGCCGCCGTATACGAGGACGAGAGCGCAGGTACCGTCACCGTGACGGTGACGGTCTTGTAGTTCTGCAGGGCCGTCGAGTCCTTGACGATGTGCGTCGTCAGCACGCACCCCGGACAGTTCGAGAAGCCCGACTGCGTGCCGTTGAAGGTCGCCTCGAGGGCCGAGTACGTCGGGTAGGCTTTGACCAGCTCGACCCGACTCACCGCAAGGTCCATCGCGACCGAGGCCGCGGTCGCCTGTGACGTAATGTGCATGAACCGGGCGATGAACGCTGCGAAGCCGAGCAGCGCACTCGTGATGATGGTGAGCGAGACGACCACCTCGATCAGGGTCATTCCGCCGCGCGCCGAACGCCGCGGCAGGAGCCGGAGCGTCGACCGCCGTGTCAGCAATGTGCGTGTCATACCGACGCCTTGTTCCAGAGGGTGGTGAGCCACCGATACCAGACGGTGCGTCCCGTGGACTGGGTAACCTGCACACCCCGCCACTCGGTCTCACCGTTGTTGCCATTCGCGGTCAGATAGACCTCGACGTAGCTGCTGGCCGACCCACTGCGCAGAAACACGACACTTGGCATACTGCTGATCGACATGATGTTGGTGCCGACCACGGCCGCACCTGTCGGACCCAGGACACCGCCCTGGGGCGGATTCGCGAACTTGACGCCTTTGTCCAGGGACACGTAGCTCACCCGTTCGCCAGAATCGATCTGGTAGTTGTTGTTCTGGTCCTCGCAGATCCGCATCTGCTGCTTGACCGTGTCGAAGCTCACGATCACGTCGAACTGGCGCGTGATCGCGAGTCGCTCGGCGGTCTGAAGGGTCGTCCGCACCGCGCGGACCGAGTCGTCGCTCTTGAATTGCGCGAAGTTGAGCCGCGGCAGTGCCAACGCCGACACGAGGCTCAACAACACGACCACGATCATCATCTCGATCAGCGTGACGCCTCGTCGCGAGCCCTGGATAGCGCGGTCCATTGGTCGATCCCGGTATTCGGCCGAGCCGGCGGTCCGAGTCAGAAGCCCGGGCGCCGCTTGGCACCTTTGCCTGCGGGGAACAAGCTAGGGTGCGGCGGCGCCGGAACTATCACGCTGCGGACACGAAGCCGCACATTCTTGTGGGGCCAGTAGCCCAAGCGTGACACCGGGGCGGCGGCGGCCTGTGATCAACCGCACAAACCGCCATTTCTGTGAGCCGTACCGACGCTCAAGCCTCGATGGAGGGCGGCAACGGCGGCTGTCGCGGCGCAGATCGTGGGACGAAGTCGGTGAATCCGCCGATCAGCGCATCGAGTTATCGATCAGATCCCGTTCCTCGGGATGGCGTTTGAGCCAGGAGCGAACAAATGGACACGTCGGAATGACGCGGAGCTTGTGAGCCCGCGCGTAATCGAACGCGGCCCGCGCCAACGCCTCGGCGACACCATGCCCACGCTCGCCCTCCGGCACCGCCGTGTGCTGCAGATCGATCACGCCTGGAGCGGGCAGGGCGTACGTCAACTCCGCTTCGCCGGAGGCGAACTCGGCGACAAAGCGATGCTCGAGCGGGCGGTGTTCAATCACGGCACAACCCTCATCGGAATGAATCGTGCACGCCACCCCGGTGTCTTCTCGACGAGGGACTCAGCCATGACGGAAACAGGCCTCGACACAACGGAGCTGCACCCCGTCCCCCGAGACATTCCCGACTTGCGTCGTGATGCGATCGAGGAAGCCGCGGAAACCTCCGGAGCAGCGCGCGAACGGGTCGCGCGATTGAACGCGTTGGAGGCGGCCGCCGACCCGACTCTCCACCGCCCGGACACAGCCTCGCCCTGACCTGCTCGCGCCCGATCCGCGGGGCCTCAATCAAGCTCGGAGAGTACGTCTGCCATGGACTGAACCACCGTGTCGGCATCGTCCTCCGAGAACACGAGCGGTGGTTTCAGCTTGACGACGGTGTGAAACGGTCCCTCGGTGCTCAGCAACACCCCACGCTCCCGCATGCGTTCGACGACGTAGGTCGCATGGTGGGGCGCGGGGGTTTGGGCGTCGCGGTCCCGCACCAGCTCCAGGCCCAGAAAGAGCCCGCGCCCCCGAACGTCACCGACGAGCGCATGACGTTCCGCGAGGGCGCGCAGCCCGCGAGTCAGGTATTCACCGACTCGGCGCGCGCGGGATTGCAGTGCTTCCTGCTCGATGACGTCGAGGACCGCCAGCCCCACCTCGCACGAAACCGGGTTGCCGCCGAACGTGTTGAAGTACTCCATGCCGTTTGCGAATGACGCGGCGATCTCCGGGGTGGTGACGACGGCGCCAAGTGGATGCCCGTTCCCGATCGGCTTGCCCAGCGTGACGATGTCGGGCACAACGTCCTGCGTCTCGAACCCCCAGAAGTGCGTCCCGACCCGGCCAAACCCGATTTGTACCTCGTCGGCGATGCACACGCCGCCGGCGGCGCGCACGTGTCGATAGGCCTCGGCGAGGTACCCAGCGGGCGGCTCGACTTGCCCACCGCCGCTGCTGATCGCTTCGGCGATGAACGCGGCGGCGCCCCGGCCTGACCGCTCGAGGGCCGAAACGACCTCGCGCACGTCGGCCGCGTACGCGCGACCCGCGTCTGCTGCATACCCGCGGTGGACGCCGCGATACGGGTCGGGCATCGAGACCTTGTGCACGTGCGGCGGTGCGCCCTTGCCCCCGGGTCCGTCGAACTTGTAGGGGCTCAGCGCGACGAGCGAGCTCGTGTTGCCGTGATACGCGTGATCGACCACGATCACATCGCGACGCTGCGTATGGGCAAACGCCAGTCGGAGCGCCAGCTCATTGGCCTCACTCCCACTGCACACGAAAAAGCAGACGCACAAAGGAGCCGGGAGGTGCGCAGTCAAACGCTCGGCGTAGCGGAGGATCGCGGGGTGGAGATAGCGCGTGTTCGTGTTGAGCACTGCGGCTTGCCGTTGCAGTGCCGCAACCACGTGCGGGTGGCAATGGCCGACATGCGCGACGTTATTGACGCCGTCGAGATAACGACGTCCATGCCCGTCATACAGGAACTGCATCCGACCGCGCACGATGGTCAGCGGCGTTTGATACGCGATACTCAGTGAGCGCCCCAGGCGCTCCCGCCGCGCGGCGAGCAACACGCGATCGTCCGGTCCATCGTCGGCTGCAGTGCCCTCGGGGAACCGGAGGATCAGGTTCGGGTCGGGAGAGATCGACAACCACACGGCGCGGTCGCTCGGGCGGGCGACTCCCGGGAAGTCTCCGTCGTAGCCCACGCGATCCGCGATGATCTGGAGGTGCAAATGGGGGGGCCACCCACCGTTGACTCGCGACGCGCCGACGCTGCCGATCCGATCTCCCGCGCGAACGGCGAGACCTGGCTGCAGGGCGAGGGCCGTCTCATCGAGATGACCGTACAGCGTGTACCAGGGCGCGTCCGCGCCAGGTATCTCGTGGCGCAGCACGACGGTCGGCCCGTAGTCGAGGCGCCCGGTATTGTTGCGTACGCTCTCCACGGTGCCATCGATCGGCGCGAGAACAGCCGTGCCGGCAGACACGAAGAGATCCACACCCAAGTGGATGGTACGCCACTCATCCCCCGAGTCGGTGGGCGTGCGGAACTGCGGCGCCGTGTACCACAGGCGTGCCTCGCCGTACCGCCCGACACCGATCGACGCGCCATCTGCATGCATTCGGGCGGCAATGGCAGCGCTCCACGACGACCCGTCCTCACGGCCGCTGCGAACCGCCCAATCGTCACCCGCCACGCTGAAATCGAGGGTCGCCCGCGGCGATGTGCGGGGATCGGGATCGAGAACGGGGCCGACGCGTTCCGCATGGGAGACGAGCCACCGCCGCACGTTCGCGGCGTGCGCACACGGCTCGAGCCCGCACGCGCCGCGCAGCTGGTACTGAACCAAGTCGGGATCGATCGCCTCGAGCCGGGCGAGCAGGGTCCAGACGGCCGTCTCGCTGACCGACAAGTAGCTATTGCCCGGATCCTGGGCCCGCTGGTGCGCGCTGAGAACGGCGCTGGTGCAGAGGCGCAAGCACACGAGCGAGTAGAGGACGGCGAGCTCGCGGTCCGTCAGCGGATGCACCGCATGAAAGCCGCGGACTACGTGCGTGGCAGCCTGCACGGGGTCGCGCTTGCGCAACATGGCGTAGGCGGCCGCGATGGCCACCTCGCCGACCACATACGAATCGACGAGGTCACCGAAGTCCACGATCCCCGTCACGTGGCGAGCCCGCAGCGGATCGTCGGGATCGGCATTCGACACCAGCACGTTGTGGTCGTTGGCGTCATTGTGGATGATGTTGGTCCGCAGCGTCGACAGGAGCGGAACCGCGTCACGGTCGAACGCAGCCAGGAACCGCTCGATGCGCCCGCGTTGGTCCGCCCGGGTGACGCCAGACAGGCACTGGCCGACGACTCGTCGGCCGAGTCGCAGGTCCCAGCGCAGTCCTCGGTCGGCGCATGGAACGCTGATGCCGTCAAGAATCCGCGCCATGGTGCCCATGAGCGTTCCGACCTCTTCGAGCAGGGCGGGCGTCTGCGCCCGGACGCTCGCGAGCGGTTCTCCGGAGACATACCGCAGCACCCGCACCAAATGGCGCCCGCCGTCAGGACCGTCCACCTCCACGATGAGCCGTCCGTCTACGGCGGGACGCACGCTCGGGAACTGGAAACGCGTTCCTGCTGAGGAGAGCCGCTCGAGGACTGCAGCCTGGCAGTCCAGCGTGCGCAAGTCCTCGCTCGTGTCGGCGATCTTGAGCACGACCTGGTCGCCGGCGGTGGTGACGACGTGGAAGTTCTGATCGCGCTCACTGGGGAGCGGCGCGAGGGTGCCAGTCAGTCCGTACCACCCACCGAGCACCGCCGCAGCCTCATCGACGGAGAATCGGGGTGGCGTGAGCCGTGTATTGACCAGGAGCATATGAGCGTAAAATCTACGTTTCTGCACCGCGGCCGTTGACAGCCCCCGCCGCGCGGAAGAATATCCGGACCGAGACAGCATCACCACTCGTCAGCCACCAGACGCCGCCCCCCGGGCAGCGCGAGACTCGATCATGGCGCATGTGCAGCTTCCGGTTGTGGACTCTCCTCACACGCTCACCATGCGCCGGGACGCGTGGTGGGTGCAGCCGGCCGTCGTCGCGGTCCTCCTGACCGCCTTCATCGTCTACGCCACCTGGGCCGCGTTCCAGAACGCCCACTATCGGTTTGGCCCCTACCTCTCCCCGTTCTATTCGCCGGAACTCTTCGGAGACCCGGCGACGGCGTGGTTCGGGGCAAAGCCTGCCGTCTGGCCCTCGTGGCTGCCCTTCTCCCCGGCGCTCCTGATCCTGCCCTTTCCGGGGCTGTTCCGGGTCACCTGCTACTACTACCGGGGGGCATACTACAAGGCGATGTGGGCCGACCCGCCGAACTGTACGGTCCGCGAGCCTCGAGCCACGTACTATGGTGAACACAGCTTTCCGTTGATCGTGCAGAACGTTCACCGGTATTTCCTGTATGTGGCGCTGGTCTTCCTGATCATCTTGGCCCACGACGTTTGGGGTGCGCTCTGGTTCACCGACAGCGCCGGGCACGTCTCCTTTGGCGTTGGGCTCGGCACTTTGGTGCTGGCCCTCAACGTCGTGCTGCTGGCCAGCTACACGTTCGGCTGCCACTCGCTCCGCCACGTTGTCGGCGGGTACCTCGATCGGATGGCCGGGCGGCCGGTGCGGCGTACTCTCTACAACTGCACGAGCTGCTTCAACCGCTGGCACATGCGTTGGGCGTGGCTGAGTCTCTTCGGCGTTGCGTTCGCCGACCTCTATGTCCGCCTGTGCTCCATGGGCATCTGGCACGACTGGAGGATCCTCTGAACGGAGCGTCGTCACGATGCACCGCGAACGGCCGCTCGGTTAATTCTCCAACGTCCAACGTCCCACGTCCTACGTCGAGCCCCTGATCGATGGCTGAGTACGAGACAATCACCCACGACGTGCTTGTGATTGGCGCCGGCGGCGCCGGCTTGCGGGCTGCCATCGCGGCCGCGTCGCACGGCGTGTCGGTCGGCCTCGTCTGCAAGTCCCTGCTTGGCAAGGCCCACACGGTCATGGCGGAGGGCGGCGTCGCGGCCGCGTTGGCCAACGTCGATGACCGCGACACCTGGCGCGTGCACTTCAGCGACACGATGCGCGGTGGCCAGTATCTCAACAACTGGCGCATGGCCGAGCTCCACGCGCGCGAGGCACCTGACCGCGTGCGTGAGCTGGAGGCGTGGGGCGCATTGTTCGACCGCACGCCGGACGGCCGCATCCTGCAGCGGAACTTCGGAGGTCACAAGTATCCGCGACTCGCCCATGTCGGTGATCGCACGGGCCTCGAGATGATTCGGACCCTGCAGGATCACGGCATTCACCAGGGCATCGACGTGCACATGGAGTGCACAGTCGTGACGCTGCTGAAAGACGGGGAGCGCGTTGCCGGCGCGTTCGTCTACGACCGGGAGCGGGGGCGCTTTCACATCTTCCGGGCCAAGGCCGTGGTCCTCGCCACCGGCGGCATTGGTCGCGCCTATCGTATTACCAGCAACAGCTGGGAGTACACCGGTGATGGGCAGGGGCTCGCGTACCGCGCAGGGGCCACGCTGCAGGATATGGAATTCGTGCAGTTCCACCCGACCGGCATGGTATGGCCCCCAAGTGTCCGCGGGATTCTCGTCACCGAAGGCGTGCGGGGCGAAGGCGGCATCCTGAAGAACAGCGAAGGACGCCGATTCATGTTCGACGATATTCCGGACAACTACAAGGCCCAGACGGCGACCACACCCGACGAAGGCTGGCGGTACACGCAGGGCGACAAGAGCGCGCGTCGACCCCCCGAGCTGCTCACGCGTGATCACGTCGCGCGGTGCATCGTGCGCGAGGTTCGAGAGGGCCGCGGCAGTCCCCACGGGGGCGTCTACCTGGATATCGCATGGATCAAGGAGCGGCTGCCGCACGCCGCCGAGCACATTCGGAAAAAGCTGCCGAGCATGTACCACCAGTTCAAACAGCTGGCCGACATCGACATCACGATGGAGCCGATGGAAGTGGGGCCGACGACCCACTACGTCATGGGCGGCATCCGTGTCGATGGGGACACGCAGATGACGACGGTGCCGGGCCTCTTCGCCGCCGGTGAGTGCGCGGCGGGGCTGCACGGAGCGAACCGACTGGGCGGGAACTCGCTATCCGATCTGCTCGTGTTCGGGAAACGAGCGGGCGATCATGCAGCGCAGTTCGCGGGCCAGCATGGTGCGACGAAGGTCGACACCGGCGCGGTCGATGAGGCAGCGCGGCACGCGCTGGAGCCATTCGGTCGAGAGACGGGTGAGAGTCCATACGAGCTTCAGCATGCGTTGCAATCGACGATGCAGGATCTCGTCGGCATTGTCCGACGCGAAGACGAAATGCGGCGCGCGTTGGAGACGATCCTGCAGCTGCAAGGCCGGGCGAGCCGGGTTTCGGTGACGGGGCATCGCGAGTACAACCCGGGATGGCACACGGCGCTCGATCTCCGAAATCTGCTGACTGTGGCCGAAGCGATCGCGCGGTCGGCCCTCGAGCGTCGCGAGAGCCGTGGCGGCCACTTCCGCAATGACTATCCGCAGAAGGATCCCTCCGCGGGCAGCTACAACTTGGTGATCCGGCAAGGGGCTGACGGCCGCATGGAGCTTGGCCGGGAGGCGATCCCTGCCATCCCGCCTGAGCTCCAGGCTATCATTGCGGAGATGGGGTGATGACTGACACTGCGAATGACACCGCGACCTTTCGCGTTTGGCGGGGGACGGCTGCCGGAGGTACGTTCGAAGACTACCGGACGCCGGTGACCACCGGGATGGTCGTGCTCGACGCCATACACCAGATCCAGGCCGAACAGGCGAACGACCTCGCGGTCCGCTGGAATTGCAAGGCGGGGAAGTGTGGATCGTGCTCCGCCGAGATCGCAGGCAAACCACGCCTCATGTGCATGACGCGCCTGAGCGACCTCTCCCTCGATGCGCCGGTTACCGTCGAGCCCATGCGCTCTTTTCCCTTGATCAAGGATCTCGTCACCGACGTGTCCTGGAACTATCGGGTCAAGAAGCGCATTACGAAGTTCACGCCGCGGCCGCCCGACGCGCCGGATGGCACCTGGCGCATCCAGCAAAGCGACGTGGACCGGGCGCAGGAGTTCCGAAAGTGCATCGAGTGCTTCCTGTGTCAGGACGTCTGTCACGTCCTGCGCGAGCATCACAAGGAGGAGGCATTTGCAGGCCCGCGGCATTTCGTCTATACCGCCGCGCTCGAGATGCACCCGCTGGACGTCGCCGATCGCATCCCGGACGTCAAGCAGGGACAAGGCATCGGCTACTGCAACATCACGAAGTGTTGCACCAAAGTGTGTCCGGAAAGCATCACGATCACCGACAACGCGATCATCCCGCTCAAGGAGAGGGTCGTGGACGAGTTCTACGACCCCCTCGGCCGCCTCGTGAAGCTGTTTTCACGCCGTCGACTCGGCTCCGGCGGGGTGACCGAGGGGAGCTGACTCGATGTATTCGCTCAAACCGATCGCCCGCGCCGCGATCCCAGCGGCGCTCCAGAAGGCAGAGCACTACCGGCTGCTCAACGACTCCGCGGCGGCCGAAAGCATCTGCCTCGACGTCCTCGAAGTGGAGCCCGACCATCAGCAGGCCCTGATCACGCTCTTGTTAGCCACCACGGACCAGATCGGCGATGAGCTGAGCGCCGCCGTCACGCGGGCTCGCGCGGTGCTGCCGCGACTCCACGACGAGTACCACCGGCATTACTACGCGGGCATCATCTGCGAGCGACGAGGCAAGGCCCAGGCACGCCAGCGCGCACCGCGTGCCGCGGAAGTCGCGGCGGGATGGCTGCGCGAGGCCATGCATCACTACAGCTTGGCCGAAGCGATCCGCCCGGCAGACAACGACGAGGCGATCCTGCGATGGAACACCTGCGCACGAACCCTCAACCGCACGGGCCAACCGCACCAGCCCGTGCCAGAGGAGTACGAGCCGAGCTTCGAGTAGGGGCCGACGGGGTCAGCGTTCGACCGTGCTCGCCATCTGCGTCGTGTAGCGGTCGCCTGACACGAGCGCGGCCAGCCCGTCCAGCGACAACAACTCGTGGTCGGTCAATCGGAGCGCGGTGGCATTCAGATTCTGATCGAGGTGCGCGCGCCGCGTGGTGCCGGGAATGGGCACGATGTCCACGCCCTGGGACAAGACCCATGCGAGCGCGATCTGCGACGCGGTCACGCCATGCCGATCGCCGATGGCCTTCAACGCGCCGACAATGCGGGCGTTCTTGGGGGCATTCTCGCTGTTGAGCCGCGGGATGTGATGTCGAAAGTCCGTCGCTGGGAGCTCGCCGGCGCCGGTGATCGACCCCGCCAGAAACCCGCGGCCCAGGGGGCTAAATGGCACGAATCCGATGCCGAGCGCCCGTGCCGCTGGCAGGATCGTCGCCTCGATGCCGCGCTCCCACACCGAGTACTCGCTCTGCAGCGCGCTAATGGGATGGACCGCGTGCGCGCGTCCCATGGTCTCGCCGTTCACCTCGGACAGGCCGAGGTAGCGCACCTTGCCCTCGGCCACGAGCTCCGCCATCGCGCCGACCGTCTCCTCGATCGGCACAGCCGGATCCTTGCGGTGGAGATAGTACAAATCGATCACGTCCGTCTGGAGGCGCCGCAACGACCCCTCAGCCGCGCGCTTGGCGTTCTCCGGCGTCCCGTTGAGTCCGAGACGGTTGCCCAGTGGATCGATCTGATACCCGAACTTCGTCGCGACAATCACGGCCTCTCGACGACCGCGAATGGCCCGCCCCACCAACTCCTCGTTGGTGTGAGGGCCGTACATCTCGGCCGTGTCGAGCAGGGTGACGCCGCGATCGATCGCGCGATGAATCGTTGCGATGGACTCGGCTTCTTCTCCCCCGCCGTATCCGTGCGACATCCCCATGCAGCCAAGGCCGATCGCGCCCACGCGCAGGCCCTGCGTGCCGAGTGCTCGCTGTTCCATTGCGTCGTCGTCTCCTCTCTCCTTTCACCTTTCTCGTCTCTCGGGCGCGATAGCGCCCGCCGCCCGCGCCGGTATAATCTACGCCATGGAGTCTGCCAACCTTCAACCGCGACGGTTGCAGTACGACGTCGCTATCGTCGGCTCCGGGGCAGGCGGCGGCATGGCGGCGTACGCGCTGACCAAGGCTGGCGCGCGCGTCGTGCTGCTCGAGGCCGGAGCGTATTGGAACGCGATCGCCAACGGCGCCATGCTCGAGTGGCCCTACCAGTCGCCCCGGCGCGGCGCCTCGACACCCGCGCGACCCTTCGGCGAGTTCGATGCCTGCATCGGCGGGTGGAACCTCGATGGCGAGCCATACACCGTCGCTGCCGGTCAGCAGTTCGATTGGTGGCGCGCGCGGATGCTCGGCGGGCGCACGAACCATTGGGGACGCATCTCGCTGCGCTTCGGACCCAACGACTTCCGGCGGAAGAGTATCGATGGTCTCGGAGACGATTGGCCGATCGGATACGACGATCTCAAGCCATACTACGACGAGATCGATCGGCTGATCGGGGTTTTTGGCAGCAACGAGGGGTTGCCCAACGACCCGGACGGCCTGTTCTTGCCGGCGCCTCGACCTCGGTGCTTCGAGCTGCTCATCAAGCAGGCCTGCCGCACATTGGGCGTGCGGTGCCTGCCGTCGCGGTTGTCGATTCTGACCCGCCCACTCAACGGGCGAGCAGCCTGTCACTACTGCGCGCAGTGCTCTCGCGGCTGCAAGACGAATTCCAATTTCTCCAGCCCTGGCGTCCTCATCGATCCGGCGAGCCGCACCGGACGATTGACGTTGCTCACCGATGCGATGGCGCGCGAGGTGACGACGGACGCGAGTGGACGCGCGACCGGCGTCGCGTACATCGACAAGCAGACCGGACGCGACGAGCATGTCCTGGCGGATGCCGTCGTCCTCGCCGCGAGCGCCTGCGAGTCGGCTCGGCTGCTGCTCAACTCCAAGTCCTCGCGGTTCCCGAACGGGTTGGCCAACACGAGCGGGGCGGTCGGCCGGTACCTCACCGACACCACGGGCACGGACGTCGAAGGCTTCGTTCCCCGGCTGGCGGACCACGTGCCGCACAACGAGGACGGCG
Organism: uncultured Gemmatimonadales bacterium; assembly: GCA_963737835.1. Lineage (GTDB taxonomy): Bacteria > Gemmatimonadota > Gemmatimonadetes > Gemmatimonadales > Gemmatimonadaceae > Palsa-1248. The sequence goes on from CAVTUH010000001.1 coordinate 1,027,281, forward strand.
TCGGCGGCATGCACATCTACATGCCGTGGTGGGCCGACAACAAGACGCTCGATTTTCCGCGCGGCTATCACATCGAGCCATGGGGTGGGCTGCACGCACCAGCCTACGGCTTCCTGTCCGGGATCGAACGATTCGGCTCGGGAGGATATGGCGCCGCGCTCAAGCAGGACTACCGCCGCCACTACGGCACGGTCGTCGGCTTCTCCGGGAGAGGGGAGATGATTCCCAACGCCAACTCGTACTGCGAGCTGGATCCGGCCGTAGTCGATCGATGGGGCATTCCCGTCCTGCGCTTCCACTGGCGGTGGAGCGATTACGAGTACAAGCAGGTGAAGCACATGCAGGAGACCTGTCGGGCGATCATCACAGAAATGGGCGGCACGGTCTTCGATCCGATGCCCTCGGCCGACGACGGGTACGGGATTGCAGCCGGCGGTCGCATCATCCACGAACTCGGTACGACGCGCATGGGCGCTGACCCGACGCAATCGGCGGTCAATGGGTGGTGTCAAGCTCATGACGTGAAGAATCTGTTTGTGGCGGACGGCGGGCCGTTTGTCTCGCAAGCCGATAAGAACCCCACCTGGACGATCCTGGCTCTTGCGATGCGTACCAGCAATTACATCACGGCGCAGCGCCGTGCCCGGGCGATATGAGCCACACCAGGGTCACGCGCCGTGAGGCGCTCACCGCGTTGGCTCTGCTTCCCGTTGGCGTGCTCGATCGGGCGGCTTTGATCGAACGCGCCCGGCATTACTTCGCGCGGGCGCTGGTGCCGCCCGCCACGCCGCGATTCTTCACCCCGCACGAGTGGCGCACAGTCCGGATGCTCGCCGACTATGTGATTCCGCGGGATGAACGGTCTGGCAGTGCCACCGACGCGGGGGTGCCCGACTTCCTGGATTTCATCGTGGTCGATCGCACCGAGCTCCAGACGCCCATCCGGGGTGGACTGCATTGGCTGGATACCTACTGCCACGCCTCGTTCGGCGCAGCGTTCGTGGATTGCGCACCGGCGGATCGCGCGCGTATGCTGGACGCGATCGCGTGGCCCGAGCGGGCGCGCCCCGAGATGAGCCAGGGAGTGGCCTTCTTCACGCGGTTCCGCGATTTGACGGCGTCCGGCTTCTGGAGCAGCCCGATGGGCGTGGCGGACCTGCGGTATCTCGGCAACACGGTGGTCCACGAGTGGACGGGTTGTCCGCAGGCCGCTCTGGACAAGCTCGGCGTCAGTTACTGATCATCACCGGCGCGACTCACCCCACTCGGACTCTTCCCTCCCTTCAATGGCTGCGCGGCGACTCGGCATTGGTCTCATCGGCAGTGGGTTCAATGCAAAGTTTCACCTGCATGGATTCGTCGGCGTGCGCGACGCGGACGTCGTTGGGGTGTGGAGTCCGCACGCCGAGCACGCCGCCGAGACGGCCGCGCTAGCCGGCACACTGGGTGTCGGGCAGGCGCGCCCGGTCAAATCGATCGGCGACCTCGTCGCGGACCCCGCGATCGATGCAATCTGGCTGTGTGGACCGAACTTCTCGCGCGTCGAGAACGTGGAGGAAATCGTCGACGCGCTCGGGCGCGGCCGCGGTCAGCTCGTCGGCATCGCGTGTGAGAAGCCTCTGGCCCGGACCGTCGCCGAAGCACAGCGTGTCGCCGAGCTGGTGGCAGGGGCTGGGTTGAACCACGGGTATCTGGAGAACCAGGTGTTCGCACCCCAGGTCGAGCACGGACGCACCATTACGTGGGCGCGCGGGGCTCGGCTCACCGGCCGGCCGTATCTCGCGCGAGCCGCCGAAGAGCACAGCGGTCCGCATAGCCCGTGGTTCTGGCAGGGACGGTTGCAGGGCGGCGGGGTGCTCAACGACATGATGTGCCACTCTGCGTTGCTCGTGCGCCACCTGCTGACGGAGCCCGGGCAACCGGTCAGCACCGTCCGACCCGTGCGGGTCACCGCCCATATTGCGAGTCTCAAGTGGTCGCAGCCCGACTATGCACGCCAACTCGCCACGACGATGGGCCGCGAGGTGGATTACGCGAAGGCGCCTTCCGAGGACTTCGCCAGCATGATGGTGGAGTTCGCCGACTCCGATGGCCGCCATGTGCTGGGTGAAGCGACGACGTCGTGGAGTTTCGTTGGGGCGGGGCTCCGGCTCTCGGCCGAGTTGTTGGGCCCGGAATACTCGATGTCATGGAACACGCTCGACGCGGGACTCAAGCTCTTTTTCAGTCGTGAGGTCCGGGGGAAAAGCGGCGAGGACCTCGTCGAGAAGCAGAACGCCGAAGTGGGTCTTATGCCGGTGGTCGCTGGCGAGGCCGCGGCGTACGGATACGAGGCCGAGAACCGGCATTTCGTGCAGGCGTTTCTTCAGGGGACGCGTCCGGCGTACACCTTCGACGAGGGCCTCGACGTCGTACGTTTGCTCATGTGTGCGTACATGAGCGCTGAGCAGGAGCAGACGTTGTCCTTCCCCCCGCCCGGACTCGACACCTTCGTGCCGCAGGTCGCGCGCGGACAATGGCGCTGGCCGCGCGGCGACGCGCGGCCAGAGAAAGGAGAATAGGAGAAAGGAGAAAGGAGACGGGACCTACGCCGTCCGCACACAAACCTGATCGCGGCGGGTAGGGGCGACGCAATGCGTCGCCCGTCGTCACCGCCCGCACGCCGACCGGTTGCGCCGCCGTACATCGTGGGCGGCAGTTACGCCGTAACGGCAGGGGCGGGAACGGGGCGTTGCGCCGTCGTCTGGAACAGGACCGCGAATCCGATGAGGATCGTCCCGGCGATCGCGGCGGGTACGAGCCAAATCGCGTGCCAATCGTGACCCGTCGGTGTCCGATAGGCATCGACCACGCGGCCCGCGAGCCACGAGCCGATGAACCAGCCCGCGCCGAACGTCACGAAGGCCAGCAGCCCCTGCGCCGCTGCGCGGATCCGCAGGTTGGCGCGCTGGTCCACGTAGATCTGGCCCGTCACGAAAAAGAAGTCGTAGCAGATGCCGTGCAGGAGAATCCCGGCATACAGCATCCACATGAGCGGCCCGGGGTTGCCGGCAGAGAAAGCGAGAAAGCGCAGAGCCCACGCGGCCATGCCGACGAGAAGGATGCGCTTGACGCCGAGTCGCGCCAGGCACCACGGCAGCAAGAGCATGAACGCGACTTCCGATCCCTGGCCCAGCGTCATTCTGCTGGCCGGCTCAGGCAGCCCGATCTCGTTGAGGTACAGGTTGGTGAATGCGTAGTAGAACTGCAGCGGGATACAGACGAGAAACGATCCGATCAGAAACGTCGCGAATGACCGGTCTCGCATGAGCGCGAGCGCGTCGAGGCCCAGGGCGTCGCGAGCGCTGAACGGTTTGCCTGCGGCATGCGGCGGCGAGTGCGGCAGAGCGAACGCGCAGACCCCCAGCAACACGGAAGCCGCCGCCCCGAGACGCAATGGCGTCGCCGTGGCTTCGAGCTGCAACTGCCCGACGATGAGACCGGCAACGATCCAGCCAATCGTGCCCAGCACGCGAACGGCGGGGAACTGGCGGGCGGGGTCCTCGAGGTGATCGAAGGAGAGTGAGTTGGTCAGCGCCAATGTGGGCATGTAGCACAGCGCGTAGCCAACCAGCGCGAGATAGAACGGGACGAAACTGGTGAGCGATGACGCGAGGAAGAGCAGCGCCCCTCCGAGGAGGTGCAGTACCGCCAGCACGCGTTCCGTAGCGAAGAACCGATCGGCGACCATCCCCACGAAAAACGGCGACACCACGGCACCGACCGCCACCGCGCCCGCCGCGAACCCGATCTGGGTGCCCCGGAAGTTGAGCGTGTGTCCCAAGTACGTGCCAAGCGTGACGGACCAGACTCCCCAGATGAAGTACTCCAGGAACATCATCGTCGACAGTTTCACGCGCACGATGCTCATCGACACTCCTCACAATGCGAATGCGCCCTAAATTCTGGCGCGCGGTTGGACTGCAATCCCGCGGCCGGCCTCAAAATGTCAGGTGGCGCAGATAATCGTAGCACCGTCGGGCGTCCGCAATCGGGTTCGGCGGTTCGTCGTGTTCCACGAAATAGTGCTTGATGCCGGCGAGATCCGATCGTGCGAAGATGCGTGCGAAGTCGATGGACCCTTGCCCGACGTCGACCATCGTGCCGTCCTTCGTCATGTCCTTCACGTGTACCATGGGAAACCGGCCCGGGTACCGATTGAAGTACGCGATGGGGTCGCCGCCGCCTTTCGTCATCCACATGAGATCGACCTCCATCTGGACCAGGTGCGGGTCGCACTCCGTGAGGAGGATGTCGTAGGGCACGACACCGGAGGCCGGCGCAAACTCGTACATGTGGTTGTGGTAGCCGAACTGGATGCCATGCTGCCGGGCGGCCGTCGCGAGCTCGTTCATCTCGTGCGCGTTGCGATGGAAGGCGTCGATCGACCGCTCGGACTCCGCGAACGATGAACAGACGATGTAGTGCTGCCCGAGCGTTGCCGCGTCGTCGAGCGCCCGAGGCCAGTCGCGCCGCATGTCCGTGAGTGACAGATGCCCGGACACCGCCGTCAGTCCGTGTCGATCGAGCATTCGTCGCATCGCCGAAGGCGAATTGCCGTACAACCCGGCCAACTCGACTTCGGTGTACCCAATCGCGGCGAGTGCAGCCAGCGTCCCGTCGGGGTCCCGCGGCATGAGGCGTCGCACCGTGTACACCTGGATGCCAATGCGCCCGAGCGTGCGGACGCGCATCGAGGAGCCGTTCGCCGCGTGATGGGCGTAGGGGCGACGCAATGCGTCGCCCTCTACCGCCGCCCGCGTAAAACCCCGCCCGTTAGTGAGCAGCTCGAGCGGCGAGGCAACGGGGGCGGCAACGCCGACGACAGCCGCACCGCCGAGCCAATGCAGGAATCTGCGCCGGCCAACCGGGCGCAGCGCATCATCGGTGCGTGGCATCCCGTAATCATGACGGCGGCTCTGGGGTTGTCCAGGCCACGCGCGCCGCTCCCCTACTGCCTGGGGGGCTCCGGCGCCTCTGGCAATGGGAGGGCCGAGGTGCCCGGACGCACACGGGCGTGGGACACCCGTGGCTTGTGTGCGCTGTCGCGCGTCTCGGCTTCCCAGCACGCGAACGCCACGAGCCCGGTAAAGGCCAGGATCATGAGGACGTTCGTTGTGTTGCTGAGAAAGATCCACGGCCGGATACGCTTCCGCCGGCGCCACGGCGATGGGGCCATCGTCACCACCCGCCGCTCCGGCGTGCTCCGGCGATTCGAGCCGCTCCGGCGCTGGGGCGCCGACCCGCCTTGGGAGGGGGTCTTTGGGGCGCTCACGGTTGGATCCCCGGTGGCATCATTTGACATTGACTAGGACGGAGGGGCGCGCCCCCTCGTCACACCCCTGCTCAGCATCAGGCAAACCGGCACAGGTCGTCCAGGGCCAGGTTGCCCCCGCACAGCACCAAGACCACGTGCTCATCGGGGCCAAAGCGGGCTCGCAGCCGCTCAGCCGCGGCAAGAGTGCACGATGCCGCAGGTTCGGTCAAGATCTTGGCCCGCTCCAGCAAGAGACGCAACGCCACCATCGCTTCGGCATCGCTGACCACCGTCACCGATTCGAGGTACTTGCGAGCCAGTGCCAGCGTCGCTTCGGACGCCGCAGGCGCTCCCAGCGTTCGCGCGATCGATGTGATCGAAGACAAGGTGACGACCCTGCCGGCGGCCAGCGCCTGCGCCATGCAGTCCGCGCCTTCAGTCTCCACCCCCCAGACCCGTGCACCGGGGCGGAGGGACTTCACGGCCGTCGATACGCCACCCATGAGCCCCCCGCCCCCGATGCTCACCAGTACATCGGTGACGGCGGGTACATCATCGACGATCTCGAGTCCGACCGTCCCCTGCCCTGCCATGACGAGCGGATCATTGAACGGATGAACCACGACCCAGCCACGCTCGCCGTGTTCGTACATCTCGCGGAAGCCATCGGCCGGTGTCGGCACGATGCACACCTCGGCGCCATAGCCCTGCGTTGCGCGGACGTAGTTCTTCGGGGTTGCCTCGGGTATGAAAATGAGCGCGCGGACGCCGAGCGCGTGCGCCGCATACGCGACGGCCTGCGCATGGTTGCCACCACTCATGGCGACCACGCCGCGCTCCCGGGCTTCGGGCCCGAGACTCAACATCTTGTTGAACGCACCGCGCACCTTGAAGGATCCGGTCTTCTGGAAGACTTCTGCCTTGAGGTAGAGGTTCGTCCCGAGTCGTTCGCTCAAGGTTCGATTGCGGGTCAGCGGCGTACGGTGGACGAACGGCGCGACGCGGGCCCGAGCGGATTCGATATCGGCAAGCGTGAAGGAATCGGACATGTCACTGGTTGGTGGAATGCGTCCGCGAGGCGCACCGCGGCCAAATCGGTAGTATCCTGCAGTGAACCAAACTACAGCGAAGCCCGGTGCAACGGGTACGCCCTGGGCGGCACTCGCCGACTTCGCACGTCGGGGCTACGATTTCACGTAGCCCATTTTTCGGAGATTCTATGGTGGGACTCCCTGCTTCGGCGCGGCACGCGGCGCTCGTCTTTGGCATCGTTGGTCTGTGGAGGGAACTGCCAGCCCAGACGCCGTACCAACAGCCTCCTGCCCCGATCGCCCAGATGCTGGACGCGCCGCCGGTGCCGGCCGTCGAGCCTAGTCCAGACGGCCATTGGCTGCTGCTGCTCGAACGCCCGGCACTCCCCTCCATCGCGGAAGTGGGCGCGCCGGTGCTGCGGCTCGCGGGCGATCGCATCAATCCCCGGACAAGCGATGACCCGCGTCACGCGACACTCACGGGCCTCCGTCTGCAGTCCGTTGCGGGCGACGCGGGGCGCCGTGTCGACCTGCCCTCCGGCGCGCGAATACACCATGTCTGGTGGTCCGGCGATGCACGGCACATCGCTGCGACGCTCGAGGGCGAAGATGGTACCCTCACGATCTGGGTGGCCGATGTCGCCACCGGTGCCGCGCACCAGCTGACGCCGCAGCCGCTCAACGCGGCCGCTGGACCTCCCTGTGGGTGGCTCCCTGGCGATCAAGGACTAGTGTGCCGGTTCCGGCCGACGGATGGAGGCGAGCCCCCACGACCGGCCGCGACGCCAACCGGCCCGACGATCGAACAATCCAGCGGGAAGGCCATTCCGAATCCGACTTACGAGGATCTGCTCTCCAACGCGGACGAAGAGGCCACTTTCGACTACTACTATCGCACGCAGCTTGCTCGCGTCTCGCTCACCGGCGCCGTGTCGCCACTGGGGTCGCCGGCGGTGATTGTGTCCAGTGCGCCGTCCCCTGACGGTCGCTATGTGCTCGTCGAGACCGTACACCGCCCGTACTCGTATCACGTCCCCCGCTCCCGTTTCCCAACTCGCGTAGAAGTGTGGGATGCAGGCACCGCCGCCATCGTCGCGCGAATCGCGGATGTGCCGCTCCAGGAATCAGTCCCCATCTCATTCGATGCGGTGCCTACCGGCCCGCGTCACCTTGCGTGGCGGACCGACCAACCAGCCGTTCTCACCTGGGTCGAAGCGAACGACCATGGAGACCCCAACGCTGCCGTGGCGGACAACGTTCGTGACCGCCTCTTCCAATCGACCGCCCCGTTCTCGGCACCGGTCGCGATCGGGGGCTTCGGCTATCGCGTCGTCGACGTGGTCTGGTCGCGGGACGACCTCGCGCTCGTGACCGAACGCTGGTGGAAGACGCGTCGCGCGCGGACGTGGGCGATCCAACCCTCGCGGCCAGCCAGTGCTCCGCATCTGGTCTTTGACCGATCGTACGAGGACCGGTACGGCGACCCCGGCGCGTTTGTGAGGACGGGCGGCTCCTTCGGCGAGCCGGTGTTGTTGACCACACAGGACGGTCGGTCGGCATACCTCACGGGAGCGGGCGCGTCGCCCCAGGGGGACCAGCCATTCCTCGATCGAATCGATCTCTCGACGGGCCACACGACACGCCTGTGGCGGTCGTCGGCCCCGTACTACGAATACGTCGTACGCGTGCTCGACGCCGCGGGGCGGCGTGCGCTGACCCGTCGCGAGTCCGTGCGTGACGTGCCGCAGTACTTCGTGCGGGAGCTGCCTGGCGGAGCGCTCCATCAGTTGACGCAGTTCGCTGATCCTGCCCCCCAATTTGCCGGGGTCACGAAGCAGCTCATCACCTACACGCGATCCGACGGCGTGTTGCTCTCGGCCACGCTCTACCTGCCGGCTGGGTACACCCCCGCACAGGGCCCGCTCCCGTTCCTGCTCTGGGCGTATCCGCAGGAGTTCAAGACCGCCGCAGCTGCAGCCCAGGTCGTGGGCTCTCCCTACAGTTTCGTGCGTCCAACGGGCGCATCGGAGCTCTATCTGGTGACGCAGGGGTATGGTGTGCTGGATGGCCCGACGATGCCGATTATCGGGGAGGGCGATCACGAGCCGAACGACACGTACGTCCAGCAGCTGGTGTCGAGTGCGCAGGCGGCCATCGACAAGATCGTGTCGATGGGCGTGGCCGACCGCTCTCGAATCGGTGTCGGCGGCCACTCGTACGGTGCGTTCATGACCGCCAACCTCCTCGTGCATTCCAAGCTGTTCCGTGCGGGGATCGCGCGCAGCGGGGCGTACAACCGCACGCTCACGCCATTCGGGTTCCAGGCCGAAGAGCGGCTCTTCTGGCAGGCGCGGGATACCTACATGCGGATGTCACCCTTCACCTACGCCGACAGCCTATCCGCGCCGTTGCTGTTGATACACGGAGAGGCCGATGACAACACAGGGACCTTTCCGGTCCAGTCTGAGCGATTCTATGCCGCGCTGGCTGGCACTGGGGGCACTACGCGGTTGGTCATGCTGCCGGCAGAGGCCCATGGCTACCGTGCGCGCGAGAGTGTCGGCCACACCCTGTGGGAGATGGTGCGCTGGATGGACCTGTACGTGAAAGGCGCTCCTGCTCAGTCGGCCAGCGGTCGCCCGCCCGTGAACTGAATTGGCGGTGCGCCCCACGGCCGGGGGGAATAAATTCCGCCCGGGTGGCTCGGCACGGGGTGCGGGCCGACCGGCATTACTTCCCTGACGAGGAGTTCATGGCAACCGATTTTCGGAATTATCTGGCGCTTCCATACGACGAGCTGGAATCGTTGAATCTGCAAGCGAAGGAACAGCGCCTCCGTCGGGTCCCCGCCGCTGCGATCCAGGAAGAGCGGATCAAGTATCTCAGCGACGAGAAGCGGATCAAGGCGGTGACGGTGCTGTTCAGTGACCTGGAAGGCCGGCTGCACATGCTGGACTACGACAAGAAGTTCCTCGTGAAGAGCTCGGACAACCTGACGTTCGACGGATCATCGATCCGGGGCTTCACGGCGCAGCGCGAGAGCGACCTGCGTCTCGCCATGGATTGGGGCGCCTTTTATTGGGCGCCCGCCGACATCTTCGGCGCCGGGAAGGTCTTGGTGTTCGGCGAAGTCATCGACAAGGACGGCTCTCCCTACAGCGCCGACATGCGGGGCGTGCTCAAGAGCTACGCGGACAAGCTGCACACAGACGAAGGGTTCACGCTCAACGCCGCGAACGAGATCGAAGGATTCTTGTTCAGCGGCTCGGATGCGGAGCAGCGATACCACGAAACTCGGCGGTTCGAGTACGTGAACACAGGCGGGTACTATCACTCGCTCCCGGGCGATCCGCTCCGGACTTTCATCGACACGACCGCCGAAGTCCAGCGCGCCATGGGCTTTCAGAACGAGAAGGACCATCCGGAGGTCGCGCCGTCCCAGTTCGAGATCAACTACTCCTATGGTGAGGTCGTCGCCGCTGCGGACCAGATTCAGTTGTACAAGCTGATCTGCCGCCAGGTCGCCACGAAGATGGGGCTGACTGCGTCGTTTCTGCCAAAGCCGGTCGTCGGCGTGAACGGCAACGGCATGCACACCAACGTGTCGATCAGCAAGAATGGGAAGAACCTGTTCTGGGACCCCAAGGGCGAGGAAAAGCTCAGCAAGGTCGCCTGGGCCTTCGCGGACCGCATCCTCACCCATGCGAACGACATCTGCCTGCTCCTGAACGCCAGCGTCAACGCCTATCGTCGGCTGGATCCGCACTTCGAGGCGCCGAACCAGATCAAGGCGTCGCCCACCGACCGCGGGTCGATGATCCGCATTCCGATCGGCAACGAGAAAAGCTCACGCGTCGAGGTGCGCTCAGTCGGCCCCGATGCGAACCCGTACATGGTGATGTACGCCATCTTCAAGTCGGGCCTCAGTGGCGAGACGGCCAAGATCCGCAACCTGCGACAGGCCGAGCGCTATCTGCCGGACAACGTGTACACTGCGCTCGAGCTTTTCCGGGGTGCGAGCTGGGCGACCAAACTCCTGGGCGCGGACGTCAAGGCACGCTACGCTGACCTCAAGCAAGCGTCGGCGGATCGGTGCCCGCGCCAACTGGGGACTTTCGTCAAGGCGCCCGAGGTGCAATATCACCACGAAGTGTACAACCAGTTTCTGTGGAATCTGTTCTAGCAGACAGTGGCCCGGTTCGCGGCGAATGAGGCACACACGTCGGCGAGCGACGGCGGCGCGTCCGCGCCGCCGTCGCTCGCTGGCGTCGAGATCTCAGCGACGCTAATCGAGGCAGCCCGCGCACACCTGCGCGAGCTGGCGGCTCGGACGCCGCTCGTGCACAGCGCGCCGCCCGGCGGCGGGTCCGACATCGGCTTCAAGCTCGAGACCCTGCAACCGGTCGGCTCATTCAAGATCCGGGGGGCTGGCGCCGCGCTACGGGCGGCGCCGCGAGCACGGCTGGCCGAAGGCGTGTACACGGCGAGCGCGGGCAACATGGCCCAGGGCGTCGCGTGGACCGCTCGCGAGATGGGCGTGTCCTGCAGGGTCATCGTGCCGGAGCACGCCCCCCTCGCGAAGGTCGCGGCAGTCGAGCGGCTTGGTGGCGTCGTGACGAAGGTGCCATTCGCCCGATGGTGGCAGGTGTTGATCGACCGCTCGTACCCGGGGCTCGGTGGCCTGTTCGTCCACCCGGTTGCCGATCCGTCTGTGATCGCCGGCAACGCGACGATCGCACGAGAGATCCTCGAGGATGCGCCGGACGTCGACACCGTGCTCGTCCCATTCGGTGGCGGCGGCCTGTCGTGCGGCATCGCGATTGGCCTTCGGTCGCTGGGCTCGACGGCTCGCGTCATCGCGTGCGAGGTCGAGACGGCACCGGCATTCGAGGCTGCGCTCGCGGCCCGTGGCCCGGTGCAGATCGATCACCGGGCCAGCTTCGTCGATGGCATCGGCGGCCGAGGCCTCCTGCCCGAGATGTGGCCGCTGGCCAGCACGCTGCTGGCCGGGACAGTCGTCGTCAGCCTGGCGGAGATCGCGGAGGCGATGCGATTTCTGGTGAGCCGTACCCGGACAGTCGCGGAGGGCGCCGGCGCCGCGTCCGTCGCCGCCGCGTTGTCGGGAGCCGTGCCCGGCCGGCGCATCGTGGCGGTTGTGTCGGGTGGCAGTATCGACCTGTCGACGCTCGGGACGATCCTCGAAGGTCGGCTCCCGTGACCGAAGGGCCGACACGAGGCAGCGCCGATCGATTTCCAGCTCCCGCGTACAGCCACACCGTCCTCGCACCACTCTTCGAGGCGATCAAGCGCCACCATTGGCGCGATCTGATACGCGTCGATCGTGCGCACGCCGTCATGCTGGCCGAGCGCGGCGTCCTGTCTGCGACGGATGCCCGGGCGATCCTGGGCGCCCTCGATCGCATCGAGTCCGAGCTCGCGGCCGGCCTCGATGCGCTGCGCTACAGCGGCGCACACGAAGATTTCTTTTTCCTGGTCGAAGGGGAGCTGTGTGAGCGGCTCGGGACCCACGTCGCAGGCAGGTTGCATACGGGCCGCAGCCGGAACGACATGGATCAGACGATCCTGAAGATGGCGCTCAAGCGGCGGCTGCTCGCGGTCGGCGAGTCACTGGTACGAGTCACCGATACGCTGATCGAAGCCGCGACACGCGACCGCGATACGCTCGTGCTGGCCTACACGCACGGCCAGCCGGCCCAACCGACGACCTGGGGGCACTACCTCGGTGGCATGATCGAGGTCCTCCTCCGCGACGCGGACCGGATCCTGCACGCGTACGCGACAGCAGATCTCTGCAGCATGGGGGCGGCGGCCATTACCACGACCGGTTTCCCGATCGACCGGGATCGGATGGCGACACTGCTCGGATTTGGGCGGGTACAGGACAATTCCTATGGCGCGATCGCCTCGTGCGACTACGCCACCGAGGCGTTCGAGACGCTCAAGGTCATGCTGATCAACATCGGCCGGTTCGTGCAGGATCTGGGGCAGCGGGCGGCCTTCGAGGTCGGCCATCTGCGCGTCCCCGACGGTTTCGTGCAACGCAGCTCGATCATGCCTCAAAAGCGCAATCCCGTCGCGATCGAGCACCTGCGTTTGCTCAGCTCCACGGGCATCGGGCACTGCGACGCCGTGGTGCTCGCAATGCACAACACGCCATTCACCGACATGAACGACAACGACTATGCGGTGCACGAGGTGGGCTACACCGCCATCGACACCACGCAGCGCGTGCTGGAGCTGCTCGAAGCCTTTGTGCGTGCTGTGCGTATCAATGAAGCCGCCGTGCGGCGGGACATCGACGCGTCCTGTGTGACGATGACCGAGGTCGCGGACTCCCTGGTTCGCACAGAAGGCCTGTCCTTTGGCGAGGCGCACGAGATCTGCGCACGACTCGCCCGAGCACTGTCATCGACGCGGAGCACGCTCGCGACCGTCGAGTACAAGACCTTTGCCGATGCCTTCGCCGGAGTGACCGGACGTCCCCCCGTCGTGGATGGGGCGACATTCCGAGCCTTCGCCACTCCGGAGCACTTCATCGCCGTTCGCGTTGTGGCGGGCGGGCCGGCGCCGGCTCCGCTCACCCAAAGCCTGGCGCAGTATCGCGATGCGCTCGACGCGGTGCGCGCCACACTGGCCGCGCACCGCCAGAGAGAGCAAGCCGCCGCGACGGCTCTCGCCGCGGCGGTCGCGCGCGGCTAATTGATCCCGACGTGCCCCGCGACCGATGAGATCAGCTTGGGCGAGTCGTAGCCAACGCCATCCTTGAACACGGTCGTGACCTTCCGGATCGTCGACGGGTCCGCAGCCAGGTTCCCGTTCAATACGACGAGATCCGCCCGCTTGCCCGACTCGATCGACCCAAACTCGTCGTAGTGGCCCAGGATCTTGGCGCCGTTCGCAGACATGAATTCGATGACCTGGGACGGCGTAAATCCGGCCTCGATCAGCAACTCATAGTTGCGCTGGTCCCCGAAGCCGGGGAGGGCACCGCCTATGCCCGTCGGATCGACGCCGACGCCCAGGACCCCACCGGCGTCGACGAATTCCTTTTCGAAGGTCATCGCGTTCTTGAGCATGTCCAGTGTGAAGGGCCACTTCACGGCGGCGCCGGAGTCGATGTGTGCGCGCATGTGCAGGTAGGCCTGGCGCACCTCGGGGGCCATCGCGTCGAGGGTCCGCTGGTCCGTGACCGGTCGATTCGGGAAGAACGGCTCGAGGACGGCCAGCGTCGAGGTCATCGGCACCTTGTGGCTGATCATTGTTTGAATCACCGAGCGACCGATGTCGCTGCTTGGATTCGCTGCGGCCACCCGCGTAAAGCTCCCTGCAGGACAGATGTCGGGCTGCTTGGTGGGGTCGAAGTCCGTGGCCGTGAAGAACCCGTGCTCGAGATTGTCGATCCCCAGTTCGACCGCTTCCCGGTACGAGACCGAACAGAGATGCCCAGTGACTTTGATCCCGCGGCGGTGCGCTTCGTCGATCACCGCCTTGAGCTCGGCGCGGCGGATATCGGTGTACGCTTTGATCCACTGTACGCCCTCACCGACCCAGTAGTCGACAAACTGCTTGGCTTGCTCCGGAGACGCCAAGACGGCCATGTTGCTGCCGCCCTCCGGCCCCGTAATGTAGGGCGACGTGATGATGATGTGCGGTCCGGGACTCTGCCCGACATCGACCGAGTGCTTGGTATTGATGTCGCCATAGGGCTCAGTCGCTCCGGTGGTGCGGATCGTGGTGACACCGGACCCGAGGTACAGTCGAGGTCCGGAGTACGACAACACCATCTCCCGGCCGCCGGCGGCCGTGTAGAACAAGTGGTCGTGCATTCCGACCAGGCCCGGGATCACGGTCTGGCCAGAGAGCGCCATGACTCGAGCACCCGCTGGGGCCGGGACACTCGCGGCCGGTCCAACCTGTGCGATCTTGCCATCACGGATGATGATGGTCTGGTCCGCCTTTGGTGCGGCGCCTGTTCCATCGATGATCGTCACATGCGTCAGGGCAACGACAGGCTCACTGACGGTGACATAATGCCGCGTCGTGTCCCCGAGGGTCGCCGCAGGCTGGGCCAGCGCGAGTCGAGGCTGGGCGGTGGCGAACGCCAACAGCGCGATCGCTAAGACGAGACGAGACACGGGCACGGGCCGGTCCTCCGCAACGCTTCGGTGAGGGTAGGGGTCAATCGACGTGGAAGACGGTCATCATCTGCGCCGCCAGGTGCTCGGCAATGTGACAGTGTAGCATCCACGGACCCGGGTTGGACAGATCCAGCAGAATGTCGACCGCCGCGCCGGCGGGGACCACGACCGTATCCTTCCACACCAGGTCCTCGTTCGGAACGCCATTGACCGCCAACACCAGGAATCGCTGGCCGTGGATGTGAATCGGATGCTGCATGCCGTGCAGCACCCCACGCTGATTGACGAGACGGAGCTTGACGATATCCCCGCGGCGAAATCGCCAGCCGATGTCCATGCCCTCCTTGCCCGTCGCCGGATCGCGTAGGATCCATTCCACCTGGTTCGTCGTCGACGCCCAATTCATGTTGGGCATCGTCCCTGCCCATTCCACGGGGGTGAAGTACGCCGAATCGATCAGCATGAGCTGGTGGGAGACAAATGGGAGGTCGTGCGTCCTCATGGTCAGCACGAGCGTCCGATCGACCGGCCGGTCGAAGTATGGCCGAAAGTGTTCAATGCTCGTGCGAGCCGCCGTATCCGTGCGCAGCGACTCGAAGCTCGCGGCATAATCGGGACGGACCGCATCCCGCGTCACGCGAACCACACCCAAGGTGTCGGCAAGAGGTACGAACCGCCCGAACAGATGATCCAGTCCGCGGACGCGATTCATGAGCGGAACGAGGCCCGGACGGTCGAATCTGACCTGGATGATATACCGTTCGGCCGGGGCAATGACGACGCTGGTCACCCAGGCTTCTCGCTCGAAGTTGCCGGCATCGCTGCCGACGACCTTCATGCGCGCGTTTGGAAACGAGAGATTGTAGGTTCGCGCCGCGGACGCGTTGGTCAGGTCGAACTGTACGACCTCACCGCGCCGGACCGTGAGCTCATAGCGTGGCTCTCCGTTGACGAGCAACACGTTGCCAAACCGCCCCATGAGCGCATGTGTGGTCGCGTTCGCGCCGAATGGCACTAGCCCAGCGTCGCCGACGAGCACGTCGTTGAGCAGGAGCGGCTCTTCGCGGTTCGCGCCGCCGAAGTAGTCGGCCCGAGGCGAGCGCACGATGAGCGATCCGAACAGACCGAGCGATTGCTGGACGTCTTCGCGGACATGCGGGTGATACCAGTAGATGCCCGCGTCCGGAAACCGAACATGGTAGATGAAGTGGCCACCGGGGTCGACCGCCGGCTGGGATAGATCGGGCACGCCATCGTATCGCGCGTCGAGCCGGATTCCGTGCCAGTGAACCGTCGTCGGCTGATCCAGATGATTGAACAAGTCGACGACGATCTCGGATCCCTGGGGGACGGAAATAGCAGGTCCGGGGGACTCGCCGTTGAACGCATACATGGTGACCAGATGCCCGGCGATCTGCTTGCGAACGAGCGCTGCGGTCAGATGGAGCGTGTCGCCGCTGGTGAGCCGCAGGACGGTGCTCGGATGCGCGATCGGCGGCGACTCACCCGGAGGTGGTGACGGGAGATACGGGATGACCGCCGGGCGTAGCGCCATTTCGGCCGGCAGCATGGCCACCCCCGGCACCATTGGCACGCCAAGCCAGCGAGCAGTCTGAGACGTCCCAGCGTCGGCAGACTCGTTCGAGTGGCGGCTGGCCGGCGTCCCACTCGACAGGGGCGCTGCCACGGCGGTCGGTGGCTCGCGCACGGCACCGATCGAAAACTGAAGGAGATCGGGCGGCTGGAGCCGCGTACTGGGCGAGCCGCCGCGCAACACCACGCGCCCGGACGGCTCGGCCACCGTGGCCGACGGCTCGGCGGTGATCAGCAGCACGAACGGATCGAGATCGAGGGGCGCCAGTCTCGTGCGGCCATTGCCAATGGGCCCAAGCTTTTCGATCGGGTACATCGTTGGACTCGCCGCCCAGGCGACGTAGGTCGTGTACGCACCAAATGCGCGCGGCGGGGGCAACCCCGAGACGTCCGCGACCGGCGCGTAGACCGGCCGGCCGTCGGGCGTGACCGTGACGGTGAACGGACCGGCGAGCCGCCCGAGCTCCACACGACCCGAGACCGTGTCCAAACCTGGCACGGCGATCAACGTCATACAGTAGAGGTCTCGGCTCGCGGCAAGCGTATCGACCGGACCTGCGCACAGCTGCGCACTCGCCGGCGAAGCTGCGAGCACGCTCGCGACGAGGGAGGCGCGTAGGAGACTCACTCTACCCATCGCGGCGAAAGATAGGGGGATTGGACGTTGGACGTTGGAACAAACCTGAAGGGCCAGCTACAGGTTGCGTAGCTGGCCCTCGAGGTTTGTCTGCCAACGTCTAACGTCCAACGTCTAACGTCCGCCGCCTACGGCGAATTGCAACTCAACGTATAACTCCCGCCGCGCCCCAGCCCTTCACTGGCGGGCGGCGGCAGCACCGTCGTGTGCAAATCCGTGAACGGCCCAATAGAGCCTTTGGCCGCAGCATACGCCGCCGCGTCTGGACCGGAGGTCGCATTCCATGTCGTATCGGAGACTGCCTCCATCCCGTACATCCGGATCGCGATCACCCGGTCTTCGCTCCCCTCGAGAGCCGTGGAGACTCGTTGCTCCTTCATCAGGGTGTCGCGGACAGCCGTGTAGGTGGCGGCGATCGAAAGCGGGGCGGCGAACCCGCCAGCCTCCTGGTGCACGTCGTTGATCAATCCGATCGCCGCGCCGTAGTTGCCGAGCCCGAGCTGGATCTGTGCATCCACAAGCGTCAACTCCTCATCCCGTACGATGGGTGTCGGAGAGCTCGGGGTGCCATAGTATGAGTAGATGTACGGCGAAGCGACGCCGTTGAAGGCCAGCTGTTGCACCGCATTGGGATTGACGCTGAACTTGGCCGCCCACCGGGCGTCGTTCACGGTGTCCACGTCGGCGACCAAATCCCACAACACGGCCAGGGTGCCGGTCTCGCCGTTTATCGGGTTCACCTGGTCGCCTGACTGCGCGCTCCAGGCGTTCGAGACGGTAAATGCATCGCCGTAGACGAAACCGCCGGGTGCCGGCGGGGTGAGCGACGTGGGCGCGAACAGTGCGGACGCTTTGAGTGCACTGTCTGCGCGAGTGAGCGCCGCGGCGTTCGGTGAGCCCGCAGAAGTGGGCGTCGGACCCGCCCCGGATTGACGTGCGATCGCGTAGGCGTATTCGAGACCCGCTTTACCCGCCAGCGCGCGGTTGAACGCCGCAAACGACCCTGGCACCGTGCTCGGTCCGGCCGAGGACGACACTGACCCAAACCCCGGCGGCAGCGCAAGCGGAAGAGCCATGCCACCCGCGATGTTGAGTGCGGCGTTGCCCGAATCCAGCAGGGCGACGATGTAAGCCCACACGTCCTTATTGCAGAGCATCGGAGCCGGCGTACCGTTGGTCACGTCAATCGAGTAGATCGACACACCCAGCGTATCTCGCGTCTCGGCGAGCATCATGAAGTTGAGAGCCTTCATGGTTTGGACGATCCCGACGATCGCGGCGGTCGTATCGGTCGAGAGCGGCGGAACGACATTCGGTAAGGACGCCATGATTTGATTGGCGTACTTGGCATTGCGATACTCAATGTCCCAGACGCTCGCTGAGAAGAACGCGTCCGTGTTGGGGATCGGCATGATCGCCAGTCCCTCAGTGATGTACCGCGCCTCCGTGTTCGTGAAGTTGGCGGCGTCGCGGGAAAAGGTCGACAGGAACGTGATGTAATTCACCACGTCGTTCCGCGACGCGCTGAAGAGACCGGTCACGGCATTCTGCACGCCGGTGGTCGTGTTCGCGATCGTTGTCGGCGCAGTCAGGTATGGTACGTTGCTGTCCTTGCAGCTCGCGGTCAGGACGACGGCGGCTACGACGGCCACGCGCAGCGCGCGCCGGCTGCTACGCCCGTCGCGGATGCGCGGACGGGCGGTCTCGGTGACTGTTGTGTGTGGCATATCAAAAGCCCAGGTCGAGGCCGAGGAAATAACTACGCGCCGGCGGATACGGCGTGACATCCTGGCCTCGCGCCACCTGCGTGTTGCCGATGAAGTTGACTTCTGGATCGAGTCCGGTGTACGGACTCCAGAGGAACAGATCGCGTCCCACGAGCGAGAGCCGGACGCTGTGGATCCGCCCTGACGCCCATCCAAACCAGCGCTGGGGCAGGATGTAGTTCAGCGAGACTTCTCGGAGCTTGACGAAGGTCGCGGACTCGAGGTACGCCGTGAGGCCGGCCGCGTTCTCCGCATTTCGCTTCGCGCTCAGCGCCGAATCTGCGAGCAACCCCTGGCTGACGTCCATTTCGAAGTCGGTGAAGTTGCCGGTATTGCCGCCCTTCGACCAGACCACGAGCGCGCCAGCATGGAACGGACCAAAGCTGAACTCGTTGTCGAAGTTCGAAACCCACGCGGGGTACACGTCGCCGACTTGCACGGTTGCACCAGCGGCGTTCGCGCCAACGAGCTGGGAAACGGACCGCCCCACTTGGATCAAGCCCGTGCCCAAGTTGCCGCCGCCGCTGGCGTTGAGCACGAACGCAGGCACCGGGAGTGAATTCACGACGCTGTAATTCCGGTAGAGCGACGTCGTCGACACCCACGTGAATCCGTTCCGCAACTGCACGGGCGTCGCCGTCAGTTGCAGCTCGATCCCCTGGTTGGTGAATTCTCCTCCATTGAACCATTGCTCGTCATAGCCTAGCGATGGCGAGACGTTGGCCTGCAACAGCAGGTCGCTGATGCGTTTCTGATACACGGTCGCGCTGAACTGTGCGCGTGACTTGAAGAACGTCGCGTCAAAACCCAGCTCAGTCTCGGCCTCGTGTTCAGGGGTAATGGCCGAGTTGCCGACCAGCAGGTTTGAATACACACCGGCCAAGCCGCCCGTAGTTCCCTCGTTGAATGGCGTGTACTTGACGCCATAGTTCGGCTGCGTCCCGGACTGCCCATACGCCGCGCGCAGTTTGAGCTCGTCGAACCAGCTGGCAAACTGGGGAATGCGGTACGACGCCGAGAACCGCGGAAACGGATAGAACTTGTTGATGTTGCCGTCGTTCGTCGTCTTCTCGGCGGTGATGCCGGCGGTCAGCGCCAGGCGCTGTTGCAGCAGCAAAGCCTGCTCCTGCGCGTACAGCGACTGGTCTTTCGTCTCGAACGCACTGTACGTGATCGTCTGCACCGCGCCGAGCGTCGGTGCGTTCGCACCGGCGATCAGATCCTGGCCGGCAGACGTCGGGTTGTCGAGCGACCGCCTCTCGCGCACATATCCAATGGAAGTCGTCGCGTCCAACCACGACAGTCCGGTGTAGTGATGCACCAGGTTGATCGAATAGGTCAGATACGTGGTATTGGCATAGTTGTCCTGCGACACGCCCGGCAGTCCCGAGGGAATGACCTGTTCGACCTGCAGGCTGGTGGGTGCGAAAAACAAGTCGCTCTGGTACGTGTAATCGGCGCCTCCGACCAGCGTCACGCGCAACGACTGATGCTCGGTCTGCCAGGGAGTCCAGTCGATGTTCCCGCCCGCGATCCCACGAGAGACTTCCTCCGGTGTTTGCATCTCGGCTGCGTCGGCGAACGGATTTGCCGGGCCGAACGGATTCAGTGGCCAACTGCCGTCCGGGTTCTGGTGGTTGAGGGACACCAGTTGTGGCGTGTACGAGAAAACGGTATACGGGCTGGCTCCAATGTTGTCGTTCCCCGTGAGCCCTCGACGGGTGACGGAGTGCGCGAAATTGAGGTTCAGCGTGGCGGACAGGTTCGTCAGGATGCCCTGGGTCACGTTGGCCCGCAGGGTCTGCTTGTTGTAGCCGGTATTCAACTGGGATCCGTTGTCATACTTGGCGAGACCCGAGATGAAATACTGCGTCTGCCCCGACGTGCCGCTGACGCTCAGGTCGGTCTCGTACGACAGCTGGTTGTTGCCGAACAGCTGGGCCTGGTAGTCTTGCGGACCGCCGTACACGCTCTTGATGAAGTCCTGGGAGTAGCCGTACTCGTTTCCCCACGCCTCTGCGCTGGCGAGTGTTGGGAAGGTGCGCAGCCCGTAGGTGTTCGAGATGCCGAACTGCCCGACTTTCTGTGAGAAGGTCCACTGCGGTTTGCCGGCAGTTCCTTTTTTGGTCGTGATGATGATCACTCCTGCCGACGCCTTCGAGCCGTAAATCGCGGAGGCCAATGCGCCCTTCAACACCTCAATGCTCTGGATGTCGTCCGGGTTGATATCCGCGATCCGATTCGGGCTCGTGTCCTGCTCGTCCGGTCCGACGCCCGAGCCGTTGGTACCGCCGCCTGCCTGGCTAATTGTGTTGAGACCGCTATTGGCGGTCTCGTTGTTGACCATGATGCCGTCGACAACGTAGAGCGGATAGGCATTGGCGAAGATCAATGTGACTCCGCGGATCTGGATCTGCATCCCACCGCCGGGGGCTCCTCCGTTGTTCTGTTGGATGATTGCCGCGGGCACCTTCCCCTGAAGTGCGTTCTCGATCGTCGGCGCCGGTACGCGGGTGAGCTCGTCCGAGTTCACAACCGCCACGTCGTTGGCCGCGTTCTCCGATCCCACCGTCGTAGTCACACCGGTCACGACCTGCTCTTGCAGGTGCAGGACGTCCCGCGTGAGACTCACTCGCAGGTTGTCGTCTGTTGCCGACACGTTGACTGTCGCTGCCGTGTATCCGAGCCTTCGCACCGTAAGGGTTAAGGGTCCGTCGGGCACACGTACCCCAAAGACTCCACTGTCACTCGTCTGCGCGGCCATGGTGGTGCCGTTGACCAACACGGTCGCCGCCGGCACCGGGGCGCCACCGTCCGCATCGACTACGCGCCCGGTGAGTCGGCGGGTCGTGGCCTGTGCGTCCGCTCGTGAACTGAACGCCAGCATGCTGCTCAAAAAGACCAGCGCGGACAGCACGCGTGGCCAATGCTTCCACAAAATTGTCAGCACTCGATACCTCCCTATGGTTGTTCGGCGGTGCTCGTATGCGTTCGGTTGCTCGCCTGCACTCTCCCTCCAGGTTGAGGTTGGGATGGCGCCCCGCCGCACGTCGGCTGGGCGAACCTGCGTGACGCGCGCTTCCTCTTAGACTTAAGTCAGCTTGCCGGGTGCGTTTGCGCACAATTGGTCGTTGGTTAGAAGCGTGTCAGGCGCGATGCACGCGATAGGCGCGGAGGATGGCGACGGGCGGCGTGAGACGCTGACCGTCCGCGCGAGCGCTCCAGATCGTCCGTACGACATCCATACCCTCGACGACACGTCCGAAGGCGGCAAATCCTTGCCCGTCGGGGTTGCGGGCGCCGCCGAAATCGAGCGCCGGCTGGTCGCCGACGCAGATGAAAAAGCTCGAGGTCGCCGAGTTGGGGACGTTTCGCGCCATTGACAGCGTGCCGTCCAGGTGGTGCAACCCCGTGACGGTCGTGCGCTCGAGCGCGATCGGCGGGAATTGCTCGCGCGCCCGCGCCGAGTCGGCGAGCGCCTGAATCACGGCGATGTGCACCGGGTCCGTTGCCTGGTTGTCCGCGCGCACGGTGCGGAAGAACCGGCCGCCATCGTAAAAGTGACCGTCCACGTAGCGAAGAAAGTTCTTGCCGCTGACCGGGGCATGCAGGGTATCGATCGCGAGTGTGATGCGACCGGCCGTCGTCTCGAGTGCGACCTGGACAGTCCCCGCTTGCCTGGTTTGCGCACCGAGACCAGGGGGCGCGGCGACGCAAAGTGCCAGGAAGACTGACACCCAATGGGGTGTCGCGGCTTGCTCACGTGCTGAAGGCATGGCTCCTCGCTGGATAGCCGTTGTTGCGGCGGGCCCGTCCGGCGGCGCATTTTCTCCGCCGACCGCCCCTCGGAGATCGCGTCTCATGTCGAACGTCATTCGCTCGTGCGCCGTGAGCGCGTTGTCGATGCTCGCTGCGCAATCAATCCACGCTCAACAGTACAGCCCGTCGCTCCTCGCTGAAATGCATTGGCGCATGATCGGGCCGTATCGCGGCGGACGCACCGTTGGCGCAGCCGGAGTGCCGAGCGCGCCGAACGTGTTCTACATCGGGGTCAACAACGGCGGAGTGTGGAAGACCGACGACGCTGGCAGGACCTGGACGCCGATCTTCGACGATGAGTCTACGGGGTCGGTCGGGGCGGTGACCGTCGCGCCGTCCGATCCGAACATCATCTACGTCGGCAGCGGCGAAGGGTTGCAACGTCCGGACCTGTCCACCGGCGACGGTCTGTTTCGGTCCTCGGATGCGGGCAGAACCTGGACGCATCTCGGGCTGTCCGATGCACAGCAGATCGGAGCGATACTCGTCGACCCGCGTGATCCCAATCGGGTGTTCGTCGCGGTGCTCGGACACCCGTACGGCCCGAACGCCGAGCGCGGCGTCTATCGTTCGCTCGACGGCGGACAGAGCTGGGACAAGGTCCTCTACAAGGACGAGAATACTGGCGCGATCGCGCTCGCGTTCGACCCCACGAATGCGCAGACGATGTACGCGACGCTCTGGGCCGCCCGGCAGGCACCCTGGGAAAACGGGGCGTTCCAAGGTCCCAGTTCGGGGCTCTTCAAGTCGAGCGATGGAGGTACCACCTGGCGTCAGCTGACGTCCGGCCTTCCATCGACGGCCGAGGGACTGGGCCGCATCGGCATCGCCGTTGCGCCCGGTGACGCTCGCCGGATGTACGCACTGGTCGACGCGGGCCGCCACACTGGTCTGTATCGCTCGGACGATGCGGGCGAAAGCTGGCGACGAGTCAACGCGGAGGCACGGGTGTCAGGGCGCGGCTCGGATTTCGCCAACGTGCAGGTCGATCCCAGGAATCCCGACATTCTTTACGTCGCCAATACATCAGCGTACAAGTCGATCGACGCAGGCAGCAGCTTCACCGCGTGGAAGGGTGCGCCGGGGGGAGACGACTACCACACGATCTGGATCAATCCCGAGAACCCCCAGATCATCCTGCTCGCCGTCGACCAGGGCGCGACCATCACGGTGAACGGCGGCCGGACGTGGAGCTCGTGGTACAACCAGCCGACCGCGCAACTCTATCACGTCAGCACCGACAATCGCTTCCCCTACTGGGTCTACGGAGGTCAGCAGGAATCGGGATCGGTCGGCATCGCGAGCCGTAGCGACGGAGGCGCGATCACGTTCCGCGATTGGCACCCCGTCGGGGTCGAGGAGTACGGCTACGTGGCACCCGACCCGCTCGATACGAACATCATCTACGGTGGCAAGGCGACGCGATACAGCTGGACGACGCATCAAACGCAAAACGTCAGCCCGGATCCATTGCGGACCGGACGGTATCGATTCGTGCGCACGATGCCGATCCTGTTCTCCGAGGTCGATCCGCACGTCCTCTATCTGGCCGGCAACGTCCTGTTCAAGACCATGAACGGCGGACACAGCTGGACCGTGATCAGTCCGGATCTGACTCGAACAACCGATTCAACCGTCCCACCGAGCGTCGGCGTGTACAGCACGCAACCCGGGGCGCGCGCACATCACGGCGGGGTGATCTACGCCGTCGCGCCGTCGCGTCGGAATGTGAATACGATCTGGGTCGGCAGCGACGACGGACTCATCCAAATGACACGGGACGGCGGTCTGCACTGGACGGACATCACGCCCCGCACCCTCACGCCGTGGATGAAGGTCGCCCAACTCGACGCGTCGCACTTCGACGACAACACCGTGTATGCAGCGGTCAATGCGTTTCGACTCGACGATCTCCGGCCGCACATCTATCGGACGCACGATCGCGGCAACACGTGGACGGAGATCACGAACGGCATTCCGGCGACCGAGGGAGCCGTCAACACGGTGCGCGAGGACCCTCAGCGGCAGGGTTTGCTGTACGCCGGGACGGAGCGGCAAGTGTATGTCTCGTTCGATGATGGCGACCACTGGCAATCGCTGCGGCTCAACATGCCGGCGACGTCAATTCGGGATCTCGTCATCCATCACGATGACATCGTGGTCGGCACCCACGGCCGCTCATTCTGGATTCTGGACGACGTGACGCCGCTGCGCCAGTTGACGCCACGCGTGGCGACCGAGGTCACGCTGTTCCGTCCACAGGACTCATACCGGATGCGGCGTGACACGTGGACCGATACGCCACTGCCCCCGGAAGAGCCGGCGGGGAAGAATCCCCCGGATGGAGCGATTATCGACTACGCGCTGCCTGCGGGAACGAGCGGCCCGGTGACCATCGAGATCCTCGATCAACAGAGCCGACTCGTCCGGCGATACAGCAGTGACACTCCACCCGACTCGATTGACCCGACGCGATTCAGGGTTCCAATGTACTGGGCCCGAGCGCCTCGAGTGCTGCCGAACACGCCAGGGATGCATCGCTGGGTGTGGGACCAGCGATCGGTCCCCATTGATGTCCTCCGCCGCGACTTCCCCATTTCCGCGATCGCGCACGATACGCCACTGGAGCCGCTTGGCGTCCTTCGGTTGCCCGGCCTCTACCAAGTGCGATTGATCGCCGAGGGCCACACCGTTGTACAGCCGCTCAGACTCAGAATGGATCCACGGGTGACGACACCGGACCAGGGGCTACAGGAGCAATTCGACCTGGCGACCGACATCGCCCGGGGCGCGACCGACAACATGACCGCGCTCCGGCGCGCCCGAGCGTTGCGCGGGCAACTGCGCGCGCTGGCTGCACGGACGACGGACGCGAAGGTATCTGCTGCGCTCGATTCACTCGACCGGCAGACGGGAGAACTCACCGGCCCCGACAGCGCTGACGAGGAAGAGGGGCCCCCACCCCGGCGGGGTGGGCGGCCGACGCTTCCATCGCTCAACGCACAGTTAGCGACACTCTTCACCGTCGTCGAGGGCGCCGACGCCGCGCCGACGACTCAGGCGTGGGCCGCCTGGCGCGATCTCCAGACTGTCCTGGGCGGTACGCTCGATCAATGGGCGCAAATCAAGAAGGCCGCAACCACGACCAACGCTCAGTTGAAAGAGTCTGGATTGCCAACCATCGACACCCGATAACCCCCGTTGGGCACGCCTCCCGGTGGCCCCTTACGATCGCGCCGTCGCGCTCGCTCCGTCCCGCATTTCACTCGAGGGCATCACGAGACCGGGCGCGGCGTACTCATGGTCGCACGCGCAACGGTGGGCGTACAGAATCGCTTCGGCAACATCTTCCGCCTTGTCAGCGGGGATACTGATTCGCAACCCGCCGGTAACACCAATCGTGACGGAGGAACCCTTAAACGGTGCACCTGCCATGAGCATCCGGCCGTCGCCCAAGTCGACAACAAGACCGTGAGGCTTCGCCCGCGCGCCTTCTGTGTGTGTATCGGCGGATTCGGTGTACCGGTCCAGCGGCTTCCACACGACACGCTCAATGTACCGCATGCCATCCTCCTTCGGTGGGGCGTTCGGCCATGGCCATACAGGCGGCGGTTGCTCGTTCGTTACCATAACATGACGTCCCGCGGGTCCCAGGTCCACCCTCGCCTCAGCCGCCCCGTGGCGAGTCGGCCCGACCGGCCTCGTCCGGTGGGATGCGTGGCCCGACCGGGGACTGAGGCGCTCACGACCGACGCCCATCATTTGTTTGTCAGACCGCGCGCTCGGTCGCGCCCGGCGCGGTCGGGTGGTATGTAGTAGCGACCACCTCCTGCAGGCGCCGACGCCCCCTCCGCCGTCTCCACCCTCGTCTCGAGCCAGGACCGCCCGCATGTCACTCAGTCGATCGCTCTTGCTTCGTGCATCCCGCAGCCCTTGGCTCGCTGACCAGGTGCGACGTCGCGCCTTCACACGCCGCGCTGTTCAGCGGTTCATGCCGGGCGAGGAGTTGGATGCCGCGCTCGCTGCCGCCGCGACGCTCGCGCAAAGCCGCATCGGCACGGTGCTCACGAATCTGGGCGAGCGCGTAACGAGTTCTGCCGAAGCCACGGCCGTGGAGCAGCATTACCGCCGCGTCGTCGACGCGATCCAGACGAGAGGGCTACCCGCCCACGTCTCGGTGAAACTGACGCACCTTGGGCTCACGCTCGACCCGGAGGCATGCGCGCGAAGCGTCGACGCGCTCGCTGGCGCAGCGGGCGCGGCTGGATCGTTTCTCTGGATCGACATGGAGGAGTCCGAGTACGTTGACGCAACGCTCGCGCTCTTTCGCCGGGTCCGTGCCGCCCACGCCGAGGTCGGGGTGTGCCTCCAGGCCTATTTGCACCGGACGCCAGCGGATCTCGACGCGCTTGCGCCGTTGTCGCCGGCGATTCGTCTCGTCAAAGGTGCGTATCGTGAGCCGCCATCAGTCGCCTTGCCCAAGAAGGCGGACGTGGACGCGGCATATGCGGCGCTCTCCGAGCGATTACTCGCTCAACGAGCTGCAGGTGGCCCTGCCCCGGCGTTCGGCACGCACGATCTGAAATTGGTGGAGCACGTACGCGCCCGGGCGGCCGCCCTCAGCATCCCCGCGAACGGATTTGAGATTCACATGCTCTACGGGATCAAGTCAGGCGAGCTTCGCCGCCTCGCGGACGCGGGCACCGTCACGCGTGTGCTGATCAGCTACGGGACGCACTGGTTCCCCTGGTACATGCGCCGGCTGGCGGAGCGGCCGGCGAACGTCTGGTTTGTAGTGCGGAATATTTGGGAATAGGGTGAAGGGGTGGTCGGGAGTCGGGTCTCGGGAGTCAGGGGAACGGCACAACCATCACCGACCGCAGAGGACTGGTTGACCGGCGGGTAGGGGCGACGCAATGCGTCGCCCGCCGTTGACACCAACCATCGCCACCGCACGCGACCGGTTGATCGGCGGGTAGGGGCGACGCAATGCGTCGCCCGCCGTTGACGGAATCGTGCACGGACCGGCGCATCGGCGTTCGGCGCGCCGACAAATCATGGATCGCATCGCCACACCTCAGGGCGACGCATTGCGTCGCCCCTACCCGCCGGATTTGCCGATCGTGCGCTTCCCTGACCCGGACCCCGGACCTCCCTACCCCCGATCCCGCGCCGCGAACGCCGCAATGGCGTGACGACTAGCGTCGGACAGCACCAGTTCTCCGCTCAACGCGGCACGTTGCTGGAGGAGTGTCTCCCAGTGCTCGGTACCTTCCCAAAAGAATGCGCTTGAGACGCGCCATCGCCTCGCCACTCGAGTTGGCCAGACGACCGGCGAGGACCTCGACCGCTGCATCGAGCGACGCCGTGTCGCCGACCACTTGAGCGAACAACGCATGTCGCTGGGCCCACGCCGCGTCGCGCCACGTGGCCGCGTCGATCGCCAGCGCCTGGAAGGCCCCATGTCCGATCTTGCGCTCAATTGCTGGTCCCACCACAAAAGGCCCGATGCCGACCGCCAGCTCGCTCAGGCGGATGGCTGCCGCAGGCGCCGCAATGGCATAGTCCGCAGCCGCAATGATCCCAATGCCGCCTCCGACGGCTTTCCCGTGTACCCGGGCGATGACGATCTTGGGACATCGCCGAATCGCCAAAATGAGTCGCGCGAAACCCATGAAGAACTCGACACCGGCAGCGCGGTCTTCGATCCGGCGCAACTCATCGAACGAGGCTCCCGCGCAGAACGGCCCCGGCTCGCGGCTGCGAAGTACGACGACTCGTGAAGTGGGATCCGCGGCCGCAGCGTCCAGCGTCAATGTCATCGCCGCGAGCAACCCCGCCGGCAGCGAGTTCCCCTTGGGATGGCCGAATTCGATCGTCGCGATTCCGCGGGCGGTCTCGACTCGGACCGAGCCCTCGTCAGTCACGGCCGGACTTACGGGGTTCACCTGTGGGCGGGTCATCATGGGTTGTCAGTCAGAAAGCATGCGTTCGACAGTGGCAGCAATGCGCTCTGCATTGGGAAGCACCGCGCCCAACAACACTTCGTGGTATGGCATGGGGACGTCTTCGACCGCGATCCGTTCGACTGGCGTGTCGAGCCACCAGAACGCTTCCTGGGCCACGACGGCGGCAATTTCAGCCCCGAACCCCGCCGTCATCGTGTCTTCGTGCACGATCAGGCAGCGACCGGTGCGACGCACACTGTCCAGCACCGCCTCTCGATCCCACGGCGCGACCGTCCGCAGGTCGAGGAGGTCGACTCGATCGCCAAAGTGCTCGGCCGCGCTGGCGCACCAATGCAGCATCGCGCCCCACGTGACGAGCGTAAGATCCGAGCCCGCACGGACTCGCCGGGCCCGTCCGATGGGAACGAGGTACTCGTCGCCTGGATAGCGAGCGCTCCCGTCGCTCGTCATGAGCAGCGACCGGTGCTCGAAGAAGATGCTCGGGTTTCTGCTCCTCATTGCCGATCGCAGCAACCCCGCAGCATCCGCAGCGTTGGAGGGGACCAGCACCTGCCAGCCGATCGCATGCGCCCAGGTGACCTCGCTGCTCAGCGAATGCCAGGGATCGCCGACGTCCTTGCCAAAACCGCCGGGCATGCGCACCACAATGGGTGCCGCGAACTGGTTATCGGTGCGCCACCGCATTGTGCCACAGTTGTTCAGTTGCTCGGTCGCAGGATCGGCGTATTTCCGGAATTGGATTTCCGCTACGGGCATGAGCCCGGAGATGGCCAAGCCGACGGCCCGGCCGATAATGCCTTCCTCCGACAGGCTCGTGTCGAACACTCGCGACACACCGAATTGTTTCTGCAGACCCTCGGTCACGAGGTGCACGCCACCCTTGACGCCGACGTCCTCCCCGAACACGAGCACCTTTGGATTGCGCGTGAGCTCGTGCGCAATCGTTCGCCGGATCGCCTCGGGAAACCGCACCATGGGTCCCGCCGCATCGGCGACGGTTGTGCCATCGAGCGACGCAAGCTCGACGTCCGATAGCCCGCCGACGGTCGAATGATCACCAGGCTGGGGCGTCTCCGCGTAGATGAACCGCTTCACCGTCTCCGCCTGCGGAACCCCTCGTGCGCGGGCGGCCGCGAGCCCTGCGTCGACGTCGCGCGTCACCTCCTGCTCCAGAGCCGTCCATTCCGGTTCACTCAGCAGACCAGGTACCAAGCTGCTCCGCAGCTTCGGCAACGGGTCACGTAGCCAGTCGGCGGCAATCTCGGCGTCGCTCCGGTAGCCCCTCTGGTTGTCCGGTCCCGAGTGGCTCGCCAGGCGCGGGACGGCCAGGTGAATCAGGGCCGGGCCGAGGCCTGAGCGCACATGACGAACGACTTCCTCCAGTAACCGAGACGACGCAATGGGATCTGTCCCGTCGCCGTCGCGCACGAGCAAATTGCCGAAGGACGCCAGGTTGTCGGCAATGTTGCCACCCGGCGTTTGCATCTCCCGCCGTACCGAAATGCCAAGCCCATTGTCCTCGATGTAGAAGAGCATCGGGAGCCGGAGCGTCGTCGCCATCGTGAGCGCCGACCAGAATCCGTTCGTAGCTACCGACGCCTCGCCACCGAGCGCAACGGCGATCGATCCGGCATAGCTCGCGTCCTCGAGCACTCCGCGATGGTACTCGATCGCCTGGGCCCAACCGGCGACCGGTGTGTACTGCGACCCGACATCACCGGCCATCGGTAGTACAATCGGACCGTTCGGGTTGGGAAGATTGCAGACGACGCCAATGTCTCTGCCGTCGCTGAAGCCGCCGCTCCGTCCCAGCGGACTGGCGAGGGCATCTTCGATCGAGAGGCCGAGAGACAACAGGACTGGCCTCGACCGATAGTACGCGCCGACCGCATCGTGGGCGTGGTCGAGCAAGGATCCCAGAATGACCTGCGCCACCTCGTGGCCTCGGGCCGAGAATTGGTAGAGCACGAGGTGCTCACGCGGCACGACGCTCCGATTGCGATTCGTCTCCTCCTCGATGTCATCGAGCTTCCGCGAGACCAGGGCGTGGTACGCGATGCCGCGCCATCTCGGTTTGCCGACGTGGTGGCGCGACGTCTCCGCCTGCACGGCCGTACCGCCCGCCGCGGACTGATCCGTCTGGTCCGCCGCTGGTGACCGCGACGTCCGCGTCACAGGGCTTTGAACAACTCGAACGGTTGTCGGCACTCCTCGCAGTACATCAGTGCCTTGCACGCCGTCGACCCGAACTCGCTGCGGCTCGTGGTCGCAGTAGACCCGCAGTACGGACAGGGGATACGCCGCTCGGTGCGCCGCAGCGGCACCAACTCCGTGGTCTCGTCGTCACGAGCTGGCGGGGGGGCGATGCCGTACTCCCTGAGCTTTGTGCGCGCTTCCTCGGTCATCCAGTCGGTCGTCCACGCGGGCGCGTACACCGTCCGGATCCGCGCCCCCGGCCAACCGGCCGCGCCGAGCGCCGACACGATGTCTTGCTCGATTACCCGCATCGCGGGGCAGCCGGAGTAGGTCGGGGTGACACACACCGTGACCGTCCGGTCCGCCCCGATCGCCACGTCCCGCACGATGCCGAGCTCGACGACACTCAACACGGGGACTTCGGGATCCATCACCCGGTCGAGCACCGCCCACACGGCCGCCGTCTCGTGCGTCGAACGCGCCGAGGCCGTCATTCGGGCCCAACGAACTGATGCCCCACGTGGTGGCTCACCATTTCGCCCCTGGATACGAGCGCTGAAGGATTTGCATCTCGCTCAAGAGATGACCGAGATGTTCGGTGTGCCGGCCGGCGCGCCCCCCGCGCTGCATGTACGGTGTACTCGGGATCGTCAGTGTGGCGCGGTCGATGATCTCACCAACCTGCTTGCGCCACGAGCGTTCGAGCGCGCTGAGATCCACCGCGAGGCCAGCGGCCACCAGGCGCTCGTCGACGTCGTCCATGAGAAAGAGCTCCCCCGTGAAGCGCCAGAGCGCGTCCAGTGCGGCCTGCGCACGCGCATGGCTCTCCTCGGTGCCATCGCCCAGCTTCACGACCCACTCGCCCGCATGACGGACGTGGTACCGTGTTTCCTTGAGTGCTTTTGCCGCGATACCCGCCAAAGTCGCATCGCGGCTCTTGGTGAGGCCGTCCAACTGGTAGTACGCGGCGACGCTGAACAGGAACTGGCGCAAAACGGTGAAGGCAAAATCTCCACGCGGCAGCTCGACGAGGAGCACGTTGCGGTAGTCGATCGCCTCGCGCAGAAACGCCAGTGCGTCCGCGTCGCGCCCAGCGCCTTCGGTTTGGGCCGCCAGCTCGAGGATCGCGGTCGCTTGCCCGATCAAATCGAGTGCAATGTTGGCGAGCGCGATGTCCTCTTCGAGAATGGGCGCGTGGCCGCACCACTCCGAGAGCCGGTGGCCCAGCACCAACCGATCGTCCCCAAGCCGCAGAAGGTACTGGACGAAGGCCTCCTTCGTGGCTGGGTCCAACTCCGGAGCGGGGCGCGGGGCCGGCACCGCCGGAGAGGGCGAGAGCGGCGCCCGGGTCAGAAGACGCGAACGCCGCGCGGCGCCGAGTAGAACTGTGGATGGCGGTAGGGCTTGTCGTTTCCCGGTTCGAAGAACGGTCCCACGTCCTCGGGTGTAGACGCGGTGATCGCGACAGTCGGTACGACCCAAATGTTGACTGCCTCTCCGCGGCGCGCATAGACATCGCGCGCGTTTTGGAGTGCGCTCTCCGCGTCCACCGCATGCACGCTGCCTGCGTGCTCGAACGGTGCGCCTTTGGGTGGCTGCACGAACACCTCCCACAAGGGCCACTGGCTAGCGTCGCCAGTCGTGGCGCGCACGAGGTCCGCGGTTGGTGTCTGGGCGGTCATCGGGATATCCCGGTCATCCGGTCGCGCCACGATCCCACGGGATTACGCGGCCGCACTGGCGGCGTCCGCGGCGTGCTTGGCCGCATACGCTTCCGCAGCCGCACGGACCCAGGCGCCTTCGAGATGAGCCGCGTTGCGCGCCGCGAGGCGCTCCCGATTGAGCGGTCCCTCGCCATGAATGACGCGATCGAACTCGCTCCAGTCGATCGGGCCGATCAACCAGTCGCCCGATGTCTCATCGTAGCGAAGTGCAGGATCGGGTAGGGACAGGTCGATGGCCTTTGCCTGCGCGACTGTCAGATTCACAAAGCGCTGCCGCAACTCGTCGTTGCTCTTCCGCTTCACGCCCCAACGGGTCAGTTCCGCGGAGTTCGGCGAGTCCTTGTCCGAGGGTCCAAACATCATCAGGGACGGCCACCACCAGCGGTCGACGGCGTCCTGCGCCATGCGCCGCTGCCCGGGCGTGCCCGCCGCCAGCGTCATCATGATCTCGTACCCCTGCCGCTTGTGAAAATTCTCCTCTTTGCAGATCCGCACCATCGCTCGGGCGTATGGTCCGTAAGACGCCTTGGCCAGCATGGTCTGGTTCACAATCGCTGCGCCATCCACGAACCACCCGATCGCGCCGATATCGGCCCAGGTCAGAGTCGGATAGTTAAAGATGCTGGAGTACTTGGCCTTGCCAGTCAGCAGCTGACCGATCATTTCGTCGCGCCCGACCCCGAGCGTCTCGGCACCGCAATAAATGTAGAGTCCATGGCCGGCCTCATCCTGCACTTTGGCCAGCAAACCCATCTTGCGGCGGAGCGTAGGGGCCCGGGTGATCCAGTTCCCCTCGGGGAGCATGCCGACCACCTCGGAGTGCGCATGCTGCGACATCATCCGGATGAGCTGCTTCCGGTATCGCTCCGGCATCCAATCCTTGGGCTCGATCGTCTCGCCCGCGGCGATCCGGTCCTCGAACGCTTTTGCGCCAGCTTCAGGTTCCGACATCGTGCGTCCCTCGTATCGTGTCGACGACCGGCACCCAGTGCCCGTATCCGTGGCCGTCGGGCCCGGCAACGACCAACTGTGGAAATCTACCGGTCTGCCCCGGACGAGCCCAGACGGTACACCCCGGTGTATGGCCTCGGTAGCCGCAGACCGCGCTCCGGCCGTCCCTATGCCACGCGTGCAGGCGAATCCCCTGGCTGCGTCTGCTGCATGACCGCCGGTGCCGTGAGGGCCGCTGGTGCCTCCGCGCGCAACGCCCGTTCCAGCTCCTGCCTCGTCTCCGGCGCTTCCGCACCGGACCGCCGGCGAACGAGGGTGAGAATCGTGTAGACCGCCACCGGCTCGTCGCGTTGATTGGTGACTTCAACGTCCCACGCGACGACGCCCTGAGGGATCTGACCTTCCCGGTCCTCTTTGGCTGTCTTCTGCTTGCACGCGAGGCGAACGCGTATGGTGTCGCCAATGTAGACCGGCTTGACGAACCGCAGATTCTCGAGTCCGTAGTTCGCGAGCACCGGGCCGGGCGCAGGATCTACGAAGAGTCCGGCCGCCGCTGACAACACGAAGTACCCGTGAGCGACCCGTCGCTCGAATATGGAATCCTTGGCCGCGACGTCGTCCGTGTGGGCGTAGAAGAAGTCACCGCTGATTCCTGCGAATGCGACGATATCGCTCTCGGTGACGGTCCGACCATGCGTATGCAGCGTCTCGCCGATCTCGAGCTCGTCGAAATACTTCCGGAACGGATGTATGCGATCGTGGCGCTCCGCCGCCTTCGGGATCCACTCCTTTGTGATGGCGGCGATCACCGTCGGTGAGCCTTGCAATGCTGTGCGCTGCATGTAGTGGAGCACGCCGCGCACGCCACCCATTTCCTCACCACCGCCGGCGCGCCCAGGTCCACCGTGCACCAGGTGCGGCAAGGGAGACCCGT
Source organism: uncultured Gemmatimonadales bacterium (assembly GCA_963737835.1). Taxonomy (GTDB): domain Bacteria; phylum Gemmatimonadota; class Gemmatimonadetes; order Gemmatimonadales; family Gemmatimonadaceae; genus Palsa-1248. Next base: position 1,061,356 of record CAVTUH010000001.1, read on the forward strand.
GTCCAGTCGACTCCTTGGCGCTCGAGCGATCCACGATCATGAGACGCCCGTGGTAGGCTGCCGTCCCCAGCGTCACCTTCCGCGCAACGCGTGCATCCGCTGTGAAGAGCGACCCAACCAGGGAACCGCGTCCAAGATTGGCGAGTGACACGGCCTCGTCGACCGTTGCATAGGGCATGACCGTATTCACCGGACCAAACGCTTCGACAGTGTGGGGCGCGGTCTGCTCGAGTGGTCGATTCGCGTAGAGCAAGACGGTCGGGAAAAACGCGCCACGCTCGGCGTCCGCGCCCACCACCTTCAACGTCTCGAACCCGCCATACACGACTTCGGTCGCGCGTCGAAGGCGATCGAGGTTCTGGGTCACTTCTCTCACCTGCGTGCGACCGGCTAGCGGCCCCATGCGGACGCCGTCAATGCTGGGGTCTCCGATCGTGACGCCGTCGAGCCGTTTCTTGAGCGCCGCCACGACCGCCTCGAGCGTTGACGCTGGTACGATCGTGCGTCGGATGGCCGTACATTTTTGCCCTGCCTTCACCGTCATCTCCCGAACGACTTCCTTAACGAACAGATCGAACTCCTCGGTCCCGGGCGTGGCATCTGGTCCGAGCATCGAGAAGTTGAGCGAGTCGGCTTCCTGATTGAAGCGCACGGAATGCTCGACCATCGCGCGGTTGGTCTTGAGCATGTGCCCAGTCGTGGCTGACCCCGTGAACGCCACCGCGTCCTGACAGCCGACATGGTCGAGCAAGTCACCCGCACTGCCGCAGAGCAGCTGAAATGCACCAACCGGTAAGAGGCCCGACTCCACAATGGCACGAGCGACCGCCTCCGTCAGATACGCGGTGACGGTCGCCGGCTTCACGATCGATGGCACGCCTGCGAGCAGCGCGGTCGACAGCTTCTCGAGCATCCCCCACACCGGGAAATTGAACGCGTTGATGTGAATCGCCGCCCCCTCGAGCGGCACGCACACGTGGCGTCCCACGAACGAGCCGCCTTTCGAAATCGCCTCCACCGGGCCATCGACGTAGCATTGCTCGTCCGGAAACTCGCGTCGGCCACGGCTGGCGTACGCAAACAGGGTCCCAATGCCTCCATCGATATCGATCCAGCTGTCGCCCTTTGTCGCGCCCGTCGCCTTGGAGACCTCATAGAACTGTTCCTTGCGGGCATTGAGGTGCTGCGCCAGCGCCTTCAGCGTCCTGGCACGCTGGTGGAAGGTCATGGCTCGAAGCTTCGGGCCGCCAACCTCTCGCGCGTAGGCGAGCACGTCCCGAAAGTTGATGCCCTCTGTGCTGGCGTCCGCGATCGGCTCCCCGGTCACGGCGTTGTACAGCTCGGTCCCCTGCCCGCTCGTGGTCACCCAATCGCCGTGCACGTAGTTCTTCAGTCGCATATCACGCACTCCTGGTCGGTCCTATTCACGGTCGCGCGGTCACCGCGCGCCCCTACTTTGCGTCCCCGCGTCGCTCGTGCCACGTCTCGTACACCGCGGCCTGCTGGCGTCGTTCCACCGGTGGTTCCCGCAGGGGCTCGCAGGCGCGAAGCCCCGCGTGCAGTCGGCCAGGCAACTCTTGATAGAGGCGCGTTCCCTCTGTCTTCCAGCTCAGCATCTCGTCGCTGACGTCCTTGACGATCCTGGCGGGGTTGCCCACCACCACCTTGCGCTCGGGAATCTGCATGTCCGCCGGCACGAACGTGAGCGCGCCAATGATCGAACCCGCGCCAATCGAGGCGCGATCCATCACGACCGCGTTCATCCCAACGAGGACGTTGGGGCCGATCGACGCGCCGTGGATGACGGCACCATGCCCGATGTGCGCCCCACGATCCAGCCGCACGGTCACACCCGGGAACGAGTGAATGACGCACGTCTCCTGCACGTTGCAGCCATCCTCGATCACGATGGCCCCCCAATCGCCGCGAATGGCTGCCGCGGGGCCGACGTACACGTCACGCCCAATGATGACATCACCCACAATGGTCGCCGCCGGGTGAACAAAGGCTGACGGATGGACGATGGGTCGCGTACCCTCGAATTCGTAGAACGTCGCTCGTCTCCGTTAGGTTCGCTCGATCACCATGGCCATTCCCTGCCCGACGCCGACGCACATCGTGGCGAGCGCATAGCGCCCGTTCAATGCCTCGAGCTCCCGCGCTGCCGACAGCACGAGTCGCGCCCCCGACATGCCGAGCGGATGGCCCAGGGCGATCGCACCGCCGTTGGGGTTCACGCGGGGATCGTCCCCTGCCACGCCGAGCTTCCGCAACGACGCCAGCACCTGGGCTGCGAATGCCTCGTTGAGCTCGATCGCGTCGATCTGGTCGAGTGACAGTCTCGCGCGCTCGAGCACCTGACGGGTCGCGGGTACGGGGCCGATCCCCATCGTGCGAGGCTCGACACCCGCAGCCGCCGTTGCCACCACGCGGGCGATCGGCTCGAGACCCAGCGTCTTGACTGCGTGCTCCAATGCAATCAAGAGCGCAGCGGCTCCATCGTTGATACCGGAGGAGTTACCCGCGGTGACGGATCCGCCCGACCGAAATGCCGGCTTCAGCTTGCTCAATTTCTCGATTGTTGTGTCGGGGCGAATGAACTCGTCGTGCTCGAACCGGCGCACCTCACCGCGCTTCTCGCCAGGCACATCGACCGGTGTGATTTCGACCGCAAAGTGCCCCCGGGCGCGCGCCGCCACCGCCCGTGCTTGTGTGGCGCACGCGAACCGGTCCTGGTCCTCGCGCGAGACGCTGAAGGCCGTGGCGACATTCTCAGCGGTTTCGCCCATGCTATCGGTGCCATACCGCTGCTGCATCCGCGGATTCACGAATCGCCACCCAATGCTGGTATCGTAGAGCTGCGCGTCGCGTGCGAACGCCTTGCCGCTCTTCGAAAGGACATATGGCGCCCGGGTCATGCTCTCGACGCCGCCAGCGACATACAGGTCGCCCTCGCCCAAGCGCACGGCCCGAGCCGCGTGGGCGACGGCACTGAGTCCCGACGCGCACAATCGGTTGACCGTCTCACCGGGCACGGAGGTGGGAAGCCCGGCGAGCAAGAGCGCCATTCGCGCGACGTTGCGATTGTCTTCACCCGCCTGGTTGGCGCACCCAAAAATGACGTCGGAGATCTGAGACGGCTCCACCTGAGGCAGGCGAGCGAGCAGGCGCTCGATCACCAACGCCGCCATATCGTCAGGTCGCACCTCGCTCAGGCTTCCGCCAAAGGAGCCGATCGGGGTCCTCACGCCATCGATAATGTATGCGTCACTCATCTGGTCTCATCCACCAAGGCGCGTTTCGTTCGATACACCGTGCCGCGAAAGAGCGCCACGGGTTGATCGGCCTGATTGCGGACGGTCACTCGGTAACACGCCAGCGGCCCACCGGCCGCCTCCTCGACAGCCGTCGCTGTCAACACATCGCGCAGGCGAACCGGTGCGACGTATGAAATTCCATTCTCGACGCTCATCGTCAGCCGCCCGTGCGTATTCAATGCGAATGCAAGCGCACTGTCCGCGAGCGCGAACGTCACGCCTCCATGACACACTCCGAACCCGTTCAGCATGTCCTCGCGAACCGTCGCCCGCACAGTACACGACCGGGGGGCGAGAGACACGACCTCGACACCCAACCACTGGCTGAAGGCGTCGCGCTCCCGCATGAGACTCACCGCGCGCTCCGCCAGCTCCTGCTCATCCGCTGCCGCTCCGCCTGCGTCCGAGCGCTCGGCTCGCCGAGGCGCGTCGGCGGCATCCGCCGAACGTGTCCGTCCGCGCCGTCGATTGCCGCTCACGCCGGCCGCGCCTCGCCTCGCGCCATCCGCTTGAGGAGCACGCTCGGCCGGTATCGATCCTCTCCGTACTCGTCGTAGAGCGCCGTGAGTCGTGCGAGCACGCGAGGCCAGCCCAACTCTTCGCCCCATGCCAGCAGGCCCTTGGGGTAATTTACTCCCTTCCGGACCGCGAGATCAATGTCCTGGGGGGACGCGACACCCCAGTGTACGGCGTCAACCGCTTCGTTGATCAGCATGACCAGGATGCGCTCGAGAATCTCGCTGCCGAGGGCGCGATCCGTCACCGGGGCGGGCTTGGCGGCATCGGGCCCATAGTCATAGAACCCGCGGCCGGTCTTCCGCCCGAGCATGCCGGCTTCGACGAGCCGTTGCTGCGTAATCGACGGCGTGTAGCGCCGATCGTAGTAGAATCCGGCGAACACCGAACTCGTCACCGCGAAATTGACATCGTGTCCGATGAGGTCCATCAACTCGAACGGACCCATCCGGAACCCTCCCAGTTCCCGCATGGCCCAATCAATGGTAGCGGCGCTCGCGATCCTCTCGTCGAGCAGACGCAGCGCCTCACCGTAGAACGGCCGCGCCACACGGTTGACAATGAATCCGGGCGTGTCGCTGGCGATCACCGTCGTCTTGCCCCACCGGTCAACCACAGCTCGGGCATCGCCCGCCAGGGCCTGTGATGTCCCGACCCAGGGAATGATCTCCACGAGCGGCATCACTGGCGCCGGATTGAAGAAATGCACGCCCAGCACACGCTCCGAACGCTTGCATGCCGCGGCAATGCCCGCGATCGGCAGTGATGAGGTGTTCGTCGCGAGCACGCAGTCGGACGCCACGGCCGTCTCGAGGCGCGCGAACATGTCGCGCTTGGCATCAATGCGCTCGGCAATTGCCTCGATGACGAAGCCGCACGCACGCAACGCCGTCATCTCGCCTGTAGAGGGAATCGCGACGAATGACACCCGATCCAGAATCTCGCGTGCGCGACCCGCGTCGAGACGCCCCTTCTCGACGTCACGCGCAATGGCGGCGTCAATCGCCCCTCTGCCGCGCGCGCCAGCGCCAGGATCGGAGTCTGCGACGACCACGGTGTGGCCATTCGCGGCGGCGACCTGCGCGATGCCGCTGCCCATCGCGCCCGCGCCAACCACGCCGATCGGTACCTTCGCATCAATGCGCACGATCGACTATCGCCCTGTGAAGACAGGAGTGCGCTTCTCCTGAAACGCCCGAACCCCTTCCTGATAGTCGGACGTGCGCCCGGCCTCGGCTTGAAGTGTCGCTTCCAGCGCCAGCTGGGCATCGAGGTCATTGGCGAGTGACGCGTTGACTGCGCGCTTGATCAGGCCCAGCGCACGGGTCGGCTGCGTCGCGAGTCGTCGCGCCAGCTCCCCCGCCACTTCAGCGAGGACGCCCGGCAGCACGACGTCATAGATCATCCCCCAGTCCTTGGCTTGCTGCGCTGTCACGCGCTCCCCGAGCATCATCATGGCAGTTGCGCGCGCGAGGCCGACGAGTCGCGGCAGGACGAACGTTCCGCCGTTGTCCGGGATCAACCCGATGCGGACGAAGGCCTGGATGAAGGACGCATTCTCAGCGGCAATGACAAGGTCGCAGGCGAGTGCGATATTCGCGCCGGCGCCGGCAGCCGCACCGTTGACCGCCGCAACCACGGGCTTCTCCAAGCGCCGAATGGCGGTCACGAGGCCGTTGTAGGCGGTGACGATGGCACCCAGGTCGGGCGCCGGCGACCCAACGCTCGGCACGGCTTCCCCCAAGTCCTGCCCCGCACAGAAGGCACGCCCGGCGCCCGTGAGCACGACGGCCCGCACGGAGGGGTCAACGGCAGCCCCAGTGAACGCATCGCGCAACTCGCTCACCATCGCGGCATTGCAACTGTTCAGCACTTCCGGCCGATTCATCGTAACTGTCATGACGTCGCTGCTGATGTCGACCAGCACATACCGATAGGCCATGCTGCCTCTCCTCTCCCCTTTCTCCGTTCCCCTTTCTCCGTTCCCCTCTCTCCGTGGCGCATCAGCGCCCGTCTGCCCGCGAAAGGTACAGCCCCAGGAGTGCGCAGGCAGCGGCCGCCGCCGCCACCGCTCGGGTAGGTCGCGGTCCGCTGGGGGTCTTGCTATGATTCGTCAGGCGGCCTCGCCCGGCACGACGAGAACACATACCAGGAGCTTGTCGCAATGAGCGCCCATGTCCTCCTGATCAACGGGCATCGACAAACCGTCGATGCGACGCCGGATACGCCTCTCCTCTGGGCCATCCGCGATCATCTCAATCTCACCGGTACGAAGTTCGGGTGTGGCATGGGGTTGTGCGGCGCGTGCACCGTGCATCTCGAGGGCCACCCCGTGCGATCCTGCAGCACGCCGATCGCAGCGGCTGTCGGCAAACAGATCACGACAATCGAGGGGCTGAGCTCCGATGTCGGACGACGGCTGCAGGCCGCGTGGATCGCCGTCGAAGTGCCGCAGTGTGGCTACTGCCAATCCGGCCAGCTCATGTCGGCGGCCGCGCTCCTCGTCAAGAATCCCAAGCCGACGGACGCCGATATCGACGCCGCCATGTCCGGCAACATTTGTCGGTGCGGCACCTATCAACGCATCCGCCTGGCGATTCACCGTGCAGCTGGAACGGAGGTGACCAATGCCGGCTGACTCTGCCGTTTCGCGTCGCGACTTCCTGAAGACCGGCACGGCACTTGGGACCGGTCTGACGATTGCGTTCTACCTGCCTCCTCGCCTTTGGCAACGGTTTGCTCACGAGGCGCCGGATGGCGGCCTCGCACCGAATGGGTGGGTGCACATCGGCACTGACAACGTCGTCACGGTGACGGTCGACAAGTCCGAGATGGGCCAAGGGGTCACCACGGCGTACCTCATGCTGATCGCGGAGGAACTGGAGGTCGACCCTGCGCTGGTGAAGGTAGGGCCAACGCCTGACAACCCGGCTGCCTGGACCAGACGCATGGGCACGGGTGGCAGCAGCAGTGTGCGATCGTCGTACGACATCCTGCGCAAAGCCGGTGCGACAGCGCGCACGATGCTCGTTTCGGCCGCGGCACAACAGTGGGGCGTCACTCCGGAGTCGTGTCGGGCAGAGCGCGGCACGGTGGTCGACGCAACTAACCAACGGACAGCGACCTACGGCCAACTGGCCGCCCGCGCGGCGACCCTTCCAGTACCTGCGGACGTGCCGCTCAAAGATCCCAAGGACTTTCGCGTGCTGGGCACGCGTGTGCGGCGATTTGACACTCCGCTCAAGGTCAACGGCCGCGCGGAGTTCGGTATCGATGTGCGCGTGCCGGGGATGCTGTACGCTTCGATCGAACGGTCCCCCGCCTTCGGGGGCGGTGTCCAACACGTCGACGACTCACGCGCCAAGGCCCAGCCCGGCGTACGGCGCGTCGTGAGCCTCGAATGGTCGCCCGAGGATGTGAAGGCGGCTCGGACCGAGGCGAGCATCGGCGTGGTCGCGGACCACTACTGGCAGGCATTGACCGCACGTCGCATGCTCGGCGTGCAGTGGGCGCCCGCCGCGACCCCGTTCGACACACCGGCCATCACGGCGAAGTTCGCGACGCTTTCCGAGCACCCCGGCGTGCGCGCCCGTACGGAAGGCGATGCGGGCTCAGCGCTAGCGGGTGCGGCGAAGAAGATCGAAGCCGTGTATGAAGTGCCGTATCTCGCGCACGCTCCGATGGAACCGATGAACTGCACGGCGTCAGTCCGAAGCGACGGGTGCGATGTCTGGGTTGCGACGCAAGGACAGACGGGCGTGCAGCAAGTCGCGGCGCAGGTATCCGGATTGCCGATCGGCCAGGTGCGTGTCCACACGACATATCTCGGTGGCGGCTTTGGTCGGCGCAGCGAGACCGACTTCGTGGCCGAAGCCGTCCGACTGTCCAAGGAGGTTGGCGCGCCCGTCCAGGTCATCTGGACGCGCGAGGATGATGTGCGGCACGACTTCTACCGTCCAGCGACGTACAACCGGTTTGTCGGCGGCCTCGACGCCAACGGGAATCCAGTTGTGTGGACTCACCATATCGTCGGGGCTTCGATTTCATTGTCGAAGCATCGGACCCTGGAGAACGGTATCGACGGCTCCCTGGTCGAAGGCGCGGCGAACATCCCGTACGCGATCCCCAACATCCTGGTCGAGCAAACGGCGGTGGACCTCCCGATCCCGTGCGGGTATTGGCGGTCGGTCGGCAGCTCTCACAACGCATACGTGACAGAGAGCTTCTTCGACGAAGTGGCGCGGGCGGGTGGCAAAGATCCGTTTGAGCTGCGACGGACGTTGCTGCGCGACCAACCCCGGCACCTGGCGGTGCTTGAAATGGCAGCCGACCGGGCAGGCTGGGGGAAATCGCTGCCGGAAGGCCACCACCACGGGATTGCCGTGGCCGAGGCGTTCGGGTCGTACGTCGCAGAGGTGGCGGACATCACACTGAGCGATGATGGCAAGGTGCGGGTCCATCATGTGGTGTGCGCAGTCGACTGCGGGCCGACGGTGAATCCGGACACAATCGAGGCCCAGATGCAGGGTGGAATCGTCTACGGCCTCAGCGCAGCGCTGTACGGGGAGATCACTATCGACGGCGGCCGGGCGCGGCAGGGAAATTTCAATGACTACCCCGTGCTGCGGATGAACGAGAATGCCGCGCATCGAGGTGCACATCCTGCCGAGCACTGCGAAGCAGGGTGGCATTGGGGAGCCGGGCGTCCCACCAATTGCGCCAGCGATCGCGAACGCCATTTTTTCCGCTACGGGCACGCCTATCCGGCGCTTGCCGATCGTGCCCGTCGGCCGGCCTGGCGGGATCGCAATGCGATAGCTCGACACTCGGGTCAGGCTGGCTCACCTTCGATGAGGTCACCATTCACGGTCATGCCACTATTCGCTCGCTCGCACACGGCCATCGTCGGGCTCGCCGCGCTGAGCGCGGGGCTCGCGCTCACTGCGACGACCGCACCAGCGCTGTACGGGCAGTCCGATGAGCAAGCGGTCGTTGCGGTGGTCACGAAGTTCTTCGATGGCATGAGGGCGCGCGACACGGCTCTCCTGCGGTCCACGGTCGTGCCGTCGACGACCCTGCAGTCGGCGACGGGCCCGACCGGCCTCGGTCAGACGACCCCCATCGACCAGTTCATCGACCGAGTCGGCAAAGGAACCGGACCGGGAGGCAACGAGCAGATCAAGGATCCAAAGGTGCAGATCGACCTGCCACTCGCCACCCTTTGGGCCTACTTCACGTTCAAGCGTGGCGGGCAGACCCAGATTGACCATTGCGGCGTCGACTTGTTCGTGCTTCGCAAGGGTCCTGACGGGTGGAAGATCTTCCAGGTCGCCGATACCCACCGAACCGAGGGGTGCACCCCGATTCCGTCGTAGCTGACGCCCGGCGGCTCGGTCGCGGCGAGACCCGCGCTCGCGCGCGGCTTTGCTCTCCGGGATGCCGCACCCTTCGATGCCATTGATCGCGCTGGTTTTTGCCGCGGGGATCGGCCTTGCTCTTGGCACGCTCGGCGGCGGCGGCTCCGTGCTGACGGTGCCGGTGCTGGTGTATCTCGTTGGCTATGACCCCAAGGTTGCCGTCCCGACGAGCTTGGGCGTCGTCGGGGCCGCGAGCCTCATGGGCGCAATCCGTCACTGGCGCGCGGGCCGCGTCGACGTTCGCATAGCGACGGCGTTTGGTGCGCTGACAATGGCCGCTGCGTTCGCGGGCGCCCGACTGGCCCTCCGCCTCGCGGGAGGTGTGCAGTTGGTCCTCTTGGCGATGGTCACACTGCTAGCGGCAGTTCTGATGCTGCGCCCGCAACCGTCTGCCGCGCCGAGCCCCACCACTCCTCGCGCACCTCCCGAAGCGGAAGGACCGATTGGCTTGCTGCAGCACCTCCGCCGACTTGCGCCGGTCGGGCTGGGGGTCGGCCTGTTGACGGGCATCATCGGCGTCGGAGGCGGCTTCCTCATCGTCCCGGCGCTTGTCCTCTGGGGCGGTGTGTCGATGCCGACAGCCGTGGGCACGTCGCTGATCGTGATATCGTTGAATTGCGCCACTGGTCTCCTTGGCTACGTCGGGCACGTTGCGATACCGTGGGGCGACGCCGCGCTGTTCACCGCGGTCGCGGTCATCGGCTCGGCTGTTGGCGCGGCGGTGGTCGGCGGCGTGCCGCCGCACCGGCTGCGGCAAATCTTTGCCGTGTTTCTGCTGTTCGTCGGCGGCTTCGTCCTCTACCGGAACCGCACGCTGTTTCATCGCGCCGCGCCACGCGGTGATGCGCACGCAGGGACTCCGGGCGCCTCGCCGCGCGCTACGGACAGCACGGGACGTACCCAGCCTCACTCTCCATGATCTGGCAACCCGATGCGGAGAGCCTGCCGCTCGAAGCGCTGCAGGCCCTACAACTCGAGCGCCTGCGAGCCACGGTCGGGCGCGTCCTCGCCAATGTACCCGTCTTCGCGGAACGCTTGCGCGCGTCCGGTCTGGCCTCCCCCAGCGACATTCGCTCGCTCGCCGACCTCGAGCACCTGCCCTTCGTCACCAAGTCGGATTTGCGGGACCACTATCCCTTTGGGTTGCTCGCCGTACCGGTCGACCACCTGGCGCGCATTCATGCATCGAGCGGCACGCGTGGTAAGCCGACCGTCGTCGGTTACACCCGGTACGATCTCAATGTCTGGTCGGAGGTCGTCGCCCGCTGTCTTATGATGGCAGGTGTGCGACCGGGGATGCTCATTCACAACGCGTATGGATACGGCCTGTTCACCGGAGGCCTCGGTCTGCATCAGGGTGCCGAGCGACTCGGGTGCTCGGTCCTACCCATTTCCGGTGGGTTGACCGAGCGTCAGGCGATGTTGCTGCGCGACCTCGGCGCCCAGGTGCTCTGCTGTACGCCTTCGTATGCGGTTAGCATCGCCGAGGCGCTCGACGCAGCGCACATCGAGCGCAGCAGTCTGCGGCTCGCGATCGGCATCTTCGGTGCTGAACCGTGGACGGAAGAGTTGCGGAGCGCGATCGAGCGGCGCCTGCACATCGTCGCCCTCAACATCTATGGGTTGTCCGAAATCGTCGGCCCGGGCGTATCGGCCGAATGTGTCGAGGGGCGAAACGGCTCTCACGTGAATGAAGACCACTTCTACCCTGAGGTCATCGACCCCGTGAGCGGCCGGCGATTGGCGCCGGGCGAGCAGGGCGAATTGGTGTTCACCACGCTCACCAAGGAGGCCATGCCGCTCATCCGGTATCGAACTGGCGATATCTCTGCACTCGACATCGCGCCATGCCCGTGCGGGCGGACCACGTCGCGGATGGCGCGTATCAGGGGACGCTACGACGACATGCTGATCATTCGCGGCGTCAATCTTTACCCCTCCGAGGTGGAGCGAATCCTGCTGGGCATCGGCGAGGTCGCCCCGCATTACCAGCTCATCGTGACGCGTCCGGGCACACTCGATGAGTTGTTGGTGCGATGCGAGGCCGTGAACGAGACCGTCGACCGATCGGCGCTGCGCACGCAGGTGGAACGTGCGCTACACGGGGAAACCGGCCTGACGTTCCGGGTCGAGGTCACCGCGCACCACGAGTTGGCGCGAAGCGAGGGAAAAGCCCTCCGCGTGCTGGATCACCGCGCCTCAAACGGCTAGCCCTCATCGAAGCGCCGATTCGAGCACCGTAGCTGCGTCTGTCTTCGCGTCGCGGTATTTGACGATGATGGCTGTCGCCAACGCGAGGCCCTCGTCACGCGCCCATTCACCCGCGGCTCGCCGGGTGCCCGGGACAACGACCGCTCCGCCGGGGATCTCGAGCGCCGCAGTAGGCGTGGAGCGGTAGACGGCGCGGCGGACGAGATCGTACACTGGCATGCTCCTGGTCAGGACCACACCAGCACCCAGCACCGCGCGCTCTCGTACGACAACGCCCTCGTACACGCCACAGTTCCCGCCGATGACGACATCGTCCTCGATGATGACCGGTGAGGCATTCACTGGCTCGAGTACGCCGCCAACCTGGACGCCGGCGCTCAGATGGACGCGCGCGCCCACCTGGGCACAGGAGCCGACGAGGGCATGCGAGTCGAGCATGGTATCGCTATCGACGAATGCGCCCACGTTCACGAAGATCGGTGGCATGCAGACCACACCCCGGGCGACATGCGCGCCCCGGCGAATCGTCGAACCGCCCGGCACGATTCGCACCCCGTCATCGAGCGTAAACGACCGCGCAGGCAGCGTGTCCTTGTCAATGAAGGTGAATGGCGCGAGGCGCTCGCCCGTACTGTCGCGTGGCGAGAGGTCGGCCATGACGCCGAACCGGAACGCTGCAAGAATGCCCCGTTTGACCCAGGCCACCGCTTCCCACCTCCCCTCGGCGTTGCGCACCGCCGCGCGCACCACGCCGGACTCGAGCGCCGCGAGCAGGTCGTCGAGGACATCACGGCCGGGCGCCTCGCCCAAGCCTTCGACCGCCTCGCGGAGGGACGCGACCTGGCGGCTATTCGAACCAGAATGGGAGGCAGACATCACGCTGCGTCAGAGACTAACAGCATGCGCACCAGTCGCTGGTACACATCGACACTTGCGCGCAGCTCGGTGAGAGCAATGTACTCGTCCGGTGTGTGCGCTACGTGGATCGATCCCGGACCGAAGAGTAACGGCGCGCCCCACCGATCCAACAACGGGATATCCGACGTGTATGCCATCGCCGCCACATCGAACCCCGGCAGCGTGCGGAACCGTTGAGGGGGAATGAACGCGCCGTACTCGATGGACGCACTCGACCCGGCCCACCGATCAATGAGGTCGCGTAACTCCTGAACCGGCCCCACGACTCGCGCCAGAAGCTCAGCTTCCGCCTGGCCCGGGACGACGTTGCCGGCCGAGCCACCGCGCACGATGCCGATGTTGATCGTCGTCTCCCCAAGTACCGGGTCGGAGGGCAGCGAGAATGGACGGCAGTCGCGCGAGCAGCGCAACGAGCGGCGCGATGGCCGACCGGCCAAGTGATGGGTAGGCGGAATGAGCTTCACGCCCTGTGGTGCGCACCACAATGCGCAACGAGCCTTTGGCCCCGCTCGCCATGCGACTTTCCGTCGGCTCGCCGTTGATCAGGTAGCGGCTATTGGTTGGCAGCTGGTTGGCGGCCCGCGCTCCATCGGAGCCCTCTTCTTCACCAACCACGAAGAGCAGGCCGACGCGAGGCTCGCCAGCCTGGACGAGCCGATCCCCGGCGGCCAACATGGCAGCAGCGATGCCTTTGGCATCGCACGCCCCGCGGCCGTACAATCTCCCATCATCGATCCGGGGCGGGACGTATGGCGGCACCGTGTCGAATGTGTCGACAGCGTGACCAGCGCCGGAGCGTCCCGTGTAGCCCAGACGTTGCTCCGACCGGCCGTCACCTGTTGCTCCGTGACGCGCCATCCTCGGTCGATGAGCCATCGCGCAACCCATGTCCCCACATCGCGCTCGGCGCCAGTCACCGAGGGCACGGCGACCATCTCGCGCGCCAACTCGACGACGTCGACCTCTCCAACCGTCAACTTGTAACTACCGGGTAATGCGTGTGCCATTCGGTCGCTTGCTCGTACGCATATGCCGCGCGCAGGACCGTGGCCTCGTCGAACGGTCGGCCGATGAACTGCAGGCCGATTGGCGAACCCGCGCCCGAAAACCCACAGGGCACCGAGATCGCCGGCACGCCTAGCACATCGAAGGGGAACGTGTAGTGGATGGCATCGTCGGCGGTGTACTGCCGGCCTTGGACTCGCGGGTATGCCCCGTAGGGACGCGGCGCAAAGGGGTACGTCGGTGCCACGATGACCGACACTCCCGCGGTTGCGCGAGCATACGCGCCCTGCAACACCCGACGCTGTTGCGTCGCGCGGATGTAGTCGACCGCTGGTATCATGGCACCCGCCTTGATATCGGCCGCGCTCGACGCCGGAGGCTGCGTGTTCTCGAAATCACTTGGATGGGCTTGATAGAGACTGACGATGCCCACGGTCTCCTCGCACGCCCCGATCGTGTTCCCAACGGCGCCGCACTGCTCGTAGCCGGGGAAGGCCACATCCGCGATGGATGCGCCGAGCGACCGGAGCGAATCGAGCGCCCGGGTGAACGCCGCCAGTACGTCGGGCTCACCGATCGTCGTGAAGGCCCGGTCGACGCCAATGACCATGCCCTTGACGCCCGAGCGTAGATCCTTCGAGTAGTCGGGCACCGGTTTCCGGGCGGTCGTGAGGTCACCGGCGTCGTGTCCCGCGAGTGCTTGCAGCGCGATAGCGCAATCGGTGACCGTTCTGGTCAATGGGCCAGCGTGATCGAGAGAGTAGAGGCGGGGGAAAATACCTTCCAGGCTGACGCGCCCGTGCGTGGGCTTGAGACCGACGACACCGCAGACCGCTGCTGGAATACGAACTGATCCCCCGTTGTCCGACCCCACGGACAGGGGGACAAGGCCGGCCGCCACCTGTGCGCCGGATCCGCCGCTCGACCCTCCGGGTGAGAACGTCGAATTCCACGGGTTCCCGATCTTGCCGAAGTCAGGGTTCACACCGGACTCACCGTCCGCGAACTTGTTCATGTTCGCTTTGCCGATCAGCACCGTGCCGGCTTGCTTCATGCGCCGAACCACGGCGGCATCTGCCGTCGGCACGTTGGAGATGCGCGATTTGGCGCCCGCGGTCGTTCGAATTCCGGCCGTGTCAATGTGGTCCTTGATGCTGATTGGTATCCCGTGGAGCGGCCCGCGGTAGCGACCACGCGCGAGCTCCTGGTCGAGCATCTTCGCTTCTGCGAGCGCCTGATCCGGCAGCAGAGTGATATACGTGTTCAAGACATGCTCGAGCCGCTGCGTCCGATCGAGCGTCGCTTGCACCAGCTCAACGCAGGATACTTGGCGTCGCCGAATCTCGGGGCCGAGCTCGGCGATGGTCGCAAATACGCTCTCACCTGTCATACGTCGACGTCGGCGTCGAAATCCATTGGCTGAATCGTTGGATCCACGGCCGCGGGAAACCGACTCGAGTTGAAGGAGGCCAGGACAGCGGGCCCCTCGCCCGGGCTGAAGTCCAGCCCATTCAGTCGAAGCAAAGCGCGCATCTGCTCTTCGGTCAGCACGCCAGGCGCGGGTTCGACCCGCGCGCAGTCGGGCAGCATCGCGACCGCTCCAGACATCGCCAGTGTTACCAGGACATCCCGTCGCTTCACGGCACTCCTCTCGTCATTAGACGTTGGACGTTGGACGTTGGACGTTGGACGCTAGACGTTGGAAAGAAACCTCCGGGCGGGCAGCGGCGCACTTGGCTGGCCCCGAGGTTTCTTGCCAACGTCTAACGTCCAACGTCTAACGTCCAGCCCTACGGCACACTTGCTGGCGCTGGGAGGCCAGGGTGCGGGGTAACGGGCGCCGGCGCCGCAATCACAAAGCGAAATTCCTGCATCACGAGCTGTCGGACGTGGCGTCCGTTCAGCTCCGCCGGCCGAAATCGCATGAGGGGAATCGCCGCGCGGACAGCCTCTGCGAACGCCGGATTCGTCGCCGAGCGGATGCTGAGCGACGAGCTGTCGGCGAGTCCCGTCGAGTCGACAATGAACGACGCGGTAACGACGCCCTCGATGTGGTTCTGCTCGAGCCACTTGGGATATTCCGGACCACCACTCAACGGGTCTCGTTCCACGGGCCGGTCGAGCTCAGACTCAATGTAGACTGTCCCTTGCGTGGTGTCCGGTCCCACTTCCCGCACGACGGGGCGTGCGTGGTGGGGCCCTGGAGCGCTTCGTCGCGCCACGCCGGACGAGGCCGCTCGTTGGGCCGCCGCGACCAACTGCTGGCCGGTTCCCCACAGTCCGTTGATAAACCGATCGGGACGCCACACAAGCGTCGTCTGCGGAATCGGGATGCGCGGAGGTCGCAGCGGCAACAAGAATCGCACGTCTTCCCGGTCCCTCAATGTGTGGGCTCGGATCATGGGTGCGGGCGGCTCCCAAATCGCGACCAACAAGATCAATCCGATGGTCGCGGTAGCCAGCGACATCGCGCCTGGCGACACAAGGGGAGGTGCGGGAGGCAGGACAAACGATCGCGTCACACCATCTCCGTACCATTCGAGACACCCAACGGGGACCGACCCGAGCGACCCGTCATCGTACGGCCCACTCTGCCGTGGAGGATGAGATAAATCGAAGGCTATGGGCCGCCCCAACCGCTGTCAACGAATTCGAAGCCCGTACGGTTCGTCGCCGGTTCGGCCCATTTGCCGTGTCGAGCGCGGCGGCCGGCACGTGGAGGTCGTCGCGCGCACATGGCTTTCCACTCGCCTACGATTTGGTCAAGAACGCGTATTGGGATGCAGTCAGCGGCACGACGGACAGCCGTCCCTGTCGCACGAGCGGGGAGTCGGCGAACAAGCGGTTGCTCTTGATCGTCGCCAAGGTCACAGCCTGCGCGAGGGGTCGCCCCACTTTGATGGTGACCCGTGGGCCCTTCGGGTCCGTATTGTCGACCGAGACTACCGACGCCGTACCGACCGCGCTCTTGTGGGTGCCGGTCTCGTAGATGACGAGCCGAGCCCCGCGACTCATCTCCCCCAAGTGTCTGACGGCGACTGGATTCGCCACACCATCCCACAGCGTCTCGCCGTCACGCTGCAAGTCAGCGAACGAATACTCGGACGGCTCCGTCTTGAGCAGATAGTCCAGTGGCATAGGGTGCGGGCGCTTCGCGCCCGAGAAAGGAAACGGACGGAACGGAGAAACGAGACGAAGATCCACAACGCCCACACCAACATGTAGGAGCGGCCTTCAGGCCGCCCGCTGTACACGGCCCCCACACGCAATCAGGCATGCGCTGCCCAGGCTGGAGACCCCGGCGTGTATGGCGTACAGGGATCGTATTTCCCGGGGGACTCCACGTAGCGTTGCGCCCGTGTGCAACCAATCTGCGACGTGAAGTACCCCAGGAGCGCAAGCTCCTTCATCATGCGGAAGAAATGGTTCGGCTCCTCCGGCCGCTTGGCGTCCGTGTAAGCTTTTTGCTCTCGGTCCAGCGCCTGCAATACGGAGAGTCGCTTTTCGGGCGACGCAGATAGGAACGATGACCCGGTCGCCTCTCGGGACGCTTCGTCGAGCTGCTTCATGCCGGTGTAAAAGATCTGCTGATCGGATGCCTCGTAGCAGTCGGCGACCATGAGGGCCATGAACGGTCCGACGCCCGCAGCTTTCGCGCCGGGCGTCTGCGTTTCGGGGAGGATGGTCTCGGCGATCTCGTCGAGGAACGCCATGTCGGCCGGCGAGAACGCGCCAATGCTGGTCGTTCGTGCAGACTCGCGACTCGAGCACGACGCCCACAGCGCGCTTTCACCGATGAGCGCAGCGCCTCCGAGCAGGGCGCTGACCCGCCGAACGGCTTCTCGGCGATCAATCGTCGGCTCGCCCGAGCGCACGAGTGAATCGGCAGGCAGTTCGGTTTGTGTCATAGGTTGCGTCGGTTCAGCTCCTGAACCGCATGATCGGCCGCCCGCGCCGTGAGCGCCATGTAGGTCAACGACGGATTCTGACACGCCGTCGAGACCATGCATGCCCCATCCGTCACGAACACGTTCGGTGCATCCCAGATCTGATTCCATCGGTTCAACACCGACGTCCTTGGACTTCGTCCCATGCGTGCGGTCCCCATCTCGTGGATGCCCGCGCCCGGAAAATAACCTCTGTCGAACGTCTTGACGTCCCTTACGCCCGTCGCCTCGAGCATTTCTGCCATGTCTGCCATCATGTCCAACCGCATCAAACGCTCGTTCTCGCCCGTGCCGCAATCGATCTTGAGCACTGACAGTCCCCACTTATCCTTCTTGGTTTCGTCCAGCCCGACCTTGTTCTCGTGGTTGGGGAGCATTTCGCCAAACGCGACGCCCCCGACCGACCAGTGCCCGGGCTCGGCCATCGCGTCCTTGAATGCGCCGCCGACTCCCAACTCCGCCACGGCCCGGGACCAGCCGTCGCGGGCTGCGCTCCCCTCGTAGCCGAACCCCCGCAGATACGGGCGCTTCTCACCGAGGAGGTTTCGATAGCGCGGGACGTACGACGGGTTTGGTCGCCATCCGAAGACGTATCGATCGTCGAGACCGTCGAGGTGCCCCTCTGCACCGGCCCGAAAGTGATGGTCCATCAGATTGTGGCCCAGCTCGCCAGAGCTGCTTCCGAGCCCACCCGGCCAGATATCGGTCGCCGATCTCAACAGGAGCCACGCCGTGTTGAGCGTCGATGCACACAGGAATACCACCTTGGCACGATAGTCAGTCACCCGATTGGTCACTGCGTCGAGCACCCGCACACCCGTCGCGCGCTGGCGAACGCGGTCGTAGAGGACCTCGGTCGCGATCGCGAATACCCTGAGCGTGAGGCGACCCGTGGCGACAGCGGCGGGCAGTGTGGATGACTGGGTGCTGAAGTAGGCACCGTAGGGACAGCCGAGCGAACAGGCATTACGGTACTGACAGGCGCTCCGCCCGGGCAATGGCCGGGTCAGATTCGCCGTTCGGCTGGAAATCAACCGACGCTTCCCGTCGAAGAGCCTCGTCAAACGGTCGGCGATGACGGACTCGGCACAGTTCAATGGCATCGCCGGCTGGAACTCACCATCGGGGAGTTGCGGAAGCCCCTCTCTCGATCCGGCAATGCCAACGAAGCGCTCGACATGGCTGTACCAGGACTCGAGATCCGTGTAGCGGATTGGCCAATCGACCGCAATTCCCTCTCGTACGTTCGCCTCGAAGTCAATGTCGCTCCATCGGAAGCTGCAGCGGCCCCACATCAGCGAGCGACCACCGACGTGGTATCCGCGAAACCAGTCGAAGCGCTTGACCTCCGTGTATGGCGAGTCTTCGTCCGACGCCCAGTAGTCGAGATTTCGCTCGCTCAACGGGAAGTCTCGCTTGAGCACCGGATACCGGTGCACCATATCCCGGGTTCGGCCACCCCGGTGCGGGTATTCCCACGGGGCCTTGGTCGCGTTGACGTAGCCCGTGCCGTGGGGGATATCGCGCCCACGCTCGAGCAGGAGGACGTGCAATCCGCGTTCGGTCAGCTCCTTTGCTGCCCAGCCTCCCGATATCCCCGATCCCACGACGATTGCGTCGTACGTAGTCGATTGCATGGCGCACCTCTTGTGGAACACTTCCGACCGCCTGCCTGGATTCTTTATGGCCAAGCCCGACTATTTTCGCAACGCCTGTCGAAATCGGCCGCGCTTCTTACCCCGTTGCGCCCGGCACCGCGGCGAGGAGCGCGCCAAGTTGCTGCAATGCCGCCTGCAGGTCGGGCTTCTCTTCCAACACCGGGAGCACCGGGTCGGTACCCAGTGATTCCATACGGCCGATCGCGGTCTTGATGGTGAATGCCTTGGGGTCGAGGGTGCCGTCGACCTCCGGCCAGCGGAGCGGCATGGACACTGGTGCGCCCGGTAGCGGGCGCACGCTGAACGGCGCCACGATGAGCTGGCCGTGGCGATTCTGCAGATAGTCGAGGTACACCTTGTCGCCGCGCTTCGTCACGTGCCGAGTAATCGTCGCGATGTCATGCAAGTCCCGAAGCACGACGCGTGCGAGCAACTCCCCCAGCGTGCGTGACTGCGCGTAGGTCAGCTGTCGTCCCAGCGGTATGAGGACGTGCAAACCCGTCTTGCCGGTCGTTTTCACATAGTTCGGCAGTCCGATCGAGTCGCAAATCCCGTGCAGCACCCGTGCGGCGCGGATCACATCGCTGAACGGCGCCTCCTTTGGATCGAGATCGATTACGCACCAGTCGGGCAGCTCGAGCGACCCGACGCGGCTCGCCCAGATGTGCAACGGGATCGATCCCATGTTGGCGATGTACAGCAGCGACTCCTCGTCGTCGCAGACGAAATATCGAATATTGCGCTGCGTATCCTCGCTCCAGATCGCGACGGTCCGCATCCACTCAGGCGCGAACTCCGGCGCATCCTTTTGATAGAACGACTTTCCCTCGATTCCGTCCGGGAATCGCGTCAGCACTACGGGCCGATTGCGCAGGTACGGGAGCATCCACCGCGAGACGTCCCGGTAGTACGCAATGAGATCGCCCTTCGTGTACCGCTCGGCGGGCCAAAATGTCTTGTTGGGATTCGAGATCGTGACGGTCTTCTGCACGGGAGGCGCCGCGACGCGGGGCAAGTCTTCCGGGAGATCGGCGACGATCGACGCGCCCTCGTCGGCGACGGTCGCCGAGGCAGTGCCCCATCGCTGCCGCTCGCAGTCCTGCGGATTCTTGTCGAACCGCATCCGGAGGAACGCCGGGTGGCGCAGGACGCCGTCGGGCGTCCATTCCCGAAAGCGGACCTCGCACACGAGCATCGGCTCGACCCAGCTCGTGGTCCGGGTTTCGGGGATCTCATCGCTTTGCAGCGGCTCGGCACCGGGCGCGACGACCGGGCCAAAGCACGCGGGGGTCGCGCGCGGGTGCTCGGCCAGGCGTGCGTGCAACTCCTCCAACTGCGATGCATTGAAGCCGGTGCCGACGCGACCAGCATACACCAGCGCACCGTTGACGTAGTCCGCCAGTTGGAGTGCGCCCAGCCCGCTCCGACTCCCCTTGGGCTGTGTGAATCCGACGATCACGAAGTCATCGGTGGGTTCGGCTTTGATCTTCAGCCACTGCGCCGATCGACCTGCCCGATATGGCGTGTCGGCTTTCTTGGCGATAATCCCCTCGAGACCGAGCCCGGCGACGTGCTCGAGAACCGTTTCCCCCTCGCGATCGATGTGATCGAGGAAACGCAGGGGGCCGAGCGCGGGAAGGAAGTCGCGAAGCAGCTGCTTCCGGCGCACGAGGGGTAGCGAACGGAGGTCGTAGCCCTCCGCAGCGAGCAAATCGAACGCGAAGAACGTGGCTGGGAGCTCGACGGCCGCGCGCTTGACGTCCGGGGCCGCAGTGAGTCGCCCACGTTTCTGCAAGAGGGCAAAACTGGGCTTGCCTTGGGGATCCAGCACGACGACTTCCCCGTCGACGATGCACTCATCGACAGGCAGTGCCTGGATCGCCCTCGCCACCTCGGGGAAGACCCCAGTGTAGTCATTCCCATTTCGAGTGAGGAGCAGCGCCTCGCCGTGCACCTTGCTCGCGAGTAGCCGGTAGCCATCGAGCTTGAGCTCGAACACCCACCCGTCTCGAGTGAATGCGCCCTCTGCGGGCTCCGCAAGCATCACCTCGACCGACCTCGGGTCGACTTCCGCGCGCGTTGCGCCTGCGTCCGCGACGGCAGTTCGAAGCCGGCTCGCGGGGTTCGCCCCTGCCTTCACCTCTTCGACCGTCAAACCCGACAGCACGGACTCTTCGGGGAACTGGTCCCCGGGCTCCTTCACCCAGCTGTCTCGCTCCTTGATGAGGAGCCAGTCTTTCTCGCTCTTCTTGATTTTGACCAGCGTCCACTTTCCGTGGAGCTTGTAGCCTTTGAGCTCGAAGAGCAGCTTGCCCTTTTCGAGGCCGGTGCGCGGGTCCTCGAGCGGGATCCACTCGCCGCGGTCCCACACGATCACGCCGCCCGCCCCATAATTCCCCGCCGGGATGATGCCCTCGAAGTCCCCGTACTCGAGCGGGTGATCCTCCACCTTCACAGCCAGCCGCTTGTCGTGCATGTCGTACGACGGCCCTTTCGGGACGGCCCACGAACGCAACACGCCGTCCATCTCGAGCCGCAAGTCGAAGTGCAGCTGGCGTGCGGCGTGCTTGTGGACGACGAACAAGCGGCCCGGGACCGGGGAAACGATGCCGACTGGCTCGGGAGAGCGGTCTGGCGACCGCTTCGCGCGGTATGTACTTAGCGCGTCGCCTGCGGGCTCGACCGGCTTGGCGGGTGGATCACCTCTTGCGGGCATCGGCCTCTCGTATCAGGCTACCTTTCCTCGCTGTAGGCTCGGGCATCGGCAGAGTCTGCAAACCCCGGGCTGCGTGTTGACTCGCTGGCTACCTGCGAACCCCCACCCGACTTCCAATGCCCGCACGATCCATCGGCACCGCCACCATTTCCTTCGGGCTCGTTTCGGTTCCGGTCAACCTGTATTCCTCGGCCGAGTCCAAGACCGGCGTGTCCTTCAACATGCTCCACAAGAAATGTGGCACGCGCCTCAAGCAACAGTACATCTGCCCGAAAGACAGCGACGTGGTCGGGCGGGACGACACGATCAAGGGGTACGAGTTCGCGAAGGACCAGTACGTGACGTTCACAGCAGAGGACCTCAAGGCACTCGAGGAGAAAGCCACAGGGACCATTGATGTCGTGGAGTTCGTGCCTCTCGCGCAGGTCGACCGGGAATATCTCGAAAAAGTGTACTATCTGGGACCCGACAAAGGCGGAGATCGTGCCTATCGGCTCCTCGCGGAAGCGCTGAAGCAGACGGGGCGCGCTGCGCTTGGCCAATACGCCGCCCGCGGTCAACAACATCTCGTGCTGCTTCGCCCGCGCGACGGCGTGCTCGTGATGGAGCAGTTGCACTATTCGGACGAAGTTCGTTCACCCAGCGAAGTGCCCCTGGGCGCTGGCGACGTAAAGCCCACCGAGCTCGCTCTCGCCAAACAACTCATCGAGCAGTCGGCAAGCGACACCTTTCAGCCGGAAAAGTATCACGACACCGTTCGTGACCGCGTGCTCGAGGCCATTCAGGGCAAGATCGATGGCCAGGCCATCACGGCTGACGTGACACCTGAGGGCGGCGGCAAGATTCTCGACCTGATGGAGGCGCTGAAAGCGAGCCTGGCTCGCGAGCAGCCGGAGACCGGCGGGACGGCGCGGAAAGTCTCGTGAACGTGCTCGTCGGGACGAGCGGGTACGCGTTCAAGGAGTGGAAAGGCCCGTTCTATCCCGACGACCTCGCGGACAGCGACATGCTGGGCTACTACGCGAGCCGGTTTCCGACAGTCGAGATCAACAACACCTTCTATCGCCTGCCTCGGGAGAGTGTGCTCGCCGGCTGGGCGTCGCAGGTGCCCGACGGTTTCACATTTGCCATCAAGGCGAGCCAGCGCATTACCCACCATGCGCGCCTCAAGCCGGAGTCGGCAGAACTGGTCGACTACCTGATACGCGCCACCGCGCTGCTCGGCAGCAAGCTCGGGCCGATTCTCTTTCAGCTTCCTCCTAATCTCAAGAAGGACATCGGCCGGCTCCAGACATTTCTGGCGCTGCTGCCGAGCGGGCGTCGCTTCACCATCGAGTTTCGCCACCCGAGCTGGTTCGATGAGGACGTGATCGCCTTGTTGCGCGCGCACGATGTCGCGCTGTGCGTTTCGGAGCAGGAGGACTTTCACGCCCCGCTCCTGGCGACCGCGTCGTGGGGCTACTTCCGGCTCCATCGCTTCGACTACGACGCGTCGGCGCTCGCCGATTGGGCCGGCCGAATCGCCGCGCAGCCGTGGCGCGATGCGTACGTCTTCTTCAAGCACGATCACACCGCGGGGTCGGGGCCGACCGCCGTGGGCGCGTTCCTGCACGTGCAGGGAGCGGCCGTCAGTCAGTAGCAGCCGCCGTCCGCCGGTCGAGATCGTTATTCCGATTGGAGCAGGCTCACGGCCAGTGCACCAAGCACCATGGCCGATAGCGCGACATAGAGCCAGCGGCGCTCGCGAATGAAACCGATGAGGAGCATCACGACCCGCGCAACTGGAGTCGCGATCAGTACGAGCAGCCCGGTCTGGATCAGCGACGCGCCGTCCCCGTGCGCCGCCCCGCGCAGCGCGCCCATGACTGTGGAGGACGGCGTGGGACCCACGAAGCGCGCGAACTGGGGGACGTCTGCGCCATGGGTGCGTAGCAGGAGCACGCCACCGACGGCCGTGATGACGGCTGCTGCGGCGACGCCGACCTGGAGCACGACGCCGACTGCACGTGCGAGCGGATCATCCGTCTCGATCGCGTGGCCTCCGCCGGATGGCGGAACGGACGCGGGATCGCTGGATGCGGAGACATCAGAAGCCATGGGTCAACCCCTTGTACAGCATCTCGATGCCCAGCAACACAATCACTCCAGTGAAGAGCCGACGAAGTGCACCGACTCCGGCGACGAGGAGCACACGCGTGCCCAGCGTGGCGCCCGCGAGAATTCCAAGCATGACCGGCATCGTCACCGTCGGATCAATGTAGCCTCTGTGCAGATAGACACCGGCACTGGCTGCGGCCGTGACGCCGATCATGAAGTTGCTGGTGGTCGTGGAGACCTTGAACGGCAACCGCATGACATGATCCATTGCCAGCACCTTGACCGCTCCCGACCCAATGCCGAGCAGGCCCGAGAGGGCACCCGCGCCCAGCATGAGCCCGAACCCCGTCCGCACACCCCGGGCGGCATAGTGCCGCAACTCACCGCTTTGTGTGGGATAGGTTCCCTTGAGCTCGAAGCGTTGCGCCAGTGGATCGGGCGAACCCGATGCGATGACATCCTCCGTGAGATGCGAGGACACGTACGCAGACCCAAGCAGGACGAGCCCGAAGACGATGGCAATGAAATCCGCGGGTATCAGTCCAGTCAAAAACGCGCCGGCGAGCGCGCCCAGAGTCGTAGCGACCTCCAGGAAGATCCCGACGCGAATGTTCGAGAACCCTTCACGCACATAGCTCGCGGCCGCTCCCGACGACGTGGCAATTACTGAAATCAATGAGGCGCCCATCGCGTATCGGATGTTGACGCCAAAACCGATAGTAAGCACGGGGACGATCACCACCCCGCCGCCGAGGCCAGTCAAGGCGCCGAGGAGGCCGGCCAGTGCCGCGATGAGCCCAACAACGACCGCGAACACCGCGACGCTGTGGGGTGCGCCGAGGAGAGGACCGCTGATCAGATGCCCAATCTCCCGACAGGACGCGTCATGGGAGGCGGTCGGTCGGCTGGAAGCCCATGGCGTAGGCCATGGCCCGCTTCGCGAGTGACAGCTGGACGATCGCCTGGGCACGCAGGCTCTGCGCTTGTGCCAGCGCAGCCTGCGCCGTCAGGAGATCGACGATGGAAGCGAAGTTGACGTTATAGCGTCCTTGCACCAGCGCAAATGCCGCTTGCGCCGCGGTGAGTCCGGAGCCGGTTGAAGCCATTCGTTGAACCGCGACCCCATACTCGCCAATGGCGCGCGACACGTCGCCCGTCACCTGGCGTCTCACGTCACCTTCTGCCACCTGCGCCGCGCCGAAGGCGACCTGCGCTTCTTGCCGGTCGAGAGTCGATCGGAACAGATCGAATAGGTTGTAGCCGAGCCCGATGGAGAAGATCCGCGCGGTTTGACTGCCGATCTGTGTGCCGAGTGGCGTTTGCGGAGTCCCGATCTGCGGCACTCCGGCTTGGTACGCGTAATCGAACACTCGGCCGGTGGAGAAAAGCGTGAAGCCCACCGCCAGTGAAGGCATGTTCTCACTCGTGGCGTGGCGGATACCCCAACGCGCCGCGTCCACCCCCGCCTCTGCCGACTGGAGGTCCGCACGCCGCTCGACGGCGGCCGCGGCCACGCGCGCGGTGTCCAGATACTGCGCGCTCAGCAACGTCGTGTCCAACACCGGCGTGGCGACGACGACCGTTTGCTGAGGATCGATGTGCACACGTTCCAGCAATGCTATCTCATCGACCCGCTGGCGGTTGATGGCGTCGAGGTAGATGGATTGGTTCGCGCTCGCCTGCGCCTCCGCCTGGTACATGTCTGCCGGTGGGCGCTTGCCCACCCGTACGAGGTCCTGAAGCTGGACGACCTGCGTTTGAGAGACCGCGTAGTTCTGCGCCGCGATGACGACGAGCTCGCTGTCGAGGACGGTCTGCAGAAACGCCTGCGACACGTCGAGCGAGACGGATTGCCGCGTTCGCTCGAGGGTGAGGTCGAGCGACCGCCGGGTGTAGTCGGCGGACTTGATCCCCGGGTACGCCGTCATGGCGCCGAGGAGATTGAGTGAAGTCAGGAGTTGATAGCCCGCAGTTTCGAACTGCGTGTTCCATGGCGCCGTCGCGCGGGATCCGACCAGCGGATTGCCATTGAGCAGCGTGCGCCCACCGCTTGCGATGATCGAGGGAAGAACTGGCACGTAGTTCCGCGTCTCCTCGGTCCGCGCGTTGGCGCTGGAGAATCGCGCTTGTTGTACAGGCGTCCCGATCGATAGGGCGAGCGCAACAGCGGTGTCCAGTGTCAAGACCGTCGGCACGGGAGTGTTCATCGCCGACGCCTTGGCGGGCGCAACTGGCAGCGGGACGACGACGGGCAGGCCGTTGCGCGTGGTGTCACGCGTGACGCTCGGCTGCTGCGAGCTGAGCGGTCGAACAGTCATTCCGGCAAGCGCCAATCCGAGCAGCACGGAGACGGCGATCTGCGCGCGCCCCGCTCCCTGTCGATCACGCAATGTCATGACACACTACGCGCATCACCGGTATCGCCAACTGGCTGCACGTGTTGGCCTTCAGGAACGCTATCACCGAGATTCAACGCCACGTGCTCCCCTTCCTGAACGCCACTCAGCAGCCGAACGGTGACACCGTCGGTGTCGAGGATGTGGACCTCTCGAAACGTCACGCGGTTATCAGCGGAGACGACGGCGACGAAATTCTTGGTCCCGCGAACGATCAGTGCTTCGGCCGGAACCTCCAGGTATCGCTGCCCAGGGACCGCGAGCGACACTTGGACGAAGCTCCCCGGGACGATCGTGCCATTTCGGTTGCTGAGGTCGACCTCCGCGAGGAGAGTCCGTGTGTTCGGGTCGAGCTCTCCGGTGTACCGCGTCACGGCGCCGGTGACGTGAATGTTGGGTCGGCTGGGATCTGTGATCGTGACGGCCTGACCACGCCGGATATCCGCGGCGTCCCGCTGGGCGAGGTAGACAAAGATCCGCAAGCTGTCGGTGGTGCCAACCTCCACGACCGGGAGAGCGCTTGTCTGCGAGCCCGCTGCGTTTTGGACAAGCGCCCCGGGATCGGCGTAGCGCGCAGTGACCGTTCCGTCGAAAGGGGCCTTGATCAACTCGTACTCCTTGAGGGCCTTGAATCGCTCCACGGTCGTGCCGGCAACTTGCGCATCCGTTTCCGCCTGCTCGGCTTCCTCAGGAGCGATGAGCTTCTGCGCAATCAACGCCGTATCCCGGTCCGCAATGGTGCGTTTGTTTTTTGCATCGGCGATGGCGCCTTCGACCTCCTGGTCCGTTTCCGGCGATTCGACCACGGCCAGGACCTCACCGCGCCTGACGCGGTCTCCCTTGTCGACCCTGACTTCGGAGAGATATCCGCTCACTTTGGCGTACAGCGCGACGGACAGAAATGGTCGCGTTTCGCCAGTGAGCGAGATGATCCGGGCCCCTGGCGACCGCTCGACCGGCACAACCCGCACGACTGGCCCGTTCCTGACCGCCGCGACCCGGTCGCGTCGCTCACGCGCGACCGATGTGCGCTTGAACGCGGAGAGCGCAATGACCGACCCGACCGCCGCGACGAGGACAATGGCACCTCCGATATAGAGCAGCGACCCCGCGCGGACGCTGGGCGAGTAGCTCGGGCTCCACAGCGGTTCCTCCCGCCTAGCACCGGCTTCCGGCGAAGAGTGCCCAGCGGATGTCATTTAATAGCCCTCATCATAGGTCAGCCCTTGCTCTTCAGCTTTGAAGCGTTCCTCGAGCGAAAATCGCTCGGGGACGGGACGACGCACGAGCGAATACACAACCGGGACAATGCACAAGGTGAAGACCGTCGCCATGAGCAGGCCGCCGATGACGGCACGGCCGAGCGGGGCGTTCTGACTACTGCCTTCGCCCAGTCCGATCGCGGTCGGTATCATCCCCAAGATCATCGCCAGGGCCGTCATCAGCACGGGACGCAGCCGGGTCTTGCCGGCTTCGACCGCCGCTGCCGCCGCGGATATCCGTCGCTCAACACGGACGTCGTGAGCGAACGTCACGACAAGGATGGAATTGGACACGCCAATGCCGACCGCCATGATCGACCCCATCAACGACACGACGTTGATCGTGGTGTGCGTCAGCACGAGAATCCACAAGATGCCGACGAGCGCGCCGGGGATCGCGGCCATGATGATCAGCGGATCGATCCACGACTGAAACAGGACCACCATGAGGAAGTACACGAGGAGGATGGCCACAATGAAGCCAAGGGCGAGACTCGAGAACGCCTGGTTCATGACTTCGCCCTGTCCGCGCACGGTGATGTACATGCCGGTGGGGAGCGTGCCCAACGCCGCGATCTTTTGGTTGATCCCCGCGACCACCGAGCCCAGGTCCCTGCCCGTGACGCTCGCCGTCACGTCGAGGACGCGGGCCACTGTGTAGTGGTTGATGACATCTGGGACAGCCACGGGCGTAACCTGGGCAATGTTGTCGAGGGTCTGAACCGGTGCCTGCGGCACCGGATTGGTCGTGCGGCGCGCCGGCATGATGTGCTGGTCCAGCGACAGCCCGAAGCGCGTCACGGGTGTATTCATGAGGTCACGCGTCGAAGTCATCTGTGGAAGCGGGACCTCGACGGCGACCAAGTAGTTGACGTGGTTTTGCGGATTGATGTAGTACGTGGGCGTGACCACTGCACTCGAGGACAGCGACACCAGCATGCTATTGGCCACATCGCGCTGGCTGAGGCCCAGCTGGGCTGCTCGCTCGCGGTCGACGTTGACGAATAGGGTTGGGTAGTCGAGCGTCTGCTTGATCGTCACGTCGGACGCCCCGGGCACCTCGCTCATGGCGTCGCGCAGGGTCCGCGCCGTCACATACGCCTGGTCCAAGTTCCGGTCCATGATCTGCACGTCGATGGGCGCCGAGAGTCCGAAGTTGAGAACCTGCCCGACGATGTCGGCCGTCTGGAAATAGATCGCCGACCCGGGGAATCCCGTCTGCAGCGCGCTGCGGATGCGGTCGACATATCCAGCCGTGGGTGCGTGGCCGGGGTTGAGCGCCACCAGAATCTCGGCATCCATCTCGCTGACGTTGTCCGTCGGGACGAACGCCAGATTGAGGGGCTGCGGGACCCCGATTGTCGAGTTGATCGTCTGGACCTCTGCCGGCGGTACAATGCGGCGAATGACCTCTTCGGCGCGCGCCACCAGCTGCTCGGTCTGCTCAATGCGCGTCCCAGACGGTGCACGGAAGTGAATCTTCATCATCCCGGCGTCGGTGGACGGAAAGAAATCGGTCCCGATGATGCTGGGCAACGCCAACGTGCACGCGATGAGCACTCCGACCGAGACGAGCACGAAGCGGCGATGCAGAATGAGCAGCTCGACAAACCGGCCGTATGCTGTCTGAAACTGTGCGAACCACCGGTCGCGCACCTCGTTGAAGCGCCGACCCGCCCGGCCGATCGGCCCCTCACGCCGGGGAGCGGCTCCGGCGCGGGGATTCGCGGACATGGCGCCGTGGCCCGCGGGATCATCGTGGTTGAGCCCTTCACTCTCGGCGGCGTGCGTGTGCACCTCCACGCCCAGCAGCATGCGAGACAGCGTTTTCACGAGCGTCCGTGACAGCAGCCACGACGCCGCCACTGCGCTGACCACGGCGATCGCCATCGGAACGAACAGGAATCGAGCCGGCCCGACGAGGAGCACGACGGGGAAGAACACGATGCAGATCGCCAGCGTCGCCACGATCAACGGGGTGGAGATCTGAGCGGCCGCGTCGAGAATCGCGACGGTGAGCGGTTTCCCCAGGCTCAGATTGCGGTGCACGTTCTCAACCGTGACGATCGCGTTGTCGACCAGGAGGCCGATCGAGAGCGATAGCCCGCCGAGCGTCATGACGTTGAAGCCGTTGCCGGTGGCGTGGAGCGTGATCACCGCCATGGCAATCGAGAGCGGAATCGACGTCACCGCGATCAGCACGCTCCGCCAGCTGCCGACGAAGACGAGAATCATCAGTGACACGAGGACAGCGGCGATGATCGCCTCGCGCATCACGCTGGAGACGGCGGCCCGCACGAAGACCGATTGGTCGAAGTCGACTCGAACCTGCAGGCCCTGCGGGGCGACCGCCCGAATGCGCGGGAGCATCTCCTTGGCGGCATCGACGACGGCCAGTGTCGAGGCGTCCGCCTTCTTGAGGATCGTCAAGTACGCGGCCCGTCGCCCGTCGATCCGAACGATGTTTTCCTGCTCAGCGAAGCCATCGCGCACGGTGGCGACGTCCCCGATCAACACCGGGGCGCCGTTGACGACTTTGACCGGGATGTTGTTGAAGTCGGCGACGTCCGACGGACTCGAATTCATCGCCACGTTGTAGTCACGATCCCCAATGCGCGCCGTCCCCGCGGGAATGAGCAAGTTGGAGGACAGGAGCGCGCTCAAGACGTCCTCGGACGACAGACCCTTGCCCGAGAGCGCCTGGGGGTCCACGTCGACCGTGATCTCGCGCACCTTGCCGCCGTACGGCGACGGCGTCGCGAGGCCGGGGATCGTGAACAATTGCAGACGAATGAAGTTCTGCCCGTAATCCGAGATGTTCTGCTCGGGCATCGTGCGCGAGGTCAGCGTCATCTGCGCGACGGGCACGCTCAATGCGTTCGACTGCACGACGTACGGCGGCGTGACGCCGGGCGGCATCGCACGCAACGCGGTCTGGCAGGACGATGTGATCTGGGCGATGGCGTTGCCGATGTCGATGCCAGGCTGGAAAAAGACCTTGATCAGACCGACCCCGGGGATCGACTCGGATTCGATCCGCGAGATGCCGTTGACCGTCGACGACAGATTCCGCTCGCTCAGGAAGACAATCCGGCTCTCCATGTCCTGGGCCGAGAAGCCGTTGTAGTTCCAGACCACCGCGACGACGGGGATGTCGATGACCGGGAAGATGTCGACCGGCATGCTGCGCGTGGCGAGCCAGCCCATGAGCAGGAGCACGAACGACATGACCGCGACCGTGTACGGTTGACGGAGGGCGAGACGAACGATCCACATGGGCGATTCGGGAGGTCAGCTGAGCGCAGCCCCAACTCGGGCCACCCGTCCGCCGCCATAGCCCCCGTGGCCTAGCTCGCGAACCGGCTCCACAATGTTATACTCAGTGGGGATATTACACCAATGGCCCTCTGGATATCTCGGGATAACGAAAACGTTATGCCATTCAATCTGCGGCTCATTCGGGTCTTCCTGGCCATCGCGCACCGCAAGAACATCACGCAGGCCGCCGCCGACCTTCGGGTTTCGCAGCCGTCGGTGTCGCGCTCGGTTCGAGAGCTCGAGCGGCAGGTCCGCGCGACGCTGCTCGAGCGTACGCCCTCGGGCGTCCGGCTGACCGAAGCCGGGCAAGCGCTCTTGGTCCATGCTCGCAACATTGTCGCTGAAGCGCGGGCCGCCGACGAGGATCTCGACGCGCTGGCGGGACTGACCCAGGGCACGCTGCGTGTCGGTGGGAGTCCGACGATCGCGACCTATTTGCTCCCCCCACTGCTGCAGACCTTTCACAGTCATTATCCGGGAGTCGAGCTGCGCCTCACCTCGGCGCCATCGCGCAGCGTCGCACGACTGCTCGCAGAACGCGAGATCAATGTTGCGCTCGTGGAGACCGCGGTGGAAGATCCGCGCCTACGGTCGGCCGTGTGGGCCCAGGACGAACTGGTCGTGGTGTCCGCACCAACGCACCCGCTGGCGACGCGGTCACCGATCGCCCCGACGGCACTCGTGCACGAGTTGCTCATCACGCGCGAGCCTGGATCGGGGACGTACGACACCGTGATGCGCGGACTGCGCCAGATGGGGGTAGTCCCGAAGCGCCGACTCGAGGTGGACACTGCAGAGGCGATCATTCAACTCGCCGCCGCAGGACTCGGCTTCGCGGTCGTCTCGCGCTCGGCGGCCGCGGACGCACTCGCTCTTGGACGAGTCAAGATCGTCGAGGTCGTAGGGCTGGCTATCAACCGGCCGCTCATGCGGCTCTCACTCATCGCGGCCGGACAGAGCGCCGCCGCCCGCGCGTTCGGCGAGTTCCTCGACGGTGCCAGCGCGGTTCGCCCGGCGACACGTTCGCTTGCGCCAGGCGACAACGCAGGAGCCGCTCGGAAACGGCGGTCGCAGGTTGCTCGACCGGCGACACGCTGAGTCGATGGGGTCGAGGCTCGGCAATCGACGCTCCCGCCCCTTACTTGTGTCGCGGCGTCTTGACCCTCAGCGTGCTATCGGCCGGTGCCAGTTGAGCGAGGGTCCACGCGGCGATCTGGAACACCGGGCCGCCGCTGTCAGCACGCACCCAGACGTGAGCGGCCGTCGAATCGAAGACGAGGCTGACGAGTGACGAGCCGTTCGCTCGTAACAGGCGCGCCTGACGGTCTCCTCGCCCGAAATGCGCGCTATCCGCTTGAGCCGCGGTCGCGAAGCCCATAGCCGTCAGGTCGCGGTATTGGTTCAACAGCGACGCAACGGCGGCCGAATCGGCCGTCGATCCGCTGCCGAAGCGCCAGCCCTGGCGCTCGCGCTGGACCATGTAGTGATGACCACCGCGCTGAATCGCGATCGTCGCCACGCTATCGGCTGCGACCGAGGCGATGTGCTTGTCCCGCCAGTCGCCGATCGAACGCGTCAGGCCATCCGCGAGTCCACCGTGCACGGCGTAGACGGGGTCGTCGCCGCTCCGTCGGACATACACTGCGCCATAGTCGGCAGTCCGCTTGCCAGCCATGACGTCGAGCACAGTCCGGCCGCGGCTCGAGACCTGGACTCGCTCGCCGCTGTCCGCGGTGACTCCGAATCGCTCGTGCAATGCGGGGCTCACCGCGACCTGCTCGCTCCAGGCGGTCGTATCGGCGAGCGCTCGGAGCAGCGCCCCCAGCGCATCACTGGCTGCAGGAGAGCCGTTGACTCGCCACGCGCCGCGCGGGGCGCGCGTGAGATGCGCCGTCTCTCCGTGTTGGGTCAGTAGGACCGCATCGACCGTCGCGGTGTCGATTTTGGGCAGCGCCATCGGCTTGGCGGCATCCGCTGGGGCACGGCGCGTGATGGCGAGAACGCCCCAGAGCAAGAGCGCCGCTACGAGCACGGCGGCCATCCGCGCGAGTTGACGAGGACTCATGATATCTCAGGCGGCCGACGGCACACGCGCGCCGACTGGGCGAAAGGGACTTCGGGCGCGCCGCCGACGGCGGGCCAGGTGCATCATGCCCAAGATCGCCAACAACACGGGCACACCCACGACGTTCCCGTATTTCACGCCCTCGCGCAACGCCGCGCTGCTGAACGCCAGAGGCGGCGCCCCGCGATCCTTCGAGCGGATCGCGATCAGCGCTTCGTCCTGCGCCAGCCAGTCGACGGCGTTGAGGACGAAGTCCAGGTTCTCTGGCGAGTGCTGCGTGAACTGATCGGTCGCGAACACGGCGTCGCCGACCACGATCACCCGCCCGCGGGCCGCGGTGTCCCCCGGACGCTTGGCTGCGACTTGCACCGCCAACACGCGCGGGGCCAACCCGGTCTGCGAAAAATCGCGGTTCGGCATGATCTCCGTCTCGGTCGTGGAGACACCGGAGCCACGACTCGAGACCAGCAGCGGCGTGACCGACCAGCGCGCACCCGCCGTCGTGTCGATGCTGCTCGCCCACGCGAGGAGCACGCCGCTCAGATCCTGATTGACGACCGACTGGCTCGTACTCTTGGCCTGGATGAAGTACGAGTAGCGCTCCAGCACTTGCATGCCGCCTGCGGCCCGGACGGGGATCACCTCGTTGGCCATCAGGTCGTACACCAGGTCGCTGCGAACCGTGACGCCGAAGGGCTTGAGGACCGCGTTCCATCCCACTGGGTGCGGGCTCGCCATCGGCGTCTGCGGGGTCAATGCCATCCCGCCCGCGAGAACCAGCGCACTGCCGCCCCGGTGAAAGAAGGTCTCGAGGCGTTGGCGCTGACCCGCGTTCACCGAATCGGGGGAACCGACCACGATGAGCGTGGTCACGTCGGGAGCGATGGGGGCAGAGTCGGCCGGCGGAAGCGTGCGCACCTCGTACGACTTGCTGAGCTGCGTCCGCAAGCCCTCGACCCCGCCTTCGGCCTGCGGGGCATTGTCGACCAGCGCGATCACCGGCTTCTTGGCCCGTGTCAACGACCGGATCGCTGCGGCGAGTCGGTACTCGAGATCGTCCGTCCGATTTACGAAAGGGATCGTCTCCGTACCGGTCCCGTATTGCACGGCGAGCCCCAGATAGCCCTGCTTGACCTGCAGCTCCGATTGTCCAATCACGTTGAACTGCACCGGCTCGATGCCGAGACTCTCGGCATCGCGCTGAACGGTTGGATCCTTGGTGGGGTCGCGACGAATAATGCGAATCTTGCCACGGCCCGCAGATCGCAGATCGCGCAACAGGTCATCCAGTTCGCCTTTGACCAGCGCTGCGCCCGTCGGCAGCTCGTCGGACGCGAACACTTTGATCGTGACGATGTCGTCCAGCGTGCCGGCGATCTGCTTGGTGGCTGGCGACAGGGTGTACGCGTGGCCGGGGGTAAGGTCGAGGCGCCCGCCGATATAGTTGCCGAGCAGATTCACGACGATCAGCGCCGCCGCGAGCAGCGCGACGCCGAGTGCCAGCCGCCGGGCCGCCGCGCCGCCGCGTGCGAGGCGCCGGCCGACGAGGGCGCCGTAGGCCAGCGCCAGAAACACGCCGGCCAGCGAGAGAAAGTAGACGACATCGCGCACGTCGATCACGCCCCGGCCGACGTTTTCGAAGTGCGAGAGCACGCCCAACCGTGCGGCGATCGCGCCCAGGGCGGGCGGCAGGCCGACGACGAGCGGATCGAGGCCCAGGAAGATGAGCACGAACATGACCGCCACGCCGAGAATGAACGCCGTGATCTGACTGCGGGCGACGCTGGATGCCCAGATCCCGACGCCGGAGAGCCCGGCTGCCAGCAACGCGGCGCCGGCGTATTGTGCGATCACCGGGCCCCACTGCAAATCAGCCCCGAAGGTCAGACCGATCGGAATGGCGAGCGTCGCGACGAGGGCGATACACAGGAACAGCACGGCGCCCACGTACTTGCCCAGCACGAGCTCCCAATCCGTCACCGGCTGGGTCAGCACAACCTCAATGACGCCGCTGCGGCTGTCTTCCGCAAGCGTCCGCATCGTCGCCGCCGGCACGAAAAACAGAAACAGCCACGGGAGGAGCTCGAGCATCGGTCGCAGGCTCGCGACGCCAACTAGGTATGCCTGTCGAAAGAACAGGAAGGCGTTTGCCACGACGAAGACCACCAGGAGCACATATCCCGTCGGATGATCGAAGAGCGCCTTCAGCTCGCGCCGCGCGATCGTCCAGATGCGAGCCGCGCTCCCGCGTGCCGCCGCCATCGGCGACCCAGCCTGTGCCCCACTCATGTGCCCCCGCCCCATCGTACCTCTGTCATGATCCGTTCGCCGCCTCGACGCCGCGCGTCCCCTCGCCACCGGCGCCCGTCAATTGTCGGAAGAGATCCTCGAGGCTCCCCGCTTCCTGGTGTAGCTCATAGAGCGTCCACCCGCGGGCCTTGGCCGCGCCGAAGATATCGGGCCGGACGTCGCGGTCGCCGGCAGCCGTCACAGTGAGCCGCAGACGACCGTCGAGTGCCTCGCGCCGATCGACGCGCCGGACACCGTCGATCTGGGCCAGTTGCTGCTCGACGTCCCCTCCACTGACCTCCACACTGATTCTCGCCCCGGCTCCGGCCTGACTCAGCAGCGCCTCGACGCCGCCGTCGGCGACGATCTTGCCGCGGTTGATGATGAGCAGTCGGGAGCAGGTGTACTGCACTTCCGACAACACGTGCGTCGAGAGTATCACCGTTCGCTCGCGCCCGAGGTGACTGATCAGCTGCCGGATCTCGACGCGCTGATTGGGGTCGAGCCCCTCGGTGGGTTCGTCGAGGACCAGCAGATCCGGGCGATGGAGAATCGCCGCCGCCAATCCAACCCGCTGACGAAATCCCTTGGACAACTCGCTGATCGGGCGATTGAAGACCGATTCGATCGCCGTGGCACCGACCGCGTCGTCGACGGCGGGCCCCCGCTCCGCGCGCCCGAGGTCCCTCAGGCGCGCGACAAAGTCGAGATACTCGGCGACGAGCATCTCGCCATACAGCGGATTGTTTTCCGGGAGGAAGCCAATGCGTCGCTTGGCATCGCGGCCGGCATCAGACAGCGGCACACCATCCATCTGGATGTGCCCCCCGTCCGGCTCGAGGTACTGTGTGATCATCCGCATCGTCGTCGACTTCCCGGCCCCGTTGGGCCCGAGGAACCCCACGACCTGTCCGCGGTCGATCATGCATGTCACATCATCGACTGCGAGGATGCCATCGAAGCGTTTGGTAACGCGCTCGAGCGAGAGCAAAGACATCGAGAAAGTTGGAATCGGCCGTCGCACCGGCACATCATCGCGCAGTGTCGCCTGCGTGTTGCTGCACCCTGACGGCCAGTGGCGCCGTGCCCCCATGGGCACGCATGTAATTTTTACCATGGCGGACCGAGCAGTGTCAATGGCAGTCGCGAACCGGGTGACCGCTGGCTCATCGGCGTCCTCCCGGCTAGATTCGGCGCACACGTCAACCAGCGAGTGCTCCATGAAGACCTGGTCGAGATGGGCGGGGGTGGTCAGCCTCGCGGCGGGGGGTGTCAGCCTCGCAATGGTCGCGTCGGCTTCGCTCGCGCAAGCGCAAGCAGACACCGCGGGCCCTGGCGTCGGCGTGGTCGCGCCCGACTTTACGCTGCCCGGAGCCACCCGCTACGGATTGCTCAAGGCTCCAGTCAGGCTCAGTGACTACCGGGGCCAGACGGTCGTTCTGGCGTTTTTCTACCAAGCCCGGACCAAGGGCTGAACGATCCAAATGGACGCGTACCGTGATCAGTACGCGACGCTCTTCAAAAACGGACGCAAAGTCACGGTCATCGGCATCAGTGTCGACGCGGACACGACGCTCGCCAACTGGGCGCGTGAAGCCGACTTCCCGGTGGTCTTTGCCAGCGACAGTGGCGGCAAGATCGGAAAGACCTACGGCGCGTTCGACCTCAAGAACAACGTGGACAATCGGTCGTTGTTCGTCGTGGGGCCGGACGGCCGGGTCTCGTACGTCGTGAAGCCGTTCAAGGTGATGGCTCCTGCCTCGTACACGGATCTGGCCAAAGCCGTGGACAAGGTTACACCGACGCCGACTTCATAGGACCTTCTTTATCGCCGCGTCCACGTCCTGCGTGCCGCCGACTCCCGTGTAGGCCACATGGCCTGTTCGGTCGATGACGACGACGTAGGACGTGGCGGGCGCGTCGTACGCGCCCGCGGCATTGCCGTCGGCGTCGTACACAACGGTTCCGGGGATCTTGTGGACCGCGACGTGCTTCTGGACGCGCTCCATGGATTCGTTGATCGCCACCGCGACGGTCACGAACCGGACCTGGCTGCCGTACTTGCTCTGGGCCGCCGTGAGCGCCGGCTCCAGCTCCTTGCAGTTTGGACACCAGGCCGCCCAGAACTCGACCAACGCCGGTCCCGGGCCGATGATGCGCGACAGGTCGACCGTCTTGCCATCCAGTGTGCGCACAGTAGCCGACGGTGCATGCGCCCCGACCTCAATGCCTCCGTCCTGAGCATGCGTTCGCGACGG
This sequence comes from uncultured Gemmatimonadales bacterium, assembly GCA_963737835.1. Taxonomy (GTDB): domain Bacteria; phylum Gemmatimonadota; class Gemmatimonadetes; order Gemmatimonadales; family Gemmatimonadaceae; genus Palsa-1248. The sequence continues at coordinate 1,098,746 of CAVTUH010000001.1, forward strand.
GGTCAACGCGACGACGGCCGTTGGGACGAGAAAAGCCGCTGCGATGCGAAACACGGTGATCGCCATAGGTATCAGATCAGCTGTTGGCCGGTGAGGATGAGGTAATATTCCGCCATCCCGAGCATGACGAGCGCGAACCCACGCTTGATCCAGACCATCCATTCTCCGGCCCGTGGCAGGCGAGCGAGCGCACCGCTCGAGATGCCTGCGATAATCAAAAACGTGCACATACCCAGGGAGAACACAAACAGGTACACGAAACCTAGGACCGCGCTGCGCGTCGTGCCCACCCACGTCAGCACCGCTGCCATGACCGGCGCCGAGCACGGCGCCGCCACGAGACCAGACGCCGCTCCCATGACCAGCGCGCCTGCGAAGTCACCTCCCTTGCCCGCCTGGCTCACGCGCCCGAGAAGTGCTGCGGGCACGCGGACCGGAATGACGTCGAGCATGGCGAAACTGAAAAGGAGCAGCAGGTTGGCCATCGCGAAATACAGCCACGGGTTCGAGCTCACCGACCCAAACAGCGTGCCCGTCAGCCCGGCGAGGACACCCAGCGACGCGTAGACCGCCGCCAGTCCGAGGGCATAGGTCACACTGAGGGCCAGCGGGCGAAACCAGGACCGCCCGTCCTCGCGTCCGACCGCCTTGCCTCCCACCACCGCGGCCGTGATCGGGATCATGGGATAAATGCACGGGGTCAGGCTCGTCAGCACCCCCGCGCCGAAGAGGAGGGGAATGGCCGTCCAGGGGCTGGACGAAAGGCGAGCCGCGATCTGCACATCCATGACGGTTCCGAGCACTGAAGGAAGGCCCTCGTCTGAGAGACCTGCAACCCCACCAGGTGAACTATCGACCGCCGCAAGCAAAAGGAAGCAGGCCCGGCCGCCCGGCGAGCGTCTTCGGGCCGCCGGCTGGTCCCCTTGCCTTACTCCTCGCGACGATCGCTACTGAATCAACGCGACGCCATTCCCCGGCGTTGGGAATCGGATAAAGATCGCCGGATCGTGCCCGGGAAGAATGAACCGCGGGTCGCTTGCGAGCTGATGCATCCGGTCTTGTGCCTGGCGATTCAATGTACTGTCTGCCGGGGTGAACGTTGCCGCGATCGGAAGGTGCTTTTCCAGGTTCTCGTACGTGTAGACATTGTCGGAGGCGAGCACCACGGTCCCGTGGGGCGTTTGCGCGGTGATGTACTCCGACGCATAGGTGTGGCGGCCGCCCGTATAGGCGGTGATCCCTGGAACGACGGTCCTCGCGTCACCATCGATCAAGCCGATACGTCCTTGGCGCTGCAGCCGAGCGAGCATCGCGGCATCGGCTGTGTCGATTCCGCGGGCGAGCGCCTTCCCGTCGGCGCCGACGTAGTGTTCGTATTCAGCCCGCTGCAGCCACACCCGGGCGCGCGGGAACAGATCCGCGCCGTCCACATGATCCCAATGGATATGGGAGACAATGATATCGGTGACATCCGCCGCGTGGATGCCGACCTTTTCGATCGCGACGGATGGCTTCACGAAGTCAAAGGGCTTCCACTGCGAGAGGAACTCATTGCGGTAGAAGCCGGCGTCGAACAGCACGATATGTGAGGTGCCCGACGGAGTGGCCGGCGCCGCGCCGGCCGGCTTCAGCACCCAGACGATGAAGGCCAGATCGGTCCGGCGAGCGGTGTCGGCGCCGAGGACCAGGTCCGAGACTGGAAACGCGTGATACCCGGCGAACCGCACGCCATAAATCTCGTAGTTCGTCGCCGCAGAGATCTCGCGAGCGTCCGTTTCCGACCGCAGGACGGACCTTGCAGGTGCACGAGCGACGCCCACCCCCAACGTGACGCTCGCGAACGCGGCCGCGGACACGAAGCCTGCCATGCGGCTCGATCGACTGACGTCCATTTGTGCTCCTCGGTCGTTGTCCATTCTCAATCGTCTGGGTTGCTCCGCTGCGAGCGGCGCCGGCGCGGGCGCTCGGTGCAATTCTACCTGCCGGGGGCCGCGAATCCAATTCCCCGCGCTCGGATCCGCATGAGTGGCACATGCCGCGTCGCCGGGCGGCAGTGACGCCGACCACCGGACGGACGTCGTCCCTTCATGCGATTCGATCCAACCATCGCCCTCAGCATCTCGCTGGCCGCCATCGTGTGTCTTTTGGGGCCCGTCGTGCTCGGGATTCTGTGGCGGCAGCGCACGGGCGCAGCGAGCGGTGCGTTCGGGTGGGGCATGGTCGTCTTCGCGGTCGCTTTGATTCTGCGTGTCTGGCAGTTCCCGCTTGGCCGATGGATCTACTCGGCCCACCCATCATGGACCACGTCGTTCGTGATGTTCTCGGCGTGCACCGCGGGGGTGTTCGAAGAGGTTGGCAGATGGGTTGGGTACCGCACAGTCTTGCGCGCCGAGCGGACACAGCGCGTCGCCGTGATGTATGGCCTCGGTCATGGCGGGTGCGAATCGATCGTGCTGGTGGGTCTCCCCATGGTCGGGTTGCTCGTCGCGTGGGCGCTTGCGGCGCACGGACATGTGGACCCGGGGCCTGCGACTCACGCGATCCAGCAGCAGCTCGAGGCACTCGGGGCGTGGGGCGTGCAACTCGCGGTCCTCGAACGAGCCAGCGCCATGCTGCTGCACGTCGGGCTTTCACTGATCGTGTTGCAGGCGTTCACCCGGGGTGACGGCGTGTGGCTTCTGGTCGCCATTGTCACTCATGCCGTGCTCGATGCGGCGGCTGTGGTACTCAATCGACATTTGCTCGCGCTGCACACGGAGCTCATCATCGCGGTCGCCGCCGTCGGCGTCCTGTACGCCGGTCTACGGCTGTCCGGCGAGCGGCGCCTCGCCCCCGCCTAGGCGTTCGAGAGGCGGTCGAGGTCCGGGAGCCAGGCCGCCAGCAGACCGATGGCAGGCAAGAACGCACAGAGCTGATACACGAAGGAAAGGCTGGTGTGACCGGCGAGAATCCCGAGCACGACTGCGCCCAGGCCAGCGATGCCGAACGCGAGGCCGAAAAAGAGTCCCGAGATCATCCCAACTCGTCCCGGAACCAGTTCCTGCGCGTAGACCAGAATTGCCGAAAACGCCGAGGCCAGCACGAGACCAATGACCACGCTCAGCACGCCAGTCCAGAACAGATTGGCATGCGGCAAGATGAGCGTGAAAGGCAGAACGCCGAGGATCGACGCCCAGATGACATACTTACGCCCGACTCGATCGCCGACGGGTCCGCCAATGAAGGTACCTGCCGCGACCGCAGCGAGGAACGCGAAGAGATGGAATTCCGCGCTCTCGACGGAAACGTTGAACTTGCTGCGAAGAAAGAAGGTGTAGTACGTGGTCAGGCTGACCAGATAGACGTACTTCGAAAAGACGAGCGCGATGAGCACCGCAAGGGCAATGTTCACGCGCCGGCGCGGGAGCAGCGGACGCGTCGCGCCCAGATCCCGCCGCACGCGGTCGGCCCGCTGCCGACGGCGTTTGTACCAGCGTCCGACGATTGACAGCAGCGCGATCGCGAGGAGCACCGCGAGCGAGAACCACGCAACACTCCGTTGTCCGTATGGCAACACGATGAACGCGACAAGGAGAGGACCCAGCGACGCACCGGCGTTGCCTCCGACCTGAAACAGCGACTGGGCGAGTCCGTGTTGTCCGCCGGACGCCAGACGCGCGACGCGCGAAGACTCCGGGTGGAACACGGCTGAGCCGACGCCGACCAGCGCGACCGCCAAGAGCAGAAACAGATAGGTTGGCGCGCCGGCGAGCAGCATGATGCCGACGAGTGTGAACATCATGCCGATGAGCAGCGAATACGGCATCGGCCTGCGATCGGTGTAGTGCCCGACGAGCGGTTGCAGCAGCGACGCAGTCGCCTGGTTCGTGAACGTGATCAACCCGATCTTCCACAACGCCGAGATGATACGCCGCCTGGAGAAGCGGATAGATGGCGGGGATCAACGACTGGACCATGTCGTTGAGGAAGTGACTGACGCTGATCGCCGCGAGGATGGTGAAGTTCGTGCGGCTCGCCGGAGCTGGTGATGCGTCCCCGCGGGCCGGCTGCGCCGTGACCGTTCCGCTCAAAGACGCGCCACCGTGCGGTCTCGAGTCTCGCCGTTCCTGCTCCCGATCACTGCAGCCGCCAGATGTTGACGATCCCCTGCGTTTCGTGCCGGTTCGCGTTGCCCTCCGGCAGGATGATCTTCCCATCGATCACGATGGGACTGTTCCAGTGTCCGGCACCAGCGGGCAGCTCCGCTACAGTGCGCCCGGTTTCAGGCACGTAGACCCGCAGCGAGCCACCAGGGTCGTACACGTACAACAACCCGCCGGCAGCAACGGGACTGGTGCCAGGATTTCGATTCGACCAGGCGGACTGCAGCCGGCCTCCCACAAACGTCCACGCCGCCGTTCCCGCACGGTCTGCAACAAACAGCCAGGTCGCGTCTCTCGTGCGGAGTACCGCGGGGGCGGAAAACAGACCCGCCCGAGATGGCGTCGGCACGGATTCGACTTCCACGCCGCGATGCGGCGAGGCACCAGCGATCGCCGCCAGCGCCAGGAGGCGGATCTGGCCGTCTTTGCCGCCCTGCGCGACATAGCCGCCGCCGAGGATCACGGGTGACGTCGACCCGACATCCAGATCGGTCTCGTCGAGCGCCTCGGTATTTGTGGGCGTCTCGTTGGCAACGAGATGGGTCGCATCGGCGTCGAGCACGAGCGTCGCATCACCCCAGTTCGTCTCGCCATCCCAATGCCCGTTGCCCGTGGCGACGAGAATCTCGCCAGTCGAATCGACGATCGCGCCGGCACGACCCCAGATCGCCGACCCACTCTGCGCACATGAGGCCGGCTGGATGAGGCCAGACCGGTCGCTACAGAGGGAGTTCCAGACGTGAAGCACCCGTCCCGTCGCGGCGTCGAGGATGGCGACGTGTCCCTGATAGGGCGCGGCATCACCAATGTAGCCACCGGTCACGGCGATGAGCCGCCCCCCGACGAGGCTGAGTGGCGAGGCGATCTTCTCGCGGTCGGGCAATAGTGTGACCGCCGTACTCCACACCGCGTGACCGTCGGCCACCGCCAGCTTCTGCACGTGGCCGTCGGGCGATGCCGCGTAGATGAACATGCGGTTCGGGTCGGCTACCGGCGTGGAGTTGGTGATGCGCGCAGTCCCCGCCCACGTGGCGAACCCAGCGGGAGTGAACTCCCAGAGGACCGACCCTTGATTCGCATCGATCGCGAGCGTCTTCCCGTACGTGGTGGTGACGAACACGACGTCATGAGTACCGTCCTTCACGTGCAGGCCTGCGAGGTAGATCGCTGAGGCGTCGACCGTGCCATCGATCGTCACCTGCTGGCGACGCAACGAGGAGACGTTCGCCGCAGTGATTCCGGTCGGGGCCGTCGATGCGCTCGAGCGAGCGGCATCCCAACCGAATTGCGACCAATCATGGCCGGCAGCGCCTGTGTCCCGTGCGCGCGTGGAGAGGGGCGCGCCCACTCCCTGCTCGAGGACCCTCACATCAGCCGACGCCCCCGGACGACCGACTCCGAGGAGCACGAGGCTCGCGCAGGAGAGCGCACTGGCGGTCTTCTTCATAAGGATGGATGGCTTGGCGAAATCGCATCCGGCGATGTCGGATGCTCGAAGGTGGCGCCGAGAGAGTTTAGCGGCATGCCCGTTGCGCGGAAAGCACCCTCTGCGGCTGAACACCGTGTATCGCCTTCGCCAAGTCCACACGCTCGTCTGGCGGACGTTGCAAGACCTGTGGGCGAACGACGTCCTCGCCCTCGCCGCACAGACGGCGTACTGGTGCTTCTATTCTCTCTTTCCAATCCTCCTGTTCAGCGCGTCAATCCTGAGCCTGGTCGGCGACCGCGAGAAAACGTTTCAGTTGCTCTTGAACACGATCGCGCCAGCCGCACCGGGCGACGCGATGGCCGTCATCGAGCACGTGCTGCATGACGTGGTGTTCGTGGGCAGTGCGCCCGGGCTGCTCTCTGTCGGCGCAGTGCTGGCAATCTGGGCCGGATCGAATGTGTTTGTCGCGCTGGGCAATGCGCTCAACCGGGCGGCTGGCGTGCATGAAAAACGGCCGTACTGGAAGGTCTTCCTGCTGTCGATGGGATTCGTCCTCATCGCCGCGGTCACAACGGTCGTCGCGACGACGGCGCTGGTGTTCGGGCAACTCATCGTCAACGCCGTCGGCGACATGGCCGGCCTCGCAAGCGCCACACGCGTCGCCTGGCTGCTGACACAAACGGTCCTGGTGATCGCCATCGTGGTCGCACTCGGGGCAACACTGTTCCGATTCTTGCCGAGCGTACGTCTGGCATGGAGCGAGGCGTTCGTGGGATCCGGCGTCGCCACCGCGCTCTGGTTGCTCGTGACGGTCGGCTTCCGAGTGTACGTCCAGCACTTCACCAAGTACAACGAGACCTATGGCGCGATCGGCGCCGTCATCGTTCTGCTGACCTGGATGTACCTCTCCATGCTGGCCGTCATCGCTGGCGGTCAGTTGGCGGCGGAGCTTCACAAGGAGCGGTCGCACCCCGCCCCCGCACTGCAGGTGCCCGCTCCGGTGCGAGTCGCCCGGCGGTGAGACCGCCTACCGGACGGCTACGGCCTTATAGGCTGGTCCTCGAAGTGCCCGCCCCGGCCGCTCGGCTGTGATCGTTCCGTCCAACACGACGGCACGGCCGTTCACCAACACGTCCTTGACGCCGACCGAGTAGTGTAGCGGGTCCTGATATGTCGCAACGTCGCGGATGGTCGCGGGATCAAACACCGTGACGTCGGCCATCATCCCGGTCCGGAGCGTGCCGCGATCCGTGATGCCCACTCGGCTCGCAGCCTGCGACGTCATCTTTCGTACCGCTTCCTCCAGCCGCATCGTGTGCTCCTCACGCACGTACTTGGCGAGGATCCGCGGAAACGTGCCAAAGGCTCGCGGGTGCGCTTTGGTCTTGCTCAGCGGGCCATCCTCGGCTTGCGCGGGCGAGTCCGAGCCATAACTCACCATCGGGTCTGACACAGCCGCTCGCACGTCCTCCTCGTCCATGATGGAGATCACGACCTGGCTCTCGCCCCGGTCGGCGATGGCCAGATCCATCGCGGCATCCCTGGGATCCTTGCCCATCGCGCGACCGATCTCGGTCAATGTCATGCCCTCGTACTTCGCGAGTGCTGGGTTGACGACCTCGATCAGCTGCACGCCATCAGGCCCACCTGAGCCGCGCCACTCGTTTTCCCACGTCGTCCCGGTCGCATCCATCTCCTCTTTCGCGCGTGCGCGTTGTGCCGGATCCTTGAGCCGCTCGAGCAGCTTGTCGGTACCGCCCTCGGAGACCCACGGCGGGAAGCACGCGGTGAGGCCGTTGGATGCACGCGCGTAGGGGTAAACAGTCGCGGCGACGTCGATACCGCGCGCGCGGGCGTCGGCAATGCGACGCAGGACCTCCGGCATCTTGCCCCAATTCTCGCTGTACGCGGTCTTGAGGTGCCAGATCGTGGCGGAGATACCGCTCCGCTCACCGATCGTGAACACCTCATCCAACGAGGGGAAAATGCGGTCGCCTTCGGAGCGCTGATGCGTGAAGTACACGCCCCCGTACTGGCGTGCGACCTTGGCCAGATCGACGATTTCATCCGTGGACGCATACTGATCCGGGACGTACTGCAACGCGGTGCTCAGGCCGAAGGCGCCCTCCTCCATCGCCTGCGCCACCAGCTTCCGCATCTGATCGAGCTCCGCCGGGGTCGCAGGGCGGTTGTTCTTGCCGACGACGTAGTCGCGAATCGTACCCTCCCCGACGAACGTCCCGAGGTTGATCGCCGGTTTGGCGCGCTCGAGGTGCCGGAGATATTCCGCCAGTGTGTGCCAGTCGAGGGGGACGCCGTATTTCCTGGCCTCGTCCGCTCGGTCCTGCAGCATCCGGTCGGTCGCCGGTGCGATCGAGTTGCCCTCACCGGTGATCTCGGTGGTCACGCCCTGCGTGATCTTGCTGGCCGCACGATTGTCAACGAGGAGATTGAACTCCGACTGTCCTTGCAGATCGATGAAGCCGGGAGCCACGACCAACCCCGTGGCATCGATCCGCTTGTCGGCCGTGGCATCGTGCAGATCACCCATCGCGGCGATTCGGTCGCCGACGATCGCGACGTCGGCCCGCACCCAGGGTGCGCCGGTGCCGTCAACCACCCGTCCGCCGGCAATCAGGACATCGTAGTGGCGCGCCTGCGCGTGGAGCGACGTCGCACATCCTGTCGCGAGGGCGGCGCAAACGGCCGCGGCGAGTATTCGACGAAGGCGGCGCATCTAGTAGGTGAGCACGTAGTTCAGGCGAATACCCCGCCCCGGTTGCGGCACGAAATCTTTGATCACAGAGAGGTTGTCCCGATAGACCCGGTTGAATGCGTTGTCGATGTGAATGCTGACGTTGTGTACCAGATCCTTCTGCGTGAAGCGGATGCCCGCTCCAAAATTGAAGATGGCCCACCCGGCTGTCGGCGTATCGCCGACGCCGAGTCGCGTTTGGCTCGCCGCCGCGCGCCACTCGATCATCCCCATGTATTTCTGGTCTTGATACGTCGCCCGCAACAGTCCACGCAAGGGCGGGATGAAGGGAAGCGGGACGTTCAATTGAGTGTTCTCCGCATTCACATAGTCCGAGCTGGCGAGGAGCGCGAGATAGGGCACCGGCATCACGGCGGCCGATGCCTCGAAGCCCACCAACCGCGCGTCGCTCGCGGTGAAGTGCCGCACCGGAAAGCCCTGAATCGTGTCGCCGGTGAGGAATCCGTAGATGTAGTCGCTGATGTAGTTGATATACGGTGAGACTTCGAACGTCGCCTGCGCAAAATTGCCCTTGAGCGATGCATCGACACCGTAGCCGCTTTCGGGACCGAGATGGGCATCGCCGATCGAGTAGGTTCCGCTGGACGCGTCCAGTCCGTTGGCGAAGAGCTCCTGCACGGTGGGAGCCCGGAATGACCGGGCGAGACTCACGGTGGCAGTGAGATTGGAGCCGATCTCCTGGATGGCTCCGACAGACCCCGTCACCGCGTTGTTGGTTCGCGACACGTCCAGTGTTTGGAACACCGAGTCCTGCGACACCGCGTACGGGTGCGTTTGGATCGCATTGTAGTCGAACCGGGCCGCTGCCTGGATCCGCGTCTGCGGGCTCACCTGGTATTCCTCGTAGGCGTACCCCGCCAGGCCGGTCGTGAGCGAGTTCGGTCCGAGGGGCTGCTGCCCCTCGATCGTGAGATTCTGGAGATCGGTCCACAAGCCAAGCGTGCCATCCCACTTGCCCCGCGGCGCCTGCTCGACCTGCAGCACCGCGTTGAATTCCTCCATGTGGAAGTGGTTCGCCTGCGGGTCGGACACGCCGGTCGAGTCCTGCACCGTCGGGAACTCGGAGTGCGTATAGCTGTTGTATCCTGCCGTGACCTTGACACGATCGAACCACGCACTCCCGGTGTTGAAGAGGCTCCGAAGCTCGAGCGTATTCCGCTGCTGCGATATGCGCGACGTGGTCGGGGGAACGGTCTCCCACTCGGGGTTCGGCGGCACGCCGGGAATCCCGTAGTTGGTCTCGAAGTGGTTGGCACCGATCCCGACCATCCCGAAGGCACCCTGGTACGAGTATCCGACGCCGCCCTCTCCCGTGCGGTCGTCAGACTGCGGGATCTGATGCAGGTGAAAGTCCGCGCCCGAGACAGGATCACGATAGATACCGCCCGGAATGCCGATATTACCGGAGTGCAATCCGCCCGCCGACACACGGAACGCGGAATTGCCGAGCGTGTAGACGTTATTGAAGTAACCGGAGTACTCGTTGCTGACCGAGTTCCCCTCGACGGCGGCGGTTCCGGAGAGTGCGCGGTCCGATGCGGTCGGGACGATGTTCGTCACGATGTTGACCAGGCCGCCGATCGTGTTGGGACCGTAGAGGATCGCCGACGGGCCCCGCACGACGTCGATTTGCGCGATACTCAGGGCGTCGATCGGCGTCGCGTGCGCTGGGTCGTACGTCGCGATATCGCCCATGCGGAGCCCGTTCTCCAAGACGAGCACCTCGTTGTCGCCCAGGCCTCGCAGAATCGGGCGCGCGGGAGCGGATCCATTCCACCGGGCTGTCACGCCGGGCAGGTCATCGATCTTCTCCGCAAACGTCATCCCCGAGCTGTTGTCCAACTCGACTCCCGACTTGGACTCCACGGATTGGTACTGCTCATCGGCGGGACGCGGCGTTGGTGAGCCTGGAGATGACGATCTGCTTGAGCGGGACGGCGGAGGCAACCAGCTCGAACGACACGGAGACCTCGCCGCCGCTCACCCGGACCGTGTCGGTCGCGGCCACGTACCCGAGGATGCCCCCGGCGTAGACCCGATAGGTGCCGTTGGGCACATTGGAAAAGCTGAATTGTCCCTGGGCGTCCGTCCGCTGCTCGCGATCCAGCTCCAGGAGCCGCACGGTCGCTCCGACGATCGGCTCGTTCCCGCTCCGCACGCTGCCGCGAATCGACTGGGCGCCGGCGGTCACCGCCAGCAGCACTACGGACAGCAAGGCCGCCGCAAGCCAGACGCCGGTGCGCGCGACACCGGCAACCAGGGCATACGTTGGTTGTGACGAGGACGTGCCAATCTCACCCGGACCACACAGAGTCATCCGCTCATTCACCCATTGCCTTGAGGACTATGCGTTTGGGACGCTGCCCGTCCCACTCGCCGTAGAATACCGCTGCCACGGACCGAGGTCGAGTCGGCCGCCTGTGCTTACCGCGCGCCAGTCGCGGCGTAGCCGTCCGCCTTCAACTGGTCTGCCGTCATCGTGATCACGTCAATGTGCAGCGGGATCGGCGTGAACGGCTTGTTGGTCGAGTCGGTGGGCACGGAGACTATCTTCTCGACGACGTCCATGCCTTTGAAGACCTGACCGTACACCGTGTAGTGGTTGTCGAGCCGGGCGAGGCCGGCTTTGTTGGCCACAATGTAGAACTGGCAGCCGGCGGAGAGCTGGCCCGGGTTGTCGTCGCGACCAGCGCCCACGGCGCCGTACACGTGCTTGAGATGATCAGTGAACTCGGGCGCCAGGAGATATGGCGACCCGCCGAATCCTTGCGGCGTGTCGGGGCAGCCTCCCTGGGCAACGAAGTTCTTGATCACGCGATTGAACGTGAGCGAGTCCCAGTAGTGGCCCGACGCGAGTTTGATGAAGCTCGCCTTGTGGCGCGGCGTCGCATCGTAGAGGACGAAGAGAATCTCCCCGAGGCGGGTCTGGATGCGACCGACCTGGTAGGTCTGTGGACGCCGTGCCCCGGTCGCGACGACGGGGACGGCCAGCAGCAAGGCGAGCAGCGTACGGCGCATGGTCGGCGAGGCGGTCGAGGGCTTGGCGGCGATCTCTCGCCGCCAAGGTCGACGTTCACCCCAGCGTACGCAAGAGTACGTACCATCCCGCGTGTGTTCACGCCTTCGCCTGCTCGAGCCCACGGACGACGGCCGCGAGTGCGCGCACACGCATCGCGTCGGTCGCACTCCCGGCGTCCTGGTCGAGCTGGGTCCCCAGCGTCTGGAGATCCTTCGAGCGCTGGGCGCCGGTGGCGTGCTGGGCGCGATCGAGCTCACTACGGATCGCCGACGTCCGCGACGCGGGCAGCCCGTTGTCCCGGACCAGCTGATCGACGTACGCACGGGCGACCGGGAAGGCCGCGGGCCAGGTGAACTTCGGCTGGCTCTGCACGTTGAGCTGCGTGGAATGGACGAGATTGGCGGCGTCGATCTCGTTCTGCGTCAGATCGGCCGTGGGCGTGAGCTTGAACACATCGAGCCCTCGGGCGATCTCCGACCCGTAAATGTACCCGTCGTAATAGTAGGCCGACCAGAACCCCCCCAGGACGAGCTTCGTCGAATCAATGGGGCCGCGGTCGAAGTACGCGATCTCCTTGGGGTGGGACGGATCCGTGAAGTCGAAGACGGAGACCCCGCCCTGATACCATGCCTGCACCATGACGTCTCGGCCCGGGACCGGGACCAATGAGCCATTATGGGCGACGCAGTTCTCTTGTTGGGTCTGGGCCGCTGGCATCTTGAAGTATCCGACGTGTGTCAGTGTGTCGCGACGCACCGTGAAGATCGCGTCGGCGCCCCAGTCGATCGGATCGCTCGCCCGGCACTTGGGCTGCGTGCCGCCGCCCCACTCATCAGTAAAGATCAGCTTCGACGCATCATTACTGAACGTGGCGGAGTGCCAGAACGCGAAGTTCGAGTCGGAGACGGCCTGCAGTCGTTCCGGGTGGGTAGGGTCCTTGATGTCGAGCAGCAATCCGTATCCCGAGCACGCGCCGGCCGCGAGCCCCATGGCCGGGTACGCGGTAATGTCGTGACACTGTGAGGGCCCGCTCGGGTGCAGGAATGCCGCCGGCAGCTGGAGCTTCACCCCCATCCGATTCAACGAGTCCGAGTACATCCGCACCCGATTGCTGTCGCCACGCTCGAGGACCAACAGGGAGAAGAGGTGTTCGGCATGGGCCGTGTCGGCCGCCGTCGACGCCGATGGCAGGGCCGGCAGGAATCGTCGCGGGATGCGCATCGTGGCGCCGTGCGCGGTGTCTGCGTAGGCCACGCCGTGCGTGGGTGGCGTTGCGAGATTGGCGAAGATGCGCGGCGAGCTCACAATGCGGGCCTCGTCCGGATGCGCGAGCGGGACGCGGATCACCTCAATCCGGAACAGGGCACTGTTGGGATCCGTGACGTCCCCACCCTGACAGCCAGCCATTTCGGTGGTCGAGCGGAGCGGCGCCAAGCCAGACACGTAATGTACACAATGCCCTTGTCGTTGGGATCAGGGACCAACGTATTCGTGTGCGAGCCGCGACAGGTCTGCACATCGGCCACCTGCTTCGGATGGCGAGGATCGGAGACGTCGAAGATGCGGATGCCGAGCATTCGCTCGTTGCTCACGCTGTCCGTCACCATCTGCGACCCGCAGTCCAGCCGGCTGCCCCGATTCTCCGCGGATACGAACAGGAGGTGGCCGCTGAGCGAGACGTCGCCCTGCTCGGTGAAGCACGGCAGGGCCGCGGCGAGCGACGGAATGCGTCGGATCCGCAATGTCCCACACCGCGAGGCCACTGAAGTTGCCCTGGTACACGTAGTGGCCGCCGAACGCGAGATCGGAATTCGCGAAGGTCAGTCCGCCTGGATTATTCGGCTGAAAGACGTCGGCTTTGTGCTGGTGACCGACGAGCTCGAGACCTTTGGCCGCCACGCCGGCGTCATACAGCCCGGCCGTGGAATGAGCACGCGCGTCGGTGGTATCCGACTGCGCGCGGGCCGACAGCGGGAGCAGCAGCGCGGCGCCGGTGATGGCCAGCCAGGGTGCGGTGCGACGGGGAATTGGGGGAGTCAGGCGTCGTGTCATCGGGAGTCACTCGTCGTGAGCGTGTTCAACATGGTTTGCATACGTGCGATCTCGACTCGCTGTCCGGCATCGATATCAGTGGCCAGTCCCGAGATCTCGGGTTGCTGGCCGCCGCCAGGCGTGGCGAAGAGGGCAGCCACCATGGCAATGGCGCCCGCGTGGTGCTTGATCATCCCTTCGAGATAAAGTCGGTCGAAGGCCGTGTCGCGGGCGGCGTCGAGCTGCCGCATCTCTTCGGGCGTGAGCATCCCGGACATCAGCATGGGATGCGGACCCATATCCATCCCAGGCATGTGCATCGGGCTCGTGTCATGGACGGCGCCGGTCCCCGGCGACTCCATGTGCAACGGGTCGGGCGCCGCCAGATTGCGCTGGCGCAACCACCGCTGCATGAGCACGATCTCATCGTGCTGGGACAGCGCGATGCGCCTACACAACGTCGCGACGTCAGGGCGAGCGCCGTGCGTCGCCGCCCAGTCGGACATCACCACCGCCTGCGCATGGTGATAGATCATGTCCTGCATGAAACGGACGTCGGCCGCGGTGTAGTCGTGCGGTGGCGACAGGGCGGCGTGCGCGCGCACGGACGTGAGAGCCAGTGCGCAGAGCAGGAGGGGCAACCAGAGCAGCGCGCCCGACCATCCAGCACGGGCCAATGCGGCGACGTCCAGGGCCACTGCTTGTGCACGCGAGCTGGCCCCTACACCAGGCCGCCTCCGTGCGTGGAAGCAATCAGATTGACGGACCATCGGTCGCCCAGTTGATGTTGGGCAGTGAGTGCACGCGTCAACTGCGGTGCAAACCCAGGGCCGTCGATTCCTGCAAACATCGAGAACGTCAGCGCCGTCCCTCCACGGAACAGGTTGAACAGCTATGGGTACCAATATAAATTGACAATGAGCGACCCCGTGGCGTGCTCACCACACGGGGGCCTGATGGGCCGCGCGGAACGGATCCGCGCCGGCTAGGGGCGGCGCCTGGCTACGGACCGCTGCAATGACAACCCCATTCGATCGACCCCACGCCCGTACCCTCGCCGCGATCCTCGGCATCGGGCTGATCGCTGGCACCTAACGTCCAAGACCCAGCGTCCGACACACACGCTGGGCGGCGCCGCGCCCGCTCATGATCCCCGCGTGCACGGTGCCCGACCGCCCGTCCGGGTCGGTATGCTCGCCGGCAAGGAACAGTGTGTCGGCAATGGGCTGCATCAGCGCGCGCGGCGCATCGATCCCCCCCACCACGCCATAGCTGTACGCGCCACGGGTGAACGGATCGTGTTGCCAGTCGTGATACCAGGTGGCGGTGACGAGGGACTCGAGCCTGGACGCGGGGATCCCTAGCGACCGAGCGAGACCGCCCAGGGCGCGCTCCGCGATGGCGCCCACCGGAAGCTCCGCCAGAGCTGCGGCGCGAGGTCCTCCCAGCCATGCCGTCAGCGTGGGAGCGCGCAACGGGAACGGCGTCCACCACACCTTGAAATCGCCATCCTCGACGGAGAGGAATCTGAGGGCGGTCGGATCGTCTTCGACACGCTCTCGCGGCACCGCGGTCCAGAACGGCTCTCGGAAGCTGAACACTATGCGAACGACGGAGCCCATCGCCATCCCATCGAGCGCGCGCCGCACGGCTGTTCCGAGATCCGGCCGAAACACGATCGAGCCGGGCGCTCGCACATCCGCAGCGATGAGCACGCCAAGCGGCACCGTCACCACGACCGCGCGCGCGCTCAACGTACCCTGATCCGTCGTCACCGCCGCGTGGCCTGGCTCCCATTCGATCGCGCGGACGACGTGCGAGAGGCATAGAGCCTCCGGAGGCAGTGCGCTCGCGATCGCGCGGGGTATGGCGTCGTAGCCGTTCACGAACCGAAACTGCTGGTCCTCCCGATCGGCTCTCCCTGCAGCTTCCGCCCGCGCGAGCCAGCGCTCGCCGATCCGCGCTGGGTCGGCCGCCTCGAACCCCTCGACATAGAGCTGGGCACGCGGCAATGCCCGGGCGAGCGCACGGTCCTCGCGGATCTCGCTTGCGAAATCGGCGAAGCTCCGGTCGGGCGTTCGGGTCGCGTCGAGTCGAGCCATGACGTGCGCGATCGCGGTATCCATGCCCTCGCTCGGGCGGAGGACGCCGTCGCGCGCTCGCCACCACTCGCCCGTGAGCTCACAGAGCAACAGTGCCGCTTCGTCCGCGATCTGCAGAGTCGCTGCGACCCGGCCGTGCACGAACTCGGCCCCCAGCTCAATGGGCTGGGCGACTCCCGGCTCGCGCAGCGTGCGAATGCGGCCCCCGACCCGATCGCGCGCTTCGAGCACGACCACTCGCACTCCGGATTCGTGCAACACGCGAGCGGCCGACAGACCCGCCACGCCCGCACCCACCACAATGACATCTGTCACGTGACCATGAAGCCCCGACCCGGGCCGCGCGTCCTCTTGCGACGCCTACATGCGGAACAGATAGCTGAACTTCACGAAGAAGTTGTCCGCCTGTCGCACCAAGCCCGAAAAGCGGAGGGCGTAGGGCTCGTTGGAGTCGTTGTTGTACCCAATGAAGGCAACCGTGCCCGGGATGGGTTGGTACGCGAAGAGGAACTGCCCGGTCAGCACATTGCTGGTGCCAGCGGTCGCCCGGCTGACCACGCCGGTCGTCGGATTCTTGATGAAGATCGGCAGATAGGTGCGGGAGTCGTCGTACAGGCTATCCTGGTAGGCCGCGTCGTACTGACCGACAAGTCGCACGAAGATGGACCGCGTGAACTGATATTCGAGGTCGAGGCGCGGAATCGTCGTTCGCGCGACCATCGAGCTGTTCGAATGTCGCCAGTCGTACTGTCCTGAAACCGTCAGATCGGCTCTTACCCGCGAGGTCGGCTGCCAGGTCAGCTCGATCGACGGGAGTTGGACGTCGGCCGACGACCACTCGTAGAAGTTCTCGTCGCGGCCCCAGACCTCGATGAGACTGGCATAGAAGTGCCCAAACTGGGGCGTGTACACCGTGAACACGTAGTCCGTGTTGGGGATCAGCCCCTGGTTGGGAAACCGCGTCAGAATCGTATCCCCGTGGCTGATCGTGCCCAGGTAGTAGTTCTGAAAGAGAGTCGGGTCGTATCCAAACGTCTCGAGATAGATGGCACCACCGATCTGCCACCCGCCGTGGAGCGTCGCGGTCACATTGAACTGATACCGGCGGTCCTCGGGCGCTCGACCCGAGGTCAGATCGCGGTAGACCCACGTGTCAGAGTAGCGGAAGTCACCACCATAGGTCTCGACGAGCCCACCACGAGGGGCGTACAGCGTGACACGGTGATCGAAGCTGGCGACGGCGACCCCGTTCCTCGCGATGAACCCGCTGGCAGCAAAAAACTCGGGATCGATCCCGCGGAAGAGATAGTCGAATCCGAACGTCCGGCCGGCACGTGTGAATCGACCGTACCACAACGGCCCGGCGCCCCCGCCGGTCCCGGCACTGTCGCGCGTGCTGCTC
Source organism: uncultured Gemmatimonadales bacterium (assembly GCA_963737835.1). Lineage (GTDB taxonomy): Bacteria > Gemmatimonadota > Gemmatimonadetes > Gemmatimonadales > Gemmatimonadaceae > Palsa-1248. The sequence continues at coordinate 1,115,647 of CAVTUH010000001.1, forward strand.
GCGGCGCCTTGCAGCTGCACCGAGTAGATCTTGTCGAAGGTCAGTCGAGCGTCCGCGCTGGCCATTCGGTTGAACGCCCCGCCCTGTTCCTTGTCGGTGGCCGTCACGCCAATGATCGACGATGACCCAATGTCGCGAAACGCACGCACGACGTTGAACGTCGCGTGACCGGGTCCGAGTATCGAGGAGTCTTCCTGGTCCTGCGCTCCCAGGTACGCGACGGTGACGTCTGACACCTTGCCGGTGAGCTTGATGGCGTCGACCGGCGACTCGATCTGCCGGGTGTAAATGAGGTTGTTGGGCGTGCTGAACTGCTCGAGACCCTCGAGGAAGAAGGGGCGCTTCTCCGGATAGGAGACCGCATTGCGGGGATCGATGATCAACTTCGTGGCGTCCGATTCGACCTCCGCGAAATCGGGCCGGTAGGTGCCCGTCATGGTGAGATTGTTCGTGATGCCCCATCGCATGTTGGCGCCGAACGATGGGCGACTGGCGCCGTAGCGCCATGGCTGCGGACCGCCGCTGTCGCCTACGGCGTGCGCGGTCACGAAGGGGTTGAGGTCGAGCACGAGCCCGCTCTGCAGGCCGCTCAGCCCGACCAGGGTCCCGGATTGGCCGAGGAAGGATGCAGACGCGAGTTTCGTCGGAACCCACGTCTGCTCGTGACCCGAGTGCTGGACCTTGCGCAGCACATTGACCCCCCAATTCTGCGGGTCCGACGACTGGTACTTGATGCTGCGAAACGGAATCCGGACGACCACCTCGTATCCAAACGGCGTGACGTGCCCCTTTGACTCGTAGACGAAATCGGGACTCAGGTCCGTCGACGGGCGCCCGGTCTGGGTGTTCCCGGTATTGAAGTGTTTCCCGCTGCTCACCCCTTCCGTAATGGTGCCATCCTCCTGAATGCCTAGCGGATTGACCGCAAACACGAGTGCCTGGCGCGAATGCAGGAACGGGCTGAGAATGATCTGGACGTTGTCGTCGGCGTCGATCTTGTCGCGATCAGCAAGTTTGTAGTGGACACCGCCGTGCGGCTCGAACGCGCGTATACCGAAATAGATCGCATGCGGGGAGTACCAGACCAGCACCTCCGTCGAATCCTCGGCTGGCAGCCCATCGACTGGCGTGTACTCCGAAAAGCCGGTAAGGAGCGCTGCGCGCTCCCAGACCGGAGCGTTCAACGTGCCGTCCAGCGGGATACCATCATCGAAACGCGGGATTCGTACAGCGAGCTGCCCCGCGCGCCCACTGTAGGTCTCAGCACGGGCCGCCGCGCTATCCGGGGATCGCGCCGTGATCGTGTTGGGAGCCGCCAGGGCGGCCCCAGCATGGGCAATAGAAACCGGTGCCCCGAAGGTGAGCACCGCGGGGATGAGGGTAAGGAGCACTCGCTACGCTAAGCCCTCGACCCCTCCGACGCAAAGGCGGCCCAGTTACCACCCCGAGTTCGGCGCGGCCGGCTCGACCGGTCGCGGCGGCTGAGCGCCAGGGGACGGCCATAGTCGCCGCCTATCGCCCCGGTCCAGGCAAAGTATTGGACGGACGATCGCCACCCGTGTAGTGTCCAATACACCCGAGATATTTCCCTCGGGTGTCGCACGCTCTGACCTCTTGCGCCGAGGACCGTATGAATGCTCGCCTCATCACCCCCCTCTTGGTGGCCGCTGTGTCGTCGCTGCGCCTCGCGGCACAGGCAGCGCCTGCTCCGGCTGCTCCTGCAGGCGGGACCGCGACGACCCCGGCGACCGCCGCCGGCGCGGTCGCCCCGGCGGCCGCTGCACCTGCTGCGACTCCTGGGAAGTCGCACATCTGCCTCGCCCCGGCGAGCGTGGAAACAGCGACCGGGACCGCCACGGATGCGATGACGGCGGTTCGCGAGACCTTCACGAGTTACCTGACGGGGCCGACGCTCGAGGTCGCACCTCTCACCGCGCGGCTGCAGGACCAAGCGCGCCAAGAAGCGAAAGCCGCCAACTGTCCGTTCGTCCTGTTCACATCCGTGAAACAGGTCCACAGCAACGGCGGTGGGGGCAGCAGCCTGCTGGGTCGTGTGGCGGGAAGCGCCATTCAACAGGGCGCGTACGCAGCCGGCGGCGTCACCAGCAACGCCGCGGGCCAGATTGGCATCAATGCTGCCGGGGGCGCCGCGGGCGCCGCGGCGACCAATTACGGGAGCTTCACCAAGCCGAACGATGAGCTGACGCTCACTGCGCGTCTCGAATCGGGCGACGGGAAGGTGCTGGTCAACAGCACCAACAAGAAAAAGGCCGAGTCGACTGGGGAGGATCTGCTCACCCCGCTGGTCGAAAAAGCGGCGACAGCTGTGGCTGGCGCCGTCTCCAAGGGCTCGAAGTAGGACGCTCTGGCCGGCGCTCCATGGCACGACCCACCCCCTTCCTATGCGGTTTGGCGCAGTCGTGTAGGCGGGGGGAGGGAGCGCATGATGATGTATGAGGGAGAGATCGTCGCCCTGTCTCGAACACCTCAGCACGTCGCCGCGCTCGCCGACATCCTCGTCCAGACCGTGGCCGCTGGCGGGTCCGTGAGTTTCATGCATCCACTCGCGACCGACCGTGCACACGCGTTCTGGGAGCAGTCACTCGCTGCCGCGGACCGCGGCGAACGCGTCGTGCTTGGCGCTCGGTCGGCGGGCGGGCTGGTGGGCACCGTCACTCTCCTGCTCGACTGCCCGGAGAATCAGCCACATCGCGCGGAAATCGCGAAGCTGATGACGCACCCGAGCGCACGCGGTCGCGGCGTCGCTCGCGCCCTCGTGCAGGAGGCCGAGCGGATCGCGGTGCGACGCCGTCGCACGCTGGTCACGCTCGATACGGCGGCGGAGGACGGCGCGGCAGGCTTCTACGAGCAACTCGGATACTGCAGGGTGGGCGCGATCCCGGACTACGCGCTCAAGCCGCATGGTGGACTGGTCGCCACCATCATCTACTTCAAGCAGTTGGGGGAGTCGCCGAGCGAATAGCGGAGGGGTGGCGCCCGGGCACCCAGGGCGGACGGCGGCGCCAGTGCTTAGGCGACGAACCGGTATCCGACTGCCCACACGGTGACGATGTGCCGCGGCCTCGATGGATCGTCCTCCAACTTGCGCCGGAGCTCTGCCACATGCGAATCGACCGTACGCGTCAGCACGTGCGGCCCATATCCCCACACTTCGCGCAGCAACTCAGTGCGCGAGACCACCTCGCCATGGCGGCGGGCCAGTGTGACGAGTAGTGCGAACGCTTTCGGCGTGAGCGAGCACTGTTGGCCGCGGCGCGTCACGGTATGCGCTCCAGGGTCCACGACGACGGATCCGAATCGGATCGTGCCATTCCCGTTTCGGGCCGCTCCCCGGTCGAGCAGGGCACGGACCGGCCCGATGAGCTCGAGCACACTGAGTGGACCGGTCACGTGCTGCACGCCCTCGAGCCGCAGTCCCTCGATGTCCGGCAATGCGATGTTCCCCTGACTCAGGACGAGGACTGGCACATGGCACCCGCGCTCGCGCAGCGCGTAGAGCAGGTCGGATCCGTTCGCCGTGCGGCGGACGAGGTCGAGGACCAGCAGGTCGGCAGGCCACGCAATCGCGGTGGCAAGTGCGCCTTCGCCCGAGGCGAGACGGACTTCGTACCTCTCGAGTCGCAGGTTGTCCGCGAGACTCGATTGCAATGCGACGTCATCGTTGACAACCAGGATTCGCGTCAGAGGGTCACCCATCGGCGAGCCACGCAGCTGGTTGAAAGAACTGGCCGTCTTGGGATGAGGGCCACGCGAGTCGCGCGATCCGCCGCGCCGCGCGGCCCCATGTCATTTCAGACACACCGGCTCGTCTCGCGGTTGCACGAGCCCGGTGACTGGCCGAGCAGCGCCCGCGGCGCGCGCATCAGCGCATCCGACCTGGCGCGACCGTGAGCGCCGACTCATCCAGCACATCGAACACGTGCAACTCCGCATGCTCTTCACCCGGGCTGATCGCCACCTCGTCGGCAATGAAGTCACCGCCGGTGAGTTTATGCAGCATCAACTGGACATGGCCAGGGTTCATCATCCCCATGGGCACCGTCACCAGCGCCGTCCCGTGCGACGTCACCTGGCCGATTCGCACGCGCTGATCTCCGCGATACGCGAATACCGTGACATCGGCCGAGCCGTCGTTGCGCACGAGCACGTGCACGGGAGTCATGACTCCTCCCGAATCATCTGGCCGGACCGGCGCGGACGCGCATGCCGGGAGCATCACTGTCGATACGATGACCGCTGCCCTGTGATACCACTGCGCTTTCGTCGTGACATCCCTGATGTGCGCGCGGCACACGGTACCGCGCTCTCGCGTCGGATGCATACGGCCTCCCACTCACGGACGGGTGCGACTCACGTGCAGGTGCGACACCTGTCACTACGAGCGTGTTGGTGGAAGGCGATTCAATTTTGCAAAACCCACACACCTCAGCGAAGCGCCGTTGCCGCCCGTGCTGGTGCGGCGCAGACGCGCCGCACCGCTGCAGTGTCCGTCTGTGGGACGTCATCCGGTGCCGGTCGAGTCACTCGCGCGGAAGAGCAACTCGTAGATCAACGGGCGGGGCAATCGGTGACTCGTCACGGTCACGCGCAACCGGAGGCGCGTGCCGTCGTCGGAGAAAATCAGCGCATTCTCTCGTTCGCCGTCCGGTGCGACAATCGTCTGGCGCACGGTATCGCCGGCGACCGCGACGTGCGCATGGTTCGTCTCGCCGGTCAATGGATTTCGCCACGCGACCGTGTCGCCATTCAGCGGTGTGGCCACGGGATTGCCGGCGTCGAACGCGACGGAGACGGTATCGGCTTCGACGTCGACACGCATCTGGTGTGGCGTGGGATTGATCTTCGAGAGCCGGCCACGCGCAATGCCTCGCACAATGAAATTCATGTGCGAGACGGTGCGATCGATGGCCGCACGGATGTTGTCACTGGAGTCCGGCACCAGCACGTAGACCGCAGCGCCCTTCGGGACGGTGTCATGTGTGGCGCGGAGCGTTGTCTTGGTCGCGGACCAGGGGAACGCAATGAACACAGCGAGCAGAGCCGTTGCACGCCGGAAACCCATCCGCCCGATTCGGGTCAAGTCGTCACGATTCATCGATAGCTGCCTCATGCTTAGCTGCCTCATAGCGAGTGCGAATTTGTTGCGTTGCGAAGGGTAGACCAGCGCGGGAGATGCGCGAAGGGATGTGGGGTCAACGACATACGGCCCGGGGTGAGCAGCGCCCCCGCGGTGATGATCAATCCACGCGAATCCCACGACAGTGTCCGTCCCTGGAGCCAGGTGCTGTGTGTCGCCTGTGGCACGCCGGACGTGACGTTTGCATCCGCTGTCACGGTTGCGTGGCCCCGATTGCGTTCCGGCGGGCGCCTTGCTAGCCTGCGACCCTCACTCATTGCGCGGAGGATGTCATGGCCGCACCTGTCTCAGCCCCTGTGGCACTGGGGCGATTTGTCTGGCTCGAGCTCGCGACGACCGATCCCGATGCCGCAATCGAGTTCTACACGAAGGTGGTCGGGTGGACGACGACGCCGTGGGCAGGTCAGATGCCGTACACGATGTTCAACGGCACACGTGGACCGATCGGTGGGGTCATGGCGATCACGCCGGATATGAAGGCGCGTGGCGTCCCGCCCAATTGGATTGCGTACGTGTCGACGCCGGACGTCGACGCCACGCTGAAGCAGGTTACAGGGCTCGGTGGCCAGGCGCTGGTGCCGGGGACGGACATCCCCAACGTGGGTCGATTCGGCGTGTTCAAGGATCCGCAGGGCGCCGCGCTGGCGTTGCTCGCACCACAGGGTGACAACAGCCCGCGTGAGGGCCAGGCGCAAAACGGTGAAGTCTGCTGGTATGAGCTCGCGACGACCGACGCATTGGCCGCGCTCGACTTCTACCGCAAGGTGTTTGGTTGGGAAAAGAAGGATTCGATGGAGATGGGGCCGGGCAACGTCTATCAGATGTACGGCCTCGGTGCGCAGACGTTCGGCGGCATGTACAAGGGCGATCCCAAGCAAGGCCCGCCCGCGTGGCTCACCTACGTCGAAATCCCGAACGTCGAGGACGCGGCGAAGCGCATCCCGCAACTTGGCGGGAAGGTCCTAAACGGACCGATGGAGGTGCCCGGTGGGCGCGTCGTCATGGCGGTGGATCCACAGGGAGCATTCTTCGCGCTTCATACGGCAAAGCAGCAACACTAGACGTTAGACGTTTTAGACGTTGGACGTTGGACGTTGGAGAAAACCTCAGGGCCAGTCACGCAGCCGCGTAACTGGCCCTGAGGTTTTTTCTAACGTCCAACGTCCAACGTCCAACGTCTAACGTCTAGCTCACCGCACACTCGACTCGTCTTTGGCACTGCGAAGCGTCGAAGTCGCCGCAGTACCGATGAACTCCAGGGTCTCGTTGTACTGGGCGAGCACCGTGGCGCCCGCTTTCTGGCCCGGCCGGAAGCGTTGATCGGCGAACGCATGGCAGACCGCCATGCTGAGCTCCCCACTCGAGGATGACGTAATCGTCACCGTTCCCGGCACCACGTGTCCGGACGTGTCGATGACGGCGGTAACACCCACTCGCCGGGGGTGTCCTTCCATGTTGTGGAATTGATCGTCGGGCATTTCCAGTCGGTACGCGCCCTGCCCCGCGGTTATCTGCAGGTTACCTGGCATGCGACGCGGTTTCTTGTCCGGTTTTGCGACCACGCTGGCGAGCGTGGTGGAGTCCGCGGCGGGTTTGTCGGGGCAGCGACCTAGTCCATGCCTCGCAGCTTCCTCGATCGCTGCTTCCTCCTTGGCGGCTTCTTTGACGTCTTGCGCCCAGGCGTGGCGCGCCGCACCGCCCGAGAGCGCGCTCAAGACAGCGAGCGCAGCGACGACGCCTCTTGGCCAGCGAGTTGAGCATGTCATGTGTATTTCCGGTTGTCGGCGTCGTGTTGTCCCACATGCGACGCGCATCGGTCCGCACAACGATTGCCACGGAGTCCAGCAGCGGTTGACGCTGAGCGGCGGACGCGAGGGACGCAACGTGTCGGGAAGCACGATCTCCGACAGTCGCAGAATCGTTACACACATCAGTCCGCACCGGCCGCGGCGTGGACGACGTTGACCTGCGCTCTTATCGCTCGGCTGCCTGCCGCGATCTGCGAACGATGCTCAACACGACTTTCGCCAGGCCGAAAGCGTCGACGTCGTCCATGTTTGTGAGCACAACGACACCCAACTCGGGTACTGGATCGAGAATGATCGCAGTGCTCGTTCCCTGCTGGCCGCCGCTGTGCCCGACGTCGTGCGCGCCCGCGGCCGTATCGATTCCCCAACCCAGCCCGTATCCAGTCGTCGCATCACTCGAGGTGTGTTGCGCCGTCCAGGCCAGAGTGCGAGTCGCCGGTCGGATCAACCCGTCATGAAGAAGGGCAACCTCGAAGTGCGCCAAGTCCTCGGCCGACGATAGCCAGCCACCACCTGGCAACTTGTAGCTGTTATCGAGTAGGTCGGCGTTCACGACATGACCGGTGCCGTCCTGGTGGTAGAAGCGCGTGCGCAGTGGCACAATCGCATACCGGTCGTCGACCACGGTGTGCGCCATCCCGGCTGGCCCAAAGACATGCTGACGCATGTAATCAGCGTAGGCTTCGCCGGCCGCGCCCTGAATGACGCAGCCAACGACCGTATAGCCCTGCGTGGAATAGTTGAACCGCGACATTGGCTTGGCGACGAGCGTGTCGGTCGCAAAAAAGGAGAGGCCGCCCGCAATCGGATCCGTGAAGTGTCGCGTGTTGCTGATCTCGCGGTCGGAATCCGACTCAGACCGATAGTGCCGAATCCCCCCGAGGTGCCCGAGCACCTCCCGCGTCGTCACGGGCCAGGGCTTCGTCGGGAACGCGGCGCAGTAGCGTTGAACTGGCGCATTGAGATCCAGCTTGCCGGCCTCCCACAGCTCGAGAGCGGCAGTCGCCGTCAAGGGCTTCGATACCGACGCCAACCGAAAGAGCGTCTGCGGAGTAGCCGGCACGAAGTTCTCCATATCGGCCATGCCGAACCCCTCGGACCACGCGTATGCCCCGCCTTCCACGACAGCTACCGACACGCCGGGTACGTGATTGGTCACCATGAATCGAGCGACGGCGCTATCGATGCTCGTGATCGTCCCTGCCGGCAACCCAGGACGCTGAGCGGATAGGGCGAGCGGCGCTGCCCCCGCCTGGATCAGGAATCCGAAGAGTACCAGGCGTCGAATCATGAGACGAAATAAGGTTCTTCGGCGGACGGATCCGGTCATACGTGGCACCTCCGATCCCTGCGGGTGGGCACGGCAACGCTCAGCATTCGGCATCAACTAACAATATGCAGGATGGATTGAGTGCTTGACGGCACGGGAGGGCTAGGGGGTCCGACCTCTCCAGGCGGGGTGGGACCCCTTGTCTACTTTCTACTTGCTGTAGTTCCACTCTCTCGGGCGCGCAGCGCCCGTCCCCTCTTGCGCCGCCGAGAACATGAATAGATGTTCATGTTATGCTCCGCCGGCCGCTCATCCTCGGGGGCCTCATTTGGCTCGGAGCGACCGTCCTGTTGCGCGTCGCCGGCCGCCACATAGTGCCCACGACGCCCGGGAAGATCATCATCACGTTCGCCGCATCGTTCGCGGCCATGGCATGGGTTGCGCGCCGCGTCTGCCGACGCTTTGAGATCGCGCCGGCGGATTGGCCGGTCGCGGCTGTTGCGTTGGCGGCGCCGACGTTGCTGCTCGACCCGTTCAGCAGTGCGTTCTTTCCCATCGTCTTCCCCAACATCCGACCCGACGCTGCAGGGGCGTTCGGCGGGTGGATGTTGTGCTGCGTGGCGGGGGCGTTGTGCGGCGCCACGATCGGCCGGCCGGATCGATTGGAGGGATGAAGCGGCCACGACTCCTCGGGGGCGAGGACCTCCTTCCCGACCCCGTCCAGCGACGGAGCATTGCCAAGCGCCAACGGCTCAGGGCGGCGGCGCTGGCCTCGTTCGGCGAACGCGGCTACGAACGCACGTCGCTCGAAGAGATCGCCCGGCGCGCCGCGGTAGCAGTCGGGGGCGTGTACCTCCACTTCCGCAGCAAGCGGCAGCTCCTGCTCGTGCTGATGGACGAGCTGCTCGAGGGCCTCGAGCACCTCGATCTTCGGCCGGACGCCACGGTCGACGTGCGGTCGGCCCTGCACGCGATGCTGTCCCGCGCGTTCGCCGCCGATCTCACCTACTTGGGAGCGTACCGTGCGTGGAGCGAGGCGGTGCGAACCGATCCGACTCTCGATGCCCACGATAGGCGGATTCACCGATGGACCAACCGTCGCATTGTCGCCTTGTTCCAGGGCCTGCAGCGCCTCCCACACGCCCGCCCCGGCGTGGACGGGGCCGCGCTCGGACGTGCGATGGATGTGGTGTTCTGGACCCAGCTCGCCCGAGCGGCCGCCCTTCGCCCACGCGAGCTACGCGAATGGATCGACGTGACGACTGATCTCATTTATCACGCGCTTTTCCTGGACCAGTCGCCCAGGCGGGATCGACGCTAACAGGCGGAATTCAACGTCTACCGTCCAGCGTCTAACGTCCAACGTCTAAAGGCGGACGGACTTCGCACGGCAGCCGGCCGGTCAGTCGGCGGGCCGCTCGAGCAAGCGCGCAACCGGTTCGCGAACGGCCCGTGCGATGACGAACGCGCCCGGGATTTCATAGCCCGATCCGCGCCGATACGCGGCAATCGAGGCGAGATATTCCTCGTGCACCTCGTCTCGAGTGCGCGCATCGAATCGGGAATAGGCAAGGGCCACCGGTCCACCGGCGAATGCCGCGCCACACGCGGACGCATTGGAGTCGTAGCACAACGTCGTCGTCATTCGTTCGATCTCGACGTCGACGAACGCGGCGGCCGCGAGGGTCTGCCGCAGCGCATTGCCGGCACCGAGCTGAAAGAAGAGCGGACAGACGTCTGACGCGACCCGTCGGTCGACAATCGGGAAAATCTCCGCCCACCCGCATTCCGCGCGGGCACCCCACACCGCCACGGCCACGCGGCCTCCGGGGCGCAGGAGCCGATGCATTCTGCCTCAACGCGCGCAGCGGGTCGACCACGTACATGAGTCCAAAGGCACACACCGCGACGTCGAAGCGGTCACCGTGGACGTCGAGGTCTTCGGCGTCGTGCCGCTCCGCGGTCACCTGCGGGAGCCCACGCGCCGCAGCCGCGGCCCGCACCGACTCCACCATTGCCTGTGAGATGTCGGTGGCCACAACACGCCCCGAGGGACCGACAGCGGCCGCAGCGCGCAGCGTCACGAGGCCTGTCCCGCAGGCGACGTCGAGCACGTGAGCGCCCGCGCGGAGCTCAGCCAGGGTCAGGACGCGGTCCTGCGCGCGCTCGAGTTGCCGGGCCCAGTACTGCTCGTAGAGGGGAGCCGCTTTGTCCCACCCGTACCGCTGGACGCGGCGCTGGACTCGGGCGTCCATCGTTACGGCTCCCGCACGGGGATCCGCACCTCTCGAGTGAGGGCCACACCGTTCGTGATGTCATCACGCCAGGAGCTGTAGCGATCGGCCGTATCAAGCACCCGCATGACGTCCTCGGCCGACGCCGGACTCTCGACCGTCACGATGTATCGCATCGCGAGATAGCCTGGCCGGACGTCGTCTGACACGCCCAGCTCGCCGCGGGCATCGTAGTCAGCCTGGACCTCAACGTCGAGTGCATCGATCTGCACGCCGAGCCGGGCGGCCCACAACCCATAGCCGACCGCAAGGCACGACCCCAACGCCGCGCGTCCGTACACGCCGGGGTTGGGGCCGGCATTCGTCCCACCATATTTCTCCGACATCCCGACGGTGAACTTCCACGCCCCTTCCTCCACGTCGCAACGGAGTCCGGGGTGCAGTCGGATCTTGGTGACGGCTGTCCCCTGGCCGACCGACGGTTTGAGCTGTACCGCTCGCGCATTGCGCTCGAGTGCCTCTCGGATCGTTGTGCTACCGGCCATGGTCGACTCCGTTGGACTGAGGGGCAGGCTTGGGGGCCGCGGGCCGACGCCTCCGTGGTGGAGGCGTCGGAGTTTGCGTTAGCGTGAGGCGCTGGTCTGAGGGTTGTCCGCGGGGTTGACGTAGGTCAATGCGAACGGTCCCATCGCATGAACCTGCACAATGGTCGCGCCTTGTGCGACTGCGAAGTGCGCCTGGTTGGCCGGTGCCGTCACGAAACCGCCGGGTTGCAAGGTCATCATTCCCTTGGAATCGAAGGTCGTGCCCATGCCCACCCGGAACGTGCCGCTGATCACGGTCACGTTCTCATCCGTCGGATGCGTGTGCGGCGCGATCTTGTACCCGTCGGGCAGCCGGAGTCGGACGGTGAAGAGTGACGCACTCGAGGGATCACCTTCCAGCACGGCCATCTGGGCACCGGCGGGGAAGACCGCGGGTGCGGGCCCCCACGTGACGGCGGGCGGTGAAGCAGAATGCGAGGCGGCGGGCGATTGTGCCGAGGCCGTGGCTGCGCACGCGAGCAGCAAAAGGGTTGAGATGGTGGGTCGCATGTCGATGGTCTCCCGTATGTGGCTCGTGGAAGCATTCCGTCCGGTGACATCCGGCCGGCGTATGTGAGCCCAAGGATAGGGCAGACGAAAGACGCCAACCCCGTGAAGAGTACGGGGAAATCCAATTCGTGTACGGGGACCTCAGCCGCCTAGCGGTGAAGCTTCCCCGCAGGGGCATCCTTCGGCACCAACCCTTGCTCCGCCGCCCAGACCGCGATCTGCGAGCGGGAAGAGAAACCGAGTTTGGACAGTGCGGCCGCAACGTAGCCCTCCACGGTTCGTTCGCCAATGCCAAGAATGCGAGCGGCGTCGCGATTGGATTTGCCTTGTCCAACGAGCGCCGCGGTGTCGCGTTCCCGCCGCGTGAGGCCCCCAAACGCCGCCTTGGCCGCCTGACGTCTCGTCGGCGCGGGCGGCGGCGGCGCGGCGCGGTCGACACCGGCCCAGAAGCTGGCTATGACGTCCGGCTCTTCGAGTTCCGAAGCGAGCTCGGCTGCACTCGCCCGCGCGGAATCGAAGGATCGGCGCGCCTCGACACGGTGCCGCTCGCCCAGGTACACGGATCCCCGCGCCGCGTCGATGCGCCAGAGTAACGGACGAGCCTGTTGCCGACGTGCTTCGTCACGCGCCTCCTTCAACGCGGTTGCTGCTTCAGTCCAGCGCTCCAGCGCTGCCAACGCTTGAGCCCGGAGAAGACCGGCGCGGGGCGTTCCCGCCACGTCCCGATCGTCGATGGCGCCTACCGCCTCGGCAGGCATCCTGCGCGCCATGGCGATTTCCGCGCGCGCGAGGGCGAGATATCGCTCGCCCAGCGTCCGTCGCACGCTCTCCGGCTCGGCCTCGGCCGACGGCGGGACAATGCGGTCGACATCATCGACAACTGTGATCGCGCGGTCGATACGCCCGACCCGCACGAGGGCGATCGCCAGCGGCGCGCCGGTCCAGCGGGTCCAGGTGGCCGATCCCAGCTGCCGTGCGATAGCATGCGCCGTCTCGAGATAGGCGACGGCGTCCGCCGCCGCGCACAGATCCAGCGCAATGACACCCAGGAGGCGGCGAGCACCGCACTGCCACTCGAGATGCTCCATCTCCTCGGCGATGGTGAGCGCCTCACGAGCCAGCCGGCGCGCGCGTTTGTACTCGCCTCGCCACGCTAACGCGTCGGCAATCAGGAATCGCGCAAACGCCTCGCCTGCCCGCCAGCCGATCTCGGTCGCGATCCGAATCGGGCGCTCATTAGTCAGGAGATCCGACGAATGCATGCTGGTCAGTACCGGACCGGCAGACGCGTGATGACTCGGTCCGCACACCGACACCACGCTCAACGCGTTGGCCAATCCCCGGCGATCGTCGAGATCGCGAAAGAGCATGACCGAGCGCTCGTACAAATGGACAGCCGAGCCCTGCATGCCCGCGATATGGTGCGCCATTGCGAGCAAGTCGACGGTCTCGGCGATGCCACGCTGGTCCTCGAGGCGCTCGAAGTTCGCCAGCGCCTCTTCATGATACGGGATACCGGCGTGCGGGACCTCACGATTGACGTACCAGTTCCCGACTCGGTTCAGACTGCGCGCAATGAGCGACGGGTCGTCGATGGACCGGGCGAGATCGAGAGCGTCGCGTCGGTGCTGTCCTGCACGGACATAGTCGCGGGCCGCCCATAGCATCCCCAACGCGTGCAGCGCCTGCCATTGCGCCCGACGATCGCCCGACTCGCGGGCTGTGGCCAACGCGGCGGCGAAGTCATCGTTGGCGTGCGAAAATGCGCCCAGCGTCTCGTGTGCGCGGCCGCGCGCGATCAGCAACGTCGCGTCGGCGCGAGCGCCCGCATGCTCCGTTGCGACGACCGCGCGCTCGAGCTGCTGCAACGCCTCGCGTGGCGCGCAAAGCGCCAGCGCATGGTCCGCCGCGCGGAGCGCGAAGCGACGCGCGGATTCCCAGGCCCCAGCCTCGAACATGTGATACGCCAGCGCGTCGTCGAGATGGTGCGCGTTGTCGTTGTACTGCACCTCCAGCGTCGCGGCAATCGCGCGATGCAGCGCGATGCGCTCCCGCGCGAGAAGCCGGGCGCGTATCGCCTCGCGCGTCAGTGCGTGGCGAAAGGCAAACCGGTCGGCAGATTCCTCCACGACAACCTGGGCGTCGACGAGCTCTTTGACCAACGACAGCAGCTCGCCGTCGTCGTGCTCGGTGAGCGATTGCAGCAGGGCGAAGTCGAATCGGCGACCCGCGACCGCTGCCACGGCTGCCACGCGGCGGGCGGCTTCACTCAATCCGGCGAGCCGGCGTCCGACCGCGTCGGTGGCCGTCCGAGGCACGTGCACGTGCTCGAGCGGCTTTGCGCGCCAGGTGCCGTCCTGGCGTTCGAGATCACCGGCGACCAGCAGGGCCTTGAGGACCTCCTCGACGAAGAACGGGTTGCCCTCGGTCAGCCCGTGCAACCCGTCGACGAACGACGCGCCGAACGCCGCGTGCGATCCAAAAATGGCCTGGAGCATCGCTGCGACATTGGAGGCGGCGAGCGGATGGAGCTCGATCTCTGACGCACATCGCGCCCGATCCAGATCTGCCAGCAGGCGAGCGAGTCGTGGCCCCAGCTCGTCGCTCCGGAACGTGAGCACGAGCGCGATCGGTTGCGGGCCGATCCTCCGGGCGAGGTGCAGCACGAGATCGAGCGTCGCGTCATCGCTCCAGTGCACGTCCTCGATCACGATCATGAGCGGTTGCACGCGGCCGAGTGCGTGCACCGCATCCGTCATCGCGTGGAACAGGCGACGCCTGTCTTCCTCGGGGTCCAGCACTCGACGCGGCGCTGTGTCGGGGAAGAGCGGACCGAGCTCCGGAAACAGTGTCACGAGCTCTGCGGCTGCCGAGGCGAAATAGTGCGCGGCCAGGGCGGGCGAGACGGTCGCCGAGAGGACTCGCACGAGGTCCAGAACAGGGGCATACGGATGGGTACGGTCCGCCTCGAAGCAGGCGCCTTGCAGCGTGACGAACCCGAGTTGCCGCGCCCTCTCGACCATGGCGCGAACGAGCCGCGACTTGCCAATCCCGGCTTCACCAGACACCAACACGGTCATTCCATGCGCCGCCCGCGCATGATCGAGCGTCTGGAGCGCTGTTTCCAGCGGCCCGGCACGCCCGATGAGAACAGGACAGACGACAGTGTGCTCGACGAGCATGCGGGTTAACTGCCTCCGGGTCGAACTGAATGATAGACGCGACGCGGTCCGGCGCGTCAGGCAGTGGCCTCCGAGGGCGGCACTTCCACAGAGACGCTCCATCCCCGTGGCCTTAACCGGTAGTTGATCACGTAGGCCGCTACGCCCAGTGCGATCACGATCAAGCCAAATGCGGCCGAGCTGATGCCCAGGACGGTCTCACGTTCGCCACGGATGATCGAGAATACGAGCAGGAACGCAGGCAACGCTCCCACTACGATCGCGCCCGGCATGCCGCCCGGGACGCGGAATGGCCGGTGCAAGTCCGGCTCCTTGAGACGGAGCGCGATGAGCGCCGCGAACTCGAGCACGAGGCTCCCGCCATAGATCAAAATGTCGAGAGTGATCAGCCGTTCGAACCCGAGGCCCAGGCACAGTGCCCAGCACCCGCCCAGAAACAGGATCGCCACCCACGGGGCGCGCGTACGGGGTGTGAGTTTGCCGAAGACCCGTGGGAGCATCCCGTCTTCCGCCATCGCGAGGGGCAGTCGGGAATAACTCATGACGAGCGCATTGAACATCCCGAAGCCGCTGATCATGCCGCCGATGATGAGACCAATGCGCAGCGCTGGCCCGCCAAGCATACCCGCGACATCGGCCCAAAAGCCCGTGTCCCAGCTCGACGAGGAGAGGCCAGTGACCCACATCGCCCCGACGGGGAGGACATAGCTCAGCGCAACGATAGCCACGGCGAGGAGCACCGCGCGGGGATAGGTATGCTGCGGGCGATCGACTTCGGTCGCGATCGTGGACGCGTTGTCCCACCCCATGTAGTTCCACATGCAGATCAGCAGGCCGCCGACGATGTCCACGCTGGCGCTGGCCGGTTTCGCGGCGACGCCCGCGAGCGCGCCGACCTTGAACGGCGCCAAGACCACGATGGCGATGAACGGCGCCGACAGCGCGAGAAACATCCAGAACGACGTCATCGACACGGCGTGCACACCAGCAACGTTCAGCACGCAGCAGGCGACGACCACCGCGAACGCCATGAACCAGCCGTGGCTCGGCTGCGCGAACCAGGGAAACAGGCGCGCCAGGTAAGCCACGAACAACGTCGGGTAGATCGCCATGTCGAACACAGACGCCGCGAGCGACAGCCACGCCTCCTGAAATCCCCAGAACCTGCCGAACGCGCGGTACACCCAGGCGTAATAGCCGCCTTCCTTGGGCAGGGCGCTCGACAGCTCGCCGATCATGAAGGCGGTCGGCAGGCTCCACAACACGGGCGTGACGAGGAGAATGAGGATGCCGCGGCCGTAGCCGGCGCCTTGCACGATGTCTTCCGTGCCATAGGTGCCGCCCGACACCATGAAGAACGTGGCCGCAATGAGGGGCCACAGCGTCAGGTGGCCGCTCCGCCTCGCCGGCGTCTCGCTCGGCGGCACCGCACGCCTCACGCGATCCAATCTCGCACCCGCGACCATCGTCTATTGGCGGCGGTCCGGAGGTCGACTTGGTACTAAGGGTTCCGCATCGCCCCGCTTGAACGTTGCAGCGGTCGCGACAATGCCGTCGGCGTATGGCGTGCCGGAGAAGCCAAAGGCGCTAGCGAACTTCGACGAGTCGAACAGATAGGGGCCATCGCTCTGATAGAGCATTCGTACGACTCTCGGACATTCGGCACGAACAAGCCCGCCAGGCGGAGCAGGGGTCTGCTCAGCACCCGATACCTTGGCGGCACGCCGAACGCGCGTGCGCACACGGCAATGAACTCTCTCCCGGTCGGAGGATTGGGCGTCGTGGCCACGTGCCAGGTCTGATTCCACGCTGACTCGCGCTCCGCGAGAGCAGCGATACTGTAGGCGGCATCGACCGTGTAGGTGTACGAATGCGGCACACCATCGTTGATGAGCCATGACGCTTTGCGTTTCTTGGAAAATGGCGCAAACACGAGGACGTTCGGGACGCCGTTGCGCGCATCCGGTCCGTAGAAATCGCCGGCCCTGGCGATCATCCCGGTCAGAGCACCCACCTTCCACTCGTCGATCAACGCCGTGGCGACCGCTGCGCGGATCTCACCCTTCTTGCTGCACGGGTTGAAGGGCGTTTCCTCCGTCATCGGCCCGTCCACCTTCCCGTACATGTACACGTTGTCGAAAAACACAAGCTTGGCGCCCGCGCGCTTGCAGGCCTCGATCGTGTTGGCCATGATCCGCGGCCACTGCTCGGACCACACCTTGTGATCGTACTGCAGGCCAACAAGCAGATACACCACGCGCGAACCGGCCACGGCACGCACCGCCTGCTCGCGGTCGGCCATGTCGGCGCTTACCGTCTCCGCGGCTCCCGCCCGCGTCGACGGGTTTCGGCCGACGAGTCTGAACGGCTGCGACCGGGACGCAAGCAGCTTCGCCAAGGCGTTGCTGATGGCGCCGCCGGCGCCCAGTATCGTATCGATCGTGCCGGCTCCTCGAGTCGTGGTCGACGCCAAATAGCGGGGACCCAGTTGCAGAGGCAATCTAATCCGCCGACAGCAGACAGCGACCGCGCGCATCCAGGAGCGGCAGATGACCGGAGCTGACGCACGCTTTGATGCGATTGTCGTCGGCGTCGGTGGGATGGGAAGCGCGACACTCTATCATTTCGCATCCCGAGGCCATCGCGTGCTCGGGCTCGAGCAGTTCGCCATTCCGCACGAGCGAGGCTCGTCTCATGGGATCACGCGAATCATCCGGCTCGCGTATTTCGAGCACCCGTCCTACGTCCCACTCTTGCGACGGGCGTACGCCCTCTGGCGCGAGCTCGGTGATGCGGCTGGCGAGCAGCTGCTTCACCTCACCGGGTCACTGGACATCGACAAGTTGGGAGGGCAGTTGTACGAGGGCTCGCGCGAGGCGTGCGAGCTGCACGCCCTCCCGCACGAGATCTTGACGGCTCGAGAAGTCCACGAGCGATTTCCCGGTTATTCCCTTCCCGACGACGCACGTGCCGTCTTTCAGCCTGACGGTGGCTACCTCCTTTCGGAGCGCAGCATCGTCGCCCATGCGTCCGCGGCCACGCGAGCCGGGGCCGTGCTTCACACCGGCGAACGCGTCATGTCGTGGGAGGCTCGCGGCGACGCGATCCGAGTCACGACCCAGCAGCGAACGTACGAGACACAGAGACTGGCGATCACTGCCGGGGCGTGGGCCAGTCAGCTGCTCGTCAGGCTGCGTCCCCTCGCCGTGCCCGAGCGGCAGGTCGTTGGTTGGTTCGCACCCCTCGAGCCGGCGCTGTTTGTGCCGACCCGCTTCCCGGTATTCAACATGCGAGTGACCGAGGGCACGTTTTACGGCGTACCGATGGAAGGGCTTCCGGGGCTCAAGGTGGGGCGGTGGCACCACCTCCGCGAAACCGTGGACTCCGATACGCTGGACCGGACATGCGGGCCGCGCGACGAGGCCGCGGTGCGCTCGTGCGTCGAGCGATACTTCCCGCTCGCCGCGGGCCCGACACTCGCTCTCGCGGCGTGTATGTTCACCAACAGCCCCAATGAGCACTTCGTCATCGATGTCCTTCCGGAGCATCCCGGCGTGTGCATCGCTGCGGGCTTCTCGGGGCACGGCTACAAATTCTGCAGCGTCGTCGGCGAGATCATGGCGGACCTCGTGGAATCCGGTCACAGTCGCCATGATGTCGAGATGTTCCGACTCGCTCGATTTGCGAGCGGTGCGGCACACCGGTCCGCCGGGGTACATTGACGGCCGGCGGATCTCACCGGAGCCAGGGGGCTGGATGAAACGCGGAGTCGTAGCCCTGTCGGTCTTGGTCGCGTGGCCGGGGAACGCACGCGCGCAACAGGTGGATGACATTCCGTACCGATCGGTGGCGGATCTGCTGAAGCTGCCCGCCAATTCGTATCTGGGAGAGGTATCCGGGGTCGCCCTCAACTCCAAAGGGCACCTGTTTGTCCTGTCGCGCGGGAACACGGCGGGGCCGGCGTACGGAGCCGCTGCCACACAGCTGCTCGAGTTCGATGCATTCGGAAATTTCGTGCGCGAGATTGGCCACAACCTCTACGCGTGGTCGTTCGCGCACACGGTGAAAGTCGATCCGCAGGACAACATCTGGGTGACTGACAAGGGATCGGACATGGTCATCGAGTTCAACGCCGCGGGTCGCGTCCAGATGGTCTTTGGTCGCAAGCAGGAGGCGTCGGACGAGGGCACCGGCCCTCTGAAGCACGTCAGTCCGCCGCTGCCGCCGGTCGATGGCTACTTCCGACAGGTGACCGACGTGGCCTGGGATACCGCCGGGAACACCTATATCGGTGATGGCTACATCAACTCACGAATCGCCAAAGTCGATAGGAACGGCGACTGGGTGAAGTCGTGGGGTGAGCCAGGAGCTGGGCCCGGCCAGTTCAGCACGCCCCACAGCATCGCGACTGACCTGCAGGGTCAGGTGTACGTGGCCGATCGAGGCAACCGGCGGATCCAGGTCTTCGATGGCGACGGCCGCTACCTCCGTCAAATCACGATCGACGTCCCCGCTCCACCGGGCGCGCGTCCGGCCATCGGGAACATCCCGACCGCAACCACCGGCGCGATGGCGCCAGGAGCGCCGTGGGCGATCTGCATTACGCCAGGTCCAAAGCAAGTCCTCTATGTCTCGGACGCGTTTCCGGGTCGCATCTACAAGCTGACACTCGACGGAAAGGTGCTCGGCATGCTGGGCAAATCTGGCAAACAACCCAAACAGTTCGGGTGGATCCACGAGATCGCCTGCCCGACAGAGAACACGCTGTATGTCGCAGAGCTGCTCAACTGGCGGGTGCAGAAGTTGGTGCTGGAGCCAGTAAGCCAGTGACTAACGTCTCGGGCGCCTAACCCGATATGCCGACACGCACTGACGAACAGCCCCAGGACCTGGAGACACCGACGGGGACGATCGCGGGAACACTCATGTGTCCCACCACCACAGGGGGACCGCTACCTGTTGTGCTCATCATTGCCGGCTCGGGACCCGTCGACCGGGATGGCAACACCCAGCCGTATCTCCGGACCGACGCGTATCGACTGCTCGCGCAGGGACTCGCTGCATACGGCATCGCGTCTCTTCGCTACGACAAGCGTGCGATCGGCGCCAGCGCGGCGGCCATGCAATCCGAGTCGAGCCTGCGATTCGATGACTACGTGGCGGATGCCGCCGCATGGGTGACCAGGCTGCGCGGCGACGGGCGGTTCAACCGGCTCGCGATCGCGGGCCACAGCGAGGGGTCGTTGATCGGCATGATCGCCGCTCAGCGCGTTCCGGTCGAGGCGTTTGTCTCTCTCGATGGTGCCGGCTACCCGGCCGCAGACGTTCTCCGGATGCAGCTGGCTCCGCAACTCGCGACGGCGCCCGAGCTCGACGCCGCGAATACCCGGATTCTCGAGTCGCTCCTCGCGGGCCGGATCGACCCGGACGTCCCACCGGCGCTCGCCGCGCTGTACCGCCCTTCGATCCAACCGTACCTCATGTCCTGGTTTCGATACGACCCACGCATCGAAATCGCCAAGGTTCGGTCCGTGGTCACGGTCGTCCAGGGGACCGCAGACTTCCAGGTGCCTGTCGACCAGGGGCAAGCACTCGCGGCAGCGCATCCCGGCGGGAGGCTCGTCCTGGTGCCCGGCATGAGTCACGTGCTCAAGCCAGCCGATCACATGTCGCGCGAGCAGCAGATCCAGACCGTTTACACCGATCCCTCGTTCCCACTGGATCCGGCGGTGATCCGGTCGATCATCGACGCCCTTGGGGCACCGCTAGGTGGGGTGGTGCTCGAAGAAGAGGCGCGCCCGAGGTAACGTCGTCAATTGGAACCTGACTTGCCCTGCCTCCCGAGCCTTCTCGATGCTCACCCCAGCTCGAGCACCAGAGCTACCGCTGCGGTGAGTCGCGCCCACCCATCCGCTTCAGAGTCGAGCTGCTTCCGACCGGCGCGCGTGAGCTCGTAATACTTCGCCTTTCGATTGTTGTCCGAGGCACCCCATTCCGCTCGGATCAGTCCGCGTCGCTCCAGGCGATGCAGCGCCGGATACAGCGAGCCTTGCGGAATCTCGAGGGCCGCCCGTGACACCTGATGGATGCGCTGACTGATCGCCCAGCCGTGCATCGGCTGAAGCGAGAGTGCCTTCAGGATCAAGAGGTCGAGGGTGCCCTGCGGCAGATCGAGCCGTTCCGTCATGTCACTCTCACTTGGACTCGACAGGAAAGACTAGACCTGCTCTTGTAGAAGCACAAGGGGTCAGTGTGCGCCGTTCGCGAGCAGGTCGAGGTACCGCGCCCACGCCTCGAGCCCTTCGTGCAGCCGGTGGATACGAAAGAACTCGTTGGGCGCGTGATAGTCCTCGTCCGCCGTCGAGAACGAGAAAAAGACCGTGTGTACTCCCATATATCGCTCGAAGAGCTCGGCGATAGGGACCGTGCCGCCCATGCGCACGATCAATGGCCGCACGCCATAGACCGCCTGAAGCGCGATGTCGGCCGCTCGCAGCGCAAAGTGATCGGCCGGGATGGCGGCCGGACGAGCCCCGTGCGTGCCGGCGTCGACAACGAGCCGCGTGCCAGGTGGCACGTGATCAGCGAGATGGCGTCTGACGAGTCCGACCACGTCGTCCGGATCCTGGTCGGGCACGAGACGGCAGGTGATCTTGGCGTGCGCCTCTCCAGGGATGACGGTCTTCTGTCCGGGCCCCTGGTACCCGCCCCACATGCCATTGACCTCGAGAGTCGGCCGCATCCACAGGCGTTCGAGGGTCGTGTAGCCCGCTTCACCAAACGGCGACGGCGCGCCGATCTGCGCGAGGTACACCGCTTCGTCGAATGGCAGCGCGGCGATCGCGGACCGCTCCTGCGCGCTGAGCTCGCGTACCTTGTCATAGAATCCGGCGACTGCGACGCGGCCGTTGGCATCGTGCAACGTGGCAACGAGCCGCGCCATCGCGTGCAACGGGTTGGCGACCGCCCCGCCGTGCCGGCCCGAGTGCAGGTCCTTCGACGCGGCGGTCAGGGTCAGCTCGAGCGCCGCAAGCCCTCGACTGGCGACCGTCAACGATGGCTCATCGATCCGCCACATCGCTCCGTCGGCCGACAGTACGACGTCCGCGGCCAGCAGATCGCGGTTCTCTCGAATAAAGGCAGCGAGGCTCGGGCTCCCGATCTCTTCCTCGCCCTCGAAGAGGCACTTGACGTTCACTGGCAGGCCGCCCGTCTCCGCAAAAAACGCCGCGGCCACGGCGATCGGAATCAGCATCGGCCCTTTGTCGTCCGAGACGCCGCGCGCGTAGAGACGCCCATCGCGCACCGTCGGCACCCACGGCGGGCTCACCCACTTGTCGACAGGGTCGGGCGGCTGGACATCGTAGTGGCCGTACACGAGTACCGTTCGCTTGCCGGGTGCCCCACGCCACTCGGCGTACACGACCGGATTGCCCGTCGTTGCCATCGTACGAACTGCGAACGGCCCGGCCGCCGCGAGCGCCGCCGCAACCCACCGGGCCGCCGCACTCACGTCGCCGGCGTGCGCGGGATCGGTGCTCACACTCGGGATCCGAGCGAACTCCATCAGGTCCGCGAGCGCCCGCTCATGGGACGCACGCAGACGTGCCAGCACTGGGGCGATCGCCATCACTTGCCGCCGTCGATGGAGAGCACCTGGCCCGTGATCCAGTTGGCCTGGTCGGACGCGAAGAACAGGACGCCGAAGGCAATGTCGTCCGGCGTGCCCAAACGCTTGAGGGCTATGGCGTCGACCAGCGCCCGCTGGCGGTCGGCGCCATAGGATTGCCACTGACGTTCGGTCGTCGGGTTCGAGCGAACGAATCCCGGCGCGATGTTGTTGACCGTGATGCCCCACGGCCCGAGCTCATGCGCCAACTGTCGAGTCAGGCCGATCTGCGCCGCCTTGGCAGAGGCGTACGCCTGGATACCCGTGAGGCTGATGCCCAAACCAGCGCCGCTCGAGATGTTGATGATCCGCCCCGCGCGCGCCGCTTTCATACCAGGCGCGACGGCCTGCGCACAATTGAATGCGCCGGTCACGTTCACGTCGAAGATGCTCTGCCAGTCTTCTGGCGTCACCTGCTCCAGCGGCTGTCCCACCTGGCCAAGCACGCCGCCAGCATTGTTCACCAGGATGTCGACGTGGTCCGTCGCAGCCGATGCCTGCCCGACGAATGCCTGCACGGCGGGGCGGTCGCGGACGTCCACGACCCGGACGGCGCACACCCCACCACGGGCGGTGCATTGACGCGCCGTCTCCGCCAGCTCTCCCTCGATCACGTCGCAGGACCAAACGCTTGCACCGCGCTCGGCCAACGCAATGCTGATCGCGCGCCCGAAACCGTGCGCGCCCCCGGTGACGATAGCGACCTTCCCGTCGAGCTCGCGCGTCATGCGTCGATGCTCGCGGTCGTCGCCACGAGTGCATCCAGCGTCTCGAGCGACTGCGGGCGTCTGCCGCCCTCGATATCGTGAATCAACTCGACGAGGCGCGCCGTGAGCGGGGCCGCGATACCCGCGTCGTGCGCGAGCTGCACCACGATGCCCAACTGCGCATCCACCTCGGTGCGGCGCTTGCGCACGGCGAGGTCGCGCCAGATGCCGCTGTGAGACTTGGCCGAGCGACGGTTGAACGCAACGAGGGCGTCGAGCGACGCCGAGGCAGCGTCGGGCGCCGCGGTCGGCGCATACGCGGCCGGATCGAACCCATCGAACGCCTCGGGTATCACCCCGCGTCCGCCCGCCACGGCAAGGATCTCTCGCGCCAGAGCGATATAGAGCTCCCGATAGCGGGGCATCGCAAGGGCGTCCGCAATCGACTCATTGGTGAGTGCCGTCGCGAACAGCATCGCGCCGTAGGCTTCTTTTCCCCATAGGAAGCCCCAGATGTTGGGTGTGACGACGGCTCGGTCGTCGAAATCGCGCCACGCATCGCGAATCACGGTGGCTCGGGGCGTGACGCGGCCATCGATCTCGCCGACGACGACAGCGCCCCGTCCGCCGTAGTGAATCACACCCGGCTCCAGATAGTCGGCCCCGAAGTTCAGGAATGCCCCCACAGTTCGCGGCGGACCGACCACGTTCGCAATGGCGAGCTCGTTCAGTCCGTTCTGAGCGGATACCACGCAGCCGGGAGGGCTCAGGTATGGTAGGAGCATCCGCACCGCGGCCTCGGTGTGGTGCGCCTTCGTCGCGAGCACGATCGTGTCCCACGCGCCGGTCAGCGTGGCGGGTGTGAAGGCCGGCACCCGAGTCGTGAAGCTGTCGATGGGCCCCGTGATGCGGAGCCCGGAACGATTGATGGCCGCGACGTGCTCCTCGACGACGTCGACCAGGGTCACGTCGTGGCCCGCACGCGCGAGGTGCGCACCCATTGTGCCGCCGATCGCGCCGGCGCCCCATATGAGACTGCGCATGGTCGGCAACCTGCTACGACGCGCTGCCCCAGGATCCAGACAGCAGGGCTCGCGTCTCGTCGACCGCGATGTCCCAGATCGCGAGCATCTCCGCGTCGGGCCGTTGGTACAGGCCTCCAAAATTGCCGTCGCCGATGTGCTTGCGCAGCGCCGCCGGATCGAGCGCACGCACCTGCTCACCGCTCACCATGGGACGCTGGATCGTCGGGACATGGATCCCCGGCAGTCGGGTCCACGGAAAGTTCTCCATCCACGACCCGTGCGAAGCGATCGGGTCGATCGCCTGTACCTTGGCCCAGGTCCGCGGCGCATTCCACCAGTTGTGGAACACCACGCGGCAGTTCGCGTGATCGGCCGTCCACTCCTGCGCGAACTGTTGTACGGCGCCGTTGCCGCCGTGCCCGTTGACGATGAGAATGCGGCGGAACCCGCTGTGCGCCATGCTGTCGAGGATGTCGCCGATTACGTGCAAGTGCGTCTCCACCCGGAGCGAGATCGATCCAGGGAATTCGCGGAAATACGGCGTCACGCCATAGGCCACAACGGGGAAGACCGGCACGCCCAGGGGCTCAGCCGCTTCGGCTGCGACGCGCTCGGGCAGGATGCAGTCGACCGTCAGGCGCAGGTAGCTGTGCTGTTCCGTGCTGCCGAGTGGGAGAACCGCGCGGTCGTCGCGGCGGAGGTATTCCTCCACCTGCATCCAGTTCATGTCGCCGATGCGCACAGGACAGGGGTCAGGGATTCGGGTCGGGGGCGACGGAGTGCTCACTCAACATATGATATGCCACGGCCACGTCGCTCGGGAGGCGGACCGGTCACGCTGGCGTCCGTCTAGCCGAGCGCATATTCTCCCCTGCCAACGCACGGGCGTCTTTCGCCACCCTTTCGAGGCACCGACTATGCGCTGCATCCGCTTCGTGCCTGTCCGGCGCGCACCAGCATGCGCCATCTCCCTTGGCCTCTTTCTGTGGGCTGCCGCGGCGTGTGCGCCAACTGGAGGCGCGCATTCACTGGCCGGCGACTGGGATGCCTATCTGGCGAGAGGAGCGACAACGCTGCCGGGCTTCGAGGGGTGGCGGCGGATGGCGTTCGCACACTTCGCCGCCGGCGACTCGACCCCCGCAGGATCGATCAGGCGCCGCACTGGCGAGCCGATGCTCGTCGTGACGCACGTCGCGCAGCGGTCGGACTCGGTCATCCTCAGCGACGATTCTAGCCGATCGATCGACGCGGCCTGGCACGGCGACACGCTCACAGGTGTGATGCTACGAGATGGCAAGCCAGTCGGCCAGCGCATGCGTCTCGTGCGCCGCGCGACACCGTTCCTGGTAGAGCAGCCGTACCTGTTGTGGCCGGGGGCCGTGTCCGATTCGCAGTACGCGGTGACCGAGGACACCCTGGTTTTCATGAAGACCCGAGACGGCGCGCGGCTGGCTGCCTACATTGCGCGTCCGGTCGGTCAGGGGCCGTTCGGCGTGGTGCTGCAGCGAACGCCGTACACCCGCATCCTGCACCCTGCCGGCCGTTACTGGGCGTCGCGGGGGTATATCTTCGTCGCGCAGCATGTGCGTGGCCGCGACGTGTCCGACGGCAAGGACTTCGGTGACTACGACACCGACGTGCGTGATGGCTACGATGCGGTCGAGTGGGCGGCAAAGCTGCCCGGCGCGAATGGCCGCGTGGGGTTGATCGGACACTCGGACGAAGGCCGGCTGGCGTGGTACGCCGCAGTCAGTGCGCCGCCGCACCTTGCGGCCATCGCGCCTTCGGCTGCATCGGGCGACCCATGGCGCATCGTCCCGTACGAGGAGATGGTGTTTTCGCCGATCAACGTGGCGTGGGCGTGCCTCATGCGTGCGCGTACATTGCAGGACGTCAGCGATCTGGACATCGGCTCGGCCCTGACCCACCTGCCACTGAGCACCTTGCCCCAACGACTCGGGTGCGGTGACGTGCCACTCTGGGATCGCTGGATCGCACACCCGGACCTCGATGCGTACTGGCGCGCACACGCCGTGACGACGAACATCGCGAAAGAGCGCGCGCCCGTGCTGCAGATCTCGGGGTGGTACGATGATTCGCGAGGCCCAATCGACTATACCGACGCACTCAACAAGGTACCGGGCCACCCGTTCATTCGCCTCGTGATGGGGCCTGGAGCGCACAAGGGCGTCGACTACGTCGCCGGAGAGTTTGGACCGCAATCACGCGTCGAGACACGACGCCTCCAGCTCCGCTGGTTCGATCACTACCTGTTGGGGAAGGACAACGGCGTGGATCGCGAACCGCCGGTCGACATCTTCGTATTCGGGGACAACGTCTGGCGACACGAAGCCTCGTGGCCACTCGCTCGCCAGGTGCCGACCAACTGGTATCTGGCATCGGGCGGAAGCGCGAATACGAGTGCCGGTGACGGGGTGCTCGACACGATCCCACCAACCGGCGCGGCGGCGGACACGTTCAGCTACAATCCAGCGGACCCGACGCCCTTCCTGATCGATTCCCGCGAGCTCGAGGAGTCGCTCAACGAGGACTACACCGAGCTCAATGCGTCGCGACACGATGAGCTCGTCTTCACGTCGAAGCCGCTCACGAACCCGATCGAGGTAACCGGCCAGATGTCGGCCACGCTGTGGGCCGCGAGCGATGCCAAAGATGCCGACTGGAACGTGATGCTGCTCGACGTGTTCCCGGACGGCCACGCGCAGCGAGTGCAGGACGGTTTGATGCGGGCCCGCTTTCGGCACGGCTTCGATAAGGAAGTACCGCTCACCGCAGGGAGCATCGAGCGGTACGACATCGATCTCTGGTTCACATCGCGCGTCTTCGAGCCCGGTCACCGCATCCGGGTGACCGTCTCGTCAGCCCTCTTCCCCAAGTTTGATCGCAACCTGAATACCGGCGGGAACAACGAGCGTGACAGCACGTTCGTGGTGGCACATCAGCGGATCCTGCACGACCCGGAGCACCCGTCGCACGTCGTCTTGCCCGTCATCCCGCGGCCGGCCGCGGCACCGGTCACGGCGCTGAACGCGCACTGAAGGACGCCTCGAACTGTCATTCATTGACATCCGACAACATGGACCGCACCCTGTTGCCGGTGCACCTTCTCGCTCTGCGTCTCGTGCTCAACATTGGCACGGCGACCGACGCGCCGGCTACGAAGCACTTGGCGGCGTGCCGATCAGAAGAATGAGACCGTCAGCCAGAGTTTCTCGCCAACTCGCGTAGTCGTGGGCTCCAATGAACTCGCGATAGGACACGTCGTAGCCCTTGGCGCGCAACACGTCACGGAGATGCCGGTTCGGCACGAGGATCGACCCGCCGCGGCCAGTCATGTCCAGCTCCATCGATCCGGCATCCAGATAGAAGCGCAGCGGCAACTTCGGGCTCGCCGCAAACAACTGCGCGACATAGCTCGGATCGGCATCCGGGGCGAATTTGTCGGGCTTGGACGTGTCGGCGGGTGGCGTCCACCAGTACGATCCGGACTGCGAGAGGATGTTTCCAAAGGTCTCTGGGTGCCGAAGCCCAGCCCATGTCGCCGCCAAGCCTCCGTAGCTCGACCCGCCGATCGTGACCTGGCGCGGGTCAGTGGTGACGTTGTAGTGGCTGCGCAACCACGGCACCAATTCGGTGCTCAGAAAATCAGCAAAGGTCGAGTTGCATGGCAGTTCCTTGCTGCGCTCGACGTTGCCGATCATGACAGCGACGACGGGTGGAATTCGCTTAGCGTCGATCAGATTGTCGAGAATGACCGGCGTGGGGACCACATAGATGTAGGTGTCGCCATCGAATACGAGCAGCAGGCCGTAGGGCGGCGCCGCCGTCGAGTATCCCGGCGGCGTGTAGACGGTGATCTTGCGCGTGTTCTTGAGCAGTTTGCTCTCAATGTGAGCCGTATCGAGCTTCCCTGCCGGAATGTCGGGTCGTCGTTGAATCCACGGTTGAGGTGGCGCGCCCGGCAACTCGAGCAGTGACGCACTTCGGTAGGGCTCGAGGTCGGGGCTCCGCGGGTCATCAAACATCGTCCGCGGGTTCAACGGGTCGCGCTGCTGCGCAGCGTCGACGACAGTCTGAACACCTGAATCGCCGAATGTCCCGTCGGTGAAGTGCGGCGGGTTCGGCACGATCGTGTAGTTGGTACGGGTGCGGCGATCCATGCGGATCGATTTGTACCACAGGTCCGTTCCCGGGACACGCGTCATCAAGCACTTCGTTGCGCCTCGGTAGCACGGCTGGTACAAGACCAGCGCACCGCGGGTTGCCTGATCGCCCCGCCAGAGAAACGACACCAGGCTGGACTTGGGGTCGCCCTTGACGTCTTCGATCAGCGGGCTTCCCTGCGCGGCCAAATCGCGCCAAAACTGGGCCACATCCGCTGGTGTCTTGAGTCGTGCGATCCGTTCGCTCCGGTTGGAGTCAGCGGGTTCCGGGACTGGTCGCGGGGCGGCGTCGCCGAGCAGCGTGATCGCGTAATTGGCACCCACGTCCTTGGCGGTCGCAGCCACCGACACGCGCCATGTCCCCGACTCACTCGCGCGGAACCGGATCGGCTCCCCCTCGAGCAGCGTCGACAGGAACGCTCGTTTGAGCTTGCGGGACGGATCGTAGAAGGATGCGATCACGGCCGCACTGCTGTCCACGACCTTGAGGGTGACAATGTCACCCGCATGGACCGCCAGTGTGTAGTTGTCGATCGAGCCAGGAGCCAGGGCACTCTCGACGCGCCTGCCCACCGTGAGTGTGTGGGTGTCTGCGGTCTGCGCCGACAGCACAATGGGGACAAGGCATGCGATCAGCCGTAGCAGCTTCACGATTTCGCCTCCAGCAGAAGGGACGCGGGTGCATCCCAGTGTGTCTGCACGCGTGGGGGAACCTCTGGCAGCTGCAGCATGGCTCGCCTTGAGGTTTGTCGTCTAACGTCCAACATCTACTGTCTAGCGTTTAGCGTCTACTGCATCGTGGATGTGTACAGGCTCGCCGCGTTGTCGTGCAAGTACCCATGGGCGAACTGCAGGGCCGTCGCTTCGCTGATCTCGTTGCTGGCGACCATTTCCGCGAGCGCAGACGCGAGCGCGTCTCGAGCCGATTGGACGCCGAGCCAATACGTCTCCTCGGAACCCAACGCCGCGCTATAGGGATAGGCATCACTACCAAAGGTGATCTTGTCGGGATAGTTCTCCAGCCAGATGCGGAGAACGTTCTTGAACTCCGCGGGATATTCGAGCGTCTCCATCTCGGAGCTGTCGAGATAGACGTTCTTCATGGCCGCGAGCCGAGATGATCTCGCGGAAGTATGGATAGCCGCCGTGCAGCAGGACGAACGTGGTGTTCAGGTAACGAGGATCCTTGAGCACGTTCTCGAGATTCAGCACGTTGCCGCGCACCAGGCTGAAATAGTCCCCCTCACCAACGGCCGAGTGGATGTGGACCGGCAGATGCAGCCGCCCGCCCTCGCGGATGAGGTAGCGAAAGACGTAGTCCTGGAAGCTCGTGTAGTCCTCGGGCGACGGAATGCCCCCGGTGCGATACCGTCGGTACACATCGGCGGCGGCAGCGGCCGGTGGGTCCTCGAAATGCAACGATCGGAAGTAGGCGATCTCGAATTTCTCCGCGATGCCTCCGTTCCGCTTGTTCTCCTCGAGGATGCGCGTAACGAATTTCAGGTAACCGTCAAATGTCTCGGGGAGCTGCGTGATGCCCGCCTGCTGCATGTAGCGGTGCAGCACTTTCTCCTGCAGCGGGATATACACGCCTTCGTCCGCGTTCGCGCCCGTGACGAGCGTGTTGTCGAAGGGGAACAGGAACGAATCGACGAAGAACACCCATTTGAAGCGCTTCGGGTCGAGATAAGCCGGCATCGCGACGCGATTGGCTGCCGATGTTTCGATGCCGCACTTGTCCAGAATGCTGTCGAAGTATGCGGTGCCACCGGCATGCTCGGCCGCCGTCGACTTGTCAGCGAGCCATCGCACGTGCGCCTCGGTCATGTCGGCGTACGGATAGTTGAACAGCGCCTTGACGGCGACCACGAATTCGGGATTGGAGTCACGCTCCCGCAGCGGCAGGTGCTCGGGCGGCGTCGCCTCGGCGTCCACATCCGGATCATCGCCGAAGCCCGGGTGCGCGTGGTGATCGAAGATGGGAATGCGTTGGATCTCGGCAAGGAGTCTCGTGTAGATCGCGTGCACATCGCCGGTAGGCAGCGCGGTCGCTTGCCCCTGCGCGGCCTCTACGCCGAACGCAAGCAATGCACCGACGATGAGAGCCTGTGGAATCCTTTGCGGTCGGGTCATGGGGCGGTCTCCGTGAGGGCGTGCACCACGCACGAGAACAATCGACATCAATGATACAGTTCCCGGAGCTTGGCCTTCCAGAACTTGCCGGCCGATGTCCGGGGAATAGTGTCGACGAACTCGAAACGGTCGGGAAGCTGCCACCGCGCATAGTGCGACCCGAGGTGCGCGCGCAGCTCCTGCGCGGTTGCAGAGGCCCCGGGCTTGCAAACCACGCAGGCGAGCGGTCGCTCGCCCCACTTTGGATCCGGCACCGCGATCACGGCCGCCTCGAGGACGGCAGCGTGGGCCATCAGGTGGCCTTCCATGTCAGCTGAGCTGATCCACTCGCCACCGGACTTGATCAGGTCCTTGGTCCGGTCGGCAATACGGATGAAGGCGTGTTGGTCGATCGCCGCTACGTCGCCGGTGCGCAGGAATCCATCGGATGTAAACCGCTCGGTCTCGTTTGGGGCATCGTGGTAGTGGCCGGCCACGAACGGTCCGCGCACCTGTAACTCGCCGAGGCTCACACCATCCCACGGCTGTTCCCGCCCGTCGTCGCCGATGATCCGTGGCTCGACGAGCGGCAGCGGGATGCCCCCCATGACCGCCCGTCGGAATCGCTCGCTGTCATCCATTCCCGCCAATTCGGGCTTGGCGCCGGACAGACTTCCAACTGGACTCAACTCCGTCATCCCCCAGCCCACCAGCACCCTGGCGCCGTGCCGAGCAAAACCGCGAGCCGCCACCTCCGGCAGCGCAGCGCCGCCGACGATCATCCGAATGCCAGGAGGGAGACGCCGCCCTGGTTCACTCTCGAGCACCTGCAGCATGCCGAGCCAGATCGTCGGTACGCCCAATGCCAGAGTCACCTTGGCCGCATGAAACAGGTCGATCAGATCTCCGGGACCCAGGTGCGGACCCGGCATGGCGAGCCCCGCGCCCACCATTGCACAGGAATAGGGCAAGCCCCAGGCATTCGCGTGAAACATGGGTACCACCGGACAGACCACATCGCCCGCATGAGCGGCGGAGGTTGCGGTCGCGCTCACCGCGAGACTGTGCAGCACGGTCGAGCGGTGAGAATAGACGACGCCCTTGGGTCGCCCCGTGGTGCCGGAGGTGTAACACATCGACACCGGGTCGTCTTCCTCGTGCGGGGCATAGTCAAACGCCGCGGGCGCCTGGTCGAGAAAGGCTTCGTAGCTGAGATCGGGTGCCGTGACGGGTGCACCGGTCAGGGGCACGACCAGGACCCGCTCAAAGCTCGTCGCTGCGCGGAAGCGGTCGAGCAGTGGCACCAGGACGTCGTCGACGACGAGAAAGCGATCGCGCGCATGGTTGGCGATCCAGGCAATGTCATCCGGTGCAAGCCGCAGGTTGAGCGTGTGCAACACGCCGCCCGCGGCCGGGACTCCGAAGTAGCACTCCAGGTGGACGTAGTGGTTCCAGCACAGCGTGGCGACGCGATCACCCTTGCGCAGGCCGGCGTCGAGGAGGGCGGCCGCCAGTCGGCGCGATCGTGAATACACGTCGCCCCACGTATGTCGCGCGTAGCTCTTGTCCGGCATCCGCGTGATAATCGCCGACTGCGGAAAGAGCCGCCCAGCGCGCTCGAGCAGGTGGTTCACAGACAACGGCACGCGTTGCATGGTCGAGTGGATCATCGACGTCTCCCCGTGACCCGCGCTGTCCTCTCGCGGGGGCGCGTCGCCGCGAAGTGGATGATCAATGGCTGCCATGTGTCGTGGCATCAATGCCTCGGTGAGGGCGCTGAATCCTCGTGTCGATGGAGGGCCCGTGCTAAACTAGGGAAATATCCGAGCGCCAGCCATGCCGCCCGGTACGTCTCTCACGTTCGCCACCTCCAAGCTGGAGCGATGATGCACGCGTCCGCTGTGTTAGCTCTTTTCGCCTTCGCCGGCGGTCCCCCGCGGGCCATGGCCCCCGCTCCGCCCCTGGCCCAGCTTCGTTTCGAGGTGGTGGTGCCGCGTGCCGTGCGAGCCGAACCGGTGACCGGACGTGTGTTCGTCTTCGTTTCGCGAGATTCGACGCCGGAACCGCGGCTCGACGCCGGTGGCATGGTCAGTGTTCCCTTTTGGGGGGCGGACATCGATCAGGTACCTGCCGACGCGCCAGCGATTCTCGACGGACACGCCGTGGGCTACCCACTCCTGCACCTCGGTCAACTGGCGCCGGGCGACTACTACGTCCAGGCGACCATCAGCGTGTACACCCGCTTTGCGCGCACCGACGGCCACACCATCTGGGCGCACATGGATGAGTGGGAAGGCCAGCAGTTCAACACCGCGCCCGGCACCCTCGTCAGCGACGTCCGACGCATACACGTCGACCCGAGCGCCACGACTCCGATCCGGATCGACATCTCCCACGTCCTGCCACCGGTCGAGGTGCCCGGGGACACCCGCTACGTCAAGCGCATCCGGATCCAAAGCGCGATTCTCACCAAGTGGTGGGGGCATCCGATGTATCTGGGTGCGGTGGTGTTGCTACCGCGGGGATACGACGAGCATCCCGACATGCGGTACCCCACGGTGTGGGAACAGGGGCACTTCACGCTGTCGGCACCATTTGGCTTCAACATGGATGCACGACCCGAGACCGATGCCCAGCAGCGCTCGCGCATCGAGCACACGACCGGGCGTGAATCGGCCCAGGAATTCACCCGCTCCTGGCTCAGCGACTCCTTTCCGCGGATGGTCGCGATTCGGATCCTGCATCCATCGCCGTACTACGACGACTCGTACGCGGTGAACTCCGCGAACAATGGCCCCTATGGCGATGCGATCATGCAGGAGCTGATTCCGTACCTCGAGGAACACTTCCGGGTAATCCGGGAACCCTACGCGCGCCTGCTCACGGGTGGCTCGACCGGTGGCTGGGAGTCCATCGCACTGCAAGTGTACCATCCCGACTTTTTCGGGGGGACCTGGACGTTCTATCCTGACCCGGTCGATTTTCGACGCTACGAGCAGGTGAACATCTACAGCGATACCAATGCCTTCGAGATCCATCGCAACGAATGGATCATGCAGAACAGACCATCCGAGCGCCGATCTGACGGTCAGCCGGTCGTGCAGCTCCGCGAGGAGAATCAGCTCAACAATGCTCGCGGGAGTCGGCGGCGGGGTGGCGAGAACTTCGCGATCTGGGAGGCCACCTTTGGTCCGACGGATGCCGACGGGTATCCTGCCCCGATCTGGGATGACAGCACCGGAGCGATCAACCACGACGTGGCCAGGTACTGGGGCGAGCACTACGACATCCGCCAGTATCTCGCAACCAACTGGTCACGGATCGGGCCACAGCTGGTCGGGAAGATCCACGTGTATTGCGGCGACATGGACAACTACTACCTGAACCTGGCCGTGTACCTTTTGCAGGATTATCTCGAAGGCACCACCCATCCCGCGTACGCCGGTTCGTTCAGCTACGGTCGGCCGCTCAAGGGCCACGGCTGGCAACCCATGTCGTCTGCCGATCTCATTCGCACCATGGCCCGACAGGTCGCGCGACACCGGCTGCCGCGCGCTGCTACTCCATCCGGAAGAGGTAGCTGAACTTCACGAAGAAACTGTCCGAGGTGCGCCGGAGCGTGAGAAACTGAAAGGACGTGGGTTCAGTCAGGTTGCTTCCATATCCGATGAATGCGACGGTCCCTGGGACCGGCTGATACGCGAAGAGCGCCTGTACCTGGAGCTGATTGGTCGTGAAGGCCGAAGCGCGGGTGTATGCGCCGGTCGCTGCATCACGGTAGTAGATCGGCAGGTCGGTCCGGGAGTCGTCTCGCAGGCTGTCCTGGTGGACCGCGTTGTACTGGCCGACGAGACGGAGAAAGAATGGGGCGTGACACTTGGTACTCGAGGTCCAGTCGCGGGATGAGTTGGCTTTCGACGAGCGACCCGTCCGAATGTCGGTGGTAAAAGTTGCCCGAGTAGGTGAAGCCCCACCGCAACCGATCCGTCGGGCGCCAGTTGACGGTCACCGCCGTATTCCCGATGTTGGCGGATGCCCACTCGTAGAAATTCTCGTCGCGGCCGGAGATGTAGAGAATCGAAGCCGAGAGCTTGGCGAACTGCGGCGTACTGAAAGTGAAGACGTAGTCCGTGTTGGGGATGAGTGGCTGGCCGACGAAAGGGGTGAACGTGGTGTCGTGCCCGACGACGCGCTGGAGGGAGTAGTTGGAGTACAGGGATGGGTCGTACCCGTACGTCTCGAAGTAGACGGCCGCGCCTAGTTGCCAACCCTGAAAGAGCGTCGCAGTGCCGGTGAAGTGCCAGCGGCGGTCCTCGGGCGACTCGGCAGCCATGAGGTGTCGATATACCCAGGTGTCGTTGACGGAGAAGTCGCCAGTGAAGGTCTGGAAGAACCCACCCTGCGGTCCGTAGAAGGTGAGGTGCTGATCGAGGTTCATATTCGCAATCCCGGTCCGCGATATGAACCCGCTGCCGGCGACAAATTCCGGATCGATGCCGGTGAAGTTGTAGTCCATGCCGAATGTGTGTCCGGCTCGAATGAAGTGCGCCTCCCACAACGGACCTGCGCCCTGCACGCCGTTGGTCGCGATCCCGTTCGTCCCCAGTCCCTGGCTGTGCGTACTGCTGGCCGCGCCCTGGACCGCCAGCGAGTAGATGTTGGCGAAGGCGAATCGTGCATCGACACCGGCCAGTCTATTGAAGGTCCCGCCGTCTTCGCGGTCGGTCGCCACGAGGCCGATTTGCGATGCCGAGCCCACGTCCTGCAGCATGCGGACGACGTTGAAAAACGGATGGCCGCCGCCTCCGAGCAGTGTGGAGCCCTCATCGTCCTGCGCGCCGAGATAGGCGACGCTGGCACCGCCGATCTTGCCGGTGAGCTTCGCCGCCTCGATCGGCGCGATGATCTGGCGCGTGTAGATGAGATTGTTCGGCGTGTTGAACTGCTGCAGACCGTCGAGGAAGAATGGTCGCTTCTCGGGATACGACACTGCGTTGCGCGGATCGAACTGGACCTGCGTTGCATCCGACTCGACCTCCGCGAAGTCCGGCCGGAACGTGCCGTTCAGGAGCAGGTTGTTCGTGATTCCCCATCGGACATTGGCGCCCAGCTGCGGGCGCTCGACACCGTAGCTCCAGCCCACCGTCGGCGTGGTCACGCCGGTGCCGATCGCCTTTTGAGTCATGAACGGATTGAGATCCAGGGCAAGACCACGGCTCAGCCCGGTGAGCCCGCTCAAGGTGCCGGCTTGCTGAAGAAAGGACGCAGCCGCCAGTCGGGTCGGAAACCACGTGTCCTGGTGTCCCGAATGCTGGACGACGCGGACGATGTTGATTCCCCAGTCCTGCGTCGCCTGGTTCTGAAACCGCACGCTGCGGAAGGGAATGCGGACGACGACCTCGTAGCCCCAGGGGGTCAGGTGACCCCTCGAGTCGTACACGAAGTCCGGACTGAGGTCGGTCGGCGGTGGGCCGGCATGGGTGGCGATCCCATACGCCCCCTGCACCAGTGCGCCTTCCGTGATCGTTCCGTCCTCCTGAACGCCGAGCGGGTTCACTGCAAATACCAACGCCTGACGCGCATGGAGAAAGGGCGTGATGATCAGCTGGATGTTGTCGTCGCCGTCGATCTGGTCGCGGTTGGCGAGTGTCGCGTGCACCGCGCCATGGACCTCGTACGCGCGGATCCCAAAGTAGATGGCCTTGGCCGAGTACCAGACGAGGACTTCGGTCGAGTCTTCGGCCGGCGCGCCGTCCACCGGCTGATACTCGGAGAAGCCCGTGAGCACCGCGGCCTGGCGCCAGGGCGCCGCTGCGAGCGTGCCGTCGACGGGAGCGTCCGCCTCCACGTGAGGGATGCGGACATTGAGTTGGCCGCGCCGGCCGTCGTATACGCGCTGGGCCGCAGCTGCGCTATCCGGCCCGTGGCCGGCGCTCGTGTTGTGCTCCACAGGCACAACGACGGCGCCCGCTTGCGCGCGACCCTCGCTCGCGGCGGCACCAACGAGCAGGAGCGGGAGAAGCGCGCGGCGCACGTCAGCTCGTAGCGACGTGTCGCCGGTTCAGTGCCGTCGCGAGCTGGATGACGCCTGAGCGCAGCGTGCCTTCATCGAGAGCAGCAAAGCCCAAGAGTACTCCCTTTGGATCCGGGCGTTTCAACGTATAGCGATCGAGCGCCAGGGCTTCGACACCCTGTGCCGCTGCGGCGTTTTCTGCCTGTCGCGAGGTCATATCATTTCGCAGAAACCCCGTCGTGTACAGGCCGGCTTTGACGGGTGCAATCTCGAGCAAGCCTCGCAGGTACTCGCGCCCCGCGTCGATGAGCGCCGCGAGGCGACGGGCGTAGAGGTCGCGCATCCGTCGGAGATGGCGACCCAGATGCCCATCGACGATGAAATCGCAGAGCACCGCCTGATCGTGGCTCAACGAGCGCAAATCGGTTCGATGCCGGAAGGCCACGAAATAGTCGGCCAACGACGGCGGCAGGACCACATACCCAATGCGCAAGGCTGGAAACAGCAATTTGCTGAACGATCCGATCGTGATCACGGCCGATCCGCGATCGAGACTCTGCAGAGCGGGCACGGGACGGCCTTCGAAGCGGTACTCGCTGTCGTAGTCATCTTCGATGATGAACGCCCCGGTCCGCGCCGCCCACCTGAGGAGGGCCATCCGCCGCTCCAGGGACATGGTCATCCCCAGCGGGAACTGGTGGGCCGGTGTGACGTACGCGCCTTTGGCGCGCGCGCACATTTTGATCCCCGCGGACACGGAGAGCCCCTGGTCGTCCACGGGCACGGGGATGATTCTGGCTCCAGCAGTGGCAAACGCGATGCTCGCGCCGAAGTATCCCGGATCCTCCATCCAGACCCGGTCGTCCCGCTTGAGGAGCATGCGGGTGAGAAGATCGAGGCCCTGTTGGATGCCGGACACCAGGATCACCTGATCGGCCGAGCATCTCACGCCACGGGAGGAACCCAGGTAGTACGCAATCGCCTCGCGGAGCGGCCGGTATCCCCGGCTATCGTCCTCGGTCCGCAGCCACGACCTGAAGGTGCGCGCGCGTCGGGCCGCCAGGCGGCGCCACACCTCCGCCGGAAATTCGGCCAGCGCGGGGTCTCGCATCTGAAACGGGCGGACGCCGGCCGTCGCCACCAGGCCCACCAACGGTTTCGGCCGAGCGTAGGCGGCCACTACGCGCCGCACATACGTGGGCATGCTCACCGGGCGAGGGCGCTCGCCATCGTCGGTCACCACACGCTGGTTGACCCACGTGCCCGAACCCACGCGCGACGACAGGTACCCCTCTGCGCGCAGCCGGTCGAAGACGCTGACGACGGTCCCACGCGACACGCCATGCAACCGCGCGAAATCCCGCGTCGCGGGCAGCCTGGTGCCCGGTCCCAGCCGGCCCTCGAGAATCGCTCCCCGCAACTCGCCATATAGCCAACCGGTGAGCGTCTGCTGCGGTGGGCGATGACTGAGCGTGAGCTCGAGCGCACTAATGGTTTTCGGCACGCTACCCCATTTGGTACAGTCGCATCAGACCAAAATGGCTACTACTCATTGTACCAATACGGCCATAATATCAGCCATGCTGCTAGCCAAGAAGCCACTAGCGACCATCATGGCGGAGGCGTCCGATACCGGCGCGCACGCGCTGCGACGCTCGCTGGGCCCGATCAACCTGATCACGCTCGGCATCGGCGCCATTATCGGGACCGGCATCTTCACCCTGACGGGCGTGGCGGCCGCACAGTTCGCCGGCCCGGCCATCGTGGTCTCGTTCGTCGTGGCGGGCGTCGGCTGCGTGTTTGCAGGCCTGTGCTACGCGGAATTCGCCTCGATGATTCCGATCGCGGGCAGCGCGTACACGTATGGCTACGCCACCATGGGGGAGATCGTCGCGTGGATCATCGGGTGGGCCCTGGTACTCGAATACGCGTTCGGCGCGGCGACGGTCGCCGTGGGCTGGAGCGGGTATGTCAGTAGCCTCGTCGGGTTCCTCGGCGGCGCGCTGCCGTTCAACCCGACTCCGGTCCTGTCGATTCCCCTGCTCGGACACCCGGTTACCGCACGCATCGACCTCTTCGCGCTGCTGGCGATCGTCGTCGTCACGGCGATTCTCGTCGTTGGTGTGAAAGAGACGGCGAACTTCAACAGCGCTGCCGGTGATGATCAAGGTCTCCGTCGTGCTGCTCTTTGTCGGCCTCGCGGGGACATTTGCGGCCGGCCATTGGTCACACATGCTCACCAACTGGCACCCGTTCCTTCCACCGAACAAGGGGCACTTCGGTCAATTCGGAGTGTCCGGCATCATGCGCGGCGCCGGTGTGGTGTTCTTCGCGTACATCGGCTTCGATGCCGTCTCGACGGCGGCCCAGGAGGCGAGGAATCCGCAGAAGGACATGCCGTTCGGCATCCTGGGGTCGCTGATTATCTGCACGATCCTGTACATCATCGTCGCCGGGCTGCTGACTGGCGTGAAGAACTACACGACATTGAACAGCCCCGCTCCAGTCGCCGATGGTGCGGCCGCGATCGGCATCCGCTGGGGGATATTCGTCATCGACATCGGTGCCATCGCGGGCCTCGCGTCCGTCATGCTGGTAATGCTGCTTGCGCAGTCGCGCGTCCTGTACACCATGGCGCACGATGGCTTGCTGTGGCCGTGGATCGGCAAGATTCATCCCCGCTTCCGCACCCCGTACCTGACCTCGATCGTGGTGGGATGCTTCGTGGCCATTCTCGCCGCATTCTTCCCGATTGTCTTCCTGAGCAAGCTTGTCAGCCTCGGCACCCTTCTCGCGTTCACGATCGTCTGTCTCGGCGTGTGGATCATGCGCGTACGGGAGCCCAACCTGCCCCGTCCGTTCCGCACGCCCGCTGTGCCTCTCGTCCCCATCCTCGGTGTGCTCATCTCCGCTCGCGCTCATGCTGTCGTTGGACTTGCCCGCATGGGTCGGCTTCGGTTCCTGGATGGTGTTTGGCCTGATCGTCTACTTCTCCTATAGTCGCAAGCACAGCACGGTGCAGCGTCAGCTTGCGCGCCAATCGACCGCCCCTCGCGAGCCCTCCGCGTCGCCTGTTGTACCGTAGTTTCGGGGTTGAGCCACGCACGGCAGCACGCGACTTTGGACACCGTGCCGAGGCACAGGATGACCAAAGTCCACTTTCGCCGATACTACGTTGTTCTGCAACGATCAGGGCGCGCATTGAACTGCGCCGGCTAACCGATGAGGCGTTTGGTTTGGCGTGCCGCGTGCGTGACTCGGGCGGCGACTCCAGTGCCGACGCACCCAACGACGGAACATTCCACACAACGACCAGGGAGGAACTGCATGCTGACCATTCCTACTCCGAGCGGACCCCACAGTAGCCGCCGTAGTGCGCTCGTCGGAGTACTGGCGCTTGCGGGCGCGACGGCGGTGGCCGCCTGCCACAGCTCGAGCCCCGAGACCACGGCCACGACCTCATCGGGCGAGGTGGCTTCAGGCGCATCGAGCGCCTCGAGCTCGGTCCTCACTTCGCTCACGAGCGCGGTGCCCGGCATGTCGAGCTCGCAGGCGGCCCTCGGCGCAGGCTCGTTGCTCGGCCTCGCGCAAGCGAAGATGCCGACTGATCAGTTCTCCCAGGTCGCGAACGCGATACCGGGCACCAGCAGTCTGATCGGAACTGCTCAGAAGGCGGGGCTCCCCGCCGCGAGCTCGCTCACGGGTTTGAGCAGCATCACCCCAGTGCTGTCGAAGGCAGGCATCACGCCGACGATGGTGAATCAACTCACGCCCGCGCTCGGGAGCATGATCGGCGCCAGGGGCGGCCCCGATCTCGCCAGCGCATTTCTCTCCGCAGTCAAGTAATGTCAGCGTCTCCTGTTGGCGCGCTCAGTCGCCGCGTGCCAACAGGGGCTGCACGCTGAGCACACACGAGCCCACAACCCGTTCGACGACGCCTGTGGCGGCGCACGACACCGCCGCTGGTCGACTACGCGCCCTTGGCAAGCCAAGGGCGGCGCTCCACATTAGGCGGCCTCCGCTCTAAAGTGTCATTTCGATTGGAGGCCACGATGTCCCGTATCGTCAGGCATCTCGCGTTCGCAGCTCTGGCCGCGAGCGCGATCCGTGCGCAGCCGCCGCGAGCGCTGCTGGATTCGGCTGGGCGTGAACGCCGCTACAAGACGGAGCAGGAGCTGGAGTCGATCGCGATCATCGACCGCCGAGAGATGATCCCGATGCGAGACGGGACGCGGCTCATGACCGACATCTACCGACCCAAGAACGCTACCGACAAGGTGCCCACCATCTTCGTGCGCACCCCGTACGACTTCAACTTCTGGGACGTGCACAACGCGGTGCCCGCGGACATGTCCAACGTGGTCACGGCGATCAAGCACGGCTACGCATTCGTCGAGCAGAATGAGCGCGGACAGTTCTTCTCGGAGGGCGTCTACGACATTCTCGGGCCACCGCGTACGGACGGCTACGACATGATCAAGTGGCTCCACGACCAGCCGTGGTCGAATGGAAAGGTCGGGCTCATCGGCTGCTCATCCACCGCGGAATGGCAGTTGGGCGTGGCGGCGACGGCACCGCCGGGACTGGCGACGATCATCCCGCAGGGCTTTGGCGCGGGGATCGGCCGGGTCAAGCCGTTCTACGAGGAAGGCAACTGGTACAGGGGCGGTGCTGTGCAGATGCTCTTCATTTACTGGCTGCACGACTACGTCCAGTACGCTGTTCGCCCGACGTTCCCGCCCGGGACATCCCAGGGGGACCTGCGCATTGCGTCGCGGTACTTCGATCTCGGCGCACAGGCACCACTCGAGAACTGGCCCGAGGCGTTCCGGCACCTGCCGGAACAGGACATGCTCAAGGCGGTCGGCGGAGAACCGGGCATCTTCGCGGACTCCGAGCCCAACGTCACCGGGGGGCGGATGATCCAGCGGACGCCGAACGACCCGGCCTGGCGTCGTGGCGGCTTGTACCAGGACGACATGGTCATCGACGTGCCGGGCCTCTATCTGGTGAGCTGGTATGATGTCTCGGTCGGGCCGAATCTCGCCCTCTTCAATCATGTCCGCCAGACGGCGTCGCCCGCGGTCGCTCAGCAGCAGTACGTCATGATCGCGCCCACCCTCCACTGCGGCTACACTCGCGCGACGGAGCACACCGTCGTGGGCGAGCGGGACGAGGGAGATGCGAGATGGGATTACGCAGCACTCACGTACGGCTGGTTCGATCACTTCGTCAAAGGGGAAGACAATCATCTGCTCGACACCCTGCCCCACGTCCGGTACTACACGATGGGGATCAACAAGTGGCAGAAATCCGATACGTGGCCTCCCAAGGGCGCGGAGCCGCTGACCTATTACCTCACGAGCGATGGGCACGCCAACACCGGGACTGGCGACGGACTACTCGCCCCCAAGGCCGCGGGCACGGACAAGCCTGATGGCTTCACCTACGACCCGATGCAGCCCGTGCCGACGTACGGCGGCGGCTTCTGCTGCATGCCGGGTGTGGCCGATGGCTCGAGGGATCAGCGTGTGATGGAGACGCGGCCTGACATCCTCGTGTACACCTCGCCTGTGCTCAAGGAAGGGATGGAGGTCAGCGGCCCGATCACCGTGACCCTCTACACATCGTCCGATCGCAAGGACACCGATTTCACGGTGAGACTCGAGGATGTCTATCCCGACGGCCGCGCGTTCAACCTCGATGAGACGATCCAGCGACTGCGCTATCGCGAGGGCTATGACAAGACCGTCTGGATGGAACCGGGTACGGTATACAAGGTCACCATGTCACCGATGACCACGAGCAATTACTTCGACGCTGGGCACCGGATCCGGCTCGAGGTCTCCAGCAGCAATTTCCCGCGCTTCGACCGCAACCTGAATACCGGCGGCAACAACTACGACGAGGCGACCAGCTTGGTCGCGCACAACGAGGTGCATCACTCGCGACAGTACCCATCATCCGTAACGCTCACGATTGTCCCACACAAGCCGGGCGAGCTCGCGGCGGTCGGAGGCAAGTAGCAGGCATCGGTCGAAGCCGGACGTGTGACCCGCGAGTCGTCTCGACGATCGACTACTACCTGGGCCGCTCGTCCTTACGTCGTCGGCATGCGGATGATGCCAATGTCGTTCTCGATGGTGATCTCGGTTCCGAACGCAGCAGAGAGCGTCTTCAGTCGCTCGAGAATGCGGCGCGCCTGATCGGGATTGGCGGGATGCGGGGCGCCGCCCGTGGGCGTGTTGCTCGATTCGATCTCCATCGGATAGAGCTTGATTTCACCGACCTTGCCGCCCTTGTACGTCGTCACCGGCACGACCGTCTCGAACCACTCGTCGGGGAACGTGAGGGTCTGGCCGCTGGCCACAGTGTATGTTCGGTGCCCCTGAAAATCGAAGAACAGGCTGCCCAAGCTGTAGAAGATCGGCTTGCCCTTGTAGATCTCGATGCCGCTCAACAGGTGCGGACCGGTGCGGACAACGGCGTCCGCGCCAGCGTCGATCACCGCGTGGAACAACGCCGGCTCGAAATCGGCCGGGCGTGGGTCGTTGGGAGACGCCTGGGCTTCATCGGTCGGGTCGACCAGGCGGCCCGGGAACGGATCCTCGAGCGGCCCCCCCGTCTCGTGGGCATGAATCGCAAACAGGACGAAGTTCGCGTTCTGCCTCGCCTCGCGCACCGAGTTGAGGATCGCGGCTTCGTCGGCCTTGTTCATCTCCCAGGTGACGTTCCCGGTAACCGAGGCTCGGAACAGCTGCCCTCCGACTTCCACCTCGTCGCGCGTCCCGCCCTTGGTGCTCGCAGGCGTCTCCCCGGTCCCACCATACATGAGGCGTCGCAGGGTGGCGATCCGATCGGCTGGGCGGAGCTGGATCTCCTCGACGTGCAGCGCACTGATCCCGGGGCGCGCACGCGTGGGTTCGCCGCGCCGAGTTCCGGGCGGGCCCGCAACAGACATCCTCGTGAAGGTGGAGGCGGTCGAGACAAGCGCCGCTTTGCCTTTCGGCGTCTCGACGTAGCCCGGCGCACGGGCTTCTGACTCGCTCATGCCGCTCCCGGCGAACGCGATGCCGGCCGCAGTGAGTGACTGTTGCGTGACGACCAGTCCGTCAGTGCCCCAGTCCGTTGCGTGGTTATTGGCCTTGGAGACGATCGTGATACCCATGCCCTTGAGATCACCTGCCACCGCGAGTGGCGAGAGCGGTATGCCACCCCCGTTCTCGGCTGCTGGCGACCCCTGGAAGGCCTTGAGATCGAAGATCGACCCTTCCTGATTGGCGAACCCGAGATCGGCGCTCTTGAACAGTGGCACGACGCCGGTGAGGAACGGGCGATCGTCAACCCCTTGCAGCGTGTGGTACGGGCCGATCAAATCGCCGCCGGCAGCGAAGGTGAAGCCGTCAGGTACAGTGCCCGGCGTCTCGCGTGTTGCCGTCGCTGCCGCCGTCACGATCAGAGCTGTACCGGCGATCACTGTCTTGAGCATCCCGATTCTCCTTGAGCGGAAACGGTGCCCGTACAACATACACGGGTGTGCCGACCAGGCCACCCGAGGAGACATCGCGTGGTGGCCGCCCGCGAGGTCCGCGCAACGGTCGCCGAGCGTGCCGGTCCAACCGCCGCTCTCCGTAATAAGTTCACGTCCGTGGATCACGAGATGAGCGTGGCGGCCCCTCCGCAGCAGCCTCCTGTGAGTGGCGTGAACGCAGCGATCGCCGCCGTCGCAATCGGGTTCGTGTTGCTTCACTGGGTCATCGATGCCGTCACGGTCTACGGCGTCCACCGCGACGAGTTGCTCTACGTCGCGATGGGTCAGCACTTCGCCCTCTGGGGCATGGACGGGCCACCGGCGATCGGCGCCGTCGCGCGGCTCTCGACGGCGCTCTTCGGATCGTCGGTGCTCGGCC
Source organism: uncultured Gemmatimonadales bacterium (assembly GCA_963737835.1). Taxonomy (GTDB): domain Bacteria; phylum Gemmatimonadota; class Gemmatimonadetes; order Gemmatimonadales; family Gemmatimonadaceae; genus Palsa-1248. The sequence goes on from CAVTUH010000001.1 coordinate 1,160,013, forward strand.
TTCGGGTGCTGCCACCGATCGCCGGTGCGGCGATCATCGTTGTCGTTGCCCGGGCGGCTCGGCTCTATGGCGGTGGTGCATTTGCATCGGTCTTGGCGGCGTTGGCGGTCGCCTTGAGCCCGATGTTCCTGGGTTCGGCCAACCTGTTGCAGCCCGTCATCTTCGACCAGCTGTGGTGGACGCTGGTCCTCTACGCCGTCACGCGGATTGCCACGTCGGGCTTTCAGAGCGATCGATGGTGGGCGGTTCTGGGTGTCGCGGCGGGCTTCGGGATTCTCACGAAGTTCGTCATTGCCATTCTGTTTGTTTCCCTGATCGTTGCGACGATCGTGACAGGCGTGTGGCGCCGCTTCGATTGGCGTGGGGTGGCAATCGCTTCGATCCTCGCGATCGCGATCGGCAGCCCCAGCATCGTCGGGCAAATCCGCCTCGGCTTCCCGATCATTGGTCAGCTGACCGAGCTGCATGCGTCGCAGCTCACGCATATCACGGCCCTGGATTGGCTCCAGCGGATGGTGTTCCTCGCACCAACGTCCCTGCTGGCCATTGCGGGCGCCGTCGCTCTGCTCCGATCGTCATCGTACCGCGTCGTCGGTGCAAGCTGTGTGATCGCCTTCCTCACAATTTTGCTTCTGCACGGCAAGTTCTACTACGCGCAGCCGATCTTCCCGATCCTCTGGGCCGCTGGCGCGGCTTCGCTCGACCACATCCGCCATCGGTGGCGCGCTTGGCTACGACCGGTCGCCCTTCTAGCACTCGCGGCCGACGTGCTGCTGCTCGCCCCGTTTGCACTGCCGATGCTGCCGCCCGCGTCGATGATTCGGTATGCCGCGGCGCTTGGCGTCAGCGAGCATACCGACAAGGGTGAGATCGTGCGACTCCCCTCGGATTTCGCGGATATGCTCGGCTGGCCGAACCAGGTCTCCGCGGTCGCGGCAGTATACGGTGCCGTCCCCGCAAACGAGCAACGCAATACGGTGATCCTGGCCCAGAATTATGGCGAGGCCGCCGCGATCGATTTCTACGGCAGCCGATACGGGCTGCCCCACGCTGTCACCAACCAGGGCACGTACTATCTCTACGGGCCGGGCGATCGCTCCGGTACGACCGCCGTCGCCATCGGCATCTCACGCGATGTCCTCGCCCGCAACTACGATTCCGTGGTTCTGGCCGGGCACGTCGACACACCGTACGCCGTCCCTGAGGAATCGCACCTGGACATTTTTCGCTGTCGCGGTGCCCATCAAACCATCCAGGCGCTCTGGCCTCGACTGGCGGGGCGGTACTGAGCCATCATGGCATTCGACACATGGTCATCGGCGCTTCTGGCAACCCCGGATCTCGACGCGCCTGCCGCGTCGCGCACTCTCGGGTAATTTTTTGGCATGCCCGTCCATATTCGGCAAGCCACCGCGAACGACCACGACGCCGTATGGCGCGTCATGGAGCCCATTATTCGAAGGGGGGACACGTACGCCTTGCCGCGCGAGATGACGCGAGAGGAGGCGATCACCTATTGGTTCGGGTCGGCGTTGAGCGTCCACGTCGCCGAAGATCATGGTGAGATCCTCGGCACGTACTGCGTGAGGAAAGTGCGACCGGCCGGCGGTTCACATATCGCGAACTGCGGGTACATGGTGGGCCCATGGGCGAGCGGGCGCGGAGTTGGTCGCGCCATGTGCGAGGACTCGATCCAACGAGCACGCGCGCTCGGGTTCCGCGGCATTCAATACAACTTCGTTGTCAGCACCAATGAGCGGGCAATCCGATTGTACAAGGATCTCGGCTTCGCGATCGTCGGCACGCTACCCCGCGCGTTCGCGCACCCGACGACGGGGTTCGTCGACGCGTACATCATGTTCCTGGACCTCTAGGGCGATCGGGGGGCGACGCATTGCGTCGCCCCTACGTGGCGTGCGCTATGGCCGGCGAACGGCGGGCGACGCATTGCGTCGCCCCTACTAACTCGTCGGCGTGCCGGCCATGAAGCGTTCGACGTCCGGCGCTTCGATCGGGATCGCGGCGGACAGGTTCTCGTGCCCCTGCTCGGTCACGAGGATCATGTCCTCGACGTGGATCGTGATGTTCCGCTGGTTGTCGATGATGCCGGGTTCGACGGTCAGGACCATCCCCGGCGCCAGCGGCTCCTCGTAGTTGCCTGGGTCGTGGCCGTCCATGCCGATGAAGTGGCTCGTCCCGAACGTGAAGAACTGGTCGAGGCCGCGCTTCCTGAGCTCATCGACAGCGGCGTCGTGCACTTGCTGGAATGTCGCGCCCGGGCGAATGGCGGCGACCGCCGCGTGATGTGCCGCGACGACTGCGTCGTAAAGCTTGCGCTGCTCCGGGGTGAACTTCCCGGAGACCGGCACCATGCGGCTGAGATCACTCGAGTAATGATGGTACTCGCCACCGGCATCGAGCATCACCAGGTCGCCCGACTGCATGACGTGCACGGCGGACATTGGCTCTGAGCTCTTTGCGAGCTCGGACGCGCTCAGGGTCTGGACCGGCCGACCAAAGGGCGAGATGTAGATGAGCGAGGGATACGCGAGCCGGCTCATGCCGGCCTGCTTGAACGCAAACTCGGCGGTCGCATCGATCTGTGCATTGGTGGCGCCAGGCTTACAGGCACGCATCGCCGCCATGAGTCCATCCGCTCCCATCTTCACGACGCGTGCGATCAACGCCACCTCGGCCTTGTCGTGTCGTTCCCTCAAGGGGGTCAGGAAGGGCGTGGCGTTGCGGAGCTCGACTTCCGGAGAGAACAACTGGATTCTCGCTGCCAGACGCACTCTCGCGGGCGGTTCTCCACTCAGGTTCACATACCGAGGGTAGTTGAAGTAGACCACCTTGCGTTCGCCCAACGAGAGCACCCGCGCCACCTCGGTAGAGACGGGCTTGTGTCGCCGTTCCGTCATGCGCTTGAGCGAATAGTCGGTCAGCGCTTCCGACAGCACCGTCTCGAGCGACTCCTGCGGCAGGACAGTCTTGACGCCCGTCTGGGTCCGGACCCGCTCGACCTGATCGGCCGGAACGAACAAGACTTCGGGCATCTCCGTCGACCGCGGCATCAGGAGCACGGTGGCTGACGGCGTCTCGATCCCGGTGAGGTAGAGGAAGTCGTGATTGTCGCTGTCGTCGATGAAGCTTTCGGTCAGTCCAGCCTGCAGATGTGGCGCAGTCTGAACGATGACGATCCCTTCTTTAGCCAGTTGCGCGAGACGATCGCGGCGACCACGAAACGTCGCCTGATCGAAATCCTGCGCACCGACGCGGAGGCACAGGATCTGTGGGAGCACGCCCGCGGCGAGCAACACGAAGGGACGGCCGCGCATGCGCCGCGCTGGCGATCGAGTCACGAGACACCTCGTTGAAGAGCCGAGAGACGCTGGATTCCGACGAGCGACAGAACGTAATGCTCTATGGTCCGGGCGGGAGGGGTGTCGTCAACGTCCGAGGATGCGCCACAGCCACTCGAAGCGCGGGACGACCAGCTGTTCCCGCACAGCGGGGTCTCCCGTGATCGTGAACGCCGCCCACTGCGTCGGCGAGCCTCCGTTCCGCATCTCGTGGACGCCCGCGAGTCGAAGTGCCTCGTCGGCGGGGCTGCCCGCGGCGAGCGCATGATAGAACTCACGCATGAATCGTACGGTCGCGCGGTCCCCGATCTCCCACTGCGATGCCACGACGGCCCGAGCTCCGGCCGCCAGAATCGGCGCCGTGAGGCCTTGCACACCCTCTCCGGCAACGAGCACGCCACCTGCAGCGCGACACGCGGACAGCACGACCAGATCGGCTCGGAGTGGTCGTCTTGCCAAGTCCGCCGGAGTGACGAACCCGCTCTCCCCGTGACCGGCGGCGAGCGCCAGTGCGGTTCGTGAGACCGTCCGCTCGTCCACGATGGCATGAGTCGCGAGATGCACGACGGCGAAGGAATCAACCGGCCCGCGCTTGAAATAGGCCGCACTGGCGCTGTCTCGGAGTCGGACTACGGCGCGCGTACCGAATCGAGCAACGGCTCGTGCCTCATCGGCAGAACCCCGCAGCCGGGGAAGGCCACCCGTTTCGCTGAACGCGTGGCGATACAACTCGCCGTCGGCGGGACTTTGCGCCGTTGATTCCAATGCGAAGTGCGGATCGCCGAAAGCGACGATCGATCCCGGCACCGGCGACGCCGGCCGCTGGATGAGCTGTTCAGACACCAATCCCGACGGCACCAGTGCGACCGCGTAGTGCTCGATGACGAAGCCTTGTCCAGGCAGACGCAGCGCGGCAAACGGAAGCCGCTGCAACGGCCCATCCGTGACGATCAGGAGATGCGAGACGCTGGAGCGGCGGCCCGCCAGCGCGGGCCATAGGACCAGTGACCCGAGGGTATCGGACGCTGCGGACAGCGGGGCTCCATCCTCCACGAGAGCGACCAGCCGTCGAACGGCGGTGACGAGCGAATCCGCTGGTGGCAGCAGGAACGCCCGCCGATCAGTCCGCGTCAGCACAAACAGTGTTGTCGGCGCGTCGCCGGGCCCGGTGACGTACTCGAGAAACAACGTCGAATCATTGGGCAGCGAACGCTGTACCCGCACGAGGGCCTGTTGATCGGACGTCTGCGGCGAGGCCGTCGGGAGTCCGCTACTCGACATGTCACTGCGCAACGCATTCGAGCGTTCCAGCCTGTCACGGAGCTCGCGCGCACGGCGTCGCTCCGCGAGCTCGAATGCTGCCTCGACGCGGCCCGCCCTCGCGACGCCGGCGATCACCCGGGCCACACTTGGGTCGGGGCCGCCAAATCCCGCTTGCCGCTGGAACGCCAGCACGCGGAGCTCCTGCTCCGTCAGCGTCGCGCGCCAATGCTCCAGCTCGCTGCTTGCTACGCGGAGCTCCCATTCCGCACGGATCGTGTCCCCGCGGGCGAGGTGAATCTCAGCCAACCGCGTCGAGGTCAGAAACCGCTGGTCGTGCTCCGCCTGACCCTCGAGCCTCGACGCCGTCAGGAGGTCCTGTTCCGCTTCGCGCAGATGTCCTGAGCGGAGCGCGAGCGTGCCGCGGTCGTACCGCCAGGCGGACTCCCAGTGTTGCAGGTGGGCGTGTTGACTCACCAGCCGCACGCTGTCGAGCCATGCTCGGGCCGCGTCCCACCGCCCCTCGCGGGTTGCAATGTCGGCCAGTCCCTCCGTCGCTCCCGCCTGGTATCCCGGGTCGTGTACTCCTTCGGCAAGTACTCGATCCTCTTCCCACCGGGCCCGCGCTGCGGCGGTATCTCCCGCGTCCCGCGCAATCTGCGCGCGCACCGATGTCGCCATCATCTGTGCGCCGCGATTGTCCAGTTGCGCGAACAGGTTGGACGCCTGGTCGACGACCGAGGCCGCGGCGCTCACGTCGCCAAGCGCGAGATACATGCGGCTGAGCGTCATGTCCGCGAACGCCGCTGCGCTCGGGTTGTGCGAGGCTTCGGCGTCGGCAATCGCGATACGGGCCGACGCCGAGGCGGGCCCATACAGGCCGAGCTCCTCTTCCGCAAATGCCCGATTTTGCCGCACGACGGCGCGATGGGTCCGATCCCACGGCGGGAGCAGTTGTTCCAGGGTGTCGAGGACCGGTACGGCGGCGGTGAAATCGCCCTCGCGAATCAGCGCGTCAGCCAGCTGGAATCGGCACATGCCTTCAGTCTCGCGGACGCCGGCACGGTGGGCGAGCGCAGCGCCGGCCTGCGTGGCCTCCCGGATCTGCGCCTCATCCACTATGGCGTGCACAGTGACCCGGGTGCACTCGTACAGCGCACGCTCGCCCGAATCCCGTGCGGGAATGAGTTGGTCGACACCGCGCAGGAGCGCCAGCGCCCCCGGCCGGTCGCTCACCGCCCGCACCCCTGCGTCGATCACGAGGGCTCGCCCGAGCACGGTAGAGTCGTGCGCCGCCCGCGCCTCGCTGGCGGTCAGCGTGAGGAGGCTATCCGCGGGTCGCAACTGGCCACGCGCGAGGAGGCCGTCGGCCTGGCCCAATCTCGCGTAGAGGCTGATCTGGTCGCGCGCGTTCCCGCGGCGAAGGGCGGCCACATAGCGGCGGTCCGCTTCATCGAACGCGCGATGCAGCCGGGCGACGGTCGCGAGTCCAAGCTCTGCAAGCCTGTCATCAGGGTTGTTCGCGAGAGCTCGCGACCAGGTGGCGACAAGGGGATCCGCGCTGTCACTCTCCGCCGCGTGGGTGGCCAGCCGCACCGTAGCGCGGGCGTCCCCGCCTTGCGCCTTCGCGGGGCCAGCGACAACAACGAGTGGCAAGAGAATCGCAGCGGCCGTCACCCTGCGCATGCCGAAATAGGGGGCCTCTTCCGCGCACGGGGCAAGAGGATCCGGCCGTGGCAGCCAGTCAGGCGTTTGCCGCTGGGGCCGGGTGCTCGCCACCGGGTCGCTCGCGGGATAGGTTGGGAGTCCCGAGGCTGGTTCGACGCTGGCACGACAACCGGAGAACGTCATGCGGTACTTCAGGTACACGTGGGCTGCGGTCGCCCTGAGCCCCCTGTTCCCCGCCGTGTGTGTTGCTGCGCAGCCGCTCCGTTACGAGCTTGGGTTCGAGCGATGGAATACCCACCTTGTGGATGTCGCCATTCGCTCGGGCGGGCTCGTGGGGAAGACCGTGCGCTTCTCGCTTCCCGTGTGGGGCCCCGGCGCTTATGGCGTCCGGAATTTCGCAACTGAAGTCCAGGACTTCAGCGCGACCGACAGCGCTGGCCATGAGCTCCCGTGGCGCAAGACCGACGCCCAGACCTGGGAGGTGGACCTACGCGCTGCGGGTGGCGCCGTCATCCACTACAGGGTCTATGCGAATTCGCTCGGGTCAATCCAATACGACGACCGGCACGTCGCCATCAATGGCCCTGCCGTCTGGATGTACGAGGTTGATGGGAAGGAGCGGCCCATCGAGCTCACCATCAATACGTCGCAGCTTCCCGCAGACTGGAAAATCGCAACGGGTCTCAACCGGACGGGGGCGACGACGTTTCGGGCAACCGACTACGACTGGTTTGCCGACTGCCCGATCGAGATTGCTGCATTCACGGAGAAGGACATTTCAGTTCTCGGCACGACGTACCACTTCATCGTGCACGACGAGATGGGGAAGCAGGATTACACGCAGTTCACTCGCGACATGCAGCGCATCATCGAGAAGGGTCTGGTGCCGATTCTGGCGCCGGCGGTCGGTGGCCCGCTCGCTGCGCCGTTCCCTGACTACTGGTTCCTCATCCACATCGCGCCCGGCAACGGGCTCGGTGGCGGCACGGAGCATTTGAACTCGACCAAGATCTCGTATTCGCGGGACTGGGGTGACAGCACCCCCACCACCCACGACTACGTGACCAACGTCTACGAGGCGAAGGTATTCGTCGCCGTCCACGAGCTCTTTCACGCGTGGAATGTCAAGCGCCTGCGGCCGCGCCCACTGGGGCCGTTCGACTACACACAGATGGTGCACACCCCGTCATTGTGGATCTCGGAGGGCCTGACGTCGTATTACGCCTGCGTCGCGTTGCTCCGCTCCGGGTACTGGACTCCGGAACAGTACCTGGGGTACGTCGGTCGCATGATCAGCGCACTGGACGCGATGCCCGGACGGACGGAGCGCAGCATCGCCGAAACCAGTTGGGACACCTGGTTCGGCTACATTGGCGGCAGCGCGGGCCCGGGGAACCTGGCCACAAACATTCTCAACACGAACTACTCCTACTACGACGGGGGCCAGACCCTCGGCGTGTTGCTCGATCTCGAAATCCGGCAGCGCACGAGCGACCGAAAATCTCTCGACGATTGGATGCGGGTCATGTATCAGCGCTACGCGCTTCCGAAGCCCGGGTTTGCGGACAGTGACGTGGTCCACGTCGCGTCCGAGGTGACGGGCAGCGACATGAGCGAGTTTTTCCGCCGTTACCTCTACGGTAGGGACCCGCTGCCATATGACCGCGACTTCGGTTACGCGGGAATCGACGTGAAACGGGTTGCATCGACGCACGGCTGGTCGGGCATCGTGCTGGCGACGACCGCCGACGGCCGGCCCGTCATCGCCAACATCATTCCCGGGAGCCCGGCCGAACAGGGTGGCCTCGATCGTGGCGACGTTGTGGTCGCCCTCGACGATCAATCGGGCGATCGGGACAGCATTGAACGCTCGCTGAGCACGAGGCACTCGGGGGAGCGCGTGACATTCACGGTGCTGCACCATGACCTCGTGCGCCAAGTTTCCGTGACCCTCGCGGACAATCCGCATCCGGGTTCCGTGCTCGCCCCGGCGCCCAATCCGTCTCAGGCCCAACAGGAGATGTATCGGAGTGTCATGAATGTCAGATCGCCAGTCACGGGTGGATCGGAATGATGGACCCCGCACTCCGTCGAGGGCGATGACTCTCTCGCGGCGATCTGTCCTCGCTGGCGCGCTGGGCCTGCCCGCGGCGCTGCGGGTAGCGCACGGTATCCTGGGCGAGGCTGCGCGACCGGACACCGCGTCCGCGCCGCCGACGACGAGTGGGGCGTCCGGTGACTCGTCGTTCGATCCATGGGTCGAGGTCTCTGCGGACCACCTGCACCACAACGTGCTCGAGATCTCGCGACGCGTGGCCTCGCGGCCGATCCTGGCCGTGATCAAGAACGACGGCTACGGCACGGGCGTGGCCACCGTCGCTCGGCTGCTCGAGCCTGAGCCCTCGATCGCCGGGTTTGCCGTGGTGAAGCTGCACGAAGCCATGACTCTTCGTGACGCGGCAATCCGCAAGCCAATTCTGCTGTTGGGCCCCGTGGATGAGACCAACCTCGCGGATGCCGTCGCGCGGGATGTGATGCCGATGGTGTACACCCCGATGGGACCCGCACTCGATCGGATTGCAGCCAAGCTACAGCGGCGCGTCCCGATTCACGTCTGCATCGACACTGGTCTCGGTCGCGTCGGCGTGCCGTACCGGGATGCAGCGCCGCTCGTCCGCGAGCTCGCCGCCCACCGGTCGATCGAGATTCGTGGGACGCTGATGACCTTTACCGAGGATGTAGATCTCGACCCGGAGCAGCTCCGCCGATTCCAGGATGTCTGCGGCGGTCTCGAGCGCGACGGCGTCGCCCTTGGCGCCAAGCACGCCGCCTCCAGTTTCGGGCTGTTTCAGCGGCCCGATGCGTTCCTCGACATGGTGCGCCCCGGCATGGCCATCTACGGCATGTATCCCGAGAACCAGTTTCGCCAGAGCGGCGTGATGGAGCTCCGCCCGGCGATCAGTCTCAAGGCGCGCGTCGCGTACGTCAAGCGACTCCGCAAGGGCGACACGGCTGGGTACGACCGTGCATTCACAGCGAGCGACGACGTCTGGGTCGCGACGGTCCCCGTGGGACATGCCGATGGCTGGCCGCGCGTGGCGGCCAAGGGTGCCAAGATCCGCATCAACGGGGAGTTGTATCCGCTGATCGCGGCCGTGTCGGCCAGCCACTGCATCGCGGAGCTCGGGGTCGATAGCACGTTCCTGCCGGCAGGAGCGAACGAGCCGCGCGTCAAGATCGGCGATGTGGCGACGATGTTCGATGCCCAGCCCGGGTCACGCCCCGAGGACGTCGCCGCGGCCTGTGGCACCTCGGTGTACGACCTGTCGATGCACCTCAACCCGCTGCTGCCGCGCCGCGTGGTATGACGTTCTAGGCGGTGGCCGCATAGACCGTGTTGCCGCCCGTCACGGTCCGCACGACCTCGATGTCCTTGATCTTGCTCGCGTCCACCGTGTGCGGATCGTCCGCCAGGATGACGAAATCGGCCAGCTTGCCTGGCGTGATCGATCCCTTGCTGTCCTCCTCGAACGACGCGTGGGCGCCGTTGATCGTCATCACCTGGAGTGCCTGGTCCACGGTGATGCGCTGGTTCGCTCCCCAGGTCTCGCCGTTCCAGCCCGTACGGGTCACCATGCCTTGCATACCCATGAGGGGAGCGAACGGGCCCGGCGGGAAGTCCGAACCCGCCGCCGCGGGAACGCCGGCCTCCGCGAAGGAGCGAAAAGCCATACACCGACGCATTAGGTCTTCGCCGTAGAAGTGGAACTTGTCGGCGTTGTAGTACGCATATGACGTGAACGGGGCGGGCACGACGCCCGCCGCTTTCATGCGCCGCACGAGATCATCGTTGATGAGTGTGCAATGCGTGATCTTCGGGCGCGGGTCAGTGCGCGGGTACAGGCGCTGCGCCCGCTCGAGCGCCGTAAGGACCATGCCGATCGTCACGTCGCCATTCGCGTGACAGTTGATCTGGATGCCGCTCCGGTGCATGCGCTCGACCCACGCATTGAGGTCCTCCTGGGTCGTGGTGACGTTGCCCCGGTACGGCGGCTGCACGCCGGGGTACGGCACGCTGAGCGCCATCGTGCGCTCGGAGAATGAGCCATCACAGAAATGCTCGTACGTGGCGCCGAACCGGATCCATTCATCGCCGAAACCGGTCGCGATGCCATTCTTGACCATCGATTCCTGCATGTCGTCCGCGGCCTCGTAGCTCACGCGATGCAGGAGGTCCCCGCGCGCGCGGACCTGCTGGAGGGCTAGCAGGTCGCCGCCCTCATGGTGCACGCTCGTCAGCCCGTACCGCACGAACTGCTTTGAGATGAAAGCGAGCGCCTCGCGATCGCGCTGTAGCGTTTGGTCCGCCGTATATGCCGGTCGCCGACCGACCTTGGCGAACGCCGCACTCGCGCGATCAGTGACGCGACCATTGAGCTCGCCGTTCGCATCTCGGTCGAAGGTCCCCCCGGGCGGATTGGGCGTGTCCTTGGTGATCCCCGCCAGCTCCAACGCCTTGCTGTTGCAGAAAAGGGTGTGGCCGCCGCGGTGATGAACCGCCACCGGGTGATCGCTCGACACCCGATCGAGGTCATGGACGTTCAGCTCGCGCTTGTCCTGCACTTTGGTGTCGTCGAAGAAGAACCCCTCGACCCAGAAGCCGGCCGGCGTGTCGCGAGCCTTGGCGCGGAGTTTGTCGATGACACTGGCGATGGTAACAAACTCGACTTGATACGGGTTACCGACGAGCACCTCGTAGAGCACCATCGCGCCGGGCGCGTGATTGTGGGCGTCGATGAATCCGGGTACGACGGTCATCTGCCGGGCATCGATCATCTGCGTCCGCTTGCCGCCCAGCCCCTTGATGTCCGCAGTGCTCTCGACTGCGACGAAGCGTCCACCCCTGACGGCAAACGCCTCTGCCACCGGCGTCTGTGGATCGACCGTGTACACCTTGGCGTTGACCACGACGAGATCGACATCCTGCGGCGCCCCGCGAAGCGCCGCCGCTCGATCGAGCGCCTGCGGTGCAAGCATACCAGCCGCTCCAAGTCCCATGACGCCCATGAATTCTCTTCGCGAGTACCGGTCCGTCCCCATGTCGACTCCGATGGTGAGGCCTGCCCGCGCGGTCATCCGCCCGCAGGTCGCGGCACCATCAGACGTCTGGCGACCCAGGTTGTCACTCCACTACTCCGCGACGCCCTTCTCCTTGAGGATGCGCCATACGCGTTCGGGCGTCATCGGGATCTCGACGTGTCGCACACCGAGGTGCGACAGTGCGTCGACGACCGCATTGACGATCGCCGGCGGTGCGCCCACCGTGGCCGATTCGCCTACGCCCTTGGCGCCCAGTGGATGGTGCGGCGACGGCGTGACTGTCTTGTCCGTCTCCCAGCTCGGCGTTTCCATGGCGGTCGGCACGAGGTAGTCCATGAAGCTCCCGCCCTGGACGTTGCCGTTCTCGTCGTAGCTGATCTCCTCGAGCAACGCTGGCGCCATGCCCATGGTCAGGCCGCCGTGGATCTGCCCGTCGACGATCATGGGGTTGATGATGTTGCCGCAATCGTCGACCGCGACGAATCGCCGAATCTTCACCTGTCCGGTACCACGGTCGATATCCACGACGCAGATGTAGCTGCCGAAGGGGAACGTCAGATTGGGCGGGTCGTAGTAGTCGACGGCTTCGAGTCCGGCCTCCATCCCGGTCGGATAATTGGTGTACGCGGCAAAGGCGATTTCCTGAATTGTCTTGGCCTTCTGCGGCGCGCCCTTGACCGAGAACTTTCCGGGCTCCCAGACCAGATCCTCCTCGCTCACCTCGAGCAAGTGCGCGGCGATCTTTCTGGCCTTGTCCCGGATCTTGCGCGAGGCAACCGCTCCGGCTGCGCCGGCCACCGGTGTCGACCGGCTCGCGTACGTCCCGAGGCCGTACGGCGCGGTATCGGTGTCGCCCTCCTCTACTTGCACGTCGGATGCCGGAATGCCCAGCTCCTCGGCGACGATCTGTGCGTACGTGGTCTCATGGCCTTGTCCCTGGGACTTCGTGCCGAAGCGCGCGATCGCCTTGCCGGTCGGATGCACCCGGATCTCGCACGAGTCGAACATCTTGATTCCCAGGATGTCGAAGTGCTTCGATGGGCCGGCCCCGACGATCTCGGTGAAGCTCGAAATCCCGATACCCATGAGCTCACCCCGTTTGCGCTTCTCTGCTTGCTCCCGGCGCAGGCCCGCGTAGTCGATCTTCTCCATGGCCTTGCGCAGCGCGCCCGCATAGTTGCCGCTGTCGTATTCCCAGCCGAGCGCCGACTTGTACGGAAACTGCTCGGGCCGGATGAAGTTCTTCATCCGCAGCTCGGCCGGATCCATCTCGAGCTCGTGCGCCAACACGTCGACCATGCGCTCGATCGTGTGCACGGCCTCGGTGACGCGGAAGGAGCAGCGATAGGCGATGCCGCCGGGCGGCTTGTTCGTGTAGACGCCATCGACTTCGGCAAACGCGCGCGAGAAGTCGTACGACCCGGTACAGATCGAGAACAGCCCGGCGGGGAATTTCGATGGATTGGCCGCTGCGTCCGCATAGCCGTGATCGGCAACTGTCTTGATGCGGAGCGCCGTCATCGTCCCGTCCTTCTTGGCCGCGAGCTCCGCCGTGATATGGTAGTCTCGAGCGAACGAATCGGCCTGCAGGTTCTCCATCCGATCCTCGATCCACTTGACCGGACGCCCCAGGACGACGGAGGCTGCGACCGCAATGACGTAGCCGGGGTAGACCGGCACCTTGCCGCCGAACCCGCCGCCGATGTCGGGCGAAATGATGCGGATCCGCTCCTCCGAGAGGCCGACGTGTCCTGCGACCAGCGCGAACACCGTGCGTATGGCGTGCGGCGCCTGCGTCGTCATGTGCACCGTGAGCTGCCCCCGCACACGGTCGTAGTCGGCAACGCATCCACAGGTCTCGATCGACGCCACATGAATGCGCGGGATGTACATGTCCTGCTTGACGACCACCGGCGCGTCCGCGAACGCCCGATCAGTCGCCGCGCGGTCGCCGACCTCCCAGTGAAAGATGCGGTTGTCCGTCTTCCCTTTCTTGTCCGTGCGCAACACCGGTGCGTCCGGCTTGAGCGCCTGGAAGGGATCGACGACGACCGGGAGCGGATCGTACTCGACCTCGACGGCGTCCACACCGTCCGCCGCGGCGTATCGATCGGTGGCGATCACGGCCGCCACCTCCTGCGCCTGGTACATCACCCTGTCGGTCGGCAAGACCATCTGGGTGTCCGACATCAGCGTCGGCATCCAGTGCAGGTTGTACTTGGCGAGGGTCTCGCCGGTGATGACAGCGAGCACACCGGGGACCTTGAGCGCTCGTTCCGAATTGATCGCGGTGATCTTCGCGTGGGCGTACGGGCTACGGACGATGTCCAGATACACCATGCCGGGGAGCTGCACATCGTCGACGTACGATCCCCTGCCACGAATGAAGCGCGCGTCCTCCTTGCGCTTGATCGCGTGTCCCATGCCCCCGACGGCGGGCGTCGTGCGCGGCGCCATTTGAAAACTCCCTACCGCTGCTTCGCGGCGGCGTACTGGATGGATTTGACGATGTTCACGTAGCCGGTGCACCGGCACAGATTGCCGGAGATTGCGTGCCGAATCTCGCCCTCGCTCGGGTCGCGGGTGCGTTTCAGGAGCGCATATCCCGTCAGCATCATCCCCGGGGTGCAGTAGCCGCATTGCAGGCCGTGCTCCTCGTGGAAACCCTCCTGGATCGGGTTGAGCACTCCGTTCTGCTCCAGCCCTTCCACGGTCATGACCTCTCGCCCGTCGGCCTGGACAGCGAGCACGGTGCAGGATTTGACCGGCTCCCCGTCGAGCAACACGGTGCACGCGCCGCAGTGCGTCGTATCGCAGCCGATGTGGGTACCCGTCAGGCGCAATGTGTCGCGCAGCAGGTGGACCAGAAGCAGACGAGAGTCGACATCCGCCTCGTGGGGTGTTCCGTTGATCATCAGACGCAGGTGGTGTCTCGCCATGGTTAGTGCCCTCTCGCCCGTTCGACCGCCGCTGTGAGCGCTCGCGTTGTGAGCACTCGAGCCATCTCCCGCTTGTAGTCGACTGCTCCACGTCGGTCCGCCGTGGGCGCGGCCGCGCGCGCGGCGAGCGCCCCTGCCGCGGCGAGCGCCGCCCTGTCCGGCTGCTTGCCAACGAGCGATCGCTCCGCTTCGGTTGCCTTGATGGGCGTCGGCCCTGCATTCGTGAGGCCGATCCCCACGTGCTCGACCGCTCCATTCTTTCCCAGCGTGACTTGCGCGGCTGCCCCGACGGTGGCAAAGTCACCGACCTTGCGCTCGAGCTTCATATACGCGCCGCCGCTGCCGGGCGGGGGGATCGGAATCCTGATCTCGGTCAGGATCTCGGTCGGCGCGAGCGAGGTCGTGAGAATGCCGGTAAAGAGCTGCGCAACGGGGATCGTGCGCTCCGACTTGGGCCCGCGGACGAGGACCACCGCGTCCAGCGCCAGCATCGTCGCCGGGTGATCGTTCGCAGGATCCCCGTGTGCGAGATTGCCTCCGACCGTCGCCCGATTGCGCACCAGCGGATCCGCAATCACCCGCGCGGTATCCAGCAAAATGGGATACCGCGAGCTGATGAGCTCCGATCGCTCGAGCGACGCCTCGCGAGTGCCGCCACCGATCCGGAGAAAGCCCCCCTCTTCCTTGATGTAGTCCAGTCCCGGAATGCGCCCGATGTCGACCAGGTGGTCCACCTGGGCCAACCGGAGCTTGAGCATGGGGAGGAGGCTCTGCCCTCCCGACAGCACCTTGGCACCCTCGCCGTACCGCTCGAGGAGCGCAACGGCTTCGGGCAGAGTGGTTGGCGCGTGGTAATCGAATGCGGCGGGGATCATGAGCACTTCCTCCGGTAGTACGCCTCGTTTAGCGCATCCACACCCAGTAGAGCACGATCGCCAGGAGAATCGCGGCCACCCACACACTTGGGCGTCGTGCCGTGCGCCCGAGCGCTCGCGCCACCAACTGGCCGCCGAACGACACCACCTCGATCGGCGGCGCCCCAGCGGCCGCCGCGGCTGCAGGCGACGCAACCGACGGCCCGCCGGGAGATGCCGCACCAGCAGGTTGCTCGTCAATGGGCGTCCGCGTCTCAGCTCCGCTCACCGGCCCGTCGGCTGCCCCTCCGGGGGCGGGGACGGCGCCCTCGCGGGCCGCAGGCGCTGACTCGAGCTCGGCCTGCATCGCCGCGCTGAACCGCTCGAACATCTGATTGCTGACGTCCTCGATCATGCCGCGCCCCATCTGCGCGAGCAGCCCTGTGATCGCGACGTCCGACTCGACACTGACCTCCGTCTGCCCCGGCGTCTGCTCTGACACGTGACTCGTCATCCGCATCTGCGCCCCGCCTTTGCCGCGCACATCCTGTCCCGATGCGACGATCTCCGCAGTTCCAGACGGTGCATCGAGACGCTCGAAGTGCATCTTGCCGCGGTAGCTGGTCGCGATTGGGCCCACTTTGACCGTGATCGTGCCCGCGTAGGTCGCAGGATCGATCTGCTCCGTGATCGCGGCGCCTGGCAACGCACGCGCAACTCGATGCGGATCTGTGAGAAATGTCCACACCGCGGTCGAGGGAGCCCTGATCGTGAACGTCTTCTCGATCTTCACGAGATGCTCACGGGACGAGAGCGTGCAGGAAGCGTTCGAGGGACTGCAGGTTGTGGGCCGATGCGAAGTGATCCACGTGTGGCAGCGCTGCCTCCATCCCTCGCGCCAACGGTTGATACCGGGAATCGCCCAGCAGGGGGTTGAGCCAGATCACGCGCCGAGCGCGCGCGTGGATCGTGCGCATGGCGCGTGAGAGAATGTGCGGGTCGCCGCAGTCGAGACCATCACTCAGGATCACCACCACGACATCCGGCCCCAACAAGGTATCGTGGTGCCGCGACACGAAGGTCGTCAGGCTTTCCCCGATTCGCGTGCCGCCGGACCAATCCGGTACCCCGGCCGCCAGTCGGTCCAACGTCGGGCCTATCTTGGCCGGGGACAGCCATTCCGTCAGCCGCGTGAGCGTGGTGTTGAAGGCAAACACCTCAGTTCGCTTGGCAAGACGCTTGAACGACAACACGAACGCGAGCAGGAACCGCGTGTGCGGGTCCATCGAGCCGCTGGTATCGCACAGGAGCACCACCCGGGGCTCGTCCTTGGCCTGCGTTCGCCGGGCCAAGGCCACCAACTCCCCGCGAGTGCCCACGGCACGACGGAAGCTCCGACGCAGGTCCACGAGGCCACGACGGCGGGTCGGCACGAGGCGCCGACTCGGCCGCGTTGCGATCTGAACCGTCAACCGGGCCAGCAACCGCTCCATGGCGGCGAGATCCTGGGCGGTGCACTGATCAAACGGCTTCTGCCGGAGCAGCGCCTCTGCACTGTACCCCGGCGAGTCTCCGTCAGCCACCTCACCCTGGTCTCGCTCTCCCGCGGACGCCGGTGGTCGCGGTCGCATTGCGGGACTGCCCGGACGCAGCGCCGTTCTCGGCAGGCGCGTGGGGGGAATGGGGAGGGATCTGGGGGCGCTCTCGCGGGCGACCCGTATTGCGCCCTCTCGCCAGTACTGGTGGAACAATTGATCGAACAGCTCCCAGTCGCGGCGGCGGATCTTCAACGCCGATCGCATCGCGAACCGCACTTCCCGCTCATCAAAGATGTCGATGAGGCCGAGCGCTGCGGCCGCGTCGACCTCGTCGGTCATCGCGACGTGGATGCCGCCTTCGCGCAACTCGCCAGCGAAGCCGACGAGGTGGGTGACCATGTCAGGCGAGCTCATGGACCGGTCGCATCGCTACCCCGCGCCGCCGCGACCAATGCCGCCATCTCCGGGGCATCGAATGCCCGGACATCGTTGCGATCCTTCAGGAGACATCCGAGCGTCGCGTTGACGGTCTCGACATCGACTCGATCCCAATGCAGCCGGACGAGGGCTCGAGACCAATCCAGGGTCTCCGCGACTCCGGGAATCTTGTTGAGATTCCTCGACCGAAGCGCCTGGGTGAACCGTGCAATCTCGTCGGCGAGCCGTTGGCTCACATCGGGTACCCGGCGCCGGATGATGGCCACTTCCTTGTCGAAGCTCGGGTGTTCGATGTAGAGGTAAAGACAGCGACGCCGCAGCGCATCGCCGATTTCACGCGTGTGGTTGGACGTGAGCACGACATACGGCACATGCGTCGCGCGGATCGGTCCGAGCTCCGGGATCGTCACCTGAAAGTCCGAGAGCACCTCCAGGAGGAACGCCTCGAACGCATCGTCGGCACGGTCCACCTCGTCGACGAGGAGGACAGGTGGGCCATCGGGGCGAGTGATGGCGCGCAGCAGCGGGCGCTCCAGCAGATAGTCGCGGCCGAAAATAGCGCCCTCGAGCTCGACGGGATCCTGACCGTTTCGTTCGGCGATCTTCAGCCGCAGGAGCTGGCGTTCATAGTTCCATTCGTAGAGCGCGGTGTTGACGTCGAGGCCCTGATAGCACTGCAGGCGAATGAGCTCCGCGTGGAGCATGCGCGCCAATACCTTCCCGATCTCACTCTTGCCGACGCCGGCGTCTCCCTCCACGAGCAACGGTTTGCGCATCTCGATGGCGGAGATGCACCGCTGTCGCGATCGCCGGGTCGGCGATGTAGTCGTTGCGCTCCATCTCGTCCTGAAGACGACGAATGCTGTCGCTCACGCTGACTCTCGCGAGGCCAGCGTATCCGTGTGCCTGGCCGGATCGCGCTCGAAATGGCGTTTGCACTCCGCGCCGCAGAAGTAATAGGTGCGTCCGGCATGTTCTGACCAATGACTCGCACCAGCGATGACAACAGACATCCCACAGACCGGGTCGCGCGCCGACCCCACGTGCATTGCCTGAGCGGCCGGACTGGGCACACGAGTCTCTCCTGCGTCCGCCCGGGTCCGCCGGCGAGTCTGGACGATCTCACCAAGTATGCTCACTGCAATCTCCTCAGGCAGCTCGGCCCCGATATCCAATCCGGCCGGATTCTTCATGCGAACGAGGTCCGCATCAGCGACTCCCCGTGCACGGAGCGCGGCGCGCAGTTGGGCGAACCGCTTCTGACTGGCGACGACGCCGACGTAGGCCGGGTCGAGCGCGAGCGCAGCACGCGCGGCATCCTCGTCCCCGTCCCCCATGGTCGCGATCACGGCGCAGACCCACGCACCGGAATCACCGCCAAATGACTCCTCACCGATCCGGGTGTGCACCGCATCGACCTCGGGGACGGTGGCGCGATGGGCCGCGGGATCGACCACCGTGACGTGGTAGGCCGATACCTTGGCCAAGCGAGCGAGGGACTGGGCCACCGGCGAGACGCCGTAGACGACGAGACGCGGCAGTGGCAGGATCGGCTCAATGTAGATGTCCACGCTGCCTCCACTGTGACACGTCAGCAACACGGGCACGACGCCGGGCCGATGGTCGGCCTCGGGCGTTGGCGATAGCGCGATCAGTCGAGGGGCGCGCTCAGCGAGGGCCACGAGCGCTTCGCGAACAACCGCGGGATGCGTGCAGCCGCCACCGACCCAGCCGTGGAACCCGCCATCGCGAGTGACGACCGCCGAGTCACCCACGCGGGCCGAGCTTGGCATTTCGCGCCGAACGACCGTGACCAGCGCGAACACCTCTCCGCGCTTGGCCAGCTCGGCCGCCTCAGCCAGCACGTCGGGGCGCACAATGGGCGCTCGCGAGCAGTTCGAACGCGGCCTGCAGCGAACGAGGCGACAGGTCGCGCGTCGCCGTGTAGCCAGTCCCGGTGCGAGCAGTAGGGCGGGTCGTCACAGGTGTTCACCTCGACGGTGCGCATAGGCGCGCGCAAGGAACAATAGCTGACAGACGCTGCGTCGGCCTCCCACGAGACCGCGGAGTGTGGCGGCTTTGGAGTCGCAAGCCCAGCCAGAGCGCGTCTATCGTGGGTTCGACCTCCGGGAGTCTGGCGGCCCGCAACCGCTCTGGACGGGGGCCGTCGTCACCTCCCATACTGGTGGCGCTCGGAGTGCTTCCGCGGCAGTCCGGCATAGCGTCGCCCATCCCCTCAAGGCACTCAGGAGGCCCGTCCCATGTCTCTCGACCTCGCAGGTCGATGCGTCCGAGTCGCACGCTCCATCTGCGGGCTGGCGCCGCTCGTCGCCACCGTGCTGTCTGTTGCGCCGGTCCGGGCTCAGACCCCTGACATTGCGAAGAAGCTTCAGGGCTTCGACGCCTACATGCAGCAGACCATCAAGGACTGGAACACGCCGGGGATGGGCGTGGGCATAGTCGTGAATGACAAGCTGGTGTTCGCAAAGGGCTACGGGTATCGCGACTACGACCAGAAGCTCCCCTTTACCCCGACCACGCTGTTTCAGATCGCGTCGAACACCAAGCTCTTCACCGCCGTCGCAGCGGGCATGCTCGTCGCCGATGGACAGCTCGCGTGGGACAGCCCGGTGCGCCAGTCGGTTCCCACCATTCAGTTCTACAACGACCTCCTCAACAACAACGTGTCGCTGCGGGACATGCTGTCCCATCGCACCGGCGTCACCCGGCACGACCTGATCTGGTTCAAGTCATCGTTTTCGCGTGAGGAGCTGTTCGACAAGCTGCGGTATCTGGAGCCGCAACAGCCAATGCGGGAGACGTTCCTTTACAACAATCTGATGTTGGCGGGCGTCGGCCACATCATCGAGCTCAAGTCGGGCAAGAGCTGGGAGGAATTCGTCAGAGCGCGGATTCTCACGCCGCTGGACATGACTTCGACGGTCTACACGATCGCCGACATGACACGCAACCCCGACCACGGGGTGCCATACCGCGAAAAACGGGACTCCTTCGAGCTTTACAAGATTCCGTATTACGAGGACACGCAAGGCATCGCGCCAGCGGGCGGCATCATCTCGAACGTCAACGACCTCTCGCACTGGCTAATCGCCCTGATGAATGAGGGGAAATACAATGGAAAGCAGGTAATACCGGCGAGCGTCCTCCAGGCCACGCTCCAGCCGGCAATTGGATTGCCGAACTCGATGGGGCAGGCCTTTGGCTTCTGGGAGTTGTTGAATGCTGCGTACGGGATGGGCCGCGAGACAGCGGCGTATCGTGGCCACCTGATCACGTACCACGGCGGCGACCTTCCTGGATTTCACTCGCAGGTGTCCTTCATGCCGAACGACAGGATCGGCGTGATCGTCTGCGTGATCGGCGATCACGCGTCTCCCCTCTACAACGCGGTCAGCTATAACGTCTACGAGCGACTGCTCGGCCTGGATCAGACCCCGTGGAGCCAGCGCTTGCTGCAAATGCGCCTCGCGAACAAGAAAGCGGGAACCGAGGCGCGGACGAAGGCGGGCGGCGATCGGGTCCCCAACACCCACCCGTCTCATGCGCTTGCCGATTACGTCGGCGAGTACGAAAACCCCGGCTACGGTATCATCAAGATCGGCCTGAAAAACGACTCGCTGCAATTCGGGTTTCACGAGTTTCAGTTTCCCCTGACGCACTTCCACTATGACCGGTTCGACACGCCGGACGACGAGGAGTACGGGAGATTCTCCGTCAATTTCCAGACGGGCCCGGAGGGCGACGTCAATGCGGTGTCCATCTCCCTGGACGAGGCCGCGGCGGTCTTCACGCGAAAACCCGAGGTCGTGGATCCGGCGGTTCTGGCCAAACTGGCGGGCGTGTACGTCACACCGGACAAGGCGAAGTTTCAGGTCGTGTACGCTCCGGGAACAGGCATCGCGCTCCAGTTCCCCGGGGGACCGCCGGAGAAGCTGATTCCGATCAAGGGCCTTCAATTCCGGAGCGAGCACTTCGCTGATGCGATCTGGGAGTTCGTGATGCAGGACGGCCAGGTCAAGACACTCAAGGCACGCGACCCCTCGGGCGAAGAGTCGTACTCGCGAGAATGAACAGCGGGACGGCGTCCCAGAGTCGCTAACTTCCATGTGGGCATCCGCCCATTCTGTGAGGCAATCGCCATGGCAAACGAACAAGCATCCCAGGCCAGGCCGTCGGACAGCGCGCCACCAGCGAGTATGCCGGTGGAGAGCCCGCGGGTCGCGGCGGCGATCGAACATCTGAAGACCATCCTCGTTCCGGGCGAGACGCTCCAGGCGGTCGCCGTTCAGCGCCGCGCGTTTGCGCTCACACGGCGCCGAGCGCTCGTTGCTGCGACGACCGGGCGCTTCATCGTGATCGCCCGGGGATTGTTCGGCGGATTCACCCCGACGGACGTGCGGTGGCAGGACATCGAGGAGGTCCATCTGCATGTCGGCATGCTCGGCGCGGACCTGGTCGTCAAGGTGCTGCGACGCCAGGACCTCGCCTCGGCGGATCAGCAGGGTGGTACCTTCATCACGACCGGCCTGCGAAAGGACCAGGCCGAGAGCGTCTACCGAGTCTGTCAGTCGCAAAGTCAAGCGTGGCGCGAGAAGCGCCGCATACGAGATCTCGACGAGTTGCGGGCCAAGTCGGGCGGCCTGCAGTTCGGCGCCCAGACGCCGGCGACGGCAGGCGCGCCGGCCGACGCCACCGATCCAGTGGCCCGTCTTCAACAAGCCAAGGAAATGCTGTCGGGCGGCCTCATCACCGACGCCGAATACGAGGCCATCAAGGCGCGCGTCGTCGACCGCCTGTAGCACGACGCTCGCGATGCCGTCGCTGTGAACTCGTCCGCAGCACGGGCGTTCCGCGCCGCCACCACGCGGTGACATGCTCGTTCATCTCGTCGATGGTACGTACGAGCTCTTCCGGCACTTCTACGGTCTGCGACGCGCCAACGAGGGAGATCCACCCTTCGGCGCCGTCCTGGGGGTGCTCGGCACTGTCCTGCAGATGATCGAGCAGGGAGCGACCCACATCGGTGTCGCGACGGATCACGTCATCGAATCATTTCGCAATGACCTGTGGGCCGGCTACAAGACCGGCGAAGGCATTGAGCCCGCGCTCGCAGCGCAGTTCCTGCCACTCGAGGAGGCGCTCGCTGCGGCGGGAGTAGTCGTGTGGCCGATGGTGGAGTTGGAAGCCGATGACGCACTCGCGTCGGCCGCGCAGCTGGCTTCGGGGAGCGACGAGGTCGATAAGGTGTGCATCTGGGCCAACGACAAAGACCTCGCCCAGTGCGTGCGCAGCGACCGAGTCGTGCAAGTCGACCGCCGAAGTGGTGCCGTACGTAACGCGGATGGCGTACGCGCGAAGTTTGGTGTCGGTCCCGAGCTCATTCCGGACTTTCTCGCGCTCGTGGGCGATGCCCAGGATGGGTATCCCGGGATCCAGGGCATCGGCAAAGTCACGGCGGCGAGACTCCTGAATCAGCACGGAGCCATCGAACAGTTCCCGTCGAATGTCCTGGGTGAGCAGCGTCAGCTGGCACTCCTGTTCAAGACCCTCGCGACGCTCCGGACCGACGCTCCCCTATTTCGCGATGTGGAAGAGCTCCGGTGGCGCGGACCGACGAGTGCGTTTGCAGAGTTGGCCCAGCGAATGGGTGCCCGCCGTGTCCTGGAGCGAATCGAGAAGGCGCCACGGTGACCGATGCCTCGCACCACGACCCCTCCCTAGACGTTGGACGTCAGACGTTGGAAAGAAACCTCGGGGCTAGCAGCCCTGCGCTTCGCTTGCCCCGAGGTTGTTTTCTGGCGTCCAACCTCTAACGTCCATCGTCTAGCATCTAGTGCACTTACGGCTCGGCAGCCAGCAACCGGAGGCGGGTATGCGGCGAGACGGCGTAGCGCGCGCTGGCGCGGTGGCGATCAGTGTCCTCGGATTGATTCTGAGTTGTGCAGTCCTCGCGAGTGCTCAGACGACCGGCGCCCAGTCGTCCGGAGAGACCTCAACCCAGAATGTCACACCCACTATCGATGTCGTGTCCCACGATATCTATGGGACCGTGACTGGTCCGCATGGACCCGAGGCGGGCGTGTGGGTGATCGCCGAGACAGACGAGCTGCAAACAAACTTCGCGAAGATCGTCGTCACTGACGATCGAGGCCGATACCTCCTCCCGGATCTGCCCAAGGCGAACTACACGGTGTGGGTGCGCGGCTACGGACTCGTCGACTCGCCGAAGGTTCCTGCGACACGGGGGACTGAGCTCAACCTCCGCGCAATCGCGGCGCCAAATCCGCGCGCCGCGGCACAGTATTTCCCCGCCGGCTACTGGTACTCGCTGATCCATGTGCCGGCGCCGTCGGAGTTCCCCGGCACAGGTGACGCGGGCAATGGGATCAACCCGAGCATCAAGAGCCAGGCCCAGTGGATCCGCCTCATGAAGTCGGGGGGCTGCACGGCGTGCCACCAGCTCGGCACGAAAGGCACCCGTGAGATCCCGCCGGCGCTCGGTCATTTCGATTCGCCGGTCGACGCGTGGAAACGCCGCATCCTCTCCGGGCAGGCCGGCGGAGACATGAGCGGCACGATCGCCCAGCTTGGCGAGCGTCGAGCCGCAGAGATGTTCGCTGATTGGACGACGCGTATCGCGCAGGGCGAAGTGCCGCCGACGCCGCCGCGCCCCAAAGGAATCGAGCGCAATGTCGTCATCACCGAATGGGACTGGGCCGACCCAAAGGCTTACTTGCACGATGAGGCTTCGACAGACCGGCGGAACCCGACGCTGAACGCGAATGGCTTGATCTACGGCTCGACCGAGCTGAGTCGGGACTATCTCCCGGTCCTCGATCCGACGCGCAACAATGCGCGCACCGTCACGCTCACAGTTCGCGACCCCGCGACACCACCCGCAGCGGTCCAGGTCGTGTCGAACCCCTCGGCATATTGGGGAAATGAGGCGATCTGGACGGGCAAGACCAACGTCCACAATCCAATGTTTGATGCGAACGGGCGCGTCTGGATTACCTCGACGGTGCGACCGCGCGAAAACCCAGATTGGTGCAAGAAGGGATCGGGCCTGCCATCCGCGCAGTTGTTCCCCCTCGAGACCTCGGGGCGACAGCTCGCGATGTACGACCCCGCCACGGGCAAGCTCACCCACATCAACACCTGCTACAGCACGCACCACTTGATGTTCGCCGAGGACGCGAACAACACGCTATGGACGAGTGGCGGGGGGCCGGTCGTCGGATGGCTCAACACGAGGATGTTCCTCGAGACGGGCGACGAGCAGAAGTCGCAGGGGTGGACCGCGCTGATTCTCGACACGGATGGCAACGGCAAACGCGATGACTACGTGGAGCCTGACCAGCCTGTGGATCCCGCCAAGGACAAACGCATCAATGCCGGGCTCTACTCCGTGGCGCCTGCACCTGACGGCTCGGTGTGGGGCACCTCGCTGGGCTTCCCCGGTGCGGTCGTGCGCCTCGTTCCCGGCTCGAACCCGCCAGCGACGGCGCTTGCAGAGCTCTACGAGTTACCGCTGCGCGACGCCAACGACCCCGTGAACGGGTTTTCGCCTCGCGGCGGCGATGTCGATCGCAACGGCGTGTTCTGGGCCGCGCTCGCGAGTGGCCAGATGGCGAGCTTCGATCGTCGCAAGTGCAAAGCTCCCCTCAATGGCCCGAAGGCCACCGGTCAGCACTGCCCTGAGGGGTGGACCTTCTACACTGAGCCGCTCCCGCAGATGCAGGGTGTAGCCGGTCCGGGAAGCGCGGAGGCAAGTTATTTCACGTGGGTAGACCAGTTCGACGTGCTCGGACTCGGGAAGAACGTGCCGATCAACACGGGCAACGCATCGGAGGGATTGCTCGCGCTCAAGGACGGCGCATGGGTCGTGCTGCGCGTTCCGTATCCAATGGGCTTCTACACCAAGTGGATGGATGGGCGCATCGACGATCCCGCCGCGGGGTGGAAGGGCCGCGGTCTCTGGGCCACGGTGAGCACACGCGCGCCATTCCATATGGAAGGCGGCAAAGGAACCACGAGCAAGGTGCTGCATTTCCAATTGAGACCGGACCCGCTAGCGAGATGAAGCTCTGACGCTGGACGTTAGACGCTGGACGTTAGACGCCGGAAAGGGATCTCAAAAAAACGCGAGGCCAGCCGCGCGTTTTGCGAGCTGGCCTCGCTGTGTTCCCGATCCCGAGTCGCGAAAC
This sequence comes from uncultured Gemmatimonadales bacterium, assembly GCA_963737835.1. Classification (GTDB taxonomy): domain Bacteria; phylum Gemmatimonadota; class Gemmatimonadetes; order Gemmatimonadales; family Gemmatimonadaceae; genus Palsa-1248. Next base: position 1,185,397 of record CAVTUH010000001.1, read on the forward strand.
CCGGCCCTCCCCCTCCCCTAGTCTCGCACCGCCACCGTCGCTCCGCCGGCGTGTGCGGCCCGGAACTTCGCCATCATGCGGACGAGCTCCGCATCGGTCATCGGCTGCCATCCATGGGGCTTCATCGGTCGGCCGTATTCGAACGTGAAGTTCGCTCTGGGGTTCGTGAGCTTCGCGGTCGCGTTCTCCATCCGGTACACCGCGAGGTTCAAATAGTAGTTGTCCATGTCGCCGACATACACGTGCATCTTGCCGGTGAGCTCGGGCCCGATCTTGGCCCAATTCTGAACGAGGTCGTTGGTGAGGTCGTATCCCTTGTCGTGCCACCATGCGACCGCGCCCTTGTTGATGACGCCGGTCGCGCGGTCCCAGGCTCGCTGGGGATAGCCTGCACTGTCGGTTGGGCCATACGCGGCATCCCACGCATTCGAACTGCTGGCCACTACGGGCTTTGCTGCCAAGTACGGCCTCGAGTTGGCTCATCAGCCGCTGCGTGAGGAGTGGCTGCCCTTCGGGCGTTCGCGACATGAATCGTTCTGGCACAGGCGGCCGCGCGTTGTTGGGGACAAACGCGTTCGAGTCACCGTACATGTCCACCATCTGGTTGCGATGGAAGTCGACGGGATCGGGATACATGCACCACGCCCCGCCGAAGAAGTCGGGCCGCTGAATCTGGAGGGCAGCGCACTCCCAGCCACCGGTCGATCCGCCGGTCAGGAACCGAGCGTTCGCGTTGGGCATGAGGCGAAAGCGCTTCTCCAGCTCCGGTACGAGCTCCGTGAGCAGGGCATCCTGGTAGGGTCCGTTGTTGGCCGAGTTGACCGCATACGAGTCGTCGTAGTACGGCGTCGGATGCTGCCACGTGATCGCGACCATCGGGGGGACGTTGCCGCTCATCCAGTCGTGAGCGAACTCCCATCCGGGCTCACGCGCCGTGCGGAGCAGGCGCGCCGCGTGCTGTTCCGGCGTCTCACTCCCCGGTTGTTCGGTGAAGCCGAACGGCGCGTTCTCTCCGAAGTGCCCCTGGATGTACACGGCCGGATAGTGCCGCGTCGGCTCCTGGTCGAAGCCTTTGGGCAGGAGGACGATCGCACCGATGTACATGGGCTGCCCCCAGAACTTGGACAGCAACTCGCTCTTGATCTTGATCCGCTTCACCCACCGCGTATCCGCAGGCACCGTCACTGGCGGAATCACCTTCGTCAGTTTCAGCGTGAGCGGCGCACTCGCCTGCGGATCCCAGTGCACGCGCTGGACCTCGCTCAACAAGTTCCCCGGCGACATGTTGAACCGCTGGCCCTCCCACTGATCGTTGTGCGCCCAGATCACGTGTCCGTCGGATCGCGTGAATTGTGTGTAGGGCTCGAGCATCGCTTGCGCGTAATACTCGCCCGGTGGCAGCGCCCCGATCGACGAGTACGGAAAGCCGAGCGTATGCGAGTCAACCGCCGCAGCGGTGTCGGGCCGCCATTGCTCCACGTCGGTGCCAAAAAATGGGACGCTTCCGGTATACGACCCGGCCTCGAGGCGAGGCTCGCGAGTGGTATCGGACGAGAAGAACACGAAGAGGCGTCCTGTGAGCGGGCCCTTCGCGACCGATGTATCGGCCGTCACCTGTACGCGGCGCCCTCCACCTCCCGAGCCGGGCATACCCGTGCACGCCGGCGCGATGGCGGTCGCTGACGCGAGTACGAAAGCAAATAGACCCTGACGGGCACCACGAGCGTTCGAGCGCATAGCCCCTCTGTCGTCGAAGTGGCGATCGTTCGTATCTGACACCAAATCTTGCTCGGCCGCAAGTCCCCAGTCGACGGCACGCTGCGCACCCAGATCGGGGGTGTTGACGGCGCGGAGGGCCCAAGCCCGCCCTTGTCGTGCCCTCCGTTGTTATAGACTGTTGTCCAGCCCGACGCCCAGCACGCCCTGTCATACCTGATCACCTCCACAGAATGAGCAACCGTTTTCGCCGTACACTCGTCAGCGTGCTCGGTGTGCAAATCGTGAGCTTGCTGCTTCTCTGGCTGCTCCAGACACACTACTCGCGCTGATTCACGACTATGCATCCAATCAACTGGATCATCATCGTCGTCTATCTGACGTACGTGGCGGTCGATGGGCTGCGCCGAGCGAGGCGCACAAAGGGACTCCAAGGCTACCTGCTGGCGAACCGGAGTCTGCCGTGGTGGGCAGTTGGACTCTCGGTCATGGCCACGCAGCTCTCGGCCGTCACCCTGATCGGCACGACCGGCCAGGGAGCGATCGACGGAATGCGGTTCGTGCAGTTCTACTTCGGCCTGCCGCTGGCGATGGTGATCCTTGGTGTGACGCTGGTCCCCTTTCTCCACGGTGCGAAGGTCTACACCGCGTACGAATTCCTCGAGCGTCGCTTTGATGCGAAAACACGGTCGTTGACGGCCTTCCTCTTTCTGCTGTCGCGCGGACTATCGGTCAGCACCCTCATCGCCGCCCCTGCGGTTGTCTTTTCCGCCGTGTTCGGGTGGCCGATTTCCTGGTCCGTGGCCGTGTTGGGGGTGCCGACGGTCCTGTACACGATGTTCGGCGGCGTCCAGGCGGTCGCGTGGGCCGATGTGAAGCAGATGGCGCTCGTGTCCTTTTCACTGGTCGCGTTCATCATCGTGCTGCTGCTACGCATCCCGGTCTCGCCCAACGACGCATTGCGGGTCGCGGGAGTCGCAGGACGCCTCCAAGCGTTCGACTTTTCCTTCGACCTCACGAAGACCTATACGTTCTGGTCGGGGATCATCGGCGGCACCTTCCTCATGCTCTCGTACTTCGGCACCGATCAGAGCCAGGTGCAGCGCTACCTCGCAGCGAAATCCGTCGATGAGGCGCGCACATCCCTGCTGATCAGCGCGTACTGGAAGATCCCCCTGCAGGCGTTGGTGTTGCTCGTCGGGGTGCTGGTCTTCGTGTTCTACCTGTTCCGTGAGCCACCCCTCTTTTTCAATCCGACCGACGCGCGCCGCGCGCAAGCCGCGGATACCGCCTCATACGCGCGGCTGCAGACGCACTACCGCGAGGCATTCGCTGTGCGCCAGCTCGCCGTACAGCAGATGGCGAGGGCACGGGATCCGGTGACGAGCGCTGGCGCCGCGCGAGCCTTCCTGGCGGGGGACTCGGTAGTGGCCGCGGTCCGTGGGGAGGCGCTCGGGATGGTGGGCCAGCGGCCGGGATCAGCCGTTCGTGACGTCAACTACATCATTCCTCACTTCGTCGTCACCGAGCTGCCCATCGGGCTCGCCGGGCTCTTCGTCGCCGCGGTGATGGCGGCGGCCATGTCCGCGACCGCGGCTGAGCTGAACTCGCTCGCGACCACATCCGTGATCGATTTCTACCGGCGGTGGATTCGTCCCGACGGGAGCGACTCCCATTATCTCGCGGTGTCGAAAGCGGCAACCGTGTTCTGGGGGGCGTTCGCCTGTGTGATCGCGACGCGAGCCGTGACACTCGGCTCGTTAATCGAGGTCGTGAACCGCTTCGGGTCGTTCTTCTACGGGCCGATCCTGGGAGTCTTTCTCCTGGCGATGATACCGCGGGCACGGGCGGCCGGCGCTTTCGCAGGGCTCCTGGTGGGGATGGGCGCGGTCGCCGCGGTGGCATTCGGTGCACCATCCGTATCATTTCTTTGGCACAACGTCATCGGGGCGGTGGTAGTCGTGGCGGTCGGGGTCCCGCTCAGCCAGCTCGCTTGAGCGGACCGTCCAGATGCGGTCTCCAGGAAAAACCGGTACGCATCCACTCGTCGTATGGGCACCCCAGCTGACGACATCGCAGATCTCTACGAGCGACACGCCCGCCAGTGGGCCGCCGACCGCGGCACTCAGCTTGGCGTCGAAAAAGGGTGGCTCGACCGCTTTGTCCAGCTGCTGCCGATCGGCGCAGCGACGCTGGATCTCGGATGTGGCTCAGGTGAGCCGATTGCGCGGTATCTCATCGGACGCGGGTTGGCTGTCACCGGAGTCGATACGTCGCCTACGTTGATTTCCCTCTGTCAGGCACGCTTCCCGGCGAGCAGGTGGATTGTCGCCGACATGCGGACTCTGAAGCTGGGAGAGACATTCAACGGCATCCTGGCGTGGGATAGTTTCTTCCATCTGAATGGCCGCGACCAGCACCGGATGTTCGCCGTGTTCAAGCGCCATGCAGCACCGGGTGCCGCGCTCATGTTCACCAGCGGCTCGAGACGCGGCGAGGCGATCGGGTCATATCGGGGAGATCCACTCTATCACGCGAGCCTGTCCTCGAAGGAGTACCGCTCGCTGCTCACAGCGAAGGGGTTTCGCGTGACAGCGCACCTGGCAAATGACCCGGACTGTGGCGGTCACGCAGTCTGGCTCGCACGAGCGGACCCATAGGCTTGAGTGGCTTGCGCGGCCGACCGCGTCACGGCCGCCAACCGCCGAATGGCCGCAATGCCGAACACCGGGCCCAGTGACAATACGGCGAACGCCCATCGCCAGCCCAAGACTTGCTGGAGCGGTGGAATCAACTGGATGGATACCATCGTCAAGAGAAAGCCAAGGCACGTTTGAACGGTCAACGCTGTCCCGACGGCGTGTGAAGGGACGCTTTCGGTGACGAGCACACTGAACTGTGCCGAGTCGGCGATGACGAAGAAACCCCACAGCAGGGAGACAATGGCGACGATCCACAACGCGTGGCCAAAGGTGAGTCCGATCAGGATGCTGCACGTGCCGCTCGCCGCGAGTGCGATCGTGACCAGCCATTCCCGACCCCGTCGGTCTGCCACCCATCCACCCCACACGCATGCGGGACCACCGATCGCGATCGCCGCAAAGGCGACGGCAGACGCCATGCTCAACGTGCGAGAGTCTCGTGGCAGACCAGACGCAATGAGGCTTTCGCTCACGAACACGGGGAGCCAGGTCCACGCGCTATACAGCTCGAACATGTGGCCGAGGTAGCCGTTCGTCGCGAGCCGCCACCTGCGCGCCCGGAATACCGTGCCGACGAGCCCCCAGGAGAACCTGCGCGCAGGAAAGGGATAGGGGCCATCGCGATAGCCGCCACCCACCAGCAGCGCCGCTAGAGCGGCCGCAACGCTCGCCGTGAATACGACCGGCCGGACTCCGGCACCCGGAATCGCGTGGACGAGATAGGGAGTCGCCTTCCCCACTGTCAGTGCCCCCACGATGCCACCAACGGCAAAACCGCGGCGGGCACGAAACCAGGTTGCGATCATCTTCATCGCCGGCGGATAGACGCCGGCGAGTGCGAACCCCGTGAGCAACCGGCACAGGAGCGCTCCCCGATACGTCGAGGCGAAGACCAGTGCCGTGTTCGCGGTTGCGCCAGCCAGCGCGGCCGTCGAAAAGAGCAACCGTGACGGCACGATGTCGGCGAGATTCAGAACCGATAAGGTCGCCGTCCCCAGGACGAAACCCAGCTGCACGATCGTCGTGAGCCACGCGGTTTCCGACCGCGATAGCGCCCAGGGCGCGGCAAGTTGCGTGGCGACAGCGCTCGCGGCGAACCACACCGACATGCCGAGCAGCTCGGCCGTCGCGAGCAGCAGAAGGACCCGCCAGCGGCGCGGGTCCGTGTCCCGGACATCGGGTGCGATGGTAGCGACCATAGGCGCCGAATCTGGCGATGAAGCCCGGTGGAACGCGAGACCCGCGCGGAGGTCTGTGGCGGCGGTCGACGCCTGCGGGGACTACGTCGGCTGTCGTCCAGCCAGACCGTCGACGGCGACGACGGCGTCGGCGAAGGCCTGCGGATCCTCCTGAGGCACGTTGTGACCAATGCCCTTGAGGATGACGTGCGCGTACTTCCCGGTGAACTTGTTGCGGTAGGCCGTGCCATCTGCGTTGGGGCCATCGAAATCACTGCCGATCGTGACCGTCGGCACCGGAATGGCTGGATTGGTTTGCAGCTTGTTCTCGAGATCATCGTACTTGGGCTCACCCTTCGCGAGACTCAGCCGCCAGCGGTAATTGTGAATCACGATCGCGACGTGGTCGGGGTTGTTGAAGGCGGGTGCGGTGCGATCGTACGTCGCGTCGTCGAAGTTCCACTTGGGGGAGCAGTTGTGCCATATGAGCTTGTTGAAGGCGTAGCGATTCTTGTCGTAGCCGATGACGCCACGCTCGGTGGAGAAGTAGTACTGGTACCACCAGCCCAATTCCGCCACCGGCGGCAGCGGTTGTTTGTTCGCGGCGAGATTTGTGATCAGATAGCCGCTCACCGAGACGATCCCGACGCACCGCTCGGGCCAAAGCGCGGCGATGATGTCGACCGTCCGTGATCCCCAATCAAATCCGCCGAGGATGGCCTGCTTGATCTTGAGCGCATCCATCAACGCCGTAATATCGAGGGCGACAACCGACTGTTGACCATTGCGGACCGAGTCCGCCGAGAGAAACCGCGTCGACCCATAGCCGCGCAGATACGGGACGATCACCCGGTAGCCCTTCGCGGCCAATATCGGCGCCACATCGGCGTAGGCGTGTATGTCGTATGGCCAACCGTGCAGCAGAATGACTGCACGACCATCAGCGGGCCCGTCTTCGGCATATCCGACGTTCAAGAGGCCGGCATCGATCTGCTTCACCGGGCTGAACGACGCAAGCGGTCCGCGTTCAGTTGCGGGCGTGGCGCTGGCGATGCCAGACCGCGTGTCCGCCGAGCCGACAATGCCGAGTTTGGCAGAAGCGACGGCCAAGGCCGCAGCGCCCAGGAAATGGCGGCGATCGTAGGTCGGGCTTTGAGACATTGTCATCATCCACTCCTCATGCATTACGCTCGTTGTTACACAAGCCGAAGGGTGCGAGTGGGCGCCCCTCGCAAGTAGTACGCCCTGCGCTTCCGCGGGCAAGATGGGCTGTGCTGAAAAGGACGTGAAAACGTTAAACGTCCAACGTCCTGCCTCTAGTTCATGGGCTCGCTGCGCGCAGACCCACGGGCTGCTCCAGAATCGCGGCGAGCGTGCGCAGCGAATGCTCCAATTGCACGCGGTCCGGTTCGCCGCCGAGTGCCAACCGTACGGCCGACGGGACGGGCGCAGCCTCCAGATCCGTCGCGGTCACATACCAATCCGCCGGGGCCACGCGAATGCCCTGCTGCTGCGCCAGGGCGACGAAGGCCGCGACGGTCCAGGATGGAGGGAGGCGCAACCACGCGTGAAGCGACCCGTCGGGTGCGGCCACTCGCTCCTCGCCGAGGATGGATCGCGCCAGCGCCGCGCGCACGGTCGCCTCCCGGCGCACCGCCGCGACCGCACGCTCGGCCGTCCCATCCGCGATCCACGCCGCGGCGATTGCGATCGACAGGGGAGAGAGCATGAGCAACGACCCGCGCAACGTTCGCTGGAGGCGAGCTGCGTCGTCAGCCGTCGGCGCGAGCAGGAATGCGGTTCTCAGTCCCGGTGCCACACACTTCGACATGCTGCCGATGTAGGTCACGAGATCGGGTGCGAGCGTCGCCAGTGGCGCGGGGCCCGGCGAAGGCAGGAGGGGCCCGTAGATGTCGTCTTCGACGACCTTTACGTCGTGCCGTCGCGCGACACTGACTACCTGTTTCCGGCGCGCCAAGGACATCACGGCGGCCGTCGGGTTGTGCAGTGAGGGGACGCAACACAGCATCGTCGGTCGGAGCCGCCGACACGCCGCCTCCAGTGCGTCGGGGCGGAGCCCCTCCGCATCGAGGTCGACCCCGACCAGGCGGACTCCCGCGGCGGATGCCGCATTCTGCAGCCCTGGATAGGCGAGGGCTTCGGTCAACACCGTGTCGCCCGGACGGGCGAGGGTGCCGAGGACCATCGACAAGGCGTGCAGGGCGCCGGCCGTCGGCACGACACGGTCAACGGGTGCGTCCAGCCCTCTCCCGCGCAGCCAACTCGCACCGACCGTGCGCGCGGTCTCCTCATCGACCCGCGCGTCATAGCTGAGCATCCGGCGCGCGAGGGCGGGATCCAGCGCCACTCGGGTCAGCGTGTCGCGGAACGCTCCGGGCAGCCAACCCGTCGCGGGCGGCGTGTTCACGCTCAGGTCGTGATCGGGCGTGGACCCGCGGGCCGCGGCTGACCCGGCCGGCGTAGCCACGTACGTGCCGCGCCCGACGGTCGCGTCGATCAAACCACGGCGGCGGGCTTCGTCATACCCGCGCGTCACGGTGGTGAAGTTGACGCCCAAGAGCTGCGCCAACTGGCGCTGGGTGGGCAGTGGATCGCCGGGCGTGAGACGCCCATCGCGGACGTCCGCCTCGAGCGCATCCGCGATCGCGCGATAGGCCGGTCCCGTGCGGTGCGCCAGGCGCGGCTTCCACGGAGTGGCCCTGCTCCCTCTTGTCATGCCAATGCGCTCAAATTATATGTACACCTGTTGTCATGCAAGCATCCATATAATGTACATACAATATGACTTGTATGCAATCCACGGAGATGCTGGCCGGGCGCCCAGACCTCGGGCCCCTCGGGAAGACGGGATTGGTCGCGTCCCGACTCGGCGTCGGGCTCGCGGCGCTGGGCCGGCCGGGCTACATGACGCTGCACCACCGGCGAGACCTCGACGGGCGGTACGAGCCCGAGATCATGGAAGCGCGCACGCACGCCGTGCTCGACGCGGCGTACGCTCGGGGCGTACGCTACATCAATGTCGCCCGTTCCTATGGTCGCGGCGAAGCGTTCGTCGCATCGTGGCTCGGGCGGCGGCGCTCGGGCCGTGATGCGATCATCGTCGCGTCAAAATGGGGCTACACCTACACGGCGGACTGGCGTGCGGACGCCGACACCCACGAGGTGAAGGATCATTCGCTCGCCACGCTGCGGCGACAGATGCGAGAGAGCCAGGACCAATTGGGCGCACACCTCTCGGTCTACCAGATCCATTCGGTGACCGTCGAGAGCACCGTGCTTCGCGATGCGTCCGTCATTGACATGCTTGCCCGGCTGCGCGAGACGGGCGTCCGGGTTGGGCTGACCGTGAGCGGGGACCGGCAGGCAGGGGTGATTCGGGCAGCGCTCGACGTGGAACGGGATGGAAACTCTGTGTTCGATGTCGTGCAGGCCACGTGGAACCTGCTGGAGCGCGGGGCCGAGTCCGCGTTGCGTGAGGCACACGAAGCCGGGGTGGGAGTCGTCGTGAAGGAGGTCCTCGCGAACGGCCGACTGGTCGGGCTCAGCGTCGACCCGCGCCTCGCCGGCCCGCTTCAGCGGCTGCGCGCGACCGCGAGCGAGCTGCACACAACGGCGGATGCCGTCGCCATCGCCGCGGCGCTCGCGCGGCCGTGGGCCGACGTAGTCCTGGTCGGCCCGGCCAGCGTGCCGCATCTCGAGTCCAACCTCGGCGCGCTCGCACTGAGTTGGGACGAATCTCTCGACGCCCTACTCGAGCCGTTGACCATGTCCTCCGCGGAGTACTGGCGGAATGCGCCGCGGCTTCACGTGGAACTGACCGTCGCACACGCAGGGAGACTCCGACGGCCACTGCGCGGCCGTAGAGAGGAGAGAGGAGAGAAGAGAGAGGAGATAGGAGAGAGGCCCGCCGGGGACCTCCGCGCCTCGAGCGATTGATCGCCAGCGCGTAGGTGGACTCGGGCGATACCGCGACACGCGCCTTAGACGGCGTCTGACAGGCTGGTGAAGTTGAAGTCGTGTGCCTTGATCGTCGGCATGGCGACGTCGCCGCCTTCTTCGGTCCCGGCGAGCCGGACCGCCGGGCCGATCGCCTCGACGTTGTTGAGCAGGAATACCGGCGACTCGTTGAACCGGAAATTCCTGACGGGCCGCGTCACGGCGCCGTGCTCGATCAAGAACGTGCCATCGCGCGTCAATCCGGTAAACAGCGCCGTTCGCGGATCGACCTCGCGCAGATACCATAACCGCGTGACCAAAATGCCGCGGTCAGTGCTCTTGATCATGTCCTCGACGCTCGTCGACCCGCCTTCGAGCTTGAGCGTCGTCATCTCGCCCGTCGGTTGCTTTCCCTGTTTCTTCGCCCAGAAGCGCGTGTAATACATCTCCGACAGCACTCCGTTCTTGATCCAGGTGCGCCGACTCAGCGGAAACCCCTCGCTGTCGAAGGGCGCGGAAAGGAGCAGCGGGTCCGCCGGATCGGACGTCAGCGTCACGCGGGCATCAGCCACCTTCTCTCCGACCTTCGATCCCCCCCGTGGCCTCGTGAACGGACTTCGCCCCTCGTCAGCTTCCCGCGCGCCAAGGTAGCCATCGAGCAGCTGGACCAAATCGCCCACCGCTTGGGGCTCGAGGATCACCGTATACCGCCCCGGTTCAATGGCAGCGGCGTTCCGTGACCGCAGCGCTTTGTCGATCGCACGCGCCGACACCTGCTGCGGATCGATCTTGCTCCAGTCGTGCTCGTCAGCGGCAGCCCACCCGGAGCCGAGTCCGTCGGGCGTCCGGGCGGTGAGCGAGTAGTTGGCGCCGGTCGAGCGGTGGTACGCGGACATCCCCGCCTTGTTGACGGAGAGTTGGCTCTGGTTCGTCAGCACGATGTAGCCGGCGACCACGGCCGCCGAGCCACCGGTACTCGATCGCGCCGGACCGAGGGCGGTCATCGCCGCGTCGGTGAGTTGCGCCAGGGTGACGGACGCCGTGGAGTCGAAGAATGCGGAAACGGGCTGGTACGCTTGGGGACCGAGGGGCGGCATGCTTTCCGGATCATCGGGCGCCAGCTTCGCCAGCTCCTCTGAGCGCGAGACGGCAGCGGCGACCGGCGCGTCGGCAATGTCGTTCACCTGGACGACCGCGTGTTTCTTGCCGATCCAGCTTTGCACGGCCACCGTCGTGTTGCCCAGATCTCCCGTGATCATGAGCTGGTTGGCCGCGAAGCGGATGTAGCGCCGAACGGTGCTGGTGACGTCGATCTGGCATGCGTCCGCAGCCGAATGGGTCAGCGCGCGTGCCGCGATATCCTCCATCTCCGCTCGTGCCAGGACGACAAATCCCTCGTCATCAGGCTCGCGACGTCTGTGCGCCGCGAGTGTCGCGAGGATGACCTGACGCCGACCAATGTTTGGGTGCGAAGTCGGGCTCACGCCTTCCTCCCCGTATTGATCACATTGATCTGCGAAAACAGCACAGGCACGGTACCGTGGCTCACCGCGTTGACTTGTTCCGGCTGCCCTTTGCCATCCACGAACGAGCCGCCGAGCAGATAGGAACGTTTGCCGCCAATCATTTTCATGGAGCTCCAGAACTCGGGCGTGCGGATCTGGTAGGCGACGTCCTTGAGCAACCCCACCATCTTGCCACCGCGGATCTCGTAGCACAGTTGGCCGCCGAACTGCGCGTTGTACCGCTGCTGGTCGATCGACCACGACCCGTCGCCGATGATGGCGATCCCGCGGTCGGTCGCGGCAATGAGATCCTCCCACGTGTGATCATCGGTTCCGGGGAGCAGCGACACGTTGGGCATCCGCTGGAACTGCACTTCTTGCCAGCTCTCGGCGTACGAGCAGCCGTGCGATCGGGTCGGCCGCTGTTCCTTGTCGTACCACCACTTGAGCCAGGTCGCCTGCTCGCGTGTGGTCTGATAGTCAATGAAGATCCCATCCTTGATGATCAGGAAGGGCTCCGGCTTCACGCCCTCGTCGTCGTATCCGATCGACGAGAGGGCGCCCTCCTGTGATCGATCGGCCTGCACATTCATGAACGGCGCGCCATAGCGAAGCTGCCCGAGAACCTTCTCGGGCGGAGACACGAAGCTCGTACCGGCAAAGTTGGCCTCAAACCCCATGGCGCGGTCCAACTCCGTCGGGTGCGCAACCGATTCGTGCAGTGTCAGCCAGAGGTGCGAGGGGTGGAGCACGAGGTCGTAGCGTCCGACTTCGACGGGCTTGGCGGCCAACCGGTGGCTGGCCTCCTCGCCCCACTGGTGGGCATGCCCGACGAGATCCGAGCTCAACACGTATTCCCACCCGCGACCCATTGGGGGGACGACACTGCTCCGCACCTGGAAGTCTGTTCGGTCGGGCGACACCGCCGTAATCTGCATTTCTGGACCGCTGCGGATGACGGTTTGTCGGATAAATGACCCCAGCGTCGAAGCGAAGTTGCGCTCCTCTCGCACAAACCACAGCCAACTCGTCACGAACTGCACGCGGGCAGCCTTGAGCGCCTCCGCATTGGCCTTGAGCAGGAGATCCGCCTTCTCTTCGGAGGAAATGCTCCACGGGTCGGTGGTAAACGTGCTCGTCCACGTGGCATCGGGATACGATTCGGCCGCTGCCAAGTCGACCACTTGGCCCCGAGCGGGGCGGCTCGCCCGCGCCGCCGCCGCGGCTCGGCGCGCGGCTGTCGCGACTCCGTCGGACGTCAGCGTGCGCGTTGCGGCAAAGCCCCACGTGCCGTCGACCAACGCGCGGACGCCGCAGCCGACGGTGTCCGTATCGATCGTGTTGATGATCTGATGTTCGCGCGTGACCACGAAGTTCTGCTGGAGTCGTTGGATCCGGACGTCGGCGTACTGCACGCCCGCGAGCTGCGCGGCGTTGATGGCTGCCGTCAAAAGCTCCTTGACCTGAGCAGGATCGCTGACGCGTTCCAGCGACGGATCGGGCGGCGTCGTGTGGTGCCTATGGGGAGCCGGCAACCGCCAGAAGGCACCGCCGCGTGTGTAGGAGGCAATGAGTGCCGTGGCGGCAGCGGCCTCTGTGAGGAACTCGCGACGGTCAGACATCCTGCCCCCGCGCTAGGCGCGTCTCATGTTGCGCATGACCCGCGGCATGCATCTGTGGGCTTCGCAGACGGTGTGAACCACACCAGCGAGAAGGTATCAGCCAGGGGTCGCAGACCGGAAGTGTGAGCCGCCCCTCGGCAGAATTTGCCGGACGCTAACGCTTGCGCACGCTCACGCCCCTCCCGGCGCACGGTCGAACCAATCACAGTCGATTCCGTATAAGTTGGATGGAGTACCCGACACCCCCCAGGCAGATCGGGGCACCGCACACACGCAAGCGATCGATGGATCGGCGTCGATCGTAGTGGAGACGACAAATGGACACCGCAGATCGGAGGCCAATGTACGTCGGAACACGCACAGCGTCGCGGGTACGCGACTTCGGCTCGTTGGTGTGCCTAGCTGTGGCGGGCGTGCTGGTCGCCACGCGCGCCCACGCGCAGCAGCCCGCGGTCCACTCATATACGAGTCCGCTGTCGACGGGCGCGCGTCTGGATCCGGTCGGACGCGCCGTGGACCTCGGGAACATGCCGCTCGCCATGGCGTTGGCGCCGCACCACGACAAGCTCGTCGTCGCGCTCAGCGGGTGGCGGCAGCAAGGGCTGCAAATCGTCGATCTGGCATCGCGGCGCGTGACACAAACGCTCGAGCAACCTGCAGCGTTCTACGGGCTCGCGTTCTCACCGAACGGTCGCGAGCTCTACGTCTCCGGCGGTAATGAGGATGCCATTTACTGTTATTCGTGGAATGATTCGGCGGCGCTCTTTCAGCGCCGCATCGTCTTAGGTACGCAGAAGGCGGACAAGACCGGATCCCGGTACCCAGCTGGGATCGCGTTCTCTACCCGTGGTTCCCTGCTCTACGTCGCCGAGAATGTCGCTGACAGCCTGGCCGTCGTGGACCCCGCCTCGTCGCGAGTCGTGCAACGTTTTGCGACCGACCACTACCCATACGCTGTGGCCGTCGCGCCCGACGGAATGGTCTATGTATCGGCGTGGGGATCGACGACGGTCTCAATGTTTCATGAGAATGGACGACGGCCGGCTGCGCTACGCCGGTCGCTTGCGCGTCGGTCCGCGGCCATCGGCCTTGCTCTCGAACGCGTCCGGCTCCCGTCTCTTCGTCGCCCTGAGTGAGACGGACCAGATCGCGGTCGTTGACACCAGGACCCGCACGGTGCGCTATCTGAGCGACGCCGCCCCCGGCGCGCCGTCGGAGGGCGTGTCGCCCAACGCCCTCGCGCTGTCGCGGGACGAGTCGAAGCTGTTCGTCGCCGAAGCGGGCAACAACGCCGTCGCCGTCTTCAATGTCTCCGCCGAACGCGCGGGGCAACGGTCATCCTCTGCGGCCGACCCGCTTCTGGGGCGTCTGCCGACCGACTGGTATCCAACCGACGTGATTGATGACGGGAGCGACCTGCTGATCCTGAACGCGAAGGGACACGGCAGCGGCCCCAATCCGGACGGCCCGATTCCGGGCCAGCCCATCACGCGTCCCTTTGGGTACGCGTTGGGTCAGCTCTCCGGGACGCTCCGCATCACGCCGGACCGACCCAATGCTTCGGCGCTGGCTGACGGCTCGAGCCGGGTTGCCGCGGCCGGTGCGTGGAGTACGCACGCGCTCCCGCGTCATTATCCATCGTTCAAGCATGTCGTATACATCATCAAGGAGAATCGCACATACGATCAGGTCTTCGGCGACATCCCGTCAGGTGACGGAGACACGAGCCTCGTGTTCTTTGGCCGCCGTGTGACACCCAACCATCACGCGCTGGCCGAGCGCTTCGGACTGTACGATCGCTTCTTCACGAGCGGTGAAGTGAGCTCGCAGGGTCATCTATGGGCGACGGCGGCCGACGTGACCGTGTATGGCGAAAGACTGGTTCCATCGGCATACGCGGACAAGCGCGAGACCGTCGACGGCGAGGAGAGCGACGAGCCGATCGACGGATTCCTCTGGGACCTGGCGGCGAAGCACGGGGTCACCTTCCGGGACTATGGCGAGATGGTCGTGTCAGAAGGGTGGCCGGTGACCCAGCGCCGGCTGGGCCCCGACGTCAGCCCGACCTATCCACCCTTCGATCTCAAGATCCCTGATCAAACGCGCGCGGACGCGTGGATCGCCGAGCTCAATGGGTTCGTGCGGGTCGGCGCAATGCCCGCCCTCGAGATCCTGCATCTCCCCAACGATCACAATGCGGCGGCGCGGGCCGGCTATCACACTCCACGCGCATTCATGGCCGACAACGATCTCGCCCTTGGCCGAATCGTCAATGCCCTGTCGCGCTCACCGTTCTGGAAGGAGACGGTGGTCTTCGTGCTCGAGGACGACGCCCAAGCGGGGCCGGACCACATCGATAGCCATCGATCAGTCCTGCTCGTGATGTCGCCGTACAATCGGCCGGGCACATATCACCGGTTCGTCAATACGGTCAATGTGGTGGCGGCGATCGAGGACATCCTCCACCTCGGCCGTCTGTCGAAGTACGACTACTTCAGTCGGCCGCTCACCAATGTGTTCTCCTCGACGCCAGACCTCACTCCGTACAAGGCTGTCGCCGCGCAGAGCGACATGAACGAGATGAACCCGCCCGGGACGGAGGCGGCGCGCCTGTCGTCGCGACTCGACTTCAGTGCTCCCGACCGCGTGAACGACGCGGTGTTCAACGACATCTTGTGGCGAGTCGTCAAGGGCACGCCGCCACCTGCGGCCTCTGCCAAGGCACCGCTGCACGTCCTGCAGGTGAGTCGATAGTCAGCGCGAGTTCACCGGCAAGCTCACGTGCGACGCGTACTCGTGCGAGCGGTAATGCTCTGCGTTGCGGTTCGGAAGTCGCCCTGCACGGCCTCATAATGTTCGGCACGTACGTCTGCGGGTTCCGATCGATCAGCGGGAACCACGTGCTCTGGATCTGCACCATGATCCAATGGCCCGCCTTGAACGTATGGTCGCGTGAGCGCAGGCTGAACGTGTAGGGCGTGATCTGACCCGGCGTGACGGGCTTCGGGACCTTGAAGCCCTCGCGATACCGCGCGCGGAATACCTCTTCGGCCAGCATGAACTCGAAGCCGCCCATGTCCGCCGGCTCGACGGAGTCGGGATAGACGTCGATGAGCTTGACGACCCAATCGGCATCTGACCCCGTCGTTGCGGCAAACAGGTGTGCGATCGGCTCGCCGGTGATCGTCACGTCCTGCTTGAGCGGTGCGGTCTGATAGGTGAGAATGTCCGGCCGTCCGTCAACGAATCGCTGGTCCGCCAGCTGCCATTCCGGCCAGCCGTCATAGGTGATCGGGCGCGGAACGTAGGGGATGGGCCTGCTCGGGTCCGACACATACTGGTCGCGCGCGGTACCGGACTCAGACGGGGGATCGAACGACAGCGTCCTGCCAGCGCGCAAATAGAGCTGAGTCTCTGTGATGCCGGTTTTCGGGGGCCATGCATCGTAGTGCTCCCATTGGTTCGCCCCGGTCCGGAAAGCGAGGACCTCCGGCAAGTCGACGGCCGGCTTGTCCTTGAGCCAGTGCGCAAACCAGGGGCGTTCGACGTTCTCCCGATACCACTCGGCCGTGTTACTGCCGAAATCGACGGCTCCCAGTGTTCGGCCGTCGCTGAACGTCCAACCGCCGTGGAACCACGGCCCGAGCACGAGGAAATTGATCCCGTGCGTGTCTCCTTGCTCGTATTTCTTGTAGGCTTCGATCGCGCCGAAGTGGTCTTCGGCATCAAACCATCCGCCGACATTGAGGGTGGGGACCGTGACCGGGGCCTGGATGTGCGGGAGCACGCTGCACATCTCGTTCACCCAGTAGTCGTCCTCGTTCGGGTGCTGGTCGAAGGCGTTCCAGCTGGGCGCCTTCCCGTGGAAGATCTCCTTGTTGATGTTCGAGAGCGGGCCCAGTTCCAGGAAGCGATCGTAGTTGTCGTATCGACCCAGGATCGCGGATCGGCTCACGCCCGTTTCCATGGCTGCGATCCACATGAACGCGTACTCGAGCCGGAACGCGCCGTTGTGGTGAAAATCGTCGCCGGTGAACATGTCGACGCAGGTCGCCTGTGGTGATGCTGCCTTGAGCGCCGGGTGTGGATTCACGAGCGCTCTCGTCGTGAGAAAGCCTCCGTATGAAATCCCGAGCGTGCCTACTCGACCGTTGTTGCGGGGCACATTCTTGATGATCCAATCGATGGAGTCGTACGTGTCTGTCGACTCGTCGGTGGACTTCGGGACGGACGTGTCGCGCATCGGGCTGAGCGAGACGTAGTGCCCGGTTGAAGCGCCGCGGCCGCGCGTGTCCTGGAAGACGAAGATGTAGCCGTCCTTCATCAGGTGCTGGTATTCGCGCAACCAGGCCGCATACCCATACTTGTCGGGGCTGAGTCCGTACGGCGAGCGGACCAGAATGATCGGCAAGGGCTCCGCCTGATCGAGCGGCGTGTAGATCTCCGTGTGGATTTCCGCTCCGTCGCGCATTGTGACCTGCGCCAGGTGCTTGCTGAAGCGCTTGGTGAAGTCCGGACCAGGCTCGTTGCCGTCGCGCATGGCCATCATTTCGCGGTTCGACTTTGCCCGCCACGTGCGCGGCGGGTGCGCGGCCATCATCGAGGCTGCGCTGGGGCCCTTCGCGCTGGCCTCTGAGGCGCCGCTCTCTTGCTGAGCGGTGCACCGGATCCCCACGACGCCGACGATGGCGACCATTGACACCGAGGCAGTGACCCCTCGGACGCGACGCAGCGTGTGCACTGTCGTACTCCTCCTCGAATCTGTGAGCCACCGGAGCGTGGGTCGAACCCTCTCAGTCAGCAGGCCCTGCGAAGCGTGGATAGCAGTCCGCGCACACAAACGCGACGCCATCGTTGTACGGCGCAGCAAAGAGCACTCGTCGGTCGTGAGGCGACGGGCAGGTATCGCAAACACAGTGAGCTTTGGTCATGTCCGTATGCGTCGTGGCTTCGCGGTACTTGCTGGTGGACCCCACGCGGTGGTACTCGCGGACGCCGGGGTGCTCGGCGTCGGTCCCGCCGACCCGTCGCATGCCGCGGGGAAGTGGACTCGGAATGTCATGGACATCGTGCGTGAAGCCGTTGGCATCCATCAATGTGACGTGCATGTCTGTATCCTCAAGGGGGAATTATCGGCCGTTGGCGCGAGAAGAAGGTAGCACTCGTCGGGCGCCAGCGCTGCATGTCGCGCAGGGCCATGGCTGAAGGCGTTTTGTCCGACCCCGCGTCACGGCCCGTGGGGGACTCGCTGTGCGAGCCAGGATCGCTAGGGTCGGGCCATTGTTGTGGGGCCCGTGGCCGTAGCGCCTGCGACCTTCTCGCCCCGCAGCGTCGCGTCGAAGAACCGCACCGCGGCGTTGTCCGCCGTGAGCCAGGATTGGTAGCGCAGGAAGCCGTGGATCTCGTTCGGAATGACGAGCTGTTGGTACGGTACGGACGCGACCGTGAGACGCTGCACGAGATCGACCATCTCGCTGAAGTGGACATTGCGATCGTCGTCCCCCTGGATGAGCAGGACAGGCGAACGCCAGCTCGCGATCGACGCGACGGGGGATGACTCCCAGGCAACTTGCATCGCACGATCAATGTCGGCGTGCTCGAAGCGCTGCTGCAGCGCAGCGAACCGACTGGCGTCGTCCGATACCCAGTTGTGCACGCCGTGGAGATCCACTCCGGCCGCAAACAGGTTGGAGTTGCGGGCCAGCGCCAGCGCGGTGAGAAAGCCGCCGTAGGAACCACCCCAGATGCCGACGTGCGCGTTGTCGACCTCTGGCAGGGTCGCGAGGAATGCGCGCCCCGCGAGCACATCACGGTACTCAGATGCGCCGAAGGGGCCTGCGTCCTCTGCGTAATGGAACTCGTGACCGTAGCCGATGCCGAGCCGGTAGTTGACGCTCAACACCACATACCCATGGTTGGCGTAGTACTGGTTCATCGCGTACGAGCCGGAGTAATAGTCCATGTAGTGCCAGCCCAGCAGCATTTGTCGCGGCGGCCCTCCATGCACAAAAATCAGCGCCGGCTTCTTGCCGACCCCGGGCCGCTCGAACAACTGGCCATGCACCAAGAGACCGTCCTCTGCGCGAAACACGACCTTGCGCGGCACGACCAGCTGCGCCGTGGGAAAGTCTGCGGGGATCTCGTTTGGAGTGAGCGACCGGGGCGTGCCACCATCCGCCGGCAGCACGGACACGAGCGGCGGCGTCCGAGAGCCCGCGCCGATGAACGCCACCGTCCGCCCATCGCCGGTCACGACGGCCCCCCACTCGATCCCATCGCCCGTCGTGAGCGGAACCGGTGCCGTTTGACTGGCGTTCACCCGATACAGGTGCCTGCGGTCGTCGTCGCTGGAGTCGCGCCCTGTGTTCGCATTGTAAACCACGAACGATCCGCCGGGGGCCTGCGCGACATCCTCGACCATGAATGATCCGGATGTGAGTCGCGTCGGCTCGCCCCCAGCGAGTCGCACCGCGTAGAGATGGGGCCAGCCGTCGAGCTCTCCTCGATACAGGATGCGATCGCCCGTGAGCCACGCGAGGTGAGCTCCATCACCCACGCGGGTCTCGGACCCTCGCAGGGTCTCGGGGCTCGTCCACACCGCATGCCCCTCGCCGGTCGCTGCATCGGCGACCCAGATCGCCCACGGGTCGGGATGTCGCTCGAGTAGCGTTCGGGGCGGGCCGCCGGCGCCTGGCCGGCGGACGAATGCGATCTGCCGACCATCGGGCGACCAGACGGGATTGTCGTCCCGCGCGGTCGCTGGCGCCAGGTAGCGCACGGGTGCGCTGTCGGACGTGAAGATCCCTACGAAGCTGTGATCGCCGCGTGTCGAGACAAATGCGAGCGCATCGCCACTGGGCGACCAGGCGAGCGCACTCGCGTTGCCCCGATCGAACACGAGGGTTGCCGCAGGCTTGCTCCCGTCGAGTGGCACGGACCAGACCTTGTGATCGCGAATGAAGGCCACGACGTCGCCGCGCGGAGAGATCGCCGGCTCGTCGCCGTCCGCGAGTAGGCGGGGCGTGCCACCGGCGAACGGCACCGCCCAGACCTGTACCTTCGGCTGCGTCGCGGATGCCGCGGGGTCCGGCGCGAGCCCGCCCTCCGCCGGCCAGTTCGCGTCATGATCGCCGCCGCGCACGTACACAATCGTCTGTCCGTCGCGCGTGAGAGAGAGGTTGGTCAGCTCCTGCCCATCATCCTGCGAGTAGGCAGTCACCCGCCGCGCGGCGAACGTCGGACCGTCCGCGCCCCAGATGTTGCGGACCCCCTGCTTGTCGATGACCCACGCGATGCGCGCACCCGCGGGCGCCGCCACGAGTTCCGACGGGTAGGGATAGCTGAGGATCTGTGCGACCGTGAAGGACGACGGCGTCTGCGCACGCGCTGGACCCGATGTGGCGACGAACGCTGCCAGCGCAGCTGAGATGGCAAGGGGGCGTATTGGCATGCCGAAGGGTGTACCGCGAATCGGGCGGGGGCAAGGAAGCGACGGGCGCGCCCGTGCGCGCCCGTCAACAATGTCTCGTAGCGTGGCTCTGCGCTCAGCCGAAGCGCCACCCCAGCAGGTTCCAGGTATTGAAGAAGAGGCAGACCAGCACCGCGGCCAGCGTGACCAGGCTGAAACGCGAACGCCGCCACCACGTCCACGAGCCCCGCATCCATACGCGGATCGTCGCCCATACCAGGAGCACCGTCAGCAGCACGAAGACCACGGGCATGGCGAGGACGACGCGTAATGATGTCGGGATCTGGCCCCCAAGGGTCGACGAGTTGGCAGCGACGACCCCGCCGATCGCGATCAGCGTCAGGAAGTACCAGGCAGCCGTCAGCGCCTCGAGCCGCACGGCACGCTTGTCCTCGGGCGCCATCGCGCGAATGTCGCGGCGACCATAGAAGAGGTTGATGAGCACGCCAATGAATAGCAGCGTGCTGATGCCCATCACGGTGTACCAGCGGGAGGGCATCTCATTCCACGGCACAGGCTCGGTCCCCATGAACGGGAAGTCGTCCGCCGAGAGCCGCATCACGTGCGCCATCGAATCCACCCGGAAGGCGATTTGCCGATGACCCTCGACTTGCTGGAAAAGGCCAGGGGACACCGGTGCGTACTCGCCGCCGTCGTCGGCCAGGCCAGTGACGAGGAGACGGCTCTGCTTCGGCAGCACGGAGACGCGGATAGGCGGCTCGAAGAGGACCATCACCTTGTCGATCTTGCTCGAGCTGTGGCGAGCGAAACGATACGCGCCGAGATACGGCGCGACCGAGCGAGCGAAGTCCGTCGAAGGATCGGTGACGACCGGCGCCGGTGCCGGGAAATAGCGGTCGAAGAAGGCGCGCAGCATCGCGTCTCGCGCCGGAGGGCCGCCGTCGCCGTCATAGGACAGGAAGATCCCCACGTTGTGGTCCGGGATCAGGAACATCGCGCTGTGGAAATGCTCCGTATCGCCTTCGTGACCGATCACGGCCTGACCGTTCCACCGCTGTTGATAGAAACCCAAATCCATGGCCGGCAGCCGCGGGTCGTTGGCGAACGCCGTGTGGTGCATGAGCTCCACGGTCTGGGGCTGGAGGATCTGCGCGTTCCCGTAACGACCATTTTGGAGGTGCGCCATCATGAAGTGCGTCATGTCGAGCCCCGAGAAGGAGCCCGACCCGGCCGGCCGGAATCCGGCGATGTACTCGAACGGCTTGGCGACGAAGACACCGTTCTCGCGCACGTACGCCGTCACGACATCGCCCCGTATCGCGGGCGGTACCGGCTCCTGAAACGTCGCATGCTGCATGTCGAGCGGCTCCAGGATGTTCCGGCGGATATAGTCATTGAATGGGAGTCCGCTCACGTCCTGGACGATGAGTCCGGCGAGCGCCGCCCCGTAGTTCGAGTAGGAGGAGAGCTCGAGCGGCGGTCGCACCCGTTCGGGCATGTGCTTCTGGAGCGTCACCGCGATCGGCTGCACGCGAGACGAGTCATCCAGAATCAGATAGCCGAGCGCCCCGTCCTCGAAACCCGGTGAGTGCGTCATGAGCGAACGCAACGTGACGGGCTGGGAGTAGGTGGGCGGGATCTTGAATTCCTTGAGATACGTGTTGACGTCCGCATCGAGGTTCAGCTTCCCCTGCTCCACGAGCTGCATCACCGCCGTCCAGGTGAAGAGCTTGGAGATCGAACCAATGCGAAACAGGCTCGTGGCCGGATCCACTGGAGTGCCGCGGGCGATATCCGTGTTGCCGAAGCCCCGGGCGTACAGCACGCGTCCGTCCTTCATCACCACCGCGACCGCTGCCGGGATGTGCAACTGGTCAATGTGGGCCTGCATCGCGCCGTCCATGAAATTTCCGAGCGCCGCCGTGTCATCGAGCTCGCGCACACCGTTGGCCGCCGGGCCGACGGGTCGGACACCGGCCGACGGTCCCGGGGATTTCGCCGCACGGGGCTTCCCCTCACTCGGGGCCTGGGTACGCGCGAGCGCCGGCGCCAGAGCCAGAATTGCGAGGGCGAAACGCGCGAGCTGTTGGTAGCGACCGACGTTCATGTGCACTCCCTGAGCGTAGCTCGGTGGCTGGTGGTGCACCGGGTCGGCGACTCCGGCGCTGACTACGTGGCCGAGACTATTCACGTCGAGCCAGATCAACTCGCCGCCTTCGACATCGAACACGGGTCGACTGTCGACGTTGTCCGTGCGAGGACGGTGAGCCGCTAGTCAGCTCTGACACAACGCTCTCGTCGGCGTTGGCTGCCAGAAGTCGCAGCGCCAAAACGGGACCCCCGGCTCATCGAAGTCGCCGTGGCGATTTGGCTTGTCGCGATGCTTCCCATATCCGTGGCCATCGCGATAGCCGAACGCTTTGAAGTGTACCTGGCCGCGCACGGAGTCCGGGATGATGCTGCTCGCGACGATCACGTTGTTCCACTTCCCGACCACCCTATCGAGTCCGGTTTCCGGCGAGGACAAATATCCGTCGACCCACTCGAGCAAGCTGCCGTCCGGCGCGAGGTCCGCCAGGTAGGACTCGCGGCGTTCGCTGATCGGATGCAGCATCACGTTGTAGAAGCGGGTCTCGTGATGTGCCTCGAGATATGGCAGCACGTCAATGGCGAACTCGCGGATCAATGCCGCCGCGCCCATGAACACGATCGACGAAATCGGCAGGCGTGGGTGCGTCCGGATGGCTTCCGACGCCACGATGGTGCCCATGCTGTGGCCGATGACGGTCACCCTGTAATGTCGCGTCGAGTCCGCGTTTGCGAGCCCGACGAGCGAATCGAGCAACACGGCAACCGCGCCGGTCGGCGGCAGGTAGTGGGCCGAGCTGTCGACGGCCCGCCACTCACCGGTCGCACGGTACATCAGCTGGGTGCGTCGGTGCATGACCTGCCAGCCGGGTGTACCCACCCAATCGATCGCAAAGGTGCCGAGCATCTTGAACGGGATGAACACGAGACTGGCGAAGCGCGCCACATCCTCGAGCGTGGTCGCATGGTACTCACCGATCGACAACGCAATGGCCCCGGGATGGGCGCCCGTGCCCGGGACGAGGACGGAATCCATCGCCGCCGTGAGCTGCTGCGCGCCTTGCTGCACGCGGTCCGGATAATCACTCTCGACGAAGCGGGACGCCTGTCCGTACCAGACGACCGGTGCCCGCGTCGCCGCCCGCCCGACGTCGGCCAGCAGGTACAACGGGGTCGTCAACAGGACGACCACCGGCCGCGTTTCCCGCTCTCCTTGCCTGATCGACGTCAAGTGCTCGAGATACGAGCTCTCGAGCGCTGATTCCCAGTTGATCGCGATCGGATAGACATCCCGTTGCGTCGAGTCGGCCACAATGTCGTGCACGATGCGACGCGTCAGCTCGAATCCCGTGCTGAGTGGCACCAACCCGCCGTGGACCCACACCAGGATCTGATGCTTGCCACTCGCGCGCACGGCATCGAGCATCTCGTGCAGGTACGCGCCGTACTCCTGGGGACCGAGTTGCACGCCGCCGGAGTCGACGCGCGGCGCGAGCGGTCTGCCATCATGGTCGACAAAGATCGAGTGTTGCTTGAGGCCGGTGTCGGCCGGCGCGATCGGCTGCAGCCTGGCGTGCACGCAGCCGCTGACCGCGAGCGCGAGCAGAGCGGCGGTGAGTCGGGACAAGCGGCGCAATTGGTAGGTGAGGGGTGACGACGCTAAGAAACTGCGCGCGTCGCCCCCGAAGCGCCACCACCGACCCGTCGCGCGCGGTGAGCTACGGCGCAGCCGGTTGCTCGAGGAACGCGCGGATGTGCGAATTCAGAAAGGCCGCATCGGCCGAATCCGGGGCTGCGCCGGCCGGATGACCCCAGAGCGAAGGAATCGGCTCGAAGTCTACGCGTGGGATGAACTGTCGCTCGTACCTGGCGTCGCCGATCGGGAAATAGAGGTCTGTCTCCGACGGCATGTACAGTACGGGCACCGAGATCGAGCGAAGCGCGCGCTCGACATCGCCATTGAAGCCCGGGGTCGTTCCCACGTCGTGGCGTTCCCACGTGCGCGCCTGCAGGATGTAATCGTTTGCGTCCTGGCCTTCGAAGCCCTTGACAATGTGGGCCAGCGCATCGGTCGCTGACGTAGGCGGTGGTGTCATCGAACGCCACAGCTCCCGACGCCACCATTCCTGCGAGAACAGCCATCCGGCCCACACGGTGCCGAACGCTCGAAGGCCGCGTACCGGCTCCTGGGTGTAGTCGCCGTCTCGGAAGTTCTCGTCGGCCTCGAGGGCGGCAATCTGACCCTCGAGACGGACGACACCGTGCGCGTAGCATTTCGCGGTCCCGGATGTGGCGACAATGCGATCCATAAAGCTCGGGTGGCTCACCGCCCACTGGAACGCCTGCTCCGCACCCATTGAGAAGCCAATGACGGCCTTGAGATGTGTGATGCCCAGACTGCTCAACATCTCGGCAACGGCGGCGACGTTGTCGCGGATCGTGGTCACCGGAAACCGCGGGCCATGAAACGGTTCCGGAGTATTGCTCGGCGACGACGAATGGCCGTTGCCGAACATCTCCGTCGCGATCAGGAAATAGCGCGTGGTGTCGAGTGCGAGCGTCGGGCCGATCAACCAGTCGTAGCCGTGGTGGTCGGCCATGTAGTGCGACGGGAGCAGAATGGCGTTGTCGCGTCGAGGACTCAGGTGGCCATACGTGGCGTAGACGAGCGTCGCGTTGGGCAGCGTGACGCCGCTCTCGAGACGGAAGCCCTTGAGCTCGTACGTATGATGGCTCGACCGGTCGGGGGCCGGCTGACCGTGCGCGCGGCCCGCACACCCTGCGACCAGCGCCATACCGACGCCGGCGAACCGTCGCCACCGATCGCTCATGCTGGGATTCCCCTGGGTTCGTGGGTGGCGTACCGCCAGCGCCACTACCATCTGCTGACGGTCCAGCGGTAACCGCAAGGGCGCCGGGGGATCGGTGGGTGGGGCGCCGGGTCCGGAGCGTATGGCGCTGGTTGTCCCGGCACGGGGCTGCGCCTACGTTTCCTCGGACACCGGTGAACGGGACGTAGCGCAGCCCGGTAGCGCACCTGAATGGGGTTCAGGGGGTCGCGGGTTCAAATCCCGCCGTCCCGATTTTGGCCCGCACAGCGGGCCAAAATAGAGAGGAGCGACACAGAAAGGAGAAAGGAGACACAGAGCTTGGGCGGCCTGGATAACAAGTGCGCCAGGAGGCCGCGCTCCTCGGTCTCCTTTCTCCTTTCACCTTTCTGCACTGACGCCACGGTGACGCTCACAGGCAGTGTTGCGCGCCGTGGCGTTCTCATTCGAGAGGTTGTTGGTCTACCAGAAAAGTGTCGCTTTCGCGGATGCGGTGTGCACGGCCACCCGCCGATTCCCACGCGGCTACTATTTCCTGGCCGATCAGCTGAATCGCGCCGCTTTGTCGATCGCTACCAATCTCGCCGAGGGGAATGGCCGATTCACCATCGCTGATCGGCGCAACTTCTTCGGCATCGCACGGGGGAGCGTGCGAGAATGTGTCCCCCTTCTCGAGATCGCGCTGCGTCGACGGGTGTTTCCCGCGGCTGACCACGAACGGCTGCGCGCTGATCTCGAGGAAATCTCCCGAATGGTCTCAGGCCTCATCAAGGGCCTCGACCGACGCCAGCGGGAGCAGCCCTAGTGTAGCGCTGGCCCGTGGTCCGCCCTACACCTAGCTTGGAGCGCAGTCGTCCACGCTCTGGAGCTCTGGGTGGCAGCTTCTTCTGTCGACGGCTTCCTGCAGGACCTATCTCCCGACAGTTACACGGTCGAGCGGGAGTTGGGCCGCGGCGGTATGGCTACCGTGTTCGCCGTGCGGGATACCAAGCACGGCCGCCGGGTGGCCCTCAAGGTGCTGCGGCCCGAGCTCGCCGCCAGCCTCGGTGCGGAGCGGTTCCGGCGCGAGATCACGTTAGCGGCGAGTCTCCAGCACCCGCACATCGTCTCCGTTTACGATTCCGGCCAGACGCCGTCGGGCGCGTTGTGGTTCACGATGCCGCTCATCGAGGGTGAGTCGTTACGCGACCGGTTGCGCCGACAACACCAGCTCTCGGTCGAGGACGCGGTGCGAATCACGCGCGAGGTCGCGCTCGCGTTGGATTATGCGCATCGGCATGGCGTGATCCATCGGGACATCAAGCCGGAGAACATACTGCTCGTGGGTGGGCAGGCGATGGTGGCGGATTTTGGCGTCGCGCGGGCGCTCGCCGAGTCGGTGCCGGGGGAGACGCTGACTGCGACGGGGATCGCGGTGGGCACACCCGCTTATATGAGTCCCGAGCAAGCCGCGGGAGAGAAGGCGCTCGATCCGTCGACCGACATCTACAGCCTGGGCGCCGTGTGTTACGAGATGCTCACGGGTGAGCCCCCGTTTCCAGGACCGACGGCGCAGGCCATTGCGGCGAAGATGCGCGCTGGGGAGGTGCCGTCGATCCGCCGCGTGCGGCCGAGCGTGCCGGAGGGGGTCGAGGACGTGGTGCGGAAGGCGCTGGCCCCAGTGCCGGCGGATCGGTACGCCACCGCTGGGGATTTCGCGAAAGCACTGGAGACTGCGGAGCGCGCTGCCTTCGGGTCAGGTAGCCGAGTTGCTGCGGTACGCACGCGGCGCCGCTGGTCAATGGTGGCAGCTGGAATACTGGGATTGGTGATGGTCGTTGGAGCGTCCGTGTTCTGGAGAACGCGTCAGGGAGGCCCGTCAACGGCCGTGGGGCCGGTCCGCATTGCGGTGCTCCCCTTCGACAACCTCGGAGACTCGGCCGACAACTATTTCGCCGACGGCATCACCGACGAAGTTCGCGGTAAGCTGGCTGCGCTCCCTGCTCTCGAAGTGATTTCGAGCGCCACCTCGAATCAGTATCGCCGCACCACCAAGCCGCAGGAAGAAATTGGTCGTGAGCTCAGGGTGCGCTATCTCCTGGTTGGCCGCGTCCGCTGGAGCAAGCCGCAGAATGGAGCGAGCCGGGTGCGTGTGGAGCCTGAGCTGGTGCAGGTCATCGACGTGAGGAGCCCGACGAGTAGGTGGGAAGCGCCCTTCGACGCACCGCTGACCAATGTCTTTCAGGTTCAGAGCGACATCGCCCGGCAGGTTGCATCCGCGCTGCAAGTGAGGTTGACCCCCGCTGCACAGCAGACGCTGTCCATGCGTCCCACGCAGAACCTCGACGCTTATGTGGCTTATCTACGCGGCGAGGAGGTCTCGCGAATTGGGGACGATGCTGGCAGTGTCCGACGCAGGATCGGAGCTTACCGACAAGCCGTCAGCCTGGATACCGGCTTTGCTCTCGCCTGGGCAGGGCTTTCGCGGTCCTATACTCTCTTGATGCTTATCGATCCGTCGCCAGTTGTACATGACTCCGCGCGCATAGCAGCAGAGAGGGCGTTGATGTTGGCTCCCGATTTACCGGAAGCACTGGAGGCCATGAGTGTTTATTACAACGAAGTGGAGCGGAATTACCCTCGCGCGCTAACGCTCGACTCGATTGCCCTCGAGCGTGCGCCGAATAATGCGGGCCTGCTGTACGCGGCTGGGCTCACAGACTTGTTTGCAAGTCGCCCGGACGCGGCGGTTGCGCGCCTCGAGCGAGCCACCACTCTTGACCCGCGTTTCGCTGAAGCCTTCTTCATCCTCGGCGCTTCCTACCTCTGGCTTCGTCGCGGTGAGGAAGCACGTGTGGCGTATGACCGCGCCATTGCACTTGAGCCAGCGGCACTGCGGTACATACAAAATCGCGCCGCCGCATCAATGTGCGACGGCGACCTCGCTGGGGCGCGAGCAGTACTACACGCCGTTCCGGCAACCGTCAACGAAGGCGAGCTTGTCGCCTACCTAGCCGCGAACAGCGGCGTCGGCGATGAGGCTTGGATTCTTGATAGTGCGCAGGAGCAGGTGTTGTTGAGCCTTGGCCCGTCGTCCTTCGACAACGATTCGGGCACTTGGGCGATGGTATTCGCGCAACAGTACGCGTTCCACCACGACGACTTGCGATCAGGCACCTATGCCCAGAGGGCCCTGCCGGCGCTCGAGGCCAACGTGAAGCGAGCTCCGGATAACGCAAGCCAGCACCTTCTGCTCGGGTTGGCGCTGGCTTATGTCGGTGACAAAGACGGAGCTATTCGCGAGGGAGAGCGTGGCGCTGCCCTTCTACCTGTGACCAAGGACGGTCTCTTCGGCCAATTATTCAGCTCGAACTCGCTACGATTTACGCGCGCGTTGGCAAGCAGCAAAAAACTCTCGACGTGCTCGACTCGCTTTCTAGGATTCCCTTCTGTCCCCTCGGGAGCCTGCGTATAGACCCACGCTTCGCGTCATTGCGCGGCAATCCGCGGCTCGAGAAAATAATCGCCACCTCGACCGCTGGACCAGCCCGATAGGAGGGGCACGCTTGGTCCGTTTGGTAGTCCGTTTCTCCCGGCAAAGTCCGTCATTCTGGGTTGTGAACTCCCTGTGCCGATGCCCGATTTCAGCGAGCTAAGCGGCAGGTTGCCGTACTTTGGTCCCCCTGAGATCGAATGGGGTGCACGGGTGCGCTTGTTCAAGCGCTCTGTTCAGCATTGATCTACAACCACTTACGGGTCGAAGTGCTCAGGTCGTTGTCCCTTTCGTAGTCCGTTTCTCGCGAAGTGGCCGCAATCACGGAGGTGTTTCGCAACTTCCGCTCCTCGGCCGTCACGGCGAGAAGCGCGACGCTTGTGGCTTGTTGATAGCACCGTAGTAGCGTTGCAGTGTCGCGCCATCCACCGGTCGAACTATGTTCGGTCTGCTAGTTTGCCGTCCCATTGATGAACTGAAGCTGATTGGGAGTCCAACAGTTTCCCATCCGGGAATCCGGCGATGGACCAACTGGCTACTAGCGGGCGCGCTGGTGAGGGAAGATCTAAACGCGTCGGACGCGGCGTGGCGCGACGACTTCGAACGCGCTGCTCATAACCGGATGAAACCTCCGGCCAAGACGGCGGAGCGGTGGCGGAGGGAGCGAGGTCGATAAGAGAGCCGCCAGCGCGAGGGCGTGGGCCGACTCCGCGTGTGATTCTCCGCGGCGATGTCAGCCGGGCCGCATGCACCGCTTACGCCGTCAGTTGTGCGCGACCTCCTGACCGAGCACTGAATCGCCGTTGACGCGGCTCGCGCTCGAACTCTGGCGATGCAGACGATGAGCAGTGACGGTAATGGCCTTCACGGCTTGCCTTTGGCTGCCGCTGCACTGTCCGCCTTCCGCTTGGGTTCCCTCGCTTCATACTGGCTGATAAGGTCTGCTGTACTGCCTGGCGTCGGCGGGATTGCTTGCGCCTCGTCGGCCTTGGCCTTGTCAAGCTCGCCGTTGAAGGTCCTTTCCTCGGCAGCCTGTCTATGCCCGGCCATCATTTGCTGATAGCTGGCCTGAGAGCGCGCAGCTCGCTCTTCCTCCTGCTGCCGTGCGTCGTCAGCCACGCGCTGCTCATTAGCTGCCCGTTCCTCGTCGGCCCGGCGCTGCTCATCGGCGCGTTCGTGTTCGTAGGCGGCCTGCTGTCTCTCGTATGCGGCGTGCTCCTTCTCGTAGGCCTCTCGATCAGCGTCCGCCTGCCGCTGGGCCTCGCTCTGCCGTTGCTGCTCCGCCGCCTGCTCCTCATCTGCCCTGCGCTGTTCCGCGACACGCTCTCGTTCACGGGCATCCGAACCGTCGGTCCCTGAGCAAGCCCCAGTAGTATTGCCCGCGGCCTGGCATATTTGGATGATCGCCTTGTCTTGCGACTGGCCGACGGCTGTGACCGGCACGAGGAAGGCCGCCACTAGGAGATCTTGCGCATTTCGTCTTCCTATTACCAGGAGACCATCAGGATATTCAACCGTAGTGGCTTTGGCGGTGATGGTAGTCACCAGCATTGGATGCTCAGGTGCAGGCGCTGCCACGGCTGCCTCTCCTCACACTAGGCGTGATAGTTTGGGCGCAAGCGGTGATAGGCGAGTAACGCCTGCCGCGGGCCGGCCGTCTGAAGGACAGCCTTTTGCTAGGCCAACGCATGTTCAGTCGTTGGTCGCTGCCTGTTCTCGCCGCACTGACTCACACGGTGAGAGCTCAATCGTCTGTCCAGATGGAGCGCACAACTTCGCGATCGCTTTCGACCGCGGAGAGGCGGGCGGTCATTTCGGGGACGAAGGATCCGCCTAAATGATCGGTGGGTCAGATTGATTGGTGGGGTGGCCACCGTCGGGCCGAGATTCTGTCGTGTCCCTTGGCTGACGCCGAGGGACCTGCGCGGTCCATGTTCGACTTTCTACCGACTCAGAACAGAGCGTCTGCGACCGGCCCGCCGGCTCGCAATGAGGAGGACGCGGTCTCGATACGATCGAGCGCCTCGATGCTTGCGCTCGCTTCTCGTATCACAAGCGCGCGCAGCCGATTGTCTCACCCCCAGGGGAGGTGAAATCCGGCTTCGCCCGTGGCGCGATCGCGTCGTTGCCTTACCTTCGCAATGCGAAACCGGGCCGTTTTCCCTCGGGACCCGGAACCCCAATGTCCGAATCGCGAGCGTACAACGTTGCCGCACCGTGGATACCGTTTCGTCGCCCTCTGGGCCGCTGCCTCTTGCGCTGCGGCATCGCTCGCACGCACCCAGGGAGCGGGGCCACCGATCGAGACGTCTGCCACAACTGCTCGTGCGGACACCAATCGCGCGTCGATGTTCAAGCCCGATCGGCGCGCTGCGAACTCGCCCGCCGCACCGACCGGGAGCGTCTACGACGGCGGCGCACACCATCTGAACGTTCGCGTCACGCGAGTGGACACGATCATCGCGATCGACGGCACGCTGACGGCTCCAGTGTGGCGGCAAGCCGCGCGGCTTACAGGATTCTCCGAGTACTTCCCCGTCGACGGCCGCCCTGCCTCCGATTCGACGGAGGTCCTCGTCTGGTATAGCCCCTCGGCGATCTACTTCGGGATCCGGGCATTCGAGACCCATGGCCCCGTCCACGCGACGCTGGCCAACCGCGATCAAATCGACGGCAATGACAATGTCGAGATCCTCCTAACACCATTTGTCCACGGCCGCCATGCTGTTCTCTTCGGCGTCAACCCGCTCGGGGTACAGGAGGATGGCACCATCACCGAAGGCGTTCTCTCCACAGCCTACAACGCGTCTGCGACCGGGCCGCCGCCCGTGGATCTGAGCGCGGACTTCGTGTACGAGTCCAAAGGCCACCTTACGCCCTACGGCTTCGAGGTGACTCTGCGGATCCCGTTCCGCAGCCTGAAGTTTCAGCAGCGCAATCCGCAGGACTGGGGGATCAACATCATCCGAAACATCCAGCATTCAGCGGAGATGGATACCTGGGTGCCCACGCGGATCGCCGCCGCCTCGTTCCTCGCCCAGTCCGGGACCCTGGCCGAGTTGACCGATATCAGCCCGGGGCTGGTTCTCGACCTCAATCCGATCGTCACGGCACGAACAGTCGGCATGCCGCCCGCGACCGGGCCCGGGTGGCAGTATGGCGTGCAGCGGCCCGAATTCGGCGGCAACGTGCGGTACGGCGTCACAAACAATCTGACCCTCGACGGCACGTTCCGCCCGGATTTCGCCGAGGTCGAATCCAATGTCACGCAGCTGTCATATGATCCGCGCCTCGCGCTGCAGTATCCCGAGAAGCGTCCGTTCTTTCTGGACGGAATCGACCAGTTCAACGTCCCGAACAATCTCATCTACACGCGTGACGTCGTTGCTCCGATCGGTGCTGTGAAGCTGACGGGCGAAATCGGCCACACCAACGTCGCGTACCTCGGTGCGCTCGACGACGAGGGCAACCCGTTCGCCGGCGGCGCCGGGCACCCGCTCTTCAATGTGTTGCGCACGCTCACGGATGTCGGTGAAGCCTCGCAGATCGGTCTTACGGTCACGGACAAGGAGACGGGCGGCTCCTACAACCGCGTCGCCGGCGTCGACACGCGGTTCACGTGGAACAAGATCTATTCGGTCGCGCTCCAGGGGGCGGGGAGTGTCGAGCGCGTGAATACACCTTACGTCAACGACACGCTGCCCGCCTCGACTTCTCATGGGGCCGGACCGCTGTGGGATGCACGATTCATCCGCGCCGGCCGCAGCCTCGGCCTCAACTACAATGTCAGGGGCGTCGACCCGGAGTGGGCCCCGGGGGCCGGCTTCGTGAGCCGCGCCGGCGTCGCGGCGCTGACGGCGGACAACCGATACACGATCTACTTCAGCCCCGGTGGATTCCTGCAGACCTTCACGCCGGATTTCTTCTTTCAGAACACCTGGACCTACCGGAACTTCACGGACGGCGGACCCACGGAAGACCGCGAATTCCACTTCACGGGGTTCGCCACCCTGTTCGGCGGCTGGCAGCTCATGGGGGCGATGTTCTTCGAGCACTTCGGATACGACCCGCAGCTCTATCAGTATTACTACCTGGGGCACATCTCGGGCCGCGACACCACGTTCACGCACTTCGTCGGCACGTCTCGGATTCCGAATACCGACTGCGTCTTCTCAATCCAGACGCCGGCCTTCGCGCATTTCGACTTCCGCATGAATTACCTCGGGTGCCGCGACGAGAATTTCTACGAGTGGGCTGCCGCCGACATCGATTTCCTGTCATTCACCGTCGATTGGCGCCCCACGGGTCAGATCCGCGCGCAGTTGCTCTACAATTCCCAGACCTATCGACGGCACCAAGACAACTCGCTCGTAGCCCAACATCGCATTCCGCGGCTGGACGTCGAGTACCAGCTATCGCGGCCGATCTTCTTCCGGCTGGTATCGCAATACGACGCCCTCTACGTCGATAACCTGCGCGATGCTTCACGCACCGAGCTGCCAGTGTTCATCGAGGACCCCAACACGGGCGTCATCGCGCCCGCGCTACGGTCGACGACAAACACGGTAGAGGTCCAGGGCTTGTTCGCGTACCAGCCGGTGCCAGGCACTGTCCTGTTTCTCGGGTACGGCAACAACCTCACCGAGCCCGAATCTTTTCATCTCGCAGCGCTCACGAGAACATCGGACAGCTTCTTCGTGAAAGTCAGCTACCTGTTTCGCATGTAGGCGCACGCGGGTGTGGGCAGGCCTGCCGTCGCCAGCCGCCGGGTTGCCGGCCGGCACGGCGACCATCGATCTCATAGGAGGCGGTGTGCATCTCGAAGACGTTCGCCTGCTCTACGAATTCAATGCCTGGGCCAACGGTCGGACCCTGGACGCCTGTGCTTCGCTTACGCCCGAGCAGCTGACGCGTGATCTCGGGTCCAGCTTCAAATCCGTCCGCGATACGTTGGCGCACATCTACGGCGCGCAGTGGGTTTGGCTGGAGCGGTGGCACGGTCGGGTCCCGGCCGCGTTGCCAGCCGCTGCCGAGTTCCCCGATCTCGAGATGTTGCGGGGCCGGTTCGCCACGATCGATCGGCACTTGATGGACCACGTCGCCGCGCTCACGCCGGGGGATCTACAGCGCGTCGTGTCCTACAAGACCACATCCGGGGAGGCCCAGGGGCAGCCGCTCTGGCAGATGCTGCAGCATCTCGTGAATCACGGCTCCTACCATCGCGGTCAAGTGGCCACCATGCTGCGCCAGCTTGGCACAAAGACGACGGGCACCGACCTCATTGCTTTCTACCGCCAACGTGCTACGCCGGCAAGGGCGTGACGAGGGGCGGCGATCAATGGCGTTAACAACTAGGCAGTCTTTCTGTAAACATGTCGATGATGCGTGGCGGGTTTGCCCCCCGCTTCGACCGCGTCGTACTCGTCCCGCATCCAACGCCCGCCGCTCAACACAACCAGACGACCTTGCTCCGCGGCGACCAGGTCCCCGTTCTGAAAGCTCTTGACTGTGTACAGCACGCTGTCACCGGCCGTGCTGACGGCGCATTGCACCGCGCCTCCGCTCGCGCTGGGTGCCGGCGCGGGCGACAGGGCTGATCGGCAGTCGAGCGTTGACGTGCTTGGGCCCGACCCGTCGTCCTCGGTGACGACGATTTGGATCCCGGTTTGGATTCCCCTAGTGGTTGTCGTGATCACGAGCTTCTCGCTCTTCGGGAGTCCGTGGTCATCGGGCCCATTGGTCGAATCCATGACCCACGTGCCGACCACGCGGCGATAATCACCTGTCTGCGCAGACAGCCGAACGGCAGTGAACCCGAGCAGCGCAACACCGCACACCACGACCACGCTGAGACGGCGCATACGAGTTACCCGAACGAATCAGAAGAGGCTCATGCTACGGACCCTCAACGAGGCCGTCAAGCTGAGGCTCGCATCGGTGCCGTCCGCGATTCTGCTCTCGGCTCACCGTTGACTACAGACCGCTGAAATGAACGCGGTCGCGATTCCGGCATTGTTTTCCCCATGGGGCATTGACGGGTACCCGGCCCCGAATGCGCTGCTGGTGGCGTGTTCGTTTGGGTAGCGGTACCATCTACCGACCTCAATTGCTGGGAGCGGGGCGCGGGGTCGTCCGATCTACACCAGCAGCTACAGCGCACGCTTGGCGACCGCTACGTGCTCGAGGAATGAGTCATCGTACAGGCCGTTCGCTGCAAATCGCCACACGCCCTCGCGTTGTCCGTTTCGTGGTCCGTTTCTCCCGGCAAAATCCGTCATCCGGGAGGTGAAATCCGGCGCCAATGCCCGATTTCACGCAGCTAACCGTCAGTTTGCCGTACTTTGGCCCCCTCAACGCGAATGGGGTTCAGGGGGTCGCGGGTTCAAATCCCGCCGTCCCGATTGCAATACAACGAGTTGCGTGGTCGCTTCAAAACGCATTACCCGTTTGTTACCCGTTTCGCGACCTGAAGCCACGGTCGTGCTCTTTCGCTCCTCACGCTCTTTGGTGAGGAGTTTTGTTCTTACTGGCTCAGTTGCTCAGGTACCGCTTGACTAGCCGGTTCCCAACGAGAAGCACGAAGGCAAACCCGAGAGCGGCGCCAACACACCAGGCCAAGTAGGGGTACACCCGGATTGTTGGGACGCCTCCGTACTGTCGAGGCTCCGTCGGCATCTGGGCGAAAAAACCTACATCGAACGCGATCGGAATCGCGACCACCACGAGGAAGACTCTAAGCAGAATTCCTGCGTAGCGGGTGGACGGTCGCTTGGTGCGCATCGTTACAGGCTGGTCATTCGGATCTCGTAGGCGGAGGTACCTGGTGAGCTCAAGGTTTCCGAAGACCAGCGCCAGTGCGAACGTCACTGGGGCAATAACAAAGAACGCAGCTATTGTTGCCGCGGTGCCTTCCATCATGCCACCCGGCAATGGCACGCCGGTTGGAATTTCGGCGCACATTCCCACAGAGATAGCAATCGGGATAGCGAGAATGACCAGTGCGCCTCGAAGGAATGCCTTCACGTTACGCCTCGACTTGCTGTGTTATCCATCTCTCTGTACGACCGCACGGTCTCGCAGCTTCCGCTCCTCACTCATCACAGTGAGGAGCGCGTCGTTTGTGGCCTGCTGGTAGCAGTTCAGCAGCGTCTCCACGTCCTCCCATCCTGCGCCCGCTGCGACGTCGGTCAACGGCAAATGCTTCCGCTCCGTTGCCCATTTCCTACGGTACGGATGCCAGGCGCCGCCCCGGAGCTTCGGCATAGGTGTGCGTGGAGCCTCCTCGCAGACGCAGAGCGTCGCGGCGAGGCGTTATAGCAGAGCGCACCCTCGCGGCTGTCGCCGCTATAGCGATCGTGGAGTTGGCCGCCCAAAACGTCAGGCGATGGTATTATCGTACCTGATATGGTCCGAGTCTACGTCGATCACGACGGCGTGAGCTACCGCGTGCACGATGCCGTGTATGGCGTGCCGCCCGCGAAACCATTCAAGAATGTCCGCGTGCCGCTCGGCGATGCTCGGGCAACGGTCCGGTATTTCAAGCCGGAGCACGGCCCGATGCGGAGCCCGATGTTAGCGAAGACGGGGACAATTCGGGGGACAATCCGAAGCGGCATCGGGCGGCATGTCGAGGTGCGCAATCAGGCGGATGGCGGCACCGTCCGAGTAAATGGCGGCAAGTTGCCGCCGGTTGGGACGATATGAGGACGAGATCGACGCGCTGTCCCAACCGCGTCCCCCATCTCGGATGACGTGGGGACGTGGTCGGATACGGTGAGACCCGGGTGACGCGCTTCCTATCGCCAAGCGAACCTGCAGGGACAGCCTTTAACCGCCAGGTAGTTGGTGCCATCGGCGTTCACGTAACCGCTGTCGACGGCCAACAGCTGACTATCGGGCGACCAACTCACGCGCCCGTAGCTCTTGGGCAGCACGACCTTGAGATTGTTGCCGTCGGGGTCGATCACCGCCGTGTGGCCATTGTAGGTGAGGGCAATGTGCACGCCGTCGGGCGACCACGCCGGATCGCTCGCGTTCGCTAGCAACAGCGTCGCCGGCCCGGCGGTGGCGAGCGGGTAGGTATAGACGCCATTAGGGACGACCGGGTTCCCCTGGCTGTCAGTGCAAGAGGGATCCTCGGGGTCCGGACCGAGAATCGCGTACACGGCCTTGGCACCGTCCCCAGAAAACGAGTACTCGTTACCGAGGTAGCACCCGCCGGGTGAAGGTATCCCATGCACACCGTATCCGTATTGGTTCGCGGTTTCCCAGGAATAAGTGACATTGTCCGGACTCCACTCCGGATTGGTGAGACTACGGTCTCCGGTGATGAACGTAGGCGCGCCGTTCACAGCCACTTCGTACAGGAAGCCGGATTCGCCGGTGTAGTCCGGCCCCGCAAACAACACGCGCAAATGATCGGGTGAGAGCGCAGGCTCACTTGGGGTCAGGCGCAGGGGTCCTACAGCCGACTGTTCGGTTGTGTTGATGGCCTTGAACCCCGATCCATCGGCGTTCATGACGGCCAACCCAGTGGAGCCGCTGGTCGTCACCACCAGCACGTTGTTGGGCGGCGTCCCACTGGCCGTGAATGTCCCGTAGCTCGCGGCCACGCCCGACCAGGAGTTCACCTGGCGAGCTTGGAGCGTCTGCGGTCCCAGGCGCGGCCCGAGCGTCCACTGCTCGTCAGCGTAACCCGAGCTATTGGTCTCCTCTACGCCGCCGAAGACATGGCCGCCCCCAGAGGTGACCACGAAGTTGAGCAGGAAGTTCGGCACTGGGTGCCCGCTGTTGTCGAGCACCTGCACACGCACCGCCTGCGGCAACGTCGTATTCACCGGCGCATGCTGCGCGTTGCCAGCGACGACGTTGAGTGAAACGGGCGAGGTGGTCCCGGTGGGCCCAGTTGCCGACCGCGGGTTCGAACAGGCTCCGACCGCAAGTGCTGTTAGAAGTAGTGCCGCGTGGCCTCTCAGCACACGCTGGCGAGCGCCTTTGCATCGACGTTCGAGCCTGAGATATGTACGCTGTCGTTCGCAGTGCGTCCCCGTCGACCAACAAGAGACGACGTGATGTGTGGAGACCTTTCTCATCGGGACCTCCGGGCAAGGTTAAGCTTGCACGCGTGCGAGAGAGTCACGCGCGCGGCCAAGCTAACCCGTGCATCATCACGCGTAGTCGGGATACGCCTGACAATCATCAAGAATCGCTCGGAGTGTATCGTCGGCGGATCTCCAAAGGGATAGTCTGAGTTCCTTGGGGACAATTGTGGGGACAATTCACGACGGCATCCGACGGCATCTGGAGGTGCGCAATCAGGCGGATGGCGGCACCGTCAGAGTAAAGGGCGGCAACATGCCGCCGGTTGGGACCATAGCAGGACGCCTCGAGTGCGTTCATCCCGATGCGCGCTGTTGAGGCCTAGGCACCTTCCGCTTCTGCCGACGTCGCGTCCGTGATACTCGAGGTCAGTGACAACCCCGTCCGACCTCGCCGAGACCGTGACCGGACGGCCGAATTGTAGGACGCTCCGGATCCATTGGGATTCGGTGACTGGGGGTGTTGACGCTCGCATGACGCCGCAACGCCATCGCTGGTACGTGTCGCGTCCAGTCTGGCTCGACCCGCGCTACCGCAGGCTCTTCCGCAGGCACATGACCGAGGTCGCAGTTCTCACGGTGCCGCGGCCGATCTCCCGCTCCACCGTGTAACTGCCGGGGGAGAGATCCTGCGGGAATCCGTCGACAGGAGACGCTGCCACCCCGAGTCCCGCGGCGGAGGACCGCCGACAACCTAGGCGAGTCGGCTGCCAGCGCTCCGTTACAGGTGGTCCCGCTGGCGTCGAGGCCTTTGATGAGGCCCGAGGCCGTTCGACCGAATCCTTCATTTGCTACTCAGCTATGACGAACGAACACGGCGGTGCGCGGCCGCGCACTGCGCGAGCATTCGCCTCTGTGGGTCGCATCCAGGCGTGAGCATCGGCGAGGATGGGCCATCGCAGATGGGGCTCGAAGATCTGGCGATGATGCGGACGGTTCACGGCAGCACCGTGTTGTACCCTTGCGATGCCAACGAGACAGCGCATCTCGTGTCCGCGATGGCTGATCTACCCGGCATCTCCTATTTGCGCGCAACGCGGGCCAAGACACCGGTGATCTATCCGCCCGATGAGACGTTTGTCGTTGGAGGAAGCAAGACGGTCCGGCACTCGGATACGGATCAGGTCGCGATCATCGCCGCCGGCATCACGTTGCACGAGAGCCTGCGGGCCTACGAGCAGCTTCAGTCCGAGGGCATCCGCGTGCGAGTCATTGATGTCTATTCGATTAAGCCGATCGATGTAGAGGCACTGCAAGAGGCGGCCCGAGTTACGGGGGGCCGGCTCGTCGTCGTGGAAGATCACTGGTACGAGGGCGGGCTCGGCGATGCGGTCCTTGATGCGTTCGCCGGAGTGAAGGTGCACACATTGGCCGTGATCAAGCTGGTCGTCCGCGCCAAGCCGACCTCCGGCACACCCTCAGAACTCCTCAGCGCAGCTGGGATCGATGCCGAGCATATCGCGCAGGCCGTTAGGGAATGCCTGTAGCGCTGTCATTCCGGAAGGCCGTCCCACCATTGCCCAAAAACTGGAGATTCACATGAAGAGAGAAATTATCCGCGTCGAACCGTTGTCAACGTATTTGGAAACCTGGAAGGCTCCCTCCTCCGCAGTGTCACGCTGCGGCGATACTGTTTATGTCTCAGGTTTTCCACCTTTTGATCTGAAGACCGGAAAAGTGTTAGAACACGCCTCGATTGAGAGGCAAACGGAAGTGGTTCTTGAACAGATGAAACTGTGCCTGGATACGGCGGGTTCATCACTCGAGCATGTTTTGAAATGCAATGTCTATTGCACTTCTGTCGAGAAATTCGCTGCGGTAAATGCGGTTTATACGCGCTATTTCCCAGGTGTACCGCCGCCGCGCATATTTATATGCGTCGTTGCATGGGCGGGCCCGTATGACATTGAGATGGATTGCGTAGCGACGGTCAAAGAATAAGGGCTTCGCTCTACGGTCGAACCAGAGAGCACTAAGGGCCTCGAACTTTCGACGCAGGACCTACACCTCGCCGTGCGTATACTGCGCGCGACAGCCGGGTGGACCACGGTCGCAGTCCTGACGCTCGCGCTCGGCGTCGGGGCCAACACGGCCGCGTTCAGCGTCGTGGACGCGGTCCCGCTTCGCCCGCTGGCCTTTCATCACGCTCCACGGCCGGCCGTTTCTCCGGTTCGTCGCATCCACCTCAGCTGCCTTCACCTGACAGAACATCGTTCATCTCGCCTAGGTCCACCATGAGCTCGATCGATAGGACGAGGATCTCCACCATGTTTTTTCCTTCTTCGTCCAGCTCGAACATCCACGCCGCTCCAGGAGCCATGGCTGGTCCCAATTCGCACCCAAAGAGGCCGATCAGCCCTTCGGCGAAGTTATTTTGGGCTGCCTGGGCTGCTTTGTAGGCGCATATCCCGCCATTGACCATCTGGAGCCCATACTCCACGTAGGCTTGACCCCGCTCACCCGGCATGACTCCCAGCAGCTCACCCGACTCCGTGCGCCAGCGCCACCATCCGATTTGCCCCAGCCCCTGCGTCGCCACCGAGCGTGACGGAATGATGACCATCTGGCCGGCCCCGAGATCTTCCGCGAGTTCGGCCTTGACTGCGTCCGAGGTCCCCAGACGCGCGAGTTGGCTCCTGCCCGCATCGCCTGGCGGCAACACGACAATCGGAATCCCTTGGCGTTGCGCCGCCGCAAACACGTTTGTCGTGTTCGCGACCCGCTCCAGTGACCCAACGTCGCGGGCACTCAATAGCGCCTCCAATCGGGTCGCCAAGACTCCG
Organism: uncultured Gemmatimonadales bacterium; assembly: GCA_963737835.1. Taxonomy (GTDB): domain Bacteria; phylum Gemmatimonadota; class Gemmatimonadetes; order Gemmatimonadales; family Gemmatimonadaceae; genus Palsa-1248. Next base: position 1,225,775 of record CAVTUH010000001.1, read on the forward strand.
CGACGCACCCGGAGCGATCGCGCCCGCATCCGGGCGTCTGCTGCCCCTGCTGCGGGGTCCGCAACCGTACGTGGCGAGAAGGAAACAATGTCGAATCCCTCTCGGCGACCTGACTGACCCGCCGAATCTGCTATCGCCTGTTCGTACGCAATGAGCCCGGGCTCGGCGAAATAGCTCTTCAGAGCCACACTCTGGGAGCCGTCATGACCAAGCCAATGCATTGCGGGCCCAGCGATCAATATGCTCGCCGCCGGTGCCTGTGGTACCGGCGTCAGAGCGCCAGGATCTATGGGAAAGCCGTGCTGCGCCTTGTCGAGCACATCAATGGTAGCACGGCTGGCGATCAAAGCCTGGAGCGACAAGTAACTCGCGTAATCCGCTCGAGGAGTGCCCGTGACAGGCAGAAGCGATCCGGACCACGCGAGCCCGCGGCGGAGCGCCTCGAGCCCAAGGTGCGTCGGCGTCGTTCGGGCCCCATCCGACCTGCCAGGCGTCCACGAAGTGACAGTGACCGGAGCGATGATATTGCGACGATACGCGTGCGCCTCGGGTGCCGCACCGCTGAGCCCTGGCGATGTGAGTGTGTAGTCGACCCACTCCCCGACGATCCTCCCTTCGCTCTTCGGAGCAGTATCTCCGCTCACCGCTCCGCTGATCGCGCCGAAGAGGCCGCGATTGGCATTGCCAGCATTGACCCCATTGTCGGACCCCAAGCCGTCCGGTGAGGCGACATCGCCCACGTGGCCGCTCAAGTCAAACCCCTTCCCTTTCGTCTGCTCGTCACCGACCACGAGCATCGTCTGGTACACCTTCGCTGCATCGACCACATCCATCCGCGTGACGCCCGGCTTCAGGGGGTCTACACGGGGAACGGGTTGACTCATCACCGTGACCGCTTTCCCCTGCACGTCAGCAATCCGGAGATCCTGATCGAGCAGCACCTGGTCGGAGCCGGTGTCGGACCCGCTCGCGCTGGCCACGCGAAGCATGAGCGTGATCCGAAGCCGGTGATAGAGTGTGTCCGGAACCGCGTCGGGGCCAAACGTGCGCGCGGCCGCTGTCCGTGTCTGCCCCGGCTCGGCGGTCGCGAACGCAGGATCAAGGTCGATCCATTTTCCGGATGAATCTTGATACTGCATCCAGTAGTGATCGCGCGCCTCCGCCACCAACCGCTCAACTGGCGTGAGGACGGCTGGATCGACGTGGGCCTGCGAGAGGAGCGTACTGACGACCTGGCCCTCACTGTCGGTATACGCCAGAACACGGGCGCGCCCGAGCACAGTGTTCGCGCTGTCCTGCTGGGCGGCTTGCCGCACTTTCGCCCCATCCACGCCGAGTGCCTGCGCCAGGTCCGGGATGAGACCGGTCGGATCAGCTATGGCGCTCGGCGTCGGCTTCGGGCGCTCGAACGTGCGCTGCACCAACACGCGCGCATCCGCGGCGCTCAGCGTACCGTTCGCGATCTGCACCGTGAATCCGGCCTTTTGTAGTAGCGCGGCGAGCAGAAGACTTCGATCGAGCGAGTTCCCCGCCCGACACACGAGCGTGCCGAGCGCCCCGCGCAGTGCGCCGACGTACGGCTGGTAGCGGATCTGGTCGCGCACAAAGTGAAAGATCGTCGTCGGATTGGAGCCGAGTGTGTCGGCCAGCGCATCGATCTCGAACAACGATCGGTTGACCTTGCCATTGAGTACATCGACGGCGGCGTTGAGGTGATTGAGCTGCTCGCTCATCAGCTGGTAGCCGGCGCTGTCGGCGGGCCCGGTAGTGCCGTCGGATGAGGGCGGGGCGTCGCCAGACCCCAATGGTGCGACAACGCTCGCGTCAGCCATCTGCATGGCACCGCCTGCGGCGCGGGATCGCCAAACGAACACCAGGCCGGCGAGCAGGACGGCGAGTGAGATGATGGCGCGGGCCTCCCACGTCGGCCACCGCCAACGCGGCGGCGCGAGACGCCACGTCGCGGCGGAGAGCACGAGATAGAGGGCCGCGGCACCTACCATCCACCACCGCGTCGGCGCGTGATGCCGGAACACCTCCACGGCGGCGGCAACAATCGCGAGATACAGCACAATCCCCAGCGCGGCCCACAGCAGATTGGGTCGGCTGCCAGCGGGTCTGTTCGCCTGGGCTGGCGTCAACCTGTTGGCGCTCGAGCGCGAGTGTCCCGCCTCTGGCGTGAGCGCCGATTCACGCTGCGCGGGAGCGCCGTCCTGTGCACTGCCTGGGTCCAGTGGCTTCTCCAGTGGCTTCCCACACACCTCACAGAAGCGCTCTCCTGACACCCCTTCATGTCCACAGAAGGCACAGCGCATCGCGTGCTTCCTCCAGCAAGAGACGTCACCCTTACAGCCGCGTGAGAAATCGTCCTCCATGCTGTTGCACCTATCGCTGTCTGGATTCGTCTCACTGCCGTGGTGGCATCCCCCTCACCGGGCCACACTGGTTATCTGGGGAGCGCGATTCCTACCTCGGCTCCGAACTAGCCGAGCCCGACCACGATGACGTACCCAACCTCGACCGCGTCGAGCGCCTGCCCGATGCGTCGCACTGCATCACGACGAGGTGAACGCGTCAACCAACTGCTTATCGAGTTCTTCGCCCCCGCGCGTAGGCACTAAAGGGCTTGCGCTAGAAGCTGGGGGCCTTGTCCAGCAAGCGTCGCATCAGGTCGGCACCCGCTTTCCTGTTACCCGGCCATCCAGATAGCGTGGCGCGGAGACTTCTTTCATCCCATCGGCACTTACTCAGCCCGCAAGGCCTGCAGCACATCGATGCGCGCGACCCGGGTGGCCGGGAGAGCCGAGGCAGCGACCGCCGCCACGAGGAGGACGAGCGCCGAGGCGACAGTCGGAAGAGCACTCGGCGCTTTGAGGTCGAGCAACCCGCTGCCCACGAGACGCGCCAGGACGTAGCCGCAGGCGACGCCGGCGATAATGCCGGCGGTGGCCATCGCCGCGGCTTCGCGCATGACGCCCACCAGCAGTCGGCTCGACTGCGAGCCAATGGCCAGTCGGATCCCGAACTCCCGGGTGCGCGCGTTGACGGAAAACACGAGGACACCGGCGACACCGACGACGGCGATCGCCAGCGCGACGATCGCGAATCCGCCGAACACGAGAGAGTTCAAACGGTCCGGCGTCAGGACCTCGGCTTTCACGTCCTCGAGCGTGGCCGCGTGCTCGATAGGCTGGTCGGCGGACATTGCTCGGATTGACCGCGTAATCGGCGAGACGAGCGCGTACGGATTGGCGGTGGCGCGCACGAACAAGCGGCCACCGAACAGACCTACCCGCGCGATCGGCTCGTAGATCGCCAGGGTAGGCTCGGGACGGATGTGCACATCGTCAACGTCCCCGACGACGCCAACAATGCGGCGGGGCGTCGGCTGGATACCGGCGAATTTGATCACCGGATCGGTCCACCACACATGGTGATTGATCGGGTCCTGACCGGGGAACGCTCTGTCGGCCACGCTCTTGCTGATGATCACCACGGCGTCAACGCTGTCGCGATCCATATCATTGAAGTCGCGTCCTTCGACAATCGGAACGCCAAGCGTGGCGAAATATCCGGACGAGATCGGGCGATACTCCGCGCGCGGGTTGTCCTGGTCCGAGGCCTGAACGTGCCCTTCGCCAGCGAACTGCAGCCCGAACAAGAACTCGTTGTCGCGCCACGGAACGACGTCTCCCACGGCGACCGCCGCGACGCCGGGGAGTTGCGCCACGCGGCGTTGCGCTTCCTTATAGAAGTCCAAGATCTGCGCTTGCGTCTTGCCGTAGGCATCGACAGGGACGTCGACGGCGAGCACATGCTGCACGTCGAACATCGGGTGCGAGCGTTGCAGGTCGAGTAGGGTCTTGAGGAGTGTGCTGGCGCCCGCGAGCAACACGAACGAGGCAGCGATCTGCGTGACGGCGAACAGGCGGAGCCGGCGCTTCGTACTACCCGTGATGCGCACGCCGCCACTGCCGATTGCGATGCTCTGGGAGGAGCGCGACGAGGGCAGGCGCGGGATGAACGCCAGCAGCACGGCGGCGACGATCGCGAGCCCGGCGCCGACCCAAAGCATGCTGGGGTCGACGGTGAGATCGACCGCGCGGACCGTGAAGCGCGATGCGTAGCGCGCCAGAATAGCGACCATCGGATTCGCGCTCAGCAGGCCGAGGAGCGCGCCGGCGCTGGCTAGGAGCACGCTCTCGACGAGCAGCGTACGGCGCAGCGCACCGACGCTCGCGCCGAGCGCGCCGCGCACGGCGAGCTCGCTCTCACGGCGAATGGAACGGGCGAGGATCAGGTTGGCGACGTTCGAGCAGGCGATGATGTAGATGAGCCCTGACGCGGCGAGCAGAATGAGCAGAATGGGTCTCGCCTGGGACGTGATCTGCTCGCGCAGCCGAACGGCGCTGATGGCTGACATCGCCTCTTTCGGGTAGGCCTCTGGATGGTCGCTCGTCATTCGGGCGTACACCGTCTGCAACTCGGCGCGCGCCTGGTCGAGCGTGGCCCCCGGGGCGAGCCGACCGAACAGCTCGGTCATGCGGTGCACGCGGCCGGTGACCATCGTCGCCGACAGGTGGTGCGGGCTCGTAACGATGTTGGCGATCAACTCGGTCTCGGTGGGATACGGGATCGATGGTTCGAGCACGCCGATGATCGTGGCCACCCGCGAACCCAGGGAGCCGCTACCGAGGCGTACGGTCTTGCCGATGAACGACGGATCGCTGTGGAGCGTCGTCGACCAGAACCGATGGGTGAGCACGACGACGCCAGGCGCGTTCGGCCCGTCATCGCGCGGGCCGATCAACCGCCCGAGGACCGGATGCAACCCCATCACATTGAAATACGAGCCGCCCACGACACCCGCGCGCACCTCCCGCGGGGCGCCGAGGCCTACGACCGAAAAGGCAATCGTCGAGAAATCGCCGAATCGGTTTATGGAATGGACGCCAGACTCGATGTCCTGGAGCTCGGGAACGGAGAACGACGCGTTCGGGTTTCCGAGTCCTGGCTGGCTTTGGCGCACATAGATCAGTGTGCTCTCGTCGCGATTGACGAGCGGACGGAGGAGCACGCCGCGGACGATGGTGAAGATGGCGGCGTTCGCGCCGATCCCGAGCGCGAGCGTCAGGACCACCGTGATCGCGAGACCCTTCGCGCGCGACAGCGACCGAACCGCGAACCGGAGGTCGCTTGTGAGCATGTCGATTTTCGGGCGCATGTCCATTTGACAGGCTAGACGTTAGCTGGACGCTGAGGTTAGCTCTACGCTAGATGTTAGACGTTTGACGTTAGCACAGATCGACAATTCGGGTCGGTAGCGACCACGCATTAATGGTCCTACGCGTGCTCGGCTCGTCGTCGAATGCGTGCGACGAAGGGCTGCCACCCCTCCGAGAACCCCTCTCGATACCCCTCGGGAAACAGTCCTAGCGCGGAGTGGTGGAACGTAATCGCCGTGGCGCCGTCGACCTCCTTGAGGCGGTATTGCAGGTTGTTGGCGACGGCGAACGACATCATGAGCGGTCCGGTGATCTCGAGCAGCGTGGGCCGTTTGATCGCTTGGACGTGACCCCAGAGGTGGCCGTTGTTGCCGCCGAGGTCGCGAAACCAGCGGCCGCCGGGCCAGGCCTCGAGGACCATTGGCATGGGCGTGCCGTCGTGACTCTGGTTCGACGGACCCATTTCCTCGAGCAGTGCTGCGAACGTCGCGGTGAGAGAGGCTCGCACGCGGACTTCTTCCCTGATGTCGAGCGACAGGCTGTCGATGGCTGGAGCGAGTGCGGTCATGATTGCCTCCCCGGAGTGTTGTCCTCGGTATGGTGATTGGGTTGCCGCTCGGCGCGTGCCTTGACTCGCCCGAGCTGGCGGCGCCAATAGCGCTCGAAGCCGCTGGTCCATTCGTGGAGCGGCCTCAGCCGCTCGGCGTTCGTGCGATAGAAGATCTGGCGGCCGTCGCGGCGTGCCTCGACGAGGCCGACGTCGTGAAGCACGCGGAGGTGCTTGGAGACCGACGGTTGTGCCAGGCGGAGTGCTCGGACGATCTCGCCGACCGGCCGCTCGTGAGCAGCGAGGTAGGCCAGAATGGCTCGTCGACGCGGTTCGGCGACGGCATTGAACGGGTCGGACGTGGTGGCGGCGCGAGCCATGCGAGCAAATATATTCCTATATCGGCATATGTCAATTTTGGCCCGCACAGCGGGCCAAAATAGAGAGGAGCGACGCAGAAAGGAGAAAGGAGACACAGAGCTTGGCCGGCCAGGATAGTCTGTGCGCCAGGAGCCGCGCTCCTCGGTCTCCTTTCTCCTCTCTCCTTTCTGCACTGACGCAAGGGTGACGCAGGCCGTGATGTAGCGCTGGCCCGTCGTTCGCTCCGCCGGGCGACAAGGGAGCTGATCAGCACTCGGCGAGATTTTGCGGGGGCGCCGCAGCGCATCAATCGCCTTTGTCAGCTCATCCGGTCACGCCGGGTGTGCCAGACTAGTGACCTTGGCCGTAGCCTCTGGCCATGGCCGTCGCAGCGAGCAGCATCAGCACGATCAGGCACGCTTGGATCGTACTGATCGTCGCGTACGTTCGCGCCGAGTGCGTGTCGGGCTCGACGCCGCCTGCTACCTGCCTACGCCAGCGGATGAGGGCAAGCATGGGCGCGACCTCGAGCAGCAGGATGATGACGAGCAGCGTCATCTTGGCCTGGAAGAGGTAGTTGTGGATGTAGTACTGACCCCCCTTCTCCAGACCGCCGAATGCACGTACGAGCCCCGTGCCGATCCACAAGATCGCCGCGATGCCCCACCACGTATCGGCGTAAAACACGCGTTTGAGGCCCGTGACATCGAGCTGTCCGCGAAAAGCGCGAGCGCGCGACCACGCGGCGCCGAGCCCGATGCCGAGCGCCAGGAGGTGCACGGCCGCGAACAACCAGCGAATGAACATCATGAGCGAGTCACTCCTGCGTCGACGTCGGTGATCGGCTCACCAGCCACCCTGCCCACACGGCGAGCACTGCCGCGGCGGCGGTCATGAGCACAAAGAATGGCTCGGTGAGCTAGCGGAGCCCCTCGGCAACAAGCCGCGCCACGTGCGCGATGACGAGCGCAGCGAAGACGACACCCGTTGTGATGACGTACGCCTTCATTCGATTCCTCCTCGAGCTGCACGCGGCGAGACGCGCATCCGGGCGACCCACGTCTTGCTCGACAACTGCAGTGCGGCCTTGATGGGGTTGATGGCGTGCGGCGTCGTCGACCTCGGCTCGTACGCCACTCCCATCCACCGTCGCCCTGCCCACAGTCCAGACGCCGAGCGTGCGTGTGAACAGGATCGGTGTTTCGAGCTCACCGAAGCCGCTGACCTGCCGCTCGCCGAGCGGTCCCATGCAACCTTAGTTTGCCTACGCTTCCAGGTGTTGGCAACAGCGGGGCACGTCGGTTGCAACCGCGTACCTGTTGAAGCTCGCCGTCCGGACGCAGCTCGCGGCGCCTCCTCCGGTGTCGGTCAGCGGATTGCTGGCTCCTTTCGCCTTCGCCTACCAGATGGTGGTGGTCAAGGCAACGGCACCAAAATCGACCAAGACCGACGACTGGGAGTCGTAGCTACGATGCGCGTGCCGACGCCTGGGACCATTTGTAGCCCGCGAAGCGGCCTGCCAAATAGAGAGTAGCGAAGCAGAAAGTGGAAAGTAGACGATAAGCCACGACGGCCCCGATGGCAGCGAGTGCATCGTGGCCGCGCTACTCGGTCTACTTTCTACTTTCGAAAGAACGCCTCCACGGTCGCCCGAAATGATGGAGCATCGATAGCCGGAAACCGGTAGAGCTCCGGCTCGACGCGGCGGAAGTAATCCAGGGCGCAATCAGGCTTGACCATGCCAGCGCCGACCATTCGGGTGACATCTTCGATGTCCTGAGCGTGTCCGCGCTCCAGCTTCGCCAATGCCTGCGCGTACGGATCGAAATGAAAGAAGGCGAGCGGCTCGATCTCCTCGACGAACATGCTCCGCTCCTCCCAGCCCGCCGGCACCGGAATTAAGTCGGCAGGCGACGCGAGCTCGATGTTGACCTGAAGGCGCTCTTTCAACGTGGGAATCGCTCGGAGTACGCGATCCTGATCCGGAACGAACTTGAGATCCACGTCGATGGTGCTCCGGCGCCACCCTAGCAGCACCGCCGTCGCGCCGCCCGTTAGGTACACTCGGCCGGTTTGCTCCGCCGATTCCGCAAGTCCACGCAACACATCGCGGATCCGACGATCGTCGGCTAGCTGACGCACGCCAACGCCCGCTCGAAGCTCACCAGACGGCGGATCAAGCTGTTGTAGCGAGAGTGGGCCGTGTCCGGGTCGGTCACCTGCAGGAGCTCGTAGAGCCTGTGCTCGGGCGCTGGAATCGCGCGCGAAACAGCGATGCCGAGACGCCGCAGCCGAGGAGCTCCAATCGACACGAGCAGCGCTGCGACGGACTCCCGTCCGTGCGCGAGATCGTCCAGCCCTGCCAGAATAAGGTCTGCCCCAGGGACCCCCGTGAAGCGGCGAGCCAGCCGCAAGTGGGCGGCGTCAGCGGGTGACCGCACACGCTGAATCTACCGGGCCCCGAGTCGGCACCGCCAGCGTAAATCGATCGCCGCGATCGACCATTGCGCGACCGACGTGATCCGGACCAGCGACACAGAAAGTAGAAAGTAGACGGAAAGCGACGACGGCCCCGACGGCGGTGAACCGCCTCGGTGCCGCGCTGCTCCGTCCACTCTCTGCTTTCTGCACTGATGCTTCGGTGACGCTCCGCGAGAGCTGCAGGCTTTGGCTATCGCTGACTCGTGACGAGACGCGCGAGCGCTTTACGGGGTCCGCACATAGCCGTGGTTCACACAGTCGACCCGATCTGGGACCACTCAGGGGGCGGGCCGATTTTCAGAAGCTGATCGAAGGGAAATGAAGTCGTGGTACCGGTTCGGTTTGGAGGCGTCACCTCTGTACGCCGCCGCCTCAGTCTTCGTCGTGCCATGCTCCGACGCCTCACTTCGCGATCAGGGGATCGTGTTGCACTTCGGGGCGCCGGGCGGCGTCTTGCCAGGGATGACGGACGCGCGCGTCGAAGGGCTCGGAGGGCCGTGCGCCTGCCGGTAACCGCTGACCCGGCTACTCGGTCTACTCTCCATCGGTAGCCACGAACTTGGCCGGACCGTTGCGCACGATCGCCCGCGGGGCGGGAACCGCCTAACTAAATAGGCCGCCTGCAAGAACGTGGGGGGCACGTGCTGCAGCACGGATCCCTGGAGAACCCTTACACAGTGTCAAGCACTCCCTCTCGTTCGGCGACGAAGCGGTGTGGTACGATGGCGTGTCCCTCTGCCTTCGGCCGGTCTCTCATGGCTTCCGTCGCACTGCCGTTTGTCCGCATCCCACGCCTTTGGCGCGCTGCCCAACTCACGGGGATTTTGCTCACTGCCGCGTTGCTCGGCGCCCTCGCTCGCTGGCCGACGCCCTCGCTGCACATCCTCTGGGACATGGTGATTCCGCTCTTGCCAGCCACCTTCCTCATCAATCCGCTCGTGTGGCGGAACGTCTGCCCCCTGGCGACCCTGAATGCCTGGACCGGACAGCGCGTGGGCAGCCGGACGATCTCCCATCCCGTGCTGAGGGCAGCGTGGGTCGCCGGGCTCGTCCTCCTCGCGGTCCTCGTCCCGGCTCGCCGCTTTCTCTTCAATACCAACGGGCCAGCACTGGCGGCAGTCGTCATCGTCGTCGCATCATTGGCGCTCGGCCTGGGCCTCAGATTCTCAGGTCGCTCTGGCTTCTGCAACGCGATCTGCCCCGTGCTGTCCGTTGAAAAGCTCTACGGACAGGACCCCTTGATAGAGCTCGGCAACGCTCGCTGCGCGAGCTGCAGTGTGTGCACGCCAGTCGGATGCATCGATTTGGCGTTGCGCAAGACGGTCGCCCAGACACTCGGCCCATGGCGCCGCGACTGGCGCTGGGTCACTACGCCGTTCGGTGCCTTTGCGTGCGCGTTCCCAGGGTTCATCATCGGGTACTTCACAACTGTCAACGGTAGTCTGTCGACGGCAGGCCACGTGTACTGGCACGTCGGGATCGTGTCCCTGATGAGTTACGTGGTTATCGCAACCTTGGTGCTCATCACTCGCCCAGTCGTGCGTCTAATGCTTCCCGCCGTTGGCTGTCTTTCGATCGCGCTGTACTACTGGTATGCCGCTCCAAGCCTCGCGGCCGCCTACGGCGCCCCCAACCGCGGCCCCGACATCGTTCGACTGCTGGCGCTGACGCTTATCGTATTCTGGCTCTGGCATGCCCGCGACGAAACCGCGCCGCGGAGTGTCGGGCCTTTGGACCGAGGGTTCCATGGTCGGTGAGTTGCCGCGCCTCGTATCTCCCCGGGTTTCACCCGGCGAGGATTTGCATCGATCGGCTATGATGGCTGGAGACGGCGCCGAGTAAGTGTGCCCGGGCCCATACGATAGCGCGCGGAGGCATTCCTCGAATGCGGGCTTGTTGAAGAAGAACAGAGGAGCAGTCAGTGGACGATTGGTGCACGCGCCGGCCGTCCGGGGGACACGCCGTCGACGAGCTCACCGTCCTTCAGGACCGTTACTCCGTTGACGAGCACGAACCGAATGCCCTCGGAGTACTGCAGCGGGTCCTGGTACGTCGCTTTGTCGATCACCCGGTCCGGGTCGAAGACCGTGATGTCGGCGTCCGCTCCGACGCGGAGGCGACCCTTGTCTCTGAACATCGGGGCGCGCGTTTCCAGGCGCTGAGCCGGCATCAGCGTCATCTTGCGCAGGGCGGTCATGAGATCCAGCGCCCGCTCCTCCCGCACATAGTGGCCGAGCACGCGAGCAAACGTGCCCTGCCCCCGAGGGTGCACACCCGGCCCTGAGAGCGGCATCCCGTCGCTCGCGACCATGACGATTGGATCCGCCATGGCCGTCCTCGCCGCCGCTTCGGGGATCTCGTGGATCACGATGATCCCGCCCTGAGCGCGGTACTTGGCGAACGTCTCGGCGGTGAGGCGCTCGCCGGTCGCCGTCCACTGGAGATCCTGATACGTGATCCCGAAGTTCTCCTGCCATCCCGGGTCGAAGATCGCCGACTTGATGTCCGTGCTGCCGGCGGTGTATGGGTATGCCTCGGTCGTGACGTCGAGCCCCCGCTGCCGGGCGCCCTCGATCACCGCGAGGAGCTCCGGGGTGTTTCGCAGACCCATGCTGGTGACGTGGACGACCTGCAGCGGCGCACCGGTGGCCGCGGCATCCGCAATGACCTCCTGCAGCGCCGACAGCGCCGTCATCGGCTCACGGAGTGCCGCATACCGCAGGTGCACGTGCACCGAGGCGTGGTACTGCGCAGCCACGCGGAACATCTCGAGGATTTCCGAGTGCGTCGCCGCAGGCGTGTAGTTCACGCCCATGCCCTCGGCCAGCGCTCCCTCACGAAAGCCCTGCTCGATGCCGGCGCGGATCTGGTCCAGTTGCTCAGGGGTAGCGGCGAGCCGGGCGGCTGGACCCGTGGGGAGGAGTCCCCCCGAATCGTGCAGCACCCGCATGCGCACCGGCCAGTGGCCGATGCTCACCCCGAAATTGATCAGCGACTTCCCTTGGCGTGCAGCATACCAGCCTGCGACATCGTCGGTGCCGCGCTCGAGCTCGAGCGACGTCGTCACGCCGTCGTGCGCCTGGAACTGGTAGTTCCGAGGCGCCTGCCCGTGCTCGTGTAGGTCGATGAATCCAGGAGCCACGACCAGCCCGCGGGCGTTCAACGTCGTCGTTCCAGCGATCGCCGCGTCCGAGATGACCGCAATCTTGCCCTGGCGGATGCCCACGTTGCGTAGCGCGTCGATCCCGGATTCTGGATCCATGACGCGGCCCCCCAGGATCACGATGTCGTAGGCAGGCTGCGAAGTCGTGGACCCAACTGGCCTAGTGGGAGCCGGATCATCGGCGCCCACAAGGGCGCCGGCCAGCCCGCCCAACGCCAGAACGTGCCACGACCGCGCCATCAATCGAAGTGCCATCGCCTCCTCCTCGGGGAAGCCACACTGCCAGTGTGACCGCTCTTTTCTACTTTCTACTCTCTGAAGCCCTACTCTCTCGGGCGCGTCAGCGCCCGCGGCAGCAGCCGCCAGCCACGGGCCACGTCAACCCGGGCACCGGTCGCGGGTCGGCGCGGCAGAACATGACTCGCCGTGCGTTTTGGATGCAAGGCGCTACTTCACAGCGCAGTCGGGCCGGCCGTAGCTTCTCAGCGGCCGTTCCCTCGTCGTCGCGGCAGGCCATCGCGTGCGGCCTTCGCGACCGGTCACCGACAACCCCGCCTCCCATGTTCAGCAGTTTGGGTTCGCTGCGGCCCGCCGGGCTCGCCCTCCTCGCAGCCGCGTTGACGCAGCCGCCCACTGCCCACATGCGGGTATGGGCGGTCGGCGACTCGTTCCGCATCGACCCCACGACGGGCAATGCGCGTGAGGCAAACTCGCTCATCCTCCCCGACGCGCCGCGGGGCGACTACCACGAGTCCAGCGTCGTCTGGGACGGCCAGCACCGACACATCTCGATCAAATCGGCGCGGAACGAGACGGTCTCCTTCCAGGTAATCGTCGAGCGGACGAGCAGTGCGCCGCTCAGGCGCGTGAACGTGACCGCGGGTGCGCTGACCGGTCCCGGAGGAGTCGCGCTGGGCGAGGCGAGCGTCTCGATGTTCAAGGAATGGTACGTCAATGTGGATCGCCGCACGTCCCAGAACTACACGCTGGGCGTCGGATGGTATCCCGATGCGCTCATCCCCACGGCGCATTACACGGGCCGCCTGTTCCCCAAGTCGTACGTCCTGCCGTTCGACGTCCCGGACCTTATGAACAACATCGGGCACGATCAGCAGAACCAGGCCGTCTGGTTCGACGTCTACGTGCCGCGAGACCGCCGCGAGGCGCCACCGGGCGAGTATACCTCGACCATCACTGTGTCCACACCCACAGGCGACCGTGTGGAGCTTACGCTCAGCCTCGCGGTCTGGGATTTCGCGCTGCCGGAGGAGACCCACGTCGCGGGAAACATTCACAACGACACGGAGCTCAATACCTTCACGCCCGAGCTGGAGCTCAAGTACTACCAGATGATCCGCCGCCATCGCCTGGCAATGGGTGTCCTCGGCTACGCGCCCGATATCGCGGTCAACGGCTCCAATATTCAGTTCGACTGGACGAGCTACGATGCGCGACTCGGCAAGTATCTCGATGGCAGCGCCTTCACGGACAAGTACGGATACTCGGGCCCGGGGTACGGCGTGCCGATCGAGATGCTGGTGCTGCCGTTCGACGTGTACCCCGTCAACGTCTACCACGACACCGGGAGTGCCGGCGTTCCGTACGGGAAGGAGTGGAAGTTCTACCGTCCGTGGCCAGCCGATCTCCCGGACAGCGGTTTCACCCCGGAGTACGGTGAGGTGTGGAAGAAGGCCTTTCGCGCCTTCGAGGACCACTTCGATCAGCACCCAGCGTGGAATCGCACGACGCCGATCGTGTTTCTCCTGAGCCTCGACGAATCCTACGACGAGGGGTCTATCGAGAAGTTCCTGTATTATGGTCGGTTGCTCAAGGAGTCCGGCGCGAAGCGGCTCAAGTTCCGCATCGACGGCTCGTACCCGATGGAGACGATGGATCGACTGGCGGATGTCGTGGACATCTCGATCCTCGGCGTGCGCGCATACGTGCCGGAACGGGTGCAGCAACTCCGGAAGAAAGGGGTCGAGGACTGGTTCTACGCTGGCACAGACATCCTGGACGCCGATCCACTCGGCTGTCGTGCGCTCGGCTGGGTCTCGTGGAAATATCAGGCCCACTCCTGGACGATCTGGGAGTTCGACTTCAACGCGCTGCACGCATGGATGAACCCGGCGACCTACACGGCGGCGGTGACATTGGGCTCGGAGCGGGCCGGCGACGTCTACAACGGCCTGGGCATGCTGATCTACCGGGGGGAAACCATGGGGCTCGACGAGCCGGTGGCGAGCATCCGGCTCAAACTGCTGCGCCGCGGAAGCCAGGACTACGAGTATTTCTGGCTGCTGTCCCACAAGAAAGGTGGCCGCGCCATCGCCGACCAGCTGGCCAACAGTGTGATCCACGAGCCAATGGGACAGCGCGAGGCGTGGGGCGCACCCGGAGCGTGGGACCACAACGTCGACGATTGGGAGCGCGCCCGAGCGCAGATGGGAGATCTGATCCAGAAGCTCCCGGAAGAGCCGGCAGCAGATTTTGGCCCGCACAGCGGGCCAAATTAGAGAGGGGCGACACAGAAAGGAGAAAGGAGACACAGACCTTCGGCGGCCTGGATAGCAAGTGCGCCACGAGGCCGCGCTCCTCGGTCTCCTTTCTCCTTTCACCTTTCTGCGTGACGTCCGGCTGACACACGTCGTCAACGCCCTCGCGCTTGCGTATGTTGGTCACGCGGACTCCGCAACCGCCGATGTCGAGATCGTGGACTACCATTGACCCGGATCATCATCCGCGGTCCTACTGTGGCCGGAAAATGCGCTTCGGCAATAAGGCGTGGATGCCCTTGGTGCCATCTACCACTTGGGTCACCTGCAGGTCTACCGCCAAACTGCAAAGGATGTAGGCCTGGTCGGCGGTCAGATGACGTTCCGTGACCAGATAATCAACCATTTCGTGGACGGCCATCTGCGCGGCCTTGTTCAGATCCGGATCCAATCCCATCGTGATGTAATGATCCGGGGTGTCCGCGCGAGGCCATGTCAGCTTCATGTTCTTTCGGACATAGAGTTGAAATCTTCCCCAAAGGGCCGCCTCGATCGCAGTGCCATCTACCTCGCCGCCTCCCTGCCCCGCGTGGCCGTCTCCGACGGCAAAAAGCGCGTGCTTGGTGTGAACGGGGATGTAAAGGGTGGTTCCAGCAACCAGGTCTTTGTTGTCGAGATTGCCGGCATAATTACCAGGAGCCCTGTCGCTGATTCTTCCGTCTGCCGGTGCCGGTGCCACTCCCATCGTCCCGAAAAAAGGGCGCAAAGGAATCTCGATCCCCGGTGCAAAGAGGGCGACGTTACGAGTCCGATCCAACGGGATCGCGCGAGATCGTGCATAGGGAAAATCTTCCGGCAACGTGCCGCCTCCGGCGTGAAAAGCGTTGACGGCATAGTCGTCGGCGATCCGAATTTCCAGGATGTGTATTTCAAGTACGTCCCCCGGTTCGGCTTCCTCGATCGCGATCGGGCCCACCAGAATATTCCCGTAGGTCTTACTCCGATCTGTTACAGCGTCCAATTCGCGCATCGAGGGTCGAATGAGGCTGTCTGGCATGCCCAGGCTTTTCATCTCTTCCGCGCCGGCCAGCGGCGTATCCAATTCAACTATCTCTCCTGAGTGGATAGTGAGAATCGGTTTGGCAGCGGGGTCGAAATAGCCCCACTCCACCGTTTGGGGACCCGATGTGATTCTGTGAATTGCTGGCTGATCCTGGCAGTACACATTCCGGGCAATGAGCGACGCCAAGAGAACGAAGGTGTACGGGAGGGATCCCATGGCAGCACTCCCAAGAGGGTTTGATCTGCAACTGGGTAGACCCCTGACCATGCGCGTTCACAGTGCGGGATACAAGCTCGCCGCCGCGACTGGGCCGTCATATTCCGCCCAGCGAGAGGCGGTGTAACGACCCCCTGGCTGGCGCATCCCGCCCGCCTTTGTGCGTTCATCCAACTGAGCGGAATAACTAGCTGTTGCTCCTGAAGTGTGTCGCCCGCGCCACAGAGCGGGCCTGCGATAGGGTCTGCTTCGTGCTTCTGACCCGGAAAACAGCTAGAGCCCGCTGGCACCCCGAATGCGTCCCTAGATCTGGGGGACTCGCGGTCGCCTGCGCCGAACCCTCGGGGTCACGATCGGGCGAAGCGACAACCTCGGACTACCGATGCCCCACACACGCCATCATTGGAACGCCAGCAGGGCCCGCGCGTGGCATCTCTTCATGCCGCCCGCTCGCCCGTCGTTGGACGAGGTGGCGCTCTACGAGCGGCTGCTCGTCGAGCACGACGCAGTCGCGAACGCGCGCTGGGTGCTACTCGGTTGCACACCCGAGCTCCGCTCGCTCGCGGCGCGGCACCGGCGGGATTTGCTGTGCATTGACAAGAACCCGCACGTATTCGATGTCCTCCGATCCATGGTGTCACCGCGTTTCAGCGAGCGCTTCCTGTGTGCTGAGTGGCTGAAGGCAACGATTCCGGCAGCGGCCGATGTTGTGCTGGGTGACGGATCCCTCAACATGCTCCCCGGGAGCAAACACGCAGCATTCCTTCGACGCGTGGCGAACATGCTGGCCCCCGGCGGCATGGCCATTCTGCGCGTCCACCTCTTCGAACCGCCTCGCTTCACGTCGTCGGCAGAGGTGTTCGCATGGTACCGGGCGGTCGCCGCACCGGAGCCGGTCTTTTCCGCCACCCGCACACATCTCGACATGCTGTGGGCCAGTCGCCGCACCAGACGCGTGCACTTTCCCGACTATCACCGGAAGGTACAGCAACTGTATAGTGCCAACGTGATCACCCTCCCCGAGTTCGAGGCCTACAACCGGCTGCTTCGCTTCAACAAGATCAGTTTGTACTACACGACACGGGACCGCTTCGAGGCGATGGCCGCTCGGTGGTTCACCATCTGCGGCACGCATGGGGCGCACGACTACACCGGCGCGGCCCAACATCCATTGTATTTCCTGCGCAAACGACAATCGCCGCCGAACGGCCACGCGCGCCCCTGAGCCACATGCCGGTCGGACCGAAGCGGATCGTCATTCTGTTGCACGAGCGCGAGACGCCGGCATCGGTGCGTGCCCACCTCATCAGCTACATCGCTGACCATTGGCGCGAGGACGGTCACGAAGTCGTGTACCTGTTCGGGACCTCAACCTGGGTTCCCGCCGATGCGATCCTCGTCCATGTCAATCTGTCAGTCGTTCCCGAGACATACCTCACCTTTGCACGCCAGTATCCGATCGCACTGAATGCTCGCGTGCGAGACATTCGGAAATCGGCCATCGGTCAACAGGTCGTGCGGCGGGACGACGCCTACGACGGCAAGGTGATCGTCAAGTCGGACCTCAACTATGCGGGCGAGCCTGAGCGGCGCTTCGAGCGCGCCCCGCTGGTGGAAGGCTCGATGACCGCGCGTGTGCTCAATCGTCTCCACCGATTGCGTTATCCATCGTTCCGCAGCCCGAGTGAGTATCTGATTTATGATCATCTGAGCCTCGTCCCGCGCCGCTATTTCTCGTCCAAGGACCTCGTGATCCAGAAGTTCCTGCCAGAAATGGACGGTGACATGTACTGTGTGCGGTGTTGGCACGTGCTCGGCGATCGGACGTTTGCAGTGCGCCTCAAGTCGTCATTTCCCGTCGTGAACGGTGCGACCCATCAGAGCGTCGAGCGGATCGAGCCACACCCAGACATCGTTGCCGCGCGAGACCGTCTCGCAATCGATTACGGGAAACTCGATTACGTCATCGTTGGCACGCGGGCTATTCTCCTCGACGTCAACAAGACGATCGGGATGAACGCAGCGCCAGGCGGCATCGGCAATGATCCGCAGTTCGTTGCACTGCGGCGGTTCCGAGCCGAAGGGTTGTACTCCTACTTCCGAGAGTAGTCGGGCGCCCCCAAGACCGGTTCGAGAGCGGAACGACGAGCGAGCGATACCGGTGGCCCGGCCTGGCGGCGGCTCGATCGCGGGGCCAAGTTAGCGCCCGGCTACGCGCGCCGGCCCTGCCAATGTTGCGCCCCGCCCCACCTTCCCGCCTGCTGGTGGGCTCACCTCCCTCCTCGCCGTTGGATGGCCATGTCCCGCATCTCACAATCAGTGGTGATCGCCAGCGTTGTTGTCGCATCAGTCGCCGCCGCGCAGTCATCGCCCGCGTCGCGCACGATGCCGCCCGAGCAGGACCAACAGCTCGCGCACGCCATCTACAAGGAGATCATCGAAATCCAGTCGGGCTACACGACTGGCGCCACGACACCCGTAGCGGAGGCCGTGGCGCGTCGGCTCCGAGCGGCGGGCTTTGACGAGCGAGACATCTTCGTGGGCGGTGCTGCCCCCAACAAGATGAACCTGGTCGTCCGCTACCACGGAACGGCAGGTCGGCGTCCGATTCTTCTGCTCGCGCACACCGATGTTGTCGAGGCGAAGCGCGAGGACTGGAGCATGGATCCGTTCGTGTTGAACGAGAAGGACGGCTACTTCTACGGGCGAGGAACGGGCGACGACAAGGCGCAGGCGGCGATCTGGATCGCCAATCTGATTCGGTACAAGCGTGAGGGATTCAAGCCCGATCGCGACCTCATCGTGGCGCTCACGGCTGACGAGGAAGGTGGTGGCCCCTACAACGGCGTTCAGTGGCTGCTCAAGAACAAGCGCGAACTGATCGACGCCGACTATGCGCTGAATGAAGGCGGGTGGGGCGAGTCGGTGAACGGTACCAGACTCTCCAACGACGTGCAGGTCAGCGAGAAGTATGTGATCAACTATCGGTTCGAGGTGCGCAACAAAGGGGGGCACAGCTCGCTGCCCGTCGCGGACAACGCGATCTACCACCTGGCCGGCGCACTCGGGCGGCTATCGCAATTCGGCTTTCCCCTGAAGACCAACGACGTGACGCGCGCGTACTTCCGGGCGATGGCGGGCATCGAGCACGGTCCGCTGAGCGGAGATCTCGCGGCAGTGGCAAACGGAGACACCGCGGCCATGCGGCGTATCGCCCAACAATCCACCCCGTGGAACGCGACGCTGCGAACCACGTGTGTCGCCACGATGCTCGAGGGTGGACACGCGGTGAACGCCCTCCCCCAGCTGGCGGCCGCCACGGTCAACTGCCGTGTCCTACCGGATGACAGCGCTGAGTACGTGACCGAGACATTGCAACGTGTGATCGCGGACACCGCCGTAAAGGTGACCATCACGGGTACACCCCACAACGCGCCGCCGTCGCAAATGCGCGAGGACCTCTTGAGCGCGGTCAGCGCGGTCACGACCGACTTGTGGCCCGGCGTCACTACCGTCCCGCTGATGGTGATGGGGGCAACGGATGGTGCGTACTTGCGGGCGGCCGGTATTCCGACGTACGGCGTGCAAGGGCTCTTCTACGATCGCGACGACATCCGCTTCCACGGGCGCGACGAGCGGCTCAAGGTGCAATCCTTTTACGAAGGCCAGACGTTCATGTACCAGCTCGTGAAGCGCCTCTCGAGCTCGCCGAGGGCCTGACGAAGCGCGCGAGGCACGCGGCGCGCCTGCGGCTAACCGTGAGGTGACGCCCGCACAATGCCCGGTGCGACGCCGTCGCCGCACCGGGCATTCCCTTCTCCTTCTCCGTTTCCTTTCCCCTTTCTGCGCCGCCAGCGCCGCCGCGCCGCGCGGCTCGTAAGCGCGACGCGCACACCAGGGGAACCTCTTGCATTCGTGCTTGACAGTTTCCGTGCATCTCGCCACCGTTGCCGATTGGCCGCAGCGCATTTGTTTACGCGCCGCAGGCAAACGTGAAGGTGGCCTGGTCTGCACGCGAGGCATGCCGGGCCCTGTGCCAGGTATTGCTCGCGACAGGAGGGCCAATGTTACGTAAGGTGTTCGCGAAGAGGACCGTCGGGCTCCTCGCCGCGGTTCTCGTATTCGCGCCAGCCATCACCGCGCACGCCCAGGCGACTCCCCGCCGCCTCACCGGGCGCGTGGTGGATGCGGACGAGGGCGGCGCGGTGCCGGCCGCGACGGTGCTCGTCAACGGCACGACGGTGGGAGTCGCTACGAGCGACAGTGGCACGTTCGTCATGCGCGTGCCTGCGGGAGCGCTGACCCTCACCGTACGGCGGGTCGGCTACAGACAGGCTACCGTGGCCGTTTCGCCCACGGACGCAAACGTCAGCGTGCGCCTCACCAAGGACATCCTGCGCCTCGATGAGCAGGTGGTCACCGGCGTGGCGACGTCCGTATCGACGGCAAGCGCCGCCAACGCGGTCGCGGTCGTACCGGCCGAGGAGATCAGTCAGGTCCCGTCGCCGACGATCGAGAACGCGCTCCAGGGCACGATACCCGGAGCCCTCATCCAGCAGAACAACGGCGGTGCCCCCGGCGGCGGCATGCAGGTACAGATCCGAGGGATCACCTCCATCTTCGCCAACGCCTCCCCGCTGTGGGTTATCGACGGCGTGATCGTGAACGACGAAGCCGCCAACAGCGGTCTCAATACGATCAGCCAGGCGGGCGGCGGTTCAAATGGCTCGGGCGTCGGACCGGACATGCAGGACCTGAGCCCCAACCGCATCGCGGATATCAACCCTGACGACATCGAGAGCGTCGAGGTCCTCAAGGGTGCGTCGGCGTCGGCGATCTACGGCTCCAAGGCCTCGGCCGGCGTCATCGTCGTTACCACGAAGAAGGGCACACCTGGCAAGCCGAAGTGGAACTTCAGCCAGCAGGTCGGCGAATTCTCGCTCCTCAACACGTACAACCTGACGCAGTTTCCGACGCTCGCGGGCACAGAAGCGTGGGCCAGCGATCACGGCTACCCTGCCGGGGTCAGTGCAAGTGAGATCAAGTCGATCTACGCCGGCCCGCAGGATTATCAGGGAGAGTTGTTCGGCAATCGCCAGGCGTCGTATGAGACGGACTTGAGCGTGAGCGGCACCCAGGGCGGGACCGAGTACTTCCTCTCCGGGCTCGCCAAGTACGACAACGGCATCATGCTCAACACCGGCTACAACAAGCAGTCGATCCGGACCAACATCACCCAGACGTTCCTGTCGAGCCTCACGGCGAACGTGAACCTCAATCTCGTTCACTCCCTCACCCGCCGCGGACTCACGGGTAACGACAACATCGGCGCGAGCCCGTACACGGTGCTCGATTACACGCCGCAATTCATGAATCTGAACCACGTGAATCCGGACGGCAGTTGGGCGTTCAATCCGTATGGCAACGCCAACCCGTTCGCCGACGCGTATCTGATGCAAACGCCGGAGGAAGTGACCCGCATCATCGGCGGCGGCACCATCGACTGGACCGTGTGGAGCACGGAGCACCAATCGGTGCGACTCACGGCGCAAGGCGGCGCGGACTACTCGAACCAGAACGATCTCTTCTTCGCGCCACCGTCCCTGCAGGTCGAGGAGTTCGTGCCGTCAGGGCTCCCCGGCGTGTCCCAGGACAACTACGCCAAGACCGAGTATTTCAATTACTCGATCAATCTCGTGCACCACTACACGGGACTCTCCTGGCTCGACGCTACGACGTCACTTGGCTTCGGGCGCGACAAACGCTCGGTCGACAACCCGACGTCCGCAGGGCAGGACCTCCTGGCCGGCGCGAACGCACCGGTCCTCGGCGCCGTGCAGACGCTGACGTACAACGCCTACCAGCAGAAGGACCAGTCGTTCTATGCGCAGGAACAGGTGCTGACGCTCGGCCAGCGACTCGCACTCACCGCGGGCATCACGGCCGAGCGCACAACCAACGACGGCAATATCGGCAAGTTCTATCCGTTCCCGCGCTTCTCGGCCTCGTACCGTATCCCGCAGTTCGTGTCATTCCTCGACGAGCTCAAGCTGCGCGCCGCGTACGGCCAGTCGGGCACACAACCCAACTACGGCGTCAAATACACGCCCTTCAACACGCAGCTCTCGGGCGGCCTCGTGGGCGTCTATCCCAACCTGCTCGTCGGCAACGCGAACATCGAGCCGGAGCACGAAGCCGAGACCGAGTTGGGATTCGACGCGACCATGTTCAAGTCGCGGGCACAATTCACGTTCACCGTCTACCAGAAGCAGGTGAGCAACCTGCTGCTGCAAGCCAATGTGTCGCCGTCGCTCGGATTTGATTCGCAGTGGTTCAACGGCGGCGAGTTCACCAACCAGGGCATCGAGCTACAGCTGACGTCGACGCCCGTCCAGCTGCGCAACGGGTTCCAGTGGATCAATACCACCTCGTTCTTCCGGAACTACAGCCGCGTCAACTCGCTGCCTGTCCCGAGCTTTTATATCAACGCCGGCGGATTCCTCGGCAACGGCGTGATCGAGGTGGGGCGATCCGTGTCGCAAATCACCGGTGGCTTCAGCGACCCGAATGGCGATCCGATGCAGATCGGCGACGTGCAGCCGGACTTCATCGTGAACTTCTCCAACCAGATCAACTTCAAGCGATTCTCGGTCTCAGCGCTCTTCGAGTGGTCGCGTGGCGGAGGCGTTGGCGATTGGACCGACTATCAGTTCGACGTCAGTCCGGGCCTGCTCGCCGACTCCGCGCTCAGTGCGAAACGGCTCAACGAAGTCAATCTCGGCCTTGCGCCGTACTTCGCGCCCGGAAGCTACATGAAGCTCCGCGACCTGGCCGTGAGCTACCAGCTCCCGGAGCGGTGGTTCTCGTGGGCCGGCGGTCGGATCAATTCGGCACGCTTGAGAGCTGACGGACGCAATCTCTTCATGTGGACGGGTTATCCCGGGCTGGATCCCGAGGTGAATTTCATTGGCAATACTCAGGTCTCGCGCGGTCAGGACGTGACACCGTACCCGCCGGCCCGGAGCTACTTCTTCGGCATCGACCTGGGTCTCTAACCATGACACTCAACGAGATGTATACCAATCAGCACGATATGGCGGAGCCGCTGCGTCCGCGGGCTCGTTTCGCCCGCTGGACCACACCGCGTGCCGCTGCAGGCATCGGAGCAATCGCGCTCGCCGTGATGGTGGGCTGCAAAGACAGTAACGTCCCGTATCTCACGGCTCCGACCTCCGTCTCGAACACTCCGACAGGCGTGCAAGACGCCATTACCGGGCTTTTTGGATCGAGCCGGAACGACGTCGGGCTGTACGTGATTTTCATGTCCACGATGGGCCGCGACGCGGCCAACTTCGTGAATACCGAGCCTCGATGGGTGACGATGGGGACGGGCGTAATTCCGATTACGAACAATGACGGATTTTGGGGCGCAGCTATCTGGGACCTTGAGTACCGCACCGCGAAGTTTGCGAACTCGATCATCACCTCAATACCAAACGTTGCGCCACCCTACACGACGCCGCAGCAGCAGGCGATCATCGGCGTCGCGCAAACCATGAAGGCGCTCATGTTCATGATGCTCGCCGAGACCCACGACACGGGGGGCGTTTCGGTAGCGTCCATTGCATCGACAGGGACGACGCCAGCGCCCATGCTGTGCAACAAGGACGTCTGGGCGTATATCGTGGCGGTGCTGGATTCGGGTAACACGGCCCTCAACGCCGCGGGATCGATCGCGCTGCCGATCAGCCTTCCGCCGGGTTTCGCGTCCGTTTCGAACCAGGCAGGTCCGAGCACGACGCCGGGTTCATTCGCTGCGTTCAACCGAGCGCTTGCTGGGAAAGCGGGACTCGAACTGGCCTATGCCATCGCGCG
This sequence comes from uncultured Gemmatimonadales bacterium, assembly GCA_963737835.1. Taxonomy (GTDB): domain Bacteria; phylum Gemmatimonadota; class Gemmatimonadetes; order Gemmatimonadales; family Gemmatimonadaceae; genus Palsa-1248. The sequence goes on from CAVTUH010000001.1 coordinate 1,249,200, forward strand.
CAACACGGCCGGCACAGCGCCCACACCCAATTCGGCCGGATCGCCCAACGTACAAGCGCTGACACGTGCGGACAGCGCCATCAAGGCCTCGGCACTGTTTAGTCCCGCGAATATTACCCTACCTGCCGCAGGCGGCTTCCCAGCTGCTGATCCGTACGGCGTCTATCACGCGTTCACCGCGCAGTCGGGCGACCTGGTCAACCCGGTCAACGGGAACATCGGCACGATGGCCGTGCTGTGGGATCTGGTCGCGGACGTGGATACCGTCAACGACGCGCGTTGGAAGGCCAAATTCTCAGTGAATCCCGGTACGGTGTCGCAGCCGTCGTTCGCCGGCGCTGCCTCGCCATACATCTATAGCTATTACGGAACGCCATCGTCACCGATTCCTATCGTCCGGAACGACGAGCTGGCGCTCGTGGATGCGCAGATTCAGCTGGGCCTGGGCCAATACGCAAATGCAGTCACGCTCATCAACGACGTGCACCAGCAGGCTGGTGGCATGTCAGCGATCAACCCCGCTTCGATGACCACGTACGCCGCCGTGCGCGACTCGCTCATGAAGGAGCAGCGCATCACGAGTGTGCTCGAGGGAAGTGCCGACCGAACGATCGCGATTCGCATGTACGGCTTAGCCGCAGTAGCGGATACCACGTGGGATGCCACATCGGGACCCGATGCTGCAGCCAAGGCCAACGCTGACAAGGCAGAAGGTAACTTCCCGGATCTGCACACGACGCTGCTTCCGGTGCCTATATCGGAAGCCTCTGGACGAGGAGGGAATTACACGCTGAGTTGCCAGTAACCTCCTCGAGCACCACCGTACGTCACGAAGGCCAGCGGCAGTCGTCGCTGGCCTTCGTCTTTCTCAGCGGCAGGCGGGATGAGGGCTTGACCCAGTTGGAGCAAGCGGTAGAGTTGTCTCGCAACCACCCCGCGTGGATGGGCCAGCTGGGTGAGGCGTATGGCATGGCCGGCAACGCTGCGAAAGCGCGAGAAATACTCGCGGAGCTCGAGAATCGGGCGCGCACCAGCTTTATCTCGCCCTACTATTTCGCACATGTCTACACCGGCCTCGGTGACTTCGACCGGGCGATGGACTGGCTCGAGCGTGCGGTGGCATCGCGCACGGGCGCGGTTTATGGCATCAAGGGCTCGTTCCTTTTGGCCCCGCTCCAAAAGCATCCGAGATTTCGCGTGTTGCTACGGCAGATGAACCTGGAATAGGAGCGACAAATGGCCCATCCAATCGTGCGTGGCGGTTTAGGCTGCGTCGGTTTGGTGCTCTTCGCGGCAGCCGCCCTGAGCGCCCAGTGGGCGTTCAATGCGTTCATCGATGCCCCATGGGCACACAGCATCGGCGGTCGGCCGACGCTCACCGGGCAGTGGACCGGTGGGCTCGAGGAAACTGGCACGCCTGACGGCGCGGTCTGGCTCGAGATCATTCGCGGATCTGGATCCAAAAGGAGGGGAGTCGCGCAGGTCTACGACGATAGGCCGCTCAACGGTCAACCGACACTGCGTGGAAGCGCAGTCTGGTGCCGGAAGGACGGCACCGTGACGCAGTATACGCTCTCGGGCTTTGCGACTCATGGCGGAGACCCGACGATCACCTTCACCACGACTGCCGCCCCTACGCGCACCGGCAAGGAGCTCAATGAGTCGCGCGGGCACTGGACCGGGACGGTGCTGACTCTGGCTGCATCGCAACGGCTGTTCACCGTGGCCTCCGGTCGCTCGATGACCATTCAGCCCCTGAGCGGCGACTCCGTGAGGATGACGCTGCACCCTGCATCCGCCGGCACCAGCAACGCGGCGTGCGGACCCAGCTCAAACGGAGGATCCAAATGAGCTGGCTCACCCGGTTGTCGCACACCCATACTCGCCGAGACGCACTCAAATCCGCCGGCGCCGCGCTGCTCCCTCTCGTTGTGCCGTGGCGTAGTCTACCGACGACTGATTCGCCGATTCCTCCCAACGGCGGCACTGACCCCTACCCCATTCCATGGCTCGACAAGAACGGCAGCCACAATCAGCCGGCCGGTCAAAACCTCGAGCCGTCGCACATCTACCACTTCAAGGGACGAGTCGCACAATGCCGGGCCGCCTTTGCGATCATCGGCGACGAGGTCAACGGTCGATACTACGATCAATGACGGAGACCGTCAGGTGCTGGCTCTTTGGAAAAACTGAGCTCGAGGAACGCCCGAATGACCAGTGCCTTCGCGATCGCGGTCGGAGCCGGCATCGCGCTCACTGTGGCGACTAATCGGCCACCTCATAATCCCGCACCGGAAGCCGCAGCCTGGGGCACACGCACAGAGCGGTACCGCGGGCCCAACGTTGCGTCGCGCTCCGGAGACGACGCCGCACCGCTATCGCAGATCAGCTATGTGTTGACGCTCGATTCGGCTCACCTCAATGTCGCCGACGTGCGGATTCGGGTGAGCGGCGCGCCAGCCACCTTCCACGTCGCGATGAGGGTCCACGCCGAGTACGACGCCAAATACTGGCGATACCTCGGCGACATGCGGATCACCTGCGCAGGCGGCGGAGCGGGGACGGTGGTCCGCGAAGACAGTACGCTGTGGCGCGTGGACGGGTGCGGGGGTGCGGGCGAGATCCAGTACCGCGTGCTCATCCAGCCCGCTCCCACCGGACTCCGTCGGGCCTGGCTCCCATATGCGCGAGACGACGGCGCGTTCATCAACCCGCCGGATTTGTTTCTCTACGTGCCCGAGTTGTCCGCGAGCCCCGTCATGCTCGCCCTCCGCACTCCCCAGTCCTGGCGCGTCGCAACGGCGCTCTACCCGCAGGGCACGCAGACCGTGCGCACGGCCTCCAACGCGCAGACGTTCCTGGATTCCCCGATCCTCGTTGGGCACTTCAAGCTGTGGGACTTCATCGACCAGGGGACGACGTACCATGTCGCGTACTGGCCGCTCCCAGCAGCCCTCGCCTTCGACACGGCACGCTTCGTGGACCGGCTGCGACGACTCACGCACGCCGCAGCTCTCGCCTTTGGGCCGCCGCCGGCCTCGCACGACTACTGGTTCCTCATTCAGGACGGTGCATGGGACGCGCTCGAGCACGGGGCATCGGTCACGATCGGTGTGCCCAGTGAGCAGCTGGCGCGCGATCCCGGAGCGTCGACCACTGAAATCGCACACGAGTTCGTGCACACCTGGAATCTCGTGGCGCTGCATCCGGCCGGCTACAACGACCTCAGTTACCGACCTCCGTCGCGAACACCGAGTCTGTGGATCGGGGAAGGTATCACACTGTATTACGCCGACGTCCTGCCTCGTCGCGCCGGCATCGCGGACACGACGCCCTCTCGGCTCGACCATCTCCAGGCGCTCGTGCAGAACTATGACGCCTCACCGGTGCTGCACACCGTCTCGCCCGCGCAGGCAAGCCTCGCATTCGAGGATTCCCCCGTCGAGAATCCCGACGCCACGGGCGGCTACTACCTCCAGGGTGAGTTGCTCGGCAACGTTCTCAATGCCGTGCTTCTCGACTCGACGCACGAGCGACGTGGGCTCGATGACCTCATGAGAGCGATGCGCGCGCGCACCGCTACGCCCGACGGTCGAGGGTTCCGCGGGTACACGCCTTCGGAGTTCGAGCAGGTGGCTGACTCGGTATGCCACTGCCGGCTCGATGCGTTCTTCGCGCGCGAGGTCCATGGTCCCGGCCCGATCAATGTGACACCGGTTCTCGGACGGCTGGGATTGCACGCCATCGTCGACTCCGTTGCCGCGACCGATTCCGCCGGCCGGAGCCTGCCGGATCGGCGACTGAACGTTGATCTCGACGATCCGGCACGGCCGCTCATCGTCGTCCGGAACCCCTCGACATCCTGGGCGGCCGCCGGGCTTCGCACCGGCGATTGGCTGCTCGACATCGATGGCCAGGCGGTTCACAGCTACGCAGAGCTGCAAGCTGCACTCGCTCGGCTCCGCCTCAACGACCAAGGACACGCGTCCACGTCGGTCGAGGTCGTGCGCGCCAACGATACGATGCGGGTACGGGTGGACGTGCGCGGATACCAACGCCCGCGGGTGCGCTTCGTCGATGCCGCAGAAGTGAGTCCAGACCAACGCGCGAGGCGGCAAGCCTGGCTCGCTGGCCTCGATCCACGTTGAACGGTCGCGGTGTCACGGTTCATTCGGTCGTAATAGCGACGAACAAGGGGCAGCCAGCGCGGCTGCCCCCTGTTTTCTACGCAAGCGACGTCGCGGCGAAATCGCGGTGAGCTTCCTCACTCATCACGGCACCGAGCGCGCCGTTTACGGACTGCTGATACCAGTCGGCCAGTCCGCTACGGCATTTTCGTCGGCAGATTCGGGTTCTGCAAGGGGGATCCCGGCCTCAGGCAAAGCACGGAAAAGCCGGCCGGCGCCGATTGGTACAGCGGCTGCGTGGCCTGCGCGTTCGCCAACGAGAATGTCTGCACAATCGCCGTGCCGCTAAAGTCGCCCCCGATCGTGAACGGAATACCCATCGAGAACGTCGTGCCGGCCGGCGCGCTCCCCCAGTTGTTGATCGCGTGCGAAAGAGGATTGTTCCCAAGGATGCGGTATCGAAAGTTACCGGGGATCCTGGGCGGCGTCGTGATCGTCATGGTCAAAGTGAGCTTCGCCGGGCAGTATGAAACGAACCTTGCCGGCGTCACCTGAACACTGACCGAGTCGACCTGGGCTGCCGCGGTGACCGCGGAGCCGCATGTTGCGAACAACATGAAGAAGCAACGCCGGATGGCACGCGCGGCGCCGGCCAGCCGTCTGACGGGCAATTCCCGGCGGGGTGGCTCCCCCGACGCACGGCATCGATTCACACAGCCTCCTTTGGATGAACGAGTGTTGCTCCAGCCGCACGTGATGGTCGCCCCCAATGGCCTCGACCGCCTAGCCACAGGTTGGCGTCTGGATGTAGCACCGGTCGAGGCCGGGGATTGTCTCACAACCACGGAAATCCGCGACGAACAACGACAACGGATCCGACCACGTTCACCGGCGTGATCGACGCGTATCTGGAAGCGACCACTGTGAGATTAGCGCCCGGCGGGGTGACGGAGGCATACCCGCCGGCCCGCGCGGCCGTCCCGGCTGTTATGCTTCAGGGGAACGGGTACGCTGGCGTCTCAGAGGCCCCCTCGGCTCTTCTCGCCTCTCTCCTCGTTTCAGGCGACGCCCGTATCGTCAGCCCTCGACCATGAGCGAAACTTCGTTGGGAAAGCCTGTGAGTGCGTCTGGTCGAGTTTCTCCGCCAGAGGACGTTCACGCCGCCATGTCGGAGCTCATCAAGACCGACTTCGGGGAGGTCATCTGGCGTGACCGCCACCGCTTTGGTCCGATCGCCGCGAGCGTGTCACCCGTTTCGGGACGGACATATCTGTACGATGCCGTTGCCGGTGGGAAACTCAGCGCGGCGAAGTGGTTGGTGCGGTTGGGCGGCCGAGTGCGAGAGCCGCAAGCCGGAGTGGCGGCCCCGCATCCCTGTCCGTGGCAAGCGGCGATGTCAACGGCGAATCCGCTGCCAATGCTGCGCGTCCTGCTGACAAGTGAGGGCTTTACGGCCGGCGATCTCGGCCACTGTGCGGACGACCTACTGACACTTCGCCAGCGGGCGTCATCGGCGCGCAATGTGAGCGCGGCGCATGACGCGTATTGGGAGACGTGCCAGCGGATTGGGCGCAAACCGAGTCCCTCACCGACCGGAACGCCACCTGGTCCGCGGGCGTTGCCCCGCGGATATTGACGGCGGCGCTCAGATAGTCCGTCGTTCTACGGACGATCCCTAGCGGTCAACCTGCGCCATCTGCTTCTCGCTGTAGCGCGGACCAGACACCCTGTCCGGCCGAAGCGCTGCGTCGAGCATGGCCATTTCATCCTTGGTTAGCCGCACGTCGGCCGCGGCGGCGTTCTCTTCCAGATACTGCCGGCGCTTGGTCCCGGGGATCGGAACAATGTCGTTCCCCTTGTGCAGTAACCAGGCGAGGGCGATCTGTGCCGGGGTCGCTCCCTTTCGCGCGGCGAATTCGCGCACGGCCGACGCAGCCCGCATGTTGGCGTCGAAGTTCTCGCCCTGATAGCGCGGGTCGCCGCGGCGGAAATCGCCCTCCGGATACTCCTCGGCCCGCTTCACCGCGCCCGTGAGAAAGCCGCGGCCGAGAGGCGCGAACGCCACGAGGCCGATGCCGAGCTCGCGTAGCAACGGGATGATGCGCGGCTCGAGATTGCGCTCCCACAACGAGTACTCGCTCTGGAGCACCGAGATCGGGTGCACGGCGTGGGCGCGGCGGATCGTCCGCTCGCCGGCCTCCGAGAGGCCGAGGTAGCGCACCTTCCCCTCCCGCACGAGGTCGGCCATCGCGCCGACGACGTCCTCGATCGGCACGGCCGGATCGACGCGATGCTGGTAGAGGAGGTCAATGTAGTCCGTCCGCAGGCGATGGAGCGAGCCCTCGACCGCCTCCCGGATGTGAGCCGGCCGGCTGTCCAAACCGGCGATGACGCCGTTCGTGTCGAACGTGAAGCCGAACTTCGTGGCGATGACGACGCGATCACGCGCGACTTTGCGTTCCCCGAGCGCGCGGGCCAAGAGCTCCTCGTTCTTGTAGTGCCCATACGCCTCGGCCGTATCGAGGAAGGTGCACCCGAGCTCAACGGCTCGGTAGATCGTCGCAATTGATTCGCGCTCGTCGCGCTCTTCCGGAGTGCCGTACGACTGGCTCATCCCCATCAAGCCGAGGCCAATGGCGGAGACGGTGAGGCCCTGGGTGCCGAGTGTGCGGGTGGGCAGCATGTGCGGGAATGTGTTGAGGGTTAGCACCTGATGCAGAGACGCGATGAATGACACCGTCAGAATTACCCTGGGATCCGTCTCGGCGCAAAACAGGAGCCCGCCGAGCGAGCCAAGTCGCTGGCGGAACGATTGCAGGCTTTATTCAACCAGCAATGCTCAGAATCGAGATGACAAAAGACCGCGACGGGGCAGTCGTGCTTCGTTGCAGTCGGGAGGACGGGTCGGTAACGTGGCAGACGCAGCGTAGACACGCGGACCACTTCGCATTGCACGACCTCACCCATTACGCAGTCGAAACAACGCTGAGCTATCGCCGCGGGTTCTTCGGCTTGATTGCAGAAGGCTGGGCGGTCAACGACACAACAGGCAAAGGCGTTCGCGGCCCCCTGCCTGCCGAGGCCATCGAGGTAGAGCGGATCGTCGGCTTGTTTGATGCCGAGCGCGGCGCGGGCACGCTTTGGACGACCGAGGAGTTCAACGAAACGGCGCCGCGGTCGCTGACACACGACGAGATCCACAACGTACGGAGGCTGCGTGCTCGGCTGTTCAGCGACTGGGCAGCCGTCCCACCTGGCGGGAAGCTCGAGCTGACGTTCGGACCGCCGTAGTACGCAGACGTGAGAGCCGCCTTCGACGTAGGGGCTCGGGATCAGGTCGGCACGAGTGGCGGAGCACGCTTGACGTAGCGACGGCGCCACCAGCCCCGGGTACGTCGGGGTATCGAATGTCCGGTACCGCCCACGCGAACCCTGACCTTTGTCCTAGAGACCGGCCGGGATCGGCCACCTACTATGCGGCGTGGCGGACGCGACACATCCGGTCAGGTCGAAGAAGGCGGCCATAGAGTCGAAAGCGACCGACGAGCTACGCGAGTGGTTCGTCAACGCCGCTTACTTGGCGCTCTTCCTCTGCACGTTCGCTGTCTACCGAGCATTGATCACTCGAGAGTTGCTCGACAGCCGAGTCGTCGTGCAGTTGGGTGCGAGCCTCGTGACCGCAATCGTAATAGCCAAGACGATCATGATCGGAGGGTGGCTGAAGCTCGGGGAGAGCGGACGGCGAGGCGCCCCATTGGTGATCCGAACGATGCGCCTGGCGGCGATCTATGGCGTCTTCGTCTTCTTCGTGACCGTGGTCGAGAAGCTCATCGACGGATTGATCCACGGCCACGCCGCGCGGGAGACGCTGCAGATGCTGGCGCATCTCGGATGGGAAGAGATCACGGCGCGGTCCCTGGTGATCTTCCTGGCCTTCATTCCCTACTTCGCGTTGCGCGAATTCGCTCGGCGCAAAGGGGTCGACGACACGTTCGATCTGTTCTTTCGCCCCGACGATCGGTGAGGCTGGAGGGTAGCGGTCGCGCTGCCCTCGCCCGCCGCAAACGATCTCCGCGCCCGCGAGGGTGCAAAGGCCTTGTTGCCCGCGCAAACTTCTGGGCAGTCTTGGAACTTCTAGCCCATTAGCCGACCTTGGGGACACCGAGGGCGGAAACCCGTGAGCCCTCTCAAAGCCCCCAGTCTCCGGCAGCTTCGCCGCCACGCGATCGCGCGCAGCCTTTTCAAGGCCACCAGTCTGCCGCGGGCCATTGCGCGCCTGGGCTTTGTCCAGGCCGACCCGATGCGGGTGCCCGCTCGCGCCCAGGATCTGATCCTCACGCAGCGCGTGAAGGACTATCGCGCCGGCGAGCTGGAACGCCGCTACCCGCGCCTGGCGATCGAAGAGGCCTTCTTCGTCAACTACGGCTTCCTGCCTCGCGAGACTCTGGCCCTGCTGCACCCGCGCGGGGCGCCGCGCGCCTGGGATGCTTGGGACGCCAGGATGCAGGCGCACGCCCAGGAGGTGCTGGCCTTTGTGCGCCAGCATGGTCGCACCCACCCCAGGGACGTGCAGGCGCATTTCGACCATGGCCGCATCAAGCGCTGGGGCGGCGACCTGAATGTCAGCAGGCACCTCCTGGAAGGCCTGCACTATCGAGGGCTGCTGCGCGTGGTAAGGCGCGAGGTCGGCACCCGGGTCTACGAGGCGATCGAGCACCCGCCGCAGGACGACAGCGCCGAGGCCCGGCTCGCGCGCGCCGGTCAGTTGCTTGATGTGGTGGTGCGCCTCTATGCGCCGCTGCCCGCGGCCAGCCTGCGCTATCTGTGCGGTCTGCTGCGCTCTGGAGTTCCGCATCTGGCCGCCGAAGCGCGGCAGGTCCATGAGCACGCCAAGTCCCGCTATGCCCATGCCCAGGTCGACGGCATGCTCTGGTTCTGGCCGCAGGGCGAGAAGCTCGTGGCAGCCCGGCACCCGATCGACGACAAGCTGCGCTTCCTCGCGCCCTTCGACCCCGTGGTCTGGGACCGACGGCGCTTCCTGTTGTTCTGGGGCTGGGAATACAAGCTCGAGGCGTATGTGCCGGCCCACCAGCGCCGCATGGGCCATTACGCGATGCCCATGCTATGGGGCGAGCAAATGCTGGGGTGGGCCAATCTGAAGGTCGCCGATGGCCGGCTGCGGCACGAGTTGGGCTTCGCCGGCCCGCGGCCACGCGGCTGCGCCTTTCAGCTGGCGCTGGACGAGGCATTGCAGGAGATGCAAGAGTTTCTGGAGCTCTAGCACCCCTGCGGGGCTTGTCAGTACCTCGGTGGCGACGAAGGCGCCCGATCGGTAAGATGGCAACCGACGCCCCACCCCAAACCCATCCCAGATTTGGCGCGCTGCTCCGTTAATGAAACGGAGTGGTCGAGCGAGGGGTGCTCGACGAATCACCTTGGAGCCTCAAAATGAAGCGCCGCGACCCGTTGCCGCATCACACGATCACGATTGCCCCGCTCCTCGTCTTGCTGGTCGTCGCGTGCGGGAACGCCGGCGGAGCCACCGCGAAGGCGACTGCTGATTCCGCAGCGGCACCCGCCACGGCGTGGCGCGATCCCTCACCACACAAGGTGAGCTTCATCTCGGCGCCGGGACCGGTGCGTATCGAAGTACTCGACTGGGGCGGCCAGGGAGAGCCGCTGGTCTTCATCGCGGGCCTCGAGAACACAGGACACGTCTTCGACGATTTCGCACCGCGATTCACAGACCATTTCCATGTGGTTGCGCTTACGCGCCGCGGATGGGGTCTGTCCGACCATCCGGACAGCGGCTACACGATTCCCGACCTCGTGTCCGATGTCCACGCGGCGCTCGACAGCCTGCACATCTCGCACGCGAACCTCGTCGGCCATTCGATCGCGGGCCAGGAGCTGAGCTGGATGGCGGTGCAGTACCCGGATCAGGTGCGCCGGCTGGTCTACCTCAATGCCGGCTTCGACTACCACACGCACAAGATCCCGCAGAACTTCCCGCCGCTTCCCACGATGTCGGCCGCCGACTCGGCGTCTCCCGCCGCTGGCCTCGCCTACACGCAGCGCGTCAGTGGGGCACCCACCACGGAGTCCGACTATCGCGCCACCGAAAAGCTGAGCCCCGCTGGTCGTGACCTCGGCTCCGCCAGCCCGCCGTCCTTCAGCGCACAGGTCGTCGCCTCGGCAACAGCGATCGCCCCGCCACTCGCGAAGATCCGCGTGCCCGTCCTCGCCATCTACGACTGGCCGACGACGGCCGCCGAAGCGCTCCCTTGGCTCGCTCCAAATGACACGGTTGCCGAGCACTGGCTCGGCGTCATGCGCACGTGGCGCACGGCGCAGAAAGACGAGTTCCACGCCAAGGTTCCCCAGGCGCGGATCATCGTTCTCAAGGACGCGAGCCATTACGTCTTCGTCAATCAACCCGACAGCGTCGCCGCCGCGATGCGGAGCTTCTTGAGCGGTGCCGCCAAATGAGGTCAGTCACCACGCACGGCGCCGACCTCGAGCCGTTCAAATGGGATGTTGAGGATCGGGTACTCTTTCCAGTCCTTGTAGTCGAAGTGCCACCACTCCGCCTCATAGACGGTGAATCCTTCCGACTCCATGGCCGCGCGCAGCAACTCCCGATGCCAACGCTGGAGCGAGGTGCCACCCGGGTAGGTCGGAAATGAGCGAGGTGACATCTCGTCGTACGTTCCCGGCATTTCGATCGGCTTGCCCGTCTTGAGGTCGTAGAGCGTCAGGTCGACCGCGCAGCCGCGGTTGTGGCGGGAGCCCTGTGCAGGGTCCGCGACGAAGATCTTCCCTTCCGGCGGCGTGGCGTCCCAGAAGATCTTCGTCACGTACCAGGGCCGGTATGCATCGTGGATCAACAGCCCGTAGCCGAGTGGTTTGAGCTTGTCCAGCGCCCGGACCAGAGCGTCTGCTGCGGGACGCTGGAGAAAGGCGCGGGCCTCCGTGTAGACGGGCGTCCGCAGGAAATTGTTGGACGATGCGTACCGCACGTCGAGATGGATGGCCGGATCCAGCTTCGCCACTTCCACGAGGTCTGGTTTCCGAAACGGACCCGCCTCGGTCGGCACCGCGGCGCGAAGCGCATCTGCCCTCAGCTCGTCGACGGGCCGCGGCGGGTGCACCGTGAAGTTGCCCGTTTCCGCCACGTAGTCCCAATGTGGCAGCGAGGCCTGGCCGAACTCGATCGTTGCGCCGCTCGCTCCTCGAGCACGGAGCGTGAGGGGCGTCGGCGTTCCGCGGGCTGTGTACGTATCGGGTCCGGTCCGCGCGAGCTCGTAGGTCTCGCCGCCGCCCTTCCTCGTCACGAATACAGCGCCGTCGCGCTCAAACACGATGAGCGGATTGGTGTCCGCCGCCGGGCCGTAGTCGCCGATGAGTGGCTTCAGATCAGCAGGAGCAGCGGCAGGCTGAGGACCGGGGCGGAGGTCCTGCTGCGCCAGGGCGAGTGCTGGCGGGACCGCGAACGCCAGAACGAACGGGGACGCGAGGACACTGCGTCTGAGCCGAGTCGCGCGCCAAGCGTGTGTGAGGAAGGGAGTCATGGCGTGAGAGATCGTCCGCGCGCCATCGGCTGTCAACGGCTCGCTGCCGATCCCGGTGGCCAGGCGCCTGTCCTGAAGGCTACATTCGCGGCGTGACGACAGCTCGCGGAGGACGGGTGCGATCGATCATCGCGATCGGCGTCACCCTGGTAGGCACATGGTCGCTGGCCGCACAGGAGAGCGGGACTCGCGGACCGCCGGCGCCGACCGCGGCCGACTACGCGCGGGCGGAAGGATTCCTGGGGTACAATACCAACCCCCTCATCCTCCATGCCGACGTCCGTCCCGCCTGGCTCGCCGGCGACCGCTTCTGGTATCGCACCCGGACGGCGAGGGGGATGGAATTCTTTCTCGTCGACCCCCGTGCTGGCACGCGACGGCCCGTGTTCGATCAAGCGAAGCTCGCGGCCGCGCTGGGCGCAGCTCGCGGGACCACGGTGGATCCATTCGCCCTGCCCTTCGCCACGTTCGATCTCAACGCCGGCGGGGATACGATTGCGTTTGCCGTCGATTCCACGCGGTGGCAATGCGGCGTGCGCACCTATGCATGCGCGCGAGCCGGGCGGCCCGGGTCGACTGCGGACGGGTCGCCCGCTCCGCGAGAGCCGGAAGTGCGATCCCCGGATGGGCGACGCACGGTTTTCGTGCGCACCTTCAATCTGTGGACCCGAGATCTCACCACCGGTCAAGAGCGACAGCTCACGCGAGATGGCGTCGAGAACTTCGGCTACGCGACTGACAACGGTGGCTGGACCCACAGTGATCGCGCGATCGTTCTCTGGTCCCCCGACTCACACAGGATCGCGACCTTCCAGCAGGACCAACGCGGCGTTGGTGACATGTATCTGGTCGGGCCGACCGCGGGTCACCCGCGACTGCGGACGTGGAAGTATCCGATGGCGGGAGACTCGATCGTCATCACGATCCAGCGGGTCATCATCGATGTCGACAGCGCGCGAGTCGTCCGGCTCCGCATACCCAGCGATCTGAACCGTTCGACCGTCTGCAATTATGCCGCGTGCCCCAACGGCGAATTGGCCGATGCGCAATGGAGTGCTGACGGGCGGCAGCTCGCGTTCCTGTCGACATCTCGCGATCACAAGCACGTACAGCTGCGTGTTGCCGACGCCGCGACTGGCGATGTCCGTGACGTGCTGGCCGAAACGGCGTCGACGTACTACGAGTCGGGGCCCGATCGAGACAACTGGGAATTCGGCGTCAGCGGTGCGAACTGGCGGTATCTGCCCGCCTCACACGAGGTGATCTGGTTTTCCGAGCGCGACAACTGGGGCCGGCTCTACTTGTACGACCTCGAGACGGGTGCCCTCAAGAATCAGATCACGGGCGGCGAAGGGAACGTCACGCAGATCGTCCATGTGGACGAGGCCAAACGTCTCATCTATTTCCTCGCGGTCGGACGCGAAGCGGGGCGCGACCCCTATTTCAGCCATCTCTATCGCGTGGGGTTCGACGGCTCGCAGCTCGATGCTGCTCACGCCGGACAACGCCAACCACCGGGTCTCCGTTTCGCGCTCGGGTCGCTTCTTTGTGGACAGCTACTCTCGCCCCGACGCCCCACCGGTGGCCGTGTTGCGCGACGCCAACGGAAAACAAGTGATGGCGCTCGAGACGGCCGACATTTCCAGACTCGTTGCGGCGGGTTGGAAACCGCCAATCCCGTTCACGGTGAAAGCGCGGGACGGCACGACGGATCTCTACGGCCTGATATATCGTCCCTCGCGCTTCGATTCGACGCGCGCGTACCCCATCGTCGATCACATCTATCCGGGACCGCAGTTGGGTAGTGTGGGATCGCGCGCATTTCGCACGGCGCGAGGCGATGCGCAGGCGCTCGCCGAACTGGGGTTCATCGTCGTTGAGCTCGATGGCATGGGGACGCCGTTCCGCTCGAAGCGGTTCCACGACGCAGGGTACGGCAACCTGGCAGACAACACGCTGCCCGACCAGGTGGCGGGCATGAAAGAGCTGGCCCGTCGATACCGGTGGATCGACGTCGAGCGGGCGGGCATTTATGGGCACTCGGGGGGCGGGTTTGCCACCGCCGACGCCATGTTCCGCTACCCCGACTTCTTCAAGGTTGGCATCTCGGAAGCGGGCAACCACGACAACCGCACGTACGTGGATGACTGGGGCGAGAAGTATCAGGGATTGCAGGTGCGCCGGAGCGACGGCACGTCGAACTACGACAGCCAGGCCAACCTACTCGTGGCCAAGAACCTGAAAGGACACCTCCTGCTGGCTCATGGCCTCGCAGACGACAATGTCCCACCCGCCAACACCCTACTGGTCGAACACGAGCTGATGCGGGCCAACAAGGATTTCGATCTGATCATCCTCACGGACCGCGACCATGGCTTCGGCGGGGATCCGTACATGGTGCGCCGGCGCTGGGACTATTTCGTGCGGTATTTGTTGGGCGTCGAGCCGCCGGCGTACGAGCTCCATCCGCCTCCGGCGTGATGCAACGCAGGGCGCACGCGAGGGCGCTTGGTCGGGCCACGCAGTTCCTGCCGCGGCATTTTGATCACCACGCGGCCGCTCGAGCGCCCATACTTCATCGCAGCACCGCCCGCATCCCCGGGTAGCACCCGCCCGCGATGATGGTGTCCGAGCGTGTGGGCGGCACGATGCCGGCCGCTCGCAAGGCGCCAAGCCCCTGCTCATGGCGGAGATTCCATTCGTACCAGCGCGTTCGCGCCGCGTGCTTCAGGTCCCTCGCATATCCGATCCCGGCGTCCTGTTTGACGTGCCCCGCGCAGGCGGGCGGCAGCGTCGACATCGCCTGCATGAGCGCGGGCGCCGCGTCGAGCGACAGTGATGCGAGATAGTTCGTGTCCAGCTTGTTCGTCACGCGGTACTGCGCGACATTCTTCCGAACGATCCACGCCTCCGGATTCCCAAATGACAGCAGGAGCAGGAAAGCGATCGCGACGGGTCCGGCGCGACGCGCGGCTCGCCGCGCATCGAAGCCACCGTTGGGGCGCGCCACCTCGATGGCCAGGATCACGAGCGTGATCGCGATGCCGATCTCGTACGCTTGGACGTACAGCCGCCACATCGTGTAGCCGTATGCGGCCTCGTAGATCGTGAGGCGGTGGAACGCGGACACCAGCACGATCAACACCTCGCCAATGAGCAGCAGCGTCCCCCAGTGCCGCCACCGGGTGGCCGCCGGTTCGACGGCGGTTCCGTCGGCGGCGCCCGTGTATCGATCCAGCGCGAGGACGAGCCCCACCGCCAGCGTCGCGGCAATCGTGAGCTCGGCAAACCCTCGGTGCGCGTACTCCGCGTACGTCATGTTGCTCACACGCAGCGCGTTCATGTCGCGAAACAGGTAGGTGGGCTGCAAGGCCAGAAACCCGCCGAAGACGCCCGCGACCGCGCCGACAATGACGCGGCGCTCCGTGCCGCCGACTCGCGGACGCGTCATCGGCGGGGGAAGGCCCCGCCGCGGGTCCACCGCCCGCGCCGCGATGCCGTAGGCGCCGAGCGTGACTGTGCCAAGGCCCAGGAAGAACGCCACTCGGCCGATCAACCGCGCGAGCCCGTCCCACAACTGCCCGAGCCACGCACTCAGCGTTGGGTCAGCGCCCGCGAGCACCAGCGCGAACAGCCCCGCGACTGGCAGCGCCAGCATCGTCCCACGCACGACTGCCGCACGCCGCTCATCGCGGGCGCTCGCGAGCGCCGCGATAGCCCGCCGCCCCGCCTCGACCGTCACGGTTCCGAATGCAGTGATCGGGGCGGCTAGCATCGCCGCCGCGCCCACCTCGTCCCCCGGCACGCCGGCCGACACGCGAGTCGCGACGGCGAGCAGCGTGACGCAGGACACGAGGATGAGGAAGTGCGCGAAGTCGTTGCTCGTGACGGCCGCTCCCCACCCTACGGCAATCGCCATGACCGCCGTCCAGACTGCCACGCGATCGACGGGTGCCGATCCGTTCGAGCGGGCCGCGCGCCGCCAGGTCACCCACAGGAATGCGCCGGCGGCGAGCGTCGTCCAGATCGCCCAGTTGATCCCGGGCGCCGCGTCATAGCACGTGATGGTGCCGACCGCGGCCAGCAGGAGGCCCAGCCCCCACGGGACGACGTCCGCCCGGCGCACCGGCGCGGCCGTCCGCTCCGGCGTGCGAGCCGCCCCCGCCGCGTCTGCCGACCCCCCAACCTCCCCGTCCATCGGGCCTCCGCGCATACCTGCTGCACGATGCGCCAAACGCACCGTCCCGTCAAGTACTTTGCGTTACAAAGCACAAGCGCTGAAGCGTCCAACGGCCGAAGGATTCTACGCGAATGTGCGGGTAAGCCATGGACTCATGTCGATCAAGCGCCCAAAGTAGAAGTGCCCGAACTCCGCGTACTGCGCACTGACCTCGTCGAAGCGCATATCCGTCACGAGTCGCTTCACGTCCAGCGGGTCTCGGGCAAAGAGCGTCACACCCCACTCCCAGGCGTCGAGCCCGATCGCCCCGGTGATCACTTGTTGCACGCGCCCGGCGTACCGACGGCCCGTCGCGCCGTGGGCCTGCATCAGACGACTGCGCTCCTCCAGTGTCAACGCGTACCAGTTCTGACCGACCGCGCGCCGCTTGGACATCGGATAGAAGCAGATGTACGGCAGGTCCGCCGGCAGCGGGGGATACAGCCGACGCGCCACGTGAGGATTCCGACGTTCCGCCGCGGCGCGCGCCGCGACCTCTTCGCGGTATGCGGCATCCCCGGGTTCGCCCCCGGCCGCGCGCCGCGCCGCCGCGATCGCCGCCGTGATGTGGTACAGACCGGCCTCGGTCACGCTCAGGAACGTGGTGACGGGCTCGAGACACTCCAGTAGTCGCGTCCACGCGAAGCGGCGCTCGGCTTCGCCCACCGCGTCCAGCGTCGGCCGGAAGTGCAGCACCAAGAGGTCGCCACGCGACCCAACGAGCTCGGCCACCGCACTCCAGCCACCCCCGGCCTGGGGATCGCCTGCCCCCGCCCCTCTCGTTCCGGGGGCCAATTCGCTCCACACAGCCCCAGCCTCGACTGCGACTTCTAGGCGCTGAACCGAGCTCAGCCGTCGAATGGCGCCCCGATCGACTCGCCAGACCTGGTGGACCGCGTACCAGCCCTCGAGAGTCTCGGGCGCCAATACAGCGGACTCAGCGGCAGCCGAGGAAACCGGTTGGGACGGCGGCACCTGATCTCGCCCATGGCCTTCGAATTGCCCAGGCTGGCTCGCCTCGGCGTCCCGGTCGACTACTCGGATTGCCATTAGCCCGTCTGACTCCTTGGTCATGCGCCCGCGACCAATCTAGCAACCAACCACCCCGCGAACCGTCTTCTTCCGGCTACACGCTGCTGGCGGCTCGCCAACAATCCATCGGACCGCTGCCGCGAGGACTACTCTCCGCGCATCTTACCCGATCACGCGATGGCCAACCCTCTTAGACGTGCCAAGCGCCTGTTGGTGGGACGGCCGCTTGCGACGGAACGGCTCGAGACCGAGCGACTCACCAAGACCACCGCGTTGGCCGTTCTCTCATCCGACGCGATCTCGTCTGTCGCATACGCCACGGATGAGATCTTGTACGTCCTCGCACCGCTCGGCGCCGCCGCGCTGACGCACGTCTTTCCAATCTCGGCCGTCATCGTCGGCCTGCTCGCCCTCGTCGCGCTTTCCTACCGACAAACCATTTTCGCATACCCGAGTGGCGGCGGATCCTTCACCGTTGCCTACCAGAACCTGGGTGTCATGGCCGGCCTGGTCGCGGCTGCCGCGCTGCTCACCGACTACATCCTCACGGTATCGGTCTCCATTTCCAGCGGCGTCGCGGCCATCACGTCCGCCTACCCGTCGCTGGCGCCGCGAACGGTCCCACTCTGCGTAGCCGCCATCATGGTCCTCATGCTGGTGAACCTGCGCGGCGTACGGGAATCGGGCGCTGCATTCAGCGTGCCGACCTACGCCTTCATCATCGCCATGCTCGCCCTCATCGCGACGGGGTGCACCCAATTCTTCCTCGGGCATCCGCTGATCGGCTCCGTGACGACCACGCCGGTCCCTGCGACGGCCGGGGTGCCGCCGGCCAGTTTCCCCGCAGGCTTCGCCTTCACCTATCTCCTGCTGCGCGCCTTCTCAGGCGGCTGCGTCGCCATGACAGGCACCGAAGCCATCTCCAACGGCGTCGGTGCCTTCAGGCGACCGAGCGCGCGCAACGCCGCCGCGACGCTCGCCTGGATGGCGACGATCCTAGGCGTGTTTTTCCTGGGGATCAGCTTTCTCACCCAGCACATGCGCATCCTGCCCGTCGCCGGCGAGACCGTGTTGTCGCAGCTGGGACACCGAATCTTCGGCACGAGCCCCCTGTACTACGCATTGCAGTACTCGACGTTCGCGGTCCTCGTGCTCGCCGCCAATACATCCTTCGCGGACTTCCCCCGCCTGGGCAGCATCCTCGCCAATCAACGGTATCTCCCGCGGCAGCTTTCGGCCCGCGGCGACCGCCTCGCGTTCTCGAACGGCATCGTCGCGCTGGCACTGGTCGCGATGCTGCTGGTCTGGGCCTTCCACGGCGACACCACGGCACTCATTCCCCTGTACGCCATCGGTGTCTTCCTCTGCTTCACCCTCTCGCAGGCCGGCATGGTCCGTCGCTGGCTCAAAACGCGGGCAGCGGGATGGCGCTGGAAGGCACTGCTCAACGGGATCGGCGCGACCGCCACTGGCGTCGTGGCCGTGATCCAGGTCTTTACGAAGTTCACGCACGGCGCATGGATCGTCGTCGTGATCATTCCCTTGTTCATCCTGCTTCTGCGTAGCATCAGACGGCACTACGTGCACTTCGCACAAGAGATCCAGCTCGACGGTAGGACGGAGATGCTGGGGATGCATCACCTCGTCGTCGTGCCCGTCTCTGGCGTGCACAAGGCGGTGGCGAACGCGCTCATCTACGCCACGGCCATCTCGGACGACGTGCGCGCAGTCTACGTGGAAGTCGAACCCGAGAAGACCGCGGCCCTCAAGCTCGCGTGGGATTCCTGGGACACTGGCGTCGATCTGATCGTGCTTCCCTCACCATACCGATCGCTCATCAGGCCTCTGGTCGACTACGTGACCACCCTCGAGAACGCCGGTCCCGGCGACCTGGTGACCGTCGTGGTACCGGAGATCGTGCCGAAGCACTGGTGGGAACATCTGCTCCACAACAAGACCGCGCTCTACATCCGGACGGCCTTCTTGTTTCGGCCCCGGATCGTCGTGACCAGTGTCGCCTTCCATCTCGGTGCAGCACACCGAATTAGAGACTTGCTCGACCACGACCAGGAGATTGAAGAGCGGGAGAGCGGCGAGGGTCTTGCGAGAGGCGATTCCGGCACTGAATATCCCAAGCGGGGCACGGCGCACACCGCCGCGCCGTGAGCGGGCCCTTTGTACCTCGAGGTCACACGCATGACGCTTCCGGTCGCCGAACCAAGTCCGACCGCCCCTCTGACCGTTGCCGTTGAGGGCGGGAAATACGTGTACTGCATCATTCAGCTGGACCGCCCGCGCGAGTTCGGCCAGATCGGAATCGGCGGAGGCACCCGCGTTTATACCGTACCATTCAATGACCTGGCAGCGGTGGTGAGCGACACGCCGATCGTGATCTACGATCCTACTCGCGACAATGTCCTCGCGCATGAGTTCGTGAACGAGATGGTCATGCGAGAGTTCACCGTCATTCCGATGTCCTTCGGAACGGTGTTCCGTTCGGAGAATGACGTATCCGAGTTGCTGCGATCGACGTACCAGGCGTTCAGTGACGTCCTCGAGAAGATGCAGGACAAGATCGAGTTCGGGGTCAAGGTGTTGTGGGACCGTGACAAGGTTGTCGCGAACATCGAACGCGAAAACGATGAGATTCGCCGGCTCAAGGACGAGATTACTCGTAATGCCGCCTCGTCGACGTATTTCGCACGGATGCAGCTTGGGCGGCTGGTCGAGAGCGCGCTCGAAGAGATGGGCAATCGCTACGTTGCCGACATCCACGATGCCCTCAAGTCGCTGGCCGTCGCGAGCCGGAGCAACAAGCCGATCGGTGATCGCATGATCATGAACGCGGCCTTCCTCGTCGATCGAGCCGATGAGCGGGATTTCGACGAGAAGGTGCGCGAGGTCAGTCGTCGCTATGAGGACTTGCTGACGTTCAAGTACACGGGGCCGTGGCCGCCATACAATTTCGTCAACATCAAGCTCAAGCTGGAAAAGGCGAACTGACCGCCGCGGCCTGGCGCGCGGTGCACTCGCATTCGTACCGGCAGGGGACCAACGCGTGGGCCTTCTCACCTCGCTCCTCACCTTTCCTGTGTCCGGGCCCGTCGCCGGGATCAAATGGTCCCTCCGACAGGTCCAACGCGTCGTCGATGAGGAGCTGACGGACGACACGCCGATCAAAGAGGAGCTCATGGAGCTCGAGATCCGCCTCGAGATGGGCGAGGTCGACGACGCCCAGTATCGCGTCTGCGAGGCGGATCTCATGGCTCGACTCCGTGACGTCCGGGCGTGGCGTGAGAAGCTCGGGCGCGAGACGAGCGGTGGACCAGTGCGCGTGTCGCGGACTGGCGTCGAGGGCGAGCAGACTGGCGCGGCAGAGCAATTGCCTCCCACGGACAGCTCCGGTACGGAGTGACTGCTTTCTACGCGTACGCCGTCGTGCGGGGGTCGTTCGACCCCGCGGGCGCGCCGAGTGGCATCGACGACGGACCCGTCGCCGTGGTGCGAAGTGGTGATATCGCGGCGATCGTGACGCCAATCGACGAGACGAAATACGATCCCGCTCTTGTCGCGGAACAGAGTCAGGACCTGGGGTGGCTCGGGGCCCGGGCGAGCGCTCACGACCGGGTGATGACGTGGGCGGTCGATCACGCCACGGTGATCCCGTTGCCGCTGTTTTCACTGTTTCACGATGCCGCCGGTGTACAACACATGCTCGCCCGCCGCCGCGTCGAGCTCGATGAAACGCTGCAACGGCTTGGCGACGCGCGTGAGTACACGGTCCGAGTCTACCGACTGGATGAGATGCTCCTCGCATCCCTGTCCACGCACAGCCGCGAGATTGCGGATCTCGAGTCGCGCGCTGCCCAGGCGTCACCTGGCCAGCGCTACCTGTTGGATCGGAAGCTCGAACAAGCCCGACGTGCTGAGCTCGAGCGGGTCGGCCACGACGTAGCGAAAGCCGCATTCACCGTGCTCGCTGCAATCGCCCGCCGCGCCGTTCGCGACGCGGTGGCTTCCCAACCGGCGGCGACCGGACTCGCCGTGCTGAACGCTTCGTTCCTGATTGCCGCGCCGGAGGTCGAAGCATTCCGCCTGGCCGTCACCGGACTGGTAGCGGACTTCGGCCCACGAGGCTTTCGTTTCGAGTTCACCGGGCCTTGGGCGCCCTACCACTTCGTGGGCGCGTCGGATGACAGTGCGAACGCGCCAACTGCTGCCGTCATGCCGCGGAACCCGGGATCGATGTGACAGGGACGACGCAAGGTGTCGACACGCCGCGCCTCGATGCCCGGGACTCGATGGCATCCCCGGTGGTCCAAGCCGCCGCTCAGGGAGCGGCGCTCGATGAGTGCCCCGACGAGGACCGCCGCCTCGTACTGAGTGACCTGCTCAACCGCGTGCTGGATCAGGGCCTGGTGATCACCGGATCGGTGACGCTCGCCGTTGCCGACATTGACTTGGTGCAGCTCGATCTCCGACTCGTCCTCAGCGCCGTCGAGAGTGCGATGTGTCGGCGCGGTCACCGGCCCGAACGGCCATAACCGGCGCAGCCTAGGCGCCGCTGTGGGCGTCGAAGCACCGCGATCAGGCGCAGGACTCAGCGTGGCGATCTATCTCTACTGTCTTAGCCGGTCCAGCCAGGACCGCGAGGCGCGGGGTTGCGACGTTGGGCTGGGGGTCGGCGGTACTTCGATTCGCCAAGTCCCGCTCCCAGGCGATGGCACCCTCGAGGACGGACCACCGGTCGCATGGGTGAGCGCCCTGGAGGAGCCGCCCTCGGTCACGGCCGCCCACGTGAGCGAGCATGATCATGTGTGCGACACCGTACTGGCGATGGGTGACGACGTGCTTCCCGCTCGCTTCGGACAGCTCTTCGAGGACGACGTCGCATTGGAAGCCGATTACCGCAGTCGGATGTTGTCGCTGCGACCGGTGTGGCGTCGGATCAGGAACGCGTTGGAGTTGTCGTTGGCACTGACTTCGAAGGACGGCGAGGCGCACGCAGATGCGCCGGTCGGCCATCGACCGACCGCGGAAGCCGGACACGCAAGCCTGACAGCGAGCTCGACCGGCATAGGATATGCATATTTGTCAGCCTTGGCAGGCCCGATCCGCGCGCGTCGTCGACTGCGTGAGCTGATCGAGCCGTTTCGTACGCAGTTGCGCGAGGCAGCCGGTGCGCTCATCCGCGAGGAAGCAGTCCACTCGCAGAGCGCTCCGTCCGCCACCGTACTTTCTCATCTCGTCGTCAGGGACGCGGTTTCCGCCTACCGCAGCATCGTTTCTCGCGTCGAGATTGCACACCCATTGATCCGAGTGCTTCTTTTAGGACCCCATGCGCCCTACTCGTTCGTTTCTCCAGAGCCTGGGCCGCCGGCCTCCGGTGCTGACGGCGAAGACGCGCCGTGAGGCCGAATGTCGCGCTGTGGGGTATCTCCGTCTGAGTGACCACAGCGGTGACTGTGCCGCGCGGTGAGGTGGAGACGGGGGACGGCGACCTCGAGGCACTCCAGGACGCCGTGCGCGCGGTTTCGCGTGCCCTTCCACAACGGATCAATGCGGATCCAGAAGGCGCGGAGCAAGGACTCGCGCGCCTCGTACTCGCCCTTGTAGACGTGATCCGGAAGGTGCTCGAACACCAGGCAGTGCGCCGGATGGATGGCGGGCGATTGTCGGACGAGGAGATCGAGCGGCTGGGGGTGGCTTTGATGCGGTTGAACGACAAGATGGGAGAGTTGAAGGGAGTCTTCGGCTTGACGGACAAGGATCTCGAGATCGACCTGGGCCCCCTGGGGAGATTGGCGTGAGCGTGAACGCGGCGCAGCCTCACAGTCCCGAGCCACCCGTGACCGCCTCACCGACCCTGTCACGAGGAGAGCGCTAGCGTGCCCGAACTCGTCTCACCAACACGAACGCACGGTCTCGTCGATGTCCTCGATCGCGTCCTGGACAAGGGCTTGGTCATCGCAGGCGACATCAAGATCAATCTTGCGAACGTCGAGTTGCTGACGGTGCAGGTGCGCCTGCTCGTCTGCTCGATAGACAAGGCCGAGCAAATCGGCCTCAATTGGTGGCGTTCGGATCCGCGACTTTCGCTTCCGGCCAGCACGAGACCGGTCGATGCGCTTGCGTCTGCCGACGTCGAGCACCGGCTGGCGCGCCTCGAGCGGCAGCTCGAGTTACTCGTCGCCCGACCGGCCGCGTCGGAGTCATCGGCGCCGGTTGGGAGCTTGACCGATTCCACGTCCTCGTCGCATCGCGCCCGTCCCCAGCCCCCTCATCCGCACGGGCGACCGTAAGCCCTCGTTACACCGGGAGAATCGAGTATGGCGGTAGAACGCACGCCAAGTGGCAGTTCACTGATCAATGTGCTGGACCGAGTGCTCGACAAAGGCATCGTGATCAATGCCTGGGTTCGAGTCTCGCTCGTCGGCATAGATCTGGTGACCGTGGAGGCCCGTATCGTCGTCGCGTCGATCGACACGTACCTGAAGTACTCGGAAGCCGTTGGTATCACGTCGCCGTCGGCCCGGCCGCGCGAACTTGGCAGCGGAGCGGATTCGGAGCTGGAGCGGGTGCAGCGCGAGAACCACGAGTTGCGTCGGCGGATCGAGCAACTCGCGGCGACTTAGCGCGGTAGCAATGCGGGCGATCCCGGCATGACTGCGCAGGCCACTGGATTGATCGCAGTGGAGCGGTTGCCGGAGCTCCTGTCCTCGCTCGCCGAGGCACCCGATCTCGCGTCGGCGGGTGCGTTCCTTCTCGAGCAGGTGGGCGAGCTGCTCGGCTCTACCAGGGGCGCCCTCTTCATGTTGGAGGGGGAGCAACTCGTGGAGGTCGTGCGGTCGGGCGTCGAGCGGAATGGGACGCCGCGGCTGACGCTCGCCATCGACGATGCCAGCCACCCGATCGTCGTGTCTGCGCTCTCGCTGCGCCCTGTCAGCTCGGACGGGCAATGCGATTTTCGGCAGGATCCGCCCGCTTCGCCCTGGGTCGCGTTGCCGTTCGCGCAGCCGCAGCGCCGCGGCATGATCGGGTTCATCGCCGAACACATGAGCCGCGATTTGCCGCCGGGCTGTCGCCTCCATCCGCCGGCGACGGATCGCCCCCAACGACTGGGCCGAGCACCAGCTGGGGTGGTGGTGCTCGAGACGCGACACCCGGCACCGGAGGTGATCGATGCGATCGATCGTCTGGTGACGCTGGCCGGCACCATCCTGGCCCGGTTGGCATCGGAGGAGTCCTACCGGTGTGCTGCCGAGCGCCTCGAGGCCAGGGTGCAGCTGGTGCAAACCATCGTCGATGCCCTTCCGGATCCCATCGTCATCACCGATCCCGACAATGACATCGTGGTGCAGAATCATCAGGCGGAGCACCTGCTGATTGCCGGAGAGTCCGACTCGGGCGGTCGCCGCCATGCGGTGGAAATCAACAATCTGCTCTTCACGTCGTTTCTCGCCCGATCGGTCATGACCGGCGGTACGCCGGCCAGTGCGCGCGAGCTCAACCTGGTCGATCCGGACGAGGGCACGGATGTGCTCCTCGAGGTACTGACGCACCCCTTGAGCGAGACGGGGCCGCACGGGGGTCGGGTGCTGTCCGTACTCCGCAACGTCACCGACTTGCGTCGCGCGGCGCACGAGCTGGAGCGGCAGGTGCAGAGAGGCCGGCTTGCCGAGATGGACGCCACGCGTGAGCGGGATCGCCTGAACCTCATTCTCGCGAACGTGGCCGATCCGATCCTCGTCACCGACGATCGATCGGACATCATCCTGATGAACGACCAGGCCGCGCGGCTCTTTGCCATTGGCGGCGACGAACCGATTGGAAGCGCGCGACACATCGCCGTTCGGGAGAACGACACCAAATTCACGAGCTTCATCTCGGACTTCACCATCGACAAGAGTCAGGCGCTGCGGGCGCAGATGCGGCTCACGCATCCGGACGCCAATGTGGACATCCCGATGGAGGTCGTTTCGGGCAAGATCCTCAATGAGCGGGGCGAGTCCATGGCGATCGTGTCGGTGCTGCACGATCTCACGAAGCAGGCGGACAACGAGCGACTCTACGAAGCGCTCAAGCAACTGAACAGCGAGCTCGAACAACGGGTGGCCGCGGCGACGGCAGACCTGGCGGCGCAGAACGCGCGCCTGCAGTGGCAGTCGCAGGAGGTGGAGAAGGCCAACAAGCTCAAGTCTGACTTCCTGGCGAGCATGTCCCACGAGCTCCGGACGCCAATCAATGCCCTGTTGGGCTACACGTCGCTCATGCTCGATCGCATCTACGGTGAGCTGACGCCGGGGCAGGAGGATGGCCTCAATCGCATTCGCTCGTCGGCGCGCCACCTGCTCGAGTTGATCAGTGACATCCTCGATCTCGCTCGGATCGAAGCTGGCAAGATGCCGATCCATCTGGGCGATGTGACGTTGCGCGATGTGCTCGGCGAGGTGGCGCGCCAGATCGAGCCGATGGTACGCAAGAAGGGACTGTCGTTCGACAGCCAAGTCGTCGGCGAACCGCCCCTCATGTACACGGACGGCATCAAGGTTCGCCAGATCCTGCTCAACCTCCTCTCCAACGCCGTGAAATTCACGCAGACCGGCTGTGTGACGCTCACGAGCACGACCCGGGCCGACTGCGTGCTGTTCGAGGTCAAGGATACCGGCATCGGGATCCGTGCACAGGACCTGGCGTCGATCTGGGAAGACTTCCGCCAGCTCGATCAGTCGCGCACGCGCGAGTTCGGCGGGACCGGGTTGGGCCTGAGCATCACCCGTCGGCTCGTGCAACAGCTCGGCGGACGGATCGATGTCCGGAGCCAGTTCGGTCTCGGGACGACGTTCGCCGTCGCCCTGCCGTTCCGGGTTGCGGCGCTCCCCGAGACGGAAAACGGTGCGACGTCGGGCGACTATCTGGCGGTCGACGGCCAATGGGATGAGCACCCGGCGGGGAGTCGGTAGGGAATAACAGCCGCTCTGGGGTCTGGGGTTGGGGGTGTGAACAAATCGAGAGACCGGTCTACGTGCACCGTGACCAGCCCGTCGATTTGTTCCCAGACCCCAGACCCTAAACCCCAAACCCTTGCCGTTATCAGTGCTGCAACGCGCCCATCGACACGGTTACCCCGGGCGTCACGCCGAGTGCGGCGGCGGCGGCGCTTGGGAGGCCCACGCCGCGATGATAGGCCGGGCTCCCCGAGCGGAGGTGGTAATCCCCGGCGGCTGCGTTCACGAAGTAGGGATCGCTCCCATTGTCATACTCGATCCCGTGCGCCTCGTAGCCGGTGCCGCTGTGGAACGCCCAGATGTTGCCATACCACGCATTGCACCAGTTCACGACGTACCTCGGCGAGCCTCCGTTGCTTCGATAGTACGCGTTGTAATCGACCTGCTTGTACACCCAGCTGTTGCACCCGTTATACCGATAGAGGTTGACGTGCAGGGAGTGTGAGTTCCAGAAGATGTTGTTGACGATCGTCGCCTGGTACGTATCGAAGGGCGAGCGGTTGTACGACGCACTGACGTCAAGGTCCGTGCCGTTGTTCACGAGCGTGTTGTTGTAGATCCCTGCGTACGTCGTGAAGTGCACGCCAATGCCGGCCTGGACGTTGTTGTAGGCCAGATTGCCGACAATGAGGGGCCCGCTGTTCAACTCGAAGTAGATCGCGTAGCACTTGTTGCGCAACACCTGATTGGCCGCCACGACGACACCGGTCGAGTTTTCGTCGAACCAGATCGCGTTCGAGGCGTTGTCCGCTACCCAGTTTCCGCGCACCGTGATGTTGCTGATGTTCGTGCCTTTCAACCCGGCGGCCTCCTGCGACACGCTGTAGTTCCCGGTGTTGTTGTTGCTGATGTCGTTGTCCTGGATGGTGATGTTGCTCGAGTGGCTGGCCTCGACCCCCACCTGGCCGTTGTAGGTCATCCTCGCGTTCTGGACAGTGAGGTAGTTCGCCCCGTTGATGTCGAGCCCAATGAGACCGTTGTACGAGAAGGTGCCGCCGGAGATCGTGGCGTGTTGACTCGAGACCCGTAGCCCGATGTCCGCGAATGCGTGGACGCTGATGCCAATGAGGTTCACGTTCGGCGCTTTTACCAGCACGCCGATGCCGGCGGAGCCGGCTTGAACGGGCTGGAGCGCCGGGTCCTCACCGACGTAGAGCCACTTGTCAGTCGTGTCGACGTAGAAGCTGTTGACGCCCACCGAGGCCACCGAGCTCGCGACCGTGAGCCCTCTGCCGCCGATGAGGAATCGCTGCTGCCGCATCGCTGCTCGGGCAGATGTCCGCATCGACGGAGTAGCCGCCGGCTCGAGGGTCGTGGCAGTCCATGGTGTGCGCCAGGCATGCCCCGCCGGCTCCCACTGATCGGCCGCGATCATCGTGCTGGCCTCGAGGTGCACCGTGGCGCCTGGCGCGGCGCGCAGGGTGATCGACCGATCGATCGTGAGTCCGGCGGTCGGGTACCGTCCCGCGGCGAGTTGGATTGTCGAGCCGGTGGGCGCCATTGCGATCGCGCGACCGAGTGAGATTGGCGCCGCGCTCGTGCCCGGCGCGTCGATGCGGCCTTCGGGTGCCACGACGAAGGTCCGGGGCGTCGTGGCCGGCGACGCGGGTGATTGCAGATGAGGTCCAGCAGGATCCGAGCAGGCCGCCGCCAGACAAGCCACAACAGCGGCACAGGTCAGGGGCACGTGTGCCCACACCCGCGCGGGGCGACGAATCGTCCGCGACATTCAACCTCCTGTTGTCTGTTCGGCGGCTCGACTGGCATGCCCCGCTGGCTCAGATGCGGGGCGAAGCCTCGTAGCTTTGCGTCGCCGGCTTTCGCCGGGTTTGCCTTTGTCGCAGCCCCTCAGGAGGGGCGAGCGATCATGCCGGTGTGATCCACTCGACGGCCCACCTCAGTGTAGGCCGTTCCGGTCAGTACCGTCGGAGCATTCACACCGCCCAACACCACACCGCCCCCCCCGCCGCTCCGACGGCGCGCAACGTAGCGACACATTGAAAAAAACACCAGAGAGATTGTGCAAATATTTTCGCGCGCGCCCGATATTCCGGGACACACTGTCCCTTGCGCGCATCGTTTGCTACGTCCGCGTATATCCGCGCTCTGCAATGAGCGCTGCCGCACATTCGCATGAGCACGCGAGCGCACACAGCGGGTGCTCACGCCCCCGAGAAAGGAGAGAAGGGGAACGCGGACGGACAGAGAGGGGAAACGAGAAAGGAGAAAGGCAAACGGAGAACGCGGACGGACAGAGAGGAGAAAGGAGAAAGGAGACCGAGGAGCGCCGCCTCGTGGCGCACACACCATCCAGGCGGCCTACGCTCTGTATCTCCTTTCTCCTTTCTGGTTCGCTCCTCTCTATGCGCGCGAAGCGCGCATAGGCCGGGTGGGACTCGAACCCACTACCTGCGGATTAACACACCACTTCGGCTTTCGCCGCCGCGCACACATCGAGCACCGCGCGTTCGTGGTCCGGACTCTGTCTTCACCTGCGCCTCTCGCGGTCAGGTGGCGCCCGTCGAGTCTCTACACCTTCCGGGATTCGCACGCGACTTCCCGGCTTGGCTCGGCGTTGGGATCTCACACCGTTCGCCGACGTTGAGCGCATTCACGCGCGCCGTTTCCAGCGCGGTGCTCCAATTCTTCTCGAAGTCCGCTGCTCTACCTGTTGAGCTACCGGCCCGCGGGCGCCTTCGGCGCCCGAGAAAGTAGAACTTCTGAAAGTGGAAAGTAGACACGACGGGCGCTCAGTGCCACCCAGAACCGCGGATCCCGTCCCGGGATGGAACAGGGGCGGCCTGGTTTGGCCGCCCCTGCTGTCGTTCGTCTACTTTCTACTTTCTGCCTGTCTACCTTCTAACGAGCCGCGGGCGAGTTCGCCGAAGGCGAGTTCAGGCGGTCGGGTTGCCCGCGGTGGTCGCGTTGTCGCTCCTGGTCTCGATCACGAACGTGACACGACGGTTCTGCTCCGCGCCCGGCTCATCGCGCGACGCGTTGGGCACGACGAGCCGCGTCTTCCCGTAGCCGATCGTCTTGAGGTCGTTCGTGGCGACACCCTTGCTCACGAGATAGTCGCGCACGGACGTCGCACGGCGCTCCGACAACACACGATTGTAGTGCATCGTGCCCGCCGGATCGGCGAAGCCCTCGATCGTGATCTTCGAGTTCGGATAGTACTTCTCGACGACGCTCGCGAACCGGTCGAGTGCGGCGCGATCCTGGTCCCGCACCGTCGCGTCATCGAACGCGAAGTTCACCGGTACATCGAACTGGATCGCGGACTCGAGCGCCGTGATCTTCGCGCCGAACTCCGTGCGGAGGTTCTGCAGATCGTTGTGCAGCCCCTGCACGTCCGTCTTCAATCCCTGCACGTCCGTCTTCACGCCCGAGATGTCGGCGTTCTGCGCACTGTCCGCGGCAGCACGAGCCTGTTGCTCCGACGCGAGCTGTGCGCGAGTCTGCGCGAGATCCTTGTGGTAGGTGCTGGTTTTGACGCACGCTGCCATGAGCGGCGCCGCGAGCCCGAGGACGACGACCTGCTTGACCGAGATACCCATAATGAAATCTCCCCCTCGTGTTACACCGTGACGACCCAACCGCGCTTTGTGATAGCTGTCGCGCAACCTTAACCGGTCACAACTACAAAATGTACACCAACCATCACATTCCCGGTTGTGACGCGTGTCACATCCGGCACGATTTCTTGAGAACTTTGTGATGCGCAGCCTCGCGCCCCCGCGCGAAACCACTCACATCACGCTCAATTGTGACCTACATCACCACGGCCATCACCCGATCGGGGTGCGCTGCAGCCACTCGCCGCCATCCACAACAAGAATCGCGCCTGTGATCCAGTCGCCCGCGGACGACGCGAGGAAGGCAACCATGTTCGCAATGTCGCGCGGCGTTCCCCACCGGCCGACGGGAATCGCGCGCTTCGCGTAGTCGGCAAGAGCGGCGTCCAGCGCAAACACGTCGGCAGGACCGGTCGCCGGCGGCGACTCGCCGCCGCCCCCGGGCGGCGCCCCCGCTGCACTGCCGCGCGGTGACGCTCGGCGCTGCAACGCGAACGCCTTGCGGACACCCTCCGTCGGGATGGGCCCGGGCGCGATCGCGTTCACGCGAATCCCCCAGGGCGCCCATTCGACGGCGAGGGTCCGCGTCAGCGCATCAATACCGGCTTTCGCGGCGGTCGCGTGCGCCATTTGCGGCCACCCGCGGTAGTGCAGCGTCATGGAGATGTTGATGATCCGTCCCCCACCGTGCTCGCGCATGACGGGGGCCACGGCCTGCGAGACGAAGAACGTGCCGTACAAGTCGATCTCGACGACGGATCGCCACGCGTTCACACTCAACGTCGCCGACGGCGCGTAGAAGTTCCCGGCCGCGCAGTTGATGAGGACGTCAATGCGTCCGCGCGCGTCGGCCACCTGCGCGACCATGCGCTGCACCGCATCGGCATCTCGCACGTCGAGTGCCACGACACTCGCCTGGCCTCCTCCGGCGCGAATCCGCCCGGCCGCAGCCTCCAGGGTCTCCTGCTTCCGACTGGCCAGGACGACGTGCGCGCCCAGCGCGGCCAGGAGCTCGCTGATGCCGAATCCGATGCCGCTTCCGCCACCGGTAATGAGGGCGACTTGCCCCGCCAACAGGGCCGGTCGGAAGACCGAGGTGGGACTCGTGTCGTCCGAGCGCGCCGCCGCCCGAGCGCCTGCGCCGCCCGCGGCATCCTCGTCAGGCACCGGCGGCGACCTCGCACGAGCCGTCTCCCGCGTCCTCGATCTCAAGCGCGCTCGAGCCGGCGAGCAGACCGTCGTCCAGGGCGCTGTCCGCGAGCGCGGCGTCGGCCAGCGCGACCTCCGCGTCCACCGCCGTCGCGAGGTCGACCACGTCGTCGCCCAGGGCGAGCATCGTCTGGGCGACCCGCCAGAACCGCCGGCGGTGGTGCGCGGAGATGCCGTGCCGATCGATCCCCGCCAGGTGAGCGGGCGTGGCGTAGCCGACGTTGTGCGACCAGTGATACTCGGGGTGCCGCGACCCCAGCGCACGCATCACCCGGTCGCGCGTGACCTTGGCCACGATGGACGCACAGGCGATCGAGTAGCACCGCGCATCGCCGCCGACGACCGCCCGATGTGCGACGCCCAGGGTCCGCAGCGGCAGACCGTCGACGACGACGTGATGCGGCGTCACCGGCAGTCGCGAGAGCGCGCGCCGCATCGCGAGCACGGTCGCCTGAAAGACGTTGAGACGATCGATCTCTCGGCGGGACGCCGCGCCAAGGCCCACGGCCAGCGCTCGCGCGCGAATGACGCACGCCAGTCGCTCGCGCTGTGCCCTCGTCAGCTGCTTCGAATCGTCGACGCCCCGAATCGCGCGCACATCAGGCGGCATGACCACCGCGCAGGCCACGACCGGACCGGCCAGCGGGCCCCGCCCGACTTCATCCACGCCGGCCAGAAGGGGCCCGTACTCCTGCCGCAACTGGCGCTCGATCCCGCTCCAGCGACGCACTTTGACAGGTCGCCCGGGCGACCGATCCCGCTCGGCGCGGGGGCTCGGCTTCCGTCCTTCGCCGCTCGGCTCGTCAATGTGGGAGGACGTACCCGCTCCCACGTGCCGTCGTGGTCGCTGCGCCTAGCGGGCGATCACTCCGCGGTCCCGGTGGTCGGGATCGTGACCTTGGTCTTCTTCTCGCGGATGCGAGTCGCCTTGCCGGTCAGGTGACGGAGATAGTACAACTTGGCTCGACGGACTCGACCGCGCCGGACGACCGTGATCTCACCGATCATGGGGCTATGCACGGGGAAGATCCGCTCGACGCCGACGCCGTTCGAGACCTTGCGCACCGTGAACGTCTCGCTCACGCCGCCGCCACGCCGCGCAATGCACACGCCCTCGAACGCCTGCAGCCGCTCCTTCTCTCCCTCGACGACGCGCACGTTCACGCGCAGCGTGTCCCCCGCGCGAAACACGGGGATGTCAGCGCGCAACCACGTCTTCTCAGTCTCGCTGAATTCGTGCATAGGATGCTCTCTGGTGATAGACGACAGACTGAAGAATTTAGCGAGGCGAGGCGCGAGATGACAGGGAATCGGCGAACTGAGGGGTCAGGGGCCGGGCGCCCTACCCCTCAGTCGTTCAGCGTCCCGTTTCTCTGCTTCAGCGCGGCGCCACTCGGCAATCCGCCGGTGATCGCCCGACAGCAGTACCTCCGGCACCATATGACCGCGGTACTCCGGGGGCCGTGTGTAGCTCGGGGCGCTCAGCCCGCGCTCGTAGAACGAGTCGCCGCGCGCGCTGTCGGGATCGGAGATCGCGCCGGGGAGGAGGCGCACCGTGGCATCGATCACGGCGAGTGCCGCCGGTTCGCCGCCACTCAGGACGACGTCCCCGATCGATCGTTCTTCCGTGGCGAGAAAGTCGGCGACCCGCTGGTCCACGTCCTTGTAGTGACCGCAGAGCAGGGTCAGTTCCTCGCCCGCAGCGTAGCGCATCGCGTCCGCGTGGACGAAGTGCTCCCCGCGGGCCGAGAGGAGCACGATGGGCGGCCCGGCGCCCAGCGCGTCGATCGCTTCGAAGAACGGTGCCGGCTTCATTACCATCCCCGACCCGCCCCCGTAGGGGGAATCGTCGACTGTGCGATGTCGGTCGTGTGTGTACTCCCGCAGGTCCACGATCCGATAGCAGACTGCGCCGGCCGCCGCGGCGCGCGCGGGAATACTGACCGCGAGCGGTCCGTGAAAGAACTCCGGGAAGATGGTGACGACCGTGATGCGCAGCACCAGGGATCCCCTAGGGTTCGTCGTCGTCCAGCAGTCCGGCGGGTGGGTCCACGATCACCGTTCTGCGTTCCAGCTCGACTCGCACAACCATCGGCGGGCCATACGGCAGCATCGTGCCTCCTCGCGGGGTCTGGATGTCGAGGAGCACGCCGTGCGGCAAGTCGTACAGAGCCGCTACGCGGCCGACTTCGCGTCCGTCGGGGCGCTCCACGCGCATGCCAATGAGGTCATGGTAGAAGATTTGATCGGCGGCCGGCGGAGCGACTTCGCCTGCGGGCACGAGCAGGTAGCGGTCGCGCCACTGCTCCGCCGCGCTGCGATCACCGATCTGCGCAAAACGCAAGATCCACGCGTCCTTGAAGGGAGCGGCTCGGCGGATCGTCAGCTCGCGCGGTTCAGATGCATCAGGCGGTGGCACCTCGCCAGTCATCGTACCGGCGAGGAGGCGCCGACCGACCGCGAAACACACCTCCGCGTCGTCCGTTAGCGCCTCGACCACCACCTCGCCTCGGATCCCGTGTGCCCGACGGACGCGCCCAACGATCAGGTGCGCCGGCAGCGGCATGTCAGCGCTCGGCTGCGGCGCTCCCGCCGGCCTCGTCGCGCAGCGGCACCGCCGTCGCGGCCCGCTGGTGGCCAATGCGCGTCTCGTGGCGCACCTTCAGGAGGCCCGCCCGCCGGAGCAGCGACCGAACCGTGTCGCTCGGCTGCGCCCCGACATCAAGCCAATGGTTGGCCCGATCCACCTGCAGCGAAAGGCGGCCCTTCTTGCTCCCGTCGGCTGCCGCTTCCCTCGGCGCGTACTGCCCGATCACCTCGATGAACCGCCCGTCGCGCGGGCTCTCGGAATCGGCGACCACGATCCGAAACATGGGGGCATTCTTCCGTCCAACACGGCGTAAACGAATCCGAACCATTGATCAATCTCCTTGATCGCGCGTGCGTGCACGCGCCGGGTACACCCAGGCTCCTCGCGTATCCCGGTCTCTCCGGGCCGCGCCTGGAAACCGCCTTATCGCATTCCCAGCATGCCGGGCGGCAGGCCGCGCATGCCACGCATGCCGCCACCACCGGCTTTCTTCATCATCCGCTGCATGTCGCGGAACTGCTCGAGCAGACGATTGACCTCGCTGATCGGCCGCCCCGCGCCCTTGGCCACACGGGCGCGCCGCGACCCATTGATCAAGGATCGGATTGGCCCGCTCCTCGGGCGTCATCGACAGCACGATCGCCTCGAGATGCTTCAGCCGCTTGGGGTCGAGATTCGCCTGCTTCAACATCTTCGCGTTCACACCGGGCAACATCTTGAGCACGCCCTCGAGCGGACCGAGCTTCTGCATCTGGCGCATCGCAGAGAGAAAGTCCTGCAAGTCGAGGCCTTCCTTGCGCACTTTCTTTTCCAGCTTGCGCGCTTCGTCCTCGTCGAACGCGGACTGCGCTTTCTCGACGAGCGTGAGCACGTCGCCCATCTGGAGGATCCGACTCGCGAGCCGGTCCGGATGGAAATCCTCCAGCGCGTCGGACTTCTCGCCGACGCCGATGTACTTGATCGGCTTCTTCAGTACCCCGTAGATCGAGAGCGCTGCGCCACCCCGCGCATCGCCATCCATCTTGGTGAGGATCACGCCCGTTACGCTCAGTGCCTGATCGAAGCCCTGCGCGATGCGCACCGCATCCTGTCCGGTCATTCCGTCGGCAACGAGCAGGATCTCATCCGGATGGACGGCCTCCTTGAGATGCGTGAGCTCACGCATCATCTCCTCGTCGATCTGCAGGCGGCCCGCTGTGTCGATGATGGTGACTCGGTCCCGTGCCTTGCGAGACTGCTCGATCCCGTGCTTGGCGATGCGCACGACGTCCTGCGTGCCGCGGTCGGCGTAGACCGGAATGCCCAGCTCTGCACCCAGCGTCTCGAGCTGATCGATCGCGGCCGGACGATACACGTCCGCTGCGATCAGGCGCGTCGGCCGGCCCTCGGCGGCGAGCTTGCGCGCGAGCTTCGCAGCCGTGGTCGTCTTGCCAGACCCCTGCAAGCCCACGAGCATGACGACCGTCGGCGGCACCGAGCTGAGACGCAACCCCTCGCGGCGCTCGCCCAACATCGCCACGAGCTCATCGTGGACGATCTTGACCAGCTGCTGCGCGGGCGAAACAGCCCGAAGGGCATTGACGCCCGCCGCGGCCTTCTCGACACGCTCGAGGAACTCGCGCGTCAATTGAAAGTTGACATCGGCCTCGAGGAGGACCCGACGCACTTCGCGCAGGCCCTCTTTGATGTCGGCCGGCGTCAGCACGCCTCGGCCGCGTAGCCGCGCGAACGTGGCTTCGAGCTTCTCGCTCAGCTCATCGAACATAGCCTTTAAACCTAGACCAGATTATGATTTGCGACAAGGAAGAAGACAGAGAAACCAGGGGAAAGTCGCTCACGCGACCCTAGAGAGGAGTGACCCAGAAAGGAGAGAGGCGAGGGGACCTCCTCCGCCACAGTTGTTCGTCTCCTTTCTCCTTTCTGCGCTTCTCCTTTCTCGGGCGCGTCAGCACCCGTCGCCCCTCCTTTTCGCCTCTTCCCCACAGCCTTCACCGCCCCCCCCGCCCCCCATGCCCCGACCGCAGCGGAAAGAAGAGATCCTCAAGTCCGAGTTGCCGCCCGCGCTGCCACTCATGGCGCTGCGGTCGACCATCGTCTATCCGCTGGGCACCATCGCCGTGCAGATGGGGGCGCCGGAGAATCTCGCGCTGCTGCGGGCCAACGAGGAGCCGGGCCTCATCGTGGCGCTCGTGGTCGCGAGTGGGGATCACGATGAGCCGATCGATGCCAAGCAGTTCATCGGACGGGTCGGCGTCGCGGCTCGCGTGCACGAGCGCATCAACCTGCCGGGCGACACCGTGCAGATCACGCTGCAAGGTCTGCGGCGGATCGTGGTCGACGAGATTCGACAGACCCAGCCCTTCGTCGTCGCGGCCGTCAAGCCCGCCAAGGAAACGATCTCCGACCCGAAGGAAATCGAGGAGCTCGTGACGCGCGTCGCGTCCGCAGCCGAGACGCTGGCGGACCTCATCGACCGCATTCCGGACGAGGTCCCTGCCATCCTCAAGATGAACGTGTCCGACCCGGGACGATTTGCCGATCTCGCGTCCACCAACATGAACTTCCGTATCTCCGACAAGGACGAGGTGCTGCAGCGCCTCGACGTCGGACAGCGGCTGCGGTTCATCCTCACGCGGCTCGAGCGCGAAGTCGCCCGCGCGCGTGTCATGGAGGACGTCAAGCGGCAGACGGAAATCAAGATCGAGCAGCATCAGCGCGAGTTCTACCTCCGCCAGCAGCTGCGCGCCATCCAGACGGAGCTCGGCGAGACCGACCCCGGCGAGAAGGAAACGATCGACACGCTCAAGAAGATCGACGAGGCGAATCTGCCGGAAAAAGTGGGGCAAGAGGCTCGCCGCGAAACCGAGCGGATGCGCATGCTCTCGCCAGCGTCGAGCGAGTATCAGGTCATTCGGACGTATCTCGATTGGATCCTCGCATTGCCCTGGCACAAGCGCTCGGGCGATGAGGAGATCGCGCTCGCGAAGGTCGAGGACGCCCTCGATAGCCGGCACTACGGATTGCGCGAAGCGAAGGAGCGCATCCTCGAGTTTCTCGCCGTCCGCAAGCTGCGCGGCGGTGACCCGCACGGCCCCATTCTCTGCTTCGTCGGTCCGCCGGGCACGGGCAAGACATCGCTGGGCGAGGCGATCGCCGGCGCGATCGGCCGAGAGTTCTATCGCATCTCGGTCGGTGGCGTCCGCGATGAAGCGGAAATCCGGGGCCACCGTCGCACCTACGTGGGCTCGATGCCCGGTCTCATCCTGCAAGCGCTGCGGCGCGTGCAGGTGAAGGACCCGGTGCTCATGATCGACGAGATCGACAAGATGACGGGCGGCGGGCCGTCTGGCGACCCCACGGCCGCGATGCTCGAAGTGCTCGATCCCTCACAGAACAACTCGTTCGTCGACCACTACCTGAATCTCCCCTTCGATCTGTCGGCCTGTCTCTTCATCTGCACGGCCAACAATCTCTTCGACATCCCGGCCCCCCTCCGCGACCGCATGGAGGTGATTCGCATCGCCGGCTACACGGTCGAGGAGAAGGTCGAGATCGCGTGGCGGTACATGCTGCCCCGGTTGTTCGAGGAGCATGGCATCACGGATAAGGACCTGCAATTCACCGACGAGGTCCTTGGTTTCATCTCGAGCCGGTACTCCCGCGAGGCGGGGCTCCGAAACTTCGAGCGCAACCTCGCCGCCATCATGCGCAAGCGTGCTCGCAAGAAGGCCGAGGGCGAGGAAGGCGCGTGGGTGATCGACCTCGCTCGGGTCGAGGAGATCCTGGGTGTGCCGCGCTACCCGTTCGAGGAAGCAGAAAAGGAGCCCGAAGTCGGCGCGGTCACCGGTCTGGCGTGGACCGCGACCGGCGGAGACTTGATGGTGATCGAGGCGTTGCGGATGCCGGGTACGGGACGGCTCACAGTCACTGGACAGCTGGGCGATGTCATGCGCGAATCCGTCGACGCCGCCCATTCGTACGTGCGCTCGCGCGCGGGAGTGTTGGGCATCGAGGACAAGGAGTTCAAGGAAACGGACCTCCACATCCACTTCCCCGCCGGTGCCGTCCCGAAAGACGGACCCAGTGCCGGCATCGCCGTCACGCTGGCGATCGCGAGCGCGCTGTCTCGTCGCGCCGTTCGGCGCGATGTCGCGATGACGGGCGAAGTGACGCTCCGAGGGAAGGCACTCGAGATCGGCGGCGTCAAGGAGAAGGTCCTCGCGGCATACCGAGCCGGCCTCCGCGAGGTTGTCCTGCCTCGGTCAAATGAGAAGGACCTTCGCGACGTGCCCGACGAAGTCCGCGCGAACATGGTGTTCACGTTCGTCGGGACGATGGACGATGTCTTCCGCATCGCGCTGCTATCCGCCGCGGGCACGGCCGCCGCTTCGTTGGCAGCGGTGCTGGCGGACCATCCGCCCGTCGACGATTCGACCGCAGCATCGGGGGATGCGTCCGTTGGCGTGCCCTCGCCGAACGGCGGAGTCCGACCGCCACCGGCTCCGATTGCCCCCGTCGCACCGAACCTTCCGGCCGACACACTGCGGTAACGAATGAACGGCCGCGCGTCGTCAGCTGACAGCGCCTGTCGCCGCTCTCCGCCAACGGGCCCGTGGCGATTCAGAATCCCTGGATAAACTTCGCCGTACAGGTTGCGATCGGTACGATCGCCGGCGGATTCTCCGACACGGTCGCTGTCTGGATGTTGTTTCGGCCGCGGCAGCGACGGTTCGGTTTTCAGGGCGCCATCCCAAAGAATCAGCCACGGCTCGCGAAGAGCATCGGCCGCACAGTCGGCGAACGCCTCCTGACGCCACACGATCTCATGGAGGAAATCGCCCGCTCCGGTCTGCGCGATGCCCTCGAGCGGCAGCTCGCGGTCCTGCTGACAGACACGCTCGACACCGAGCACGGCTCCCTCGCGACCATCATCCCGTCTGAGATTCTCCCGGCCGTCGAGCATGCGATCCAGGATTTCTTGACGCGTTTCGTCAACGACCTGCCCTTCCGCGAGCGCATGGTCGCTCGTCTCGTGCTGACCGACCGCACGGTCGACAGGATCGTCGAAGCGCTCGAAAAACCCATCGGGCGTCCCGGACGCTGGCTTCCCCCCGACGCCGCCGAGCGCCTCGCGCGCGTGCTCGCTCCAGCGATCTGGTCCTGGATCGAACAGCACATCCCGACGCTGGTCGAGCGATTCCGCGTTCAGGAGATGGTCGAGCGCAAGGTGCTGGCCTTCAGCCCGGATCGCATCGAGGAGCTGATTCGAGGCGTGATCGACCGCGAGCTACGACTGATCATTCGGACCGGCTACGTGCTTGGCGGCCTGATCGCGGTGGTGTTGTTTGGTTTGACGAAGTTGATTGGGATATGAAGGGCGGGACGTTGGACGTTAGACGTTGGATGTTAGAAACAAACCTGAGGGCCAGCTAGGCAACGTGTAGCTGGCCCTCGAGGTTTGTCTCCAACGTCTAACGTCCAACGTCTAACGTCCAACGTCTAACGTCCAGTCGTCTCCACCTTCACCGCCGCCGGATCCACCAACCGCATCGTCACGCCGTGCGGCTTGTCCTCGTCAGATGACCGTGGGGCTTCCGGCGATATCAACCGCCGCGACCGAGACCGAGCGCGTGGGATGGGGCCCATACCGGTGGGCGATCGCTTGCTGCAACAAGTCGCGAAACTGTCCGGCGCTCACCGCTGACTCCCACACGGTCACCCACGCGAGACCCGTCCCCTGGGGCATCTGGACGACCTCGTAGCGGTCGCCAGCCAAGCCGCTCGCCCCGCGAATGGCCGCAGCCTGATCGTCCAGGTGCTGAAAGAGAAAGAGTCGCGTCTCGAATTCGCCCAGGTTGTCGTCGTACTGCACATGGAGACCGTGAGGCGGCGGCGGGAGGGTCACGCGCACCGGCCAATCCCGTTTGCCGAAATAGGCCGTGAGCGGATGCAGAATCTGTGTCGTCGAAACGGGCATGTCGCCATACGGTTGCTTGCCGGGCTCGCGCGCATCGAAGTCGCGCATGAACTCGGCCCCGCTCAGATACGGAAAGAGCAACGTCTCCTGCAGCACCATGGGGGCGTTGGCTATCGCAGGCATCGCCGTCTTGTTCTCTCGGATGGTCTCGCGCACGGCGTCCCACCCGCCGGGCATGGCCGCGACGAGGCCTCGGTTCCCTGCCACCGCAATCATCTGATCGTAGAAGGCCTGGCCTTCGATGATCGCGTCGGCCGCAGCGGAGCGATCGTTGTCACCCTCGGCGCTCTGTACGGAATCGAGGTTCATGTACTGGTCCTGCAGCGCGTGCACCAGCTCGTGCGTGAGCACCATGTCCAGCGCGGCCTGGGGTGCGCTGTCGACCACGTACAGGACCTTGGTCTTCGGGTCATAGAAACCGATGACCTGCTCAGCGAGCAGCGTCTTCATCTCGGCCGTGAGATTCAGCGTGTCTGGAATCATGCCGAGCAGCTTGTATGCGCCCTCGGTTCCGGCGATGTCCCGCGCCGCATGGCTCGTGGCAAATTGCTGGTCGAGGAACGCACGAACCTCCGCCTTCGTCCGCGTCTCGACCCGCGGCGGCCGTTTGAACTTGAGGCCAACCGCGTGCTCGACCCGCTTCGTCGCGTCAGCGACCTGGGACGCAGAGGGTCCGGCATGCCCTGCACTGCGATCACAGGCCGCGCATGCGAGCGTCCCGCTGAGGACGATCCACAAGGCGCCGGTCGGCCAGACATGCGCCAGGCGATCGAGAACGTTCATCACGCCACGAGGAAGAAGGTCAATGCGACGAGGCACCCGTCGCCTGATGGGCAACGGATGCCTTCACGGTGCGCGCCAGATGACGTCAGTGCCAGTGGCCACCGCTACGGCTCGCGCGACATCGTGTCCGCGAACGACGACCCCGTCCTCGATCAACTGCCGTCTGATCGATTCATCCAGTTCGGCGAGTGATGTCGGTTGCGCTGCTCGCGCCGCCGGCGCGTCGGCCGGCCGTGCCCCGCTCGCGCCACCGGGCGACCCGGATCTGCGCGGCCGATCCACCGGCCGGTCGATCGGATCTCCGAGGCGTTCGGCGATCGCCGCCTCGAGCTCCGCGCCGAACCGCTCGAGTGCGTTGAATCCCGAGCGCGCGAACCGCTCGAGGGGATCGGGGTCCTCAGACGTGGCAGGCTCGCCTGCCGGTGGCGGCTCGAAGGCCGCCGCGCCATTCCGAAGCAATCCGCGACGCTCGGCGATGAGTATCGCGACAGCAGGCCGGTAAACGGCCCGCGCCTGGGTGTGCGCGCACGCTTCGTCCAACGCATCGATCGCCCGGTCCGGCCGGGCGCGATCATGCACATACTCATCCGTTAGCTGGACGGCGGCATCGATCGCATCATCCGCGATGACGACGCCGTGATGTCGCTCGAGACGCAGCACTCGGGCGCGCAACACAGCCAACGTGTCGGATGCGGATAGCTCGCGAACGTCGACGCGCTGAAAGCGCCGTTCCAGAGCCGGGTCGCCACAAATCCACCGATCATACTCGTCGCTCGTCGTGGCGCCGATGACTCGAAACTCGCCTTGCACGAGCGCCGGCTTGAGCATGTTGCCCGCATCCATCGCGACGCCCATCGCGGTGCCTTGACCGATCAGGTTGTGGAGCTCGTCGACGAAGAGCACTACGTCACC
Source organism: uncultured Gemmatimonadales bacterium (assembly GCA_963737835.1). Classification (GTDB taxonomy): domain Bacteria; phylum Gemmatimonadota; class Gemmatimonadetes; order Gemmatimonadales; family Gemmatimonadaceae; genus Palsa-1248. The sequence goes on from CAVTUH010000001.1 coordinate 1,290,206, forward strand.
TGCCTCCGTCACCTCATCAACCAGTGCGGTGATACGAGACTCATACTGCCCGCGGTACGTCGTACCGCCCAGCAGGGCCACGTGGTCGAGCGAGAGTACACGCACGTCGCGCAGCGCGAGCGGCACTTCGGCGGCGGCGACCCGCTGGGCGAGGCCCTCGACGATCGCTGTCTTCCCAACGCCCGCCGCCCCGACGAGCGCGGGGTTGTTCTTGCCGTAGCGCAGAAGAATGTCGATGACGCGCGCGATCTCCGCGTCCCGACACCGGACGGGGTCCAAACGCCCCCGGCGGGCCTCATCAGTGAGATTGCGCGTGAAGCGGCCCAACGCCGAGTCACGCATCGGCCCGTCCGCGATCGATTCGCCGCCCGTCGTGGTCCATCACGTCCGTCATCGCCACCTTCACCCAGGTTCGCATGGCAGAATCGGTCGCCGGAAGGGTACTCGACCGGCGCCGTATCCTCTCTACCGTTGATTATGTGCCGGAGTTTCCGTGCCGTGCATCCGCGCCGACGATCCCGGCGCTCACGCCAGCCCGAGTCGCGCCAGGTACCACGCGAGCAGGCGGTCTCCCCAAAGGAAAGTGGCGATGGCGGCAGGCGCAAGGAAGACCCCGAAGGGCACTAACGGCGCCTCAAATGGTACCCCAGCCCGCCGGCAGCGTATCCAGGCAACGGGCATGACCACGATCAGAAACACAACCGCACCGACGGTCGCGCCCACGAAGATCGTGAGGAGGGTGCGCGGCGCGCCGAGCGCGGTTCCGACGACGGCCATGAGCGTGACATCGCCAAAGCCCATCGCCTCTCTCCGGAGCGCGACCTCCCCCAGCCAGCCGACGATCGAGATCGCTCCTGCCCCGACGCACGCACCGATCAACGCGTCGTAGGGCAGGGCGAATCCGCCGCCGTCACCGACGAACACACCTATGACGGACGCCGCGAAGAGCCACACGAGGCCAAACACGGTGAACCCGTCCGGGATGAGATAGTAGAGCAGGTCGGTGACGGCAATGCCGGCCAACAGCGTGACGAAGACGGCGACTCGCAACGCGGCAAATGGCGAGTGGTAGACTGCAAAGGCGCCGATCCACGCCAGCGCGATCGCGATCTCGACGATCGGGTACTGGACCGAGATCGGGAGGTGGCACCCGCGGCATCGGCCGCGCAGGGCAACCCAGCTCAGGACTGGCACATTCTCGTACCAGGCGATCTGGCGCTGGCAGCGCGGGCACCGCGATCGAGGGGCGACGACGGAGAGCTCCATCGGCCAGCGGGCGATGCACACGTTGAGGAAGGAGCCGATGAGCGCGCCCCACGCGCCGACGGTGCCCCACCACAACCACGGCGGGATGCCAGGCGGCGCACCGCCAGCAAAGACGATGCCCAGGGTGGCGACCGGTCCAATCGGCGCGAGCGTCACTGCCGCAACTCGTACAACAGGATACCGGCAGCCACCGCGACGTTGAGGGATTCCACGCCCGAGATCGGCAGTCCGACGAGCCGCTCGGATCGCGTACGGGCGAGTGGCGTCAGGCCGCTGCCCTCGTTGCCGACAATGAGGGCGAGCCGGGGGGGCGCGTCGGTGTGCGCCCGCTCAATGGGCTCGCCGCGCGCATCCGCTCCCCACAGCGCCACACGATGGGCCGCCCGCCAGTCGTCGAACTCCGCCCAGGTCGCCATGATTGCCGTGTGAGAGAAGAGCGCACCCATCGCGCTACGGACGACTTTCGCGTTCCACAGGTCAACCGTCCCGGGCAGTGCCAAGGTGGCAGTCACGCCGAGTGCCCCCGCGGCCCGCACCATCGTCCCCACGTTGCCGGGATCCTGGACCGCGTCGAGGACGAGCATGCGACACCGCGAGCCCGGAACGAGGTCCGGCAGCGAACGCGGCGGGACCTCTGCGATCGCCAGCACCCCTTGGGGAGAGTCGGTCTGCGACCCGGTCGCGAAATCGGCGTCGCCAACGCGTTCAATGTCGATCCGGCGCTCTTCGAGCGTGGCTCGGAGTGCCTCGCCACGGGGGGTAGCATCGAGTTGGGGCGCGACCAGCGCTCCCCGGATCGTGAGCCCTGATCCCAGCAGCTCTTCGACGGTCCGCACGCCTTCGGCAACAAAGTATTGCGTCCGCTCGCGCGCCTTTCGACGCTTGAGGTCGCGCGCTAGGGTTAGAAGTCGCACGGAACCGAAGGTAAGCGGGTGACCGGTCCATCGATGATCGCCTCTCCTCGGGTTCGCCGCCACCACCCGTCATGCCTCCACGCGCCCCCATCGCACTGACGATCGCCGGATCGGATTCGGGCGGAGGGGCGGGTGTCCAAGCGGACCTTCGTGTGTTCGCTCGCCTCGGCGTGTTCGGCACCACCGCAATCACGGCCGTCACCGCGCAGAACACGCTCGCTGTCGTGCGGTCGACGCCCATCGCGCCGCGGCTGGTGCGCGCGCAGGTCGATGCCGTCGCCACCGACCTCAGGCCCGCCGCCGTGAAGAGCGGGATGCTCGCGACAGCGGGAGTGGCGCGGGCTGTCGCCGCCGCATTGCGACACCATGCGCTCGCTCCCTACGTGTTGGACCCTGTCATGCGCGCCTCCTCGGGCCGTGCACTGCTCGACCGAGCGGCTATCGCTGTCCTCCGTCGCGAGCTCGTCCCGCTCGCGGCGCTCATTACGCCCAACCTGGCGGAGGCCGAGGCACTCGGGGGCGAGCCGGTGACCGACCTGGCATCCATGGCGCGAGCGGCACGGTGGCTCGTCGAGCGGGGCGGTGCGGGCGCGGCACTGGTGACCGGCGGACACCTCGATGGTCCGACGGCCGTCGACGTCTTCTATGACGGATCGACGGCTCCGCGGTTCTTTCGCCATGCACGGGTCGCGACTCGCCATACCCACGGGACCGGGTGCGTCCTGTCGGCCGCGATCACCGCCCATCTCGCCAAGGGCGCGTCGTTGCACCGCGCCGTTCGCGCCGGGATGGCCTACGTGCACCGCGCGTTGCTACGTCCCCCTCGGGTTGGCCGTGGCCAAGGCCCTGTGGCGTAAGCCCAGCGTCCAGCGTCGCCCTATGTCGCCGCCCGATCCACCCACACGGCCACCGCCCGTTCGAACGCAGGCCCTAACCGTGCGACCACCGCGAGTACATCGGCGTGAGAGAGCGGACGGGCGGCGATCCCTGCGGCGGCATTGGCGAGACAACTGACAGCCACGACGCGCATGCCGAGCGCCCGGGCAACCAGTACCTCGGGGATGGTGGACATGCCCACCGCGTCTGCTCCCATGCGCGCGAGCATGCGCACTTCGGCTGGAGTCTCGTAGGACGGACCCAACACGCCGGCATAGACGCCGCTCACGACCGTGAGCCCGCTCGCGATGGCCGCGGTTTCGAACGTTGTGCTGAGTGCGGCGTCGTAAGGCGCCGACATGTCCGGGAACCGCGTGTCGCCGGGAGGCGAAGGGCCAATCAGCGGGTTGTGCCAGCTCATGTTGATATGGTCCCGCACGACCATGAGGGACCCCGCCTGGAACTCCTGACGTATTGCGCCTGCCGCGTTGGAGACCAGGAGCGTGCGCGCACCGAGTGCATGCACGAGACGGACGGGCAGGGCGACGACCGGGGCCGGTTGCCCCTCGTATAAATGGATGCGCCCGGAGATGGCGATCACCTCATGACCGCGGACACGGCCGTGAACGACGTCGCCGGCGTGTCCCTCGACTGACGGCGCCGGGAAGCCGGGGATCTCTGCGAAGGAGAGCCTGGTAGCACCCTCGATATGTCGCGCGAAGCCGCCCAGCCCCGACCCGAGAATGAGCGCAGTGCTTGGGCGGGTGGTGCGGCAGCGAGCTGCGACGATGTCGGCCGCGCGCGCGACAAGCTCGTGCGCCGATACCAAACCGTGACTCGTGGCGAACTCTTCCCCTTTGCTCATGTTTCGATAGCTGCGCATATTCTTGGCGTGCCCGGCGCCGCCTCGATAATGGTACGACCCAACTCCGGAAAACCGATGACCGCACCGGTAACTACCGAACGCGTGCTAGTCGTCGATGACGAGCCGGACATCGTAGCCCTCGTCGCGTATCACCTGGCCAAGTCGGGGTACCGGGTCTCCACTGCCTCTAACGGACAAGACGCGCTCACGCTCGCTCGCCAGGAGCGGCCGTCCCTGGTTGTGCTCGATCTCATGCTGCCCGGGCTGTCAGGGTTCGACGTGTTGGAGCAGATGCGCTCGGATGATAGCACGCGCGATGTGGCGGTCCTCATGCTGACCGCGCGTCGCGAGGAGCCGGATCGGATTCGTGGCTTGTCCCTCGGCGCCGACGACTATCTCACGAAGCCGTTCAGTCCTCAAGAGCTGGTTCTCCGCGTGAGCGCGATCCTGCGGCGCGTCGGCGCGTCCGCTCACACGGCGACCGACGTGCTGGCGATCGGCCCGATCCGCATCGACCGCGCCGCGCACCGTGTGAGCGTCGACGCCGCGGAAGTGGAATTGACGCCAACGGAGTTCAAGCTGTTGCTGACCCTCGCCGAGCGTCGCGGCCGCGTACAGGCGCGCGGCCATCTGCTCGAAACCGTGTGGGAGGCGGCTCCCGATATTCAGACCCGCACGGTCGATATGCATATTCAGCGATTGCGCACGAAGCTGGGACCGGCTGGCGATCTGATCGAGACCGTGCGAGGATTCGGTTACCGGTTGCGCGCAGGGCACGCACGGGGCGCATAACGCGCACGGGTGCACGCTCGGCCGGCGGCGCCCCGTTTCAAGCGGGGTATGCATCGCGGCTATCTGAGGTTGCGGTGCGGAGGGCGGCGGCGTGAGACTCACACAGCGATTGCTCCTGGGCTCGCTCATCGTCGTGAGCGTGATCGTCGTGTGCGTCGTCGGCGTCATCAACTATCGACTCGACCCAGGCATCTCCGGCGCCGCCGCGCCGACGCCCGACCTGCTACGGGCGGCCAAGCGCGACGTCGTTCTGACGGGGTGCATCGCGTTGGCCCTGTCCGCGGTCATCGCGTTTCTGTTTGCGCGCGCCGTCTCGCGCCCGGTCGAGGAGCTCCGCGACGTCGCGCGAGGACTCGCCGCTGGAGACCTCAGCCGGCGACCGTCGCTCACGGCGCCGGGTGAAGTCGGCGACCTGGCGATTGCGATCCACCGTCTCGGCGAGCAGCTGGGCGCTCGTCTGCTCGCGCTCGAAGAAGAGGACTCCCTGTTGACGGCGCTATTCGATTCGCTGAACGAGGGAGTACTCGCCGTCGATGCGCGGCAGCGCGTCGTGCGCATCAATGCGACCGGGCGGAAACTGTTGCGAGCGACGACGCCAGTACCGTTCCCGCTCGACTACCTGCCGCGAGAGCGCGTTTTTCGACAGTCGGTGACGGCGGCACTTGCGGGCACGGTGACCGAAGCCGCGGAGACGACCGTGGATGGCCGATCGCTCGCGTTGACTGCGCGGCCCCTCGCGGGCGGCGGTGCCGTCGTGGCGTTGCTGGACCTCACGGCGTCGAGACGACTCGAGGCCGTGCGGCGCGATTTCGTGGCCAACGTCTCGCATGAGCTCAAGACGCCGCTCACGGTCGTCGGCGGATTTGCCGAGACGCTGACCGATGAAGACCTGCCGCCAGAACGACGCCGGCAGTTCGCGGAGACGATTCTCGCGAATACGCGACGCATGCAGCGCATCGTGGATGATCTGCTCGACCTGAGCCGGATCGAGTCTGGCGGCTGGGTGCCGAAGCCCATCGTCGTGGACACGCGCGCAGCCGCGACGGATGCCGTGCTCCCGTCGAAAGCGCTGGCCGAAGAGAAAGGCGTTGCCCTCGAGCTCTTCATCCCGGACGATGCGCGGACCGTGCTGGCGGACCCAACCGCGCTGCGTCAGGTCCTCACGAACCTGGTCGAGAACGCGGTGCGCCACACGCCTGCAGGCTCGGTCACGGTGACGGCCCACCGCGACAACGGCGCGCTGGCTGGGCACGATGGAGATGCATCGGAGTCGCACCCCGCCGACCAAGCCGAACACGGCGTCTGGCTGACGGTGCGAGATACGGGTGTCGGGATCGCGGCGGAACACCTGCCGCGCATCTTCGAGCGATTTTACCGGGTGGATCGGGCCCGCGCGCGAGAGGCGGGCGGGACTGGGCTCGGACTCGCCATCGTCAGGCATCTCGTGGAGGCACACGGCGGTCGGGTCCGCGCGGACAGCCAGCCGGGCCGCGGCACTTCTGTCGCAGCGTTCTTCCCGGACCGAGCTCCTTAGAGCCTTTCAACTACCGCGATCATCGGTCGGGAACAAGCGGGACGGCAAACAGTCGAGTCCGCTTCTTCACGCACGTGACACATCCGATACAATCCGCGCGTCGACGCGTTACGAGCGGCGCACAGCGTTAAAAGGAGCCGAACGTCTCTAGGACACCAGGGTGGTGAGGCGAGGAGGCGGCGTTCATCCTCCGTGACCGAATCGTTGCTTCAGTTGTCTGCCCGGCCGATTTCACAGCAATTCCGTCTGGATCGAGGCCGGTCGATCAAGAACTCTTTCCCTTCCGAGGACACGTGATGATCAGCAACCGCGCACCAGGCGTGCTCTGGCGTACCCTCGCCACTGCGATGATAGTCGGAATGCCGGTCGTGGCTTCGAGCCAGGCCCTGACGGGTGCCGGGGCTACGTTCCCGTACCCGATCTATTCCAAGTGGTTCTCCGATTACGCCGCCCAGACACATGTCGAGATCAACTATCAGTCCATCGGCTCTGGGGGCGGTGTGCGCCAGATCTCGGACATGACGGTGGACTTCGGTGCGTCCGACGGGCCCATGAGCGATGCGGAGATCGCCAAGGTCAAGGGTGGGCCCATCCTCCACATTCCAACGGTGTTAGGAGCGGACGTCCTGACCTACAACCTTCCCGGGATTACGCAGTCGCTTCGGTTCTCGCCCGAGGCCATCGCCGGGATCTTTCTCGGCAAGATCACGAAATGGAATGATCCCCAGCTCGTGGCGCTCAATCCCGGCGTCAAGCTGCCCGACCAGGACATATTGGTGGTGCATCGATCGGACGGCAGCGGGACCACCTATATCTGGACCGATTATCTCTCGAGCGTTAGTCCCGAATGGGCGAAAGGGCCGGGCAAGGGGAAAGACGTCCAGTGGCCCGTTGGGCTTGGCGGCAAAGGGAACGAGGGAGTCGCCGGTCAAGTCAAACAGACCCCGTATGCGATCGGCTACGTCGAGCTGGCCTACGCGAGGCAAAACAAGCTCCCGTATGGTGCGGTCAAGAATGCGGCCGGCAAGTTCGTGGAGCCCACGATCGAGTCGGTGACTGCGGCCGCAGCAGGCGTGGCGGGCACGTTGCCAGCTAACACGGACTACCGCATCTCAATCGTGAACGGACCCGGCGCGAACGCCTATCCCATCTCCTCCTTCACCTGGTTGCTCGTGTACAAGAATCAGACGAACGCAACCAAGGGAAAGCAGCTGGTTGATTTCCTCACGTGGATGCTGCACGACGGTCAAAAGGAGACCGCCGCGTTGGACTACGCACCGCTGCCGACAGAAATGGTGAAGCGGCTTGACACGTACGTCAAACAGATCAAAGTCGGGACGATGAGCGCGTCGCAATAGCGTCGGCACGATGCGGCGGCGGCCGGGGTTCCCGGTCCCGCAGTTGACTAGCGAGGGCCAGTGGCGGCGATCCCCCACTGGCCCTCGTGTTTTCTTCAGAATCGAGCTGCACGCCGGCGCCTTCGTCCACCACCTTACCAACTCCGGCTTTCGTTACATGGCCGATACAGGATGGCGGGCCCGAGTTTACGAGGCGGGAGAGAGTTCAGGACGCTGTTTCCAGAACCTCTCATCCGGAGCACGAATGTCCTGTTCGGTCGACACCTCACTCCCCTTAGCCCGCGCCCGCCGGTGGCGTGGCGCCGCCGTGTGCTCGGCTTTGATCGCTCTTGCCGTTGGTGCTGTCATCCCTACCTCCCGGGCAATGGCCCAGGACACGCTGCCCAATCAAGTAATTCACTACAAGGGCGTCACTATTACCCCGGGCGGGTACTTCGCCGCAGAAGCCCTCTACCGGACGCACAGCACCGAAGCCGACATCGGCACGAGCTACAACGCGATCCCGTACGACAATACGAGCAACTACAATCTGTCCGAGTGGCGGGGCACGGCTCGTCAGTCGCGACTGGCACTCGGTGTCGCTGGGAGTCCCAATGCCAATGTCAAGCTGTCCGGCTACTGGGAGTCGGACTTCCTGTCGGCCGGTGTAAGCTCCAACTCGAACGAGAGCAACAGCTACACGCTGCGCCTCCGCCAGTTCTGGGGACAGAATGGCGTTTTCCAGTGGGTTCGGCTTCATGGGAGGCCAGGGGTGGAGCACCCTGACCACCACGAAGAAGGGCGTCGCCCCCGGACAGGAGTTTGTCCCGTTGACGATCGAGGCCCAGTACGTAACGGGCTTCAATTGGGCCCGGCAGTGGCAGCTGCGTCTTTGGGACAATTTCGGCAACAACAACCACGTCTGGCTTGTCGGAGCTCTTGAGGGCACGCAGACCACGGTCACCGCCCACGGCGCGCCGACCAACGTCTTCTTGGGTCAAGTCGGTGGAAGCTTGCTCAACTCTACGGCGAACTACTCGACTGACCTCGCTCCCGACGTCGTCGCGAAGCTCGTGTTCGAGCCAGGGTTCGGACACTGGGAGCTCAAGGCTGTCGGAAGCGTCTTCCGGTCCCGGATCGTGTACCCCGACACGTCGATCAACACCTCGTACAACAGCCACGTGTTCGGCGGCGGTTTGGGGCTGGGCACAGTCTTTCCGTTCTACGCGACCGAGCAAGGCGGCAAGAAGCGAGACGTCGTGGACTTTGGCGTCTCTTTCCTCTGGGGCTCCGGCATCGGACGGTACGCCAGCGGTCAGCTTGCCAATGTCACGATCAAACCCAACGGGCAACTGTCGCCGATCCTGGCAACCCAGGGACTCGTTTCGCTCGAATGCATCCCGTATCGCGCCTGGACATTTACGCGTACGGCGGCGGCGAGTACATGAACAGAACCGCATTCGTCACCGGAGTGAAGGGTTCGGGTTACGGATCGCCGCTCCTCAGCAACGCCGGCTGCACGACCGAGCTGTCACCAACGGGGCAGTATGTACCCGCTGCCGGTACCTGTAACGCGGACACCCGCGCCCTGTGGGAGGGTGTGATTGGCTTCTGGTACCGGTTCTACCAAGGCCCGTACGGCCGATTCCAGTGGGGCATGCAGTACCAGTATGTGCAAAAGGAGACCTGGTCGGGCCTCCCGGCAGCCTCGGGTCCGACGGGCCCTGGCATTGAGCCAGTGGCGATTGACCCGATGGGCTTCCTCTCGTTCCGGTACTACATCCCGTGATCGTGTAGCAACCGAGATCAGGGATAAACGCGTTAGACGGTAGACGTTGGACGTTGGACGCTAGACGTTGGAAAACAAACCTGAGGGCCAGCTAGGTGCGTCGTAGCTGGCCCTTAGGTTTGTTTTCCAACGTCTAGCGTCCAACGTCTAGCCCTTCAGCCCTTTGCCCCTTCACGTGACACGTTCGTTACTCAACCCGCGGCGAAAAGCGTGACCCGCAGCCCTACGTTAGCGGTGCATGTCGATCGCGCATAACCGGCTGGCGTCATGACGAGCGGGACCATCGACGAGGGACCTGGCGCGGTCGCGACCGGCGGACGTCCACCGCGCGCGGTTCGCGAGGGCTTGCGCGTTCGCATCGAAGGGTCCGTCGTCGGCGACCAAATTTACAACGTCCTCGTCACCTTCTTCGCCTTCTGCGTTCCGGCACTCCTCGTCGTCATCGCAATCGAAATCGCCCGCGCCGGGTGGCCGGCGTTCCAGAAGTTCGGCCTCTCGTTTCTGACGTCGAGCGCATGGGACCCGGTCAATGGTGTGTTTGGCGCAGCACCGGCGATCTATGGCACGCTGGTGTCGTCCCTCGTCGCGTTAATCATTGCCGCGCCGCTCGCGCTTGGCGTGGCCGTCTTTCTCTCGGAGTTTGCGCCGGCGAAGCTGAGACAACCAGTCGCGTTTCTGGTGGATCTGTTGGCGGCAATCCCGAGCGTCGTGTACGGCTTGTGGGGCATCTTCGTACTGCTGCCCGTGCTGCGAACGGCGGTGATGCCGTTCCTCCGCGACACGTTGCATTTGGGCGTGCTCCCCTTGTTCAAGGGGCCGGCGTACGGACCCAGCATGTTGGCCGCCGGCTTGATCCTCGCGATCATGATCCTGCCCTATATCTCCTCCGTGTCGCGCGAGGTCTTGTTGGCGGTGCCGCGCTCGCAGCGAGAAGCGGCGCTCGCATTGGGCGCCACCAAGTGGGAGACGATTTCCGGCGCCGTAGTACCCTACGCGAAATCCGGGATCATCGGCGGGATCATTCTCGGCCTTGGGCGCGCCCTCGGCGAGACAATGGCCGTGACGATGCTCATCGGCAATCGGCACCAGATCTCCGCGTCGTTGTTCGCGCCCGGATATACCATGGCGTCGCTGATCGCGAACGAGTTCTCCGAGGCATCAGGGGACCTGCACCTCGCGGCGCTCATGGCGGTCGGGTTCACGCTGTTCGTGATCACGCTCATCGTGAACGGGATCGCGCGGTGGCTCGTGTGGCAGGTGTCCCGCGGCGCTGGCGGGAAGGCCGTATGACGGCCCCCGTTGTGGAGTCGGCCCCGGCCACCGCCGAAACACGGTCTGGCACCGCGCCTCGCCCGCCGCGCTGGACGGATGCCCACGTCACCGTAGAGATGCGCAGCAAGCTGCGCCGGCGGCATATCGTCAACGGCATCATGGTGGGGCTCGTCGCGGTGGCCGCGCTGATCACCACACTGCCGCTCCTCTTCATCCTCTTCCACCTGCTCGAGCTGGGCGGGTCGTCGCTCCGGTGGCACTTCTTCACGAACATGCCGAAGCCTGTGGGAGAGGAAGGCGGCGGCATGGCCAACGCGATCGTCGGCACGATGATGATCGTTGGAGCCGCCTGTGCTCTCGGCTTGCCAGTGGGAATCGGCGCAGGCCTCTATCTCGCCGAGCACTCTGAAACGCGTTTAGCCTACGTCACGCGATTCCTGGCGGATGTGCTCAATGGACTGCCGTCGATCGTCATGGGGATCTTCGCATGGCAGTTCCTGGTTCGGCCGATTGGTCACTTTTCTGCTTGGGCGGGGAGTGTCGCCCTCGCGGCGATGATGATTCCTCAAGTCGCGCGAACGACAGAGGAGATCGTCCGCACCGTGCCGGTGTCGCTCCGCGAAGCCGCGCTCGCGCTCGGTTACGCGCGATGGCGAACGTCGCTGTCGATCGTGCTGCGAACAGCCAGTGCTGGCGTCGTGACTGGCGCGCTGGTCGCCATCGCGCGCATCGCCGGTGAGACTGCGCCGCTGCTCTTCACGGCGTTCGGCAATCAGTTCTGGTCCACGTCGCTCAACCGGCCAATGGCGGCGCTGCCGCTTCAGATTTTCACCTACGCTGTGAGCCCGTACGATGACTGGCATGCTCAAGCGTGGGCCGGCGCCCTCGTGCTCATCGCAATGATCCTAGTCATCAGCCTCGTTGCCCGCATCGCTACCCGACGACGTTTCGCCGGGATGGGCGGGGACTGAGAGCGCGCGCGGATCGAATGATGTCTCGGTCGATTGTGCCGCCGACCCGGAGCAATGCCGCGGGGCCGCTTCCTTCAGGGTCCCGGCCTGCCGCACCGGCGGGCGCTCCGGTTCCTGCGCAGCAGCCTACCAACGGGCCCGCGGCGGGCCCCAGCGACCCTCCAGCGCCCTCTGGCTGGACGCAGACGCCGCGTCGCGCGGCGCCGCCGGCGATCGATACCGCAGCGGCTGCGGCGCGTGCAGCTCAATCGGGCACCACCGTCCCGATGCGCCTGGGCGTCACGGAGCTCAACGCGTTCTTTGGCAGTCACTGCGCGGTCAAGGATTTCTCGCTGGATCTCCCGGACCGCTTCGTAACCGCGATCATCGGCCCCTCAGGCTGCGGGAAGTCGACGATGCTGCGCTGTCTCAACCGCATGCACGAGACGGTCCCGCGCGCCCATGTGACGGGCGAAGTCGTGCTCGACGGCCGCAATATCTATGGTCGGGACGTGAATGTCACGGCGGTCCGCCAGCACATCGGCATGGTCTTTCAGCGCCCGACGCCGTTCCCGACGATGTCTATCCGCGACAATGTTGCCGCGGGGCTCTCCACATTGCGCCGGATGCCCAGCCATGCGCGGGTGGACGAGATCGTCGAGAAGGCGCTCCACCGTGCCGCGTTGTGGGACGAGGTGAAGGATCGCCTGCGCGATAGCGCCGTTGGCCTCTCAGGGGGTCAGCAGCAGCGTCTGTGCATCGCCCGCGCGCTGGCTATCGAGCCCGAAGTGCTGCTGCTCGACGAACCCACTGCGTCCCTGGATCCGCTCAGCACGCAAAAGGTCGAGGAGCTCGTGTACGAGTTGCGCCGGGACATGACCGTAGTGATCGTGACGCACAACATGCAGCAGGCGGCCCGCGTCTCCGACCGCACGGCCTTCATGCTGCACGGCGATCTGGTGGAGGTCGCGCCAACCGCCGAATTGTTCACGACACCGAAGGACCCGCGTACCGAGGCATACATCACAGGGCGATTCGGATGAGCGCGACGATGGCCACGCCGTCCGCGTCGCCTCCGGTGACGCCAATGACCAGCGGAGCGCAGCGGGGGTCGCTGGCGGCACGCGACTTTTCGTTCTGGTACGGCGAGAAGCAGGCGCTGTTCGACATCACCGTCGACATGCCGCCGCGGTCGATCACCGCGCTGATCGGGCCATCAGGGTGCGGAAAGTCGACCTTTCTCCGGTCGATCAATCGGATGCACGACCTGTTGCCGGGGACACGCCACACCGGTGAGGTGCTGCTCGACGGACGCGACGTCTATGACGTCACGCTCGACCCCACCGCGTTGCGCCGGCGGGTCGGAATGGTCTTCCAGCGGTGGAACTGCTTTCCGAAGTCGATCTACGAGAACGTCGCCTACGGCCCGCGCATCAACACGACTGCGTCACGCGCGGAGCTCGACCGCATCGTGGAGTCCTCGCTGCGGCGCGCCGCGTTGTGGGACGAGGTGAAGGACCGGCTCCGCGACCCGGCGAGCGGACTCTCGGGCGGACAGCAGCAACGCCTCTGCATCGCCCGGACGCTGGCGAACGACCCGGAGGTCCTGCTCCTCGACGAACCGGCGAGCGCGCTCGACCCGATTGCCACGCAGAAGATCGAGGAGCTGATCTTCGAGCTAAAAAGAGAGTTGACGATTGTGATCGTAACCCACAATCTCCAGCAGGCGGCGCGTGCCTCCGACTTTACCGCGTTCTTTTACCTGGGCCGGCTGATCGAGGTGGGTCCGACCGAGCGCATGTTCACAGCCCCGCGCGAAGAGCGTACGAACTCGTACATTACAGGTAGGTTCGGATGATGCCTCCCGCCAGTTCTCCAGTCGCCGCGTCCGACTCCCCGTCGGGGTTCCGCCACTTTCACGACCAGCTGGCGAACCTCAAGGAGCGGCTCTTGACCATGTCCGACCGGGCCGAAGGGCTGGTCGACCTGGCGGTGGACGCATTGCTCAAACACGATCAGGACCGGGCCGACGCGGTCATTACCGGCGACCGCGAGATCGACGCGCTGGAGGTCGAGGTCGAGGGGTTGGCCGTCGAGCTGCTCGCGCTGCAGCAGCCCATGGCGCGAGACCTCCGCTTCATTGTCAGCGCGATCAAGATCTCGAGCGATCTGGAGCGCGTCGGCGACCACGCGGTCAACATCGCGCAGTGTGCCCAGCGCCTGATCGCGATTCGGTCGACGATTACGCCCGAGCCCGAGATCGAGGACATGGCCCGTCGCGCGCGCAGCATGCTGGGCGACGCGCTGGACGCGTTCATTCGCGCTGACGGAACACTGGGTCGGGAAGTCTGTAAAGCAGACGACGCAGTCGACGCGCTGCTCAATTCCCTATTCCGGATCCTCTTGACCCACATGATGGCCGACGCCCGGAACATCACCCCGTCGCTCGAGCTCATCCTCGTGGGACGCAATCTCGAGCGGGTCGCCGATCTGGCGACCAACATCGGGGAGGATGCCGTCTTCCTGGCCGAGGGAAAGCAGATCAAGCACCACCTGGACGACCCGACGCGGAGACCGACGCCAGCGGCGCACAGCGGGCCGCCTGGCGAGGCACCCTCGTCGCCCAGAAGCTCGGGCGGAGGACACTAAGAGGGGATGGCGGCGTCGGCACTTCTCCGCAATGCGAGTGGGCCGCCGCCGGCCTCCTCGCGGCACGCCAGAGATGGCGGGGCAGTACGGGTCGCCGCTATCGATATCGGGTCGAACTCGATTCGACAGATCGTTGCTGACGTCTCCAGCAATGGCTCGATCCGCGTCGTCGACGAGTTGAAGGCGCAACCGCGGCTTGGCACGGGTGTCGTCTCGACCGGCCAGTTGAGCCCCGATTCGATGCAGGGAGCACTCGACACGCTGGTCCGCATGGCGACCCTCGCCAAGCAGCTCGGTGCCGAACGGATCGAAGCCGTCGCGACCAGTGCGGTTCGCGAGGCCACCAACGGTCGCGCGTTTCTGGACCGGGTGCGAGCCGAGACCGGGCTGCGGGTGCGCACCCTCGGTGGCGAGGACGAGGCCCGGCTGACCTATCGCAGCGCGCTTGCGCACTTCGATCTGGGAGTCGGTCGCTGGGTCGTGATGGACATTGGAGGCGGGTCGATCGAGTTGGCGTTGAGCGCCAATGGACTGCTCGACCGCCTCATCTCGCTACCCTTCGGCGCCATTCGGCTGACCGAGCAATTTCTTGGAGCTGGAGTGCGCGACGGGGGCCGCACGCTCCGGCGCGGTGTGCGCGACCTGCGCAGCCACGTGCGCGACGCGTTGCGTGGGCACCTGCCGGTGCGAGACTGGCGTGGCGCGCAAGTCATCGGATCCGGCGGGACGTTCACCAACATGGGCGGCATGTACCTCGCCCGTCAGGCTGTGACTGCGCGGACCGTCCACGCTGCGCGGGTCCCGCGCGTGGAGCTCGAGCACATGCTCTTCGCGCTGCAGGACCTGTCGATCGCTGAGCGGGCGGCAGTGCCCGGACTGAACGCGCCCCGCGCCGACATCATCGTGGCCGGCCTCGCCGTCGTGGCCGAGGTGGTTGCTCGAGTCGAGGCCCGTGAGATCGTCGTATCAGCGTACGGCATTCGTGAAGGCCTCCTGCTCGAGACGGCGCGCATCAGGCCGACCGTGGCCGATCCCGGCGAGGCCCGTGCCCGATCGGTACGAGAGCTCGCCGAGCGTACGCACTACGAAGCGCCGCACGCCCGACATGTCCAGTCATTGGCCCTGCAGCTGTTCGACGCCATCGGCGACCGCATCGGCTGTGGTCCCGGGGATCGCGAGATTCTCGCGGATGCCGCGCTCCTCCACGATATCGGCTACCACATCAACTACAACAAGCATCACAAGCACTCATACCACCTGATCCTGCATGCCGATTTGCTCGGCATCACTCCCGAGGAGCAGGTCGCAGTCGCCAACGTGGCCCGCTATCACCGTGGCTCAGCCCCCAAGAAAGCGCACGTGGAATTCGCGCACCTCGACCGGGCCGCGCGGCGCCGCGTTCGGCGCCTGGCCGCGATCCTGCGCGTCGCCGACGGGTTCGACCGCGGACATGCCGGAGCCGTCGCGCGCATCAAGGTCCGGTGGCTTGGCCGCGCGATGCGCCTCACGGCGGTGCCGGCGAAGCCTGGCCTGACCCTCCGTCTCGAGCTGTGGGGAGCGAGCCGAAAGGCGCGGCTACTGGAGAAAGTCGCCGGCGTCAGCGTCGAAGTCGTGGCCCCGGACGGTCAGGTCTTCGTGGCGGACGACGAGGATGGGGATATAGAGTAAAGGCAGACGTTGGACGTTAGACGTTAGACATGACAAACCTCGAGGCCAGCCGCGGTGCATTTAGCTGGCCTCGAGGTTTGTCTCCAACGTCTTAACGTCCAACGTCTAACGTCGCCGTTTTAGTCCCTCAATCATCCGCCGCCACTGACTCCCGCGTTTCCGGCGGCGGGACCAGGCTGGGCGCCGGGGGGGCCGGCTCCACTGGAGCCGTGGGCCGACCCCACGAGTCGCGTTGCCAAATGACCTGGGCGGACCGTTCGGGGTCGGCGCCCGGTGTGCGCTGGCGGTAGCTGCCGTCGGAGCGCAGATCCCACGCGCCGCGATTGTCCGCGAGGCAGGTCTCGAGCAGGGCGTCGAGTCGCGGGTGGAGCGTCGGATCGTCGACTGGCACGGCCAACTCGACCCGACGATCGAAGTTTCGCGGCATCCAGTCGGCCGATCCAATGTAGTACTCCGGCGTCCCCGCATTCGCGAAGCGCCAGAGACGGGAGTGCTCCAGGAACCGGCCGATGATGCTGCTCACCCGAATGCGGTCGCTGACCTCCTCGACCCCGGGTCGCAGACAGCAGATGCCCCGCACGATGAGATCGATCTCGACGCCGGCGCGCGAGGCACGGTAGAGCGCCTCGATCGTGTCGGGGTCGACGATCGCATTCATCTTTGCCGTGATGCGGCCGGTGTTGCCGTTGCGGGCATGGGCTGTTTCGCGGTCGATGAGCTCGATCACACGCGTGCGCATCGTCGTCGGCGCGACGAGCAGCTTGCGATACAGACGCTGTCGCGAGTAGCCGGTGAGTGAATTGAATAGGTCACTCACGTCGGCGCCGATCGACGGGCTGGCAGTGAACAGCCCGAAGTCCGTGTACAGACGCGCCGTCTTGCTGTTGTAGTTGCCCGTGCCAATGTGCACGTACCGGCGAATCGCATCAGGCTCACGCCGGACGACCAGGACAACCTTGGTGTGCGTCTTGAGACCCGGCAGGCCGTACGCGACGTGTACGCCGGCATCTTCCAGCGTCCGCGCCCAGGTGATGTTGTTCGCCTCGTCACCACGCGCCTGCAGCTCGACGAGCACCGCGACCTGTTTGCCCCGCTGTGCGGCTTCGGTGAGCGCGCGGACGATGGCCGTATCACCCGACGTCCGGTACAAGGTCAGCTTGATCGCCAGCACCTGCGGATCCGCGGCCGCCGTGCTCAAGAACTGTTCGACCGTGCCCGTGAAGGAGTCGAAGGGGTGATGCACGAGGATATCGTGGTCGCGAATGATGTCGAAGACGTTGCGGCGAGAGTCTCGCCACTCCGCCGGCACGACCGGCGTGAAGGGCTCGTCGCGCATCTCCGGCAGGTCGAGCGTCGCGAGCGACATGAGATCCCCCAGGTCGAGCAGTGACCCCGCATCCTGGACGTCGTGCTCGGTGAGGGCTGGCAGCTCTGCGGTCTGCTCATCGCGCAGTTCCTCGAGCAGCAGGGCGCGCAGATGCGCCGGCATGGTGTCTTGTATCTCGAGACGCACGACTTCGCTGAATCGCCGCTCGAACATCTGCTGCTCCACGACCTCGAGCAAGTCCTCCGACTCGTCAGTCGCCGCCAGGTCGAGGTCCGAGTAGCGCGTGAGCCGAAACGCGTACCACCCCAGAACCTCCATCCCCGGGAAGAGCGCCCCCAGATTCGCGCCGATGACCTGCTCGAGCGGGATGAAATGGTTCGCGCGCCCGAACGATACCCACCGCGGAAGGCTCTTCGGGACTTTGACGCGGGCGAAATGATCCGCACCCTTGACGGGATCTCGAATCTCGACGGCCAGCGACAGCGACAGGCTCGAGATGTACGGGAACGGGTGCCCAGGATCGACAGCCAGCGGCGTGAGGACCGGGAAGACCTGCGACTCGAAGAAGCTGTCGACCGCCAGCCACTCCGTTGGCGTGAGATCGGACATCGTCACCAGTCGCACACCACGCGCGGCCAACGCGGGCACGAGCCGGTGGTGCAGGCAGTGTTGGACATCGGCGATTTGCGCGCTCACACCGCGGCCGATCGCCGCCAACTGCTCCGCCGGGGTCAGTCCATCCGGAGGCGATTGCACGACGCCCCCGCGCACCTGACGGCGCAACCCGGCCACTCGCACCATGTAGAACTCATCCAGGTTGGTGGAATGGATCGCGAGGAACTTGAGTCGCTCGAGCAACGGGTTGCGCTCGTCGAAGGCCTCGCGCAAGACCCGCTCGTTGAACGCGAGCCAGCTCAGTTCCCGATTGAGGTAATTCGTGGGCGCGGGGTAAGTCGCCGTGGTCATCGGACGCGCTCCTCGAGTGCCCCCTCGTCGCCGGCCGTCGGCGCCAGCTCGGCCCATGTCCGTGGACCCCTGCCGACACACTCGGCCAACTCGGCCCCTCGCGAGGAGCCCAGCCGCGTGGCGCCCGCGTCGAACATCGCCTCGGCCGTCGCACAGTCTCGGATACCACCGGCTGCCTTGACCCCCAGCGTGTCCTTGACGGTACGGCGCATGAGCCAGACGGCAGCTGTCGTCGCGCCACCGTTCGGGTGGAAGCCCGTGCTGGTCTTGACGAAGCCAGCGCCGGCGGCTTGCGCGGCCTGGCAGGCTCGGACGATGTCGACCGGCGAGAACAATGCGGACTCGATGATGACCTTCACCAGTGCCCCTTTCGTCTCCCGAACGACCGCCGCAATGTCGCGCTCCACGTCACGCCACCGACCCGCTCGCATGAGCCCAAGTGCCGCCACCACGTCGAGCTCTTTCGCTCCCCTTTCCATGGCGAGTGCTGCCTCGGCCGCCTTTATGGCAGTTTCGTGGGCTCCGAAGGGGAATCCGATGACAGCCGCCACCGCTACCGTGGAGCCCGCCAACTGCGACGCGCACCGGTACACCCACGCAGGATTGACGCACACCGCAGCCACACCGTGACGGCTGGCGCGGTCGCACAAGGCGTCAATGTCGGCATGGGTGGCGTCCGGGGCAAGCAACGTTTCGTCCACAAACGGGGCCAGACGCGTCGCCGGACACATTGTTACAACATATCGCGCGGGACAAGGCGCGCCCTCATGCAATGCGGGCTTGGTAGTGCGCGCGGAGAAGCTCCGGATTGACGAAGAACCGCGTAAGGAACAGACCCGCGAGGAATCCACCCACATGCGCCCAGACCGCCACGCCGTTGGTCACGCCCGGTTGCAGTTGATTGAGCTGCGACACGCCGGTCAACGCCTGCAACAGGAACCAGTAGACCAGCACGACCCAGGCTCGAACCCTGACAACGAACACGAACACAAACATCCGTACCGGCACCCTCGGGTACAGCAAGAGGAATCCTCCCAGGACACCGGAAATCGCTCCTGATGCACCAACGGTCGGGACGGGTGATGCGCGATTGAACACGATGTGTGTCGCCGCCGCGATCAGCCCGCACATCAGGTAGAAGCACAAGAAGCGCAGGCGCCCCATGCTGTCCTCGACGTTCCGACCGAAGACAGCCAGGTAGACCATGTTGCCGAGGATGTGCATCCAGCCGCCGTGCAGGAACATGGAAATCAACGGCGTGAGGATGTTGATGGGGTCGTTGTCGACCGCGCAGACAAGCCCGGGTCCGATGGGCACGGACTGCCCCAGGGGGGCCAAATGCGTCAGCTCGCCGGGCACCATGCCCAAGTTGCAGACCGTCTTCGCAAGCTCTTGGGAGTCGAATCCCGCGCCCTGAACAAAGATCCAGACAGCGAAATTCACCGCGATGATGCAGTACGTCATCACGGGTCTCCGGAGCGTCGGAAGGTCGTCGCCGAGTGGGATCATGCTGCCGCAGTCACCGACGCGACCACGAGATCCCTGCCAATATGACTGGTCTCCCCGGTATCGCGATTGCTACAGGACCGCGTAGTCGACGGCTCGAGTGTGTTCAGCCGGGTTTGGCTCGCTGTGGCGGGCAGAGGCATTCGGCGGCGCGGCTCGGGTCGCAGTTCAACGCTCAATTGGAACATTCACGAGGGCAGCATGGCAGACAAGGTTATCGGCATCGATTTGGGGACGACGAACTCCGTCGTGTCGGTGATGGAGGGTGGTGACCCCGTCGTGATCCCCAACGCCGAGGGTGGAAGGACGACCCCATCTGTCGTCGGATTCACGAAGGACGGCGAACGGCTGGTCGGTCAGATCGCGAAGCGGCAGGCGGTGACGAATCCGCAGAATACGATCTTCTCGATCAAGCGGTTCATGGGACGCAAGCTCTCCGAGGTGCCGGAGGAGGTGAAGCGCGTCCCGTACAAGGTGGTGGCGGGCAACAACGGCATGACGATGGTCGAGGTGCAGGGGAAGCGGTACACGCCACCTGAGATCTCGGCGATGATTCTGCAAAAGATGAAGCAAACGGCCGAGGACTACCTCGGTCACAAAGTCGAGAAGGCCGTGGTCACAGTGCCCGCGTACTTCAACGATTCGCAGCGGCAGGCGACCAAGGATGCCGGCAAGATTGCAGGGCTCGATGTGCTCCGCATCATCAACGAGCCGACCGCTGCGGCGTTGGCGTACGGACTCGACAAGAAGAAGGATGAAAAGGTCGCCGTGTTCGACCTGGGCGGCGGCACGTACGACATCTCCGTACTGGAGCTGTACGACGTCGAGGGCTCGCGGCAGTTCGAGGTGAAGTCGACGAACGGCGACACCCACCTCGGTGGCGACGATCTCGATCAGCGTGTCATCGATTGGCTGGTCGCAGAGTTCAAGCGCGATCAGGGGATCGATCTATCGAAGGATCCGATGGCTTTGCAGCGTCTCAAAGAGGCGGCCGAGAAGGCCAAGATGGAGCTGTCGAGCGACGATGTCGACCGACATCAACCTGCCGTTCATCACGGCGGATCAGTCGGGGCCGAAGCACCTGAACTACACGTTGACGCGCGCCAAGTTCGAGCAGCTCGTTGACGACCTCATTCAGCGGACGATTCCGCCGATGGAGCAGGCGCTGAAGGACGCTGGGCTCAAGCCGGATCAGATCGATGAGGTGTTGCTGGTCGGCGGCTCGACGCGCATTCCGAAGGTGCAGGAGATCGTCAAGAAGTTCTTCGGCAAGGAGCCCAACAAGGGTGTCAACCCGGACGAAGTCGTCGCGATCGGCGCTGCCGTCCAGGGTGCGGTGTTGACCGGCGAGCAGAAGGACGTGCTGTTGCTCGACGTGACGCCGCTGTCGCTCGGTATCGAGACGTTGGGCGGAGTGACGACCGTGCTCATCCCGCGGAACACGACGATCCCGACGAAGAAGAGCGAGACGTTCTCGACGGCCGACGACAACCAGACGACGGTCGAGATCCATGTGCTCCAGGGTGAGCGCGAACTCGCCGTCTACAACAAGACCATCGGCAAGTTCCAGCTCACGGGGATCCCGCCGGCACCGCGCGGCATGCCTCAGGTCGAAGTGACGTTCGACATCGACGCGAACGGCATCCTGCACGTGTCGGCGAAGGACAAGACGACCGGCAAGGAGCAAAAGATCCGCATCGAGGCGTCGAGTGGTCTGTCCGAGGCCGAGATCGATCGTATGGTCAAAGACGCCGAGAAGAACGCCAGCGATGACAAGAAGCGGCGCGAAGAGATCGATACGCGGAACCGGCTCGACAGCATGACCTACGAGGTCGAAAAGAACTCCAAGGAGTGGTCGGACCGCCTGTCACCCGAGGTCAAGTCACGTCTCGAAGGAGCAGTCGAGCGCGCTCGCAAGGCGTTGCGCGGCGATGACCAGGGTGAGATCCGATCGGCGCAGGAGGAGTTGACGCGCGTCTACAGCGAGGCGGGACAGTCGCTGTACCAGCAGCAGGGGGCAGGAAGCGCTCCCGGCGGCGCCCCGGGTGCTCAGGGCGAGGCCGCAGGGGCCGGAGCCGGCGCGCGACCGAGCGGCAAGCCCGACGACGTCGTTGAGGCCGATTACGAGATCGTGGACGACAAGAAATAGGTCTGTAGGGGGCGCGACCGCGCCCCGGTGGACTAAACGCCTGTGAGACTTAGGGCGTAAGTGGTCAAGGGCCGGTCACGGTGTACCGTGGCCGGCCCTTTGCCCGTCAATGAACGGATAAACAACGGATAAGCAAACCCCCGGCGCCAAGGCCACCCCCTAAATTTGATGTCGGCGGTGGGTCGCACCGTCGGAAGAGGAAAGTAGAGAAAAGAGGCGCGGCGGATGGCGCCGCGGCCGCGTTCCCGCTGGTGGGCCCTGCGTACTCATTGCACGTAACTCGGACACTTGGATGAGCCCTATGCCCTGGACACTGTCTCGTGCGCGTGTGGGAGCGGCCGTTGTCGCTGCATTCTTCGGCGGCATGCTCGTGGCCTCCTCGCTGGACTTCACTCATCAAGGCTTTGCCCAGAGCTCAGCTACCCGATCGACGCCGAGCAAGCCTTCGTCGCAGCAAATCAAGCCGCTGGCCGAGCAGAACAACGCCTTTGTGTCGATCGCCGAGCATGTCACGCCGGCGGTGGTATCGATCCAGACAGCGAGAGATCCACGGCAAACGGAAGGCAGTCCGCGAAGTCGCGGCCGCATCCCGCAGGGCCTCGAGGACTTCTTCAATCAGTTCCCGCCCCAACGCCCCGAGCCTGAAGAGGCGAGCGGGTCCGGCTTTATCGTGACGACCGACGGCTACATCCTCACCAACAACCACGTGGTCGTCGACGCGGATCGCGTCACGGTCGCGCTCAAGGACCACCGGATCTTCAAAGCGAAAGTCATCGGGCACGACCCGACCACGGACGTTGCAGTGATCAAGATCGACGCGCAGGATCTGCCGACGGTGAACCTGGGCGACGATTCACAGACGCGGGTCGGCGAATGGGTGCTGGCATTCGGCAATCCGCTCGGCCTCGACTTCACCGTGACTGCAGGCATCGTGAGCGCGAAGGGTCGTGGCACGCACGAGCTGGTCGGTCTCATGCGCAACCCCTACGCGATTTCGGACTTCATCCAGACCGACGCAGCCATCAATCCGGGGAACTCGGGCGGTCCGCTCGTCAACATCGAGGGCGAGGTCGTCGGCATCAACAGCGCGATCGCCAGCCCGACCGGGTATTACTCGGGCTACGGTTTCGCGATTCCGATCACGCTCGCAAAGAGCGTGATGGACGACATCATCAAGTACGGCAAGGTTCGGCGCGCCGTGCTGGGGATCGCGATCAGTGACGTCGATCCCGATGACGCCGGCGCGGCGGGACTGAAGACCATCGAGGGCGTGAAGGTGAGCGGGTTCACACCCGGCGACGGGTCCAGCCCGGCCGAGAAGGCGGGTCTCGAGGCCGGCGACATCATCGTGTCGGCCGACGGCAAGGCGGTAGACCGGACGAGCACCTTGCAGCGGATCGTGCGCTTGCACCAGCCCGGGCAGGTCATTTCGCTCGACGTCGTTCGTTTCGGCTCGCGCAAGACATTCAGCCTGAAGCTGAGCGAGGCTCCGACCGACGAGGCGGTAGCCCAGCGCGACAACGAGTCCGAGGAGTCGAACGAAGGGGTCAGCATTGAGAAGCTCGGCGTGTCGGGCGAGCCGGTGTCGGCCGACTTCGCGGGCGAGGCCAAGATCCCGGAGCAGGATCGCGGCCTGCGAGTGACGGATGTGAGTGGATCAGGGCCGGCACACGGGAAGCTTCAGCAGAACGACATCATCGTCGCCGTGCTCTATCCGGAGCCGCGCACCGAGGTGCACCGGATCGCCGATCTGCAGAACGCGCTTGCGCGCTCGAAGATGGGCGACTTCGTGACGCTGCTCGTCTACACGCCGGTCGGTGGGCAGTCTGGCCCGACGGGACAGCAGCGGGTCGTGAGCCTCCGCATCGGCGGCGACGGACACGATTAAGCGCTTCGCGCTAATCGTGTAGAAAGGATAAAGAGGAGAGGACAGAGGAGACACAGGCCTCGACGGCGTCGAGAGAGGAGACGGAAGCACGCCGTGCAGGTAGCGGAGTTTCCGTCTCCTTTCTACTTTCTCCTCTCTCCTTTCTCGCTGGCGCGAAGCACCGCGCGCCCGCCCGGGTGGCGTAATTGGTAGCCGCGAGGGCCTTAGAAGCCCTTGTCGAAAGACGTGCGGGTTCGAGCCCCGCCCCGGGCACGGCGGCTTCGCCGCCGAGCGAGAGGAGAGAGGCGCAAGGAGAAAGGAGACAAGGACCACCGCCGTCCGCACGATCTGCAGGATCGGCGGGTAGGGGCGACGCAATGCGTCGCCCTCGAGATCGACACCGTCCGCACTGTCTCGCCGTCGCGGGTGTGATTTCTCCGGTTACATTTCAGCCTGATGCCCATTGAGATCACGCAGAAAGAGTCGACCGGCGTCGAGCGTCGGCTCGCCGTATCGGTGCCCGTCGACCGCGTGCGCGCAGCTGAAGAGCAGGCGGCAGTTGGGTATGCATCCAAGGTGCGGCTCCCGGGCTTCCGTCCCGGCAAGGCGCCGCCGGCGGTCGTGCGCAAGCGATTCGCCGACGCCATCCGCCAGCAGGCCGTCGAGGCGCTGGTGCGCGAGGCGTACGAGGAAGCGATCGGACGTGAGCAGCTCAAGCTGGTCAGCCAGCCGCACGTGCACGACCTCAAGTTCGAGCAAGGTCAACCACTGACCTTCGAGCTGCATCTCGAGATTCGCCCGGAGATCAAGCTGGCTCGCACGCAGGGCTTTCGCGTCCAGCGAACGGAACGTCCGGTGACGCAGGATCAGGTCACCGAGCAGCTCGAGGCGATGCGTGAGCAGCGCGCGACGTGGTCGCCCCAGGATGGCCGACCGAGTCCCGGCGACATGGTCACGGTCGTCCTCTCGACGCCGGACGACACCGGCACGCTCCAGGAAGACAAGGAGCGCCGCCTCGTGCTCGGCGGCGGGCAGGCGATCGCCGGCATTGAAGAGATCATCATGGAAGCGAAGCCCGGCGAGACCGTCGAGCGCCCCGTGAAATGGCCCGACGATTTTCCGGACGAATTACAGCGTGGCAAGACGAAGCTCGTCCGGGTGACGCTGCGCGACGTCAAGCGGAAGGCCCTGCCGGCTCTGGACGACGCGTTTGCGCGCGAGGTGGGTGACTTCGACGGCAAGGACGCGCTGGTCGCTGCCGTGCGCGACGATCTCACGCGCAGTGCCGAGCGCGATGCGGACGCCGAGGTCCGTCGCCGTCTGCTCGACGATATCGCTGGCGCCAATCCCTTCGAGCTGCCGCCGTCCTGGGTGCAGCGCCTCGTCGACGCCTACGCCGGTGCGTATCAGATTCCCGAGGCCGATCGTCAGCGATTTGCCAACGAGTTTCGCCCGGTGGCCGAGAGCCAGGTGCGCCGTGAGCTGATCATCGAGACGATCGCCGAGCGCGAGGGCCTCGCCGCCAGCGAGGCGGAGGTGGATGAGCGTGTCAGCGATATGGCGGCACGACGCAATGCGCCGGTCGCCGAAGTCTACAGCTCGCTCCAGAAGGCCGATCGCCTGCGAGAAATCGAGCGGTCTCTGACCGAAGACAAAGTGTTCAAGTGGCTGCTCGATCGAAATACCGTTGACCTCCAATAGTCTCCCATCCTTTCCTTTCCTGCCATGTCGACTATCTATCCTCCGTACGTCATCGAGCGCTCGAGCCGCGGTGAGCGAACCTACGACATCTTCTCGCGGCTGCTCATGGACCGGATCGTGTTTCTCGGCACGCCGGTCACCGACGACGTCGCGAACATCGTGATCGCGCAGTTGTTATTTCTCGATGCCGACAATCCCGAGCGCGACATTCATCTGTACATCAACTCGCCCGGCGGGAGCGTGTCGGCAGGACTCGCGATCTACGACACGATGCAGTTCCTCCGCGCACCCGTGAACACGACCTGCATGGGCATGGCGGCCAGCATGGGCTGCTTCCTGCTGGCCGGCGGTCGCAAGGGACGGCGGGCCGCGTTGCCACACGCCCGCGTGATGATGCACCAGCCGTCCGGCGGTGCCCAAGGCACCGCGTCTGACATTCAGATCCAGGCGAAAGAGATCCTGTATCTGCGCAGCAAGATGCACGAGCTCATGTCCAAGCACACCGGCCGACCGGTCGAGCAGATCGAGCGCGACTTCGACCGCGACTACTACATGTCCGCCGAAGAGGCCCGCGCGTACGGCATCATCGACCGCGTCGTCTCGCAGGACACCCTCCCGCACCGCAGCAACGACGCGGTCGAACTTGCCAAGCCGTAAGAGGCCGAGCCCTCGCGCGGTGTACAGCGACGCAATGAAGGCTATTCAGGGGCTTCTGGGCGTCCCATTTAGTGGTCAGGGACGTCCGTTGACCCGGGTCGGAGCGGGGCTAACTCGTGAAATTTTTCACAAGGCTTCAGAAGGCAAGGTGCCTATGCGCACGTTCGCGCAAGTCTGCTTGACCGGTCTCGGGGGGGCTGTTAGTTCTCCGGCAGTCGCTCCATTGTTGCCGTTTGGTCGCCGTTTCGTGACCCCGTTCCGCCCTGACCGGCTCGCTGACCCCTCCGCCGCCCGCCGCTACCCACATGTCCCACGATAAGCACCTGCGCTGCTCGTTCTGTGGCAAGTCCAAGGACTCGGTCAGGAAGTTCATCTCGGGACCGTCGGTCTACATCTGCAACGAGTGCATTGCGCTCTGCAACGAGATCCTCGCAGAGGACGAAGAACGCGAAGTTGCCGAAGCGATCACGCAGGTCCCGTCGCCCCAGGAGATCAAGGACGTTCTCGACCAGTATGTGATCGGGCAGGAGCGCGCCAAGAAGGCGTTGGCGGTCGCGGTGTACAATCACTACAAGCGCATCAACTCCGCCTCACTGCGCGACGACGAGGTGGAGCTCGACAAATCCAACATCCTGTTGATCGGGCCCACGGGCGTCGGCAAGACGCTGCTCGCCCAGACGCTGGCCCGGATCCTGGACGTGCCGTTCACGATCGCCGACGCCACGACGCTCACCGAGGCAGGCTACGTCGGGGAAGACGTCGAGAACATCCTGGTTCGACTGCTCCAGGCCGGCGACTTCAACGTGGCCGAGTGCGAGCGCGGCATCGTCTACATCGACGAGATCGACAAGATCGCGCGCAAGTCGGAGAACCCGAGCATCACCCGCGATGTCTCCGGCGAAGGCGTGCAGCAAGCGTTGCTGAAGATCCTCGAGGGCACCGTTGCATCCGTCCCGCCGCAGGGCGGTCGCAAACACCCGCAGCAAGAGTACATCCAGATCAACACCAAGGACATCCTGTTCATCTGTGGCGGCGCGTTCGACGGGCTCGAGAAGATCATCGAGGCACGCACGGGCCGAAAGCAGATCGGCTTCACCAAGGAACACGTCGAGAGCGACGCCGTCGCCGGATCGATCGCCAAGCCGCCCAAGAACCCGTTCGCCGACGTCGAGCCCGACGATCTCTTGCGCTATGGTCTGATCCCGGAGCTCGTCGGCCGCCTGCCGGTCGGCGTTCCACTCGAAGCGCTCGATGAAGACGCGCTCGTCCGGATCCTCAAGGAGCCGAAGAACGCGTTGACCAAGCAATACGCCAAGCTCTTCGACCTCGAAGAGGTGAAGCTCACCTTTGATGAGCACGCGCTGCGGGCCATCGCCGCCAAGGCGCTCAAGCGCGGGACTGGCGCGCGTGGGCTGCGCGCGATCCTCGAGGAAATTCTCACCGACGTCATGTTCGATCTGCCGGGCCGCGACGACGTCACCGAGGTCAAGATCATCGAGGGCACGGTCACGAAGCGGACCGCTCCGTTGCTCGAGATCTCGCCCAAGAGGCAGAAGAAAGAGGCGTAGCGGCCCCACACGCGCGGACGACCGCGCATCGTACTTAGATTGCGGGCGGGCGGCTTGACGGCTCCCGCCCGTTGCACATCTCCCCTCCACCGTGGTCCCGACGCCGGTGCTCCTCTCGCGCGACTCCGAACAGTTCACGGTCCCCGATCGCCTCCCGGTGCTTCCGCTCCGCGACGTGGTCGTGTTCCCGTTCGTGGTGATTCCGTTGCTCGTGGGACGCCCGGCGTCCCTGGCAGCGGTCGACGCCGCGGACGCATCCGCGGCCCCCGGCGAGGACCGATTCCTCCTGGTCGTTGCCCAGCGGAGTGGCGAAGTGCAAGACCCAGCCGCCGCGGACTTGTACCGCGTGGGGGTCGTCGCTCGACTGCTGCAGCGCACACGACTGCCGAACGGCACGGTCAAGGTGTTGGTCGAAGGCGTCGCGCGGGCGCGTGTGAAGCGATACGCGGCGGTCGGCGCCGGATTGCAGGCCACGGTGACCCCCGCCCCGTTCACCCCACACGTGGAATCGGAAGTTGAGGTCGCGAGCGACGACCGTGCGGGGATCGAGTCAGCCGAGCGCGCCTCGGAGACGGCCGGCTCCGCGGTCGGCGGAGATCCTGGTGCGCTCGCGGTGCTCAGCCGGCAGGTAACGTCCCGGTTCGAGGAGTACGTCTCCCTGCACCGCCGCATCCCCGACGAGGTCGCGACCTTCGTACAGGCCATCGAGGCCGATGAGCGGCGGGCGATCGCCATTGCGGCGCACGTGGCCGTCAAGCACGAGATCCGGCAGCACCTGCTCGAAGCCGCAGACATCCCAGCGTTGTGGGAAGCGCTCGGGAAGGTGCTGAGTGGCGAGATCGAGCTGCTCCGGCTCGAGCGCAAGATCGATGACGACGTCCGCGGCTCGCTTTTTCAGAACCAGCGGGAGTTTTACCTGCAGGAGCAGCTGCGGGCGATCAACCGTGAGTTGGGCCAGGACGACGGCGACGACCTCGTGGATCTCGAGGCGGAGATCGAGCGGCGTGCGCTTCCCGAACCCGTGCAGTCACGCGCCAAACGGGAGTTGCGCAAGCTGCGGCGCACGCCCCCAATGTCGCCCGAGAGCACTGTCGGGCGCAACTATCTCGACTGGCTGCTGGCGGTACCGTGGTCGGAGCGCACGGATGATATCCTCGACATCGAACACGCGCGTCGCGTACTGGATGAGGATCACTACGGCCTCGAGGAGGTCAAAGACCGCATCCTCGATTACATCGCGGTGCTGGCGCTCGTGGGGCGCCTCGATGGCCCGCTCCTCTGCTTCGTCGGCCCGCCGGGTGTCGGCAAGACCTCGCTGGGTCGCTCGATCGCGCGTGCGCTCGGCCGGAAGTTCGTTCGCATGGCGCTGGGCGGCGTCCGCGACGAGGCCGAGATACGCGGCCACCGTCGGACGTATATTGGCGCCCTGCCCGGGCGGATCATCCAGGCAATGCGACGTGCCGAAGTCGTCAATCCGGTGATCCTGCTCGATGAGGTCGACAAACTCGGACAGGACTATCGCGGCGATCCTGCCGCCGCCCTACTCGAGGTGCTCGACCCCGAACAGAACAATGCGTTCAACGATCACTACCTGGAGTTGGACTACGACCTGTCGCAGGTGCTGTTCATCACCACCGCAAACTCACTCGGCGGCGTGCCTGAGGCGCTGCGCGACCGCATGGAGATCCTGCACCTCAACGGGTATCTCGATCACGAGAAGCTCGCGATCGCACGGCAGTTCCTCATCCCCAAGCAGCTCGAGCGCAATGGCCTCACGTCGACCGATGTGATATGGGAGGACAACGCGCTACCCGGCATTCTCCGGCAGTACACGCGTGAGGCCGGCGTGCGTGAGTTGGAGCGCCGCATCGCGCGCGTCGCGCGCAAAGTTGCGCGCCAGAAGGCCGAGCATACAGTCATCCCCGCAACGACGGCGACGACTGTGAGCGCCACGACGCTCCGCGAGATGCTCGGACCGGCTCCATTCGATCCCGACGACATGACGCAAGAGGACGCGGTCGGCGTCGCCCGTGGCCTCGCCTACACCGCGGCAGGGGGCGAGATCCTGGACATCGAGGTCAACGTGATGCGGGGACGTGGGCGTCTCCAGCTGACGGGCACGCTGGGCGACGTGATGAAGGAGTCAGCGACCGCGGCGCTGAGTTACGCGCGGCGCCGCGCCAGGGACCTGGGGATCGAAGACGAGCTGGCGCGCGGCAATACACGCGACCTGCACGTCCACATCCCAGCCGGCGCTACGCCGAAGGACGGGCCGAGCGCTGGCATCGCGATCGCAACGGCCATCGTCAGCGCGGTGAGCGGCGTGCCGGTGCGCGGCGATGTCGCGATGACCGGCGAGGTCACGCTGCGGGGCCGCGTGCTGGCCATCGGCGGGCTCAAGGAGAAATCGGTCGCGGCACAACGACTCGGCATCCGGCACGTCATCATGCCCGCCGGCAACGAGCGTGAGCTCGATGACCTGCCAGCCGAAGTGCGAGAGACGGTCACCTTCCACCCGGTGCGGACCATGGACGAGGTGCTGGCTCTTGCCCTGCGCCAGGTCCCCATCCCCGCCTCGCCGGTGGCGCAGGGTCCGCGCCGACGCCGGTCGGGCGCGCAGGCTCCGCACGCGACCAATGTGAGCACGGTGACGCACTAGGCCGTGGATGCGGTGTCGTCCATCGATCCCCTTCCCATTCGGTCGCTGGAGTTCCTGGGCGGCATGGCCCAGGCCGGAGGGTGGCGGCCACCGAGCGGACTGCCCGAGGTCGCGTTTGCCGGTCGATCGAACGTCGGTAAGTCCTCGCTGCTGAATCGCCTCGTCCGCCGACGATCGCTCGCGCGCGTGAGTCGCACACCAGGTCGGACGCAGGAGATCAACTTCTTTCGCGTCAATGACACGTTTGTCCTCGTGGACCTGCCGGGCTACGGCTACGCGCGCGTGTCCAAAGAGCGCCGCGAGCAGTGGCGGCCGCTGATCGAGGCGTACCTCGCCTCGAGTCCGAGTCTCCGCGGGGTGGTGCAACTCATCGATGCTCGCCACGAGCCGACCACGGACGACCGCGCAATGTTGGATTATCTGGCCGAGATCGCCGTGCCGACGCTCGTGGTGGTCACCAAGGTCGACAAGCTCTCGGCGACGGCCGCGCCCGCCCGCCTCGAAGCGCTTCGCACGGAGCTGGGTCTCGACGAGAGCCAGGTCATCGCCTTCAGCGCAACGACGGGGCTCGGGCGAGACGAGCTGGCTGGTGCGGTGGCGGGACTGCTAGAAGGCTAGACGTTGGACGCTGGACGTTGGAGAAGAAACCTCGATGGCCAGCTACGGTGCATCTAGCTAGCCCTCGAGATTTGTCTCCAACGTCTAACGTCTAGTTTCCAGACACACGTTGTGCGCCTCCTGCGGCGCATTTGGCTTGACGCGAATGCTCTTCGCCGGAATGCCAACATACACGTGGTAGGGCCGTACATCCTTGGTCGCGACGGCGAGGGCTCCCACCATGCCGTTGCAGCCCACGCGCACCCCGGCGAGCACTGTCGCGTGATACGTGATTCGAACGTTGTCCTCGAGCACCGTCACCGCGTCGGTGACGTCGCGCTGATCGACGATGCTGTGCGTGTGGCTGTAGATGTTCGCGTAGTCGCTGACCGACACGTTGTTGCCCATCACGATTCCACCTCGATCGTCCAACAGGACGTGGCGGTGCACGACACAGTTGTCGCCGACGTCCATGTTGTATCCGAACGAGAACTCGACGTGCTGAAACGCCTTGAACTTCTCACCACACCGCTTGAAGATGTGCGGCGCCAGCACCCGACGGAGTCGCACGCCGAGGTCGACGTTCTGGCCGCCCAGCGGTGTCCGATCGAAGGAGTACCACAGCCAGAGTAGCGGCTTGACGCGCTGGAACCGCGCCTGATCACACTCGGCGTAGTACTCCGGCTCCAGCGTGATCTCGCGCGGATCGAGCGTCGCGAGCGCGAGGCGCAACCCGGCCGATAGCTTCCGGTCGGCGACCGCCGTCTCCCAGTTGGCTGCGTACTCCGGGTACGTGATGTCCGCGAGCACGCGACGACACAGCGTCGCGCGGTCGACGGACGCATCCCGTAACTCGGACTCGAGTCGCTCGAGCCACTCGTCCGCGATCGCTTTGCGCGGAGGGTCGGATAACTGCTTGAGCGGGAGATGGGGCATGGAGGACTGCAGGGTCTGGGGTCTGGGGTCTGGGGTCTGGGGTCTGGGAAGAAACTGACGACCCCCATTACTGAGCACAATCGAACGGCCCCGGGTTAGTTCCCCCTGGCCCCTGATCCCTGATCCCTGATCCCTGATCCCTGATCCCGGTCGTTACAACACCCTCAACACATCCTCCACCGTCCCCGCATCGCCCCCCTTCAGGAGCTCGACGATATCGTCCAAGGCCGCGCGCGCCCGCGGCCACACGAAGCGCCGGCGCGCCATCGCGACTGGCAGCCACTCGTGCGCGTCGTGCTCGGTACCCAACGTCACCGCACCAGGCTCGCGCACAAACGCAGCGAACACGACAGCCAGCTCGACGGTATCGAGGCGGTGCAGGTAGAACGGCTGCACCGTGACGTTGTATAGGCGATCGACTGCAAGGGCGGTCTCTTCACGCACCTCGCGAATAGCCGCACGTTCGGGTGTCTCACCCGGCTCGATATGGCCATGCACTGTCTCCCATGAGCCAGGACAGCGGGTGTCCTTGGCTCGCTTCAGCACGAGCACCCGCCAGGCGGCCCGGTACGGTCGGATGACATACACGTCGACTACGCCGGCGTTGATGGGCGTCATGTCGCGGCGCCCTCGTCACGGCCGCGGCGCGAGCCCGGATACGGCCTGCTCGCGGAAGCGCTCGATGTGCTCATGCGCCACAATCTGCCTCTCAGAGCACGCCCCACCAGTCCCGGTTCACATCGATCCAGAAGGTCCATTCGCCCGGGCGCCGCAGGCCGCGCCCAACCTCGACCTGCAACAGATCGAAGAATCCGAGCGCGCTCAATCCCACGGCCGGGTACCATCCGGTGGGCAGCGGACGGAACGCCGCTGCCTGGTTTACATAGGCGCCGCTCACAAAGGGAGCGAGGGTGACATACCGGGGGGTGCTGCCGAGGCTCCCAAGGGGGATCGCCGGCGCGGGCACGCGCATCTGCCACTCGCCTCGCAGCGTCGCAGTCAGACGCCCGACGAATGCATGGTAGCCGTATCCCGGCCCGCTCGTCGGACCGCCCGCGTAGACGAGGTCCTGGGCGGGGATTGGGCCATCGGCGGTTACGGCTCCGATCGAGGCGCGCGCAACGAGAATGGCTATCGCCGAACGGCCGGTCACCATCGATGCCCAGGAATCCTCGGGCCACGGTGACCGGGCGCGGCAACACCGTGTCGGCCGGCGCGTACCACTCGCCACGGGCCTCCACATGCGCACGCCACACCGTCTCCCACGGGCCTGGAGCGTCCGACCGGTCGACCGTGACCACCGCGCGGGTCGCTTGCAATGCGAGTGCGGGGATCGTGGGACCGTAGGAGTTGAACACGGGGGCGGCGTGCACCGCAAGCGCGCGCTGCGATTCGCGAGAAATCGCGAGGCGCCAGCGGAGCTCGAGCGGTAGGCGAAAGGACGCCTGCAGGCCGACTCCGCGAGTATCGTATGGATCCGTGTAATCCGCTCCGAACTCCTGCGCCGCGATGCTGTTGGCGAGGATCGAGCTCTCGGCGACGTCACCAGCGTCTCGAAACTGCCGGTAGGCCAGGATTCCAAGACTCAGATCGCCCCACGGCGACCACGTGAGAGTCGCTTGTCCGTTCGCCTGCCGGTTGGACAGACCGTAGCGAGCGCCCAACCCGGCCGACCAATCTGGGCCAATACCCTGGGTGACACCCGCGCCAACTGCCACTCCCTCGACGCGATTGACCCGGATGATGTCTGACACACTGTGTGTCGAGAGGCTGATCGCGCGCACGCGGTTGAGGGCCGCATCGCGCACGACTTGATGCGCGGCCTCTTCCACGCGCCGCACGTCCCCAGGCGTTGCGAGCGATACATCGCTCGGGAGCGAGTCGAGGATTCCGCCCGACCACGGATATCGCTCGGTCGTGCTGGGCGGCGCAAACGCGATCGGAGGCCCTACGAAGACCGCATACGGGAGGCCGTGATTGATCCGATAACAGCAGATGTCCCAGCGTCCGCGGATGATCCCCCGAACGGGGTAATCGAGCCACGTCGTCGTGCGTGCGACTTCGAGCTCCTGGTGGAGCGGCAACCAGAAGCGCCCATCGACCAGCGCGTTGTCGAGCGTGACCGCGAGCGTCTCGATGCGCTTGTCGAGGATTGCGGCGCGCGTGAACGTGATCGACATCCGAACGAGGGCGCCGGTCGCGCGGTCGAGGTACAGGTCGCCGACCACGCGAGCCGCCGTCGGCACGCGCGGCCGAACGCGGACGTCATAGACGGCGATCGCACGGCCGGCGATGACGATGCGCAACGAATCGGCGATCGCGTAGTCGTAGTTCTCGGGTCCACGGCTCGACAACGGATGCGGCACATCGTGCACGTCGTTCCCCTCCCCCAGGCGAATGGAGTCAGGGAAATTGTTTTGAATGATCCCGTACCGGTCGCTGTAGTAGGCAATGTCGGCCGGCAGGAGCAACGTGTCGCGACGTCCGATCACCACCTGCTTGCTGAGGTTGGGCGCGCGCCAGTAAACTTCCACGGCCAACTCGTCGACCCTGACGGCCTTGGGTGGATCCGGGAATCCGGGCCCGGCCTGCGCGAGAAAGGTGACAAAGCCGCGCGCCGTCGCCTGGTAGTCGGTGAGGACACTGTCGCCGAATTGCTGGCTCCGGCGACCGATTGCCAGTGCCACCAGCGCTCGGACGCGTGCGTCGTTCCAGCGGCCGGGGCTTACCTGGGCTCGAGCCGGCTGGGCGAAGGGTGACCATGCAGCCGCACCTCCCGCAAGCCAGACGGCCACCTGTCGCCACACCGAGTGCCCGCCACGCATGAGGGCAAAATATAGATGACCCTAGAGCACTTCCGTGCCCTCGCCGATCGCGTACGCGCGCCGGGTGGACTCGTGCCCGTATGGCGCGACACGCTGCTCGACACGGATACGCCGGTGTCCGCGTTCGCGAAGCTGCGCCGGCCTCCATTCGCGTTTCTGCTGGAGTCGGCGCCCGCGGGGAGCGAGACCTGGTCGCGCTACACGTTCATGGGCACGGAGCCGCGTGCGGCGTGGCGACTGCAGCGCGACGGGACCGTCCAGGACTGGACTGCTGAGCGCGGGTGGCATGGCGATCGCCGGCCGGCCGACGCACTCGCCGACCTGCAAGGCCTCATTGCCCGAGACGCACCGGTCTCGGTCCCCGAGCTCGGGGAGTTTTGGGCCGGCGCGGTCGGCTATTTCGCGTATGACGTGGTGCGGCATATCGAGCGGTTGCCGTCGCCGCCCCCGGCGGTGCTGGATGTGCCGGACGCGCTGTTCGTGTTCACTCGCGCGGTCGTCATCATCGACAATCTGCGCGCGCAAGCCCGTGTCGTCGTCGGTGTCGCGGTGCCGCGGGGTGCCGACGATGCAGCGCTCGAGCGCCTGCATGACAGCGCCATCGCCGAGATCGAGTGTACCCTCGAGCGGTTACGCGCGCCCGTACCCCTGCCGGCACTTGATCTCGATCCGGATGCGCCGGCGGCCGAGGGGCACTCGAACTACGCCCGCGAGCGCTTCATGCGCGACGTCACGCGCATCCGCGAGTACATCATGGCGGGCGACTGCTTCCAGACGCTGTTGGCGCGTCGCATCGAGGTGCCGCACGACTTTCCATCTGACGCGCTGTATCGGGCGTTGCGGGCGATCAATCCGTCACCCTACATGTATCACCTCATCCTCGACGGCGTGGAGCTGGTCGGAAGCTCTCCGGAGCTTCTGGTCCGCGTCGCGAACCAGCGTGTGACGGTCCGCCCGATCGCCGGCACACGACCTCGCGGACGGACGCGCGAGGAGGATGAGGCGCTGGCGGCGGAACTCCTTGCCGACGAGAAGGAGCGCGCGGAGCACGTCATGCTCGTGGATCTCGGGCGCAACGATGTGGGTCGCGTCGCGGAGTTCGGTACGGTCGCGGTGACCGAGCTGATGGTGGTCGAGCGATACTCCCACGTCCTGCACATCGTCAGTCAAGTCGAAGGGCGGATTCCGCCCGATGGATCGGCCATCGACGCGTTTCGCGCCACTTTCCCGGCCGGCACCATGACCGGTGCACCCAAGGTCCGAGCCATGGAGATCATCGATGAGTTGGAGCCGGAGCGGCGGGGGCCCTACGCGGGCGCCGTCGGCTACATCGCTGCGGGGGACCGACGGATGGATCTGGCGATCACGATTCGAACCTGCGTCATCGCCAAAGGCGTAGCCTCGGTCGGGGTCGGCGCTGGCATCGTGGCCGATTCGGTGCCGGAACGCGAGTGGCAGGAGACCGAGAACAAGGCGCGCGCGGTGCTTGCGGCGATTGGCCAGGTCCGGCATTCCCTGCTGCCTCGACGCCCATCCCCCACGCCAGAGGCGCCGTCTTCGACACCGGCCTCTATATTCTGACCGCGATGCTGTATACGCTGACGAGCGTGGAGGGAGGACAGACCTTCGACTTGAAGTTGGGGAGCTCACTCGTGGTCGGTCGCGCCCTCACGAGCGACATCCCCGTCTTCGATCCGACGATCTCGCGGCGCCACGCCCAGGTGACGCACGAGGAGAATGGCATCGACGTGCGCGACCTCGGGTCGAGCAACGGCACCTTCGTGAACGGGGCGAGAGTGACAGAGTCGCACGTCAACGTTGGCGACGTCGTCACCTTCGGGAAGGTGTCCTTTCGCCTGAGCGAGCGGTTGGCGACCACGACGCCTGTCGGCGCGCGCGCGACCGGCGGCCGGAGCGCACGCGGTGCCGGCGCGGGCGGAACGGCCACGGACTCTCCCGCCGTGACAGGGCCGATCGCCGGAGCCCGCACCACCCCCCGCACGACCCCGATCGGCTCGATCCCCATTCGGAGCGAGGGCACGATCGTCCGACAGCTGCGCGTCCCTGATGCCGGCCCGCAGGGGCTCGCGGCCGCGCTGCGCGGTCAGACGGCGTCCGGCACGACTGCGTCGGATGGAACGGGTTCTCTCCAGACACCTGGCTACGTCGATCGCGCCAGTCAGGAGCGAAACGCCCAGAAGCTCGCCGTGCTGCTCGAGGTCTCGAAGGGACTGACTCGCGTTGCCGACATCGGCTCGCTGCTCGACAAGATTGCCGGCTTCTGTCTGCAGATCTTCGACGTCGACTATGTCTCGGTGCTGCTGGCCGATGAGCGTGGGGAGCAGGTCCCCAAAGTCGCGCGGGATCGCCAGGGCGCAGCGCCGCAACGGTCGGTCCCGCAGTCGATCGTGCGCACCGCTGTGCAGGACAAGGTCGCCATCCTGTCGGACAACGCGCCGGAGGATCTGCGATTTGGTGGGGAGTCGATCCTGGTTCAACGCGTCCGCTCCACCATGTGCGCGCCACTGGTCGGGAGCGATGGCCGCGTCCTGGGCGTGCTGTACGTCGACAACGTGACATCGACCCATCGGGTCGACGAAGAGGACCTCGAGTTCCTGGCGGCGTTCGCCAGCATCGCGGCGGTCGCCATCGAGAACGGCCAGTTCTCCGAGCGGATCCGGCACGAGCTGCTCGTCCGCAGCAACTTCGAGCGGTACTTCGCGCCCAATCTCGCCGCGCGCATCGCCGATTCTCCCGGTGCTGTCCGGCTTGGGGGCGACAAGCGACCGGTTGCGGTTCTCTTCAGCGACATCCGCGGCTTCACGGCGCTCTCGGAGACAATGAATCCCGACGATATGGCCAGCCTGCTGACGGAGTACTTCACCGAGATGGTGGAGTGCGTATTTCGTCATGGGGGCACGCTCGACAAGTTCATGGGCGATGCGGTCATGGCACAGTGGGGCGCGCCGATCGGTACACCGGAGGACGCGGATCGTGCGGTACAGGCCGCGATCGAGATGATGCGGGCCCTGGACACGCTGAATGCCAAGTGGCGCCGCGCCGGCCGCCCCGAGCTGGGCATTGGCATCGGCTTGAGCTACGGCGAGGCGTTTGCTGGGAACATCGGTTCGGAGCGGCGACTCGAGTTCACCGTGATCGGCGACACCGTCAACACCGCGAGTCGTCTCTGCGCCGCAGCCGAGGCGGGCGAGATCCTCCTGAGCGACGAGATCCGGCGTGCGCTGCGGCGGCCTCCGACGCTGGAGGAGCGTCCTCCGCTCGAGCTCAAGGGTAAGACACATCCTGTGCCGGTTTATCTGGTCGCGCGGTAATCACCTTCCTGTGCTGTCCGCACGCAACCAACCACGTGGCCGGTAGGGGCGACGCATTGCGTCGCCCTCCTGTGCCGTCCGCACCCGACTTCGAGTGATGCCGCAGACACCGCCAGGATATCGGCGGATCCACCTCGCCGGAGTCGATGGCGTCGCGTGGGCGCCGCTCGCTGAACCGTTCGTGGCAGCGCTGGCGTACGGCACGCTGTACGAGTACGCAGTCCGGCGCGCCGACCATCGCGCTTTTCAGGGACGCGGGCCGGCATATGCCATTGCAATCCATGATACAAGGGTCGTCGTGCGCCGCGTCCGGCACGGAGGCCTGCTGGCTCCTGTCATTCGTGACATTTTTTTTGGAGCGACGCGCGCCCCATACGAGCTCGCAGTGTCAACGAGGTTGCGAGAGGGCGGCGTCAAGACGCCGCAGGTCCTGGCGTATCTGCGCTATCACATCGCGCCCGGCCTGCGCCGGACAGACGTTGTGACTCAAGAGGTTCCAGATGCGGCGGATCTCCTCACCGTCCTCAAGTGCATGACACCGGAGGCCGATACGAGACCGGTGTGGGACGCCGTGGGTGTGCTGCTCAATGACCTGGGCCGGTTGGGTGCGGTGCACCAGGACCTCAATTTGCGGAATGTGCTGATTGCCCATCCGAATGACTCGCACCCCCTCGCGTATGCGTTGGACGTCGACCGCGTCAGGTGGCGCCGTCCCGGCGCACCCGAGGTCATGGCCGCCAACTGGAGGCGCCTCGGTCGATCCGCGCAGAAGCACGGACTTCCAATGCAAGTTCTGGTGGCTCTCGGGGCGGCCCGGTGATGGGACCTCCGACCGTCGCGTGGCCTCCTCGACTCGATCGCGTCGGAATCGTGATGATGAGCGCCGTTGGTGATGCCGTGCACGTCCTCCCGGTAGTCACCGCCCTCAAGCGGGTGCGTCCGACAGCTCGCATCAGCTGGATCGTGCAACCAGGGCCGGCATCCCTCGTTCGTGGTCACCCGGCAGTCGATGACATCATCGTCTTCGACCGTACGGCCGGCTGGCGCGCCTTTCGCGACGTGCGC
Organism: uncultured Gemmatimonadales bacterium; assembly: GCA_963737835.1. Classification (GTDB taxonomy): domain Bacteria; phylum Gemmatimonadota; class Gemmatimonadetes; order Gemmatimonadales; family Gemmatimonadaceae; genus Palsa-1248. The sequence continues at coordinate 1,329,273 of CAVTUH010000001.1, forward strand.
CGCACGCTGGCTGCGCAGCCGTTCGATGTCGTGCTGGACCTGCAGGTGTACCTCAAAGCCGGCATCGTGACTGCCTTCACGCGTGCGCCTGTAAAGCTCGGGTTTGATCGTGCGCGCGCACGAGACATGAATTGGCTTTTCACGACGCATCGCATTCCGGCGCACCCGACAGGCCAGCACGTGCAGGATCAGTACTTCGAGTTTCTCGACGCGCTAGGGGTGCCGCACAGCGAGCCCCAGTGGGATCTGGGTCCCTGGCCTGGCGAGCGTGAGGACGAGCGACGGTTCTACGCGCAGTTCGACCGGCCAGTGGCCGCGATAGTCGTTGCCACGAGCAAGCCGGAAAAAGACTGGTTGCCCGAGCGCTGGGCGGAGGTTGCGCGCGCGCTGGATCGTGACGCAGGGCTCACGCCGGTACTCGTCGGTGGCACCTCCGCACGCGAGCAGGCAGCCGCGGCGACGATCACGCGTCTCGCGCCATGCGCCGTACCCGCACTTGGCCTGGGCCTCCGGCGACTGGTTGGCGTGCTCGATGGCGCCGCGCTCGTGCTGACACCCGACACCGGCCCATTACACATGGCCGTCGCGCTGGGACGTCCTGTGATCGGGCTGTACGGCTACACCAATCCGAAACGCACCGGCCCCTACAAGAGATTCCAGGATCTCGTCGTCGACGCGTACGGCGACCCCGGCGAAGACTATCCCGTATCGATGGAATTACGGCCGGGGCGCATGGGGAGGATTCGCGTGGAGGATGTGTTGGAGAAGGTTGGGGTGTGGAGGGAGAGATACATGGTGAGAAACGACTCTCGGGTTTGACCTGAACGGCGGGGTCAGGGGTCAGGGGTCAGAGAACCGCAACTACCGACGACCCGCCCCCGCGTGCCCTTCGCAGTTGTCGTTCCCTGACCCCTGACCCCTGATCCCTGATCCCTGATCCCGCCGTTATGTGTCCACCAGGAGCCTGCCGAACTCATACCGTACCCCAACTTCTCCCAGTAACCGCACGAGTGTCACGAGCGGCAGTCCCATGACCGCGAAGAAGTCCCCATCGATGTGATCGACGATCGTCGCGCCGTAGCCCTGGATGCCGTAGGCGCCGGCCTTGTCCATGGGCTCGCCGGTCGCGATGTAGCGGTCGATCTCTCGGGCAGTGAGCGCCCGAAATCGCACGCGGACTGAGGCCACGTCCGCCGCGCGGCGAGTATCTCGGGCGACGCAGACAGCGGTGTGGACGTGATGCGTGCGCCCCTGGAGCGCATGGAGCATCCTGCGCGCATCAGCGGCATCGATCGGCTTGTTGAGAATGCGGTCATCGATGACGACGATGGTGTCGGCCGCAATGATCACCGCGTGGTCGTCGCCTTTCGCTTCAGTGCTCGCGACGCTGTCAGCCTTTTCCCGCGCCAACCGTCCGACGCATGCCAACGGCAACTCACCAGCCTGTACCGACTCGTCGATGTCGGCCGGATGCACGGTGTGCGGGATACCGACGAGCGAGAGCAGATCTCGGCGACGTGGACTCTGGGAGGCGAGAATGACCCGCGGTGCATTGGGATCGGCCGGGATGGCGTGGGAGCCAGACATCATCGCTCCAGCCACAGAGTCACCGGGCCATCATTCACCAGCTCGACGTCCATCATCGCGCCGAACTCACCGGCTTCGACCGACAGGCCGCGCGCGCGCAACGCCTCGAGGAACCGGGCGTACAGCGGTTCTGCCTCTTCGGGACGGGCCGCGTCTATGAAGCTCGGACGGCGACCCTTCACCGCATCACCATAGAGCGTGAATTGTGACACGACGAGCACGCTCCCGCCGACGTCGAGAATGCCGAGATTCATCCTGTCGTTTTCGTCGCTGAACACACGCAACCCTGCGACCTTGTCGGCCATCCACTGAAGCGCGTCGTCGCCGGCCGCCGACTCACCCGTACAAAATCCGACCAGCAGCACGAGCCCTTTGCCAATGCGCCCCGCCACGCGACTCCCATGCGCTGTGCGCACACGCACTTCGGCACGGGCAACTCGCTGAAGCAGCACTCGCATGGTAGAGGTACTAGAGGACAGAGATAAGGGGACAGGGTCTGGGGTCAGGGGTCACGGGTCAGGACGGGCGCTACGCGCCCGAGAAAGGAGAGAGGGGAAAGGAGAAAGGAGACTCTAGCCACGGATTCAGCTGTCGTCTCCTTTCCCCTTTCTGGCGTTCTCCTCTCTCGGGCGCGATAGCGCCCGCCCTACTCCACCGTCACCGACTTCGCCAGGTTCCGCGGCTGGTCGACGTTCGATCCCGCGCTTCACCGCGATGTGGTACGCCAGGAGCTGCAGCGGGATTGCGGCGAGGACCGGCGTAAGCATGTCGATCGTCTCGGGGATTCGGAACTCGTAGTCGATCTTGTCCTCGAGGCTTGGCTCCTCCCGGCTCGTGATCGCGATCACGCGGCCGTTGCGCGCCTTCACTTCCTGAACGTTCGACGCGACCTTGTCGAACACCGAGTCGTGCGGCGCGATGAACACCACGGGCATGAGCGCGTCGATGAGCGCGATCGGTCCGTGTTTCATCTCCGCAGCGGGGTAGCCCTCGGCGTGGATGTAGCTGATCTCCTTCAGCTTGAGCGCGCCTTCGAGCGCCGTCGGGAAGTTGTAGCCACGCCCGAGGTACAGGAAGTTCTGGGCGCGCTTGAATTCCTCGGCCAGGTCCTCGATCTCCTGGTTGCGGTCGAGGATGCCCTGGATCTGGCTGGGCAGAGCCTGGAGCGCGCAGATGATCTCGCCGACCTCGTAACAGCGACACGCTCGCGGAGCCGACCGAGCTTCAGCGTGAGGAGCGCGAGTGCCACGACTTGGCTCGTGAACGCTTTGGTGGACGCTACACCGATCTCTGGCCCGGCGTGCAGGTAGATCCCTGCGGCCGCCTCGCGCGCAATCGTCGATCCGACCACGTTCACAATGCCGAGCGTGCGAGCGCCGCGGCGCTGCGCCTCGCGCATGGCCGCCAGCGTATCGGCTGTTTCGCCCGATTGCGAGATGACGATGCACAGCGTGCGCTCGTTCACAATCGGATTGCGATACCGGAACTCGGACGCGTACTCGACTTCGACCGGAATCCGGGCAAGCTCCTCGAGCATGTGCTCGCCGATCAGGCCCGAGTGCCAGCTCGTGCCGCAGGCCGTGATCACGATGTTGTCGATCGCCAGCAACTCGTCGTCGGTGAGGTTCGTGCCGGCGAGCTTGGCCGTGGCCTCATCGAGGAGCAAGCGACCCGCCAACGTGCTGCTCACCGTCTGTGGCTGCTCGAAGATTTCCTTGAGCATGAAGTGCGGGAATCCACCGCGCTCCATCTCGGCGAGATCCCAGTCGATCTTGCTGACGCCGCGCGTCAGCGTCATCGAGTTGAGATCGACAATGCGGTAGCCTGTGCGGTCGAGCACCGCCAGGTCGCCATCGTGCAGGTAGACAACTTCGCGCGTGTGCGCGAGGATCGCGGAGGCGTCGCTCGCAACGTAGTACTCGCCATCGCCCAGCCCGATGAGCAACGGGCTTCCCTTGCGCGCGGCGACGATCTTGCTCGGGTCGCGACTCGACACCACGGCGATGCCGTACGCGCCCTCGACTTGTCGAAGCGCGTCGATGACGGCGTCTTCGAGCGTCGTCTCGAATGCCGCCTCGATCAGGTGGACGAGCACCTCGGTATCGGTCTCCGAGGCGAAGACGTGTCCGTGCCCCTCGAGCATACGCCGGAGCGCGCTGGCGTTCTCGATGATGCCGTTATGCACGACGGCGATTTCCCGCCGCTCGTCGAGCTGGGGGTGCGCGTTGCGCTCGTTGGGCGCCCCGTGCGTTGCCCAGCGCGTATGCGCGATCCCGAGCGTCCCGATAATGGGGCTCTCGTTGACCGCCGCCTCGAGTCGGGAGATCTTGCCAGCCACCTTACGGGTCTCGACGCCCTTCGCCGTTCATGACGGCGACGCCGGCGGAGTCGTACCCCCGGTACTCGAGCCGCTTCAGCCCCTCAATGAGCAGTGGCGTGACGACCTTGGGGCCGACGTAGCCGATGATTCCACACATAGCTGATCCCGTTCCTGTTGCAAACGTCGGTGTTACCCGGCCAGCGCGTCCGGTCCACCCAATGGGTTTCGAGTCGGACCCCGAAGAGGTGCCAACCTGCGGCGCGCTCCCCGGGCAGGTATTTAAGCTAAGGCTTTGAGCGGGACGCGGGCCTGGGCAACCAGGTCACGGGCCTGCGCTTCCGTCTTGGCCTCAGCGATGACACGCACAATTGGTTCCGTCCCGCTGGGGCGCACGTGAAGCCAGCTGTCGGCCCACGCCAGCCGCAAACCGTCTTGCGTGTCGACCCCCGCCCCTGGAAACGCCTGTTTTAGGGCCTCGTACGCACGGTCGAGCGACCCAGCCGGCCGCTCTAGCTTGTCTTTGACGATGGCGTAGCGAGGCCAACGCGCCACCACGGTGGACAGTGTCGCGCCCTCTGCGTCGGACAGTAGTTGTAGCACGAGTGCCGCACCCACCGGAGCATCCCGCCCGAGGTGCAGGGCCGCGACGATGACGCCGCCGTTGCCCTCCCCCCCAACTGGCGCCCGCTCAGCTCGCATGCGGAGGGCGACGTTAACCTCGCCCACCGCCGACCGAACCACGGGTACATTGGCATCGGCGGCCACATCATCGATCAGCCGGCTCGTCGACAGGTTCGTCACCACCGGGCCGGGCTGGCGTTTGAGGACCGCCGCCGTCGCAAGCGCGAGCGTGTAGTCCTCCCCGATTGCACGCCCGGTTTCATCGACGAGCGCGAGCCGGTCGACGTCCGGATCCACGGCAAACCCGACATCCGCCCCGCTCGTGCGCACCAGCGTCTCGAGCGCCCCGAGATTGGCGGCAATCGGCTCCGGCGGGCGTGGGAATCGGCCGTCGGTCTCCAGGTTAATCGCCGTCGTGCGGCAGCCGAGGCGCTCGAGCAGCGTCGGCATGATGACGCCGCCGGCACCGCGCACACAGTCCAGCGCCACGTGGAATCGGCGTGCACGAATGGCTTCGACATCGATGTACGGCAACTCGAGAATCCGATCGATGTGTCGCGCGACCGCCTCCCGGTCGAGCTCGACTTCCCCGAGATGGTCCCAGCTCGCTCGCGGGACACCGCGCTCCATCGTGGCCCGCATCGCCGCACCCTCTTCCGCAGAGAGGAAAAGCCCGGTGGGCGCGATGAACTTGAGGGCGTTCCACTCGATCGGGTTGTGACTTGCGGTGATCGCGAGACCGCCCGCGGCGTGGAGCGATTCCACGGCGAGCTGGATCGTTGGCGTTGGCGCAATGCCCACATCGATGATGTCGCACCCGACGGACTGCAGTGCAGCGAGCACAGCGCGATGAAACATCGGGCCGGACACGCGACTGTCCCGACCGACGACGATGCGCGCTCGTTTCGCCCCACGGCCGGCGCCGGCCAACGCCCACGCGCCGAAGGCGGCGGCAAACGTCGTCACGACTTCCGGGGTGAGGCCCTCGCCCACTCGGCCACGAACCCCTGATACGCTGACCATGAGACCATCAGTCACCATCGGCGAAAGGTAGTACCGACGGCTCGGTCCGCGGTGGCACCGATCGCCCCGACGAGCCATCCGTTCGAGGTTGCGGGACCGTGATCCCGCCCTCGGACAGAGCGCGGGAAAACGCCGCGACGACCTCCGGGTCGAATTGCGATCCGCAGCAACGCTCCACTTCGGCGACCGCGGCGGTCAGAGTCATGCGCCCACCTTGCCGGTAGGCGCGACCGCTGGTCATCGCGTCGAAGGCGTCTGCGACCGCAGCGATCCGCGCCTCGAGCGGGATTTCTCCCGCCTCGAGACCGTCCGGGATGCCGCGCCCGTCGAAGCGTTCATGGTGCGATCGCACGATGTGGAGTGCCATCGGCACATCCGACAGGAGGGGAGAGAGAATACGCCATCCGACAACGGGGTGTGTCATGATGTGTTCGTACTCCTCGTCGGTGAGCGGGCCCGGCTTGTTCAGCACCGCCTCTCGCACACCGATCTTCCCGATGTCGTGCAGGTGGCCGCCGATCTCGATCTGACGAACCGCCTCGACATCCAGCGCCATGGCGCGCGCAATCGCGACCGAGTACTGGCTGACCCGGATCGAGTGACCGCGCGTGTAGGGATCCTTGACCTCGAGCGCCGCAGCAAAGGCCTGCATCGTCCCGAGGAACAATTCCTCCAGCTGGTGGGCCTGTGCGCGCACGCGCTCTTCCAGCTGTTCCTGGTAGGCTCGGAGGTCCCGCACGAGGCGTCGTTTTTCGAGGGCCTGTCGGACTCGCGCGCGCACTTCTTCGATGTTGAACGGTTTCGTCAGATAGTCCATCGCGCCAACGGCCAAACAGCTCACGGCCACGTCGACGTCCGCCACGGCCGTAATCATCACGACCGCGAGCTCCGGAAAGCGCGCGCGCGTTTCGCGCAGCAGCGTGATGCCGTCCATCTTGGGCATCCGGAGGTCGGTCAACATGAGCGCCACGTCCCGGCCGCCAAGCACATCGAGGGCTTCGGATCCGGATCCGGCCTCGACACAGGTGAACCCGTCGGCCTCCATGAGCCGCGCGAGCACACGGCGGAGCTGGGGTTCGTCGTCGACGATCAGGCAGGTTAACTTCCCATCCTCACTCATCACGACCGGCATGTGACCAAAGTCTTTGCGAACGATCTCGACGCCCATTTCGGCACGCGGGCCATCCACGCTGGCCAACGGCCCGACCCGCTCTCGGGTGCCATCATGACGCCGGTCTACCTGACCTCGACGTACGTCCAGGACGCGCTCGGTGAGAATAAAGGGTATGAGTACGCGCGAGGGAAGAACCCCACCCGCGAGGCCCTCGAGCGCAACGTCGCGGCGCTCGAGAAGGGAACGCATGGGTTCGCATTCGCGAGCGGCATGGGGTGCGTAGACAGTCTCATGAAGTTGTTTCGCAGCGGAGACCATGTCGTCTGCGCTGAAAACGTCTACGGCGGTACCTTCCGGCTTTTCGACCGCATCCTCCAGCTCTACGGCATGCGCTTCACGTTCGTGGACACCCGCGACCCGCAACGTGTTGCTGACGCGATCACGGATCGGACGGTCGCCGTGCTCATCGAGACGCCGAGCAATCCGCTCATGCGACTCGCCGACATCGCGGCGATCGCTGATATTGCTCATAGCGCCCGGGCCCTGTTGATCGTCGACAATACCTTCGCCACGCCGTTTTTTCAGCGACCGCTCGAGCAGGGCGCCGATATCGTATATCACTCGACGACCAAGTATCTGAACGGGCACAGCGACATGATCGGCGGCATCGCCGCGCTGCGAGACGATGCCTTGGCCGAGCGCATTCAGTACATCCAGAATGCCGCCGGCGCGGTTCCGGGGCCCTTCGACTCGTGGCTCGCGCTCCGAGGAACCAAGACACTCCACCTGCGGATGCCCCGTCATGATGCCAACGGCCGACGGGTCGCCGCGTGGTTGGTCGAGCACGTGGGCGAGCGGTGCGTGAACTATCCAGGGCTTCCGTCGCACCCGCAACACGCCCTTGCCAAGCGCCAGATGTCCGGCTTCGGCGGCATGGTGTCCGTCGACCTCGGCACCCGCGCCCGTGCGGCTCACGTGCTGGGTCGGGTCCGCGTGTTTTCCCTCGCCGAGTCACTGGGCGGCGTCGAGAGCCTGATCAGTCACCCAGCATCGATGACCCACGCGTCGGTCCCCCCCGAGCGTCGCGCGGCCCTTGGAATGAGCGAAGGTCTCATTCGACTTTCATGCGGCGTCGAGGACATCGAAGATCTGCTCGAGGACCTCGAGTACGCCTGGGACGGACTCGACGCGGTGGGCGTCTCGTAGAGAGGAGGACTCGACGCCGGTGGCGCCTCGTAGAGAGGAGAAAGGAGAGAGGAGAAAGGAGACACCAGCGGGGCGGAGGAATCGGTCGGGAGAACCGCGCAACTTTCGTCCGCGTCCCGCGTAGGTCTTGTAGTTCCCTGGACCCCTGACCCTGACACCTGACCCCTGCAGTTATGCCCCCCAATCCCCTTCCCGGCATCTCTTCGCTCGCGTGGGAGCACCCGGCCGACCGGGCGGCGCTCAACACGCTGCGTGCGATCCCCGGTTTCGACGAGTTGGTGCGCAAGGTCGCCGGCTTTTTCGGCGAGCGAGGCCTTCGCCACCTGTTCCTCGCGAACGCCGTGCGGGTGGGACCGCGACAACGTCCCAAGCTCGAATGCGCTCTACTCGGAAGTGCTCGCGACGTTCGACTGGCCGACGCGCCCGCAGCTCTACGTCACCCAGACACCGTTCGTCAACGCGGGCGCGGTTGGCTTCGAGGATCCGTTCATCATCGTCAACTCCGGGACGCTCGGGTTGTTGAATCGCGAGGAGCAGCGGGACGTGCTCGCCCATGAGCTGGGACACATCATGAGCGGGCACGTGACGTATAGCACGATCGCCATCATTCTGATCAATTTTGGTCTGCGGAACCTGCCCTTCCTCGCGGGGATCGCGCTGCTCCCGATTCAGATCGCGCTGCTCGAGTGGTACCGCAAGGCCGAGTTATCTTGTGACCGCGCCGGACTGCTCGGCACGCAGGATCTCCGCGCGTCGCTCGGCACGTATCTCAAGTTGGCCGGTGGAAAGGCGGGCGATGACGCAATCGATCTGGACGAGTTTCTCATCCAAGCCGAAGAGTATGAGACGACCGGTGGCGCCTGGGACTCGGCCCTCAAGATGCTCAACACCGTCTTCCGCGACCATCCATTCAACACGGTGCGCGCGGCCGAGCTTCAGCGCTGGGGCAGCTCGGAGGCGTATGAGCGCATCTTGCGCGGAGACTACCCGAGACGTGGTGGAGAAGGCGATCAGCCGCTGGCAGACGATTACGCCGCAGCCGCTGGATATTACGGCACGCGGGCTCGCGCGGTCGTGTCCGAACTCGAGCACATGGCGGAACGGGCCCGGGATGCATTCGGGCACGCGTTCCGGAGCCGGAGCGGCGACTCCGGCGAAGGCGATGGCGGCGGCGCCTCCCGTTGAGTCGAGTCGTCGCGGGCTCATCGCGTCGCCGGTGAGGTCCGCCGGGCGGGTTGGCGCGGGCAGTGAGTCGGTAGCAGGGCAGCAATGAAGGTGCTCATTGTCGGAGGCGGAGGGCGCGAGCACGCCTTCGCTTGGCGATTGAGACTCGAGGATCCACAGCTCGAGGTCATTGCGGCACCTGGCAACGCGGGACTCGCAGAGCACGCACGGTGCGTCCCAGTAGCCGCGACCAATCTGGACGCCCTGCTCGCGTTGGCCGAGGCGGAACGTCCCGCGCTCACCGTCGTGGGACCGGAGGCGCCGTTGGCCCTCGGCATCGTCGATCGCTTTCGACAGCACCGACTCCCCATCTTCGGGCCGCCCAAAGCCGCGGCGCAGATCGAGAGCTCGAAGGTCTTCGCCAAAGAACTCATGATCGACGCTGGCGTGCCGACTGCGAGGGCCGAGCGGCATACCGATCCGAATGCTGCCCGGCGGGCCGCGAGAGACTTCGGTCTGCCTGTGGTCATCAAGGCTTCGGGCCTCGCAGCAGGGAAAGGCGTCATTGTCGCCGAAACCGCCCGCGAAGCCGACGAAGCGATCGACGCCATGTTGACCCACCACCGCTTTGGGGCGGCAGGAGCAGAAATCCTCGTCGAAGAGCACATGCGGGGCGAGGAGCTGTCGCTGCATTTTCTTACCAACGGTACGCAGTGGGTCCCCTTCGTCGCGGCGCAGGATCACAAGCGGCTCCTGGATGGCGACCAAGGGCCGAACACCGGTGGTATGGGGGCGTATGCGCCTGTGCATCCCGTGCCGTCATCCGGTCCGGAGAGCGCGGCGACCGGCACCGACGTGCGTCCCGGGACCTCGCCCCGTGTGACGAGTCTCGTCCAGACGGTGGCTGATCGGATCGTCGAGCCTACACTCGCCGCGCTACGGGAGCGCGGGAGCCCGTTTACGGGCGTGCTCTACGCCGGGTTGATGCTCACGGACGACGGCCCAAGAGTGGTGGAGTTCAATTGTCGGATGGGCGACCCCGAGGCCCAGGCCATACTCCCGCTCACGCGGTTCGACATATTGCGCCTTGATGCGCGCAGTAGCCGCGGGCGAAGAGCTGCCCCCCATTGGGTCGGAGTCGGTGAAAGCACAATCGGCGGTGGCGACGGTCGTCGCGGCAGCCGGATACCCCGAACATCCGAGAACCGGGGACGTAATCCATCTGCCCCCCGCGACGGATGGCATCCACGTATTTCACGCGGGCACGGCACGGAACGCGGCCGGAGAGTTGGTGACGGCCGGCGGTCGGGTCCTCGCTGTGACGGCCGTCGCGTCAGATTTGGCGGACGCGCAGCGTGCGAGCGCCGATTTTGCTGCTCGCGTGGAGTTCGCCGGAAAGCACTTCCGGACGGACATCGCGTGGCGTGAGCTTGCCCGCCATGCCCGAGCTTCCTGAGATCGAGACGATCACGCGCGACTTGGAGCGGATGCTCCACGGCGCGGTCATCACGGCAGTTCGCATCACGCATGCCGACGTCCTGCGGGAGACCACACCCAGGACGTTCAAGCGCCGATTGACTGGCGCCACCATTCTGCGAGCCTGGCGGCGAGCAAAGCTCATCGTCATCGACCTGTCCTCGGGGGACCGTCTCGTGATCCAGCCGCGGTTCACGGGTGCGCTGCTCGTCGACACCGGCGACCTCCCCGAAAGCGAACGACGCTACTCCACGGTCGCCCTCGACCTCGCCGACGGGCGGACGGTGCACTATCGCGACATCCGGCGGCTCGGCACAGTGACCCTCATGAGCCCCAAGCGATTCGCGGAGTACGTCGCTCGACTCGGTCCCGAGCCGCTTGACCCCGCGTTCACGGTCGACAACTTCCGAGGCGTCTTGCGCAAGTCCGGACAGGCCGTGAAGAAGGTGCTCATGGACCAGCGTCATTTGGCGGGCGTCGGCAACATCTACGCGAACGAGTCGCTTTGGCGTGCCGGGATCGACCCGTCACGCACCGCCCGGCGCATCGCGCCGGCTGAGGCGGGCGAGCTCCGCCGTGCAATCGTCGACGTGCTCAATGAGGCGATCGAGGCGCGCGGCACGAGCTTTCGTGACTATCGCGATCCGTACGGCGATTTTGGAGCGTTCGCCAAACAGCTGGCCGCCTACGGACGCGCCGGTTTGCCCTGTCTCCGGTGCCAGAGCCGGCTGGTGGGCACGCACGCGGTCGACGGGCGTCAAACCGTTTTTTGTCCTCGCTGCCAGCACTGACGCATGGCCAGGCAGTCGACAGCCAGGGTCGATCGGACGGCGATCGGCCGAGACAGCGACGGTGGTCAGCCCCTCCTCGTTGACACCCCTGCCAAGCCACCACGCCGCGGGCGGTCGAGCAGTGCGCGGGGACCTACGCCAGAAGAGCAAGTGCGGGCCATGCGCGCCGCAGTGCGAGCCGGAACGACGAACCGCCCTGGGGTTTATCGGATGCTGAGCGCCGACGGCGAAGTGGTCTATGTCGGCAAGTCCAAGCGGCTTCGCTCGCGCTTGCTCAGCTACTTCCGGTGCGCTTATCCCGAGGACAAGGGCGCACGCATCCTCCGCCACGCACAGTCGATCGACTGGGAGTACACCCCCAGCGAGTTCGCAGCACTGCTCCAGGAGCTGCGGCTCATCAAGGTCCTGCGGCCGCGGCTGAACGTCGCCATGAAGGCAGACGGCCACAACTACGCGTTCATCAAGATCACACGCGGCCCGGCGTCCAAGCTGGCCGTCGTGCGGACCGCCGGGGGCGATGACGGCGAACTGTACTATGGGCCATTCGTCGGAGCGCGTCGAGTGGGCGAGGCGCTGCGTGAGCTCAACGATGTGCTGGGACTCCGCGATTGCGCGCGCGACATCCGGATGCACTTCAGCGACCAGCGCGATCTCTTCGTGCTGCCCGAGCGCACTCCAGGATGTATTCGCTACGAGATCCACAAGTGTCTCGGTCCGTGCGTCGGCGGGTGTTCGACTGGCGAGTATGCCCATCGGGTCGAGCTCGCCCGCGCATTCTTGGACGGAGCCGACGACGGACCCATCGCGTTACTCACAGCGCAAATGCAGGACGCCAGCGCGCGGCTGGAGTTCGAACGGGCGGCCGTGCTCCGCGACAAGGTGCAGCGCCTCGAGGGACTGCTCGAGCAATTTGGCCGCCTGCGCTTCGCCGTCGAGACCCTGTCGTTCATCTACACGGTCGCGGGAGTCGATGGCGATGACCGCATGTATCTCATCCGGCGCGGTTGCGTCCGCGCGGAGGCCCCCGTGCCGCAGACTGCTGCGGATCGCGGGCAGCTGCGCACGCTCGTTGCCGACACGTTCGGTGGACCGAAGGGACCCAAGGGCGCCGTCCCGGCTCATGAGGTCGACGAATTGATGCTCGTCTCCGCCTGGTTCCGTCAGCACCCGGGCGAATTCGCTCGCACGCGACCGGCGAACGGAGATTGGGTGTGCTGACTGACGTGTAGGAAGCGGGAATCGTCTCCTACGATGGCCGTGTTCTTGTAGTGCCCCGAGTCCCGAGTCCCGAATCGCCGCCCTTTCCACACTCTTGCACGCCTGAGGCTTCGTGTATCGAACTGCAGCCGTTCTACTCGGCGTAGGGCTGGGCGGATTGGCGGACAGCATCCTGTTACAGCAGTTGCTTCAACGGCACTTGATGGTGTCGTCCGTCATCCAGCCGATCGACGTCGCTGCCCTGCGCACCAACATCTGGTGGGGTGGGGCGTACGAGGCGTTCTGCTGGGGCGTCGCGGTCGCCGGGGCCATCTGGCTCTATCGTGCGGCTCGACACCGCATGCCCGTGCCCTCGCCCCGGCTGTTTTTCGGATCGGCCCTGCTGGGCTGGGGGGTGTTCAATCTCGTGGAGGGACTGTTGAATCACGAGATTCTCGGTATCCATCACTTGGCGTCCGGTCGCTACGAGCTAGCGGGCGACCTGCTGTATCTCGTCATCGGCGGAGTCGCGCCGATCGTCGTCGGCGCCCTCCTCGTTCGCTCGCGCCACGAATGGATGGCCCGGCCCGGTCGCCCGCGCGGGCGGCTGACCCCCTGGGGATGACGGGCGCTGACGGGCGCTGGCGCGCCACGTAGAAAGGAGAACTGCAGAAAGGAGAAAGGAGACGACGACCTCGCGGTTGTGCCCGGCGCCCCGCGCGGCCTAGTCTTGAAGGTCCACGATCTCGGCTGCGACTGCGCCGGCGCGGATGCGCAACCGTCCGACACTGGGTGCGAGGTTGAAGCGACGCGGCCCGGCAGCCCCCGGATTGACCACCAAGCGACCCTCGGCCTCGGCAATGAGCGCACGGTGGGTATGTCCGTAGACCAGTACTCGCTGCGGATATCGCTCGAGTAGGCGCTCGGCTGTCGGGGCACCGACCTCATGGCCGTGACTGACATGGATGTCCACGCCCCCGGCGGAGTACACGACCTCGGGTGTCAGGGCGTTGGACGGCGGATCGGTATTGCCGAGCACAGCCCGCACCGGGGCGATCAATCCGAGCTCGTCCAACACGGCATCGCCACCCACATCGCCTGCGTGCAGGATCACGTCGACCCCGGCGAGTGCGACGTGCACACCCGCGCGCACGAGGCCGTGTGTGTCCGCAATCAGCCCGATCAGGTGTTCACGCGCGCGAGTCAGTCGACGCGTCCAGTGTTACGCCCGCGGCTGCGCGACGCGCTGCCGGCACCGTCCGCCGGTTTACCGCTCCACCGCGGCACAACTGTTTGCGGCACACCACAGTGATCGAGAATGCGAGCGACAACGAAATCCACGAGAGCCCCGACGTCGGTGGGCCGGTGGTAAAACCCTGGTGCAGCGGGGAGGACCACCGCACCGGCTCGGGAGACGCGGAGCATGTTCTCGAGATGTATGATGCTCAACGGCGTCTCGCGCGGAACTAGAATGAGTCGCCGACGCTCCTTGAGCGTGACATCCGCAGCTCGCTCAATGAGTGAGCGGGATGCCCCCGCAGCAACCGCGGCCAATGTGCCCAGAGAGCACGGACAGACCACCATCCCTGCGCTTGGGGCGGACCCCGATGCGGGCGGCGCCCCGCGGTCGGCGTCGTCGTAGGCCGTCACAGTAGCATCCCACGCACTCGCTCCGACCCGGTCACGGAGATCATCGAGCGAATCGATATCCATCTCCGTCTGCAGCAGTCGGCGACCGTGCGCCGACACGATCAGGGAGATGCGCCGGTGCGCGCCGACCAGGAGCTCGAGCAGCCGTACAGCGTACGGGGCACCGGAGGCACCGGTGATGGCCACTGTGAGTGGCGCAGCCTCCTCCCTGCCGTCCGGCGTGCTCCGTTCCTGGGCGCGCAGCGGGCGCGCCGCACGGGATCGTGCGCCGTCGCGAGATGGCTGGGCGCTCTCGCCTGATTTCGTCAACGGAAGTAGGCGGCGGCGAGCCGTTCCGCCGCGACGAACGCGAAGAACAGGACGCTGATGATGCCGTTCATCGTGAAGAACGCCGCATCGAGTCGGGAGAGATCGTTCGGCCGGATCAGTCTGTGCTCGTACAAGAGGAGGCCTGCAGCGGTCGCGACGCCGGCACCGTACAGCGCGCCGCCCCCGAACGCCACACCGACGAGAATGAGCGCCGCGATCGTGATCACATGGAGCGACCGGGCAATGCGGACGGCATTCCACTCGCCGACCGACGCCGGCAGGGAATGGAGTGCCACCGCGCGGTCGAACTCGACGTCCTGGAGCGCATAGAGGATGTCGAAGCCGCCCGACCAGCTGGCGACCGCGACGGCGAGCGCGAGGAGCAGCCACCACGGCTCGCTCCATCGGCCCGCGACCGCGAGGTATCCGCCGACGGGTGCTATCGCCAATCCGGCTCCGAGCACCAGATGCGACCACCGTGTGAATCGCTTCGTATAGCTGTAGAAGAAGACCCAACCGAGCGCGACTGGAGACAGTACCAAGCAGATCCTGCCGAGCCGCCAGGCCGCAAGGACGAACAGCGTCGACGCCAGGGTCACCGCAAGGCGTGCCTGGAAGACAGTGAGCGCCCCGCTAGGCAGTTCGCGTCGCGCCGTCCGCGGATTGCGCGCGTCGAACTCCCGATCGACGATCCGGTTGAAGCCCATCGCGGCAAATCGTGCGGACGTGAAGGCGACGACAATCCATCCGACGGTGGTCGTGGTGATCGGCGCTTGATAACTGGCAAGCGTGGCACCGACCATGGCGAAAGGTAGGAGGAACAGCGTGTGCGGCAGCTTGACGAAGTTGACGTAGGTGAGCCAGCGAGAGGATCCTGCAAAGGTCTGACCCTCGCGCGCGCTCATTCGACCTCCGCCAACCCGGCACGCGCTGCGACGGTCGTGCCGGCCGCCGGCCGGTCGGCGCTTCCGTCTCGCGAGCCATCGAGCCCCGACGTCGTGCCATTCAAGCCGAGGGACTTCCACAGGGCGTCGACCCGTGCTCGCGTGGCCGCGTCCATCGTGATGCGCTCAGGCCATTGGCGGCCGAAGCCTTCCTCGGGCCATTTGCGCGTCGCATCGAGCCCCATCTTGGACCCGTACGTGAACGCTCGGCTGGAGTGATCCAGCACGTCGATGGGGCCCATCGTAAACCGCGCATCGCGCTCGGGGTCGATGTTGTTGAGCGCGACCCACCAGGCTTCCGCCGGATCCTGGACGTTCACGTCCTTGTCCACTACCACGATCAGTTTGGCCAGCGACATGAGGCCCTGCCCCCACAGCGCGTTCATGACCTTGTACGCCTGCCCGGGATACTGCTTGTCGATCGCCACAAAAACGAGGTTGTGAAAGATGCCCTCTGCCGGCATGTGATAGTCGACGATTTCCGGAATGGTGAGACGCAGCAGGGGGAGAAAGATTCGCTCCGTCGCGTGGCCCAGGTAGTAGTCCTCCATGGGAGGGCGGCCGACGATCGTCGTCGCGTAAATCGGATTCGGTCGGCACGTCAGCGCCGTCACGTGCACGGCGGGATACAGATCGGCCTCGGAGTAAAAGCCCGTGTGGTCGCCAAAGGGGCCTTCGGTGACAAGGGGCTCGCGTGGGTCAATGTATCCCTCGATCACAAACTCGGCCTCCGCCGGCACCTCGAGATCGGTCGTGAGCGCGCGAGTCAGTGCGACCGGCGCTTCCCGCAGAAATCCCGCGAACAGCAGCTCGTCCACGGTGGGCGGGAGTGGCGCGGTTGCCGCATAGATGGACGCTGGATCGGCGCCGACGACGATGCAGACCGGCATCGTCTCCCCGCGCTCCGCCATCGCACGCCAATGCGCGGCACCAACCTTGTGTCGCTGCCAATGCATCGCGACCGTCCGCGGCCCGAGCACTTGCACGCGGTACATCCCGACATTGCGGACGCCACGCATCGGGTCGCGGGAGATCACCATCGGCAGAGTGATGTAGGGACCGCCGTCCTTCGGCCAACACGTCAGCACCGGCAATTGCCGGAGGTCGACCTCGTCTCCCCGTCGGACCACCGCCTGGCACGGAGCCGGCCCGCTCCGGAGCCGCGGGGGAAACTTCGCGACTTCGAGGAGCCGCGGGATCAACGCCAACTTCGCGAGCAAGCCGTCCGGCACCTTGAGCTCGAGGAGCGCCGAGATTCGCCGACCGATGTCGTCCAGCGCATCGACGCCCAGCGCGATCGACATCCGTCGTATCGAACCGAAGAGGTTGATCGCCACGGGACAGGAGGCACGCGTGCCGTCGTCGAGCACGACCCGCTCGAACAGCAGGGCGCGACCGCCGCCCGGCTGTTTCATCACGCGGTCGCTGATCTCGCACAACTCGAGTCGAGCGGCGACCGGCGCGCTGATGCGAGTCAGCTCACCCGCTCGATCGAGCGCCGCAATGAAGTCTCCGAGCCGATCGAACGAGGGCGACCGATTCACGGTCCCTCTCCGACGTGGACCGTCGCGATCCCGAGCGTCAGTGCCTGCCATCGAACGTGCCGGAATCCCGCATACTCCATACGCCGCGCGAGCTCGGCAGCCGACGGAAAATGCGCAACCGAACGGGGGAGATACCGGTACGCCGCCGGCTGACCACTGACGACTCCGCCCACGGTCGGCACAACGTGATCGAAGTACGCCCGGTACAGGGTCCGAAACACGCGTGCACGCGGCACCGAAAACTCGAGGATGACGAGCTTGGCCCCGCTCACGAGGACGCGGCGAACTTCGGCCAGTGCCTGGTCCAGATCGACGACGTTGCGCAGGCCAAAGGCGACAATGGCCCCATGTGCCGAGTGGTCGCGCACCGGCAGTTCGAGCACGTCCGCAGCGACTGGGAGTATGGGGCGACCCGCCGCCTTGGGCGCACCTTCTCGAAGCATCGGCGCCGCGAAATCGGCGCTGAGAATGCGCCCAGCGAACCCCTGCTGGCGAGCGAGCAATGCGGAGATGTCGAGCGTGCCGGCACAGAGGTCGACGTACAGGCCGTCTGGGTAGCGAGCCCAGGCGAGCTCACGAACCGCTCGGCGCCGCCATGCGCGGTCCACATTGAGGCTCAAGACGTGGTTCAATAGATCGTACCGCGGAGCGATCTCGGAAAAGATCCGGCGCACGTACCGTTGCTTATCGGCGCCGCCCGCTGCTGCCGATTCGGCAAGCTCTGACTCGGTCTCCACAGCGCTCACGAGAGGAAAGGTCACCCCGCAGTGGGCCTGGGAGCAAGACGACGTCCGGCCACCCGGGTGCTGCTTCCCGCGACTCGCCTCTGGCTTCGCCCTTTCAGCGGCCGCTACCTTCCCGTGCGGATAGTCCGGCACGCTACACCGCGCTACCCTGCCCCGATCCGATTGCCAACACCACTGTTTGATCTCGCGAACCTGCCCGACGCGGACGTCGTCGTCCTGGCACAACAGGGGCGTGAGGCAGCGTTTCGGGAGCTGGTGCGACGGTACGAGCGGCCAGTTTTCTCTCTCGTGTACCGCATGGTTCGAGATCGAGAGACGGCGGAGGAACTCGCCCAAGACACCTTCGTCAAGGCGCTCAACCACATCGAGCGCTACTCGCCCGAGTTCAAGCTGTCGAGCTGGCTGTTCAAGATCGCCAACAATCTGGCGATCGATCATTTGCGGAAGGGCCGGCTGCCGACGGTGAGCATCTCAGGCGCGCCCGACGCCGCGTCGGCTGCCGAGGCAGATGCGACTTCATTTGAGGTCGTCTCGCGCTCGCCCTCTGCCCTGGAGTCCCTCGAGGCGCGCGAGCTGGGGACGGCCATCGAGCGCGCCATCGCCGCGCTACGCCCCGAGTATCGATCATGCATCATCATGCGCCACGTGGAGGGGCGATCGTACGAAGAGATCGCGACGACGCTCGACCTCCCGCTCGGGACCGTCAAGACATACATCCACCGCGCGCGTCATGAGTTGCGTTTGGCGCTCGAGGCGCAGGGAGTGAAGGAGTGAGTGACCCCAACGGCGGGATCAGGGGTCAGGGACCCGGGGTCAGGGAAATGCAACGACACTCGTGCATGCATCGTACGTCAGACATTCGCAGACTTTTGCGAAAACATACGTTTCCCGGGCCATCGCTCGGCGTTTTTCCGCTATGTCGCGGGAGCCGCTGTCGTTACCCTGACCCCTGATCCCTGACCCCTGCCCCCTGCCCTTGAAACCCCCAGCCCGCACCCACCGTAGATACCACCATGCAGCACCGCCATCTACTTCCTGACGAGATCGACCAGCTTCTCGACGGCGAGACCGGATTCGGGATCGCGCCGCTCGAGGCGCATGTCCGGGAGTGCGAACAGTGCCGTGTGGAGTTGGAGGCCGAGCGACAGGTGGTTGAGGCCGTCGAGGGGTTGCCACGGCTCGCGCCGTCGCCGCTGTTTGCAGACCACGTCGTCGCCCAGGTGAACGTCTACGAGCCCTGGGACGTCGCAGTGCGGGACGCCGCCGCTGGCTGGGTGCAGCGATTCGTCCCACAGTCGCGCCCGTTGCGAGCGCTGGCCGGCGCCGGCGCACTCACTGTCGGCCTGGCATTGTCTGTGGTATGTGCATGGCTCGGTACACACATCGAAGGGGTCTTCTTCTTCGGCTCCCTCGCTCGTGCCCGCCTGCGTGATGCGCTCATTGAGCAACTCGGCGTAGTCGTGTCGGCGCTATTCGGCTCACGGGCAGTCGACGCGCTGGGAACGGCTTCCCCGCTCGTGTTGCTGGCGTTCGTCGGTGCGTTTGCCGTGCTCGTTCTGCTCGCCGGTCTCGCCGTGCGATCCGTGGTATCCACCTCTCGCCGAGGTCGCGTCTAGATGTCGACCGTGCTTCGCTCCTTTGCGGCGATGGCTGCTGTCGCGACCTTCGCGGCCCCGTTGAGTGCCCAACACCCGACGCCGCGACCCACGCCGACCCCGACGCCCAGTGTCGTGGTTCCCGCCATCCCCTCCGATCCCCGCCGTCCCGGGGCCTGGGCAATCGCCTGCGGAGTTCGGGCAGGCCATGGGGCGCTGGGGCGAATCGCTCGGACAGGCGATGGGCGTCATGGCCGATTCCCTGAGCCGCCTTGCTGCGCAGCTGGGCGCCGCCGAAGCCGACCAGGCGGTCGAACGAACCGACGCCCACAAGGCGCGCGTCGATAGTCTCAGGCAGGCGTTGAACGCAGTCGAGCGGGCGATGCGCGACGCCAAGACACATGGCCACGATTGGCGTGCCTTCAGCCGCCAGGTGCGTGAACACGCGCGGACTGCCACCGCACAGGGAAGCTCGTTCGCAGCAGCGATCGAGCGCGTGCGCCAAGATCCGGAAGCGCTCGCGATGCCCCCGGCCGACAGCTTCACGACCGGCTCGCTCACGATACCGGCGGGCAGTCAGCACGCTGGAACCGCAGCGGTCGTGAACGGCGATCTCCAGGTGTACGGTACCGTGACCGGCAACGCGATCGCGGTCAACGGCAACGTGCAGGTCCATCCAGGTGCAACCGTCACCGGCAACGCACTGGCTGCGGGCGGCGAGGTCCATGTCGACAGCGGCGGCATGATCGACGGCGAAGTCCGATCGCTCACCGGCGATTTCGGCCCGGTCCCCACCACTGCTGGCACGCACGTCATCGGCCCGGTCAACTCCCGCTGGCACAACGTGCGGATGGCGCTCATGGCGCTGGCGCTCGTCCTCATGCTCAGCATTGGCGTCCTGACATTTGCCGAAGAGCAACTGGACCACGTGACCGCGACACTCGCCGATCGATTTGGCCGATCCGCCTGGTATGGACTTGCTGGCACCGTCGCGCTGGCTCCGGTGCTGGCGTTGATGACGCTCGCTCTCACGATCACCGTCGTCGGGATCCTCGTGGTGCCGTTCGCCGTGGTTGCATATGTCGCGATGGCGATCGGTGCGGCGTTACTCGGTTTCATCGCCATCGCCGAAGCGACGGGCACCACAGTGCTGCCGACCCGGACACAGGGGTCGCTCACCCATCGCGGCGCGCAACTCCGGGCGATCGTCACCGGGGTATCGATCTACGGTGGTCTTTGGGTCCTCACGGCTTTCGTCGGCACAGACTCCACCTTCGGGCTTGGGGCCCGCAGCATCGCGGTCGCCGTCACCGTGGTCGCGATTACGGTGGGCTTTGGTGCGGTCGTGTTGTGGCGGTTCGACGTCCGGAAGGCGACACGCGCCGCCGCCGCGTCCAAGACGGCACTTGACGACACGGTGTGGCAGACGCCCACGCCTGTTGCCGGTGTTGCCGCGGCGCGCCGCACGGAGCCGACCGCAACGAGCTCGGGGAGGCCCTCATGATCCGCTTGACTCGCACGCTGGTCGCCGGTCTCATCGCGACCGCAGGCGTCCTACCGCGCTGGACTCACCTTCCGTTGCCAGGCGTCGGCCTGCTCGGCGCACAGCAGCCCGCGAAGGTGCACTCCAGCGATGCGGACAGCGACGATACAATGGACAAGGACGACGGCAGCGATAGCGACGACGACAACGACACGCCGAGTCACGATGAGCATGGCGCGCACGCGGGCGGGGGACACCGCACGCTGGACGTCGCGCGGATGCTGCGGGGCGCCAGCGACACCACGCCGTTGCAGGTGCACGTCGCCTACGGCGCGGGCGCGCTCTCGGTCTTGCCGGTCGACGGCCCGTGGCTCTACAACGTCCGGCTAAACTACCTCCCGGGGCGCGAGAGCCCGCGCATCGCCTACGATCCCAACGCACGCTCGCTCAATGTGAGCGGCAGCAAGAACGGCGACGTCGACATCGAGTTCGGTGATCACCACAACCACTCGGCTGATGATCTGCGCGTTGCGCTCGCACGCAAAGTCCCGCTCGATCTCGACCTGGCGTTCGGGGCTGCCGACGCGACTGCGAAACTGGGTGGACTGAGCGTGCGCCACCTGACGATTCAAACTGGCGCTGCGGACGCAACAGTCTCTTTCAACGCACCGGATCCGGTGCCACTCGAGCAGCTCGACCTCAAAGTGGGCGCCGCGTCGTTCGAGGCAAAGGGCCTCGGCAACGCGCATGTGCAGCACGTCAACGTACAGGGCGTCGCGAGCGATGTGGACCTGGACTTCGGTGGACACTGGACGGGTGATGCCACGCTCGATCTGCAGGCCGCCCTCGGCGCGGTGCACATCCACGTCCCGCAAGGCGTGGCAGTCGACATGCCAACCAGGCCCAAGACCCTGATCGGCTCGTGGGACAACTCCGCCGGCCCGGCGGTGCCCGAACCGGGCAGCCCGGTCTACCACCTGCACATTCGGTCGAAGGCGGCGCTGGGCTCGGTGGAGGTGGATCGGAAGACGACGGAGTAGAGTAAGGCCGGGATTCGGGATTCGAGTCCTGAATCCCGGATTCTCAGTCCTTCCTCATCAGCACCCGCACCCCAGGCCTCAGCCCCAGACGCCGCGCCGCATTCCCGTTGCGCTCGGCGATCTCGACCAACCCGCTCGAACCGACCAACGCGGCGACGACGCCTGGCGCGACGTCGCCATAGGTGCGCACGAGGGGCAACACCAGGCCGGCGACCTCAATGCTACCGTCGTGAAGTGCGACGCAGTTCGTGACCGCGTTCCCGAATCGATCGACCGCGATGATCTCGCCCTCCAACGCGCCGTCGCTCCTGCGACGGGGCTCGGGCGTGCGTCGAACCACGGGGGATGGATATGTGTCACCGACCTGCGCGAGCGGTGTCCCTCGAAGCAGTGCCGTCGCCGCTGGCGCGAAGACATCCCGCCCGTGAAACGTGGGCGACGCGTGGGGTGGCACTCTGAGCACGACGGCGCGGGCGCCCGGACAGAGCAATGCAGGGGACAGGACGCCGTTGTCGGGACCCACGAGAAATCGATCGGTACTCGCGACGGCGATTGCGGCGCGTGAGGTGCCGACGCCCGGGTCAATGACGACGAGATGCACGGTCCCTTCGGGAAAGCGGCGCCAGTAGCGTGCGACGGCCAGTCGAGCCCCATCAACATCCTGCGGCGGCAGATCGTGTGCGATGTCGAGAATTTCGGCCTCAGGCGCCCCTGACTTGATCACGCCCTTGAGCTCGCCGACGTAGCCGTCCGCAGTGCCGAAGTCGGTGAGCAAAGTCACGAGCGGCCGTGTGGTCGGCATGACGTATTCTACACGCTTCGCGTCTTCCACCGACCCGCGCGCCACAACGCCATCATCCCGATTCCCCGCCCCGCGGCCGTCGTGGCGATCACGGCCCAGATGCCCGTCGTCCCCCAACGGGACGCCCACTGCGCCAGGGGAATCCGAGACGCACTGATCGACGTGGACGTGATCATGGGCGGCACCGTGTAGCCGGCGCCGCCGAGCGCACCCTCGAGCACGAGCTCACTCGCGGTAAAGAGCTGCGCGACCGCCGCGATACGAAGGTAATGCGCCGTTTCCGTAATGACCGCGACGTCGCCGGTGAACACGCTGGCCATCTGGCGCGGAATGAGCAACTCGATTGCGACGGCTACGACCGCCGGTGCGCTGGCGTACGCCAGTGTAAGCCATCCGGCGCGCGAGGCTCGGGCGACCTGACGAGCCCCGAGATTTTGCCCCACAATGGCTGCCGCCGCCGCACCGAATCCCGCGCCGACCATATAGAACCAGCTCTCGATCCTGAAGCCCAGCCCCATGGCCGCCAGCGCCGGGGTACCGAATCGCGTGACCGTGCGTGTTACCGCAACGTAGATCACGCTGAAAAGCACGCCAGTGATGGCGGTCGGCATCCCGACGCGCATGATCGCAAGCACCGACGGGAGACGTGGACGTCCGAACCGGACCATATCCCTGCGCGCGAGCAGCCAGACGCCCAGGATGCTCGCGCCGCCTCGCGTCGCGATCGTCGCGACAGCGGCGCCAGTGATGCCGAGGCGTGGCAGTCCCACCTTTCCGAGGATGAGCGCAGGGTCGAGCGCCAGGGTCACGGCCACCGACGCTGCCAGCAACAGGAGCGGTGTGCGGGTGTCACCGGACGCCCGGAATGCCGCATCGACCGCGAAGTACACGAAGATGAGGGGCATGCCGAGGAGATACGTGCCGAGGTACGCGCTGCCCAACGTCGACACCGCGGCTGGGATGTGCATCGCGCTGAGTAGCTGGGGCAGGAACCACGTGCCTAGCACCGCGATCGCGCCTCCAACGAGCAGCGCGAAGATCAGCGCATCGCCCACGACGTGCGCCGCTTCCTCACGTCGCCGCTCGCCGTGACGCCGGGATGCGACGGCTGTCAATCCCACGCTCACCATCTCGGCGATCGAGATGAATAGCCAGATCCAGAAGAGGGAGGTCGCCACCGCGGCGAGTGCGGCAGAACCGAGACGCGTGCCGACCCAGAACGCATCGGCGGACGCGAACACGATCATCAGAAGATTTGACGCGACCGCTGGCGCACCGACCCGCCAAATCACGCGAGAGAGCGGATCCTGGACGACGCCCGAGACCGCGTACTCACCGGTGACCGCGATCGTGACCGTGCCATCAAACGGGTCCATCGGCAGCGCGGCCGCCGGAGCATCGTCCGGCGGCCGCGTGGTAAGGATCCGATCCGGTGATGCCGTCGATCTCATGCGGTCGACGGAGAGCCGACGGACGCGTCGGCGACGCGTTGTGCGAGCATCGTGAACGCTTTGGCCGCCGTCGCCGTGGGTTGTGCGAGGACGATGGGCTGGCCCAGATCGCTGCCTGTGACGATCCGGGGATCGAGCGGGACCCGAGCGAGCAGCGGGAGACCGAGCTCGCGCGCCAGGCGCTCGCCACCGCCGGACCCGAAGATGGGCGATGGTTTACCGCAGTGTTGGCACTCGAGGTAGCTCATGTTCTCGACGATGCCGAACACCGGGACGTTGACGCGCTGGAACATGCGCACTCCACGAAGAGCGTCGCCGACCGCGACCTCTTGAGGGGTGGTCACGATGATCGCCCCGTGTACGAACGTGGACTGCACCAATGAGAGCTGCGCGTCGCCGGTGCCCGGCGGCATGTCGACGATCAAGTAATCGAGCTCACCCCACAGCACATCGGCCAGGAACTGGCCGATGATCTTCATCACGATCGGTCCGCGCCAAATCGCGGGTTGGTCCTTGTCGATCAGCAGCCCGAGGCTCATGACCTTGAGCCCGTGCGCTTCGAGGGGGACCATTTTCTTCCGCTTCTCGTCCACTTCCGGCGCGTGGTGCACACCCAGCATGCGCGGAACGTTCGGCCCATAGATGTCCGCGTCCATGAGACCCACGCGCGCGCCGTTCGCAGCGAGCGCCACCGCGAGGTTAACGGCCACGGTGGACTTCCCGACGCCGCCTTTTCCGCTGGATACGGCGATCACATGGCCGAGATGCGGGTACGCCACGGGCGTCGGCGCAGATGGCCGTGGGGCGGCAGCCGGCTTCTGATCCATGACCGGCAACGGGCGGCGCGGGCCAATCGGCGTATCAGCCATCGCCCCTCACGCGTGCCCGTGCCCGACAGCTTGACTGCCGTCGGTCGACTCGGCTCTCACTTCTCGGATCTCGGGGACTCGCAGCTTGAGGTGCGCCGCGATGCCCTGCATCAGCGCGGCTACGGGCATCTCGCAATCCGGACAGCCGCCACTGAGCCGCAGAATCGCCAGCCCGCTGCGCGGATCGAACGACACCAGATCGATCGTCGGAGGATTGTTCAGCCGCAGCAGCGGCCGCAACCGCGAAATCGCTCCGCGGATGCGTTCCTCGACAGCAGCACTCTTGCCCGGACTCATGGATTTTGAAAGCTAGGGGCGTGCGCTCAGAGCGCCAACGCCCCGTGGTTGGGAATGGACGACGGATCGACGGGCCTCCCGCCAGCGGGTGCAGGGCCCACGAACGCACGAGCGGCGGTGATGACGTCAGTCCGCACCTCGGGGAGCGCGCCAGCGACCAGCGCGCCGGCAGCCTTGGCGTGGCCGCCGCCCCCGAACTGCCGCGCGAATTTGTTCACGTCGACGTCGCCTGTGCTGCGGAAGGAAATCTTGACCTTGCCGTGGCCGAGGTCGCGGAAGAAGATGGCCATGCGCGTTCCGGCGATCGACCTGGGGTGCTCGACGATACCATCGAGGTCGTCCGACTTGAGACCATACCGCTCGACCGCACCGGCCGAGATGGAGATCCAGGCGATCGCATACTGCGGATCGACCTCGAGCGTCTCGAGTGCCTCGCGGAGGAGTTGCAGGCGTCCCAGCGGCATTGACGCGTAGACACGTCGGTACATGTCCTCGGGATCGATGCCGAGCGACAGAAGGTACCCCGCGATGGCATGACACCGGGGTGATGTATTGCTGAAGCGGAAGCCGCCCGTGTCGCTCAGAAGCGCCGTGTAGAGCGCGGTCGCGGTCGGGTGCGAGATACGGCCACCGCGCGGTGAGCGCAATGTCGAAAATCAACTCGCCCGTCGCGCACGCCGTCGTATCCGACAGCATGATCGGCCCCGGGGGCTCGTCACCTGGCACGTGATGGTCGATCACGAGCTTCGGCGCCGTCATGGCACGCACCGTGTCCGTCAATGTGCCGAGCCGTCGCACATCGCCGATGTCGACAACTGTCAGGACGTCCACATCGGCGAGGGCTCCAGGTCCACGCGCCGTCGCATCGTCGATGTCGTTGTCGAGCAGGAAGTCGAACGAGGCCGGCCAGGGCGTCGGATTCACGATGCGGGGGCGCAGCCCGGCTTGTGCCAGGAGGCGTGCCAGCGCGGCTTCCGAACCGCAGCCGTCGCCGTCCGCGTTGATGTGCGTCGAGAGCGCGACGGACCGGCCGCTGGTCAGCACCTCGAGCAGCGAGCAAATGGGTCCGAGGCGTCGTGACGGGACGGCCAGCAGGTCGGCCGTGCTGGGAGTGGGAGAGGAATACGCGGGCATGAGTCCGGCGAAAATGCGAGCGGCGCCCGCGGGTTTCCGCGGGCGCCGCCTCAATCTAACACCGAGTGCCTAGGGGCGACGCATGCGTCGCCCGGTCGTTAGTCCGCAGCGACTGGTGCGGCGGCGGTCGCAATGGACGCGGCACGCGAATGCTGGCGCCCGTAGCCGAAATAGACGGCTAGTCCAATGACAGTCCAGATAGCCAGCCGGATCCATGTCTGGCTCGGCAAGGTAAACATGAGCCCGAGGCAGAACAGCATCCCGAGGATCGGGACGACCGGGACGAACGGAGTCCGGAACGGCCGGGCCAGATTCGGGCTCCTCACACGCAGGACCCACACACCAGCGCTCACGATGACGAACGCCAGCAACGTCCCAATGTTGACGAGCTCTGCGAGCAGCCCCACCGGGAAGAACGCGGCCAACGCGCAACCAATGATTCCGACGACGATCGTGACCACGTACGGCGTGCCGAACTTCGGATGGACGCGCCCAAACGCGGGGGGAAGCAACCCGTCGCGGGACATCGAGAATGCCACACGGGTCTGTCCCATGAGCATGACCAGCACCGTCGACGCCAGACCAACGACCACGCCGATATCGGTCAACAGCCGAAGCCACGTCAAGGACGGGACCGCACCCAACGCAACGACGACCGGCGCGGGTACGTTGAGCTGTGTATACGAAACGAGGCCCGTCATCACGAGAGCCATGAGGATGTAGAGCACCGTACAGATCGCGAGCGATCCCAGCATCCCGATTGGTAGATCGCGTTGCGGGTTCTTCGCCTCCTGCGCCGCCGTGGACACGGCGTCGAATCCGATATAGGCGAAGAACACCAGGCCTGCCCCGCGCGCGATGCCGCTCCACCCGAATTCACCGAAATGGCCGGTGTTCGCCGGGATGAAGGGATGCCAGTTCGCCTGATTCACAAAGGCAAAGCCAACGGCAATCACGAGCACCACGATCCCGACCTTGATGAACACGACGATGTTGTTGAACCGAGCCGACTCCTTAATGCCGATCACCAGCAACGCCGTGAGCGCGGCCACCAACAGCACGGCGGGCAGGTTGATGACACCGCCAGGCACGCGCTCGATGTGGTTCAGCGTCGCATTCCAGGTGAGCGGCGCCTGCGACCAGCCGGCGGAGATGGGGATGCCCGCTCCCTGCAGGAAGTTGACGAAGTGCCCCGACCAACCGACGGCGACCGTCGACGCGCCGAACATGTACTCGAGCACGAGGTTCCAACCGACGAGCCAGGCGATGAACTCGCCGAGCGTCGCATACGCATAGGTGTATGCGCTGCCCGCGATCGGGATCATGGCCGCGAACTCCGCGTAGCAGAGTCCTGCGAACAGACAGCCAAGCCCGGCGAGCACGAACGACAGCGCCACGGCCGGGCCGGAATTCGTCGCTGCCACCGTGCCCGTCAGGACGAAGATGCCCGCGCCGATGATCGCGCCGATTCCGAACGTGGTGAGATTTGTCGCCGTCAGTACGCGGCGGAGCCCGCCGGCGCCTTCACCCGCGCTGGCCTCCGCCTGCAACGAGGCGATGCTCTTCGTGGTCCCTAATGCCACGTGAAGGCCTCCGATTAGAAAGGATCAGGTGGTGGTGGTCAAGCCGCGCGGGAACCGATCGGCACACCCGGCCGCCCGCGGCGGTCTCGGCGCACTCCTAACGCGGGCCGAATGTGCCCCGCGCGCGTTGCTGCTGTCAAGCGGAATAGTTCGGCGCTTCTCGCGTGATCGCGACGTCGTGCGGGTGCGACTCCCGCAAGCCAGCGGACGTGATACGCACGAATCGACTCTCCGTCCGAAGCGCGTCAATCGTCGCGGTGCCCACGTAGCCCATCCCGCTGCGGAGCCCGCCCACCATCTGGAACAGGACATCGGCGACCGGCCCCTTGTAGGGGACACGCCCCTCTATGCCCTCGGGGACGAACTTCTTCGCCGACATCTCGCCATCCTGGAAGTACCGGTCGGCACTGCCGTCCTGCATGGCAGACAAGCTGCCCATGCCGCGGATCATCTTGAAACGTCGTCCCTCGAGCAGGAGGGATTCGCCCGGGCTCTCCTCTGTACCGGCGAGCATGGACCCCATCATCACGCTCGAGGCACCGGCGGCGAGTGCCTTGACGATGTCACCCGAGTACTTCACACCGCCATCGGCGATCACGGGGACGTCCCCGGCCCCCTCTACGGCGTCCATGACCGCAGTCAACTGAGGCACGCCGACGCCCGTCACGACACGTGTCGTGCAAATCGACCCTGGCCCCACGCCGACCTTCACCGCGTCCACGCCGCGTTCCACGAGGGCCGCCGCGCCCTCCCGGGTGGCGATGTTGCCGGCGACCAACTGTACATCCGGGAACAGCTGGCGGACCTCGCCCGTCGCCTTCAACACAGCTTCACTGTGTCCATGCGCGGTGTCGACCACGAGGACATCCACGCCGGCCGCAATAAGCGCCCGGGCCCGTTCCCGGTAGTCGCCGGCCGCCCCGATCGCGGCGGCCACGCGCAGCCGACCATGTTGATCCTTGTTCGCATTCGGGTGCTGTCGCCGCTTGTGGATGTCCTTGACGGTGATCAACCCGCGCAGGGTGCCATCGGCATCGACAACCGGCAACTTCTCAATGCGGTGCTTGCCCAGGATGCGTTCCGCCTCGTCCAGCGTCGTTCCAGCAGGCGCGGTGATGAGACCGCTGCTTGTCATGGCCTCGCGGACGGGACGATCGAGATTGCGCTCGAATTGCAGGTCGCGGTTCGTGAGTATCCCGATCAACTTGCCGTCACGATCCACGATGGGCACGCCCGAGATCTTGAAGCGGCCCATGAGCGCGACCGCTTCGCGCAGCGTCGCGTCAGCCGAGAGCGTGATCGGGTTGAGAATCATGCCGCTTTCGGAGCGCTTGACCCGATCCACTTCCGCGGCCTGTCGATCGATCGACATGTTCTTGTGCAACACGCCAATGCCGCCCGCGCGCGCCATCGCGATGGCCATCGCGGACTCAGTGACGGTATCCATTGCCGCCGCCACAAGCGGTACGCCCAGGCTGATCGCCCGCGTAAAGCGTGAGGTCGTGTCGACGTCACGGGGATGCACCAGCGAGTGCTGCGGGACCAGCAGCACGTCATCGAACGTCAATGCGAGCTCGACTCGCATGGCCGTGGGCCGGGCCTGTGCGGAGTCAACTGGCCCGGCCGATCGCGATGGCGATGCGCCTCGCTTCCGGCTGGCACCGTTCCCCCGCGTCCCGTCGCGCGAGGCGCTACCCGCAGTTGGAGTGGCCCCGCGAACGCGCGACCCATTCTCCCGACCGCTTGTGGTGCGCCCTCGATTCCCTTGTCGAGATCTGCTCGGCATGGTCAAACCTAACGGTCGGCCGAGAGACGAAGCAACGGCGCCCAGCAGCGCCGGCCGTTAATCCTGCGGCGGCAGAGGGGGCGGCAGGGGCGGTTTTCCCTCGGCCCCCGGAGGGGAACCGGAGGGCGCGGGTTTCGTTGCAGCCTGCACGATGTCGGTGGCGACCGACTTGCCAGCCGCGGCGACGCCACTCAGCACACCGACCGCCTTGTTCAGGAACGTCATCGTCTCGGCGACCGCGGTGGCCGGCACCCGACCCGCCCGGAGCGTATCCTCGACGCCCTCCGCGAAGCGCTGAAACGCAGACGCCAGCGCCGGTCGCTGCGCGTACTTCGACTCCAGGAACTCGATGTAGTCGAGCACCTCATATGCGCGCTCGTCCGACATCGTCTCGAGCGACCGGACGATCCGGTCGCGCAGCAGTGGATTCATTGAGTCCCGCCCTGGCCGTGGCCACGTGTGGGTTGCTTCTTCGAGGCCCGTGGCCTCCGGCGCTTCGGCTCCTCGACCGACCATCGTACCGCCTGGCCGCGAACATCGACATGGAGGAACGGGCCGTGCGCCTTCGTGCCCCGATAGACGCCAGCGCCACCGGTGAGCTCCGGGTGCGCCGCCTCGACTCGATCGACTGAAGCCAGCAAGACCCGGGCATCACGGGTGTCGATTCGCCCGTCGCCGTTGAGATCATCCATGACCCCGTCACTGTCGTCGTCGACGTAGATGTCGGCCGCGTCGCCGAACTGATGGCGACTGTCTCGCGCACGCCCGCCGTGGCCCCCGACGCCCAAAGCATTGTATGCGGGTGTGCGGAATCCCGACATCACGACGAGGCGGGCACCCGGATGGCCGTGCTCAGCCAGATCGTCGATGATGAGCTCGAGCTTATCCACGAGGGCTTCGCGGAGGACGATGTACTTGGGCCACACGTCTTGCTGGTCGTGCGTCAGAAAATTGCGGAGCCGGAAATGCTCCGAGACTGGCGTGTCCTGGTTGTCCGGGGTTACCCGAATAAAGCCGTTGGGGTTCTCGTAGGCCGTCGACCGGCGGCGGTGCCGCTCAGCCGGCCACCACCCGACCCGGTAGTCCCCGAGTCGCCCCTTGGCCTTGCTGCTGAAGGGAAGGAGTGTAATGAGCGAGAACCCATGGCCGTCGAGCAGGCTGTCCCGCAGCGAATAGACCCCGGGCTGGGACCCCGCCGTGTCACCGAAGAAGTGCCGAAGAACGGGGAGCACGAGCGAGTGTTCTGTCGCGAGCAGGAAGCGGGCGCGCAGCTTTCCGCTCACCCCGAGGAGTGAATCCCGAGGCACGATCACGGCGCCCGTGTCGGCCTCCGTCCCACGATCGGCTCCTACACGCGCTGAATCATTCAACGCCAGGCGTCCGGTGTCGGCAGCGCCCGCGGCCGGCGCGCGCGGAGTGGCCGCGCGCGCAACCGCAGGCGCGCCGAACACCAGCGTGCCGACCTGGGCGACCAGCAGCAGAGCGTGGAGGATCACACGGAGGGGCTCATTGAGGGGCGCCCATTCGCGACTGTCACTCACTCAGTAGAATGTATACGACCGTACCGATCGGCACGATTCGGAACAAGGTCTCAATATCCTCGTTTCGGAGACGCACACAGCCGTGGCTCGCCGCCGTACCGATCGAAAGGGGCTCGTCGGTCCCGTGGATGCCGTATCCGTCCCCGAGGTACAGGCGATTGACGCCCAGGGTGCCGTCGTACTTGCGCTGGTTGGTCCCGTAGGGCGGGATCACGATCGCATTGTTGGCAACGATTTCCTGTCCTTCGTGAGTCTCGAAGGGCACCTTGTGCCCGTCAGGATAACGGGTCACGACGTCCGTCCCGTCAACGGTGACGACAGCCCCTCCGCCGATCGGAATCGACTGACCTCGCGTCAACTTCACCACGGCGAGGTGCTTCTTGCTCGCCATCTCAACGTAGTGCCAGTCCGGAGGGACCCAAATCGGATCCGTTTCCTTGGCTTCGACGACGAGGCGGCCCCGTGGCGTGTCGAACTTCCAGTGTACGCCACCGTTCGGTCCTTCTTTCACGAGTTCCTTGCCGGTGCCCGTCGCGACACGGGTGGTAAACAGCGTCCGATCGCCTTGACGATACCAGAGGCGCTTGTCGCTGATGCTGACGACGATGTACGGGCGGTCGCCCGGCGGCGCACTGTCACTCGCCGCGAGTCGTTGATTGAGGGTGTCGCGCGCAGCCCCGATCTCGCGCTTGACGTTGTCGAGCAATTCGAGATTGCCGTTGAACGCCATGCGAGTGACATCGCGAAGAAACCGCTGCCGAAGCGTGCCATTGAGGACGACGCCACTTCCGGCGGCTCCCCCAATCAGAACGAGCAGCAGCACCCAGAGGAACGGGCCGCCCTGACGCAGCGTACGGATCACTGACATGCGCGTCGCGCTAGTAGAAGTAGACGCTCATGCCTGCCTTGACATTGGGCAGGATTGCCTGGAGATCGGTCGCCGGGATGCGCACGTTGCCGGGCGTCACGCCGGTGCCCCCGCTCAGCACATCGATCCCGGAGTCGGCATAGATCGTCGTGCCGCCATCGAGCGTGATCGACCACGGTCCGACCGACGCGATCGTGCGTTGTCCTCGCGGGGCGGCGACGTGCACGGCATTCGGACCCTGACCGACGACGGTGTCCGGTCCCACACGGAACGGCATCGACCGCAGCCGAATCCCCTCTCGCTCCAGGTACATCTCACCGCGGTCGAGCGCGACCGAGAGATGCAATGCCTGGTCGCCTTCGGCCTGTAGCCGAATGAGCTGAATCATGATGCGATAGTGATTCTTGTTGGCCGCGAAGGCGTAGTCGGCCCGACGGCGCTCGACGGCGGACATCGCCTGTCGTAGCCGCTCCACCTCGCGCTCGTATTGCTGGCGCTTGTACACGAGCCACGCGTCACCGCCGGCCAGTGCCCCGATCGCGACAATTAGACCCACGAAGACCCAGGGATAGGCCTTGATGAAGGCCCACGGACTCAAGATGGGTGTCCCGGTCGGGCGTGGGGGCGGACTGGCTGGGCGCGGCCGCGCGGGCGGACCGCCCGGCGAGGGTGGACCCGGAAGCTTCCTTTCCGGCGTGGCGGCGCCCTCGGGCGCGCCGGGCGGACGGCGCGCAAGCACGCGATCGGGCGGCGGCGCCCCCACTCCTGACGTGCCGGCGAGCTCCGTCACCGCCGGGTCAGGCTCTGTGCCTCGAGGATCGGCACCCCGACGGGCTCACTCCGCCCCAGTCGAACGGTGGCAGCCAGCGTGACGGGGACGGGGGCCTGCGAGGCCAGGCTGTGAGCCGTCGCAACCAGGTCGGACGGGATGGCGACATAGAGGAGTGTACTCTCGGAGCCCGGACCTCGGGCGAGCAGGTAGGGCTCATCGGGATTGAGTCCTTTGCGGAGCGGATCGGCCGTGGCCATCGCAAGCACCTGGACGTCCCAGCGCACGTGTTTCCCACGGGATCCCTCCGGGTCGGCTCGAAGGTCGGCAGCTGAGAGCACGACTCGATTCGAATCGAGCGGCCCAACTTCGCTTTCCTTGACCCATCCTTCCGCACGTACCCGGACCCATCCCCGATCACGGGCAACCGCCTCGAGGGACACCCCCGGCGAGAGGGTCGCAAATGCGCGGCCGTCCGGGGCGTCGCGCAGCGAGGTTCCCGTGAGGGACGCGAGGTCGGCGCCGTTGGCGGGGGTCATCTGGTCGGCCGTGGCTGTGGCCTTGGCCGACGTGACGTGGGCCACCGCGCGGCTCGACGCCGCTTTTCCCAACTGGGTTGGGTGGTGCGTTTGCGTCGTCGAACTAGCCTTTGCCGCACGCTTGCCGGGATGGCTAGTCGCTTGCGCTTGGACGGGTGTCGAGCGACCCGCAGCAAGGACGGCGCTGATCGACAGAATGAGAAAGACGGCTCGCATCGCTGGTTGGGGAGTCAACCGCCCGGTACATTTGCAAAGATGGTCCGGTCCGTACATGGCCCGGTAGCCCCTGTCGTCCTCAACGGCAGGGACGCCCGGGCCGAGCGCGAAGGCACGACCGCCGCGCTCGGGGCCCGCGCGCACGACTGCTTGTGTGCGCGCGTCAAGTATGCACCGGACCCTCGGCCCCGGGCTCTGGCGTGGGACTGCCGGACGCCCGGATGGGAAACAGAGACGTCCCCCCGTTGACACAGGTGTCATCGGACGGACCTCTGGTCGCACCGGCTGGTACTAATCGCGGGCGGCGCGCACGAGGCGACGCGGCTGTCGCCTATGAGCGCGGTGCGCGTCAGTCTTCTTCCTTTACCCGACTGTGATTTCTCGATTCCAAACACGATGGGCTTTTTCTCCCGTTGCGGGAGTGTTCGTTCTGGCGGGATTGCTTGCATTCCTGGCGCCACGCCCGACGGCCGCCCAGAACATTACAGGCTACACGCCCGAAGACAGCCCCTATCGCGACGTCGAGAGCCCGAGTGAGCTGTCGATCTTCAGCGGGTACCTGTTCACGAGCAAGGACCTGGCGGGTGTGCAGCCTCAAGATGCGCCGGTCCTCGGATTGCGCGAGATGGTCCACCTGGGAGGTCCCGCGATTTTCTACACGCGCCTCACGCACGCCTTCTCTCAGCGCTCGGTGATCGACCCGAATTTGCCGGAATCGTCCCGACTAACCGGTACTCGAAGCGATGGGTTGACGATGTTCGACCTCAATCTGGGGCTCAACTTTACGGGCGACCGCTCGTGGCACAATCTCATGCCGTACTTTGGGGTCGGGCCCGCCGCCGTCTCGGATCTGGGAGCGACGCGCGATGTCGGCGGCTACCGATTCGGGACGACCTTCGCCGCGACTTATGGTGGCGGGTTCCGCTGGGTACCAAATGGGCGTTTCAGCGCCCACCTCGACATGAACGGCTACCTGTGGCCGTACCACTACCCGACGACGTATCACGCTTTGGCGATCGACGGCACGCAGGTGATTGCGACCGGACACCACTTGTCGGGGTGGCGTAGCAACGGAGTCCTGGCCTTCGGCATTTCGTACCAGCTCTTCCATTGACCGCGCTCACGGCGTCGCTCACTCGACGGGTCGTCTTCGCTGCCGCTCACCGGTACCATCGACCCGAATGGGACGCGGCACGGAACGAGGCGGTCTTCGGCTTGTGCGCGCGACCTCACTACCACGGCCACACGTACGTGTGCGACGTCACCGTCGTCGGGCCGATCCATGAAGCGAGCGGCATGATCGTCGACCTCGCGCGGTTCGATCGCGTGCTTGCCGACGAAGTCCAACGGCCGCTCGACCATCGCAATCTCAATCTGGACGTGCCGGAGTTCGCGGATGGCCGTGAGATCCCGACCGGCGAGAATCTGGCGCGCTGGATTCTCGAGCGTGTGCAGCGCGCGCTCGGCGAGGCGGCCGACGGCGTGCGCGTGAGCGAGGTGCGCGTGGCCGAGGACGATCGCCTCTGGGCGACGGTCGCTGCGCGACCGTAGAAAGGAGAAACACAGAAAGGAGAAAGGAGACGGCTGCGCCAGCAGCCGTCGTCTGTTGTATAGATTGCCGCCATGGGAACGGACGCGGCTCATACGTCCGCCGCGGCTCGACCGCACCCATGGCGTGCGCGCTGCACCGGTGTTGTGCTCGCTGGCGGACTCGCGACTCGCTTTGGTGGCCGGCCGAAAGGGCTCGAGCGCGTCGATGGCGTGCGGATCATCGATCGCGTTGCGGCTGCGCTGCGTGAGACCACGGACGACTTGCTCTTGGTGGCCAACGATCCCGGTGCGGCGAGCTGGCTCCCGGGAGTGCGGGTCGCGACCGACCCGCGCCCGGGTGAGGGCGCCCTGGGCGGCATCCATGCGGCGATCCAGCGCGCCCGATCGCCAGTGCTCGTCGTCGCGTGGGACATGCCGTTCGTGCCAGCCGAGCTGCTTGCAGCGCTACGCGCGCTTGGCGAGCAGGGATTCGATGTCGCGGTCCCTCGCGGCGACGCCGCGCATGGACTGGAGCCGCTCTGCGCGTACTATACGCCGGCATGCCTGACTGCCATCGAGCGTCGACTCGACGCCGGCGACCGGCGCGCGATCGCGTTCTACGCGGATGTCCGCGTGGCGCAGCTCGATGCGCGGGTCGTCGCCCGATTCGGCGACCCGACGCGCACCTTTCTCAGTGTCAACACACCGGATGATTTGATGCGAGCCGACCAGTGGCACCCGACGGAGTCGTCATGAAGCCTGTCTCGTCCTCTCTGCTCCGGCCCGAGCGTTTCCGACGTTCGCGCCGCCGTGGTTGGCACGCCGCCCTCGCCGGTGTGGTCGTGGAAGGCGTGGTGGCGGCCATCGCGTGCGCGCCCGGGACGCCCCGGCCAGCGACGCCGCCGACGCCGGCACCCGCCGTCGTCGCAGCCACACCGGAAACAGCGGCGACGGCGTCACTGCGCCGCACCGCCGCGGCGCAGCTCCGGCAGAGCATCGATTCGCTGCTCGATGATCCGCGCTTCCACAACGCCTTCTGGGGTGTGCTGATCGTCGATCCGGCGAGCGGAGACACCCTCTACGCACGCAACGCGCATCGACTGTTCCTCCCCGCCTCGAACATGAAGGTGATCACGAGCTCCGTCGCGTTGACCCAGCTCGGCGCTGACTTCCGTTTCCGGACTGCGTTCGTCGCGCGCGGTCGCGTACACGACAGCACATTGGTCGGCGACCTGGTGGTGATTGGCCGCGGAGATCCGACCGTCAGCGACCACATGATGCACGATGCCATGATCCCGCTGCGCGCAGCCGCAGACTCGCTGGCAGCTCACGGCATTCGTCGCATCACAGGTCACATCGTCAGCGGCGGCGACGCGTTCCCCGATGCGGACGTGGGGTTTGGGTGGGATTGGGACGATCTGACACAGCCCTACGCGGCGGGCGTCGACGAACTGTTCTTCAACGAAGGCTTTACCACAATTGCGATCCGTGGATCACGGCATCCCGGATCGGCCGCCCGAATCACCACCGCGCCGCTTGCCGACTATCCACGCGTGCACTCGCGCGTGACGTCGGCGACGCCGGGTGGGGCGACGCCGACGGCAGAGCTCACAGCGGCGTTCGATCCGGCGCGTGGTGCGCTCACGATCGACGGCACGGTCGCCCCGGGCGACACGAACACGCTGCTCGTCACTTACCCAGACCAGGCCACCGCCTACCTGTATGCCGTTGCGAGCGCACTTCGGCAGCGGGGGATCCATCTGCGCGCAGCGCCGGTGGTGCCGCCCCAGGACCAACTGTCAGCGCACACCGCACGCCTGGGCGTCGTCGCGCCCACGCCGCCAGCGGTGGGCGACACCGTGTTTACGCTCGAGTCGCCGCCGCTGCGCGACATCCTGCCCGCGCTGCTCAAGCCTTCCCAGAACCAGATCGCGGAGGTTCTCCTCAAGACATTGGGCCTGGAACGAACCGGTGTCGGATCGGCGGACAGCGGGCGGCGCGTCGTCGAATCCCAGCTGACGGCCTGGGGCGCGGCCCCGGATGAGTTCGTGATTCGGGACGGGAGCGGACTGTCGCGTCACGACTACCTGGCGCCGGCCACGCTCGTGCGCGTTCTCGGCACGATGCAGCACGACACCGCGTTCCATGCGCTGTACGATGCGCTCCCCATCGCCGGTGTCGACGGAACGATCGCCGACCGGATGCGCGGCACCGCCGCGGCGGGGAACGTGCACGCGAAGACGGGGTTCGTCGACCGTGCCCGGTCACTGTCGGGCTACGTGACGACCACAGACGGCGTGGGGCTCATCTTCAGTTTCCTCTGCAACAACTGGACGGTCCCGGTGCAGGAGGTCGAACAAGTGCAGGACGCAATTGCGGTCCGCCTCGCCTCGATGTCGCTCAATCGTCGCTGACGTGCTGTCCGTCCCCGAAGCTGTCGCGTCGGTCCTCGCGGACATCCATCCATGCGCGGTCGAGCGGGTTGCCCTCCTCGACGCGCTCGGCCGGGTGCTCGCCACGACGGTCGCCGCGCCCCTCACGCTGCCCGCGTGGGACAACGCGGCAATGGATGGCTACGCGGTGCGCGCGGAGGACGTCGCCACAGCGTCTCGTGAGTCGCCGGTCGTGCTGCCCGTGCTCGAGACCATCGCGGCCGGCCAGTTTCCGACGGTGCCGGTTGCCGCGGCCACCGCAACACGGATCATGACGGGCGCCCCGATGCCAGAGGGTGCGGACTCGGTCATCCGCGTCGAGGACACCGATGGGGGCAGCGAACGGGTCACGATCGCCGACGCACGCGACGCCGGGCGCAACGTGCGGCCTCGGGGCGAGGATTTCCACGAGGGTGATGCATTGTTTTCGCCGGGTGTTGTCATCGGCCCCGCACAGATCGGGATCTTGGCCTCCATCGGGGCTTCCGTCGTGGATGTGCACCGCAGGCCACGGGTCGCGATTGTCGGTTCAGGGGACGAGCTGGTCGATCTCGATCACTTCAGCGAGGCCGCCACGGGCCGCCGCAGCGTTTCATCCAACAACTACTCACTGCACGCCGCCGTCCGTGCGGCTGGAGCCGAGCCGGTGAATCTC
Organism: uncultured Gemmatimonadales bacterium; assembly: GCA_963737835.1. GTDB lineage: Bacteria > Gemmatimonadota > Gemmatimonadetes > Gemmatimonadales > Gemmatimonadaceae > Palsa-1248. The sequence continues at coordinate 1,367,555 of CAVTUH010000001.1, forward strand.
GGCGTCGCGCCCGACGCACCCGCCGCGCTGCAAGACGTCCTGGGCCGCAGCGCCGGATGCGATCTGCTCGTCACGACCGCGGGGGTATCGGTCGGGGAATTCGACTATACACGCAAGGTCATCGCCTCGCTCGGCGCCGACATGAAGTTCTGGAGGGTGCGCATGCGTCCCGGAGCTCCGCTCGGCTTTGGGTGGCTCGGGCGCATGCCGTGGATGGGCCTCCCGGGGAACCCCGTGTCCGCGCTCGTCACCTTCGAGCTCTTCGTTCGACCGGTCATCCGGCGAATGATTGGGCACACGCGCCTCTTCCGGCGACCCATCCCAGTGCTGCTCGAGGAGCCTGTGAGGATCGCGGCCCCGCTGACCCATTTTCTCCGCGCGGTTGTCCGAATTGGTGAGGATGGGGTGGCCCGTGCTCGACTCACAGGACGCCAGGGGTCCGCGATCTTGACGTCAATGTCACTCGCCAACGCCTTACTCGTCGTCCCCGAGGACCGCCTGGTCGCCGATACTGGCGAGGTCCTGCACGCCCTGCTGCTTTCCGACGACACCACGACGAGCGCCGCGTTCGCGCTCTGAGCGGGCGTCCCACTCGACATACGCACGTTACCGCCATGATGAACCCTCGCGTCCTGCTCGCCCTCGGCGTGATCGTCTTCCTGTTTCTCGCGGGTGTCATCGCGCTCGCGGGACGAACGCTCCGCGCCAAGATCGACGGCGAGGCCGAGCGGCGGCGCGCTAGCAAGGTGCCAAGCGGGAAGCGCGACTGGGCGGTGACGCCGCTGCCGACCGGCATGGCGCGGACGCTCACCGAGCGCGGGCTCGTCAACGCCCAGCAGCTCGCGAGCATGTCCGACGCCGAGCGTGAGTTCTTCGTTGCGACCGTAGCGGCCCGCGTCGGGGAAGGCGCCAAGCCCAAACTCGTCGCCCCGGCTGGGGACGAAAATGGCGCGCACACCACGCCCCCGGTCGCGAGCACAGCGACAGCGGCGCTCGTCTCCGCATCGATCTACTGCCCCGTCTGTCGCACACTGCTCGCGCAGCGCGCCGAGACTCCTCTACTCATGTCGCGGTGCCCAGGGTGCTCGCGGCGCGTGGCCACGCGCGTCGATGGCAGCCGGCTCACCGTGACGGTGCAGTACGGGAGAACGGGCGCTCACCCGGCCGTGGAAGGGTGAGGCTCGGGATCCGATTACATCAAACGATACCGTGGCCCACTCGTCCCCTCGCGAGGTGTCCAACGGGGTCCGAGGACGTCCGTCGCCTTGCAGTCGATGCAATTACCCGGGCTGACCAGCAACGTCTGACCTTCTCGCCGGTACACACCGGCAGGGCACATGTGTTGGTACAGCGTGGCCGCCTCTGGCGGGATCTCGCTACCTACAATGAGGTGCGACGGTATGTCGTCCCGCGTTTTGTTCCCGGATTTGTAGTTCGCGTCATCTTTGCTAAAGGTCAGCGTTCCATCTGGCAAGAAGCGCTCCTCCGGAGCCGGATCGCGCGGCAGCTCTGCATCAGCATGTGACTGGAGCTGGGCGCCGGGCACCCGGCCGCCCGTAAGCGTCATCAGCGCGGCTTGCATACCGCCGCGATACAGGTTGCTGCCCTGGAAAACCAGACGCATGTTCCGACGGCGATGAAGGTCGTCCATGATGTAGCTCGCATCGACCATCCGGTCGTACGCGCCGAGGGTTCCAGCTGAGGTATCTCCTTGTCGCAAAGCGTCGAAGATTACACGCGCGGCGTAAATGCCGGACTGCATCGCATAATGAATCCCCTTGAGGGAGGAGACATTGACGTACCCCGCGGCATCGCCGACGAGGATTATCCCGTCGCCCGAACGCCGCGCTGGGACAGCATAGTATCCACCCTCAGGAATCGTCTTCGCCCCCCACTCAATCATCTCGCCGCCTTCCAACTGTCCGCGGATGATCGGGTGTTGTTTGAAGTGCTGCAGCATTTCATGCACGTCGAGCGTCGTCTGCCGGTAGTCCATGCCGACCACGAGACCCAGCGCGAGGAGATCGGGCGCAAGCGGGTAAATGAAGCTGCCGCCGAACACGTCAGCCGGCAGCGGCCAACCGACCGTATGCATCACGGCACTTAGCGGGCGCTTCGTCCGCCAAATCTCCTTGACGCCGAGCGCAAAGATCTGCGGGTTCGCACTCGTGATCTGTTGCCATTTCACCCAGGCCTGTGACAGCATACCGCGCGTCCCTTCGGCCAGGACAACAACCTGGGCGGCAATGTCGGTGCCCGGGGTGTAGGCCGGCCCTGGCTCGCCGCTGCGCGTCAACCCGGCAGGCGTCGTGCGTACGCCGGTGACACGCGTCCCTGTGGTCAGCAACGCACCAACGGGGAAACCCGTGAAGATGTAGACGCCCAATGCTTCGGCCTGCTCTCCGAGCCAGCGCACGACCTCACACAAGGATGCGATAGCGTGGCCATGATTCCGCATCGTCGGCGGGGTCGGAACGCGAATCGCACGATTGTGAGTTAGGAAATAGACGCGCTCTTCGCTCACCAGAGAGCGGAATGGGAACTGCGCAGGGCCAAGGTTTGGGAAGAGCTCACGGATCGCGCGCTGGTTGATGATCGCACCCGAGAGTGAGTGCTCCCCGAGTCCAGGCGCCTTTTCGACTACGGCGATTTGCAAGGCGCCGAGAGGGCCGCCGGCTTCGTTGTCGCGTTGGACGAGGCGTGCCAGCTCTATGGCGCCTGCCAAGCCTGCTGGACCCGCACCGACGAACACGACGTCCATTGCGGTTGCCTCCGCATTCGGGACGTCGGTGAGGAGAATACGATCCAGCGGTAGTGCGGGCTGGAATTGCGCGGGAATGATGGTCACGAAGCTTTCCGTGCCGCGCGCACCGCCGCAGTGAGCGCTGGCACGACTTCGAACACGTCGCCCACGATCCCGTAGTCCGCGACTTTGAAGATCGGCGCGTCGCGGTCCTTGTTGATCGCCACGATGGTTTTAGACGTCCGCATACCCGCGAGATGCTGAACGGCGCCCGAAATCCCGACTGCAACGTAAAGGTCAGGACTGACCAGTCGCCCGGTTTGCCCAATCTGTTCGCTGTGGGGCCGCCACCCATCGTCTGTCACCGCCCGCGTCGCGCCAACCGCCGCATTGCCGAACGCCGCGGCCAGTTCCTCGACGAGGTGGAAGTTCTCAGCAGACTTGAGGCCGCGACCGCCGCTCACAATGACGGGCGCCTCGCCGAGATCGAGTTTGGTCGTCGTGCCAACCTTCAGCTCCGTCGTCACGACACGTGTCGCAGCCGGATCTCCCGCCGGCTGTGCCCGTTCGATGCGCGCCTCCCTCGGCGAACGCGCCGGCATGACCACGCCGGGGCGCAACGCCACGAGCGCCGGCGTCGCATGCACCTCCAGCGTGGCAGTCACTTTGCCAGTGTCAATTGGATGGGTCACCACCAACGCGTCTCCTTCGAGCGCGAGCGCGGTCACGTCGATCACGACCGGCACGCCCACCCGCCCGGCGACGCGCGGAGCCAGGTCGCGCCCCTGCACGCTCGAAGCGAACACGCCGGCGCGATATCCCCCGCTGCGTAACCGATCCGCGACGAGCGCCGTGCAGGCCTCCGGGTTGTACCGCTCGAGGGCCGGATGCTCGACAACCACGACGACGTCGGCGCCGTGCTCTCCCAACGCTTGCGCACAAGTCTCGATGCCTGGAGCACCGACCAACACCGCGTGCACTTCGCCGCCGCCCGACCCATCGACCAATGTCCGTGCCGCCGCGACCGCCTCGAGGGCGACCTTGCGCAGCGCTCCTTCACGCGTCTCCGCGAACACGAGGACGTTCGGCATCACAATACCTTGGCTTCGGTCTGCAGCAGCCCGATAAGCTCGGGCACGGCTGCCGCGCCCTCACCGATGATGCGGCCCGGGGCGCGCTCGGGGGGCAGGGCGAGGCGGCGCACCGACACCCGCGACTCCGTCAGGGTGACGGCTTTGATGTCGAGAGGCTTCTTCTTGGCCGCCATGATGCCCCTGAGGGATGGCAGGCGTTCCTTGTTGAGTCCTTCATCAATCGTCAACACCGCCGGCAGTGGAAACTCCATGACTTCCTGTGCACCCTCGAGCTCGCGTCGTGCCCGTCCTCTACCAGCCGCGATCTCCAACTTCGAGACGCCGGTCACGCAGGGGAGATTCAGCAATTCGGCGACCATGGCACCGGTCGCGCCGTTGCCGGCATCGACCGCAACCCGGCCAAACAGCAACAGATCGTAGCCGCCGCCCCGCAGCTCGTCCGCGAGCGCGCGGGCAATCACGAGAGAATCCGGAGTGGTTTGCGTCGTCTTCAGGTGTACACCGCGATCCGCGCCCATGCTCAACGCCTTGCGGATCTGCTCCTGTACTGCGTCGGCGCCCAACGACACGACAACGACCTCGCCCTGCCCGGCCTTTTCCTTGAGCTGGAGGGCAGCCTCGACCGCCCACAGGTCGAAGTCGTTCACATCGTACTTGAGGCCCGTCTCATCGATCGCCGTGCCACTGGCTGCGATCGCGAAGCGGCCTTCCTGGACGGGCACACGTTTGATGCACACCGCGATCTTCACCGCGCTCGCTCCACGATTCGTGCGTCCTGTGTCGGGTCGGGGGGAAGATAATCGGCCACCTGATCACGCGGGAACGGCGGCAGCGCCCCCCGCGGCATGGCAGTCGCGGGGAACGGACGCACGAACTCACGCGCGAGGTAAACGCCGACGTCGAAAACGGGGTCGCCTCCGCGTCGAATCGTGACCGTGCCGACCGGCGTCATCGACGCGAAGAACCCCTGGTAGCGTTCGGAGAGATCATGGCGCGCGGGGAGCCGATCCACCACGACGGCGTCCTGACCAAGAAAGGCGCGCTGGTCGTGCAAGAACGCGAATTGCCGGGGATCGACACTCAAGCAGAGCACCGGCACCTGCGGCCCGAGCGCGTATGCCACCTTCCCCGCCTGGACCCAACTCGTCGCGGCGATGAAAGTGTGTGGGCGTCTCAACATGCCAAGAGAGTCGAGACCGCGCGCGAGGTCGCGCCAGTCGACTCCCTCCAGCGTTGGATCGCTCGCCCGAAGCGCCGGCGAGAGGTACCGCGTGTGCCACCCCGTCGCCATCACGCTCGTGCCGATGATCAGGAGCACCGCAAACGAGGCGATTGACCAGAAACTCCACAGCAGGAGCGGCCGGAGCCGGCGATCCCCTTTGCGGCGGCGCTCGATGCCGGGTGGGATGGCCCGCACGGCGAGATCGCGGCGCTCGACGAGACCTCGGATCCGCGCAACGATCGCGGCACCCAGGAGCGGAAACAGAAACAAGTACCCGGACGCAGGCCAATGCGGCAGCGCCGGCCGTCCCGTGAGCGATGCGAGAATGAACAACGTGATCGGCACGACGGCGAGGCACGCGAACAGGTATCGCCGATCCTCGTACGGACGCCGAACGAGCGCGGTGATGAGCACCCAGACGAGCGGCACCCAGAGCCACGGAAGCACCCAGAGCGCCTGTCTACCGACGGTTTGCACGAATGCACCAAGCCGCTGCGAGACGGTCGGAGGCACGCTCGTCGCTTGGCGTCCGAGTTGGAATGCGAACGACGCCCAGCCGTGTTGCGCATTCCACACGAGGACCGGCGTGAACAGGGCCAGCGCGAGAGCGAGCCCAGCGTACGGCTCGGCCCGCCACAGCCACCGCCGCTGCGTCGGCCTGACCACCAGAAACACAGCGACGCCGACCAGGAACAGGACGGCCTGGTACTTCGACAGCAGAGCTGCGCCGACGCAGAGACCGGCGCCAAGCCACCAGCGGTCTGCGCGCCGTTCACCAGCTGGATCGAGGACCACGCGGACGAGGCAATAGCAGGCGCCAGCCAGGCTGCACATGAGCGGGCCGTCGGGCAGTACCCACGTCGCGGTGCTCAGGCTGAACACCGGTGCGACGTTGAGAAACAGCACCGCCAGCCAGCCCTCGTGCTCGCCAAACGCGTGGGCGGTGGCGCGGTACATGAGCCACGTCGTCGCTGCGAACAACGCGACGAACGGACCGCGGACGACGAGGTGCGCTTCGGAGCGGAACAGGTGCGTCGCCAGGTGCACCAGCCAGAAGGACAGCGGCGGGTGGTCGAAGTAGCTGAGGTGCAACTGGCGGGCGCTGGCGACCGCGTACGACTCGTCCACGCCCAGCCCGGTGACGGCCGCGATGACGAGACGAACGACGGTGCCGATGCCGATCGTCCACCACACGAGCCGGCGTGGATTCATCGCGGAGCGGGGGCGTCCCGGCCGCGCGGCCCGCACCCGTCAGTCAAACGCGCTGAGTCCCGTGATGGCCTGTCCGAGCACCAATGTGTGAATGTCGTGGGTGCCCTCGTAGGTGTACACGCTCTCGAGGTTTTCCATGTGGCGCATCGAGGCATACTCGGCGAGAATGCCGTTCGCCCCCAGGAGCCGCCGTGCTTCGCGGGCGACGTTCGTCGCCATGTCGACGTTGTTGCGTTTGGCCAGGGAGACCTGCTGCGGCGTGGACGTCCCCGCATCCTTCAGCCGCCCCAGGTGCAACGACACGAGCTGCGCCTTCACGATCTCGGTCAGCATATCCGCCAGGCGCGCCTGCTGAAGCTGGAATCCACCGATCGGCCGGTCGAACATCACGCGCGTCTTCGAGTACTTCGCGGCTTCCTCGTAGCAGGCCATCGCAGCACCGACGGCACCCCACGCAATGCCATAACGGGCCTGCGTGAGGCACATGAGGGGGCTCTTGAGCCCGCCGGATTTGGGAAGCAGCTGTCCCTTGGGCACACACACATCCTGAAACACGAGCTCGCTCGTGTCCGATGCGCGCAGCGAGAGCTTCCCCTTCTGATCCTTGGCTGAGAAGCCCTTCGTGTCCGTCGGGACGATGAACCCTCGAATCGAGTGCTCGATCCTGTCCTGTCTTGGCCCAGACGATCGCCACTTGCGCAGTAGAGCCGTTCGTGATCCACATCTTCGCGCCGTTCAACACAAAGCTGCCGTCGGGTTGCTCGCGGGCCGTCGTGATCATGCCGCCGGGATTCGAACCATAGTCCGGCTCCGTGAGCCCGAAGCACCCCACGATCGCGCCCGACGCCATCCCGGGCAGATACCGTTGCTTCTGCTCGTCGCTCCCGAACGCGAAGATCGGGTACATGACGAGCGACCCCTGGACGGATGCGAACGAGCGCACGCCGGAGTCGCCGCGTTCGAGCTCCTGCATGATGAGTCCATAGGCGACGTTGCTCAGGCCCGCGCACCCGTACTCCTCCGGCAGATTGGCGCCAAACAGTCCGAGCTCCGCCATCGCCGGCACGATCTCACGAGGAAAACGGCCGTCCACGTAGCACTTGCCGATCACGGGCAACACGCGCTCATCGACGAACCGGCGCACGCTCTCGCGAACGGCGCGCTCCTCTTCGGACAGCACGCTGTCGATGTTGAAGAAGTCAGTTGTCATGGGGGGGAAGTTTAACTACCCGACGGGTCTCCTCGCCCTCGGAAGCGTCCCCACCGCTCGCGCCTTGGCGCGGAAGTGGGGGCCGTGGTCGACGCTCAGGCCAGTCTCGTCCTGCCACTGATGCACCATCTCGTGGAGCAACGTGTCGAAGACTGCGGACCACCCGTGGCGCCGCAGATGCCGGCGACTGATCACGATCAGTCCGGGGTACCGGGGCGTCGCCACGCGGTAGTAGCCCAAGCGGCTGCGCAGCCGGCGCGACACCTCGATGCGAATGGGGCGCAGAGCGCCGGCGAAGCGCTCTGCGTTGAATTCCGCGTGTCGGGCGGTCAGCCTCTGGGCCGCGGCTGCGTCCTCCTCAGCCGGCGACCGGCGTCCGGGGCCCCGGTCTGGAGCCCGACGGGTGCCCGCCGGGGGCGTGCGGACGATGATCGGAGGCGGCGGGAGCGCAGGTCGCTGAGGCGCCAAGTCGAACGGCAGGGTCAACTGCCCGGGGTCGACTGCCCCCCGGCCAAACAGGCGCCTCAACGCGTGAAGCATCGCGTGGCTTCGTGATCGAACTGCTGCTTGCCCGGGCGCCAAGTGCGCGTCTCGACTTCAATCGTGCGATCGGTAAGTGTCACCACGTTGAAGGACGCCGGGCGGCCCCCTCGGGCGCGGCTCGAAATCGTGCCGGCGATCGACACGACGAGGCCGCGCGAGGACATCTCGACGTAGTGGATCGCCTCCTGGTGGTCATGTCCGCAGAGGACCAAGTCGACGCCCATGCGATCGAACTCCGCCAGCACGGCGTGACTGCGTAGCAATCCGTATCGGCCGGACAGCTCGCCGAGTGTTGGATTGTGATGCATCACGACCACGCGCCGATCACCCGGGGGCGCTCGGCCAAAGGCCGCCGCCGCATGGACGAGTTGGGCTTGCCGCAGCCCGCCCTTCACCGACAGGTCTCGCGGGTTCCACGTCAACGTGTGCCAGTCGACGCCGGCCGCCGTGTTGAGTCCGACGAACGTCGCGCCCGGCACGTGCAGCTCGGGCTCGAGTTCCGCGCAGATGTATCGGCGATACTTCTCATAAACCCGCCACCGCTGCCCGAGCCCGAGCGGCGCAAACCACCACGCGACATCGTGGTTCCCGGGCACGACGATGAGCGCCGCCGGTGGTCGAGTCTGGTCAACGGGCCGCCGAATGTCGCGCAGGAAAACCGCGGCGCGTTGAAACTCGCCGGCCCGCGCACGCTGAGCGACGTCTCCAGAGACCGCGATGACGTCGAACGGCTCCTGTCGCCCGACGGCTTCGACCGCGTCGGCCTGCTCCAGGACGGCGGGCCAACCGAAGTGGATATCCGAGACGTGCAGAATCCGCGTCACAACGCCGCGATCACTGCGTCCGTGAATTCCCGTGTCGTTGCCGTGCCTCCGAGATCACGCGTCACGTGCCGGCCTTCTCGGATGGTGGCCTCGACTGCGTTTCGGATCAGATCGGCGCGCACCGAGTCGCGCAGGTGATCGAGCATCATGCAGGCGGCGAAGATGAGCGCGGCGGGGTTTGCGACTCCCTTGCCCACGAGGTCTGGCGCCGTTCCGTGCACTGCCTCGAAGATCGCCGCATGCGTCCCGATGTTGGCGCCCGGTGCCAGGCCGAGCCCTCCGACCAACCCAGAGATCTCATCGGAAAGAATGTCGCCGAACATGTTCGTCGTCACGATCACATCATACTGCTCTGGGCGGAGCACCAGATTCATTGCCATCGCATCCACGATCTTGTCCTCGAACGCGATGCCACGCGGCTCGTACTCTCGCGCGATTTGGCGGCCGACGTCGAGGAACAGCCCCTGTGAGAACTTCAGGATGTTCGCCTTGTGCACGAGGGTCACTTTGTGGCGATGATGACGCACCGCATACTCGAACGCGTACCGGATCACTCGCTCCGACCCACTACGCGTGATGATGGCCATCGATTCGGCGGCCGCTCGCGGATCGTCACCAACTTTGATGTAGTGCTCGGCTCCCACGTAGAGTCCTTCGGTGTTCTCGCGGACGAGCACGATGTCGACGCGGTCGAACCGACCACCTCGCACGATGACGTGCGCCGGGCGGACATTGGCGTAGAGATCGAAGGTCTTCCGCAAGGCGACCGTGACCGAACGGTACCCCTCCCCGACCGGCGTCTCGAGGGGACCCTTCAGCGCGACTCGCGTGGCGCGGATCGAGTCGAGCGTGGCATCCGGCATCGGATTGCCGTGGGCCGACACGGCCGCCAGCCCCGCCAGGCGCAGGTCCCAGTCAATGTCGGCGCCCGCCGCCCTGAGGACCTGGACGGTGGCATCCGAGATACTCGGCCCTATCCCGTCCCCGGGAATCAATGTGACGGGTGTCGCCATCTACTCCGACGCCAAGGCCTGAACCAAACGGTCCACGAGGTTGGTGCCGACTGCCGGCGTCAGCGCGGGCGCGGGGTCCCCTACGACGTCGCCCGCCCAGATCACTTCGGTCGTGCGAGTGTCGACGACAGCGATCCGCATGACGGGCCGTGCCATGTGATGCGCGCTGTCAGCCAGCAGCATGGCGCGCTCGCCCTCCGGCAGCGCGTGGTTCCGCGGTATGGGGCGAGGGACGAAGCGCAGCTCGACCAGGATGAGCGCGATGCGGGCGTCGACGAAGGACGTGTAGTTGCGCAGCTCACCCGCGAGCGGATCCTCCAGCTTCAGCCCTGGACGCCAGCGATCGGGTGCGAACTGCGAAGGATCCATCCCGTAGGGGTCGGATAGATACCCGGGGTTCCGGCTCGCCACCTGCACGAGCGCGTTCGGGAAGACCCAGACCGTGCGTGGCGCGCGCTCGGTCAAAGCGTGCTCGATCTGCGCGTTGAGATTCACGAGGTAGTCGCGCGGGTTCGTGATCTGCTCGGCGAAGCCAAAGGTATCGCCGTGCCTGATCATGCTGAGCGGCAAGACGATCACCCGCACACCGCCGAGCCCCGTCCCGGGTCGGACCGGGAGCGGCCGCAGGTCGACGGGCTCGGGAGGCGCATGCGCGCACGCAGCAATCGCGAGCAACCCGAGACCGACCGACAGTCGCGCGGACCACCGTCGAGTTCGAGGACAAATGACCGCTTGGCGCGGCGCGGCAGAGCGGCGCGGCGAAACTCGGCGCGGTCGGGCCGAGGAGGATGACACGTTGATCGGCATGACCAGGAGACGATGGCTGGCGACGGCGCGTAAACTAACTCAAATTCGTGATCCATGCCGCGATGGATCGCGCGATCGATCTGGGTGGGTGTCGCAATAGCCGGAGCGGCAGCGTGCGCGCTGGTCGCGCTGAGCCGCGGCGAGACGGTGAGCGCCGCCTGGCTGCTGATCGCCGCGGTCTGCTCCTACCTGATCGCGTATCGGTTCTACAGTCGCTTCATCGCGCAGCGCGTGTTCGCGTTGGACGCCAATCGCCAGACGCCGGCGGAACGCCTCGAAGACGGCCGCGACTACGTCCCGACGAACCGGTGGATCCTGTTCGGACATCACTTTGCCGCCATCGCCGGACCCGGCCCCCTGGTCGGCCCCACGCTGGCTGCCCAATTCGGATTTCTGCCCGGCGCGCTCTGGATCGTGGTCGGCGTGGTGCTGGGCGGCGCAGTCCAGGATTTCGTGATCCTCGCCTCCTCTGTCCGGCGCGATGGACGATCGCTCGGTCAGATGGCGCGTGACGAGGTCGGTCCGGTAGCCGGCCTTACCGCCATCGTCGCCGTGTTCGGGATCATGGTAATCCTCATCGCCGTGGTCGCCCTCGTGATCGTCAACGTGCTCCGCGCGAGTCCCTGGGGCACCGTGACCCTGGCCCTCACGATTCCGATCGCGTTGTTCCTCGGCGTCTATCTCCGCTGGATCCGGCCGCACCGGGTGCTCGAGGCGACGATGGTCGGGATCGTGCTCCTTATCGGCGCGTTGCTCGTGGGCCGATGGGTCGCCGAGCAGCCCGCGCTGGCCGCTGCGTTCACGTTGAGCTCGACAGCCCTGGCGTGGTGGCTGATGGCGTACGGCCTGACGGCCTCGCTGCTTCCCGTCTGGCTGCTGTTGGCGCCGCGGGACTACCTCTCGGCTTTTGTGAAGATCGGGGTCGTCCTGGCGCTCGCCATCGGGGTCGCGCTGGTGTTGCCGCCCCTCAGAATGCCGGCGCTCACGCAGTTCACCGACGGCAGCGGTCCTGTCTTCGCTGGCAAGGTCTTTCCCTTTGCCTTCATCACGATCGCGTGCGGCGCGGTATCCGGATTTCATGCTTTGATCGCCTCCGGGACGACGCCCAAGATGCTCGAGCGCGAGACGGACGCCCGCCTGATCGGCTACGGCGCGATGTTGACCGAGTCGCTCGTGGCGGTGCTGTCACTGATCGCGGCCTGTGCGCTCACCCCCGGTATCTATTTCGCCATGAACGCCCCGGCGAGCGCGCTGGGCACGACAGCCGAGTCGGCCGCGCAAGCTATCCGCGCGTGGGGGTTCTCGATCGCGCCCGCCGACCTGACCAATCTCGCGCATCTGGTCGGGGAGCAATCGCTCCTGTCGCGGACCGGAGGGGCGCCCAGCCTCGCGGTGGGCATGGCGTTCATCTTCTCGCAGGCGTTGGGCAGCGTGAGCGCGACCGCGATGGCGTTGTGGTACCACTTCGCGATCATGTTCGAGGCGCTCTTCCTGCTGACCGTGCTCGATGCCGGCACCCGCGTCGGACGGTTCATGCTTCAGGATCTGTTGGGCTACGCATGGAAGCCGCTCGGACGTGTGTCGTGGTATCCCGGCGCGATTCTTTCAAGCACGCTGTTCGTCGCCATGTGGGGAGACTTCCTGTACCAGGGAGTCACCGACCCGCTGGGTGGTATCAATTCGCTGTGGCCACTGTTCGGCATTGCCAACCAGCTGCTCGCAAGCGTCGCGCTCTGTGTCGGCACGACTGTAATCATCAAAATGGGGAAAGCCCGTTACGCGTGGGTGACCGCCCTGCCGTTGGCGTGGCTGATCACGGTCACCATGACGGCTGGTTGGCTCAAGATCTTTTCCAAGGACATCCGTCTCGGATTTCTGGCCCACGCTCGGCTCATCGATGACTCTCTGGCCGCGGGGCACGTGCCGGCCGGTATCGCATCGGCGGCAGCCGCTTCCCGGGCGGCGTTCAACGACCGCCTCGACGCGGTGGTCGCCGGGTTCTTCCTGGTGGCCGTGGCGGTGATCGTGACCGAATCGGGGCGCGAGTGGCTGCGAGCGGTCCGTGGCAGGACACCCCGTGGGTCGACTGAGGTCCCATTTCACCTGCGTGGTGCTGCGCCCGCGGGGGCCGACTGAACGTGCGCCCGCGGGGGTGGCCTGACCGGGCGCGAGCGACGGCCGCGCGGGGGGTGCGCGCGGTGCGCATTTCCGTCCTCGCGGTCGTGGGTGCGCCCAACTACGAGCGCTACTGCGAGCACGCTCTCCGAGCCCATCCCGAGGAGCGCGTGCTCACGCGGGACGAGTTCTACCGCCGTCAACTCGAACAGCGATACAGCCGGCCCGGCGCGCGTTGCTGTTGAGACAGCGCCCGTCCCCTTGCGTTTCCGCCGCCGTGCCGTGCATCTACGAAGGTGCTTTCCTTTGCTCGGTCACCCGCCGCACGAGTCCACGCCGCGCTCGCTTCAGCGCGCGAGCAACTGGCCGTGCGCGATGGCGCCATCGTGCGGTCCCAGATCGCGGTGTCCGAGATTCCGGCCCCGACGGGGGCAGAGGCCGAGCGTGCGGCGTGGATCGCTCGGCGGTTTGGTGCGTTGGGCCTTCAGAATGTCCGCACAGATGCCGCCGGTAATGTGATCGGGCGTCGGCCGGGCGCCCTCGACCGGCCGGCGGTCGTCGTGTGCGCGCACCTCGACACGGTATTCCCGCGAGGGACGGCACTTCGCGTCCGGTCGGACGGGCCGCGGCTGACAGGTCCGGGGATCAGCGACAACGGCCGCGGCCTCGCGGCCATGCTCGCGTTGGCCGAGCACATCGACGGCTCGCGCCTGCGCACGGACGCGCCGATCGATTTCGTGGCAACGACGGGAGAGGAGGGGCTGGGCGACTTGCGCGGCGCACGCGCGTTCTTCGGCGATGCGGCCCCCCGCAGCGCGGCCGTCGTGGCCCTCGATGGCGCCGGCGATGAGCGAGTCGTGCACCGCGGCCTGCGCTCACGCCGTTATCGCGTGACATTCCGCGGCGCGGGTGGCCACAGCTGGGCGGCCTACGGCGTCGCCAATCCCGTCCATGCGGCTGCAGCGGCCGTCGCCACGATCCGGGCGATCGCCGTTCCGGCCGACCCGCGTACGACGCTCGGCGTCGGCCGCATTGGCGGCGGCATTTCCGTCAACGCCATCCCGGAGGACGGGTGGTTCGAGCTCGACTTGCGCTCCGCTTCCGCAGCGGTTCTCGATCGTGTCGACACGGAGGTACGCGCTGCGGTCTCGAGCGCACACGGATCGGAAAATGCGCGTCGGGCCGCCGGCACACGCCCGCTGTCGGTCGCGATCGACATCATCGGTGATCGGCCCGGCGGTGAGGTCCCCGCGGACGATCCGCTGGTCGTCGCCGCCCTCGAGGCCACCCGGTTGGTCGGGCGTGAGCCGGACCTAGCGACGGCATCGACGGACGCGAACGTTCCTATCAGCCTCGGCATCCCATCGGTCGCGCTGGGAGCGGGTGGACGCGGCGGCGACACACACACCGTGGGCGAGTGGTACGACAATACGGACGGGACGATCGGCTTGGCGCGGGCGTTGACGGTCGTGGTGACAGCAGCGGGACTGAACCACCGGGGTTAGTCCGTTGCTCGCACCTCGGAGTGGTCCCCAATCGTCACTTCACCACGTACGCCCTCCAGCAGCACATTGTCGCCGATGAGAGACGAGTGGAGGGTGCAGCGTCGGATTTGGGACTGGTGGCCGACGATGGTATCGCGAAGCTCGGAGTGTTCGATGACGCTGCCCGTCCCGATCGAGACGTTCGGGCCGACGCGAGCGTCGCGGATCGCGACGCCGTCCTCGATGTAGACCGGATCGATGATCGTTGACCCCGGCAGCGCCGTGGGACGCCGGGCCCGGCCACGCAGCAACATCTCACGATTCGTCTCGAGCAGCGTGTCCAGCTTCCCCGCGTCGAACCATCCGCGAACCTCGACCGCCTTGATCCGCGCGCCGTGATCGACCATGTACTGCAGCGCGTCGGTGAGGTAGTACTCCCCCTTGTTCGGTGGCTGCGCCAGCACGTGATCGATGCCTTCGTAGAGCAGCCGCCAATCGCGAATGAACTGGAGGCCGATGTTCACCCTCCTGGAGACCGACGTCGTCGGCTTCTCCACAATGCGGGTCATGAAGCCGTTGGCGTCCGTCTCAACGACGCCGAAGCGCTGATAGTCTTCGACCTCCTTGGTCCAGATGATGCCGTCGGCGTCGGTGCGGTCGATGACCGACAGATCGGCGTCGAAGATCGTGTCAACGAAGATGATGAGGACCGGCTGATCGACGTAGGGTCGCGCGAGCGCGACTGCACCCGCGGTGCCGTCCTGCACCTCCTGCTCGATGAACACCGCGCGCACATCGAGGGCGCGTCGGGCGTACTCTTCGACTTTTTCCTTGAGGTGGCCGGTGATGTAAATGACCTCCTCGATGTCACCGAGCTTTCTGAGATCGTCGAGGATGTACGACATCACCGGCTGTCCCGCGACGCGCATCATCGGCTTCGGCACGACGTGCGTGTGGGGCCGGAGCCGCGTGCCTTTGCCGGCGAGCGGAATGATGACCTTCACGGGGCGCTCGTGCCGGCTCGGCCGTAGCGATCGCTCAGTCGCACCACGTCGTCGAGGTGCGGCGTCGACGCCTCCAGTACGTCGCAGTCGGTGACGGCCTCCATTTGATGGATGTGCCCCGGCGTGTTGCGATACGATTCGCCGGCGCGCAGCCGAACGTCGCGCAATGGCTCCTCGGGGCGCGCACTCACGCGATAGATCATCTCGCCCGACAGCAGGTGGATCGTCTCGTCCTTGCGATCGTGGTACTGTACCGAGAGCGCATGTCCCGCCTTGATGTGCAGTACCTTGCCGACGTACCGATCCGTGTGCGCCCAGATGGTCTCGTGACCCCACGGCTTGGGTACCACCGTCACGCGGACGGGCCCGCTTCCGCTAGCCGGCGTCATGGGTCGTCGCGGCGCGTCGAAGCAATCATCGGGCCGTGGCGAGCAGATGTCGCAGGCGTGCGAGCCGCGTACGCACCGATCCATCGACCACACGGTCCCCCACGCGAACGATCACGCCCCCCAGGATCGGGGGATACACACGCACGACCGGCACCACGGATCGGCCCTCGCCGACGGTCCGCGTCAGCTGCGCCGCGAGCGCGGCGCGCTCTTTTTCACTCAATGCGCGAGCCACGGTGACATCGGCGCGCACACGCCCCTCCAACGCGTCGAGCCGGTTGTTGTATTCGACGGCGATGGGCGTCAGGAGCATCTGCCGCCGATGCCGCACGAGCGTTTCCAGGAATCGCACCAGTGGTGCCGGCAGGACGTTGGCGAAGGCGCGGTGCAGCACTTCGATCTTGCGCGTGTCGCCGATCCGTGGGGATTCGAGGAAATGTCGGAGCTGCCGGTCGTTCTCGACGGCCGCCGCCACGTCCCCAAACATCTTCCCCCACCCTTGCGGGTCTTCGGCCCGCTGCGCCAGCTCGAGGAGGACGTCGGCATAGGTCCCCGCGATGGTCGAATCGCGCATCAGCGGACGGCCTTGGGCGGTGTGAGCGTCGTGAGGAACTGCTCCACCAGCTTCCGGTTCGTCTGGTCGTCGAGATTCTTCTCGATCACCTTCCCGGCACCGAGGATCGCGAGATCGACGGCCTCGCGCCGGAGATCCGCGATCGCGCGGAGTCGCTCATCGTCGATCTCCTTGCGTGCCCGCTCGAGCATATCCTGCTGCTGGGCGTGCGCCTGCTCGAGCAGCTGTTGGCGCACTCGGTCGCCCGCTCCGCGCGCTTCGCCAATGAGACGCTGCGCATCGGAATGTGCGTGTTCCAGCAATTGCCGTTGCTGGCCAAGCAGGTCCGCAGCTTCGGCGCGATCGCGTTTGGCCTGTTCGATCGCCTCCTCGAGTGACTTCTCGCGTGCCGCCACGGCCGCCGTGATCGGCCGGAAGGCGAATTTCGACAGCACGAACATCAAGATGAGGAAGATGACCAGCGTCCAGACCATCAGGCCGCCATTGGGCGTCAGGATGTTGCCGGTTGGACGGGCGGCCTCTTCCTGAGCACCCAGTGGCGCCCCCGCGACTGCGAGTGCGAGCGCGAGGCGCGGTCCGAATCGAATGGTATGAATGCATCGACCTGCAATGTGTTGCACGTATCTCTCCCGGTCGCCGCGACCCAGAGCCCGTCCGGGCGCGCTCTGGGCTGCGGCGACGGTCATTGAGTCACGAGCGTGGCTAGTACTTGAGCTGAATCAGGAACGCGATCACGACGGCGAACAGCGCGACTCCCTCGACGAGCGCCGCGAGAATCAATGCCCCGGTCTGGACCTGCCCTGCCATTCTCCGGCTGGCGAGCCATCGCCTCGGTGGCACGACCACCAATCAAACCGATCCCGATGCCCGATCCAATGGCGGCGAGGCCGGCCCCGATGCCAGCTCCGCTCAGGCCCCCTGAGCGCGCTACGTCCGAGGCGCCCTGCAGTAATTCAACGATCATTGTCCGAATCTCCGGTACATGTCCGTCGGCCGGCGGGTGCCGTCCGACTTGTTTACGCCCCGCGGCGACGCCATGGCGCCCCGCTGCTCGTCACCGAGGCCCGGGCCCCAACGAGCTTCGCCGGCCACTCGGCCGGCTACCGACGCGCGCGGTGGAGCGAGATCCGCGCACCTCTCCTCATTCACCTACCTCTTGTCCTGCCCCTGCCTTCTGCTGCGACCGGTCGTCTCTCGAGTACGGCACATTGCGATCGCGTCCGGCTCAATGGTGCGCCGACTGCCGGATCTGGCCAATGAACACGGCCGTGAGCAGCGCAAAAATGAATGCCTGCAGGAATGCGACAAAGATCTCCAACAACGAATCGGCGACGCCCATGCCGACCGGCACAATGGCGACGAAGTAGCTCCGGAACGTGAAGATCAAGCTGATGAACGCCAGCATGACTACGTGCCCCGCCGTCATGTTGGCGAACAATCGAATCGTCAGCGCGAATGGTTTCGTCAACTTCGAGATGATCTCGATTGGCGTCAGGATGAGCGCCATTGGAATGCGCACTGGCAGCGACAGGTCGGTGTTCCAGTAGACGATGGTTTTCCAATACTCCGCGCCGAGCGCCCGCATGCCGGAAATCTCAATGACAACGAACGAGATGATCGCCATCGTCGCAGTCACGGAGACATTGCCGGTGGCGGTCGACCCATAAGGGATCAAGCCCACAAGGTTCGCAAACAGAATGAAGAAGAAGACGCTCAGGATGTACGGCGTATACGCGTCGGCGTTCGGCCCGACGTTGGGGAGCACGACGGTCTGTCGCAGATACAGCACCATCGCTTCCACGCCGGCCGCGAAGCCGCGTGGTGCTGCTTCCGTCTTCAGGTGGGAGCGATGATATCGGGCCGCCGACAGCAGCGTGACCATGCAGAGGAACGCGGCAATCCCCAGCCAGACCACATGCTTCGTCGGCGACATGTCGATCGAAAGCGGTCCAACGCGGATAGGCGCCCAGCGCGGCAGCGCCTTCGTGCACACGAATGGCGACCGCCAGTACGGCAGATCGAGCTCGTGCGAATCGGTGATGTGGGGGAGAATGATGTCATCCGCGGGGGCCTCGGACGCAGGCGCGGGCGCGCCCCAGCATGTCGGATACGCCTGCGCAGCGGCAGGCGCGGCGACGACCAAGAGCGACACCAGCGCGAACACCGGCGAACGTGTCCAACGAACGCGGCGCGATGCACCGCGGAGCACGGCATGGATCGCAGATCTGATCATGAACGCAGGAAGAATGGTTCGAGCAACGTCGACACGAACAAAAATATCACGAAACTGAGCAGTGCGGGGACTGGAGGCAGCTCGAGCGCCCGCACCGCGATCAGCGCGTAGGCCACCACCGCACCGAAGCGCAGAATCATGCCCACACCCCACGCCGTCATGATGGGACGCGTCGGCCGTGGAACGGCCCAGCGCGCGATGGCGAACGCGATCACCTGGACCACCCAGGCCGCCATGGCGCTCGTCACGAGCGCGTGGGTGCCGGCGGGACTTTTGATCGCGAGCGCCAGGAGAGCGGCCGAGGCGCCTATCAGCGCCGCTGCCGCGGCAGCGAAGGCGATGATCGACCGTGGGCGCGTCGGACGGACCGTCGATGCATGCATCTAGCGATCGCTCGCTGCGGGGCCGTCATCGCCACTCCGTGACCGCGGCGGACGCTGAGCCGTCGTAAGGGCTCGATACAGATTGTAGAATCCCGCCGCCGCGCCCACGAAGACCCCCAGAATGAGCAGCCACGGTCCGGTCCCGATTCGCCGGTCGAGCCAATGCCCGACGAAGAGACCCGCCAGGATTGCGACCGTGAACTCGATGCCGCCGGCGGCTGCCACGCCTAGACCGAGCGGTCGGGACCCCGGCCGCGGCGCCTGTGGCCGCTGGCCCTCGCCACTGTCCTGGTCCGCCATCGCGGGGGCAATGTACCGGCGCCGTCCGCGCCCGGCAACTAAGTTTCGGCCCCTACGGTCCTGCTTGGTGCGTGTTGATTAACCCGACCGGTACAGCATAGGTAGACGAACGGCAAGTTATAGCGTAAATATCACTTACACTGCAGAATCTCCTTGACGACCTGAAGTATTGTTGATAATTTTGTGGATAACAAATTCGTGATAAATCCCCCAGTGCGGCCGCGTGTCGGTCGCGGCCGGTCCGAGGCAAGTCGCACCATGCACGCCCGCAACCTCGTCGCTCTGCTCGGCACCATAGGGCTGGCAATCGCTTGCGGGTCGCGCGCGCGCGAGTTCTCGCTCGTCA
The DNA here is from genome assembly GCA_963737835.1 of uncultured Gemmatimonadales bacterium. Classification (GTDB taxonomy): domain Bacteria; phylum Gemmatimonadota; class Gemmatimonadetes; order Gemmatimonadales; family Gemmatimonadaceae; genus Palsa-1248. The sequence goes on from CAVTUH010000001.1 coordinate 1,387,051, forward strand.
TGGCGGGGACGACGACCGGCCCTGGGAGCGAGCGGACGACGGCCTCAGCGGTGGCGCCCCAAGCAACAGCGACCAATCCGCTTGCGACAACGCTCGACGTCACGGTTCGCGGCGAAGAGGTTCGATTCGTCCTGCGCGTGACGAACACGTCAGCGAAGAAACTCGAGCTCACATTCCCGAACGGACAGACGCACGATCTCACCGTGATGGACGCAGCGGGCGACGCCGTCTGGCGATGGGGAAGCGGGCAAATGTTCACGCAGGCGTTGCGCAACCAACCGCTCGACTCGCACGCGTCGATCACCTACACGGCGCGGTGGCGGCAACCCGCACTCCACGGGCCGTTGACCGCAGTCGCGACGCTGACGAGCACGAATTACCCGGTCGAGTCTACAGCGCCGTTCGCGTTGCCGTAGGTTTTCACGGCAGGAGGGCGACGCATTGCGTTGCCCCTACTAGATTCCGGTCGTGAGCGCCCCCACTGTTCGGACACATGTCGGCGTCGCAGCCGACGACCGCGACGTCCAGCTTCTCGATGAGCTGGCGCGCGCGCGTAGCGCGCTGGTGTCGCAAATCGCCCAGCGCATCATCGGCCAGCGTACCGTGGTCGACAACCTGGTCGCCGCGCTCCTGGCCGGTGGGCACGCGTTGCTCGTTGGCGTGCCGGGTCTCGCCAAGACCCTCTTGGTGCAAACGCTCGCGCAAGCACTGGAGCTGACGTTCTCCCGGGTGCAGTTCACGCCCGACCTCATGCCGAGCGATATCACCGGCACAGAGCTGCTCGAGGAGGACCAGGCAACCGGCCATCGCGCGTTTCGATTCGCGCAGGGCCCGGTGTTCGCCAACGTCGTGCTGGCCGATGAGATCAACCGGGCACCGCCGAAGACACAGGCCGCGTTACTGCAGGCAATGCAGGAGCACGCAGTCACCGCTGCAGGTCAGACGCACCACCTGCCGGAGCCGTTCTTCGTGTTGGCGACGCAGAACCCGATCGAGCAGGAAGGCACGTATCCGCTGCCCGAAGCGCAACTGGATCGTTTCATGTTCGAGTTGCGCGTCGACTATCCGTCCAAGACTGAGGAAGAAGCGATTGTCGCCGCGACCACCGGCGATGTCACCGCCACCGTCGTCGCCGTGCTCCACGCGGAACGGCTCTCCGAGTTGCAACACCTCGTCCGCCGGCTGCCGGCTCCGCCGAGCATCGTCGCGTACGCGGTGCGCCTGGCTCGGGCGACGCGTCCGGCGGCCCCCGAAGCAACGCCCGAAGTGAAGAAGTACGTGAGCTATGGCGCGGGCCCTCGGGCATCGCAGTACCTGGTCCTCGGAGCCAAGGCCCGTGCGGCAATGGACGGCCGCGCAATCCCGGACCTCGAGGACGTGCACAGCATCGCGCTCTCCGTCCTGCGGCACCGCGTGGTGCTCAACTTCCAGGCAGAAGCGGAAGGAATTACGGTCGAGCAGTTGATCAAGCTGGACGTGAAGCGGTAACGGCGGGGTTAGGGGTCAGGGGTCAGCCAACAGCACCGGCAACCGCAAACAAGAGGGGCGGGCTAAAAGCCCGCCCCTACATGTCGGCGTGCGTGATGGTCGCTAGGAGCCTCTCTGACGATTCATGAGCATGTCGACAAATTCGGAAGCAACACCGCGCGCAGCAACATGTAGGGGCGGCCTTCAGGCCGCCCATTTTCTTGCGGTTGCCGTTGTCGTTCCCCGACCCCCCGACCCCCCGACCCCTGACCCCTGATCACGCCAGCTGGCTCGTACACTCCGGGCACCGCTTCGCAGCGAGCGGAATGCTCTTGGTGCAATATGGACAGCCTTTGGTCGCCGGCGCCGCGGCATGCGTGTGGTACAGCTTCGCCAGGCCGCGCACCAACAGATACACGCAGAACGCGACGATCAGAAACGTGATGACGGTGTTGATGAAGCTGCCGTAGTTGATCGTGACGGCGCCGGCCGACTTGGCTTCCGCTGGCGTAGTGTACGGCGGCGGGATCTTCGTGCCCGCCTTCAGCAAGATGAAGTGACTCGAGAAATCGATGCCGCCCGTTGCCAGGCCGATTACGGGCATGAGCATGTCATCGACGAGCGACTTGACGATCGCACCAAAGGCCGCACCGATGATCACACCGACGGCAAGGTCGACGACATTGCCGCGCATGATGAAGGCCTTGAAGTCATTGAACACTTGGACCTCCGAAGAGCGGGGTCAGGGACGGGCGCGCACGCGCCCGAGAAAGTAGCACCTCAGAGAGTAGAAAGTAGAAACGACACAACTGAGCTCGAGTCCCGTTGCCGTTGTCTGCCCCTCTACTCTCCGATCCTCTACTTTCTCCGGCGCGACAGGCGCCGGCGGGGCCAGGGGAACAAACTACGAGGGCGAGCCCCGCTGCACGAGACTCGCCCTCGCAGTTTTGTTGCAGTCCCCCGACCCCCGACCCCTGACCCCGCCGTTTGGCCTAACGCGGAGCGGCGCAATTCGCAATCACTTCCCCGCGCTGACCTCCATCAACTGCGCCATCGATTGGCGCGGCAGCGCGAGCATCTCGCCGCAGCGGTCGCAAACGCTCACGAGCACATCGCGCACATGAAGCCGCGTCCGAGGCAGGGCAATCGAGCGCCGTGCGTAGTTCGCCGTGACGATATCGTCACAGCGTGGGCAATGTGCAGAAGCGGTATCACCGGCTTTCCAGGGCGCTTCCATGACAGCATCCTCCGACGCGTAACGCGCGCACCGTAGTGTGAGTTCTCATTCTTCGTACCACTTGGACACTGGCCACGTGGAAAGGGTTGGGAGGAAATCACACGTGCATTCGTGCAGTTCTTGTGATGTGCCAATCCGCCACCCCATTGACCCCTTCCGAGCGGCCTCCGATCACGTTCCACTCGAGTGTGCGCATCGTTCACACATCCATACGGCAACCTGCAGCCCAGGTTTCACACTTGTGTCGGAGGGCGTGTGGCGTCGGTCAAGCTCGCATGGACGCGGTTGGCCTCGACAATTCGAATTCAATGGACGCGATGCGAACTGTGCCCGCGCCGCGCTGTTTGACAGTTCGCTTCGGCGCGCCATGCCATTGGTCACCGACCTCCTGGTGCACCACCGCCCGATAGATTGGGTAAGTGCTGTTCGATGCCTGCCCCATTACCGCCCACTCCAATGAACCGCCGCCCAGTCAAGCCGCGCCCGCCAGCCGCGGGCGCACCCCGCCACCGGCCAGAGTCGGTCGACCGTGACGCGCGCGCCAACCCGGCATCAGGTGTGCGTCCCGGAGCCCCGTCCAGCAGGCACAAGCCGTGGTCGACCTCCGCAAAGTCAGGACGCCGAGGCCGATGAACGCGGCTGAAGGCCGCAGTCATGCCGTGTGGCCGGTGACGTTCCCGAAATCCGAGACCCGTGACCCCAAGCCCGGCGTTTGCGTCCCGCCGGCGACGGCCCAGCACCGACCAAGGGCGAGCGATGGTCGTGGCGCACCCGGGCATCCGTGCGAGCGCGGTACGGTGTTAGTATGTGTGTAGGGAGCGTCGCGCCACCGGTGGAGTGAGACCCGCCGGTGCGCGCGGAGAACCGTAGGCCGTCGTCTTGCAGTGGAGGAGTCTGTGATGTTCGTGCGATCCGCCCCGGCGATCGTTCGCGGGATCGAGCCAACGCCGACACTCGATGCCGTCTGTGCCCGCGTCCTCTCGATGCTGGCTTGGCCGATGCCTGAGCGGACGAAGCCTCGAGAGTGGCGGGCAGTGCGAGCGCGCTTGCGTGCAGCAATGGCGGCGTACGGCCGCGTGATGCGTTTGACAGGTATCCGCCGGCAGCAGCTCTCGGGCGGAGTGACGGCACTCGTCCGCCGGGCGAGCGCGCGCCTGCCAGGTGCCGTCGGCGCCGCGTACGCACCGGGCGACGTGGCAGCGTGGGCCCTCGCGGCCTATGACGCTGCGGATGCGCAGGACGCGCGCTCGCGCCGGCGCCGCGGAGGCGACGGGTAGTCGACCACGCACCGACGGCCCGCGAGCTCTTCCCTAGGAGGCACGACGTGACTCATCCGGATCATGGCCTTGGCGAACGCGTTGCCGACGCGGCACGACATGTCGTCGCGGCGCTGGAACGCGACGTGGAATCGCTGGCCACACCGACGCCCGCAGAGGCGATCGCCGAAACCGCTGCCGTGGCGCAGGGCGCTGACGCGGCCGAGCTCGCCGCGCAACCGCCCGCGGCCGTGGCGGTGAATCTGCCGGTCGAGCCGCTGACAGAGGCCGATCCAACACCCGACGAGTCGGACGAGCCAGAAGCGTAAGAGATGCCGGCCCTGCCGGAGGGAAAGCCAAAGGCGCGCTCGCTGGATCCCGCAACCGCGCGTGGACGAATCGCGATCGTCGGAGCTGGCGGCATCGGTGGATATTTCGGTGCGCGACTAGTACAGGCCGGCTACCACGTCGACCTCCTGGCGCGAGGTGCACATTTGGATGCGATCCGTCAGCGGGGCGGCATCGAGATTCGCGAAGCCGACGGCTCAACCTTCGTGGCAGCGCTGTCCGCTTCCGACGACCCGTCCAGTCTGCTGGGCGCACCGCACACGATCCTGGCGGTCAAGACCTACTCGCTTCCCGCAGTCGGGCCGGCGCTTCGTACGTTGGCCGAAGCCGGCACGACTGTCGTTCCCCTACTCAACGGCGTGGACATCACCGAGCGCTTGATCGCGCTCGGGGTGCCGCGCGCCAGCATCTTGGGCGGCATCGCCTACGTGAACACGGAGCGCACAGCGCCAGGGGTGATCACCCGCACGGGCGCGCTGCTACGCATTGTGATTGGCGAGCTGGACGACACGATCTCGGAGCGGGCACGAGCGCTGGCCTCCGCGCTGGGCGCAGCTGGCGTGGACACCGACGTTACCGAAACGATCACACTCGAGCTGTGGCGGAAATTCGCCGGACTGACGACGCTCGCTGCCTTGTGCGGGCTCGCACGGCGGCCGATTGGCGCCGTGCGCGCGGCACCTCTTGGCCGCACCGTCATTGACCGTTCGGTGCGTGAAGTTGTCGCAGTCGCGCGTGCCTCGGGCGTCCCTTACTCAGACGAGGATGTGCGTCGCACGCTTGGCGCCCTCGAAGGCCTGCCCGACGGCACCCGTCCAAGCTTCCTCGCGGATCTCGAACGGGGGGGCCCGACTGAGATTGATGCGCTGAGTGGCACCGTCGTCCGTCTCGCACGCTCGATGGGCATCGATGCGCCAGTCCACGAGACCGCCGTTGCCGCGCTCACTGCGCAGACGTCCGGCAAAGTCAACTAAGTCAGCGCGTCGGTGCGCTCGGGTCGGGCGGCCGGATGTGTCCGCCGCGGTACATGTCCACGAACAACGTGAGGTCGGGTTCCCTGAAAATGCCGAGCGCGGCGAAGATCTCGCGCGCGAATTCGACCGCGCCCAGGCCCGATGCCGTGATCACACCGCTGTCCGATACGGCGAGCATCTCCACGTAGAGCGCAGGGGTCTCGTACCCTGGCGCGTGGTGCTGCAGGTAGGCCGCGCCATTGCTGGTGTGGCGACGGCCACGGAGCAGTCCGGCCCGGGCGACCGCCACTGTCGCCGCGCAGATCGCCGCGACGGTCACGCCGCCAGCCGTCAGCTCACCCAATACCCGCTCCAGTCGGGACGATGGATAGGCGTCGAGCCACGCGTCGCCGCCGGGGAGGAGCAGCAACTCGGTGGTTGGCGGCGTTACGCTCTCGAGCACGGCCTCCGGCTCGACGCGGAGCCCGCCCATGGAAACGACGGTCGTCCGGTCGTAGCCGACGGCCGTGACGGAGCGGCCGCCCCAACGCCGCGCCCCGGTCAGCGCGTACGCGGGCTCCCAGTCGGCGAACCCATTGAAGACGAGTACGGCGATACGACGAGTCACGAGTGTCACCGGACCAATGTCATACGCGTCTACTAAGCGCGTCGCGTACGGCACGGGCTGCGCCGACACGATCGACACGGGATGGAATGATGGCTTGCGGACCTCAGACTTGGCGATCCCGGATCGGCGCGTGGGCGCCGGTCTGTGCCCTCCTGCTCATCGTATCGGCCGACGCTCGCGCGCAGCCAGGTGCTGCGCCGTTCGCCGGATCCGACTCACTGAGCGGACGGCTCATCATAACAACTCCCCGCAGCCTGACGTCGACGGTCCGCAAGTTGGCCGCCGAGTTCGCGGCGAGACACCCGGGCGTCGCCCCGGAGATTCTCACGGGTGGGAGTGTCGCCGTCGCCCGCGCCATTGCGGACTCTGTGCAAATCCCCGACGTCTTCGTGTCAGGGGACGACACGCTGATCGACGCGCTGCTCATGCCGCGGGCCGCCGCCTGGTCGGCCGGATTTGCGCGATCCGCAATCGTGCTCGCCTACACGTCCAACTCGAAGTACGCGGATGAGATCAACACGCGGAACTGGTCGGATGTGCTGAGCAAGCCCGACGTACACGGCGCACGCGGTGACCCAAACGATGACCCCAGCGCGTACCGCGCCTTGATGTTCTTCGAGCTTGCCGCACGCTACTATTTGCGGCCACGGCTCTCTGCGATGCTCGAGCATGCGATGCCCGTGACGGACTTCGGCCCAAGCGACGGTGAGTTGGAGGCCAAGTTCGCTGACGGCACGATCGACTACATGCCGACCTACCGAACGCTCGCGGCCGAGCACGAGCTCGAGTGGCTGGAGTTGCCCTCACCCATCAATCTCGGCGACACCGCCTTCGCTGCGTCGTACGCAGCGGCCAAGGCGCGCATCCCCGGCGGCCGCACGACTGCCGACACCGCGACCATCTACGGCGCCCCCATCCTGTATGGGCTCACCGTGCCCCGCGCGGCGGCGCATCCGGCACTGGCGATCGCGTTCGCCCAATACGTGTTGTCGGTATCAGGGCTCGATCTGATCCGGAACTCCGGATTCGATGTGCCCGATCACCCGATCTTCCGCGGCGACCCACCCGTCGAATTGCGCGCGCTGTCAGCGCGGTAGCGCTCTGTCCGGGGGCCCGCGCCGCCGGTATCTTCGGCGCCGGCCATGTCGAATCCGCCTCCCGTCACTGAGTACGCTCGCCGCCTCGGGACCTTCAATGCGGCGATGGTCACGGTCGGGGGCATCATCGGCGCCGGGATCTTCCTCAGTCCGGCGGTGGTGGCCCAACGCGTTCACACCAGCACGGCGGTCCTCGGCGTCTGGGTACTGGGCGGCGTCATCGCGGTTGCTGGTGCCCTCACATTTGCCGAGCTCGGGGGTCGTAGACCTCAGGCGGGCGGCGGGTATGTCTACCTCAAAGAGGCCTTTGGGCCGCTGCCGGCGTTTCTCTACGGGTGGACGTTTCTCGTCGTGATCAATACCGGTGGCATGGCGGCCGTCGCGGTCACGTTCGCTCGCTATACTGCCGATCTCGCGGGTATGTCGTCTGCCGCGGTTCGCCCGTTGGCTGTCGCCTCGATCCTCGCATTGACCGTCGTCAACTGTTTCGGGATCCGGGCGGGCGCGACTACGCAGAACATCTTTACGCTGCTCAAGCTGGTGGCGCTCGCAGCGCTCGTCGCTGCCGGCATCGCAGTCGGCCTTTCGTCAGGATCTCACGCCACACCCGCCGCGGCAGCGGCGTCGACCGGTAGTGATGATCTCGTACGCGTCATAGGCGTGGCGCTCATCCCGGTCCTGTTCACCTACGGCGGATGGGCGCACGCGAACAACGTGGCCGGCGAGATGAAGGATCCGGTGCGGACGCTGCCGCGCGCCATGATACTCGGCATGGCGATTGTCGTGATCGTCTACGTCGCGGCCAACGCCGCGTATGTCGCCACGCTCGGGCCCACCGGTCTCGCCGCCAGCACGGCGCCGGCATCGGACACGATGCGCCGCGCCGTTGGTCCTGTGGGTGGCACGCTCATCGGACTTGGTATCGCCGCGTCGTCGTTCGGCTTCGTCAACCTTACCATTCTGTCCGCACCACGCATCCTTCAGACAATGGCGGCGGATGGACTGTTCTTCGCGCGGGCGGCCGTGCTGCACCCGCGGTACCGCACACCGGTCGTCGCGCTGCTGGCGCAAGCCGTGTGGGCAGTCGTGCTCACCTGGTCAGGGACGTACGGCCAACTGTTGGATTACACGGTGTTCGGTGACTGGATCTTCTTCGCCCTGATCACCGCCACGATCTTCGTCTACCGACGACACGATTCGAGCGGTAATGTCCCGTACTTCCGCGCCCCCGGATACCCCGTCGTGCCAGCGGCATTCATCGTGACAGCCGGCTATGTGGTCCTCAGTAGCATTCGCTCGAATCCGCACAACGCGCTGCTCGGGTTCTGCCTGATCTTTCTTGGTGTCCCGATCTACGCGATCTGGCGTGCAGGATCGCGCCGCCGGACGAGCGCCGCGGCCGAAGGAGGCGCGTGATGGCTGCCGGACAGGCACCGAGCGCGGCGCCGAGCGGCGCGAGCGTCGGAGAACCGCCGTCTGGGGCGAATCGCAAGGAGAGCCCCTATCTGACCTGGGTCAAGCAGCTCCCGGCGGCAGAAATCAATCTGGCCGGAAGCGCCGTGCCGTCGTGTGCTGCCGCGCTGCTCGGCCCGCTCGAGGCTGACCCTCCACTGAATGAGCGCAACGACTACGGGTGGCCGCCGCTGGTGGCTCGGATCGCGGCGCGCTACGGCGTGCCAGAAGCCTCAGTCGTCGTCGCAGCCGGCACGTCAATGGCGAACCATCTGGCGATGGCAACCGTGCTCGAGGCAGGCGACCACGTTCTCGTCGAACGACCCGGCTACGATCCACTGGAGCGTGTCCCCGCGCTCTGGGGCGCGAGCGTCGGCCATGTCCTGCGCGTGGCCGAGCGCGGGTATCGATTCGACGTCGACGCGATTCGTGCTGCTCTCACCCCGCGGACGCGTTTGGTCGTGCTGTCCGAGCTCCACAACCCGACCGGGGCACGCTTCGACCCATCAGAGTTCCGTGCGCTCACCGCGCTTGCCGAGACACGGGGCTTCTATGTCATCGTCGACGAGGTATACGGCGAATGGCTGCGAGAGGCGGGCGTGCCCTCAACGATCCACGTGTCGCCTCACGTCATCGTCACGTCGAGCCTCACGAAGGTGTGGGGGCTCGGCGGACTGCGAGTCGGATGGGTGCTGGCCCAGCCGGCGTTGGCCGAGCGTATGCGACATTTGGCGGGACTTTTCGACAACATCATCGCGCACCCGAGCGAGCGCCTCGCCGTGCGGGCCTTGGAGCGGTCGGCGGCGATCATCGAGCCACACATCAAATTGGTTGCCCGCAATCGGGACCTCGTGCACCGGTGGATCGAAGGTGCGCCCGGCGTGACGTGGGTGCCGCCGGCGGCTGGGGCGACGGCGTTTGTCAATCTCGGTCTGGGCAATGTGTGGCGCTTCGCCGACACCCTCGCACGTGCACGCGGCACGCGCGTCGTGCCGGGCCACTTTTTTGGAGCGCCCGAGTATGTACGGATCGGGTTGGGGGTCGACAGCGCCGTACTCGAGCACGGATTGACCAGGATTGCGGAGCAACTCCAAATGGCGGTTGCAGGGGCGGCCGCTCCGTCGCCGCGACCCTAGCGCTCGAAGGGACGGTGGTGTTGCTGCGGCTCGTCGCGACGCCGCCGAACGTCGGAGGTAGATGGAGTGCAAATGCCCTGCAGAGTTGTCTACTTTCTACATTCTGTGCTTCTACTCTCTCGGGCGCTTTAGCGCCCGCCCCTCTGATCCCCGCCTTCCATGCTCCTCAAGAACGTACGAGCCCTCATCACGGGCGGTGGCACCGGAATTGGTCGCGCAACCGCCAAGGCCCTCGTCGACCGTGGTGCCCGGGTGGTCATCGCGGGCCGGCGGGAAGACGTGTTGCAGCGCACCGCCAAAGAGACTGGGGCGCTGGCCATCCGAGCGGACATCACTGACGAACACGAAGTGATAGGGGTCGTCAACACGGTGCTGCGAGAGCTCGGTGACTACAACGTGCTCATCAACAACGCCGGGATGGGGCTCTTTGCGCCGTTGGTTGCAGTCACCGCCGCCGATATGCGCCGCGTTTGGGAAACGAACGTCTTGGGCGCGACGCTGGTCGCGCGCGAATCGGCGCGACATTTCATCACACGCCAAACCGGGACAATCGTCAACGTCGGGTCGACGTCAGGGCAACGTGCCGGCCCGAACTCCTCTGCCTACGCCTCCACGAAATGGGCCCTGACCGGGCTGACGGAGGTGTGGAGAGCCGAGCTTCGCAAAGACAACATCCGCGTCATGCAGGTGAATCCGAGCGAGGTCCTCACGCCGTTTCATGAGGCAGCTGGGCGCGCAGCGCGCCCGGACAACCCGCGTAAGCTCCACGCCGAGGACATCGCCAATGTGATCGCCGACATGCTCGCGCTCGACGACCGCGCCTTCATCACCAGCGCGACGGTCTGGGCGACGAACCCGGATACGTAAGCGCCGGTTCACAGTTCAGCCTCAGCATCGGCTTCGACGAGATAATCGTCGCCCACTATGCCGGCCTGTACGAGTGTGTTCGCCGGTTGGACCTCACGGAACCGCTCACCGTGCACGCGCGCGACGGCCTCCCAGTCGGACAGGCGACGCACGTAGACCCGGGTGCGGACCACGTCCGCAAGCCGTGCACCGAGACTGTGTAGCGCACCTTCGATCTTATCGACGATGAAGTGCATCTGCGCCGCTGCGTCGGATCCCCCGATGACGCGAGCGCCATGCGTCGCGGTTGTCCCGGAGATCCAGATACGATTGCCGCGCCGCAGAGCGCGGCAGAAGCCCGCGACTGCCTCCCATGCGGTACCTGTCAACACCACGTCTCGCCCCTCGGGCCGGGACTCCACCGGATATGGCGGCGGGAACTCCTCGACGTGATGACTCAGATCGCCCGATGCCGTCAGGAAGGGCGGCCGCCGGTACTCGTCCCCGCAATCCCCAGGGATCGCCTCGAGCGCTCCGAGTGCGGTCTCGATTTCCAAGCGGTCCTCTGGCGCGAGGGATGTCGTGAAGAGCCGCAAGCTGTCGGAGATATGCTCGCGTTGCCCGAGCCTCGCGCCGATGATGACACCGCCCACAGCGGGCCGGTCGAGAATGTAACGCGCCGCCACGTTGGCCATCGAAACGCCGTTGCGCAGCGCCACCATGTGCACGGCCAGGAGCAGCCGCTGCAGGGCCGACCACCCCCCGGCGACGTCGATGAACCGTGCGTACTTCATCTCCGACCATGTGCCGAGCGCTTGGCGATCGGGCTCGGACCGGTTCAGCCATCGTTCCGTCAGCAAGCCGCCGGCCAACGTCCCGTACGCCAGAAGGGCAACGCCGTGCTCTCGGCAGAACGCCGCCATGCGATTCCGCGGACGCTGATCGAGCAGCGAGTAACAGACCTGATTCGATACAATGCGGATGCCGCTCTGCACGGCGATCCGGAGATGCGCCGTATCGACGTTGGTCAGGCCCACCGATCGGACCTTGCCCTCCGTGCGCAGTTCCTCGAGCCACGAGAGGCAGTCTATCCAGCTCGGGATCGGCATAATTCCAGGCATGAAACTGCAGCACGTCGATCGTCTCAATGCGCAGACGCAGCAGCGAGCGGTCGACCGCCGCGCGGACGTCTGCGCGGGTGTACCGACCCGGCTTCGGTACCCATTTGGTCAGGACCTGGACGTCCTCCCGATTCGCCTGTCGCTCGAGGAATCGTCCCACGATCTGCTCGGCGGATCCATAGTGGTCCGCCATGTCGAACGTGGTCAACCCGGCATCGACGTATGCGGACAGCGCCCGAGCAGCGGCCTCGCCGTCGACCGGCTGGTGCCGCTCCATGTCCGCGATCTGCCATAGACCGGTAAGGACACGCGAGATGTCGAGTTCGGGGGTGAGGCGATACCGCTCGACGGGCATATCCATTACGGCGGGGGCGGGCGCTACGTGCCCGAGAGAGTAGAGGGACTGAGAGTAGAAGGTAGAACTGCGACGAAGAACTGCACAGTGCGAAGCACGCGTCTACTTTCTACTTTCCGTGGGTCTACTTTCTCGGGCGCGAAGCGCCCGCCGGAGACCATATGAGGCCTCACGCGTGTTTCGCCGGACTCGTAGCGCTCGTCGCGGCAGCCGCGCCGCGACCGCTCGCCGCACAGGGTCGCGCAATGACCGATCGCGACCTGCTGGCCTTCCACTGGGTCGCGGACCCGCGGATCTCACCCGACGGCGCCTTCGTCGCGTATACGCTCGTCGCGATCAACGAAAAGGAAAACCGCTACGAGACGAGCATCTGGATCGTGTCCGCCGACGGCCACGGATCGGCCCGACGCCTGACGATCGGACCTCGCGACGCAGCGCCTCGATGGTCGGCCGACGGGCGCACGATCGCCTTCCTGCGCGCGAGCGACGACACGTCCGGATCGCAACTCTTCCTGCTCCCCCTTGCCGGCGGAGAGCCACGCAAGCTGACCGACGTCCCGAAGGGCGCCAGTCCTGGCGTCTGGTCGCCCGACGGCGCCGCGATTGCATTCTCGAGTCAAGCCCTCCCGCGTGACACCGCAGCCGCCGTAAAGGACTCGGCAGCGAAGAAGCTCTTGAGCGACGTCCGCGTCATTACCCGCGCCGAGTACCGGAGCAACGATCGCGGATGGCTGGACCCGACTCGTCACTCACACGTCTGGCGGGTTGACATCCCAGTTAGTGGAGACGGGCCCGTCCCGGCGCGCCAACTGACGTTCGGACAATACAACGAGGAGGCCATCGCGTGGACGCGCGACGGGACACGTATCCGTTTCCTGTCGGACCGGGTGGCAGAGCCGTACTACGACAACCCCGACGACGACGAATACGCGATCCCGGCCAACGGCGGCACGCTGGACAAGGTCATCGACATCGACGGTCCGGTGCATGATGTCGAGCAATCGCCCGATGGTCATGACTATGCGTTCGTCGGATACCTCAACCCGCCACACCGCCAATCATTCACCCAGTCGGGCGTGTTCGTGGTGCACGAGGGAGCCGTCACGCCTTGGCTGCGAGGAGGCGACACGGACGTTGGCAGTAGCCTGACGGGCGATCAGCACCCGCCGCGCGGAGGCTCGGGCTCGAGTCCACTGGTGTGGTCATCGGATGGCCGCAGCATCATCACAGCGGTGACTGAGCACGGCCGGTCGAACCTCGTCCGTATCGATCTGGCTTCGCATCGTGTTGAGCCCATCACGACAGGCGATCACGATGTGGTTGCGTACACCGCGACGAGCGATGGCGCGCGGTTCGCAGTCACGTTGAGCGATGCGACGCACATCGGTGATCTCTACGTGCTCGACCCGACTACTCGATCGCTGACGCAACTCACCCATGTCAACGATTCGTTGATGGCCGGGCTGCACCTGTCCACGCCCGAGCGCATCTCCTATCGCAGCTTCGACGGCAAGATGATCGAGGCGTGGATCTACAAGCCGCCTGACTTCGCGGCTGGCACGAAGTACCCGCTGATCCTCAACATTCACGGCGGCCCGCACGCAGCGTATGGCGAGACGTTCTTCCACGAAGCCCAGGTGATGGCGGCACGCGGATACGTCGTTCTGCTGCCAAACCCGCGCGGGAGCACGTCGTATGGTGAGGCATTCGGAAACGTCATTCAGTATCACTATCCGGGCGATGACTACCGGGACTTGATGGTCGGCGTCGATACGATGCTCGCACGCGGGTACATTGACCCCAAGCGGCTAGGCGTGACGGGCGGCAGCGGTGGCGGCCTTCTCACGAACTGGGTCGTAGGGCACACGCATCGGTTTGCGGCAGCCGTGTCCCAGCGATCGATCGCCGACTGGGCGGCGTGGTGGTACACCGCCGATTTCACGCTCTTCACGCCCTCCTGGTTCCGTGAGCCACCGTTCCAGGACCCGGCGGACTACGCACAACGCTCACCCATCACCTATATCCAGCAGGTCACCACCCCGCTGATGCTGATCGAGGGAGAAGCCGACAGTCGCACTCCGTCAGGCTCCGGCGGCATGACAATGTTTCGCGCGCTGAAGGCGCTGCACCGAACGACCGTCATGGTCTCCTTCCCCGGCGAGACGCACGAGTTGTCGCGATCGGGGAAGCCGCGCCACCGCGTGGAGCGGCTCGCTCACATTCTCGCGTGGTTCGACAAGTATCTGCAGGACAGGCAGGTGCTCGGGTACGAGCAGCAATAAGGCACGGACGCGGCAACCCGGGAACGACACCGACATCCACGATCCGCGTCGAGCTCTCGTTATCCCGCGCCGCTCGAGATCAACGCAATCGCCGCGGTGCCCACGGCGAGCCCGACGACTTGGCGCCGGTGCAGGTGTTCGCGCAGAATGATGTACGCGAGCAACACGCTGGCCGCTGGGTAGAGCGACGCGAGCGTCGCGATGACGCTCAGCGGACCGTGGTGCACCGCAACGAAGTAGCAGATGTTGGCCACGATGTCGAGTAGACCTGAGCCGACCACGATCGGGACCACGCCCCGCAAGCTGCTGAGAGTCTGCCCCCTCACTCGCGCAGCGAGAAAGAGGGCCGGGCACGACACGGCGCGGGCGACGAGGAGCGGCCACAACCCGGAGCCGGCCGTCGCGCGCTGGAGGCAACTGTAGAAGGCACCGATCGCGAGGCCCGCGGCCAATGCCAGTACAACTGAGCGGTCCAGCCGCGGCGCGCCGCCGGCCGGCGCGTCTCCAGCCACCGGGAGCGGATTGGGCTCCCATCCAATGAGCACGATGGCGGCCACCGACAGCGCAATGCCGACCCAGACGAACAGCCCCAGCCGCTCGCCGAGCGCAACGCCAACGAGCACGGGGATTGCGGCGCCAACCGCGGCAGCGATGGGTGCCACGACACCAATGCGGCCGATCGCGAACGCCGAGAAAAAGAAGCCCAGTGAGAACGCGCCGGCGACCCCGGTCGCCGCACCCCACAAGAAATCGGCCGGCACTGGGTGTGCCCGCGGCAGGAGCGCCACCGCTAGCGCCATCGCGATGAGCCCGGCCGCCTGCGAGACACCCGACACGACCAGGACGGCCGCCCGACGGCTCGCGATGGCGCCAAGAAAATCGGCCCCGCCGTACAAGACCGACGTCAAGAGAGCGAGGAGGATGTACACCGGACAATGGTAATCGGGCGCGTCGCATAAGCGCCGGGTCCGGCTGAAACCAGGGCAGGTATTTCGCCGTAATCCGAGGTATGACGTCGGCCGCGTCCAACCTCCCGCCCGTGGCTCGAAAATCCTCTGACGCCGTCGCCGCGGACGAGCCGGTGCCGATGCCCGGTGGCGTCGTCGCATTCCTCGGCAGCTCGGCGCGTGGGGGCGATTGGCTCGTGCCCGCTCATTTCCGCGTCGTTGCGGTGGTGGGCAAGATCCGGCTCGATCTCCGCCGAGCGCGATTCACGTCGCAGACGACGACAATCGAAGCCGCGGTGTTCGCGGGGCACCTGGAGATCGGCTTGCCCGACGGGTTCCGTGTGGAGTACGCCGGCAATACGTTTGGCGGCAACTTCGAGTACCACCCCCGATCGCCGAGTACCACAGCGGCCCGCAGTAGTCACGATGTGGCGTGGCCCGCGATCCGCGTCATCGGCACGCATGTCGCTGGCGCGATCGACGTGTATGAGAATCCTCCCTGGGATTCGATGACCCAGCGCCTCCGCCGCGCAGCGGCCGCGTTCCGCGAATAGTCGTTGACGGGGCGAAGTGGCGCGTCGCTGCGTGGCGCGCCGGTACGCCTTGCTGCACCTTTGTGCCTTCGCGTGCGCCAGTCGATAGGCATTTGCGGTCGGCCCGACGTACGCGGCTCGATTCCTTCATCCGTCTCACATCGTGCTCACCTCGTGACCGCCATACCTGTCGCAGCCGCGCCGGCACGCCCCGCGCGAATCGCCCTCCGTCGCGCGTTCGGACTGGCCTTCGGGATCGCGGTCTCCGTGGGACTGACGATCGGTGCGGGCATTTTGCGCGCGCCTGGCGACGTCGCGGCGCTTCTCCCGGACCTGCGCCTTTTCTTTGTCGCGTGGATCGCTGGGGGCGTGTACGCGATGCTTGGCGCCAATGCGCTGTCGGAGCTCGCCGCCATGCTGCCACAGTCCGGCGGCCAGTACGTCTTCGCTGAGCGTGCGTTCGGACCCTACGTCGGGTTCGTCGTGGGTTGGAGTGACTGGGCATCGACCTGTGGCACCGTCGCTGCCGTCGGCATTGTCCTCGCGGAGTCGGCAGGAGTCCTCGCTCCCCCATTGGCGGGACACACGGTGCTCGTTGCCCTTGGAGTGACGGCCGTGTTCACCGCCGTGCTGTGGAGCGGCGTCAGGTCGAGTGATCGCGCCCAGCGCATCTCGAGCGCGGTCAAGGCCGTTGGGCTGACCGCCCTGGTCGTGGCCTGTTTCTCGTATCGCGGGTCGGTGGTGGCTCCCGCACTGAGCGCCGCGCGAGCCGCGGTCCCGACCATGACAGGGTTTGTGGTGGCGATGCAGGGCGTCATCTACACGTACGACGGGTGGACGGCTCCGCTCTACTTCTCCGAGGAGGTCAAGAACCCCGGGCGTGAGCTTCCGCGCTCGATCCTCGGGGGCCTCGCGCTGATCATATGCATTTACCTCGCGCTCAACGCGGGCTTTCTCCATGTGGTGTCGCTGCCGGCCATGGCGCAGTCGCAGCTGCCGGCTGCGACCGCCGCGGGTCAGATCTTCGGCGCGCGTGGCGATGCGGTCGTGCGCTGGGTGGTCATCCTGGCGTTGCCGAGTACGATCATCGCCTGCCTGCTGGCGGCTTCGCGCATCGTGTTCGGCCTTGGCCGAGATGGGTTGGCGAGCGGCCGCGCGACGCGTTTGAACCAGGGTGGCACGCCGATCGCCGCATTGCTCGCGAGCGCCCTCGTCGCCGTGGCATTCCTTCTCACGCGGACGTTCGAGGCGGTGATCGCCATGCTGACCTTTTTCTTCGTCGCCAACTACATGCTGTCGTTCGCGGCCGTGTTCGTGCTGCGGCGCAAGGAGCCTGATCTCCCCCGTCCGTATCGAACCAGGGGGTATCCGTGGACCACGGGACTGGCCCTTGCAGGATCGGTCGCGTTTCTCGTCGGGGCGACAATCAGCGACCCACGACACAGCCTCTATGCGCTCGTGATCCTCGCGCTCAGCTATCCCGCGTTTACCTGGCTCCGGCGCTCATCGCGCGCGTCACGCACGAGTTGATCCAGGCGGTCTTCGCCTCGGCGTACGCCATGGTATCGTCCGGGAACAGCAGGCGGCAGCGCTCCTTCTCCACCTCGTACGCGCGCGCCTCGGCGGGGCGGTTCCGCAGGTAGTCTCGGAACAGCAACATCCGATCGATCTCGGGATGGCCGGCCGCGAACGCGTGCAACTGCACGAGCCGCCGCCCGGTCGCCGCATCGTCGAGCGTACAATACCGCCGGCCAGCGATGCCGAATTCTCCGCGCCACTGGTAGCCGAGCGTACCGAGCCGCGCCGCTTCGGCATCCAGCGAGTCCAAGTCCGTCACGACGGGCAGCAGGTCGATGATGGGCTTGGCCCGGATCCCCGCAATCGACGTCGATCCGACGTGGTGGACCTCGAGGAGGGTGGACCCGAGGACGTCGGTGATGCGGGCAGCGGCGATGCGGGCTTCGGATGCCCACACCGGCGAATGCTCGACCAATTCGACGCGCCGCCGCTCACTCGTGAGCGTCACGCGTCTCCTCGTTGCCGCCGCCACGCCTCGAGCGCAGCCGCATCCGAGCGCTCCTTTGCTGCGTGCGCCTCCGTCCAATCCACGACCGGCGCCACTTCCGCATCAGTCAGCTGCAGCGACTGGACGGCGCGCGTGATCACCGGGCCGGCGAGGTCCGGCGGCAACGCCTCACCGAATGCCAGCTCAGAGCGGCGGCAGAGGCGCTCCTCTCGGGCCATGTCGCGTCCCGCCCAGTCGAAGCCGAGGCGCTCGCCCATGCGGTGGACCCTGGCATGCGTTCCTTCGTGCACGACCGACGATGCGACCTGCGCAGGCGTGAATTCGGACGAGCGCGCCAGGAAGCTGAGCTCAGTGAGAACCGTGCGCTCAGTCGGGAAATACGCACCCCGACACGGGAACGGCGCCACCGATACGGCGCGGAGATCGCGGCGCATGTGGGCGAGCCGCCACGGCTGAAACCGCTCGATCAGCGCAAGCGCCTCATCCAGTCGCCCAAGAACGAACTCCGTGTCGACGTCCGGCCGCGGATTGACGACGACCACTCGCAGTCCGCGCACGTGATACGTCCCCGGGACCTCGCGCGCGCGGTCCAGGTAGTTTCGCGCCGTGTGACCGAGGCGTTCCAGCCAGGACATGTGGTGAAGCTAAACTGCGGTGTCAGGAATCAGGGGACGGGCGCTACGCGCCCGTCCCAGACCCTGTGCTACTGCCCCCCTACCTTTCCAGCCGCCGTTGTCGTTGTCGTCATGTACTTCTTGTACCAGCTCATCATGTAGAGCTGGGTGCGGAGGAAGTTCGTGGGCTTCATGCCACCGGTGCCGTGGAACTCGCCCTCGAAGCGCAGGAGCGTCGTCGGGACGTGGCGCATCTTGAGCGCGACGTAGTACTCCTCACTCTGGGGCATCGGGGTGCGTCGATCGAGCTCCCCGGTCATGATGAGCGTGGGCGTCGTCACATGTCCGACGTACATCAGGGATGAGTGCTCGAGCCATGGCTTCGGGTCTTCCCAATACGGCTTGTCGAACCAGCCGAAGGTGAAGAGGGGGACGTCGGTTTCACCCGACATGCTGATCCAGTCGATCACCGGGCAGCGCACGGCAGCCGCCGCGAACCGGGTGGTATGTCCGATGACCCAGCTGGACAGGACGCCGCCACCACTGCAGCCGCCAACGAACATGTTGCGCGTATCGACGTACCCGCGACCGACAACCGTGTCGACCGCCGCCATCAGGTCATCGTAGTCGACGCCCGGATAGTCCTGACTGATCGCGGCCCCGAAGGCAGACCCGTACCCCGTACTGCCCCGTGGATTGACATACAGCACGACGAAATTATTCGCCGCGAAGTTCTGGAACATGTAGTTGAATCCAATGTTGTAATCTCCGTGCGGCCCGCCATGGATCTCGAGAATCAGTGGATATTTCAGCTTGGGATCGAAGCCGGGTGGCTTGACCACCCACGCCTGGACCCGCGTGCCGCCGCTCGAGGTCAGCCACATGTCCTCGACCGCACCCAAGTGGATGCGCGAGAGCGCGGCGTCGTTGACGTGCGTCAACTGTGTCAGGGTACCGCCGCCGCCACCTGAGCGAGCGTGGGCTGCAGCGACACTCCCGAGCTCGAGACGCGCCACCTCGCTGGGCGTGCGCCACGTCGAGACCGTCCCGGCACCCACCCCGGAGCGAGCGATCGACCCCAGCGAAACGATATGCTCGCCGGACGTGACGGGCCGCACCGCGGCGGCGCCGGCCATCGACGCAAACAGCACGTTACGCGTGCCGCGATCGTCACTCGTGAAATAGACGCCGCTGTTGTCCGACGCCCAGTGCAAGTCAGTGACATCGCGGTCCAGGGCTGCCGTCACGATGTGCGCGTCGCTGCCGTCGGCGTTCATCGTGTACAACTCACTCGCGTGATACGTCTTCTTCGTCGCCGGGTACCCCGTGTAGGCGATCCGTCGGCCGTCAGGCGAAGGCACGGGATGCGTCCACACTCCGGGACCGGTGGTCAAGCGGCGCGTCGTGCCGGTCGCGACGTCGACGCCATAGACGTTGGACTCGCGGTACCGGTAGTCGCCTTCAGGCTCCACGGACCCGTCGAAGAACATCGTCCGTCCGTCGGGCGCCCAGTCCCAATTCACCGGCCCGGACAGCGCATCGAACCGGGCACCAACGTTCCAATCTCCATGGGTCACCTGACGAGGCGGGCCGCCCTCGATCTCAACGACGTAGAGATGGCGATAGCCCTCCTCGATGAAGCCGCGTCGATCTTCGCGAAAGTGCAGCGTCTCCACGATGCGGGGTGCCTTCGTCCATTTCGCGGAGTCGGGCGGCTTCGGCATGTCGATGGCCCAGGACGTCGGCTTGGCCACGAACATTGTGAACCCGATCGACTTGCCATCGGGTGCCCACTTGATGTCGCCAATGTCCGATCCAGCGGGCGCTCGCGTCAGCTGCGTCGCACCAGGGTCGCCCTCCACCCAGCGGACAAAGATCTGGGACCCCTTTGGCTCGCCTTCGGCAAGGTAGGCGATGCGCGCACCATCGGGTGACCAGCGCGGCGATCCGCCCTTGGCGAAGACGCGCGCATGGGTCCCGTCCGAGCGCATGATCCACAGCGACGTCTCGTAGCGGTCTTCGGTGGTATTGACCCACCGCCGAGTGTACACGATCTGCGAGCCGTCCGGCGAGATTTGCGGGTCGCTGACGGACTCCAGATCGAAGTAGTGGCCGACAGTTAGCAACGTGTCGGACGGCGTCTCTTGCGCGAGCGAACGGTGAGCGGCTGCGAGCGTAGCGATGCCCAGCCACACCACGCAACTCAGGCGGACCACGGCGCGCCGACCTGGCATCGAGTGGCGAATCATGATGTGCTCCGGCAATGGGTTCGGATCGGGCTGAGATCGTACCGGCGGCGTCACATCCCGTCAAGCCGACCCACGGCATGGCGCCGTTGTACGCCCTTGGTCCAATTCCCCCGATGCCAGGCGGTCCCTAAATGCCGAGCGGGGCGTTTGGACTCTGGCCTTCTCTCTACCTGGTGTGCGTCTACTGGCTGGCGCGCAGGGCGCTAGTCCGCCCGGTCGTAGGCCGCGACCGCCCACCGACGGACAGCGTCACGGATCTCGCCGGAGAGGCGCGCCGGCGCAATTCCGGACAGGGCGTGCCGTAGGAGGGCGTTTGTGTGCGCAAACACATCGCTGGGCGACGCACCGCTTGCCCGCAGTGATCGCACGTACGACGTCAGAGCGTCTCGAAGGCGCCCTCGCGCGGCCACGAGATCGAGCTTCGAAGCGTGTGGTCGCGCCAAGTCTACGACCGCCTGTGTAACGGTACTCCGAGGCACCTGAGGCGGGTTGGAGGGGGAGGAATGGAGCTGGGCTACGTCCGTCAGCATGCAACGACCTCTGAAGGGTGTCGGCCGGCACCACAGCGTGCGCGGCCACTCAACTGGCAAAGTACGCCTTCCCCATGGTGGGTGCGCAAGGACGGTTTCCAGGGGCTTAACGGGACGCCCTGGCCGCTTGACAAGCGCCCGTTTTGGTGTATGCGAGGCATTGCGCCGACCCCACGCCGCTCGGCTACGCCGGAGTTCAACGCTGGGTGCGTCTCGTCGACCCACATGCGGCCTTCCGCGATACACGATCGTTACATGGCGTTACATTCGGTTTCGGGGCGATGACCGGTCACCGCGACCCCCGGACGCGCCGTCCGTGCATCACAGCGTCCGCTCGCCGGCGGATGGACGGTAAGAAAAATCGTTTTGCGACCCGATACGCATTGCGAGACAGTGCCCGCGATGCATCATTGCCACTAATTCTGCGAATCGAGCATGCCGGCAGCCCTCTACGACCGCATCGGTAGCGCATACGACGCCACGCGCCGCGCCGACTCCTACATTGTCGCGCGGCTGCTCGCCCATCTCGATCCAGCGCCGAGCGAGCGGTACATCGACGTCGCGTGCGGGACGGGGAACTACAGCTGGGCGTTAGCCAGCGCGGGGCTCTCGGTGACGGGCGTCGATGCCTCTCCCCGGATGATTGCCGCAGCCGCTGGCAAGTCGGTGCCGGCCGTGCCCCGGCGTGACACCCCCGCGCGCTGGCTGCGCCGCCCGCAATGGGTTGTAGGTGACGTCACCCGGCTGCCGTTTCAAGACGGCGCGTTCCATGGCGCCACCTGCACGTTGGCACTTCGCTACTTTGACGATCTCGAGGCGTCGGTTCTCGAGGTGGGACGGGTGCTGACGCGCGGGCCACTGGTCATTTTCACCGCGACGCCGGCCCAGATCCGCCGATATTGGCTTCGCGCGTACTTCCCGGACATGGTCGCCCGCGTCGCCGCGCAGGCGTATCCGATGCAGCGGATCATCGATGCGCTACGAGCGGCCGGGTTCATCAACGTCCGCACGGAGCCGTATGTCGTCCCGCCCAACGTCGAGGACCTCTTCCTGTACAGCGGGAAGCACCGGCCCGAGCTGTATCTCAATCCCGCTGTGCGGGCGGGCATGTGGAGTTTCTCCACCATGGCGTCGCTCGATGAAGAGGCCTCCGGGTGCGCGGCGCTCCGCCGCGACGTTGCCTCCGGTCGCGTCCGGACGGTCATGCATGACGCCTCGTTTCCAGAGACGCGAGAGCCGGCCGCGGCAGACATGCCAGTCGGCGACTACGTGTTCGTGATGGCGGACCGCGCGCGTTAGCGCCACGAGACCGTAGACACTCACCTGCGACCGCCCGCCGACGCCGCCACGCGGCCCCCTGCCCTCGTAGTGCATGGTGGCGCCTGGCGCATCCCCGATGACGCCGTCAGCGACTGCCAGCGCGGCTGCCAGCGGGCGCTCGAGGCGGGGTGGAGCATCCTCTCTCGAGGCGGCGCCGCGATGGACGCCGTGGAGGCCGCGATTGTCGTGCTCGAGGACGACCCCGTCTTCGACGCGGGAACGGGATCGCATTTGAATCGCGACGGCCGGGTCCAGCTCGACGCGATCATCATGGATGGCACGACGCTCAACGCGGGGTCAGTCGCTGCCGTGAGCTGCGTACGCAACCCGATTCGCCTCGCGCGTCGCGTGCTGGAGTGCAGCCCGCACATGATGATCGTTGGCAGCGGTGCCGAACAGTTTGCGCGGGAGCAGGGGATGCCGCTCTGTGACCCCCAAGACCTCATCGTCGAGCGGGAGCGCACCATCTGGCAGCAGTGCCGGGAGGATCCGCGGCGAGCCGAATCGGACTTCGCGCCGGTGTCGGCGACGGGCACGGTCGGCGCTGTGGCCTACGACGGAAACGGTGTGCTCGCCGCCGGTACATCGACGGGCGGCACCTTGTTCAAGCATCCGGGCCGTGTGGGTGATTCTCCGCTCATCGGGTCGGGCTGTTATGCCGACGGTGAGGCGGGAGCCGTGTCCGCGACCGGGGAAGGTGAAGCGATCATGCGCGTCGTCATGTCCAAGACCGCGGTCGAGCTCCTGCGCATAGGCCGATCGCCGCGTGACGCGGCCGAAGCCTGCCTGACCCTCCTGCGGGACCGCGGCCGCGGCAGCGGGGGCATCATCCTCATAGATCGCGGAGGCAGAGTCGGCTTCGCGCACACGACGACGCGTATGGCCTATGGGTATACGACGCCCGACGGGCGCTGCCTCGTCCCAGGGATGTAGCGGCATCACCCCGCGTGGCGTCTTTCAGCTCCTCGCAACTCCCCCTCTACCCCAATCTCTCGCCCATGCCACCAACCGACGTCCGGTTGCGGCCAGTGACCGTGGAGGACGCCGAGGTCTTGGCACGACACCGAGCCGAGATGTTCCGAGCCATGGGTCAGCTGGATGCCACCCTGTATCCGGTCCTGGCCCGGCACGCGCAGCAATACTTCACCCGCGCGATCCCGGCCGGCGAGTACGTAGGCTGGTTCGCGGTTCCCGCTGGAGAGCGAGACAGGGTGGTCGCGGGGGCGGGCGTGCAAATCCGTCCGATCCTGCCACGACCAGACCATACCGGCACGCGGCTGCTCGCCGGGGAACAAGGTCTCGTGCTCAATGTTTTCACCGAAATGCCCTGGCGGCGCCACGGCATCGCGGGACAATTGATGGAGCAGGTGCTCGCGTGGGCTCGAGAGCGTCGAGTAGCGAGTCTGGTGCTGCACGCATCGGCGGAAGGCCGCCAGTTGTACGAACGGTTGGGCTTCGTCGGCACGAACGAGATGCAGTATATGGGGGAACTAGGACGCTAAACTCTCAATGCCCCTCATACACCGCCCGTCCTCCGACGTACGTCGCGAGGACTTTGGTGCCGAGGATGTCGTCGTCGCCAACGGTCATGATGTCGCGATCGAGAACGACGAAGTCCGCGTACTTGCCCGCCGTGAGCGACCCCAGGTCGTGTTCCTGGAACCCGGCGTACGCAGCCCACAGTGTCATGCCCTCGAGCGCCTCTTCGCGCGTCATGCGCTGCGCGGGCAACCACCCGCCGGGTGGCCAGCCCCGATCGTCCTGGCGCGTCGCGGCCGCATGAAATGAGAAGAGGGGATTGACCCGTTCGACTGGCATGTCGCTGCCGTCCGGGATGATGACGCCGGTGTTGAGCAACGAGCGCCATGCGTACGAATAGAGCACGCGTGAGGGGCCCAATCGATCCGCGGCCCAGTACATGTCACTCGTCGCATGGACCGCCTGCATGCTCGGGATGACGCCGAGCTGCGCGAATCTCGGGATGTCCGCCGGATCGATGACCTGCGCGTGCTCGATGCGGAAGCGGTGGTCCACCGTCGGGACGACCTTGAGCGCTGCCTCGTACGCATCCAGCGCATTCCGGTTGCCGCGATCCCCGATGGCGTGCGTGGCGACCTGGAATCCTGCACGGAGCGCCCGGATCGAGACGTCACGCAGGTGCTCGGGTGTCGAGACGATGAGGCCGGTGTTACCCGGGTCATCCGCATACGGTGCGAGGAGCGCCGCACCTCGCGATCCCAGCGCACCATCGGCGTACAGCTTGACCGCGCGAATCCAGAGATGGCCGTCGTAGAGTGCGCTCTGGGGACCCCTCGCGAAGTAGGTCGCGAGGGTCGCGCTGTCGTCTGCGATCATGACGTACGCCCGGAGTGTCAGGGCGCCGCTCCGCGCGAGCGAGTCGTACTGTTCGAGCGCTCGTTGGCCTTCGCCGGGGTCGTGGACGCCAGTGATGCCCCACCGATTACACTCCCGCACGCCGGCGAGGAGTGCGGCCCGCAGCTCCGCGGCCGTTGGCGCCGGCTCGGCCCGCGTAATCAACGATGTGGCATTGTCCACGAAGACGCCCGTGGGATTGCCCGACGCATCACGAAGTATCTTGCCGCCCGCGGGGTCCGGTGTATTGCGATCGATGTGCGCAGCCTGCATCGCGCGTGCATTGGCGAGCACCGCGTGTCCATCGATTCGATCGAGTGCGACGGGATGGTCGCCGAGCGCACCATCCAGAGCATCGTGCGTGGGGAAGTGCCCGCCCGGCCACAGATTCTGGTCCCATCCCCAGCCGTACACCCAACTGCCGGGCGGGGCCGTCTGAGCGTGCGCGGCAACGCGACGAATCACCTCTTCGTAGGAGGCCGCGAACCGAAGGTCCGCGCGCCGCAATCCTCGCCCCATCTCCAGGACGTGGGCATGGGCATCGGTCATCCCCGGAATGACGGTGGCTCCGTGCAGGTCGACGATACGTGTGGCCGGTCCGGCGAGCGTCATTGCCTCGGATGTCGAGCCTACGAACATCAGCCGCGTCCCTCGGATCACCAGCGCGTCGGCCCGCGGATGCGCCGCGTCTACCGTGTAGATCCGCGCGCCGGTGACGATGAGATCGGCGCGCGCGGGGGCTTGCTGGGCGAGGGCCAGCGCGGGGATCAGCGCGGTGACACACGCGGAGATAAGAGCCGCATGTGATACACACGCGTGGCGGCGGCACGCTCGACGCCAGAGACAGGGTGTAATCATCGGCGCCAATCTACCCCACGACGAGCTCGACCGCTTACGGTCCGCCTTTTTTCAGCGTCTGGTCCCAGTGCAATGCGTGGTACTTCTCGAGAATGGACAGTGTGCGATCGATCGGAAGGGCCTCGACCGTCCGACCGCGATACGTCACCGGCGTCGCCTTGAAGAGTGAGTTGAGAATGGCTTCCTCTGTCGCTTCGACGGTCGCCTCAAACAGCGGCGCGAGATCGTCGTGTCCGAGCTCTCCGTAGGTGTAGACGGGCATAGCGGGTCGCTGCGGGGAGTATGGGACGTACCGTCGACGAACGGATTCCGCGGTGGAGAACGCGACTATGTACTCACCGGATCCCGGGGAGGCGAACGATCCTGTACGCCCGATGCCGAGCGCGGCGCGCTTGGCCAGTCGCTCGAGGTCGTGCGAAGAGAGCGGCGCATCGGTCGCGACGATCACCATGCACGATCCCCGGCCTTCACTCTGCGGCGGCGCCGGAGTGTGACCCTCCAGTGCCGTCTGGAACGCATAGCGGCCCAACTCGCGACCGACCGGCGCGCCGTTGATCGAGAGCACTCCGCCGAAGTTGCTCTGAACGATCACGCCAACAGTATAGGAACCGTACTGCTGTGCGAGGCGCCGGGAGCTCGTCCCGATCCCGCCTTTCCACCCGAGGGCCTCGGTCCCGCGGCCGGCCCCCACGGACCCTTCGGCAACCGGGCCTGTTGCCGCATGCTCGAGTGCGGACCGCACATCCGCTTCGGTGACCGGCCGCAAGCGGATGTCGTTGAGACCGCCATCGTTGGTCTCACCGACCACAGGATTGATCGATCGCACCTCCTGCATGTCGGGTTGTGCCAGCAGCCAGCCGACCATCGCGTCGGCGGCTCGCCATACGCACAGGGTGCAGGTGAGCAGAATCGGCGTCTCGAGCTCCGCGTTCTCCTGGAGCTGCGTCACGCCCAGGAGTTTCCCGAAGCCATTCATCACGAAGAAGGCGGCGGGTACTCGTTCTCGAAAGACGTTGCCACCGTGTGGCAGAATTGCGGTGACGCCGGTGTGGATCGTATCCCCCGCGTCAATCGTCGCGTGTCCCACCCGGACGCCGGCGACGTCGGTGATCGCGTTGAGAGGACCTGGGGTGAACACCCCGACGACGACCCCGACATCGCGTGCACGCGGCCGCGGCGTCATGTGACCGCCCAGGGAGAGCGGGCCGAGGAAGACATAGGCCGCCAGCGCCAACGCGGCGTGAGAACGCTGTGACATAAGGGCCGAGGATAAAGGGTAACGGGGGTGGCGGGGGTGGCGAAGCGACGCTCGCGTACGCTCGGATTCATCGGACAGTATTATGCACTGCAGGGGTCGGTTTCGTGGAAGTGTTCCCAATGCGCCGCATTCCTGGGCGGAGGATTGTGATCAACGATGAACGACCGACGGCTACATGGTGCACGGATGGGGCACGTGTCTCACCTCGCTGACGGAGCGATTGACTCGTGACTACCAGGGTCGTGATTGTCACGGCGTCGAGTCAGGGTATCGGCGGGGGCGTTGCCCGGGTGCTTGCTGCACGCGGGTATCGCGTCTCGCTCATGGCGCGCGGTGACACCGTGCTGGCGCTGGCGACGGAGTTGGGCGGTACGGCCATCCGCGGATCGGTGCAGGAAGCGCGCGACATCGAACGACTGGTCACGCATACCGTGGAGCAGTACGGTCGGATCGACGGCGTTGTGAACAACACGGGGCATCCACCAAAGGGAGACCCGCTGGCGCTGAGCGACGCGGACTGGGAGGCCGGGTACCAGCTCATCCTGGCCAGCGTCATCCGGATGGCGCGACTGGTGACGCCGATCATGCATCGGCAGGGGGGCGGATCCGTCGTCAACATCTCGAGCTATGCTGCTGCCTCTCCGGAAAGTGGCCGACCCGTGTCATCCGTTTTTCGGGCAGCCTTGTCGGCCTGGACCCGAGTCTACGCGGAGTACGCCGCACCCCTCGGCGTCCGCGTCAACTCTATTCTCCCTGGTTTCATCGCCACTCGCCCACAGGCCGCACCGTCGGTTGAGGCCATCCCGCTGCACCGCTACGGCGAGACCGAAGAGATCGGCCGGACCGCGGCGTTCCTGCTGTCCGACGAGGCGTCGTACATCACAGGTCAGAACGTGCTCGTTGACGGCGGGATGGTGCGAACCGTGTAAGAAGTGCTGCAGTATTCCGCGATCTGCACGCGCTCGTGGCGCGCGATTCGCCGCGGCCGACCACCCGTATGGACAACGCCGGCCTTGCCTCTCGACGGGCCCGGTCATGGGCTGCGGCACTCCTGGGCGCATCCGCGCTTGCATTGCATCTCGCGGTAGGTCGTGGACTCGAGCAGACGGGGGTGCTGCACGAGTGGGATGTGCTCTTCAGCGCGGATCCCACGGTCTACGTGACCGCCTTCTCCACCGGCCGGAACACGTACCGGTGGGGCGGCCGCAGTTTTGTGCACCCCAACATCAGCAACGTGCTCTATCCGGTGGTGATCACCGTCGCGGCGGCCGCGCACGCCGTGCGGCCTTCCGTCGCGGCGGAAAGGGCCGCGCGCCACATTGCATACGTCATCTGCCCGCTCGCGTCGGCCGTCACAGCCGCGAGACTGCTGCTCGCGTTCGTGGAACTCGGGGTTGATCTTGCAGGCGCCGTTCTCTTGGTGCTGCTGTATCTCGTCAGCTTCTCGGGCCTGGTGTTCAGCTCGATTCCGGAGTCCTATTGTCTGACCGCGATGGCATTTGCGATTCTCTTCCGAACCGCCGCGCGAACGCTCCGTGCGGGTCCTGGCGACGTCGCCACCGGTCGTTGGACCGCAGTCGGGACGCTCATGGCCAGCGTGACCATCAGCAACCTCGTGTCCTTTGCGCTGGTTGCGTGTGCGGTGCGCCTCCGGCAGGTCTCACTTCGACGAGCTGTCGTCTGGACGGCAGGCGTGACTTCGGCGGCACTGCTCATCACGATGGCGTTCTACGCGCTCGGCGCGCGACTCTCCTCGGCCGCCCCGGCATTCTCGCCTGCAGCCACTGGTCAAATCGAGGAGTTGCATCCGTTCGCGATCAGCAGCGCACTCGTGGAGTTCCCAACCGCGCTGGCGAACACCTTCGTGCCGCCGCCGCCACTCAAGGCGGCCGGGGACCCACGGCTCCGTCAGCCAATGCGTTTCACCCTCACCTACCACGCGCGCGGACACTCGCCGCCGGGCGAGACCTGGCGTATCGTGCTCGTGTTGCTGGTCCTCGCCGCCGCGCTCTGGAGCTCGGCATTCCTCGCTCCCGCACAGCGCAGGCTCGTCATGGCGGCGGCGCTCGTGGTCGCGTTCAACTGGGTGCTGCATACGTTCTACGGAACCGAGATGTTCCTGTACTCGCAGCACTGGGGCATTGCGCTCGTCGTCATGCTTGCTGGGCTCGTCGCTGCCCGGCCGCCCTATCATTGGGCTCGGCGCGGGCTGCTTGCAACGCTCGTCGCGGTGTGCACGTGGAACAGCGTCGCGGTCTTGCGGGCGGTTATTGGCACGCTCGAGGAGCCGACGACCGAGCGAACGTCCGCGTGGACGCCTGCGAAGTGAATCACCTCCTGAAGGTATAGTTTCGAACCTCGAACCCCCGGAACCATGGACAAAGTCAATCTCAGCGATGCCTTCGGCACCTTCCACGACCCGTGGCACCCACGTGTGGCGGGCGAAGTCAACGACATGCAGGTGAAGCTTGCCAGGCTCGAGGGTGAGTTCATCTGGCACCATCACGACCACGAGGACGAGCTCTTTCTCGTGGTGAACGGCACCCTCCGCATGCGCTTCCGCGATCGCGAAGTTCAGGTCAAGCCCGGCGAGTTCCTGATCGTCCCGCGCGGTGTCGAGCACCAACCGGTCGGCGAGAACGACTGCCAGGTCATGCTGTTCGAGCCGCGTACGACCTTGAATACCGGGAACGTCGTGAATGAGAGGACAGTCGAGAAATTGGACCGATTGGTGATAGGCTAGACGTTGGACGTTGGACGTTGGACGTTAGACGCTGGACGCTGGACGCTGGACGCTGGACGCTGGACGCTGGACGCTGGACGCGAACTAACGCCGAGGGCCTGTCACGGTGCACTGTGACAGGCCCTCGTTTAAATCTCCAACGTCCAACGTCTAACGTCCCGTTCTTACGGACATTGTAGGTTCCACGTCCCACCGCGCGACAGCAGCTCCTGTTCCGGGACCGTTGCGATGGTGGTGTGATAGTCCGGAGAGTTTACCGCCGCAGCCGTTGCCGCGTCGGGCCCCGCCTTGGCTTGCCAGGTCGTGTCGGCAACGGCCTCGAGACCGTACATGCGGATCGCGATCATGCGGTCGCCACTCCCCTCCCACACCGTCGAATGCGCTGCTCCTTCATCAGGCTGTCGCGAACGGCGGTGTAGGTGGCCGCAATCGACAGCGGCGTTGCGAATCCACCGGCCTGCATATGGACGGTGTTGATGAGGCCAATCGCGGTCGAGAGGTTCCCCGGACCGCCCATTCCCAGCTGAATTTGTGCCTCGACGAGCGCGAGCTCTTCCGCTCGCACGATCGGGACCGGACTCGAGACTGAGGAGTACGGGAGGAAGTTCTTCTTGTCCGAGACACCAGCATACTGCGATAGCTGCACTTGCTGCGGGTCTGGGACGAACTTAGCCAGCCACCGCTTGTCGTTCAGCGTATCGACATCGTACTGCAAGTCCCACAACGCGTCGTAGAGGAAGTACGACGCCACGATCCCGTTCTGCAGGTCACCCGACTGGCCACTGAAGACGTGGTACACGCCAAACGCGTCGAGCGCGAACGGTCCAGCCACTGGCGGTGCGATCGCACTCGGGTTGTACAATGCCGAATGCATCAGCGCACTGTCTGCCCGCGTGAGCGCCGTCTGGTCGGGAGAACCCGGCAACAAGGGCGTGGGAGACGTTCCCGGACTGCTGCGCGCGATGGCATACGCGAGCTCGAGCCCCGCCTTGCCCGCCAGCGCACGGTTGAACGCCGCAAACGAGCCCTGCACCGTGCTCGGCCCCGCTGTCAAGCCCACCGAAGCGAAGCCTGGTGGCACTTTCACGGGTAGCGGAATTTGCCCCGCGGTCGTCAGGCTGTCGTTGGCGCTGTCCAGCAGTGCCACGATGTACTTCCAGACGTCCTTGTTGCAGAAGGGGTTGTCCGTCGGGTTAGCGTCCACTGAATACAACGGAATACCGATCGTATCGCGCGTCTCGGCGACCATCATGAAATTCAGTGCTTTGATCGTCTGCACGATGCCCCAGACTGCTGCAGCCTGCGCGCCGCTATAAAAACTCGACGACTGAGCGACCGACCCGAGGATGCTGTTTGCTTGCTTGATCTGTGCGTATTCGTTGTCCCAGTCCTCGTCGGCCAGGATGCTGTTGTTGTTGTTCGGAATCAGGCCGCCGACGTTGTTGAGCACATTCGCGCTGGCGCCCAGGAACCAAAAGATGTCGCGCGAGAACGACCCGTCGTACCAGACGTACCACTGCACGTCGACGCGCGTGGACGAGAAAAGCCCGGTGACCGCGTTTTGAATGCCCGTCGACGAAGTCGGGATCGACGTCGGTGCGTCAAAAAACGGAACGACCGAGTCTTTGCAGGCGGCCGCGGTGAGCGCTGCGCCACCCAGCACTACAGCAGCCGCGCCCCGGAGCGCGCTGGCCCGAACGCTCGCCCAACCGCACCGCCGAGCGGTGCGCGACGAGACGCAGATGTCGATTTGAGTCTCGCTCATGTTAGAGTCCCAGGTCGAGGGAGAGGAAGAAGCTGCGAGCCGGCGGATACGGCGTGATCGCGACGCCGCGATCGATGTTTTGGCTGCCGAGTGAGCTGACCTCGGGATCGAGTCCGGTGAATCCCTTCCCGTACGTCCACCACAGGTTTCGCCCTTCAAGCGAGAGACGCGCATTGGTGAGGCGACCAAACCCAAGCCGGTTAACCCATCTGGCCGGCAGCGTATAACTCACCGACAGCGATCTGAGCTTCAGATACGTGCCGGATTGTTCGCCAGGCCTGTAGCCAGCGAGGGTCTGACTCACGTAATTCGCCGAGTACGCCGAGTCGCCCCACAGCGACCCGAAGGAGAAGTAGCTCTGGTCCGCGTTACTGACATTGCCGCCGCGATTCCAGTCCAGCAGCCCCGAAACCCGGAACCCCTTGAAGGTCGCCGCCTCGTTCACTTCGACCGTGAATGAGGGCAGGATATCGCCGATCTGGACCGGCGCTCCATTCGGATCACTGAAGTTGGCGTTGGCCACTTCGGTCACCGAGCGGCCGACCATGATCAAAGCACCGGCGCTGAACGGCGCCACGGGCAGCGCGTTGACGACGCTGTAATTGCGATAGAAGCTCGTCGTGGTCACCCAGTTGAACCCGTTCCGCAATTCTACGGGTGTGGCTGTCAACGACACTTCGGCCCCCTGGTTCGTGAACTCGCCCCCGTTCAACCATTCCCGGCCAACGCCGCGAGAGGCGTTCACGCTGGCTTGCAGGAGCAAGTTGCTGATCCGCTTCTGGTACACGGTGAAGCTCAGTTGGGCGCGCGACTTGAACAACGTTGCGTCGAAGCCCATTTCGATCTCCGTCTCGGACTCGGGCTTGATGCTCGCGTTGCCGAGCACGGTGTCGGCGGCGACACCGGGAAGACCACCGGTGATCGTGTTGTTGAGCGGGCTGTATCGCACGCCGTACAGCGGCTGCGTGCCCGAGGAGCCGAGTGCCGCCCGGACTTTGACCTCGTCGAGGAACCCGACGAACTGCGGAATGCGATAGGAGGCTGAATACCGCGGATAGGCGTAGAACTTCCCGATGTCGCCATCGTTCGTCGTACGCTCGGCGGTCACGCCCGCCGTGAGGGACAACCGATCGTTGAGCGCGAGCGCCTGCTCCTGTGCATACAGGGACTGGTCGCGCTGCGCCGAGCGGTTGTAGAAGTTGCTCTGCACCGTGCCGGTGGCAGGGTTATTCACCCCGGCAAGGAGGTTCTGCGACACCGTTTCGGGATTGACGAGATCCCGGCGCTCGCGGATGAAGCCGGCAGAGGTGGTGAGGTCGGCCCACGAAAGACCTGTGTAGTGGTGGATCAGATTGATGGAGTAGTTGATGTACTGGTTGTCGCTTTCCTGTGTGAGCGACACGCCTGGGAGCGCTTCATCCTTCTGCTCGAGTTGGATGTTCGATGGCGCGAAGAGGTCGTCGCGCACGTGCGCGAGGTCGACACCGCCTTGGAAGTTGACCTGCAGGGATTGGTGCTCACTGCTGTAGGGCGTGATGTCGATTCGGCCGCCACCGATGAAGCGCTGCGTGGTTTCCGGCGTGGAGATGTTCCACGCGTCCTCATACGGATTCGCTCCCGCGCTGAACGGGTTGTTGGTCCACGACCCGTCCGCGTTCTGGTGGTTCAGGTTGACGAACTGGGGCGTGTACGAGAACACGTCGTACGGGCTGCTGCCGTTGTTGTCGTTGCCCGAGATTCCGCGACGCACTTCGGAGTGGCCGTAGAACAGGTTGGCGTTGGCGGAAATCCGGCTCGAGAACTGCTCCGTCATATTCGTGCGGATCGACTGCTTGTTGTAGCCGGTGTTCAGGAGCGTGCCATTGTCGTACTTCGAGAGACCGGAGACGAAGTACTGCGTCGGCCCGGACGTCCCGCTCACGCTCAGATCGGTCTCGTACGACGCCTGGCCGTTTCCGAAGACCGTGGTCTGATAGTCCTGCGGACCTGCATAAATCCCAGCGATGAATGCGTTGTCCGCGGCCAGGGCTCCGCCGGTGGCACCGCCTATATAGTCGTTCGCGTACCAGGCCTGCGCACTCGCCAACGTCGGGAAGGTCCGAATGGGATCGGTCTGTCCGTCGGCGAAGTGCCCCACCTTCTGCGAGAAGTTCCACTGAGGTTTACCAGCGGTGCCCTTCTTGGTCGTGATGATGACCACGCCCGCCGACGCCTTGGAGCCGTAGATCGCCGAAGCCGATGCACCCTTCAGCACCTCGATGTTCTCGATGTCGTCAGGGTTGAGATCGGCGATGCGGTTGACGCCCAGGTCCTGATTGCTCGCCGCGACACCGCTTCCCAGCGCGTACGTGATGGCGTTGTTGCCTGATTGCTGGATGTCGTTGTCCACGATGACGCCATCGAGGACGTAGAGCGGCGACGCGTTCGCGAAGATCGATGTCACGCCGCGGATCTGGACCTGCATCCCGCCGCCCGGTGCGCCTCCATTGTTCTGCGAGATGACGGCGCCCGGCACCTGCCCTTGGATCGCGTTCTCGATCGTCGGGGCCGGGACCTCGTTGACGGCGGCCGCGCTGACCACCGCCACGTCATTGGCCGCGCTCTTGGTGGAGACGGTCGTCGCGACACCCGTGACCACTTCGGCTTCGAGGCGCAAGACGTCACGATCCAGTGCGATCGTGTACTCCGTCTGCCCGGCGGACACCGGAACGACCTTCCCCAAGAACCCGATACGACGGACCGTCAGTGACTTGGCGTCCGCGGGCAGGGTGATCGTGAATCGACCGCTGTCATTTGTCACCCCACCGATCGTGGTGCCGGTAACGATGACCTGCGCGGTTTGGACGGGATTGCGATCCGTCGCATTGACAATGTGGCCGGTCACGCGCGTCTGCGACTCGGCCCGGGTCGTCCAGATCCCGAGCAATACCACGGCGCCGAGCGCCGTCGCCACACGAGTGGCCGTCCGATGGACCCACAGCGCACGCGGCATCACGCACCTCCTGGTCGGGGCCTGCTTAGGGAGGAGATCACTGCCCACACACCACGACCGACGGACACTAGATCGCCGTGCCCGTCGCGGTGTGTCGATTCTCGGCCATCATACGGTCATAACTTCGGATGTCAACAGTGGTGGCCAGGCCCTGACACGGGATTCGCCCGGGCGCCAGGCAAGTTTCAACGCGCCGCCGGTACTGGGTCCCAGATTTCGGGAGCAGCCTCAACAGCGGATGCGCACGCACCCGTCAGGCATGCGGGAAATCACGCCGTGCAACCGAAAGCGCGGGCCGTTCCCTTTGCGGAGGACGCCGGTCTAGACGATCTACTGACCGTCCCGCTCCTCGTCAGGGTCGGACGATTGCCGATGGCGCGGGGCTTCCAACGCGAAGGGTCGAAATCACGTACTCGTAGATACAGGCAGCGGGTTGGCTCCTGGCACCTCCCAACGCACACCGTGGACCGTTCCCGACAGCGTTGGTTCTCCAACGTAGGGCGCTCATTGCGATACGGACCGATCGGTGGGTGGCGGCGAATGGCCGCGGTCGGGCTCCCCGCCCTCCTCGTCGCGTTGAGTGGCGCGACGACGCAATGGCTTCGCGCCGCGTCTCGATCAGCCACCGACGCCGTCGCGAAGGCAAACGCCGTCAACAGCCGGCTTGCCGACATCCTGCAGCGACTGACCGACATGGAGAGTGCCCAACGCGTCTATTTGCTGACAGGCGAACCCGGTGGCCCCTCCCCGAATGTCGACGACGCCGCGATCCAACAGGACCTGGATTCAGTGCGCACGTTGACACGCACCGCCGATGCCCAGCGTGCATTGATCGGCGAGCTGCCGCCACTTGTTGCCGCGCGTCTCACCGATCTCCGGCAGGTGGTCGTGGATGGCCGCGTGGCTCGCCGTGACGCCTTGGCGCGCGTGGCCGCGCTCGAGCGTGGCCGCACAACCATGGACTCCGTGCGGAGCGTCATCGCCGCGGTTCGTGACGACGAGGACCAGCTCATCGCCCTGACGTCTCGGACGATCGCACAACGACGAGCAACGCTCAACATTGCCGTCATTGCCGGAACGACACTCGCCGTCGCCGTGGCCCTCTTCGTGAACGCGCTGCTCACGGGATACGTGCGAGACCGCGATCGATCCGCCGCGCTCCTGACCGCCCAGACCGCGGAGCTCGAGCAACACAACGCGCTGCTGCGCCTCCAGGCTGCGAAGCTGGCTGAAGCCAACCGCGAGCTCGAACGTGCAACTGCTCGGTTGCAAGCAACCGCCGGGGAGCTGGCCACGGCGGCCGATGAGCGGGAGCGCGCGCGACAGGCGGCCGAATTGGCCAACCGCGCCAAGGGCGACTTTCTGGCGACCATGAGCCATGAGCTCCGCACGCCCCTCAATGCCGTAGTGGGATACGCGTCGCTGCTCGAGGATGGGGTCCGTGGACCGATGTCCGACGAGCAAAAGGCCGATGTCACACGGATCGTGCGCGCTGCCCGCCATCTCCTCGGCCTCATCAACGACCTGCTCACCTTCGCGCGCCTCGATGCCGGGCAGGTCCACATTGAGCGCACCCCCGTCCCGGTCGACGAGATGCTCGCGGCCGCCGTCGCGATGATGGAAGTGCAGGCGCGTGCGAAAGGGCTCACGCTCGTCCGGGCGCGCTGCGACAGCAGCATCCGCGCGCTCGCCGACCATGACAGGGCGCTTCAGATCGTGGTCAACCTCTTGTCGAACGCCGTCAAATTCACGGCGTCAGGGGGCCGCGTCGAGTTGCGCTGCGAGACGGACGATGGTCGCCTGCGCGTCACCGTGGCCGATACCGGCCGCGGCATTGCGCCCGAGCACCTGTCCCGCATCTTCGAGCCCTTCGTCCAGGTGGAGCGACAACTCAGCGGTGAGGGCGTAGGCCTTGGCCTCGCCATCAGTCGGGACCTCGCCCGCGGCATGGATGGTGATCTCACCGTGCAAAGCGAAACTGGCAAAGGGTCCGTCTTTACTCTGACACTCCCGCGCGCCAGCGACGCCCGCCGCCGCACGGTTCCCGGCCCCTCGGGCATTCAGCCGCCAGAGCCGATCGTCGCCGACGCCGCCACTTCCGCGCTCCCGTCGTGACGGAGTGGTCACTTTTTGATTGCGGGCCACCCGCCGCTCATCAGTGGGGCTTTCCACTCGAGGTCGAGCGCGCCGCCCACCGATACCTGATCCCAGCGTGACTGCAGCTCGCGCCACGCGACAGCCACGCGCGCGACGTCGGTCTTGGTCAGCGGCACGAGGCGCGAGCCGCGGTGCATGCTCAAGCTTTGCAGCGACGGGTCGACCTGCGGCCACCGCCCCTCGAGACGCTGCTCAATGATCTCATCAAAGGCGGCGACGAGCGCGCGCGCCTCACCCACGAGTTGCGCTGTCGACTCCGCGATCGCAGCCGACTTTTCGATCGCGCCCGGCGGCGGCTGGCCCTCGCCGATCCGGGCTCCAGGCGGAAGCGCGCCGGCCGCGACACTGCCCCAGAGACCGTGTCGCAGCTCCAGCGTTTCCTCGATGGCGAAGTGTGCGAGGTGCCGCGGCAGGCGATGCACAAAGCCCTGGCCGCCGAGCTCCACCGTCAACCCG
This sequence comes from uncultured Gemmatimonadales bacterium, assembly GCA_963737835.1. GTDB lineage: Bacteria > Gemmatimonadota > Gemmatimonadetes > Gemmatimonadales > Gemmatimonadaceae > Palsa-1248. Next base: position 1,424,050 of record CAVTUH010000001.1, read on the forward strand.
TCGGCCCGCACGACCGTCGTCGTGTACCGGCGATCCTCGGTGCGACTGACGCGAAGTTTCATGAAAAGCTGGACGTTAGACGTTGGACGTTCGACGTTGGAAAGAAACCTCGAGGCAAGCTGGATGCACCGCAGCTGGCCTGGGGGTTTGTCTCTAACGTCCAACGTCTAACGTCCAACGTCCAGCCCCTCAAATATTGAATTGCAGATCCGTGCTCAACAGACGGTCAGTCGTCTTGAAGCCCGGCGGTGGTTCGTTGGAGTAGCGGATTTGGTATCCGACCTTGATCGCGATGTGCCGGGACAGCGGCGCGACGAGGTCTGTCTCCGAGTTGATCAGCGAGTTCGAGAATCTGTTCAGGTCGGAGAGATCGTCCACCGATTGCTGGAAGTAGGCATCCTTCGCGAAGGTGTATCGGTAGATGACCGCGCCGCGACCTGCAGGGTAGTTCAGCTCCACCGCCGCAGTGGACCGTTGTTCGAGGTACGACGCGCCAAGGTCGATCTCGAGCCGGTTCCGGCCGGCATTCACCGGAACGAGTGCGGCACCGAGGCCTTGCTCGAACCGCTGCTCGATCCCGGCGAACACGTTTCGATCGAACCCGAGTCGAGCATAGAGACCAACCGTCGGTGTGAACGTGTAGTCGTCGCGCAGGCTCGTCGTCCACAAACTGGTTTGGACCTTGTCGGAGACTGTGCCGTAGGTCGTGCCGAAGTCCTGACTGATTTTGTTGGTGTGGCTCGTCCAAACAGCCAGGGCGTCGGAGGCGTTCAGCGTGCTCACGTGCGTGTTACCCGACGTGCTGATGAAGCCCAGGTCCGCGTGAAAAAGCACCCAGGGTGGCGGCGCCGGTTTCGGTGTCACGGGGGCAGCAGGCTGCGTCGACAGATCAGCTGCGGCGGACGGGAGTGACTCGGTCGAGGTTGCTTGCGCGAACGACGACTGAGCGTTCACTGCGAGCAGTGTCAGGCCGATGGCGGCGAGCGATTGACGGAGAGACAAGGGGTCGGGGGTGAAAGTTGAGTCCGAGTGACCAAGGAAGGGTAAGGCGAATCCCCGTGCTCGCCAGTAGGGCTAAGGCAACTGTCGGGCTCGGGAACAAGTCGAGAGGGCCAGCCGCGATGCGCTGCAGCTGGCCCCCGGTGTTTGTTCCCGAATCCGGAATCCCCGGTTGCTGTTTTGCGACCCCTCAGGGCTGAACGACGTTCAGATGCACGGTGAGCGTGGACGTCGGCGGCCTCGCATTGAAAGCAGTCACATTCACCGTGGCGGCGTAGGTCCCCGCGCTGAGGTTGGCTGCGTTGGCCGAGAGATTGAGCGGAGTGGGCGCATTTCCCCCGGCCAGGCTCACGGTGAGCCAGTTCGCACCGTTGCCGGAATAGGGGCCGACCGACGTGGTGAGACCGGCAAGCTCGGTCCCGACAACATTGACGACGGAGACAGCGCCCTTGGCGGTCCCGCCCGGGACGGTCGTGAGCGTAATGCTCTGCGGCTGGAACCCGATGATGGGATTGCTGGGCGGACTCGACGAGTACGTGCAGGCTCCGAGCGTGATCGCAGCGGCTGCCAGCGCAATGGATATTCGGTACGAGGCCATTCGGCGGCGCGACTGCGCCAGCGCAGTATGTACGCGGACAGCGCGCGGCGCACGGTAGATCAGCATTGCCACTCCCTCCAAACGAATCGGGGACGCCCGACGCGTCACCCGCTGTTACGTGCTCTCTCTCCTGGCCGTGCTTCTATTCCTTCGTCTCTCGCATGCGTGCTGCGCCAACGTGCAACGGTGCCCACCCCGGTGAATCGCTCGCCGGAAAGCTGTCGTACGACGCGGTGTCCACGACCTCATCCGCCTCGGTGGCCGGCGTCTCGACCCCTGGCGGACGCCCATGGCGGCGGCGCGCCTCGATCGCCTCCTGGGGCGAAGCCTCGCGTGGTTTCCTGGGCTCTTCCATCAGCGTCTCGCGAACTGTGATGACCGGGACTGACGTCCACATCCGTCGTCAGCGGCTCGGCCACGGACCCGACGTCGCGTACACGTGATCCACCGCCGCGTCGGCGCCAGCGTGACGCGCGCAGTGGGCGCAACAGTAGAACGTCCCGTTCGCCTCGATCCCATGACCCACGATCTTGCAGCGGCAGTGATCGCAGACCGGTGCGAGCTTGTGGATGGCGCACTCGAAGCTGTCGAATACGTGCCGCGTGCCTGCCGTGATCACCTCGAACGACAGGTAGTAGTCGTTGCCGCACACTTCGCACCGCGCCATTTGGCACCCCCGAGATCAATGTCAGTCGGCCCGGTCGCAACGGGTCGGACCACCCGCGTGCTGCCCGCCTCTTCGCGGCGATGCCGCATACATCGCACCCATGAGTGCGATGCCGCGTCAATGTCGCGGAGCAAAAGGCTGTGTCTTTGGTTCACATAACGCATGAAGCGAACTCGGCTTCCGGGTTTGGCCCGTGGGCTCAAAGTTGCAATCGGGGTCTTGAACGCACACTCAGGAGACCCTCCAATGGCCACGTCAGGCAAGAGCGGTCGAAAGACCGCTCGGAGATCGGTTCGACGAACCCGTCGCTACGGCCCAGCCGCGAGTAAGAGCGTGGCGAGCGCTATGCGGCGCGAAAAGCGCGGCACGCTTCGGAGCGGGCGCGGAGGTAAAGGCGGCCGCGTGAAGAGCCGGAAGCAGGCAATCGCCATCGGCTTGTCCGAGGCGCGCGCAAAGGGCGCAAAGGTGCCGCGCAGGCGCAAGCGCGCAGCCACGAGCTCGCGCTAACGCCGGAGACAGCAGCGAGAATATGGCCCGCGGTCAGTTCACCCGCGGGCCGCTTTGCGTTGTCGCCCCAGCGTGTTGGCCCGAGCGGTTGGTCTACTTTCTACTTTCTGTGCCTCTGCTCTCTCGGAGCGGGCGACGCATTGCGTCGCCCCTACCCGCCCATCCACAGGATCCCGTGCGGTCGGTGCATCAACGGGGCGATGCACACGTCGCGGGCGCTTTAGCGCCCGCCCAGCCGTCTGGGTTCCGAGCTATCATTACACGCACCATGCCCACGACGGACGACGACCGCGTCGCGCAGAGCTTGCGGCGGGTGGCCCACGAGGAAGAGTCGGCCCGCGGCGAGCGACGGGACGTACTCCTGGTCCTCGCGACCTGCGTCCTGTGGGCCGGATTAGGCCTGTTTCTCGTCATGTGGAGCGCCCACACCTCGAGCGTGGAACACGGACGCATCGCGCTCGGCGCCGGTGTGGTCATCGGCAACGGCGGCGTGGTCGCCACCCTCATCTATGCGTGGCACAGGGCGCAGGGGAAGCGCTGAACGAGCCGTTGCAAACCAAATCCGCCCACGTGCCATCTCATCTGGGATCACACAACGGGGGACACGTATGCCCATATCCCGGCAGCTGCGCCCCGCGTGGCTCGCAGTCCTGCTGTCGACAATGACGGCCACGGCCACTCTGAAGGGTCAAGATCGAGACGACGTGCATTGGCGCGACCAGTGTGAGCGGTCCCGTGGATCAGACGACGCCCGCTACTGCGAGGTCCGAGTCGAACGCTTGAGTGCGAGTGCTGGGAGACTTTCGGTCGATAATGACAATGGGAGCACCGAGGTCATGGGGTCGAAGGGCGACAGTATCGTCGTCCACGAGCTCATCGAGGCGCAGGGCCCCTCGACTGACGAGGCACGCGAGCTCGCCAGCCAGGTTCGCGTCACGACGACCGGCAACCAGATCACCGCCGACGGACCGTCGACATCGCATCGCCGGTCGTGGAGCGTGAGCTACCGGATCGTCGTGCCCGTGCGGTACGACCTGACGCTCACGGCACACAACGGCCCCGTGACGGTCGACGGCGTGACGGGACGGATCCAACTCGACGCCGTCAACGGCCCCATCTCGCTCGACCGGTTGGGCGGTGACGTGCACGCGCGTGCGGAAAACGGACCACTCGATGTCACGCTGGCTGGCGCGAAGTGGGACGGCGTCGGGCTGGACGCTGAAACACGGAACGGCCCTGTGGAACTGACCATTCCGGCGCAATACGCCGCGCATCTCGAGACGAGCACGGTCAATGGACCCATGGAGGTCGATTTCCCCGTCACCGTCCAGGGGCGCCTCGATTCGCGTCGCCTGGCCATCGACCTGGGCGGCGGCGGTCCGTCGATTCGTGTCGTGACGACTAACGGACCTCTCGTGGTGAAGAGAGATTAGTGTGTGAGCGGTTGCGTGGGTGTCATCGGCCCGCGCGACCTCGACACGCAATCTCCATCCCTTCGAGGGGGCCTGGTGACCCGTTGGGCTGCTGCACTCGTCGCGTGCCTGGTGGCAGCGTGTTCCAGGTCAGAGCCCGCAGCACGTCCCGATCAGTCGCAGGACGTGCGCATGTATCGGGTGATCGCAGGATTGCGTCCTCCGGTGGTGGTCACGGGCGAGCCTGTCCTTCGGTGGAGGCTCCCGACACGCATGCAGTACTATCACGTCCCCGGCGTCAGCATCGCCCTCGTCGACAGCGGGCGCATCGTGTGGGCGGAAGGCTTCGGGACCAAGCAAGCGGGCGACTCGACTCCCATCACACCCACGACACGATTTGAGGCAGGATCGATCAGTAAGCCGACGTTTGCGCTTGGCGTCATGCGATTGGTGCAAGAGGGAAAGCTCGACCTCGATCAGGACATCAATGCAAAGCTGGTTTCCTGGCACGTACCCGAGAACCGGTTCACGGCGCAGCAAAAAGTCACGCTGCGGCGCATCCTCAGCCACAACGCCGGCCTCACGGTTCACGGCTTCCCCGGGTACGAGGCCGGCACGCCGACTCCGACCGTGCCACAGATACTCGACGGGGTGAAGCCCGCCAACACGCCGCCGGTTCGCGTCGACACGTTCCCCGGCGCGATCTCGCGGTATTCTGGCGGCGGCACAACGATCGCCATGCTGCTGGTCACCGACGTCACGAAGGAACCGTTCCCGGTCTTCATGCAGCAGACCGTTCTTAGCCCCGCAGGGATGACCCACAGCACGTACGACCAGCCGCTGCCGGACTCGCTCGTCAGCGAAGCTGCGACCGGACACGACACCGCCGGTCATCCCATCAAGGGGAAGTATCACACCTACCCCGAGATGAGCGCGGCCGGCCTGTGGACGACACCGTCCGACCTCATGACGCTGGGCATCGATCTCGAGCGCACCTTGGCGGGCCAGTCGGAAGCGATCGTGAATCGCGCGACGCTTCACCAGATGCTCACGGTGCAGAAGGCGCCATTCGGCATCGGCTACGTGGTGCACGGGAGTGACCGAGATCTGGAGTTCTCACATGACGGATCCGACGAGGGCTTCATCTCGGCCTTCGTGATGTTCCCCGGGCGGGGCCAGGGACTGGCCATCATGACGAATGGCGACAACGGCGGCTCGTTGATCAACGAGATCATCCCCAGTGTGGCTGCAGAGTATGGCTGGCCCGCCCGCCGGCAAACGGAACTCCCCGTCGTGGCATTCGACGCGCAGCAGCTCGCCGCAATCTCAGGCAGGTATCGCGTAGCGGGCCCACCCCCGACGGTCGCCACCGTCAGCGCGGAGAATGGCAAGCTCTTCGTCACAGTCGAGCGCATGCTCAGCAAGACAGAGCTGTTGCCCGAATCCGACTCGACCTTCGTCGCGCGCCCCGGGGAGTTCCCGATCGTGTTCAACCGAGACCGCGCCGGACGCGTGGCAAGCATGATGATCGCCGAAGACTACAAGGCAGTGAAGATCCGCTAGGCTCAATGTCGAGGCGGCCTTCAGACCGCCCGCTCTTCAACGCAAGTCGGCCGGCGACCCGATTGCGCTCGACCGACCCCGTGGCGTAGACTCACCTTCCGGTTTGCCGGTGAGCCAATGCCCCTCGTCGTTTCCGATCCAATATCTCGACAAGGCGACCCCGCGCGCAATGTGGCGCTGGTCGAGCGAGTGCGCGCAGGGGACACCGAGGCGTTCGAGACGGTTTTCCGTCACTACGCGCGTGGCCTACTGGACTTCGCCTACCACTGCACCGGATCGGCGGACGACGCGGAGGATGCCGTCCAGGCTGTGTTCGCGCGTCTCTGGATCGGACGCGAACACTGGGAGCTGCGCGGCTCGCTCGCCGCGTATCTCATGCTCGCGACCCGAAACATGGTTCGCGACCGGATCAAACATGAGCGCGTCGTTGAGCGGCAACGAGGAGCCGCACGACGTGAGATCACCCACGGCGGCCCGACGGTCGCAGTGGGCTCCGACGACGAGTTTGATGCCGAGGAGACAGCCGTAGCGATCCGACAAGCTATCGAAACCCTTGCACCACAGCGGCGGGCCGTCTGCACCTTGCGCTGGGGATACGGCCTCACGTACGTCGAGATCGCCACCAGGCTCAACCTGGCGCAGAAAACCGTCTCCCGCCATCTCGGGCTGGCTTACAAAGAGCTGCGCCAGCGCATTCCCCACCTGCCCCCGCTGGGGTAGGCCGACGCCTGGTTGCCCGGCATCGGTCGACTTGGGGGATCGCCGGGGGTGCGTCGTAAACCGGGTGTGGAACCGAGACCAGGCCAGACCCGGCGCGTATGAGCGACCAGGACCCGATTGATTGGCTCCTCATCGATCGCTACCTCGCCGGCGAATGCGACGAGGCGGACGCGCACGCTGTCGAAAGCCGTCGGGCGGTCAATGCGGCGTTCGCCCGCGCGTTGGACGCCGCGCGCGTCATTCACGCGGCGGGGAGTGACCGCGCCCCGAATTGGGACCTCGCCCGAGTGTGGCGTGGAGTCGCGCGTGAGACGGCTCTCGCGCAAGACCCGGTCGACGTGCAAATGCCACGACCGCCGCGCCCGCGCCGCGCGCAGCGAACGCGGACGGCAATAGTCTGGGGACGGCTCGCCGCAGCAGCACTCATCGCGGTGGCCTCGACGGCCTCGTGGCTCGCCGCGAGGCGATTCGCCACGCACCCGACACGTGGGGCGCGTGTGGCGCGTGACTACGCCACAACCCCGGGACAACGCACGACACTGGCACTGGCCGATGGCTCGCAGATCACGTTGGCGCCCGACAGCCGGTTGCAGGTGCCTTCGGGCTACGGCCGTGAGGCGCGAGAGGTCACGCTCGAGGGGGAGGCCGCGTTCGTCGTCCAGCATGACGCGGCGCGTCCCTTCACGGTACGCACCGCACAGGCGGTCACGCGCGACGTTGCGACAACATTTGACGTGAGTGCCTATCCAGGATCGGCCACGACACGCGTTGTCGTCGCTGAGGGACGCGTCGATGTCCGCGGCGTTTCGCTTGTCGCAGGTCAGCTCGCAGTCGTCGGGAGCCGGGGCACTCCCAAGGTCGTCCGCCTGGCCCACGCCGACCGCTTTCTGGCGTGGCGAACGGGGCAACTCGTCTTCGACGCAACGCCGGTGCCGGAGGTGGTTGCAACCATCAGCCGCTGGTACGACCTGGACGTCCGCGTCACCGATCCTGCCCTCGCAGCGCGACACGTGACCGCGACGTACACCAACGCGCCGGCTGACGAAGTGCTGATGAGTCTCGGCGCCACGCTCTCGGCTACCGTACAGCGGCAGGGGCGAGCCGTCATGCTGGCTCCGCTGCGTCAAGGCAGCATGTAGGCCCCTGACGATGTGGTGCTACTTCCTCACTTGCTTGCGCCGCGTCGGCATTGCCCTCGTTGTGGTGATTGCGGTCCTTGTGCAAGCGATGAATGTGTGCGTTGCTCAGGATACGACCGGGCGCCTGACGCCCGGTCACAACGAGACGCGCGACGCGACCCACAGGGATACAGCGTCCGCCCTGAGATCAAGCAGCGGGCCGGCGTTCTTCGCCATACGCACGCAGGACGGCGCTCGCGTCAATGCGCGCGGGGCACCCGAGCTCAACCGCCGAGTCTCCGTTTCGTTCAGCGATGCCGCGCTTGGCGCCGCTGTCCAGTCCGTCGCGGCGCATGCCGGGCTCGAGGTCACCTACAGCACGGAGCTGATCCCGCCCGACGCGCGCGTCACAATGAGCGCCGATGACGTGACCGTCGCGACGGCACTGAGTCGGGTGTTAACGAATGCGCGCCTCGACGTCCTGGTGAGTCCTGGCGGGCATCTAACCCTCGTCGCTCAGACGGGTCCCGCCGTTGGCGGCGATGCCGGCGATCGAGCCCTCGCGTCCGGGATGCCGCCGGTGCGAACCGGGCGCGCGGCCGACACTGCGCACGCCGCGCGGCTTGCCGGGCGTGTCGTGCAGCCCGATAGCACACCCGTCTCCGGAGCAGCGGTCGGACTGGTGGGTACGCACGACACAGCTACGACCGACGGCGCCGGCCACTTCACGATCCGCGCAGCTCAGTCGGGACCGTACCTCGTCACTGTCCGTCGGCTCGGCTTTCAACCCGTGCGCATCGCGGTGAGTCTATCGTCTCGGGACGAGCGCGAGGTCAGCGTCACGCTCGTCCGGACGGTACCGCTGTTGCCGACCGTGACGACGACTGCCGCGGAGCGAGCAGCCTACCGTACGGTGGGATTCGAGCAACGCCTGCGAGCCGGCAACGGCTACTTCATGACATACGACCAGATCGTCCGGAAACAGGCCACGCAATTCAGCGACCTGTTCCAGAACGTGCCGGGTCTGAAGGTGACACGCCCTCGGAGACAGTTCGGGGCGGCGATCAGACAATCGCGGGGCGGCCCCAACTGCGTGTCGTACGTGATCGACGGCAACCCGCAACCGATCCTGCTGGAGCATTCCGCCGAAGGAACGCCGCTCGGCCCGGAATCCCCCGACCATCTGTTCAATGTCGCGGACATTGGGGCGATCGAGGTGTACCAGGCGTCGGAACGCCCTGTGCAATGGGGCTCGGATTGGTGCGCCCTCGTCGTGATCTGGACGCGGACGCGATTGGGGCTCACGCCCGCGAAGGTCACTGCCGACGACAACGCACCTCGGAGCAGCGGCCCGGTGATCCGGGGAACGCCGGCGGTCGTGGCCGATGCCCGGTGCACCCTGCCGGCGTCGTCCGACACGATGGACTTCCCGATCTACGCAACGCTGCATACCGACGCACCGCAGCGCCTGTCGCGGAAGACGTGGGCGCGCTACGCGGACAGCGTGCTCGGAGTGATCCAGCGGTGGTCAGTGGTGCCGACCGATCTCGCCTTGTCGACCTTTGGGCTCCCGTTCGTGAAAGACCCTGACGGGTCCGGCGAACAACCACTCGAAGTGTCGCCGGCGCTGTCGACGGTGATCAGGTTCACGCTGGATTCGGATGGCACCCTCATGCAAGCGCGGGTTGCCGCGTCCGCACGCTCGGGCGGGGCCGATACGAGCCTCCTCGCGCTGCTCGCTCGAGCGGCGAGCGCGCATGCCTTCCCCTCCGTCCCCCGAGGTCCGGACAGGCCGTCGTCAGTGGACTTCGATCTGCTCGTGTCGCTCACCGAGCCAGTGGAGGATCTCCGCAGCGCGGTTCTGGGCCGACTCGAGGTCCCCGTGTGGACCCTCTCGCAGAAAGCCACGCTGGCATCCGACGCCTCTGGCGCGACGCCGTCGGGCCAGGGCAGCGCAGCGCGCACCGATTCGGTATCAGTGGAGATGGTCGTCGATCCCGACGGCCGAGCCGTCGTATCGAGCGCCCGGGCGCTGACTCTATCCGACCACCAGCGCGCCGCTGCTCAGGATGACAGCGGCCGAGCGCGGATGGCGCAGTCGCTCGAGGCGCTGCACTTCGACCCCGCCAGGATTGGAGCGTGTCGAGTGCCACAACTGGTAATTCAGCCGATCACCGTGGCCGCGGACGATTCCACACGAGCACCATAACCTTCAGCTCGACGGCAACGCCTCCACCGGCTTGACGCGCGTCGTGCGAAGCGCGGTCGTTGACTCTTTATGTCCGACGCCGACCGATTGGCCCAAAATGCCGACGGCCGGTACGTTAGAGCTGCCCCGAGCCTCACTCGTGCGATAAGTGGGATTTGCCCTAGTGCGTGGCGGTGGGGCCTTGAGCATCATAGACACGCCCCCGAACGCAGGTCTCGCGCTCAAGAGGACCGGATGCACAGTCTCTCACGACGTGATGTGTTGAAGGCAGGCTCCCTCGCGGCCGTGACCGCAGTCCTGGATCCCCTTCTCAGAACTGCCACGGGCGAGCAGGTCGACCTCGAAGCGAGGACTTCCCCGTTGGCGCACGCACCCGTGGACGAGCTGTGCATGCTGGACGCGACCGCCCTGGTCGCAATGCTGCGACAGGGAAAGATCTCCTCGGTCGAGCTCATGAAGTCCTGCCTGGGCCAGATCTCCCGAGTCAATCCCAAGGTCAATGCGATCGTGACGCTCGTGGACGAGGAGCAGTTGCTCGCCGCAGCACGAGCGGCGGACGACGCGCTCGCCAAGGGCACCTGGCTCGGACCCCTGCACGGGATGCCGATCGGCGTGAAGGACCTGCACGCCACCAAGGGCATTCGTACCACCTACGGCTCCCCGCTTCACAAGGACGAGATACCGACAGCGGACTGCTTGCTCGTCGAACGGGAAAAGCAGGCGGGCGGAATCGTCATCGGGAAAACCAACGTGCCGGAATTCGGCCTCGGCTCGCAGACGTTCAACCGGGTGTTCGGCGCGACGAAAAACCCGTACGACCTCACGAAGACCTGCGGCGGCAGCACGGGCGGCGGGTGCGTCGCGGTCGCGTGTGGCATGGTGCCGTTGGCAGACGGCAGCGACTTCGGGGGTTCGTTGCGCAATCCCGCCAACTTCTGCGGAGTCGCCGGATTCCGGCCGTCACCAGGACGTGTCCCCAACACGCCCGCGCCGCTCGCCTGGCAACCGTTCTCGGTCAACGGCGGCGTGGCGCGCACGGTCAGCGACGTCGCCTACTTCCTGAGTGTGCTCGCCGGGCCCGACCGGCAGGTGCCGATTTCGCTCGAAGCACCGGGCACGCAGTTCGCGCAACGCCTCGCCGGCCGAAGCTTCAAGGGGGTCCGCGTCGCGATGTTCACCGACATGGGGCTGCCCTGGGAACCGGAAGTGAAGGACGCCGTGCAATCCCAGCGCGGAGTCTTCGAATCCCTCGGGTGCATCGTCGAAGACGCGGAGCCCAGTTTCCAGGACGCGGACGAATGCCTCCTCGCGTGGCGGCATTGGGTCTACGAGGCGCGATTCGGCGACTTGATTGCGACGCACGGCGATCAACTGAACGAGTACGTCCACTGGCACGTCGAGGAGGGCAGGAAGCTCACGGGACCGTACCTCTCACGCATCGAGATCAAGCGATCGGCCCTCTATCAACGCGTGCGGGAATTCCTCGAGCGCTACGAGTTCTTCGTGCTACCGGTCAACCAGGTCCTACCCTTCAATGTGACGCAACCCCACCCGACGGTGATCAATGGCGTGGCCATGGAGACTTACATGGCCTGGATGAAATCGGCGTACTACATCTCCGTCGTCGGGAACCCCGCCGCCTCAGTGCCTTGCGCGTTTTCCAGCAGCGGGCTCCCGATCGGGATCCAGATCGTGGGACGCACGCACGACGACTTGAACGTTTTGCAAATGGCCTATGCGTTCGAGCAGGCCAGAGGGCTGGACAAGAGAAAGATCGCAATCGCCTCGAGCTAATGACGCGGTCCTCGAACCAAAGCACCCGCGGCCGGACGGCTTTCTAGTGCAGCACTCAGGTCCTGGCAAGCCGTAGGCTCAGCTCGACGTCAACGCCTCCACCGGATTGACGCGCGTCGTGCGAAGCGCGGGAATGCTCGCCGCGACCAGCGCCACCAGCGCGAAGATCACCGCCGCTCCGACGAACACGAGCGGATCGTGTGGACTCACGCCCAGGAACAGGTCGGCGAGTCCACGCGTGAGCATCCACGCGGCGAGCGAACCGACCACGATGCCAGCCCCGGCGAGCGCCAGCGCGCGACGCAACACCGCGCGGACGACCGTCCCCGCCGTCGCACCAAGCGTGATCCGCACGGCGATCTCGCGCCGCCGCTGGCTCACGACGTACGCCAACACGCTGTAAATGCCAACCATACCCAGGACGAGCGCGACCACAGCGAAGAGCGAGGCAAGGAAGGTCGAGAACCGCGTCGTGTCGATCGACCGCGCCATCCACGCGCTCATGGTCCGGATCTCGGACAGGGGTACGGTCGGATCGACACCTGCAACGACTCGGCGGAGCGGCGCCGTCAGTGCGTCCGGATCGCCCGAGGTGCGCACGGCTAGCGCGATGACGGGCTCGTCGTACTGCGCGAGTGGTGCGTAGATCTCCGGATACTCGTCGGCAGCGAGCCCGCCCTCCTTGACCGTCGCGATCACCCCCACGATCTGGATCGTGTCGGGCCCTGTCGGCGTGTCCCTGAACACAAAGCGTTGGCCGATGGGATCGCGTCCGGCGAAATACCGCCGCGCCAGCAGCTCATCGACCACCGCCACCTTGGGAGCGCGGATCCCATCGCTGGGCAGCAGCCCACGCCCGCGAAGCACACGCATCCCCAGGGTGTGGAAATACTCGGGGCTCGCACCAATGGCATAGGCGATTGGGACATGGGTAGGATCGGGTGTCGGGTCGCCAATGATGGCAAACACGTTTTGGTTGAGCTTCGTGTTGGGCAGCGCATCCCCCGCAGCGGCCGCGACGACGCCGGGTTCAGCCGACAACCGGTCCAGAACGGCCGACACAAACGCTGTCTGTTGCTCAGGCGTCGGATAGCGCTGCGCTGGCAATGTGAGTTGAGCCGTGAGCACGCCCTCTGGCCTGAAGCCAGGGTCCATGTGCGCGAAACGAGAAAAGCTCTCCACCAGAAGACCCGCTCCGGTCAGCAGCACGAGGGCAACGGCTACCTGCAGGACGACGAGTCCGTCCTGGACTGCACGGCTCTGCGCCGATCCGGTGCCGCGCCCGCCCTCCTTCAACACGTCGGCGAGACGCGCGCGCGCTGCGAGCCAGGCTGGGAGCATGCCGAATACCAACACTGCCGCGATCGACGTGAATGCACAGAACGCGACGACTCGCGTGTCGACTCCGATCTCGCTCACGCGCGGCAACATCGGCGGGGCGAGCGTTCGGAGCACTCGGACACCAACCACGGCTGCGCCGACACCGAGCGCGCCTGCGGATAGTCCCAGCACACCGGCTTCGACCAGCAGCTCGCGGACGATCCGACCGGGCGCCGCTCCGAGCGCCGTGCGCACCGCAAGCTCACGCTGCCGCGCCAACGACCGGACGAGAAACAGATTCGCCAGGTTGGCCGCGCCGATGAGCAATACGCACGCAGCGGCCGACAACAACATCACCAGCGCCGGCCTGACCTTGCCGACTACCTGATCGGTGAGCGGGACCGTCACCACCGTCCAGTTCTGGTCGGCCGCGGGATAGGCCATCGCCAGGCGCTGAGCGATGGTCCGCAACTCCGCCGCCCCTGCCTCTGGCGATACACCGGGAGCAAGGCGCCCAAACACACCGAGAAAGTGGCTATCGCGCGTGGCCGCCTGCCGGCCCGTGAAGCTGAGGCGCGCCCACAGGTCCACCTTGTCCGGCACGCCCTTTGGCATGACGCCGACGATCGTGTACACGGTGTCATCGAGTCTGAGCCGTTGGCCGACGACCGATGGCGAGCCGGCGAATCGGCGTTGCCAGTAGCCGTAGCCGATGACGACTTCGGGCGGGCCTCCGGAGTCCGGCGCGAGCCCGCGCCCCTGCGCCAGGGTCACGCCAAGCACGGGGAAGTAGCTTGGGGTTACTTCCATCGCGGCGACTCGCTCCGGCTCCTGCACCCCCGTCACCGTGAAATCTCGGTACGCGATCGCCGCCAGCGTCGTGAAAGTGTGGTTCTGCGCACGCCAATCGAGGTAGTTTGCCGGCGCCACGGCAAACTGCGGGAACTGACGCTGCGGGCTGCTCTCCCAGATCGCGAACACCCGATCGGGCTCACGGTACGGGAACGCTTTGAGCAGGACGCCATCCACGAGGCCGAAGACCGACGCCGTCGCGCCAATCGCGATCGCCATCGTGAGCGTCGCCGCGATCGTGAACATCGGGCTGCGACTCAGCCGGCGCAGGGCGTACCGAATCTCGCGGAGTGCAGTGCTCATGCCCGTAGAACTTATCGCTCAAGCGCGACCCTTCCAGAGGACACGAGCGACCCCGAGCATCTTCGCCACACTGTCCTGGTGGTGTTGCGCGACTGAGCGTCGGAACGTGGCAGGCCTGCATCACACCGGCGTGTCGATTCGCGCGGGTTGAATGAAGGACACCCTCGCAACTCGACGCAGATCAACAACATCGGGGTAGGACGTCAAAACCGAGCGAGCGCTGGCGCGATCTCCGCAGACGGCGGAGCCCTGTCCCTCGGCCCGCCCGCACGAGTGATCCGGCTCATCGGACAATCTCGGACGTCGCCCGAGACAACTTGTCTTGACCTCGTCTCAACGCCCCTGTGAGGGCTGGAAGGCGAGGGCGCAGCCAGTTCGATCTTCCCCATCGAGGTGCCGCGTGGTGCAGGCGACGGTGCGCCGCTTTCGGGCCGGACTCCTCCTCGGCGTGTTTGCCGCCGGGTGCGCGGATATGGGACCTCCGTCGGGGGTCATCGCCTACGTACCGCCGGCCATTTACGCCTCGTGGTGGCAACTCACGGAGCGCTGCTCCGGTCGGATCGGGGACTTCGGTGCCGTCCGGTGGTACCTCGTCCCTGGCGCCGCGTCGTTCAATCTCGAGGGCCAGTCGGTTGCCGGCGCGTGGTACTCGGCGGGCAATCGCATCGTGATCGCGGCCGACTACGTCGACGATGGAGACCTGGTCCGCCACGAGATGCTGCACGCACTGCTGCAGGCCGGTGGCCATCCGCGCGGTGCCTTCCTCGGATCCTGCGGCGACATCGTGTTGTGCGTCGAAGGCTGCGTGCGGGACGCTGGCGGGCCACCGGATACCTCGACGATAGCCCCGATCGTTCGGCCGACCGACATGACCATCACGACGATGCTGGAGCCAAACACCATATCGCTGAGCCGCGACAGCGGCCTGTTCACCGTAACGGTGAATGTCACCAATCCGGAATCGCGCGCGGTGCGGGTCGCGGTGCCTGCGAACTTGCCATGGGTCGGATTCGAGTTCAGTGGAACGGGGGGTGGTGAGGGGACGTCGAACTCGGATACGACCGTGGCATTCGCGCCGGCGGGCTCGGCCGGCTCGACGAGACGATACGTCTTCGATGTCCAGCCCGCGGTCCCCGACTTCGTCGACCTGACGCCGGGCAGCTACACCGTGCGTGGCACCTTCGTGCATCAGACCGCGCCGGTCATTGGGCTCACGGTCACGCACTAGCGAAGTCGCCCGAGCAAATCAGCTGCTGCTCCTCGGGGGTCGACGACCGAAGACGCGGCGCCGTAGGGCCGGACCAAGGTCTACTGTCACGATCCCCGCGACCGCCCAATCGTCCCCGGATGGATACCGAACCGAGACCACCCGAGACGAGTAGACGGCCCGCGACGCCGCCCGTAGGTGGCCCGCCGCTGGAGCGTGAAGTGCCGGTTCCTGGAGCGCCCGCTCGAGCCGACAAGACGGCCGACCGCATGGCAAAGCCCAGCGCAACTGTACTGCCGCCCGGTCCCAATGTCCGCGTCAAGATCACAGAGACGTATGCGGCACTCGTCGCTCGCGACGCGTACTTCTGGGCTTGGCCAATGGTCAATGTTTACAACCGGCGTTTGGCGCTCGCCAAGGTGCCGGAGATCATGCGCGCCGGCCCTGTGCCGTCGGCACCGCTCAACCGTCTGGGGATGCTCACCGACTACGTGGACCCCGAGGAGCGGATCGTCGCGTGCCCGAACCAGGACGTCGTGTATGGAGCGGGCCTACTCGGCCTGGACCTGTCACCTGTAGTCATCCAGGTGCCGGACTTCGGCAGTCGCTTCTGGGTCTACCAGATCGTGGATGTGCGCACGGACAGCTTCGTGCAACTCGGCAAGATGTATGGGACTCGGGCTGGCTGTTACCTCCTCGTCGGCCCGAGTTGGCAAGGGGGCGACCTTCCAAAGGGCATCATGGGCGCCTTCCACTCCCCGACCAACACCGGCTTCGTAGCGCCGCGCGTGTTTCAGGACGACACGGCAGATGACAAGCAGGCGATTCAGCCGGCATTACGCCAGATCATGATGTATCCGCTGGCCGAGTACGACGGAACGATGAAGAGCATGGATTGGAATGCGATCCCCACCGGTCCCGGCGAGACGAGCGGTCCCGCGGAAGTGAGGTGGGTGAGGCCAGAAACATTCTTCGACGAGCTCGGGGCGGTCCTCGCCAATGCGCCGCCAATGCGCGGGGAGGAAGCGCAGTACGCGCAGTTGCTGGCAGTGCTGACAGCGGCGAAGAAAGACCCTAAGCTCAAGGCGGCGATGGTCAAAGCAGCGGTCGACGCGGACGCCACGACCGTGGATCCACTGCTCCAGTTCCGCAACTTCGGCCAACGGCTGCCGCACAACTGGAGCACGATCTCCAACGGCGCGGCGTTCGGGACCGACTACTTCACGCGGACCGCCGCGGCGAGGTCCAACATCTTCGTGAATTCGCCCAACGAGACCAAGTACTACTATCAGGATCTCGATGAGCGCGGCGAGCGGCTGAACGGGGCGCGGAAGTACACCGTGACATTCGCGAGGGGCGAGACACCGCCGGTCAACGGGTTCTGGTCGCTGACGCTGTACGACGAGCAGCACTTCTTCGTCCCCAATCCCATCAAGCGCTATTCGGTCGGGACGAAGAACAAGTCCCTGAAATTCGGTGCGGACGGCTCGCTGACCTTTTACGTCCAGCCCGATCCGCCGAGCGACGACCGTCGCGCCAACTGGTTGCCATCGCCCGAATGGGCGCGCCTTCTCCCTGTACCTCCGGGCGTATTGGCCGCAGGTGGGGATCCTCAATGGCATCTGGACGCCACCGGCCGTGCTCGAAGCGAGGTAGTTGGGCGGGGCGCCGCAGCAGCGGCGCCCCTTCTGCTTTCTCCAATCCCTCGTCCTGGCCGCGAAAGCGCCGGACTGAGAGGAACGATTCTCCTCCGACGTTCACCGGATAGACGCGTCTGGGACACACGTCGTGCGGTCGTGCCGGTGTCCCATCGCACATTCGGAGGGATTCGCGATGTCTCGCACACTGCCCCAGGCGCTGGTAGTCGGCGCGCTGTGTATCACTGCACCGGTGCCCCTCCTTGAAGCACAGGCCGGCCCCCGGAAGGCGTCGCCCGAACAGGCCATGATTGGTCTCACGATAGCTGGGCAGCCGGTGATCCTCGCCAACGTGCACGTCGCCAAGATGCCAAAGGACCTGCCCGGCCCTGCCGTCGCACCAACCCCGTCGCCCACCGGGATGGCGGCGAGCGCGCCAGCCGCGGCAGTCCCCAAGCCTGGAGAGTTCGTCGTCGAGCTCCCAGCGACTCCCGACTCGGTCACGTCTCGCCTGGCTGACAATCAGAAGTGCGTGAAGGACAAGAAGGGCGAGGCCTGCCTTCTCGAGGGGTCCATCGCGCTCATCGGCCCCGACGGCTCGACCGCCGCGTCCTATTTCCTGCACGCCGCATCGATCAAGGACCTCTCCCTCAAGGGCCATGCAGGTGACGCCGCGGGTCGCCCAGGGCGCATGACAATCAAGTACGACGCGTTGGAGGCACGCCCACCCGTCGTCGTAGCCAGCGCGCCTGGACCGGTCGTCACCACGACGTCGCCAGCCACGCTCGACACGCCCGTCAAGAAGCACAAGGGCTTCGGGAAGTTCGTCGTAGGGCTCGTAAAAGACCACGGCCTGCAGGTCGTCGAGATCGCGACGGGCATGACGATGGCGTCAATGTTGGTGAAGAACTTCAGTCTCGCGAAGGGCGCAAACGGGGCACTGAGCCCCGGGTCACAGAGCCAGGTCGCGTCGTTGGCGAAGTTGATCAACACGAGCTCCGGCGCGCGCTCGTACAATATCGGCGCCCCACCCGCGGGCCTGGGGTTCGGCTCCAATGCCGCTGGTCAGCAAGCGTACCTGGCCATGGTGCGTCAGCAGCTCGTGGCCCATGGTGCAGACACGTCGAAGTTCACGCTCTCCACTGGCGCTTCGGGCGCGACGACACCGGTTGCGGGACAGGTGCCGGTGCCCGGGCAATCACCGACCGTGGCGGCGGCGAGCGTAACGAAGGCACATTAGACGGCCAGCAGCGGCGCCCGCTCGTGTCGACCAGGAGGTGATTCGACCTGAGCGGAGTCGCTGGATGACGCTTCGATGACGCCGGTGCCCCTAGGTTAGCCACGCATCGCTGCCTGTTTTCACACGTCCAAACAAATGACATCACACGCTCGGGTCCGTCTGTGGTCCATGGGCAGGTGCGTTGTCGAAGTCGGAGCAACGCGCGTGTGCCCGGAGGCGGAGATGCGTTTCGCGTTCGCGTTGTACCTCGCGATCGAGCGCGATGCCGACTTGGGCCGGCAACATCTTGCGGAGCTGTTCTGGCCGCAGTTTCCCGAGTCCAAAGCGCGACATTCCCTGCGCCACCTCGCTTACGTTCTCAGGTCTCTGGGTTTTCCGCTCGAACATGCGCCGAGTCACCTGCGTCTTCCCGCAAGCATGGTGTGGCTGGACTACGAGGACGACCTCTCGGCGACGCCGACCCCTGTCCGCGCGGCCCGGGGGTTCTTACCAGGCTACGCGCCGACTTTTTCCCCCGCGTTTGCCGAATGGCTCGACCGAGTCCGGAGCGGCGTGCACTCGCGGCTCCGGCTCTCGTTGCTGCGAGATGCTGCGACGTTCAGACGCCTGAATCGTTGGCCTGAAGCCGCCGACGTTGCGCGACGGTGTCTGGAGCTCGATCCGTTCAACGAAGAAGCGACGCTCGCGTTGGCAGAATCGACCGCGCTCGTCGGCAACAAGCTCGAGGCCATCTCCATCCTCGACCGCTACACATCCGAACTGGGTGCCGCTCCCAATGAGATTCGCCTGCCAGCGACGATCCTGCGAAAGCGGATTACCGAACGCTTGCCGCAAGCGTACGAACCCGGGCCCGCGTCCCCACTGGCCGGACGAGAGTCTATACTGACATGGCTGACCACCCAGTTGCGCTCGGCCAAATCGGGGCACGGCAACATCTGTTACCTCTGGGGTCCCGCTGGCATCGGCAAGAGCAGAGTTGCGCTGGAGCTCGCACGGGTGGCCGCGCTCGATGGCGTGCGCATTCAGAGGACGGTGAGTCAGCGCAGCGATTCCAGCCGACCGTTGTCGGTGTTCTGCGACCTGATACACGGTCTCCTCGACATGCCGGGGGCGCTGGGATGTGCACCGCGATCGCGCCAATATCTGATGTGTCTGAGCCACCCTCGCGAACCCAGCAACCGATTCCTCGAGCAACTCCAGGTGGAGGCAGCGGACGCACCGGCGGCATGCGCGGCGGTCAGGCAGGCGCTGCTCGACCTGATCGATGCAATCTGTGAGGAGACAACGCTCCTCATCGTCGTGGACGACGCTCATTGGATGGACACGTACTCGGCGGAGCTCATTCGGGAATTGGTCGGGCGCTCGGCTCACCGCCGCCTCATGGTGCTCCTCGCAGGACGCACACCGCCTGCGCCTGACGGTGTGCTGGGCGGCGTTGTGCCGGGACTTCAGGTACGGGAAGTGCTCCCGCTGTCCCATGCCGAGTCTGTGGAGCATTTCGAGGCCCTGACCGGTTCCAGTGCGGCAGCACCCGCTCGCGAAGTCGTAGAGAGATATGCCAGCCTCGCGGAGGGCAACCCATATTTCCTGCGCGAGCTCGCGGCGCACTGGGCCGCGAAGGGGGCGACGAAATCGCCCCCACAGTCGATCCTCGCGGCGCTCGACGGCAGGCTCTCGCAACTGTCTCCCAAATCCTTGCGGGTGCTGCAGGTGTGCGCACTACTCGGCAAGAACTCGACCCTGGACCGCCTCGAGCGCGTGCTCGATCTTCGCCGCCTCGACATCCTCGACGCCCTGGAGGCCTTGGACGCGCAATCGGTCCTCAAGTGCGACGGCGAGGCCGTCTATGCGAAGCACGATCTACTGTCGGAGGCCGCTCTCGCGACGCTCTCACCGACGGCAGGGCAATTCCTGCACGAGCGAATCGGCCAGGTGCTCGAGGCGGATCTCACGCCGAACAATTACGGGTCGCTGCTCTGGGACAGCGCCGAGCATCTCAGGGCTGCACGCAAGGTCGAGGCGGCAGCAAGGCTGATGTCGAAGTGCGCGGACCACGCCCTGCAGCTTGGTTTTGCGAACGAGGCAATCGCGATTTGGGAGCGCGCCCGCGAGTTGACTCCGCTGAATCCGGAGCATCAAGAACAGATCCGTAGCGGGCTTATAGCCTGTCTCCGCGAGACGAGGATGTGGCAAAGGATGCTGTGCGTCGCTTCTGAGTCACCTGCAGGCGACACCAACGGTCAACCCACCGAGCATGAGCACGACGACTCTGAGTTGGCCGTCTTCGAAGCGAAGTGGCACGCAACCGGTCAGGGCGAGGACTTGTTGCGTGGGCTGTTGCGATGCGTGCGGAGTGTCAACGCTTCACCGGTTCACCGAGCCCAGGCAAGTGTCTTAGCGCTCTCGATCGCGTTCAATCTCCCTGACGCCCGTGCTGCAGCCGAAGTTCACTCAATCGTCATGCGGCTGGTTGGTGGCGGACGTGAGGTGGTTAGGCACCAGCTGACGGCAGATATCCTCTATCACTCGATCTTCGGGGACTTAGAAGCGGGCGCGAATGCCGGACGCGCTCTCCTCGAGTTAGCCAGGCGCAGCAGCAGCGTTGTGGAGTTGATCCAAGCCCTCCAGTATGCGTCAGCCCCTCTCGTCTACCTCGGCGACTTGTCGAACGCCAGACTACTCCAGGGCGAATCACGCACTTTGGCCACCGAGTGTGGTCTAGTTGGTGCTGCGGTCACTGCAACGGAAGGCCTCTTCAAAGGCTATTTCCAGGAGGGGAATTTCGAAGCGGCGAAGGATTGGATAGCGGCGTGCGCCGAAATATCGCCCGCGTCAGACGGCGGGGACATGTCCGCGAAGTACCATACGACCCAGGCCCAGATCGCCATACTCGAGGAGCGACCGGTCGACGACCGCCTAATGCGGGACTTCAACGACCACGCCGCTTGGGACAACGTGCCGTGCTTCCGCTTCAGGAGCTCGCTGTTCGCTGTCCTCGCGGCTTCACGAGTTGCCGCCGGTGAGGAGTTTCACCAGGGCCATGAGTTCGAAACTGCGTTCCGCCGCGCGAGCAGAACCGGTCGCCAGGATTTTGCCGCGTTTGCAATAGGGGCGTTGCGCTGCTAGATCTGGCGAGAAAGAAAAGGCGATCAAGCTTTTGCGGCACTACGCTCAGTTTGAACGCCGCGAGCAGTCGCCGTTGCCCAAGTTTCTGGCCGACGCCCTTTGCTAGGGACCGCGCAGGTGTTCATGGACGATCGTAGAATTTGGGGCCGCGACAACCTTGGCAAAAACGGACCCTCAAACTGTTGAGGCGCAGAGGGCGCTGGGGACGAGGGCTTGCGCGCGCACCCCGCTCTACGGTCCGTTAGTTACGTGCCGGTTGCTGCTCGAAACCCGAGGCTTCGCCGACGAAGCATATGAATCTCGCCAGGCGTCTTCGCTGTTTGGCGCTCGAACAATGATGGGTACAAGGTACTCGCCAAAAGTTTCTCACACATGACGGGATCAAACTGCTTTCCGCTCAGCCGGAGCAGCTCAGCACGCACCTCGGCTTCTCCCATCGCAGCGCGGTAGGGCCGGTCGGTAGTCATCGCGTCGACGGTGTCGGCGATCATGATGATTCGAGACGAAAGCGGAATTTCCTCTCCCCGAAGCCCATCGGGATAGCCCGTCCCGTCCCAGTTTTCATGGTGATTTCGGATCACCGCCACGAGATCGTTCAGATGGGAGAGATTCTGAACAAGTTCGGCACTCTTGATGGGATGCGTTTCCATCGTCGCCCGCTCTTCAGGCGAAAGCTTACCCGGCTTGCGCAGGAGGGGTGCGAACACTTCATGAATCTTACCGACGTCGTGAAGCAAGCCAGCGACCGCAACGCGATCAACATCACGCGCTGAAAGGCCTACGGCCCGTCCGATGATCCGGGCGTTCCGAGCCACTCGCCTCGAATGGCCCGAGGTATACGGATCTCGAGCCTCGATGGCCGCAACCATGAGCTCGAGTAGCTCTTGGTTCACGCGGACGAGTTGCGAATTTGTCTTGTAGAGTTGTCGTACTGCTAGCAACGGTAACCCTAAAGCCATCGCTCCAAGCGGGCCGAATTTGAGGTATACGACGGCAAACAGATAAGCCAACGGAATCATCAGGAGATCATATACCAACGAGCTTCCCGGCCACCTTAGCAAAACGCCGATGAGTTTCTCGTCTTCCTGAAGACGGAGAAACGCTGCAACGAGGAGGTTGTTGACCAATAAGAACGTTGCATACGCCCCGATGTACGCAAACCAGTTGAACTCGAATTGCGCCAACCACGGCCGACCGCCAAAGATCCGATATACCGCAATCGCTAGCGCGCCGCTGAGTAACACTTTGGCGACATTGAACGTGCTTTTCCCCACGGGGCGCTTCGAGATAACTGCGCCGACAGTTGCGACGCCGGCGATCGCCACGAGCGAGATCCACGTCGGAGCCAAGCAGATCATCGACAGGAACGGAATCAGCAGAACCGTCGAGGTTCGCTTTCTGTCCAGGTTATACGAGAGGAATTGTGCAAAAATCCCAAGGCAGGCAAAACATGCCGCGGCCTGCGCTGAGCGGATGGTGTTGGGGTCCCCGCTGGCAATCAGTGCAGCTACTCCGAACAGCTGCTGCAACAACGACCGCCGCGACGAATACTCTGACCTTGTTACTCATGGAGCCCGATGGAACCCCCGCCCAGCAATTCGTTAGCACTTAGATCACGTCAATCAGCTTCACACCAGCATCATGCTGAAAAAACCAAAAATGCGGCTCATGAAACTTTTCGACGGGTTGGCCAGAAACATCGGATTGCGTCACCCCCTCTCTCATGCAGTCACGCTCAGCGCTCGCCGAGTCGTGCCAATTGAAGGTTGGCTCCGCTCACCTACGTGGCCTGCCCGCTTCGCTCAGCTCGGGCCAGACGGGGGTTCAGTTGTCAAACGATGTGGGTTGGGTTCACTACTCCTCTGTTCCGTTCACGTCCAGAAACGTCCTGCGTGACTGTGCGCTTTGCCTCACACTCAGTAATCGTTGTCGTTGTTCCCTAACCGCAGCCGCTACTCCCGGTCCCTGTAGCGATGAAGGGCGGCCACCGAGCCGCCCGGATCGCCATCTCTCGTCACCTCGCTGCGCGCACCCCCTGCCTCAACGAGTGCTAGCGGCCGTGCGCGATCCAGCGGTTTGTCGCGTCCAACGCCGCCAGGACGCTCGCCTGCTCGGGACTCTCCCGCACTTCACAGCTGCCGGTCAAGAGCGCGCGCTCCCGCCCCTCCTGCGCCGCCACTCCGACGAAGACGAACTCTCGGTCGAACGCCTGGATCAGCTTCACCCCGTCGAGGGCGAGGGTCCGCTCACCACGCTCGGCCTGGCCGATCGCCTTGAGCGCCGCCCGCGCGGCCAGGTCCACGCGCGCGCGAGCCCCCTCCAAACCTTCCGCTTCTCCTGTGTAGGACTGATCGCCCTTCCGGAGCGTCACCCGACACATCACTCCACGAGCCCGCGACCGGCGGACTTCCACATCTTCGAAATACAATCGCCGCCGCGCCGCCTCCTCGGGCACAACCGCGGCCAGCGTCGAGTCCACCTCTCGCACCAATTCCTCGAACTCGACCCCGCGGGCCACCACTCGCTCGCGCACCTGCGCTACTGGCGGAGGAGCTTCCTCCGCAGCCGCCGCCGGGCCTGATGGGCGAGACGCCGCGGACGCAGCCGAGCTCTGCGCGCCCACGCCGGGAGGGGTTGGGACCGGGGCTGACGCCACCGGTGGCTCCACGGCAACCGGAGGCACGGCAGCAAACGGCCGCTCCGAGCTCGCGGCGACCGAGATCTTCCGATGGTCCACGCGCATCCCGAGATGCGCGATAAGCGCACTCTCAATGTTGCGGACCGTCTGCTTCGGTGTATATTCGGCTGTCGTCAGGACATGGATCTCGTCCACAGCCCCGCTCGCCGACGCAACGATTTTCGCCGAAAGAATGCCCGGCAGCGTCGTCAGCAATTCTTCCGCACGCCGGATCGGGAGCACGCTCCCGGCGATCGGCGTGTGCGACTGTCCCCCTGGCGTAGGGGAAAGACTAACTGCAGCGGGCAAACAGATACCGCCGTAGAAAAGGTTCCGCCGCGAATATGCGCCATTAGTTCAGTTCGATCAAGGCATCGTATGTTACCGATGAGTCCTCCAGGGGACACACATCCCCCGTTGAGGCCCTCCAGCGCGACTCGGCGACTTCTGGTCACTCTTGGCCTTCCGCAGGCCCCCTCGAGCGAGCCCCTTTAAGACCGTCTCCCGCAGCGACATGGAGCGCCCCGAATGGCCGGCGCGGCCTATCTGCTGTCCACCCTCTGGAGCTCTATCGGCTCGGGCCCCTCCACCCCCGCACCCTCCGGGATCTCGTATTCCCGCAATTTTCTGTACAGCGTCCGCTCGCCAATCCCCAACATCTCGGCCGCACGCCGGCGATTGCCCCGGGTCTCTCTCAGCGCCGCTTCGATTGCCGCACGCTCGATCTGCGCCATGGTCATTCCCGGGCTCACCGTCACGACGTTTGGAGGCGGCGGAGCGCCAGGCGCAGCAATTCCCTCGCGCACCATCACGCCACTACTGGCGCCAGCCGCGCCCGCCGGAGTACCAGGGCCAAGCGCCGGGGATTGGCCGGCGCCGATCGAAGCTGCGGCGCTCAATTGACCTGCGCCGCCCGTCGCTGCGACCTGCTCGGTCCGGCGTCGCAACTCCTCGACCTGCAGCTTGAGCTCTACCAGACTCCGGACAATGAACTCCATCTCTCGGCCGCCAGCCCCGTCCCGGCCACGGACCAGGGGCCCCACATGGACCGGCAGAAAGCGCGACCCAACCTCCCGGATCTCCCGCGGAATGTCCGCCGACTGGATCTCATGGCCCGGCGACAGCACTACCATACTCTCGACGAGATTGCGCAGTTCGCGCACGTTCCCCGGCCAGCTGTAATCCACCAGTATCTGCAACGCGTCCCCTGAGATGCCGTGGAACGGCCGATCGTGCTGCGCGGAGAACTCCTGGATGAACCGCCGGACGAGAATGGGGATATCCTCCCGCCGCTCTCTGAGTGGAGGGAGGTAGACGCTCAGGACGTTGATCCGGTAGTAGAGGTCGGACCGGAAGGTGCCCTCCGCAACCTGGTCGCGAAGCGGGCGATTCGTCGCCGTGATCACTCGTACGTCCACCGGTATCGGCTCTGTCCCCCCGACTCGTGTGATTACCCGTTCCTCGAGCACCCGGAGCAGCTTGACCTGGGTCGAGAGTGGGATGTCGCCGATTTCGTCGAGAAAGAGCGTCCCCTTGTCTGCCAACTCAAAGCGACCGATCCTGCGCTCGGCCGCCCCTGTGAAGGCGCCTTTCTCGTGGCCAAAGAGCTCGCTCTCGAGCAGCGTTTCGGGCAGCGCCCCGACATTGACGGCAATGAACGGTCGCATGCGGCGGGGACCCAATCGGTGCATCGCCCTCGCCACCAGCTCCTTCCCTGTCCCACTCTCGCCCTCGATCAGGACCGTGCTGGATACCGGTGCCATCTGCTCAACCTTGACCAGCACCTCCCGGATCCCTTCGGAGTCGCCGTACAGCCCCGTCTCGCGCGCCACCACTTGCCGCTCAGCGAGGCGTCTCACACCCGCCGCCACCTCGTCGGCGATAACCGGCTTGATGTAGACCTCGCTGTACCCCAGCGCCCGAAGTCGCTCGACCATCCCCTCCTCGCCGACATCGGAGAGGCCGATGACCGCGGTCCCGGTCCACAGCTGCTCCCGCACCAGCGCGATGTTCTGGGGATCGAGCAACGCGCCCGTCATGACCAATACGTCGGGGTGTGTGCGGCCAAGTATCCCGCGCACGTCGTCGAGCGGCGAAATGACCTCAGTGCTGGCACCCGACCGTTCCAGCAGCGCGTTGAGTCGGACCGCGGGCTCAACGTCCGTCAGCATCACCGCAACGTTCATGGGTCCCGCCTCCCCGCCAACCCGCCCCCCCTCGCACCGACCGATGCCGCGCTCTGAACGGTGTGGTCGCTCGACGCCTCCCCCCCGCCTGCTGCTCTCGACGCCGTGTGATCCGTCGGCCCACCGCGGAGAATGTCTATCCCGTGGGTGATGATCGGCTCGAGGGCCACGAGGGCGTCCCGAACACCGCTTGTCGATCCGGGTAGATTCACAATGAGGGTCCGAGAACGGACTCCAGCCACGCCACGCGAGAGTGCGGCCCTCGGGAAGCTCGTGAGGCACAGCGCGCGAATCCGCTCCGCGATCCCCGGTGCCTCGCGCTCGATCACTGCGCGCGTGGCTTCGGGTGTCACATCGCGGTCACTGAGTCCCGTCCCGCCCGTGGTCAACACGAGGTCAGCCGCATCTGCATCGCACCACGTCGCCAGCTGCGCAGCGATCTCAGCCGATTCGTCCCCCAGCATTCCACGTTGTGTCACGACATCCCCGCGCGCCGTCCCCCACGCCACGATCGCGTCGCCGGATGTGTCCGCTCGCTCCCCTCGAACCCCGGCGTCTGAGATAGTCAGTACAGCGATACGCATGGGGGCGAGGGGCTGAGGGTGAGGAACGGCCATCAATGATGGCGCTTTGTACGCCGATTTGGCAGGTCAATGTTGGGGGTCTAGTCTGACCTACCTCACAATGCCGCCTACGCGCCCCTCCATCACCTGCGAAACCTCCTCCAACGTTGCCATCGACGAATCGCCCGGGGTCGTCATGGCGAGGGCGCCGTGGGCTACGCCGCACTCGAGCGACCAGGCGAGATCACGGCCGGTGAGCATTCCATAGATGATCCCTGCCGCGAAGGCGTCCCCGCCGCCCACGCGGTCGTAGATCTCGATCCCTTCCCGCATGGCCGATTCGTGGAATCGCCCCTCGCCATACGCGATCCCGCCCCAGTCGTGCCGGCTCGCTGATTTGGCGACCCGAAGGGTGGTGGCGACGACGGCAACGTTCGGGAACTCGCGCCGAAACTCCGCAATCACGCGTTCGAGGCGCGCAGGCGCGTCCTTCGCGTCGTCGGCGCGTGTCTCGACGGGCAGCCCCAGCGCGGCCGCAAAATCCTCTTCGTGGCCCAGCATCACGTCGACAAGCGGCGCGAGCATCCGATTGACCGCACCGGCGTGGGCCTGCCCGCCTCTCGTTTGCCACAGCGAGGGACGATAGTTCGCGTCGTAGGAGACGATCACCCCCGCCCTGCGCGCGGCCTCCATCGCCTCGCGCGCGACTTCTGGCGTCGTCGCCGACAGTCCCGAAAAGACGCCACCCGTATGGAGCCACCGCGCGCCGTCGCGTGCGAAGATCCGATTCCAGTCGATGGTGCCCGGCACGAGCTGCGATGCCGCGCTGTGCGCGCGGTCCGAGCATCCCAGCGCGGGTCGCAGGCCGAATCCGCGTTCCACGAAGTTGAGGGGATTCCTGACGTCGCGACCGACACCGTCGTATGGGACCCAATGCACGTAGTCGCGCGCGACGCCGCCCTGACGGATGAGATCTTCGATCAAGCGGCCGACGGGGTTGTCCGCAAAGGCCGTGACGATCGCGGTGCGCAGACCGAAGCATCGTGCGAGTCCGCGCGCAACGTTGTACTCGCCGCCGCCTTCCCACACGCGGAACTGTCGCGTCGTCGTAATGCGCTCGTCGCCGGGATCGAAGCGCAGCATCACCTCGCCGAGGCAGACGAGATCCCAATCCGTTCGGTCATTTGGACGTATCGTGAGCGGGGTCATGACGGGGCGGCGCGCGTTGTGCGGTGGGGATGGGTTGAGAACCAAGCCAAGAGAACTTACACTCCCGCCGATTGGTCGTTGAGACAGATTGGCCGGAGCAGGCTGCGTTCCGACCTATCGCTGTTTGCAAATCATCGCTGCTCGTGCTGTCGCTTCAGATTCCGGACGCGTCTTCGCGCTGTTCCACGCTCCCCCTTCCAGGATCTCGATGCTCGACCAGGCAATCGCGGCGTATTACTCACGCGGAGAAGAAGAGAAGCGCCTCGAGGGGGCCGACTTTCCGCTGGAGCGCATTCGCACGCAGCTGATTCTGCGTCGCGTGCTGCCTCCGCCACCCGCGACGGTTCTCGATGTCGGTGGCGCCGCGGGCGTGTACGCATACTGGTTGGCAGACCTGGGCTATCGAGTCCACTTGGTCGACCCGGTGCCGTTGCACATCGAGCAAGCGCGTGCGGCGGGACGGAGCGGGCCGACCGCACTGGCGAGTTTGGGCGTCGGCGACGCCAAGAAACTCGACTTTGCCGACGGCAGTGCCGACGCCGTCCTCCTCCTCGGCCCGCTCTATCATCTGACCGAGCGGGCCGACCGCGTGGCGGCGCTCCGGGAGGCGCGGCGCGTCACTGGCCCCGATGGCGTCGTCGTCGCGGCTGCGATCTCCCGATTCGCCTCGCTCCTCGATGGCCTCATGCGCGGCTTCTTGTCCGATCCGGAATTCGCACGGATTGTCGATGCCGATCTGCGCGACGGCCAGCACCGCAATCCGACCAGCAAGGCTGACTACTTCACGACGGCCTTCTTCCACACGCCAGCCGAACTCCGGTCGGAGATCATCGAGGCCGGATGGCGACTCGATGCGCTCGTCGCGGTCGAGGGCCCCGCCGCGTACGCGACGATCCCGCGCCCACGCCGGCGCGAGCCGGTCTCGCTCGAGCGCTCGCTCGCGCTCATCGAGCGCATCGAGGCGGAGCCGTCGCTCCTCGGAGCGAGTCCGCACTGGCTGGCCATCGGACGCTAGGCCGTGCTCCGCGACAGGGTCCGCGGAACTACCACGACATTCGACACCGGCAGGTAGGGGCGACGCAATGCGTCGCCCTACGGTGCGGCAATGCAACGCGCGATTCGGTGGCGCCCGAACGCCAACATGCGGACATTAGGTGTGGTTATGCCAATGGCGCGATTCGGTGGCGCCCGAACACCAACCTGCGGACATTGTGGTCGCGCCAACGGCGGGCGACGCATTGCGTCGCCCCTACCCGCCGGATATCAAGCGCCGTGGTAGGTGCCGGATCCCCGCACCGCCTCTACCCAATCAGCTCCAGCGCCGCATCCCGGATACGCTGAAACGCCGAGACATGACCGGGCTCGTTGAGGTCACTGGCCGTGTTGAAGGCGGCGACGACGCCGGCGCCCGTTGCGGGGTTGATATAGAGGAAGGCGAGGAAGCCGGCCTGACTCCCGGTGTGGCCGACGAAGCGCGTCTGGCCGCGATGCACAATGAAGAACGACAGCCCGAGCGAGTCCGATTCGATCGACGAGCCATCCTCTTTCGTCTGGTATAGCGGCCGCCACATCTCGTCCAGCGTCGCGTGCGACAACACGGTGTCGTACAGTCGCTGGGTCGCGGCGTCCCCGTGGGTGGCGTCGGTGAGGAACGCGACGTACGTGGCAAGGTCGCCCAGGGGAGCGTTCCACCCGCCGTTTGGGATCGTAATGCCGGGATCGAAGTCGGCGCCGTTGTCCCTGACGACCTCGTGCCCGGCCGAATCCCGCATCAGGGTGTAGTTGTGCGAGCGATCGGCGGCGAGATGGTACGGCGTGTTGCCGAAGTAGCTCCGCGTGAGCCCCAACGGGTTGAAGATGTTTTTCTGCACATAGGACTCCCACGGGTCCCCGCTCAACTGCTCGATCACGCGGGCGAGATAGATGAAGCCAGGGTTGGAGTAGCTGAAGCGCGAGCCGGGTTTGAACAGCAATTCCTGGTACGGCATCATCGCTACCAGCTGATTCCAGGTCGTCGGCTCGAACGGCTGCCAGGGTTTGCCCTCGGTATAGGGCCAGGTGGGGTTCTGGAATCCGGCAGAATGTGACAGCAGCATGCGGATGGTGACGCTGTCCATCGACCCATAGGGGTCATGCACCTGTCGGAGCTCAGGGACGTACGTCGTGATGCGATCGTCGAGCGACAGCCGGTGGCGGTCGCGCAGCTGCATGATGGAGATCGCTGTCAGCGTCTTGGTGATCGATCCATAGTGATAGATCGATTGCGGGGTGATGCGGACGCCGCGCTCGCGATCGGCCAAGCCGTACTCGTGGTGCGCGACAACGTGCCCGTCGCGAACGAGCACGATCCCGGCGCCGACGACGCTGTCGCCCTTGGCCACCGCGTCGAACATCTGTGTGAAAGTCGCCCACTTCGCCGGAGGGCCACTCACCTGGGCACCAACGGCGGGCGCGAGGGTGAGGGCAATCGCCAAAAGGGGGAGCCCGAGAGAGCCGAAGAGCGGCAAGTGGCGCGTCATGACAAGGCGGGCAAGGGGTATAATCGGGTCACGCCGGCGGGTGTGTCCGCGGCGCACCGCCGCAGTGGCAACCACCGTTCAAACAGCGGGCATTATAACGCGCGTTCGGCGAGGGGCCAGCCACCCCTAAACTCTTTCCCTTTCGCCACTCTAGGGGATCTCAGGCGCCCGCGGCCCACAGCTTGCTTCGAGAGCGGGCGTGACTTCGCTGTCGATTGGGCAGGCCACGCCGGCCTTCAGCCCCGCTGTCGCCGCGTCGCCGGTGGGCACCCGGAACTATCTCCTTGCGGCGGTTGCGACGGTGGCGCCGGAGCTCGTAGGCCAGTTCGAGCCCGTGGATTTCCGCTCGGGCCAGATCATCGCCAACGCCGAAGAGCCGCTCGCTCACGCCTACTTCCCCGAGACGGCCGTCATCTCGCTGATCACGGTGATGCAGGATGGCGCGGTCATGGAAGCCGCCGCCATTGGGAATGAAGGCCTGGTGGGACTTTCGCTGGCCTTGGGTGGCCTTGGACAGGTCGATCGGCGCGCAATCGCACAGGTCCCGGGCCACGCGGTCCGCGTCCCGGCAGCCGAGCTGCGCTCGGCACTCCTGCGTTATCCGCTGCTGCACGCGCGCTTCCTGCACTACGCCGAGGCCCTGCTGTCGCAGGCGATGCAGTCGGGGGGTTGCACCAAGCTGCACTCAATGACCAAGCGATGCGCCCGGTGGCTGCTCATGACCCACGATCGGGTCGGTGCCGACACGTTCTGGTTGACGCAACAGTACCTCGCGTTCATGCTCGCGGTGCGGCGCGCGACGGTCAACGCCGTCGCTGGCGCACTGCAACGCTCGGGACTGATCAGCTACCGGAGAGGACGGGTCACGATCCTCGATCGAGCCGGACTCGAGGCGACGTCGTGCGAGTGCTACGCGGTCATTCGTCGCGCGTACGACCGTCAGCTCGGGACCGTCGGCGGCGGCTCCGCCCCGACGGTGTCCGTCCAGGACGCGTAGTACTCCCGCACGCAGATCGTCACGAGGTTTGCGAGGCATTTGGCTCGGGCGTCCTGCGAGGCGAGCGTCGGCGGCGGCACAACTGCATCGTAGACCCGCTTCAACGACGTGACGAGCTGCTCGGCCCGCACGCCTTCGGCGCGCGCTCGCTCCCCAATCGCCCGCAGTGCGCGACCGACATCGTCATCGTCCGCGGCCGGAGTGACGTACTCCGCAATCGCCGTTCGCAACTCAGCCAACACCGCGCTGGAGACGAGGTGACGAGGTGATCGTGCGTGCGTTCGTTCGTCCGCCATGACAAGCGCTCGGCGTCGGGGGAGGCAAACCACCAGACACGGCCACATACCGCGTCACTCCAGACTGAGTGCGCGCGCGGTGCAGCGACGTCCTCTGGCAATGTCTGGCGATGCCAGCAGCGCGTCAAGACACAATGACTGAGATGCGAGATCACGTTCGAGTTGTGTACGGCAACGTTCGCAGACATGCAACTCGAACGCACGTTGATCGCGCGTCGCTGTCGGTGTCAGCCCTCCGGAGCGTCGTCGTCCAGATGCCACGGCGCATCGACCACCAGCACCCGCGGCCCGCCCCGTAGTCTCAAGACCGCTTTGAGGATGGCCGGCCGATGGCTCGCGAAGATGACGTCGTACCAGCGGCGCTCGACGACCTCGGGGATGATGACGGCGACGTTGCGATCTGGATGCGCGGCCGCTACCTGACGCACGTAGCTCAAGAACGGCGTGAGAAACTCCCGGTACGCTGACGGCAACGTTACCAACGGCACCGGTGGATAGCCGCCGCTCTCGACGGGCGCGTCGACCAGCTCCGGCCAAATCCCGGCCAGCCCGGTCGCGCACCGTGCGTCCGCCAGCGGGTCGTCGGTGACGACCAGTACGGCCGTGACGTCGCGAGAGATGGACAGCGCGAACTCGAGACCTTTGCGCGCGATCAGGTCGAGCCGCCTGAGAGGAACAATGACGATGGGTGGTTTGACCCCGTCGAGGGACAACGGCCGTGATTCGGTGTCTCCGGCCATGATCGCCCGGTCGACACGCTCATGCGAGTGGTGCGCCGCGAGGAAGAACAGCATGAACATCGGGATGATGAGCAGCGTGATCCACGCACCTTCGGCGAACTTGCTCACGATGACCACGAGCGCCGTCACGGAGGTCGCGGTCGCACCGAGCCCGTTGAGGACTAGCGACCGTCGAGCGTGCGGACCGCCGGCGCGGCGCCAGTGTGCCACCATGCCCCACTGCGACATCGTGAAGGCGATGAGAGCGCCAACAGCGAACAGCGGGATCAGACGGTCCGTGACGCCGCCAAAGATGAGGAGCAGCACGGCGGCCATGAGACCGAGCAGCAGGATGCCAGTGGTGTACACGAGCCGCCGCCCCGGGTGCGCAAACTGGAGCGGGAGGTAGCGATCGAGCGCGAGGACGCGACCCAGCCGTGGGAAATCGGCGAAGCTGGTGTTGGCCGACAGGCACAACACCGTCACCACCGACGTCATCGTCACGAAGTAGAGCACGCCGTTCCCCAAAACGGCTCCGGTGAGCTGAGAGAGCACGCTCTGATAGCCTTCGGCACCCGGCGGAGTGGCAGCGATGTGGTAGACTGGGCAGAGATACGCAATCCCGGCGAGCAGGAGGACCAGAAGCCCGACGATCGCAGTGAGCGTCCGATTGGCCGTCTGCACGGCAGGGTCGCGAAACAGCGGCACCCCGTTGCTGACCGCTTCGACGCCGGTCATCGCCGTCGTGCCGCTCGCAAATGATCGGACCAGAAGCCAGGTTGTGACTGCGGCGGTTGCAGGCACCGGGGATGGAGGCGGCGTCACCGCTACAGGATGGCCATGCGTCAGGATGGTCCGAGCCAATCCTAGCACGATCACGAGACCGAGCGTTCCCACGAAGAGATAGGTGGGCAGGAGGAAGATGAGCCCCGACTCCCGAATGCCGCGGAGATTGACGACCGTCAGCAACAGCAGGATTGCCAGGCTGAGGGGGAGCGTGTACCGCAAGAGCGACGGAATCGCCGACACGATCGCGCCGACCCCCGCCGAGATTCCCACGGCGACATTGAGGATGTAGTCGAGCGAGAGAGCGCTCGCGGCGAGCAGCCCCGGGTATGGCCCGAGGTTCTGAGACGCGACGGTGTAGGATCCACCACCGCCGGGGTAGGCCTCGATGGTCTGCCGGTACGACAGGTAGACCGCCACGAACACGCAGAGGATGACGGCGGTAATCGGGATGAGGTAGTGACTCGCCGCGGCGCCCACGACGAGCAAGACGGTGAGCGCCGCTTCCGGGCCGTACGCGGCCGACGACAGCGCATCGAGCCCGAGGACCGGAATCCCCCGTGCCGCGCCAATCCGCTGCTGATCCTGCTCGTCCGTGCGGAGCGGGGTACCGAAGAGCAGCTCGAGTAGGTGCATGGGAGACGGGCGCTAAGCGCCCGAGAAAGGAGACCGACAGAAAGTAGAAAGTAGACCAGGACCGCCCAAGTCTACTCTCTCCTCTCTGCAGGTCTACTCTCTCGGGCGCTTTTTAGCGCCCGCGCCCTCACGTCTTCGCCATGGGCGCCTGCACCTTGATTCGATCAACTTCGTGGCCATTCTCGTCGAGCTGGCGCAAGCTCAGGGTGCGTCCATCGATCTCGATGATCGTGAACGAGTGCAGGTCGGTGAACATGTGGGCGTTGTAGGCCGCCTGGCCGTCCTCGTCGTGCAGCCACTGGTCGGGCGCGTTGGTGAACCCGGGGTCGTAGAGCTCTTTGCCGCCCGCGCCGGTCGTGATGTAGATAATGCCGCGCGGTGTCGTCGCGGACTCCCCATCGAAGGCAGTGTCAATGGTGAAGGTACCGGGCACGAGGCGCTTCCCGGTGCCGACATTGGGCGCTGCGCCGGGCCCCGCGGGCGCGAACGTGAAGGGACGCGTCCGCTGGTACACGTGCTCGTGACCCGCCAAGACGAGTGAGACCCCGAGTCGTTCGAAGAGCGGCGAGAGCACCCGCATGTGTTGCTCGGCATAATGATGGTGGCCGACGTT
Source organism: uncultured Gemmatimonadales bacterium (assembly GCA_963737835.1). Taxonomy (GTDB): domain Bacteria; phylum Gemmatimonadota; class Gemmatimonadetes; order Gemmatimonadales; family Gemmatimonadaceae; genus Palsa-1248. The sequence goes on from CAVTUH010000001.1 coordinate 1,458,523, forward strand.
GAACGCGGGGTGATGGTAGACGACGATCTTCCAGGTCGCGTCGGTATGCGTGAGATCCTGGTCGATGAACTCGGACCACCCGGGGTTCGTCGGATCGATGTAGTCGTTGGAGTCGAGGCAGAGGAAGTGCGCGTCGCCATAGTCGAACGAGTAGATCTGCATCCGGGGATAGCGCTCCCCCGCCGCCGCGCGGAACGCGTCCGCCGGGCCGAGGAGCGGAGTGGGTTGCGGCGTCGTGGCCGGCCCGTTCATCGGCAGATGCATCGCTGTGTAGTAGCCCAGCGCATCGGGCGCTTGGGTGAAGTCCGCCGCCGGCCCCTTACCCGCGGCCTTACCGTGCACGTCGTGATTGGCCAGCACCGTGTAGAATGGCACGCTGCGGAGCAGTGGGGCACCCGTTTGCGGGCTCCCGACGTCGGCGTTGTAGATCGGGAAGAAATACTTGATGTACTCGGAGTCGAGCCCGCTCTCGTACACGTTGTCGCCGGTGTTCATGACGAAGTCGGGCCGCGCCTGGTGCGCGTACCACGCGACGGCGCGTTGCCCCGGGTCGCCGTATGAGTTGTCGCCGAAGGCGACGAATCGGATCGCGGTCCCTCGTGGCTTGCGGGTCGTGAAGTACCCCTCGACTACCGTTCGCGTGCCCTCGCGGACCCGATAGAGATAGCGGCGACCGAGATCGAGTTTCGGGACCGTTGCCGCGTAATTGAGGCGCGCCTCGTCCGGCGTCGGGCCCGGCCTGTCAACCACCTTCACCGCCGCTCGGTGCCCGTACTGTGTCGTCGGGCCGTATTCGACGGTGAATTCCCGCGGCTTGTGCTCGGTCTGCCACGCAATCACGACGGACTCGGCGCCTGCAACGAGCGTACTGTTCGGGCCCGGCTGGATATATGGCAGTGCCGTAAAGAGAAGTGGCGGGTCGCTCGCGCGTGACGGAAGCGCGAACGGAAACGCGAGCCGACCCGTGGGAATGAGTGCCAGGAACGTCGCGCCGCCGGCGGCGCGGAGCAGTTCGCGGCGGGAGATATCGGTCGACATGGTGGAGGGAGCAAGGGACGCGGAAAAGCACCCGAAACACTCAAAGATTCCCGCACGCGGCCGCGCGCGAAACATCGCCCGTGCACCAATTGTGTAACCAGCCGCTGCGCCGGCTCACGACGATGGCAGCGGGGGAAATGCGGCGTCGGCCTCGCTCGGATGGAGCAACGCGCCTTGCTTCATCCGAAGCTCAATGTGCTGGGTTGCCGAAAAGTCCCGCTGTGGGTCGCCATTCAACACCAGAAACAATGCCTCGTACCCGTCCGCGAGATGACCAATGTGGCGCTCGGGGAAGATTGCGTGAGGCGTTGTGACAGCCCACATGCGAAGGAGCTCGAGAGGGCTGAAGACCCCGGTGGCCGCGAGCGCCTGGGCTTCCACCGCAGAGCTATGGCGGAATTGGTCGCTGCCCACGAGCAACTGGACGCCGGCCCCGCGGACCAACTGAAGATTTCTCCGCACGACCGCGCGCGCCGCACGACGGGCAGCGGTTGTGTCATCGGGGCCGCTCTGGGCGCTCCAGTAGATCGTCGTCATCACCGGCACGCCGCGTTGGGCCGCGGCTCGGGCATCAGCGGGCGTCAGGAGATATCGCTGCCGTCCGATCGAGTCATCGTAGAACGGGAGATGCGCGATCTCATCGACGCCCGCGCCCACGGCGGTGCGGAAGTCGGCGGCCGTCTCAATGTGGGCGGCCACGCGGAGATGGGCTGCGTGCGCGCGTCGGACGATGCCTGGCAGGAGAGCCGGATCGAGCCCGCGCTTGGCGCCGAAACGCGGGTCATCACGCCGGCGCGCGTACTCCTCGGAGTAGGCGAGGAACACCTTCACGAGGTCGGGGTGGTCGGACATCAGCTTGGGCCAGACGCGCGCCACGTCAGCCTCATCTCGCACGACAAAGACATACTGCTCCTGCTCCTGTCGCGTGGCGGGTTTCTGAATCGCGCCGATGCCAACCAATTGGTCGATGACCTCGAGGGGATGCCCGCCGGGGCCCGTGAAGCCCGGCCCGGCCGCGATGTAGTCGACGGAGGTGGGCCGGTTGACCAGGCTGTCGACCGCGGGCCGGATCGCGGGAGAATTCCCGAGATCGCGCACGTAGAACACGCCGTCCAACAGGTACCGCGCGATATAGGTCCGGACGTATTGTCGCTCCAGCCAGTGGTTGTGCGCCTCGCCGAAGGGCGGAACCACGTAGCCACCGTGCAGATCGATCACCGAATCGACCCGTGCGGGTTGGGAGAATCTGAACACGGAATCCACGACCCACACTGTCCGGTCCGTGAACCCGCTGTCCGTGAACCAGTGTCCGTTACGGAGCTCGTACGTCCGAGGCGGCGCCGCCGGCGGCTGGGCCGGCGGCCGGACGCCCGCCGCCGGCAGGAGCAGCAGCGCGGCCGCGACCAGCGGGGACGAGCGCTTCGCGCCCGAGAGGGTAGAACCGCGGAACGCCGAAAGGAGACGACCCTTATTCACTCCATGTCCTCCGTGAAAACGACAATGGTGAGCGCTCACGCCGAGGCGTGTGCTGCTGGCGCGAGGGTGGAAGCGACCTCGCGGAACGCGGCGATCACTCCGTCGATCGTCGCTTCGGTCATGGGCGTCGACACGCAGAACATCCCGCGTGGTGCGATGAACACGCCGTGGTTCAGCAACTCGAGGTGGATGAGCGCGGCGAGCTCCCGCGAGTCACGTCGGGATTCGCGATAGCTGGATATCGGTGCGGATGGCGTTTGACCGGCGTGGATGTGGCCGAGTGATCCAACGCCGGTGATCAGCGCCGGGAAGTCGCTCTCGTCGGCCGCCATTTGGAGCCCGCCACGAAGGCGGTCGCCGAGCTCATTGATCCGGTCGATCTCGCCCGCGGTGAGGAGATCGAGTGCCGTCAGGCCCATGGCCATCGCGGCGAGATTGCCGTTGAATGTCCCCGAGACCGTGATCGCATCGGGGCAGCGCACATCGAACGCGCGCATGATCGCCGCGGACCCGCCGAAAGCACCAATCGGCAGTCCCCCACCAATGATTTTCGCGAATGTCGTCAGGTCGGGCGAGATCCCGTAGCGCTTCTGGGCGCCGCCGGTCGCGAGCCGGAGCGTCACGACCTCGTCCAGGATGAGGAGCACCCCGGCCGCTTCGGTCGCCGTCCGCAACCCTCGCAGAAATTCCTCGGTTGCGGGGATCACGCCGGCCGCGGTCATGACCGGCTCGACGATCACGGCCGCGAGGTCGCGGCGGTGCCGATCGATGAGTGCCGACGCGGTGTCCAGATCGTTGAACGGAGCGACGAGCACTTCGCCGCCCAGCCCCGGCGAGATCCCGGCTCCATCCGGTCGGCCAGTCGGCCACGCCGGCGCGTCCAACCCCGGATCGACGCTCACCTCAGCGGCGTCATAGCTCCCGTGGTACCCGCCTTCCATCTTGAGGACCTTGGCGCGACCAGTCGCCGCACGAGCGGCGCGGATCGCGCCCATAACGGCTTCGGTGCCGGAATTGGTGAAGCGGAGTTGCTCGACTGATCGCACACGGTGGGCGATCAACTCGGCAAGCACGATCTCCGCCTCGACGGGCGCGCCGTGCGCGGTGCCCCGCGCTGCGTGCACGGACAGCGTCGACATGAGCGACGGGTGCGCGTGCCCGTGAATCAACGACGTGTAGTTGCTGAGACAATCGATGTACACGTTGTCATCGACGTCGGTCAAGCGGCATCCGCGGCCACGGGCCATGTAGGTCGGGTACGGGAGATAGAACGTGCCCGCTCGCGTGCTGCCTCCTGGCAAGCTGTGCACCGCCCGCTCGTGGAGTGCGCGCGACTGCAGCGTCCGCAGGCGGTAGGTCGACTCGACCCGATGTGCCACCGTCGCCCTCGTCTGATCCTGCACAATCGTCGGCGTCATCGTGCACCTCGGTGGAAGGGGCGATGCATCACTGCGGAACGGATTCAGCTCGGATCGGAAGGATCGTGATGTGTCGGCGGGCGTGCTGCCGGATCACGACGACATTGACCGAGTGGGTCGCGGCCGCGTCCGCGGCGTGGTGTAGGATGCGCAAGGACGCACCGCGCGCCAATGGCCGGCCGCCGACGGCCACGACAATGTCGCCGGGGGTGATGCCCGCGCGGTCTGCAGCGAGGCCGGCGACGGTAACGATCACCTTGAGTCCACCCTCGGTAGCAGCGAGTCCGGCATCCAGGCGTTCGGCGTCGGTGAGCTGGGCGAGCTCGAGACCGGGGTCGTACGGTGAGGAGCATCGGGCATCGAGGTTCTCGATGCCTGTCCCATGATGGCACAGCGGTCGTGTGGCGCGCGCCGGCGGATCCGGCATGTCCACCAGCTCCAGGAGTAGCGCGAGCGCGAACCGCGCCCGCTTCGTGAAGGCTGGGAAATCGAATTTCTCCCACTCGTCCGACGGGAGGTGAATGTCGTCGTCGTGGTTCACCCCGAAGACGACAGCGGGCAGACCCAGCACGGCGAACCCGTAGTGATCCGAGTCCTGAATCACCTCGGGCGAGAGGATCGTGAGGTGTACGCCGGTCGCGGCATTCGCACGTTGGAAGAGCGCGGGCCATGAGGGACTCGTTCCCGCGTCCATGGCGATCGGCTCCATGTCGGCGTGCCGGCCCATCTGCTCCATTGTGAACATGGCCACGTGCTGCGCCCAGGGCACGGGTGGGTGGGCGACATAGTAGAGCGAGCCTTGCATCCCGGGCTCTTCGCCACCAAACGTTGCGAGCAGCACGGTGCGCCTCGGGTGGACACCGCTGGCATGCAACGCGCGCGCAATGGCGAGGACGACGGCCACGCTGGAGGCGTTGTCATCGGCGCTATTCCAGATGCTATCGCGGAGCGGACCCGGTGCCTTGGGCATTTCCCGTCCGGGGTCGGCCTCGCCAATACGCCCCTGTCCATCGTGGTGGGCGCCGATGACGACGACCTGGCGACCGAGCGCGGGATCGGTGCCGGGAATCTCGGCGAGCACGTTCTCCGACTCGAGCACGTCGCCGGGGTGCACGGGGAGGGGCGGTACGAACCGGAACGGTTGCAGATAGCTCGGTTGGCCGCCGGGCCCGTGGCCGGCGGGGGCGAGTCCGAGAGATGCGAACTCGTGGGCGACGTACTCCGCCGCTTGGCGTTCGCCCTGGTATCCCGCCCCGCGGCCACCGTACTCGTCGCTGGCGAGCGTCGAGACGTGTCGTCGAAGCACCTCTTCCGTGATGAGCGGCGCACTCGCCCGAAAAGCAGCGTCGATTTCAGGGGAGAGTCCCTGGCCCTTGGCGAGAGCTGGGTGCAAGGCGGGCACAGCTATCAGGGCAACCGCCACGGGCACAGCCATGGAACGGTGGTGTCGCCGTTTGCGCCGCGCACGCCTGCTATGCACCTGGTGTCGGATCGAGCTCTGGGCTGAAGGACAGGACCGGCCGCCGAAAACCATATATTGGATCCAAAATGTGAGGCGAAGAAGCTACGAACCGCGACCAATTGAGGCAAGTGCTTGAGCTACAGGCTTGTCCACAGTAGACCTTGGCTGCAGATTTTGGATCCAAAATGCGATATCGCGCGCAACCGATCCAGATTCCCCCAAGGGCTCCCTGATGGCAAGTTCATGGGGCCTCCAACCCGCGCCCGCCGTGACCGACCTCGCGTACGAGGCGATCCGGGACCGCATTCTGCGCGGCGAGCTCGAGCCCGGGGCACTCCTGCGGCAGGAAGAGCTGAGCCAAGCCATGGGGGTGAGCCGCACACCGGTGCGGGAAGCGCTCATGCGACTGGTGAGCGATGGCTACGTGGAGCGCCTCCACCGGCGGGGGTTTCGCGTCGCCGGCGGCATGATCCGCGACCTGGTCGCGCTGTATCCCATCCTCGCCGCCCTCGAGCGCCTGGCCGGCGAGACCGCCTTCCGCCGCATCACGGCCGCTCGCCTCGATGAGCTCGATCGCGTGAATGGCGAGATCCGCCGCGCCACACATCGCGGGGATGCCCGTGCCGCCATCGCCCGAAACCAGGAATTCCACCGCCTGCTGTGCGAAGAGTGCGACAACCCGCGTCTCATCCGACTGCTCGATGAGCTGAGCGCCGAAGTGATGCGGCTCGAGATCTGGTCCTTCGCGAGCGAGACCGATCGTGAGCAAACACTCCGCGATCACGACGAGATCGTGGCCGCGCTGCGTCGCCAGGAATACGCGCAAGCACTCGCTACGCTGGTGCGCGATCGCATGAGCGCTCACGACGAATACCACGGCGGCCTGCAGCGGCCGAGAGAGGAGTGAGGAGTGAGGAGAAAGGAGACAACTCAACTTCAGGAATCGATGCCAATCGTGGTGCAACCGGAGAATCTGTGATGCGGCCCTACCGTGCTTTGAGACCAGGAGTCCTCTCCGCTTGCGCTGCCGCACTTGGAGTGCTCCCACTCGTGCCCCTGTGGGCACAAGACTCAGTCCCGGCGTTCGTCGTGGAGCACTACGATCGGCACGATCTCATGGTGCCGACGCGCGACGGCGTGCGGCTGCGCACGATCGTCTTCAGCCCCAAGGACACGTCGACGTCCTACCCGATCCTGCTCACCCGCACGCCGTATGGTGCCGACGAATATTTCCATCCAGTCGGTCCCGCGGAATCATTTGCGCGAGCGGGCTACATCTTCGCGTTCCAGGACGTCCGGGGGAAATTCCTCTCGGAGGGCACCTTCATTGACGTGCCGCCGTATCATGACCACCCGGGCCCGGGTGACATCGACGAAGCGACCGACACCTACGACTCGATCGATTGGCTTCTCAAGAACATCCCGCACAACAACGGGCGCGTCGGCCAGTACGGCATCTCGTACCTGGGCTACTACAGCACCCTGGGGGTCCTGAGCCGGCATCCAGCGCTCAAGGCGGTCTCGCCGCAGGCGCCAGTGACCGACTGGTTCCGGGGCGACGATTTTCATCACAACGGCGCGCTCTTTCTCACCGACGCGTTCGACTTCATGTCGGGATTCGGCGTCGCCCGGCCGACGCCGACCAACGAGCGCACCCATGGCCTCGAGCACGTCAAGCCGGACGAGTATCGCTTCTTTCTCGACAGCGTGGGTCCCCTGCCGATGGTGGACGCCCGGTACTTCCATCATGAGGTCCCGTTTTTCGACTCCGTCCTCGCGCATCCGACGTACGACGCGTTCTGGAAAGGGCGAACGCCGATCCCGCACATCCACGATATCCAGGCCGCCGTCATGGTCGTCGGCGGCTGGTTCGATGCGGAAGACCTCTGGGGCACGCTCGCGGTCTATCACGCGGCCGCGCGCGCCAATCCGGCGACGCGCCTGGTCATGGGCCCCTGGTTCCACGCCGGATGGTTCCTGACCGACGGCGGCCACTTTACCGACCTCGTCTTCCCGACCAAGACGGCGGACGACTATCACGAACGGGCTGAGTTGCCGTTCTTCGAGCACTACCTCAAGGACAAAGGCGATCCGGGATCATGGGGCGCCTTCGTCTATGAGACCGGGGCAAACCAGTGGCGCACGTTCGAGGCCTGGCCGCCGCGCGGCGTTGCGACGCGCACGCTGTATTTCCAGTCGGAGCGCCGCCTCGACTCCCTGCCGCCACGCGCCGCCGCCGCTGGGTACGACGAGTACGTGAGCGACCCGGCCCACCCCGTGCCCTACATGTCCGGCATCCAGAGTGAACGCCCGCCTCAATACATGGCGATCGATCAACGCTTCGCCTCCGAACGGCCTGACGTGCTGGTCTACGAGACGGCGCCATTGGCCAATCCGATGGTGATCGCCGGACCGATCACGGCGAAGCTCTATGTCTCGACGAGCGGCACCGACGCCGACTGGGTCGTGAAACTCATCGACGTCTACCCCGACGACACGCCCAACCCGAAGCCCAACCCGCGCCAGGTGGTCATGGGCGGCTATCAGCAACTCGTCCGAGCGGAGGTCATGCGCGGGAAGTTCCGAGCGAGCCTCGAGCATCCGACGCCCTTCGTGCCCGGACAGATCACGCCCGTCACCTTCACGCTGCCCGACGCCTTCCACCAGTTCAAGCCCGGCCACCGAATCATGGTGCAGGTCCAGAGCTCCTGGTTCCCGCTCGTGGATCGCAACCCGCAGCGCTTCGAGAACATCAACCAGGCCGCGGCGGCGGATTTCCAAATGGCCCACCAGCGCGTGTATCACCGGGTGGGGGCCGCGTCCGCGGTGGACCTCACGGTCCTGCCGTAGGGGCCGGACGCTGCGCGCCCGAGAAAGGAGCGGGACTGAAGGAGAGAGGAGACGGGGACAACAACGGTCCTTGTCTCCTTTCTCCTTTCTGCAGGTCTCCTCTCTCGGGCGCTTTAGCGCCCGTCCGGCGTATCACCCAGTGAGGGCTGGACTGCTTGTCGCGGCCGAAAGATGTCTCCCAGGCCGACGTCGTCGGCCAGCCGCTCCGACAGCGCGAGGACGTCACGCGCGCGGGTCGTGTCGCCGGGAAGACCACGCCGGTCCAATGCCTCTGCGAGGACCGCGCCCTGCACGACGTAGAGCATCGGGATCCCGACGGAGGCGCGGTCGACCCACCCAGGGTGCGCGAGCATCGTGCGCGGGCCAGACAATCCGTTCCACAGCGCGAGCGAACGGCTCGTGTCGATCCACCCTGTCCCGGGGACGCCCACCGTGTCTCGCGTCGCGACGGGGATGTCATCGACGACTTTGCGCGCGAGACCCTGCGTAAGCAGATAATCGCCCAGGCCCAACTCGTTCGGGTACGATCCGTCGGTCGAGCTGAAGAACACCGGGCGGCCGGAGTTGTCCGCGATGAGGTGCAGCACGAACAGCTGATCTCGCGTGAGACCCGCCAGCGGGAGGCGCGCCGGATCGATCCGCGCAACGAGACTGGTTCCTGGCTTGCGGAAGACGACGCTGGCCGAGAGCGGCACGACCTCGGGCACGAGTCGCGACTGATCGATCGTCATTGCGAGCGGCGGACGAGTGGGTTGGGGCCACGCGCGGCCCCGATAGACAGACGGTCCTGCAAGCGAGTCGTACGTGTAGACCGGCCGCCGGATCAGCTGACCCGCGTACCAGTTCGTGCCCAGCAACGCGGTCGTGACGACGAGCACGTCCTTGCGGACGCCTTCGACTTCCTGTGCGTACCAGAGCGGAAAGAGGTCGTTGTCGCCCACGGTGATGAGGATGCCGTACGGCTCGACCGAGTTGAGCAGATCTTGGGCGACATCCCGTGTTGCGACCTGCTCGCGCCGCGGGGCCACGCCGTGGTTCGCGATGAAAGGGATGAGCGCGATAACGAGGACCGGGGCAGTCGCGAGCCAGTTGCGCGTGGGGATCGCGCCTCCCTCGGCGACGCGCGACGCCGATCCGCCGCCGGGGGACCACGGGATGGCGCCAGCGAGCGACTCCCAGAGCCACATGAGACCACACGCGACCCAGACGCTCCAGGTGGAGTAGCTCCAGAGATAGAAGTAGTCGCGGTCGCGGGGTTCGCGGGCGACGGATTGGCCGAGCTCGGGCGCCTGCGATGAACCGTACTTGAAATTCATGTACCAGATGAGCGCCGGCGCCACCGTGAACACCAATGCGGCGAAGAACCACATGCTGCGGCGATCGTAGCGCCAGTGTGCGTATGCGCCGAACGCTCCCAAGATGAGGAAGAGGGCCGCGGCCGCGTTTTGGAGGCCTGGATGCCGGCCCGTCGCGTCGCGGACCCATTGCCACTTGAAGTAGAGCCAGTACATCCCGACCTGCGCGGAGAGCGGCGCCTGTCGCACGGCATCATCGTGCGGCCCGTACTGCTCGCGTGTGATGTGAGCCGCGACGCGCCGCCACGTCTCGTGATCGAGCGTACAGGAGAGCGCGAGGTGCGTTTCGCAAGCCGTCGTCTCGCCCTCGTCGAGAGCCGGGAATTGTGCGGCGCGGATCGGCTCGAACAGGAATGGCGTGAGCCCCAGCGCAAGCGCCGCGGCGCAGCGGACGATGAGGCGGCGGTCGAGTAGGATGCGTGGCCGGCGGGCGAGGATTGCGACGCCCACGGCCGGTATCACCAGGAAGCCAGCGGGGTGGTTTGTGTAACCCAGCCCGACGAGGAACGCGCTCAAGACGAGGAGCTTGTCCGCTCTGGGACCGTGCGGGTCATCCGACCAGCGCACCATGAGCCATGCCACAATCGCAAAGAACAGCAGCGAGATCGTATAGACCTTCTCGTTGACGATCGATTGATCCCAGACGGTGAACGCGGTCGCGCCGATCAGGACTGCGGCCGACGCCCCGACTATGCGCAGCCACCGCGCCGACAGCCAGCCCGCCAGCACACGCTCGGCCACGAGAAACCAGATCCCCGCCGATGCCGCGCTGGTGAGCGCGGCCATGACGTTGACACGCTGGGCGATCGTTGGCGCGATGGGGAGCAGCGTGAAGACATGGCCGAGGAGCACGAAGAATGGATTGCCCGGCGGATGTGGGATCCCGAGCACATATGCGGCCGCGATGTACTCGCTGGTGTCCCACATTGCAGTGGACTGCGCGAGCGTGATCGCGTAGAGCAGAAAGACGAGGAGCGCCGCGATCGCCGCTGCGCCATACGAGGGCTTGGCGTTCGACCCGTCTTCGCTCGATTTGCGTCGCTCGCGCGTCATGCGCCGTCTAGACGGGGAAGCTCATCGCGCAGCTGGTCGCGGCCAAGTCGCGGTCCTCCGTGCTCCCAGACCATTGCGTCATCGAGGTCGACGGGACGGAAGGTGCGAGTGGTCCCGAGTGCCGAGACGACACCGACCGTGCCGCGGGTGAGGACGCGGCCGGACTGCCACGGCGCGCCGGTATCGCCCGCGAGCACGACCCCCGTCGCGACGGCGATGCGCACCTCCTTGTTGTCCGAGTCCGTTCGGACGGCAAACCGCGCGCCGACATTCTGGAGGAAGGCGTTCCCGGCGCAGACGATGAGGCGATGCACCGTGTCTCGATTTGCGTCGACGTAGGCTTCCCCATGCACGTACAGCGACCGTCGGTCGCTTGGCCCCGAGATGCGGACCGACGTATTGGGCCCGGCGACGACTTCGGTTCCATCCGGCAGTCGCATGCGCAGTCGCTCCGCGGGTCCGGCTTGATAAGTCCCCGTGTCGCGGAGGCCGAGCTGAATCGAACGGGTCGCGGCGTCTCTGGGCTGTGCGAGTGCCACGATCGTGATGCTGGCCGCGGCGGCCCACGCTGCAGCGGCGGCCAAGCGCCGGGCATGGGCCGCGAATCCCGCGGGGCGGAACGTCCGGACAACGGAGTCGCTGGTGCCGAGACGCGCGCGGAGCCGTGCGAGCATCGCGTGCGCGTCGACGGTTGGCGCTTCGCCCATGGGTGCCAGGGCCTGCAGCACGGCCGTGCGCACAAAAGCCGCCGAGTCGCTCGCGTCGCCCGGAGCTTTGGACCACGCGTCAATCCGTGCATCGTCGGCGGCGCTCGATTCCTGTGAGAGGAACCGCTCCCAGAGCGCCAGCTCGGCGTCGTCTCCGGGAGCCGGGTGCCCCGGCCCCGGATCGTTCAGCGTGTCGTCGCCCATACAAGATCAGACAAGCAACCGCGAAAAACGCACTACAACATCCGGCGGAAGCCCGCCTAGCAGGTCGGAACGTGACAGGCGACGGGTTTTCGGGTCACGGTAACGCCGTTACCCCGAACCGCAAAACCCGCCACCCGTCACCCGCTACAACCCACGCGCTAGCGCACCGTCTTGCCACGGCCTCGCCGGTGTGGCGATCGAGTTGGACGACCACGTCGCGCCGTCTGGCTTTCTTGCCGCCATACGTCATACATGTCGCCTCCCACACAAAGGCGCCGGTGTAAGGCGTATCAGGGCGCTCTCCCGGTCCCTTCCAGACTCGCCGCACGCAGGATCCTCGACCCCGACATGACGGGAGGATACGAGACTGGTGGCGCCCCTTGGGTGCACGTCGCCCGCACGGTCATCGGCGTATAGATCCCAAGCGTGACAACCGAGACCAGGGCGTTCGAGACCGACAGACCAGTCTCCACCTTGGCGACGCCCAGCGGGCACCTTCTCACGGTGACGACCGTGTTGGGGGGCACCAGGCCGACGAACCACGCAGGCACGGACTTGTCGGACACGACGTGCGTGGAGGGCGGAGCGCCGGTCTCGACCGTCATGTGGTAGCATCCGCCCGTCAACATCACCACAGGGAGGAGCAAGCGGACAGCGCGGCGGCGCGAGCACTGCGCGCCTGGGAGTGCGGAGAGGACAAAGGACAAAGGAGGCATCGACCAACCCCGCCCCGGACCGGTAAGAGCGACGCGTGGCATTGGCCGGACGGCGGGTGCGTAACAGACCGGCCTCGAACAGGCAGGGCGACGCTTCGCGTCGCCCTCCGCCCGATGCACATCGTATGTTCGGCCCGACGGTCACGAGAATTAGATCAAGGTCTACGGTGCAAATCGGCGCAACAGCCCACGCAGCCGCTTGACCGTTCGCGTGAGGTGAACGCTCACCGTCGGGAGGGCGACGCCCAGCACCTCCGCGATCTCGCGCCGGCTCAGGTGGTCGATCCATTCTGAGCCGCGCGATCTCCTGGGCGCGTGGGGGCAGCGACCGCAACGCCGCTGCGACGGCAGCACTCAACTCCGTCCGCTCCGCCAGTTCGCTGGCATCCGGCGCGGCTCGCTCCAGCTCCCCCTGCACCACTCGCTGCCGCCAACCCGCCTCGATCTGCGCGTGGGCCAGCGCGTTCAACGCGCGGTTCCGAGTCGCGGCGAAAAGGTACGCGCGCAGGTTGGTCCGCACGGCGATGTCCGCACGCCGTTGCCATACCTGCGCGAACACGTCCTGCACGACATCGATCGCCATCTCATCGGACTGCACATAGCGCCACGCAAACGCCGTGAGCGGCTGCGCGTGTGTCAACACCATCTGCTCGAATGCCGCGGCGTCGAGCACGCCGCGTTCGGGCGCGACCCGCAATGCCGCGCGCGTGTCGTGGCCGATCGTCTTCGCCGTCCGGCGTCGTGGAACCATGCCTGCCCTCTATGGCGCTCGTCCGCCCGCCTCAGTATCGTGCATCCCATGCGCACAACACGCCAGTATCGCCCTCTGGGGCCCGCCGTCGTGTCCGGTATTTCTTTTCTGATTTCTACCATTGCGTCGGGCTGCTCCGGCCGTAGCGATGCTCGGGCGGCCGGCAGTCCACCGTCCTACCGGGACGCCATCCCTGCGACCTGGCCGCTGTCCGTCGACGCGCCTGCGGTCACGGCAGCGCATGGCATGGTCGCCACCGACGCACCGCTCGCCACGCACGTCGGGGCCGAGGTGCTGCGCAACGGCGGCAATGCCGTCGACGCCGCGGTCGCGACAGCGTTCGCGCTCGCGGTCGTGTGGCCGGCGGCGGGCAACATTGGGGGCGGCGGGTTCATGGTTGCGCAGATGGTTGGCAGTCCCCCGGTCGCACTCGACTTCCGCGAGGCCGCTCCCAAGGCCGCGACCCGAGACATGTACATCGGCCCCGACGGGAAGCCGGATGATCGGGCGGTGACCGGCGATCTGGCCGTTGGCGTCCCCGGGTCCGTTGCGGGTCTCTGGGAAGCGCACCACAAATTCGGGTCACGCCCGTGGAGCGAGCTCCTGGCTCCGGCGATCAAGCTCGCGGACAGCGGATTTGTCGCCGACTCCGATTTCGCCCGCGGCACGCGCTACGACAGCGCCCGGCTGTCCAAGTTCCCCGCGAGCGCGGCGCTCTTTCTGCCGCACGGCCACCCCGTCAACGTCGGCGACCGGTGGCGCAACCCGGAGCTGGCGACGGTACTCCGCCGCATCGCAACGCAAGGACCAGCGGGGTTCTACGCAGGCAAGACCGCGCAGGCCATCGTGGCCGAGATGCGGCGCGGACATGGCATCATCACGCTGGCCGATCTCGCGGCCTATCGCGCGAAGTGGCGCACACCGATCACGTTCGACTACCGAGGCTTGCACGTCATCTCGATGCCACCGCCGTCATCGGGGGGAATGACGATCGCGTTGACGGCGCACATGCTCGCCGGTCGCGATTTGAAGGCGATGGGCTGGCATTCGGCGGCCGAGGTGCATCTCGTCACCGAGGTCATGCGGCGCGCGTTCGCCGTGCGGAATCATTTCCTCGGCGACCCCGATGCGATCTCGATTCCGATGGACCACCTCCTGTCACAGGGCTTCGCCGACTCGCTCGCCACCAGCATCCGCCCGGACAGCGCCACGCCGTCGTCGGCCGTGTCCTTCCCGACCGGCCTGGCGGCCGAGGGCCAGCACACCACCCATTTCTCGGTCGTCGACGGCCAGGGGAATGCAGTTGCACTCACGACGACGATCAACAACGGATTTGGGTCGGCCTCGACGGTCGGAGGCACAGGATTCCTGTTGAATGACGAGATGGATGACTTCACCGCGCAGCCCGGTGTGCCGAACAGTGCAGGGCTGGTGCAGGGCGAGGCGAACGCCATCGCGCCGGGGAAGCGGATGCTTTCCTCGATGACGCCTACGATCGTGCAGGGACGCGACGGACTTCCCTTCCTCGTGACCGGCGCGAGCGGCAGTGGCCGCATCATCACCGCGGTCTTTCAAGTCATCTCGAACGTCGTCGACTACGACATGCCGATCAACGCAGCGGTGAGCGCGCCGCGCGTGCACCATCAGCATTTACCAGACACCCTCCTGTACGAGCGAAACGGTCTGCGCGACGACGTACTCACCGCCCTCGAGGCGATGCATCAGGCCGTCAAGCCAAGTGGACACCTGGCGGTCGGCGCATCGATCGAGCGAACGACGACTGGCGTCGAGGGCATGGCCGATCCGCGGATTCAGGGCAAGGCCGAGGGCTACTAGCGGCCATCGACAGACTTAGCGGTACGGATCTCGCCGCCCGGCGGCTGGCCGGGCGGCATCCGCGGACGCGTCGCAGGATGAGCACGGCGCCTGACACAATCATCGAGCACTCCAGCCCACGTGAACCGTACTGGCGTGGGTTCTGCAGACGCGACTTGCACGACTGCGCACGCAGCTGGAGGAAGCATTTTGTGGCCACGGTAATGATCGTTCCGCGGGATACTGCCGTGGGAGACCTGATCGGCGAGTTCGTGACCGCAGCGGGGCATCACGCCGTATTCGCGACCGACGATGCGGCAATCACGCAGCGTGTCCGTCACACCGTGGCCACAATCGCGCTCGTCGACATCGAGCACATGGATACCGACGAGGTCGAGGTAGCGCGGACGCTCCGGTCGGCCGGTGTGCCGGTCATCGCTTTTTCGGGACGGCTGTTCGATGACGAGCTGCAGACCATTGCGGGATCCAGCGCATCGGCGACGTTCGCGCTTCCCAGCACGGCGCGCATGCTCGCCCAGCAGCTGCGCGCGCTCGATTATGTGCATCGGTCATCAACGGAAGTTCGACCGTCGGCGACGAAGATCGGGCGCCGGCCACACTCTTAACGAGGCGAGGGGGAGGTCCCAATGATCTCACACAGGCGCGAACAAGTGACGGACCGATTCAACGAAGCTGCGGATTCGGTCAAGCAGGTGCTGAATGATGCCCGCGACCGCGGCTCCGACGTGCTCGATGCCGCGCATGACGCGGTTGACGCCGCACGCAGTCGCTTCGGCTCCTCGCAGGTCTCACTCGCCGAGCAGCTGGAGAACGCGGCGGCAACGCTGCGTCGCAATGCCGGGTCGGATCCAATCTCACGCCTGACACGCGAGCGACCGGTACCCGCGGTCGTTGTGGCGTTTGCCGTGGGCGCCCTCGTTGGCGCGCTCGGCAGCATGCTGTTGGCGGGAACGGCCGAGGACTGAGATCGTTACGTACGGGGCGACGCTCGCGTCGCCCAACGCCTCCCCCCTCCCTTGCCTTTCGGTTGGGGAGGGCGCATTGTCGGGAGTGGCCACGAAATCTGCGCCAGCCACCTCGACCGTTGGCGAGCGCCACCTGCTACGGCATGCACTGGCGACGGTCGCCTATCGCGCCTCGCGGGTCGTGGTGGATCCGCCCGTGGGCTGCGGCAACCCCTAACCCCTCGCCCGTTGGACATCGCGCTCCTCGTCATTCGCCTGTTCGCAGGGCTGGGATTCGCCGGTCACGGCGCGCAAAAGCTCTTCGGTTGGTTCGGGGGCCATGGACTCAAGGGGACGGGTGGCTTCTTTGCCGCGCTGGGGTTTCGGCCGGGCCCAGTGTTCGCACTGTTCGCCGGGTTCGGCGAATTCGTCGGAGGCCTGCTCGTCGCCCTCGGGCTGGGCGGCCCAATCGGCCCCGCACTCATGATTTGCGTCATGGTCGTGGCCGCCATCACCGTGCACCTGAAGAACGGCTTCTTCGTGTCGAAGAACGGCTTCGAGGTTCCACTCCTATATTTCTGCCTCGCCGTCCTCTTCGCCTTCGTCGGCTTCGGCACCTACTCGCTGGACGATGTCTGGGCCCTGAGCTGGCTCACGACCATTCAGAATGCGCAGGTCGCCGTGGCCGCCGGGGTGGCAGCCGGACTCCTGAACGTCGCGCTGCGGCGCCCGCCAACCCCGACGTCTGGGAGCTAGACGGAGTTTTCCGGAGTGCAGTCATAGCAACAACCTATCGGCCACTTCGGCACGACATATTGGACGACACGACTGGGTCGCGATACTCATTCTCTTTCCTTCGGAATTGCGCCAGCCGTTCGCCCCACCGGTCAGCGATAGGCGAAGTCTCCACTTGCCAATAGGGAGTGACAATGCGTACACGGATGCCAGTGGTGCTGCTTGGTAGCGGGCTCGCAATCGCCCTGTCGGGCGGAGCGCGAGTAGGAGCACAGAGCGACGGGACTGTGACCGTCCAGATGGCCAACGGCATGACCATGGTGCAGCACATTCAGGGGAATCGCGTCCGCATCGAGGTGCCCCCGCAGGGCGGGATGCCCGCGAACATGGCAATGATCATCGACGGCGAGACGGGGACGATGACGACGATGATACCCGCGCAGAAAATGTACATGCAGACTACGGGAGACCGGCTGGCCGCAATGGGAGACTCGATGCAAAAGAAACAGGGACCGACCCAGATCTCCGTCACCCCGGGCGGCACCGAAACGGTCGCCGGTCAACAGTGCACGGATTACACCATCACCGGAGTGGGTGCCAACGGCAAGCCTGGCCAGGTCCAGGTGTGCGCGGCTTCGTCTGGCGTCGGCATGTTCACGCCGACTTCACTTGGCTCCCGCAATCCGATGGCCCGCATGTGGAATAACAATCCCCAAGCGGCCGCGGTCCTTGCCCAGTTCAGGGGAAAAGCGATTCTCAAAGTGTCCCAGAGCGATAACGGCGCGCCGATGAAGCTCCTGATGCAGGTCACCAGCATCGACCCGTCGAAGCCGCACGACTCTCTGTTCAAGATCCCGGCCGACTACACGAAAATGCAGATGCCCATGGGCGGCGCAATGCCTGGCGGAATTCCCGGCACGGCGCGGCCGCAATAACGAGCGCCTGCCGCCCGTCACTTCGACGGGGACCCGCCGTTGCGGGTCCCCGGGAGCCCCCGTCGGCCTCACCCGCAAGGCCTGCGCCCGCTAGTTTTCCCGCGGATGTCGAGCCAGGGTCTCACGAGCCGCGCAACCTCGCGCTGGAAATCGATCGAGCGGCAGCTGCCGCTCCTGATCTCAGCGTTGTTGTTGGTCACGGTCGTGGTCTTCGCGTGGGCCGCGTATCAACGCGTCCGTCACGTGCTCGTGATGACCGCGGAGCAGCGACTCCAGAGCGCGTCGCTGACAATCGATGCGATGCTAGCACAGCAAATGGAGCAATACGCTGCGCACCTCGGCAGCGTGATAGCGTCCAAACCGGAGCTCGTCGAATTCCTGGAGACCAACAAACGGCGCGATGCGGCGCGCCAGGCGCTGGGGTCTCTGATGATTCCGGGCCAGAGCCAGCAGGCGCGCATTGAGCTCCGAAGGCCCGACGGCACCGTGGTACTCGACACTCTCGTTGGGCCGGCGGCTCCGTCATCGGACTGGGCCGCTCGCCTCGTGACCGGAACCACGCGTGCGGTGGTTGGGCCACTGCGAGCGGTAGGCGATTCGACGTATTCCCAGACGCAGGTGGCTGTCGTAGATACGGGCGTGACAGGAGCCGGTAGCCGATCTCGCGGCACCCGAGTCGTCGGGTATGTGACGGACTCACGCCTCATCCCGGGCGAGGGGGCGCAAGCCGTCCGCGAGCTGATCGGTGCGCACGCCATGATGTTGATGGGCTCACCCAGCGACGGGGTCTGGACGGATCTCACTCACCGACGATCGGCGCCCCCGCTGACGCCCCTCATGAAGCCAGCGGTTGTCCGTGGCCCGGGTGGCGACCAAGTCATCGGCGTCCTGGCAGCGATCCCGGGGACTCCCTGGTTTCTCTGGACCAGCCAAGCCCTTTCGGCCGCGCTTGCACCGATGCGTCTGCTCCTCGTCGAACTGGCGACACTGGCGGCACTCATCATTCTCGTTGGCGCGAGTGCTGCCTGGGCGATGAGCCGGCGCATCACGTCACCGATCGTCACACTCACCGGAGCAGCCGAGCGGATCGCGGCATCGCATTCCACCCCCGACTCATCGGAGAGCGCTGACGAGATTGCGCGACTGGGTGATGCATTCCGGCGCATGTCGACCCGCGTTCGCGAGTCGCTGCTGAGCGCGGAAGCGGCCCGCACCGAGGCCGTCGCGACCGCCGATCAGCTGCAGACCCGCACGTCGGAGCTCGAGGAGCAGACGCGGCAAGCGCTCGCCCTTGCCGAAGAGCTGGAGGAGCAGTTCGAGGAGGCCCAGTCGCTCTCCGAGGAACTGGATCAGTCGAATGCCGAGCTCCAGCGGTCGGCCCGTGAGGCGGATACCGCGCGGCGGGCACTCGGGGACATCGTCGAGAGCATCACCGACGCGCTGGTCGTGTACGATCGCGATTGGCGCGTGACCTTCATCAATCAGCGCGCAGCCGAGCAGTTCCGCCAGCAAGGCGCCGCCGACCCCCTCGAGGGGCAAATCGTGTGGGAGATGTTCCCTGAGCTTCGCGGGACCGCACTCGAGCACGAGATGCAGCGAGCGATGCACGATCAGATGACAGTGAGCTTCGAGTCCACTGGCAAGGGGCGGTGGCTGGCGATCAGAGCCTATCCGACGCGCGATGGCGGCGTCACGGCGGTCTGGACGGATATCACTGACGCGAGGCGCAATGCGGCGGCCAGCGAGTTTCTGGCCGAGGCGAGCAAGCTGCTCGCCGCATCGCTCGACGTGGAGGCTGCACTCCGTGACGTGGCGCGCCTGGCCGTTCCAGCCCTCGCCGACCTGTGCCTGGTCGACATCGTCACCGACCCCAAGGCGACCGACTGGCCTCCGCAGCTCGCACGACTCGCAGTCGTGCACCAGGATCCCGCGGAGATCGCCCTCGTCATGGCCTACCGGCGGCGCCATCCCATCGACTGGAACGCATCGCGAGGGCTCGCCCAGGTGCTCCGCACGGGCGAGATGAGCTTCGTGCCGGTCGTCAGACGCGAATTGCTCGTCGCGAGCGCGGTCGACGAGGCACACCTGGCCGAGCTCCGCGCCTTCGGCTTCTCGTCGTTCATGATCATGCCGCTGGTCGTGCGAGGGCGCCCACTGGGGGCGTTTACGTTCGCCATGACGGAGTCGGGACGGCATTTCGACACGCACGATCTTGCACTGGCGCGGAACCTCGCTGACCGCGCCGCGATCGCGATCGACAACGCATGGCTATACCGCGAGACAGACCACGCCCGTACGACGGCGGAGGCAGCGAACAAAGCCAAGCTCGACTTCCTGGCAAGCATGAGTCACGAACTGCGGACCCCGCTCAATGCCATCGCCGGCTACGTCCAACTCCTGGATATGCAGCTCGCGGGTCCGGTCGTGGAGGAGCAGCGCCGATTCCTGGCGCGCATTGCGCGGGCGCAAAACCTCCTGCTCGGCCGAATCAACGACATGCTGAACTTCGTCAAGATTGGCAGCGGGACCCTGAGCTACGCCGTCCGCCCCGTCCGGGTGCACGAAATGCTCGCCGGTCTGGATACCATGATCCATCCACAACTGACGGAACGCGGGCTCACGTACGAGTACGTTCCCCCAGCGTCAGCGCTCCGAGTCAGCGCGGACGCCGAGAAGCTCGAGCAGATTCTGCTCAACCTGCTCTCCAACGCGCTGAAGTTCACACCGACGGGCGGGCGGATCACGCTCGCCTCCAAGGCGAACGGCAACCGGGTCGACATCTCAGTGTCCGACACCGGTGTCGGGATACCGGCGAGCAAGCTGCACGCCATCTTCGAGCCATTCATCCAGTTGAGCTCATCGCTGACGCGGGCGCGAGAAGGGACGGGACTCGGCCTCGCGATCAGCCGCGATCTCGCGCGCGGCATGGGCGGGGAGCTCTCCGCCGTCAGCACTCCGGGCGCTGGCTCGACTTTCACGCTGAGCCTCCCGATCGCGGCCGCCGAGGCTCCCGACGACGCCCTTACCGCGGACGACGCCCTCGAAGCGACGGCATGAGCCCGCGCTCACGCACGTGATCGTCCCCTAGTCCCTCGCAATCCGCCGGTCCGGCTCTTTCATGGTGTCCTTGAGGTACTGATCGAAGTAGTCCTGCATGTCACCCAACAACACGCGGACATTGTCGGGACTCTGGATGTAGTAGTTCTCGTTGGGATACGTCTTGTACTTGAACGGCTTGTAGTGCATCTCGAGACGATCGACGAAGAGTCGCGAGGCGACCGACCGGGGGAGCTGTTTCCCTTCGCCGTGCACGAGAAAGAGCGGCGTTCGGATGCTGTCGATATAATAGATCGGCGAGATGGACTTGTAGAGCGCCTCCGCCTGGGGAAGCGGTCCGAGCTCGTAGTTGAGAAGCTTGATGTGCCGCATTTCCTGCTCCTCGGAGAACTGCAGCCAGTCGCCGTAGCCGGACTGCGCGATACCAGCCTGAAAGACACCAGGGGCGAACGCCGCGGCAGCGAGCGTCATGCAGCCTCCGTAACTCGTCCCCGTGATCCCCATGCGCGTCGGTTCGATGTACGGGAGCTGCTTGAGGTAGGTGACGCCAGCGACGACATCCTTCAGGTCGCAGCGTCCCCAGCACCCGTTGTTCGCATCCTCGAATGGCTTCCCATAGCCGGAGCTGCCGCGGATGTTGGGGAGTAGCACCGCGTAGCCGTGCATTGCCAACGCCTGCGCCTGCACCTGATACGTGTCGTTCCACGACGCCGTCGGCCCACCGTGGATCAGCAGAATCCCGGGGGCTTTCTGACCCGCTCCGAGCAGCGGCTCGTAGAGGTAGGCCGAAATCTTGACGCCGTCGGCTGAGGGATACGTGATCTTCTTGGGTCGGATGAGCGCGGCGGCGATGTACGCTGGTCCCGCGGAATGCGTGAGCTGCTCCGGCTGCCCACCCGCAGCGCGGACCACGAACAGATCCGCTGCAGCCGATGGGGACTCCATCGTGAAGCTGACGCGTGCACCGTCAGGTGACCAGGCCGCGTTGTTGACGAAGCCCATGTCCGTAGGCTTGACCAGGATGCGTGGCGCGCCACCGGCAGCCGGCACGACGCGCAGGTCCTGCGTCCCGTTCCACAGCGCCTGATACAGGATCGATTTGCCATCGGGGGACCAGTGTGCGCCGCTCTGGTTCGCGGATTCCGGCGCGATCTGCCGGGGCGCGCCTCCCTGGATCGGGACCACCCAATAGTTGACCCACCCGCTCCGCTGGGACTTGAAGAGGATCGTCGACCCGTCCGGCGAGACTTGCGGATATCCGAACCCGCCGCCCGCGGCATAGTCGAAGAAGTCGGTGTCCGTGACGACCGTGCGCGGCGATGATCGGCCATCGGCGTCGACCACGAGCACCTCGTGGTCGAGCCATCGGTCATCGAGCCGCACGTAGACCACGCGCTTGCTGTCCGGCGTCCACGACGGGAACACATCGTAGCGAGGGTCGTCGGTCAAGCGCACGACAACTCCCGTCGGGACGTCGGCTGCGTAGATGTCGTAGCCGCCAAACTTGTCGTCCGCGAATGCGATGCGACGGCTATCAGGTGACCACGCGTAGGAATTGATGCGCGCGCCCATGTGCGTGAGCGTCACCTCGTGCCCATCCACGAGCGATTTGACGTAGAGCTCGGCCGTTCCGCTCCGATTGGAGATGTACGACAGCCACTTGCCGTCCGGCGAGTACGCAGGCTGGTGGGTTTGCAGAAACGCAATCTCCCCCATGGCGACCTGCATCGAGCTGGGGAACCCCCCCGTCGCCGGTACCGTCCACAATTCCGAGCCGCCGAGCGACGTCGCAAAAAGGATGCGGGACCCATCGCTCGACCACTGCGGCGCCATTCCGGCGACGACCGACCGCACGCCGACGAGGTCCGCGTTGCTCAATGTGCCCTGCTGGGCATGGATCGCTGGAGCAACCTGGAAAAGGATCGCGGCCGCACAGACGCGCATCCGCCGAAAGCCAATGATCGTGTTCATGTCGACCCCTCGGTTTTCGATATGTGTGCAAACGGCACGGAGGGCGACGCATTGCGTCGCCCCTACCCGCCGATCAACCGATTCCTCGCGGCCGGTGATTGTCCACCTGGTTCCCCATCTCCCGGCACCCGGCTGTCACCGCCTCGTGATCTGCTCCCCGCCCCCGGCCGCACCGCCATGCCGCTCTTCGCCCCACGCACATCCTTGCGCCGGTCCGCAAGGATTGAACAGCGCGTTGCCCTTGAGCCCAGTCACGGCGGGATCGCCACGCCAGCTCGACGTCGCCTCTCCTGGCGGCGCGTTCTTGGCGATGTGCGCCGCCATCTCGCGCAACAAGTTCGCCGTGGTCATCGGCTGCCAGCCGTGACCCTTCATCGGTCGTCCGAACCGGAAGTCGCCGCCATACGCCGGCGCCTTAGTGCTATCGAGAAAATCCTGCAACATGTAGACTGCAGGGCCGAGGAAGAAGTCGTCGTAGTCGCCCGTCAGCAGGTGCAGCTTGCCGACCAGTTGCGGGCCGATCTTCGACCAGTTCTGCGCGATATAATACCGCAGGTCGTAGCCGTGATCGCGCATGTACGTCGCGACGTCGTGATCGATGGCACCGGTCCGGAGGTCGAACACGCGGCGCGGGTATCCGTCGGCGTCGGTCGGCCCGTACACAGCGTTCCAGATGTCGAGCTGCGCGGCCGAGCGACCGCGCGTGCCGGACGCCAGCTCCATCTGTGCGATCGAGCGCATCGAAGCCACCGGTTGCCCTTCTGGCGACATCTGCATCATGCGCTCAGGGGCGCCCGGCGCCGCGTTGGGGAGTACGAATGCGTTGGAGTCCGAGTAGATGTCGACCAGCTGATATCGGCGGAAGTCGATCGGGTCAGGGAAGAAGGTCCACGTGCCGCCGAAGAACTCGGGATGCTGAACCTGGAGCGCCAGCGATTCCCATCCCCCCGTCGATCCGCCGGTCAGCACACGGGCGTACGGCTTCCGAATGATGCGGAAGTGCGATTCGACGTAGGCGACGAGCTCCTGCATGATCGCGTCGCCGTAGGGGCCGTTGTTGGCCGAGTTGACGGCGTACGAGTCGTCGAAGTACGGCGTCGGGTGGAGAAAGGACACGACGATCATCCGCGGCATGACATCCGAGTTCCACGACTTGTAGAACTCGTAGCCGGACTCGCGCACGCCGCCGCCGCTGAAGGCTCGCGGTCCTTCGACGTTGGACCGGGGGTTGACCGGCGCCAGCCGCAGCGGGGTCATCGTGGCGACCCCCGGATTCGAGTCGGTCGTGAAGCCGAACGGGGCATCCAGCGAGAAGTGGTTTTGCTGGTACACGACCGGGTAGTACGTATTGGGGTGCTCGTCGTAGCCCTTCGGCAACAGGATGATGGCGCCGAGTTGCTGCGGGACCCCCCAGAACTTCGTGAGCCTGTCACTCTGGATCTTGATGTGCTTCACCCACTTGGTATCCTGCGGCTCCTGGATCGGCGGGAGCTTGTGATCGAACGTCAGTTGCACGTTGAACCCAGCGGCCGGATCCAGATGCACCTTGATCGGCGTGGTCACGAGATTGCCCGGCGAGTACGCCCACCGCTGCCCGTCCCAGTGATCCTGATGGGCCCAGATGGTATGTCCGTCGGAGCGGTGGTATTGGGTGTAAACGTGGAGCACGGCTTGCGCGTAGTAGTCGCCAGCCGGCAGGTCCCGCATGCTCCACAGCGGATAGCCGACCGCGCCGGTGTCGAGTGTCGCCCAGTCCCCCGGCTTGAGCTGGTCGATGTCCATCGCGAAGAAGGGGATGCGGCCGACACGCACGCGCGCCGACTGATACGCCGCGATGCGAGGCTCGACGTCGTCCTTCGTGTACAGCGTGACGAACACCCGGCCGGTGATCGGTTCGGAGTTCAGTGACGCGGGGAAACTGACCTGAAAGTGCGGTCCGCCACCGCCACCGCAGGAGAGCGCACCGCCACAGAGCAACGCGACCACGCCGGCAGCTGTGGTCAGCTTCGATATCCACAAACCACGATCAATCATTTGAGTCCTCTCCCTCTCGTAGACCCACTCGTAGCCATCACCGTTCGCAACGACTTTGCTGATCGGCGGGTAGGGGCGACGCAACGCGCCGGCCCTGCAACACCGTCCGCACGATCGTCCGCAACCTCACCGTTCGCAGCGACTCACCGCCCCCCGCCAGTGGCGGCCGACACTGTCGTCACGACCGTGGCCGACGGCGCCGTGCGCAGTCCGTCTTTCAAGTATTGATCGAAGAACGCGAGCATGTCGCCGAGCTTGACCCGAATGTTCTCACGGGACGTGATATAGTAGGTCTCGCCCGGGTAGGTCTTGTAGCGGAACGCCTTGTAGTGCGCATCGAGCGCTCGCGCGAAATCGAGCGACGCGGGCACCGGGAGCTCTGCCGGCCGCCACGCCGACGTCACGCCCTCGCCATGAATGAGGAACGTGGGCGTCGTGACGTCCGCAACGCTGTAGATCGGCGAGTTCCGCCGATACACGGCCTCGCTGTCCGGAAGCGGGCCGAACTCGTATGCCAGCAGCTGGTTGTGCTGCATTTCGTTGTTGTACTCGTGGAAGCGCACCCAATCCCCGTACCCCGACTCGGGGATCGCGGCCTGGAAGATGCCGGGCGCGAACGCGACGGCTGACATGCTCATGCACCCGCCGTAGCTCACGCCGTGAATCCCCATCTTGCCGGCGTTCACGAACGCTTCGCGCTTCAGATACTCGACTCCGGCGAGGACATCCTTGAGGTCGCAGTGTCCCCAGCATCCGTTGTTCGCGTCTTCGAACGCCCGTCCGTAGCCCGAGCTACCCCGGATATTGGGCAACAACACGGCGTAGCCCCGGTTCGCGAAGTACTGCACTTGCGGCTGATAGCTGTCGATCCATTGCCCCGTCGGGCCGCCGTGGATCCACATGATACCTGGCGCTTTCTCGCCGGGCTTGAGACCGCGCGGCTCGTACAGGTACGCGGAGATGGTGTAACCGTCCGCGCTCGGATACGTGATCTTGCGCGGCGTGATCAGACCGGCAGTCGCGAGCCCAGCCGGCATCGAGAACGTGAGCTGCGTAGTGCGACCGGTGTTCACATCGACGGTATAGAGATCCGCCGTTGTCGTCACAGTCCCGAACGTGTAGCTGATCCTCGTGCCGTCCGGCGACCAGCCGATCCGTGAGACAACGCCGTCTGTCGGCGAGACCAAGGGGCGAGGTGAGCCGCCCGTCGCGCTCACGACGTACAAACCCTTCGTGCCGTTGTGATTCGATACGTAGGCAATCCACTTCCCGTCGGGCGACCATGCGCCCTCGCTCTGCTCAGCCGACTCGGGTGCCACCTCTCGTGGTTCCCCACCGGAGAGGGGCACGGCCCAGTAGTTGAGCCAGCCCGATCGCTGCGATCGGATCAATACGCGCTGGCCATCTGCAGACACCGGCGAGTACCCGAACGCCGCGCCCCCCCGATAGTCGAAGAATGCCGACTCCGTGACGACGAGCCGCGGCGGTGCGGATCCATCGACGGGCACGGCCATGACGTCATGCCGCACCCATCGCGGATCGAGGCGATCGTACAGGACCGTGCGGCTGTCGGGCGTCCACGTCGGGAATACCTCGTAGCGTGAATCGCTGGTGAGCCTCAGCACGTCGCCGCTCGGGACGGCAACCGCGTAGATGTCCTGGCTCCCGTATCGATCGTCGGAGAACGCGATGTGCGCGCCGTCCGGCGACCAGTTCATGGAGTAGATGCCGCCGCCCATGTGCGTCAGCTGCACGTCCGCGCCAGTCCGGGGCGACCACAACCAGATCTCCGGCGCATCGCCCCCCTTCGATGTGACGTACGCGAGATACTCGCCGCGCGGAGACCAGATCGGGCGCTGCCCCGCGGTATAGTCCATGCCGCTCAAGGATACGTCGCGCACCAGGAGTTTCGCCGGTCCGCCCGACGCGGGAATCGACCAGATGCCGAGCGGGCCGCCAAAGCTGCCGAGAAAGGTGACGTGCGAGCCGTCCGCGTCCCACACGGGCTCGTCGCGGCCGCCAACCACACTACTGACCGACAAGAGCTGGTCGGCGGAGAGAACTGGTGCCGTCGCGGCCGCCGGCCGGGCGTCACGCTGCGCGGTGGCAGCGCCCCCCGTGAATACTGCTGCAGACGCCATCGCACACCGGAGCGCCCACTCCATCGTCGTTGCCGTCCTGAGTCGCATCGCCGCCTCCTATCGCATCGAGACAGCGGGGGTAGCCGCACCCGCGGCTACCCCCGGATCGCCACCCTGCACTCCCGTTGTCGATATCGCCTCAGAATCCGGTCACCGTGTTACAGCCTTCGGGCTCCGGCGAGCGCGCCGTGCAGTCGTTGAGCGGGTATGGAATAACGGGGAAGATGTGTTCCAAGTGGTATTGCTCGGGGATGGTGTTGAGCTTGCCGTACTGACGCATGCTGATCCAGTTGTTGCCGGACTCCCAGAGCAGTGAGTAGCGCTTTTCGTAGAGCAGCTCATCCAGCGGATCCGCTGGTTGGCGCAAGGCCGCGCTGGCAGTGTATGGCGGTAGGTTGCCCGACGTCGCCCGGATGAAGTTGATGTCGGTGAGCGCAGCCGGGGTGTTGCCCGCGCCCAGGTTTGCCTCGGCACGGAGTAGGATCAGCTCCTCGTTGCGGAGCATGGGTAGCGGCGAGCTCACACTGTTGTACGCCGTGAACTGGTAAGACGCGGTAATGTTGTCGAGAATGAACGGCGTCACCGCTACCGTCTTCGTCAGCACACGGTTGTCGAGCGTCTTGCCGTCGGCCTGAAACTGCGCCGAGTCGATGATCCAGTTCGCCACGTAGTAGTACGGCTTGAACAGGATGTTGGTCTCGTCGCCCGAGTTCGCCGTATAATCAAAGAAAGGACCGTACGTGAGTGGCTGTCCCATGCTGAGGAACGACGCACCCAGGTCTGTCAGGGCGTTGGCATAGTTCTTCGTCAGGATGTCGGCGCGCGCCCGGAGCCCGCGGTTCACCAAGAGGAACGTCGCCGGCGTGTTGAAGCCCGCGAAACCCGGTGGGAGTGCGAAGGAGAAGGCCGCGCCGCCTGCCTGCAGGTTCGTCTGCCCCGAGTCGAGCAGGTTGAAGATGTGTTGGTAGACCGTCGCCTTGTCGGCGATCGGCGCGGGCGGCCCACCAGGTGCAACGTCGACCGCGATCGGCAGGCCGAAGGTGTCTCGCGTCGCGGCCAGCTGAATGAGGTCGTATGCCATCATGGTCTGAATGAAGCCGGCCATGGCGGACATTCGTTGGCTCGTGAGATCGGGGATGCGCGACATCGCGTCGAGCACCGTATTGCCGGCCCGGATGTCGGCGTACTGCTGATCCCAGAGCAGGTCCAGATAGAACGTGTTGCTCGTAATCGGGCCGTCGACGTAGAGGGTGAGATCACCCTGCGCGACGCCCATCTCGTAGCCCTCGCGCCCGAAGGCGCCGACGTTCCACACCATGTTGGCCGTGTTGTCGCGCGCCCCGCGGACCATGCCGACCGCGATCGCCCCGGCCGCGGCGCCCGTCGGGCTGGTCTGGAAGTTGTTCACACTGGGGTTGTTGAGGTCCGGGACCGTCGAGTTTGCGCAGGCCGTCAGGAGGCCGACGGCCACGATCGAGATCGCACCGCGCATCAGGTGCGCGCCTTGGAATTCGAGTGTGTGTCGCATGGCGTCAGAACCCCAGGTTGAGGCCGAACCAGAACTGGCGGCTCGGCGGGAAGGGGGCCACATCGACGTTTCGGGCAATCGCCTCGTTGCCGAAGTTACTCACCTCGGGATCCAGCCCCTGATACTTGGTCCATGTGATTAGATTGCGGCCTTCGGCGACGAGCGACGCCGAACGCACGCGATTGCGGAGCGTGCCAAGCAATCGGTCGGGGATATCGTACGACAGCGACAACTCGCGCAGCTTGATGAAGCTCGCGTCCTGCACGTACACGTTCGTGTTGCCGTTCACCCACTGCGTCACGCGCCACTCACCGAGCGGCATGGTTCCGCCGGGGGTGCTCACCATCCGGCCCCAGTCGAGCGTATTGCCGGTGAAGTCGTACAGCAGCTCGGTCAGGTTGATGTCGTCGCCGTGATGCTGCCAGTTGAACAGGAAGTACAGGTGCGCCCGGTGAAAGGTGACGTTGCTGCCGAGCCCCATCCGGAAGTCGGGGTTGACGTCGCCGATCGTCCCGATCGGGTTGATCGAGCCGCCCGGCTCGACGAAGTTGCCCACGATCTGGGTTGGTGACTTGCCCTGCTGAATGAAAAAGCCTCCGAACTCCGGCGGGAACCCGGCGGGGCTAAAGGGCGCGACCGGCAACGACGTGACGATCGAGGCGTCCTTGGACCAGTTCGCGTTGATTGTCCAGCTGAAGTTGCGCTGCTGAATGGGAACGACGGAGGTCTCGATCTCGAGGCCCCGCGTCCGCATGGTGCCGCCGTTCTGGTACTCGAGGGTGTAGCCCATCGACGGGGGCAGCCCGCGCTGCAGCAGCAGGTCCGAGATATTCTTCTGATAGCCGGTGACGCTCAGCGTCGCCTTGCTGCGGAACAGCGTCATGTCGAATCCGGTTTCGAACTCCTGCGTGCGCTCCGGCCCCAGGTTGTTCGCGGCGAGAGCACCCTGGATCTGGGAGCTCGGCAGACCGGCGATGTTGTTCGCGACGAGCTCTCCAAACTTCTGACCATACAACGGCTCATTGCCCGACTCGCCAAATGCAGCGCGCAGTTTCACGTTGTCGATGAAGGAAATGCCCTTCTCGATTCGGTACGACGCCGACGCCTTCGGATAGAAATACAGCTTGGTCGGGTCGGCGTTGTCGCTGCTCTCGTCGGCGCGGCCGCCCACCGTGACGAGCAGATGCTGGTTCAATGTCTGGAACTCCTCCTGCACGAAGATTCCCTTGTCGACGACGTTCTGTCGTAGCTGCTCGACCGACGTCTGGGTGCCTTCGTTGACGTTCTGCTGGCCCGGGCTCAGCACGCGGGCCAGCGTTCGGCTGGTATTGATGTTATGCGTCTCTTGCGTCACGCCGAGCTGCGAGGTCGCGGTAAACGCCCCGCCGACCGGAGTGTACGTGTGGACGGCGCTCAGGTTGACGTTGCTGTTGAAGTTCTCGGTGTTCCCGAGCACGCTGGTGCCGTCGGTGCCATAGAGCTGCTCGTATTGCAGCTCCGGCGGGGAGTACAGGCTGTTGAGCTGGTTGAAATAGTCAATACCGCCGGTGAGCAGCAGGTTGAGTGTGTTCCGGTCGCTCGCGATAAGGTGGGCGGTCGCGCCGGCCCGTCCGATGAACCGGTTGACCGATTCATCGTTGTTGAGCAGCGCCGCGGTCTGCAGCGGATTGCTTGGCGCGAATGGATTGTTCGGCCACGTCCCGTCGGGGAGCTGCTGCAGATTGACGAAGCTTGGCGTGGCCGGCAGCGCTGTGTAAAAGCTGGTCGTCGTGTTGTCGTTGTTCGTCAGCCCGCGCCCGTCGGCAGTGTGTGAGTACGTCGAGCCGAAGTTGAGCTCGAACGTCTTGCTCAAGACTTGCGAGACGCTGACGTTGAGCGACTGCTTGTCGAAGAAGGTGTTCTGAATGATGCCGCCGTCATGCTCGACGATTCCCGAGCTGAAGTACCGCGTGTTCTCCGTGCCGCCGCTCAGACTCGCGGTCGACTGGTAGGAGAGCGGCGAGTGTCCGGCCAACTCGCTTTCGTGGTCGTACGTGGTTCCCGTCCCGTTCGGGAAATACTGCTTCGCGATGTTCGCGCCAAACGTCGCCGCGGCGGAGGCCGCGTCGAACGTCCGCGATCCCAGCTCGCGCGAGTCGTGGCTGGCGCCGAACTTCTGTCCGAAGTCGAACTTCGTGGCGCCCGTCTGGCCTCGCTTGGTGGTGATCAGTACGACCCCGTTCGACGCCTTGGAGCCGTAGATAGCAGACGCCGATGCGCCCTTGAGCACCTCAATGCTCTCGATGTCGTTGGGATCGAGGTCGGCCAACCGGTTCGAGGGGTTGTCTTCGTTCGACGAGATGCCGGCCCCGCCAGCGGCCGCAGTAACCGCGTTGGTGCCCGCCGGGACGGCTTCGTTGCTGATGATCACGCCGTCGACGACGTAGAGCGGCTCACTGTTGCCGATGATGGTCGACGTCCCGCGGAGCCGCACCTGCATCCCGCCGCCCGGCGCGCCGGAGTTCTCCTGGATGTCCGCGCCGGCAATCTTGCCCTGCAGAGCCAGCTCGGGCGTCTCGGCCGGGACTCGACCGATCTCTGTAGCGTCCACCACCGACACATCGTTGGCCGCCGATTGGCGGCTGACGACGGTGGCCTGGCCCGTCACGATGCTTTCCTCCAGTCGGAGCACGTCGCGGTCGAGTGCGACGTCGCCCGTGGTCTGGCTCGCCTCGATCGCATGATCCGTGGCCTTGTACCCGATTCGCCGAAACGTGAGCGTCGTGGCGCCCGCCGGCACGGTGATGCTGTACGTCCCGTTCTCTTTGGTGCTCGTCCCGCGAAGCGTACCCTTGATGATGACTGTGACCGAGGGCAACGGCTCCTTGCTCTCCGCGTCGGTCACCTTACCGGTGACCGTACGATTCTGGGCCGCAAGCTGCCCCGCCGATGCGGCGAGGAGCGCTGCGACGCAGAGCGTCCCGATTGCGACTCTGACAGATGCCTGTGGCACGAGAACACTCCCTGTGGGCTGTCGACCGCACTCTGCCGTCCGAGCAGACTAAGAGCCTGTTCGGGCGGCGCCCTCGACTGGCGTGGCGAGGCTTCAGTCCCGTGACGGCTCGAGACTACAGGCACGCCGCCGAGCTCGCCCCTGGCGAACGCACCTGTGGAAATACGATGGCTTCTGACCGGCGTGCGCGTTGCCCAGAGCGGTCCTGCCCGCTCGCACCCGCGCGTCGCCCCCTCGCCCGGCTACCAGGGCCGAGGTCGAAAGGCGGGGGGCACTGAGCGTCAGACCAGGCCGCTCCAAGGTCCATATAGCTATTTCGGACCGGTCCCGCAACATCAAAGTAAAAAATCGAGAAGTT
The DNA here is from genome assembly GCA_963737835.1 of uncultured Gemmatimonadales bacterium. Lineage (GTDB taxonomy): Bacteria > Gemmatimonadota > Gemmatimonadetes > Gemmatimonadales > Gemmatimonadaceae > Palsa-1248. The sequence continues at coordinate 1,490,084 of CAVTUH010000001.1, forward strand.
TCTTGGCTCCTGCAGCGCACTGCGGGGTACAACCGGCGTCGTGTATGCCCGGACGCTTCGGGTGCGGGGGCGCAACCACCCAACGCGGCGGGGGGTTGCAACCATAGAACACAAGACGACACGCGATGCCATTGAGTCGGGGTGGTCCGAGCAGGCAGCAGTGGGCAAGACCGCTTCCTCGCGGGGCGGTCCTCCGCGCGCACGTGCTTGCGTGGGCGGCCGCTTGTCTCGTGGCCGCTCCGGCATCCGCGCTCGCCCCCACTGATCCGATCGACGACTGCGCCCATGGCCTCCAGCCGTCGCTCCCGGCCAACGCACCGCAGGATAGTGCTCATCTGGCCACCATCGTCGGCGTCGTGCGCAATGGCGTGTTCGGGAGCGCGCTCCCCGGCGTCCAGCTGGCCATCCCCGAGTTGAACGCTTCGGTTTGCTCCGATAGTGCCGGCTCTTATCGGCTGCCCGGGCTGTCCATCGGCGCAGTCACCGTGCATGCCGCGCGAGCTGGCTACGAGCCACTCTCTGTCACGGTGACATTGCCTTCGAGCGGCGAAGTCCGCGTCGATCTCGCGCTTTCGCCGAGGCTCGTGGTACTCGACTCGGTCCGGGTGAGTGCATCGCGAGCGGCGGCCGGCGCCCCATCGATACCAAGCGCGGACGGCGGCGCCAGTACGTGGAGCTGGCGCGGCGACCCCTCCGCCTCCGATCTCTCGACCGGCGAGCCCGACCTCGTCCGTACGCTTGGGGGGAACCCGCACTTCTCCCTGCGTCCTGACTGGCCCGGAGGTCTGGCAGATCGCGGCAGCACTTCCGACCAACTCCTGGTGCGGATCGATGGGCTACCGGTCTGGAACCCGGTCCATGGATCCGGAACGCTCAGTGTCATCAGTCCCGACGCCATCGCCGGCATCGACGTGCACGACGGCGCGATGCAAGCCGCGTACGGCGATCGACTGGCTGGCGTCGTCGATGTGAGCACGCGCGACGCGCCATCGCTCGGCTGGACCGGCGCGGCATCGATTGGCCCGTCGGCGATGCGCGCGACCTTGGCGCAGCCCATGACCATCGGCAATGCGTCCGGAGGGATCCTGGTTGCGGTGCGACGCAGCAACGGCGACTTGCCGGAGCTCTCGAATGACGCCGGCCCGGTCCCCGACCGATGGGCCGACGGCGTCGCCACGGCGTCGCTCGCGACGGGCGCCACGGCGCTCAAGCTCATTGTGCTCGCAAGCAACGATCGCGCGACCCCCAGCGGCATCGGCATCGGTATGCCGACCGCCGCACTCTCGCCGAACGCCGTCCCGTGGAGCACGGCGACCGGTGGCCTCGTCTGGACACAGCAGCTCGGCGCCGGAGCACGGTTGGAAACACGCCTGTCCGCATCGCGCTTCGTGACCACGGTGCCAGGCGTTGCCGACAGCCTGGGCCCCAGCCTGGGCGACGGCGTGCAACAAACCGAGCTCTCGTCGCAAATCGCGTGGCAGGCAATGACGCTCGGCGTCTCGATGGACGCGCTCAATGTGAGTTATCGGGTTGCAAGCCTCGCGGCTGCCGCCCCCAGCCACGCCATGCCATTCGCGCCACCTTCGATGGTGCCGACCTTGACGCCACTCGCGCTCGCGAGCGCGCCGACTACGGCGGCGGCGTTCGTGGAGCGGCGCTGGGGTCCGGACGACGGCGACAGCACGTGGCACATCACGACTGGCCTGCGCGGCATGACCGTTCTCGGGATGACCGCGCGACTCGAGCCGCGGGTCGATGCGAGCGTGCGTGTACTGGGCGGCGTCACGCTGACGGCTGGCTACGCACGAACGCACGAAGTCGTGCAGTCACTTCGTAACACCGAATCGCCGCTCGGATTGGAGCTGGGCCTCGATCTCCCGGTCGCAACCAGTCCTGGTGGCGTGCCCCTCGCGCAGAGCGACGTCGGGACCGCCGGCATCACCACCTCGCTTGGCGCGGCAGGCAAACTGTCCCTCGACGGATATCTGCGTGCGCTTTCGGGCCTCGCCATCGCAAATCCTCTGCAGGCCGGGGTGTTTGCCGCGACGAGCTTTGCCCGCGCATCCGCACACGTGAGCGGCATGGCGGCGCTGCTGCAAGGCGGGCATGGACCGGTCACCTGGCAGGCCGGGTACGGCGTCGGCCGCACAGTCGAGTCCGCAGACGGATTGCGTTACCACCCGACCTCTGAGCTTGGTGAGACCGGGTCTGCAGCCGTCGGGTTTGCCGTCGATCGCCTGACGGAGATACGCTTGGCCGGTTGGGCCGCCTTTGGCCAACGCGCGCCAGGTTTGGACGTGATGTCGGTGACGACCCGCGCCGATGAGGCAGGCACCCCATCAACGCTCGGGCTGGCAGCGCACGACCTGGGGGCGGCGTGGGCGACAACCCTGAGGCTGCCGCCGTATCTCCGAGCCGACCTGCAACTCGCTCATCGTTGGCGTACCGGTCCGGCGAGTGGTCGGCTCTCTACGTATGTCACTGTAGCCAACATCTTTAACCACACCAACCTGGTCGATGCGCTCCCGACCGGGCCGGGGGGCTCACTGCGTGGTGTCCCACTCCTGCCCCGTACGCTCCTAGTTGGCATTGGCTGGGCGTACTGAACGTGCCGCCAGGGATCTCTTGTCATAAAACGCCGCGCTCATCCGCTCCTGTATGGTGTTCGCTCCGATAAGGACGGCTCGTCCGTCCGGTGGCGATTCCTTCGCGGACGCGCTGTCCGCGCTTTATCACGCACGCTTCCAATCGTTGTTTCGTTACCTCGACCGCCTGACCGGCGACCCCGACTTGGCCCAAGATCTCGCCCAAGACACGTTCGTCCGTCTACACCGACGCGGCACCATGCCGGACGACCCGCGTGCGTGGCTGGCGACGGTGGCGACGAACCTCTTTCGTGATCAACGCCGCCAGGCGCGCCGGCGAGCGGAGCTCGTTCTCGAGCACGGAACCGAGACGCACGCCAGCGAACCGGCCGCAGCGGACGCCGATGCGCTGGTCAGAGAGACCCGGTCCCAGGTGCGCGCTGCGCTCGATGCGTTGCCGGAGCGCGATCGTACGCTCCTGTTGCTCCGCCACGAAGGTTACAGCTATCGGGAGCTGGCCCGAGCGGTCGGCGTGGCGGAAAGTAGTGTAGGCACCTTGCTGGTGCGTGCGACACGCATGTTTCGCGGCGCGGTTGGCGCCCGGCACGCGCGGTCTGGCACGGGCACGACCATTGGCCGTGGAGTTCGCCATGCATCTCAATGATGCGGACCTCGCCGCCGCGCTCGATCCCTCTGGAGGAGGGGCGAGCGGCCACGATGCGCGAGCGCATGCCGCGACCTGCGAAGAGTGTATGAGCGCCATCGAGACGGCGCAAACAGCCGACCGCGAGGTCGGTGATCTGCTGCGCCTGCTGGATCACCCAGCCCCCGCGCTCGACGCGTCGTTCCTCGAGGCGCGAACGATCGACTTCGACCGAGCCCACCTCTCTGGCGGCGCGATCGAACGCGCGGGGTTCGGGCGAGGCCAGCGCAGGGTCGTCGCGCAGCGAGGCGCGGGGGCACCCGGACCCGACGCCTCGCAGTCACATCGCTCGACGCTTGCAGTCGCGGTCAGGCGGAGCGCTGTGATCCTCGCCCTGAGTGCCGCGGCGGCGGCAGCCGCCGCACCGCATTCGCCGGTACGACAATTCATCGCGCGCATCATGAGCCGCCCGCGTGTGTCGGGGCCGGCGACCGTAGCCCCCGCTGTGGTCACGAGCGCCCGACCGGCGACGGCGCCAGCATCACCGCGCGGCGTAGCGATCCCCGGGAACGGCAAGGTTGATCTCGTCTTTCGCGGCCCAGAAGCGGGCAGCGTGGTGCGCATTTTGCCGGCCGTTGCTTCGCAGGTGTCAGTGACTGCGAGCGCCGACGGCCCGACATACACCGTCGGCAATGGCACGATCACCGTTGATGCTCACGGGACGCCTGGCGTGACCTATGACGTTCAGTTGCCGGCAGCGGCGACGCTGCCTCACGTGTCGATCCGAGTCGGCACTCGCGTCATTTTTGCACGCGACGAAAATGGTGTGCACACCGATGGGCAGCCGGAGGTCGGTGGGACCTACGTTTTGCCCTTGGGACAATAGGACGGCGAACGCGGGGACAAGGGCGGAGCGTCGGGGCTGACGGGGCGTTGGTAGCAGGCTGCCGGTCCGACGACCGCACATCGGTGTACAACATCTAGATTCATCGCCGGTGCCGGTGACGGCCACTTGCCTCAGCTGACCGCCAGGAGTTGACCCATGCGTGTCGCCGCCTTGCTTGCCGCTGTTGCTCCCGGAGTCCCAATGCATGCCAGGCCGGTCCCTCCGGCCGTACCGCCGCACGTTGCGGAAGGCGTTCCGGTCCGCCTCTTCCTCGACCAAGCGCGCTACTCGCCCGGATCGGACGGCCAGGTCCGTGTGGAGATCGGACAGGATGGCTACCTGGTTGTCCTGTATGCCAACCCCGACGGCCATGTCAGCATCGCCTGGCCTGTCGATCCTGGCTTGTCTGACCGGGTGAGTGCGGACACCGAAATCGAGGTATTGAGCCGCGGCGGTCGGGCCGCGTTCACCGTCGAGGACTCATCCGGGTCCGGCACCTGGTACGCGGCGATCTCCACCCTCCCCTTCCGGCTCGACGAGGTGGCGACCAACGGGCATTGGGACTATCGCGCGATCCCGCGCGTAGAGAATCCCAACGCCGCCGAGTCAGAGCTCACAGCCTTCGTGAAAGGCGTGGCGCGCGGCCGGTTCGACTACGACATCGTCACCTTCGTGATCGACACCGCCGCCGTCCGCACATCCTCGGCAATGCCCTCGTCAGGCGGTAGCGCTCCGCCACCTCGCGCCGCGGCGCCACCGATCTCAGTACCCCGAATCTGGGGGCCCGGCCCGTGGAGTTGGGGGTGGATCCCCCCGTGGGCGGGTCCTTACTACGACCGTCCGCTACCCAGCGTCACCCTGGTCTCGCAACGGATGCAGCTCGCCCGCGCACCGGTGGAGCCCCAGGCGATTACACCCGCCGCCCACCCGTCTGCCACACACGACGCCCCCCGCGCTGATCCGAAGAGCGCGCCCAGGCGCGGGGGTGGAGGATCGTCCGAGGGCCACAGCGGGGGGAAGGCGAAGGCGTAGACGAGAGGGATTCGAGATCCGGCGTTTGCCGTTCAGGGTTTCAGCGCGGCGAACAGGGCGGCGACATTGAAGTGCACCGGATCGCTCTCATAGTAGTTGTTCACGCTGAAGCGGCCGGTGGTCGGGAAGAACGGGAGCGGGTTCTCGATCGCACAATTGTCAAAGTTGTATTGCTTGGCGTACCCGTACCCGGTCGTCGTTCCGTTACCGCCGTTCACGCCTTGCCGCGTGTGCTGGATGATGCTCCCCTGCACATGCAGGCAGCCGCGGGCGTAGTTCTGCCCGTTGCATGCCTGCTGGAGCGGCACGAACAGGACGCCGGGATCCTGCACAAGGCCTTCGGCGCCCCACGACGACAACGCAAAGATGGTTGACTCGACCCAAAGGTCGCTCGACCCGCCGCGCATGTTGAGCCGGGTGACATTGTCGCCTGCCGGCGCATTGACCCCGTTGTCGGCCGCCAGGATGTCCTGGCCCGCAACCATTCCCATGAGATGCTGGCACGTCGTATCGGCGTCGTCCGTCAATCGCAGGTTGTCCAGGACGCTGATAAAGCCATCACTATACATCGTGACGTGGCCCTGCACGTTCCCGCTGACGCCGACGCTGCCGTGGACTGCGATGACGCCCCTGAAGCTCGGGTTGTACGTCTGGCTGATGGGGAACAGGTACCGCCAGTCCGGGTGAGACGCCTGGAATGCCGGGGTGAAGGCAGCCGGAGTCGCGCCGGTCCACGGGATCCAGTGTCCCATTCGCGTTGGATGCGCCGGATCGCTGGGATCGCCGCCGGTGAATGTGCTGTCCGTGCCGCCGCGGCGGCCATAGGTCCAGCCCATGGAACCCCACTGCGAACCCGTCCGCATCGGCGCTGCCGCAGTCGTGTCACGCTCGATCGAGACGAGCCGCGAATCACCGCCTAGGTAGCAGCGCGGCGGGTGTGATGAGTCGCCGTTCCGTGCCGGGTTCTTGGTCACCCCGGTCAACGTTATCGTGTCCGCCGGCGCGAATGCGCCAACGACGGTCGCCTCCGTGTGGTTCGCGATCGAGATCGCGGCGGGAACCGAGCCGCCGACCGCGCTGCCGACGATCGTCTTGTACCACGCGCTCTTGTGCACGGCCATCGGGAAGAACTCCCACTCCAGATTGCCATTGTCGTCCTGTACGTAGCGCCACTCGCCACAGTTGTTGTTGTCGTGCTGGCGCGTGATCCCCGAGCGCAGATAGCCAACGGCGACGGAGTCCAGCTGCGCCGGCGTCCACGATCCCGTTGGCGATGGCACGAGCGGTTTAGTCCCGACGTCGACCTGATAGAACTTCACAAACCCTTCGCCCGCCTGGATGCTGTCGCCGTCGCCGTTCAGGTCATAGGCGTCGAACTCGAGGCGCGACAGAATCGCCGACGTCGAATCGGTGGCCGTATTGGGCGTCGTGAACTGCGTCCCGCCCGCTGCCGCCAAGGGATACAGGCCTGCCAGCGCCGCAGTGCTGGGCAGTTGCAACGGCTGCGTGACTTTGGTCCACCCATCGTAGAGTGTATCCTGCGCCGGGTCGCCGTTGACGAACGTCTGCGGCGTCCACACGGAGTCCATGAAATCGGCCTTCTGCGGCGCGCCACATGTCGTGATGACGTCGTCGGAGAAGACTGGCCCGTTCAGGCGGTCGTTGGAGCCGAAGCAGATGCCGTTCTCGGAGACCGAGAAGTAGGCGAACCGCGAGAACGTCTCCTGATTGAGCTCGACGCGCCGGATGAATTCGCGCTGTCGCGCGGTGTCTTTCGCGATCGCCACGACCGTGACGAACCGCCCCTGCTGCTGCGTCGCCGATCCGGTCGGGCCGGCGTAGAGATCGTACACCACGTTCGGCACGTTCGAGCCGTCCGCCGCCACGAGCTGCGCATTGCTCGCGATCTGGACGTACCCGCTCTCGGGCAGCACGTACGGATTGTTGGTGAGGTCGCTCATGCCGGCCTGGAGTGCGGCCTCTCCACCGTATAGGAGGTCGCGTTCCTGACTGTGATAGTTGGACACGAGGCCCGCGCCCGACGCCATGAGCATGGCCGATGCGGCCAGCGCAGCGAGCGCAATCGTCATGACCATCACGAGAAAGATCGCGGACCCGCGGCGCGCGCGGAGGCCGGTCGCCATGCCACTCCTGAACTGCGCTGTGATGTCGCGCATCGAAAGCTCCCAGCGTTTCACGGGTTCGGCGTGACAGTGCCGGACGCGGTCAGCGTCGACAACGCCGGCGTGCAGTCGCGCGCAACGACACCGTACTCGTAGTTCTGGCCAAGGGGGACCGTCTTGTCCTCGAACGCGTACGTGGGCGTACCGGCACCTGGCACGGTGTAGATCGGTGTGCCCCAACTGCCGGCCGTGCTGTCTCGCCGATACACGGAATAGCTCTTGACGTCGCGCTGCCCTGCGAGCTCATCGTTCGACGCGGGCCACGTCACACCAATGCTGTCACCGGTCGGCCACGCGGTCGGCGTGATCGTTGCCGGTGCCTGAGGAGGGACGCCGCACGCGGAGACGTGGAGCAACCCTGCGTTGAGCAGCGGGATGTTCTCGTTCACGCTCCGGTAGATGTCCCCCTCGACGGGGTCTTTGTACACTGCCATCAGCTGGACCCGGACTTCGCTCAGCTTGGCGAGCATCGTGTCCGGTCCAATGTTGCCCTCTTTGAAATACAAGGGAACCGTCGGCGCGGTCACCTCGACGCGCGAGTTGACGGTCGGGCCGGGCATGAAGTAGCGAAAGGCGGGCCCACCCGTGGGGAACACGAGTCCGCGCGCGACGACGGTGGGCAGCGCATTGTTGACCTGCCTGAGCAAGAGATAGTCGTCGGGGCGCAGCGTCGTCGAATCGGGAGTCACCCAATAGGAGACAGTCTCGGCGTTGCTGATCAGCCCTGTTCCCTGCAAGTACGTGCTGTCCGGATACTGCACTGCCGAGTAGGGCAGCACGATGTGGTTTGCGGGCAGGAGGGCAACGGTGAGCGCGTTGGGAACGTTCGGATCGTAGTAGCTGGCGGACGTCACGGTGGCGGTATCGGTCGTCACCAGGTCCGCGTTGAAGGTCACGGCGTACGGATGCGCTTCGATGATCATCGGCTGCCGCAGGCCCAGTCCGCCGCCGGCGACCCGGAGATCATGGGCCATCTCGTCCATGGCGAAGCTCACGTTTTGCTGGGCATCGAGGCGCCCGGCGGTGAGCGTGACGGCGCGCGTTTGCCGCACGATGAAGCTCAAGGCCGCCGCGCCGAGGATCGTGAAGAGCGTCATCGCGATCATGATCTCGACCAGCGTGAAACCGCCGACGAGCTGTCCGCCCGGGACAGGCCGAATATCGCTCCGGTGGGCGGTGCGTCCGGCACGGTTGACACCGGCCGGAGCGCCCGCGCACCGCGCCTTCTCCCACGAGTCTTGGGGCCAACGAGAGCGTGGATGCATGGAAGAAGGCCCTAGAAAGCCGAAATAATGGTGGTCTTGCGAATCGGCGTCTGAACGGTCGGCATCGTGACGGCCACCGTGACGACGCGATAGTCGACCGTGTCACTCGAACCCCCGCCGACATGGTCGACGATCGTTTGCAGCGAGTACGTCGTCGAGTCGGCTGCGACGGCTTGCGTGCCGGCCATGCTGTCGATCGACGCGTAGTTGTTGCAGTGCTTGACGGAATCGATCCGGTCCGAGGCGAGATCGAGGGCGCGTTGCTGGAGCGCGGACACCTTGGTGGTGTGAGCGAAGTGACCCATGAAATCCCCGAGCCCAATGAGCGCAGTCGCGAGGATCGTGATGGCCACCATCGTCTCGATCAACGTCATCCCGCGGCGTGCCGCGGGCGCGCGTTGCAAGCGCATCAGAAGCCGCCGGGTGTCCATGTCGCTCCCTCGTCGCGATACCAGTCCGTGCGGCCCGTTGTCTGTGTGACGTTGACGCCGCGGAAGTCCGTGATCAGCCCGCGTGTCGACGACACATAGATCTGCGCGTCGGTGCTCGCGGCGCCGTCACAGCGGAACACGAACCCCGGAAGCGACTGACCGTTGACGGCGATGGTCGCGAGCGTCGTGCCGGTGATGGCGCCCGTCGGCGCCGGCGCGCCGGACCACGTGCTGCCGGGGACACCGAAGATGACCCCATCTTGCAGAGCGACCGAGGTGACACGTTCGCCAGGATCGGCCTGCAGATTGTTGTTCACGTCTTCGACGATGAACAGGCGGCCGTTCGGCACGTCGACGGCGACCAACATGTTGTGCTGTGACGCCACGGCCAACGTCGCCGCCTTCTGGAGCGCGGCCCGAACGCCGCGTGCGCCGACATCGACCCGCCACGCGGTGTAGTTGATCTTGGGCATCGCAATCGCAGTGACGATGGCGACCAGTGTGACGACGATCACCATCTCGATCACCGTAAACCCGCAGCGCCGAGCGAGTGACCCGGCGTACCCGGCCGGACCGTCAAGCCGTTCGGTGTGTTGTTCGGCGGCTTTCTCGGGCGCGCAGCGCCCGCGCGTGAAGGAGAACATCGGGCCTCGCCGGTTGCACGGCCGCTCGGGGCACGCATCGATTCAGCGTACTAGGCTCGCGAGCAGCGACGCAGACCAAACTAGAGCGAGGGCCGAAAGTCCCCGTCACGCGGAGTGACCCGACTGTCACACCATGCGGTGTCGGGCACCGTTCGTAACACATCCAATTCGGTCATCCCGACTGCAGAAAACCTCAGGAGGCGCCCAGTCTAATACGCGCCCCCCCAACGAGATACCAACGCGCGCGGCCGCCGTGCTCCGGCCCGCGCAGGACGAATGCGGTCAGGAGTATCGGCTCCCCCTATCACTTTCGCGGCTTCGCCGCCCCCGTTCCGCGGGCCTTGAGCTGTCGGATCTCCGCTTCGACTTCGGCCGCGTGCCCTTCCGGCTTCACCTTGGGAAAGACCTTGGCGACGGTGCCGTCGGCCCCGATGATGAACGTTGCCCGCTGGACTCCCATGTACTGCCTGCCGTACATGGATTTTTCCACCCAGACGCCGTAGCGCTCGGCGATCGCGTGATCTGTGTCAGCGAGCAGCGTGAACGGGAGCTCGAACTTGCGCTTGAATTTCTGATGAGAAGCAACGTCATCGGGACTGACGCCCAGAATCACCGCGTCGGATTTCTGGAACCGAGGAAAGGCATCCCGGAGCTCACACGCCTCGACCGTGCATCCGGGAGTGTCGTCCTTGGGATAGAAGTACAACACGACAGGCTGGCCTCGGAGTGCGGAGAGCCGCAGATCCTTCCCCTCGTCTGTCTGCACCGTGAAGTCGGGGGCCTGCTCCTGTTCTTGAACCATGCTGGGTGGGGTCTGGGGTTGGGGGTCTAGCTGTCTGCCACCAGGATCGCCATCAGCGCCTTCTGGACATGCAGGCGGTTTTCCGCCTCGTCCCACACACGACTCTGCGGGCCGTCGATGACCTCGGCGGTCACTTCCTCACCACGGTGGGCTGGGAGGCAGTGCAGGAAGATGGCATCCTTCGCCGCGCGCGCCATGAGCTTCGCGTTGACCTGATAGCCGCCCAAGGCCCGTGCGCGGCGCTCGTGCTCTTCTTCCTGACCCATCGAGGCCCACACGTCAGTCGTCACGACGTCGGCGCCCGACGTCGCCTCGGCGGGATCGCGAACAACGCGCACCGGGGCGCCCTCCCGTTGCGCGCGCCCCAGCACACCGGCGTCCGGTTCGTATCCCTCCGGACACGCGAGCGTGAGCGCAAACCCGAGCCGGGACGCCGCGTTGATCCACGAATTCGCCACGTTGTTGCCGTCGCCAACCCATGCAACGCGCTTACCATCCCAGCCGCCAAGACTCTGCTGCATCGTCAGCACGTCGGCGAGCACCTGACAGGGGTGCAGGAGATCGGTCAATCCATTGATCACCGGCACCGAAGCATAGCGCGCGAACTCCTCGACATCGGCGTGCGCGTACGTGCGGATCATGATCGCATCGACGTATCGCGAGAGCACGCGCGCCGTGTCGGCGATCGACTCGTCTCGGCCGAGTTGGCAATCACGCGGCGAGAGAAACAACGCGTGCCCGCCAAGCTGCGAAGTACCGACCTCGAAAGAGACGCGGGTGCGCGTCGACGACTTCATAAAGATCATCGCGAGCGATTTCCCGGCGAGCGGCGTACGGTGGTACTCACCCGCGCGCATGCATTCCGCGAGACCGAGCAGGGCGCCGAGCTCGGACCGGCTAAAGTCCGGGATTGCGAGAAAGTGACGAGGCATGGGTTGAGGTGCGTCGGGCAACGAGCCGGGGCGGCCGATCTGGGAGTCCCGGCGGCCGGCTGGCGGCGTGCCCCGTTGATTAAAGTATGTACTTCCGCAAGTCCTCGTCGTCGGCAATCGAGCGAAGCCGGTCGCGCACACCCGCCGCATCAATGTTGATGGGCTGCGTACCGCGATCGGGCAGCTCATAGAGGACGTCCTCGAGGAGCGTCGTCATCACCGTGTGCAGGCGGCGGGCGCCGATATTCTCCATCCGCTGATTCACCCGCGCCGCTGTGCTGGCGATCTCCCTGATGCCGTCGTCGGTGAAGGTCAGCGTCGCGCCCTCGGCCTCGACGAGCGCCGCATACTGCTTCGTAAGCGCATTCTCGGGCTCGGTCATGATCCGGACGAAGTCCTCCTCAGTCAGGGGCTTGAGCTCAACCCGGATCGGAAAGCGGCCTTGCAGCTCCGGAATCAGATCGCTGGGCTTGGAAACGTGGAACGCGCCGGCCGCAACGAACAGGACGTGGTCGGTCTTCACCATGCCGTACTTGGTCTGGACATTGGAGCCTTCCACGATGGGCAGGAGATCCCGCTGCACGCCTTCGCGCGAGACATCGGGACCGCCGCCACCGGTCGGACCTCGCTCGCCGGCGATCTTGTCGATCTCGTCGAGGAATATGATCCCCAGCTTCTCGACCCGCTCCAACGCATCGCTCGTCACGTCCTCGTGATCGATCAGCTTGTCCAGCTCCTGCTCCATGAGGATCCGGCGCGCCTCGGAGACCTTGACCGTGCGACGTTTCTTTCGCTTCGGACTCATCTCCTGCAGCATCTCCATGAAGTTCTCCATCCCTTCAGGCGCGCCTTGCGGCAGCATGACGTCCCACATCTGGGGGCCGGCGTGCGTCACCTCGACCTCCACCTCGCGCCCCTCGAGTTGTCCGTCCAGCAAGAGCTGACGTAGCTTCGCTCGCGTGCGCTGATATCGGGCCTGTGCGGCTTCGTCGCCCCCGGCCCCGTCACCGGGTGGCTCATTGGCTGACTTGCCACTGGACGCACCGGCGCCGACCGAGACGTCGCCGCGCGGGGATACGACGAACACCGTTCCTCGCTCGCCGGTGGTCGACGACGTGCCCGCCGCCACAGCGTGTGCCGTCGCGGCGCCGACGGGAGTGGACGAAGAGCGAACAGGGGCTTGCGCAGCACCGTTGGGCTTGACGTCCGTCGGGACGGGCAGCAGCAGATCGAGCAGCCGATCGTCGACGCGTTCGTTGGCGAGATCCTCGACCTCGGCTTCGCGCTCCGTCCGCACCATATCGATCGCGCTCTCGACCAGGTCGCGAACCATCCCTTCGACGTCCCGACCGACGTAGCCGACTTCTGTGAACTTGGACGCCTCGACTTTGACGAACGGCGCGCCGGCCAGCTTCGCCAGACGTCGCGCGATCTCCGTCTTCCCGACCCCAGTCGGGCCGATGAGGATGATGTTGTTGGGGGAGATCTCTTCGCGGATGGCCTCGGGCGCGCGCTGACGGCGCCACCGGTTTCGCAACGCTATGGCCACTGCTTTTTTTGCCTCGCCCTGGCCGACGATGTAGCGATTGAGCTCCGCCACGATCTGGCGTGGCGTGAGATCAGCCAGCTTGGCAAGCGCCTGTTGAGTGCGTTTGGAGGACAACCCCGACCCCTAATTAAGTGGTCAATTAACAGTAACTTCGGCGGCGGATTTTTGGGGTTCGGGGCGCTCGCCCCAAGGGGGCCATGTCGGCGCACGCTGTGGCGATCGACACCGTGCTCGTGCTCACCCCGTTGGTTCGAGCACGGTGATGTTGTCGTTCGTGTAGATGCAGATCTCGCCGGCGATCTCGAGCGCTCGCCGCACGATCTCGACTGGGGGCATCGTGGTGTTGTTCTTGAGTGCGCGGGCCGCGGCGAGCGCATACGAGCCGCCCGAGCCGATCGCGAGGATGCCGTCGTCGGGCTCGATGATGTCGCCCGTCCCCGAGATGACGAACCCGTGCTGCCGGTCAGCCACTGCCAGCAGTGCCTCCAGCCGACGAAGCACCCGATCACTCCGCCAATCCTTGGCAAGCTCGACGGCCGCGCGCGGAAGGTTGCCCGGGTACCGCTCCAGCTTTTCCTCGAACTTCTCGAACAGCGTAAAGGCGTCGGCCGCCGCCCCTGCAAAGCCGGCCAGGAGCTTGCCCCGCCGGAGGGCGCGCACCTTTTGCGCGTTCGACTTCATGACCGTTTCCCCGACCGTGACCTGGCCGTCACCGCCTAGCGCGAGCTGGCCATCGCGACGCACGGCCAGGATGGTGGTGGCATAGATCGTCGGGAGTCGTGGGTGCGTGGACATTGTTGAAGAATAACGCAGTCAGCGGGACGGCCGCGCCGCGGCGACCACAGATTCCAACGCCTCCGCCACTGGCCCGACTTCCAGCGACTCGAGCGAGAGGCTGGGGTCGAGACCGCGCGCCCGGCCGTCCCATAGGGGCCATAGAGCCCGCCCCGGTTCCGCGCGAACATCACCACGGCCGGCGTGCCGAACGCCGACGCGATATGCGTCACGGAGGTATCGGCGGTGAGTGCCACGTCCGCGGTCGCGACGAGCGCCATCATCTCGCGGTAATGGGCGCGGTGCGCGTCACGGCCACATCCCATGCGCGCGCCGATCCGCGCCATGCGCCCCTTGTCCTCCGGCGCACCGACCAGGAGGATCGACCAATCCGGAAAGCGTGACCGGATCCGGCTGAGCGTCGCGATGAACCGCTCGTCAGGCCAGTATCGCCACCCGGCACCGGCAGACACGTTCACGACGAGTCGGCCGGCGCCGGTTACCCCACTCGCACGACTGGCGGCGCGCCTCCTCGCGCCAGCGGGCTGTCCCCCTCCCTCCAGTTCCGCTGGCATCAGAAAGAGCTCCGGCTGCCAGATTCCCCAGCTCGTGTTCGGCGAGACGGACGCGATCCGGGCAGCGGATCCAGCATCCGCACCCGGCGCAGCCGTCGGCCACACAGCACGCCGTCGCGCCTCGCGCACCGGATCGACGCCGAACGCCGCGAGTACCGCGGCGGAGTGATCGACGTAGTGCTCGGCGTCCACTGACGCGGGCAACCGGCAGTGTCAGTGCGAAGTCGTTCCCTCGCTCGCCGACACCGATGCGGTGGCGCGCGCCGCTCGCCCACATGAGCAACATGGTCGTCAGCGACGGGGCCATCACCATCGCGTCGACACCGCATCATAGTGCTCGCGGCGCACTCGAGCAGCGTCGCGAGATAGCTCGTCGGGCGCTTGCGGTCGATGGTGAGCACGCGTCCCGACATGCGGATTGCCGCGAAGCACTGCGGCGTTCGCAACCGATGCCAGCACGTCGACCGTGACGGTGGGCTGCGCGAAACGATCGCCTTGATGATGCCGGTCGCCAGGACCATGTCGCCGATCCGGTCATAGCGAAGATACAGCACGCGGTGCGGACCCGGGCTCCAGTCCGGCGGTGGCAGCGACGCGCCCTGGGGCGCGGCGAGCGCTGCCCAGGATCGCGATGACGAGCGCCTTCGTACGCCGCTCGGCGGCGCGGAGTCAATGCGCGCCGGTTGCTAGCCGCGGCGCGCGCTCACAGCGCCCGCGGGTGCGCCTTGCGATAGACCTGCTTGAGTCGCTCGACGCTCGTGTGCGTGTAGATCTGGGTGGTGCTCACGGAGGCATGGCCGAGCAGCTCCTGCACGGCGCGGAGATCGGCTCCCGCGTCGAGGAGGTGCGTCGCAACCGTATGGCGAAGCGAGTGGACGCTCAGACCAGCGGCTTCGTCGACTCCCGCGAGGCAGCGCGTGATCGCGGCCTGCACACCGCGAGCGCTCATTCGCTGTCCGCGGTTGTTGAGGAACACGGCGACGCGGTCGGCCCGCGCGCCCACCGAGGTCACGAGCGTCTCGCGGTGCGAGTCGTATGCCCGCAGTGCGCGAGTTGCATGGTCGCCGATGGGCACAATGCGCTCTTTGCGACCCTTCCCTCGCACCTTGGCTTGCTGCGAGACGAGATCGAGATCGCGTCGGTTGAGCCCACACAGCTCCGACAGGCGCATGCCCGTAGAATAGAAAAGCTCGAGCATCGCGAGGTTTCGCACCGCAGCGAAGCGGCCTGTGGCTGCGGCCGACTCCGCGGCCTCGAATAGCCGCGTGGCTTGCGCGCGATCGAGGTAGGTGGGCAGATGGCGGTCGCGACGCGGCGAACCGACCGCGCGCGCCGGGTTGACGTCGACCACGTCCGAAAGGTGGAGGTATCGGTAGAAGCTACGGACCGCCGACAGTGCGCGAGCAACGGAGCGCTTGCCCAAGCCGCGCCGCGCCAGATGCCCCATGTAGCTGCGGATGGCGAGTCGGTCCACGCCCTGCCAGGTCCAACTCGATCCGCCGTAATAGTCCGCCAGGAATCGGCCGAACTCGTCGAGGTCGCGCCGGTATGCCGTGACCGTGCGCGGCGACACATCCCGCTCTTTTTCCAAGTGCGCGAGAAAGTCGCGAAGGAAGTCGGAGGGAGGTGAAGAAGACGGCAACGTGGGCCCAGGGGTCAAGAGTCAGGGAACGGCAACGGCACCATCACGCCCACCGACGCTGCTGATCGGCGGGTAGGGGCGACGCAACGCGTCGCCCGTCGTTTGCATCATGCGGCAGGGGTTTCGGAC
The DNA here is from genome assembly GCA_963737835.1 of uncultured Gemmatimonadales bacterium. GTDB lineage: Bacteria > Gemmatimonadota > Gemmatimonadetes > Gemmatimonadales > Gemmatimonadaceae > Palsa-1248. The sequence goes on from CAVTUH010000001.1 coordinate 1,506,156, forward strand.
GTCATCCGATGCCAATCTGCCAGATCGCGCAACGCACGCTCCGCAAACAATTCACGCTTCCGCCGCTTGTCGCGCACGACGTCCGGCAGCTCATCGAGCAGCCCGAAGTTCGCGTTCATCGGCTGAAAATGTCGCGGATCGGCCTCGCGGAGGTAGCGGTGCAGCGCGCCCAGCATCGTCGTGGGTGGCGGGAGGATGGGCGCATCCCCGCCGAGCAGGCGGGCGAGATTGATTCCCCCGAGGAGCCCCGTGGCGGCGCTCTCGGTATACCCCTCCACTCCAGTCATCTGGCCGGCGAGCAACATGTGCGGGTCGTCTCGCAGCGAGAGGTACGGCGGTCAGAACCGCCGGTGCGTTCACGTAGGAATTGCGATGGATCGATCCGTAGCGCAGGAACTCCGCTTCCCGCAACCCCGGGATCATTCGGAATACGCGCTGCTGGTCGGCGATGCGCAGCCGCGTTTGAAACCCGACGAGATTCCACATGCGGCCTGCCCGATCCTCGCGCCGTAACTGGACGACGGCATACGGTCTCCGGCCGGTCCGGGGATCGACGAGCCCCACAGGCTTGAGCGGACCAAAACGCAACACATCGCGGCCCCGCTGCGCCATCACCTCGACCGGCAGACACCCCTCGAAGTAGGGCACGGCATCGAACTCGTGGCGCTTGATGCTGGTCGCCGGCGCTCAGTGCGTCGATGAACGCGTCGTACTCCTCACGGGTCAACGGGCAGTTGATGTAAGCCCCCTCGCCTTGCTCCACGTCGCCCACGGCAGCGCTGTCCAACTCGGGCGCCGTCGAACCGTCGTCGGCTGTCGGCCGTCGCAGCTCCCCCGACCCCTGACAGCTGACCCCCGACCCGCAGTTCATCGTCTCTTTGCCATAGCGCGATGCCCTGAACACCCGCTCGCGGTCCAGCGAGTCGATGTCGACCACCGGTGCGATCGCATCGTAGAACGCGAGCGACTCGGAGCCCAGTCGCTGCCGAAGCACGGCGGCCAGCGCATCCGATGTGAGCGGCCCCGTCGCGACGATGCCGGGACTAGGGAGGCTCGCCACCTCGCGCCGCTCGACGCGAATCTGCGGGTGCATCGCGATCCGTTCTGTCACCAGAGCTGCGAACGCCTCACGGTCGACGGCCAGCGCGGTGCCACCAGGGACGCGCGCAGCATCGGCGGCGGCGAGCACCAATGAGCCCAACGCGCGCATCTCCGCTTTCAACAAGCCGTGAGCGTTCGTGAGCTCCGTGCTTTTGAACGTGTTGGAGCAAACGAGCTCTGCGAGCCGATCTGTTCGATGGGCGGGGGTCGGCTGACCGGGCCGCATCTCCGAGAGAATCACCGGGATCTGGCGTTCCGCGAGTTGCCAGGCGGCCTCACAGCCGGCCAAGCCGCCCCCAACGATGTGAACCCGATCCGAGCGCATACCGAAAGATACGAATATGTTCTGATCATGGCGTTCCGCCGGAAGACCTCGCATCACGCCGCCGGTTCTCCCGATCCTCCCGATCCTCCGGGTATGCCGTCATCCCCGCTCGCGGGAGCGGCCGCCACAGACCTCGGCTTTGGGAACGTTGTCGCGACCGAGAGTCGTGTTCGGTTGATGAACCGCGACGGGTCCTTCAACGTCCGGCGCGGGAGCCGCCTCGCGGCCGTGCTCGGGGCGCCATATCACTCTCTGCTCACGATCCGGTGGCTGCCATTCCTGGGCGTTCTCGGTGCCGCCTGGCTCACGATAGCCCTGCTCTTCGCAGTGGCCTACTACATCGCGGGGCCGGCCACACTGCACGAGAACGACGCCGTCTTTCAGAACGGCAGCTTCCCACAGGCGTTCTTCTTCAGCGTCCAGACGTTCGCGACGATCGGGTTCGGCGTGATCGTCCCGCGCTCGCGAACGGCCAACGTGCTCGTGCTTCTCGAGTCGTTCACCGCTCTCGCGAGCATCGGCCTCGCGACCGGCATCATCTTCGCGCGCTTCTCTCGACCCATTCCCCGCATCCGCTTCAGTCGGCAGGCGTTGATGGCCCCTTACCGTGGCGGCGCCGGCTTCATGTTCCGAATCGTGAACGCGGGGCGCAACGAGATCACCAACATCCAGGCGAGCGTCACGCTGGCTCGCTTCGAGATCGTCAACGGCGTGCGCACGCGGACCTTCAACTTGCTGCCGCTCGAGCGCAACAGCGTCGTGTTCTTCTCGCTGTCGTGGACGATCGTACACCCCATCGATGAGACGAGCCCGCTCCGCGGAGTGACACGCGAGGAGTTGCTCAAGTCGGAAGCGGAGTTCCTGGTGCTTCTATCAGGAACCGACGAGACTTTCTTCCAGACCGTGACAATTCGCGGGTCCTATACTGCCGCGGAAGTCGCCTGGGGCCGAAAGTTCGCGAACATCTTCCTGGATCCGACGTCGAGTGGCGTCGTCCGCATCGATTTGGGTCGCCTGGATGAGAGCGAGCCGGCTTCCCTTCCGCCGATGGGCGGGCACCTGGATCCCGAAGTGTTCCTTGGGACGGCCAAGCAATGACGAGCCGTCAGGCCGGCACCCGCTCCGGTTCCGCCGTTTCAGGCTTCGCCTGCACATCCCACTCGTTGGCGCACTTCAGGCACTTGCGGTACTCGCCGCGCGACTTGGTGAACTTCGCCTCCGCGCCTTCGTATCCGCATTCCGGGCAATGTTCGCGCACCGGCTTGTCCCACGCCACGAAATCGCAATTCGGGATAGTTGCTCGCATCCGTAGAAGATCTTGCCACGCTTCTTGGATCGGCGCGCGGCGAGCTCGCCGCCATCCTTGGGGCACATGACGCCCGTCGGCATGGAGCGCGTGCCGCGGCACTTCGGGAACCGACTGCAGCCGAGGAAGTCGCCGGTGCGACCCCCACGCTTGAGCATGGGTGCGCCGCACTCGTGGCAGATGTAGTTGGTCGGCTCCGCAGGCTTGCGGTCGCGCCCGAGCGGGCGCGTGTGCTTGCACTTCTTGGGATGGTTCTCGCACGCGAGGAATGGCCCGAAGAAGCCGCCCTTGGCCACGAGCTTGCCGCCACAGTCCGGGCATTTTTCGTTTGCGCACGGCTGAGAGGTCGTGCGCAGCCGCGATGAGGCGGCCGACATCGACCTTGTCCAGCGAGATCGCGAACGGACCGTAGAAGTCCTTGAGCACGCGCTGCCACGTGCGCTGCCCTTCCTCGATCTTGTCGAGCTCTCCTTCCATCTCGGACGTGAAGCCGACGTTGAACACGTCGGGGAACTGCTTCACCATGACCTTCTCGACGCTCTCGCCCAACGGGGTCGGGAAAAACCGCCGCTGCTCGAGCTGAGCGTAGCGCCGGTCCACCAGCGTCGAGATGATCGACGCATAGGTCGACGGACGGCCAATGCCCAAGCGCTCGAGCTCCTTGACCAGACTGGCCTCGGAGAAGCGGGGTGGGGGCTCGGTGAAGTGTTGCACGGGAGTGACCGCGCGCACGGGGACGCGCTCGCCCTGCTGGATCTCGGGCAGCGCCTGCTCGTCCTCGAGCGTCCGACCTTCGTGTGATTCCCGCCCCTCGCGATACACGGCGAGGAAGCCGCGGAACTTGATCACACTTCCCGTAGAGCGGAATTGATAGTCGCCCAGGTCGAAGTCGACCGTCGTCGTGTCGAAGACGGCGGGCGCCATCTGGGACGCCATGAAACGCTGCCACACGAGCTGGTAGAGCTTGAGCTGGTCCTCCGACAAGTGCGGCTGCACGAGCTCGGGGCGGCGCGTCACATCGGTCGGCCGGACCGCCTCGTGCGCGTCCTGCGTGTTCTTTCCAGAGTCGCTGAACAGTCGAGGCGCCTCGGCCAGAAAGCTCGCGCCGAACATCGTCTCAATGTGCTCCCGGGCCTGCGTCGCGGCCGTCTCGGACACTCGGGTCGAGTCGGTCCGCATGTACGTAATGAGACCGACCGCTCCGTCAGGGCCGAGATCGATGCCTTCATACAGGTCCTGCGCCAGCCGCATCGTGCGCTTGGAACCGAAGCCCAGCTTCTTCGCCGCTTCCTGCTGCAACGTGCTGGTCGTGAAGGGAGCTTGCGGATTCTTGCGTCGCGCGCGCCGCTTGACTTCCGTCACCGGGAACACGCCGATGGCGTCGGCCACATCGTCGACCGCGCCGTTCATCGAGCCACGGAGCTCGGCCGCGGCCGCACGCACCGTCTCGACGATGCGCGCGGCTTCGTGCTCGTTATGGATCTCCGGCTTCTTGCCGGCGATTTGATGGAGCCGAGCCGTGAACTTCTGATCCTCCTTCTCGAGCTCGGCGCCGACGGTCCAGTACTCGACGGCCTTGAAGGCACGGATCTCCCGCTCGCGCTCCACCAGCAGCCGCAACGCAACCGTCTGCACGCGCCCCGCGGACAGGCCTTTCTTCACGGTTTTCCAGAGCACGGGACTGGCCTTGTATCCGACCAATCGGTCGAGCACGCGCCGCGCCTGCTGCGCGTTCACCTTGCGCTCGTCGATGCCGCCCGCGTTCGCCAGCGCGCGTTGCACGGCATCCTTCGTCACTTCGTGGAAGAGCGCCCGTCGAATCGGAACCGATCCCGACTTCCGCGCGATCTGACCGGCGACGTGCCACGCGATGGCTTCGCCCTCGCGATCCGGGTCGGTGGCGAGGTAGATCTCTCGCGAGTCCTTGGCGGCGTCGCGCAACTCCGCCAGCGTCTTCTCCTTGCCGGCAATCGTCACGTATTCTGGCTTGAACCCGTGATCGACATCGACGCCGAGTTTCTTCTGGGGCAGGTCGCGGACGTGCCCAACGGTCGCCTTCACGCGATAACCGCGACCCAGGTACTTGCTGATCGTTCTCGCCTTGGCCGGTGATTCGACGATGACGAGCGCCGTCGTCCCCGGCGGAGGCGGTGGCAGAATCGCTTCGACGCTGCGACGACCGCCGCGGCCGCGAGCCGTCCGCCCCGTTTTATTCGATGCACGCGCGCGCCCAGTCGCGGCGCCTTTCGGCGTCGACGACTGCGCAGCTTGTACGCGTTTGCCTGCTCGTTTCTTCGTTGTTGCCATAGTCCTTGAATACGACTCGTTCGTTCCCTGCACATTCAGGTGACACCGTCATTCGCGCGTCCGCGTCGCCCTCCTCGGGCTGACGATAGTAGCACAACGTGCGTTAATGGTGTACCCGCCTCAGCCTCTGGCGGACCCAAAGGCGCACCACCATCGCTCCCGACTAGTGCACCGTCGGGTGTTCAGGTCCTGGTCCGTCCTCGTAGCCCGCCCCTTCCATTACCGAGCGCAAATCGTCCAGCGCAATCCGTCCATCAACCTGCGCCATCGCCCGGTCGATCAATTGCTCGAGCTCTGCCGCATTGAGAAGTCCCGAACCGCTCAGCGAGAGCAGATGTCCCCACGCCTCTGGGGCAAAGCGGCCCCGTTCGTGGGGACCCAACACGCGAAACGTCATAGCGGCACCACCCTATCTAGCTCCTCCCTTCCATCCCTTATATCCGACGACTGCAATGATGGTTCGGCACGGCAGAGCTCGGCAGCCAGCCGGGCCGGCTCCGCGCGGCCTGCGTTCGAGTCACGCACGCAGGCTTGCAATCCTCCGGCCGTTCCGTACCCCCCGACCATCCTCATAGACACGATTCGTCCTTGATCAGAGCCAGCAGTTTGTCCATAACAGCCTGTCTAGTAAGCACTTGCGTATCTACCACCCAATCAGCTCCTTCGTAGGCCTTTTGGCGGCCATCTAATAATCTCTCGAGCGCAGCCTCGGCACCGTCGCGCAGCAGAGGCCGCAGATGCGCCGAACGATGTAGACGGCGCGCTGCGGACGCCGGATCGACCTTGAGATAGGTGAGACGTGCCGGTGGTCGCAAGAGCGCGACGGTCTCCGGTACGGTCACCCACCCACCGCCGGTCGCCACGATGGACGGGGGCGCTTGCCGAACTCTAAGCGTTGCTTCGCGCTCGAGGGCCCGAAAGTGTTCCTCACCATCCGTCGCGAAGATCGTCGCGATCGGCCTCCCGGCGTGCCGGACCACGTCCTCGTCGAGATCGATGAAGGGGCACTCGAGTAGTCTGGCGAGAGCGGACCCGACCGTCGTCTTGCCCGCCCCGGGCAACCCAACAAGCACGATATGCGTGCGCAGCCTCAACGGGTCAGTCACCTGACTCGCCATGGCTCCCGCCGCAAGCGCGACGTCGACCGCATCCCGCCCGTCCGGAGACACGCTGCCCGCCGGTTCTGCGGCCGCCCTAGTCGGCCATGCGCCCGGCCACCTGGGCCAGGTATCCCTCGTAGTTCCGTCGTAGCTCACCCAGGGAGTCGCCCCCGAACTTCTCGAGAAACGCCTGCGTCATCACGAACGCGACCATCGCTTCCGCGATCACACCCATCGCAGGCACCGCAGTAACGTCGCTCCGTTCGGCGACCGCAGTCGCCGACGCGCGGGTCGCCGTATCGATCGTGCCCAGTGGCCGCATGAGCGTACTGATCGGCTTCATTGCTACACGAAGCACGAGCGGCTCGCCAGTGGTCATGCCGCCTTCGAGTCCACCCGCGCGGTTGGTGCGCCGCCTGACGAAGCCAGTCTTGGGACGGTCGGGCGCGAGCTCGATTTCGTCGTGCACCTCAGCTCCCGTCCGGCGCGCCGCTTCGAAACCGATCCCCATCTCCACGCCCTTCACCGCGGGTATCGAGAGGAGCGCGGCGCCGAGCCTGCCGTCCAGCTTCCGGTGCCACGCGACATGCGATCCCAGTCCTACGGGCAGTCCATCGCACACCACCTCGCAGATCCCGCCGAGTGTGTTGCCCTCGCGCTTCACGGCATCGATGCGCTCGATCATCCGCTGCTCGGCGTCACGGTCCAACGTGCGCAGCGGTGATGCATCCGCCGCCGCGTTGATGTCTGGCGGCAGCACGTGCGGGCGCATCGCGTCGATGCCACCGAGGTGCACCAGATGACTGCCGACCGTAATGTCGAACTCGCGCAGCAGCCGCCGGCACACAGCGCCGGCCGCGACGCGCGCCGTCGTCTCTCGTGCGGACGCGCGCTCGAGGATATCACGCGCGTCGTCGCGATCATACTTGAGTACTCCCGCGAGGTCGGCATGGCCCGGCCTCGGCCGAGTCACCGCACGCGCGCGCGGCGCCCGCCGAGCACGAGCGGCGCCGGCCGTCTCGACCGGGCTTGGGCCATCCGCGTGCGCTCCGACCTCGCCGAGCGCCTGGTCTTCCGAGCGCGGCGCGGGGTCCATGATGTGTTGCCAGTTCGCCCAGTCACGGTTTCGAATGTACATCGCGATCGGAGACCCGAGCGTCTCACCGGCGCGGACGCCGGCGAGGAACTCCACGGTATCGTGCTCGATCTGCATGCGCCGCCCGCGCCCGTAGCCCTGCTGCCGTCGCGCCAAGTCGGCGTCGACGTCGGCCGCCAGGAGCGGCACACCTGCTGGCATCCCGTCGAGGATGCTGATCAGCGCGGGGCCGTGTGATTCGCCTGCGGTGGTGAAGGTGAGCAACGGCGACTGCGGGGTCAGGGGCCGCGGGCGCTAAAAAGCGCCCGAGAAAGGAGAAGGGCAGAAAGTAGAAAGTAGACAACTGCGCGGCTTTTCGCAGTCGTCTACTTTCTCCTCCCTGTGCTTCTACTCTCTCGGGCGCTTTAGCGCCCGCGCCCTACCTCATCCGCACCGCGTCGTTGGTGCCGATCACGCGGGGCGTGATCAGGATCAGCAGGTCCTGTTTCTCATCCGTTGTCTGCGTCTGCGAGAAGAGCGACCCGACGAGCGGGAGCTCACCCAGCAGCGGAATGGAGTTCTTGGACTTCGTGACCGTGGTCTCGGTCAGACCGCCGATGACGGCCGTCTCACCGTCGCTGACGAGCAGCTTCGTGTCCGCCGCGCGCTTGAAGAAGTTGTATCCGAGATCTCCACCGACCTGCTGCAGCTGCGACTGTTCGGCGTGGAGCTGCATCAAGATCTGGCCGTCTCTCGTGATGTGCGGCGTGACCGACAGAATGATACCCGACTCCTTCCACTGTACCGTCGCGACCGGTGGTCCAGCGGCCCCGCTGGCACTCGCGTCGATCACGCGGATCGGCGTCTCTTCACCGACCTGGATCTGCGCCAATCGATTGTCGAGTGTGACGACGCTCGGCTCCGCCTGCACGTCCGACAGCTGGAGCGACGCCGTCGCGTCGATGAACGAGGTCAGCGAGAACTTCCCGACGGCAGCGGTATAGAGGAGATTGAGCGCGGCTCCCAATTGGTACGGCCGTGCGGCGTTGGAGACCGCGGCAAGTGAATTGCCTCCGATATTGACCGCCGTGACGTTGCTGGGGATATGGCTGCCCCGTCAGCGGGTCGATACGCTGCACCAGGTTGTTGAAGAACGTGCCGTTGTCACCAATGTCATACGCCAGCCCGAGCGAGTTGAGCACCGTGCGGTTGACGAAGATGATCTTGGCCTTGATCGAGACCTGCGGTGTCCGAATGTCGAGGTCGCGAATGTAGTTGACGACGTCCTGCATGTGCGACTGCGCTTCGGTGATCAGCAGCGTGTTGGTCCCCGTATCGGCGACCACGTTGCCGCGCGGCTGGCACGCTTGGCTCTGTGCGGGCGCCGCGCCGGCGGCGCCGCCGCCCTGGCCGGGACCACAATCGCGGGCGAGCAGTGACTGTACCGTCTTCACGAGGCCGAAGGCGTTTGCGTAGTTCAGCGTGACGAGCTGTGTGACGAGCGGCTCGCTGGCCTGCTTGGCCTGGATGTTCTTGTAGCTGTCGACGGTGATGATTCCGTATTGGTCCTCGGACGCCGCGAGCTGCTGCGACGCGAGAATCGATTGCAGCGCGACGTCCCAGGGTTGATCGCGAACCTCGGCGGTCACCGTCCCGTTCACGTCCTTGCCGACGACGATCGTGCGGCCCGAGAACGCGGCAAACGCGGCGAGGACGTCGCGGATGTCGGAGTCCTGGTAGGTCACGGTGATGCGCGGCTGGCTCGACTGATTCCCCCGCTGGAGGAAGGTGCGGTGTCGCTCGCGCGGCGCTTCGGAGACGGAGCCCTCGGCCGTCGCGACGATGTCGGTCGTTGCGGTCGGCGTTGCAATGTTCGCACTGGTTTGCGTCCCCGCATCCTCCGCGACGGCCGCAGCCACGCGCGCGCCGGTGGACCGACCCGCATGGCCGGCATCCCACGCGGCGAAGCTGGCATTGCCGCCGTCGACCGCAAGACGCAGGTCGTGCGCCCCACGGACAATCGTGTACTCGTGTGGACCGTCCAGCTCCACGACGACCCGCACCACCCCGGCGCGGTACTGCGCGTAGCGGACGTTGGTGATACTGCCGCGTGCCACCCGGTCGTAGAAGCGAGGCGCGAGGTCCAACCTGGCACCAGTCAGATCGAGGACGAGACGATACGGTGCGGCTTCGAGAACGAAGTCCTGGGCTTGCACCGAGCTGTCGACTGCAATCACGACCTCGGCGCGTCCTGTGCCCGGAACGACACTGAGGCCGGTGACAGACGCCGCCGCGCGCGGCGGCGTCTCGTCGGACGTGGCCGGCCCTCGGTCAGTCGTTGCCGGCGTGCCCCGCAGCGTTGCGTCGCTGGGCAAAGCGAACGCAGGTGCGGGGGTTCGCCCGACTAGCGCCGCTGCCGTGACGGCGGCGAGCGTCCAAACATGCTTCATGGCGTCCTCGCTTTAGTTGTATCCCCCAGCGCCAGCGCCTCCTGGCGGCTGAAGCCGACTTCCTCGATCGTGAACACCACCTGCTTCGGCTGGATTTGCGCGACGCGCATCCGTCCGAGTGTCATGCCGACGCGTACGCGGTATTGGTCCTTCGTGGACTGATCCCGCATCACCGCGATCGAATTCTGCCCAGTCGCGTCGTACAGCACCGTCGTGAGCCGTAGATCGGAGAGCATGGGCCTGAGGTCGCCCGAGCGCATCAGCGAGATGAACGGATCGCGTCGCCCGCTGGCGTCGTACGAGAAGACCTCGCGATTCAGCGAGACCTCGCCCTTGACGCCACGCTCAGTCACGGAGATTGAGCCGGCGCTGTCCCCGCCGGCGGTCGCAGCCGTCGGGCTCGCGCCGGCTGGCGCCGCGGGTGTGGCCTTGGCCAGTCCCGGAACCGACGCCTTGGCCCCTGCGGGCGCGGGCGTCTTGGCCGTGCTGGCGACAGGGGCGGCGCCTGCGGTCGCAACCGCGCCCTTCCCCGCTGCACCTGGCACCGGTCGAGCGGCAGCTATCGGCTTCGCCGCGGCGGCCGGAGTTGGTGTGCTCGCGACGATCGGCGCCGAGGGCCGGCGCGACGGCTGGGGTGCCGGGGTCGACTTGGAGGACGGGACGGCGGGGGAAACGGCGTCCGTGTTCTGCATCGCCGCCGTTTGGGCATTGGCGGCAGCCGCGGCCCGCATCGCGGCCTGTTTCGGCCCGGTGAGGATTTGCGACTGCGCCGCCGCCAGTGACGGCGTCACCACGCCAACGGCGAACGCGAGCCCGATCACTGCGATGAGGCCCGCCGTGCGCGAGACAGACGCCCTGATATTCTCATGGATGGTGGTCATGTTTTCGCCCCCGGCTTCGTCAGACGCGAATGCGGCACGTCTTCGTCCGCGCTGGTCTGCTTCGCCACATACGTCTGGATCTCGAACTTCGACGTCAGGACGGCCTGTCCACGCTTGGTGCGCGAGTTCGACGCCTCCTGACCACTCGCCGGCTCGAGGTCCAAGTTCACCGGCGCGACGATACGCGTGAGAGACCCGACGTTCGTCAGGAACTCCGCGAGCGGGTGATACCCGCCGATCACGGTCAGCTTGTAGCGATACGTGTCGAACTGCTCGCCTTCGATCACGGGCTCGGGTGTCACGGTATTGATGTCGAGGTCGACGCGACGCGCGGCAGTGGAGATCTGCTCGAGCAAGGCAGGCACCTCGTTGCTGGTTGGCACGAGCTGCCGCATGAGCTGCAGGTTCTGTTGGTAGCGGAGCGCCTGCTGTCGCAGGTCGTTGACGCTGCCCTTCGCGAGCTCCGCCTTCGCGCGCTGGTTCGAGCTCTGGAGCGACTCGACGTGCGTGCGCAGCTGTGCCAGCTCGTTGGTCTTGGGCGCGTACACGAACTCCCAGTACGCGACCACCAACACGAGGGAAATCAGCATTACGACGAGCATCAGCTTGTCGCGCTGAGTCTGCGGAATGAGCGCCATGGCCGCCTACCTCACCGACAGCGTGAGCGGAACGGTCCGGATCGCCGTCGAATCCGGCTGGTGGTATTGGGCTTCGAGCGTGAACTCGGTCACTTCCTTGCCGTCCGCCTGGGCCAGCTGCGAGTTCACGAGTTGCACGTTCTGAATGAACGGCGATGCGGCGAGCAACTTCATGAAGCGCGTCAATGCCTGAATGTCGACGGTGTTGCCGACCACCGTGAACTTCATGGGCTGCGGCGCCTCCTCCTGCTCGGTCGCCTTCTTCTTCTTGTCCTTGCTGTCCTTGTTCGCATCCTCCGCGCCCGCAGCGGTGGGCGCGCTGGTCTGCTTGACGGACACGATCCAGGTGTATTGCGGCAGCGCGCGACTGATCTCGTCCATCACGTGCGGCCACACGAATCGATCGTTGTCGATGGTCTTGATGATGTTGAGCTGTCGCATGACGGAGTCGCGCTGGGTCTCGGCTTTCTTCTTCTCCCGCAGCACGGCTGCATAGCGCGTCGAGTCCTGAACCTGCTTCTGCTCGCGGCTCGCCAGCTCTTGCGACACACTCTGTTGCCGCAGCGTCAACATCGGGATGACGGCGCCGGCCGCGATGATGCTCGCGGCCGCCAGGAGCATGAACGGATCCTTGATCCGGTTGGCGGCCGTCGCGAACGACGCGCCGACATTGACGCCCGCGCCCGCGCCACGGGACTTCTTCCCCGCACCGGGCAGCAGGTTGATTTCAATCATGACAGGCGTGCCTCGACGGTTTGCGGGAGAGCTAGGCGACCTTGCGCAAGGCGAGGCCGATCGGGAGCATGAGCAACGGAGCGACCTCGTCCGTGACGAGCGACTCGAGGGCGCCGTCACGCACCTTCAAGTTGGCCAACGGGTTGGCTTGCTGAACCGTCAACCGGAGCCGGGCTGACAACGCTTCAGTGAGTCCCGGGATACGCGCGCCACCGCCGCAGGTGTAGACCGCCCGCAACTGCGCCGCTGAGCGGGACGAGGATGCAATGAAGGCGGCCGCGCGCTCGATACCCACCGCGATCTCCTCGCCGCGCGTCTCGATCACCGCGTCGAGGTGTGGGGACCGATCGTAACCTTGCAGCAGCCCATCGGCTTCCTCGGCGCCGAGCCCGCGATCCCGCTGCAGGTCTTCGCGCAGCCGGCGCGTGCCCAGCGTGACATCACGCGTGAGAATCGGTACGCCGTCATCGAGGATGTTGATGTTGGTGACCTCGTGTCCGATGTTCACCAACGCGACGACGCCCGACATCGCATTCGGGTGATTCACCTCGAACGCATTGTGCAGCGCGAAGGCATCCACGTCGACGACGCTGGTCTGGATGCCGGCATCGGTGAGGAGCCGCAGCTTGGCTTCGACGAGCTCGCGCTTGGCAGCGACGAGCAGCACGCTCATTTCCAACCCCTCGGCATCCGGGTCGAGGATCTGGAAGTCCAGCTCCACCGACTCCATGTCGAACGGCACGTGCTGCTCCGCTTCCCAGCGCATCAACTCGCGCGCCTGCTGCTCTTTCACGCGCTCGATCTGAATCTTCTTGATGATGACGTCACGGCCGCCGACGGCGGTGACGACGCCCTTGACCCCCTTGAGCTTGATTTCCGCCTGCTCGAGGGCGTTCCGCACCGCGTCCGCGACGATCGCCGGGTCCATGATTTCACCCTCGACGATCGCGTCGGCAAGCAGTGGCGCGATCGCGACCTTGGTCAATTCAGGTTCGGACCGGCCGTGGTCAATCACGGCTACTTTGACGAGACCCGAGCCAATGTCGAGTCCGATCGTCGTCTTCTTACGGCCGAGGAGCGCCATGTGTGGTTGGGCGTGTCGCCAGTGAGTCGTGGGCACACAACGCGGGGGCGTTAGCGACCCGCGCACCGGTCATTACTGCCACTCCGACCGGTCATTCACAGCACACACGACTCGCCAGGGGCCAAGGTAACGAGCACAACCGTATGAAAAGCGGGGTCAGGGGTCGGGGATCAGGGGTCGGGGACAGACTCCAGGGCCCGGTCGCGTCACACAGGATCTCGCCTTACGGTTGGTTCCCTGACCCCTGATCGTTGACGCCCGATTCCGCCGTTCGGTCCCTCACGCACCGAGGGCCAGCCGCGGTCGCCCGCAGCTGGCCCTCGAACCGTTGCCGCTCCTGCTGCTGCCTGTTACGGGCAGTACGGCGCGCCTTCGTCCTCGTTCGCAGTCGTCGCGTACGTGCCGATTGCAATGTGGCACCCCGACGGCGTGGCACCGACCAACCCCACGTGGGTCGCGGTCGCTTCCCAGCCGGTCCCGCTCGCGTTCGAGACGCTGTACGTCACACCCTGCGACGCGTCGAACTGCGTGGTCGCCAACGACGTCGTGTAGGTGGTGTTGTCCGCGAAGTACGCCTCCTCAGCCGTGACCAGGTTGCGCAGGTCCGACTTGAGGGTGGCCAGGTAGGCCTGTTGCTTCGTGTTGGCGAACTTCGGAATCGCGATCGCGGCCAAAATGCCGATGATGACGACCACGATCAACAACTCGATCAGCGTAAAGCCCTTCCGGTTCTGCGTCATTGCTTGCTCCAGGGAGGAGAATTGGTCGGCAACCAGAGGTCGCCGGCGGTCTAGGTCGACATGGCCCTCGTAGGGGCAACCGCCGGGCCCATCCACCGTTGCGAGCTTAAGCTCTTATCGCCACTCGATTTAGCGTCTTAACAGCGGCCCGTTCGACCAGCCCTGGCTGGGGCAGAATGCACGGCCGCTTGCAAGCTGCCTGTCGAGACTGTAGCCACCAGACCGGCCAAAACAACGTCTTGGGACTGTCCTTGAAGTCGAGGAAAACGACAGTGACGCGCCCTCTCACCTCAAACCCGCGGCCCGCTCCGCTTCGCGACGACTCGCCGCCGTGTCGCCCCGCGCCGCGAGCATCCACGAGTACTGGCGATGGAGCGCGCTGTCGCGCGGATGATCCGCCAGCCCGTGCTGGAACGCCCATTCCGCACTCGTGAAGTCGCCGACTCGCTGCGCTGCACCGGTCAGGATGTTGAGCGCTTCGACCGAGTCGTGCGCCGCGAGGTAGGCGGAGCGCGCGGACCGGATAGCCCCGGCGTAGTTGCCCTCGCGATATCGTAGGCGCGCTTGCTTGATGTAGACGGCGAAGACGCCAGGATGGATCAGTGCTGCACTGTCGTACAGGCGATCGGCGAGCGCGAATTGGTTCTGCATGTCGGCCACCATCGCCGCTGCCTGGTACACATTCGCGTCTTCCGGATAGAGCGTGCGAGCAACGGCGAGCTCACGTTCCGCCCCTGCCCAATCGTGTCGATGATCCAGGATGATCGCCGCGCGCGCGTGCGTCCGATACGAGTCCGCCTCCAGCTCCAGCGACGTGAGGAGCAGGCGCTTGTCATCGTGCCACACCGTGGTCCGCGTCCACGATCGAACCGCGAACGCCAGCAACCCCACGCCGCCGAGGGTCCCGACGACACCCCAGGCACGCGCGAGGCGCCCGGGCCGCCACCCCCAGACGCGGCGTCGCCGCGCCGGACCCGCAGCGACAGCCAAACGGCTCGCGAGCGCATTCGCGAGCCAGCCGACCAGGATCGCTGCGCCTACGCTCGGCAGGTACAGCGTGCGCTCCGCGAGCACGACTCCGGAGGCGAAGAACACGTTCGAAACGGGTGAGACCGCGATGACGAACCAGGCGAGCCCCATCGCGACTGCCGGTGCCCGCCGCCAGGCATAGATCGCACACAGCGCGCCCAGGCCCACCAGCAACAGGCCGAGCACCACGAGCGGGCTCACTGAACGCGCCAGGTCAATGGCGCGTGGCGAGTACTCGATCCTCAGTTCGAATGGTGCGACCATCAGGCGCACGTATTCGGGAACGACCCGTGCTTCGGTCAGCCAGCGGTCGATGATCGAGGCATGCTCCCAGATGGGGGCCGTTTCGACGAGAGCCCGGTGATGAAAGACCACCGCGAGAGTCGCCGCGTAGACGATCGCGACCGCGCCGTACCCGGCGTACAGCCGCCAGCGCGCGCGCCAGAGCGCCGCCCCCTGCAATGGGATCTCTCCCGCGGGCGCATCGCCGACGGGCGTCTTGATAGCCGACGCACGACCGACCCCGCCGAGCAGCACATCATTCGCCACGACCAGGCCGAGCATGACGACGCCCATCTCCTTGGACGCCAGCGCAGCGGCGTACAGCGGGACAGCGACCCAGCGTCCGCGCCAATGTGCCAGCACGCCTGCGACGACGAATGCGGCGGCCATGATATCGCACCGGCCGACAGTGTTGGCGATCGCCTCGACGTGCACGGGCTGCAGTGCGAAGTACAACGCACCCGCCATGGCTCCTTCGGCCGAGAGGAAATCCCGCAGCAGACGCCAGACGAGGACGCACACGGCGACGTGCCACGCCACGTTCATGAGGTGCATCCAGTGCGGCGAGCCGCCGGAGATGACCCAATCGACGCCGAAGCTCGCAACCGCGAGCGGCCGGTACTGTCCAGCGTTCGTCGACGCGGGCCAGTAGGGCAGACCGAAGCTGCGCCAGATCGCCGAGAGATGGTGAACGAGCGCGTTCTTGACGATCACCCCTTCGTCGTCGAGGGTGAAGTCGTTGGCGATGGCGTTGATCGAACTCAGCCCCGCCACGAGGGCGACCACGATCCCAGCGCGCGCCTGCCCCAGCGACCGCCATGCGTGCGCCGCGATGGCCACGGATCGTTGCAGTCGTCTCACCGCGCGATGACGGTACGCGATGCTGCGTGTCACGGAGCGGGATGGAGTGAGAGCGGCGTGGACTGGGGCGCGGACGCCGCGGCTCCCCCGGTGACCTGAGCGCCGGCGATGGACGCCCGCGGGCGTGGCGCTGGGCGGGTCGCACTGTCGATGGCCATCAACAGTTTGTGGTAGCCGGCGCCGTAGTACACGTAGCGCCCCTGTGCAACGCCTCGCAGCACCTCGAGCCGCGCAGACGCGGGATCGTGTGCCGCCAACAGACACTCCGCCAACAGGAGGTGCGCGTCCGTCTCCACTGACGCGCGCTCCTCGATGGATCGCCGGAGCAGCGGGATGGCCGGCGTGCACAGGCCGGCGTGCATGTACTCTTGCGCGAGGTCTCGATACAGGACCGGATCGTGTGGATACAACGCCAGGGCGATTCGGGCCTCGCGCTCGCCGCCGATATTGTCACCGCGATCGAACAGCAAACCGGCGTAGACGTCGTGCGCCCGGTAGCTCAGGGGCGCGTCGAGCGGAGCTTGGGCAAAGAGCGCGGCGTTGCTTCGCCACACGAACTGCCGCCAGGCACTGCGCCACGCGCCGACCGCGAGCAGCACCGCGATGGCGGCCGCGGGCGCCAGATGGCGCCAGTGCGCACGTGCCGAGCTGCCCGAGACCGGTGTGATACCAGAGCGGGCGGCGAGCCCAGCGAATGCGTCGCCCGCCAGGAGCGCTGCACCGACACTCGGCAGGAACAGCGTGCGCTCCGCGAGCAGAATCCCTGTCGGCACAATGAGATTGCTGACGAGCAACAGGGTTACCCCGATCCAGAGCAGTGCGAAGCCGGCCAGCGTGCGTCGCTGCACCGAGATTGCGGCGAGCGCGAGGACGAGGGTGAGCAACACGGCGTTGGGCAGTAACGAGAGCTCGAAGTGCTCGTGGATCGCGACGTCGCGGGGCGCGTATTCGACGACCAGGCGTCCGGGCCAGACCAACAGCCGTATCCAGTCGCTCACGAGACCGAGCATTGTCCAGCGACGTGCCGCCGGAGACAGATGTTCGAGCACGACGTTCGGACGATCGCCCGCCCAATTCCCGATGACATGTGCACGGGCGACGACATACACCAGCACCGCGAGGCCGAGCAGGAGCGCGAACGGCCTGAGCGCACGCCACCGTTCGCGCCACGGGCGCGGGTCCTCGACCAGCAGCAGTTCTGCGAGCACCAACAAGGCCGGCGTGACCACCGCGTGTTCTTTGGCGAGACACGCGCCGATGACGAGGGCGACGAGGACGGCCTGGTGGTGGACGCCGCCCAGATTCTCTGCACCGAGCTGCTGGCTCAGAGACGTTGCTGCGGTTCGCCCGTGTGATTCCGGCTCCGCAATTCCTGCCCGCCCCGCGCGCGCCGCTGAACGCCAGCGGGCCATCGCGGACCGACGCCACCGGACGAATGCGGCGACGGCGGCGAGGACACCGCACGCCGCCCACAACTCCGATTGCCCGACAACATTGCCCACGGCTTCGACGTGGACCGGATGGACGGCGAAGAGCGCGGCCGCGACCCATGCACCAGCGGGCGGGAGCACGAGCTTCGCCAAACTGTAGACCAGCAAACATGCCGCGATGTACAGGGTCAGGTTCGTGGCGTGAAACACCCAGGGCGCGCCACGACCGATCGACCACTCCATGACGAACGCCGACATCGTCAAAGGACGGTACAATCCGGCCCCCATCCACGGCGGCCAGTACGTCTGGGCCCACAGCCGCGCAATGTGCGCTAGATGGTGGACCCGAGGATTGTTGAGGATGAGCAGGCGATCGTCGTACGCGAACCCGTTGGCCAGGCTGGTCGCCGCCGACATCGTCGCGAGCACCGCGATCGTGGCGCAGGCACGGAGATCCACGAGCCGCGCCAGCAGTCCGGCCTTGCCCGTCGCGATTGACCGGTGCTGCGTCTCCAGATCAGAGCTCATCCCAGTACCGGACGCGCGAGCGCGCCGTTGCGGCACGGCGAAGCTGGACGTTAGACGTTCGACGTGAGACGTCGGAAGACAAACTTCGAGGGCCAGCTGCGGTACATCCCAGCTGGCCCTCGAGGCTTCTTCTCCAACGTCCAACGTCCAACGTCTAAAGTCTAGGCTCAGTCAAACACGTTGAACTTCACGATGTGCCAGATGGCCGCAATGCCGTCCCGCCAACCGATCTTCTTGCCCTCGGCGTAGGTGCGACCCGAATAGCTGATGGGTACCTCGAAGATACGGGCGCCGGATCGGGCCAACCGGGCCGTGATCTCCGGCTCGAACCCGAACCGATCCGACGTCAGAGCCAGTCCGCGGGCAATCTCGCCGCGAACCGCTTTGTAACACGTCTCCATGTCGGTCAGGTTCAGGTTCGTGAATATGTTGCTGAACATCGTGAGCACTCCGTTCCCGATCGAGTGCCAGAAGTACAGCACGCGATGCGGCCCGCCGAGGAACCGGGAGCCAAACACCGCATCGGCTTGCCCTTCGATGATCGGCTCCAACAAAGCGGGCCAGTCCGCCGGGTCGTACTCCAGGTCCGCGTCCTGCACGATCACGACATTGCCGGTACTGGCCGCGAGTGCGGTTCGGATGGCCGCTCCCTTACCCCGGTTCGCCGGGTGATGGATGAGGCGGTCGATCTTGCCGGCCGCGGCGAGACGATCCAGGATCTCCGCTGTCCCGTCGGTCGAGTGATCGTTGACGCAAATCACTTCCTTGGCCACCGGCACCGAGTGGACCTGATCGAGAATCAACCCAATGGTTTGGCGCTCATTGTACACCGGGATGAGCACGGACAGTCGGAGCTCGTCGCGGGCGAGCGGAGTGCGCCCGCGAAGGCGGGGTGTGCGGGCTCCGGAATCACGGTGCGCCAGTGGCGCGCGGCCGTCTGTCGCCGGCTCGCCGGCGGTTGGTGTCGATGGTTGATACATGTCGGTCATTGTGATGTACGCACGAAAACGGCCAGGCCAGCAGTAGAGGTGTCGACCGCCGTGAGGAGCGGCGCCGGCTCGGCCGCCAAGCGAGATGCCGCGAGCGCGCACACCGGATCGGTCGCGATGATGGATCCCACGCGGTGGCGGCGCAACACGGCGGCCAACGTCGCGCGGTCCTGCGCCGTGTCGCGCGGATACACGTAATTGTCGGCGACGAACGGGCTACACGGCAGGCCTGTCCGGTGAGCATAGAGGTACAGGGACGGTTCGACCGAGCTCATCGTCGGCCCCGGGAGCGTCGGATGCGCCACCAGCCAATCGAGCGGTCGTGCCACGCGTGTCGTCAGACTCTCCCGCATCAGCCCCCACCAGCCGTGTCGGTATCCGATCATGTTGTATCTCAAAGTGCCCGCACCGAGCAAGACAACGAGCGCCAGGGCGACCGTGCGCATGCTGCGGCCGAGCGGGACCTCCGGCCGCCATTGCGCGACCGCCACGACACCCGCTACCAGCGCCATCATGATAAGGAGCCAGATCGCTGAGATGAACCGGTGAGGAGGAAACGGCCACAGCAACACGGCCCCAACGTACAGTAGGCAAAAGATCACCGTTATGGTCGTCCGCCGCACCAGCCACGCCATCCCGGCAGCGAGCAGTGCCAACCATGTCACGACCGCTGCCCACCGAATGGGGTTGGGCAAGCGCGTCGCGAGGATTGCACCCAGCGTCTGTGCGGCGTCCAGCGAATTCCCCGTGACCGTGCGCATTGCAAAGCCGAGGCCGCGGCGGTGCAGGGCTGCCGTGACCCACGCCGCGTACGGCCCGTATTCACCCTGGAGCATCGGCGCGAGGTCACGCGTGTGTGACCACACCCACACCTGCCATGGGACGAGCACCGCCGCTGCGCCCAGAGCGAGCGCCGCGGCCGCCCTCGTTCGGCCACGCCACGCACACACGGCGAGAGCGGCTGGCACGATCATGATGCCGATACTGCGGACGAGTGCGACGGATCCGCAGAGCACGCCGACGGCCGCTGCGCGGCCGTAGAGAGGAGTGAGGAGAGAGGAGAAAGGAGATGGAAGCGCATCTTCTGCTGGACCGGCGGCGATCGCCTCTACAGCCAGGAGCGCGGCGAGCAACACGACCAGAAAGAGCGATTCGGACAACACCATCGATGCGAACGCGAGCGGGAGGATGGTAATCGTGCCCGCGAGCGCGACGACGGCGCTCCAGATGGTCGAGAGCCCCGCGCGGCGTCGTGCCAACTCGAACCCCAGGACCGCCGCCACCGCGAGCAGCACCGCATCGGCGCGCTCGAAGGTCACGATGTTGTCGGGAAAGTTGGGCGCGACTCGCCACAGCAGGGACAGCAACACGGGATAGCCGGGTGGGTAGTGCACGGCGGGCGGCGCACCTGGCAGGTGGACATAGCGGTAGCCCGCACCGGTCGCGAGTGCGCGTCCCAGAATCACGTAGATCGCATCATCCTGAAATGCACCGACCAGATAGGGGCTGACGGTCGACAGCGCGACCGCCAGTGTCACGGCACCGACGAGTGCAGCAGCCGCCCACGGCCGCGGCACGCCGAGCCGCGGTCCTGGAGCGGCCGGGGGCGACGCGCGCGTCGCCCGACGTGTCACGCCTCGACCCCAAACCGCGACAGCTTCCGGTACAGCGTCGATGGGTCGATACCCAGGACATCGGCCGCCCGGGTCTTGTTCCCGCCCTCGCTCTGGAGAACCCACAGGATGTAGGCGCGCTCGATGGCCTCGAGCGTCGGATTCGTTCGCATGCGCTCCGAGACGAGTGGCTCGGCGCGTCGCTCCGTGATCCGTTCCGGTAGTACGTTGACATCGATGATCGGGCCGGCCGTGAGGATCACGGCGCGCTCGAGGGCGTTCTCGAGCTCTCGCACGTTGCCTGGCCAGCTGAAGCCTTGTAATACGTCGAGCGCCGCGGTGCTGACCTGCTTCGCCGGCTCGCCCCGAGCCTCCGACGCCCGGTGCAGGAACAAATCGACGAGCAGCGGAATGTCGTCGCGCCGCTCGCGCAGCGGCGGCAGGTGGAGCGCGATGACGTTGAGTCGATAGAACAGGTCGCTACGGAACGCGCCCCGCTTGATCGCTTCCTCGAGATCACGATTCGTCGCTGCGACGAGGCGGGTGTCGATCGGGATGGCTTCCGTCGCCCCGACCGGAATGACCTCACGGTGTTGGAGGACGCGCAGCAGCTTCACCTGGGTCGCCGGTGTGGTCTCGCCGATTTCGTCCAGGAAGAACGTGCCGCCCGCCGCCGCGGTGAACAACCCGCTCTTGTCCTTGACCGCTCCGGTGAACGAGCCTTTCACGTGACCGAAGAGCTCGGACTCCAGCAGGCTCTCCGGGAGCGCACCGCAGTTGATGGAGAGAAACGGGCCATCCGTGCGCAACGACAATTGGTGGATGTACCTCGCGATGACCTCTTTCCCGGTGCCCGACTCGCCCTGGATCAGGATGGTGGATTCGGTCGGCGCCACCGTCTCCGCGAGCTGGACAATGTCGAGCCACGCCTTGCTGCTCCCGACAGGCCGATTGGACGATGTCCGTTCCCGCCGAGTGATCTCCTGTCGCAGGGACCGGTTCTCGACGCGCAGTTTCCGATGCTCGGCTGCACGTCGGAGAATGGCGAGCATCTCATCGTTGCGGAACAGCTTTGGATGTAGTAGAACGCCCCTTCGTTGACCGCCTGCATCGCCGACTGCAGCGTCGCTTGCGCCGTCATGAGGATGACCGGCACGTCGGGATCTTGCGCTCGCGCGGCGCTCAGGACCTGCACGCCGCTCACCAATGGCATCCGGACATCGCTCAGGATGATGTCCGGCCGAAGCTCCTCGATCTGCTCGAGCCCCTGCTTGCCGCCGTTGGCGATCGCGGGATTGAAGCCCTCGTTCTTGAGGAGGATCCGGAGCGACTCGAGAATGCCCAGCTCGTCGTCGATGACCAGCACCGTCGGTTGGCCGTTCGCGCTCATGCGGCGGCCTCCGCGCTGCCCGCCGTCGCGGTCGTGTCGTCCGACCGGCGGAGCGGGATCAGGACGGTGATGCGCGTCCCCGTGAAGTCGCCACCGGAGTCGACGAGCACCACGCCGCGATGCGCTTCAATGGCGCGATAGACGATCGACAACCCGAGCCCGGTCCCGCCCGGCTTCGTGGTGGCGAAAGGCTCGAACAGCCGATCACGGATCTCCAGGGCAATGCCCGGCCCGTCATCGGACACCCGAAGAGCGATCGCGCCCGCCTCGAAGGCAGCGTCGTTGACGCCAGGCGGCACCTGATCTGCCGTCAGAGTCTGCACTTCAATGCACACTTCTCCGCCCTGCGGCGCGGCCTGCACCGCATTGAGCGCGAGATTGAAGACTGCTCTGTGAAGAAGGTCCTCATCGCCGTCGATGACGACTGGGACCTCCGGTGTGACACAGTTCACCCGCAGGCCCTGTTTCACATCGGGATGCGCCGCGACAAGGCTCGCGGCACCGCGGGCCAGCGCCGACACGTCCACCGGTGACGTCCGCGTGACCCGGACCCGCGCGAAGTCGAGGAACTCGCTGAGCAGCCGCGACAGCCGGTCCGTCTCGCGGACAATCAGCGTTCCGAGCGTGCGCGTGTCGTCGTCGCCCGTCGAATGCCGCGGCCTGCTCCATCAGATCGCGCGACGCGACCGGCGCACTCACGCGACGCCCGCGCGACAGCGACGACCGGTGTTTCCCGACGCCCATCCCGCGTGCGCGGTTCAGCCCCGCTGACCGGCCGCGGGCCGGCGCGTCGGCCGTGCCGCGCCCGCGCCCCGCGAGTGGACCGGTCGTCGGCTCGATCATGTGCGTGAGTTGCTCCACGGCGCTGCGAATCGACGCGAGGGGATTCTTGATCTCGTGCGCGAGCGAGGCGCTGAGCTCCGCGATCGCCTCCAGGCGGCCCGCCCGGAGATGCAGACTCTCGAGGCGCTTCTGTCCTGCAATGTCCTGGAAGATGGCGGTAGCCGTGCGACCGTGGCCCCCGGTGTCACCGTCAGCGAACGTGGTCGTGACGCCAATGGGGAACGCGTGATCGCCGAACTGCACGACGTCCTCTGCTCGTGTCGTGCGGAGTCGGTCCGTGACGGCCCGCTGGAGCGCACGTGCGACGACAGGTGCGACATCGAACACCCGATTCAGGATCAGTGTCCCGATGAGATCGGACAAGGGGATGCCGAGCAGGGCGCTGGCGGCCGGATTGGCGTACAGGAGCACCCCGTTTTCGTCGATCGTGATGATGCCGCTCCGAATGTTCCGGAGAATGTCTTCGGCCTGGAGTCGAACGAATACCAGCTCGGCGGCGGTCCCTTCCTCGGCTTCCTGCAGTCGCGCGCTGATGTAGCCACACGCGAGCGCAACCATCGCGAACACCAGCAGTTGCAACCAAACGCCGAGATCGGGAGCGGTGTCGCTCAACCACAAGACCTCGGCGAAGTAACACACGATGCCCAGGAGCGCGATTAATAGCCCGCCCCCCATCGGAAGCAGGAGTGCGGCCGTCGCAATGACGAGGATGTAGAACAACGTGAACTGCGACGCACCACCGCCGGTGACGTGCACGACCGCGGTGACGAGGAGGAGATCGTAGACGGTCTGACCGTAGAGGAAGGTCCGACGGGGTGGCGCACCGTACACCTCGGTGTATGCTGCCGAGAATGACGGTCACGACCATTGTCACCGCGAAGATGAGCGACGCAATGCGGGTGTCGGTCGAGGGCGCGCTGGCCCACACCAGTTGCGCGGCGAGGAAGATGGCCGTCGCTACTGAGAAGCGCCCGACGTAGACCCAGCGAATGATCCGGCGCGGATCCAGCATCGCCTGCTGCAGTCGGCGACCCGGAGGCAGCACCGCGGCCCCCGCTAGCGGACGGGGCGGTACGGAGTCGAACCGGTCAGGGAGCGAGAGGGGCGCGCCGTCAGCCATTATGGTGTATCTTTGAGACGAGTTGCGCGCGAATCGGTTTCCGCGCGCTACCACTATGCGCAAGCGCCAACTGCAGTCGCTTCAGTCAATTGCGCGCCGGACAACGACGCGATTTGTTACCCTGATCGTGGTCGCTTTCACCACCGTGCGTCGCGCGGTCGGCCACGCGGTCCGCCGACTGTTACACCCGGTCGGGACCGTCCTGGCGGCCCGATGGGTCCGGTCGCTCACGCTGGACGAGTTACGGGTTCTGGTGCTGCAGGCTCGCGCCGGAGGCTCGCTCGACGCCCGCGAGGCCTCCATGCTGAGCGGCGTGTTCGAGTTCCACGACAAACGCGCCCACGACGTCATGCGTCCGCGGACCGAGATCGTGGCCCTGCCAATCGATGCGACTGAGGCCGAGGTGCGCGCCGCGCTCTGCAGCGAACGGTATTCCCGATACCCGGTCTATCGTGAGGGACTCGACGACGTCGTGGGAATTTTCCTCGCCAAGGACCTGCTGCTCCATCAGCCCGGGACGCCCTTCTCGATCCAACGGTACACTCGCGAGCCGCTCTACGTGCCGGCCACTCGCCGTGCCGAGCTCGTGCTCGACGACCTCCGTCGCACGCGAGCGCAGATGGCTATCGTGCTCGATGAGTACGGCGGGACCGCCGGCATCGTCACGATGGAGGATCTGGTCGAACAAGTGATCGGAGACATCGCGGATGAGTATGACCCGGCGACCCGCACATCGCTCGAATCCGACGGCGTGCTGGAGCTCGCGGGCACATTGTCAGTCATCGACGTGCGGTCCGACCACGATCTCTCCATCCCCGAGGGCGATTGGACGACGATCGGCGGATATGCGTTCGCGAAGCTCGGTCGCGCCCCTCGCGTGGGTGATCGCGTGGGGTTCCCGTCGGGCGAGCTCGAGGTGATCGCCGTCGACGGCCGCCGGGTCGCGGCGCTCCGCGTGCATCGCGCGCGGTCACGGACCGGGCTCACGCCGCATCAGCCCGCGGCGACCGTGTCAGCCTAGATGCACGACGTGCCCGTCAACGCCTCATTGACGATTCCCGGCCGCGAACTCATCGTGCGCGCCACGCGCTCTGGAGGCCCCGGAGGTCAACATGTCAATACGTCAGCGACGCGCGTCGAGATCGTCTGGAACGTCGCGCGTACGACGGCGCTCGACCCGGAACGGCGCGATCGCGTGATGGCTCGGTTGAGCAGCCGCGTCGATGGCGACGGGAATCTGCGCGTGGTCGCGGCCGACTCGCGGAGCCAACGTCACAACCGCGACGCGGCGGCCGCCCGACTCGCATCGGTCGTGGCGCGCGCACTGGTCGTGCGCGCGCGCCGTCGACCGACGCGTCCCACTGCGGCGTCGAACCGTCAGCGCATCGAGGCGAAGCGGAGGTTGTCGGCGAAGAAGCGAATGCGACGCGCTGCGCCCGAGGAGTGAGTCCCGCCGTTCAGCAGCTCACCCGCGATCCGATCACGCGCCGATAATCGGCCATCAAATCATCAAATATTCGATCCCACGAGCGTGAAGCGGCGTATGTGACGCCGGCAGCGCCGATCGCAGCGCGCCGTGCGGGATCGACGGCGAGCGTCTCGATGGCAGCGGCGAGCGCCTCCGCATCTCCGCGAGGAACCGTCATGCCTCCGCCGTGCGCGAGGATCTCGCGCGTGGGGCCGGCGTCTGCGCCAATGACGGGCACACCCGACGCCATGGCTTCGAGGAGCACGTTGCCAAAGGTATCGGTGGCGGACGGAAACACGAAGACGTCAGCCGACGCGTAGAACTCGCTGAGCGCCCGTCCCTCGAGACGCCCCACGAAGTGCGTGGTTGGTGGCGGTGGCGCCACACGCCGACAATGTGCGGCGTAGGGGCCATCACCAGCCAGCGCAAACACGACGCGCCGTCCTCCACGCGCCGCCGGGCCGAATGGCCCTGCCGACACCCGGTGCATCGCGGCGACCGCAGTATCCAGGCCCTTCTCGGCCGCAAGCCGCCCGACATACGCGACGACGACGGTGTCGTCGTCCGCACCGAGACGAGCCCGCCACGTCGAAGCCCGAAAAGCGGGATTGAAGCGATGCGGTTCCACTCCCCGGCCCCAGAGCGCCAAGCGCTCGAAGCCAAGCGACCGCAACTCCTCGAGCACGGCGCGAGTCGGCACGTAGGTTCGCTCGCCCCCATTGTGGAACCATCGAATGAAGGCCCAGCCGGGTTTGCTGAGTGCACCGAGATGGTAGAACCTCGCATACTCGTTGAAGCTCGTGTGGTACGAGGTCACGAGCGGCACACCAAGGGCGCGCGCACAACTCCGGCCGGCGAGGCCCATGCCGAACGGCGTGGCGGCGTGGATCAGCGTCGGCTGCCAGCGACCCAGATCTCGGTACGCTTTACCGAGAATCGGCGCTGTGATCCTCAGTTGCGGATACGCCCAGAACGGGATGCTCGGGCGACGCCAGAGCGCATCGTCGCGTTCACCAGGCCGCACGCCCGGGTCAGTCGTGGTGTAGACCCGTGCGGTGCCACCGCGCGCGCTGACCGCACGTACCAGTCGCTCGAGGGTGCGAGAGACACCGTTCAGTTGCGGCGGATAGGTATCTGTGAAGAGGGCGACTCGCAGTGGATGGGCGGGAGTCGGCCGGATGCCATCGCCATCGCCAATCCCTTCGGGGATGGCGTCGCGCGTGATCAGCGATGCCGCGCCTCTGGCTGTCACGAGACTATGGGCTCCCGAGCATCCTGCCAGATGCCAAACAGCGCAACCCGAATGGGCCGCTCGTCACCGAGACCTCAGCGTCGTGGGTCATGCTGCAATGTGTCCCGCTCCGTTCGGCGTCGTAAGAGCCAGCGCCGCACCGCATCGCCATAGTAGGGCACGCCGAATACCAGGCCTAGGATGATGCCGGTCACTGTCGTGTAAAACCGCCACACGATGAGAAGTTCCGTGGTATCGGGACCGACATAGCCCGACGCACCGTTCAGGAAACCGACGTCGACCGCGCCAGCGCCGGCCGGCGTGGGTACGAAGAATTGCCCATACAGCAGAGCAAACGACCCGAACCACACGGCTCCCAAGTGTGGGACGGATGGCAACGCCAACACGAGCACCGGGAGCATCGCCAGCCGGGCGACCACGTGAAGGATCGTGAGCGGGAGCGACACGGCGATGGTCCACGGCTTGATCCGCCGGGCGTTGCGGAGTGTCGTCCGGAATGTCCCGCCGACACTCCTGAAAAACTCCGGCGCCATGCGGTGCATGAGCGCCAAGAGCGCGAGACCGCCCACGACGGTCGCCACGATCCACGGCAGCGCGTGGTGCATGGCCGGCACGAGACGGGCGCGCGTGATCGCCCACCAAACTCCCAGGTAGGCCGAGCTGACGTACGCAGCGATCGCGAGGACGGTCGTGTACTCCATCATCCCTTCGACGCCCATCAGGGCGAGCGTGTCCGGGACGGACAGCCCGCAGTACAGGATGCCCGCAAACCGAACGGGCTCGCCGCCGGCGCGGAGTGGCGTCAGTGAGGCCGAGGCGTCGCTCGTCACGTTGAAGGCGAACACACGAGCGAACGCCGTGCGATACCCAAGACCGCGGGCAAGCGCCTGCACACGCCAGGTCTTGGACAGCTGGTCGACTGCAACCAATCCGGCGCAGATGGCCTGCGCTGCCACCATGCTCAGACGGATATCACGCACGCTCGTCGGCGCGCAGGGCGGCGTACGGCGCGCCGGGCCGGTCACTCAGCCAGTGGTCGAGCGCGGCCGCCACGGATCGGGCGGTTCTCGGGTGTGCGAGATCGCCGGGATGCAGCGCGATACGCACATACGGCGCTCCACGCTGTGCTCGCCACCGGGCTGCGGCGACTGCCACCGATCCGTATGCGCGGAGCGCGGTCCGGCCGCTCCACCGCAGGACGGGCGACGGGATCTCCGTCACGTGATCGCCCATGTGGATTCGCACGGATTGCGCATCCTCGCTGAATCGAAGCCCGGCGCGTCCCACGGCGCGCCAACATGTCGGGCGCGCGAGCCACGCCGGCGGCACGAACCCGATCGGGTCGAGGCCAAGTCTGCGCAGACACCCGAGCCCACGCTCGATTCGCTCGGCGGCCCGGGGTTCGTCGAGCATCAGGAACTCGCCTTCCCGCGCCGTGCGACCCCACGCACGCCACGCATCAGGCCACCGGCGTGTGAGTCCATACTCATCGTGGCGCTCGCCATGCAGAAACACCTCGGCACCCTGGTGCGCGCACTCGCATACCCAGCGCATGAAGGCCGGTGCCGTCTCGAGCGGCGCATTCCCGTGCCAGTTCGGTACGACGAGCAACGCCGG
This sequence comes from uncultured Gemmatimonadales bacterium, assembly GCA_963737835.1. Classification (GTDB taxonomy): domain Bacteria; phylum Gemmatimonadota; class Gemmatimonadetes; order Gemmatimonadales; family Gemmatimonadaceae; genus Palsa-1248. The sequence goes on from CAVTUH010000001.1 coordinate 1,534,320, forward strand.
GGTAATCGCCCGAGCTTGGCAGAGCTCCCAGAGCTCGCGTACGCGCCGTTCAAGCGGTGGGGCGACGTCATGAATGGAAACGAGCAGAGCGCGCGGTGGCGCCCCGCTGGCGCCTGCCGGTCGCGTACTAGGCGACGATGCGGCGGTAGACGTCAAAGATCCGATCGAAGACGCGGCTCCAGGAGTGCTCACGTTCCGCATAAGCGCGACCCAATGCACCCAGCCGCGGCCAATCACTCGGCGTGTGCAGCATGCGGACCGCGACTTCAGCCAGCGCGCCGGCGTCACCGGAGGCAAAAAGGGCACCGCCGCCTGATTGACGGATCTGCTCCGAGACGCCGCCCCGGTCCGCCGAGATGACTGGGGTCCCCAATGCGGCGGCCTCGAGTGCGGAGAGCCCGAACGTCTCGATCGATCCGGGCGAAATGAAGATGTCGAGCGCCGCGAGCACGTTCGCCAGCTGTTCGCGATCGTTTTGATAGGGGATCCAGATGACCCGCGAGCCGCGGCTGTGCGCGCGGAGCCGACGCCGGGCCGGCCCATCTCCGACCAACGCCAGATATGCGTCCGTCCGCTGCTCGATCATCTCCCACGCCTCGACCAGGACGTCGACTTCCTTCTCACGGGCGAAGCGCCCGACGAATCCGACGACAGGTGCGTTGGGCGGCAGTCCGATGAGCTCACGGGTTTGCGAAGCGTCCGCGCGTCGTCGCGGATGAAAGTGTGCGAGATCCACGCCCAACGGGATCTGGACGACGCGTAGGGCGCCATGGACTCGGAGGTCGTTCGCCATGAAGTCGGAGGCGACAATGGTTGCCTCGAACTCCTGGTTGAGTCGCCGCACGTACCGCCAGAGCGCGTTGCTGGCCTGCTGGCGAACGCGCGACGCCCGCTCGGGGAATGCGCAGATCGTCCGCGGGAAGTTGCTATGAAAGAACATCACTAGCGGCACGTCGAAGCGGCGGGCCGCGCGGCGGGTGATCCACGGCACGAGGAATGGACTTCCGACCTCGATGATGTCCGGTCGTTCGTGCTCGACAATGCGCTGGATCGACCGCGTCGCGAGCATGAAGCGATAGGGGTGCTGTGTCGGAATTCGCGGGCCGCGGAGGCGGTAGCACCGCACGCCGTCACCAGTCGTGATGGAGTCGCGGGCGCCAGGAATGACGAGCACCTGTCGCAGCCCCGATCGGTCCTCTACGTACCGGGCCTTCTGCAGGAGATATGTCTTGACCCCGCCACTCGTCTCGCCAAACCACTTCGTGATATCGAGTACGCTGAGCTCCGCAAGCGGCCGGACGTGGGGAGGCAGATCAGCGTCAGCGAGATCGAACGGTGCGGACGGGTTCGCCGCGGGAAAGAGTCGTTGTTCAATAGGAGCTGTGGCAGTCATGACATCAAGAAATCGATAGGGCCCAGCCCTGGCGCACCATCGGCAGACCTCGCCGCGGTGCTGGGGTCTAGTAGTTTATTCGCTTCGTAGCGGACGGCGTGCTCAAGAGTCGATGCTGGGACAGGGGTCCACTGCAACGTGACGGACTTGTGCCCATTTTGGTACCTCGTTCACCATCTCTTAGTGCCATAGTCATGCTCGGTGCGTGACGCAAGTTAATGATGGACAAAAAGATGGATAACAAAAGCGACCTCGGCAGGGTCAGGCTGGACAAATGGCTCTGGGCCGCGCGCTTGTTCAAGACGCGGTCGATCGCGGCCGAGGCGGTGGGTGGCGGCAAGGTGGACGTGAATGGCGAGCGGGCCAAACCCGCGCGGCCGGTCCAGGTTGGCGATCGGGTCAGCGTGCGGCACCCGCCATTTGAAACCCACGTGGTCGTGCGCGTGGTGAGCGAACACCGCGGCCGCGCCACCGACGCGGCGCGACTGTACGAAGAGACGCCGGCCAGCCGTACGGCCCGGGAGGCGTTGGCACTACAGCTCCGATCGCTTCCGTCGGGCGGCGACCAGGGCCGTCCGACGAAAAAGGATCGTCGTAAGCTCGAGCGGTGGCGTGGGCGTTGACCCACAAGCGGGTACACCATCAGCGCCCGCCGTCGGCCATGCACTTCCAACGCCGGCCGAGCTCGCGCGCGCGGTGGGCGCGCCAGTGGGTGCAGGAGCCATCGCGATTCGTCGTTTCTGGCGAACGCTCGGACCGGGACTGATCACCGGTGCAGCCGACGACGACCCGTCGGGGATCGCGACCTATTCGATAGCCGGTGCGCAGTTCGGGACAGCGCTGTTGTGGACGGCGCTCGTGACATGGCCGCTCATGGCGGCGGTGCAAATGATGTGTGCGCGCATCGGGATGGTCACGGGACAGGGCTTGGCAGCGGCATTTCGTCAGCGCTTTCCGCGGCCGGTCATTCTGCTGGCAGCAGGAGCGCTTCTCCTCGCGAACACGCTCAACATCGGCGCCGACCTCGCCGGCATGGCCGACGCTGCCGGGATGCTCACCGGTACAGCGTCGCACGCTTGGGTGTTCGCGTTTGGCCTTTTGATCGGCTGGGCGACGCTGTGGCTCCGCTACGGGACGTTTGCTCACGTGCTCAAATGGCTCGCGCTCGTGCTCCTCGCGTACGCAATCGCAGCCGTTGTCATCGTGCCGCATTGGGGGCCGGTGCTCAGGGCGACAGTCATCCCCACCGTCCCGGCCGGGGCGTGGAGCACGTTGGTCGGTGTGTTCGGCACGACGATCAGTCCATACCTGTTCTTCTGGCAGGCGTCGCAGGAGGTCGAAGAGCAGCGGGCGCTCGGCCGCAATGGTCGCCAGCGCCGCGGTGCCACGCGTGAAGAGCTGATTCACCGGAAGGTCGACGTCGGCGTTGGCACGTTCTCATCCAACGTCGCGATGTTCTTCATCATTCTCACGACCGCCGTGACCTTGCATGCGCACGGGCTCACCCACCTGGAGACCAGTCGACAGGTTGCCGAAGCCCTGCGTCCGCTGGCAGGCCGCTTCGCTACCCTGCTCTACACCGTCGGCCTGGTCGGTGTCGGCGCACTCGCCATCCCGACCCTGAGTGGATCCGCCGCGTATGCGCTGGCGGAGGTCTTTGGCTGGCGACAGGGAATCGACCGTGAACCCAAACGCGCGCCTGCTTTCTATGGCATCATCGTCCTGTCACTCGCCGCCGGCGTCGCGCTGGATTTTGCTCGCGTCAATCCCGTGAAGGCGCTGTACTGGACGGCTGTCGTCAACGGAGTGCTTGCCCCGTTTCTTCTCATCGGGGTCGTGCTCACCGCGTCGAGCCGCAAGGTGATGCGGCATCAGCCGAGCTCCCGGCGCAGCCAGATCATCGTGTGGCTGACGGCCGCGCTGATGTTTGTGGCGGCGGTCGGAATGTTTGTGTTCTGAGGGTAGACGTTAGACGGCTGGACGTTGGACGTTGGACGTTGGAAAACAAACCTCGGGGCCAGCAGTGGTGCACTTCGCTGGCCCCGAGGTTTCCTTCTAACGTCTAACGTCTTGTATCTAACGTCTACTTCACCGCATTGATCATGTCGAAGATCGGCAGGTACATGGCGACCACCATGCCGCCGACGACCACGCCGAGGAACACGATCATGACCGGCTCGAGGAGTGAGAGGAGCGCCGAGACGGCGGCGTCGACCTCTTCGTCGTAGAAGTCGGCGATCTTCGCCAGCATTTCGTCGAGACCACCGGTCTGACTCACCGACGGCGATCATCGAGATCACCATTGGAGGAAACACGGCCGACTTGGCCAGCGGGGCGGCAATCGTGTCACCGCCGGCGATACTGGCTCGCGACATCATGATCGCGTCCTGAATGACCCGGTTGCCGGAGGTCTTGGCCGTGATCTCGAGACCATCGAGAATGCTGACACCGGAGCTGATGAGCGTGCCCAGCGTGCGGGTGAAGCGCGAGACAGCCGACTTGCGCAACACATCGCCCAGCACCGGGAGGCTCAGCAACAGGCGGTCGATCTGCAGCTTGCCCGATCGGCGTCGCGTAGTAGTTCTTGACCGCGAACCCGCCACCGATCGCGCCGCCGACCGTCGCGAGCCCGCCGTATCCGCGGAGGAAGTTCGAGACGCCGATCACGATGCGCGTCGGCAGCGGCAGTGCGAGGCCGACCGACCCGAACATGTTCTCGAACACCGGGATGACGAAGATCAGCAGCACGCTGCATGGCGATGGCGGCGACTGCCATGATGACGCCGGGGTAGATCATGGCGCCCTTCACCTTGCGGACCAGGGCGTCGTTCTTCTCCATGAACGTCGCGAGACGCATCAGGATCGTGTCGAGAATACCACCGGCCTCACCCGCGGCGACCATGTTGACGTAGAGCTCGTTGAACGCCCTGCGGATGCTTCCGCAGGGCGTCGGCCACGGTGTGCCCCGACTCGACGTCGAACACCACCGCGCGCGTCACGTCCTGGAGCGCCTTGTTCTCGCTCTGCTTGGCGAGAATGTCCAGCGCCTGCACCAGCGGGAGACCCGAGTTGATCATCGTCGAGAACTGCCGGGTGAAGATGACGATGTCCCGCATCTTGATGCCGCCACCGCTGGGCTTTCTGCGCTTCGCCTCCTCGTCGACCTTGACGACGGTCAACCGCTGGCGCCGCAGCTGCGCGACGACGTCCTCGCGGGTGGCCGCGTCGATCGTCGCCGTCTTGAGCTCGCCGTTCAGGGCTCGTGCAGTGTACGTGAAGCTAGGCATAGTTTGGTTTTCCGAGTGGTATAGCTCGCGGATGTTGCATGCCGACCCAGCTCGAGATCCAACGCGCCGGCCGCAAACCCCTGATCCCTAACCCCTAACCCCTGGCTCTTTGACGACCGTCCCCGCCCGCCGGTCTCACCGCCGGCCGCCGGCGGGCGCCCGTTGCGGTGGTGGCCCCGTCGGTTTGCCATCCCCGTCCTCCGGCGCCAGATGCCCCACCATGCGCAGTAACTCGTTGGGGTCACTCGAGACCCGCAGGCACTCATCGAGCTCCACCTCGCGCCCCATGTACAGGTTGTAGAGCGCATCGTTGAGCGTTTGCATGCCGTATTTCTTCCCGGACTGCATCAGGGAATAGATCTGGTGGACCTTGTCGTCGCGGATCAGCGCCCGGATGGCCGGCGTGACAACGAGGATCTCGGCCGCCAACGACGCGCCCCCGCCCCTTGGCCTTCGGCAGCAGCGTCTGGGTGATGATCCCCTCGAGCACGAACGCCAGCTGGGCGCGCACCTGCGACTGCTGGTGCGACGGGAAAACGTCGATGATGCGGTTGACCGCCTCGGCCGCCGAGTTGGTGTGCAGCGTCGCGAAGGCCAGGTGGCCCGTCTCGGCGATCGTCAGCGCGGCCTGGATGGTCTCCAGGTCGCGCATTTCGCCGATCAGAATGACGTCGGGGTCCTCGCGCAGCGCGTACTTCAGCGCGTTGCTGAAGGACTTGGTGTCGGTCCCGACCTCGCGCTGGTTGACGATGCAGCCCTGATGGCGGTGGATGAACTCGATCGGGTCTTCGACCGTGATGATGTGGCCCTTCCGCTCGCGGTTGATCTTGTCGATCATGGCGGCGAGCGTCGTCGACTTGCCCGAGCCCGTCGGGCCCGGTCACCAGCACCAGTCCGCGCGGCTTCTCGGCCAGCTTGGCGATCACCCCGGGCAGCCCAGGTCCTGGAAGGTCTTCACCGAGAACGGGATCTGCCGGATCACCATCGAGACGCAGCCGCGCTGCTTGAAGCAGTTGCCGCGGAATCGCGCGAGGTTCTGGATGCCGAACGAGAAGTCCAGCTCGTCCTCGATCTCGAAGCGCTTCTTCTGATTCTCCGTGAGGACCGAATACGCCAGCATGAGCGTATCCTTGGGCGTCATCACGTACTCGATCTGCGAGTTCGTGATGTCGCCATCGATCCGCAGCTTCGGCCGCTCGCCGGCCGTGATGTGCAGGTCCGACGCATCGCGCTCGATCATCTCCTCGAGCAGCGCGCGGAGGTTGACACTCTGCTGCGCCGAGGCCGGCGCAGGCCCGGGCGACGCAGCGGCAGGAACAGTCATGGCAGGCGGCAAGTGGAGGACGACATCTCTGGACTCATACGCTCGTCTCGCGGACGACTTGCTCCAGCGTGGTGATACCCTTCAGGATCTTCAGCCACCCATCCATGCGCAGCGTGAGCATCCCTTCCTCGATCGCCGCGTCACGGATCTCGGCGGCGCCGACGTTCTGGAGGATCAGCTTGCGCAGGTGGGGAGTCATGAACATGACTTCGTAGAGGCCCTGGCGGCCCTTGAGCCCCGTGCCGGCGCATTCGTTGCATCCACCGCCCTTGAAGAACGGGAGCTCGCCTATGGTCGTGTCGAGCGAGAGACGCTCGAGAAACGGTGCGGCTTCCGGCGTCGCGCGGCCTTTGGCATCGCGCAGGGCCTCCTCGGTGAATCGCATCTCGCGCAGGGTCGTCGACGCCTTGACCTTCATGCCGGCGAAGTCGGCGTCGTCCGGCTGGTACTGCGTCTTGCAGTTCTTGCAGATCCGGCGCACCAGTCGCTGGGCCAGCACCAGGTTGAGCGCACTCGCGACGTTGAAGGGCTCGAGTCCCATGTCGAGCAAGCGCGTCACGGTCTCGGGCGCCGAGTTGGTGTGCAGAGTCGATAGCACGAGGTGACCCGTGAGCGCGGCCTTGATGGCGATCCCGCCGGTCTCGAGATCGCGGATCTCGCCGACCATGATGATGTTCGGGTCCTGACGGAGGAACGCCTTGAGCGCCGCCGCGAACGTCATGCCGATATCGTTGCGGACCAGCACCTGGTTGATCCCGAAGAGGTTGTACTCGACAGGATCTTCCGCCGTCATGATGTTCACGTCGATGTTGTTGATCTTGGACAGCGCGGAATACAGCGTCGTCGTCTTGCCCGATCCCGTGGGCCCCGTCACGAGCACCATCCCGTACGGGTTCGAGATCGCCTCCATGAGCTCCCGTTCGGCCCGGGGCTCGATGCCGAACTTCTCGAGATCGAGGGTGAGGTTCCCCTTGTCCAGGATCCGGAGGACCACCTTCTCGCCGAACAGCGTCGGCAGGGTGGAGACGCGATAATCGATCACGCGCCTCCCCATCTTCAGCTTGATGCGTCCATCCTGCGGGACGCGGCGCTCGGCGATGTTGAGCTGGGACATGATCTTGAAGCGGGAGATGAGCGCCGGCCTTCATCTTGAGCGGCGGCTTCATGACCTCCTGCAGCGCGCCGTCGATGCGGTACCGGACCCGCAGCTCGTGCTCGAAGCACTCGAAGTGGATGTCGGATGCGCCGCGACTTACTGCGTCACTCAGGATCCCGTTGATGAGCTTGACGACCGGCGCGTCATCGACCGCCGCCGCCAGCGCTGCGGCGGTCGGCTCGTCGTCCTTGTCCTCCAGCACTTCGAGATCGCCTTCGGCCTCTTCGATCTCGTCGAGCAGCGTCTGCATCGCGCTGTCGGACGCGTCATAGTGACGCTCGATTGTGTTGCGGAGCGTGAACTCGCCCGCGAGCACCGGGATAGATGTCGTACCGCGTGATGAACTTGAGGTCTTCGATGACGCCCAGATTCGTCGGGTCCGCCATGGCGACCGTGAGCGTCCGGCCGTCGCGCTTGAGCGGCAGCACGAGGCTCTTCGTGGCGAGATCCGTCGGGATGAGCTTGAGGATCTTCGGGTCGACCTCGAACTTCGACAGGTCAACGGCCGGCATCCGGTATTGCCGGGCCAGCATCTTCGTCATCTCGATTTCCTGAACGTACCCGAGCTTGACGAGGTGGTAGTTGACGGTGCCGCCGTTCTGCTTCTGCTCCCGCTGGGCCGTCGCAAGCTGCTCGCGCGTGATCTGGCCGTCCCGGACAAGGGCATCTCCGAGGCGATCGAACGTCAGGGTCGCTGTCAGCGGTGGGGCCACGGCACGGCTCGCAGGATGATCCAAGCCGCCCGCGGAGTCGCGGTCGGCAGTGGGGAAGGCGGCACGTGTGGAGGACGCGCCCAGCGAAAGTTTCGTCACCGCTGGGCCCGCTGTGCTTCGGGGCGCTTTCGGGCGTCTACGTGGTCACGAGCGCGGTAGCGACGTCACCCACGACCTGGAGCGACCGGGCGGAGATCTTGTCGATCGTGTCTTCCGGGGTGTGGTGCGGGGGGTAGTCGAGATCGATGACGTCGATCACGCGGATGCCCGCCTTGAGCAGCGGGAGGTGGTCATCGGTCACCGTGTACTTCGTTTGCGGCAGAAAGTACCCACCGTATCCGAGGTCGGCGGCCTGTGTCCAGACTCGCTGGACGACCTCCGGGGCGAAATGCACGGAGTTGACCTCTTGATAGATGTCCAGGTCGCGGTCGCCGATCATGTCCCACAGGATCCCATACAGCGGGCGGTAGCCCGGGTCGGGCAGGTGGGTCGCGAAGTACGTCGATCCGAGCAACACATCATGCATGGTCGCGAAGTCGCCGTAATCCTCGCCATCCACGAACAGCAGATCGACGCCGACGGTCGGCGGTGTCTTCTTGAGCACATCCCCGAGCGCGAGAAACAGCGCCACGCCCGAGGCGCCATCGTTGGCACCAGGTACGGGGATGTGCCGTTGCGCCGAATCGCGGGCTTCGTCCGAGATTGGACGCGTATCCCAATGCGTCACGTAGAGGACGCGGTCGGTCGCGGTAGGCCGGAAGCGTGCGAGAATGTTGCGGAGCGGCAGGACCGCCCCGTTGGTCGTGGTGTAGTTCCAGCTTTGAACGATGACCGTGTCGGCCCGCAGTCGCATCTGGGCGATGATCCAGTCACCGCCACGCTGCGCCCCTGGCGTTCCGGGGACGCGCGGCCCAAATGCGAGGAGCGTCCTGGCGTAGCCCATTGCGGCCTCGCCGTCGAACGCCGTGCGGGGTTGGATGCTACGCTGACAGCCCCAGAGGGACAGGACAGCGCACGCGACAAAAACTGACAATTTCACGGGCGGGTGAATGGGTGCGACCAGTCGGCCGATGCCGCTGGCGGTCCGGTCGAGGACGCCGATCGCGCCCCTTCTGTTACCCGCCCTGCGAGCCCTTCGGCCTTGAATTTGACGATTGACAGAGCGGAATTTCAAACCGTGAAGATACTTAGCAAGTACGCACTCCGAGAGCACCTGGGCCCGCTGCTCTTTTCGCTGACGGCGCTCACGTCGCTTCTGCTACTGAACTATATCGCAAAGAACATTGGCAACCTCGTCGGGAAGGGGTTGCCGTGGAGCGTGATCGGCGAGTTTGTCGGGCTGTCGGTGCCGTTCACGTTTGCCATGACGTTGCCCATGGCCGTGCTGGTGGCCGTGCTGTACGCCTTCAGCCGGCTCGCCGCGGAAAACGAGATCACCGCGATGAAGGCAAGCGGCGTCTCGCTGCGCCGCCTCCTCATCCCGACGCTCGTTGCGGCCGCAGGCTTGTCGCTGTTCATGATCGCCTTCAACGACCAGGTGTTGCCCCGCTCCAATCACCAGCTGCGGACGCTCATGGAGGACATTGCCCGCAAGAAGCCGACATTCGCCCTCCACGCTCAGGTGATCAACGAAGTCTCGCCGGGCAAGCTCTATCTGCGCGCGGGTCAGCTCGATGAGGCCACCGACCGCATGCGGGAGGTCGTGATCTACGACCTGGGTGATGCCTCGAGGCGTCGGACCATCTACGCGGACAGTGGCACCATGGGGCTGACGGCCGACGGCGATCTGAAGCTCAACCTCTTTCACGGGGTCATTCAGGACGTGCAGAAGGCGAACCCCGTCGAGCTGCAGCGCATCTATTATAACGTGAATCACGTACGAGTCCGCGGTGTCGGCAACACGCTCACCCGGTCCACCAACGACACCTACAAGAGCGAGCGCGAGATGTCGGTGTGCGAGATGCAGCAGGTCGACGCCGACGCCGAGCGCGGCGACGCCGAGGCGCGCCAGCAGATTCGCTTTCAGATGGTCAACGCCGCGCGGATCGCGGCGACGGGTACGAGCGCGACGCCGCCAGCGCCGCCAGGTGCGCCGACCAATCCCTTCCGGGCCAAACCGAGCGTCGGACGATTGTACTGCGACCTCCTCGCCAGACTGACCAGGGCGAGTCGCGCCGACACCACGCTGGGGGGCGCGAGCGCAGGTGCCCCGGTCGCGGCAGCGCCGCCCGCGAACCCCGGTCCACCCTCCGCAGGCGCTGCGCCGTCGGCCGGTTTGCCGCCTTCTGCCGGGCTGCCGCCTTCTGCCGGGCTGCCGCCTTCTGCCGGTTTGCCGCCTTCCGTCGGGCTGCCGCCTTCCGCCGGGCTGCCGCCTTCCGCCGGCCTGCCGTCATCCGGAGTGCCGTCAGCTCGGCGCTGCCGCCAGGCCGCTGTGGCCAGCCAACCTGCCATCGGTGATCGGTCCGCCGCCGAAACCGACCATGATTTCGCAAGTGATCCCCATGAGCGCCGTCGCCACGCTCAATACGCTGAGCGCGAGTCTCGATGCCGACCGCGCGCGCATCGAGGACAATCGTCGGACCAACGCCACGTACGATGTAGAGATCCAGAAGAAGTTCGCCATCTCGGTGGCGTGTGCGATCTTCGTGTTGCTCGGCGCGCCGGTCGCGCTTCGCTTTCCACGAGGCGGCGTCGGCCTGGTCATCGGCGTGAGCTTCGCCGTGTTCGGCCTCTACTATGTCGGGCTCATCGCCGGCGAGCCGCTGGCGCAGAACGGCTCGGTCTCGGCCTTCTGGGCGATGTGGGCTTCCAATGTGATCTTTCTGGTCGTCGGATTGGCATTGCTCGCGCGGGTCGGCCGCGCCGGAGCCACGTCGCGCGGCGGCGAGCTCGGTGAGCTGAAGGACGCGATCAAAGCATGGTGGTCGAACGTCCGGGTCGGGGCGCGACCGGGTCCACTGCCCGCGGAGCGCGCGTCGTGACGGCTATCGAGGAGCGCGCCTTCGTGGCGGTACCGCCATTGCCGCCCGAGCGCGCCGAACGTGCCCGGATGCGGTCGACGACCGCCCGCAAGCGCATGACCGTGGGCCCGCTCGACGCCTATGTATTCATTGAGTGGGTCAAGATCTTCGTCACGACCGCCATTGGGTTTCCGGTGCTGGTCATCGTGATCGACCTGACCGACCACCTCGAGACGTATCTCCAGCGTAACATCCCCGCGCCGCGGATCGCCCTGAGTTACCTGTACTGGGTACCGGGTTCCATGTTTTTGGTGCTCCCCGCCGCGGTGCTCTTCGCAACGGTGTTCTCCATCGGCGCCTTTACACGCCACTCGGAGATCACTGCCGCCAAAGCATCGGGCATCAGCTTCTACCGATGGACTGCGCCGGTGTTCTTCGCGGCCTGTCTGGCCGCCATTCTGGGCTTGGGCATTGGGGAGCTGGCGCCGGTGACGAACGCCAAGCACGATGAGATTCTCGAGGAGCAACAGTTCCGCGGGGGCAACCAGCGATACAACTTCGCGTATGCTGCGGAGGAAGGGCGGGTCTACAAGGTCGGAGGGCTGGACGCAGGACACGGCTCGATGAATTCGGTCGAGATCGAACGCCACGGCGTCGGGCCCGCGTATCCGACCTATATCCTGTCGGCGCAGAACGCCAACTGGCACGCCGGCCATGGCTGGACGCTCGTGCAGGGCGTGTTGCATGTCGTGCCGGATAGCGTGGACGACCTGACGCTGCAATTTGACTCCGCGCACGACAACCACCTGCGTGAGGCCCCGCCGGAGCTCATGGCGGCCCCCAAGAACCCGGAAGACATGCGATTCGGTGACTTGCGCCGGTTCATCGGTGCACTGGAGCGATCGGGCGGCAACGCGGACGAGCTCAAGGTGGAGCTCGCACAAAAGATCGCCGTGCCGGTGACGTGCATCATCATTGCGCTGTTCGGTGCACCGCTGGCCACCAGCACGCAACGGGGTGGAGCGGCCTTCGGGATCGCGATCAGCCTCGCGACCACGGTGCTGTTCCTGATGATGATCCAGCTCACCAAGGCCGTCGGAGCCAAGGGACTCATTCCGCCGTATCTCGCGGCGTGGATCCCGAACGTGATCTTCACGATTGCGGGCGTGTATCTGCTGACTCGCGTCCGCACGTGACCTCGTCAGCGCTGCCCGGTGGCGCGCGCGGGGGCGCCGCCGATCCACCACAGCGAGCCAATATCCTGACGACCGCGTGGGAGCGTGCGGCCAATGCGATCCTCGGCGTCTTTGAGGGCGTCGGGAGCCGCGGGTACTTCGCGCGCGAGATCCTGCGTGCGCTGGCCGAGCCCAAGACGTACCTGCCTGAAACCCTCAAGCAGATGCGAGCGATCGGCGTCGACTCGTTGCCGCTGGCGTCGCTCGTCGCGGCCTTCATTGGCAGCGTCATCGCGCTCCAGACGCGGTACCAGCTCTTCGCTGGGATCCAGCTATCCGTCGTCGGACTGATTGCCCGGCAGATGGTGATCCTCGAGCTGGGGCCGCTGCTCACCGGACTGGTGCTCGCCGGACGCGTCGGCGCACAGATGACGGCGGAAATCGGTACCATGCGGGTCACCGAGCAGATCGACGCACTCGAGACACTCGCGTACGACCCGGTTGCGTATCTCGTCGTCCCCCGCATCATCGCCGGTCTGATCATGTTGCCGGTGCTGACGATCTACGCGGATGCGATCGGGGTCTGCTTCGCGTTCCTGACGTCGGTGTTCGCCACTGGCGTACACACGTTCGAGTTCCGCGATGGCCTGCGCCTGGGCTACAAGTCGTTCCAGGTCTTTTACAGTCTGCTCAAAGCGATCATGTTTGGCGGAGCAATTTCGTTCCTCTGCAGCTACGAGGGCTACTCCACGGGAGCTGGCGCCGAAGGGGTCGGCCAATCGACCGCCAAGGCCGTCGTGATCTCATCCATTCGGATCCTCGTACTCGACGCGCTCACGGCCGCCGTCTTGGCCCCTTACCTCCAGGCATGAAAACTCGCGACACTGTGCTCGTCGGCGTCGTGCTGAGCCTCGCCTTCGTCGCGTTGTTCATCGGAACAATCTACCTCGCTCGTGGCGGCCTCCAGTCCGGCTACCCGCTGTATGTCCGTCTGCCGTGGGGTGCCGGGATCAGGCAAGGACAACCGGTGTTGCTGGCCGGCGTGAACGTCGGGTTTGTCGGCGACGTCGACCTCCTGCAGGACGGCACGCTGATCGTGACCATGCGGGTCGAGAAGCGCTACAGGGTGCCCGAGGGCACGACAGCGATCGTGGAGCCGAACGGCATCTTCGGCGACGCGGAGGTCGCGCTCCGGGGCGGCCTTCGTTGTCGTACTTTGCGCCCGGCGACACCCTCCCGGCGGGAAAAGCGGCGCCCGGTATCCAGGAGCTCATGGCGCGCGCGGACTCAGCGAGCGGCCATCTGCAGGATGTCGCCCGCGCCGTGCAGGTGGAGCTCGTCCAGGGCGGCGGGATCGCCGATCTGCGCAAAACGCTCGAGGGCGCCAACGCGCTCGTCACCCAACTCTCCAAGATCGCATCCGACGAATCGACCCAGCTGGCGCAGACGATGCACGCGCTCAACCGAACGACGAGTGCCATTGACTCGGCGTCCGTCGATTCGGCCGTGAAGAACCTCAAGGCGACGACCGCGAACATGTCCGCCCTGAGCAGCAACCTCGAACGGGCGACCGATCACCTCGATGGGATCCTGGTGAAGGTCGACAGCGGTGGCGGCAGCATTGGCAGGCTGCTCAACGACTCCACATTCGCGCTTGACCTGCATCGCGTGCTGAGCCAGCTGGACTCGCTCGCCGCAGACCTGCGGAAGCATCCGAACAAGTATGTGAATGTGCATGTGTTCTGACGGCTGGGTGACGGGCGGCCGGTGACGGGTCACGACCACGACACGTGACAACGGCTGGTAGGGGCGACGCAATGCGTCGCCCGTCGTTGGCGCACGGCGCACGGCGCGTCGCATTTGGAGCGCCAGACGAATCATGAGTCGCATTGCCGCACCGTAGGGCGACGCATTGCGTCGCCCCTACCCGCCGAATGGCAGGCGTCGTTGCAGTAACCCGTCACCCGGCACGCGGTCGTCAAAAGAACTTCAGCGCCGAGAAGAACACCGTCCGCGGCTGCCCCGGGATGCGCTCCTCGACGTTGACGTACTGCTCCTGAAAGAGGTTGATGACCTTGAGTTGGAGCAGCGCGCCGAAGACGCGATAGCCGGCGCGGACGTCGAACACGGTGATGTCGCTGCGAGGGTCGCCGGCGTAGATCAGCACCTGTTCGATGCGGCTCCGGTAATGCAGGTCGATGCCACAGAGCCCCCCGACGAAATCCAGCGATCCGGTCAGGTTGTGCCTGGATCGGTAGGGGAGCCACTGGTGATTGACGATGTCCTGCGGGTCCAGGTAGGTGTAGTTGATCTGCGTCGCGATGATGTTGGGAATCATGGTCGCACGAGTGGACGCGTCGATGCCGCGAATGCGGGCTCGCGTGATGTTCTGAAAGTTGACGTCGTTGTTCCCGATCAACTCAGGGCCGATCAGTCCCCAGTAGTCGGTCTGATAGAGCGCGACGTCCGTCCAGAGCCAGCGCGTGAAGCGATCAGTTGCCCCGATCTCCTCTGACCACGACGACTCGCCGTGCAAGGAAGGGTTGGCGACGACATTGAAGCCGTCCTCGTAGGCCGTTGTGTATTGCTCGATAATGCTGGGCGCCCGGTACCCGTGGCCGACGGAGATCCGAGCGCTCAGGTCCGACGTCGGCTTGTAGACGACACCGACCTTGGGGCTCATGCTGCCTTCGGACTCGCCACCGGCAACATCATGCCAGTCGTACCGCACCCCGGCGATGCCGGAGACGCGCGGCGCGATCGCTATTTGGTCCTGCGCGTAGACGCCGGCATTGGTGAGCGTATGGTTGGCCAGCTCGTCGCTCTGGACCAGCGTGCCGGCGACGTCGGCGCCGAGTGTAAGCGCCTGGCGCGGTCCTGCGAGGAGCGACCAGATCACGCGCGTCCCGAGGCGCGAGGAGCGGTGATACTTGTTTGCATTGATCGTGTCGCTCGGGAAGCTGTCGCGATCGAGGTTGTAGTCGAAGTAGGGGTTCACGTCGACGTGCTGCGTCCCTCGCGCGAGCGGTGTCAGCGTCGCACCGAGGCTTACGCGCGCCGCGATCGAGTGATCGTTGGCCTCGCTCGGCGGCACCTGATACGGGTGGTTCGGATCTTCCCAGCCCAGGAAGTTGCCGTCGTTTTCCCACTTGTAGATGCCGTAGAACGAGCCGGGGTGCTGGCCATCCGGATTGAACACCATCTTGGTGTAGGCGAGCCAGCGATTCGAGCCATTATCCTGCTCGTAGCCGGCGTTGGACTCTCGATCAAGAAACAGGCGCGCGCCAACATTGTCGCTGATACGTTGTGAGCGCTCGAGCTCGATGCCCTCGTAGCCAAGGGAGCGATCCGTAAAGCGGTATTGCCCGGGCACGTTGTAGTATCCGTAGTGGAGCCCGATCGCCGTCGATGATTGATCCAGCGGTGTGGTCAACACATTGACTACTCCGCCGAGGGCGTTGCTCCCGTAGAGCGCGGAATAGCCGCCCTTCACCACTTCGATGCGGTCGACGTCGAGCAGCGGGAGCTCGCTGAAATCCACGGATTCGCCATCGCCAGAGAGCACCGGGTGGCCATCGAGCATCACCATCACACGGCTCCCGTTCCCGCCGGCGATACCGGTCGAGCCACGAATGTCGATATCGGTGTTGTTCAGGATGACGCCAGGCACGTAGGCGAGTGCCTGGTCGACGGTCAGGACGTCGCGATTGAAGATCTCGTTGCGCGAGATGACGGACTCGCTCGCAGGCGTGTCCCCCGGCTTCTCGGCTCCAGCCCCGGCCGTGACCGCGACTTCCGCGAGCTCGACGACCGCCTTTCGCAGCCCGACATTGACGTGGCTCGTGCTGTCAGCATGAACATCAACCGGCAGCGTGACGCTTTCGAATCCGATGACGGCGATGTGAACGGCGTAGCGACCGGGAACGACGCCGCGGAGATGGTAGACACCCCGGTCGTTGGTCGTCGTCCGCCACAAGGACCCGGGAACAAGCACATTCGCCCCGGGGATCGGAGCGCCGCTCACGCTATCGATCACGCGCCCTTCGACCGTCCCCACGGGGACCTGGGCGTCGAGTCTTGACCGGTGTGGAGCGACGAGCGACGCCACCACTACCCCGAGCACCGCACTCACCCGGCGCAGGCGCCGCACCTCACTCGTCCATCGATTGGCAGCCAACCCACGGCAACGAACGACCCGCATACGCTACTGCTTCGTAAAGAGCCCGTACAGACTCCCGAGCGCTGCCCCTCCCGTCAAGGTGATCTGCAGTTGATTGCCGACCAACGCTCCCGTCCCCGTGCCGCTGAACAACGTACCGTCGAGCGTCCACTGGTTGGAGCTACTGATTGTGAAGGTCCCGCTGTCTGCCGCGGGAAAGGTGCCGCTGAGCGCGATATGGAAGGAATCGCTCGAGAGCGAGAGGGTGCCGCTGACTCCATCGGCGGAGTCGAGCGTCCCATTGGGCGGGAACATCTTCGCGAGATTCCCGGCCGTGACACTGTCCAGCTTATAGGTCCCGACGTACGGACCGGTGAGGTTGGCCGGCGCCGTCGCGCTGGAACAGGCGAAAGCGGCGACCGCGACCGCACCGACAAGCAACGGCACCGACAGATGACGCAGCATGTGTGGGATGTCCCCTCCCCGGTGTGAATGTCTGTGTAACGGTAATGACGCTCGAAACATGTGTCCAGAATACGTCGGCCGCTCCGGCGCGACCGGACTGCCCTACTGGAACATCACGAATACGGGTGAGGGAAACAGACCAAGCACGTCGTGCGCCGTCATGAGCGGCTTGTCGTTCTTGTAGAACAGCTTGAATCCCGTGTACTGCACGGGCTCGGACGCGACGTACGCTCGATACGAATCCCGCTTCATCCAATCCGGACCGAAGCCATCCATGTCGATGACCACCTGGACCCGCGGGTCGAGGTGGATCTGGTCGGCTTGCCGAAGCATCGGACGCGTGAAGCGGTGCACAATCAAGATCTTCGGAGGCAGGTGGTAAGTGTCGACCAGTTCGGCCAGGGCTGAGATGGCTCGATTGACCTGTGCTGCGTCCATCGTGCCAATCACCCGTCCGGGCACCTTGCCAGGCGGGAGCGCGAATTCCGGGTCGAGCGCCAGGTGTACGGTCGGCTGCTGCAAGTACTTCATGATGGGAGCGATTTCATCACTGACCGTGCTCCGGCCGATCTGCACGTCGAGAAACAGCAACGCATGCGCCCGCTCCGCCCACCCAGCCACGCGTTGAATCAACGTGTCTGGCATGCGGAGGCGGTACCTCCCGTCCGCACCCGGGCTGGCCTGCGCCACGGTCACGATGAAGTCGAGCGCCGGAATCACCGGCGTCGCACTGTCGCTCGCATGATAACTCTCGACTTCCTTCGCGAGCCTGGCGAGCATCGAGTCGGGCGGGATCTGACCGAGAATGCCCATGCGCTTTGACAGCGGGTTCCCGTAGTATGCGACGATGCGGGTGCGCGGCAGGATCGACCCCGGCAACGGCTCGGGCGCCTTGACCGGCCACATCGCCGCCAGCTGTGCGTCCGTAAACAGCGGACGCAGCCTGGCCCGGTGTGCATGGTGCGCTCCGTGTTTGCGCACGGAGCTGGCACTGTCGCCGCCCTCTGCTACCACGTGACCAGTATCAGCACCCCCGGTCGGACTCGCAGCACTAGTCGTCTGCCCCGCGACTGGCGCAGTCAGCCCGAACACGCCGAGGGCCGCGAGTCCACGGACGGCGCGGATCAATTGGAGCATGCCTCTCTCTGTGAAGAACGACGCGAATGATAACGAGGTCGTGGATCGCGGATGCGCGGGCCTCGAGGTCCGCAGGCCATGTCGCCCCTAGCGGCGCGCGCGACCAGTGACGTAGTAGAGCGGTATGCCCAAGACGACAACGCCGAGCACCGCCGCGGTGGCCAGCCGACTCGTCGGATCGATGAGCGCGTTCGCGAGCAAGTAGATGGTCGCGATGACAAACATGGCGGGCACGAACGGATAGAGCGGGACACGGAATGACGGGTTGTGACTTGCTTTGCGCCGCAACGTAAAGACCGACGCCACACCGAGTGCGTAGAAAGGCACGATCGCGGTGACAAAGGTGTCCGCGAGCTGCTCGAACGTGCGCAAGAGCACGAAACAAATGCCGAGCGCCGCCGACAGCAGAATAGCGACGTACGGCGTGCCGTACTGCGGGTGCACGCGCGCCACGCGGCGCAGCAGCAGGCCATCGGCCGCCATCGCAAAGAAGATCCGAGGACTCGTGAGCAGCGAGCCGTTCAGCGTGCCGAAGGTCGAGAGCACCACTGTGGCCGCGACAAACACCGCGCCCGGGGCCCCGATCACACGCTGCGCCACGTCGGCCGCAACCAGTTTCGAGACGCGTATCTGCTCGATGGGTAGCACCGCCAGATAGGCAATGTTGGCCAGCAGGTAAATCACGATCACCGCGAGCGTGCCGCCGATCAACGCACGGGGCAGGTTGTGACGAGGATTCTCCACCTCTCCCGCGACGAAGCTCAGATCGGCCCAGCCATCGAACGCCCACAAGGCGCTCACGAGCGCCAGTCCGAAAGGCGCAATGCCGAAACTGCCGGAAGGGACCGCCGGCGTGAAGTGACCACCGGTCTGGCGGAGACCGATGCTCAGCGCGACGAGCACGATGAACGCCAGTCCGCCGTACTTGGCGACGGCCGTCAGATTTTGGAGCACAGCGCCCCATTGCAGGCCGCGACAATTGAACAGCGCCACGACGCCGATGCACACCGCTGCCACATAGTGAACTGGCCAAGCGTTGGCGGGTGCGGACGGATCCAGGCCAAACAATCGGAACCCGTATTCCGCACACGTCGTTGACACCGCCCCCAGCGCGGCTGCACGAATCACGCTGAGCTCGGCCCATCCAAACAGAAAGGCGGGGAGTCGGCCCCAACCCTCACGAATGAACACATAGAGCCCGCCCGTCTCCGGCAACGCCCCCGCAACCTCCGCGAGTGTCAGAGCGCCGCACAACGCAAAGAGACCGCCGATGACCCAGACGCTCATCATCGGAAGGGGGCCTGGAAGCCGGTTCGCGATCCCCGCCGGCGATCGGAAGATGCCTGAGCCGATCGTTGTGCCCGACGAGCACGGCGGTGGCGCTCCAGAGTCCCAGTCGCCGGACCAGATGGGTCGCGACGGGCGCGCGTCCCTCTGTCGGAGGTGCGCCGTGCTCGCGCGGTGTCGTCGGTGGAGATATCGATGCGCTCATCGTGAGTGCTATGGTACTGCTGGGAACCGTCGCACACCACCTCCGCTGGCTACCACCCTGTCGGGCGGGGCTACATCTTTGTGTAGATGGCTCCCCTCGCAACTGAGTCACTTTTTTGGATCGCGGCCGCCGCATGCGCGGTTGCCCAGGCAGCCATCCTCCGCGCCGTGCTCGGTGGTGAGACTCAGGCCATGCACGAGGCGCTCGCTGCCGGCGAGCCCGGCCGGCCAGTTCCAAGACGGGGCTCTCGTCGCGTCAGCGAGGCGGCGTGGGCACTGCTGCCGGGGGTCGCGCTCGCTTTCGTCCTGGTCTGGACCTGGCGCGCCGTGCACCCCATTCATCACCACCCTGCCCCCGACCGCGAGCCAGCCGCTCCTCTCCCCCGCCACGGGCGCATGACCGCGCTCCGCCGGTTGGCCTGGACGGCCCTCGCGCTCGCGTACGTCCACAGCGTCTTTGGCGCGATCGTTCGCATCTCGGGCTCGGGGATGGGATGCGGCGAGCATTGGCCGGACTGCAACGGCTCCGTGGTCCCGACGGTCACGAGCTACACGGTCGCGGTCGAGGTCTCCCACCGGTACCTCGCGGCACTCCTACTCTCCGCGACGCTCGCGCTGGTCGTCGTGGCCATCGTCCGCCGCGCCGCGCCCGGTGTCTCGGGACCAGGGGGCGTGCTCCGCCCGGCCACCCTCGCCCTGGCACTGATCGTGACTGCCGCCCTCGTCGGGATGGTGGTCGTCAAGTTGTCGCTCTCTAATCCGTACGTCATCGCGGTTCATTATTCCATCGCGATGATCACCCTGGCGGCGCTGGTCCTCGCGGTTCAGCGCGCCGGAGGCCTCGGGGCGCGAGTCGTTCGCGCGGGCACGGCACCTGGTCGCACCTATCGCGGGGCGCGCGCGGCGACAGTGCTGGCTTTCGTCGTCGTGGTCCTTGGGGCGCTCACCGCAAACGTACCGGGTGCGGCCGGCTCGTGCCGTGGGTTCCCGTGGTGTAGCGAGGGCGTGATGATCGGTGGCGCGCCGCTGGGCATTCAGCTCGCTCATCGTACGTTGGCGATTCTTCTGGTGCTGCACCTCTGGGTGTCCGCGATCGTGGTGACGCGGCGGCGCGAGAGCAAACCGGTCGTGCGTGCCGCGCAAGTCGCGGCCGCGGTCATCGGCCTCCAGCTGGTGGTGGCCGCATTGCTGGTGGGGTTGCACCTGCCGCCGGTGCTCCAGTCCCTGCACCAGGCAGTGGGGACTGTCCTCTGGATCGCGGTCTTCGCCTTTGCCGCCCTGGCGCACCGAGCGCGGGACGCGGCGACGGTCGGACCGGTCGCCGCCGCGCGCGGTCGCGCCGTCCCGGTGGGCGGAGAGGCCGCTGAGGTGTCAAACGAGGCATTGCAGGGCGCAGGGGCGGGCCGGGGTTCCCGATGAGACCTCACATTCCGTCCTCCGGCCGCCGCACCGACACAGCCGGACCCGCACAGCCTGAGCGGGCCCGCTGCAGCCGCCGCCGTGACGGCACAGCCTCGTCTCGCGCGTGATCTGATCTCCTTGACCAAACCGCGGATCATTTCGCTGCTCCTCGTCACCACCGTGGCACCGATGTTCCTCGTCGGCGTCCCCAGTTGGTGGCGCGTATTGGCCGTCGTGATTGGCGGGTACCTCATGGCAGGGGGCGCGAACGCGGTCAACATGTACTTTGACCGCGACATCGACGAGTTCATGGCCCGGACGCGTCTGCGTCCGATACCGAGCGGCCGGTTGGCCGCGCCCGCGGTGCTGGCGTTCGGTGTCGCGCTCGCAGGCCTCGCCACGTGGCTTACTCGCGCACTTTGTCAACGTGCTGACCGCCGCGCTCGCGGTCTGCGGCTTCTACTTCTACGTCCTGGTCTACACGCGGTGGCTCAAGCGCTCCACGCCGCACAATATCGTCATCGGCGGTGCTGCCGGCGCCTTTCCGCCGCTCGTCGGCTACGCTGCGGCGACCGGCCGCCTCGATCTGATGGCCGTCTATCTCTTCCTGATCATCTTTTATTGGACTCCGCCGCACTTCTGGGCGCTGGCGCTCCTCAAGCAGCGCGACTATGACCGAGCGGGCGTGCCCATGGCCCCGCTGGTGTGGGGCGAGCGCCGCACGATGGATCAAATGCTGTGGTACGCCGTGCTGCTGTCGGCGCTGACGGTACTCCCCGTGGCGTTCGGAGCCTTCGGTGTGCTCTACCTGGGCGCGGCGCTAGTGCTGGACGCGATGCTCATTGGTGGAATCCTTCGTGTACGACGGACGTCGCCCTGGACCGGCGCCGCGTGGTCCGTTTACAAGTTCTCGTTGATGTATCTCGCCTTGCTATTTGTCGCGATGGTGGTCGACCGGCAACTCGCCGGGCACTTGGCGCGGACCGCGTCTCTCGCAATCCGCCTCGTGTCGGGGGCAGCATAGCTACCCGTTCCGACGCTGAGGCACCCACGACGGCGATGGCGGATCAGCCGCGCGCGGAGCGAGTGGATGACGTGGCTTCTCTCGTGGAGCCGACCGCGCCACCACTCGCGGTCGACACGGTATCCGACGGGCAGGTCGGGCGCCGCAGCCCGATCAGTCCCGGAGAGCGCGACGTCGACTGCGAAGGCGAGCAACGGCGGTGCGTCGCGACGGCTGCCATCGCCCAAGCCCCTCGCTCAGCTGATTCCATTCGTCCGGCCGTACGCGGGGCGTATGCTCTTCGCTGCGGTCTGTCTCGTGGCTGCCGCGGCGACCGCCCTGGTCTTCCCGCTGGTGGTGGGCACCTTGCTCGACACCGCATTCGAGCACGGCGGCCGCCATAGGCTCGATCAAATCGCCCTCGGACTCATCGGGCTGTTCGCGGTGCAGGCCCTGTTGAACTTCACGCAGGTCTATCTGTTGACCTCGACCACCGAGCGGGTCATCGCGAGGTTGCGCGAGAACTTGTTCGCTCACCTCGTCCGCTTGTCGCCTGCCTTTTTCACCGAGAACCCCTCGGGCGAGCTGACGAGCCGCCTGTCTGCGGACCTCGCCGTTCTCCAGTCGGTGGGCAACACGTACCTGTCGGAGCTCCTGCGCCAGGTGATCCTGGTGATTGGCGGCATCACGCTCCTCACGTACCGAAATACCCGGCTTGCGGTCACGACCCTCGAGGTCGCTCCCATCCTCGTGGCTGCGGCGTTCATCTTCGGTCGCGCGCTGCGCCGGGCCAGCACGGGGGTCCAGGATCGCGTCGCCGAAGCGATGGGGCTGGCCAACGAAGCATTCGGACAGATACGGACTGTACAAGGATTTGTCCGTGAAGGCTTCGAGACGAACCGCTACACCGAAAAGCTGCGCACTGTCGTCAGGGCCGCGATACGTCGCGCAGTCCTGCGGGCGCAGTTCTTCGGCTTCGTCGGCTTCATCGCGTTCAGTGGCATCGTCGTCGTCTTGTGGGAAGGCGGACAACTCGTCCTGCAACATGCGCTGACGGCAGGTGAGTTCTTCACCTTCCTCATCCTGGCCATCATGGTCGCAGGAGCGATTGGCTCACTTGCATCGCTGTTTGGCAGCTATCAGGAGGCCGTCGGCGCTGCGGGCCGCGTCTTCGAGTTATTGGCCGCCGCCCCGACTGTCGCAGAGCCGACGGCGCCCGAGCCGCTCCTGCGGCCTGTCCGCGGCGCGGCGGCATTCGAGCGAGTGACCTTCCGCTACGGCCCGACGCTGCCGGACGTCTTGCACGACTTGTCCCTGTCGATTGCGTCTGGCGAAGTGGTTGCCCTCGTGGGCCCATCGGGAGCCGGGAAGACAACCATCGCGTCATTGCTCCCCCGGTTTTGGGATGTGACCGCCGGCCGTGTGACTTTCGATGGGCACGACGTACGGGCGCTGTCGTTTGCCGATCTCAGGGGCTCGATCGGTATCGTTCCGCAGGAGCCCGCGTTGTTCAGTGGCACCATCCAGGCCAACATCGCGTTCGCGCGGCCGGAAGCGAGCGACGCTGAGATTCGCGCGGCCGCCAGTGCTGCCCATGCGCTGGAGTTCATCGAGCGGCTTCCCGAGCGGTTCGATACGCTCGTCGGCGAGCGCGGAGTCAAGCTGTCTGGCGGTCAGCGCCAGCGCTTGGCCCTTGCGAGGGTCTTTCTCAGCGATCCGGCGTTCGTCATCCTCGACGAAGCGACGTCGAGTCTCGACTCGGAAAGCGAGCGCCTGGTAGAGCAAGCGATGACGGAGTTACTCCGCGGGCGCTCGACGCTGATCATCGCCCACCGCTTGAGCACCGTGCTCCGGGCCGACCGGGTCGTCGTCCTCGACCGTGGCCGGATCGTGGAACAAGGCACGCATGGCGTCCTGCTCGCGCAGTCCGGCATGTACTCCCGACTCTATCGCAACCAGTTCAGCACCGACCCCCGGAGCGCATGAGCGAGAGATGACCGGTAGGGGCGACGCATGCGTCGCCCTAGCCGCCGAGGGTGTGGCTCTTGAAGGTCATGTTGACGACTGCATCCTGGCCCGCGATGACGGTCACGCTATCACTCTGGGTGCCGAACCGCTCGTGCCAGACTGACACACGATAGCGGCCCGGAGGGATCGAGTCGATGACAAACGCACCGTTGGCGTTCGTGGTGGTGAAATACGGCTGGTTGAAGACGAACAGCCACGCCCGCGCCCAGGGGTGCATGTCGCAGGTCACCTCTATGACCCCGGGCGACGCCAGTACGGCGCGCGACGGGACGACTGCTCCGGCCTCGGTCTCCGAAACCGTCGCGAGCAGGGTCCGCTTGGTCGAGAGCACGAATCGCGTCAGGTGTGTGGCTTGATCTGCATTGCGGACATCGAGCGTGCCGCCCGTGACCGCTGCCTGGATGCGTGGAACGAGCCGGCACCCCTCATTCGTCAGGTCGTAGCGCCGGACGACAGGCAGCGGCTTGCCCGCCGTGACCCCGTCAACCCACACCACGGCGTTCGCCAGCAGTGGCCCGCGGTGATCGACGGTCGGATCGACCAGCGTCTGGCCACAGACGTCAGCGTCGGCCGTCGGATGGACGATGGAATCCGAGGGCGCCGGCCCGTCGAACGCGATCGATCCCGTAATGCGCCCACCGCTCAGCGGCGGATCGACCTGGTAGTGCGCGGCCGTCGCGATCGTGAGGCCGGTCAGGGGGTCGGTCGTCGCGAGAGCGTGGGGTCCGTCCCCGGCGACGCGTTGAGAATTTGCGGGCGAGCAGGCCAGCGAGAGAGCGCCGATGATGGCGGCACCAGCGACGCCGCCACTCCGCCGGATCTGCGCCGGTCGGCCGCGGCCTTGTAGCTTAGGAAGCATGTCGCTGCATCATCGCCGCGCGAAATATATGCAGCGTGTTCGGGTCGGCGCGCTCGTCACGGCGCTCGGTTTCGGGGCTCTCGCCGCCTCCTCTGTGCGCGGATTCTCTCGAGCGGCACCCTGTCCGGGCGCCGTTCGTCGGCTTCGCGTCAATGTGTGGGGGTTCACCGCTCCGTGGGACCCCCGGAGCGCTGCCAGCGTCGCGTGCATCGCACCCGCCCTCCGTGTGGTCATCTCGGGTTGGCTTCGACTCGACACGCTGAACGCCATGCCGGTGGCCGTCTACCCAGACACGATCGAGGTCCCGCCTGGGCCACGCCGATTCGCGCTCGTCACCACCTATCAGCGCGACCGGTTCCATCGCGAGACGATCACGCGCTTGGCGAGTGACCCGGACCTCCGGGCTCGATCCGCCGGAGCGGTTGCAGCCTGGGCGAAGAGCCATGGCTACCAGGGACTCGTCCTCGACTTCGAGGGCCTTACGCGGGATGATACGGCGGCGCTGGCGGTTGTCGTGAAGGCGTTCGTCGATTCGGCCCATGCCCGGCACGTGCGGCCCGTGACCGTGGCGGTCGTGCCGACCGACACGCTCGTGTACGCTGGCAGACACCTGGCAGCCGCTGACCAGTTGCTCGCGATGCTGTATGACGAGCATTGGGCAAACGGCCCACCGGGACCGATTGCCTCTCCGGGATGGTTTCGGCAGGCACTTGCCCTTCGCGTCGCCGAGGTTGGCGCTGCGCGCCTCGTCGCTGGGCTTCCGACCTACGGCTATCTCTGGAAGCGCCCCGCCGCGGCGGTCGTCCTGAGCTACGGTGACGCGCTGCAGCAGGCGGCCCAACTGGGGATCCCACTCTCCCGTGACTCCGCATCAGGGACGCTCCATTTTCTCCGCCCCGATTCCGCCGAAGCGTGGGTTGCCGACGCCCGGCTGACGCGCGCGCTCGTCGCGTCAGCCGAATCGCTCGGCGTTCGCCGCTTCGCCCTCTGGCGTTTGGGACTCGAGGATCCAGGAATCTGGCGAGCGGCCTTCGGCCGCTAGACTCGCATCAACTCGCGCTGATAAGCGATCGGCGTGATCTCGACGCTGCGATCCCCGACAATCGCGTTCACTTCCGACCGCACGCCCAGGACACCGGGCTGGTAGATGCCGGGTTCGATCGAGAACGCCACGCCGGGGATCAGGAGACGCTCTTCGCGTGTCTCGAAATTGTCGATGTGCGGCCCGGAGCCATGGATGTCACGCGCATCGATCGAGTGACCGGTGCGATGGACGAAGAATCGACCAAACCCACGAGACTCGATGACTCGCCGGGCGGCGTCGTCCACCTCGGCGCCTCGGAGCGGCTTGCCCGTCGGCAGCCGATCGCGCAGCAACTGGATCGCGGCATCGCGTGCGTCGCGGACCGCCTCCCACACACGGATCACCTGCGACGTCGGCGTCCCAAGTACTCCCATCCACGTCTGGTCTGCGTACGGCTGTCCCGGCTCGCGCGCCCATAAGTCAATCAAGAGGACAGCCCCGGTCGCAATCACCGTAGCGGGTTGCTCGCTGGGACCGTAGTGCGGATTGGCTGCATTCGGGCCGATCGCGACGATCGGCGGCTCATCCGCTTGGAGTCCCGCCCGCGCAAAGCGGTCGAGGATCCAGCGCTGCAGCCCATATTCGGTCTGCGGCTCACCGCGCGCGGCATCTGCGCCCGCGAGACGCAACCCCTCCTGACCGATGGCGGCAATGGCTACCGCTGCGCGACGGTGGGCGGCGAGCTGCGCCTCGGTCCACACGGCATAGAATCGACTGATTAGTTCGCCGGATGAGACGACATCTGCTCCAGCCGCACGAACGAGCTCGATGACACCTGCAGGTACGCGATCCACGTACGGGACCGCATCGCCGGGTGAATACTCCATCGCAACCCGCTGCCGACGCACGAGTCCTGCGATCGCCGCCTCGAGCTCTCGCCACCCGCTGTACACTACGCGCGCCCATGTCGACGGCCAGTGTTCCCACGGTGCTTGCTCGATGGCGTGCGTGATCGCCGTCGGCACGCCGCGAGCCGGCACATACGCGTAAATACGACGCGTCTGGAGGCCCTTCAGCTGCAGGATGCCGGCGGCGACCGGATTGGCGCCGCGGAAATCGTACAGGAGCCATCCATCGAGCCCCGCATCCGACAATGCCGTCTGGATTCGAGGAAGCGTCTCGGGCGTCAGCATTGTTTGCCGATAATTGGTGACTTAACCGCGCCGCCATTCCGCACGCCACTCGCAGACTCGCTCTCCGCGCGTCACGCACCTGACGTGCTCGACCGCTCCCGGCGCGCCGACGAGCGTCTGCACGAGCTCCCGGAGGACCGATTCATAGTAGGCGCATCCGCTTTCCTTCGGGCCGCTGTCGACGGTGACCGAGTTCGGCACCTCGAGCAGCAACGAGCCCCCGACTCGACGGATCGCGCCGTTGAGATAGCGGGATGCGATCCGACGAGCCTCGCGGAGCGCAAGCGGGCGGGCGAGCAGGGATGGGAGCACCAGGATGACCTGGCGGGTCACCGCGGAGCCGCTTTCCAAGGATTGCTGAGCGAGGATCCGGCCCGCCGCGGAGAAAACCTGCTGCGCGTCGGCGCGTCGGCCGATGAGCCGAGCCAGCGCCACGGCTTCTTCCTGGGGCGCACGCTGACTCTTCTTCACCGCAACCGTGTACCGCTGAATCTGGGCGTACACGGTGTCGCTGAGTCCGAGCCGCTTGTTGCGCAGCTCCGGGACATACTCTGTGTCGAGGTCGTCGTGCGGAGAGTCTACGCCGCGGACCGCTTCCAACAGGCTAAGCGGAAGCAGAGCGTCGACCGTAGGTGACGCAGTCATGGCAATGCGAAAGGCAGGTGATGCAAGGAGGCGACAATTTAATAGACCGAGAGGTCAGGGGTTAGGGACGGGCGCTGGCGCGCCCGAGAAAGTGGACGTACAGAGAGTAGAGAGTAGACATTAAAGGCGTCTCGAGACGCACGGGCACTGGTCGTCTCCTCTCTAACTTTCTACTCCCTTGGGCGCCAAGCGCCCGCCCCCCCACCCCTTGCTCCTCCAGCGCGTCGTGCTAGGGATGATCGTTTCCGGCGCGATCGCACTCGCCGCTCGGCACAGCCGCATGCTCTCGCAGGAGGGGGCGATGGCGGCGACCGGCGTCGGGATCGTGTGCGTCGTGGCGGGCTGGGATTGGGCGACGGCTCTCATCGCCTTCTTCCTGGGCGGATCGATCTGGTCCCGCATTGGCCGCGCCCGCAAGGAGGCACTCACGGCGGATGTGATATCCAAGGGTGGTGAACGCGACGCCCTCCAGGTCCTGGCGAATGGCGGTGTCTTTGCGCTGTGCGCCTTGGGCTTTGTCGTGCGCTCTCAACCTCACACCGGCGACTGGGTGATGGGGGCGGCGTGGACCGACCAGGCCTGGCGCGCCGTGGCGGGAGGGGCGCTGGCAGCGGCATCAGGCGATACGTGGGCGACGGAAGTGGGGACGCTATGGGGTGGCCCCCCCAGATCCATCCTCACGGGTCGAACGGTGCGCCCGGGCACATCGGGTGGCGTCACGGCTATCGGCACGATTGCCGGCATCGCCGGCGCGGCAGCGATGGCGTGGGTCCTGTGGGCGCTCGGCTGGCGTCGGCCCGCCGCGGCGGCCGCGCTGGGAGGCGGGGTGTTCGGTATGGCTTTCGATTCAATCCTCGGCGCGACTCTTCAGCGACGGCAGTGGTGCGAACAATGCAACGTGCCGACCGAGCGCGTGGTGCACAATTGCGGTGCAGCCACCCGCGCCGCCGGGGGCCTGTCGTGGCTCGACAACGACGGAGTCAACGCCTTGAGCACCCTCGCCGGCGCCTGCATCGCGATGATCCTCTACCGGGCTCTGTTATGATGACCGGCGCCGTTGACCGCGGAATGAGCCGCTCCCCGAACGCCTCCGATCCAAGTCGACCGGAGGAGACAGCTTCTCGAGGACGGGCGGCTCGCTGGGGCGGATCGCCGCGCGTCCTGCTCGTCAGCACGAATCGGGAACGATCTCCGCAGCCCGTGATTCCCAACGGGTTAGCCTGTGTTGCCTCGGCGCTGGACGCCGCGCGCCACGACGTGCAGGTCCTCGATCTGTGCTTCGCCCGCGACCCGATCCGCGCCGCCCGCGCTGCGGCGCGCCGGGTCCGTCCGGATGTCGTGGCAATATCGGTCCGGAACATCGACAACAGCGACCGGGTCGCGCTCCGACACTACACACCCGAAGCGGCCGGGATCCTGGCGGCGCTCCGCGAGGAGGCACCGCACGCGGCCACGATAGCCGGTGGTGCGGCCTTTGGCGTCGCCCCGGACGGGCTGTTCCGGGAGTTGGGCGTCGACTACGCCGTGGCGGGCAATGGGGAACGCGCGAGCGTCGCCCTGATCGGCGCGCTGGCCAGCGGACGTCCGATCGGTTCGATCCCGGGTGTGGTCCAACGAGTGGACAACCGCGTCGTCTTCACGCCCCCCGGCGAGGACGCCGACTTGGATGCGTTGCCCCGTCCACGGCTCGACCGGTGGCTTGATGTCCGGCGGTATGAACGAAACGGGGCGGTTGTCCCGATCCAGACCAAGCGCGGCTGTGTCTATAAGTGCGTCTACTGCACCTATCGCAATGTCGAGGGTTGGGGATACCGACTGCGTGACCCAGCCGCGGTCGTGGACGAAATGGTCGAGCTCGCCAAGACGGCCGGAGTCCGTCGAGTCGACTTTGTCGATTCGACATTCAACTCGCCTCCAGGACATGCCATGGCGGTGTGCGAGGCCATCGCGCGCTCCGGCACGAGATTTCGCTTGGAGACAATGAACTTCACGCCTGCCGCCGCGTCCGACCAGCTGCTCGCCGCAATGCGGCGTGCGGGCTTTTCGGGGTTGGGCATCACGGCCGAGAGCGTCAGTGACCCCGTGCTGTCACGGCTCGAGAAGGGATTCAATGCAGCGCGCGTGCGAGAGGTCGCGCTTCGGGTCAAGCGGGCCGGCCTCCGGGCGCTCTGGATTCTCCTCATCGGCGGCCCCGGCGAGACCACGGGCACGGTGCAGGAGACACTCGGTTTTGCCGCCGAGCGATTGGCGGAAGGCGACGCGGTGTACGCGACGGTCGCACTCCGGATCTACCCGGGCACGACGCTGCACCGCATCGCGATCGAGGAGGGCGTGGTCAAACCCGATGCCTCCTTGCTCACGCCCACGTTTTATTTCTCCCCGGAGCTCGATCTCGCGATGACATTGACCCGGCTGCGCGCGTTCGCGGCTACGCAACCACGATTCATGTTTTCTGCTGACTCGCGGTCTTGGCTGCTGCCACGCCTCACACGTGTGGCGTCGGTGCTGCGATTGCCGGGCCCACACTGGCGATACATGGGTGTCTTCCAGCGGTTGAGTCGAGCCATCGGATGAGTGCGTCCGACCGCGGGCCTGCTGAGGTCGTCGTGGTGGGTGGCGGGCCGGCAGGAGCGAGCACTGCCTGGATGTTGGCTCGGGCGGGACTCGACGTCATGTTGCTCGAGCGGGCACGGTTTCCGAGAGACAAGCCTTGCGCCGAGTATGTGAGCCCCGAGGCATCGCGAATCCTCGCGGAGCTCGGGGTACTGCACGAGCTGGAGACGAGCGGTGCGGCGCAACTGGCCGGCATGGTCGTGCGCGCACCCAGCGGCGTCTCCTTTCGGGGAGATTTCGCCGCGAGCCACGGTTTCAGGGGATTCAGGGACAGGGGCCTGGCAATCCGCCGACCCATTTTCGACACAGTGCTGCTGCGCCAGGCGCAGGCCGCCGGCGCGCGGGTGATCGAGGAGACGAGCGTCACCGACCTCGTATCCGATGCGCGCGGTCGAGTCGTTGGCGTGCAAACGCGGCGTTCAGCGCGCAACGGCGAGCGGCCGTCGACCTCCACGATCGGGGCCCGCATCGTCGTCGGCGCCGACGGACTGCACTCCGTCGTGGCTCGACGCCTGCACCTGGCGCGCGCGGCCCGCTGGCCTCGGCGAGTTGCGTTCGTCACGCATTTCGAGGGCGTGGCGGAGATGGGCACTGTGGGCGAAATGCACGTCGAGCATGATGGATATCTCGGGCTGGCCGACGTCGGCAATGGAGAGACCAACGTTGCCCTCGTCGTGCCAGCGCGGCGCGCCAGAGGTGCGGGTGCCGATCGCATAGGCTTTCTCGAGTCGTGGATCGAGCGACGGCCACACCTGGCCACGCGGATGCGTCATGCGCACCGCACGTCCCCGGTACGCGCGACCGGACCGTTTGCCTACCATGCTCCACACGCGTGGGCCCGCGGCGCAGCACTCGTCGGCGACGCTGCTGACTTCTACGATCCGTTCACGGGCGAAGGGATCTATGCCGCGCTGAGAGGGTCCGAGCTGTTGGCCCCCTACGTGATCGGAGCAGCGAGAGCGCGCACCCATCGGGAGATGGACGCGGCATTGGCCGCATATGATCGGTGTCGCCGAGAAGAGTTTCGCGGCAAGTGGATCGTCGAGCGCATCATCGCTGCCGCGGTCGCATCCCCCTTCGTGCTCGAGCGAGTGGCGCGCGCACTGGCGCGCCATCCGGAGATGGCTGACCTGCTGGTCGGGGTCACAGGTAACTTCGTTCCGCCAAAGGAAATCCTCCGTGCCCGCTTCGTGATGCGGCTGTTGTTGCCCGCGCTGCGCCCGACGGGCACGTCATGAGTGTCGACCCCGACACGTTTCGCAGTGTGTTGGGTCGCTTTGCGAGCGGTGTGACGGTCGTCACCGCCCTCGAGACCGGGGGCCGGGATGTCGGCTTGACCGTGAGCGCGTTTGCATCGCTCAGCCTCGAGCCACCGCTCGTCGCGGTGTGCATCGACCACACTGCGTCGCTGCATCCGGTGTTGCTGGGCGCTCGCTATTTCGCCGTGAACATTCTCGCGGCGGACCAGGAGCCGCTGGCTCGCCGATTCTCCACGCTCGACGGTGATCGCTTCGATGGCGTGGGATACGTGCGTGGTCAGACAGGCGTGGCCGTGATCGATGACGTGCTCGCCGTCGTGGAGTGCCGTAAGATCCACGCCGTGGAGGGCGGTGATCACACGATCTTCATCGGCGAGGTCGAAGCTGCGCATGCCTTTTCGGGCTCGCCCTTGCTCTACTATCGCGGTGGCTATGCGCAGCTGGAGCGTTGACCGGAGATGAAAGCCTCGCTGCTGGTGCCGCCGCGGCGTCGTGGCGCCGAGATCCTCGACGCCCCGTGGGTTGACCCCGAACTCGCGCACCGGTCATTGCGCGATGTGTCGATCGCGAACGCGCTGTTTGGCGGCACGCGGGCCGTCCTGGTCGAGCTGTCGCCACTCTGGGCGACACTGCCTCAGCGTGCGACGCTGCTCGACGTCGGAACCGGCATCGGTGACATTCCGGCACGTGCGCGCGAAGCGGCCGGACGCCATGGCGTGACGCTGGAAATCATCGGGCTCGAGACGAGCCGCGAGCTCGCCGATGTCAGCCGGCGTCGCAACGCACTCGCCGTCTGCGGCGACGCGCGTCATTTGCCCTTCCCCGACCGCAGCGTCGACGTCGTGATTTGCTCGCAGGTGCTGCACCACTTCTTCGACGCCGAAGCGCAGCAGCTCGTCGCGGAGCTGGACCGAGTGGCTCGGCGACGCGTCATCGTCAGCGACCTGCATCGCAGCCGCATCGCGGCCGCTGGCATCTCGGATCGCCTCGTTCGTGCTCGCGTTCCACCCCGTGAGTCGGCACGACGGCGTCGTATCGGTGATGCGGGGATTCCGTGCGCACGAATTGCGCGGCCTTGTCGAATCGACCGTCGGCCAGCGACCGACCGTCCATTATCGATTGGGCTATCGCGTCACGGCGTCCTGGACGCCACTTGCGGCCAGCCTGCCGAGGCCGCAATGACCGAGCCGTTCGCGCTCGGACCAATGCCGACCGGCCGACGCGTGCGTACGGTCGACGAGCGCATCGTGCGCGCGCCGCTGGACGGAATGTTCGAGCTCGTCCGAGCTGTCGAGGCGTGGCCCACACACCTGGGGCACTATCGTGCCGTCCAAATGCGGGAGCGCCGGTCGGATGGTGGCGGACTCGTCACCATGGCGGCCCAGCGGGCGTTCGGCCCGTTCCACTGGCCTGTCTGGTGGGTGGCAGCGATGCAGGTCCTTCGGCCCCCGCACGGCAATCCGAGTATCCGATTTCGCCATGTCGGCGGCATCACTCGCGGCATGGACGTCGAATGGTCGTTCACCCCATGGCCAGAGCGTTTCACCCCGTCGACGGCGCCCCTGGCGACGTTCGTGCGTATTTTGCACGAGTGGGACGGGCCTCGGTGGCCACTCGTAGGTCCCACTGTGGCAAGCGGCGTCATCGGGCCAGTGTTCATTCACGCGATCGCCGCGCGCACACTCCGTGGATTGGCAACGGTTGCCGAACAGCGCGTCCGCGGTGACAGCCCGGCACATCAAGACGGGACCGTGAGCTCACGTTGAAACACAGGTACGAGCACGCCGATGACTGAACCTCGCAGGGTCGCAGTGACAGGGATCGGGGCCATCACGCCGATCGGGCTGACCGCCGACGGGCTGTGGTGCGGGCTGCAACGGGAGCGATCCGCGGTTGATCTCGTGACGCTCTTCGATCCATCACCGTTCCGGAGCCAGGTGGCAGCCGAAGTGCGCGATTTCGTGGCGGCCGACCACCTCGAATCGAAGCGCCTGAAGCGCATGAATCGGTACGCCGTATTCTCCGTGGTCGCGGCGCGGATGGCGGCAGCCGATGCGGACCTGGATATGGCCCGCGAGGACCGCGATCGGATCGGTACGATGATGGGCAGTGCGTTGGCTGGAATCGGGTATGCCGAGGAGCAGCTGGGGCGATACTTGGGGCATGGTCTGCCCGCGGTCAATGCAGGGCTGGCGCTCTCCGTCTTTGGTGGCGCCTCGAGCTGCAATATCGCGATCGACCTTGGCGTGACGGGCCGCAACTCGACCAATGGAATGAGCTGCGCCTCGGGGTCGATCGCGATCGGCGACGGATTTCGGTGTATCCGCGAGGGTGAGGCAGACGTGATGTTCTGCGGCGGCGCAGAAGCGCCGCTGGCACCGCTGTGCTACGGCGCGTTCACGATCATTCGGGCAATGTCCGTGCGCAACGACGATCCGGCGCATGCGTCACGGCCCTTCGACAAGGATCGCGACGGGTTTGTGATGGGTGAGGGTGCCGCCGTCCTGGTGCTCGAGGAATTGGAGCGGGCGCGGGCGCGCGGCGCCCACATCTATGCCGAGATGCTTGGCTATGGGTCGACGAACGACGCGTTTCACATGACTGCGCCCCGACCCGATGGGAGCCAGGCGGCACGAGCGATGCGCATCGCGCTCCGGGATGCGCATGTCGAGCCGCACGAAGTCGGGTACATCAATGCGCACGGGAGCTCCACGCCGCTCAACG
Source organism: uncultured Gemmatimonadales bacterium (assembly GCA_963737835.1). Classification (GTDB taxonomy): domain Bacteria; phylum Gemmatimonadota; class Gemmatimonadetes; order Gemmatimonadales; family Gemmatimonadaceae; genus Palsa-1248. Next base: position 1,568,329 of record CAVTUH010000001.1, read on the forward strand.
ACCCGACCGAAACGCTCGCGATCAAGCAGGTCTTCGGGGACCACGCCTATCGGATGCCCGTCAGCGGCACGAAGGGCTACTATGGCCATTCACTCGGTGCATCGGGCGCCATCGAAGCGGCGATCTGCGCGTTGAGCTTCGAGCACGAGTGGCTCCCACCAACCGTGAACCTCACATCGCCCGATCCCGAGTGCGATCTCGACTACGTGCCGAGCAGCGGCCGGACCCAGCGGGTCGACGTGGCGCTGTCGAATTCGTTCGGCTTCGGCGGCGTGAATGCGGTGCTGGTGATGAAGCGAGCTGACTGACGTCAGGCTCGACTGAACGGCCGTTTCGTGGCGCGCACGCGCGCGCGGCGATAGCTTCTCCCCGCCTCTTACCCGCGGAGTGGAATCAATGCGTGATCCCGAGCGCCACTTTAGTGCGGAATTCGTCGGTACCTTTGCGTTGGTCTTCGTGGGTGGGGGTGCCATCGTTGCCATGCGCGGCGCCGGCGCAGCGGGTCTGCTGGCAGTCGCGGTGGCCCATGGGCTGATTCTCGCCCTCATGGTGACCGCCACGATGCGCATCTCGGGTCATCTGAACCCCGCGGTGACGCTCGGATTTCTCGCGGTCCGCCGCATTGAGCCCATGATGGCAGGCCTCTACATCGTCGCACAGGTCCTGGGAGCGACGCTGGCCGCATTTGCCCTGAAGGTGCTCGTGCCTGCCGACCAGTTCGCCGCGGTCCACGGGACGATTCAGGAAATTGCCGTCGGCACCTCATGGGGACAGGCGCTCGTGCTCGAAGGCATCGCGACCTTTTTCCTGACGTTTGTCATATTCGGGACAGCCGTCGACCCCCGGGCGCCAAAAGTCGGCGGCTTTGCGATCGGGCTGACGATCGCCGCGGACATCCTCGCCATCGGCCCGTTGACTGGCGGCTCGATGAACCCCGCGCGCTCCTTCGGGCCGGCGTTCGTGTCGTCGAGCTACGTCGGACAATCCGTGTACTGGATTGGACCGATCATTGGCAGTATCCTGGCTGCCATGCTCTACGACTACGTGCTCCTCCGGTCCTCGGCAGAGGTGGCGGCCGAACCACCAGACCACGGCGAGTTAACTCCGTAGCCCGACACACTCTCGGCCCGCTCCATCGTGCCCTTGTAGCTCATCGGAGGTTCGTTCACCCCGAAGTTTTGCGCTGCCAGCGCGGCCACACGCTCGAGCTGCTCGGACGCGAGATCTGGTTGGTCGCTCGCCTCCGCGAACTCCCGCAACTGGTCGCGATCGTACATGTTGGGCAGGGTCGAGACGACGAGCGGGTCGGCGAGCAGCCATTTGAGAGCGGCTTGCCCAAGCGTCATCCGCTCGCTCAAGAACTCGAGTGTTCGAGTCTTCTGGATGCCATTGACCAGCCACGACCGCGGCCGGTGGCGCCAATGGTCGTGCGCGGGAAAGACGGTGTCCTCGGTGTACTTCCCTTCGAGCATTCCGGAGGCGTGCGTCACCCGGATCGTGAACGCGCAGTGCGGCGCGTGCTGCCGGGCTGCAGCGATCATGGCCGTTCCCGGGTGTTGCTCGAGAATGTTCCAGATCATCTGGATTGCGCCGACGTCGGGTTCCCGCTCACACAGCTCGACCGCTTCGTAGAGCCACCCGATCGCCGGGCCGAACGCCGCCCCCCAGACGCGGATCTTGCCCTCCCGCTGGAGGTCGCGGAGCGTGTCCCAAACCAGCGGATCGCGGACGTGCTCCATCTTGGCGTTATGAATCTGCAAGACGTCGATGTAGTCCGTCTCCAACCGTTCGAGACAGCGCTCGACCGCAAGCCGGATGTACGCCGGGTCGGTTCGCATCGGCAATTCAGCCTGACCGCGACGCGCGCGCTGCGCGGCCTCGTCATAGATATCGTACCCCACCTTGGTCGCGTAGACCATCGCGTGGCGTTGCCCGCGAAACGCCTCGGCGAGCTGGCGCTCCGCCCGGCCATTACCGTACGCGTCAGCCGCGTCGAAGAACGTGACGCCGAAGGCGTCGCGCGACTCCCGCAACAGCGCCACGGCCTCGGCGTCGCTCTTCTCGCCCCACCACCCCGTCGCGAGTGTCCATGTGCCGAAGCCGATTTCGCTGGCCGTGACCGTGGTGTTGGGAAATGTGCGGTAGCGCATGAACGGCGGGTCTGGGGCCGCGGGCGCTTCGCGCCCGAGAAAGTAGAAGCTCAGAAAGTAGAAAGTAGACCACGACACCGGCCTTTTGTAGTTGTCTACTCTCTACTTACCGTGGTTCTACTCTCTCGGGTGCGCTAGCACCCGCGCGGCCTCAGTCGCGAAATACGTCACAATGAAATCCGCGCCGGCCCGGCGGATCCCGAGCAGTGACTCCATCACGACCCGCTCGCGGTCGATCCAGCCCCGTTCGGCAGCGGCGCAGATCATGGCGTACTCTCCGCTGACCTGATACGCGGCAACGGGGTAGCCAGTCTCGACCTTCACGCGCCGCACGATATCGAGGTACGGCCCAGCCGGTTTCACGAGGATCGCGTCCGCACCCTCTTCGATGTCGAGGTTGACCTCACGGATGGCTTCGTCAGCGTTCGCCGGATCCATCTGATAGCCGCGTCGGTCGCCCCGCCGAGGTGCCGATTCCGCCGCTTCGCGGAACGGCCCGTAGTACGCGGACGCGTACTTGGCGGCGTAGCTGAGAATCGGCGTTTCGGCGAACCCGGCGGCATCGAGGGCGTCGCGAATCGCCAGCACGCGGCCATCCATCATGTCGCTCGGCGCGACGACGTCGACTCCCGCGCGCGCGTAGGACGCGGCCACCTGCGCGAGCAACTCCAACGTCGCGTCGTTGTCCACGCTGTCATGCGCATTGAGCACACCGCAATGCCCATGATCGGTGTATTCGCAGAGGCAGACATCCGCAATCGTCACGAGCTCCGGGAACTCACGCTTGAGCGCACGTACCCCTTGTTGCACGGCACCCTGGTCGTCCCACGCCTCCGATCCGATCGAGTCCTTTCGGTCCGGAAGCCCGAACAGCATGATCCCGCCGACTCCTGCCTCGACCGCCGCGCTGGCGTCGCGCAGCATCTCATCGATCGACGTTTGCGCGACACCGGGCATCGACGGCACCGGGTGGCGGCGCTCCGCGCCCGAGCGGACAAACACCGGGAGGACCAGCTGGGCAGCATCCAACCGGTGCTCCCGCACCAGGCGCCGCAGCGCGGGGGTCCGACGCAGACGCCGCGGCCGTGCCGACGGGAAGGAAGGCATGCCGAAATCTATTCCGGCTGCGGCGCCACGACGCGCGGCAGACTACGGAGCCCAGCGAGGATCTCCTCGGCTCCACGTGCGCGGAGCTCGGCGGCGAGAGCCCGGCCGCATGCGAAAGGATCGTCAGTCAAACGACGCGACCCGCGGATCACCCGGCGCCCCGCGACGTCGGCGATGAAACCGTGGAGCGTTGCCGGACTCGTGGCTCCCCCTGCATGCACACCGATCTCACCGGCCGCGCCGATCACCAGAGCACCAACCGGGACCTGACATCCACCGTCCATCGCGGCGAGAAACGCGCGCTCTGCCTGGACTGCGGCCATGGTCGGGGCGTCGTTGAGGCCCTCGAGGCGCTCACGAGTCCGGGTACCGTCGATGCGGACCTGGACCGCGATCGCGCCCTGCCCTGCCGCGGGCAGCCACTGCGGCGGGTCGAGATACGCCGCGATGTGCTGCGTGGCCTCGAGCCGCAACAGGCCCGCGGCTGCAAGGATCGCCGCGTGCACTTGCCCCTCGTCGACTTTTCGTAGCCGCGTCGGCACGTTCCCCCGAAGCTCGACGACCTCCAGGTCGGGGCGCGCGGCCAACAGCTGTGCACGGCGGCGCAGACTCGATGTGCCGACACGAGAGCCACGCGGCAAATCAGCGAGACCCACTGCGCGCGCCGTGCTGCTCAGGACGAGCACGTCGCGTGCGTCCGCCCGCGGCAACACCGCAACGATGGCGAGACCAGACCCGAGCTCCGTCGGCAGATCCTTCAGCGAGTGGACGGCACAATCGATCTTGCCACGTTCGAGGGCGCGCTCGATCTCCTGCGTGAACAGCCCCTTGGCCCCAATCGCGTTCAGCGGTTCGTCGAGGTGCTTGTCACCCGTCGTCGTGAACGTCACGAGCTCGCCCATGAGCCCCTGCCGGGCGAGCGCTTCCTGAACGAGTCGCGCCTGCTTCAGCGCCAGCTGCGACGCGCGGGTACCGATTCGCACGACGGATGCGCCTGTGGCGCTTGGCGTCGACACCGCGCGCTTCGTGCTGGGAGTCAAGAGCCTCGCTCCGACGTTGGAGCTTCGATCACGGCGCCCGACTCACTCCTCGCCAGCGATGGATGCCCGCTCGATCGCCCGCCGGATCTGTCGCTCGCGCTCAGCGCGACGACGGCGTCGACCAAGCCTTGTATCGTCGACACACGCGCTTCTCCCGCGACCCGGATGCCCGCAGCTCGCGCCGCTTCGGACGTGACGGGCCCGATGGAAACACCGGGCACACGCGTCACGAGGTCGGGGCCCACCGCGCCCGCATACGCCCGAGCAGCCGCGCCTGACGCGAGCGTCACCAGGTCGACCGAGCCCGACGCGACCACTGCGCGCATTTGCCCAGCGCCATCAGCATCGACAGCAGAGCGATAAATGGCCACGACGTCGACGCTCGCTCCGAGCCGGCGCAGTCCCAAGGGGAGAGCGTCGCGCGCGTCCGCCGCCGCCGGGTACAGGACCCGTCGTCCCTGCACGTCCGCGCGTCGCGCGAGCGCGTCGAGCAGCCCTTCTGCAACGTACTGCGATGGCGTCACGTCGGCAGTGATGCCGCGAGTGAGCAGCGCGTCGCGCGTCGCGGGTCCAATTGCGCTGACTATCAAACCGGATAAGGCCCGGACATCCCGGCCCGAGCAGAGGAGAACTTCCCACACGATCCGCACCGCGTTTGGGCTGGTGAAGACGATGTGCCCGTATTCGTTCAGCCGATCCAGGGCGTCCCGAAGGGGACCGCGATCGAGGGGCTCGATGCGCACCGCGGGCAGCTCTCGCACCACAGCGCCCAGCATCCGCAACGAATCGGAGAGACCGCTGGCCTGAGTCGCCGGGCGGGTCACCAGGATGCGCCGCCCGAGGAGGGGACGGACCTCCAGGCGATCGAACCAGCGGATCTGGTCTCGCAACGCCACCACCCGTCCGATCACCGTGAGGACTGGCGCCTCCAGCCCGGCGGCACGCACCTCCCGCGCGATGGTCGCGAGCGTCCCATCGACGGTTCGTTGAGCGCCCGTCGTCGCCCACTGAATCGCCGCTGCCGGCGTATCCGGGCTCAAGCCCGCGCGCTCGAGCGATGCGGCAATCTCCGGCAGTCGCTGCACTCCCATGTAGAGCACAATGGTCGCGCCGGACCGCGCGACGGCGTCCCAGTCCAGTTGCGAACCGCCTTTGGCGGGGTCTTCGTTTCCCGTCACGAACGTGACTGCTGTCGCGATCCCCCGGTGCGTGACCGGAATCCCTGCGTACGCAGCGCCGGCGATGCCCGCCGTCACGCCTGGTACGACCTCGAACGGCACGTCCGCCGCGGCAAGCGCCTGCGCCTCCTCGCTGCCACGTCCAAAGACAAAGGGATCCCCGCCTTTGAGTCGCACGACGGCTTTGCCCGAGCGCGCCAAGTCGATGAGCGTGGCGTTGATATCCTGTTGCCGCGCCGATCGTTCGTCCCCGCCTCGTTTGCCCACGAAATGCAGCTGCGCATCGCCGGCCAGGAACTCGCGCGGAACCAGCGCATCGTGGACAATGGCATCACAGCTCGCGAGCAGCTCCCGAGCGCGCACCGTGATGAGGCCCGGGTCACCCGGCCCCGCGCCGACGAGATAGACCGTGCCTCGCCGTGCCGCGTACATCGGGCGGTCAGCCGTCACGCAGACGCCCAGTCAGCGTTCGCCATGCGAGGAAGGCGCGTCGTGCCCCGGTCGACCTCGCCGCCTGATTCTGCGAGCTCGCCACCAGATCGACAACGCGTAACCGGCATAGATGATCCCCGCTGCCGCGTACGCTGCATGCATGTAGCCCGCATTCTGCGGAGGCATTACGGGACCCCTCGCGTGGCTGCGGGTGAAGACGCCGGCGCCGGCTGCGCGGCCGGGAGCCTTGCCTCAGCCGCAGCGGTCTCGATGATGATGGCGAGGCGATAGCGTGCACGGAGCAACGCCGCGAACAGCAAGGCGAACGCACCGAACGCCAGTGCAAACGTCATCGCCATTTCCGGCGGCGCCAATGGAGCGCTCGGCTTGAGGAAGATCGGTTGGGGGTGGAGCGTCCGAAACAGATAGACAGTGAGGTGGATAAACGGAATCAACAGCCCCGCGAGGATGGCCAAGACCGCGGAATAGCGACCGCGGAGAGCCGGATCCTCGACGGCCTGCCGCAGAATCAGGTACGCCAGGATGATGAGCCAGAGAAACAATGTCGCCGTGAGGCGCGCGTCCCCCGACCACCAGGTCCCCCATACTGGCCTGGCCCAGAGCGGACCAGTCACCAGCACGACCGTGGTAAACACGAGCCCCACCTCGGCGGCACACGCGGCGACACGATCCAGCTTGGCGTCGTGCAGCCAGAGATACAGCACGCTCGCAACCGCCATGAGCGCGAACGCGAGATACAGAGCGGTGAAGGCCGCTGGGGCGTGGATATACAGGATTTTCTGCGCCGCGCCCTGAAGCGCCTCCTCAGGTGTGAACTCGAGGTCTCGAACAACCGAGGCCGCGACGCAGGCGACCGCGATCCAGAACAGCCAACCGAACAGTCGCCCTGAGGTCGACGGTGCGGGCGCATCGTGGGCCACTAGGTTGGTTAGCTCAGGCCGGGAAGTCGCACCCATTTCACACCGCCTCTCAGCGCTCAATCGTGAACGGATATGCCAATGTGCACGCTACGACGAACACAATGTCGTACGCCGTCAGAATCTTGAGCCACGCCACCGCATCGGCGATCGACCGTCCGGCGACAATCACGACCGTCGCCTGCGCCGCCGCGGTCACGACCGGCACCAGAAACGGCAGGGTGATCACCGGAAGCAGCAGCTCCGCCAGTCGTGTGTTGACCGCCATCGCGCTGAAGAGCGTGCCGACGGCGACCAATCCGATTGCCGCAAGAATGGTAACGCCCGCGATCAGCAGCACACCGAACGCGCTGATCGTGACGTTGTAAAACAGCAGGACCGCGGGCACTGCAACGGCCTGCACCCCCAGGAGGAACACGAGATTCGCGAATGCTTTGCCTAGGAAAACCGCTTCCCGGCTGATCGGCGCGCCGAGCAATCCATCAATCGCCCGGTCAGACAACTCGGCTGCGAAGGAACGGTTCAGCCCCAGCACGCCCGAGAATGTGAAGATGACCCAGATGACGCCGGGAGCCAGATCGAGTCCCGCTACCGCCGTCGGATCCCACGAATAGAAGAAGATCGCCGCGGCGAGTACCGTGAACACAGCCGCCGACAGAAACGCGGATCGCGTGCGAAGCTCGACCGTGAGGTCCTTGCGCGCAATGGTCCAAGCCGCCGCCAGCGTTGCCGGGTATCGCGACGGTCGCTCCCCGAGTCGCACGGGTGCGAGTTCGGCCGCCACCGGGACCGGCTCACCTTCCGCGGGGCGGATCGGCGCCAGGGAGTGACTCATCCTTCGGCGCCAATGAGCGCGCGGTACTCGGCTCCGAAGGCCGCAGCGTCGATCGCGCCGCGAGACTCCGCACGGAGGAAGCGCCCCTCGTGCAGGACCGCAACCGTCGTTGCGAGTGCCAGCCCCTCTTCAATGTTGTGCGTTACGAGAACGAGTGCCGCACCCGCGCTCTTGAGTTGCCGAAGGGCACTCGAGAGCGCTGCCGCGCCGACCGCGTCGAGGCCCGTGTATGGCTCGTCGAGGAGCACGATCCGCGGGTTGTGAACGAACGCCCGAGCGATCGAGACCCGTTGTTGGAGGCCGCGGCTGAGCAACCGCACCGGCGTGTGCGCCCGATCGGCGACGCGCAGGCGTGCGAGCGCGCCCAGCGCCGCATCGCGCGGCGACCGCAGGCCCTGGAGGCGAGCGGCAAACGCCACGTTCTCCAGCGCCGTCAGCGCCGGATACAGCATCGTGTGGTGCGAGATGTACCCGACACGGGCTCGAACCTCGGCATCTCCCGGCAGGGGCATCCCATCGACATGCGCCGCGCCGAGCGACGGCTCGAGCAATCCTGCGAGGACGCGGAGGAGGGTCGTCTTGCCCGCCCCATTGGGACCGAAAACGACCAGGCAGTCGCCACCGGCGAGCGAGAGATCGATGCCCGAAAGGGCCCACCGGTCAGCGAAACGACGGCCGAGCCCCCGCGCCTCGACGGCCAGCGGGACACTGCCTGGTCCGGACACCCGTGGAATGTAAACGACAGGATCAGGGCCGCGGGCGCGCTAGCGCGCGCACCCTGCCGATACCCAAATTCCCCACGTGAACGACATCGACGTCCTCCTACAAGAGAATCGGCGGTTTCCCGCACCGCCCGACTTTGGCCGCGGCGCGGTCGTACCAGATCCAGGCGTGTATGCTCGCGCAGCCAGCGATCTCGAAGGTTACTGGGCGTCTCGGGCGAAGGAGTTGGAGTGGTTCACGCCCTGGAGTCAGGTGCTCGACTGGCGTCCGCCATACGCCAAATGGTTCGTCGGCGGGAAGCTGAACGTTTCCGTCAACTGTATTGATCGCCATTTGGCGACGAAACGCGACAAGGTCGCGATCATCTGGGAGGGCGAGCCCGGTGACCGACGCCGGGTGACGTACGGCGAGCTCTCGCGGGATGTGAACCGCTGCGCCAATGCGCTACAGCGACTCGGCGTGCGACGCGGAGATCGTGTCGCGATCTATCTCCCGCTCATCCCCGAAGCTGCGGTCGCGATGCTGGCGTGCACGCGTATCGGTGCCGTGCACTCGGTCGTGTTCGGCGGCTTCAGCCCGGATTCGCTGCGCGATCGCATCAACGACGCATCGGCGAAGGTCGTCATCACGGCGGACACCGGGTTCCGTCGTGGTCAGGCAGTGCCGCTCAAACGCAACGTCAACAAGGCGATCCAGGGCTGTCCGACGATTGAGCGTGTTGTCGTCGTGCAACGTCAGGCCACCATCGACCCGTCGACGCCCTTCACGGCACCACGAGATGTCTGGTGGCATGATTTGATGCGCGACGCGCCGACCGAGTGCGAGCCCGCGCAGATGGATGCCGAGGACGTGCTCTACATCCTGTACACATCCGGAACGACGGGCAAACCCAAAGGGGTCGTGCACACGACCGGCGGCTACCTGACGGTCGTCGCGGCGACGACCCGCGACGTATTCGATCTGCGCGAGACTGACATCTACTGGTGCACCGCGGACGTCGGATGGGTCACGGGCCACTCGTACGTGGTCTACGGGCCGCTCGCCAATGGGGCGACAACGGTCATGTACGAGGGGGCGCCTGACTGGCCGGACAAGGACCGCTACTGGTCGCTGTGCGAATCACTCGGTGTGACCATTCTTTACACGGCACCGACTGCGATACGGGCGTTCATGCAATGGGGCGACCAGTATCCCGCCCGACACGATCTCTCGCGACTGCGTCTCCTGGGCACAGTGGGGGAGCCGATCAACCCCGAGGCCTGGATGTGGTACCACGATCGCATTGGGTGCGGCCGCTGTCCGATCGTCGACACATGGTGGCAGACTGAGACGGGTGCGATCGTGATCTCGCCGCTGCCTGCCCTGACCGAGACCAAACCGGGGAGCGCCACGCTGCCATTGCCCGGCTTTTCGGCTGACCTACTCGATCACAACGGCCAGACGATCGCCGTCGGTGGCGGCTTCCTCGCGCTCGACCGGCCCTGGCCATCGATGCTCCGCACGATCTGGGGCGATGACGCGCGGTACGTGCAGACGTATTTCTCGAAATGGGCGGGGCGGGCGGACCTCTATTTCCCGGGTGACGGTGCCAAGCGGGATGAAGATGGGTATTTCTGGATCCTCGGCCGAGTCGACGATGTGCTCAACGTGGCCGGGCATCGAATCGGCACGATGGAAGTCGAGTCCGCGCTTGTGGACCACCCCGCAGTAGCGGAGGCGGCCGTCGTCGGCCGCGGTCACGATCTCAAAGGCCAGGCGATCACAGCCTTCGTCACATTGCGTGCAGGCCGGCAGTCATCCCCGAGTCTTGGCGAAGAGCTGCGCAGCCACGTGGCGGAGAAAATCGGCGCGATCGCACGCCCGGACGAGGTGCTGTTTGCTGCCGACCTCCCAAAGACGCGCTCCGGAAAGATCATGCGGCGACTGCTGCGGGACATTGCCGAGGGCCGCGCCCTGGGCGACACCACAACCCTCGCAGACCCAGCGGTGGTGGCCGGCCTCAAGGAGCAATACGAGGCACTAGAGAGCTGAGGTCGTCTTTTTGGGGCTCGCGGGTCCCGGTGAAGGACGCTAAGGGCACGTATGCGCCGCCAGCCCAATGAGTTGCCGAGGACGCCCGGCCCGCGTCCAGCGTCAGGGTATCAATTGGTGGCCGCGGTAGTCGAGTGCGGCGCTTAAGCTCAGCCGTTATATTGAAACGCGTGTTCGGACGTTTGTTTCCCGAATCGATTTTCCCGCGGAAGCTGTCGCCCGCTGCCGAGCGTCGCTTGCGCCTTGCCCAGGCGCGCGCGGAAGAGTCCGTGGTCCGGGCGCATGTCGACAACGCACTCATGTTTGTCGACACATTGGCTGAAGAGCTCTCGTTCGACCGCGCGATCGACACCTACATCCGCGTGATGGGCATCCCGGAGCCGCTTGCGAGCACGGTGGCAACCCGAGCGCTCGTCACGATTGGCCAGGACCTCGTCGCCGCCCGGCGCGGCCCACGCGATGCCGACCAACTGACCGCAGGGGCCGACGACGACCTGCGGCCGCGACTCCGCCTCGACGACGCCGAGTCGCGACAGCGAAGCGCGAAGCGGGCCTAGCGCGCTGCGCGCGCTAGAGAGCAGACCTGCAGAAAAAGTAGAAAGTAGACCCCAAACCGAACCGGCGCGTTTTCGCGAGTCAGCCGGTGACCGGTTCCGAGCTATAATCTCGCCGGAAAGCCCGCACATCTGACGCCGCTACGGCACACATCACGGTGACGAGCACCGCCGATGTGACGCAGTACTCGCAGATCGCGTGAATGGCGAACAGCTCCACCGATGTCAGATACGCGGAGAACAGCACTCCCCAGCCGGTCAGGGCGAGGAGCACCCACGAGATGCCCGAGGTATCGGCGAATTTGGGCTGCGTACCCACCACTGCGCTCGCCAGCACGACCAGGTAGAACGCAGCACCCCACGCCGCCACCGGGATCCCGAAGAGCACTGACCAGCGACTTGTCTGCACACGCTCGCACGAGCCGAGGCCGCACGCGAGATGACCAATGTAGCCGAGTTTGAAGAGCGTGAGGTACGCCGACAGCATGAGCCCGGCCAGCGCGAGCAATGCCAAGATCATCCGCTTGGTCACGGGCGCCCCGCGATCGCGACGTCAAGCACGAGTCAGCGCGCTGCGGTCGTGCGACCGGCTGCCGCTCCGCGAGCGCTGTCGACGTAGGCGCGCAGCTCGTCGAAGCCGATGGCGCCCGGCACGACACGATTGCCGATGACGAAGGTCGGTGTCTCCATCACGTGATGACGATCACCCTCGGCCTTGTTGGCCTGGATGTCGCGCGCGTGGGCGCGCTGGTCGACGCATTGCTGCCACCGATCGACATCGAGACCCAGATCCTTGGCGTAGCCTCGCATGACCTTCGCCGGGTCGCTGGTGGCTTCACCGTTCCAGTCGCCCTGGCCCAGGAACAGGCGGTCGTGCATTTCCCAGAACTTGCCTTGGTCGTTGGCGCAGGCCGCTGCCTCGGACGCGACCAGCGTGTTCTTGTGCATGGGAAGCGGGAAATCGTAATACGTGACCTGTGCAAGTCCGGAGTCGATGATACGCTTCCGGACGTCGGGTTCGGTCACGACCGTGTAGTTCGCACACGCCGGGCACTCGAAGTCCGCGAACTCCATGATGTGGACGGGCGCATCGGCCCGGCCGAGCACGTACCCCTTGGCGACGGCGGGCGGGAGGTTGGGGTCCACGGTGCTGACGACTGGAGGCTTCGGTTGGGCGAGATATGCGAGCAGGGCGCCGCCGGCCAGCACCAGGACGACAATCACAGCCAGAAACTGCCGTGGATTTGACCCACCTTGCTTCGACCGCCCACCAGCCGGTGGCGCTGATTTCGACGACCGCGGCGTAGCGGAGGAGCCCTTTCGGCCCCCGCGCGAGCCACCACTTCCACGAGCACTCACCACTTGGTTCCCCCTTCCTCGTCATCGGGTTTCCAATCGGAGCGGTCCCACTTTGGCTCATCCGACTTGGCTTCGGCAACGATGCGACGGTTCTCGGAGACCTCCGGAGTGTCGTATGTCGCGCGGACCTCGTAGTGGAACAGCTCCGTTCGGACGTCGCCAATCAACTCCATGAGCTCGTTTGCCCGGCCCAACAGGGCGCCGCTCGCATCCAGCTCACGGATCCGGTCCGCCAAGGTGCGGAGCAACCGCTCGAGATTCCGTCGTCGATCCTCGCCGTACGTCTCTTCAGCCATAAGCCCTGTTACCGCTCCTGACACCAAGGCACAGCGCCGTTGGAGGCGCCCCGTTGCTGCGGTTCGTGCCGGTTTCTGGAAACCTAGACTCGGCCCCGCCGTGCGCAAGCAATTGCGCCTGCGTATTTTGCCTCGCGTGACGAGCAATGCATCTCCGCCCAACTTGCTCAGTGAGCTCGAATGGCGAGGGCTCCTGTACGATCACACGGACCGTCTAGGCGACGCGCTGGCCGCGGGGTCCGTCACCGGCTATTGCGGGTTCGATCCGACCGCCGACAGCCTGCACGTGGGGAGCCTGGTCCAAATCATGGGTCTGCTGCACCTCCAGCGCGGCGGGCATCGACCGGTGGCGCTTCTCGGTGGAGGCACGGGGCTGATCGGTGACCCGAGTGGCAAGGCCACCGAGCGGCCGTTGCTCGACATGGAGCAGATCGCAGCCAATGCGAGCAGGATTCGCGCGCAGCTCGAACGGTTCCTGGACTTTTCCGGCCCGCGCGGCGCGCTGATGCGGGACAACTCCGAATGGCTCGTGCCGCTGCCCACTTTGTCGTTTCTGCGAGACGTCGGGAAGCATTTCAGCATCAATTTCATGCTCGCCAAGGACTCGGTGAAAACCCGCCTCGAGGGAGGGATCTCCTTCACCGAGTTCGCATACATGCTGCTCCAGGCCTACGACTTCCTCGAGCTGTACCGCAGGGACGGCGTGACGCTTCAAACGGGCGGCAGCGATCAATGGGGGAACATCACGACCGGGACTGAATTGATCCGGCGCGCGGCCGGCGGCGAAGCCCATGGGCTCGTGCTGCCGCTCGTGACGACGGCGAGTGGGACCAAGTTTGGAAAAACTGAAGCGGGCGCCGTATGGCTGGATGCGAGGCGCACGTCCCCCTACCAGTTCTACCAGTTCTGGGTCACCACGGACGACCGCGACGTGGGGCGCTACCTGCGCTTCTTCACCTTGCTCGGGCGCGAGGAGATCGCGGCGCTCGACGTCGCGACGCAGCAATCGCCGGGGCGCCGGGAGGCGCAGCAGGCTCTCGCCCTCGAGGTGACCACCCGCGTGCACGGCGCACAGGCCGCTCGCGTCGCAGTCGAGGTCTCCGCGCTGCTGTTCGGGCGCAGTGATCCCCGCGCTCTCTCGCTCGAGGCCTTGGCGGCGCTCGCCGCCGAGATACCGTCGTCGACACTCCAGAGCGGCGGCGCGACACCTGATATCGATACCTTGGACGCGTTTGTGGCGGCGGGGCTGGCGGCGTCCAAAGGGGCCGCGCGTCGATTGCTCGAGCAGGGCGGCCTATCGGCGAACGGGCGGAAGCTCGGCGGCCCGGACCGCACCCTGCCGCGTGACGAGGCATTGAACGGAGGGTATTTCCTGCTTCGCAAGGGTGCGCGGGATTATGCCCTTCTCCGCGTGTAATCCTCGAGCTGCGCCTCTTCTTCGGGCCGTCGCTTCCAGCGACGATGGTGCCACAAGTATTGCTCGGGATACTGTCGGACCCATCGCTCCAACACACCCGTGTAGCGGGCGACGACCGCCTCGACGTCGCGCTCGCGGTCGCCGGTGTCCACGACCTCGACCGGCTCGACAAGCGCGCGATACTTGCCGCCCGGTAGTCGGATGGCGGTGCCTACGACGAGGGGGACGCCGAGTCGCAGGGCGAAGACGCCCGGCCCGCGGGGAGTCTTCGCCAGGCGGCCGAAGAAGGGGACGTACGTCGAGGCCATGCCCTTGACGCCCTGGTCCGCGACGAGCGCGACCACGTGACCGCGTGTGAGGGCGCGTGGCACCTTCCGGACCGGATCATCTGCGATGACGGCCAAGCCGGCCCGCTCGCGCGTGGCCGTGAGATATCGATCGAAGAGTGGGTTGGTCATCCGGCGCACGACGCCGGTGACGCTGACCCCACGCGCGGCGATGTAGGCGCCGGCGAGCTCCCAGTTGCCAATGTGTCCGGTGACGACGATGACGCCACGCCCGCGACTCAGGGCCTCTGCGAGGACTGGCCAGTCCCCTTCCCCATCGAACATTGCCCGCACGCGCGCGTGTGAGAGCGTCGGCAGAAGCGCGGCCTCGACAGCCGTGCGTCCGAGGTGCTCGTACGCTTTGCGGGCGACGCGGCGTACGGCGCTTTGGTCCCAGTCAGGGAACGCTGCGGCGAGCTGCGATTCGACGACGACGCGCCGCACGCGCAACGGCCAGTATCCAAGCGTCGCAACCCGCGCCGCGATCGCACTCGCCGCACTCAAGGGGATGCACGCCGCAGCGCCGAGGCCCGTACGGAGGGCGGCATATTCGAGGACATCGCTCGGTGTCGCCATCACTCGCGCAGCACGGGAATTTCCGAGGCGATCGGCGGCCGGGCATTGGCGACCGCGGCCGCCGCGAACTCACGGACATCCTGCGCGACGCGCTCCCAGTTGAAGTATTCCACGGCCGCGCGCCGACCTGCGCGTCCGATTGCGTGCCGGCGCTCCGGATCGCGCAGAAGCTGACCGATAGCGGCCGCCGCGGCGCGCGCGTCCGTTGGGTCGACAACGATGCCGGTTTCGCCGTCCCGCACCGCGGTGCGTACACCGCCCGAGTCTCCGGCCACCACTGGGATCCCGCTCGCAGCAGCTTCGATGAACGCGATGCCGAATCCTTCAGCGTTGATCTCCGCATCGACCCGCGATAGCCCGACGTACATCTCCGCCGTCGCATAGGCCTCGGCAATGTCGGCATCCGGCAGCGTGCCAGCGAAGACCACCCGGTCGCCCAGGCCCAGCGCTCGCGCGCGCTCGGCGAGTCGCGCCGCGTCCTCGCCGTCGCCGACGACGAGATATCGGAGTGTCGGGTGGTCACCACTCAACATCGCCATCGCGGCCAGAGCGACATCGACGCCCTTGTGTGGAACCAACCGTGCGACGGTCACGAGCAGTGGGGCGTCGCCCAGCCCCAGACGCTGGCGCAGCGCGCCGGTGTTGCGTCCGGGCTGAAACTGCTCCGGGTCGGTGCCTAAGGGATTGACCAAGACCGGCGGTACGTGCGCCACGCCGCTCTGGGCCATGACGTCGCGGCACAATGCTGCGCTCCAGTCCGAGATGGCAACGACCCCCGCGCTGTCCTCGAAGATGCGCCGCGCCGTCCATCGCTTGAGCCATCGCTCCGGCGGGACGGACGCCAGCTTCCGGCGCTCTCGCAGCAGATCGCCGCCGTACACGTAGACCAGATACGGCACGCCGGTCGAACGGTGCGCCCACCATGTCGGATAGCCGGCGGGTCGCACATTGCCACAGTGGACGATGTCCGCCGCTCCGCGACGCCTCGCATCCACTCGAGGAACCAACCATTTCGCCCAGCGCGCCTGATTGAATACCGTCTTCGCTCCGCGGAACGGGAACGGCTGCCGAACGATCTCGTACGCCTCACCACGGTCGAATGCCACGGCATCGGCTGCGCGTGCCGGATCGGCCGCGACCGTCGACACCGTGACGCCGCCCGCATCCAACCGCCGGGCGAGCTCCACATGTCGGCGGGCCATCCCGCCGCCCATCGGTGGATAGTCCTGGGTGATCAAGAGATGCCGCACGGGGCGCACGCCGCGCGATCACCCCGCCCATTGCGAGCGGTCCCGCGCCACATCCGCCGCCTGCTGGAGCAGATCGAGCATCGTCGATTCCTTGTACTCGCGGGCCACACGCGCCCGACCGGCGGCGCCCATCGCCGTTCGCTGTCCATTCTGGGCCAGCAATCCGGCGAGGATCGCCGCCGTTGCAGACGTCTCGCCCGGCGTGAGCAGTGCGCCCGTAATGCCGTCCGCAATGTAGCGTGCCGCAATCGTATCGCGATCCGCCAGCACCGGGGTTCGCATGGCCATGAAATCCAGCGTAGCGTACGCGGCACTGTCAGCGGCAGCGACCACCCATCCCACCTCGGCGGCGCGGAGCACCGCGAGGTCGTCATCGCGCTCGCCGAGATAACTGATGTGGCGCGTGATACCCAAAGCGGCTGCGTGCATGCGCACATCCTCTTGTCCGAGCGACGGCCCCAGGATCGCGAGGTGCAGCTCCGGGTGCCGGGGTGCCAGGAGCGCGATGGCGCGCAGCACGCCGGCCATGCGCGGGCGCTGACTCGGCTCGTACACGCACACGACGACCCGCGAGCCGGGCCCGCCGCCCAGCGCCGCGGCGCTCACCGCGCGCAGCTCGTCGTAGCGTTCCGTATCGACTCCGATATCGGCGATGAGCGGCGGACGAGCCCGCGGTACGTGCTCCACGCTCAAGACATCCGTGGCATCCGTGCACACGAAGCCACCGGCGGCGAGTCGAAGCGCCCACCGGGTACGGCGCCCGAGCGCTGGTCGGCTGCCGGCGGGCACGCGCCGCACGACCCCGCCGCGCCCTGCCAGGCGCATGGCAAGCGCGACCGCTATGTGCTCCGGTTCGGTGTGGACGAAGACCGTCTCGACGAATTTCTCGCTCAGGATCCGCTGCAGACGCCAGCTGCGGAGCAGCAAGGATCCGCCAGGGGAGAGCGGGATGACGTCGCACCCTTCCGCCGCCGCCCGTGCCTCGACCTGGCCATCCCCCGGACAGACGAAGGTGACCTGATAGCCACGCCCGGCCAGCCCACGCGCGGCCGCCGCAAAGGCGCGCGCGCTGCCAGTCCACTCCGGCGCGGAGTAGTAGAACATGACGCGCACGCGTCAGCTCGAGCTACCGTTGGCGGCCGCCCCGTCGAGGGCCTCCGCTTCGACGCCCTCACCGTCGCGGAATTGGAGCGCGTAGAGGCGGTGGTACGCACCGCGCAGAGCCAGCAACTCGTCGTGCGTGCCGCGTTCGACGACGCGGCCGCGCTCCAGCACGAGGATCTGGTTGGCGTGGACCACGGTCGACAGGCGGTGTGCTATGACGAAGACGGTGCGGCCGGTCAGCAATCGATCGATCGCCTCCTGCACCAGCCGCTCGCTCTCGGTGTCGAGCGACGATGTGGCCTCATCCAGAATGAGAATCGGTGGATCCCTGAGCAGCGCCCGAGCGATGGCCAGACGCTGCCGCTGTCCACCGGACAGGCGCGTACCGCGTTCACCGAGCACGGTGTCGTATCCCTGCGGGAGCTCCGTGATGAACCCGTGGGCGTTGGCGGCATGGGCCGCCTGCTCGACCTCGCTGTCGCTGTACTGCCCGTCGCCGCCGTAGGCAATGTTGCGTCGTACGGAGTCGTTGAACAACACCGTGTCCTGACTCACGATCCCGGTGAGGCTCCGCAAGGCCGGCAACGCGATGTCGCGCGTATCGACGCCGCCGAGGATGATCCGGCCTGCCGTCGGCTCGGCGAATCGGGGGATGAGGTCGACGAGCGTGCTCTTCCCGGCGCCGCTCGCCCCGACGATCGCGACGACATCGCCTCGCCGCGCGGTGAACGATACGTCGATCAGCACCGGGTCGCGCTCTGGCGCGTAGGCGAAGCACACGCCGTCGAACTGCACCGAGTCGAAGGCGGCGTCCGCCGTTCGCGTCCCGCGATCGGTCGCCGTCTCCGTCGGCTCATCGAGGATCTCGAAGAAGCGTTCCGCCGCCGCGAACGAGGCTTGCGCTGTTGTCGGGATCAACGTCACCTGCTTGAGCGGCTGCAACGTCTTCAACAACACCGCGAGGAAGACGATGAGCTGCGAGCCCAGGAGCGTGTGATCGACCAACACCTCGCGCGCCGCGATCCAGAGGAGGCCGGCCGCCACGATCGTGCCCAGAATCTCCGTGATGGGCTGCGACAGCAACGCGAGCTTGGTCACCCGAACGAGCGCCTGCGAATACCGACCGCTCGCCTCCTCGAAGCGCTGCTCCTCGTACGGCTCGCCTCGGAACGACTTGACGAGCCGCATGCCGGCCACCACCTCCTGCAGCACGCTCATCATCTCGCCATAGTCCTCCCGCAGGCGTCGGTAGTTCTTCCGTAGCCGGCGCAGCAGCGGCTGCAGGATGCCCGTGACCGCAGGAGCCACGACCAGCGAGATGAGCGACAGACGCCAGGAGATCGCGAACATCACCGCGAGGTTGACGATGATGAACGCGATGTTCTGGAACCCGGAAGTCACCAGCTGCGTGATGAGAGCCTTGGTCTGATCCGTATCGACCAGGATCCTGGCGGTGATCTGACCGCCTCGCGTCCGCGTGAAATAGGGTAGCGGCAACCTCGCGAGGTGCGCGTACACCGAGTTGCGCATGTCGCGGGTGACGTACTCCTGTAGCTGCGCGCCCAGGTTGCCGCCGAGCCAGACGAAGATGTTCTTGGCCGTCACCGCGACGAGGATGATCACGATCACGACCTGCAGCGACCCCATCTTGTCGGCGGGTTTGAGCAGTGACCCAATGGTGAGGCTCAGGAACTGCGTCAGTGGCCCCGTACCCACGGGCAATGGCTGATCCCCGAACAGCGATTGGAGAAAGGGGATCAGCATCGCGAAGGAGAAGCCATCGAGCCCCGCGGCGAGGATGCTGGATGCGATCGCGGAGACCATGAGCCACCGGTGCGGCCGCAGGAATGCGAGCAGCCGACGATACATCACGCGCTGCGATGACGCGCCTACCTCGCCGTCCTCCGTGCCGCCCTTGCTCCGAGGCGGCGGAGGCTGGCCGGGAGCTACCGGGCGTGCCGGTGGTGAGGCAGCCGGGCCGGTGGCCACGCTGGTCGTCTCGGATCCCGCGTCGGACGACGTCGTCGGCACCCGTACGGGCGCGGCGCTCATGCCAGGAACTCGATGCCCCCGTTATCGCCGCGGTGTGAGCAGCGCCACGGGGAGGATGACCTCTTCGGGCGTGACCCCGCCATGCAGGAAAGACCCTCGGTACCGACTCTGATACTCCCGCAGCTTCGTCGGGTACACGAAGAACGAATCACCGGCAGCGAGCAGCGTATGCGCCCCTAGCGCCCGGTGCGGCAGACGGAGCTCATCCGCGTCGGGGAACAGGAGGGCTTGCTCCGGACGCTCGGCGCGCACGTCCTCACCGAACTTGTACCGCAGATTCGCGGTCGCATCGCGCTTGGCGTACACCGTTGCCGGCGTCTGACAGTGGATGGAGCCGTGATCACTGGTCAGGAGCACCGTGATGCGACGGCGCGCGGCTTCCTTCAGCACTCCGAGCAGGGCGGACCGCTGGAACCACTGCACCGTCAACTGTCGGAGCGCGATCTCGTCGCGGGCGACCTCGTACAGAATGGCCGACTCGCTGCGCCCGTGCGTCAGCAGGTCCACGAAGTTGAACACGAACGCCGAGACGCCGTCGGGGGCGATAGCCGCGTGCAACCGACGCTCGAGATCGTCGGAATCCGCCGCAGTGGAGATCTTGGCGTAGCGCACCGGCGTTTGGCGCCCGAGCTCGACCAGCTGGGCGTCCAGCAGCTCGCGCTCGTGTGCGTTGAGGGTCTCGTCGTCACGAGCGCCGGGGCCCCACCAATCCGGAAACCGCGCCGCGATCTCTCCCGGGAACAGTCCGCTGAACAGCGAGTTTCGCGCGTAGGGCGTCGCGGTCGGCAGTACCGAGAAGTGGTGGGTGACTTCGACGTCGAATTGTGGAGCGAGGAGCGGCTCGAGCGCCATCCACTGATCGAGTCGGAGACAATCGACCACGATGAACACCGCCGCGCGATCGCGAGCGAGTATCGGGACGAGGAACTCGCCGATGACATCCACGGACAGCGGCGGGCGATCTCCCTCGAGGTGGCGCAGCCACGCGGGGTACGCAGTGGCCATGAACGTCGCGAATTCGCGATGCATGTCCGCGTAGAGGCCGCGCAACGACTCGTAGAGTCCCATCTCGCCAGCGGCCGCCAACTCGACGTCCCAGGACATCAACTCGCTGTAGCGCTCGATCCAGCCACGCCAGTCCAGCGGGCGCGCCCGCTCGAGCTCGATCGCGCGAAAGCGATCGACGAATCGCCGTGCCAGGGCCTGCTGCCGGATCCGCGGGCCCTCCAGAATGCGGCGAACCGCGGTGAGGACCTGCCGTGGATTGATGGGCTTTGTGATGTAGTCGCGGACGTTGGCACCGATCGCCTCGGTCAACGTCGCGTCCTCTTCACTCTTGGTCACCATCACAACGGGCACATTGGGCGCCAGCTCACGGAGCTCTCGATACGCAGCGAGTCCGCGCTTGCCCGGCATTCTGCTCATCGAGCAGGACCACGTCAAACGCGCGGCGACGGAGCAGCTCGATGCCATCGTCGGCGTTGGTTGCGAGCTCCACGTCGTACCCGCTTTGCTGCAAGAATATGCGATGCGACTGCAAGAGATCAGCCTCATCGTCGATCCACAACACGGACTTACGAACGACGGTTGTTTGCAGCATCGACGGGGACGCGGACGAAGATGGCATCTCGTGCGGAATGTACCGTTGCACTCTACATTCGTGTAGGTGCTCGGCGCTCTCCCGCCTTACGCCCTTACGGCGCCAATGTTCCCCCTGCCCGCCCTCGCTGACCTCGCCGGACGGCGGCAGTTGGGCGGGGATCGCGAGGTCGCGCTCGCGGCGCTGGTGTGCGCGCATCTCGTGGTCGGGGTCCTGCCGGATCGCGCGCTGCCGGTTGAGGCATGCACCCGGCGTGTGGCGGGCGCTCGCGCGTGGCTGGCGACCATCGCGCTTCCGGCCGGTGCTCGCACCGCCTGTGCCCGCGTCATCGATGCGACCGGCCACGGCGATGTCCCCGCGCTTCGGCAGACGCTCCGGAATCTGCTCGACAGCGTGGGGGGTTCTCTGGATACGCCCTCGAGGCGGGAGTTGGAGCGCCTCCTCGCCGCGCTGCTCGTCAAACCGGCCGCCTGACCCACACCCTCGGTCGGTCGTCCTGCCCGAGAGGTTCACCGAGTCCCCGGGCGGCCGTACGTCGACCTCCCAACCCCGATTTCCCCGTCCACCGACCGCTGGTCGCTTCGTGTCCCGCTCAACCGACATCTCGCCGCTGTCGCAACTCATTCGACGCATCGACGCACGGTCGGACGGGACGCGTCCCGCCGACACGGTACCCACCGGCTTTCCGAGCGTCGACCAGTTTCTCGGTGGCGGGATGCGCTGCGGCGACCTCGTCGTCCTGGGCGGCGATGTCAGCAGCGGCAAATCGGCGCTCGCCCTTGCCATGGCGTTGCGCGCCGCGCTCTCCGGCGTGCCCGTCGTGTTCTTCACCGGCGAGGCCACGACCGACCGGGTCCTCGAGCGCATGCTGGCGCTCGAAGGACGCGCACGCATCGACGACATGCGTCGGGGATCGCTCGACGAGGCGACCAGAGCCAGCGTCGGAGCCGCCGCCCTACGGTTGCGCGACGTCTCGCCCATGGTCGAACGATTGCCACCCGGTGTCGAGGGACTCACCGAGGCGATTCGGTCACGCGGCGATCTCCAGCTGGTCGTCGTCGATGCCCTGCAGACGCTCAGCACCGGGCGCACCGTGCAGGAAGAGGAACTAGCGTCAGCCGTCCGTACGCTCAAGACCGTCGCGGTCGACCTCGGCGTGGCCATGCTGCTCGTCACGCATCTCGACGCGCGCGTCCGTGAGCGCTCGGACCGGCGGCCGACGCTTGATGACTTCGGCGTCCTCCATGCCGTCAAGCAGCACGCCGACCTCGTGCTCGGTCTCTATCGCGAGGAGATGTATCAGGGCGGCCTGACCGTTGAAGGCGCGACCGAGCTCCTGGCGCTCAAAAATCGCAACGGCCCGACCGGCTACGTGGATCTGTATTTCTACAAGCAGTGGATGCGGTTTGAAGATCTGATGGAACGCTAGACGTTGGACGTTAGACGTTGGACGTTAGAGACAAACCTCGGGGCCAGTGAAGTGCACCGCTGCCGGCCCCGAGGTTTCTTTCCAACGTCTAACATTTAGCGTCCAACGTCTAACGTCTAACCCCCGGCCCCCTGTATCTTTTCCACTATGGCAGGTCACAGCAAATGGAAACAGATCAAGCACTACAAGGCTGCGGCCGACGCGAAGCGCGGGGCCCAGTTCACCAAGCTCATTCGTGAAATCACCGTGGCGGCGAAGCAGGGTGGCGGTGACCCGGGCGGCAACCCGCGGCTGCGAACCGCGATCGAGAACGCGCGCGCGGCGTCGATGCCGAAGGAAAACATCGAACGGGCCGTGAAGAAGGGCACCGGCGAGCTCGAAGGCGTCCAGTACACTGAGGTCATGTACGAGGGGTTCGGCCCGGGCGGCGTCGCGCTCATGATCCAGACGGTGACCGACAATCCTACGCGCACGGTGGCCGAGATCCGCCACAAGCTGTCACGCGGAGGCGGGAATCTCGGCGCCACCAACTCGGTCGCCTGGATGTTCGACCGCAAGGGCCAGATCTACCTCGACGCGACCGCCCACGAGGAAGACGCCGTCCTCGAGGTTGCGCTGGACGCCGGTGCCGAGGACGTTCGTCGCGAGGACGATCAATTCGTGGTCACCACCGACGCGGCGACCGTGCACTCGGTGCGCACTGCGATCGACGCGAAGGGGATCCGGGTGGTCGAGAGCGAAGTCGCATGGATCCCGAAAACCACCGTGCGCGTCGAAGGCAAGACCGCAGAGTCGCTCGTCAAGCTGCTCGAGGAGCTCGAGGAGCTCGAGGACGTGCAAAAGGTCGACGCGAATTTCGACATGGATGTCGCAGACATGGCGCGTGCGTGACCATTCTCGGCCTCGATCCCGGCACCGCAGCCACGGGGTATGGAGTCGTCCGGCGGGTCGACGGCCCGCGTCAAGCCGTCCTGGTCGAGTGCGGCGTCATTCGAACGCGGCCTCGTGACCCGCTGCCCAAACGATTGCGGGACATCTATGACGGGGTCGTCGAATTGATCGAGCGACATCACCCCGACGCCTTGGTGGTCGAGGATGTGTTCTATGCGCGGAATGTGCGCACGACTGTGGTCCTCGGCCACGCGCGAGGCGTGGTGCTGTTAGCGGGGGCGCGCGCAGGCATCGAGGTCCATGAGTTTGCGCCTGCAGCGATCAAGAAAGCCGTCGTCGGCACTGGTGCGGCCACCAAGGCCCAAGTGCAGTTCATGCTGACGCGACTGCTCCGCCTGCGATCGGCCCCCTATCCATCCGACGCTGCCGACGGCGTGGCGGCTGCGCTGACCTATTGCCTGAGGACCCCCTTCGGCGCCCACGGGTCATCACCAGAGACGCACGCGGCACGCGTCGCGCTGCCGTGATTTCACGAGTCACGGGACGGCTCCTCGGCAAGGATATCGACCGCGCGGAGATCCTCACCTCTGGCGGCGTGGCCTACGACCTGGCAGTGCCGCTCACAACCTTTGAAGCGCTGCCGGCGACAGGTCATGACGTCACGCTGCACACCCACCTCGTGGTCAAGGAGGACGGCTGGCAGCTGTTCGGCTTCGCCAGGCCCTACGATCGGCAGGTGTTTCGGGCCGTCCTGGGAGCAAAGGGAATCGGCCCCTCGCTTGCGCTGAGCCTTCTGTCGACGCTGTCGAGCGAGCGACTCGTTCGGGCGATCCGGGAGCGGGACGTCCCCACCCTGCGAAGCGTCCCGCGCGTTGGCAAGAAGACCGCCGACCAATTGGTGCTCGACCTGGCTGACAAGTTGGAAGCACTGTTCGAGGCAGATCAGCCCGCGCGCCCAGCTGCTCCGGCCGTCGACGAGGCCGTTCTCGGTCTCGTGCGCCTTGGCTATGCGCGCAGCGACGCGGAACGTGCCGTCCGGGCGGTGGTCGACGGCAGCGGCGTGCGCCCCGCCGCAGAGATGATTCGGGCCGCGCTCAGCCAGATGAGGTGATGGAAGGCTAGACGCTAGTTCGGCCTTCATTCGGTGGTATATTCTACCAGCCATGTCCGCACCTGCGACGAGCCGAGCCGCTGGCGCCCCGCGCCGCGAGATCACGACGCCGGATGAGCTGCCCGAAGAGGGGGCGGTCGAGTTGTCGCTGCGTCCGCAGCGCCTCGCCGAATTCATCGGCCAGCCGAAAGTCAAGGAAACCCTGCGCGTTTACATCGACGCAGCGCTCGTGCGACGCGAGCCGCTGGATCACACGCTGTTCTTCGGTCCGCCGGGGCTGGGCAAGACGACCCTGGCCGAACTCATTGCACGCGAAGTCGGCGCGAACATCTACACAAAGTCCGGACCGTCGCTCGAGAAGCCCGCCGACCTCGTCGGGACGCTCACCAATCTGCGCCAGGGCGACGTGTTGTTCATCGATGAGATTCACCGCTTGCGGCCGATCATCGAGGAGTTCCTCTATCCGGCGATGGAGGACTTCAAGATCGAGATTCGACTGTCGGACGGACCGAAGGCGCAGACCATCACGATGCCCATCGAACGATTCACGCTGGTGGGCGCGACCACCCGACTGGGGATGCTGACCCCGCCGTTGCGCGCGCGATTCGGCATCGAGCAGCGACTCAACTACTACCCGACAGCCGACTTGGAGACCATCGTGCGGCGGACCGCCGATGTGCTCAAGGTCGGGATCGATGCGGCCGGCATGTGCGAGATTGCTCGACGGTCACGCGGCACGCCGCGCGTCGCCAATCGGTTGCTGCGCCGGATCCGCGATTTCGCCCAGGTACGCGCGGATGGCGCCATCACCGAGGCCGTCGCCAAACAGGCGCTCCAGATGCTCGATGTCGACCAGCTCGGGCTGGACGATATGGATGGCCGAATTCTCCGGACGATCATCGAGAAGTTCGACGGTGGCCCCGTCGGCATCGGCACGATCGCCGCCGCGGTCGGGGAAGACGCCGACACGATCGAAGAGGTATACGAGCCGTTCCTGGTGCAGAACGGCTTTCTCCAACGCACGCCACGCGGCCGGGTTGCTACACCCGCTGCGTATCGCCACTTCGACTACGACCCACCTCCCACGACGGCGCAACCGGAGTTGTTCGGATAAGAGGATCGACTCTTCTCTCGAACATCGCGTCCGTGCCCGGTGACAAGACTTCCGACTACGATTACGATCTGCCGCCGCAGCGGATCGCGCAGGTCCCCGTCGAGCCGCGTGACTCCAGTCGGTTGATGGTGGTGGATCGCGCGACGGGCACGCTCAGCCACCGGACCTTTCGCGACCTCGCGGGGCTCATACCGGCGGGCGATGTGCTGGTGCTCAATACGTCGCGCGTGCTCAAGGCGCGCCTGCTCGGCACACGACTGGGTTCGGGCGCGCCGGCGGAGGTCATGCTGCTCCGGCCCGTTGGCGAGGACCGGTTCGAAGCGCTCGTTCGCCCTGGTGGGAAGCTCGGCGCCGGCCGCACCGTCGTGATCGCACCAGAGCTGACCGTCGACATCGAGCGCGTCACCGACCGACGGACCCGCATCGTGCGTCTGCGGACCGAGATGGCGGTCGACGATGCCGTCGAGCGATTTGGCCATGTCCCGCTCCCGCCGTACGTGACGCGTCCCGATACCGCGGCAGATGTCGATCGGTACCAGACGGTGTACGCGCGCGAGCGTGGTTCCGTGGCGGCGCCGACGGCGGGCCTGCATTTCACGCCTGAGCTGCTCGCCGATCTGCAGGCACGCGGCGTGGTGCGCGCCGACGTCGTGCTGCACGTTGGCGCCGGGACGTTCAAGCCGGTCGAGGCCGAGGATCCTGGCGCCCACGTGATGCACGAGGAATGGTACAGCGTCCCCCCGGAGACTGTCGCGATCATCGCGGCCGCTCGTCGCGGCGCGCGCCATGTGTGGGCGGTGGGCACCACCGCGGCCAGAACCCTGGAGAGCGCCGCCCTGCCCGACGGCGGGCTGCGCTCCGGCACGGCGGAGACTCGCCTATTCATCCGTCCGCCGTATCGCTGGCGGATGGTGGACCGCCTGATCACGAATTTCCACCTGCCGCGATCGACGCTGCTCATGCTGGTCGCCGCGTTCGCCGGCTACGAGCTCGCCTTGCGTGCATATCGAGAGGCGGTAGCCGGCCAGTACCGCTTCTACTCGTATGGCGACGCGATGGCGATCATCTCGACGGTGCCCGAGTTCTCCTTTGAAGTGGTCGCCACCGCGGGTCGCGCACGCGCCGGCGTGCTCACGACGCCACACGGCGTCGTGGAGACACCGGCGTTCATGCCGGTCGGCACAGTGGGGACCGTCAAGGCATTGGATCCCGGCGAGCTGCGCGGGGCGGGCGTCGAGATGTTGCTGGCCAACGCCTATCACCTCCATCTCCGGCCGGGGGCAGACCTCATCCACGCTCTCGGCGGACTGCACGCATTCATGGGATGGCCGGGCCCGATCCTCACGGATTCGGGCGGCTTTCAGGTGTTCTCGCTGGAGACGCTGCGGACGCTCGACGAGGAGGGCGTCGAGTTCAGCAGCCATGTCGATGGCTCCAGACATCGTTTCACTCCGGAGTCGGTGATTCAGCTCGAGCGCAGGCTCGGCGCCGACATCATCATGCAACTGGACCATGTCGTTCCCGGCCAAGCGTCGCACGCGGTCGCCCGGGACGCCGCCGAGCGCAGCATCCGTTGGCTCGAGCGGTGCCGGATCGCGTTCGATGCAACGGATGGCGCACGTCCGGGCACGCCTCAGGCGCTGTACCCCATCGTGCAGGGCGGCATACACCCGGACTTGCGGCAGGCGAGCGCCGCGGCAATTACCGCGCTCGGTGATTGGCCGGGGTTCGGCATCGGCGGGCTGTCGGTGGGTGAGGCCAAAGCGGCGATGTACGCGATGATCGACGTCCTGGACGCGGCGCTCCCTCGCTCCCGCCCGCGATACCTCATGGGCGTCGGCTTTCCCGACGACCTGCTCGCTGGCATCCAGCGCGGCATCGATCTCTTCGACTGCGTGGCCCCGACGCGGATGGGCCGCAACGGCACCGCCTTTACGAGCGCCGGGCGGGTGAACATCCGGCGAGCCGAGCTTCGAACCGATCCCGGTCCGGTCGATCCGCGGTGCGACTGCTCCACCTGTGCCCGGTTCTCACGCGCCTACATCCGGCACCTGTTCGCGGCGGACGAAATGCTGGGGCCCCGCCTGCTCTCGTTGCACAATGTACATTTTCTCACATCACTCGCTCGCGCGGCCCGCGCCGCAATCCTCGCCGGACAGCCGCTGGAGCCAGTCAGCGAACACCGTACCGAGATAGATCCCGAGCGTCGCGTCGACGCCTGATCGGACCTCTTGCCTCGAGTTGTCTCTATGAACAATCCCATCGTGTCCCAACTGCTCCTGATCGCGGGGCCGCTCGCGATCCTGTATTTCGTCTTCTTGCGGCCACAGCAGATGCAAAAGCGCAAGCACGAAGAGAGCATTATGGCGATCAAGAAAGGGGATGAAATCGTGACGGCAGGAGGGATCATCGGAGACGTGATCCACATCAAGGCGCTCGGTACCGACGGCGCATCCACGCTCGACGATCGCGTCACCATTCGATCCGGCGAGTCGAAGCTCATCGTCGAGCGCGGACGGATCGCCCGCGTGATGCCGGCTGGCGCCGCCCAAGCCGCGGCGACCAAGGCACCGGCATCCTCGTCGGCGAGCTGAATCGAGACCAACGATCCGTGACCGTCCTCGGCATTCACGTACTCGGCTCCGCAGTACTCCGACAGGAAACCAATCTGGTGCCATCGGTCACCGACGAGTTGCGGCGACTCATCGACGACATGTTCGAGACAATGTACGCCGCACGCGGCATCGGTCTGGCCGCGCCCCAGGTGGGCCGCACCGAGCGCATCACCGTGATCGATGTCGACCGCGAGGGCGGGCAACAGCACCCCGTGGCCCTCGTCAACCCCGAGATCCTCTTGCGCGAAGGGTCCGTCCGCGGCGAGGAAGGGTGTCTGTCGATCCCCGACATCTACGGCGATGTCGAGCGGGCAGCGCGGGTGGTTGTCCGCGCGCTGGATCGCGACGGCAACCCGTTCGAGATCGACGGGACCGATCTCTTGGCGCGTTGCCTTCAACACGAGATCGATCACCTGCACGGCAAGCTCTTCATCGACTACTTCGGGATGTTCAAGCGCAGGTCCGCGCTGGCAAAATGGGAAGAGGAGAAGGTGAAATACCCGGCACTCATTCGGACCATCGTCGCTGCCGCGGCGATTGCGGAACACCATGACGACAGCCGAGGGGATGAGGAGTTGTGAAAATGGGCGATGACGTTAGACGTTGGACGTTCGAAGACAAACCTCGAGGCCAGCCAGGGTCCGTCCAGCTGGCCTCGAGATTTGCACTCCAACGTCCAACGTTTAACGTCTAACGTCCCGCGGTCCATGCAGATCCTCTTCTTCGGTACTCCCGACTTCGCGGTGCCATCGCTCCGGGCATTGCTGGGCGAGGGGTTTGATGTCGTGGGGGTGGTGACACGGCCGGACCGTCCCCACGGGCGTTCGCGCTCCAAGGTGATGCCGTCCCCGGTCAAGGCGACCGCGGTCGCCGAGGGGTTGACGGTGCTCGAACCGGAGCAGCCGCGGGGCGCCGAATTTCTCGACACGGTGCGGTTACTTGGCCCCGACATCTCGGTCGTCGTTGCCTACGGCCATCTGCTCCGTTCCGATCTCATCGACCTGCCGCCCCTCGGAACGCTGAACGTGCACGCGTCACTGCTACCGTTGCTGCGGGGAGCGGCACCCATTCAGGCAGCGATTCGAGAGGGCCTCACCGAGACCGGCGTCTCGATCATGCGGATCGTGCCGGCACTCGATGCGGGACCCGTCCTGCTGCAAATGGCCACTCCAATCGCGGCCGACGAGACGTACGGCGAGCTCCAGCTCCGCCTATCCGAGCTCGGCGCACAAGCGCTCGTCGAGGCTCTCGCTCTCGTCGAGCTGGGGGCAGCCACAGAGTCCCCCCAGGACGCCGCCGCCGCTACGTACGCGCCCAAGGTGGAAAAGGGGGAAGCACGAATCGATTGGTGGCGGCCCGCGGAGCTCGTCGCGCGCGCCGTGCGCGCCTATGATCCCCGGCCCGGCGCGACGACGATCGGGCCGGCGGGCGAGGTCAAGCTATTCGGCGCCCAGATTGTCACGGAGCGGGCAGTGCACACACGAGCCGTTGCGGCAGAGGCAGGCACCGTGTGCGTCATCGACGACGCGGGGTGCGCGGTCGCGTGCGGCGAAGGTGCCGTGCGCATCGCACAGGTGCAGCCTGCCGGACGATCCCGCATGACGGCAATCGAGTGGTCTCGCGGGCGGGGCATCAGTGTCGGCGACCGATTCCACTCGTGACATTCGCCGCCGGTCATTCACGCCGTCACGACAGACGACATCGTCGCTCGGGAAGACATCATCCCGCTTGCCGCCGGCGTCATGCGGGCACTCGGTCCGCGAGGGGCCGTGCACCTGCGAGCCAACGCGGCCAGTGGCCGCCGGCTATTCGACCTCGCGACCGAGCTCGCACACTACCAGACGACGACGGGCGCGTGGTTGGTCATCAATGATCGCGTTGATGTGGCGCTCTGCGTCGGCGCGCGGGCGGTGCAGCTCACGACTCGCTCCTTGACGCTCGCAGATGCGCGTCAGGCAGTCCATGTTGCGCACGCCCAGTCTGCACCGATCGCCATCGGTGCGAGCGTGCACAGCGTTGAGGAAGCCCGTGCAAGTAGCGAGAAGGCTGAGGATGGCATGCCCGCCTGGTTGGTGGCGGGACACGTCTTCCCGACGCCATCGCACCCTGGTGCACCCGAGCGCGGGGCGTCGTTCCTGGCCGACATTTGCGCCGCCGTGCCGATCCCGGTCATTGCCATCGGCGGGGTACGGCCGACGCACATGCGCCAGCTCTTGGCAGCGGGTGCACATGGCGTCGCAGTCATTCGGGGGATCTGGCATGCCGTCGATGCCGAACGTGCAGCCGCCGACTATCTTTCCGCGTATGACGCCGTCCGAGACGCACGAGCCGCTGATCGCGGTGGGGCGGGCGAGCTCTCCTGACGCGCCGCATCGCGACGATGATGCCGGCCAATCGATTGCTGTGACCATCAATGGTGACGTGCGCACGGTCCCGGCGGGCGCAACGGTGGCGGACGTGCTCCGTGCGTTCGCGCTCGACCCGCGCACGGTGGTGGTCGAGCACAATCGGGAGATCCTGCGTGACCGGAGCTCGTACGCCCGCCGACATCTCAGTGCCGGCAATGTGCTCGAGCTCGTCCACTTTGTTGGAGGTGGATGACACGTGGCCGCCACATTCGCCGCAGAGCACGCAACGCTCGACACGCCGTTCATCATCGGCGGCCGCGAGTTCCGCTCACGCCTCATGGTCGGCACTGGCAAGTACACGACCCTGGAGCTCATGCGGCGGGCGATCGAGGCGTCCGGCGCGGAGGTCGTGACGGTCGCTGTTCGTCGCGTGGATCTTGATCGCAGGAATGAGGAGGGGGTGCTCGCGCACCTCGACCCCGGGCAAGTGTTTCTGCTGGCCAATACCGCGGGCTGTTACAGCGTGGCCGACGCGGTACGGTACGCGCGACTTGCCCGAGCCGCTGGCTTCAACGAGTGGGTGAAGCTCGAGGTGATCGCCGACGAGCAGACGCTGCTGCCCGACCCCGTCGGAGTCGTCGAGGCCACACGAGCCCTCGTGGCCGAGGGATTTCAGGTCATGGCGTACACCAGCGACGACCTCGTAACGGCATTGCGCCTCGAGGACGCCGGCGCCGTCGCCGTCATGCCGCTGGCCTCGCCGATTGGCTCCGGGCTCGGGCTCCTCAACCCGTATGCGATCCGCACGATCAAGCACCGGCTCGGCGTCCCGGTGATCGTCGATGCCGGCGTCGGCACGGCTTCCGACGCGTGCATTACCATGGAGCAGGGCGTCGATGGGGTCCTCATGAACACGGGTTTGGCGGCGGCGCAGGATCCCGTCAGAATGGCGGCCGCCATGCGCCAGGCCGTCGACGCCGGCCGGCTCGCGTTCCTTGCCGGCCGTATGCCACGCCGTGAAGTGGCCGTGCCGTCGTCGCCACGCGCCGGCATGCTGGGATGACGGATGACGATCCCGGCACCCACACTGCCGGCCCAATGACCCGGGTACCTCCAGCCGATGGCCGTACGCCACCCGTGGCCGTGGCCCCGGCAGGCGGCGACATGCCTGTCGGGCCGGACGGTGGGGCGCGCGAGCCGAACCCCGGTGTGACCGCAGGAGCGACGCCGGGGCGACACCCGGTGGGCGGGGTTACGGACTCTCGCATCGCGGCTGCAGACGCTTGCACAGACATACGCGGAGGCGACGTCCTCGATCGCGCGTTTGAGCGCCGCGCCGCTGGCCTCGATGCGCGCGATCGCCGCTGGACGCAGGAGCTCGTCTACGGCATGCTGCGCCACCGGGCGTGGATCGACGCCGTGTTGTCCTCGCGCGTCCGCGGCGGGCTCGCCCGCCTGGATGCGGACCTGACCGATCTGCTGCGCCTTGGCGCATACCAGCTGCTGTGCATGGGAAGCGTGCCCGCCTATGCCGCCATCGCGCAGACCGTGGAGCTCACGAAACGCCGTCACGGCATCGGCGCGAGCCGCCTCGCCAACGCTGTGCTGCGCCGGCTCGATCGTGAACGCACGAGCGAGCCATCAGGGCTGGAACCCGCCGTGCCAGCAGACCCGCTGGATGCTCTGGCCTTGCGCTACTCGCATCCGCGATGGCTCGTTGCGCGCTGGCTCGCGCGCTGGGGGGCTGAAGAGACCGCCGCTCTTTTGCACACAAACAATACGGAAGCCCCGCTCGTGGTCCGCCCGTACGGCATCGTGCGAGAGCAGCTCGAGGCGGTGCTCGAATCCGCCGGAGTGCATGTCGGCGAACCGCCACTCGTTCGCGACAGCGTCTTGTTTCGTGCGACGCCGGCGCTGGCCGAGCTGGGAGCGTACCGCCAGGGACTGTTCTTCGTGCAGGATCCCGCCGCGACGCTCGTGGCGCAATACGCATCCATTCCGAGTGGAAGCATCGTTGGCGATCTCTGTGCAGCTCCAGGTGGCAAGGCGCTGGAACTGTCCCGCGAGGCGCGGCTGGTCATCGCGAGCGACCGCTCGCCGGTGCGCCTCGAGCGCCTGATTGCCAACATCGAGCGCCTCGAAGCGCGGAATATCGTGGCGCTCGTGGCCGATGGGCTGGCCCCCGCAACGCGCCTGCTCGACGCGATCCTCATCGACGCGCCATGCACAGGCACTGGAACGTTCCGACGGCATCCCGATGCCCGGTGGCGTCTCAAGGTTTCGGACCTCGCCGTGTTGGCGGCAGCGCAACGCGCGTTGCTGCGCTCGGCGGCGACGGTCGTGCGACCGGGCGGCCTGCTCATCTACTCGACATGTTCGCTCGAGCCCGAGGAGAACGACATGCAGGTCGAGGCGTTTCTGGCCGAGCACCCCGAGTTTGCGCTGGAGCCTCCACCCGACCAGGTAGTGCCCGCCGCCGCGCTCGACGCAGGTCGACTCCGCACATTGCCGCAGCGCCATGACATCGACGGTGCGTTTGCCGCGCGTCTCCGCCGCCGTGGCGGCCTGACTGCGTGATGGCTCGACTCTCACTGCGACGGCTCCTCTCCTATCTCGGCGCCGGCGTCGGCGGATTCGCGGTCGCATATCTCCTCGTTCTCGTCTTTGTGTTCCCAATCCGGGGCCAGCCTGAGGACGCAAAGGTGCCCAACGTCCTGGGACTGTCCTTCGACGAAGCGGCCATGCGCCTGAACGCTGTCGGCTTTCGCGCACAGCAGGGGGAGTCGCGGTACAACGTGGGGTCGCCACGGTCGACCGTGTTGTCCCAGACCCCGGGCCCGGCCACATCGGCTGCCAGAGGCTCGCGGATCGTACTCGATGTGAGCGCGGGCCAGCGTCGGGCCGCGGCTCCGAACGTCGTCGGCATGGACCGTGAGGAAGCGCAGCTGGCGCTCGAGAAGGTGGGCCTCGAGGTCGGCGACATCCGCGAGCACGAGAGTCCTGTGCGCCGCGGCGAGGTGCTGTCGATGTCTCCTGCGGCGGGTACGCAGCTCGATCCTGCCATCGGCCATTGCCCTCATCGTGAGCGCCGGCCCTGCGACGATCGAGGTGCCGTATCTCGTCGGTCGCGCCTTCGGTGAGGCGAGGGCCCAGCTCGAGCAGCTCGGGCTGACCGCCACAACGAGCAAGCTGGATTCGACGTCGACCGAGGCCGCCGGCACCGTGACCGCACAGAATCCGGTCGAGGGCGTGGCTGTTGCCGCGGGTACGGCCATCGATCTCACCGTCTCCGCCGGGGCGCACCGGTGAGCGTGTGGATTGCGCCGTCGTTGCTCAGCGCGGACTGGGCCCACCTCCCTGCCGCGGTCGCGGCGTGCGAAGCGGGGGGCGCGGACGCGCTCCATTCTCGATGTGATGGATGGCCGGTTCGTCCCGAACCTCACCTTCGGCGCCAAGATGATCGAGACGGTACGCGGCCTCACGGCGCTCCGGCTCGATGTCCACATGATGGTGGTCGAGCCCGAGCGCTACCTCGATTCGTTTGCGAGTGCCGGCGCCAGTGGGATGACGATTCACGCGGAGGCCACTGCGCACCTGGACCGCCACGTGTGCCGCATCAAGGAGCTGGGCTGCGCCGCCGGCGTCGCGATCAACCCCGGTACGCCCGTCGAGGCACTGCGCGAGGTCGCCGGATTCATCGACCTCGCGCTCGTCATGTCAGTCAATCCGGGCTTCGGTGGCCAGGAGTTCATCCGATACTCGCTGGATAAGCTTGCCCGGACCCGTGCGTTGTTGCGCGCAACGGGGAGCCGTGCCCGGCTCGAGGTGGACGGCGGCATCAACCGCGATACCATTGCGGCCGCCTGGCAGGCCGGCGCCGACACGTTTGTCGCGGGACAGGCGGTGTTCGGCGCTGACGGTCCGGCAGCCGAGATCCGCGCCTTGCGTGCGCGGTGCACGAACCTCGCGTGAGACGTGTATGACGGCCCGTGAGCAGCTCGGAGTGGTCGGGGGCGTTGTCGTCGCACTCGCGATCGCGTTCGCGATCGCGAATCACTTCATCGTTCGAGAGTTCGCTCTCGTCACGCTCGGGTCCCGCGCACCGGACTTCCACGCCGTCCCCGTCATCGTGACCGCAGGGCCGACATCCCGGGCCAGGACGCTTCATGACTACAAGGGCGATGTCGTCCTGCTGAACATTTGGGCGACCTGGTGTGCGCCCTGTCGCGTCGAGATGCCCTCGATCGAAGCCTTGCAGCGTGTGTACGGCCCGCGCGGCCTCCATATTGTCGCCATCAGCGTCGATGCGCCGGGCATGGACTCGACGATCCAGGCGTTTGCGAAACAGTACGGCCTGACATTCGAGATCCTGCACGATCCCACAGTGGGTCCCTTTACAGCAGACGGCTCGCGCGCGCCTGGCGAGATTGAGCAGGACTACCAGACTACCGGGGTTCCGGAGACGTTCGTGATTGCCCGCGACGGTATCATTCGCAAGAAGGTGATCGGCGCAGCGGACTGGGGATCGGCGGGCAACGAGTCGCTCATCGGCCAGCTGCTACGGGAGCCGGCCTCGTGACGCCCCGCACGGCGCGGATTCGACGCCGAGTGACGGCGGCATTCACGGAGCGGTTGGGATACAAGGCCGTCGCGGTGTTTCTGGCGATTGCCCTGTGGCTTTACACGCACATCGCCGGACCACCTTCCACGCCGTGAGTCGGCACTCTGCCTCGCGTGCTGGGTGTCGAAACGTCGTGTGATGAGACGTCCGCGGCCATCGTCGACGGCGCAGGCGACGCGACGGCGATGCGGTCGCTCGTCATTCTCTCGCAGGACGCGCATACCGTGTTCGGGGGCGTAGTGCCCGAGATCGCGTCGCGCATGCATCTCACGAGCATTGTGCCGGTTGTTGACCGCGCACTCGCGGATGCGGGACTCGAGCGCCACGACGTGGACGCGATCGCCGTGACCAACACCCCGGGACTCATCGGAGCGCTGCTCGTCGGTGTCAGCTACGCCAAGGCCTTGGCCTACGCCCTCGGGCGACCGCTGATTGCGGTGCACCACCTCGAGGCCCACCTCTTCGCGACAACGCTCGAGCACGCCGACGCGACACCGCCGTTTACCGCGTTGCTCGTGTCTGGGGGCCATACGTTGTTGCTCGATGTCGCGGCCTGGGGCAGCTACCGACAGCTCGGCGCCACCAGGGACGACGCGGCCGGCGAAGCCTTCGACAAGGTTGCGAAGTTGCTGGGGCTTCCCTATCCGGGAGGGCGGCACGTCGAGACGCTGGCGACACGAGGCAACCCGGCACGCTTCCGATTTACGCGACCGATGCTGCGTGCCAATCAGCAGCCCGGAGATCGCGACTACTTCGACCTGTCGTTCAGCGGCATCAAGACCGCGGTCCTACAGGCCGTTCAGTCGAGTGAGGCGCTCGGGGGCGACGCCGACCAGGTGCGGGCCGACATCGCGCGTGGGTTTCAGGACGCCGTCATTGACACGCTGGTGGAGAAAACGGCGCGCGCGGCGGCCGCGCACGGGCGTGATCGCATAGTGCTGGGAGGGGGCGTCGCGTGCAATCGCGCGCTCGTAGCCGCCATGCGCGACCGGGCGGCCGCACTGGGTGCGGCCGTCTTTGCGCCATCACCTCGCCTCGCCACCGACAACGCGGCCATGGTGGCACGGGCCGGCTTGTATCACCTGGAGTCAGGCGACATTGCAGGCCTCGAGCTTACGGCATACGCCTCGCGACCTATTCCGGGCCTCGTGGGGTAGCACGCAACGGGGACCGCGTATCATTCGGACGCTGTCAGCGGCTGTCGTGCGGCCCTCTAAGTTTCATATTGCTCCCTGGATTGCGGGCTGTTCCTTCCAACTCGCGGCGATTGGCCGCACGGCGATTTCAGTGCCTCATTCGATCATTCACCACCCCCTGTCGTACCAACTCGGGCCCTTGCAGGTCACGGGGTTCGGCGTCGCCGTGCTGTTGGCGTTCGTCATCGCCCAGCTCACAACCAACGAGACACTGACCGAGCGGGGCCAGGACCCCACAGTCACGTCGGACTGCGTCCTCGCCGCCGTGATCGGGGGATTGCTGGGTGCCAAGATCTACTACGCGATTCTCACGGGTGACATTGCCAACCTGGTCCATCGCGCTGGTTTCGTTTTCTGGGGTGGCCTCATGGGCGGCATCATCGGGACGGCGTTGGTGATCCGCTTCCGTCACTGGAGCTTCGCGCAGATCAGTGACGCGGCCGCTCCCGGGCTTGCCGCGGCGTACAGCGTCGGTCGGACGGGCTGCTGGGCAGTCGGGGACGACTACGGCCGTCCGTGGAATTCGCGCTGGGCGGTCGCCTTTCCAGATGGGGCACCGCCGTCCACGGCCCAGAACCTCGCAGAGCTCTTCCACCTCAAGTTGTCGCCCGACGTTCCTGCCTCTCGCGTCCTGAGCGTGTACCCCACCGAGCTCTACGAGGTGGTGCTCGCCTTTATCATGTTTCTGATCCTGTGGCGGTTTCGAAACCATCGCCACGCCGCAGGCTGGCTGTTCGGCCTGTACTGCGTGTTGGCCGGGATCGAGCGATTCTTGATCGAGTTCCTGCGCGCCAAGGACGACCGGTTCTTCGGTCCGTTCACGACCGCCCAGGCCATTGCCGCTGCGTTTGTACTCGGGGGCGCGCTGTGGATGGCGGCTCGCTGGAACCCGGGACCGAAAGCACCGGGCATCTTTGTAGAACCGGAGCCGCAGGCGGCCTAAGGGGACACGCCGGGACTCGGCGGCTTAGTCCCTCAGCCCCATCTCCTTGCCTTCCTCCAGCTCCGCCAACTCACGTCGCAGCTCCGCCAGGGTCGCCTCGAGCTCCGCAACGCGGCGCTCGAGCGCGTCTGCCCGGCTGGTCGAGGCTGGAACGGCATCCGGAACGGCAACGGATGGCGATGTCACCGCCACCGTCGGCAGCGCAACGGACCGCCGCGGCCAGAACGTCTTGATGAGAGCGAACGCCAAGAGCGCCAGGAGAACCAGCTGCGCGAGCAGCGTTTCGACACTTGGGAATATTCCCATCGCATCAATGTGCGGGAATCCGGGCAGCAGCGTCACCGGTAGCGCGCCACCCTCCTGAAGCTCGCGCACGCCCTTGCCCGCGAAGACGAACGCCATGTAATACAGCAGCGCGCTCGTCACCGTGAAGAACGGCCGCAGCGGAATCCGCACGCCGAAGCGATAGAACAACGTGAAGATCCCTGCCAGCATCACGCCGCCGACGACGATACCCAGTGTCAGTGGGAGCGCGACGTGGCCGCCCTCATTGAACAATGCCTGATAAAACAGCGCCGTCTCTGCACCTTCGCGGTACACCGCGAGGAACGCCACAAACGCCAGCGCCTTGGCGCCACCATGTTCCAGCGCGGTCGATACCTTGTCGCGGATGAATTGCTGCCAGTGGGCCGCCTCGACCTTGGACACCAGCCAATAGCTGACCGAGAACAGCACGGCGACAGCGACGAGCAGAGTCCCGCCCTCGATGATCTCACGGCTCGCGGGCAGGGCACGCAGGACCGTCGCCAGAACGACGGCGGTCACCGCGCTCGCGCCCACACCGAGTGCCGCGCCCATCCAAATAGACCGTAGTCTGTCACGATGCCCGGTCTTGATCAGGAACGCGACGACGGCTCCCACGACGAGGATCGCCTCGAAGCCTTCGCGCACGATGATGAGCAGCGATTGAAGAAATGCCGCCCATCCCCCAGCCGCCGGTTTCGTCAACGCGACGACCTCCGGCAACCCGATCTCGATCGCATCGCGCGCGCGTTCCGCCGCCCGGATGTCGCTCATCCGGACCGCCCCCTTGAAGTCGGCGAATTGTCGCTCCATCGCCGAGACGAGGCCGGGATCCTTGGCTTGCACCGCGGGCTCGAGCGGTTCAAACGCGATGTATGAATCGAAGGCGCGATCACGGGCATCGTTGACGCGGCCGCCGCGAGCTGCCACCAACGACGCGTTGAGCAACTCCAACACGTGCTGCGCCGCAGCCGATGCGCCGGACGTATCACCGGTTGCAGGCCCCGCGGCGGCCAGCACCTCGTGTGTCGAAGTCGTCTGTGTCGGGGCCGTACGCAGATACGCGATGATGTCGGCGACCTGTCGCGCACTGAGATCGGGACTCGGTGGCATCACGCTGCCGCTCACGCCTCTCGTGATCGCCTGCGCCATCTCCGAATCGCTGTGGTCCACCTGCCACGCGAAGTCCAGCACCGCCGGCGGGATCGTGCTGAGATCGTGCGCATACGGTCCGCTGGCGAGAGCCGCGGATCCATGGCAGCTGGCGCATCGCTGGAAATAGAGCCCTTCTCCCTGGCGGACCTCCCCGGAGGTGGCCCGCAGGCTCGTCACATACGCAACCACGTTCCACCGCTCGTCCGGCGTGAGCGCGGTCGCCCACGACGGCATGGCGGTTCCCCGCACACCGACAGCCACAAGTCGATACATCAAGGCAGGGGTGACGGTCGCCATGGCCGTCGCGGACCCGATTGGGGGTGGTGCGGTCGACAGGCCTTTTGCAGCGGGCCCATCGCCCTGCCCTGCCATCCCGTGGCACGAAGCGCAGTTTCGTGCGAAGAGCGCGCGCCCGGCGGCCATGTCCAGCGCCCCT
Source organism: uncultured Gemmatimonadales bacterium (assembly GCA_963737835.1). GTDB lineage: Bacteria > Gemmatimonadota > Gemmatimonadetes > Gemmatimonadales > Gemmatimonadaceae > Palsa-1248. Next base: position 1,607,459 of record CAVTUH010000001.1, read on the forward strand.
CGCGGCATTGTCAGCGCCCCGGCACTGCCAAGCGCTGCCGCGAATCGCCCGTAGATCCCCTGCACCTCGCCCAGGGGCCGGTCGGCGCGCATCGCGAGGACCAGTGTATCCAGCAGGGCGATCGTCGCTTCGCGCCCGTTGCCGGGCAGCCGGCTCGCGACGTCACGGGCATCGATCAGGAAGCCGGCCGCTTCGTCCCGCTCTTCGGCCGAAATCAGCCTGCCCGTGGCGTCGACTCCCTTGCCGTACTCGCCGACCGCAACGCCGACGATGCTCGCCAATCGCTGGGCCGGCGCTTCGCCTTCCTCCATCTGCTGATCGCCGGCGATACCCGACGCGGGCGCGGTGGCCCGGTTCGAGCGCGCACCAGGCCGGACCATACCCCCATATAGCCGAGAAGGCGGGCCAGGCTCACCAGGCGTGCCCCGATGGCTTCCGGCCCCGTACGCAGGCCCAGCAAGGACCCACAGACCGGCCAGCGCGACGAGCGACCGGCGAAAGCGACGCAATGAGAACATTCCGAGCGAATTTATCGGCATTGCGCGGCCCGATCCAGTCGATTGGGCCGCAAAGCGTTTGCCTAGGAGTCGGCCTCTAGGATAACGACTGCCACCGCCGAATGGTCGGCGTGCGTCATTGACACCCACAACCGGGCGGCCCCGATTTGCGCAGCTCGTTGGGCGGCCTTTCCGTGGAGCACCAGCGCTGGTTGGCCATCGTCACCGGGCACAACTTCGATCTCGCGCCAGGCGATCCCTCGGGCGAGCGCGTTGCCAGCGAGTGCCTTGAAGGCTGCCTCCTTGGCCGCCAGGCGTGCGGCGAAATGCCGGGCTGGCGTGGCTCGGGCGCGTGCGTATTGTGCTTCCCGAGCGGTAAACAGTTTGTCGACCGCGCGCGTGGGAAAGCGCTCGAGCAGCTGCTGGACTCGCGGGATGTCGATCGCGTCGACCCCGATGCCGACGATCACGGGTCGCGCTCCGCCGGATCCTGTCCCGGGGAGGGCCGCTGCCGCCCCAACGACCACCGCCGTGTCCGCGGCCCGGCGAGAGGCGTTTCCTTCAGCACGGGCGCGATTGCCAGCCACGACTGGTCCACGTGGGTCAGCAAAGAGCGACACTGGGCCGTCCACGCACGCCACCACACGAACGCCACATCGTCGCTGGCCGCCGCGACCGCTCGGGCAGCGCTCTCCAACTGCACCAGACTGGCTCTGATCGGCGCCGACAGATCCTCGAGAGCCGTCTCGAGCGCTCGGCGGTCGGCCGGGGCGTCGGGGTATCGCGCTACCGCGAGCTCATGCAACGCGCGATCCACTTCTGCGGCCAATGCTGGCGCGCGCATCGCGGCCATCCGAGCGGCGGGATCGGTGGCGTGCTCAGCCGCCCGACGCGCCGCCAGGATCGGCCCGTAGAAGCGATCGTGGTCAGGCCCTGGAAAGCCGCGCGCAGACCCGAGCCCTCGCAGCGCCAGCGTCAACTCAGGAAGTGTGCACACGCGCGATCGGACCTGATCACCAAGATCTCCGACGCCTTCCCCATCCACCTCCAGGACGTCACCGCTGCTCGCATACAGCGCGATGTGGTGCGGCGAGGTCCGCACGCCGTCCAGCGCGGAGAAAAGCACTCGCAGGTCAACCGCCGCCGAAGCGACTTTCACTGCGATTTCGTCCGCCGCGAGCTCGATGGAGCCCGGCCCGGCGACTTCGCTGCCGTGCCAGAGGGTCCAGACGGTGACGGGTAATGCGGACACGAACGGCAGGGTCAGGGGGCGGGCGCTGGGGCGCCCGAGAGAGTAGACAATCAGAAAGTAGAAAGTAGACAATGGCTTCGAGTAGGTGTCCGCGTCTACTCTCTACTTTCTGTGGGTCTACTGTCTCTGGCGCTTTAGCGCCCGCCCCGGACCCCCGATCCCGCCGTTATGGCCGCCACGACGTCTTCGGTAGGGGCCAGATCCTCGAACACGGCAATCGGTCCACATGCGCCGAGTTGCTCGACACTGTATCGCCCCGTCGCGACGCCGATTGCTCGGGCCCCGATTCCCTGGCCACATGCGATATCTGCGGGCGTGTCCCCGATGATGACGATCGCCGATCCCGGCAGGTCGACCCCAAGACGCTCACATGCTCGCTGCTGCGCGACGGCTGGCAGTTGCGGCCGGCTCTCATGATCCGACCCGAAGGCGCCGACCACGAACCGCGAGGGATCGAGACCAGCCGCCGCGAGCTTGGTGCGCGCACCGATCTCCAGATTACCGGTCAACAAACCCAGGACGACGTCCGTGCGGTCATCCAGCGCATCCAGCAACTCGGGCACACCCGCGTGCAACCGCGGCGGATGCCGAGGGTCGCGCAGCTCATCGCCAAGACATGCAGCATATCGCGATAGTACCGCGTCCATCCGTGCGTCGATGGACGCATCGATATGACCATCGGAGCGCATGAGGTCACGGACGATCTGCCGATCCGTTTTTCCGTCGAACCAGTAGTCGTCGGGTCCGGTCGAACCGAACACCTCTCGCAGCGCCCGGTGAATGGCCCGACGACCCGCTCCAGCCGCTGACAACAACGTGCCGTCGATGTCGAAGAGGACGAGATGCATGGGGGGAAGATAGGGGAATAGCGGGACGTTGGACGTTAGACGTTGGACGTTGGAGGACAAACCTCGAGGCCAGCTAGGCGCACCGTGGCTGGCCTCGAGGTTTCTTTCCAACGTCCAACGTCTACCCGTCTAACGTCTAACGTCCCTTTTCCCCTTGTTCACACGCCACGCAATATACCTGTCCCCGGAACGTACAGATCAGGCAGAGGAACGTGCCGCACCCCAAACACGGATAGCCCTCAGAGGCACGCTCCTCCTTCCCGCAGCGGCGACAGAGCATGGCGTCGCCTCCGGGCAGCTCCTTCTGCGGCTCGGGTGACTCCTGGCCAGACATCAAAGCCCGAACACCTTGATCTTCTTGATCAAGGTCGCACGGGAGATCCCGAGCTCGCGCGCCGTGTGCGTGCGATTGCCGGCATGCGCGCGCAACGTCCGCTCAATGTGCGTCCGCTCGACCTCCTCCAGTGACTTCGGGACGTGATGGTCAACGGTGTTACCGGTCGCTTCCCGCACATCGCCTGGCAGATGCTGGGGGCCGATCTCACTTTGCCCGCGGGACATGATCATCGCGCGCTCCAACACGTTGCGCAGCTCGCGGATGTTGCCCGGCCAGCCATAGCGGAGCATGCGATCCAGCGCCCCCTCGCCCACCGCTGACGGCGCCTCGGGCAGCATCGGACGCAACTCGTCGAGGATGCGGGCGACGAGCTCGAGGAGATCCTCACGCGACCGCGCCCGCAAGGGTGGCAAGTAGACCGGCATCACGTTGAGCCGGTAGTAGAGGTCTTCGCGGAACGTGCCGGCCGTGACCTCGTTCACCAGGTCTTTGCTCGTGGCGGCGATGAGCCGCGTGTTGGCCATGACTTCCAGAGTGCCACCAACGCGGCGAAACGACTTCCCCTCGAGAATCCGCAAGAGCTTGGGCTGGAGGTGCGACGCCAGGTCGGCCACCTCGTCGAGAAACAGGGTGCCGCCGTCGGCGACTTCGAAGAGCCCCGGTTTGAACTCGCGGTGCGGGGTTGACCCATTCTCCTCGGCACCGCTGCGGTCTTGTCCGAACAGCTCGACATCGAGTGAAGTGGCGCTCAGTGCGGCACAGTTCACCTCGACGAACGGGTGCGGTGCCCGGGGACTGCGAGCGTGGATCAACTCCGCCACACGCCCCTTGCCCGAGCCACTTTCTCCGATCAGCAACACGGTGGTCCGATCGCTCGCGGCCACCATGTCGATCTGCGCGGCGAGCTCCTGCATCGGACGCGACACCCCGAGCGTGAGCTCGGCACTCGATGTGCCATGCCGCGACGTGAGATACCGATTCATCTGCCGCAGCCGCGCCTTCTCGAAGGCGCGCTCGGCGACGGCACCGAGGTGGGCGAGGTCGACCGGCTTCGTCAGAAAGTTTTCGGCGCCGTTCTGCATCGCTTGCACGGCAAGCGCCACGTCGCCGTAGCCAGTCACCATGATGACGACGGGATTCGCATCGCGGATGTGCGCAAGCACGTCGAACCCGGTCATGTCGGGCAACCGGACGTCGAGCAGCACGATGTCGGGCCGCGCCCGCTCGAACGTGGCGATCCCTTCCGCGCCGCTGTGGGCAGCCGTGACTACATGACCACCCGAGCGCTCGAAGAATGTCCCGAGTGCCTGGGTGATCGACGGCTCGTCGTCGACGATGAGTACTGAGGCCATCCGGCGCTTTCCGTGTGGTGAGTTCCGTGCTCCACCGTCTCGTGCGCCGTCAGTTCCGTACGCTAGACCCCCAGCGAGCGCTGGCGTGGCACGAGCAGCTGTGCAGCCAGTGGCTCGACAATCACGTCGAACGGAGTCTCTCCAAGGAGCTCACCGTCCGCCTGTACCGCCCGCGGTGGGTCTGTCTCGATCCGGAACTGACGGCCCGCACGGTACAGCATGCACGGATCCGCCTCGAAGTTCTTTTGGAGCAGCTTCCAGGCGACCCGGGCCGCGTCTCGTGCGGTCCCCGGAGAGAAGACGCACAAGTCCAGCTTCCCGTCATCCTGTCGAATTCCCGGGCCGAGCCGGATCAGATCGTTGAGCACCGCCCCGAAGTTCGCGACCATGACCGCCGACGCGATCTGTGCGATCGGAGGGCCGCCATCGACCGAGATTCGGACCTGAAAGGTCTCCCGCCGAAGGACCGCGCGTACCCAACTCAGCACGTATGCGAGCACGCCAATCTGCCGTTTGAGAGCGGCGGACGACTCGGCGATCATGGTCGCGTCGATGCCGACACCGGCCGCAAATGCGAACCGTCGCCGCAGTCCCGGGCTGGCGCCCACGAGCACCCCCAGATCGACCCGAGCTCGCTCCCCGTCCAGGAGCATCGGCACCGCCCGGCGAACGTCCAGCGGAATCCCGAGGGTACGGGCGATCAGATTCCCCGTCCCGCCAGCCAGGATGCCCACCGGAGGGCCGCCATTCCCGGCGAGCGCGCCCACCACCTCCATCGCCGTGCCGTCGCCGCCGAGCGTGAACACGGCGTCGTAGCGCTCAGATACGGATTCGACGAGGTCGGCGCCCTGTCCGGGATGCGTCGTGAGGACGGTATCGCACCGCACCCCCGCATGCGCGAACGCGCGAAGCGCCGAGCCCTGGTACTGCGAGCCGCGCCGCGAGGCGGGGTTGACGACGAGGAGCGCACGGGAGAAGCGCGGCTCCGAGTTGCGTCCACCTCGCGTGCGGTGTCGCGCCTTTGGTCGCGTCGCCGCCCCAATGGGCGGCGCCGTCAGCGCTCCGATGGGATCCCCCGACGCAGAGCTCATCAGAACTGCCATGAGTGGACGAGGTCGAGTCCGAACTGGCGCGGCTGTGTCACAAAGCTGCGACTGAGTGCACCCGTCGTGCAGTACAGGTCACGAGTTCCCGGTTCCGAGCTCGCATCGACGGAGAGGTTACGCGTCAGCTGGTGCTCGACGCGGACGCCGATCTGAGACGCGGTGCTGGGCGTCGTGGCGCCTGAAGCACCAAGGGCACACACGCCGAGATCGGCGCTCACAAATGTGGACTTCCCGAGCTGTTTGCCGCCAGTAATACGCGTCAATGACAGCGCCGTACCGAATCCGCCGCCCTCCTGGGTGGGGTCGGAGCCGGCGCCTGTCTGGATGTTCACGTAATCCAGGAACTGCCCAGGAATGCGGCTGCTGATTGCGGTCCCCACCGTCGGGAGAACGAATTGGGCCACCTGTGCGCCGGTATTGTTGTTGTTCCCCTGGCCCACGGTCAGCGACTGCTGTCCCGTGACCAGATAGCTCAACAAGTCCTGCGGTGAGAGCGCGAGCAACGAGTCCGGGCTGGTGAGGACGACTTGTGGCTCGAAGAGCGTTCCACTCAGGATGACGTTGATCCGCACATCGGGACTGAGGCTGCCAGTGGCCAATGTGGTCGCTTGGCGCACGACGTAGGTCGCCCGAATGTTCACGTCAGCGTTGTTGTCGGCGTTGCCGCGGAACCGAACCGTCCCCGAATCGACCGTAAACGTGCGCTGCACTACTCCCAGGTTGAGCCGGTAGGTCCCGCGATTTGCGACGAGAGCCCCAGTCAACGCGAGCACCTTCGACGAGTCCCGTTCCAATGGTGCGGTCGTGACGACCAGCGGCTGGTCCCCGGTCGTGAGGTTGATGCTGGCTTCCGCGGAGCGGAGCCACACATCCGATCCGAGCGCGATCTGCACGTTGTCGAACGTCAGATTCTGAAGGAGTCGCGACGGCGCAGACGGCAACAACGACCGGTTCTCATAGCGGGTCGTGTCGACTAGGTCGTACAGCTGAGGGTCCGAGAGGCTGATGATCTTCTTCTGCTGCAGGATGTCGGGAAGGAAGATCGTGCCGCGATCGACCAGCACCCCACCCGATAGTTGGGAGGCGGAAAGGCGGCCGCGCAGGTGGAGCGGATCGTTTGGTTGCGTGGACAGCAGCACGTCAGCCAGCCGCGGGTTGCTGAGAGCGTGCAAGTCCAATGCGGAGAGGGAGAAATCGTATCGCGGGTCCGAGAGGTCGGCGAAGGTCAGCCACCCCCGCAGCGTGGCGTGTCCGCGCGTTTGACCGTCGAGAGTGTTTATCGTCACGTCCTGCACAGCCAGACTGTCGCCGGCAAACCGGACGTCCGCGTTCATGCCGGTGAATCTCACCCCGAGCCTCGGAAACCCCGCCTCGCCGTTCGCTAATCGGATGTCTCCAGTCAGAGACGGACGCTGCACGGTCCCCGCGATCCGGACGTTGGCCGCGAAGGCACCCTTCGGATTCTGGAGGGCGGGATAGACCGCCGCGAGCGCTTTGATTGCGACGCTGTCGGCGTGCATATCCCCTACGAGCGAGTCGTCCAACAGCCGACGGACGCCGGTCACGAGTGCGAGATCGACTGGCATCGAGAGCTCACCGTGCAGCGTCGTGTCGCCGCTCTGCACCAGGTCTCCGTGCAGCAGTAAGCGACGATTCGCGTAATGGCCGCGCAGCAACGTCTCCTCGAGATGCACGTCGCCAAGCGAGGCGTCGTTGACCGACGCCTGAAGATCCATCACCGGATTGGCGCGCTCACCCGCCGTGCGCACGTCCCACTGCGCCAGCCCACCGTACGAGTTCGACGTCTGCAGGATCTCACCGATGTCGCCGATGGGCACGCTGTCGCCCCGGAGCTCCGCTGCTCCGGAGCCGTTCCAGGGCAGCGATGCCGTCGCCATCATGCTCCCCACCACGGCCCCGCGGAGGGTCATGTTGTCGAGCGCGAGGCCGGTTGCGTCGTGGCGGAAATGCGCGGGTCCGGCCAGATGCCAGGCATTGTTGTGCGTATACACTGCGAGCGAGTCGAGCGTCAGCGCGAGCGTATCCGCGGACTGATGGATTTCCGCCAACGCCGCGGCATGCGGACCTGTCGGCATCGCTCCGGAAATCGCGACGGTGGTCGACCCCGTGCCCAGGAACCGCGCCTGCACATCGATCCGGTCGAGGGCAATGCCGTCAACGCTCGCCCCGTCCAATGCGAGGTTGGCCGTCCCGAGGGGCGTTTGGGCGCTCACATGGGGGACGTCGAACGTGCCCGACAGTCCACGGACCACCACACCGCTCGCCTGGACGCCACTTCCCCCAACGGTACCCGACACCCCCAGCGAGTCGAGCCAGCCGGTGACGGCCGCCGTCAGGCGTACTGCGCCGGTCAGCGGCGAATGTTGACCCGAATCGGTCGACGAGCCGATGAGATACGAACGGAGACCACCCAGCGAGTCAGTCGAAAACGCGAGATGGAGCGAGTCGCGGGCCGACGCGGCGAGTGCCAGGCCTCCTGCACCAGTGAGGGCGCCCGGCCTGGTGTCCACGCTGAGCGAGTCGACGCGCAGGCGCTGATCGCCGAACCGGCCGACGAAGCGACCTGTGTCGAGGCGGACGCGTCCAATCGTCGAGCGCGCCAGTGTCGCGCTGATCGGACCGTCGAGCGCCGACAGGGAATCGCCTTTCACATCCACGTCGACGCGTCCGGAGAGATCGGTCTGCGTCTGCGTGCTGTCCGCGAGGAACGACTGGAGGTCGACGTGCGACAGGGTCAGTGCACCGGAACCCGACAGACCGGGCCGAGTGAGATCGAAGTGACCGTCGAGGGCGAACGCCCCGGGCGGGCCACCGAGATCGGCGGTGAGATCCAGATCGCCGAGAGTGCCCTGCAGCGTCACAGGACCTGAGAACTCCCCGCGGAGGGGCAGCCCGGTATACGTGCGAGCGAGCGTGGTAAACGAGATGGGACCAGCCTGGAGCGCCATGTCGTACCGCGACTCCGTGTCGCCCAGCGTGAACCGACCGGCGCCAGTCACGTGGTTTGGCACGGCGGCGTCATCGGTTTGCGTCACATCCGCGTCGGTGAACCGGACGTCGTTCCATACTGAATCGAGCGTCGCAGTCCCTGAGACAATCCCGCGCAGTCGTGGGAATTCGCTCAGCACGTACTGCAAGGTCCTGAGATCCAGACGGTCGAGCGACAAATGGAAGTGGTGGAACGCCAGCACGGCCGGATTGGTGATGTCCAGCTCCCCGGAGCCCCCGAGACGGGACACCGCGCCGGCCACATGGGCATCGTGCAGTGTGAGATCGGCGGTGTCGACCCGCCACCGGGAGACTGCGCCCCCAGGCCCGCGCAGGTGGCCAGTCCACTGCCCCGCCCAATCGATCGGGAACGGCTGCCCGCCCGCGAACACGCGAATCAACGCGAAGTCGACGGGCAACGCCTCGAGCGCCACGTTCTTGATCACCAACTCCGGTCGCCCGGACTCGAAGGTCATGTCGCCCTTCAGTCGCGACTCGGTCGTCCGCACATCCATGTCGCTGATGATGAAGTCGACGATGCTCGGGTTGGTCCGCTCGCTTCGAATGTCGACGACAGCCCGGCCGCCGCCCGTCCGAGGCAGGGCAGGGTTGACCCACGCGATGTCATTGAGCGCGATCGAGTCACTGGCGAAATGGAGCGCATACACCGGAGGACGCCCGGGATCCCACCAGACTTTCCCTCCACCGGCCACCACGCTGCCGGGTAACTCAGCGTGAGGGAGTGCCGCTCGCAGCGTGTCGTGCGCAATGGTGATTCGTGCCCGCGCATTCGAGATGCGAAACGGCGGAAAGAACTCGTCGACGTCGAGCTGCGATACGTCAAAGGCCATTCCAACACTGTCAGGATCGACGAGCCGCACGTATGGAGACGTCAGATTCACATCCTTCCACGATAGCGTCCGCATGAGCCCTTCGGGCCATCGCTCGAGGCCGAAGTACGGGCGGGCCAGCGCTTCGGCGATCGCCTTGTCGCGTCGTGCCCCGCGCAGTGAATCATCCGGAGACCAGCGCTCGCTGAAATAGAATGCGCCGCCGCGAATCGTGACGTTGTTCGCGACAATGTAATCGCCAAATCCCCGAGTGCCCGGCTCCCGGATCCGCGAATGTGATGGCGGGAAGATCTGGCCCAGGTTCATCGTGCCATCGTGGTGGTGCACCAGCCGGAAGTACGGGTGGTCGACCTCGAGCTCCTGCAGGCGAATCCGGCGATCGAGCAAGTCCCGCGGGTCGTATTCGGCGTGGATGCGCCCGGTCGCAACGAGGAGCTGCCCCGCCCTATCCCTGATCTCGAGCGAGTCCAGGGTCAGGTTCGTGAACAACGTGCCGGACAGGGTGCCGATGTAGACACGGCCGTGCACGGCGCGTCGCAGCTCGGCCAACACCAATGACCGCACCTTGCCCCGGCCCCACGACGTCTGTGTGATGGCGATCACACCCGCGACGCCGATCAGCACCACGAACAGGAGCGATAGTGTACTGAGGGCGACGACGAGGCGGCGGCGAATCATGCGTGGTTAGAAGGCCTGGCCGATGGAGATGTTAAAGACGAGCTGGTGAAAGAGACCCGTCGGTTGCTCGGGCCGAAACGTCGTCGGGCACGTATACCCCGGCGTTTGTTCGGGGATCTCATAGGTCTTTCCTTGATAGACGATCGAGCTGGTATGAACCGGGATCGTGTTCTCGGGGCTCACGCAGTAGAGGGGCACGTGGTTGGGGTCAACGACTTGGGCGTTGAAGTACGCCGCGCCCTGCGGCAGTGCATAGGGGTTGTACCCGATATCGACCCGAATGGGCCCGACGGGAGTAAACGCGCGGATGCCAACGCCCGGCGTCCAGAGCAGTCCCCCGTGAATGTCGGCGATGTTCCCGTTCCACACCTGGCCGGCGTCCAGGAATGCAGCCCACTGGAGCACGCCGTGGAGGAATCGGGGCGATCGGTACTCGACGTTGGTCACGATCGACCAGTTGCCGCCCTCGGGCACGATGCGCTCGACCGGCGCGCCATTCTTCACGCGGTATACGGTGTCGCCATTGGACAGCACCATGCGCGGCAGAGTGTCTCCAGTCGACGAGAAGGGAATGTACACGATCGGACCCAGCTGGTTTTGCACAAAGCCTCGCACCGTCGTAGGGCCGCCCGCGTACAGTCGCTCCTGGGGCGGGATAAACCCGGGATCGGTGCTGCTCTGGCCGACAACGGCGCCGACTCGGAGTCGCAGACCGAGCACCGCTCCGCTCGGCATCCCGACGAAGCCCGCAGCATCGACGGACGCCCAGTCGAACTCGAGCTCAGGAGAGGAACCCAGGTACCGGGAGCCTACCCGCACCTCGGTTTGGACCAGTGTGCCCGCATGCGGGTCGTCGCGGTTGTCGCGGCGATCGTGCACGACAATGACCCCAGCGTATGCGAAGGGCAGGAGGTCTTGCAGCGGGGTGTAATCCTGCGGTTGGCAGAGGTTGAACACCGCGCAATACAGCGCGGGCTCCGCCGTCGTCCGTCCGTACTCGAACTCATACTCCGGCTGCACCGACACCGTCGGGCTGAGACTCTTTGTCAGCGTCAGAGACGTCCCGATCGGCGTCGAGCGCACGTAGGCGTTGTACTCCGACAACCGCGAGCTGAACAGGGTCGCCGTCGGGTTGAGATGCGCCCCGAACAGAACTGGCGAAGTGATGGACGCGGCCAGGCTGTAGTTCAGCGTGTCGCTGTAAATGTCGTTTTGGGCCTGCGGACACAGTCCGGGCGCGAACCCAAACGGGTAGCCGATGCCGATTTTCGTCACGCTCGCGCTGAATCGCACGAAGTCGAGACCGCCAAAAAAATCCCGATCGGTGTACTCACCGCGAGCGCGGAAGCAGTCCAAGGTCGCCCAGCCCGCGCCGAGGCGAGCGGCGTGCATGTAGCCTTCGACGACCTGGGCATGCACATCGACGACCGAGTCGACGCTCCCCGTTGTCGGCTGGCTGTCAATGGCGACGCGAATGTGCTGAAAGGCATCCGTCTGAATCAGCGCCCGTTGTGCCGCCTCGAGGTCCTTGTACCGGTACAGGTGTCCGCTCTTGATCCCCATCGCACTTTCCACCGCCCCGGCTGACACGCCGGGCTTCTCGCCGGCCCGCCGCGGAAAGACCGTTACCACCACCCGACCAATGCGCGCGAGAGAGCCCGGCGCGAGCTCGAACTGCACCATTGCGGAGTGCGTTTCGTAATCGCTCGAGTCGCGCTTCAACACCTCCGCATACGGGAAACCGCTGTTGCGGAGCCGCATGGTCAACGTGTCGACGGCGGCGTCAATGGCGTACTTGTCGAAGCGGCCGCCGCGGCGAACCGGCAGATTGTGCACGATAGGCCGTCGATCCTTGGGGGGCAGCGAGTCGAGCCCGACAACGGTCAGGGAATCGATCAGGATCGGCTTCCCTTCGTGAATCCCAAAGACGACGTCGACGACTCCGGGTCCCACAGGCCGGAGCGTCGTGTCGACCTGAACGTCGGGAAAGCCGCTGTTGCGGTAGAACAGGATCAGGCGCAGGCGATCCCGCGGAAACTCCACCCGATCGAGACACCGGCGAGTACCAAGGAAACCGAGGTTCCGCTCCATCCAACTCGACGGCGACGTCACGATCGCGTCAGCGAGCTGGCTGGCCTGAAAGGTCGTGTTTCCTGTGAAGATGAGGCGCCGGACCTCGGTGTCTCCGGGGCCGCACGCGAGTTCCTGAGCGCTCACCAGCGACGGCGCCGCGAGAACGAGACAGACGAGCACCGTGAAACCGACACGGGTCCAGGCGCGCGCCGCGCGCCGTATCCCAGGGCTTGCCCGGCGCTCAGGCTGCGTACATGGGATCTCCACGCCCAGCGGACTAGGGCGTCGCACGCCGCCTACACGGCGTTGACGAGAATCGTCCCTGCGCCCTGCTGCTTGGCCCGCCGTTTCCCTTCGGCCGCCAGTTCGCCCAAGTGCCCGATGGAGATCCACGAATCCGGACGAACGAACAGGGCCGCAGCGGACATCCGCGCAATCGGGAAATGACGCGCTACCCCATCCCGATCGACCCCGTCGAAGGCCCCGCGTTCCAGCGCGCCATATCCAACCACGCGGCCGATGACCTCACGGAACCGACGGGCACTCTCACGAACTACCGCTTCGGCCCGGTCGGTGCGAGTCACGACGAGAAAGTCATCGCCGCCCACATGGCCGACGAAGTCGTCGGTGTCTCCGGCAGCGGCAACCGCATCCACCACGGCGGCACCGGTCCCTCGGATCACGGCGTCGGCAGCGGCAAACCCGAAGGTGTCGGCGAACGGCTTGAAGTAGTCGATGTCCAGGTAGCACACCGCGCACGTTTCTTCGGCCGCCACCCGTCGCAGAATCTCCTCCTCGATCGCCCGTCCGCCCGGGAGACCACTGGTGGGATTGCGGTCGGCCTCCCGCCGCACCAGTCGAAGCAGCGCATTGACGCGAGCGCGCAGTTCTCGTGGGTCGAAGGGCTTGGCGAGATAGTCATCAGCTCCCGCCTCGAAACCCTCGACCTTGCGCTCAATGTGGCTCTCCCCCGTGAGCATCAGGATGGGGATGCGCGCGGTGAAGGGATTGGCCTTGACCGTCCGGCAGGCATCCAGGCCGCTCACCCCCGGCATCATGACATCGAGCAGCAACAGGTCGGGCTCGCGCTCCTGGACAGCCGCCAGAGCGGCGCGACCATCGGAGACGAGCCCCACTTCGTGGCCAGCCGACGACAGGACGGCGCGCACCATGAGTCGCATGTCCTCATGGTCGTCCGCGTACAGAATGTAACTCACGATTTGTGCGGCAATTCTGAAGCGAAGAGTGGAGCGTAAAGTTCTCGCGCGACACGAGATGCGTCAACCGGGGGCGACGGACGCTTCGCGTCCGTAGAAAGGAGAGAAGAGAAAGGTGAAAGGAGAGACGGCCAATGCGAGCGTCCCGTGGCGTGCATCTGTTCAGTCATCCGTCTGACCAAACAGTGCCATGTTGGAGCTGTGACCCGGAGCCACCTTCTTCTCCGGGTAGATCCAGTGGACGGCCTGGTTGACGGCGATGGCGGCTTCGCCGAAGCCGGTGGCGATCAACTTGAGCTTTCCGGGGTAGGTGACGATGTCTCCAGCCGCATAGAGACCGGGCCGGCCGGTTTCCATCGTGCTGGACACGACAATCTCGTCGTTCGTCAGCGTCAGGCCCCAGTCCGCCAGGGGACCGAGGTCGCTCACGAACCCCAGCATCGGTAGCACCGCGTCGGCCGGCAGCTCACGCGTCGTCTTCTGTTTCGTATCGCGGACGATGACCCCCGACAGACAGCCGTCGCCGAGCGCCGCCGTCCCGCTCTCGTAACCCGCCGCACCGTTGGCCACGATGACGTCGTGCAGCTCGTGAAACGTCAGAATCTCCGCGCGGCCGGCGGTCACAGCGCGCTCGACATCACGAACGGTGGCCGCGTGGGCGCGAAACCGATCGCTGCGGTGCATCAACGTGACGAACGCTGCGCGGTCCGCGAGCTGCTGCGCCCAGTCGAACGCCGAATCGCCGCCGCCGATGATGACGACCCGCCGCCCGCGAAACTCGTCCGGGTCGGTCACGACGTCGTAGATGCCGCGCCCGTACCAGGGCTGCGCGCACGATTGCGGCAGACGTCGCGGCGAAAACGCGCCAATGCCCGCGGCGATCAGGATGGCACGCGACGGAAAGCGGTCGGTCTCCGTGACGAGCGTGAGGACCGCGCCGTCTTGTTCGAGACCCTGTATACGCTGGTTCAACACGATCTGGTGGCCGAACTGGCGCGCCTGGTCGGTCAGCGAGCGCACGAGATCCTTCGCGAGGACCTTCGGAAGACCTGCGACGTCGAAGATGTATTTCTCGGGGTACAGCGCCGTGAGTTGTCCACCTGCTTGCGGCAAGGCGTCGACGATCCGGGCCGTCGCGCCACGCATCCCCGCGTAGAACAACCCAAACAGCCCGGTTGGACCAGCGCCGATGATCGTGATATCGACGAGATCATGTTGTGTCTGCGCCCCGCCCTGCGGCGGCGCGTGGGGCACTTCGCTCATGTGCGAAACATCGGCGGCCCCGCACCCACCGGCAAGGTGATCCCGGTGCCACGATCATGAGCGACGGCGAACGGTATCTCGAGTACGTAGGCCAGTTTCGGCTGGTACGGCGCATCGCGATCGGCGGCATGGCCACGGTCTACGAGGCCGAGCAACTGGGCCCGGCCGGCTTCGCGAAGCGGACTGCGTTGAAGGTCATTCATCCGCAATACGCGAAGCAGCAGCAGTGGCTGCAGCTGTTCATCGACGAAGCCAAGCTGTCGGCGAACCTGATGCACGGCAACATCGTGCAGATCTATCAGCTCGGAGAGGTCGCGGGCGAGTACTTCATCGCCATGGAGTTCATCCAGGGGCCCACGCTCCGATCGGTCATCGACCGTCACTGGGAGTTGGGCCAGCGCATTCCGCTGCCCCTCGCCGCGTACGTCGCCAGCCGCGTCTGCCGTGCGCTCGACTTCGCCCACAACTTCGTGGGCCCGGACAAGCGGCGCCTCGACATCGTGCACCGCGATGTCTCGCCCGGCAACATCATGGCATCCTGGGACGGGCACATCAAACTCGCGGATTTCGGGATCGCCAAGGCGCGCACGTCGATCGACCCCGCCGCAGGTCGGCAAGTGCTGATGGGCAAGAAGCACTACATGAGCCCCGAGCAGATTCTCGGCCTCAGCGTCAATGCGCGCAGCAATGTGTTTGCCATGGGCCTCGTGCTGTACGAGCTCCTGTCCCTCGAGCCGCTGTTTCGCGAGGATGTGACGAAGCTGGCGATCGACGAGGTGGCCGTGCTTCCGACGCCCAACATTCGCAAGCGTATCCCGGGCATCGACCCCGCATTGGAGCACATCATTTCCGTCGCGCTCAGCAAGGATCCCGCACAGCGCCCGACGGCAGCCGCCATGGGCCACGACCTGGATGTGTGGTGCGCCGCGCAAGACGTCGTACCGTCGCCCGATCTTCTGCACGAGCATCTCGCCAAGCTCTTCCCCGCCACGTATGAGCCGCTGACGCAGCACACGGCCGAGCGCACATCGTTCTCCAACCTGAAGAAATCCGCGCGCCGCGTCGTGGCGGCGTCGCCCAGTGACGGCACCGGCCACGTGCAGAAGCGAACCCCGTGGTTGATGCGGGCGATCAGGGGGCGGGGCGGGCGCTAACGCGCCCGAGAGAGGAGAACCACAGAAAGGAGAAAGGAGACCAGGCGCTCCGAGCTGCGGCCTGTCTTCTTTCTCCTTGCTCCTTTCCCCTCTCTACGGCCGCGCCAGCGGCCGTCCCCCCTGGTAGTTTCCCCCCATGCGCATCTACACCCGGACGGGAGACGAAGGACAGACGGGGCTCTTTGGTGGTGGCCGTGTGGCGAAGGACGACCCGCGTGTCGAAGCGTACGGTGACGTCGACGAGCTCAACGCGGTGCTCGGGCTGGCGCGAGCCATCGAGCCCGATCCGCGCATCGACGAAATCCTCGTCGCGGTGCAACGCGACCTGTTCGCGATTGGTGCGCTCCTGGCGACGCCCGACCCGGTCAAGATGCGCGAGCAGCTGGCGAAGGCGCGTATCGATGATGGTCGCATCGCACAACTCGAGCAGGATATCGACACCGGCGAGGCCGAGCTGGCTCCGCTGCGTGCCTTCATCCTCCCCGGGGGCACCCCGAAGGCCGCGACGCTGCACATCGCGCGCACCGTGTGCCGGCGGGCAGAGCGCCGGGTCGTACACCTCTCGCACACCGTCGAGCTGCCGCCGCTCGCCGCGATCTACCTCAATCGCCTGTCGGACCTGTTGTTCGTGCTCGCTCGAGTCGCGACGCGCCGTTCGGGCGCTGGCGAGGTGACGTGGTGAGCCACACGTCGTCGCCCGAGGACCGCATCGCCGAAGGGGTGGCGGCACTCACGCCGGGGGCGCTCGATCGGCTGGGTGACCTCGTGCAGGCGCGCGCTGCCGCGTACCGATACGTGATCATCACCAATGACCGCGTCGGACCGCTCTATGCCGGGCGCGCGAGCGCGTCATTCCGCGCGACGCGCATCAATGTGCTCACGGTACCGGCGGGTGAGCCCACCAAGACGCGCGAGACGTGGGCGCAGCTCACCGACGCGATGCTCTCGCATGGGTGCGGGCGTGACACGACCGTCATCGCGCTCGGCGGCGGCGTGATCGGAGATCTCGCGGGCTTTGTGGCGGCGACGTTCATGCGCGGCGTGCCGATCGTGCAGGTTCCAACGACGCTCGTCGCAATGATCGACGCCGCGATCGGCGGCAAGACCGGCGTCGATACACCCGCTGGCAAGAATCTCGTCGGGGCGTTCCACCCGCCCGCGGCCCTCGTGATCGACCCCACGGTGCTCGGCACGCTGCCGCCGGAGCACCTGCGAGCCGGGCTCGCCGAGGCGCTCAAGCATGGCGTGGTCGCCGACGCCGCGTATTTCGATCGCACGGTGAACGCGCTGCCAGTGTGTCTGTCGGCGCGCGGAGCGACCGCGCCAGGAGATGGCGGCGCTCATCGCCGGCAGCATCGCGATCAAAACCGCGATCGTCGCGAGCGATGCACGCGAGCACGGCCGGCGCAAGGTGCTCAACTTCGGCCATACCATCGGGCACGCGGTCGAGTCGGCGACGCAGTATGGCTTGCTGCACGGCGAAGCGGTCGCGATCGGCATGGCGGTCGAGTCGCATCTGGCCGAGCGCGCGTCGATCGCGCGCGCGGGGCTGGCGGACGCCATCTGCGCCGCGCTTCGCCTGGCCGGCTTGCCGGAGTGCCTGCCTGCGTCCGTGCACCCGTCGGACATCGTTACGCGCACCCACGTCGACAAGAAGGCACGCAGCGGCGTGGTGGAGTACGCTCTGCCATGTGCATTGGGCGAGATGGCGGGTGCCGACAGCGGGTGGGCAGTGCCGCTCACCGATTCCTTTGTAACGGCGACCCTGGCGTGAACGTCGCGCGCGGTCTCGGCCCGCGGCCCGCGGCACATGCCGGGGGCTTCGGGATCTCATCTCCAGGCGCCGCGCGCACCGCCGCGTGCCGGTCGGGCCCGTCGCCGAGCCCTAGCTCTTTGTGGCTCAGCAGCTTCTGCCATAAAGGACCTGCACGCCGAATGCGTGACGCGCGGTGCGTGCGCGCCTCACCAGTCTCGTCATTCGAGATCCGTTGCGACGACGGCCTGTGCTGCGGCACGGCTTTTGGCTGTTGACCTCATCAGTTCGCGTTGTTACACTGCGGGCCGGATTTCCGGGGGGCGGGCAGGACGCACCGACGTGCGCCGATGAAGCGAGGTCAGCGCAATTCGGAGTAGGGTGGCCCTGGTCCTCCCCTGCTTCGCGACCTCGCGAGCACGGACTCGATCGACGGTAGCGCCATTCCCGCACGACAATCGAGACTCTCTGCTAAGGGGCGTGTATGCAGCAAGCGACCGAAAGCCGGAGTAAGGGGTATTTCCGCAGCGCACCCTCCACCGCTTTCGATCAGTACTTGCAGGACATACAGAAGCTCCCCCTGATCTCCGACGCCGAAGAGGAGCGGCGTCTCGCCCGCCGAGCTCAGCGAGGCGACGAGAAAGCGGCGGAACGGCTCGTCACGGCAAACCTGCGGTTCGTGATCTCGTACGTGAAGAAGTACCAGGGACACGGACTCGACCTGAGCGAGCTCGTCGCGATCGGCAACGAGGGACTCCTGAAGGCGGTGCGGAAGTTCGATCCCGACCAGGGCGTCAAGTTCATCTCGTACGCGGTGTGGTGGGTGCGCCAGGCCGTCCTCAAGGCGCTCGCCGAGCAAACCCGATCGGTGCGCATTCCGCTCAACCAGAATTCCCAGCTCATCAAGCTCGCGCGTGCGGAGACGGTGCTTGCGCAAGTTCTCAAGCGCGATCCGACGGACCATGAGATCGGCCGCCTCATCGAGGAGACGCCCGAGTCCGTCCGGTCCGCTCGACAAATGTCGTCGACCGAGATCTCCTTCGATGCGCCGATCGACCGGTCCGACCGCGAGGCCTGCACGTTGGGCGAGCGCTTTGCCGGCGTGGACGGGGCGGAGATGGAGGAGATCACGGACTTCAAGTTGATGCGCGAGTTCATCGATCGCGTGTTCCGGAAATACCTGACGCCGCGCGAACGGAAGATCCTGTATCTGTATTACGGTCTCGAGGAGGGATCCGAGGCCATGACGCTGGAGAAGATCGGCGCGTTGCTCGGCGTGACGCGTGAGCGGATTCGTCAGATCCGCGAGCGGGCGTTCGAAAAGCTGCGTGAATCCCCCGACGGCACCGCCCTCGCGGGGTTCTGGGCCGCCTGACGACCCAGGCCGTCAGCCCGACCGCGCGAGCCCGCCCTCGACCGCGCGGTGGGCACTCGTCATAGACGACGAGGCGTCCATTCGTCTTGCCCTCCGCCGGTTCCTCGCCCGGGACGGATGGCGCGTCGACGAAGCCGGCAATGGAAGGATCGCCCTCGGGAAACTTGCCGGCGGGCCCGGTGCTCCCGCGCAATATGATTTGCTCATTTGCGACCTCCGGATGCCCGGCGTGAGCGGGGCCGAGCTGTACGACTGGTTGCGCGCGCACCGGCCCGAGTTGCTGTCGCGACTGATCGTCGCGACCGGTGACGCGGTGTCGCAGGACGCCGCGGAATTCGTGCAGCGGACAGCGTGCCCGGTCCTGCAGAAGCCCTTTGAGCTCAGTGAATTGCGCGCCCTCGTGCAGCGGATCACGACCGGTGATTGAGCGCCGGTGCGCGCCGCGCGGCGGCTGATCGGCCGGGTTAGCTTTTCTCGGTGACGCCTAAGCGAGCGATTCTGTCAGTCGGGGTCGGCGCGTACCGCGCCTCCGCTTATGATCACTCCCGCTCGTAACACTCCGGTTTTTCTCGACCCCCACGGTCGACGCGCCCGCGAATGGCGCCGTGTCTGGATCGCGGTGGGCGCGGTGGCGATGGCATTCGCGGCGCTGTTGATCGTCGCCGTCGCCATGCCGCCGCTCATCCCGTCGCTCCCGGTCGACCACCGGATCGTTCCCCCGCGGGCGTTCAATCGGGATCAACGCGAGCGCCTCGCGATCCGCCGCAGCCTCGCGCACACCTTCCGGGTGGTGCCCCCGGCCCGCCGCGGGCGGTTCGCTCCTCCGGGAGGCGGCAGCCTGGTGGCCCGACCCGGTGACGCCAGCGATCCGATCGTCGCCGGCTTTTTCGAGAACGGGCCCGATGACGCGCTCGCGTCGCTCGAGCAGCACGTCAACGACCTCGACTGGGTCGTGTGCGAGTGGGGGTTTCTCTCGCCCGCCGGCGACTCGGTCCAGTTCGACATCAATCACAAGGTGTTCGACATCGTGCGGAGGTCGTCGGTCGAGTCGCCGCCGGCGATTCTGCTCATGGTCAACAACTTCGACCGACGGGCGCGGGACTCTTCGCCGACGGGGAAGACGTTCAGTCAGGCGACGGTGAAGGCCATGTTGCGATCGCCCGCGGCGCGGGCCCGCGCCATCGTACAGCTGCGCGACGTCGTGCTGCACGATTCGCTGGCCGGCGTCACGGTTGACTTCGAGGAGGTCCCGGAGGACCTCGAGGGCGCGGAGGCCGCGTTCGTCGCGTCACTCCGCACCGCGTTGTTGCCGTATAAACGCATCGTGACAGTCGCGGTTCCATCCTTCGCCACGCGTCGCCAGATCGAACGCCTCGGCGCCGTCAGCGATTACCTGTTCGCGATGCTGCTCGACGAACATTATCAGCTCGGGACGCCCGGGCCGGTGGCGAGTCAGCAGTTCTATATCGACAGAGCGCGCCACTTCGCCGAGGCCGTGCCGCCGCGGAAACTCATCTTCATGGTGGGCGTGTACGGCTACGACTGGAACGACAGCGGTAGCCCAGGCGATGTCATGACGTTTCAGGAGACAATGGAAGAGGCCCGCGACCACCACGTGCCGACCCATTTCGACCCGGTCTCGCTCAATCCGTATATCTCGTGGACCGATCCGGACTCCACCGATCATGTCGTGTGGTATCTGGACGCGGTGACCGCCTACAACCAGCTCCGCGTCGGTCGCGACATGGGGGTCGCGGGGTTCGCGCTCTGGCGGCTCGGCCAGGAGGACGCCTCGTTGTGGGGTGTGCTCGGACGGCACGGCCTGGACGGCGGACCGGACAGCCTGCGCAGCGTGCCGGCAGGCTACAACGTGGAGTTCGTCAACGACGTCGTCTGTGAGTCGCGGCCCGGTGTCCGCATCGTCGGTCCACATCGGGAGTGTCCTCGGGGCGAGGAACCCGACAGCGGGGGTGACATCCTCCGGGTCCGCGAATGGCCGACGCCCGGCTTGCGCGTCCTCGCGGTCGATCCATCCGGGACGGTGGTCCGCGACTCCATCGTGCGCGACCCCAAGCCGTACGTCGTCGACCGGTACGGGCAGAAGGCGCACGAGGTGGCGCTGACGTTCGACGACGGGCCCGATGGCACGTGGACACCGCTCATTCTCGACACGCTGAAGAAGTACGGAGCCCCCGCGACCTTCTTCCTGATCGGCGAGAACGTCGACACGCACATGGCGCTGACGCGCCGCATCTACGCCGAAGGGCACGAGATCGGCAACCACACGTACTCGCACCCGAATCTCGCGCTGACGTCCGACAAGCGGACGCGGGTCGAGCTGGATGCGAATGAAAACCTCATCGAATCGGTGATCGATCACCGCACGGCGTTCTTTCGGCCACCCTACTTCGGCGACGCGACACCCACGACGCCGGACGAGCTCGTCCCCGTCGGCATCGCGACGCGACAGGGGTATTACACGGTCGGCCTTCGCGACGACTCCGAGGACTGGCAGGCCATCCCCGTCGATTCAGTGATCAAGCTCGCAATGTCCGGCCGCGATACGGGAAACGTGTTGCTGCTCCACGACGGGGGTGGCGATCGTGCGCGAACGCTCGCGGCGCTCGGCCCCATCATCGATTCGTTGCGGGCCAACGGCGACACGCTGGTGCTGCTCTCGCAACTCGTCGGGATCAGCCGCGATGAGGCGATGCCACCGTTGCCGCGGATGAGCGAGCTGGCACGCCTGGCGCTTCTCGCGGGCTGGGCCACGCTGGGCTACGGCGAGCTCGCGCTGTACTGGATCTTCATGGTCGCCGTGGTACTCGGGATCGGGCGACTCGTCCTGATCGGCCCACTCGCGCTGCTCCAACGCATCCTCCGCCACCAGCGGCGCGGTGAACCGACGACGTTCGCGCCGCCAGTGAGTGTCGTCGTGCCGGCGTACAACGAGGGACGCGTGATCCTGAAGACGGTGCGGAGCCTGCTGGGTCAGCAGTACAGCGGACCGTTCGAGATCATCGTGGTTGATGACGGCTCGACGGACAACACCTATCAGGTCGTGCGGGACGCCTATCCGGATTCGCGGACCGTCTCTGTCTACCGGAAGGAGAACGGTGGCAAGGCGAGTGCCCTCAACTTGGGCCTCGCTCGCGCACGCTACGAGGTCGTGATTGCACTCGACGCCGATACCATCTTCGCGGCCGACACCGTGGACGAGTTGGTGCAGCCGTTGGCAGACCCACGGGTCGGAGCCGTGGCGGGAAACGCGAAAGTCGGGAACCGCGTCAACCTCGTCACCCGCTGGCAGGCCCTCGAGTACGTCACGAGCCAGAACCTAGACCGTCGTGCCTTCTCGCTGCTCAACGGGATCACTGTCGTTCCGGGCGCGGTCGGGGCGTGGCGGAAGGCGCTCGTCGAAGCCGCAGGCGGCTTCCGATCGGACACCCTGGCGGAGGACCAGGATCTCACGCTGGCCATCCGGCGCGCCGGCCACTCGATTGCGTACGCGGACGGTGCAATTGGGTATACTGAGGCGCCCGACACCTTTCGCGCACTCGCCAAGCAGCGGTTTCGCTGGTCTTTCGGTACGTTGCAATGTGCTTGGAAGTACCGCTCTGCCGTGTTCAATCCCCGGTACGGAACCCTCGGATTCGCGGCACTGCCCAACACGTGGCTCTTTCAACTGCTGCTGCCCGCCCTTTCGCCACTCGCCGACCTCGCGTTTGTGTATAGTCTCCTGTCGATCGTCCTGACGCGGTCCGAGCACGGCAACACATTTGCCATGGCGAGTATGGCGCACGTGTTCACGTATTACGCGATTTTCCTGCTCGTCGACTGGTTGGGCGCGGCGATCGCATTTCTGATGGAACCGGGCGAGGACAAGTCCCTCACGTGGCTCATCCTCATCCAGCGTTTCGCCTATCGTCAGCTGATGTATTGGGTCGTCGTGCGCTCGTTCAAGGCTGCATTCGTCGGGCGTGTCGTCGGATGGGGCAAGCTCGAGCGCAAGGCGACCGTCAGATTGCCCGCTGCATCCTGAGCCACCGGCCGCCGTGCGCTCGCGCCTGCCGCTCTTTCCATTACCCCTGGTGCTGTTCCCCGGCGCACACCGACCACTCCACATCTACGAACCCCGGTATCGGGCCATGCTCGCCGACTGCCTGGCGGACGACCGCTCGTTCGGGGTGCTGTTTCGGCCCGAGGGTGTGCGCGAGCGAGAAATCCCGCCGGGTCACGTCGGATGCATTGCCCAGGTCGAGCGCGCGGAGGCGCTCCCCGACGGTCGCGCCAACATCATGATCCAGGGCAGCGAGCGGTTCGTGTTGGAAGGGTTTGCCGAGACCGATCGACCCTATCACGTCGGGGCCGTGGCGGGCTACGAAGATGCCGACGAGCCGGTCGTGGCGTTGGCCCCGGTGGCGGATCGCGTGCGCGAGCTCTTTGTCCGCGTTGGTACGGCCGCGCGAACGCTCGCCGACGATTCCGACGCGCTGCCGGCGCTCCCCGATGATCCGAAAATGCTGGCGTTCGCGATTGCCGGCGTGATCGACATGAACGTGAAGGATCAGCAACGGCTACTCGTCTCGCGCTCACCAGGCGGACGCCTCCGCGAGATCGAGGTGCTGCTCGCTCCAGCCGTCGAGGCACTCGAGCACCGCGCGGTCGTGCACGTGCGCGCCAAGTCGAACGGTCATGGGCCACAGCCCCAGTCCCAGACCTGACGCATCCGAAGCGAGCGCGACGCTCGTGCGCGCGCTCGAGGGTGTCGTGGGCCCGCGCGGCGTCCTGCGTCGAGCGAGCGAGCTCCTGGTCTATACGTCGGACGCACTGCCCGGCTATCGCAAGGTGCCGTCGCTCGCGGTGTTCCCCTCGACACGCGATCAGTTGATCGCTGTCGTTCGAGTCCTCGCCGACCACGAGGCGCCGTTCGTCCCGCGCGGCGCTGGGACGGGCTTGTCGGCGGGCGCACTGGCCGACGGCGTCGTCCTCATCGGTCTCAACCGCCTGCGCCGGATTCTGGCGCTCGATCCCCACAACGCCGTGGCCGTCGTCGAGCCGGGCGTGGTCAATGCCACGTTGTCGCGCGCTGCGGCCCCGTTTGGCCTGTACTACGCGCCGGACCCGTCGAGTCAGGCGGCGTGCACGATCGGCGGTAACGTGGCGGAGAATTCGGGCGGCCCCCACTGCCTGAAGTACGGAGTGACACTCAACCACGTGCTGGGCGTGACCGCCATCCTTCCGGACGGAGACATCGTCGCGCTGGGCAACGGCGTGGCCGGTGGCGAGTCGACCGGGTACGATCTACTGGGCGCGTTCGTCGGCTCGGAGGGATGCTTTGGCGTGGCCCTCGACGTGACGGTGAAGCTCACGCGCACGCCGGCCGCGGTGCGCACGCTGCTGGCCGACTTTCCGCATCTGCTCGACGCGGCGCGAGCGACATCCGCGATCATCGCTGCGGGCATCGTGCCGGCGGCGCTCGAGATGATGGATGGCCCCACGATTCGCGCCGTCGAGGCCTCGGTGTATGCGGCCGGGTATCCGACGGACGTCGATGCCGTGTTGCTGGCCGAAGTCGACGGGCCCGCGGCGGGCCTCGAAGCGGATGCGCGGACCATCTCGCAGCTCTGTACCGATCATGGCGCCCGTACCGTGCGTGTCGCCTCGGATCCCGCCGATCGTGCCCGACTGTGGCAGGGTCGCAAGAAGGCCTTCGGTGCCATGGGGAGAGTGTCCTCGCACCTCGTGGTGCAGGACGCGGTGATCCCGCGCACGCGGCTGCCGGACGTGCTCCTGCAGATCCGCGAGATTGCCGCCGCGCACGGCGTGACCGTGTGCAACGTGTTCCACGCCGGCGACGGGAACCTGCATCCGAACATCCCCTACCACGGGGATAACGCCGAAGAGGTGGCGCGGGTCGGCGCAGCGATGCGCGCGATCATGCGGTGCTGCGTTGATGCGGGCGGGACAATTACAGGGGAGCACGGCGTCGGGTTGGATAAACTGGAGTACATGGATCTCATTTTCTCGCCCGAGTCGCTCGCCGCTCAATGTCGACTCCGCGAGGTGTTCGACCCGGCGCGCCGCTCCAACCCGGGCAAGGTTGTGCCGACGCGGTACTGTCGGGAATGGGCGTCGGCCTCTCGCGCGATGAGGCGCCCATGAGCACCGTGCAGGAGCGTGACACGCTCCGGCCGACGCCCAGCGTCGGGGTGCTGCAGACCGTCGCGGACGTACAGGACGCCGTGCGGGAAGCCGCTGCGAGGCGCACGCCACTCAGGATCCTCGGTCTCGGCACCTGGCTCGACGGTGGCCACCCCACATCGCCGGACGCCCGACCGATCCGCCTCAGCGCTCTCGAGGGGATCACCGACTACACACCCGGCGACCTCACACTCACCGCGCGCTCCGGCACACCACTCTCGACGATCGAAGCCGCCGCGGCCAGTGAGAATCAATGGCTGCCGCTCGATCCGTTCTCCGTCGCGGAGCACGGCGGCTCCATCGGTGCGACCATCGCGACGGCGTCCGCCGGCCCGCTGGCCGCCGCGTTTGGCCTCCCGCGCGACGTCGTGCTGGGTCTCGAAGCGGTCACCGGCGAAGGTGCGGTGATTCGCACTGGTGGTCGCGTCGTGAAGAACGTGGCCGGCTTCGATCTCACGCGCCTCTTGACTGGCGCCTGGGGCACCCTTGGCATACTCACCGAAGTCACGGTCCGCCTCCGCGGCCGACCGCTCTGTGACGAGACTCTGGTGATCGCGCGGCGCCGCACGCGGGCGGGGCGCGGCACGCGCGACACCGATGGGAACGGAATCGACGACCTCTTGGAGGCACTCCGTACGGCAGTGGCGGCGCCCGTCGCGCTGGAGGTGCTCAATCGTGGCTTGGCCAGTCAGCTGGAGTTGCCTGGAGGCAGCGACGGCCCGGTCGCGCTGGCTCGGATCACCGGCAACGCCGAGCGCGTGGCCGCTGAGCGCGCGGCGCTGGAGGCAATCGGCGATGCCGTGCCGGTCGTCCCGCAGATCTGGACTGCACTGCGGCGCGCCGAGGCGGGAACGAGCGTGGGGGCGGCGGTGCTGCGCTGGTCGCAGGTCCCGTCGCTCCTGAACGCGACGTGGGCGCACGCTGGCGTCGCATGTGCGCCCTTTGCCGACGCCCTCGTTCACGCGTCCGTCGCCCGCGGCATCGTGCGCGCCATCATCCCGAACCCCGGCTCGGCTCCCCTAGCAGCGGCCATTGCGGGTGACGCCGCTCGCACGCGCGAGATCGCCGGAGCGGTCGACCCTCACGCGACGGGGTTCGCGGGTACGTGCATCCCGGAGCGCCTGCCTCCCTGGCTGTGGGGCGCTGTCGGCGCGCGTGCGATGCGCGATCCGCTCTCACGGCGTGTCCGCCGCGCATTCGACCCCGCGCATGTCCTCAATCCGGGCATCCTCGGCGAGGAGATCGACCGTGGTTGACCGCGCGAACGGCGCTCGACTGACCCAAGACGAACTGGCGATCGGAGGCGATGACGCATCCGCGGCACGGGAAACGCCGCTCGCGCGCGCGAGGCACGGACTCGATCTGTGCGTGCACTGCGGATTCTGCCTGCAGGCCTGCCCCACGTATCTCGCGCTCGAAGACGAGAACGACAGCCCGCGTGGTCGGCTCGTGCTGATGCGCGCCCTCGTCGAAGGGACAGTCGCCGTCGACGACGTCAGTGTGCAGACGCACATCGACCGTTGTCTGGGCTGCCGCGCCTGTGAGACGGCCTGTCCGTCCGGCGTACCGTATGGCGAGTTGCTCGAGGCGACGCGGGCAACGCTCATCGCCCAGCGCCCGCTGGTCCCCGTGGGCCGAGCGATCCTCTGGGTGTTCGCTCGACCGGGCCGGCTCGGTATCGCGCTCGCAGCGGCCCGCGTGCTGCGCGCCACGCGCATCGCATCGTTGCTCTCGCGACTCCCCGGCCGCATCGGGTTCGCGATGGCGATGTTGGCGAGCACCACGCGCCGCCGATCGGCGCCGTGGCATCGGAGTCAGCGAGCCGCTGAGCCCGCATTCGAGCGCGCCACGCGAAACCGAAGGCGGCGGTCGCGGTCGCGCCGCGCTCCTGCGCGGCTGCGTCATGGACGGGTTGTTTCGCGAGACCAATCGCGCCACGGTGCGGGCCGTGCGCCGCGCGGGATTCGAGGTCATCGATGCGCCGGGCCAGGGATGCTGCGGTGCGCTGCACGCGCACGCCGGCGATCTCGAGGGGGCGCGCGAGCTGGCGCGGGCGAACGTCGACGCGTTCGCTCGTTCAGGGGTGTCAGTCATCGTCAGCAACGCCGCTGGCTGCGGGGCCATGCTCGAGTCGTACGGCCATCTGCTCGCGGACGATCCGGAGTGGGCTGAGCGCGCGGCGCGCGTCGCAGTGGCAGCCCGGGATGTGAGCGAAGTCGTTGCACCGTTCGTGGGCACACCGGCGGGGAGCGACCACGCTGCGCAGACACCTGACGCACCGCCGGTTCGAGTCGCATACGACCCTCCGTGCCACCTGCTTCATGGCCAGCGGGTGAGCGCACCACCGCTTGCAATGCTGGCTGCCGTCCCGGGCATCGAGCTCGTGCCGCTCACCGATGCCGAGCAATGCTGCGGCGCAGCTGGCATCTACAACCTGCTGCAGCCCGGCATCTCGGAATCAGTCCTCGCGGCGAAGCTCGCGCACATCGCCGCCTCCGGCGCAGCGTGGGTCGCGACGGGCAATCCGGGATGCCTCATGCAGATCGGCGCCGGATTGCGGCGAGCAGGGAGTCGCGTGGGCGTGGTCCACCCGGTGGATATGCTGTAGGGCTATCTTTCCCCCATGCCTGATTCAGCCGTCGAGCAAGTCAGCGCGACCGCGATAGATCGAGAGTACGCCATTCTCCAGCAGGGCGCACTCGTGGTGGATCGGTCGGCTCGGGCCCGGTGGCGGTTCACGGGTGCGCAAGCACGCGCCACGATTGCGGGCCTTGTCACCAATGATGTCGTTGGACTCGAGCCCGGGCGCGGCTGCTACGCGGGCGTCCTGACGCCCAAAGGGAAGATCATCGCGGACGTCCGCATCTTTGCGCTTCGCGATGCCGTGTTGGTCGACACGTCGCTCCGCGCCGCTCCCGGATGGGCGGAAGTCGTGCGCAAGTACGTGAACCCCCGCGTCACGGCGTACGAGGATGTGACGCAATCGAGCAGTGACATTGGAGTGTTCGGTCCGGGCGCCGACTCGGTCGTGCGCGCCGCGCTCGGCCTCGGCAGTGGGGTGATCCTGCCGTCGGCACCGTACGCGCATCTCGAATACGAAGATTGCGGATCGCCAACGGTCGTCGCGTGCGTCCCCGATGCGGGCCGGGGATGGGAGATCGTCGTTCCCACGCAAGCTGCAACAGGGGTGATCGAGCGAATGCGCCAGGCGGGAGGTGTGGTGGGGAGCCCATCGGTGCTCGACATCGCGCGCGTTGAGCTGGGGCGGCCCGAATGGGGTGCCGACATTGACGAAGGCACGATGCCACAAGAAGCGAACTTCGATGAGCTCGGTGCGATTTCCTACACGAAGGGCTGTTATACCGGGCAGGAACCGGTGGCGCGGATCCATTTCCGCGGTCATGTCAATCGGTACTTGCGAGGCGTGCGCCTGGCTGCGGGCGACCCGATCCCGCCGCCGCGCGCGGGCCTGGTCAATGCAACCGGCGCGGCCGTTGGCGACGTGCGCTCCACCGTGCAATCACCACGATACGGTCCGATCGCGTTGGCAATGATCCGGCGTGAAGTCGAGCGGGGAGCCACACTCACTGCGCGGTGGGAGACGACCAGCGATCAACCGGCCGGCGAGACGCGCGTGACCGTGGAAAGTCTGCCGTTCACGGAGGTGGACGACTGAGGGCGCGAGACGACTGATGCGGCCGCGATCCACCATCAAGAGCAACGGGCCAGCCTCGCGCGCGAGGCTGGCCCGTTGTGCACCAACGTTATTGCTCAGGTCCTTACTTCTTCTTCTTGGTCACCGCCGAGTTTGGCGTAGCGGCCTTCATGCCCGTGTCCATATTCATTCCTTTCATACCCGTGTCCTTCTTCATGCCCGTGTCCGCAGGAGCGGGTGCCATGGCCGGTGGGGGTGTCGCAGTCGACGTGGTGTCGGTCATGGTGGAGCTCGTTTCCTTTGTCTTACAAGCGGCGACCGCGAACAGAGCAGCGGCGACAACGACCAGGCGCTTCATCTACGATCTCCTCGGGAGGGGGGGCGGTACCAGTGCCAGGTATTGCAAAACCCAACGCCCCGCGCACGCACACGTCGTGCCCGGAGCCAGCGGCCGGAAAGTTATTGAGCAGTAAGGTGGTGTCAAGCGGGCTGCGACCCAGCGTGCGTAGAGCCGAGGCAGCCATGACGCCAGATTGTATGGCAGCCAGGCAGATTTGGCTGTGTCTGCAGTAAATCTTTCTTCTGTCCCGGAGATGTCCGTTGCCGCACTACCCTGATAGCCTCGGCGCGCTCAAGCGATCGCCGTTCGCTGCCTCCGACCTCGCATGCCGGTCGGTGAAGGATGAGATGCGCAGCAATCTGCTTGCGCGACTTCGCCATGGCGGCCCGCTCTTCCCGGGAGTCATTGGCTACGAAGACACCGTCATGCCGCAACTCGTCAACGCCATCCTGTCGCGGCACAACTTCATCCTCCTGGGCCTTCGCGGGCAGGCCAAGTCACGCATCCTGCGGTCGCTCACGACACTGCTCGACGAGGCGATCCCGATCATCGCCGGCAGTGAGGTCAATGACAACCCGTATGCGCCGATCTCCAAGTTCG
This sequence comes from uncultured Gemmatimonadales bacterium, assembly GCA_963737835.1. Lineage (GTDB taxonomy): Bacteria > Gemmatimonadota > Gemmatimonadetes > Gemmatimonadales > Gemmatimonadaceae > Palsa-1248. Next base: position 1,637,023 of record CAVTUH010000001.1, read on the forward strand.
GCCGCCAGCTGGTCAGCGAAGCGGGTGACGATACACCAGTGGCCTGGCTCGACCGCGAGAGTCGCTACGTCGAGAAATTGGCGACGCCCGACGTGACCATCGCCGACATTATCGGCGATCTGGACCCGATCAAGGCGGCCCGCGGGGGACATCTGCTGTCCGACGAGTTGACGATCCAGTACGGGATGCTGCCGCGTGCGAACCGAGGGATCTTCGCGCTGAATGAGCTGCCGGACCTCTCCGGCAAGGTGCAAGTCAGCCTGTTCAACATCATGCAGGAAGGCGACGTCCAGATCAAAGGGTATCCGGTCCGTCTGCCGCTCGATCTGCTCCTGTGCTTCACTGCGAACCCGGAGGACTACACGGCCCGCGGGAAGATCATTACGCCGCTCAAGGATCGCATCGGCAGCGAGATCATTACGCACTATCCCGAAACGGTCGATCTGGGCATCGCAATCACGCGGCAGGAAGCATGGACTACACGCAAGGGGCCGACGATCCGCGTGCCCGACTTCATCGCGGAAGTCGTGGAACGCATCGCGTTCGAGGCGCGCACGGACAAACGCGTCGATCGCCGCTCGGGCGTATCGCAGCGCCTGCCGATCAGCGTCCTCGAGAACGTGGTGTCCAACGCGGAGCGCCGCGCGTTGGTGACGGGGGAATCCGAGGTCGTTCCGCGCATCGGCGACGTCTACGCCGCGCTCCCCGCCATCACGGGCAAACTGGAGTTGGAGTACGAGGGCGAGCTCGTCGGCGGGCACCTCATCGCGCGAGAGCTGATCCGGCGCGCGGCCGACGCGACCTTTCGCGAGCGAGCGGGCGGCGCCAACACGGATGACGTCGTGATGTGGTTCGACGCCGGCGGCGCGTTGCAGGTAGCCGATGATGTGTCGGCGGACGCGGTCTTCAAGGGATTCGAGACGGTGCCCGGCCTGGTCCAGGTCGTCCGCAACACCGGGCTCGCGCGCAAGGGTGACGCCGCCGTCGGCGCCGCCGCGTGCGAGCTGGTGCTCGAGTCCCTGGTGGCCCGAAAGAAGATTTCCCGGTCCGACACGGGCCAGTATGGGCGTGCGGTCCAGGAGCCGCGCCGGCGCCCGGGACAAGACATGTTTGGCGGCGGCCTGTCGGCCTGATGCGCTGTGGCAACGACGGTCCGAGCGGCGACGCCCGCTGACTTGGACACGGTGCTCGCGCTCCGGCTCGCGCTCCTGCGCGAAGCGCGCGACCATCCGATCTACGGGCGGCTGCGGAGTGACGCGGAGCGACGGGCGCGCCGCTTGTTTCGCTTGCAGCTGGAATCGCCCAAAGAGGTCACGCTGCTCGCCGAGCGTGCCGGGAAGCCGGTGGGGATCCTGCGATGCGTGGAGTCCGAAGGGTCGCCACTCCTCGAGCCGGCATGGTATGCCTACGTGTCATCCGTCTATGTCGTGCCGGAAGCCCGGCGGCTCGGCGTGCTCCGCAGCCTCTTGCGCCATGCGTCGGAGTGGTGCAGCCACCGCGGCCTCGATGAGAATGCGTCTCCACAGTGTGACCGGCGCGGACGCGAACGCGGCGTGGGACGCGTTGGGATTCCAGATCGTCGAACAAATGCGGATTCGTCCGATTCGCCGACACAGCCCCAGCGGCTGCGCACAGATCTAGCCCAGCTCTCGCCCACACCGTCTCGCAGGATACTCAATGCCGCTCGTTACGATCAGTCGGCAATACGGGTCGGGCGGGTCCGTCGTGGCTGCCGGCGTGGCCGAGCGCCTGGGTTGGCGGCTGCTCGACAACGCGATTGTCGACGCAATCGCACAGCAGATGGGCGTGAGCGCCGACACGGTGCGAGCGCTCGACGAGCGTCAGCCGCCCTTGATCGCCCGTATTGCCGACGCGTTGGCGCTGGATGCGGGAGAGGTGCTGTCACCGAGCGCTGGTGCAGCGGTTCTCTCAGCCGATGAACGGGTGATCGAGACGACCCGCCGTGTCATGGAAGCGGCGGTCGCACAGGGACCCGTGGTCGTCGTCGGACGCGGTGCACAGGTCGTTCTGAGCCGGCGCACCGACGCGACCCACGTGTTTTGCTACGCACCGCGTGATGCGCTCGCGCGGCGTGTGGCCGCCCGCGAAAACCTCAGCCTTGCTGCGGCCGAACGTCGTGTCGACGAGATCAATCACCAGCGCGCCGCGACCGTACGGCAGCACTATGGGCGCACGTGGGGCGCGCCGGAGAACTACCATCTCTGCGTGAACACGGAGTGGCTGGGAATCGACGGGGCCGTGGATTTGGTGGTGCGCGCAGTTGAGCGACTGCAAAAGCCGCGAATCGGGACTCGGGATTCGGGATTCGGGAATCTCAACGACGGATGACAACAGCGGGCGGCCTAAAGGCCGCCCCTACAGGTCGGCGAGGACAGTGAGAATCCCGAGTGCGCTAGGCCTCTTTCAGAATCCTCGTCGACGCATTCCGATCTAGCACCGTCCGCAGCACCATGTAGGGGCGGGCTTTAGCCCGCCCATTTTTTTCGTCGAGGGTTGTTCCCGAATCCCGAGTCCCGGCCTTCTGCCTCACCTCATCCTCCGCAGCTCAGGCCATTTCCCGTACGCCCACCGGGTATAGCCAAGCACCACCAGGGCGCCGCCGGCGATCGTCCAATCGACGCCGACCGCGTTGGCCGCGGACCCGGCGAGAAATGCGCCGACGACTTGCGACAGGCCGACGACCACGAACGAGTAGGCGGCCATCAGTCGACCGCGGAGGGTATCGGGCACGATGCCTTGCAGCAGCCCATTGGCGAGTGCGCCGTTGACGATCATCGCGAAGCCCGTCCCGAAGAGCAGGACGCAGCCGAGCACGACGGATCGCGATGCCGCGAAAAGCACGAGCAGGATCCCATAGGCGTAGCACGACGACTGCAGGAGCCGGCCGCGGCGCAGGCGCCGGCCGACCGATGCGAGGAAGAGCGCGCCGCAGAGCCCGCCGACGCCGACGCAGGCGAGCAGCACCCCGTAGCCACCCGCTCCCGTGTGCAGCAGATCCCGCGCGACGACGGGCATGAGCACGATATACGGGATCCCAAAGACGGAAAACACCGTCACGACACGCATGAGCGCGTTGACTTCGGGCGTCGCGCGCATGTACCGCAGCCCGTCGAGCATCCCCGCCACGATCAATGGTGCGCTCTCGGCTCTGCGCACCAGCTCGGGTGGCATCCGAATCAGTGCGAGACCGAGCAACACTGCGAGATAGCTCGCCGCGTTGAGCGCGAAGCACCAGGCGATGCCAGCGGTCGCGATGACGGCTGCTCCGGCTGCCGGCCCGACGACTCGCGCCAGATTGAAGCCGCTGGAATTGAGTGCGATCGCGTCGTGCAGGTCTTCGCGTCCGACGAGCTCCACCATCATGGCCTGCCGAGCTGGGATTTCGAAGGCGGCTGCGGTCCCGTTGATGGCCGCGAGCGCGAGCAGCCATCCGATCGTGATGTGATGGGTCCACGTCAACGCCCAGAGAGCCGTCGCCTCGACCAGCATCAGCGTCTGCATGATGGCGACGAGGCGAAGCTTGGGCATGCGATCAGCCAGGAGCCCGGCCGGCAGTGACAGCACCAGGATCGGCATCGAGCCGATGGATGCGACAAGCCCGACGAGGAACGCGCTGTTGGACAGCTCCAGTGCGAGCCACCCCTGCGCCATCGACTGCATCCACGTGCCGATGAGTGACAGCGTCTGCCCGGTCCAGAACAACCGGAAGTTCCGGTGCCGGATGAGCGTCCGGAACGGGTTGAGCGAGCGGCGATCGGCGGCGGTCAGGCGGCGACGGTGCGTGGGCCGGGCGGTGGGGCGGGCCAAGGGGCGCGTGGCGATGGACCCGGTCACCGCCGCACGCTCAAGCTCGTCAAAGCTAATGTCGCTCCGCTTCGGTACAGCGCTCGTCACGTCGTCCCCACGGTCGCCTTTCCACCGCCACCTGCGCTGGACGCGCGGCAACGTGGTCCGGCAACGTCCGCGCGCCGCACCGCGCAAGGCGATGCCCACGCCAGAGCCGCGGCCTATATTTCGCAGTCGAGCACGTACCAGGCCAGTCGGGTCCTGACGACCGACCCGCCAATCCCCCGCCCCCGTGCCGTGATGCGATTCCACACGTACACGCGCTTCAGCCCCGAGTCCGCCGACGCCGTCGACCTGCAGTCGCTGCTGGACAAGCTCGCGGATTTCCTGTTGCAGTCCGGTTTCGCTGGCGGCCAGCATCACAATCCGTACTGGGGCGACTTCGGCGGCGACGAGGATCGATCGCTCGACGCGTTGCGCGAGGCGATCCTCAACGCGCTCATCGAGAGTGGACAGTTCACACCGGAAATGCTCGAGGCGCTGCGTGGCGAGGGGGACGAGGTCGCCCAGGCCAAGCTGGCGCAGCTCCTCGACGACCTGGTCCAGCGACTCGCATCGGAGGGCTATCTCAATGTTCAGGCGCCTCCGCAAATGCCCAGCGGCCAGCAGCCGGTGATCGGTCCGGGTAGCATCGCGCATGCCGCATCCAAGGACGTGCAATTCAACTTGACGGAAAAAGGGATCGACTTCCTCGGCTATCGCACACTCCGTCAGATCCTCGGATCGCTGGGCAAGTCCAGCTTCGGCAACCACGACACACCGGATCTCGCCACGGGCATCGAGGCCGATGGATTCAGCAAGCCTTATGAGTTCGGCGACACGCTCAATCTGGACGTCAGCGAGACGCTCAAATCCGCTTTGACGCGTACCGGGCACATCGGAGTGCCGCTGGACCTGGATTACAGCGACCTGATGGTGCGACAGGCGGAATATCGGTCCTCATGCGCGACCGTGTTGATGCTCGATACGTCCCACTCGATGATTCTGTACGGCGAGGACCGGTTTACGCCCGCCAAGAAGGTGGCGTTGGCACTGACGCACCTCATCCGAACACAGTTTCCAGGCGACTCGATTCGCGTCATCCTGTTCCATGACTCCGCGGAAGAGATCCCGCTCTCTCGCCTCGCGCACGCTCAAGTGGGCCCATACCACACGAACACAGCCGAGGGCTTCAAGCTGTCCCGCCGCATTCTGCTGTCGCAGAAGAAGGACATGCGGCAGATCGTCATGATCACCGATGGCAAGCCCAGTGCACTCACGATGCCCAACGGCCAGGTCTACAAGAATTCAATGGGGCTCGACGCGACGGTCATCGCACAGACGCTCCGCGAAGTCGCCCTGTGTCGCAAAGCGGGAATCATGATCAATACGTTCATGCTCGCCCGCGATCGCGCACTGGTCGAATTCGTGAAACGGGTCGCCGAGATCTCGCGCGGGAAAGCGTACTTTACCAACACGATGACGCTCGGTCAGTTCATCTTGATGGACTTCTTGCGGAAGAAGACACGCAAGGTGAGTTGAATGGCGGCCGCACACGACGTCGTGCGCGACCTGCCGACGCTTGGCCCGGATGAGCTGCACCGGTACAGCCGGCATTTGCTGCTCGACGATGTCGGACCCGAGGGCCAGCGACGCCTCAAGCGGGCGCGCATTCTGCTCGTCGGCGCCGGGGGGCTGGGCTCGCCCGCCGCCCTGTACCTCGCCGCGGCCGGGGTGGGAACGCTCGGCGTCGTCGACGCCGATGTGGTCGACGTGACCAACCTCCAGCGACAGGTCTTGCACGGTACGTCGGATGTCGGGCGCTCGAAGGTAGAATCCGCCGCCGCTCGCATTGCGGAGCTCAACCCGCACGTGCAGGTCGAGCGGTTCGACACCTTGCTGACCTCGGCCAACGCGCTCGACATCGTCCGCGAGTTCGACCTGGTCGTCGACGGAAGCGACAATTTCCCGACGCGGTATCTCGTCAATGATGCCTGCGTCCTGACCGGGCGGCCCAATGTCTACGGCAGCGTATTTCGCTTCGAGGGGCAAGCCTCGGTGTTTGCCACCGAACAGGGACCCTGCTACCGCTGCCTGTTCCGGGAACCGCCGCCACCCGGGCTCGTTCCGAGCTGCGCCGAGGCTGGCGTCCTGGGCGTGCTCCCGGGACTGATCGGGACCATTCAGGCAACCGAGGCAATCAAGATCGTGCTGGAGATCGGCGAGCCGCTGATCGGCCGTCTACTGCTCGTCGACGCGAGGCGTCTCGACTTTCGCACTGTGCAACTGCGCCGTGATCCGTTGTGCCCCGCCTGCGGGACGCACGAGCTGCAGACGCTCATCGACTACGAGGCGTTCTGCGGGCTGCCCCATGCGCCGCTCGCCGCAGCCGAGTCGACAGCCCACGCCCGCGAGATCACGCCGCAGGAACTGGCGGAGAAACGGACGCGAGGCGATGACCTCGACCTGATCGACGTGCGCGAGTCGTGGGAGTACGAGAGGTCCAGGATCGCAGGGGCACGGCTCATCCCGCTGGGCACCCTGGCGGCTGCGCTGCCCACGCTCGACCCGGCGCGTGAGATCATCGTCATGTGCCAAGTCGGCGCCCGCAGCGCGCGCGCCCTGGACATGCTGCACCAGGCCGGATTCGTACGCGCGCGCAATCTGGCCGGCGGACTGGTGGCGTGGGAGGCGGGCGCTGACGCGCCCGAGAAAGGAGCAGAGCAGAAAGGAGAGAGGAGACGGGCGTAACGGCTTTGGCTCGTTATCTCCTTTCTCCTTTCAGGGGTTCCGTCTCTCGGGCGCGCCTCGCCCGTGCTAGGCCGTAACGTGCGCCGCCTTCGCCTGCGCACCTTCCGGGCCGTGGTCCCAGTCCTGCACGCTCGAGACGTTCGGCACGCCCCAATCGTGCCCGTTCCACCCGTTGAACCCTTCCATGCGGAAGAACCAGACGCCGGTGTTGGAATCGCTGATCATGATGAGACCGTCACGATTGCGGATGTCGATGCCGTAGGCCCCCTGCATGACGCTCGTGCCTTCCCATTGCGGCAGTCCACCGAATCCGTGCTGGTGCGCGCACTGACACGTGTAGTACCAGCCGACCGTTGTCGGATCGGCCGGATCGTACATGCTGAACACCTGCAACCCGTCCTCGTACGCCGAAACGAACACGAATGGCCAACGGACCTCATGGTTGTGCGAGAGATCGTGCCAGTCGGCGGTCCACGCACCGATGGGCTGCGTGATGGCTTGCACCTTCCCCGCGAGGCCGGGTTGGAGGTCGAAGATGCGCAGTGGCGCGTATTGGTACTCGGTCTCCGTGACCGCGTACCTGCCGTCAGGCGTCGGCGTGAATGCGTGACCATACTCCACGCCCGCGACGCCGGTGATCGAGGTCAGGAGCTTTGGCTGGCCGACGTTCGAGATGTCGTAGACGTAGTATCCGCCGCGCCCCGACCCATAGAGCTTGTCTTGATGGGTCGTGGGGTCGTAGGCCACATAGAAGTTGTCATATCCGAAGATCCCGGCCCGCGACAGGTCACCGCTGCTCGGGATCGGAATCTCTCCGATCTTCCCCTGGACGGGGTCGCCGCCGGCGAGAACCTTGTCCAGGTCGTAGACGTTGGCGTGCGCCGCATTGACGGTCGCGATGAGCAGATTGCGGCCATCGGAATGCTTGTACGCAAACACGCTGTGGAACCCACCCGGTGCCGTTGTATCGGAGATGCGCGCCACGATCCTGATCTTGCTCGTATCGGGGAGGCCCGTCACGTCGGCAACGACCGCCCCCAGGTTCCCGTCGAGTGTCCCCGGCTCGAACTGCAGGGATTGGACGTAGTAGTAGCGTCCGTGCGACTTGAAGTACTTGCCGTTGGTGCCGCCAAATCCCGTATGCTGATCCGCGTTCTCGATGCGCCACGTGTACAGCACGCGGATGTTATTGAGGTCGTGCAGATCGATGATGGTGAATCCCGGGCGGTCGCGCGCCTGCGACACGTATGCGTATGGCCGAGTCGGATCCTGCTCGAGCGCATCGTCCGTGACCCGAAAGTACCCGCCGAGGGGTAGGTGACCCAGCAGGTGGATGTTGGGGCTCCCGCCCATCTTGACACCCGCGATAATGCCCGGCGGCGATTGCCCTGGTTGACCCGATGGTGCGGCCTGGGCATGACCGACCGATGAAAAAGCGGCCAGGACGACCAAGGCGCACAGCGCCTCAGCCCGCGTGGCAGCGCGCGACTGCATGTCCAACAACCTCCATCGACTGTTAACACCTGCCGCGCCGCGCCTGCTGACATAGGCGCCGGTCGCGGCCAAGAAGCGTAGAAAGCTGAAAGGCCGCACCGGCGCGGACAACTGCAGGGACTAGGGAATTGTACCGACCCGTAATCCCCTTACCCCTTGGTTTCTCCTAGTCAGTCGATCGCTCGCCGAGCTTTCGCTCGTGGCGGAGCAGGCGCCGCTTGCGTTCCACGCCCCAGCGGTAGCCCGCTGCGCTACCGTTGGCGGCGATCACTCGATGGCATGGCACAATCACGGCGACGGGGTTCGTCGCACATGCACGCGCGACGGCCCGCGCGGCTGTCGGGCGTCCAATTGCTGCCGCGACCTCTGCGTACGACCGCGTCTCACCGGGCGGGATCTGCTGCAACGCGCGCCACACTCGCATTCTGAAACGCCGTGCCTTGTAGATCGAGTGGTATGGCGGGATGCTGACCCTGCCCATCGATGGCGCCGACGACCGCGCCCGCCCACGAAGCCACTGCCGCGTCGTCGCGGACGCGGGTCGCCGCCGGGAACTCATTCGCAAGGGCCTGCTCCAGCTCGTGCTCGCTCGAACCCAGGGTCACCGCGCAGACGCCGCGCGCCGTCTGGGCCACCAGGACGCGTCCGAGTGAGCTGGTGACGATCCCAAACGTGATCGCCAGGTCTTCGCCGCCGCGCCGGTACGCGCCGGGGGGCACACCCAGCGCGGAGTGGCGTTGTCGATAGAGCGCGCTCGTCGACCGAAAACCCGCGGCGTAGGTGGCGCGCGTCACGGACTCGCCCGTCCTGAGTCGCGCTTTCAGCCGCTCGCGTCGCGCAGCATCCCCGTACGCCTTCGGCGACATGCCGGTCAACCGAGTGAACACTCGCTGCAGATACGACGGACTCAGTCCAACTTCGCGCGCCAGCTCTCGCAACGTGACCGGTCCATCGCCATGACCGTCGAGATAATCACGCGCTGCCGCGACGCTGCGCTCGGTCGGCGTGCCAGTCGACGCGTGCGGGCGACACCGCCGACAGGGTCGGTAGCCTGAGTGCTCCGCCTCCGCGGGCGTCGCGAAGAATGCGACGTTCGTTCGCCTCGGCCGCCGTGACGGACAACTCGGCCGGCAGTACACGCCCGTTGTTCGGACCGCGTACACGAACTGCCCGTCCCAACTCCGGTCGCGGCCGAGCACGGCAGTCCAGGCCACATCGCCAGTCAATCGCGCCGGCGCCACAATCGCCCCCATCTGCGCCGCTCGCTGCATCGCCATCGCTCCCATTGGATCTCCTCGTCGTCGGTTCGAGGAGAACAATCACTCGCTGTCGCCAGGTAGGGCCACAGAAAAGATGCGCTGGAATTCCGGGGTTGAACATGGAGGGGCGACGCCTGCGTCGCCCTTGGCCGGGGGTAGCCTCAGCTCGAGCGCTGGCGATGAATCTGCTGGATGATGCGCCGGTGGTGCGCGCACACCCACATACCGCGGCAGCGGTGGCCGGCGGGTTGGTCGCAGATCGCGCACGGACGGTCACGTCGGCGATGCTCAATCCAAAGGACGAGCCCGCCCGTGAGAAGCATCAGCGCCAACACGAACACCGTGTACGTCGGATGCATGGACAACCAACCAAATGATTGGACGAAACTGATCCGGTCTCGAGATTCCTTCGAGGATTCTAGGGGCTGGATTCGTGCCGTCCAGCCCCGGCACTGACGCTCAGGTCGCTTTACTTGGTCCTGGCGCTGACGCCCGACTGGTTGCTCATGTCGCGGTCCCACCGTCCGACAACGTGTGGGTCGACCGCCGAACGGCGAGACCAGAGTACCGACCCGCCCACGACCGCTAGCGCTAGAACGGCGATGAGGAACCACGACCTGTAACGGCCGGCGGGGGGGCCTGCGATCGGCGCTAACGGGGCGGGTGGAGTCGGCGACACGGCGGTTCGGGCGGAGAAGCGTGTCGGGGTGGGCGGGCGCTGGGTACGGGACCCGGCTGGGGAAGCTGCCCTACGGGACGAGAGGGGACGGCACGGGATAACAATGACCGGCGACGAGCGAAACCGAGTGGCGTTTCGCTCGTCTAAATCATTGGTCGTCCGGACTTTGGTCGTTTGTCCACATCGACACCCGATGACGCAGCCTCCCTTCCATGTAACCGCCGTACGTGCGGGCAATTGCCAGGAGTGCGGGCGGTCGATCGAGGCCAAGCCGCACGGAGTGAAGCTGCGGCTCGTCGGCGAGCGCTCGCTCGGGACGATGATCCTCTGTCGCGAGTGCTTTGCGCGCGCTATCGCAGTGGCCGACCGCGGCACGGGGGCGGCCGATGCGAAGAAGCCGGTTCAGCGCGAGTGCAAGTGGGCGGCACCTGGCAGCGCGACCTGTGGCCAGGTGGCCACGGTCGCGGCGCGCGCCACGCGAAAGGATGGGAGCACGGTCGCCGACCAGCCGCTCTGCGACGAGCACTTTAGCGCGTTCAAGCTCTGGTGGCACGACCATGCGATCACCGTTCATCGCTTGTCGTCCCCCCAGGGGTCGGCCTGAGTGACCCTCTACGGAGTGACCAATCTCGGCGAGCCGTGACCGTCCCCTTCAATGGTCAGTCAGAATGACGTCGGCGCACGGGTTGTTTTGCCCCGTAGGGGCGACGCATGCGTCGCCAAGAAGGTCCAGGAGCCCACGCCGCAAGCGGATCGACGATTCGCCTCGGCGGGATCCGAAGTCAGGAACCATCTCCAACAGGACTGCCATGCTGCGTCATAGCCGCTCCCTCCAATTGGCCCTCGCGCTCGCCGCGCCGGCGATTGTCGGGTGCAACGCGGAGAAGCGCTCCAGCCCCGCGCTGACCGGAACAATGGTGGTTACGGTGACGCCAGCGGATGGAATTACTCCCTCGGTCACCATTACCGGTCCCAATCTGTACGCCAAGACCATCACGAGCTCGCAGCTACTCACGAACCTGCCGATCGGCGACTACAACGTCGCGGCGGACTCGGTCATGCATCCTGATTTGGTCGTCGGGACGCTCGTCGACACCGTCGGCATCACGGGGAGTCCCGCGGCGATCCAAACGGGTGATACGGTCAAAGTGAGCGTCACCTACGCGCTGGCGAGGCAGAAAGGTGGCATGTGGGTCGCGAACAACGCGGACTCGGTGCTTCCCGAGTATGCGTCTGCACAGCTGCGGACCAGCGGCACACCGACGCCCGCGGAGGCACTCGCCGCCCAAGGGGCCAGCGGGCCAGCCGGGCTCGCGTTGGATTCGCAGGGCAATCTGTGGGAATCGGATTTCAATAGCGACACCCTGTTCATGTTCACGGCGGCTGGCCGCAACGCCGACAGTACGCTGCCATCCGGGAAGCTGTGGAGCACCGTGATTCAAGCGGCCAACAACATCGCGTTCGACGCACACGGGGACCTGTGGGTCGCCGACGGCGACGGCTTCGTCTTCGAGTTTACGCCGGCGCAGCTGGCCACCGGCGGACTGCAGACTCCCACGATCCAGCTCAGCGGGGCCGAGCTGCAGCATGCGTACACGCTGGCCTTCGACGTGAACGGCAACATGTGGGTCGCCGACAACGGCAACCAACACATCCTGGAATACACTGCTGCGCAGTTGACTGGAACGGGCCCTGGATGTACCCCGCCACCAGCCCAGTGCGCGCCGGTGCCAGCAGACACAATTGGCGCGAACAACAATTCGATCAACGGTCCGAGCGGCTTGGCCTTCGACGCACAGGGGAACTTGTGGGTCGCAAACGTCAGCGGCGGGACGATTGTCGAGTACACGCCGGCGCAAGCTGCCTCGAATGGGGGGCCCGTTCCCCAGGTGACGATCACTGCACCGTCCGGTGCCGAGCCCGCAGGTCTCGCCTTCGACAACAGCGGCTCGCTGTGGGTAGGCGACGAGATCGGCTTCGCCAATGGTGCCATGTACGCGTTCACCAGCTCGCAACTGGCCGCCACCGGATCGCCGAGCCCTGCGGTGACGATCACGGGCGAGTCCAACCAGTTCTATCCGGCGCAGATTGTCTTCGATCCGGGAGCGACCATCGCCGCTCCGTCGGCGGCGCGTGTGCGCAACGCCCATCCGGGTCCCTCACATCGCGGCCGCATGGCTGCGCGCGTGGGCCGCATGAACCCGAGTATCGCGCGCGCGTTGCAGCACCGGTAAAGGCGGAACGCACGGAACCCGCGCTGGGTAGATTCCAGCGTGGTCGCGAACCCACCCGCCCAGCAGCCGTCCTCGCCGCGCAGTGTGCTGCTCGCGGACTGCGATGTGTACTACGTCCAGCTGGCGCGGCTCGCGGATCCCGAGGGCGCAGGTCGTGCGCCGCTCCTGATCGTCGGAGGCACCGCCGATAGCCGCGGGGTCGTCTGTTCGGCCTCATATGAGGTGCGAGAATTCGGCGTGCGATCCGGGATGCCGATCGCCCGCGCGCTCCGATTGTGTCCCCGCGCGATGTGCGTCCCGATCCCGCGCCGGCTGTGCAGCGACAAGAGCCGGGACGTCGTGCGAGTGCTCAAACGGTTCGCTCCGGCGGTCCAGAGCGCATCGCCCGATGAAGCGTACCTCGAGCTCACGTCGGCAATGCAGACGGTGTACCGCGAACGCACTCTCGAAGCGGTCGCGTACGACATCCGGCGGGCCGTGTTGGCGGAGACGGCGATCCGCATCTCGCTCGGTGGCGGGACCAACCGCCTCGTCGCCAAACTTGCCGTCGAGCGTGCGAAGCCGCGGCCGGGCACGGACGGCCGTGGCGTGCATGTCGTGAACCCCGGCGAAGAGGCCGCTTTCGTGGCCACCGTCGCACTGGCGGACATCCCGGGGATCGGACCGAAATTCCAGCAACGACTCGGCCGCATCGGCTGGCGCGACGTGGCCGATGTGTTGCCGCACGATCGCGCGACCCTGGAACGCGTAGCGGGCCAACGCCTGGGGCGATGGCTCTACGACGTAATCCGCGGTATCGATCAGGTCGGGGTCCAAGCGCGGAGTCCTCGCAAGTCGATCGGGCACGAGACCACGTTTTCGCGCGACTTGATCGACGACGCCGACCTCCGGCGGACGCTACTCGTCCTGACGGATCACGCGGTGTCCGACATGCGCGGTGGGCGGTGTGGGGCGCGCACGATCGCCGTTCGGGTGAAAGACGCCGACTTTGTCCTGCGCCGTGCGAGTCGAACTGTCCCTGCCGCGCTCACGACATATCAGGCCATCGCTCCAATCGCGGCGGGACTGCTCCAGCGACTACGCGCCGATCGCCGCGTGCCGGTGCGGCTCGTAGGCGTGACGTTGTCCGAGCTGTCGGGCGACGACGGAGCCGATCAGCTCGCCTTCTTCGACAGCGTCGCGGCGCGCGGCGAAAGCCCGCAGCAGCGGCGGGTTGCCGCCGCGGTCGACCGCCTGAGAGAGCGCCTGGGGCACGATATCATCGGCTTCGGCGCCGCGAACGCCGCGCGCCCGAAAAAGGCGAAAGGGAAAAACAGTGAGGGGACGACCGACCCGCCTGCCCTGGAGCGGTAGGGGCGACGCATCGCGTCGCCTCCAGAAACACCGCCGTTCCAAACGGCGCCGACAGCCCGCCTGTCGAAACCACACAGGCCTCTGAGCCCGTAGTCCTGCTCAACAACACCGACTCCATGGCCGGAGGGGGCTTCGCACATGCAACAGGCGCGCGTCCGCGAATGGCTGGCGCTGTGGGTGCAGGACATGCGATTCGCGTCGCGGTGGTTTCGCCGCGCGCCGGGTTTTGTCCTCGCGACGGTGCTGACCCTCGCACTCGGGATCGGAGCGGCGACTGCCATCTTCAGCGTCGTGCGCGGTGTACTATTGCGCCCCCTACCCTACCCGGTGCCTGACCGCCTCGTTCAAGTGTGGCAGGTCGACGCAGCCGGGAAGCGGATGCAGTTCTCGGACCCGAACTTCGACGATGTCCGAGCACGAAGCCGGGTCTTCTCGGGACTCGCCGAATTCGCGGGGGCGACGACCGTCTCGGTCGCCGGCGACATTGCCCCGACGCGCGCCGCCGTCACCAATGTCTCCCGGGACTTCTTCGACATCCTCGGCATTCAGCCGATACTGGGTCGTACCTTCGCCCCGGACGAGCAGCGCGAGAATGGTCCGCCAACGGTGGTCGTGAGCTGGGGATTCTGGCAACGCGTCTGGGGCGGCCGCGCCTCGGCACTCGGCCAGCGGCTCACGATCGGCGACCGGACGTACACCGTCATCGGGGTGATGCGGCCCGCGCTCGACTTTCCGTTGACGACCGACATGTGGATCTCGCGCGAGCTGGTCGCGCCATTTCCCTCTCGGACCGCCCACAATTGGCAGGTCGTCGGTCGAATCCATCCCGGCGTGACGGACGATGCGGCACAGCGTGACGTCCATGCGCTGGCTCGAGCGCTCGCTGGGCAGTATGGCTCCCAAACCATGATGGCGGACGCGGCGCTCGTGCCGCTTCGCGACCAACTCGTGGGCTCGACCCGCCCCACACTGCTGGTGCTGTTGGCGGCGTCGGTGCTGCTGCTGGTGATCGGATGTGCCAACGTCGCCAATCTGCTGGTGGCTCGGCTGATGGCTCGTCGATCGGAACTGGCCCTGCGTCTGGCGCTCGGCGCGGGCCCGAGCCGGCTCGCGCAACAATGCCTGGCCGAGTCGGTCGTGTTGTCTCTGGCCGGTGGCGCGCTCGGCGTGGTGGCCGCAATGGCGGGGACGCGCGCATTGCTGTCGTTGGACCCGAGCCAATTGCCCCGCACATACGAAGTGCGGATGGATGGACTCGTTCTCGCCTTCGCCCTCGCCCTATCGCTGGTGACGGCGGTCGCTCTCGCCCTGCTCACTGCGTGGCGCGCCATGCGCACGGACGTGCGTGAGATGCTGTCCGCCTCGGAGCGCGTCGCGTCGGGAGCGGGGTCCGCGACGCAGGCTCGGCGCACGCTGGTCGTCGCTCAGGTAGCGATGACGATCGTGCTGTTGATTGGTGCCGGGTTGTTGGGTCGAAGTCTCCTCAACCTGCTCGCCGTCGATCCGGGGTTCCGGGTCGAGCGGCGTGTGGTGCTCGATCTGTCCATCGAGGCGGATGACTCCGTGCCGCGCATCCAGCGTGCGGCCTTCTACCACGAGCTGCTGACGCGCTTCGCCAGCATTCCCGGTGTCACAGCTGTCGGCGCCGTCAACGCCATCCCGTTGGACCTTGGCGGCACGTCGAGCGGCACCTTCCTGGAGCTGGGATCCCCCGACGAAAAGATCTCGATGGCAGACTTCGAAAAGCTGGCCCAGAACCATGCACGCAGCGGGTACGCGGAGTTCCGGGTGGCCAGCGGCGGCTACTTCACGGCCATGCACATTCCACTCCTCGAGGGGCGCACGTTCGACGAGCGCGATGCGCCAACCGCACCGCACGTTGCGGTGGTGAGCGCATCGCTCGCGAAAGCGAGGTGGCCCGGCGCGAGCCCAATCGGCAAGTGGATCTATTTCGGCAACATGGATGGCGATGTCCGTCCGTTCACGATCGTGGGCGTCGTCGGAGACGTGCGCGACGGCAGCCTGAATGCACCCGCCAAGCCGACATTCTACGCGGATTACATCCAACGCCCCGTCGCAATGGGGCGGATGAACGTAGTGCTCGTTGGTCCAAACAGCCCGACCGGCACGGTCGCGGCCGCCGACGCGATCGTGCGGGCGTTGCGCCCGGATGTGTCGCCGCGCTTTCGCACGATGGAGTCGATCGTCGCGTCTTCCATCGCCGACCGGCGGATGGTCCTGGTCCTCGTGGGAGCGTTTGGCGCAGCAGCATTGTTGCTCGCTGCGATGGGGCTCTACAGCGTCGTGTCCTACCTGGTTGCGCAACGCACCCAGGAGCTCAGAGTCCGCGTCGCGCTCGGTGCCCGCGAGTCGGACATCGTGCAGCTCGTGCTCCGCGATGGGACGATCCTGGCCGCCGGCGGCATCGCGCTCGGCACGGTCGTCGCGCTCGTCGTCATGCGCCTGTTGGCGAATCTGCTCTACGGCGTGACTGCGACCGACCCCACGGCCTTCGTCGCTTCCGTGCTCGCCGTCGGATTCGTCACGCTGGCGGCCAGCTGGCTGCCGGCACACCGAGCGGCTTCGGCTGCTAACAGCAGCCGAAGCGGCTAGAGAGTAGACCTTCAGAAAGTAGAAAGTAGACCACGACGAAGGGCCAACACCTAGTACCGCTCGCCTGGGGGTTCCGTCTACTTTCTACTTTCTGTAACTCTACTCTCTCGCGCGCGAAGCGTGCGCCTCTCATGTCCGAATCCACCGAAGCGTATGTCGCGCGCATCCTCGGCTACCTCGGGAGTCGCGATCCGATCGAGGTAATGGAATCGACGCCCGCGGCCCTCGCCAAGCTGGCCCAAGGGCTCGATCCCGCGGGACTGCAGAAGCGTCCCGCGCCCCACAAGTGGTCGATCCAGGAAATCCTCGCCCACCTGGCGGACACGGAGATCGTGCTGAGCTTCCGCGTCCGAAGGATTCTCGAGACCGATGGCGTGGAGCTTCAGGCGTACGACCAGGACAAGTGGGCGGACCTTGGTCGGTACATCAATGTGCCGGCAACGGAATCGCTGGACCGGCTGCGTGCGCTGCGGAGTGCGAACGTGAGGCTGCTGCGCTCCCTCTCCCCGACACAACTCGCGCGCGCTGGCATGCACGCCGAGCGGGGACGGGAAAGCATCGCCCACATCAGCCGCCTGTGGGCGGGGCACGACCTCAACCATCGGTCTCAGATCGAAAAGATTGTGGGCGGCCAACACGGCGCATGAGGTTGCCGAACGCCCGGACGAAGTCCACCGGCGTGGGAACGCAGACTTTGCGCTCGACATGCCCATCTACGGCTTTCGTGCGGAGCAGCCGGACCACTTCCGACGCAGGCACTCGCGTCGCCACCGAATCGATCTGGCTGTAGCGCACTCGGCGATCCCGATCGATGACGAAAAGCGCGGGGCGGGCAATGCCACCTCGCTCACGCGCGTTGTAGATGTCCCAATCCCGCACGAGTTGCCGCTCGCCATCGCTCAAAATGGCAAAGGGCAGCTTGAGCGCCCGCCGAAGAGCGTCGGATTGCGCGGGCGGGTCGACGGAGACCGCCACCACATCCGCGCCGGCCGCCCGAATCTCAGCGTAGTGATCCCGATAATCCGCCAACTGGCGGAGGCAAAACGGTCACCAGTCGCCGCGGTACGCGACGAGGACGATCGGCCGTGCAGCGGCAAGTTCTGAGAGGCGTCGCTGAGTGCCAGTCGAATCCGACAGGACGACGTCCGGTGCGGTGTCTCCCGCGGTGAGTACTTTCGCCATACTCGAAGTCTACAGCTTGCTCCTCACGCCGTCACCGCACACCTTCTCGCCCCACCATACCGCGCCGCGAGAAGTCCAGAGAGGGCCCACATGATCCAACGGCATCCGCGGGGGCTCGCGTACCTCGCGCTTGCCGCCGGCGTTATCTGCATTGCCTGGTCCGGCCTGTTCGTGCGGCTGGCCGCGGTCCCCGGCGTCTCCGCTGCATTCTATCGGTTTACCATCGCGGCACTCGCACTCGCGCCGTGGTGCATCGTCCGGCTGCGGTCGCGGGGAGGCGTGAGTCGGAGCGCGACGCTCCTCGCGTGCGTCGCCGGTGCCTGCTTCGCCTGCGACAACGCCATCTTCAACGTCGCTGTCCAGCGCACGAGCGTCGCCATCGTGACGCTGCTCGCGAATACCTCGCCCCTCTTCGTCGCACTGGCGGCGTGGATCGTGTTCCGCCAGCGCCTTGGGCGCGGGTACTGGATCGGCTTGCTCCTCGCCGCCGCAGGCTCCGCTGTCGTGCTCGCGGGCGCGGCCACCGGTGCGCACAGCGCCGGCACCGCGCGCGGCGACGTGAGTGGCGACCTGCTCGCGATTCTCGCCGCCGCGTTCTTCGCCGGATATCTCTTCGCGACGCAGCGCGCCCGCGCGGACGCCGATACGCTGACCCTCACCACGCTGGCGGTCGCGAGTGGCGCCGTGCTGCTCCTGCTTGCCTGTCTCGTCCTCCGAGCCCCGCTGACCGGATTCCGGCCCACGTCGTGGGCCGCGCTCATCGCGCTTGGCCTTGTGTCACAGGTGGGCGGGTATCTCGGGGTGACCTACGCTCTGGGCACGCTGGACGCTACCGTGACATCGGTGGCGATACTCGGTCAGGTCCCGGTCACTGCCCTGCTGGCAGCGATCGTGCTGCGGGAATCCCTGTCGCCGACGCAGATCCTGGGCGGCCTTCTCGTCCTCTGTGGCATCTACGTGGTGCTGCGACCGGCGGGACGTTAAGACGTTGGACGCTGGACGTTGGACACAAACCTCGAGGGCCAGCTACGGTGCATCTAGCTGGCCTCGAGGTTTGTCTCTAACGTCCAACGTCCAACGTCCAACGTCTGACGTTCATGGAGCTGGCAGGTCATGCGCCAAATCGCGTACGCTGTCCGTCGATTGCGTAGTAGTCCGCTGTTCACGATAGCGGCGACGCTCACGTTGGCTATTGCGATCGGGGCGACCGCGTCGGTGTTTGGACTCGTCGACGGCGTCCTGCTGAAGGCGTTCCCGTACCGGGAACCAGACCGCATCGTCACGCTGTGGGAGAGTAACCCCCAAGCTCACCAACCGAAGGCTGCGGTCGCCACCGCTAACTACTTCGATTGGCAACAGCAAAACAAGACGTTCAGCGCGATTGGGGCAGCCTGCTGCGGCGCATTCCTGAGGTTTACCGTGCTGGGGGCCGAAGAGGCGGAACGGGTCATTGGGCTCGCCGTCACACCGAGCTATTTCCCGGCGGTTGGGATCACGCCGATCCTGGGCCGCGCGATGACGCCCGACACCAGCGCGGCGCCCGAAGTCGTGATCAGCTACGGGTATTGGCAACGTCGGTTCGGTGGTTCGCCGGCAGTTCTCGGGCGCTCACTCACACTGGACAACCCGAATGACGCGCGGCCCACCCGGCAGCACGTCTATACCATTGTCGGAGTGATGCCGCCGGGGGTCCCGGGACCAGTCGACCTCTGGGTGCGCATCTACTTCGAGCCCGACGAAGCGACCCTCCGCGATGGTCGCTATCTCGACGTCTACGGACGCCTCAAGCCGGGTGTCAGCCTGGAGGCAGCCGAACGTGATCTGCGAACGATTGCCGATCGACTGGCCATCGCGTATCCCAAAACGAACCAGAATTGGTCGGTACAGGCCGTCCCGCTATTGGATGAACTCGTCGGACCGGTGCGCCCGGCACTTGCGATGCTCTTTGCGGCCGCGGCCTGCGTGCTGCTCATCGGAGCGGCGAACCTGGCAAATCTCTTTCTCGTGCGCTGCCTGGCGCGCGAGCGCGAAATGGCGCTCCGGACGGCGCTCGGTGCTACTCGTGGCCGTCTCATACGGGACTTGGTGCTGGAGGCCGCAGTGTTGAGCGTGGCAGCCGGTGCATTGGGCGTGGGGGTGGCCGTCGGCGGGGTGCGGGCGTTGCGGGCCCTGGCGCCGCCAACGTTGCCGCGTCTGGACCAGGTCGGGGTGGATGGCCGGGTGCTTGTGTTCTGCGTGGTGGCGTCGATCGCGACCGTTGTCGTCTTCGGGCTGTTACCGGCATGGCAGGTATCGCGGGGCACGTTGGCCGCAGCGCTCAGGGAGGGGGGCCGCGGAACCGGATCGGCGCAGCGACATCGGTTGCAGGATGGGCTCGTGGTGCTGCAGGTCGCGGTGGCGCTCGTGCTCCTGACCGGCGCCGGCCTGTTGGTCGAAAGCTTCGTGCGGTTCCAGCGCATGGATCCGGGCTTCCGGTCTGCAGGCGTGCTGACCGCGCAGATCTCGTTTACGGCCGAGCGGTATCCGACTGCGGAGCGCCAACAACAATTCCTGCAGACCCTCATCGAACGTTTGGCCGCCCAGCCTGGCATCGAGGCGGCAAGCGTGAGCGGCGGTGTGCCCGGATGGGCCGTTCGCCCCACGATCCCGTTCGGCATCGTCGGCGATGCCGCGCCCGAACCGGGCCGCGAACCGGCCTCGCTTTTGAGCGCGGCCAGTCCGGGCTACTTCGCTACGATGGGCATCCGGCTGCTGCGGGGGCGCGCTTTGCTTCCCACCGACAATGGACACGCAGTCAAGGTTGCCGTCGTGGATGAGCTGGTGGCGAAGCGCTTCTTTGCAGGCCGCGATCCGATCGGACGGCAGCTCGTTTTCGACTACGGCATGGGGGCCGACACCATGCAGGTAGTTGGCGTCGTCGCGTCGACCAAGGAGAACGGACTCGCGGCAGACGACGTTCCCCAGGTGTACGCGTCGGTCTCGCAGGTCCTGGGCGGCCGCGGCGTGCAGGCGTTCGTCGTGGTGCGCACGCTTGGCGATCCGCACGCGCATGTGCGCTCACTCAAGCGCACAATCGCGAGCCTGGACCCCAACGTGCCGGTCGCCGACATCAAGACCATGAGCGATCGGATGATGCAGTCGGTGGGCACGACACGCTTCTCGACCTTTCTCGCCTCACTTTTCGCACTGGTCGCGCTCGTCCTCGGCCTCGTAGGGATCTACAGCGTGCTCGCCTTCATCGTGAGTCAGCGCCGCCGGGAGATTGCCGTGCGCATCGCGCTGGGCGCGAGCCATGCGCATGTCATGAACGGCGTGCTGCGCCATGCTTTGGAGCTGACCGCGGTTGGTATCGCGTTGGGGTCGGGCGCGGCCTGGCTCTTGACGCGTGCGCTCGCTGCGCTGTTCCTCGGTGTCAGCCCCCATGACCCCACCATCTTCGTGGGTGGTGCCGCCATCTTGGCGCTCGTGGCGGTTGCAGCGTCCGCCGTGCCCGCATTTCGCACGACGCAGGTGAACCCCGTCACGGCGCTCACGTCGAGCTAGGCAGGCCTCGCCTTTAGTCCTGCTTCTTGTACTCGCAGGTCAACCCCGCCGGTTTCGTCGTGAGGCTGTTCTCTAGCGCGTTCGCCAGGGAGGCACTATGCTGTGGCCGTGCCTCGTCTCGACTGCTGGTCGATCGCGGTCATCGCCGCCACAACGCTCGCCGCGGCCAGCGGTGCGCAAGTGCCTGCCATTCGACCGCTCGACGGACTCGTGATGGTGTCCGTGACCCACGAGGAGCGGGGTGATTTCGAGAACGTGTTCAGCATCGGCGCGGTCACGCCGGCGTCGTATTATTTCGCGATCAGCTCGACCAACAACACCGCTCCTGATACCTCGAAGCAAAAGCAGTTCACGTTGGGGCGCACGGTGCGTCTTGCCGATGATTCGATGGCCCACCGCCTGAACATCATCTTCGCGTCGGACGACCCCGCCGTCTTTCCCGGCTCGACCATCTTCCTGTCCAAGGCCATGCTGGCGGAGCTCAAGAGCGCCGGGAAGACGTCGACGGTCATTGGGGACGCCGCACCCGGTGCGTTCCAGGGGTTCATGACGATGCTTGGCGGGGTCCGGCAGTACTACAGGGGCGATCTGACTCGCGTGGGGCCGACCACCGTTTCCGTGATCATCGACGACACGCCGACACCGTTGCCCGCGATCGAATCGCGCGGTCATTTCGCGGTCGCCGGCCAGACCGATGATGTGGACGTCGTCACGTTCGACAATCCCGCGTGGCCGTTGACACTGAAGTGGTCATCGCAGGGCCGGTCATACCAGCTCACCGAGATCCAGCTGCCCCGGACTGGCGTCGAAGACCAAGGGGGCCTAAAAGGACGACTGGCCGGGCCGAACGGCGCCGCAGGTGGGAAGGGGAATACCTGCGGTCGAGCCGAAGTGCACGGGATCTACTTCGCGTTCGCCAGCGCGAGGTTGGTACCGGCGTCCGATCCGGCACTCCATCAGATTGCGAGCCTGATGACGGACAACCCGACGTGGGTCGTAACGATCGAGGGCCACACCGACAGTATCGGCACCAAGGCGTCCAACCTCGATCTCTCAAATCGACGCGCCGCCGCCGTGCGCGACGCGCTCGTCACGCGCTTCAACGTGCCCGCTGCGCGACTCTTGTCTGTGGGATTTGGCGACACGAAACCCGTGACCACGAACGCGACGATCGAGGGACGAGCGCGGAACCGTCGTGTCGAGCTCGCGCGCAAATGTTGACTCCGGAGACATATCCCATGCCGATTCGATCGATGCTCGCAGCGCTGGCGATCCTCGCCGTCCTCGCCGCCTGCGAGAAGAAAGAGAGTCCCTTCTTGAAGCAGTTGAAGGAGATGGCGAAGGAAAACAAAGGCGGGAATGGCGCAGGCGAAGCGACGACGGGCGACCCGTGCAGCCTGCTCGACACGACGGAGGTCGCGGCGGGAATTGGACCACTCGCCTCGCCACCGTATCACGGCACGTACAAGCCCCAGTCCGGAAGCGAATCGTGTCGGTACGACACCCAAGACCACCGGCGGTTGTTGGTGAGCGTGGATTGGAGCGGCGGCCCAATGGCCATGAAAATGATCCACTTCGGCCGTGGGCTGACAGATGGCATTTCGAAGAACGGCGAGATGAAGACGGGCCAGACGGTGCTCTCGAGCGGCGACACACTCGTCGGGGACTGGGACGAGATCGCCCAGGGGCCCATGCAGTGCTGCGACCTGCACGCGTTGCGCGGGGACCAGCACGTCGAGTTGGACTACACCGGAACGAAGTTGACGCCCGTCGCCGCGGGCGCCCTGCTCAACTCGGCGATCAAGCGGCTGGATCATCCGCTCTCGATCAACGGTGAAGCCGGGTTGCAGCTGGCGCTGCAAAACTACGCGAAGGACGCGAAGGATAGCGCGGTGAACATGTGCGCCCTGGTGCCCCAGGCAGCCGCCGAGTCGATCCTCGGCGTCCCGCTCCTGGGGCCGCCGCAGCCAGGACCGCAGCCAGGTGGCAACGGCCTCCGGGACTGCACCTACAAGACGGCGACGCCGGGTATGCCCGATATGCCGCGGACCTACAATGTGGCCGTCTGGGAATGGCGCGATGGTGCCGTCGAGTTTGCCCAGGACCAGTACGTCATTGCAAGCGCCACGCATGCGCTGCGGAAGCAGATGCCGATTCCGAATCAGGGGCAGGCGCCGCCCGACACGTCCCAGGGTCCCGCTGGTCCATGGGAGGAAATCGGCCCCTCAGCCAGCATGGGCTGGGAGGCCGTAAAAGGTCCCTACATGCTGAAGGCCTCTGCCTTCGGCGATAGCAAGGGAACGGTCGCCCTGATGGCGAGGGCTGTGACCGCATTGAGCGCCCCGCACTGACACGCGCGGGCCTTTTGTTTTCCTGTCCTTCTATCAGGTGCTTCGCCTTTCGCCCTTTCTCCTTTCTCCTTTCTCCTTTCTCCTCGCTATGGGCGCGCAGCGCCCATCGGTGCGCCTTCCGGAATCGCGGCTCCATCGTGCCGCGGATCCGAGGCGCCGAAGTGCACGCCTTCACCGTTGCTCATGACCGCTTGACCGAAGCCGAAATCGCTGGTGCTGCGCGGTGCCATGACGGTGATTTGGTGACCGAGCGCCTGTAGCGCGGAGCGGGTCGCCTCCGGGACGAGAGCCTCGATCTCGACATCACATCCCGCGAACGTCTGCTTCGTGAAGCGGCCCGCTTCCAGCGCTTCCTGGATCGTAAGACCGAAATCGGCGATGTCGGACACGAATTGCGCGTGGGCCTGGGCCTGGTTCCAGCCGCCCATGATGCCGAATCCGATGCGCACGTCTCCCTTTTGCATGAATCCCGGAATCAGTGTGTGCAGCGGCCGCTTTCGCGGGGCGAGCGTATTGGGCCGGCCGGGCGTGAGCGTGAAGAGGGCACCCCGATTCTGAAGCGCGAAGCCGGTGCCGGGCGCGACGAGGCCCGATCCGAAGGTGGAGTAGTTGCTCTGGATGAACGACACGATCATCCCGTTGCGGTCGATCGCCGACAGATAGATCGTCTCGCTCCCCGCTTTGCCGGCCACTGATGCGAACTGCGTTGGCTCGACGGCACATCGTGCATGGGCGGGGTCGATCAGCTCGGCCCGCGCCACGGCGTGCGCTTGGCTCAGCATTTCCGACACCGGCACGGTTCCAAACCGTGGATCGCCGACATATCGGAGCATGTCGGCGTAGGCGAGCTTCTTCGCCTCGATCATCACGTGCAGCGCCGCCGCGCTGTGGAATCCGTACTGCGACATGGGGAACTGCTGCATGATGCCCAGCATCATGAGCACCGCGACGCCCTGGGTGTTGGGCGGGAGCTCGCTCACCGTCCAGCCACGGTAGGTCGTCTGAATCGGAGTCACCCACTCCGGCTGGAACTCGAGCAGATCCGCGGCAGTCATCGGATTTCCTTTCGACTGCGCGAAGGCGACAATCGCGTCGGCCGTGGGACCGCGGTAGAACCCATCGCGCCCGTGCACGCTGACGCGCGTGAGCGATGTGGCGAGCGCGGGGTTCCGGAACAGCGCACCGGCCGCCGGCGCGTGTGCGTCGGGCAGATACGTGGCGCGCGCCCCGGGATCGGCGGCCAACTCGGCGGTCGCCTGCGCCCACATGCGCGCATCGATCTCGCTGACCGGAAAGCCCTCCGTGGCGTACCGGATGGCAGGCGCGAGAATCGTCGACAGTGGGAGGTGCCCGAAGCGTCAATGCAGCGCGTCCCAGCCGGCCACCGCGCCCGGAACCGTCACGGTGAGAATCCCCTTGTGCGGCATCTCACCATTTCCGCGTGCGGCCACAAGCTCCACCGTCATGCCGGCGGGCGACCACCCCGACGAATTGAGGCCCACCAGGCGGCCCGTCTTGGGATCGTAGATGATGGCGAAGAGGTCGCCGCCCATCCCGTTCATCATTGGCTCGACGAGTCCGAGCGTCGCGTTGGCAGCGATCGCTGCATCGGCCGCTGATCCGCCGCGCTCGAGCATCTGCACGCCCGCCATCGAAGCCAGCGGCTGACTCGACGCAACAATGCCATACCGCGTGGCGACCACGGAGCGTCCGACGACCGGCCGCTCGGCGCGCGTCGTATCGCGCTGGACCTGGGCCGAAGCGCGAGCAACACCAGCGCTCGTGGCGAGCGTCACGACCGTGCCCATCCGATGAAGAACGTTGTGCATGGCGACATGCTCCCGAAGAGATGTCCGGCCTGACTGGGCAGCGTGCGAGCCCACCCATCGAGCATCACGGCACCGAGGACGAGCCTTGCTCGCTGCATACAGTCGAGGAATGTAGTAGGGCAGATGTTGGACGTTTTAGACGTTGGACGTTGGAAAGAAACATCGGGGCCGGCGGCCGTGCACTTCGCTGGCCCCGAGGTTTGTCTCCAACGTCCAACGTCTAACGTCTAGCCGTTCACATCCACACCACCCCGATGCCCATCGCCTTGGGCCCGCGGTCGTGCACGATCTCGACGTGGCGGTATCGGCCGCGGAGCTCGGCCCAGAACCGCGAGACACCGCTCGGGTGGCCCATCGCAACGTCGTGGAATGCCACGACGCCGCCGGTGCGCATGAAGGGCGCGTAGCGCTCGAAGTCGGTCTTCACGCTGTCGTACGCGTGATCACCGTCGATGAAGAGGAAGTCGAGTCGCCGGTCCTGCAAGATGCGAGACACCTCGAGCTGCGTGGCCAGGTCGTGCGAGTTCTTGCGGAGCAGGTGAAGGGACTGGCGGCCGTGCGTGAACTGGTGGAACAGCGGCACCTGTGCGGCCCGGTAGAGACGGCCCATCGCCGACGCCGGCAGGTCGAGGCTGATGATGATCGCGTCCGAATGCGGCGAGGCGGGCGAAGATGAACAAGGTGCCCCCGCGAAAGGTCCCGATCTCGAGCATCGCGCGGGGCTGCGCGGCCCACACGATTCGGGCGAGCTCCAGGAGCTCACTGCGATGCTGCAGCGGCCGGATCACTTTGTGGTCCAGCGCGAAGTCTACCAGGGCGTCGGTCTGCGGTGCGTTGCCCAGTCTGTTCAAATGCGCGAGCAGCGGCACGACGGAGACCCCGTCTCGGATGTTGTTAGCGAGTTGCATGATCGACGACCTCCGGTGGAGGGGAACCGACGATAGTCGGCGGTTCCGGGTTCCGAGTCTCGGGTTCCGAGAATGTGCGCGTGCAATTGGATCCGCGATCTCTGCTATTGTCGTGCCGCCGCGGTTGGCTTGGCCGGGCCGTTGCCGGCGGGCTACCAACCGAGTCTCGATGATGCCAGGCGGGGCATTACTTCAGCTCGGTTACATTCGAGGCCACAATGAGCAGCACCGTGTTCAATGCAGCGGCGACAATCGTCTTCGTGGGCTATCTCCTCTCGAAGTACGTCGTCTCCGTGCTGATTCGACGCCTGCGCGATGAGCACGCGGCGTTGTGGTCCGAGCTGGGCAAGCCGCAGCTCTGGCAGTTGCTGGTCTCGACATTCGGGAGTTGGCGCCTCACCGCGTTCATCTGGTCGAGCGACCCGACGAGCACCGGCGACCAGGAAATCGTCGTGTGCGTGTGGGCCATTCGCGTCCTCGCGGTCGTGATGCTCATCACGACGATCATCATCATAGCGAACGTGTTCGGCTGGCATGGATGACGGCAGTCCGCCGCGCGCGCACGCCGTGCGCGGTGCGGTGGGCCCCTGCGCAGCCGGGAGTGGGTGCGTACATTCTGGGATGCTCGGGTCACCGCCTCGTTCGGAGCCGCTACACGCCCCGTACGGCCCTCCCGCCCCTTCGTCCCCAGTCGGCGACCCCGTAGCGCGGCCGTCGACGTGGTGGCTGGTGCTCGCCCTGGTCGGCACGGCCGTGCTCCTGGCGCCGACGCTGGGGTACGGCCTTGGCTACGACCACGGTCTCGTTCACTACCTGGCCCGCACCATTCTCCGCGGTCGGTGGCTCTACGTCGATTCCTTCGACACGATTTTCCCTGGTGCTCCGCTGCTTCACGCCGTCAGTATCGCCGTGGGACACTCGGTCCTGGCCTTTCGGATCGAGGATTGTCTCATCCAGCTCGCTACCGGCGCACTACTCTATAGCGCCGGTCGACGACTGGCCGGTCCAGTGGCCGGTGTTTACGCCGCGTGTGCCTACGCCGCGCTCTACGTAGCCGGGGGGTTTTACCACACGGGACAGCGCGACGGGTTCATGGTGCCGCTGATCCTGCTGGCACTCGTGGGGTTGTGGGAGTACTGGGCAAATCCGGCGCGGCACGCACTTGTCTGGGTGTCGGGACTCAGCCTGGGATTGGCCTGCACCATTCGCCCAACCTATGCGCTCCTCGCCGTCGCAGGCGCCGTCGCGCTGCTTTTCAACCGCGAGACGTCAACGTCAATGCCGCGCGCTGAACGCGCGCGCGCCTTCCGAGTGCCCGTGTTGTTCGCCATGGCGGCGGCGCTCCCGCTCCTGCTCATGGTCGCGGTGTATGTCGTGACAGGACGCGCCCACGCGCTGGGCGAGCTGCTCAGTTTCCTCGCCACAGTATATCCAGCGCTGGAGCAGATCCCCCGCAAGACCGTGCTTGTCAACTTCGTGACGTTTGGGCGCAAGACGATCTGGGCGGGTGCGCTCCTGTCGGCATTCAGTGCGGCCTGGCGAACGCGGCGGATCGAGATGCGATTCCTGCTGGGCCTGCTGGCCTGCATGGTTCTCGTGAGGCTTTGGGAATCGAAGGGGTGGCGCTACCAGTACTGGCCGCCGTTCGCGTGCCTGGTGCTGTTCGCGGGCGTCGGGTGGGTGTGGCTTGGCAACCAAGTCACGATGGCGCTCAAGCTCACCGGTCGGCGAGCGGCGCTCCTGACCACAGCGGTCATCGCCGCGGTGCTCATCGCGCAGATCGGTCGTAGCGGAATCGCCCAATTCAGCGGGCTAGCGCCTGCCGTGCGTGCAACGGCGAGCGATACGAGCTTCCGTTCGCTGATCGGAGACGACCCACAACAGGCAATGCTCGCCCGGTACCTCAAGGACCACACCGATCCAGCGGATTCGATCCAGCTGTGGGGGGCGGAGACCATGATCCTTGTCGCCGCGGATCGCTGGTCGGCCACGCGATTCACCGACCCGGCCCCGCTTTTTTGTCAATCCGGTCCAATGCAGCACATGGCCACGCACTGCGACGGTGACTGGCCGCGGCCGGCTCAAGTTCGGATTCGAAACGAGATCGTGACATCGCTCACGACGCATCCACCGCGCTACATCGTGGCGCACTACGCCAACGGCACGCTCGCATTCGAAGCCGGCGCCGACGAATCTCCCGACTTACCGGAGCTCCGAGCGCTCCTCGACCGGGCTTACGTACCGGAAGCGACGTTCGGGAATTGGACGGCCTACCGCAGACGCAGCGCGCTCGCGCAGTGAGCGCTGGCGGCACCGACGCGCTCCCGCGAGCGCGCCGATCGCCCTGATCGACGGCCGCAGTGAGGCATTGGCCGTTCGCGGATCAATGGCCGGTCACGCGTGTTCGCCCTGGCGGACCGCGTCGATCGCGGCCAGTGTCACGTCCACCAAGTCATCGAGGTCGTCACGCGTCAGTGAGGACGGGAGACGGACGTCGCAGGTGTGTGCGATCGCGTCTTCAGTTCGTGGCAGGTTAGGCACCTCACAGTATCCCCAGTTGCGGTAGAAGCGCGCATTGCCCTTGTCGACGCCGAATGCGGAGAGCGGCAGGCCGGCGCCTTTCACGATCCGCAACAACTCTGCGACCTGCGCGGGCGCGAACTGCTTGAGTCTGAACTGAATCGAATCCGGCACCCGCTCTTCTCGAGCGTCCGCTTCTGGTAACTCGATATCCGGCGATTCGGCCAGTCGGGACACCAGATAGTCGTAGTTCTGGCGGTACTGTGCGACTCGCGCGTCGATTTCCCTGAGCTGCGAGCGGATGACCGCACCAGTGATTTCGCTCATGCGCAGGTTGTTGATCGGGAACCGGTCGCGAAAACGCTCGAACGATGGAGCGGCGATCCCGTGTCGCTGATGCAGCTCCTCGTACGCTCCGGAGCGGTACACCAGCTCCGCGATCATCTCCTCACTGTCGGTCGTGATCAACCCGCCTTCCCCGGCATTGAGGATCTTGTACGACTGCGCGCTATAGCAGCCCACGGCGCCAAAGGTGCCGATGAGCTTCCCGCCCCACCGAGACCCCAGGGCGTGCGCCGCATCCTCGATGAGAGTCAATCCGTTGGCTTCGCAAACGGCGGCGACCGCCCCCATGTCGGACAGATGCCCCCGCATGTGCGAGATGAGAAAGACCTTCGAGGTGGGTGCTTTGAGAGCGAGATCATCGAGGTCGACGCGGTAGTTGCGGTCTACCTCGACGAAGCAGGGCTTGAGCCCGAGATTGACGACCGCGCTCGGCACGGCGGTGAAGGTGAATCCTGGCAGGAGGATGGTGTCGCCCGCCTTCGCCCCGCTGGCGAGCAGCGACAGCAGGATCGCGCTACTGCACGAATTGACGCCCAGCGCGTACTTGGTGCCCATGAGGGCCGCGAACTCGCGCTCCAGCTGAAGAACCTGTGACGTTGCGGGGTTCTTCGGCCCGTAGCGGAACATCTCGCCAGTCTGCATGCAGGAGACCGCCCACGCGATGCCCTGGGCCGGCACCGGTTCCTTGCGCGTGAAATGCTGCGGGTGTCGAACCGCCGGCACGCCATCGGTCTTCGTGACCGATGCATCCAGCGTTTTCGCCAGAAGATCTGCGGGCGGTCTGATAGTGACGGTCATGGTGGTTGTCTCAGCGAGTGCGTTGTGCATCCAACGCGTTGCGCATCCTGTGAAGAACACAATACGTCGCCCACCGGGCCAGCCTGGCCCGCGGGAAACCGTCCGGTGTGACGTGGCTCACCTTTGTCGTCCATCGTACCAAGTGGCATCGACCCACTGGCTCCGTAGGGCCGAGGCTGCATACGTGCTGTGCGTGCCCCTGAGGCAAGAAATATTCCGACTGCAACGCTCGTTATGCAGCTTTGGTGGCGATGACGTAACAGCCTGTAACGGCAGCACTTGTATCGAGCGCGCCTGGCGACTTGCGTGGCCTTGACGTGCGCTGCGACATACGCAGTGATGCACGGCGGCCTCGCCTTGCGGCGCCACGCGCGCAGGACGATCTTGGCCGTGGCCATGTCAGGCGCGTGCATCAGTTCATCGCGGGAACCATGACGACGTCGCTGTCGCGGCCGGAGCCGTCTGAGCGCGCCGTCTCCTACGCATCGTCGCGCCCAGCGCGACAACAGCCGCGCGCATCCCTGCTCACCGCGGCGATCGCTGTGGGCGTGGTGCTTCGACTCGTGCAGTACGTGGGCGATCGCTCGCTGTGGCTCGATGAAGCGTTGTTGAGCAAGAGCTTCATTCAGCGATCCTTCGCACAGCTCGCACGCCTGCCGCTCGACGAGGGCCAGGTCGCGCCGCTCGGGTTTGTCGAGCTCGAACGGTTGCAGGTGGCGCTGTTTGGGAGTGGCGAGCGCACGCTTCGTTTCTGGCCCTTCGTGGCCGGCATCGCCGCGCTGGTGCTCTTCGCCCGTCTCGCCCGACACGTGATTCCAGAGATGGCGG
This sequence comes from uncultured Gemmatimonadales bacterium, assembly GCA_963737835.1. Lineage (GTDB taxonomy): Bacteria > Gemmatimonadota > Gemmatimonadetes > Gemmatimonadales > Gemmatimonadaceae > Palsa-1248. Next base: position 1,667,556 of record CAVTUH010000001.1, read on the forward strand.
CAGGGGCGACGCTGCTCTTTGCCATCTCGCCGCCACTCGTGTACTACGCGGCGGAGGTGAAGCCGTACGCGTTCGACGTGCTTCTTGCCGTTATCCTCGCCGTGGCCGCCATCACGCTGCTCGAGAAGGACGTGACGCCAGCACATTGGTGGCAAGTCGCGGTGCTCGGCATAGTCGCGCCGTGGCTGTCGTTGACGGCAGTGTTCGGGCTCGCGGCCGCGGCACTCGTCGTGGTGGCGCGCACGTGGGCGCGCGGCACTGCCCGCGATTGGTGGCGGGCGGCCGCGTTGGCGGTCGCATGGGGCGTGAGCGCCGGAGCGGGTCTGCTCGACGTGCGCCGCAGGATGGACCCCGACACGGCGGATTACATGCGCCGATACTGGGCTGCAGGCTTCTTCCCCTTTCCTCCTCGCTCCTTCCACGATCTGAAGTGGCCCGTCCACTTTGCCCGCTCACTCTGCGAGGAAGTGTTCGCCTCCCCCGCTACGCTGCTTCTCGTAGCGCTGGCGACCGTCGGTGTTGTTTACATGGTTCGCCGACGACGATCTGCGGCGTTGGCGACGCTCTTGCCGTTGATCTTCGCTTTGGGCGCCTCAGCGCTACACGCCTATCCTCTTGAAGGGCGGCTGGCTTTGTTTCTCGCTCCGCTCGCGATTCTCGCCGTCGCTTCGGCGATCGGTCTGGTCGCCCAGGTGCCGCGTTTCGGTTCGCCCGTCGCCGTGGCAACGCTCCTGGCGATCGTGGTGGCACCAGTCGTCGCGTTCGCCCGCAACCCGCGGGGCGCGCACGAGGACCTGGGCCCGGTCATGGCGCAGTTGGCCACTCGCCTACGAAGCGGGGACGCCATCTTCGTGTACTGCATTAGCGACGTCCCGTTTCAGTACTACGCGGCCCGCTACCACATTCCGGTAGCGGACGTAAACTTCGGCGCGTGCGAGCGCGCGCGCCTAGATCGTGATCTCGGCCTCCCGAGGGTGTGGATCGTCGCGTCGCACGAGATGATGTGGGGGAGCCCCATCGAATCGCCGGAATCGTTCGCGAGTTATGTCGCCACCATTGGACACCCGGTCGACTCGATCGTCGCGAGAGGCGCGTGGGCGCGACTGTATGATCTGAGCGACTCGCCACCTCGCTCCAGGCCGCCCGACGGCCCGAAGTCGTGATGGCAGAGGCGACCGCCATCGGCCTGTCGGAGCGCCAGCGCGCAGCCGGCTGGGACACGATCCACGGACAGGGCCGCTCCCGCCTGCCGTGGACCGTTGTGCTGTGCATCCTGGCGCTTGGTGCCGCGGTCGGCGCGATGAACCTGTGGCACCCCATCGATGGCCGCAGCTGGGAGGTGTGGCGCGAGACGGACGTTGCGGGCATCGCGCGCAACTTCACACGGGAAGGGATGCACATCATGTCGCCACGTATCGACTGGCGGCGAGATGGTCCCGGATACGTGGAGATGGAATTCCCCATCTACCCCTATGTCATTGCCCTCGGATACAAGGTCCTGGGCTTTCACGAGCAAATCGGCCGGGTCCTGTCGTACGTCGCGGCATTGACCACGTTGTTTCTCTTCCTGCGAATCGCCGCCTTCGTGTTGCCACCTCCGGGCGCGATCGTGGCCGGGCTGTTCTTCGCGGTCAATCCAATCGCCGTGCGGCTCGCGACGACGATTCAGCCGGAGCCGTTCATGCTGCTCGGCTACGTCGGCGCGATGTACGCCTTCATTCGCTGGCTGGACGACGACCGGTGGGGCTGGTACTGGACTGCACTCGTGCTGACGTCATTTGCCATCCTCGCCAAGGCACCGGCGGCGCATATCGGGCTCGCGTTTCTCTTCCTCGCCCTGTGGCGCAAGGGACCACGCGTACTGACAGATTGGCGGTTGTGGGCGTTCGCGATCGTGGCGCTGGTGCCCCCAGCGCTCTGGTACGCTCGTGCCCGAGAGTTCTGGCTTGTCTATGGCAACTCACTGGGGGCGTCCAACCATCAGCATATCGTGGGGCTCGCGGCTATCACGAATCCTGGATATGTCCAGCAAATCGTGGGCATCGATGTGCATTTCATCTGGTCCTTCGCCGCCCTGTTGGCCGTGGGGGTTGCAGTCGCGCTCGGGCCGCGGCTTCCCGGACTCGGTTACGGGCTTCTCTGGTATGCGGCGGTATTCATCTACTATTTGGTCATTGCTGGCACCAGCGCCTACCCGTGGGGCACGTACTACCACATCGTTGCGCTTCCCCCGGTGGCGCTGCTCGTCGGTTGGGCCGGAGCGGTCGTCGCACGCCGTCTACGCGAGCGCGACCTCCGCGACTGGCTGCAAGCCAGCACCGCCTTTCTCGGCATCACAGTGGCTTCGATCGCCGCCAGCCATTTCGGCCTCGGCACAGGACCAGTGCTGGTGGCCGCTGCTGCGACGACGGTCTTGCTCGTGTGGCAGGCACGCGCTCGCGCCGGAAACGACCCGCGGACGCGTCAGGCGTTGGCGACTGGCGCCCTTCTTTCGTGCCTGATCGTGGGCTTCGTCTCGATCCTGAAGATCACTGCCGCTGAGCGGCATCCACATCAAGAACGGTCGATAGCGGAATACGAGACCGCGCGGAGATTCGCGCCGCTCATTCCACCCGGTGTGCCCCTCGCGGTGAGTGGCAGTTATTGTGTCTCCAAGGTGGAGTCGGCGTTTGAGGAGCCTTGGTACTTCTACTGGACGGACCACAAGGGCTTCAGTCTGTGCACGCAAGACAACACGCCGGCCAATGCGCACGCGCTCGCGGATCGGGGCGTGCACTATTACATTGTCGAGCGCGGGACGTTCGCCTGGCGGCCGGGCTTCGAGGCCGAGATGCGCCGGCAGTTCACCGTCCTCGCAGAGACGTCTGACGCAGTCCTATTCCGCATCTAGCACGTTGGACGGTAGACGTTAGACGTTGGACGTTAGAGACAAACCTCGAGGCCAGCCGCGGTGCATCCAGCTGGCCTCGAGGTTTGTCTGGTGAGTTCAACGACTGGTTGCAACAGTTTCGGCCAACTTCTCTGCCGGCGTCATGAAGCCGAGCGTTTTGCGCGGCCGCGTATTCAGCTTGAGCGCGATGGCGTTGAGCTGCCGTTGCGTGAACGTCGAGAGATCGGTGCCCTTGGGCAAGTATTGCCGCAGGAGCCCGTTCGTATTCTCGTTGGTGCCCCGTTGCCACGGACTGTGCGGATCACAGAAATACACCACGACGTCCGTGGCGACGGTGAAGCGCTGGTGCTCGGCCATCTCGAGCCCGCGGTCCCACGTCAGCGACGCCATAAACCCCGCCGGCAAGCGCCGTGCGTGCCGCGTGAGTGCGCGGTTCACCGTCGGCGCATTCCACTGGGCGATCTTGACGAGCTGGACGAAGCGCGACTTCCGCTCCACCAAAGTCGCCACGTGGCTCCGCCGGCCGGCCCCGGCCAAGAGGTCCCCCTCCCAGTGGCCGGGCACCGCCCGATCCTCCACGCTCGCCGGTCGCGCCGCGATCGGGACGGCGGCGGGGATCTGGGCCCGCGATTGCCGGTGGGTCGAGTAGCGCCGACTCCGGCGCATCGCGTGCGACCGCCTGAGGTGCGCGAGGAGCTCCTTCTTCAGGGCGCCCCGCGCCTGGACATAGAGCGTGCGATAGATCGTTTCGTGCGACACGTGCATGGCCGGGTTCCGAGGGTACGTGCGCTGGAGCCACCCTGCAATCTGGGCCGGCGACCAGTCCCGCTGCAGCTTCGCCGCGACGAGCGCACACAGCCGCGGCTCGCGCGCGAGGCGGCAGCACTTGGGCCGTGCGGTCGTGCGCCACATCCGGGCCTCCGCTCGCACGGCGCGATACTGGGTCCGTCCGCCATTGCGGGCCACCTCGCGACTGATCGTGGAGGCGGGGCGCCCGAGGTCGCGCGCAATCTCCCGGATCGCCTCCTCCGCGGCCACGCCACGACTGATCTGCTCGCGCTCTGCCGTCGTCAATGCCCGCGCCGCGCGGTGCCGGGGCGGCCGCGGGATGCCACCCTGGATGGCGAGGAGCGCAAAGATCGACCCCGAGTCTTTGCCCACCGCCCGGCCGATCTTGAGCGTGGATTCCCCGACCTTCCACCGGGCCCACACTTCAGCTCTCTGCGCCGGTGACCACCCGTACTCCTGTGCGGCCTGATGTCGCGCCATTCCTCCACCTCCGATGAGTGCATGGTCAATCAACTCCAATCAACTACTGTTGCACTCACCGGTTGAACCGAAGCTTCCAACGTCCAATGTCCAACGTCCAACGTCTAGCGTTTATGCGTCATAGTACAGAAAGAACTCGTACGGGTGCGGCCGAAGGCCGACCGCTGCGACATCCTTCGTCCGCTTCATCGCGATCCAGGTGTCGATCACGTCGCTCGTGAAGACGCCGCCCTCGAGCAGGAAGGCGTGATCGCGCTCGAGCGCATCCAGCACCTCGCCCAGTGACCCCGGTGTGTTCTTGATCAGCGACCGACGCGCATCGTGCAGCTCGTACAGGTCCTCGTCGATCGGTGCCGGCGGCTCGATCCGCCGCTTGACGCCATCAAGACCGGCCATCTGCAGCGCAGCGAACGCGAGGTACGGATTGGCCGTCGCATCGGGTGCCCGGAACTCGATCCGCTTGGACTTGGGGCTCGTCGAGTACATCGGGATGCGGCAGATCGCGGATCGATTGCGCTTCGAGTAGATCAGGTTGATCGGGGCCTCGTACCCGGGCACAAGTCGCCGATAGCTGTTGGTCGTCGGCGCGCACAGCGCGAGCAGGGCAGGCGCGTGCGCGATGAGGCCGCCGATGTAGTAGCGCGCCATCTCCGACAGGCCGCCGTAGCCGGATGCATCCCAGAAGAGATTCGTATCGCCGCTCCACAACGACTGGTGCACGTGCATCCCCGAGCCGTTGTCGCCGTACAGCGGCTTGGGCATGAACGTCGCCGTGTAGCCCAGGTTGTGGCACACGTTCTTGACGATGTACTTGAACGCCATCGAGCGATCGGCGGTCTCGACCAGCGTACCGAAGCGGAAATCGATCTCCGCCTGCCCCGCGGTCCCCACCTCATGGTGCTGCACTTCGACCGGCACACCCGCCGCGATCAGCGCGAGCATGATCTTGGAGCGCACGTCCTGCAGCCGGTCGACCGGCGGCACCGGGAAATATCCCTCTTTGTGCCGCGGGCGATGGCCGAGGTTCGGCGTGCCGTTGCGGCCAGAGTTCCAGATCCCCTCCTCCGAGTCGATGTGGTAATAGCCCTCGTGCGCGTTCTGGTCGAAGCGCACCGAGTTGAAGATGTAGAACTCGGCCTCCGGCCCCCAGAATGACGTCGTCGCGACACCGCTCTTCGGCAGGTACGCCTCGGCCTTGCGCGCGATGAAGCGCGGGTCCCGCGTGTACGGCTCGTGCGTCGTCGGATCGTAGACGTCGCAAATGATCGAGAGCGTCGGCGTCTCCAGTACCGGGTCGACGAAGGCCGTCGCGGGATCCGGGAGCAGCAGCATGTCGCTCTCGTTGATCGCCTGAAACCCGCGAATCGACGATCCGTCGAACCCGAGCCCCTCCTCGAACACTTCCCCGTCAAAGTCCTTCGCCGGCAACGAGAAGTGCTGCCACTGTCCCGGTAAATCCGAGAACTTCACATCGACGACCTGGATCCCGCGTTCACGAATCAGGTCGATCACATGCTGCACGTTGGCGACCGGTCGCGCCGGCGGCGGCCCGGCAAGCGGTCGGCTCGTGGTCTCGAGTAGCGTCGTGGCCATCGTCGATCCTCACAGGCTCGGAGTGGGGGCGTAGCGGCACACCGGGTCGACCCAATGGAAAACGCCGCGTTTCACAAACGCTGTGTGTCGAACCGGAGTGGCATGGGGAAGGACCAATCTTATCGGCGATTCTATCGGCTGTCAACCGAACTGTGCACAAAATGCAGGACTCTGATGACGAAGTCCAACTGGATCGGAGAAATCCTGCGGTGCGTCTCCAGAATTGTGCCAAATGTGCACGTGCGGACATATACCGGACTCAGCCTTATAACTCAATCCGGGCGCGGCGATCAGCCAAGAATTGGATGGTAATCGACCTGGCGTCGCGTCCAATGCACCTTATGGCACCCTGCCCATCGGGCTTTGGTCGTTGTCTCCTTTCTCCTTTCCCCTTTCTCCTTTCTACGTGGCGCGAAGCGCCCGTCGCCAGATGCACGCGAAGACGCGACCGCCGCTGTCCCAGGTTCGCCCCTTCGGACGACGGCTCAGGGCGTGGTACCGCGCGCATGCGCGCGATCTGCCCTGGCGGCGCACCCGCGATCCGTACCATGTGCTCGTCTCCGAGCTCATGCTGCAGCAGACGCAGGTCGCGCGAGTGGTGGAGCGATACGACACCTTCCTCGATCGCTTTCCGACCCTCGCGTCGGTTGCCGCGGCAACGCCTGCGCAAGTCAACGAGGCCTGGCAGGGGCTCGGCTACTACGCACGCGCGCGGAACCTCCACGCACTCGCTCGACAGCTGATCGTCGCCGACCCGGTTCCGCACGACGGTATCACGTCGCCGACGCCCTATGGGACGCTGCCGGCAGAGCCGGCAGCGCTCTGCCAGTTACCCGGAGTCGGGCCCTACACGGCTGGCGCCGTCGCCTCCTTCGCCTACGAACGCCCCGCCGCCCTCGTCGACACCAACGTCGCCCGGGTGCTCACCCGCGTCTTCGCTCCGCGCTACGATCCTCGTACTCCGGCGGGGCGGCGAGTGGCGTGGGCCATCGCCCGCGACATCCTCCCGCGCTCCGGCACGGTGGCGTATACGCACAATCAGGCGCTGATGGAGCTCGGCGCGTTGATATGTACGGCGCGGCGACCGTTGTGTGCGCAGTGTCCCGTGCGAGCCCAGTGCAAGTACGGGCAAAGAGCCAGACGTTAGACGTTGGATGGGGGAACGACCACGACAGATGACACCGGTGGGTAGGGGCGACGCAATGCGTCGCCCGCCGTTGGCGGAACCGGGCACGATGCCTGTGCATAGGCGTTCAGGCGGCGACGAATCATCGATCGCAACACCGGACCGCAGGGCGACGCATTGCGTCGCCCCTACCCGCCGGAACGCAAGTGTCGTGGTCATTCCCCCATCTAGCGTCCAGCGTTCAGCCGTTCACACCCGCCCTGGCGTAATGATCACTTTCCTCAGCGAGCTCTCGTACGGCCGCTCGGCCGGCCCGATGTAGATCTGCCGCGGGCGCGCGATCTTCTGCTCCTTGTCCTGTAGCATCTCCTCCCATTGCGCGAGCCAGCCGGCGGTGCGGGCGATCGCAAAGAGCACCGTGAAGAACGACGTGGGGAACTTCATCGCCCGGTAGATGAGTCCCGTGTAGAAGTCGACGTTGGGGTACAGCTTGCGCGACACGAAATAGTCGTCCTGCAGCGCGATGCGCTCGAGCTCGAGCGCGATCTCCAGGTCGCGATCGACCCCCACGGACTCGAAGACCTGGTTGGCGAGCTGCTTCACGATCTTGGCGCGGGGATCGTAGCTCTTGTAGACGCGGTGGCCGAACCCCATGAGCCGTCCTGATCCCTTCTTCACGCTCTCGATGAAGGCGGGGACGCGGGCCTTGTCACCGATCTCCTCGATCATGCGGAGCACGGCCTCGTTCGCGCCGCCGTGCAATGGGCCGTAGAGCGCCGCGATCCCCGCGGCGAGCGCCGAGTACGGGTCGACGTGCGACGACCCGACGCCGCGGACGGCATTGGTCGAGCAGTTCTGCTCGTGGTCGGCGTGCAGGATGAACAACACTTCGATCGCCCGCGTGAACACGGGGTTGGACCTGTATCGCGGCTCGCTCATCCGCGCGACCATCGACAGGAAGTTCTCGCTGTAGGACAGCTCGTTGTCGGGATAGACGAAGGGCAGTCCCTTCATGTGCCTGTAGATGAACGCCGCGATCGTCGGGAGCTTCGCGAGCAGCCGGATGATCGAGATGTTCCGCTCGACCGGGTCGAAGATGTTCTTGGATTCGGGATAGAACGAGGAGAGCGCTGCGACGGCGCTGCACAGCATCGACATGGGGTGCGAGTCGTAGCGGAACCCCTCCAGAAATTTCTTGATGTTCTCGTGCACAAACGTGTGGTACGTGATGTCGTGCACGAACGTGTCGTACTGGTCCTGTGTCGGGATCTCTCCATGACGCAGCAGCCACGCCACCTCGAGGAAGCTGGCGCGTTCCGCCAACTGCTCGATCGGGTAGCCTCGATATCTGAGGATGCCCTTGTCGCCGTCGATGAAGGTGATCGCGCTGCGACACGCGGCGGTGTTCATGAACGCCGGGTCGTAGCTCAAGAGGCCATGATCGTCGGCCTTGACGTGCAGTTGTTGCAGATCGGAGGCGCGAATGGCGCCATCGCTGATCGGCACCGTGTAGCTCTTGCCGGTGCGAGAGTCCTTGATCTCGAGTGTGTCGGCCATTCCAGTTACGCAGGACGCAGAAGAGAGGAGTAGGGGTTGGCCGGATAGGGGCGACGCATGCGTCGCCCGCCGCTTGCCCCATCACGAAGCTGTCCGAGACAGCGCCGTGCAACACAGCGCCGCTCGGCGAAACTTAATGAACCCTTAGAGCTTCTGCGCGAGCGGCAACTCGATCTCGAAAGAGAATCGCGTGCCCGCTCCCGACGTCGTGACGCACAGGTCGCCGCCCAGCGAGGCCACGAGCTGGCGGCTGATCGCCAAGCCGAGACCGGCACTGGAAAATGTCACCACGTCGGAGTGCTCGCGGCGCCGGAATGGGTCGAAAAGCGTGGCCATGACCTCGTCGGGAATGCCGCGACCGGTGTCTTGCACCGTAAACTCGACGCGCGTGCGCGACCGCTGCGTGGCGACCGCCTCGACCGAGCCGGTCGACGTGAATTTCAACGCATTGGTCGTGAGGTTGAGCAGGACCCGGTTCAGCGCCGCCGGCTGCCCGATCCTGGAGTCCGCGGGCGGCGGCACGACCCGAATCGCCAGTCCCTTCTCCTCCGCGATGGGCTGAACGATGGCGCGGACAGACTGCATGACATTCTGCGATCGAGAACGGGACGGGTCGCTGATGGACCAGCCCTTCGCCGCCGCGTGCGAGCTCGATGACGTCTCCAGCAAGGGCGCTGAGTCCGAACGCGGCGCTGTAGATGAGGCCAATCTGCCGCTCTTGCACGGGAGTGAGCGGCCCGCTCTGCATGCTCCGGAGTCGCTCGGCAAGGAAGAGGATCGACCCGAGTGGCGACCGCATGTCATGGGCGACCTCGATGATGAGCTGCAGCGCGTCCGGCCCGGCGAGCTGGCGGGTGAAGCGCTGCGTCACCCCCTCGTCCCTCGATGCCGAGCCGCCCTCGAGTCCGGTCGCCGGACTGTCGGTGGGCGTCGTGACGGCGGCGGACCGCTCCTCAGCTCCAGTCGTCACAGGCCCGCTCGAGCCCTCCTCAATGGCAGGACGTCCGCCTGGCATCATGGCTGCGCGACCCTGGTCCGCCGCACCCTCGGGATGGGGGATCCCGCCCCAGCGAGGAGTGGCGGCGGCAGTCATTCGAGCGTTCCGGACAACTCGTCGCGCCGGAAGCCGTGCTTCTCCATGAGTCGGTACAACGTCGTCCGGTCGATGTTCGCCAACCGCGCGGCCCGCGACATGTTGCCACCGGCACGCACCACGAGGCGCTGCAGGTATTCCTTCTCGAAGTGCGCGACCAGCTTGTCCTTGGCCGCGTGGTAGGCGTCGCTCATGATCGCCGCCGGCACCGCCTCGCTCGCGGCATGCGGCACCGCATCGTCATACACCGGAATGTCCTCGGGCCGGATCTGTCGGCCCGGCTCGGCGATGACGGCCACGTGCTCGATCACATTCTGGAGCTCGCGCACGTTGCCCCGCCACGGGCGCGCGCGAAGAAACTCGATACAGGCGTCGGTCAGCTTGGGAGTCGCGTCGCCCGGCTGGCGGTGCCGCTCCCAGTAGTGGGCGAGGAAGTGGTTCGCCAGCACCGGGATGTCCTCGAGGCGCTTCCGCAGCGGCGGCAGCTTGATCGGCACCACCCGCAGGCGGTAAAACAAGTCCTCCCGCAGGACCCCCGAGTTCACGGCCTCCTGTGGCTCACGGTTGGTCGCCGAGATGAAGCGGACGTCGACGACGGCGTCCTGCTGCTCGCTGCCCACGCGCCGGACCACGCCGTCCTGCAGCACGCGCAACAGCTTGGCCTGCAGGGGGTGCGACATCTCGGTCAGCTCGTCGAGGAAGAGAGTCCCGCCGTTCGCCGTCTCGAGCAGCCCGGCCTTGTCACGATCGGCGCCTGTGAACGCACCTTTGCGGTGCCCAAACATCTCCGACTCGAGCAGTGGCTCCGGCAGCGCGGCGCAGTTGATCGGGACCAGCTTCCGGCTCGCCCGACGACTGTGCTTGTGGATGAACTGCGCGATCAACTCTTTGCCGGTGCCGGACTCGCCGCTGATCATGACAGAGGCGTCGGTGGACGCCACCTTGCGCGCCAACTCGACCGCCTGGCGGAACGCCGGCGACACGCCGAGCAGCATGATGCGATCGCTGTTGCCATGCTGGTCGGCCGACCGCGCTCGAAACTCCCGTGTCTCGCGCGCCACAGCCACTGCGTGCGACGCGCGACCGAGGAGGATCTGCATGTGCTGCGCGGAGAACGGCTTGGGGAGATAGTCCCACGCGCCAGCGCGCAGCGCCTCGATGCTCGTCGCGACACTCGGGTTCCCCGTCATCACGATCACGATCGTCTCGCGATGCGCGGTGAGCGCCGCCCGCAGGATGTCCATCCCCGACACGGGCGTGAGATACAGATCGACGAGGACAATGTCGAACTTGCGGCGCCGGAGCAGGTCCAGCGCCTCGTCACCGCGACCCGTGGCGGTGACAGCGTAGCCGTCGATCTGCAAGACGCTGGAGCACCCCTCGCGGAGGGTTCGATCATCGTCGACCAACAAGACCTGGAGCCGCGCTGCATCAGTTGCTGCGGCGACGCCACTCTGCGGTCTGGCGAGTTTTGCGTCCTCGGCGGCCGGGGTCAGAACCCCGACACCGGCAGGAGGCGTAAACCCTGTGGCGAGCCCTCCGCCAGCACCAGTCGCATCAAAGGGAAGGTCGACCGCTGTGTTCAGCGGACCACCGGAGGACGTCATGAATGAGCTCCTAGCCCAGAGTTGGAGACCAGCAAGCCGGTCTACGTAAGCACGAAGTGTTGCATGTGTCAAGGCAGGACGTTGCGCTTGCAACACACACATGTGTTCCTAGGCCGACATCATGTAGCATATTTGCTACACACAGGTATCGCACCTTGCGGCTCGGCCCGCTTGCTCGCGAACCTGGCGCTTGGGCCCGATTTTGCGTCCCCGACCCCGGGAACGCAGGGGTCGCGCGGATCCGGTGGCCTCTTAAATTCTGATCACAGACGCCGCCAGCCCATCGGCGACCACGCTCTCCGCCCATACTCATGGCCCCCAAGTCGCTCCCGCCAGGACGCTCGACGCTCCCCGCGCAGTCGTCTGACGCGGCGTTCATGCCCGCGGTCGACGAGCCCTCCGCCCCGTTGTCCTATGTGGAGGACACAGAACGACCGACCCCTTGGCACCGCTACCTCTCCGCGCTGGCTCGGTATCGCTGGCTCGTAGCCGGCTGCCTCTTTCTCGGCGGCGCCGGGGGCTTCGTCGGTGCGAAGCTCTCGACGCCCGAGTATGAGGCGCACGCCACCATCTGGATCTCGACCGATGATCGCGGGGCGCAGCAAGGGCCGATCCAGGCGCAGGAGCTTCTCAACCCCACCGGCTGGGACGAGTTGTTCCGGAGCCACCGGGTCACCGACTCCGTCGGTGATGGAGCGCCGCCTGTACCTGGGGATCCCTAAACTCGACTCCGCACTGTTCACGAACTTCAGCGTCACCAGCGGCTACCAGCCGGGCGGCTATACGTTGAAGGTCTCGCCTACCGGGAATCAGTACCTGTTGACAACCGGCCCCGAAGCAACCGTCGTGGATCGCGGCCGGCTCGGCGACTCGGTCGGCCGGCGCCTCGGGTTCATCTGGCAGCCCAGCGGAACGCAGCTGCGCCAGGCAGGGAGCGTGGACTTCTCCGTCTCGTCGTTGAGTCAGGCGTCCGAGGGGCTCATTGCCAACGTGACCACCGTATTGCCGGACAACCCGAGCTACATGCGCGCGTCGCTGACGGGCGATTCGCCCGCGGGGACCGCCGCCTCACTCAACGTCTGGCTGACGCAATTCGTGAACGTCGCCGGAGAGCTCAAGCGCCGGAAAGTCGATCAACGCACGTCGATCCTGCAAACACAGACGGCGATCGCCCACAGCCGGTTGAACGACGCGGAACAGGCCCTGGAGGAGTTCGAGCGAAATGCCATCTCCCACGGCCAACAGGCTGCGGTCAACGCGGGCAAGGCGAGCGCGCAGATGATCGCGGGGCAGAGTCTCGACGGCGGCACAGGCGCATCGGCGGGACAAGTGCTCAGCGGACCAACCAACGCCGCGCCCACCGTCGCCGATTACTACGGTCTCAAGTTCGCCAACGACAACCTGCACAATGACATCGCCCGGGTGCAGGACATCCTGGCACACCCGCCAGTCAACCCGGAAGACCTCGTGGCCGTCCCGTCGCTCATGCAAGGGGCCGGGGATCTCGGGGCGGCGATCCAGGACTACACCACGAAGTCGAACGATCTCCGCCAGCTCAAGCTGAAATACACGGACTCGTACAAGCCCGTGCTGGATCTCCAGGCTCAGGTCACCGCGCTCCAGACCACACAGATCCCGCAGCTCGCGGCCCAATCCCTCGCCCGGCTGCGCGCGACCTCGCAGCGGTGGAGCGAGCGCATTGCGAACGCGCAATTGACTGCGACGCAGCTCCCGGCCACAGAGATCGAGGAGATGCGCCGGCAGGCAGAAGTCACACAGAGCTCGCAGATCTACAACACGCTGCAAGCGCACTACGAGGAAGCGCTTCTGACGCAGCAGAGCGCCATCCCCGATGTCCAGGTGCTCGACAAAGCGATCGCGCCACAGTGGCCGAGTCGTAACTCGAAGCCACGCATCTTCATGCTCGCGCTTGCGATGGGACTTGGCGCAGGCCTGGCGCTGGCCCTACTCCTCGACCGCCTCGATCGCCGGGTGCGGTACCCGGAACAGGCAACCGACGAGCTGGGGCTGCCGATCATCGGCACGGTGCCGGGGGTGAAACCCCGCTCGGGCGACTTCGACCCCGAAGAGGCGGCACAGGTGGTGGAGGCGTTCCGCACGATCCGCCTCAACATCCTGCACCTCACCGATCCCGACGGCCCGATCGTGTTTACGGTCACCAGTCCGGGCGCAGGGGACGGCAAGTCCCTCATCTCGTCGAACCTCGGGATGTCGTTCGCCGAGAGCGGCCGGCGCACACTTGTCGTCGACGGGGACATCCGGCGCGGCCAGCTGCACAGCACCTTTGGCGTGCGCCAGTCACCCGGCCTGCTGGACTACCTCACCGGCAACGCGTCACTCGAGGAAGTGTTGCAGGAGACGGACTACGAGCGGCTGACGATCGTGACGTGCGGCGGCCGCAGGCACCGGGGACCGGAGTTGCTGGCGTCCCAGGCAATGCTACAGTTTCTCGGCGCAGTCCGGCCACTGTTCGACACGATCATCGTCGACAGCCCGCCGCTGGGCGCCGGGATCGATCCGTTTGCGCTCGGAGCGGCGACCGGCAACATGATCCTGGTGCTGCGAATCGGGAAGAGCGATCGCCAGATGGCACAAGCCAAGCTCGGGGTCCTGCAGCGGTATCCGGTCCGCGTCCTGGGCGCCGTCCTCAACGACGTCAAGGCCGAGGGCGCCTTCCGATACTACTCGTACCTGTACGGCTACGAGCTGGATGACGGGGAGAAGCGCGCGCAGCTCCCGTCCCGAGTCGGCGAAGTGGCGACGCCTAGCTGACGCTCGGCGTAGAAAGGAGAAAGGAGAAAGGAGACGACGGCTACCAACCCCGCGTCTCCTTTCTCCTTTCTCCTTTCTCCTTTCTCCTTTCTCTTTTTCTTTTGTCCCCTTTCTCCTTTCTCCTCTCCCCTTTCTACCGCGCGGTAGCGCGGTCCCGGTCGGCTTCGCTGAACTCCTGAATCACCGAGGCCTCGCCACTCGGGACGGATTGGCGCAGGGCGGTCGCGGCGCGGACCAGCATCTCCACGGCGTCGACCGGTGACTCGGCGAAGTCGGGTACGGCGTAGTACACGACGCGCACCCGGACGTACGAGCCGTCTGTGTCACCTGGCGACAGCTTATCGTGCGACCCGTTGCCGAGGGTGTGCGGCGCGGCCCCGGCGCCGACGAGCGCGCCACTGGCCACGGGGATGCGCTCGGCTTCTACCGCGGCCTGCACACGTTCTGCGAGCCGCTGGGCCCCCGCAGCCTCCGTCGCTGGCGCTATGATGGCGAACTCCGTCCGACCCAGGCGGCCGACAGCATCGGACGTCCGGCCAGTGCGACGCAGCACGCCTCCCAGCTTTTCAGCCACGCGGCTCACCACGTCATCGGCGGTCGAATCATCGAATTCGGTCCCGTCTCCCGGGGCCGGTATGAGGGCGACACAGGCGAGCGCGTCGCGTCTGCGCGACGCTTCGGCTCCAATCTCGCGCGCCCTCCTGGCCAGGCCACGGGCGTTGTACAGGCCAGTCGCCGGATCGAGCAGCCCTTCCTCGCGGAGGCGATCCGCCTCTCGTTTCGCCGCCGCGAAGGTGTCCAGCTTGTGCAGCAACACTTCCCCGTCCAGCGGCAAGAGCACGTAGTCCCAAGCGCCAGCCGCGTAGGCCGCCACCTGTTCTCCCCGATGTCCCGGGTCTGACGATGTCATGAGGATCGGCGTCGCCGATCCCAAGTAGCCCGGCTCCCGCAGCGTGCGGCAGACATCCCGTCCGTCGCCGTCCGCGAAGCGGATGTCGAGAATGACGACGTCCGGCCGGACGCGCCGTGCGAGATCCAACGTTTGGCGCGCGTTGTAGCTACGGAGCACCGCGTAGCCGCGCGGGCCGAGGATCGTCTCGAGCGAACGAGCCGACCATTCCTGGTCGTTCGCAATGAGCACGAGAAGTGGTCGCGCGGCACGAGCGCGCGCGTGGCCAGCGGGATCAGTCATGCCGCGTTCGCGTATGCACGACTCGTGCAGGGCTTTAATGATCGCGGAACTCCTTGAAAGCAAAAAACTTCCGTCTCTATAGCACACTCAACCGTAACGAAACTATGCAGCGCGTACACAACAGCATCAATGGTGATGAGTGACACAAATGATTAGCGGTCGGAGGTCACCGGTTGGGCGTCAGGAAATACAAGAAGCGAACCCCGGCGGATCGAATTCTTCGAATCGCCGAGGTGGTGACGTGCGTCACTGGCCCCCTCATTCTGCGCCGACACCCCTAGCCCTTAGTCCCAGTCGCCTCGTCGCTCGCCACACTCGTGTGGTCTGTCCTCAACACATGGATCGCGCAGATCGCACGGCTGACGAAGGCGCAAAACGCACAACGACCATCGCGACAAGAGGTTAGGACCTTCACCGGATCGTTGCGAGTCCAAGCACGGGTGCTGCGTGTCAGCGGGACGTTGCTCGTTGGGTCTGTCTCATAATCAGGTGCTTCGCCATTGCGCTCAATGCATTACGTGACCCGCATCACGTCGACACTGGCCACGCCGTCAGGGCGCGCCCGTCGTTGCCACACCGCTCTCACGAAGATCCGCCTCCTCTTTGGCATCGCCTGCGGTCTCGCGGCCATGCCCTTGGCAGGTGCTGCTCAACAAGTCGTTGATACCGCGCGGGTAGCCTACCAACCCGACGCGCTGAGCACCGGTGCCTTCGCGACACGAGCGAGCTTGCAGCAAGCCGCGTCGGGGTCCGGACCGGCTGCTGTGACTGCGCAGGAACGCCTCGCCAACGGTGACTTCCAGGTCGGTGACCGCATCGCCCTGGCCGTGACCGACGCCGGCGGCGGCGAGCCCGCCCTCACCGACACGTTCACTGTGCGTGAGGGTCAGGTCCTGCGACTGCCCAATATGCCGGACGTCTCCCTGCACGGCGTGCTGCACGCTGAGCTGAAGGACACGCTCTCAAGCGACTTGGCGCGTTACATCAAGGATCCGGTGGTCCACGCGACTCCGCTGGTCCGTATTGCCGTCCTGGGCCAGGTGCCGCGACCGGGCTACTACTCGGTAGCAGCCGACGAGTTGGCGACCAGCCTGTTGATGCATGCTGGTGGGCTGACCAATACCTCGGATCTTTCGAAGACCGTAGTTAAGCGCGGCGATCAAACAGTCTACACGGCCAAGACGCTGCAAACCGCTATGGCCAACGGCGAAACGGTCGACCAGCTCGCCCTGCGACCGGGTGACGAAGTCGTAGTCGGCGTGAGTCCTCCCGGCGGCAATTTCCTCCGGTACCTGGGCATCTTTGCCGGGCTTGCAGGAATCGCCGCAAGCATTGCATTTGTTGCGACGCGCTAGCGTGACCGAACCTCTGGGCAACCTGGACCCGTCGATGCCGCCCGGCGATTTGCACCTCTCGGCCATCGGAGCAATTCGGGGCGAGGCCAAGCCAGCCCCGACGCCCCAAGCCCGCATCTCCGGCGAGTTGCGCATCCGCCGGACATCGGGCGGCGCGACCCGAGCGCTGGCGGACGACGAACGGCCGATACCGCTGCTTCGCAACGCCGATGGTCCTTCCTCTAGCCGGACGTCAGGGGCGATCGGCCGCGTCGTGCCCCGGTCTCGTTCGGAGGTCGCGAACCGCATCGTCAACGTGATGATCGCCGCAGTCGCGATCATCGTGCTGGCGCCGATTTTCGTGATCGTGGCTCTCTTGGTGCGCCTCACGTCGCCGGGGCCGATCCTCTACACCCAGACGCGTGTGGGCATCGACCGCCGATCACGCCGTGCGTTGGCACTGTACGACCGCCGCGCGCGAGACGCCGGTGGATCGGTCTTCACGATCTACAAGTTCCGCTCGATGTACGTCGACGCGGAGCGCGCTTCGGGCGTCGTGTGGGCCAAGCCGGATGACCCGCGCGCCACGCCAGTCGGGCGGTTCTTGCGCAAGACGCGGCTGGACGAGCTGCCGCAGCTGTTCAACGTGCTCAAGGGCGATATGAACATCGTCGGCCCGCGACCCGAGCGCCCGACCATCGTGGCACAACTCCGCAAGGATATCTCCGAGTACGGTCTTCGCCATCGCGCCAAGCCCGGCATCACCGGCCTCGCTCAGATCAGCCACGCGTACGATCAGAGTCTGGATGATGTCCGGCAGAAGATCCGCTACGACCTCGAGTACCTGCGGCGACAAAGCGTCGCGGAAGACGTTCGTATTATGTTGAAGACTGTGCCTGTGATGCTGTTCAAGCGCGGAGGGTGGTAGGTAGGGACATGACGACTGTCCCGGCGTCGCCCCCGAAGCTGCAACGGGCGGCGCGGCGCGCCTTGGCGCGCGCGACCCTCCGTCTGCTGCGGCCCCGCCAGTGGGTCAAGAACGCGTTCGTCCTGGCGCCGCTCATCTTCTCGGGGTCTTTCACGCAGCCCCCGGCGGTGCGCAATGCGCTGCTCGCAGCCGCGCTATTTTGCGTCGCCGCGTCCGCGGCTTACGTGTTCAACGACATCATGGATGCGCCTGCCGATGCGCGTCACCCCGTCAAGTCTCGGACACGACCGCTCGCATCGGGCGATCTGTCGATGGCACAAGCCCGGTCACTCCTGGCCGTGCTCCTGTTGCTGGTGCTTGCAGCATTCGCGTGGAACGTGCCGACGGCGCTCGTCGCGACGGGCTACGTCGCCCTCAACATCGCCTATTCGCTGCGGCTGAAGCGGATCCCGGTCGTGGACATCTTCACGCTCGCGGCTGGCTTTGTCTTTCGCGTCTACGGTGGGGCGGCCGCCATCAACGTCCCTGTCTCGTCATGGATGCTGATCACGACGCTCTCACTCGCGCTCTATCTTGCGGTGATCAAACGACGCCAGGAGCTCGCCGGCAGCGGCGCGACGACTCGGTCCGTGCTGCAGTTCTACACCCTGCCGCTCCTCGACCGATACGCCGAGACCGCGGCGTTGAGCGCGATCGTGTTCTACGGCCTGTTTGTCGTGACGATTCGGCCACGCCTCAACGTCACCATGCCGTTCGTGCTCTTCGGCTTGTTCCGCTACTGGTACCTCGTCGAATCGAGCGGCAAGGGTGAAACGCCGACGGAGGTCGTGTGGGGCGACCCGACGCTGATCTTGACTGTCATTGCCTGGGCCGGGGTATGTGTGTGGAGGTTGAAGGGCTAGACGCTATCGGGGATGGCGCCCATCGGACAACCGTTGCATCCGGGTGCGGGAGTGGAGGGCGACGCATTGCGTCGCCCCTACCCGCCGGATGACGGTTCGGTGACCGTCAACCACATCCCGCCGTTTGCCGGCCGCACCACGCGCCACAACATTGGGGTGGCACCCATCCGACGGCCGTTGCATCCGGTGCGCGCCAGAGGGCGACGCAGGAGTCGCCTCTACGGGCCCTTGGTCGGTTTGCCGGTGTCTACTTTCAACTTTCTGTAGGCCTACTCTCTGCGGGCGCGCCGGCGTCCGCCGGCCTCCGCGTCGGCTCCCACACGGCGCGCCTCCGTCCGGCCAGTGCGTCGCGCCAGGCGATGACACCGGCGAGGGCGCTCGCACATGCGAACGCCGCGAATGCGACTACCCGCGGTGGGGCGCTCTGTCCTTGCCAGCGCAGGCCGACCGCACCGAGTAGCGCACCGACGCCGGCAGCGGCAAGCGCCGCGATCGCGGTCGGATGCTGCGGCGCGAGCAGCAGGAGGCCGACCACGCCGAACGGCAGGGCGGCGTAAACGAGCCACCGCACGAGCTTGTGGCTCGCCAGCATCACGGCAAACATGCCGTACCGAAATGGGTTGAGGAGTGAGCGCTTGTACCAGAGCGTCGCCAGTCCGCGCGCCATCGTGCGCACCTTGCGGCGGTATTCGGCGTCGAGCGACACCGTGCGCGGCACCACGCACACGGCATCGTCAACCGAGACCGCTCGGTACCCCTGTTCGCGCGCGATCAACACGCTCGCGAAGTCGCGGCTCAGCTCCGGAGGGAACTGCGCGTCATACACCGTGCGACGAAACGCATAGAAGCAACCGCTCGCGCCGATGATGGACCCGATCCGCGTCTCCAGGGCGCGCACGCGCATCTCGTAGCCGACATAGCCGGACTCGCCGGTGTTGCCCTCGACAGCGACATCACCCGCGCTGATGTCGCGACCGGATGCGACTCCAACGGTCCGATCCTCGAGCGCACGCACCAGCGGCTTGAGTGCGGCCGGGTGCACTTGTACCGACGCGTCAGTGTTGACGATGATCTCCGACTGCACCGCCCGCGCGGCCGCATTCTCGGCCGCCGTCTTGCCGCCTCGCACGTGTAGTCGCAGCAGCCCGACACCACGGTCCGCGTACGTGCGCACGATGTCGTCAGTACCATCGGTCGACGCATCCGACACGATGAGGACGTGGCGGCGATCCGCCGGATAGTCCGTTGCGAGCAGCCGCTCGATCGTGGCCCCGATCGATCCCGCTTCATTGAACGCAGGCACCGTGATCGTGATGTGGGGCCACTCCGCCGGCTCACTCGGTCTGGGCGATGCGCGGCGTATGGCGCCGACCACGGCCAACAGCGCAGGATATCCGACGTAGGCGTACACCAGGAGCCCGATCGGTGTCGCCACCATGACCAGCCCCACAATCTCGCGCACACTCATCACGCGACGACGTCCCCGCGCCCTCGGGCTGCCGCGTCCGTTCGCCCCACCCTCGGTCGTTGGGTCGTTCCCTGACCCCTGACCCCTGATCCCTGATCCCGCCGTCCTAGCACTTCCCGATAGACGTCCTCATATCGCTCGGCCCATCGCTCGACACCGTACGTCCTCACGAGTCGCTCGCGCGCCGCCGACGCCCGCGTACGCGCTGCAGCCGGATCTGCAAGCACCGTATGCAGCGCCTCCGCCAGTTGCGCGGGTTGGTCGGGCGGCACGAGCAGCGCCTCAGCGGATGACACGACCGCCGGCACGCCACCGACGGCGGTCGCTACCGCCGGCACCAGGGCATCCATCGCCTCGAAGAGGGCGATCGGCGTGCCTTCTGTCCGCGAGCTCAGCGCGAACATATCGAACGCGCGGTACAGCGGCGCTGCATCCGGGACGAGTCCTACCCATCGGATCGCCGGCGCGATCCGAAGTGCCGCGGCTCGTGCCTGCAGCCGAGCGCGTTCACGCCCATCCCCAACCACCGCCAGCACGATCGGTCGATCGCGCAGCAGTGCCAGCGCGTCGAGCAGGACATCAAGACCTTTCTCATATGAGAGCCGCCCCACCCAGCCGACGATGTACGCGTCTGCCGGGAGGCCAAGCGCTTCGCGGGCCGCCTCGCGCGACAGGATCGGTGCCGACGGAGCATACCCATTCGGAATAATGCTGATGCGTGCGGCCGGCACGCCCGAGGCGATAAGCCCGTTTACCATGGGTTCAGAGACCGCCACGACCG
Organism: uncultured Gemmatimonadales bacterium; assembly: GCA_963737835.1. Taxonomy (GTDB): domain Bacteria; phylum Gemmatimonadota; class Gemmatimonadetes; order Gemmatimonadales; family Gemmatimonadaceae; genus Palsa-1248. The sequence continues at coordinate 1,688,089 of CAVTUH010000001.1, forward strand.
CGTCGAAGCGACGGAAGGACCAACGCTGTAAGCGTTGATACAAGCGATTGCGCCAGTCTCCACCAGTGAAGCCGTGGACCGTGGAGACCACCGGCAGATCGAGTGCCCGCAACGCACCGGCATCGACCACATTGGGTCGGTAGCCATGTGTGTGCGCGACATGCACGTCGTACCGTCGCGCAAGGGCGGCAACCTGACGCCGCTCCTCCCAGTATCCGCGTCCGGACACGATCACTGGGACGACGGTCGCGCCATCACACCCCAGCGATGCGAGCGTCGCGTCGTTCGAGTCGGCATGCGCCTCTCGACTTGCCCCGACGACAGGCGCCGCCAACACGGCCGCGATCGTCACCGCGTAGCCACGCGCGACTTGGGCGCGGGCGAGCGTACGCACCACCCGCTCGAGCCCTCCGGCCGGCGCCGGTGCGAGCACGTGCAGCACTGACAGCGGACCGTCCAGCGCTCCTCCAGCACGACGCGGCACGAGATGTGACTCTAGCAGCGTCAACACGCGCGGACCAGTGCTTGCCGATACCTTGTGTGCGGCGCATCACGTTGCAGGCGAGCGGCGGTCGCGCATCGACGGATACGGACCTGAGAGCTTGTGCATTTGTCCTGTCGACCAAGTGTTGCCAATGTGCGACACCGTGTGGGGCACCCGCGGGTTCCACGCCCGTTGGTGTCGTGAATCACGATCCGTGTTTGGGGTAGCGGAAGTGTGTAAATGATTGCCATTTGGCGAGTTAGCGTTCGTGTATCCGAGCCAGCCCCCTCGCCTCTGACCACGCGCCTTTGGCCGCCAGCTTGCGGGGAGTTACCAGCGTGAAACGGCTGTCACATTGGCCCGCCGCAGCGCTGGCCGCGACCTCAGACTCGCAGGTCATCCGGGAATTGGGATCCGTCGAACCGATGCCCGGTACGGCGATCTCTCCGACCTCCTCGCCCCCGGCGACGGTGCCAGTCTCCTCCCCCGGGTTGGGACTCGTGCCGACACGGCGCACGAGTCTTGGCGCCGAGGTCTCCGCGACCGGGCCTCACATCCTGACGATCGCGCTCGAGGACTATTACCAGGTCGGCGCCTTCAATCGCCTCATCCAGCGCGGCCAGTGGTACCGGTTCGAGCGCCGCATCGAAGGCAGTACGATGCGCGCGCTCGACCTGCTCGACCAGTTCCAGGCACGCGCCACGTTCTTCGTGCTTGGTTGGGTCGCGGACACGATGCCCGAGCTCGTTCGCCTCGTCACGGCGCGTGGCCACGAGGTGGCGAGCAAAGGGTACTATCACCGCAACATTGGTCAGCTCACGCCGGCCGAATTCCGCGATGACCTGACGCGTGCTCGTGAAGCGCTCGAGCGGGCGGGCGGGCATCGGATCCTCGGGTATCGAGTCGCCGACGCCTGGTTCCAACCCCACGATCTGTGGGCGCTCGACGTGCTGGCTGAGGAAGGGTACGAGTACGACTCGAGCATCGGCCCCATTCTCAGGACCTACAGCTCGCAGCCCTGGCGACGCTTTGCGCATTTGCACCGATACGGCGAACGGACGCTCTGGGAATTGCCGATCTCGACCGCCGACGTCTTTGGCATGCTGGTCCCGATCGCCGGTGGGAACTACTTCCGCCAGCTACCGCACGGCTTTGTGCGACGGGCCGTGGCGCATTGGACGCGGACGTACTCCGCGCCCTACATCATGTACTTCCACACTTGGGAGCTCGACCCGGACCAGCCGAAGATCCACTCCGCGCCGTTCGTGTCGCGCGTGCGCCAGTATCGCAATCTCGACCGGATGGCGGATTACCTGCGCTATTTCCTCGAGCGCTATGAGTTCACGAGCGCCGCCGCCTATCTCGGCTTGGAGCAGGAGAGCCTTCGCCCCGAGGAAGTCCGCGGGCGCCGGCGCAACTCGGCCGGAGTGGTCAATATCGTCTCGCAAACGCCCGAGATCGCCATCGTATCGCCGACCCCGGAAGGGGTTCCGGCATTTTCCGTCGCCGGGTTGCTGCCGGCCAGCGAGCGTGCGGTCGACGACGAGATTGTGGATCCTGACGTCGTCGTCGCCGTCGCGACGCCGGCGCCGGTGACAGTCGTCATTCCGTGTTACAACGAGGAGTTGATCCTTCCCTACCTCGCCAACACCCTGACGAGCGTCGAGAACGAGCTGACCGAGTACAACTTCACGTTCATTTTCGTCGACGATCACAGCACCGACGGCACGTGGGACGCGCTACACCGCGTCTTCGGCGACCGACCGAATTCCGTATTCATTCGGCACGCCGTGAATTGCGGCGTCGCAGCCGGAATTCTGACGGGGATTCAGCGTGCGACCACCGACATCGTGTGCTCGATGGATTGTGACTGCACCTACGATCCGCACGAGCTCGCCCGCATGATTCCTCTGCTGGCACCTGGCGTGGACCTCGTCACGGCGTCGCCATACCATCAGCAGGGTCTCGTTCGGAACGTGCCCCGTTGGAGACTGGGGTTGTCGAAATCGCTGTCGCACCTTTACCGGATGGTGCTGCACCAAAAGCTCGCCACCTACACGAGCTGCTTCCGCGTGTACCGACGTTCCGCCACATCCGCTGTCCGCATTGAGAACAAGGGGTTCCTCGGGGTGGCGGAAATGCTTGGCTGGCTCGATTTACACGGGTCGAGGATCGTCGAGTTTCCCACGACGCTCGAAGTCCGTATGATCGGTCGGTCGAAGATGAAGGTGTTTCGGACCATTCTCGGCCACTTGGCGTTGTTGGCACGGCTCGCCGTTCTGCGAGTGACGATGCCACGTGTACGCTGAGCGGCCGCGCGCGATGGATGCAGTGAGCTCGCCGGCGAACGGGCGACCGGCCACCGCTGAAGGCGGACGGGGCCGTCACGTTGGTATTGTCGGCGGCGGTATGCTCGGCCTGGGCCTGGCGCTCCGCCTCGTCGAACAGGGTCACCGCGTGACGGTCCTCGAGGCGTCACCGACGGTTGGCGGGTTGGCCAGCGCCGATGCCATCGGCGGGGTCACGTGGGACCGCTTCTATCACGTGACGCTACTCTCCGACAGCTACCTGCGCGAATTGTTGCAGGAGATCGGGCTCGCCGATCAGCTGCATTGGCGGACGACCCGCACCGGGTTCTTCGTCGATGGCCGCCTCGTGCCGATGTCGTCCAGCCTCGACTTCCTGATGTTTCCGCCACTCGGCCTGTGGTCCAAGGCTCGCCTCGCCTGGACCATCCTCGCGGCCTCGCGCATCACCGACCCGCGACCGCTGGAGAAGATCACGGCCGTCGAGTGGCTCACCCGCCTGTCGGGACGTCGCACCGTCGAACGGATCTGGCTTCCGCTGTTGCGCAGCAAGCTCGGCCCGCACGCTCAAGACGCAAGCGCGGCGTTCATCTGGGCGATCATCGCTCGCCTGTACGCCGCCCGCCGGTCCGGGCTCAAGCGCGAGATGTTCGGATACGTCGAGGGCGGATATGCCGTGGTGTTGCAGCGATTGCGAGCGGCCGTGCAAGCTCGCGGTGTCGAGATTCGCTGTAGCCGCCTTGCGACCGCCGTGCGTGGCGACGCACGTGGAGCGGAGATCGATACGGGCACGGGCGCAGGGGCGCCCGAGAAAGGGGAGAGGGAAGAGGAGACAGGAGACGACTACGAACGGCGCAGTACTGAACGATTCGACGACGTCGTCCTGACTGTCCCCTGCGGGCAAGTGGCCACGTTGTGCCCGCAGTTGACAGCAACTGAACACGAGCGGTTGCGTAAGGTTATTTACCAGGGCGTGATTTGCCCGTCGTTGCTGCTCCGGCGGCCGCTCGCGGGATATTATGTCACCAACATCACCGACGCCTGGGTGCCCTTTACCGGCGTCATCGAGAATGACGGCGCTGGTCGATCCTTCCACGTTCGGGGGTCACACGCTGGTCTATCTGCCACGCTATCTCTCGCAGAGCGACCCGACCTGGCAACGGACTGACAGTTCGCTCCTGAGCGAGTCGATCGAGGGACTCTCTCGCATGTACCCCGATTTCCGGGCGGACGACGTGATTGCCTCGCGGGTCGCTCGGGCCCGAGACGTGCAAGCGATCTCCACGCTGAACTACTCGAGCGATTTCTTGCCTGCGCTCGCGACATCAATCGATCACGTGTTCGTCGTCAACTCCGCGCAGATCGCCTACGGTACGCTGAACGTGAACGAAACGCTCGCGCTCGCCGCGCGTCAGGCTAACGCACTTGCTCCACTCTTGCGCAATGGCGCCGGACCATCAGTCGCGGCCAGCGCCGCGGTGCGCTCGCAGGACACCGGTGGCCGGGTCAGTGCAGGGCCGTCCCCCATCCGAACCGTCGCTGCCCGCGCATGAACGACCCTCGGCCACTCGCGAGCATATCGCTCGACGTCGACAACCTGTGGTCGTACTTGAAGACCCACGGCGACGCCGGCTGGGAGCGGCGACCGTCGTACTACGACGCGTTCTTCGGGACCGTGCTCCCGGTCCTTGATGAGCTCGGCCTTCATCTGACGTTCTTCGTCGTCGGGTGCGACGCGGTGGTTCCCGCGAACGCCGTGCATCTCCGCGCAGCGGTCGCCGCAGGGCATGAGCTGGGCAACCACTCATTCGAGCACGAGCCCTGGCTCGATCGCTATTCGCCTGAGCGGGTCGCACAGGAGATCGCCGACGCTGAAGGCGCAATCTACACGGCTACGGGCCAGCGGACGCTCGGGTTCCGGGGCCCCGGATACAGCTGGAGTCCGGCGCTGTTCGAGGTCCTCGTGGACCGCGGCTACCTGTACGATGCGTCGACCCTCCCCACCTATCTCGGCCCGCTCGCACGCGCGTACTACTTCTGGACCGCCCGCCTCACGCGCGCGCAGCGTGAAGAGCGCGCGACACTCTTTGGCGGCGCGCGCGACGGCCTCCGGCCAGTGCGGCCGTACCGGTGGTCACTGCCATCGGGCCGCACCCTTCTCGAGATCCCGGTGACGACGATTCCGGGGATCAAGGTGCCGTTTCACCTGAGTTATCTGCTGTATCTGAGCCGCGTGTCGGAGACGGCCATGATGGCCTATCTCGAAACGGCACTCGGGATCTGCCGTCTCACGGGGACCGAGCCGAGTTTTCTGCTCCACCCCCTCGATCTCCTCGGTGGGGATCAGGCTTCCGCACTGCGGTTCTTCCCCGGCATGGACCTGACCAGCGCGCGCAAGCAAGAGCTGTTCGTCCGAGTCGTACGCACCCTGCAGCGCCATTTCCGTCTCGTGAACATGAGCACGCATGCGCGGGCGATCGATGAGCGCGGCGCACTCGCGCGCCGGCGGGTCCCGCATCCGACGACTGCGGCGTTCACCGCTGCGCCCGCGCCCGCGGGTCACTCTCGAGCGTAACCATGTGTGGCATCGTCGGCATCATCAACCGGGACCGTCAAGCGGTCGAGCCAGCGATACTGGCGGACATGGCGCAGGCACTCGATCATCGGGGGCCGGACGGCGAGGGAGAGTTCATCGACGGGCCCCTGGGCTTCTATCACAAACGGCTCGCCATCATCGACCTCGTCACCGGTGCCCAACCGATGACGGTCGGCCCGCTCACGATCGTGTTCAATGGCGAGATCTACAACTATGTGGAGTTGCGCGCCGATCTCATCCGCCGTGGGCACACGTTTCAGACCAAGTCCGATACGGAAGTGATTCTCGCAATGTATGCCGCGTACGGGCCCGACTGCGTCAAGGCGCTGAACGGCATGTTCGCGTTTCTGCTGTACGATCGCGCGCGACAGACGGTATTCGCCGCGCGGGATCACTTCGGCATCAAGCCGCTCTACTACCACGCATCCGAGCGGCATTTGCTGTTTGCATCCGAGATCAAGGCGCTGTTGCGCCATCCGTCGGTGACCGTCGAACCCGACTTCGATGCCGTCCGGGAGTATCTCACCTTCCAATTCGTGACCGGCGAGCGCACGCTCTTCACCGGTATCAACAAGTTGCTTCCCGGCCACTGGCAACTCGTCGATCTCGTGTCCGGGCGTGTCGAGACTCGCGGCTATTGGGAGCCCCGGTTCACGATCGATCCATACCATACGGAAGAATATTTCGTCGTCGAGGTCCGGCGACTCCTCGAGGACGCGATACGCATCCAGCTGCGCAGCGACGTCCCCGTCGGCGCCTACCTCAGCGGCGGTATGGACTCGAGCATCGTGACGCTGTTGGCGGCGCCGCATGCATCACACCCGTTGCACACGTTCACGGGCGTCTTCCGCGATGGACCCGAGTTCGATGAGTCTCGATACGCGCGCGAGGTCGCCGGCGTGTGCGGCGCACGGATGCACGAGATCGTGCCGACCGAACGCCAGTTCGTGGACCTCCTGCCCCGCATGATCTATCAAATGGACGAGCCGGTCGCGGGTCCCGGCCTCTTCCCGCAATTCGTCGTCGCGCGCTGCGCGTCACGGACCGTCAAGGTGTGCCTCGGCGGCCAGGGTGGCGATGAGATCTTCGGGGGGTATGCACGGTACCTGGTTGCATATCTCGAGCAGGCGATCAAAGGCGCGATCTTCGAGAGCACCGAGGAGGCCGAGCACATCGTCTCGCTCAAGTCGATCATCCCCAACCTGCCCGCGCTCCGGCAGTATGCGCCGATGCTGCAGCACTTCTGGCAGCACGATGTATTCGAGCCAATGGACCGTCGCTACTTCCGCCTGATCGACCGGAGCGGCGGCTCTCTCGAGCTCTTCAGCGAAGATTTTCGAGCCGCGTACGACCGGGAAGCGCTGTTTGCGCGATTCCAGAGCGTGTTCAATCACCCGGACACGAAGTCGTACTACAACAAGATGACGCATTTCGACCTAGTGACTGGCTTGCCGGCGCTGCTGCACGTCGAAGATCGCGTGAGCATGGCATCGTCGCTGGAGTCGCGCGTCCCGCTCCTCGACCATCGCTTGGCGGATCTCGTCACGAGCATGCCGCCGCGCATGAAGTTCCGCGGTGGGGAGCTCAAGTACGTGCTGAAGCGATCGACCGCGAGCGTGCTTCCCTCGACGATTGCGGAGCGCAAGGACAAGATGGGTTTCCCGGTCCCGCTGCATCTCTGGGCCAAGGGCGCGTCGCGCGACTTCTTCGCCGACGTCCTGCTGTCCGCCCAGGCGCGCGAGCGCGGGCTCTTCGAGCCCCAGGCGGTCGAGCGGCTGTTGGACGATGAATTCGCGTTCGGTCGTCGCCTCTGGGGTCTCGTCAACCTCGAGCTGTGGTTCCGCGAGTTCGTGGACGCCTGAGCTCTCCCTCTCGCCTTTTTCTCTGTGCCCCTCACTCTCGATTCCGCGCATCCGCCTCGCGCGAACTGGGAAGTCCGCAAGATCGTTGTCATAGGGCCCGGCATCGTCGGGATGCCCATGGCCGCGCTGCTGGCGCACGCGCGGATCCGGGAAGGAAGCACCGATCCCGCGCAGGTCGTTGTGCTCCAGCGGCCCTCGCCGACGTCGGGGTGGAAGGTCGATGCGATCAACGCGGGTCGCTCGCCGATCGGAGGGGTGGAGCCGGAGCTCGACAGGGTGGTTGCGGAAACCGTCCAGGCGGGGCTGCTGAGCGCGACGACCGACTACGCCACAGTACGCGATGCCGACGTGATCCTCGTCTGCGTGCAGACAGACAAGCGCGGATTCGCCCCCGACTACGGGCCCCTCTTCGAGGCACTGACCGGCGTGGGCGAGCATCTGCGCGAGCGACCGCAGGGCAACATGCCGCTCATCATCTTCGAGTCAACGTTGGCCCCGTCGTCGATGACCACGGTGGTCCGGGAGCACTTCGCCCGCTATGGGCTGGTCGAAGGCCGCGACATTCTGCTCGGCAACAGTCCCAATCGTGTCATGCCAGGCCGGCTCGTCGAGCGCGTCCGTTCGTCCGACAAGATCGTGGCGGGGCTGCATCCGATCACGCCGGAGCTCATCGGGCGGCTGTACAGCCGGATCGTCACCCAGGGCACGCTGTACCCGACGAACAGCATGACGGCGGAGGTCGTGAAGACGCTCGAGAATGCGTATCGCGATGTGCGCATCGCGTTCGCGGCCGAGGTCGTACGGTGGTGCGATGTGCACGACGTCGACTTCTACGCCGTGCGCGACGCCGTAAATGCGCGCCAGGGCCAGTCCGACGAGGCCTCACATCGACCCACCGCCGTCCCAAGCGGCGGCTTACTGATCCCTACCGTCGGCGTCGGCGGCCATTGTTTGCCCAAGGACGGCATTCTGCTCTGGTGGCGGGCCCTCGAGGCGCAGGTCGACGCGTCGCGCAGTCTCATTCTCGAGGCACGGCGGATCAACGACGAGTCGCCCGAGGAAACCATCCGTCTGGCTGAGCGTGCACTCGGGCCCGCGAGCGTACGACAGGCGGTGACGCTGCTCGGTGTCGCTTATCGGTTCAATTCCGAAGATACGCGGAACTCTCCCACACTCGCGCTGGCGCGTCTGCTGCGCGAACGCGGGGCCCGCGTGCGGCTCCATGATCCGTATGTCAAGCACGACGACCAGAATCTGGTGAAGAGTGGCTTTTCATCGGAGTTCACCAACGACCTCGCCGACGCATTGGCCGGGGCCGAGACGGTGATCATCTGCGCGGCACACCGCGACTACGTCGATTGCCCCCAGGTGGTCCTGGAGGCGGCGCCGCGACTCCGCTGCGTCGTCGACGGCGCGAACGCGTGGTCGCGGAGCCAGATCGGGAAGCCGACGGTCCGCTACGTCGGCATCGGGCGGGGGCACGCAGCGCCCGATCCGGCCTTGATCGATTTCATCTCGGACGCGTTCGTGGCAATGGAGCGCGGCCTTGCGCACGAGGTGCGTGCGCTCGTCGGGTTCCTCAACGGGCGATTCGCGGCGGACGCGTTCTCACGTGTGCAGTTCGATGAGGTGCGCCGTATCGCGGCAACGTGCGTGACGGGGTGCGCCATACCCGATGCTGCGACGATCGAGCCGCCCGATGCCTACGCACCCGCTGGTGATGGCGAGTGGCGGCTCTTGGGCCGAGCGCTGGCGTGGGCTGGCCGGACGGCCAGTGAAACGGACTCGTGGCAGGCATTGGCCCATGACGGTGGCCGCCGCCGCGATCGCGACTTCGCGTAGCGGTTCGTGGCGCCGATGGGCCTATAAGGGGTTCACCAATGGATACGTTCGTTACCTCTACCGATACACAGGCGCGCCCTGCAACACCAATCGCGCCGGTCCCTGACGCCCCGGTAGCGTCGCGGGGCGAACGGTGGGCAGTCGCGGGCGCGGTGATCGCATTGGCCGCACTCGCGACCTGGAACTCCACTCAGAAGAGTCTGTGGATCGACGAGGCGTACTCGGAGTACACGTCGCGCCTTCCCGTGCTGGGCGCGCTACGGCGCGGGTTGCACTACGAGTTGCAGGCCCCGCTCTACTTTGGTTTGCTCGCCCTCTGGCGCGATATCAATAGCAGCGTGATGTTCGGGCGCGCGCTGTCGACACTCGCAGCCATGGCATTCGTGGTCGTGATGGCGGCGATCGGGCGGCGCGCGGGGCTCACGCGGTGGCGGTGGCTGGGGATAGCTTCTGCATTCGTTCCAGGTGTCGTGTGGGCCGCATCCGAGCTCCGTGGCTACGCGCTGGCCCTCCTGCTCACAGCGCTCACGCTCTACTTCTTTCTCGGGATCGTCCGGAGCACGACGCGCGTGGCTCCGAGGAATCTCGTCGGATACGCCGGCTCGGCCATCGCGCTGCTGTTCACGTTCTACTACGGCGGCTTCGCTCTGGCGGGCCAGTGGGTCGCTTCCGTCATCGCCAAGCGGCGCACGTCGCTGGTGACCGTCATGCTGGCCATTGCCGGCTGCGCCGTCGCACCGCTGGTCCTGATCATCCGGTCACAGGTCGCGCTGCATCCGATCGACAACTCCATCGCGCCGTCGACCAATCTTCGGTTCGCTCTGTACAAGACGGGCGATGTGATGATCGGTGCATTCGAGGGTCGCGCGGAGATCCTGTCATGGCCACACGTCGTGCCGATGTTTCTGGCCATTGCCATCGCGTTTCCGCTGCTGCGCACGCTGGCGCCTCGGACTCCGTGGGATCGCGACGAGGCAGCGCTCACGGTGTCGGCCATCGTCCCACTCGCGGTGCTCGGCCTGCTGCGACTGTTCCGCGTGACCCCGGTGCACCCGCAGCACTTTCTGGTCGCGATGCCAGGATTGCTGCTCATGTATGCCATCTGGATCGACCGCACGACAATGGGGTGGGCGCGCCTCGCGGAGCGCGGCGGCGTCATAGGACTGACGGCCGTCTGTCTCTTGAGCTACCAACGCCACGGCGTGCAACGCGAGGACTGGCGGAGTGCCGCACGCTATGTCGCAGAGCGCGCGGCGCCCGGCGACATCGTGTTGGTGTACGATCCGGACCGGCTGCTGCCCTTCAACGATTACTTCCAACCGATTGATCCGAGCACTCGGGTCTATGGGGTGCCCGTGGACATCAATCTCGAGTCGTACGACCCGATCGCATACGCGATTCGGGACACGACAGTCGTGGCGGCACGACTCGCCTCGCTGAACGCGATGCAGCATCCGGTGTGGTTCGTCACCGCCGCCCAAGTGCTCGACCCTCTCAGGAACGGTCCGACCCTGGTGCTCACCTATTTGGGCGCCCATGACCATCTGGACGCTCCGGTGTCGTTCGATGGCGTGCAAATCGTCCGTGCGCAACCGGCAGCACCTCGTGAGTAGTCCCGTCGAATCGCTGTCCGGAACGACCGAAGCGGCGGCGCGCGCAAACGCCGAGGCCGGCGGCGTCATGTCCATCGGCGGCGATCCATTCATGCCGCCCGTTGACATCGAGGCGCCGCCGGCGCCGGTCAAGTTCGAGGCGATGGGCAAGAGTGCGCTGCTGTTCGCGGGCGCGGCACTCATCAGCAAGATGCTGTCGTTCGTGATGCTGCCGCTGTACACGCACTATCTGTCGGTGGCCGATTACGGCGCCCTCGAGCTGGTCGAGAACAGCCTCGAATGTCTTGACGATCGTCGCCGGGTCGCGACTGCTAGGCGGCGTCTTTCGCTTCTACTACAAAGCGAACACTGACGCTGACCGTCGCGGCGTGATCTCCACCTCGCTGTGGATCGTTTGCGGGGGCTACGCGGCGGCAGGGCTACTCGCACTGCTCCTGGCGCCGTCGATCGCGCACTACGTGCTGGGGTCCGACCAGTACACGGGGTTAGTCCGGTTGGGGGCCGTAAGCGCCATCACGTCCGCGCCGACTTTCGTCCCAAGCCCATACTTCCGCGCAATGGGTCGGTTCCGCCTAATCGTTGGCGCTCAGCTGGCCCGGTTATCGATACAGGTGATCCTCAACGTCCTGCTCTTGACAGTCGCTCACCTGGGAGCTCGGGCGATGTTTCTGAGCACGATAGTGGCGAATTCCTGTATTGGCGCCGTGCTCATGGTCCTGGCGGTACGTGGTGTGGGACTTCGATACGTGCGCTCCGTGGCGCGCGACCTGTATCGGTTCGGCCTTCCGCTGATAGCGACCCAAATTGCGACCTTCGTACTGACCTATGGAGACCGGCCGTTTCTGCGAGCGTCGAGGAATCTCACCTACGTCGGCAACTACACGCTGGCCTATCAGTTTGCCTTTCTCCTCCCCTTCCTCGCACAGACCCCCATCGAGATGGTCCTAAGTCCGAAGCGCTATGAGCTAGCCGATCGCGGTGACCGACACGGCATATACGCGCAGATGTTCCTGTACCAGAACTTCATCCTCCTCACTGGTGCCGTTGGCATCTGTCTGTTCGTGCGCGTCGGCTTGCAGATGCTGACACCGCCAGCATACTGGCCCGCGGCGAACGTTGTTCCCATCCTGCTGATCGCGATGGTGCTTCAGGCCTGGACGGCTGCTCAGGACATCGGCATCAGCATTAGCGAGCGTACGAAATGGACGGCCATCGCCAACTGGCTCGCCGCGGTCGCGGTATTCGCGGGCTATGCGCTCCTCATCCCGCGTTGGGGCAGCTGGGGCGCCGCGATCGCCACCGTGATTGGTTACTTGGTCCGCTACGCGGGGGCCTACGTGAAATCGCAGCAGCTCTGGCCGGTGCGATACAACTGGCCTCCAGTCATGCGGCTCCTTGCGTTGGCTATAGGCGTCGTGATCGCGGGGGTGCTGCTGCCAGCTGGCCCACTCGCGCTGGCCATCGTCGCTCGCGCGTCATTGTTCGCCGCGTACGTGACACTCGCGTGGAAACTGCCGATCCTCACGCAGGCCGAACGACAGGCGGTCCGCCGCCTGGGCGGCAAGGTCCTGGACGCCGCGGTCGGTGTCCTCAAACGCGCAGGCACCGAGAATGCAGTCCCGTCGTGATGGCCCGCGGCAACCAGAAGACTCTCGCACTAGCGGTCCACCGGTGCCACGATGACCGACCCAACGGCTCGATTACAGGCAACGACAGCGTATAGCCGATCGGCTCCGCCCACAGCGCCGACCGTCAGCGTCATCATCCCGACGTACAACTTCGGGCACTTCATCGAAGACGCAGTGGCGAGCGTGCTCGATCAGGACGTGCCAGGGGTCGAAGTCATCATCGTGGACGATGGGTCGATCGACGATACGGCCGAGCGCCTGTCGCGCATGACCGATCCAAGACTGCGCACTGCCCGCTTGCCACACGGCGGAGTCGGCGCCGCTCGCAACCACGGCCTGTCATTGGCGCGTGGACGGCATATCGCATTTCTCGATGCCGACGATCAATGGCGCCCCGGCAAGTTGGCTCGGCAAATCGCACTCCTGGAGAGCGAACCGGATGTCGGTTTCGTCTTCACGAATTTCGTCCGCTTCAATGAACGAGGCTTTCACAAGGAGACGCAATTCGACCTGGTGCCGGAGCTGGCAACACTGCCGAGTCGGCCGTCTCGCGAGGGCGGCGGCCAGGTCCTCGCCGGCGACACCTTCTGCAACCTGGTGCCCTTGTCTCAGCTCCCGTGCTGGACGCAGACGATGCTCGCGCGCGCCAAGGTGGTGCGCGGGCTCGAGTTTCCGGCGGACATGAGGCTCAGTCAAGACCTCTTCTACGTATTGAACACCTATCGCGTCGCAAATGGCGCCTACATCAATGATCCACTCGTCGAGGTGCGGCGCCACTCGCGGAACAGCTATCGCCGGGCGGATGTGAAGCTCCTGCCAGACATCAATGCGCTGACTCGCACCTTGCCGTTGACGACCAGCCGGCCGCAACGGGACGTGCTTCGACGTCGACTGGGGAGAGCGTGGCTCGCAGCGGGATCTCATTTCTTCCGCGCCGGCAAGCCACGGTTGGCGTGCAAGGCTTATTACCATGCGCTCGACTATCCAGACGTCCGTCTGCACGCGGCTACGCGTTTGCTCCTCGCGCCCTTCGCGGCGCTCTTCGCACTAGTGCGAGGCCGCGAGACCGCCGCGTTCCCGAGCAAAAGCCCGTAGCCCTGAAGGACTGACGAGCGACGCCGCGTAAAGCTCTTCGTAGGCGGCCGTCATCGTCTCGATTGAGAACTCAGTCAGCGCGCGCGTCAAGGCGGTGTTCGCCAGACGTTGCCTAAGGGCCGGCTCGGCCCGTACCCGCTCGAGGGCCGCAGTCAACCTCGCGACGTCTCCGGGCGGTGTGAGAAGACCGTCCACGTCGTCAGCCACGGCTTCTGGGATCCCCGACGTCGCCGACGCGACGATCGCCTTGCCCGCGCGCATGGCCTCGAGCAACGCCAGTGGCAACCCCTCCCAGAGCGACGGCATCGCAAAAATGTCGGCGGCTGCCAGCAGGTCGCCAACATCATCCCGATGGCCAAGCAGGTGTACTCTGTCGCTGACGTCCATCTCCCGGCAGAGCGCCTCTAGCGCAACTCGCTCGGGACCGTTGCCGGCAATGGCCAGTCGCCAGGACGCGCCCTCTGCGGGGAGTGCGGCCAGCGCGCGAATGAGCACTGCGTGTCCCTTCCGTGGAACCAGGCTGCCGGTCGCGAGCACGAGCAGCTCGTCAGGGGCAATCCGCAACTCGCGACGCATTCGTGACCGATCACCCGTGGAGGGCGGGACGCCGTTCGGGATAACGCGCAGCGTGCTCGGACGAAGCCCCAGCTGCTCGTCCAGAAAGCGCTTGGTGTCGTGCGACACAGCGACCACAGCGTCGCTCAATCGAAAGGCGGCGCGCAACGACATCCGACGTCGCCAGCGGGTGGTCATCACCTGGTTCCCATGCATCGTCGTGATGTGCGGTCGGCGCAGCCAACTCGCGGTCGCTGCGCCATACACCGCCATGGTGAACTCGTGGCTGTGGATGATGTCAACGTGCCGGCGCCTCAGCATCGCGGCCATGCCTCGCGCACACCGCCAATCCAACGGCTGACGTAACAGGAACTGCTCCGGCTCGAAGCCGCGTTCCCGAAACTTCTCGGCAAGCCAGCCGCATCCCGTTGCCGGACCCACCGGTACGACCTCGTGTCCTCTGGCTCGCAACGCTTCGGCGAGTCGGAGTACGACCATCTCGGCCCCGCCCGGACCATCGGACTCGAGCATCTGTGCGACGACGAGCTTGTGCCCGACTGGAGTCGTCATCGACGCGTCACGCGCCGCAAAAGGCGTTTGCCCCCGTGGAGCGCGCCGAGCGCGGTGGGCGGCAGGAGACTCGCGGCCCACATCGCAGCGCCCCGGCGTCCGATCGGCACGCCAGACTCACCAAGGCGGCGCAAGGTCTGTCGCACTGCGGTCCCATCGCGCTCGCTGAGCTGGGCGTACGCCAGACGGAGCAGCAGGTTGCGTCGGCCATTTGCGAGTGCCTCGCGGTAGTCAGCGTGCATCGGTCGACGGGTCGCCGCCGCATCGAGGCTGCGGAGCGCGATTTCCGTGAGCCGGTCGACGTTGTGCCCCGCGGTCAGCGAGTCGTTACTCGCCGTACGATAGTTGACCAGTCTCGACATCACCACGAGGGCCGGCGAATATGCGGCCGCACGATGGAAGAACTCCGTCTCCTCGGCCAGTCGCAACGAGGCATCAAAGCCACCAAGGTGCGTGAAAAACGCTCGCCGGATCAGCGCAGATGAAGGCAGCGCAACGTTGCCGAGAAAAAGGAGGCCGAACAGATCGCCGTGAAAGCAGGCATGGTCGCCGCCAGCTGCGGTCACGCTGAAGGGATGGAGGTGCTTGATGAACAGCTGCTCGGGTTCGCAACCGACCTCGCCAAAAATAGGGAACGCGCCTGCGAAGCTTTGTGGGCCGCTGCGAGTCCCACCACTGCCATCGACGATCTCGCACCCAGTGACAGACCATGCGGCCGCGGGGATCGCTCGATGGGCCGCCATCTGCACTTCCAGCTTCGCCGGCTCCCACCAGTCGTCCGAATCGAGCAGCGCAATCCAATCACCGCGCGCCTCCGCAATCCCGGCGTTCCGCGCCGCCGCGACACCACCGTTGGGAATACGGAGATACCGAATGCGATCGCCCCACTCGCCGCACCGCTGAGGTGTGTCGTCGGACGAGCCGTCGTCCACGACGATCACCTCGCACGGCGAATAGGTTTGCTCGAGCGCGGATGCAATGGCGCGAGGCAGCAACGCTGCTCGGTTGTAGGTCGGTATCACCACCGAGATGCTGGGCGCGGCCGCGGCAACGTCGCCGGACACAGCTAATGTCTCACTGGGCGCGCATTCCGCCGACGCCACGCACGGGTCACACGCTCCTGCGTACGCTCAACCCGATCGAAGACCGCGCGGACCGCCATCAGGCCGAACAACATCGCCGCCGGGAGCTCTGCATTTGCCGCGAAGGACATCGTCTGACCGTGGTTCCGAAACCGTCCTTCGCGAATGGCAACGAGCGGGTCGGCCAGATCACGTTGATCCGTCAAGACCACGCGGGTCCGGCGGTCGTTGCTGGCATCATGCTGATCCAGCCCCGCGACGCCGACGACCGCTGGGCGCGTTCGTTGGACGACGTGCAGCAGCGCGATCGCGCGTGGGTCGGGCAGATAGCGCGTGTTGTAGGAGGCATTCCAGACTTCGACAGCGTCAATGCAGTCGCGAACGATCCCGGGCACGCGATACGCGGTCAAGACGGGGTGAGCCAGAATCGTCAGACGAGCCGCATCTGCGACCTCCTCAGCAAAGCCTTCTAGCGTGGCTGGAGGCTCCACCCAGCGATCGAGACCACACGCCAGCAGGTGCAGTCCTCGGTATCGCGCAAATCGAAACTCGAGCCCGGGGATCAACGTGACGCGATCATCGGACACCGCGTTGCACGCCGCGCGATACTCGGCGAACAGGCCAGCGTCGAAGTCCTCGGCGTGATCCGTCATGCCAATGAATCGAATGCCAGCAGCCACTGCGCGATCCCGGATCCTCTCGAGCGGATCGTGCCCGTCGCGTGAGTACGAGCTGTGCACATGGACCGCACCAGCGAGTCCGATGGCTCTGTGTGCCATCACTGTCCCCGGAACCATCGTGCCGACTCGTTCAAGAACGGCATTGGATCGTCCAGCCGAAAGACCGCGTCACGCTCGAACGGCCGCCAGCGCGCGAGAAAATCGACGACGACCGACGCCCGAGTCGGAGCTCCTGGTGGGAGCGCCAGCTCTGCATCGGTGCGACGGAGCCGCGCCAGGACATGGTCGACCTCGCCCCACCACCATCGGCCGCGTGTACCGACGCGATAGCCGGACTTCGGCGGGACACGTTCGCCCAGTGCGCACCGGACGAGCAGCTGCGGGAAATCGACGCCGGCGTCGACCGCGAGCTGCAGCGATCCCCAGAAGCGCCCATTGATTTCCATCAGGTAAGGCGTTCCCGTGGCCGCATCGAGCTTGTACTCGACCATCGCCACCCCGCGCCAGTTGAGCGCGTCCAACAGCCGCTCCGACTGCGCCATCAACTCAGAGTCGAGCTCCACCGCCTCCGCGTACACGCTGACACCGCCCGACGGTGGCTTCTCGCGAATGCGCCAATGCGCAAAGGAGGCGATGGTCACATCATCCCAGCGTAACAGGAAGACACCGCAACCCGGCCCGGTCAGTCGCTGTTGAATCAGCAATGGATAGGCCGCCGCAGGCATGTCGGCGGTGCGTGCCCGTAGCTCGGCAGCGTCTCTGGCATGTCGCACGGTGTGCTTCGAGCGGACCCCGTCGCGCTCACTGACTGATCGCGCCGGTTTGATCACGACGGGATACGGCAACGCAGCCGAGTCGAGACTCGCCAGGTTCTCTCGAGTCGGAATCTCCCACTGCTGCGGCACTGAGATGCCGAGCGCCGGTGCCATCGCACTCAGGGCCTGTTTGTCGCTCGCAGCACGAAACGTGTCGATCGGCGGAAAGGGGATCAGCGCTCGCCGGAACTGTGTGTGCGCACCGAGCACCGCGAGCAACGCAGGCTCTGTAACCGGTATGACGACATCGATGCCGCACGTCTCGACATACGACGCGAGCGCGGCGGTAAAGTCACCGGGTTGCCGCAGCGGATCGGGCGCGACGAAGGTCTGTGTGGCTTGGCGCGACACTCCAGCCAGCGTGCGCCGCCGTCGGCCGCACACGTGCACCGCGAAACCCGCGCTGCCTAACGACCGGACGACGGCGAGGGCAGCTCGCTCATCGCCGTCGGTCACCAACACGGACGTCATTGACAGCTATGGGCGGAGACCGGCGCAACTTCTCGGCGATGGAGACCTGCAATCCTGCGAGCAATGCGAAGATGTAATACGAGACATCGTACCACGTGAACGAAAGAAAGAAGGATCCGGCGGTGTAGCCGACGAGAAGCACTGCGAAGTAGATGGTGCACAGGTAGAGGAATCGCTGCTCCTGGTCCCCGGTCGCCCAGCTCGGAGGGATCTTTCGGCGGAGCCGAGCGAGCCACACGACGCCGCCGGGCACCATCACGATCCAGAGTATCCCCCCCGGAATGCCCGTCTCGGCAGCCGCCTCAATGTAGGCATTGTGGGGTGGCGTGCACCGAATGCCTGTGCCGGCCGCGTGATTTTTAGCCTTATCCGAGATCTCACACTCGGCCTTGGCGAAGTTATTGATGCCGACCCCAAAAATGGGATACTGTAGCATGTACCCGAGGCCGCGGAGCGCCACCTGCCGGCGCCCATTGACCGTGTTCCAGTTGTAGTCCGCCTTCGGATTCTCGATCGTTTGCATCTGCTGCCAGTAGCCGGGCGGCGCATAGATGATCATGCCGAGCACGATCGCCAACACGAAGCCGATGCGTTTGACGATCGAGACGCGGTTCGCGAGCACGATGAGACCTGCGCCGAGCGCGATGAGCCCGACGAACGCGCCGCGCGAGCCCGATCTCGCGATGGTCGCCCCGACGCCCAGCAGCACGAAGGCACATACGGCCTTCCCAATTTGGCGGCTCGTTTGAAACGCAAGCAGAGCGAGCGCCAGGCCAACGAGCATCACGAGTCCGACATCGTTGGCGTCGTACGTGTCGAGGTTTGCCAGGCGTTCGTAGTTGTGATAGGACGAGAGATGAAAAACAAACAGTGACACGTAGGCGAGCCAGCCGGCGCTCAACACACCGGCCCAGACTAGTGAATAGAGATCCCGTGCCGTCCGCACCGAGGCGAGGACGAGAAATGTGAAGACGAGGGTCTTGACGTAAGAGTTCAGAATGAAAACCGCCGAGTGCCCGGGCGAGATGCCGAACAACGCGGAAAGGCACGCCAGTCCGCCGAATAGCGCGACTCCCCGTGCTGGCCACGTCTCCAGCAAGTGCCGCTTCGACAGAAACGCGGGCTTCGCGTACGCGAGACCGACGCAGACGATGGTCAGGATGAGCTCTGGCCGCATCGCCTTGAGCAGCGAGAACTGCATGTGCAGCCGACTGATGTTCAGCAGCACCAGCAGCAGGACCGCAATGTGGAACGGGTCGCGGGCTACGGGCATAGGGGCCTTCTGCAGCGCCCGAACGACGGCCCCCGGGCGACGGACAGCCAGGTCCACGCGCCGCGGATCAGGCCGACGGACGGAGTTTGGGGCCGCGACTCTCATGTGGCCCTCTCAGCTTGCAAGGAAATGGCCCCCGCCCTCACGATCAGTATGCATCGGAACACGTTATCTACCAGGCACTTGCGATCAGGGGGCTTGAGCGATCCCATCCGAGTGTTGCGTGAATGCCACAGCGGCGCCAACGATTCCCGCCAATCGCAATCGAAAGCCCTTTGTTGTTAATCCGGCAGGAATATTCAATCGCGGTAGCAGATAGGGATCTCCGATTGGGCGCTCGACCCAGCCGCCCGTCACCCCGAGGGCCGCGTCGTAACCCGCAGTCTTCGCGGCCGCCGCGGCGGCGTGCGTCGACAGGCCATAAGGATACGTCAGCCACGGCAGAATGTCTGTCCCGAGACGATCTCGCAGCCAAGCCAATGGCTTCGTCAGTTCATCCTCGACCTCGCGAGCAGCGAGGCGTGAGAGATTTGCGTGACACCAGGTGTGTACTCCGACTGTCAAAGACTCCGCTGCAACCCATGCCCGGAGCTCGGGTTCGGTCCCCGAGCGTCCCCAGTCGGGCATCTCTCGCAGCGGTTTTCCGATTCGGGCCGCCCATTTACGCACCGCCTCCCCATCGCCGCGCAATGCGCCAAGGGCGTAATCGCGAACGGCATCGCTCAGCCCGTCCGATCCTGCCAGGGCGTCCCACCAGAAGCTGTAGCCACCGAGAAGTCCGGGCGCCGCAAACATCGTTGCTGGCAGTCGGCGCGCCCTGAGTTCTGCGGCGCCAAGTGTCAAGGCCCCTTGGTAAGCGTCATCAAACGTGATTGCGACCGCGGGGCGGGCGTCGGGGGGGCGCTCGCACAACACTGCAGCCAGCGGTATGACATCACATGTTTCGACGAGCACGTCCAGCTGATCGGCGAAATGTTGCCGTGGCAAATGAAGCGAGCGATCACCGGTTGCTTCCACCCGGTCGGGAACAATGTTGTGGTAGGCCAGCACCAGCGTGCGGCCCCGTCGGCCTCGGGCCACGCACCGGTCAATGCCGCACCACACCAGGGCCGCCTCCGTTAACCTACTTGCCCTCATCATCGTTAAATGGATAGCGAGACGCCCGGACAAGCGCCAATTGACCACAAAAAGTCGAGAGCTGTACTGCCGCATCGCCGCCCATGGAGCTTTCGCTATGTCGCAGGGCGGCTGTCGACCACAATCTGCTAGGGATGTAGATCGACGGTTCGTGTAGCAATACAGTCACGGCCCTCACCAAAGGACTTTCGCTGGCGATCAAGTGGCGCGCCAGCCGGTCTAGCTTTACATTGGCGGCCTGCCGTTCTTAGAACCCATGCTCACGAGGTATGTCGCTCGACGAGAATGCTCGACCGCCTGATCCCCGTCGTCGAGTTTCATCAAAATCTCCGCGAACACCGACCGATCACCGCCGGGGTCGTCGCTGACGCGTTTGCACTCCCCTTCCGCAGGTCGTCGTTCGACCTCGTGACGGCGAATATGCTACTTGAACACTTGAGCGATCCGCGACCGGCATTTGACGAGATCGCCCGCGTTCTTCGGCCTGGGGGCGAGTTCATCTTTCCCACCCCCAACCGCCGGCATCCAGCGGTGTGGCTAGCAGCAATAATCCTACCGTCGAAATGGCGAAGCGTGCTCACACGGCTCTTCGAAGGTCGCGAAGAGCGCGACCTCTTTCCGACACACTACCGCGCGAACACAATGCCCCGTATAGCGCGGCTCGCGAGAAATGCCGGCTTTGATGTATCAGCCGTGGACGTCTTCTCGTCCTACCCCTTTGCTAAACGTCCCGCCGCGCTGGTTGTCCTCGAGGCGTATTGGATTCGGCTGGTACAACGAGGGCCAATGCGCGTTTTTGGCTCGAACATCGTCGGCAGATTAGTCAAAAGTCGCACGGCGCGCGATGGAGGCGGTAACGCAGCCCAGTCCAAGCTCGATGCGGACCGTACATCGTCGGCTCCTAGTGACGCCAGTAGCGGGCCGCGCCCTGTTTAGAGGAATCCGCGGTCGCGCTCACTCATGTCGCGTCAATCCCACAGTTCCACTCGTCGGCGCCGGCCACGCCGGGGGTCCGCCGTGGTGCCGTGACGGCGCGTGCCTTGCTGAAGCCGTAGGCCAGAGCGTGTGCTCCACATCGAGCACACGCCTCACTGCCTCTCTATCGGGCTGCATCCAACGACCATACACAGGCGTGGCCATGCGACACTTGATGTCATCCCCACCCAGCCAAGTTCTTCGCTTGTGACTGTTATTCCGCAGATCGTGTCAGTCGAGCACCGGCACAGGCTTCGCGTCGTTCCGAAGGGTCGCAGCCTGCGCGTCGCTATCGCCGGAGGCGGCAAATGGCGCAGCAACACGCGCGCGCCATCACCCGATTGGCGCCCGACGCGACGCTCGTTGGCGTGGCCGACCCGGACGCCCGAGTCGGCGCGACGATGAAGGCGATTGTGCCCGGCGTGGAAGTCTTCGGGAGGTTGGACGCTCTGTTGGAGTCACTTCGACCTGACGTCGTCCACATTGTTACTCCGCCACACACGCACGCCGCGCTCGGCAAATCGGCTGTCGACGCAGGCTGTCATACGTACATTGAGAAACCGTTCGCGCCGACCGTCGCTGAGGCGAGGGACCTTCTCTCACGCGCCACCACGCGTGGCGTCGTCATATGCGCGGGACATCAACTCCTGTACGAGGCCCCTGCGCGCCGTCTCCGTGAGTTACTCCCAGCCCTCGGCACAATCAACCACATCGAGAGCTACTTTTCATTCCGGCCGGTCCGACGCACGCCCGACGGACGATTGCCACTGCGCTCCGACCTGCAACTCCTCGACATCCTGCCTCACCCCGTATATCTGCTGCTCTCCGTGCTCGAGCGCGCGGGGTCGGGGCCCATCGAACTAGCGGCGACTGAGATTGGAGCTGGCGGGACCATCCATGCGCTCCTGCGGCGTGGCGCTACGACAGGAGTGCTCACAGTCACGCTCGAAGGCCGTCCGGTCGAGAGTTATCTCCGAGTTGTCGGCAGCAATGGATCGGTGTGTGCAGATTTCGTCCGCAGCACGGTCCAACGGCACATAGGGCCAGGGACGTCCGGAATCGACAAGCTGCTCGCGCCGTACCAGCTGGCGTGGCAGCTCGGCACAGGCACAACGGCTGCACTAGGACGCCGTGTTTTGAAGCGGCAGCGCTATTACCCGGGCTTGACCGAGCTATTCTCGGCGTTTTACGACGCTGCGCGCGGCGAAAATGAGCCGCCGATGTCCGACGACAGCATCGTGCAGTCGGTTCGAGTGTGGGAAGAAGTCGCCACGGGCCTTGCCGATCTGGATGCTCGCGTCCGCCGACCGGCGGCTTCCACCGGCCAGCCAACGATTGTTGTAACGGGAGGCACGGGCATGTTGGGGCGCGCGGTGGTGGGAAGCGCTCGCGCGGCAGGCAAGCCCGTGGTGTCCATCGCGCGCCGATTGCCAGCAAGCTGGGACTGCGAGCCAGGGGTGCAATACTTGGTTGCGGACCTCGCTCGACCAGACTCTTTGGCAGGCGCGTTTGCCGGAGCATCCGTCGTCATCCACTGTGCGGCGGAGACCGCGGGAGGCTGGGGAGAACATCAGGCGAATTCGATCAATGCAAGCGCAAACGCAATTCAGGCTGCAGCGGCAGCCGGCGTGCGGCGGTTCATTCACGTGAGCAGCATGGCAGTGCTTTCGTCGGCGAGGGGCCGAGACGGTCTGTCAGAGACGACCCCCCTCCACCCGAAGCCCCGCGAAGCAGGCCCCTATGTATGGGGCAAACTCGAATCAGAGAAGCTGGTACAGCGACTGGGACACGAGCTCGGTGTTCCAGTCGAGATCGTGCGACCGGGGGCGCTCATAGACTACGCGAAGTATGAGCCGCCCGGCCGATTGGGGCGCCGTCTTGGCAACCTTTTAGTCGCCGTCGGCTCGCCCGGTGATCGCATTGGCGCCGTCGACGTCCAATTCGCCGCTCGCACGCTGCTCTGGATGGCTGAGCATTTCGACGAAGCCCCGCAGCTACTGAATCTCGTGGCGCCGGCTCTCCCTACACGGCGAGAGCTTGTTCAAGAGCTTCGTCGACGCAATCCCGACTTGCGAGTGATCTGGCTACCGACCGTTGTCGTGCAGATGCTCTCCTGGCTCGGGATCGGACTGCAACGCGTCTTACGCCCGCGAAAGCCTGCCATGAATGTCGCACGGGCTTTTGCCTCCCCGCGCATCGACACCACGGCGATCCAAGCGCTGGCTCGGTGCATGAATGGCGCCAATCTCGAGCGGTAAAGGCACGGCGGGTCACGTCCCTCGCTCGCGTGCCAGGACTCATTGTTTACCGCGAGAGGCAGAAAGCAGGAGGAGCGGCGGTGAAGGTCGAACCGAGTCACTTGCATCTTGGCGGAGCCTGTCAGAAAATAGGCAAGCGGCTGAGTGATTATGCCTCAGGGCCGCCCGGAAGCCCGTCCGCCCTTCTAGCCACGCCGGCCCCGGTGACACCGGGCACACTACGCCGAATTGAGGCGGGCTCTAATCCGTTAGGGCATCGGCCGGCCGAATAAAGACCTCCCATTACCGGACAGCGGCGCGGGCGTCCAATTGTGTGATCGGCGCCCGCCCAGTGGTCTTGCTCGTCGGCCCCACCGGCAAGCCGAACCTGGCTAGGGATTGAGTTTCGCGTCGGCCGGGGCAACACACTTGTGACGAGCCAGGTCCTAGCGGAGCACTGGCATGAGCTAGTACGTGATGCCACTTTTGGCGACGCAATGCTCGATCGACTCGTGCATCACGCGCGCCGGCTCGCCCTCTGGGATCGCTCTCTCCGATGAAAGGCGCTGGCGACGAGTGATGTGGAGTGGACCGACGACTCGCTGACAGCAACCACGGATCTCGTGACCTACCAGCCCCCTGACCAGTCGCTCGGCGAACTGGAATCATCAGCCATTTCGCTTCAAGCCGATCATCCCAGTCGGCGCAGAGCAGACAACTCAGTGACTCAATCGCTCGCAGGCCGCCGCCCGAAGCTGCTCTTCTTGTCACAAGGCCTTCCCTACCCCCCGGATGGCGGTGCCAAGATCAGAACTTACCACATCATGCGGCTTCTCTCGGACGCGTTCGACGTTACTGCGCTCTGCTTTTATCGCTACAAGCCAGGCTTGTTTCACACGGATGTCGGCGCTGCACTCACCGCGCTCGGCGAATTTGGAACGATTGAGGCGTTTCCGATCCCGCAAGAGCATTCGCTGGCCCGGTTGTTGTGGGACCAGGCGAGAAGCGTGGCGAGACAGAGGGTCTATACCGCGTTCGCATATGAATCGGCCGGCTTCCTCCAGCGGTTGCGGGTCGCAATGTCTCGGCAGCGGTTCGACCTCGTGCACGTAGACAGCTTAGACCTGTCGGGCTACTTCGAGGAGTTGGAGCGATTGCCTATTGTTTGCACGCACCATGACGCGCAGTCTGTGCTGTTGCGTCGTCGAGCGGCTGTTGAGCGAGGTTTGCTGCGCCAGTGGTTCGTCGCGCTCCAAGCACGCCTTACCGAAGATGAGGAACGGCTATGGTGCCCTCGAGTCGCGCTCAATCTCGCGGTATCGGCGGGGGACGAGTCAACGTTGATGTCGATTGCCCCTACGGCTCGATTCGCGGTGGTGCCCAATGGCGTCGATGTGGATGCGTTTGCGCCCAGTGACGACGTCACACCCGCCGGTCTCGTGACCGTGGCCGGGTTGAGCTCTTTCGCCAATCGAGACGGATTGGATTTCTTCTGTGAGTCCATCTTACCCAATTTGCGAGCGGCAGGACCGGCGGTGCCCGTTCAGTGGCTGGGGAGAGCGACCGAACCGCAACAGCAGCTCTATGAGGAACGGTTCGGCGTCAAACTGACCGGATACGTGGAGGATGTCAGACCCGCGATGCGAGCGGCTGCGTGCTACATCGTGCCGATTCGAGTCGGGGGCGGGACCCGCATCAAGATTTTGGATGCGTGGGCGATGGGGAAAGCAGTGGTGAGCACGAGCATTGGCTGTGAAGGACTCGAGGCGCATGATGGCGCCAACATTCTGATTCGGGATGATCCAGCCGCGTTCGCCGAAGCGGTACGAGCCGTCTTGGCGGACACCGCCCTGCGAACGCGGCTCGGCTCCGCGGCGCGAGCTACCGTCGAGCGATTGTACTCATGGGAGAAGATCGGACGAGATCTTATCCCCCGATACATCGATCTCGCGGGCGCGGGACGCGCAGCCCGAAGGTCGAGACGACAACCGTTGCCGACGTGACGTCAACCGCTGTGCCTCCGCGAGGCCCGTGCCAGAGACTACGTCGAATCTCGCACCCGGGGCGGGCGCGGGAGCGCCATCGCGTTTCTCGCCTGAAGAGTCCCACAAGCGCCAGCCACAGTCGCCAGACGAGATACGCAGGGAGGCGCAGGACAGCAGCGGCCAATTGCCCGCGATTGGGTGAGCGAACCCACGCGTTCGCAGTCCAGACTGCGAGCGGGAGCACAGAAGCGGCAAAGATCACGGCGACGATACGGGCACTCGTGGATGGGAGTGTCGCCATCGCAAGCGCCAGGCTGACCCCGATACCCGAATGCAGCACCGGGCCGGGGGTGGCGAGTTCGCTGATCGCATCGAGCTTCTGGCGAGCACCGCAACGCCGACTGATTGCCAGCGCGCGCCAGTACGCCCGCAGGGCGCTCAAACGACCGGCTTGCCAGCGGCGCCGTTGCGTCGCACTCTGTCGGAGCGTGCGTGCCTCCTGTGAGTGCAGGCGCGCGTCCGGGGCGAACAGAATGCGCTCGCCCATGGCGGTATATCGAGCGTACAACTCCCAATTCTCGGTCAGCGCATCAGCCGCCCATCCAGCGCGTGCCAGGAGGCCAACGCCGAGACACATGCCGTTCCCGGTCAACGGACAGTTCAACCCTGCCTGCGCTTTCAGGCGATACTGCCCCTGGTATCGCACTCGAGCCAGCAGGCCTGCGAGTAGGCTGAGCCACGAGTCGCACTCGTTCGAGAGCCCGAAATATGCCTGGACCGCGATGTCTCTCAGCTCACCCGCGGCCGCCAACGCGTCAGCGAGACCGGGGTCGACGACCGTATCTGCGTCGATGATCACCACGGCGTCGTAGGCCGTGAGGTTCAGACACGTGAATGCCCATGCGATCGCGCGTGGTTTACCGAAGCGGGATGTGTCAGAGCGGTCGAGAACGCGAGCGCCCGCATTGCGTGCGAGCGCGACAGTATCGTCGTGACAGTTGTCCGCGATCACGACAACGGTTGACTCCGATTGTGCCGAGTGCAGTTGGAGCAACGAGCGCACGCACGCGTCGATGAGCAACGCCTCATTGTGGGCTGGCACGAGAATCAAAATCCGCTGACGATCTGGCGGGGACGGTGTAGCCAACTGCACGCCAAGTGTGCGGCGCCGACGCAACGCCGAGCCGAGCGATAGGAGCTCCGACAGCAACGGCACGGCCCACGCCAATGCAACGGGCAGGAACACAACGCCAACAATGGGGGCGACAGTCACTGCTCGAGTCTCGTGGGAGCATCGGAGACGTTCTACCCGGGCGGCGCTCTCACGTCGAGGGGCAAGTTTGACGCCCGCGCAGCGAGGTTCCTGAGTCCATCGCGTGCTCACCTACCGCCGGTAGGTTGTCACTCGATGGCCGATCTAATCGAGCGCAACCGTCCGGTTCAGCTTTCCGAAGTCAGCTGGCAATGTGGAGGCAAACGCAGCCCTTTCGCGACGCACCGTTGACTTCGCTACACTGGGTTCGCCTGACGTTGATGCGATTGAGTCGCGCTAACGCTTCACCTAGTACTGACGTATATCTGATCCACGTCCCAGTACATCGCGTAAGGTGGCGCGCTCTTCGTTCCCCCGTACACCGGGTCGAACATGAGGTACGGCCATCCAACGTTGTTGCCCGGCGCGAGCCAGAGCACGTTGTTGTAGCTCGCTATCTGCGCGCCGTCAACCCACGCCTGGTACGTTCCGTTTCCTGCGCCCGGCGACGACTCCGGACCGAACAGCACTTCAATGAGTGCCAGTTTCCGTCGCTGAGATTTGCTTGCAGGTTGCCATGCGGCTGCTCCCAAGATCGCGATAATTGCTGTTCGGTCCCTGGAGTAGAACAGTGAGGAAGCTCTTCGTGGGATCGGCATCGACAAAGCCGGAAATGACGTCGATTCTCCTGTGGACCGGTGCCACTGCCCGTTTGCTCGGTTCGTGGCTCGCACAACTTGATGACCGGGTTATTTCCGTTCGTCCAGTTGGACGAGAAGCGGACTTTCATACGCTGGTAGTACCAGCCCGTGCCCGGCGATCGGACACGGGAGGCCAAAGCGCACCGGTGAGTTACCGGCCGCGAGGCTGGTGGAGTAGGTAATCCGCAAGCCCGTTCCTTCGGGCACGACGTTGAGATTCCCAGTCCATTCCCCGGTAGAGCTCATCGAGGTCGGACTGAACACCGTCACGTGCGCTCGTCGAGGCGATCGGCCCCGGTATTGATCTGCGGAGACATCCCGGATGGCTCATGATAGCCGCCCGGGGGCCCCGACTGCACCGTCACCGCGGCGCTTCCGCTGACTCCACCTGAAGTCGCGGCAATGGTGACGGATCCCGCTGCGTTGCCCGTAACCAGGCCGCTTGATGACACCGAGGCGACGCTCGCATCCGTCGAGCTCCATGCGACGCTTGCGCTGAGCGGGATTGCCGCTCGCGTCCAACGGCGTCGCCGTGAACTGCTCCGTTTGCCCAACGCCGATCGTACCCGAGCTCGGACTGACCGACACTAATGCGACCACCGGAGCCGATACGTTGACGGTCGCGCTCCCGCTCTTCCCACCTGCGGTCGCAGTGATCGTTGCCGACCCGACCGCTCTCGCGGTCGCGACGCCGCTCGAGGAGACCGACCCGACAGTGGCATTCGATGACGACCAGGCGATCGCAATCCCGCTCACCGCATTGCCCGACGCGTCTCTGAGCGTGGCCGTCAATTGCTCCGTGCGACCGGTCACGAGCAACGAGGAGTTCGGCGAGACCGTCACCGTCGAGACGACGATGGCTGCCGACGTGACGTCGAATCGCCGCCGTGGAGCTTACGCTTCCCGAGGAGATAGTGATGACAGCCGCGCCGACCGCGACCGCGGTCACCAACCCAGTGCCTGACACCGAGGCCACTCCCGGGTTCGACGATGACCAATTTAGTGTGGCGCTCGAGTCGACGGCGCCCGTCGAATCGTAGGCAACAGCCAGGAGCTGCACTTGCTGACCGGTTTGGATCAACGAGCTATCCGGCGTCACCGTGATTGTTGCGGCCGGCGGTGCATCGACGGACGTTGCAACGGATGCCGTGACGCCATCCGCAATCGCCGTGATCGTCGACTTGCCGTAGTGCTTGAGGCGCACCTCACCGCTGCCCGACACCGTCGCCGCGGAGGGGTTGGATGACATCCACGCGACCGCGTCGGCCGCTACCGGCGCGCCCGTTGGACCCTGCGGGCTGGCGGAGATCTGCACCTGACCGCCGACAGGGCCTGTGATCGACGTCGGAGTCAGCGTGATCGCAGCGACGTGCGGGCCAGGGGGCCGGTACCCCGCTGAGCCAGAGGGGGCAAGCAGATTGTCGCCCCTGAAACAGCCAAAGCTGACCGCCGTTCCGAGACTGATGGCCGCAACCGCCAGCCTGCGACGCCCGATCGCAGCGTGCATGATCCCTCCGGCTCTGTTCGGCGGCCCGACTGGCGTAGCAGGCCCTCGTGTGAGTGCATGCCTTAGCCTCGTGGCTTTGCGTCCCCGGCTTTCGCCGGGATTGCCTTTGTCGCAGCCCCGGGAGGGCGCCGCGATCGTGCTTGTGATGTCTCTACGGTGATTTGCGCCTACGGGCCCTTCAGGCGACCTGTCCCATCCATGCGGACGAGTCCGTTCAAACCCTCAAGCCCATGCCCCGGGCCAACATAAGCAAGCAGACTCAGCCGCGCCAGCCCCAATCTTGATCCGGATTTGCCCTCTGTGGCCAAAATGTCCGGTCGACCTGTCCTGGAACACATCAGCGATTGCCCCGCCCATCCGCAGGACATCCCGTCCACTCTTGCGCGGACGCTGCAATGCCGCCCTGGTCACGCCGACCGAAAAGCTCTTGAGGCCGGGGAAGAAGTGCATCCCCCGGCCTCTGTTCCGCGTTTCGCGAACGGTTCTTACACTGCGAGGTGATCTCCGCAATCCTCCTCGCCTCCACCCGGCGACACTTACCGCGTACTGACGTACAAGGCGTCGAAGTCCCAGTACATGGTGTACGGCGGGCTGCTCTTCGCGCCTCCATACGTCGGATCGAACAAGAGATAGGGCCAACCTGCTCGGTTCCCGGGCGCCAGCCATTGAACATTGGTGTAACTCGCAACCTGCACGCCGTCGACCCAAGCTCGGTATGTGCCGTTGCCTGCCCCAGGCGACGACTCCGGACCGAACATCACCTCCAGGAGGTGCCAATTCCCATCGCTGAGAATCGCTCGAGGATTCGTCGAAGGCTGCGGGGCCACAACGCGGGATTGGCTGCTCGGGCCTTGCAGAAACAAACCCACGGAATTCTGCGTCGGACCGACGAACCCGGACGCAGTGATGACGTGATTCTCAGTCGCCCCTTGGCCATTCCCTGCCTGTTGTGTCCGCGGCTCGTACAGCTTGATGCCCGGATTGTTCGCATTGGTCCAGTTCGACGAAAAGCGGACCTGCATGCGCTGGTAGTACCAACCGGATCCCGCTGATGGCAGGGTGACACCGAAGCGGACCGGGGACCCCCCAGCCGCGAGATTCGGGCGGTACGTGATTCTCAACCCCGAGCCGCCAGGCACGACGGTGAGGTTCCCGCTCCACTCGCCTGTCGAGCTGGTCGTGGCAGGGCTGAAGTTGGAAACCGCAGCCAATGAAGTGATGGAGGGCATCGAAATCTGCCGAGCGAAACCCGCCGGCTCGTGGTAGCTACCACTCGGCGGGGGCGGCGGGGGACTGCCGGAGCCACTTCCGCCCGATCCAGAGCCACTCGAGCCTGAGCCGGAACCGCCGGAGCTGCCCGACCCGGATCCTGACGAGCCGGCGACGGTGACACTCAGATTACCGGTCGTGCCGCTCTGAGTGGTGACGGAGATCGTCGCCGATCCGGCCTTGTGGGCGACAACGATCCCCCGCTCCCCGCCGGACACACCATACCCTGTCGTGGTGACGGACGCGACACTCGCGTCGGAGCTCGTCCACGTCGAGCAGCACGAGGTCCACGCGTTTCCATTCGGCTCGCTCAAGAGCGCCGAGAACGTCGACTGCTGACCGATACTCATGTCGACGTTCACCGATGGCTTCACGTTGACCTGTGGATAGGCCACGCCGCGAACCTCGGTGCGAACCGACTCGTCCTTGCGAGAACCCATCGCGTTGACTGGATCCGTCGGACTTGCGGCGCTTTTCGGGGAACCGTCGCATGCCGCGAGTGCGGCCGCTGCACCACAAAGCAGGGTGCGGACGTAGTGCGACTTGCGGCTTACCGGTGCGGACCTGTGGGGGCGGCCTGAAGCTCGGCCCCAGTCGTGCGCAATGCGCATGGCTGTGTCCTCTGTGAGGTGTCCGTTCGGTAGCCGGACTGGCGTGGCTCACGCGGTGGCCTGCGTGAGCGGTAGCCTCCAGAGCTTTGCGTCACCGGCTTTCGCCGGGTTTGCCGTTGTCGCGGGTGCCCACATTGGGACAGCCGGCGCGACGATCAGTTGTCGCCCGTAGGATGGCCAAGGCGGCCCGCTGACGCAACTCCCTCTTGAAGCTTTTCTGAAACTTTCATCCCTCGAGAAAAAGCAAACAAACGTCGGACCTCGAGCAGCATGGCACGGAAGGATGCCGCATCTGACAGCGAGACGCCTTGCCCACGCGGGGCCCTCGCCCCGACGTAGCTGCAATCGCCTGCCGATGGCAGCTGCGTGCTCTGCATGATTGCCCGAGAGGTCCGCGGCTGCATCGAGGCCGCGCTCATGCACACGCGCCTCGTGGTACGCAAGGACATCGCACATGGGCTGTTGATACGGGCCACGAACATATTGCGTGCGCTGATAGAACGACGGGTCGATCAACCGCGGGGTACACCGCGGGGGAGATCGCACACGAGTTGATGTGACCCGCCGACGGTGCCATCCTCGTTGCACTCGATGCTGCTGGTCGTGATCTGGTGGGTGTTCCTCCGTCCCACGGGCCTCCACATGGCCGGCGTCGTCCCAACCCCTCTTTCTGAGATCACGGACATGACCGAGCCGCACCGTCGCTGGCAAGAGTATTCGCGCGACGCCGAGAAATCGCCGGAATTCTCCACCAAAGAGGATGCATTGACTTTGGCGGGGGTTGTCGTGCTCTACGCGGCAATGGTTGCATTGACCAGGCCGCTCGATCTCGGCGACACGATCTTCTATGTCGATCCTATACTTGCGATGTCACGGCATCCAAGCGTGGCCGCTCTGCGTTCTCTTCTCGACTTCGGCCACCTGCTGTGGCGACCGCTCGGCTGGCTGGTTTACGAAGGGCTGCGTGTCGTCGCATCAATCACGACTCCAGACTCGGCACGGATCGCCGTTACGCGTGCCTTGATCGGCATCGATATGGTTGCCGGCGCCGTCGCTACCGGGCTTCTCTACCTGATCTGCCGACAACTCAAGTTCAACCAGATGGCCTCGGTGCTGACGTGTGCAACGTTCATCGGCAGCAATGCTGTTGTAAACACAGCGCACGCAGGAAGCTCTTACATGTTGGCTCTCGCCCTACTGACGGGGGCTTTGTGGCTGGTCCTGCGCAGCCCGTCAGCGACGGCACCTGCGTCGCTGGGTGCAGGCGTGCTCTTGGCCCTGTCGGCAGCGGTATGGTTCCCCTTCGTGTTAGTGGCGCCTGCAGTCTTGTTAGCAAGCATGGCTACCTTGAGCGAAGGGGCGCTGTTGCGAGCGAGAGGTCCGATACCTCGCAGGACAATTCACCTCGCCGTATCCGCACTCGGCACTGGCCTCATCGTCTTCGGAGTAGCGGCATTTGTCCTGAACATCCGGGACATTGCAGATCTGAGGGAGTGGGTGCAGGCATCGGCCCACGGATGGCGGCAACGTTCAACGCTACTGCGCCTCGGTCTGGGCCTGCCGCGATGCTGTCTCGCGTTGGGGGACGTCGGTCTTCTCTGGAAACGATATATGCTCGGCGATCCTTTCGCGCCTGTTACCAGACCCGACCTTGTTCGCGGCAGCATAACCAGCGTCGCCTTGATAGCCGTTTTCTACCTGGAACTGGCCGCACTCGTGTACACGCTCGTGCGACGGCCCCCGCTAGGCAGAGCAATCCTGATGCTGCTCATCAGTGCCACAGTCCCCCTGTTGATCTTCGCCGTCTTCCTTTTCGAACCGAGTTCAATTGAACGGTTCATGCCCGTTTTCCCGTTCTTCTTTCTCGCCCTCGGGTATCAACTCGACGTGACGCGGCACGATGTCAAGATGCGTAGCGCTGCGCTGCTGTTTTCAGCGGGTGTCCTGGTCTCGACAATTGGCTCATATCGAAACGCCGCTGTGGAGCGCTACTGGGCCCCGGCGACGGCACGGTTGACGGCGCTGAGCCAGCGCGTCGCACCAGGAAGCACGGTTGTGGTGCTCAGCCATCAAGACGCCATCGATTTGTACGCACTCGATAACCCGCTCGGAAATGCGTCCATGCCCTTCGACATCTCGGTCGTGTTGCGCCCTGCGAATCAGAGCATCTTCTGCTGGCGAGAATCGTTCGCCCAACACGTGCTCGCCGCGTGGAAGACGTCGCGTGAGGTTTGGATTTCACAACGGTTGCTCGCGGTCGCTCCGCTGCCGGACTGGGGCTGGGCAGAGGGGGACGACCCGGCGATCCGGTGGCGGTCTGTCCCGGAATTTTTCCGTGCCTTCCAATTGGACGCGACGATCGGAGGACAAGATGGATTTGTGAGGTTGCCGTCGACGCCTATAAATCGCGCGCAATTACAGAAAGTGGTAGACGATACCTGCGGAGGCATCCCGTCATTGGCTCCCCGCGCAGGAAATCGGCCAGCAGCTTAATGGTAGATCATCCACCGAGCTGCCCGGCTCGACATTCGCCCTGAGCTGCTTCGGATCTAGCGCGTGCTCACATACAACTCGTCGAAGTCCCAATACATGGTGTTGCGGCGGACTGCTCTTGGCACCCCCCATACGGCTGACGAAGGTCGCGGACGGTGGTTGAACGGCACTGTCGAAACCGTGGGAGGATTAGCACTTTTGCTGCGGTTGATGGTCGATGGCGTGGAACATGGCCAGTCAGGTCCCTGTGGCATTTTTCAAGACCACGGCTAAATGACCAAGCTACCCGAACGAAATCTGATGTGTTGCGTGCGTCCGCAGTGATGGCGGTGTTGGTGGACCATTTGGCAAATGCAGCGAATCACAGCATGGCCCTTCTTGGCCGGGTTGGTGTGCTCATGTTCTTTGTGCATACCGCCTGTGTGCTCATGGCCAGTCTTGAACGGAACCCGTCCACGTTTGCGTTCTACGTGCGCCGGGCATTCCGCATTACCCGCTGGCAATTGCCGTGGTCTTAGTGGCAAGTGCATTGCAGATGTCGGAAGAAATGCCGCTGATCGGGCAAGTGAATGCGGCGACGGTGCCACATTGGCCACTGGTGCTGTCGAACATGGCCCTGGTGCAAAATCTGACGGGCAGTCATGACGTCATATCCCCAATGTGGACGCTGCCGATGGAAATGCAGATGTACCTCGTATTACCGTTGTGCTTTGCAGCGACACGGCGAGGTTGGCGCCCGATTGCTGGAATGATTGCGGCCAGTGTGGTGGTGGCGATGCTGTGGTCAGTAGCACCGGTCTCATCCCGCACGATTTGGCGCCTGAACGTGTTGCTTTACGTCCCGGTGTTCTTATGTGGCGTGTTGGCGTTTGTGTTGTGCAAGGTGCGTCACACTCGATACCGGGGTTGGCTGGTCGCGCTACCTATCATGATTCTGCTGTTTGGTATCGTGATTCTTAGTCAACATGCCCGCATGCCGGACCATTGACGTTTGGGGTGCGGCTGACGCAAGACGTGTTTGCAATCGTGCTAGCTTGGCCGTGTGGCTGTTCGCAGAGCTACCGGAATCATCATAACCGCACCGCTGCCACAATCGCCAAGTACAGTTATGGGATTTATCTCTTGCACCAGCCAGCGATATGGGTAGGGGCGGTGGCGCTGCATCACTATCCGCCAGCACTCCAATGGATCGTCACGGTGGCGCTGGTAGTGGCGTTGCCGGTGCTGGCTATCACTTATCGAAGGGCCGTGCATTGCTGGGGCGACAATTCACGACACATGCGAAAGCTCTAGCGGTGGTTCATCCGACGGTCTACCAAGAGTGATGGTGGCCACTGGGAACGGTCCTGGCGGTTAAGCGCAGACGATTCATGCGAAGGCACCCCCGCTTGGCGCCCCGCTCTGGAAGGCGGCCAGTGGCTTAATGGCGCTGGCGATCGGCCGCGACCGCTCGAAGCACACGGTGTCAGCCGTCGCCGCGACGCGCGTATGCTGTCGCGCAATCAGCCCGCCCGACATTCGCCCTGAGCTGCTTCGGATCTAGCGCGTGCTCACATACAACTCGTCGAAGTCCCAATACATGGTGTTGGGCGGACTGCTCTTGGCACCCCCATATGATGGGTCGAACATCAGGAAGGGCCAGCCCACATTGTTTCCCGGGGCCAGCCAGAGCACGTTGTTGTAACTCGCGACCTGTACGCCGTCGACCCAGGCCTGGTACGTCCCATTGCCGGCGCCAGGCGATGACTCCGGACCGAACAGCACCTCCACGAGGTGCCAATTCCCACCGGTGAGAATCGCTTGGGGATTTGTCGAAGGCTGTGGAGCCACAACGCGGGATTGGCCGTTCGGCCCTTGCAGGAACAACCCGACGGAATTCTGCGTGGGACCGACGAGCCCGGACCCGGTAATGACCTCATTCTCAGTCGCCCCTTGGCCATTCCCGGTCTGCTGTGTCCGCGGCTCACAGAACTTCATGCCCGGATTGTTTGCGTTCGTCCAGTTCGCCGAAAAGCGCACCTTCATGCGCTGATAGTACCAACCGGTACCGGCCGAGGGCACGCTGTGTCCGAATCGTACTGGTGACCCACCGGCCGCCAGATTCGGTTGGTAGGTGATACGGAGCCCAGTGCCACCGGGAACGACCGAGAGGTTGCCGCTCCACTCGCCGGTCGAGGTGG
Source organism: uncultured Gemmatimonadales bacterium (assembly GCA_963737835.1). Classification (GTDB taxonomy): domain Bacteria; phylum Gemmatimonadota; class Gemmatimonadetes; order Gemmatimonadales; family Gemmatimonadaceae; genus Palsa-1248. The sequence continues at coordinate 1,723,308 of CAVTUH010000001.1, forward strand.
GCGTGCTGGGACTAAACACCGAGAATCCCGAGATCGACGGGATTGGCCCGGTGTTGATCTGCGGCGCCATTCCCGACGGCTCGTGATAGCCGCCCGGTGGGCCGGACTGGACCGTCACGTCAGCAGAGCCACTCACGCCGCCAGCTGTCGCGGTGATGACCGCCGTTCCGACGGCATTGCCAGTCACTTGGCCGCTTTGCGAGACAGAGGCGACCCCCGGATCGGACGAGTTCCAGGAGATGGTCGCGCTGAGCGGGTTTCCGCTCGCGTCGAGAGGCGTCGCTGTAAACTGCCCTAGTTGCCCGATGCCAAGCGTCCCCGAGCTCGGGCTCACGGAGACGGATGCAACCACCGGCGCAGTGACGTTGACGGTTGCGGTACCGCTCTTCCCTCCGGCACTCGCGGTAATCGTGGCTGACCCGACCGCATTCGCGGTCGCGACTCCGCTCCCTGAAATTGAGACGATGCCGGCGTTCGAAGTCGACCAGCTTATGGGTACACCGCTCACCGTATTGCCGGACGCGTCGCGAAGCGTGGCGGTTAGATGCTCGGTCCGACCGGGGTAGAGCGATGAGGAGCTCGGCGTCACCGACACTGTCGCGACCACGACGGCCGCCGACGTCACTCGAATGATCGCCGTCGCGTTAGCACTGCCCGACGACGCCGTGATCACGGCCGTTCCGACGGCAATCGCCGTCACCAGCCCGCCCCCTGACACTGACGCAACTCCCGTGTTCGATGACGACCAATTTACTGTCGCGCCAGAGTCGACGGCGCCTGTCCCGTCGTAGGCGGTTGCGACCAGTTGTACGGTGTCACTCGTCTCGATCAGCGTGCTGTCCGGTGTAATCACGATTGACGCAGCGGGCGATGCCTGGACGGCCGCAGAGACGGAAGCCGTCACGCCATCGGCAATTGCCGTAATGGTTGTGTTTCCTCGATGGACCAGCGTCACCATCCCGGTGCCGGATACGCTCGCCGCTTTGGGATCGGATGACACCCACGCGACAGCGTCTGCTGCGACAGGTGTCCCGGATGGTCCCAGGGGACTAGCGGAGATCTGCACGTGACTGCCCGCGGGTCCGTTGACCGACGTCGGCGCGAGCGTAATGGCGGTGACGTGCGGGTCGGGCGGCCGGTAACCGGTCGTCCCAGAGGGGTCTAAGAGGTTGTCCCCTCGGAAGCAGCCGAAGCTGACCGCCGTTCCGAGACTGATGGCCGCAACCGCCAGCCTGCGACGCCCGATCGCAGTGTGCATGATCCCTCCGACGCTGTTCGGCGGCCCGACTGGCGTAGCAGGCCCTCAGGTGAGCGCCTGCCTTAGCCTCGTAGCTTTGCGTCCCCGGCTTTCGCCGGGTTTGCCTTTGTCGCAGCCCCTAGAGGGGCGCCGCGATCGTGCCTGTGATGCCTCTGCGGTGATCTGCTCCTAAGGGCCTTTCAGGTGAGCTGTCCCATCCATGCGGACGAGTCCGTCCAAGCCGTCAAGCCCGTGCCCCGAGCCAACCTAAGCAAGCAGACTCAGCCGCGCCAGCCCCAATCTGGACCCGAATTTGGTGCCCCCCAGCCAAAATGTCCGGTCGACCTGTCCTGGAACACATCAGCGATTGCCGCCCATCAGCAGGACAGGCCCACCCGAGAGGCGCGCAAAGCTGACGAGTTACGGAGCGACGCGTTGCGCGGGTTCCGCTACGCGAAGCTTGACCAAGCGCACCCAACTCGCCGCGAGGCGAACGCCTAGGGAGGACGCCCCGGTTCTCCACGACGTGATCTCGCATTGCAAGCTCGCATCCGTTGCGAGTGGGCGCCGTTCAATAAATCCGCGTCGAATCTTCTGCATGATGCAAAAAGGGCAGGTCGTGGTTCGACCTGCCCTTCCTACGTCGTGTCCCCTGCTACGAAACTAGCGCGTCGCGACGAAAATGTTGTTGACGTCCCAGTACATGGTATACGGTGGGGCGCTCTTCGTTCCCCCGTAGACCGGATCGAACATCAGGTAGGGCCACCCTTCTCGGTTCCCCGACGCCAGCCACTGGACATTGCTGTAGTTGGCGACCTCCCTACCGTCGACCCACCCATGGTAGCTGCCGTTCCCAGCGCCAGGCGATGACTCGGGGCCAAAGAGCACTTCGACCGTGTGCCAGTTCCCGTCACTCAGATTCGCTGCCGCATTGTCGATCGGCTGCTCCAGGAGATCGCGGAAATGGCTGTCAGGACCCTGCAACAGAACGGTCAGGTAGCTGTTCCTCGGGTTGTCGTTGACGAACGCCGAGATGACGTGGTTCTCGTCTGGACCCGCGGGGCTGCCCGATTGCATGGTTCGCGGCTCGCACAACTTCACGAGCGGGTTATTCCCGTTCGTCCAGTTCGAGGAGAACCGGACCTGCATGCGCTGATAGTACCAGCCGCTTCCCGACGACGGGATGCCGAACCCAAACCGCACCGGCGAGTTGCCTGCCACCAGATTTGGACGGTACCACAGGCGGAGACCTCCGCCCGGCGCAGCGGTGAGATTCCCACTCCACTCGCCGGTCGCACTGGTCGACGACGGGCTGAAGACGCTCACCCTACCCGTCGATGAGATCGACCCGGTGTTGATCTGGGTCGCAAAGCCGGACGGCTCATGGTAGCTGCCACTGGGTGGGGGCGGCGGGGGAGTCTTCGAGCCGGATCCACCGGATCCCGAGCCAGAGCCAGAGCCGCCTGACCCGCCAGAGCTGGAGCCACCGGAGCCGGTTCCAGAGGAGCCGTCACCAACCGTGACGTCGAGCGTACCGGTCGTTCCACTCTGCGTCTTGACGGTGATCGTTGCCTTGCCCGACTTGTGCGCGACAACGTTTCCGCGCTCGCCATCGTGTACACCGTAACCCGTGACGCTCACCGACGCGACACTCGCATCAGAGCTTTTCCACGTCGAGCAGCACGAGGTCCACGGCTCGCCACTGGGCTCGTTCAAGCGCGCCGTAAACGTCGACTGTTCGCCGACCTTCATGTCAACGCTGGCCGAGGGCTTCACGTTGACCCGCGGGTATGCCACACCGTGGTACATGACGAGGACCGCCTCGTCCTGGGAGGTACCGCTACCACTCGCGGCGACCGGATCCGTTGGATTGGTGGTGTTCTTCGCGGAATTGTCGCAGGCGGCGAGTGCCGCAGCTGCGCCGCAGACGATCGCGCGGAAGTAGTACGACTTGCGGCTTACCGGTGCGGACGTGCGGGGACGGCCTACAGCTCGGCCCCAGTCGTGCGCTGTGCGCATGGCTGTGTCCTCTTGTGAGAAGTCCGTTCGGTAGCCGGACTGGCATGGCTCACACGCTGGACTGCGTGAGCGGTAGCCTCCAGAGCTTTGCGTCGCCGGCTTTCGCCGGTTTTGCCGTTGTCGCGGGTGCCCACATCGGGACAGCCAACGCGACGATCAGTTGTCGCGCGTAGGATGCGTCTCAACGATCTGTTGCACAACCCTTTTGCGTATTTTTTTTTGAGATTCTCCGACGACGTGCGCGCAACGCAACATCGGGCGTGCAGGTTGCTACGTTGCGCACGCTCGAGCGAGTCGCGGCGGTAGATCTGAAATCAGAGTTTCAACTGCGCGACCAAGCGATCGACCTGCACTTCCGGCCGAAATGCGTCGCGAATTCGCTGTCTCGCGTTGCGGCCCAACATCTCTCGGCGCGCCACGTCGTCCAATAGTTCACGCATTGCACTAGCGAGCGCCGGCTCATCGCCGGGCGGAACAAGGATTCCAACCTCGTCCGAGTTGATCATCTCCGGCACGCCCCCCACTCGCGTCGCGATAACCGGGCGACCCTGCGCCATCGCGTCGAGAACTGCGTAGGGACAGGCGTCCTGCCAGACCGATGGCACGACGCAGATGTCGGCGGCCGCGCACAGCTCGTCGACGTCCGACCGATAGCCAGCGATGAGGATCGAGTCACCGGCCCCGAGGTCCTGGCGTAGACGCTCGAGTTCCGCGAGTTGCGGCCCAGTCCCGACATAGACCAATACAGGAGGTCGCCGCTGTGAATCCCACCCCCTCAGCAACAAACTGAAGGCGCGAAAGAGATGATGCACTCCCTTTTCCGCCACGGCTCGGCACGCGACGATTACGATGGGCCTCTCGTCGGTAATCCCTAGCTGCGCGCGCACCGCCAAGACCACCATTGGCGCGTCAGGGACAGTCACCGCGTTGTGTACGCGGGTCAGCTTGTGGGCCGGCAAACAGTGTACGATCCGCTCACGCCGCGTCACAAAATCACTGACGCCCACAATCACATCGGGCGTCATCCAGCGAGTCCGTGCGAGCATCCATTTCGCCATGCGCACAGCCAGCGAGGAGCGATAGCCCGGACCCGACGTCTGGTTGTATACAACTATAGACCGCACACCAAAGAGTCGGAGGACACCATAATACCACGGGTGAAGAGAGGGCCGGTCGATGAAGAAGACCGCGCGAACGTTGTTAGCTCGTGCGAATCGAGCGACGGCCAATACGTTCGCGATGGAATCGGACCGTGTATCAAGCATGACCGCGTCGGCCGCGCCGCGCATGACCGCTGGCACTCCCGTCTTCAGATCGGGATAGGCGACCAGCGTCCGCACCCCGGCAGCGGCGACACGCTTCGCCATCTGGGCGTACATGCGCTCGAAGTGCGTCCACGCAAAGCCAAAACCGGCGGCCTCGTTCGAGACCAGCAACAACGTCGGTGGCGTGATTGTGCTAGCGTCATCGCCCGCAGTTGGTGTTGCGAGTTGACCCGTGCGCAGCGTATCTGCCTCCCCTTCCCCGAGAGAGAGTAACCCGGTTTCGACGGTTTGATGTTAAGCAACGCGTGCGGTCGCCCGCTGTGCCTTATGACGCGCGTGCTCATTCGGCGATTCGCTCGGCGTCCGCATCGCTCCCGCCGCATACGTCGTTTGTGACACGAAAGCGCCGGTCCGCGGTCGTGCGGACCGATCCTGTCGTGCCGTCGGAGTGTAGCGGAAGCCACTCAACAATTCGGGGGACGCTCATCACCCTGCCCCGGCGAGCGCGAAGGTAAGGTAGCGGGCTCAACTGCACCAGAATGGATTTTCTTGAAATTGAGACGGCAAATTCGGTCAAGACGTCCGATGACCCTGACCCGGGCTGGCAGGACGGAGACAGGCCAACGCGCGCTTTTTGGGGCGCTCGCTTCTTGCGGATCAGCGGCCGGGTTCCGCTTGCCGTAGCAGCGTTGTCGCGCGCGGCCGGCTCTGGTGAAATCGCGTTGAGACAGGGCGACCCGGGAAAGGCCGCCGCTACGAGCAGTTGTGTGTACCGCCAACGACGGCCAATCGTACAAATAGGGTATGGTGAGCTCGGTCGAGCAGATCGGCGAGGAGGTGCGGGCCACTGGGCTCGTATCGGGGCGGTGGACGCGCAGTGACTTCGCGCTCTTGACCACCGCCTCTGTCGCGCTCGCGATCTGCTGCGTCCTCACATCGGCCAAGAAGTTCTTCTGGTACGACGAGGTCAATTCCGCGAACCTCGTGGCCGACCCGTCGCTGTCACACATGATCGGCACGATCGCCGCGGGCGGCGAAAGCGCGCCACCGCTCTACCACATGCTCCTCTGGCTCTGGGCGCGCGTAGCCGGCCAGAGTGAGCTCGCGCTCCGCGCACCCTCCTGCGCGATGATGATCGTCGCGCTCGTCCTCGTCTGGGTGACGCTCCGTCGCCGATACTCGCTCCAGGCCACGGCTGTTGGAGTGTTGGTGACGTTCCCGCTGTCGGCGCTCGTGCTGTACCACGTCGCTGAAGCGCGCTTCTACGGGTTCCTCACCGCCCTCGTCGCACTCGCGACGTACCTGTACGCGCGTGCCATCCTCGCCCCCGAGCGACTGTCGTGGAAGCTGCTGGCCGCGATCGCCGCGACGCACGCCGCGCTCATATACACACACGTGTACGGGGCGATGTACAGCGCGGCGATCCTCGTCGCCTGGGTCGTCGCCGACCGATGCGCCGGTCGATGGCGCCCGGCAAACTATGCTGCGATCGTGGCGGGGTGGGCCACGTTCATACCGTGGGTACCGTCCCTCCGACGCGCCGCCGACCTGGCGCACCCGCGTGGATGGATTACCGCGCCCACGCCGGGCGCCCTGATCGAAGTCTTTGGCGTCGCAATGCGCCGCCTACCGGTTGTCGTCATCGGGTTCGTCCTGCTGTCTGCCCTCGGCGGTTTCTTCGCCACGACACGTGGTCCCACAGTGGGTCGGGTCGCAAACGCGGCGCGCCGGCAACGCGTCGTGGCCGCAATCGGCGTCGCGCTTGGAGCGGCAGCCATCACCTGGCTCCCGTTCCGCTTCATACACCCCAACGTGCCGGCGAGTGACCTCCTGAAACAAAGCAGTGGCCTCCTCATGCTTGCCATTCTGCTGGCGGTACTCGTGTCAGTGATCGTCCGAGCGGGTGGTTTCCGCGCGGCGGCCAGAGAGGAGCCGTTGCTGGTGGTCGCGACGGCGATCGTGTGTGTCCCTTTCGCTGCGTTCCTCCTGTCGCGCGCCGTCATACCGATCTTCGTCGACCGGTATCTGCTGCCATCGGCAGTCGGGATCAGCATCATCCTCGCGCAGGGGATGGAGCTCACGACCGCGGCGTTCGATGAGCGCGAGGCCACTGCGTCGCCTACCCCATTGAGCCGTCCCTTCCGCGCCGCCTGGACGAGCGTGTTCGCCCTGCTCGCCGTATATCCCATCTGGGCGGGCTACAGCACCAATCCAGGCGAACGCCCTGGCCTTCGCCTCGAGAAGGCAGTACCTCCCCACGCCGTCGTCATCGTACCCAGCCTCCTCAACTTCATCACGATCCTGCACTACCAGGAGCGCCCGGATATTGAGTACGTCTTCCCCATGGACCGGGCCGCATACCTGGATCCCCGTGCGCCCCGAAGTGCCATTTACGGATACAACTTCCTCCAGGTCATCGAGGCACGGGGCTACCTCAGTGCATCACCCCGGGATGCCTCGAGCCCGCTGTGTTCCTACTCGGGCCTCGTCATCGCCCACATGGCTAACAACGGCTGGCCTATGATAAGGATCGAATCTGATTCCGGATTGGCGACCGAAGCCCTCGAGCGGCCCGGCGCACCCAGCGATTCCGCCGTGGCGTACCTGGTGCACGAGCGCCGCCCCGCCGAGCAGCGTCCCTGCATTCAAGGAGTGGAGAGGCCGACGAGGTCATGACCGGCGGTCACGCAGTGGCCGGACCTGATCACGCCACGCCGCCACCGTCGGCTGAGCGCACCTGCATCGTCATTCCCTGCTACAACGAAGCAGCGCGACTCGACGTCCCGCGCATCCGGGCGTTCATCGCGGCCCAACCGGACGTAGATCTCCAGTTCGTCGATGACGGCAGCACCGACGGAACGGTCGCGCTCATCGAATCGCTGCGGGCCGAGCTCGCACCTCGTGTCGCGCTGCTCCGGCAGCCGGGTAATCATGGGAAAGGCGAGACGGTGCGCGTGGGCATGCTCGAGTGTCTCCGCGGGGGGTATCGCTACACCGGCTTCTGGGACGCCGACCTCGCCACACCACTGCATGCCGTGCAGGACTTCCTGGCCGTCATGAAGACGTCGCCCCAGTATCGGTGGATCATTGGCGCGCGCGTCCGGCTCCTGGGCAGATCGATCGACCGCCACGCGCACCGGCATTACACGGGGCGCATTCTTTGCGACCGCCGCGTCCTTGGCGCTCGACCTGCCGGTCTACGACACCCAGTGCGGGGCAAAACTCTTCCGCGCCGATGACGCCCTGGCATGCGTGCTTCGCACGCCGTTCCTGTCACGGTGGTCATTCGACGTGGAGATGCTCGCACGCTTGAAGCGTGTGCGAGGCGTCGATGTCGTGCACGAAGTCGTCGAGCTCCCGCTCCGCGAATGGCACGACGTCAGTGGCTCGAAGGTGCGGTTCTACGATTTTCTGCGATCCGGCGTCGATCTCGCGCGCATCTGGGCGCGCTATCGCGCACGCGCGCCAGCATCGCCCCCATCGGCCGGGACATGATAGACCCAGATGGAGTGTCCCGCGCGGTATTGCGGCGTGTACGCATTGAGCCAGGAAAAGGCGTCGACCGGAAACCCGAGTCCACCGGCCTTGAGCCGCAGCAAGCTGATGGCCACCCAACCGTCTGCGTGTTCGTACGGCTTGAGCAGACGAAACGGCGGCAGCCCGAACTGGGTCAGATCGATTTGCGGCGATCCGGCATACACCAGAGAGACGGAATCGATGTGCTGCTCTCGCAATACGGCCGACAACCGCCACAGGTCCTGCCCCCAATCCAGATCGCTGTCGACCAGGACGTCCTCCGGATGCCGGCTCGCCAGCTCGTTGAAGTACGCGAGATAGTCGGGGTGCGCGCGAACTGACGCGACCACCTGCCAGGTGAGCAGCACGACCACCACTGCAGCCAGTGCTCTCGACTTGCCCTCGCTCCACAACCGCCAGGCCCCGACGCCAGCCATGATCGCGAGGGGGGGATAGATCGGGAGGATGTACCGCAGCCCGATGTTGACGTGGCTCGGCAGACTGACCAGCAGGATCGCCCCGGCAGCGATCACGGGTGCAGCAACGACCCAGTCGAGCTCGCGCCGCGACTCCTTCAGCAGGTACACGGCGCCGACGGCAATGAGAAGCAAGAATGGGAGCGGCGTCTTTACCCCCAGCGCGACCGGAAAGTAGTACCACCAGCCGGTCTGCCGAGTGTGGCCCAACAAATAGCCTTCGTGCCCCCTCGCGTTCTTGTTCGACACCTCAGCCAGTCCGTGAAAAAAGGCGGGAGCCGGGACAACGAACGACTCCGCAACGGCATACGCGGCATTGTGGAGTCGGCCGCTCGAGCCAACCAGTCGGTCGATCGATGTGTGCGGGCGGGCAGTGTCGTCGGTTATCGAACCGAGAGAGAAACGATATCCCGCCCACACGGTCAGCATGGCGCTCAGGACGACAACGCCAAGCGCCCGCCGAGGCGGGAGCAGTTGGCGCCAACGGTGCGGTGGCTCGGACTGTCGTCGCAGGAGGAACCATCGCCACAGGACGAGCGCGGCCGCACACGCCGGCAAGAGCACGAGGGCGGTGAATTTTGACAGCGTCGCGAGCCCGGCGGCGAAACCCAGCACGGCAGCCCGGCGAGACGTGGGCTGCTCCAGAAAATTCGTCATCGCCGCGAGCGCGAAGGCGCAGGTCGCCGCCACCGCCATATCCGTCGTGGCCAGTCCCGAATGAGCCAACACCGCAGGCGTCGTGGTCAGGAGTCCCGCCGCGAGGATCGCTGCCAGATCTCCATATCGTCGGCGCGTCCAATCCCACACCACGAGCACCGCAAGCAGAAAGAACGGCAGCGCGCCAAGGCGCGCGAGCGCGAGCTCGTGCTGATAGTGGCCCTGAGCCATCAGGATGTCGTCGCCCTGTTTCCACAAGCCGCCCGTCGGCGCAAGTCGGCGCCCCGAGAGATAGGGGCCCAGCGCATCCGCGACACGAGCGAGCGGTGGGGTAATGGCCTCGAGCGTATACGAGCCGCGCTGCAGCCATTCCATACCGGGAGCCACGTGGGCCGGCTCATCAGTCGTTTGACTGAAGACCGAGTAAGTGGCGATGATCCGGCCCACGCCGACTACCGACAGCGCGACAAGCGCAGCGACGGACACACCACGCAGGCGTGCACGCCGTCCCGCGTCGAGCCGTTCAGCGGCCGCACCCTCGAGCAGAGTGGTCACGGACTCGTCAGGCTGACTCCGTCACAGGCCACGCCACACCTCATACCGTGGGTCACGAGGCCTTCGCCCATGCAACGATGCGCTCGGCGTCCGCGTCCGTGACCGCCGCGTGTGTCGGCAACGTGAAGAGCCGACTGCAAATCGCGCGCGCACCCGGCATTGGGGGCTCGCCGAGATGCAGCACCGCCGCAGCGGCCACCTCCTCGCCGAGCGGCAGCGGATAGGTGCGCACGACGCCGAGCCACGGCGCGCTCACGCGCCCCCGATCGTTGTCGATGCCGGCCAATACAGGGAAGCGGAGGTAGCCCGGCTCCGCGCCGGCGATCGGGCGCACGAGCGTCAGCGTCGACACGCCAGCGAGGCGCTCCCCATACCACGCCGCGCGCTGCGACCGACACACGCGATCGGCGTCAATCCGCGCAAACGCCCGTTCCACCAGCGCGCCTGCCGCGCGCGAGAGCGGCGCCGGCTCGCCCGCTGGCCGATACACGGTCTGTCCAAGCCCCAGCGAGGGAACCGACGCGGGTATCGCGTACAGCCACGGCCGGCCAAATGCCCACTGTGCCGCAGCTCGGCCGACATCGCTCCACCCGGCCACGGCGGCCCGGCGCGCCACCCCGCTCCCGTTCGCGCGCGCGTGTGCACCATGCCCACGCGCCCACGCCTCGATCGTCGACGCAAGGACTGTGTCCGCCGAGCTGGTCGCGAACACCGCACCGCCGCGACCACCCGTCGTGCCCTTGCCACGACCGAAGCTCAGCACAGTCACCGGCCCGCTCGACCCGATTGCCACGCCACCCAGGCGCGCACCTGCATGCTGCGCCGCATCCTCGATCACCTGCACACCGGCCGCGTCTGTCACAGTGCGCACGGCGGCCATGTCGGCGGGATACCCGTACAGGTGCGTGACGACCAGCGCATCCACTCCACGCGTCACCGTCCGCCGCATAGAATCGAGGTCCGGCCCCAGCGTACCCGGATCGACATCGTACAGCCGGACCCGAACGCCTGCGCGGATCGCTGCGGCAATGAGATCCACGCACCCATACGCCGGGAGTGCGACGGTCCCACCCGCCCGTACCATCGCGCGCAACGCGATCACCAGCGCCGACGTCCCGCTGTCCGTGAGGGCGATCGTCGTCGCTCCAAAACGCTCCCGCAACGCCGCAGCGACGCGATCCGCCACCGCTCCGCCAGTGCGACTGCCGTTTCCCGCCTGTGCCGCCTCCACCGCCGCACGCGTCAACGCGCGGAAGCAGGTCGGCGAGGATACCGGCGGGAGGTAGCGTGGGAGCATTGGGTGGGACAGGAACTATCGGGGTCCGTGGTCCGCAGTCCAGAACCGACTGTGCCAGCCAGTGACGTCACAGCGAAACTGGCCTCATAGTTTGTCCCGGACCCCGGACCCTGGACTACGGACCCGCAGTTACGGAATGTACTTCACGATACGGGGGCCGAGAGCCGTCGCGAGGGGCAGTGGGAGCCGCTTCCAGAGCCGCGGGCCCCAGGCGTAGGCCGCGTCGTCCGGCGAGGGCGTCTTGCCTACACCCTCCACCGCATCTGCCGCCTGCCAGTCGTACCACCAGAGCTGCTCGTCGCGCGCGCCCCATTGCTGCTTGAACTTGTGCGGGCCGCTCCCGCTCGTGCAGCGACCGAAGTTGAACGCGGTCAGCCCCTGCTCGCACGCACGCTCCATGAAGGCCCAGTACAAGAGCATATTGGGCGATGCGCGCTTGTGCGCGACGAGCGACGACGCCCACGTCATTCTCGAATTCCGATTGCCATCGGAATCCGCACCCCGCCGCGACCGGTTTGCCCCGCAGATACGCGCAACCGAACCAGACGTCATCGGTAAACGCGGCGGCGATGGCCCGGAAGAGTCGCAGTGGCTGCGCAGGCGTTCCCAGGTCTCGCATGTGTTGCGCAAAGACCTCGTAGAACGGCTCGAGCTGATCGACCCCGAATCGAACCTCGACCCCCTCCTTTTGTGGTCGCCGCACCTGGCTCCGGAGCTTGGTGTCGAGCTGCTTCCAGAGCGCGGCCGAGCCGCCAACGGACGGCAGTCCGAGCACAACGGTGACCTTCCGTGTCGATGCTACCCATCCACTCGTCGGCGCGCCAAACCATGGCGCACGCGACCGGAGCTCCAACAGCGATACCCGCTCTCGCGCCGCACGCTCGGCCGCTGCGCCCGCGAGGGCAGCGACTGCGCGCGGACTGCCGAGCGGTCCGCCATAGTTGAGAAAGGGCATCGACACGAGGAAGTGGCCGAACAGCCGGCTCTTCACGCGCACCATCGGCAACACACCCTCGATCCGGCCCGAACGATCGCGCGCGACGAGATACACGCACTCGTGTCCGAATACGTCTGCCATCACGCTCCGCCATCCATGCACGTGACAGTGGGTGCTGCTTGGTTGCGACCGGACGAATGCATCCCACTCGGCGCCATCGCTCTCGAACGCGGCAACCGATGGACCGACGACGCTCGGAGCCGATAACACGCTCCCGGCGCCGGTAGGGATGGGCGGCGCGGACGAGCTCACTGGACGACCGCGGTGTCCGGTCGCGACGGCAGGCTCCACAACGACGCCGCCGGTGGCAAGGCATCCCGCAACGCAGTAAAGCTGAATTCGGACAAGAGGCGCTCCACGCGCTCCGCCGTGTTTCGGATGCCGCGATAGTGTCGTACTCGCGTCATGAGCGGCACCGGCAGACGCGGCTGCTCGGTGTCGAGCTCCCACGGATGGATGTAGAACACGCCCGGCAGGCGGTTCTCCGTGTGCTCACGAAAGGCGCGTTGAATCACGTGATAGGGGAAATGGCGGAGGTAGCCGCCGCCCGCTGCGGGGATCCGCACGCCGTTCCAGACCGTCGTGGCCAACGGAAACTCGCACAACCGTCCAGCCGGCCGCTCGATGACGTGTGCGATCGGTGGTGCATCGGGATATCCATACTCGGGGCGGCGCACAGGAAACATGCTCGAGTCATACGCGTACTGTTCTTCGATGAGCACGTCAATTGCCCACTCCCGGCCCGGCACGATCGAAAAGCTGGGTGCGCGGAACCCGAGCACCCGAATGCCCGTGATGTCTTCCAGCACTTCCTTCGACAGCCGGACATCCTCTCGGAACTCGGATGCGGTTAGCGCAGTCACTTTTCGATGCCACCAGCCGTGCGATGCGATCTCGTGCCCAGCCTGCGCGATGCGCTTGACCACCCGCGGGTGCCGCTTGGCGATCCAGCCCAGCGTGAAGAACGTGCCCGTGACGCGGTGGCGCGCCAACATGTCGAGCAGCCGGTCGACGTTCTCCGCCACACGGGTCGGATACGTCGGCCAGCTCTCGCGCGGGATGTACTCGTCGAATGCGTTGACCTGGAAGTACTCTTCCACGTCGACGGTAAAGAAATGTCGGAGCGCTTGGGTCACGAAAGCCAATTCGTCGAGTTCTGGCTCGCCCAACAGCTTGTGACGGACATCACACAATGTGAGCCGTGGGTCTTTCAACGCACCTACATTCGCAGTTACGATGCCAGATAATGCTACCCGGTTACCCACGAGCAATACCCCGTCGTTTTGCCCGCTGTGAGACGCCGCAACGTGGATTCTGACCCACCACGCGGCGGGGTTGACCTGATAACGTGGGCACGAGATGTAGCGCGGACGCCACAAAAGGTGCTCGGTATTGCCACGACCATCCTCAGCTTGGTCCTCATTGGTCGGCTGACCCTTCGTCCGCTGGGGGATACTCTCCCCACGCATTTCGATGTGTGTCTCCTCTGTGGCAGCACCGGCACAGCCAACTTCCTTCTCAACATCGGTCTTTTCGTCCCGCTGGGCATCGGGCTACGGCTCATCGGGATGCGACGCTGGACCGCCTGGACACTCGCGCTGTTGCTGACGAGCTCCATCGAGGCACTGCAGTTCTATGTCGTCCCGGGCCGCGACTCGGATCTGGGTGACATCGTGGCCAACACCACGGGCGCCGTGATCGGTGTTGCCGCGGTCGACCTGCGCCGCGTATGGCTGTCACCACCGGGACACCTCGCGGGACGGCTGAGCGGCGTCGCCGCGCTCGCTGTCTGCATCGTCGCCGCGTTCGCGCAGTGGGCGCTGATGCCCACGTTTCCGCACAGCATCTACTATCCACAGGTCGCGCCCGACCTCCCCGGCTACTCGCTGCTCGATGGCGTCGTGGTCGATGCGACGTTCAATGGGGCTGATATCGGCATCGGCCGCATGTCCGCTGCCGCGAGCGAAGCCATGCGTGACTCGCTGTTGGCAGACGGTGCGGTGATCGCCGTGACCATGCAGCCGGGCACGACGCGGCCCTCCGTCGCGCCGATCGTCGACGTTCACGATCAGTGGCGCAATGAGATCTTCCTGCTCGGCCGGCGAGGAGACGATCTGATCTTTCGAATCCGCCGGCGATCAGACGCGCTTGGCTTCCACCCGCCGTCCTGGATCGTGAGGGACGCGTTTGCCGCACGGGCCTCCGCAACCGACACCATGGTCGTGCGCGCGACCACCACCACCGGATCGACCGCGTTCGATCTCGCGCACCGCGGTAGCGCGGCGCCACCCCCGCTGCACCGGCGGATCGGCGACGGAGTATGGGAGGCGTGGCGGCTCTTCATTCCCGACAACGGTCGATGGGCACAGTTTGCCCAATGGATCATGGTTGCGTGGATCTCGGTGCTCCTCGCACCACTCGCGTACTGGGCCGGCCGCGCCGCGCGACGTGAAGGGATCGTCCTGTCGGCCATGACGATCGCGCTGCCCGTGGTGGCATCCTTTGCTATCATCCCGTTGGCAGCGGGTGCGCCGCCCGCTGCAGTGCCCGTCTGGGCAGCAGGGCTCGGTGTCGCCGCAATCACCTGGGGGATTGGTCGGTGGGCCGTAGGTTGACCACGGGGAGGCAATGAGCGGAACGTTGGCCGTCTTCGACGTGATCCTGGAGTTCTTGCGACCGACGCTCGCCGCGCTCGCGGGCGTGCTCACGCTGGTACTGGCGATCGACTGGCTCGTGCGCACGCGACGGCTCAGTCCCTTCGGCCCGATTGCGCGCTTCTTCCGCAGCACGGTCGATCCTCTGCTCGTGCCGATCGAGCGGCGCGTCGTGCGCGCAGGTGGCTTGCCCTCCAGCGCGCCGTGGTGGGCGCTCGCCGTCGTGGTGATTGGCGGGATCGTGTTGCTCGAGGTGCTGACGTACATCCGGGGCATGGCCGGTGAGCTCGCCGGCGCATTGGGCGTCTACGGCGTGGCCCGCGTGCTGATCCGGTGGACCTTCCTCTTGCTCGAGATCGCGCTCATCGTCCGCGTCGTCGCGTCGTGGATCAATCTCTCGCGCTACTCCGGCTGGGTGCGATGGGCCTTCAGCCTCACCGAATGGATGATCCGCCCGATCCGGCGCCTGATTCCGCCGGTCGCGATGTTCGATCTGTCGCCCCTCATCGCATGGATTCTGCTCGCGTACATCATCGAGCCGTTCGTCGGCTATTTGCTGAGCTTGCTCGCGCGAGGCGGCTGAGAGATACTCCGTGGCGGCCGCGGCCAGCGGCGGCGTGAGGGTCTCGAGGCGGTCTCGATACATGATCGCCGGCTCGCAGGGGCGACGCAGTGCGTCCCCCTGCCGTTTCGAATGCTGACCGCCAGTAGGGGCGACGCAGTCCGTCGCCCGGTATCCGAGGTATTCATGTTTGGTACGGTGTTGATCGGCTCTGATCACGCCTTGCTCGAAGGGCTTGCGCAAACACTCGCGGCCGCTGGCTATCGCGTCACACTCGCAGACAGCTTGCACGATGCCAGCGTCCAGACCGCTGGCGACCCACCGCTCGTCGTGGTGGTCGATCGAGCGACAGCTCTCCAATCCGCTCGTGACATCGGTCTCCACGGGCTCGCTCCCGGCGGATCGATTGTGTTGTACCACGGCACCGACGATGCGCCGCTGCCGCTGCCCGCTTCGCTCCAGCGCCTCACGCTCGCCGACCTCACTCTGCCACTCGAACGTCAACGTCTCGTCGCCCTGGTCCATTCCGTCACGGCCCGGGCGCGATCGCGAGGGCACGGCGATGTCGGTCCGGAGGAGAGAACGAGGTAAGGGGCTAGACGTTAGACGTTAGACGTTGGACGTTGGAAAAAAACTTCGGGGCCAGCAGTGGTGCACTTCGCTGGCCCCGAGGTTTGTCTCTAACGTCCAACGTCCAACGTCTAACGTCTAGCCTTCCCTATCCGCCGTTCACCTGCGTCACCACCACTGGAGGATCCGTTATTCCCTGCTGTGCGCACCCGGCGACAGACACAGCCAGCAACGCGCACAACACCCACGCCAGACGACTCGCTGTCGTTCGCATTGGCCCTCCTCGAACTGTTCGGCGGCTCGACTGGCGTGGTGTGCGCGTCGACCAGGCACACACGGTAGCCTCGTAGCTTTGCGTCGCCGGCTTTCGCCGGGTTTGCCTTTATCGCAGCCCCGTCGGAGGGCCACGCGAGACACGGGGCGAGGCACGCCCCTGGGTAACAGACGATTGACGGCGCGGTCGGGAGCCGAGCTCGCTCGGCACCAGCGATTCCGGGCGCTAGCCGAGTCACTCAGTCCCCCGCCGCCCACGCCGTCGAACCCCAGCGTACAACCGCACGGTAGAGGCTGCCAGAGCAGATATCAGACAGCGCTAGCCCGTGGGTCCCGGGTAGGACAAAAAGGCGGGGTCACGGGCGGGCGCGTTAGCGCCCGGCCCCGACCTGCCGTTCGATCGTCTGTTGAGTGCTCGCTGATACACCGCTAGATTGTGACTCACAACCGTACTCGTGGCGATTTACGGCAACTTGCGGCCACGTAAAACATTCCGCTAAACCGCCAGAGCCCGGCGGCATGACCGTCCGGGCGTTTTTGTTTTGAGCTGTTGCCCTGCTTGGCGCTCGTTGTGGCAGTTCCGGAGTCCCGAATCCCGAATCCCTCTGCTGTGGCTTTCCGACCCCTGCCTTGATGTCCGCGTATCTCAAAGCCCTCGCCGATCGCGTCCTCATCTACGACGGCGCTATGGGAACCAACATCCAACGCCACCACCTCTCGGCGGCCGATTTCGGCGGCAAGTCGCTCGAGGGCTGTAACGATCATCTGGTTTTGACGCGGCCGGACGTCATCCGCGGCATCCATGAGTCGTTTCTCGCGGTCGGCTGCGATGTGGTCGAGACGTGCACCTTCCAATCCACGCCCAGGCGGCTAGCCGAATGGGGCATCGGCGACCGGATACACGAGCTCAATGTCGCCGCGGCCCGGCTCGCGCGCGCCGCGTGCGAGGCGCACGCCTCGAGCGACCACCCGAGATTCGTCGCAGGCTCGATCGGCCCGACCGGGATGCTGCCGTCGAGCGATGACCCGGTGCTCGGCGCCATCACGTTTGAGGCACTCGCCGACAACTTCTACGCCCAGGCCAAAGCGCTCGTCGAAGGAGGCGTCGACGTCCTCCTCGTGGAGACGGCGCAGGACATTCTCGAGGTGAAAGCGGCGATCGCGGGATTCGAGCGCCTCTTCGCGGAGCTCGGGCATCGCGTGCCCGTGCAGGCACAGGTCACGCTGGACACCAGCGGCCGCATGCTGCTCGGCACCGATGTCGCCAGTGCGCTCACGACGCTCGAAGGGCTTCGCGTCGACATCGTCGGCCTCAATTGCTCGACTGGCCCCGAGCACATGCGGGAACCGGTCCGCTACCTGTCGGAACACGCGACGCGTCCCATCTCCGTGATCCCCAATGCGGGACTCCCGCTCAACACGGGGACGGGCGACGCGGTCTATCCGCTCGAACCGGCACCGCTCGCCACTGCGCTCTCCGAGTTCGTGCGCGACTTCGGGGTGCGCATCGTCGGCGGCTGTTGCGGCACCACGCCCGAGCACCTCCAGGCCGTCGTGCAGGCGATCCGGCCCCTCGGCAATGGCGCCCGCGCGGCGGCCGCGGATCGTCGGCGTGCGACGAGTGTCGCCCGTGTCTCGAGCGCAATGCGCGCCATCACGCTGCACCAGGACCCACCGCCGCTCCTCGTCGGTGAGCGCGTCAACGCACAGGGCTCGCGCGCGGTCAAACGCCTCCTGCTCGCGGATGACTACGATGGCATCGTGCGGGTCGCCCGCGAGCAAGCCGAATCGGGGGCGCACGTCCTCGACGTGTGCGTCGCGCTCACGGAGCGTGGGGACGAAGCCGAGCAGATGTCGCGTGTCGTGAAGCTGCTGTCGATGAGCGTCGAGACGCCACTCGTCATTGACTCGACGGAGCCGACCGTCATCGCGGCCGCGCTGGCCCACCTACCGGGCCGCGGCATCGTCAACTCCATCAACATGGAGAACGGCCGCAAGCGGATCGACGATGTGCTGCCGCTCGTCCGCCGGCATGGCGCAGCCGTCGTCGCGCTCACGATCGATGAGCAGGGGATGGCTCGCACCCGCGACCGCAAGCTCGCCATCGCCCGCCGCATCCATGACATCGCGACCCACGAGTTCGGCCTGACCTCGTCCGACCTCATCTTCGACGCGCTCACCTTCACCCTCGCGACCGGGGAGGCCGAGTGGATCGACTCGGCCACCGAGACGATCGAAGGGATCCGCCTGATCAAGCGGGAGCTTCCGGGCGTGTTCACGATCCTGGGCGTCTCGAACGTGAGCTTCGGCCTCACGACCGAGGCCCGCGCGGTCCTGAACTCGGTCTTCCTGCACCACTGCGTCTCCGCTGGACTGGATGCCGCGATCGTCAATCCCGCCCACATCCGTCCCTACGCCGAAGTCGATGCGACCGAGCGCGCCCTGGCCGACGACCTGGTCTTCAACCGGAGACCCGATGCGCTGCAGCGCTTCATCGAGCACTTCGCCAGTGCGGGGACCGAGGGCCGGCGCGGCACGACCGGCGACGGCGCCGTCGATCCGACGGCGGGCATGACCGCGGACCAGCGCATCCACTGGTCGATCGTGCATCGCAAGAAGGAAGGCATCGAGGCGCTGCTCGACACGGCAGGCGTTCGCGAGCAGCCGGTGCGTGTGCTCAACGACGTGTTGTTGCCCGCGATGAAGGAGGTGGGCGACAAGTTCGGCGCGGGTGAGCTCATCCTGCCATTCGTGCTACAGAGCGCCGAAGTCATGAAGCGCGCCGTGCGGCATCTGGAGCAGTTCCTCGAGCGGTCGGCGGATTACACCAAGGGCAAGGTCGTCCTGGCGACCGTGTACGGCGACGTCCACGACATCGGGAAGTCGCTCGTCAATACGATTCTCGCGAACAACGGCTATACGGTGTACGACCTCGGCAAGCAGGTGCCGGTCAACACGATCATCGAGAAGGCCGAAGAGGTCGGCGCCGACGCGATCGGTCTGTCCGCGCTGCTCGTGTCGACATCCAAGCAGATGCCCCTCTGCGTCCAGGAGCTCGACAAGCGCGGACTGACCTATCCGGTCCTCATCGGCGGCGCCGCGATCAACCGGCGCTTTGGGCGGCGGGCGCTGTTCGTCGACGGCGAGCGCCCGTACGCCGCGGGTGTGTTCTACTGCAAGGACGCGTTCGAGGGGCTGGCCACGATGGACCAGCTCATGGATCCCGACCGTCGGGCAGCGGCCCTCACGGAGGTGGTCGATGCCGCACGGCGCGACGTGTTCCTGCACGCAACCGTCGGCAAGGACATCGCCGCGGGCATGGCCGGCGGAGAGCGCAGCGCCGTGCGCACCGACGGCCCCGTGCCCAGCGCTCCCTTCTTCGGCACGCGCGTCGTCCGCGACATCCCGCTCGACGAGGTGCTCTCACTCCTCGATATCGACGAGCTGTTCCGCCTGCAATGGGGTGGTCGTGGCTCTGGGCCCGCATATGACCGCACGGTGCAGGAAGAGTTCATGCCGACGTTGCGCCGGCTCAGCGCCGAAGCCGCGCGCGACCGTTGGATCGTGCCACAAGCCGTCTACGGGACTTTCCCCGCGCACTCGCAGGGCAACGATCTGGTCGTCTACGATCCTGCGGCATACGAGAGTGACGGCGGTGCGCTGCGCGAGATCGCCCGCTTCCACTTTCCCCGCCAGGTCGGTCGCGAGCGGTTGTGCATCGCCGACTACTTCCGATCGGTCGATTCGGGCGAGGTCAATGTCGTCGCGCTGCAGGTCGTGACTGTCGGCGATGCGGCTGCCGCACGCTTCGACGTGTTGCAGCGTGCGGGCGAGTACACGGAGGCGTATTACGTGCACGGGCTGGCGGTGGAGGCTGCCGAAGCCGTCGCGGAATGGATGCATCGTCGAATCCGTCGCGAATGGGGACTCGGCCCGTCAGAGGGGAAGCGCTACTCGTGGGGGTACGGCGCGTGCCCCGATCTCGACGACCACACCACGGTCTTTCGCCTGCTGCCCGTCGCGGACGCCCTGGGCATGTCGCTCACCACCGCCGGACAACTCGTGCCGGAGCAGTCGACCGCGGCGATCATCGTGCACCACCCGGATGCCAAGTACTACGCGGTGCGCGGTGAAGGCGCGGGCGTGGAGGCGGCCGCATGACCTCGACTCCCGCGGTCGTTCCACCGACCGACGCTGTCGCCGGGCGCGCCGCGACGGGCGTCCGCGCCGACCTGCTCGCACGGCTGGTCGATCCCGAGCGCATCATCGTTTTCGACGGCGCAATGGGGACCATGCTCTACGCCAAGGGCGTGTTCATCAATCAGTGCTACGACGAGTTGAATGCCCGATCGCCCGAGCTGGTGCGATCGGTGCACGATGCCTACGCGCGCGCCGGTGCCGAGGTGCTGGAGACCAACAGCTTCGGCGCGAACCGCGTCAAGTTGACGCAGCACGGCCTCGAATCGCAGGTCGTCGAGCTCAATCGGCGCGCAGCGCAGATCGCGCGCGCTGCGGCCGGTGACCGGCGGCTCGTCGCGGGGGCGGTCGGTCCGCTCGGAGTTCGGATCGAGCCCTACGGTCCCACGAGCCGCGACGAGGCACGGGCGATGTTTCGCGAGCAGATGCAGGCACTCGCGGAGGGCGGTGCCGATTGCTTCGTCATCGAGACGTTCGCCGATCTGGACGAGATGGAGCAGGCCATCCGCGCAGCGCGCGACGTCGATCCGGCGATGCCGGTCATTGCGCAAATGACGATCGGCGTCGATGGCCGAACGCCGTACGGCGTGCCGCCACAAGAGGTCGCTCGCGCACTCGACCGATTCGGCGCGGATGTGATCGGGCTCAATTGCTCCGTGGGTCCGCAAGCGATTCTCGATGCGATCGAGCGCATGGTCCCGGAGACGCGGCGCAAGCTCTCCGCTCAGCCAAATGCTGGCATGCCGCGTGAGGTCGGCGGCCGCAGCATGTACATGGCGAGCCCCGAGTACATGGCGACGTACGCTCGGCACCTCGTGCAAGCGGGCGCCAAGATCGTCGGCGGATGCTGCGGGACGACGCCCGAGCACATCCACGCGATGGCCGCTGGCGTGCGTCCCCTCGCCCCTCGTCATCTCGGAGTGCCGGCCTCGGACGGGACCGCCGACGCGGCGACGCATGCGACCGTGTTGCAATCCGCCGGTGGCGGGCGCCTGTCGCGCGTGCATGCGCGCATCACATCCAGCTCGGCGACCGGCACGGATGGCGGCCTCTCAGTCGCGCAACCGGGCGTTGCGCCCGTGGCATTTGCCGAGCGCTCCCGGTGGGCGGCGAAGCTCGCCGCTGGCGAGTTCGTGACGTCGGTGGAGATCGTGCCGCCGCGGGGCGTCGATCCCGTTCGCATGGTGCGGGAGGTGACCGAGTTGCGCCGTGCCGGCGTCGACGCGGTCAACGTGCCCGACGGACCGCGAGCGCAGAGCCGGATGAGCGCGGTGCTCGTCAGCATCCTCATTCAGCAACAAGTCGGGATCGAGACCGTGACGCACTATTGCTGCCGCGATCGCAATCTGCTGGGGATGCTGAGCGATCTACTCGGCGCGTCCGCGATGGGCTTGAGGAATCTGTTGCTCGTGACGGGCGACCCACCCAAGATGGGCCCCTATCCCGACGCGACGGCGGTCTTCGACATCGACGCGATCGGCCTGACGAATCTCGTGTCGCGGCTCAATCACGGCCTGGATCCCGGCGGCAACGAGATCGGCGTACCGACGCGCTTCGTCATCGGGGTGGGCGTCAATCCCGCGGCGATGGACCGGGCCCACGAGCTTCGCCGGTACGAGTGGAAGGTGGAAGCGGGGGCCGAGTTCGCGGTGACGCAGCCGGTGTTCGACGTGGCGCAGTTGGAACGCTTCCTCGAAATGTCGCGGCACGTGCACATCCCGATCGTGGCGGGGATCTGGCCGCTGGTCTCGGTGCGCAACGCCGAGTTCCTGGCCAACGAGGTACCAGGCGTGACCGTTCCGACCAGTGTGATCGAGCGCATGCGCCGCGCCAACGAGCGCTCCAAGGAGCACGCCGTGGCCGAAGGCATCGCGATCGCCCGCGAGATGCTGGAACGGGTGCGTCCGTCAGTGCAGGGAGTGCAGGTCTCGGCGCCGTTTGGCAAGGTCGAGTTGGCCTTGCAGACGATTGGGGTTGGGGCGTAACGGCGGGGTCGGGGGTCAGGGAACTGCAACGACCTTTACACCCGCGGTAAGTTGTCGTCGTAGTCCCCTGACCCCCGATCCCTGACCCCTGATCCCGCCGTTCGTGCTTTCCCTCCTCCTCATCGACCACGGCTCGAAGCTCGACTCGGCCAATAACATGCTCGCCTGCGTCGCCGGCCTCGTGCAGGACATGGCGGGCGGCGGGGTCATCGTGCGGCACGCGCACATGGAGTTGGCCACGCCGTCGATCGCCCAGGGGTTCGCGGACTGTGTCGCGGCCGGGGCGGACGAGGTGATCGCGTTTCCTTATATGCTGTCGCCGGGTCGGCACTCGACGCGGGACATCCCGCGCATGATTCGGGAGGCGGCGGCGGCTCACCCGGGGGTCCGGTTCCGGGTCACACCGGCGTTTGGCGTCCATGAGATGCTGGCGGCGGTCGTCTTGAGCCGAGCTGGGCTCGCGCTGGCCCGGCCGCCTGCCCCTGACGGGGGCTCAACCTGTTGGGGAGAGGCGGGAAACGGGGGGGACCCCGACTGCCGCTGCGGGGATGCGTGCCCGGCACGGGAGGCGGAGGCGGGCTCGGCCGTTATCTCCAGCCTGGGGTCTTCGTCAGAATGACGGAGGGGGACCGGTGGGTCCCCCCGTCCCCGGAGCCTTCGGAGAGCTCAGGATGGTACGTGGTGCGAGATGGAGGGCGGTCCTTGCCGGCGGGTTGCTTGGTGGAGCGGTCATGTGCGCATGCGTCGCGATGCTCGCGATGCCCGGCGTGGCGAACGCACAGACGCATCACGCATCGACCGCGTCGAATGGCCGGACTGCGGCAGCCGATCCACCCGTGCAGCCGGTGATCACCCTCGAACGGTCGGCCTGTCACGGCCAGTGCGCGGAGTACAAGCTCTCGTTCTATGAAGACGGGCAGGTGGTGTACGACGGTGTGGCCAATGTCAGCAAGGCCGGCCGTTGGTACGCCCATCTCCCGCGCTCGACCGTGGATGGTCTCGTGGCCGAGTTTCGCCGCATTGGGTACGACTCGCTCTCGCCCAAGTATCCGCCGGGTCTGAGTGCGAGTCCAATCGCGACGACATCGTTCCGCCTGGGCGAAAGGCTCAAGACGGTCACGCACGAGGAGGGTTCTCCCTTCCCGCCGGCTTCGCTTTCGGTCCTCGAAGACCGCATTGATGCGTCCGTGCAGTCGGTGGATTGGGTGAAGTAGGGGGACTGCAACCGCGGGGTCAGGGGCCAGGGGCCAGGGAACAAATCGAAAGGCCGGTCACCGTGCGCTGTGACCGGCCTCGGAGTTTGTTCCCCGACCCCTAGTCCCTGACCCCTGACCCCGCCGTTTGCCCGTTAGATTCTCCCCCATGTCCTCCGAGATCACCGCCGTTGTGAACAGCAGCCCAGGCCCGCTCACCGCGCTCTCCGACGAAGAGTCGCTGTTCCGCGACGCGATCGCCGATTTCGCGGAGCACGAAGTGCGGCCGCGGGTGAAGGAGATGGAGCGTGCGGGCCGGATCGACCCGACCCTGATCCCGCACTTCTACTCCCTGGGGCTCATGGGGATCGAAGTGCCGGAGCAGTACGGCGGCTCGGGCGGGTCGCTCATGATGGTGGCGCTGGCCGTCGAGACGGTCAGTCGGGTCGACGCGTCGGCAGCGATCGTGGTCGACGTGCAGAACACGCTCGTCAACTACCCGATCCTGCGATACGGGAGCGATGACGTCAAAGCGCGGTATCTGCCGCGGCTGACGAGCGGTACGGTGGGTGCGTACGCCCTGTCGGAGTCGGGCTCGGGGTCGGATGCGTTTGGCATGCAGACGACCGCGGTGCGCGCCGGCGACCACTACGTCCTCAATGGACGCAAAATGTGGATCACGAATGGGGCCGAGGCCGACATCTTCGTGCTCTTTGCCAACGCCAACCGTGACGCCGGTTATAAAGGCATCACGGCGTTCGTCATTGAGCGAGGGTTTCCCGGGTTCCGAGTCGGCAAGAAGGAAGACAAACTCGGGATCCGGGCGTCGAGCACCGTCGAGTTGATCCTGGACTCGTGTGAGGTCCCTGCTGCGAACGTGTTGGGGCCCGTCGGGCAAGGCTACAAGATCGCGATCGAGACGCTGAACGAGGGACGCATTGGGATCGGCGCTCAGATGATCGGCGTCGCCGGCGGCGCGCTTGCCGCGGCCACGTCGTACATCAAAGAGCGTAAGCAGTTCGGCAAGGCGCTGTCGGAGTTTCAGGGCGTGCAGTTCCAGCTCGCCCAGGCGGCTACTGAGCTCGAGGCAGCGCGACTCATGGTCTACA
Source organism: uncultured Gemmatimonadales bacterium (assembly GCA_963737835.1). GTDB lineage: Bacteria > Gemmatimonadota > Gemmatimonadetes > Gemmatimonadales > Gemmatimonadaceae > Palsa-1248. Next base: position 1,747,870 of record CAVTUH010000001.1, read on the forward strand.
ACGCGGCGCGACTCAAGGACGCGGGCCAGGACATCGTGCGGGAAGGGGCCATGGCCAAGCTCTTTGCGTCGCAGGTGTGTGAGCGTGTGACCTCGGTCTGTCTCGAGTTGTTTGGCGGCTACGGGTACACCACGGACTACCCGGTCGAGAAGTTCTATCGCGATGCGAAGATCGGGACGATCTACGAGGGTACGTCCAACATGCAGCTGCAGACGATCGCCAAAGCGTTGCTGCGGTGAGGTCGGCTGGCGGGAGACGATGTTGAACAGCAGTGACGGGAACGGTGACGGTCCCCTGATGACAACCAAGCCGGTATCCGAGGCGCTGGCCCACTCGCAGGCGCGGTGGGCACGGACGCGCTTGACCGGACGTCGCGCCTTCGTGTGGCGCTACGGAGTGGCCGGGTGGGGGCTGCCGGCGGGCGCGCTCGCCACCGTATACCGCATCCTGCGCGTGCGCGCCTCGACGCCGGGGATGTCCCTGTCCGTCGCCGGCGTCCGCCCGCTGTGGCTCAGCATCGTAGCGCTCTTCGTCGTGTGCGGCCTGGTGGGGTATCTTCTGGGCGCCTGGCTGTGGGACTATTGCGAGGCGCGGTTCGGAGCGTAGCGAGGCACCGAGCGCTCGCCAAGTCGCGCGGCGCGTGCGAAGTTTTTCCGCTCCGTGTCTCTGAACTCCCCTCCTGCCTCGCCCAAGGATCCGATGTCGAGTCCCGGCGTTCCTCGGCCCCGTTCGGCTACGGAGATATTTGACGCGTCGGTGCGATTGGTCCGCCGGCACTACGGGCCGATGGTCGCTCTCACGGCCCTGTTTTACGTCCCGTTCGCCGCGGTACAGACGGTTGCCGTCCCGTCGCTCGTCCCCTTCGGGCAGCCCGGTAGAGTCGCGCCCATGTCGCTGGCCGCGATCGCCGGATGGACGGCATTTTCGGTCGTCTGGTATCACGCCACGCTCGGCGTCGCGCTCACACTGGCGGCGGCCGACGCCTACGGCGGCATCGACGTCCAATTACCGGCGTCGCTGCGCGGTATGGTCCAGCGCCTCCCCGGGGTCCTCGCGCTCTCCCTCCTGGAGCTCTGCGTTTTTGTGCTCGCTGCGCTGTGCTGGGCCTTGCCGAGCGTCGTCTTTGTAGCGTTGGGGTTGCAACTCCTTCCACCGGCGATCTCACGCGTGACGATCGTGGCAGTACCAGTGGCGTTGGCCATCGGCATATTCGCCTACACGATGGCGGCGCTCGTCGCTGCCTTGCCGGTTCTCGTCCTCGAGCGAATGGGGGCACGCGCGTCCCTGCGCCGGTCCTTGCAGCTGACGAAAGGACTGCGTGCGCACGTCGTGGGACTCATTGGTCTCGCCTACCTGTTCTATCTCGGCTTGTACTTCGGAGTCGGCGCAGCGCTCAGGCTCATGGGCCATCCGATCCTGAATCGCATCGGATCGGCGACCGTGATCGTCATGCTGTTTCCGTTCGTTCAAGTTCCCTTCCTGCTGCTGTACTACGACCTTCGCGTCCGCAAGGAAGGCTATGACATCGAAGTGATGGCTGGAGCGCTCGAGGCCTCCGCGGCGCCGCAGGTCGCGTGATCCAGCAGGTCACCACCACCGCCGCGCGCGACACGATCGCTGCCGTGTTCGCGCAGCGGGCATACGACCGCACGATCGCCGCGTCGTTGTGGGATCGCCTCATGTTCTATTTGTGGGAGCAGCTCAGTCGTGTGTTGAGCGCGATCACGAAGTCATCCGCGACGCGTCCGGTCGCCCTCGCAGTGCTCGCGCTCCTGGCGGTGCTCGCCATCGTGCGCATCGCGATCGCCATCCGATCGGCGGAATTCACGGGATCGGCCGGCGGAGCCCGTCGGTTCCTGCGGCGCACGGGCGACCCGTGGCTCGAGGCGCAGCGGCTCGCGGCGGAGAATCGATACACGGACGCCGCGCACGCACTCTACGCAGCGTTGTTGCAGAGCGTCGCCCAGCGCGAAGATCTCCGGCTGCATCCCTCGAAAACGGTCGGCGACTACCTGCGTGAGCTGCGGTGGCGCTCATCTGCCCTGGTGCCCAGCTTCCGCGACTTCGCCCGACTGTACGAAGTCGTCGTGTATGGGTTGGGGATCTGCGACCAGGAGCGCTACGAGCGGCTCTACGCGCTGGCAAGCGGCATGTTGACGCCCGTGGCATGACCACGGCCCCCAACGCAGCGACTCATATGGCTGCGAGTGGCGCATTGCCGTCCGCGAGTCCGGCAGCGCCGCAGAACGACTGGCTTGCGACGGTGCTGCGACCGCGAGTCGTGTTGCCGCTGCTCGCCGGCGTGATGCTCATCGCGATTCTGTTCACGCCGGAATCGCCCAGCACCAACCTGGATCTCCGGCTGACGACGACTTCCGCTGGCCCCGCCGGCGCGAAGGGTCTGTACGAGGTCGTGAGCCGCCTCGGTTGGCCGACCAGTCGCCGCGTGACACCGTTCCGAGAACCACTGGACAGCGACGCCGTGTATGCGGTGTTCGGCGGACCGAGGCGAATGACGGCCGCCGAAGTACACGCGCTCCTGGAGACGGTCCGACGCGGCGCGGGGCTCATCTACGTCGTCGAGGATCGGCCGCTGACTGACTCGCTCGTGCTGCGCCATTCCTCGGCAGGTGGGTCGCTGGCGGTGACGGCCGCCGATTCGTCGCGGTGCAGGTCTCAGACGCTCCAGAACACGCTGCTCTGGCTCGGCGCCGGCGTACACCTCTACCATCTCGTCGACTCGCTATCGGTCTTGTCCAGTCGCGAGCCCCTGCCCGTCGACACCTCGGTTTTTCTATCGGTGACACGCGATGGACAGGAGTCGGCAGGCGATTCGGGGGGCACGTTGCCAGCGGTCCTGGGATACCCGCTGGGCCGCGGGCGCGTGGTCGCGGTGTCGGATCCGGACGCATTGCGCAATGACGTCGTGCGCGTCTGTCGTGCGGGTGTGGGACCGCGGCTGGTGTCGGCAATCGAGTATGCGTCGCATGGACGGCGACCACCGCTCGTGTTCGACGAGTACCACCAATCCACCGGTGACGACGCGAACCCGTTTGCGACTGCCATTGCCTTTCTCGGTACGCATCCGGTGGGACACACGATCCTGCAGCTCCTCATCGGGGGACTCGTGCTGATGCTGGCTCTGGGCGCGCGGGCGCTCGCGCCTCGCGGCATGCCCAGCATCGAGCGTCGGTCGGCACTCGAGCACGTCGGTGCGTTGGCGCTTGCGTATGAACGGATCCATGCGACGCGCACGGCGGTCACTCGCCTCGTGCGAGGACTCAGACGCCGGCACGACCGTGGCGGCTGGTCGTCACGCGCTGCCGGCCGCCAGGGGATCGAGGACGCGAACGATCGATTTCTGACGGCCGTCGCGGCCAGTCATCCTCGGCTTGCATCCGACGTGAAGCGCGTCGAGGCAGCCGAGCGCACGACCGTCGAGGCGAGCGAGCTGCTGGAGGTGGCCGCGGCCATCGACCGGATCGACAAGGCGTTCCCGGGCAGCTGGGATCGCAACCATCACTCCAAACCGCACTGAGGATCGGCCGTGGCCGACGCACCCATTACTGCCTCCGGGCTCCCTGCACCAACAGATGGCACGCCCAGCGCTGCCGCCGCGGACGCGGCGGCAGCGCCTGCAGCCGAATCGCCAGGGAGCGCGGGCTCGGCCGCACCGCTGCCGCATTTGCCCAGTTGGGCCGTGTCCGACCCGGCGGCGCGCGACGCGATCGAGCGCTTCGCGCTGACGCTGCAGCGCATTCGGGATGCAGTGGCATCACGGATCGTGGGGCAGGACGAGGTCATTGAGGAGACGCTCGTCGCATTCATCGCGCGCGGGCATGTCCTGCTCGAGGGCGTTCCGGGGACGGCCAAGACACTGCTCGTGCGCACGCTGGCTGAGGTCCTGGGCGCGCGATTCGGGCGGATCCAGTTCACGCCCGACCTCATGCCGTCGGACATCACTGGCGTGAGCGTCCTGCAGGCCACGACTCGCGAGTTCGAGTTTCATCCCGGGCCCGTGTTCACCGACCTGTTGCTCGCCGACGAGATCAACCGCGCGCCGGCCAAGACGCAGGCGGCCTTGCTCGAGGCGATGCAGGAGCGTCAGGTGACCACCGACGGCGTTGCGCGCTCGCTCGGCGAGCTGTTCACCGTGCTGGCGACGCAGAACCCGGTGGAGTACGAGGGGACATATCCGCTGCCGGAGGCGCAGCTCGACCGGTTCCTCTTGAAGATCAAAGTTGGCTATCCGACCCGGGCGTCCGAGCTCGAGATGCTGTCGCGACAGGCCGCGGGCTTCGATCCCGACCAGCTCGCGCAGCATCCGATCGCGCCGTTACTGGACGCCGAGGGGTGCCGCGCGCTGCGAGCGGCGGTCGACATGGTGAAAGTCGCACCCGAAGTGCAGGTGTACGTGACGGACATCGTGCGCGCGACGCGCGAGGACACTGGCCTGACACTCGGCGGCTCACCGCGCGCCAGCGTGATGCTGTTTCGCGCCGCGCGCGGCGCGGCGCTCGTGGCTGGCCGCGACTTCGTGACGCCCGACGACGTGAAGGACTACGCCCTCGCCGTGCTGCGCCACCGTGTGGTGGTCGCGCCCGAGCTCGAGGTCGAGGGTCGGAGCGCGGACGACGTACTGCAGGGCATCCTGTCGCGCGTCCCGGCGCCGCAGTGACCATGTGTGAGCCATTGACACTCAGCCATTGATCAGGGGCTAGACGTTGAACGTGGGACGTTGGAGAACTCACCTGGTCATGCAGGTGTCGTTACCCGGTGCCCGTCACCCGTCACCGGTCACCCAGTAGTTCATGCCACTGCCGACCGTCCGTCTGGCCTGGCTGTTCATGCTGTTGTCGCCGGTTTGGATTCTGGCGATGCTGTTGGGGGCGCCGCAGGTCGTGGGCATCGGGGTGGTGGCGTTGGTGCTGGTGATCGCGACGGTGGATGTGGCGGCGCTGCCGAGTCGCCGGCGGGTTGCGGTCACGCGCGATGTGCCGGCTTCGATCGGCGTAGGGGATGTCGTGCGCGCGACGTACCGCATCACGATCGAGTGGCCGGGAGCGGTGCGCGGAGCGGTGTATGACGAGATGCCGCGGGGTGTGCGGCGCGAGACGCCGATGCCGCAGGAGTTCGTGGTGCGCCGCGCGACGCCGGCGACGCTGGCGGTCGATCTCCAGGGACGGGAGCGTGGGGAGTGGCCGCTGGGCCGGATGGCGGTGCGGTTGCGCGGGCCGCTGGGACTCATGGCGCGCACCTATCGGTGGCGGCCGCAGGCGCATGTCCTGGTGGCGCCGTCGATCGCGAACGTGCGGCGGTATCGCCTGCTGGCGATGCAGCATCGGTTGCGAGACGCGGGTGTGCGGGTGCTGCGCCGGCGTGGCGAGGGGACGAGTTTCGCGGGCCTTCGGGAGTACGCCCTGGGCGACGATCCGCGGCTCATCGACTGGAAGGCATTGGCGCGGCGGCAGACGCTGATCTCGCGCGAGTTTTCCGTCGAGCAGGGGCAGACCGTGATGATCGTGATCGACTGTGGCCGGCTGATGACGCAGCTGGCGGACGATCTGCCGCGTTTCGAGTACGCGTTGTCGTCGGCACTGGTGTTGGCGGACATTGCGCGCGAGTCCGGCGACCAGGTGGGGTTGTTGGCATTCGACGACGAGGTCCGCGCATGGGTGCCGCCGGAGCGCGGTCGCGGCGCGCTCGTCGCGTTGCGGTCCGCGCTGATCCCGCTCCGGGCGACGATGACGGAGCCCGACTATGCGACGGCGTTCCGGACGCTGGACAGCGCGGCAGCGGAAGCGCTCGCTCATCGTGTTCTACACCGATGTCATCGACCCGCGTGCGTCGTATTCGCTGATCGCGCACACGACACGCGGCGCGCGGCATCACCTGCCGGTCGTGGTGGCGCTGCGCAACGAGGCGCTGGTGACGGCGGCATCACATGCGGGGGCGACGAAACAGCTCGCCGTGTACGAACGTGCGGCCGCGGAAGAGTTGTTGTCGGCGCGCGAGGAAGCGTTGGAGCGGATGCGTCAGGCCGGCGTGTCGGTGATCGACGTACGCCCGCAGGCGATGACGGCCGCGGTGGTGAATCGGTATCTGGAGCTCAAGGGGCGCGGCGCGGTGTAGGGGCAATTCCCGCTCTTGACCCAAAGCGGACCTGACGCGTCGGCGCAGTCCGTCGGGCGAGTCGCGCGATTAAGCGGGAACGTACGTCAACCTAATCACGTCCTCGCCAATTCGATCGCTCGTGACAAGGCGGAGCGGCGGCCGGGGGCCGGCGAAGAATGGCTTGCCGCGACCAAGTACGATGGGGTGGAGGTACAGCCGATACTCATCAACAAGACCGAGGTTGGTCAGGCTTCCTGCCAAGTCTGGTCCGGCAACTTCAATCTCCCCACCTGGCTGAGCCTTCAGCCCACGTATCACCGCCTCGATGTCACCCTCGACAAGTGTGGCGTTGGGTCCGACCGACTTCAACGAGCGCGACACAACCCACTTCGGCTGGCTCCGCCACGCCGCCGCGAAGTCGTGTTCCTCCGCGCCCCACTCCGGGCAGTCTTCGTCCCAATATCGCATTACCTCGTACATGCGGCGACCGTACACACTGCCCGTCAGGTCGCGCACTTGTTCTATGAAGTGACGAAAGAGCGCGGGGCTTGGCCTAAATGCCAGATGGTCGACGTAGCCATCCAACGACTGGTTCAGTCCATAGACGAGCTTTGCCATGGTACAAAATCTCCGCCCCAGGTTCGGGATCCCCCTAGTCGCATTCCACGCTGTCCCGGGATCCCGCACCATGGCAGCGATCAGGTACTTCGAGAACATTGGCAAAGCGCCGTTACCCATCGACTCAAACGGCTGCAAGTGTCCCCGTATCTTCACAAGCCACTGTGGAAGAGCGTAGGTCTGCCTGTAGAAAGACCAACCCTCTATGCGCACTGGGCGACCTTCACAACCTCCTCCCCCACCTGGTCGTCGAAAGAACGCATACCGATACACGTAGCCCCGGTACGTATGCTTCCCAATTTGCAGATCGTCTTCCATGTGCGCATACCAGCCAACGTATGCGTCATTTTGTAGCGCCAGATTGCACAACGCGTCGAACGCCGTCGTGTAGTCGTCCCGCACGAGGTCGATCGTGTCGTTCGACGTGCGAAGGGCTCGTGTCGGGTCGTATTGGATCACGAGCACATTGACTCGATCGTGGCCACGGGCGTACTGGTACGCCATTCCGGGTACACCGTCGACGACCGCTTTCGCACTATACACACGTCGGTAGTGAATTACCTCAGGCCGCATCGCTGGCTGAGCTGAATCCGTGAGGCCGACGCGACCGGCCGCATCTTGCTGCGCTACTTGCGGCGCAGCCGAAGATTGAGAGAGCGAGTCGGCCTGCGCAGGCAATGTGCGCCACGCGACACCAGCGGCCAGGATCAGCACTGCGGCCTTCAGCATATCGCCTCCGCGGCTAGGCGGGGTGCGCCTGACACCACCGAGGCACACGCGCTGCCCAGCGGGCCCTATGGATCAATACGCTGGGAATTCGCCGAGCGCTGAGATACCAGCCGGACCGGCTAGATGCAACCGTCGCAGAGGGATCGGAAACGATCGGCCGATCATCCGGACACACGACCGGCGATCGAAGAGATCGGGGGGCGTTTCGATGCCGGTATCACCAAACCCGGCGCGATGTAGCGGGGATAGGTGATAACCGCGGAAACGCCCCTCGGTCTCGCCTCGTCAGTCGCTCCTCCTATCGGCCCTCTGGTCGGGTCGCAGTCTCAGCCGTACACTCTCGTCGGTCCGCTTTGTATGGAACGTGGACGAACGCTGACCACAGCCTCCCTGAAGCACTCCGACCGAAAAGCTTGGTTCTGGCCAGTGGGAAATGTGCGACTGAGCAGTCGGCTGTTGTTGGTCCTCGCCCTCGCGACGGGTCGCGACAGCCTCGGAGCGGCGCCAGTGCTGCCCGTCGGAGAAGCCCAGCCCCTCGCCAGCCAACGCATCCCTCTGCGGCACATTCCTCCGCACCGGGGAGATGTGCTCCGGCCAACGACGCAACCGCCGCGCGGGGAAGCTGGCTCCGAGTACACCGTGTACCTCGTGACGGCCGGACAGGGCGACGCAATCTGGGAGAAGTTTGGCCACACGGCCATCTGGATCCACGACTCGGCGAGGGGCACCGACGTGGCATACAACTGGGGCATTTTCGACTTCGCCCAGCCAGGGTTCATGCGCCGGTTCCTTCAGGGGCACATGGTCTACTGGATGGCGCCATTCGACGCCCCCGGCATGATCCGCGAATACATCGCGGCGAACCGCTCGCTCTGGATACAACGCCTGCACCTGTCCCCGACGCAGCGCACGGAACTGCACGACTTCGTCGAGTGGAATGCGCGCGACGAGAACAAGTACTATCGCTACGATTACTATCGGGACAACTGCTCCACCCGCGTGCGCGATGTGTTCGACCGCGTGCTCGGCGGCCAGGTCCGTCAGGCAACCGACACGATTCCCACGCATACCACCTACCGCTGGCACACGCGGCGCCTCTTGCAAGGCAACCCCGCCGCGTACGCCGGCATCGAACTCGGGTCAGGCCACCCAGCGGATCGGCCGATCTCGAGGTGGGCCGAGATGTTTCTACCCGTGGCGATGCATGACACGTTCAACACGCTGCGCGTCCGCGACTCAGAGACTGGTGAGCTCGTGCCCTTCGTGGAGTCCGACCGCGAGATCTTCCGTGCCTCACGCTCCCCTGAGGCAAGCGCGCCACCGCACTGGACGATCTACTTCCTGCTCATTGGCGTGCTCCTCGGCTGCCTCTTCGCGGCTTTGGGCCGCGCCGGGGCACATGGAAGCGCGGCCGCGCGCGTTGGATTGGCCTCATTGGGTGCGATCTGGAGCTTGGTGATCGGCGTCCTGGGCACGTTCCTGATCTTCGCGTGGACGCTGACCGACCACGTGTTCACGCACGACAACGAGAACGTGCTGCAGGCGAATCCGTTGTCGCTCGCACTCGCCATCTCTGCTGCCCATTCTGGGTCTTCCGTCGTGGAGCGGGTCGCGCGACCAGGGGTATTGCACTCGCCATCGCGCTGTTGTGCCTCATCGGGTTGGTGGCGCACGCATTCCCCTGGTTCGACCAGGTCAACGAGGAGATCATTGCACTGATGCTCCCTGCCCAATTGGGACTGGCCATCGCTCTCTTTGCCCGAGAAAGGTGCGCCGCGGTGCCGGCTTCCCGACCACCCGATAGTCAATCGAATCAGGCGGCGATCCTGTAGTGGCATTCGGTGCGACCTCGACCCTGTTCGCCTTTCGGTCGGCGTTACCGGGGCGGCATCGCGGCGTCCGTGCAATGGTGGACGAGGTGAGTGCTCAAACCCAGGCTGGTCGCGTGACGGCGCTGCGAACTGCTCTCCCGGAACGCAATCTCGATACTCTGCGCGCGTTCGCGGTTCTCTGCGTTCTCGCGAACCACGTCATCATGGTCGCGCCGTTCGGATCCGCTGTGATGTTGGGCTACTGGCTCGGCCGCGCGGGGGTGCTCGCCTTTTTTGTACACACGTCTTTGGTGCTGATGTCGTCTCTCGAGCGCCATGGCACAGAACGGCTGGATGTCACGGCGTTCTACATCCGTCGGGCCTTTCGCATTTATCCCCTCGCGATCGTCGCGATCCTTCTCGTCGTCGCGATGCACATGCCGTCCACGGTGCCGGTGCACGGCGTGGTGACGCCATACTTCCGGCCGCGGCTACCGCGACTGCTGGCCAATCTGGCACTCGTTCAAAATCTCACTGAGTCGAGGGACGTGCTTCTCGTTCTCTGGACGCTGCCTATCGAGCTGCAAATGTACGCGGTGCTGCCGCTTTGTTATCTCGCAGCCAAACGCGGTCCGGCGGCCGTGGCGTCGTTGCTCGCAGTCGGTGTCGCCGCTGCCAACGTGTGGGTTGCGAACATCACCCCCGACCTGTGGCGTCTCGACACGTTGTTTTTCGCGCCGTGCTTTCTCTCCGGCGTCCTCGCCTACGCCCTGCTGCGCCGGCAGCGTCGTCCGGCCCGTCTCCCCAGCTGGATCTGGCTCGCGCTGTTGCCAACCAGCTTGATCGTCTGCTCGTTCTTCGCCTTGCAGAGCGATGCCGATGTATGGGAGTCCAGGCGCTGGATGCAGTGGAGCTTCTGCTTGGTTCTCGGTCTCAGCATTCCGCTGATTCGCGAGATGCATCCATCATTGTTGTCGCGCGGAGCCAAGACGATCGCCAAGTACAGCTACGGCATGTACCTGTTTCACGTCCCCGCGTTGTGGATCGGGTTCATTGTTTTGGGAGGCGCTCCGGCACTCGTTCGATGGATGGCATCGGCGGCCCTCGCCGTGGGCATGCCACTCGTCGGGTATCATGTCGTGGAGGAACCGGGCATCCTCCTGGGCGCTCGCTTGGCCGCAAACTGGGTGCGCCTCAACAAGGTGCGCGTCGTAGAACCCGCGCAGACGGTCGCGCCGTGATGCGAACCACGCCCCACGGCGACCCAGGACTGGACAACCGGTAAGCGGTTGTGCCGAGTGCACACGGAAGAAACTCTCCCCCTGTACTCGCCCCAATGGTACTGTTCAACGTCACTGATTTTCGGCGATCGACCGCACACCGAAGGGAACACTCCCAATGAGCAAAGGCCGCGAGGTACGCTGCTACGATTACGTGAACCATCCGTACGACCGCGTCAGCAATGCTCTGAGGCAGGACGCGCTCAGCATTTTCCGGTCAGCGACGAAGGCCGCGGCTGCCCGCGCGCAATCAGTCGCCGCCGAATTGCACGTCGACATTGGCGGCGTGGGAGTGAAGACTGATATAAACATTGCCGTGAAGAGCGTCCAAGAGACGGTTGATGCAACCTCGGGCCCCGTCACGCGTTTGGTTCTCGAATGGGAAGCCGCAACGATACCGCGGCTGTTCCCGCTGATGCGGGGCGAGCTGGCGATCTACCCGCTGACACGGACGGAAACGCAGTTGGATTTCTCGGGCATCTACGAACCGCCGTTCGGAGCGTTGGGAAAGACCCTGGACGCAATTGCCGGTCATCGGATCGCTGAGGTGTCGGTTCATCGCTTCATTGACGACGTGGCCGCGTATCTCCGACAAACTCTCGCGTCATCGACGGCCTGACCCACCAGCGAAAGACGACCCTTAGCGCAACGTGGGCCAGGGGCTCGTCGTCAATGAGCACGACACTCATCTCGAGCAGTTTGGCCACCGGGTTTTCGATGCGAGCCGACGTACACCGCTTCCTCCTCCGGCATGGTCTACCCAAACCTCGCGGTGATTCAGTGAGTGGTCGACTCAGCGCTATCGCCTACGGATGCGCAGTGGCCCTCGCAGGCAGCGGGCTCCGGCCGCTCGCCGCCCAGTCAGCCGCGGATTCTGCCCAGGCCGTCACGTTGGAGAAGGTCAAGGCGGTGATCGCCGCCTACGAACCGGCGCGGGAGATTCGCTGGTATCGAGCGAGCAACCCGTTCGACTTGGACGGCTTCTACGACAAGGGACTCCATTGGTCGTCGCGCCTGGAGATCTACATCACCGTCACGCATCAGGCGACGATCTGGTTGCGCGTGTACCCCCAATATTATGGGCATCACATCAACCTGAACCGCGTCTACGACCCCAATGGGTTGATGCGGCAGATGCTGCGGTTTTCGTATCACAATTTCTTCTTCTGGGGACTGGACGACGGTCTCGATGCGTTCGCGGGCTACCAGTTTACGCTGGAATCTGGCTTTCCCGAGGAGGCGGTGAAGGAGGTGATCAAGAGCATTCCGTTGATCGACGGATCGGTCGGTGACCTCACCCCGTTCATCACGCGGTAGGTGCCCCGCGCGCCCACATCGCCGAGACGTGCTCTGAACACCAACCTGCGTCGTACGAGGCGATAGAGTCAGCTTCCGGTCGACGCTTCCGCCAGGATCTCTTCTGGGAGCCGTCCTGTGCGCAGCTCGCGGGCGCCGCCCCAAGGCGGCCGGGCGGCTAGCGATCTGGTGGACACCGCGAGTGAGACACAATCACGCCCCGATGCGTGAAACTGCGTGGAGAGTCGTGTGCTGTTTGTGGGGCGCGACGCAGTGGGCGCCCGAGCCACCGTGTGACGACGAGGGGTCGCGAGCTATGACTGACGCGGGCCGATCGATCGAGACGAGCCAGCAGGCGCCGGCCGATTCAGCCATCATCGCGACGGGCTCGGAGGGCCTGTCCGTGTCCATTGGGCGTGGTGGCCTTCGGGCGGGCGGCATGTTCTTGAGCATTTGGTTGTGCGGGTGGCTGTTCGGCGAGCTCGCCGTCGGCAGGATGGTGCTGAGGGGCGGGGGGCACATCGATCTCTTCCACTTTCCCGCAGTCCTCAGTGCCTTCCCCGAGGTATGGCTGGTGCTCTGGACGATCGCAGGCTACTACGCGATCTCACGCTGGCTGTTCGCATTCTGGGGGCACCGGGAGCTGGACGTCGGCGCCACGAGCATCTCGCTCCGGACGAGCATGTTTGGCCAAGGCTTGACCCAGCAGTTCGACCTTCAGCGGGTCGAGAATGTCCGGATGGTGGTAGACCCGGGCCACCCTCGCGAAGCGATGGCGATCAGCCAAGTGGCCAGTCTTCGCGAGCAGCTCGCCAGTTCGGAGTTGCCGGACGCGGCGCGTGCCGCGGTGGAGCGCGCGATGGGCCCTCAACTCAGCCTGGTCGAGCAGGCCGGGCGCGAATCGATCTGGTCGATCGCGTTTGACGTCGGCGGAAAAACCTACGGATTCGGTGAAGGCCTCAGCCCCACGACCTGCCGGACGATTCAGGACGCGATCGAGCGATCTCGCAGCCCGACAGCGGAGGCCCCCCTCGCGAAATTCCCGAGTTCCCAGTCGCGTGCATAGTATTGCAGGTGGGGCAGCTCGAGATACTGCCCAATCATCGGTTGGCGCTGGGGCACTCCGGGCCGTGCTGGCCGCGGGTGACTGGGGTGACCTGGGCGACTGAGACCGATTCGTTCCCAAAGAGGTGCCGGATATGACCCACGCTTCCGCGCCCACACAGAGCGACGTCACAATTCGATCCGCTGTACCGACCTTCTTGGTCGCCGACGTGGCCAGCACCGTTCGGTGGTACGTCATCAATCTCGGATTCGAGCTCAGCGGCGCGGTACCGAAACACGAGCCGTACGTGTTCGCAAGCGTGCATCGTGGGCCGGCCGAGATCATGCTGCTGGCCCTCGCCGGTTACCAGAAGCCCGATCTCCGTGATCGTCGCCCGAGTGGGTTGTGGGACGCCTATATCCGCACCAATGGCGTCCACGCTCTCTACGAGAGCGTGCAAGGGCAGCCGTTCATCCAAATGCCGCTCACCCATCAGCCGTACGAGAACTGGGAGTTCGAAGTGCGCGACCCAAACGGCTACGTTCTCGTGTTCGGCGGAGGGTATTGAGCCAATCGTCTCGAGGGCCTGGCGCTGGTCAGCGGCCGGTCGAGGGCACCTAACGGGCGAGCCCATAGGCGCGCACTATCGGGCGCCTCGAAACAAAGTATTAGACGCCCGAGCTCGCGGCGGCGCATCGTTGATCGACAACAGGAGTCGACGGCTGTCAAATCGGGAGCATTCACCATGCGCCGTGCACCAATTTCTCTGGCCACCGTCCGCCTGCTCGTCGTTGGCTGGGCGGTCCCGTTGACCGCGCAGCAAGGGCCATGCGCTCAAATCACCGCGGCTTGTACCAGTGCCGGCTTCACGCAGGGCGGAGTCGGCAGCGGCTCCGGGCTGCAGGCCGACTGCATCGTTCCGATCATGCAGGGGATGGCGCAACCGACCGCCGCAACGCGGCCGTTGCCGCATATCGATCCGCACTTAATAGCAGCCTGCAAAGCGCGTCATCCCGATTTTGGGCGGGGGAAGGGACCCAGCTACATAGAGCTGAACAGCTTCTCCGTTGGCGCGTCCAACCCCGTGTCCACCAGCCCGTCCAAGACCGCTAAGGCCGGATCCGACTCGGCGGTTGTTAACGAGATCGACAGCGCCATTACCCATCGCCCGGCGATGAATCCCATCTACAAAGGCCCGGGTGTCATTGTGCCGCCGAGCGGGGGTCAGCCGAACGATTCCGCCCACAAGCGTCCGCCGCACTGACCTTTACATAGCTTGACGGTCACCGTCCCCGCCGTCACTTTCCCCTGAATCATTCAGGGGTCAGACCGATGGGGGCGGACAAGGAGCTCGAGGTCCTGCAGGGGACGCTGGACCTCCTCATTCTCAAAGCGCTCAGCTGGGGCCCGCGACATGGTTACGCCGTCGCCCGCTGGATCGCTGACCGCACCCATGACGAGCTAGTGATCGAGGATGGCGCACTGTATACCGCCCTCCATCGACTCCGCAAACGCGGCTGGGTCGAGAGCGAGTGGGGACGATCGGACGCCAATCGGACGGCCAAGTACTACGAGCTCACACCGGCTGGGCGCACGCAGCTCCGCGCTCGAACATCCCTCTGGGAACGCTACGCGGCCGCTGTGTCGCGTATCCTCAGCACCGCGTAGGGAGATCGTATGCGGGGCGTGAGACGACTGTTCCATCTCGAGCGCAGGAAACCGGACATCGACGAGGATGTCGATGCCGAGATCACGGCACACCTCGGGATGCGCATCGAGGAACTGATGGGCCGCGGCATGAGTCCCGAAGCGGCGCGTCGAGAGGCCCTCCGCCAGTTCGGTGACGTCAATGGCGCGCGGGCCGCGATCGCGGCGCTCGACGCGGCACACGAGACCCGCGCCCGCTCGAGCGCGGTCTGGTTTGGGCTCAATCACGACATCCGCTATGCGTGGCGGCGGCTCGTCTCGAGCCCGGGGTTCACAACGGTCGCCGTGCTGACACTTGCCCTCGGTATGGGCGGCGTCGCCGCCATCGGCAGCGTGGTCGATCACGTCCTCCTCGAGCCCCTGCCCTTCCCGCACCAGGATCAACTGGTCCGCATGTGGCCGGCTGAGCCCAAGCGGCAGACCTTGGGAACCATCTCGGTTCCCGATCTCGAGGACTGGCAGCACGGTCAGCACGACATCGCGTCCGTCGGCGGCTACTGGTACGCGCCAGGCCAAAGTGGCGCAGACCTCACGGGCCTGGGCGAGCCGGAACGGCTTTCCGCCGCGCAGATCACCCCGGGGTTCTTCGAGACACTCGACGTCAAACCGGAGCTCGGCCGCCTTCCGAGTGCCGACGAGATGGCAGAAAACGGCCCGCGCGTCGTCGTGTTGAGCGACGGACTCTGGCATCGCCGCTTCGGCGCCGATCCGACGATCATCGGTCGCGCCATCGACCTCGATGGGGCGCCACATGTCGTCGTCGGTGTCATGCCGCCGGCAATGCGATTCCCCGGAGATGGGCCGGACATTCTGGATGTCTGCGCTGCATGAGGCACAAACCGCAACGCCGTGGAAGATTCGCGCAGTCCGGTGGCTCAACGTCATCGGGCGCCTCGCGCCCGGCGTGTCGGTGACACAGGCACAGGCCAGCCTCGGAGAGCTCCAGCACCACCTGGCCGACGCCTACCCCGACGGGGATTTCGGGTGGACGAGCGCTCGCGTCGTCCCACTGCTCGACTCGATCGTCGGCGACGTGCGACCAGCGCTCCTCGTGATGCTGGGCGGGGTCGGCTGTGTGCTGTTGATGGCGGCCACCAACATCGCCGCGTTGCTGCTCGCCCGCACAGCGGCGCGCGAAACGGAGTTCACCGTGCGCTCGGCGCTTGGCGCCCCGCGCCGACGCCTCGTGCGCCAACTGATGGTCGAGTCGATGCTGTTGGCGCTGATCGGCGGTCTCGCCGGCGTCCTCGTCGCCAGACTATCGCTGCCCGTCATCGCGCTGCTCGCGCCCGGAGAAGTGCCGCGGCTCGCACCTCGATTCCAATGGGACGTCCTGGGATTGACGCTGTTCGCCTCACTCGCCACGGGGCTTCTGCTTGGATTGCCACCGGCGCTCAAAATCGCCGCTTCGAGTGACCACCCCGTGAATGCGGATGGCGGCACACGCGGCGCGACGGTTGGTCGCCACCGACTGTGGGCACGTCACGCACTCGTAGCGGCTGAAGTCGCGGTTGCCGTCGTGGTCGTATGTGGTGCCGTGCTCATGGTGAAGAGCTTCCGCCGCCTGATGGCAACTGAGGCCGGCTTTCGTCCCAACCATGTGCTCGCCATCAATTTTCAAATGGCGGGAACGGGGGACGACAGCAACATCGCGCAGCAGGCTCGCTATTACGGGAATATCCTCGACCGCGTGCGGGATGTCCCCGGTGTGCTGGCCGTCGGCGCTACGAAGCTGCTGCCCTTGCAGGGCGAAGAAGAGCATTGGGGGTTCGGCATCGACGGCGAACCGCTGGCGCCTTTGAGCCAGCGACCGGTCGCACTCGTCAACCACGTGAGCACTGGATACTTCACAGCGATCGGCACTCCGGTGCTCGCCGGACGCGAGTTCACGCGGGCCGACACGGCTGGAACGAAGGATGTCGTCGTGGTCAACGAAGCGTTCGCCCACAAGTATCTTCCTGGCGCGATCACCAATGTGCCGGGTCGACAACTCGTGCTCGGTGACACGACTCGCGTGCCCATCGTTGGCGTGGTCCGAGACATCCACGAGGATGGCCTCGACGCGGCGCCCCAGCCGGCGATGTACCTGGCGGCGCCACAGAACATGCGCTCGTCGGTGACGCTCGTCGTGCGGACACGAGCCGATCCGGTGGCGATGACTGGAGCAATCGAGCGTGCGATCTGGTCGCTGAACAAGGATCAGACGATCACGAGCGTCAAGACGCTCGACGAGGTCGTGCGGCAATCAGTCGCACGGCCGCGCCTTCTCTCGGTACTCCTCGGGACCTTCAGCGGGCTTGGACTGTTGCTCGGCGCCCTCGGGATCGCAGGCGTCGTCGCGTACGCGGTCAGCGAGCGCAGGCGCGAGATCGGGCTCCGCGTCGCACTTGGTGCCTCTCGCTCCCAGGTTCTGCTCTCGGTTATCAGAGAAAGCGCAAGCCTCACGCTGGTGGGCGTGGTCGTCGGACTGGGTGTCGCGCTCCTGGCGACACGCGCGATGCGCTCCGTGCTCTTCGGCATCGGCCCGGCGGATCCACCAACCTATGTGGAAGTCACCGCGCTCTTGGCACTCATCGCGCTACCTGCCGCGTACCTCCCCGCCCGCCGAGCGCTCGCCGTCGACCCCATAGAAACGCTGAAATCGTAACGGCCTGGACAAATCACGGCGCCAGTCACGGTGCACCGTGGCCGGTTCTCGCTTGGTCGTGTCCACCTTGAGCCCACCTCAAGCCTCACTGCGCTGCAACGGGCCGTTAGGTCAGGCGTTGGGAGCGAACGCTGACGATTGTTGCCTGCATGACAGCAACCACCTTGTATGCCGTTCCTGAGAACGCTCGCACTTCTCCCGTGCAGACCGTGAGAAGTTTGCCCGCGCTTTGCACCCTTCCAATGGCCAAGAAGCGCTCGCCGATTGCAGGTCGCAACAAGTTGATCTTGAACTCAGCTGTGACGACGTCGCACTCGGGCGCCGCCTTGGTCAACGCCGCATAACCGCAGGCACTGTCAACAATGCTTGTGATTGCGCCGGCATGCACATAACCGTGCTGTTGGCAAAGCCGTTCAGAGAATGGCAGAGCGATTTGCACCTCACCGTCAGCCACGGAGACAAGCTGCGCCCCCAACGTCGCCATCAGACTCTGTGCGTTGAAGCTGACCGCGATTCGCTCCTGGATGTCGTTCACTGGCAACACCCGGTCTCGAGGAAATCGCGTGTGACGCCCGGCCGTGCTCGCTCCTCGGGGTGACGGGCGCGCAAAGCAATCCGTGACGCCGCTGAATGCGCTGCGTGGACGCCGTGATGCGGGAGGGTCCCTGGCGCTACCAAAGGCGACCCGGAGCAGGAAGCATTCGAACCAATGTAGAACCACAACTGCCGCTGATCACGCGTAGCGCACCAAGATCGCTCGAATTCCGGTCGATGCAAGAAGGATCGGCGCCGGGACACAACCCGACGCCGATCCCCTTTCCCTTTCTTACCTGGGTGGTCTGGCGCTTGTCGTGGCCGCGACCCTCGAGGAGCTCGGGGCTGGAGCGATGACCATCGTGTAAGTCTGCGTCACGAAGGCTTCGTTGCCGCCGTTAACCTGATTGGTATTGGCGAACGTCACGGTGAAGGTGAACGTTCCCGCCCGCGTCGGCGTTCCAGTGAGACCGACGTCCTTCACGCCGACAATCGGGTTGTCAAAGGTCAAGCCTGGCGGAGCACCCGTGCTAATGCTCCAGGCCCAAAGTGAGGAATTGTCACTCGCGCTTGTGCAGGCGGTGGATGCCACGAACCCCTGGGCATACAGCACGCCCACCGTGCCGTTTGGCTCGGGGACTGGGCCTATTTCGCACCCACCCTGCGGTTGCACGGTCCCCCCGTTGAACGCTAGCGAGGCCACAGCAACGCCCGGCGCCGCCGAGTTGATCAGATTGACCGTGAACCCGCCGTACACGCCACTCGTCTTCGGCGCCCCGTAGATCTCAGGGAGAGTCCCGCCGAGGGGGATCGCCAGGCCGTCCGGGAGCGTGCCGTTCGTCACAGTCCAGGAGTCGCTGCCGGTCGTCGGGCAATCCCCTGTGGTCGTCAGCAGAACGTCGGCGACCGTCCCGACAGTGAGTGCGGGGAGTGTCGGCGACGTGGTGATGGTGCAAGCCGAGCTCTGGCCGCCGGTCACGGTGTAGTCGACGGTGATCATCAGCGGCGCGTTCTGCGCGAACTGGGCATAGACGGCGACCGTCCCCGTGAGCGGGTTGCCAGCGGTGGTAGGCATCGTCTGCGCCGCTGCCGAAAGCGTGATGGCGTTGCCGGAGACGTTGGCCGCGAGCCAGGGGGCGTTCGCGGAGACGACCGCCGTCACGGGGCCGACGGATGCCGGCGTGACGGTGATGGTCTGTGGAGCGGGAGCGGCGTTGACGGACGCCGTGAACGCGACAGTGCCCGACGGGCTCATGGTCGCCGGCGTCAGCGTGCACGGACTGGTGGCGCTCCAGCTGCCGACGGCAGTGCCGGAGTTCGTCTCCGTGCCGGACGCCGTGCCCGTTGTGTACGTACCGCTGAAGAAGTCGGTCGTCGAGCCGACCAAGGTGTCCGCGATCGTCGTCGATGTTGCCGTATGGCCGAGATAACCCGACAAAACGTTGTTCGAGCTCGCGACGCGGGCTAGGAATGAGTTCGTGCCCGCGATCCCAAGGAACACCGTGGCCTCGGGTGTCGTGTTGGTCGAGGTGGGCGTCTCGAAGCCGCAATACGTCGCAAGGGCCCCTTCGGCGCCCTCCACCGCAAGGACGCCGACCACGGGAATGTTCGAAAAGCCAAAGAATGAACAGGACGCGTTCAGCACGCTGGCGACATTTCCCGTGCACATGTCGGGTGGCGTCGCGTTATCGGTGACCGTGAACGCACCGTTGTTGAGGCTTCCGCTCAGCGTCAGCGTGGACCCGTTGAGGAGCGTGATCGTGATCGTCATCGAGGAGCCGCTCAACGGGTGCACGGTGGTGCCCGCGGGACCGATGCCGGCCCGGGCGGCTGACGCGGCGAGAACCTTGTTGGACGCCGGCGTCGTGATGGTCGCCTTGAACGAGCCCGTGGCCGCCGGACTGGCGACCGCCCCGACATAGGTGGTCGTCGTGGGATTGCCGCCGCCACCCGGGCCCGTGGGATTGCCGCCGCTCGGCGCCGTGCCGCTCGAACCACACGCGCTGAGGGCCGCCACGACAGGCAAGAGAGCAAGAGCATGTTGGATGCGCGTCACACGGACCCCTTTCGCGACGGGTGGAACCCCTAGAGCGAGGCACTCGGTACTGCAGGCATCACCACCCCAATGACCCGTTTGTCTCACCCTTGAGTCGGATCGCCGGGTCGGGATCCCAGAAGCCCGTTAGAACCCATACCGATGGTCAGAGGCAGCATGTGCACCGCGTTCCCGCCGAAGCGGTCCGCGGTTGCGCTGGTGGCGAAGAACTTCGCCTCGCCGAACAACTGTACCGGCCCGGTCATATCCAAGCGGCTCCTTCTTCCCCGGTATCGTGGCGAAGCCGTATCACCCACTGGCCGCCATCAGGCGACGTTTGTCGCCGCGTCCGTCGGCTTGAGCTGGATCCCGTGACTCAGCCTCGAGGCACTGGGAGTGTCAGTGGCTTTCTGCGTGGCGGCGACGGCTTCGATCATGGTTGTCGGCAACGTGATCTGCCGCTGCATGTCGCGGCCACCAGCCCCACCATCGCGGCCATGGGAATCACACGCACTCGTCACTCGGCCATGCGTTCCAAGACATAGCGGTTCTTCGACGGAAAGATCAGGATCAAGCGATCGCCCTCGAACCGGTAGTCCGTCGCTTCGTCCGGGCCTGCACGTGACAGGACGGGTTGATTCCTGTCGCCGGGTCTCACATGCACCTGCACCCACTGCTTGAACACGATTCGGCCGCCCTCTCGCGTATACGGCCCCGCATTCCCGTTCGCATCGTCTATCGGGCCGTCGCTCAGCTTGAACCGGACATTCGCTGAATAGTAGTTCTTGGTGAAGATGAACAAGCCCTGCATCGGGTGCCCAACACCGTTGATCTCGTACGTCACGGCTTTCCATGCGCCGACAAGGGCGCGGTCCTGATCGGCGGGAGACGCAGCTGCAGTAAGCGCAAGCGAAATTACGAGACCGAACCTTCGAAACATTCCGTCCTCCCCAAGGCAAAGGCGCGGTGGGTCACATCACTCCGACCTCAATGCGCGACGCGCATGGGCCACCGTGATACACCCGGTGCTCCTCGGCGTGAAAATCGGACGGCTTGGCGTCGAAGATGTTGGGCATGTATGTCTGCGGATTGCGGTCGTAGAGAGGAAACCAGGAACTCTGGACCTGCACCATGATCCGGTGCCCTTTGAGGAACCGGTAGAGTTGCTCATGCAGGTCCACCGGAAACTCCTGCACGCTGTTTTCCGCGACCGCCGCCGGCCGATCGAATCCCGAGCGGTAGCGCCCACGCATGATGTCCTCGGCTACCATAAGCTCGTATCCGCCCATGCGCGGGTTCGCCGCCACGCTGTCGGGGTAGACGTCGATGAGCTTCACGACCCAGTCGGCATCACTCCCCGTCGTCGACGCGCAGATGTGCGCGGTCACATCACCGGCGATGGTTACATCGTCCGTGAGCGGGGCGGTCTGCCAGGTGAGCACATCGGCCCGGTGGTCGACGAAGCGCTGGTCCTCGAGCAGCCACCCATGCCACCGCGTCCCATCGATGGGGCGCGGCATGTAGGGAATGGGATGCGCCGGATCCGAGACGTAGGCGTCGAACCCGCTCGTCGTCGGCTTCTCGAATGCGAGCGCGCCCCGATCACCGAGGTAGATGGTGCGCCCCTGTGCGGCGTGCGGGGGCCAGCTATCGAACGTGTGCCACGCGTTCTCGCCACTTTCGAAAATCCACGCCGCGGGGAACTTGCCATCGCCCTCACCGTGCAGATAGTAGGCAAACCACGGCCGTTGAATCTGCGCGCGGAAGTAGTCGGACGTCTTGCTACCGAATTGCACGGCGCCGATCGAGTCCCCGGCGCCCGGACGCGCCCACTCCCCATGGTACCACGGCCCGAGCGCAATGCGCGTCGTGCCGGCAGGATCGTGCGCGATGACGGCTTTGTAGGCGCCTTGTGGTCCGTAGATGTCCTCTTGATCCCAAAACCCACCGACGAACAGCAGGGGAACCACAGGCTTGGTGAGAGCGAGCTCCATCGCCTTCCCCTGCCAATACGCGTCCCACGCTGGATGCGTCCGAAATCCGACCCATGATGGGAGGTCGGTGATTCCGGTTGCCTTGGCGATCGAGTCGAGCGTTGGGAATTGGAGGTACCAGTCGTAGCGATCATACCGATCGACCGGCACCCCACGCGTCCCGTCCTTGGTGAACTCCATCGCCGCAGCGTACTCGACGCCGAACGACTGGCGAAACGCGCCCTGGTGGAAGAAGTCGTCGCCGATCCAGGTGTCGGTCATCGGTGCCTGCGGCGACACAGCCTTGATGGCGGGATGCGCTGCCAGGGCCGCGACACCGGCAAGCCAGCCGGGGTACGAAATCCCCATCACCCCGACCTTGCCACTGTTGTTGGGCAGGTGCTTCACGAGCCAGTCCACCGTATCGTACGTATCAGTCGACTCGTTGGTCTCGTGATCACGCGGATCGTGCTGCGCGCGATTCATGATGAACAGGCCTTCCGACCGATAGCGGCCGCGGATGTCCTCCGTGACGAAGATGTAGCCATCGGCAGCCAACTCCCGATACGTCGCTGGCAGCGTGTCCGATGGAAACGCGCGCGCTGCGCTGTACGGCGTCCGAATCAGCATGATCGGCAGCGGCGCCGTGGTGCCCGCCGGGATCAGCGCGACGGCGAACAGCGTTACCCCATCCCGCATCGGGATGGTGAGTTCCTTGCGCTCGAAGCGCATCGACGGCTGCGCCAGCGCGGTCGTTGTCAGGCTGCACGCGAGCAGCGCCGCCAGCCACCGACTTGTGGATGCACTTCTTGTCGCCACGCTCGACACTCCGGTTGGGGGGTCCATCTCGCCCGTCCCGCTGGTCGCCCTTCTGCGGAAGAAACTACGAGAGGGGACGCCGTGCTGGAACGGCCGTTGACCGTTCCCGCCCAGGCGCCCTGGTTGGATCTCTCCTCGAACGCCAGACAGATCTTCACCCCGAGGAGCTCGGAATACATTGAGTTCGATCAGCCCGACACCGTTGTCAGCGCCATCCGTGAGGTGTTCGACCAGAGCAAGTAGCGCGGTCCTCCGCGCGTCCGTCACTCGATCGTGGCCCTGGACCGGGAGGGGCGACGCATTGCGTCGCCCGCTGTTGTCGTGGATGTTGCTTGTGGTTGCGGGTCGCGGCTGACGCAACGCTGCTAGGGGCTGGGATGTCAAACGCGTGCCCGCCCTGGCTCCCGCTAATCCTGGCCCTGATCGGAGGCACGCATGGCGTTGGGAGACGCACGCTGGTTCGGTCGTCGCGCGACCGGCGCGACCGCGGTGATGGTCGTGTTCCTTGGACGTGCGTTGGACGCCCAGTCTGCGCCCGCCGCCCCGCCCGACACGCTCGCCGCCGACTCCATCGCGGCGGCCGAGTTCGCGCGTGACAGCATCGGCAGCATCACGGTCGGCATCGTTGCCGGAGATCATCTCATCTGGACCCGCAGCTACGGCTACGCAGACATGGCTGCGCACCGACTGGCCACCCGGCGGACGGTCTACCGAATCGGTTCGATCACCAAGCCGTTCACCGCCGTGATGCTGCTCCAGCTCGTCGAGGCTGGCACCGTGCACCTCTCGGACCCTGTGCAGCGCTATTTCCCCGAGTTCGAGCGGGTCCGGGGCCTTCCGGCAGGGACGGCGCCTCCAACGCTCCTGCAGCTCGCCACCATGGGCGCTGGCCTGCCTGCCGAACCGCGCCGCGAAGGACCGTTCTGGACCGGGCCTGTGGCGCAGTGGGAGGAGACCCTGATCGCTGCGCTCGCCCACACGAGCTACGTCTACACCCCCGGCACACAGTTCTCCTACTCCAACATTGGATACGCGATCCTGGGCGCCGCGTTGAGCCGCGCAAGCAAGACGCCGTACGTCACGTGGGAGCGAGAGCACGTGCTCATGCCGCTCGGCATGACGCGCACCCGGTTCGAGGTCGACTCGGAGGTCGCGAGCGATCTCGCGCGGGGGTACGATGTCGCAAACGATGGGTCAGTGAGTGACACGCTTTCAGCGCGCGAGTTGCGGACCGGGCGCGGGTACAAGGTGCCAAACGGCGCGCTCTTCACGACCGTTGACGACTTGGCGCAGTTCGTCGCCTTCGAGCTAGGCCGTGGCCCGGAGAGTGTGCTTCCCCATTCCCGACTCGACATCGCCTACGCCGACATCGTCGCGACGAACGTCGCGATGAAGGTGGGCTATGGCCTCGGGTTCATGGCTCTGCGGCGGGGCGACTTCACGTGGACGGGACACACCGGTGGCGTCGCTGGCTATACCGCGGCAATGTTCTACGACCGACCGAGCCAACTCGGAGTCATCGTCTTTCGCAACGCAACAGGCGGAAAAGCACGGGCAAATGTGGCGGCAACCATCCTCGAGCGACTCGTGCAATCGAACCCGACTCGGGCCCAGCCCGTGGCGCCCGGGCGATAACGGCGCGAGAATGTAGTCGGACGCGCTGAGCGGAGGACACCCGGACGCGTGCCCGTGTCGTTCACCGCAGCGGTCCGCCAGGCATCGGAGGATCATCGGGAATGCCATCCAAGACGCTCGTCGTGCGCGAGATGCGAAGCAACACGCTCGTTCGCCGCCCACTGCGCAGACGGATCGGCGTGTCGTGCGTAATTGCCATCGCATGCTGGGCGGCCGGTACGCCCACGGATGCGCGCGCGCAGGCGGCCTCGCCGGCCGGCACCTGGCAGCCCGATCCTGCGCCGCCGCCGCAGAATCGCTACGTGGTGATGCACGGGATGCGGATCGGCATGCGGGACGGTGTGCGCCTGTCGGCTGACGTGTATGTCCCGCAATCCGGTGGACCCGCCTTCCCTGCGATCCTGGTCCGAACGCCCTATGACAAGCGCCGCGCGCCGGCGGCGTTCCTCGCCGACCTTTTCGCAACTCGCGGCTATGTGCTCGTGATAGTCGACAAGCGCGGCCGCTTCGAATCCGAGGGCGAATACACCATCGGACACAACGAGATCGCCGATGCCTATGACGTGATGGAGTGGATGACGCACCAGCCATGGGCCAACGGCAAGATCGGTGCATACGGGTGCTCTGACGGTGGCGACGCCGTCGTGTACAATGCCGTCGCCCGACATCCGGCGCTCAAGGCAGTCATTCCGGAAGCGTCCGGCAGCTCCATGGGGCGCGCCGGCAGCTGGTACCGTTACTTCGGCGGCCGAAACGGAGGCGCCATCGAGCTGGCGATGGGCCTCGGCTGGTTCGCGCAAAACGGTACAAAGGTGTTTCTCCGTCCGCCGCCAGCACTGACGTGGGATCGCTTCGTTGCGATGCGAACCGGCTACAGGCTGGCGCTGGACCCACCAGCCTTCGACTTCGACTCGAGCTGTCTGGTCGCTGCCGGTTGCCGACATCCTGAAGAACCGCGGCGTGACGGAGACGGACTTCGATTCCCTCGCTCGCTCGGACTTGAGCGGTCGATTCTTCATGACCGGCGACTACCTCAAGGGCGACGAGCCGGTCGAATGTACCCGCGCTCTTCGTCGACTCGTGGTACGATTTTGCCCCTGGTGTCGTGCTCTCGGAGCGCGCGCTCTTCGAGCGCAACGCGACGAGCGCGACCGCGCGTCAGAACGCGTTCGCTGTCATGTCGCCATCGCTGCACTGCAACAGCACACGGCTCAAGCCGAACTACCACGTCGGGGCCCGGGACGTGGGCGATCCCAGCTACGACATGACCTCGCTCTACCTCGAGTGGTTCGACCATTGGCTCAAAGGCGTCAACAACGGCATCACGACGATGCCCAAGGTGCAGTATTACCTGATGGGTGAGAACCGGTGGCTGAATGGCACATCGTGGCCACTCCCCGAATCGCACGAGGTCCGGCTGTTCCTCGAGGGCCCGACGCCGAATGGTCCGCAGGCAGCCGGCCGGTTGCTCGCGAAATCCGGCCCTGAAGGACGCGATTCACTGATCTACGACCCTGCCCGCCCGGCCCCCTCCGTTGGCGGATCGTTGTGCTGCATCAAGAGCGACAAACTCGAGGGAGCGTACGATCAGCGCGAAGTGGAGCAGCGGCCAGACGTGCTCACGTACTCGACCGGCCCGCTCAAGGCCCCCGTACGCCTCGCCGGGCCAGTTGAAGCGACCCTGTACGTCTCGTCAGACCGGCGCGACAGCGACTTCACCGTGAAGCTGGTCGACGTCTACCCGGACGGGACAGCGTACAACCTGCTCGAAGGGGTCTTGCGCGCGCGATATCGGGAGGGATCCGAGACGGCCAAGTTGATGGCGCCGGGCGAGATTTACGAGCTGCGGATCCCCATGCAGGACATCGCCAATTCCTTCGGCGTGGGTCACCAGATCCGTCTCGAGGTGTCGAGCAGCAGCTTTCCGCGCTTCGATCGCAATCTCAACACGGGCGGTCGCAACGCCGAGGAGACACAATGGCTGGTGGCTACCAACAGTGTGTATCGTGGAGGTCGTCATGCGTCGTCCCTCTCGTTTCGTGTCATCGAATGAACCCAACCTGTTCCGCTAGAATGAATCGCCGCGGTTTCATTGGCGAGTCCGGAGCCCTCCTCGCCATCCTTGCCCTCCGCAAGGCACCAGCACTACACCTCCCCGGCCGCAAGCACTACGACGTGCTCATCCGGAACGGCACCGTATTCGACGGGACCGGCGCACCGGGAGTCGAGGCCGACGTCGCACTCTCAGCGGGACGCATCGCCGCGATCGGCCGGCGCCTCGGCGACGACGCCGCAGTGGTGATCGATGCGCGCGGGCTCGCCGTGGCACCGGGCTTCATCGACATCCACTCGCATGCCGACGGCACGATGTTCAAGGACCCGCGCGTCGAGTCGGTGATCCGCCAAGGTGTCACCACCGTGATCGTGGGACAGGATGGCTCATCGCACGAGCCAACGCGCACCGACGCCGAGGCGACCCGACACGGCGCGTCCGTCCCCGGGACGGCGACGGGCAAGACCGTCGGCGACTTCCTCCGCGAGGTCGAAGCCCTGCCAAGCTCCGTCAACGTCGCCAGCATGGTGGGACTCGGCACCGTGCGACACGTGGTCGTGGGCGACGCGGACCGGCCGGCGACCCCGGACGAGATGCGGCGCATGGTCGCGCTCGTCGCGGCAGCAGTCGAGGGCGGCGCCTGCGGGGCGTCGTCGGGGCTCGAGTACACGCCTGGCATCTTCGCGCCGCGCGACGAGCTGATTGCCCTTTGCCATCCGCTCGCCGCGCGCGGGCTGCCCTACGCCACACACATGCGCAATGAGGACGACCGCGTCATCGAGTCGGTCGAGGAAGCGATCGCCGTCGCGCGCGGAGCCGGATGCCCGCTCGAGATCTCACACCTCAAGTGCGAGGGACAGCGCAACTGGGGGAAGCTCGACGACGTCTTCGCCCGCGTGGCCGACGCCCGGAAGAATGGCGCCGACGTGACGTTCGACTGTTACCCCTACGACGCCTACCAGACGGGCCTCGACAATCTCTTTCCCAAGTGGAGCAAAGACGGCGGCACCGACGCCTTCCTCGCACGGCTCGCCGACTCGGCGGCGACACCCAGGCTACGCGCGGCCGTCCTCGAGAAGATCAACCTCCTCGCCGGCTGGAACAGCGTCCTCGTCTCGTCGGTCGCCGATAGCGCGGATCGCGCCGTCGAGGGAAAGAGGCTCGGCACGTACGCAGCATCGGCGGGGACTGACCCGTACGACGCAACCGTCGCGCTCTTGACACGGAGCCACGGGAGCGTGGGCATGGTCGGGTTTGCGATGGGCGAGGAGGACATCTCCCGCATCCTCGCTCACCCACAGTGTACCGTGTGCAGCGACGGAGGCGCCTTCGCGATCGACGGTCCCGCACATGCAGGACAGCCGCACCCCCGTGGGCTAGGCACGTTCCCCCGCATCCTGGGCCGCTACGTACGCGAGCGGCACGTGCTCACCCTGCCGCAAGCCATCCACAAGATGACCGCGCAAAGCGCGGCCCGCGCCAAGCTGGATGATCGCGGCCGCCTGGCCGCGGGGATGGCCGGCAATGTGGTGGTATTCGATCCGGCGACGGTGATCGACCGCGCAACCTATGCCGATCCCTTCCAGTACCCCGACGGGATCCACGCGGTGCTCGTGAATGGCCAGGTGACACTCCGCGAGGGCCAGCGCTCCGATGGACGCTTCGGTCAGGGACTCACGCCCGCACGATCGAGCGCCGCGCACGCGGCGACCTGACCCGCTCCAATCCTGACACGGCCTTCGAGGACATGGCCGGCGAACGGCGGGCGACGCATTGCGTCGCCCCTACCCGGCGTGGTTCGGGCGTGTTCTGTACCCGGGCCGGGTCACTCACGGGCGCGTGCCGCCCACTGCCACATCCCGGACATCGTCTCCGTGCTGACCGGATGGCCGACCAACCGGGCCAGCCAGAGGATTTGGCCACGGTGGTGACCGTCGTGCACCATGTAGTACGTGAGAAAGCTCACTGGGTCGTGCGACGAACCACCAACGCGGCCGCCCCGCGCGAGGGCGGGCTCCAGCACCGCCAGTACTGCGCGGCGCTTGGCGGCGAGCGCCCGCACGGCCGCCGCCTGCGTCACCCGGAACCGATCGAGATCCGGCGGCACGGTGAGCCCGGGCGCGGCCCGCCGGAGGTAGACGAGACCACAGTTGTGCACATGGGCCACGAGGGCCGCGATCGTGCGCATCTTGGGCGCTGGTGGCTTGGCGCGCCACACCGCAGGGTCGAGTCGCTCCACAAGGTACTCATTCACTCGGGCGCTCGCGGTGTAGTCGCGAAGGAGCGCAGCGGCGAGATCGATCGGGCGACGGGTGCCGCGAGACGCAGAATGACGACGCAGCCATAGCTACGAATCTATCTAGAGCCGTCGCATGCGCGACAAGAAGGGAACGCCATTCGCGCAGCTCGCTAAGTCAGTTCGTGGCGCTGCCCACCGCCAGACCGCTATCGAGCCCACGCTCACCATCGGCGTACCCACGGTGCCGGTCGGCCTGGTTGCCATCCGGCAATGAATCGGACGGATTGGCCGAGCGACGCGCGTTTACGGTGCGAGGTCGCTCCGGCACCCTGGCAGCGACCTTCGCTTTCGCACAAATTCTCCTCGTCACGTGTGGCGGTACCGCGCCTACCTACGGACGCGATCGGCCGAGGGGAAACAATGTCTCGACGCTGCGTCTCGCTCAGTATGAGAAGCTTCCGTGCGGCGGTGTCACTCGGCACGATCGGTGCTGTGATTCGCTGCGCTTCGAGCGGCGCACGGCTCCCGAAGCAGCCCCTGCCGATACGCAACCGTTTGGTTAGGCGGACGGCTGTTCGTCGCGGGTCGGACGACAACCCGCATTAAAGATCGGCGAGGTCGTGCGGGGAGTCTATTGTCCCCGAGTGGTTACGCCCTGCGCGTATCCCCGAGTTGTACGCCCGCCCGACATGCGGCTCCGATAGAGTCATTCACCGCAGTTTGCCGACTACGAAACGCAAGGCACGCCAATGCAAACAGATCAATCACGACCACCAAGGCGGTCCGGGCTGGATGTCCCACCGCCCGGCCGATTGACGCCGACCAGTGGGGTTGATGCCGTGGCACACTACAGCGGCATCGGTTACGGCTCTCTTCTGCGGCAACGTCTCAAGTGGGTGCGCGATGCGTTGCCCCACGGCAAGATCGCGCGCGTGCTCGATATCGGATATGGGAGCGGAGTGTTCTTTCCGGAGTTGGCCCGTCACGCCAAGTCGCTGTTTGGCGTCGACATCCACCCCAATGCGGCGCGTACGCGCGCCGAGCTATCCGAGTGTGGCGTGAATGTCGTGCTGGCGAGGGGTGACGGAGTCGCTCTCCCGTTCCGGGACTTCAGCTTCAATGCTGTCGTCATCGTGAGCGCCCTCGAGTTCATCGAGGAACCCGGTCTGGCACTCGCAGAGGCGTACCGGGTCACGCGGCAGGGCGGCGTAGTGCTTGCGATCACGCCGCGGCCCCACCAATGGGCAGACTTGGCGTACTCCGTGCTTGTCGGGTCCGACCCGGAGGCAAACTTTCAAGGCGGGCGCGCCCGCGTCGGACGGGCGCTCGAGAGCTCACGTCTCCCGATCAGGCGCTTGCCTCGTCCGGCGGGTCTGCCAAAATCGTTGGCGCTGTACGAGTTGCTCGTTCTCGAGCGACCCGTGCTCGCGGATGCGCCAGGCGCGCAACCAGCTCGAGCCGCCGCTGTTCCTTCAATGCGCAAAGCCGGCCGTGACCAGCCGGGGGTGAGATCCACCCCAGGCTAGCACGCGTCGCCGTCGCACTGCTCGACATCGGCGACCGCGCTTCGTGTTTAGCACCGGACAGCGGTGCCGCGACCACGCATCTGTAGCAGGCCTTCCACGGCAGCGACGCAGCGAGCTCGTCGGTCGAGATCGCACTACGACGGGGCCCGCGCCCCGGCATTGTCACGGGCGCGAATGACGCCCCTCCTCGTTCCCGCGTGGCGTGATTCAAGTGTTCGCTTTCGAACCGCGATCTTCTGCCATACCTTCTCCGCCCCCAACAGAATCGGAGAGGATACGTGCCCACATACCTGTGGCAAGGCTCGTACAGCGCCGAAGGCGCGAAGGGCTTGGGCCAGGAAGGCGGCTCCAAGCGTCGAGCCGCCGTGAAGCAGATGGTCGAGGCGGCGGGCGGCAAGCTGCACGCCTTCTATTACGCCATCGGCAAGGACGACGTCATCGGGATCGCGGAGTTTCCTGACCAGGCGACGGCGACAGCCGTGAGCATGGCCGTGAGAGCCACGGGGACCGTCGCCATCCGGACGACCGTGCTGCTCACGCCTGAGGAGATGGACGCAGCGACAAAGAAGGCCGTCGCGTATCGGCCGCCCGGAGCCAAGGGCTGACACGTGCCCGCAGCGACGGGCCGCTGGACCGACCGGGGCGACGCATTGCGTCGCCCTCGTGCATCCCCGGGCCCGCCCGACGTGGCGACACGCGAGGCCGGCCACCGCGCGTTACGCGCGGCGTTCGTCGGATTCTTCGTCGACATGTTCAATGTGTACCTGCCCATTGTCGCCCTCGGGCCGGCCATGTCATTCTTTCAGCCGCACACACTCAGCCCGGCGCTGCAGTCGACTCTGTTCTACGTCGTGTTCGCATTCTCGCTCGTCGGCCGCCCGCTAGGCGCCGTGGTGTTCGGCCATTACAGCGACAAAATCGGGCGCCGCAAAGTCACCATCATTTCAATGGGCGGATTCGCGGCCGTCACGCTGTTGATCGCGCTCCTGCCGGGATATGAGACGTGGGGCATCGCCAGCATCGGCGCGCTCACGTTTCTCAGGTTCCTGGACGGCATCTTCCTGGGCGGTGAATACACGGGCGCCAATCCACTCGCAATGGAGTACGCGCCCAAACAGAAGCGCGGGCTCTGGGCCGCATTCATCCATTCGGGGTTTCCGCTCGCCGTCGTGGCAATGTCGCTGATCACCAGCGGACTGTTGCGAGTGCTCCCAGCGGGGTCGCTGCATTCGCCGTACGTCCAGTGGGGATGGCGCATCCCCTTCTTGGTCGGCGCCATGCTCGCCGGCGCCGTCTGCGTCTACTGCATCAAGAAGGTCCCGGAGTCGCCAGTGTGGAACCGCGCGCACCACACGAGGTCCCCGTTGGGCGAAGTCCTCCGGGGCGACAACCTGCGCTGCCTCGCGCAGGTGTTCGTGACCCTGAGCGGCGCGTGGTTCACGCTCAACGCGGTCACGTCAGTTCTCCCCGGGGTGTTGTTGAACGTCCGGAAGGTGAGTGGCGCCATCGTCAACAACGCCCAACTCGTCACTCACCTGCTCCTATTCGCTGCATTCATTCTCGTCGGGATGCTGGGGCAACGCATCGGACGCCGGGCGACGCTGGCGCTGATTGGACTCGCCGGCTGTACGGCGGGGCCGGCGCTGTACTACCTGCTCGTGAAATCCGGCTACCAGAGCGCCACTGAGCTGATCGTGCTCGTGGCACTCATTAACCTGTGCGCGACGCCCGTCTGGGCGGTCGTGACCTCGTACATCAACGAACGCTTCCCGACGGACGTCAGAGCATCCGGTTACGGACTCGGATACAGCGCGGCAATGATCATCCCCGCGTTTACATCGCTCTACATGCTCGGCTTGAGCGCGTTGGGCGTCCCCTACGCGTACACCCAGATCGTGTTTCTCGCGCTGGGCGGCCTCCTGCTGTTACTGGGTGCACTCTGGGGGCCCGAAACGAAGCATGTCGACATCGCCTAATCGTCATTGCGTGGCCATGGCGACGCGCAGGCGCTGCTCTGGTGTGATCATGTGCCGGCTCCCCGGCGGCACATCGCCCAGGTCGAGCTCCACCCAGTTCACCGTTCCATTGAACTCGCGCGTGTTGTAGTCGGTCGTCACCGGTGAGCCGTACTCCGTACCGATATCACAGGTCTCGTCGGCGGAGAAGAGTTGTGGCTCGGTCTCGTCGACCCGCCCCTCGCCGACCACTTTCCCGTCGACGTACAGCGTGACGTTGCCGCCCTTCGCCACCCCTCCACCATCGTAGGCGAACTCCATGCGCGCCTGGTGGCGTCCTTCGGGGATCGCCGTGCGGCTCTCGGCCACGCACTCCTTCACGCCAAAGAAGTTGTACACGTGCTTGAGCTTCCCACCCTTCGTATACAGGCTGAACCCACCTGTGATACCGCCCACGGCGATGATGACGCCCTCCGCACCACCCTTGGGCACGACAATGTCGGCGGTGATCGTGTAGGACTTGTTGTGGAGGTTGAGAATGGAGCTCTCCGTGAGCCGTCCCATTCCTCCGAACAGCAGTTGCCGATTGCCACGCGCGAGCTCAGGCCGTCCGGCCCGGTCTGAGTCTGCCCGTTCGATCATCCGATCGTCGAGCGGGAGCACATTGTACTTCATCGCTTCGATCAACCACTGACGCTGCAGCTCGGCGAGCTTGGCAGGTTGCTCCTTCGCCAGGTCACGCGACTGGGTCCAGTCCTTCGTTGTGTCATACAGCTCCCACTTGTCGTCGTCGAACGCGACGAGTTGCGCCTCGCCGGTCTGCCACGGGGTCCGGTGCTTGGTCACCGCCGTCCAGCCCTTATGGTCAATGCCGCGGTTCCCGAACATCTCGAAGTACTGCGTCACGTGACGCTCGCTCGCCCGTGCGTCGTCGAAGGAGTAGCGCATGCTCACGCCCTCGATCGGGTGCTGCATCACCCCGTTCACGTACGTGGGGTGCGGGAGGTTCGCGACCTCCAGGATTGTCGGCGCCACATCGATGATGTGATGGAACTGCGAGCGAATCTCGCCCTTGGCCTTGATGCCGCGCGGCCAGTGGACGATCGTCCCGTTGCGGGTGCCACCCCAGTGTGACGCGACCTGCTTCGTCCACTGATACGGCGTATCCAACGCGTGCGCCCACCCGACCGCGTAGTGGTTATACGCTTGCGGTCCGCCGAACAGTGCGAGCCGGCTCTTCAGAAACTCCGGAGTCTCGAGAGCAAATCCAGCGAGCGTGATCATCTCGTTGAAGGTGCCCTGCAACGACCCCTCGGCCGACGCACCGTTGTCGCCAATCATGACGTAGATCAGCGTGTCGTCGAGGATGTCGAGATCCTCGAGCGCGTCGACCAGAAGCCCCACGTGGTGGTCGGTGTGCTCGAGAAACCCCGCGTAGATCTCCATCTCGCGAGCCAGGACCGGCTTCATTTCGGCGGTAACGGTATCCCACGCCGGGATCTCCGGATGCCGTGGTGTGAGTGTCGCGTCCTTGGGGATGACGCCGAGCTTCTTCTGCCGGGCGAAGATCTCCTCGCGCAGCACGTCCCAACCCTTGTCGAACTTGCCCTTGTACTTGTCCGCCCATTCTGCCGGCACCTGATGCGGCGCGTGTGTGGCCCCTGGCGCGAAGTACGCGAAGAACGGCTTGTCGGGCATCAGGGACTTCTGCTGTCGGATCCATTTGATCGCCTTGTCCGTCAAGTCGGTCGTGAGGTGATACCCTTGCTCCGGCGTCTTGGGCTGTTCGACGGGTGTCGTGCCCTCGAAGAGGGCCGGGTAGTACTGGTTGGTTTCACCACCAATGAACCCGTAGAAGTATTCGAACCCCCAGCCGCCGCTCGGCCAGTTGTTGAACGGGCCCAGCGGACTCGTCTCCCAGACCGGCACTTCGTGGCACTTGCCGAACTGCGCCGTGGAGTACCCGTTGAGCTTCAGGATCTCCGCGATGGGCGCACAGGTGTTCGGCCGCATCGAGTTCTGACCGGGCGCGGACGTCGCCAACTCGGTGATCGAGCCCATGCCGACGGTGTGATGATTTCGCCCGGTCAACAGTGCGGCGCGGGTGGGTGAACACAGTGCCGTCGTATGAAAGCGATTGTATTTGAGCCCGCCGGCAGCGAGCCGCTCGAAATTCGGGGTTGCTACTGGGCCGCCGAAGGCACTCGACGCGCCAAATCCGACATCGTCGACGAGCACCACGAACACGTTCGGGGCGCCGACGGGCGGGCGCAAGGGAACGATCGGCGGATACTTCGTCTCGGGGTCCTTGGCGTCGTACGTCGTCGTTCCCTGCGCGCGCGGGATGTCAGGAATGGGCAAGACATCCCGCTGAGGCGCATCGTGCGCTCCTGTCGTCATGGCATCTCCTGAGATAGACAAACGCGCCACCTGGGTGCCGGCCTGGGCAATGCCGGCAACGCGCGAAGTGCCGCAGATTCGATTCTCCACCACCGCTCCAACGGGAACCATTGGACCAAAGTGTGTGGGAGCGTCGCATCACCCCCGTGCATTCAGATCTTCCACCCCCCGGTCGGAGACATCACATTCTGTGCACACCGGGCACTGGAGGCGTTCGATCGATACACAGCGCGGCACCCTCGTCGGGATCTTTCTCCTGTCATTCGCGACGTTGTTGCTCGAGCTCGCGCTGACTCGCGTGCTGTCGGTCGCGCTCTGGTACCACTTCGGCTTTCTCGTGATCTCGACCGCACTCCTGGGGTTCGGAGCGGCCGGCGTCACGCTGGCGACCTGGACCCGACTCCGGGAGCGCATCCCGCTCGGCCGCGCACTTGCCGTGCTATCGTTGGCGTTCGGCGGAGTCACGCTCGCCAGCTTCTGGCTGATGCAGCGGATTCCGTTCGATCCGTTCGCCCTGTTTGCGGATCGGCGGCAGCTCCTGTACATGCCGATCTACTACCTGACCCTCGCCGCACCATTCTTCTGCTCGGGGCTCGCCATCGCGCTGCTGCTCACACGGCGCACACACGACGTCAACCGCCTGTACGCGTACGACCTTCTGGGCGCGGGAGTGGGCTGCGCGGCGATCGCGCTCGTCATGCCACGCGTGGGCGGGTCCGGGTCGGTCGTCGTAGCGGCGTCCTGCGGGTTTCTGGCCGCGGCCGCCTTTGGCCTCGATGCGGACCGATCACTATCCGTGATCGCCCTGGCCTGCGCGGTGGCCTCCCTTGTGCTGGCGTCCGCGGCCGAGCGCGTGCTGCCGATCACGTTGTCGCCCAGCAAGGGGAGATCGAGTCGGGTGCCCCTCTACACAGCATGGAACACGTTTTCGCGCATCAATGTGTACGAGTATCCCAACGAGCCTCCAGCCCGTGCACCAAGCCAGCGACTCATCGTCTTCGATCAGGGGACGGCATCGACTTCGATCGATGACTTGCGCCCGAACATTCGCCACTATTTGGAACAGCCGCCGGACAGTACCGACTTCGACTCCTGGTTCGCCTACGTGGGCAAGCCACATCCGCGTGTCCTCATCATCGGGTCCGGTGCCGGACAGGAAGTGCTGGAAGGCCTCGAGTATGGCGCGTCCTCGATCACAGCGGTCGAGATCAACCCCATCATCGTCGACGTGGTCACGCACCGCATGCATGACTACTGGGGCGATCTCTTTGCGCAGCCTGGCGTACATCTCATCAACAGCGAGGGCCGGAGCTTCGTCCGCCGGTCGCACGACTCGTACGACCTCCTCATCTCGGAGCATACGATCAGCAACGCCGCGGTGGCGTCGGGCGCGCTCGGCCTGACCGAAAACTACGTGCTCACGCTGGAGGCATTCGAGGACTACTTCGATCACCTCACGTCCGACGGGCTCATCTTCTTTACACGGCCGGAGGCGCAGATTCCACGCCTCTTCGCGACGGCGCGGGAGCTGTTCGCCCAGCGTGGCCTCGACCACGTTGCGGACCATCTCATCGCGTTTCGGCAAGCGAACGAGCCAGAACTCATCAAGGTCGGGCGCAAAGCATTCGTCGCTGGCTTCGCGCTCAAGAAATCAGCTTTCACGCGCGCAGAAGTCAATGAGATCACGCGTCGGCTGCGCGCGACGCCCGGTGGCACTGGACCAAATGGCGTGGAGCTACTGTATACCCCATTCGGCATCGGCCGGAACACGATCTACGACTCACTGCTGACGGCGCCGGACGTGCATGCGGTGTACCGCGCGACCCCGGTCCAGTTGGAACCGGCCACGGATGATCGGCCCTTCTTCAACCAGCACGCACGCTGGTCCAGCATCGGACCGAGCACCATCCGGGACGTGTTCACCCAGAAGAAAATGGGACGGATGGCACTGGAAGATCGACCGGTCGCGGAAGTCACACTGCTCGTGCTGTTGGCGCAGTCAATGCTGGTCGCAGCCGCGTTGATCCTGCTGCCATTGGCCGGCTTTGCGCGACGGGGCCTCCAAGTCGCTGACCGTTGGCGATATCTCGCTTACTTCGGCGCGCTGGGAATCGGGTTCATCTTCGTCGAGATCGCCCTGTTACAACGGTTCACATTGTTTCTGGGCCAGCCGGTGTACACGCTCGCGGTCGTACTAGCCGGGCTGCTGGTGTTCGCCGGCGTGGGAGCAGCACTTGCCGGCCGGGCGCGGACGTCACCCCAACGTGCCCTCGGGCCGATCCTACTCGCAGTGATTGTCACGTTGATGGCCACTGCGCTGCTCACTCCGTCGATCTTTGCCGCGGCGTTGGGCTTGCCGCTGCCTGTCCGTGCCGTCATCGGGTTCCTCTTGATCGCGCCTGTGGGAATCGCACTCGGCATGCCCTTTCCGACCGGACTCCGTATCGTGTCTGCGGACGCCGCCCCGATCGTACCCTGGGCCTGGGGCGTAAATGGCTTCTTCACCGTGATTGGCTCGGTCGCCGCCGTGATCCTGGGGATGGCATTTGGGTTCACCGCGGTCCTGGAGGTGGCCGGGCTG
Source organism: uncultured Gemmatimonadales bacterium (assembly GCA_963737835.1). Lineage (GTDB taxonomy): Bacteria > Gemmatimonadota > Gemmatimonadetes > Gemmatimonadales > Gemmatimonadaceae > Palsa-1248. Next base: position 1,784,867 of record CAVTUH010000001.1, read on the forward strand.
TGTTATCTCGTGGCCCTGATGGCGCTCGCGGGTCGCCCTGCGGGCGCAACCGCGCAAGGCAGGAACGCAGTAACGGCCGGGTGAAGGGATGGGCCTGAAGAGCCCCTTGCAGAGAGCAGAAAGTAGACCGGGTCGTTGTCTACTTTCTACTTTCTGTGCTTCTACTTTCTCGGGCGCGTTAGCGCCCGCCGCCGCCCGCGGCGTCCGCCATAGCTGGGCTATCCGCCCAGTGCGGAACCTCGACCACCAACTGCACGCCGCCGGCGTCAGTGAACGGAATTGACAACGGCCCAACCTGCTGGCCCGCGCCGAGGGCGAATTGCCCCACGGATGCACCCGGGCAGTAGATCATGAGGTGGGGGTGCCACTGACCGACCGCCTGACTCTGATCTCCCTGATACGTGGCGAGCACCTGGTGTGATGACATCATGTAGATCACCGCCGTCGTTTTCGGGTACTTCAGCGTGCCGTGGTGGTATGCCGCGTCCACCTCGCGTTCGATTGCCGTGTTGCTGAGACCACGGGAGCGCAGCTGGGTTCTCAACATTTCTGCCTGCATCAGTGTGCGAGTGCCCTCCGGATCAAAGCACATCGGAGCCACGACATTAATGCGCGTATCCCGCGAGACCATGCAGGTCCACCCGGTCGAGCCATCGCGCACCTTCACAAATTGGCCGTCACGCAACGTGTAGACGGCAGCGCCAGCGGTGAGGGACGCGGGCGCCGCGGTGATGGCAAGGGCGACCTCGTCGGAATCCGCGAGGCGACCCGTGGACGCGGGGGCATGGCGCGAGCTTCCGTCGTCGAAGCGGTCAGCGCGAACGGCCGGGCGGGATCCAGGAAGAGCGACAATCCCCAACGGCAAGGCATATGCGACGAAGCGAAGGCTCGTCATGGCCGATCTCCTGTGTGCGCTCAGAGTGAATTTTGGATTGCGCGGTCGATCTCGTGAACCTCGATCCGGCCACCGTACTTGAGAATGCGGGCATGTCGCGGCTATCTGCTGGGCTGCGGCCAGGTCCTTTGCGTGGATCAGGAAGTACCCGTCCACGAAATCACCCGGTGCGACCGATAGGTGGGGCGCCCCCAACCAAACCGCCTGGTGGCGGATGAGCGGCGCTGACGTGATGTACGCTCCGCCCGGAAGCCCGTCGGCCCATTGTGAATACTCCTCAGCGAGGGCGTGCGTCGACTTGTAGGGCTCGCCGAGACGGAATGTTGAGTCCTCATGCAGCAACAGCAGAAAGGCCGGCTGCGGGCTCGCGGCTGTGCTCTGCGCGACATCCATTCCCTCGCCAGCGTGGTGCACCCCCAGGCGGTACCCGCCGAGGCCGGCAAACAGAGCTACGGCAGCAGCAGCCCCCACGATCGCCGCCAGCGCTCGGCTGGACACCGGACGAGAGGACGCGAGGCCGGCGGCAGCGAGTCGCCGGCGAAACTGGATGCGCGCGTCCGGGGCAGGCTCTGGGGTCACCAAGCTCCCCATCTCCTTCCACAGCCGTTCGTAATCCGCGCGCGCTGCCCGGCAGGCAGGGCACGATTCAATGTGGGCGAGCACTGCAGGGTCGCCCGGCGCTCTGCCGACGGCGACAGCCTCGATCAGCGTCGCACGGAAGTCGTCGCAACTGACGTGCATGTGTCCTCGAGCGCGAAATACAACTGACGAAGCTCGTTAATAGCGCGGTGGAGTCGCACTCGCGCCGCGCCGGGCGAGCAACCAACGATCCGACCGATCTCTTCGTATCCAAGGCCGTGAAACCGACTCAGCACCAACACCGCCCGGTGCGCCGGAGAAAGCCGAGACAATGCCGCTTCGAGAACGACATGACGGTTTGCCAGCTCCTCTGAGGGCGGCTCGGAGGCGAGGGTGTCCAACTCCGAATGTCTCTGCCATCTCGCGTGTTGCCGCTGCAAGTCCGAGCACACGTTGTACGCCAACCGGTAGAGCCAGGTGCGAAACATTGACCGGCCACGAAAAGTCCGTGCGTATCGCCAGACGCGCAGGAAGACCTCCTGCACAATGTCGTCGGCCAAGTCGGCGTCGTGACTCAGACGGACGCACAGTGCGTGAACAGCCCGATGATGGCGGTCGAAAAGCGTGCCCAGGGCTCCGCCGTCTCCACCCTGCACGGCAGCCATCAACTGCTCGTCAGATCGCTTTACGAACTGCAGATGCTCGGCCGGCATTTCACAGATTAGACCATAGGTGGCGGGTCATCTGTTACAACGCCGGTCTGCCGAGGACACCTCAATGCCCGTCACCCGGTGTCCCGCCACGCCATTCGCCGCTACGTCCGTTTTCTCACCATGACGGAGAAGGCACCGAAGTCGTAGATCACGATGCCGTTGTCAGCTGTGCCCGTCACGGTGCCGCGTCCAATGGCATGGACCGCGTCTCGTAAGCGAAGCAGCAGCGCGGGGTTGGACACCGCAATGTTGTGCGCCGTCAGGAGCTTGTGCAGTCGGGGCACGAGCGTCGCCAGCCGATCTGCCGAACGCGTGAAGGCTGCGAAGTCGGCCCCTCGAGCGAACACGAAGATGGGCCCCTCGTAGAACGTGTCGCCTGTAAAGAGCTCCCCGCGCTCGGCGTCGAACAACGCGACGGCATCGGGTGCGTGCCCAGGAATGTGCAACACCGCGAGCTGTCGGCCGCCGAGCGCGATCACCGAGCCGTCGGCGACCGTTTGCGTGATGCGGAACGGGCGGATCCGATAGCTTCCCGTATCGAAGCCGGCTGGTGGCGGGGCGCAGAAATGATCGGCAGTGACCTCGGCGGCGACGGCCGCATGCGGGTACCCAGCGGCGTTGTCCCGGGTGTACGGCGTGTCGAGCCCGAGAATCCGATCGAATTCCCAGTTGTCGCCGATATGGTCAGTGTGCGTGTGCGAGTTCATCACCTCGATCGGGAGCTGTGTCAGCTGCTGGACCACCGCGCGGATATCCGCAATGCCCATACCGGTATCGAAGAGCAGCGCGCGATCGGTGCCGACGATCAGGTATGAGAATGACCTCCTCCCACTGATGCGGCTCGTAGATGGCGTACACGCCGGGATCGACCTGGTACACCTCGAACCACGTCGAACGTACCGAGATTCGGGTGAGGGACGCGTACTGCGGCCTTGGCTGGCCCGCGCACCACTTTGGCGTACGCAATGTCTCCTCTGTCGGGCCGCTCGCGATGGACGGAGCGTCTTGTCCCGATCGATAGCCCCCGGCGGTCGAGGCGGCCGCCAAAAGGGCCAGGGAAAGAGCGGCGGCACAGTGCATCAGAGAACGACGCTCACGAGGGAATGATGGCGGCCGCCGCGAGTGCCTCGAGACACACGAATCGACCCTCCAGCCTGCAATACGGGAGCTCCAGCACCCGAACCTCCTCGCCGACCCTACTGCGACCGCTGCTGTGCAGCGTAGCCCTGACGCTGCAGGTCGATCAGGTAGGCATGGATCGCATCCACGTCGGCGGGGCTGACAAGATCGCCGAACTTCTCCATGCCCTGAGACGCCAGCGTGCCGTTCAACACGATGTCCTTGAAGGCGGCGTGAAGAGGCGGGGTCAGCTTGCGCAGGTCCGGCGTCACGCTGGGCCCGAACACGTGGCAGCGGCTGCACTGCTCGATGAACTTGCTCTCGCCGCGCTCGAGCTCGGCCCGACTCGCCTTGCTCGGGGGCGGCGCCGGAAACGGCTCCGCCGGCCGAAGCGGCGGCATCGGTACGGGCCCTCCATCCAGTTTGAACACCAGGATTCGATTCTCGTTGCTGTACGTGTGCTCAGCGCTGCCAGGCGGGATGGGCCCCATCGTCATGACACTCCCACCGTATCCCGCCTGCACGGCGACGTACTGCACTCCATTGACCGCATAGGTGATTGGCGCGGCCATCATATGACTGCCGGTCGCGATTGCCTTGAGCTCGCGACCACTGTCCGCGCTGTATGCGGCGAGGTCGCCGGTGCTGTGACCCTGAAACACGAGGTTGCCGGCAGTGCTCAGGATGCCCCCCTCCGGTCGAAACGTTCCCGAAGAGACGTCGTGCTCCCAGACCGCCGCCTGCGCCACAGGATCCCAGGCCCGGATGAACTCGCGCACCAGTTTCTGGCCCGGCCGCTGTGCACGAACCGCTTCGAGATCGGGGAGGGGTCCATAGAGTGACTTGATCGAAGCGGGATCGTAGCCGTCGTCCGGGGTGATCATCCCGATCGTGAACGTGCCATTCACGTACTTCATCCTTCCACCATTGCTCTCGAGATCGAAGAGCAGGTTCCCCATGTCGATGACGGGAATGTAGACGAGCTTCGTCTGCGGGTCGTACGACATTGGCTGCCAGGTGTGCGCGCCGACGGCGGATGGGTAAATGTCACTCGGCTTGCCGTAGTAGTCGGCGTGGGGCGTGAGTGTCGGCCGCCCCGTTTTCGGGTCGACTCCTGACGCCCAGTTGACGAAGGCGAAGTTCTTCGCTGAAAGAAGCTCACCCGTCTTGCGGTCCAGGACGTAGAAAAACCCGTTCTTGTTGGCCTGCATGATCACGTGCCGAGTCTTTCCATCGATCACCAGGTCCGCCAACGTCAGCTTTTGCGACGCGTCGTAGTCCCACTTGTCGCCCGGTGTGGCCTGGTAGTACCAGGCCATCCTGCCGCTATCAGGATTGACAGCCAGGATCGAGCAGGCAAAGAGCATGTCACCGTTGCCGGCGCCGAGCTTCCGCACGTCGTACGGCGCGGCGTTGCCGGTACCGAAATAGAGAAGATTGAGATCGGGGTCGTAGCTCATCCCGTCCCAAACGGTGGCGCCGCCTGCAAACTCGGCACTACGCCCCTGCGCCCAGCTCTTCGCCGCCAACTCGAGCTCCGGATGCTCGAGCGGTTTGCCGGGTGCGGGAGGGACCGTGAAGAAGCGCCACTTGAGCGCGCCGCTCGCCAGGTCGTACGCCGACACGTAGCCACGCACGGCGCCGCGATCCATGTCGCCGCCGCTGTTCCCGATGACGACGACGTTGTGGGCGACGATTGGAGCGCCGGTGCTGGAATACGAGCGGTCGTGATCGACGAAAGTGTCGACCGCCCAGATCTCCTTCCCGGTTGCCGCATCGAGGGCGTGCAGCCGACCGTCCACTGACGCGACGTAGACGCGCCCCTGCCAGACGGCTACCCCGCGGTTGACGGCGTCGCAGCACGGATTGCGGATGTACGCGTCCGCCACGTGAGGATCGAATCGCCAGATCTCTTTGCCTGTGGCCGCATCGATCGCGTACACGATGCCGACGTAGCCGGAGGTGTACATCACCCCATCCACCACAATCGGCGTCGCCTCCTGGCCACGCGAGGTGCCGAGGTCATAGGCCCACGCAAATCCGAGTCGGCCGACGTTGTCCTTGTCGATCGAGGCGAGCGGCGAGAAATAGTCCTGGCGCCCGTCACGTCCGAGGGTGAGCCAGTTCTCGGGGTTCTGATCTCCGGCGGCGAGCCGCGCCGCCGTCACATCGCCGGGCGTGTGCGAGGCGCGCGTGCAGCCGATCAACGTTCCCGCCAGCGAAACTGACGCGAGTACACAACCGGCGGCGCGCAAAACAACGCGTGCCCCGCCCGCAGTTCTTGCACCGACCACATGGTCTCTGTGGACAGGCGGGTAGGGGCGACGCATGCGGCGCCCGCCAGTCAGTCGTGAACGCCACGCCCTCGCAGCAATGCAGGATCCCATCGTCTTCCACCCCTTGTGAAGGCGTTCTCTCCAAGCCAGCGCCATTCGGCCATATGCTCAGGCCACTCCGACCCACCGGCCCTTGACCAGCCATCGACTGAGCCCAACAGTCAAGAAGTTGCGTCCAAACGCCGCCGCCGATAGATCCTGGATCGGGTGAGCCACCTGCAATGGCCGGGCGTGGCGCGTCGGATTGGCCTGCGCGGTTCGGGCTACCCCGACCCCGCACCGGGATGGCCCTTTGTCCTTTCTCATCATCCGACCCGCAGTGTTGGCGGACCTGCCACAACTCACGGAGATCTACAACCACTACGTGGTGAACGCGCACACCACGTTCGACGTGCGGCCCTTCTCTGTCGAGCAACGGGTCGCCTGGTTTCACGACCACGCTGATGGACGGCGCCACCGTCTGCTCGTTGCGGAAGACGCCACCGGTCATCTCGTCGGATATGCGGGGACCGGGCCGTTTCGCCCTAAGGAAGCGTACGAGACGACGGTCGAAGCTACCATCACCTGCCGCCCTGAGGCGACCGGGAGAGGCATCGGGACCCAGCTCTATCGAGAGCTGTTTCCCCTGATCGAAGCGGAGGACGTGCGTTGCATTGTCGCCGGGATCGCGCAGCCCAATCCGGCATCGAACGCCCTCCACGAGCGGTTCGGCTTCAACGCCATCGGCACATTCCCCGAAGTCGGCCGCAAGTTCGGCAGGTACTGGGACGTGCTGTGGATGATGAGGCGAAGGGCTCAATAGGGGCCACGCTTCAGTCGCCCGCTGCTGTCCTCTTCGCCGCGGCGGTCACGTCCGAATGTGCTGTCTCCAGGAGCCTTGTCCCAGACATACGCACAATGCATCGCCTGCGTCTCGAACCAGTCGAGCTCCACATTCATCTTGAACAAGACGTGCCTGAGCTCCTCCCACCCGTGTGGCTCGCGCGGCGCGACATACAAATGCGTCGGGACGCCATTGCTCTTGAGGGCGCGGTACATCGCGACCGACTGGGGCTCCGGCACGCGCTGGTCGTTCTGCCCAACCAGGAAGATCGTGGGCGTCTTCACCTTCCAGACATCCTTCAGCGGCGAATTGTCCCAGTAGACACTGATCGGCGCATTCTTCTGCCACGGCGTTCCGCCAAACCAGGGCGTGCGGTAGCTGCGCACGTCGCTTTGCGCATACATCGAGACCCAGTCCGCCGCCCCGGCGCCGGACGATGCCGCTTTGAAGCGAGTGGTATACGTGATGATCTTGTTCGTCATGTGGCCGCCGCCACTCCATCCCATCTTGATGAGGTGCGCGGAGTCGGCGACGCCCGTCTTGATCAGATAGTCCACGCCGGCCAGCACATCGAGGTGCGCGTTCTTGAAGTAGTGCCCGACCATGTCGCGCGTGAAAGCATCGCCGTAGCCTGTGCTACCTCGGTAGTTGGGCTGCAGCACCGCGTATCCCCGGGCGGCGAGCACGGGAAGGTAGTTCTGGCTTCCGCCAAGCCCGAACTTGTCCGATGCCTGCGGGCCGCCGTGCGTCTGGACGACGAGCGGGTAGCGATGGCCGGTCTCGTAGTCCAGCGGATACATCAGGAGGCCCTCGACCGTGACGCCATCGGCTCCCTTCCAGTCGACCCGCACCTGGCGAGGCAGGCGGAACTGACGTGGCAGGTAGTCGAATACGGTGGTGACTTTCTGCGGCGCCGTCGCGTCCGCCCGAAGCAGCCACACCTCTCCCGGGCTCGTCATCTCGTGCAGTGTGAAGACGTGAGCGTTGGCGGCGTTGGACCAGGTCCAGTCACCAAGCGCGTGATCTCCCTTGGTCAATTGCTCGGGCTTTCCCGAGGAAAGCGCCACTCTGAACAGCTCGCTGTGCACGCCCATGTTCGCCACGAAGTAGATCGACTGCCCATCGCGAGACCATTCGGCCCGCTCGACTTCGTAGGGCATCTCAGGCATGAGCACGTGTGGCTCGCCGCCGCTCGACGACGCGACGAAAATCTTGCGGTTGTAGTACGGCTCGAACTGCTGGTTGGCCTGCGCCAGAAAGAGGATTTGCGAGCCATCCGGTGAGAGCGCCGCACCACCCTCGGGGACGTTGTCGTGCGTGATCTGCCGAGCGTTCGCACCGTCAGCATCCATCACCCAGACTTCGCTGAGCCCATCATCGCCAAGCAGTGGGGTGGGGCTTCGAATGAAGGCGATGTGCTTCCCGTCTTCGGAAAGCGCGTATGCCCAGACCGAATAATCCCCGCTGGTAATCCGATGCTCGGCCTTCGTCGCGACGGCGACGCGCCAGAGGTGTTCCTGGTGGTAGTCCTCGTCGAACATGAACACGTCATCCTTGGCCTTCTCACGGGCTTTCTGCTGGTCTGATTTCGGCTCGTTGGCCCGGAAGTAGATCGTTGTGCCGTCCGGCGACCAGTCAATACTGAAGACCGCCGTCGCGTGGTGGCTGAGTCGCTGCGCTTCTCCGCCGTCATGCGCGATGAGGAAGATCTGCGCGACGCTGTCGCGATCCGACGTCCGTTTGGCCACGAACGCGATCGTCTTCCCATCCGGTGACCACCGCGGACTGCTCTCGCCCTCGGTGCCATTGGTCATTTGGATGAGACCGGAGCCATCGGCACTGACGCGCCAGATGTGGCCCACCCGCTTATCGGTCTTCCAGTCCGGCTCCGACTTGACGAAGACGATCTCGTGCCCGTCGGGCGAGAGACGCGGGTCACTCACCGTCGGGATGTTCATGAAGTCGATCAGCGTCATGGCCCGCAGCGCCTGCCCCTGGGCCCCCTGGGCAACTGCGATGGAAAAGACGAGGGCGACGAGTCTGGATCGAAGGCCAGTCGGCATGGCAGCGCTCCGCATCATGGGGAGGACACGCGCACCGCCGACGCTGCGGCCGTGCGCGACCGCAGGAGATCATGGCGCGTCCGGTCCCATTTGGAAAGAGAGTCGCGGGCGCGGCGCGGCCGGCCCGACGGTTTCAGCCTTCTTCAAAGTGTTTCAGGGAACGTTCAGGACTTCCGCGGGCCCGCCGGATACCGTTGCAGCAGGTCGATTCGAAACACGGGAAGAGAGGATACCCCAATGATTGCAGCCGCCATCGCTCGGCCACTGGAGAAAAACAACCCGGTGTTGGCGATCGCGGTGGGGGGCCTGGTCGCCGGGACGTTGGACCTGACACAGGCCTGCATCCTGTTTGGATGGAAGATTCCGCTGACGATCGCCGGCGGCCTGCTGGGCCGGCAGGCACTCCAGGGCGGCGCCGGTACATACGCGCTCGGGGTCTTCCTGCATTTCTTCATCGCGACGTCAGCGGCAACGATCTACTACGTGGCAAGTCGCCGATTGACGTTCATGACAGACCACCCGCTCGTGTGCGGCCTGTTCTTCGGGATGGCAGTCGAGCTCGTCATGCGACTCGTTGTCCTTGTTTGGGATCGTCGCCAAGCACACGGCGGAGCAATGTGACGGCCTGGTAGACCGAGTCCGACGTGACGATGACGCCAGACCAGACCTCTCTGAGTAGCTCATCGATGCTGACCACTTCGCCCGCGCGCCCCGCGAGGCAGAGCAGCAGCCGCATCGTCCGCGCCTCGACGCGGACGATCTCTCCGTTACGCGAAAGGCTGCCGGCAATGGGATCCACATCCCACGCACCAATGCGAAGCGGGGCTGCTGACGGGTGGTCCATGTTGGACGTTGGACGTTGGACGTTAGACGTTAGACGTTGGACGTTAGACGTTAGACGTTGGACGTTAGACGTTGGACGTTAGACGTTGGACGTTAGAAAACAAACCTCGAGGCGAGTCAGAGTGGATCTAGCTCATCCCTGAGGTTTGTTTTCTAACGTCCAACGTCCAAGCGTAGCAGTGGTTTCGCCAGGTTGGATGGTTCGACTCATCTGACCTTGTCGCCCATTCTCCCAACCAGGAGGCCGAGTGCGAAATGTCCTTGCTGTGGGTGCCGTGATGCTGGGCGCCCAGTTGGCCCGCGCTCAAGGCGCCCCACCCCAGGTAAGTGCAAATCAGCCGTACGTGATGGAGTACTACTACAAGACGCAGTGGGGCCACCAGCAGGAGTTCCTCCAGTTGTTCCTGAAGAACCACTACCCGATCCTGAAGAAGGGAGTCGAGAACGGCCGTATGCTGTCGGTGAAGATCGAGACGCCCGCAAACCACATGACCGAGGACGGCCGCTGGGACTACCGGGTGACCATTCGCTTCAAGAACTCGACCGCCGCCACGACTGCTGATCCGACGGAGGCTGCGACGATCAAACAGCTCTACCCCGATCAGGACACGTACAAGCGCGAAGAACAGCGGCGCTTCGAGATCTTGCTGGCCCACTGGGACCTGCCCGTCACCGACATCACCCCGCAGTGAGGGGCGTCCGCGTTCACGGTGTTCCCGCGAGCGCGCGGAGCTTTGCCAGATCAATGCGCCACACCTCGCCGTGCGCATGGTCGGCGACCCACACCGCGCCGAATCCGACACGGAGTGCGTCAGCACCGCTGCCGCCGACGACCTGATACGACAGGCTATTGGTGCGGGGATCGATGCTCGTGATGGGCGTCGAGTCGACAGCCAGCCACACCGCGCCGTCGCCGACGGCAATGTCGCCGTACCGGGTCGGGGCATGGGCCTCGATGCGGGCGACCTCCCTGTCGGTGTGCCGGTCCACACGAGACACAGAGCCATCTCCGCGGTTCTGCACCCAGACTGCGCCCACGCCTACGGCCATGAACTTCGGTGAAGGCCCGACCGGGATACGCAATGTGACGCGGTTCTGCACAGGGTCGATCTTGAGCACCGCATCGGTGCCGCTACTCGCTACCCAGACCGCTCCGTACCCAGCGACGAGAGCTTCCGAGCCCCGCCCAACGGAGATCAACCGCTGGATGGCGCCGGTGTGCGGATCGATGCGCGCCACCGCCCTGGAGCTGGAGTCGCGTCCAGTCACTGGCAGCCAGAAGCTGCCACCCGCGAATGCGAACGACCCCTCGACGCTGACCGTGATCGGAAGAGTGCGTCGCGTCACGACCCGATTGGTCCGCGGATCGACCGCGTTGAGCACGACTTTGCCGCACGTCGGCACCCACACGCGATCGACCGTCACGACGATGCCCAGACAGGCTTTGCCGCCGAGCGGCACGTCGGCGAGCACCGTGCCCGTCGCCGGATCGACTCTCGAGACGCGATCCGGCTTGTAGTTCACGACCCAGAGCGAGCCAAAACCAACCGCCATCCAGTCCGGTGACCCGGGGAGATGCACCCGGGCAGCAATCGGGACGTCAGCGAGTGAGGTGCGGCGCGCAACATGGCCGCTCGCACCACCCGGCTGTGCGGCGAGCGGCGAGGTGACCGAGAGGAGGAGCACCGCACCACACGCGAACGTCGTGGCGCGTGTCGCTGCGACGCGTCTATGTCGGCGGCACGAACATCGCCGGGTCGAGGCGAGCGTTGATGTGCACGTTGGCGTATTCCTCCTTGAGCGTCAGCTTGCCATCCGTCGTTTCAATGACAGTCTCGGACATCCAGCCGTGTGGCTCGAGTTTGTAATTGTCGAAGTGAACATCATCCGTCTTCGTACTGTCTTGATCGTTGGGCTGCAGCATCCGCATGAACAGCAGGCGATCCTGGTCGATCCAGAGCTGCCTCGAGTGCAAATCGCCTTTGGCCGCGCCGATCACGTAGACTTGCCGCCCCTCCCACGTGTCGGTGCGCACTGACGTCAGCCCGAAGTGGAGCGCCCGGAGCTCGCCCAGCGTCTGCTCGACTGGCTGTCGATAGACATCAAAGCCCATGAGAAGCAGCAGGTTGCGCCGCTTGAGACGGGTGACGCTGTCTCCATGCACGACGTAGAATGAATCTCCCCTGCAAATGTAGGAGAGCTTGGGGTTTGACCCCTCGACATCAATGCGCAGCCGACCGGGAACGAGGAGTGCCTCCTTCCACGTCTCCGTCACCATGGTATCCGCGGGCGTGCGGCGCGTCGTCGTCTCGGTGAACGCTACGCTTTCATACCACGTATCGGCGTACCGTTGATGCATGGCGCCGATGACCGCCTCACCCGAGCTCGGAAACGACTGAGCAGGAACGCCTGGGGGCATCGCGACAGTGATGGCCACCACCACGATCGCAGCGTCTCGGAGGCGGCCTCGGCGGATCGGCAGGGACAGAGTCACGAATGCTCCGGCTTGAAGTAGACGTATCGGGCACAATCGAGCGCTGAGGGAAGTCTGCGTCGATGAGACGCTAGACGAACCAAATGTGGGATATCTGTGGCGTTGCGGTAGTGTGGTCGGCAATATTCGGCAGGCGCGTCCACCCTGCCCCGCCGCAATCGGATCCCATGCGAGTCGCGACCTCGCTCGAATCTCGCCGTATCTCGCCGTCGTCACCAACAATTCCGCGCAGAGCGTCGGCGGTGGCGGCATGCCCAAACAACCACTGGCGCCACCGTTGCGCTGAAGCGCTAGACGTTGGACGCCATACGTTGGACGTTATCCGCGTGTCCATCACAACGAGCGAGGCGCCAATGAAGTCCAAAGAACCGGGTGGATCTGACCAACCGCCACGCCGCGGGCTGGCGTTGCTCGCGGCAAGTTCGTTGGCGGTGGCGATATGCGTAGCTCCGCTGGCGGCCGGAGCGCAGGCACCTGTCGCGTATCCACTCGATCCCCTGACGAGAACCGAGATCGACGCCACCGTCGGCGTGTTGTCGAAGTCAGGCAAGGTGCACCTGGCGACCCGTATCGGATCGCTCGCGCTCGCCGAGCCGGCGAAGCAGGATGTCCTCGCCTCGCCAAGCGGCGGTCAGCCTGCCCCTCGGGCAGCATCGGTCGTGCTGTACGACTGGACTACCGGAGTCGCGAGCCGCGGCGTCGTCGATCCGGGACGCCGCGAGATCATCTCGTGGACGGACCTGCCCCCCGCCGACCCACCAAGCCTGAATCTCGTCATTGCCCGAGCGACTGAGATCGCAACAGCCGATCCCCGATTTCGTGCGGCAGTCGCACGCCGTGGGTTCTCTGAGCAATCTCGGCTCCGCGTCGAGCCGATCTTCGCTGCGGGTCCCTCAATGCCTGGAGCACGGAAACTCGTCGCCTCGGACTATGTCCTGCGCCAGCACAACGGTGAGCGCGTTGCAGCGGGCTTCGTATTCGACCGGGACGCCAGCGATATGGGCGCACGGCGCCTGGCCACGCTGGGTCTCTGGGAGAACCTGACCCGCGGGATCGTCGACTCCTTGCGCGATACCGGTTCCGTAGCAGCCGCCGATGCTCATCCCGCGACTCAGCTCGCCCGTACCCTCGGCGCGGGTCCCCACATGGATCATCCCGCGAGCTCCTTCGAGATGCACGGGACGGCGATCCAATGGGGCCGGTGGCGCCTCCGCGCCGCCGTCGACCCTCGCCGCGGCCTCGAGCTGTACGACGTCGGCTTCGTGGACCAGGGAAGGGTGCGCTCGGTCCTCTACCGCGCGTCGATCTCGGAAATGATCGCACCCTATGGCGATCCGGTTTTCGGCAGCTGGTATCCGATGGATGAAGGAGATGTGGGACTGGGCGCATTTGGCATGACCTCCGCGGTACCCGGGGAGGACGCGCCGACGACCGCGGTGTTCGTGCCAGCGGTCTTCGCGGATGACAGGGGGCATGCGGTCGAGCTCCCACGGGCCATCGCGGTGTTCGAGCGAGAGAGCGCGGTGGAGTGGCGGCATGGAAACACCGCCCGCCAAGCACGCGAGCTGGTCGTGCGCGGCTTTTGCACGGCCGACAACTACGACTACGTCTTCGATTGGACCTTCCGTGAGGACGGCTCGATCCAGGTCCAAGCCGCGCTGACTGGCATCGTGAACAACCGCGATGCCGTAGAAGAGCATGACACGACTGCGCGAAGCGCGAACTCAGTGATGTTCAGCCATCTGGTCGCACCTGGTGTGTCAGCGCCTATCCATCAACATTTTTTCAGCTACCGGCTCGACTTCGACATCGATCGACCGGACCACAACCGCGTAATGCAGATAACAGCGAGCGGACTGCCGCTGGGTCCTGACAACGCCCGCGGGGAGTGGTTTGCAGCTCGCGCGCGTACCTTGCGGACCGAAAGCGACGCCTTGCAGGATCAAGGTGTCTCGGGGTGGCGACAGTGGCGGGTCATCAGCACGCGAGACACCAACGCATTCGGGCAGCCGACGGGCTACGCGCTGCTGCCCGGTGAACAGGTCCGGCCCTACCCCTCGCCGACCTCAGGTCCGCGCAGCCGAGCGGGCTTCGTGGGGCATGAGCTGTGGGTGACACCGTACAACCGCGACGAGATGTACGCGGCCGGCGAAGTGCCGAGCCATGATACCACGTCGCAAGGGCTCGTACGGTGGACCGCGGCCGACCGGCCGATCGACGACCAGGACGTGGTGCTGTGGTACACACTGGGGGTCACGCACTTGCCGCGGACAGAGGATTGGCCGCTGATGCCCACGTACACGGTCGGCTTCCGGCTCGTACCGGCAGGGTTCTTCTCGCACGACCCAGTGTTAGACGCTGGACGCTAGTCATCGTCAAGCATTTTCCGAATTGACAACTCGCGGCCCGCTCCTATGATGGAGCGAAAATTCGGCGGCCGGTGGATGTCGCGGTACCGGTACCGCCGATCGTTGGCGCGCGGTCTGTACACCGAGGGTCGGCGCCTGTTGCGCGACGCATGCCCCGAGAGGTGTACCAATGGCGCATCCGACTGGATGGGCCGCACGCCTGCCCGTGCTCGCCGCCAGCCTGCTGCTGGTCGGCCGCGCGACAGTGGCGTACGGCCAGGGCCGAATCACCGGACACGTCGTCAGCGAAGCAGACGATACACCAGTGAGCGCCGCGACAGTCGCTGTGAGCGCCGACACGGTCAATGCCTTGACGGGCGACAACGGCTCGTTCGCCTTCAGTCGCCCCGCGGGCGCCAGGATGATCACCGTCCGCGCGACGGGTTTCGTGAGCGCGCGGATCCTGCTCGCCGCCGACCGCAGTGACTACACCGTCGTTCTACGCAAGGATGTCTTCCGTCTCGAGGCACAGGTGGTCACGGGTCTCGCGACCACCGTGAGTGCCGCGAGTGCCGCGAGTGCGGTGGCCGTCGTCCCGAGTCAGGAGCTGAACGAGACCGCGACGCCGACGGTGGAGACGGCGCTGCAGGGTCAGGTACCGGGGGCGCTCTTCGAGCAGAACAACGGCGGCGCGCCCGGGGGTGGGGTCCAGGTCCAGATCCGCGGCGTCACCTCAATCAATGCGAGTGGCTCGCCGCTCTACGTCGTCGACGGCGTCGTCGTGAACAACGAGACGACGGATCCGGGACTCGGCGTGAACCGGGTGAGCGACCTGAATCCCGAGGACATCGCGAGCGTCGAGGTGCTCAAGGGGGCGTCGTCCGCGGCGATCTACGGCTCGCGGGCGTCATCCGGCGTCATCATCATCACGACCAAGAAGGGCACGCCGGGCCAGCCGCGCTGGAACCTGTCCGAGAAGGTCGGTGAGTTCCGCGACGCCAATACCCTCTTGCTCCGTTCATTCCCGACGCTGGCCAGTGCGCAGACGTGGTACGCTGAGGACGTCAAGCACGATACCGGCAGCGCCATCGTCCGAGACAACGCGCAGATCGCGTCGCTGTACGCTGGACCGCAGAACTATCAGGGCGCGCTGTTCGGCAGCGGCCGAGTGTCGTACGAGTCGGACCTCAATGTGGGTGGGACACAGGGCGGCACGCAGTACTACGCGTCGGGCCTCGTCAAAGATGACAACGGCACGATGATCAATACCGGCTACACCAAGCAGGCCGTGCGTGCCAACGTCACGCAGCGGTTGAATGCCGTGCTCTCAATCTCGCTGAACGCCAACTACATCCACGACGAGACCCGACGGGGCGTGAGTGGTGCCGACAACCCGCAGCTGTCACCCTACGGCGCGTTGTCCTACACCCCGCAGTTCCTCGCCCTCGACCAGCAGAAGCCCGACGGCAGCTGGCCAGTCAATCCCTTCGGGCCTGCCAATCCTTTTGCGGACGCGTCGCAAGTTGAGACTCCACAAGCCCTCTCGCGGTTCATCGGAGGTGGTAGCGCGAGCTATGCGCTCTGGACGACTGAGCGCCAAAGCCTCCGTCTGAGCGTGCTCGGCGGTGTGGATCGCTCCAATCTGCACGATCTACTGCTCGCGCCCGCGACGCTGGAGGAGGAAGCCAGCCAATTGCTCCCCGGCACGGCGGTCACCAACCATGCCGTGAGCAACTACTCCAACTACGCGGTCAACCTCGTCCACCACATAACCGCCTCTTCGAACCTGGACCTTACCACATCGGCGGGCCTCTCGACGGATTATCGTAACGTGACGAATCCGATCAATGTGACAAGTGGATTGGTCTCGACTTCGCCCCCGTCCGGGGTGTTGCAGATCCTGTACTCGTACCAAGCGACCCAGATGGATCAGCTGTTCTACGGGCAAGAACAGCTCATCACGCTGGCTTCGACGCTGACGGTTACGGGCGGTCTCACTGCCGAACGCTCGACGGCCAACGCTAACATCAACAAGCTGTATGCGTACCCGCGCCTCGCCGCGTCCTATCACATCCCATCGTTCGGCAGCCTCGTCGACGACGTCAAGCTGCGCGCCGCGTACGGCCAGTCGGGAAATGCGGTCCCGTATCCGACCTTCGATCCGGCTGGTAGCAGTGGGCCGGCTTCGACGCTCACGCCGGAAGCGGAGCGCGAAACGGAGCTTGGTTTCGATGTCACGATGCTGCGATCACGCGCACAGCTGTCGGCGACGGTGTACCAAAAGCACATCTCGAATGCCCTGCTGCTGGGCACCATCGGCTCTGGGAAAAGCGCGACCACGACGCAGTTCAATGGCGGTGCGTTCACGAACTCCGGCCTCGAGCTCGCCGTAATTGCGACGCCCGTACAGCTGTCGAACGGCTTCAGCTGGACGTCGGGGGCGACGTTCTATCGCAACTACAGCGTCGTGAACTCGATGCCGACGCTGCCGGCCACGCTCCCCGACGTGTTTGGGCCGGGCACGGAGGCCGAGCTCCAGCAGGGTCGGTCCATGTCGCAGATCGTCGCTCCCGGAGTCGCCACAGCGAACGGCCCGTTACAAGTCGGCGACTACGAGCCGTCGTTCGTCGTCACCGGATCGCAGGAGCTCACGTGGAAGCGGTTGCGATTGTACGGACTCCTGGACTGGCATCGGGGTGGCACGGTCGCGAACGTGACCGATTACATGTTTGCGAGTGGTCCCAGCCTATTGGCTGACACCGCCGCCTCTCGGACGGGCTACGCGGCGTACACTGGCGGGAGTCCGTACACCTATTTGCAGCCGGCCACCTTCGTCAAGCTGCGCGAGCTGAGCCTGAGCTACGAGCTGCCGCAGGCGTGGATGCACTGGGCCGGACCCGTGCACTTCTCGGGAGCGCGGTTATCGGTCGAGGGCCGCAATCTCCTCGCGTGGTACGGCAAATCGTACAACGGGTTGGATCCCGAAGTCAGCGTGTCCAGCGGACTCACCCCCGTCCGCGGAGTCGAGCTCGCTCCCTATCCTCCCGCGCGGAGCATCTTCCTGAACCTCGACCTGCACTTCTGATCGCTGTCGTCCGTCGGGAAGAACTGCTGTCACACTTTTGGACAGCGATAGTCGCGCCCCGGCCGTTCGGGCCGCGCGCGAGTTTGCCCCAAAGCCACACGAGATCGTCTTAGAGACAGGAGTTGACCGGCTGGAAGAGGGGTCAACTCGGACGATTCGCGCCGCTCAGAGGCGGCGTTTGCCGAACGCACGCGCGCCCACAGGCGCTCGCACACGGAGGAGGTATCTCGTGGCGCACCGTACTCTCACCTTGGCAATCGGTTTGAGCGCGACGGTCGCGCTCGTGGCGTGCAGTAATGGTGTGGGCACCGACCACGCAACCGCGCCAGCGGTGACAGCCAACGCCGTCGGCGTCCAAATATCGCAAGACGTCGCGAGCGTGTTGGCCAGCGAGGTTGGCGCTGCCATCGCCGACTATCAACAGAGCGAAGCGGATGTCGGTCTCGCGGGCACCCTGCCGCCTGGCATCGTGGCAAACAACTCCGCGTGCCCGACCGATTCCATTGGTCACAGGCGGACCTTTCCTTCGAAGGATCCGACCGACACGATCTCGTATTCACGGACGTGGCAGTTCTTCTCCGAAGCTGGCTGCGAACGACGCTACGTCACCGATTCCACGAATCGCGTGGTAACGACGTCCGTGTTCAGCGGCGACTTCAACAATGACTGGCATCAGTGGACTGGCCGCCACCATGGCACGAGAGCCGACACCGTGGCCGGCACGCGCCTGCCGGGCAACAACATGCTGCTGTCCACGGCGCCGACGCACGTGTGGAGCGGCAGCGCCGCGTCGTTCGACTCCGTCTTCTTCAAGAGCACGCACGAACAGCGGATGCACAAATGGCTGGCCTACGACACCACGACCAATGTCTCCATCGCGACCCATGGCCACGGCGACTGCTATCCGCTGGGCGGGACGTGGACTCGCTGGTTGAGCGATACCCTCGAGGTGACCGGAGACGAGACCGTGTCGAAGACGTATCACCTGCACCTGGTCCTGACCTTTAGCAGTACGGCATCGGGACAGGGCAGCCAGTACGCGACACTCGAGACCTACAACGAGTCGATCATCGGCGCGCCGTCGACGACCTGCACGGTCGATCTGTGGCGCGGGAGCATCGTAGCGGGGAGTTGTCATTAAGGGCTGAACGGCGGGGTCAGGGATCAGGGGTCGGGGACCAGGGAACTACAACAACATCGAGGGCCAGTGACGCGTTGCCGTCGCTGGCCCTCGAGTGTTGTTCCCCGACCCCCGACCCCCGACCCCTGACCCCGCCGTTCAGCATTACCTAGCTTGAGCCCATGCGCACCATTCTCTTCGAGAGCGTTGCCGCACTGCTGCTCGCGTCCGCCGCCATGGGACAGACGAACTCGCAGGCCGATCTCATCTTGATTCACGGCGCGATCCTGACAATGGATTCCGCGGACCATGTCACGGAAGCGCTCGCCATCCGCCACGAAGAGATCGTGGCGGTCGGAACGACGGACCAGGTGCTGCGCTTCCGCGGATCAGGCACCCGTGTGATCGACCTCCACGGACGCGCCGCGACCCCCGGACTTATCGACTCGCACGGCCATTTCGCGGACGGAGGGGCCGCGCAACTCTTCCACGTGGATCTGAGCGATGCTGCCAGCGTCGAGCAGGTAGTGCGGCGCATCAGTGCCGCCGTCGCCACGCGCCAACCCGGCGAATGGGTACTCGGCGAGGGGTGGGACGAGGGGAAGCTCGCCGACCACCGTTATGTGTACGCGAAGGACCTCGACGCGGCGACTCCCAGCAATCCCGTGTGGTTGGAGCACACGACGGGTCACTACGGTGTGGCGAACAGCTATGCCCTCCGACTGGCCGGGATCACCAGGCAGACCTCGAACCCGGCAGCGGGGACGATCGACCGCACCGCTGACGGCGAACCCACGGGCGTGCTCAAGGAGGCGGCGCAGACGCTCGTGCAGAGCCACGTGCCGCCCTTCTCGCAGGAACAGATCAAGCGAAGCATTCTCACTACCATCGATGAGTTGCACCGCGAGGGGATGACTGCGATCAAGGAAGCCGATACGCGGCCCGAGCTCTGGGATGCGTATCGCTCGCTGCTGGACGAAGGCCAGCTGCACGAACGAGTGTTCGCGCTCCTTCACGCCGGGGAAAGCGTGGAGTCGGCCCGGGAAGTCCTGATGCGCTTATCGGCCCTCCCGCGTCCTCCGGCCTCGCTGGGCAACGGATTGCTGTTCGCTGGCGGCGCCAAGATCTACATGGACGGCAGCGGCGGCGCCCGCACCGCGTGGGTTTACGATCCATGGCACAAAAACTCGACCGCCGTTGACTCCGGCAATTACGGATATCCGACGACGGATACCGCGGTGTATCGACAGATGGTCCGCATGTTCCACCGCGCGGGGATCAACGTCGGGACTCACGCCATCGGTGATCGCGCGATCGACTGGGTAGTCGATACGTATGCGGCGGTGCTCCGCGAAACGCCCACCCGCGGTCTCAGACACACCGTCATCCACGCAAACATCCCCACCGATCACGCGATCGAGTCGATGGCGGCGATGGAGAAGCAATACAATGCGGCGTACCCAGAGTCACAGGCCCCATTCATCTGGTGGATTGGCGATACGTATGCCGGCAACTTCGGTCCGGCGCGCGCCCAGCGCCTCAATCCGTTTCACACGTATCTCGAGCGTGGCATCCCTTGGGGCGGCGGGTCGGACTATCCGGTCACGCCGTTCCCCGCTCGCTACGGGATCTGGGCCACCGTCGCACGCACGACGCTCAAAGGGACGTACGGCGCGCAGCCCTTCGGCACGGCGCAATCCGTCAATGTCCACGTTGCGCTCCGGTCGTACACCTCGTGGGCGGCTCGCTTGCTGTTCCTCGAGGATCGCGTCGGCACCCTGGAGCGAGGCAAGCGCGCCAATGTCGCCGTCTGGGACCGCAACCCGTATGCTGTGTCGACCGATTCGCTCAGGGACATGAAGTGCGAGCTCACGATCCTGGATGGACGAGTCGTGTGGGACGCAGGCGGAGCGACGGCCCCGGCATCAGGAACCGCCCACTAGCGTGTCCCTTCGTGTTGGGAACGAGATCGCGGCGTCGCCGGACCGCCCGGCCGCGGAGGGATTCTGGCACCTCGTCACAGAGGCGCTGCGCGGATCGCAGCAGGACTTCACTCAGGGGTCCGTGCGCCGAGCGATTCTCCTGCTCGCCGTCCCAATGGTGCTGGAGATGGCGCTCGAGAGCGTGTTTGCCGTGACCGACGTGTTCTTCGTCGGACGGCTCGGTGCGGACGCGGTGGCGACCGTCGGGCTCACGGAGTCGATGCTCGCCGTTCTGTACGCGGTCGCGGCCGGTCTGGCCGTCGGGGCAACCGCCATGGTCGCGCGCCGCATCGGCGAGCACGACCGCGATGGGGCCGCTCGGACGGCGGTGCAGGCGGTGGCGCTGGGCGTTCTGGCCGCCGCGATATTTGCTGTCGGTGGCGTCACGCTCGGGCCACGGCTGCTCGCGCTCATGGGCGCGGAGCCTTCAGTGCTTGCGATCGGAAGCGGCTACGCGCGTGTCATGCTGGGCGGCAGCGGAACGATTCTCCTGCTCTTTCTCCTGAACGCCATCTTCCGCGGTGCGGGCGATGCGGCGATCGCCATGCGCGTGCTGTGGCTCGCCAACGCCATCAACATCGTGCTGGGCCCATGCCTGATCTTCGGACTTGGCCCCTTCCCACGGCTCGGTGTGATCGGCGCGGCCACTGCGACGACGATCGGGCGTGGGACGGGCGTCCTATTCGCGGCATCGCGTCTGCTGCGGCCAGGCGGGCGCGTGTCTGTTGCGCGCCGTCACCTCCAGCTCGAGCCGGCGGTCATGCGCCGGCTTCTCCGCCTGTCCGTGGCGGGAGGGCTCCAGACGTTTATCGGAACGGCGAGCTGGATCGGACTGGTACGGATCGCCGCTACGTTCGGCAGCAGCGTGCTCGCAGGCTACACCATTGGCATACGCGTCATCGTCTTCGCGTTGCTGCCATCGTGGGGGTTGAGCAACGCGGCGGCCACAATGGTCGGCCAGGCGTTGGGCGCGCGTGAGCCAGCGCGAGCGGAGCAAGCGGTCTGGGTGACCGCGTTCTATGACTGCGCGGTCCTGAGTGCTGTTGGGCTGGCCTTCATCGTGGCGGCGCGGCCTATCGTCGGACTATTCACGCACGATCCCGCGGTGCTCGCCGTCGGCGCGAGTTGCCTCCGCATTGTCGCCGCGGGATTCCCGTTCTACGCGTACGAGATGGTCATGATCCAGTCGTTCAACGGCGCCGGCGACACGTGGACCCCCACGGTGCTCAACTTCGTCATCTTCTGGCTCTTCCAGATCCCGCTCGCATACCTGCTCAGCGTGACCTTTGGCGCCGGACCCCGCGGCATCTTCCTGGCCATCACGCTCGCCTTCTCGACGCTCGCCGTGATCGCCGCGCTCCTCTTCCGGCAAGGACGGTGGAAACGCGTGGCCGTGTAGCACGGCTAGCAGATGGGACCCCACCGCGCGACCGGAGGTGGCGTCAGCGCCAGCGCATGCCGAAGTGCCTGAACGCTTGAGCGGCGCGGCCCCACATCGGGACCGCGCCGCTCTGATGTGCCACCGACTGCAGTGCCTATTGCGACTTCGACGCCGAGTCCTTCACTAACTTCGGCGCCGGTACCTCCTTGAAGCCCGCCGGAATGACGAACGCGCTGTCGGCCACCGCGTGGCGCTGGATGCTCTCGACCTGCCAGACGACCTGCGGCGAGCCCGATGCGCGCGATACGATTCTCAGTGGGAAGTATCCACCCGGGAAGCGGCTCCCCAAGTTGTCGTACGTCGAATCGAGCAGGGCAGCCGTCGGAATCCCCAGCGCATTCGCGGCATCAGTCTGCGCCGCAGGCATGTACTGGCCAATGTTGCTGGCAACGCACGCGTCGACGTTCTGCGCCGATCCGATCTTGTAATACTTGCATGGCGTGCCGGCAATCATGTCCGTGCGCGTCGTCGGCGTCACGACCGTGGTCACCCCTACTGCGATCAACTGCT
Organism: uncultured Gemmatimonadales bacterium; assembly: GCA_963737835.1. GTDB lineage: Bacteria > Gemmatimonadota > Gemmatimonadetes > Gemmatimonadales > Gemmatimonadaceae > Palsa-1248. The sequence continues at coordinate 1,807,218 of CAVTUH010000001.1, forward strand.
GGCCTTGCTGGTTCATCGCCTTCGCGAGCTCTTCCAGCCGCTGGCCTCTGTTGACCGTCCAGTATTGGTGTTTCGCCGGGATGATGGTCGTGCGCGTCCCCTTGGCGAAGTCGACCAGGACGATCGCCTTCCCATACTGCTGGGAGTTGATGTCGAACCGCTCGTTCGGCCACTTCTCGGTGAAGGTCAGCGTCCCGCCGCTCGTCGAGAGGAACGCTGTGCGAGCTCTGACTGTGCCCTCGAACCGCTGCGTTTGCTGAAAGAGCACGCCGGCGAGAGCGACTGCGATGATGGATAGGCGCATGGGGAGAGGATACGCGCCCACCGATTCGAGGGGCCATTCGACTTTAGTCTCTAAGTACAGCCCGGCTTGCCGTGGAGTGGCCGGTGCGCGAGGCGTCGACGCCTCGCACTGTCGCCGACCAGGTCATCATCGGGTTCCTCTCGGCCCCTAGGGAGCATATCCGAGTCGTCTAGGGCTCGCTGTGGCCGGCACAGTGCAGAACGCCGAGATATCGGGCCCATGGCCCCACGGCCTCTCGGTCCTGGTGAGCCATCACCCGCGAGATCTGGTGGAAATGTGTCAGATCGTGCACGGCCCAGGTGGCCAGCAGCTGTGACAACGTGACCACTCCGAGCGATGGATGGCGTCCTCGCAACGCCAGCTGCTCTGGTTGCAGGTTGAGTGCGCGGAGCGCGCGCACGTTCTCGGACCGCAAACGCGCAAACTCGTCCAACAACTCCCCCATGGACTTTCCGCGACTCTCCCGAACGTGTCCCCAGCGATCGAAAGGCTCGAACGTGCGGGCCTCGCCGAATTGCAGCACGATATTGGCACGCGGCATCCAGTCCGTTCGCTCGCCGTGAATCAAGTGGCCGAGCACATCGAAGGCGTTCCACGTCTCCGGACCTTCGTTGCGCTGCGTCCATGCGTCGGGTAGACCGCGCAAGAGTGCGTCCAGTGTGGCGGGGGTGCGACTGAGGAGCGCGATGGTCTCGTCCAGATTTTGTTCCATCGCGCTGGTCAAGGCCGGAGACAATGACATAGCGATACCTCGTCGTGTGAGAAGAACCTGCGCTCGAGCGAGTGCAGTGGCGCGAATGAGAGCCTAGTGGCAGCGCCCTCAGGGAACAAGGGAAATCGCGATGGCCGATGCCTGCACACCACTCGGCGAGCACGGGCGTCCTGGCGCGACGCCGGAGCCAACTCATCCGTTTTGCAGCATCCATTGACGATTCTCGCGTATCGCGCCGCGACCGGAATTGCATTGACTGCCGGCTATCGGCCAGTGACCAGTGTCCGGCCTTGCTCTTGCGGTCACGCTGGGTCACTTTCGACGAGCAGCCCCATAGCGCCCCGCGCACGTGCCCTCAGCCGGAGCATCCGTGAACGCACGTCCCCTGTCATGCGTGATCCGCTTGGTCGGCGTCGCTGCGACTGTCCTGACTGTCGCGGCGAGTACGCCGGTACCGTCGCTCGCACAGGCGTTCCCGAAAACCGGCAACGAGGTCATCGCGCGGATGAACGAGCGCTATACCGACTCGTGGTATCGTACGCTCACATTCACGCAACGGACGACCCGGCGAACCGCCGGGGACAGCACGGTGAATGAGACGTGGAAGGAGTCCATGATCATTCCGGGGCGCCTCCGCATCGACGTGGAAAATGTGACGCCCCCCCGCACCTACATCTACAATGGCGATTCGCTCTTTCGGATCCACGGTGACAGCGTCACGCGCGAAGCGCAGCGCAACATCCTGCTGATCATGGGATTCGACGTCTATCGGCAGTCACCCGAGAAGACAGTCGCCGCACTCACCGCGCTGCATTTTCCAATGACGCCCGTCCGCGGCGACGAATGGCAGGGCCGCGAAGTCTTCGTGATCGGCGCCAACAAGGGCGACTTGCACTCACCTCAGCTCTGGATCGACCGGGACCGGCTCCTGTTCGTGCGCGCGATCGAGCCCGCTCCCGGGGACAGTACCAAGACCGTCGAGTATCGGTTCGACAACTACGCGTTGCTGGCGGATGGCTGGATCTCCAAGACAGTCGTGGTGTCGGTCGACGGCAAGCAGGTCCAAAAGGAAGAGTACGGCAATATCCGCATGGGCGAGAAGTTGGATGGCAAAATGTTTGTCCCGCCGAAGTGAGGAAGGGCATGGGCCGGGCACCGGGTTACGGTGACGGGAGAGAAGCGGGCTCAACGCAACGCCCGTGGTCGGCGTAATACGACCGGCACTCGCTTCAGGCGTGCCGGCGCGCCAAACGGGCGCGCACGGAGCGCTCCATCGAACGTCGTCGCCCCCCGGTCATGCACCCAACTCTCGACCTCTCCAGACGCGCCGCGCTGAGCATCGCCGGCCTCAGCCTCATCGTCGGCGCAGGATGCTCCAGCGACACGGGCACCGCCCCCACGCTGGCCACCGGGGGCCAGATCCAGATCCTCACCGCGTCGCTCTCGCAGAATCGCTACAACGCACTGTCGAACGTCGTCACCTTCATTGCCGACGACGCGGACTCCGCCCGTGTCGTGTACAGCACGTCGTCCGATACGACGGCGGCGACGCCCTTCGTTCCGCTCCAACATATCGAGCACGCCAGGGGCACTGCCCAGATCGCGGTGCTGGGCTTGCTGCCCAGCACGACCTACCAGGAAGTGCTGCAGGTCTACGGGCCGACCGGCTCCGTCTCTACGACGTTCTCCGCCACCACCCCCTCGCTCTCGTCCTTCGTGCAGGGGATCAAACTACAGGTCTCCGGTACTTTCGGCCCGGGTTACACACTCGTGTCGCCGATCGCGTATCCGCTCACGGATAGCGCCGTGATGGTCGCGTTCGATAGTCAGGGGCGCATCCGGTGGTACCGGACCTTCGCGCCCGGATCGGGGTCGTCCGAATCCAAGCAGCAGCACAACGGTCACTACACGATCGCTCTCGGTGAGTCCGCCGGGTTCGACGGTGCAATCGAGTCCTACACGGAGTTCCTGCCGGGTGGCGAGATCGTCGCCTCCTACGCCGCTCCGAAAACCGAGTATACGGATCCTCACGACCTCTGGATCACCGGTAGCGGCGCAACCAAGCGACTGCATTTCTTCAGCTACACCGGCCGGACCTTTGACTACTCGTCGCTCGGTGGGCCACCGAGCGCGATCGGCTATGGGCATCAGGTCACCCGGCAAACGACTGAGGGCTCCGTCGAGTTCAGGTGGGATGCCTGGGACCACTACTCCATCATCGACTGGATCGAGCCGACGGGCGTCGCGCCCCCCTTCGACTTCGACCACCCGAACTCGCTCGACTTCGACCTCGACTCCAACTACATCGTCTCGTTCCGCAACCTCGGCGCAATCATCAAGCTCAACGCCCAGACGGCCGTGACCATGTGGCAGCTCGGTGGTCGGCTGAACCAGTTCACCTTTGTCGGCGATCCCCTGGGTGGCCCGAGCGGCCAGCACTGCGTGCGCGTGCTGCCCAACGGACACCTCCTCATGTACGACAATGGGCTCGCCCATTCCCCGCCCCATTCACGCGCCGTCGAGTACGCACTGGACGTCCCGAACCGCACCGCGACGATGGTATGGGAGTATGAGCCCAATCCGGCGATCTTCACTCCCATCGTCGGGTCAGCCCAACGGCTGAGCAATGGCAATACCCTCGTCGGCTTCGGCTTCGCCGGCCAGGTGCACGAAGTCGCGCCGAATGGCACCGTCATAGCGCATGCCAGCTTCAGCATGAACGGCACGGCGCCCTTCTATCGCGCCTGGCGGCTGGCGTCGCTGTACCAATACGTCCAGCCGTGATAAAGTAGCAGCGACGCAATGCGTCGCCCTAGCTCGCGCCGCGTACCACTGATCGCTGCCGCGGCACATTGGATTGGCCCTCAACCCATCCACCCACGCGCTCCAATGCCACACGAACTCACAACCTCATACCTCGTGGACATGCGCACCATCTTCCGCCAGTACAAGAAGCTGGCTGAAGGCGCGATGGCGCAGGTCTCGGATGAGCAGCTGGTCCAGCAGATCGACGATGAGAGCAACTCGATCGCCCTCATCGTGAAACACATGGCGGGCAACATGCGATCGCGGTGGACGGATTTCCTGACGTCGGATGGGGAGAAACCCGATCGCGATCGTGACACGGAATTCCTCGATCCCCCGTCCTCACGCGAATCACTCATGCGCGTGTGGGAAGACGGCTGGGATCGATTGTTCACGGCGCTCGCACCGTTGATGGATGCCGATCTGACTCGCACCGTGACGATTCGCGGTGAGCCGCACTCCGTCTTGCAGGCCGTGAATCGGCAGCTGGCCCACTATGCGTCGCACATCGGACAGATCATCTTCCTCGCCAAGCACTTCCAGAGCGCGAACTGGCGCTCCTTGAGCATCCCGCGCAATCGCTCCGCGGAAGTAAACCGCCACTTCGCCGCCCAGCAGGGGAAGAGCTAGGAGCCTGACACAGCGGGCGCCGACTGGCAGACAGGTAAACCAGGGCCCGTGACTGGCATCACGGGCCGTTTTCATTCGTAGCGCCAGTCGTTGATCTCGGCATCGCCGGCTTCCGTCATCACGGCCGGTGTTGCTCGACCTCTTATCGGTCGTCGTGTGTCGGCGATTCGCTGCGCGCAGAGCCTTGGATGCTCTCGCACCAGGGTCAGCCGACGACCAGGGCCAGGTCCCACCAGCTGTCCTCCCATCCGACTACACGATCTCGCAAGGAGCACCATCATGCCGTCTGGTATCACGCGGATATTCGATGTTCGTTCTCTACTCGGAGCCGCAGCGACGGTCGCCGTCCTCGCGGCGTGCGGCGGCGGTGGCGGATCGACCGCGCCCAAGACCGGCAGTCTGGCCGTTGTCGTGACGGCTCCCACCGGGGTAACTGGAAGCGTCACGGTCACTGGACCGAACGGGTACTCGACGAAGGTGACTAGCAGCACCCTGTTGACCGGCCTGGCAGTGGGGTCGTACTCGGCGACCGCTCCGTCAATCACGGGTTCCAACGCCATCGTCGCTACGATCAATAACGCAGTCGTCACTGGCAGCCCCGCCTCTGTGACAGCAGGCAATCAGGACACCGTGACCGCAACGTACACAGCGCAGCCCGGCACGGGAGGACTGTGGGTCGCCAACCTTGGCGTGAGTACTGGTGTGGAGTACACGGCCGCCGCACTCGGCGCCACCACGTCTGCCGCACCGGCAACCGCTATTGGCACGAGCGAGCGCGTATTCGGGGCCACGTTCGACGCCAATGGAAATCTCTGGCTCACGGCGTTCTTGAATGACACGATCTTCGAATACGCCGCAGACAAGCTCGGTGCCAGCGGTTCACCTGCGCCAATGGTATTCATCGCGGAACCTGGAGCTCCGCATCCAGGCGGCATGGCTTTCGACTCGAACGGCAACCTGTGGGTCGCAAATCTCAATGCGCCTTCGATTGTCGAGTTCTCCGCAAGCCAGCTGGGGTCGAGCGGAAGTCCCACGCCGGCAGTGACCATTAGCTCATCGGGCGCCATGAGCCAGCCGGACGGCCTCGCATTCGACGGTCACGGCAACCTCTGGGTTTCGAATAGCACCGGAAACACGATCATGGAGTACACCGCGAGTCAGCTGGCTAGCAGCGGCTCGCCCACGCCCGCAGTGATCCTGACCGCATCGTCGAACTCCATCTCAGGTCCGATGATGATCGCGTTCGATCCGGCTGGCAATCTGTGGGTCGATAACGGCGATTTCGGCTGGAACACGTTGGTAGCCTTCTCGCCAAGCCAGCTTGCAGCAAGCGGAAGCCCCACACCCTCCATCACCCTGACGGCGACATCGGGATCACTAGCCAGCCCGTCCGGTCTGGCCTTCAATGCCAGCGGCAACATGTGGGTTTCGAACACCGCCGGCAACACGGTCGTGGAATTCGCCGCGAGTCAGCTGGTGACCAGCGGGAGCCCCGTGCCAAACGTCATTGTCTCGGGCACCTCCCTGAAAGCCCCCCTCGCAATTGCATTTGACCCGCACGCGACCAACCTTCCGATCAAGCCGGCAAAACGGAGATAGCAGCAACCGGGTCTTCGGTTGGCAGGAACGGCAATACCTCAGAGGGCCAGCGCGGCATCGCGACTGGCCCTCGTCGTTTTTCGCCCCGCACTCCCTCACGTCTCCGCTGCCCCCGCGTTACCATCCCGCTCATGCCCGCGCTCGACCTCATCATCAACGAGCGACCTGTGCACGTCACGGTGGACGTCCGGACGTCGCTGCTCGATCTGCTGCGCGAGCACCTCGGCCTTACCGGCACCAAAAAGGGGTGCAACCAAGGCGCCTGCGGTGCCTGCACGATTCTCCTCGACGGCCAGCGCGTGAATTCGTGCCTGACGCTCGCCATCATGCACGCGGGCGCACGCATCACGACGATCGAGGGGTTGGCACACGGCGACACGCTGCATCCCCTGCAAGCGGCGTTCATCGCACACGATGCCTTCCAGTGCGGCTACTGCACGCCGGGACAGATCGTATCGGGGGTCGCCTGCATCCAGGAGGGACACGCCGGCTCGACCGACGAGATCCGCACCTGGATGAGCGGCAACGTCTGTCGGTGCGGTGCGTACGTCGGCATCGTTGCCGCCGTAGCCGAAGTCGCGGGTAGCGCTCGCTCATGAGACCGTTCACCTACCACGCCGCCGCATCGGCACGCGATGCCCTGACACAGGGCGCGGCCGGCGGCCGCTACATCGCCGGCGGGACGACGTTGATCGATCTCATGCGCGAGGAGGTCGAGCGGCCGGAACGGCTCATCGACATCAACCGCTTGCCACTCCGCGAGATCCATGTGAGCACCGGCGCGATCACCATCGGTGCACTCGCGCGCATGGCAGACGTCGCCGCTCACCCGGACGTCGGTCGATTGCAACCGCTGATCGTCGAGGCACTTCTCGAAGGCGCATCGCCTCAGCTCCGCCACATGGCCACGATCGGCGGCAATCTGCTGCAGCGCGTGCGCTGTCCCTACTTCCGCACGCTCGATGCCCCGTGCAACAAGCGCACGCCCGGCTCGGGCTGTGCCGCTATCGGTGGTGTGAACGTCACACACGCGATTCTGGGCACGAGCGACCACTGCGTAGCGACCCATCCATCGGACCTGGCGGTTGCGCTTGTTGCACTGGACGCCGTCGTGCACGTGCGTGGCCAGAACGGAGATCGTCGATTCCCCGTCGAGGAGCTCTATCGTTTGCCTGGCGACACGCCGCAGCTCGAGCACACGCTGGAACCGGGTGAGCTCATCACGGCCATCGAAGTGCCTGGCTCACATCCGCTCCGTGCACGGTATCTCAAGGTGCGCGACCGTGCATCGTACGAGTTCGCCGTCACGTCGGCGGCAGTGGCCCTCGACATCGACGACGGCATTGTCCAGCAGGCCCGCATCGCGGTCGGCGGCGTGGCAACCCGACCCTGGCGACTCCGCGACTCCGAGGCCGCGCTGGTGGGTCGCGCTGCAGATCGAGTCGGCTGGGAGCGAGCGGGAGATCGGGCTACTGAAGGTGCGCGCCCGCTATCCGGAAACGGCTACAAAGTGGAGTTGCTGCGCCGCACGGTGATCCGCGCACTCGAGATGGCTGCAGAGGTCGAGTGAGCGGCCCGGTGATGGGGACGCCGGTACCCCGTGTCGACGGACCACCCAAGGTGACGGGCGCAGCGCGCTATGCCGCCGAGTTCGATCTGCCGACGCAGGCCTACGCGATCATCGTCACCAGTACGATCGGTCGAGGACGCATCCGGGCGATCGAAGCGGAGCGCGTCGAGCGCTTCCCCGGCGTCGTGACGGTTCTGACGCATCTCAATGCTCCGCGCCTCCCGTACGCGCCATATCGGTCGTATGTAGATCCGGAGACCGGAGAGCGCCTGCACGTGCTGCAGGATGACGAGGTCCGGTTCTTCGGTCAGCCTGTGGCGGTTGTTGTCGCCTCAACGCTCGAAGACGCGGAGCACGCCGCAGCCGCGCTCGAGATCCGCTACGATGCTCGCCCCGCAGTCGTTTCCATCGACGCGCCCGATGCCGCGCCCGTCCCGCCCGCAGGCACCGATCCGCCGCCCGACACCCGGCGAGGCGACCCGGCGACTATCGGCCGACCGGCAGCGTCGATCGACGCGACGTACCGCATCATGCGCGAGAACCACAATCCCATGGAGCCGCACGCGACGATCGCCGCATGGGAGGGAGATCAGTTGACCGTGTGGAGCAAGAGCCAGTTCGTGGCGAGCGAAGCCAAGGAGCTCGCCGCGGTGCTTGGCCTGCCCCCGGCCAATGTACACGTCGTGTGTCCGTACGTCGGCGGCGCGTTCGGCACGAGTCTGCGGACCTGGCCGCACGTGACGTTGGCGGCGATCGCGGCACGACAGGTCAAGCGCCCGGTCAAGCTCGTGCTGTCGCGGCGCCGAGATGTACAACTCGACCGGCCACCGGCCGTACACGGTCCAGCGCGTCGTCCTATCGGCCGAACGCAACGGCCGCCTGCTGGGCATCATCCACGAAGGCAGCACAGAAACGTCGCGGTACGAGGAATTCACGGAGTCGCTCACTGAACCGTCGACGTACATGTACAGTTGCCAGAACGTGAGCACGCGCTACCGCATCGTCCCCGTGGATCAGAGCACGCCGACCTACATGCGCGGGCCGGGTGCCGCGAGTGGCTTCTTTGCGTTGGAGACGGCGATGGATGAGTTGGCCGTCGCTCTCGCGATCGACCCGGTCGAGTTGCGGCTTCGCAATGAGCCGACGATCAATGAGAGTGATGGCCGGCCGTTCTCGAGCCGGTCACTGCGCGAGTGCTATGCTCGGGCCGCGGACGCCTTCGGCTGGGCGAGCCGGAATCCTGTGCCCGGTTCAATGCGCGACGGCCGGTTGCGCATCGGCTGGGGGATGGCCGCCACCGCATATCATGCCGTGCAGGGACGGGCGCAGGCACGCGCACGTCTGCTGCCGGACGGCAGCGCGGTGATCGAGACAGCTGCGAGCGACATGGGCCCGGGTACGTACACGTCGATGACCCAGGTAGCCGCCGATACGCTCGGCCTGCCGCTCGCGTCGATCCGACTCGACATAGGCGTTTCGGACTTTCCGCCCGCACCGCCGCACGGCGGGTCAATGACGATGGCGTCGGTCGGCTGCGCCGTGCAGGCCGCCTGTCTCGCGGTCCGCACAGAGGTCTGCAAGCGGGCCCGCCCGGGGGAGTCCTACCGGGAGACCCTCGCACGCTGCGGTGATCAGCCGATCGAGGCCGTCGCCACGAGTAAACCGAGCGATGAGCGGCGGCGGTATTCAATGTATGCATTCGGTGCTGTCTTCGCCGAAGTGGCGGTCGATCCCGACCTGGGCATGATTCGAGTGCGGCGCATCGTCGGCGCGTACAGCGCTGGCCGCATCATCAATCCACGACTCGCGCGCAGTCAGTGCCTCGGCGGCATGGTAGGCGGAATCGGCATGGCGCTCATGGAGCAAACGCTCCTTGACCCCCGCGACGGCCGGCCGGTCAATGCGTCGATGGCCGATTATCTCGTGCCAGTCAATCTCGACGTCGGCTCGCTCGAGGCGCTGTTCGTCGAGGACGAAGACCCGCACGTCAATCCGCTCGGCGTGAAAGGGATCGGGGAGGTCGCGATTGTCGGCGTCGCACCGGCGATCGCCAACGCGGTGTTTCACGCGACGGGTCGACGGGTGCGTGATCTCCCGATTCGCCTGGAAGCGCTGTTGTAAACGCGTGGCCATCCGGCTGACACGGGCGGCGCAGAAGGGCGACGCGTTGCGTCGCCCCTACCCTGGCCCTACTTGAACAGCGCGAAGCTCTTCTGCACGACCTGCCACAGCCCCCACGCCAGTGGGATGCCCACGATGAGCCACGCAATGACGAGACGCACGCCGAGGCTCGAATCGTCCGCGCCAGCCTGCGCGTCCGCAGCTCGGTGTTGGGGGTCCCGGCCCGGATTTGCCGCTGCGGCCGCTGGCACCGCCTGCGGAGTCGGCGTGCTCGGTGCGCCGGACGCCACATGGTGTCGCTCGGCTACCGGGCGTACGAGCAGATTGCAGACGAAGCCAACGAGCAGGAGCCCCGCCATGAGGTACATCGTGACGGTGTAGGCATCCGCCTTGGCCACGCCATGATCGATCTGGTATTGCCGTATTTCGTTGACGAGCATAGGCCCCAGGATGCCCGCGACCGACCAGGCCGTCAGTACGCGACCGTGGATGGCGCCAACCTCGATCGTCCCGAACAGGTCACGGAGGTACGCCGGGATGGTCGCGAAGCCGCCTCCGTACATTGTCAGAATGACCACACAGCACAGCACGAAGAGCGGGACGCTGTGGATCCGGCCCGCGTGCGGGATTGTCGCGTAACAGAGAGGGCCGAGCAGGAAGAACGTCGCGTAGGTTGCCTTGCGCCCGATATAGTCCGACGTCGACGACCATCCGAAACGTCCCGCCATGTTGGCGACGCTCAGAAGTCCGACGAATCCGCCCGCGACGACCGCCGTGACAGCGCCCGTGAACATCTCCTGGATCATGGGCGAGGCCTGCTCGAGGATCCCGATCCCCGCCGTGACGTTCACGCACAACATGACCCATAGCAACCAGAACTGCGGCGTGCGGATCGCCGCATCAGCCGTCACATTGCCGGTCGTCACCATGCGCTTCGCCGTCGCGCCGGGTACATACCCCGCCGGCACCCAGCCCGGCACGGGCAGTCGCACGGTGAACACGCCGAACATCATGAAAATGAAGTAGAGGATGCCCATGACCACCCACGTCTCGGCGACGCCCATCAATGTCGCGGACTTGAAGTGCCCCATCAGGGCGACCGACAGCGGCGACGCGATGAGCGCGCCGCCGCCGAACCCCATGATCGCCAAGCCCGTCGCCATCCCGGGTTTGTCCGGGAACCACTTGATGAGTGTCGAAACCGGTGAGATGTAGCCGAGTCCGAGCCCGATGCCGCCCAGCACGCCGTAGCCAAGCATGACGATCCAGAACTGATGCACCCAGATACCGAACGCACCAATCAGGAACCCTCCGCTGAAGCACAGCGCTGACGCGAACATGGCCTTGCGTGGACCGACGCGCTCGAGCCACGCGCCGAACACCGCGGCTGAGACCCCGAGAAACGCAATGGCGACCTGGAAGAGGTGTGCGATCGTGGTCTGCTGCCAATCGTTCGGCGTCGAAGTCGTGAGGCCGAGCAACGTCGTCATCGGAATCTTGAAGACGCTGTAGGCGTACACCTGGCCGATGCACAAATGGATGGCGAGTGCGGCAGGGGGCACGAGCCAGCGCGTATAGCGCGGCCCTGCCATCGAGTGCTCTCGATCGAGGAAAGACAAGCTCGACATAGCCAGTCCGATCTAGGGTGAGACGGCGCCAACGCGGTCCCGATCGCGAACCGGCGTTCCATATAGCTCACCTCGGTACCGCTTACAAGTCCGTTGCACGATCGATACAGGGAGGCTGTCGGGTTTCGCCTCGGATTTCAATGGCGATGCCTGGATGCACCTACCGCCGATCCGGCGCGATGCGGTTGACGGTCACTCAACCGTCAACCGGCGGGTAGGGGCGACGCAATGCGTCGCCCTCCATCCCCGCACCGGTCGTCGACGTGGGTCATCACCCGACGTGCGTGCCATCCCCGTGGGTGCCGTCTCCGATGTTGTTGTATTTCCTGTGGCCGGCGAACGGCGGGCGACGCATTGCGTCGCCCCTACCCGGCGTGGGCCAGGTTTGGCCGCCACACCCAACACCCAACGTCTAACGCCTAACGCCCAACCTCCAACGTCCAACGTCCAACGTCTGGCGTCTAACGTCCAGCGTCTACCGTTTTTCCGCATTTGCCGCGCGGATGCCACGAGTCGATCTCCGTGTAGAACGGACGTTGCGCATCGTGGACGATGACGAAGAACGCACGCCGCGTGGTAGTCCCGGTCGCGACCAGATATAGCGGCGTGTCCGCCGGCACCATGCCACCACCACCTCGTCCAATGTGCAGGACCGTGTCCGGCGTTTCGACGCACTGTGAACCGGCGAGCACGTACCAGGCTTCGGGCCCCGACTGGACATGAATCGCCGAGTGCGCTCCCGGCGGTACCGCGACGTATGCAAAGATGATCTCGTAGCTCGTGGCGGGTGGCAGTGGAATGGGCCTGATACTCGACGTATGCTGGGCATGCCCCTCGCGACCCAGGTCCGGCGCGACATCGAGCAGCCAGAAGCTGTTGTCCATTTCGATGACCGCGGACGTGGCCGTCCAATGTGACTCGGCCTCCGCACGAGTCGGAAAGGCCGTCACGTTCCACGCGACGGTGTCTGCGCGACCCGGAAATTCCCGGACCGTCCGCTTCGCGAAAATCGTACAGGCAGTACTGCCGATCCTGCCGCCGGCCGACGAGTCCGCGCACTGGATCGTGGCTGCCGAGGCGCCGGCCGCCGGCGTGGGCGTGGCCTGGGCGAATGCGGTCATTGAGACGCCGACCACAGCGGAAAGCATCGCGCAGAGAAGGCTCGCTCGCGTCGACGTCATCGTGTTGATGCGGAAGGGAAGCACCGTGGCCGATAAGCAGAGGAGTGCTGGAGTCTACTGTCTACGTGCTGATTCGCTACTCTCTCCGGCGCTTATGCAGTCGCCGGTATAGCTTCCGTCATGCAGCCCGTCACCATTGGCGCGCCCCGCCGGCACTGGCTGGGCCCTGCGCTCGCGGCCGGCGCGCTCACCGCCATTGGCGGCATCATGATCGGCGTGCGATTCCAGCCGGTTGTGGGTTGGTTCATCCTCGTCGCGTGCGGCGCCGGGACGCTGTTCGCCGGGTGGCAGTTCTACGATGCTCGCCCGCGTATGGTGATCGATGACCGCGGCGTGCTCGATCGTACCTTCGCCATCGGCGCCATCCCCTGGGATGACATCACGGACGTCACACTCAAGCGAGTGCAGGGCCGAACACAGCTCTGCCTGCACTTGCGCAACGCAGCGAAGTACACGAGCCGATTGCCCCCAACGCTTCTTCGTATGGTTGCTCTCAATCGTGAGCTCGGGCTGACAGATCTTTCGGTCGACCTCACGGGGCTCGCGGGCGACCCAGCCGATCTCGAGACCATGCTGCGTGGGCGGATGAAGAGCACAGTCGGCTGACCCATCGGCGCCACGGGTCTGCGGCCTTTCTTCGCCCCCCTGTTTTTCCTCACTCTGGCAGCTCGTGATCGCGCGAGGTGACGATCTGAGCGCGCCGCGTGACGGCGATTCCTGGCCGATGGCACGACGCATTGCGTCGACCGCAGGTCGTGTCGTACCGTATCCGAACCCCCAACCCCTTGGTTCCTTGTCGCGCTCCTGGTCGTTCGTCGCGGCTCCCTTCGTCCTCGCTTCTCTCCTCCACGCCCAACCAGCCGCGCAACCGCGTGCGCGTGACCTGGGCGTTCCATTCGATGGCACTCCGGGCCCGCTCAACGCGATCACGGACGTCGCCGGGGTCGAGGTGGGACACGCAACCGTCATCAGCGGGGACGGTCCCCACGCCGTGCGCACCGGAGTGACCGTGATACTCCCGAAAGGGAAGAAGTGGGAACCGGTCTTCGGTGGCTGGTTCGCTGGCAACGGCTTCGGTGAGCTCACCGGGACGGCATGGCTCAAGGAAGGCGGCGTACTCGGCGGCCCAATCGCCATCACCAACACGTGGAGCGTCGGTACGGTCCGCGATGCCGTCCTGGCGTGGTTCGAGGACGTGCTCAAGGCGAAGATCCCCTGGCACCAACCCATCGTGGGCGAGACTTCCAATGCGTTCTTGAACGACATCGCGGGCTTTCACGTACGCCAGGAACACGTCTTTGCGGCCCTCAACGGCGCGCGATCAGGTCCGGTCGCCGAAGGCAACGTCGGCGGCGGGACAGGGATGGTTGCGCATGGGTTCAAGGGCGGGATCGGTACGGCTTCGCGGACGTTGCCGGGCGGTTACACCCTGGGCGTGCTGGTACAGGCCAACTATGGATCGCGCGAGCTGCTCACGATCGCCGGTGTGCCGGTCGGCAAGGAAATCCCGGATTTGCAGCGCGAGCGTGGCACCGCGTCTTCATCCCTCAATGACGCGCGGGCGCAGGGCGGCCGCGAGGGATCGATCATCGTCGTCGTCGCGACCGATGCGCCGCTCCTCCCTCATCAGCTCGAGCGGCTGGCCCGGCGCGTACCGATGGGCATCGCGCGGCTCGGTGGCACAGGAGCGAACGGCTCCGGTGACCTCTTCATCGCGTTCTCGACGGCGAACCCGGGCGCGGCCAACCCCTCCGGCCCGCCGGTTTCGCTGAGCATGCTCCCGAACGGTGAGTTGAACCCGTTCTTCCTCGCGACGATCCAGGCCACCGAGGAAGCCATCGTAAACGCTCTCGTCGCCGCGCAGACAATGACCGGCGTCGACGGACACACCGTATACGCGCTCCCCCACGACCGGCTGCGCGAGATCCTGCGGAAATACAACCGCCTCGCGAACTGATCCCGACACCTGACGCCGCATCGCAAAACCGGCCTTCGGCGGGAAGGGGCGATGCACGCGTCACCCGGGGTTCGTTCGACACGACACCTGACGCCGCATCGCAAAACCGGCCTTCGGCGGGTAGGGGCGACGCAATGCGTCGCCCGGGGTTCGTTCGACACGACACCTGACGCCGCATCGCAAAACCGGCCTTCGGCGGGTAGGGGCGACGCAATGCGTCGCCCTCCTGCGCCGCCCGTCCCAGGCCATGGCCTTGAACGTCGCGGCGGATCCGTTAATTGTGATGGAGTCCTCAGTCCACGTACGCCCACAGCCTTAGCATCGAGGAGGGCGCGATGGCGGCCAAGACCACGCACCCTGATATTCGTCTGCTCACGCATCTGGCGCTCCTCGCAACACTTGCCGCTGCGGGGACCGAACGCGTCGGCGCGCAGAACGCCAATCCGTACGCCGAAGGACTGCTCCAGGATGTCCGGGCACTCGGGAAGGCGGTTCCCGGCGAATTGCCGACGTCGATCGGCTATCTCAGCGTGCAAGATGACTCGACACCTGAATCCGACGCCGTCGCCGGCGCACCGCATGTGAAGGTGTACGAGGTGACGCCGGCGTTTCAGATCCGATTCCCGCACGGCTGGGTGATGGTGGACGCGACCTACGACAAGCAAGCAGCCGGTAACAGCGGCACATTTTTCCTCGACCGCTACGAGCAGATCGTCGCAGCCCTACGCGGCGCCCGCCTGATCGTGATCACGCACGAGCACGGCGACCACGTCGGCACACTGACCCAGCCGGCGGTCGAGCGTGATGTCGCGTTCAAGACCATGCTCACAAAGCAGCAGGTTCAAACGCTGCTGGATCATCCGCGGCCCTCCGCGGAACTCGATGCGGCCAGCGCGCGCCGATTCCTGGTCATCGATTACCAGCGAGCGTTGCCGATCGCGCCCGGGGTCGTGCTGATTCGCGCACCGGGGCATACGCCGGGCTCGCAGATGGTATACGTCAAGCTCGCCTCCGGCCGCGAGGTCGTGCTAGTCGGCGACGTGGTCTGGCACAACGCCGGCATCGAGACCGGGCGGCAAAGCCGGACTCCACCAGCAAGCAAATGGGTGAAGACCGCGTCGCGATTGGCCAGGAGATCGCGTGGCTGAAAGAGGACGTCGTGCCCGCTGGCATCGCGGTCGCCGTGAGTCATGACGGCACGGCGCTGCAACGACTGGTACAACAGGGCGTGCTGGCGCAGGGGTTGGACTTGCGAATGCCGTGAACTGCTAGACGTTGGAGACAAACTTCCAGGCCAGCTGGATGCACCGTGGCTGGCCTCGAGATTTGTCTCCAACGTCCAACGTCTAACGTCTAGCCGTAGTACGCCTCCACCGCCGCCGTCACCGCCTGGCCGATCACGGCGCGCGAGGCATCTTCGATCGCCATGGCGCCCGCAAGTGTGTCCATCCGCGGCACGGCGCGGGCGAGGGCTTCGTGGGTGGCACGCTTGATGGCAATCACCACTCGCTCCGGCGGCGCGCCGCGTCCTCGGAGATAGCGGACCCGATCGCCAACCGCTGCGCGTAAGCCTGCCGCCGCTTGCACCGTCGCATTGAGCGATGCCACCACTGCCAGATCCAACCGGCGAGGTGTCTCGTAGGTTCGCAACTCGGCGCCTGGTGCAGTATGTGGGCCCTGCGGCTCGTGGTCTGCCATGTCGGCTTCCTCTAATGGCCGTAGACAGTCGGGCGGGAACGGAGACTGCGTCATCCCTGCCGATCGGTCGTGCCCGTCGCGTAGAGCGCGACGAGCTCTGCCTTTCTAGTTGAACCCCGCCCCGCCCCCAAGAGTTCCCGCCGGTTTCCGCGCCGTGCAGGCGCGGAAGTCAGGAGCGAGAAAGACGCCAGAGTGGCCAGCATTATAGAAAAACGGGTGTCTAGTTTCTACCTTCTGTCTTCTCGTCGCGCCGCGCAGTGCGTGCGCGGAGCGTTCCCCACCACTCCTGGTCCGATGCCGCAATCCAACTCCCCATTCGTACCGACAGAACGCACGCGGGTCAAGCGCCTGCCCGAGCGGGGGAAGTACGACCGCGAGACAGTCTATGCCATCCTCGACGCCGCGCTGGTCTGCCATGTGGGCTACAACATTGACGGACGACCATTCGTCACCCCGACCGCGTGCTGGCGCGACGGAAACCACCTGTATTGGCACGGGTCGGCGGCGAGCCGCATGCTGCGGGCACAGTCGCATGGCATTCCGGTGTGCGTAACTGTTACACATCTCGACGGTCTCGTACTCGCTCGCTCCGCATTTCACCACTCGATCAACTATCGATCGGTCATGGCGTTCGGTACTGCCGAACTGATTCACGACGCCAATGCGAAGCTCGCCGCTTTGCGCGGGTTCGTGGAACGTGTCGTCCCCGGACGGTGGGACACGCTGCGCGCAACGACGCCGCAGGAGGTCAAGGCGACCTCCGTCCTGCGTCTCGATCTGGAGGAGGTCTCCGCCAAGGTGCGCGTTGGCCCGCCGAAAGATGAGGACGAGGACTACGCTCTGCCGATATGGGCTGGCGTGGTTCCCATTACGATCACCGTCCACCAGCCCGAGCCCGACCCGAAGCTCTCGACACACCAGCTGGCGCCACCCGACGTTACCACGATTCGGCTCGGCCGCTGAAAATGAATCTGAGCTCAGCAATCGCGGCGATCATGGCAATCACGATGGTCGGTGGAGGCTCGTGGTCGAAGACCGCGCCCGTCCCTGAGCCGATCGAAGAGGAGCACGGCGCGCTCTTCGAGGGTCGCATCTACATCGCCGGTGGCTTTGATTCCACCGACTCGCCGACCAAGGTGGCATACCGGTACGATCCAGCGCGCGATCACTGGGAGCGCATCGCCGACCTGCCCGAGCCGCGCCATCACATGCCACTGGCGGTCGTCAACGACACCCTCTACGCCGTTGGGGGACTCCGCGGCGCCCAGCAGTTCGTTGGCACCACAAACCTCTGGATCTATCGACCGGAGCGAAACGTGTGGGAGAGTCGGGCGGTGCTCCCGGCGCCGCGCGGGGCATCGGCCGTTGGCGTTGTAGGCGGAAAGTTGATCGTCGTCGGTGGCTTCGGGGCGCACCGCGACTTGCTCGACTCCATCGCGATCTACGATCCGGCCACGAACCGATGGACCAACCACACGCCCATCCCGACCAAGCGTGATCATCTCACGGCGCAGGTGGTCAACGGCGTGCTGTACGCCATTGGGGGACGGCCGATCAACCTCCAGAACTTCGACGTCGTCGAGGCGTATGACGCGGCGACCGATCGGTGGACGACGAAATCGCCAATGCCCAGCCACCGAGGTGGGCTGGGCTCGGCCGTGCTCGACGGCCAGATCCACACATTCGGCGGCGAACAGCGGGGTGGGGTGTTCGCGAACCACGAGATCTACGATCCTGCCAGCGATATATGGACCATTGCAGCGCCAATGCCAACGGCTCGCCACGGCCTTGCCGCTGTGGCCGCGAACGGCCGGATCTACGTCATCGGTGGCGGCACTGTCGCGGGCGCGGGGGAGACGGCGGTGGTAGAGGTGTGGGGGGACAGGTGACGCGAAAGACCGGGTGACGGTTAGCCGTCACCCGGTTGGTCACCCGGGCGGCAGCAACCCGCGTCGCCGCAACCGATTCATCCAACGTTGCTCGTTGGGATCGACCACCTTGACCACCACGTTGCCCATGAATGCGACGCCGGTGATTCGCACGAGCGGGGCGTCAGGGACTGGGACCGCCACCGCCGAGCGCGTCACCTTGAAGCTGCCAAGGAACGGTTGGCCCGTGCATTCCACACGCAGGTTGTGTGGGACGATGATCTTCACCTCGCCCATGATCACCCGGGCATCGATCTCGGACGTGCCCGGCGCGATCCGCACCTGAGTCAGATCGATCGTTGCCTCCCCCATGACGGTGAGCGCACGCAGGAAACGGGGCATCACCCATTCGCCCTCCCGAGTGACGCTCGACATGAGCGTTGTAATGCCGAGGTGCGGAGGCACCGTTTCGGGCGGCACGAGCACTGGCGTGACAACGACCGCCGGTGTGGGCACCGCTGGAGGCATGGGGGAAGTCAACGGGTCAAGAGTTAGGGGTCGGGAGGTGGGTCAGCTACTGCTCGCAGTTGCTGGCACGAGCCCGGTCCGGGGAACTGGCCAAATTGAGCCCACGCGTCCTTGTGACCGGCCTTGATCAAATCTATGATAGACGGGCAGTTTCGCCTCGCTCGAGTCGCGCGTCAACGCGCTGCCTGCCTCGTCGCTCTCGTGCCCCTCTCTATCGATCTCAACGCTGACTTGGGCGAAGGGTACGGCGCCTTTCGCCACGACCAGGATGCCGAGCTCCTCGCGCTCGTCACCTCGGCGAACGTGGCTTGCGGCTTCCATGCGGGCGATCCGCTCATCATGCGCGCAACGGTCGCCGCCGCTGTCACGCATGGTGTCGCGGTCGGCGCGCACCCTGGTTACCCTGATCTCCTCGGCTTCGGGCGGCGAGACCTGGCGGCGACAACGGCGGAGATCACGGCCTATCTGATTTATCAGATCGGAGCGCTCCAGGCCGTGTGCCACGCTGCCGGCACCCGGCTGCTCTACGTCAAGGCGCACGGCGCACTGTACAATCGTGCCGTCGTGGACCGCACTGTCGCGGACGCCATCGCCGAGGGCGTCCGCGCCGCCGATCCCGAGCTCACCCTGCTCGGGTTGGCGAACAGTCATCTCCTGACAGCCGGCCGGGCGGCGGGGCTCAGGACCGCAGCCGAAGCGTTCGCCGACCGGGCGTACGCTCGTGACGGGTCGCTGGTCCCGCGTTCCCAGGCGGGCTCGGTGCTGCACGATGTCGAGGCGGTCGTCGAACGGACGGTGCGCATGGCGTCCACTGGCCGCGTCGTGTCCATCGATGGGCAGGAGTTGAGCGTGAACCCCGACTCCATTTGCGTGCACAGCGACACGCCGGGCGCGGTCGATCTCCTGCGTGCCATTCGTCGTGGACTTGCTGACGCGGGCGTCAAGGTCGCGCCGTTCGCTGGGACATGAAGGGTGTGGACCGCCCAACGATCGTGCCGCTGGGTGACACGGCGGCGACGATTCGACTGGGCGATGAGGTCGACGCGGCGCTGGCGGCACGGGTCCAGGCCCTCGCTCGCCGCGTCCGGCGTGCGGGACTACCATACCTGCGCGAAGTGGTCGTGGGATACGCCGCCCTGACCGTCTGGTACGATGCGTTGCACACGGACTATGCCGTGGTGGCGGACGCGTTGGAGTCTATCCTGCACGACCCGTCGCCATTGCCTCCACCTGACACCACGCCGCGCCATCACATGATTCCCGTCATATACGACGGGCCAGACCTCCACGAGGTAGCTGAACGAACGGGGCTGACAGTGGCTGAAGTCATTGCCCGCCACAGCGACCGGTCGTACCACGTGTATCTGATTGGCTTCGTGCCCGGTTGGGGCTACCTCGGGGATCTCGATCCCAAGCTCGTACTCCCGCGACGTGCCACGCCGCGCACGCGCGTGCCCGCCGGCACCGTTGCGATCGCCGGAGCTCAGACCGGGGTCTATCCCCTGACCACTCCCGGTGGATGGTATCTCCTCGGGCGCACGTCGGTCGCGATGTTTGATCCGCGCGCCGACCCGCCCGCTCTCCTTGCACCGGGGGATCACGTTCGCTTTGACCCCGTCCGAGAGTCGGACGAGGGCCAGCGGTCGAGGGGCGAGTGATCGAGGTTCTCGCCGCGCCGCCGTTCCTCATAGTACAGGACCTCGGGCGCGAACAATTTCGCGCACAGGGAGTGCCGGTCGGCGGTGCCATGGATCCGTGGGCGCTGTCGACGGCGAATGTCCTGGTCGGTAATCCGCCCGAGGCCGCGGCGCTCGAGTGGGGATTGGGAGCCGGGACCGTCCGATGGCATCGCGCGGGATTCGTTGCGTTGGCAGGCGCGCCGGTCGAGGCGATGCTCGACGGCGCACCCGCCGCGATGCATACCACCTACCGGGTGCAGCCAGGCAGCACGCTGACGGTCCATGGATTTCCGAGCGGACGGTTCGCCTATCTTGCCACGGACGGCGGCCTCGATGTCCCACTCGTCCTCGGGAGCCGCGCGACGTACCTGCCGGGGCGATTTGGGGGGTTCGAAGGACGACTCCTCCGCTCGAACGACCAGATCGCGCTCGCGGCGCCGGTCGGACCAGCGCCGGCGGCCGGATTTGTTGTGCCAGCGCCTCTCGAACCACGGTACGACAGTGCAGAGTGTCGCGTGATCCCCGGGCCTCACGCATCCCTTTTCGGGTCGGCCGGCTGGGACCAGCTGACGAGTGCCTCGTTTCGTATCGATGCAGGCAGCGACCGAACCGGCTATCGACTGACCGGCCACGTGCTGCAACACGGTGTCGATACCGCGCTGGCGTCCGCGCCACTCTGCGCTGGAGCGATTCAGGTGCCCGCGGGCGGCCGGCCGATCGTGCTGATGGCCGACGCGCCCACGGTCGGTGGCTACCCGGTCATCGCCGTTGTCGGCTCAGTCGATCTACGGCTCATCGCCCAGCGCCAGCTCGGCGAAGATATCCGCTTTCGGTCGTCCACCGTCCCCGAGCTCCAGCGTGCGCTCCGGACGCGGGCAGTGGCGATCCATACGTTGAGGCACTTGGTTCGGGACGCGGCGGCGTAGGAACCTCTGGACGTTAGACGTTAGACGTTGGACGTTAGAACAAACCTCGAGGGCCAGCCGAGTGCATCCAGCTAGCCCTCGAGGTTTGTCGCCAACGTCTAACGTCCAACGTCTAGCCCTACTGCAACGTCGCTTGCCAGGGCCCAGTCAGCACATAGGGCTGGCCATCGATCGTGACATGCAGCGTCCCGGTGCCCTGCATCGTGTTGTGGGTGATCGACCCACTGTTCGTGAACAATTGCATCGTCGCGGAGATTTCTCCGGAGTTGGCCTCAACCGTGTTCTCGAACTTGAACGAGACCGAGGTTCCCGAGATGTTCCCGGAATTGAGCGTCCCGCTGACGAGCGTACTCGAGGCCCCGCCGGGGGTGCTACAAGCGAGATATGCGTTCTGATAGCCACCCGTGAACGACCCGGTGGTGTCGCTCAGATTCATGGCGGCGCCGAAGGTGCAGGTCACCCGGCCGTCCGAGAGGGCGCTTGCTTGATAGTTCCACGTCGTGGTGGGTGAGGGCGCCGTCGTACTATGACAGCCCGCAGCGACCACCACGAGGATGCCGATGACAAACCAAGGTCGCATGAGAGAGATACGAGTGATGCGGACACGGAAGGACAGGGTAAGGTACTGGCCGGTTCCAGGCCATGGTACCGCCATCCTACCCCCGTAGGGAGCTTGTCCGGGAGCCCACGTGGCGTTTGCGGAGCGCCTTTTTCTCTTCCCCTCTCTCCCTTCACCTTTCTACGGCCCCGCAGCCGTTGGCAGGCGAAACACGCGTACCGTGGTCAGTATCGAGTGCCCAAGTAGACGCGAGTTGACCAGTCGGAGCGAAAACGTCTCGATCGTCGTGAGAAGTCCGCGGGCGGCCGCATCGTGGACGACCCGCGTCATTGCCGCCCCCCCGGGGTACGGATCCCAGTCCCGGTCCTCGAAGATGACGTATTGGAACCCGTCGGCGCGCAGCTCATCGACAAGTGCCTGCCCGTCGCTCAGGCCAGCCCAATCGATCTCCGCGCTGCCTTCAGGATCTGCGCGCCGGTAGGGACGGTCGAGCGCATACGTCCCACCGGACTTCACGACCACAAGGAACCGCGCCCGCGGAGAGGTCGCCGCGTTGGCCCAGGCGAAGACCGGGGCAAACCATGTCGCGCGCTCGTATCGGGCCCCGTCGCCGGTCAGGGCATAGCGAAGCGATGCTCTGCTATACCCGAACAGGAGGATCGTGACCACCGCGCAGAATGTGATGAGTGCGCCCGTCGCGCAGCGTCGGGCTGCGCTGCCGGAGGCGGCGAGTCGCGCCAATGCGTCCGCGCTGAGGAGCGGCACCAACGGCACGAGAAAGATGATGAATCGGGGAAAAAGGACCGGCGACACTGCTGCCCAGATGACGACGTAGCAGGTCACGAACGCCGCGACGCGCCGTGTACGTTGGAAACACCATCCCGCAGTGAGGGCAGCGGCAACGATCCACGGGATTGGAAACACCGTGATATCAAAGCCAAGCTGGAACAGCCCACGCGGCAGCCAGGCGATGTCCAACGGCGCGGTCGTCCGTTGCGTGAACAGGATCGCGATGCGGTCGGTCGCCGACACCGACGCGGGATCGCCCTGTACCAGGAGTGGCCACACGGGATTGCCGAACCACCGCAGATTCGCGACGTAGAACGGCGCCGCCAGCACGCCTGCTACGATGCCACCCGCCGCAGCCGCCGCCAGTGTCCGTGGGGACGCCACCCGCCTCACCACGAGCGCGATCAAGATCAACGATGCTGCCGCACCGATCCCGAGCGCCTGATAGCGAGATTGGGCACCGATCCACGCGACGAAGCCCAGGAGGGCGGCACACCGCGGCGTCGGCGAACGCCCGTGGCCGATGAGCAGCGCGACGACCAGCATGAGCAACATGACATACACATTGGTGTGCGCCGTGGTGACCGCCCTGAATACCATCGGCAGGCAGGCCAGTCCCAGCATCAGGAGACCGAGCGGCAGCGACGCCCGGTCCCGAAGCTCGGCGTGCAGCGCAACGACGATCACCACCCAGATGGCCAGGTTGAGCATTTGAGCGGCCACGCTCACGTGGAGCAACTCGAAGGGCAGATAGGTGAAAGACCAGCCGAACGGCAACGCGTACGCCGTATCGGCGATTCTCGTCCACTGGCCTTCGAGCGCGATCTGTCGAATGTGGGCGAGATGATAGCGCAGCACATCGGCGTCCCGCGGCGGGGCCGTCGCGCTGAGCCACGCGAGCACCAACCAGCCGATCGCGAGCACTCGGCGCCCTCGCCCTCCGCGCAAGGCATCGATCGCCTCCGCATAAAGGGCGCGCAGACGACGAGCGACGATCCGCCGATTGCACAGGAGCGCGAGCGCGGCGATGGCGCCGTCGAGCGCAAGGGCGAGGTTTAGGTGGCCGAGGAGCGCGAAGATGGCATAGCAGCAGGCGGTGACCGCCGAACCGACGACGATGGAGAGCGGCACGGCGTTCGGACCGTCTTCATCGTGAGCGACCCACCCACCGACCGCGATCCACGTGACGACACGCACAGCGGCAAGCAGGCTCGCGACCATGCCGACCGCGATCGGGAATAGGAAAACCGACCTCACGCGGACGCTAGACAGCCTGCGCCGATGACGGCATTATGACGTCTGCCAGCCGACGACCGCGCACGACGTGGCTCCGGACGCAACACGGTGTGTGAACACAAGGACGCCTCAGTATGCGACACCGTGCGACCTTCCACCACTCGCAGGGACAAGTGATGACTCGGATCCACGTCGGTCGTTGGGTTCTCTTCGCCATCTTCGTCGCGGGTTGCCGCAAGCAGTCTGCGAGCGCCGATCACCCCCGGCGTGCGTTCGCACTCGAGGCCGAGTCACCGGCCTTCTGGACGCTGGTCCCGCGCGACACCCAGCTTACGACGGTCGCGACGGGATTTGGCTTCACGGAAGGACCGCTCTGGGACACGGCGGGGTTCCTGTACGTCAGCGACGAGACGATCAACAAGATCTTTCGCGTGCGGCTCGACGGCACCAAGGAATCATTGATCGATCTCGGCGACCCCGACGGCAACACGTTCGACGTGCATGGGCGGTTGATCGACTGTGCCAGCGTGCTGCGCGCGCTCATCGCCATTGCGCCGGACGGCCATTATACGACAGTGGCCGACCGGTACGATGGGCACCGATTCAATAGCCCCAACGACGTCGTTGTCGGACCTGACCGCGCGCTGTACTTCACCGACCCCACGCTCGATCTGCCCAAGGGACAGCCACAGGAAACGCCCTTTCAGGGCATCTATCGACTCGACTCGGCCGGTGGCGTACAACTCCTCGCCAAGGACATGGTCCAGCCCAACGGGTTGGCCTTTTCACCAGATGGGAAGCACTTGTACGTCGATGACACGCAGGAGCAGACCATCCGAGTCTACGACTTCAACCCGAACGGGACCATCAGCAATGGTCGCCTGTTCGGGGAAGAGTCAGGGCCGCGAAGCGACGGGCTTCCGGACGGAATGAAGGTCGATCGGGATGGCAATCTGTTCGTGACGGGACCGCGCGGCGTGTGGGTGTGGGATCCATCCGGCCATCACCTCGGCACGATCGTCGTGCCTGAGCAGCCGGCCAATCTCGCCTGGGGCGATGCCGACTACGGTACGCTCTATCTCACGGCACAGACCTCGGTGTACCGACTCCGGACGAACGTTCGGGGACTTGTGCCGTATATTCGGCGGCCGTAGCGACGAGGCGTGCCTCGCCTTTCGCCCGTCGACGTCGCAACCAGACTGATCCCATGGCAGTTGCGTCGACCCAGATGACCCGCGCCGACGCGCGGAATGCGGTAATCGCGGGCTTCCTCGGCTGGACGCTCGACGCGTTCGACTTCTTCATCCTGACCTTCGTGTTCTCATCGATCGCGAAGGACCTCGGGACGGACGTTTCGCGGATCGTCTTCACGTTGACGGCGACGCTGTCGACCCGATGGATCGGTGCGATCATCTTCGGGCTGCTCGCCGACCGGTTTGGCCGCCGCCTGCCACTCATCATCAACGTTCTGTACTACGCGCTCATCGAGGCACTCTCCGGCCTTGCACCGACGTATGCGGTGTTTCTCACGCTCCGCTTTCTCTACGGGATCGGCATGGGAGGGGAGTGGGGGGTCGGGGCCTCACTCACGATGGAGTCGGTACCAGTGCGGTGGCGTGGGATCCTGTCTGGCTTCCTCCAGGAGGGTTACGCGTTCGGCGCCCTCCTGGCAGCCGGCGCCTACTTCTTCATCTATCCGCATTTCAATGCCCATTGGGGTTGGCGAGTGCTGTTCTTCGTGGGCGGCGCCCCCGCCCTGCTGACGTTGTTCATTCGCGCCAAAGTCCGAGAACCGGAGGCGTGGCACCGATCGCGTACTGACTGGGCAACCTATCGACGTGTGGCCATCACCAATTGGCGACGGTTCCTCTACGTCGTCCTCTTTCTCGCGGCGATGAACATGATCTCGCACGGCAGTCAGGACCTGTACCCGCAGTTCCTGCAACACGACCGAGGTTTGAGCGTCGCAGCCACTTCTGGCGCGGCTGCGTTCGCGCAGGTCGGGGCGATCCTGGGGGGCGTGCTCTTTGGTGCGATGTCGGAGCGGCTGGGTCGCCGCCGGGCGCTGATCACGGCGCTCGCACTGGGTTTGATCTGTATCCCGCTGTGGCTGTTCGCTCCATCGATGTCGTTGCTGTTGGCTGGCGGTTTCCTCATCCAGTTCATGGTGCAGGGCGCGTGGGGGATCGTGCCCGTGCATGTCAACGAGCTCTCGCCGGACCAACTGCGGGGCTTCTTCCCCGGGTTCGCATACCAGGTGGGCGTGTTGATCGCCGCGTTGAGCCCGACCCTCGAGAACCTGGCGGCCGCGCGAGTGGGCTACGCCGGTGCGATGGGGGTGTTCGCAGGGATCGTCATTCTAGTCGGGATCGCCGTCATACTCTTCGGCCCTGAAGCCCGCGGCATTCGCTTCGGCCGGAGCGCAGACGAGAAAGGTCAGCTCACGGAACCACGGGAAACTGAGGTGGCGACGTGATTCAGTGTATTCCCGGCATGATGCCGATGGCGCCTTGGAGCGAGAATCCGGTAATCATCATCTGTCGCACCGGGCACGCCCCGATGAGCGCGGGCTCGAATCGGAAGCTCGGCAATGCGTGGATGACACGGCCGAGGAACGCACGGTCGGCGCCATTTGACTCGCCGCTCGTCGACAGGCCGACCGCGCGGACCGTCGACATCGCGGCGCGGCCCTGGTCGTCCACCACAAACTCCAGCGTCACGCTGTCCGTCCCGATGCGAGTCGGGCCCGCGCCGGCCGCAAGATCCGGTTGCGTACCGCCCGCCAACGACGCCGATCGGCGCAGAGGCCACATCGGGGCGAAGAGATGACCGAGAATCGCCGAGTGGCCTCCAACTGATCCTTGGCCCGTCGATACGATCAGGTCGAAGCGAATTGGCCCCTCGGCGCGACGCGACAGGGGCAAGCGAGGAAAGGCGTGCGCCGCGGCGGCATCGGTTACGGCCGCGAGGATCGTGGTATCTACCGCTCCTGACAGAGACGACGCGGCCACTCGGAGACGACTCACACTCCCGGCCGAGTCGAGCGAAAACGCGACGACCGTTGCAAAGCCGGGCGCGGCCGCACTCGCCGTGCTGGCAGCGGCGGCCGACGATGCGACTGCGGGGGCCGGCTCTCTGAACGGGTAACCGAAGACCTTGAGCGGAAGATCAGTCGGCATGACGAACGTGCTCCGCACAGCGCGGAGCACACCGTTCAGATAGGCCGACCACGCTGTGTCCGACCGGTCTTGCGCTTGCCCGCCCTGCAGGGCCGCGACCACCGCCAGCGCGATCGTGTCGTCGGCGGGCTTGGGCTCACACATCGCGACATTCGGAAACACTGGCCGAGCGCGCGCCGCACTTCGATCGCTCGCGGCAGATGGCCCCGCGTCCTCTGGAACACCGAGCCGCGCCTTGGTCCAGATCACGACCAAGTTGCACTGCTGGGCGTTGAGGTCGATCGCCGAGGGCGGTTGCCCCGGTGGCGCCGGCGCCCGCTCCTCGAGTCCCGGCCCGAACTCCACCGGTCGCTCGCTCGAGCTATAGACCTCGATCGCGGCGATCGCGGATGGGTCGATCAGGTTGTCGGCGTCGTCGGGCGCCAGGACGCTGCCCATGATGGTCGTGCTGGCGAGTTGCGCCTGCGGGACGCCGTCGATGATGAACCCGACGCAACTGCCAACCCCGCGCGTGCCTTCAACCGTGGAATTGAAGTTCTTGGGGGCCTGTCGCACGTGGATGCCGCGCATGCCGTTCAGCAGCTGCGACAGCTTCGTCGCTTGCCGACGTTCGATCTGCTGGTACGTCAGGTATTGCCCAGCGCCTGCCTTCATGCGCCGATCGAGGCCCACCTCCTGGTATCCTCGTTTTTCCGCGGTGGTCACCACAGTCGGCAACACCGGCACGCTGCGGGCAATGGTGATCGTCACCGGGGAGACGTGGTCGCGTGAGACGGTGACGGCCGTGCGCGTCGGATCGAAGCCGAGTCGCCGAACCAGGAGCATGTGTGGACCCGGCGATGCGCCAGCAAATGCAAAGGTGCCGCTGTCGCTCGTCGTCGTGGTGTCACGCATCCCGTACACGCCGACCGTCGCGCCGGCGACGGGGGTCCCATCGGACTGCACGACGCGGCCGCTCAAGATGGGAGCCGGTGCCACGGGCGCACTGGCGACAGCGGCTGCCGGGGTCGTCGCAGTCGGCCCGGCCGGTGCCGGCGTCGCTGATCGAGCGCTTCCGGTATCGCCCAGCGTGCGCTGCTCGAAGGTGAAGCCCAGGAGCCGGTCATCCTCGACGGCCGACCTTATCACGGTGGTGTTCGCCCCAACAAGGCCTTGACCGCTCGTGCTGGAGCCAACCCGCAATTGCTGGTTGGACTCCACCGAGTCGAAGACTGGTATGAGCGGCACGAGCTCGCGAAACGAGGTCGTGACCTCGAGCCCCAGGACCGGTGGCTTGGCCGCTCCTGGCTTCGTCAGACGAAATACCGCGCGCCGAACGATGAAGCTCTGCGCGTCGAGGTACACCGACCCTGCGACATCCGGCGCGGAGATGCGGCTTGCTGGCTGAAAATCCACGCGCAGGACCTGGATGCCATGACCACCGAGATCCTCCGTGCCGCCGTAGGTGAAACAGTGAGCGACGAGGAATGCCGGATCGGCGAGGTCGCGGAAAGTCGGCAGATACATATACCGTGTTCGGCGTCCTACTGCGTCGTAGTCCACGTAGACGACGTCCCCGACTTTGTAGGGGCGACGCGAACGGGAGTCGTAGTCCACCGTGTCAATCGATACCGTGGAGTCGCCACCCGGATCGCTGTGAATGAAGCGCCGTTCTTCGCGGGAGAACTGAAACGGGTACTCGTCGAGCAGCAGGCGAAAGCGATCGACGTTCTCCCTTACCTGGCCGAAGATCCCCGCGAGCGACGGATTGACGAGTGAGTCCGGTACGCCCGTCGCGAGGCATCCTTTGCCACGTCGTCCGGCGATGGTGACGCGCGCAAGCTTGAGCGCCACTCTGTGGAGGCGCAGCGACAGCGTTGTCTCGGCCGGCCCGGGATCAACCTGGACAGTCGTATCGAGGGGCGTATATCCGATTTGACGTGCGCGAAGGTGATACTGTCCGGGAACGAGCCGGGTCAGCCGAAACGTGCCCTGCGCGTCGGCAAAGCTGGCGCGGCTGACGTTGACCAGGTCGACCGTCGCGTACGCAATCGGCTCGCCAGCGGCGAATCCTTTGAGCTCACCGGCAAGCACACCGGACGAGTCGCCCGCATCGCTGCTGACGACCTGGCTCTTGCCTTGGGCTGGCATGGCCGTCCAGATGAGACCGCTCGCCAACATCGGACCGATCGATCGCACGAGCGACATCGGCCCCCGCCATTTAGCGTCGCGGGCGTTCGGCTGATAGCTCATACGGACACGGTCCACCCTTCGCCTCCACTTCTTATGATGCGCATCGTTCACCTGCCGTGCCACTCGCTGGCCGCCGCCGGCCTCGTGATCGTCGCCGGAGGTTCGCTGGCGGCCCAGGCCCCGAACCCGGCCCCCCCAAAGACGATCCCGCTGCGCTCGTCTCCCAAGGCCAGAAGCTCAACGCCGACGGCAACCAGGCTGCCGCACTGGCCTTGTACAACCGCGCGCTTCAGCAGAACCCACGCTTCGTCGATGCGCACGTCGCGACCGCTGTCGCCCTCGATCTCGAAGGACAATATCCCGCGGCCCGCGCTCACCTCGAGCAGGCGATCGCCATCGCGCCGAATGACTCCATTAAAGCCCGTGCCCTGCGCAGCATGGCCATTTCGTATGCCTTTACCCGCAACGCCGACGACGCCGCAAAATACGAGCGGCAGGTCATTGATGCGGCGGTCGCAAGACAAGACTGGCTCGCTGCGGCTGACGTCGACAACGAGCTGGCCCGCATCTACCTGGAGTCGGGAGACATCGACAACGCGTACAAGGTCTACCGCACCGGGCACGAGACGGCGTTGAAGAAGAGCGATCTCAAGCCGGCCGACCGGGACCTCTGGGATTTTCGCTGGGAGCACGCGCAGGCGCGGATCGCTGCGCGGCGCGGACAGCGCGACGTGGCCATGCAGCATGTCGCCGCCGCCAAGGCGATTCTCGATCGGGGGACCAACCCGGACCAGGTCAAGTTCTACCCCTACCTGACCGGCTACGTCGCGCTGTACCTGGCCGACTACAAGACCGCGATCACAGAGTTACAGAAGGCCGATCAGAAGGACCCGTTCATCCTGTCACTCATCGCGCAAGCTTACGAGAAGATGGGTGACAAGACCCGCGCGACCGATTATTACCACCAGGTCCTGCTGATCAATATCCATAATCCGCCGAACGCGTTCGCTCGTCCGTTGGCAAAGGCGAAGACCGCCGCCTGAAACGGGGCGCGAATGCGGTACGATACGAGGGGCCTGAGCCCCCGAGCGGGCGGCGTCGTGGTCGCGTGTGCCCTCGGCGCGGCGGCGATGGCAGCGGCGCCGCGTCACCAGACACACATTGTCGAGCGCCCACTGACCTTTGGCCCACATCGCCAGGCGCTCACGCTCGC
The DNA here is from genome assembly GCA_963737835.1 of uncultured Gemmatimonadales bacterium. Lineage (GTDB taxonomy): Bacteria > Gemmatimonadota > Gemmatimonadetes > Gemmatimonadales > Gemmatimonadaceae > Palsa-1248. Next base: position 1,837,572 of record CAVTUH010000001.1, read on the forward strand.
GTACGTGAGAGCGCACTACGATCCGTCGGCAACCTCGATCCGAATCACGCCGCGGATGATCGTGATTCATGCGACGGAGACCGCGTCGCTCGACTCGACCCTGCAGCTCTTCGGGCCCGATACCCTGCCCGCCTTCCGTTCGGACATTGTGCGCGGCGGCGCGGTCAACGTGTCGTCACAGTACCTCGTGGACCGGGACGGCACGATCTATCACCTGGTACCTGATACGCTCATGGCTCGGCACGTCATCGGCCTGAACCGCATCGCCATTGGGATCGAAAACGTGGGCGGGGGTCCATATCCGCCACTCACGCTGCGCCAGCTCGAGGCTGATCGGTGGTTGGTGCAGCACCTCACCGCGCGGTATTCGGGCATTAAGTACTTGATCGGGCACTGTGAGTACGGGCGCTTCCGTCACACGCCGCTGTGGGAGGAGCGGGATTCCACGTACCTCACCCCCAAGACCGACCCCGGCGCCGATTTCATGGCGCGGCTGCGACAAGCGCTCGCGCGCAACGATCTGGCCGAGCGGTACTAAGTAGCTCGCTACGCGGCCGCGGCCGCAGTCGAGGGGACAGACCGCGTGTCGGCCGGGCCCGTGCGTCTGCGGCCAACGATATAGATCGCTAACAACACCGCGGTGACCGCCGACACGGACAGCTTCTCGTCGAGCGTCCACGTGGGAATCGGCGAGAGCAGGCCCTCGATCGATCCAGCCACCACGAGCATGAGCACCGTCGCAGCAAGCAGCCGGATTGCGCGGCGCCCGCGCACGACCAATGCCTCGCGGCGTGTCATCGCTCCCGGCAGAAGAAACGCGGACGCGATGAGCAGTCCGGCAGCGCCGGAGAACGTGATCGCGCTCAGCTCCAGGACGCCGTGCGGCGCGACGAAGCGGAGGATGAGCGAGAGGATACCTTTGCTCTGGTACAGTCCGAGTACGGCGCCGAGATCGATGCCGTTCATGGCAAGCGCGTACACGGTGAGCACACCGCCCGTCATGCCGCCCGCAAACGTCATGGTCGACACCCAGATGTTGTTGCTCATGATGGCGCTGGCCGCGACCGGGCGGAGGCTGTCCTGGATCTGGATGTACCCACTGTCGCTTTTCGCCCACTGGACGCCGCGCTCGGCCCGTTCGATCATCCCCGGTGGGACGAGTTGGCGGGCCAGTGCCGGGTGGCGGACGACTGACACGTAGGCGATCGCGCCAGGGCCGAACATCATCGCCGCCGCCAGTCCGATCGGGAGCCAGGAGCGACGGATCTCGCCCGGCACGGTAATGGTCATGTAGTCCCACGCCGAGCGCCAGCTGACGCTGCGGCCGCGATATAGCAAGCTGTGGCCACCCGCGACGAGGCGGCTCAGCACGAAGAGCGAGTCCGACTCGCGGCCGCCGGCAGCAGTTTGCAGGCGGGCCAGATCACCAGCGAGCTCGCGATAGCGAGAGACGAAGTCACTCACCTCGGCTTCCGCCATACTTCCGAGCCCACGCTGCTGCGCCGACGTCAGCAGGGCCGCGAACTCCCGCCAGCGCGGCATGCCCCTCGCGACGATCGCGTGCTGCTCACGCGCGGCGCCCCTCCCACTGCGGCTCGGCGCGCCGCGCGCGCGCGCTTGGCGTTCGAGCTCATGGAGCCGCACCAGCACCGCTGCGTCGGTGCCGGTCAGCCCAGGGACGCGGCCGCGAAATCGCTCTGCCAGGCGCTCGGCGAGCTCCGCTCGTCGGTTTGCATCGAGCGCTCCGCGGCGTGCGATATATCGGTCGAGCAGCGTGTACTCATCGTCACTCAACACGGCGGTCGGGACGGCCTCCACCGCCTCCGGCGTCAACAACCCGTCCGTCTCATTTGGGCGACCGCCAAACGCGATGGCTCGTTCGCGCACGACCATCGTCCCCGCTGCGTAGTCGCCCAATCGCTTGCCCGTTGGCGACAGCACGGCACAGACGATACCGACGCCGTACGTCGGCATGGGCTGCATGTCGATGAAGCGGATCAGATTGCGGATCGCTGACGCGGCGAAACCCACCGAGTAGCCGCCGTCGCGCACGACGCGAAGACCGAGTTGTCGTTTCCCTGGTGTCTGGCCGTCCCACAGGCCTTCGAACAGCACGAAGTACGACCAGAAGATTGCAAACGAGATGAGAATCAGGATCGCGGCCGCCCACGACGAGCCGCCGCCCAGGTGCCCACCGAACGCACCGGCGAGCGCGAACACGATGAGGATCAGCCCCATCCACACGAGCGTGTCCAGCAACGCCGCGGCCGAGCGAGATCCGATCCCCGCGATCGTGTAGGAGATCAACACCTGCTCCGGCGTCTCGACCGCGACTTGTTGGTCGAGCGGTTTGGCAGGACTCGTGATCGGTGTGGCCAAGGGCACCTCAGGTGCCGCGCAATAGGCTGTCCCTGATCCGGCGCGCTTTATCGCTGGCCGACGGATCGGCGACGATCCGATGCTCGAGGCGGATCCGATATTCGAGCGGCACCTGCAGCGTCATTTGCTGCCCATTGCGACGCAGGACGAGCGGAATCGTCTTGGGCGACTGCGAATTGCCGCCATACCGCGCGCGGAATTGTTGGCCGAAATCGGCTGAGGCGACCGGGATGTCGCCGATCGACACGAGCATGTCACCGGCCAGCACCCCCGCCTGCGCAGCCGCAGAGCCCTGCTCGACGTCCATGACTCGCACGCGACCGAGTGAATCCATCGCACTCATGATCCCGAGCCGCGGCTCCCGGATGCTGTCGGCAACGAGACGCAAGCCGGCAAGCGGGAGAATCGAGTCCCACGGGAATGGCTCTCGCCCGTCGATGTATCGTCGGTTGAACTCACTAAACGACCGTCCACCTGCTGCGCGACCCACGGCGCCCCACCAGTCGACGCCGGAAAATCCCCGTTGGTGCTTGTACGTGGCGTTGTAGACGGCGCGCATCACGCTGTCCAGCGACTGGTGATTGTCGCTGGCATCGCGAATGAGGACGTCCAGCACGAAGCCGGCGAGGGAGCCTTTGGGGTAGTAGAGATATCCGGTGCCATCGGTCGGGTGGACCCACGTCGAGAGCGAGGCATCGGTAAGCGCCGTGGGCGGCGCGCCATCGACGTCATCGATCTTGCCCGCGGTCAGATGATAGAAACCCGTATCCGGAATCACGCCTCCGCGGACCTGTGCGACGTCGGCATAGTAGTCCGTGATCCCCTCGCTCACCCACAGCCAAGGCGTGGGCTGCGCCACGTCGTAGCGGTACGGCACCATGTCGGCAGGCCGCATCCGCTTGACGTTCCAGGAGTGGAAGATCTCGTGGGCGTACAGGCCGGGCATGAATGGATCGTCGAGGAAGCTCGCGCCGACGACATCCACGTGCGAGTCCTGATGCTCGAGTCCACTCGCGCCCTCGTATGACGAATCCGTGATCTGCATGACCGTGTAGCTTGGCCATGGCGTTTCGCCGAACACCGCCGCTTCGGGCGGGATGACTTGCGAGAGCCAGCGGAGCACGGCCGAGCGCCGGCTCGCATTCTCGGCGCCCGCCGGATAGCTCGCAAACCGCACCCATCGGTCGGCGACCTGTATGCTGTCGAAATCGAATCTGCCGACGAAGAACGGCATGTCGACGACGTCATGGTACGTGGGCGCCGTGAAGCTGTTCGAGCTGCCGGGGACCGACGCCATCCCGGTCGCGATCAGCCAACCTGTGGGTGCGTGCACCGTGACGGTCGCCGGGAAATTCAGCCCTCGCGCTTCGGGATACAGAAAGAGGTTCGTGCCATTGAACAGCACGAAATCCGGCCGGGTCCACGACATCGCGTTGTCGAGCGAGTCGGCCTGGTAGCGAAACGCCACATGAATGGTCTTCGCCCCCGCCGGGTCGATGCGCCACGTCTCGTAATCGACTTTGTCCCACGTCAGGGCCCGCCCATCGGCCGCCGTTGGCGTGAACGCGGAGACGTACCGAGAGAACCACGAGAGCTCGTACGCACCCGGCGTCCACGCCGGCAGCGACAGCACGACCGGGCCCGGTCCCGCGACGTTGAGCGTCGTCACGACATCGAGGTGCCGCGTCGCCAGCGCGGCGGAATCCACCGTGACCTCGTAATGCATGTCGGAGATGGGCGCGGAGACGGCAGCAGGCATCTGCGCGCTCAGTCGATTGGCGGCGACAAGGGTCGCTGCGGCGGCAAGCAGGAATCGTGGAGAAGGGGCGTTTGAGAGTCGAGACAAGGCAGGAGGGAAAAAGGGGGTGAAACGCCTGGCACGGCCGGTGGATCGGCTGGAAGGGGCAGAACTCCTAACGGCTTGTGCCATCGATACTTATGCCACTAGTGCACCGGGGTGTGTAAGTCGAGGCCGCCACGACGTCTTACAGGTGTCTTCAACGAACGAGCGGTCCAATGTTCAGACGAATGTATGTGACATCCCGTCGCGGCGCCGCCGTTGCCGCCGGCATGGGGTTGGTGGCAGCCGCGTTGCTCACACTGCAGTCACGCGGGCATCACGCGAGCCTGTCGACGTGGCTTCCTGCGCGGGCCTTCATGACGGATTCCGCCGCGACGGCATGGGGCGACCGGCGGCGCGATGGGCGTCCGATCGGCGGCTTGGGCGGTCAGCTAGAAGCGCGCAAGGCACTCGTAACCTCCCAGCCCGTTAACGCTCCCGCCGCTGCGCCAATGGCGCTGGAGTCTGCGGTGCGCGCGGTTGGCGAGGATCTGCCCGTGTCGGGCATGGCGATGGGCTCGGCCACCGATGCGACGCGGATGATCGTGCGCTCCGGTGGCGCATCGATCGAGGTGGCATCCATCGATAGCGCAATTCCGCGAGTTCGCGCGATTGCATCGGCGATCGGAGGATTCGTGGCCAACAGCTCTGTCCAAGCCGGCCACGATCAGGTGCGCACCGCGATGCTGGAGGTGAAGGCGCCGGCCGAGGGCTTCGAGCGCCTCGTCACCGCGCTGGGCCCCCTGGGCAAGGTCGAGTACGTGAACGTCACCGCGGAGGACGTCGGCGAGGAGTACGTCGACGTCGAGGCCCGGATGGCCAACGATCACAAGCTCGAGGAGCGATTGATCGAGCTCTTGGCGATGCGCACGGGCAAGCTCAAAGACGTCCTCGATGTCGAGCGGGAGCTCGCACGCGTTCGCGAGGAGATCGAGCGCTACGAAGGCCGGCTCCGGTTTCTCCGTGCGCACGCGGAATTGAGCACGTTGAACATCACGGTGCATGAGCCGGTGCCGATCATCGACCACGTTGGCACGAACCCGATTGACGCCGCAGCACGTCAGGCGTGGCACAACTTCATCGGTCTCGTGGCCTTCGTGATCGCGTCGATGGGCGTGCTCCTTCCTGTCGCAGTCGTTGGTGGCGGGTTGTGGTGGATGGTAAAGCCGGCCAAGCCTGGACCGAGCTCACAGGCGGTGTAGATGAGACGGTTGGACGTTGGACGTTGGACGTTGGACGTTGGACGTTGGACGTTGGAAAACAACCTCGGGGTCAGCAGCGGTGCACGTCGCTGCCCCCGAGGTTTGTCTCCAACGTCCAACGTCTAACGTCCAACGTCCACCAGTAGCGAACCGGCCTCCGGCCGGTCGCTACTGATGTGCTACCGTATCTATCGCCGACCCGTATCTCGCGTTGATCGCCGTAATGAAAGCGTTGGCGAGTAGCTGCTGGCCGAGCGCGGACGGATGGACGCCATCGAGCGTAACAATGGGACCGAACGGATTCGTCGCGCTCAGGAAGTTCGGGACAGTCGAGATGAGCCCCTGCGCCTTGAGCTCCGCGATGATGGGATTCACATCGACGTAGGCGAAGCCGTTCGCGGTCGCGACCGATTGGATATGTGCATTGTAGGCCGTCACCGACGCGGTGATGATCTCCTGTTTGAGCGCGTTGAGCGTAAAGGGATCCGTCGTCGCACAGCCGATCGCCGGCGGCACCTGACCAGCCCGGATGGCACTGATAATGTCGATGGACACCAATGCGTGCGCACCAACGCAATCGGATGCAATCGGAACCGTCGTGCCAGCTGCCGCGTTGAATTCGGCGTCCAGAACCGGATCGTTGAGGAGGCTGTCGATTGGGAAGACGGCGGCGATCACGCTGGTGTTGGCAACCCCAATGAGGAGTCCGCCGAGTCCCGGGACGCCTGAAGTGAGCTGCGAGATCATCTTGTCGTAATTGGCATTGAACGTGTCGACCGGCGTTGGAGCGCCAGTTGCAAACCCCGACAACGCGGGCGGCAACACGTCATTATTGCCAATCCAGATGGTCACGAACGTCGGGTTGGCCTGGAGCGCCCGCTGGACCTGCGTCTCACCGCCCAGGACGAACGTCGTGAGTGCGTTCGAGTTCGCGCTCGAGGACGACGTCGGGTCGACCGACGCCGCGCCTGGGACCGCGACGTTGTTGAGCACCGACGTGATCATCGCCGGATCGCGCAGGTTGCACGTCGTCGAGGTCGACCCCGCACCGAGGCGTTGTTGGGTCTGGAAGTTCACGATCGGCGGTGGGCATCCCGGAGGGGTCAGCGCGGGGAACGCGTACCGCGTCCCCGCTTGTGTTGCGATGATCCCCGGGTAGGCCTCGGCCTGGGTCGAGTCGACGATACCGCCGGACTGGAAACCCGCCGTGATGCTATTGCCCAGTGCGACGTAGCTCTTGAAAAGGGTCTGGTTGACGGATGTGCGCGGAAGGCTCACCAGCTCCTTCTGCTCACACGCGGCCACGGCTCCGATGAGCACGGCTGCCGCTGCGAGCCGCTGGAGCGGGATGCGAGCGGACGACATGCGACGATCCCTCAGGGCTGGAGTGGCGGTCACGGCGTCAGAAGTGGAGGCGAAGGCTCAGCGAGAAGACGTCCGCCGCGAGGTCGTAGAAACCGGAGTTGAGCTCGGCGGCCGCCTGGGAACCCGTGAGTTCGTTGGCCCCGGTCAGCTCGATAACGCGACCGCGACGGCCTTCGGTGAAGACATGGAGGTACGCGGCGTCGAGGGATACCTGGCGAGAGAAGGGAATGCCGATGCCGAGTGACCCGTTGTACCGGTTCATGTCCGGAAGCAACGGGGTCACTGTCTCCGGCGGAGCTGGTGTCGTCGCGTAGCTGAACCCCGCGCGGCCGGTGATGCCATCGACCGAATCACCGAAGACGTGCTCCAATCCCAAGCGCACGGCCCATGAGTTTCCGTAATCCTCGAGCAGCACGCGGTTGAGTCCGGCCGCCGCCGCCGGCCCGTTGAAGGTGATTGGCAGTGTCTGGAAGGCATCCCATCCGACGTAATCGACATCGAGATCGATCAGGAAGCTGTGGATGCCTGTATAGCCGACGCCCCCTTCGGCCTGCAGCGGGTGGGTGATCTTGGTGCTAGCCGATTGCGAGACCAGCGCGCCGCTCGTGAACTGTGACGCGACGATCGCGTCAACCGGCGTCCCCGCTGGAAGACCGAGTGGATTATTTGCCGCGAGCGTGAGCCCAGTCATCACCTGCTGGAACGTGGCACTGGCGTTGGAGTAGTCGAACGTAATGGCCGAGAGGAACCGCGCGCCGATTTGCACCGTCGGGTCCGGCTTGTAGAGCGCGCCAAACGTCCATCCCCACCCGGTTGCACTGCCGGTGATCTTGGCCTGTCCGAACTCAGTGAGCGCCGGAATACCCAGCTCGCCGAAGGTGACGTTTGCCGCTGCCGGCGCTTGGGAGAGATCGAGCGCCTGGATCAACTCCACACTGGAGTGGGCGATGATCGGCCCGGCGCCGATGCTCAGCTTATGGGGCACGATCTCGATCGAGAGATTGGGCTGGAAATAGAAGGTCTGGAGCGTGGCCTTCTGCGCTTCGAAGCGGCCGGGGAAAATGGAGTTCCACTGCGAGGTCAATCCGTACGGCACATAGGCGCCGAAGCCGACCGATGCGGCGCGATCGCCAAGGTGTCCCGTGTAGTTGACGAACAGGTGCGGGGGGAACGAGACGGGCACGTCGCTTGGGTATCGTACGAGTGTCGTATCGGCGGTGAATCCACCGTTCACGCCAATGGCGGCGCCGCCACCGTAAATGGACCAGCCGGGGAGTGTGGCCGCCGCGCCCGGGTTCCAGTAGATGACAGACGCATCCCGACACGGCGCGCCCGTCGCTGCATACGCGCGTCCGACCGCGCAGCTCCCAATGTCGTTCAGCCCGAATCCTTGTCCCGATGCGAGATCCGGCACTGCCGTGACCGTGATGACGGCCATCAGCGTGAGCGCGAACTGGAATGGACGCGGGTCGCGCATGACCAATCCTCCCTGAGCCTCGAGATGGGAAACAAAATCGTATCGGCTGCACAAGCCTATGTAAATAGGCAAGTTCGACATCAGCGCGCCATCGATCGCCGGTCACTACTTGGCGCCGACCGCATCCGGTCAGGGATCAGGGGTCAGGGGTCAGGGAACGACGCCGCGAACAACGTAGCGACGCCTCCAACACGAATCGCGATAAGTTGCAGTCCCTGACCCCTGACCCCTGACCCCTGATCCCTGGTCCCCGCCGTTCATGCTCAGCCAAGACTCCCTCGCGTTCCTCAAGACCTTGCTCGATACCCCTGGACCGTCCGGCTTCGAGGCCGCACCGGCGCGACTGTGGCGCGAGCGCGCGCGGTCGTTCGCCGAAGTGCGCGGCAATGTCGCGGGCAACAGCATTGCGACCGTGAATACACAGGGCGCGCCGACCATTATGCTTGCCGGCCACATCGACGAGATCGGTCTCATCATCACGTACGTCGATGACGATGGCTATCTGTACTTCTCGCCGATCGGTGGATGGGACCCGCAGGTGTTGGTCGGACAGCGGGTCCGGATCCTCGCGCGGGATGGCGACGTCTTCGGCTTGATCGGCAAGAAGCCGATCCACCTCATGAAGACGGACGAGCGCGAACGGGCCTCGAAGCTCACCGATCTGTGGATCGACATCGGCGCCGCAGGTCGCGCCGAGGCGGAGGCCCGCGTGAGTGTGGGTGATCCGGCCGTGGTCGACGCGCGCAGCATCGATCTACCCAACCATCGCCTCATCTCGCGATCGATCGACAACCGCATCGGGGCGTTCGTCGTGCTCGAAGCCCTGCGCCGGTACGCGGAGTCGCCCGGCGTGGCGCGCGTGGCTGCCGTCGCAACGACGCAAGAAGAAATCGCCTATCACGGCGGCGGCGCATTAGTCAGCGCCTTTGGCGTGCAGCCCCGCGCCGCGATCGTCGTCGACGTGACATTCGCGACGGACCATCCCGGCGTCGAGAAGAAGGAGATCGGCGAGCACAAACTTGGCACTGGTCCTGTCCTGTCGCGCGGCTCGATCATCTCACCTGTGCTGTTCGGCCTGTTGCGTGACACCGCGGCGCGGATCGGCGTGCCCTGTACACTCCATGCAGCCGGTCGCGACACGAGCACCGACGCCGACGCGATCCACATCGCGCGCGAAGGCGTCGCAACCGCCCTCGTGTCCGTTCCGAATCGCTACATGCACTCGCCCAACGAGATGGTGAGTCTCGAGGACGTCGATCGCGCGGCCGAGTTGATTGCGGCGACGTGCAGAGGTATTACCGCGGAGACGGATTTCACGGCACGTTAGACGTTGGACGTTAGAGACAAAACTCGAGGGGCAGCCGCGGTGCACAGTCGCTGTCCCTCGAGGTTTTTCTCCAACGTCCAACGTCCAACCTCCAGCCTCTACGTCAGTGTTGTCGGTTCCGCCCTATCGGCGTTCGCAATGGCGCGGGCCGCAGCCTCGCGGACCTCGCGATCGCGATCGGATGCGAGGGCGCGAAGTGCGGTCAGCGCGGCCGGCGTGCGCGCTTCGCCAAGTCCCTGGATGGCAGCGAGGCGGTAGGCCGTCGCCTTGCGCTTGAAGGTCCCGGCAGGCTCGGCCGCCTTGACGAGTCGCTGCACCGCTTCGGCGTTTGCGACACGCCCGAGCGCGCCGAGGATGGCGATCTGCACCTCGAGGTCGGGTTCGGTCTCGAGGGCGCGCGCGAGCGTCCCCGCCGATCGCGCGCCTTTGCGCACGGCCAGGCCAGCGGCGGCGAGCGCCCGCACGTGGGGCGAAGAATCCTTGAGTGCCTTCCGCAGCGCCACCACTGCATGCGCTGTCCCCAGCTTGCCCAGCGCATGCGCCGCGGCACGCCGCACCCGATCGTCGGTGTGCGCAAGCAGCTCGGACAGCGCCGCGTCCGCCTCCACGGCATTCAGCTCGCCAAGGAGGTCCGCCGCGTTGCGCGCCACGTACCAGCGCGGGTCTCCGAGCATGTGCACGAGGGTTGGAGTCCCGGCCTTGAGTCGAACGAGAGCGTCGAAAAACACGCGTCGCTCCGACAGCGACTGCGCCGCCGTCAGCTGCTCGATCAACGCCTCGGCGCCTTCATCCCCCGTTCGGGCGAGGACCGCCAGGAACTCCTCGATCCGCTCTTTCCGTCGCGGAAGCACGGAGGCGACCGCACGCAGCGCCGTGGGTTTCGAGAGTCGTCGGATCGCGGCGGCAAATGCGCGTCGCATCTCCGCGTCGGTCCGCTGCGCCTCGCGTGTGACGACCTTGGCCATCAGATCGGCGATGGCGACCGTCTTGTTGCGCCGTGCCTGCACCTCCGTCATGGCCACGACCTGATCGAGTAGACGAGAGGCGACGCCGACTGAGGTCGTGCCGTCCAGGCGCTCGAACAGGTCGTTCGAGCCTTCCTGCGGCACCTCCACGCTCGTGAAGGCCCGCACCACGTTGGGATCGACCTCGGCGGGGGCCCGGTGGAACGTCAAACGGACCGAACGCGGGGCCAGCGCCCGGAGTTTCGCATCGACGTCACGTCCTTCGTCGCCTGTCACCGTCGCCGTGGCGAGAATCCGTGCCGTGCCCAACACGTCCGCGGCAAGCGCACCCACGTCGACAGCCATCTCGCGGACCGCATGCCCCTGGAATTGTGCCAACAGGTGCTGCACGCCGGTCAGTGCCGGTGCCAGCGCAGAACCATTGACCGTCAGCTGGCCGTCGTGAACGGTCATGACCACCGGTCCCTGCTTCGACAGGGTAACGGCGGCGCGAAGTGCGGCTTTCTGCTCGTCGATCGAATCCGCCTGATTCAGCAGCAGCCACACCAGTCGAGCAAGGTGACGAGCGAACGCGACGGCGTAGTCCACAGACGGTAGCGGGCGGCTCACGCAGGCAAAGCGGTGATCACGCGCGGCTCGCAGAGGCCAGAAGCCGACCGCGAGCCACCAATGCTTGACGACGAGTTGGTCACCGCTGCCGCAACAGACCGCCTCGTCACCGACGCGCGCCACCCTAGCCCCTCTGTCCCACTTTGCGATGCTCGATCGCTCACCATCCTCGACGGCGTCGAATCAAACCCTTCGCCGTCGGATGGAGTCCAAATCCTCGACGTTGCTCGCGCGATCGGCGCGACGGTATGCCCTGCCCCGGAGTTGTGATTGCGTCGACACTCGCGAGCCATCGAGATGCGCCCCGCTTCGCGGGTGCATCGCGTGCGGCGTCGCTCGACGGCGACGCGACTCGCGAGCACCTGGTGCCTCGTAGCCGCTGTCGGGGCGATCTCCGCACGCACGGCGCGCGCCCAGTCGCAATCCATCCATCACACGCCTCCCCCCGTGGCGCGGGCCATACGGCGCACGGGTGCCATCTCCATCGACGGGCGACTCGATGAACCGGACTGGGCCGCGGCGCCGCCCATCACGACGTTTCGCCAGACCGATCCTGTGGAGGGTGCGCCGGCCACCGAGCGCACCGAAGTGCGCGTGCTGTACGACGAGACGGCGCTGTACATCGGCGCTCGCATGTACGACTCGCTGGGCGCTAGCGGTGTACGGTCGAGAATGGTGCGCCGCGATCAACAGTTGGACCTGGACAATGGGAACAACTCGCAGCTGACCTCCGACAAGCTCACGATCATCCTCGATCCCTATCACGACCACCTCACCCGAGCCGTGTTCGAGGTCAATCCGGCAGGCGTGTTCGGCGACGCGCTGGGCGAAGGTGGCAGCAATCTCGACCCGTCGTGGGACCCGGTCTGGGAAGAGGCGACTCGGATCGATTCCCTGGGATGGACGGCGGAGCTGCGCATCCCGCTGTCGCAGCTCCGATTCGCGGCTCGCGACGCCGACCAGACGTGGGGCCTCCAGATCTTCCGGCGGATCGATCGCAACAACGAGCGCGACGAGTGGGCATTCGCACGGAAAAACGAGGACACGGGCCCGGCCACCTACGGACACCTCACCGGGCTGGTGCTTCGACGGCCACCGCACGAGTTCGAGCTGCTCCCATACGTCTCCGGCCAGACCGAAGACAACGCGGCCAACTTCGGCGCGCCACTCAATCACGTGCACACCAATCAAATGCGCGTGGGCGGCGACGTCCGGTACTTGCTCGGCTCGAATCTGACGCTCGACGCGACCGCCAACCCCGACTTTGGCGAGGTCGAAGTCGATCCGGCCGTCGTGAACCTGAGTGCGTTCGAAACGTTCTATCCGGAGAAGCGACCGTTCTTCGTGTCGGGAGCCGGCGATTTCGATTTCGGTCGGTTCAACTGCATGTTCTGCAGCAACGTCGAGTCGATGTCCCTCTTCTACTCGCGGCGCATCGGTCGGTATCCCGAGCTCGGCAACTATTACGGCAACCTGGCAGCGTACAGCAACATCCCGACAAACACGAACATCATTGGGGCCGCGAAGATCACGGGCCGCACGCAGGGCGGCTATACGGTCGGTGTGCTCGACGCCGTGACGAGCCAGGAAAACGGCGCGTACACTATGGGGATCGATAGCACGCCTCACACGGCGCCGATGGAGCCGTTGTCGAACTACTTCGTCGCGCGTGTCAAGCACGACCTGGGCGAAGGCGCGACGACCGTGGGCGGCATGGTGACGTCGACCAACCGCAATCTCGATAGCCCGATCCTGGCGGACAGCCTGCATCAGCGCGCGGAGGCCGCGGGCGGCGATTTCGTCACCACCTGGGCGGCCAAGAACTATTCGCTCATCGGGAACTTTGTGATCACCGACGTGGGCGGGACGCCGCAATCCATTCTGTTGACCCAGGAATCGAGCGCCCACTACTTCCAGCGGCCGGATCGCCGCAACGTCGCAGGCGGACTGTTCAGCACCCGCCTCGATTCAAACGCGACCTCGCTTCGCGGGTACGGGGGCTATCTGCGGTTGGGAAAGGACAACGGCAACTGGCTGTGGGAAGTCGCGACCAATGCACGGAGTCCCGGCTTCGAGGTGAACGATCTCGCCTATTTCCGCCGGGCCGATTACGTCTGGAACAACGCCAATCTCGGGCGGCAATGGACCGTGCCCGGGTCGTGGTATCGCAGCATCTTCACGAGTGTCGGCGGCCAGATGCAGCATAACTTTGACGGCGACCGAACAGACATGCAGGGCCAGACGTTCCTCAACGTGCAATTCCTCAATTTTTGGAACGTGTACGGCTTCTACATTTATCATCCGACGGTGATGGATGACCAGCTCACTCGGGGTGGGCCCGTCGTCAAGCGGCATGGGTACCAGGATGCCCTGATCGGCGTCAACAGCGATGCCAGACGCTGGTTCGTGCTGCAGGGGCAGGTCGAGGGCAATGTGGGGGTGAACGAGCCGTCGCAGGAGCTCACACCGCGGATCACGGCGTTGGTCAAGCCAGCCTCGAACGTCTCTTTTAGCTTGGGCCCATCACTCGATCTCAATCGCACGAATCAGCAGTACGATACCGCGGTCGCCACACCCGGCTACCAACTGTTCTACGACTCGCGCTACGTCTTCGCCAACATCGACCAGGTCACGCTGTCGCTCGACACGCGCATCTCGCTGGCTTTCACGCCGACGTTGACGCTCGATGTCTACGCGCAGCCATTCTTCGCGAGCGGACGATACTACGCGTTCAAGCAGTTTGATCATCCGCGCCAGCTGCACAAGAGCGTGTACGGCGTCGACATCGGCAGCATTCACCATCAGAGCGACGGGACGTACTGCATCGACCCAAATGGCCCCGCCAGCACGGAGACGCCGGTCTGCAGCGGCGCGAGCGCCACCCCGGGCGCGTTCGAGATCGCCAATCCGGACTTCAACACGCGATCGCTCCGTGGCAATGCCGTCTTGCGCTGGGAGTACCGCCCCGGCTCGACCATCTATTTCGTCTGGCAACAGGTGCGTGCGGACGACAATCTCTACGGCAACGTCGGAAATTTTGCCCTCGGCCGAGACCAGGGGTATCTCTCGCGTGCGCCGGCCGACGACATTTTCCTGATCAAGCTGGACTGGTGGTTCGGGCGCTGAGGGGCTAAGACGCTAGACGTTGGACGTTTGACGTTGGATAGAAACCTTGAGGCCAGCAACGGTGCACTTCGCTGACTCCGAGGTTTGTTTCCAACGTCCAACGTCTTAACGTCCAACGTCCAACCTCTCTCTCGACGCTACACCCCAGGCTACTGTATTTTCCCCCTCGTGCCGCTGGCGATCCCCGACCCGCGCGAGTGCGGCTACACGCAGAGCACCCCGGTGCCGCTGTACTGGGCTGCCTATGGCGCGTCTGGAGCGCCGAGAGTGCTCGTGCTGCACGGCGGGCCAGGCGCCGACCATCGGTATCTGCTGCCGCAAATGCTGCGGCTTGCCGACCGCTACGACCTGCTCTTCTACGATCAGCGGGGGGGCGGCAAGTCGCGTACAGACACACACGACGTGGTGACCTGGCGGACGCAGGTTGCTGACCTCGGCGCCGTGGTGCGTGAATTCGGACTCGCACTCCCGCCGATCGTCGGGTATTCGTGGGGTGGGCTGTTGGCCATGCTGTATGCGACGGAGTCTCTGACGGATACGACCTTGCGACCACCGGGGCGCCTGGCACTCCTCGATCCGGCTGCCGTGACGCGAGAGTATCGGGCCGCCTTCGAGCGGGAGTTCAAGCGTCGCGGTGAGAGCGAGGCGCTGCGCGCCGCCCGCGCCTCGCTTGCGGCCTCGGGCCTGCGCGAATCGGATCCCGAGGCGTACCGGCGGCGGGCGTTCGAGTTGAGCGTCGCCGGGTATTTCGCCGACCCGACGCGGGTGACCCAGCTGACACCCTTTCGCGTCGTGGGCCGCATCCAGCGCACCGTCTGGGAGAGTCTCAACGACTACGACCTGCTGCCGGCGCTCGCGCGCCTGCGTGCGCGATTGGGGGTCCCCGCCCTGGTGGTGCATGGACGCGAAGATCCAATTCCGCTCGCATCGTCGGCGGCGGTGGCCGAAGCGCTCGGTGGAGAGCTCGTAGTGCTCGAGGGCAGCGGCCATGTGCCCTACGTCGAGCGACCGGAGATCCTCTTCACGGCGCTCGAACGGTTCCTCGCCCCGATCCAGCCGATGGCGCCAGAATCCGGCGCGAGCGGCCGGTCGCCCTCTGTCGGTCGGTCATGAACCCGTCTGCGCGCCGTCGCGACAGTCGCCACCCGGAATCGATGTCCGTTGGCACGATCGATGTCGACGGTCGACGCTTTCGGGTTACGCTGCACACGTTTTTCGATGGCGTCGAGTACGTCGGGCGACTGTGGTTTGCGGATGACGCGTGGGACGAGGACGCCGGCTTTCCCGATCGCGGTGCGTTGCCGGGGCGTTCCGTCGCCGACGTGCTGGCAATGGCGATGCGCCTCCGGGGGGACGATCTGGTGCGTCGCTATCACCGCGGTGTCGCCGAGAAGCGGCGGTATCACCGCTTGCGACGCGTCACGGAAGACATTCTGGCCAAGGTGCGATACATGAACCAGGTCGCGATCTCGATGCGGGCGGGACTGCTCGACGCTGACGGCGCAGCCCAGGAGATCGAGTTGACCGAAAAGCAGCTCTACGAGCTGATTGGGACGCTGCGACACCACGCCGGGGTCGAGGCGCCGGAGCCGGAGGCGGAGCGGTGACCGCGAGCCATCCGCGCGGATCGCGCCCGTCGCGTGCGGGCGCGGCACTCCGGCGCGTGGCTCTCGACGTCCTCGAACGACTCAGACGAGAGTATCCCGACGCGCGCACCGAGCTCGAATACCGCACGCCGTTCGAGCTGCTGGTCGCCACGATTCTCAGCGCGCAGACGACGGACGTGCGCGTCAACATGGTGACTCCGGCGCTGTTTGCGCGCTATCCGGACGCCGCGGCATTGGCGAGTGCCGACACCAACGAGCTCGAGACGATCATCCGGAGCACGGGCTTCTTCCGCTCGAAGGCGCGGAGCCTGATGGGGATGTCTCGCGCGCTGGTGGAGCGATTCGGGGGGAACGTGCCCTGCTCGATGGACGCGCTGGTGACGCTCCCGGGGGTCGGGCGCAAGACGGCCAACGTCGTGCTCGGGAACGCCTGTCATCGTAACGATGGGATCGTCGTAGACACGCACGTGGGGCGCCTGGCGGTCCGGCTTGGCCTTACAAAGGAGACCGATCCCGTCAAGGTCGAGCAGGCGTTGATGCGGCTCATTCCACAGGACGATTGGACCATTATCTCCCATTTGCTGATTTTCCACGGACGCCGAGTGTGCACCGCACGCGCTCCTGCGTGCACGCGCTGCGTGCTGCTCGACATTTGCCCGACTGGACAGAAGCTGACCAAGGTCAAGCGGAGGCGGCGTACGTAGGCAGCTTGGGTCGCGGCCCGTCTTCTTTTCACCCGCCTTCGTCGCTAACCTTCCAGCGCATGACCAAACACGCCACAATCGAGACAAACCGCGGCACCATTGTCGCTGAGCTCTACGATGCCGACGCGCCGCAGACCGTCGCGAACTTCGAGCGCCTGGCGAACTCGGGGTTCTACGACGGCGTCAAGTTTCACCGCGTGATCCCGGACTTTGTCGTGCAGGGGGGTGACCCGCTGTCGCGTGAGCTGCCTCCTGGTGATCGGCGGATCGGCACGGGTGGTCCGGGCTATACGATCAAGTGTGAGACCAAGGGCAATCGACGCACGCACGAAGTCGGAGCACTTTCGATGGCGCACGCCGGGAAGGACAGCGGCGGCAGCCAATTCTTCATGGTCCTCAGCGAGGCCAACACCAAGCACCTGAACGGAGTACATACGGTGTTTGGCAAGATCTCGACGGGCCTCGATGTGATGAAGCAAATCAAAGCACAGGACACTATGACCAGCGTTCGCGTCGCATGACCGACCACACCGACCAGTACCCCCCGCACACCGGTCCCGACACCGGCCCCGCGTTCCGCGGGCTCATTCTGGGCGCCATTATCCTCGGCCTCGTCCTCGTCGGGATCGTGAGGCTCACCAACGCGCATTACAAGCACGCTGAGGGCGCGACGCCAGCGGAGGCGACGAAGTAGGGCAACAACAGGGGCCGGAGGTCAGGGATCAGGGGTCAGGGGTCCGGGAACGACAACGACCACCACTGACGGCACTGAATCATCTGATCGGCGGGTAGGGGCGATGCATTGCGTCGCCCGCGGTTGTCGGAGCAATTGGTTGTGGTTCCGATTGGCCTATCAAAGCGTTGCTTTCTGACTGACCGGTCAGTAAGTTGGCGAGCATGGGCAACGCCGTTAAATGGAGGCGGCTACCGGAGGAACGGCCGCAGCAGATCCTCGAGGCAGCCTTCGAAGTGTTCGGCGAACACGGGCTCGCAGGGGCTCGGCTGGACGATATCGCCAAGGCCGCAGGTGTCGCCAAAGGCACCATCTACCTCTACTTCCCCAACAAGGAAGCGCTCTTCAAGGAGATGATCCGTCAAACGGTCATCGCCCACCTCGAACGCTCGGAACGAAACTTCGTCGCCGACCGCGGCGCCAGCGCGACCGACCAGCTCCGCGACTACATGCGGGGACTGTGGTCACTGACGCGATCTCCGGCCTACCAGGTCGTCATGCGGCTCGTGATTGCCGAGCTCCACCGGTTCCCCGAGTTGATGGCCTTTTACTGGGACGAGGTCGTGAGCCGCAAGCGGCAGTTCCTCGACCGGCTGTTTCGACGCGGCATCCAGTCGGGAGAGTTCCGCCCCATCGATCCTCATGTGGCGGGCCGAATGATGGCGTCGATGTTCGCAATGCATGCACTCTGGGTCAGCTCGGGTGTATGCGCCCCCACTCCCCCGACGACCGACGAGGAGCTTTTTGAGCAGCTGACGGACTTCTTCTTCCACGCGGTGGCTCCCGTCCGAGCGATCGCACCCGGCTCCGCATGACGCTCGACCCGATCCCTGCCACCCGTCGTTCCCGATACCGCCCTTGCCTATGATCGCCGCACGTCCGCGTTCCTCGTGTTCCGCCACCGGCGTACTCACCGCCACGCTGCGCACCATTCGCTCAGCACTCGTCCTCACGACCGCAGCGGCCATGGCAGTCGCGGTGGGTCCGCGCTCCGCTGCAAGCCAGGAAGACACGAGCACCCGCGTGCTCAGCCTGGGGGACGCGGCACGGCTCGCCGCACATCAGAGCGCCACGGCGCAGGAGTCGCGGGCGCAGGCTGAACAGGCAAACGCCCAGTCACACCTCAAACGCGGCTCGTTCCTGCCGACACTCTATGGGCTCGGGCAGGAGACGGAGCTCGTGGAGAATAGCGCCGCCCTGCTGCGGTTCCCGTCGCTGCCGCCCGGGTCGCCATTCAATTTCAACACGTTCCTGCCGCCGAGCGGGGTCGACTTTCCGCCGATCAAGGCAACCGAGCTTCGCGGCTGGCTCTACGACACGCTCTTCAACTTTGCCGTGATTCAACGCTACCGGCAGGCACGGATGGCGGAGCAGGCTCAGAACACCGTGGCGTCCAGCTCAGCCCAGAATGCCGCGGGGAGTGCTGCCGCCGCGTACCTGGCGGTGCAGCAGGCGAATGCAGTGCTGGATGCCCGACTCGCCGATTCATCACTCGCGGCGGACCTCCTCAACATTGCTCGACAACAGCTCCAGGCTGGCGTCGGGATTGCACTCGACGTCACCCGGGCCCAGGCGCAACTCGCATCGACGCGCGCGCAGCTCATCGCCGCCCGCAGCGACCGTGATCGGACCCAGCTGGATTTACTGCGCGCGTTGGGCCTCTCGCTCGACGCCCACGTCGTCCTCAGCGATTCCCTGAACCGCATGCCGATCAGCGATACGTTGCCGCGCGAAGCCGACGAGATCGACCTCGCGCTCCGGCACCGGCCGGACCTGCGTGCACTCGATGAGCAGCTGACGGCCGCCCAACAGCAGGTGTCAGCCATTCGGGCCGAGCGTTTGCCGTCCCTCGACGTGTTCGGCAATAAGGGGATCCAGGGCGGCAACTACGTCCGTATGCTGCCTGTATACAGTTGGGGCATTGGCGTGACAATTCCGGTGTTCGACGGATTGCGTCGCGAAGCCCGCATCGAAGAGCAACAGGCGGTCACGAGACAACTCCAGGTGCAGCAACGCGACCTGCGACAGCAGGCGGCGATCGACGTTCGGCGGGCCTTTCTCGACCTCGCGGCCGCCCGTCAGCAACTCGATGCCGCCGACGAGCAGCTGCGACTCACACAGCAGGAGCTCAGCGAGTCCCAGGAACGCTTTCGAGCCGGTGTCGCGGGCAATGCGGACGTCATCACCGCATCGCTCGACCTCAACAGCGCTCGAACGTTGCAGGTGAACGCCCTCACCAGTTATCAGGCGGCGCGCGTGTCGCTCGCCCGAGCCACCGGCTCGGTCACGGAATTGCCATGAAAAATTCGTGTCCACTCAGCCGTGACCGCTGGCCGACGCCCGTGCCAGACGCGGACGGTCCGCGCGTCGCCCGCCGTCACCGCGAGTGTCGCTCCTTTACCACCACCCGACTCTGAGCCATGGCTACCACCGCTCGCCCCGAGCAGCAGGCACCGCCCCAACGGCCAGCCGCCCAAGGCGCGACTGACCAGCAAGCTCCGCCCGGATCGGGCGCGAGCACCACTCCCGCGCGCCCCGGCCGCCGCATCGTCTTGATCGCGCTCGGCTGCATTGCGGGCGTTGCCGCCATCACGTGGGGCGTGAGGACGTTCCTCTATTCCCGCGTGCATGAGACAACCGATGACGCCTATGTCCAAGGGCATCTCGTGCCCGTGTTGGCCAAGGTTGGTGGCTACGCCCTCAGGGTCAACGGCGTGGAGAATCAGCACGTGAATGAGGGCGACACGCTCGTCGTCCTCGACGATGCGGACTACCAGGCGCGACTCGCCCAGGCCCACGCGGATTTTGTAGGCGCAGAAGCGGCTGTTGGCATGCGCGGATACACCGGGCAGGCCGCCGCACAGGTCGCAACTGCCGAGGGGCAAAGCGCCGCGACCGACGCGCAAATCGCGGCCGCGCAGGCGAACTACGACAAAGCCATATCGGACCTGCACCGCATCCAGCAGCTCGCAAATCAACAAATCGTCTCGCGGCAGCAGCTCGACGCGGTACAGGCCACCGCTGATGCGGCGCATGCCTCCCTGATCGCCGCCCAGAAGCAGGCCGCCGCGGCCGGTGCGACCGTGACGAACGCGCAAGCGGGTGTGCGCCTGGCGCAGGCGCGCCTGGCCGCCGCGCAAGCCGAGTTACAGCAAGCCGCGCTGAATGAGTCGTACACGCGCATCCTCGCGCCGGTCAGCGGCGTGTTATCACGTAAGCAGGTCGAGGTAGGCCAGCTGGTGCAGACTGGGCAAACGCTGTTCACGGTCGTCGCAGATACCGGCGTCTGGATCGACGCCAACTTCAAGGAGACCCAGCTCGACGACATCCGGGTTGGCCAAGCAGTGCAACTCGACGTCGACGCCTACGGCGGCCACACGTTCAACGGCGTCGTCGAGAGCATTGCCGCCGCCACGGGCGCACAGTTCGCGCTCCTCCCGCCGGACAACGCCACGGGGAACTTCACCAAGGTCGTGCAACGGATCCCGGTCCGCATCCGCCCAACCGATCCGGTCGACCAGAACCGCCGGCTCCGTCCCGGCATGTCGGTGACGGCGCATATCGATACGAACACCGGGTCGAAATAAAAGGCTAGACGCCGGACGCTGGCCCGGAATCCGTCCCGCGGCTTGCTCTGCACTCGAACCCGGACCACGGCGGGTAGGGGCGACGCAATGCGTCGCCCGCCGTTTCGCCGGCCACACCACACACACAACATTGGGGATGGCATTGCCTCGACGACGGTTACATCCGGTGCGGGGATAGAGGGCGACGCATTGCGTCGCCCCTACCCGCCGGATTACGGGTTCGTGTGCAGAACAGACCACCGGGACGGATTCCGGCAATGCGTCGCCCGCCGTCCCCGCACCCGATGCACGGGCGTCGACGTGGGTACCATCCGGTGATCCGGCAGGATGTCGTTGACGGTCACCCAACCGTCACCCGGCGGGTAGGCGCGACGCAATGCGTCGCCCGCCGTTTCGCCCGCAACACCACAAAACCACAACATTGGGGATGGCATCGCCTCGACGACGGTTACATCCGGTGCGGGGACGGAGGGCGACGCATTGCGTCGCCCCTACCCGCCGAATGACAGCTGGGTGACCGTCAACGACCGCCTGGCGGAAGCGTCGTGCGTTGAGCGCCTTATCTAGGAAATCTGACTCCCACCTGGGCCGTCAGCATCTCCAGCTGTTCCGAACGCGGCGCGCCATTGTTGCTCGGGAAGTCGTAGCGCTCGATCGAGAAGAACACCCCGCCGGTCAGAGGTCCGCGGAGTATCTGAAAGCCGGTACTCGCGAGGACGGCAAAGGTGGGGCTTGGTAGCCCGCTGACGCTCGCCACGGGGATGAGCCCGGCCCGCAGGACGGCGCGGGCTACGCCATCAAAGATCTCGGGACCGTACTCGCCACCGACACTGACCGAGAGCCAGCGTTGCCGCGCCAGTGTCGTCGCGTAGCTCTGCGCGCGCAGCCCGATCTGCAAGGCCAGCGTGGACGTCGCGAAGATGCTCCCCCCGAGCTCGAGATCTGCCATCCGGCGCGAATCGACGACCGCTGAGTCGGCGTTGAGCGTCCCGGTGTAACCGGACAACGTGACATTGGTCCATCGAGTCGGCGCTACGGAAACCGTCGCGCCGAGCACCGGTCCGCTGGTTTGTTCGTCGCCGTAACCGATGTCGACCTGGTGCTGCACGTACGCAACGAAGACCGAAGGGGTGACCGTGATCTGTGCGGCGACGGGGACGGCCGCGAGCGGAAGAGCGAGTAGCACCACCCAACGTGCAAATCGACGTGCGCTCATGGCCCCACCCCGGCCGCGGGACTAATCACGAGCGCCGTCAGCGCGAGCTTGGCCTCGTTTGCCTGCTTGATCTCCGCGTTCCGCGCCGCACGCGCCGTGCGCCGCCGCGTATTCTCGGCGATGTTCTGCGCCAGCTCGTTGTGCTCGTGACGCCAACGAAAGCCGAAGATGCCGATCGCGATGCCGGTCGCGCTGACGGTGGCCGCGAGGCCGCGGCTCGGGCCGGAAAACTCGCCATGCCCGAGCAACGTCGGCATGGCGATCGCGAGGACGCCCACCCCGACCCCCTTGGCCAGTTCGACGGTCGCCGCCGAGGCCGGGCGATGCTCCGGCAAGAGGTCGCTCGATTCGAGCTGCGGAAGTGTGTCCTCCAGCGGCGGCCGGTCGTGCTCGATCGTAAAAAACAACCTGGCCGAATCGGACCGTGACGGAATCAATCGGCTGTCGCCTCGGACTACGAGCTCGTACGTGCCGGGTGCGGCCAATCGACCCGACGCGAGCACACCGTTCCAGGGGATTTCGCGCACGCCGTCGTTGTCCGATTCGAAAATGGGCGAGACCTCGCCCGTGGATGTGTGTATCTCGGCTCGCAGCAACGCGCCGTGGGTCGTCAGTGTCTGGAACAGCATGTGCTCGGTGCGCGGATCGATTCGCGTTCGCGTGATGGGGCGAACCGCGACGGCGAAGGTGCGCTGCTTGGCATCGGCGAAGACCTCGCGTTCACGCGCAGTAAAATCGTGGCCGTCCAGATCGACGAACGGATCGCGCTCGATCGCCGCGCGGAAATACACCGACGCCGAATCCGGCTGGCCCAACGTCGCGTGGGCCGCGCCGAGGTACTTGTACGCCATCACTCGTTGCGCCGCCGAGACGACGAAGGGTGAGCTCGGCGAGATGACGTCGCGAAACATCGCGAGGGCGCGTTCGACCTGGAGGTCTTCGTACAATCGAATCGCCCGGTGGAGCATCTCATCGGTGTTGCTCTGCGCCGCGACGGCGCGCGGCAGCAACATCAGACACGCCGCGAGGATTCGCACCGGCCAACCGCGCATCATGGCTCGACGGCCTTCAGCTCGATGGCGCTCAACCGCGTGGTCGTGCCGGGTGTCATGACGATTGTCGTGTCGAAGTCGACGTAGCCAGGCGCCGTGATCCGCAGGTGCCGCTCGCCGGCGAGGACGTCCCGGTCGACCACCGCGCCCTGCCCGATCGTCTCGTTGTCGATCATGATGAGCGCGTCGCCAGGAAAAGCGCGCACCCGCAGCTTCCCGGTTGCCGTGTCGACTGCGGGTTGCGCGGCCGACTCCGGCAGTGTGGACGGCTGGACCGACACCGGCGCCGGTGCTTGGGGCACCACGGCCGTCGCACCAGGCGGGAACGCGTTCGCAGATGGCGTGACGACGGGTGCAGGCGCCGACACCGTTTGTGGAGCCGCATTTGCCGGCTCGACTCCCCCAGGGCCGTGCGAGGTGCCGCCCGGCGCTGTGGCCGCCACTGACAGCGGACGCCGCCACAGCCACAACCCGAGCACCGACGCCACCACGACCGCGCTCGCCCCGCTCACTCGCCGCACGCGCCGTCTCCGTTCGCTCGATCGGCGGAAGGCGTCGTGCGCGGCGACGACCGCCATCGTGTCTTCGAGCGGGGGGAGCGCGCTCGTTCGAACCGCTGGCAGCGGCGTCCCGCCTGCCAGGCTGCGCAGCATCGCCTCTCCCGCCGCGCGATCGGCATCACTCAGGGGGATGCTCTCGACGGCCTCCAGCATGGCGTTCGTCGTTGCGTACCGGCGGTCAGGATCCTTGGACAGGACCCGGGTGAGGATCGCGGTCAGCTCGCTCGGGATGTCCTCGCGCGCCTTGGTCACATCTGGCGCCGGTGTGAAGAAGTGATGGTGCATGATCGCGGCGAGCGTGTCGGCCTGAAAGGGCAGCGCCCCCGTCAGCATTCTGAAACGCGACCACACCGAGGGAGTACTGGTCCGACTGCGGCGCAGCCACCTTCCCCGCGCACTGCTCCGGGCTCATGAAGTAGGGCGTGCCAATCACCGACCCCGTCGTGGTCATCGACGCATTGTCGATCGCGCGCGCCACGCCAAAGTCGGTGACGATGACGCGGCCCTCGCGATCGATCAGGATGTTGCCGCCCTTGATGTCCCGGTGGACGATGCCATGCGCATGCGCGTAGGCGACAGCGCTCGTTGCAGCTCGGAGTACCGATACCACGACGGCTATTGGCAGTGCCCCTTGCTCGGCAATCACACGATCGAGCCCGCGCCCTTCGACGTACTTCATCGCCAAGTAGGCGAGCGAGGCCGTCTGTCCGACCCGGTAAATCGGGATGATGCTGGGGTGATCCAGCGCGGCAGCCATCTGCGCCTCGCGCTCGAACCGGCCGATCACCGCGGGACCCAGCAGCAATT
The DNA here is from genome assembly GCA_963737835.1 of uncultured Gemmatimonadales bacterium. Lineage (GTDB taxonomy): Bacteria > Gemmatimonadota > Gemmatimonadetes > Gemmatimonadales > Gemmatimonadaceae > Palsa-1248. Next base: position 1,862,128 of record CAVTUH010000001.1, read on the forward strand.
CGGGCGGCAGCACCTTGAGCGCGACCGTCCGCCGCAGCTGGCGCTCGACGCCGCGATAGACGATGGCCATCCCGCCGCGCCCGATTTCCCGCTCGACATCATAGTCGTCGGCCAGCTCACGGCGCACGAGCTGAAGCAGGGCGTCGCCCGACCGTCCTGAGAGGGTACGCGTGAGGACGGGGACCTCGGCCGATCGTGGCGCGCTTCCGCTGCTGGACCGTCGGGTGTCGGACGCGCGGGCCGACTCTCCCGGTGTCACTCGGGCGTCGGCCAGCTCGTGCGGAGCCAGCACGAGTGTAGTCGCGTCCGGGTTCGTCAATGCGGTCCCGCACTTCTCGCAGTATCGCGCGTCAGGCGTGTTGGTCGCCTGGCACTGCGAGCATTGCACTCCGGCCGCAACGGTCGCTGCCAGCGGATCTGCCGGCGACGGACTCGATGACGGCTGGCTGGCGCTCAGCACGGCTGATTCGCGCGCGTCGCGCGTACGACCGCGCGGTCCGCCCCCACTCCGTTTCCGCCTGCGGCCCATGTCAGCGAGGACGCCGGGGGGCGGCGCGTAGCAAGATGAAGGCTCGGGACTCAGCGACCGTGCGCAGGAGCATCAGACTGTAGACGAGCGGCCGCGCGAAGCGTGGCGGCGACAAGGAGATCGGTGTCGGGAGCCTAGGGGGTCGCGGTCTCCGTGAACGTCACGCCACCCACCCCGGCGCCGGACGCGGAGACTGTGTACGTGCCCGGTCCGCCGACCGTGACCACCACTTCCGCGAGACCGCTCGAGTTCGTGGTCTGGACACTCGCGGAGCCGCCGCCGTTGAGGGTCGCCCCCCCACTCGCTTCGAAGGTGACCGCAATGCCTGCCACGGGCCGGCCGGCCGGGTCGACCACCCGCACGGCCAGTGGCAGCGGGAGCGTGGTCCCTTGGGTCCCGGATTGTCCACTGCCGCGGATCGATCGCAGCGGCGGCGCCGCCCGGAACCCGGCGTTGAGGGGAATGAAGGTGACCGGCTGAAATGAGACGTTGCCCACGACACTGTCGCCGACGGCCATCTGGACGCCAACGCCACGAGGTCCCAACGAGTCACCCCACCAATTGGCCGGCATGGACACACCGGCAGCCTGCTCGTTCACTACGCCTGCCGTGTCGTTATCGAAGATGTCGTTCGTGTTCGCCTCGAACGCCGTCAGGATGCCCATCGCAATACCGACCCGGTTCCTCGAGAGGAAGTTGCTGTCTGCCCTGACCGTCGAGCCCGAGAGCGACAGCGCTGCATAGCTCGGGTAGCCGGTGACCGCGTTCCCGACTGCCGTCACGCTATCCCCTTGTAGATCGACGACGCCGACGAGTGTGCTCGTGGTCACCGTGCCCTCGGGTGCACCCCCTGCCATGGTGTTGCCGGTAATGAAGGCGTGCTGGGCGCCGGAGACGGCGACCGCGCGTTGATTGGCGCCCGTGAACGTCGCATTCCCGTTCACGTCGACCACGGCGCCAGGGGCAGTCACGGATACCGCCGCCGTGCCGGCCGGCCCACACTGGCTGAACCAGCCCCCGCTCACCGCGACGCGAATGCTGTTTCCCGTCGCCTGCACACAATCGATCACCGCGGTCGTCAACGTGTCCGATGTCAGGCTCGCGGTGTCCGCAGCCGACAGCACGATGCCGATGCTGCCGCCGTGCACGTGCGAGAGCTGCAGGGTCCAGGTCGAGTTCTCAGACCTGATGCCGTACCGCCCACCTGCAATCGGATTGCTCTGAATGACCGTCGGGAAACTGGCACCGCGGGTGCCGATCAATCGGATCGCATCCACGAGTGCGACGGTGCCCGTGTCGCCTTTGATGGAATTGCCTGTCACCTGCACCCCAGACGACGTATTCAGCTCGAGTCCGGAGCGGCCGTCGGACGCGGAACTGCCCGGGTTGAGATCGTTGCTCTGGGCGAGCGTGTTGAATGCGTTGCTCGCGACCTGGCTCGCGCCAGTGACGCCGAGCACGCGCATCGAGCTGTCCACCGCCCGCCAGGTTGTTCCCCGTGGCGACGACCGATGTCGTGCTATCGAGCAGGACTTCGGGCCCATACGTCCAGCGCACGACATTGGCCGAGACGAGGTTATTGGCGCCGTAATCGACCTCGATGCCCGTCGAGTTGGTGCCATCCTGCGCGTTGTGCACGAGGTAGGCTTGCGACCGCGTGATGGATCCGTTGGCGACGTTGTGGAGCAGGATGCCATAGCCCTTGATGGTTTGCACTTTCGTGCTGTCGACATTCGCCGTGCTCGTGGAGTCGATGTAGATGCCGCGTCCGGAGTTGAAAGGATCCGAGGTGGGGTTCACGTAGACGTTGGAGATCGCGACCGTCGCGCCGTGCGTGTAGATCGCCGCGCCGTCGAGCGTATGGCGGATCGCCAGCGTGCGGATGAACACCCGGGCCGACGTGTTGGCGATAATGCCTGCGGTGCCGGTGTCGTGCGACAACAGCGGCAGTTTCGTCGGGTCGTTGCTGTTGGCTCGATATGCGGTTGGGTCTCCCATCAACATGATGTCGCGGCTCAGCGCGACCATCTCGCTGTACGGACCGGCGCCGACTCGCACGAAGACCGTGTCTTGCGGCGCCGCCGCGTTCACGCCGTCCTGGATGTGCAGGTACGGCCGCTTGAGCGTACCGAAGCGCAGCGTGTCCAGCGTGCTGTTGTCGACGTAGATCAGGGTGGGATTGCGCTCGACGACCGTGACGCTGGCCGACACCTTGCCGGCCTGTGCGACGATCGACGTCGTGCCTGGACTGAGCGCGGTGACGACACCGACGAGGGGTCCGCCCGCTGCGACCGTGGCCACGCCGGTGTTGGAGCTTTGCCACGTCACTGTGTCGCCCGTGATGACCTGGCCTGCGCTGTTCATGACCGTCGCGGTGTACGCGAGCATTTGCCCGCGCGCCGTCATGGTGTCCAGAGTCGAGTTGAGCACGATCCGAGCGGGGTTGTTGGTCACCCACACGGCCGCGGAGTCGGCGAGAATGCCGCTCGTGGCGCGGACGGTCGTGCGCCCCACCGCGAGCGAGGTCAGCAGGCCACCCGTCGACACCGTCGCGACGGCAGTGTTATCCACGGACCAGGTGACGGAGGTGGGCGGCAAGGAAGCACCGCGGCTGTTCTGGATCGTTGCTTTGGCCGTGAGTGTGTCGCCGAGTGATGGCAATGTGTCGCTGTGTGACAGGAGCTTGATCACAGCCGGCGCGTTGGTCACGGTGATCAGCGCGGTATCGGAAAGCGTCGCATAGGTGGCGATCACTCGCGCGGTCCCCTGGCGGATGGCGACGACCCGGCCATCCTGTGTGGCGACCGAGAGAATTGTGCTGTCCGACGAAAACCAGAACGGCGTGAGCCCGGTGACGGTGCCGCCGAGCGAATTGGTGAAGGTCACGCCGATTTTGAGCGTATCCCCAACGCTGTTCATCGTGGCGGTGTCCACGGAGAGCGAGAGCTTGACGGGGATGTTCGCCACCTGCACGACAACGGTGTCGGCCGCGAGATCCTGTGTCGCGACGATCCGCGCGGTCCCAAGGGCCAGGCCAGTGACGGTGCGGGTCGGGGAGTTCACCTGCGCGATCGTCGGGTCGAGCGACGTGAGAGTGGGGTTCGCGGTGGCGATTTGGTTGTTGTTGCGATCGTACGCGGTGACGCTGAGGACGAGCGTGCCGCCGACGGACGGGATCGCGAGGCCGTTCGGCGCCGTCATCACAATGCGCGTCGCGCGCTGCGTGACCGAGACAGCGAGGCTGTCACGGGCCGGGGGGTGGCTGGCGTAGACGTAGGTGCTCCCGTTGCCGACTGCCTGCAGGTTCCCCGACTGGTCGACCGTGATGACACCGACGCTCTGGAGGCCCCATGTGGGCGATGCCGCGTTCCCCTTGATCGAATTGCCAAGCGAGTCGACGGCTCCCGCCCCGAGGGTGGTATCGGCTCCGAAGGCAGTCAGGGTTACGGGCAGCGACGGCGTGAACGCGAAATGGGCCGGAACCTGCTGCACGGTGACGGCGAGAGCGGCCGTATCTCCGGCGACCGAAGCCTTGACGGTGGCGGAGCCATTGGCGATTGCGGTGAGCCGTCCCTTGTTGGTCACCTTGGCGAACAACGTGTCCGAGCTCGTCCAGGTGAACGCGACGTTCGGGATCTCGTCGTTGTGGATGTCGTAAGCGTGCGCAGACACCGTGATTGTGTCACCGAATGCTCCGAGGGACCTGGTCCCGCGGTCGAACTGGACGCTCTTCGGCGACACAAAAAAGGTCTTCGTCAGCGTCGGGGGCGGCCCGGCGAGGGCGGAGTTGACGAGTTGAACGGTGAGCGTCGCGGTACCCAGGCCTCGCGCCACCAGCGTGTCCGTGCCGGAGGATGAGGTGGCGATTGCGAGAATCGTCGAATCCGAGGAGCGAAGGGCGAGGTGGGGGTTCGTGTACGGCGACCCGTCCACCGTAACCGTGACGGCCGCTGCCGTTCGTACGCCGGCGGTCAGCGTCGTGTCACCGGTGTAGGTAAGCACGACGTGTCCTGACCGGGGTCCGGTCGCGGCCTCGCAGGTGGCTAGAATTGCGACAGCAGCGAGGGACCCGGCCACCGCCGCGATCCGTGGCGCCCCCCGGACGAATGCGCTCCCACGGGCCGCCCGGTAGGGCGGTTGGGGACAAAGTCCGGTTCTGGCTGCCAACCCAGGAGTTGCTCGGCGCCGGCCGCCGCTTGAGGAGGTACCGGAGGCCGTGTCAGAGCGCATATTTCACCTACGACAGGGACGACCCCCGGTCGGCCAACGTTTCCGCGCGGCACCGCGTATCGCGGTGTAGGAGACTGCAGCGTTCTATGACACCTGCTTTGGCCCTCATCCGGCCGGCCCCTGAGAGCGGATCGCGGTTGGTTCGCGGACGCGCGGTGCGCGGCGATGCCGCGCCGGGTCCTGCGTCGGATGCAGGAGCCGCGGCGGAGCAATTGGCCCAAGCGGAGGAGCGGCACCTGATCGCGGCCGCGCAGCACGGCGAGCGTGACGCGTTTGGCGCTCTCGTGCGCGCGCATCAGCGTCGCGCATATGGCGTCGCCCGTGCGATCGTCTCGACTCACGAGGACGCTGAGGACGCGGTGCAGGAGGGCTTCCTCCACGCGTTTCGCGCACTCGATCGGTTTGTGACGGGCCAACCATTTGGCGCGTGGCTGCACCGCATCGTCGCCAACGCGGCACTCGATCTCACCCGGCGCCGGCGCGTGCGCGAGGCTGACGCGCTTCCGGAGAATCTGACGACCGGCGCATTCGATCCAGCCGAGACGTCGGACTTGCGTTCGCGGCTGGCTGAGGCTTTGACATTGTTGTCGGACCGGCAGCGCGCGGTCATCGTGCTGCATGACGTGCAAGGTTTTCGGCATGGCGAGATCGGGCGGCTCCTCGGCATTCCCGAAGGGACTGCTCGGTCCGACCTCTTCCATGCTCGACTCACGCTGCGCCGCGGGCTGCGGTCGCTGCGGGAAGTCCCGTGAGGAGGCGACGAATGCACTTCGCTGGGCATCTGCGGCGCGGCTCGAACGGGCGGCCTCCGACCTCAGCGCTCGTGTCGCGACTTCTGCGCGACGCGTATGCGGCGCCGCAGGATCCGGCGTTCTGGGATCGGCTCGAGGCGCGCATCATGGCGAGCGTGCAGCCTATACCCGCCTGGTCATCGAACGGCTGGCCGGCCGCATTTCGAGCATGGGCTCGAGCGGGGCTGGCCGCAGCCTGCGCGGCGGCACTCGCCGCAGGCGTGGCGGCGTGGACGAGCCGCAACATCGAGGCACGTGTAGCTTACGAGAGCGTGCTCGATCGGGAGTACGCCGTTCCCGTGTTTGCCGACTCGCGGTTCATCAACGTCTCCGAACGGGAGGCGAGTGCGCGATATGTCCTATCACATTGACGCGACCAAGAACTCGGCGCTCGCGTTCCTCCTCGGCGCGGCGCTTGTTGGGGGCGTTTTCGGCTTCACGGCTGACCGGCTCGTCACGCGCGAACGCGTGTGCCCGCGGTGGGGTGATCGAGCGGCAATGATCCACCGTTTTGGCGATGAGTTGGACCTGTCCGACGGTGAACGGGCGGCTGTCGACACGATCCTGGCCGCGAAGCACCGCGCCGTGCAAGCGCTCGTCCTTCCCATGCGCCCGCAACTGGACTCGATCGACGACGACGCAAATCGTCGTATCAAGGCCCGTCTCCAGCCGAACCAGCAGGCCATGTTCGACCGCATGCTGGCCGAGACCAAGGCGGAGAATAAGGAGTAAAAGCGGGCAGCGGGCGCTTATAGCGCCCGCCCCACCCACCCGCCGACAAAGTACCCCACAGCCGCCACGCCGAGGCCCACGACGAACATGTCGATCCCCGATCGAATGCTACCGCGGCCGGTGAAGATGGAGCGCGCCGCGCCAACGATGAAGTGAGACGCCATGGCCAGCGTGAATGCGACCACGATGGCCACCGTGCCGCTCCAGAAAAAGAAGGGGAAGACGGGGATGATCGCGCCGAACGCGGTGGCGAGGCCCGTGACCCACCCCTCGCGGAGCGGCGACATGGCGGGATCCCCGATCTTGAGCTCCTCTTGCACCTGCTCCGCCAGCATGCGCTTGGGATCGGCCATCACCTGTGTCGCCAGCTGATGCGCGGCCCCGCGTTCCATCCCCTTGGCTTCGTATACCAGCGCCAACTCGTCGCGCTCCACCTCCGGCATGAGTGCGATCTCGTCGCGCTCCATCTGGATTTCGTGCGCGTACACCTCCTGCTCGCTCTTCGCGGCCAGGTAGCCACTCGAGCCCATCGACAACGCGTCCGCGATGAGCCCCGCGACGCCAGCGACGACGACCGCGCGGTATTGTGTGGTAGCGGACGCACCGATGACGCCGGCCACCAGGCCGAAGTTCGCCGTCAGACCATCGTTGAAACCATACACGACGTTCCGCAGGAATCCGCCCGATTCGGCGCGGTGCCACGGCTCGCCCCCTGAGCCAGACAGCCCGGCGAGTGTGGTTGCGTGTTCGGCGCTCTCGCGCGCGAGCAGCAATGCCTCACCGCTCCCCGCCACTTCGCGATCAGTGGCACGGTGCATGTCCAGGTAGGCCTTGACCTCCCGCCCTTCCTCGGCCAACAGCATCGGCAGCAGGAATCCCGGCCCGAGAACCCGTCCCAGCCGGGCGAGTATCCGAGCGCGCGGACTGGGTCGATGCGGCGCTACGATCTGCCCGTGGTCGGCCAGCAGCTTCGCCCAGATCTGGACGTGCCGGTCCTCGACCTCAGCGAGTCGCGCATAGACATCGCGTTTGTGTGCGTCCCTCTCAGCGGCCGCAAGCACGCGATACAGGAATGCGGCGTCCGCCTCGTCTTGCCAATGGTGGGCAAACGACTCGAGGTCCGGTGCCGGCCCCAGCCCCGGCGGCGACTGCAGAGTGTCGGGCATGAGGGGAATCTAAGAGGCCCGACTTCGAGACTCGTCCCGAAGCCCCAGTCCCGGCCTCTTGGCTCCAGCAACCAGCCAACCCCGCCCCGGTGTCACATCAGCATGTTCGGGACGGCCTGATCCCCCATTGGAGGCTCACGATGCGACTTCCCCTTCTGCTCCTGTGCGCTGGAGCGGTGGTTACGTTGCCCGCTCACGCGCAAGACCAAAGCTCCGACGGCCCAGGCCGGCGCAATGAGTGTCCGGATTGGTCGTCGCGACCGGTGCGCGCGTTCTCCTTGCGGATGGACGGGGGCAATCGTGCCGCGATTGGCGTCACGACCACATTGGGCGGGATGCGCGATACCCTCGGTCTGTTGGTCACGGAAGTGGTAGCCGACGGCCCGGCCGACAAAGCGAAGATCGAGGAGGGCGATCGGCTGCAGAAGGTGAACGAAACGGATCTGCGGCTCTCCGCCGCCGACGCCGGCGATCGCGAGATGCGCGGCCTCATGGCCCGCCGGCTGATCCGTGTGCTCGAGAAGCTCAAGCCGGGGGATCCCATCGAGCTCCTGGTCTACTCTGACGGCAAGACTCGTACGGTCAAGGTGACGACCGCCAAGGCGTCCGAAGCCTTCAAGGACGACGGGCTGTTTGGTTTCGACTATGACTGGAATGGTGGCAATACCGTCGTGCGGCTGGACGGGTTGAAGGACCAGCTCAGCGGGCTCGGCAACGAGCTTTCCCGCAGCTTCCGGGTGTTCGATCCGACTGAACGCGACGGGCCAATCGGCGGGCGACCGTACGATCTCGGCCCAGGCAGCTACCGGATCGAGGTGCCGCCCGTACCGCCGGTGCCCTCTGTGGCGCCCGTCCCACCCGCGATCGTGACCCCCGGTTCGCCCGCGACACCACCAGCGCCGCCGGTCGACGCTCCCCGCCGCACCATGCGGATCCGCGCCGTGGCTCCGCCGGCATCCGACCAGAGCATGGTGGTGAGGATGTGAGGGGCTGGACGTTGGACGTTAGACGTTGGACGTTAGAAGCAAACCTCGAGGCCTGTCACGGTGCACTGCGACAGGCCTCGAGGTTTCTTCTCTAACGTCCAACGTCCAACGTCCAGCTTCTCAGTCTACCCCACCATCCGGCTCTAACGCGATGAACCGGATATCGTCCTGGCCGATCGCTCGGAGCCAAGCGATCAGTTGGTTGATGCGTTCGGGGGGCTGCACTCCCGTCGCTCCGACGATGCTTCGCTCCACCGTCAGCTCTCGACCGACTTGAGCGTAGTGCGCTCGGTAGTGGCCGAAGACGCTCGTCGCGTCGACATCAGGAGGCAGCCGCGCCTCCCAGCCGGGCGGCAGCGTCAGCCTGAACTCCGACGATTCCTCATACGGCCCAAGCACCGACTCCGCATCAATTGGGGAGCGTCGGATCCCACGGCCTTGCAACTCGGTGAGGATGTCCGGGCGAGCATAGGTCCGCACCGGGAGTGTCAGGATCCTCGTGCCGCCCGCATTGGACACGGGGCGCGCGTCCTTGATGGTCAACGCGACCATTGGCTTGGCCCCCAGATCACGCCCATTGAACGACTGCAGGCTATCGCCCGAGGCGCCTTCGAACACCGTGTTCGCGATCGCCCGCGCCATGCGCTCTCGATCGGCCGCGCCAAACGATGTCGCAAACGCGCTCCGCAGCGTGTACTGCCGGTTCCCAGAGGCCACTTCCTCGTAGCGACCCGAGAACGTCATGTCGGGAGCGAGCGCGCCGGTGATCTGAATCGTCGCGCGGTTGACCGCGACCGGATCGGCGGGCAGTGTGACCTCTTCGCCGCTGCCATCCGGGTACACGACCAGCGCGAACTCGCCCTGCTCGGGGGGCGGCAGCGACCCGTAGGGCGTCAAGTCCGACGTGAGATCCAGGAACGTGAAGCGATTCGGCGCGTCATTGGGCACATCCTTGCGTACGACCGCCGCGATCATGTGATCGAGTTGCAGCGCCGACGGCATCGTCCGATTGATACCACCAGTCGCGTTCAGCAATACGGGATACGCCGCGACCCCCATCTTGCGGACCAGAGCGATGAAGAGCGTCGCCTTGTCCTTGCAGTCGCCGTATCGCGTTTCCCATACGGACATCGGCATGCGGGGCATGTAGCCTCCGATTTCGCCGAGCGACAGCGAGACATACCGGAAGTCCTGCGCCACCCACCGGTAGACCGCTTGGAGCGAGTCGTCCAGGGTGGTGCTGCCAGAGACGACCGTGGAGAGTTGTTGAATGAGGGCGGGCGTCAATTTGTAGCGCTTGCGCGTGAGCCCGGCGTACCAGCTCGCGATGCCCTGCCACGTGATCGGCGCCGCGACAGAGATCTGCGGATACAGCGCGCTCGTATCCGGCGCAAACGGCTCGGGCGCTGCCCGCGGGATATCAGATGCGGCCCACACATACACACGGCGGCCCTTGGTCTGAGTCACGAGCCGCGCGAAGTGAACGTTGCGTTCTTGAATGCGTGGCGTCAGGGACGCCGGCACATCGACAATGAATCGGGAGCGACGGGTCACGGGACCCGTCCCCATGGCCCACTGCGCCCAGAAATCTCCCGGGACGACCGGCTTTGTGTCCTCGATGGTGTAGCTGAAATCGACGATGGTGTTTGCCGCAACGCCGCTCAGCGTGAACTGGCGCACGCGCGTGTCGGAATAGACCGGTGCATCCTGGGCCACGGGCGCGATCGATTCCTGAGAGTGCGACGGCTTGTCACTGATGACCGTGCCATCAGTCCGCAACACGCGGATCCAGTTGACCGTCAGCCGCTGGCGTCCGGTCGTGTAGGCGAATGCCCGGTCCCCGAACTGCTCGGCGGCCTGCGGCGACAGGATTTGGACGACCTGCCGGTACGTCTTGCGCGACCGGCCATCCTCTTCAAACCGGACCACTCCATCTTCCAGGAGGTAGATGAACGGTTGATCGGGATAGTCTTGTGGCCGAACAGCCAGCGAGTAGATGGTGTCGTTGCGCACCGAGGGATCGCCGCTGGGTGTGATGTGCGGCGCCTGAGCACCGCCAACACGGACCACGGTCGCCACCGCGATGAAGATCGCGAGGCGACGGGGAGCGGAAAACGCCCGGAGGTGCATGCGGCAGTGCTCAACGTAGCGAATGCCGAAAAATTTCATCCTCTACGAACCACAGTCAATTGGAACGTCGGCGACAGGGGTGACCGATAGGGGGTCAGCAACCCCAACAAGGATCGAGCGCGAGAGGAGCAAACGGGCTCGGGATCGAGCATGAGGCGCCGGCGAGGTCGAGGCCGTGTCCGATCTGTAACGTTCAGCGGCCACATGCCCTCCCCTGCTACCTCGCGGGCGCGCAACCGCGCGTCGTACCGAGAGATACGAATAGTACCGGCTGCCCGCGGGGGTGTTCCCTGGCTCGCGGCTTGCGGTCCTCGCGGCGATCCGTCCCCAGGAGGTCATGATGGATGAGCACACTCGCAAAGGCCTGAAGAACGAGGTCTCGGGCGCAGCCAAAGAAGCCGCCGGCCGCGTTCGTGACGCCGCGGCCGAATTGAAGGGTAATGTCGCGGAACACGTGAAAGGGAAAGGGGAAAAGCTGGAAGGAAAGGTGCAGAAAGACGTCGGGCGAGCTCAACGGGAGCTGGGCCGCTCGGAGCCTCGGGACGAAGACGAAGACGACAGGTTGGACTGAAAGGCTAGACGTTGGACGTTAGACGTTGGACGTTGGAAAACAAACCTCGAGGCCAGACGGACGTACCGCGCCGGGTCTCGAGGTTTTTTTCCAACGTCTAACGTCCAACGTCTAACGTCCAACGTCTAACGTCCAACGTCTAACGTCCAACGTCTAACGTCCAACGTCTAACGTCTTGTATTTAAACCGTTACGACGTTTATTAGCCGTCCTTTCACATACACGACCTTTGCGACGGTGCCCGTCGCGTGCTTCGTGATGGCCGGGTCGGCCAAGGCGGCCGCGAGAACCCGCTCCTCGGTAGCGTCGACCGCGACCGCAACGGCACCGCGCCGCTTGCCGTTGACCTGCACGACGATCGTGACGGTCTCGTCCGTGGCCAGGGCTGCATCGAACTCGGGCCACCCACTGTCGAAGATGCTCCGCTCGTGGCCAAAGCGGTGCCACAGCTCCTCCGCCAGATGCGGTGCGAAGGGCGCAGCGAGCTGCACGAGCGGCTCGACCTCTGTGCGATGAGGCTCGCGCTCGCCGGAGCGCAGGTCGTTCATGTACGCCATCATCGCCGCAATCGCCGTGTTGTACGACAGCCGTGAGATATCGCCCGTGACCTTTCGCATCGTTTGATGCAGCGACCGCATGACGCGGGGATCAGGTGCACCTGTCACCCGGCTGTGAGTGGCCGATGCCCACAAACGATCCAGGAAGCGTCGTGCCCCAGCGATGCCCTTGTCCTGGAAATCACCGCCCTGTTCGAAGGGACCCAGGAACATGAGATACGTACGCAACGTGTCTGCGCCCCACTCGGCCATGTACCGGTCGGGGTTGACGACGTTGCCGCGGCTCTTCGACATCTTCGCGCCTTCTCGAATGAGGAGCCCGTGTGCACGAAAGCGCGTGAACGGTTCCTCGAACGCCAGCAGCCCCGCGTCGTGCAACACCATCGTGATGAAGCGCGCGTAGAGCAGGTGTAGGACTGCGTGCTCGTTGCCCCCAATGTACGAGTTGACGGGGAGCCACCGACGCGTGAGTGCCGCGTCGAATGGCACGTCGTTGTGCCCAACGCTCGGGTAGCGCAGGAAGTACCAGCCGCTGTCGAGAAACGTGTCGGACACGTCGGTCTCGCGGCGTCCTTCCCCTCCGCACTGGGGGCACGGCACGCGATACCACTCCTCGTGTCGAGCCAGAGGCGAGACGCCCGAATCATCCGGACGGAAGTCTTGAATGTCTGGCAGTAGCACCGGCAAGTCCTGCTCGGGCACGGGCACCGCACCGCACCGATCGCAGTAGATGATGGGGATCGGCGGACCCCAGTACCGTTGGCGCGAGATGCACCAGTCGTGCAGGCGGAAGTTCTCGACCGCTCGGGCAGCGCCCCGCATCTCGAGCCATGCGACGACACGTCGCTCTCCTTCGTCGACGTCGAGTCCATCGAAGTCGCCGGAGCGCACGAGGTGCCCCGGCCCCGTGTACGCGGTCGTCAACGGAGCGTCCGCATGCTGGTCCTCGTCCGGCCCGGCGACCACCCGCACGATGGGCAGATCGTATCGATGCGCAAACTCGAAGTCGCGCTCGTCATGCCCGGGCACCGCCATGACCGCACCCGTGCCGTAGTCCATCAGGACGTAGTCGGCCACCCAAATCGGGATCAGCGCGCCGGTCCCCGGGTTCGTGGCATAGGAGCCCGTGAACACTCCCGTCTTCTCGCGACCGCCGATCCGGCGGCTCACGAGGTCCTGGCTCGCCGCCGCTTGGCGATAGGATTCGACCTGCACGCGTTGGGCGTCGGTCGTCAGGCGATCGACGGCCGGGTGTTCCGGGGCGAGCACGAGGTAGGTCGCGCCGAAGATCGTGTCCGCTCGCGTCGTGAAGACCGTGAGCGACACGGGCTCGGGAGTGCCGTCGGCCGGCCGCGCCACGAACGTCAACTCCGCGCCCTCGGACCGTCCGATCCAATTTCGTTGCTGCGTCTTCGTCGTCTCCGACCAGTCCAACCAGTCGAGGTTCGCGAGCAGTCGCGACGCATACTTCGAGGTCGCGAAAAACCACTGCTCGAGAAAGCGCTGCTCGACCTTGGTGCCGCACCGCTCGCACTCGCCGTCGATGACCTGCTCGTTGGCGAGCACGGTCTTGTCGAACGGACACCAGTTGACCGCCGCCCTCTTCTTGTAGGCCAGGCCGCGGGCGAACAGTTGCAGGAACACCCACTGCGTCCAGCGATAGTACGCCGGATCAGTCGTATCGACGGCGAACCGCCAATCGACCATGAGTCCGGCCCGGTCGAGCTGGCGCCGGAAGTTGGCAATGTTGCGGGGGATCAATTCCCTCGGGTTCACGCCAACCTTGAGAGCATAGTTCTCGGAGTGGATGCCGAATGCATCGTAGCCCAGCGGTTCGAACACTGTATGGCCACGCATACGTTGGAACCGCGCGAAGATGTCGTTGCCCGTGAACGCGAAGAGATTGCCCACGTGCAGCCCTTCGGCCGACGGGTACGGGAACATCATGAGCGCGTAGAATGGGCGCTCGCCGCTGCTGACGTCGGTTGCGTTCGTGCCAATGGCACGCCACCGCTCCTGCCAGGTGCGCTCGACCGTAGCGGGGTCGTACGCGTCGGGCGTCGGCGGCATGGCGTGCGGTTCCTTGGGAGACGCAGGTGCGGACATGGGGGAAAGATAAAGGGGACGGCCGCTGGCGCGGCCGTAGAGAGGGGAGAGGAGAAAGGAGACGGGCCGCACCTCGGAGAGCCTGGCCCCCTTTCTCCTTTCTGTGGTTCTCCTCTCTCGGGCGCTTTAGCGCCCGCTGCCCCTTCTTCCCCCTTACCTTCCCCCCATGCCGCGCCGCCGAAAGCGCCTCGACCCCGCGTCGTTCCATCTCCCGGTGGACCGTTTGCGGGGCGCTGTGTCGAGCGATCGCGGCGCCGCCCGGGTCCGCGAGGTGTTGCTCGCGACGGGCGCCGCACCCCGCGCAATGGTACAGATCAGCGCCGAGCGCCCGTGCGTGCTGGGCGGCACCGACGAAGTCATTGCACTGCTCAAGCTGTCCGTCGAGGATTGGCTGCCGCTCTCGGTCTTTTCGCTCTATGACGGCGACCGAGCAGACATCGGCGAGACGGTGATGACGATCGAAGGTCCGTACGATCTGTACGCGCCGCTCGAGCCGCTGATCCTCGGGACGCTGGCGCGCCGCACGAGGGTCAGCACGAACGCGCGTGCGTTCGTCGAAGCCGCACGGCCCAAGTGGGTGATGGCGTTCCCCGCACGCCATGACCATTGGCTACTCGAAGCTGGCGACGCACTCGCCGCGCAGATCGGTGGCGCGCTCATCCTGTCCCCGGACCCCACGGTCACCAGCCTGGGCCCGAGCGGCGGGAAGTCATCGCTCGTGCTCCCGCCCCTGGCGCTCATGCCGCACGCGCTGATTGGCGCGTACGGCGGCGATACCCTCGCCGCGGCCAAGGCGTTCGCCGCGCATATCGGCACGCCGGAGGTCCCTCAGCCCGGCGCGGCGAGCGGACCGGCCGAGGAAGTGCAGTTCGTCGTGCCCGTCGACTATGACAACGACGCGGTTCGCACCGCGCTCGATGTCGCTCGCGCCCTCGAAGGACGGCTGTGGGCGGTGCAGCTCGCGACGCCGGAGAATCTTGTGGACACGTCGATCATTCCCATGATGGGGACATTCGTGCCAACGGGGGTCAACGCCCAGCTCGTTTGGAACGTGCGCAATGCGCTGGATGCGGAAGGACTCGGCGACGTCAAGCTCCTCGCATCCAGCGGCGTGACGTTGGAGCGAATCCGGCAGTTCGAGGAGGAAGGAGTGCCGGTCGACGCCTACGGCATCGGAGCCGCGCTGCTCGCTGGCCGGACGGGCTTCACCTCCGCCGTTGTCCAGCTGGACCGTCCACTTCGCCTCCGCGTGGGCGCCGAGCTCCGGTCCAACGCACGTCTCGAGAAAGTCAAGTAGCTGGCTCCATCGACTGGCCACCACTCACTCTTCCCAGACATGGCAGGTCCCAAGCTCGACGGTGCGGGTATCGCGAAGATGACGACGCTCGAAACCGCCATGAACCACATCCAACGGCTCAATACCGTGGTCGAGCTGTGCGCGGCCGCCGCCAGGAACGAGAAGCCCGTGGCCGGCTTCGTCCCGCAGATCAAACGTGCAGCGCAACCGCTCGTCGGTCTCTTGAAGGGCCAGTTCGGCTTGATTTCCGACCAGGTTGCCGCATTTCTTCTGCAGTCGACCCGTGGCGGCACCAACGACCAGGGACGCGTCCGAACCCTGCGCGAGGGCGTTGCACAACTTCGGGTTCAACTGGAGCTCGCCATCGCCAAGACGATGGAGTTACACTCGGCCGAGGAGCAGCACGGCAGCGAGACGTAGCAGCGCGCCGATGCTCGGGTCTGCCTGACTACCGGCTCGCCGCGGCTGTGGGTAAATTCGCGTGGCTTCACACTACTCGGACACTTCCACGAGCCTCATGCCTCTTCCCCGCCCACGACGACTCGCCAGCCCTGCGGTGGCGACCGCCGCGATCGTCGCCCTCCCCCTCGTGCTGGCCGCGTGCGGCTGGATCGATCCCGCGACGCACCCCAACACGACCTTCCAGCCACATACGGAGTTCGGCGCGGCCATCAACGATCTCTGGAACCTGCTGCTCCGCCTTGGCGTCGCTGTTTTCATCTTCGTCGAAGCGTTGCTGTTCTACGCCATCTTCCGGTTTCGCGAAAAGCCGGGGGCGCGGCAACCTGAGCACGTGCACGGCAATACGACGCTCGAGATCCTGTGGACCGTGATTCCGGCGGTGATTCTCGTCGTGATCGCCGTCCCGACGGTGCGAACCATCTTCCTCACCCAGGCGAAAGCCGAGTCGACTGCGCTCCAGGTCGATGTGTACGCGCATCAGTGGTGGTGGGAGTTCCGCTACCCACAGTACGGAGTGACGACGGCCGACGAGCTCTATTTGCCCATCGGCCGGAAGGTCAACTTCGCGCTGCGGACCGTCGACGTGCTGCACAGCTTTTGGGCGCCGCAGTTGGGCGGCAAGCGAGATGTCATCTCGAACCACACGAACTATCTGTGGTATACGCCCGATTCGTCATTGTCGCCGACGGTGTTCAACGGCACCTGCAACGAGTATTGCGGTGACGGCCACGCGAACATGCGGTGGCGCGCGTTCCTGGTGTCGCAAGCGGATTTCGAGCGATGGGCCGCGCACCAGGCAAGCCCGGCGATCTTCCCCCTACCCGCGCCCGCGCCAGCCTGCACCGGCCGCGCCCACACGTACGAGCGGCACGGGCACCACGGGCACCGTGGTGCGCCCGGTGTCGCAGGTCGCGGGCGGCGCTGGGCAGCAAGCGGCAGCTTCGGCTGCGTCGCCCGCCCCGCCGGCCGTGTGGGATTCGACCCTCGTGTTCCCGCGCGACAAGATCCCGGTGTACGCGGTCCCCGCGACCCCGACACCGGAAGGACTCACGTTCACGCCAGGGCTGGTGGGTGATCCGGCGCGCGGACTCAAGACCTTCTCCTCCGGCCTGTGCATTGGGTGCCATACGGTCAAGGGCAATCCCATGGCGCAGAGCCCCATCGGACCGAACCTGACGCATGTTGGGTCGCGATATACGATCGCCGGATCGATCTACCCCAACGACACCGAGCACCTCCGGCTGTGGATCAAAAACGCGCAGATGATGAAGCCCGGCGTCATCATGCCGACGATCGGCATCGGCCAGATTGACCCCCGAACGAAAATGACGGCCTCCCCTTCGACAGGCGGCCTCACCGACCAGCAGATCGCGGACGTCGTTGCGTATCTGCAGGCACTGAAGTAGGAGCGATTCGAGAATGACCACTATTGCCGCGCCGGCGTTTGCCGCACCAACCGAGCGAACCGAGGGCGGGCTGCGGGGTTGGCTCGGAACCACCGACCACAAGCGCATCGGCTATTTGTATTTCTTCACGTCGCTGACCTTCATGCTCTGGGGCGGCGCCGAGGCAATGATCATCCGGTTGCAGCTCATGGGGCCGAACCGGCATATCGTCTCGCCCAACTTCTACAATCAGCTGTTCACGATGCACGGCACGACGATGATCTTCCTCGTCGTCATGCCGCTTTCGGCGGCGTTCTTCAACCTGCTGATTCCACTCCAGATCGGGGCGCGCGACGTCGCATTCCCTCGGCTCAACGCGTTCAGCTACTGGGTGTACCTCCTCGGCGGACTGGTCATCTCGCTCCCGATCCTCTTCAGCCTTGGGCCGGATGCGGGCTGGTTCGGGTATGCGCCGCTCACGACCAACACCTACTCCCCGGGGCTCAACATCGATTTCTGGGCGATCGGACTGCAGATCCTCGGCATCTCCTCGCTCGCCACCGCGTTCAACTTCGCCACGACGATCATCAACATGCGCGCGCCGGGCATGAACCTCATGCGCATGCCGATGTTCACCTGGATGGCGTTCGTCGTGATGTTCCTGCTCATCCTCGCGTTCCCGGTCATCACGATCGCGGTCGTGTTCCTGGTGTTCGATCGTTTCTTCGGCACGAACTTCTACACGATCCAGGCCGGGGCGGACCCGCTCCTGTGGCAGCACCTGTTCTGGATCTTCGGACACCCTGAGGTCTACATCCTCATCCTGCCGGCGTTCGGCTTGGTGTCGGAGGTCCTGCCGACATTCAGCCGCAAGCCGCTCTTCGGCTACCCGGTCATGGTGTATTCGGGCATCCTGATCGGCTTCCTCGGGTTTGGCGTTTGGGCCCACCACATGTTCGCCGTGGGTATGGGCCCGATCGCTGACACGGTCTTCAGCGTCACGACGATGCTGATCGCGATCCCGACCGGAGTGAAGATCTTCAACTGGATCTTCACGATGTGGGGCGGCTCGCTGCGCTTCACGACGGCGATGCTATTCGCGATTACCCTGGTCGGCATGTTCACCATCGGTGGCATCTCCGGGATCATGCACGCCTCGCCGCCGGCCGATCTCCAGCAGACCGACACCTACTTCATCGTCGCGCACTTCCACTACGTCCTGGTCGGCGGTTCTTTTATGGGTCTGATGGCGGGGATCTATTACTACTTCCCCAAACTCACCGGCCACCTGCTCGACGAACGGCTCGGCAAGCTCCACTTCTGGGTCAACCTGGTGGGTTCCAACCTCGCGTTCTTCCCGATGCACTACTCGGGCATGTTGGGGATGCCTCGCCGCATCGTGACCTACGATGCCAACCAGGGGTGGGACGGGTTCAACCTGCTGTCGAGCATCGGCGCGTTCACCATGGGCGCCGCGACGCTCGTCCTGGTCTACAACATTCTGGTCAGCCGCAAGCGGGGCGCGCTGGCGGGCAACGATCCCTGGGGCGGCGGGACGCTGGAGTGGTCGATCCCGTCTCCGCCTCCGATCTACAACTTCGCCAGGATCCCGCAAGTCACTTCGCGCTACCCGATGTGGGACATGAAGTCACCCCAGCTCGCAGCAGACGTGCCCCATACCCGTGCGGGCGACAAGGCCGTCGAGGTGGACGTCGCATCCGCGCGCGTCGCTGGGGCGAGCCCCGCAGGGACCGGAGCGCGACCGCAGCCAACAGCCGGGCGTGTGCAAGATGCGATGCGCATACCGACGGCCGAGGAGCTGGGGATCCCGATTCCGTACACGACCACCAAACCATTCTTCGCGGCGTTGGGCATCACCATCATGTTCTGCGGTCTGATCCTGACGCGCGTGTACTGGACACCAGGGTGGATCGTGCTGGCCGCCGGCGTGGCGACGTTCGTAGGGTCGCTGTACTGGTGGGTGACCTCGCCGCTCGAGCCAGCGCACGAAGCGCATGGCGCGCATGCGCACTGACCTCCTCTAGCTCACCGTATCCCGTTCCCATGGCCACTGCTGCACTTCCCACCAGCGACGTCGATCACACCTACACCACGACCGGACTTCCGCACCGGAAGATCGCGATCTGGGCCTTCATCGGCTCCGAGTGCATGCTGTTCGCGTCTTTGATCTCGACCTACCTCATCTACAAGGGGCGGAGCGTCCAAGGGCCGTTCCCGCATGAGCCGTGGACTGACCCGGCAACGGGGCAGCACTTCAAGGCGATCCTCAACATTCCGGTGACGTCCTGCTCGACGTTCGTGCTGCTCATGTCATCGCTCGCGATGGTGTTGGCGCTGGCAGCCGTCGAGAACAAGGACAAGCCCAAGGTCACCACCGGCGAGAAGATTCTGGGATCGTCCAAGCTCTGGATCTTCATGACCGCGGTCCTGGGCGCGACGTTCCTCGGATTCCAGGCGTACGAGTTCACCTCGTTCGTCCACGAAGGGCTGACGATCCGGCGCAATCTGTTCGGCTCGTCGTTCTTCACGCTGACCGGGTTCCACGGCGCCCACGTCACGGCGGGCGTCCTCTGGCTGTGCACGATGCTCGGCATCGACTTCAAACGCGGTCTCGGACCCAAGGATGCCCTCAACGTCGACATCATGGCGTTGTACTGGCACTTCGTCGACGTGGTGTGGATCGCGATCTTCACGCTCGTCTACCTGATCCATTAGACCTCGAGCCATGACATCATCCGAATCCCATCACGGTCAGACGGCGGACGCGCTTGAGGCGCAGCTGGGTGCCGTGCACGAACACCCGACCTGGTCGATCTACTGGAAGGTGGCGACGGTCCTGAGTGTCATCACGGTCGTCGAGGTGTGGTGCTACTACTTGCCGAGCTTTGTGAGCACGCCCTTCTTCGTTCCGGTATTGCTGCTGCTCTCGGCGGTGAAGTTCGCGATCGTGGTCATGTTCTACATGCACCTGAAGTACGACCACAAGCTGTTCCGCGCGCTGTTTACCGGCCCGCTGCTCGTCGCGATGGTGACGATCGTTGCCCTGATGTTCCTGTTCGGCCACTTCGCGATCAGGCTGGGGCTATTGCGGTAAAAGCAGACGATGGACGTTAGGGAAGCTCTGAAGAATGCCGTCTTCGGACGCGAGTCAGTGTGATTGCGAGCGGTGATCGAGAAAGATCGGTCGGTGATGCAGGCCGGCCTGGGCCGCGAGGCTCAGTGCCGGCGCCACCGGACGCGTTTGCGTCGTTAGCAGAGACACGTCGCCCTACGGGCCCCCAGTTTGTAGCGCACCAAGTACAGGTTCGCGAGGGCAAACGCGGCGTAGACCCGCACGGTGTTCTTGGCCAAGCCCCGATAGCGCACCTTGGCAAAGCCCCAGAGGCGCTTCACCACATGGTAGGCATGCTCGCCCCGCGCCCGCACGCGCGAGCGCGCCCGATTGATCGCGTGCCACCGCGGCGTGATGGGTCGGTGGTGGCACCCGCGGCGGTTGACCCGATAGCGAATCCCCGCGAGCTTGCACGCCACCCGATCGGACTCCTTCCAGTAGCCCCGATCGCCATAGAGCACCCGCTCCTCGCCATGGAGCAAGTAGGGCAGCTGCTCCAGCTCGCCGGCGGCCGCATGCGTGGTCGTGAGCGTGTGCACCAAGCCGTGCGGGTCCGTCCCCGTGTGCACGCGCATCCCGAAGTACCAGGTCTGGCCCTTCTTGGTCTGCCGCATTCGGGGTCGCGCGCCTGCGCGGCATTCTTCGTCGAACTCGGCGCACTGATAATCGTCGCGTCGACGATCGTCCCCGTCTTGAGGAGCAACCCCTTGGTCTCCAACAGGCCGCGCACGAGCGCGAACACCTGTTCGGTGAGCCGGTGCGTTTCCAACAGCCGCCGAAACCGGAGAATCGTCGTCTCGTCCGGCAAGGCATCCTCACTGAGTTCGACACCCACAAAGCGCCGCATTGCGTCACTGTCGTAGAGCGCATTTCCGCGGCTGGATCGGACAGATCGAACCACTGCTGCAGACAGTAGATCCGGAGCATCGCTCGAGCGGCATGGCCGGCCGACCCGCGCCCGCGTGCGGCCGCGGATAGTGCGGCGCGATGAGCGCCGTGAGCTCGGCCCACGGCATCACCGTGTTCATTTCGGCCAAGAACCGCTCGCGACGCGTGACCTTTTTCTTGTCCGAGTAGGCCAGCCCGGCAAACGTCCGCTGGAGTCCCATGCGCTCCTCACGAGGTGTGTGCTCGGGCTGGCAATACATCACTTCTTATCCACCGATGCAAGACTCAGTTTTGAGAGGTCTAGACGTTAGACGTTGGACGTTAGCAGACAAACCTCGGGGGCCGGCTACGGTGCATCTAGCTGGCCCCCGAGGTTCGTTCTCCAACGTCCAACGTCCAACGTCCAACGTCTAACGTCTAACGTCTACACCCGACCTGTGCGCACCCATATTTTCCCCCTATGCTCCTCCACCCCCTCGACGCCACCGGCATCACCGGCTTCTCGGTCCACCCGAGCACGGTCATCGGCATCGCGGGACTGGGAGCGTTGTACGGGTGGAGGGTCAAGCGCGAGCAACGCCGACCCGCGACGTCGCAGGTCGTCGCGTTCATCAGCGGCCTCGCGGTGCTGTTTTTCAGCTTGAACGGGCCGCTCCACGATCTGAGCGACGCGTATCTCTTCAGCGCCCACATGGTGCAACACCTGGCGCTGACATTCGTCGTCTCGCCGCTCCTCGTTATCGGGACACCGGGGTGGATGCTTCGCCCCGCATTGCGTGTGCGTGCCGTGGCGTCAGTGGCACGGTGGATCACACGCCCCAGTCGCTGCTTCGTGATATTCAACCTGGCGATCGCGCTCTGGCACCTACCGCCGCTGTACAACCTCGCGATGGCGGACCACCCGGTGCACATTGTCGAGCATCTCGACGTTCCTGGTCACCGCTGTGCTCATGTGGTGGCCGCTGCTGAGCCCGCTCCCAGAGTTGCCTCGACTGGCCTATCCCGGTCAGATGCTGTACTGCTTCCTGATGAGCGTTCCGATGTCCGTAGTGGCGATCTATATCGCTCTGGCGAACCATGTCCTCTACCCCGCCTATGAGGCGGCGCCTCGGATCTGGGGTATTCTGCCCCTCGACGATCAGATGATCGGCGGCCTCATCATGTGGATCCCGGGCGGACTGTTCTTCTACGGCGTCATGACCGTCGTCTTTTTCAAGTGGGCCGCGCGGGATGCAGATACAACCGAGGCAGCACAGGTGAGCATGTGACTCCACAGCCCATCCTCAGTCGTCCCGGTCGCGTCGCGCGCCGACACTCACGTCGGTGCGAATCGGTCGCTCGCGCTCAGGTGGCCGGATGGTCGCTGGGAATTGCCGCATGGCTCGCGGCCGGTTGCGGCGGCGCGGGCGGGACTCGGAGCTTCACAAATCACCTGTGCGAGCAGGCCGGTGATGACTCGGTGATCGCCGTGGCGTTGACCGCGTTTCTCGATCATTCGGACCCGGAGCCCGGGTTCCTGGTGTACGTGCCAGCCACGGATTCGACGCCGCCGCCCGCTGCCGTCCAGCGGATGCAGGATCGGCGGACGACGTACATGTACTCGACGGAGCCATCGCAGCAGGCGGTGGTTGAGAATCGCATCAAGAGCTACGGCGATTACGACGCACTCCTGGTCGCGTTCCACGGACTCACGAAGACGGATCCGCTGCACCCGGTCGTGACGTTCAGCGGCCATTACATTGGCGGGGTGAAGATGCGCGGACACGTGCTCGGCCCGCTCGCGATCAGACCGCAGTGCGACAGCACGGGCGCCTGGTCTGCTCCACCTGCGAAAGTCCAGCCCGGCACGCCGCAGCAGACGAGCCCAGCCGGCGCATCGCCGGCTTCGCCTCGTGCTGCCTAGCCCCACTCGCCCCGCCTCGCTCCTACAGGACGCGAAGCGAGCTGGCGGCGACGTTCGGCTGCCCGTAGCGGATCCGCGGCGTGCGCGCCTCCTGGCGCTTGACGTCTTCCGTGGCATCACCGTCGCGGGCATGCTCCTCGTCAATGATCCCGGCAGCTGGGGTCATATTTTTCCACCGCTCGAGCACGCGCCGTGGAACGGCTGGACTCCCACGGATCTCATCTTCCCTTTTTTTCTCTTCATTGTCGGGATCACGAGCACACTGTCCCTGACCGCACGCCGCGCGCGGGGCGACAGCGACGCTGCGCTCATGCGCCAGGTCTTCCGCCGCGGCGCGATTATCGTCGCGCTCGGCTTATTCGTGAGCTGGTTCCCCGGCTTCACCTGGGGTCCCGTGGCCGGCATGGCTGACCCGAGCGTGCTCGATCGCATTCGAGACCGTATGCTCCACGTCCGCGGGCCAGGCATCCTTCAACGCATCGGCGTTGTCTACATCGTGGCGGCGTTGATTGCCCTGCGGACGTCGCTCCGGACGCAACTCATCGGTATCGCGGGAATCCTCGTCGGTTACTGGGTGATCATGACGCTGGTCCCAGTTCCGGACTCTGGCAAGCTCGGGTGGATGGTGATGGACCAACCGCCGGCAACGCTGGCGGCGTGGTTCGATCGATTGCTGCTCGACTGGAGCAGTTGGGGCGCCGGCAATCACATTTGGGCACAAAGCGTGACGTGGGACCCCGAAGGCCCACTCTCGACGTTGCCGGCGATCGCCACCACGCTCCTGGGCGTTATCGCAGGCCGATGGATCCTGACCGATCGTTCGCTGAGCGACCGACTGGTTGGCCTACTCGCGGTCGGCGCCATCCTCGCCGCCGTGGGTTGCGCGTGGGGATGGGTCTTCCCGATCAACAAGAATCTGTGGACGAGCTCGTTCGTGCTGTTGACTGCGGGCCTCGGAGCGCTCACGCTCGGCACATGCCTCTGGCTCATCGACTCGCTTGGCGCCCGGCGGTGGAGCACGCCGTTCATGATCTATGGCATGAACCCCATCGTCGCGTTTGTTGGCTCGGACATGATGGCTCGGCTCATCTACTCGGTCATCACCGTCCCGAGCTCAAGCGGGCCCGTGCCGCTGGAGACAGCGATCTATCGCTCGGCCTTCGCTTCGTGGCTCGACCCACGCATGGCGTCACTGGCGTTCGCAGTTAGTTTCGTGCTGCTGTGGCTGGCAGTCCTCACTCTGCTGTACAAGCGACGCATCTTCGTCAAAGTCTAGCTTCACGCCGTCTCATGGTCTTCAAAGCTCCGTCACTCATCGTCACCCTGGCGTTCAGCGCCTGCGTCCTTGGTCCCTGGCGCGCAGCGGGCGCGCAAACGGGTCACGTCCGGCACCACCACCGCCGCGGCACGGTCGTGCCCGTCGTCCGGTACGACGCGCCGACCACGGTGGACGCACTTCACACCGACCTCTCGTCGATGCTCCACGGCCGCGTACGCACCGGCCAGTGGGGTGTCATCGTCGTGTCGCTCACCCGCGGCGACACCCTGTACGCGGTGAACCCCGACACGCCGCTCCGGCCGGCGTCGACGATGAAACTCTTCACCTCAGCGCTCGCGTTCGACCGCCTCGGCCCCGACTACACGTTCGAGACCGATGTGCTCCGCGACGGTGTCGTCGACGCCGATGGATCCCTTCAGGGCAACTTGATCTTGCGGGGCGACGGCGACCCGTCGCTCTCGAACCGGTTTCTCCGAGGCGAGCCCGACGCCCCGATGCAGAGCCTGGCGCGATCGGTCGCCGCTGCCGGCATCCGACACGTGCACGGTGATATCGTCGGTGATGCGACCGCCTTCGAGGGTCAGGCGATCCCCGCAGGTTGGCTGCGACGCTACCTCGGGGCGAGCTACGCGGCTCGCGTGTCGGCCCTCTCGCTCAATGACAATGTCGTCGTAGTCGCCGTCTCGCCGGGCGCTGCGGGACATGCGGCGGAAGTCGTGCTGGAGCCATCCTCAAGCGCCCTGCCGGTGCAGAACGCCGTGCATACCGTCGCGGGTAGCAGCGGCGCACGCATCTCGGTATACGCTCGTCGCGACGGGTCGATCCACGCCGCCGGTTGGATCGGGTCGCGATGCGGGACGCGCCTGTTCGAGCTGGTCATCGAAGATCCGGCGCTGTTCACGGTCGGTGCCTTCCGCAACGCCCTCGCGGCCGCGGGCGTCCGAGTGGACGGTGCGATTCGTCTCGCACCGACGCCGGCGCCGGCGGTGAAGGTCGCCGCGCTCTCATCGCCCCCGTTGACGCGCATCGTCGCGGCGATGAACCGCGAGAGCATCAACCACTACGCCGAGTTGCTGTTTCGGGACGCGGTCCGCGGGGCAGACCGCTCCTCCATCGGCTCAGTCGATCTCGGCGCAGCCCTCTTGCGCCAGTTCCTGACCGACAAGGTCGGCGTCGCCGGCGACGCCGTCACGGTCACCGATGGGAGTGGCCTCTCGACCCTCGACCGCGTCACACCGCGCGCCATGGTCGAGCTGTTGTCCTACGCGGACCGCGCGCCGTGGAGCACGGCGTTCCACGCGTCCCTGCCCGTCGCCGGTGAGTCGGAGCTCCTGCGCAACCGCATGCGCCAGACCCCGGCGCAAGGGAACCTGCACGCCAAGACCGGCACGACCGAGTACGTGATCTCCCTTGGCGGCTACGTGACAGCGGTCGATGGCGAAATCCTCGCGTTCAGCTTCATTTACAACGGCTACGACCGCTGGAACGCGAAGACGACGATCGATGGGATGGGCGCGACCCTGGCGTCGTTCGGAAGACAGGATAAAGCTCAGGCGTCGGGCGGGTGAGGGGTGAGAAAGACCGGGAACGGGTTACCCGCTACCCCGTTCTTGACCCTCTCCCACCGTTACGATCGCTCGGCACAGCGTTACGCGATGTGCCCCTTTGATCCAGTAGCCGCGCGAGGTGCTTCGCCATTCGCGGCGTCCCAGTTACGAACCGTTGCGCCTCGCCATCGTCTACTTTCTACTTTCTGTGCTTCTGCTTTCTAGCGCGAGCGAAGCAGGCGCTCACGGCCAGTGAAAGAAATCTGCCAATACCGGCGCGGCGAGCTCGGGGACATCGGAGGCCCAGTCGGTGCGGTCGACCCAATCTCCGATCGGGTGCCCGCGTTGGCTGAGCGCGATGAACGCTGGGAGCGGTCCGCCGTCGTGGTTGTCGAGTCCAGTGCCGCCGAGCAGCCCTTCCCAGTGGTCGACATCCACGCGGACAATGTACGTGCCGCCAAACGCCTGAGCCACGGAATGCTTCGAGAAGCTGTGGTCGAGGAAGTGGCACGCGCGGCACCACTCTGACGTGAGCTCGACATAGGGGCGAAGATTCGCCTGCGCCGCGTCGTCCGCGGCCTTGGCGAGTTGCTCCGCCATGCTTCCTCCGCTCGGCCGAATGTCGACCACCGCGAACGGCAACCCCTGGCCCAGCCGAGAATCGGGCTTCGGCAAGTGCCCTGTGCCACACGCGACCGCGCTCGCAGCCATCGCCGCCCCCACCGCCGCCGCTACCACCCGCCCCCACGCTCCCATTTTTCCGCTCCGCGCCGGTCGTTTCCATGACGACACTGTCCAGAGGCGTAGTGTAACATATTTGTCACACAACGTCACGACACCGTCACAGAGAAATGCAAGCCGCGGTCCCGGCGCCGGGAGGGCGCAGGTGCTCTCGATACGCCCCTGTCCAAGTGCCTATTACGATTCCTCCATGCACATCGCCGTCGCCTCCGATCACGCCGGTGTCGATCGGAAATGGGAGGTCATCAGCGCGCTTCGCGCGGATGGGCACGAGGTCGACGACCTCGGCACTGATTCCACGGCCCCGGTCGACTACCCGGACTTCGCCGAGAAGCTCGCCCTCCATGTGGCGAACGGACGCGCCGAGCGCGGCGTACTGTTCTGTGGAAGTGGAGTCGGCGCGTCGGTCGCGGCCAACAAGGTGCGCGGCGTCCGCGCCGCCGTCTGCCACGACAGCTACTCGGCACACCAGGGCGTCGAGCACGACGATATGAACATCCTGGTACTCGGCGCCCGCGTGATCGGTGCGGAGCTTGCCAAGGAACTCGCTCGCGTCTTCCTCCGGGCCCGATTCAGCGGCGAGGACCGCCACCTGCGCCGGCTCGCCAAGGTGCACGCGATCGAGGAACGGTTTGCTGGAGGTCCCACGTCACCGGTTCGACCATGACGATCATGCACGCTGATCTCGGAACCTTTGCTGCAGCCGTAGCGGAAACCGCAGCCCGTTTCGACAAGGAGCAGATCCTCGCCCGCATTACGCGCGGCGACTACACGGTCTGGAAGCCCGAGCCGACCGAAATCACAAACCGGCTCGGTTGGCTCACCATCGCCGATCGCATGCGAAGCGAGCTGCCTGACATCGACCGCCTCGTCGATGAGGTACGGGCGGCGGGGTACACCGACGCGCTGCTCCTCGGGATGGGGGGCTCGAGCCTTGCACCCGAGGTGTTCCGGCGGACGTTCGGCGTGGCCAACGGGTATCTCGATCTGGTGGTGCTGGATAGCACCGATCCGGGAGCGGTGGCCGCCAATGCACGGCGCCTCGATCCCGCACGCACCCTCTTCATTGTCTCGACCAAGAGCGGCGGCACGGTCGAGACGTTCTCCTTCTTCCGATACTTCTACCGTTGGACAGTACGCGCGCTCGGGGCCGCAGCCGCCGGCGCGCATTTCATCGCCATCACCGATCCCGGCAGCGACCTAGTCACTGTCGCCAAGCAATGCGCGTTCAGACGGACCTTTTTGAACGACCCCAACATCGGCGGGCGCTACTCTGCGCTGTCGCACTTCGGTCTCGTGCCCGCGGCGCTGATCGGCACGGACCTTCCTCGCCTGCTCGACCGCGCCACAGCGGCAGAGCACGAGACGGCGCCGGCCGCCAAGTTGGGCGTCATCCTCGGCGAGCTCGCCACCCGCGCCGTCGACAAAGTGACATTCGCGCTCTCGCCTTCGATCGCCGCGTTCGCGTCGTGGGCGGAACAACTACTGGCGGAGAGCACGGGCAAGGAGGGCAAGGGGATTGTGCCGATCGCCGACGAGCCGCTCGGGAAGCCGGAGGTGTACGGGAAGGATCGGTTGTTCGTGCACCTGCGCGCCGGCACCGACACCACCCATGACGCGGCGCTCGACGCCTTGCGCGCCGCCGGCTATCCGATCGTCCGGTTCGACCTGTCGACCCCCTACGACCTCGGCGCGCAATTCTTCCTCTGGGAGCTCGCCACTGCCATCGCCGGCTGGCGCCTCGGCATCAACCCCTTCGACCAGCCCAACGTGGAGGCGGCCAAGGTGCTGGCTCGCCAAATGGTGAAGACATATGAGAGCACGGGCGCGCTGCCGACACTACCGCCTACCGCGCATAGTGACGGGCTGACAGTCTACGTGGGTGGGAAGTCGCCGGCGAAACCCGATAGCGCGGCCGAACTCGTGCGCCGGTTCCTCGAGCAGGTGAAGCCCGGCGATTACGTCGCCCTGCAGGCGTACGTCGAGCCGACGCTCGTCGCGTCGGCAGCGCTGCGACACGTCCGCGTCGCGATCCGGGACCGTTATCGCGTGGCCACTACCGTTGGCTATGGTCCGCGCTTTCTGCACTCGACCGGGCAGCTGCACAAAGGCGACGGCGGGCATGGTGTGTTTCTCCAAATGGTGACGCCACCACCGGCGACTGACGTACCCATCCCCGACAGCGTCGACAGTAATGCGTCGCACATTACCTTCGGCGTGCTCAAGGTCGCGCAGGCACTCGGCGATCGCCAAGCCCTGATCGATCGCGGCCGACGTGTCCTGCGGGCCGATCCTGACCACATCCCGCAAGACATCAGCCGCATCGCAAGTCTGGTGTCCTGATCCGTGTGCGCAGCGGCGGTCGCGCGCGCAGTGATCTTCGACCTGGACGGCACGCTGGTCCAGACTGAATCACTCAAGGCCGAGTCGTACGCACGGGCCGCGGCCGAGCTCCGGCCAGGTGCGGTCGAACCACAGGCGGTGATTAGTGCGTACGATCACTGCATCGGGCGGCCCCGCGATGAGGTCGCGCAGATGCTGCTCGACCGCTTTGGGCTTGCCGATGCCGCGGCGCGCATCCAGCAGCACGTGGGCGCCGCCACTCCGCGGGATGCGTTCGTGGCGCTGCGCATGAAGATCTACGAGAAGATCCTTGCCGACCCCGCGCGCCTCAGACATCAGGCACTGCCGTACGCGACCGCGCTCGTCCGGCACCTCAACGCCAATGGGTATCCCCTCGCGCTGACCACGGTCTCACACCGGGCACAGGCGATGATCGTGCTCGACGCGTTGCACCTGCGCGACCAATTCGATGTGATCATCACGATTGATGACGTCGTGCATGGCAAGCCCGACCCAGAGATCTATCTGCTAGCCGCACGGCGGCTGGCGATCCCACCCGCGCAGTGTCTCGCCGTCGAGGATTCGTTGCCCGGTGTGCGAGCCGCGATTGCCGCAGGCATGCACTGTGTGGCATCGACCAATGACTTGACGCGCGACGCCGTGCACGCGGCCGAGCCGCTCCCAGGCGTCCAAATTGTCGACGATCCAACGAAGCTCGAAGCGGTGGTGCGCGGGAGCCTCATTTCACGAGAGGAAGCTGGCGTATGGAACTAGGGATGGTTGGGTTGGGCCGAATGGGCGCCAACATGACGACGCGCTTGATCCACGGTGGACATCGCCTCGTCGTATACGATCGTGATAGCAAGGCCGTCGCTGCCTCGGCGGCCGGCGGCGCGACGGCCGCTAGATCGCTCGAAGACCTCGTTACACGACTGACACCGCCTCGGGCGGTGTGGGTCATGGTCCCGGCTGGCGATCCTACAGAGGGCACGATCCAGGACCTCGGGAGCTTTCTCGCCATCGGTGATGCCATCATCGACGGAGGCAACAGCAACTACAAGGACGGAATGCGGCGCGGAAGGGAGCTCGCCACTCGCGGGATCCAGTTCGTCGATGCCGGCACGAGCGGCGGTATCTGGGGACTCAAGGAAGGATACAGCCTCATGATCGGCGGCGATGCAGCGACCGTGAACAGGCTGCGTCCCATTTTCGAGACCCTGGCGCCTGCCCGCGACCGTGGATGGGCGCACGTCGGACCCAGCGGCGCTGGGCACTACGTGAAGATGGTCCACAACGGCATCGAGTACGGTCTCATGCAAGCCTATGCTGAAGGATTCTCGATCCTCCGCCACAAAGAAGAGTTTCACCTCAACGTCGCCCAGATCGCCGACCTGTGGCGATACGGGAGTGTCGTCCGATCATGGCTGCTGGATCTTGCCGCCAACGCGCTGCGAGAGAATCCGTCACTCAATGGCATCGCCCCGTACGTCGCCGATTCAGGCGAAGGCCGGTGGACCGTCGCGGACGCTATCGATCTCAACGTGCCGGCACCGATCATTACGCAGTCGCTGATCGAGCGGCTTCGCTCGCGCGACACTGACTCGTACTCGGACAAGATGCTCGCCGCGCTCCGGAATCAGTTCGGTGGCCATGCGATCAAGACGGAGTCCGCGACGACTGACGCGACAAACGAATCGGGAGCAGGTCGGGCCGGGGGCGCGCAGACAGCTGGAGGGCGATCGGCATGAATCCGCCTTCCATCACCGCTGCGCCAAGCCCCGACGGCGCTGCCGCCCAACCCGAGGCGGTCGAGCCCGCGGTCTTCGTGATTTTCGGCGCGACCGGCGACCTCGCCCGACGCAAGATCCTTCCCGCATTATGGCAGCTGTACGCACACAAACTCACCTCGCGCGGCCTCGTGATTCTCGGTGTCTCGCGCGGCTCGGACGAGGCGGGGTTTCGCGCGCTCGTGCGCGACTCCATTCCGGCAGACGCCGGCAAGGCTGCCGACGTCGCCGCCTGGGTCGATCAATGGGTCTTCTACCAGCCAACCGTCGCCGGAGACCCGTCGGAATACGTCTCCCTCCGTGATCGCATCGAGCGGATCGAGCATGATCGCGGACTGCCGGGGAACCGCGCCTTCTATCTGGCGCTCCCTCCACAAGCATTTGCCTCGACGATCGCCGGTCTCGGCGCCGCGAAACTGAACCACAGTGCGGGGTGGACTCGCATTGTCATCGAGAAGCCGTTTGGTCGGGATTTGCCGTCGGCACAAGAGCTCAATCGCCTGCTGCATCAGTTCTTCGATGAGTCCCAGGTCTACCGCATCGACCATTATCTCGGCAAGGAGACCGTTCAGAATCTCCTCGTGTTCCGCTTCGCGAACGCGATGTTCGAGTCGCTGTGGAACCGTGATCATATCGAGAGCGTCGAGATCACTGTGGCCGAGGAGCTTGGTGTCGAGCAACGGGCCGCGTACTACGAGCAGGCGGGCGCGCTGCGCGACATGGTGCAGAGCCACCTCACACAGTTACTCGCGCTCGTCGCCATGGAGGTTCCGACCGCGTTCGAAGCCGGAGCCATTCGCGAAGAGAAGGTGAAAGCGCTCCGCTCGATTGCTGCCATCGGGCCGATGGACGCCGTCTTCGGGCAGTACGCCGCAGGGAAGGTCGGTGGCAAGCCAGTGCCCGGGTATCGTGCAGAGCCCGGAGTCTCGCCGACGTCGACGACTCCGACGTTTGTGGCGCTGCGCATCTGCGTGGACAACTGGCGCTGGCAAGGCGTGCCGTTCTACCTCCGCACAGGCAAGCGAATGGCCCGCCGCCTCACGGAGATCCGCGTGCGCTTCCGCAAGGCACCGGTGTGGATGTTCCGCTCGGTCGCCAGTGCGTCACCCCAAGCGAATACGCTCGTGATCACGGTGCAGCCGAACGAAGGCTTTCTGCTCTTCTTCGACGTCAAGGCGCCGGGCGATCCATTCCGTCTACAACGCCTGACCCTGCATTTCGCGTACGACGAGGAGTTCAAGACGTTGCCCGAGGCCTACCAGACACTACTGCTCGATCTTCTACGCGGTGACCAGACGCTGTTCGTCCACGCCAATGAAGTCGAGACGTCGTGGCGGATGTATACGCCGCTGCTCGATCTACCGACGCCGCCCTTCCCCTATGCGGCCGGGACGTGGGGTCCAGCCGAAGCGGGAATCGTGGTTCCCGATCGCGAGCCGCGGGAGGGAGCGGAGTCGAGTCGAGCGCTGGAGGAGGCGGGCGCCGCCGCCTGATGCAACAGGACTTCACAGGCTACGTCAATGTGAATGCCCTGAGTCGGGCGGCGGCAGACGCGATTGAGGTCGCTGCACATCGCGCCGTCGCCTCGCGCGGGCGCTTCGCTCTCGCCCTGTCCGGTGGCTCGACGCCGCGCACCCTCTATCGGCTCCTGGCCACGGACTATCGCACTCGCATCCCGTGGTCGCTCGCCCAACTGTTCTTCGGCGACGAGCGGTGTGTACCACCGACGCATCCTGACAGCAACTACAGGATGGCGCGCGAGAGCCTGCTCGCCCACATCCCCGGTCTCGAAGCGCGGACCTACCGGATTGCCGGTGAACGAGGACCCAAGGTGGCGGCACCCGAGTACGACGCGCTGCTCCACACGGCCTTCCCCGGACCGGATCCCGTGACCTTTGATGTCGTCTTGCTCGGGGTCGGCGCGGATGGGCACACCGCTTCATTATTTCCGGGCAGCCCGGCGCTCGACGAGCACGCGCGATGGGCTGTACCGGCGGAGGCGCCGCCGGATGTGACGACAACCCGCGCGCGTGTCACCTTGACGTATCCTGTGTTCGATGCAGCGCTCGAGACGCTGATCCTCACAGCTGGCGCCGACAAGCAGCGCATCGTCGAGCACGTGCGCGCTGACGGCGCATCTCCCAACTCACCGTATCCGGTCGCGCGCATCACGGCGCGCGAGCGCGTGCGGTGGATGATCGGGGAGCGCTGAGGGATCAGGCCTGCGACACGTCGGGCGCGCCCACCCTTGTCTTGGGCGTCTCTGACGCAGGTGCGGTCGGAATCGTGAAGAAGAACGTGCTCCCGTGACCCGGGCTGCTCCTCACCCAGACCCGTCCCTTGTGTGCGTCGATGATCCCCTTGACGATTGGGAGGCCAAGGCCTGACCCCGGTCCTTGCTTTCGCTTGCCCCCCTGCCAGAATCGATCGAAGACGTGAGGCAAGTCGTGCTCTGCGATTCCGCTCCCAGTGTCGCTCACCCAGAAGAGTACCTCGCCGTCCCTCGGCGCCGCGCCGACCGTGATCTGTCCGCTGGGCTTGGTGAACTTGATCGCGTTCCCGATCAAGTTCTCGAAGACTTGAAGAAGACGGTCGTGGTTTGCCTCGGCGAGGGGTAGTCGCACCGAGACATCCTGCCGGAGCTCCAGCGATGCAGCCGCCGCAATCGGTTGCTGAGACTCGATTGCCTCGGCAATGATCTCTCCGGGGGCAACCTCGCCCAGCTCCATCGAGAGCTGCCCCGCGTCAATGCTGGAGACGTCCAGGATATCCTCGATGAGACGATTCATGCGCATGGCAGCGCGTTCGATGAATACTGCCGGGCGCTCCGACCGGCGTTCGGCCTCACCATGCGGCGGTCCGAGGGCGCCGGCTGCCATGACGATGGTATTGAGGGGATTTCGAAGGTCATGAGCGACAATGGCCAGTACGTCATCGCGCGCCCGCGTCGCCCTTCGAGCGGCCCGATACAGCAGGGCGTTCTCGACCGCGAGTGCGGCCCGGTGCGCGACCTCCTCGGCTAATCGAAGATCCGCCGGCCCGTACCCGCCGGAGGCCGCCGATGACATGAAGGCGATCGCACCCAGGAGCCTCTCTCCGGCGACGAGCGGCACCACGACCACCGACTGTACTCCAGCCGCCACCAGGGCCTGCCCCTGTCGCTCGTTCCCCGCGAGGGAGATCACCGCCTGCGCCGTGGGTCGGCGCATGAGAACCGGACACTTCCTCTCCAGGACGGCTGGAAACAGTCGCGTTCGGCTCCCGTTTCGCCTCGATCTCCCGAGGATGCTGGTGAGCCATACCTTGGAATGGTCGCGACTCGCGACCCTGACCCACCCGATCTCTCCGCTCTCATCGACGACCTCGACGAGGCAAATGTCCGCCAGGTCGCGGACGGCCAGCTCCGCCACCTTCGCCAGCGTTTCTTCGTATGAGAGGCTGCTCGCGAGCACCGGGCCTATCTGCGCCAGGAACCGCTGCTCGTTCTCGACTCGCTTTTGCTCGGTCACGTCGCGGAGCGCGACCGTCACGACCGATGATCCATCGATGGCGAGCTTGGAGATGGCGGCGTTCGCGGGAAATTCCTCGCCGTTCTTCCGAAGGCCGAAAATCTCGCCCTTGCGCGCGCCCATGAGCCGGGCAGCCTGCGGTCCGCTCGCAAACGCATCGACGTGCTCTCGGTGGGCAGCTCGGAAGCGTTCTGGAATCAACTGCTCCACGGGCACTCCGATGGCCTCTGCGCGCGGGTAGCCGAAGGTCTTCTCGGCGCCTTCGTTGAACATTGTAATCCGCTGGTTCTCGTCAATCGAGATGATCGCGTCGGCTGAAATCGCGAGAATCCCTGAACTCTTCGCCTCCGCAAGGCGCAAGGCGTTCTCCAACCGCTTGCGTTCGGTGATGTCTTCGACTTGAGAGATGTAGTGGAGCGGCGATCCATCACGATCGCGAGCAATCGACACGCTGAGCATCACGTCCACGACGCTGCCGTCCTTGCGGACATACCGCTTTCCCCGCTGGTAGCGCGAGACTTCCCGGCGGGTGAGCTGGCCGGCAACCGCCACATTGGCATCGACGTCATCAGGGTGGGTGATGGCCTGGAAGCTGAGACCCATCAACTCATCCGCCGTGTAGCCCAGGATCTCGCACAGCACGTGATTGACACGAACGAATCGACCGTCGAGCGCCACCAAAGCCATCCCGATCGGCGCCTCCTCGAATGCAAGACGAAACCGCTCTTCGGACTCACGCAGCTTGACGTTCGCCGCCTCGGCCTGCTCGCGCGCTTGGCGTTCGCGAGTGAGCAACTCCTCTCGCTCTCGCACCAGCTTGCGGGCCTCGGAGATATCGCGAGTGATCGTGGCCATGCCGAGCACGCGCCCGCTGGGTGCGCGGACCATGAAGTGCTCATCCGATACCGGGATGGCTTCCTCGGTTCGCCAGTTGCGGAAATAGGTCTCGCCGGACCAGCGGCCGCGCTCCGTCATGGACCGAAGGATCACCTCGGTCGCGAAGGCACGTTCTCCCGGCGCGTAATAATCGGGGATCGCGGTGACCTCGACGGGAAAGTCCAGTGGCAGCCCGACCATTTGCCGGCCGGCCGGGTTGACGTACACCGGCACACCCTGCGGATCCGCAATGCCGATGAAGTCGGGAGCGTTGTCGAGCAGGGCAATGAAGACTCGACGCTCATCGTCCCTTCGCTTTCGTTCGCTGATATCTCGAAGCATTGCGGTCAGGATCATCCTGTCGGCGACTCCGAGCTTCGAAACGGATACGTCGACGGGGAATTCCTCGCCGCTCTTGCGCATGGCGAGTAATGACGGGCTGTCTTCACCGACTCTCGGCCTGCGAATTTCGCCACTCAGAAACTGACGAACATATTCTTGATACTGCCCTCGAAAGCGTTCTGGAATGAGGATGTCGAACGGTTGGCCGATCGCCTCCGATCGCATCCAACCGAAGGTCCCCTCCGCGCCTTGATTGAACAGCACAATTCGTTGATCGGCGTCAATCGAGATGATTGCGTCAGGGGACGTAGAGACAATTCCTGAGAATCGTGCCTCGGATTCCTCGAGCGCTTGCTTGGCGCGCTTGATCTCCGAAATGTCGGTGACCATGACCAGGAATCCGCGCACCCTGCGGTCGACGATATCAGGGGCGTAGTTGACCAGAGTGTAGCGCGATGGTCCGCCCAGAGGGTTTCGCAACTCGCGCTCGAACTCTTGCGGATCCCCACGCAGTACGCCTTCGATGTGGTGCAGGTTCTGCTCGTGCAGAGAGGGCCCGACCACCTCCCTCAGGTGCTTCCCGAGGAGCGTTGCCGGTCGGGCGCCGAACCAGCGCTCGTACGCTCGGTTGGCAAATCGACAGCGCAAATCCGAACCCCAGTACGCCAGCATCGCGGGCGCGTTGTCGAGGATTCGCCGAACCAACTCGGGCTCGTCACGCTGCGGGACAACAGGCATCGCTCAACGGAAGCTAACTGCACGTGGGGCAACGGTGTTATTGGCGGGAGTAAACGATTGCGAGCGCAGCCGTTGCGATTCAGGATTTACCTCAACCACTGATTCGGGATTTACTCGACCACTAACGTACCAATCGCGCCTTTCTGCCCGTGGCCGAATGCGTGGTTCACGAAGGGAAACGTCCCCGCGATGTCGGCCATGAATTCGAACACCATGCCACCTCCCGCTGCCACGCCGAACGTCTGCACGCCGTGAATGGCGTTTTCGGGTGGGGCGCCGAGATACACGGTGTCGAACTGCTGTCCGACGACGTGGAATGCGCACGGATGGTTCGGCCCGGCGGCGACGACATAGAAGCGCACGCGCTCGCCGCGGGGCACGTGAATCGGCTGCTTCATGTACTGATCGGGTAGCCCGTTGAACGCGGTGTAGTCGGGCAGTGTGGCGAGCATCTTGTTGTAGTCGAAGGGGAAGACGCCGTTCACCGGCTGCCCGAGGTAGTACTCGTTCTGCACGAGCACGAACTCGTGCGCTCGAGGCAGCGGCGTTGCCGGATCGACGACGATCGCGCCGCACATGCCGGACCCGATGTGCATGAGGACCGGCGCCGTCCCGCAATGATACAAGAATGCGCCGGCATATCGCGGCCGAAAGGTGTACGAGGCCGTCTTGCCCATCAGGACGGACTGGAACGCGGTCGTGGGATCGATTCGCGCGGCATGGAAGTCCATCGAATGGGGAATCGATCCCTGGTTTGTGAGCGTGAACTGCACCGTATCGCCCTGGCGCACGTGCACGATGGGGCCCGGAATCGTGCCGTTGAACGTCCAGCCGGCGACGACGGTGGTGTCATCGATGCGGATAGGCACTTCACGCACCGTCATCTCGACGACATGCGTGTGCCCCGGTCCGAGCGGCGGTAAAGCCGGATCGTAGCGCCGAAGCGGGATCGACGGGGACCCGGCCATGGCGCCCGGCGTGGCCGCGGAGCTGTTGATCTTGCCCGCCCTCAGATTCGAGTCCAACCGGCTGTCGGGATTCTCCGCTGGCGCCTGGGTGCCGTGCGAGCGACCCGCCGACTCGCCCGCCGCAGCACCCTGTTGCGCGGTCTGGGTTGCGCTACCCGTGCACGCACTGAGGATCGTCTCAGCCGCCGGTAGCGCGGCGGCATACGCCGACGCGCGGGTGAGGAAGTGCCGACGGGAGGTGGGCCGCCGAAGAAGATCGGAGAGACGCTCAATATTGGATGGCATATGTGATTACCCAGGGAGAAGTGCGGATGTACCGGCGCGCGAGCGAGTGCATCGTCGCTACCGGCCCGCAGTTGGGCCGGCGCGGGAGCCGACGAGCGGCACCAAGGGGCGACGTGGTACGGATCCCACCGAGGTGACGCTCCCGAGCGTGCGCCAGATATTATACACAAACATGTACGCACCCGCCGCGGCGAGCGTGCCGCCGATGCTCAACAATGTCGCGCCCAGCATGTCACCCGTCGGGCGGACGACGAACCCCACAACCATCAATGCGAGTCTGCAGTTGGACGTCCACCAGTGCCATGTCGCAAGCCGCCGAGTGTGCAAGGGCTTCCCGATGAACCGAGGGATCACGTGATACGCGACCCCGTCCCTATCGCTTCCGGCGCCGCTTCCCTTCGAAGACACGTCCTCGTCGGCCGGAGCGGCCACGCTCGCGGGCTTGCTTGCTCGCAGCCTGATACTCGCGCCTGAGTCGAGCGGCGACCGCCGGCAATGGTGTCTCCTCAGTGGCCTCCCGCTCGCGCTCGAGCTCGAAGCCGCGGTAAACCACGCGATATTCCATCGCGTAGGGGTGCCCGCGCCGAACCGGATCGTAGACGAGCGCCCCTCCCGTCCGGGTCGCGTACTTGCGAATGACGTCCATCGGGATCTGCGTGCCCTCGATAGCAGCTCGCGGCACGCCCCACCGATCCGCGAAGTACCGCAGCGTCCCGGCAACTGCTCCCCAGCTGCCGCACACGCTGGAGCGCGACACGCGTGCCGGCTCTCCGTCAACCGTTTCTTCGTCAATAACCAGGTCGAGCGGCATGTTTTCGGCGAGCAACTCCACGAACGCCCGCCGCACGCGGTCATGTGCCTGAGGCAGCGTCGCCGGCAGCGGCACACCCACACTCCGATACACGCTGGCCGTCGCGAGCGCTGCGTCTTCGAGGGCTTTGACCAGCACGCCGCGGTGCTCCGCCCACGTCTCGATCCGTTCGTCGAACAGAATGCCGCGCGAGACCATACACCTCGCCCACGTACCCGCAGCGCGCAAACGCCTCCGCATAGACGTTGAAGGCAGTCAGATGATCGCTTCCACGTACGATCAGGCCGTCGAGGTCTCGCTCCTCGCGCGTCATTCGATGGAGTGACTCAATGGCGCTCATGACCGCGACATAAGGCAGCAGCGATTCATCAGCATTGACAATGAGCTCGCCCCACGGCCGATCGACGGGCAGTGCCTCAACGAGCCGCCCGTAGGTCGATAACCGACCTGTCCCCGACTCGATGATGCCGCGCCCCTCCAACATCGCCACGGCGCGGCGATAGGCCGCTCGGTCCAGAGGGACCGGCAGATCGAGATCGTCGGCCCGCACCCCGAGACTCGCGCAACTCAGCGCGACGCGCTCGGAATCGCCGGCCAGCTGGAACTCGGGCTCTTGCGGACGAAGCGAGGCGAAATCAATGTCGCGGTCCGAGAGAACAAAGACCCGTCCGCCGGACACGCGACCGTGGACGCGACCCGCCATTTGCAGTATCTCGTTTGATCCGAGATGCACTCGAGTCAGCACGTTGCGCCCCTGCTCAATGAGGTTGGCGAAGCGCGTGTCATCGATCACCACCGTGTCGAGGCCATGGACGTTGAGAGCGCTCTGGCCCGCCGCGGTCATCGCGAGGAGATAGGGCCTCTTCGCCGTTCCCTCGAGGAATGGCCGAATCACACGAATGGGCTCGCCGCCGTGGTAGAACGCTGCCGTGATGCTCGGGAACCGGCTAGCGACCGTCGCAGCGGCCCCCTCGACTGCCGCTCGTGTGGGCAGGAACACGCCGACCCCGTGCGCGCCGCGCACGACGTCGTGCAGAAACCGATCGTCGAGGAATTCCAGCGGATCTTTGCGGACGACGCGGACCGTGGCGGCTTTCGCAGGATCGAACACCGAGCTCTCAATGACAGCGGCAGAGCTCAGGTATCGCGCGTAGAAGCGTGGGTCCACCGTGGCGGACAGCCAGATGAACCGACAGCCCGTCCGCTTGCCAAGGGCGAGACACAGCTCCAACTCGGCCAATGTTTGATGGATCTCATCGACGACGAGGGTGTCGCTCGGGAGAATGTCACCGTCCTGGAACCAGCGCCGCGCGATGCCAGTCGTGACGATAATGACGTTCCACGTCGGAGTCTCGGGAGTCGCTTCCCGCTCACGGTTGACGACACCCACGCGGAGCGGTGCGCCCCGCAGGATGACCTCGGCCATCGGTCGGATCGCCAACGTCTTTCCCGTGCCGGTCCCGGCGACAATGCCGAAACCACGACCGCTGGCGGCGAGCTCGCGCAGTTGCGCGCCGTGCGCGCGCTCCAGAAACGTGTCCAGATGGAGTCCCATCGCGAGCTCGATGGTCTCACACGCCGCACGAGTCGGCGCGATGACGATCAGCCGACCGGTAGGCGGCTCTGCAGCAATGAACGCGTCATGATCCGGCGGGAGATACCGGTCGACGACGTCACGACGGATCACGTACGGCGCTCAGCGGTGCGGTCGTGCGGCAATGTGCGGGATATGTGGCGGAGGCGGGTTGCGATGCGTGGTGGATGCGGGTGGACCGGTATTGACGCGATCCTTCGGCGGCGCTTCCGAACTTGTCCTCGTCACCGGGCCTGACTCCCCGATTGCGTCGGGATGCAGCACTGGTGCGCTCCCGGTGCCGACATGCTCACCACCCACACTGACGACGCCAGGATGCGGTTGAGCGGCGGACACGACCGTGCCGGAACGCGACGGGCCAAACACGACTTGCGAGTTCGGCGAGTGCACGCGCACGGCCTTCGCGCATTGTGTGGGCGCCGGCTGCTGCGCTGGAGGCACTCCCTGTACCCAGACCCGACACATGCCCCCTGGGGGCGCATACTTGGGGGGGATAGCCGCGCTGGACCCATCGCGACCGAGCGACCCCGGCGGTCCGTAGCCCCGCCCGCTCGACGACCGCTGGACGCTGGGCTGTCCGTTCGTGCCATCCGGAGTCACCCGCACGGCAGTCGCCTGCCCCGAGAGCGGAGCGCCATTTCCGAGCAAAGCGCAGCCGACCGCCACAACAACAACGAGGCGGCCCCCGGCATGACAGGGTGCCTGTGCAGGCCGGACAGTCGGTGCGATCCTGCGCGATAGCATCGGTCTCGATACCCCAAAACCAATGGTGCGGTCCACTTGACCACTCGGAAGCGGCACACGGTAGCCAGGCGAGCGACCAAATGCCACACTCAGCCGTGAGCGACCGTGGCGATATGGCCGCTTAAATGCAAGTGGCACCAGTAGTTAGAACGTATCTTCAGTATCCTGGGCCCGGACGCTTACTCCAGGAGCTTCAAGACCTCCCCCGGCTGCGCGTGCCGCCCAAGTTTCGATTTCTCGAACACGGGTATACCGTCGCGCAGGACCTCGAACCGTCCGCCTTTCGACGGGATCAACTTCACGTCCGCGTCGGGAAATCGTGCGCGGATCTCGGCCGCCAAACTGGTAGCCCGGGGGGTGTAGTTTCAGACGACGCAGTATTCGATCGTGATCGTCACCAGAGGCTCCTGCTCGCTCGACTGTCAGTCGGCCGCGACGGTACCGAAGTCGTACCCGGGCACCGAAATACGTGGAATGGGTTGGCCGAGCATCCGCTCGATCGTCCGCACCATCGCGATCTCGTCCGTGGACATGAACGTGAACGCGTCGCCCGTTTGTGCCGCGCGCCCCGTCCGGCCAATGCGGTGCACGTAGTCCTCGGCCTGCTGCGGTACATCGTAGTTGATCACGTGCGTGATGCCCGTGACGTCGAGGCCACGCTGTGCGATGTCGGTTGCAACGAGTACGCGAATCCCCCCATTGCGGAACTCATCCAGCGCCCGCGTCCGCTGCGCCTGGGTCTTGTCCGCATGCAGCGCGGTCGCGGCAATCCCCGCACGCTCGAGGTGGCGGACCACTCGATCGGCGCCATGCTTGGTGCGTGTGAAAATCAACACGGAGTCCATCCCGTCCTTCCGCAGCAACTCTACCAACAAGGCGCTCTTGCGATCGCGGGGCACGGGATACACCGCGTGCGCGACGGTATCCGCTGCCTCTGATCGTCGACCGACCTGGACGACGAGCGGCTTCCGCAGGTATTTGCGCGCCAGGGCCTCTACCTCGGCAGGCATGGTCGCGCTGAAGAGCAGCGTCTGTCGGTACGGAGACACTTGCGCTACGACCCGATTGATCTGCGGCGCAAACCCCATGTCGAGCATGCGATCCGCCTCGTCCAGGACGAGCACCTCGAGATCGTCGAGCGCGACGTTCTGCCGTTCTGAGATGGTCGAGCAGACGCCCCGGCGTCGCCACGATCACATCCACACCGCGCCGCAAGGCTCGCTCTTGCGGATCGATCGGCACGCCGCCGTAGACGGCTGTGATCGCGATCTGAGTGTGCCGGCCGTATTTCAGGAAGCTCTCTTCGACTTGGGCCGCGAGCTCCCGCGTCGGCGTCAGCACGAGCACCCGCGTGCGCCGCGGTCCGCCGATCAGGCGCTGCAGAATGGGTAAGGTGAACGCGGCGGTCTTGCCGGTACCGGTTTGTGCGAGCCCGATCAGGTCGCGCCCTTGGAGGGCGAGCGGGATCGCGTCCCGCTGGATCGGCGTGGGGTGTGCGTAACCGGCGTCGCGCACCGCATCGAGGAGCTCGGGCTTGAGGCCCAGCTCGGCGAACGAGATCGTTCCGTCTTCTATTGTCGATTCCATGACATTGTGAGAATTTGGCACTTGCTCGAGCCAATGTCCTCACGCGGTAGGAATCGGCTCCACGGGGGCGGATCGCCGGCTTGGCGGCCGCTGCAGTCCCGTCTGTGTAACGTAGCTCCCTTTAATGACGATCCAAAGGCCGGAACAGCAGAGGTCGGCTTTGAGGGCCCGCTACGCCAGCTCGATCGTCCGACCCGCGGCTCGCGCAATGACGCCGATCCGTAGCGTTACATCAGCCCAGCGTTCCTCGCCGGCACCCGGTTCCTCGAGGGGGAACATCGGCCAGACGTAGGGGCTGGCCGTCCGTGGCATCGCCATGCCCTTGTGCGGATGCCAGACGCCACTGCGGTCGCAATCGTCGACAAATCGGTCGAGGAGCTTCGACCAGTTCTCGTTGCGACGCAAGAAGCCAAGCCGCGCCATGACCTCGAGCCACATGAGTGCCGCCGGGACGTCGGCATCGACCGCATTTCAATGTGGGAGCAGGTCCCCCAGCACCAGATGAGGTTGTGGCACGATCGCGCCGCCAATGAGTTGCGCGGACTCTTGGCGCGGCAACGGCTGCGTCAGAAACGTGTACAGCCGCTCCACGTGCTCGTGGTGCTCGCTGCGGAAGAACGGCATGTAGGCGAGCATCGTCAGCGCGAATATCAA
This sequence comes from uncultured Gemmatimonadales bacterium, assembly GCA_963737835.1. Lineage (GTDB taxonomy): Bacteria > Gemmatimonadota > Gemmatimonadetes > Gemmatimonadales > Gemmatimonadaceae > Palsa-1248. The sequence goes on from CAVTUH010000001.1 coordinate 1,904,798, forward strand.
TGGCGGACTGGCTTCGGGCGCGAGGACCTGCCGATTGCCGACGCGCACCCACGGCTTCTGTGCCATGGGCGACTTCAAGTAGGCGTTGATCCGGTCGAGGATGCGCCGGGCGGCGCCCCGCAGCCGCGGATCCCCCTCATAGCCTGCCTGCGCCAGGGCGCTCGCGGCTGCCTCGCGCAGGATCGCGCGTCCTCGCCGGGCGGCGTCTTCCTCTGATTTGCTCTTGACCGCAAACTCGAAGAGATACGCCGGATCATCGTCTTCGGCGAGCATGCGGAAGAGCAGACGGCGCACGCGGACGAGCGGCGGCGACTCCCGATCCCAGCCGTATTCCAGCAGCCGACGCACGGCCGATATCGTCCCCACACCTTCGTAATGCTCGGCGCGCATCGACGGGACGCCGAGCATCGTTTTTCCCCAGCGGCCATCCGCCTGTTGTGTGATCGCGAGCCTGAGGGCCGGCGCCCACGCGTAGGGCAAATCCCCGGCGTGAGGAGGAGCCAGGCGGGCCACGTCGACCATCGCCCGGTATTGCACCGGGGGCGATCCATGCGTCAGCAGCCAGTCTAGTCCAAATTGGACTGGCCCCGCCGGCGGGGGCGGCAGCGGCGCGGGACCGGGCGGCACAGGCGTGGGCTGTGCCGCGACTGCTGCAGGTGGAGGGGTCGGACCGGCTGGGGGTTGTGACGCGGAAGAGGATGAGCTAGGGGGAGGCACGGTCACGCGTAACTTTAGCATATTCTTGCAGCGGCTCGCTAGAGGTCAGAACGGTCGTGCGGGGTGAATTCATCAATGTTGGCGGAGCGCGGCTGTACTACTACGCCGGCGGCAGCCGAGGAGCGGGTGAGCCGCTGTTGCTCGTGCACGGATTCCCGACCTCGTCGTTCCTCTGGTCGCGTACCGTGCCGTTGGTTCCCCCGGGCTACCGGGTCGTCGTACCGGATTTGCTCGGCTTTGGACGTAGCGACCCCCCGCAGTTCGGCAGTCCAGGAAGCGACCTGTCCGTCGCTGGCCACGCGCGGCGATTGATGCGTCTGCTCAATGTGCTGGGTATCGAGCGGGTCACCGCCGCTGGTCACGGCATCGGAGCCAGGATCGCACTCGAGATGTGCGCGACGGACTCACGCCGGATCGGTCGTCTCGCTTTGGTGAACCCGGTGATGGATCTGCCGGGCGGTGGCGCGCAAGCACCAGTCCTGCGGAAGGTCATCCCCATGCTGCGTGCGCTGCCCTCGCGCGTACTCCTCGCGACGCTCCGCCGCCGTATTGCGCGTCTCTACGCGGACGCCGGCGCCCACGGGCCCGCCCTCGATCGGTATTTCCGGCCGTTTCGCGGTCCCGAGGGGGCGACCGCCGTGCTGGCCCATCTGCGCGCGCTGACGGTCGCCGAGGAGACGCAGGCGAACGGTGCCCAGTTGTCGCGGCTCGTCTCGGCGTCGAGTCGCCGCGTTGCAATCGTGTGCGGACGGGGCGATGCCCTCGTCCCGCCGTCGGCGGGCGAGCAACTCAGCGCACGGCTGCCGGGGTCGAGCCTTTTCGAGGTCGCCGGCGGTCACTTTTCTCCTGAAGAATCACCCGAGCAAGTGGCCGCGGCACTCGGCGCACTGCTCACCGTCGAAGCATCAGCGTAATCACGGCACCCAGCGCGACGACGCAGGCGATGGCCATGACGAGCAGGATCGGTCGGCCGGATCGACTGTGCTCCGCTGGAGCGGGAGTGGGGAGCGCCGGGTCGGGGAAGACGCGCGTACGGCCCGGATCGGTGAGGACCCGGGTGCGCACCGGGTGCCCCGCGAGCGTATCGACGAAGGCAGTCATCGTCGTAAACCGTTCGGCGGCGACCTTGGCCAGCGCGCGTGTGATCGCAACGTCTACGCTGGGCGGCAGCTCGGGGCGGAACCCCGAAGCCCGCGGCACGACCGCGAACCAATGCATTTCCGCCAGCCGCGTGACATGCTCCGCCGCAAATGGCAGATCGCCGGTGAGGATCCGGAACGCCATGACCGCGAGCGCATACTGGTCACTGCGGCTGTCGAGACTCCCGCCGTACCACCGCTCGGGCGCGAGATAGGGCGCAGCAGCCTCGAGCCATCCCCACGCCCACTCCGTGCGCCGCTCCAATGTGGCGACGAGCACGCCGCTGAGGTCGAGGCCTTCAGCGACTCCGCAGCCCACCAACAGCGGCCCCGAGGTCTTCGTCAGCAGAATGGCTTCCGGCCGGAGGTCGCCGTGGACGACCCCCGCGCCGTGCGCCACGTCCAGCGCAGCGGCGATCGGCCGCAGTACCTCGAGGGCGCGCGCGACGTCGCAGCGCACCCCTCGCGGTAGCGCCTCGCCAAGTGTCGGCGCGTAGACGAGCCGCCGTTCCACGGCGACCTGGGACCGCCAGCGACCCACACGATGCGTCGAAAGGATGGCGGGATGATCGACGGTCGCCATGAGCATCGCATCCTGAAAGCGGTCGACCGCCGCCGCACTTGGCGTTGCCGCCGCATGGCACAACGTGACCGCCACATCGCGACCGCCATTCACGTCGCGCGCGCGGTACGTCACCCCAAGCGGGTCCCGACGCAGCGTCTCGCCCAGGACAAAATCGAGTCCGGGTCGAAAGTCCCAGGCTCGAGGTTGAAGCACGGGATCTGGGGTTGTTACCCGAGCCTCCGCCGCGACCTCCTCTCCCTTCACGAGCCGGAGATCGGCGTGAGCTACGGGTCGAACGCGAACTCCGAAACTTGGCGCCGCGGGGGTGCTGCGGGCGGGCCAGAGCACCAGCGGTGCGCCGCTGTCGTCGAGTTCGGGGCCGAGATGTCCTTCCGATCGCTTATCGGTCATAACATGCTCCGAGTCGCCAGGGAGGACCGGCCTACGAGCGCCGGGCGAACCCCCAACCCTAGTGCAAGCCGATGGCCGCTCCGGCGCCTCGGATGTCGCAGCGCCTATAACCCTCCCACGAGAAAGCAGTTACGGGGTACGGCGCGACTATCATTTTGTGATGGTTTTGTCCAGCACGAATGTGATGGACATCGCAAATTGCCGCCGTTGCGGCGATATGCGGCGGGCGCCGCGGGCGCTAAAGCGCCCGAGAGAGGAGAACCACAGAAAGGAGAAAGGAGACAACGACCGGCCGGTCTACTCTCTGCAGGTCTATTGCTCGGGCCCTTTAGCGCCAGCGGTCTCCCGCAGTTCCTCCGCCCCGTAGCGGCTGCCTGGATTCCACAGCAGCCAGCTGCGGACGCCGTTGTCGTAGCCGGCCTGGATCTGGGCGCGCACCAACTCTGGGGTGTAGTGGGGGGGGCCCAGGGTAAAGTCCTGATACCAGGGGCGGATCGTGGCCGCCCCAGGCACCTTGGCACTCCGTCGCGCAGCATCCTTCAGTGTGTGATCGATCACGGCGTACGGATGCGCGTTCGGGTTCGCCAGGTCGTAGGTCCCGGGCGCGTAGTGCGAGGGGTAGCTCATGGGCAGGACGACGTCCACCTGATCCACGAACATCTCCCACCGCTGTCCGATGCCCATGTCGGTCGTATCGGACGCGGTGAGGCCAAAGACGTCCGCCGTCACGGGTACGCCGAGTGGCGAGAGCGCGGAGTGCACGAATCCCAGTTGCTCCCTGATCACTTGCGCGCGAGTGCGGCCGTTGGCGAGAGGAAACACGGCCTCGCGCATCAGGTGCTTGTCATCCGGGAATCGCACGTAGTCGAGCTGCACCTCGCTGAAACCCGCATCAATCGCCTCGCGCGCCAGGTCGACCGCGTATTGCCACACGCCACGCTGGTTGGCATCCACCCATGGGCGCCCCTGACGGTCGCGCCATGCGACGCTCGGATCGCGCCGGCTGCGAATCGCCCATGCGGGCCGTCGCTCCGCGAGCAACGGGTCCTTGGCGACGACGATCCGCGCGATTGGATAGATCCCGTGCAGGCGCAGCGTGTCCAGCAGCGCGCGGAGATGCACCCCGGTGAGCGGACGCACGGTGTCGGCACCAATGGCGTGCGCGAGGGGAACGTGCGAACGATACAGCACGAACCCGCGGTCATCCTTCACATCGATGACGAACGCGTTGATCCCTGTCCGCTTCGCCAGATCGATCAGTTGCCACACCTTGGTGCCGATCGCGGCCCAACGATTGATGTAGAGACCGTGCACGACCGGGGGCGTGGCCATGAGCGGCGCGGGCGCCCGAGCGAGAGAGTCTGCGGGCGGAGCGACCCACGCTCGCACGGCCCGCGGCGTTGGCGTGGCAGCCGACGTGTCGCGTGGCGCCACGGGCGCTACGCGCCCGAGAAGGTAGACCGCCAGAAAGTAGAAAGTAGAACACCACATAAGTACGAAATGGACGAGGGGGCTGCGCCGCCGTTTGGCTCTTGTCTACTTTCTACTTTCTGTGCTTCTACTTTCTAGGGCGCGCAGCGCCCTTCTTACACGCTCTTGAGCTCTTCCGCAGCGTTCAAGACGTGCGCAATCTCCCGTGACAAGGCGCGCGCTTCCTGCGTCGCGGTAGCCACGTCGTCGATCGCCGACTGGACCCCGGCCGAGCGCAGTCGCACGAGGTCCAATCGAATGTTGCGGAGCACGATCCCCGCGTTCTCGAGCTGGGCCGACAACATCGCGCGCCGATCGGCCAGGTCCTGTAACGTCGCCCGTTGACGACGCAGCAGGCCGAGCTTCCGCTCGCGATCCGGAGTCGCAGCCGATCCCGCTTCGGCTGCAGCGATCTGCTTGTCGAGCTCCGGCAACGCGTCGGGGGCGAGATCGCCGTCCAACCAATGCAGCGCCGTCGCGAGCGACGCGATGCGTTTGACCAGCGCCTCCACGACCCCAGCGACGTCCGGTAACAACGCGCGATCCGCTGCTCCGAGACGGCCGACCTCTTGACGGACCGCCGCGCCGTCGCCCGCCGCACGGCGGACAATGGCGCCATGGCGGCTGTTCAACACCTCCGCGGGGGCGAGGGTGCTGCCATCGTCCTGGGGGGTGGTGATCACTGGCGCGGGCGCCGCAGCGGGCGGCGGACTCATGGGTGCGGCTGGAGGCATCGGCGCCACCGGCACTGCGAGCGGAGCTGCGACGGCCGGGGCCGGGATCTGCGCGTCCCGTCCGGCGCCACGACGCAGGCGTGCACGCACCTCGGCGCGCTTGTTCTTGTCGAACAGGCCTCGCGCGTTGTCGATCGATTCGGCCGCGACGTCGAAGAACAGCCGGTCGCTGGGCTGCTTGAACACGTCGCGCCAGTTGTACCCGTTGCTCCAAAGCTTGCCGTACTTGAACGCAAGCACGGCACCGATGATGACGACGAAAGTCATCCAGTCGCTGTCGGCTGTGACCACAGACAGGACAGTTAGAAAGCCGCCGATCGCGCCCCATCGAGTGAGGCTGCGACGAAACCGTTTGACGGGCGCGGCGTCCCAACGAGCCTGCTCGACCTGCGAGACGGGCGTGACGCCGGCGAGCCCCAATCCCTGTGGTGGCGCACCCCCAAAGGGGAACGCGCCTGCCACTGGCGGGGCGATGGGAAGCGGTGGCGCAGCTGGCGCCCACATCGCACGGTCCTGTGTACCCTGCGGGGGCACCGGGTATGGCACCGACGGAGTGGGCGCGACCGGTTGGACAAATCCCGTGTCACCTTGCTCGAGTGCACGCACGAGAGCGCCCGCGTCGCCGAAACGATCCGCCGGCTGCTTCTCGAGCAACCGCATCGTGACACGGCCGAGCCACGCCGGAACCTCCGGTGCGCGGTCCGTAACCGGCACCGGCTTTTCAGACAGGTGCTTGACCAGCAATGCGCCGGTGCCCGTCCCGCTAAAGGGCAGGCTCCCGCACAGCATTTGATAGCCAACGACTCCCAGAGAATAGAGGTCGCTGCGCCCGTCAATTTCCTTGTCGCCGGCGCACTGCTCGGGGCTCATGTACGCAGGGGTGCCGATCGCCACCCCCGTTGCGGTCAATCGCGAGTCGCCCGATCCGGCGCTGACCGCGCGCGCAATTCCGAAATCCGTTACCATCGCGCGACCGCCTTCCGACGACAGAAGAATGTTGTCGGGCTTGATATCGCGATGGATGACGCCGCGCGAGTGCGCGTACGCCAGTGCCGACGCGACTTCTGTCAGCAAGCCACGCGTTTCTGCCGGCGCGATGCGGCCATCTCGCTGCATCCGCTGCGCAAGCGTTTCTCCTTCGACATACCCCATGACGAAGAAGACCAGTCCGCCGCGCTCATCGACGGTAAAGATCGGAACAATGTTGGGATGTGACAGTTGTGCCGCGGTTTCCGCCTCTCGCAGGAATCGGGACCGGATGTCGGACCGAAACGCCAGCTCCGGCGGCAGCACCTTGATAGCGACCGGGCGTTTGAGCCGGCTGTCGCGTGCCAGATACACGATGCCCATGCCGCCTCGACCGATCTCGTGGTCGAGCGCAAACGTCGGCGCCAACACTTGTTCCACCCGCGCGAGCAATTCAGTGTCGGCGGCGGACGCAACCGGATCGGGCATATCCCCAAACGATAACACGCCGCAAGAGCTATCGCAGGGACGGCCAGGCCACTGCGACGGGCGCGCGGCTCGAGGCTACCGCCGTCCTGGCGGTCCCAGTCGTGTCACGACGGCGGCCCGGTGCCGCGAACCCCGCCGTCCTGGCGTAACTTCTGCGGACTCACTCGTGCATCTAGGGAAAGCGAACGCACGGTCCCGAGGGGCCCGCATGGGCGTGCCCCTCTTGTTCCTTTTCTGCGAGAAGGTTGCAGACAATGGCTCAACGTCAGACACTCCCAGTCCTGCCATTGCGCGGGACAGTGATTTTCCCCGGACTCACGGCGCCGATCGCGGCGGGACGTCCGGGTACGCTGCGGGCCATCGAGGCGGCCCTCAAGGGCGATCGGCTGGTTTTCGCCGTCGCACAGCGCGACAACACCGACGAGCCCACGCCCGAGATCCTGTACTCGATGGGCGTGATCGCCCGTATCGGTCAGATTCAACGCGGCCTCGGCGGCGTCCAACTGCTCCTGCAAGGCGAGCAACGCGCCACCGCGTTGCAGTACACCACCTCCGAGGGCTACCTCGCCGCCGTGATCATCCCGACAGAGGAGATGAGCCCGGTCAACGAGCACGATCCCGCGTTCGAGGCGCTCCACAAGGAGATTCGTGAACGGGCGGTCGAGCTCGGAGAGCGTCGCGGCCTGCCGGAGGAGGTCGTTCACCAGGTCCTGGATTCGGTGACCGACCCCGGCCGCTTCGCCGACCTGGTGGCGGGTTACATCGAGCTCAGCGTGGCCGAGAAGCAAGGGCTGCTGGAAACGCTGAGCGTCGAAGAGCGGCTCCGCCGCGTGTTGGTCCATGTGCAGCGCCAGATCGGTCTCCTCGAAGCCCAGGAGGAGATCAAGTCGCAGGTGCAAGAAGAGCTGGGCGAACGGCAGCGCGAGATGTACCTGCGGGAACAGCTCAAAGCGATCCAAAAAGAGCTGGGTGACGACGACCAGGCGCGCGAGGTGACTGAGCTGCGCGAGAAGCTGCTCAAACTCGAGTTGCCCAAGGAAGCGCGAGCCGAGGTCGAGCGTGAGATCAGTCGGCTCGAACGCGCCGGACGCGAATCGATGGAAGCCCAGGTGATCCGGACTTATCTGGAATGGATCGCGGAGTTGCCCTGGAACACCCGCTCCGATGACATGCTGGACCTCACCCGGGCCGAAACGGTGCTCGACGACGACCACTATGGGTTGCAGGACGTCAAGGACCGGGTGCTCGAGTTTCTCGCGGTTCGGCAGCTGCGCGCGAAGCAAATCGCGGACGAGCTCGAGCGTACAGGCGAGTTACCCGCGGCGCGTTTGCGCGCGAGCAAAGAGAATGCGACTCCGTCGCTGGCCGTGGGCGAGGACGAGGACCGTCAGATCACCGACGCGAAAGAAGCCAAGGCGCGCGCGATGGCACGCGGCCCGATCTTGCTCTTCGTGGGTCCGCCAGGCGTGGGCAAGACGTCGATCGCCAAGTCGATCGCGCGCTCGCTCGGTCGTGAGTATGTCCGGGTCGCACTCGGCGGGACGCGTGACGAGGCGGACATCCGTGGCCACCGGCGCACGTATGTCGGCGCGATGCCCGGTCGAATCATCCAGGGCATGAAGCAGGCTGGCACCAAGAACCCGGTCTTTCTGCTCGACGAAGTCGACAAGCTTGGGACGTCGTTCCAGGGCGATCCTTCGGCGGCCCTGCTCGAGGTGCTCGACCCGGCACAGAACGACACCTTCACCGACCACTATCTGGGCGTTCCGTTCGACCTGAGCGAAGTCCTGTTCATCGCCACAGCGAACTTCATCCAGAACATCCCCGGTCCGCTGCTCGATCGTATGGAGGTTGTCGATTTCGCGGGATACACCGAGCGTGAGAAGGCGGAGATCGCGAAGAAGTATCTGATTCCGCGACAACTCGAGGAGGCAGGGCTCGCGGATCGCAAGGTCACGCTCACCGACGATGCGGTAATGGCCATCGTGTCTCAGTACACACGGGAGAGCGGCGTCCGTCAGCTCGAGCGCCAGGTTGGCGCGGTCGCTCGCAAAGTCGCCCGTAAGCTTGCCGCGGGCGAGTCGACGAATCTGGAGATCACTGCGGCCGACGTACGCGAGCTGCTTGGTCGGCCAAAGGTCCATCCCGAGCGAGCCAACGAGCAGAACGAAGTCGGGGTCGCGACAGGGATGTACTACACGCCCATGGGCGGCGACATCATGTTCGTCGAAGCAGCGATTCGACGGCTCGACCACGGGCGTGCCGGCACGGATGGCGAGAGCCAGGTGAGCGGCGCCGGCAGCGTGTCGTTGATTCTCACCGGACAGCTCGGCGATGTGATGAAGGAGTCGGCGCGCGCGGCGTTGACATACGCGGCGACGCACGCCTCGCGACTCGAGATCCCCGAGGATCGCCTAGGATCGCTCGAGGTGCACGTGCACGTCCCGGCGGGCGCAATTCCCAAGGACGGTCCTTCAGCGGGCGTGACCATGGCGACTGCTCTGGTGAGCGCGATGGCCGGACGCCCAGTCCGAAAGGACGTGGCGATGACCGGCGAAATCACGTTGCGCGGTCGCGTCTTGCCGATCGGCGGGTTGAAGGAAAAGGTCCTGGGCGCACACCGGGCCGGTATCACGACCATCATCCTGCCGCAAGCGAACGAAGCCGACATCGAGGACATCCCACAGGAGGTCCGCGACACGCTGACGTTCCACCCCGTGGAGACACTCGACCAGGTGTTCGCGATCGCACTCCTCCCGCTCAAGCACCCCGTACAGACACGGAAGACGGAGATGGAGGTTGCGGAGGAAGAGGCGGAGGCGTTGACGTAAGGCTAGACGTTGGACGTTAGACGTCCAACGTCCAGCCCCTCAGTACACCGTCACCGGCCCGCCACCAAACACCACTCGCGCATCGAACAACACCGGCTCCGTACCGGGCAGGAAGTACTCGGTGTAGCGGCGGTCGGGTGGTGTCGTGGAGTCTGCGGGCGCGCCGGTGAGGCGATCCAGATCCGCCGAAACGAGGGTTGAAGGCGGCGCCCAGAGAGTCGAGTCGGCACCAGCGCTGTCGCGTGGAACCGTGTCTCCGGCCATTGCAGCCGTCATGAATTGCGCCCAGATCGGCGCCGCCAACGAGCCGCCGGCGGCGCCCGGCATGATCGTCCTGGGCTCATCGAAACCGAGCCAGACGCCAGCAACCAAGTGCGGCGTGCACCCAATGAACCAGAGATCCGTGTTGTCGTTCGTTGTGCCGGTCTTGCCTGCCGCCATCACTCCCGGCGGCAGCACGCGTCGGATGGTCGATGCCGTTCCGCGGTCGACTACGTCTCGCATCATGTCGTTCATGATGAACGCGACGCTGGAATCCAGCACCACCGTGGTCGTGGGGCCATGCGCGGCCCAGATCTCGTGGTCGGTTCGGTCTTCCACTCTCAGTAGCATCTGCGGCTGCGCGATCGAGCCGAATGTGGCGAATGCCTCATACGCGGTAACGATCTCGATCGGCCGCACACCCGACGCGCCGATCGCGCTCGAGGGGTACGGGGCGATGGGCGTCGTAATCCCGAAGCGACGCGCGACATCGCTGACCGAATCCATCCCGAGCCGTAGGGCGAGTTGGACCGCCACGGAGTTGCGCGAGCGGACGAGCGCCTCCCGCAGCGTCATCGTTCCGAGGAACGTGCCGTCCGCGTCGTCGGGCAGATAGATCGTGCCATCTGGAAGTGGAATGGCCAACGCCGTGTCGCCGACCAGTGTGTTCGCGGGGATGCTGTCCGCGAGTGCCGCGGCATACACAATGGGCTTGAAGGCAGACCCGGGTTGGCGCACGGACTTGAGCGCGCGATCGAAGGGCGAGTCCTGATAGTCACGACCACCGACGAGCGCACGGATCTCGCCAGTGCTGGGATCCATCGCGACCAGCAGTCCCTCGAGGTAGTTCAGTCCAGCGCCGCGAGCATGGGTGGCGAGTGTTGGATGCATGTAGCCGGGCCGAGCCTCGACCGCGGCCGTCCCCTCGTTGAGCGCGACAACAGCCGCGCGCTGAAGCGCCGGGTCCAGCGTCGTGTACAGCAGGTAACCACCTGCGTCCACCGGGATGCCCTGTTGCATTGCCTCGTCGCGAACCGCATCGACGAAGTAGGGCGCTGGGTCCGTGAGCGCCGAGGGCACCGTGACCAGCGGCTCTCGTCGCGCAGCATTCGCTGCCGCCGACGTGACGAGGCCCTGATTCGCCATCTCGCGGAGCACGAGGTCACGACGTAGGCGGGCGCGGTCGGGGTGTCGGATCGGATCGTAGTACGGCGCCGACCGAGGGAGCGCTGCGAGCGTCGCAGCTTCTGCCAGCGTGAGCCGCCCGGCGGGCTTGCCAAAGTAGTGCCGTGCCGCTGCGTCGATGCCGAACCATCCATGACCGAACGGGATGAAATTGAGATACGCCTCGAGTATTTGCGCTTTGGTATAGTGCCGTTCCATTTCACGGGCCGCGTCTTGCTCGCGCAGCTTCCGATCGAGGCTCATGTCCCGACGGTTGATCACGTCGGGATGCATGTTGCCGACGAGCTGTTGGGTGATCGTACTCGCGCCGCGCATCCGCCGGCCGATGAACCGATCCTTCAGGGCGCCAATGACACCGATGACGTCCACGCCGTTGTGCTGGTAGAACCGACGGTCCTCAATGGCGATGAACGCCAGAGGGACGTACGGAGGCAACGAGGCGAGCGGCACGCTCGTCCGGACCTCGCGCCCAATTTCTCCGATCAGCGAGCCGTCGCGCCCATAGACGAGCGTCGACTGGGGCATCTCGACGATGCGCCATGGCTCCCCGGTCGACGGCGTGTTCGCGGCCGCACCGGCCGGCGTGGGGACTCCGCCGGACGACGCGCCCGTTGCCGCTGGTGCGACCGAGCCCGTGGGTTGCGGTGTGCCTTGCGCGGTGAGGCGCGAGTGCGCCACCGCCAACATCGCGAGTACGATGAGCGCCGAGCCAGCCAGCCGTCGCAGCCACACGGCCGTCGTCAGTCGTCGTATGGTCGTCTCCTTTCTCCCTTCCTTTTTCTCCTCGTTCGGGCGCGCCAGCACGCGGCCCTGGTCGGTCGCCATTCTATTTGCTGGTTCGCTCCTCTCTATTTTGGCCCGCCGTCGGCGGCCAAAATGGGGGGCTGTCTCATCGTGCTAACTTCCAGTTGGCAATATGTCGACCACCGTCACCATCGCACTCGCCCAGCTTCACCCTCGCAAGGGCGATTTTGCGGCCAATCTCGCCCGCCTCGGCCCGCTGTTCGCCCGTGCCGACGCCCTCACCCCGCGCCCGGACATCCTGCATTTCCCGGAGACCGCGCTGACCGGTTACTTCGTGGAGGGTGGCACGCGGGACCTGGCCCGGACGGCCGCCCAGGTGGCGCGCGACATCGACGCGGTGTATCGCTCGGGTGTGCCCGACGCCGTCGCAGCGGGTCGTACCCTCGATGTCGTCATCGGGTTCTACGAGCGCTGGCAGAACACGCTGTATAACAGCGTGATGTATGCGACGGTGGGAGCCAATACGGACCCGGTGATACACCATATCCACCGCAGAGATGTTCCTGCCGACGTACGGGTTGTTCGACGAAGAGCGCTTCGTCGAGCGGGGCCACGACCTGCGAGCTTTCGACACCCGCTGGGGCCGTGCCGCGCTCCTCGTATGCGAAGACGCGTGGCACAGCCTGACGGGCACCGTCGCGGCGCTCGACGGCGCTGAGATCATTTTTCTGTCCTCCGCTGCGCCCGCTCGGGGCGCCTGGCCGCGAGAGGACGGGATCCCGGGGCCGGCGACGGTCGCACGGTGGGAGCGAACTGTCCGCGGGGTAGCGGAGGAACACGGGGTGTTCGTGTCCTATGTCAACCTCGTAGGCACCGAGGGCGGGAAGGCCTTCTGGGGGAGCTCGCTGCTCGTCGGCCCGGCCGGCGACATTCGGGTCCGGGCACCACTCTTCGAAGAGTCGCTGCTTCCGGCGACCGTCGATCTGGCAGACCTCGCCCGCGCACGCGCGGACGCACCATTGCTCGCCGACTTGCGGACGGGGATTCCCGACCTGCGGACCGCACTCGACCGCGCCCTATCTCGTTCTGCAAGCCCGACGTCCGATGGCCGGCCGGCCGGCGCGCCCGTTCCGCGGCCGGGTGCGGCCCAAGCGCCAGCGGGGGCCTCCCCGGCGGGGGGCACTGCACCATGCCAGGCGGGCGGCCCGGCTCCGTTGGCGATCGACGGGCCACTCCTGGAGCGGTGGCTCGTCCAATTCATTCGGGATGAGTTCGGACGTCGAGGCTTCTCCCGCGCGGTCGTGGGGCTCTCGGGTGGTGTCGATTCGGCAGTGACGGCGTACCTGGCGGCGCGCGCGCTGGGCCCAGGGAACGTGATCGGCACCTGCATGCCCTACTGCACGTCGAGTCCTGACAGTCTGTCCCATGCGCAGCTCGTGATCGAGGCGCTCGGTATCACGAGCCGGGTCGTGGATATCACCAAAGCCGTCGACGCGTATCTCGCGCACGAGCCCGACGCAGACCCTGGTCGCCGGGGCAACGTGATGGCGCGCATGCGCATGATCGTGTTGTTCGATCTGTCGGCGCGTTACCGTGCGCTGCCTCTCGGGACCGGCAACAAGACAGAGCGACTCTTCGGCTATTTCACCTGGCACGCCGACGATTCGCCGCCCGTGAATCCGCTCGGCGACTTGTTCAAGACACAGGTGTGGTCGTTGGCGCGTCACCTGGGCGTACCGGATGTCATCATCGAGAAACCGGCGTCCGCAGATCTCATCAAAGGCCAAACGGACGAAACAGATCTCGGCATCAGCTACGCCAAGGCGGATGACATTCTCAACTGGCTGCTTTCCGGCTACACCACCGAGGAGTTGCGAGCGCGCGGCTTCGATGGCCGCGAAGTGGAGCTCGTCCGCCAGCGCCTCGAGAGCACGCACTGGAAGCGCCGCCTACCGACGGTGGCAATAGTCAGCCCGAACGCCATCGGCGAGTCGTATTTGAGGCCCGTGGACTATTAGGGCAAAGGGCGGGTCTGGGGCGGGCGCGTCAGCGCCCGCCCCAGACCCGCCGTTCAGTGTAGTTTTCCCCCAATGGCCGACCTCAATCCCATCAGCTCTCGCGTATTTCTGCGTAGCGCCGCGAAGCGGCTGCTCGCAGCGGCCGACCCATCAGCGGAGGAGGTCCCGGTGGAACCTTCCCGCCTGACCCTTCGAGCCCTCGAGGCCTTACGCATGTCTCGCTCGCGCGACCGCATTCTGGCCAATCTCGACGACATGTACCGCGAAGCGTTCGACCGCGCGAAAGCGTCGGGCGATCAGGCCCAATGACCACCCTGGACTTCGCCTACCGTCGGGAGCAGCTGTACTTCGAGATTCTCCTCGACGTCCGAGACGCAGTCGAGCGCCGGTAGGGGCGACGCACGCCTGCGTCGACCGGCTTTGGTAGTCGCGTCATCAGCCCGCTGCGCCTACCCCCGGCTTGGCGCCGATCGTCTCGCGAAACGTGCAATGGCGAGCACGGCAATGATCACGGCGAGCACGATGGCATCCGGTATCTCCACGACCGAAGACAGCAGCATCTTGAGCGCCACGACCGCCAGAATGACGGCGAGCGCCACTCGGAACGAGTGGATGCCGCGCATGGCCGCCGCGACGAGAAAGTAGAGCGAGCGAAGGCCCAGCGTCGCGAAGATGGTCGCCGTGAAGACGACGAACGGGACGCGCGTGATCGCGAAGATGGCCGGGATCGAATCCGTCGCGAACGCGACGTCGGTGAGCTCAATGCATATGAGCGCGATGAGGAGTGGCGAGGCCGCCCACCGGTTGTTGCGTGCTGCATCCCGGGCAATCCATCGGGATCCCAGGAGACCTGGATCGACAGGTATCACCCGTTCGACCACTCGGACGATCAGGCTTCGCCCGCTCAATGTGTCGGGCTCGCGATGACGCAGGATGCGCACGGCAGCCAGCAACAAAACAGCGCCGAGGACGTACTGAATCCAGTTGAACCGCGTCAGGAGGACGAGGCCCAGGATGATGAAACCGCCTCGCATGATCATCGCACCGAGCACACCCCAGAGCAGGACCCGGTGCTGGTATGTCGGCGGGATGGCGAGCGAGGAGAAGATCCAGGCCATGACGACGACGTTGTCGACGCTCAGTGCTTGCTCGACCGCGTAGCCGGTGAGAAAGTCGACACCGGTCTGCACACCCTCGCGCCATGCCAGAAGACCCGCGAACACCAGCGCGAGCAGAATCCAGATCACCGTGCGCCGCGCCGCCTCGCGCGTCTCGATGACGCGCGGGACTCGATGCCACAAGCCTAGGTCGAGGGCAAGCGCTCCCAGGACGAACGCGACGAACGCGATCCAGACCCAGGGTGAGACGACCACCGGCCTGTCGATCGCCTAGAAGGCGACGACCCCTAGAACGCGACGACCTCCCGATACGCCCGGACGAAGTCGTCGACCTGCGGCAAGATCGCGTCCTCGAGTTGGGGCGCGTAGCCGACGAACGTGTCGCTCGAAGCCACCCGCTTCACCGGCGCGTCCAGCCAGGCGAAGCACTCGTCGGCGACCGCAGCCGCGATCTCGGCGCCGTAGCCCCAGGAGATCGAATCTTCGTAGCCGACAATCACTCGCGACGTGCGACGGACCGACTCGAACACCATCTCACGATCCCACGGGCTGAGCGAACGCAGGTCGATCACCTCGACGTCGATGCCGCCGTGTTCCGCGTCCGCGACCTGATTGGCGGCAACCAGGGCGCGCTGCACCGTCGCGCCATAGGTAACCACCGTCACGTCGCGGCCGGGCCGCACGCGCCGTGCCTTGCCAAACGGGATCATGTAGTTCGGGCCGGGATTGCGCCCCTTGTTGTAGGTCTGGCGATACAGGTGCTTGTGCTCGAGGAAGATCACCGGGTCATCGCATCGGATGGCGGTACGAAGCAATCCGTTGGCGTCGAGCGCCGTCGCGGGACAGACCACGCGCAGTCCGGGGCAGTGGGTGAACAGCGACGCGCCGGTCTGCGAGTGGTAGATCGCACCGCGGATATAGCCGCCATAGGTCACGCGGACCACGGCGGGAGACGAGAAGTTGTTGTTCGACCGCCAGCGCATCGTCGCGAGCTCGTTGCGCAGCTGCATGTACGCTGGCCAGATGTAATCGAAGAACTGGATCTCTGCGATCGGCTTGAAGCCACGCGTGGCGAGGCCGATTGCGCGGCCAATGATGTTGGCTTCCGCCAGCGGGGTGTTGTAGACCCGCGACGCGCCGAACTCCTTCTGCAGTCCCCACGTAACCTTGAAGACGCCGCCCTTCCCCTTCACCTCGCCCATGTACGATTCGCGCGATACGTCGGCGACGTCCTCGCCAAACACGAGGATCTTGGGGTCCCGCCGCATCTCATCGCGCATGCACCCGTTCAGCAGGTCGACCATCGTGGTCGGCTCACCGCTCGGCTGCGGGTCGTCCTCGGTGTCGAAGCGCTCGCCGCAGGGATCCACATCGGGGGAGTAGACGGCAAAGGTCTTCGACTCTGGCGTCGGCTGGGGCTGGGCCAGCGCGTCGTCCGTCGCGGCCAGCACTTCTGCGTCCACGTCAGCCTGGATCCTGCTGATGTCGGCCTCGGTCGCGTGCCCTTCCGCAACGAGCCAGCGCGGGAACGTGGTCAACGGATCACGCGCCGCGTCCGCAGCGCGCTCCGACGGCGGCCGGTACATGGTCTCGTCATCTGAGAGCGAGTGCGAGTACGGCCGGATCACGCTGGCGTGTATGAGCGCCGGCCCCTTCCGCCCGCGGACATACGCGGTGGCGCGAGCCATCGCCCCGTAACTCGCCACCAGGTCGCAGCCATCGACCTGCTCGACGTACAGTCCGGGGAACCCCTCGACCAGACGAGAGATCGACGAGCCGGGCGTGTTGATCTCGACCGGGACCGAAATCGCGTAGCCGTTGTCTTCGACCAGATACAGGACCGGCAACTGGAGGTTGCACGCCGTGCTCAGAGACTCCCAGAACTCGCCCTCGCTGGTCGCCCCATCGCCGGTCGAGACATAAACGACTTCGTCCCCGGCGAACCCTTCGCCCACACCCAGCTGACGGGCACGCAGCCACGCTTCGGCGCAGCCGACAGCCTGCAGGAATTGCGTGCCGGTGGGCGACGACGACGACACAATGTTGAGCGGCCGGTTCCCCCAATGGCTCGGCATCTGGCGTCCGCCCGAAGCCGGATCAACTGCTGCCCCCACGGCCTCGTACAACATCTCGGCCGGTGTGACGCCCAGTTGGAGACAGAGCGCCCGGTCACGATAGTAGGGGTAGAACCAGTCGTACCCACCACGAAGGACAAAACCCGCCGCCGTTAGAATCGCTTCGTGCCCCGCGCCAGAAATTTGGAAAAAAATCTTATTCTGTCGCTTGAGCTGGATTTCCTTGTCGTCCAAGCGACGGGCCAACAGCATGACGCGATAGGCAGCGACCAGCTGCTCGCGGCTGAGGTCCGCAGCCGCTGCCGCGGCATGCTCGGTATGGGTAGTTGTCGCCATGGGGCTCGGAGAGAGGGAAAACCAGTGAGCAGACGCTCAGACGGCCAGGTCAGCAATCAAAAATACAAGGGACCAGGGGTCAGGGATCAGGGGTCAGGAAACGGCGACAACGGCCGCTGATTCAACGGATCAGGGGTGAGGAGACCGCACCGGCCGCTATCGGCCTGTCGGACGGGTCGCACTACGGTGGCCCCAATCGAAACGCCACGGCCTCTTCAACGACCCGCCCCTGCTTGAGATGCTCGACGACAATGCGCTCGAGCAGGGCAGGCGTGACCCCCGCGTACCATACCCCCTCCGGGTATACGACCATGACCGGGCCACCGCCACACACCCCGAGACACGGCGTTTCGCCCCGCTTCACGCGAGTAGGACCGAATAGCAGGTCCTCGCGTTCGAGTAGCTCGGCAAGCCGAGCGTAGAGCGCACGCCCGCCTCGGTCCGGCGAGCAAAACCCTCCGGTACAGATGAGCACGTGGCGCGTGTATGGGTCGACGATCGCGGGGCGCAAAGGCTCAGGCGGCGTCATTGGCCGTCACCTTCTCGGCACCACTTTCACCATTGAGCGTCACGGAAATCACGACCGGGATCGTCGGATCGAGCGAACTGCGAACCGAGCAGTACTTCGAGACGGCGAGGTCGACGGCGCGCTCGGCCGCCTCTCGCTCGATCCCGGCCCCGTCGATCGTGTACTCCAAGAGCACGCGTGTCACTCGCGCCGGAACCGCGTCCGCACGATCAGCCGTGACCTTCACCGATAAACGCTCAGCCGGGGTCCGCCGCTTCACGAGGATGTCGAGTGCATCCACCGCTGCGCAGGTCGCGAGTGCGCCGAGCATCGCGTCGACTGGCCCTGGCCCGGTCACGCCTTTCGCGTCAATGCGCGAGGACACGGCTGCCCCGGCACGGCGAATGTCAAAGCGCTGCTCGCCGTTCCAGGTGGCGGTGACGACGCTGGGAAGACGCATTACGGCAGGGGGCTAGAGATCGGGAAGTGAGACCTAGAGAATGAAAGCAAATTGCACGGCTGGTAGCGATCAAATAAAGAAGGCGGACGACAGCATCGTGCGCCCCAATCCGATCCCTAGCCGGCCACTCCTACGTGACCACGAGTCGTCAGCCGTTGCCCATCACGGCCGACGTGCGCCCCGGCCGCTTCGAGGACGCGCCGCTCGGGACTGTCCTCGATCAGGACCGGATTGGTGTTGTTGATGTGCGTGTAGAACACGATCGGGCCTGGTTCCAGTGCCGTCAGCGCGGCCAGGCTGCCATCTGGACCGCCGATCGGCAGGTGTCCCATGTCGCGCGCGCGTTTCGGCGAGACGCCGAGCATGACGAGCTCGTCGTCGGACCAGCAAGTGCCGTCGAACAGCAGCACACGCGCATCCGTGATGCGCGCGACGAGGGGCTGTGTCAGCGCGCCACAACCGGGGACGTAAACAGCCTTGGAGGCGCTTCCATCACGAATCAGCAGTCCGGCCGTCGCACCAACCGAGTCGACACTCGCGAATCGGGGAGCGCCGCCATCGACAGCGAACGCCTCGATCGTTATCCCCATTGCGCCTCCCGCTCGATCGAGTAGTGCGACTTCTCGATCGAGGGGCAATGGGACGATCGAAACGGTGGCGAATGCACGCACGGTTGGCAGGATGCGCGAGTCGCGCTCCAGGACATCAATGACGGCCTGCGTGGCGTAGAGTGTCAGTGCGCGAGCCTCACGAAGCAGCAAGAGACCCAGGGTGTGATCGAGCTCGGCATCGGTCAGTACGACGCCTTCAATGGGCACATCGCGCATCACATCATTGGCCGGAGACGAGCGTGGGATACGGCTGAGCTGCTCTCGGACGTCGGGCGACGCATTCACGAGAAGCCAGCGCGTTCCGTCGCCGCTCACGGCGATGGAAGACTGCGTCCGCGGGTGCGCGCGAGAAGGATCGGTCCGCGCGACGCGGCATCCGGGGCACCAGCAGTTCCACTGGGGGAAGCCGCCGCCGGCGGCAGTGCCGAGCAGGATGATCTCCATGGTGACGTCCTGCCGCTCAGGGCGCCGCGGCCGCACCGCGGCCGAGAGAGGAGAACCACAGAAAGTAGAAAGTTGGACAAAGCGCCTCGTGACGCTGCCCGTTCTCGTACCGACCGGCTGCCTTCCCGGCCATACGACGGAGAATGGCCCGGGAACCCAATGTCACCGCACACGAAGAGGGCCCGCGTTGGCGGGCCCCCTTGTGTTTATCGTCGTGCGACGTAGGCGGTGACTTCCATCGTCACGTCTACAACCTCGAACTCCGGCTTCTCCCAGCGCATGCGCACCTCGCGAGTAGAGGGAACTGCTCGCCGGAGCGACCGGCGACCCTGCTGCAGGTTCTGCAAGATCGGATCCGTCAAAGGTGATTTCAAGGGGCATGCCTCCCGGAACCAATTGGGCGATCCCCCGCTAGATTCGAGACATGGCGCTGACCGCGGCAGAACAGCGGGAGTCCGACCTCAGCTTCGAGCGAGAGGCGCTCCCGTGGCTGGACGATGTCTACCGTTTCGCCCTGTCGTTGACGCGGAACGAGGCGGATGCGGACGATATCGTGCAGGAAACATTCATGCGGGCCTATCGATCGTGGCACACGTTCGAGCGGGGGAGCGACGCCAGGCGGTGGCTGTTCACCATCTGCCGCAACGCCTTTCTGCGAACCCGGGAGCGTGCGCGGCACCAGGTCGAGCTCGACGATGGCGATGTCGAGGCCGTGGCGTCCCAGCTTGCAGAAGCATCGGGAGCGAACGCCGGCGACGACCAACTGCTCGCCCGACTCGATCTTGGGCCCGCACTGGCTGGCGCCCTCAAGGAGCTCCCGGAGCCCTTTCGCTCCGCGGTGACTCTGGTCGACGTCGAGGATCAGTCGTATGAGGCGGCATCCGAAATCCTGGGGGTGCCGATCGGGACGGTGCGCTCTCGCCTATTCCGTGGCCGGCGCTTGCTCCAACGCGCGCTGGCCGTGTACGCCCGTGATGCCGGTATTGCGAGCCCCGCGACCGCGGCGCCGCACTCGGTACCGCACCCCAACCCGTAGCCTATGACAGACCGCCCACCGGATCCGTGCGCACCGTCGTCCCAGCGAGGGGCAGTCGATTGCACGACCGTGCTGCAACAGCTCTGGGAGTATCTCGACGCGGAGTTGGGGCCGGAGAAGATGGAGGCCGTGCGGACCCATCTCGCGCTGTGCGCGAAATGCTACCCACACTACGATTTCGAGAAGGCGTTTCTCGACGCGATCGCGAATTGCCAGTGCACGACCTGCGCACCCCACGATGTCCAATGTCACGTCATGGAGGCACTGCGCCGCGCAGGATTCAATCCGACGGACACCAGCGTGGTGGGCTGACGAGCGACGCCCACGACGATAGATAGAGGCTGACGCCGGAGGACCGGGCTTCGCGTTAAGTTAACAGAAGCCATGTCCGCCACCGCTGCGCCCTCCACCTTGGCGGCGCCGCCGCCACCACCGATCCCGCCGCTGGACGCTGCGCTGGCGAGCGACGAGTTGGTCGTTGCGCTTCGTGCGTTCAGTCGATCGTACTACGCGGTGCACCCCTTCCATCAACTCATGCGCGAAGGGGCCCTGAGCAAGCGCCAACTCCAGGGGTGGGTCGCCAATCGACTGGCCTATCAACGGGCCATTCCGCGCAAGGACGCGGCGATCATTTCGAATTGTCCCGATCCCGCGGTTCGGCGCCTGTGGCTGCAGCGCATTGTCGACCACGATGGCACCGAGCCCAACAGTGGTGGCATCGAGCTGTGGATTCGACTCGGTGAGGCGCTGGGTGTCCCGCGAGAGGAAATGGAGGACGAGCGGCATGTCCTCCCCGGCGTCCGCATCGCGACCGAGTCGTATGTGACCTTCTGCAAGACGCATGGATGGGTCGAAGCCGTCGCGAGCTCGCTGACCGAGCTCTTCGCGCCCGCGCTCATGCATGAACGGCTCGCGGCCTTCCCGCGCCATTACCCGTGGGTCGACGCCGCCGGTCTGGAATACTTTCGATCCCGGCTGATCCAGGCTCCGCGCGACAGCTCGCAGGGCATCGCCATCGTGGCCGCGCATTGCAGGACGGTGGAGTCACAACGGCGAGCATTTGCCGCGCTCGCGTTCAAGATCGAGATGCTGTGGGTCCTGATCGACACCATCCACCACGCATACAGCGATTGAGCTTGGCAGCCATGAGCGAGCCGCTGGCCCTGACCGCGCGACCTCGACTCTGGCGTTTGGCTCGCCTCGATTTCGACCCGGTCCGCAAACGTCGTGTGCTGCTCTACCCCGAAGGCGCCATGCTGCTCAACGACACGGGCGCCGAGATCCTCGCGCTCTGCAATGGCACGCGGACGGTGAACGAGATCGCGACAGCCCTCGGTTCGAAATACGATGCCAATGTGAGCGCCGACGTCGCGGCCTACCTCGGTCAGCTGGTCGACCGCGAGCTGGTGCACGATGCCGCGTGATGCCGGCTCGGGCACCGCGTACACCGGCGCATGCGACAGCGCCGTCGCGCCCGTCCGGCCTCGGGGTGCGGACGCCGCGCGACCGACGACCCTGCTCGCGGAGCTGACGTATCGCTGTCCGCTGCACTGCCCCTACTGTTCCAACCCGATCGACTTGCTCCGGTCTCACGCGGAGCTCGCGACCGCGGACTGGCAGCGGGTCGTGAGCGAAGCGCGCGCCCTCGGGGTCCTCCAACTCGGATTGTCCGGGGGCGAGCCGCTGCTGCGGAAGGACCTCGAACAGTTGGTGGCCCACGCACACAACGTCGGTCTGTACACGACACTCGTGACCTCGGGACTCGGCCTCACCAGGGAGCGAGTCCATGGACTGGGGAGGGCTGGCCTCGATCACGTCCAGATCTCGTTCCAGGACTCCGATCGAGCCGGTGCAGAGCGCATCGCCGGCCTGCCATCGGTCGACAAGAAGCTCGCGGCGGCCGCTCTTGTCCGCGAGCTCGGTGTCGCCTTTTCGGTCAACGTCGTGCTCCACCGCGCCAATCTCGACCATCTCGCTGACATCATCGACCTGGCGGGATCGCTCGGCGCCGATCGATTGGAGCTCGCGAATACGCAGTACTACGGGTGGGCCACCCTGAATCGAGATCGCCTGCTTCCAACGCGTGAACAACTCGCGCGAGCCGAAGCGGTGGTCGAAGCGGCCATCGCACGTTACCGCGGACACATGCAGATTCTCTACGTGCTGCCCGACTACTACCAGACCTATCCGAAGCCGTGCATGGGCGGGTGGGGCGCCGTCTACATCGTCGTGGCGCCGGACGGCCGTGTGCTGCCGTGTCAGGCCGCCTGGCAAATCGAGTCCCTCACCTTCGACAGTGTGCGCGATCACTCGCTCGAATGGATTTGGCGGCAATCGTCGGCCTTCAATGCGTTTCGCGGCGATGACTGGATGCAGGAACCCTGTCGAAGCTGCGAGCGCCGCACAATCGATTTCGGCGGTTGCCGGTGCCAGGCCTTCCAGGTGACGGGCGACGCGCGCAACGCCGACCCGGTGTGCACGAAGAGCCCGGCCCGCGCGTCGATTGATGCGGCGCTCGTCCGCGTCGCGGCGGATGCCGACTCGGCTCCGCGCAATGCCGAGACGTCACTCGAGACTGGCGCGTACATATATCGCACTATGTCCGCAGCGTCCCAGGCTGCTCCGACGGCGACCCAAACGTGAGCGAGCCGACAGTGTCGGTTCCTCCGGACGCCGACGTCCTTGCCGAGCGGGACCGGACCATCCTGCGCCTCGAGCGCGACCTGAACTCGCTCCGCGAAATCCTGCTTGACTACATGACGGCCCGCGAAGAAGCCGAAGACGAGATGCGGGCGACGGAGGATCGCTACCGGGCGCTGGTGCATCGCGCCGCGTCGGGAATCTTTCGTGCGGCGCTGGATGGCCGCTTCACCGACGTCAACCCGGCGCTGGTGCACACGCTGGGCCATCCGTCAGCGGCATCGCTTCTGGCGGAGCCGGCCGGAGCCGTCTACTACGATCCCGCCGACCATCAGCGGATTCTCGGCGTCGCATTGCGCGACGAGCATCGAGGATGGACGGAAGTGCGCTGGCGCCGCCACGACGGCGCGCCCATTCTCGTGCGGCTCTCTTTGCAGGTCGTAAAGGATGGACGCGGCAACGCGATCGCCCTCGAAGGGATGACCGAGGACATCACCGACCGCGCGCGCCAGGAGGAGCTGCTCCGGCGCAGTGAGCGGATGGCGAGCCTCGGGCACATGCTGGCCGGCGTCGCGCATGAGCTCAACAATCCGCTGGCCGCCATCGGCGGATTCGCACAACTGATGCTGCGACAATCGCTCAGCGACGAAGACCGGAGCGGCCTCGAGACGATCAATCACGAGGCCCAACGTGCGGCGCGCATCGTGCGAGACCTCCTGGCGTTTTCGCGCCGCCACGAACACGAGCGACGCGAGGCGGTCGATCTCAACGAAGTCGTCCGCTACATCCTCGACGCGCAACGGTACCAGATCGAGACTCGCGGCATCCGGCGGACACTCTCGCTCGCCGCGGCGTTGCCACCAGTCATGGCGCAGGCGTCGCAACTCGAACAGGTTGTCCTCAATCTCGTCGTCAATGCGAGGCAGGCACTCGAGCAAGCGATTGACGAGTCGAGCGCCACGCACGGCAGTGCATCGCCAGCAGCTCCCGCAATCACCATCCGGACGGCGACCCACGGCGGCATCGTGGCGCTCGAAGTCGAGGACAACGGGCCCGGCATTCCTGAGGAGTATCGCACCCGCATCTGGGACCCGTTCTGGACGAGTAAAGAGGAAGGCGAAGGGACAGGTCTCGGACTTGCGGTCGTCCACGGCATCGTGACGACGTACGGCGGCACCATCGATCTGGAGACGCAGGTGGGCGTCGGCACCCGGTTCATTGTCCGCTTGCCGGCGGCGATTGCGCGCGAGCAGACGGTACCTGTGCCGCCACCCGCCAGCAAAGGCGGGTTCTCGCACGCGACGACACCATCCACACCGGCGAGTCGCGCTGGGGTGGTGGCGCCGCTCGCGGCGGGAACGCCCAGGAGCTCGACGCATCGGGTTGCGGGCCCGGTGGCGCGGCCGGCCAGCGTCAGCCACGCCGCGGTGCCTCTGCGCATCCTCGTCGTCGATGACGAGAAGGCCATTCTCGAAGTGCTGGATCGCTACTTCTCCGCTCGAGGCCATGCCGTCACCACGACCCCCAACGGGATGCGAGCGATCGAGCTCGCCCATCAACAGTCGTTTGACATCGTGATCTGCGATCTGCGCATGCCGGGCCTCGACGGCGGCGAGGTCATTCGCCGGCTGCGAGCGCTCCCGCGCTGCCAGGCCACGCGCTATATCGTCTCGACCGGGGACAGCACCGCGCTGAGCGACGACTTCGCAGAGGCTGCGCACGTGACGACCGTGCTCGTGAAGCCTTACGAGATCGACGCGCTTCGGCAGGCGGTCGAGCAACCGGCGGCGTCGCATGTCCACTGACCGTGGTGGTCCGGGGCCGTATCTGCCGCAGTCCGGCGCCACTGGCGTCCTCGATGCACCCGAGTCGCTGGAACAAACGCTCGCAGGCGAGCTCGAGGCCCTCACTCGGGCCGGCCTGCGGCGCGCGCTGCATCGTGTGCAGCGGCGGACCGGGTCTCGCGTCACCGTCGATGATCGGGCGGCGCTGGACTTCTCGTCCAACGACTATCTGGGACTCGCTTCCGATCCCCGCCTCGCGAGAGCGGCGGCGGCGGCGCTGAGCAGCGACGGGACGGGTGCTGCCGCCGCGCGCCTGACCAGCGGGAACCATCCACTTCACGAAGCCCTCGAGCTGGACCTCGCGCGGTTCACGCAAGCGGACGCCGCGCTGTTGTTCGGTAGCGGATACCTCGCCAATATCGGGACAATCCCGGCGCTCGTCGGACGCGGCGACGTGATCTACAGCGATGCGCGCAATCACGCATCCCTCATCAATGCCTGCCGACTGTCACGGGCCGAGGTGCGTATCGTCGCCCACGCCGATCCCGCCGCGCTCGACGCCGCACTGGACGTGGACGGCACACGGTTCTCCCGTCGACTCATCGTGACCGAGGGCGTGTTTTCGATGGATGGGGATCGCGCGCCGCTCGATCGCATCGTTGGCATCGCCCGCCGGCATGCCAGCTGGATCTTCGTCGACGATGCGCACGGCACGGGCGTGCTGGGTCGCCACGGCCGCGGCAGCGCAGAGCACTGGGGGCTCGAGGGGCAGATCGACGTCGTGATGGGTACCCTGGGGAAAGCGTTCGGCGTGGCGGGCGCGTTCGTCAGCGGGTCTCGCACACTCGTCGAGTACCTGCTCAATCGCAGCCGCGCCTTCGTATTCACGACTGCCCTGCCGCCGGCCTTCGCCGCCGCCGCACTCGCGGCGCTGAGGATCGCGCGCTCCGAGCCCTGGCGCCGTGATCGGCTGCGCGCCGTCGCTCGACGGATTCGGCAGGGCGTCGCGGCGCGGGGCCGGCCCGCGCCCGGGGATCCGGATGGCCATGTCGTTCCGGTACCCGTCGGTGATGCCGATACGGTAGTTCGCCTGGGCGCGGCGCTCAGGGATCGGGGCGTGCTGGTGGGCGCAGTGCGGCCGCCGACCGTCCCCGCCGGAACCTCGCGCCTGCGCATTACGGCGAGCGCGGCCCACAGCGATGCCGACGTGGATACACTGCTCGACGCACTCGACCGGGTGCTGCCGTCCTGACACCCACGGAGTCCGCGCACGAAGCGTCGCGTCTCGCGGTGGACGCGTTCGCTCGACGTGCCGCCAGCAGCGCCTGAACCGATCCTCCGCTTGCCCGTGCCACACCCGATCTCGGCACTCGACGCAGCCCACGTCTGGCACCCGTACACACAGCACGGGCTCGTGCCGACCGCGGTGCCGATCGTCCGGGCCGCCGGCGCCGTGCTCTACGACGAGCGAGAGCAACCGATCATCAATGCGATCTCGTCCTGGTGGGTCACCCTGCATGCGCACGCGCATCCGACCATCGCCGACGCCATTTCCGCGCAGGCACGCCAGCTCGAGCAGGTCGTCTTCGCCGGCTTCACGCACGAGCCGGCGGCGCGTCTGGCCGCCGAGCTCGCGCAACACCTGCCGTTGGGTCTCGAGCGGATGTTCTTCTCGGACGACGGATCGACCGCGGTCGAAGTGGCGCTCAAGATCGCACTGCAGTTCTGGCAACATCGCGGGGAACACCGCTCCCGCATCGCGACCCTCACGCACGCGTATCACGGCGACACCTTTGGCGCGATGAGCGTGAGCGCCTCGAGCGTCTTCACCGCGCCCTTCGCCGAACACCTGTTTCGCGTCCTCACGCTGCCGGCTCCGGAAGCCCTCTCCGGATGGCCAGGTTTGAGCTCACGGCCGCTGCGCGCGGGACCGCCGCCTGCCGACACCGTGCTCCTCAATGCGCTCGATCGAGCCCTCGACGATCAGTCCGATCCCATCGCTGCGGTGATCGTCGAGCCGTCGCTCCAGGGCGCCGGAGGCATGCGCATGTGGGACGCCGCGACGTTGCGAGCGATCCGCGACCGGACGGCGGAACGTGGCGTCCTGCTCATTGCCGATGAGGTCCTCACCGGCTTCGGGCGCACGGGACCGCTCTTCGCCTGTCAGAGTGCCGGCGTGCTGCCGGACATGATGTGCCTGTCGAAGGGGCTGACGGGTGGATTCATGCCCCTCGGCGTCACCGCGGTCCGAGAAGAGTTGTTCAATGCATTTCGGAGCCAGGATCGTCGCCAGACGCTCTTCCACGGGCATTCGTTCACTGCCAACCCGCTGGCGTGTGCGGCCGCACTGGCGAGCCTCTCTCTGCTGAATGACGACTGCACAGGACGACGCGCGGCGATCGCTGCTCAGCACCGCGCGGAGCTCGAGCACCTGTCATCGCACCCGTGGGTGCAGCGCCCGCGGGTCCGGGGCACGGTCGCGGCGTTCGACATCGTGCCGCCGGATGATGCGGTCGATCGCCACCACGACTATCTCGCGCCGATCGGCCAGCGCCTGAGCGCGTACGCGCTCGCCGCTGGCGTCCTGCTTCGACCGCTCGGCAATGTGGTGTATGTGCTGCCGCCGTACGCCATCACGCACGACCAGCTCGCGCACGTATATGCCACCATCGGCGGCTTTCTCGAGGCGCCCGGGCCGTGAAGTCGTCGTCATTTCCGGAATTGCGAATCCCGAATCCCGAGTCCCGTCCGTTGCCGTTCCCTACCTGCCGCGATCGGATCATATTCCACCGGTGCCCGCTCGCGATGCCGGTCTTGGGTTGAGCCGCATGGCTTCCGATCCCGCTCCGCCCGACGCACTGGCAGCGCTCCGTCGCGACTATGCCCATGCCACGCTGACGGAGCGGGATGTCGATCCCGATCCGATCCGCCAGTTCGAGCGGTGGTTTGCGGACGCGCAGGCGGCCGCCGTGCCAGACGTCAATGCCATGACGCTCGCCACGGCCGGAGCCAATGGGGCGCCGTCGGCGCGTGTCGTGCTGCTCAAGGGCGTGGATGCACGGGGGTTCGTGTTCTACACGGACTATCGAAGCCAGAAGGGCGTCGAGTTGTCGCACAACTCGCGCGCGGCCCTCGTCTTCTACTGGTCGCCGCTCGAGCGACAGGTGCGCATCACGGGCACCGTCAGGCGCACCTCGACCGAGGAATCGGCCGCGTATTTTAGCAGCCGCCCGCTGTTGAGCCGGCTGAGTGCGACCGCATCGCGGCAGTCGAGCGCGATCCCGGATCGTGCCTCGCTTGAAGCCCGTGTCGCCGAGCTCGCGCGCACGTACGGTGAGACGAACCCGCCCCCGCTCCCCTCGGACTGGGGCGGCTTCCGCGTATCACCGACCGCCGTCGAGTTCTGGCAAGGCCGCGCAAATCGCCTGCACGATCGGTTGCGGTACGTGCGGTCCGATTCCGGGGTGTGGACGATAGAGCGGTTGTCGCCTTAAGGACGGGATTTCGGAACGACCGCGACAACCCCCAATCCCTAATCCCTTCCACGCCAGCGCTTCCTCATCCCTCCTCTCTCAACGTCACATAGCTATCCCACCGCTCAGCGCTCACGCCGCCCTGCGTGACTGCTTCGCGCACCGCGCATCCAGGCTCGACAATGTGGGTGCAATCGGCGAAGCGGCATTGACCAATGTAGGGGCCGAACTCGGGGAAGCAACGATCAAGCGTGGCGAACGAGAATCCCCACAAGCCGACTTCCCGAAGCCCCGGGGTGTCCACAACGTAGCCGCCGTCGGGCAATGGATGTGCGAACGCACCGACGGTCGTGTGCCGTCCCTTGTTCACGGACGCGCTGATCGCGCCGACACGCAGGTTGAGTCCTGGATAGAGTGCGTTGAGCAGCGAAGACTTGCCGACACCCGATGGCCCAGTCACCACGCTGGTACGACCGGCGAGTGATTCGTGGAGGGCCTCCAAGCCAGTCCCCGTCCGCACGCTCGTGAGATGCACGGGATACCCGGCGCGCTCGTAGTCAGCGATGCGCTCGCGGACCAACACAGGGTCGACGAGGTCGACCTTGTTCACCACGATGCGCGCGGCCAGCTCGCTCGCCTCCGCGATCACCAGGAACCGGTCGATCATCCGCCGGTGTGGTTCCGGGTTGGCCGCGGCGAATACGACCAAGACCTGGTCGAGGTTGGCCGCGATAATGCGCTCGCCACGCCGCCCACCCGGCACGCGCCGAGCGAGCGCCGAGCGCCTCGGCAGGATCTCCTCGATCGTCCGCTGGCCAGTACGCGCATCGAGGGCGACGACCACGTCGTCCCCTACCGCGAGCTTGAGCGCATTTTCCTGCTTGAGACGCCCCCGCAAGACGGCATCGTACACCTCGCCTCCGTCCGCACGCACGACCCATACACCGCCCGTGCCCCGGAGCACGACCGCTCGAACGGCGTCGACCGGCAGTGGCGACGCGCCGGCTCCGCGGTTACGGGGCGTGGTGGAAGGGCTCCGTGTCAGACGGCGCCCTCGACTCGGCCGACGCGATCCAACACGCGCTTCACCTCCGCGAGTGACCACGCTCCGAGCTGCGTGCGAGCCTCGTCCGCCGTTCGCGCGCGGACCAGGAAGTCCGATTCCACGTGACCCGCGAGAGCGGGTTGGCCGCTGCTCCAGCGGACGAAGAAGAGATACGCGCCCCAGGGCGCGCCGGGTTGACCGGTTTCATCGACGAGCACCTCCACGCTGTACGAGGTGCCATCGGGTCCCGCGAGCGCAGCCGGGCGCCCATGCACGGCCGCATACCCGCCGACGGTGGTCTCGTCGCCGCGCGTGTAGTCGGGCGGGATGTGTTGCCCGTTCACCCGGCCCGCCGGCCATCGCGCGCGAGACACAGGCGCGCAGATCGCATCAAATGGTCCCGATCTCGTCAAGCATGGTTCCGTCGCATCGCTTCCCGGACGACGTTTCCTGCAATGAAGACCACATTCGCGGGCCGCTCGGCCAATCGACGCATCAGATAAGGGTACCACTGCGTGCCGAAAGGAACATAGACCCGGACCCGATACCCGTCCCGGACAAGCGCGCTCTGCAGGTCCCGCCGCACGCCGTAGAGCATTTGAAACTCGAATCGACGGACCGCGATCCCCTCGGCCGTCGCAAATTGCTTTGCCACACGGATCAGCCTTTCGTCGTGCGTGGCGATGCCGGGGTAGTTCCCCTCGCGCATCAGCTGCCGCATGCAGCGATCGTAATTGGCATCGACGTCGCGCTTGGCGGGGAAGGCCACGGTTGACGATTCGTTGTATGCGCCCTTGCAAATGCGCACGCGGGCTCGCGCGGCGATCGCACGTTTGACGTCGGCGTCCGTCCGGTAGAGGTAGCTTTGCAACACGATACCCACGTGCTCCGGATACGCAGGGTAGAACCGATCGTAGAAGAGGCGGAGCGTGCGGTCGGTGTAGGCGCTGGATTCCATGTCCAACCGCACGAACGTCCGGTAGTCCCGCGCCCGCGCGAGTACTTCGTGGACGATCGTGACGCAGAGATCTTCGGAGACATCCAGGCCCATGGCCGTCAGCTTGACTGACACGTTCGCGTCGAGACCCCGCTCGTGAATGCGATCGAGCAGGTGGAGGTACTCACGACCCGCCGCGCGCGCCTCGTCTTCCGAGTGCACACTCTCGCCCAACACGTCGAGTGACGCGCTGACACCCTTGCGGTTGAGCTCGACCACTGCATCGAGCGCCTGCTCCAGGGATTCGCCTGCGACAAAGCGGTCGGCAAATCGCTTCGCCAGACGGTTGTGGCGGACGAAGCGAGCGACCTGCGGTTGACTCGAGAGATAGAGCAGCGTCTGGCGGAGCATGCTTTAGCGGGCGTTCCGCACGTCATCCCGGATAAAAGCGGGCATTCTTGCGCGCGAGGTCCAGCAGAGAATCAGCCGGTTGGAATCGCGGCGGGAATCGATCATTCAGCTCCTCGAGTTGTCGCACTACTTCGGCCGCGCCGAGCGTGTCTGCATGTCGGAACGGCCCACCGCGAAACGGGGGGAATCCGATCCCGAACACCGCGCCGACGTCACCGTCGCGCGGCGCCCGCAGGACGCCCTCCTCCAGGCATCGCGCCGCCTCGTTCACCATCGCCAGCACGGCGCGCCGTTGAATCTCCTCGTCAGTGATCGTGCTTCGCTGGGCGCCCGTCGGCAGCAACGTGTAGACGCTTGGATCGACCCCCTGTTTCTTCCCGCCATCCGAGTAGAGGTAAAATCCCTTCCGGCCCTTTCGCCCCGTCCGGCCGGCGGCGACCACGCGCTGGAGCGAGAGCGACGGCGCCATTCGTGGGCCGTAGGCGTCGGACAGGATCGCCCCCGACTTGCCGGCGATGTCGATCCCCACTTCGTCGATCAGGGTGATCGGCCCCACAGGGAAGCCAAACGCCACGAGCGCGCGGTCGATCGCGTCGATCGGCGCCCCCTCATCCAGCATCTTGCCGGCTTCGTTCAGGTACGGCGCCAGGATGCGGTTGGCGTAGAAGCCCGGGCTATCCCGCACGATGATCACCGTCTTGCCCAGCCGCATGCCAAACGCTACGGCCGTCGACGTCACCTGCGGGTCCGTCCGGTCGGTGACGATCACCTCGAGCAACGGCATCTTGGGCACCGGCGAGAAGAAGTGCATGCCCAGGACGCGCGTGGCATCTCGCGATGCTTCGGCGATCCGGGCGATCGGAATCGTGCTCGTGTTCGAGGCAACGATGGCGCGAGGTGGCAGTGCCGCTTCTACCTCACGCACCACGGCCTGCTTGACCGCCAGGTCCTCGAACACGGCCTCGATGACCAGCGGCACGTTCCCGAATCCCGTATACGTGCTCGTTCCGGATACGAGCGACATCTCGGTCATCGAACTCCTGTCGTGTGATCTGTCGCTTGACCAGCCGCTCGCGCAGGACGTCGCGGACCGACGCCAGCCCTTTCAGGACACGCCCATTGTCGACGTCCTTGAAGCGCACGACGATACCCCGCTGAGCCGAAACGGCCGCAATGCCGGCGCCCATGAAGCCGGTGCCGAGGACTGCGATCTTGCTGACTGGCGTCGGTCGCGGCAGCGCACTCGCATCCTTCTTGAGCGCGTTCGACGCGAGAAAGAGGAAGATGAGCTGCTTGGCGACATCGGTCGTTGCGACCTGCCCGAAGAGCCGAGCTTCGGTTTCGAGCCCGCGCGTGCGACTGCCGGAGTAGCCGGCTTGCACTGCCTCGAGGGCCGCCAGCGGTGCCGGATAGTGGCCATGCGTGCGCGCGAGGGTCTGTTCGCGGGCCTGTCGCAGCACAACCGCTCGGCCTACGGGATTCTCGTCGAGCAGGAACCGCTGTGCCGCACCTCGGGAACGGCCCGGCCCGTGCTGGGGCATCTTGCGTCGGCCGCCGACCTCTGCTAGCTCACGCGCGCGACTCGCGGCGATGTCTCGTAAAATCGCCGGATGCACAACTTCGTCGACGACTCCGGTCTGCAACGCGCGCCGTGCCCGAACGTTCTTGCCCGTCAGGATCATGTCGAGCGCGGCACGCAACCCGATGAGGCGCGGGAGTCGCTGCGTGCCACCGGCGCCCGGGATCAAACCGAGCTGGACCTCCGGCAACGCCAGGACGGTCGATGTGCGTTCGGTCGCAATGCGATAGGCGCATGCGAGAGCGAGCTCCAGGCCGCCACCGAGGCACGCGCCGTTGATCGCCGCGACCAGCGGCGTGCGCAATCGCTCGACGCGATCCAACAACGCGTGACCTGTTTGACTGAGACGCTGGGCGTCGGCTGCCGTCGGCAGGGCGGCCAGTTCTTCGACGTCGGCGCCGGCAATCCACACATCCGGCTTGCCGCTGAGCAACACCGCCGCACGCACGCTCGTGTCATGCTCGAGCCGCTCGAGCACGGCCTCGAATTCGTCCCGAACGGCGCGCGTCAGAGTGTTCACGCTCATATCGGGAAGATCGAACGTCACGAACGCGACCTGATCGCGCACCTCGACCGAGAGTGCGGGCATCAGATTCGCTCGACGACCATCGCGTGGCCCAGGCCGCCGGCCGCGCACACCGTCAGGAGACCAAACTGACCCCGGCGTCGGGCGAGCTCGTGGCAGAGCGTGGTCAGGATGCGCGCCCCGGTCGCGCCGAAGGGGTGACCGATCGCGATCGAGCCGCCCATGACGTTGAGGCGGGTGCGATCGACCTCTCCGAGTGGCGCGGAGAGGCCGGCTCGCTCTGCCCACTGCTGCGACTCGAAGCCGCGCAAATTGGAGAGCACCTGCGCGGCAAACGCTTCGTGCATCTCGATGAGATCCATGTCCTTGAGCGTCAGCCCCGCGCGGCGGAGTGCCACGGGTGCCGCGAGCACGGGCGCCTGCAAGAGCTGCTCGCCGGGATCGAGCGCCGCATATGCATAGGACCGGATGACGGCGAGCGGCGCATATCCCAGCGCCCGGGCGCGCGACTCGCTCATGAGCAGCACCGCACCACCGCCGTCGGTGAGCGGTGACGAATTCCCCGCCGTCACCGTGCCATAGGTGCGATCGAATACGGGTGCGAGCGCAGCGAGCTGGTCGTAGCTCGTTTGGTCACGAATGCCGTTGTCGCTCGTGACGACCGTCTCGTAGCGTGGCGACACATACGTCGGTGCGATTTCAGCCGTCAGTCGGCCGTCCGCCGTCCCCGCCGCAGCCAGCCGATGCGAACGCAGCGCGAACTGATCCTGTTCATCGCGCGGAATGTGATTGATCTTCGCCATTTTCTCGGCGGACTGGCCCATCGTCTCGCCCGTCGACGGCTCGGCGATCGCGGGCGCGATCGGTCGTAGATCCTTGGGTCGCACGCGGGAGAACGCGCCGAGGCGTTGTGGCAGTGTCTTCGCGCGATTGGCAGCCATCAAGGCGTCGGCGAAGCCCCGGGCGTGGAGAATCGGGATATTGGATAGCGACTCGGCCCCGCCGGCGATCACGACGTCGGCCTGTCCGAGGGCGATCTGGTCCGCCGCGTCGGTAATCGCTTGGTTCGCGGACGCGCAGGCGCGACTCACCGAGTAGGCCTGGACGCCTTTTGGCAGTAGCGGCATCAGCGCGATCTCACGCGCGATGTTGGGTGCGAGCACCGACGGGATGACCGTGCCAAACACCACGGCTTCGAGCTGCGCCGGATCGAGGTTCGTCCGTTCGATCAGCTCCGACACGCACGCGCGCCCGAGGTCGATCGCCGACATCGACTTGAGCACCGTGCCCGCCTTCGCAAATGGCGTGCGCAGGCCGGCAATGACCACCACGCGACGACCATCTCCGAACGTGGGCATGACCGGAAGCTACGGCCGCTGGCGCGGTCGAGAAAGTAGACCACGCCGCGCTAAGGCGCCCCAGAGAGTACCACTTCCGAAAATAGAAAGTCGACAAAGGTCAAAACAGTGCCGGAAGGGTGCCGTCGCGTCTACTTTCTACTCTCTGTGGGTCCACTTTCTCGGCCGCGCAGCGGCCGCTTCGATACGCTCCGCGAGCTCGCGAGCTCACCATTTGACCTGCTGGTCATTGGCGGTGGGATCACCGGCGCCGGCATTGCGCGGGATGCGGCTCTCCGGGGGCTCCGGACGGCACTTGTCGAACGCGATGATTTTGGGAGTGGGACGTCGAGCCGTTCTTCGCGCCTCATTCACGGCGGCGTACGGTATCTGGAGTACGGGCATTTCCATTTGGTCTTCGAGGCCAGTCGCGAGCGTCGAACACTTCTGCGGATCGCGCCTCACCTTGTTCGGCCACTCCGGTTCACGTGGCCGGTGTACCAGGGCGCTCGCGTGCCGGGGTGGAAGCTCGGCGCCGGACTCATGCTCTACGATGCGCTCGCGTTGTGGCGAAATGTCGCGAGGCACCGCCGACTCACTGCCGGCGGGGTGCTGCTCCGAGAGCCGGAGCTCGACCCACGAGGATTGACTGGCGGAGCCGAGTACTTCGACGCAGCAACGGACGACGCGCGGCTGACCCTCGCCAACGCGCTCGCCGCGGCCGGGTCGGGTGCCGCGATCCTCAACCACGCCGCTGTCCGTTCGATCACGCACGATGCCAGTGGCCGCGCCGTCGGCGCAGGAGTCTACGATACGCTGTCAGGCGAAGAGGTCTCCCTTCGCGCCAGTGCGATCGTCAATGCGACGGGGCCGTGGACCGATTCCGTGCGCCAGCTCGCCGACCCGCTCGGCACCCCGAGCGTGCGGGGGAGCAAGGGCGTGCACCTCGCAGTGCCGGCCCACCGCGTCGGCAACCGCGGCGCGGTGACATTGCTCTCCGCCATCGATGGTCGCGTCATGTTCGTACTCCCAGCGGGCCGGCTGACGATCATCGGGACGACCGAGAGCGACACGACTGCGGCCCCGGATGACGTTCGGGCGACCAGCGCCGACATCGAGTACCTGCTGTCGTCGGTCAACGCCGCATTCCCACGAGCGCGGCTCCAGGGCACGGACGTCGTGTCCGCGTGGGCCGGCATCCGACCGCTCGCAGCCTCTGGGCATCCATCGGACGCCGCGAGCGCGTCCCGCGAACACGAGATCGAGCGCGCACCGTCCGGAATGGTGACGGTCACCGGCGGCAAGCTCACCACGTACCGAGCGATGGCGGCCGAAGTAGTCGACACGGTGCTGGCCGAACTGGAGCGACCCGTCGTCCCGACGACGACTCACGTGGTCCGATTGCCCGGTCGTGAGCGAGCCGCGGCCGTCGATGCCCTTGCCTCGTCAGACACGCGGCTGTCAGCGCGCCTCGATCCGCAGTTGCCGTATCGCTTCGCGGACATCGTTTACGGTGTTCAGTGCGAGCGGGCGTTCACGCTCTCCGACGTGCTCATGCGCCGGACGCACGTTGCGTTCGAGACGCGTGACGCCGGCATCGCCGTGGCATCTCGTGTTGCCGAGGTCGTCGCGCCACTCCTGGACTGGGATGCCGCAGCCAGGCAGCGAGCGATCGACGACTATGCACGAGACGCCGAGCGCGTGTTCGGCCTGGACGATGCAACTACGCCTGGTGGATCGTCCGCAGCTCCAGGATCTTCAGGCGTCGCGTGAGCGTGGGCAGCTTGAGCACGGTCACGTCGCCCAGTCCGCGTCCGAGCAAGGCGCGTCCGATCGGCGAAGACATGCTGCACTGTCCATCTTCCAGCTCGACAGAGTCGCCAAAGACGAGGCTGTAGGTCTCGATGCCCTTGGTTTGCTGATCCTCGACGACCACGCGTGAGCCGAGGCCGACGCGGTCCGGTGGGATCTGCGTGATGTCGACCTGCGAGAGCTTGCTCAACCGCTGCCGCAGATGGCCCAGTCTCGCCTGCACGAACTGCTGTCGCTCCAGGGCAGCCTTGTATTCGCTGTTCTCCCGGAGGTCGCCCAATTCGACGGCTCGGCGGATCTCGGCGGGTAGGGTAACCGTCAGCTCGTGCTGGAGGCGCGCGACCTCGTCGCCGAGCTTGGCTTTCAGCTCTTCAATCATGCCACCGGATACAAAAGGGGAACGCCCGGCCGCTGTGCGCGGCCGGGCTCTTTGCCCAACGTAAGCGGCGCGGACGCGGCCCGCAATCAGCGCCCGTGCGGTGCCGCGCCAGGGCAGTATGACCGAGGCTCGGGGCGTCGTGCTGTCGGCGGCTCAGTCAAATTGGGGCTCCCGCTGTGACCGCCTGCGGGGTTCTGGCGTCCCTGCCAGGGGCGCTAAACCCGGACCAGTCCGCCACCTGGACAAGCCTACACTAAGGACGAAGGGCCTATGAGAGACGTGTGTGAGCGCAGTTCCGCCCGAGCCTCCGGCGCGATGTACCGACTCGCGGCCGTCGCGCTCCTGGTCACCGCCGTCGCGTGCTTCACCGCTGAGAACAAGAACGAATCGGCGCCTACTGGCGTGATTGGCCCAACCGGCGGTGGCGGGACCAACGGGGGTGGCGGCGGCGCCTTGTACGCGGGAAGCTACGCCCTCCAGGATGTGGACGACTCGACGCTGCCCTTTCAGCTGGCCTACGATAGCGTCAGCAACACGGACTCGACCCGCGTCTTCCAGGCCTTTATCGACAGCTCCAAGCTGTTTCTCAACACCGATTCGAGCGCGGAGGAGATGGACTACCTGACGATCCGCGACGTGCGCACCGCCGCGGATTCGAACTTCAATCGGGTCATCTCCTTCGGAGACACGTTGCATGGGACGTTCAGTTCCACGGCCTCAACGATCACCGTGAACCTGACGGATACCGTGAGCGGCATCGTCAACGTGACCTACACGGTCAGCGGGTCGACGTTCAGCGGCACGGTGCCCTACGTGCTCTACAATACGATCAACCAGCTCGCTGCTTCGGGCCAGGCAGACTACCTGTTTGCGCACGTCGGGCCGCCGCTCCATGCGGTGGATGGCGGGAACGGCGCGAGTGAGTCGGTGCTCCTCCGACGCAGTGCGGATCGGGTTGGCGCGTCGAGACTCAGCGGTGCTGCGGCAACATCGAATGTGCGTCAGTGGCGCGTGCCGGCGTCGGCGCTCCGTGCGTGGCCTGCCGCGCGCGCGCGAACTCGTCCCTGAGGAGTTGCATCATCGCCTCGCGCCGCTCGTACAATCGCTTGAGCGGCCGCGGGGCGTGGCGGGCCAGCGCGAATGCCGTGAGCAGCGGAAGGGCGACTGTAGAGTCGGTGTAGCACACGACCGCGTCCGGCAGACGATCCGGATCGATCTTTCCCCAACTCACCGCCTCGGCGGGCGTCGCGCCCGACAGGCCGCCGGTATCCGGTCGCGCGTCGGTCACCTGCAGGAAGTAGTCGTGCCCGCGCTCGTCGATACCGAGCACCTCCTGAATTTGCGGCTCGGTTTGTAGCACGAAATTCTTTGGGCTGCCTCCGCCGAGAATCATCACGGCGCTGCGGCCCCCCGCCCCGCCGGGCGCCCACGAGCCACGCTTCGCTCCGAGCACGATGGCCGCGGTTTCGTTCACATCCTGATTGGGGTCGATGACACACGCATTGCCGTCGAGGGCCAACGCCGCGACGTTCATGCCGATCGACGAATCCCCGGGCGACGAGGTGTACACGGGCACGCCCGCCGCATACGCCGCCGACAGCAATGACTTCTGGCCGATGCCGAGCGCCCGCTCGCGCTCGCGCACATACTTGCCGCAGAGGTGGTGGAATTCGGCGCTCGACATGCAGCGTTGGAACTCCGGTGCGCGAATGATCTGCCGGAAGAACGCATCCGTCGAGAGCAGCACATCGTAATCGAAGAAGATGTCGTAGATGCGCACGACACCCTCGGCGCGCAGGACGGTGTCCGATGCCTGCGCGGTCCCCCGATGCATCGCGAGCCCAAGGCCGAAATGCGTGTCGTGG
This sequence comes from uncultured Gemmatimonadales bacterium, assembly GCA_963737835.1. Taxonomy (GTDB): domain Bacteria; phylum Gemmatimonadota; class Gemmatimonadetes; order Gemmatimonadales; family Gemmatimonadaceae; genus Palsa-1248. The sequence goes on from CAVTUH010000001.1 coordinate 1,942,704, forward strand.
TAAAGGTTCGCGCCAGTCGAGACGATCCAGTCGATGAAGCCGGCTTCGACCAGGGGGATGAGCGCAGCCATCCCGAGCCCGGCCGGCGTGAGGGCGCCGGTGATCGAGAGCCCCACCGTCACATCCGGTTCGAGCATCCGCGTCGTCAGCAGCTGGCAGGCCTCTCGCAACCGGGCGGCGTTGTATGCGAGAAACGTCCCCTCGATCAGGTCTGCGGCGATCTCGCGTCCCGTAATGGGACGCGGATCGATGCGCGCGCCAGCCAGGAAGTGCGACCGATTGCCAGCCTCGTGGCCCGGCTCGTGGGTCACGCTGTGCTCGAAGCGTCCATCATGCATATGACTTGGCATGCTGGAGGATACTCGGTTTGCTCGCCACGGACAGCCGGGTCCCCAGAGCCGCCGTCTCCGTTCCACTGTCTCGGCTTGTCGCCGTCAGTCGAGCTCCACGATCGCCCGGTCCGCCGCCTCGGCGCCGTTCGTGCCGCGGTCGGGAAAGGCGGTCGAGTGCGCCGCGACCACCGCCGCCGCGGCCTCTGCGGGATCGTCGGTGAGCAGCATCAGGTCGAGATCACCAGGCGAGATCTTGCGCTCCAGCATGACCCGTGTGTGCAGCCAGCGAACCAGCCCAGCCCAGTACCGTCGACCGAAGAGAATGACAGGGAAGCGATAGATCTTGCCCGTCTGGATCAGCGTCAGGGCTTCGAAGAGCTCATCGAGCGTGCCGTACCCGCCGGGAAAGATGACGAATGCATCCGAGTATTTGATGAACATCGTCTTGCGCACGAAGAAGTATCGGAAGTTGATCAGCGTATCGACGTACGGGTTGGCCCCTTGCTCGAACGGCAACTCAATGTTGCAGCCCACTGACCGCCCGTGCCCCTCACGCGCCCCGCGATTGGCGGCCTCCATGATGCCCGGGCCGGCGCCGGTGATGATCGCATAGCCCGCCTCCGCCAAGAGCCTGGCCGTCTCCCGCGCCGCGGCATATTGGGGATCATCGGGCCCGGTTCGCGCGGACCCGAAGATCGAAACCCCCCTCTTGATGCTGGCGAGGGTATCGAATCCCTCGATGAATTCACTCATGATGCGCATGACGCGCCACGGATCCGAGCGCGTGAAGTCCGCGGGCGGCCCGTGCTCTTGCAGGAGCTTCTCGTCTTCGGTGACCGGCGGCAGGTCGCGGATCGCGTCTTCGACGCGTTGTACCGCGCCTGAGTGTCTGGGCAGCGCCGCCTCCTGTGACGGAGGCCGGCGGCCCGCAAGCAGATGTCCCTCTTCGGTGCGTTCCTTCGCGCCAGCGCGGGCCGCGCGCTCGGCCGATGCCAGGAGATTGGGATCCGCGTGCTTTCCCGTCGCTGTTCGCGGCACCCGCGCCGCCCGCCGTTTCGCCATCGCCCCTACCCGCCTCACGTTGCTCGTTGTCGTCGTCGAACGGCCCGCCGTCTCCTTTCTCCTTTCTCCTCACTCCTCTCTACGGGCGCGTTTTCGCGCCCGTTGCGCCTCGCTCCTGTCTCCTTTCTGCTTTCTGTACCGCTACTTTCTCGCGCGCGGTAGCGCGCGCGCCCATTGGGCGTAGCGCTCGACATCCACACGTGGCGGCACGGCATGTTCATCACCGTAGGCCGTGTACATGCGCCACCGAAGGTACGTTGGCGACGGCAGCGGCAGAAACGGCAACTGGCGGTACCACGCGCGACGACGAAACCGCCACGCGACGCACACAAGGTCGGCCGCGAGCAGAGGGCGCAGCGCCGCACGGAGCGCTAGAGTCGCGCAGAGACGAGCCCACGACACCGGGACAAAGTATAGCGTGACCTGGATGCACGCCTACTCGTCCGGGCTCAGATGCGTCGCCCTGAGCTCTTCCTCCTGGCTCCACTCGTCGGCATTGGCGGGTGGATTGCGGTCCAGGCGCGTGATGTCCGCGCAGCAGCAGCTGGCCAGTCCCTGCTGGGCGCCACCTCGCTCGCCCCCGCCCCGATCGTCCGCGCAGTCTCCAGTCATACTGCGCCTCCTGCCCCGCCTCCGTCGCGGCCGGCGTTCGCAGCGGTCGCGCCAAGTGGCGTCGCCGATGGCGGGGTCGCGGGCGCTGACGTCAGAGCGTCGCGCGAGCCGGCGCCGATTCGCGACCTTGGCGAGATTCGCCGCCGGCTGATCGAGAACCAATCGGGCACCTATATCGGTGACATCCTCGCCGAACGCGATTCGAACATTGCGCGCTGGCCGGACCGTCTGTCGACGCGCCCGCTGCGCGTGTGGGTGCAGACTGCCGACAAGCTGGCCGACTGGAATCCCGTCTACGTGGGCCAGGTCCGAGACGCATTCGCGACGTGGGTCGGCGCCGGCGCGCCGGTGCCGTTCACCTTCGTGACCGACTCGTCCCAGGGGGATGTGCATGTAACCTGGGTGGACCACTTCGACGAACAGATCAGCGGGAAGACGATGTGGGCGCGCGATGACAACTGGTGGATCGTCGATGCCAACATTACCATCGCGCTGCACCATAATCACGGCGAGCCCCTCGACGCGTCCGCCGTGCGGGCGATCGCCCTGCACGAAGTCGGACACCTGCTCGGTCTCGACCACTGCGCCGACACCACGAACATCATGACGCCGCGTGTCCGCGTTCGCGACCTGTCCGAAGCGGACAAGGCGACGATGCGATTGATCTATGCGCTGCCCCCGGGGAGCGTGAAGGAAGCCATGGCGGGGGGATAAGGGGGCAGGACTGCCAACGGCGGGGTCAGGGGTAAGGGATCAGGGAATAAACTTCAAGGCCAGCCACAGTGCCCCGCGGCTGGCCTTCCGATTTGTTCCCTGACCCCTGACCCCGCTGTTCACCCCTGACTGGTGGCCTTGGGCTTGATGATGTGTTTCTTCCGCGCCCGATGTGCCGCCCGGCTTCGCCGCGAGTGGTGCACGCGAATAGGCCGATTCCATCCCAGCTCACGATCGGCGCGGAAGCGGGCCGGCATGGCCAGCGCATAGGCGGGTTCGTCGGTCACCGCCACGGCGGCCGCATCGGCCAGGTCCGCGCGCACATCCGCGATCACCTTGGCGGGCCGCCGAGCCCGCGCGGCGTAGACGCGGTTGGTCAGGAGGACGACGAACATCTGCCGATCCGGATCGATCCAGAGAGACGTCCCGGTGAATCCGGTATGGCCGTACGCCCGCTCGCTGAGGAAACGTCCGCAGCTGCCGTCCCCGCCGCCATCGCACGTATCCCAGCCCAGGGCGCGCGTGCCAGCAGCCCGGCGCGTGAAGGTCGCGATCGTCGAGTCGCTCACGATGCGCGTGCCGTTGTACTCCCCGCCATTGAGCATCATCTGAGCAAACACGGCGAGATCGGCCGCCGTGCTGAACAAGCCCGCATGCCCCGCAACGCCGCCCAGCGCGTACGCGTTCTCGTCCTGCACCTCACCCTGCAACGGATATCCGCGCGGCGGCGTGAGCTCGGTCGGCGCCACACGAGTCTTGAGCGAGTCCGCAGGCCGGAAATACGTATCGGCCATGCCCAGCGGCCCGAACACATGCTCATCGAGGAACACATCGAGACGCTCGCCCGAGACCGCCTCGACGATCATGCCGAGGACGTCGGCGCCCAGGTCCGAGTAGATGTAGCAGTCACCGGGCTTGCACTCGAGCGGCGTGTCGAGGACATACCGCCGCGCCTCGTCCGGCGTGGTGGCCAATCGCCACAGATCACGGCCCGGCGGGAGCCCTGATCGGTGCTCCAACAACTGGCGGACCGTCACGGAGTCCTTGTAGCCCCCTGTGAACGCCGGCAGGTAGGACACCACCGGCGCGTCCAGCATGATCCGGCCCTGGTCGTAGAGCACCATGATCGCCGTAGTCGTGCCGACGACTTTCGTCAGCGAAGCGAGGTCGTAAACCGTAGCGTCGGGAGAGACGTGTTGGCTCGACCCGCTCCAGCTCAGTCGACCAAAGCCATGCTCCCACACCACCGCGCCCTTACGCCCGACAACCACAGCCGCGCCGGGATATCCGCCAGCAGCGATCCCCCGCTGGACGACGCGATAGATGGCGTCCAGGCGGCGTGCGGACATTCCGACCGATGCCGGCGACTTGACCGGCAGGCCGGAAGAACCCGCAACACCAGCAGTGAGGGCGGCGATAAGTGCAAGCACCGTTCGTACCTACCAGGTCTAGGGGACGCCCACAGCCACAGCGAGGCACAACACGCACGCGGCAGCAGCCCAGAGGCCCCTACCGCGCCAAACCCTGCAGGACGCGTGCTAGCGACGGTAAACGACCGAAGTGCCGGTCGCGCGCCGAGTTAGCCGCTCCGGCCATGTATACACGTTTCAACTACCTTAAGTCAAGACGAAAAAGGGCCTATCCGGCAACCCTGTCCGTCCCCTTGAGTGTCACAAAAGCTGTCGGCATGGCGACAGACGCATTGCTAGTTCGGCGCGCAATTGAAGGAGACGAGCGGGCACTGCGAGCACTCTGGTCGCAGTACGCGCCGCGCGTGGACGCAGTCATCCGGCGCCTCGTTGGCGATCCGGACGACGCCGCCGACGTCGCACAGGAGGTCTGGATTCAGATTTTCCGCGCCCTGCCCGGATTCCGCGGTGACGCCCAGTTTGGCACGTGGATCCATCGCATCGCGGTGAATCGCACGCTGAACGCGCTTCGCCGGTCAAGACGGGTGCACCTTATGGAAACTCCGATCGAAGAAAACAGCGCGACGGCACCGCCGGACGACGAGCAACCGTTCCTGCGAGCCTCGATCAGAGAGGCAGCGGCTCGTCTCGCGCCGGGTGCGCGCGCGGTGTTCGTGCTGCACGACATCGAGGGCTATACACATGAAGAGATCGCCGCAGCGTTGGGCATTACCGCCGGCGGATCGAAATCCCAGCTCTTCAAGGCACGCGTGAGGTTGCGCAGGATGCTGGCCCATCTGGCGAGTCCGCGCGACGCCGCCGATCCCGTCGACGGCAGCAATGGCGGGAATGCCATCACGGACCACGTGTCGGGCCGCCCGCGCTCGGAGTCCCGCAAGCTCGAGATCGGCGCTCGCCCAACTCAACCACCGGGCGCGCTTCGGTCCTGGAAAGGCGCGAGCCAATAAAGCAGCAATGGAGTGCACACATGGATAAGACGCTTGTCGGTCCGGCAATGCCAGATGGCGACCACCTCCCCCCCGAACGCCTTGCCGCGCTCGCGGATGAATCGCCATCGCCCGCCGAAGCGCGCCATCTCGCCGCCTGTGCGCTCTGTGCAGAGGAGGTGGAGGCCTATCAAGCGCTACTCACCCTCACTCGGGGCGAGCGCGACCACCTGGACGAGCCGCTTCTCGACTGGGCCGCGCTATCGAATGCCCTGGCGCGCGAGCACCTGCTGGACGGGCCGCCTGCGCCCGCGTCGCGCTCGGTCCGCGCGGCGCGCGGCCGCTGGCCTCGCCTTGGCCCCTGGGGACAGGCCGCCGCCGCAACCGCCCTGCTGGCCGCGGGCTTGACGGTCGGCCGGCTGACAGCGGCGCATCAACCCCAGTCACCTTCTGAGCTCACCGGGAACCCCGCCCAGGGAGTTGCCGCGCTGGCGCCAGGTGGTGCCAGCATAACGCCACGACTACGCCTGATCAGCGACAGTGCGGCGTTCAACTCGCGCGGTGAAGCCCTCGACGCCTTGGCCCAGGCGGAGACCCGGTATCGGCATGCAGTCGCGTACCTCATGCAAAGTGACAGCGGCGCGTTGAGCGAAGGGGCTGATGGTTTCCGGACTCGACTCGCCGCCCTCGACCAGATCGAGCGCGCCACGCAGGCGGCCCTGGCCACTGCACCCAATGATCCGGTGCTCAACCAGTGGTACATCTCGACCATCGGGGCACGCCAAGCCACAATTCGACAGCTCGGACAGGTGCAACCGGCCGAGCAGAACCCGCACCGGTACTGAGTCCCGTCGTGCTGAGAGAAGGGACACTCACGTGGATCGCGGTCGCCAGCCTCGCTAGCTGGCGGCCGACGGCGATCCGCGCCCAGGAAGAGCGGGCGACCTCCGCCGACACCGCCCTCGAAGTGATGACGGGGCAACACGAGCTGCCTTCCGGCTACCTCGGCATCACGTTCACCTGCCGGCTCAAGAGCCGCTGGAACGCCGACGGCCTGGCCGTGACGCATTACGAGTACCCCGCCGTCGCGTCCGTCGAGCCGGAATCGCCCGCCGCCAAAGCCGGGATCCAGGCCGGCGATACGATCGTCGCGTACGGCGGCCGCGACGTCCGGAACCACGTGATCGTGCTCAACAAGCTCCTGCTGCCCAATACCCGGTTGGCCATTACCATGCGCCGAAATGGCCAGCTGCGCGATGTCACGGTCGACATCGCGCGGCGCCCGAGAGACTTTGTCGACGTTTCGGTCGTATCGCCGCAGCCCGCATTGCCCCCGGCTCCGCCCGTCGCGCCGTCGATGGAGGCCCCGGGGGCACCGTCAACGCCGCCGGCCGCAGGCGCTCCTCCGCGGGTCACCGCGGGTTCGCGACCCCGCGCCGTACCCTGGTGGGCGTTGATCGGACCGAGCGTGCCCGGTGATGATCGGGTGGGATCCTTTGGCGGCGCTCAGGTCGTGGAAGCGACTCCCGACCTCCGGCAGGCCCTCGGGGTGCGAAGTGGCCTCCTCGTCGTGGTGGTCGATCCGGATACGCCGGCGGCCGAGTCGTCGCTTCGTGCAGGAGACTTGATCGTGAACGCCAATGGCGATGCCGTGACGACGCCGCAGCAACTCGTTCACATCGTCGAACGCACCATGCACAACCGCAACAGCATCACGCTCGAGGTCGAGCGCCAACACCACATGCGCCACGTGATCCTGCAGTGGTGACGCGGCGCTTCGCGCCCGGGGCGCGCCGGTCGCGATTATCTTTCACGATCTGTACCGAGCGGAGTGATCGTCATGACCGATACGTCGCAGCCACAGTCCCCGCCCGCCGTCGCGAACCAGCCGGCTGAGAGTGCCGCCTCCGCAGGCGCGCCGCCATCGGAGGACGCAGTCACGCAGGACCAGGTCCGCATGGTGCTGCGCCGTGTGAAGGACCCAGAGCTCAACTTGAACGTCGTCGATCTGGGGTTGATCTACGACGTCGCCGTCACGGGCTCGACGGTGACCGTGGACATGAGCCTGACGTCGCCCGGCTGTCCGTCGGGCCCCGAGATCATGGGCGAAGTCGAACGCGAGATCCGGGAGATGCCCGGCGTCACCGAGGCCACGATCAATCTGGTGTGGACACCGTTCTGGTCTCCCGACCGCATCGAGCCGCGCGTGCGAGCGTATCTGGGAATTTAGACGTTGGACGTTGGACGTTAGACGTTGGAAAAGAAACCTCGAGGCCAGCTACGATGCACCCAGCCGGTCCTCGAGGTTTGTTCTAACGTCCAACGTCTAACGTCCAACGTCTAGCCGTTCAGCCGTTCAGCAGCGCCTTCACCACCAGGACCGCAATCGCCCCGCCGAGGCTCACGAACGTGCTGGACTCGGAGCGCCACGCGCGGGGCCAGTCATAGCCGCGACCGACCCGGCGAGGCCCTGGCGCGGGCCGGCGCGGAATCCATCGTGCCGTACGGCCTTTGTACGACAGGTACGCTTCACCGAACAACGATTCGAGCACCGCTTCTTCGTACCGCACGATGAGACCGTACTCGATCGCGAACGTCGTCGTGGCGAGCGGCAGCAGCCAGGGGACGCCCGAAGCAATGGCGACGCCGGCCCAGGTGAGCGCGTTGCCTACGTAGAGGGGATTCCGCACCCACGCGAACGGCCCCTCGGTCACGAGGTGGCCGACCGCTCGCGATCGTCGACGCGTCTCGGGCCCGGCGACCGCGACGCCTGCGAGACGCACCACTTCACCAAACGCGATGACGGTGAGTCCCAAAATCCACGCGCGCATGGTCATGTTGCCCGGCACGCACGCCGCGAGCAGCCCGAGCGGGATGGGCAGCAGGCCGCGATGCCGGAACAACCAGCCTCCAATGACCGCCGGTCGTGCACGCTCGGACTGACTCAGCCCTTGCGCCGTCGGCGCCATCGGGACCGGCAGGCCGGCTCGTGCGATCGCACCCGATGACCGTGCAGCGGCGCGCACCAGACGAGCGCCCCCTGGCACGGCGACATGCAGTCGGCGGCCGTCCAATGCGGCCTCGCCCTCCGCGAGCGCCGTCTGCTCCTCCACCCCGATACGAGCGAGATGGTATCGGTCCCGAGCGCCGGCACGCATCAGATTCCGGCCGACGCTGCCGGCACCATCTACTCCGAGATCACGAATCACAGTCATGCCCGCTGCGGCGAGTGTACTCGATGGTCATGCGTTGACTGCCTGAAACAGGAATTCCCCTGTTACGTGGTTGAATGCGGCCGGGCGCTCAATGTTACTGAGGTGGCCAGCACCAGTAAGCACCTCGAACTGACTTCCCGCAATTGCCTCGTGCATCACGCGCGCCTCCGACGCGGGGATGAGCGTATCCTCATCTCCGGCGATGATGAGAGTCGGCACATCGATGGTCGACAGCAAGTCCATGGAATCCGGCCGCTTCATCATCGCCTCCAATGCACCAACAATGCCCGCCACGGGTGCCAACGCTAGCATCCGGTGGGTGGCCGTGACTAGTGCCGGGTTACGCGCGCGCGTCGTCGCCCCCAACATGGCGGCGATTTGGAGGTCCGCCACCGCTCGACTGCCTTCACTCCGAGCCACCGCCACCAGTCGTCGACGCCGCGCGCGCATCTCCTCGCTGTCGGCCGTCGCGCGCGTATGAGCCAGAACGAGCGCCCGCACCCGCGACCGATGGCGACGCCAGAACGAGAAGGCGACGTAGCCGCCCATCGACAGCCCGACCAGGACCGCATCGGGGATAGACAGCGCATCGAGGAGAGCGGCAACGTCGTCCGCGTACTGCTCCATGGAGCACGGTGCTGCGGCCGTCGAGCCGCCAAATCCGCGGAGATCCGGCGCGACGCACCGCGCGCGGTCGGCGAACGCGCCGACCTGTGCGGCCCACAACGAACGGTCGTGCGGAAAGCCGTGGAGAAAGACGACCGCCGGCCCGGTGCCTACGTCGTCGTAGGCCATGCCGATCGACGTGGGCAGGGTGATCACAGTGGCTCGCGATGGCATGCGGCCGACGTCAGGGTGTGCGACCCGACGACCCGCCCGTCGAACGTCGCCCAGAGCATGACGCGCGTGGCCTCTCGGCCGCGTTCAGCCATCGCGAGGGCGACGGCGGCCGCTTTGGCCGAGTAGGTCGCATCGAGCACGGGTGGAGTCGCATGTGAATCATTGGAGTCGTAGAGCGCGCGAAAGAGTGTCGCCGCGCGTGCCCCCGCCGCTAGAGGGCGGCCGTACGCCCCGCCGAACGCCGTGTGGTCTACGACGACAGGGGCGACGTCGAGCCGACGCGACGGGGCCGTGCCATAGCCACGCAGGAAAGCCAGCGTGCGGCGGATCAAGGCACGGATTCGGGTGCCATTGGCGACGGTGCGCGGCGCGACTCGCGCCGCGACCACGACGGTGCGCATCCCCGCGATCCCGAAGGCAATGGCGAGCCCCGCAGCGGTTCCGCCGCTACCGAGCGGGACGACTACATGGGTGGGCTCCGGCGCCTCGCCGGCGACAATTTGCTCGGCAAGCTCGAGGCCGGCGCTGACGTGACCCAGTACGCCCAGCGGCGTGCTGCCGCCGATCGGAACGTACAGTCGACGTCCGCTGACGCCCTGAGCCGGCGCCCCAAGCCCGGCCCTCATCCCGGCTCGCCACAGCCCGATGCGCAGGATGGCAAGAGCCGGCCAGCGATCCGATTGGATCGTTGCGCAATGCGCCGCCGCGGCGGCAGCCACATCCCGGGCTTCGGGGTGCATGTCGTGCCGCCAGCGTACAGCCACGGTTCGTGCCCCAAGACGCGCGGCGTGCACCGCAGTGGCGTAGACGTGTGTCGAGCCCTCGCCTCCGGCGGTGAGGACCGTGTCGCCCGGTCGCACGCGCCCCAGCAGGAACTCCAGCGCGCGCACCTTGTTCCCGGCCGCGACCGGCGCGTTCTGGTCGTCGCGCTTGAGCCATAGCACACCGACCCCCGCCGGCTCAACGCGCTCGATTGGCGAGGGGTAGCTGCCGAGTACCACCCGCGGAAGCGCCGCGAGCGCCGGGAAGCGATCATAGAGCGGTAGCCGAGCGGCCGCCCGTGGGTGGCGCGCGGCACTCGGCTCCGCGACGCGGGGCACGCCAGACAACGCTTGGTCGCCTGCCTTCCCCTTAGATTGCACACCCGGTGACTCCGCCATCTCCACGCTCACCTTCCGCCGCCCGCCCCGCGGACTCCGGCGCACGTGCGCCGGAAGGCCGCCAAGTGAGCGGAGACGATCTGTCTCTAGCGTACATCGATGCGCCCGGCGCTGCTCGGGAATTCCTGGAGCAGATCGTCGAGGTTCCTCGGTTGGCACTCGACACCGAAGGAGCAAGCTTTCACCGTTTCGTCGACCGTATATACCTGCTGCAGATAACCACTGCGGCCGGGAGCGCGATCATCGATCCACTCGCCGCGGGTCCGCTGGGAGGCCTCGGCAGTCTGCTCGAGAATCGGGCCGTGGAGGTCGTGTTCCATGATGCGGACTATGACCTCCGCTTGCTCCATCAGGACTATGCATGGCGTGTAACCAATATTTTCGATACGCGGATTGCCGCCCAGCTGTTGGGGCTCCGAGCCTTCGGGTTGGCGGCGCTGCTCGAGCGCTACTTCGGGGTTCGTCTCGATAAGAAACATCAGCGCGCCGATTGGTCGATGCGGCCGCTCACACCCGGGATGCTCGACTACGCAGCACAGGACACGCGCTATCTGCTCGACCTGCGCGACCGGTTGGCCGCGGAGCTCCGCGACCGGGGGCGCCTCGAATGGGCGCGGGAGGAGTTCCAACGGCTGGAAGGCACACAATGGCCGGTCGACGATCCAGCAGACGCGTTTCTCCGACTGAAGGGTGCGCGTGATCTCACGCGACGAGAGCTCGCGCTTCTCCGTGAGCTCGTGCGCTGGCGAGACGGGGTCGCCGCAGCGGTGGACCGTGCCACTTTCCGGGTGGTGGGGAATGAGACACTGCTCGAGGTGGCGCGCCAGGCGCCAACGACGCGCGAATCGCTCGCCGCCATCCGCGGTATGCCGCGCGGGATCGTCGAGTCGCGAGGCGCCGAGGTGCTCGCAGCTGTGCAGCGCGGCGTGAGAGTGCCCGAGGCTCAGTTGCCCCGCTTCCCGCGCGCCGCGCGGTGGGACCGTGACCCGGACGTGGACGACCGGGTCGCCCGCCTCAAGCGCGTGCGCGATGACGCGGCCGCGCGTCTCGATCTCGATCCCGGCCTCCTCTGCTCGCGCGAGCGGCTGGAAGCCATCGCGCGCCGCAAGCCCCGCTCGCTCGAGGAGCTGCGGGAAGTGCCGGGGCTGCGGGCTTGGCAGATCGGAGAGCTGGGAAGCGGGCTGCTGGCAGAGGTTGAAGGGCCAGGATCCGCCTAGCGCTGCGGCTTCCCTGGCGGACTCTCGCTCTTGAACACGTTCCGGTTGATCTGGATGTACTGCTGCTGATTGGCCGGAACATCCTCTTCCGGAAAGATCGCCGTCACCGGGCACTCGGGTTCACACGCACCGCAGTCGATGCATTCGTCCGGGTGGATGTAGAGCTGCTGCTCGCCTTCGTAAATGCAGTCGACCGGACAGACATCGACGCACGCTCTGTCCTTGACGTTGATGCAGGTTTCGGTGATGACGTACGGCATGGGTTCTCGTGGGAAAGACGGGGTTCGGAGAAGGATAATACACGCGGGCGGTTCAAGAGATTAGGGGTTCGGGAGGTCTTTCAACACCCGCCCCGGCAGTGCCAGATACGGCGTCGGATCCACGGCCTCGCCGTCCCACCAGCGCGCGGCGTTTGGGCGCCGCATGAGCTGAAAATGGAGGTGCGGCACGTTCGCCGGCGCATCGCCTGTCGTGCCAACGTATCCGATGACCTGTCCCTTCGAGACGACCGCTCCCTCGGCGAGAGCATGCGCGTAGCGCTCCAGATGCGCGTAGTAGTACACGTAGCGGTCGGTCGGATCGACGGCGTAGATGGTGATCCCACCCAGCGTGTTGCGCCGGAGGCGAAGCACGCGGCCGTCGTCCGCAGCCAGGACGGGCGTACCGCGCGGTGCCATGATGTCGACGGCGTGATGCACGCGGCCTCCACTCCGGGCGTCGTCGAAGCTGTCGTGGACTTGCTCAGGTCGAACGCCCGCCACGGGGACCATGAGCATGCGGAGCCGCAGGTACCATCGCTCATCAAGCACGACGGGGCCGGTTGCGCTCGCCGTAATCGGCGTCGTCTGCGGAGCAGGCCGGCCGGCGCACCCCTCCGCCACCAGTGCCAGCCCCAGTTGGGCACACGCCATCGCTCGCCGGCAGCGGCTCACACTATCCGTGATCTCCTTTTCGCCGCACGGGATCGAGCGAGCGCGCGCGCCAGGTGAGCGCCCATGACCGCGTCTCACCCGGCGACAGCCACTGCGCCCCACGCCACTCACCGAGCGCATCCGTCAACGAGTCGGGTGCACCGATGCACGGCTCGAGCCCGAAATTGAGATACGGTTTCCCTCGCGGGAAGGGTGTCCATCCCCGCTTGTTGATCCAGACGCCCAGTTGAGGGACCTGTCGATCATCAAACGTGACCTCGAGTCGTTTGTCACCCTCTTCGATCGCGACGATGCTGGTGCCCTGGGGGATGTCGAGGAACAGCTTGCACGCGTAGTGCCGTGCGAGCGTGTCCGGCGTCGTCAGATCAGCAAGCCGCTTCTCGAGTCGGGCGTGCGGCCATCGAAACTCGGACGCCAACCCCCGCAACGCGTCGCCGTGCTGGCTCCAGACTCGAACTCGCGCCCCGTCGGGCAGATCGAGTCGTGTCTCCGGCGTCAACGGGAACAGCGGGTGGGCGGACCAGATGAACGGCAGCGGACCCGTGCCGCGATTGGTAACGGCATACCGCATCACCACCGCGCCCGCGGGCGTGACCTGAACGGTCCGTGTGAATCGATACGGCATCCGGCGGCCCGCCCATTCACACGCGATGCGTTGCCCTTCAGCCTGTGTCTCGACCTGGATTGCCACGCCTTGCGACCACAGCTCGCCATGATCCGGCAGCGATAAGCCGCCGTACCCCACGACGCCGCTTGGCAACTGACATGGCGCCACGGTCGGAAAGCACTCATCGTACCCGCCCGTATCTCCGGTCTGGAGATACGACGCGCCGTCGACCGGCGCCTGGGGGGCAATGACGTCGCTGGTCCACAGCCATTCGCGGCCTAGCAGCTCGAGCGAGGCGATCTTGCCGCCGAGCGCAGGCACGACGCGCACGCGTGTCCCGCCGCCCTGGAGCTCGGCGAACCCGAAGGAGACGGGGGCGGGACGAGGAGTCGACTGGCGCAGCAACACGGCACGCAGGGTCAAGGGTCAACAGACACGATCGCCGACCGCAGCGGCAACCGGTAGACCTTAGACGTTACAGCGCACATCGTGCAACGAGCTCCGGCGCTATTCCAGCTCGAGGCCGCGGGTCGCAAACACGCGCGCGACCGTCTCTCCGATCTTGTTGTTGGGGGTACTCGCGCCCGCCGTAATCCCAACGCGCATCGGACCGGCAGGAAGCCAGTCCGCCACGACGACTTCCTCCGTGCTGCCAATCGGCCGGTGCCGAATCGAGTGCGACGCCACATTGAGGCAGTCGGCGTCCTCAATGTGGTACGTCCGCACGCGCGCCCCGCAAATCGCGGCGAGTGAGATGGTGTTGCTCGAGTTGTACCCACCAACGACGAGCATGCAGTCCAGTGGCTCCTGGAGCAGCGCCTCGACGGCGTCCTGCCGATCCTGCGTCGCGCTGCAGATCGTATCGAAGGTGCGGAAGGCGCCGGCTCGATAGTCCTCACCGCGCCCGCGCGTAAATGCTTCGCCAACCCGCTCCGCGATCGCCAGTGACTCGCGCGCGAGCATCGTCGTCTGGTTGGCCACACCGATCCGCTGGAGGTCGCGGTCTGGATCGAAATCGGGCGACGCGGCGCGCGTGAAGCGCTCGAGAAACGCGGCCCGATCACCGCGGCCCTCAATGTAATCGCACACGATCTGCGCCTCATCCATGTCGCGGACCACGAGGTACGCGCTCCCCGGGTACTTGGAGACCTGCGACGCGGTCGCACGCGTCTCCTCGTGATAGTACTTGCCGTGGATAAGTGACGTGAACCCGTCGCGGGCGTAGCTGTCGACGCGTTTCCAGACGTTGAGTACCGAGCCGCAGGTCGTGTCGACGACGACGACACCCTTCTCTCGGAGTGTCTGGAAGTCGCCGATCGTCACGCCGAACGCCGGAACGATCACCACGTCGTGCGGCTCGACTTGCGAGAAATCGAATCCACCTGGGCCTGGGCGAAGAAACAGAATGCCCATGGTGCCCAGCTTGGCGTTCACGTGCGGGTTGTGAATGATCTCCCCCGCCAGGAAGATGCGGCGGTCGGGGAACTTGGTCCGCGTCTGGTACGCGTACTCGACCGCACGTTCGACGCCGTAGCAAAATCCGAATTGCCGCGCGAGCTGTACCGTCAGGTCACCAGCGGTGAGCACGTAGTCCCGCTCCCGCAGCAGATCCACCAATCGCCCCGAATAGTCGCTCGTCAGGGCGTCCTGCACCTGGGCCTTGAGTCCGAAGCCCTTGCGGAAGTAGCTGGCCGCTGTCTCGGAGGCGCTCATGGGTCGGAATGTAGAAGGACAGGCGGGTTGAGAGTTAGGCCACAACCAGAATGTTTCCTACCGGCCGCACGCCACTCATCCCGCTGAATCGTCATTTCAAGCCCTCTACCTCACCGCTGCTTTTCTTGGCCCCGCCCGTGCCCTACGTTGCCATCGCAGCCTCTTGGCCGGCCTCCCCGCGCCTCCCCCGCAACGTCGGGTGGAGCGCACCCACCATAGCCTTCGGCCCCCCTGCTTCCGCCGACCCCATCTGCCGCGCCCGGCGCGCCACAACCCCCCTCCCAGGACGCCGGGACCGGGGTAGCGACGCTGCTCACCCCGCTCAATGGCGCGGCGGCCGATGCCAGCGCACCCGCTGCGCCGGCTGACGTCGTGCCCAGAGATCTCGATCAACGCGAGACAGTCCTCGCTGAGCCGCCAGCCCCTGACATCGTTGTGTCTGCTGTCGCCCCAGCGCCCGCAGTCCTGCCAATCGCCACGCACCCCCCGCTCCTGCGCCCCCCGCCGCTCGTCAAAGGGGACGGCATTGGAGTGGTCGCGCCCTCCTATGCGCCGCGGCCTGGCTGGCTCGCGCGCGGCGTCAAGGCACTCGAACGACTGGGGTACAACGTCATTCTCGACTCCGACCTCGGGACCCTGCGCCGCTTCCAGCGCGAGGAGGACGAGCGGCGCGCCGAGAACTTCATGGGGATGTGGCTCAACCCGCGAGTCAAGGTTGTGATGGGTGGCACCGGCGGATATGGGGCGGTTCGCATGCTTCCTCATCTCGAGCCCGAGATCTTCCGGCTCAACCCGAAGTCGTTCGTGGGCTACTCCGACGTGACGGCCTTGCACCTCTGGCTGAT
The DNA here is from genome assembly GCA_963737835.1 of uncultured Gemmatimonadales bacterium. Taxonomy (GTDB): domain Bacteria; phylum Gemmatimonadota; class Gemmatimonadetes; order Gemmatimonadales; family Gemmatimonadaceae; genus Palsa-1248. The sequence goes on from CAVTUH010000001.1 coordinate 1,958,309, forward strand.
ACGGCGCGCGGGGCTTCGCGTGTTCCACGGACCGACGGTGGACGATCTCATTCCGAGCGCCCGCGACCCGACGATGGCCTCGTTGGTGGCAGCCCTGACCACGCCGCGGCCGACCGCTCGCATCGGGCGCGGCATCGCGCGGGTCGTGCGACCCGGACGCGCGGTCGGTCGGCTGACCGGCGGCAATCTGTCGCTCGTGCAACAATCGATCGGCACGCCATACGAGATCGATACGCGCGACGCGATCCTCTTCCTGGAGGAGACTCGCGACCCAATGTCGGTTGCCGACGAGCGACTCGTGCACCTGCGAGCGGCGGGATTGCTGCGCAATGTTCGGGGGGTCGTGTTCGGCCAGTTGTCGCTCGACCGATCGGAAGAAGACGAATTCGAGGACTTTCTCACTGACTTGCTCGCGGATCTCGACATTCCGATCCTCACCGACTTCCCCGCCGGTCACGAAGTGCCGAATCTGACCCTGCCGCTCGGCACCGAAGTCGAGCTGGTCGCCGAAGAGCAAGCCGGCTGGCTCGTCTATCGCGAGGATGCATTGAGCCCGGGATGACGGCTGGCGCACGCGGACGGATCATCGAATCGGCCGCCGACATCACCACGGTACTCGAGACTGCGCGCCGCATCGCGGTGCTCGGCATCAAGCCGTCCTGGACGGGGAAGCCGGCGTACTACGTCCCCGAATTTGTGCAGCGCGCGGGCTACGAGATCCTGCCCGTCCCGGTCTACTACCCCGAGGTGACGCAGATCCTCGGACAGGGCGTCTATCGCCGCCTCGTCGACGTGCCCGGACCCATTGACATCGTGAACGTCTTCCGCAAGAGCCACGACGTGCCGCCCCACGTGCCGGACATGATCGCCGCGCACCCTCGGGTCGTGTGGATGCAACTCGGCATCCGCAACGACGTGGCAGCCGAGGAGCTGACCGCCGTGGGGATCGACGTGGTGATGGACCGGTGCCTGCTCATTGAGATAGAGAATAGGGCTGGACGTTAGACGTTGGACGTTAGACGTTGGACGTTGGACGTTTGAACAAACCTCGAGGATCTGCTGAGTGCATCGTAGCTGGCCTCGAGGTTTCCTTTCCAACGTCTAACGTCCAACGTCTAACGTCCCGCCAGATTATTTTCCATGGCTGCCGCTCACGTCGCGCGGCTGGGCGTCAATCAGTCAAGGAGTCACACGTCACATGCGCATGCTCGTCCTGGGACGCGGGCTGCAAGGCTCGGCCTGTGCCTACGATCTGTTGCAGAATCCTGAGGTCTCAACCGTACGGATCGCCGATCTGCACGTCGACCACATGCCCGAGTTCCTCGCCCCCTACTCGGGCTCTCGTCTCTTCCCGACGCGCGTCGACGTCCGCGACGCCGAAGCCGTTCGCGCGCTCATGCGCGAGTGCGACGTCGTGATGAGCGCGATCCCCTACTACTTCAACTTCGAGCTCGCCCGGCTCGCGGTCGAAGTCGGCGTCCACTTCTGCGATCTTGGCGGCAATACCGAGATCGTGTTCCAGCAAAAGGAGCTCGCCGCCGCTGCGCGCCAGCGCGGGGTGACGGTGATCCCCGACTGCGGCCTCGCACCCGGAATGGTGAACATCCTGGCGCAGTATGGCATCTCGCAGCTCGATGCCGTCTCGAGCGTCCGCATCTTCGTCGGTGGCCTGCCCCAACGGCCAGAGCCGCCGTTGAATTACCAGGTCGTCTACTCCCTGGAGGGAGTCCTCGATTATTACACGACACTGTCATGGGTATTGCGCGACGGCAAGCGGCAACAAGTCCGCGCGCTCTCCGAACGCGAGGCCGTGGCGTTTCCGGCGCCCGTGGGGACACTCGAAGCGTTCCACACGGCGGGCGGGCTCTCCACACTCGCGTTCCGGTACGAGGGTCGGATCCCGACAATGGAGTACAAGACGCTCCGATACCCCGGTCACGCGCACATCATGGAGGCCATTCGCGACCTCGGATTCCTCGATCTCGCACCGGTCGAGGTCAAGGGCATGAAAATCATTCCGCGCGACCTGGCAACCACCGTCTTGGGACACCGGCTGACGAAGCCGGAAGGCCGGGACCTCGTCGCGATGCGCGTCCAGGTGGACGGCACGCGCAATGGCCGGTCGACGCGACTCGGCTGGGAGCTCATCGACTTCTACGACGCCGCACACCACATCAGCGCCATGATGCGGACGACGGGCTACTCGCTCTCGATCATCGGTCAGATGCAGGCTCGTGGCGAGATCACCCCGCCGGGCGTGCACACCCCGGACGAGTGTGTGCCCGCCGCTCAATACATCGCGGAGTTGGCGAAACGCGGAGTGGTGATAAAGGAGATGAAGGACTGAAAGACGGTTAGACGTTAGACGTTGGACGTTAGACGTTGGAAAAGAAACCTCGAGGCCAACTACAATGCACCCAGCTAGTCCTCGAGGTTTGTTCTAACGTCCAACGTCCAACGTCCAACGTCCCGACTCTGGCGTCAGTCTCACCCACCAATCTTGGTCTTCGTCCATATCACAATCACCACGCAACTCGAGTTCCCGCCGGTCTGGAACTGCGCAGGGGCCTCGGCGGCGGTGTAGACCTCGACCGCCGACACCTCGTCCGGGTGTATGAAGTCGTTGAAGTCCTGCGGATCCGGCATCTGCTGCGGGACGCCGTCGATCACGTAGCTCACACACCCGCCGCCCGCGTCGCGGCTGTCCGTGATCATCGGATATCCGCTCGAGTAGTCCATGCGGATGCCGCGCATCTGCGTGAACAAGTCCGTCATCTGCATGGGTTGCCTCTGCGCGATCTGGTCCTCGGTGAGGTATTGACCGAGGCCCGCTTTCGAACGCGTCGAGAAACCAACGTCGCGGAGCCCCTTATCGCGTTTGCCCTCGACGGTGACCGCGGCCAGCATAGGCGGAGCGGGCATCATCTTCACGTCGGCGCGGTGCTCGGTCACGTTCGAGAGATCTACGGTGACATCCTGCATGGCATACCCGACGTGCCGGACCACAAGCGCTTGCGTCCCCGCCGGTAACCCTCGCAGGGAATACGTCCCATCCGCGTTGGTGTTCGTGGTCGACGCCGCGCCCTCGACGCTCATGTTCACGCCCTGAAGCGGCTTGCCCGTCTGGTCTGTCACCCGTCCTGAGAGGGCAGCGCGACCCGTCTTGAGCCCCGCTCCGACCGCAACCGCTTTCGTGGCCGAGCCTCCCGGCCCGGTATTGGTTGCCACAACGACCTTTGCGGTGTCGGGATGCGCGACGTGCAGCATCGTGAGGATGAGCACCTGATCCTGCGTATTGACCGGCACGGCCGCGGTGATCTCCCTGCCAAGCGACGCGCGCAGCGCCGCTTTGACGTTGCCAGGCACCCCGCAGACGAAGAACACGCCATGGTCGTCGACGCTTGCCGTACGCACGACCGGAATGTGCTTCACGCCGATCGCCGCACCGACATCGAGCTGCGTCCAGTCGAGCGACACTCGTGCACCGGAGTCCGGTGCGTCGGTGTCGGCATCGAGCACCCGCCCGACCACCGCCACCGGGCCGCTGCGCATCTTCTCCTTCGGACAAAACAGATTGAGAACGACGGACTGCGACGGCGTCGCGAGGCGCACAACCGCGTAACGCCCGACTGGCATCGCGATCGGCTGCGTTGCGACCGCGAGACCCAGGGTATCCAGCTCGGGGTGCGTCAAGGCCAGGCGATACTCGCCCGGCGGCACGCTGTCGATCCGGAACTGGCCCTGCGCATCCGTCGTGCCGTGTCGGTTGGTCCCCACCACCGACACGGTCGCCCCCTCGAGGCTCATCCCATGCAGGCTGTCGACGGCGACGCCGATCACGCCAGAGAAATGCTGCACCGTGTCTGGCTTGGCGGCGGTGGCGCTCGCGCTGTCCTTGGTCGACTTGGCCTTCGACTTCGCCGCGGATGCCTGCTGTGCCCCGAGCGATGCGACGCCGGCAATCGTTCCGCCAGCGGCCAGAAGGAGAGCGATCGTTAGACGTGATCCTGTCGACGCCGCGCGCGCGGAGGATCGGGTTCGGCCACCCTGTCGCCGGCCAGTGTGATGTGTCATCCAAACCATTTCTTCAGCACCTGTGCAGTATTGCCGAGCGCGCCCGGACGACATGCCGCCCGCAGGGCGGCCGCGAGTTCCGGCGCCGTGGCATATCGATCGTCGGGATTCCGCGACAAGGCCTTGAGAAGGATGCGCTCGACGCTCGCGGGGAGCGCGAGGTCGGGGCGGATCTTGCGTATGGGAGTGGGTTCGTTGCGCAATCGAGCGAGCATCAACTCCTGCTGCGACTTGCCGACGAACGGTAACGTGCCCGTGAGCATCTCGACTGTGATGAGGCCCAGGGCGTAGACGTCGGACCGCCCGTCGAGCGTCTTGCCACGAAGCTGTTCCGGACTCATGAACTCCGGCGTTCCGAGCACGATTCCGGTCGCGGTCAGCCGCTCGAGCTCCGGACCGGCGCGTCGCTCCTTGGCCAGCCCGAAATCCATCACGGTGGCGTGGTCCAGGCCATCAGCGCCGCGCGTGATCATCACGTTCTCGGGCTTGAGATCCCGGTGAACGATGTGCTCGTCGTGCGCAGCCTGGAGTCCGGCGGATATGTCAGCCACGTACACCACCGCTTCTTCGAGCGGGATCTGGCCGAGGCGGTATGTCCGGTCGGCGAGAATCTCCCCTTCAAGAAACGGCATCACGACGTAGACCAGTCCGTCGGCCGTGTGACCAATGTGTTCGATATGGCAGACATTGGGGTGCCGCACTCTGCCCGCCAACTCGGCCTCGCGCCCGAGCCGCGCGACCGCATTCTGATCGCGCGACAGGCCAGGCGACAACACCTTCATGGCGCGGCGTTCGCCGGTCGTCAGGTCCGTCGCGAGGTACACGAACGACATCCCACCCTCACCCACCTTGCGATCGACCTGGTACCGATCGTCGATGGTCCGCCCCGCGAGCGTGGCGTGCGCCGGCAACGCCGGCGCCTCGCCCTGTGCGGCGCCAGGCTTCGCGTTCGCACCCGGCCGGGCCGTGCCGCGCGAGCGCCCCGGGTGGAGCCGCTTCGCGCCATGCGTCCGGCCTGTCCCGGGCGTGCCCGAGACGGGCCGGCCTCGACGGCTCCCGTCAACTGGGGGGGCACCTGCAGCCGGCGCTGGCGCGCCATCTGGACGTGCGTCGCCAAGGGTCAAAGCGGCACCGTCACGCGTGCAATAGCGAGCACCAGCGGCAAACGTGGTCCCACAGACTGGACAACGAGGACTCATGGGGCGCGAAATCTAGTGGTCGGCCCACCCCGACCCGAAACGGCCCCGCGGGCGCCTCGACTCAGTCGGCGTACTCCAGGGTACGGTCCAGGGCTCGAACTATTACACTCGACGTGGGTTCTGCGGTCCGCAAGGTAAGCGTCGACCCCGTCTCAAAGTCGAGATCGAGCGTCGTGCCTTGTTGGCGGACGCCCCGGACGCGCCCGAGCACACCGGCACTGCCCGGGGTGCTCGCACTTCCGGCCTGCGCGGTCTGGACGGTCATGACCGAGCCGTCGTCGAATTGCACGGTCGCGGTCGCGCCATCCTGATCGACGCGGACGGCAGTGCGTCCGACGAGTACGCCGGTGAGCTTTTTGTTTGCGGCCATGGTCAATGGGTGTAGGTCTTTGACGTTGGAACGTTAGACGTTGGACGTTAGAACAAACCTCGGGGACCAGCTGGCTGCATAGTGGCTGGCCTCGAGGTTCTCTGTTCCAACGTCCAACGTCAAGCCTCCAACGTCTAACGTCCAACGTCCAACTTCTTCTTTTTTCTCACGTATTTCTGGTAGGCCGCGATCCAATCACTCGCAATCTCGTGCTGCGCGGTGCCAAGCGGAACACGGCCGGCGCAGACCTCGCGGTGGAGCGCATTCTCGAGAGCGTCCTTGACCCGCGCGTTCCATGGCGTCGTCCAGTTCGATTCCGGCCACAGGTTACGCTCCGAGTTGGAACCACCGAGCTCGAGGCTGATGAGGTGGTCCATCTCGAACTCGCCCTTCCGGTGGTGTCGAATGCCATACCGTCGGTACACCTCGCGTTTCACCTCGGCTGGCACGTTGCGCACCTTGCGGGTGTACCCGCTTGCACAGATGTCGCCGACGGTGACCGGGAGCGTCGCACCCGGTGTCAGCACGGGATCCGGCTCGATCGGCGCGCGATTGCCCGCGCTGTCGACACTCGGCTGGGCGCTCCCCGCGAGTTGCTGCGCCCATCCGCGCTCGGACGCCGAGGCAAAGAATACCGCCGCCGCGACGAAGGCGGCCACGAGCGTGCCCCCGGCGGGAAGAAGCGCGGGCGCTTCAGGCCACTGCGTCGTCACTTATGTCCGAACGCGGTTCCGTCCTTCGGACTTGGCCCGGTAGAGCGCGGCGTCCGCCTGGGCGAACAGATCTTCCGCGGAGTCCACGCGCGGGCTGGGGAACGTGGCGACGCCGATGCTCGCCGTCAGTCGCAGACCGGCGCCGGAGGGACCTGGCGCGGAGATGACCGCGAAGGCCTGGTCCGCGATGCGTTCGCGAATGCGCTCGGCGAACGCAACCGCGCCCGCCTCTGCCGTCTCCGGCAGCACGACAATGAATTCCTCGCCCCCATAGCGGGCGACCACGTCGACGCTACGCACCGCATGTTGCAGAAGGGCCGCCACTTCCCGCAAGGCGTCGTCCCCGGTCAGATGACCGTAGGTGTCGTTGACCCGCTTGAAGTGATCGAGATCGATCATGAGCAGCGTCAACACTGAGTTGTAGCGCCGCGCGCGATCGATCTCCGAGGTGAGACGCAGTGTGAGCGCGCGCCGGTTGAGGACCTGTGTCAGCGGATCCGTGTGGGCGAGCGCTTCGAGCCGGGCGTTGTCCGCGCGCGTGGTCTCGATGACCTGGGCGCGCTGGATCGTCGCGACCGCTGCCCGGATCACCGTATCGGCGAACTCGACATCCTCACTCGTGAGTGGCGGCTCCTCACCCGTGCGCCGCAGGAAGAATACCCCGGCTTGCGCGCGGTCCACCGTGAACGGGAGCGCGATCACGGACCGGATCGCCACGCTGATCCCCTCACGCAGCCAGATCGTCCGGACGCGATCGTAGAGAGGGCTGGTCCGCAGGTCCTCGATCAACATCGGCGACCCACCGTCGAGGGCCGCGCGGACCTCGGGATACCGGTCGAGGTTGATCTGCAGGTTGCGGAGCGGCGGATTCTCGTAGGATGTCGCCACGATCCCGAACTCATCACCGGGCCGCGCCAGAATGACGGAGCAGTGCGAGATGTTGAGCGCACGTGCCACACGCCGCGCGACGATGTGGTAGATCTCGTCGGACGACAGGTCGCCGGTGACTTCATGGAGGATGTCGACGAGCTTGCGTCGACTTTCCGCATCCTCGCGCGCCCGTTGCAGCTCTGCATCCTTGCTCCGCAGTGCCTCGCGCGCGGCCGTCAACGCAGCGCGGACCCGCAGCTGGGCCTGGATGCGGGCGAGCAGCTCCCGGACACGCACGGGTTTCCGTACGAAGTCCGCGGCACCCAGGCCGAGGGTGCGCACGGTGGCCTCGTCAGGCGGCAGCGCCGACACCATCAGGACCGGCAGGTCGCGCCAGCGATCGTCGGCCTTAATGCGCTCGAGCATCTGATAGTTGTCCGCCCCTGGCAAGGCGACATCGAGCAGCAGCAGGTCCGGCATCTCCTGCTCCAGTCGCTCGAACAACGCCTGGCCGCCGTTGGCCGCGCTGACATCGTAGCCCTGCTCCTTCAGCACCCACGCGACCGTCTGCAGGACGGCCGGATCATCGTCCGCTACGAGAATGCGCGTATTGGCGATCACCGGCTGGTCGCCATCGCCGGTGGCATCGGGGTGCGAGACAGCCACGCTGCGTTCACGCGCTAATGCGGTTTCGACCAGCGGACTTGGCACGATAGAGGCTTCGGTCTACGTCGGCCAGGAGCGCCGATGGCGGCTGATCATCGACCGCGCGCGCGACGGCGACGCCGACCGAGATCGTCACCTGCAGCGACGTCACGTCGTCGCCGAAGATGTGGTCGTCGACATTGCGGCGCAGGCGCTCGGCAAAGGTCGTCGCGCCTTGCCAGCCGGTATCGGGCAGAACGAGGATGAATTCGTCACCGCCAAGTCTGGCGACCGCGTCGGTGTCGCGGGCCGTCTCCTTCATGATCTCCGCCACCGCCTGCAAGACAAAGTCACCGAACGGATGGCCGAAGCTGTCGTTGATCGACTTGAAGTGGTCCACGTCGACGGCCAGAATAGCCAGCGGCGTGCCACGGCGCTTTGCGTGACGGCAGTCGCGGGCGAGCCGCGTCTCGAGCGCGCGCCGGTTGAGACATCCGGTGAGCGGATCCGTGCCGATCAATTCGATGAGTCGCTGCCGCATCTCGTCGACGCTGCGCGCCAGCAGCGTCAGGTCGTCTGGCCGCCGCTCGGCGTTGACGTCGTAGGTGCCGCCGAGGTCCCCGATCTCGACGTCCCGGCAGAAACGCCGCAGGGCGTTCATGCGGGCCCGGAACGTTCCGAACGTGTACAGCAGCACGAGGCCAGCAAACGCGAACGTGGCGGTATCGGCAGCGACCGTGATTCGCGACTCCGGCAAGCCTGCGACCGCCGGTGGCAGCAGCAAGGAGCCCACGAGGTACGCCCCAATCGTCCCGGCGAGTCCCCAGAGCGCGCAGGAGAGTCCGTAGTAGACCACGGCGACCTGCGTGATGACCAGCCCCAGCACCAGGATCCGATCGTACTCGCGCGCCGGCGCAGTGAGGTACACCGTTCCGGCAGCAGCGACGAGGTCGAAGGTCATGATGAGCGCTGGCAAACGTGGCGGGACAGTCTCCGCAGAAGCATATCGGAGGAACCACGCCACCATCGCCGTGACGGCCCCATAGGCCAGAGCGAGCTCCAGCAACGGCGCCCACGTGGCTGCGCTCGCTGGCCGACCGTGCTGGGCGATTGCCGCCGCCACCATCAGGGCGGCACCCAGAAAACGCGCCCACCGCTGCCATAAGAGCACGTCGCGCTCGGCCCCGACCGGATCCCGATCGTCGGAGCGGCGCGGCGGGTCGCTGACCGGCCATTCGCTCGTACCCGGCGTCCCCTCGGCTTGGTCGATCTCGCTGTATGCGTCCGGAGCAGGTTGCTCGGCAGCGCCCGCTCGGGCGGCTGGGACGCCACCGGCGATCGCGCGGAGTTGAATCTCCGGGCGGTTCGGCGCCCAATCCCCCGCCGGCCACTCGTTGTCGACGGACTCGGCCATGGCGATGTCCGCCGGGCCCGTCAGCGTCGACGCGCCGAGCGCGGCCGCAAATCGCCCGCGGTCGTCCAGCGGTCGCTTTTGCGCCCGTTCGGCGCCGACACCCCCAAGGGGCGGGGTCGACGAGTGGCGAGCCTCCGGAACCGGGCTCATGCCTGGTAATTCCATGCGATACAAGCGGTTATGTCAGCGTAGGCGAAGGTATGGACGCCAGGGCAACCGCATGTGCCCCCCAGCCTGTGAGGCGGTGAAAAGGGGCGTCGTGTTAAGGCGCTCTAACCTAGGTACGCGTCTCAACACCGTAAAGATATTGACGGGCTCGACAGTATGCATTGCCCTAAACAAGCGATTTCCACGTTGCAAACATTGCTCGCAATCACGATTTGACGCCCTTTGACGAGCACTGCGTGCAACACGCAACAAGGGCGGTCTTTACGGCGACCGCCCTTGTATACATGAGCCCGATTTACCCTCTCGGAAACGTTTGGCGTGCTGAACCGAGACGTTTTACGCCAAGCGTCTAATCCTCGCCGTCCAGGACCTCGTCCGGCCCGCCCGGGGTCGCACTGGCCGGCTCGCCATCGGGCCCGACGGCCTCTTCTGGGACCACGCGCGCCACGGCCGTGACGCGGTCGCCGGCATCGAGCTGCACGAGCTTGACCCCCTGGGCGATCCGGCCCGTGACCCGGACCTGTGCGACCGAGGACCGAATGATCAACCCCTGCATGGTAATCAGCATGATCTCGTCTGCCGGGAGCACTTCCATCACCCCGACGACGTCACCGGTCTTCTCCGTGCGGTTCACCGTGATGATGCCTTTCCCGCCACGGCGCTGCACGCGGTATTCCTCGATGTGGGAGCACTTCCCCATGCCGTTCTCCGTGACGACGAGGATCGTCGCTTCGCGGCGGATGATGACCATTCCGACCACCGCATCGTCCGAGCGCAGCTCGATCCCCTTCACGCCGGTCGTGTCACGCCCCATTTCCCGCACGTCGGACTCGTGGAACCGCACCGACAGGCCGTGACGCGTGGCGAGGATGACATCGTTGGTCCCGCTCGTCACCTGCACATCGATCAACTCATCGCCGGCCTCGACCTTGATCGCCTTGATGCCATTGGTGCGCGGATTCGCGTATTCCGAAAGCGCCGTCTTCTTGACGGTGCCCTTCCGCGTGCAAAAGAGCAGATTCTGATTCGCGGAGAAGTCCGTCACGGGCAGCATGGCCTTGACCGACGTATCGGGCGACACGTTGATCAGGTTCACGATCGGCCGGCCCTTCGTCGCGCGGCCAGCCTGCGGAATCTCGTGGACTTTGATCTTGAAGCATCGACCGTCGTCCGTGAAGAACAGGATGTGGTCGTGCGTCGAGCCGATGAACAGGTGCTCGATGAAGTCGTGGTCCTTGAGATCCTGTCCCGAGAGACCGCGCCCCCCACGCCGCTGGCGCCGATAAGTGGAGACCGCTGTGCGCTTGATGTAGCCGGAGTGGGAGACCGTGATCACCATGTCCTCCTCGGCGATCAGGTCTTCGATCGTGAACTCCCCCTCGTCGCTGATGATCTCCGACCGCCGGTCGTCACCGTACTCTTCGGCGACGTGCGCCAGCTCCTCCTTGATCAGCTTCATGCGCCGCGGCCGCGACTCCAGCAGCGCGCGCAGGTCGCGGATGGTCGCGCGGACGTCCTTGAGCTCGGCCTCCAGTTTCTCGATCTCGAGACCGGTGAGCTTGGCCAGCCGCATGTTGAGAATGGCTTCGGCCTGCTTCTCACTGAGCTTGAAGCGCGACTGCAGCCGCGTGCTCGCCTGTGGCGTGTCCTCCGCCTTCCGGATCAGCTTCACGACCTCGTCAATGTTATCGACGGCGATCTTGAGCCCTTCGAGGATGTGCTCCCGCTCGAGCGCCTTGTCGAGCTCGAACTGCGAGCGGCGTACGACGACGTCGTGGCGGTGCGTGATGTAGTGCCCGAGCAGTTCCTTGAGGCCGAGGACCTTCGGCACGAGCTGCCGGGTCTGCGGATCTGGTACGAGCGCCAGCATGATCACGCCGAAGGTCGTTTGCATCGGCGTGTGCTTGTACAGCTGATTGAGGACCACACGCGGAATCGCATCGCGACGAAGCTCGAGCACGATGCGGCGGCCCTCGCGGCTGGTCTCGTTCCGCATCGCCGTGATTCCCTCGAGCTTCTTGTCGGCGACGAGATCGCGGATCACTTCCTCGAGCTTTCCGCCACTGACTTGATAGGGCAGCTCGGTCACGACGATCTGCGACCGTCCCGACTCGCGCTCCTCGATCACCGCACGCGCCCGCATCACGATCTTGCCGCGTCCGGTCTCCTGGTAGTCCTTGATGCCCTGCCGGCCGTAGATGTAGCCGCCGGTCGGGAAGTCCGGGCCCTTTGATGAGCTTGCGCAGCTCGCCAATCGTCAACTCGGGATCATCGATCAGGGCGATGACCGCGCTGATGACCTCGCGGAGGTTGTGCGGCGGAATGTTGGTCGCCATGCCGACCGCGATGCCTGACGATCCATTGATGATGAGATTCGGGAACCCCGACGGCAGGACCTTGGGCTCCTGCAGCCGGTCGTCGAAATTCGGTGCGAAATCGACGGTGTTCTTGTCGATGTCCGAGAGCAGCTCGATCGCGACCCGCGTGAGCCGCGCCTCGGTGTAGCGATAAGCCGCCGCGTTGTCGCCATCAGCGCTGTTCGACACGACACAACCGTTCGCGAGCATGAAATTGTGATGCTCGTCGACCGTAATGTCATAGACATCGGAGAGCTGATCGAGATGGCGAACGTGCACAACCCAATGGTTGTGCGTCGCGGCTGCGTCGAGCAGTTCCGAAAACCCGCCGAAATAGGCTGACGCCTTGTCGCTCTTCGGGACCCAGTTACCAGCCCGGCGCGCATCGAAAATGGCGGGCGATACGCCGTCACGACCGGCCTCGGCGATCAGTCGCGACGCGTAACCGGCGATCTTCGCACGCATGACTCTGGCGCGATACTCGTCATCCGCCCACCGCTCGGCCAGGGCAGCCGCTGCACGATCCGCCAGATCTTTCATCACGCTCGGATTTCGAGCACGACGGGCGGCCCAGTCAGTTTGGCGTCCGGCCAAGTGCCGAGCGCGAAAGGCGGGGTCGGACCATTGACGCGCTATTTTGGCGCGGTGTAGCTCGGTGGTGTGCGGATCTGACCACAATACCGCCGCCATGCGCGCATGTTGCCCCGCGGGGTACTTGGCTCTGTACGCGGGATCGAGCCACAGGCGCCGCGAGCGCTCACTCAGAACCTGGCGCCGCCCAGGATCACGCAAAGCGGCGACAATCGCTTCGACCATTTCGGCTCGTTTCACCGAGTCGTTCCACATAGCCTTATTCTTCTCGGCGATGAGCCGCGAGACTCGTCGCCGCTGCTCGTCCGACAGCGGCCGCTTCTCAATGCCTCTCAAAGCTCGGCACATGCGCAGCCGGTAGTCGGGATCCTGCCACAGCGCGCGCATACGCGCTGCGAGCTCCGACGCCAGCTCCGGTTGTCGCGCAAACCGCTCCCTGAGAGCGTTCGAAATGCGTGGCCCGTTCGCGGTCCTGAAATCGACAGACGCGTTTCGGGCGCGGAGGCGTTGGCGATTCGCTTCGGCCGCCTCAGGGTGGGCAGCGTGATACGTCTGCATCCCTCGTCGCTGCGCAGCGCGAAAGTCATCGCGTTGCCACAAATCGCGAAGATGCTCGGCATGCAGATGGAGATGCCCGAGCCACTCCATGCGCACGATGTTGTTCGGCCTGTTGTCGAAGCGGTCGAAGTTACGGTGATGCCGAACGAACGGGCCTTTCACAGCCGTCCCAAAGCCCCGATCGGCATTGAAACGATCGGCGACGTGATGGACGAACTCCCATTCGCCTGTCACGGGCTGGCGAACTCGCAGGTAGTCACGCGTCCGCGCATTCACCGGCGCCGTATCGAAATGGCCCGCTAGGAGGCTGTCGTCAATCGTGAGATGGGCGGCTTCTTTCCAGCTGCCATCGCGCAACATGAATCGGTGATCGGGCGTGCACCGCACCTTGGACCCGTCGTCGAACGTCAGCTCGACGAGCGGCGCCTTGCGGCGGGTGATCCGTGACGAATGCCCCTCACCGACTTCAATGCTCCCGGTCGCGTCGACCGAGTACACATGAAAAATCTGGTCCCCCGGAAGCTCGGCAAGCTCCGCGAAGGATCGCTCGGTGCCGTCGAGCAGCTTGATCCTCGTGTCGCCCGTGAAACAGCCCCAGTTGCCCTGTCCGTCGACGAGCGGATAGCGCAGCGAGAAATCCTGCACCATGCGCACGATCGCATCGTAGACCGACATGTCGCCGTGCGGGTGATACTTGCCGAGCACGTCGCCGACGACCGTGGCGGACTTCTTGTACGGGCGACCCGGCACCAATCCCAGCTCGTTCATCGCGTACAGCACGCGTCGATGCACGGGCTTCAATCCATCGCGCACGTCGGGCAACGCACGCGAGACAATGACGCTCATCGAGTAGTTGATGAACGATTCTTTGATCTCGTCGTCGATGAGCCGAGGGAGGATCCGCTCTCTGTTGTTTGGTGCGGTCATGACTCTGTCTCGAGGGAACAACGCGGCCGCAGCAAGAGCGTGCGGCGCGCACGGAGGTCACGCGGCAGCGGCCACATCAGCCACCGCCGACCTCCGCGCAGGAACCCCGAAAAGTACCCGATATCGACCGGCGACGCAACCGGTGCAGTGAGCCCTAACCTATTGTGATGGCGCCACTTGCAGCTGCAGATGAGGTCGCCATACCCGGACCACGGGACCGCTCAGTTGTCAAGCCGGTCTGACCCCGACCCAATCAGCTCTTCGGCCGCCGCTTCGGCTCGCTCATGCGCGGCGCTCTCGCGCGCGATCGCCTCGCGCTCGGCGCGGTATTGCTCGTACCACTGGCGCGTGATCTCGCCAGCGAGGTCGCGGCTCCCCAGGCCGAAGGCCAGCGCCAGCGCGAGCGCCACCGCACCAAAGAGAATCGCGAACGCCGTCGTGACGATCTGCGTGGCGACGCCCAGCTGTTGCAGCGCCATGAACACCGCGAGCAGAATGACCCCACCCCGCCCGACCCGAGCCAGCGTCGGCCCGCCGCGCAGCGAACCCGCCGACACCATGATCAAGCCGCCGACCAGCGCGCCCAGGAGAATGCCAACGATGATGATCGCAATCGCCGCCACCACGCTCGGCACGTACCCAACGAGCTCGGAAAACACGTTCGCCAGCGACGCGAAACCGGCGGCGTTCGCCGTGATCACGAGCACCGCGAACATGACGCTCCAGAACACGAGATCCGCCACGACACGCGTGGGGTTCAGGTGCGAGCCGGAGCGTTCGACCGCGTCCATGACGCCGCCCGCCTCGAGGATGCGATTGAACCGGATGCGCCGCAGCAACCGCTCGGTGAATCGCCCGAGCAGTCGGGCGATCAAGTAGCCCACGAACACCAGCAACAACGCGACGACGAATCGCGGTACGTACTCGATGATCTGTGAGAAGCTGACCTGCAGGCGGTTGGCGAAGCTGAGCGTGTCGGTTTGCATGGGCCCAAGGGCGGGGTCGGCAGTCTAGTTCCGCGTTCCTCTCGCGACATCAAACATCGCACTGCGGCGGCACCGTGGACAGAGGAGCCACACGCGGCGCCGGGCATAGCCCAAGCCGAACGAGCCGCCGCCGATCGCGCGGTGGTGCATCGAGACGCCACACCGCGGGCAGCTCGCCGCGCCGCCCGCAACCCATTCCGCTTGGATCCGCTCCTGCTCCTCTCGGGCGTACTGCGCACGAGCGTCTGCCCCCGCTCCGCCGTCGGTATCGCCCGGCGGGCCCGGGGTGCCTGGCGCGTCGCTCATCCGCCGCGGCAATCCAGCACGATCTTCCCGAACTGCTCGTCGGCCTGCAATCGCTGCAACGCCGCGAGCCCCTCATCCAACGGGAACACGCGGTCGACGACTGGCCGCAGGCGCCCCGCGCGAAACTCGGCCGCTACGGCATCGAACTCCGACTCGTTGCCCATGGTCGATCCCATGAGTGTCCACTGATTCCAGAACATCCGCCGGATGTCCGTCTCCACCATGGGGCCGGATGTCGCTCCACAGGTCACGAGGCGCCCCGCGCGGCCAAGCGCGGTCAGCGATTGGGACCACGACGCGTGGCCCACCGAATCGATGATGACGTCCACGCCCCGTTTGCCGGTGCGATCACGAATCGCGCGGCCGACGTCAGTGGTGCGGTGGTTGATCGTCTCGTCCGCACCCAGTTCGGCCGCCCGCCGCAACTTGGCGTCATGCCCCAATGTCACCCACACTCGCGCACCCCGGCTCTTCGCGATTTGCAGTGCCGCCTGCGCGACGCCGCCGCCGATGCCCCAGATCAGGACGGATTCACCGGCAGCGACTCGCGCTCGCGTGACCAGCATGCGCCAGGCGGTAAGCGTCGCCAACGTGAACGCTGCGGCCGCCGCTGCGTCCGCGCGGTGGCCTGCATCGTCGGCTCGCGGCGCCGGCACGGTACGGACGTTGACCGCCGGCACCACCACGTACTCGGCGAACGTACCCGGCCGATGCTCCCCCAGGATCTGGAATCGAAGACAGAGCGATTGCTCTCCCGCGCGACAGTACGGGCAGGTCCCGTCACTCACCCCGGGATTGATGATCACGAAGTCGCCGACCGCGACGCCTCGCACGTCCTGCCCGACCTGGTCGACGACGCCGGCGGCGTCCGCCCCGAGCACCCACGGCGGCTCGATCGTGACACCCGGCAGCCCGCCGACTACAAACAGATCCAGATGGTTGAGTGCGGCCGCGTGCACGCGCACGCGTACGTCCATCGGATTCGCGAGGACAGGGTCCGGCAGATCGTCGCGGCACGTCAGCCGCTCCAGTCCGCCGTGCGCGCTGATGGTCAGTGCTCGCACCGCTTTAACGTGGAGGGGCGGACTTCAGCCCGCCCGTTGTTGTCGTTCTGGGAAGTTATATTGCGTTCCCGCCGCTCGCTCCCAATCGTCTTTCGGCGCCTACCATGATCGCCATCAAGGTCCCACCACTCGGCGAGTCTGTTGTCGAAGCCACGGTCTCCCGCTGGGCCAAACAGCCCGGTGACGCCGTCGCTGCTGGCGAAACGATCGTCGAGCTCGAAACCGACAAGGTGACGGTCGAGGTACCGGCCCTGAAGCCCGGCGTGCTCGTCTCGCACGCCAAGCAGGCCGGGGACGTCGTGAAGGTCGACGAGCTGCTCGGGCAGGTGGACGACACGGCGGTGCCGGCAACCGTCGCGGCGCCAGCGCAGGCAGCACTCGCAGCGTCAGCGGCCGCTGCTCCAGCCGCGACCGGAACCGCGGGAGCGAGCGCCGGGGCGACCGTACCGCCGCGCAAG
Organism: uncultured Gemmatimonadales bacterium; assembly: GCA_963737835.1. GTDB lineage: Bacteria > Gemmatimonadota > Gemmatimonadetes > Gemmatimonadales > Gemmatimonadaceae > Palsa-1248. The sequence goes on from CAVTUH010000001.1 coordinate 1,975,009, forward strand.
GGCACGGACGGCGCGGTACGGGCCTCTCCGGCAGCGCAGCGCGTGGCCGCGCGCGAAGGGGTCGATCTCGCCACCGTCGCGGGCACCGGGCGCGGTGGCGTTGTGAGCAAGGCTGACGTCATGGAACAAGGTGGTCGCGCCTTAGTGAGCCCGCAGCCGCCAGTCACGCGTACGGAGCCATCCGCACCGGCCCCCGCAGCGGCGCCTACCCCGCCCCCGGTGGCCGCGCGCGCTGGGGCGCCGACTGGCCTGCGCACACCGCCCGCCGCGGGCGGGCCGCGCGAGACCCGCGAGAAGATGACCACCCGCCGCAAGCGAATCGCGGAAAATCTCGTGCAGGCGCAACACACCACGGCACACCTGACGACGTTCAACGAGATCGACATGTCGGCGGTGAGCGCGCTGCGCGACCGTTTGCGCGAGCGCGTCGAGCGCGAGCACGGCGTGAAGCTGAGCTACATGCCCTTCTTCGTGAAGGCCGCGTGTGTGGCCCTCCAGCAGTATCCCGTGGTGAACGCGCAGATCGAGGACGACTGGATCGTCTACAAGCACTATGTCAACATGGGCATCGCCGTCGCATCCGATCAGGGGCTGGTCGTTCCGGTGATTCGGGATGCCGATGCCAAGGGGATGCTCGATATCGCGCGAGACATCACGGCGCTCGCCGCGCGGGCCCGTGCCGGCAAGTTGGCGGTCGACGACCTCATGGGCGGGACCTTCACGATCACGAACGGTGGGGTGTTTGGATCGCTGGTCTCGACGCCGATCCTCAACTATCCGCAGGTCGGCATCCTCGGACTGCACAAGATTCAGGATCGACCCGTCGCGATCGGTGGCCAGGTCGTGATCCGGCCGATGATGTACGTGGCCCTCTCCTACGATCATCGATTGGTCGATGGTCAGCAGGCCGTGTTGTTCCTCCTCCGCATCAAGGAGCTGATGGAAGATCCGGCGTCGATGCTGGTGACGTGACGCCTGCGTCTCCGACGGCCACCGACGTTGTCGTCATTGGCGGGGGCCCCGGCGGTTATGTCGCCGCCCTTCGTGCCGCGCAACTCGGATTGAAGACGATATGCGTCGAGCAGGACAAGACCCTGGGCGGCACATGCGTCAACGTGGGATGCATTCCGTCGAAAGCCCTGCTGACAAGCTCTGAACACTTCGAGTTCACCAAGCTCCACGCGTCCGAGCACGGATTTCACGCGGCAGTGGTGACGCTCGACCTGCCGCGCATGATGAAGCGCAAGGACGACGTCGTCGCTCAGAACACGAAGGGGATCGAGTTCCTGTTCCGGAAGAACAAGATCACCTGGGCCAAGGGTCGCGGCGTGCTCCGCGCGAACAACGTGGTCGAGGTCACTGACGGCGCGGGCGCGGTCACGCGGTATCAAGCGTGTGACGTCATCGTCGCGACGGGATCGGTGCCGATCGAGCTCCCCTTCTTGCGGTTCGACGAAGAGCGGATTCTCTCGAACGTCGGCGCGCTGCGCATCCCCGAGGTGCCGGAGCAGCTGATCGTGATTGGCGGTGGCGCGATCGGGCTCGAGCTCGGTTCCGTCTGGCGGCGACTCGGCTCGCGGGTGACGGTGCTGGAGCTCGAGCCCACCATCCTCCCCGGTTACGACGCGGACGTCGTGCGCGAGATGGAGAAGGTATTTCGCCAGCAGGGGTTCGATCTCCGAACGGGCGTGCGAGTCACCGGCGGCGGCCGGCGTGGGGCTCGTGTGAGCGTCGAGATGCAAAAGGATGGTGGAGCGACCGATCGCGTGGAGGGCGACTACGTCCTCGTGTCGATCGGACGGCGGCCCAGTTTGACGGGCATCGATGCGGCTGCGCTCGGCCTCGGGTTGGGGGCGCGCGGCGAGATTCTCGTCGACGACCAGCTCCGGACCAACCTGCCGCACGTGTACGCGATCGGCGACGCCGTCGGCGGGAAGCTGCTCGCGCACAAGGCCGAAGAAGAGGGGGTGGTCGCGGCGGAGGTAATTGCGGGTCAGCCCAGCCGCATGCACTACCACTCGATCCCCTCGATTGTCTACACGTGGCCGGAGGTCGCCGTCGTCGGCCTGGCCGAACACGAGGTCAAAGGGTCGGGACGACCGTACAAAGTCGGGAAATTCCCGTATTCGGCCAACGCACGAGCGCGCACGCTGGGCGATGTCGCGGGCTTCGTGAAATTCATTGCGGACGCGGGGACCGATGAGCTGCTCGGCGCACACCTGGTCGGCCCCAACGTCTCGGAGCTGATCGCGGAGGTCGTGCTGGGCTTCGAGTATCGCGCGAGCGCGGACGACATCGGCCCGACGGTGCATGCGCATCCCACGCTGTCCGAAGCGACCAAGGAGGCCGCTCTGGCGGTGCTGGGACGGGCGATACAGATCTGAGAGACTGGACGTTGGACGTTGGAAAAAAACCTCGAGGCCGATCACGGTACATCGTGCCGGCCTCGAGGTTTGTCCTTCTAACGTCCAACGTCTAGCCCTCCCTATCTCCTCAGCGACGCACCCAAGGCAGTCCCAAGGGCAAGCAAACCAGCCGCAGCCGCAGCGACCGCGAGCGGATTCATCTCGACCGGCCGATTCCACCAGGGCGACACGAGGCTAGGCGTCGTTTCCGGCAGGGCCGCCATGATCCGGTCGGTCATGTCAGCGGGTGCGTGCATTTGACGTTTCACTTCCAGGTCGTGATCCACGCGCTTCCAGAACTCGACGTGGCGCACGGCCTCAGCGCCGCGGAGACTCGACTCCGGAATTTCGCCATCCAGCCAGGCGTGGACGAGATCCGGGGTACGCGTCAGCTCAATGGGGACCTCGCGATCGGCCATTCGCGACCCGTCGCTGGTCCGCTGGGGGCCAACGGCTCCAGCCTTTGTCGGCTCGGGCACGCGGGAACGGGGTGTCTCGTCACGCCCCTCGCGCGCATTCAGGTCGTCATGCATCAGGCGTATTTCTCCTCTAGAAGAACTTGGAGCGCCTCGCGTGCGCGATGAACGCGCATTTTCAGGGCCCCCACAGTTGTACCAAGCAAATCAGCCATCTCTTCGTACGAGCGCCCTTCCACGTGCTTCATCACGAATGCTTCCCGTAAGCTAGGAGCAAGCGCTGCGAGAGCACGGTCGAGATCGCCACGCAACTCGGTACGGTCGAGGTCCTCTTCAGGAGTTGCATATCCTGACGGTTGGTCATCCTCGTCGTAGCTGAGGTGCGTGCGCCGGATGTTCTTGAGCCAATCCTTGCATCCGTTGGCTACAATCCGGAACACCCAAGCATCAAAGCGTCCCCGCACCTCCGCGAGGTGTTGGTAGGCTTTGATAAAGGACATTTGGAGGATGTCTTCCGCAACATCGGGGCTTCCCGTCATACCGAGGGCGTGTCGGTAGAGGGCGTCGCTGTAGCGGCCGATCAGAAGCGAGAAGTCCTCGCGGTGGCCCGCCAGGACTCTCGCTATGATCTGCTGATCGGCTTCGACTTGGTCAGCCTGGACTTCGGTCACCGTCGTTTTCACGGCGCTACCATAACCCGTTCCCCGCCCGGTGTATAGACCCGCTGCAGCACCGGAGTATCGAAGCGCGACAGTCACGTCCGCCAGACGATCCCCGGCGCGGGAGGTAACAACGACGCCGCGCTACCGCTTGGCCGTGGCCTTCTTCTTTGGGCCCTTGGTGGCCGCTGCCTTTGGCTTGGCCGGCGCAGCTGCCTTCTTCTTGGGCTTGGCAACAACTTTTTTAGCCGGCGCCGATGCCCGCTGGACCTCGGGAGGCCGCGGGGGGGCCGGTCGGGCCCGGTCTGCCGGCGCCGCCACCAGCACAGGTTCCTGCGCTCGAGGCACGCCAACCGGAGTCGGGCGCGGCACTCCAAACGCCGTGCTCAACAGGGCTTCCGTGCGCTCGGCCGGTGGCGGTGGTGGCGGTTTGGGAACACGCGACGGAGGAGGAACGGGGTGCGGGTTCCGTTTGGCGTCGGCAGCCTCGGCTTCGCGAATGAGCTTATCCGCCTCTTCCTGCGTCATTTGGCCTCGGCGGACCATATACTGGACCAGGTCCCTGGCACTCTCGATCGCGAACCCGGACAGCCCGGCGGCCGCACTGATGACGTCCTTCATGGCCGCAGCCATCTTGCTGCCGGCCTCCTGACTGATCTCAGCGGCCTTGGCCGCCATCTCAGCCACGGTGTCGCGAACGTCGGCCCCGCGATGCCCCGGACTCCGCTTGGGGGGCGTCGGCGCCGCCGGTGGCGACCCGTCCGTGGCTGGTCGTACATCGGTGGTGATTTGCACTTTATCCGCCATAGGGTACGTGCTCCGTCCGCCCTCGGTCGCGGGGGTGGCCCGCCGGTCTTTCAGGCCCCCGATAGTAATGTATTGAAGGCTTCACGAGCGCGGCGTAAGGTACCGGATCCATGACGCGAACCGCCCCGCCGTCCTGTGCGGTCGCGCGCGGCGGTAAGTATATGATTTTTCATCATCTATGCAAGGCACATTCGACGCGTCCCCAGCCCGCAGCGCCGCACAAATCCAAGGAGAAAGTAACGACATTATTATGACACAATGGCGTCATGATTATCTCACTGGAATCAAAGTGCTCGACCTGACACGCGTGTTGGCCGGGCCGCTGTGTACAATGCTGCTCGGCGACCTCGGGGCGGATGTCATCAAGATCGAGCGGCCGGGTTCAGGAGATGACAGTCGCACCTGGGGTCCGCCGTTCGACGACTCGGGTCAGAGCGCCTACTTTCTGAGCGTCAATCGAAACAAATGGAGCGTGGCGGCTGACCTCGACAGCCCGGACGGGCAAGCGCTGATCCGGAAGCTCATCGAGGGCGCAGACGTCGTCGTTGACAACTTTCGACCCCGTATGCTCGAGCACCGCAACCTCGAGGCCCGGAAGCTCCTCGAGCGACACCCACGCCTCGTGTGGTGCACCATCTCGGGGTTCGGTTCCACGAGCAGACGTATTGCGTACGACTTCGTCGTCCAAGCCGAGCAGGGCTGGATGGCCATCACCGGGGAGCCAGCCGGCCCGCCATCGAAGATCGGAGTCGCGCTCGCTGATGTGGTCGCCGGCAAGGATGCCGCAGTGGCGGTACTCGCAGCGCTCCTTGCCCGCGACCGCATGGAGCTCAGTCCGGAGGCTCGCCACTTCTCCATCTCGCTGGCACAGAGCGCGACGGCCGCACTCGTCAACGTTGCCCAGAACGCGTTGGTCAGCGGCGAGGATGCGAAACGGTGGGGGAACGCCCACCCAAACCTCGTCCCGTATCAGCTCTTCGACGCGGCCGATCGCCCAATTGCGATCGCTGTGGGCACTGACGCCCAATGGCGCGCCTGTGCCGGCGTGCTCGATCTCACAACGCTGGCTGGCGACCCGGCGCTCGCCACCAACGCCGGCCGCGTGCGCGCGCGCGAGCGCGTGGTCGCGGCGATCGCCGACCGCGTGCGACAGCGAACTGCCGCCGACTGGGTCGCGGACCTCACGGCCGCCCAAGTGCCGTGTGGCGTGGTGCGTACGGTGCGCGAGGCCTTGAGCGACACCGACGCCTCGCCCCTCACTGGCGTCGCCCCATCCGTCCCCGGACACGTGCGATTCCCACCGCCGCGTCTGGATGAGCAGGGTTCGCTCGTGCGTGAGTACGGGTGGAAGGCGTTTGAACAGATCAGACGTTAGACGTTGGACGTTAGACGTTGGAGACAAACCTCACGGCCAGCTGGATGCAGCGCGGCCAGCCCCTGAGGTTTGCGTCTAACGTCCAACGTCTAACGTCCAGCCTCTCCCGTCCTCTCCAACACGTGCGCACAGTTGATCAGCGCAATGTGCGTGAACGCCTGCGGGAAGTTGCCGAGGAAAGCGCCGGTTTCGGGATCGAGCTCCTCGCTGTAGAGCCCGACGTGGTTGGCCTGACGGAGCATGCGCTCGAAGATGGCTTTCGCGCGCTGCCGGTCTCCGCACAACGCCAGGGCTTCGGCCAGCCAGAAGGTACAGATCGAAAACACGCCTTCTTCGCCAGCGATCCCGTCGTCGTTTCGATAGCGGTACACAAACTCCTGTCCGGCGTCGGTCAACTCGCGCAGTGTGGCTTGCACGGTCCCGACGACGCGCGGATCGCTGTGCGGGAGGAATCCAACCATCGGAATGACGAGATTGGATGCATTGAGGGCGTCCGTGCCATAGTGCTGCACAAAGCTGCCTTTCGCCTCGTTGAAGCCCCGCGCCAGCACGTCGGCATGCACGGCGGCGCGCTCCGCCTCCCATCGGTCCAGCGGCGCAGTCAGTGAAAACTCGCGCGCCATCCGGATCCCGCGATCCAGTGCCACCCAGCACATGACTTTGCTGAGGACGTAGTGCTGCAGCCCAGCGCGGACCTCCCAGATGCCACTGTCTGGCTGCTGCCAGTGATCGGCGACCCAGTTGACGAGGCGCTCGAGCGTCACCCACGTCCCCTCTGTGACGACGCGCGTTCGACTCCACAAGTAGGCCGTCTCGAGCAACTCACCGTACACGTCGAGCTGCAGTTGATCGTACGCTGCGTTCCCAACCCGCACGGGACGAGAGCCTCGATATCCCTCCAGGTGTGGAAGCGTTTGCTCGGGCAGCTCGCGCCTGCCGTCGAGACCGTACATGACCTGCAAGTGTGTGTCGGTCGTCCGGCGCGCGACCCGCTTCAGGAATTCCATGAACCGATCGGCCTCGGTCGAGTGCCCGAGAATGCTCAGGGAGTACAGCACGAACGCCGAGTCTCGGATCCATGACAGGCGGTAGTCCCAGTTCCGCACGCCGCCAATCTGCTCTGGAAGCGACGTCGTCGGAGCGGCCACGATCGCGCCGGTGGGCTCATAGCACATCAGCTTCAACGTCACGGCGGACCGCGTGACCGCGTCCTGATACGGACCGCTGTACTGCACCTGCCCGACCCACGTGTCCCAGAACGCGAGGGTGTCAGTCAGTTTCCTGTCAGACTCGTAAGTCGCGAGCGGACGGACCTCATCGTCGTCGTATCGGACGACGAACCAGATGGAGCTGGCGCTGTCAGCTGCGAGCGAATCGAGCGATGCGGTGCGATTCCGCGGGACGCTGCGCTGAGCGGCAAGGCGGGCGACCGCGCCGGTCAGTCGTCTCACCGCGTGTCCCGCGCGGGCCACCGTTCGGCCAAGCCCGATCGGTTCCGTCAGCTCGGTTTCGGACGGCACATCACTCGCCTTGGCGTGCTCACTGGCGCCCAGAGCGCGCGTTGCGAGAGCGGCCCAGCCCCACGGGCGGGTGCTCCTCCGGTCCTCGCCGCTATCACCACCCGCCAATGGCTCACCCAGACCGTCGACGCGAGGCTCGCTTGGTATCGTGCTGAGCTTGAGTTTCGCACGCGCAACGCCGCCCTCCACACTCCACCAGATGTCGGGCGCGGTGGCGACGGTGAGCACCTGATCCTCGGCATCCGTGGCGAGCAATCCGTGGCGCCGCGGGTGCACATATGTCGGGCACGCACCGTAGTCGAAGCGTGGCGCGAAGACCACCTCGACTTCGACTGCGCCGCTCACACACATCACTCGTCGATGGATCTCCGCAAACATCCGCCGCCCACTCATGATTGGCATGAAGTCGGTCACGTCCACGACCCCCGTCGCCGTCCGGAACCTCGTGACGAGGATCGCGGTGGAACGGACGTAGCACTGTTCGACCGTATACGGCGACGTCGGCTGGATCGACAGGCATCCGCCACGCGTTTCGTCGAGGATGGCGGCGAACACGGAGGGACTGTCGAAGGATCGAGGGCAATACCAATCGATGGACCCACTGCGGCTCACGAGTGCCGCAGTGTGGAGGTCGCCGATCATGCCATAATCCGAGATCGGCGCGTATCGGTCTGTCGGCGCACGCGGCTGACCACTCACCTCGGCCGCGGCTTGCGGCGGGCAGGGCGGAGTAAACAATTCCGCGGTCATTCGCGGACCGGGGCGTCAGCCAGTGGGACCCGGCCCGACATGGCGTTGACGCGAGCCGTCACCGCATCGAGCCAGTCGAAGACCGTTGCGTGACGGAGGTGATCGCGCATTAAGCGCATCCGCCGCGCGCGTTCGGCCGGCGCCATCTCGATCGCCGTTCGAATGCCGGCCGCGAATCCATCCACGTTGAACGGATTCACCAATACGGCGCCGTCGATCTCCTGCGCGGCGCCAGTGAACCGGCTGAGGATGAGGACGCCTCGCTGATCGATTTGGCAGGCGATGAACTCCTTCGCCACCAGGTTCATGCCGTCCTGAATCGATGAGATCAAGCACAGATCCGCGGCGCGGTAGATCGCAGCCAACTCACCAGGCGGCAGCGCCTCGTTGAAGAAGACGATCGGCGTCCAGTCCGCTGTGCCGTACCGGGCGTTGAGCGAGGCGACACTCTCCAGGATCTCACGCTCGAGCGACTGATACGGCCGCAACACAGTGCGCGACGGCACAGCCACGATCAGCACCGTGAGACGTCCACGAAGCTCAGGCGATTGATCCCATAAGACATCGAGCGCGCGCAGCCGCTCAGGGATCCCCTTGGTGTAGTCGACACGGTCCACGCTGACGCCGAGCTGCCGCCCGTCGGTCGCGAATCGGCGTCGCAAGGCGGCGGCGCGAGCGGTGGCCACCTCCGACGCCGCCAGTGTCTCGAACCAATGCACGTCGATACTGATGGGAAAGGCTCCAACCGAGGTGGTGCGGCCGCCGTAGTGGATAGCCAGCGCATCACGATCCGCAGTCGCGCCGGGCAGCAGCTGCGATGCACCCTCAATGAAATTGACCGCGTGTCGTTCGGTGTGGAACTCCAGCAGGTCGTTGCCCAACATCCCGCGCAACAGCGACTCCACGACGCCGTACGGCAGGAGATGCAGTATCTCGGGTGGCGGGAACGGGATGTGCCAGAACTGGTGAATGAAAAGCCCGGGCGCCGCGTGCCGCAACGCGGCAGCCACGAGCGCGAGGTGATAGTCGTGGATCCATACGACCGGCTCGCCTCGACCCGAACGCTCGAGGCGCACGACTTCCTCACGGGCCGCGGCGGCGAAGCGCTCGTTGACCGTCTGGTAACGCGACCACTCCTCATCGCGGAACTGCAGGTGATGAATCAAGAGGTGGCAGAGCGGCCAGAGCACACTGTTGGCGAAGCCGAGGTAGTACCCCTCCACGTCCGCGTCGTCGAGCCACACCCGACGTAGCACGTACGACGGCCTGGCGGGCGGCGGAGGTGCGGGTAGTCGCCCGTGGGCGTCCGCCGTTTCGCGATCGGCGGTGCCCGAACCCCAGGCGACCCATACGCCGTGCGTGCGCCGCACGGTGGGGTCGAGCGCGGAAACGAGCCCTCCGGGCGGCCGTCGGACGTCGATGCCGTCGGCCGTCCGGACGTGCTCGTACGGCTCCCGATTGGACACCAACACGACCGGAACCGACCCGTGCGGCGCGTCAGCGGCGCGATGCGCCGCCACGTCCTGCGGCGCACCGCGGGCATCGCGATGTGTATGAGTCCGAGCCTCCGAGAGGGCGCGGATCGACGCGGCGACGTCATCCATAACTGCATAGGCGGCAACAGCCGTGCCGTCGAGGCAAACAGCGGGATCTGGGGTCGAAGACGAGGGGTCACTGACCAGGGGTCAGGGGACCCGCAACGCACAGCCCTCGCCCGCCGGAGATCTGGCCGTCGCGAGACGAGCGGTCTTCAGGAGACTATACTGTGGCGCAACAAAAACTCGTGCCCCCCACATGCCCCCTTTGAGCCCGGCACAGTACGACGTGCTCGAACACGCAATCGCCGGCGGCGGCCGGATCGCCATCGTGCGCCGCGGCATTGAGCTCGTCGTGCTGCCTGAGCGACTCCGAGTTGTCACCGGCCGCGAAGCCCTGGACGCACGGCATCCATCGACGGGCGATGAGCTGACGATCTTCCTCGACGAGCTCGATACGGTCGAGCCTGTCAGTCGGCGCTAGGCGCTTGCCCCCATCAGCTCGGCAGACACGCGGTGCATCGTTCCCGCTGCTCGCCATTTACGCCGACGAATCGTGCCTCGGAAATGGCCGAGAGGGCGATAATCCGGGGGGCGCAGGTGGCTTGGTCGAGTATCGGCGCCCGGGCACAGGCGAGATTGTGCGGCGCGACTATTGGGTGTCAGAGCCAGCCACGACCAACAATCGCATGGCACTTCGGTCGGTGATCGAGGGCGTGCGCGCCGTCTCGACCAAACCGTCGGCGTTGAGCATCATCTTCACGAGCGACTCGCGCTACCTGATCAATGGACTCACCGACTGGGTCCACGGTTGGGCGCGGCGCGGCTGGACACGGAAAGGCGGCGCCATCGAGAATCTGGCGCTCTGGCGCGAGGCGATCGCGGTCCTGCGCAATCGCCCGCACCAATACGAGTGGCGCTGGGTGCGCGGCCATCGCGGACATCCGCAGAACGAGTACGCGAACCATCTCGCGACGCGCGCAGCGGCAGCACAGGACAGCTCGGGCGGGTTGGTAGTCTCTGAATTCGACGCCTGGCTCGCCGAACGCGCATCTCGCGCGCGGAGTCCCTCGGACAGGTCGCCGGATGGGTTTCCGGACGGGGCCTCCTTCGTCGCGGCTCGCAGGCTTCCCGATCCTGACGCCGCGTTACCGTGACACTCAACGGGGCGTCGAGAGGGGGCCCCCCAACCCTTCCGACCCATGCGCTATCTTCTGGTCCTCGTCGTCAGCATCAGCGTTGGCTACACCATCGGCTTTCGGGATGCGCGCACGCATGACAAGAATGATCGTCGCGCGCCTCGTCGATCACATTCAGAATGCGAATCATGGGCCGATGAGTTCGGATGCCGACAAGCAGCTCGACGACATCCAGCGCCACTAGCCTTGACGGAGCCTCGTGTTGCGCCACCCGTCCCCAGCGGATGTCGGTATTGCGGCGGGCTATTCCCGTCGGATCGCGTCGTGACGTTTTGCCCCCACTGCGGTCAGAACCTGACCGTGCGGCAGTGTCCTGCCTGCAGCGCGGAGTTGGAAGTCGGGTGGAAGTTCTGTCCGACCTGCGGCCGAAAAGGGGAAGGATGAGGGCGAAAACGCTCCCGTAGCTCCAGGCGCCCGTCGCCTGGCCGTTAGATTTCTCAGTCCATGCCCGACCCGTCCGACACTGCCCCGCCATCGCCGCTGCCGTCGGTGATCGACACGCGCGGCGGCGACGGCACGGCCGTCACCCGATCAGTCGACCGAGCGCCAATCGACCGCCCGGCGCTCGAGCGCGTGCTCGCGCGCGCCGCGGAGTTGCAGGCGGCGTCGGGCGATGATGGCGAGCCGACCGACGGCCTGACGGAGCAGCAGCTCCTCGACATCGGCCGCGAAGTCGGCCTCTCACCCGCGCATCTGCGCCAGGCGCTGGCGGAAGAGCGAACGCGGGTCGCGGTGCCGACGGAGCACGGCATCGTCGCTCAGATGGCGGGCGCCAGCATGGCGTCGGCGCACCGCACCGTCATTGGAACGCCGGCGCAGCTCTTGTCGACCCTCAACCAGATGATGCTGCGCGACGAATGCCTCACGGTGAAGCGTCGATACGGCGTGCGGATGACCTGGGAGCCACGGCGAGACTTCTGGGCGACGTTTCGGCGGCTGGCCCCATCGTCCGGACACATGTACGATCTCCTCCGCGCTCGCGAAGTGGGTGCCACGGCCGTGCCAGTAGACGACACGCGCACACTCGTGCGGCTCGACGCTGACGTCTCGAGCGCGCGGGCGCAGCGCCTCCAGGGTGGCGCCGCCGTCGCGGTCGGCGGAGTGGCCATGGGGGGGCTGCTCACTGGTTTCCTCACGGTGATTGCGCTGGCTCCGCTTGCGCCCGCCATCATCGTCGGGGCGGTGCCGGCTACCCTCGGCGTCGCCGCCTTTGCGGTCGTGGCCCGGACGCATCGGCACACGGTGGAACGCGCCCAGTTGGCGCTGGAGCAAGTGCTCGACCGCCTCGAGCATGGCGATGCTCGTCGGCCAGCATCGTTCATCGAGGTGCTGACTGGCGGCTACCCGCGGTAGGCCGGCACCGCCTGTGGAGTGACTCACCTCTTACCGTCGACTCCGATCCCTCCCATCCCTCCCATCGTTTCGGTCGGCGTGGTGGGCGGTGGTCTCATGGGCAGCGGCATTGCCCAGATCGCCGCCGCCGCCGGAATGGAAACGCGATTGCGCGAGATCTCGCCGGAGCTTGCGGCACAAGCGCGAACGCGCATTGAACGCTCGCTCGCGGTAGGCGTCGAGAAGAAGAAACTGGCGCCTACGGATCGCGATGCAACGCTCGCTCACCTCTCGTTCGGAACCGATCTCGCCGCGGTCGCAGCGTGCGACCTCATCATTGAAGCGGTCGTCGAGGACCTGTCAGTCAAGACCGCCCTGTGGGTCGCGCTCAACGCGCAGGCGCCCCCGCACACGATCTTCGCGACCAATACATCGAGCCTGACGGTGACCGCAATGGCCGTCGCGAGCGGTCGCCCCGACCGAATGCTCGGTCTGCACTTCTTCAACCCGGTCCCGCTGATGGCACTCGTCGAGGTCGTACGGACCATCATGACGAGTGAGGACACGATCCGCCGCGCAACGGAGTTCGTTCATCGGCTCGGCAAGCAGCCGATTGCCGCGCGCGATACCTCGGGATTCGTCGTCAATCGCTTGCTCGTGCCCTACATGCTCGACGCGATTCGCGCGGTCGAGCAGGATGTCGCGTCGGTAGTGGATATCGACACGGGGATGCGACTCGGCGCGGGGCATCCCATGGGCCCCCTGACACTCCTCGACTTTGTCGGGCTCGACACGGTCCTTCGCATCGCCGAGATCATGTTCACCGAGTATCGCGAGGCTCGATTCGCGCCACCGCCTCTCCTTCGACAGATGGTGACGGCGGGGCTGTACGGCCGCAAATCGGGGCGTGGATTCTATGACTACTCCGTCGACCCGCCACGCGTCGTCGCATTGCGATAACGTGCGCGTGCTGACTCCGCCCCCAGCGTTCGGCGGCATCTTTCGCGTTGATCCGGAGTCCCGTGCGGTGTACGCGGAAGCAGCCGGGATTCAGCAACAGTGGCCGCTCGCGGTGGCCGTCCCGGCGACGACATCCGATGTCCAGGCCCTGGTCTCGTGGGCGCGGACGCAACGCGTATCGCTCATCCCGCGCGGATCGGGGTCGAGCATGCCGGGCGGTGCCGTCGGCGCGGGCGTGATCCTCGATCTGAGCCGACTTCGGCAGGCGGGGTCGGTCGACGTCGGGCGACAGCGCATATCGGTGGGTCCCGGCGTCTGTCGTGATGAGGTCGACGCCACAGCGCACGCCGTCGGACTGCGCTTCCCGGTCGACCCATCGAGCGGCGAATTTTGCACGGTCGGCGGGATGGCATCGACCAACGCCGCTGGCGCGCACTCCTTGAAGTACGGCTCAATGCGTCCCTGGGTCACGGCCCTCGATTGTGTGTTCAGCGACGGGACGCGCGCCGTGGTGCGCCGCGGTATGCCGGTCCCTGCGAACGTACCAGCGATTCAGCGCTTCCTCGCCAGCGTCGCGCCGGCCATCCGCGCGGCGGATCCCGCGGCGCTCCGTCACGGACAGGTCCGCAAGGACTCTTCGGGGTACGCAGTCGCGCAGTATGCGCTGAGCGGGGAGCTCGTCGATCTGCTCGTGGGGAGTGAAGGGACACTTGCCGTGTTCGTCGGGCTCGAGCTGGCGCTGGCGCCGTGTCCGTCGACCACCACCAGTGCCCTGGCTGCGTTTCCCTCGCTCGAGGCGGCGGTGGCTGGCGCTGCCATCGCACGGGACGCTGGCGCGAGCGCATGCGAGATGCTCGATCGCACCTTTCTGGATCTGGTGCGCGACGCAGCGCATGCGGGGGCGTCCGCATCAATGATCCCGCCAGACACCGAAGTCGTCCTGTTGATCGAGCTCGAGGGCGAGCACGTCGCCACCCTCGCGGATGCGACGCGCACCCTCGACCGCGCATTGCGCGACGTGGGAGCCGTGCACGTGGCGCTCGCGCTCGACGAATCCGCGGAGGCCGCCCTGTGGGAGCTGCGCCACGCCGCGAGTCCTGCGCTCGCGCGGCTCGATCCCGCGCTCAAGTCAATGCAGTTCATCGAGGACGGGGCGGTCCCGCCTGACCGCCTGCCGGACTACGTGCGTGGAGTGCGCGCGGCTCTCGACCGACGGGGTGTTCGCGGCGCGATCTTCGGACACGCCGGCGACGCCCATGTCCACGTGAACCCGCTCATCAATGTGCGCCGCGCCGACTGGCGCGATCAGGTGAACGAGCTGCTGTCCGAGGTCACCGCGCTCACCCGCAGGCTCGGTGGGACGCTCACCGGGGAACACGGCGACGGCCGACTGCGCGCACCGCTGCTCGAGGCCATGTGGGGCGGCTCGGACAGCACAGCGATGCGACTCTTCGCTGCGGTCAAGGCCGCTTTCGATCCCGACGGGCTGCTCAACGCCGGCGTGAAGCTCCCGGTCCCCGCCGAACGCTCGATCGACACGATCAAGTACGACCCTGCTCTGCCTGCCCTGCCGCCCCGTGCGCGGCGCGCGTTGGATCGGGTGGCAAATGCGCGAGAGTATGGCCGGCCGAGGTTGGAGATGCTGGACGACTGAACCGCCGGGTTCCGGGTGTTGCGTTCCGTCTCCTTTCGCCTTTCTGTGCTGCTCCTTGCTCGGGCGCTTCAGCGCCCGGGGCACTGGCTCCAAGCCGACCCGGTACCCACCTTTCTGGCGTATGGCGGGCACCTTCATTCACTCGACACGGATTCCGATAGGCGGCGCGCGGACGCTGCCCCGTGAGTTCTACGCGTCGCCCGAGATTTACGCCGCCGAGATCCAGCAGATCTTCTTCCGCCGGTGGCTGTGTGTCGGCCGGGCGGACGAGCTCCCGAATCCCGGCGACTACGTCCTCCGGCAGCTGGGCGATGCAGGGGTGCTCATCCTCCGCGACAAAGCCGGACGCGTCCGGGCATTTCACAATACCTGCCGGCACCGCGGCACGCGCCTGTGCGAGACGGCATCCGGAAATGTCGGCGACCGGATCGTGTGTCCCTACCACTCGTGGACGTACGCGCTCGACGGCCGACTGCTCGGCGCGCCCTCGACAGCCGATATCGAAGGCTTCGACAAGGCCGACTATCCGCTGCACGCAATCCACGTCGGGCTGTGGGAAGGTTTCGTGTTCGTGAACCTCGCCGCAGACCCGCAGCCTTTTGAGGAGGCGTTTGCGCCCCTGATGGGGAAGTTCCGCCGCTTCAACCTCCCGGCCCTCATGACCGCTCGACGCATCGAGTACGATGTGCAAGCGAACTGGAAGCTCCTCTTCCAGAACTACTCGGAGTGCTATCACTGCTCGCCGGTACACCCCGCGCTCGTCAAGCTCTCGCCCGCCACCAGCGGCGAGAATGATCTCTTCGAGGGACCGTTCCTCGGCGGGTTCATGACGATCAACGAGAACGCGGACTCCATGACCATGAGTGGCAGGTCGTGCGGAGTGCCCGTCTCGACAGCGCTGGATCCCGACGACCATCAACGCGTCTACTACTACTCGATCTTCCCCAACATGCTCCTGAGCTTGCACCCCGACTACGTCATGTTTCATACGCTGCGGCCGGCCGGTGCTCAGCGCGCGATCGATCACGTGTGGCTGGATGTTCCACGAGGATACGCTCCGAGATCCGCGATTCGATCCAGCCGACGGCGTCAACTTCTGGGACATGACCAACCGCCAGGATTGGCACATCTGCGAGGAGAGCCAGCGCGGTGTGCTGTCGCCGGCGTATCGGCCGGGCCCCTACTCCCCCCGCGAGAGTCTCTCGGTTGCCTTCGACCGCGAGGTCCTGAAAGCGCTCGGCCGCGAGCGCGAGTAGCTCGCACCCATCGCCGACCGCTCATGACCCGATCGTGAAACCACTCGCGTGACTGTTTCCGCCGTATCCCCGGGGGCGCGAGCGTCGACCGCCAAGGTCACGTACACGTCGACCAACGTCGACCTCGAGCAGTTCCACAGACTGTTCGATGACGCGCTCGCCCGCGCACGAGCGGCCATTGGCGGCATCCATCCGTTGTACGTCAATGGGGCGCCGATCAACAGCTCCGCAGCCGCCTCTGCTTGACCGCTCGCCGCAGGACACGCGTATCGTCCTCGGAACCTTCGCAGCCGCCACACCGGCCCACGTCGATCGCGCGGTCGCAGCGGCGCGGCGTGCGTTTGGTCATTGGGGCCGCCGTCCGTGGACAGATCGGGTGGCCGTGCTTCGCGGCGCCGCGACCCTCATTCGCGACCGCAAATACGATCTCGCCGCCCGCATGAGCCTCGAGGTCGGCAAGAGCCGCATGGAGTCGATGGGCGATGCGGAGGAAGCCGCGGATCTCATCGACTACTATTGCCAGCAGGTGGTCGATGCAGAGCGGCTACGTGCGGCCGATGGCGAAGCTCACACCGGCGGAGCGCAACACCAATGTCCTCCGCCCGTACGGCGTCTTCGCGTGCATCGCACCCTTCAATTTTCCGCTGGCGCTGTCGACTGGGATGTCCGCAGCCGCGCTCGTGGCCGGCAACACCGTGGTGTACAAGCCGGCCGAAGACGCGCCGTGGACCGGACTGGCACTGTACGAGATCTACCGCGACGCCGGTGTGCCGCCCGGCGCATTCAACTACCTGTCGGGTCACGCACACGGAGATCGGCAATGCCCTCTGGCAGCACGACGGGATCAATGGCGTGGTGTTTACGGGATCGCGGGCCGTGGGACTGCGCATACACGCGGGCCTCGCAGCCGCCCGATGGATCAAGCCGTGCCTCCTCGAGCTCGGCGGCAAGAACGCGGCGCTCGTGACGGACACTGCCGACCTCGACGCCGCAGCCGAAGGCGTCGCACGGTCCGCATTCGGCCTGCAAATGCAGAAGTGTAGCGCTACCTCCCGCGTGTACGTCGATCGGCGAGTCGCCGCACCGTTCATCGAGCGGCTGCTGGTCCAGACCGCTGCGATCCGCATCGGTGATCCATCAGAGCGCGATGTGAACTTCGGACCCGTGATCAATGAGCGCGCCGTCGCGAGGTACGAAGCCGCCGCGACCCAGGCGCGGGCCGAGGGCACGGTCCTCACCGGTGGAACACGCCTGAGCGAGAACGACCTGGCGCATGGGCATTTCGTCGCGCCGACGATCACGCGCGTGCCGTTGGCGAGCGCGTTGTATCGCGAAGAGCTGTTCGTGCCGATTCTGGCGGTCGGCGAGGTCGGCGGCCTCGAGGAGGCCATCGCGGAGACCAACGCCAGCGAGTACGGCCTGACCGCCGGCATCTTCACAGGCGATCCGGACGAGATCGAGCGATTCTTCGACGACATAGAGGCTGGAGTGTGTTACGCGAACAAGCGAACGGGGGCGACCACCGGCGCGTGGCCGGGTGCGCAGCCGTTCTGCGGATGGAAGGGATCCGGCTCGACCGGCAAGGGCGGGTGCGGGCCATACTACGTCACACAATTCATGCGTGAGCAAAGCCGCACGATCATCGGGAGCTGACACTATCCATGCCACCTCAGTCGATCACCCTTCCGGCCGGGAGCGGCGCATCGCCGGCCGCCACCACCGAGGCCCGCAGCTATCCGCGCATGCTCGTGACGCCGCCTGGTCCGCGGGCGCGAGCCATCGTCGAGCGCGACGCCCAGTGGACGTCGACCTCGTACATCAAGGAATACCCGCTCGTGGTTTCGCACGGCCGGGGAGCCATGATTGAGGATGTCGACGGCAACCGCTTCCTCGATTTCATGGCCGGCATCGCCGTTGCGGCGACAGGACACAGCCATCCCGCAGTCGTCGCAGCGATCTCTGAGGCGGCCGGACGGTTCCTGCACATCTGCGGATCCGACTTTTACTACGACGGCATGGCAGCCATCTGCGAGCGGCTGGCGCGCCTGGCTCCCGGACCGAGCAAGAAGCGGGTGTTCCTCACCAATTCCGGCACCGAAGCGATCGAAGGCGCCATCAAGCTCGCGCGGAATTCGACTCGTCGGCCCGCGCTCGTCGCGTTCAAAGGCGCTTTCCACGGTCGGACCTACGGCGCGATGACGTTGACCTCGAGCAAGGCGCGACAGCACGCGGGCTTCGGCCCGCTCCTGCCCGAGGTCTATCACGTACCGTTCGGCTACTGCTACCGGTGCGAGTTCGACAAACACTACCCGGCATGTGGACTGTTTTGTGTCGGTGAGATCGAGCGCGACCTCTTCGCCCGGCAACTGGACCCACGAGATGTCGCAGCGATCTTCGTTGAGCCGATCCAGGGCGAGGGCGGCTACGTCATCCCACCCCCGGACTACCTGCGCGCACTGCGCGCGTTGTGCGACAAGTACGGCATTCTGCTCGTAGCCGACGAGATTCAGTGCGGCATCGGCCGAACCGGGAAGATGTTCGCGTGCGAGCACGCGGGGATCGAGCCCGACATCCTCGTCACCGCGAAGGGGCTCGCATCGGGCATGCCCCTGGGTGCGATCATCGCGCGGGAATCGATCATGCGATGGGAGACCGGCGCGCATGGCTCGACGTTTGGCGGCAACCCTGTGTGCTGTGCCGCTGCGCTCGAGACGCTCGACCTCGTGGAGCGAGAATACATGGCCAACGCGGCAGCAATGGGCGAGCGGCTGCTCCTCGGCGTCCGCAGCCTGGCCAAGCGCTATGCCGCGATCGGGAATGTTCGCGGTCTCGGGCTCATGATCGGCATCGAGTTCGTCGCGGACCGCGAGGCGCGAGCGCCCGCGCCGGCTCTCGTGCATGATCTGGTGCAGCTGGCTTTCACGAAAGGACTCCTGCTGCTGGGCGCTGGCCGCAGCACGTTGCGACTCGCCCCGCCGCTCGTGGTCGACGCGGACGACATCGATACCGGACTCGCGATTCTCGACGAGTGTCTCGCCGCGGTGACGTGAGCCCGGGGCCGGCGCCACACGCGCCTCATGCTGGCGATCGGGTCGCACGTGCGGGGAAGGTCACCTCCATGCGCGACGCCGTCGCCGCCCACGTGCGCGACGGCGACACGGTCGTCATCGAGGGATTTACACATCTCATCTGCTTCGCGGCGGGACACGAGATCATCCGCCAGCATCGACGCGACCTCACCCTGTGCCGGTTGACGCCGGACCTCGTATACGACCAGATGATCGCGGCCGGATGTGCGCGGAAGCTCGTGTTCTCCTGGGCGGGCAACCCGGGCGCGGGATCGCTCCATGCATTTCGGCGCGCAGTCGAGCAGGCGCCGAGCGGACGCACACCCCTCGAGATCGAGGAGTACTCGCACTTCGGCATGGTCGCGCGCCTGTCGGCCGGCGCCGCCCGGCTCCCCTTCTGGCCACTCCGTGACTACGCGGGCACGGACCTGCCGGAGGCCAACCCCCGCATCGCGAGCGTCACCTGTCCCTACACGGGCGAGCGCCTCGCGACGGTACCCGCCCTCAATCCCAATGTCACGATCATCCACGCGCAACGAGCCGACGCGGAGGGCAACACACAGATTTGGGGCCTCCTGGGCGTTCAACGGGAAGCAGCGTTCGCATCGCGGCGCGTGATCGTCGTCGTGGAGGAACTGGTCGACGAGAGCGTGATCCGCGCGGACCCCAATCGAACGGTGGTCCCAGGATTCGTCGTCGATGCCGTCGTCGTCGAGCCTTGGGGCGCCCACCCATCCTACGCGCAGGGGTATTACGATCGCGATAACGACTTCTACGTCGCGTGGGAGGCGATCTCGCGCGACCCCGCGCGACTGGCGTCGTATCTCGATACCCATGTCTTTGCGGTCGCCGATCGGAAGGCATACCTGGAGCAGTATCCAGGCCTCGACGCTCGCCTGCGCGCCAGCGAGCGCGTCTGCGCCGGAGTCAACTACGGCTACTGATGGGTATTCGCCGGACGAGATGATGACGGTCGTTGCGGCTCGCGAGCTGCACGACGGAGAGGTCGTCTTCGTCGGGATCGGCCTTCCCAACCTCGCGTGCAACCTCGCTCGGGCGACGCACGCCCCTCGATTGGTCCTCATCTACGAGTCTGGGGCAGTCGGCGCCGTGCCTGAACGACTGCCCGTGTCGATCGGCGATCCATCGCTCGTGGCCGGCGCGCTCATGGTGTGCGGGATGGCGGATGTGTTTCAAGCGATGCTGCAGAACGGTCGCATCGAGGTCGGCTTTCTCGGTGCGGCCCAGATCGACCGCTGGGCCAATATCAACACGACGGTCATCGGACCGTACGAGCGACCGAAGATCCGGCTGCCCGGGAGTGGTGGGGCGGCCGAGATCGCCACCCACGCGCGCCGGACCCTGGTGATCGCCAAGCTCAATCGGCGCGCGTTTCCCGAGGCCGTGGATTTCGTCACGTCGCCGGGTCACGTCTATCGCGGCGTGCGTCGACATGGCCCTGCGCTCCCGGGCGCCGGTCCGGTCAAGGTCATCACGGACAGCGGAGTCCTCGAGCCCGATCCCGAAACCGGGGAGCTGGTCCTCACGGCGCTCTACCCGGCGGTGACGGTCGACGAGGTCGCTCGCAATGTGGGCTGGTCGCTCCGGTGCCGCGAACCTCTCGCCAGCGTCGAGCCCCCGACCGCCGCTGACCTACAGCTGCTCCGTCACCGGCTCGACCCGGAGCGACTCTTTCTGAAGGTCGAGCGCTGATGGTGCGCCCATGACGGAGACAATCGCCACACCGCTCGATGACGCTGCCCCGGCGGCCGGAGGGACTCGGGGTCTGCGCCGCGAGCTCGGCCTGCGCGACCTCGTGCTTTTCAATCTCGTCGCGATTCTCTCGCTCCGGTGGCTCAACACGGCGGCGAAATCCGGACCGAGCGCGGTCACGCTGTGGATCCTCGCAGCCCTGCTGTTTTTCGTGCCGCAGGGCCTGGCGGTCGCCCAGCTGTCGGCACGGTACCCGAGCGAAGGCGGCATCTATGCGTGGACGAAGCAGCGCTTCGGCGACGGCCACGCGTTTCTCTGCGGCTGGTGCTACTGGATCGTAAACGTTCTCTATTATCCCCAACTCCTGATGACGGCCGCGGTGGTCGCCACCTACGGCGTCGGGCTTGGCAACAGCGGACTGGGCGACAGCTGGTATTACGTGCTGCCCACAACATTGATCGCACTCTGGATCGCGGTTGCCTTCAATGTGGTTGGCGTCAGCACCGGCAAGTGGCTTCAGAATCTGGGCGGCTCCGGCTTCTACCTCACCGGCGCAATTCTCGTCGCGGTCGGAATCGCAGTCGCATTGACGCGGTCTCCGGCAAACACATTCACCGCCCGCGCGTTCGTGCCCCACTTCACGTCTCTCCCGACTGTGAATCTGTGGGCGACGATTGCGTTTGCCTTCGCGGGGCTGGAGCTTGGCGCCTCACTTGGCGGAGAGATCAAGGACCCCACCCGGACGCTTCCTCGGGCGGTCTATGTCTCCGCACCGCTGGTCGCCAGTCTCTACATCGTTGGCACAGTTGCACTGCTCTGGCTCATGCCGGTGCCATCGATCAACATCGTGTCGGGGTTTCTGCAGGCGATTCAGACCGGCGCTGGCCATGTCGGACCCGTGTTCGCGTGGGCCGCGCCGCTCGCCGCAGCGGCGTATGTGCTGGGAACCGTTGGCTGCGTCGGCGCCTGGCTGGGCGGTCCAGCTCGCATTGCCCTGGTGATCGGTTTGGACCGATACTTTCCGCCCGCCTTCGGCCGCATTCACCCTCGCTGGGGGACGCCCTACGTCGCCGTCCTGGTGCAAGGCGTGATCGCGAGCTGCCTGCTGCTTGTGTACGTCATGGGACGTGGCACGACCGTGGAGCGCGTTTATCTGATCCTGCAAGACACGCAGACGCTCCTGTACTTCCTCCCTTTCATCTACCTGTTTCTCTGCCTGCTCATTGAGCCAGTTCGCATCGCTGGGATGCCGACGGTGGTGCCCGGCGGAACCGTCGGCAAAGCCGCCTTCGCGCTCGCAGGTCTATTCGTCACGCTCTTCGCAATGGGGATCGCCTGCATTCCACCGGAACCAGGCGCCACCGCCGTCTTCGAGCTCAAAGTGGTGGGTGGGGCATTGGCGTTTGTGGCGGTGGGGGATGGTTGTTCTGGCGCGCACAATGGCGTGAAAGGGTCATAACCCGAACAACAAGCCCCCGCTAATCGACCAGTTATCGGTATACCGCCCGCTGTAGTAATACGGGTACCCGGACGGGTTGTCCCAGTGACCAATGTAGTCCTTGGCGAGGATCCGGAACGCGACGCCGCGGGACACATAGTAGTCGAGGCCGCCGCCCACGTTGAACGCGAAGTTGGTGGAGCTTGTACCGCCCAAGGTGTTCTGCGTTTCGTAGCGCATCGCGCCCGCGCCGAACTGCAGGAATGGATTGACCCAATGCGCGCCGTAGCCTCGGAAGGGGGCGCTGAGTTGGACATCACCGTCGAATAGCCACACTTCCGAGTTGCCGATTGTCGGGCCGCCACCTGTTGGGGCAAAGAAGACCAGGTTCGAGTTGGCGTGTGCGACGTTGCCGACGAGCGCGAAGTTGGGTGAGAGCGGGAGCGTGAGCTGTCCGCCGAGCAGGCCCGCGTCGCCACCCGAGGCGCTCGAGCCGAGCGGCCCATTGACGTACTGTCCCAAGTTCATGTACCCGCCGTAGACCGTCACCGACGGCTCCGTTGGCGGCGCGGAATAGAAACCATAGTGCACGCGGTATTGTGCGGCCGCGGGCTGCGCGAGCATCGCGGATCCAATAATGAGTGCTGCAACGGCCACGACACGGCTGGACATTGATCCTCCCAGGAGCGGCTTCAGATTCCCCCCGACACCGGCCCGTATGACCGCAGTGCTGCGCGAGCGAAGTCCGTGCCGGAGCACTACTCCGGTGTACGGCACACGCGGTGCCGATCGCGTGGGCGGCAAGCGGTCGGCTAAGACGTTATACACCAACTACGTCGAAACTGATCACCCGCCGGGATGGCTCGAATGTCTCGCCGCGCGGGCGATTGATTGTCCACCGCGTTGGACATGTCGCGAAGCTCTGTAGCGCTCCATCTCGTCTTTCGTTGGATCGAGGGAACTGCCACGACGCTTGTGATCCGGCGGGTAGGGGCGACGCAATGCGTCGCCCGCCGTTGGGCGGAATCGTGCACGATGCCCGCGCGTTCGCGTTTGGGGCGCGGACGAATCATGCGCGCAATGTCGCCCCGAAGGGCGACGCATTGCGTCGCCCCTACCCGCCCGTGGCAAATGTCGTGGTTGTTCCCTGACCCCTGACCCCTGACCCCGGACCCCGGACCCCGCCTTTAGTATCGGCCCCCTGGTCCTTCAGCCAACCCCGCAACTCGCCTGGGGCTGTCGATACACGAACCGCCGCCCCTCGTAGTTCCGGAACACGACCTCATCGTCAGTCATTGACTCAACGTACTCCGGGAGCAATGGCACCTTGCCACCGCCCCCAGGCGCGTCGATCACGAAATGCGGCACCGCGAGTCCTGAAGTCCATCCGCGGAGCGCTCGGATGATCTCCAACCCCTTTTGCACGGTCGTACGGAAGTGCTCGCCGCCAGCGACCGGGTCACACATGTAAATGTAGTAGGGACGGACGCGCGCCTTGAGTAGCCGGTGCATGAGCTCTCGCATGATCACCGGGTCGTCGTTGACGCCCTTGAGCAGCACCGTCTGGCATCCGAGCGGGACTCCCGCCTTGGACAACCGGTCGAGCGCCGCCACAGCGGTGGGGGTGAGCTCATCCGGATGGTTGAAGTGCGTGTTCATGAAGACGGGGTGGTACCGCTGCACCATCTCGCAGAACTCGGGTGTGATCCGCTCGGGCAGATGTGATGTGATACGGCTCCCGATACGAATGATTTCGATATGCGGGATCTCGCGCAGCCGCTGGAACAGATACTCGAGGCGTCGATCTGAGAGCATCATGGGGTCGCCGCCGCTCAGGATGACATCCCGGATCTCGGAGTGTGCCCGCAGATAGGCGAAGGCGCTGTCGTACTGGTTGAGGGGAATCTTCTCGGGATCGCCGACCTTGCGTCGTCGAGTGCAGAATCGACAATACGACGCACAGACTGGGCTCACGAGGAAGAGCGCGCGGTCCGGATAGCAATGCGTGATGTTCGGAACGGGAGAATCCGCGTCCTCGTTGAGCGAGTCGACGACCCCATCGGCCACCTCGAGCTCGCGCACCGTGGGCACGTACTGCTGCCACATCGGGTCTCCAACCTCGCGGATCTGCTCGAGTGCGGCGGGCGTGATGCGCATTTGGAACGAGTCGAACGCCGGACGGAGCGCCTCGACGTCGATCACATCCGACCCGAACCGCTCCGCCAACGCCTCGAGGGTCGCGACGCTGTCTTCTCGCAATTGCTTCTGCCATTCACTCATTACCGGACCTCCTGGCCATTCTCTGTGGCCGATACCGCAAGACGCGGGCGACGCATGCGTCGCCCCTACCCGCCTTGGCCGGTATGTCGCTGTCTCCTTTCTCCTTTCTGTGGTTCTCCTCTCTCGGGCGCGGAGCGCCCGGGGCGCATGCGCCGCCCCGGCCGGTCGAGGGCCGGTCGCGTCTCCTTTCTCCTTACTCCTCTCTCCTTTCTACGTGCGCGCAGCGCAAGTCACCCGACCACGCCGGACAGACGCTGCGTCAGCGCCCACAGCTCCGCATCGAGCACGGGGATGGTCTGGGGCGCCGAGAGCGCCCGATCGGCAATGCGACGCACGAGACCCGCGAAGTCCATCTCAGCGGCGCGCGCCATTCGGGCGAGCCCTGCGGTCGGAGACAGGTCGGGATTTGCATTGACCTCGAGCAGCCACGGCCGACCGGCGGAATCAATTCGGAAGTCGACGCGCCCGTAGCCGTCGCCCCCGACAGTCCGCCAGGCCTCGAGGGCGATCGCGGCCAGCTCGGAAGCCAGCGCCGTAGGCAGATCCGCCGGGCAGTGCGGAAGGGCACCGGAGTCCTCCTCGCTGCCTTCTTCCCACTTCGAGCGGTAGGACACGATTCGCCAGAGGCCCCTCGGCATCTCGCGGAAGTCGATCTCTGCGATCGGCAGCACTCGGTCGCCAACGATCCCGACATTGACTTCTCGGCCATCAATGTAACGCTGAACGACGACCTCGTCCCAACGCTCGTGCATCGCCGCGAGCCGCTCGATCAGGGCGCGCGCCGTGCGTACGACCGATCGCTGCTCAACACCCAGGGAAGCGTCTTCCGCCCCTGGTTTGCAGATCGCCGGGAATCCGACCGCGGGCATCGAGCCTCCGCGACGCGAGATGTCCCATCGTGGCACCGGCAGCCCTGCTCGACCGAGCAGGGTGTTGACGAGATGCTTGCGGAGACAGAGCGAAGTGGTCGCGCTCGAGCTTCCCGTAAAGGGGACACGAAGAAGCTCGAGCGCCCCGATCACTGCGGGCTCGAGCAGCGCGACGCCATCGACGCCTTCGCACAGGTTGAAGACGAGATCCAGCTTCGCCTTGCGGACGCGCTCGACCCAGCGGCCGTCCGGATTGGCGGGGATGCGGACCACCTCGTGACCGTCGGAGGCGAGTACGCCCTCGACGGCTTCTACGGCCTCGAGGATCAGCAGATCCGGGGACTTGCCGAGCGCTGACGCGCCGTCAAAAAGAATGGCGACCTTCACGGAAGGATCCTGGGCAGCCGCATGCCGGAGCGCTCTCCTGCAGAAGTAAGACAGGACTGGATCAGCTGCTCGTAGCTCATCCCGGCCGCCCGTGCCGCTTTGGGGAAGCAGGAGTTGTCGGCCGGGTCCGGGAGGATGCCTGGCAGCGGATTGACCTCGATGACGTTGGGCGTTCCAGCGGCGTCGAGTCGAACATCAATGCGCGCCCAGTCGCGGCA
Source organism: uncultured Gemmatimonadales bacterium (assembly GCA_963737835.1). Classification (GTDB taxonomy): domain Bacteria; phylum Gemmatimonadota; class Gemmatimonadetes; order Gemmatimonadales; family Gemmatimonadaceae; genus Palsa-1248. The sequence goes on from CAVTUH010000001.1 coordinate 2,000,850, forward strand.
CCCGAGCGCGTGGTAGGCCCGCAGGCTCGTGTTTTCTACCGCGCGGCGGAGCGCGGGCGCCATGTGCGCCGGACAGTCAAAAATCTCGAGCGGCGAATCGGGCCGATCCCACACCCACTTCGCCTCGAAGCCGTAGACCGGGATCGCGCCCTCCGGGAGCGCGTCAAAGTTCATCCCCACGATCGGCAACACACGAGCCCGGGGGCCATTCCCCAGGACGGCGCAGGTGTACTCCGCGCCAGGAAGAAACTCCTCGACCAGCACTGGTTGATCGTAGCTCTCGATCAAATGGCTCACCTGCGAGGCAAGATCGACCGGCGTCCGGCAGAAATTGCGCTCCGTGATTCCTTTCGATGACCCCTCATGAACTGGCTTGACGAACAACGGGTAGCGAAGTCGCGAGAATAGTGAGGCGACGTCGGCCGCGCGTTCGATCACCGCGAACGCGGGCGTCGGCACGCGATAATAGGACAGGACCTCTTTGGTGCGCCCCTTGTCCAAGCACAACGACAGGGTCAGCGGGTCGCTGCCGGTATAGGGAATGTCCAGATACTCGCAAATCGCCGGCACGAGAGACTCTCGGTTCTTCCCTCCCCGCCCCTCGGCCATGTTGAACACGATGTCCGGTCGCGTCGCCTGGAGCCGTGCGGGAAATTCGAGCGTTGCCTCGAGAATGAACCACCTCGCCAAAGGGCGAGAGCGCGTCGGACACCGCCGAAATCGTCTCCCACGTATCCCACTCGGCGAACTCGTCGTCGGCTGCCGCTTCCTCGAGGAGAATCGGTCCCGCGGGCTCGGCGGTCCGCAGATCTCGGGCGCCGCGCGACCGAGTGACAGAGGTCCCGTTACTGGGAGGCTCCTCATCGGCGAGCGGGGCCTCGGAGTCCTCGCCACCCGACGCGTCCGTCGGTCGGCTCGTTGGCGCTGCACTCGCGTCGGGCTTGACGTTGTAGGCGAATCCGATCCGCACCATGCGGTCCTTGCGTCCGTGGGCTACAGTTGCGTCGCTCGCACGCGTGCAATTGAGATGCCAAGTGCGAATCGCGCGCATAATACCGACTCCGAATTGGGTGCGCAATGACCCGAGCGCGCCTTTACGCGCAGCGCGTGAACACGGCGCTCACCGCGCCCGCTCGCGTCTCGCGTTTTGCGGGAGGCCGCGCGATTTGCCTCGCCCGACCGATGCCCACCACGGTGCTCGGTGAGCCTCGACTCGACTCATTAGACCTTGGTATACCCCACGCGCGCCGCTTCGCGGTGATCGTCCGCGGCGTAGATCTCGAAGTCGGAGAAAAACGACGGCGCCTCGCGGTGAAAGAGGCGGATGATCGCGACCGCGAGGCGCCGGATTTCCAGGTCCGCCCCCTCGCCGGAGCGGAGCTCCAGGATCGTCCGCCAGGCGCGGGCATTTGCCGTCACGACGATCTTCGTCTCGGTCGAATTCGGAAGCACCCCCCGCGCCGCCTCGCGTGCCATCTTCCGGCGGTGCACCCGGTCCGTCACCCAGGAGTACTGCTCCATGAGCTGACGGACCAGCGCGACGTAGGACGCCTGGGCGCGTTCCATCTCCGCACGCCACTGGCCCTCGAGCGCGACGTCCCCGAGGATCGCTGGGGGCACGACGAAGTTCGCCTCGGACTCATCCACGTACCGTTGACTCAACTGGGAGAAGGCCACGCCCGCACGATGGCGGACCAACTCGTGAGTCAGCGCGCGACTGACGCCCTCGAGCAGCAACGAGTAGCTCGCGTGTTCCAGGACGCTCCCATGGCGCTGCTTCTTGATGTTCTCGAATGTAGTCGCGTGTCGCCCGGCCAGCAGGGTTCGCCTGACTCATGTAGCACAGTCGGCCAGCGAATTCCGCGAGGCGCTCGCCGTCCGTGCTCTCTCCCAGCCAGTGGATTGGGAGGTGGGAGGGCTCGGCGAACGCTGGCCGCGCGACGACGGTAATTTTCGGTTCGGTATAAAACACAGGGGAAGATGAAAGGACGTAACTGGCGAGTGGTCGCGCAGGTCTGCCGCCAAGACGGTCTCGCCGCGCGCGCGAACGGTCTGAAACGTATGCGGGAGCGCCAGGCCGCGGAGCATTGAAATCGACGCGGACGATCTGTCGGCCTTTCCTGTCTCCTCTCTCCTTTCCCCTTTCTATGGGCGCGCCAGCGCCCGTCGGGGCCTGTCGTCAGCTCAGGTCTGCGACGGCAGGCGCGGATGCCAAGTGCTCTCGCAGCGCGTCGTCGCTCAAGTCGCGCAGGCGCACAGCCGGCCCGATCGCCACAGCACGCACCGCCCGGCGAGCCTCTGCCATACAGGTGAACACCAGCACGAACGCATCAGGACCACCCGGCGCCGACCGCACAGACGCACCCCAGAGCCGTCCGTCGGGCGCCGCGAAGACACGTTGTTCCCCGGGCGGGCGCCGTGAGGACGGCGACGCGGAGTCGGAGGGACGCGGGGGCATGGCGCAACAGGGAGAAAGGGGCAGCAGCTCAAGACTGCGAACAATCTACCGTGGCGGGCTAGATGAGGTGCCGAAAAGTACGAAGAGCGAGGTTCGGATCGACCCTCGCTCTTCCAACCTGCGTCGGACGGTCTAGGCTCGGTGTTTCCTCCTCAGTCTCCGTCAATGTCGAAGGCGAGGCCATCGGCTTCGCGCATGGTGTCCATGATCGATTCGACCCTTGTCCGCGTCGCCACAGTGAGCTCGGCAACGGGCTTCAACGAGAACCCAATGGCGCGGCGCGCGCCTTCGGGCCAGTCAGGCATCGCGAGTCCGGCGACCAAGCGGCGAATCAGTTGACCGCACTCTGCCAGGAGCTGTCGTGCCGTTTCTCGCAGGACGTCGAGAGGAATCGCCAGGTCCTGCATCATGAGTTGACCGGTCGCGCTGTCCCGCCACGCCGCATCGCCGATCGCGCCGCGATCCGGCCACAATCCAAGGTGGCGGATCACCCCGTCGTGCTCACCTTCCAGTCGCCGGCTCTCGACGGCGGCCGCGAGCGCCAACGCCAGTGATTCGGTGCTCGGTGACCCATAGAGCGTCACCAGATCGCGCGGCGATCGCTCCGAGTACAGCAATGTCGGCCCCGAATTCACGTGCGCAAGCACCGGCGAGTGGTCGGGATGATCCTCGAGCATCACGAGGACATCCATTTCCCCTCCAGAAAAGTTTCGCCTCACCAGGCCATGCTCCCAGCGTGCACGAGGGATCGCACGCTCACTACGGGTAGACCTCCAGGCACGGAAAAAGTTCCCGGCATCACCCACGCGTCCCATCGACGATCGACACTACCCATGGGCAAGTCGCATACCTGTCACGAATCCGAGCGCCATGAGAGTATGCACGACGGTGGCCCGTGGCACAGAAGCATACAGATCGTTGCCCAATCGCAACGCTGGCGGCATCAGCAGCGCGCTCACGAGCCACGCAAGTCCGCTGACGACAATTGCGACAGCGAGGACTTTGAGTCCTCGCCACGGCGCCGCAACGATCGCGAAGATGATGCCCCAGACGACGCAAATGATGATGCCCAGCAGCATCCCGACTGGAGGCCCGAGATCGGGCTCGAACATGCTGCCACCATCACGACGTGCATACACGAGCAGCGCGCCGAATACCGCGGAGGCAGCAATGAGCCCGGCGCGAATGCCGGCCCTGAACGGCCCTGCTCGACGTGCGCCGCCAACCCATTGCACGGGAGGGAAAGATAGTAAGAAACGACGGGTTTGGGGTTTGGGGTTTGGGGTTTGGGGAACAAACCGTGATGTCATCGGTGGCGCGTGACTCGCCTCACAGTTTTTCCCAGACCCCAAACCCCAGACCCCAAACCCGCCGTTCTCCCTTAACGCTGTCCCTGTCTCGCTCGTCTAATCTCCAGTCCTCGCCGGGGGCAACCGTCCATGTCCATTTCAGCCGTTCGGCTCCGCCGGCACTCAGCCATGCGCGGCTTGGGCACCGTGGTGGTGTGCATCGTCGCTGTCGCAGCGGTGAGCTGTGCGTCGCGACCGCAGGCCCCGTCGTCCTCCGTAACTCAGGCGACGCCGCTGAGCGCCGCATCCGACTCGGGGCGCGAGCTCACAGCGGACCAGCAGGTCCTTCAGGCCCTCAATCGCCTGACGTTCGGCCCACGTCCTGGCGACGTCGCGCGCGTGCGTGAGATCGGCGTCGACCGCTGGATCGCGCAGCAGCTTTCTCCGGATCGTGTGCCAGACCAGGCAACCGACGCGCTCGTCGCGCGGTTCGCATCGTACGCTCTGCCGATGAGCACTCTCGAGGTCGAGTACCCGCCCGGGCGGCGAGCCCTCGCCCTGCAGCGTCGCTCGGCCATGATGGGACAGAACGCGGCACCGGTCACGCGCGAGGACAGCGCCATTGTGCGCACTGCCGATCGGGCGGGGGCCAGGCTCGTCGCGGACGTGCAGACCCTGGAGGTCGCCCGCGCGCTGATGAGCGAACGACAGCTGCAGGAAGTCATGGTCGACTTCTGGGAGAACCATTTTACCGTCTACGACCGCAAGGGTGCGCCAATGCGCTACTACCTCGCGGCCTACGACCGCGACGCTATTCGCCCCTACGCCCTGGGTCGCTTCCGCGATCTGCTGGGTGCGGTCGCCAAGAGCCCGGCGATGCTGTTCTACCTGGACAACTGGGAGAGTGTCGCCGACAGCACCGAGCCCACGCTCGCGCCCCGACCGATGCCGCGACCGTTTCCTCGCGGCCCACAATCCCTGGCGGCCGTGCCGGGTGCCGTCACGCCTGTCGCACCACGGCGGCCGGCGCGAGGCCTCAACGAGAACTATGGCCGCGAACTGCTCGAGCTGCATACCCTCGGGGTCGACGGCGGCTACACCCAACAGGACGTCATCAACGTGGCGCGGGCACTCACGGGTTGGTCGATTGACCGCCGGCCAAACCAGGAAGGGGGGAATGGCTTCATCTTCCGCCCTGCCTTCCACGATGCGGGCACCAAGGTCGTGCTCGGCCACACCCTCGCCTCGGGCCGCGGCATTGAGGATGGAGAGGAGGTACTGGACATCGTCGCGCGCCACCCGAGCACGGCGCGGTTCATCGCGACCAAATTGTGCCGCCGATTCGTGAGCGATTCACCACCCCCAACGCTGGTCGCACGGGCGGTGGCGACCTTTACGCGCACCGATGGCGACATCCGACAGGTGCTGTGGACGATCCTGACCTCGCCGGAGTTCTTTTCGCGGCCTGCCTACCGCGCCAAGGTCAAGTCGCCTTTCGAGCTGGTGGTGAGCGCGTTGCGCGCCGTGAACGCAGAGCCGGATACCACCCAGCGGACGGCGCAGCTGATTGCGCGCATGGGCGAGCCGATCTTCGGACACCAGGCTCCAAACGGCTACCCCGAAACGGGGGAGAGCTGGATGAACACGGGCGCCATTCTAAACAGGATCAACTTTGGCCTCGCAGTCGCGAGCAACCGGGTGCCAGGCGCGTCCCTCGATCGCTGGCCCAAGGCCGTTGCGTTGGCGACAGCGCCTCGCGCAGTCCAGGTCGACGCCGTCATCACCGATATCCTCGGAGGCAGCGTCTCACCCGACACGCGCGCGATCCTCATGTCGGGCGACCATCCGCTGCTCAGCGCGATGACGCCCGCGTCGGCAGCCGCCAGTACGGCACGATCGGGCAATGGAGGGGAGTCGGCCGCGGCCAGCGGTGATCCGACCAGCGACGTGATGACCGCGATGGCAGGAGAAGGCGGCGACATGATTGACGCTCGGCGACGCCGACAGGCGCGAGGCGAAGGCGGTCCGTTGCCGCCCTTGCAAGGACTCGCGCAAGTGGTCGGGCTCGCGCTGGGCGCCCCAGAATTCCAGCGACGATAGGAGGCCCGGTGGACCGCCGCGTATTCGTGAAGTCCGGTGCACTCGCGCTCGTCACGATGGGGCTGAGCCCGCGCTTTCTGCGACGCACGGCGTTCGGCATGGAGCTGCCGGGCGCGCGCCGTGGCAAGGTGTTGATCTGTCTGTTTCAGCGGGGCGCCGCCGATGCGCTCAATGTGGTCGTGCCGCACGGCGAGGCTGCCTATTACGCGCTGCGGCCAACGATCGCCATCCCGCGGCCGGCGCGGGGCGCGGTCGGCGCCGCGTCCACCTCTGCGGTCGATCTCGACGGGTTTTTTGGGTTGCACCCCGCGCTCGCGCCATTCAAGCCGCTGTTCGATCAGCGGCTCCTGGCCATCGTCCATGCCGTTGGGAGTCCGAGTGCGACGCGCTCGCACTTCGATGCCCAGGACTACATGGAAACCGGAACGCCCGACGACAAGTCGACGGTCGATGGGTGGCTGAACCGGTACCTCGCGGTGCAGGGGACATGCGCCGAGTGCGCGGTGAGCGCATCGACGGCCCGGGCCGCGTCGCCGTTTCGTGCCGTTGCGCTCGCACCCGAGACGCCGCGCATTCTCGAGGGGCCTGCGGCGACCGTCGCGATGAACAGCCTCGAGGAGTTCTCCGTTCGCGCAACTGGCACACAGGTCGAGCGGCTGGAGGCCCTCTACCGCACCGGGTCGGCGGACATCGTCCATGCGACGGGCGCGGAGACCTTCGACGCCGTGCGGATGCTACGCGCCGCGAATCCAGCGCAGTATCAGCCCAGCACTGGCGCGGACTATCCGAGGTCGCAGTTTGGCCAGCGACTCCGTCAGATCGCGCAGCTCATCAAGGCCGACGTTGGGATGGAGATCGCGTTCGCAGACGTTGGTGGCTGGGACACGCACGTCAACCAAGGCGGGCCCACCGGTCAACTGGCGCAACGGCTGGATGACTTCGCGCGATCGATCAGTGCGCTCGTCGTCGACCTCGGCGACCGCATGGCCGATGTGACCATCCTGACGATGTCCGAGTTCGGTCGCATGGCGCGGGAGAACGGCAACGGTGGCACCGACCACGGTCACGCCGGCGCCCTGTTCGTGATCGGCGGCGACGTCCACGGCGGTCGCGTCCATGGGCGGTGGCCAGGCCTCGCCCCGGAACAACTCTACGAGGGACGCGACCTCGCCCTGACGACGGACTTCCGCGCGGTGTTTTCCGAGGTGGCCGCTCGACACCTCGGTGCCCAACAGCTGGACCGCATCTTCCCGGGATTCACGTCCGATTCGCCTATCGGCTTATTGTAGACCTTCTCAATTCGTGCCGACGCCGCAGGGCGACGCATTGCGTCGCCCCTACCCGCAGCGAGACCGGCCGCCTGCGGACAGTGTCACATTGGACCGGTCCCGAGGAGGCGTTGCTGCGGACAGGGCCCGTTCGTTGTCTACGAGCGACGATCGCACCGTTATTCTTTCTGGTGTCGCCCGCCACCCCTGCCGCAGCCCATCTCATGCTTCCGCTTTTCCCGTCCCGACTGTTCCCGATTCTCGCTCTGGGCATCCTGCCAATCGCCAGCGGACGCAACGTCGCGACGCCGGCCAGTCGTCGAGCGGCCACGGTCGCGGCGCTTGCGCGCGCTGCGGCGGTGCCCCACGAATTGCCGCCCAACCGGCTCGGACGCATCCCGATCCTCGAGTATCACGTCATTGGTGATCACGAGGCGCAGTGGACGATCGAGCCGAACCACTTCCGGCATGATCTGCAGATGCTCTACGACCGCGGGTATCGCCCGGTGTCGGTGTCACAGCTCATCGACCGGCAGTTGGACGTCGCGCCGGGGATGACGCCGGTGGTGTTCACCTTCGACGACGCCTCGCCATCACAGTTCCGCTATATCGAACACGACGGCCAGCTCGAGATCGATCCCAACTCGGCGATTGGCATTTGGCTCGCGTTTCACGCGGCCCATCCGGACTGGCCCAATCACGCCACCTTCTGCGTGCTCCCGGCCGCGAATGCCGGACACGCGTTCTTCGGGAACGGCGGCATTGAGGGTCAGCGCACCGCCTGGCGCTACAAGAAGCTGAAATACCTTGTCGACCAAGGGTTCGAGTTGTGTGACCACACCCTGTGGCATGCGAATCTCGCCAAATACTCCGATGCCGTCGTGCAGGAGCAGATTGCTCGCGGCGCGCTGGCGATTGATTCCGCAGTGCCTGGCTACCACGTTCGAACCTTCGCCCTCCCGCTCGGTGTGTGGCCCAAGAACCGGGCATTGGCCCAGTCTGGCGCGTGGACTGACCCGCACACCGGGCGAGCGACGCGGTACGCGTTCGATGCGATCCTCGAGGTGTCGGGTGGGCCGGCTCGGAGTCCCTACGATCCCGCGTTCGACCCACGCCGCCTTCCACGCGTCGAGGTGTACGGCACGGCCCTCGAGCACACCCTCGACGCGCTGGATCGTCCGGGCGTCCGTTACGTCGCAGGCACCGCGACGAACGGCCCCGTCTCGGCATCCGGGCCAGCCACGCACTGACCGGTCACCAAGGCCGCACCCCAAGCGTGCCTCTGTGACCCGGCTCACGGGCACGTGACTCAAACGCTCGTATGTTCACGGAGCGAACGGGTCACGGTGTCGCGGAAGTGAACAGCCATTCGGGATGAGGTGTCTTTCTGACTCAGCCGATCGTCTGTAGATCGAGGCCGCACTACGTGAGGCACTAGTGATCGAGCGACCATCCGGCAGACTGCGACACGCCGCCTTTTTCGAGGCGCTGGCGGGCCTCTCCGAGACAGACGCGGAGTGGCCGGCGACCAGTGCTGGGCTCATGGTGCTGCGGATGGTCGATGGGTGGCTCAATGAGGGTTCAGAGGCACCGCAGGTGTCGGTGTGGGGCCTCCAGGGGGTGCGCGGCGCAATCGACACCATCCCGCGTGACCAGGCCGCGTGGTCGATCCTCACCAGCATCGTCGACAGCGTCGAGAGCGCGCACACACCCGATATCCGACCACTTGCGCCGCGACTGATGGCGTACGGTCGATGCCTGGATCACGAGGCACGCTGGCCGCAGGCCATCGACGTATACGAAAGCACGCTCCGGTACATGCCGACCACGCTCGACCCGCACCTGGTGATCGACGCTCAGATGCGCCTCGCGCATTGTTTCCGAGTCATTGGCCGCTTCGACGAGGCGGCCTTGGCATACGATCGTGCCAGGCGAACGGGAACGGCGGCCGGCGATCCCGTGAAGGTGTTGCACGCCCGCGTCGGCGAGGGAACGTTGGCTGTGGCGCGCGGCAATCTGCCGCTGGCAGAATCCATTCTTGACGAAGCGATCGAGGCAGCGACCGCGAAGGGCTTTGATGATGTCGGGTCGATTGCGAGGCACGGCCGTGCAGTCGTGGCGGGCGCGCGAGGCCAGCACGAAGCCGCGGCGCGGTTCCTCTACGACGCGCTGCAACTGGCGCACAGCTTGTGCGCCCGCGACCGCATCTTGAGCGACCTCGCGACGTGCCTGACACAGCTCGGTGCCCTCGACGCGGCCCGTGACGCGTTCCTGGTCGTGGCAGCGACGGGCGCCGAGCAGTACGTCCGCTGGGCGGCGATGATCAACTTGATGGAAGTCGGCGCGCTGCAGATGAACGAGCCGCTTGTGGATCGCTACCGCTTCGAGCTATTGGACGAGGCGCTGCCGCCGTATTTGCGCGCACAGTATCACTACCACTCCGCCGTGGCCCACTGTGCGTTTGGGAAATACGCCGACGCGGAAAGCGCTCTGACGCGCGCGGTCGAGGTGGCTGAGCGACACGCTTTGAACCAACTGCTATTTCAGACCGAGGACCTCAAGCAGACGGTGGCCCAACGCCTCGCCGCTCAGCGACGGACGCCTCGAGACGTGCCGGCTATTCGAGACATCGTCGACGCGGTCGCCGCAATGCGCGAGTTGGTGGCCGTTTAGCGACGGCGACGTCGACTGCCCAATAAGACCAAAAGCCGGGGAACCACGTGGTTCCCCGGCTTCATTTGTGACCAAAGCGCCCGACGAGTCCCGTCGAGCCGTCGATCAGCAGGGTCCGACCATGACACCCGGGCGGCAGGCATTCGCGGGCGCTGTCGGCGATGCGCACGCGGCCATGGCCGCAGCGAGCACGGTCAGCACAGCGATGGTGATACGGCGGGACATGCTCTCCTCCGCTAGCAGGGGGATGAGTGATGCGAGCGCTGCAGTAACGACAAGAACGTATGTTCCCCTGGGACGGCCAAAAGGTGCATTTTCTGCCAGGATCGTACATATTCTTGCCAGTGCGCCCAGGCAGCCTCGAGGTTCTGGCCTACCTCCCGCCTCCGTTGCTCTCGCACCTCCGCGTCGTGCTGTCGGGGAACAGCGGCTATTCGCTGACGGCAGTTGAGCGGTGGGACGTATTCGCCGATGCGCTCCGTCAGGGCGCCGCCGACATCATCGTCGTCGATCCGTGTGCAGATGGGGTCGGTCGCGCCACACCTCTGGCGGCCCTGCTCGAATCCCGGCTGACGCTGCCCGTGGTGGTGTACACCCCCGTCTCGCCCGTGAGCTTTCAGGCGATCGCCGAGCTTGCCCGACACAGCGCGCACCACGCCGTCCACCACGTCGTGCTCCACCGCTATGACGACGAACCGCGTCGCTTTCTCGAGCTGCTCGAACGCCAACCGGGCACGTCTTTGACCGTTGCGCTCCTCGAGGAGCTCGCGCCCAGATTGGCGACGCTTCCGCCGTCGCTCGCGCGGGCGGTCGAGCGGTTGGTGCAGCGACCAACAGACTTTCGCGACGTCGCGGACCTGGCTCGCGCCGCGCGGGCGACGGTGCGGACGACGTATCGGCACCTGGAGCGAGCGGGTCTGCGCTCCCCTCGGGCCGTCATCGTGGTCGCCCGGCTCCTGCAGGCGTACGCGTACGCGCGGGACCCGCGTCAGTCACTCGAAGCGATCGCAAAGAAGGTTGGTTACAGTGCGCCTCGCATGTTGACCAAGCATATGCGTGGCGCCGTGGGTGCCACGCCACGCGCCGTCCGGCGGCTGATGCGCCCCTCGGAGTTGGTGTATGCCCTGGCACAGTGGCTCGCGCCCACCGTAGCACGCGACCCGGGCCTCGCATTGACCGCGCCGTTTCGCGCGGCGAATCGCGGGCCCCAGCCATTGGACAGGGAGGTCGGCCTCGTCGCCAACTCAGACTCCCGTGGTAGGCCGGCCGACGGACCGCGCGCCGCACCAGGGTCGATGGCGGTCGCCCCGGGCGACGCGGCCGGCCTAGGGGTAGCGGGCGACCTGGCCGGGCAAGCCAATCCGGGCGCTGCCAACGCGCCTGGCGGAAGCGGTTCGGGGCCGCAGTGGATCACGAAGACGTCGCCACCCTCGCCGTAGCGAATTTTGTGTGTAGGTTTGGAGCGGTGAGCCGCGGCAATTGCGATGGGCCCGCCGTGAGCGCACTGTAGAGCGGGCATGGAGTCATGTAGGGGCGGATGAAGTCACTGACGAACGGCTGGATTCGGGCGCTGCCACTGCCACAGCGGCGCCGCGTGCTCATCGTCGACGATGAGCCCTCCATCTGCCGCGCGCTCACCATTGCGCTCTCGCGGGGCGGCTACGACGCTGCGTCCGCCCATTCGGGCGAGAGCGCGCATGCGATGTTGCAGGGTGACCACTACGACGTGCTCGTGCTCGACCTCCGCATACCTGACGTGCGCGGTGACGTCCTGTTCCATCTCGCCGTCTCATTACAGCCGCACCTGCGTCGCCAAACGCTGTTCATCACGGGCGACGTCACCGAGCGGGCCCAGGCACTCATCGACGATTGTCAGTGCCCGCTCTTGCGCAAACCATTCAAGCTCGAGGATGTGCTGGCCGCCGTGGCGACGATGTGCCCGGGTCAGCAGGCATCGGAGTCAGCGTAGGGGCCCACTCGCCTTGGTGCAGTTCGCGCCGGTCGTCGGCACCGACCCGCGTATCGCGCTGCAAGGCGTCACGGCCGACAGAGGAGCTTTCGCGTCACACCTTCCACTGCCGGAGCGTCACCAGAGCCTGGTCCAGCGCCGCAACTTGGGCCGGCTCCTTCGCGCGGCTGCGGAGATCCGTATACGTCTCGAGTGCCAGCTGGAGTGCAGCCGGGTCGTCCTCTGCACCCGCTAAGCTGGCGGCATTGTCTGCGAGGTTTGCTCGTGCCAGATCGTCGTCGGAAAACTCGTCACACACTCGTCGCCATCGATCGACTCGACGGCGCGGGTTGGATTCGGTCAAAGCCCACAAATGCCACGCGGCACGACTGTGCGGATCGACGGCCTTGGCCCGATCGGCGAGTGCGCCAACCGCTTCGGGACCACGGCCAGTGAGCCAATATGCGTTTGCGAGCCCGATTATTGCGCGCACATTGGTCGGGTCTTTCTCGACGACACGTTCGTACAGAGGCCCCGCGATCTCGAGAATGTCGCGGTACCGCTCGGCCGCGAGCATCAACGCGTGCGGCGTACCCGCCTCCATCAGCGTCGCTAGTCGCGCGTGCAGCTCCGCCGTGTGGCCCGTGACATGATAGTCGCGCAGGAGTGCGTCAAGCGCGACATCCAAGGAGATCGGCGCCGTCCGATCGGAGGAGGGAGAGTGGGCAGCCATGGGTGAAGCTCGGGAACAGGATGCACGCAAAAAGTACTCGCCGGCGCAGCTGGCCGCCGCGGGCGCCGTCGCCCTCGAGTTGCGTCACGAGATCAGTAATCCGTTGGCGGCGCTGATGGCCGAGGCCCAGCTGTTGGCGCTCGAGCCACTAGCACCGGAACATCAAGCGGCGGTCGAGCGTATGGTCGACCTCTGCCGGCGGACGGTCGCGCTCCTCCGGCAAATGGATGCTGCCACGCGTTCCGCGGTCAATACGTGAGCCACCTTGCGCAATCGCGGCGCACACGCGATCTTCTGGGAGTTGTACGTTTGACGCGGCGATGCGTTTTGCATGTAGCTTGCCGCGTGCGCGTGGCCGATCCGCGCCCCCGTCGAACGGGAGCTGAAGCAGCAGAATTAGCGCGGACTGCGCACGTCCACATAGTCACCTCCAATAGATGAACGAACGCCGACGTCCCCATCGTCGCGGCCGTGGCCCTCGCCCGTTCGGGCCTCCCGCTGACCCCCTCGCAGATGCGGCCGGCGAGGCGAATCCGTACCGCGATGCTGCCATCGAAGAAGTCGATGCAGCAGATCCTCGTGAGTCGCTCGCCCCGGCCGCCGACAGTGTCCGAGAACCGGACACGACTCCGCCCGCCGCCTCGTTCGGCGCCGAACAGAGCAATGACGAGAGCGCGCCCGCGCCTGCGCCCGAAGAGAGCCCACCCCCCGCCGCGTCCCAGCCAACGACGCCAGCTCCCGCGTCCAACGATGGCGTCCCATTCCGGCGTCATGGCGGTGGACCCGGCCGCCCCAATGCACAGGGCGGCGGATCCGGCGGTCAGATGCCGCAAGGGGGCCACAACAACGGCCGACGCCACGGCCACGGACGCAACAGCCGGCGACATCGCGGCCGCGGGCCACACCGCGAGCATGCCGCCCAGCAGCAGCAGCAGCATGGGCCGCCGGTGCCCATCGTCGCGGACGGCGAGGCCGCGGGATGGTTCGACGCCGCGCGCGATGGCGGTTATGTGCGTCGCCCATCCGCGAGCTACCTCGCCGAGCCCGGCGACGCGTATGTGCCGACGCACCTCGTACGCCAGTACGCGCTACGACGTGGCGATGCACTGTCGGCGACGGTCGGTCGAGATCAGCGCGGGCGCGTGACGCTGGTCGACGTCCTCCAGATCAACGGTGAGGATCCGTCGCTCGCGGCCCGACGCCCCGATTTCAGCGCCCTCACGGCGTCATATCCCGAGCGCAAGCTCACCCTCGAGACCGGCCGGCCTGCCAAAGCCGGCCCCGGAGCTGACCCGCAGGGCGATCGACTTGATTGCCCCCGTGGGCTACGGGCAGCGTGCACTGATCGTCGCGCCCTCCCGTGCGGGCAAGACGATGCTGCTCCAAGCGATCACCGAAGGCGTCGTGCTAAATCATCCGAACGCAGTGCTGCTCGTGCTGCTCGTCGACGAGCGTCCTGAAGAAGTCAGCGAGATGATCACGTGGGGATACGGCGAGGTTGTGGCATCGAGCTTCGACATGCCGGCCGAGCGACACACCGACGTCGCGGAGATGGTGCTCGAGCGTGCCCGCCGTCTGGTCGAGATGGGCAAGGACGTCGTGATTGTGCTCGACTCCATCACCCGTCTTGCTCGTGCCCACAACACCGTCGAGCGCGGGACCGGCCGGACCTTGTCGGGAGGACTCGACGCGACGGCGATGGCCAAGCCCAAGGCGTTTTTCGGCTCGGCCCGCTCGGTCGCACCCAACGCGGGCGGCGGATCACTCACCATCATCGCCACGGCGCTGGTGGAAACCGGGTCGCGCATGGACGACGTGATATTCGAAGAGTTCAAGGGCACGGGCAACTGTGAGATCAAGCTCGACCGGAGCCTGGCGGAGAAGCGGATCTATCCTGCGATCGATATCGCTGCGAGTGGCACGCGCCGCGAGGACAAGCTCTTCCGACCCGACCAGCTCGACGGCGTCTACACCCTGCGCCGCGGCCTCCAGCAGATGCCTCCGCAGTCCGCCATGGAGTGGCTCATCAAGCGCATTGCGGCGACCCCGAGTAACGACGCGTTGTTGGCTGGTCTGTAGGGACGGCCGCTAGCGCGGCCGTAGAGAGGGGAAAGGAGAAAGGAGAAAGGAGACGGGCCGCACTCGAAGCGCCTGGTCTCCTTTCTCCTTTCTGGGGTTCTCCTCTCTCGGGCGCACTAGCGCCCGGGCCCACCCCTTGCCATTAACCTCTACCAATGCAGCCGGCCTGGCTCGCGACATTTGCGGCAGGTGCGCTGTTGTGGGCGCGGCCCGCCGCAGGACTCGGCACTCGGCTGCCCGGTGATACAGCTGGCGGCGTTTCCGGTGCCGCTCGTGCAGACACGCGAGCGACGTCTGATACGCTCGTCGGCCGCCGGGCCAGACCCGAGGTGCTGGGCGTCGTCATTGAGGGTGCACACGCCATCAGCTCGAACCAGGTTGCGCGCAGTATCGTGACCTCCGCGTCGCACTGCCGCGGCATTGTCCTCTGGCCGTTCTGCGCGGTGTCCAAGGCGCCCTACTTTTACCAACGCTTGTATCTCGACCGGGACGAGCTCAAGCGCGACGTCATTCGGATCCGAGTGCTGTACTGGCTCCGCGGATATCGGCTCGCGTCGGTCGACACCACGATCACACCGCCGCGCGGCCGAACGGCCAAGGTCACGTTCACGATCCACGAGGGGCCGGCCACGCGTGTCTCCTCGGTCACCGTCACGCCGGATACGCTGTTCTCACCGGGCGTCCTTGCCCGCCTCGTGCGAGTCCGCACGGGCGACCCGTTGGATCTCGGAAGGCTCGATACGACCGTCATCGATCTCCGGGAACGTCTCTGGGTCCGCGGCCACGCGGACGCCACGGTCGACTCGACGATTCGAATCTCGGACCAACCGCCGGACGACTCCGTCTCGCGCGCGGAAGCGGCGGCCGGCCATATCAGCGCCGGGACCGCCGCGGTGACCATCACCATGACGCCACGGCCTCGCACGACGGTCGACACCGTCATCGTGCGCGGCAACCAGAAGGTCAGCTCGCAGACGATACGTCACGCAATCCCGCTACGGGGCAACAGCCTGTTCCTGCGAAACGATGTCGAGGCGAGCCAGCGAGCGCTGTTTCAAACCAATCTCTTTCGGACCGCGAACGTCACCGTCGATACGCTGGCCGGCAAGCCAGATAGCACGAAGCAGGTCGTGGTCAACGTGCTCGAGGGGGCAATGCGAGAAACCAGTGCCGGAGCGGGTTTCACGACGGCAGACTTTTTCTCCCTCTCGACCCGATTCACAAATTACAACTGGGTTGGAGGCGCCCGCGTGCTGGTCCTCGACGGGGCGGTCGGCAACCTCTTTGCGCACACCCTGTACTCGGCGTTCAACAACGGATACAAGCTGCTCCCGCCCGGTCAGAGCCCCGAGCCCTACCTTTCTCCGACCTGGCTGCTTGGCGCCGATGTGACCCAGCCCTGGTTTCTCGGCGCGTCAAATTCGCTCACCCTGGGGCTCAATGCGCATCGGAGACTCGCCCCGGGAGTCTTCGTCGATCAGGGCGCGGGCGCGCACATCGCCTTCAAGCACGACGTCGCGCCACGCGCACCGCTCACCATCGGCTATCGGTACGAGGTGTCCCACGTCACCGCCGGGGATGCCTACTTCTGTGTCGATTACAGTGTCTGCGACGCGGCCACGCGCGAGGCCATCCTCTCGCGCTCCCGGCGGTCGCCGATCCTCCTCGGGGCGGGCATCGACCGCACGAACGATCCGATCAACCCGACTGCCGGCTTCGTGCTCCACGGCGAGTTCGACTACGCCTCGCAGTACACCGTGTCGGACTATCTGTATGACCGCTTTTATGTGACGGGGTCGCTGTTTCGCCCCGTCTCGCGATCGGTGCTCGCGTTCAATGCCCGGGCCGGGGTCGTGAACCCGCTCGGTCACGGGGTCTCCGGTGACACGTCGGGGAAAGTGCTGCATCCCTCCGTCCGCTTCTATGCGGGCGGCGCGTCATCAGTGCGCGGGTTTGGGGAGAATCAGCTGGGTCCGCAGGTCCTGACGATTCCTGCCAGCAAGTTGCGGGGGCCAGCGAATCAATGTCCGCCGACCAGGCCGATCCAACTGTGCCCCGTCAGCGGTGTCCCCTATCTCAATGATTCCTATTTCACACCGCAGGCGCTCGGCGGGCGGACACTGCTGGAAGGGACCGTCGAATACCGTTTCCCGATCTACAAGGAGCTGGGCGGCACCGTATTTGTCGACGGCGGTATCGTCGGCGAAAGCAACATCCGCAACGCGACGAGCGGCACCAGCGCCATCACGCCCGGCGTGGGCTTGCGCTACATGTCGGTGATCGGGCCGATCCGTCTCGACCTCGGGCTGAATCCACTGACGACCTATCACCTCCCGGTCCTGACGGAGACCTCCAACGGAGACATCGTCCCAGTCACCGGGCCGCCCGGCTCGACCGCGGCCGAAGCGCTGCGGGCCTACTCTCCCCAGGGACTACTCTATCGCTTTGCTCTCCACCTGTCGCTCGGGCAGGCATTCTGACGCGAACGACGGTCACTCGCGCCGTGCGACGGATCGGTGCTGGCCTCTTGGCCGTAATCGGCGGCCTCGTGTTTCTCCTCGTCGTCGGCATCATCGTGCTCACCAACACGGCTTGGGGGCACGGCCAGGTGAAGCGCCTCGCACTGAGCGCAATGCGCGGCCCCGTGCACGGCATCGTGCGCATCGGTGGCGTAGAGGGCGACCTGCTCACTCATCTCGTGGTGACCGACCTGTCCATCACCGACAGCAGCGGCGCCCCGTTCGTCAGCGCGCGAAAGGCGTCCGTTCGCTACCGGGTGATCGACTTCCTGAAGCGGCGGCTGGCGTTCACCGACGTGCAACTCGACCGCCCGCAGATCGTGCTCGCCGAATCGCAGGATAGTGTCTGGAACTACCGCCAGATCTTCCCGCCCTCGGGCACCTCCTCGAGCTCCAATTCCGGTTTCGGCAGCGACATCAGGCTCGCCGATCTGCGAGTGACGGATGGCGACCTGGTGCTCCGGACCCCCTGGCGCCCCAACCCGGTATTGCATGGTGCCGCTCGCGACAGCGCCATCGCTGTCGCCACGGACCCGACCGCGCGAATCGTCGTACGCGCGGTGCCCGGTGGTTTCGAGAAGTCGATGGCCGTGCACGGCCTGACGCTGTCGGCACCGACTGTTCAACTTGCCGACCCCTCGAGCCCGACCAAGGTCTTCGTCGTCAGCGCGCTGCGGGGGGACTTGGCCCTGTTCCGAGAACCCGACGCACGCATCGACGATGTCGAGGGAACGTTCTACCTCGACCGGGACTCGCTCTGGTGGCAGGAGGCGCGCATTCACTTCCCATCGTCACGCGTGACTGCTGGTGGCGCCTATCGGCTGGCGTCCGGTGATATGCACGTCTCGATCAACGCGCAGGCCGCCGCGCTCGATGACCTGCGCTTCCTCGATCCCCGGCTCCCGGATTCGGGAGGACTGCGGGCGAGCGTCAGCCTCACGTCACAGGGGAAACAGCAGGACTTCATGGTGCGCGATCTGAGGTTGCAGAGTGGCGCCGCGCGCGCAAGCGGCACCGTCGGCATCTCGATCGGCGACTCGATCGCTTTCCACTCGACGGAGTTGCGGTTCGCCGGCATCGACACTCGGCTCATACAGCAGCTTGTGCCTACACTCCAGATTCCGCGTCGTGGCACGCTCGCCGGACACGGAGCGTTGGCCGGCCCTCTGTCCGCACTCACGGTGGACGCGGACGTGACATACGACGACTCTGCGGCCGGGGCGAGTCGCGTCATGGCGCGCGGCCAGTTCGGCGTCGGCTCGGGATTCGAAGCGCGCCAACTGACGATCACGCTGGCACCGCTCCAGGTTGGCCTGGCCTCGACCCCCGATCACGCGCTGCCAATCAGCGGGACCATCTCGGGTCGAGCGGTCCTCAATGGCTCGACGCAAGAGACCCTGCAGGGGCAGGCCGACCTCGTGCACCGTGACGGCGCTGCATTGACGCACGTGGTCGCATCAGGGGACGTCGCCTTTGCTCCCGCCCCCTCAGCGCCCGCAGACGGGTCACAGGCAGTCGCCGTGAGCGGCGGTCGACGCTCCGCGCCGGGCGCACGCTTCCAGCCTGAACGCGTACACCTCACCGCCGATCTCGTCCCGCTCGACCTGAGCGTGGTCGACAAATTCGTGCCGGCTGCACAGCTATACGGCACCGCTGCGGGCAGGATTCAGGTATCCGGTGACATGAGTGACCTGACCGTTCACGGCCGCCTCGGTATCGTCAACGCACCCGATTCGAGCGGCCTCACGCTCGACGGTCACCTGCACCTCCGCGACACGGTGCCCGGGTACGATCTCACACTCGGCGCACACATCTTCAATGCGCGCGCCGTCAGCAAGCTCGCGCCGCCAACGACTGTCACGGCGACCATGACTGCGGTGGGTCAGGGCCTGCACCCCGCGACAATGGTGGCAACGGTTGCAGCACATGTGCGCGCATCCCAGGTGGACAGTGTGACCGTCGACACAATGGCGCTGCGGGCACACGTGCAGACTGGCCAGCTGCTCATCGACACAGCGCACGTGCATGCCTTGTCCACAACCGCCGACATTCATGGCGCGTTGGGTCTCGACTCGGGGCGCGCGGGCACGCTGACATACCGCGTCGTCGTCGACTCACTGCAAGCGTGGCGACGCTTCCTGCCCAGGGACACCACGACTGTCGCGCTGCGAGGTGCCGCGCTCGAGCAGGCGACAGCGCGGGCGCGGGCGGACTCGGCGCGGCGGGCCGACTCGACCGAAATCGAGCGAGCCATCCGCGGCACACCCCCGCCACCACTCGTCGTCGATACCCCGCGCGGGATCGCGCGCAGTGCGCTGCACGGCCACGTGATTGCCACCGGCACGGTGAGCGGCAGCGTTCGACGGTTCGACCTCCGCGGCGCGCTGGCCGCCGACTCGATCATCGCGATGGGGAACGAGACCCGCCATGCACACGTCCTGTATCAATGGATCGGAGGACCCAGCAAGTCAGCGCCGTTTGCCGTGACCGTCGGGGTCGATTCCGCCATTGTCGGCGGGTTCTCGCTCGACAGCGTCAACACTCGGCTCACGTATCAAGCGCCCGAGGGCACGGTGCGAGTGGTCGTCCGACAAGACTCGTCGCACCGGTACAGCATCAACGCGCAGCTCCGCTATACGCAGACGGAGAAACAGCTGCGCTACGACTCGCTCTTGCTGCAGTTCGACACGACACTCTGGCGTGCCCCCCATCCCGGATCCATCACCTGGAGTCCGACCGGACTCGTCGTCAACGGAGTCGAGCTGCTGGACGACCGCACCGGACATGTCTCCATCAATGGTGCGCTCCCACGGCATCCGGACACATCGGGACACCTGAGCATCGTGCTCACGCGAGTGCACGCAGGCAACCTCGCCACGGTGGCGCAGCTGGCGACGCCGCTGGACGGCGAAGTGTCAATGGATGCCGAAATCGACGGCAGCCTGGAGAGTCCGCGCTTCCATGGCACCGCCTCGCTGTCGAGTGCGTCCGCGCGGGGTGTTCCCCTTCCCAACGTGTTCACGCAGTACGCCTACGACACGACGACGCTGGTCACGCACGTCGAATTGGCGCCGAAGGGCGCGCCGGCAACACCCTTCGGCGTATTGGATGCGACCGTTCCCATCAACCTCGCCAGCAACGCCGTGGGGTCGCGACTGCTGGACCGGCCGTTGAGTGGACAACTCCGGATGGACGGTCTGCCGCTCGAGGTGGCATCCGAGTTCGAGACCGACGTGACGAATCTCGGGGGGCGGGTGAGTGGCCACGTCACGCTCGAGGGAACGACGAGCGACCCACGGCCGCGCGGAACGCTGGTGATCGCCGACGGCGCGGGCAGAATCAGCGCAACCGGCATGACGGTCGGCGCACTCGATGCGAGTTTGCGATTGACGCGGGATTCGGTGGTGGTCGATTCGATCAGTGCCCGGACACCATCGACCGGCGGGACGTTCCATCTGACCGGAACTCTGGATCGCACCGAGGCAGCGGTGCCCGTCGTGAATGCGGAGCTCGCGGCGAACGACCTCCGTGTGCTCGACAACCGGGACCGGGGCCGGCTCGATGTCGACGCCAAGCTCACCGTCGCCGGTCCGCTCAAGACGCCCTACATCTACGGCTCGACAGAAGTGCTCGGTGGGGTGTTCTATCTTGCGCCGTCCGCTGACAAGGCGCTCGTGGACCTCAGTCAGTCCGCCGTCTCCCACGTGGTCGACACGATGCGCCCTGCGGTCCGCGACCTGCTGCCTTCATCAGGATCACTGTTTTCGCGATTGCTGATGGATATCGAATTCGGCGTCTCTCGCGGGACGTGGGTGCGCAATGAGGACGCCAACGTCGGCGCGTACACCGATGACCCGTTGACCCTTCACATCGATCACGCACACGAAGCGCTCGTCGTCAACGGCACCATCAACAGTGACGTCGGCGAGTACCGCTTTTTGGGCAAGCGATTCAGTGTGACCAAGGGGGTCGCCACCTTCATCGGCGCCACCACGATCAATCCCAATGTGACCGCCAACGCGCAGTACTCGGTACCCGTTCCTGGTCGCGAGGCACTCGCCATCAACGTCAATATCGCGGGCAACCTCGATTCACTTCACCTGTCGTTGTCGAGCAATCAGCAGCCGCCGCTGTCGCAGAGCGACCTCCTGGGTTACCTGGCCTTCGGCAGCCCGACGAGCGGCATCGCCCAGTCGAGTTCGAGCTCGAGTCTGACCAGTGCCTCGAGTGGCGGCGCCCTCGGCACCGCCGGCCTGTTCATCGAGAGTCAAGTCGCCGCACAAGCGGTGAGCGTGCTCGTGAACCAGGTGTCCGGCAACCTCGCGCGCGCGATCAATGCCGACGTGCTCGACATCACGGTCGCCAACAACTACGTGGACATCTCGCAGAGCAAAAACCCGGGGCAGACGTTCTTACAGAATACCCAGCTCGAGTTCGGCAAGTACTTCACGCCGCGCACCTACGTCTCCCTGCAGGCGAGTGTGCAGGCTCCGGGGGCGGCCGTGATCCATCGCATTACGCCCAGCTTGAGCATGCAGGTCAGCGGTCAACCGCTCTACCTGCTCGGACAGCCTACGCTTGAGCTCCAACAGGACAACCCGTTGACTGGCGTGTTCGGCTTGAGTTTGACGAAAACGTGGAAGTTTTAAAAGACGCTGCCCAGCGCCGGGGTCAGGGGGACACAACGACATTTGTGACCCGGCGGGTAGGGGCGACGCAATGCGTCGCCCGCCGTTGCCGGGGTCAGGGGGACACAACGACATTTGTGACCCGGCGGGTAGGGGCGACGCAATGCGTCGCCCGCCGTTGCCGGGACCGCGTACCGCCGGCCCCGTCAGCCCGCCCGTCCCCAGCGCCTCGCCGCCCACCGCTCAGCCCCGCCCAGCAGAGCGTCCACACTCAGCGCGAGCAGCGCTGCCGGCACGGCGCCCATAAGAATCATCCGCGTGTCGGACAATGCCAGACCGGTGATGATCGGGTCGCCCAGACCCCCCGCACCGATGAACGCGGCGAGTGTTGCCGTGCCCACGTCCAGCACGGCCGCGGTGCGAACGCCGGCCATGATCACCGGCGTCGCCAGCGGCAAGCGCACGTCGGTGAGCAGCTGACGGGGAGTCATGCCGAGCGCCTGCGCGGCATCGATGGTCGATGGGTCGGCGTCGCGTACGCCGGTGTAGGTGTTGCGCACGATCGGGTACAGGGAGTACAAAAAGAGCGCGACCAGCGCCGGCACGACGCCAATGCCGAGGATGGGAATCATGAATGCCAGTAATGCAATGCCGGGGATCGTCTCCAGCAGACCCACAGCGCGAATCACGCCTTCCGCGTGGCGCGGGATGATCGTCAGGGTCACGCCCAGCGGCAGCGCTACGAGCAGTGCGGCGATCAACGACGCGACGACAAGGAGTACGTGTCGACCGGTGCTCGCCGCAATGACGCCCCGCTGCGCGCGGAGATAGTCGAGGAGCGAGAGCCGCGTGCCCGCCGGAGCCGACCCTACAGGCGCTCCCGCACCGGCGCGGGCGGCCGCACCTTCCGGCGCGACGAGGGCGAGCGCCACCAACGCATCACGCGCGACCGTGGCCGCGTCGACGCCAGTCACCTCGACCCGCTCATTGAGCGTGCGCATGTAGGCGTCGTCAATGCGACCGCTGAGCTCTGTCAGCACGAGTGCGGCGCCGGGATCGTCGCGCTGGAGTCGCTGGCTGATCACCGCTGCGGCCTGGTAGGGCGGATAGAAGCGGCGATCGTCGCGCAAAACGACGAGATCGTACCGGGCGATGAGCCCATCCGTGGAGTACCCGTCGATCACGTCGACGGCGCCGGCGGCGATCGCCTGGTACTTGACGGCCGGAAGGAGCGCCCGAACGCTCCGAAAATGGATGCCGTAGGCGGCGGCGAGTCCCGGCAGTCCATCCGGACGTCCTATGAAGTCGGCGGTCAGGCCAGCACGGAGGGATCCGCCGACGCGCGCCAGGTCGCTGAGGGTGGCCAGTCCCAGCGAGTCCGCCAGTGTCCGCCGGACGGCGATCGCGTACGTGTTCTCGAAGCCCAGTGGCGGCAGCCATCGCACGCTGTCGCGTGAGGCGGCCTCGCGCGCGACCGTGGCAAAGACCGTCGTCGGGTCGTGCGCAGGTGGCAATCCGAGGATGACGACGAGCCCGGTGCCCGTGTACTCCGGGTACACATCGATCGCCCCGCGACGAAGGGCCGCGTACGCGATGTCCGTCCCGCCCAGGCCGAGCCGCAGTTCCACCCGTCGGCCACGAGCAGACAGCAGCTGCGCGAACAGCTCGGCCAGGATGTACGACTCCGCAAATGGCTTCGACGCCACCACGATCGGCGCGTTCGTGGCCCGCTGATCAATGGTGGATGCGGTTGTCGCACGGACACTCGCCACAGCGGTCCCCCCAACGACCGCCAGAGAGATCGGCAGGATGCGCGTGCGCCGCCGCATTCTTCGCGCGATCAACGGTTGGACCCCTGCGCGAGGAGCGCTGCGACGTATGGGGTCGCGGGCTGCGCGTGAAGCGCCGTCGGTGAACCGATTTGCTCGAGGCGTCCCCGTCGCAGCACCGCCACGCGGTCGCCCAGCGCCAACGCCTCACGCACATCGTGCGTCACGAGCAGCGCAGTCATGGCCACTTGACGGCGCAGTTCGCGAAACGACGTCTGGAGCTCGACCCGTGTGATGGCATCGAGCGCGCTGAACGGCTCGTCGAGCAGCATGACCGCCGGGTGAGCGGCGAGCGCCCGGGCAATTGCTACGCGCTGGCGCTGGCCGCCAGACAGCGCCCGCGGCCAGCGATCCGCGAACATCGCAGGCTCGAGCCCCACGAGGTCTAGCGCCGCGTCGGCGTCGCGCTCGGGATCTGGCATCGCCAGGAGTGATGGCACGAGTGCGACGTTGCGACGCACGCGCCAGTGCGGCAACAGCCCCCCATCCTGCGGGACATATCCCATCTGTCGTCGCAGGCCGACCGCGTCCGCGTCCTGCGCTGGGCGACCGTCCACCAGGATGGTGCCTGCGTCGGGCTCCGTCATCCGGTTGAACATGCGCAAGAGCGTGGTCTTGCCGGACCCGCTTTCGCCGATGAGTGCCAGGCACTCGCCGTGTGCCACGTCGAGCGTGACCTGATCCAGCGCCTGAACCGTCCCGTACCGTTTCGAGACCCCGACGGCGCTGAGCGCCGCCATGTGCTCAGCCGGTTGCAGTGGCCTTTGTCTCGCTGTGTCTCGTTGTCGTGGATCGCCGCGTACCGCGGCCGAAACCGATTCCCGCGTCCGTGTCGAGGGCGCAGCCAGCCAGCACATGGCGGCGCCCAAAATCCTCCGCTCGCTCGCGCTCACGGCCGCCGACGACGTGATCGCCGAGCCGGATCGCCCCTTCGAGCCCCAGTAGATACAACTCGGCCGCCGTGCGACGGATCGCCGGATCGGCCAGACCGACCTGCGCCGCCCGCGCGAGCAGCGTGGCGTGGGGCGCACCGAGGAGAGCCGCCGCCTCCGCGGCCGCCGTGCGGTCCCGCGTGAGCCCGACAACGAAAACAGCGAAGGCCGCACACCATTCGAGCGGCACCGCATCAACCGACCGCAACTCGAACGTGGTGACCCCTCCAATGCGGCGCGGACGCACCTCCGGGAACAGCGTCGTCAAATGCGGGCCCCAGTCGGCCTCCGTCGCATCACCGTCCGCCAATAAGGTCTCGAAAGACTTGTATTCGCCGTCTTTCGCTCGACGCAGAATGCCTGGCGCGGCGAGCGCGAACGCCTCGTATGCGGTTGCCGGGTCATCAGCCGCCGCACCAGGCAATCCGGTGCGGGCCGGGTCGACGTGTCGCCAGACGTGCGCGCGCGTGCTCGCGCATCCCGTCAACGCGCCCGCGTAGCGCGGCGAGTTGGCGAACAGCGCCGTCAGGTACGGTGCCACCGCACTGAGCAACCGCCAGCGAGCCACGGGATGCGAGCCCGCGTCGACGGTGATCTGACACGCCGCTGTCTGGCGCATCATACAGGCCCCAGCCGAACCGATCGCCGCAAAATACCGGTCCATCGAGGTGTAGCGCTCGCCGCGCAGCTCGAGCGGCACCATGTCGATCGAGTTGTAGGGGTCGATCCCGGTGATCAACAACTCAATGCCGGCCCGCTCGGCTCTCGCCGCGAGCGCTGCCGCAGTGGTCTCCATTCGCGCCAGGACGGTGGAGATCGCCGTCGCCGGAGCGGCGCTGTATTCGATCTGCCCCCCGGGTTCGTAGCTAATGACGGCTCCGTCCGGCGCGACGAACACCGGTGCACCGTACGAAGACGGACGCTCCGACCATCCCTCGGCGGCGGCGGTTTCCCGCAGGACCGGGAGCGTCGCGCGTGGGGGCTCGCAAGTGCGTGCTGCGGGTGCGTCGATCGGGCACCGGCGCCGTGTCATCGCATCGACCGGGATGAACTCGAGCTCGAGCCCGACCTGCTCGCGCGCGCCGGGGTCGCCGGGTGCGAACAGCGCGCGGCACCGGTTGGCGGACATGGTGCGAGTTAGTCTACCGCGCATCGTTCGTCGTGAGGCCCCGCGAGCAGGAGCGCATACCCGCCCGCATCGTCCGTGTCCCATACTCGGATGTCGAGACCTGCATCCCTCAGGATTCCAGCCAACCGGTCTCGCGTGTACTTGTTGCTGATCTCGGTTCGGATGGATTCGCCACTCCGGATCTTCGTCGTGCCAAGGCTTGGAACGTGGACCCGCTGGTCCGCAGTCGCAACCAGGTGCATCTCGATACGGCCTGCTTCTGCGTTGAAGAACGCCCGGTGCGCGAAGGCCGAGGGGTCGAAGTCTGCGCCAAGCTCCGCGTTGAGGACGAGGAGCATGTTCCGATTGAACGCTGCCGTCACGCCGAGGCGATCGTTGTACGCCGCCTCGATGATGGCCGGATCTTTGACCAAGTCGGCACCGAGCAGCAAACGATCGTCGGCGTGCATGCCGTCGCGGAGCGCACCCAGGACGCTGACCGCCTCGCTATCCTCGAGATTGCCGATCGTGCTCCCAAGAAAGGCGGTCAGGACGGGGTGCGGAACCACCAATGGCAGCCGGCGCGCGGCGGCGAAGTCCGCGACGAGGGGTCGGATCTCAATGGCGGGGTATTGGCGTCGCAATCGGGCCGTCGTTTCATCCAGAAAGGTGACGCTGACGTCGACGGGCACGTACACGATCGCCGGTTGCACACGCTGCATGGCATCGAGAATCGTCCGCGTCTTGTCTGCGCTGCCGGCGCCAAGCTCGACGAGGGCGCGTGGCCGCATCTCCGCCATCCACGCCGGGATCCGTGCGCGCAGCAAAGCGCGCTCAGTCCGCGTGAGGTAGTACTCCGGCAGCCGAGTGATCTCCTCGAACAGCGTCGAGCCGCGATGATCATAGAAGTACTTGGGCGGTAGCTCACGCTGGCCGTCGGGGCCCGCGTCGAACAGCCCGCGCTGCACATCGACCAGCATCGCCAGACTGCTCTGGCGCATCGGGCGCGGGGCATGCCAGAGACCCTCCCGGATATCAAGCATCACGCGCGCACCGAAATCCGCTGAAGATCTGCCGCCGGATCGGGTAGTCCCAGTTGCGGAAGGTGCTGCGCCCCACCATCGCGCTCGTCGCCCAGGAACCGCCGCGGAGCACTTTGTACTCCGAGCCGAAGAACGCTTCGGAATACTCCCGATAGGGAAACGTCACGTACCCCGGGTACGGACCGAAGTCGCTCAATGTCCACTCCCACACGTCACCGATCATGCCGTAACATCCGATCGGCGAGACATTCCGCGGATATGCGCCGACGGGTGCCGTCCCAAACATCACCTGCCCGACATTGGCGATCGCGGGATCGAGCGGCGTGCGTCCCCATGGCCACGCATGCTGCGTGAGCGTGCGGGGGTCCCACGTTGCCGCGGCTTCCCACTCGAGCTCTGTCGGCAATCGTTTGCCCGACCATCGCGCGAACGCATCGGCCTCGTAGTAGCAGACGTGCACGACCGGATGCAGCGGGTCGACGGGCGCGCTTCGGTCCATGGATCGCGTCCACCACTCGCCGTGGGCGCGGTACCAGTACTTCGGTGCGGTGGCGCCGGATTCTCGCAGCCACGCACGGCCGTCGGGCAACCACCACCGCTCGTCGGTGTAGCCACCGGCCGCCATGAATTCGAGGTAGGCGCCGTTCGTGACCGGCGTCGCATCAATGTCAAAGGCCGCGAGGTCGACGTCGTGGCGTGGCCGCTCATTGTCGTAGGCGGCACGCCGATCGTCGGTGCCGACGCGGACCCGGCCGCCGGGAAACCGAACCAGGTCCGCATCGACTCGTTGCGCCGCGGGCACGCTCGCGCGATGCACCGGTTGATAGGGATCACCGCGCTTGAGCTGCAAGGTTTGCAAGATCGTCTCGTCGTGCTGCCCTTCGTGCTGCGCCACCATGCGGTAGACGTAGCCATCGCGCGTCAGCGGTGGCGCATCATGTCCGAGCTCGATGTGAGCCAAGCGGTCGATCACCCGCTGCCGGATGTCCGCGAGCATGTCCAACGTCGCGTCGAGGTCGGGAAGCGCGAGCGTACCACGCACACGCCGCGGGTGCTCGAATGGGTTGAATGTACCGGGCAGCTCCGACAGGGGCGCCGCGCTCTCGAACGGCCCCTCGAGATGCCGCAACAACCAGAGCTCTTCGAAGCGGGCAATGTGCCCCAGATCCCAGACGACCGGACTCATCAGCGGATCGTGCTGAGCGACGGCGTCCTCCCCCGCCAGCGGGGCGACGAGTTGGATCGTGCGCTGCCGTACCTCGGTGAGCAGGTCGGCCAGGTCGTGCGCCGTGCGATCGCCTGGGATGTCCACAGCGGGACGCCCGGAGGCGCGTGCGGCTGTCGTCGACACCACAACCTCCGGCGGAGGGGATGGGTAAAGTAATGGGGACGCTCAGCAAGTATTGGGCGAGCAGACTGGGGATTTAGGACTCGGATTCGGGGTTCGGGAACTAACACCAAGGGCCAGAGGCGGTTGCCGCCTCTGGCCCCACGGTTTGCTCCGAAACCCGAGTCCCGAAATCCCGAGTCCTGCTTTAGTTCTTGCCCCCCGCCTCCGCGCCCAGTCTATCCCACAATGTTGCAACGGCGCGCATGCCCAAATCAAAATTCTCCGCGCTCATCCATTCGTCGGGTGCGTGCGCGTTTTCGCCCGGCAGGCCGAATCCCATGAGCAGTACCGGAGCCTCGAGGGTGTTGGCAAAATCGTCGACGACGGGAATCGAGCCCCCCTCCCCGACAATCACCGGCGCGCGCTGGAACGCCGCCTCGAGTGCCTGCGCAGCGGCCTCGTAGAGTGCTCCGTGCAGATCCGCACGCCACGGACGGCCACCGTGCAGGTGGGTCACCCGTACGCGGACACCGGGGGGCGCAACGCGTTCGACGTGGGCCTGCATGATGCGCTCGATGGTCGAGGGCTCTTGATCGGGCACGAGTCGACAACTGACCTTGGCCATCGCATGTGAAGGAAGCACGGTCTTGGCACCCTCACCGGTGTACCCGCTGAGCAATCCGTTGATCTCACACGTCGGCCGCGTCCACACGCGCTCGAGCACCGTGTAACCTGGCTCGCCGCCCAGCGCGGGGGCGCCGACCTCCTCCAGCATGGTCGCGTCCTCGAATGGCAGCGCACGCATGCGCTCGCGCACGTCGGCCGGCCAGTCACGAACGGCATCGTAGAATCCGGGGACCGCGACCCGGCCGGTGGCGTCGTGAAACGTCGCGATGATCCGGGCCAGCGCCGTTGCCGGGTTGACGACGGCGCCGCCGTAGATGCCCGAGTGCAGGTCACGTGCGGGTCCGTCGACATCGATCTGGAAATACGTCAAGCCACGCAGCGACGAGAGAATGGAAGGTTGCCCGGGCGCAAACATCGACGAGTCCGAGATCACCACCGCATCGCAGCGGAGTCGGTCGCGATGCGAGCGTACGAAGTCGCCCAAGTGGTCACTGCCCACCTCCTCCTCGCCTTCCGCGACCAGGATGACGTTCACCGGCAAGCGCTGGCGGACGCGCAGATGTGCCTCGATCGCCTTGACGTGCAGATACAGCTGGCCCTTGTCGTCCACCGCGCCCCGCGCAAAAATTTTGCCGTCACGGACCACTGGCTCGAAGGGTGGCGATGTCCACAGCTCGAGAGGCTCGACCGGTTGCACGTCGTAGTGCCCGTAGATCAACACCGTCGGGCGGTCCGAGCCGGCAGCGCGCCACTCGGCGAGCACGACTGGATGGCCCGGGGTCGGCACGATCTCCGGCCGCAGCCCGGCCGCGGCGCACGCATCGGCAAGCCAGCGCGCCGCGCGCGCCGTGTCCGCGTTGTGTTCCGATCGGGCGCTGATGCTCGGGATCCGGAGAAAGTCGAACAGCTCGCGAGTGAAGCGATCGCGATGTGTGGTGATGAACGCGTCGAGGTCGGCGGGAACGGTGGTCATGACTGGGGACGGCCGAGAAGAGTGGTAAGTGGGACAGTCGATCTGAGAAGATGCCAGATCCGTCGCTGCGAGACAACGCGGCCGGGCCCCCAGTGCATGCTGACGAGCGGGCCGCGAACCACCTGTGCGAACAATGGCGTGAGACGACGAACGGGCGATGGCAGATCGGCGCTTTCATCGAGAACCAGCGTCATCGAGTCTCCCAGCCGGACCGAGTCTGCAGCGGTGGGCCAGAAATCATACTCGTTGTGGCGGCTGGCCAGCTCGAGGGAGAACACTCTGGGATGGTGCGGCAGGTGCCAGGCGAGTTCGGCCGCCTCTTGATAGCGGTCTGCTGCGACCCACACGTGCTCCTCCTGCGGAACGACGCGATCGTCATCGGCCGCGACCGCCCGGGCGAGATCATCCCAGCCGTAGGCCTGTGCGAAGGGATCCTGGCGCGCAGTGAATGGCAGCCACGGGTGCACGGCATGCACCGACAGAGCCAGGACGACCGCTGCGGCAAGAACAACGCCAGCACGCTCCCACTGCAACCATGGTCCATCCGGCTGGTGAACGCCGAGCGCGACGATGGCCGGCAGGAGCGCGAGCGCCGGCCAGTTCGGCGACACCGGGTGCCTGATCGCGCTGACAGTGAAAAAACCCCATACGAACGTGCCGATGGCCGCTAGCAGAAAGGGGCGGTACACCGTCGGCTGGCCGAGCGCACGAGCCACTGCCAGTACGAGAAGCACGAACAAGATCGGAGTGACCAGGCCCAGTTGCGCACCGAGCAGCTGCAACTGGCGACTTGCCACCGACCCGCGAAGCGGACCGAGCCCATGGCGCAACTGAAAGGCGAACGAGACCCACTCGTGACCGGCGTTCCACAGGAGCACCGGCACAAAGAGCAGGCCCGCGATCACACACGCGAGGTATGGGCCAGGACGAGTCAATTGGCTGCGGAGCGGCGGAGAGACAGCACAGCCCAGGGCGACGCCGGCCGGAAGGAGAACTGCCGGATATTTCGACAGCAGGGTGACACCGAGCATCACACCGACCACGACCCACCAGCCGAAGGCGGTCCGCCACGACGAACCGAGCCGACTCGCCAATGTCGGTGCCGCCGCGTCTCCCTCGATGGCATGATCCAGCGCCCACAGGACGCCGGCCGCACCCGCGAGGAGCGGGATATCGGGCGTCGCCAGCACGAGACCGATGCCCGCCATCGGGACGACCGAGATGATCACCGCCGTGCGAGTGGCCGCGGGGTCGCCAGCAATGCGGCGAGCCAGCGCCGCAGCAGCAATGCAGCCCGCATACCCCGCGACAATGACACCGAGACGAACGCCCAGCGGCGTCTCACCGATCACTGCGGTCCCCGCGCGCACCAGCCACGCGATCGCTGGCGGGTGATCGAAATATCCCGTGGCCAAGTGCCGCGACCACTCCCAGTAATACGCCTCATCCGGAACGAGCGGCACCGTGGCGGCGAGCAGCAAACGCACCGCGGCCGCCACCGTGAGGACAACGAGGGCCGCCTTCATGTATACTTCAACTGGGCGAGCGGTAGGCGCGGCGTGTGGGTGCAATCGCCGGATGGCATGGCGCTGACAATGTATCACTACGGGCGGGCGGTATGCGCCGCCGCACTCCACGGGAGATATGATGGCAAACCGACTCGCCGCTGAGACGAGTCCGTACCTCCGTCAACACGCCGACAATCCGGTCGACTGGTACCCATGGGGTCCCGAAGCACTGGACCGCGCAGCGCGCGAAGACAAGCCGATCCTGCTGAGTATCGGCTACGCCGCGTGTCACTGGTGCCACGTCATGGCCCATGAGTCATTCGACGATCCGGACACTGCAGGACTCATGAACGACCTGTTCGTGTGCATCAAGGTCGACCGTGAGGAGCGCCCGGACGTCGACAGCGTCTACATGCAAGCGGTTCAGTCCATGACAGGCCACGGCGGGTGGCCGATGACGATGTTTCTCACACCGTCAGGCGAGCCGTTCTACGCGGGGACGTATTTTCCTCCGCAGGATGGGCCCGGGATGCCCGCGTTTCGCCGGGTGCTCCGCTCGGTGGCCGACGCGTATCGATCGAAGCGTGATCGTGTCGAGCAGACCGCCGCGGCAATGCGGGAGATCTATGCCACCGGCGCGCGCTCAGGGACGACAAGTCCGCTCGGACCCGACACGCTCGACCGTGCCCACCACGCGCTCGCGGCGCACTACGACGCCACGCACGGCGGATTCAACGGCGCGCCGAAGTTTCCGCCGACCATGTGTCTCGAGTTCTTGCTCGCCTACTCGGTTCGGACTGGTACCGGGGACGCGGCGGAGATGGCGCTCGACACGTTTCGACAAATGTCGCGCGGCGGCATCTACGATCAGGTCGGAGGAGGGTTCCATCGCTACGCCGTGGACGACGCGTGGCAGGTGCCGCATTTCGAGAAGATGTTGTACGACAACGCGCTCCTCATCGGGCTTGGCACGCATCTGTGGCAGTCCACACAGGACGCCGATGTGCGGAGAGTCGCGGAAGCGACGCTGGATTGGGTGCGCCGCGAGATGACGGACGCCGACGGCGGCTTCTACGCTTCACTGGACGCAGATAGCGATGGCGAAGAGGGCAAGTTCTACGTGTGGGATGAATCCGAGCTCGACATCGTGCTCGGTCCGGATTCCGCGGTCTTCAAGGCGTACTACGGCGTCACTCCGGGTGGGAACTTCGAGGGATACAACATCCTGCACGTGGCCACCGATCCCGAGGCCGCGGCGCGCCGCGCGGGGATCACGCCGGGTGCGCTGAACGCGGCGCTCGACCGCGCACGGCAAGCAGTACTCGCCGTCCGCGAGCGGCGGACGCGGCCGGGACGAGACGAGAAGAAACTCGCCGCGTGGAACGGGCTCACGCTCCGCGCCGTAGTCCAGGCGGCCCGGGCATTCGGTCGTCCCGAGGACAGATCGCTCGCGCTGGCCAACGCCGAGTTCCTGGCTCGCGTCCTCGCGCGTCCCGACGGTCGCGTGATGCGGACGCATACCGCCGGAACCACCAAGATCCCGGGATTCCTCGAAGACCACGCGGCGGTCGCGCTCGGGTTTCTCGCGACCTACGAGCTGACGTTCGATCGTGTCTGGCTCGACCGCGCCCGGTCGATCGCTGCCGCGATTGACAGGTGGTTCTGGGATGCGGACGTCAAAGGATTCTTCGAC
Organism: uncultured Gemmatimonadales bacterium; assembly: GCA_963737835.1. Classification (GTDB taxonomy): domain Bacteria; phylum Gemmatimonadota; class Gemmatimonadetes; order Gemmatimonadales; family Gemmatimonadaceae; genus Palsa-1248. The sequence continues at coordinate 2,033,588 of CAVTUH010000001.1, forward strand.
ACCGCGCGCGACGCCGAACCCCTCATCACGCGCCCGCGTGATTTGACCGACAATGCGATGCCATCCGGCACCGCGCTGGCCGTCGAGCTGTATCTCAGGCTGGCGGAGCTCCTCGAGGACGACCACATGCGCTCGCGTGCCGTGCACGTCCTGCAGACGTCGGCAGGCCCGATGTCGCAGTATCCGAGCGCGTTCGGTCACACACTCGGTGCCGCCGACATGGCGATCAATGGCGCCGTGACACTCGTGATCGTCGGTTCCCCGCGAAGCCCATCATTCACCGCGCTCCTCGCGGCCGCGGCCCCGCGCTACGTGCCTGCACTCGTGATCGCGGGCGGCGCCGCGGCAGATGGCCGCAATGTACGGATCGTCGCGGAGCGCGCGGAGCGGGAGGACGGGACGGCGGTGGCATACGTCTGTCGTCACCGCACCTGCGATCTGCCGCAAGCCGACCCCGATGGGCTGGCGGCACAATTGGACGGACTCGGCCAACACGCGGCAGATCGCACGCATGTCTGACGCGGCACCGTCATTCGTTCGCGGATTGTTCGCCGGCGTCATTCACGAGACCCCCTTCTTCCCCTTCGCGGACCCACTCGAGCGGCGCGACCCGGGCGAGGCCCGCGTCGTCTCGCGATTGATTCGGGAGCTCCATCGCCTGCAAGGCGACGTCATTGATTCGGCGGCGATCGATGATGCCGAAACGATCCCGGAGCCCGTGATTCGTGCGCTGGCCGACATCGGGCTGCTGGCGCTCACGATTCCGAAGGAGTTCGGCGGCCTGGGACTGTCGGCGTCGGCGTACGCCCGAGTCTTCAGCGCCGTATCGACCACCGACGCGTCGGTCGCGGTCCTGGTCGGCGTGCACTGCGGCCTGGGATCGAAGGCCCTCGTGTTGTTTGGCAGCCCCGCACAGAAAGCCCGGTACTTGCCGATGCTCGCCCGCGGCGAGACGCTCGCGGCGTATGCATTGACGGAGCCAGAGACCGGTTCCGACGCGCAGAACATTCGCACGTTGGCCGAACACTCGGCCGACGACACACACTGGGTCCTCAACGGCCGGAAAATCTGGATCGGGAACGGCCAGCGCGCCGGCGTGATCGCGACGTTCGCACAAACGTCGGTCGAACGACGCGGCGAGTTCGTGCGCCGGCCCACGGCGTTCATTATCCGACCCGACATGCCGGGCTTTCGCGTGGTGGGGACCGTGCGCAAGCTGGGGATTCGAGGTTCCACACAGGCAGAGCTGGCGTACGAGAACCTGCAGGTCCCGGACGACCACGTGCTGGGACAGGTCGGCAAAGGGTTCGCCGTGGCGGTCAACGTGCTGAACGCGGGTCGCCTGAGCCTCGCCGCGGGCTGCGCCGGCGGATGCAAGATGCTGCTCGGCGAGATGGCCCGGTACACTGCCGCACGAGTCCAGTTCGGCCATCCGCTCGCCGAATTCGAGATCACGCAGCGCAAGCTGGCCGAAGCGGCCGCCGATGCGTACGCCGCGGACGCAATGGTCGGCGCGCTGTCCGCGCAGGTGGATCGCCCCAACAGTGATGTCGCGCTCGAGGCCGCGTGTGCCAAGGTGTTTGCGAGCGAGGCGATCTGGCGCGCGGCGGACGAGCTCGTGCAGCTCGCCGGCGGCCGCGGATTCGTCAAGCCGTATCCTTACGAACGCCACCTCAGGGATACGCGCATCAACCGCATCTTCGAAGGCGCGAACGAGATCCTGCGCCTCTTCATCGCGCTGAATGGCGTCCAGGGCCCGGCCGCACGCCTCGGGGAGCTTGCCGCAGCGATTCGACGCCCGCTGCGCAATCTCGGTCTCGTGAGCGGGTATATGAGCTCACGGGTCGGCAGTCTGCTTGGCGCAACGGCCCGCATCGATTATCCGCTGCATGCGAGGCTCGAGGATCATCGGCGGTATTTCGAGAAGCACGTCGCGGAGCTCAAGACGGAGGCGGAGCGTGCCATCATGAAGTACCGCCATGCCATCACCGATCGGCAGCTCGTGCTCGAGCGCCTGGCCAACATGGCGATCGAGCTCTACGCGACTGCCACGACGCTCGCACGGACGCAGCGCCTGATCGAGGAGCGCGGGGTCGACAACTGTGAGCGCGAGCTGGCACTGTGCGATCTCGTGTGTGTCACCGCCGGCCGCCGGTTTCGTTCGCAACGCCTGGCGCTGGCGGGACGAGAAGAACCCGTCGACGACACGCGTCGATCCATCGCGGGTGCGGTGCGCGCCGCGGGCGGATATTTCGTAACGGACCCGGTCTTGGAGGCGTAGGCGTCCACCACCGCGGCCCTTTTCTAGCCGCTTGCTCGCTCACTCCCCACCGCTTGCACCGGCCCCGGAGCCACCGAGGCGATTTCGGGGGGAGCGGGTACGGGGGAGCCGACCGGCGCTCGCTTCAGGTAGCGTTCGGCGTCCGTCCCGAGAAGCAAGGTGCCGGCCACGAGTCCCGCGGCCGTCCAGAACGGCGCGGCCGGGTGCTGATCCCACAGAAAGCCCGCGCCAATCGGAAAGAACACCCGCGTGATCCCGCCGAATGTCTGTTGTACGCCCATGTAGAGCCCGCGTTCATCGCCCGAGATCACGCGCGAGAGCATGGCGGTGACGCACGAGAAGGTGAACGACGCTCCCAGCGGGAGGAACGCGGCCGCGATCACGAAGAGCGGGACGGAGTGCGCCAGCGGGATGCTGAGCAACCCGAGCGCGATGAGCACGATCCCGAATCGCGATAGCCGGGCCTCGCCGAACCGGTCGACCAGCGGCCCCAGAAACAGAGCACGCGCGACGACATTGAGCGTCCCCATGTAGACGAAGAACATGTAGTACAGCGTCGACTTCTCCGTCGCGCCGAACTGCCGCATGAGGAGCAGCGGAATGATCACCATCGACGCCATGTACGCGCCCAAGGCGATCGCGTAGATACCGATGAGCCGAGACGCTGGCGCGTCGGAGTGCCGGATCACGCTCCAGATCACCTCCCAACTGCGGCCGCGCGGCTCGATCTGCTTGCGCTCGGATGGCACGACGTCGTGCGACTCGCGCAGAAATCGCCACGCGAAATAGAGGTTGCCGAGGCAGATGAGGGCCGCGAAGAGGCCCGGCGCACTTTCGCCGAGCGTCAGATCGTGACCGCTAAGCGTCACGTGGCGAGCGCCGATCCAGACCGCGATGGTCGCCAGCACCGGTCCGATCGACACGCCGACATTGGTTGCTGCCGACAACCACCCGAGCGCGCGAGCACGGTTCTTGGGCTCCACAGCGTCCGCGATGTATGCCTGAAGCACGCCGACCGTCCCACCGCCCGCGCCCTGGACAATGCGCGACAGGAAGAGCACGCTGAGGGAGTTCGCGAACGCGAAGATCACATAGGAGATCGCCGACGCGCCCAGGGCGATGAGGAGCGTGGGCCGCCGGCCATAGCGGTCCGAAAACCGTCCCCAGACCGGCGCCGATAGGAGCATCGCGACCGCAAACGCTGACACCAGCATGGTGTACGTGAGCCCCGTCGCACCCATCCGCGTCGCGTAGAACGGGAGCAGCGGGATGACCATCAACGTCCCCATCATGTCCACGAAGGCCGTGATGATGAGGACGACGAGTTTCGAGTTTGTGCTGGGTAGCTTCAGACCGACGCTCAGGTGACGGCGCGAAAGGGCCGGGAGAGGCGGCACCGCGCCCGGCTACGAAGGCGGAATCTAACGACGTAGGTAGCCAGCGGCCCGAGGGATCTCGCGATCCGGTATCCGGCGACGGCCCTTATATTTAGTAGCTCTGCCCGGTGCAGTAGTTGCCAGCGCCGAATACCGCCTCTCGTTCGTTGATGCCAGACCAGATTCGAACGCGTTTCCTCGTGATCGGCAGCGGCGTCGCCGGCCTTCATACGGCGTGGCGCGCCTCGGAGCACGGTCCCGTCATCGTCGTTACAAAGCGGTCGCTCTTTGATTCGGCGACCGCGTATGCCCAGGGCGGCATTGCGGCTGCGCTCGGCGCCGGTGATTCGCCCGAGCTGCACCGTCGCGACACGCTGGCGGCCGGTGCGGCACTGTGCGACGCGGCCGCCGTGCAGGTCCTGGTTGAGGAAGGGCCCGCTCGGGTGCGCGAGTTGTCGGCCGCGGGGGCCGATTTCGACGTCACCCCGAACGGCAGCTTCAAACTCGGCAAGGAGGCCGCTCACTCCCGAAAGCGGATCGTGCACGCGCACGGCGATCAGACGGGGGCGGAAGTTGCACGAACACTGGTGACACGGGTCCGCGACAGCTCCGGGGTGCAGGTCATGGAGACGACTCGGGTACTCGACCTCATCGTCGAGGGTGCGGAGTGCCTGGGTGCGCGCGCCAGCGTGGCGGGACAGCCTGTCGAGATCCTGGCGGACGCGACCGTGCTGGCGACCGGCGGATGTGGCCAGGTGTATCGCTACACGACCAACCCGCAGGTTGCCACAGGGGACGGGTACGCGATCGCGCACCGGGCCGGGGTTCGGCTGGCGGATATGGAGTTCGTGCAGTTTCACCCGACCGCGCTCGACACCCCCGAGAACCCGCTAGCACTCATTTCCGAGGCAGTGCGGGGGGAAGGGGCGATCCTGCTCAACGCAGACGGCGAGCGGTTCATGCCGGCGCGCCACCCGATGGCGGAGCTCGCCCCGCGGGACGTCGTCGCCCGGGAGATCTTCCGTGAACAACGTTCCAGCGGACAGGTATACCTGGACGCCCGGCGGCTCGGCGCGGAGTTCGAGCAACGATTTCCGGGAATCTTCGCGTTGTGCCGGGCTCGGGGGATTGATCCTCGAGCCGATCTCATCCCGGTCACGCCTGCTGCGCACTACATGATGGGCGGCGTCGTGACAGACCTGGCTGGACGCGCGAGTCTGTCACGTCTCTATGCGTGCGGTGAGGTCTCCCGCACCGGTGTGCACGGGGCGAACCGGTTGGCGTCGAACTCCTTGCTCGAGGGACTGGTGTTCGCCGAGCGCGTCGCCCGCGACCTCGCGACGGTGCCGCCGGCCGAGACGACCAACCTGCCGGCGGGCGGTTGGCGCGTGCCGCTCCTCACGGACCGCGGCGCAGCGCAGGTCGCGGCGGACTCGGTCAGGCGTATCATGTGGGACGGTGCGGGCATCGTGCGAACGGCCAAAGGCCTGCGGACATGTGTCGAGGAGATCATCACCATCGGACAACGGTTGCCCGACGGCGCAACCGAAGAGACCAACATGGTGGACACCGCCTTGCTGATCGCGGAAGCGGCCCTCCTTCGAAAGGAGTCTCGTGGCGGGCATTTCCGGAAAGACTTCCCGAAGGCCAAGCGCAAGTGGCAGCGCAGACACATCGAGTGGTGAGCGAGGCGAGCGCGTGGTGACCAACGGAGAAGTGGGCGATGTCGCCGCGCTGCAGGCCCGGATCAAGTCACTCGCGCGAGAGCGGAACGCGGTGATCCTGGCCCACAACTACCAGCGGGGCGAAGTCCAGGACGTCGCGGACTTCGTCGGGGATTCGCTCGGATTGTCGCGAGAGGCGGCGAAGACGAGCGCGGATGTGATCGTGTTTTGCGGCGTGCATTTCATGGCGGAGACTGCCGCGATCCTGTCGCCCGACAAGATCGTGCTGTTGCCCGACATGGCGGCCGGCTGCTCGTTGGCAGCGACGATCGATGCAGAGCAACTTCGGGCGTGGAAGGCGGAGCATCCTGGCGCGGTGGTCGTGTCGTACGTCAACACGACGGCGGCGGTCAAAGCCGAGAGCGACTATTGCTGCACGTCCGGCAACGCCGTGGATGTCGTCAACGCGGTGCCCGCAGACCGCGAGGTGCTGTTCCTCCCCGATGTCTTCCTCGGAGCCCACGTCCGTCGCGTCACGGGCCGGCAGAACATGCACGTGTGGATGGGAGAGTGTCATGTCCATGCCGGGATCGACGCGGAAGACATCGCGGCCCGACGCGCGGCGCATCCCGACGCGGAGTTTCTCATCCATCCGGAGTGCGGGTGCGCGACGCCCGTCGTCGAGGCCGTGTCGGCCGGCGCAATCGATCCCGACGGGGTCCAGATCCTCTCGACGGAGGGCATGATCCGGCGGCCGGCCGCCTCCCCAGCGGTCGAGTTCATCGTGGCGACCGAGGTCGGCATTCTCCACCGCCTGCGACGGGAGAATCCCGCCAAGCGGTTCTTCCCAGCAAACGAACGCGCCGTGTGCGCGTACATGAAAGTGACCACGCTGCCGGCGGTAGTCGCAGCGCTCGAGCACCTGCAACACCGGATCACCGTGCCGCCCGACATTGCGGCACGGGCGCGCCTGGCGCTGGAGCGCATGGTGGCGATCGGCGGGGCGCCCGTGGGCGGGCCGCGCGGTACACTGTCCCCCTCGCTGGCCCTGGATCCGGGCGAATGAGTGCCGTAACCGGTAGGAGACCCTTCGCTCTATGACGCAACCACCCGAGCAACCGCCGCGCGACCACGAGCCGCTCGAACCGTCGTGGGGCCCCGAGGAAGACGGCCCACACATCACGCCGGGCCACTGGCCGGGCTGGGTCCCGTCGCGCCCCGCCTGGCACCGGCCGACGCCACTGTCCATCCCGGCACTCGATCGGCCGGGCAGTGCCGCGCGCTTCCCGCTCTCTCCGGAAGAATTGTCGGCACTCGTGCGCATGGCGCTCGAGGAGGACGGCGCATTCAATGATGTGACCACGATCGCCACGGTCGTGACGGCGCGGCGTGCCCGCGGCGCGATCGTGGCTCGGCGGGCGGGCACGGTCGCGGGGGTCACCCTCGCGCTGGAGGCGTTCCGGCAGCTGGATGCCAAAGCGGTCATGCGGGTGATTGCGAGCGACGGTGAATCGGTCGCCGCTGGCGAGCCGGTGGTGTTCATTCGCGGGCACGCACGCGGGATGCTGTCGGCGGAGCGCGTGGCGCTGAATTTCATGCAGCATTTGTCGGGCATCGCCACCTTGACGACCCAGTTCGTCGCAGCTGTCCGTGGCACCGGCGCCAAGATCCTCGACACGCGGAAGACACTGCCGGGCTGGCGCGCGCTCGAGAAGTACGCGGTGCGGTGCGGCGGTGGGCAGAATCACCGCATGGATCTGGCGAGTGCCGTGCTGATCAAGGACAATCACCTGGCCGCGGTCGATGGCGACGTCGGACTGGCGATCGCCCGCGCGCGGAAGGTGGCGCCGACCGGCGCCCGCATCGAAGTGGAGTGTGATTCGATCGAACAGGTCGAAGCGGCGATCACGCACCACGCCGACATCGTCCTGCTGGATAACATGACGACCACTCAGCTCGCCGAATGCGTGCGTTTGGTCGACAAGCGTGCGATTGTCGAGGCTTCGGGCCGCGTACGCCTCGAAAATGTGCGGGCGATCGCGGAAACGGGCGTGGACTGGATCTCCGCCGGATCATTGACGCACTCACCGCCGGCTCTCGACCTGGCGCTCGATTTTGACTGAGGAAGCCGTCAGCCCTGACGGCGGCCGTTGGTCGGCCGCGGTGCGTCGGCCGCACCTCGACGCAGCCGCGCGCGCTCAGATGCGCGCCGGTACCCCGCGCGAGCAGGAGGCGTGTCCCATTTGCGGCGTGTGTGCGGTCGTCGAGCGCCGATGCAAGGTGATGTGCGCCCACTGCCATACCATACTGGCCTCATGCGCGGACGCGTGGTGAGGGACTAGACGTTACTGCACCGGTCCGGCGCTCGACTTGCCCAGTGACAACAGATTCGCGAACAACCGTGCCGGCCCGGGAACGCCCGCGGGCAATTGCCGGAAGAATGCGAGCGTCGCGTACACGTAGGTGCCTTTGTCCAGCGGCGCCACCAACAGGCCCGCATCGTTGGGCGGCTCGTCAGGGTCGTTCATGGACATGACGGCGTGGTAGTGCGAGTCGAACGTGTGCGGCATGTAGCTCGACCGCTCTTGTACCCAGCCGAGGAAGTCCGCGGGCTTGATCTTGTTGGGCGTGTTCAAGACTGGCGACGTCGGATCCAGGATCCGCACCGGCGCGTTCTCGTCGGTGACGCGATCTGCCGGGCGGGCGAGTGTGATCGGATAGGGCAGGATGCCGTTGGCCATCTCGTATTGACCGTACTGCACGACCAGCGTCCCTCCGCGACGCGCGAAATCCAGCAGGCGGCCGTTGTTGGCTTTAAGCTCATCGCTCGCGTCGAACGCGCGCGGACCAACCACGATCGCGCCAAATTGCGACAGGTTCGTTGCGGCGATTGCTGACGGGTCGAGTACAGTCACCTGCAGCCCGAGCTGCTCGAGCATCGGCTCGACGTTGTCGCCGACGCCGGGGATGTACGCGACCGTGAGCCCCGGCGGCACTTTGACATCGACGACGCTCAGATGCACCTCGGCCGGCCGGTAGATCCGCTGCGGCCGGATGTGCTCGTAGTCGATCTGCACATAGCCGACGCGGTAGGTGACCCCTTCACTCTCGGCCGTCGCCGACAGCGTCGCATCTCCGGCCGGGAGCGATCCCCGCACGCGGAAGTCGAAATGGTGATCGCCGTACGGATCGAGAGTGGCCGAACGGACACTGCTGTCTGCCGTGAGTCCCTTCGGCAATTGGAGCGACACCTTGACGGTTCGCGCGCTATCCACCCCCGAGCGCAACCAGACGCGGAGCAACCGATCGATGTGCACGCCCGCGGGGACGTACTCCACCGTGCGGTCCAGGGTCAGCGTCACCGCAGGGACGAAGGCCAACGGCCGGTCGACCTCGCCGCGACCGGGATCGGCGAAGCGTCGCACGACCGTGGTGGGATCCGTGAATGTCGCCGTCGGTCCAGCGGCTTGTGCCCGCAACGCGAGCTCCACCATGGCGGCGCCGGGGCGCTGATCCTCCGCGACGCGAGACACCGGCTGCGTGAACATGTCGCCGCGGCGCGGCGTCCGCAGCCACCACGGCTGCGTGACCACGGTGTCGCGGACCGCAATGCTGTCTCGCCAGCTGCTGTCGGGAGCGATGACGGCCCGTTGCGGTGATGGCATGGCCATCGTGTTGCTCGCTGTCGCCCACGTCTTCCCATCGAGCACCAGGGCCGGCGTGCGATTGGCGAGCGCGACACCAACTCCCGCCGGCACGTTGACGGCCGCCACATCGTGCGCAACCGTCGCGTGGATCTCAATCCCGCTCTCCAGCACCTGGGCGCGATTCACTCGGCCCATCGCCACCTGCAGCGTGCGGACGAGATCCGGATCGAGCGTGGTCGGCGCATCGACCTTCACGCCAGCGAAGGCCCGCCCGTTGTCGTCGTTGGGTCCGGATGGCCGCTCGAGGCCTCCCGGACGTTCGGCCGGGGAAGGACCAGACGACAATTCGGCGATTTCTTCGGGTACAGCGAGGCGAGTAGCCACTGTCGCCTCCAGACGCGCGACGTCGCTCAGCGTGGCCAAAGACTGCTGAGGGTCCGCAGCGCGAAACGCCGCTTGGGCGCGCGCGATCGCTGGCGCGACCGAGTCGAGGGCAGCGCGCGCAGTGGCATCGTGCACGAGCGGACCGAGTCGGGCCCACGTCGTGTCGATCCCATCGAAGATCGAGTGCTCCTGTCCCGCCGGCGTGCTCGAGTTCACCCGTGTGGCTTCGCGATAGACGTAGCCGGTGACCGGTCCGGCCGGCCCGATGATGTTGCCGAAGCCCTGTGACCGATGCTGGCTCCGACTGGCCGCAGCGATCTCCGCGTAGGTGACGCCGAGCAATGGATCGTACGCGCCGACGTCAATCGGCAGCGCGCTCTCGCCGCCGCCGAAGTACGATCGATCCCGATAGAACTTGAGCGCGACCCACGGGCGCCCATACTGCGCGACCGGATAGACCACCGTATCGCCGGACGCCTCGTACGCCTCTTTGGCGAGGATGCCCGACACCTGATGCTGTCCGTGGCCGTCGCGGGGCGTACCGGTAAAGACGGCGACAACGACTTGGGGACGGAACGCGCGAATGACCGTCACGACGTCTCGCAGCAGCGAATCGTGTGGCCAGTGCGAAAATGACTCCACGGCCGTCTTCGAGAACCCGAAGTCGTACGCGCGAGAGAAATACTGATGTGCGCCATCGATCCGTCTCGCAGCGAGCAGCTCTTCGGTGCGTATCACGCCGAGCGCCTCGCCCAATTCGTTGCCGATGAGGTTCTGACCGCCGTCCCCACGCGTCAGCGACAGGTATGCGGTCTCGACGTGCCGACCTCGCGCGAGCCACGTGAGCAGTCGCGTGTCCTCGTCGTCAGGATGCGCCCCGATCATCAACACGCGCATCGTATTCCCGATGCCGGCGATCTGTTCGGCCAGCGCGATCGAGCCCTGGTTGTAGGCCGGCGCGATGGGAACGACGGGCGGACGTGTACCGGGCTGTGCCGCCGCACGATCCGGCGCGCACGCGAGGGAAACTGCCAGCGCGAAGGCGATACCCGCACCGGCCCGCACAGAGATGGTCATCAGGTGGTCTTGGCTGGTGTCGACGTCGGCGGCGTGAGGCCGCCCTTGCTCTCTCGCTTGGTGCTCGCGGAACCCGAGCTCTCGCTGGCAGTTCGCGCCCCGCCCGACGCGAGGCGATGGTCTCCGCCACTCTCCAGCACCTCGGCGATGATCCGTGCCTGCTCGCGTTGATGGGACGCCAGATACCCCTCCGCGGGACTGGCGCGCTCTGCACGGCCAATGTAGGTGACGGGCACGGACGTCCCGGTGGCCGCGCGCAAACGCGGCGCCACGTAGGTCCACGCCCCCATGTTCTTCGGCTCCTCCTGCGCCCACACGACCTCCCGAGTGTTCGGGTAGTGGTCGAGCGCCCACGTCACGCCGTCGTGTGGCCAAGGATAGAGCTGCTCTACGCGAACGAGCGCAATATGGGCAGGTCGTGCCGCCGCGCTCAGATCGTAAAAGACCTTGCCCGAGCAGAAGACCAGGCGCGTCACGCCGTCGCGCCGGTCGGCCGCCGACGCGACGGAATCATCGATGACCGTCGCGAAGTGGCCATCGGCGAATTCGGCCAGCGAGGACGCCGCCCGGTCGAGCCGGAGGAGGCTCTTCGGCGTCATCACAATGAGCGGCCGCCGCGACGGCGAGGCGACATGCCGACGGAGGAGGTGGAAGTACTGTGCGGCGGTCGTCGGGTACACGACCACCATATTGTCCTCGGCGCAGAGCTGCAGAAATCGCTCAAGTCGAGCACTCGAATGCTCCGGGCCACCACCTTCGTATCCATGGGGCAGCAGCAGGACGACGTCGGAATCCTGACCCCACTTGGCCCAGTCTGCCGAGATGAACTGGTCGATGATCGGCTGTGCGACGTTCGCGAAGTCCCCATATTGCGCTTCCCAAAGCACCAGCGCACTCGGCACCGCCGAGCTGTAGCCGTACTCGAATCCCAGCACGGCCGTCTCCGAGAGCGGGCTGTTGTACACCTCGAAGCGTGAACCACCGGCCAGATGCTGCAACGGGATGTATGCCTCGCCCGACTTCGCGTCGTGCAAGACCGCGTGGCGATGCGAGAAGGTGCCGCGTTCGGCATCCTGGCCAGTGAGCCGGATCGGCGTGCCGTCGGTGAGCACGGACGCAAACGCGAGAGTTTCGGCGTGCCCCCAGTCGATCGCGCTCGCCGCACCCAGCGCTTCCTTCCGGCGAGCCAGCGTGCGCGCCAGACGGGGATGCAGCGTGAATCCCGCTGGCCACGTGAGCAGCGCGTCGTTGAGCACGCGGAGACGATCCGCCGGCACCGCGGTCCGCGGCGGCACGCTCGGGAGCTTCGTCGTGGCGTGTGGAGGGTCGTACGACGGCGCACTGGCGCCCCTCGCCGTCGCCTCGGAGTGGATGGCCGTGAGTCGATCCATGACCGCTTTCTCCTCAGCGGCCACCTCCTCAGCGGTGACGATCCTCTCGCCGATCAGGCGCTCCGCCCACAGGGCACGCGCCGTCGGGTGGGCCTTGATGGCCTGGTAGATCGTTGGTTGAGTGAACCCCGGTTCGTCGCCCTCGTTGTGCCCATGGCGCCGATACCCGACCAGATCGATCAGGAAGTCCTTGTGGAATCGCGCCCGATACGCGACGCCGATTCGCACGGCGATGATGCACGACTCCGGGTTGTCCGCGTTGACGTGGATGATCGGCACGTCGAACCCCTTCGCGATATCGCTCGCGTACAGGGTCGAACGCGCGTCCGCAGCATCGGTCGTGAATCCGATCTGATTGTTCGTGATGATGTGCAGCGTCCCGCCAACCTCGTAGCCACGCAGCCGCGACAGGTTGAGCGTCTCCGATACCACACCCTCACCCGGGAACGCCGCGTCGCCATGCACACAAACCGGCACGGTGCCCGCCTGGTCGACCTCCGGCCCCTCACGCTGCAGTGCTCGCGCGACCCCTTCCAGGACGGGATTGACGAACTCGAGATGACTGGGGTTGGGCACCAGTGTGATCGAGACCTGTTGGCCGTCCGCAAGGGCGCGCTCCGCCTGGGCTCCCAGGTGGTACTTCACGTCGCCCGTGCCGGAGTGGTAGTGCTTGTCGTCGAACTCGTCGAAGATCGTCGCGTACGGCTTCCCGAGGATGTGCGCCAGCACGTTGAGTCGCCCACGGTGCGCCATGCCAATCACGATGCGGCGAGCCGCGCTGGCGGCACTCTCGTCGATGACTGCATCGAGCATGAGCACGAGCGCGTCCGTCCCCTCGATCGAGAACCGCTTGGCATTGGGGTAGGCCCGACCAATGAAGCGTTCGAGGCCATCGACCTCTGTCAATCGACCGAGTACGGCCTGCTTCTCCTCGGGGGTCAGTGGCCGCGTCAGCTCCTCAGCAGTCAACAGTTGGCGAAACCAGAGGCGTTCCTCTTCGGCGGCGAGGTGCGTCACCTCGATGCCGAGGGTGGTGGAGTAGCGGAACCGAAGCCGCCGCATCACATCGGCCGCTGTGGCCATGTGCGGGAACCCGAGGGCGCTGCCAGGTACGAGATCGAGGTCCGATTCCGTGATGCCGTGAAACTCCGGGGTGAGCTCCGGCGCCCCCAACGGCGGGCGACCCAGGGGGTCCAATTGCACGGCGAAGTGTCCGTACGACCGCGTCGCCTGCATCAATGCGGCGGCGCCCGCCGCTTTCTTGAGCAGGTCTGGCCCGGGGCCGGCACCACCGAGCCCCGGCGGTGCCTCGCCGGTCGGTGCGCCCGCGATGCGTTGGGCAAACTCGAAGAACTGCCGCCAGGATTCGTCGACTGAGCTCGGGTCGCGGCGGTACGCGTCGTAGAGCTCGGCTATGTATGCGTCGTTGAACGAGCTTGTGATGGGACCAGAGGCCATATGAAGGGCAATTTAATGACGGCTGACGACCGGGACGCCTGCCGCCAGCACCTCCACGGGAATCCCACCGTTCGACGTCCGTAGCTTGACGACGAACGGGAGTCCGGTGAGTCTCGCGAGTGCGCGATCGGCCGATAACATGCCGACAGTCCACCCGGCGCACCTGGCGCGCGCAACCTCACCGATCTGGACATAGAGATCGCGCAGACGATCGTGCGGGGACGCCCGTACGCCATACGGCGGATTTGTGACGAGCCAGCCCCGTCCATCGGCCGGTTCGACCTCTGCGATGGCGCGCTGAGAGAGCTCAATGTCGCCGGCGACACCGGCGCGTTCCGCGTTCCCTCTCGTCGCGGCAACGGCGCCGGCGTCGCGGTCCGACGCCTGGATCGGAATCGGTGGAGCCGGGATCTCGCGCGAACGAGCCGAATCGACCAACTTTTCCCACACGCCACGATCGAACTCAGGCCATCGCATGAACGCGAACGTGCGTCCCAGACCGGGGGCCCGGCCGCGGGCCAGCAGCGCCGCCTCGATGACGATCGTCCCCGCCCCGCAGAACGGGTCCAGGAGGGGATGGAGGCCCGACCACCCAGCGGCCATGAGGACCGCGGCGGCGAGGGTTTCCCGTAAGGGCGCCTTCGCCGTCTCCTGGCGATACCCCCGCCGATGCAGCATCGCCCCGGAGCTGTCGAGGCTGATCGTGCACTGGTCCCGGTACAACCGCACCACGACGAGTTGCTCGGCCGCGTCATTGCTGAGCCCGTCGCGGTCGCCGGCGGGATCAGCGGCGGCTGAACGGGCGGGAGCAATGACCCCGCCGACGCGAACTATGGCCCCAGCAACCCGTTCAGCAACGGCATCGGAATGGTACAGCCGGGACTTGCGACAGGTCACGCGCAGGCGGACCGGGACCGCAGGCGTCACAAACCTGGACCATCCGACCCCGCGCGCGCGGCGCTCCAGCTCGTGAAACGACTCGGCATCGAACGACGCAATCCGAACCAGGACCCGACTCGCCGTCCGCAACCATAGGTTCGCGGTGTAGAGACCGGCGGTCGATGTCTCGAAACTGGCGCCCTCCACGCCCGCGCGGCGCGGCGCGATGCCCAGTGAGAGCAACTCCCGCGATGCGAATGGTGCGAGGCCGGGCGCCGTCACGGCCAGCGCGGACAGCGCGTCAGCCGGCACCGCCGACCCGGGGCGACCGCCGCGCCACCCGTTGGTGTGATCGTCGCGAGGTCACGACGTTCCGCGCATCGATGTATCCGAAGGACTCATGCGCCGCGTGCATCCGCCACCGGTTCGCGGCCCGATTCCTGCCAAACCGGCAAGCATGCCTCGGACCACGATCACTCGTGACCGTGCCCGTGCGCTCCTCGTGCAGCGATTCGGACATACCCACTTCAATCGCGGGCAATGGGAGTCGCTCCAAGCTGTGCTGCAGGATCGCGACGTCGTTGTGGTCATGCCGACCGGCAGCGGCAAGTCGATCATCTACCAGCTGGGAGCCCTCCTCCTGCCCGGTTTGACGGTGGTCGTCACGCCGCTGATCGCCCTCATGAAAGATCAGCACGACAAGTTGATGGCGCAGGGCGTCGACGCGGTCGCCATGCACTCGCACCTCACCAACCCGGAGACGCGGGCTGCCCACCACCAGATCGGATCGGGCCAGGGCGACATCCTGTACGTCACGCCGGAGCGGTTCAAGGATCGCGACTTCTTCGAGCAGCTGCTCACCCGGCACGTTAATCTCTTCGTCGTCGACGAGGCACACTGCGTGAGTCACTGGGGCCATGACTTCCGCCCCGACTACCTCACGCTCGGGTCGGTCGCCGCTCGACTCGGCCGCCCACCTGTCGTCGCGCTGACGGCTACCGCGACCAGCGAGGTGCGACAGGACATCGCCCGGCAGCTGGGGATGCGCAATCCGTTCGTGATCGTGACCGGATTCGCGCGACCCAATCTTCGGTTCGAGATTCGTCGCACCGTCAACGTCGGCGAGAAAGACATGACCCTCGACGCCCTGCTGCGCACGAGTGCCGGCTCCGGCGTGATCTACGTCGCGACCGTCAAGGAGGCCGAACGGATCCATCAGCGGTTGCGCGGTCGCGACGAGTCCGTCGGGATGTATCACGGCAAGATGGCCGCCGCCGATCGCAAGATGGGCCAGGAACGCTTCATGGCCGACGAGGTCAAGGTCATGATCGCGACCAATGCGTTCGGTCTCGGCATAGACAAGAAGGACATCCGATTCGTCGTTCACTATCACTTCCCCGGGTCGTTGGAAGCGTACTATCAGGAGGCGGGCCGGGCCGGCCGTGACGGCGAACCAGCGGTCTGCACGATGCTGTACCGTGTCGAGGATCGACGCATCCAATCGTACTTCCTCGGTGGGAAGTATCCCGAAGTGGAGGAAGCGGCCCGGGTGGCGCTCGCGCTCGAGCGACACCCTCCGCATACGCCAGTCCCGATCGACGACATCGCCGATCAGTCGGCTGTACCGCGGCGCAAAGCGCGCATCGTGTTTGCCCTGCTCAAGCGGCACGGACTTGTCCGCGAGCACCGCGGCGGGAGTTGGGAACGGCTGACTGGGAACCTCACGCAGGTCGACCTCCGCGATGATCTCATTGATTACGAGGAACGGCGTGCGCGCGATCAGGACAAGCTGCGCGCGGTGATCAACTTCTGCCAGACAACGCAGTGCCGCGCGCGTGTGATCCTCGAGTACTTCGGCGAGCCCAGCGATGCCGACTGGTGGTGCGGCAACTGCGACGCGTGCGACGCACACCGCGAGTGGGAGATACGCCACCGCCCCGAGACGCGGGGCCGCGAGCGCAGCGCGCACGAGCGCAAGCGCTCGCGAGGGCTGGAGGCCCGGGGACGTTGACTGCGGGATCAGGGGTCAGGCGTTAGGGGTCGAAGACAAACCGTCGAGCCGATGGCCGTGCCGCCACCGCGTGCTAGGTTAGTTCCCTGACCCTCGAGCCCTGACACCCGACCCCGCAGTTCATGCTGGATTGGCAATACTACCATAATACCCTGCGCGAGTGGCTGAGCACCGTGGCGATTTTCGTCGCCGTCACGCTCACCCTGACGATCGCGCGCAACCTCATCGTGCGTCGCTTGCGCCACAGCGCCGACGTCTTGCACGGCATGGGCAGCACGGATCATGTCGCGGCCGATTTCGTCCGCCGCACCAACGTGGTGTTCCTGCTCGCACTCGGCCTCGCAGCGGGGTCGCTCTATTTGACGCTGCCACCGCGCGTCGATGCGACCGTGCGTGCCTTCACGATCATCGCCTTGCTGCTCCAGCTCGGGCTGTGGTGCGACGGTCTGGTCAAGGTCCTCTTGACCCGCTACGTGACACGGCAGTCAGCGGTGACCGATGGAGAGGGCGGCATCGCGGCGAGTCGCACCACGGTCGCGGCGCTCGGGATCTTCATGCGGGCCGTGCTGTGGATCCTGCTGCTTCTCGTGGGGCTGGACAGCCTCGGCGTCCGCGTGACCACGCTCATCACCGGACTGGGAGTCACCGGCATCGCGCTCGCCCTCGCGGTGCAGAACATCCTCGGCGATCTCTTTGCGGCACTGTCGATCGTCGTCGACAAGCCGTTCATCGATGGCGATTCCATTACCGTGGACAACTTGAGCGGCACGGTCGAGCACATTGGCCTCAAGACTACCCGCCTACGGTCCACCACGGGCGAGCAGATCGTGTTCTCCAACGCCGATCTGCTCAAGAGCCGCATTCGCAACTTTCGGCGATTACGAGAGCGAACGTCGACCCTGACAGTCACGCTCGACCAGGCGGCACCTCCCGCAGCGGTTGCCCGCGTGCCATTGATGTTCCGCGAGGCCGTGGAGGCGGTGCCCCGAGTACGGTTCGAGCGCTCGCACATCACGGTGCCCTCGGCCGCAGGGATCGGCGTGGAGACGGTATTTACCGTCCTGTCGCCGAGCTACGGGGCATTCATGGATGCCCAGCAGGCGATCACGATGGGGATGCTCACGCGCCTGGACGCCCTCGGCGTCTCGCTCGCACGTTCGGGCCCGGTCACCGTCGTCATGGGCGCGGGACGCGACGACGGCGCGAGCCGCCCAGAGCGAGCGGTATAAGGCGGGGCCCGGGCCGCTGACCGGCTGGCATAGCCACTCGTCCGTGTAGTACCGCCGTGTCATCCTCACTTATCGCGCGCCTGCGCCAGTTCAACGCCGATCGCGAGGCAGACCGAGTGGCGATCAAGTACGAGCGGATGCGGCAGGATGCCTTCGGCTTCTTCCGCGGCACGGCCCACCTGTTCTACGCGGATTGGCCACGTCGCTCCAGGCTGGATCGGACGCCATTGACCTGGGCCTGCGGCGATCTGCACCTCGAGAACTTCGGCAGCTACAAAGGCGAGAACCGACTCGCGTACTTCGACATCAACGACTTCGACGAAGCGGCATTGGCGCCAGCAGGCCGTGATCTCGCTCGCTTCGCCGTGAGCACGTTGCTGGCGGCCCGCACGATGGGACTGCCGGCAGCAGAGGCGCGTTCGCTCCTGTATCAGGCTCGCCTGGCATATAGCCACGCGTTGACGACCGGCAAGGCGCTCTGGATCGAGCGCTCGACAGCGCGCGGCCTCGTCAAGCGTCTGCTCCAGGGAGTGAAGCGTCGAACGCAGGCCGAGCTGATCGACTCACGTACCACCCTGTCCCGCGGCAAGCGACGCCTCAAGGTCGACGGAATACACGCGCTGCCGCTCTCGCGCGAGGGCAAGGAGGCGGTCGCTCGCGCGCTTGCGAACGCGCAGGTATGCCGGGAGCTGCCGAGCTTCTTCCGAGTGCTCGATGTGGCTCGTCGCATCGCCGGTAACGGGAGTCTCGGCGTGCGACGCTTCGCCGTGCTGGTCGAGGGCCACGGAGGCCGCAAGGGTCACGCGCTGCTCGACCTCAAGGAGGCCGCGCCGTCGACGCTCGCCGAGAACGTGGATGCGCGGCAACCCAGTTGGGGCTCCCAGGCCGATCGTGTCGTGACGATCCAGCGTCGAGTGCAAGCCGTCTCGCCAGCGCTGCTCAACTCGGTGCGGATGGGTCACAGGTCGTACATCCTGCGCGAGCTGCAACCGGTCGAAGACCGGCTGGCGCTCGAAAGCGCGCGCAATAAGCGGCGGCGCGTCGCCGATGCGCTCCGCGTGATGGGCGAAGTCATCGCCTGGGGGCAGCTTCGAAGTGCGTGCCGTGACGGGTCAGCCGGGGCGGACGAATGGGTGGCCTTCGGCCACAGCACCGCATGGGTCCGGCCACTCATCGAGTACTCGCGGCACTACGCCGACGTCACCTATGGCTATTGGCGGGAATTCGCCGCCGCGTATGACGACGGCGCCTTTCGCTAAACCGGAGACCCTTCGATGATCTGCGCAGCGGTGTCGATCCCACGTTCTGCGCGCAGACGCTCGCCCAGGGCAGCGGCACGCGACCGCATCTCACCATCGCGCACCGCGCGCTCGATCGCCTGTGCAAGGCGCAGGGGGGTAAGCCTGTGTCGAGGGACCGGCTCCGGCCCGACGCCGAGCGCGGCGACGCGTGCGCCCCAGTACGGTTGATCGAATCCCAGGGGCGTCACCACGGACGGCACGCCCGCTCGTAGCGCCGCGCCCGTTGTACCAGCCCCTCCGTGGTGCACGATCGCTCGCATGCGCGGGAAGAGCCACTCATGCGGCACGTCGCGCACGACGAACACCGTGCCAGGGAGAGTGCCCGCTCCCAGCTCCCCCCACCCGCTCAACAGGATCCCTCGCTGCTCGGAAAGGGCGAGCGCTTCCACGGCTACGGCCGTCAGCCGCTCCGCCCTGTGAGGCGTCATGCTCCCGAAACCAATGTAGACTGGGCGCGGCCCGGCATCGAGAAAGCGCTCCAGCGCCGGCGGCGGTCGCCAATCCCGCTCGAGCGGGAGTGTCCAGTAACCCGTCACATGGACGCTGGATGGCCAGTCGTCGGGACGGTCGACGACAAGCGGGCTGTATCCGTAAATCGCCGGTTGCTCCGGACCATCGGCCTCCGCCTCGCCAAAAGGGCCGCGCCACTGGGCTGGTGGCAAGCCGAGCACACGTGTGCGCCACGCCGTGACGCGACGCCGCTGCGACTCCCACACGAGCCGGCCTGCAAGCGCGTAGGTCGCCTCATTGAACGCAGGTCCGAGTGCCAAGCGACGTGGGACACCAATGAACGGAAACGCCCGCGTCCGGTGAAGCGGCTGCAGCCCGGCCGCAATCCCCGGGATCCCGAGGCGCTCCGCCACACTCCAGGCTGCGAACGCCACATTCGAGTAGACGAGCACATCGGTCCCCTGCGCCACTCGCCAGTAATCAGCCAGCATCGCATCGAGCAGCGGGCCGTGTGCGCGAATGAAATACCGGATGCCCGGGAAGGCGTCTCGAGCCCGCCCCGTCGCGAGCCAGCGATCCGCCGCCGCGACGATTGCCGCGGGATCACCGGCAATGGGAGCGAAGGCGACGCCGGCGGCTTGCACGAGTGGCCGGAAAATCTCGTGCGTCGCCAGCGTCACCTCATGCCCGCGTCGCGCCAGGCCCACCGCGAGCGCCGTATACGGCTGCGCGTCTCCACGCGAGCCCACTGTGATGATCGTGATGCGCATTAGCTTCTTCTCATGCCCAACGAGTCACCGAGCGCTGTGCCACCCTCGGTCGAGCGCGTGCTCAAGTACTTCCGGGCGCTGTCCCGCGAGGACAAGATGCAGGCCCTGTTGCAGTACTCGCGAAAGTTGGAGCCGCTGCCGGAGCGGTTCCGCGAACTGGACCGCAGCGCATACACCATCCCCGAGTGTCAGACGCGCGTGGATCTCTTCCCCGAGATGCGTGACGACGGCACGCTGCATTTCTACGCTGACGTCGACGTCCGGCGCTCGCCGACAGTCGCCGCGTTCCTCGCGATCGTGTTGTCAGCCGTGAATGACCAGCCCGCTGCGACGGCGCTCGCGATCCCCGCCGATTTCGCACGTCAAATGATGGACAGCATCGGTCTCGGAGCACGCGAAGTCGGGCTGAATGCGATGCTGACGCGAATCAAGCGAGAGGCGCTCCGGTTGCGGGACTCGAATCCCCAAACGTCGGGATCAGGTGTCAGAGATCAGGGCTCAGGAAACGGCAACAAACGATAAAGCTCGGCGGCGATGCACGTCGCCGTGACAGGCACTGCCGGCCTGATCGGGTCGGCACTGGTCCCGGCACTTCGTGCGGGGGGTCACCACGTGACGCCTCTCGTACGGGGAGACGCACGCGGCGCTCCTGGCGCCATTCGCTGGGATCCCGGACGGGGTCTACTCGATCCAAGAGCGCTCGATGGGATCGAAGGCGTCGTGCATCTGGGAGGCGTCCCGGTGGACACGCGTTGGACAGCGGAGTACAAGCGTGCGATCAGGAGCAGCCGCGTTGATAGCACGGCACTGCTGGCCCGAACGCTCGTCCAGGTTCGCCCCTTGCCGCAGGTCTTCCTCGTGGCGTCCGCCGTGGGCATCTACGGCGACAGGGGCGACGAAGTCCTCGATGAGCGCAGCCCCTTGGGCTCCGGCTTTCTGGCCGAGGTGGGCCGTGCCTGGGAGGCGGCAGCCGAACCTGCTCAGAACGCCGGGATTCGGACCGTGCACTCCCGATTTGGTATCGTGCTGTCACGGGCGGGCGGCGCGCTCGCGAAGATGCTGCCCCCGTTTGAGCTCGGAGCTGGTGGGAAGATCGGGCCCGGAACGCAGTGGATGAGTTGGATCGCCCGAGAGGACGCGATCCGCGTCATTCGCTACGGTTTGGAGAACGGCGCGGTATCAGGCCCCATCAACGCCACATCACCATCGCCGGTAATGAACGGCGAATTCGCCAAGACGCTCGGTCACGTGCTGCGACGTCCAACCGTCGCGACGATCCCGGCTTTCGCCCTGCGATTGGCGTTCGGCGAGCTCGCGGACGCCGCGCTCCTCGCCAGCCAACGCGTCCTTCCCCGGGCCCTTTCGGCGTTGCAGTTCGCCTTTCAATACCCCGAGTTGGAACGTGCATTGCGACGTGCCCTGAGCAAGGGTGAGGGTGGCGACACGCAGCGGTAGCGTCTGGTCCCCCCGAGCCACTCACCCTCGAGCCTCACGATTGATACCTTCCCCTTCATGAGTCTTGTCCCATTTGAAACGCTTCCCGCGTCCGCGCGGGTATGGATCTTCGCTTGTAGCCGGCCGCTTGCCGGTCAGGATGCCGAGCGGCTGCTGGGCGAAGTCGATCAGTATCTCGAGCATTGGCAAGCACATGGACACCCGCTGACGTGCGGCCGGGCGTGGCGCGACGATCGATTCCTCGCCATTGGTGTCGATCAAACCGACGCGTACGCCTCTGGTTGCTCGATTGACGGGCTGTTTCGCACCCTGCAGGGGTTGCAGTCGACGCTCGGCACGACGATCGTCAGCGCCGGGCAGGTCCACTACCGGGACGGTTCCGGTCAAATTCACACCGTCACCCGCGACGAGTTCACCGCGCTCAGCGCGTCCGGCGCGATCACCACGGCCACGCCCGTCTTTGACGCAACGATCGCAACGGCTGGGGACTGGCGCGCTCGCTTCGAGACCGTGGTGGGACGCGCCTGGCATAGGGCGCTGCTGGCTCCGGCAGTGGCTAAGGGGTAAGCGCCGGGTCCTTACCCCTCGGATCGTGCCACCAACTCCCCCTCGATAGCCTCGCTCATTGAGGGCAGGTCGTAGTCCCCCTCGTATTTCGCACCGTTGATGAAGAAGCTCGGCGTGCCATTCACGCCGCTTCGGATTCCGCCCAGGAAATCCTGACGGATCCGCGCGGCGTACTGACGAGTGAGCCATGCGTCGGTGATCACGTCAGCCGACACACCGACCGCTTCGGCGTACGCGACAAGGTCAGCGTCATCGAGCGCATCGTGATGCTCATAAGTGGTGTCGTGCATCGGCCAGAAGCGCCCTTGGCTGCCGGCGCCTTCAGCCGCTTCGGCCGCGTGCTCCGCATGGGGATGGGCCTGGGTCAACGGGAAGTGCCGGTAAACGACGCACAACCGATCGCGAAAGTGCCGCTCGAGCGCCTTCACCACGCCGTACGCCTTCGCGCAATGCGGACACTCGAAATCGCCGTATTCAACAAGGACGACGGGCGCGGACGGATCGCCGCGCACGTGGTCCTGGTCCGACACTGCCGAGCGTAGCGGACTCACCGAGCCCGCTCCTCCAGCGGCGCCGCCGCGGGTTGGGCCGGACGCGGCCGGGTCGTCGCGGCCGCATCGCTGCCCGCCGGAGCGGCCTCACCGCCTGACAGCGATTCCAGCGCGTCGAGAATGCCATCGGCGCCCGGGTTGACGCCCATTGGCGACACGTAGCTCCACTGGATCGTGCCCGCCGCGTCGATCACGAACAGGGCGCGGTTGCTGAGGCCGCTTTTCTCGCTGTATACGCCGTACAACCGCGCGACTCGTCCTTTCGGCTCGAAATCCGCGAGCAGCGGGAACTGGAAGTGTCGCTGCTGAGCGAAGGCGGCGTGGGACCACGCGCCGTCGACGGAGATCCCGACGAGCTCCGCCCCGAATCGCTGGAACTCGCCAAGCACCTCGTTGTACAGCGTCAGTTGGTCGCCGCATACCGGACTCCAATCGGCGGGGTAGAACGCGAGGATCACCGGACGTCCGCGGAAATCCGACAACGACACGGTCTGATCGGGTGTGCTGCGCAAGGTGAACTCTGGAGCTCGCGTTCCTGCCGTCAGCGGAGTCGGCCGCTCCGTATCTATTGTTTTCTCGTTCGGCATTCGTGTCTTCTCCAGGCGTGGTGCCGCCGTGGCGGCGCGTATCAACCCTGTGATTCCTTGCTTCGCCGCGATCGAGCGGCCCCGCGTTACCCCCTCAGACGCCGGCGGTTAGCGATCGTCTGGTCGAGGGAAAGTGGGCCTCCACCGACCGAAGCCATGTAGAACAGGAGAAAGCAGTATACCAGCGCAAGCTCGCCGCGGTTGACCAATGGCCACGGACCGCGAGGTACATGAACGCGGGCGTACGCGATCACCATCTCGACGCCGATGACGAACGCGGTGATCTGGGTGAGCAGACCCACCAGCAGCAGCATACCGCCGCCGAATTCGATGATGCCGGAGAACCAGAGCAACGAGCCGGTGACGGCGGCCTTGCCACTGCCCATTGAGCCGCCGAGCACGTTGAAGAGCTTGGAGGCTCCGTGACAGATGAACAAGAAGCCGACAACGATGCGAAGAACCGAGAGCAAAGCACCTTGTATGGCCGCGATGCGGCCCGCGGCCGGCGTCTGGGGGTCAGGGATCACTCTGCATCCTAATAGATAGCCAGATCCTGTGGTGGCACGTCTCGGACCCGAACCACGCCGGGTAGGGGCGACGCAATGCGTCGCCCGCCGTGGTGGCACGTCTCGGACCCGAACCACGCCGGGTAGGGGCGACGCAATGCGTTGCCCGCCGTGGTGGCGCGTCTCGGCCGATACGAAGACCCCCGGCCGAGCGTCCAACGAGAGCACATCCAGCGACGGTGCACAGGGCGAGGCATGCGTCGCCTTGGCCACCGTGTCGACGAACAAACAGGGCCACCTGTCTAGATTTCCGGCGTGATCGAGGTTTCGGGACTGACCAAGCTGTTTGGCGACGTCGTCGCGGTCGACGATCTGTCCTTTACCGTCGCCCCCGGCGACGTCATGGGGCTCATCGGGCCCAATGGCGCCGGCAAGACGACCACCCTGCGCAGTCTCTGTGGCATCGCCATTCCGACGCGCGGGACAATACGGGTCGCGGGTGCGAACCTCGCGATCGATCCGCGACGCGCCAAGGCCGCCCTGGCCTTCATCCCCGACGAGCCACAGCTGTTCGAGTACCTGAGCGTGGACGAACACCTGCGATTCATCGCTCGTCTGTACAACGTGGCTGATGCGGCCGATCGCGTGGGTCCGCTGCTGGCCGAGCTCGAGCTACTCGACAAGCGGCATGCGCTTCCGGCGGAATTGTCGCGCGGGATGCGGCAGAAGCTGGCGATCGCATGCGGATTACTCCACTCACCGTCGGTGCTCATTCTGGACGAGCCGCTGACTGGGCTGGATCCCGCAGGCATTCGCAAGATGAAAGCGACCATCGCGCACCGGGCACGGACCGGCGCGGCCGTCGTGCTCAGCTCCCATCTGCTGCATCTCGTCGAAGAGCTCTGCACACACATCCTGGTGCTCCAGCGGGGACGCCGCGTCGCGTACGGCACCATGGCCAGCGTCATGGCCGAACGCCCTGAGCTCGCCGGGCGCGGGTTGGAGGACGTCTTCCTGGCTCTGACGGGAGACGCGCCGGCCGCGTGAGCGGTACCTTTTCAGCGTTCGCATATCTTAGCGCGCGGACCCTGCGCAACCGGGCCGCGTCGCAGCTGCGGCGCCTCAGGTCTCCACGGTATGTCCTGGCCGTTGCGGTTGGATGCGCGTATCTGCTGCTCCTGCTGCATCGTCCTGGCGGTTCAGCGGATGTGCCCAGCCCACTGGGCCCCCATCATTCGGGCGACCCAGTGGGGGGCGGCATTCAGCTGCTGAGCACCTGTGCGATCGCGCTGATCACGGCCAAGTGGTGGTTGCTTGGCAGCACCAACACGGCACTGGCATTCGCGCCGGCCGAGGTCCAGTTGCTCTTCCCCGCGCCGATCCGGCGGCGCACGCTCGTGCTGTACAAGATTGCGCGCTCGCAGGTCGGACTGCTCATCAGCGCAGTGCTGATCACGGTGCTCGCTCGCCGGGCTGGATCACAACTCACGCCCGTGCTGCGCGTCGTTTCGCTCTGGGTGCTCTTTTGCACGATGTCGCTGCAACAGATGGCTGCGGCTCTGGTGCGTGCCGGCGCCGCGGAGCGAGGGCGCGGCCTCCGGCGGAATGCCATCCCGGTCCTCGTCGTCGCCGCCGGCACCTTGGTGCTGCTGTTTACGGCGGTGCGTGCATGGCCAGGCGTCCGTGCGATCGACGAGGTGCCCCGCGCGCTCACGCAGGTCTGGATGGCATTCAGCAGTCCCCTTCCGCATGCCGTGCTCGCGCCGTTCCGAGTCGCCGTCGCGCCGTCGTACGCCGAAACGTCGGCGGCGTGGCTCGTGGCGATCGGGCCTGCGATCGCCTTACTCATCGTGCACATCCTGTGGGTGGTGCGCGCGGATGCCGTGTTCGAGGATGCAGCGGTCGAGGCGTCCGCGCGCCGTGCCGAGCAGCTCGCGGCAAATCGAGCTCGCAGGGCCGGCGTCGCTCTCCCCACACCGCGCATGGTCGACAAGATCAGCGGATCGATGGCAGCGGTGCGCTTCGACCGGGCACCGGCGATCGTCACCCGCCCCCGGCGAGCTCCGTTCCCGCTCGCGCCGATCGGCGACCCCGCGGTCGCGCTTCTGTGGAAGAACACGGTCGCGCTCATTCGCGGCGTGCGATTGCGCACCGGCCTGTGGGTATCGTTCTCCTTGGCGGCCTTCGTGATGGCGACCCGCGAGCTCGGCCTGCTTCCGGGCAGTCCAACCTCGGGTGGCGCGGTCCTTCTTGGAACTCTGGCGTTCGTCGCCGCGATGTTTCTGATCGTCCTGGGCCCGCTCGCCGTGCGAAACGACCTGCGGCAGGATCTCCTCTACATCGACATGCTACGGACCTATCCGCTGCGTGGGCCGGTCCTCGTGTTTGCCGAGATCGCATCGTCGACACTCGCGCTGACGCTGGTCCAATGGGCGCTGCTCGCGGCGAGCTACGTCTTCCTGGCAAGCACGCCAATCGATGAGGGCGGCGGTCCGCTATCGCTCTTCCCGATGTCCTTCCCCAGCACCCTCGCGATGTTTGCGGTCGCGATTGCCGTCCTGCCGCTGATCAACGGCGCCAGCTTTCTGATCCAGAATGCTGCGGCGCTGCTGTTCCCCGAGTGGGCCCGCATTGGCGCGAGCAGCATGGGCGGACTGGAGGTCATCGGCCAGCGTCTCCTCGGCTTCAGCGCGAGCCTGATCGCGCTGACCGCCGTGCTCGCTCTGCCGGCGGTCACGGTCGCGGGGATATTGGCCGGATTGTCGAGCGACGGGATGCCGTCTCGCGCCACGCTCCTGGCCGCGATTTTCTCCGGCCTGGCCGTCGGCGCAACGGAGATCTATGTCGCGGTGCATTGGCTTGGCGCCCGCTTCGAGCGGACCGACGCCTCCTACATCCAACCCACTAGTCGGTAAAGGGACTCGAACCCCCACCGCCCCCACAATCCTTGCGAACCGGCGGGTAGGGGCGACGCAATGCGTCGCCCTGCATCACCGCCCGCATTGTGGGGGGCGACGCAATGCGTCGCCCTGCATCACCGCCCGCATGGTGCCTGATTACGGTTGATCGCCGCCGCACGCCACCCGCGTCTGCGTGACAGCGCGTGGCCCCTGAAGCTTCACGAGCGCGGAATCGCGTCCGATCGGCTGCCAACTGCCGGCGGGTACGAAGGCCGTATCGGGAACGAGTCGAACGACAAAGCCCGGTTGATCGAGACTCTGGCTCGGTGTCGGCGTCAACCGTGCTTCGGTCGAATCGGCGAGTCCCACTCCCTCCGCGCCCGTCGCCACGCGCACGACCCGATCCTGGCATCGCGAGCCCGCGAGCGCGAGCCGAAGACCACCACCAGACTCGCCGCCGTTCTCTGGTGCGGCCGCCACTTTCGCCGCAGTCGCCGCGTTCTGAGAACCGATGGTGGTCGCCGCGCCAGTTACCACCTGCGACTCGAGTCGGAGCACGTCCTTCTTGAGTGGAATCGTGTAGTCGGTCGTTCCGGGAGTGAGCGGCACGTTCTCGGCCATGTAGCCGATCCGGCGCACCATGAGAGACTTGGCGTCGGCCGGCACTGCGATGTTGAACGTGCCACTGTCGGTCGTGCTTTGGCCAATGATGGTGCCGGGAATCGCCACCTGTGCAGCTGGCACTGGAGCGCGCTGTTCCGCGTCCACCACTCGACCCGTGACGCGGCGAGCTGCGACGGCGCGCGCCGCGAGCGGGGCCTGCGCCTGCAACGAGTTCTCGATCGTGGGCGCGGTCGCGACCGCAGGCGCTCCACTCGTGTCGGCAGCCGCGGCAGGGGCCGATGCAGCGAGATCGCGCTCGCGATCCGCACGTAGCGTTCCGCCGACGACGGCTGGTGCAGGCGCGGCCGACGCCTTTGGCGCCGGCTTGTTGGCCGGAGGCAGAAACGGCACAGCCTGATGCGTTGCGCTCGACTTCTTCTCCGCGTCGAGGGCACGTTCCGACGGTTCGGGCGGCCGAGTCGCGATACTGGCGCTGGGCGCCGATTGGCCCGCGGGTCCCGCCACTCGATCCAGTGCGCGCTCGTCATGTGCCGCACTCAACGGACTATGCGACCCTCGGAGGAACACTGCAGTACCCAGCGCCATCACCACGATCGCGGCCGCGACGCGCAGCTGCCACTGGTGCGACCAGCGGCGCGCCTGCGGGATGACCCGGGTCGGTACTCCATCGAGCGAGTTGAGGATGCGCGTTGCTGCCGCGATGTGCCCGCGGGCGTCCGCAACTACCGCCGAGCACGCGCCACACGCCGCGACATGCCGCTCGACGCGCGCAGCCTCATCGGCCGACAGCTGTCCGTCGAGCCAGGCGTGTACCGTGCCCTCGTCGATGTGGCGCACATCCGCCTCGTTCGAGCGTCCGTTCACGGAATTTCCTTCATGCTCCAGCATAACCACCTCGACGCGCGTGGCGCGCGTCTGCCTCCCGCTGCATCGCGTCGTACGTGTCCGCCAGGCGACGTCGCGCGCGTGCGAGCGTCGTACCGACCGAACCCACGGACAGACCGAGCGCTTCGGCGATCTCGTGATAGTCCAACCCTTCCTCGCGCATCAAGAGCGCCAACCGATCGCGCTCCGCCAGTGAATCGACGGCCCGCCGAGCGAGCGCCGCTTCCTGCGCCCGCTCCAGCGTCGTGACCTCGGGCTCGCTCACCGACTCTCGTTCCTGTTCCGCCAGCAGGGCCAGGTGCCGTCGACGACGAGCGTCTTTGCGTGCTTCGTCCCGCACGAGGTTCGTTGCGACTGCGAACAGCCAGGCGCGCTCGTTCACGATCGTTTCTTGCCGGAGGGCGCGCAGGAACGTCTCCTGCGCGACCTCCTCCGCCCAGTCGCCGTCGCCTAGCCGGCGCGTCAGGTAACGCACGAGCGGTGCGTGATACGTGTGAAACAATCGCTCGACGTCACCCATGCGGCCGGCTCACCATGCGGTCTGGACAGCAGCCACGTCCGAGTCCGACAGCTGTGCAGCCCCATCGGGCGTCACCTCCACGGCCACCTGGCGACCCGCCACCGTGACACGCTCCCCGATCGCGAGCGCGGACCGCAAATCCGGCACGGCCTGCAGCAGCGCGAAGTACGCCGCTGAGAAGGCCCGGACCCGCACGAGCCGCAGGCCGTCGTGATACCGCGTGTCCGTCCAAACGCTGTCGCGCAGCACGAACGTCCGGTCCCCCGCGTGTTGAACTGCGCCGGGTCGGGCCCCATCCGCTCCCACGGCGAGCGTCGCGGACGAATCGGCTGCCGCAAGCGTCGTCGCCGCACGCTCGGCAGCGGCAGCCTTCGCCATGGCAAACGCCGCGGTCGGCGAGCCACTGACACTCGCTCCGTTGGCGCTCGACGCGGTTGTGGCGGTCCCGGTGACAATCTGTGTCTCCAACCGCAGCACATCTCGCTTGGGAGCCGCCGGCGGGACCGCGCCCGCGGCGTCCTGCCGAAGCCGGCTCATACCGTCCATGGGCTGCGGGGTCATTGCCAGGGCGGGCTCGCGGACGAGATACGACGTCAGCTCGGTCGGAATCCCGAATCGCTCGCCAAGTGACCGCAGCTCCGTATCGATCTCCGGAGACGCACCGGACTTGTGGCGCGCGGCCTCGAGAAATCCGATCCGCTGAGTCGCCCAGAGTCGCGCGACGAACGGATTGGCACGCTCGCGATCGGGGAACGTCACGTCCGACGTCCAGCTGATTGGACCCGCCGCCGTGCGACCCGTGAATCGCAAATGCGCCGGGCCACTGCCCTGATACCGCGCCAGCAACACGAGGTCCTGGCCGGCGAACAGGTCAACCATCTCCTCCGGAAGCATTTCCGTGAGACGCACGCCGTCGGCGTGCAGTGCAACGTCGGTGATCACCGGATCGGTCAACCGGTGAGCCACGACGGAGACGGCGCGCTCCACCGACTCATCGGGTCGCACGAACTGCGCAGTGCCGCGGCCTTGCAACGCCAGTTGCTCGAGCAACGACGTGTTGACATCAGCGCCAAGGCCAAAGGTGAATAGTCGAGCGTGGCCCAGCTCGCGGGATGCCTGCGCAATCAATGCATTCTGGCGACTGCTCGCCGATTGTCGGCTCTCCGTCCGTGATGAACAACACGATGGGCAAACGCTCCGCGCCCTCCGACTCATGCGGTTCACGATCGTCGACCGGCTGTTCGAGCGCGCGCCGCAACGCGCCTTCGATATTGGTGGATCCGTACGCCTCGAGCTGATCGAGATACTGCTCCGCCTCCCGGACGTGTTCCGGCGTGGCCGTTTCGTACTCGTCGCGGAAGGTACGCACGTCGGTCGAGAAGTCGATGAGCCGGAAGCGGTCCCGCGGCGTCAACGTCGCGAGCAGATCGCGACCTGCTGCACGCGCCTGCTCGATCTTGCGTCCGGACATCGAGCCCGAGACGTCGAGCACGAACGTCACGTCGCGTGGCGTCGGAGTGGCGTGCACGACCGGTGGCGACACCGTAATGAGCGCGAACCCCGGACCGTCGCCCGGTGCGAAGGGGAGCATGCTGACCGCGGCCGTCGTCGAGTGCGGAATCGGAAGGAGGATCGTGATGTCCGACGCATCACCCCCGATGCGGACAGTGCGCAGGTCGCCATCCCGCTCCGTCGCGAGCGAGTGGGTCGGCGAATAGGGTGCACCGAATCCATCCGACGATCGGTAGGTGAGCGTGAACTCATTGCGGTCCTCGCCGCCGTGCTCGTCCGAGCCGCCTGAGCGCGCCACGCCACCACTGACCGGCAGCACCGGCTGGCAGGCCATCTCGACCTGGCTGACAGCCCGAGCTCGGACGGCTGTAGTCGATCCGGAGCGCGTCACCCTCGCGGCGTGCGACTGTCTGGAATCGCACGACCACGGTCTTTTCTTCGCCCGCCTGGATCGGGAAAATTCGAGCGCGCAGCAGGCCCATCCCCATCCACTCGACGAGCGCCGGGTCCCGTTGGCGACGCACAATCTCTTCGTAGACGCCCCGGGCTTGTGGCGCATCGAGCACCTCGCCGGCTACGAGCTCACCGTTGATCGACAGCTTGAGATCCTGGAAGGCTGCGCCCGCGGGCAGGGGAAAGAGGTAGTCAGCCTCGCCGAGGCGCGCGCCCCGATTGACGAATGTCTCGGTCACCTCGTATCGGAGCACGCGGTCGACGAGCTCGGCGCGGACGTGACTCGAGGCCCGGACCACCTCGGGCCGGATCGGCAGCACGCACCGAGGCATGACGCAGGCGACGTTGGGTGCACAGGGCGCCGGTTGGCAGATAGGGGGTCGAACCACGACCATCCCCTGCGACCGCGCCGCGCGCGGGGCGGCGGCAACGACCGTGCAACAAATGACAGCGCTGATTAGCCGGACACGGGGCGAACGCATATCGTTTCTCCTGGCGTTGACCGGCAGGTGGCCGTACGCAGACTCCGCGACGCTGCCGGATTGCTTACGTTGGGGAGACGTCAGCCGGCCGCCGCCTTGCACACACCGGGAGCCATGGCCCCCTTTGCCCCCTGTCCTATGCGATTCGGTGAACTTTCGGTACCCCTCGTCGCCGCCGTGCTCCTCCTCGGGGGGTGCTCCCATGGCGGGCAACCTGGGCGAGACCAGCAGATGACCGCGACGCTCGCCCCTGGCCGGCTTCCGACCGGGGTTCGGCTCGATCCCGCAGGGCGTTCGTACGACGTCGGGAATTTCCCCCTTGCGGCGGTGTTCTCGCCGGACAGCACGCGTGTCGTCCTGCTTCTCGACGGGTGGCGCCAGCAGGGGGTGCAGGTAATCGATCGTTCGAGCGGTGCGGTGTTGCAGACGCTGAGTCAGCCCGCGGCGTTCCTTGGACTCGTCTTCGCTCCCGACGGCCGCGCGTTCTACGCATCCGGAGGGAACCAGGACGTCGTGTACCGCTATACATGGAGTCAGGGGCGCGCCGCCCTGGCGGACAGCGTCGTGCTCGCGGAGAAGCCGCCGCACAGTTCGGGCACTCGATACCCGGCCGGCATTGCGCTGTCGCCCAACGGACGGACGCTCTATGTGGCGGAGAACCTGGGCGATGCACTCGCCGTGGTGGATCTCGCCACGGGGCGCGTGGTGCAACGCCTCGCGACTGAGCGATATCCCTACGGGGTCGCCGTGTCGCGTGATGGCACGGTGTACGTGTCAGCGTGGGGAGGAACTACCGTCTCCGTGTTCGGCCCTGCGAGCGGCGACACGCTCGTTGAAGCTGGTCGGATTCGCGTTGCGCGACACCCCTCTGCGCTCGTGTTCTCGCCGGATCAGAGTCGCCTCTTCGTGGCCTCTGCGAGCACGGATCGCATCGACGTGATCGATACCCGGGCGCGGTCGGTGGTCGCCTCGGTGAGTGACGCGCCGGCATCGCCGACGCGCGAGGGCAGCACGCCGGACGGGCTCGCACTGTCGGCCGACGGCAGCCGTCTGTTCGTAGCTGAGGCCGACAACAACGCGATCGCCGTGTTCCGACTGGGTGGGCGCACCCCTCCTGGCGGTGCCGTCCCGGTCGGCCGCATCCCGGTCGGGTGGTACCCATCGGCGGTCCTCGCGACTCGCGGCGATACGCTGCTCGCCATCAACGGGAAGGGTCGCGGCACGGGGCCGAACGCCGAATTGGGTCCTCGCCCCGGGCAGCCCACGAATCCTCAGGGCTATACTCTGGGCCAGATCGCCGGTACCCTGACGGTCATCCCGCCCTCGGCGCTCGCAGAGCTCGCATCGTACACGGCCCGTGTTGCGCACCTCAACGGCTGGGATGGCCCGGCGCCACCGGCCAACCCGCGGTCGCTGTATCCCCCCTTCGAGCACGTGGTCTACGTCATCAAGGAGAACCGCACGTACGACCAGGTCTTTGGTGACATGCCCAAGGGAGACGGGGACACCGCACTGGTGTTCTTTCCCCGAGCCGTATCGCCAAATCATCACGCACTCGCGGAGCGCTTCGGCCTGTGGGACCGCTTCTTCGTGAATGCGGAAGTCAGTGGCGATGGCCACAACTGGTCGACGGCGGCGTACGCGACGGACTACGTCGAGAAGACCGTCCCATCCCAGTATTCGCGCCGTGGCCGCACGTATGACTTCGAAGGGACAAATCGCGATTCATTGCCGCCGGACGGCGACGACGTCGCCGCACCAGCCGCTGGATACATCTGGGACCTGGCCATTCGGAAGGGGCTCGTGGTGCGCGATTATGGCGAGTTCGTCGTCGAACCGCGCGACCGTGCCGAGAACGACACGTTGCCAGTCCCCGCCATCCCGACGAAGGCAGCGCTTGCGACCCGCACGGCCACGGCGTTCGCAGGGTTCGATCTCCACGTCCGGGACCAGCGGCGGGCCGACGCGTGGATCGCCGAATTGCAGCAGTTCACCCAGCAGGGATCGATGCCGGCGCTGGAGGTCGTGCACCTGGGCAACGACCACACTGCCGGTGCGCAACCCGGCGCTCCGACGCCTCGCGCCTACGTCGCCGACAACGATCTTGCCCTCGGCCGCATGATCGAGGCCCTGTCGAAGTCACCTTTCTGGCCGTCGACGGTCGTGTTCGTTGTGGAGGACGATGCGCAGAACGGCGCCGACCATGTCGACTCGCATCGGTCGCCCTTCCTGGCGATCTCAGCGTACAGCCGCGGCGGGGTGATCCATCGATTCGCCAACACCACCGACGTGCTGGCAACGATCGAGGAGATCCTCGGACTGAGCGCGCTCTCCCCGTACGACTACTTCGGCCGCCCGCTGCGCGATGCATTTGGGACGAAGCCCGATCTGCAACCGTTCGTTGCCATGACACCGCAAGTCGATCTCAACGAGCGCAACCCCACAACTGGGGCCGCAGCCCGTGAGTCTGCGTCGCTGGACCTGAGCGATGCGGATCGGGCGGACGAGGCTTTGTTCAACCACATCCTGTGGCGTGTGATCAAGGGACCGGGCGTACCGGAGCCCGCTCCGCGCCGAGCATCGATGGCGGAATTACAGGTTTTAGGCCGCGGGGATTAGTACCCGTCTCCGTTCTCCTTTCCCCTTTCTCCCCTCTCGGGCGCGATTAGCGCCCGCCCCCTGACCCCTGTATTTTCCCCCGCATGCCTTCATCATCGAACGCGGACGCGGACGCGCGTCAGGTCAACGAGCGGATCGCTGCGCTCCAACGTGCAGTGTACTACCTGGTGTGGAAGCGGACAGGCTTCGGCGAGCAGTGCATTCATTGCGGCCATGCCTATCCAGATCACGAAAACAGGTGCAAGGCCGCGGAGGTCGAGGCGCTCGTCCGCTGAGAACCAGCGCACGCGGGTGCCGGGGGTGCGCGGTTGCGCGCCCCCCTTTGGTATTGCATTGAGAGGCGGGCCTGGACCCACAGGGGATCTGCGCATGCGGCATGCGGACGGCGGAAGCGGGTCCCAGTCGATGAGCGAGCCGGGTGCCGAGGGACCAGCGCGTCGATTGCAGCGCAGCGTGTTATCGGTCCCCGCGTCGCGGCCCGATCTGTTTGCGAAGGCGCTCCACAGCGATGCGGATTGCGTCTTCCTCGACCTCGAAGACTCGGTCCCCCCCGCCGAGAAGGAGCTCGCGCGCGCCCAGGCGGCCAAGGGACTGCGCGATCATCCGTGGCGCGATCGGGGCAAGACAAT
Source organism: uncultured Gemmatimonadales bacterium (assembly GCA_963737835.1). GTDB lineage: Bacteria > Gemmatimonadota > Gemmatimonadetes > Gemmatimonadales > Gemmatimonadaceae > Palsa-1248. The sequence goes on from CAVTUH010000001.1 coordinate 2,067,796, forward strand.
CTCGGTTCGGGTCAACGGCTTGGACACGCCTTTCATGTACCGCGACCTCATCGACATCGTCGAAGACGCGGGCGAGTACCTGGATACCGTGATCATCCCCAAGGTCGGCAGGCCCGACGACGTGTATCTGGTCGACGTGCTGCTCACTCAAATGGAGGAGGCGCGCGGCGTGCGGCACCGCATTGGCATCGAGGTGCTCATCGAAACCGCTCTCGGGATGGTGAACATCGACTCGATTGCCCAATCCAGCCGCCGCCTCGAGTCTCTCCATTTCGGTGTCGCCGACTTTGCGGCCAGTGTCCGGGCGCGAACCACGAATATCGGTGGCATGACTCCCGACTACCCCGGTGATCCGTGGCACGCCGCGCTCGCCCAGGTAACCGTCACATCCCGAGCGTATGGACTTCGCCCGATTGATGGACCCTACGGGGACTTCGCTGACGGCGAAGGATTCACAGCCGCGGCGCGGCGGGCCGCAGCGCTCGGCGTGGAGGGCAAATGGGCGATCCATCCGTCGCAAATCCCACTCGCGAATGAGGTATTTACTCCCACTCGGGAGGAGATCGATCGCGCGCGCAGGATTCTGCGCGCCATGGACGAAGCCAGTGCGGCTGGCCGCGGGGCGGCGCAGCTGGATGGCAAGATGATCGATGCAGCGTCCGCCCGGCTCGCGCACAACATCGTGGCCGCAGCAGACAAGATTCAGGCCCGACGCTCTCCACCACTCAGCCTTGTCACCGGCGACTGATCCGGCGCGTCCCGTTGTCGTCATGACTCGACGCCTGCCCGCAGCAGTGGAGCGGCGAGCGGCCGAGCTCTTTGATGTCCGCCTCAATACCAGCGACACGCCGCTGACGGCGGACCAACTCGCGGACGCCGTGCGCACCGCGGATGCCCTGGTGCCGACGGTGAGCGATCCCGTGACGGCGGCGACTCTCAACACGAGTCCGCGGCGGCTCAAGATCATCGCCAACTACGGGGTCGGGTACAATAACATCGATCTCGACACCGCCTCGCGCTTGGGGATTGTCGTGACGAACACACCAGACGTGCTCACGGACGACACCGCCGACCTGACAATGGCGCTGCTGCTGATGACCGCGCGTCGACTGTCGGAAGGAGCGCGGGAGCTCCGCGCCGGGCAGTGGACGGGCTGGCGGCCGACGCATTCTACTTGGCACACGTGTCACGGGCAAGACATTGGGGATTATCGGCCTCGGCCGCATTGGCCGAGCCGTGGCCCGTCGCGCGCACGACGGGTTTGGCATGCGCGTCATCTACTTCGACCCTCCGGTCCCCATCGGCGAGGCCAAAGCGCTCGGCGCATCCCCGCGGGCGTCCGCCGAAGCCGTGCTCGCGGAAAGCGATATGGTTTCGCTGCACATGCCCGCGAGCCCGGAGAATCGACATTTCATCAACGCGGAGCGGCTCGCGCTCATGCCGCGCCACGCGTTGCTCATCAACACCGCACGTGGGGACATCGTCGATACCGACGCGCTGGTCGCGGCGCTGCGGACCGGCACCATCGCAGCAGCGGGACTGGACGTGTTCGAGAATGAGCCAACAGTCCCGTCGCCCCTCCTCGACATCCCCAATGTGGTGCTCCTCCCCCACCTCGGAAGCGCAACAGTCGAGTCCCGCGTCGCCATGGGCGACCGGGCCCTCTCGAATTTGACCGCGTTCTTTGCGGGGAATAAGCCGAGGGATCTGGTAGAGGCCGGGTAGTGCGGTAGGGACGAACGCCGGGATCAGGGATCAAGGAACAACAAACTGCAACCTCGTTGATTGTCGTCGCAGTTCCCTGGCCCCTGACCCCCGACCCCTGATCCCGCAGTTCTGCTCCCATCACATTCCACGCCCGAACTGTCACACTGTGTGGGGCCAAAGATCCATTGTGCGCGCAATCCAGGTGACATCTATTGCGCAATCGTCGGTCGGTGCTGTTACCCGAGCCCTCGACAAGCAATCTCTTCAGTATGAACACAGCCCACACCGGGGTGGCCCTCTTCGCGGCCGGCGCAGCACTGTGCGTTGCACCGAGCTTGATTGGCGCCCAAGCGCGCACCGTCGCGCAACCAGCTGGTACATCGCAGCCGACGCTCATCTCGGCCGAGATTGAAGACGTCCACAGCCACCAGGCCATGTACTCCGTCCGCGGCGATCTGCGAGAGTTGATCGTCGACCAGGAAACCTTTTGGCGAGCGCGGCGAACCTACGCGGCCGACGTGTCCTATCTCCCGATGTTTCACCCGACGCCGGGCGTCAACGTGCAGATCACGCGCGCGCGAACTGACGGATGGAGCGCGCGTGCGGGGTACAGCGACGGCCTTGGACTCCCGCACAGCTGTGTGATCTGGGTCGGGGAGATCTCGCCCGCGGAGCGTCCGACGACGGACCTCGAGCACAAGGTGTATCCCGAGGCGGAAGTCTCCTGCGACGGCGACGGATACACCACCAAGGGCGAATGGGCAGCCGCGGGTCGCTCTTACATGACGTACGCCCTCCACAAGTTGACGCAAAGCGAGTCGCGGTTCTACGCGTTTCACCGACGCTTTACACCGAACACCGACGCACTCGATCCATTCATTTGGGATCGCGACGTGACGGTGGTCATTTCGGCCGCGACGTCGACCGGCTGGGCTGCACGAGCATCCTTCGCCCAGTTCCCGGGCCGGACCTGCGTCTATTGGCACGGCACCCTTCCCGACTCGACGCTTCCCGCCACCGCGGCGGAGCGGCGCAAGGCGCCGCACGATCAGGTGGCGTGCGATTGACCACTGCGCGGCCTGAAGGCCGCGCCTACACGCGTCCCGTCTGGGCGAGGTCGTCCGCCGCCCGATACCAGTAGGCCACCGCAAGCAGGAAGGCACCCGCCAGCAGATAGCCGCTGATGCGGAGGGCAACGCTGAGAATGCGCGGCTTCGCCGACGGCTTTGATCGCGGCGTACACCGACACCGCGAGTCCCGCGTGTCGGAGCGTTGGGATGTCACGCGCCCGTCCCACAAAGACGGCGCCGACGCCGGCCATGGCGTAGTACGCAATCAGCAGAAACGTCGCGACCTCAGGCGAGACCGCCCCCGACAGCTCCTGTCGGATCCAGAGAAAACCCACGATCATCGGTACTGCCTGCAGGAACTGCAGCACCGATTCGTCCGGTGTGGCCGCGTTCCCCGGTTGGCGCGATAGCTCGAGCCAGGGAGCGCGACCAAGCACAGCGACCGACACCACCCACGCGACTACGGACGCTGCGGCCGCAGCGGACGGGCGCGTCAAGAACGGCGTGTACGCATAGCGGGCAGCGAGCCGTGCACCGTGAGCCGTGCCAGCGATTCCCACATGCCGATCAACGCACCTTGCGCGAGTGTCGACCGCCGACGAGCGGGAAGAACGAACAAGCCGGTGCCGGCGCAGGCGAGCGCGAACGCCGAGGGGAGGAAGGCCCGCGCCACTGCCCAATCGGGCTGCGGCATCTCGCTCGCGGCCGCCGTGTACACCACCGAACCAATAGCGAGGATCGCCACGGGAACGTCCCATCCGCGGTCGCGCACCGCCCATACCGCTGCCGCGATCACGAGGTAGCCAAACGTCAGTAGCGCCATGACATGCGGCTCGCCAGTCGACGTCACGAACGGTGCGAGCAGTGCACCGCCAACGCCGACCGAGAAGATCGTCGGCTCGCCGTCGAGGAGCGCCAGCCACGCGAGCGCCAACGAAGCGATCGCAACGGCCGTCAGCGCGGCCGGCGAGGGAACGAGATGCAGCGTCGGTCCCGCACCCCAGGCATCCACGTGCACGATGGCGAGCGCCAAGGCAAGCATGGTGTGACCGAATCGCCGTGCGCCGCGATTCCGCAACCGCACGCCGAATGCTCCCACCGCGACGGCCGCCGCGAGACCAAGAGCAACGCGGACCGCGGGACCCAGCAGTCCACGGGCAATCGCCCACTGGACGAACGCTCCGACGCCGAGGAGAATCGAGACGGTCGCCAACGCCAACGCGCCGTATCGCCCGACGGCCGCCTCGAGACTCACATCACTGGGGGGCAGCGCGGTGTGCCGCGCTGGCGCGGCCGTGCTGGGTGACGATGGGATCGGAGGAGCGCCGCGCTCAGTGGAGGGTGTAAGCGGGGTCGCAGCGTCCGCTGCCTGACGGATCGGTGGCGGTTGCGGTGCTGGTGCCGCCGGCGGAATGCAATGCAACGGCCTGCGCTGGCATGCCGCTCGCCGTTGCAGTTCGCGCGACGCCCAGCGCTGACACCTCCGAGCGCAGCTGTTGGACGAGCGGATACAGGGCGCGGACAACGCCTTCGAGCTGATCAACTCGGCGCGCCAGTTGGTCGAGATCTGTCACAAGGAGGCAGACGAGGCTGACGGGCCTGCGATACCCTCACTGCTTATCTTGCGCGGATGGAAACCACCCTCACCGATCGCCCGACGCCGCCCCCCGTGCCTCCGCCGGGGGACCTTGACCTGCTCTCGATCAACGCGGTCCGCATTCTGGCAATGGACGCGGTACAAAAGGCCGATTCGGGACACCCCGGCACGCCAATGGCGCTGGCGCCGATCGCCTACCTGTTGTACACCCGCTTTCTGCATCACGACCCCGCTGATCCGGCGTGGCCCAATCGAGACAGGTTCGTTCTGTCGGCCGGGCACGCCTGTATGCTGCAGTACTCGGCGCTCTATCTGTCCGGCTATGCACTGACGCTGGACGATATCAAGCAGTTCCGCCAGTGGGGCAGCAAGACCCCTGGTCATCCGGAGTATGGCCATACCCCCGGCGTCGAGGTCACGACTGGCCCGCTGGGCCAGGGCGTCGGCAACGCCGTCGGCATGGCCGTGGCGGAAGCGAACCTCGCGGCGGTGTTCAATCGCCCGAGCCATGCGGTGATCGACCACCACACGTACTTCATCTGCAGCGACGGCGATCTCATGGAAGGTGTCTCGCACGAAGCGGCTTCGTTCGCGGGACACTTCAAACTTGGCAAGCTGATCGGATTCTACGACGACAACCACATTACCATCGATGGCTCGACGGATCTGACGTACTCCGACGACGTGGGCGAGCGATTCTCGGCCTACGGGTGGCACGTGCAACATGTCCCCGACGTCAACGATCTCGACGTGCTGAGTGCGGCAATCGAAGCCGCCCAGGGGGAAGCCGGGCGACCGTCCCTCATCATCTGCCGGACGCACATCGGCTATGGCAGCTCGAAGCAGGATTCCGCCAAGGCCCATGGAGAGGCGCTCGGAGCCGACGTCGTCGCGCAAGCGCGAAAGACCCTTCGGTGGCCGTGGACGGAGGCGTTCTTCGTGCCGCCCGAGGCGATTGCGAACTGGCGCAAGGCGCTCGAGCGCGGGCGCGCCGACCACGAGGAGTGGCAAATGCGCTACGCCTCCTACCAGTCGGCGTATCCCAATGCGGCCGAGGAGTTGGGCCGTCGATGGCGTCGCGTGCTGCCGACGGGATGGGACGCCGCGATTCCGACGTTCACAGCGGAGAACGGGAACGTCGCCACTCGCGCGTCCTCGAATGTCGTCCTGAACGCAATCGTTGCGAAGACCCCGGAGCTCCTTGGAGGCTCGGCAGACCTGACGCCCTCAAACGGCACCGCGCTCGCCGGCATCCGCACCTTCGCCCCCGACGACTACGCCGGCCGCTACATCCATTTCGGCATTCGCGAGCACGGCATGGGCGCCATCATGAATGGGATGGCGGTGCACGGCGGGCTCATTCCCTTTGGCGGTACGTTTCTGATCTTCTCGGATTACATGCGACCGCCGGTTCGCCTCGCGGCACTCATGCGGCTGCACGTCATTTACGTGTACACCCACGACTCGATCGGGCTCGGCGAGGACGGACCGACGCATCAGCCGATCGAGCAGCTCACTGCTCTCAGGTGCATCCCCTTCATGACTGTGATCCGACCGGCAGACGCCAACGAGGTTGCGGTGGCGTGGCGGGTCGCGATGCCGCATTGGGATGGACCCGTCGCGCTCGTGTTCACACGACAGAAGGTCCCGCTCATCGATCGAACACGCTTCGCGAGCGCCGACGGCGTTGCGCGCGGTATGTACGTCTTGGGCGACACGCCTGGTGGGGCACCGCAAGTCGTGTTGCTCGCGAGCGGATCGGAGGTGTCACTCATCATCGAAGCGCAGCAACGCCTCGCCGCGGCAGGCATTCGTGCCCGCGTCGTGAGCGCGCCAAGCCTGGAGATCTTTGCGAGACAGCCGGAAGACTACCAGCGCGCCGTCCTCCCGCCGGGACCACCACGTGTCGCGGTCGAAGCGGCCCATCCGATGTCGTGGTACCGATGGGTGGGTACGAACGGCGCCGTCCTCGGACTCGAACGTTTCGGCGCGTCCGCTCCAGGTCCACGCGTACTCAAGGAGCTGGGGATCACGACGGATCACGTCGTGGAGTTGGCGAAGACGGTGATGAGGGGCTGAAAGGCGGGGTCTGGGGTCTGGGGTCCGGGGTCCGGGGTCTGCGAATAACAACAACGTGTGAGAACCGGCGGGTAGGGGCGACGCAATGCGTCGCCCGCGGTTCGCGAAACCGTGCAGGGTCCTCGGGCGTTGGCGTTCGGCGCGCCAACAATTCATGGGTCGTATCGCGGCACGGCCGGGCGACGCATTGCGTCGCCCCTACCCGGCGATGTCGTATGTCGTGGTTGTTCCCTGACCCTTGACCCTGACCGAGACCCCAAACGCCCGACCCCGCCGTTTAGCCCTGGCCCGGTTCTCGCCCTGCAGCGCGACATGTCGATGCAGTCCCGATTCCGCGAGGCGCTCGCGGCGGCGTGCGTGCTGTGTATCACCTCTGCATGCGGTGACAGTACAGGGCCGCTGAATCTTCCGCCGCGGACGACAGTGCGGCAGGCAAATGCGGAGGTCGGCGACTCGTCCTGGGCAGTGCCCGTATCTGGCTGGGCTCCGCAGACGCAACTGGCGCTGTGGGCGAGCCCGTATGCCGCGCGACTGGGCGACACGCTCGCGGTGTACATTCACGCGACCGCAGGCCCTGTCGACATCACGGTGTATCGGCTGGGATGGTACGACGGCGCGGGTGGCCATGTCGTCTTCGCGCAGGACAGTATCGCGGCGCATGCGCAGCCCGGATGCTCGGTACCGTTCCCCGGGCCAGTCGTCTGCCCGTGGGCGCAGACGATGCGCATCGTCGTCGGCGACGATTGGGTGAGCGGCGTCTACCTCATTAAAGCAGTGGATCGCACGCGGCTGGTTGGCTTCTATCCATTTGTGCTCACCGATCCGAGGCCTGCGACATTCGTCGCGGTCGTACCGCAATTCTCGTGGCAAGCGTACAATGCCTACGGAGGGTCGTCGCTCTACACGGCGAGCCAGTCTGCCAACGCGAGCGACCAGCCCGGCGGGAGTTTCGGACATTTCGTGTCGTTCGAGCGTCCGTACGGTGCGAACGGTGGCTCCATGTACCTCCTCGACGATTACAAGAGCCACGATCTACGCGATCTCCGCTTCCTCGAGCGGAGCGGCTTCGACCTGACGTATGCGTCGAGTGTCGACTTGACGGAGGACTCACGCGGGCTGCCACAACCCAAGAAGGGGCTCATCTTCATCGGCCACGATGAGTACTGGACGTACCACGAGCGCTCGATCGTGCAGGGCTGGCGGGATGCGCACGTGCACCTCGCTTTCCTGTCTGGCAACAATGCCTACTGGAATATTCGACTCTCGGCGGGTCCCGTGACCGAGCGGGCAGCGGACGTCGTGACCTGTTACAAACTCGATCCGGACCCGGGCGCTGCAGCGGATTCGCTGACCACGACCGAGTTTCGCCGGACGCCAGTCGATCGCCCCGAGGACGCGATGATCGGGAGCGAGTATGTGGTCGGCACGCGGGCGACACCGCTCCAACCGCTCGTCACCAGTGACACCGCCACCGGTCCGGAGGCCGCCTCCTTTCTCGCCGCAGCCGGGCTGCACGCCGGGCAACAGATTCCGAACCAGATCGGCATCGAGGGCGACCGCATCTTCCCGGATACCTCATCCCCGAAGAACGTGCAGGTGCTCTTCAAATCGCCCGTGGTTCCGAAGTTCAGCGTGCCGTATGCTCCGTATTACTACACGACCTTCTACATCGCACCCAGTGGCGCTGGCGTGTTCGACGCCGGTGACGTCGAGTGGGGCCGGGGACTCGATGGCTTCAACGGCACCGTCGAGAGCCCCGCGCTGCAACGACTGACCGCCGCGGTGCTGGAGTGGATGGAGGGGCACTGAGAGGCTAGAGCGTCTGCTCTTCCACCATCTCGGGTGCGCCAGCACCGGCCACTCCCATCTCCGATGACCACGTCGTGGGGTCGCCCGTCATCGATCAGCGAGATGACATGGTCTTCGACGGGGACTCCGTCCACGGTCACTGCGGCAATTCCGCGAGTGACGCCGTGCGGGTTGCGGAGCTCGATGTGGTACCGAGTCGAGCGGAAGGTGTAATCGATCGTCATTTGATCCCAGTGGGGCGGCACACACGGATCGAGGCGCAGCGCAGTGCCACGTTTTGTGAAGCCGAGGATCGCCTCCAACCCGACTCGGTACATCCAGCCGGCCGACCCCGTGTACCAGGTCCACCCCCCGCGCCCCAGGTGCCCCGCAGCGGTGTACAGGTCAGCCACGACCACGTAGGGCTCGACTTTGTAGCGCCCGACATCGCTCGCCGTCGCGGTGTGCGTGAGTGGGTTGATCATCTGGAAGAGCTCGAGCGCGCGATCCCCGTCGCCCTGGAGCGCGGTCGCGAGCACGCCCCACAACGCGCCGTGCGTGTACTGCGCGCCATTCTCGCGCACGCCGGGTACATACCCCTTGATGTAGCCAGGGTCGTGCGTCGTTCTGTCGAATGCGGGCGTGAGCAACATGAGCAAACGCGCATCCTCGCGCACGAGGTGGCGGTTGAGCGATGCCATCGCCTGCTGCGCGCGGTCCGGCGGTGCGGCCCCCGAGATCACCCCCCAGCTCTGCGCAATGGAGTCGATGGTGCATTCTGACTCGGTCGCGCTCCCGAGTGGCGTGCCATCGTCGAAGTAGGCGCGGCGATACCACTCGCCATCCCACGACGTGGATTCGATCGCCTCCGCGTACTTGTCAGCCTGCTGGCGGAGGGAGGCCGCAGTGCCCGGGTCGTTGCGGGCGTCACAATGCGCGGCGAATCGACGAAGCGTCGTGATCAGGAACCACCCGAGCCACACGCTTTCGCCGCGGCCCTCGATGCCCACCCGGTTGAATCCATCGTTCCAATCACCGCCGCCGATGAGTGGAAGCCCCCGAGGCCCGGTCGTTGCCCCTTTCCGCAGGGCGCGGAGACAGTGCTCATAGACGGACGCAGTTTCACTCGAGACATCCGGCCGGTCATAGAGCTCGGTCTCACCAGGCTCCAACTGTCGGGTGGTCAGGAAGGGCGTCTGATCATCGAGGATACCGGTATCGCCGGTTACCGAGATGTAGTGGTCGACGATGAACGGCAGCCAGATCAGATCGTCGCTGATGCGGGTTCGCACGCCCTGCCCGCTCTGCGGATGCCACCAGTGCTGAACGTCCCCTTCGACGAACTGGCGACCCGCACAGCGGAGAATGTGAGCCCGCGTGATCTCGGGTTCCGCGTAGACGAATGCGGCCGAGTCCTGTAGTTGGTCGCGGAAACCGTACGCGCCACTCGACTGGTACAGGGCCGTCCGCCCCCACATTCGGCACGAGAGGGCCTGATAGAAGAGCCAGCCATTGAGCATCGCGTCGAATGTCGGCTCGGGGGTACGAACGGTGATCTTGGCGAGGCGATCGGACCACGCGGCCTGTGCGTCGGCCACGGCCCGCCGCGCCACGTCTGCGTCTTTGTATTTCTTGATGAGGTCTCGAGCCGTCGCCCGCGTGGCCGCGGCACCGAGTACGACGGCGATCGAGCGTGTCTCGCCCGGCCGGAGGACCAATTCGCACTGGAGCGCCGAGCACGGATCGAGCCCCGCCCCCGTGGCTTCAGCCAACAGCATCCGCCGGAGAGCCGCTGGATCACCATAGGTGCCGTTGCGGCCCAGAAACTCGCGCCGGTCTGCCGTGTAGCTGCTGAGCGGTTCGCTGAGCGAGGCGAAGGCGACCCAGTCCGCGAACTGCGGATCGAATGCATTCTGCGCCAGCATGGCTTCGAACGGGCGGTCGAACGTCGTGCGCACGTGATGCCGCGTGACCTCGCGAACCACGCCGAGAACCCACTCGACGTAGCTCGTCACGGTGAGACGCCGGAGGTGATTGGTCTCGTTCGCGACAGTCAGCACCGTGATCTTCACCGGATCGCTGGGTGCGATGCCAAGTGACAGCGAGGCGGCAATGCCGGCATGGTTGTGCCGAAACTCGGTCAGCCCAGCGCTGTGGCGCACGAGGTAGGGTGAGGCGTGACGGACGGGTGTGGGCGTGACCGTCCATACCTCGCCGGTCTCGTCATCGCGCAGGTACACCACTTCCGTCGGTGGATCACTCACCGGATCGTTGCGCCACGGCGACAGTCGATAGAAGTAGCTGCTCTCGGCCCACGTGCACCCACTGCCGTTCTCCGACACCAGGAATCCAGCTCGCTCATTCGCGATCACGTTGCCCCATGGCGCCGGAGTCGTCGCGCCCTCGCGCAGCGTGATCTCGTACGCGCCATCCGGCGCGAGCGATCCCAACCCGTTGGTTGGGATGGCACCGGTCAGCAGCCGAGCCGGCGGTGCGGGACGCGGCGGGCCGATCGTCGCCGTGGCGCCGCTGCCCGGCACGCTGCCGTCTCGCGACGGCGCCCCGGCCGAGTCGGGCGCACGGCTGGCGCCAGCGCTCGCAGCGGGGACTGCCGTCGCGGTGCCCGCACCATCGCCCCTTGTGCGGTCGCTGTCGGCGGACGCGTCTCGAGCGGCCGCTGCTGCGAGCGTACTCGGGGCGACGATCGCGTTGGCAGTCTGTACCTGCGGGACGAATGGCGCCGGATAGTCGGGTACGACATCCGGCACCTCGAGGATCTCGGCCAGGCGCAGGCCGCCGTCGCACGGCACCTCGACACCGGCCATCGCGCGCAACGTCGCCAGGTCATCTGCCGGCAGCAGGTCGCGTCGCCGGATGAAGACGCCGCCGGGCTTGTCGAGCAGGGATCCTTCGGTCGATCCCATGACGGTCGTCAGCAACGCATCCTGCAACTCCTGGTCGTACGACGGCGGATGGGTGTTGAGCAACACCAGGTCCACCGCCATGCCCTTCAGCCGCCAGTAGTGATGCGCTGCCAACAGCTCGCGAATCGTCGGCAAGCCAGCTGTCGATTCGATCGTTGCGAGCACGATGGGGTTGTCGCCCGAGATGCCGTGCGCCCACAGCGCGTCACGCCCGCGTCGCGCCTGCTGGAGCTCGCGCTGTGGCGCCCGCACCGCCGGCGTGACGTACGTGAGATATCCGGCAATCTCCTGATACAGCGCCGCATCGGCCGGCGTGATGGCCAACTCGCGCAGCTCGACCTGGGCCTGCATCCAGGACAGGTCCAGTGCGCGCTGCGCGCTGTACGGGTCGTGATAGCGGTCGGCCAACTCCAGCGCACGGTCGCGGTCGGCGACGACGAGTGTCGTGAAGGCGACCCGCAACGACAGGCCGCCGGCGATCCGCACGCGGACGCGAAGCGCGAACACGGGGTCGAGCACCGCGCCCGTGGTGCCTGAGAGCGGCCCATCGGCAGTGTCGTCGAGCGCCGCAGGCCGGCGGACGCCGCGGCAACGCCCGAGTAGCCGCGCGCGATCGGTTTCGCACGTAACGGTGCCCATCAGATCCCGACCCACGGCGCCGGCCGCCGTCCCGACGGCCGCCACGTGCACCGCCCACAGTCGCCGATCCGTCGACGACCGCGGGCGGCGCGACGCGAGGATTGCTGCACTTCCCGGCTGCCACTCCGTCTCGACGAAGAGGTTGGAGAATGCCGCCCCCTGGAGATCGGCATCGTGCGGCGCGAGGACGATCTCGCCATAGCTCGTCAGCTCGAGCTCACGGGTGGCGGAGCCATGATTGGTCAGGGTGAGGCGCCGGACTTCGGCCGCGTCTTCAGGCACGACCGTCACCTCGAGTCGGGTCTCGATGTCCGCGTCGCGGCGCTGAAACGTCGCCCGATCGGTCGCGAATGTGACGCGATACCAGTCGCCGTTCGCCGCCACCGGTTGGTAGGCCGCGGACCACAAGCGGCCGGTCCGCGCGGGGAGGGCCGAATCGGGCGCGGGCGGCGTGACGTCCTTCACGTAGCACCACTGGCCGCTGTTGTCGAGCGTGCCGTCGGCGCGCCAGCGCGTGATGTCCATCCCATCGAACCGGCTGTAGCCGCCGCCACCGTTCGTGACCATCACGGTGTAGGGAGCGCGTCCGAGGAGCGCGATGTGGGGCCGCGGGGTGAACGCAGTGTCGAGCGACCGCGCTGCGGGCTTCTCGACCGAGGGCACGCCCCGCCGTGGCCGCTCTTCTCCGTCGCCGGTTTGCGCTGCCTGCATCATGAAGCGGCGCGGAATGCGCTCGAAGAGGACGAGCTCCGCCGACCGCACGAGGGCGTCGCTGTGAAAGCGGCGCTGCCAGATGCCGCGCTGGATCGCGTTGGTGAGCGCGACGAGCCCCATGCCGATGTGGTGAGCCATGTACGCGAACACCACGGCCTTCCGCGTGCCTGGCAGCGGCCGCGTGTAGTCGATCGCATCGCGGAACCCGAACGCCCCGAGCGCGCCTTCGCCTTCCAGTGCGGTGAGGTTGCGCATCGCGTGGTGCGGATCCACGCCGAGAGCGAGGAGCGTCGCGTACGGTGCGATGACGAGGTCGCGGGACAATCCGCGCTTGAGCGCCAGGGTGGGCACGCCGAACGCGCGGTATTGATAGATCTGGTTTCGGTCACGCGCGTTGTACGCGGATTCCGACACCCCCCAGGGAACGCTTCGCTCACGTCCATAGGCGATCTGTGCAGCCACCGCGCCTTCGTACGTTTGGTCCAGCAGCGTGAAGGGGAACGACTGCATGACGAGCGCTGGCATCAAGTACTCGAACATGCTCCCGCTCCACGAGATGAGCGTCAGGTCGCCGACGGCCGTCGTGAGCGAGCGCCCGAGCCGGAACCAGTGCTCGACCGGGACTTGGTCCTTCGCGATCGCGACGAAGCTGGCCAGACGTGCCTCGGACGCGAGCAGGTCGTAATAGGACGCGTCGAGTGACGACGTCGCGACCTGGTAGCCGATGGAAAAGAGCTTGCGCCGTGCGTCGTACAGGAACGTGAAGTCCATCTCGTGCGCGTACAACGCTGCGCGGGTCGCGACCGCTTCGAGGCGCGCGAGCTGCTGCGCGGCGTACGTCGACGTGCGCGCGGCCTCGCGCCACGTCGGGATGTTGCCCGCCTGCGCGTCCGTCGGGGTCACCCCCTTGGCCCCCACGGCGGCGACCTCCGCCAGGTATGCCTCGAGCAGCGCGCGCCCCCATGTCAGCCACGTCGTGGGTGGTTCCGTCTGAGCGACCTCCGATGCGACCGACTCGCCCGAGGGCACGGCGGGCATCGCCCCGCCCGCGACCACGCGCCCCAGCGCCGCGGGACCGCCGCCGCGTTCGACCAGCACTCGCTCGGCCGTGCGCAGTCGGTCGACGAGTGTCTGAATCGCCTGCGGGGAGGCGGCGCCATGACTCGGCGCCACCGCGACGAGCGTATCGGTGGGCAGCACTGACCCCGCGGCACCTACAAGCGTAGGCGCCACAGACGCGACCACAGGCGCACCGGTCGGTGCGGGACCGGCACTCGATGGCCACCCCGCGACCTGCGGCAACGACGCGATGACCGCGCGCACTCGCTCGGCCGCCTCGAGAACCGCCTGCCACTGACGGGGACTGTCCACCGCGCCCGACGATGCGGCATTCCGCAACTCATCGGCCGCGATCGTCAGCCCCGTGTGCAACGCCTCCCACAGCCGGCCGTCGACCACCGGTTCATCGGGGATCGCGAGGCAGGCCTGCTTCAACGCGATCAGGTGGCCGGCGAGGTTCCCGCTGTCGACCGTCGAGATGTAGCGTGGATCGAGCACCTGGAGATCGGACAGGTCGTACCAGTTGTAGAAATGTCCGCGCCAGCGCTCCATGCGCTCCAACGACCGGAAGACGTGCTCCAGGCGGTCGATCATCGCGCTGCATGGCAGAAAGCCGAGATCGTACGCGCTGACGATGCTGAGCAGTTGAAGCCCGACGTTCGTCGGCGACGTGCGAGGCGCGACCGCCGGTGTCGGATCGTCCTGAAAGTTGTCCGGCGCGAGCCACTGTGTGTCCGCCGTGACAAAGCGGTCGAAGTAGCGCCAGTGCCGCAGCGCGTAACGCAGGGCGGCCCATCGCTCGGACGCCGTCAGCTGCCGCTCGCGGCGGACAACAGGTGCGCTCAAGGCGTTCGCGATCGTAGGACTCACGCCCCACAACGCCACGAGAGGCAACGTCGCGACGAGATAGAGGATCTCGTGTCCCGCCATCCATCCCGTCGGTCCGGTCACGCCGTGAGCCGTCAAGCCGCGGACGATCACCGCGAGGCCAATGACCGCGGCGACGGCCACCGCCGGCCACATGCGTCGCCACACCTCGCGGGGCGAGCCGGTCCCCATCACGCGCTCGACCTGCGATGCGGTCTGCCACTCGAGCAGGAGGCGACGCGTGACGACGTGCCGCCACAATGTGCGCCCGATCGCATTGGCCGACACCGCCGCCTGGTGCGGGAGGAAGATGATCGCTAGCGCAACCTGCTGAAGGCTCGTGACCGCGTCGCGAGCGATCGCGCGGTAATACGCGCGCCACGAACGGCCGCTGGGGAACCGCAACACCGACAAGGCGAGCGAGAACGCCCACGGCGAGGCGATGCCGGCCACCACGAGCGCCGTCCAGACGAGCGGCGTGCCCGGGAGAAAGAGCCATCCTGCGACGAGCAGCACGAGCTGGGCGATCTCCACGACGCTGCGCCGCAGATTGTCGAAAATCTTCCAGCGAGAGATCGCCGACAGTCGGTTCCGTTCCGCACCGTCCGGCCCTGGCACACGCCCGCCCAGCCAGCGCAGCAACTGCCAGTCGCCCCGGATCCACCGGTGCTTGCGTCGCGTGTACGTCAGGTAGCGCGTCGGGAAATCGTCGTACAGCTCGATGTCGGTCGCCAGCGCCGCACGCGAGTACGCGCCCTCGATCAGGTCGTGGCTGAGCAGCGTGTTCTCGGGAAAGCGCCCGTGCGTCGCGAGCTCGAAGGCGTCGACATCGTAGATGCCTTTCCCCGTATAACTGCCTTCGGCAAACAGATCCTGATAGACGTCGGAGACCGCGGTGGTGTACGGATCGACTCCCGGATGCCCGGAGTAGATGGCCGCGAATCGCGAGCGGTTGGCACTGGTCAGCGTGATGCCGATGCGGGGCTGCAGGATGCCGTATCCCGCAACGACCCGGCCGCTCGCGGGATCGTAGATCGCCCGGTTGAGCGGATGCGCGATGGCGCCCACGAGCGTGGCCGCCGTGCCGCGCGGCAATACGGTGTCGGAGTCGAGTGTGATGACGTAGCGCACCTGCGGAAGCATCCGCGTGTCCCCGGCGATGACCGAGAACGCGTCTCGCGCGCCCCCGCGCAGGTACCGGTTGAACTGGGCCAGCTTGCCACGCTTCCGCTCCCACCCCATCCACACGTTCTGGCGCGGGTTCCACAACCGATGGCGATGAAAGAGAAAGAAGCTGTCGCCCTGCCCAGGGGTGGCCGGGTACCGCACGTTCAGCGCTTCGATGCCTTGCACGGCCGCGTCGAGAATGGCGCCGTCACCCTCGCACGTCGATGCGGTGGCATCGGTGAAGTCGCTCAGGAGCGCGAACTGCAGATGCGGATCGCGATTCGCGAGGTACTGGACCTCGAGGTGCTCGAGCGCCTCCCTCACCGCGTCGACGCTGCCGAGCAGCGTGGGCACAACGACCACCGTCCGCCCTGACGCCGGAATGCCGGAATCCTCGAAGTCGAGTTTTGGCAGAATGCGAGGTGGCAGCAGCACCGTGACCAGCTGGTGCATGATGCTGACCGCGATGTCGTTGGCGGGGATCAACGCGAACACCAGCACCGTGAACTGCGCACCCAATCCCAGGGGCCCGACGAGTCGGAAGGCGATGGCGAGGAGCCCGATCGTCAGCAGCGTGATGCCCCCGAAGTACACCGGATCGGCGTGATTGAGGACCCACCGGTGGACACGCAGTCCGAACCGGGGCTGGAAGCGCGTACTCGCCTCCAGCTGCGCTCGCCCGACATCGACCAGGTAGTATCCGACGTGGCTCGGGCGACGCGCCGTCTCGAGCGCTGCCGCCTCTGCGCTCGAGAGCTCTCCCGGCGCGGCGGGGGGCCGCACGCCGTTGCCCGATTCGGCCGACACGAGCGACGCCCACGCTTGTTGGGCCAGCTCGAGGGCGCGTTGCGCGACATCACGCTCCTCGAGGCCCGTACCCTTGGCGATGTCCTCGACGACGTGACGGTACTTGTCGCGGGTGCCAAAGGTCATCATCGGGTAGGCGCCCGTCGGGTCGCGGCGCAACACCGCCTCGACTGCACTTGCCCCCTCGACGAACGCGGACCAATCCAGTCGTGCGATCGTGCGCAGGCTCGTGATGCTGTTGGCCATCATGACCTGCGTCAGTGCCAACCGCTGATTCGACCGCGAGACCGCGTCCTCCGCGCTCAGACTGTCTTCGGCGATCCACTGCTCGAGCCACACGAGCGGCGTGAAGTTGGTCTGGTAGGTCCGCAGCTGCTGGAGAAATCGAGCGACGAACGTCGGCGTCAACGGCGGATGGCCACTCACGAACGACGCCAACGCGGTCGCCAGCGGTGCCGCACCTGCGTCACTCGCGTTTCGCAACCGCTCGGCCCACCCGTCAGCGGCCTCCACCTCCTCCAGGCGTTGCAGCGTGCGGAGCGCCATCCGCCGGATGTTCTCCATGAGCCCGAGACGGAGCATCGTCGGGACCGCCCACAATTCACCGGTGGTCAACGTGGCGCCGCGCTGGAACTCGCGCACGAAGAGCTGGACGTGCTCCAACTCGACGTGACCTTCGGTATGGCCGATCAAGCTGATCGCGATCTCGTAGACGCGCGGGTACCCCGCGAGCGTCCCTGCAGCCAGTTTGGGCAGCTCTTGGTAGTAGCCTCGCGGCATGCTCGCGCGGATCTCGCGCAAGTGCTCGTGAATGACGTAGAAGTTGTCGAGCAGCCATTCGCCGGCGGGGCTGATGTCCGCACCACGCTGGACCGCCGCGGTCAACGTGGCACGTGTGGACTCGAGGATCTGTCGGGTCTCGTCGAGGCGGTTGAGGAGCGGCCGCGCGCCGCGCGCCATGGGGTGCGCCCGCGGGCTCACCGGTGCGACGCGCTGTTGCCGGGCAAGCGCCCGGGCATGCTCGGCCAAGCCCTCGCTGCCTAGGAGCTCGCCCCGAATCGGTCCAGCGAACCGCTCCGCGTCCGCACTGCTACCTGCCCGGGGGGCCCCGCCCCCGCGCCGCCCGAACAGCCGGCTCACCAGATCCCCCCGTGTCGTCGCCATGCTGTCAGACCAGCACTTTCATACGCCGTACCGGTGGCGCGGCATTGCACGTACGCCGCGAGACGCGGTGGCCGGGAGCGACAGGGGCTGGGCGCATGGAACGTGCATTATATGTGGAATGAGGGATCGGGGAGAGGTGAAGGAACTGCGTCGCATGGCGCACTGACGCGAACGAGCACGGCCGCGTGATGCCACCTGCCTACGGCGATCGTGGCTCTGTGCGCCCGCCGGGTTCGTTGCACGCGAATGGCGATGTCGTAGAATAGTGTTTGCAAGAATTACGTCCGCACGGAAGCACCGGACTAGCCCAAGGGCTACATTCCGGCCCGGTCCCCGTGGCATGAATGCCGCACGTGTTGCGGGATCCGCATACCAAATTCCCACGGATGCCTGCCGTCAGACGGCGCGGCGTCGAGCTACTGACTCCAAGTCGGAGGTCCCAGGATGCGTGGCACCGCGCGGTGGGTATCGACGAGGGCAGCGGCACGGGCCGAGTTCTGGGCCGCCCTCGTACTGGCCGCTGGCGGCATCGGTGCATGCGCCGGCCACCACCAGAACCCCGAGATGGAAGAGCAGTACGGGCCGGCGCAACTGACGGTCGAAAACCAGGAGACCCCGGATTTCGACATTTACGTCGTAACGGATGCCGGTCAGCGTTGGAGACTAGGCCTGGCGACGGGGCTGGGGACCACGACCTTCGAGATTCCGAAATCGTTCGTCGACGGCGGGGCCGCCCACCTGCACTTCGTCGCGGACCCCGTTGGCGGCACCGCGGCCGAGGTCGGCGAGATGGTGGTCGTGAATCCGGGGGACGACATTCAGTTGACGTTAGCGCCGTATTAAGGCCGGCGAGTCCGCGGCAGACCCGCCTTTTAGTCCCCCTCCCCCTCTTTCACAATCTCTCGATAACTCCGAATCAGCCGAACCGTATCCGCCTGCCCCGCAGTATCCAGGACGATGCTGCGGGTGCGGAGCGTCAGGCGGTCCGGATGGGACAGCAGCGCGGCCAGACGGGTGCCGCGGGTAGCCGCCTCGTCAAACTCCCAGGTCTCAGCCGAGGTCGTCCCCGGCGGGATCGCGTGTTCGACCGATAGTGAGGTCGCATGGTCCTCATCCGATCCCCGCGCAGCCAGCAGCAGGGTGATCTCGGTGATGGAGTCGGGCGCCTGATTGGTAACGGCAACCTGCAATCGATACAGCGGCCGCGCTCGGCGCGGCTTCACGCGCTGGACCTGTGGCGCGCCGATCCCGACCAGACGCTCGAGATCCCCTTGGCGCGGTCGGTTGGCGAGGGCGACCCTCTCGAACTGTGCGTTGTCGATCGTGCTCAGGGCGTTCGACAGGCCGGAGATCCCTACCAAGCGCCATTGTTGGCCGTTGCGTCGCAGCACGAGGCCGATCTTCACATCGACCACCAGCTCGCGATAGCGCAGTGTGACGGGAATCCTCGCGGTAGTTCCATCGATCAGCGCCCGGTCGACGGACCGGACATCCAAGTGATCGCCATCCATGATGGTGGACAGCGGGGGCTGGCCGATAAACGCGTCGATCACCCGCGATCCCACAGCCTGCTTTTCCTGGTCCGGCGATTCGAGTCCGGCCGATGTGGCCCGACCGAGGCGATCGCTGAGCGTTTCCTTGGCATCCTGGAGACGCGCCGAACGAGTCCCCGGCTGCTCCGAGCCGGCACCGGCAACAGCTTCATCGAGGCCCCGTCGGGCGGCCAGCCAGTCCACTGTTTCGTTGACGATCTGGTCCGTGAACGCGCTCATGTCCGCGTAGTACGCCAGCTTGGTCCCGTCCCCGCGCTGAATGGCAGTGGCGATCTGGCTGACCGCATAGTCGGGACGTCCGGCCGCACGGTGTCGCCACGCCAGGGCCCATATGAGCCCCACCAGCACCAGGCCGCCGGCGACCCAGGGAATCTTGGGCGACGCGAGCCGGCGCTCCCACTTCGTTCGGCGCTTCCGAACTGGGGGTCGGGCCCGAGGACCAGGAGGTCGGGGGGCCGGCGCGCGTTCCGGGGAGCCCGGCGCCCCCATCGGGGCTGCTTGCTCTCTTCTAGGTGAGGAACTGTCCAAGAGAAAACGTCCGTCTCGATGGTACCAACGGGATACGATCGAAACTGAACGCGGTTACGGCCGTTGTTCCGGTACCTGTCCTACCGTAGTATCTCTCGCAGGTAGAGTATCTGTCGCAGGTAGGCTGTCGCACGGCTCACAGACCGAGCGCCGGCCTTCGCCTTCCCCCGCGCGCCCGGTCCCGGTGCCCCAATCCGATCCAGTGCCTCCCGCTTCGAGCTCAGCAGGCCCGCCAGCCGACCCGCCAAGCCAGCCGGCAGCAGCGCCCTTATCTCCTGATGCCGAGCTCGGCTCCCGGGTCACCCGCGCGCTGGGGTCCTCGTTTGACGTGGACAGAGAAATCGGCCGCGGGGGGATGGGCATCGTGTACCACGCCGTCGATCGACGCCTCAAACGAGCGGTCGCCGTCAAGGTGTTGCCCCCGGATCTCGCCTTCCGATCCGATATCCGAACGCGGTTCCTGCATGAAGCCGAAACCGCGGCACAGCTGACGCATCCGAATATCGTCCCGATCTACAGTGTCGACGAACGCGAGGGCCTGGTCTACTTCGTCATGGCGTTCGTCGACGGCCAGACCCTGGCACAGCGCCTCAGGGCCGCCGCTGGCCCGCTGGGCATCGATGAAACGCGGCGGATCCTCCGCCAGATCGCGTCCGCCCTCGCATACGCGCATGCACACGGCGTAATTCACCGCGACATTAAGCCGGACAACATCCTGCTCGCCAATGACGGCGAACGGGTGATGGTATCGGATTTCGGCATCGCGCGCGCCGTCACCGCGGGGATGGACTCGCGGCTCACAGCCACCGGTGTCGTGATCGGCACACCGGCTTATATGAGTCCCGAGCAGTGCGCGGGCGATAAGGAGATCAATGGACGGAGCGACCTCTATTCGCTCGGCGTGCTGGCGTACCAAATGTTGAGCGGCACGCTGCCGTTCACGGGCTCGAGCTCCGCGTCCATTCTCGTCAAGCAGATCTCCGAAGCGCCGCCGCCGCTGGGTCAACGTGCGCCCTGGGTACCTCGCGGACTCGCAGCAGCGACGATGCGATTGCTTGCGAAGGATCCGGACCAGCGGTTTCCCGACGCGAACGCCTTCCTGACAGCGCTGGACGCACCCGATACTGCGGCCCCCGACCTGGCGGGAACATCGAGCCCACCGCGCATCCCCGGCTCGCCGGCGGCAGGAGCCGCGCCGCCGCCGTTCGCGCCGCCTCCGCCGTCCGCGGTGTTTGCCTCACCGTTGCTGCAATATGGCGCTCCGGTACCGGGCCCTATCCCGATCGGAGTGCCTCCAGCGGCCCTCACGCACCGCCAGCAAAAAGCACTCAGGCGCGCTGGCAAGGAACAACTCAGGCGCGCTCGCAAGGAACAAGACGAGCTCGAGCCCTCGGATCCGCGTCAACGCAAGATCCACAGGTTTCGCGGCGCACTGGTGTCGATGGGTGGGTCTATGCTGTTCCTGTCCGCCCTGAGCATCGTCACGTCGCCGCACGAGTTCTGGGCGATTTATCCGGACCTTGGGCTGGGTCTGGCGATCTTTCTCGCGTACGGATCGCTCTGGAGAGATCACATCAGTCTCAGGGAAGTGTTTTCTCCACCCTCGGCGATGCCGACCCCAATTCCCAGACAAGGTCCCGCCGGCTCACAGGGGGCTTTCGATGCCGTTCCATCCGCCTCCTCACTCGCACCACCTGCGGTTCTGGCAGGACCGTTTGGTGGCGTGGTGCGTCGAGCGGCGCTCGATCGGGACCGCATTCACGACATCGTCGTGGGTCTCGATAAACGCGAGCGGGAGCAGGTTCCGAATGCTGAAGTCACGGCCAAGGGGTTGGCGAGCCAAGTCGGGGCGCTCGCGGCCGCACTCCATCGAATTGATGTCGACACCCCACCGACCCAGCGTTCGGCGCTCGCCACTCATCGCACGGAACTCGCGAGCCAGTTGGACCGCGCCAGCATCATGCTGCAGACGCTGTATCTCGACCTCGTTCGTTTCCGCGTCTCCAACGCAAGCTCCGGGGCCGATGGCGTGGCGGGCGTCACGGAGCAGGCAAGCGCGCTCTCGCGCGACATCGGCTATCTACTCGGTGCCGCCGACGAGCTCCGGGAGCTGGACGGTCGCCCGCGCGATTGAACACCATCGGGTTCCGGGTTCCTGAATCCTGGTTACTGCGGCAAACGGCAAACTCTCTTGACGCGAAGTCTTTTATAGGTCGGCCCAAGTCGCAAGCGTGCTCCCCCGAACCCGATAGCCGATCCTTCCCCCACCGAACAAAACCCTCGTTCACTGCGTAATGAACTCCGTGACCTTAATCGACCTAGCCAGGCCGCGCGCCGACTATTGCCGCCGCGGCCCTCTCCGTACCGCGGGCATCGCCACGACGCTCGGACTCCTGTGCTTCGGTACCGGATGCATCCCGCATGTGGGGGGTAAGCCCGCGGCGCCGACCAAACCCAATCAGTACTGGACTCCTCCAAAGGCTGCCATCACCCGCGATTCGATACCTCAAACGCCTGTTCCACCTGACATCGAACCGCGGCTGGCGAAATTGACGCTCGTCGACGTCGTCAATGTCGCGTTGCTCAACAATCCACTCACGCGCGTGTCCTACTTCGAAGCACGCGCAGCCGGTGCGACCATCGGCGCAGCATATGGCGCGTATCTCCCGCAGGCGACACTGTCGGGCTTCGCGGCCCGTCAAGGAACGCGGTCGGCGGGGACTACCACGACTAGCTCAGGCACCGTCGTTACTGGGAGCGCCTTTCATTCCTTCGATGAGGGAACTGGGTCAGTCTCCTGGTTGCTCTTCAGCTTCGGCGAGATGCCCTCGTTCAGCTACGCCAAACAGGGAGCCTTCGCCGCGTCGTTCAACTACAACGCAGCGGTCCAAACGGCGATTCTGACCGTCGAGCAAGCCTATTTCAGCTACAACGCGGCCAAAGCCATCGTGCAAGGTGATTCGGAGAGCGTACGGGAAGACAGCGCGAACCTGGCCGCCGCGCAAGCGCGCCATCAAGTGGGCGTAGCCACGAACTCGGACGTCCTCCAGGCTCAAACGACGTTGGCGCAAGCCGTCCTGACGCTCGAGACCGATCTCGCCACGGTTCAAACGACTCGTGGCTCGTTGGCCGTGGCCATGGGACTTCCCGCGACTGTCCGCTACGACATCTCCCCCGAACCGCCGAATGTCCCAATCCAATCGGTCTCGGAAAGTGTCGATACGTTGGTCGAGCAAGCCGTTCGATCGAGGCCGGACCTTGCCGCATTTCGCGCGCAGGCTCGGCAGGCACAGGCCGAAGTCGGCGTTATCCGGGGTCAGGGGCTTCCGTCACTCACCTTCAATGGGACCAATGGTCGCACAAGCTTCGATACGCCGCGCTTCAACACAACCAGTTACTTCGCAAACATCGGCATCTCGATTCCAATCCTCAATGTGCCGAACTGGTTTAACATCAAAAATGCCAAGGAGTTAGCAAGGGCGAGCGCCGCCAATGCGCAATACGAGCGCGACGTCGTCGTCAACGAGGTTTTCACGTCCTACTACAACCTCCGGACAGCGACCGCTCGGGTGAAGACGGCGGACGATCTACTCGCCAGTGCCCAGGCCTCGTATGACCTCGCTCTGGGCCAGTACAAGGCGGGGGTCGGGAGCATTCTCACGGTGCTCACGGCTCAGGCCGCTCTCGACAGCGCACGGTCGCAGCAGTCGTCCGCGAGGTGGATCTGGTATTCGAGCCTCGCTCAGTTGTCACATGACGTGGGCGTGATCGGCCTCCACGGGGAGACCAACCTTGGGCTAACCCCAGACTCGACACGAACCGCGCCGCCGCGATGAGGATTACTCCCATGCCGGGCCCGCTGAGCCATCCGGGTGGACCGGAACGGACGACTCGGGGCGCCAAGCGCCGGCCAACTATTTGGCGCCTCGCGCGTAAGTATTTTGTATGGGGGCATGCACGTTCGCCTCGCCCCCCCACACACGACTTTTATCCCCCGATGAATTCACGCACGCTAGGCGCCGTAGCGGCCGCCTTGCTCGTTACCGTCAGTTGCAGCAATGACAAGGGCAAGCCAAAGCAGCTCCCGGTGCCCGTGGCTGTTGCACGCGTCACGCATTGGAATGTGCCGTATAACATCATCGCCAATGGTGTCGTCGAGCCGATGCAGACGGCACAGGTCCAGGCCCAGGTCAACGGAATCCTGACCCGAGTCTCGTTCAAGGAAGGTGACGAAGTGAAGGAGGGTCAGATCCTGTTCCAAATCGATCCGCAGCCTTACAAGGCGGCGCTCGACCAGGCGGCCGCCAACCTGGCCAAGGATCTCGCGACGTGGACCGACGCCAAGGCAGAGGCTGAGCGCTACTCGCAACTGGTGCAGAAGGACTACGCCACGAAGGAGCAGGCCGATCAAATGATCGCGACCGAGGGGTCGAGCGCAGCCGCCACACAGGCGGACAGCGCGGCGCTCGAGCAAGCCCGGATCAACCTGCGATGGACCACGATCACCGCCCCAATCAGCGGTCGGACGGGACAGTTGCTGGTCAAGAAGGGGAACCTGGTTCGCTCGGGCACGCAGCAACCCCTTGTACTCATTAATCAGATTCAACCGATTTTGGTGCACTTCGCGGTGCCGGCAACGACACTTCCGGCTATCCAGCAGTACGCCGCCAAGAGCAGCGGGGCATTGCCCGTCACCGTTGTGCCAGGTCTGCCGCCGAGTGCGACCGCGCAGCCGACGCTCAACGGCCCGACACCCGCCTATACGACCGAGCCGAGCGATGACCAGCAAGGCCAGTCCGTAGGCGTCGGCGATGACCCGGCGACGAGCCCGGGCGCAAACAACTCGGCCGGCGGCCCTCCGAGCGGACCGCCAATAGGCACGTCTACCGGGAATGGTGCGGGCGGCGGCCATCGTGGCGGACACCGCGGGCAGAGTGCGGGTGGCGACCCCGCGGGCACCGCTCCTGCGACGGCCGGGGGCTCGCCCGGCGCCGGCAGTAGTGCGGACGGCCCTCCGAATACTGCGGGATCCCCGAGCGGTCAGCGACATGGGATGGGGGGTGACAGTGCTGCACCAGGCGGTGGTGCCATGCGTCAGCGACGGCCCGCGTCGATGCCGGGACTCCCCGGAGTCCCCATGCCGTCGCCTGAGCAGGGCAACCTGACGCTGGTCGACAATCAGGTCGATACGACGACCGGCACAGTCCTGCTCAAAGCGACCTTCCCGAACCCGAACCGGACGCTGTGGCCAGGGCAGTTCGTCTCGACGTCCATTCGTCTCTTCACCGAGGAGAATGCGCTCGTCGTGCCTGCGCAAGCGGTCGTGATGGGTCAGCAGGGCACGTACGTCTATCTCGTCGATCAATCGGGCACGGCGCGCCAGCAAAATGTCGTCGTCGAGCGTACCGCGGCTAATACCGCGGTGATCGCATCCGGTCTGACAGAGGGCCAGCAGGTCGTGACCGATGGGCAGTCCCGGTTGACACCGGGTGCGAAGGTCAACATCCGCGGCCTTGTGCCAGCGGGTAACGGCGGCGCCACACCGGCGCAACCGAGCACCTCTGGATGAACGTCACCGGCCTCTTCATTCGACGCCCAGTCATGACGACCCTCGTCATGCTGGGCGTCCTGATCTTTGGGATGATCGCGTACACGAAGTTGCCGGTGAGCGATCTGCCCAACGTCGACTATCCGACGATCAACGTCAACGCGAGTCTGCCGGGCGCCAGCCCGGAGACGATGGCGGCGGCAGTGGCCACGCCGCTCGAGAAGCAATTCTCGACGATCGCCGGCATCGACAACATGACGTCCTCCAGCAATCTGGGATCGACGTCCATCACGATTCAATTCAACCTCGATCGGAACATCAACGCCGCCGCGCAGGACGTTGAAGCCGGCATCTCGCAGGCGCTGGTGAATCTGCCGACGGGCATCATCCCGCCGTCATTCTTCCGTCAGAACCCCGCGGCGGCGCCTGTGCTGTTCATGGTGCTGACGTCCGGCGTCGAGCCGCTCTCCGTGCTCGATGAGATCGGCGAGACGACCATCGCACAGCGCATCTCGATGGTCAACGGGGTGTCGCAGGTTATGGTCTGGGGGTCCCAGAAGTACGCCGTCCGGATCGCGCTCAATCCGCAAGCGCTCGCATCCCGCGGGATTGGTGTCGATCAGGTCACGGCGGCGGTCAACGCCCAGAACGTGAATCTGCCGACCGGCGTGATGTGGGGCCCCAATCAGGCGATCACCGTTCAGGCCACTGGCAATCTCTTCAACGCTGGCCAATTCCAGCAGATCGTCGTCGCGTACCACAACAGCGCGCCGGTGCTCTTGCGTGATGTGGCAGACGTCACGGACGACGTCCAAAACAATCGCACGGCCGCCTGGTTCAACAACCAGCGCGCGATCATGCTGGCCGTCATGCGCCAGCCCGGCACGAACACGGTCGAGGTGACGAGCGACGTCCGAAAGATCCTCGATGAGATCCGGGGGGAGATCCCACCGGACGTCACACTCTTCGTGGCGTATGACCGCGCGCAGTCGATCGAGCGCGGCGTCCACGATGTGAAGTTCACGCTCATGGTCGCGCTCGTCCTGGTCGTGCTCGTGATCTTCTTCTTCCTGCGCAACGTGTCCGCGACAATCATCCCGAGCCTCGCCCTGCCGATGTCCATCATCGGCACCTTCTCGGTGATGTATCTGCTCAACTACAGCATCGACAACCTCTCCCTCATGGCGCTCACCCTCGCCGTGGGCTTCGTCGTCGATGATGCCATCGTCGTGCTCGAGAACATCGTCCGCCACATGGAGATGGGCAAACCGCGCATGCAGGCCGCCCTGGATGGAGCGGCCGAAGTGGGGTCGACGATCGTCACCATGACGACGTCGCTTTCGGCGGTGTTCATCCCGATCATGTTCATGGGCGGCCTCATCGGGATGTTGTTCCACGAGTTCGGCGTGACGATCGCGGTGGCGATCCTGGTCTCCGGGTGCGTGTCGCTCACGCTCACCCCGATGCTCTGCAGCCGGTTCCTGAGTCCGGTTCATACGGGGAGGCACGGGCGGCTCTTCAACTGGTCCGAGCAGGGCTTCAGGTACGCGCTGCACGCCTATGAGCGGAGTCTCGTGTGGGTCATGCGCCACCGGCCGATCATGCTGGGGCTCTCGGCCCTGACCCTCGTCGTCATGATGGTCCTGTTCAAGACCATCCCCCAGGGTTTCCTCCCGAGCGACGACACCGGCCAGCTCATGGCAACCACTGAGGGGGCGGAGGGCATCTCATTCGAGGCCATCCTGCCACTGCAGCAGAAGGTCGACGCGATCCTTCTCAAGGATCCCAATGTCCAATCGATCATGCCCTCGGTCGGCTCTCAGGGCTCGGCCAATCAGGGGCGTGTATTCATCATCCTGAAGCCGCTCGGGAAAGGACCCAAGGATCGCCGTCTCGGTGCCGATGCCATCACCAATGAGCTCATGCGCAAGGCGAACACGGTACCCGGCATCACGACCTTCATTCAGAACCCGCCCTCGATTCGCATCGGCGGCCGCCAGTCGAAGAGTCTGTATCAGTTCACGCTGTATGGCCCCAATCTCGCGGCACTCGACCAGGCGGCGCTCACACTCCAGGCCCGACTCCAGAAGATTCACCAACTGGTGGGCGTGACGACGGATCTCCAGATCAAGAACCCCGAGGTGACCGTCCTCATCGATCGCGACCGTGCCACGCAGTTGGGCATCACGGCGAGTCAGCTCGAGCACACGCTCTACGACGCGTACGGCTCGCGCCAGGTGTCGACCATCTACACGCCAACCAACGAGTACTGGGTGGTCATGGAATCGATGCCGCAGTACGAGCGCGATGAAACGTCCCTCAATCAGCTCTACATACACGCTCCGGCGACCAATCAGATGGTGCCGCTGTCCACGATCGCGCGGCTCCAGCGGACCGTCGGGCCGCTGAGCATCGCCCATTCGGGCCAGCTCCCATCCGTCACGATCTCATTCAACGTGCAGCCGAATGTCGCGCTGAGTCAGGCCGTGAGCCTCGTCCAGAACGAAGCGCGACAGGTACTGCCACCGACGATCAGCTCGGCCTTCGGAGGCACCGCGGCCGCGTTTCAATCCTCGCAACAGGGCCTGTTCATCCTCCTCGCCCTCTCGATCTTCGTGATTTACGTCGTGCTCGGTATTCTGTACGAGAGCTTCATCCACCCGATCACGATCCTGTCGGGCATCCCCTTCGCCGCGGTGGGTGCACTCATCGCGCTGCTGATCACGCACAATCAGCTCGACATCTACGGGTTCGTCGGGATGATCATGCTGATCGGGATTGTGAAGAAGAACGCGATCATGATGATCGACTTTGCGATCGCGACGGAGCGGAGCACGCACAAGACGGCGTCCGAGTCGATCGTGGAAGCGGCGAGCATCCGCTTCCGGCCCATCATGATGACCACGGCAGCGGCGATCATGGGCAGTCTCCCGATCGCGATTGGCCTAGGCGCGACCGGCGCATCGCGACAGGGCCTCGGCATCGTGGTCGTCGGTGGGCTGGCCATCTCGCAGGTCGTCACGTTGTACATGACCCCGGTGTTCTACACCTACCTCGACGAGCTCCAGGCCTGGCTTGGCAGCCACCTGGCGGCGGGCACGTCGGTCGCCCTCCCCGCACCGGCGCCTGCCGGTGATTGAGCGCTGATGCAGTTCTCGATCCCGCGGCTCTTCATCACTCGCCCGGTCATGACCACGCTGGTCACGATCGGTGTCCTGATCTTTGGCATCATCGCCTACACCAAGCTCCCGGTCAGCGATCTGCCAAACGTCGACTATCCTACCATTCACGTGTTCGCGTCCCTCCCGGGCGCGAGCCCGGAGACGATGGCGGCCGCCGTCGCGACGCCGCTCGAAAAGCAGTTCTCGACGATCGCCGGTATCGACAACATGACGTCGTCGAGCGACCTCGGGTCGACCGACGTCGTCATTCAGTTCAACGTCGATCGAAGGATCGACGCAGCGGCGCAGGACGTCCAAGCGGCGATCTCGCAGGCGATGGTGTACCTCCCGGTGGGCATCATCCCGCCCAGCTTCCACCGCTCCAACCCCGCCGCGGCGCCGGTCATGTTCATGGCGCTGACATCCAAGGTGGAGCCACTCTCGGTGCTCGATGAGATCGCCGAAACCACCATCGCGCAGCGGATGTCGATGGTCGACGGTGTCGCCGAGGTGGGGGTGTGGGGACAGCAGAAGTACGCCGTCCGCATTGCGCTCAACCCCGAGGCGCTCGCGACGCGTGGGATCGGCGTGGATCAGGTGACCGCCGCCGTCAACGCGCAGAACGTCAATCTGCCGACGGGCGTCATGTGGGGCGCGAACCAGACCATCACCGTGCAGGCGACGGGCAACCTGTACAACGCGCGCGAGTTCGGCGCGATCGTCGTTGCATACCACAACGGCGCGCCGGTCCTGTTGCGCGATATCGCTCGCGTCACCGATGACGTGCAAAACAACCGGACCGCCGCCTGGTTCAACGATGAGCGATCGGTCGGATTGTATGTGCTCCGGCAGCCCGGCACCAACACGGTCGCCGTCACCCGGGCCGTGCACGTCCTGCTCGATGAGATCAAGGGAGAGATCCCGCCGGACGTCACCCTGCGCGTGACCTACGACCGCGCTGTGTCGATCGGACGCGGCGTACACGACGTGAAGTTCGCCTTTGGCGTGGCACTCGTCCTGGTCGTGCTCGTGATCTTCTTGTTCCTGCGCAACGTGTCGGCGACGATCATCCCGAGCCTCGCCCTGCCGATGTCCATCATCGGCACCTTCTCGGTGATGTATTTGTTCAAGTACAGCATCGACAACCTCTCCCTCATGGCGCTCACCCTCGCCGTGGGCTTCGTCGTCGATGACGCCATCGTCGTGCTCGAGAACATCGTCCGCCACATGGAGATGGGCAAACCCCGCATGCAGGCCGCCCTGGACGGCGCCGCCGAGGTGGGGTCGACCATCGTCACGATGACCACGTCGCTCTCGGCGGTGTTCATCCCGATCATGTTCATGGGCGGCCTCATTGGGATGTTGTTCCACGAGTTCGGCGTGACGATCGCCGTGGCGATTCTGGTGTCCGGGTGTGTGTCGCTGACACTGACGCCGATGCTGTGCAGCCGGTTCCTGAGCCCCGTCCATACGGTCAAGCACGGGCGGCTCTACAACTGGTCGGAGGCGGTGTTCAACGGAGCCCTGCACTCGTACGAGCGGAGCCTCGTCTGGGTCATGCGCCATCGGCCCGTCATGCTGGGCCTTTCGGCAGCGACGCTCGTGATCATGGTGGTCCTCTTCAAGACGACGCCCAAGGGGCTGTTCCCGAGCGACGACACGGGACAGCTCATGGCGACGACCGAGGGCGAGGAGGGGATCTCCTTCTCGGCCATCCTGCCGCTCCAGCAGCGCATCGATAGCATCCTGCTCAAAGATCCCAACATCAAGTCGATCATGCCCTCGGTCGGCTCGCAGGGCTCGGCCAATCAAGGGCGCGTGTACATGGTGCTCAAGCCGCTGGGGCCCGGACCCAATGATCGCCACCTCAGCGCGGATTCGGTCGTGGGCGAGCTCATGCCGAAGCTCAACATGGTCCCGGGGATCGCGGTATTCGTGCAGAACCCGCCGTCCATCCGGGTCGGTGGCCGGGGCTCAAAGAGCTTCTATCAGTACACGCTGCTGGCGCCCCGTCTCCACGAGGTCGAAGACGTCGCGGAGCAACTCCGAAAGCGGCTCGAAGCGCGGAAGGAGTTCGAGGGCGTGACCAGCGATCTTCAGATCAAGAACCCGGAGATCCAGGTCCTCATCGACCGCGATGCCGCGTCGAAGTTCGGCATCACGGCGAACCAAATCGAGCAGACCTTGTACGACGCGTACGGCTCGAGTCAGGTTTCGACCATCTACACTCAGACCAACGAGTACTGGGTCGTGATGGAGTCGCTGCCCCAGTACGAGCGTGACGAGAATTCTCTGCGCGAGCTCTACATTCAGTCGCCGCGCACCAAGCAGGTCGTGCCGTTGACGTCGATCGCGCGGCTGCAGCGGACGGTCGGACCGCTCGAGATCGATCACTCGGGCCAGCTCCCATCGGTGACGATCTCGTTCAACGTGGCCTCGGACGTCGCGTTGAGCGACGCGGTGAGTCTCGTCGAACGGATCGCCCACGAGGTCGTGCCGACCAACATCACGGCCGGGTTTGCCGGGCAGGCGCAGGCCTTTGAAGCCTCGCAGCAAGGGCTCGTCGTCCTCCTCTTGTTGTCCGTGTTCGTGATCTACGTGGTGCTCGGCATTCTGTACGAAAGCTTCATCCATCCCATCACGATCCTCTCGGGGATTCCCTTCGCCGCGGTCGGCGCGCTGATCGCCCTGCTCGTGACGCGCCACAGTCTCGACGTCTATGGCTACGTCGGCATGATCATGCTGATCGGGATCGTGAAGAAGAACGCGATCATGATGATCGACTTCGCCATCGCGACCGAGCGATCGGGCCACAAGCCGGCAGCCGAGGCGATCGTGGAGGCGGCGAGCATCCGCTTCCGCCCCATCATGATGACGACAGCAGCCGCGATCATGGGCAGTCTGCCGCTCGCCATCGGCTTGGGCGCGACCGGCGCTTCCCGCCAGGGGATCGGCATCGTGGTCGTGGGCGGGCTCGCGATCTCGCAGATCGTGACGCTCTTCATGACGCCGGTCTTCTATACCTACCTCGATGAGCTGCAAGCCTGGCTCGGACGCAAGGTTACGACATCCATCCCGGCCAACGTGCCGCTGACGGCCCCCGCGCCCGCCGGCGACTGACACAGATTCTTCATTCTCAATGACACGCCTCTTCATCACTCGCCCCGTCATGACGACGCTCGTCATGATCTCCATCGTCTTCTTCGGCTACATCGCGTACACGCGCTTGCCGGTGAGCGATCTGCCCAACGTCGACTATCCGACGGTGACGGTGAGCGCTACGCTCCCGGGTGCCAATGCGGAGACGATGGCATCGACGGTTGCCACGCCGCTCGAGAAGCAGTTCTCGACGATCGCGGGCATCGACAACATGACGTCGACGAGCAGCATCGGGACGACGACCATCGTCGTGCAGTTCGTCCTGGATCGCAACATCGACGCGGCGGCCCAGGACATCCAGGCCGCGATCACCCAGACGCTGCGCACGCTGCCCCAGGGGATCATCCCACCGTCGTACCAGAAGACCAACCCCGCGGCGACGCCGATCCTGTATTTCGCGATCATGTCGCCGTCGCTCCCCTTGTCGACCCTGGACGAGTACGGGGAAACGACCATCGCGCAGCGCCTCTCGACGGTGAGCGGCGTGGCCCAGGTGCTGGTGTACGGCCAACAGAAGTACGCGGTGCGCATCCAGCTCGACCCGCAGTTGCTCGCGTCCAAGGGGATCGACCTGGAGGATGTCAACACGGCCGTCAACGCCGAGAACGTGAACATCCCGACCGGGATCCTGTGGGGCCCCAGCGTGGCGCTGACGGTGCAGGCCAGTGGCCAGCTGCCGAGCGCCGCCTCGTTCGCGAGCATGATCATCGCGTATCGCAATGGCGCGCCGGTCCGACTCCAGGACGTCGGGCGCGTAACCAACGACGTGCAGAACAACAAGACCGCGGGCTGGGTGAACGGGCAGCCGGCGATCGTGCTGGCCGTGCAGCGTCAGCCGGGCACCAACACGGTCAAGGTGGCGAACGGCGTCAAAGCCGCGCTCGCGCGCATCCACAACGAGATCCCGACGACCGTGGACGTGCAGATCTTGTACGACCGGTCGCAGTCCATCGAGGCCTCGGTCAATGACGTGAAGTTCACGCTGCTGCTGACATTGGTGCTCGTCGTCGGCGTGATCTTCGTGTTCCTCAAGAACGTGTCGGCGACGCTCATCCCGAGCCTCGCCCTCCCGATGTCCATCATCGGCACGTTCTCGGTGATGTACCTGCTCGGGTACAGCCTCGACAACCTGTCGCTCATGGCGCTGACGCTCGCCGTGGGTTTCGTGGTCGACGACGCCATCGTGATGCTCGAGAACATCGTGCGGCATCTCGAGATGGGCAAGCCGCGCATGCAAGCGGCGCTGGACGGATCGACCGAAGTCGGCTTCACCATTCTGTCGATGACGCTGTCGCTCGCCGCGGTGTTCATCCCGGTGCTGTTCATGCAGGGCATCATCGGGAAACTGTTCCACGAGTTCGCAGTCACCATCGGCGTCTCGATTCTCGTCTCTGGTGTCGTGTCATTGACTCTCACGCCCATGCTGTGCAGCCGGTTCCTGCGGTCAGACCACGGCGTGGTGCACGGCCGCATGTACAACACGGTCGAAGCCGGCTATGAGCGCGTGCTCAAGGCGTACGAGGACAGTCTCGCCTGGGTCATGAACCACCGGTTCGAGGCGCTGGCATTCTCCGTGATGACGCTCGTCGTGACCGGGTGGCTCTTCTACGCGATTCCCAAGGGCCTCTTCCCGACCGACGACACCGGTCAGCTGATCGCGACGACCGAGGCCGCGGAGGGCGTCTCCTACGACGGGCTCATCGCGCACCAGCAGGAAGTCGCGCAGATCATGGCGCAGAACCCCAATGTCGCGTCGGTGCAGTCGTCCGTCGGCACGCTCGCGGCGTCCAACCAGGGGCAGATCACCATCAACCTGAAACCGATCAGCGACCGCAGGTACTCCGCGGACCAGCTCACCCGCATCCTCACGCAGGAGGTCTCGGGCGTCCCCGGGATCTCAGTGTACGTGCAAAACCCGCCGGCCATCTCCATCGGCGGTCTGCAGTCGAAGAGCTTGTACCAGTTCACGATGCAGAGCGGCAACATCACGGTGCTCGATTCGAGCGCGCGGGTGCTGGAGGCCAGGCTCAAGGCGCTGCCGCAGCTCAGTGGCGTGACGAGCGACCTCCTGATCGAAAACCCGCAGGTCACGATCCAGATCGACCGACCAAAAGCCGCTTCGCTCGGCGTCTCGGCAGCCGAGATCGAAAACGTGCTCTACGACTCGTTTGGCCAGCGACAGGTCTCGACGATCTATACGTCGACCAACGAGTACTGGGTCATCATGGAGGTGCTGCCTCGCTACCAGCGAGACATCAACGCCCTCAACGCGCTCTACGTGAAGTCGACCGGTGGCCAGGAGATCCCGATGTCGACAGTCGCGCGGTTCGTCTCGGATCTCGGTCCGGTGACCATCAACCATTCGGGCCAACTCCCGGCAGTAACGATCTCCTTCGATCTGCGGCCCGGCACCTCGCTGGGCACTGCGGTGAGCACCATCCAGCAGACAGCCAAAGAGACGCTGCCGCCGGCGATCACGATGAGCTTTGCGGGCACGGCTCAGGCGTTCCAACAGTCCATGGACGGACTGCCCCTGCTGCTCGCGCTCACGATCTTCGTGATCTACATCATTCTCGGCGTCCTGTACGAGAGCTTCATCCACCCGATCACGATCCTGACCGGTCTGCCGTTCGCCGCGTTCGGCGCGCTGGGTACGCTCATGGTGCTCGGTATGGATCTCGACATCTACGGCTTCGTCGGAATCATCATGCTCATCGGCATCGTGAAGAAGAACGCCATCATGATGATCGATTTCGCGATCGAGACCGAACGCGCTGGCCACCGGAAGCCGAAGGACGCCATCCTCGAGGCCGCGAGCATTCGATTCCGGCCGATTATGATGACGACCGTCGCAGCGCTGATGGGCGCGATCCCGATTGCCTTTGGGTGGGGCGCTGGTGCGTCAGCGCGTCGACCGCTCGGCGTAGTCGTCGTCGGTGGGCTCGCCTTCTCCCAGCTCGTGACGCTGTACGTCACGCCAGTGTTCTACACGTACTTCGACGAGCTGCAGACCTGGGTCCAGACCCGTGCCGCACGCCGCCGGCACCGCAAGGAGGCGCTGGGCGGTGCCGGACCGGTGCCGCTGCCGGCGCAAGGGGACTAGGGGCAGAAACTGCCCCTACAACGGCTCCACGGCCGTCGACCGCCGCGCTCGGGTCCCACGGCCGTCTACAGCGAAGCCGGGCTCCGGCCCGAACAATCGCGCCTCGAGCTCGGACGCCGGGACGGGACGCGAGAAGTGGAACCCCTGGCCAAGGTCGCAGCCGAGCTCCCGTAGGCGGTCGAGCTGTTGGGGTAATTCGATCCCTTCGGCGATCGTCCGCACGGAGAGCGTCGTGCCAAGTGTGATGACGGCCTGCGCGAGGGCGCGACGACTGCCAGCGCCGGACGCGTGGACGACAACGTCGTCGACGAAAGGCTTGGCGATCTTCAGGATGTCGATGGGGAAGCGCTGCAGGTAGCTCAGCGATGAGTATCCAGTCCCGAAGTCGTCGATGGCGAGCCGCACACCTACCGTCTTGAGCGCGTGAAGTGTCGTCTGTACGGTTTCCGTGTGCGCAGTGAGTACGCTCTCGGTCAGTTCGAGGATGAGCGCGTGCGGCATGAGCCCCGACTCGGAGAGAGCCGCGCGGACATCCGCAATGAACTGCGGGCTCTGGATCTGGCGGCCGGATACATTGACCGTCACCGCCAATGGATCGTCGGGACCGCGTCGCTCTCGCCAGCGCTGCGCCTGCTTGCAGGCTTCGCGCAGCACCCAGGCGCCGAGCGGCAGGATCATCCCGGTCTCTTCCGCGAGCCCAATGAACTGGCCGGGCGCCAACAGGCCACGGCGCGGATGGTGCCATCGCACGAGCGCCTCGACGCCAGTGATCGCTCCGGTCTCGAGCATGACGATCGGCTGGTAGTGCAGAATGAGGTCCCCGTTCTCGATCGCATGCCGCAGATCGGACTCGAGCTCGATTCGCTCGATGGCCGTTACGTGCATCTCGGGCGCGAAGCGCTCGTACCGCCCTTTGCCGCGCGTCTTGGCGAGGTACATCGCCATATCGGCATTGCGCAGCAGACCATCGGCCCCGTCCCCATCGCGTGCGGTCGCGATCCCGAGACTCGCTCCGACGAAGACCTCGCGCCGGCCGATCGAGAACGGGCGCGCCAGCGCCGCAATGATCCGCTCGGCCACCTCCGTGCATGCCGCCTCATCCGCCGGATCCTCAATGAATACCGCGAACTCGTCCCCACCCAGTCGCGCCGCGGTATCCGAGCTTCGAACGCAGGCGAGTAGTCGGCGGGCTGCCTCGACCAACAGGGAGTCACCGGCGGCGTGGCCCAGACTGTCATTCACCATCTTGAAATTGTCGAGATCAAGAAAGAGCAGCGCTTGCGGCGCCTGACCGTGACGCTGCGACCGACTCAACGCATGCCCGGTGCGATCACGCAGCAATGCCCGGTTGGCGAGTCCCGTCAGAGGATCGTGGAATGCCTGGTGGGTGAGCTCGGCTTCGAGCGCCGTTCGCTCGCTGACGTCGCGTGTGTTGAGCACGATGCCGCGAACGGACGCGTCGTGCAACAGGTTCATGCCGATGCTCTCGACCGAGCGCCAGCTGCCGTCGCGGTGCCACATGCGCCAGTTCACGGTCGCCAACGTGCCCCCTTCGGCGATCGTGCGGTGCAGGAACAACTGCACCCGGCTCGCGTCGTCGGGGTGGACGAGCTCCGACAATGCCAGCCCTTCGAGCTCGGAGGGCTGATGCCCGAAGAGCCGCGCGATCGATGGACTCTGATACGAAATGCGATGACTCGCATCGACGACCGTAATCAGGTCCAATGCGTTCTGCACGAGCGACCGGAAGCGTGCGTCCTGACGCATCCGCTCCTTCACGAGTCGCACATTATCGCGTGCGGCGATGATCTGGCGCATCACCACCAGCGCGGTCAGCGCAAGGGCACCGACAATGATCTGCCCCAGTGGCTGGTTCCATACCGGTCGTGACACATACAGGAGGAGGCCGACGCCGGCGACGACGGAGACGTACGGCAACAACGCCACCCGCGCCCGCGGGGCGATTTCCTGCCGCTGCCGCGCGTGTCCCCGCGTCGCCACTACCTCTTGCACACGCGCTGCGACGCCGAAGGCGAGACCAGCAGTGAGCCACAGACCGTCGATGATGTCGCCGGTGTGATAATCGCTCACCAGGCGCAAATGACCATACACGAGGTCAGCGACAAACTGTCCGACAATGCCAACCACGGCGATCTGTAACGCACGACGAGATCCCTCGGCCGGCGCGCGTGCAAGGATCGTGGCCGCTGCGAGCAGCAGCACGAGGTCGGAAACGGGGAAGGCGACCGACATGAGACGATCGCTCCACGGGCTGCTCGCTGCCATGGCGGTGGGCCGCAGCACGAGGTACCAGGTCAGCATTGTGCCGCCGACCAGGACCGTTGCGACGTCGAACCAGAACTTGGCCCGTTCATCCCGGGACCTGGGTGCAACCGGGAAGGCCAGGAGACCGCCTATCCAGAACGGATAGGCGCTGAGGCTGAAGAGATCGATCCAGACGTGGGGCGACTCGTCGCGGAGCACGAGCTCGTGATACGTGCCGAGCGAATCATTGGTGAAGATGCAGAACGAGGCGATCGCGAAGAGGAGCCACCCGCGCCGCGTCGCGGGCCCGAGCGCTGGATGGCGGGAGGCGCGCCAGGACAGGACCGACGCCACAGCGTACACCGGCAGGTAATACAGCGTCGTGGCAACGTCCTGCGCGTGGCCCGTTCCCCACCAGACCATCCGGAGGAGCACGTAGCCAGCCAGATAGACCGCCGCGGCGGCGATCGCCCCGGCAGCTTCGTCGTCCCGCCACCACTGCTTCAGGGAGCGGTATCGCGGGTGTGGCCCGGTAACCGGTTCGGACGTAGGAGTGACCTGCTCGGGTGAGACGCGCGCGACTTGGCGGCGTCGAGGGGGATTCCCCGGCGCACTTGTGCCCTCAAGAGGACGAACAGATGGCGGGCTTGACTACAGGGGCGAGGGGCCCGGGATGCGTTCTCTCAGCCACCTCGCGTACGCAACCGGCGACACCTCTGACGGCTTGATCTCACTTCGCCCGCCCCAGAACACGTTCGTATATCCGACGGTGATGCCCGCATCGGCCAAGTGCTTATCAATAGCGGACTTATGAGCCATCACCGTGGCTTTGTCGGTCCCGTGCACCACCGCCATGACATTGACGTTCCCAAATTCGGGACCGCCTTCCCGCCAGTATGCGTGCGTCACGATGAAGTGGCGCCCCACCTCACGGCCAGCCTCGATCTCGCGCCCGGGCGGCACCTGCCAGTGGAACAGCGCGTTGTACCGCGTGACGCGCGTGCCGCCGATCGACGGCTTGACGTGCTCGAGAAACGTTGAAAACCGGCCAATGACCCCACGATCGGCGAGTTGCTCGGCCACGGCACAGAATTCGTCGCGCGACAGCCCTGCGGATCGCGCGCGCTCATCCCAGGGATCGGGGCGAATCTCCTCGACCGTGAACTCGCGCTTCAGCGGCTCCAGGACCTGCCACTCGAGGGGCGAGAGCTCCACGATGGCCGTGTCGATGACTTCTCCCAGCGCGTCGGCCCGCGCGCCCGGCTCGATCGCCTTGCGCCGCACGTGTCCCACGCCGAGCGCGAACAGACGCTTGGCCGGCATCACGCGATATCGGACACCGCCGACCCGGCGCAGCAGATAGTCGCAATGGTCGGCCATGTCGAACCCGACCGGCACCTTGAGCGTCGACCAGAGGCGGTAGACCGAGCCTGGCGTTTCGCTGTCGGTCGAGCGGATCACCACGTGGCCGGAAAACGGATCCTCGCGCACGAGGAGGTCGAACGCGGCATCGAGGCGCTCGGGCGCGACCAGCCATGCCACCAACGCGCCCGGCGCCAGGTTGGTCGCCAGCAACGTTTGGCGGATGCGGCGAATCGTGCCAGCCGCAAGCATGGCGCGAAGTCGCTCGAGCACCGTTTCGACCGGAACGCCAGACCTCGCCGCGATCTCGGCGAACGGGTCCGTCAAGAACCCGGCAATCCGATCCTCGGAGACCGCGAGGATGCGGGCGTTGACGGGATCGGTGATCTCGACCGGAACGGCGGGAAGGGCAGACGTTTCCATGGAATGACGGTCGGCGGTGTCGGGCGAGCGACAACCTGGAGGAAATATGACCGCCAGTTGCGGCCCGTTGCGACCTTTCCGCACTTTAGGGTGTTGGGAACGGCAAGGACCCCACCGCCCCCCTAGAGGTCGTGAATGGGCGGGTGGGGGCGACGCAATGCGTCGCCCGCCCTTTGTCGCACCGTCCGTTACCAAGATTCTCACCCGGATCGAACACATGCACAGCGCCCAACGCACCGACACATTCACCGAGTCCGTGATCCGCGAAATGACGCGGGTCGCCCGCACCTACGGGGCGATTAACCTCGCGCAGGGATTTCCCGACTTCCCGATGCCGGATCCGATGAAAGACGCGGCGTGCGCGGCCGTGCGTGGCGATATCAACCAGTATGCGATTACGTGGGGCAATCCGGCGTTGCGTCTCGCGATCGCGGAGAAGTATCGCCGGATGTACGATCTGGAAGTCGACCCGGAGCGCGAGATCACGGTCACGTGTGGCGCGACCGAGGCGATGGCCTCCACGTTTCTCGCGCTCATCAATCCGGGAGACGAAGTCATCATTCCGGAGCCATTCTACGAGAACTACGGACCGGATGGGATCCTCGCGGGCGCTCACCCGGTCTTCGTCCCGCTGGACCCACCTGCCTGGCGACTGGATGTCGAACGGATTCGTCGGGCCGTGACCTCGCGGACACGGGCGGTGATCCTGAACTCGCCGCACAACCCCACGGGGCGGGTCTTCTCACGCGAAGAGATCGGCGAGCTCGCAGCGCTGTGCGTGGAGCGCGACATCGCGGTGTTCACGGACGATCCGTACGAGTACATCACCTACGCGGGTCGGCATCATCCGATCGCGACGTGGCCGGGGATGCGTGAGCGCACGGTGACGATCTCGAGTCTGTCCAAGACATTCACGTGCACGGGGTGGCGCCTGGGGTACGCGATTGCGCCACCGGAGACCACGAACGCGATCCGGAAGGTGCACGATTTTCTCACCGTCGGGGCGCCGGCACCGCTGCAAGCCGCGGCGGCCGTCGGATTCGCCTTCGACGCGGAATACTTCAACCATCTCTCGCGCGACTACCGGGTGCGGCGCGATCTCCTCGCCCCAGCGCTGACCGACGCTGGCTTCCGCTTCACGATCCCCGAGGGCGCATACTTCTTCCTCACTGACTTCAGCGACTTGAGCGACGCGCTGGACACCGAATTCGCGCTCTGGCTCGCCCGCGAGGGCGGCATCGCGACGGTCCCGGGATCGAGCTTCTACCACGACCGCAGCGAGCGCTGCCCGTACGTCCGCTTCGCCTTCTGCAAGAGGGTGGAGACGTTGGAGGCCGCGGCGGAGCGATTGGCGAAATTGCCGGCGATGGTTTGAACGGCGAAAGCCGGGTGACGGGAACTGCAGCGTCCACTGCAACGCCGGGCGGGCTGAAGCCCGCCCCTACATGTTGCCGCGGGCGGCGTCGCCGTACTGCTCCTCGCGGGCTCCGCCGCGGCGTGCTACATCCCGGCGCGGCGGGCGACCCGGCTGGACCCGGTGAGAGTGCTGCGCGGGATATGAGCCCTGAGATCTCGACGCCGATTCTAGTGCCTGGAGCTTGGCTGAATCCCCACGATCCCCTGCTCGAGCCACGCGTGCCGTCCATCCAACACTTGCCGCGCGAGTCGTGACATCGGAGCGTCGGTCGGGTTAAAGAAGTCGGCGAAGTAGTGACTGATGCGGCGGCGGGCCAGGCGGCAGAAGGCGTCGGCCAGCGTGACCGCTTCCGGCTGTCCCTCGCCAGCGAGCATCTGCGCGCGCACGCACGCTGCCGACATCGCAAATAGCTCCGCTCCGATGTCGACCGCGCGGAAGAGCACCATCTGCCGGCGCTCGAGCTTCGGCCCGAACCGCACCATCGCGTGCACGATCGAACGGGCGAGGCGACGCGTAGCGCGTTCCACAAACCGCAGGTGTCGGGCAAGGCGCCCAAATTCTCCGAACGCTGGGAGTTGTCCGCGGCCGATCCATCGCGTGGCGTACCACGCCGGATAGAAGCGCACGACGCGGCCGAGTGCACGCAGGCGCTCGCCGACCGTCGCGCCGGTTTCGACGAGCGCGAACGCGGTGCGCATGTGGTGGTCCACGGCCTCGCGCGCGATGAAGAGACGCATGATCTCCGACGAGCCTTCGAAGATCAAATTGATGCGGAAATCGCGCATCGCCCGCTCGACTGGGATCCCCGGTTCGCCTCGTCGCTCGAGCGACTCCGCCGTCTCGTACCCACGGCCGCCGCGAATCTGCAGCGTATCGTCGACGATGCGCCATCCGGCTTCCGTGTTGAACAGCTTTGCGACCGCGGCCTCGAGTCGGATGTCATATCCACCGCGCTCGTACAACAAGGTCGAGAGCTCGGCGACTGCCTCCATCGCGAACGTCGTGGCTGCCATCGACGCGAGCTTGTGGCCGACGGCCTCGTGTCGCCCAATGGGCTGGCCCCATTGCACACGCTCGACCGCCCAGGTGCGTGCAACCTGCAGCATGGCTTTGCCGACGCCAGCGCAGCCAGCCGGAAGCGTCAGACGCCCGGTATTGAGCGTCGTCAGTGCGAGCTTGAGCCCCTTCCCTTCGCCCCACAAAATGTTCTCGCGCGGTACGCGCACGTTGGTGAAGCGAATGAGCCCGTTCTCGATCGCCTTGAGTCCCATGAACCGCAGACGCTGGACCACCTCGACGCCCGGCATGTCGCGCTCGACAATGAACGCCGTGATCTGTTTTCGAGGACGCCCTTTGACGATGACGTCGGGCGTGCGCGCCATGACGACGAACAGCTCCGCCCGCGTGCCATTGGTGCACCACAGCTTCTCGCCATTCAGCACGAAATGCGATCCGTCGTCTGACGGGGTAGCGGCCGTGGTCATGTTCGCCGGATCGGAGCCGGCATCGACCTCCGTCAACGCGAACGCCGAGATCGCACCCTTGGCGAGGCGCGGAAAAAAACGTCGCTTTTGCTCCTCGGTGCCGAACAGCGCGAGTGGCTGCGGCACGCCGATCGACTGCGACGCGGAGAGCAGCGCCGTAAGGGAGCCATCCTTCGACGTCACCAGCTCCATCGCGCGCACGTACGCAAGCGGCGACAACCCGAGCCCACCATACTCCCGCGGGATCTTGATGCCGAACGCACCCATCGCGCGGAGCTCGTTCACAATTTCTTCCGAGATCTGACCGGTGCGGTCGATCTCGTCAGAATCGATCCGCTCGACCAGCGCCCACAGCTTCGCCAGGAACGGCTCGGCGCGCGCCATGGCCTCCGAGTCCGGTCGCGGATGTGGATGGATCAGGTCCAACCGAAAGCGCCCAAGAAACAGCTCTCGGACAAAGCTCGGGTGCGCCCACTCGGTCTCGCGCGCCGCTTCGGCGACGTCGCGTGCTTCGCGCTCGGACGCGGGCGCGCCAGCCTTGCCCGTCGGCGTCTCGACGGCGGTGGCCATGACGGATCTCCGGAGTTGTCTGCTTGAAAGCTAGCTCTGTCCCGGAGACCGAACGGCCAGGTCAGGGGATTCCATCAATGCCTGCTACCCACCGATGTCGAATATCGTGGTCGTTATCCCAACCCTTCATTTGTCCTTCGGGCACACCTGACCTTCGGCCTCTTACCTAAACGTCCCGGGGCTCACGTCGTACACCATGTGATATCGCCCGGCTGCTTCGCTCTCCTGCCAAAAGCCTAACTGTTCTGTCCACCGAATAGTCTGCAAACGGTGGCCCGCCAGGCTGAGAAACCCGGCGGCTCGGTTGGTCAGGATGCCCAACTTGCGGAGGTCACCGAGGCCACGAATCGCTGTCGCGCGGCGTTCCGCCACCAATCGCTTGGCGCTTGCCGGTCCGATCCCCGGCACTCGCACGAGCTCCTGAACGGATGCGCTGCGAACCTCGACGGGGAACAGCTCAGGATGCGCGAGCGCCCAGGCGCATTTCGGATCCAGCGCGAGCGGCAGGTTGCCACCGGCATCGTACGGCATCTCATTGGCCGCAAAGCCATACTGCCGGACGAGGTGGTCGGCTTGGTAGAGGCGGTGCTCGCGAAGCGCTGGCGCCGCTGGCGCATCCTCGAGCGGCGTGTTTCGGATCGGCCGGAATGCGCTGAACTGCGAGTGATGGATCCCCCCGCCCTTGTACAGAGCAGTGACTGAGTCGAGGATCGTGCGATCCGTGTCCCCCGTCGCGCCCACTACGAACTGCATGGTCATGCCGGCGGTGCCGCCGGGGCGCAGCCGGTCTCGCGGCCGGCCG
Organism: uncultured Gemmatimonadales bacterium; assembly: GCA_963737835.1. Classification (GTDB taxonomy): domain Bacteria; phylum Gemmatimonadota; class Gemmatimonadetes; order Gemmatimonadales; family Gemmatimonadaceae; genus Palsa-1248. The sequence goes on from CAVTUH010000001.1 coordinate 2,110,753, forward strand.
GCGCGCTCTTCCGCGCGCTGCCGGTTCACTTGTCCGCGGGCGCGCTCGAGCGACACCAGTGCAGTCTCGTAGTTCTTCTCGGGCGCGATCTGCGCCAGACTCGAGCCGCACGGCGCTTCGAGATTGAGCGACACACGTGTCGCCAGCGTCGTGAGCCGTTCGATCTGCGCCGCCTCAGCGCCCGGCACCATCTTCACGTGGATATAGCCGTCGAACCAATGCCGGAGTCGCAAGGCCTCGAGCACGTGTATCAAGTCGTCCATGACCTTGACCGGCCGGCCCGGGATGCCGGTCGTGATGAAGAGACCCTGACACCACCCGCGTTCGTGCGCGCCAAGGAAAATGCGTACGAGCTCTTCGGGCTTGAGCAGCGTCCTGGGCAGTTCGCGGTCCCGACGCATTGGACAGTAGTGACAGTTGAAGCTGCACGCGTTCGTCATGAGGATGCGCAAGAGCGACGTGCGTGGACCGTTGCCTGGCCGCACGTGGCGGATGTTGAGCGGCCGGAGCGCGCCGACCTCACGGGCGTGGCGGAGGCGCGGCGGCAACTCCCGTGCGAGTGGGTTGTTGCCCGGTAGGTATTTCCCCATTGGGACGCCGTCCTGGTCGTCGACGGCGAGCCCCATGAGCAAGTCGATCTTGGCTTCTAGTTCCATCGTCCGTTGCACGCAGCCCCCGGACGGCCGCAGGGCGGCCGCAGAAAGGAGTGAGGAGAAAGGAGAAAGGAGACGCTCCGGACGCGATCCCCAGGCTAGCCGAATAAATACCGAAAGTCAATCGAACACGAGCGCCTCTCTAGCTGCTGGGCTCGTCCCGCCGCGCACGCGTCGACAACAAATGGCGCGTTCCAGTCGTATCAACCTTTGTGGGCGGCAGCGATCCATTTACGCGGCCGCCATACTACATGTGTCGGGTCTTGGTAAGGATTCACCCACCGCTCAACGCCGCTGCGTTGCTTATGCCGTCGCCGATTCGCGAGCTCCTCAACACCATGCGCCAGTTCTCGTCAGCCGCAGAGGCTGCAACCTCGGACGCGTCGCAGCCGCCACCGAGCGGCGTGCTGCCACTGCTCGCCGCATATGGTGCGCTCGCGCCCTCTTCGTACAACGCGCAACCGTGGGAATTCCGGGCGACGGCGCGTGGGCTCGACATTCTGTGTCGACACCTCGCGCGGTAGTCCAATCGGGGACGCCGCGCAACGCGAACCGGTGATCGCCTGCGGTGCCGCGCTGTTCAACGCGCGGGTCGCCCTTCGACACTTTGGATACCGGGACGTCGTGCGGGTCTGCCCCGATCCTGCCGACCCGCGTCGAATTGCGCATATCGAGGCGGGACCCGCAGTTCCCGAATCTGACTACAATCGCTCGCTCTTTCACGCGATCCCGTACCGACACACCGTTCGGGCCCGGCGGGATGCCTTCGAGCGTCGCCCCGTGCCGATAGCCGTCGTGCAGGATCTGACCGCGGCGGCCAGAGCGTGCGGTGCCTGGCTGCACATCGTGACATCGCCGACCGACCAGTGCGCCCTCGCCGACCTGGTCTTCGAGGCGGGTGAGAAGTACGAAGCGGCAGCGGGCCATCTCTGGAGCGAGGATGGCCTCGACGCGCCGGTGGACCCGGGCAAGAACAGCGACGATGCGGACCGATTCGCCCACGTGATCGCGGTCGGCGAGGCACGGCGGGCCGGGCACGCCCTTCGAGACGCGCCGGTCGTTGCCGTTCTCGGGACGGAGTGCGACGATGTGAGCGCATGGGTCACCGCGGGCGAGGCCCTCGAGCATGTGTTGCTGCGTGCGGCGTCGCACGGCGTGTTTGCAACGTACGCGAACCAACCGCTCCGGCTGGCCGAGTTGCGCCCCTGGGTCCGAGCCGTGGCTGGCCGCGCGGGCGAGGCCCACGTCCTTCTCGGTCTGGGGTTCGCGCACCCACCGCATGGGCCCCCGCGCAGGCCAGCAGCCGACGTGTTGGGGTAGCCGCCCGAAAGAATCCGCTCCATCGCGTCGGGGGTTGCGGGCCGAACGGCCAACAGCCGTTCGGAGCCCGCGCATGTTAAACTAAGCCACATGGGTACCAATGTTCCGGGCGATGGGCCGATCCCCGTCGCGCCTTCGATGGACGTCGTCCTCGCCACGGTGCAGCCGCCGCTCAACGACGCTCGCACTCACCGTGTGTTCTTGTTGTCGGGGCTTGCCGTGATGACGGCAGTGTTCGCCGCCTGTGCCGCCCGCATCCTGATCGCCCTCATCGGCCTCATCACGAATATCGCGTTCTACGGTCGGGTGTCCGACGCCTTCACCAGTCCGGCCGGCAATAAACTGGGCCCGCTGGTCATCATCATTCCGGTGATCGGTGGACTGATCGTTGGGCTCATGGCCCGATACGGCTCTCCGGCCATTCGCGGGCACGGCATCCCGGAGGCCATGGAGCAAGTGCTGCTCAATGGCAGCCGCATTCCGCCGCGTGTCACCTTTCTGAAGCCGTTGTCCGCAGCCATCGCCATCGGAACCGGCGGCCCATTCGGCGCGGAGGGACCCATCATCGCCACCGGCGGCGCGCTGGGGTCCGTCGTCGGACAGCTGCTCAAGACTACGGCCGATGAGCGCAAGATTCTCCTGGCGGCCGGGGCGGCCGCCGGCATGGCGGCCACCTTTGGCACACCGGTCTCCGCGGTGCTCCTTGCTGTCGAGCTTCTGCTCTTCGAGTACCGGGCTCGCTCGCTGATTCCGGTGTCGCTCGCCGCCGCCGCCGCGACCGCGGTGCGGATGGCAATCATGGGGACGGGTCCGATCTTCCCGATGCCGATCGTGGGTCCGCCCACCGCCTCGGCGCTCGCGAGTTACGTCGTCCTCGGGGCCCTGGTCGGTCTCGTGGCGGTCTGGATCACGCGGGCGCTGTATGCCATGGAGGACGGGTTCGAGCGTCTCCCCGTGCACTGGATGTGGTGGCCCGCGATCGGCGCCATCGCGGTCGGGGTGGTTGGATGGATTGCGCCGGCGACGTTGGGCGTTGGATACGGGAATATCGACGAGACCCTGGCCGGCACGTTGGCCGGCCGCGCGCTGGTGACTCTCGTCATCTTCAAGTTCATCTCGTGGGTCATCTCACTTGCGAGCGGCACTTCCGGCGGGACGCTGGCACCACTCTTCACGATCGGCGGCGGGCTCGGTGCCGTGCTGGGCACTCTCGCGGCGCGCATCGCGCCGGGGCTGCACGTCGATCCCCGGATCGCCGCGTTGGTCGGGATGGCGGCGATCTTCGCCGGTGCGTCACATGCGCTGCTCGCGTCTGTCGTCTTCGCCTTCGAGACGACGCACCAGCCGATGGGCCTTCTGCCGCTGCTGGCCGGCTGCAGCGCAGCCTACCTCATCTCCCTGCGGTTCATGTCATCGTCGATCATGACCGAGAAGCTCGCGCGCCGCGGGACACGTATCCCTTCCGAGTACGAGGCGGATATCCTGTCACAGGTCCGGGTTGCCGATGTCGCATCCCGCACGCCCGTCACGCTGCGCGACAGCCAGCACATCGAGGAGGTGCGAGATTGGATCGTGGCGCGCGAACCTGGCTCCGAGCATCAGGGCTATCCGGTCGTGAATGACATCGGGATGCTGATCGGCGTGGTGACCCGGCGCGATCTGCTCGACCTCGAGCTGCCGATGACGGCCATTGTGCGGGATCTCATTGCACGGGCCCCGGTCGTCGTCTACGACGACAACACCGTACGCGACGCCGTCGACCAGATGGTGCACGAGGGCGTGGGCCGATTGCCGGTCGTCTCACGGGCCGCTCCTCGCCACGTGATGGGGATCATCTCGCGAAGCAATGTGCTGGGTGTCCACGCGCGGCGACTTGCCGCGCAGCGCGATGTAGCACAGCATCTGTGGCCTACCCGGAAGGCACCCGCGTCGACTGCGGCCCGTTAACCCTCGCCCGCTCCTCATGCCCGTCTCGTCCTCTCGCACCGTCACCGAGCGCACGCGACCCCAGGCGCCGAACTCAGACCATTCCGAGCCGGCGGTCATGGCGCTCGACGCACTCCGGCGCATTGTCCGCGCGCTCGGCATCTCCGCGCGCACCGCCGAGCGGTCGGCTGGCGTGACCGGGGCGCAACTCTTCGTCCTGCAGCAGTTGCGGGAAGCGCCCGCGCACTCGTTGAACGATCTCGCGAACCGGACCTTCACCCATCAGAGCACGGTGTCCGTCGTCGTGGACCGGCTCGTGTCGCGCGGGCTTGTGGCGCGCACCCGTTCCGAGGCGGACGCTCGCCAGGTGGAGCTCTCCCTGACGCCAGCCGGACGCGCAGCCCTGCGGCGAGCGCCCCCACCCGCACAGTCACGGCTGATCGCCGCGCTCCGTGCGCTGCCGGCGTCCGAGTGTCGGCGGCTCGCACGGACGCTGGGGGTGGTGGTCCGACAGATGCGGGTCACTGGCGGCCCGCCCGGCATGTTCTTCATGGACCCCATTGGTCACCCGACCGGCCGGGCCCGCCCAGTGAAGCGTCCGCGGAAACGCAGCGCTCTCAAACATCCGACCAGGCGCTGAAAACACCCGAGGCTCCTTCGATCGACCGGTAAGGGAGACCCCCGGGCAACGCATGCGTCGCCCCTGCCAGGGCCGCCTCTTCCGACGCGCCCGTCAGCGCGCGTCCCTGTTTCGTGCCTGGTTGGATCGTCACACCGTGACGCCCTAGCGGGAAAAGGTGTCTACCGCCCCGTGAGCGCTGTCACGTGGGGTATCCCCCACCAGTCCTCACATTAAGAAGCGCTCGATGCAGCGCGTTTCTTCAGCCGCAACGTACTCACTGATTTCCAGCGTCGAACACGCTCGCGTGCTCGATGCATTGATAAGGCCTCATGACGCGATTCAACGGGTGGCACGCTCTCGTACTCGCTGGGATCATCACCGCGGCCGCGGCATGCGCGGATTCGCGGGACGTCACTGGGCCCGCGAATCCGCCGGCCGGTGCAGGGCAGACGGGGACGCCGACTCCGAACGCGCGGGCCGTGCTGGCATGCACCGCGACGCTGTCGGGACAGAACCAGCCGCTTGTTACCTGCGTGAACGCCGCCGCTGGCGGCTCCGCCGGCCGTAGTGCGCTGCACGCACGAGGCGGTCACGTCGCACCATTTGACGTCATCGTCGGGCGGCAGAACATCGACGTGACACTGGCACTCTCGAATTTCAGCTATTCGGCGAGCACCGGCATTTTCCAGTTCAATACCACGCTGACGAATCTCCTCAACCAGCCGCTCGGCACGACCGACGGGGTGCATTCCACCTCGACGGCGACACGCGTCTTCTTCTACACATTGCCTGCCGTCACCAAGGGCGTGGGAACGGTGACGGTCAACAATGCGGATGGCACCGGGTTCTTCACGCAGTCGCAGCCTCAGCCCTACTACCAATACACCTCGCCAATCGCGCCAGGCGCCACGAGCGCGGTGAAGACCTGGCAACTCAAGCTCACCGGCACCGTCACCAACTTCACCTTTTCAGTCGAGGTGGATGCCGCGCTTCCGGCCGAACACAGCATCCGGCGCTGGGTCACGCTGTGGCAGGGGCTGACGAACGATTCGTTGACGAGCGTGTGGATGCGGTCGGCCAGCGACGTCTACGCCGTCGGTCTGGGCGGATCACTCCTCGAGTACAATGGCACCACGTGGTCCGCGGTGACGCCCCCCAAGTCTGGCGGCTTCCGCGCCGTCTCGGGGCTGAGCGGCGCAGCCGCGCCTTCGGTGTGGGTCGTCGGCGACAACGGCATCTCCCTCCGCGACACCGCGGGCACGTGGACGCTGATCAGTACCCCGTCGAACAACACACTCAACGGCGTGTGGGCCGCGAGCGCTGGCAACGCGTTCGCGGTGGGCGCGGGCCCGACGATCCTGCGCTATTCGCGAGGCTCGTGGAGCAGCATGTCGATCCCCGGGCGCATCAACAACAACTTGCGCGCGGTGTGGGGCACTGACAGCGCGCACGTGTGGGCGGTCGGCGCAGGCGGAACGATCCTGTTCTATAACGGGACCTCGTGGGTCCAGCAAACCAGCGGCACATCGCGCCAGCTTCGCGGGGTGTGGGGCGACGCGGCGACCGACGTGTTTGCCGTCGGTGCAAACGGCACGATCCTGCACTTCAACGGGACCGCCTGGTCGACCCAGACGAGCGGAACGACCGCGCGGCTGAATGGCGTTGGCAGCACGTCGGGGAGCAACGTGTGGGCACTCGGCGCGAACGGAACGACGCTGCTCTACAATGGATCGGTCTGGTCGGTCGTGGGCCCGAATACCGGTATCTCGCTGTCGTCCGTTGCTGCTGGGAGCACGACGCCGTGGGCGGTCGGCGCCGAGGGCAGTCTGTTGTCGTACACCGGGTCCGCATGGCAGGTCTCGACGCAGAGCGGGCTGAGTTTCAATGCGGTCTGGGCCTCGAGCGCGACGGACGTCTGGCTCGCGACGCTTGGGACGGTGCTGCACTACAATGGCACGAGCTGGACGAACGCGTATGTGTCGCCGGGCGACAGCATGACGGCGATCTGGGGGACTGGGACGGGCACGGCGGATACGATCTACGTCGGCGGCTCGCAAGGCGACGCCGCGCTTTACGCGGGCGGCAGTTGGTCGCCGTTCGCCTTCAACCTGGACCTGTACTCCTTGTGGGGTACGTCGAGCAACAACGTCTACGGCGGAGCGACCAACGCAACCGTTGGCTATTACAATGGCGCGTCGGTGACGAACTTGTCGCTGCCGTCAAATGCGACCGTACAGGGCGTGTGGGGGAGCAGCGCCAGCAACGTGCTTGCGGTGACCTCGGGCGGTGCGGCCTATCGCTATCCCGGTTCCGGATCGATGTGGACGGCGATGTCGGTGCCCCCCGGGATCAAGAATCTGGATGCCGTATTCGGCAGCTCTTCTTCGGACGTGTATGCTGGTGGAACGAATGGCAGCATCGTGCACTACGCCGGCTCCGGCAGCTGGACCGCCATGACCAGCGGTACGACGGAAACGCTGCGTGGAGTGTGGGCGGACGCCCCGCCGACTGGCTACACCGCCGACGCATACGCCGTCGGCGACGCCGGCACCGTGCAGCACTATAACGGCAGCACGTGGCTCAACATGCCGACTCCGTCTAGCGCAGGGAATCTCCTCGCGGTCTTTGGGACGTCGGCATCGAACGTGTATGTGGTTGGGGACAACGGGACGGTGCTGTTGGGAACGCAGTAGGACTGCTAGACGCTGGACGTTGGAGAAAAAACCTCGAGGGCCAGCTGGATGCACCGCAGTTGGCCCTCGAGGTTTTTTTCTAGCGTCCAACGTCCAACGTCTAGCCTAACTCTGATGACTATGCCGCCAGTCCCAATACGAGTGCTGCTCGTCAGCGCTGCGCTGGGAGTAGTCCCTGTGGTCGCGATGCGTCTCGGTTTCCCAGCGCTCGTAGTACGGCTCTTCGCCGGCTGTCCAGTGAACGGAGACGGTGTCGTAGTCGTAGTCATGGTGATGATAGCAGCCGACGGTCGCGACAGACGCGAGGCCGGCGAACAACAACGTCAAGGTGAGGCCATGAAAGCGTGCGCGCATACCGGGTTTCCTCCTTGGGGGGCAAGGGTGGCCGCTGACCGCGCCCCGCGATCGTGCCTCTTCGACGTCCGCGGGCTGCGATGACTGTAGCCCGATAAGGCAGCATCCGTGCCGTTTGGTTGCGCGAGCAACGGCAGGTATCGATCTCGACTAATCCAAGTCGATACAAATGGGGGGCTAGACGCTGGACGTCAGAAGTTGGACGTTGGACGTTGGAAAACAAAGCTCGAGGGCCAGCTGGGTTGCACCGCAGCTGGCCCTCGAGTTTTCCTCTAACGTCCAACGTCTACCGTCCAACGTCCAACGTCCTAGTCCTCAGGAATTGCTGGTTCTCCACTGCCAGTACTCTTTCTGCTCATCCTCGCCGCGCATCTGGAATTGCACGTGCGAACAATGCGTCGTGTGCTCCCACCGCTCATACCGTGGCTCCTCGACATGCATCCACGGGTTGGGCGGTCCGCCGTGGAAGCATCCCGCGAGCGTCATCGTTGACGCGAACGACCCTACCACCAGCAGCATGTGCACGGCCCGGATTCGGTGACGCATGTCAGTTTCCTCGTTGTGCGGCGGGGGTTTTCGCGTCCCGCCGGCGCGATTACCTTCCCGCTCTCGTTCTTCGACGAGCCGCGCCGGATTTGGATACGGACGGCAGAGCCCGCGAGGTGCGGAGCGAGTCGTAACGCTATGTAGTCGTGGGACTTAGTTTCGAGGGCCAGGTAGCTCAGTTGGTAGAGCAGCGGACTGAAAATCCGCGTGTCGGCAGTTCGATTCTGCCCCTGGCCATCCTGCGCTGTCGCGCGGATAGAAAGGAGACCTGTAGATAGGAGAAAGGAGATGACTGCGCTTCGGAGCGCTGTTCGTCTCCTTTCTCCTTTCTGCGGGTCTCCTTTCTCGGCCGCGACAGCGGCCGCGGCCCTAGTGAGTCTCAAGCTGACGGAGACAGTCACGGGAAGCCGATACCGGTGACTTAGCCAGCCTCAAAGCGGCTCCGGGTGGCCCTATCGCCGTCAGGACCAGCCGTCCCGGTGCCAGTGCCGTCAGCACCGAGTCGAGTGGGCCGAGGTCCCTGGCGACAAGCACTGGCCCACCGAACTGGGTCACGTTGAACCAATAGAGCGCTTCGAGATTCTCCTCAGGCAGATCCGCTGGTCCACTGGGTTGATCCGAGGCAAACACCACGATGGGGCCGCATCGTTTGGATGCTGCAGCTGTTGCGTCGTACAGCCGGGCGGTCGGCTTATAACGCTCGAGGGTCGCCCGCGCCTGCTCCATTTGCTTCGCCAGTGCGGCAATCAGAATGATCGCCAACAAATTGCGACGACCCGACGGGGAGATGCCGAGGTGGTCCATGAGGAATGCCAATCCCACCGCGATGAACGGCAGCAGCTCAAAGTAGAACCGGCGGTCAGTCCAGAAAAAGAACGCTTGGGCTGCGGGAAGCGGCAGGAAAAGCAGGAGAGGGCGCGCGCGGACCACGGAGCGCATTCTTGCCGCTACCAGCGCGAACAACGGCATCGCGAGCGCAGGGGATGTGGTGGCGAGCGCCGAGTCCCATGTGCGATAAAAAGCGTTCACCAGCGCATCGTGCCATCCGAAGTACTGCGCTACCTCCTGAGGTATGCCCGTGCCGTGCGGTGAGAGAAAGCCACGTCGGCCGAACCCCATGGCATGGAGGGCACCGTTCGCGGCGACGTAGCCAGTCATGAGCGCGTGGCCGGTGGTGCGGTCCTGATACCAGAGAAACAGCCCTGCGGACGGCAGGATGCCCGCCACTGCCGCCAACCCACGCTTGCCGACGGTTACGGGATCCACCGGTGCGCGGAGCGTGCTCCACGCCGCAATCGACGCACCCACTGTTAGGCCGGTGACCGGACGTATCAGGGCCGCAAAGCCCACCAAAACACCAAACGCGAGCCACTCTACCGAAGACCGGGCTCTGTGGTCGTCAGCCGGCAGCACCGCGAGTGCCGCGAGCACGAGGCAGAGCCCCGCCGCGACATGAGAGTAGTGAAAGCTCGCGGTCTCCAGAAACTCCGGCAATGCGGCCAGGATCGCGGCCGCGCACAGCCCCGTTGCTGGCCCCGCGACACGGCTCGCGAGCGTGGCGGTGGCGACCACCGTGATTCCCCCGCAAATAGCCGGTGCCCACATCTCCAAACCGATCGCGCGGAACGCCGCCAGCAGCCATGCCCATCCCGGCGGGTATTGTGGCACGAGGCCGCGCGGCGACATGAACGACTGACGCAGCGCGAAGAATCGCTCCGTGCCCGGAGGGATTGGCAGCGCGAAGCCCTGGCGAGCAAGGAGTCGGCTCTGCAGCTGATAGAGGAGCTCGTCGACAATGATCGGCCGTGAATGAGCCGCGTATGAATGCCAGGTGGCGAGCACCAGGGTCGTCGCGACGCCAAGCGACAAGACCGCGACGCGATCGTGGGAATTCGCCCAATGGGAGTGATCGTCCTCGTCGCCCTGAGAGACCCCAAACGCGAGCGCCCACCCGGCACCCAAGGCAACGAGCGCGTTTCCGGCAAACAGTGATGGGAAGGCTCCTCTCTCTCCGAGGAGGTGAGGAGCGCTCACAACAGCCAGCTCGACCAGCACAGCAAGACCGCAGATGCCGTAAGTCCGGGAGTCGGCGGGCCGGCGCCAACGGAACTGGGCGGCGCTCACGACGGCGAGGAGCACCGCTGCCACCACCAGCAACCGGACTCGCACGAATTCCAACTGCGGCTGCCACGCGTTAAGAACGAGCAGCGCCAACGTCAGCAGCACGACGGCCTGACCGCTCCGTTGCGCCGCCGATCGATTCCGGCCCGTGCCTCTCTCTATCCTCACATGCTCGACCCCGATCTTTCCGGCTCTCGGGGGTCACTCCAGCTTCTGTGCAATTTCAAAGCGGTCGTTAGAGGATGTCGAAGTTTCTGAGTGGGGTGACGAAAACACGCGCTGGGAGCTGCATACGCTTCTTTCGTCTCGGCTACCGGCCGACTCGTTCCCCCACGACGGTGCCGGCTGACCCGAGCCGCCGCAGCATGCGATAGTGGGAGGCGACAGCCGCCCGGAATGTCGGCTGAGCGTGATACGGAAGGCCATGCGACTGGGCGACGTCGCGCACGATGTCGCTGATCGCCGGATAGTGAATGCTGCAGACCTTCGGGAACAGGTGGTGCTCGATCTGGTGGTTGAGGCCTCCGACATACCACGAGAGTAGTCGATTGCGCTGGCCAAAATTGGCCGTGGTGTGCATCTCGTGCAGCCACCAGTCGGTGGCCATACGCCCGGCGTCGTCGGGGATCGGGTGCGCGGTGTCCTCGACGATGTGCGCGAGCTGGAAGACCATCCCGAGAATCAGGCCCGCGGTCAGGTGCATCGCCAAGAATCCGAGCAGGATCTGCCACCAGGGGAGATGGACGATCACCAAGGGGATGACGAGAGCGTAGCTATAGTAGGCGCACTTGGCGCCACAAAGCATCACGACTTGCCAGCGGTCATGCTGCTTGTCGCGGTAGGGTCCCAGATCCCGCCCAAGCAGTTGCTGATAGTCTTTGATGAACACCCAGAACAGCGTCGTGCAGGCATACAGCGGGAACGCGTACCAGTGCTGCAACCGGTGGAACCACAGGCGCTCGGCATTCGGCGAGAGGCGGAGCAGAGGTGAGACCGCGAGGTCTTCGTCGACCCCGTGAATGTTGGTGTAGGTGTGGTGGACGATGTTGTGCGTGATCTTCCACATGTAGCTGCTCGCGCCGAGGGCGTCGAAGGAGAGACCCAAGACGTCGTTCAAGCGAGGATGGGAGGTATACGCGCCGTGCAGCGCATCGTGGGCGATGCCGAACCCGATCCCGGCAATCCCGATGCCCATGACGATGGCGAGGCCCAGCATGCCCCACGCGGGGAACCGGTTGGAGAGAATGAGCCCGTACGGTACGACGGCCAGCGCGACAAGGCATAGACCCTTGACCACCATCGCGGCGTTTGCCTTGGACGAGATCTGCCGACTCGTGAAGTAGTCAGCGACTCGTGCCTTCATCTCCTGCATCGCTTCGCGCGCCGTCGCGAGCGAGGCGTCCTGCGTGAAACGGATCGGTTTCGAGCCTTCGACCATCTGAGCGTCCCAGAGTCCGAGGTGTTCGCGGGTCGCCCACGAGGGCGTCGTTGATCATCGTGGACTCACCCGAGATGCTCGACCTCACGCACAGCTGCTGATACGTGGACTCGATGGACGCAGGCACGTCGATGGAAAGCTCGTCGCCGATGTCTTCGATTGCGGAAGCGTCAAATTTGGCGGTCGGGAGGGCGTGTGCGCCACCAGACCGCGCGCCACGTTCTTCTGACGCGCGACTGTCGCATTTGCCACCTGGCACTCACCTCTCGCCACTGTCCGAGGCGCACGCGCGCGCCGCATGACCCGCTGATCCTGGTCTCCAGCAGCCTGCCAGTTTGTGCGGGGTGTCGCTCCGACTGGCACCCACATGGCTATTGACCCTTCGCAGATTCCGACGAGACGGCGCTGCAGATCTGAGGGACGACCGAAGCCGCGGGTTTTCAAGCAGTGCTTTTGTCCAATAGCCGGTCGGCGACTGTACGGGCGACTATGCGATGGCAGAGCTTGGAGCGACCAATGAGCACGGGATCCAGCGTCAGCCACACCGAAAGTTCCTACGTGTCGACCGGGCACTTGCCCTCACCCGAGCAGGTCCAGGCACTTGTTCGGGAGGCGCACGAGCGCTTCAAGTCCAACACCGAGGGCGCGAACTCACAGGTGTACCCGAGTCTCGCTGCCGTGCCGAAAAATTTGTTCGGGATAAGCGTGGTCGGTACGAGCGGCAGGATCTACGCGGTCGGAGATGCGGACTACGAGTTCGCGATCATGAGCGTCTCCAAGCCGTTCGTGTTTGCGTTGGTGTGTCAATCACTCGGGGCCGAGCAAGCCCGCGAGAAGCTCGGCGTGAACAGCACCGGGCTGCCCTTCAACTCACTCACCGCGATCGAGCGCAATCCAGCCGGCAGGACCAACCCCATGGTCAATGCGGGCGCAATTGCGACGACGAGCCTGGTGCCTGGTGCGAGCCTCGATGCCAAGTGGCGGTTCATCCATGACGGCCTGTCTCAGTTCGCGGGCCGCACGCTTCCGCTCAACGCCGAAGTGTACAATTCGGCCTCGGATACCAACGATCGGAACCAGAGCATGGCTCGCCTTCTCAAGAGCTATGGCCGCATCGAAATGGATGCCGCCGAGGCGACCGACCTGTACACCAAGCAATGTTCGTTGAACGTGTCGTCAAAGGATCTTGCGGTGATGGGCGCGACGCTGGCGGATGGTGGCGTCAATCCGCTGACGAAGGAGCGGGTCGTCGATGCTGACAGTTGCCGGTATGCGCTCGCGGTGATGGCAACGGCCGGTCTATATGAGACCTCTGGTGATTGGCTCTTCGACATCGGCCTGCCCGGCAAGAGCGGCATCGGTGGCGGCATCGTTGCGGTCGCGCCCGGGAAAGGAGCGCTCGGCAACTTTGCCCCGCCGCTCGACAAAGCAGGCAACAGCGTCAAGGGACAACTGGTTGCGAGGTTCCTGGCTCAGCAACTGGGATTGAACCTGTTCGTGTCCGAGCCGGAGCACGAAGGAGCGGCGGACGCCGCCCCTTGGGCGCCCGAAAGAGGAGAAAGGAGAAAGGGAGACAGGAGACACGCCGGTACGGCGTCGGCGGGCTCGACGCGGAGGGGATCAGGCGCAGTATCGAGGTCCAGTTAGAGGATCACCAGCCCTCGGCGCGCGGCGGCCACAACGGCTTCCGCGCGATTCCGTGTCCCCAGTTTCTCGTACAGCGACGCGATGTGTGTCTTCACCGTGTGCTCGCTGATCCCGAGCCGGGCGGCGATCACTTTGTTCGCCCGGCCGTCGACGAGTAAGGCCAGCACTTCCCGCTCGCGCTGCGTCAGTGCCGGCGACGCGGCGTCCGACGCCGCTCCGGCGCTCTCTCGGGCGGCGGGTGCACCGACGAGGTCCGGCAGTAGCGCGCGCGGCACAGCTCCCAGACCGGCCGCGACCGCGTGTATCGCGGCGACCAGCTCGTCGCGATCCGCGTCGGCGGGCAACACGGCGCGGGCGCCCGCACGTATCGCCTCGCCGACCGTCGCGACGTCGACGATCGGCAGGAGCACGACGAGTGCAGGCGTGAAGGGGCCCGCACCGAGCTCTCCCGCGTCCAGAGCGCCAGCACCGTCCACTGGATCGAAATGAGCCGGGGCCCAAACGATCAACTCCGGATCCGGCACCGATACCCGCAGAGATCCGCCGATGACGACGGGGTCCAACACGGCGCTCGATTCGACAACATCGATGCCGGGTTCCGATGCGAGCAGGGCAACGAGGCCGGCGTGCACGACCGGCGAGTCCGCCACGAGAGCGACCCGGATCACCTGGCGATCTCCGGTCCTAGGCGGCGTCCCGGTCCATCGAAGGCCGCTCGCGACGCGCGTTGGCCACGTGCACAATGAGGCGCCGCACGACATCTGTCGAGATCGCAACGCCCAAGCCACCAACGATCATACTATTCACGCCGACAATGCGACCCTGTGCGTCGGCCAGCGGCCCGCCCGAATTGCCAGGCGCCAAGCGAATGTCGGCGACCACGTACGGTGAGCGCTGCGCCTCGGGCGCGACGTGCACGACGCCGATCGCCAATGCGTGCTCGATTCCAAAGGGATGCCCGAGCGCCAGCACGAGCTCCCCCGCCCGCAGGGTCGAGGGACGACGAAGCACCGGGACCGGCAGCGGATCAGAGATCGCCTGGCGATCCACCCGCAGGAGCGCGAGGTCGCGTCGCCGATCGCGCGCCGCAACGCGCGCGGTCGCTCGTCGCCCGTCGGCAAGGGTGATCACCGCGCGGTCCGCAGTCGCCACGTGCGCGTTGGTCACAATCGTGCCGTCGCTCGACCAGATGATCCCCGAGCCGCGGCCGCTAGGCTCGGACCGCCGCGATGTGGGCTCGATGCTGATCACCACGGTGACGCGGCGAAGCGCCTCCGCCACGCCGGCGAGATCGTCGATCGCGTAGTCGCTCAACGAAGGCATCGATCAGCTCCGGGGCGGATGAGCGCTCACCGTGACCGTGAGGGTCATCGCACGCCCAGCCCTGATGACCGTGGCGCGGAGCTCCCGCCCCACGGACTCGGGCCCAAGTGCTGCCAAGACATCGCGTGGATCCTCGATCGCCTCATCGTCCAGGCCAATGAGCACATCACCTAAGAGCATGCCGCCGCGATCGGCAGAAGTTCCCGCCTGTACCGACACGATCATCAGGCCAGTCGCTGGCACCCGGCCTCCGATTGGCTTCAACTGCTGACGGATGGCTTCGGGCAGCGGGACGAGCTGCGTGCCCACGCCGAGGAAGCCGCGTCGGGTGACGCCGCCGTGTTTGAGGAGACCATCGACCACCCGGTGTACGGTCGCGGCCGGCACAACGAGCGGGGCGCCCCGCGCCAATCCCGAGGTACAGATCCCGGCGACCCGTCCAAATGCGGTGACGAGCGGGCTTCCTGAGTAACCGTCGTAGATCGAGACGTCCAGATGAATGAATTGGTCGACGCGGCCGCCATTCGCAGTGCGCCACGCCGGTCCCGCCGCTGAGACGATGCCCATCGCAGCGGTGACTTCACGTCCCGGACGCCCGACCGTCAGCGCGAGGAGGCCAACCCGGACAGGCGTCTCATCGATCGTTGCCGGACGACTCGCTGCTGCCGATGAGCCAGCCGCCAGCTTCAGCACACAGAGATCCGTGGTCGGGTCGCGGCCGGCGACTTGCCCGCGTGCTTCCGACCCGTCGGCCAGCGTGATCGCCACTTCGTCGTCCGTTCGCACCGTGTGATCCGCGGCTACGATCACTCCGGCCTGCCAGAGCACACCCGTTGACGGGATGCGCCGCCTGGCATGGACGGCGACGACAGATGGGGCCACCTGATCGACTGCGGCGACGAGATCGTTGGAGAGGGCTTCGAGGGAGGTAGGCATGGGGGAACGGCGAGAAGCCGGGTGACGGGTGATGGGACCCAGAGACTTACAACGACACGTGCCCCGCGGCGGGTAGGGGCGACGCATGCGTCGCCCTCAGGCGCCGCACCGTCCGCAGGGAATCCGACGCGGCGACGTTGTCATGATGGCGGGCGGCGATTGCCGCGGGTATCGCACAAACGGCCGATGCACCTCTCGCCTAATTGGGCGAGACGAGCGTTATTCAACGCCCGCGGCGGGGCGATAGGCCCATCACGTACGACGAATCGCAGGGTGACGCATGCGTCGCCCCTACCCGCCGCGGTGCAAGCGTCCGTGTAGTTCCTGACCCCTGATCCGTCACCCGTCCGTTGCCCTTCCCCAACACTCACCTCGCGTGGATCGATTACGCCGTCATGGCGGCGTACTTCGTCGTGGTGCTCGGCGTGGGCTGGGCTCTCCGCCGATCGGCGCGCACGGCGAACGATTTCTTCCTGTCGGGGCGCGCCTTGCCGGCCTGGGTGACGGGGCTCGCATTCCTGTCCGCCAATCTCGGCGCACAGGAAGTCATCGGCATGAGCGCGTCCGGAGCCAAGTACGGCATTGCCACGAGCCACTTCTACTGGATCGGCGCGATCCCCGCGATGGTGTTCGTGGGTGTATTCATGATGCGATTCTACTACGGATCGCACGCGCGTTCCGTCCCCGAATACCTGCGCCTGCGGTTCGACGAGAAGACGCGCACCTTCAACGCGGCATCGTTCGCAGTGATGACGGTCTTTTCCTCCGGCATTTCGATGGACGCGATGGGCAAGCTGCTCCATTTGCTCCTCGGATGGAGCTTCGACATGAGCGTGCTGGTCTCCGCCGGCATCGTGCTCGGCTACATCGTGCTGGGGGGACTGACGAGCGCGATCTACAACGAGGTGTTGCAGTTCTTTCTCGATCGTTCTCGGATTCTTGCCGCTGTCCTACGTCGGCCTCCGCGCCGTCGGCGGATGGCCGGGCCTCGAATCGAGGCTCGCCGTGGTGGCGAGCGCCCGCGGCCTGGCACCAGGCGCCTACACACACGCGTGGGCCGGATTGGGTCATGCTGCGACGAACCCGATCGGCGTCGACTGGATCGGACTCGTGATGGGCCTGGGCTTCGTGCTGTCGTTTGGCTACTGGTGCACGGACTTCCTGGTCGTCCAGCGGGCGATGGCCGCCGACTCGATGAACGCCGCGCGCCGCACGCCGCTCGTCGCAGCGCTACCCAAGATGGCCATGCCGTTCATCGTGATCCTTCCGGGCATGATCGCGCTCGTGCTCGCGGCCACGCAGGCCGGTGGCGTCCATCCTCTTCTTGGCGCGACCGGGCTGATCCCGCCACAGACCAATCCGACCACCGGCAGCATCGTCCTCGACGCCAACGGCCATCCACTGCTGGATTACGACCTGGCAACGCCGATGATGCTGGTCCACCTCTTTCCAGCAGGAATGCTGGGACTCGGGCTCACGGCGCTCATCGCGTCTTTCATGTCGGGGATGGCGGGGAACGTCACCGCGTTCAATACTGTCTGGACCTACGATCTCTATCAGACGTACCTGCGCCCGCATGCCTCAGACCGCCACTATCTCCAGATGGGCCGAGCCGCAACCGTCGCCGGCATTCTCCTGTCGATCGCGACCGCGTACGTGGCGGCATCGTTCAATGACATCATGGACTTCCTGCAGCTGGTGTTCGCGTTCGTCAACGCACCGCTGTTCGCGACGTTCGTACTCGGCATGTCGTGGAAGCGGACCACTGGCCACGGCGCCTTCACAGGGCTCGTCGCCGGCACGCTTGCGGCCGCCGTCCATCATGGTCTCTCTCTCCCAGCCGGCGCGGCGGTTGGTGTCAAAGGCGGCTACCTCGGCACGCTCTGGACCTACCCGAGTGAGCTGGCACAGTCGTTCTGGACGGCCATTGTGGCGTGGCTTACGTGCTTCCTCGTCACGATCGTAGTGAGCCTTGTGACCAGTCCACGTCCTGATGGCGAGCTGCGGGGCCTGGTCTATGCTCTCACACCAAAGATTGACGACACCAGTCTGCGCTGGTACGACCGCCCGGCAATTCTCGCGGCTGTCGTACTTGCCCTAGTGTTGGCGCTGAACCTGATCTTTCGCTGAGAGGTACCGACATTGACACCCATGTTGGATGTTCGCCTGCCGATTGGTGTGCTCTGCGCGGTGATCGGCGCGCTGCTGCTCGGCTACGGCGTCAGTCCACGGAGGGAACCCGTCGCCGGCCTCGCCATCGACGCGTGGTGGGGCGCGGCCATGGTGCTACTAGGTCTCGCGATGCTGGTCGGCAGCTGGCGACACGCACGGCGGAGAGCCAACGTCACGCATCCTCGACCTGGCGAGGAGCAGCGGGAGGAGCAGAGGTGATATGCAACGCGACATCAGAATCGTGAGCGGACAGAAGCGCCGCGCGCGCGTCGCCGGGGTCG
Source organism: uncultured Gemmatimonadales bacterium (assembly GCA_963737835.1). Taxonomy (GTDB): domain Bacteria; phylum Gemmatimonadota; class Gemmatimonadetes; order Gemmatimonadales; family Gemmatimonadaceae; genus Palsa-1248. The sequence continues at coordinate 2,128,785 of CAVTUH010000001.1, forward strand.
GCGTCACGAGCGCGGCAGCCCTGGTGTGCATCGTGGTGTTCGGAACTGCATGTCGCGAGACCAGGGTTGCTCAGACTCCGCCAATGGGATGGAATAGCTGGAATCACTTTCACTGTAACGTCAGCGACTCGATGATCCGCGGGGAGGCCGACGCGATGGTCGCGAGCGGCATGCGCGACGCGGGCTATCGCTACATCGTGATCGACGACTGCTGGCAGACATCGCGCGATGCGCACGGGACGATCGTCGCGGACTCCGCGCGCTTCCCGCACGGGATCAAAGCGCTCGCCGACTACGTGCACAGCCGCGGCCTGCAGTTCGGCATCTACACCGACGCCGGGACCCAGACGTGCCAGGGGCGGCCTGGAACCCTGGGCCACGAACGGCAGGACGCCGCGACGTACGCCGAGTGGGGCGTCGACTACGTAAAGGAAGACTGGTGTCATGCGAAGGGCCTCGATGCGCGTGACCAATACACCAAGTTCCGGGCGGCCCTCGTGCAGGCGAAGCGGCCGATCGTGCTCAGCATCTGCGAGTGGGGCGTCAACCGGCCATGGGAATGGGCGCCGGCAGTCGGCAATCTGTGGCGAACGACCGATGACATCGAGGACAAATGGTCGTCGATGCTCGACAATCTCGATCAATCCGCGCAGCACGCCGACGTCGCTCACCCGGGCGCATGGAACGACCCCGACATGCTCGAGGTCGGGAATGGTGGCATGACTGACGACGAGTACCGCGTCCATTTCAGCCTGTGGGCACTGATGGCGGCACCCCTGATCGCAGGGAACGATCTGCGTGCGATGTCCCCCGCCACCACGACGATCCTGACGAATCGTGAGGTGATCGCGGTGGATCAGGACGGCCTGGGCAAGCAGGGCATCCTTGTGTGGGAAGCGCCGCCCGCGCTGCAAGTGTGGTCCAAGCCGCTCGAGGACGGCGCGTTCGCGGTCGCGCTCCTCAACCGCGCCGACACACAGGCCACGATTACGGCAACCTTCGAGCGTGTCGGCATTCGGCGGGACACCGTGCGCGTGCGCGACCTATGGTCGCACACCGACCTCGGCGCGTTCGCGAAGAAGTTTTCGACTGCGGTCCCACCGCACGGCGTGGCGATGGTCCGCATGATGGCTCGATAGCGGTTGGCGACCGCTGAGGCTCGCGAGGCGTTGGCGCCGCTCGGCGTCCTCGCGTTGTGGACCGGTATCGTCATGTCCGCGCGACGATATCCGGGCGAATTCGATTGGCGTTACCAGACGATGTCGGTCCTGCTATCTCCCGGGACAATCCCTCGGGCCGGGCGTGGGCTGCGGCTGGGATTGGCCTCTGTGGACTCGCAGTGTTGTGTTGGACGGTCGCGCTCGCGCCACCGCGGGGAACGGAATCCGAGAGTGCATCGCGGCCGAAAGGCCTGTACTGGCTGCGCTGGGGCTCGGCGTGCATGATCGGCGCAAGTGTGCTGCCGCTTCCCCTGCCCGGCATTCCGAAGGGACACGAGCTCCTGACGTTGCTGGCATTCACCGGCCTGTGTGTCGGGCTCTTGCGACTCACTCTGGATCTCGTCGGGCGGACCGTGGGCGCGCGCGACGGCGTGCGTCGTCACGCCGTTGGTTTGGCCCTGGCCGGATTGCTAGCGGCTCCGATCGTCCTCGCCGGCCTCGCACAAGTCTACGTCTATTACGTACTGCCGGAGCTGCGCTGGGTCGGACTCTCCTGGCGTGCGCGCGGCGTGCCGGTCTATCTCAGCTTCGCGTTCTGGGAGTGGATGACGTGCATCGTGCTATCGGTGTATCTCGTCGTGCTGGGCATCGTCACACCGATTCGTCCAGGGCGGCCGCATCGGTAGGGGCGACGCAACGCATCGCCCCTACGGGCGGCGGGAGGCAGTCGCGGCGACGTCCCGCGGCCTCACAAAGACGCAAACGCCCAGCCGGTGCTCGGTTTGGCGTTTGCGCCGGTGCCTCGCCGCCGCTCGATCATTTACTCCACGGTGGCGTGATGCCGTTCATGCGGGCGTAGGCTATGAGCTGGCCCAGATGCTCGTGGAGATCGCCGCCCATGCCGAAGGAGGTTTCGATGATGGTGTGCTGGCCACCGAACAACTTGCGTTCGCCGGCTATGGTCGCGGGATCCTCGGCCGACAACACACGCTTGCAGTAGGCAAATCCGTCGGCGAGATGCTTGAGCACGTCGGGCTTGGTGGACCCCGCCTCGAACTTCTTCATCGCCGCGTCGGTGGGTGCCACGACTGGTGACGGCGTGGCACCGTAGGCCATCGGCGTGTACACGTAGAACTCGCTCGCGACATGCATGAACACTTCTCCGACCGACCGAACGCCCGGTTGCGGTCGCCACGCGAACTTGTCCGCGGGAAACGCATTTGCCAGTGCCACGAACTTGGTGTGCAGGGTGTCCAGGTCGTCCATGAACTGTTTGCGCACCTCAGCCGCGTCCGCGCTGTTGGGCACGCTTTGCGCACTGGAGGTGTTGGACATCTGCGCGCCGGCGAACGCCGGCAGAAGGCCGACCGCAGCGACGAGAGCTGGGTGCAACACGCGTGACTTGAGCATGGGGGGATGGGGCTAGAGGTGGACAACCAGGGCCACACCGCGACTTCGGGCTTTGATCCTGCCCGCCGCCTCGACCGTTGCCCTGATGAGGCATGAGCTAACACTGCGCTGACACACGTCTCCCTGCTCGGGGGATCTTAACGCGGCACCCGGTTGTTCACCTTTTGCTGCCGATTAACCTTCGCCCTATGCATCTTCGTCTTTCCATCAGCGTCGCCTTGCTCGCGGCTGCGGGTTGCACTACGGGTGGGGCCGGACGTCCGGCCGCGCCTCCGAGTCCCGCGCCCGCCCCGACCACGGCGTCGGCGCCGCCTCCCGCTTCCGCGTCGATCGCCACCGCGCCTGGCGAAGCACCCGCCGAATGGCAGCGCCTCGATATGACCGCCGACCACCTGCCGGGGATCAGTCTAGACCGTGCGGAGCGGGAGCTGTTGCGTGGCAAGACGCCGCAGCCAGTGCTCGTCGCCGTCATCGATGGCGGCATCGATACCGCCAACGCCGATCTGCGCTCGAGTTTGTGGACGAACCCACATCCGGGCGCCGACGGCCACCCGGGCGATGTGCATGGCTGGGATTTCATCGCCGGCGCCACGGGCGCCGTCCATTGGGACACGTACGAGCTGACGCGGATGGCTGTGCGCTGCAAGAACCAGGGGAACGACTCGTCTGTTCCCCTGCCCGCTTCGATCGCTGCACGCTGCCCGGCGATCGATTCGGAGTTCACAGCACGGCGCGCCTCCGCGCAGCAGGAGCTCGAACGGGCGGGTGAGATCAGTGAGGCCCTGCACCGTGCCACCACGCTGCTCGCGCACGCGGTCGGCGGCGACTCCCTGACCCCGGCGAGGGTCGAGGCACTCCACCCATACGATAGCGCCACCGCGCAAGCGCGCCGCATTTACCTGGCGCTCGCGTCGCACGGGCTGACGTTTAGCACGATCGGCGAGGCCGAGACCCAACTGCGGTCGGACCTGGAGCACGGGCTCAATCCGTCGTTCGAGGCGCGCACGGTCGTGGGCGACCACTACCACGACGTGTCTGAATCGCGCTACGGAAGTGCCGACGTCATGGGGCCCGATGCCGAGCATGGCACGCACGTCTCGGGCATCATTGGCGCCGCCCACGACGATCAGCACGGCGTCGACGGCATTGCCTCGCCTGTGAAAATCATGATGGTGCGGGCGATCCCCGATGGCGACGAGCGAGATAAAGATGTCGCCAACGCGATCCGGTACGCGGTCGATCACGGGGCTCGCGTCATCAACATGAGCTTCGGGAAAGGCTTCTCCCCCGAGAAACCGACCGTCGACGCAGCGGTCCGCTACGCCGACACACACGGGGTGTTGATGGTTCACGCTGCCGGCAACGAGGGCGCGAACGAAGACGACTCGCCGAATTTCCCGAGCCCGCGATATGAGGATGGTGGCCGCGCACAGAACTGGATCGAGGTGGGCGCGTCGTCGTGGCACGGCGGAGACAGCCTGGCGGCATTGTTCAGCAATTACAGTCACGACCGAGTCGACGTCTTTGCACCTGGCGTCGACATTCTGTCGACCGTTCCAGGCAACCGCTTCGAGCGCGAGAGCGGCACCAGCATGGCCTCGCCGGTCGTCAGCGGTCTCGCCGCACTCCTCTTTGCATACTACCCCACGCTGACGGCGGCCGACGTCAAACGCATCATCCTCGCGTCGGCCACGCGATACCCGGACCGCATGGTCGTGCGCCCCGGCTCACCGGACGGGCAGCACGTTCCATTCGGTTCGCTCTCCGTGACCGGCGGGATCGTGAATGCGTATGCCGCGATCCAAATGGCGGAGAAAGAGGCGGGAGTGAAGCAGTAGGGATTGAATGGCGGTTTGGGGTCTGGGGTCTGGGAACGGCAACGACAAAACCCGCCGTTCGCCGTTATCCCACCGGCCTGGTATTCGTCCCCATGAAGCATGACGTTCCGAGTCGCGCTTCTCATCGTCGCTTCGGTCACACTGACCGCTCAGCCCTCGCCCGCAGGGGCCCAGCGGGCTGATTCGGCGATGCGCATCATCCGCGCGCGCTACAAGCTGATCAACGACAACACGCTGCATTACCGGCAGTACGAAACGACCTTGGACAGCATCGGTCTCGAGCGGTGGCCGGTGGGCCGTGGCCGACTCACGGCGGCATTCGAAGGGGACACATTGCGCACGATCGTGGCCAGCTATGCCGGGAGCGCTGGACACTCGACCGTGTCCTATTACTTCTGGGACGGCGCACCTTTCGAGATCCGCGCTCGCGTGCGCACCGACGACGGCAAGACACCACACGATCCGGAGCTGCGGTTCTACTTCTATCGCGGCTACCTCGTGCGATGGGTAGACCCGGGCCACACGATTCACCCCGTCACCACGGGAGCGGTGTTCGCGCGTGCGATGCAACTCATGGCTGACGCGACGCGGTTGATCGATGGCGCGCGTCGCCAGCGGGACCGGTCCGCTACGCCGGCAACCCCCGCAGACATCGCCGACGCGCTGCGTCGTGAGCTCGGTGGGCTGCTCACCGCGGAGCAGGCCTACCACTCCGAAACCGGCAAGTACTCGAAGGACTTCACGACCGTGGGGTACCACCCCGCTACACCCGTTCATGTCACGCTGCTGGACGAAAACGATCATGGCTGGGCCGCGCGAGCGACGACGTCCGACCTGCCCGGCAAGAGCTGCGTCGTCTACGTCGGCCAGCCCAAGAAGCAGCCAAAGACCGCGGCCGATCACGTCCGGCCGGACAGTGAGCGCGTGGTGACGTGCGATCGACCGTAGACGCTGGACGCTGGACGTTAGACGTTAGACGTTAGACATTGGAACAAACCGCGAGGGCCAGCTATGGCGCATCTAGCTGGCCCTCGAGTTTTGTCTCTAACGTCCAACGTCTAACGTCTAACGTCTTGCATTTGCGCGTCGCGCCAGCGTTTCTGTTGTGATGCGAGCTGCGATCGGAGCGTCGTGTAGACCGCCTGCATCGACGCGGTCGGCATGCGGTCCGCCCCGCCAATGGTTTTTCCCAGCGCGACGAGCCCACCGATCGTCTCGCCGACGTCGAGCGAGTCGAGCGTACTTTGCAGCTTCGTCATGGCGTCGCCGATCGCCGGCGGTGCACCGGCGCGGCGCGCCGCCAGGGAGTCGTGGATGCCACGTACGGAACGGTCCAGCGCCGTCGCTTCGCTCAACGCGGTGGCGACTTGCGAGGCGAGGACGAATTGTGCCTCGAGCGCCGTCGCAGAGACTCGCTCTCGCGGATCCAATGCGACGACGAGGGGTTGGGTTTGGGTCTCGCTCCCGACCGTGAGGCGCACTTGATACTGGCCCGGCACCACCAGGGGGCCGGCCGGCTCGATTTCGGCGCCACGGCCTGGAACCACTCCGCTGCTGTATTCGTAGATCCGAGCGGAAGGCCGCGGCGCGCGCAGGTCCCAGACAAACCGGTTGTGACCCGCATTCGCAGTGAGCGGCTCGAGTCGCGGCAACCAGCGCGTCATGAAGTATGGCGGCGCGCTGGGCTCGTAGGCTCGCACGGTGTCCGTGGGCTGGTCACTCGCAAAGCGGCGCAGGACGTGACCCGCCCCATCGAGAATCTCGAGCCGCACCGGATCGCTCGGTCGCGACGCGAGCCAGTAGTCGATCAAAGCGCCCGTCGGCGCGTTGTCGCCGTGTGGGACCTCCGGCGGGAGTGGAGTGTCGCTGTTTTCACTCTGCCGCAGACGGACCGCCATCGATGGTCGCGCGAGACGAACTGGCGCCTGCGCGACTGCCGCCGTCACCTGACGGAGCGGCGTGATGTCGTCCAGCACCCAGAAGGAACGACCGTGCGTGGCGGCGATGAGATCGACCCCGTGCACGACGAGATCATGCACCGGGGCGAGCGGCAGATTGAGCTGGAGCGACTGCCAATGGTCACCGTCGTCGAATGACACGAACACACCCAGCTCAGTCCCCGCATACAGCAAACCCCGTCGCACAGGATCGGCGCGCACGGCGCGCACGTACGCGCCCGCCGGGATCCCCTGGTCGGCTCGCGTCCAGTGCCGGCCCAGGTCGTGCGTGCGATAGATGTATGGTCCGATGTCGTCGAGTCGATGCCGGTCGACCGCGGCGTAGGCGGTGCCGCTATCGAGCTTCGACGCGTCGATGATGCTGACCTTGCTCCACGGCTCGACGCCAGAAGGTGTGACGTCTCGCCAGTGGAGGCCGCGATCCGTCGTGACCTGGATCCGGCCGTTGTCCGTCCCGACCCAGATGAGTCCTTCCCGAATAGGCGACGGCGCGACGGCGTAAATCACCCCCCATCCTTTCGCGGAAGCATCGGCGACCGTCGGCGGCCCGCTGGGACGTTGGGCCCTCGGCGCCGCCCCGGTCAAATCCGGGCTCGCTTCCTCCCAATGCAACCCTCCGTCGGTCGTGCGCAGCAGGATCTGTGAGCCGAAGTACAACGTGCGCTTGTCGACCGGGTCGAAGACGAGCGGCGACGTCCAGGTGAAGCGGTATCTCCGTGCCGGCATCGGTTGTCCAAAGGAACCGAGCGGCCATGGACGAATGTCCTGCACCTGACCCGTCGTCCGATCGATGCGTACGACCTCTCCGTACGGCCCGCCTCCATACATGATCGTCGAGTCGCGTGGGTCGGGCGCGAGGTAGCCGCTTTCGCCGTTGCCCGGCGGGAGCCAGTCGCGAAACGTGATCTCGCCGTAGTCGCTGCGACTGGCGATCCCGACCGCGCCGGCATCTTGCTGCGCGCCGTAGATCCAGTATGGCCAGCGATCATCGGTGATCACGTGGTAGAACTGCGCCGTCGGTTGATTGTACCAGCCACTCCATGTCTCGCCGCCGTCGAGACTCACCCCCACGCCCTGATCGCTGGCGAACGCGAGGTGGCGCGGATTGGTTGGGTCGATCCAGACGTAGTGATAGTCGTCGCCGCCCGGCGCACCCTTGATGGCGGTGTATGTCCGACCGCCGTCCACCGACTTGAGGATGGACTGCCCGTTGAGGTACAGCACATTCGCGTCCGTGGGATCGACGAACACCTGGCCGAAGTACCACCCACGCCCGATGCGCGGATCGCCACCCGCGCGCCGCCACGAAGCCCCGCCATCATCGGAGCGATAGAGTCCCGCCGCGCTGTCGCGCACCTCGGGGAAGAGCGCGTAGACGATCGCGCCGCCCGACCCGCGGGCCACCGCGAGTCCAATGCGCCCGAGCTGCCCCGTCGGAAGTCCGCGTCCCGTGATCTCAGTCCACGTGACACCGTCGTCGGTGGACTTGTAGATGCCGCTCCCCGGGCCCTCGGCCGGCGGATACTGACTCCACGGCGTCCGCTGCGCTTGCCAGAGCGCAGCGTAGACCACGCGAGGATCGGTCGGGTCGAAAGCGAGATCGATCGCGCCCGTGTGCTCATCCCGATACAACACCTTGCTCCAGCTCTGTCCGCCGTCGGTCGACCGGAAAACGCCGCGCTCCGTGTTGCCGGCGTAGGCGTGCCCGAGCGCCGCGACGAGCAGGACGTTCGCGTTGTGCGGATCGACGAGAATGCGACCGATCTGGCGCGTATCGGCCAGGCCGATCGATTGCCAATGCGCGCCGGCATCGGTCGACTTCCACATCCCCTGGCCGTACGTGATGTCGGAGCGCATGTCGGCCTCGCCCGAGCCGACATAGATCGTGTTCGGATCCGAGGGGGCGATCGCGAGCGCGCCAACGGATGCGAACGGCTGTCCGTCGGTCAGCGGTTGCCAGGTGACGCCGGCGTTGCGCGTGCGCCAGACGCCGCCCCCCACCGCACCGAAGTAGAACGTCGACGGATCGCCGGGAATCCCCTCGATCGCGAGCGCACGACCGCCGCGAGACGGACCCACGAGCCGCCACCGTAACGCCGCGTAGGCCGCATCGGGAATCGGGCCTGTCGCCGATTGGGCGAATGCTGCAAATGGCACGACGGTGCACACGGCCGACAAAATTGCACCGAGCACACAGCGCCGGGCGGCGAAGGGCGACGCATGCGTCGCCCCTACCCGCCGATCATTCGATCCGCTGCGGTCAGTGGTTACTGTTGCCGTCCCCCGAGCCCTGATCCCTGATCCCTGACCCTTTGTTGTTCCCCTCATTGCACTACACTCGTCACCGCGGTCGTCTTCGGCGGCTTGGGTGTCGGCGGTTCCACTGCGCGCGGGACGATCTCCGGCTGTCCGGCCGCGCGCAGCATGACGTTGAGTTTCGGGATATCGGTGATCAGGACGGCCTTCAGCGCGACGAGCTGCGTATCGAGCTGCGCCGACAGCAGGCGGAACACGGCGTACGACGGCGCCGTCGGTCGCCCGTCCGCGCTCGCGACGGTACTGGCGAGCGAGGCGATCTTGTTGTTCAGCATGATCGGAAAATTGAGTGGGTCTTGTCCGCTTTGGTTCTTCACCTGATAGAGCTCGCGCTCGATCGCGCTCATGCGATCGACGACCGGCGCGGTGGCGCTCACGAAGGCCGCTCCGGCCGCACTGTCGATGTGTATCTGGTACGCGACGTTTCGGATCGTCTTCACCGCGTCGTTGGCCGCGCCGAAGCGATCATGGATCTGCATGAGAAGCGCGAACTGGGCCTGGAGCCCGGCAGGAGTCGCGGTACTCCGCGGGTCCGCCTTGATGATCAGCGGTTGGGACTGTGTGTCGTTGCCGACAGTAAGGCGCACGGTGTAGCGGCCGGGTGGAGCGACTGGTCCGCTCACACTCGCCGCCCACATAATGAGGTTGTCGAAGCCGCTCGCGTCCGGATAGCGCATGTTCCACGCGAACATGTTGAGCCCCTTCTTGGCAGGCACACGCGGCGGTCGGGGCATGTGGTGCGACCCCTCATCACCAAACGCGGCTTCGTCCGCATGCGACGTATCGGGTCTCGCGAGGAGTTTCGCGATGCTGTCCGTCGACACGCCGGCCTTGGTGAGGCTATCACGCCGTGCTGCCTTGACGCTATCGGCGTGTTCCACGCTATCGGCGAGGCCGGCGCTGTCGAGACGTGAGCTCAAGCGCCGCACGAGGTGCCCTGCCGAGTCGAGGAATTCCATCGTAACAGCCTGCGTGGAATCGGGCAGGGTGTAGTAGATCACGGCCCCGTTGGGGGGATTGGTCCCTCGCGGATGCGGCCCGTTGGCGCCGGGTCCCGGATTGCTCCAGCTGACGCGATACGCCGTGGCAGGCTTGAAGAGATGCATGCGTGCGGTCGTCGTCGCCGCAGTCATCTGCCGCAGCGGAGACACGTCTGTGAGAATCCAGAACGACCGCCCGTGTGTCGCCGCGACGAGATCGTTGTCCTTGACCGCCAGATCGTGAATCGGAACCGCGGGCAGGTTGCGCTGCAGCGACTGCCAATGCGCGCCATCGTCGAAGCTCACATACACCCCGCGCTCGGTGCCGGCATACAGGAGCCCGCGGCGCACCGGATCCTCGCGCACGACGCGCGTGAACTCGGTGGCAGGAATGCCAGTGGTGATCAGCGTCCACGTGTGTCCGTAGTCGGTCGATTTCAGGAGATATGGCCGCATGTCATCGAGCTGGTAGCGATTGCCCGCGACGTAGACCGTGGCCGGATCGTAGTGCGAGGGCTCGATGCTCGAGATGCGCATCCAGTCGCCCCACTCGGTCGGCGAGACTTTCGTCCAACTGGTGCCGCCGTCACGCGTGACCTCGATCACGCCATCGTCGCTGCCGGTCCAGATCAGTCCGGCGCGGATCGGCGACTCGCCGATCGAGAAGATCGTCGCGTAGTACTCGACCGATGTCTGGTCCTTGGTAATCGGCCCGCCCGAGGGACCGAGTGTCGCCGGATCGTGTCTCGTCAGATCCGGGGAGATCGCCTGCCACGACTGGCCATCGGTGACCGACTTGAACAGCACGTTCGATCCGGCATACAACGTATGCGGGTCGTGCGGTGAGATCTCAATCGGGAACGTCCACTGGAATCGGTATCGAAGATCCTCGGCCGAATGCCCCATCGGGTTCTCGGGCCACGGCGTGATCTCCTTCTGGAGGCCCGTGCGCATGTCCTTGCGAGACAGGTACGAGTAGCTCCCCGCGTAGACGATGTCGGTGTTGTCGGGACGCACCTGGATGTATCCGCTCTCGCCGCCGCCCACCTCGTGCCACTCGCCGATGTCGATGCCGCCGGTCTCCGCACTCGGTCCGCACAAGGTGGTGTTGTCCTGCTGCGCACCACACACCTTGTAGGGGAAGTCCATCGTCGTCGTCACGTGGTAGAACTGCGCCGACGCGTTATCCTGCTCCGACCACGACTTGCCGCCGTTGGAGGAGATGTTCGCGCTGCCATCGTTGCCCTCGATCATGCGCTGCGGATCGTTCGGAGCGATCCACAAGTCGTGGTTGTCGCCGTGCGGCACCGGGATGTTCTTGAAGGTTCGTCCGCCATCGGTGCTGCGATAGAAATTCGTATTCAGCGCGTAGACGGTGTTGGGATCCTTGGGATCGGCGTAGATCTTGGTGTAGTACCACGCGCGCTGGCGCAGCTTGCGCTCGCTGTTCGTGCGAGTCCACGTCTCGCCGCCGTCGTCAGACCGGAAGACACCGCCCGAGTCGGCCTCGACGAGCGCCCAGACCCGCCGCGGATTCGCCGCCGAAACGGCGAGGCCGATGTTGCCGATGATGCCGTGTGGCAGCCCCGGCTTCCGCGTCAACTCGGTCCAGGTCGCGCCGGCATCGACACTCTTGAAGATGCCGCTCCCCGCTCCGCCGCTGACGAGGATCCACGGCTTGCGCCCGGCCTGCCAGAACGCCGCGTAGATCGTGCGTGAGTCGCTCGGATCGAGAATCACGTCCGAGATGCCGGTCGAGTCGTTGCGAAAGAGGATCTTCGCCCACGTCTTGCCGCCGTCGGTGGTCTTGAAGAGGCCCCGGTCGGGGTTCGGTGCCCATACGTGCCCGAAGGCTCCGACGTAGACAATGTCGGGATTGTGCGGGTCGACGCGGACTCGCGAAATCTGTCGGGTCTCGACGAGTCCGACATGCGTCCAGGTCTTCCCGCCATCGGTCGTCTTGTACACGCCGTCGCCGTGCGAGACGTTGCCGCGAATGTCGCCTTCTCCGGTGCCGACGTATACGATGTCGGGATTGGACTCGCTCACGCCGATGCCGCCGACGGTCCCGCCGAAGTACTTGTCGCTCGGGGCGGTCCAGCGGATGCCATCGTCGGTCGTCTTGAACACGCCGCCGCCAGTCGTGCCAAACCAATACTCGTGCGCTCGGCTGGGCGATCCCGCGACGGCGACGGAGCGGCCGCCCCGGTACGGGCCGATGTCGCGCCAGGTAAGGGCCCGGAAGAGGAGCGTGTCGGAACTCGTCGGCTGTTGGGCGGCGGCCTTCCGAGCGCGAACGGACATGAGCAGCCCGACGCCGGTGAGGGCAATGGCGAGATGATGCACCGCGACTCGGCTGCGGTGGCGACAGAGGGCACCCACGGGACTTCCTCCGACAAGAGAGCGCACGGGTGGCGACCGGCCGTCGAACCGTGGCGGGTCGCCGTAAGCGGTTACCACAGTCGCCTAGATTGCTGGTCCGCGCCGGCGCGTCGCAAGACCCTCGTCCTGCCGCGCCATTTCCCTTAACCTCCCGCCCCATCATGAGCTCACCGCTGCAAGGCATCCGCGTTGTGTGCATCGCGGTCTACGTCCCCGCGCTGGTTGCCGTGCAGCGGCTCCGCGGCTACGGCGCGTCGGTGATCATCGTCGAGCCGCCGGCGGGTGATCCATTGGCACACATGTGTCGACCGTGGTACGAGGCGCTGCGGACCGGGCAGGCGACGACCACACTCGATCTGAAGGACCCCGCCGGGCGCGAGCGATTGGGCGCGCTACTCGGGTCGGCGGATCTCCTGGTGACGGCGCTTCGGCCGGCCGCGTTGGAACGACTCGGACTGGGGTGGGCGGCCCTGCGCCCGCGCTATCCACAGCTATGTCACGTGGCGATCGTGGGATACCCGGTACCACGCGACAATGAGCCCGGGCACGACCTGACGTATCAGGCCCAATCGGGCCTGCTGGATCCGCCCGCGATGCCGCGGAGCTTGATCGCGGACCTGGCCGGCGCGGAGCGCGCCGCCCAGGCGGCGCTGGCGGCGCTCCTTGGCCGGGAGCGCGGGCAAGGGATCTCGCGCCACGATGTGCCGCTGTCGGACGCGGTCGATGCATTCGCCGACCCCTTCCGGTTCGGAGTGACGGCCCCGGGCCAGGTGTTGGGGGGCGGGTTTCCGGGCTACGGGCTGTATGCGGCGGCCGACGGGTGGGTCGCGGTAGCCGCTCTCGAGCCGCATTTCATGAGTGGACTGCTCAATGCGCTGGGGGTGAGCGCCGAGCGTGGCAATGCCGAAACACTTGGCGCAGCCTTCCGGGGCAGGACCGCCGAGGAATGGGAGCGCTGGGCGGCGGAGCGGGATCTGCCGGTAACGGCTGTACGCGGCGTGCATTGACTGGCCGGCGGTCGCCCTGGTCGCTCCGTTCGAGCATCGATAACTTCGCGATCCACCTCCTCCCCCATCGATCATGCTTCGCTCGTTGCGTCTCGCGACCGCGCTCGCGCTTGTCCCTCTGGCGTCGGCCACTGCTCAGCGCCCGGTCAAGGTCTATATCTCCGTCGACATGGAAGGTGTCGCTGGAGTGGTAACCGCCGACCAACTCTTGCCGAGTGGATTCGAGTACGAGCGGTTCCGCCAGTTCATGACTGCGGAGGCGTTGGCGGCGATCCAGGGGGCCCGCGACGCGGGGGCCACCGAATTCGTCGTCAGCGATTCACACGGCAATCAGGAGAACCTGCTGATCGAGCAGTTCCCACCGGACGTGACGATCATTCGGTCCTCACCCCGGCCGCTCGGCATGATGGAGGGCATCGATTCTTCCTTCGCGGCCGCGGTCTTCATCGGGTATCACGCATCCACGACGAGCCCGGCCGGTGTGCGCGCCCACACCTTTTCCAGCGCCTACCTCGCAGGTGTGCAGCTCGACGGCATCTACATGGATGAAGCAGGCTTCAATGCCGCGGTCGCGGGCGAGTTCGGCGTGCCCGTCGTAGCGATCTCGGGCGACAATTACGCCGTGGCAGAAGCGCAGCGCATCATCGGCCCCATCGAAGGGGCGGTGGTCAAGCGGGCCATTAGCTTTCACGCCGCCGCGACCATGACGCCGCAGGCGGCCCAAGCACTCATTCGCGAGAAGGTGAAGGCGGGGGTTGCGCGGCGCGCCTCGCTACACCCTTACGTGGCAAAGGCGCCGATCCATCTCGATCTGACGTTCAAGAACTACCGCCCCGCCGAGGCGCTGAGCTACCTGCCCATCGTGCAGCGCACGGCCTCGCATTCCATTGAATTCGTCGGGCGCGACATGGTCGAGGTATCGAAGTTCGTTGAGTTCGCGCTCTACTACTCCCCGGACTTGAGTCCGTAATTCGGCCATAGCAGGCTCGGCCTGTCGGGGTTATGGTTGCAACGTCGATTTAGCCAGTGGACCGTACAGCGACAGACAATCACGACATGTTGGCCCGGAACTCGAACCGCGGCTTCATCTCCACCGATTCCCAGGCTGCCGGCATGTAGGACCGGCGCGGCTTCGCGCCTGACGTGGCAATAGGACACACATCGTTCGACCGCTCTCACACGTGGAGGTTCGACCATGCAGAGCAGTCTCGAGCACAACCAGGTGGTACCTTCGGAGGTGCCCGGCGCGGCCGCCCGCCGGCGAGAGTTTCTCGGGCAACTCGGCGTCGGCGCTGTTGCGCTCGCCGCAGCTGCGATTCCCTTCGCGCCGGGTGAGGCGTTCGCGAGCATGAGTGCGCCACTCGTTGGCGCCGGCCACGCGCGCGCTCCCTGGAGCGACGCGTGGCTCGACAAGATCACGGGGAAGCACAAGCAGTTCTTCGATGCCGTGACGTACAATGACGGGTTCGCACTGGCGTTCGCGATGAACTTCCTCAACCTCAACCACGAAGCCTACGGGTTGACCGACAAGGACCTGACGGCGGTCGTGGGCTTCCGGCACTTCTCCATGCCCATGGCACTGCCCGATGCCATGTGGGCCAAGTACAAGATCGGCGAGACATTCAAGGTCACCGATCCGGCCACGAAAGCGCCGGCCGTGCGAAATCCCTACGCGCATGCCGATGGCGTCATGGCCCCGGGGTCCGACATCCCGACGTTGACCAACCGCGGCGTGATCTTCACGGTGTGCAACGTCGCGCTGACCGTCTTGAGCGGTATGGCGGCGAAAGGTGCCGGGGTAAGCGCCGACGCTGCCAAGCAAGACTGGACTCAGAATCTGTTGCCCGGGATGACACTCGTTCCGGTCGGCGTGCTGGCCGTGAACCGTGCACAGGAGAAGGGGTGCACGTATTGCTACGGTGGGTGAGGGGGAATAGACGTTGGACGTTAGACGTTGGACGTTAGACGTTGGAAGACAAACCGCGAGGTCAGCCACGGTGCGTCCAACTGGCTTCGAGGTTGTCTTCCAACGTCTAACGTCCAACGTCTAACGTCCAATCCTCTTATCTTTCCCCCATGTCCTCCGTCCGACACTCAGCCGACGTACCCCAGGAAGCGGTCGCTGCGGGCACGAAGACCACGCGCCAGGTCCTGATCGGACCCAATGAAGGGCCGCATTTCGCGATGCGCCGGTTCGTGATGCAACCGGGCGGAGGGATGCCGCCGCACACCAATACCGTCGAGCACGAGCAGTACGTATTGGCAGGCCGAGCGACGATCGGGATCGGCGATCGGACCGTGGAGGTGAGCCGCGGCGATGTGCTCTACATCCCGGCGGGCACACCACACTGGTACAAGGCACACGAGGGAGAGAACTTCGAGTTCCTGTGCATGGTGCCCAACGGCCCAGATAAGATCGAGTTGGTAGACTGCTAGACGTTGGACGTTAGACGTTAGACGTTGGACGTTAGACGTTGGACGTTAGACGTTAGACGTTAGAACAAACCTCGAGGGCCAGCCACGGTGCATCTGGCTGGCCCTCGAGGTTTTCTTCCAACGTCTAACGTCCAACGTCTAACGTCGCCTTTGTCACCTTACGTGCACGTCGTCTGTCTCCACGTGCGCGTGTGGTTTGTGCGCAGTGACGACTTTATCCGCTATCTCGTTGGGGACGTAGTCGTAGTGAGAAAAATCCATCGAGAAACTCCCGCGCCCTTGCGTCATCGAGGTGAGGTCGGTGCCGTAGCTCAGCATCTCGGCGAGCGGGACGAGCGCCTTGATGATGACCGTGTGGCCGCGCGTCTCACTGCCACTGATGCGGCCGCGTCGGCCGCTGAGATCACCGAGTAGCGCGCCGGAGTACTGGTCGGGCGCTCGCACTTCGACCTGCATGAGAGGCTCCAGCAGCGCGGCGCGCGCATGGCTCATCGCCTCCTTGAACGCGAGCGAGCCGGCGATCTGAAAGGCAATGTCCGATGAGTCGACGTCGTGGTACTTCCCGTCGTAGAGGCTCACCCGGAAGTCCACGACCGGGAAGCCCGCCAGATAGCCGCGTTCTGCTGCTTCGCGCACGCCGCGGTCGACCGACGGAATCCACGTCCGCGGAATGGCGCCACCGACAATGTCGTCCACGAATTCGATCCCGCTGCCCCGGGGCAGCGGCTCCAGCTTGATCTTGCAGACACCGAACTGGCCGTGCCCGCCGCTCTGTTTCTTGTGACGACCCTCGGCGTCCGCTTTGCCCCGAATCGTCTCGCGGTACGCAACCTTGGGCGGCTTGAGCGTGAGCTCGACGTGGTAGCGCTTGCGCAACTTCGCGACGACGACCTCGATGTGCTGCTGACTCGCGCCAGCCAACAGGAACTCCTTGGTCTGCGGGTCGCGTGAAAAGCGCAGGATCGGGTCCTCGTCGAGGATACGGTGGATCGCCGTGCCGATGCGATCCTCGTCCGCGCGGGTCTTTGGCTCGACCGCGAAGGTGATCGACGGCTCCGGGAGGCGCGCCCGTTGGTAGAACAAGGGCGCGTGCTTGTCCCCGAGCGTATCGCCCGTCAGCGTGTCCTTGAGCTTGGCGACCGCACCCAGATCGCCCGCATGCAACTCGGCCGCGGGCGTCGCGGTCTTCCCTTGCATGATCTGCAGATGCTGAATGCGCTCCGACGTGTTGCGCACGTAGTTCTGGACCGTCGCATCGTTCTTCAGCACGCCAGACATCACCTTGAAATACGTGATGCGCCCGGCGAACGGGTCTGCCAGCGTCTTGTACACGAAGAGCGAGAGCGGCTCACCGTCTCGGATCGCGCGGCGCACAACCTCTCCGTCCTCGAGCTGCGTGGTCGCCATGGCGGTGCCACGCGCGGATGGTGCAGGCAGGGCCTCGACGATGAAAGCGAGCACGGCATCTGCCCCGATGTTGTGCACGCCCGACGCGACGAGGATGGGGAAGAGGCGCTTGGCCTGCACCGCCTCCCGAAGCCCCTTCTTCAAATCCGGGACGGGCAGCGTCCCTTCGTCGAAGAACTCCTGCATGAGCGCATCGTCGCCTTCTGCCACCATTTCCACGAGCGCCTCGTGCGCGGCCTGCGCGGCCGCGGCCATGTCCTCCGGGATGTCCTGGCATGTCGGCTTGCCGTCGCCATCGGGCGTATACAAGAGCGCCTGCATGGTCACGAGGTCGACGATGCCGCGGAACTTCTTCTCCTCGCCGATCGGCAGATGCACGGGCACCACACCACGTCCAAACGCGTCGCGCACGGAGTTGAGCGACCGCTCAAAGCTTGCGAGCTCCCGATCCATCCGGTTCAGTACGAAAGCCCGCGGGACGTCGTACTCGGAGACGAACTCGGCGACTTTTTCCGTGACGACCTGTACGCCGGCGGCCGCGTCCACGACGACGAGTGCCGCATCGGCTACGATCATCGCGGCTTTCGTGTCGTTGATGAAGGTCGAGTAACCAGGCGTGTCCAACAGGTTCACCTTCGTTGGCTCGCCGCCGTCTTTTGGCGTCCACTCGGCGTATGCAACGCCGGTTTGAATGGAGATCTTCCGATTGATCTCCTCCTCGTCCCAATCAGTCACGGTCGACCCGTCACTCACCTTGCCAAGTCGCGGTGTCATCCCCGCGGTGTACAGGCAGGCGGCGACTAATTGCGTTTTCCCAGAGTCGCCGTGACCAACTACAGCCACGTTGCGGATTCCCTCGGTGCCGTACGAGTGCATGGCCACCTCCGGTCGGTTTACCGGAGATTGGGGCCCTTCGCTGGGTAAGAGCAAGGGGGCTGAACGGCGGGGTCGGGGGTCAGGGGTCAGGGGTCAGGGAACGAACCAAAAGGCCAGCCGCAATGCCCTGCGACTGGCCTTTCGGTTTGTACCCCCCTGACCCCCAACCCCTGACCCCTGGCCCCTGCCGTTCAGCACCCGCCAACTCCCTTCGCCTTGAGCCGCTCAAGACTGACCTTGGCCTTTACATACCCGCTATCTGCCGACAGAGCTTGCTGATACGCTTTGGCGGCGGCATCGAGTTGACCGCCCCTTTCGAGCGCGATGCCCAGGTTGTTGCTGAACGCGGGGACGGTGCTATCGAGCTGAGCAGCACGGCTCAATGGCTCGACGGCGTCGCTGAACCGGCCCGCGTCGATCAACACGAGGCCCAGGTTGTTCAGTGACCAGACGTCGGACGAGTCGATGGTCAGCGCTTGGTGGTAGGCGTCGATGGCCGCGTCAGTGTGGCCGAGCTGCGCTTGGGTGCGACCAAGCACGCGCCAGCCTTCCCCGAGCCCGGAATCAATCGCCAGCGCGTCGTTGACACGTGCGAGGGCGTCCGTCGCCTGGTCTTGCTCGAGTAGGACCCGCGCCAGGTTGACGAGCGCTTTCACGTGTCGCGGGTCTCGTGCGATGACGTTCTCGAACGCGTGTTGGGCGCGATCGAGCTGACCGGCGTGCCACGCGGACAGACCCAGCATGTAATACCCCCATGGATTCTCCGGACGTCGCACCGTGTAGGCGGTGAACATCTCGGTCGCGACCGGATAGTGGCGAGCGGTGTAGGCCGACTCCGCCGTCGCGTACGAGACGTCCGGCGAGACCGTCGGCACCGACGCTGTTGGAGCGGCCGAAGCCGGTGTCAGCGCCACTGGCTCAGCGGTCGGTGGAGTCGCAACGCTGCCATTCGCCTGTTGGGGTGTTCGGCTATGCTCACACGCGACGATGATCGCGACGACGACCGCCGCAGCGGCGAGACTGCCGACGGCCGCCCGCCCCTCCCCCGAGGGGCGGCTGAAGGGATACCGAGATTGGTTCGTGGTGCGGTACATATGGACCTCCTCCTGTGGTGCGCCCGGAGGCGCGAGTCGGTGATGCCGGTGGACGCCCCCGGAAAGGCAAAGGGCCGACCGGACCAGTGGAGGTCACGACCGCCAATCCTATGTCGTTGCGAACAGAGCGCTTACACGAGTACTACGGAGCGCGCCGCAGACGCGGATTAGGCGGATCGTGTGCGGATGGACACGATGCGAAATGCCGCTTGTGGTCGGCTGGACACGACCCGCGCTACCGCGAGTCGATCCCGAGCCTCCGCATGATCTTCAGTAGACTCGCGTGATCGGCGAGCTCCAGATCCTGCGCAGTGTGAGTGATGTGCCAGGCGTTGCGCTCGAGCGCTTCGACGACAATGCGCCGCTCGGCTTCGGCCTTCCGGTCAATGAAGCTGCGAGCCGGCGCGGTGGTATGCGGTATGGCGTGGTCGCGGATGTCGGCCGGCACGTGCTCGGGTCCGATGACGTCACCGTCAGCCGCGATCACCATCCGCTCCACGGCGTTCCGCAGCTCGCGGACGTTGTTCTGCCGCCAGTCGTAGCCCATCAGGACCGGTAACACATCGCGAGCAAGTCGTTTCTGGCGGAGTCCAAACCGTTCGCATACCACGGCGAGAAGCCGTTCAACGATCTCGGGAAGGTCGGACAGACGATCACGCAGCGGCGGGACGCTGAGCTCGTGAACATTGAGGCGGAAGAGCAGGTCCCGGCGGAAGCGCTTGGCCTGCGTTTCGACCGCCAAGTCCCGATTCGTCGCGGCGATCACTCGCGCAGGCACATCGATCGCGCGTGTGCTGCCGAGTCGTACGACCTGCCGATTCTCGAGCACCCGTAGCAGCTTCGCCTGTGCGGAGGCGGGGAGCTCGCCGATTTCGTCCAGGAACAGGGTGCCGCGCCCGGCGCTCTCGAAGGCACCCTTGCGCATGGTCTGGGCGCCGGTGAATGCGCCCCGCTCGTGGCCAAACAGTTCACTCTCGACCAGTTGCTCCGGGAGCGCCGCGCAGTTCACGGCTACGAAGGGTTCCCGCGGACGGCCGCTCAGACGGTGGACATCGCGAGCCACCAGTTCCTTGCCCGATCCGCTCTCGCCCACGATGAGCACGGGACTCGGTATTGGCGCGATGCGCGCGATCGCGTCTTTGAGAGCGCGCATCGGACCACTCGTTCCAATCAGGGCGCTCTCGTCTGCCGCGTAACGCCGAAGAAGCGCCACCTCCCCCAGGATCGCGCGCCGCTCAATGGCGTTCTCGATCTCTCGCACGACGCGCTCGACCGGCTCATCCTTGTCAATGAAGTTGTACGCACCCGCGCGAATCGCCTGCACACAGCGATCGAAGTTGCCTGTGCCGGTGTAGACAATCACGGGGACGTCCACGCCCCGCTCGCGCATGCCACGCATCACCGCGAAGCCGTCGGTCCCCGGCATCTCGAGATCGAGGATGACGCAATCCACGCCTTCTCGCGTCAACACATCGAGCGCGGCGTCTCCCGTGGCTGCCACGAGCACGTCATATCCCCCCAGTCGCCGCAAATCGTACGCGTACTGCTCGGCGAGGGAAGCGTTGTCGTCGCAGACGAGAACAGTCGACACGAGACGAGAGGTTAGCGCCCCGTGACCGCGGGCCGTTCGGTAGCTGCTACAAAGACGACTTCCACCGTTGTACCCCGATTGGGCGCTGTATCGACACGCAGAGTCGCACCGAGGTCGCTGGTCAGCCGACGCACGATCGACAGGCCAAGCCCCGTGCCATTCGGTTTGGTAGTCTGGAAGTCGTCGAACGCGCGCGCGAGTTGCCCTTCCGTCATCCCCGGTCCTGTGTCAGTGACGACGATGTGCGCGGCGCCCGATCCCCCGTTTCGCGTAGCGATGGTGACCGCACCACCTGTCGGGCCAGCCGCATCCATCGCGTTGCTCACCAGATTGTCGAGGATCCGTCGCACCACCAGCGCGTCGGTCGAGACGACGGGAGCATGGACATCGAGCTCGAGGCAGACCGGAATGCGCTCGTCGGCTGCCGCACTCGCCGCCGCGACCTGGACCAGCGCGTTCAGGTCGCATGGCTGCCGGACGATCGGGCGGCTCAGGCGCGCGTAGTTGCGGGCGAGCGCGTCGAGGTATTCGACACTCGCGTCCAGCGTCTCGCGTCGCTCGGTGAAAACCGCTGCGAGCTGTTGCGGGTCGTCCCGCTCGACCTGCGCCAGGTGTCGCAGCACGTGTCGAATAGGCACGAGACCGTTCTTCACGTCGTGGTTCACCTGGCGAGCGATGTCGCCGACGGTCGCCCGGTGCTCGGCGTCACGCAGCCGTGTCGCACTCGCGCGTAGCCGTCGCGTCATCGTATCCAACAGGCGAGAGAGGTCACCAACTTCATCGCTTCGATCCGTCGCGAACGCGACGTCCGAACGATCGAGATCCACTTTCGTTGTCAGGTCGGCGAGACGGCTCAGCGGTTGACTCACCTGTCCCGAAAGCCACCCCGCCCCAATGACCGCCATCACGATCCCGAAGGCCACGGCCGCCATGAACCATCGGTCGACGCTGTGTTTGAGCGCGGCGAGCTCCGCGTTCGTGTGTGTGATGATGAATCGGGCCTGTTGCAGCGATCGCGGCGCCGTGTCGGGAGCTCCGGGAGCTGCGCCGATGAACGGGAACGAGAGCGCGGCCGCGTCAGTGTGAATGCTGGAATCCGTCGCGAGCGCAACAGCAAATTCGCTGTCGGGTGCGAGTGCCTGAAGAAACACGGCATTGACAGCCATTCCGCCCACGAGCGCGAGCCGGCGTCCGCCCAACCGCAGGGAGTCCACGCGTGCAATGACGCGCATCGGGCCGTCGGCCGTGCGCGCATCGACGAGCGCCGCACCGCCAGGAGCGGCGGCCAGGAGGAGGGGCAGATCCGGCTCCAGACGATCGAACTCGTTCCGAAAGTGCCCGGAGCTGACGATCCGGCCGCTCGAGTCCTGAATCTGCAACATCGCGAGGCCGGTGAGCCGGAGCGCGTCGCTGGCATAGTCAAGGAGATAGCCGCGGCTCGACGGATCGCGTTGAGCAACTGCCAGTCGCAGCCGGTTGTCATCGACCATCGCCTGGCGCAGCGACGCGAGTCGGTCGCCGATCGCGGCACCATCTCGTGCGAGCTCGTCGCGGACCGTGGCGGCAAGGCTCGTCGCACGCGCCTCATACTGTGCCGTCAGCCGCCGATCGATTTCGTGCCGAACGCCGACAGCGATGGCGATCAGGGGCGCCAGTGCGAGGGCAATCAAGGCCAACAGCACGCGCGTGCGAAAACGCATTGAGCAGCCTCTCTCGTCAGAACCCGGCCGGCGCGCCGAATATCAGTGACACGGTCCCAGCGCTGTCACCTGAGAGCCCGACACGCCCTCGTCGCACGATAGCTCGCGCGCGCGTCTCGACCAAAGGCGTGATGTGGTTGGTCGGGGAGTCACCCCTCGCGAAGAGCCATTCGGCGTCCAGGCGAAGCATGCCGACCGCGTCGCAGCCCACGAGGAGATCGCGGGGAAGCGAGAATACGTAGGCCGCGTCGCTGGCACCCCCCAGGGCGTCTCGAAACAATGCCGTATCCAAACCGGCAGCTCGAACGCTCCGCGCCAACTTCGGGTTATCCTCGAGTGCCGCAAGCCGAAATGTGTGGGCGGCGGCGAGCGCGACCAATCGCTCGCTGAGCGCGCGGGCAACGTCGTCATCTTGTTCATAAACCACCCGATTCGCTGACGGCTGACAATGACTGATGCCGGACGGACCGGCGTCCGGGCCGATGGTGGGACAGGCGATCAACTCGCGCGTCGCGTCGCTATCGTCCGCGGGTCGCGCCTCGACGCGGAGCGCGTACTTCGCAAGGTCCGTCGTAACTGCAAGCATGGAATCTCGGTCCGCACTGACCCGGAACTGCGGCTCAATCAGGACGTACACTTTGTCCCACGACAGCGGCACGCTCACCAGGTCGGACTGCGCGGCGGCGTACGCAATCGTTTTCGCATCCGAGGTAACGACCGCATCAGCTCCTGCATCGAGCGCGTCACGTCCTTGGCGGGGAGCGACCATGCTGACATGTATATGAGGTCCTGCTCGTGACGTCCGAGGCAGCAGATCGAGAGTCGTGACCGTCGCGTCGGCGATCCCGTACACTCCGGTCGGTGCGGGCCACGGGATGGTCACGCCGGCCGATCTGATCTCTACTGGACCAGTGTTCCGCGCGCCACCTTCTGTTGATCGGTCCCCGGCGGCGCCGACGCTTGACGCGGGCGTGCCGCACCGCCGCGAGACGTTCGCGGCGTACAACAGGGGGAAAATGAGCTGCTCAGCGCTGGAGTGAGGCATTGGGGCGTCTTCCGACCGCAGTGCGTCAGTGACAACAATACCCAGCGACTCCGGCGTGACTGCTGGCGCAGGGACCAACGCCTCGCAAAGCGCCTCCCGCGCGCTCGACCTGGGCGACGGCGTGCTTTCCGGCCGCTGGGCACAGCCCACGACCCAGAGCGCGGCACTTGCAATGATCGAGATTTGTGGAAGCCGCAATAGCCGGAAGCCTATCGAATGCTGCATCAGTGTTTCTACCCCGATCTACCTCCTTTTTGGACGCGGCAAGGGGTGGTCTCGTATTAGGCTGCGATTAAAGTTGCGTGTGGAACGGGAGAACGCTTGAACGGCGGGGCCCTGGGAACGGCAACGCGCACCACTGATCGCCCCTACCCGCCGGGGTCCACGTGTCGTGGTTGTGCCCAGACCCAGACCCCGGGACCCCTTTCTAACTCTTAGGGCGCGTTCCCCGCTCCCTTGAAGCGCACCACGTCGTTCCGCTTCATCCCGGTGCCGTCCGTGATCTGACCGACGGCATACTGTGGTGCGACGCTGACGATGGTCACGCCACCGACCCGCGTATCCGGCGTGCCCAGCGAGAGATGGGTCTCAGGATCGACGAGTGCCTCACCCTGGTTGTACACGTCAAAGGTCATTCCAGTCGCGATGCCCTGCGTCGCGCCAGCATTGATGTAGACCTGGGTGCCTCGCACGTCGACCACGCGGCCGCTCCACGGGATTTTCTGCATCCCCTGGACAATGCCAGCGACGGCGTTGGCAATTGCCGATCGCGACGCTTGGCCGAGCGGGGTCTGCGCCGATCCGCCCGCGCCGACGTTCTGGTCCATTGTCTGAAAATTTGCTGCGAGGCCCGTCGCGCTGGCCTTCCCTTGGCCACGCACGGAGGACACCACCTGGCCCGTATTCGCATCGACGAGTCGCAGATCGAGGGCAACCTGCGCCGTCACCCTGCTGATTGACGCGCCGACTTGGCCCGTCACGGACTTCAGCACATTGAGTCCGCCGCCAACCGACGATTGGTTCTCCGAGTATTCCGTGATGTCACCGAAGATCAGCACCTGCGCGCCGAGCACCTTTCCAGCTTGCGCAGCCGACGCCGGGTCGACCCGGCCAGATGCCCCGAAGTTCTGCTCGTTGAGCACCTGGTCGACCTTCGACCGCTCGAGCACGACGAACTGGGTTTGCTGGGTGAGCGCCGTGGTCAGCATCTCGGTAAGCCCCAAGGCCAAGCTGGGCGGTGGGGGGATCGACCCCGGTGGCATGGCCTGAGCCATTTGCGGCTGCGGGGGCATCTGTGGCTGCTGGATCATCTGGGCCGGCTGCGGGGGGATCACGTTCGTGACCGCGTTACTCATGACCGGAATGCCGCCGACAGCGGTGGGGGGCGGTGGGAGCGGTTCGCCCACTGGCGCCCCTTGAATGGGCGTCCCGACCGGGACGACGCCGGGAGCAACGATCGGTGTGCCCGGTGGCACTCCCACGGCCCCGGTAACGGGGACGCCCGGCTGCATCACGGGAGCGCTCGCCATCGGAGCGCCCACCATCGGCGCACCCATCATCGGCGCACCCATCATCGGGGCGCCCATCTGCCCCTGTACTGCGGATGCGGTGAGATCCATGACCCCGACCCGCAGTTTCGGTCCTCGCCACATACCCGGTCCCTGGCCGGGCGAGGGCACGCCGGACACGGAGTTGGTTTGGGCACCGACAAGCGACAGCGGCGCGGCCATGGCAGCCAGTCCGAAAGCCGCGATCGGGCTCCACCTCATCATGAGCACTCCTGGTACCGAGAACAGACACGCGCACGCCGACACCTATAACGCCTGCCTCATGTGACACGTCGGGTAGGGCCCAAAAGTCTCACCGCGGCCAACTTGTCCGCACCCCCGGCAGCCAACGCGCGTGACGCCCGGTCACTCCGACTCGTCGCTTGCGGATGCGAGATCGCGCTCCGAGCGCACGCGCGATGGCGTCTGCTGGCCAGATTCTGTGGACGGTCGTGCTGTTGATCATTGCCGCCGGTACCGCACCCAGCGGTATCGGCCCTGGCCTGCTGGAAGCGCAGCAGCCGCGCGCTGGCGGGGGAGCCTCGCTCGCCCAGGAAACCGGCCAGTTCTCCAGCGGGGGGACGATCGTCTGGCTCCGCGTTGCGGAGGACGGTTCTGTGCTGGTGTTCGCCGCGAAGGGGTTTCGGTCGGCCTTCGCGCATCCCTCCGTGCTCACCGCTGAGGAGACTGACCATTGGGCGGATGCGCTGGCCGCCTTCATCGCCGCTGACAGTGCTGCCGGCGGCCGTGGAGGCGGGGACAGCGTCATGATCCGCGCGTCGTTTGCCGGCGGGGATCTCTCGCTCGAGGAACAAACCCTCGGCCAGGCATTGGCGCTGGTCGCGCGGTTCGGGGCAACAGGACCGGCGCCCGTGTCTGCTGTGTACCACGCGATAGGGCTGCGCCCGATCATCCCCACCCTTCGTCAGACGGCCCAGATCGCGAGGAAGGTCCAGTCCACACGCCGTGCGGAGGCTGCGACAGCGACGCCACCTGCTCCACCGCTTAGCCCCGCACCAGCCGCAGGGACTGCGGCCCCGACTGGGTCGCCTACAACTACCACACCCGCGGCCGAGCACACGGGTGGGAGCTCGCCTCCCCCCGCGCCAGCCGGCGGCGCTACGGCGAAGCCCTCGACGGCCGCCGCCACGACGACCCCTAACGCTCCCGCACACCAAACGGCTGCCGCAGCGCCGACCACTCCGAAACCGCCCATCCCACAGACGCCGCCCCCGGCAATGAGCTCGCCCGCGAAGCCTACACTCGTCGTCCCTGTCGCACTCGCCGCAGAGTCAGTCGCGAAGGTTCACACCGTCACACATTCGCTCATCTCGGCGAAAGTCGAGAACCCCGCATCCGGCGCGACTCATTTGCCAAGTGCGCCTCGCGATAGTGCAAGCACGCGAATCGCACGCAGTCTCGCGAACGCGCCGGACTCGCGAATCGAGTACTCGGCTGCACAACCTCTTTCGCTCCGCATTGGTCCTGGCTCAGCCCCGCACAGCGCCACTGCGGGCACCGACAGCGCTCGATCCGCTCCTTCGTCTACGGGCGACGGTTCGCCCTCGAAGGGGTCTGGGTCAGCCGGCAAAGACAGCAAGACCTCCGCGAATCCCGACCCGGACAGCCCAGGCGACTCTATCGCGGAGAAGGCGCTCAGCACTGAGGGACGTCTGCCCCCGTCCGTGTTGGGCGATGTGATCCGACAACGGCAGCAACTCCTTCAGTTCTGCTATACCGAGTTCGGGTTGCGAAAGGATCCAGCGCTCGCCGGCCAGATCCAAGTGCGGATGGTCATTCAAAGCGACGGCACGGTCTCCGAGGTCACTGTCCCGTCGCATCACTGGTCGGGACATGGCTCGGACCAGGTGGAATCGTGCATCCGGGAGCGAGTCCTTCACTGGCAGTTCCCTACAGCGCAACGCGCGAGCACGCACGAGATCCAGCTCATATTTGGCCGATAGCGGGACTCGCGCTGCGCGCGTCGTAAAAAGGAGATAGGCGAAAGGAGAAAGGAGACGGCACTGGCTAGCTCCTAGCATGCACCTGTCCTGGCTAACCAGGTCGTGCAGTAACGTCGCCTTTCTCCTTTCTCGGCTGCCGGGGCGGCCGAGGCACGATTTTCTCAGTCGATGGGACGCGGTTAACTCACCCCCTTCACGCCTGAGGTTGATATGCGCCGTCCCATCGCATCACTACTTGCTATCGCTGGTGGGCTCGCTGTAGGAACGGTCGCGGCTGCTAGCACAGCCCCGCGGCCTCGACGCGATGACCCCAGTCACACCCGTCACGCGTGACACCGTTACGGGGTGTCTCGAGAAGGGCACCTCGAGCACCGTGTACAAGCTGGTCGAGAAGGGCGGGAAGTCGATGATGGTGAAGAGCTCGGCGGTGAGCCTCGGCGGCCACGTCGGGCATGAGGTGACGCTCACCACGAGTGGCATGGCCATGGCCAACGACACGATGCCAGTGACGGTCACCAAGATGAAGATGGTCAGCACGAAGTGCGCGATGTAGCAACTGCAGGGGTCAGGGATCAGGGATCAGGGAACAAACCTTCGGAGCCAGTCACAGTGCATCGTGACTGGCTCCGAAGGTTTGTTCCCTGATCCCTGATCCCTGACCCCCGACCGCGCCGTTTCGTCACCTCACATACGACGCCCCATTGATATCAATGGTGGCGCCGGTCGCATGGCGAGCCAGCCCTGACGCCAGGAAGGCGACGATGTTCGCCACTTCTTCCGGCGGCGCGAGCGCGCCCATCGGGATGTCGCGGGTGAGTGCATCGATCCCGCGAGACACGATCGCCGGTCGAGCCATTTCGGTCAGGACCCAGCCGGGCGCGACCGCATAGGCGACAATGCCGTCCCGGGCGTAGCCCCGCGCGATGCTCTTGGTCAACGAGACGACCGCACCCTTCGACGCTGCGTAGTGGAACATGTTTGGATCATCGCCGCGAAAGGCCGCTCGGCTGGCGATGTTGATGATGGTGCCGCCCCCGCGCCCGCGGAAATGCAGGATGGCCTCGCGACAGAGGTCCGCCAGTGCGACCACGTTAATGCGGAGCGTCTGCTGCCACGCGTCGGCCCAGGCAGCCGCGTCGTCAATGCCGGCATCGAGTGCGACCGCTGCGTTGTTGACCAATACGTCAATGTGGCCTTGCCACGCGAGCGCATCCTTCCAGACACGCGAACCCGCGCCGGCTCGATCGAGATCGCCCTCGACGAGGTGACAGCGGTCCGCACCGCCCACCGCCGACGCGATGGCAGTAGCCGCGTCCCGCTGCCTTCCATAGTGGAGCACGACGCGCGCTCCGGCTCCCGCCACGACTCGCACAATCGCGGCGCCAATGCCTCGCGAGCCGCCGGTGACGAGGATGGTCTTGTTAGTCAGGTCGATCATGAAAGGCTGGACGTTAGACGGTAGACGTTGGACGTTGGAAAACAAACCTGAAAGCTGGCCCGGCGCATCCAGCTGGCCTTAAGGTTTGTCTCCAACGTCTAACGTCCAACGTCTAACGTCCAGACCCAACGTCTACCCCCCGATCCCGCCATTCTTACATTCCTTTCTATGCGCGGCACAACCATCCCGGCGTCGCTGACTGCGAGGGGGCCATGACCTCGGCGCCGGCGGCTACCCTGGCACGGCGCGTGGCGGTGCCCCGATCCCTGCGGATCATTGGCGTCCCGCTCGACTTGGGGGCGAGCCGCCGCGGGGTCGATATGGGCCCCTCTGCGCTCCGCATCGCGCGACTGGTCGAGCGGCTTCGCGCGCTTGGACATGAAGTGGACGACGTGGGGAACCTGATCGTGTCCCAGCGCGAGCAATTGGCGGATTGCGGCCCGGAATCGATCCCGGCGATCGCGACCGTTTGCCGACAGCTGGCCCAGGTGACCGCCGACGCTGTGCGAGCCGGCGTGACGCCACTCGTCCTTGGAGGAGACCACTCCCTCGCCATGGGGTCTGTGGCCGGGGTTGCGACCGCGCTCGCAGAGCGGCACCAGCGAGTTGGCGTGATCTGGTTGGACGCACATGGTGACATCAACACGCCGACGTCGAGCACGAGCGGCAATGTTCACGGCATGCCCGTCGCGCACCTCGTCGGGTTGGGCGATCCGCGCCTCTCGGCCATCACGCATTCCCCGCCCGCCGTGGACGCGAAGCACCTGGTCATGGTGGGACTGCGTGATCTCGATCCGCCGGAACGCAAGCACATCCGCGACCTGGGCATCGCCGCTTACACCATGCGCGAGATCGACGAGCGCGGCCTCATGAGCGTGATGGCGGACGCGATCGCTATCGCCGGACGGGGAACCGGCGGGATCCACGTGTCGTGCGATCCCGACTGGATCGACCCCGTCGACGCGCCCGGAGTGGGAACGCCGGTCCGTGGTGGCGCCACGTTCCGGGAGGCGCACCTCGCACTCGAGATGGTCGCCGACTCCGGGCGGCTGGTGTCGATGGACATGGTCGAGATCAACCCGGTACTGGACGATCGCAACCAAACTGCAATGCTCGCGGTCGACCTCGTCGTCAGCGCGTTCGGCGCCAGAATCCTCTGAGATCGTCACGGTCGTCCGCGACCTCAGAGATCCCCTCACCTCTTCCCGATTCCGCCATGCGTACTCATGTCACCGTCCTGCGGGTGCTGATGTCTGTCGCACTGGTGCCGTTCGCCGTGCGCGGTCAGTCACCTGCCGCCCCGCGGCCCATGCTCGCCCCGAGTTCCTTTGCATCGGTCGAGGTGCACGTCAACTCACGCCCGATCGCCCGCCAGTGGTTCGCCGAAGACGCTGGGTACAGTGGCCCGGCACGGATCGCCATCACCTACGGACAGCCTCACGCCCGCGGCCGCGCGGTCGAAGGCGGGCTGATTCCCAAGGACAAGGTCTGGCGCTTTGGCGCCAACATGGCGGCGGCACTGCACACGGACGTCGATTTGACATTGGGGTCGCTCCATGTACCGCACGGGGACTACACGCTGTACCTCCTCAACGGCAGCGATGGCTGGCACCTCATCGTGAGCCGCGAGACCGCCCAATGGGGGACCGACTACGACGCGTCCAAGGATTTCGGCCGCACCGCGCTCACGCACCGTGCTCTGGCCGAGCCAATGGACAGCTTCACCGTCTATCTCGTCCCCTCGTGGCTCCCGGGACGAACCGAGGGCGACACGAGCCTCCACGGCAAGCTCATTGTCATGTGGGGATCGAGTGCGCTGTCGACGGATTGGCAGGTCGAGGGCGCAGGCATCGGAACGTCGTGAGGGCAAACAGCCTATTTCACCCTAAACACCGCCACCTGCGGCTTGAGTGACGCTGGAAAACTCGAGCCGCTCGGCTGGCTGAACACCAGGCTCACCGGGCTCGAGCCTGACGTAGTCAGCTGATAGAAGCTGACAGTTCCGGGGACCATCGAACCGGAGAGTGCGCTTGGCGGCATGAGATTCTGGACAACGATCGGGAACGGGTTATCGATGCCCGCGCCGCACCCATTGGGTTGACATGTGGTGTACAGGCGGTTGTACAGCTGTCGCAGGTTGTAGGACACGTAGCGATTCGCCGACGGAATCGACGCGCGGGCGACGCCGGGGAGGCTGTCCGTGTAGAGGGCGACGCCGAAGTTCGCGAACATCTGCGCGAAGGGGATCCCGGTGGCGTGGGCGAGGTTGGCGGTGCCAGTGATGTTGCTCTGATCGAGCCGCGCGTACACCGTGGAATCGAACTGGTCTCCGACGTAGCGCAGCAAGAGCCAGTCGCCTGCGCGCCAGGCGAGACAGCAATCCGCATCCGTGTGCAGCGTGACGGAGGCCGTATCGGGGGCGGTCAGCCAGTTATAGGAATCGGTGAGCTGCTCCGAGATGAACGGCTCTGCGGAGTCCGGGAACAACTGACCCGCCGACGACCGCCCACTCGGGGGCGGATACTTCACGTCATAGTATCGCGCACCCAGCTCCGTCGCGACAATGCTCTCTCCTTCGTCCAGCCATCCTTCTTCCGGCTGGCCGCCGTGAAGGAGCACATGCTGCCCGTTGTTGACCATGTGTTGCAGCTCGTGCAGGAATGTACCGGGCGTGACCAATTCGACCTCGCTCACGCTGTGGGCGCAGCTGAAGGTTCCCAGGGAATCGGGGACCAATTGATAGAAGATCTCGCCGGCGTTGGAGTTGCCGTCCGACGGGTCGTCGAGATCCAACGAGTTGAAGAACCCCGCCACGAAGCCTTCCGTCGCACACTCCGACTTCGGTGTCAGTCCGTTGACGATTTGCGTCAGCAGCATGATGATGTGCCCGTTGCCATCGATGTCCGTCGGTGGGCCGAAGGTGTTGAGGTCCAGCGGATACAGCAGTTGATCGGCGTACTGCCCGAACTGCTGGAGTTGCGCCGCGGTGAATCCGCCGGGCGCCTTGGGCGCGGCGGTATCCAGGTACACGTAGACGTTGGTGCCCGTGTACGAGAGCCGCGCGACGCTGGTCTTGTAGGTGGTGCCGGACGAGTCAGCGACGACTCGGAAACTCCGGATGGCTGGCGGTGGCCCACCGCCTCTGACCTTGGTGGGAGCAGGAGGCCGCCCCGATAGGGCACTCCTCAGATCCGACGCGCGTTTGCGTCCCGCCGAGAGCATGCGGAGGTCGAACGCGGCCTGGCGATGGTTCGACACGCTCGCGCGGTGGAGCAGCGGAGCTCCCGTCGCAGTACGACTCGCCATCGGCGCGGGCTGGAGCCTCGGCGTGCCGAATCGGCCGAGCGCATACGTCTGGAAGGAATAGGGCACGTTACCAGTAGCGAACTCGGGCACGACGAGATAGGTCGCCGCGCCGCCGGCCAGTGTGAAGCCATTGCCGCCGTTCGAGCAGTCGAACGTGACCGCCTGGAGGGGCGCGATCGTAACGGTGTCCGACGGAGAGCAGGTGCTCGTGACCGTCACGTTGGGTCCCGTCGTTTTCGACGATCCGCCGCACCCACCAATCGCAGCGAGACAAACAATCAATCCGATTTGCTGTATACACCGCACGTCTCGTTTCCCCACCATGGTGAGCGCCTCTCGCTGCTACTACGTGTTTGCCGCCGCCGACGCTTGGTCGCCCGACTTGGGGGCATCCCCCTCTAACTGGCACAACTCCGCTGGCCGACGCGCTCAGTCGAATCGCTCGACGCGCTCGGTCCAGCAGTGGACGACTCAGGTGGGCCCAACGCAGCGCGCGCTTCGGTTCAGCTTGGCACCTCACGCACCGCTGGTGCCGTTACCGACTCGTCGCTTGGTCACGCCCCCTCTTGACCGAGATGCAACGTGTACAGGAGCGTGCAAGTGTCCCAAGATATGACACATGGTCGGCTGTCCAAGTGCGATCGAGAGCGACGCCAGACGACTGCAATGTTGCCTCACTGCCACAGTTGCATCTGCGGCGACCGGTTTCTAGCATCCCAAGACCTCGCACAGCGCGTGCAGTACTCGGTGGGGATGCGAGGCAGCCCTCCACTGAGGCACGACCAAAGAACTCCGGGAGACGAGTGTCGTTGCTAGCACGCCTCCGGACCGACGTGCGCCGCCGGGTCACTCGTTACTTGGGGACCGCCACAGTTGCCGTCTGCGAGTGCAACGCCTGGGACAACTTCCTGATTCAGGCGATGTGCCCCAACGCCACCCGTATCCCGATCCATCCCGGTGAGGCTGCCGCACCGGTGGCGAAGGCCATCGGGCGCGCGGCCCGCGTGGTCCTGATGCATATCGACGCCAGTTGCACCGATGGCTTTCTCGATGAGGAAGCGGCGCTGTACGAGGGCCTCGCCGCGCGAGGAGTGGTCACGCTGAATACCCGCGCGACCGACTTGCGGAAGCGGACACTGCACGAGCGGTGCGCCGAGTTCGACCTGCCATCGGCGGCGGCATCCCGTGCGGGACCGGGTGACGAACGGGTCATCATCAAGACGACGCTCAACGCCGCCGGGGTCCCGGAGCGGCGGCTGGCCGCGCGTGGCGGCCGGACTGCCGAGCGGTTCACCCGTGATCTGAACGCGGAGATGTCCGATCCACAAGGGTATCGCGTCTGTCGACGCGACGAGGTGCCTGAGGCTGCATGGTTCGATCGCACCTTGGCGATCGAGCGATACATTGACAACCCGGAGGGTGCGTTTTACCGAGTGTACGGCGTTGGCCCTGCAACGGTGGTCGCGCAGATTTGGACGGACCTCACGATCAAGAAGCTGCTCTCTCCCGCTCGCCGCCGAGAGTATTCCTTTTTCTGGTCCATTGGAGGCGAGCACATCCCACTTGGCCAAGTGACGGCTGAAGTCGCGCAGGCGGCCAGCGTCGCTCGCCGCATTGCGGCCGCGATGCAGGTCGACTTCCACGGAACGGATTGCGTGATGGACGCTGAGGGCGGGATCGTCCCGATCGACGTCAACAAGACACCGTTTTGGGGAGAGGCAGGTCCGCGGCCGGGCGTGCTGGAACACCTGCGGCTGGGACTCGAGTACCTCCAGTCCGGAGCGACGGGCTGGTAGCAGCCGCCCGCGCCCGTAGAAAGGACTGCCGAACCCAAGCCGGCATCCGTCCTCGCTACAGATCCCTTCGTTTCGCTTCCCCGGCGGCGCTCGTCAGAAGGGGCGTCAGAGTCGGTCGGTCACGGTCGCACGGCAGGGGACATCGGGGCGTACGACGCGTGAACGGCCTAATACCTCTCCACTCGCTCGGGAGCCCTTCATGCGTCGTTCCATAGCGGCCGTGGTGGCCGCTGGTCTGTTCGCGATCACGATCGTCGGCTGCAGTCTGGCTGGTTCCTCCGCGCCAAGCACAGCACCCACGGCGGCGGATGCCGCTCTGGTGGATGAGGGCGTTGAGGCATTGCTCGAGTCGTCCATTGCCGACTTCCTGGGGGGCGTCAATCCTCCCGTCCAAAGTGCCAGCCGGGTCGGCACGCCAGCGGCGGCGCCGCTGCTGCGCCTCGCCCACGTCCCGTTCGACCTCGTCCGGAGCAGTCGCATGCATCGGGTCCGCACGGGGATCACGAGCAGGGGGAGCTTGCCGCCGTGCATCACCCTCGTGCCGGCCATCCCTGGGGACCAGGATGCCGATGGCATTCCGGACACGGTCACCATGACGGCCGGCGCGAACTGCACGTTCACGCAGGACAGCCTGACCTTCTCCATTTCCGGCGTCCTCACGGAAGGCGACCCGACGCCCACGACGCCAGACGCCGACTACATGGCCACAGTGAACAATCTCGTGATCGGTCTGAGCTCGGGGGCCGATTCCGCCAGCATCGGGCTCAACGGCGGGACCACGGTCACGGAGACGGCCGGCTCGCTGTCGCAGAGCAACCAGATGACGCTGACACTGGCGAGCACCGGAACCGATACAGTCAACGCGTCGTATGCTCAGAACTGGATGGCGACGTTCATGTACAGTGGCAGCGAGCTGCTCGGCAGCGGATCGCTCCCGCAGGGCACGCTGAGCATCACCGGCACGACCAACTACACGGGCAATGGCAAGTCGTTCGCGTTGGCGATCTCGACACCGACAGCCCTGACCTACGATCCCACGTGCACCACAGCGTCGCAGCTCACCGCTGGCGTGCTTCAGGCCTCCTTCAACGGCTCGAAGGGCTCGGCCTACATCACGATCACGTGGAACGGCTGCCAGGATCCGACGGTCAACTTCGTCGCTGGGCAGTGAGAAGCTAGACGTTTAGACATGGACGTTAGACGTTGGACGTTGGAAGCAAACCTCGAGGCCAGCTAGATGCACTGCGGCTGGCCTCGAGGTTTGTCTCTAACGTCCAACGTCTAACGTCCAACGTCCGGCCCTTCCCGCCTATACCCCCCAAGGGTATATTGCGCTCATGTCTTCCTCTCTCACCTTCCCCGTGACCGGCATGAGCTGCGCGTCGTGCCAGGCGCACGTGCAACGGGCGTTGGCGCAAGAACCGGGGGTCGTCGACGCCGTCGTCAATCTCGTGACCGGGACTGCGCGCGTGGACTTCGACCCGGCGATCACGTCTCGGGATCGACTGGTCGAGGCGGTCCGCGCGACCGGCTACGGGGCCGAGCTCCCTGTCGACACTCGATCCGCGGCGGAGGAGCTGGTCGATCAAGGCCGAACGCACGACGCGGCGATCGCGGCGCTTCGCCGCCAGGTCCTGGTCAGCGTTCTAGCCGGCGTCCTCGCCATGGTGGCGTCGGTACCGCTCATGCTGCGTGCGCAGGCCCATGGGGTCAGTGAGGTCGACCCCTTCATGCGGTGGACGATGCGAGTATTCGGGCCCATTGCCGAGCGGGTGCCCGGGCTTGCCGCCATTCCAGACGGTGTCGTGACCTATGGGCTGCTGGCCCTGACGCTGTTCGTCATGGCGTGGGCCGGTCGCCGGTTCTACATTGGTGCGTGGGCGGCCGCGCGGCGGGGAACGGCCAACATGAACACGCTGGTAGCCCTTGGGACTGGCGCGGCATTTCTCTACTCCGCCGTTGCGACCATCGTGCCGCAATTCTTCATCGCGCACCATGTGGCTCCGGATGTCTATTACGAGGCCGTGATCATGATCATCGCGCTCGTGCTCGCCGGCAACCTGCTCGAGGCGCGCGCCACGCGGCACACGACAGCCGCGCTGCGCCATCTGATCATGCTGCAACCGCCGAGCGCGCGCGTCATCGACGAGGCTGGCGAGCACGATCTGGGGGTCGAGTCGCTGCGACCGGGAGCCATCGTTGTCGTGAGGCCCGGCGAGCGCGTCCCGGTGGATGGCCAGATCATCAGTGGCGCCAGTTTCGTGGACGAATCGATGCTGACCGGCGAGTCGATGCCGGTGGAGAAGACCGTGGGGTCCCGGGTCATCGGCGGCACCATCAATCGCACCGGCGTCTTCCGATATCGCGCGACCACTCTGGGTGCTGACAGCACACTGGCCCACATTGTCCAGCTCATGCGCGAAGCACAGAACACCCGCGCGCCGATCCAGCAGCTGGCAGATCGCGTCAGCGCGGTGTTTGTGCCCGTGGTCGTCGTGATTGCTGGACTGACGGCCGCCGTGTGGCTGGTGGCAGGTGGTCCCGGCGGCATTGTCCGCGCCGTCGCGGCGGCGGTCGCGGTCCTGGTCATCGCCTGCCCCTGCGCCATGGGCCTTGCAGTGCCGACGGCGCTCATGGTTGCCACGGGCAAGGGCGCGGAGCTGGGCGTGCTCATCAAAGGTTCCGAGGCACTGCAGCGAACGAGCGCCCTCGACACCGTGGTCCTCGACAAGACGGGGACCATCACGCAAGGGCGTCCGGCCGTGACGGACATCGAGTTGGCCGATGTGGATGTACAGATCGCGGCCGGCGCTCACGTCGCCTCACCAGCCGGGGAGATGGCGATTTTGCACCCGGAGCGACGCGCGTCGTGGGTCGCGGAGACATCGCCCGCGGATGTGCTGCTCGCGATGGTGGCGGGGGTGGAACACGCCTCCGAGCACCCGCTCGCAGAAGCGATTGTGCGCGCCGCGCAAGCGCGGGGTCTTGCGCTGCCTGTCGTCGATCAGTTTGAGGCGGTGCCAGGCCGCGGGGCGCTCGGGATCGTCGACGGTCGATCGGTGGTCGTCGGCAATCGCGCGCTGTTGGCGGAGTGGGCGATCGACGCAGCGCCACTCGTACCTCGCGCAGAAGAATTGGCCGCTGCGGGGCGCACCGTCGTGTACGTGGCAGTCGATGGTGCGCTTCGCGGCCTCATCGCGATCGCGGATCCCGTTCGCGACAGCTCCAGGCGAGCGATCGACCAGCTCCGACAGATGGGGCTCACGGTGGTCATGCTGAGCGGTGACACCGAGCGCACCGCGCGCGCTGTGGCTCGTGAGGTGGGCATCGATCGGCTGGTGGCAGGCGTGCTGCCGGACGGAAAGGTGGCCGCCGTCAAGCGCCTGCAGGACGCGCATCACGCGGTGGCGATGGTGGGCGATGGTATCAATGACGCCCCCGCACTGGCGCAGGCGGACGTCGGCATCGCCATCGGCAGCGCCGCGGACGTTTCGCTGGAGGCGTGTGACGTGGCCCTCATGCGCAACGATCTCTTGGGCGTCGCCGATGCGATCCGCCTTAGCCGGCGCGCGATGCGAACGATGCGACAGAACCTCTTCTGGGCGCTCGTCTACAACCTGGTCGGGATCCCCATTGCGGCGGGCGTCCTGTACCCCGCATTTGGCATCCTGCTCAGCCCGATTCTGGCCAGTAGCGCGATGGCCTTCAGCTCAGTGAGTGTCGTATCCAACAGCCTGCGGCTGCGAGGGTTTCGTGGCACCGCGTAAAGCCATCGGCGTCGACGCCACCAGCAAGGAGCGAAACCTCACGCGCCTCCGCCGGATCGAGGGACAGGTGCGTGGGCTGCAGAAGATGGTCGAGGAGGATCGCTACTGCGCCGACGTGCTCACCCAGATCTCGGCGGTGCACGAAGCGTTACGCGCCGTCGGCCGAGAGCTGATGCGCAATCATCTCAAGCACTGCGCCACGCGCGCGATTCGCGACACACCGCGGACGGCAGAGGCCATGTACGACGAGCTGGTAGAGATGATGGAGCAGTACCGCGGGTAGACGTTGGACGTTAGACGTTGGACGTTGGAACAAACCTCGAGGACCGGCTGGGTGCATCGTGGCTGGCCTCGGGGTTTCTTTTCCAACGTCCAACGTCCAACGTCTAACGTCCAATTTCTAACGTCCAATTTCTAACGTCCAGCCCCTAATCCCCCCATGCCCCACCCCCGCACCCTGTTCGCCTTCGCCATCGCACTGGCGTGCGCGACCTGTAGCCCATCGGCCAGGCCCGCCTCGTTGCAGATCTCGATCTCCGTGCCGGCCTCGCTGCATGCCGATCCAATCACGGGCCGCGCATACGTGATGATCAGCGCCGACTCCGCCGACTCCGCCCACGAGCCGCGCTTGGGAGCCGATGACTTCACGGCGAGTATCCCGCTGTTCGGTACGGACGTCCAGAGCCTCGCGCCAGGCAGCTCGGCGACCATCTCCGATACGACCGTCGGCTATCCGGTTGCGTCGCTTCGGGACATCCCCGCAGGCGACTACTACGTGCAGGCGATCGTCGTCCCCTACACCCAGTTTCACCGATCCGATGGCCACACCATCTGGGCGCACATGGACCAGTGGGAGGGGCAGCATTTCGGCGTGTCGCCCGGCACGCTCATCAGCCCGGTCGAGCGCGTGCATCTCGACCCAGCGGGCGGGTACAACGTGTCAGTCGCGGTCTCGCGCGCGCTGCCGCCCATTGCGCTGCCACCGGACTCGAAGTGGGTCAAACACATCAAGATCCAGAGTGACCTGCTGACGAAGTTCTGGGGCCAGCCAATGTTTCTGGGTGCGACCGTCCTGTTGCCAGCGGGATACGACACGCACCCGGATGTGCGGTATCCCGTGATCTACGAACAAGGGCACTTCAACGTCCGGCCCCCGCTGGACTTCGACAGTGTACAGGCGCCGATCCCCGAACCGTTCCACGAGTTGCTGACCTCGTACAACCTGAAATCTGGGTACGATCTCTACCGCGCGTGGAGCGGACCTGGCTTCCCGCGCGTGATCGCGGTCACCTTCCAGCATCCGACGCCGTATTTCGACGACTCGTACGCGGTGAACTCGGCGAACAACGGCCCGTACGGCGACGCGATCATGACGGAGCTCATCCCGTACCTCGAAACGCATTTCCGGGTCATCCCGCACGCATACGCACGTGTGCTGACGGGCGGTTCGACAGGCGGGTGGGAGTCGCTCGCCCTGCAGCTCTACCATCCCGACTTCTTTGGCGGCACGTGGACGCTCTATCCCGATCC
Source organism: uncultured Gemmatimonadales bacterium (assembly GCA_963737835.1). Taxonomy (GTDB): domain Bacteria; phylum Gemmatimonadota; class Gemmatimonadetes; order Gemmatimonadales; family Gemmatimonadaceae; genus Palsa-1248. The sequence goes on from CAVTUH010000001.1 coordinate 2,167,333, forward strand.
CGATCGACTTTCATCACTACGGGCTGATCAACGCGTATCGTGACACCAATGCGTTCACCGTGAGCCGGGAGGGACAGCCATCGTTCTCGCCCGTCAATCGCTGGTTCCACGCGGAACGCTACCTCATGCGCGGGAACGATGGACAGCCGCTCATCACGACGCGCGATTTCAGCCGCTTCGAGGACGTGCTGGGCAGCCACGGACGTTCGGGAGAGCAGCTGGAGATCTGGGAAGCGGTATACGGACCGGCGGGCCCCGACGGCTACCCGGCTCCGCTCTGGGACAAGCGGACGGGCCATATCAACCGCGACGTCGCGAACTACATGCGCGACCGCGGGTACGACCTGACCGCCTACGCTCGTCGGCATTGGGCGGAGATCGGCCCGTCGCTGACTGACAAGATCCACATCGACGTCGGCGACATGGACAATTTCTACCTGAACCTCGGCGTGTACGACTTCGAGGCTTTCCTCGACTCGGCACAGCACCCGCACATTGCCGGCCTGTTCCGCTTCGGCCGCCCCGAGAAAGGGCACGGCTGGCAGCACACGGACGCAGCTGACCTCGTTCGCGAGATGGCCGATGCGGTCGCGAAGCACGCACCGCCAGGCGAGCGTGTACCCTGGCGATATTGAACGCAGGGGTCAGGGGTCAGCGGCGACGAATCAAGACGGTCGGCAACTTGCACCGCCGCGTACGTATGAAACGGGTGGTTGCGGCTCTGGCTGGCGCGGTGTGCATCGCCGGCGCGATGGCCTGTCACGGGCCGCTGGCGCGCAGGCGGCGTCCTCCGCCCACGCCACCCGAGCAGGCACCGACGGTCGTCACAGCACCGGTGCAGTCCGACGGAGCCTGGATCGACTCCGTTACCAAGTCCTGGTCCGCTGCCGCCGAACCGCGATCCCCCGACTCGACGGTGAGGGACGCGAACGTGCGACGCGCGCCGCAGCCGTCGTCTACGGCCCAGACGACAACCCCTGCGGCCGTGACCGCGACCTCCTACGCGGAGGCCGCGTCAGTGTCCGCCGGGATGTCACGCGCAGCGGACGATAACGCGCCGCTAGTGATCCTCATTGCGATCGGCGCCGTCGGATTGCTCGTCGCCATCGAAGCCGGACGCGCGGCACTGCGACCATGACGACGGGCGCTACACGCCGCCGTACCATTCGTACCCCTGATCACTCCAGTAGCCGCCGTTGCGCGTCGACATGAAGACGATGCGGGTGAGGTACTTCGTGTTCTTGTAACCGAGCTTCACGGGCGAATGCACCCGTGCGGGCGCACCGTGGGCGGGGCCGAGCATGTGGCCGTCGAGTCCGTAGGCGATCAGCGTCTGCGGGTGTGCGGCACTCTCGATGTCCCAACTCTCGTGATAGTCCTTGTCAAAGGACTGAAAATCGACGTACTGTGCCGCCGGCGATGCTCGAGCGATCGCCGCGAGGTCGCTCAGGCGCACGCCAGTCCACGAAGCCACCGCCGTCCATCCCTCGACGCAGTAGTGATCGACGCGCTGGGTCGTCCGCGGAAGCCGCATCAAGTCGTCGAGCGTCAGGCGGAGCGGGTGACCGACCAGTCCGCCCACCTCGAGGGCCCATGGCCCTCGCGTCGTCTCATCCCACATCGGGATGGCGTCGGAGATGTAGTAGACGGGCAGGGCGCTGCCAGCCTCGCGCCAGCGAGCACGCGGCCGATCGCGTGAGCCCTCGCGAAACAGGCGACGTTCCAGTCGCTCGTTGCTCCGCTCGGCGAAGCGCAGAATGCCCTGCGCGTCACGTGGTCCGTAGCTGTTGCACGCCGCGAGCAGCGCGGCCGATACCGTGCCGCCGCCCAGAAGCAGAAAGCGTCGCCGATCGATGCGGTCACTCGGACTCGAGGACACTCCGCGTTCGGGCTCCCGATTCAGCACGTCGCGAATGCGCCGCTCGAGCTCACGCGCATCGCTCACGGTTCACCTCCCGGCGGGCCGGGGGCCGGCGGCTCACCTGCCGTGGACTCCGGCACGGGGGTGGTACCCGCCGTTTCCGGAATCGCGAAGCCCGAAGCCTGGCCACTCTTTGCCCAGTGCGGGAGCACGTGATACAATGGGCGCGCGTTGCGGGTTTCGGGCGAGTACGCCTCGTTGTACCGTCCCGTAATCATCGACGGCAGGGAGTACGGATCGACCGCGAACACCATGAAGACGTGAGCAGCGGCGACCGCAAGCAGCGCGACCATCCCAAGGAAATGCCAGTACCGCGCCCACACGTAGCCGCCAAACACGGCCGTGAGCGGTGCCAGTTGAACGGGCTTCCAAATGGCAATTCCCGTCAGAACGATGATCGCGCCGATCCAGGGCATCGCGAAATACGCGGTCTTTTGCAGCGCGTTGTGTTTGCCCTGGTGCGGATGTCGCGCTCGGAGGAAGAGATAGAAGCGAACCATTTGCCAGGCGTCGCGAACGTCGCCGTGGCGCGGCACAAGGTCTCGCCACTCGCCGTGCAAATAGACGAAGCCGAGGTAGACCAGTCCATTGATCAACAACACCCACATCATCGCGAAGTGCCAATTGCGAGCTCCCCCGAGCCAGCCGCCGAACGTCAGCCAGGCGGGAATCGGGTGCCCCTCGAACGGATAGCAGCAGAAGGTGTCGCCTTTGCGATGAAACGCCGGATACGCGTCGAAGATCCGAAGGCCGGATCCGGCCATGATCAGGATCGCGACGACAGCGACCCAGTGTGTGACGCGCACGATCCTGTGGTGGCGCAGCACCACGTGCCCTGGTTCGGGCATCGGTGCTGCGGCCGCTGGCGATTCGGCGGGACGCGGCGGGTCGGTGGCGAGCGGGGCGTGCGAGGCTGGGAATGCCTCGGAGGTCACTTCTTCGCCTCTGCCTTCCCGAAGAGCGCGAGATATTGCCCGTAACCTTCGACTGCCAGGCTATCGACGGGAATGAACCGCATCGCGGCGGAATTCATGCAGTAGCGAAGGCCGGTCGGCGCAGGACCATCGTCGAAGACGTGACCGAGATGCGAGCCGGCGTGCTTCGAGCGCACCTCGGTGCGGGACATGAGCAACGAGTTGTCCGTTCGCGTGGTCACGTTGTTCGCGTCGAGCGGTCGCGTGAAACTCGGCCATCCGGTGCCAGACTCAAACTTGTCTTTGGAGCTGAACAGTGGCTCTCCCGACACGACGTCGACGTAGATACCGTCGGCGTGATTGTCCCAATACTCGTTCCGAAACGGTGGCTCCGTCCCTTCGTGCTGCGTCACCTGGTACTCCTCCGGCGTCAGCTTGCGCTGGAGGTCTGCATCGCTGGGCTTGTGGAAGTGCTTCCAATCCATCGAAGTCTTCTCCGCCTGTGAAGTAGCTGCCGGATGTGACGGCGAGCCGGTGGTCGCCGGCGGGTTGGTATCGGGGGTACTCGGTGCTCCGAGCGCCGCGAGGCGAGCCGGCGACACTGCAAGCCCGGCGGAGCGCCGCATGCCTGCCGTCATGACGCCGGTGAGCGCGACGGCGATTCCAACTGCACCCGCTGCCCGCGTCAGGCTGCCCAAGTCCCGTCTGTCGTTCCGCATACGCGTCGAGTTCCCTTTCATGCCGCCTCCCGTCGTCCAGATTGCACACCCTGCCCGCGCATCGCGCTGACACGACTGCCCTGACCCAGAAGATGGCGACGACCGCCAGATCGGTCCCTGAAACTTAGCCGGACTCCCGCCCGGCCAAGGGCCCTGGAGCACCCTCCGGCCCGGGGCCGCTCCACACCCCGTCGTCCGACGGCAGCATTGCCAGGCGCCGGTCATAGGCGGTGACAATGTGCCCACGCGTGATCAGGCCAAAGATGCGGCCACTGCTGGGATCGACTACCGGCAACGCCCCCACGCCACGCACGCCCATCTGTCGGACGGCCTCGTAGAGCGAATCGCCGAGGGCCACAACCTCTGACGGCTCTGCCACATCCACCGCGCGGATGAGCGGACCAGCACCGTTGCCCTCAGCCGCGAGCCGGCCCAGGGCCGACACGGTGATGACCCCCACCAGTCGTTGTGCCGCATCGACCACAGGGAAACACGGCTGATCGCCCGCGCCGAGGTACTCGAGCAACACCGGAAGCGGTGCTGCCTCGGAAATGACCCTTGGCGAAGGCTCGTAGGCGTCCCGGACCAGAAGCCCTGCGAGCACATCGCGATCCGCCCCTTGCACGATCGATTCGCCGCGGCGGCGCAGCCAGCCGCTGTACAATGAATCGCCCTCGAATCGCCGCGCGACGGCGTGAGCGAGCACGACCGTGATCATCAACGGGAGCACGAGCCCGTAGTCGTTGGTCATCTCGAAGACGAGGAGCACGCCAGTGATCGGCGCATCGGTCGCGCCGGCGATGAGGCCACCCATCCCGACGAGCGCGTAGGCGGGCGGACTGACCCCAAGCGACGGCGCCGCGTGCGCGAGGAGGGCGCCGAATCCGCCGCCCGTTGCGGCTCCGATGTACAGGGATGGTGTGAACACGCCACCCGAACCACCCCCGGTGAGCGTGATGGCAGTCGCGAAGATCTTCCCGAGCGCCAGCGCGAGCAGCGCATACCACGCGAGGCGCCCAAACATCTCGGCGTGCAGCGCCAGATGCCCATACCCAACCAGCAGTCCGCCGGACACCCACACGAGCAGGCCAACCAGGGCACCGGACAGCCAGGCCAACCAGCCGCCTGAAAGTCGTTTGCGGGCCCATTGGTGCGCGCGATCCGCAGCGAAATAGACGCGCACGTAGAGCACCGAGACGAGACCGGTGAGAATCCCGAGGCCAGGGTACAGCACGAGCACCTCGCCCACGGATCCGAAGCCGTACTGCTGCGGAATGGGGAACGCGGGATGGTTGCCGAAGAACATCCGCGAGACCACGGCCGCCACCACGCTCGCCACCACGACCGGCGAGAAGGACGCGACCGACAAGGAGCCGAGAATCTCCTCGAGCGCGAAGAAGGCGCCGGCGAGCGGGGCGTTGAACGCCGCGCTGATGGCGGCGCCGCTCGCACACCCGACGAAGAGACTCACGCGCTCCGGTGTAAAGCGGAACGCACGCCCGAGCCACGAACCGATCGCGGCTCCGAGGACGACGACCGGTCCCTCGCTGCCCGCGGACCCGCCGCCGCCGATCGTAATAGCACTCGCCAGCGTACGCGCCAGCGCCGGCCGCACAGGCACATCGCCCCCTCTGCGGACGACCGCGAGTTGCACGTCGGGCACGTTCATGCCGTCGTGCCCACCGGCGAGGCGCCGCATGACCAGCCACGCGAGGGCAATACTGGCACCGGTGATGATCGGTCGATATGCGAGCCGCGCAGTTTGCGGGAGGGCGACGGCCGACCACCGGAAGAATGCGGCGAAGGCGAGGTCGATTGCCCGATAGAAGAAAACAACGCCGAGCGCCGTCAGGATGCCGATTGCGACGGCGAACCCCAGCAGAATGGCGTTCTCGCTGAGTCCGCGTCGATTGAACCAGCGGACGAACCTGGCCCACGCCGCCGAAATCATGTACTGAACGATTCGCAGTTGCCTGCCGAACGTCCCGGCCGGCTCGCGTGGCTGCGCTCCCGTCCCGACCGCGGCGCCGTCGCTGCGATCCGTCGTCTCGGGGTCAGAGCCCACCGCATGCCCAAACATGCACGAAATGTATTGGGCCAAACGATGCGAGCGAAATGTATTGGCTCAAATCTATTCCGGCGCCGTCAACAGCAGGCTCAAGTCTCTGGAATCAACAGAGTCACCGCCGGCTCGTCTCAGCGGGCGGCGCGCCTGGCGCGTCCTTTCGGCGGTTCCTCAAAGAGCATGGCGCCCTGTCCTTGCGCGAGTCCCATCTCGGCCACGAGCCGGCTCAGGCCGCGCGCCAGTGATTCCCGCTCGGTCGCAGGCATGCGCTGGAGCGCGGTGATCACGCCCGCCTGCGGGGGCAGCGGCGCGCGGTGCAGCAGGACGCGACCCGCGTCGGTCAACTCGATCGTGACCCGCCGCGCGTCGAGCGTCGAGCGTTGTCGGCGGATGAGTCGCCGCCGGCGCAGCCGCTCCACGACCGGGGAGGCCGAGCTTTGGTCGGTGTAGGTGCGGTCCGCCAGCTCGTTGAGTGAGGCGACCGGCCCGCCCTCGTGCAATGCGCGCAAGATGAAAAGCTCTGCCGGGCTGACGCCGACCGTGTCGCGCGCGCGGTTCGCGCTGAGGCGCAGTGCGCGCACGAGCCGGCGAACGGCTTCGAGTGCACCGCCAACACCGGCCTCACCCCGACTCGACTCGCGACTCCGCTCGGGTGTTCGTGGGTGTTTCATGGACACGAAAGTAAGGAACAACCGCGTCGAGGATCAGGGGTCAGGGGATCGCGGCCGCTGCCCCCTGATCGCCATCTTTAACTTGCCCTTCCGATATCCGCCCCCCGTATTGAACCCCGCATGCCCTGGTCTTCAACTCGCCCGCACGCCGCGCCGCCGACGGGACCGGCGCAAAGAGGGTCGCCGGTGGCGGGCAAGTCCGATTCGACATCGGCGGCGCTCGAGAGCGTGATCACGCGCTTCGCGCGTCTGCTGCATCATGTGGCAACGCGGCATGGGTTGGTGAGCGACGACGTCAATGAGGTCGTCCAGGAAGTGCGTGTGCGCCTGTGGCGCGCTCGACAGGAAAGTGAGACAATCGCGGGCTTGGGCACGTCTTACATCTACCGGACGGCGTTATCGGCAGCACTCGAAGTCGTGCGTCGCAAGCGCGGGCCCGGCAGGGTCACGTCGCTGGCAGAATTTCGAGACGAGCGAGGCGAACATGAAGCGTTGGCCTCAGTGGAATCCGATGAGCGGGGACCCGAGCATACGCTTGCACGTGCGGAATTCGCCTCGGCGGTGGCAGCGGCCATGCTCGAACTAGCCGATGCTCGACGGACGGCCGTTCGGCTGCATCTCGTCGGATACTCGCGCGACGAGATTGCCGGGATGACCGGCTGGTCGGCGGCGAAGGCGCGAAACTTGATCTATCGCGGGCTCGCGGATCTGCGCGCCGCTCTCCTGCGACGCGGTATCAGCCCTGGTGAACTCGGATGACCGGACCTGAGAGTCGGTTGCGTGCTGCCTATGTCGCCCGTGCGGCCGACGCACCATCGACGCCGCATCCGGCGCCGGAGGCAATTGCGATCGCAGTCGAGCGCAGTGGGACGGAGACGGACCGACTGGCAGTGCTCGATCACGTTGCCAGTTGCGCGGCCTGCCGAGCCGAGTTCGAGTTGCTCCGGGCGGCGCAGACCGCGGCCCGTCAGCTCGTACCGGCAACGTGGCGAGTGCAAGGCATTGGGCTCGCAGCAGCAGCCGCCGTGCTGGTCGCGATCGCGCTCGCGGTCGCCCGCTCCTCGGCGGTGCACCTGAGCGCCGCGGCGCCCGATCGCGGAGCGACGCAAGCGAGCCGCCCACACACGATCACGCTCATCGCGCCGATTGGCCCCGCTGCGTCCACCGCTCCACGCTTCGTGTGGCACCGCGTGCCGACGGCTGGCAGCTACCACTTCGAGGTGCTGGATGACTCAGGTGGCGTCGTCGTGCGCGCCGACACACGTGATACCGCTTTCACGGCGGTCGCGCTCACGGCCGGGCGCGCCTATCAATGGTGGGTGCAGACCAGGGTGGAGGGTGAGACCTGGCAGTCAGAGTTCGCCGCCATCCAGGTGTCACAGTCGGGACGGTAGCTCGGGCTCGGGCTCGCGCTCAGCGCGCGGCCTCCCGCAATTGACGGACCCAGCTCGGCACGCGATCCGCAGGTGGTACCCGCAGCGGCACGCGCGTCAGCGGATCCCCGATCAGGATGAAGGCGGCCCACTCCCGTTCGGGGCGCCCGGCCTGTCGCGCCGCGAGCTCCGCTCGACGCACCGCGTCCGCGACCGGTAAGCCATCGGCGAGCGCTCGGTACACGGCGTAGACGAGCGGGACGGCGTTGCGGTCGTTGAGACCCCATTGGGTCGCCAGCACGCTGTGCGCACCCGCCTCGAGCAGCGGACCGGTGAAGCCACGGACGCCTTCGCCGGTGACGACGGCGCCGCGCGCGGTGCGGCACGCCGATAGGACCACGAGATCCGCCGCCAAATGGAGCGCCGCGAGGTCGCTCGGCCCGACGTATCCCGACTGCCCGCCGCCCGGCGCCAGCGCGAGCGCGCTCCGCGCGGGGACCTCTTCGTCCACAATGGCGTGCGTGGCAAAGTGAATGACCGAGAACACATCGAGCGGCGTGCGTTCGAGAAACGCAGCACTTGCATCGCCGCGCAAGCGTACCGTCGCCTCCTCTCCGAACGCGCCGACCATCGCTGCCTCATCGGCGGTCCAGGGAAGCCGCGGCAACTGCCCGGTCGCCGCAAGTGCGGACGCCGCGTCTCGATCGAATGCGAAGCCGGTGTCCCGCCACGCGGTCGCGGATGTCGCGTCGCCGGCCATCGCGGCGCTACCGCGATCGACTCTGAGGGGATCGCTTCCATCGCCGATAACGTCTGGCAGCACCGGGTCGCCGAACGCGAGCACGGTCATGGTGTGCGCAGCCGCCCGCGGGCGGTGCCATTCGTTGACCGCGACGGTTGCCAATGGGGCGAGTGAGACGGCGTAGCGATCGATCAGAGAAGATCCGTCCGGGAGACGCAGCGTGCTGAACGGGACTCAATGCAAGGCGCCGTCGGGCACGACGACGAGGCGGTGAATCGGGCGAGGGAGGCGAGCGAGATCGGGCAAGAGCGCCGCGCCGAGTGTACGTTCCGCGGCGGACGCCGGCGCTCCCTGATCCACAAGGGCGTTCAAGCGGTCGATGGTTTCCGTCAGGGAATCGACGGGTGGCACCAACGTCGCGATGGCACGCTGTCGCGTCAGGATGAAGAGCGATGTCCGCACCGTGCCGGCGCCGGCGACGTACTCCACGAGCGCAGTGCTGTCATCGGGGAGCGCGCGCTGCAACGCCGGCAACCCAATGGTCCGTCCGGGAGCCATCCCCACGGTCGACCGATTCGCGGGGTCGATCCGTGGTCGCGCGCTCCCGAGCGCCTCCATCCGCAGCAGTTGATCCGCGAGCTCGCGCGCACGCTGTCGCTCGGCCAGAGCGAATCCCTCGGCGGCCCGGTGCGACCCGACCGCCGCAGCGATCACCTCGGCGCTCGTCCCTCCAGGTATTTCTTCGGTTGCCGAGAAGGCCAAAACGCGGAGCCCCGCGTCGTCGAGCGTGGCGCGCCAGGTGTCCACCTCGTCGTCGGCCCGTCCCAGGAACGCGAGGGCCCGCGTGGTGTCGCCGGTCCGCAGCCACGCGACCGCCATGTCTTCCTCAATTTCGGATCGGAACAGGTGCTGCGTCGAGTCGAGTGCACGCGCCGCGACGGCGAGCTGGCGGAGCGCCATCCGCGACCGGCCGCGGTCGAGTGAGATGCGACCCTCGTACCACGGCAGCGTCAACGTCCATGCTCGCGCGCGATCCTTCGTGAGCAGCTGCCGCGTCGTCCGTATCTCCTGCTCGGCCGCATCCCAGCGATGCTCCCGAACGTCGACCGCGGCCAGGCCAATGCGCGCACCGAGCACGTCCTGCAACTGCCCGTGGCGCTCCGCCGCCTCGAGCGCGGTGACCGCGCCGCTCCGCGCAGCTGCCGTGTCGCCGACGGCGAGTGCCCGCCTGCCAACATCACGGCGCAAGAATGCCGAGGCCGGAGGAGTCCCCAATGGCTGATAGTGCGGCGAACGCGCGCATCGCGTGTCGCCGGGCGTCGGGGGCGTCGCCGAGTTCGTCCGCCAGCGCGGCGAGATTCAGCTCGGACCATCCGACTCCAGCTGGAAATTTCTGCGCGGTAGCTTCGTCGACGGCGGCCAGGAGGTCCCGCTCGGCGGGCCCGTAGTAGCCCTCATTGAGTTCGCCGAAGCCGCGCCACTGCAGGGCCGCCGCATGCGTGCTATGGTCGCGGCTCTGAGCGGAGAGCGCGATCACTTCGCCCAATCGCTGTATGGCGTCATTGATGCGCCCGCTCGCGCTGAGATCCTGTACGGCGCTGAACTCGCACTGCGCGGCGCCCCGCAAGTCACCAGCGCGGCGCGTCAGCATGGCACCCGAGTCGGCTGCCTCGAGCGCGCCAGGTGCGTGGGCGGCGCTCAACATCGCCGCGCGCGCGCAGTCCCATCCGCCGCGCAACGCACTCTCCCGCGGGGGAATCACGGAATCTGCGCGCGCGAGAATGTGCGGTGGCGGTCGGCCGATGTGCCCGCGTTTCGAGCCATGCGAGCTGGATCAGGCTCAGCGCCTCGCCCACAGAGTCGTTGAGTGCTCGCATCGCCGCGGCGGCATCGGCAAAGCTCCGCGCCGCATCGGCCCAACGGCCGAGGGAGTAGAAGAGCGATCCGTCCCCCCACCTCGCGTACGCGGCAATGCGGGCAGCTTCGTGGTCCTGAGCGCTTTCCTCTTCGAGACCCCGGAAGCCCCGCGCTGCGCCCGCCGAGTCGTTTGTGAGGAGGGCGACCATCGCGACACCGAAGCGAGCGAGCCGGTCATTGGAGTCACGGCTCACCCGCGCCTGCCAGCGGGCGGCCGTCGCCGGCCCGCTGTCGTCGGAGATCGCTCGCTCAGCTTGCTCGACGATCCGGTTCGGGCTCTCCGTGGCCGGGGTTGCGTCCTGCGCAGGGGCGTCGTGCGCCACCGCCAAGGCAATGGCAGCGGCCGAGAACCAGATCGAATGTTTCCGTCGGGGGTGCTCCGCGGCCGGCTGTTGGGTCCGCCCGAGCTTAATGCTGGCCGTCCCTGCCATGGAATGACTATAAGGCTCAGTTTGGAGGGCGGCTAGAAGGGAAACTGACCCCTGACCCCGCCGTTGTGTTTACGGCCAGTCGGCAAACAGCGTATCCATCGGTCCGCCAACACAATAGGCGTAGAACCCGTCGTCGCAGCGCGTGAATTGGCCAAAGGTGGCAGCCGCGTGTCGACCCCAGTGGGGGCGATGGCCGTCGATGTCGGTGAAGCCGTATTCATCGCTCAGGTCCCAACTGCTAAAGACTCGGCCTGCCTTGGTCGACACCGTGGGATCGGCCGCGAGTGCTGCGACCGCGCGGCCCACGAAAAACGGAGTCTCCGAGGCGAGGAAATTCGGGTCCTTCGTGCCGCCGTCCTGCCAGGTGGCCTCCGTGACGCCAAACCGCTCGAGCATCGCCTCGGAGCGGAGGAAACCTGGAGTGATGGCCAGAGCTGTGATCGGCCGCCGCCGGAGCTCCCGTGCCATGGTGAAGGCCAGCCGGATCACAGAGGTCTTCACGAGGTCGTAGAAGATATTGCCGCGGTACCAGAAGCCGTCGCCGTCGGTGATCTCGACAATGAGTCCGGGCCCTGGACTATCGAGCATGAGCGGCACCGCATGCCGGCTCGTGATAATGTGCGAGGCGACGGCTTGGCGGAGCATGAGCAGTCCATTGTCGAGCGACACCTGCCAGAATGTCTTCCCGAACTCGGTGAGCTCGTCGCCGCCCCAGACGTCGTTGACCAGGATGTCGAGGCGTCCGCTGTCATTCCGGACACGCGCAATGAGCGCCGCCACCTGCTCAGGCTGCGTGTGATCGGTCTGCACCGCGACGCCGTGACCCCCGCGGTCGGAGACGAGATCAGCCGTCTCGTCGATCGTCTCCGGCCGGTCCGCGGTCGCCGGGTGCCCCCGGACGCTCCGGCCCGAGCAGTACACAGTCGCCCCCGCCTCGCCCAGCATTACGGCAATCCCACGCCCGGCGCCCCGCGTTGCCCCAGCGACGACGGCGACCTTCCCGCCCAGTGGCGGCATAAGGCCATCAAGTATGTGGAGGACGAATAATAAGTCAATGACCGTTTACTAACTGCGTCGCCCCTTAATGCCCGCCGCGCTGGACTGTTGCCCCCTCGAAGTTCTCGGTCGAGACGTCTTTGCCGGCGGCAAGGGTGCGCGCGTAGGCGACGAGCGCCCAGATCTGGGATTCCGGGATACGGCCGCCCCACGCCGGCATTCCGTCAGGCCGACCCTCCTCGATCGACTCGTACACGTCGCCAACGGTCGGGCCAAAGTGCCACCGCCCGTCATCGAGGCTCGGGCCCGTCCCGCCGGATCCCTCCGACCCGTGACAATCGGCACAGTTGTACGACACGAACAGCGCCCTGCCTTCCTCAACGGCTTTGGGGTCGTGCTCCCGAGGGTTGACCAGGGTGAGCTGCCGACGCGCGATCGGGAGCCCGAGTTGCACGTGCTCCGGATGGGCGATGAGCGACGGCGACTCCTGCGCCACCCCTTGGGCGGCACGGAGCGAGGGGGCCCTTTCCCTGGGCCGCATGGCGCTGGCCGCGCTCACCCCCACCACGACCACGACGAGGCCCGTCAGAATCGCTCGAGTCCTATCGATAGCCACACGCTCCTCCCTCGGCCGCTACTGGCCCTCGAGTCCATACACGAATACCGCGCCGCCCAGGCTCGTGTACCGGGCCAGATCCGGCATCGTTGTGCTGCGCCCGCGGACGTCGTATGGCGCGTCTGACGCCACATCACCACCGATGAGCCACCCCATGTCGCCACCGATGCCGGCATAGACCGCCACGTACTGCCGACCGTCAGGTCCTCGGTAGGTCATCGGGTTGCCGACAATGCCGGAGCTGACTTTCGTCGACCAGAGCGGCGATCCAGTGCGCGCATCGACGGCCTTGAACCACCCGTCCAGCGTCCCGTAGAACACGACATTGCCCGCAGTTGCCAGCGCCCCGCTCCAGACCGGGAACGGCTCCTTGATCCCCCACACCTTCCGGCCCGTCGTGGCATCCCACGCGATGAATTCACCACGGTAGCCCCCCGGCCCACCGCTCTCGGGCGCGTCGGCCCCGATGTATGGTGTCCCGGCGATGTACGTCGGGCGACGGCCAGTGAAGTCCATGCACAGATTATTCGTGGGCACGTAGAACAGGCCTGTGACCGGTGAGAACGCCGCCGGCTGTTGATTCTTCCCGCCCTCGAGGCTCGGGCAGATGTCGCGCGTCGTACGCCCGGCGCCCGTCACCTTGTCGGGGTTCACACGCGGGCGCCCTGTCGTCAGGTCGATCCCGCTCGCCCAGTTCACCGGGACATACGACGCCGCCACCAACACCTCGCCCGTTTGGCGGTCGATCGTGTAGGCGAACCCGTTCCGATCGAAGTGCACGAGAACCCGACGCGTGGCGCCGTGGATCGGAAGGTCCGCGAGGATGTTCTCATTGACCGCGTCGTAATCCCAGAGGTCATGCGGCGTGACCTGAAACGCCCACCTCAGCTCTCCGGTGTCGGGGTCTCGTGCAAGAATGGAACTCGTGTACTTGTTGTCGCCCGGCCGCATCTCGCCGATCCACGGGCCCGGATTGCTGGTCCCGTAGTACAGCAGATTGAGCGCGGGATCGTACGTCAGCCATCCCCACACCGCGCCGCCGCCGTGCACCCAGCCCCCCGCCGGCCAGCTGGTCGCCGCCAGGTCGCGGCCACGCTCCGATTGATAGAAGGGCTGAAATCGGGGACCGATCTTCACCTCGCTGTCCGGGCCCAGGTTATACGCGCGCCAACGCTCGCGACCGGTCTTGGCGTCGAGTGCAGCGATCCAGCCGCGGACGCCCATCTCGCCTCCACTCGGCCCTACAATCACGTTGCCATGCACGACGAGCGGGGCCATGGTCATGGTCTCGCCTCGATTCACATCGGCGACATGGGCGCGCCAGCGCTCCACCCCGGTGGCCGCGTCGACCGCCACCGTGTGCCCGTCCAGCAAGTTGTAATACAGGGTACCGTCCGCGTACGCGGCCCCCCGGTTCACCACGTCGCAGCACGCTTCGGCCTTCGCCGCCTCCGAGTTGTCGGGCCGGAACTTCCACCGCAGCGGCGCACCAGGCTTCGTGAGATCGAATGCATAGGCCACGTTGGGGTACGGGGTCACCACGTACATCGAGGACCCGATCACGAGGGGCGCCCCTTCGTGGCCACGGAGAACGCCGGTGGAGAAGGTCCAGGTCAACGCGAGCCGTGCAACACTCGCTGGCGTGATATCGGCGAGTGCGCTGAAACGACTCCCCGCGTAGTCCTTCGCTGGCATCGGCCACTCACCCGGCGCGCCGTCGACTGACGTGCCGATCCTGGCGCCATCTACGGTGGCCACAGGCGTCGCGCCTCGCCCGTCTGGGCCACAGCCGATCGCGCCGATCACCACGCACGCCACGATCCCCGCACGTATCGCAGGCATCTCGCGAGGATAGCGAGTGCGGCAGGGCATGTCGAGGAGGGGAGCCCGAGGACGCGGTAAACGCAACGATGCTTGCCATCTGGCGGGTAGGGGCGACGCAATGCGTCGCCCAAAATGCGGCGATACCAGGAACGACCCGGCGGCGCCCCGAACGCCAACGCGCGGGCACCACGCACGGCCCGCCAAACGGCGGGCGACGCATTGCGTCGCCCCTACCCGCCGTCTCAAGCTCGTGCACGGGTCCGACACTGATCCGCTCTGATCAGCCTACTCTCTTCGGCACCGGCAGCGGGATAACGGGCACATGCCCACGCCGATACACCAGGATCGTGCGCCGGAATTCGATTACGACGGAGCCGTCCTGTGTGAACCCTGTCGTCTTGATCTCGACGATCCCCATGTTGGGGCGCGACTTGGATTCGCGCGTCTGGACGACCTCCGACTGCGCATACAGCGTGTCGCCCTCGAAGAGGGGCGCCGGCAAGCGGACATCCGACCACCCCAGGTTGACCCCGTACTGAGAGACATCCGCGACCGACAAGCCCGTCACGATGGCCAGCGTCAGCGTCGAGTCCACAAGCGGCCGCTTGAACTCGGTCTGCGCAGCGTAGTGCGCGTCAAAATGGATCGGATTCGTGTTGACCGTGAGGAGGGTGAACCACGCGTTGTCGGTGGTCGTCACGGTGCGCCCAATCGGATGACGCAGCACCATGCCGACGGTGAAGTCCTCAAAGCAGCGGCCGGGCATAGACGTTGGACGTTAGACGTTGGACGTTAGACGTTGGAGAACTTACCGAGGGGCCTGTCGCGGTGCACTGACGCGAGACGTTGGACGTTGGGCGTTTGAGAACAAACCGCGAGGCCAGCTGGATGCGGCGAGGCTGGCCTCGAGGCTTGCCTTCCAACGTCCAACGTCCAATGTCTAGCCTTTCCCCAATTCCGCGAGCACCTCGTCCGTGTGCTCACCGAGGGCGGGAACGCCCCCCATGCGCGCAGGCGCACTGCCGAGGTTGTGCGGCGGACGAAGCGCGAGAATTGGCCCGCCTGGCGTCGCCACGGTGGCCCATCGGTTGCGGGCGGCGAGTTGCGGATGTCCCGCCACTTCGGGGACGTCATTCACGACGCCGGTGGGGATGTCGGCACGTTCGAGCGTGAGGGCAATGGCGGCGCGCGTCGAATTGGCGAAATGGTCGTCGATGATCCGCTCGAGCGTGGCACGGTACGCCAGACGCTGTGCGTTGGTGGCGAATCGCGGGTCTTCCGCAAGCGCTGGCGCGCCAAGCACCTGCTCACAGAATCGCCGCCACTCGCGATCGGTTTGCACCGCCAGCATGACGGCGCCATCAGCGCACTGGTATGCGCCGTAGGGCACGATCATGTTGTGCCGCAGTCCGGCGCGCATCGGAATCGCCCCCGTTCCCTGCCACACGTACAGCGGCGGGCTCACCCATTCGGTCAAGCACTCGAGCATCGAAATGTCGATGCGCTCTCCGTGGCGCGTTCGATGCCGTTGAATGAGTGCAGCGAGGATCGAGGAATAGGCGTAGAGGCCTGCGGCGATGTCCGCCACGGATACTCCTACCTTTACCGGCGCGTCCGCTACACCCGTGAGCGCCACCACGCCCGACTCGCCCTGGACGAGCATGTCATAGGCCTTTTTCTCGCGATACGGGCCATCGAGGCCGTACCCGGAGATACCGCACCAGATGAGGCGGGGATTCCGAGCCGATACCGCATCGTAACCGAATCCCAGGCGATCGATCGCTCCGGGAGTCAGGTTGTGGACGAGGACGTCCGCGCGCTCGATGAGTCGATCGCAGATCGCGCGCGCGTCCCGGCGCTTGAGATCGAGCACGATGCTGCGCTTGCCACGGTTCAGCCAGACGAAGTACGCCGATTGACCGCGAATGGCGCTGTCGTATGCGCGCGCGAGGTCGCCGCCGTCGGGGCGCTCGACTTTCACCACGTCCGCGCCGAGATCCGCGAGCTGCCGCGTGCAGAACGGCGCCGCGACCGCCTGCTCCAGAGCCACGACACGCACGCCGCTCAGTGGTAAGTCGACCGCCTCCTTCTCGTGCGCCGACCGGCCCCGTCGACTGGCTTCGCGACCTGTCGGCGCTCGCGTGCGCGCCGCCGATCGCTTCCGAGGCGCACGGGCCATCAGAACGATCTCGGCAAGCCGAGCACGTGCTCGGCGAGATACGACAGGATCAGGTTGGTCGAGACCGGCGCGACTTGATAGAGCCGCGTCTCGCGAAACTTTCGCTCGACTTCGTATTCGGCTGCGAACCCGAATCCGCCGTGGGTCTGCAAGCACACGTTTGCCGCCTCCCAGGATGCGTCCGCGGCCAGCAGCTTCGCCATGTTCGCCTCGGCTCCGCAGCGCTCTCCAGCGTCGAACAGCGCGGCCGCTTCGTACCGCATCAAGTCGGCCGCGCGCACGTTGGCGTACGCGCGCGCAATGGGAAACTGGACGCCTTGATTCTGACCGATCGGGCGGCCGAATACGACACGCTCCGACGCGTAGCGGCGCGCCTTCTCCACGAACCAGTAGCCGTCTCCGATGCACTCCGCAGCAATGAGGATGCGCTCGGCATTCATGCCGTCGAGGATGTAGCGAAAACCGGCCCCCTCCACGCCGATCAGGTTCGCGGCGGGCACGGCGAAGTCCTCGAAGAAGACTTCGTTGGTCTCGTGGTTGACCATGTTCGCAATCGGGCGCACCACCAGACCACGGCTCGCCGCATCGCGCAGATCGACGAGAAACACGGACAGCCCGTCGGTCCGCTTCTTGACCTCGGCCAAAGGCGTGGTCCGGGCCAGCAACAGCATGAGATCCGAGTGCTGGACGCGCGAGATCCACACCTTCTGACCGCGCACGATGTAGTGATCTCCCTGTCGCGTCGCGACGGTCTTGATCTGCGTCGTGTCCGTACCGGTGGTCGGCTCCGTCACCGCAAATGACTGCAACCGCCACTCGCCGGATGCAATGCGCGGCAAATAGTGTTGCTTCTGTTCATCGGAGCCGTGGCGCAGCAACGTGCCCATGATGTACATCTGCGCGTGACAGGCTCCGGAATTCGCGCCCGACCGATTGATCTCTTCGAGGATCACGGACGCCTCCGTCACACCGAGTCCGCCACCCCCGTACTCGGTCGGGATCAGTGCCGCGAGCCAGCCGGCGTCAGTCAGGGCCCGCACGAAGGCATCAGGGTATGCGCCTTCCTGCTCGGCGCGAATCCAGTACGCACGGTCGAACCGACCGCAGAGCTCACGGATCGCCTCGCGGTACTCTGCGAAGCGCTGGGCGCGCGGATTGATGTCGGCCGTCAGGTCGATCATGCACGACCCGGCTTCGTCACGGGCACGATGTCGCGCAGCGTCGTCGCCATGTCGGTCGACGTGGAAATCCTTGCGACGGCGTCGGCGACGTGCCGTGCGACGCTCGTGTTGAATCGCGAGGCTACCAGGTCGTGCATTTTGCTCTCGAGCGCGGCCGTCGTGACCGCATTTTCCGGATGCCCTCGGGGATGCTCACAAGCCTCGCGTAGAACGACGCCGGTGTCCAGCGTGACTGCGAGGCGGGCGGGCCAGGCCCTGGGGTAGCGCGCCGTGAGATCGTCGCGCACCGTGATCCGCGTGCGCGCGAGGAGTGATCGGGTCGCCGCATCTCTGACCCCGTCCGGCGTGAAGCGGTTCTCAGCGAACTGATCGAGCATCACGCGCCCCTCGAGCAGCGCCGTTGCGACCACGTAGGCCAGACTGAACTTCGCTTGATACGGGGTGCGGGGATGCGGCTCCTGCACGATGGCGAACCCCGGACCGTACGTCTCGATCTCAATGGCGGCAATGCCCAGCGGGGCATCCCGCGGAAAGCGTGGATCCGCACGCAGGGTCATCGCTGCGTCGATGGCCGTGTGCGTGTGCGCACAGCAGGAATGCATCTTGTAGCCGTTCTCGCTGATCTTCCATCGCTCTCCGAGGCCGTCCGTGATCCGGCTCGCGTCGTACGCCTCGGTCGTCGCTGCGAAGAAGCCGCGTGGGCCTTCGAGGATGCGCGTCGCGCCTGTGAACCCCATCCGAGCGAGGTCGGCACCAATGACCCCGTTCATCGCGGCCTTGCCGGGATGCAGATGCTTGCTCATAGCCCCATCGGCGTTGAACTCCCAGAGACCCGCCGCCTGCGTGCCGGCGGCGCCGAGGGCGTCGCGCATCTGGACCGCCGTGAGGCCGAGGATGGCACCCGCGGCTGCCGCAGCGCCGAACGTACCCACCGTTCCCGTCGGATGCCAATACCGATAGTGACTCGGATTGACCGCCTCACCGATGCGCAAGGCGGCTTCGTACCCCAGCGCCACGGCGAGCGTAAACCGACTGCCCTCGACG
The DNA here is from genome assembly GCA_963737835.1 of uncultured Gemmatimonadales bacterium. Lineage (GTDB taxonomy): Bacteria > Gemmatimonadota > Gemmatimonadetes > Gemmatimonadales > Gemmatimonadaceae > Palsa-1248. The sequence goes on from CAVTUH010000001.1 coordinate 2,185,926, forward strand.
TGCTCGCGTTCCGACACGGCCAGCGCAGCGGAGATCACTGACGCCGCCGCGTGCACAGTCGAGCCTTTGTGAATGTCGTCGAGCTCGAGCATGTGTGCCGCGACGCCGTTGGCGAGCGCCGCCCCGGCGGCAGACGCACGCCCGGCAGCGAATACCGTCGCCTCGCTCGACTCGCCCAGGCCCGCCACGAGACGCTGGCACATGCGGGCCGGGGGCTCGACAGCGCCGGCGATCGCGCAGCCGATCCAGTCCACCGTCGCACGGTGCACGTGCTCCCGGACGACCGCGGGCACGTCGGCGATCGTCGCCGCCGCCAGCATGTCGGCCAGCTGTTGCGTGACCGAATCGGGGTGCGTCGCTATCGCCGACACGTCCCGTCCCAGGGCGTCACCGACCGCGCTCACCCGCGTAGCGCCCGCATCGTCGCCCCGTAGGTCTCCGCCGCGACTCGCGCTGCGATCAATACCGGGCCGGGGTCGGCCCTCGTCTGCGCGAGCGCCTCGACCAGAGCCGTCTCGTCGGCCGCCTCACGCACCGTCACACCGAAGCCGGCTCCGACGGCTCGCCAGTCGGTGCGCCCCATCATGACACCGTTCGGTTCGTACCCTCGCTGTTGCTGCTTGACCTTGATGAGGCTGAGCGCCGCATCGTCGAAGACGATGACGCGGATGGGCAGGCGTTCGCGAGCCGCCGTGAGGAGCTCGGCCACGCACATGAGGAGCCCGCCGTCGCCGGTCAGCGCGATGGTCGGGAGATCTCGATCGAGGAGAGCGGCACCGATTGCGGCCGGCACGGCGAAACCCATTGTGGCAAGTCCGTTGGAGATGAGCACGCCCATCGGCTCGCTCGCCGGCCACAACGACATCACCGGGAACATGTGGGCGCCCGCGTCGACCGCGATGCGGGCAGTGGGATAGGCGTCCGCGACGAGATCCACGACGCGGTACGGCAAAAGGCCCGGTGCATCGCCCTGCCGCATGCGGGCCCGCTGACTCTCGGCCAGCTGCCGGACCTCAGTCCAGTCCCAATCACTGGGTGCGCTCAACTGCGCATCGACCATGGCGAGACCACGGCCGAGATCACCGACGATCTCGTGACGAAGCGGCAGCTGCTGCTGATGCAGCGCCCAGCTGTTGATCGCGACGATCGGCTGCGCACACTGCCATGGTCGCGGGAGGAGCTCCACCGGGTCGAGTCCGACGGCCACGAATACATCTGCGCGCTCGAGGACCTCGCGCTCCAGTGCGCCGTTCGTCAAGACACCGCCAAACCACGGATGCCGATCGGGCACGACACCTTTGGCCTTGTAGGTCACCAGCGCGGGTATGCCGACACGCGATGCGAGTTCGCGGAGGTGCGAGGCCAGCGTGGGAGCGCGCGCGCCCAGGCCAATCAGCAGGACAGGCCGGCGCGCGCTCCGGAGCAGATGCGCGACATCAGCGGGCAGCGGGTCGAGTGACCGCGCGGGACGAAGGGCCGGCCGGATTTCGCGATCGCTCTCGTTGACCGCGGCCGACGTGAACTCGACGGCGAGATCGAGATGGACGGGACCCGGGGGCGGTGTCGTGACAGCGTCCATGGCGGCCTGCAGCGCTCGAACGCCGGTCGCGGGTGTCGGGCGGCCGCTCCATTTCACCATCGACGAGAAGATGGCGCCGTGGGAGAGCGTCTGATGTTCCATGACCGCGGCCATCTCCTCGGTGCGGCAATCCGTGATCACCACGAGCGGCACGCGATCAAGGTGCGCGTTGGCGACGCCATTGACCATCGAGGCGGCACCAGGACCCAAGGTCGCAAGACAGGCTCCGGGCGCGCCGGTCAGCTCGGCTTGCGCCGTCGCCATGAAGGCCGACGCCGACTCCGTGTGAGCGAGAGAAAATGGCAGGCGTGCCCGTGTTGCGGCCTGGATCAGATCGGAGTTGCTGCCACCGCCCGGCATACCGAACAGCCGGCGCACGCCGATTGCCATCAGCGCGTCGACTACGGCGTCCGCCCAGGTCGCGCCGAGGACGCGGTGCACAGGGCGCGCGGTGCTGCGCGCGTGCGTGGGAGCCGCCGCGACATCAGCGCCCACACCGGTCATCACCTGGGCCTCATCCTGTGAGCCCATTACACGTGCCTGAGGTGCGCAGATGCGGCGGCGAACGTATGTCCCTCGCGGAGCGCATTCGCAAACCGCGTATCCTTGACGGTCAGCTCTTCCGCGATCGCGAGCGCGTCTGCTATGCGCGCAGATGGGATGCACACGACGCCGGTCTCGTCGCCCACGATGTAGTCGCCCGGCGTGACGCTGATGCCGTCGATCATGACGGGCACGTTGATGGCATCAATGCGCACGCGCCCGCGTCCCGACGTCGGCGTGACGTGACGGCTGGCGACCCAGAGACCAGTGGCCCGCACGTCCGCCAGGTCTCGACAGCCGCCGTCGATCACGATGCCGGCGACCCCTTGCTGCGCGGCGGCCTGCGCGACGAGTCCGCCACAGCTCGAGATCATTGCGCCGCCAATGTCGATGACGATCACGGAATGCGCGCCCGCGGCCTCGAGAAACGTGCTTGGCTTGAACGCGGTCGGCGGGTAGGCGCCCAACTCGCCTGGCATCTCTCGGACCGTGACGGCGGTCCCCGCAATTGAGCCGGTGCCGCTGCGGAGCGCGAGGGCGGCGGCGACGCCAGGGACGCCGAGTTGGTCGAGGGCGTCACTCCACGTGCTGGTCGCTATCGCGCGGCACCGCGCGAGGAGGTCGGATGACATGAACGGAAGGGTCCGTGCTGAGGGCGAAGGTAGGTATGACCACGAGGGGCGAAAAACAGCCCATGAATAATTACCGCTGAAACCGGCTCGTCGTCTATCTCTCGACACCGGCGCACATGGTACCGCGCGCCCCCAGAGCCGTTTCCCGGGCCCGCCAATGCGCCGACTCTGCCGTGCCGGTCCACTCGTAGCCTTCGCCGGACTCGTCGGCGCCTGCCGTACGGTCGCACCGAGTCAGCCGGGGAGGTCGAGCGGTGGCTCCGAGGTCGCCGCCGACGCCGGCTCCAGGGTCGCCATCGCACGCAACCGGCTCCTCGACCCGAGTTGGCTGGAACCCGGCACGGACACCATGCTCATGTCGCGCGCCGGCGACGTCCATCCAGTATCGAGCCTCGAATCTGGCGATGGGCCTGTCGTCGGCATGACCATCGAGACAATGCGGCGCCGGACGCTTGCTGGTGGACGGACGGTCCTGGAAGTCTCTTTTGAAGAGCGCGACACGGTGGGGATCGTCGCGCGCACCACCACGCAGGTGGATGCAACCTCCTTGTTGCCGCTCCGCCAGCGGGCCGAGCTGGATGCGGGTCAGGTCGTGATCCTGCTGTATACGGGAGCGCACCTCCTCGGGGTCGATTCGGCACCGGGCCGGCCGCCGCACTACTTCGCGGCGCCGCTGGCCGACACAATGTACAGCTCGGGCGCGATCGATCTGCTGTTGCGCGCGCTCCCTCTGGCACCCGGGTTCCACGCGTCGTTGCCGATCTACTTCCCGGCAGATGATTATGCAGGTCCACTGCCAGTGCACGTCCTCGGGCGGGAACGCATCACGACGCGCGCTGGACGCTCAGCCGATTGTTGGCTCGTTGGGGCCGATTTCCCCGGCGGGATTACTGAGCGCTTTTGGATCGAGGAGCGCTCGCACGCGATCCTGCGGATCCTGGCTCACGACGGCGAGACGTCCCTCGTGAGGTACGATCGGTAGCTGGTCCTGCGGCCGCATTGTCGACCGCTTCACGCAGCTCGCTCGCCATGAATGGCTTCGCGACAAAGGCGTACGCCTCGTCGAGCTGGCCATTCGAGATGAGGTGCGCGCGCGGGTACCCCGACATGTACACGACCCGCACAGCCGCGTGCAGGTCCCGAATGCGGTCGGCCAGCCGAATCCCGCCGATACCTGGCATGATGACATCCGTGAGCAGGACGTCGATCTCGCCCTCACTCGCAAGCGCGAGCGCCCGCTCCTCCGACTCGGCGGCGATCACGCGGTAGCCTGCGTCGCTCAGGACGCGGACGGCCATGGTCCGCAACGCATCCTCGTCTTCCACCACGAGCACCATCGGCGGTGGCGAGGAGCTCCCTGAAGGCACCGGTCGTCGGCCAGCGTGATGCGCGCCATCGCGCGCGGACCTCGCAGCCTCGTTGTCCGAATCCGTGCGACGGCTGCCATCGGCGCTGCTCGCCGAGGCGGCTGCCGACTCGTCGGCGGCCTTGATGTCGATCCCGGAGTTCTCTTCAGGAGGCGGCGCAGCGGGGAGATAGACGTGCATCGTCGTCCCGTGTCCGATCTCGCTGTACACCCAAATGTATCCATCGGACTGTTTGATGATCCCATAGACCGTGGAGAGACCGAGTCCGGTTCCCTTGCCGACCGGCTTCGTCGTGAAGAATGGCTCGAAGATGCGCTCGCGAACTTCGGGGGCGATGCCTGTGCCGGTGTCGCTGATGGAGAGGCGGACATATCGCCCCGGAGACAGCGCGACGTTCGGATGGCGTTTCCCGTCTGCCACTCCCAACGCGACCAGCGTGGTTTCCATCGCGAGAGAGCCGCCGCGAGGCATCGCATCGCGCGCGTTTACGGCGAGGTTCATGATCACGAGCTCGAGTTGGCTGCGATCGACACGCGCCCAACAGGGTTCGGGCAACGCGAGCGCCACGCGCATATCCGCCGCAAGCAGGGGGCGGAGTAGTCGCTCCATGTCTCGCACGACACTGCTGACGTTGACCACCTCCGGCCGCAGGAGTTGACGGCGGCCGAACGCCAGCATGTGTCGCGTCAGATCGCCGCCGCGTCGAGCAGCACGCATGATCTCGTCTGCATTCTCTCGCCCTTCCGCGCCAGCCGGCAATGAGCCCGCGAGCAACTCGGCGTGGCCGAGCACTGCCGCCAGCAGATTGTTGAACTCGTGCGCGACGCCGCCGGCGAGGCGTCCCAGCGCCTCGAGGCGCTGCGTGTGCCGGAGACGCGCTTCGAGCCGGGTCCGCTCGGTAACGTCGGTGACGATCACCAGCCGGGCGTCTCGTCCGTCGACCGAGATCGGATGCGACGTGATTTCGACGTCGAGGAGCGATCCATCGCGCCGTCGATGACGCCAGGTGCCAGCGTGTTTGTGCGGGCCAGGAGCGGCGACTGGAGCGTGTGCCGGATCGCCCTCCTCCGGGACGCTGATGTCCGCGACAGTCATTGTGAGCAACTCGTCGCGGGTGTACCCGTACTCCCGCACCGTTGCGTCGTTGACCGCGAGGAAGCGCAGCGATTCCGTCTCGTAGACGTACATGGGACGCGGGCTTGCCCAGAACAACAGACGGTGGTGGGCATCGCCTCGGGCGAGGAGCGAGACGAGCGTCCGCATCAAGTAGGCGAAGGCGATCAAGGCCGCTGATCCCAGGATCCACGCGGCAATGCGGGCCGAGGGTGGGAGGACGACGCCCGGACCTTCCCCAAATGGATCGGGTTGCAGATACGGGCTCGCTGTGGTGGCGAGGAGCGCACCGTAGGCGGCCACGGCCCATCCGGTAACCCATATCGCCAGGCTCGGCGACAGCGCTCCGGCGGCGATCGCGACAATGAACATGTACGCGGCGACGCCGCTGCGTTGGGCGACCCCCGTCAGGTGCAGGATCACGGTGATCCAGGCGACGTCCGCTGCGAGCAGCACCGCCCGCAGGCGATCACCGTTTCGCCGATGACGCAACACGCGCTCCGCGACGAACGCGGTCCCGAGCCACAATCCCAGCGAAATGAACGTGACGGCTTCAGCCCGCTCGCGTCCGGCTGAGATGAGCAACGTCAGGCCGAGAAACGTGGCCAGAGCCCAGACACGCGCGCGGTCGGACCGCCGAAGCCACTCGGTGGTCGCGGCGTCGCCGGTGATCATCTCGAAGGGAGGGAGGGACATGAGGTGGGGCTGAACTGTACGGCCGCGGCACTACCCGTTTAGAAGGACGGGTAGCGGGCACGCGAGGGAACGGGTGTCTCTTGAACGGCGGGGTCGGGGATCAGTGGCCGCGACAACCGCAACGACAAAAAGGGCGGCCTGAAGGCCGCCCCTACATGTTGCTGCGGACAGTGTCAGAATCGAATTCGTCGACGCGCAACGGGAAAGTCAGGGGTGCGCTGCGGCACCTTGCCGCCCCGGCCGACATGTAGGGGCGGGCCTCAGCCCGCCCGTCGTTGTCCGTCGCAATTGCTGTTCCCCAGACCCCAAACCTCAAACCCGCCCTTCAGTCCCCCACCCCGAGCTCGGGATCACCCGGCGCATGCCCTCCTAGCCACCGGACTATCCGCGGACCGACCAGATAGCCCGCGATCCCAACGAGCAACCCGGCGCCTGCATCAATGGTGTAGTGAAAGCCGCCGTAGACTGTCCCCAAGGCCAAAGCGGGGACGATCAGCGCGAGCAACCAGAACACGCGGCGCGCCAGGCGCCAGGCCAGGAGCCAGATTACGACCGCCACAGCAACGTGGGAGCTGGGGAAGGCGGCCCCCTTCGATGCCCAATGCTCGAGCACCTGCTGCACGACCCCTGGGAAGAACAGATTCATGTGCGCATACGAGGGATGGGGGCGGCGGTACCACGGCCCGGCTACGGGGAACAGGATGAAGCAGACGTAGCAGACGTAGAACGTGCCGAGAACTACGGCGAGCACGTACCGAAACTCCCGACGACGCCCTCGCAGATAGAGTGCGCCTCCCAGCAGGGGAAGCAGCACGTAGTAGGCGACGTAGCTGAAATGCAGGTACTCGACGAACGGGCCCCACGGCAGATATTCGCGCAACGCGATTCCCGGTCGGCCGAAGAGTGCCTGATCAACTGCAGAGATTGTCCCGTCGTGGTAGCCCGTGCTGATCAGTCGGTCGAGACGACCGACTTCCGCGTACAGCAGCGGCAGCGCGAGCACCGGCAACCAGTCCCGTAGTGTGTCGATCCATCGGCGTGGCGGCAACCGCGGGATTACAAACACAATTACCGCCACGGCGACCGCGTGGGTCGCGATCACTGGCCACCAGTCGGACAACGAGCCGAACACGGCTCCCAAAAGTCCGGTCACCACGAGGTACGTGGCCGTCAGCACCTCATGGGGACGGAGCCGACGATCGTCGGCCGGCAACGCTTGCATCGGTTGAGTCACGACATCCATGGTAACACAAGCAAGGACGAGGTATTAGGGGCGAACAAAAGCCGGGATCCCCCCGCAACTCCGCTTTATCTTAACTGCCATGCCTCGCGTTCCCGATCTCCACGACGCGTTGAATGAGTTGGACCGCATGGCCCGGACGGAGCGCCGAGCCGCGATGGCCACCCTTGTGTCCACTGAGGGGACGACTCCACAGAAGTCCGGCGCAACAATGTGGGTAGGAGAGGGCGGCCGGATTCTCGGCTCCGTCACGATCGGGGGGTGTGTCGACGCCGAGGTGGTGGCGTCGTCTGACGAGGTGCTAAAAACGGAGCGCCCCGCGCTCCTGTCGATGACCCTGCGTGACGAAGAAGGGTGGGATCTTGGCCTCACCTGCGGTGGCACCCTGCGGGTGCTCGTGGAACCGGTCCGGCTGGACGCCGACGCGAATGCCATCACGGCAGGCTATCAAGCGGTCCGCCGCGCCATCGCGGCGGGCCAACGTGTCGTGCTGGTCGCCCAGCTCCCGGGCACTGCCGGACGCCTCGTCGTGTACGAGGACGGCAGCAGCACGGGCACGCTGGGTAATGGGGCCCTTGACGCCGCTGCACGCGCCGAGGCCCTGGCTGTTCTCGCTCGCGGCGTGTCGTCTACGGCGCGCATCGCGGCGGAGGGATCGGACGCTGAGCTCTTCTTCGGGCTGTATGCACCGCCGCCTCGCCTCCTGGTCTTTGGTGCGACGCACGTGGCCATGCCGCTCGTCTCGTATGGGACTGTGCTCGGGTGGCGCGCGACGGTCATCGACGCCCGTGAGCGCTTCGCGACGCGAGAGCGCTTTCCCAATGCGGAGGAGCTGCTCGTGGGCAACGTTGCGATGCTCGCGGAGGGGCAGCGATACGATGCCTCGACGTTTGTCGTGATCGTGGCCCACGATTACAAGTTCGAGCTTCCGATCTTGCGGACCGTGCTCACGAAAGAGCCCGCATACGTTGGTCTCCTTGCTGGACGCGGGCGGGCGCGCGCGCTCCGGGAGTTCCTCGCCGCCGACGGCATCGATCCGGCCACCTTTGACCGCATTCATATTCCGATTGGACTCGATATCGGCGCTCAAACCGGGCCAGAAATCGCGCTGGCGATCGCCGCGCAAATCGTGGCCGTCCGCAAAGGCCTCCCATAGCGCAGCTCAGCCGTCATGCGTCTTCACTGCGTCACCCGCGAGTCGAACGGCGACACGAATATCACCCCACGTGCGGGCTGGATCCTTGCGCACGACGTTCAGTCCGGCACGGAATCGCGCTGGGCCAAGGGACGTGTACTCTCGGCCGGCAATGTCGCGCATCTCGACTCCCTCGCGTGGCAGGAGTTGCACTTCATCGAACCCGAAGCTGGAGAAGTTCACGAAGCCGAGGCAGGTCTGCGCATCGCGCACGCGACCGCGGGATCGGGCGTCGACGTCGGCCCGCTCGGTGGCGGCCATTGGCCGCTCGTGGCGACGCGCCGCGGGCTGCTGCGCGTGGCAGTCAATCCGTTGGCGACGGTCAACGACATCGCTGGAGCGTGCGTGTACACGCGGCGCGATGCGCAGGTGGTGGATTCGGGAGCCGTTGTGGCGCGAGCCAAGGTCACACCGCTGGTATTACGTGCCGACGCAGTGGCCGCGGCCGAGCGCGTTGCCCAGAGCTGTGGCGGGCTCGTGCGGGTCGCTGCCTTCGTCCCGGCGACGATTGGCGTCGTGGTGCAGGAACGATTGCCGGCAGACGCCTCGTCACGGTCGCTGAATGCGCTTCGGGACAAGTTGAGCTGGTTCGGCTCGCATGTCCTGTCGCCAATCTTCGTGGCCGCGACCACCGCGGCCATCGAAGACGCGATTGCAGCGGTCGCGCAAGCGGGCGCGACCATCATCATTATCGTCGGAGCGAAGTCGCTCGACCCACTCGATCCCGCGTTTCGCGCTCTCGACCGTCTCGGCGCCAGCCTCGACCGCTACGGCGTCCCCGTGCATCCCGGGAGCATGTTCTGGCTCGCGCATTGGGGCGAGCGCACGATCCTCGGTTTGCCGACCTGCGGTCTGTTCTCGCAGGTCACGAGCTTTGACGTGATCGTCCCGCGCGTCCTCAGCGGCGAATCGATTGATTCGCATACGTTGAGCGGGCTCGGGCACGGAGGACTGCTGTAACGGCGGGGGTCAGGGGTGAGGAAACTGCAGCAAAACACCGAGGCCAGTCGCGATACACCACGACTGGCCTCATGTGTTGTTCCCAGACCCCCCGATCCCTGACCCCTGACCCCTGCTCTGGTATCCACTTTGCGGCCGCGCTCTTCCACGCACAATCAATCCGTCACCACAGACACGGAGACGCCATGTCTACCCCTGACCCATCGAGCAATCGTCCATCGACACCAGGCGGCGCTGCTCCCGGCGGGAGCAATCCCGCAACGGGCGGCGCGCAATCCGCGCCGACGACCGGTGCGAGCGCGGGATCGAGCGGCGCTCAAAGCGATCGTGATGTGGGGATCGCAACGAGCCGAGAGCGGAGTGCTGCGCAAGGGACCGGCGGCCGCAGCTCGCAGGGCACCGGGGTGTCCAGGCAAGATCAGGCGGCAGGACGTGGCGTCCGAAGCTCGCTGAGTCCGTTCACACTGATGCGACGCCTCTCGGAGGACATGGATCGGATATTCGGCGACTACAGTGGACTCGGCTTGTTTCCATCACGGGGTGCGGCCGGAGGACTGAGCAGCTTCCTGTCGGGCGTCGAAACGCCACGGTGGGTGCCGACAGTCGACGTGTTCCAGCGCGGCGATGACCTCGTCGTCCATGCTGAGCTGCCGGGCATCAAGCGCGATGACATCAATGTCGAATTCAACGAAGGGCGGCTGACGCTCTCCGGCCAACGGGAGCAGCAGAGCGAGGAAGGCCGGGGAGACACGTATCGCTCGGAGCGCAGCTTCGGCTCCTTCTACCGCGCGATCCCGCTCCCCGAGGACGCCAATGCGGACCACGCGCAAGCCCGTTTCCAGGACGGCGTGCTCGAGGTCACGATCCCGATTCCGAAGCGGGCGCAGGCCAAGGCGCGGAAGATTGAGGTGAAGGGCTAGACGGTCTAGCCTCCCCCCACTTCCTCCCGCTCGACTGCAGGGGCGTCAGCCGACCGCTTCCACAGCACCCATGCCAGCAGCAGGGCGCCGCAGGTGACGCCCATGTCAGCCACGTTGAACGTCCAGAACCGGCGGTCGCCGAGTCCGATGTCGATGAAGTCGACGACACCGCGTGCGGAACGGATTCGATCCACCAGATTGCCAAGCGCGCCGCCGGCAATGAGCGCGATTGCGCCGGCCTGCAGGCGATCCTCGTTGCTCGCGGACTGGTAGACGACGGCCAGGGTTGCGAGCGCGATCAGGGCCAGGATCGTGAAGCCCCAGCGGGAGGCGCTGCCGAGGCTCATGCTGAATGCGGCCCCCGGGTTGTAAGCGAGCGTGAACCGCACGACTTCGCCGAGGACGTTGTGCGGAAGATAGGGCGGCACGAGATGCCCTACCGCCAGCTCCTTCGTCGTGCAGTCCCCCACCAGCAAGGCGAGCATGACAGGCCAAAAGGTGGCGGCTTTGCGGGTCACGACAGAAAATTAATGACATGAAAGAACCGCGGCGCACCACGCTGATCGAATCCGCCCGCCTGTCGGAACGCCTCGGCGCGGACGTCGTGCTGGCAAGTGAGGCGTTCCAGTGGACCGGCAGCTTCAAGTACCGGGCAGCGTCCAACGTCGTTCGCTCGGTGCCCAATCCGGCGATCATCACGGCCAGCTCGGGCAACTTCGGGCAGGCGATCGCCTATGCCTGCCACCTCGCGGGCAAGCAATGCACGGTGGTGATGCCGGCGAATTCGGCGCGAGTGAAGATCGAGGCGGTCCGAAGCTACGGCGCCACGGTCGATCTGATCGACACGACGGTCGTTCGCCGTGAGGCGCGGGTCGCGTCCCTGGCGGCCGCACAACCTGGCGCGTACGTCGCAAGCGCCTACGATGACCCGCTGGTGATCGAAGGCAATGCCAGTCTCGGACGTGAGCTGGCGGCGATTAATAGCGCAGCGGACTGGCGGGACGATGATGGCTCGACCGGCCGGCGTCCGACCCAGTCCCGTCGCTTTGACGCCATTCTGACGCCGGTCGGAGGCGGTGGCCTGAGCGCGGGCGTCGTCACCGGCCTGCGCGCGGTCGGAGACGCAACCGGCGTATGGGCGGTCGAGCCGGTGCTCGCCAACGATTTCGTCCGCTCCCTCGCTGCCGGCCACATCATCGCCCACGACCAGGAACCGCAGACGATTGCTGACGGCGTTCGGACGCGAAGCGTCGGGGCGAACAACTGGGCCGTTCTTCGCTCAGGCGTTGCCGGGGCGATCGAGGTGAGTGAGGATCACATCGCCGAGGCGGTCCGGCTGTGCTTTCAGCTGGCCAACGTCAAAGCCGAGCCGACCGGGGCGGTTCCGGTGGCTGGCCTGCTCGCCGACCCGAGCCGCTTTCGGGGCAAAAGGGTGTGCTGTGTGGTGAGTGGGGGGAACGTCGATCCTGGAGTGTTTGTGGAACTACTAGACGTTAGACGTTAGACGTTGGACGTTGGACGTTGGACGTTGGACGTTGGACGTTGGACGTTGGACGTTGGAAAAAAACCTCGGGGCCAGCAGTGGTGCACTTGGCTGGCCCCGAGGTTTGTCTCCAACGTCCAACGTCCAACGTCCAACGTCCAGCCCCTCACATCCCCATCGTCAGATCGCCGCACGAGACAATGGTTTTCATGTCGGTCGCCGACGCGTGCACATTGACGTGATAATCACCGGTGGTCGGCGCCGCGACGCTGAGGTTGGCCGTAGACGTGCCTGAGCCGTCGGCCCCGGCGGTGACGGGCTTATAGGCCGAGCCAGAGCCAAACACGCCGCCCCCGGCCGCGCCGCATTTTCCGGTGTGCACGTGCCAGGGGTAGGCGGTGCCAGCCTTGCCGCCGGTGATCGAAATCGTGGCCACCGAGCTCCCGCCGCCTGTACCGGGCGCCAGCGACGCCGTCCCCTTGACCGTGCCACCGTTCTGCGCATTCAACGTGGCTGTCCACTTCATCCCCTGCGCGGCCCTCGCACTCGCCGGCCTCGACGCTGTCCACGCCCCGCCGACCGCCAGCCCCCCGAGCACAGCCGCAACTGCGATAGCTGATCGCACGTTCATGAGCAAACACCTCCACGCCGTTAAAAGTGAACCGATCACCAGAGGTAGGGCGGATCCGCTACCGGCGGGCGCCGATGCATGAGCTTGGAACGAGGCGTTTGCGCCGGTATCGGCCCGCCGCGGCTAAGCGGCGCCGCGCGAGAAACGTATGGGGGGCTGGTCTGGAGTGGTAGAAGGGGAAGGGCGTTAAATGGACGTTAGACGTTGGACGGTGGACGTTGGAGAGCAAACCTCGAGGGCTAAGCGGCGGCGCTGATTCGCCGGCCTCGGGGTGTGTCTTCCAACGTCTAACGTCCAACGTCCAACGTCCGTAGTTTGCCACTATGCCCCAGCCCGAGCTCCTCGAGACCTTTCCGAATCCCTATCCCGGGCGGGATTACGAGGTCCATATGACGTGTGAGGAGTTCACGTCATTGTGTCCGCTCGGCGGCGTCGAGAGCGACGCGGCCGAGCTCGCACTCCTCAAGGGCGGCGCGCCCGACTTCGGCTCGATCGCCATCACTTACATCCCCGACCGTCTGTGCGTCGAGCTCAAGAGTCTCAAGCTGTATCTGTGGAGCTATCGCAACGACGGGATCTTCTACGAGCGCGTCGTCAACCGCATCCTCAATGACTTGCACGGCAAGCTGGCGCCGCGATGGATCGAAGTGGTCGGGGACTTCAACGTGCGCGGCGGAATTAAGTCGGTGGTACGGGCGGCGATGGGGAAGCGGGGATAGCAAAACGGCGGGTCTGGGGTTATCAGTCCTCCCTCAACCTCTTCGACGCGTCCTCGAGCATCCGCCGCTCGTCCTTCGTCAGGCTATCCAGTCCGAATTGCGAGATCTTGTCGAGAAGCGCGTTGATCTCATCGCCGCGCCGCGTCCGGGGCTGGTTCCGCGGCGCCTGGACTGCGGCGGGACGTTTCGCAACAGCAGCCTTGCTCTTCGCCACAATTTCGTCGACCTCGCGCCTCGGTTCGCGTCCGCGTGGGAGCCCGCGCGGAATGGGACGGGGGGGCTCCTCGGGAACATCGGGCGCGCCGGCTACCCGCTGGCGGAAGCGCTCGAGCGCGTTGGATGGCGGCGTGTGCAGGTAGAGCCAGCCCGTGATGAGCCCACCGAGGTGTGCGAAGTGTGCGACGCCCGGCGCGCCCCCGCCGACGGTCGACACGCCCAATACGAGATCGATCAGGACACAGGCCGCAACCAGCCACTTCGCCTTGACCGGAACGACAAACCAGAGGAGGAATTCGTCGTCCGGCCACCGCACGGCGTACGCGAGCATCACACCGTAGATCGCGGCGGACGCACCTACCAGGATGCTCTCGCGGTTCAACAGCGACTGCGCCAGACATCCACCGAGGCCGCAAATCAGATAGTAGCGTACAAAGGCGCCCGATCCCCACGCCCGCTCGACGCGCGGCCCGAACACCCACAGGAACAGCATGTTGCCGGCAATGTGCCAAAAGCCGGCATGCACAAACATGTAGGTGAAGACCGTCCAAATACTGCCAGCCGCGAGATCGTGGAACTTGAACCCGAGCCAGCGCTCCATGTCGGCCTGACCAACGAGCGTAACCTGCAGGAAGTAGATCAGGACGTTGAGCCCGATCAACCACTGCACCGCCGGTGTCAGTCGCGGTCGTTCCTCGTGCGTCTCGGCGGATGAGAAGGACATGGGCTGGCAGCTGGTGGTTCAGAGCGCTCAGTCGCGGCGCGTCAGCCGGCGACGGCCATTCGTAAGTCTAACATACAGGCGCTTTGCGCCCGAAACAGGAGAGGGGAGAACGCTCGTTTACGCTGCAGATCCTGAGCCAATGTCTCCCCTCAAATCTGCAGGTCTCGTGACTCGGGTGCTGATACCCGTCCGGCGACGAGCCGAGCGGTACGCACGTAACGACGGCCGCTTACGCGGCCGTTGTTGTCACCTTTCTGCTGTCCCTCTCTCCTGTTTACGACGCGCGTAGCGCCTCGTTAACGATCCGCTCACACAGCTCGCCGAACTCCATCCCCCGGGCTGCCGCCGCCTGTGGAATGAGACTCGTACCGGTGAGTCCCGGAAGCGTATTCGCCTCGAGGCAGAAGGGGATCCCATCGGGCGACAGGCGGAAGTCGATGCGCGCGTAGCCGCGAAGCTTGAGGGCCGCGAATGCTCGCAGCGCCTGATCCTGAACGAGCGTCGACTCTCGGGCACTCAACTTTGCGGGGAACTCCTCGCGCGCCATGCCGACAGTGTACTTGCACTCGTAATCGTAAACGTCGTGTGTTGGGAAGATTTCGCCGACCGGCAGTGCCTCATCGCCCAGTACGCCGACGGTCAACTCCCGACCAGGCACGTAGCGCTCGATCATGACCTCATCGTCGTACTGGAATGCCTGTGTAATGGCGGTCTGGAGCGTAGCACGCTCATGGACCACGGCGAGTCCAACGGTCGATCCTTGCTTCGATGGCTTGACGACCGCGGGCCAGCCGAGCGTGTGTTCGACGACTTCATCCCGGGCCGGAGCCATGGTCCAATCGGCGGTTGTCACACCGGCTGCCCGAAACAGCGTCTTCGAGAGGTCCTTGTCCATTGCCAGCGCACTGGCCAACGGGCCGCTGCCGGTGTAGGGCACTCCGACGAGGTCCAGCATGGACTGGATGGTGCCGTCTTCGCCGCGGCCACCGTGCAACGCCAGGAACACGACATCGGCGTCACGAATCGCTGGCAAGAGCACGAGATCGGGGGACAACTCGCGCCGATGCGAACCACTCAGGCCTGCGAGCTCTTCCAGCGACGGAGGCGCCCGGCGCACGCCAGCGGCCCGCAACGCCAACTCGGCCGACGGCGGCAATAATCCGGTCACGGGATCGACCGCCTTCACGACGTGCCCCGATGAGCGCAGTGAGTCGATGACTCGGAAGCCACTCGCGAGCGATACATCCCGCTCAGCGGAGGCACCGCCCAACAGGACTGTGATCTTCAAGATCGCGCCATGAGGAAATGCAGCAGGTCCGACCGGGTCACGATGCCACGAACGGTCGTCCCGCCAGGATCCGTGACCAGCACCGCGGGGCTCAACTTCGACAGCAACTTGACGACCGAGTCGGCGGATCGGTTCGCATCCACGATCGGGAACGGCGCTTCCATCACATCACTCACGGTCGCATCGAGCACTTTGGGATCCGCCAGGCTCTTCGCCGACAGTGCCCAGTCGGAAATCGAGCCCACGCACCGTTCGCGGTCCATCACCGGCAACTGCGACACGTCGTGCAAGCTCATGAGGCGCAGCGCCTGTCGCACAGTCGATCCGGGGGCCGCCCCGACGACCGCGGGCCCGCTCGAGTCCTTGCCTCGCAGGACCTCGAACAGTGTCACGCGATCGGCCTCCAGCATCTGATTCTCACGCATCCACTCGTCGTTGTACAGCTTCGACAGATACCGCTCCCCCGTGTCGCAGAGGAAGGTCACGATGAACGCGGACGGGTCATCGATGCGGCGCGCGACTTCGAGCGCGACGTGCGCGATGAGGCCCGAAGAGCCTCCGACGAAGAGCCCCTCTTCCCGCGTCAGCCGCCGTGCCATCGAGAAGCTGTCTCGATCGCCGACCGTGTGGAATTCGTCGACGATGGCCATATCGAGCGTCCCCGGAACCTTGTCCTGCCCGACGCCCTCGACCTTGTACGGCGTGCCCTCGGCCGCGGCCTTCCCGTGGGTACGCCACTTCTCCGCGAGGATCGATCCCTGGGGGTCGCCCAGGATCACGCGAATCGCAGGGTTCTGCTCCTTCAGATAGCGACCCACCCCGGTGGCTGTGCCGCCCGTGCCCGCCGCTGCCACGAAGTGGGTGATCCGCCCCTCAGTCTGCTCCCAGAGCTCGGGACCGGTCGTCTCGTAGTGCGCCTCGGGGTTGGCGGAGTTGTAGAACTGGTCCGCCAGGATGGCGTTGGGTGTCTCCGACGCGATGCGCCGCGCCATCACCACGTAGTTGTCCGGGTGATCGGGCGGGACCGCCGTCGGTGTGACGATCACCTGCGCGCCGAACGCTTTGAGAAGCCGGACTTTTTCCTGAGACATCTTGTCCGGCATTGTGAAGATGCACTTGTAGCCTTTCAGCGCGGCGGCGATCGCGAGACCGACACCGGTGTTGCCGCTCGTGCCCTCGACAATCGTGCCGCCCGGCCGCAGACGACCCTCGCGCTCCGCGCGCTCGATGATCGGGACGCCGATCCGGTCCTTGACCGAGCCGCCGGGATTGAAGAATTCGGCCTTGCCGTACACTGGCGTACGGATGCCACGCGTGACACGGTGCAGACGAATCAGCGGGGTCCAGCCAATCGTGTCGAGCACACTGTCATAGGGACGCGCGTTCCGCGGCTGCGACATGAGCGCGAGGTGATCCACACCCGGCGCCTTCTCGCGAGCGCGCTTCGATCGCGCCGTTCGCTGGCTCGAGCGCGAGGCGCCGCGCGTGGATCGACTCCCGGTTCCGTTCCGCGCCACACTACCTCCTTGTGCTGTCGCGTTGCTGGCCACGCCCGGCCGGCCCTTGCACGGCGGCGTTCGCGCGTGCCGCAACGCTGTCGACGCTGCGGTGCAACACGCTGTCTCCGGGCACTGGCGCCCCTTGGGGATGCCGGAAGTAAATGGGAAAGAGAATGGAAACGGCGATCGGCGCCCCCTGCCGCTGCGCTGGGCTGAAACGCAAGTCT
Source organism: uncultured Gemmatimonadales bacterium (assembly GCA_963737835.1). Lineage (GTDB taxonomy): Bacteria > Gemmatimonadota > Gemmatimonadetes > Gemmatimonadales > Gemmatimonadaceae > Palsa-1248. The sequence continues at coordinate 2,202,958 of CAVTUH010000001.1, forward strand.
TTGACTCCCGCGACCGCTGCGGAATCGAATGCAGCCTCGCCGGACGTCTCCGCAACAACGGTCGATTCCGGACGCACCCGGCCAGTCGAGTCAATGAAAATCCGCAGCGTGACGTTGCCTTGCGCTTTCTTGCCGTACAGTGCGGGCGGGTAACGCACCGGCACGTCGCGACTGAGCATGACGGGGAGGACGTCGGGTCGCCCGGGCTGCGCCGACTGGAGCGCCTCTACCACTTTCTTTGCTTCTTCTTTGGTGACGCACGCCGCGAGCCCCGCGACGACAAGGCCCAGCCCGGCAATGCGAGCGACGCAGCGCAGTACGCCGCTGGCCCATCCTCGGTCTGCGGTTCCCGGCGCTCGCCCCAGAGCGGATGCTCGACGCGCGGTCACGTCACGATCACGATGAGCCGTGGACCGTTTCTCGTCCATCGATCGCCGCAGCTCCGCCCACCGAGGTGGATGCAGCCGCCGTGTACGCTTCGATCGGCGGACAGGCGCACACCAGCGTACGATCGCCGAAGGCCGCATCGATACGACCAACGGAGGGCCAGAACTTGTGCGTACGGGTCCAAGCTGCCGGAAACGCGGCGATCTCCCGACTATACGGACGTTTCCACTCGTTTGCCGCGACCTGTGCGAGCGTGTGCGGCGCGCGCTTGAGCACATTATCCGTGCGGTTCGCACGACCCTCCTCGATCTCCCGAATCTCGCCGCGGATCGCGATCATCGCGTCGCAGAATCGATCGAGCTCGCCTCGTGACTCACTCTCGGTTGGTTCTACCATGAGCGTCCCGGCGACCGGGAACGAGACCGTCGGCGCGTGGAAGCCGTAGTCCATGAGTCGCTTGGCAATATCCTCGACCTCCACGCCCGCCGAAGCCTTGTACGGGCGACAGTCGAGAACGCATTCGTGCGCGACGAGGCCGTGCGTTCCCTTGTACAGGACAGGAAAGTGCGCATCGAGCCGGTGCGCGATGTAGTTCGCGTTGAGGATCGCGATCTTGCTCGCCTCGGTGAGCCCGTCACGCCCCATCATCTGCATGTACATGTAGGAGATCGGCAGGATGCTGGCGCTCCCCCATGGGGCGGCCGACACGGGGCCGATCGCTTCGACGCCGCCGCCGACGTCGGTCAGCGGATGCGCTGGGAGGAACGGCGCGAGGTGCGGTGCCACCGCGATCGGGCCCATGCCCGGTCCGCCGCCGCCGTGCGGGATGCAGAACGTCTTGTGCAGATTGATGTGGCAGACATCCGCGCCCATGTCACCGGGCCGGCACAGTCCGACCATCGCGTTCATGTTTGCGCCATCGAGGTAGACCTGGCCCCCCGCAGCGTGCACGATCGAGCAGACGTCGCGAATGCTCTCCTCGAAGACGCCGTGGGTCGATGGGTAGGTGATCATCAAGGCGGCCAGCTCCTGTCGATGCTGCTCCGCCTTGGCGCGGAGGTCGGTGAGATCGACGTTGCCGCGCGCGTCGGTCTTCACGACGACGACCCGCAGGCCCGCCATGACGGCGCTCGCGGGATTGGTGCCGTGCGCGGACTGCGGGATCAGACACACGGTGCGCGTCCGACCTTCACCCCGCGCTTCGTGGTAGCGCCGAATCACGAGCAGTCCGGCATACTCGCCCTGCGAGCCCGCGTTCGGCTGCAACGAAATGCCAGGGAGGCCGGCGATTTCGCCCAGCGCCGATTCCAGCCTCTCGAAGAGAACCGAGTAACCGTTCGTCTGCTCAGCTGGCGCGAAGGGATGGATTTGCGAGATCTCACGCCACGTGACCGGGAGCATCTCGGCCGTCGCGTTGAGCTTCATCGTGCACGAGCCGAGTGGAATCATCGACGTCGTGAGCGAGAGGTCACGGGCCTCCAACCGGCGGATGAAGCGGAGCATCTCCGTTTCAGAGTGGTAGCTGTTGAAGACGGGATGCGTGAGATAGGGCGTGTGCCGCGCAATCGACTCCGCGAACGCGTCGGTGACGGTTCGCGCCAGGTCCTCAGGTGTGAACGGCGCGGGCTCGCCGCCGTTGAAGACGGTGAAGAGATCTGCGAGGTCGTCGAGTGTGGTCGTTTCCTGGATCGAGACGCCGACAGAGGGAGGGCCATCCTCGTCCGCGAACACGCGCACGTTGATGTGTTGCGCCCGTGCCTCCCGCACCAGCTCGCTCACCTTCCGCCGGCGCAGCTCCACTCGCACAGTATCGAAGAACGTGTCGTGGGCAACGCCGTAGCCGAGACGGCGAGCCCCTTCCGCAAACGTGCCGGCCAAGCGATGGATGCGACCCGCAATGCGGCGAAGGCCCTCGGGACCATGCCACACGGCATACATCCCCGCCATGACCGCGAGCAGGACTTCAGCCGTGCAGATGTTGCTGGTCGCCTTCTCACGTCGGATGTGCTGTTCTCGCGTTTGCAGTGCCATTCGGAGCGCCGGTCGCCCGTCGACGTCCCGTGACACCCCGATCACACGGCCCGGCACCTGGCGGGTGAACTCTTCCCGACACGCGAAGAACGCAGCGTGTGGTCCGCCGAAGCCCAGGGGGACGCCAAACCGCTGACTGCTCCCCACAGCAATGTCGGCACCCCACGCGCCAGGAGGTGCGAGGAGGGTGAGACTCAAGAGGTCAGCGGCGGCGATCAACAGCGCCGATTCGCCGAGGGTTGAGCGAAGGGGGGCGTAGTCGTAGATCCCGCCATCACTGGCAGGATACTGAACGAGCGCGCCGAACACGGTCGGACCGAATGCGAATGAGCGGTGGTCTCCAACGACGACGCTGATGCCGCGGGCCTTGGCACGGGTCCGCACGACCTCAATGGTCTGCGGATGACAGTTGTGCGAGACAAAGAACAGCGAGCGATCGGCGGAGCCACGTGCCGCCCACGCGACACCCATCGCTTCCGCCGCCGCGGTCGCCTCATCCAACAACGATGCATTGCTCACCGGGAGACCGGTGAGATCGCTCACCATGGTCTGGTAGTTCAACAAGGCCTCGAGGCGCCCCTGCGCCACCTCCGCCTGATACGGTGTGTAGGCCGTGTACCAACCGGGGTTTTCCAGGATGTTGCGCTGGATCACGGGTGGCGTGAGGCAGTCGTAGTACCCCAGCCCGATGAAGGAGCGGAACACCTCGTTGCGACCGGCGACGCGCCGGAAATCAGCCAATGCCTCGAGCTCACTCTGTCCCGTCCCGAGTGCGAGCGGCCGGCGGAGCCGGATGCTCTCCGGTATCGTGGCGTCGATCACTGCGTCCACCGAGTCGTACCCCAGCACGCGCGCCATCGCGGTCGCGTCGGCTGCGCTCGGCCCGATATGGCGCGAGACAAAGCTGTGATGGTCTGTCAACGGAGCACGACCTGGCTCCGGAGAAAGTTCGGTCATGTGCGATAGCCTCTTCGAAGAGCGCTGTGGCCGCTCACTTGTGACTGCCCTTGGTGTAAAACGGCGTTCGGACGACGGTTGCCGTCGCCGGTTTTGCGCGTACGTCGATTTCGATCGTGGTGCCAGGTGCAGCGTCTGCCGTCGGCAGGTAGCAGGTGCCGATCCCGATGCCCAACACGGGACTCACCGTGCCGCTCCGCACCGTGCCGGACGCTCGTCCGTGGTGCGTCACGGCGTATCCAGGCCGCGGAAATGTGCGACCCTCCGTCGTGAATCCAACGAGCTTGCGTGGCACGCCTGCGGCGCGTTGCGCCATGAGCGCGTCGCGTCCGACGAACTCGCCTTTGTTCACCTTGACGAGCCAGCCGAGGTTGGCCTCGAGCGGCGTCACCGTGTCGTCAATGTCGTTGCCGTAGAGCGCCATCCCCATCTCGAGCCGGAGGGAGTCACGGGCGCCAAGACCGGCCGGGGTGACCGCCGGCTTGCCCGCGTCCGAACGCGTGAGCGCCTGCCAGAGACGAACGGCGTCGGCTGCCGGCACGTATAACTCGAATCCGTCTTCGCCCGTATATCCCGTGCGCGAGATCGTCGCCGACACGCCGGCGACGCTCCCCAGCGCGAAATGATAGTACCCGATCGCATCGAGATTGGTCGCGGTAAGTGGACCGAGGACGCGTACCGCCTCCGGCCCCTGTAACGCCAGCAGTGCCACCTGATCGCTGACGTCGGTCATCTGGCACGCGAACCCGCGTGCCGCCCGGGCGGACTCCAGCAACCGCCAATCCTTCTCGCGGTTCGACGCATTGACCACGAGCATGACATGGTCCGCGTAGCGGTACACGAGACAGTCGTCCTCGATCGTGCCACGCGAGTTGAGAATTGTGGAGTAGTGGACCTGGCCGATGGCGAGCGCGCCGACGTTGTTCGTCGTCACGTAATCCACAAACGCGAGCGCCTGAGGCCCATGCACCTCGAATTCCCCCATGTGGCTCACGTCGAACAGCCCGACCCGCGTACGGACCGCCATGTGCTCCGCCGTAATGCCCGTGGGATACTGGACGGGCATGAGATACCCCGCAAACGGCACCATCTTGGCGCCGAGCGCGATGTGGACGTCCGTCAGCGGCGTGCGGCGAAGCGATTCAGGCGCCGCGTGGGCGGGAGCGGTCGCGGAAACGCTGGCCGTGGAGGTGTCGGACATGGAGGCTGCCGGGGTTCGGGTGGGCAATTGTGGCTCGGAGCCCGGACGCGGGTCACGCGCCGACACACCGTGCCGACAAACAAAGAAATATGCCGCGGGCGCCGCGCGCCCGAGAGAGTGGACCGGCAATACGTAGAAAGTAGGCACCAACAACCGTCCTCGTCCCTAGGCCTCGGGGGCCGAAGATTCGGGTGCCCCGCCTCCCTCGTGTCGCAGTCTCGGGGGGTTCGCGAACAAGCCCAATTGCTCACGCGGCACTTGGCGACGCAGCCCGCGCGGGCGCCCCGGTCCTGTCGTGAGGCGGGACGTCGCCAGTTGCTCGGCTTCGAGCAGTGCAAGGACGCTCCGGGCGCGAGCGAGCACCGTGTCGGGCAGCCCGGCCAGCCGTCCGACCTCGATGCCGTAGGAGCGATCGGCGCCGCCGGGCTCCATGCGGTGAAGGAACAGGACACGCTCGCCGACCTCGCGGACCGCGACATTGAAGTTGCGGACGGCGCTGAGGTCATCGGCGAGCTGCGTGAGCTCATGGTAGTGCGTGGCGAAGATCGTCTTCGACCCCAGCACGTTGTGGATGTGCTCGGTGACCGCCCACGCGATGGACACGCCATCGTACGTCGAGGTGCCGCGGCCGATCTCATCCAGAAGCACTAGACTGCGCGCTGTTGCCGTGCGCAGGATCGCGCTCGTCTCCGCCATTTCCACCATGAACGTCGACTGTCCGCGCACGAGGTTGTCGCTCGCTCCGACGCGCGTGAAGAGCCGATCGACGATCCCGATCGTCGCGACGGTCGCCGGAACAAAGCTCCCAATCTGCGCCATGAGGACGATGAGCCCGATCTGTCGCAGAATGGTCGACTTCCCCGCCATGTTGGGACCTGTCAGCACGATCACCCGCGTTGACTCGGTCAACGACGCGTCGTTGGGGATGAACTGCTCGCGCGGCATCATGCGTTCGACGACGGGGTGGCGGCCGCCACGAATCTCGAGCGCATACGCTTCTGTGATCGTCGGTCGGGTATAGCGCTCGCGCTGCGCGACCTGGGCGAACGACGCGAGGACGTCGAGCTCTGCTACGAGTCGCGCCACGCGTTGTAGTCGGGCCGCCCCGCGCCCCGCGACGTCACGAAGCCCTTGGAACAGCTCGCGCTCGCGTGCCTCGATGCGCTCGGCGGCCGTCAGCACCCGCTCCTCATACTCCTTCAGCGCGGGGGTCACATAGCGCTCGGCGCCAGTGAGAGTCTGTCGTCGCTGGTAGTCGGCCGGGATCGCCGCGCGGTGCGCGTTGGTGATTTCAATGTAATAGCCGAAGACGCGATTGTAGCCGATCTTGAGCGATGGGATGCCCGTCCGCTGGCGCTCGGCAGCCTGCATGGCCGCGATCTGGTCTCGACCACCATCGCGCAACGCCCGAAGCTCGTCCAGCGCGCTGTCCACCCCGACGGCGATCGCGGGCTCGTCGCCGATCGTCACCGGCGGGCGCTCCACCAGTGCATGGCGAATGGGATCCCCGAGATCAGCGCAATCATCCCAAGCGGTGAGGTAATCGGCGAAGGCCATTTCACCGATTACACCCGGGCCGCGGCCAACGCGGCTGACGGCCTCCGCCACCTGGCTCAGACGTGCGATCGAATCACCGAGTGCCCGTAACTCGCGAGGGGTCGCGCGTTGGGCGGCTGCCTTGCCGGCCAGGCGCTCGAGATCGCGTACGCCATCCAGTGCGGCGCGGAGCGCTGCGCGAGCGAGGGGATCGCCGACGAGCGCCGCAACGCGTGTCAGCCGCTGGTCGATCGCCGCGCGGTCAGTCAGGGGTGCCAGGAGCCACTGTCGCAGGAGCCGAGCTCCCATCGGCGTCAACGTGTCGTCGAGCACATCGAGCAGTGTGCCGTCCTGGTCACCGCCGCGAAGTGATTCGACAAGCTCCAGGTTCCGACGCGTCATGTCGTCCAGCGGGACGATGCCCTCGGGTCGCTCGATGATTGGCGGCGCGAGATGCGGGAGACCGGCCGGCTGTAGCTCGCGCAGGTACCGCAGCAACGCTCCGGCCGCGCCGATCGCGACCGCGTCGGTCTCGCCCACACCGAGCCCCTCCAGCGATGCGACGTTGAACTGACGCGCGAGCGCGTCGACTGCCAACGCGGGGTCGAACTCCCAGCCCTCGCGCTCGGTCAGAAGCAGCCGATCGGTCAGGACTTCCGCCGGGAGCGTGCTGCCGCGGGCGAGCAGTAGTTCACGCGGGGCGAGCCGCGCCAACACGGCCGTCGCGTCTGCGACAGCTACCGTGGTGAGTCGGAGCTCGCCCGTCGAAAGATCGCATCCCGCGATACCCACCATTGGCGCCCGATCGGGCACTGCCGTGCGCGCCTTCTCTCGCGGGTGCAGGGGAGCCACGGCGACGGCGCAGAGAAAGTTGTTGCGCATCGGCTCCAGCAGCTCGTCGGCGAACGCTGCGCCCGGAGTGACCGTCTCCACGACTTCCCGTCGCACGACGCCCTTCGCCAGCTTGGGATCTTCGACCTGGTCGCAGACCGCGACCCGAAACCCTTGTTGGATCAGGCGGCGGACGTACTCACTCACCGCTTTGACCGGCACGCCGGCGAGGGGGACCGCAGCCGCGGCGCCGTTGTTCCGCGCCGTCAGCGTGAGCCCCAGGGCCCGCGCTCCCACCTCCGCGTCCTCGAAGAACATCTCGTAGAAGTCGCCCATGCGAAACAACAGGATTGCGTCCTGGTGCCGGGCCTTGATCTCCCGGTACTGCTGCATGAGGGGTGTGGCGGGCAACACTGCTCGTGGCGTGGGTTTGGGGTTAAGGCGTGGGGGGAACTTAGACGTTGGACGTTAGACGTTAGACGTTGGAAAACAAACCTCGAGGGCAGGGAGATGCACCCGGCTGGCCTTCGAGGTTTGTTCGTCCAACGTCCAACGTCTAACGTCCAACGTCCAACGTCTAGCCCTTGACTAGTTCGTAGCCGCGCACCGCAGCACCTGGGCTGCACGTCCCCAATATCCATCGTCGAAGCCCAGGGCCTGCTTGATCAGTACGTCACGGCGCAACTGGTTCGGCTCGGCCATGAACGCGCGCGCGGCTCGCCAACCATGTCGCCACGGACGTGGGTACGCGGGGACGGGCCAATCGCTGCCGTGCACAAGTTTGGCTCTCACAACCTCGTCGCCCAGGAGTGCGTCGTAGGCGCCCCACCGATTGGGCAGGCTCAACGCCGCCGTGTCGCCGTACAGTCGCTCGTGTTCGTGTACGAGCCGCATGAACTGGTCGAGGTACGTGCCCTCGCCGGGCACTCGGCCGGTCCCGCAGTGTGCGGCGATGACCGTTACGCCTCGCTCGAGGGCCGGGACGAGACGCGCGGGAGCGGCGACCGTCCGATCGAGCTTGGGCAGCACATGCTCCCACCCCGTATGGCTGAGCAACGGCAGACCGAAGTGTGCCAGAGCCTCGTACGCCGGCACGCACAACGGGTCGGCGGGATCGAATCGATGGGTGATCGGCAGCCACTTGCACAGCACGGCGCCTGCCTTCACGCAGCGCTCGATCTCCTCGGCGGCATCGCGCCGGTAGGGATGAACGGACGCCCCAAAGCGGATCTTGGAGTGCTTGGTCGCGAGGGTCGCCACGTACTCGTTCGCCACGTAGAAATGCGTGGCCGCGTCATCGGCGCGTCCGTCGCGGGCGTAGACACGATCGAACGCGAGGACGACGGCCGCATCCACCTCCGGTGCACCGGCCAGCGTGTCGAGCAGCGCGCGCTCCAGCGCCTGCTCGGTGGCCGCGTCGTCCGCATCGGCGGAGAGTCCGAGCTGTCGCCGCAGGATGCGGAACGCGAGACTCGCACGCGTGCGCTCCGAAACGCGACCGTGGCCCGGGAGCAATGCCGCCGTGTGAACGTGGCAGTCGAGAAGCAAGGGATCAGGAATCAGAGGTCAGGGGACGACAACAACGTTACGTTCGCGGACCCGTAGGGGCGACGCCTGCGTCGCCTTCCTTGGATTCGCCGCGAAGGAAGGTCGGTTCCGTGCACGAACCATCCCTCGGCGGGTAGGGGCGACGCAATGCGTCGCCCGCCGTTCGCCGGCGACACCCCTGCCACAACATTGGGCGCGGCCACATTGGGGATGGCGCCCACACCAGGGTATGGCACCCGCGTCGACGCCGGTGCATCCGGTGCGGGGATGGAGGGCGACGCATTGCGTCGCCCCTACCCGCCGAAGGACGGTTCGTGCACCGTCGCCCCTGCGTGCCGTTGCCATTCAAAGGGTGGACGCCGACCTTTGGCCCCACGATGGCGACCATCGCCCCGGCGCCCATGCAAGATCACGAGCGCGACGCCCCACCGCGTGCGGCATGGGCAGCGCTTGTCGTGCTCACGCTGATCAACCTGTTCAACTACATCGATCGGTTCGTCGTACCGGCCGTTCAGGAGAGCATCAAGCACTCGCCTCTGCAACTATCCGACAAGCAAATCGGATTCCTGGCGACCGCGTTCCTCATCGTCTACATGCTCACGGCACCCATCTTTGGCTTCTATGGGAGCCGGCCGTGGCGGCTCCGTTTGGTGGCCGCAGGTGTCGCGCTGTGGAGCGTCGCCACGGCTCTAGCGGGTCTCGCGCAGAGCTATGGATCCTTGCTCGGCGCACGCGCGACGGTCGGCATTGGTGAAGCAGCGTACTCCGCAATCGCGCCCGCGGTGCTAGCGGACTACTTCCCTGCGCGACTCCGTGGTCGTGTTTTTGGCACATTCTACGCTGCGATCCCGGTCGGGGCGGCGCTCGGTTTCATCATCGGCGGATACGTAGATCACCTCGCCGGGTGGCGGTCTGCGTTCTTCGTCGTGGGATTGCCAGGTCTCGTGGCCGCCGCGCTGACGATGACGCTGCGCAACCCTGCCCCAGGCGCGCACGACACCGCGCCCGCGGGAGACGTCACAGTGCGATTTCAGCCACCGGCGCTAGTTGCGAACCTATTGGCATACCTCCCGTCTGGCCTGCGGAATTTCGTCTTGGAGTATCTCCCGCTCCTCGGCAATCGCGAGTACCTGCTCACCGTGGTGGGCTATGCCGCGTACACGTTCGCGTTCGGCGGCATCAGCGTCTGGATGGTGTCGTTCCTGATCCGGGTGCGTGGACTTGATGGCGTCGTCGCCGACAAGTGGCTGGGGGTGATCGTCTTCATCACCGGATTTGTCGGGACATTCCTCGGTGGCATCATCGGAGACGCGCTGGAGCGACGCATCCGGCATGGTTATCTCTGGCTCAGTGCGATCTCGATGCTCGTCGCGACCCCTCTCGTGTATGTCGCGCTCACGGCGACATCGCCCAGTGTCTATTGGGCCGCTCTGGCCGTCGCGGACCTCCTGCTCTTCCTCTCAACGAGCCCGATCAACGCGGTGATCGTCGCGGACGTCACTCCGGCAGCGCGAGCGGCCGCGATGGCCGCATCGATTCTCGTGATTCATGCATTGGGGGACGGCATCTCGCCGACCATCATCGGCTGGGTGTCAGATCGAGCGACGCTCTCACGCGCGGTCCTCATCATTCCGGTCGCTGTCCTGGTCTCGGCAGCCATTTGGACCTGGGCGGCAGTCCGAAATCCGGTCGCTACTCCGTCGCCTCGCCCGGCGTCACGAAGCCCGTGATGCCCTTGCGCTTGAGAGAGCGCGCGGCCGAATCGGCCTGAGCTTCCGATACGAATCGACCAACGCGGACACGGAACGGCGCCGCGCTGCCGTATATCCGTGCGACGAAGCCGCGCGCGCGCAGATGGTCGACCAGGGCTTGTGCCGCGCTTTGGGTCTGATAGGCAGCAACTTGTACGGTGAAGCCTGGCGTCCGCACTCGTCGCGCCGGTGCGTTGGCGCCAGCCGTCAATGCGGCAGGCGCGCCGGCGTGGCTCGCTGCCTTGGTGGGCGGTGTAGTGCCCCGCGCTGCCGCGGCCTTCGCCGCCGAGTCCGCGCCGTGAGATGGCGCGCCGGCAGCCTTGCGCGCGCTGTCGGGGGCAGCACTGGACGCGACGCCGCCACCCGCGGATGCGCACCGTTTCGTGTTGTAATCGATCCGGTTGCGAAGCTCGACATCAGTCGATGGCGCCGCCGCGCCTGCGGCAGTGAGTGCGACGCATGCTCGTGCGGTATCCTGCAAGTCGAAATATGCCAGCCCCACTTGCAGCTGCGTGCGCGCGAATGCGATCCCTGTCTGATTCGGCAGCTGTTCACGCGTGAGACGCGCGAGGTGCGCCGCCGCCTGTTGGCGATCACCGCGCGCCAACTCGAGCTGCGCGAGGCGAAGGAGCGCATCGGCAGCCTGCGATGAGCCCGCGTATTCCACAATGACGCGACGGTAGTCGGTCTCCGCGCTATCGGCATTTGTCGCAAGCGTGGCGCGCGTGTACAGGATCGACGCGTATGTCGGTGACGTCGGCGGCGTCAATGTCAACAACGAATCGACGAGTGTCCGGGCGGCGGTCGTCTGGCCCTGTGCCACGAGCGATCGCACGCGCTGCACGGCGGTATCGGCGGGCGCACTGCTCGCGGCGCCGGTATCGCGTGCCTGGCCAGGTGGCGCCACGCCCCCCGTGTCCGTGACTGCGGGCGACGTGATGCCGCGGCTGGTATCGCGAGGCGTTGTGGGCTGCGCGCTGTCGCCTCGCGCCGCACGAGCGCTGTCGGTCCCCTGCGCGCGCAGGGAAGGCGCGATCGCTCCGACAACCGCCGCAACGACCAGGCCCGCACAGGCGCGGATCCGTACTGCCCGGCACCGGTGTTGCCACGCGCGTGGGCACCGTCGTCGGGTGGGTGCCTGCGTGCGATTCATGCCGCCGCTCCCTCGTGACGCACCGCGACGCGGGGCTCGACATCGACGCACATCGCGAGCACAAGGGCAGCGATCGCCTGTTCGTCACTGGTCGTACGCGTCTCCTTCAATGCGGCATCGGCCAGTGCCAACGCGTCCAGTGCGTGGTCCAGCGCTTGGGGCGTCCAGAGATCGACCACACGCACCCACGTTGCGACCGCTTCACCCCAGGGCCGCATTGGACTCGCACCGGTTTCCTTGAGCAGCGCAAAGAACTCCTGGGCCAGACGGTTGCGCGACACGTCCTGTTCGCGCTTCGAGCGACCCCAAGCAAGCGCGAGCGTCTGCGTCGCCAACGCCATGACCGTGCCGACGGCGCTCGATTTCGGTAGCGCCAGCACAGTTTCTACCAGCGCAAGCGCGCCACTTGCATCGCGCTCGGCCACGCGGTCGAGCAAGTCACCCAACGTCTCGCCGCGGCGGACGCCCACGACTGCGGCCACCGCGGCGTCATCGATCTGGACAGGTCCGCCCTGAGCCGGGTCGCGGGTGGCGGCGGCAGTGCCTCGTGCGTAGCTGACGAGCTTGTCCAATTCGGAGGCGAGCGCACCCAGATCGGTCCCGACCGCTTCTTGCAGGAGTGCGGCCGCCTCCGACGTGATCGGCACGCCGAGCTCGTTGGCGCGGTGCGCGATCCACCTGGGCAGGCGATCGCCGGAGAGGACTGGGAATTCCACGGCCACGGTGCGCTCGCTCAACGTCCGGTCGACTTTCTCGCCCCCGACTCCGACGAGCAGGAGCAGCAAATCCGTTGCCGGACGCTCGAGATACCGCTCGAGCTCCTTGCGAGCGTCCTTCTTCAACGCGTGTACATCACGAATGGCCACGGCTCGCCGTGATCCGGCCAGTGGTGGCGTCTCGAGCAGCGCGACGATCGCCTCCGCGTCGAGATCCTGAGCGCGGCGCACGTCGAGGTCAAAGCCGCGACACTCTGGCTCTACTGCCGCGGCGAGCGCTATCGACATGGCATCTTCCTTCCGGAAATCGTCGTCCCCGTGGAGATAGTAGACGGGCGCAAACGACCGAGCTGTCACGGCCTTCCGGAAGATGTGCTCGCTGGCAGTCGGCATGAATGGAAAGTACAAGGGGTCAGGGGCCGGGCGCTAACGCGCCCGAGAGAGTAGAAGGTCCGAAAGTAGAAAGTAGAATGACGGATTTTTGGGCCGTGTCGTTCGTCTACTCTCCACTTTCTGTCGTTCTACTTTCTCGGGCGCGCCAGCGCCCGCCCCCCTGGCCCGTGATCCCGCTTTTCAGGCAATCTCTCCTCACAGCGGTTCCACACGGCACAGCCGCCGCACCGTGCAGGAACCCGATGGCTGCGATGCACCTCGGCCGCTCGCCGTGCCGCACGGACACCTTCCGCCGCTGCGAGACATCGTCGCTTGAGGTCTCGAGTGAGCGCGACGCGGAACTCCGCGGATCGATAGCGGACAACGCCATAGCCGGCAAACTCGCGCCCATACGTCGACTCAGTCAGTAGCATGTACGCCGCAAGCTGCAGCAGATCCGCCTCGAACAGCGTCGTGGAGTCACGGGTCGGCTTGACCTCGACTGGATAGATCCGTCCGTGGCCGCGTTCGCGGAGCAGGTAGTCGGGCCGCCCTCGAAGCCGAGTTGCGGGAGCCTCGAGCAAGACCGACGGCTCCACTCCGACATCCGACGCCACAATGGGCGTGCCAACGCGAACGCCGGTCGCCATGCCAATGCGACGCGCCACAAAGAGCAACGCGAGCGCGAAGGCCACCAAACCAATGGCGAGCAGTGTCACGACTCAGCGCCTCGTTCGCTACCGGCTCGCCGCCCACATCAGGCCCGCTGCCGCGACCAACAGCACAATTGCCAGTCGGACGAGCCACCGTTGGGCTGCTACCCGGCGGCCATGCGATTGGTGCTGCGATTGGCCGATCTCCAGCCGGGCCGTGCCCCCGCCCGTGCGTTCGAAGTGCTGAACTCGCTCGAGCCAGTACGCACGCGCGCAGTACGTGTAGGCGGCGATTTCGCTGGGCGAGACCCAGTCGAGGGACGGGACGTTGGACGTTGGACGTTCGACGTTAGACATTGGACGTTGGACGTTGGACGTTGGACGTTGGACGTTGGACGTTGGAAAAGAAACCTCGGGGCCAGCGGCGGTGCACTTCGCTGGCCCCGAGGTTTCTTTTCCAACGTCTAACGTCCAACGTCCAACGTCTAGCCCTTCCTACCTCTCCAAATTCGTCAGCTTCATCGGAGAGCCCAACGCGGTTGGCGCGTGCGCTGCGAGGGCGGCGGCGGGCCACACGGGCATGCCAGCCGAGACGGAGGCGGCGAACGCAGGATCGGTGAGCGAACTCCACGGATCCCTGGGGTCGAGATGAGGCACGCCAGCATCACGTAGGATGGTCAGCGCGCCCGCGCCGACAATCGTCCTGACGCGCTCGGGCCGCGAACGGGGTGTGGCCGCGGCAACCACTACTGGCGACAACGTCAACATAGGCGCAGCGGACATAGTCGACACCGGCGCCGGCATGTGGCCGCCGACCCCCAACACGGCGAAAACCGCGAGGCCCGCTGCGAGCAACCCTGCCCCCGCGACCGCAAACGTGCGAGCGCCGTGGCCGCCATATCCCGCCGTCTGTGCGCGGGCACGCTGCTCTTTTCGCTCTGCACGCAAGCGCACTTGGAGACGACTAGCGAATTCGGCTGACGGCTCGATGCTCGGCATATTGCGGAACAACAACAGCGCGCGCCGAATCTTCGCGTCATGGCTCGCGCAGGCAATGCACTCCGTAACATGTCGCTGCATCGTGACGAGCTCCTCGTCAGCAACGAGCCCGTCTACGAATGGCGCGTGGTTCTCGCGAAAGGTCCTGCAGTCCATGGCGTGCCCAGAGCACCTGAGGTAGTGACGCGGGAGAATACACGAGATGCTGGGGCTAGTTCCAGGGGGCGGGCCAAAGGCCCGAACGGCGGGTTTGGGGTCTGGGGTCTGGGGTCTGGGGAACAAACGCGAAGGGCCGGTCACGGCGCATCCGCAACCAGCCCCCGCAGTTTGTTCCCAGACCCCAAACCCCAGACCCCAGACCCGCCGTCGCCCTACTTGAGCCCCGGGCCAATAATCTCCGCAAACGACGTCCGTGCCCGATTGAGGCGCGATTTCACCGTGCCGAGGTTGCAAGCAGTGATCTCGGCGATTTCCTCGTACGACTTGCCCTCGAGCTCGCGGAGCACGAACACCTGGCGGTGGTGCGCGGGCAGGCGCGCGACCGAGGCTTCGACCAACTCGCGCAAATGCCGCTTCCGGTACAGGTCGTCGGGGCGGGACCCGTGGTCCTCGAATTGGAGCGGCCGCTCGTCGTCGTCCCAGGTCTTCTTGATGGCCTGAAACAAGACCAGAGGGTTCCGCGACCGATTCCGCAACTCATTCTTGGCGAGATTCGACGCAATGGTGTAGGCCCAGGTCGAGAACTTCTTCGACCGGTCGAACCAATGGAGGTGCCGGTACACCCGGATGAACACCTCTTGCACGAGGTCTTCGGCCCGTTCGCGATCGCCAATGGTCCGGTACACGAAGTTGAGCAACCGGACCTGGTACCGATCAACCAGCTCTTCGAACGCACGCTCCTCACCCCCAAGAAACGCTTCGACCACCGCGGCGTCGTCCTGCGTCCGCAGCGACTCCCGTAGCTGATGAGCCTCGCCGCCGGACGTGGTAGTCCGAGGCGCAGCCTCCTCACGAAAGCGTTCTGTGGGCGGTACCTGGGAGGTCGCTCGCTTTAGCGCGACGTCAGCCATGTTCGCCTCGTATCCCTCTTCGAGTAATCAGGCCGCACGGACCCGTTGTCGGGGCAGAAGACCTCGCACGCCGCATGCCTTGGGAAACGCGGTGACGTTGCGGCGTACATCTGGTTGTGCGGCTGCTACTTACACCGCTTGACCGACGCCGACAATATACCGAACCTTGGTCGAATGTCTACTTCCGGCTACACTCAGTTTGTTCATCCTGAGACACCTGGCCACCACAAGGGCATCGAACTGGCCGCAAAAGACCCCGTCGAATCACGAAGCAATCGTGACGCGACAACCGCTAGCTCCCACAAGGTATGACACGGGGCGGTCCGACAATGGTTGACCTCGAACCAGTCCCCTGCCAGGCGCCGCGGCCGCCGTGCGCCCGAGAAAGGAGCGAACGAGCAGGGAGTTTGTTGACACGAGGAAGCGCCACGCCCCCTTGGGAGTAAGACGTCGATCCAACTGTTTTCACACATCCGAGGCCGCTACGCCCCTGTCGTTTTGGTAGTTTGTCGCGTGCCAAGCGCGCACGGCGTTCGCTGGTTCGCACAAAACGACTACGAGCAACTCGTCCTCCCTCACCTCCGGCGGATGGGGCTGGACATCGCGACGACCGGCACCGAGCCCGCCGCCGTCGCCCTCTCGATGAATCACGACTTGGCCGGCGCCGCCTGGCGGTATGCGCGGCGCACTCGGGTGCCGCTACTAACCTATGTGTGGGACTTACCTCCGTTTCGGCTGGGCGAAGGGAGGGCTGATTACGTGGTGTCGGTGCGGGGCCATCTCCTGCGCGTCCCCCGCCTGACGGGGCGCTACACGACGCGCCGCGGCTACTATAGTCGCCTGCGGTATGCCGCGAGACACGCCGCAGCCGTTTGGACGCCGAGCGCGGCGTCGGCTGCCGACGTCGCACGCCGATTCGGTGTGGCGGCTGTGCCAGTGCCGTACTGCTTCAACTCCGACCTGTTCACGCCCTCGCTCCGCGTGGAGCGGGACGCTCGGAGTCGGCCGGATCGGCCGATTGTCCTCTTGTCGGTCTCTCGATTGACTGCGCCCAAGAACCAGGGGGCGGTGCTGCGCGCGGCCGCCCGGTTGCGCGCGTCCGTCGAGCTCATCGGGCGCGGCCCCGCGCAGCCTGAACTCGAGGCCCTCGCTCAGCGCCTCGGAGTTGAGTGCCAGATACGGAGCGGCTTGGCCGCCGCCGATCTCATCGCCACCTACCGTCGCGCTTCGGTCGTTGTCTGCCCTAGCCGTTTCGAGGGCCTGGGCCTGACGGGTATCGAGGCCGCAATGTGCGGCATCCCGGTCGTCGCCTCCGACATTCCGACGCACCGCGAGTTCCTCGGCCCGGCTGCGCACTTCTTCACGCTCGACGACGACGACAGCCTTGCGGCGGCGATCCAGCACGCGCTCTCCAGTGGTCCGCCGCCGGTGGCACACTTCGCTTCGCTGACGATCGAGGCCGCGGCACAACGGTTCTACGACCGACTGCAACGGCACCTGTGAGCCGATCAGCGCGAGCCGGTGGTCCGATTACGGTGCTCCACCTGGACACGGAGCGCGGGTGGCGGGGCGGGGAACGTCAGGTCCTCTGGCTGGCGCAAGCGCTGGACTCCACGCGCTACCGATCGGTGATCGGCGCCCGTCCCGGCGAGCCGCTGGCGACACGCGCTGATTCGTGCGGCATCCCGGTCATTCCACTTCGACCCGCGGGCGAATTCGACCTGCTCGCCGCGTGGCGGCTGCGATCCGCATTGCGACGCAGCGACATCGCAGTCGTACACGCCCATAGCGCGCACGCAGTCGCCCTCGCGGCACTCGCGACCATCGGCACCCCTGTCCGCGTCGTCGTCACGCGGCGAGTGGATTTTCCACTTGGCTACACCGCCGCAAGCCAATGGAAATACGATCGCGCGGACGCACTGATCGCGATTTCTCACGCCGTCGCGGATGTGATGGTCGCCAGTGGCATCGCGCGAGCGCGCATTACGGTGATCCCGAGCGGCATCGATCTGGCCCGCCGGATCGACCGCGCGTCCGATGATGTCCTCGCGGCGATCGGCGTGCCCAGGGGAGCGCCGCTGGTCGTGCAAGTGGCGCAATTGGTGCCCCACAAGGACCCACTGACGTTTGTCGAGGCGATTGCCGCGGCGCGCGCGCGCGTTCCCGACATTCAGGCGCTCATTGTGGGGGACGGCCCGCTGCGCGAAGCGGCACACGCTGCGATTGATCGACTTGGGCTCGCCGGCTCGTTGCATCTGACAGGGTACCGGACCGACGCCGATGCACTCCTCGCCGCCGCCGACATCGTCGCACTGAGCTCACGCGAGGAGGGTCTCGGGACCGTCCTGCTGGACGCGCTCTCGCTTGGCAAGCCGATCGCAGCCACCACGGCCGGCGGCATCCCGGAGATCGTCAGCGCGGACTGCGGGCGCCTCACACCCGTAGGTGACGGCCGCGCCCTTGGCAATGCGATCGGCTCACTCCTGAACGAGGTGCGTGGCGACCCGACGCGCCGAGCCGAGTACGCTACGGCGGCCCGAGCCCGGGCGGAAACGTTCAGCATCGCGCGCACGGCAGAGCGGACGGCGGAGGTGTATGAGAGCATACTGCAGGACCGGGTAACGGGTGACGGTAACGGCCTCTAGCGCTCACGGCGTCCACGCTTCTCCCGACAACAAATACGCGATCCGCTGATCAAACGTGTGACACTCGCGCACGCGGACTTCGCCGAGATGCACGGATGCGTTCGCGCTCGGCGTCGTGCGCGAGGTAGTACCGGGCTCTGGCGGCGCACTCCTCTGCGTTGTCATACCAGGCGCAGTGTCGTCCGTCCTCCAACAGATGATCCAGACCCGGTGAGCGGCGACCGAGGTAAAACCCGCCGCCCAACATCATCATCCAGATCCGATCCGACGTGTAGTACGTCGCGCCCTCCGCGCGCGCAGGATTGATCCCGAGCACGACGCCGCTCGAGGAGCACACGCGTGAGAGGTTGCGACCGAAGACGGGCCGGCCGCCCCACTCGAGGCGGCCTTGGTATCCCTGCCACCCGCCACCCCAGACCCGGACGCGCACCGACGACCCGACGGCATCGGCGAGCGTGACGAGAAACTCGGCGCGCTCCGGCGCGAATCCGGCGCCTCCATGCTGAATGCCTGGTCCAGTCCCAATGAACGCGATGTCTGCGGCGAAACGTGGCTCTGGTCGCACCGGTCGGAATGTCGCGGTCCGCCGCTGACGGGAGGAGCTTTGCATTCAGCCCCATCGCACGCCATTGGCGCTCAAACCCGGTCACGAAGAATGTGCCGACCTGCCGGCCCACGCTGATCGTGTGCGAGAATGTCCGGCAAATGCTCATCGCGATACCATTGCGGGTCTTGATACCAGAGAGCGGTCGGTCGGTCACGGACGAGCGCTGCCACCGTCTCCAGCGTCAACCCGAGTGCCTTGCTGAAGAAGATGAAATCGGGGCGGAATCGTCGCGTCGCGGCGAGCACCCACCTTTGCGTGAGCGTGACGCCAATGTTGCGACGGAGCCGTCGGTCGTCGATCAGCAGTGTGCGGTGGCCAGCTCGTCGGAATGCGCGCTCGACGCCTCGCTCGATACGCTCGGTCCGGTGACTGCCGAGAACGAGGACGCGCAAGCGGGTCGTGTCAGCGCCCGGCGACGAAACCCGCTGCGTACAGCAGAGACACGACGGTCTTGGCGTCGCGGATCTCTCCCTGCCTCACCAGCTCCAGCGCGCGCGCGAGGGACATCGGTTCGACCGTCAGGAATTCGTCCGCCTCGGTCGCTGGCTGACCACGCGTGACACCGCTAGCGATGAAGAGATGGATGAGCTCATCGGTGAATCCCGGGGTCGTGTACAGCGTCGTGAGTGGCGCCAGAACCTCCGCCTCGCATCCGGTCTCCTCTCGCAACTCGCGCCGTGCGCAGGCAATGGGCAGCTCTCCCGCCTCGAGCCGTCCCGCCGGTACCTCGTAGAGGTAGCCATCTGCCGCATATCGATACTGCTTGATCGAGCAGGAGTTGCGGATCGTCGCCGCGCGGATCGGTCAAAAACGGCAAGACGGCACTCGCTCCGGGGTGCCGGATCATCTCGAGCTCGCCTACGGAGCCGTCGGGGAATCGGACCTGGTCGAGGTCGAGGTTGAAGATGCGGCCGGCGTAGATGCGCTGTGATCCGACGCGAGCATTGCTCACGTAATTCGATCTCCGTGGTCATCGTAGACCGTCACAGGCCCGAATCCAATCTCCTCGAGCGGACCGCGGACGGCCGCCGGATCGCCCACGACGACGAGCTGCAACCGCTCCGGATGGATGTGCTCACGCGCCGCCGTGAGGACCTCGGCCGCCGTCACCGCACGCACGTTGGCGCGATAGGTGTCGTAATAGTCCGGGGTCAGATCGTACACAATGAGATTGGCAAGCGCAGCGGCGATCGCTGTCGTGGTCTCGTAGCGGATGGGGAAAATCCCATCCAGGTAGCTCGTCGCCAACGACAGCTCGCTGGCCGTCACAGGCTCCGCTCGCATCCGATCGATCTCGGCCAGCACCTCGCGCACCGCCGCGGCGGTCACATCGCGCCCGACGGCGGCGTCCACGGAGAACGGCCCGGCCCACCGGCGCCACTCGTATCCCGAGTGCGCGCCGTACGTGTACCCGTGCGCCTCTCGCAGATTGAGATTGATGCGCGAGGAGAACAGCCCGCCCAGCAAGGCGTTCATCACCGTCACCGGGAAGAAATCGGGCGACGTCCGTGCGAGTCCGACGTGCCCGAGCCGAAGCTCCGACTGGGGCGAGCCCGTCTTGTTGACGACGTGGACCCCGCCGGCCCGACGGGGTCTTTCGGTCGGGCACGAGGGCTCCCTGCTGCGCCAGTCCTCGCCACCTCCCGAACGTCGCGTCCACGAGGCGCTCGACCTCGGCAGCGCGGACATCCCCCACCACCAGAACGGTGACAGCAGCCGGGTGGTAGCGCGCACCGTAAAACGCGGCGACGGCATCGCGCGACAGACTGCCGACCGACTTCTCCGTACCACCCTCGGGAAGCGCGTATCGCGCGTCGGGCGCGTAGACCACCCGGTCCAGCGTCTCGTCGGCGAGCCCGCGTGGCTCCGCACGGATCTGCAGGAGCTCTGCGAGGCGCTCGCCCTTGAGACGTGCGATCTCGTCGGTCGGCAGGAGCGGTGCCATCAACACATCGCCCAGCAGCGGCACCGCGTCGGCCAGGCGCGACGTCATGACCGTCAGGCGAACCGTCGCGGCATCCCAGTCCGCGCGAGACTCGATGCCGGTGCCCAGTCGCTCCGCGTAGTCGGCGAGCGCTGCACCACCTCGATTGCCCGCGCCCTCGCTCAGGGCGCGAGCGGTGAGCAGCGCCAGTCCCTCCTGACCGGGCGGGTCGGCGACCGCGCCCGCATTGATCGTCGCGAGCAGCGTGACGACGGGCAGCTTCTCGACCGGGGCAACGACCAGGCGCAGCCCGTTGGCCAACGACCGTCGCTCGAACCTCGGGAACGCGTACGGCCGCGGATCACCCGGCGTGGGGCGGGGTCGCTCGAGTGTTCCGGCACGCGCGGTCGGGCCGGCCACGATGGACGCGTTCACCGAGACACGCGCCTCAGGCACCTGCACCCACGGTCGCCGCCAGCTCGGCCGCCTCGGGTACGGGATCTCGTGGCACGTACACGAGACTGACGCGATTGTCCGCGCCCAACCACTCGCGCGCGAAAGCCGAGACGCGCTCGTGCGTCACGGCGCGGTACCGGTCGACGTGTGTATTGATCAAACCAGGATCACCGAAGTACGTGGCGAATTGCGACAACTTGTCAGCTCGCTCCGACGCGGACTGCAGCGAGACGGTAAAATCCGTTTCGATCAGCGCGAGCGCGCGCTCGACTTCTGCAGCAGTCGTGCCCTCACGCTGCAGCCGATCGATCTCGGACCCGACTTCGGACTCGATGCGCTCAGCACTGACACCCGGTCTTGCCGTCACGTCGACGATCAGCAGATCACTGCCTTTCGCGAGATCGAACGTGAACGCCGTCGCCTCGGCGGCGACCTGACGCTCTCGCACCAGCACGCGATGCAGGCGACTGCCTCGTTTCACCCCCAACACTGCCGCACACACACCCGCAATGTAGCCAAGCTCGGTGCCGAACGGCGGGATGCGGAAGGCGAGGTACAGCCGCGGCAACCGTACGTCATCGGCGACGACTTCGCGACGGGACCTGCCGAATCGCGGCGGCAGCTCCATGGGTGGCAGCGGAGGCCGCGAACCACCGCGCGGAATCGCCCCGAAATAGTACTCGACCAACCGCCGCGCCTCACCCAGCTCGACATCGCCGGCCAGCGAGAGCACCGCATTGTCCGGGGTGTAGTAGGTCGAGAAAAAGGCGACCACATCGTCCAGGCTCGCGGCTGAGAGGTCCTCCATCGACCCGATCAGCGAGTGGTGGAAGGGGTGGTCCGGCGGAAAGGCCAGCGCGGGGAGCTTTTCCCACCATGTGCCGTACGGCTGATTGTCGACGGACCAGCGTCGTTCGTTCTTCACCACGTCGCGCTGTGTATCGAGCTTCTGTTGCGTCATGGCAGGCAAGAGTTGCCCCATCCGATCTGCCTCGAGCCACAACGCGAGCGCAAGCTGGTTGGACGGGATCGTCTCGAAGTAGTTCGTGCGGTCGAGCCACGTGGACCCGTTGAGCGTCCCACCCGCTCGCGCAATCAGCTCGAAGTGCTCGTTGGCCTGGACGTGGGCCGATCCCTGAAACAGCATGTGCTCGAACAAATGCGCGAAGCCAGTCCGGCCCGCCCGTTCATTCGCCGATCCGACGTGGTACCAAAGATTGACCGCGACGATCGGCGCTGTGTGGTCTTCCGAGACCGTGACGAAGAGGCCGTTGGCGAGGCGAAACGTCTCGACGGGGAGATGCAAAAGGGCGGGGATTGAGGGTTAGGGGTCAGGGGTTAGGAACCGACAGCTAACCATAGACTGGACCCGTACCGCAGCATCTGCGCCCATAAAGTAACCGGGGTGCGTATGCCGCGGCCCTCTGGCACGCGGATCGCGCAGACGCTCCGCCCCCACTGGCTCGGCCGGGCGACGGCGCCCCTTGACACCCTAGCTGGGTGGGGGCATCCTCCCAAACTCGACGAGCTACCCGCGATCGTCGCGGGATCGCCCTCGCGGGGTGTGCGTCCGCGCCCCACGAGGGCCGCTCATCTGGCTGGGCCGGTGCCGCGCCCGCGCCGGTCTCTGCGATTGTCCCCCCACCCAACAAGGACGGAGGCCGGATCCATGGCAGCGGATTTCTTTCTCGGCGAGTCGCTGGTCGGCGACGGCAATGAAGTTGCCCACATCGACCTCATCATCGGTGCCAAGAGCGGGCATGCGGGCGCAGCGTTCGCGAATGCGTTGACGAATAACAAGGACGGCTTCACGACGCTCCTTGCAGTTGTGACGCCCAACCTGCCAGCCAAGCCCGACACGATCCTGTACAACAAGGTGACCATCAAGGGCGCCAAACAGGCCGTCCAAATGTTCGGACCAGCGCAAGCCGCCGTCGCGCGCGCGGTCGTGGACTCGGTATCCAGTGGCGTCATCCCGCGAGACAAGGTCGAGGATTACTGCATCTGCGTCGGCGTGTTCATTCATTGGGACGCCAAGGATGACAAGAAGATCTTCGACTACAACTACCGGGCGACGAAGGAGTCCATCGAGCGCGCCCTCAAGCGACTGCCAACCGTCGACACCGTCATCCAGGGCGCCAAGACCGCTCACCATCCCTTCGCCGGCGGCGCGGACGCCAAGTAGGGGCCAGCGGCAGCGGTGCTCGCCGAGGGGTAAGGGTTAAGCAAAACGGCGGGTTTGGGGGCGGGCGCTACGCGCCCGAGAGAGTAGCAGGGCAGAAAGTAGAGAGTAGGCGACTGCGCCTATTAGCGCCCTTTCGTCTACTTTCTACTTTCCGAAGGTCTACTTTCTCGGGCGCTCTAGCGCCCGCTCTCGCCCCCATGAAGAAACTCCTCCTGCAACTCGACTCGTCCCGGCACGCGAGTGTCTTCGACCAGGTCGTCGCGTACGACGCAGGCGCCGACGAGATCATGAGCACATCCGGCGTTGCACCAGCAGATGTCCGCGACCTGGTGTATGGCTGCATCTTCACACGGGGCCCCAAGGACCTGAAGAACACCGCGATCTTCATCGGCGGCACAGACATGGCCGTCGGGGACGCGATGCTCGACGCGGTCCGAAAGACGTTCTTCGGCCCGTTGCGCGTCTCCGCGATGCTCGATTCGAACGGCTCCAACACCACGGCGGTCGCGGCGGTCGTGAAGATCATGGAAGCCGTTGGCGGCGCGGTCGGTGGCCAACGGATTGTGGTCACAGCGGGCACGGGGCCCGTCGGCACGCGAGCGGCCGGGCTGCTCGCCAAGCGCGGCGCCGAGGTGCACATCACGTCGCGTCGGCGCGAAGACGCCGACCGGGCACGTCAAGGGATTCTCGAGCGCTTCGGCGGGAATGTGCGCGCAGACTGCCTGACCGATGCCAGCGGCGCCGCCGCCTGCCTTGACGGCGCACGCGTGCTCCTGAATTGTGGACCCGCCGGCGTGCAGCTCTTGCCCCGCAGCGCGTGGGCGAATCGGCCGGGTCTCGGGGTTGCCGTCGATCTCAACGCCGTCCCACCCGCCGGGATCGAAGGCATCCAGCCAACCGACGACGGGACAATGCGCGATGGCGTGCAATGCATCGGCGCCCTCGGTGTCGGCACCCTCAAGATGAAGATCCACAAGGCCTGCATCGCGCGCCTCTTCGAGGTGAGTGACGCGGTGTTGGACGCGGAGGAGATATTTGAACTGCAGACGTTGGACGTTAGACGTTAGACGTTGGAGAACGAACCTCGGGGCAGGATCGACGCGCTGTGGCTGGTCTGCGAGTTTTGTCTCCAACGTCCAACGTCTAACGTCCAACGTCTAGCCCTTTGCGCTCACTAGGCCTCGATCCTGGCACGCTCTCCATCGATCTCTGCGGGATCGATGCTGGACGGCTGGTGGTCGATGAGAGCGTGCCCACTCGC
This sequence comes from uncultured Gemmatimonadales bacterium, assembly GCA_963737835.1. Taxonomy (GTDB): domain Bacteria; phylum Gemmatimonadota; class Gemmatimonadetes; order Gemmatimonadales; family Gemmatimonadaceae; genus Palsa-1248. The sequence continues at coordinate 2,227,241 of CAVTUH010000001.1, forward strand.
TCGGCGCTGGCCGATCCGAATGGCTTCATCGCGCGCATCACCGGACTGGGGCCCTTCGACTGCATCGTCGGTCCTTCGGGATATGGACTGCCGCTCACGGTCGGGGCAGACCTCTCGGAGGAGGCGATCCGCCTCGCACTGCTGTCGCCAACGGGCGAGGCCGGGGGCATCGGAGGGCTCGGACGCCTCCTGCGTGCACTCGCCGGCTCCTCGCTCCCGATCATGTTCACGCCCGGGGTCGTGCATCTGCCGACGGTGCCCGCGCATCGGAAGCTCAATCGCGTCGACCTCGGAACGGCAGACAAGGTGTGCGCCGCCGCTCTGGCGATCGACGATCAGTCGCGGCGCCATCGTGTGCCGCTGACAGACACATCCTTCATTCTCCTGGAGCTGGGGGGTGCGTTTACAGCCGCGATCGCGGTCGCGGGCGGTCGCATTGTCGACGGGATCGGCGGCTCTTCCGGCCCCATCGGCGCGAAGGCGTCCGGCGCCCTCGACGCGGAAGTCGCCGTGCTGGCCGGGCGCGTGACCAAGGCAATGGTGTTCAGCGGTGGAGTCGCCGACGTACGTGGCGAACCCGAGTCGGACATCGAGGCAGTTGCGCACCCCACCACCGCACGAGGCCGGCTCGCCTGGGACGCCTTCGTAGAGGGAGCCTGCAAGGCGGTTGCGGCGCTCCGCGTGACGTTGCCGCACCCGGCAGAGATCCTGCTGTCGGGCCGACTGGCACGGTCCAACGTCGTCGCCCGAGCCCTGTCGGAGCGTCTTGCGGGTATCGCACCAGTCGTACGACTCGACGGCTTTGCCCACGTCGCCAAACAGGCCGCGCAAGGCGCGGCTCTCGTTGCCGACGGTTTGGCCGGCGGCCGCCACGCACCGCTGGTCGATCTCCTCCGGCTGCGCGGCGCCTCGGGCTCCGTCCTCGATTGGTTGTACGTCGTGACGCCCGAGCACGCCCGGGCCAGGCTCGGACTCGGACACGACCGCGCAGCGACCGAGGAGACGGACAAACGGTGACAGGAGACAGGAGGCCTGCGGCCACTTGACCAGGTCGAGTGAGGACGTTCTGATCGCCGGCGTGAGCGTGCGTGGCTTGGCGGAATCAGCGGTGCGGGCCGGATATAGGGTCACCGCGGTTGATGCGTTCAGCGATCTCGATCTCCAAGCCGTCGCGACCGACGTGCGCCGAGTGATGCCGTACAGTGCAGCGGCAGCGGCGGATGCGTCACGTGACGTCGAGGCGGACGCGGTGTGTTACGTATCGAACTTCGAGAATCATCCGGCCGCGCTTCGCCGGTTACAGCGCGGCCGCACGCTGTGGGGCAATCCACCGCAGGTGCTCGCGCGCGCGCGCGAGCCTACGGCCCTTGCCGAGGTGGTGCGCGCGGCTGGGTTGCCGGCTGCGCTCGTCCGCAAGCGTCCGCCACGCAGCGTCTCAGGCTCTTCGGTGTCGCAATGGTTGCTCAAGCCGCGTGCGTCGGGGGGCGGGCACGGCATCGTCCCCTGGTCCCCCGTCCTCGCGGTGCCGCGGTCCTCTGTCCTGCAGGAGCGCATATCCGGCAGCGCGGCCTCCGTCCTCTTCGCGGCTGATGGCGAGCGCGCGATCGTCCTCGGGGTCACCCGCCAACTCGTCGGCGAGCGTCGCTTCGGATCGCACGGGTTTCGATACTGCGGTTCGCTCCTCGCGCCGCCAGAGGACCCAGAGTGGGGAGCGAGTTCGCCGCTTGCCGAGCGCGGCGCGCAGCTCGCCGCGGTGCTGACGCGCGCATTCGGGCTCGTCGGAGTCAACGGCGTGGACGTCATGGTGCATCGGGGCCGGGTGATTCCCATCGAGATCAATCCCCGACATACCGCTGCAATGGAACTTTTCGAGCGTCGCGACGGCCTTTCGATCTTCCGCACACACCTCGCGGGATGTACCGGCGAGCTGTCCGCCCTCATCGAACCCGCGCCCGTCAGTGCAGCTGCGGGCAAGGCGATCGTGTTCGCACGGCGCGACGTCGTGACGCCATCGGCCGGCCGCTGGCTCGCGGACTCCAACGTTCGCGATGTGCCAGCATCCGGCACCAGCGTGCGGAAAGGCGCGCCCATCTGCACGGTGTTCGCAGTGGCGAAGACGGTCAACGAGTGCTACGCACAGCTCGTTGGGCGAGCGGAGAGGATCTACGAAGATCTATGACAGCGGGGTCGCCAAGTCGTGGGGGTACAACGACGCGTGCGGTTCGGCGGGTAGGGGCGACGCAATGCGTCGCCCGCCGTTGACGGGACCGTGTACCGTGCCCGGGCGTTGGCGGTCGGGGCGCCGCCGAATCATGGGTGCATCCCCGCATCGTAGGGCGACGCATTGCGTCGCCCCTACCCGCCGTTGTCACATATCGTGGTCGTTCCCCTGGCCCCTGACCCCGCTTTCTGCCTTGCCCACAAACCGTCGGCACCCAAACTTTGACAGTCCGCGTATCCAGCGCCCACCTTCGGACGCTCCCAGTGGCTGACGACTCGCGCCTGACGCCCGACCGAACGGTCGAGCATGCCACCTGCCTCGGATGCGGCTGCACCTGCGACGACATCACCGTAGTCGCCCGCTCCGGGCGCATCGCAGAAACCCGCAACGCGTGTCCGCTGGGCGTCGACTGGTTCGGGACCGGAGTCATGCCGGCGCGCATCGTGTCACGCTCTGGCCGCGAGACGATCGCCAATGCCATCAGTGAGGCGGCGCAACTCCTCCGCGCGGCGCGGCGACCGCTCGTGTACATCGCCACGGAACTGTCGTGTGAATCGCAACGCATGGCCATCGCGATCGCGGATGTCCTGGGTGCCGCCCTCGACAGCGTCACAACGGCGACGGTGGGAGACGGCATCCTCGCGGCGCAACGGCGTGGCCGCGTCACAGCGACGCTCGGCGAGATCCGGAACCGGTCGGACACCATTGTGTTCTGGGGGGTGGACCCGGCCGCGCGCTATCCTCGATTCAGCTCACGCTACGCGCCGCAACCGATTGGCCTCTATGTCCCTCTGGGACGCGCGGGCCGGCAGGTGATCGCGGTCGATATCGGAGGGGACCACGGGCCTTCCGACGCCGACGCGCGCCTGAGGTTCACGGCAGACGAAGAGGTAGCGGGACTCGCGCTCGCATGTGCGGCGCTGACCGGTGCGCTCGAGGTCGATGCCGGAGGCGACTCGCTCGAAGCGCGCGCGGGGCGGCTCGCCGGTCTCGTGCGCACCGCACGCTATGCCACGATCGTCGCCGACGGCGAACCGGCGGCAGCACGGGATCCGCAACGCAGCGAGTCGCTCTTACTCTTGGTTGAGGCACTCAACCGGTCGACGCGCTGTGCGCTCAGCATGCTGCGGGGCGGCGGGAATCGGTCCGGCGCGGACGCCGTCATGACGTGGCAGACCGGCTTCCCAATGGCGGTCGATTTCTCCAGAGGGACTCCGAGCTATCGACCCGATCGCGCCGCCGCGGCGCTGCTCGAGGGCGGAGAGGTCAATGTCGCGGTCGTGGTGGGGACGCCGCGGGGCGTGCCTCCCGCCGTTGTACGCGGACTCGCCAATGGCGTGTCGTGCGTCGCGATCGGACCACGCGCCTCCGACAGCGCGTATCCGGTCGCGGTTGTTATCGACACGGGCATCGCCGGCATCCACGAACGGGGCAGTGCCTTGCGGATGGATGACGTCTCGCTTCCGCTTCGTCCCGCATTGGAATCGGATCTCGTGTCGGCGGTCTACGAGCATGCGGCGGCAGGATCTAATGTGGCACTGGGTGACGCGCTCGCGCGGAACGGCCGGCCTCAGGACGCCTACCTTGTCCTCCGCGCCTTGCTTGCGGCGATCGCTCGTCCCGAATACGGGATAGGCGCGGCGGCGCGCTCCTGATGTCCGCGCTGCGCATCGTCGGAGGGACCGTGCACGATCCGGCCAACGGGGTCGACGGCGCGGTTCGCGATATCTGCGTGCACGATGGACGCATCGTCCCGGCAGTGAGCGCCAATGCCCCGCGTCTCGACGTGCGCGGACTCGTCGTCATGGCCGGTGGCGTCGACATGCACGCCCATATCGCGTCGGCCAGCGTCAACCAGGCCCGCCGCCTCTTGCCCGAGGACCACGCGCACCATCCAGCCAACGCACCAGCGCTCGCGTCCGATGGCAATGGCGAGATCGTGATTCCCCGGTCCGGCGCTGATGGCATCGTGCCGACGACGTTCACGACGGGCTATCGCTATGCAGGGCTTGGGTACACCACGGTGTTCAATGCGGCGGTGGCCGCCGTCAGCGCGCGCGAGACCCATGCGCAATTGGACGACACGCCGATCGTCGACACGGGCTGTTTTATTCTGATGGGCAACGATGCGTTTCTGCATCGGCTGATCGCGGCGAGGGAGCATGAGCAAGCGCGCGCGTATGCCGCGTGGCTCCTCTCCGTCGCCAAGGGCTACGCGATCAAGATCGTCAACCCGGGCGGCGTCGAGCTGTGGAAGCGCAACGTCCGCCACGTCGAATCCCTGGACGTCCCGGTCGGAGATGTCGCCGTGACGCCGCGGGCGATTCTCGAGACGCTGGCGGACGCTGCCGCCGACCTCGAGCTGCCGCACCCGGTGCACGTGCACTGCAACAACCTGGGTGTGGCCGGCAACGTCGCGATGACGCTGGACAGCATGCGCGCCATCGACGGTCGGCGCGCGCATTTCACTCATCTGCAATTTCACAGCTACGGCGGGGCCCGCGGCCAATGGGCATCGGGGGCTCGACAACTCACCGACTATCTCGGGACCCATCCGGAGCTCAGCGGCGACGTCGGGCAGGTGATGTTTGGCCCCGCATGCACAGTGACGGCTGATGGCCCCGTGGAGTACCTGCTCCACGCAAGCAGCGGGCGCAAATGGACCAACGTCGACGTCGAGGTGGAGACGGGGTGCGGCATCGTTCCCTACACCTACCGCGATCGAGCCGCCGTGAGCGCGCTGCAGTGGGCCATCGGTCTCGAGCTGTTGCTTCTGTCGAGCGACCCGTGGCGGCTCGTGCTGTCGACTGACCATCCCAATGGGGGGTCGTTCACGAGCTATCCGGAGCTGATCCATCTCCTCATGGATCGGAGCTATCGCGACGAACGGCTCAAGGCCGCGAATCCCAGGATGCTCGCCGGCAGTGCCCTCGCCGACGGCCTCGCGCGCGAGTATTCGCTCAACGAGATCGCCATCATCACTCGCGCTGGTCCCGCGCGGCTGCTCGGCCTCTCCACCAAGGGACATCTTGCCCCGGGCGCCGACGCGGACATCACCGTCTACGCCCCAGACGCCGATCGCACGCGGATGTTCTCGACCCCCCGCTACGTGCTGAAGGCCGGCGTGCTGGTCGTCGACGACGGACATCTGCGCCGAGCGCCGCAGGGACAGCGACACACGGTGCAGCCGGCGTTTGACCGCGGCATCGAGCGGCCAATCCGTGAATTCATGGAACGGTACCTGACGGTGTCTTTCGAGAACTACGGCGCATGACCGGGACTCGCTCCAGCGACTCCACCGCGCCGACGCCATCGGGGGGCGAGCCCGGCCCCGCGTCGATTCGTGGAGTCCACATCGACGACACCTTCGCCGAGGCGTTCCCAATGCGCGGCGCGCGAATCGTCATCACCGCCGCGACAATGCGCTGGGCGCGCCAGGCCGCGACAACAATGACCGGATTCGCCACGTCCGTTATTGGCTGCAAGTGCGAGGCGGGCATCGAATGTGAGTTGACGAACGACGAGACGCCCGACGGACGGCCCGGCGTGAGTGCCTTGTTGTTCGCCACGGACACCGCGGGACTCCAGGCGCGCCTCATCGAGCGGCTCGGCCAGACGGTGCTCACCTGTCCCACGACTGCGTGCTTCGATGGCTTGCCCGATACGACGGAGCGCCTGAGCGTCGGCCGTGCCCTGCGAGTCTTCGGCGATGGCTATCAGGCGAGCAAGGTGATTGGCGGTCGCCGCTACTGGCGCATCCCGGTGATGGAAGGCGAGTTCCTCATCCAGGAGGACTTTGGCCGTGCCAGCGGCATCGGCGGCGGCAACTTCCTCGTGCTCGGCGAGACCGAAGAGGCGGCACTAGCTGCGGCCGAGGCGTCCGTCGAGGCCATGAAGGGGATGCGAGGCGTGATCTTGCCTTTCCCGGGAGGCATCGTCCGGAGCGGCAGCAAAGTGGGCTCGAAGCGCTACGAGCAACTCGTGGCGACGACCAACGATGCGTTTGCGCCCACGCTGCGCCCGCTGACCAGGAGCGATCTCCCGGACGGGGTGAATGCCGTGTTCGAAATCGTGCTCGATGGGCTCGACTTCGCCTCGATTGCCGCGGCCATGCGCGTGGGCATCGACGCGGCCTGTCGCCCCGGGGTCCGCGCCATCACGGCCGGTCACTACGGCGGAAAGCTGGGTCCCCACCACTTCTTCCTGCGCCGCATCATCGCTGGACATGTCTGATCACATCACACTCAGACTCAAGGTGGCGCCGGACGCGCGGGTGATGGCCGACGTCGTGGCGCCCGACCGGTTCAGCACCCTGTCGAATCGGGAGATCGGAGCGCTCCCGGTCTGGCTGTCGTGCGCGACGCGCGACGGGAATGCGATGCCGCGCCATGCAGCGCCCCTCGGTGAGCTGTTCGACATCCGTGGGGAGCGTGCGTCGACCGTGCAGGTGTCTGGTGATCTCCGCGCAATCGATCGCTTGGGCGCAGACATGGGTGGAGGCATCCTCACGATCGAAGGGGACGCAGGCGTGGGCGTCGGCTACATGATGCGGGGCGGGGCGATCAACCTGTCGGGCTCAGCGGGTTCCGACGCCGGTCTCGCAATGGCGGGAGGCACGCTGACGATTGGCGGCAGCGCGGGCGACCGGCTCGGCGGGCCCCTGCCTGGCGCCTCGCGTGGAATGACGGGAGGCGAGATATTCGTGAACGGCAGCGCGGGCCGCGAAGCGGCGAGCGCGGTGCGGCGCGGCCTGGTCGTTGTCGGGGGCGACGCGGTTGACGCCGGCCGGGCGATGATCGCAGGCACTTTGATCGTCGGAGGTGCGATTACGGGCACCATCGGCCAATGGAACAAGCGGGGATCGATCATCGCCATTGGCGGGGCGACCGTACCGCCTACATATCGTTACGCGTGCTCGTATCGCCCGCCCTATCTTCGGGTGCTATTTCAGTATCTTCGGTCGCGCGCCGTACCGGTCGACGGCCGGATCGCCACAGGACGGTACGCACGGTACTGCGGCGATATCTCGCAGGTCGGCAAGGGCGAGCTACTGATCTGGACAGGCAACACCAGCCACTGACTCTGCCGCCAGGTGTGGCACGCGCCTGACACGTAGGAGCGATTCCAGCATGACGACGATCAGCCACGCTCCGACGACCGACGACTTTGCGATGAACGATCGCGCGTGGCGCGCCGCAGACGAGATGTGTGCCCGCTCCGCAGAGCTCCGTATACACGCGATCCGACTCGAGAACGACGCCCGTGTCATCGACGCAGGCATCGACACGCGCGGCGGCCTGGGTGCCGGGCTCGCTGTCTCCCGCATCTGCATGGGGGGCCTGGGCCACGTGTCCTATCAGCCCGTGGTCATTGGTGACGAAGCCTTCCCTGGTGTGCAGGTGTGGACGGACCATCCTGCGATCAGCTGCATGGCTTCGCAGTACGCGGGGTGGGCGGTAAAGGTGGGCGACTTCTTCGGCATGGGGTCGGGACCGCTCCGCGCGCAGGCGCGGGTCGAGCGCGAGTTGTTCACCAAGCTCGGGTACACCGAGGCCGCCAGCCGGGGAGTCCTGGTACTCGAGACTCGCCGCATGCCGACGGAGCAGGTAGCTACCTGGATCGCGCAGCGATCGGGACTCGATCCGTCGCAGCTGGCTCTGATCGTCGCGCCGACCGCAAGCGTTGCCGGATGTGTGCAGATTGCTGCACGGTCGCTGGAGACTGGTCTGCACAAGATGGACTCACTCGGCTTCGACGTGACTCGCGTTGTCAGCGGCGTCGGCACGGCGCCAGTCCCACCCGTTCCCGCCGACGACGTCGTGGCGATCGGGCGGACCAACGACTGCATCCTGTACGGGGCGCAGGCGCGGTACGCCGTCGATGCGAGCGACGCTGAGCTCGCGTCGCTCGCAGAGCGGCTGCCCGCAGCGGCATCGCGCGACTATGGCACACCATTCCATGAGATCTTCGCGCGGTACAACAACGACTTCTACAAGATCGATCCGCTGCTCTTCAGCCCGGCCGAGGTCTGGCTAACGAGTTGCGGGAGCGGTCGCACGTTTCACGCTGGTCGGGTCAATCTGGACGTGCTGAAGCGTTCGCTGTTCGCGTAGCCGCCACGCGTGCACGTCACGATTCTCAGCGCCCACGAAGGGTGGCACACCAACGAGTTGCGTCGCGCGCTCAACGAGCGTGGCGTGGACTGCGTCGTACGCGCCTACGACACCCTTGTGGCGCACATCGGGCACCGCCCTCGCGAATCTGCGGGTCCACCGCTCGGCATCCAGGCCGATGCGGTGCTCGCACGTATCATCCCCACCGGATCGTTGGAGCAGATCATTTTCCGAGTGGACGCGCTCCACTGGCTCGAGGAGCGCGGCACCCTCGTGATGAACTCTCCGCGCGCGATCGAGCGGTCAGTCGACAAGTTCTACACATCGGCGCTGCTCCAACAGGCCGGCATCCCCACGCCCGAGACGGTCGTCTGCGAGCGCAGCGAGGACGCGATCGTCGCGTTTCGATCGATGATGGACGTGATCGTGAAGCCGCTGTTCGGGTCGATGGGGCTGGGGATGGTGCGACTGGCCGACGAGGAGACCGCGTGGCGCGTCTTCCGCGCCCTCGATGCGATCCGCGGCGTGTACTATCTGCAACGCACGATCGATCACGGCGGCCGCGACGTGCGCGCCTTCGTCGTGGGCGGCCGTGTCATCGGCGCGATGGAGCGCCGCGCATCCGATCGCGGGCCCGCCTGGCGAACGAACTTCTCGCGGGGTGGGCGCGCGAGCCCGTTCGCGCTTCCTGAGCAGTGGGCAGAGCTCGCAGTGTGCGCCGCGGGTGTGGTGGGCGCAGATTACGCCGGTGTGGATCTGCTGCCTGAGCGGGACGGAACGGTGCATGTCCTCGAGGTGAACGCGATCCCGGGGTGGCGGGGGATGCAGACGGTGACGCACATCGATGTGGCGGCGGCGATCGTCGAGCATCTGTTACAGCGACTCGACTCACGTCCCTAGATGGCCCTCTCCGCCGACGTCGTCGCGACCGCGGGCCAGTTCGCGTGCTTGCTGGAGGTCAGCGCGGCGAAACCGGGCAACGTCTCGCCCGCTCGACAGTTTCGTGACACGCGGTACGAGCACTTTCTCGCCAGTGCCGCCGCGATCGGCCCGGCGCTGATGCGCGCAGGCGACCGGCCCATCGGGCCGACAGTGCTCGCCGCAGTCGAAGAAACTGCTCGGTGGACGCCGTCGAACACGAACCTTGGCATCGTCTTGCTCTTCGCGCCGCTCGCGCGAGCGGCGATCGTGGGCGAGCCCGGGGCGTTGCGCGATGCCGTTGAAGTCGCGCTGGCGGCGACGACGATCGCCGACGCGCGCGCCGTGTACGCCGCCATCCGACTCGCTCGCGCCGGGGGCCTGGGGCAGGCCAATGCGCAGGATGTGAGCGAGGAGCCGACGGCGACGCTGCGCGAGGTGATGTCCCTCGCCGCCGGGCGGGACTCGATCGCACGAGAGTACGCGACGGGGTTCGCGACGACGTTCGACCTCGCGGTCCCAGCGCTGCGTACTGCTCGCGAGAGTGGCCTGACCTGGGAGGGCGCCACGGTTGAGCTGTATCTCACGTTGCTTGCGCGACACCCCGACACGCTGATTGCGCGCAAGCAGGGGGTCGAAGTGGCTCGCGATGTGAGCGAGCAGGCCGCGCGCGTCCTCGTGGCCGGTGGCGTGCGCACCGCGGCTGGCCGACGTGAGATCGAAGCCCTCGACCTCGCGCTGCGCGATCCGCACAACGCGATGAATCCAGGCACTACCGCGGATCTCACGGCGGCGGCCCTGTTCGTGCTGTTGATGGAGGGGCACGGGCGCTAGCGCGCGCGGCCGCCCAATCCCAACGGTGGGCCCGCTCGCGCTATCTGGTCTCGGTCGGATCCGGTGGGTTCAAGCGGTCGCGATACACGGCGGATTGGCCGAAGCTCTCCTCCACCTCGACCTCGATCGCTACGACCCGAGCGACGTCGGGCAATTCCGTGCGCAGCCGGCCCGCAAGATACTGGGCGAGCATTTCCACGGTCGTGTTGGGGACCGGCAGCAGCGCACAATCGTGGCGCGGGAAGACATAGCGTGGAGCGCCCATGTACGCGACCGAGATCGTATCGCCGTGCTCGCCCACGGTCAGCTTCGGATTGGTGAGTGGCAACAACACCCGGTGATCGATCTCGTCACACAGCCGCCGCATGACTTTCTTGAGCACCGAGAAGTCGACGACGTACCAGCCCTCGGGGTCGAGGTCCCCGTCCAGCGTGATCGCGACCCGATAGTTGTGGCCATGCAAGGATTCACACCGGTGACCCGCGAACGTAATGAAGTGGGCCGACGAAAAGACCAGGTAGTCTTTGCTGACGTGCACCCGGTATGAGGTGTGGTCGGGCATGCCTACTTCCCTCCCTTGCACTCGACGCCCTCCGGGACCGCGTTCCCACACGCAATCACATCATTCATCCCCGAGGCCAGCACTCCGCAGGCCGTCGTCTGGGCGTTGCGGGTGGCTTCGCTTCGCGACGCGGCGGACGCGGTCGCGCAATTGCGGCCGCCTTTGTACGCCACGCAGACTCGGCATTCGCTGTGTTGCGACGCGAGGGTGGACCACAAGAGATATCCGAAGAACGCCAGCACAATCACGACTCCGGCCAACGCCCGCTTGTTGCGCATGCTGGATAGTACAAACACACGAACGGCGGGGTCAGGGGTCAGGGGTCAGGGACCGGGGGCACAAACCGAATGGCCAGTGACAGCGATGCCGCCACCCGCCCTGCGAGTTCTGGTAGTTCCCTGAGCCCTGACCCCTGATCCCCGACCCCGCCGTTCAGTTCCTCGGCTTCATCGCAGGATTCAGAGTCCCAGCGCGTTGTCCTTGCTCGAGCTGGGTCGCGAGCGCCGGTGGCGTGACGTATTCGGATGGATAGTAGAATCGAAAGGCGCGCTGGTCGCACTGCAACACGGCGAACTGGTCGCCCCGGCGAATCAGCTTCTCGAGGTCGCCACGGCTGGGCTGGCAGCTGTAGGCGTTGAGGCCACCGGCCAGACACGTCGACAGGTCGTCGCCCATGCAAGTGGTCGGCGTGTGGACGTGCAACTCGGGCATTCCCGCAGGGCAGTTGAAATCGATTGACATCGGCCCCGCATTGCTGGCATCGGCGGGCTCGATCCCGAACACACGAAACACCGTGTCGTCCTGGATGGGCGATGATTTGGAGATGTGGTGGACGCCGTACGACCAGTCCCTTACGCAGTAGGCCCGCTCGACCTGTCGAGGCGCTTCAGTCCAGGCGGTTTCCAGCACCTGCCTGGGGCCATCCATCACCACACCCAATCGAACGGTCTGTGCGCCGAGCACCGACGCGGTTGCCGCGACACCCACTCCCACGACTGCTCTCGCCAGCCAACTGCCTGTGCGCCCCATTTTCGCCCGCCCAGCGGCCGCGCCGCTCATTCCAGGCCTCGACGGCTCCCTGTTTTCACCTTCCGTGCCCGGTGCCTCGCGGTAGGCCAACCGCCCTACCGATTCATCGAGGCCACATTGTTTCGAACGCATGAGCTCGCAAAACGCAACTTCCACGGGCACAGTGTGTTGCGGATCACACCGAGCCCAGGCCAGCGGGCCGGTGCAGCGCGGTACCGACCAGGGCAGCGTCGCAGCCAATGGCTGCCAAACGGTCGATGTCCCGCCCGTCGCGCACCCCCCCTCCGGCGATCAGCTCGACGGTCGGGCAGGCCCCGCGAACCTTCGCGATGAGCGACATTGCCGGCCCCGCGCTCCCTCCCACGCGGGCGAGATCCAGCACGAGCACCGACCTGATCCCGCAAGCCTCCGCCTCGCGCGCCATGGTGATCGCCTCGACCCCGACAAGCAGACCATGCGGCCGGGTAAGGACCTGCTCGCTGCGCACGTCCAGACTGAACACGACGCTCGGCGGACCAACGGCGTCCACGATGCGCGCCAGCTCCTCGAGCGATGTCAGCGTCTCTAGTCCGACAACCACGCGACGAGCGCCGGTTGCCAGGACCGCCCTGGCCGATCTGACCGACGACACGCCGGCGTCGACCATCAGGGGGAGCCCCACCGCGGCGATGGCGCGCACCGATCCGGACAGGTGACCGCCATTCGTAATGCGGTCCAGATCGGCCACGTATATTTCCCGCAGCCCGAGACGATCCCGGTACGCGCGGGTCAACGCGGTCGCGTCTCCGCTCTGATCCTCGGATAGCAGCGCACTGTGCACCGGCTCGTACAGCTCACGCGAGCCGCCTCGAGCGTGGACTGCCTTCCCGCCCTTGAGATCGATCACGCCAATGACGCGCACGACGGGAATATGAACACACAGCGCGCGGTCGTCGGCTGGGACATTGGGGGTGTGAATACGAAGGTCGCGCGGTTATCCGTCGAGCGGCGAGACCTGTTGCGAGCTGGACCGGCTACCGCCCCGGATTTTGCCACGGCGATCCGTCCCTTTGAGATCCAACGGAACCCCACCGCGCTGTCATCGCTCCTCACGTTACTCGCTGGCGATGTCGGCGCTGGGGATTCGGACGTGCACGCGGTCACAATGACGGCTGAACTGTCCCAAACGTTCCGGCGCAAGCGCGATGGGGTCGATTTCATCCTCGACGCCGTTGCCCGCTCCTTTCCGCGCTCCGAGGTCAGCGTCTACACGACGGGCGGCGCGTTTCTATCGCCCGGCGACGCGAGGGCAATACCGATGGCTGTCGCCGCGGCAAATTGGGCGGCGACCGCGCGCGCCGTCGCCGCCGTAATCGAGAACGTGATTCTCGTCGACATTGGGACGACGACGACCGACGTCATTCCAATCGTCGACGGCGCGGTGCGGGCCGAGGGGTGGACGGATCCCGAACGCCTTCGCACGGGAGAGCTCCTGTACCTGGGCGCGGTCCGCACACCCGTCGAAGCCATCACGCACGTCGTGCCGCTCGCTGATTCGGAAGCAGGCGTCAGTGCGGAGGCGTTTGCGCTCGCGGGCGACGTCTACCTGTGGCGCTGCACGCTTCCGGAGTCTGCCTACTCCGTACCGACGCCCGACGGCCGCCCGGCGTCGAAGGACGCCGCGGGTGAGCGACTCGCTCGCGTCGTCTGCGGAGACCGCGAACTGCTGGATGACACGGCGATCGACCGCATTGCCGCCGCGATCGCCACCCGTCAACGCGAGCGCACGGCGGCCGCGATCGCGCGTGTCGCCTCACGATATCCCGCAATCGAGGCCGCGATCGTGATGGGCGTCGGTGATTTCATTGCCGCCGATGCGGCAGCCGAAGCTGGGCTCCGGGTGAGACGTCTTGCCAACGAGTGGGGCGTGGATGCCGCCCACGTTGCCCCCGCGGCGGCAGTTGCCTTGCTCCGCGCTCGAGCGGGCGCCGCATGAGGGATTCGTGCGTGGAAACGGTCATCAAGGTTGGCGGCGCCCTGATCGAGGATCCCGCATCCTTTGCCTGCCTCGTGCATGCGCTCGAGTCACTCGCTGCACGCCATCGCGACGGCCTGCCGCTGCTGGTCGTGCCCGGCGGAGGCCCGTTTGCGGACACCGTCCGCGAGGTCGATTGGCAGCTTGCCGCGGGAGATGATGCCGCGCACTGGATGGCGATCCTGGGCATGGATCAGCATGCGCACCTGCTGGTCGCTCGAACACCCGCCGCCGCCCTCGTCGAGTCCGCCGATGAGGCCCGATTGGTCCATGAAGCCCACCGTCTACCTGTGCTGGCCCCGTACCGCTGGCTGCGCGCACGCGATCCCCTGCCGCACTCGTGGTCCGTAACGAGCGACAGCATCGCGGCGTGGATTGCCATCGAGCTTGGTGCGGCAGAGCTCCTCCTGGTCAAAGCGACGGCCGGTCCTCCGGACGCGGTCACAGATCCGTACTTCAACTCGGTCCTCGAGACTGGCGCCAAGGCTGGACGCAACGTACGCGTCACGGTGACTGGCCCCCGGGCGCTTGTCGCTCGAGCTTGGGGAACAGAGGGGACCACGTGACCGAACGTGGCGCCACGCGGCACCTTCTCGCTTGCTTCCGGTACTACTTGGACGTGCTGCGGCCAGGCCCGCTCGGACGCAAGAACCTGATCGTGCAGCAAACCGTAGTGCAGACGAGCGATCGACGACCATGACCGACGGGCTGAAAGACACACTGCAACGAACACTCGGCAGCGCCTACGTGCTCGATCGCGAGCTCGGCGGCGGCGGGATGAGCCGCGTGTTCCTTGCACGCGAGACAGCGCTCGACCGCACCGTCGTGATCAAGGTGTTGCCGCCCGAGCTGGCGGCGGGTGTCAACATCGACCGCTTCCGGCGCGAGATCGTGCTCGCGGCACGCCTGCAACACCCGCACATCGTCCCACTGTTGACAGCTGGCGAGACAGACGGCCTGCCCTACTTCACCATGCCGTTCATCGAGGGCGAGTCGCTCCGCGTTACCGTCGACCGTGCTGGTGAGTTGCCGATCCAGACCGCGATCCGATACCTGCGCGAAGTGGCGTCCGCGTTGGCGTACGCGCACGCCAACGGTGTCGTGCATTCGAGACATCAAACCGGACAACATCCTGATTTCCGGCGGCGCCGCCATGGTCACGGATTTCGGCGTGGCCAAGGCGCTCAGCGCCGCGGTCACGCCCACCGCGACCGGACAACTGACGGGACTCGGCATCGCGCTGGGGACGCCGGCCTATATGGCGCCCGAGCAAGCGGCCGCTGATCCGACGGCCGATGCGCGGGCCGACATTTACTCATTTGGGGCGACGGCATACGAGCTGTTGACGGGCCAGCCGCCGTTCGCCGGGCGGCCGGCGCAAGCGCTCATGGCGGCCCATGCAGTCGAGCGCCCCGAGCCGGCCGACCGCAGGCGCCCAGCGATCCCCGCGGCACTGGCGGCGATGGTCATGCGCTGCCTCGAGAAGCGGCCGGCGGACCGGCCTCAGACAGCGTCCGAGATTGTCCAGGCGCTCGACACCATGCCAGTCACGCCAGTCACCTCCTCCGCGTATCCAGCATACAGCGGTGCCGCGGTGCCGCCTTCGCGAGCCGGTGCTGCGCGAGCTACGCGGCTGCCGCGCGCACTCATCGCGGTGCTTGCGGTCGCCGGCGCAGTCTCAATCGTTGGTACAACACTGGCGATCGTCCGGAGTCACGGAGCCGCCCGCGAGAAGCACACCGAGCCCAAGATTGTCGTCCTCCCCTTCCAGAACGAGGGCCCTTCTTCGGACGCGTATTTCGCCGACGGATTGACGGAGGCGATCACGAACCGCCTCGCGAGTCTTCATCATCTCGGCGCGATCGATCCGCGCAGCGCGAATCAATACAAGGACACGAAGGCAACACCGCGGCAAATCGGGCGCGAGCTGGGAGTACAGTACCTCCTCGAGGGGACCGTACGGTGGGCATCGAATGCGTCCGGCGCCCCGGAGGTGCAAATCAGCCCGACGCTCGTCAACGCGGCCGATGAGACGACCAGGCTGGCGCCGGGGCCGTACGTCGTGCAGCCTTCCGATGTCTTTCAAGTGCAGACCGATGTGGCGACGAAGGTCGCGGATGCGTTGGGCCTCGTGCTCGAGCAACACGACGAGCAGGCACTGACGAGGAGAATGACACATGTGCCGGCCGCGTACGACGCGTATCTTCGTGCCCGCCACTACGACACCGAACAGGACTCGGCCCGCACTCTCTCACCAGCGCTTTTGCAGCAGGCCATCGAAGAGTACCAACACGCTGCCACGCTCGACCCGAAGTTCGCGCAGGCGCTGGCAGAGCTCGGCGGAGACGAAGTGGTATGGGCGCTTCTGGACTTGTCCGACACGACTCGGCAGGTGGCGGCGAAACGGGCGCTCGATTCCGCGTTGCGCCTCGATCCCAACCTTGCGGATGGACACCTGGAGCGCGCGCAGTATCTGCTCGCGTTCGAGCACAACCAGCGAGAGGCGTACGACGAATTCGTGCGTGCGCAGGCCGAGCGTCCAAACGACGCCGAACTTCTGCAGCACCTGGGTGACGCCCAAATTCACGTCGGCCGAGTAGACGAGGGTATCGCCAATCTGGAGCGGGCGGTGCAGCTCGACCCGAAATCCGCCGACGCGCTGGCAGCCGTGGCGAATCGGACGTATCAGTACCGGCGGTACGGCGAGGCGAAGACTTACGCCGAGCGCCTGACTGCGGTCGCGCCGCACGACTGGTCTGGTTACACGACGTTGATGCGTATCGCCTTCGACGGCTACGGTGACACGGTTGCTGCCCGAAAGGCCCTCGATCGCGAGCGGGCCGCGATTCCGCAAACGAACGTGCAGATGTTCTTGAACGAGGTCGGGACGCAGGGCGCCAGCGATTGGCCACGGCTCGAGTCATTGCAGCTCGCGGACGTGCGGCCGCAGCAGTTTTTCGATACCGCGAATTTCTATCTCGCCAAGATGGATCTTTACGACCGCGAGCGTCGTGCCGCATCCGAGAAGGCCTACGCCGATAGCGCGTTGCTCTTCATGCATCGCCACAATTTTACGGGTCCTCTCGCACCAGACGCCCATCGCGTCATGGCGGTGGCGGGCGCCGCCGCAAGCCGGCGGGATGTGGCCGAGCAAGGTATTGCCGGGATCCAGCAGGATGCCAAGATGCTGGACAATCCAAACGGCCTCCTGGCTGCAGACCAGGCGGAAGCGCTGGCCGACGCGTACAACCACCTCGGCGACGCCAAAGATGCGATTCCAGACATCATCCGGATCCTTCAGTTGCCGACCGGCAAGTCAGCTGCATACTTCCGTGCCGATCCAGAATGGGCTTCGCTGCGGAGCAACCCCGCCTTCCAGAGCGCATTGAGCGGGCCCGGCTCGAGACCCGATTCGGGAGCATCTACGGGGGCGAGTCGCCCCTGACGGCGATCACAAGTGCCTGCACCCGCTCGAACGCGATGCTGCCGCATCGGCCGCCAGAGCACACGGCACCCCGTACACCCATGATGTCGGCCCCGCAGTCGCGAGCCGCTGACACGTCATCAACGCCGAGCGAGCCGGCAAGCGTCACGAACAGACCGGCTGCGTGTGCGGCCGTCACCCACGGCGCGACCCGGCTGGGCGCCATGACGTCGAACAGCGAGCGACCGTCTTTGCGCGCCGTGTCGAGCAAGAGCCCCGCAGCGCCCAACCGGGCGGCAGTGTCCACGACGAGGTCGGGGGGACAGCGGGCCGCAGCAAGCAGATCGGCGTAGAGACCAAGCACCACGTCGAAGGGGCACACGGTGTCGGTCAGACCGCAGAGCTCAAACGCAAGGACACAGTCGGCGACCGTCAGATCTTCACGAGGCGTGGTTCGCGGGTCGACACCCACTTTCGCTATGGCGATGCCGGCTCGTGCCGCGGCACGTGCGGCGGTCTGGATCCCGATGGACGGGTGGCCGGTGCCCAGATCGCCGAGGGCGGCGCTGACCGGCCGCCTGCCAGCCACGGTCCTCGCGATCGCGGCGAGTGCATCGGCGCTCACGGGCCCCAGCGCCCCCTGCGCGGGATCCTTGGCGTCGACGATGTCGGCCCCCGCGTCGACCGCGACTGCCGCCTCGTCCGCGCTGCGGACGCTGACCAGAAGGAGCATGGACGTTGGACGTTGGACGTTGGGTATTAGACGTTGGACGTTAGACGTTAGACGTTGGAAAACAAACCTCGAGTTCCAGCGAGATGCGCCAGGCTGGCCCTCGAGGTTAGTTCCTTCGGTTCAACGTCCAACGTCTAAGGAACCTCTGCAAAACTGAGTCTTGCATTGGTGGATGAGAAGTGATGTATTGCCAGCCCGAGCACACACCTCGTGAGGAGCGCATGGGACTCCAGCGGACGTTTGCCGGGCTGGCCTACTCGGACAAGAAAAAGGTCACGCGTCGCGAGCGGTTCTTGGCCGAAATGAACGCGGTGATGCCGTGGGCCGAGCTCACGGCGCTCATCGCGCCGCACTATCCGCGGCCGCACGCGGGCGCGGGTCGGCCGGCCATGCCGCTCGAGACGATGCTCCGGATCTACTGTCTGCAGCAGTGGTTCGATCTGTCCGATCCAGCCGCGGAAGATGCGCTCTACGACAGTGACGCGATGCGGCGCTTTGTGGGTGTCGAACTCAGTGAGGATGCCTTGCCGGACGAGACGACGATTCTCCGGTTTCGGCGGCTGTTGGAAACGCACCGGCTCACCGAACAGGTGTTCGCGCTCGTGCGCGGCCTGTTGGAGACCAAGGGGTTGCTCCTCAAGACGGGGACGATCGTCGACGCGACGATTATCAGTGCGCCGAGTTCGACGAAGAATGCCGCGCAGGCGCGCGACCCCGAGATGCGGCAGACCAAGAAGGGCCAGACCTGGTACTTCGGGATGCGCGTGCACACGGGGACGGACCCGCACGGCTTGGTGCACACGCTCACGACCACGCATGCGGCCGCCGGCGAGCTGGAGCAGCTGCCCTACTTGCTCCATGGCGAGGAGCGGGTGCTCTATGGCGATCGGGGCTACTGGAAGGAGTCCGATCGGGTGGCGTGCAAGCTCGCGGGGATTCGCTATCGGGTCAACCGCCGCGGGTGCCACCACCGACCCATCACGCCGCGGTGGCACGCGATCAATCGGGCGCGCTCGCGCGTGCGGGCGCGGGGCGAGCATGCCTACCATGTGGTGAAGCGCCTCTGGGGCTTTGCCAAGGTGCGCTATCGGGGCTTGGCCAAGAACACCGTGCGGGTCTACGCCGCGTTTGCCCTCGCGAACCTGTACTTGGTGCGCTACAAACTGGGGGCCCGTAGGGCGACGTGTCTCTGCTAACGACGCAAACGCGTCCGGTGGCGCCGGCACTGAGCCTCGCGGCCCAGGCCGGCCTGCATCACCGACCGATCTTTCTCGATCACCGCTCGCAATCACACTGACTCGCGTCCGAAGACGGCATTCTTCAGAGCTTCCCTAACGTCCACCCTGCCATGCCTGCCATACCTAACCCACCTCCCTTTTCCCTCGCCGGCCTCGTCGTTCTCGTGACCGGTGCGTCGAGTGGCATCGGTCGCGCCATCGGCGTCGCGGTCGCGGCTGCAGGTGCCGACGTTGCGCTCACGTTCGCGCACGACGAAGCCGGAGGTCAGGAAACGGCAGCGATGATTCGTCGGTCAGGCCGGCGCGCAACAGTTACACAACTCGACCTGGCGGACGGCGCGCTGCTCGAGCACGGCTTGCACGAGCTCACGCACGCAGTCGACCGTGACCTCGGCAAGATCGACGTGTGGATCAACAATGCCGGCGCCGACATTCTCACCGGACCTGGTGCGGACCTCCCCGCGGCCGCTAAGCTCGATCTCCTGCTTGCCGTCGACCTGCGGGGAACGATCATCGCCTCGTGGCACGCAGCCCGCACGCTTGAAGTGCGGCCGACGGGCGGTCTCATCATCAACATGAGCTGGGACCACGCGCTCACGGGCATGGGAGGCCGGAACCCGCAGATGTTTGCGGCCGTGAAGGGAGGCGTACTTGCCTTCAGCAAGTCTCTCGCGCGCTCTGTTGCGCCGAAGGTCCGCGTCAACGTGCTCGCTCCGGGCTGGATCGCTACGGCGTTTGCGAGCGAGCTGGACGAGACCCGCCGCCAGTCGGTCGTCGCGGCCACGCCACTTGGGCGCTGGGGAACGCCCGACGACGTGGCAGCTGCCGCCGTGTACCTGGCCTCACCCGCCGCGGCCTTTCTGACAGGCCAGACTATCTTTGTGAATGGTGGGGTGGTGATGGGATGACCGCCGGCGCCCTCGGGCGAGGGCGGCCTAAAGGCCGCCCCTACATGTCGGCGGGACGGTGCGAGTTCAAGAGCGCATACGAGCTCCCTCTAGCGGCCTTTCAACCATGACGAAACTCCAGCTGACGTACACCGAGCAGGAAATCGCGACCAAGCTCGCGACGTTGCCGGGCTGGTACTACGAGGACGGATGGATCCGCCGTTACTACAAGACCGACGGATGGCCGATCACGCTCATGCTCGTGAATGCCGTCGCGTTCGTCGCGGAGGCGGCCAATCATCACCCTGACCTGAGCGTCACCTGGGCGCGGGTCGGCGTGAAGCTCCAGACACACAGCGCCGGCGGCATCACCGACAAGGACTTCGATCTTGCGCGCAAGATCGAGGAGAGCGTCCTGTGGCGTCCGGCCGCCGGTGGTGCGCTCGAGGGCAATCCAAAGAAGTTCGTGCAGAGCGGCGATCGGCGCTGACCGACCTTCCCATGCCTGTGGCCGGCCCGCGCCACGTCCTCTTCGTCACGGGCCGGCTCGCCGAGCCTGCGTTGCGAGCGACATTGGCCGAGATGGCGCCGTCGTTCAGCTACTCGGTCGCGGTCCTCAAGATCACCGTTGCCGCACTGATGACGACGACGTGGATCGCTCGCTTTCTGGACGTGCCGAGCGAGGTCGATCTCGTGATGATCCCCGGCCTGTGCGAGGGCGATCTCGCCCCGCTCGCGGAGCGCGTCACCACCGCCGCAGGGCCGGACGCACAGGTCGTCCGCGGTCCGAAAGACCTGCGTGAGATCCCCGAGTACTTTGGGCGGGCGCCGCTGGTGGCCGCGTATGGGGAGTGGGACATCGAGATCGTCGCCGAGATCAACAACGCGCCGCGTCTCGAGCCGAAACAGGTCATGGACATGGCGCAGTATTTTCGCGCCTCGGGGGCGGACGTCATCGATATCGGGTGCACGCCCGGTCTGACGTTTCCCGGTCTGGGCGACGTCGTTCGCGAGCTCGTCGCGGCTGGGATGCGCGTGAGTGTCGACTCCTTCGATGTCGACGAGATCCGCCGGGCCGTAGAAGCGGGCGCCCGTCTCGTGTTCAGCGTCAATGATACCAACCTCGCTGTCGCACGCGATCTCGCAGCCTCCGGCACGCGCGCCGTCGTAATCCCGAGCTTCGGCGGGGGCATCGAGACGCTCGACCCAAGCATCGCGGCGCTCGAGCGCTGGGGCGTCGAGTATTTCATCGACCCGATCATCGAGCCCATCGGCTTCGGCTTCACGGCGTCGATCGAGCGATACGCCGAGGTGCATCGCCGCTATCCGGGGGCCGCTCTCCTCATGGGCATCGGGAACATCAGCGAGCTCACCGCCGCCGACACGACTGGGGTACACGCCCTGCTCATCGCCATCTGTCAGGAGCTGGGCGTTCGCGCTGTGCTCACGACTGAGGTGATCCCGTGGGCGCGGGGCGCCGTTCGCGAAATCGACATCGCACGACGCCTCATGTATTACGCGGTGACGAAGCGGACCGTACCCAAGCACATCGACGACCGGCTGGTGACGGTCAAGGATCCGGCGATCCTCACCTATTCCGAAGCCGAGTTGCGGGCGCTGCAGGCATCGATCACCGACGCGAATTTTCGCATTTTTGCCGACCGCGACACCATTACAGTGCTCAACAGCGAGCGCTTCGTCCGCGGCGCGGACATCCACGAGATCTTTTCGCAACTCGCGGTCAGCGAAGCGACCCACGCGTTCTATCTGGGAAAGGAGCTGGCGAAAGCGAAGCTCGCCATCACCCTGGGGAAGACATACCGCCAGGAGGGGTCGCTGGCGTGGGGATACCTCACGCCGGTCGAGGACCCACGTCGCGAACATCTCCGCGTGACTGCACGGCGAACGCGGACGGAGCCGGAGTCGTAGCGCTCGTGCGAGGTTTGCTCGAAGTCGAGGAGCTTACGCTCCTCCCTGACCCCCTCGAGGCCCTCGATCGCGTGCATGACCTGCCGTTCGCGTTGCTGCTCGATAGCGCAACCGATCCGCTTCGGTTGGGGCGGTACTCGTTTCTGATGGCCGACCCGTCAACAGTCGTGGTCGCGAAGGACGGCCGGACGGTGGTGAAGAGCAGAACGGCGGGTTTAGGGGTCGGAGATCGGGGGTCAGGGAAGCGCAACAACCGGGTGACGGATGACGAGTTCCGGGTGACGGGGCCCGACAACGGCGCGGGACAAACTGTTGACGACCCGCTGCTGACCGTGCGCGGACTGTTGGAGCCGTTCCGCGCAGAGGCGATTCCGGAATTGCCACCGTTTCAGGGAGGGGCCGCCGGGTATGTCGGCTACGACTATGGGGCGTGGCTCGAGCGGCTCCCGCAACCCCGCCACGATGACCTGAATATCCCCGACGTCGTGCTCGGGCTCTATGACTGGGTCGTGTCGTGGGACCATCGGGCCGGCCGCGCGTGGATCCTTTCGACCGGCGCCCCGGAAACGGATCCCGATGCACGCCGCGCACGGGCCCGCGACCGACTGGCGATGGTGCGTCGTCGCCTTGCGGGAGACGGGACGTTCGCGTCTCGGCCCGCTTCGGACCTGGCGCCGGCGAACGCGGTGCTGCGAGCCGCGGGCGGCGGCCGCGACCGGCAGCAACCTCCTGTCTTCCCCGTGCGCGGCCACAGCGGGCTCGTGTCCTCGTTTTCGCATCACGGCTACCTGGAGGCGGTCGCGCGCGTGCGCGAGTACATCCTGGCCGGTGACATCTTCCAGGCCAACCTCTCCCAGCGATTCGAGGCCGCGCTCGCCATGGACGCGATCTCGCTCTACCGCCATCTGCGCGCGCTCAACCCGGCACCCTTTGCGGCCTATTTCGAGACGCCGCAGTTCGCCATCGTCAGCGCCTCACCGGAACGATTCATTCGCGTCGATGCCGACGGCAACGTCGAGACGCGGCCGATCAAGGGCACGACCCCGCGCGGGATCGGCCCGGAGCACGATGCGCACCTGGGCCGCGCGCTCACCGAGAGTGAGAAGGATCGCGCGGAAAATCTGATGATCGTCGACTTGCTCAGGAACGACCTGTCGAAAGCGTGCCGCCCAGGGTCGGTTCGGGTGCCGGAGCTATTCGCCCTCGAGCACTATTCCACCGTGCACCACCTCGTGTCGACCGTGGTTGGCGAGTTGGCCGATGGCAACGACGCAATCGATATCCTGCGCGCGGCATTCCCCGGTGGCTCGATTACCGGCGCGCCCAAGGTGCGGGCAATGGAGATCATTGCCGAGCTCGAGCCATCGCGGCGGGGCGTGTATTGCGGCGCGCTCGGGTACATGAGCGGCACCGGCGCCGCAGACACCAGCATCGTCATCCGGACGTACCTGGTCCGCGCCAGCCGCGCGTACTTCTCGGCCGGCGGCGCGATCGTCGCCGACTCCGAGCCCGAAGCGGAGTATAATGAGACGCTGGACAAAGCTCGCGCGCTCATCAGCGCGCTCGACTATGATCCTGCTCATCGATAACTACGACTCGTTCGTCTTCAACCTCGCACGCTACGCCCGCGAGTTGGGCGAAGACGTGGTCGTGCGCCGGCATGACGCCATGACGCTGGACGAGATCGCGGCCCTGCGCCCGACGCACATCATCCTGTCGCCCGGCCCATGTACGCCGACGGAAGCTGGCATTTCGACATCGGTGGTGCAACGGTTCGGCGCGACGATCCCGGTTCTGGGCGTGTGCCTTGGGCACCAATGCATCGGCGCGGCCTACGGCGGTCGCATCGTCCGCGCCGGACGGCCCATGCACGGCAAGGTATCGCGCGTCACGCATGACGGCACGAGCATTTTCTCCGGGCTGCCCTCGCCTCTGCACACGACACGCTATCACTCGCTGGTCATCGATCGCTCGACGATCCCCGACAGCCTCCGGATCACCGCGACGAGCAATGACGGAGAAATCATGGCGATCGAGCACCGCACGCACCCGGTCACAGGCGTGCAGTTTCACCCCGAGTCCGCCCTCACAGAGCACGGCTACGCCATGCTCGACACGTTCTTGCACGGGCGGCTCGGGCATCAGGATGCACGCCGCGCGACGCTCCCGGATCGGGCTGACGGTCGGCGGTCGGACGTGGGGACGGGCCCTGCCAGTCGCAGTGACGACTTTGGACTCGACACGGTTCCACCGCCTGTCACCATCGTGCACTGAGGGTTCATGCCACGCACCAACCAACCGGCTGATCTCGCGCCGCTCTGCTGGGTCAACGGCCTGCCGGTCGACCCGCAGACTCCGGCGATATCCGTCATGGATCGTGGTTTCACGCTCGCCGACGGATGCTTCGAGACGATGCGGGCATACGCAGGCACAATCTTCCGCCTCGATGCCCATCTCGCCCGACTGGCGTCGACCGCCGAGCGGCTCGGCCTCCCGATTCCGGCACACCTGGATGCAGCGCTCTCGGACGCCGTGCGCGAGCTCCGGAGGGTACGAGCGGATCGGTCCGTGCGACTGACCGTGACCCGAGGCCCCGGTGCGGGCGTCGCACCTCGCGGAGACGCGGAGCCGACGACGGTGCTGCTGGTCGATCGACTCGGGCCGCTCCCGACGGCGCAGCAGGGATTGCGCGTATGCATCGCCGATGGACGCCGGAACGAATACTCGCCGACGGCGGGACTCAAGACCCTGGCCTACACGGATGCCGTGGTCGCGCTGTCAGCCGCCCGCGCCCGGGGCGCCGATGACGCGCTGCTCCTCGACACGGGCGGGCACCTCTCGGAGGGCAGCTCGAGCAACATCTTCCTGGTGACGCGCGGGGTCGTTCGTACCCCACCGGCCCAATGCGGTGTCTTGCTCGGCATCACGCGAGCGACGGTGCTCGACATTCTCGCGAGGCTCGCGATCGACGTGGACGAATCCCCCGTGCCGCCCGTCGCAATATCCGACGCCGACGAGATGTTTCTCACGAGCTCCCTTCGCGAGATTGCGCCTGTGACGGCGGTCGATGACTCGACGATCGGCAACGGAGCCATCGGGCCACTCACCATTCTCGTTCAGAAGGCATACAGGCAACTGGTCGCCGACGAAGTGGCTGATGGATGTGTCATCGCATGATCATCGAATCCATCATCACCACCATGGACCCAGAAGGCTCGATCAACTTCGCGCCAATGGGGGTCGAGTGGGGTGAGGAGCGTATCGTCATCAAGCCGTTTCTCGAGACGACAACGTTTCGCAATGTGCGCGCCACCGGGGTGGCCGTGGTGAATCTCACCGACGACGTGTTGCTGTTCGCGCAGGCCGCCATCTCCAACCCGCAATATGCGTCGTTTCCGGCCAGCGTCGTTCGGGGCGTTGTGCTGGATGCGGCATGTTCCTGGCGCGAGCTCGAAGTGCGATCGATCGAGGCAACGCCGCCACGCTCTCGAATCGAGACGACGGTCGTCCACCACGGCACGCGGCGGGAGTTCATCGGGTTCAATCGCGCGCGCAATGCGATTCTCGAGGCGGCGATCCTGGCCACGCGGTTGCACCTCATCCCGCGGTCCGAGGTCGACGCCGGGTTTTCTCGACTGCAGACCATCGTCGACAAGACCGCGGGAGCTCGCGAGCGCGAGGCGATGGCGCTCTTGACCGAGTACGTGCGGACCTCGCCAATTGGTCCTGCATGACGGAACGCGATACGGTCCACGGAAGCGTCACGATCGACGCGCCGGCACGCGTGCACCTCGGGATGCTCGATCTCGGCGGATCGCTCGGCCGTCACTACGGAGGGATCGGCGTGGGAGTGCAGCCGCCCGCCGTCCGGTTGACCGCATCCGGCGCGCGCGACATCGTCGTGGTTGCAGACCCGGGGCAGATCGATGCGGCAAGCACCGTCGACGAGGCCCGCGGTGTGGCCGCGCACGCCGTCGAACGCGTGCTACGGCACTACCGAATCACCGAGCGCGCACACATCAGGCTGCACCATGTGCTTCCTGCTCACCGCGGTCTCGGGTCCGGGACACAAGTCGCGCTCGCGGCGGCACGAGCGGTGGCCCACCTGTACGGCCTGCCATGCGACGCGCGCGGGCTCGCCGTGGTTCTCGGGCGAGCCCGGCGGTCCGCGATTGGGACTTACGTGTTCGAGCACGGCGGCTTCATTGTGGAGGGCGGGCGCCAGCCCGGTGTCGACCGACCAGCACCACTCCTCGCGCGCCTGTCGGTTCCCGAACCGTGGCGGTGTGTGCTGGCGCTGCCGCCCGGCGAGCCGGGCCTGAGCGGGGCCGCTGAAGCCGCGGCGTTCGCGGCGCTCCCCATGCCACCGGTGCACGAGGCGGAACGTGTCGCGCACCTGGTGCTCATGGCCCTCCTGCCTGCCCTCGCTGACGCGGATCTCGTCGGGTTTGGCGAGGCATTGACGGAAATTCAGGCCATCAATGGGCGGTGGTTCAGTGCCGTACAGGGTGGCGCCTACGCGGGAGGCGCGAGCACGGCGATTGTCGAATGCCTCGCCGCCTGGGGTGCGCCCGGTGTCGGACAGAGCTCGTGGGGCCCGGCCGTGTACGCGATTGTTCCCGATCCCGACGCCAGCGCCGCGCTCATGCGCCGACTCGCCACTCGTTTCCCGTCCGCCATCCTCTTCAATGCGGGCTTCAGCACGGACGGTGCACGTATCGAGGCTACGACGTAACGGCCTTTCCCCGTCGCTTCGTCCCGTCGCTCTTCCGCCCCATCACCTGGACCAACGCGGCAAACACGGTGGGATCGAGGAGTCGGCCCACGTAGTTCCGGAGGTGGCGCAACGCGTCGGGTGGGCTCAACGGCTCACGGTAGGATCGACGAGACGTCAGGGCGACGAAGGCGTCCGCCGCTGTCAGGACGCGGCCTCCGATCGAAATGGCCTCCCGCTCAACCGCACGCGGGTACCCGCTGCCGTCGAAGTGCTCATGGTGATCGCGCACATAGTCCAGGACGGGACCCAGGTGGTCCAGTGGACTCAGGATTTCGAGGCCGATCCGCACATGATCCTGGACGTGATCGTACTCGTCGGGCGTGAGTGGTCCCGGCTTGTGGAGGACGCTCTCGCGCGTGCCGATTTTCCCGACGTCCGCCAACCGAGCCGCCAGGCTCACGGCGTCGACCGTGTCGGCATCGAGGCCGAGTGCGCGGGCGATGTCGGCGGCGACCGCAGCCATTCGCTGCGAGTGCCCTTTGAGGTACGGATCGCGCGCTTCCATGGCGCGGACCAGGGCTTCCGCCATGCTGACATTGCGCTGGTGCAGCGACGTCTTCTCGCGCTCGAGCGCAGCAGTTCGCGTCGCGACTGCTTGCTGGATCGCGGCGGTTGTGCGTCGTTGTGTGGTTTCCCGCTCGGCCAGCGCTCGAGCCACTGTCGACTCGAGAGCAGCCCGGTCGATCGGCTTGGTGAGGTACTCGACGGCACCGGCCCGGAGCGCTGCGAGTGCCGTCGCTGCGTCGTCGACCGCCGAGATCACGATGAGCATGACCTGGGGATCGAGAGCGCGCGCGTGCCGCAACACGGTGAGCCCGTCGATGCCCGGCATCCGCACGTCGCAGAGCACGGCGGCGAACTGCTCGCGACCCAGGGCCTCGATCGCTGCCTCGCCAGACGCGGCGGTATCGACGGTGTGCCCTGCGCGACCCAGGATCTGTGCGAACGTCCGACGAATGCCCTCGTCGTCGTCGACGACCAGCAGCGGAAGCAGCGACTGGGGTGACGCGAGATCGGGGGCTGGCGCGGTAGGCAAGGTAATCTGGGGACGAGCAGGGCCCCGCGTGGGGCACGCGGACAGGCGCTGTCGCGCCCGAGAGAGGAGAACGCCAGAGAGGAGAAAGGGGGCTGACAGCCTGAATCCGTGGTCAGGCGTTCACCTTTCCCCTTTCTCCTTACCCCTTTCTACTTTCTGCCTATCCGCTTTCGCGCTTTCCCCTTTCTCCTTTCCGCCTTTCTCCTTTCTCGGGCGCGTAGTTGCGGCCGCCGACCTGCCCGATCCTGGCGCGTTATGTCCCTTTCACAATGACCACCCCATAAGGCCGCTCTCCGACCGGGATCGTGCGCAGAACCTTCTTGTGCAGGACGTCGACTACGCTGATCTGATTGGAACGGCCGTCCGCGGTGTAGAGTGTGTTGCCGTCTGCGGTGAGCGCGACTCCCCACGGACGCTGGCCGACCGGAATCGTGTCCGTGACGGCCATGGCCGGCAGACTGAAAACCGACACCCGGTTGGCGCGGCCGTTGGCGAAGTAGACCGTACGGCCATCGGGCGAAATCGCCACGCCGGTCGGCCTGGTGCTATCGCCGACCGGGACGGTCTTGAGCGGTACGTTCCGGGGGAGATCGACGACCGTGACCGATCCACCGGACTCCGACGTCACGACCGCCGACGCGCCGTCCGAAGAAAACGCCACGAAGCGCGGACGCGCGCCGACGGGAAAGACGGTCTGCTGTCTTCCGGTGTGGGCGTCGAGGACGACGACGTTGCTCGAGGTCTCGTTGGTGACGTAGACGTACTGTCCGTCCGGCGTCACGAGCACCCCTTCGGGCTCCTTCCCGACGGGTACACTGAAAACTTCCTTCTTGGACGCGATGTCGACGGCCGTCGCTTTGCCCGGGTCCTCGTTGGACACGTAGAAAGTCTTCCCGTCCGGCGACACCGCCACTTGTTCAGGGTCGCCGCCGGCCGGGATCTTGTCGGTTTCCCGGCGCGTAGCGATGTCGATGACCCCCACCGCATTGTCGCGCCCCAGGGCGACGTACAGCGTCTTCCCGTCAGGGCTCAGCGCTATGCCTCGCGGACGATTCCCCACCGGAATCGTCTGGACGACCGAATCGGTCGCCCCATCGACGACGGAAATCGTGTTGCCGCCCTCGTTGCTTACCAACAGGGTCACGTGTTGCGTCGGCGCCGGGGCGCTGGCGACGCTCGTCGATTCTGTCGTCTGCGAAGCCGTGCTGCGTGACGACTCTCCCGTACACGCCGCGATCGCTAACGCGATCGAGAGAGGAGTGAGGGGCGAGGAGAAAGGAGAATGGATTGGAGGGCGAGAAGGCGATTGGGTCATGTCAGGTAGTTTACGAATCAGCGGGCGGGCCCGGCCAGGTGCTGTCCTGACCGACGGCCGGCGGGAGCGCGGTCGAATCGCGATTGGCGCCGGGCTTGATATGCGGTCGGCCCGGCGCGAGCCCGCCGACGGCGCGTGCACGCAAGTAATTCCAGACGTCCTCCTTCTGCTCGGGCGACAACAGGTTCCCCCACGTCGGCATGCCCTTGGCCGGACGGCCAAGAGTCACGGTCTCGAAGAATGCACGGTGATTGATCATCCCATCCGGACCTACAGACTTGGTGAGGGCCGGCGCAAAGCTGCTCCCGACTGCGTCCTCTCCATGGCAACGAGTGCAGTAGACCTCGAACATCTTCCATCCATTGTACACGACCGCATTCACCGCGTGGGGGTCGACGGTGTCGGCCTCCAGGGCGACGCTTGCGTCGCGCCTACATCGTCGATCGATCACGACGCTCCAATGGGCGCTCGCGGCCGCCACAATTAGGGGAGCGAGCAGGGCGATACCGATGGCACCGAGCCGATTCCTCGTCGATTGGTGTGTCACTGCGTCGGGTTGGTCAGCGGCAGCAGCGGGACACCGAAATCGTGCAGGATGGCGTCGATGTCTGCGCGGCGACGGCCGAGCGCGGCGTTCAGCGTGTCGCGCAGCCCCGGATCGGCGCGCCGGACGCCGATCGCCATCCCGTTCGAGAAGGGGAAACCGGTTACCCGGTCTGTGTCCGGCAGGATGGTGATATCGAGCGGGACACTGGATTGCTTCGCGAAGTAGCCGGCAACCGGACCCCACACCAGCGCCACATCGATCGTCCCCTTGGCCACGGCCTCCACAATGTCGCCCGGCCGTTGCTCGGCATTGTAGAAGGTTGGGAATCCGACGACATGCTGGTTGATCCCACGCGCCCCGAGCGCGTGCGCCGGGGGCGTGTTCTCGTAGTTGTCTCCCATGGTGTTGACGCCGATCGTCAGCGACTTGAGTATCGAGTCATCGAGCGATGCAATCCGGAGATGGCGGTCGCGACGCGTCAATGCAACGTACGCCGTCCGGTAGTAGGGCCTGGTCTGCAGGACGAGGTCGTACCCTTGAGGCGTGCCGATGATGATGTCGCAGCGGTAGGCACCGAGCGTCATCCGCACGAATCCACGGCGTGACGGCCACCACATGTAGGACAGGCTGTCGCCGAGGTCTTTGGCCAAGACCGCGGCGATCTTGTTCTCGAACCCCTGTTGCTGCTCGTTCGAGAACGGGAGGTTGTCAGGGTCGGAGCACACGCGGAAAGCGTGCGGTGGCCGCGGCGACCCGAGGGCATCCGCTTGCGCACTGAGGGAAGACCCCGCGCACAGCCACGCGACGATCGCCGCACACCGAAAACAGAGAGTGTTGAGCGAGTGCGACACGTGTCTCCTCACGCTGCGTGTTCCTGCTGCCGACCCACGAAACCCGTGAAGCAATGGGTGCCGCTCGAGCCATCGTGCGGCACCCGTTTCCACGTCCTGATGCAACGTCTGCTCCGAAGGGTCGCCGGAGCGACCCCTGGCCAACCGCCTATCGTCCCTTGGCCGCGGCTGCGTGGCTCGCAGCGCCCGCGTTATCGAGCGCGAATACCGTGAGCACGCCGCCCTGGGTGGAGAACCCACCGGCGTCGCCAAACGCACCGAGGGCGCCGAGTCCTGCGGTCGGGTCTTCGGCACCGATACCCGCGGCGACGCCGATCCCCGCCCATCCGCCGATCCCTGAAAGCACCGCGACATACTGCCGGCCATCAGGCCCGACGTAGGTCATGGGGTTACCGATGATGCCGGATGGAGTCTTGAACTTCCACAACTGCTTGCCCGTTCGCGCGTCCACGGCTTTGAGCCAACCTTCCATCGTGCCGTAGAACACGAGGTCGCCGGCAGTGGCGAGCGCACCACCGTATGCAGCGAGTCCCTCTTTGTCATCCCACACCTTCTTGCCGGTCGTCGCGTCCCAGGCAATGAAGTCCCCACGATTGCCGCCGGGGCCGGGAAACATGCGCACGATCGCACCGACGTACGCCTGGCCGGCCTGATACTTCACGTCCACGCCCTCGTAGTCCATGCAGATGTTGTTGGTCGGGACGTAGAAGAGCTTCGTCTTCGGCGAGTACGCCGACGGCTGCTGATCCTTGAACCCGATCGCAGCCGGGCAGATCCCTTCAGTGTTGCCCTTGGCCGTCGTCCGTTTGGCCGCGTCTTCGACGGGGCGCCCGGTCGTCAGGTCGATGCTCTTGGCCCAGTTCACCGGGCCGAACGGCTGCGCGACGAGCACCTTGCCGTTCGTCCGATCCACGGTGTACGCGAACCCGTTCCGATCGAAGTGCACGAGCACCTTCGTGGGTTTGCCGTTGAAGGTGAGCTCGGCCAGGTTCATCTCATTGACCCCGTCGTAGTCCCACGCATCGTGCGGCGTCATTCTGGTACGCCCACCTCGCGACGCCCGTCTCCGGGTTGCGAGCCCAGATCGTCATCGACCACTTGTTGTCACCGGGTCGCTGATCCGGGTTCCAGGTGCCTGGGTTTCCCGAGCCGTAGTAGAACAGATTCAGCTCAGGGTCGTAGGAGTACCATCCCCATGTCGTGCCCCCGCCTCGCAACCACTCGTCGCCCTGCCACGTCGAGACACCGAGGTCCTTCCCTTTCATTGACTCATAGTTCTCGTTCGGGACCCCCTCGAACTTGACGTCGGCGTCAGGGCCCGTGCTGTAGGCCCGCCACAGCTCATGTCCGTCCAAGGCGTCGAACGCCGTTACCCGGCCGCGCACGCCGAACTCGCCTCCGGAGATGCCGGTGATGACGACGTTGCGGACGACAAGAGGGGCGTTGGTCATCGTCTCGCCCTTGCGGAAGTTGGCGCTGTTGACCTGGTACACCTTCTTCCCGGTCTTCGCGTCGAGGGCGAGCAGATCGCCCTGCAGCAACTCGATGTACAGGATCCCCGCCGGATGGTCGGCCGTCGGCGGATGGTACGCGAGTCCCCGATTGACGACGTCGCAGCACGCGACGGCGATCGCGGAGTCGTTTTGACTCGGCGTGTACTGCCAGATCTGCGGCGCACCGTCCTTCGTGAGGTCGAGCGCGTAGACCTTATTCGGGAACGATGACGACACGTACATCACGCTGCCGACGACCAGGGGATTCCCTTCCTGTCCGCGCAGCGTGCCGACGGAGAAGCTCCACGCCGGAACCAGATGAGTGACGTTGGCGGTCGTGATCTGGGTCAGCGGACTGTAGCGATTGAGATCGTACGTCCGACCAGTCATGACCCATTGACTGGGGTTCTGGGTCATGGCCCCAAGATCCTGCGCCGCACCGGGCGGGGCCGCCGCGAGTGTCGCGGCGAGCAGCGCGCCGATTTGTATCGGGCGTGCGTACTGAATCATGAGAGCCGCCTCGGAAAGAGTGGGTGACTGCTCCGCTCGGGGTCGCCGAGCGTGATGAGTCGAGAGTTCTTCGCGCGGTGGACCCGGTGGGCTGCGCTCCGTGCCGATGGCGCGGGCATGGAGCGGCAGCGTCGCGCGCGCGAACGACGTCGGCGGTGGAACCCGCCTGCCGGTCATAGGATCACCCACGAGCCTGGGGTCGACCTGCGCGTCGCGCACCCTGCACCTCTCTCGAATCCCGGCCCTAGAAGAACAACATAAAGCCGGTCGCCAACTGACTGGCCGTAATCGACTCCGCAGGGTTCAGCTCGCCACCCTGGTTCTTCGATTGGGTCCAGTCGTATTCCCCGACCCAGCGCAGCGACTTGGTCCACTGGTATGTGAGGATCGCTGCGCCGTCGACGTTGTACTTGAGCAAGAGCGGGCCGTTCACCGGGTCGAGCTTGTCCTGGCTGGTCTCGTTCAACCAGCCGCCACCGAAGCTGCCGCCGACACTCCACTGGGGGTTGAACTTGAACACGAGTTGCACGTACCCGCCGTACGACGTGCGCGCGTTCCCGGCACCGTCGGTCGCCAGCGCCGTCGTGAGCAGCAGCGTCGAGCCGATACCTTTGCCGTAGTATCCCGCGCCCACGATGGAGACGGAGGACACCGTGAGCTTCACGCCGGCGTCCCCGCCGACCGACGTGACCGACTGCCCGCCACTCGCCGAGTCAGAGGTCTCCTGCCACAGGCCGCCCAGCCAGAGCATGATCTGGTCCGCGGTGGCACCGGCCGGTGGGGGCGTGCTGCTCAAGTTGCTAGTCCACGTGAGCTCGGACTCCAGCCGTGGGGTCCTGTTATAGATGAAAGGCGATGTCCCCGCGCCGGTGCCGCCGACGGCGCTGGGGTCGAAGAGGCCGATATCCCAGACGACCGAGTTCGTCGAGGGCGTGCTATACGTGATCTGGGGGACGAAGTTCGGGTACACGTAACCGTAGCCGATGCGGCCCAGGGTCGTTCCACCGTTGCCGATGTTGCCGCCCGTTGCTCCAGTCCCGAACAGCGTCATGTCCTGCAGAACGTTCTGGCGGTCGAACAAGCCGATCTCGCGGCCGGCGAGGATCTGTCCCCACGTCCCGCTGGCCGTGAGGTAGACCTGCCGCATGTCGATCTGTGCACCGGCCTGCGTGCCGTTCCCGAAGTTGTCGTGAATGTTGCCGAGTGCTCCGCCGCCGTTCTGGATCTCCGGAGCGAAGCCGAAATGGACGCCCAGATTGACGCCACCCTCCTTACCCTTTGCATCGAAGGTCGCGAACGCCGGGAGGAGACCGGTTCGGATTCGTGGGTTTGTCCCCTCGACCGGCGTCAGTCCTCCGTTGATCGTCTTGCCCGAGTCGCCCACGTTCGACAGCTGGTAGACGAGAAAGGCGTTGACGTTGCCCGAAAAACTGAAGCTCCAGCCATTGCCCATCTGCATCGTGAGCGCTTGGGCGCTGACGGCCGCGGGTACGATGAGCGTGCTCGCCATCGCGAGCAGCGCTGCCATCCTTACGACAGCGAATCGCTTCATGTCGGCTCCTACCCGTTGAGCGTGCAGAAGACGGATTGGCCTACGGGCGCTGCGCGCCACGTAGAGAGGAGAACACCTGAGAGGAGAAAGGAGACCACTACCGCAGGCAGCCTCGGCAATGGGTGGACACCCATAGGTTGTCTAATCTCCTTTCCCCTTTCTCCTTTCTCCTCTCTACGCGCCGCGTCAGCGGCCGTTGTCTCCTTTTCTCCTTTCAGGACTTCTCCTCTCTACGTGGCGCGTTAGCGCCCGTCGTGTCGCGCTGGAAGATGACGGTCAGGCGCTCGCCGCCAGCGGCTGGCGCGCTTTGCGCGATCAGCGTTGGTTCCCACCCGCCGCGGATCCGTTCGTTCAACAAGTCCGTGAGTGCGTCCTCGTCGTCTTGCATGTGGTGCGTGAGGCGCAGCATCACGGCTTGGTATTCTTTCATGGGCGGAAATAGTATAGGAGGAGACAGTTGGTTGTTAGGGCCGGTGCGAGTCGGGGACGCTGGACGCTGGAGCCGGATTACGGCGGGTAGGGGCGACGCAATGCGTCGCCCGCCGTTCGCGGGCCACACCACACGCCACAACGTTCGGGATGGCACCCACGTCGACGCCGGTGCATCCGGTGCGGGATTGGAGGGCGACGCATTGCGTCGCCCCTACCCGCCGGGCGACGGTTCGCTGACGCCAACTGGCAGAGCACCTGGCTGGCCTCGAGGTTTGCTCTCCAACGTCCAACGTCTAACGTCCAACATCTAGCCGACTACGCAAACCACTCCCGTGGCGACTGGCCCTGCTGATGTGCCGCCTCGATGACCCACTGCTGAGTCCGGCCATCGACGACTTCCTCCGGGACCCGCGCAAACCATCGGGCCGCCGCCACGGCGTCTCCGATGCGGCGCCAGAGCTCGCCGATCAGATAGGTAATGACACAGCGCTCGTCCCGGGCCACTCCATCAAAGGACGACAGCGCTCGCTCGAACATCCACGCGGCTTTGCGTCGGAAGAATCGCTCCGCTTCCGTGTCGCCTTCGTCGACGCAGCACCACGCCGCTCGCAGGTAGAAGTCCGCGATGTAGCGGGGCTCCATCGATTGCCACTCGGCCACTTTCGCGGCGGCCTCATACTTCGCCGATCCTGCGACTTGCGGCGGCTCGCCCGGCTGGTGTGACCCAGACGACTGCACCGTCGCGCACGCCAGCGTGGGCGCCAGCTCGTTCCAGACGTGCTCCTTCAGCACCGCGCTGGGCTCGACTCCTTCGCTGAAGTCTCGTTCGGCACCCGAGTAACCGCAGCGGTTGCACATGTGGACCAGATACGGTAGTGGCTGTGTCCCGGCTGCACGTTCGTGGAAATCTGTTCGCTTCCCGCCGAATGCGTTTGTCGCAACTACGGATTGCGAGACGAACCGCGTGTCGCACACCGGACACTGCAGCTCGATGCGTTGCAGCGTCGTCATCTTCCTGCCTCTTCTGTCCCAATCAGCTGCCGGCGAAGAGGGGGAAGTTCCATGCCAAGCGCCCCTGTGGGGCGCTAGAGAGGGGAAAGGTGAAAGGAGAAAGGAGACCAAGGACAATCGGCCTTAAGTCCCCTTTCTCCTCTCGCCTCTCTCCTTTCTGCGAGCGCTAGGCGCTCGCCCTAGGCGCTCGCCGCTGCTGCGTTGCTGGCGCCGGTGAGCTCTGCTGCGCTCGCGCGGACCGACCATGCGAGCCCGTGGGCCGCGATCGCCGGTTCGACCATTCGCGCGCCCAGGAAGTAGCCGCTCCGCTCTGGCAGGATATGGCGCTCGATCGTGCGCGCCTGGTCGCTGACGCCCCCGGAGAGATACCGGAGTCGCAACCCGAGCCCAGTTCGGTCCAGATCGCCGGCGGTCACGCGCTGCAGGACCGGCTCGAGCTCACGGATGCGTGCATACTGTCGCCGCCCGTACCCGAAATACTCCCACGCCGCATGCCCGGGGCTGATCGCTCGCGACGTCTGCACGGCGAGCCCCTCGTTGAGCATCAACTCACGCAGCGGAGCCTGTCGTCCCGTTTCCCAATACGAGTAGTTGCCGCCGGATTCGGTGACGAGCTTCGCCATCTCGCTGCGCGACGTCGGCGATGTATACCGAATGGCGTGCGCAAATTCGTGAGCCAGCCATAACGGAATGAGCTCGGGATCGAGACCCAGTCCTTGCGTCTCGGGATTCGCTACGCCGGTGAAGTGCTCGAGGCACACGAACGCCACGCCGCGTCCATCGACGACCAGTTCGCCCGCGTTCGCCGCGCCGACGCCCACCATGAGCACGACGTCGACTGGGACATCGGCCGCCAGTAGCTCCGCGCACTGCGTTTCCGTCGCGCGCGCAAGCGCCATCACATCGCTTCGCTCGAGCATCGCCGCGAGATCCGGTCGGTCCGCCAGTGCAGTCGCGCGCACGACATCGAGGAAGTGCGGACCGTCGGGATCGAGCGCGTAGTTTCGCCAGTAGGCGTCGAGGAGTGGGCGGTGAGCGTCGAAGTAGCGAAGGTAGGCGGCGATCCGATCCGTGCTGTTGAGTACTGAAAGAAAGTCTGGAAGAAGATTGATGAGCATCAACAGCCAAGGCGCGGGTGGCGGCGCGGGATCTGTTGGGGCGGGAAGATAATTGTTCCGGGAAAATCGGGTAGAGGGAAAAAAATTATTTTTTTTGCGCGCGCTCACATCGATGCGTCACGTTGCCCGACAATGTGGAAGATCGGATGTTCTCCACACCGGGCGCTGGCGCGCCACGTAAAGAGGAGAGAGGAGAAAGGAGAAAGGAGACACGGGCGCTGTGCGCCCGAGAAAGGAGAGAGGTGAGAGGAGAAAGGAGACGAGGGCACACGCTCCATGTCGAGCGTTTGCTTGCAGTTCTACTTTCAAATTTGTGATGTCGTCGGGAAAGCGGTCGGTCAGCGAGAGACTGGGCAACACCTCATGGCGCCTTTTTCTCCTTTCTCCTTTCAGGTTTTCTCCTCTCTCGGCCGCGGCGCAGCCGCGCCGCGCTACTTGCCGACGCAGAACTCCCCGAACACGCGTTCCAGCACGTCGTCGACGTCGATGGCGCCGATGATGTCCTCTAGCGCGGTCGCCGCCGCGCGGACGTGCACCGCCGCAACAACCGCGGGAAGCGTGCACCCGGTCCACGCCTCTCGAAAGGCCGCGAGCTCCGCGGCCGCGCGCTCGAGCGCGCGCCGCTGGCGCACGCGCGTGATGACCGGCGCGTCGGCGGCCGGCGCGCCGTGTTGCGCGACCACGGCACTCACGACGGCTGCCATCACGGCGTGAAGGCCTCGACCCGATTCGGCGCTGGTTTCGATGACGCGGAGGCGATCCGCTGGCGCCGCATCGTAGAGCACACCGTCGTCGAGAGTGGTTGTCCCACTCTCGTAGCCATCCGAGGACGCCGCGTCGGTCCAGCCAGCGCGCTCGGGCCCTGCGGCGTCGATTGAGCCTGCCGACTCGGCAGCCAGGTTGGCCCGCACAGGTCGCGTCGCGGCTGTCGGGAGGGCAGCGATCCCCCGTTGATCGCATTTTGTTCGCACGCCGACGACGGGCGCCGCGGTGTGCGGGCGCACCCGCGCCACGGTGTCGAGGATGCTCGCGACGGTTTCCCCGCACGCGAGCACGGCGTGCGCCTCGGCGAGCGAGCGGCGACTGACTTCGATGCCAAGTTGCTCCACCGCATCGATGGTGTCACGCAGGCCGGCCGTGTCGACGAGCCGGAGCGGGAATGGGGCGTCCGCTGGCTCGACGAGCGCCTCCACGGCATCGCGAGTCGTGCCTGGCACGTCGCTCACGATCGACCGCGCCCGCCCAAGCAGTGCGTTAAAGAGCGAGGATTTGCCGACGTTGGGCGGACCCGCGATCACGACGACGGCGCCGTGTCGGATCAACTCTCCGGTAGGCGAGGTCGCGAGCAATCCAGTCACCTGATCTGCCGCTCGACGCGTGGCGGCGAGCACGCGGTCACTGGAGATGGGCCCATTATCCTCTTCGGGGAAGTCGATGTCGTAGGCTACGAGCGCCTCGATCTCGAGCACGGCATCGCGCAGCTCCCGGACGCGACGCGAGAGGCCCCCGTCAAGCTGAGCCATGGCCGCGCGTTGCATCGATGCGCTATGGGCATCGATGAGATCCCCCACTGCCTCGGCCTGCGCCAGATCCATCTTGCCGTTGAGTAGCGCGCGCCGCGTGAACTCGCCCGGCAAGGCCGGCCGCGCTCCAGCCGCGACGAGTGCCGCGACGATAGAGGTCGGCACCATGACGCCACCATGTGTCGCCAGCTCGACGACATCTTCGCCCGTGTAGGAGCGCGGCGCGATGTAGGTCGTGACGACCGGTCGGTCCAGCACCACTCCCGCGGCATCGACCGCTACGCAGCGGCGCGCCCGGCCCGGCTCGAGAGGCCACGGCCGCACGACCGCCCCCGCGATCGCCCGCGCCTCCGGTCCGCTCAGGCGCACGATTGCAATTGCACCGCGGCCCGGTGGAGTGGAGATCGCGACGATGCTGTCGGGGAGAAGCACGAAACTGCGGGGTCTGGGGTGTGGGGTGTGGGGTGAGTGCAACTTACTTCGAAGGCCAGTGACGCATTCGCTGTCACTGGCCTTTGTGTTTTGGTCACTCCAAACCCCAGCCCCCAAACCCGAGACCCGCTCTTTAGCTTCGTTGCTCCTTCATCCCCTGGCTTCGCGCCGCGAGCTTCGCCGGGGTCTTCTTCGTCCCTTGCACTCCAGTCTTGGACTGCGCGCCAGCGGTCCCGGCGCCGCCGGCCTTGGCGCGCTCGTTCGACAGATACCACTGTTGCGGGACGGTGGCGAGGTTCTGGACGAAGTAGTAGAGGTTCAGTCCTCCCGCGATGTTCCAGAAGAAGAAGGTCATCACGGCGGGCATCATGTACGACATC
This sequence comes from uncultured Gemmatimonadales bacterium, assembly GCA_963737835.1. Taxonomy (GTDB): domain Bacteria; phylum Gemmatimonadota; class Gemmatimonadetes; order Gemmatimonadales; family Gemmatimonadaceae; genus Palsa-1248. Next base: position 2,266,120 of record CAVTUH010000001.1, read on the forward strand.
ATCTTGGTCTGTGGATTCGGCGGCATCCGGCGCATGCTGATCCACGAAACGAAGAAGGAGGTCAGGCCCATGAGGATGGGCATGATATAGTAGGGATCCTTCACCGAGATGTCGTGCATCCACAGGAAGGGCACGCCCCGGAATTCGATCGTCGTCCGGAAGACGAAGTAAAGAGCGCCGAAGATCGGCCAGGGCAGCAGCATGGGCAGGCACCCGGCGATCGGGCTCCAGGGACTCATCCCATGCTCCTTGTAGACACGCATCAGCTCCTGCTGCATGCGAGCCTGGTCGCTCTTGTACTTGGTCTGAACGGCCTGAATCTCGGGCTGCACCGCCTGCAGCTTGAGGCTCGTCCTGATCGCTCGCTGGTTGAGCGGCCAGAGCACCACCCGGGTCAAGACGCCGAGGATGATGAGAATCCAGCCGTAGTTGATGTGCAGCAGATCGCGCATGCCAAGAATGGCGACCACCACGAGCGTCACGAATGGCTGGAAAATGATGTGGAAGAATCCGCCGTACGGATTGAGATTCTCGAATCCACGTCCCAGGGCACGCAACCTGCGATAGTCCTGCGGCCCCGCATACATCTCGAATGCAAAGGTCGCCGCCCCTGAGGCAGGAGCGCCCGCTGCAGCACCTGGTGGCGCCACTGAAAGCGGGAGGAGGACCGCGGCCGCTGCTCGTTTCTCGACGCCACCAACTTTTGGTGCGCCGATGAGGTGCATCTCTGCGAACTGGCGCGCGCGCGAGGTGTCCTGCGAGAGAAGCCCGACGAGGAAGTACTTGTCTTTGGCCGCCACCCACGCCAGCGGCCCCGGGATCAACTCGGGTTTGTCCGGTTGGAGTCGAGAAAACGCCACGCTGGATGCGTCTTCCCGTAGCGTTTTGTAGGAGTACGCGAGCTGGCGGACGTCGTCGGCCGTGTCAGCCTCGAATGAGGGGAACCCGGTCGGCAGCGAGATGAGCACGTAGCCCGCTGGCGAACCCTCCAAGCCGAGTACCGTTCCTGCGACGCGGCTGAGGTAACCGTCGCCGTTGAATGCATAGGTGATCGTCACGTGCAATGTGCCGCCCGCGGGCCGCGGGACATCGCCTTGAAACTCTACGGTCGGTACGCCACGCGACGTGGAGGCCGTCCCTCGAAACGAAACGCCGTCCAGCGCAATGGTATCGTGAGGCGTGACGATCGCGTAGCTCAAGAGCGTCTCGCCGGCCTGACCAAGCCGGACGAGCGGGCTCACAGGTTCCTGGGAAACGTTGCGCACCGTCGCGTGATAGTCCCGCATCGTGACCGTCACTGGCGCTGCGCCCATGCTGGTAAACGCCACGGTCGCCCTAGGCGTCGTGACGGTGAGCGTTTCGGGCTTGGCCGGCGGGACGGCCGCAGCGCCGCCACTCGGTTGCGAGGCGGCTACGGTCGGGGCGGCGGCTTGCACGGCCGGCGGACTTGGCGCAGCGGCGGGCGGCGCAGTCGCCGCACCGGATGCCGTCACCCCCTGAGGCGCAGCGGCAGCGGAATCGCCCGCGGCCGATCGACGCTGTGGTTTCGGCGGCGGGAACAGCCACTGGTAGACGAACAAAAACGCCGCAATCAACGCGAGCGCGAGGACCCAGCGGCGTGTCTGGGTCATGGGGTCTACAGACTGATCAGGGGACGGGATCGTAGCCCCCGGCGTGGAAGGGGTGACACCGCGCGATCCGCCGGATGGCGAGCCAGCTCCCGCGCCACGCTCCATACCGCTGGAGCGCTTCCAAGGCGTATGCGGAACAAGATGGATAATAACGACAGGACGCAGGCAATAGAGGAGACAGACCTACCTGGTAGAACCTGACCAGCCAGATCAGCGGCCGACTGATAACGTGCGACATTCCCTTGCGGGACTCAGGCGATGGAACGGGCGGACCCCCGGGCGCCGTCACGGCCGTCACTCGCCGGGCTCGGCGGCGAGGCGCCGCCGCACCGCTGTCGCTACGAAGTCCATGCGTGTCGTCAACTCAGCCATGGTCATCCGGTACGCCGCGGGTAGCGCGCGCAGCACGACGTCCGCCGCGCGAATGCCGTGAAGGCGCTCCCGCCACAGCGGCAGCACCTGTCGACGCACCAACTCGCGCAGCCGGCGTTTCAACCGGTTCCGATCGACTGCCGTGTGCTTGTATCGAGGCACAATCAGTCCGATGCGCGCCAGCCTGCGGTCGGTGACCACCGCACGCACGTCGAAATCCTCCACGCGAATCCGAGTGCCCGTGAGGCGCACGCCTTGAAGATCCGCCGACCGAGTGAGCCGGTCCGCGCGCGTAAACCGGTTACGAGCCCGAATACTTGCTCGGGAGTCGCACGGTCAGCCGCTTCCGTCCTTTCTTGCGTCGGCGGCTGAGCACTTCTCGCCCCCAGCGCGTGGCCATCCGTGTTCGGAAGCCGTGGGTCTTGATCCGGCGCTTATTACGCGGGCGATAGGTGGGTTTCCCCATAGTTCACTGCTCCAAGTATCATCGGCTGACGGCAGAACATTGTTGGCGGCTCGGGATGTTACCTTGATGGCACCGGGCGCCGATCAGCACGTTCCGTGGCATTTTCGTGTTGCAGAGCCTCGAAAGCTATGGGGCAGCGAGACATGGATCAAGTTGAGCGTGAACCCCTCACTCACAAGCGATTGACTTTGTCACAGGTGCGGTCCATCTTCGCCGCCCCTTACGATTTTCGATGCCCGACGTAGCCTACCCATCCAACTCTCTTACCCCTGCAGAAGCCTGGTCGCGCCTGCTCGACCGCGCGCGGCAAGACTTCACCGAACAGACGTTTCGCACCTGGCTGGAGCCGACTGAAGCGCTGCGTTTCGACGGAGCCACCATCGTGGTCGGCGCGCCAGATCAGTTTGCCGCAGATTGGAACGATTCGAAGCATTCGCAGTTGCTGTCGGCCTACGGCCCGATCGCATTGGGCCGACCAGTCACCGTCGTATTCAAGGTCCACGAAGAACGCAAGCTTCGACCACAGATGGATCTGTTCGTCGCGCCCCCCGCCTCTCAGCGTCCCGCGATCCAGAATGGAGCGAACGTCGCGCCGCTGAGCGAGCGGTACACGTTCGAGCACTTCGTCATCGGCAAGTCGAACGAGCTCGCGGCTGCCGCGGCGCAAGCCGTCTCGCAAGCGCCAGGCAAGGCGTACAATCCGCTCTTCCTCTACGGCGACACAGGGCTCGGTAAAACGCACCTGATGCAGGCGGTCGCGCATGAGGTGTTGAGCCGTACTCCCGATGCCCGCATCACGTATGTGGGAACCGAACAATTCACCAATGAGCTCGTGACGTCGATTCAGGTGCGCGCCACGAACGACTTCCGTCGGCGCTATCGCGAGACCGACATGCTGCTCATCGACGACGTCCAGTTCCTCAAGGGGAAGGAAGCGACACAGGACGAGTTCTTCCACACGTTCAACGCGCTCTACGAGGCCGGTCGCCAGATCATCCTGACCAGCGACCGCCCGCCAAGCGAGATCCCGGGACTCGAAGCGCGTCTCGTGAGTCGCTTCGAATGGGGGATGGTCGCCGACATCGAAGCGCCGGACCTGGAGCATCGCATCGCGATCCTGCAACACAAAGCACAGATGGATCACCTCGAGCACACGATTCCCGAGGACGTCATTCGGTTCATCGCCGAGCACGTCCGGTCGAGTATCCGGGAGCTCGAAGGCTCGATTATCAAACTGCTGGCGTATGCTTCACTGGGCCATCGAGCGATCACCGTCCAGGTGGCGAGCGAAGCACTCCGGGACAAGCTGCGGGCTGCGGGTGACGACGTACGACTCCAGGGTGACGACGGCGAGCGAAGCGCTGGCCTCACCGTGCAAGCCATTCAGGATGCAGCCGCGCGCGAGTGGGGCGTTACATCCGATGGACTCAAGTCGAAGACACGCACAAAAGCGCTAACGACTCCGCGACAAGTGGCGATGTTCCTCTGCCGTGAGCTGCTGTCCCTGCAGCTCGTCGAGATCGGAAACGCGTTCGGCGGCCGGGATCACTCGACGGTCATTCATAGTCTCGACCGCGTCGCGACAGAAATCGGCGGCGACGCCCAGTTCGCCCGCCGTGTGGAAAACCTGCGGTCAACACTGGGGAAACTACGCAAATAAACATCTGTATGTCCACAGCCTTCTGGACCAGCTCACCGTCTCCTGGTGAGAACCGGCGATCGATGTGGAAAGTCCGGCTGATTCCCACAGCTTTCGACACGACCAGACTAGGCAAAGACCTGCAGCGATCATAAGTTACCGCGACTTTGCACACGATCCACAGCCTCTACTACGACTACTACCATTTAGATGTAAGTAAAAGAGTAGTAGAAGCACCACACGGTTTGTGGAGCACTGGTGTGCGACAGTGGCCAGCGAGCCCGGAAGCATGTGCCGGTCCGAGTTCCCAGTCTTTCGGCCAGGCTGATAATCGTGCTCGGAGACGTGTGTACCGATTGCCCTCGGTCAACGGGACGACACGAGCGAGAGGAGCCGCTCACCCGGCGTGAATGCGCGGGATCGAGCTGCCAACTGTAACTGCCGCTGGGGTAGGAATGCGCCTGACGATTACGCGTGAAAAGCTACAGGAAGGGCTCACGGCCGTCGCGGCCAGTGTGCCGAGTAAGACAACGCTGCCGGTGCTGGCGAACATCCTCCTCGAGACGACTGACCGCGGCATTCGACTGTCGGGGACTGATCTGGACATCGCGGTCAGCACCGAGGTAAGCGCCGACGTCGAGATTGCAGGCGCCGTCACCATCCCGGCCAAGAAGCTGGCGGAGATCGCGCGTGAGCTGGTGCCGGCCCCCGTGAAGATCGCGGCGGCGGGTGAGCAGCGGATTACGATCGACTGTGGTCGCTCGCGCTTCAAGTTGCTCGGGATTCCGCGCGACGAGTTCCCGAGTTTCCCGGCTGTCCGGTTCACGGACGGGTGGCGTATCAAGTCCGGGGATCTGCAAAAGCTGATACAGCATACGTCGTTCGCGGTCTCGACGGAGGAGAGTCGTCCGATCCTCAACGGCGTGTTATGGGAGCTGCGGCCCGATCACATGCGGATGGTCGCGACGAATGGACATCGCCTGGCCAAGATGGATCAACCACTCGCTGCCGGCGCTGCAGCGTCGAGCGACCTCATAGTTCCGCCCAAAGCCCTGGAGCAGGTGCGGCGTCTCTATCCGGCCGAGGAGGATCTGGAGATCGCTCGCGGTGACAACCACCTGGGCTTCCGCTCGCCGGTCACGTCCGTCTTTACACGCCTAATCGAGGGGCCGTATCCGAACTACGAGCAGGTGATCCCACGCGACAACGATCGCATCGCGACAGTGGACAAGAGTGCGTTGACCGGTGCGCTGCGCCGGATGGCGATCGTCGCATCCGACCAAACCCACCGGATTCGGATGTCCCTCAACGCTGGCTCGGTCAAGTTCAGCGTGCAGACCCCCGATCTCGGTGAGGCCCAGGACGAGCTGCCCATCCGATACACGGGCGATCCGCTCGACATCGGCTTCAATGCCGCGTACCTGCTCGAGATCCTGCGATACATGCCGACCGACGAAGTGAAGATGACATTCAAGGCTCCCGAGCGCGCGGCCACGATCGAGCCAAATGGTTGGTCCGATCCGGCGAAGTATTTGTGCTTGGTAATGCCCTTACGGCTGGTGGATTGAAGGCTGGACGTTAGACGTTGGACGTAAGACGTTGGAAGGAAACTTCGACGACGAGCGGCTGCGCATCATAGCTGGCCTTGAGGTTTGTTCTCCAACGTCCAACGTCTAACGTCCACCGTTTATATTTCCCCCAAACGCCGCCGGTCGGACGGTCGCGACACGGAGGCCGGGAAAGGTTCCGGTCGACGGATCGAGGAAAGTCCGGGCTCCACAGGGCAGGCTGCCAGGTAACGCCTGGGCACGAGGAGGCATGGCAACATGACTCGCGTGACTGACAGTGCCACAGAAAACACACCGCCGATGGCCCTCGAGCGATCGAGGGATCAGGTAAGGGTGAAAAGGTGGGGTAAGAGCGCCACCGCACTCGCGGCAACGCGGGTGGCAGGGTAAACCACAGTCGGAGCAAGGCCAAGTATGCGGCGAGGGGTGGCCCGCCCCGAACAAGACGCCGCGGGTAGGCTGCTAGAGGGTGCGGGCGACCGCATCCCGAGAGAAATGACCGTCCGGACTTGGGAGGCGTCAGCATCCTGTGTCCGACAGAACCCGGCTTATAGACCGGCGGCCGGAAATTGAGGGTGCGGTGTTTCGTCGTGTTTCCCTTCTTTTCACGCTTACTACAGCTGCGGCGACTGCCGCGGCTGTAGCCGCGTGCGCACCGCGCCCGGCTGGCGGTCCCGCTCCCGCGGCGGGCGCCCCGCGGCCGGCACCGGCATCGGCGTCGCGTCTTCCGCCTCGCTACGCGCCAGGCCATTTCGTCTACGACGTCGAAAGCGTCGGTGTCGTCTCTTCACCGCGCGACACGGCCGCGCACCCGGACACTGTCATCACGCACTCGACAGTGACCTATGACGCGAGCTGGGAGGGGCCACTCCTGCGCGTCGCTGGCCAGGTCCGGTATAGCGTACTGGTCAGCGCGCGCGTCCAGGCCGCCGCGAGCGCTGCGGGCCGATCCTCGGGCGCGGCCATGTCGCCAAACACCGGATCGCCAGCAACGGCGCTGCCGGTACCCCACAGCGGTGCAGACACCAGTCCGGCGGACGTCAAAGTCGCGTTCTTCGACGCGCGAATCGATACCCTCGCGGGCGCGGTTCACCGTCCGGGCGACTCCGCGGCGGTGCCCGGTTGTCCGCCGCCGGGCCCCGCCGAAGCGGATGAAACACTTGCAACAGACCGGCCTCGCTCCTTTGCGGCCGGCACACAATGGACCGACACGCTGACACGGGCGTCGTGTCTGGGCGGCATTCCGCTGACCACCCGAACCATTCGGGTAGGCACGGTCGGAGTGGTGACTCCCGACCCAACGACCGGCGCGCCCTCCATCATCGTGAGCTACAGCAAGAGCGAGTCGTGGGACGGGGAAGCGCGCCGCCACGCCGATCTCGTGACCATTCACGCCACCGGCACCGGCACGGTCCAGCAGTACTACGAGCAAGCGACCGGCGTGCTTCTTTCGAGTCACACCGCCACCGTCTTCGACATCGACGCCACGATCAATGGCAGACCGCAATACATGCATCAGCCGGCCGAGTGGCGGGCGCATATAGTCAGAACAAAATAGACGTTGGACGTTAGACGTTGGACGTTGGAAGACCAACCTCGAGGCCAGCCACCGCGCGTCTAGCTGGCCTCCCGGTTTGTTCTCCAACGTCTAACGTCCAACGTCTAACGTCCAACGCCTTACCCGCTGACGCATCTCTGACTCTCCTCCCGCATGGTACTCGCCATGCGTCCCCGCATGCTCGTCTCGACCATGTTGACCGCATCAGAGCGCCGTCGCGTCGACGCGGTTGGGACCGGTGCGTACGAGCTGGCGCATCGGGATTCGATCGACGAAGTCATGACGGATGTACGTGGCCGCCGCGCGCGGGCCGTGGTCATCTCAGTCGCCTGCTGCCAGTCGCCCAACACGCCTCGCATCGAGGGTCGACTGACCAGTATTGTCCGGGATTTTCCGGGCGTCACGGCTCTGGCGCTGTTGAGCGAATCGGCGGACGTGGCGCCGTCGGCCATGCTATTACTCGGTCGCAGCGGTTTCCGCACCGTCGTCGATACCCGAGCTTCCGATGGGTGGCGTACGCTCCGCGACGCCCTCGCCGAACGGTCCTCCACGGCAGATATCGTGACGACGGCCATCTCGCAGATGGGAGAGGATCTGCGTGGTGCGAGCGATGATTGCCGGCGGTTCTTCACCACAGTCTTCGCCGTGGGCGAATCGGTGGTGCGTGTCCAGCAGCTCGGCCGCCTGTTTGCGGTGGAGCCGTCGACGTTGATCAGTCGATTCGCTCGCGCCGGTCTGCCGTCCCCGAAGATCTATCTGTCCTGGGCGCGTCTCGTCAAAGCGGCCGAGCTGCTCGAAAACCCCGGGGTGTCCTTCGCAGCGGCGGCGACGGCGCTCGAGTACTCATCGCCTCAGGCTCTGAGCCGGCACCTGTTGCGCCACCTCGGTCTCACCGTCCCAGCGTTTCGGTACGGCTATGACGGGCGCCGGATGCTGAATCTGTTCAGAGCTGAGCTCGTGCAGAGGTACATCGGCGTACTGGCCAGGTTTTCACCGTTACGGGTAGGGGCGACGCAATGCGTCGCCCTACATCACCGCCCGCGCCGTGATTGATTACGGTTGATCGCCGCCCCTCCGATGTGCGACACCCGTCACCCGGCCTTTAGCTGCTTCAGTACCTCGCTCGCCTTCACCAGCACCTCCACCTCCAACCCCTCCGCCTCGAGCGCCTCCCGTCCTCCTTCCTCGCGGTCGACGAGGGCGAGGACGCCGGCGACGTTCCCGCCGGCAGCGCGAACAGCCTCGACGGCGCGACGCGCTGAGCCGCCCGTCGTGATCACATCCTCTACGATCGCGACGCGGTCGCCGCTCTCGAATGGTCCTTCGATCAGCTTCCCCGTTCCGTGTGTCTTCGCTTCCTTGCGGACGGTGAATGCGCGGATCAGGTGGGTGGGGCTCTCGAGGGCGCTCGCATAGCTGATGGCATACGCGATTGGGTCAGCGCCCAAGGTCAAGCCGCCAACCGCGGCGACCTCTCGACCCCAGGCAGTCGCGCGGATGCTGCTGAGTCCAGCAGGTCCGATCAGTGCCAGGCCCTCGGGGTGCATCGTCGTCAACCGAGCGTCGATATAGAGGTTCGACCGCTGCCCGGAGGCGAGGGTAAAGTCGCCATGCCGCGCTGATCGCGAGGCCAGCAACGCCGTCAGGCGGATCAGGCGATCGTGTTGGGACGCAGTCATGGGAGATTAGACGTTGGACGTTGGACGTTGGACGTTGGACGTTGGACGTTGGAAAACAAACCTCGAGGCCAGCCTCTGGGCACCTTGCTGGCCCTGAGGTTTGTTTTCCAACGTCCAACGTCTAACGTCCAACGTCTAACATATGCGCTCCCCGATCCGCTTCTCCACACTGGCCGTGACGGCCGTCGCCGCATTCGTGATCGCGTTGCTGTATCGCGCCGATCGCGCACTCGCGGCGTCGGGTGGCGACCGGACCATGCGGGTCGGGCTGTGGGCATTGGGAATCCTCTCGCTCGTCGTGCTTGCGGTGTCCATCGCGCACGAACGTCGATTGACGCGTCGCGTGGCGGAACGGTCCAGCGAACTGGAGCGCCTGTCCGCGGAGTTGCTGCGGGCGAATCGAGCCAAGAGCGAGTTCCTGGCCAATGTCTCACATGAGCTGCGCACGCCGCTCAATGCGATCGTCGGTTTCGTCGATCTCATGCGCGACGGCTTTTACGGCGAGTTGACGCCGCGGCAGGCCGCGCCAGTGCATCGCATCGAGGCCTCGGCGAGTCATCTGCGAGATCTCGTGGATCAAATCCTCGACTTGGCGAAGATGGCCGCCGGCCGCCTCGAGGTGCATCCGGAATTGGTCGACCTGCGCCCGTTCATCCTCAATGTCGCTGCGGACGTCGAGCCGCTGGCAAATGAGAAAGGATTATCGGTGTCGCTGGGCGTGGGCCCCCTCCTGCCACGCCTCCGGACCGACCCGACGCACCTCAGGCAGATTCTCGTGAATCTGCTGGGCAACGCGGTCAAGTTCACCCCTGCGGGCTCCATCGCACTGCGCGCGCGCGTCGTGTCGGCGACCGAGGTGCCAGCGACCGTCCAGAGGCCGGCGACGCTCCCAGCTCGGATCAGCGATGCCCCGGCTGCGTCCGGGGGTGCGGCTGGGAGTACAAGCGCATGGGCAGCCATCCAGGTGAGTGACACCGGGATTGGCATCGCGCCAATCGATCAGGAGCGGATCTTCGAGGAGTTCCAGCAAGTCAACGCCGGCGCACGTGGCGACGCCGGGAAACGGGGCACGGGCCTCGGCCTCACCATCTCGCGTCGACTCGCACGCTTCCTCGGCGGCGACATCTCCCTCGAAAGCGACCTTGGCAAGGGGTCAACGTTTACCGTCTGGTTACCTGTCGACGCAGTCGATTTGAATCCGCCGACCAGAACGGCGGGGTCAGGGGCGGCCCCTGGCGCGCCTGAGAAAGGAGACCCGCAGAAAGTAGAAAGTAGACCTGTTTAGGGCACCGGTGGTTGTCTACTTTCTACCTTCTGGCCAGCTACTTTCTCGGGCGTATCGCGTCCGTCCCCTTGTCCCCCTAGTATTCCCTCGTGCCGCGAGAGCAGCTCTCAGGAAAAACGCTGGCGGGTTACACGCTTGGCGATATGGTCGGCGAGGGCGGCACGGCGGCCGTCTTTCGGGCTACCCACCCGCAGCACGGGGCCGTCGCGTTCAAGCTGCTCCGCGAGAAGCTGCGCGACGACAAGACCGCGGTGACGCGCTTCATCCGCGAGGCCAACTACGGCGCTCGAGTCACCCACCCCAACGTCGTCCGCACAATCGAGATTGGGCAGGCCGGACCCGGGCTCCACTTCTTGGCGATCGAGTGGGCCAACGGCGAGTTGCTCGAGCGCTATGCGAAGCGCAACGCGCCGCTGCCCATCGATGAGGTCGTCGAGATCGTCGGGCAGATTGCCAACGCTGTGCACGCCGCACACTCGGCGGGCATCATCCATCGCGATCTCAAGCCGGACAACGTGATGTACGATGCGACCTCGCGACGGGTGAAACTCCTCGACTTCGGGATCGCGGCGGACACCGACATGGCCGCGGAAGATCGCTTGACGCGGGCGGGCTTCTTCGTCGGCACGCTCATGTATGTCGCACCGGAGGCGTTGTCGGGTGAGATGGTGACGCCGGCGGCGGATCAGTACAGTCTCGCGACGATCACCTACTATCTCCTGACGGGCTGCTTGCCATTCGTCGCCAAGTCACAGCGCGAAATGTTCACGCAGCTACTCACGCAGCCACCAACCCCGCTGAACAAGGCGCGGCCAGGGCTCACGTTCCCTCCCGCCGTCGAAGACGTGGTGATGCGCGGCTTGGCGAAGCAGCCGGCGGGACGATATGCTGACGTGGAGGCATTCGCCGGTGCGTTTCGGGATGCCGTCGTGGCGAGCACGCGCACGTCCGGTGCGAAGACCGGGCTCTTTTCACGAATGAAGGGCGTGCTGGGCGGCAAAAAAGCGTAGCGAACCACGTTGTTGTGGCCGGTGCTGAACGGCCGGGTTCGCGACCAGATACCTTTCCTCCATGGCCAGCCCGTCGACCCCGGCGTCTCCGCGGCTCTATCTGGTCGATGGCTATGCGCTGATTTACCGCGCATTCTACGCGCTCATTTCTCGCCCGCTCACCACCGCCCGTGGCGAGAATACGTCGGCCGCGTGGGGCGTCGTCAACTTCCTCCAGCGTCTCCGCTCGACCCATCACCCTGACTTCCTCGGTTGGGTCCATGACTCGGGGATGTCGTTCCGGCATCAGCGGTATCCGGCGTACAAGGCCACGCGCCAGAAGCTGTCCGAGGAACTGCAGTCTGATTTCGACCGCGGCATGGAGCGAATCCGTTCCATACTCGAAGCGAGCCGGATTCCCAACATCGCGCTCGAGGGATACGAGGCCGACGATGTGATCGGGACGTTGGCGCGCCAGGCGGTCGAGCGCGGGGTGAACGTGATCATCGTGTCGGGCGACAAGGATTTCCAGCAACTCGTCCGGCCGGGCATCTGGCTCCTCAACCCCGGCCGCGGCGGCCCAGCCAGCGTTGAAGAGCATTGGGTCAGCGTGGAGAACGCTGAGGAACGACTCGGCGTCCCGCCCCACCTCGTGACCGACTATCTGTCAATGGTTGGCGACAGCTCGGACAACGTGCCGGGCGTCCCGGGCGTCGGTGAGAAGACAGCACGCGAGCTCGTTCAGACGTACGGTCCACTCGAATCGATCATCGCGCACGCGGCTGAGCTCACTAAGAAGCGGCCGCGGGAGGCCCTGCAGCAGTACGCTGACCGCGCAGTGCTTTCAAAGGAATTAGTGACGATACGAGACGATCTGCCGATCACGCTCGATCTCGAGTCTCTGCGCGTCCGCGAGCCCGACACACTCCAGCTTCGTGAGATCTACATTGAGCTGGAATTCCACACCCTCGCGCGGGGCCTTGCCGTCACCGAGGTCCAAACAAAAGCACCGATCGAGACTAAGTACCGCGCCGTCGACACGGTCGCCGACCTGCAGGCCCTGGTGCGACGGGCTCGCGGGCTCGGCCACTTCGCGCTCGATACCCAGGTCGTCGTCGAGCCCGGCTCCCCGCTCGCGGTCGATCCCCTTCGCTCGTCGCTTGTCGGGCTGTCGATCGCCCTTGCACCGGGCGAGGCGTACTATCTGCCATTGGCCCATCGCGACCCGAGCGCGACTGTCGGGAGCGGGCTCGAGGCAATCGCTGCCGCTCGATTGATCGAGGGGCCCGAGGGGCTCGCCTTCGAAGAAGACAGCGATCCGGAAGCCCGAGTTGGGGTCGTCGCCGGCACGGGAGAGTTGGACCTGGGGGTCGGGTCAGACGCGGCGCCGGCATCTTCGCGGCGCCGGGGGCGTCCGGCGTCCGCCGAGGCCGGCGAGGCGTCGGAAGCGGACGTCGACACCGATCGGGGAAGTGCTGCGCCCGCGCGTGGGGCTGGCGTCTCGATCGCTGCGCAGAGGATCGCGAGCGGCGCACTTGCCCCCGTTCGCAACCTGCCGTCCCTCGCTGAGCCGGAGATGCGGCCTCTGCGCGAGCTGCTCGAGGACCGCTCGGTCCGCAAGACGGCGCAGAACTCGAAGTTCAATGTGCTGGTATTGCGGCGTGCGGGCATCCGGCTGGCGGGTCTCGACTTTGATCCAATGGTGGCGAGCTACGTGCTCAACCCAGGGCGCCGCTCGCATGGGCTGGATGTGCTCGCGCTCGAGTTTCTCGATCATCGCGTGACGACGTACACGGACCTCTGCGGCAAGGGCAGAGGAGAGATCCCCTACGATCAGGTCCCTGTCGATTGCGCGCGAGACTACTCCTGCGAGGACGCCGATATGGCGCTTCGTCTCCGCGCCGTCTTCGAGCCGGAGCTCGAGGCTCACGCGCTAACGCCTCTCTTTCGCGACATCGAGGTGCCGCTCATCAATGTGTTGGCCGACATGGAGTGGACGGGCGTGGCGATCGACGTTGAGTGGTTCCGATCGCTCAAGACGCGGTTCCAGGGCGAGCGCGAGCGGGTCGAGCGCGAGATCTACACCGTCGCCGGTGAGGAATTCAACATCAACTCCAACCCGCAACTCCGGGCCATCCTCTTCGACAAACTCCAGCTTCCGGTGCGCAAGCGGACCGCGAGCGGGCCGTCGACCGACGCGAGTGTGTTGCAGGAGTTGGCAGAGGCGGGGCACCCGCTGCCGGAGTTGCTGCTCGAGTATCGCGAGCTGTTCAAACTGGAAGGGACGTATCTCAATGCATTGCCGTCGCTCATCCTGCCAGCCGATGGGCGAGTGCACACGTCCTTCAATCAAACGGTCGCCTCCACGGGCCGCTTGTCGTCGAGCGACCCGAATCTGCAGAACATCCCAATCCGTCGGGAACTGGGCCGTGACATCCGACGCGGCTTCGTCCCCCGCAGCGGATGGTATCTGCTGGCGGCCGACTACTCGCAAATCGAACTTCGCCTGCTCGCCCACCTGTCGGGTGATCCGGTTTTTGTCGATGCCTTCCGAGCGGGCGGCGACATCCACCGGCAGACCGCGTCGATCATCTTCGGGACCGCCGTCGAGGACGTGACGCCCGAGATGCGCGCCTTGGCAAAAACCATCAACTTCGCCACGCTCTACGGACAGGGCGCGCACGCGCTGTCGCGGCAGCTCAAGATCGAGCACGCCGAAGCCCGCGCATTCATCGCGACATATTTCGAGCGGCTTCAAGGGGTGCGGGCGTTTCTCGACGCGATGATCGACCAGGGCCGGGAGCGCGGGTACGTGCAAACCATTTTTGGGCGCCGCCGCTACATCCCCGAGCTGCGCGACCGCAACTTCAACATTCGTGCATTTGGGGAGCGGACGGCGCAAAACTCGCCGATCCAGGGCTCGGCCGCGGACCTCATCAAGATCGCCATGATCCGCATTGCAGACCGGTTGCGGGAAGAGCGCTTTTCCGGCCGTATGCTCCTGCAGGTGCACGACGAGTTGGTCTTCGAGGCGCCCCCGGAGGAGCTCGAGCCGCTGCGTCACCTCGTCGTCAGCGAGAATGGAGAATGCCGCGGAACTTTCGGTCCCGCTCCTCGTCGACGTGGGCGTGGGTCGGGATTGGCTGGAGACGAAGGGATGAAGAACAGCAAGACGTTGGACGTTAGACGTTGGACGTTGGAAACAAACTTCAAGGCCAGCTGGGTGCACGATGCCTAGACCTCGAGGTTTCGTTTCCAACTTCTAACGTCCAACGTCCAACGTCCAGCGTCTCAACATCTAACGTTTGACCCCTGTAGTTCTTTACCTTAATTCCCCATGCGAAGCCGGGATGCTGCTGTCCTTTTCGCGGTCGTCGCGTGTGCGGCGACGGCCTGCGAGCGGACACGTTCCGGGCCGCAATCGTCGACGGCAACGCCTGGGGGAGGAAACTCGTCGGCGCCAGCGGTAGCCGGTCGCCCCACTGTCCGCTGGAACGACACGATCGCCGGACGGAGCCTGTTTGTCGCCGGTGCGAATCCGACGGAAGCGATCGACGTCATGCCACGGTTTACGGACAGCACGGTCGTCGAGGCGCCGGCAATGGACACGCTTCTGACCGGCCATCCCGAGGTCGACCTGTTCGCGCGGCAGGGACGAGTGGGGACGGCAAGGCTGTCCGCGCAGGCCGACGGGAATTTCTCCGCTAGCTGCACGACCTGGCCGACGGCACACGTCAACACGACGGATGGGCCCCCGCCCGACTGGTCGGTTGCTTTCACTGTGGGCCATGCGACGGCATTGCCGATGGATTCCCTGCCCACATTGAGCGAGGCCGACTCGGCCAAGCGTGCGGCAGACATCGCGCGCGTCGCCTCAGCCCTGCCCAACGACACCGCGCAATCATTTCGTGGCGTCCCGTTTGCCCTGCGAGACGCACATCGATTCACACTCCCGGCCGGGGACACGGTGATCGCGGCGGAAGTGGTGCGGCGGCTCAATCAGGAGGCGAACCCGGAGGAGGAACACATTCTGATCGTCATGGAGCGCGATACCGCACCGGGCCCCAATGTCGGTCCTCCGCCGTACGTGGCCGTGTACTCCGAGCGCACCTCCGGCCCCGAGGATGACGTGGAAACCGATGAGGTCCTTGCCGGCGTGCTTCTGGGTCGCGGCCCGCGAGCCGTTCCCACGATCGTACTCGCTCGCGACTACGGGGATGGCAACTCGTACACGCTCATCCAACGAACCGCGCCGCATCAGTGGCGGGCGCGATGGAGTAGTGCGTATGTGGGATGTTAGACGCTGGACGCTTGGCGCTCGGACGCGGATTACGGCGGGTAGGGGCGACGCAATGCGTCGCCCTCCATCCCGTACCGGATGCATCGGCGTCGACGTGGGTGCTACCCCGGACGTTGTGGCGTGTGGTGTGGCCCGCGAACGGCGGGCGACGCATTGCGTCGCCCCTACCCGCCGGGTGACGGTTCGGCGGCGCCAACTAGCAAATGCGTCGCCCATAGTCCCACCCCGCAGGCGACGGTTCGCTGACGCCAACTAGTAGAGCACCTACCTGACGTTGAGGGTTTGGTTCCAACGTCCAACATCCAACGTCCAACCGTCTAGCCTCTCCCAAGCGCGGCCGGCGCTTGCCCCCTGCGCATGAGCGCCAGGGCTATCAACGTCGCCGCGTAGGGCACGGCGAGGAACACCTGGTAGGGGGCGTGCCAGCCCATCGCTTGAAAGGCGTACTGCAAAGCGCTGACGGAGCCGAAAGCGAGCGCGGCGATGGCAGCGCCGACCGGGTGCCAGTGACCGAGTGCCACAATGGCGATCGCGATGAAGCCGCGGCCCGCGGTCATACCCTCGGCGAAGGTGCCGACCTGGGCGAGAACCAGCATGCCACCGGCAATGCCGCCGAGGGCGCCTCCAACAATGCTGGCGGTGCACTGCGTGGCGCGGGGCGAGATGCCCGCCGCACGTGCCGCCTCCGGGTTCTGCCCGACGGCTCGGAGCGCGAGGCCCGCGTGCGTCCGGTACATCCACCACCAGAGGATCGGTACCAGCAGATACGCCGCGTAGGTCACGGTCGGCTGGTCGAAGAGCGCGGGACCCAGGACCGGGATGCGTGAGAGTCCGGGGAGTGCAGCGGGGTGCATCGTCGGGATCGACAAGGCAGTACCCGTTGGACCGTACAGCCATCGATAGACGGTGCCGGTCAGTCCCAGGCCAAAGAGCGTGATCGCTGTGCCCGTCACGATTTGATCGGCACGCATCACCGAGGCGAACACCGCAAACAGGGCAGCGACGGCGGCTCCCGAGAGTGCGGCAACGACGAAGCCGCCGCTCACGCCGCCCACTCCCGCGCCCAGCAGCGCTCCGAGAGCGCCCACGATCATGATGCCCTCGAGACCCACGTTGATGACGCCGGCCTGTTCGGCGAGCGTCTCTCCCAGTGCAGCGAGCAGCAGCGGCGTTGCCGTCCGAATGGTGGCCGCGAGGAACTCTGTCGCGAATGACATTCCTATGAGGGACTTCCGTCCGGCGCTGCGCTCTCGGAGGTCACCCGGTGCCTGGCTTGTGCGGCCAGCACGGCGAGGACCAGGGTTGCCTCGACGAGCGTGGCGACCACCGCCGGTACGCCGGCGTCCCGCTGCATGCCCGCTGCGCCGGCTTCGAGAGCACCGAACAGAATGCTGGTCGCAATGACGCCCAGTGGCCTGAGGCCGGCGAGGAGGGCAACGGCAATCGCGGTGTAGCCGTACCCCGGGGAAATGTTGTCGTAGAGCGAGAACGTCACCCCGGTGACCTCGACCGCGCCGGCGATGCCGGCCAGCGCCCCACTCACGAGAAACACGCGGGTCGTGACCGCGGGGACGTCAATGCGGCCGGCGCTGGCTGCGGCCCACGGATTGGCACCGACGGCGCGCATGCGGAAGCCGCCGGCGGTCGCGCGCACGATCCAGGCAGCAGCGACCGCCAGTAGGAGCGCGAGCGCGAACCCGGCATGGAGCCGGCTCCCGGGGACGAGCTTGGGGAGGTGCCAGCCCGCGGCCAGCTCCGAGGTCTGCGGGTAGACACGCGATGGCTCCTGAAGCGGCCCGCGCACCAGGTACGCGACCGCGTCCAACGCAATGAAGTTCAGCATGAGCGTGCTGATCACTTCGAGAACGCCAAATCGGCGACGCAACCAGGCGGCGATCCCGGCCCAGGCGGCGCCCAGCCCCGCGCCCGCGGCGAGCGTCAATGGAATGCCAACGAACCGTTGGGCCATGTCTGGCCACGCGGCACCGAGCCACCCAATGGTAGCCGCGGCGGTCGCACCGGCGAGAAACTGGCCGTCCGCCCCAATGTTGAAAACGCCGGCGCGAAACGCCAGTGCGACCGCGAGTCCCGTCAGCACAAGTGGCGTCGCGCGGACGAGCGTCGCAGACACGATTGCGTATTCGGATCCGAGCGACCCGCGCCAGAACGCGGCGAGGGCGTGGAGGAGCATGGGGCGGAAAAGAGGGGAGAGAGGAGAGAAAAGACAAGAGCACCTCTTCTCTTGACAACGCGTGGAAAAGTGAGACTATAGCCCCCCATCACTGGTATCAGGTGTTCGCTCGCTCGCATCGAGCGTTTGGCACTGGTTTCCGGCATGGGACGCGTACGGTCAGCGCTCTCCGGATGGAGGGCGCTGCGACGGTGGTTTACGAGTCGCACGCGCGTGGGCGCGGGCCGTCGTCGGTCCTCCGGGATCGACGAGGCGTATCCTTGGGCCCCAGACATGGGGGAGGGCCTCGTGAGAAAGAATTCTGTACGAAGGTATCTATGGCTGCTGGCGATCGCGGTCGGGCTCTGGCCCCCGACGCGCGCCGCTGCGCAGGGGGGCGGCAATCACCTCGTGACCGGCCGGGTCACGCGCGCCACAGGCGACGGCATCCCGGCGGCGACCGTGCTCATTACCGGCACGCAGCGCGGGACGCAGACGGATAATGACGGCTATTTCAAGCTGTCCGTGCCAAGCACGCCGACCGCGGTCACCATCCGATCGATCGGGTTCCTGCCGAAGAACATCACGGTAGGCCCGACCGACGACAAGCTCTCGATCGCGCTGGTCGACGATCCGGCGAAGCTCGAGCAGGTCGTCGTGACGGGCCTCGCGACCGGCGTCGAGAAGCGTGCGGCGCCGACGTCGACGGTCGCGGTCGACAGCCAGTCGATCGCGCGCGCGGCGTCGCCGACGGTGGACATGGCGCTCCAGGGCAAGGTGCCCGGCGCGCAGATCGAGACCAACTCGGGCGCCCCCGGCGGTGGCGTGCAGGTGCAGATCCGGGGCGTGAACACCGTGATCGGTGCGGCTGATCCGCTGTTCGTCGTCGACGGCGTGATCTACAGCAACGCGACGGTGCCGAGCGGCCTGTACACTGTCTCTAGGAGCGGCAGCGTCAGCGGGTCCGGACCTGCGCAGGACGACGCCGCGAACCGCATGGCCGACCTCGACCCGGCCGACATCGCGTCGATCGAGATCCTGAAGAGCGCCGCGGCGTCCTCGATCTACGGATCAAAGGCGGCCAATGGCGTCGTCATCATCACGACCAAACACGGCGCGGCCGGCAAGCCCAAGTTCGACATCACGCAGGGCACCGGCTTCTCACACCTTCTGCGAGGACCCGGCGAGCGGGTGTTCACGGTGGCGGGCGCCGACTCGCTGTATGGTGCAGGCTTTGTTCAGCCGTATGTCGTCGGGAACCAGTTGCCATTCTACAACCACCTCAACGAGGTCGCGGGTGAGACGCCGATCAACTATCAGACGACCCTCGACGTGAACGGCGGCAACGAGAACACGCGGTATTACGGCTCCGCCGACCTCAATTATGACGGCGGGATCATGAAGAACAGCGACGCGGTCCGTCAGTCGGCGCGCGTCAACATCGACCAGCACATCGCGAAGCACCTCGAGGCGAACTTCAACGTCAACTATACGCACAACCTCGAGGACCGGGGCGTCGCCAACAACGACAACTCGGGCGCGAGCGTGCCGTATGCGTTGGCATACATCCCGAGCTTCATCCCTATCACGCCATCGAATGGCGTCTACCCACAGCCTGCGGTTACGTACATCGGAGCCAACCCGCTCCAAACCGAACAGTACGTGACGAACCGCGAGCAAATTAGCCGCTTCACCGGCGGCGGTCATGGCACGTACAATGTGCTGCAGACCGATCGCAACAGCCTGCAGCTCGTGGCGGCAGCGGGCATCGACTACTTCAATGACGCGACCGAAGCTGTCGCTCCTGCGTTCCTCTACTTCGAACAACAGCAGACGCTACCCGGAGTGTCGACCGTCGGCTCGGGGGTCAGCCAGCAGTACAACTGGAACCTGAACGCCATTCATACGTACACGGACCCGTTGTTCAAGGCCACGACGTCGGTCGGGACGTCGGTCGAGGATCGCATCCTGGACCTCAATTCGACCTCGACGACGGGGTTGGTCGGCGCGACGACGGCGATCGACAATGGCGTCGCCACAACTCCGTTCGAGAACAACTCGCACGAGCGGACAATGGCGTTCTATGGCCAGGAGCAGTTTACGACACTGAAGGACAAGCTGCTCCTCGAGGTGGGGGCGCGCGCCGAGCGGAGCAGTGCGAACGGCGAGGCCAACAAGTTCTTCTTCTACCCACATTACGCGGCCTCCTACCAGCTGCCGGTTCCGGACGGACTGCTCGGCGGGAGCACCATGAAGCTGCGAGCGGCGTACGGCATGACCGGAAACCAGCCGCTGTTCGGACAGAAGTTCACCCTGCTCAACACGCCGTGCATTACCGGGACGTGCGGCACCGCCGTCGACGGCGGCACCGGGTCAGCCATTTTTGGCAACCCCGACATCCGCCCCGAGACGACGCGTGAGACTGAGCTTGGCACGGACCTCACGTTCTGGGGCGACAGGGCCGACCTCGAGTTCACCTATTTCCACCGGATCACGAGCGACCTGCTGCTGCCGCGCACACCGGCTCCTTCGACTGGCTACGTCGAGATCATCTCCAACGGCGGCGATTTCATGAACGAGGGAATCGAGATCGGCGCCAACATCACGCCTGTGCGGATGCGAAACTTCAGCTGGACGTTCACGACGAACTTCCAGACGCTGCACAACGAAGTGCTCTCGCTGAATGGCCTCCAGAGCTTCCGCCCCTTCGGGGCGGGCTTTGGACTCGCGTACGGTGAGTTTCTCGTGCAGACTGGCCGACCGATCACCCAGATCATCGGGCAGACCAGCTTCGACGCCAGCGGCAACCCTGTCGTCACCGAGATGGGCCAGTACAACCCGGACTACCGCTGGTCCTTCGGCAACACCTTGCAGCTGCCGCTCCACTTGAGTGCCTACATGCTGTGGGACTGGTCGAAGGGCGGCGTGGAGGAGAACCAGACGTATTCGCTCTACTCCTGCAACGGTCTCGATCCGAACATGAACAACGCCGGCGGCCAGCAGGCGTTCGTGGACTGCGGCACCGGCATCGCCGGCCCGTTCGTGACGAACATGACCTTCGTCAAGCTTCGCGAGTTGCGAGTCTCCTACCAGCTCCCACTCGTGGCGGCGCACGCGCTCTTCGGCTCCGAGGCGGTGCAACTGAGCGTCTCGGGCAGGAACTTGATCATGTGGACACCCTACTTCGGTTACGATCCTGAAGTCAGCAACTACGGACAGGAGGCCATCACGCGCGGGGTCGATCTCGGCCAGTACCCGCCCTCCCGTACCTTCCTCTTCACCGTCTCGGCGAGGTTCTAACCCATGTCGCGCATCGCAAATCGGACGCGCGGCGTCGAGAACGCCGGGCTGCGTCTCACCCCACGGCTCGCCCTCGCCGCGTCACTCGCGGCCGGCGTGATGGCGACCGCGTGTTACAACTTCAATATCAGCGACCCGAACGGCCCGACGCTGCAGGGCGTGACCGGGAACCCCACGATGATCAGTGTCGACGCGGCCATGACCGGCGCGTTCGCTCGCTCGCGTGCCGGCATCCCGGGCCTGATCTGGTTCGTCGGCTCAATGGGGCGCGAAGGCATCAATCTGTCTGGCAATAACCAGCCGGATTACTCCGAGCCGTATTACGGCCCGCTGTCCGGCGGCGGTGATGCTGCCGGGGAATGGGGCGGGTTCTACTCGGCCATTCGTGACGCCGACATCGTCATCGACGCTGCACCGAAAGCCCCTGACATGTCGTCGGCCCAGCAGGCCCTCGCCATTGGCGCAGCGCAGGCGCTGAAGGCGGTCATGTTCATGTACGTCGTGGAGACGCATGCCGATCTGGGCGCGCCAGTCAATGTGGACCGGCCAGCCAACGCTCCGGCGGCTCCGTTCGTCACCGAGGACGGGGTGTACGCCACGATTCTGGCGACACTCGACTCGTCGCTCGCCAATCTTGCCAGCGGCTCGTCGGCAACGTTCACGTTCCCGTTGCCGACGGGGTATAGCACCGTCGCCTCGACGCCGGCTGGCTTCGCGCAGTTCGTCCATGCGTTGGAGGCAAAGGCGCTGTGCCTCAGGGCGACGGCAGCGGTACACGACGCGAAAGGGGGCGGCAGCCCAGGGGCCGCGCCGGGGTATTACACGGCCGCACTCGCCCAGATCAGCAAGTCGTTCTACCAGCCCAACACGTTCGGCCCCGGCCAGCCGGCGGTATTGTTCGATTACAGCAGCAACCCTGGCGACTCGCCGAATTCGCTGTCCGATCCGATCACGGGTGTGACCTTCTTCGCAGATACGTTCAACATTACGGATGCGCAGAAGCAAGCGTCCTCGGCCCTCGATCAACGAGTGCTGAACAAGATCACCTCGATCACGAGCGTCGGTGATTCCTCGTCGCAAGTGCTGGGCGGCATCCCGCAGATCCAGGGATGGCTGAAGTTCACGGTGTACCTCAACAACGGCGCGGTAAACACGGCGGCTCCGATCCCGCTTATCAAGAACGAAGAACTCGCTCTCTTGAAGGCAGAGGCCGAGATCGGGACGGGTGACCTGGTCACCGCTTTGGCTGACTTGAACAGCGTCCGGCAGGGAGTCGGCAACCTCCCCGCCTACTCGGGGTCGGTGACCGCGGCAGCGCTGACGACGGAGCTCTTGTACAACCGCCGCTATTCGCTGCTGTGGGAGCAGGGCGCGCGCTGGATCAATGCGCGTCGCTTCGGCCAGCTCAGCACGATCGAGCTCGGTTGGAACCCGGCGAACTACTCGGGATTCCCGGCGCCGACAGTTCCGTCGCGGATGCCGATCCCGTACACCGAGTGTGAAGCGCGGAACCTGGGGCAGGTGTGTAGTCCGTTGGGAACATGAGGGGTTAGACGTTAGACGTTGGACGTTAGACGTTAGACGTTGGACGTTGGACGTTGGACGTTAGACGTTGGACGTTGGACGTTAGAGACAAACGTCGAGGGCCTGTCACAGTGTACCGTGACAGGCCCTCGATCTGCACACGAACCTCGTAATACGGCGGGTAGGGGCGACGCGATGCGTCGCCCGCCGTTCGTCGGCCACACCGCGCACCACAACATCCGGGATGGGACCCACGCCAACGCCCGTGCATCGGGTGCGGGGTGGAGGGCGACGCATTGGCATGAATCCGTCCCGGTGTCTGTTCTGCACACGAACCCGGATTACGGCGGGTAGGGGCGACGCAATGCGTCGCCCGCCGTCGCCGGCCACACCGCGCACCACAACATCCGGGATGGTACCCACGCCAACGCCCGTGGCATCCGGTGCGGGGTGGAGGGCGACGCATTGGCGTGAATCCGTCCCGGTGTCTGTTCTGCACACGAACCCGGATTACGGCGGGCAGGGGCGACGCAATGCGTCGCCCGCCGTTCGCCGGCCACACCGCGCACCACAACATCCGGGATGGTACCCATCGCCAATGCCGGTGCATCGGGTGCACGGATGGAGGGCGACGCATTGGCGTGAATCCGTCCCGGTGTCTGTTCTGCACACGAACCCGGATTACGGCGGGTAGGGGCGACGCAATGCGTCGCCCGCCGTTTCGCCGGCCACACCGCGCACCACAACATCCGGGATGGGACCCACGCCAACGCCCGTGCATCGGGTGCACGGATGGAGGGCGACGCATTGCGTCGCCCCTACCCGCCGGGTGACGGTTGGGTGACCGTCAACCACATCCTGCCGGATCACCGGCAATGCACCCCCGTCGACGCCGGTGCATCGGGTGCATGGATGGAGGGCGACGCATTGCGTCGCCCCTACCCGCCGGGTGACGGTTGGGTGACCATTGACTACATCCGTGCCGGATGACGGCTGCGTGACCGTCAACCGCATCTTGCCGGATCACCAGCAATGCCGTCGCGAGACTTTGGGAACCGCCGCCGGCGGTCTGTGCGATTGCCCGGATACGACTACGGCGCTCCGGCGGCGTACTTCGTGACGATTTGTGCGTTCGACCGTGTGCCTCTCTTCGGAGAATGCCAGGATGGTGTGGTTCGCCTCAGCGAGGCCGGCCGCATTGCCGCGACGGAATGGCGCAACGTCGGCACTTGTGTCCCAACCGCGACGCTCGATGAATGGATCGTCATGCCGGATCATTTGCATGGCATCATTGTGCTGGCGCCCACCGACAGGGCTCCTTCAGAGATCGCGCTTGCTGCCTGGCGAGTGAGCCAATCGCGGTTCGTCGCCATGACGCAGGCATTATCCCGCCCACCGGCGACCGGACCCGCACCGCGATCGCTCCCAGCAATCATTGGCACGTTCAAGTCGGTCACGACCAATCGGATCAACCTGGCTCGACGGACTCCGGCGATGAGAGTCTGGCAACGTGGGTACTACGAGCGCGTCATCCGGGACGAAGCAGCTCTGACAAAGGTCCGGCAATACATTGCCGGGAACCCGTCCCGTTGGCCTGCTCTGCACACGAACCCGTAATACGGCGGGTAGGGGCGACGCAATGCGTCGCCCCTACCCGCCGAATGACGGTTGGGTGACCGTCAACCGCATCCTGCCGGACACCGGCAATGCAGCCCCGCCGACGCCGGGCATCCGGTGCGGGATGGAGGGCGACGCATTGCGTCGCCCCTACAGCCCCAACATCGCGCGACCGATGGCCTCTCGGTCACCGGTCAGCGCGCGCACGGTCCCCTGGCTGACGACCAGGACTCGGTCGGCGAGCGACAGCACCTCATCGAGGTCGCTCGCGTACAGGACGATCGCCATTCCATCGTTGCGCGCCGCGCGGAGCCGCAGGTGCACGGCCGCAGTCGCCTGGATATCGAGCCCCCGCGTCGGGTTTTCGGCCACGAGGGCCACTGCGGCACCCCGGTCGGATCCCGACAACTCCCGCGCCAGCACGACCTTTTGCTGGTTCCCGCCCGATAGCGTGCCCACGAGGGTGGCGTCGCTCTCCGCGCGAACATCGTAATCGGCCAAGTCGCCGCGCGTCCGCTCGCGCACTGCTCGCCAGGGCATCACGCCGTGGCGAGCGCCGGCGTCGCGCAACGCGATGTTCTCAAAGACGGCGAAATCGAGGATCAACCCGTCCCGTTGCCGATCCTCCGGAATGAAGCCGACGTTCTCCGGTGCGACGAGCCGGCCACTCGCGATAGGGTGCCGGCCGGCGATCGCACGTAATAGCTCACGCTGCCCCTGGCCTTCCACGGCAGCAATCCCGACGATCTCGCCAGCCCGGATCGTGAACGAGGCGTCCTTGATCCGCGTTGCGCCGCTGCCGTCGACGATCGATAGATCTGCAGCCGTAACGACACCCCCAGACTCACCCTGGGCCGCGAGCGATCCCTGATTCGGGTCAGGCGGACGGGGAGTCGAGTCAATCGGCCGTTCTGAGTGGCGGGCCACCAGGTCAGCGCCGAGTCGCCGCCCAGCTTCCGCCGATCCCAACATCGCGTTCGCGAGATCGTCTTCGGTTGTCGATCGGGCAGATGTTGAGAGAACCGTGCGACCGTGGCGCAGGACCGTGATGTCGTCGGCGACGCCGAGTGCCTCGCGCAACTTGTGCGTGATGAGGACGACGGCGTGGCCGGCGTCTGCAAATTGCCGGAGCCATGCCAGCAGTGTGGTGGCCGTCAATGGCGCGAGCACGGCCGTTGGCTCATCGAGTATGAGCGTGCGCACGTCGCGGGCGAGTGCCTTGACGATCTCTACCCGCTGCTGTGCCTCGACTGACAGGTCGTCCACGCGCGCGTCCGGATCGAGCGCCAGTCCCGTGTCGTGGGCGAGGGCACGCACGCGTGCGGCACTTGTGCGCGCGTCGTACCGACCCCGCCCGCCGAGCGCCACATTTTCCGTGACCGTCATCGCCGGCACGAGCGCGTAGTGCTGATGCACCATGCCGATTCCAGCGCGGATCGCATCGGCGCTCGAGCGGAACTGCCGCTGGGTTCCATCGATGAGCACCCGTCCAGCGTCCGGTCTCAGCATCCCGTACGCGACGCGCATGAGAGTGGTTTTCCCCGCGCCATTTTCGCCGAGCAATGCGTGCACGGTGCCGTGCCGGACGACGATGCTCGCACCGTCCAGCGCGAGCACGCCGCGGAAGCGTTTGGTGATACGGTCAAGGGTTAGGGCCTGCATGGCGTTGGACGTTAGACGTTGGACGTTAGAGGCAAACCTCGAGGCCAGCTAGGTGCACCACGTCTGGACCTCGAGGTTTCGTCTCCAACGTCTAACGTCCAACGTCCAACGTCTAGCTTCCCGTCGGTGCCGCAATGAAACTCCACGGAATGTCGAACTGCTGACCGACATGCTCCGCCAATGCGCGAACGCCGAGTGTTTCGGTCGCGTAATGCCCCGCGTAGATGATCACGAGTCCACGTTCGGGGGCATCCACGGCTGTCCAGTGCGGCCCTTCGCCCACGATGAGCGTGTCGATCGCGAGGCGGGCCGCCTGGTCGAGTGTGTCGGCGCCGGCGCCCGCGCCGGTGCACACGCCCCACGCCCGCGTGCGTCGACCGTCCTCGAACGCGCTCACGCGCGCGTCGCCGCCATGCTGCTGTGCGAACGCTCTCGCGCGCGCGACGAGGTCGGCGGTCGCGACGTCCGCCGTCCCTCGCACGCCGATCGACACCGTCTCGAATGGTGCAAACTCACCGGTCGGGTGCAGGCCGAGCTCGCGCGCCAACAGCACATTGTTGCCCAGCGTCGGGTGCCGGTCGAGGGGGAGATGGGAGGAATACACGGCGAGGTCGTGTGCGATGAGCGTCCGAGCGCGCCGAAAGAAGCGCCCAACCACTGGTTGCAGCCCGCTCCAGAACAACCCGTGATGCACGAGAAGCAGTTGTGCGCCCGCCGCGGCTGCTCCATCGATCGCACGTTGCGAGCCGTCGACGGCCGCCGCCACGCGCGCCACCTGCCCGCTGTTCTCGAACTGCAGCCCGTTCAGCGCCGGCGGATAGTCCGGCGTGTGCTGCGTGTCGAGCAGATCGTTGAGATAGTCGACGATCGCGGAGAGTGGCGGCACAAGTGCGAGGGACTAGGGGTCAGGTGTCACTGCTTGACCGTAGCTGAGTCGTGCGTCTGCGCGCTGGGTTGCTGCGGCGCGGCACTCGCGGGCAGCGCCGAGTCGTGCACGGCGGCTCCGTGCGCACCAGAGTCGGTCGCGGGTGCCGCTGCGGCAACCGTCGTGTCCGGTCCGAGATCAATGTGCGGGGTGTGGCCCATCACGAAGCTCCGTTGCACGGAGTCCACCGTGACACGCGCTGCAGAGGGGATGCCGGGCCCGATCGCCGGGTTGATGACGAGCTTGATCACTTGCTGCTGCACGCCGAGCTTGATCACGCGGGGAATGAAGAGTCCGTCGCGAATCTCTGCGGCGACCGTCAAGAGCGCGTGCGGCAAGTCGATCACGACACTGCCCAGCGTGACCGCGGGCGCGACGCTGTTCTGATCGGAGTTGGAGCCTATGACCCACACGCCCTTCGAGTCCTTGGCCGCCTGAAACACGCCCAGTCCAGCGGCGTCCGCGTTCTGGAAGATGACGTCAGCACCCTGATTGATCTGGGCGAGCGCCTGCTCTTTCGCCGCGCTGGCATCGTCCCAGTTGCCGACGTACGAGCTCAAGACTCGGATACCCGCGTTGACTGAGCGCGCGCCCGCGACGAAGCCGGCAAACCCGCGGCGCACTGGCGGCAGTTCGGTGCCGCCAATCGTGCCGATCACATTGGTCTTCGTCATCATGCCGGCCAGAATCCCGGCAATGTACGCCCCGTCTTCGAACTGAAAGTCAATGCCGGCCCAGTTCGCGCCAGTCTTGTCGCCCGACGTAGTGATGAACACCGTGCGTGGGTAGTCCGGAGCGACGCGCTTGACCGCGTCCTGATACTCAAAGCCGTTCGCAAAGACGACGTTATAGGCCTCGGCCCCGTACTGCCGAAAATTCTCGTCGAATTCGGCCGGCGTCTTGGTCTGCACGTTACTCACGTCAGCCCCGAGACTGTCCTTGATCCGCAGCAGGCCCTGATAGGCCGCCGCGTTCCACGCCTGGTCCGTGATAGGCCCGGGCGTGAGTAACGCGACCTTGAACTGGGGGCCAACAGCGACCGGTGCTCGGTCGCTGCGCAGCCAATGCGTGTGCGCACCTGGCGCTTCTCCACATCCGCACAGGGTTATGCACACCACAATGTGGAGAACCCGGGACAGGTGCATGCGAATCGGCGGACTGCGGCCCGCGACCGACGGGCTTAGCGGCGGCGGAAGGTGCACACGAGGCATCGTCCGTTCGATGCCCGAACGCCTTCCGGCGTTACCCGCGAGTTACAGAACCGCAGGTGCCAATGGTCTGGCTCCAGAGCATGCGGTCCAATGACGATCGTTGCCCGGTTGATTGGCGCCAGAAAGACGACACTATCAGCGCACCATCGCAACTTGTGCAGGCTTCTGCTCCTGTCTAGTGCCGGCCGACTGCCGTCCGGTCTCGTCCATTCGGACGGAGCCGTTGATCCGGCCGCCTTCGAGAACAATGATCGATTTTGTGTAAATGTCGCCGTTTACGGCCGAGGTCCCCTGGACCTCCACGCGCTCCAATGCGGTGATCGTTCCGTCGATCCTGCCGCCCACGACGACCTCCCGCGCGTTCACATCACCCTTGACCTCGCCTTGGCGCCCTACGAGGACCTGGCGCGCGCCGCGGATCGTCCCCTCAATGCTGCCCTCGATCTTGATGACACCGCTGGTCTCGATATCGCCCTGGACCTTCATCCCGAACGCGATGATCGAGAGGGCGGCTTCTGCCGGTGAGTTGCCCCTGGGCTGCTCGGGCTTCTCGGGAGAGTCTTTAGTGAACATGGCCATGGCAGTCCAATCCTCGGCGAATAATGGTCGTGGGAAAGACGAAGCACCACCGGGACGCGATACGATCCGGTGAGCATAACCGTGACTCGGAGTCAGCGGATGGGCTGGATGGGCAACCCTGACGCGTGCGGGTAGAACGTCAGTCCAACCGCCCCAATGATCGACGTACCGTTTGTGGTGAGTGTGACTGCCGGGGTCGGCGAGCCGCTAGTTGTCAGCTGGTCCGGCGTGTACTTCACGATAGTCTCCGTTCCAGTCGCGACACCGTTCGCGACCCAAAGATTGTTGCTGTTGTCGAACGCGAGACCGTCGGGGCCGTTGCAGAACGGCGGAGGCGGCGTACCTTCGAAAATGCAGGGCGGCGCTGGACCGTCAATGATTACCACTGCAGGCGTCTGCGCACCGCCTGCGGTGAGTTGAGGCGCGCTGTATTCGGCGATGGTATCGACGTCGTCGGTGAGCCAGAGATTCCCGGTGACATCGAACGCAATCGACGACACGAACTGAAGCCCCGGCCCTGTAAGCGTTGTTGCCGGAGTGAGAGTTTGTGCCCCGGCTTTCGTAAGCTGGCTCGCAGTGAACTCCTGGAGATTTCCCGGCAACGTGTCGGCACCGACGCTGTCTCCGGTCCAGCTGCCCACCCACAGGTCGCCGTGCGCATCGAACGCAATGCCTTCCGCATGAAAGAAAGGCTTCGTCGACTTGAGAATGATCGCGGGCACCGGAGCCCCGCTCGCCTGGAGTTGCTGTGGCGAATACGCCACGACGGTACCGCTATCAATGTTGACGATCCAGAGGTAGCCCGCCGCGTCGAACGCCATCGAAAACGGCCCGGCGAGCGAGCCCTGGCTATCCGGCAATATCGTAATGGCAGGGGCAGGCGCGCCGCTCGCGGCAATCTGTGCCGGGTTGTAGCCCACAAGAGAAGTATGGTTGAGCACCCACATCCGGCCGCTCATGTCGAACGCCGTTGCTGAAGGTGTCAACAACGAGCCGCTGTTGGGCTGAATGGTTATTGCTGGCGCTGGTGAGCCGCTGACGTCGAGGCGCGATGAGTCGAACGCGACGATCGAATAATCGGTCGTCCCGTTGGCCACCCACAGGTTGCCTGAGCCAGCCGCCTGCGCATATGCCACTTTCACCTCTACCGTCACGTTCGCAGACACCGGCACCGGACTACCGGTGATGGTCGGTGTGTAGAGGATGCTCACGATCGGCGCGGTCGTGGCCACCTTGGCGCCGGTGACGGTGTAGGTGCCGGTCGGCAGACCGGTGAGAGTCGTCGTCGCCGACAATACCTTCACATAGCTGTTCGGGCCAGAGACCGTAACCGACGGCTTGATCCCCGCCGGGGCGGTGATGGTGACGGTGAGATTGCCCGTGCTCGGGCCCGTAGTCGAATGGTTACTGCTGCCGCACGCCAGAATCGCGCACGCCAGGAGACTGCCCGCGATCCATCGACTGGCCAACTGGTAAAGCCAGCGCATTCCGGCCTCTCGAGTCTTCCAGAACATGTGGCATGAGCAAGATCAATGCAACGGGAGCCACGGAGCATGTGCCGCGAAGGCAAGGCCGGTCGGGAGAGCGGATGTCGGACGCAAGACCACCTCAGTTCGAGGGCAGGCCGAGCGCGTGTGGCGAGATGGTGATCCAGTACGCCATCATGCGTCGCCCTTCGGTGCGCCGCCACCATCGCGGCGTGCGAGGCGCTTCCGCTCGAGCTGATCGTCACGGATAGTGTGGGCGATCTGCTCGTCGTCAATTGGCTGGGCACGAAACGGAGCAGCCTGCTCTGTTGAACGTCCGCCATCCACAGGGCGCCGCTGTTGTCGAATGCCCGGGTTGTAGCAGGTCTTCGTTCTTCTCCGACCCTGGCTCCTATCCCTGACCGTGCCTTATTGCGGTTCCGCTTGAGTGCTGGGTGAGGCGCCCGAGTCGGGAGGGTTCGCATGCGCCGAATCCGTGGCGGTGTCGGCGACCGGATGGCGACGTCGGCAATGCAGTGGAGGAGCCGGGGCGTCAGGTTGCGACGGATCTGCAACCGCGGTCGCCGGGCTCGGTGCGCCCTGGGCGCCACCGGTTGTCTCAGGACCGACAGCCTCCCGCGCGCCTGCCACGCCGACGCCTGGAGCATCCATGTCCGGCGAAACGGGTGTGCCGAGTCGCGGTGTCGTCGCCGGCATTGGCGTCAGCGATCGCGGTATCGTCGCGGCGCCGACTTGCGCGTTGGAGTCAGCGCCCATCATCGCACGGACCTGGTCGTACCGCTGCTGCAACTGTCCCAGCGAGCGCTCGAGTGAATCGAGTCGCGCCGCGGTGTGCTCCATTCGCGACACGCGCTGCATCAACGCGGGCACCCGTGCGGCTTCGGCGACGAGAACCAACAACACCGCGAGCGTGGTCGCAAGCGTAATCTTGCCGGCGCGGGAAACCAGAAAGCGCAACAGACGGACACGCCGCGGCCCCAACACGATCATGCGACTCTGCAGCCCACTCTCACGCTGCACGTGGATGATCATCGACCCCGCGTGCGGCGTGTAGATGTTTCCGTAGCCCAGCGCCGGTGGCCCGTATGATTCGAGTATTGGACTGTCACTCGACGACGCGGGCTCTTTCGGTGTGTCGCGTTGTTCGCCCGCGTCGCTTTCGGTCATAACCTCTCTCCGGTCCGCCCTAGAATGAGCTCGAGTACGCGCTCGAAATCCTCGTTCGAATAAAAGAGTATCGAGAGGTGTCCTCGGTCACGCGCGGTCAGCGACAGCCGGACATCGGTCTGCAGATACCGCCGGAGCTGGTCCTCGATCCCCTTGCCGTGGGCATCCAGTCGTCGAGAGGCCTTAGTGGCGCGCTTACGTCGCTTTGCTGGCGCGCTAGTGTCCTCAGAAAGTGCCTCAACTTCGCGAACGGTGAGCCCTTTGCTGACGATTTCGCGAGCGAGCGACGTCGTGTCGGTGGCGGGGCCCACGGCGAGGAGTGCGCGGCCGTGGCCAACGGAGAGTTGGCCGTCGCGGATCATCCCGCGCACGGGGGCGGGGAGGTTGAGCAGTCGCAGCGTATTGGCGATCGTCGACCGATCCTTGCCAACGGCGTCCGCGATTTCTTGCTGCGTCAGAGCGAAGGACTGGAGCAACTGCGCGTACCCCTCGGCTTCCTCGATCGGATTGAGGTCGCTCCGCTGCAAATTCTCAACGAGCGCGAGGGTGAGGGCAGTCCGGTCATCCACATCACGGACAATCGCCGGGATCTCGGACCACCCGAGGTGTGTCGCGGCGCGCAGGCGACGTTCGCCGGCCAGCAACTCATAACGTGGTCCTGCGCCGGTCGCGCCGGGTCGCGCGCCATCGCGGAAGGGACGCACCGCAATCGGCTGCAGGAGTCCCGTCGCCTTGAGGCTGGCCGCCAACGCGGCGAGCTCAGCAGGATCGAATGCCTTACGCGGCTGCAGGCCGTTGGGCTGGATGTGCGCGATCGGGATCCGCTGGACGGATTCCGCCGTGGGATCGGCTGTTACGGTAGCCACTGGAGCGGTCTGCGAGAGCAGGGCTCCCAGGCCACGGCCCAGGCGTCTCGTTGGGTCGGGCGGAGTCATGCGGACGCTCGGCGTCGGGGAGACGAGGTCTGGAAAGACGCGGAACGAGAGGAGTGCCGACTCGGTCCAGATCGGAGGAGCGTGTTGCGATGTTTCACGTGAAACATTGTGCCGTCCGGTCGCGGAGGTTCCACGCCAAACTGAGTGGGGTGGGTTGGTGATGTTTCACGTGAAACATGTCGCCGGCGTGGCGACGGCGGTTCACGTGGATTGATCGGCTGTCGAGGGAGCGTCCAGTCCGTGTTTCACGTGAAACATCTCCCCCTCGGGTGCGCTCACGCTCGGTGCCTCGAGGGTCTCCACCGCAGCATGGTCTGAGCTGATTCCTTGGACGGGGTCGTCGGCCATGTGGTCCGCCGGAGCGGCTGCGGCGCCGTCCCTGTGGTCAGCGATCGTTGACGGCACGGTCGCGTCCGTCGAGAGTGCGAGGCTGTCGGCCGCCTCCGGCCTGGTCCTAAAGTGCGTCGCCTCGTCCCGTGGAGCGACAGACGCGGTGCTTGGCTCCGGACGGATCCGCCGCGCGGCGCGTGCAGCAGCGCGGTGCCGGCCGAGGAGCTCTTGGGCGACGCTCATGTAGGCTTGGGCGCCGGCCGACGTGACGTCGTACAGGATGATCGGCTTGCCGAAACTCGGCGCCTCGGCGAGGCGGACATTGCGGGGGATGACGGCGTCGTAGACCTTCGGCCCGAAGTATTCGCGCGCATCCGCGGCGACCTGCCGCGACAGGTTCAAGCGGGCGTCGTACATCGTGAGGAGCACCCCGTCGATCGACAGCTGCGGATTCACGCTTTGCTGGACGAGATGGACGGTGTTGAGCAGTTGGGAGAGACCCTCGAGAGCGTAGTACTCGCACTGCAGCGGGATGATGAGCGCGTCGGCTGCGGCGAGCATGTTGACGGTGATGAGCCCGAGTGAAGGCGGGCAGTCGATGAGGATGTAGTCGTATTCGCCCGCAACGGGCACGAGGGCATCGCGCATCGCCTGGTCGCGTCGCGGACGGGTAATCAGTTCGACCTCCGCGCCCGCGAGGTCAGGGGTGGCGGGCAGCACGTCGAGGTGTCGGAACTGCACGCTGCGATGTCTGACGTCGGTCGCGGCGGCGCCGCCGAGCAGCAGATCGTAGACGGTCGCGCCGAACGCGTCACGCGCGAGGCCAATCCCACTCGTCGCGTTGCCCTGTGGGTCGCCATCGATCAAGAGCGTACGTTGCTCAGCGACAGCCAGGCTGGCCGCGAGATTGACGGCGGTCGTCGTCTTGCCGACGCCGCCCTTTTGGTTCGCGATGGCGAGGATGTGTGTCACGTCTCGGGGGACCAGGGGCCGAGGGACGAGGGACGCCATGCACGAGGTCGGGATCGCCGACCTGCGTGCGCGCCGGGGTGAATATAGGCGGGCGTGTGCTTAGTTGCTGTTACAAACTAATGTTCAACCGCGGTGCCAGGGATCAGGGGCCAAGGGGAAAAATCCCGAGGCCAGTGGCGGCGACTCGCGACTAGCTCCATGATTTGTCCCGACCCCTGATTCCTGACCCCTGCCGCCTGTCGTTCTGCGCTACATCGGCAACAAGACCAAGCTCCTCCCCTTCATCGCAGAGCTGCTGGATCGGAAGCGGATCCAGCCGGTGCGAGCCTTCGACGCGTTCTCGGGAACGGCGGCCGTTGGCCGATTCCTCAAGACGCGTGGCGCCTGTGTCCTGAGCTGTGACCTCATGGGGTTCAGCTACGCGTTTCAGCGCGCCTACATCGTCGCCGATGGCTATCCGCGCTTCAGCGCGCTCGCGGACGATCCCGACTTGAGGCGCGTGCGCACCCGAGCGGATTTCAAGACGCGCGTCGCCCAGCGAGTCGGCACCCGCATGGCCGCCGCAGTGGCGGCCGCGGCGAGCGCCGCACCGCCGTCGGTGACGCGGGCGATGGACGAGGTCCTCGTGTATCTCGACAGTTATCTCGATCCGCACGAGTCCTTCATCTCGCACCATTTCGCGGCTCCGGACGACTCGGGCGAGTCGGATGCGCAGCGTGTGTTTGGCAACGGCGAGGCCGTCGCAGCGCGCCACCATACAGACAGTCACGCGCCAGTACAGCGAATGTACTTCACTTTGCGCGTCGCCCGTCGCATCGACGCGATCCGCGAGCGGCTGCACCACTGGCGGAGTACCGGCGTGGTGTCGGACGAGGAGTTCTATCTCTTGCTGGCCGCGTTGCTCGAGGCGGCTGATGCCGTCGCCAACACTGCCGGGATCTACGCTGCGTACATCAAGCACTGGCAGCCCAACGCGCTCCGCGACCTCAAGCTCCGTGTGCCGTGGATCGTGTCACGCGCGCATCGACCCGGTGCTCGTTCCAACCGACCGTGCGAGGCGTATCGAGGGGATGTCTCGGAGATCGCGCCGCGAGCCGGCCGGTTCGATCTGCTGTACCTGGACCCGCCGTACAACACCCGGCAATACAGTGGCTACTACCACATCCCCGAGCTCATTGCGCGCGGCTGGTTCGACGGACCAGTCGTACTGCGCGGCAAGACCGGTCTGCCGCTCGACGGCAACATCAAGTCCGCGTGGTCCACGCGCGGTCAATGCGTCGCCGCACTCGAACAGTTGATCGAGACTGTCGATGCAGACCACGTGATTCTGAGCTACAACAGCGAGGGTATCATTCCCGACGCCGACATCGAACGCATTTTCCGTCGCGCAGGCCGCCCACGCTCCTTCGTGCGAGTGGCCCGTGAGTATCAGCGCTACCGCTCAGACAATCCCAGTCCGACGCGGCGCTACAAGGCACACTCGGTGCGAGAGCAGTTGTACTATGTACGGCTCGGGCGGCGGGCGCTCGCGCGCGCGAGAGAGTAGAAGCACAGAAAATAGAAAGTAGACGAGGACCGCCTGGTCTACTTTCTACTCTCTACAGGTCTACTTTCTCGGGCGCTTTTAGCGCCCGCCGCCCGAGCTGTAGTTCCATATGCTCTTCATCAATGTCGCGCCCGTCCACCTTGATGGCAGCGCGGTCGATGCCCCGCGGCTCGAAGCCGAGTGACGCGTACAGCCGGCGTGCGCCGGTCTGGTTGACAGCGACGCACAGCTGCACCCACTCGATTCCCGGCACCTTGCGCACTTCACCCAGGACGTGTTGCAACATCCGGCGACCGAGTAGTTGCCCGCGCACATCGGCCGCCAGGTACACGCCCCAGAATCGCCGCCCACCATGATGACAACGTGGTCGCATCGGATTCGCTGCGGACGGTGCGGCACCTCAGGGCGACGCATTGCGTCGCCCCTACCCGCCGCTTCGCAAGTGTCGCTGTAAGGCCCTGTCACGCGTCACCCATCACCTTCGCTGCGGGCGGTGCGGCACCTCAGGGCGACGCATTGCGTCGCTCCTACCCGCCGCTTCGCTGGCTCCGAGGTTTGTTTTCTAACGTCCAACGTCCAACGTCCAACGTCTACTTTCTGTGCTTCTACTCTCTCGGGAGCTTTAGCGCCCGCCTCGCCCTCTCCACCTCGACCACCAGATTCTGCAAATCATTCGGGCTCACGCCGGGAATGCGTGAGGCCTGAGCGAGACTCGCGGGACGCAGTGCCAACAGCTTCTGGCGCGCCTCGTAGGTCAGCGATTGCATCTCGGCGTACGGCAGGTCATCCGCGAGCGTCAACTCGCCCATCCGTCGCATCCGATCGGCCTGGATGCGTTCTCGCTCGAAATATCCTTCGTATTTGATTTCCAGCTCCGCGGTGACGACAGCCTCTCGCGGCAACGCGACACCGACACCCGCGGCAGCGAAGAGTGCCTCGAGGGCGACACCCTGGCGGCGGGCGAGATCCACGATGCGGACCGGCTGCGCGACCGGTGCGCTCTTCGCCGCATCGAGCAGAGCCGACACCTGATCCGGCCGCACCGATGTCACGCGGGCGAGCGCCTGCGCTTCGCCTTCGGCAGCGAGCCGTCGGTCGACGATTTCCAACTCGCCGGCATCGTACAGGCCGAGCGACGTCGCCGTCGGCGCGAGGCGCGCGATCGCATTGTCCTGTCGCACCGTCAGGCGAAATTCGGAGCGCGACGTGAACAACCGGTAGGGCTCGTCGACGCCCCGCGTGACGAGATCGTCGATCAGCACGCCGATGTAGGACGTCTCGCGCCCCAGCACGAGCGGCGGTCGGCTTTGCACCGCGAGCGCCGCATTCAACCCCGCGAGCACACCCTGGCCAGCGGCTTCCTCGTAGCCAGTCGTTCCGTTGATCTGGCCGGCGAAATACAGTCCCTGAATCGCACGCACGGCGAGGGTCGCATTGAGCTGCGTCGGCGGATAGTAATCGTACTCGATCGCGTACCCGGCGCGTGTCATACGGACGTTCTCGAGGCCGCGAATCGTGCGCAGAATCGACAGCTGCACCGGCGCGGGGAGCGACGTCGAGAGGCCGTTCACGTAGAGCTCCGCGGTGTCGTGCCCCTCGGGCTCCAGGAAAATCTGGTGTCGCTCCGCGGCAGGAAACTTGACGATCTTGTCCTCGACGGACGGGCAGTACCGCGGGCCCCGCGAGCCAATCGCACCCCCATACATCGCGGACTCGCCGATGTGGTCGGCGATGATACGCTTGCCGTCCTCCTCGAGAAACGTGATCCAGCACGGGAGCTGTGCGGGGTGACGAGTCCCCGTCGCCCTCGACCGCGGCGTCGGCCAGAAATGCGACCACGAGTAGTCGAACTGCTCGATCTCGCTCTGCTGGCGATCGAGCGAGCGAAAGTCGACCGACCGTCCATCGATGCGCGGCGGCGTGCCGGTCTTGAATCGGCTCACCGTGAGACCAAGCGCCTCGAGCTGCTCGGCCAGATGGGTCGTCGGCGCCTCGCCCGCTCGCCCCCCTCCCATTTGTCGGTCGACACCAATGTGAATACGTCCCCGGCCGAATGTCCCCGATGTCACCACCACGGCGCGTGCCCCGAAGCGACGTCCCTCGATCGTCTCGATGCCAGCAACGCGCGGGCGCCCGTCGCCACCCGACTCGTCGAGGATCAGTCGGGCGACCGTTCCCTGAATCGGCGAGAGACCTGCACGCTGCTCGATGAGCGAGCGCACCGCACGCCGATAGAGGCCGCGATCGCATTGACCTCGCGGGGCCCATACGGCCGGCCCCTTGCTGCGATTGAGCATCCGGAACTGCACCATTGCGAGATCCGTCGCGCGTCCCATGATGCCGCCGAGGGCATCGACTTCACGAACCACCGTGCCCTTGGCCACCCCACCGATCGCGGGGTTGCAGGACATCTGCCCGATGCTCTCGAGTGCGCTCGTGACGAGCCCGACCCGCGCCCCAAGCCGCGCGGCCGCGATGGCCGCTTCGGTCCCTGCGTGACCGCCGCCCACGACGATGACGTCGAAGATGGCTTCAACATTGGAGCTGCGAATCATCTGACTGGATACACCAAACGGCGGGGTCAGGGGTCAGGGATCAGGGGTCAGGGAACTGCAACATACCGCCTCCGCGGCCGGCAGCGCACCGAGACCGGCCCCCGTGATTTGTTCCCTGACCCCCGGCCCCTGACCCCCTGATCCCGCCGTTCAGGTTCCCCTCGATCCCTCGAGCGCCCGCTCAGAAGATGTCATAATGCATCGTCGCGAACACGCTGATCGGCTGGCCGGGCGTGACGAAGTAGCCCGACTCGAGCTCGCGGTACTGCGTGTTGAGCAAGTTCCGGATGCCAACCTCCAGGTGCGCGTTGTTGGCGACGAGCACGCCGCCGCTCGTGTAGAACAGCGCAAAGGCCGGTCGGGTCAACCCGACGGCTTCCTCGAAGGGCGTGTACTTGCCCTGGAAATTCGTGCCCACACGCCACTGCCAGATCGCATGCGGGGGAGAGATCTCGAGGGCGGCATTGCCGACGAAGGTCGAGGTATTGAATACCGGCTGTCCCGAGTAATCGATGCCGTTGTCCGGATCGATGTACTTCGTGTATCGAGCATCGACCACGGTGAGGTTCGTCGTCAGCAGAACCGCCGGAGTCAGAACGACGCGGCCCGTGAGATCCATTCCGCGTCGCTTGCTCGGGCCGCCGCTGATCGTCGTGATGCCATTGAAGGTCTGCGTGTTGCTGAGATCCATGCGGAAGGCCGCGGCTTCGAGCGCCCACCGACCTCGCCCGAGTTTGACGCCGGTCTCGTAGTCCCAGACTGTGATGAATGGAACGGTCGGATCGAAGATGACGCCGTCTGCCTGCCGCCATCCGCGTGAGACGTTGGCGTACACGCCCACCCACGGGTTCAAGCGCACCAGAACGCCGGTCTTTGGCGAGAAGATGCCCTTGGTATGCTGCAGATTCACGTACGGACCGACCGAGTAGTACGGCGCCGTGGGCAACGAGTCGTTGTACGAGGACGGTGTGTGCGCGTAAGTCGAGAGCTGATCTACACGCCCGCCGAGGTCGAACCGAACGGCGTGGGTGAGGTAATAGCTCGACTGCACAAATATTCCGCCGGAAGTCTGGTGGGCTTGCGTCAGACCGAACGGAACGGAATCCGCACGGAACCTGCTGCCGTATTGGCCCCAGTTCTCGTAGTCGGAATAGTCGTAGCGCGCTTCACCGCCGACGGTGAGGTTTGCGCGGTTCGAGGTATACGTCAGCGCTGACGTCGCACCGCCGCCGTACCGCCCGTCGTACTCGCGAGTCTCGACGCCGCTTCCTTCCAGCACTCCGCCCAGTCCCGGCGGCGTGCTCAGCCAGAAATTCCAGGTGTCTTCGATCCCGTAGAGAGTCGTGCGCCACTCCAGATTGGGCGTGAAGAGTGTCCGCACACTGGCTCGTTCCTGGCCGCGCCGCTTGAATCCCCCGTCCCCGAAGTTCGACACGACGTTGTATCGCCGATCCATGTACGACGCCGTGTCGAGAAACCCCGGCGAGTTGTACGTCGTGGCGTAGAGTTCGAGCCCAAGGTCCAGCGTGGTGTTGAGCGTGAGCTCGTGCTCGAGACGCCCGTGGAGTTGCCCGATCTGGTTCGTGGCGTGCGGCCGCCACCCATCGTCGTGCGTGGCGCGGACGCCGAGCATACCCGTCGTGTTGCCGTGGTCGAAGCCGGTGAGGAGCACGCCCTCGTAGTTACCGTAATTGCCTGCGGCGATGTCGAGCTGGGTGTTGTCGATCCGGTCCAGCGTCCGCACGTTGATGACGCCGGAGAACGCGAAGTTCCCAAACAGGGCGCTCGTCGGGCCCTTGATGACGTCGATCCCGCTCACGGCCTGCGGGAAGATCGTACTGAAGTCGTTGTAGCCCTCGGCGTGCCCATTGACTGGCTCGTTGATTGGGACGCCGTCGACCCAGAGCGCGATGTCGGTCGAGTGGTCCGAGCTGAACCCACGGATCGACATGTCCGACGCGAATCCTGGTCCTTGTCCCTGCTCGTGGGCTTCCACGCCGGCGGTCTGTCGCAGCAGCTCCCACGGGGAGTTGGACGGCGTTTGCGCGATGACCGACGGCGTCACTCGCACGATGTCGAGCGGTTCCGATGCCTGGACTGGTGTCGACGTGATCGTGACGGCGCCGAGCCGCACGGCGATGCGAGCCAGCGAATCGCGCCGGAGAGCGCGAACGCTGTCCGCATGCGACGGCCGCTTGTGCGCCGGCATCCCGGCCATCGTGTCGACGAACGCCGCGGCCGCCGCGCTGTCTGCCGAGGTCGTCACGCCGCCACCACCGGTGTGTCGACCGGTGTCGGTCGCGGTCGTGGCCTGGGCGCGCAACGCGCCTGCCGTGCCGGCGATCAGTATCAACGCGAGTAGTCTGCTTCTATGTCCAGGTGCGGCGCCGCCACGGAAGAGGCGC
The DNA here is from genome assembly GCA_963737835.1 of uncultured Gemmatimonadales bacterium. Lineage (GTDB taxonomy): Bacteria > Gemmatimonadota > Gemmatimonadetes > Gemmatimonadales > Gemmatimonadaceae > Palsa-1248. The sequence continues at coordinate 2,305,992 of CAVTUH010000001.1, forward strand.
CCCCAATTGCCTTGCACTGTTGTCGCCTCCGCGCGAGTTAAAGGAGCGCAGGCCGTTCGCCTGGCTCGGGGCGGCCGGATCGGCGCGCCGCAGTCGCAGAGACCCCGGGCTCGGGGTCAGGCGCGGAGTGTCGGGGGGCCCAGCGGAGGCGGGAGGGTGACGTCAGGCGCCGCGCGTGGCGCGAGCTCGCGTGTGTCGAGGGGCGCAAAGACGGGCGCTTCGGCCTCGACGACCGGCGCCGGCACGATCGGGGCTACCGCCAGCGTCACAGTCGCCGTGACGCAGCACATCCCGGTGCAGGTGCAGTCGTCGTGGGAGTTGCCATGCTGGCTGCCGTGCTGAGCGGGCGAGCCGGCGTTGCCGGAGCCATGCGTGCCAGCCCGATCGCAATCCGTCCCGGCCTGGTGCGCCCCAGCGGCCATTCGCATCCCGTGCAGGGGGCACAGCTGCAGGGCGACGCCGGACACCGACAAGGTGAACCATACCCCGATCACCGTCGCTACCGCGCGCCGCCACCGTGACTGCATGGGTCGAATGTAACAGGCAAAGGCGGGTCTGGGGAATCGAATTTTGGGGTTCGGGGTGGCCAAACCACAGGGACAGTTGCCGTGCACTCTCACTGATCGCGGGATGGTTGCAGTTCCCCCAGACCCCAGACCCCAAACCCCAAACCCAAGACCCCGCTGTTCTCGCAACGTTCTTCTCGGGCCGCGCGTCAGTACGTCGTTGGCCCGCGTGCGCGTGGCGCCCCTACTCGTTACAATGCGCCCGATGCCTGTCCGTCCGCTCCGCCTCCGGTTGTTGGCGCTCGTTGTCGCGCTGGTCCAGCTGATTGGACCGGCGGCGGCGTCGCTCGCCGACGCGGAGCTGGAAGCGGCGTCAGTCGCACCACAAGCCGCGTCGCACATCGAGTCGCACCGCCGTCCGGAGTGCGCACATGTACACCCGGACGATTGCGCGCTCTGTCAGTACTTATCGGCTGGCGGAAAGGAGCCGACGCCCCCAGCGATTCCGGCGCCCGCGGCGGCCACGGGCATTCCGGCTCCAGCGCGGGCGGACACGCCAGCGCCAATGTGGATTGGCGCCCTCCCTCGCACCCGAGCGCCACCGGCGGTCGCGTCTCCGGAGACGGCGGGCGCGTAGCCTGCCAGAGTAGACCCTCAGAAAAAAGTAGATGGAGACGTAGATCGTAGAGCGGGCGCGACCGAACGGGCGTCAGTCGTTCTCTACTTTCTACTCTCAGATTTGCTACGCACTCGGGCGTGACAGCGCCCGTCCTCTCCGGAAAGGCGGAGTTCACCGCCGGCGCGCGGCGTTCTGCCGTGCCACGCCGGCTACGAGGCATTGGGATGTTTCTCGACCTCGCCCTCCTTTCTGACGAGGACGCAACCGTGTTTCATATTGGTATCGCGCTCGCGCTGCTGGGCGTTCCACTCATCGATGGCGCACGCTTTCCCGCATTGGCGACCACCATGTCGGCCGACCTCGCTGGCACGGTCACCGACAGCACCAATGGCGCTCCGCTGCCGGGAGTGGAAATCGCTGTGCAGCACGCGACGACCATTGTCGCGAACACCACGACCGACGCGTTCGGCCGCTACATCATGCACAGCGTGCCAGCGGGCACCTACACCGTCACCGCCCACTTCATTGGCTACCGAGCGAAGGGCACGGAGGTGACGGTGGCGAGTACCATCCTTCATGTGAACTTCCAGCTCTTCCCGGCAGCCGCCGCGCTCGAAGCGGTTCAGGTGACGGCGCAGGCGCCGGTCGCGGTGAACACCCAGACGGGCGACCAGACGTACAGCCAGAACGAAGCGATCGCCGCCCCGTCCACCACCACGTCGGCGCTGATCCAGCAGTCGATTGCCGGCGCTGCCCGGGCGCCCACTGGGGAGGTGCACATCCGCGGTCAGCACGCGGAATACACGTACTACATTGACGACGTGCCTGTCCCGCCAGGCATTGCGGGCTCGCTCAATGAGCTGTTCAGCCCCGAGGTCGTGCAACAGATCGATTTCCAAACCGGCGGCTGGGACGCGGAGTACGGCGGGCGGCAGGCAGCGATCATCAACATTGAGACGCGAATTCCATCAGGGCCGTTCCACGGGGAGCTCTCGACGTACGGCGGCTCCTACGGCGCTCTCGGACAAGCACTCACGATGAGCGGCAATTCCGGACGGCTCGGGATGTTCATCTCGGGCCAAGCGGAAGGAACTGACATGCGGCAGGATCCGATCGTCGCTGACCCTGGCGGCGATGCGCCGGTCAACTATCACAACAGCGGCCAGGACTACTACGGGTTCGGCAAGCTCCAGTACTCTGCCGGGTCGCGGGATCTCTTCTCGCTCGACGCCAACTACTCGATGACGCACTTCGACGTGCCGTATGACTCGGCAGTCGAGACTCTGAACGATCATCAGACGGACGTGAATGGGTTCCTGAACTTCGCGTATCATCACCGCTTCGGCGAAGGCGTGGGCACCGATGAAGCAAGCCAGCCTCCGGAGTTGTTCATCGGGCCGTATTTCCGCACCGGTTCACTGACCTACCGACCCGGCGAGTCGGACTCGCCATCGTTCATCGATGCGAACGACCCCACGCACACGCAACGCAATGTCTCCGAGAACCGGAACTTCGATATTCTGGGTGTGAAGGCTGACTTCTCCTTCCCGATGCTTACAGGGAAGATGGACGGGAAGGTCGGCACGACGTACTCACACACCTTCGGCCATGAGGACTTCGAGCTCCTCGATCCAAGAGGTGTCGAAGCTCCGATAGCATCGAACTCAGGGCTCGACGGATACGACTTCGGGACGTACGCAGAGATGAACGTCCGTCCGGTCGAGTGGTTCGAGCTTCGGACGGGGTTGCGCTTCGACAGCCACGTGGAGCCGTTCGCGCCGAACCAGACGCAGGTAAGTCCAAGAATTCGCCTCAACTTCTACCCCGATGAGGCGAACACCTTCTACCTCTATTTCGGCCGGCTCTTCATGCCGACGAACATTGAGGACCTCCGAGACATCACGTCGGCGTCCCAGAACGGCATTGCGACGAGCCCGACGCTCCCGGAGCGTGACTCGTTCTTCGAGGGAGCGTTTCTGCATCGCTTCCCATTGGGGATCGTGACCAAGCTGTCAGCCTTCCACAAGGAAAGCACGCCCGGCATTGACGATAACACGGTCCCGGGATCGACGATCACGACAGACGTCAACATTGGCCACATCTGGGTGACTGGGATCGAGAGCGTGATCGAGGTGCGGCCAAGCGGGCCACTGACCGGGTACGTGAATCTCGCACTCACCCACGCGTACGGCATTGGTCCAATCACAGGCGGGTTCTTCCCGATTGAGACACCGGAGACCTATTTCGACCTTGATCACGATCAGCGGCTGTCGTCGGTGTGGAACCTGATGTACAGCCAACACCGCTTCGTCATCAGCGCGACCGGCATCTACGGAAGTGGGCTGACGAATGGTTATGCGCCCGACACGGTGCACGCCAACAACTCCGGCACGCCGGGGTCACAGAACTTTCAGCCTGGGTACAACACCTACTGCACCGGCCTACTCTGTTTCAACCGCGGGTTCAAGGTGGCACCCAGCTACATCCAGAACCTGAGCCTCGGGTACTTCTTCTACGCTGGCCGCACGAGTGTCAAGCCCGAGATCTTTTTCACGAACCTGTTCAACAACAACTACATCCTGAAGGGCGCTTTCTTCAGCAGCGAGGCCATCGGCCGGCCCTTTACCGTGCAGTTCAGGGTGACGCTCGGTGTGTAGTGCCTTTATGCAGCCAGTTCGTCACGGCGTTCCGCCTGCGGGGCTTGCAGTGTCGCGACACCAGGGAGCCAGCGGTCTCGCAGGGCCAGCGTCGGGATCTCGATCAGACGGGCCATGGCGATACCGGTGAGCAGCGATGCGGCCACATACACGAGTAACGCCACGATGCCGCCCACGTGCCAGCCGAGTGTCCGGGCAATGGCGGGGACCGCCCACTTCTTGACGGCGAGGTGCCAGAGGTAAATGGAATAGGAGTAGACGCCGATCCATGCCAGCACGGACGCAACCCCGTGCCGGAGGGTCGTGCAGCCGTCGACGACACGTCGCCAGGATCCGACCGTCCTGGACTGGGCTTTCGCGTCGCGCGTCGCGTGCGCATTCCGCTCTGCGGCCGGCCGCAGTGCGAGCATCAGGATCGCGCCGAAGCCGAGGTACAGGAGCGTGAACCCGGCCGTTTCCATGAAGGGATCAGTCGCTGGGAGGAAGCAGGGCGGCGCGAGGCAGACGACGCTCGTGAGCACGAGGAGCGGTTGATGTGTGCGCACCCACGCCCACACCGACTGACCGCGTGACCAGACCAGGTACTCGAGTAACACACCGAAGAGCAGGCTGTCGAGTCTCAGGTGTGTCGGGTACAGATGATGGGCAAAGTAGGGCTTGCCGAATCGCGCCGTCGCGACGCGCAACGCCAGCTCCGTGAGCGCGACCGCCGCGAATATCGGCGCGATCACGAAGAATGGATCTCGCCCGCCTCGGGACTGGGCCTCCGTGGTCGAGCGGGCGGCGTCGCGCCGCACGAGCACGGCAACGAGCAGCGCGAGGAGGAGATAGAAGTGCTCTTCCACTGCCAGCGACCAGGTGTGGTCCCACAACCCGGGGATGTAGTTCTGCACGAACGAGGCTTCCGCGACGAACTGTCGGGTGCCGATCGTGCCCGTTGCGATCGATGTCGAGAGCAGGAAGACGTAGAAGGCGGGATAGATCCGAAGTCCCCGTCGAACGAGGAAGCGACCCGCGTGGACCTCGCCCAGGCGGCCGTACTCGCGGAAGAGCAAGCCCGAGACGAGAAAGCCGCTCAAGACGAAAAAGAGATCGACCCCGATCCAGCCGATTCGAAGCCAGAGGTCTAGCGCGCTCTGTGCTACAAAGGGAACGTCGAGCGGCACTCCGCCCATGTGCCGGCCAAGCACGAGCACGACGGCGACGCCGCGCAGCACGTCGAGTTCGCGAATGCGGGACGGGTTCGTGCGCACAACGGAGGGACTGAGAAGCCGGGTGACGGGTTACGCGGGCGCTAAAGCGCCCGTCCCGTTACCCTGCTTCTACTCCCTCACACCCAGGCCCTTGGTCCGCGCGGTCTCGGCCAGCAGGCCCTCGTCCCTGGGCGTGAGTGGGCCGTGTCGCAGCATACCACTCCAGCCGCACTCCATGCACCAGCTCGAGCGAAGTGATGGGATCAGGCGATTCCAGCGTCCCGTCTGCACCCGGGCCGTGGCGGCGTCGCAGTTGGGACAACGGTCGCCGCGGGGGAGGATGTAGAAAAACACAATCGTCGCGGCGACGGCGCGGAGCAGGAACAGCCCGCCGAACACCAGAACGAAGATGGTAGCGTCGGACATCTGCTCCTCCCCGGGGCATCGACGGATCCAACACCCCCCGACGACTCGGGCGGCAGAGGGCGAGATATGCCTCGCTCCTACAAGCCGCCCTACACCTGCACCGGCATGTGCCGTGCCGCGCCGACGCGGCCGAACATCAATCAATCTATAATCGCGCTTCCACGCGAGCCCATGGCTCGACGAACGCCACCCCGTTCTCAATGCGTTCGATGACGACCTCGCTCCCGACTTCCAGACGAGTCCCGTCGAGGGCAGTCGCGCGGGTCGTGAATGAGACGCCGCCCGATGCGTAGGTTACGGTGCCGGACGCGCCCCGATCGGTGACGCCGATCACGCGGGCGAGCGCACCCTGCATGAGATACCGTTCATCGGTCACCTCTGCCTTCGCTGCGGGAATTGCCCATGCCGCAATCAGCAGCAGGACGCCGACGGCCCCAGCCGCGCCGGCAACCGAGGCGATCACCAGATCGACCGCCACGCCCAGCCCGGTGAGTCGCGCGAGGAGGTAGCCGGTCAGTCCAAACGCCGTGGCGAACCCGGCGGCCGTCGGGAGATTGAGCGCGAAGCGCCGCGCCGCGGTCGCGTTCGGATCGAGCGGTGTGCGCGACTTCGCCGGGCGTTCCACGCCGTGCAGCATGGCGCGGACGCCCAGCAACAACCCGAGCAAGAACGAGGCGGCATAGGCGTATCGCATCAGGCGCCCAGGTATTGGTGGAACCATTGCAGCGTACGCGGCCAGGCATTGCGGGTGGCGTCGGCGTTTGCGGTCCCCTGCGTATCGTGGGCATCGTCCTGCGCCCGGAGGAAGCCATGACCGGCGCCGTCGTAGACCTTGAACGCGTACGTCTTGTGCAGGCGCTGCATTGCCGAATCCGTGCCGGGGACAGTTGATGAGATGCGGGCGTCATTGCCGCCATACAAGCCGAGCACGGGATCACGCGCGTTGCTCAACTGCGTCGAGTCCGGAGTCGGTCCGTAGTACACGACGGTGGCCTTGAGCCTGGGGCCGCCGGCGACGGCAGGTTGGTGGACGGCGTGTGCGAAGGAGGTGCCCCCGCCCCAGCAGAATCCGACGGTGGCATAGACGGGGAGTGCACTCGGCAGACGCGTGGCGTAGGCGGCGGCGGCATCGAGATCGCGTTGGACGTCGGCCGGTTGAAGCGCGCGCACCGCACGCACCCCTTCATCGGGAATCATTGTGTCGGGCGCCTGTGGCGGCAGCTTGCGGTGAATGAGGTCTGGGACGATCGCGATGTAGCCATTTGCCGCGATCTGGTCACCGACCGCTTTGATCCACGTGCTCATCCCGAAGATCTCGTGGATGACGACGACCACGGGCACCTTGTGGTTCACTTGTGGATAGAACACCCACGCGCGGATGCTGTCGCCCGGTACGCCGGGTGTGGGAATCATCACGTACTCACGGTGGCGCGGTGACTTCGCGAGTTGCTCCGCTGCGGCGGCCGCCGATGGGGGAAGCGCGGCAACGGTCCCGATCCGACCCGAGCTCGTGGCGGCTGGTCCGACATGTCGAACCGCGTCGAGTTCAGTGAGGAGCACGTGGCGTCGAGCGACGGCTCCGCCCGCCACAACAGCAAGGATGACCGCGAGCGTGGTGCGCATAGTGTACGGGTAACTCGTGTGGGGGTTGGGAGTAAGGATAGCAAAGAGCGGGGGCGGGACGTTAGAGCGTTGGACGTTGGACGTTAGAAGAAAACCTCGCGGCCTAGCCTCGGTCCGCCTGGTCGGCCCTGAAGGTGTGGTTTCTACCGTCTGCCGTCTATGTCCCACCCTTGCGATATATCTTCACTGCCCCTAAGATATATCGAAGATATAACTAAGATATATCGTACGTAATTACTTAACGGAGGGGACGGGCCATGTTCCGAGACAGGGAACGGCAAGGATGTTCGCCACGCGGGAGTCGCGGTTCGTGGGACTGGGGTTTTGGAGGAGGAGGCCCGTGGGGCGGCGGATTCTGGGGCGGACCTGGTGGGAAGGGGGGCGGACGGTGGGGCGGGTTCCGCTCACGCATGTTCGAGCAGGGCGATCTCAAGTATGTGATTCTGCAGCTCCTCAGCGAGAAGCCGCGGCACGGCTATGAGATCATCAAGGCACTCGAAGATCGGTTGGGCGGCGCCTACTCGCCAAGCCCCGGCGCGGTCTATCCGACGCTCACGATGCTCGAGGATCTAGGCTACGCGCGCGGGACGACGGAGGAGAGCGGGAAGAAGATTTACGAGATCACGACGGAGGGCCGAGCCTACCTCGAGGCGAACAAGGGTGCCGTCGACGAGATCTTCGACCGCATCGCCGGCTTCGCGACGAGCTTCTTCGGACCGCAGATGGTCGAGGTTCATCAGGCATTCAAGTCGGTTGCTCGCGCGACCTACGCTACCGCGACGCGGTTGAAAGATCCCGCGCAGCTCCACCGCATCCGCGAGATACTCGAGAAAGCGGCGAGCGAGGTGGAAAAGGTGGGGGGAGAGACAAAGGTCTGAACTGCAGGGGTCAGGGGTCAGGGGTCAGGGGTCAGGGGTCAGGGGTCAGGGAACAAAGACGAGGGCCAGTCGCTGAGATGCGCACTGGCCTTCGACGTTAGTTGCAGTTCCCTGACCCCTGACCCCTGGCCCCGCAGTTACTCTCGTGCGCGATGCGCGCGAGAGTGCATCTTTCCCCTACTCGTTTCATCCGGAGCGACCTTGTCCATCGCCGAGCCGCCTGTCGGCACGCGCACGTCCGGCACTCCGCCGGCCAATGCGGGCTCCAGTGTGGCGCGAGAGCGCCTCGCGCTCGAAGGGCTCGACTACCCGATCGCGCCCGAGGCGAACCGGCTCGCCTACATGCTGGGCGGGCTCACGCTTGCCGGCATCCTGCTGCTCATCGCAACCGGGATTGTGCTGGACCAGTACTACAACCCGGATCCCGTCGCTGCGCACGACAGCGTCGTGTACATCATGACGAAGGTGCCGCTGGGCTACTGGATCCGCGGTCTCCACTACTGGGGCGCCAGCATTGTGCTGGTGACCGTGTTCTTTCACCTCTGCTGGGTGTTTTGGCGCCGCAGCTACGTCAGACCGCGCGAAGTGACCTGGTGGGCTGGGGTCGCCCTTGCGATCGTGCTGTTCGCCATGGCATTCACCGGCACCGTGCTGCGCGGGGATGAGGAGGGCGCGGAGGCGTTGGCTCACGCGGTCGCAGGGGCCAAGCTCTCGGGGCCGATCGGCGCACCCATGAGTCCTGACTTTGCCCAGAGCACCAACCTCATTAGCCGGCTCCACAGCGCACACGTGAGTTTGTTGCCGATCCTGCTGCTCGGGCTCGTCGCCCTGCACTTCTGGCTCATCCGCATGATCGGCATCAAACTCGCGGCAGCCGAAGACGAGCCGCTTTTCCGAGCACTTGCCCAAGCTCACGGGCTACGCGTTGCTCCTGGTGGGCCTCGCCGGCATACTGGCAGTCGTCTTCCCTCCGCACATCGGATATCCAGCGGTGGCGGGCTACGAAGTCACGAAGCCGTACTGGCCGTTCCTCTGGATCTATGTGGTCGAAAACACCATGGGGATGACGGGCATGATCTTCGCTCCCATCGTGATTTTTGGTTTTCTCTTTCTCGTGCCGCTGATCGACCGGCCTCGAGAGGGTCGGCCGCGCCCGCGCCTCGTCACGGTCTTCGCGCTGCTCATTCTCGTGTTCTATGTCGGCGGCATCATCTATGGATTCTTCGCCCCGCAGATGTCCCATCTCGGGATGAAGATGTGAGTGAGGGCGCTAGACGTTGGACGTTGGACGTTAGACGTTGGAAGGAAACCTCAGAGCCAGCAGCGGCGCAGTTCGCTGGCCCCGAGGTTGGTTCTCCAACGTCCAACGTCTAACGTCCAACGTCTAAACGCCGTCTCCTGACCCCGACCCTAGCCGGCTTTTCTATGCGCCTTCCTCATCTCGTTGCCGCTGTCGCCGCAGCCAGCGCCGCCCTCCTCCTCTCGCCCTCGACTCCCGCGTCGGCGCACGAAACGGGGGCGATTCACGTATCGAGTCATCAGGTGGCCATCGGCGGTTCCGTGGAGGTGCGCGGCGAAAAACTGCCCAAGAGCTCTGCGCTGAACCTCGAGTTGCGCGGGGTACTGGATAACTTCCCCGTGGGCACTGTCCATACGGACACCGCAGGCGCGTTCCAGATGTCACTCACGGTGCCGAAGAACGTGCCGGCCGGTCCCTACACCCTGGTCGTGATCGCCTCGGATGGCGACGTCACAGCGCGTGCCGATCTCGTCGTGGGCGGTACCACGACAGCGGCTAGCACCGCCGCCGGCGCCGGGAAGGACAGCGGCATGGCTGGTATGCCGGGCATGGGTGGCGGCTCAGACGAGCGTGCGAATCCCGCCGCCATGCCGGTCACCCATACCACCACGGCTGCCGAGTGGGTCGTGATTTGGGGATTGATCCTGGCGTGCGTTATCGCAGGGTTGGCGCTGGTGATGAGAAGCAGGGCTGCAACGCTGCAACACGGGCTGGGCGACTAGCCGCCCAGCTTCTTGGCCTCCGCGGCGTCCGCGTCGCGCAGCCGCTGCGCCATCGTCTTGATCTGGGCGTTCGTGAGCTGGGGCATGTATTTGTCGATCATCTGAATCGCCTGGCCATCGAGGTGCACCACATCGGCGCGGAAGGCGCTGTCGTAGGCCGCACCTGATTGCTTGCCGAGCGCTGAGGCGCGCGCGGAGTCGGCGTGCGACGCCTTGGGCGTATAGCTGTCGTTCAGCATGCCGAGTGCGGCGTGGATGTGGTCCATCTGGTCGTCGTGCAGTTTATCGACGGCCTGCGCATCGGTCTTCGACGGGAACGTCCCCGGTCGATGCATCGTCTCGTGCGCCAGCAGCGCGACGCCCTGATTGAGATTGGCCACACCCTGCAGAAGCTGCTGATCGGGCGTCGCGCCCGATGGAGTTTGGGCGCGGGCTGACGCGACTCCGACGACGAGCGACAGCGCGACGCTGCCGACAATGCGACCACTCATTCGGACCCTCGATAAGATGTTGGGAAGGCGACCGGCGCGCGTGACATGGGTGCTCAGACGAGTGCGGCGTCCAACTCGATCGGGACACTCTTGAGCGCGCCCGACACTGGACAATTCTCCTTCGTCGTTTGGGCAGCTTTCTGGAACGCGTCTGCCGCAATGCCGGGCACTGATGCGCGCACCGTCAGCTTCACGGTCGTGATCTTGAACGCTTCACCGACCTTGTCAATGGTGCACGCGCCGGCGGCCTCGATGCGCTTTGCCGGCGTCCCTGCCCGCTCCAGGCCAGCGCTCAACGCCATCGCGTAGCACGCGGCCTCTGCGGCGGCAAGCAGTTCCTCCGGATTGGATCCCTTCACCGTTCCAAAGCGCGTGCCGAAGGAGTATGGCACGTCGAGCGCCCCACTCTCGGTCTTGACCGTCCCCTTGCCCTGCTGCAGTCCTCCTTCCCATACGGCTGTCGCGCGACGCGTCGGCATGGTCTCATGCTCCAGTGTGTGTCGTGAGATGCGAAAGATTCCCCGACCCGACGCCGGCCGCTAGCCAGGGGCTTGCGAGAAGAACAGGCGGTGGTGACTGCCGGGGGCGGTCCGACGGGCCTGATGCTCGCGGGCGAACTGGCGTTGGCCGGGGTCGACGTCGCGATTGTCGAGCGGCGCGCGAGCACGGAGCTCCTCCGCTCACGCGCGGCTGGTTCGGACCGCCTGATACGGCGTAGCGCACCGGCATCCGTCGTTGCAAGCGCGTGTCCGATTTTGGGACTGGGGGTCCCGGTCACGCACAAAATTGGCCCACTGGAGCGGCCGCTGCCGTTGCGTAAGACGTTCGGTGGCAAATGCTTGCGAAGCAGTACCGGACTGGCCTGGCTCTTCCCTATACTACGGTCGTGGACATCGTCAGAGAACGCCCAAAACGCACGAAGCGCTATGTGCTCGCCGGAGCGGGGCTCGTGGCGCTCGTCTTCGTCACGATCGCCGTCAGCCGGCTCGAGTCGCGGCCGCCGTCCGTCGAAGCAGGCACGCTCATGGTCGATACGGTGCGCCGCGGCACGATGCTGCGACAAGTGCGGGCACCGGGCACCCTCGAGCCGGAACAGGTCCGATTCATCTCTGCCCTGACGGCGGGGCGCATCGAGGCGTTGCCACTCAGGCCTGGTGCGAGGGTCATGCCGAGCACCGAGCTGCTGGTGCTGAGCAATCCCGACGTGCAGCTCGAGGCGCTGACCGCACAGCAGCAGCTCGCGGCCGCGCAATCGCAGCTGATCACGAATGGCACCCAGCTCTCCAACGAGCAGCTGACCGCGCAAAGCACCCTCGCAACGGCATTGCGAGACTCGGCGAATGCGGCGCGCCAGTCAGTGGCACTGGCGGAGCTCGATAAGAAGGGATTTTCGTCGCGGATGGAAGTCGACAGCGCGGGGGACCGCATTCGCGAGGCGAATACGCGCGTGGCCTCCGCACGCGACCAAGTCAAGATGCTCACGAATGGCATCGACGAGCAGGTCGAGGTGCAGAAACGGCAAATCGACCGTCTGAAGGCGATTGTCGAGTTTCAGAACGAGCGCGTCGCTTCAATGCACGTCGTCGCCGGCGACAGCGGAATACTTCAAGAGTTGCCCTGGGAACTCGGCCAGTGGGTGACGCCGGGTCAGGTGCTGGCCAAGGTAGCGCAGCCAGGGCACCTCAAGGCGGTGCTCAAGGTGCCAGAGACCCAGGCCAAGGACGTGACGATCGGGCAATCGGTGGACGTAGACACCCGGAACGGAGTGGTCACGGGCAAGGTGATGCGCATCGACCCGGTGGTGCTCAATGGCACCGTGAACGTCGATGTGACCCTACCGGCCGCGCTCCCACCAGGGGCTCGGCCCGACCTGAGTGTCGACGGAACGATCCAGATCGAGCGCCTGGACAATGTCCTCTATGTAGGACGACCTGCGTTCGCGCAAACCGATGCGACCGTCGGGTTGTTTAAACTAGAGGCGGATGGTCACACCGCTGTCCGCCAGCCTGTAACCTTTGGCCGCGCCTCGGTCACGACGATTGAGGTCCGCGGTGGGTTGAAGGTTGGAGACAAGGTGATCATCTCAGACATGTCTGCGTGGGACAACGTCAACAAGGTGCGTATCGAATGACGACGGCAACATCACAGACTCCGTCGCCGCTCACACCGAGCAGCGGCGCCGCCCCCCTCATCCGCCTCGACGGAATTACCAAGGTGTTCTACACCGACGAGATGGAGACACATGCATTGGACGAGGTGCATCTCGAGATCCGCGAAGGCGAGTACGTCGCGATCGGGGGTCCCTCGGGATGCGGCAAGACGACGCTGTTGTCGATCCTCGGATTGCTCGACACTCCGACCGGCGGGGTGTATACACTCGCCGGCCAAGGCGTCGGGACGCTGTCGGCGGCCGACCGAGCGCGAGTTCGCAATCGGCAGATCGGTTTCATCTTTCAGGCGTTCAACCTGATCGGCGATCTGACGGTCTACGAGAACGTCGAGTTGCCGCTGACCTATCGCGGCATGCCATCGGCAGAGCGGCGGGAGCGTGTGCAGAAGGCGCTGGAGCGTGTCGGGATGGCGCACCGCACGAAACACTACCCGGCCCAGCTGTCGGGTGGTCAGCAGCAGCGCGTCGCGGTGGCGCGGGCCGTGGCCGGTGATCCGTTGATCCTCCTGGCAGACGAGCCAACCGGAAACCTCGACTCGCAGAACGGAGAGGCGGTCATGGGGCTCCTCCGCGAGTTGCACGAAGGGGGTGCCACGATCTGCATGGTGACGCACGATCCGCGTTTCGCTCGCCACGCGGAACGCACGATCCATCTCTTCGACGGCCGCGTCGTCGAGGAGGAGGAAGGCGCACGGCGCGCAGCTGATTCCGCCACACTGGGACAGAGCGGATTCGGGGTCGCATGATCCGGAAGGACCGGTCGACGCTCTGGGACGGTGCCTGGGGCGACGTACGGTATGCAGTGCGGTCGTTGCGCAACGCGCCGGCGTTCACCACGATCGCGCTGCTGTGTCTGGCGATCGGCATCGGTGCCAACACGACGATGTTCGGCGTGGCCGAGCATCTCTTTCTCAAGCCGCCAGCGGGCGTTCAGGACCCCGGTCGCGTCGTCCGATTGTATCTGGAGCGGCGCATGCCGGGCGCTCCGTCTCCGGTGGCGGCGCCGGGATCATACCCCGACTACACGGACCTCCGCGGTGCCGCCAAGCGCACGCTCAAGGACGTCGCGGCGTACACCGCCAGTGAGTTCAGTTTTGGTGTCGGGCCCACGGCGCGCCAGTGGGACGGCCAGTACGTCACCGCGGGGTACTTCGGCATCCTCGGTACTCGTCCGGAGCTCGGGCGCTTCTTCCTGGCCGACGAGGATAGCATCGCCGGTGCACACCCGGTCGCGGTCATCAGTTATGGGTGCTGGCAGCGCGATTTTGGCGGCGACCCGCGGGTCATCGGCCGAGTCATCCAGCTCAATGCGCGTCCCTACACTATCGTCGGCGTCACGCAGCGGGGCTTTTCAGGCTTCGACCTCAACCCGGTCGAAGTGTGGTTGCCGTTCGCGCAGATACACGGCTTTTTCGGCCCGGAGATCTTGCCAGAGCGCCACGCGATCTGGCTGAGCTTCGTGGCTCGACTGGCGCCGGGCGTCGAGGCTCATGACGCGGAGCTCGAGGCAACCGGGATCAAACGCCGAGTGGACGCGGTCGCCGCTCGCGATCTCGACCCGAATGTGCGTGTGATCGCGGCGCCGTTGCTGGCTGCGTTGGGACCGGAGCGCGGTCCGTCTGCGACCATTGCCCTCTGGGTCTCCGGTGCGGTCGCCTTTGTTCTTCTCATCGCGTGCGCGAACGTCGCGAACCTCCTGCTCGCTCGAGGCGCGAGCCGCGAGCGCGAGTTCGCCGTCCGCCTGTCGCTCGGCGCGCGGCGATCGCATCTCATTCGGCAACTCCTGATCGAGAGCTTCCTGCTCGCATCGGTCGGCGCCGTGCTGGGGGCGGTTCTCAGCGTGTTGGGAGCGGGAAGTGTCAAACTGCTATCACTTCCGGCAGCCGGCCTCGATCTTTTCGCCCTAGCGTTTACAGGCGCGATCGCTCTTGTCACGGCTCTGGCGGCTGGTCTCGCACCGGCATTGCTCACAACTCGCGCGAGCGTCCTGAGCTCGATCGCCAGTGCGACTGGTCGACTGAGCCGGCGCCCCGCCATTCTCCAGGCTGGACTGCTCGCGCTCCAAGCGGCGTTGTCACTCGTCGTGCTGGCCGGTGCCGGGTTGTTCGTTCGTTCGCTTCGGAACGCGCGCGCGGTCGACCTGGGGATCGATGCCACGCACATCGTTACAACGACGATTGGTCTCGACCAGGCGGGTTACGACTCGGCGGCTCGCGCGGAGTTCTACAACCGGGCCGTCGAGCGTCTGTCCGCGCTGCCCGGAGTGGCCGGCGCCAGCTACGTCGGCCTCCCGCCGTTCCAGGGCATGATGGGATTGCGCGTGTCTCTTCCCGGACAAGACACCACTCACCGGGACCGTCGGCCCTTCATGATAAACTTCGCGGCGCCGGACATCGTCCGCGTCGATGGGGCCCGTCTCCTGCAGGGCCGCGACCTCTCGGCAGCAGATCGCGCGGGGACACTGCCGGTCGCGGTCATCAACGAGACCATGGCGCGACGCCTGTGGCCAACACAACACGCCATCGGCCAGTGCTTCCTTGTCTCGACCGGCCCGGGGGGATCGGGGACGCCGCCGTGCACCTACGTGGTGGGCATCATGGCCGACGGCAAGTATGAGGAGCTCGCGGAACCGCCGACCGCGTACTTCGTGGTGCCGTACGCGCAGCGCAATCCCGGTATGCCGCCGACACTCATCGTTCGCACGTCAGGCGACCCCCACCAGGTCATTCCGCAGGTACGGAAGACGCTGGCCGAGCTCGCGCCAAACCTTCCGTACATCGATGTGCATGCGCTCGCCGATGTGCTCGATCCGCAGTTCAAGCCGTATCGCATCGGTGCCGTGCTGTTCACGCTCTTCGGGATCGTCGCGCTGGCGCTCGCGGCCGTTGGCCTGTACGGCGTGGTTTCCTACGTCGTGGCGCAGCGCAGCCACGAGGCCGGGATACGGCTGGCGCTTGGTGCACACGCCACTGATGTGATCGCCCTCATGCTCAAACAGGGCGTGGTGCCCGCGGTCGCCGGGGGTGTCATCGGGTTGGCGGGCGCGTTCATCGTCACACGGTTCGTTGCGAGCCAGCTCTTTGGCGTGAGTCCCACCGACCCGCTCACCTTCGCGAGCGTCGCGGTGCTCCTGGCCCTGGTGTCTGTGGTTGCCTGCTACGTTCCCGCCCGGCGCGCGGCCCGCGTCGATCCTGTCACGACGCTGAGGACCGAATGATTTTCTCTCGCCGAACTGCAACCCGCGAGGCGCCGGAGGGCGCCGTGGGCGTCGGCCCGGCCGCCGCGCCGCTCGTCACCGATGGTCCGCTCGTCTCGATGCGGAACCTCGAGCGGTTCTACGAAGCCGGGGGCACGCGGACGTACGTGCTTCGCAACATCACGCTCGACATCGCGCTCGGTGACTTCGTCTCGATCATGGGTCCGTCGGGCGCGGGGAAGTCCACACTGCTCAACGTGCTCGGCATGCTCGACAGCGGCTGGACCGGTGAATACGCACTCGCCGGGCAGGCGGTGCATCGACTGCCGCACAAGGGGCGGATCGCACTCGGTCGCCGCCACATCGGCTTCGTCTTCCAGCAGTACCATCTGCTGGACGAGCTCACGGTCGCGGAGAACCTCGAGGTG
Source organism: uncultured Gemmatimonadales bacterium (assembly GCA_963737835.1). Taxonomy (GTDB): domain Bacteria; phylum Gemmatimonadota; class Gemmatimonadetes; order Gemmatimonadales; family Gemmatimonadaceae; genus Palsa-1248. Next base: position 2,322,201 of record CAVTUH010000001.1, read on the forward strand.
CCGCTGTCGTATCGCGACGTCCCCAAGGCGGAGCGCCAGGCGCTGGTCGCGGACGCGCTCGATCGATTTGGCATCGTCGGGAAGAAGGACCTGTACCCGCGGCAGCTCTCGGGCGGCCAACAGCAGCTCGTGGGCATCGCGCGCGCGGTGATTGCGCGGCCCGCCGTGATTCTCGCCGATGAGCCGACGGGCAATCTGCACTCGAGTCAGGGGCGCGAGATCATGACCATGTTCCGCGATCTCAACGCCAAGGGGACGACCATCGTCCAGGTGACCCACTCGGAGGAGAACGCCGGGGTGGGCAAGCGCATCGTACAGCTGCGTGACGGCTGGATGACCTGATGGCGTCCGGCGTGCGATGGTCGGCGCGTCGCCTGGGCGACGGTATTGGTGCGGACCTTCGACACGCCATGCGCGCGCTGGCGCGCGCGCCGATCTACACCGTGACGGCGACGCTGACGCTGGCGCTCGGCATCGGGGCGACGACAGCGGCATACAGCGTCGTCGGGAACGTGCTGCTCAAGCCACTGCCGTATTCCGAACCGGCGCAGCTTGTGAACGTGTGGTCCGCGGCGCCCCAATTCGACAAGATCCCGCCGTCCTATCCGGACTTCGTCGACTTTCGCGAGCAGAGCGGCGCATTCACCGGCATGGCGTTCGAGACGGGCGGACCGGTGACGGTGCGCCGCCACGATGGCGCCTTTCAGCTGCTGGCGGCGATGGTTACCGAGGATTTCTTCCCGCTCTTGCGCGCGCGGGCGGTGCTCGGGCGCACGCTGGTCGCGAGTGACTTCGTGCCAGGCGCTGCGCCAGTTGCAGTACTCAGTTATGGCGAGTGGACGACCAATTTCGGCGGCGATGCGCACGTAGTTGGTCGAACCATCGATTCCGATGTCGGCAGTTATACCATCGTGGGCGTTCTCGACCGGGGGCAAGCATACCCGGAGTGGGTGCCCGGACATTGCTCGGACGTCTACCTGCCGCTCAATACTGTGGCGCATATGCAGGGTGCGCTCCGGAAGCGCGGGAACCACGCCGATTCGCGCACGATCGCGCGTTTGCGCCCGGGCGTGTCGATCGACGAGGCGCGGCGCCGTCTCAGCGTGGTGGCCACTCGGTTGGCGGCCGCGTTTCCCGCATCCGATTCGGGACTCGTGGGGAATGTGACGTCCATGCGAGATGCGGTCGTCGGCGACGTCCGGCCCGCACTCGCCGTACTGGCCGGTGCAGTTCTGCTGATCTTCCTGCTGGCCACCAGCGATGTCGCGAACTTGTCACTCGTACGTGGGCTGGCGCGGTCGCGCGAGCTCGGGGTGCGCACGGCAATGGGCGCGGGCTACGGGCGCCTGGTTCGCTATCTACTCGCCGAGAGCTCGATCATAGCGATAGCCGCCACGGGCATCGGCATCGTCATCGCGTTCGCAGCCGTCCGGTTGCTCGTCGCGACCTCGCCCGGCGATATCCCTCGCCTGGACGAGATCACCGTCGACGATCGGGCGATCCTGGTCGCGATCGTCGCCGCGGTCACTGCCGTGGGCCTGTGCGGCCTCGTACCTCTCATGACGCTGCGACCGACCCAACTCGTCGCGACGCTCAAGAGTGGCGGTCGTGGGACGAGCGGGACGCCTCGGGGCCTGCGTCTACGAGGAGGGATCGTCGTAGGTCAGCTGGCCATCTCGATGGTGTTGATCGTGGGCGCCGGATTGCTGGTGCGGAGCTTCAGCAACCTTCGACATCTCGACGTCGGGTTTGATCCGAGCCACCTCGTCATTTGGCGGATGGGCGGTGCTCGGACGCCCGAGATGGCGGACCCCGCCAAGCGCTTTGCCCGATTCGAGCGCGACCTGGCAACGGCCAGCGTTCCCGGCGTGGTGAGCGGCGCGATGGTGAACCATGCACCGATTGGGCCCGCGGGCGTGCCATTGTCGGTTGGTGTCGACGGCAAGGATCCCGCCGCCGACACGGTGGGCGTTGGATACGTCACGGTGACACCCCGCTACTTCGCGACGATGCACATCCCCTTGTTCCATGGACGCGATTTCACCGATGCGGACATGACCCCGGACGCTGCGGTGGCGATCATCACGCGGTCCATGGCGCGCCGCTATTGGCCGGACGGCACCGATCCCATCGACCACCCGCTGACCGTGTTGAACGGTTCGGTGTACGACCCCGATTTTCAAAAGCCGATCGCGGTGAGAGTCATTGGCATCGTGGGTGACGTGAAGCGCAATCTGACCAGCGACCAACCCGATCCGCTCATTTACATGCCGTACACGCGGCCCGTGTGGGGTGCCGCGGATGCCGTCTTGCGCACCGCAGGGCCTGCGGCCGCGCTCATCCCGGCTATTCGTCGAGCCGTGGCCGCGGCCGATCCCGATGTGATGGTCACCGGGATGGTTACCGCCGAGCAGGACCTGGCCGACCAAACGGCGCGACAGCGCTTCACGACGTCGGTGCTGGGAAGTTTTTCGATGGTGGCGCTTTTGCTTGCGTCCTTGGGACTCTACGGCGTGCTCGCGTACATGGTGTCCCAGAGGGTTCCGGAAATCGGGGTCCGCATGGCGCTGGGTGCGCGGCGTCGCCAAATCATGCACCTCATCGTCCAGAACGCGCTGGGACTCGCGGCGATTGGAGTGCTGATCGGGGTCGGTGGAGCGGTCATTCTCGCCAGGGCGATGCGCTCGCTGCTCTTCGGCGTTACGCCACTCGATCCCGTCACATTCGCCGGGGTTACGCTGTTGCTCTGCGCGGTGGCGGCGCTCGCCAGCTATCTCCCGGCGCGGCGCGCAGCCGGTGTAGATCCCGTCACGGCCCTGCGGGGCGAATGATCATGTGCGCGCGACACAACGGCGGGCAACGCACCGGCCCGAATGATTTTCGGCGACGCCAACGGCGGGCGACGTATTGCGTCGCCCCTACCCGCCGATCCGACGCATCGCGCGGACGGCACTCAGCGGCACAGGTGGGGCAATCATGACCGCGACACTCCCAACAGCAAATGCGACGACGACCACGATGACGCGCCTGGCGCGGATTCTCGTCGCGGACGATCAGCCCGACATCCTCGAGGCGCTGCAGCTCTTGCTCAAAGGCGAGGGCTACGACGTGGAAACGGCGCTCTCTCCGGCCGGAATCCTGATCGCGGTACAGCACCATGATTTCGACGCGGCACTCATCGATCTGAACTATGCGCGCGACACGACCTCGGGTCAGGAGGGGCTCGACCTGCTCGCACGGATTCGGGCGATCGATTCGACCTTGCCCGTGTCGGTCATGACCGCGTGGGGCAGTGTGGACGGTGCCGTCGAATCGATGCGGCGTGGGGCGTACGACTACGTCGAGAAGCCGTGGGACAACACGCGACTCCTGCTCACCCTGCGTCGGCAGATCGAGATGGGCCGAGCGCTGCGCGCTGGGCGGCAGCTGCAGACCGAGATCGACACGTTGCAGGGGACATCCGGCCGGCCGCTCCTGATCGCGGAGTCGCCACGCATGCGGCCGGTGCTCGATCTCATGGCCCGCATCGGCCCGTCGGACGCGAACGTCCTGATCACCGGCGAGCACGGGACGGGCAAGGAGCTCGTCGCGCAGTGGCTGCACGCCGCATCCGCGCGGGCGGCCAAGCCGTTCACCGCAGTCAACCTCGGCGGACTCTCGGAAGGCCTCTTCGAGAGTGAGCTCTTCGGTCACGTGCGCGGCGCATTCACCGACGCCAAGACCGACCGCGCAGGCCGTTTCGAGCTGGCCGATGGCGGCTCGCTGTTCCTGGACGAGATCGCCAACATCTCCCTGGCGCAACAAGCGAAGCTGCTCCGCGTGCTGCAGACGCGCGAGGTGGAACGCGTCGGCTCGTCGCGCATGAAGCGTGTGGACGTGCGCATCCTTGCGGCCACCAATGCCGACCTCCGGGACGAAGTCGTCGGCGGTCGGTTCCGCGAAGATCTGCTCTTCCGCATCAACACCATCGAGATCGCACTGCCGCCGCTTCGGGATCGGCGCGAGGACATTCTGCCCCTCGCCCGACACTTCCTCGAGCGGCATGCGTTGCGCTACGGGCGGCGGGGCCTCACGCTCGAGGCAGGAGCCGCACAGGCCCTGCTCACCCACAGCTGGCCGGGCAACGTCCGGGAGCTCGATCACGCGGTGGAGCGCGGCGTGTTGCTGGCGCAGGGCGCCATTTTGCGCGCCGGTGACTTGGGTCTCCGGCCGCCGGGACCACCCGCCCGCCTCGAAGACCTCACGCTCGCCGAAGCGGAGCGCGCGATCATCGAGCGTGCGCTGGCGCGGTTCGGGGGCAACGTGAGTCAGGCTGCCAAGGCCCTCGGTCTGAGCCGCAGCGCGCTGTATCGGCGTCTCGAGGGCACGAGTCAGAGTTGAAGACCGAAACAACGGGGTGACGGGGCGGGCGCTTGAGCGCCGGCCCACACTACCTTCCCTGCCATGGCTGAGAGCGACGGCCCGAGCCTGCGGTTATGGGATCGCGTGCGGCACGAGCACCGCGTCGTCGCACTGGCGCTCCTTCCCGCGCTGCCGAGCATGGTCGTCGTGGCGGTTGCGTTGCGACGCGCAGGGGCCGCATCCCCGGTCCGGTGGGTGACGTTGGGCGGACTCGCTGCGTGCTGGATCGGCGGCGCGTGGCTTGTGCGAGCAACCGTCGTGCGGCCGCTCCAGACGCTTGCCAACGCGATCGCGTCGCTGCGGGAGGGGGACTACACGATTCGCGTCCTTGGCGCTCGTCCCGACGACCCCCTGGGGCTCGCACTGCTCGAGACGAACACCCTCAGTGAGCTCCTGCGGGTCAACCGCCTCGGTGAGATGGAGGCGACGGCGCTCTTGCGGACGGTAATGGCGGAAATCGATGTCGCGATCTTCGTGTTCGATGAAGAGGACCGTCTCCGTCTCATCAATCGCGCAGGGGAACGGCTGCTGGCGCTCCCCGGGGAACGCCTCCTGGGACGCGAAGCCGCCGCGCTTCAGTTGGCGCCGGTCCTGACCGGCGAGGTGCCGCGCGTGGAGGACGTCACGTGGCCCGGCGGAGGCGGTCGGTGGGGCGTGCGGCGCACACGTGTCCGGCAGGGGGGTCGCTCACACACCCTGCTCGTTCTCACGGATCTCAGCCGGACACTACGCGAGGAACAACTCGTTGCGTGGCAGCGCATCGTGCGCGTGTTGAGCCATGAGATCAACAACTCGATGGCGCCGATCCAGTCGATCGCCCACACGCTGCGTGCACTGGTGGCGCGCAAGCCTGCCCCACCCGATCTGGGTGCCGATGTCTCCCGGGGCCTCGGCGTCATCGCGGCACGCTCCGAGGCACTGGGCCGACTCATGTCGTCCTATGCACGACTGGCCAAGCTGCCGCCGCCCAATCGGGCGCCAGTCGATGTGGAAACATGGGTCCGTCGCACCGCCACACTCGAGACACGTGTGGGGGTCACCGTGTCACCCGGTCCAACGCTCACGATTTCGGCCGACGCCGACCAACTCGACCAACTCCTCATCAACCTCGTCCGCAATGCAGCCGACGCCGCATTGGAGACCGGTGGTGGTGTCACGCTCTCCTGGTCTCTCATTGATGACGGCGCCGAGGTTCGCGTCGTGGACGAGGGGCCGGGGCTCGCCGGGACCGCGAATCTGTTCGTGCCGTTCTACACGACCAAACCACACGGCTCGGGCATCGGTCTCGTTCTGTGCCGTCAGATCGCGGAGGCGCACGGAGGCACCCTGACGCTGGCGGATCGGCGGGATGCGCGGGGGTGCGTCGCGGTCGTGAGGATCAGGGGCTAGGAGTCGCGATTCCCGCTATCAGGCAACCGTGTAAAAACTCCGCCGCTCTCCATTCTCCCCAGTAAAACGGTCGCCAGGGCGGACCGGTGATGAATCCCACGTGGCCGCCGCGCGCAACGAATTCGACTACGAGCGCCGGCGTCCGGGCCGCGATGGCGCGGACTTCGTTGAGCACGGCCGCGGGGAGAAACGGATCGTCGAAGGCACTCAGGAGAAGCGTCGGCACACGCACGCGCGACAGGAATCCCAGCGCGCTCGATCGGGCGTAGTAGTCCTCCGCCCCGGCGAACCCGTGCAACGGCCCGGTCACGAGTTCATCGAAATCGTACAATGTCCGCACGCCGGCGACACGCGCGGGGTCAGCAATGTCGGGGAACCGGGCCAGTTTCTCGAAGGTCTTCCGTTTCAGCGAACGGAGGAAATGCGCCTGGTAGACCCGCGCGAAACCGCGCTGGATGTGTCGGGACCCGCGCGCCAGATCGAACGGCACCGACACGGCAGCGGCTCCACGGATGCGCGGTGACGCGCCATCGCCCTGCTCACCGAGCCACTTGAGGAGGACATTGCCGCCGAGCGAGTAGCCCACCAGCACGATCGGCGCCTGGGGATGGTGTGCGAGGACACGTTCGACGACGAACCCCAGGTCTCCCGTCTCGCCCGAGTGGTAGAATCGGCGTGTGCGGTTCGGCGCATCGCCACACGAGCGGAACAGCAGCAAGTACGCGCCCCAGCCACGTCGGCGCGCCTCAGCTAACGCACCCCGAGCGTAGTGCGACCGTGCCGTCCCCTCGAGCCCGTGAAGCACGACCAGCTGCGGAGCGTCCTCGGCGCGCGCCGGGAGTCTGCGGATTTCCACCACATCGCCGTCGGGCGTGTTCCAGCGCTCGTGTTGCGTTGCCACCACCGGGAGGCGGCGCACGAAACGCGGCCAGAGCGTGCGGGCGTGCCGATTGGGAAGCCACCAGGAGGGGTGATAGCGCATGGGACCGGAGTTGGGTATTAGGGCGTAGGGAAACGTATGCGCGGGGCTGCTACTATTAGCGCCGGGCTTTCAAAGCTGGGATACGAGAGTCATGCCGACTGTCCTTCGACCACGCACGGCAACGGAGCTCGTCGATGCGGCCTTTCAGCTGCTGCGCCGGCACTACCTCCAATTCGTATCGATCGCGGCCGTGTTTCTGATTCCCGTGATCGTCCTCGAGGTAACGGCGATGGCGCCGCAACGCGCGGCCATGCCGTCGCCCGGCTACTTCGCTGCCTTCGTCGTCGTCGCCATTCTCGCCCTCCTCAGCACGGCGGCTGTAACGGTCGGCGTGTCGGACAGCTATGTGCACGACCGGGTCGATGTGCTGTACGCGATACGACGGGTGCTCTCGCGCCTGCTGCCGATTCTTGGCGGCACGTTCGCGACGATCATCACCGTCTTCGCCGTCATGCTGGTCCTGGTCATGGTGTTCGCATTCCTCGCTACCGGTATGACCGCGACGATGGGCGGACGCGTTGGCGGGGTCACTGCCATCGCGGGAGGCGCCCTGGGGCTCGCGGGCGTCGTCCTGGGGTTCCTCTCCACATATGCGCGCATCTTCGCCGTCCCAATGGTGATTGTGTTGGAGGGCACGACAGTGGGTAACGCCTTCTCGCGGTCGATGGCGCTGACCGAGGGGGCGGTCTGGCGCATCATGGGAGTGTTCGTGCTGGTGTTCTGTATCTTCGCCGCCTTCTTCGCCCTGCTGGTGGGACTCGGCACCGTGCTGACGGTGCAGTATCCCGGTCTCATGACCGCCTATACCGTCCTCACGGGCACCATCAACGTCTTCGTCTATCCGATCTACACCGTCTTCGTCACGCTACTGTATTACGATTTGCGGATCCGCCGGGACGGCTATGACCTCGAGGTCATGAGCAGAGAGCTGACTGGTGCCCCGGCTTCGGCTGGAGTGTAACGGAGCCGGGTGAACGAGCAGCGGTGGGTCGTACGACGCGCGAGGGCTGGTCGCAATCGTTCAGGCGGGTGGGGTCGGTAGCGACGGGCGCCTATTTTCCCTTGCATGGAAGTGCAGATCTTCGGGACGAAGCGGAGCGCGGACACGCGAAAAGCATTGCGATTCTTTGCCGAACGCCGCGTGCGCGTGCATTTCGTCGACTTGGCCGAACGCGCTGCGGCACTCGGTGAACTGAGGCGCTTCGCCCAGAGGTTCGGAGTCAGCGCGCTGGTCGATCGGGAGGGCAAGCGATTCGCGGAGCTCGGCCTCTCCGCGGCGCACTACTCCGATGACCGGTGGCTGGAACGCCTGGCCGAGGAACCGGCGTTGTTGCGTACACCCATGGTGCGGTGGCAGCAGCGGCTGACCATCGGTCTCGACGAATCTGCGTGGAAGGATTGGATCGCGACCGAGCAGTCGAGCGCGCGGTCGTGACCCTCCTCTCCCTCGCCAACGTCGCGGTGGAGTTTGGCGCGACGACGTTGCTGCAGGACGTGACCGTGACGATCGCAGCCGGCGACAAGTGGGGCATCGTGGGCCGCAATGGAACGGGCAAGACCACGCTCTTCCGCCTGCTGACCGGCGCACTCGCCCCTACGAGCGGGCAAGTCTCTCGCGTCGCGGGGACGCGGGTCTCGCTGCTGGAACAGCATCGCGACTTTGGAGCGGCCACGACCGTCTGGGAGGCGGCGGCCGGTGAGTTCGCGGAATTGCTGGCGCTCGAGCGGCGGCTGGCGAGTCAGGCCGCGGCGCTCGAAACCGACGCCAGCGAGGCGGCGTTGGCCAGATACGGCCACGATCTCGAGCGCTTCGAGCGAGAAGGCGGCTATACCATCGCGCCGCGGGTCGATGCCGTCCTTCACGGGCTGGGCTTCGAGCCGACGGAGGCCCGCTCGCGCGAGCTCGCGACTCTGTCAGGGGGCGAGCGTGGTCGGCTCGGGCTTGCACGGCAGCTCGTGAGCCCAGCCGATGTCCTGTTGCTCGACGAGCCGACCAATCACCTGGATCTCGAGACGACCCAGTGGCTCGAGCAGTACCTCCAGGAAACGTCCGCGACCGTGCTCCTCATCAGCCACGATCGCGCGTTCCTGGCAGCCGTCGTCGATCACGTGTTGCACGTGGACGAAGGGACGGCCACGCCGTATACCGGCGGCTATGCGTCGTTCGTGATGCAGCACGCCGAACGTCTCCTCACGCGGGAACGTGCAGCCGACCGCCAGCGCCGCCAGGTCGCCAAGGAAGAGGAGTACATTCGGCGCAACATCGCCGGTCAGAACAGCCGGCAGGCGAAGGGTCGGCGAACCCGATTGGCCCGGCTGCCGCGTCTCAGCGCGCCGCCCAGCAGCGAGGACGCAATGGCGGTCGTATTCGAGCCTCGAGAGCGGGGGGGCGATCAGGTGCTCGATGCGCGCGGCGTCCGCATCGAGATCGATGGCCGCGCGCTCATCCGCGGCTTCAATGGGCAGATCATGCGTGGCGACCGCATCGGATTCATCGGACCGAACGGTGCGGGGAAATCGACGCTGTTGGAGGCGGTAGTCGGCGCGCGCGCGCCGACGGCCGGCGTCCTCCGGCTCGGTGGCTCCATCTCTGTCGGGTACTATCGCCAGGATCTCGCTCAGGTCCCGCTTGGTGAGACCCTCTACGCCATCATCAATGCGCTGCGCCCGTTGTGGACGCGTGGCCAGATCCAGGGACACCTGGCGCGGTTCGGCTTCAGCGGGGACGAAGTGCAGCGTCGCGCCGACACCCTGTCGGGTGGCGAACGAGCGCGGGTCGCGCTCGCCATGATGATGCTCTCGGGCGCCAATCTGCTCATCTTCGACGAGCCGACAAACCATCTCGATGTCGAATCGATCGAGGCGTTGGAGGATGCCGTCGAGCGCTACGGCGGCACGGTGTTGTTGGTCAGCCACGATCGTGCCCTCCTGCGCACGCTCGTGACGCGCGTCTGGGTCCTGCACGACGAACGCATCACCTGCTTCAATGGCAGCTTCGCCGACTGGGAAGTCGCCAGCGAGGAGCGCGCGCACGCGGCGGCGGTCGCTGCGTCGGAGGAAGAGGCACTACGCCGTGTGCGCGAGCATCGGCGCACCGAGCGCAAACAGGACGTGCGTGCCGAGTCCCGTGCGGCGCGCCGCGTCGCGGAACAGGCGCTGGCCGACGTCATGTCGCGCGTGGCTGTCGCCGAAGCAGAGGTTGCCCGCATAACCGCCGCACTCGCCGATCCCTCGCTGTACACGACTCCAGACGGTGTGACCGAGAGTGTCGAATTAGGCATCGCGCTCGAGCGCGCCCGACGCTCGCTGGATGCAGCGTTGGAAGCGTGGGCGGCAGCGGAGGGAGAGCACGTGTAGGGGCCTCGCCCTCACGCCACGAGCGTCAGCAAATCGTACAACGCATGCGTCCACGCCGTGATACCGAAGCCGCGAGTGACGTAGAGCGCGCTGAAGGCCAGGCCTCCGATGAAGCGAAACATGAACGAGTCGAGCCGAAGCGGATCGCCGTACGGCCCTATGTAGTGAAATGTCGCGAAGATCAGGGCTGAGCACACGACCGCGACAATCGCAGACACGACCGGGCGCAAACTGAAAATGCGACGCGCAATGACCGCGATCAGGGAGACCAGCAAGACGCGAAAGACCAGCTCTTCGTACACACCGGCCCCGAGGGCGAGCATGACCTTGGTCGCCGTTGGCGCGGTCTCGATCGATCCGCCGGGTGGTATCCCTCCGCCAGGGCCCACGTGATGGGTCACCCACGTTGTGACCCACCAGGCGGGCCCACCGCTCGCGTATCCGACCATGAGATCCGCTGCACTCCTGGACTCGACCACGCCGAGCAAATGCGACACGAGCGAACCAATCACCGTACCAAAGCAGAGCGCGAGCAAGCCCGCCTCGAGCAGCATCGCGGCAAACACCCAACCGCGGAGCGGTGTCCGGGCCGCGCGAAGGTCGCGCGCGATGTACCATGCACTCAAGCCGATCACGCTCACCCCGAAGACCAGCGGGGCATAGGTCCGACCCGCGACGGTCAGGAACAGCTGGCGGAGGAGGACGTCAGCGCCGTTTCGGAGCTCCGCGGTCCGTCCGGTCGACAGAAAGGCCGCGAGCGCCTCGTACGCGATGAGGAGGGGCATCGCGATCAGAACGCTATATCGGGGTGCTCGGCTCGCCTCCCAATACGTCGTCAATCGCGAGGGTGTGGAGACCCGGGGGGCTGATCGAGCCATATTTGATAAAGATGACGTGCCTCGCTCAACTCTGACCAGACGTGTGTCTCCGGTATCTCGTGCCGCTCATGTGCGCGGTCCAGGGGCAAGTCATCTGCCAGACGCCGCGCGATTCCGTGCCGACGTATGCGTCACCCGCGCTGCAGGCATTGGTCGAGCGAGCCTCGCGTCGGAACACTGTCGTTCCGCCAGGGCTCGAGTCGTATCAAGTCATTGCTGAGAGCGAGCTGTCACTGGTCGTCCGCCAGCCAGACGGCACCGAGGGGGCAACGCAGGTCGAGGAGATCGAGAGTCGGGCGCGGTGGGCGCGGACCGGCGCCTTCGCGCAGCACCTCATCGGCTACCGCTCGCAACTCTCCGGGCCCAACATCTCGGCCCTCGCGTTCATCAAGCAGGCGTGGATCGTCCCTGTTCTCTACGGTGATCGTCTCGGTTTGTTTCTTGGGCGTGATACCACCCGGATGGCTCGGCGGGCCATCGCGCGCGACACGGCGGTCCGCGTGGTGCATCCGTTCGCGGCGGATCGGGACTCGGTGTACCGGTTTGCCGGCGGCGACACCGCGCTCAAACTGTCCGTCCTCGGACGCACGATCCCGGTGGCCGTGGTACATGTGACGCCGCGCTCGGGGCTGCCTGCGCGCACCGTTGTGTTTCGTGGCGATGTGTACGTGGACATGGAGGGTGCCGCCATCGTGCGATTGCGGGGTGCCTTCGAGACGGTCGGTGGGCATCGACGTCTCGCCGCTACCCTGCAGAGTGTCGCGTACCGCACCGCGGCGTTCATCGACTTGACGAATCGGCAGGTCGCGGGCCGCTACTGGCTGCCCGATGTCCAGCGCATCGAGGGAGAGGTGTCATCGCCGTTCCTTGGCGACGCGCGGTCCATTTTCCGGCTCGTCACCCACTTCCGCCCGTACACCCTCAACGATACGACGGCGGCCGCAGCGGTGGTCGGTGGCGGCCGGCCTGCCACAGGGAGTGCCGGAGCCGCATCGGGGCGGCGCATCGACAGCGTACCGAGCGACACGGTGCTGGCGACCGACACACTGCGCGCGCTCCCCCATGTCCTCTCGATCGCCCCGAGCGACAGTTTGCTCGGTTTCTCAGACTGGCAACAACCCATTGGGGTCGCCACCCGCGCGGTGCAGGACTCCGACTTCAACGACGTGGCGCCGGATCAGTGGCGGACGAGCGGGCCGCCACACGTCGAATTCGGCACCCAGCGACTCGGCGAGTTCGTGCATTTCGATCGCGTCGAAGGGCTGTTTACCGGAGTCGGGGCGAGTATCCACTTTCGGGATGCCGCTCCCGGGCTCACTGTCCGCGCGAACGCCGGGTGGGCGTGGACCGAAGGGACCGCCCGCGGGGGCGCGAGCGCGGAGTGGCAGCATTCGCCCTGGTTGGTTGGTGTGCAGGCATCGCGGTATCTGGACATCACAAACGATTTCACCACCGTCTTTACGAGTGGTCCGTTCCTGGAATCGCTGTTCCTGCAGGACAACTACGACTACGTCGACCGGAGAAGCGCCACCGTCTATGCGCTGCGCGAGTGGTTGACGCCCGCGGGGGGCAGCCGGTTCCTCGTGCGTCTCGAGGCCGGCCCGGGTAACGACGCTGGCGTGCGGGCGCTGCTGACGCACGGGATCTTTGCGCCTTCCGTGTTCATGAGTGATTCGCTCTTCCGTCCGAATCGCAATGTGTCGCCCGAGTCATATTTCCAGAGCGCCGTGACACTCGACTTCAATCCGGGCATCGACGCCGGCTTCGTCGGAGAGGGGATCGGCGCCCGCTTGCGCGTTCAGGCCGCAGTCGGCCAACTGGCCTGGGATCGTGTGGAGGCGCGGGTCTCCGCCCGGCGCACGTGGGGACCATTTACTCTCCTCGGGCGTGTCGATGCGGGCATCGTCGAGGGGGCCGTGATTCCGCCGCAGCAGTTGTTCGAGATCGGCTCGGTCGAGGGGCTGCTCGCGTACGATTACAAACAGTTCGCCGGCAACGAAGCAGCGATCTGGCAGGGCGAAGGGCAGTTCGCGCTCCCGTTCTGGCACGCCCCCCTTCGCGTGCGCGGATTCTTCTTCCCGAGCCCGTCGCCGGCGTTGGCCGTAGGACTACAAAGTGGGTGGACGGACGTGACGACGCTCGCCGCGCGGCGCGCCTTGGTGGCACTTGGCGATCGCGTCGATCCCAAGACCGACGCCGTCCTCATCAATCCATTCGGGATGACGATCCCGGTCTCGTCACCAACGGTTGGGATCCCGACCTCCCTCAATGTGTTGGTCCGTTTCTTCGGCGGGGCCGCCGGGGTCGGGATTACACGCTCGCTCGCGCCGGGTGCGCATTTTGAGCCGGTGTTTCGCCTCGGGGCGGCGTTGTAGGGGCCCCGAACGGTGCGTCAGGGCTCGTGATCCGGCGGGTAGGGGCGACGCAATGCGTCGCCCTGCGATGCGGCGTTGCCACGGATGATTCGTCGTCATCCCTAACGCCCAACACACGTGCACGGTGCGCGGTTTCGCCCAACGGCGGGCGACGCATTGCGTCGCCCCTACCCGCCGCCAGCCAGCGTCGTGGTCGTTCCCAGCGCCTGCCGCATAGCCCGTTCTAGAACACCCCCACGAACCCGATCTCCGGTTCGAGGTGTTGCCCGAACTTCTGTGCGACGGCTTCCTGCGCGATGCCGATGAGCGCGCGCACGTCGGCAGCGGTGGCGGAGCCGAGGTTGACCATGATGTTCGCATGGATCGGTGAGATCTGCGCGCCGCCGTGTCGAAACCCCTTCAAACCTGCCTGCTCGATGAGCCGGCCGGCGCCGACCCCTGCGATCTTCTTGAAGATCGAGCCCGCGCTCGGGTAGTGCTCGAGCCACGGGTGCTTGGCACCGCGCCAACTCAGGTTCTCTTGCATGATGCGGTGCATCTCGCCGGGGTCGCCGTGCGTCAGCTGGAAGACGACACTCAGCACGATATCAGGCCGCGTGTGCAACGCACTGGTATCGTACGCGAACGCCATGGCCGCACGATCGGCGATGATCTGTGAGCCGAATTCGGTCAGCAGCACGCAGGAATGGAAGACTTCCTCGATGAAGACCGTGCGCTCACGCGCGGGTGCGGGAGAGAGGAAGTGCAGATTCTGCCAGATGGCTCCGCCCACTGTGCTCGGAATACCGACGTAGTGCTCGAGCCCGGACCAACCACGGCCCACCGCCTCCCGGATGAGGTGCGCGACGACTGCGCCGCTCTCGACCCACAATCGTCCATCATCGTGGAACGTGAAATGACCTGCGGTGTTTCGTATGACGAGCCCGCGGACCCCGCGGTCGCCGACGAGGATGTTCGCGCCGAGCCCGAGCACGAAGAAGGGCACACCGAGGGCGCGCGCCGCGGCGACCGCATTTGCGAGCGCATCGGCCAATGTGGCATCGTACAGGAGGTCCGCCGGCCCACCGATCTTGAACGTCGTGTACGGCGCTAGTGGCTCGTCGCGCCGCAGCCGGCCGGGGCCCAACCGCGCCGCTAGGGCTTCGAGCGCGTCTTCCGAGAGAGTTGTCGCCATGATCTGCAAGGGAATGTGCCGTGGGGTCGAGTCCCCCACAACGCGCCGGGCCGGACAGTCGAGGGGACGGCTCGACCGCCTAAGCGCCGACGCGCGGGCGCATGGCGCGGTCACGAGGGTCGCCACCGCGATGGCGGTCGCCCTCATCGCGTGCGTGGCCGACGGACTGCGCGCACAAGGGACGCTCTCTCCGGCCTCCGGCGGTGCACCAACCGTGATACACGGGCCCCACGGCGCGGGCGCCGCTTCGACGGGCGCCAGCGGGCCGAGCGCGCCGGCGACGGAGCGGGCGCTGCTCGAGCGGGCAACGCACAGCCGCCAGCTGGGGAACGGGCTGGAGGTGGTCGTTGTCGAGAACCATGGGGTGCCGCTCGCAACGATCGAGATCGATGTACGGAACGGGTCCTTTACGCAGACGCCCGACTACGCCGGCCTCGCACACATGTACGAGCACATGTTCTTCCAGGCCAACGAGAGCTACCCGCAGCCGGAGGCATTTCTCGATCGGACCGCAGAGCTCGGGGCCGTCTTCAACGGACGGACCGAGGAAGAGAGTGTGAGCTACTACCTCACGCTGCCGTCAGACAGTCTCGCGGGTGGCCTACGGTTCATGGCGGCCGCCTTGCGCACCCCGCTTTTTCGATCCGATGAGTTGGCGCGCGAGAAAGAAGTGGTGATCGGGGAGTACGATCGACAGGAGGCGAACCCCTTCTTCGCATTGATCCAAACGATGGGCCAGAAGCTGTGGCCGGGCAATTGGAGCCGGAAGAATGTGATCGGCGACCGCGATGTCGTCCGTCGGGTCACCCCCGAGCAGATGCGGGACATCCAGCATCGGTACTATGTCCCGAACAACTCCGCGTTGATCGTGACCGGCGACGTCGATACGGCCCGGGTGTTCGCCCTGGCGCAGCAGCTGTACGGAGATTGGCCCCGGGCGCCGAACCCGTTCGTCGCGTATCCCATTCCGCCCATCCCGCCGCTCACGGGCAACAATGCCGTGATCACGGAGGCCCCGGTGGGGGCTGTGAGCGTCGTGGTGCAGTGGCAGGGGCCGAGTGTCGGGGCTGACCCAGGTGCGACGTATGCCGCGGACGTGTTCTCCGATGCGCTGAATCAGCCGGGCTCCACGTTTCAGCAGCGCCTCGTGGACGCTGGGCTGTTCCAATCCATCGACGTCAACTACTACACGCTGAACCACACGGGCCCGATCACCATCAGCGGGCAGACGACCGCGGACAAGCTGCGTGCCGCGCTCGCCGGCCTGGATCACGAGATCGCGCGATTCGACAGCGTCGGGTATGTCTCGACAGAAGAGCTGGCGGAGGTCAAGGCGAGACGTGCGGTCAACTCCGCCTTCGGGCGTGAACGGGGGTCGGGCTATGCGCATACCGTCGGTTTCTGGTGGAGCGTCGCGAACCTCGAGTACTACTACGGATACGTGGACAACATGGCGGCGCGGACACGGCAGGATCTGGCGGCCTATGCCCGGCGGTACATCGTGGGGCAGCCCCACGTGACTGGTGTGTTGATCGCGCCCGCCGACCGAGCGTCCATCGGCCTTACGGAAGCCGAGCTCAAAGGTGCGATCCAATGACTCGGGCCTGGCGCATGGGAACCATTGTGGCGGCCTTCATCGGCTGGCCGTCCGCTGGGCACACACCCCCGCGGGAGATCGCAGACACGACACGCTTTGTCGTCGATGGCATCCCGGTGATCCTCCGCCGTGTCGTGACGAACGATGTGGTGTCCGCCAACGTCTATCTGCTTGGCGGTGCACGCCAGGTGACGGACGAGACAGCGGGCATCGAGCCCTTCCTGCTGGACGTGTCCGAGCGCGGAACGGTGCACTACCCGCGATCAGTGTTGCGTCGGACAATGGCGCGCCTCGGCACGACGATCGTGGTGGAACCACAGCTCGACTGGACCGTCGTCGGTGTCCGGGCCACTTCGGCCACCTTCGACTCCACCTGGGCCATCCTGGCAGATCGCCTCACGGCGCCGCGACTCGACTCGGCCGACGTCGAGATCATCCGAGAACAGTATCTGTCCGCCGTGCGACAGCGCGACGACAACGCCAATGCACTCGTCGAGTGGCTCGCGGACAGCGCAGCCTTCGCGGGCAGTCCTTATGGTCGGTCGCTGGTCGGTACCGAGCGCTCGATCGATGCGATCTCGCGATCGAGTCTTCGGCGGTACGTGGCGACCCAAATGGTGCGATCGCGAATGCTGATCGTGATCGTGGGTAACATCGACGCGCCACACGTCCAGCGACTGGTACACGCCTCTCTCTCGCGGCTGCCGGCAGGCATGTATCACTGGGCGATCCCTGCCGCGCTGCCGCCCATCGCAACCAGCCTCGTGTTGCGCGCGCGCACGCTGCCGACGAACTACATCCTGGGGTACTTTCACGGTCCGCCCGCGACAAGTGCTGACTACGAGGCATTGCGGCTCGCGACCTCCGCGCTTTCAGGACAGCTCTTCGCGGAGATTCGCACTCGACGGAATCTGTCATACGCGGTCAACGCGCCATTTCTCGACCGTGCGGTGTCCGCAGGCGGGTTGTACGTCACGACGACGCAGCCGGACACCGTCCTGAATCTCATGCGGAGCAACATCATTCTGCTCCAAGCGAACCTCGTCGATCCTGCGGCGCTGGATCACCTCGTCCAGCAGTTCATCACGGAGTACTTCCTCGACAACGAGACGGACGCCGATCAGGCCAATTTTCTGGCGCGTGCCGAGCTGTATCAGGGCGACTACCGCGAAGCCGATCGGTTTGTCGACGAGCTTCGCCGCGTCACCCCGGCTGACATCCAACGGGTCGCGCAGACGTACATGCGGGACGTGGCCTTCGCCTATGTCGGGGATACGACGCGGATCTCGAAGACGGCGGTGGAGGTGTTCTAACCCTGTAATCCTCCCGTCAGGTCTGCCCCCTATCTTGCTCGGGGCGTGGGTCCGTCCTCCCTCAAGCCAGGGTATGTCAATGCGCTCGCGACCGTCTCGACTCACCCTCACGTCCAAAGCGCTGCTGCGCTGCGTCCACTCGTCTGCGACGCCTACGATTGCGCGTCGGGGCTCCCTCGTCCTGCTCGCCATCGGTGTGGCGTGCCTCATCGCGGGGCCGCTCACGGGCACGGCACTCGCGCAGGACCCCGGATACACGGTGACGAAGCGGTATCAGGTCGGCGGGGATGGCGGCTGGGACTATCTCGCCTTCGACACGGCGGCGCACCGGCTGTTCATTACCCGCGGCACGCACGTGCTGGTCGTGAATCCCGACAATGGCGCGGTGATCGGCGACATTCCGAACACGCCACACGTGCACGGCGTCGCGCTGGCCTACGACCTCGGGCGTGGATTCATCACGGCCGCAGGGGATACGGCCATCCACATCTTCGATCTCAAGAGTTTACAGTCCATCGGCACGGTTCGCGCTGACCCCGACGACGATGCAATGCTGTACGATCCTGCCACCCACTACGCCGTGAGCATGAATGGCGACGCCCACTCGGCGACGGTCGTCGACGGGCGCACTGGCAAAGTCGTGGGGCGTGTCGCGCTTCCGGGCGGGCCGGAGTTTGGCGTGTCGGACAATCACGGGACGGTGTACGCGAACATCGAGGACAAGAGCCTGCTCGTCGCGATCGACCTGAAAACGCTCAAGATCGTTCGCCAATGGTCCCTTGCCCCCTGTCAGAGCCCATCCGGACTCGCGATCGATCCGGAGCATCACCGATTGTTCAGCGGATGCCACAACCAGGTGATGGCGATCTCCGACGCGGAAGCCGGGAAAGTCATCACCACGGTCCCGATCGGTGCTCGCGTCGATGCCAATCGCTTCGACGCAGGCGCGGGGCTGGCGTTCAGCTCCAACGGTGACGGCACGCTGACTGTCGTTCACGAGGATTCGCCCGACAAATACACCGAGTTGGGCACGGTCAAGACGGAACTCGGCGCGCGCACCATGGCGCTCGACCCCAAGACGCACACGATCTACCTCGTCACTGCGAAGCTCGAGCCCGTCGAGGGGCAACGCTTCCCACGCCCAGTGCCAGGCACGTTCGTGGTGTTGGTGGCGGAAAAGAAGTAGAGGGTGAAAGGCGGCCAGGGGTCAGGGGATCACAACGGCGCTTGCGATCCGGCGGGTAGGGGCGACGCAATGCGTCGCCCTGCTAGTATCCCGCCGGCACCGTAATACTGCCTTCCCCCGTCATCACGGTGTTGCCCCCGACGCGGACACGGATCGTGCGGCCGTCCCGTTTGTCGGCCGAGATGTCGATGATGCTCGGGCGACCCATCGCCACGCCCTGGTCGACCTGCCAGTTGAACGTGCCCTCGCGAGCGGGCGCGGCATCGGCCAGTGACGCGGCGAGCGCGGCGGCGGCGGACCCCGTGGCCGGATCCTCTTCGACGCCAACCAATGGTCCGAACATGCGGGCGTAGACGCGCTCGCCCGGTCCTCCGCCACCGGCGAAGAGGAAGATGTCCGACGCCCACGCGCGGGCGAAGTGCGCTGCCCACGGGCCACGCGCCAGCGTCGCGCGATCGACGGCGTCGCGGTTGCCGAGGCGAACGAAGCAAAAGGGAAGGCCTACGCTTGCGAACCACGCATCCACGACTGCCTCGTTCGGGAGCGACAATGCAGCAGCCGCCGCGGTAAGCGACGGGGCTCCTGCGGGGCGCTCGAGGCCACGCTCGAGCGTGAACCGGCACGAGAGGGCGCTACCCCGGGTGGCAACATCGACTGGAACCGGCCCGATGCCTTCGCCGAGGATGATGGTCGTTTGGCCGTCCCGCATCTGGACCAGTCCGTGATGAGCGATCACCGCCGCAGTCCCGACCGTCGGATGGCCGGCGAACGGTACCTCTCGGTGCGGGGTGAAGATGCGCACCCGTCGGGTGTGCGCCGGATCTTCGGGCGGCAACAGAAACGTCGACTCGGAGAAGTTGATCTCGCGGGCGATCGCTTGCATCGCCCGAGTAGACAAGCCCTGCCCATCAAGAAAAACCGCCAGCTGATTGCCGCCAAAGGCGGTCGATGTGAAGACGTCGGCGATGATGAATTGGTGTGGCACGCTATGAGCCCGTGGGTGAGGTTACGTGTTTGACACCGAAGTGCGGGTCCGCGGGCGCGACGCGCCGGCCCCTAATCCCGCTTTTCTCAGGATCCCGCGGACCTCCTGTGCCAGCGCGGCATTCGTGGCGACGCTGCTGCCCCCCAGCGCGGTCGGGGCGCCGTCCCAGTCGGTAAATGCGCCACCGGCCTCAGTGACCACGGGGGCGAGCGCCGCGGTGTCCCATGGATGCATGATCGCATCGACCATCACCTCCGCGCGGCCGGTGGCTACGAGCAGATAGCCATAGGCGTCGCCCCACGTCCGGGCCACGCCGGCGCGCTCGGCCAGTTGGCGCCAGGCCTCGAGACGAGCGGATACGTTGGATGGCGCGGTTCCGGCGGCGGGGGTGCGGGTGCGTGTCGATCCCGACGAGCGGCCCGAAGTCGGACGGTGCCGGATCGCGCTCGGCGAGCCGGCGGGCGCCACTGCCTCGGTTGCCAGGACCGTCGCGTGCGCGAGCCGCGCTTCCCGGGAGACACTGCAACGCACGCCGTTCCACCAGGCACCGCGTCCGGTGGCGGCAGCGACCAGCTCACCCGCAGCGGCGCAATAGATGGCCCCGGCGAGAACCGCCTCGCCCTCCGCGACCGCAATGAGGGTGCCCCACAATGGCACGCCGCGCACGAAGCTCTTGGTACCATCAATCGGATCGATGAACCACCGACGGGTCGCGGCCGGCCGCACGACCCCAAGCTCCTCGCCGACAATGCCGTCAGCCGGGAAGCGGCGCTCGATCCACTCTCGTGCTGTCGATTCCGCCGCGCGATCAGCCGCGGTCACCGGCGAGCCATCGGCCTTGACCTCAATGGCAAGCGCCGATCGGCGCGCCTGATCGAAGTAGGACACGGCAACATCGCCTGCGGCGCGCGCCACTTCGGCGACCGCGCTCAGTAAGGCGTCCAGACTGTCGGCTTCCAGCGGTGCCGCCTGGCCGTGGCCTCGTTTCATTCCTCGAACTCGGTCGCTGCAATCCGTGCGTCGATCGCTCCGGTGTAGAGCGCCATGCCCACGATCGCCCCGGCGAGTCCCCGCTCGTCGAGGGCTCGAAGCTCCTGGAGGGATGCGATCCCGCCAGCCGCATAGACCGGGAACGGTGTGGCCTCGACCACGTCTTCCATGAGCGGCAAGTCCGATCCTCTGAGCGTGCCCTGACGGTGAACGGCCGTGACAATGAGGCCCGCAAGGGGTAGCGACGCGAGCTCTCGCAAGGCGTCGAAGATGTCGCTTCCAGGTGTATGCTGCCAGCCACGCGTCACAACACGGCGATCGCGCACATCTGCCGCGACGAGCAACTCATTGGGGAGGTGTGTGGCCACCTCTTCGAGCCACGACGGGTCCTCCAGCGCACGCGTGCCGATGACCACACTGCTCGCGCCGCTCTCGAGCAGCCACTCGATTCGCTCCTCCGTGCGGATGCCTCCGCCGATCTGCACATCTATGTGTGTCGTCGCCAGTATCTCCTGGATGACGCGATCGTTCGAGCCGTGACCGGCGACGGCATCGAGGTCAACAATGTGCAACCGTCGAAAACCGGCTTGCTCCCAGCCGCGGGCGACCGCGGAGGGGTCAGCGATCCGGACGCGTTCCTCTCCCGGGTCGCCGCGGACCTGCAGCGCGCACGCTCCGCCGAGTAGGGGCAGCGAAGGAACGACGATCACGGGTGCCGCCCGGCGGTGGCGCGATCGCGCATCGCAGCGCACAAAACGTTGTTCTCACTCACAGGTACGTTTCGGCAGGAGTCGAGCGTCCAACGTCTAAAACGTCTAACGTCCAACGTCCAACCTCCAACGTCCATGTCGCTCCGCGATTGCCCTCCATATTGCAGGTCGGTAGTTTGAGCGGTCCGCGCGCGAGGCGCGCGAATGCCATCATCGACGGTACATTCTGACCAATGCGGGGGTTCTCCAGAATGCGGCGTTCGTGGGCGATGCTGGCGGCCGGTGCGACGGCGCTGGCCGCGTGCGGCGGCGGTGACAAGACTGCTGGCAGCAGTGCCGCGACGCCCGCGGCCGACGCCGCGGCGCCGGCCAACTCTGCCGCGGGTGCCTCGGCGGCGGCCCCGGCGCCCGCAGCGGTCAGCGTGGCATCGCCACTGCCCATCACAGGCAAGACGGTCGTCGTGAGGATGATTGGTGACGAGAAGGGGTACCGTTACGAGCCGGCAAACCTCACCATCAAGGTCGGCGATGGCATCAGATTCGTCAACGTGAGCCAAGGCCCGCACAACGTCGCGTTCAGCACGGTGCCGGACGCGTCAAAGGCACAACTCGACGCGAACATGCCGGCACAGACGAGCAAGGGGCCCTCTGCGAAGATGGCTCCGCTCGATGGTCCGATCCTCATGACGCCGAACGAGCGCTACACGGTATCGTTCGCGGGTGTGAAGCCCGGCGTCTACGATTTCAACTGCACGCCCCACCTGGCGCTCGGCATGCAGGGCCGGGTGACCGTCCAATAGGACGTAGCGGGCGCGACGCATCCGGTTGGCGGGCCGCGTGCGGTGTGCAGCGGCTGCTAGCTGAACTCTGACTGTAGCTCCGACACTCCTACCCGATCTCGAACCGTCGGCCTCGACGACGGCGGCGGTGACGCAGTGGCTGGCGGCGCGAGCGCGCAATGCACTCCGTCGGCCGCTGCGGATCATCGGGGTGAGCTCGACGGCCTTCATCGCTGCGCTGTTGACGCTGATCCTGATTCCCCACGAGGCCACGCGCCGAGCGGAGCGGATGCTCGACCAGACACGCACGAGGCCGGACACCGCCGCAATGCTGCGTCGGATCAACCAGCTGCGCCTCGAGACCACCGACGCCGAGCGGGCGCTGGCGCGAGACCGA
Source organism: uncultured Gemmatimonadales bacterium (assembly GCA_963737835.1). Lineage (GTDB taxonomy): Bacteria > Gemmatimonadota > Gemmatimonadetes > Gemmatimonadales > Gemmatimonadaceae > Palsa-1248. The sequence goes on from CAVTUH010000001.1 coordinate 2,344,714, forward strand.
GTCGGCAGGCAGGCGCATGAACAGGCTGTGCGCGAATCATTGCTGGCGTGGCACGGATACCCCGAAGGGGCCACGCGTCGCGACTCGCTCGTCTCGGACCGCGTCGAGCTCGCATCGCTCCTCGCGCGCGCCAACCGATCGCCGCTACCGACTTCGTATCGTGGATTGGGCGCCGCCCGCGCGCTCGATAAGAAGGCCCGTGTCCGCTCGCTCCTCGACTCGCTGGCTGTTCTCAGTCGCGCCCGCGACGCGATCTCGTCCGGTGGACGGACCGACCCGGTCTACCTCGCGCTCACGGCGCGCTTGACATCGATCGGCCGAGCGATGGAGACCATCGCGGCGGCCCGCCTCGCCGCGCTCGACGCCAATATCGCGAAGCTGCCACCTCCTCCGTCACGAGTGGGGGTCGACACGATGCCGGCCCGGATGCGCGTCGATTCGGTACGCCGTGTGGCGGCCCGCGCCGCCCTGGCGCTCGCCGGTGCGCGTCGGCTGGATGTCACACTGGACGCGCAAGCCGACCGTGCGCGATCGCTCGCGGCGGGGAACGCACCACCGCTCGCGTTGATGGCGGCCGCGCTCGTGTTGGGGCTGGCCGTGGGCTTTGCCGTCACATTCGGCGGCGAGTTGTCCACGCCGCGCGTCTCCGATGCGCGCGAGGCCAGCCGAGTGGCCGGTGTGTCGACGTTGGCGACGGTCGTGCCTCGCGTCCCTGACCCGCAACGCATGCGGCGACGGACGGACCGCGACGTCTCGACGTTGATCGACGTCAATTCGGAGAGCTACCGATACGTGTATCTGAGCGTGACTGGCCACGACGCAGCCTCCGCGCTCGGGTTTCCGCTGGTAGCAGTGACCGGCGATGAGGCCGAGGTGGTCGGGACAGTCGCGACAAACATTGCGGTCGCGAGCGCGCATGATTCCCGTACCACGCTACTGATCGATGCCGACACCGACGCGTCGGTCGTCGCCGGCATTCTGGGGGTGCGTCGAGCGCCGGGTGTGGCGGACGTCCTGGGGGGAGTCGCGGACTGGAGTGGCATCGTGGTGACTGCGGTGGTCGGTCGCGACCAAATGCTCAACGTCATGCCGGCAGGCGGCATGCAGGACTCAACGAGGGACGTGCGTGGTGCCGGCGCCGAGGTTCGGCCGTCTGCGCTGGTCGATGATGGGACAGACCAGGAGGCAGCGGCGCCGTGGATCGCGGGCGCAGAGGAGCTGCGTGCAGAGCTCATTCGGCTTGGTCGCCGATATGACCTGGTGGTGGTCGCTGCGCCGGCGGGGGCCGCGCAAGTCGGTCCCGACAGCATCTTGCCAGTTCGCGACGCACTGGTCTGTGCGCGCGTTGCGTATACACCGCTCGCCCGTCTCGCCGCCGCCGTCGCGACCTTGCGTGAGTCACGGCTGCGGGTGCGGGGCATCGTGCTCTGGGATGCCGACGTGCCGCCACGGCTGACCGAGAGTTAGACCCGCGTCCAGAGGTAGACGTTGGACGTTAGACGTTGGACGTTAGTAGACAAACCGCGGGGCCAGGGCAGTGCGCCGCTGCCGGCACCGAGGTTTCTTTCCAACGTCCAACGTCCAACGTCCAAGACTCTTCTATCTGCCCATGTTTGCCGACACTGTGATGCAACTCGAGCGCGTCTACCTCGAGCGACTCATGCTCTGGGGTGCCGCCAGTATCGTCGCCGGCACGGCCGTGCTCGCTGTACTCGCCGTCTGGCGCGCCCGCTCCGTGATGCTCTCGTACTTCGCCTGGCAGATGATGCTGTGGGGATGCGGCGCGCTTCTGGTTGGGGTGGTCCGTTGGCAGGCGATCGCGCTGCGTGACCTCGCTGCCGCGACGCGCCTGGATCGATTTCTCTGGTTCGACGCCGGTCTCGCTGCCGGCGTCGTTGTGATGGGTGTCGCGCTCTCCCTCACCGCACTGAGGCTTGGTCCACGACAGGGCCTGCTGGGGGCCGCCCTCGCGGTCATCGTGCAGGGGACGGCCTTGTTCGCGATTCACGCGCGGTTGATGGTGGCGCTGCAGGTGTGAAAGGCTGGACGTTGGACGTTGGACGCTAGACGTTGGAGAACCAACCTCGGGGTCAGCGAAGTGCACCGCTGCTGGCCCCGAGGTTTCCGTCCAACGTCCAACGTCTAACGTCCAACGTCCAACGTCCACCCCCTAGTTGCCCCCAAACCCCCCGTCCCCTCATCCTTCCTGTATGCCGCGAATCGTGGGGTATTCGGATCGGGTGAATCATGCGTTCGCGTTTGCGGCGAAGCACCACGACCGCCAGGTGCGCAAGGGCACGGCGCTTCCATACCTCACGCATCCAGCGAACGTTGCGGTGATACTCACTCGCTATGGCTGCAGTGAGGCCACCGTGCTCGGAGGGATCCTCCACGATGTCGTCGAGGACAGCGTCCGCGATGGCTATACGCGGGAGGACTTGATGGAGCGAATCGGCTCGAAGTTCGGGAACGAGGTGCTCTCAGCCGTGCTGTCGGTGACGGAGCGAAAGGTCGACGACGATGGCGTCGACCTTTCGTGGGAGGAGCGCAAGGACGACTATCTCGACCGACTGGGAGAGGCCAGCGAGTCAGCCCACTGGATTTGTGCAGCCGACAAGTTGCACAACGCGAGCGCGATCCTCGCGGATCTCAAGCGGACTGCGTTTCCGGAGACCGTTTGGGGACGGTTTGCCCGCGGCCCCGACGTGATGGCAGGATGGTATCGGCGCGTGTTCAATCGGTTGCAGGCAGTCGGCTTCGATACGGCGATCATGGATGAGCTGCACGAAGTGGTCGTCGCGCTCGAGTCCGAGGCGACGAAGGCCACTGCCGGTGCGAGGAGCTAGCGTGCGCCGAATCGTCGTCGTGGCCAGCCTGTGGGCACTGCCCTCGGTGGCGTGGGTTGCGGGCGCGCAATTGGCGACTCGTCCTTCGGGACCGAACCTCGATCAACGTGCGAGCGGGCCGGACTTGGCCGGCACCTGGGTGCTAGACAAGCAGAAGAGCGACTTCGGGCTGTTGCCAACGCCGACATCGGACACCTCGATCTACACGCGGGCCGGAAGCGTCTATCAGATCGTTGAAGTCAATGCGACGGACACGGGCGCATCTCACATCACCTACTCGTGGCCGGCGGGCTCGGGAGAAGCCACCACCGATCTTCCCGATTTGGAGGCCAGCATGCAAACGCGTGTCACGCTACACGGTGACACGGCGATGTTCGTCTCGCAGCTCAAGCACGCCGGAAAGGCCATCGAGATCGAGTCGGGTCGCGAGTATCTCTCGCCGGACGGCAAGGTCCGCACGCGTGAATATGACCTGCAAAGCCTGGTGAACCCGGACGAAGACCTGCAGCACGTGGTGGCGGTTTTCAGGCGGGAGTGACGATGGGCCGCATGACGGGACTTCGCGTCCTCGTTCTGCTGCTTCTCCCGACCGGGGGGATCGCGGCCCAGTCGAGCGACCTGTCAGGCAGGTGGGTGCTCAACCTCTCGAAAAGCTCCTTCGGTAATTCGCCCGCGCCGACGCTGGACTCGCTGGTCATCACGCGCTCCGGCGGGATGTATCACGTGGACGAGAACACGATCTCGACCGAAGGCCCCTCACACATGACGTTCGAGTTTCCGGTCGGCGACGGCGAAGTCACGAACAGCGTGCCGCCGCAAAACGGACAACCGGCGAGCTCCATCCACGCGATCTTCACGATGCACGGGGATACGACCACCAGCACCGGGGAGATCAGCGTCGCAGGTCAGAGGGTGGCGACGCAGGCGAGCCGCGAGTATCTCACGCCGGACAAGAAGTCGTACGTCCGCGACGTCAACCTGCAGCTGACCATGGGTGGCGGGATTCCAGTGCATTTCATCGCGGTGTATGACAAACGATAGGCGTTAGACGTTGGACGTTGGACGTTGGAAGAAAAACCTCGAGGGCCAGCTACGGCGCACCGTGGCTGGCCCTCGAGGTTTGTTTTCTAACGTCCAACGTCCAACGTCCAACGTCCAACGTCTACGCCTAACGTCCAACGTCCAACGTCCAACGTCTACGCCTAACGTCCAACGTCCAACGTCCAACGTCTACGCCTAACGTCCAACGTCCAACGTCCAACGTCTACGCCTAACGTCTAGCGTCCAACGTCCAACGTCTAACGTCCATCTCCTCCCCTACTTCTTCGCACCCTTTCCTGCCTCCACCACTATATCAGTCTTACCGAGCGATTTATCCCAGGTGATCTTGATGCCGCACGCCTGGAGACTGTCTTCGAGCTCTTCCTGGCGGGCCTTTGAGACTACATCCGGGTTGTCAGGCGACACGCGAACCATCGATCCCTTGGGGATGAGCCGGTCCTCGGCGCGCTCGATCAAGTCATCGATCGAGGCGATGGGCTTGGGTCCCGCTGCGGGCGCGGGTGGCGATTTTGGGGCTGCTGCGGCAGTTGGTGCCGACGCAGGGGCAGGCGACGAGGGCGCAGATTTGCCAGCGGTCGCGCCGGCCGGGTTGGCGGGCTTCGATACAGGGTCGGCCACTGGGCCTCCAATGGGCGGAAAGGTGGACCTGCGAATCGAGTTCGACTCTGAGGACGGTGTCGGCAAGGGAACCGCAACGCGGCCGGCGCTTCGCGCGGAAAAAGAGTAGACCTACAGAGAGTAGAAAGTAGACACCAGCGAAGGACCTCGAGTCTCGAAGCGCAGTTTGTCCACTTTCTACTTTCTGCGGTCTACTTTCTCGGACGCGCAGCGTCCGCGGCCCACCGCAGTTCATCCAAGCACCGGTGCAATCTTGGAAGGGTGTCGCCGATGGACGGGACGGCAATGAGTGCTTGACCCCGGGGCCACCGCAGCAGCATGGCATTCTTGGGCTGCTTTCGCGCGACCCGCGCGAGTTGCCCTTGCGGCAGCGCGACTGACACTGCGGTGACCTCCCGCACGGGCCCCAAATCGGTGGTCGCAAGGCGAAGTGTGGCCGGCCGAGCCCGGAGCCAGGAGCGCTTGCGGCGCGACCGCGTCGGGGCAGGAGTCGGCTCGACGGCGCCGTCGATCCCGTTCGGATCGCGGTCGTCATGGGGGCTCGACAGCAGCACGCCCCTGGGCCCGAAGTAAAGGACCGCGCCGGCGGCGGTCTTCAACAGGGTTCCCTCCGAGCGTGCGCGGACTTCCGCCACGACGTTCGCCGACGGATGGTCGGTCCACAGGACGACGCAGGGCAGATAGTGGGTGTAGCCAGGCTCTACGCGCGCAGGCGCGGAGGCCGCGCGCTCATAGAGCTGGTCAAGCGCGGCGATCCGCCGTTGCGTGATCGGGCTGACTTCCATCCGACTGAGATACAATCCAGCGAGCGTCCCCGCGCATATCGCGAGCTCGGCCTGCAGGACGGTGTGGCGATGGAGCGTGGCGATGACCTCTCGCCAATTCATGATGAGAAGGAGTCCGAGCGCGATGCTGGCCGCGACGGCGATGACGAACCAGGAGAGCCTCGTCGCGGCAGCCCCACGGGGGCCGGCTTCGCGGGGCTCGAACGGAGCCAAACACTGCATGACGGGCCGACGCACGAAAGTGCTCCCGCGTAACACGTCATTTTCGCGCGTCGCTACGTCGTAGCGTGGTGCTACGCCGGAGGTGCGCCCGGATGTAGCGGCGTGCGTCGTTGGCGGCTCGTCGAGTCACGGGTTCGGCGCCGTCGATGGGTTCCGGTGCCCGGCGCCCGTAGCGGTGTGCCCTGCCAATTCGTCTGTCCTGTGTGGCAGCGTGACGTTGTTCGGCCAACAGCCCGCTACGGACCCCACGATGCAGATCGTCGACCAGTCATCGGATCGTCTCGTCCTCCACCAAGGCGCGTGGAGTGCGCGCCTGTTCGGCATGGCGTTCGGCGTGCTCGGAGCCGTCGTGCTCGCCGGGTTGATCTGGGGCGGGCACTCGAAGGACCACGGCATCTGGGTCGCGTGGGTGGTCTGTGGGGCCTTCACGATCGTGGGGACGGCCATCGCCGTGACCGCATCCACTCGGCAGATCGTTTTTGACCGTACTCGCAAAGTCGCCCAGTTGATTCAGACGGGTGGTGTCAGGGCCTCCCAGGCAACCGAAGTGCAGTTCTCCGAAATCCGCGACATCGCGCTCGAATCGAATTCCATGATCGACGGACGCAGTCGGGGAGGCTCGGCATACCGAATCGTGTTCGTCTTGCGCGACGGATCCCGCGTTCCGTGGACGACAATGTTGACCAGCGACGTCGGCACTCAGGCGGCTTGCGCGGCTGCCGCGCGGGCTTTCGGAGGATGGGACGCGGCCGCCGCGCGCAGTGGCGCGGCGCCAACTGAGATCGCTCGCCCGACGCCTGCTCCCGGCGTGGTGCCGATCCGCGCGACGCCACGTGCCATGACGAGTGTGGTTCCGCCAACTCGCTCGCCGGCTGTACAGAATCTGGGCTGCGTGATGGCCTTTCTGGGCCTCTTCGCGGCCGCGGGTGCGGCCGGTGTCGTCGTGGAGCTCGAGCGTCTCGCGACATGGCGGCCGGTGCCTGCCGTCGTCCTGGAATCTCACATCGATGCGGTCCGCGGATCCAAAGGCGGAACGAGCTACAGACCCGTGGTGACGTACACGTATCGGGTCGAAGGCACCGGCTACACGTCCGGATCGGTCACGATCATTCCCGAGTCGCGGAGCTGGAAGTGGGCCTCTGGCATCTCGCAGCGTTTTCGACCCGGTGAGCGTGTGACCGCGTACGTCGATCCCGGCAACCCCAGCAAGGCGTACCTCGTGAATGCGTTCAGCGGGACTCCGCTTGTCTTCGTCATCATCCCGCTCGTGTTCGCCGCTATCGTGTCGGCCAGCGTCCGCTGGCAGCGACGCCAGACGTCGATCGCGTCTGCGGCGGCGGTGCCCATCATTCCCCCGCGTCTGCCCAGCCAGTCACGCGCGGCGTAAGCGGCATGCGGGCGATCCTCGAGCGGGCCCCTGACGGATCGGATACGCGTGCGCGCACCAGACGGTGGGTCGCGGCCACCATCGTCGCCGCGACTGCGGCACTGGGCTACGCCAATGCACTTGCGAACGGATTCGCGCTGGACGACAACAATGTGATCGCCCGCAATCCGCTCGTGCACACGCTGTCAGGCGTTGTGCGATCGTTCGCACACAGCTACTGGCCGGAGGCCACCAAGGCCGGGCAATACCGTCCGCTCACGATCGCGTCGTTTGCGATCGACTGGTGCCTCTCGCACGGCTCCCCCGTATGGCTGCATGCGGTCAATGTCGGATGGCACGTCCTCGTGTGCCTTCTCATCTGGCGGCTGTTGGCGACCATGTTCGCGCCGGGTGCTGCGATCGTCGGCGCCCTCGTGTTCGCGGTCCACCCCGTGCATGTCGAAGCAGTCGCGAATCTGGTGGGCCGGAGCGAATTGATGTGTACGGCCTTCGTGCTCGCGGCGCTGCTCGCGCACCGCCGCGGTGGCTGGGTGGCGATCCCGCTGTACGCCGCCGCGCTCGCGTCCAAGGAAACGGGGATCACCTTCTTGGGGCTCGCCGTCGCCGGCGACCTCGTGCTGGGGTGGGGCCGTGGCGTCGGCCCGACGACCCCTGCGGACGACATGACCGCGTCCATCACCCGACCACTCCCACGACGAGCGCTGTACGCCGCGTACGCTGCCGTCACGGCGCTGTATGGAGCGGTCCTTCTGCTCGTCTTCAGCGGCATGCCCATGGTGCGGATTGCCGCGCCGTGGATACACAGCTCGCCAGGGGCGCGCTGGCTGACCGCGGTCGGCAACGCCACCGAATACCTCCGCCTGTTGCTGGTCCCGTTCCGCCTGCACGTCGACTACATGCCCCAGGTGATCACGATCGCGCACGGCTTGACCGTGCGGGTCTTGCTGGGTGGTGTCATCATGGCTGGATCGACGATCCTCGCCGTGGGGGCCCGGCGCACTGCGCCGGCAATCGCATTCGCAATCGCGGCCTTCGCGATCGCGGTGGCTCCGGTTACGAACGTGTTCTTCCCCTCGGGCATCGTCGTCGCCGAGCGTACGTTGTACCTGCCCAGTCTGGCTGTCGCCATCGCAGCGGGCTGGTTGTGGCAGCGCCGACCGATGATGCGGGTGCGCGCGGCGGCGCCGGCCCTGGCGGCCGCCCTCATTGCGGCATGCGCCGTGCGCAGCTGGACACGAACGCCGATCTGGCGAGACAACAAGACCGCGATTGTCGCGTCGTTGCACGACGAGCCCGAGTCCTATCGCGCGCACGAGCGCGTGGCCGACGTGTTCGAGCGCGAGGGCGACACGACGACCGCGCTGCGCGAGTACCAGATCGCGCGGGCGCTGTACAACCAAGACCCGTACCTGTATCAAGCTGCGGCGTGGATGCTGGTGAGGCGGGGCGACTCTGGCACTCGTGCGGCGGAGCGCTTGCTGGACAGTGCGCGGCTGGTCGAACCGGGCGCGTACCTGGATCTCATGCGGCACGCCTGGTTGCGGTACGCCGCGGGCGACTATCGCGGGACGATCGTGCTCGCGCGCCGGGCCTACCTGCTCGACCGCGACTCCGTCGAAGCGATCATGGTGTTGACCCAGGCGGCGCAGCGCGTCGACGATGTCCAGGATGCCGACGCGGCCTATCGACTGGCGCTGGGTGATCACCCCCGTGACCGGTCATTGCGGCGCAGCTATGTGACGATGCTGACGGCGATCGGGGATACGGCCGCGGCGCGGGCAGCGAGGCTAGAGGCTGGACGTTAGACGTTGGACGTTAGACGTTAAGACGTTGGACGTTGGGACGTTGGACCATTGACGCGGGAGAACACCCTCGAGCGCCGGTTCGGTGCACCGCAAAGTGGCCCTCGTGGTTTGCTCCTCTAACGTCTAACGTCTAACGTCCAACGTCTACCATCCAACGTCCAACGTCTACCCCTCCTGTCACCCGTCCCTCCCAGCTAGTCCGCGGTCTCAGCGCCGTCGACGCGACGGGGCTGGTGGTCGGGGTCGTCATCGGCACCGGCGTGTTCCTCAAGGGCGCGATCATCACACAGCTCCTCGGCACGCCGGCGCTGGTGCTGGCCGCGTGGATCGTCGCGGGACTCCTGTCGCTGACTGGCGCGCTGACCTATGCGGAGCTCGGAGCCATGCTGCCCGAGACGGGCGGCGAGTACGTGTTTCTTCGCGCGGCCTATGGCCGCGCCGTCGCATTCCAGTACGGCTGGATGCGCGTGATCGTCGGCGGCAGTACGATGGCGGCGGTCGCCACATCCTTCGCGACGTTCTCCGGATCGTTGGTGAACCTTGGCGGGGATTGGCTCGCAGTCGATCGGCAGCTGACGGGTCACGCAATCCACTGGGCCATCGGCGCCCGCCAGCTCATCGCCCTGTCTGTGATCGGGGTCGTTGCCATCATCAACAGCATCGGCGTCAAGGCGAGCGGCCGGACGCAAACCGTGCTCGCGGTGATCAAGGTGTCGGCCGTCGCTCTGATCATCGTGGGAGTGTTCACGATGTCGACGACCGGCGACTGGGCTCACTTTCGAGAGGCCGCACCCCGACTCCCCGCGGTGGCATCCGGTCTCAGCAAACCCGCAGCGTTCGGTGCGGCCGTGGTCGGCGCAATGTGGGCGTACACCGGATGGAGCTACCTGCCCATCAGCGCGGGCGAGATTCAAAACCCGCAGCGCAGTCTGCCCATCGCGATCATCGGCGGGACGCTCGTGGTGATGACACTCTACATCGGCGTCAACGCCGCCTACTTCTACGCGCTGCCTCCAAGTGCAATCATCACCGCCAATTCGACGACCTATCCAGCGGCTCCCGCAGTCGCAACCAAGGCGGTGGCGACCTTTCTGGGCGGTGACGCCGGGAAGGCGGTGACCGCGATCTTCATGATCTCCGCGTTGGGCACGCTCAACGCCTCGATGCTGTACACGCCCCGGGTGCCGTTTGCCATGGCTCGCGACGGTCAGTTCTTCGCAATCTTTGGCGTCCTTGGCCGCCGGTCACACGTGCCCCTGTACGGGATCGGGGCCGTCGTCATCTTCGCCGCCCTCCTCGCTGTCAGCGGGACCTACGATCAGCTGACAGACTTCGCGGTCTTCGCCTACGCTATCTTCTTCGTGCTCACAGCGGTGGGACTCTTCGTGCTTCGCCGCACGATGCCAGACGCCGTTCGGCCGTACCGTACATTCGGATATCCGTGGGTACCGCTCGCGTTCGCCGTGACGAGCGCGTGGCTCGTGATCAACATGATACAAACGAGTCCGCTCGTGGCATGGCTCGCGCTCAGTCTGCTCGCGTGTGGCGTGCCCGCGTATCTCGCCTTCCGCCACCGAGCGGCTGAACGCGACGCTGCGGTGGCGCGTGAGCCATCGGAGGCGCTCGGGGAGTAAGGCCCACTGTGCGGCGCTGGCGGGTCGGGCGGATCGAGAGGTGGAGCCTCAGGCGGCGGTGGGTCGCCTGGCAGTGGCGGCGGAAGTTCCGGCGGGTCGAGCGGCGGGATGAGTGGAACGGGCGGCGGATCGCAAAGTGGCTCTAAGGGCGGCACGCAAGGTGGATCGGGCCGTTCGATGCGTTCTCCTCTCTACGGGCGCGCAGCGCCCGTCAGTACTTCCAGCTCAGATCCGCGCCTTGGGGCGCGGTGGATTGCACTCGCGCGGACATGCCCGGGAGTACACGATGGTAGAACGTCTCGCCGGGGCTGGACTGGGCGCCGGTGTAGCAGTGCGGTTGGCGGCGTCCGATGTCCCAGGTTGCGTCAGAGTGCGGGTTGGTGGACTGATCGAGGAAATCCTTCATCAAGAATGCGGCTTCCTCGAGATAGTAACTGTCCTCGTCGCCGACATAGAAATGCAGCTTGCCCTGGAGTTTCGGCCCGAGCGTCGACCAATCGCGCTGCAGGATGTGATTCAGATCGAAGTGATCGCGCCAATAGTCGATGACGCCCTTGTCGATTCGGCCGGTCCATTTGTCGTACAGGAGCCGCGGATATCCGTCGTCCCCCATCGGGCCGAACACATCCATGAAGATGTCCATCTGATCGCCTGAGCGGCCGCGCGAACCGTAGACGGCTTCCAGGTGGCTGGCGTCCATCTGATTCATGGTGCTCTGGTTGTCGGGTGTTCGCTCCCACCCGCGCACATCGGTGCGCTTCCACGAGGCGTTCGGCCGGAATGCGTTGGAGTCGTCGTAGATGTTCACGAGCTGGAAGTAATGGAAGTCGACTGGGTCGGGACACGCGGTCCAGGTGCCGTTGAGCGAGTCGGGATACAAGATCTGCCAGGCAATTGATTCCCATCCGCCGGTTGAGCCACCGAAGGTGACCCGCGCCCACGGCTGTCCAATCGCGCGAAACTGCTTCTCGACCCGTGGTACGAGCTCGCCCCACAGCGCATCGCCGTACGGCCCATTGTTCGCCGAATTGACCGCGTACGAGTCATCGTAGTACGGCGTGGGATGCTGGAAGCCGACGATCAAGAACTTGGGCAGCTTCCCGCTGGTCCAATCCTGCGTAAACCGGTACGCTTGCTCCTGCCGCGCTCGTACACGACCCGTCGCCGACGGATCCGGAGGATTCTCCCGCCACGGGGAGAACGTCGGCTGGAAGTGATCCTGGTAGTAGGCGACCGGGTAGTGCGCGTCCGGGTGCTCATCGTAGCCCGGCGGCAGCAGCACGTACGCGCCCAGGTAGATGTCGTGTCCCCACCACGCGCTCAGCTTGTCGGAGCGGAACTTGATATGCTTGATGTACTTCGTGTCCTGTGGCGGCGCGATGGGCGGGATGCGCTGACTCAGCGCGATGCGAACGGTGCCGGTTGACCGGCCGATCGTCACCTGCTGCGGTGTGCTCACGAGATTGCCGGGCGACCGATTCCAGTGCTGGCCTTCCCATTGATCCATATGGGCCTTGACGACGTGCCCATCGGCGCGGTGGAACGTGGTGTACACGTTGAGCACGGCCTGCACCCAATAAGTGCCCGGGGGGATCTCGCGCACGCTCGCGACCGGCCACCCGCGCGTCGTCGCGTCGATGACCGCGGCCTGACCGGGCCGAAGTGCGTCGACGTCGACGCCGAACATGGGCTGCGATGTCAGGCCGCGCCCGACCTGGAATCGCGGCTCCTGATCATTCGTGCTCGCAATGATGAGCAGCAGTCGTCCGTCGACCGGATTTGCCTCGAGGGATGCGGGCACGGTCACGGCGAATCGCAGGCCGGTCGATGGCTGAGGGGCTTGTGCGAACGCGCGCGCGGACGCCAGCGCCACCAGGAGTCCGACAAGGCAGGCGCCACGGCTCGCGGCGCCGGTCAAGACGGACAGCAGTCGATGAGTGGTAGGTTTCATGCTGGATAATCTGAGAAACGCCAAGGAGAGATGGAAGCATGACGCAGAAACGCTCGTTGCTCCCGGACGACATCGAACGGTATACCGCCGTCGACATGGTGCACGAATCGCCCGTGATGCGTGCGCTGCGGGCTGAAACATCCAAGTTGCCGCGCGGCGGGATGCAGATCGGCGCGGACCAGGGCGCGTTCATGGCTCTGCTCGTCCACCTGATCGGCGCTCGGCGGTGCCTCGAGATCGGCACGTTCACCGGCTACAGCGCACTCGTGGTCGCCGCCGCACTCCCGCCGGATGGGCGCCTTATCGCATGTGACGTGAGCGAAGAGTGGACGAGTGTCGCTCGCCGGTACTGGGCCAAAGCGGGCGTCGCGGATCGCATCGAGCTGCGCCTCGGGCCGGCCCGCGACACGCTCGCGGCGCTCATGCGCGACGGGGCCGGCGGGTCGTTCGACTTCGCGTTCATCGACGCCGACAAGACCGGGTACGACGCATACTACGAAAGTTGCCTCACGCTCGTTCGCGCCGGTGGGCTCATTCTCCTCGACAATGCCCTGCAGAATGGCGCGGTGGTCGATCCGTCGGTGCACGAAGCGGATACCGACGCGATCCGCGCGATCAATCAGAAGGTTCGTGACGATCCCCGGGTGGAGTCGGTACTGCTGACGGTTGGGGACGGCGTGGTGATCGCTCGAAAGCGATAGCACCAAACGCTGGAACCGGTCACGCAGTAGTACTGGCAGAAGACACGAGCACGTCAATCATGCGCGGTTGGGCGCACTGCCTGACTGCGGCTAACGACAGCGGGCAGGCTACAGCCGCCGCTACATCACTGGTGGGGTACGTGTATGAAAGCGATTCGCGCAATGCTGATTCTCTGTACGGCTGTCACTCTTTCCGCGGGCGTCGCGCGGGCCCAGGAGGGCGGCGGGCCTGGTGCGAACGGCCCGGGTCGATGGGGAGACCGGGGCGGGCAATTCGACGGGCGGGCTGGCCCAGGGATGCGCGGACGGGGCATGCGCAACATGCGGATGCACCGACGCGGAATGCGCCGGATGCACGATCCGGTCGCCAGATTGCTCGAGCATCAGACCGCATTGCACTTGAGCGTCGCTCAAGTCAACAACATCATCGCGATCGACAACAAGCTGCACGCTGACAACAAGCCACTCGTCGAGCGCCTGATGGCGATGCGCTCCGGCATGCGTCGCAACGGGCCGCGTGCGCAGGGCGGGGCTGGCGAGGGCGGCGGCCCGATGGGGCCATCGGTTGCTCAGCGCGACTCGGTCATGGGCATCATGCAGAGCATGCGCGAGAATACGTGGCGGGCAACGGCTGCCGCCAATGCCGTGCTGACGGCGGACCAGCTCAACACGGCTGGCAACTTCGATCGTGCCACGCACCCCAACATGATGTGGCGCATGGTGCCACCGGGCGGCAATCGGGGACCTGGCGCGCCGAAGGGGTAAGACCAGAGACTCGGACCTCGCGAACCACTCAGTGAGGGCCAGCGACGGTGATCCGTCCTGGCCCTCAGAGTTCCCCCCGATCCCGAATCCCGTCTTTCGGCAGTTCTTCGGTCTCTCCGTTAACGCTGAGCTCGCTCTGTCGTCCACCTTACCGAAGAGGTCTTGAGGGTCCATCGCTTCGGGAGGGGTACCATGATTCGCAGAGCCTTCTACGCGGCCTCGGTCGCCGCGACCGTCGGTCTCGTCTTTCTGCCGTCGAGCGGCGCAGCCCAGGATCCGCAGGCACCGCCTCCAGGGACCTACCGGGACCGCGAGCAGAACCAGCAGGATCGCGTCGCGAACGGCGTTCAGAGCGGACAGTTGACGGCCGGCGAAACGAAGTCTCTCGAGGGCCAGGAGGCCGCGGTCAACTCACAGGCGCGTGCCGACCGAGCCGCGGATGACGGCCACCTCACGGCGGCCGACCGCTCGCAGCTCAACGGCGAGCAGAACCATTTGAGCAAAGAGATCTACACCGACAAGCACAATGCGGCGACCGCACACTATGGCAACAACGAGGTTGGGCAACGTCGGTTGAATCAGCAGAACCGAATCGCGAACGGGATGCGCAACGGGACGCTGTCTGCGGGCCAAGCCGCCCATCTCGAAGGACATGAGCAGCACATCAACCAGCAGATCCATGCGGATCGGTCCGCTAATGGTGGCAAGTTGACGGGCGCCGAGAAGGGCCACATCAACCACGAGCAGAACAAGACGAGCCACGCGATTTATCGGGATAAGCACAAGTAACTGGACGGCGGGATCAGGGATCGGGGATCAGGGGTCCGGAACAAACACTGAGGGCCGGTCGCGGTGCAAAGCGGCTGGCCCTCGGTGTTTGTTGTAGGTCCCTGACCTCTGACCCTAACCCCTGAGCCCTGATGTCTGGTCCCTGATGCCTGAGCCCTGGTCCCCGTTACCTTTCCTCCCTAGCCTCGCCGCAGGAGGGCCACATCATGGACCGTGTCGAGCTCGAGGTCTTCAACCAGGACCGCAACATGGCGGTCGTGCGACTGCCAGGACGTCGAACTCCGGGATCTGTCGTTCCTGCGGACGCACTTCGACACTTGTGTTTTCTGGCCGAGTCGGTGGTGGACCGCGTGCGCGAGGATCACGATCGCGAGCTGTCGGACGATGCCCAGGAGTTGTGCGAGCTGCTCACCCTCCGACTCCGCGTTTTCGAGGACGCAACGCGCGATCTGACGTATTCGCCGACGGGTGCCTTTCCAAAATTTCGGTAGCGGTCGCCCCGCATGGGTCGACGGCGATCTGACCATGAACGGTCCGATCGCCGAGCGTTGAGGTCGACGCGATGGGGTTTCAGGATCTTTTCTCCGCACAGGCTGCGACGTACGCTGCCATTCGCCCCGACTATCCGCCCGAGCTGTTCGACTTCCTCGCGTCGCTCGTTGAGCGACACAGGCTCGCATGGGATTGCGCCACTGGCAACGGACAGGCCGCGCTGGCGCTGGCGGCGTTCTTCGAGCACGTCATCGCAACCGACGCGAGCGCGAAGCAACTCGCGCATGCGCGCGCACATCCGCGAATCGAGTACCGGGCAGCGACGGCCGAAGCCAGTGGTCTCCCCGATGCAACGGTCGATCTGGTCACGGTCGCGCAGGCGCTGCACTGGTTCGACCGCGAACGCTTCTACACGGAAGCGAAGCGTGTGCTCGTGCCGCGTGGTGTGCTCGCGGTCTGGAGCTATGGCGACCCTGCGATAACGGATGGCCGGGCGGTCGATGCCGCCCTCCAGCACTTCAATCTGGTTACGCTTGGCCCGTACTGGCCCGCCGGCCGCGGTCTCGTGGGCGCCGCGACGCGGCAGCTCCCGTTCCCCTTTGCGGAGACACCGGCTCCGCCGATCGACATCGTCCGCCTGTGGACGCTCGATGAGCTCGCGCAGTACCTCCGCTCCTGGTCATCGTGCGCCGCGTATCTCAAGCGCCACGGCACCGATCCCGTGTCACCGTTCCTGGAGAGGCTGGCGCCGCTCTGGGGAAATCGCGACGCGCGGCACGAGGTGCGGTGGGCGGTGACGATGAGAGTGGGGAAATGCTAGACGCTGGACGCTGGACGTTGGACGTTAGACGTTAGAGACAAACCTCGAGGCCAGCCACTGTGCATCCAGCTGGCCTCGAGGTTTGCTTCTAACGTCCAACGTCTAAGGAAGCTCTGAAGAATGCCGTCTTCGGACGCGAGTCAGTGTGATTGCGAGCGGTGATCGAGAAAGATCGGTCGGTGATGCAGGCCGGCCTGGGCCGCGAGGCTCAGTGCCGGCGCCACCGGACGCGTTTGCGTCGTTAGCAGAGACACGTCGCCCTACGGGCCCCCAGTTTGTAGCGCACCAAGTACAGGTTCGCGAGGGCAAACGCGGCGTAGACCCGCACGGTGTTCTTGGCCAAGCCCCGATAGCGCACCTTGGCAAAGCCCCAGAGGCGCTTCACCACATGGTAGCATGCTCGCCCCGCGCCCGCACGCGCGAGCGCGCCCGATTGATCGCGTGCCACCGCGGCGTGATGGGTCGGTGGTGGCACCCGCGGCGGTTGACCCGATAGCGAATCCCCGCGAGCTTGCACGCCACCCGATCGGACTCCTTCCAGTAGCCCCGATCGCCATAGAGCACCCGCTCCTCGCCATGGAGCAAGTAGGGCAGCTGCTCCAGCTCGCCGGCGGCCGCATGCGTGGTCGTGAGCGTGTGCACCAAGCCGTGCGGGTCCGTCCCCGTGTGCACGCGCATCCCGAAGTACCAGGTCTGGCCCTTCTTGGTCTGCCGCATCTCGGGGTCGCGCGCCTGCGCGGCATTCTTCGTCGAACTCGGCGCACTGATAATCGTCGCGTCGACGATCGTCCCCGTCTTGAGGAGCAACCCCTTGGTCTCCAACAGGCCGCGCACGAGCGCGAACACCTGTTCGGTGAGCCGGTGCGTTTCCAACAGCCGCCGAAACCGGAGAATCGTCGTCTCGTCCGGCAAGGCATCCTCACTGAGTTCGACACCCACAAAGCGCCGCATTGCGTCACTGTCGTAGAGCGCATCTTCCGCGGCTGGATCGGACAGATCGAACCACTGCTGCAGACAGTAGATCCGGAGCATCGTCTCGAGCGGCATGGCCGGCCGACCCGCGCCCGCGTGCGGCCGCGGATAGTGCGGCGCGATGAGCGCCGTGAGCTCGGCCCACGGCATCACCGCGTTCATTTCGGCCAAGAACCGCTCGCGACGCGTGACCTTTTTCTTGTCCGAGTAGGCCAGCCCGGCAAACGTCCGCTGGAGTCCCATGCGCTCCTCACGAGGTGTGTGCTCGGGCTGGCAATACATCACTTCTCATCCACCGATGCAAGACTCAGTTTTGCAGAGGTTCCCTAACGTCCAACGTCCAACGTCCAACGTCCAACGTCTAACGTCCAACGTCCAACGTCTTTAGTACTGCTCTCGCAATCTTCTCTCCCCCACGCCCGGACGGCTCGATCTCATTCGCGTAGTCTTCCGGCTCGTCGCACACGGTTCGCAAGTCCACGATCGGCATGGACGCGGCCCCGGCGGCTCGAATGATGGCGTCATTGAACACGCACAGCGCGGTCGCAGCGATTTGCTGCAAGTGTGCGTCGCCGAAGTTGCCGTTGTAGATCGTACACACCACAGTGTGCATCTTGCGCGCGCGGACTTTGCGCAACATGTCGACGTAGCGGCGCTCGAATCGGGACGCGACGTGCGCCACCTTCCAGAGCGCTTCCGCGACCGTCCCGGCCCGCTCCGTGAGGATCCCGGCATCGCGCAGCGCGTCATTGCCACCGGCTGATACCGCAAGGTGCGTCGTATCGCTCGGGAGATGCATCAGCTGTCGACCGATCTCGTCGATTGTACTGCCGTCCTGTGCCAGCAGCGAGACGCGCCAGCCTGGTGGAGCATGCGCCTCGAACGCGTGGATGGTGGCACGTCCGGCAGCCACGTAGGCTGCGTTGTCGAAGACGGAGTCGCCGAGGAGGACCAGATGCGGCATGGGGAACTACAAGACGTTAGACGTTAGACGTTGGACGTTGGAAACAAAACGCGAAGGCCAGCCAGATGCGCCGTGGCTGGCCCTCGGGGTTCGTTTTCCAACGTCTAACGTCCAACGTCTAGCGTCCAACGCCGGACCTCGCACCTCAGGTTATCTCGGCAACAAATACCGCACGCCGAACTGGAAGGGGAAAAACGGCGCGTCGCCGAGGCCGAACGGAGCGCTGAGTGAGACCTGATACCGCAGCTCGAAGAAGAGCTGGACGGGATTGACGGGATAGCGGACGCCAGCGCCGAAGTTGAGGCCGAATCCCGTGCTCGACTCGGAGCAGGAGTAAAACGGCGCCTGGCCGCAGAGGTCGAAGGTCGAGGAGACGTGATAGAGGCCGATGCCGGCCAAGCCATAAACCTGTAGCGCCGAGTGCGTGTCGAAGTCGTAGAGGCCGTTGGCCGCGAATCGCCACACACTGGAGCTGCCACTCGTCCCGCTGTAGCCGAAGTCCGAGTATCCGATCTCTCCGCGGAAGTAAATCTTGCCGGTGGACGCCGGCCGATATTCGACCGATCCCATCACATCGAGGCCGGTGTTGAGGCCTGTGCCAAAATCTCCGACTGGCACCGCAAATCCGAGGGACCCATCAACTGCCCACTGCCCTGGCAGGATGTGCCCATTGGGTGGTGGCGGCGGGGGTTGTATGCCCTGGGCGAGCGCCGGGCTGCCGATAGCGAGTGTGCACACTGCAACAACAAGAGCGTTCACGATGCGCGATGTCATGGGTGTCTGCTCCTCGTTCCTCATTGGTGGGTCACACTGGTCGTCGGCTCGTCTGTCCTCGGCGGTCGTGTTTGTCGCGCCGGCCGACGGCGGTCACTCCTCCCTCCTCCATGCACGAATGATACGAGCGCGACGGACGAGCTCGAAGACCTGCGCCATGATGGTAGCGCATCTTGCCTGCAGATTGCACCGTCCGGCTGCGAGTGTGGTATGGGGGGACGATCGAGAGCGACCGAGGGTCAGAGCCGGGATGCGTGCCGCCGGCCGCGCGGGGACGGGCCGATCGTCGGGGCCGTCCGCCCGCCGGGGGGACCGGCTTGCCACCGCACGGTCTCACGCGCGCCGTGACGTCGTCGCCTATTTTCGTTAGCACGTGCCTATTCGTGCTTTCTTGATGGCCGCGGCGCTCGCCGGGGCCCCGGTCGCCGCTGCCCAGCAAACGGGTGTCCCCGCCGACACCACCGCGACGATCGTCACATCTGTCAGCGATTCGAGCGCTGGACGGCAGCCAGGGGCGGGTGCGGTCGGGGCCGCGAGGGCGTCTGGAGCGGTGTACGATGGTCGCGCCAACCACCTCAATGCCCGAGTCCCGCGGCTGACGGCCGACATCCCCGTCGACGGCACGCTGGCCGCACCGGTGTGGCAACAGGCCGCCGTGCTCACCGGCTTCTCGGAGTACTTCCCGATTGACGGGCGGCCGGCCAGCGATTCGACCGAGGTGTTGGTCTGGTATAGCCCGTCGGCGATCTACTTTGGGATCCGCGCGTTCGAGGCCCACGGTGCGGTACATGCGACCCTCGCCAACCGAGATCAGATCGACGGCGACGACAATGTCGAGATCATCCTCACGCCGTTCGTCCACGGACGGCATGCGATTCTCTTTGGCGTCAATCCATTTGGCGTCCAGGAGGACGGCACGATCACGGAAGGCGTCCTCGCCACCGGCTACAACGTGGCCGCCACCGGACCGCCGCCAGTGGATCTCAGCGCGGACTATGTCTACGAATCGAAGGGGCACCTGACACCGTACGGCTACGAGATCGAGGTGCGGATTCCGTTTCGCAGCCTCAAGTTCCAGCAGAAGGACCCTCAGGACTGGGGCATCAACGTCGTCCGCAATGTGCAGCATTCGGCAGAGATGGATACGTGGGTGCCAACCCGTATTGCGTCGGCATCCTTCCTCGCGCAGTCGGGCACGCTGGTCGGACTGACAGGCCTGCACGCGGGCCTCGTGCTGGATCTCAACCCGATCGTGACCGAGAAGACGCTCGGCAACCCGCCGGTGAGCGCCACACCCGGGTGGCAGTACAACGTCGAACGGCCGCAGTTGGGTGGCAATGTACGCTACGGCGTCACCAACAACCTGGTCCTCGACGGCACGTTCCGTCCCGACTTCGCCGAAGTCGAGTCAGATGTGACGCAGCTGTCGTACGACCCGCGCCAAGCCATCCAGTATCCGGAGAAGCGCCCGTTCTTCCTCGACGGCATCGACCAGTTCAGCGTACCGAACAACCTGATTTACACTCGGCAGGTCGTCGCGCCGATCGGCGCGGCCAAACTGACCGGCAAGATCGGCGACCTCAATGTCGCGTATCTGGGCGCGCTCGACGACGAAGGCAACCCGCTCGCCGGCGGTGGCGGGCATCCGTTGTTCAACGTGTTCCGGGCGCTGACCGATCTCGGCGAAGCATCGCAGATCGGCTTCACCTTCACGGACAAGGAAGACGGCGGCTCCTTCAACCGCGTCGCGGGCATCGACACGCGCATTACCTGGAGCAAGATCTACTCGCTGGCCCTGCAGGGTGCAGCAAGCGTCCAGCGCATCAACACGCCGTACATCGCGGACACGCTCCCGGCCACGTCGACGCACGGCGCCGGCCCGCTCTGGGATACCCACTTCATTCGCGCGGGTCGCAGCCTCGGGCTGAACTACGACCTCAATGGCATCGACCCCGAGTGGTCACCGGGCGCGGGCTTCGTGAGCCGTGCGGGCATCGTGAACCTGACTGCGGACAACCGGTACACGTTCTATTTCCGGCCCGGTCTCTTCCTCCAGACCTTCACGCCGGATTTCGCCTTCGTGAACATCTGGACCTACCGCAACTTCACGGACGGCGGCCCGACGGAGGATCGCAAGTTCCATTTCACGGCGTTCGCCACGCTCTTCGGTGGTTGGCAGCTGACCGCCGGCATCTTCCTCGAGCACTTCGGTTACGACCCACAGCTCTACCAGAACTACTTCCTGGCGCACATCGCCGGCCACGAAACGACATTCACGCATTTCGTCGGCACGTCGCAAATCCCCAATACCGACTGCATGGTTGCGATACAGAGTCCCGCGTTCGCGCACTTCGACTTCAAGATCAACTACGTCACCTGCCGCGACGAGAATTTCTACGAGTGGGCATCGGCGAACATCTACGACCTGGCGTTCACGGTCGACTGGCGGCCGACGCCGCAGCTACGAGCACAGCTCCTTTACAACTCGCAGATCTATCAGCGGCGCAGCGACCACTCGCTGGTCGCAACCCGACGGATCCCGCGGCTCGACATCGAGTACCAGCTCTCGCGTCCGATTTTCTTCCGCCTCGTGGGGCAGTACAATGCGGAGTACGTCGACAATCTCCGGGATGCGTCTCGCACCGAGCTCCCGATCTACATCCAGGATCCGAACACCGGCATCCTCTCACCGGCCACGCGCACGACGTCGAACACATTCGCGGTCCAGGCGCTCTTCGCCTACCAGCCAATACCCGGCACCGTCTTCTTTGCCGGCTACGGGAACAACCTCACCGAGCCGGTCTCCTTCCACTTCCTGACGCTCACCCGGACGGCCGACAGCTTCTTCGTGAAGTTCAGTTATTTGTTCAGGATGTGAGGCTTAGACGCTAGACGTTGGACGTTAGACGTTGGAAAACACACCTCGAAGGCCGGCTCCATAGACCATGGCTCGCCTTCGAGGTTGTTTTCCAACGTCCAACGTCTAACGTCCAATGTCTAGCCTAGCACTGAGAGCCCGCGATGGCCGATGCCACGGATCCGAAGGCGCACGCGCACAGCCCTCCAGTGGTGAGCGGCCACCCACCGCCTCCACCAGTCGACCCGCTTGGTTCCCGGCCTGCCGAACCGCGGAGCGGGCCGTTCGGTCGCGCATCGCACTCGGCAATTCCGCTCCCGCCGGCGGTCACGGCGATCTACGGGCTCGTGCGCCAAAGGAGCCCACACTCGGTGCGGGAAACGGCACGGCGGCTCACGGCGCTCGTGCAAAGGCGTGGATTCGACATCCTGGGTGACATCGATTTCGCCGGCAATGCAGGGCGGGCGGGACTGTCCATGCGGCCCATGCACCAGATCGTGTTCGGGAACCCCCGGACCGGGACGCGGCTCGTCGCTGCGGCCCCGACGGTCGCTCTCGACCTGCCGTTGCGCGTTCTCATCTTCGAAGACGCCAATGGTGCGGTCTGGCTTGCCTACAACGACGCGGAATACCTTCGGGAGCGGCACCAGCTCCCGGACGCTCTCGTGACCAACATCGGTGTTCTGCCCGAGCTCGTCGCACGTGCCATCAGCGCCGAGCCGGTCGAATACGGACCCGTTTCCAAGGACCCTTGATTCTCGTCCCGGGTATCAAAGGCGGCGTAGATTCTGCCTGTTCTGCTGCGGGGGCCGGGCCTCAGGGAGCGAAGTCGCCCGCCTCTGGCCGAACGGCGAATACTCCAACGGGGGGCGGGAGGGCTATGTACATGCGGCGTATGGTGTGGGGCGCGGTGTTCACGGCTGCAGCGCTGGTTCCGGCGATTCGACCTGCCAACGCCCAGGACATCGGCCAGGTCGGGCTCGTGTTGGGAGCCGGCGGCACGTTCCGCGGCAACCTGCCGAATGGGACGGCCTACAACGGTCTGGGATACAACGTCGTCGCCGGATTGTCGGTCTCGATGCCGGTGCTGCCCGTATCGGTTCGGATCGAGGGGATGTACAACGAGTTCTCGACACTTGCCAGCGTCTTTCAGAATCGTGTGTACAGCGCAACGGCAAACGGTGTGTACACGTTTCCGATCCCGATCATTCATCCATATCTGATCGGTGGAGGGGGCTACTACCACCTGACGGGGCAAGACTTCAATCCGCAGGCCGCGCCGGGTAATCCCGCGGAGATCCAGTACCTGATGAATGGATTTGGCATCAACGGTGGCCTCGGCATCCGGTCCGGGTTTGGCATGTTCGGCTTCTTCGCGGAATGGCGCTACCACTACATCTTCTCGTCTGTCCAGCAAACACCTGGCGGCCACACGTCGTTCGCGCCGTTCACCTTCGGCTTGACGATCTAGCGGCTCCGCGTTGAGAACGGCCCGCGCACCGCGCGCGGGCCGTTCTCGCTCGTCACTCGCGCATCCCTTGCCTCGTCCTCCTAAGGCAATGGGATTTTTCCTTTCTTGGCCTGGCCGCTTCGCCGTGCCACCGGGCCCCCCGGCTCCCGCTAGCGGGCGTCACACGGGCAGCCACCGCGCGCGACGGAGTGGCCTGGCCGCCGTGAGGCCCGCCGCGGTTGCATCGCGCGGATCGAGGCGTTCGGGACTGCTTGTCGCCGTATTGGCCATGGTGAGCTGGCCGTCAGGCTGGCCCCACTTGGTCAATCCACAAACGCTGGCCGCGCGACCCCCCGCTACGCAGGCTGCGCCGTCCTCCCCCAGGGCGCCACAGTCTTTGGCGCCAGGCGAGCCCGCCGCGCACGGCACGTCCCTCGGATTGCCTGATGGGGCGCGTTACACAGTGCAACACTTCGGCGATCGCTTCGGCATCGGCGTCGCGGCGGTCAACGGCCTGGCACAGGATCGATCGGGTGCGCTCTGGATTGCGACGCAGACCGGCGTGTTCAGGTACGATGGTTCACGGGTCCAGCAGATGACGGAATCCGACGCCCTGGTCGGTCACTATGTGGACGACATGCTGGTCGGACCCGACAGCTCCCTGTGGTTCAAGGGATTTCTCGGGATCGCACACTACACAGGCGGCCGGTTCGTTCCGCTCCGCGTGCCGCGCTCGGTGCACGGCATCAACCGATCGAGCCAGGCATTCGCAATCGATCAGGCGGGCAATGCGTATGTGGCGTCTGAAGAGGGGATTGTCTTCATCCCGCACGACCCGACGCAGCCGGCGCAGGTTCTGGACGCTACCCGCGGACTGCGCGGCGAAGCAGGCATGCTGGTACTCGGTCCTGACGACGCGGTGTGGTTCACCGCCGGTCAACACCTCGGCCACTTCCAGCCTGGATCGACGACATTCACGATCGACTCGACCATCGTGTTACCGGACGGTCCGTACCTCGGGTTGATCTTCGACACGGCGCACGAGCTGTGGCTGCGCACTGCGCCGCACGTCGCTCGCATCGATGTGGTGCACCACACGGTGACATTTGATGATGCCGGTGTCGCGCCGGCGAACCCCGTGTTCGGCAAGCCGAGTCTCGATCGCGAGGGACATCCGTTGATCCCGTCGGTCGCGGGCCTGTTCTGGCGCGATCGGGATCGCTGGCGGTGCATCTCCGAGGCGCAGGGTCTCACGGGCAACGGCGTCCAAATCGCCCTCGAGGACCGAGAGGGCGCCTTGTGGTTGGGCGAGTTTGGAACTGGTCTCGATCGCGTGGTCGGCATGCGCAATTGGGCTGCGTGGACAACCGCTGAGGGTTTACCCGCCAACACGACATGGTCGACCGTACGCGATCGCTTCGGGCGGCTCTGGGTGGGGACGACGCAGGGTATCGGCGTGTGGGATCCAGCGCATCATCGCTGGCTTCGCCCGCGTGACCGCGCTGGTATCACCGATCAGGAGGTTGACCAACTGGCCGTCGCGCGTGACGGATCGATCTGGGCGATGTCGCCCACGGGCGGGCTCGTTCGGATCGATCCCGTGACGCTGCACATGGTCGCCTCGCGTGGCTTCGACCGGAAACCCTACTTGTACGAGGCAGTGGCTCCGGACGGAACCATCTGGGCGACGACGCGCTACAAGCTCGTTCGATTCGATCCTCGATCCGCAGCGCCCCATCCCATCGTCGTGCCGTTGCCAACGGCGATGCACGCTCAGGTCTGGTACATGCACTTTGCACCCAACGGCGTGCTCTGGACGACCGGCAACGGAACGGTGGCCCGCTTCGATGGCACGCAGTGGAGGGTGTTCACGGCGGTCGATGGCGTCGCGGGCAAGGCGGTGACGAGCGTCGTCGCGCTCGACGATCGGGACGTGTGGGTGGGGTACAACGACGTGCCACAGGTCACGCACCTGAAGCTGGACGCACGGGGCACCGTGCGCGCACAGCAATATCCCTGGGAGCTCGCGGTCGTCGCCGCCGACTCGAAAGGGCGTGTGTGGTTCAACGGCCGGAACGGCCTGTCGGTCGTCGCGCCGGATGGTGATCTCCGCACACTGAATCACTCGGATGGTCTCATCTGGGACGACGTGGGTCCCGATGGTGTGCGCGAGGAGGACGACGGCAGCTTCATGATCGCGACGTCGCGAGGCCTGGCCCGATTTGCGCCGGATGCGGAGCTGACGCATCCAGCGGCGCCCGGCGTCGCGATCACCAGCGCGTCGCTCGGCGGCCGCGAGCAACGTCTCGACGCACCCGGCGACGTCGCGCATGATGCGGGTACACTCGATGTGTCGTTCACGCCACTCACGCTGAGTAACCCGGACCAAGTCGAGTGCCAGCACCGACTCGCGCCATTCGAGACCGCGTTCACGCTCGCCAGCGCGCGCGACATCCGGTATCCGGCGCTGCCTCCGGGACACTACAAGCTTCTCATCATGTGCCGGCGGGAGTCATCGGGGTGGACACAGACGCCGGCCTCGTTCCGATTTGTGATCGCGCCAGCATGGTGGGATACCTGGATGGCGCGACTCGCGGAGGGTGCGATCGCGTGGGCTCTCATCTGGGGCCTGATACGGTTGCGCACCCGGGCGCTCGAAATGCGGCGGCGGGAGCTGGAGCAGGCGGTCGCCGCGCGTAATGCGGAGCTCGTGGACAAGAACCGCGAGCTGCACGAGATGTCGCTGACCGATCCCCTGACCCGACTTCGCAATCGGCGGTACTTCCAGGAGATCATCGAAGGCGAAATCGCTCACGTCCGACGAGCGTGGAGCGCGAGTCCCGGCGGCGGCCGGCCAGAATACGGCGGCGAATTATTGCTGCTCATGGTCGACATCGACGCCTTCAAAGTCGTGAACGACGTGTACGGGCACGCGGTCGGTGATCGTTTGCTGCAGGCTTTTGCGGACCGTCTGTCGCGGTGGATGCGCACCTCCGATGTGCTCATTCGATGGGGCGGCGAGGAGTTTCTGATGATCTGCCGCGGCACCGACCGCTCCTCCGGCGTGTTGCTGGCCAAGCGCATCATCGAAGAAGTGTGCGCGGAGCCCTTCGACCTCGGCGCCGGGATTCGGCTCTACAAGACCTGCTCGGTCGGTTGGGCGCCGTTCCCATGGATCAGCGGCGCGGGAGACCCGTTGACGATCGAGAACGTGATCGAGCTGGCGGATCACGCGTCGTATCTCGCGAAGGACGGCGGCCGGAACCAGTGTGTGGGCCTCCTGCCGACCCCCGCGGCGATCCGCGTCTTCACGGCGATTCGGATGGAAACGCTGCGCGGCTACCCGGCGGAACTGGTCGACGTGGTGCGGGCAACGGGGCCGGGCCCGATGCGGCGGGCGGGGTAGCGCGGGCGCTTTAGCGCCCGTTGCTCGGCAGGAGTGAGTGTGCTACTTCTGGTGCACACCTTCCCCTTCTCCCGCCAATGCCCATCATCGACTTCCACGACCACTACTATCCACCTGCCTATCTCGACGCGTTGCGCTCGGGCCCGAGTGTGGTGCGCATCACCACGGACAGCCACGGGAATCCATGCCTGCACTACCCGGGCGACTACAACGTCGCCGTTCCAGGCCATCGGGACATCGACTATCGCGAGCAGGTCCTGATCGAGCAGGGCGTCGACACACAAGTCATCACCCTGACCACCCCCGGCACCCACGTCGAAACGCCGCAGGTCGCGCTCCGACTCTCGCGCGTGGTCAACGATGCGTTCGCCGAGGTCGTGCGAACCAAACGAGGCCGGTTCGCCGCGCTGGCCACGTTGCCGCTCAACGATCCGGCGGCGGCGGTGGCGGAGTTCGACCGGGCGACGACCACTCTCGGATTCCGAGGCGCGATGCTCTTCAGCAATGTCAATGGGGTCATGCTGAGCGACCAACGGTTCTGGCCGCTGTACGAAATCGCCAACGACCGCGAGGCGATCCTCCACATTCATCCGACGAATCCGATCAACGTCGACCAGATGCGAGAGTATTGGTTGATGCCGCTCGTCGGTTTCCTGTTCGACACGACGCTGGCGGCGTCAAGTCTTGTCTTCAGCGGCGTCGTCGAGCGCTTTCCGCGCATCCGCTGGGTACTCGGGCATCTCGGTGGCGCCATCCCGTATCTGGTCGAGCGGTTGGACCGCGGCTTTCACGCGTTCAGCGAGTGCCGCGTGCACATTGACCGGCCGCCGAGTGACTACCTGCGGGGCTTTTACTACGACACCGTGAATTTCGACGTCCGCGCGCTCCAGCTCGGGGTCGCCTTTGCCGGCGCCGACCACGTGCTCGCGGGGAGCGACTATCCGCACCAGATCGGGAGCATTCCGCTCATGCTCCAGAGTCTGAAGGCGCTGCCGATACCGGATCCCGATCGCGCCGCCATCCTCGGCGGCAACGCGGCTCGCCTGCTGCGTCTGTAAGCGAGATGCCCCGCGTGCGCCACGCGGAGCTCAGCGTCCGGGCCGTGGCGCTCGGCGCCGTTCTGGGCGTCGTGTTTGGCCTGGTTACCGTCTACATCGCGCTGCGCGTCGGTCTCAACTTCAGCGCGTCGATCCCCATTGCCGTCATCGCCATCACGCTCTTCAAGCGCCTTGGCCGGCCGTCGGTGCTCGAGCAGAACATCGTGCAAACCGTCGGGTCAGCGGGCGAGTCGATCGCCGCCGGGGCGGTCTACACCTTCCCGGCCCTCCTCTTCCTCGGGTATCAGCTCGAGCTGTGGCGCATTTTCTGGTTGTCGCTCGTTGGCGGGATCCTCGGCGTGCTCTTCATGGTGCCACTCCGGCGGCACCTCGTCGTCGAAGAGCACGGCCGACTCACCTACCCCGAGGGCACCGCGTGCGCGGATATCCTGATCGCCGGCGAACGCGGCGGCACGTTCGCGCGCCCAGTGTTCCTCGGGCTTGCGGTCGGAGCGCTCTACAAGCTTGCCGTGAGCGCGCTGCACCTCTCCCGGTCGACGCTCGCGTGGGCGATCCCTGGTCTGCGAGGTGCGGCGGTGAGCCTCGATCTCTCGCCCGAGTTGCTGGGCATCGGCGCTTTGATCGGTCTGCCTGTCGCGCGCGTGATCTTCGCCGGGTCGATCATGTCGGCGGTGGTGCTGATTCCGTTGATCTACTTCTTCGGAGCGCAGCTCTCGACCCCGATCTATCCGTCGACCATTCCCATTGCGCAGATGAGCCCCGGGGACATCTGGTCGAGCTACATTCGCTACATCGGAGCCGGCGGCGTGATCACTGGCGGCGTCCGCCTCGTCGTCGAGGCGCTGCCGACCGCCTGGCGATCACTGCGCCGGCACAAGGCGACGCAGGGGTCGCCCCTACCCGCCGTGGGCCAAACCGGCGCGCCTCCGGGAGCAGGCTCGGCGACGCAGCCATCGACGCTACAGGACACGGACCTCGGCGCCGGGACCGTCGTGGGCGGGGCCGTTGCCATGTTGGGCGTACTCGGCGCCCTGCTCGTGTGGAAGCTCGGCGCGCACGCCGCCAGCGCAGCCGTCGCGGTGATGCTCGTCGCGGTCTTTGGGTTCTTCTTCGTCGTGGTGTCTGCGCGCATCACCGGCATCATGGGCTCGTCGGCGAATCCGATCTCGGGCATCACCATCGCCGTCCTGATGTTGACATGCCTGCTGTTCGTCGCCGCTGGTTGGACCGGGCACGCATACGAGATCATCGCGATCAGCATCGGCGCGGTCGTCTGCATCGCTGCATCGAACGCCGGCACCACCGCACAGGATCTCAAGACGGGGTACCTCGTCGGCGCCTCGCCGCGGCTCCAGCAACTCGGTCTGCTCGTGGGCGTGCTGACGTCGGTCCTGCTCATTGGCTTTACGCTGATGTGGCTCAACGACACGCAGCGGATCGGGTCGGCGCTGCTGCCGGCGCCGCAGGCGCAGGTCATGTCGATCCTCGTCGACGGCCTGCTCAACGACCGGATGCGCTGGCCGCTGTTGCTCGCCGGAGTGGTGATCGCCTTCGTGCTCGAGCTCACCGGCGTGCGGTCATTGCCATTTGCGGTCGGCATGTACTTGCCGCTCTCTGCGACGGCGACGCTCCTCGTCGGTGCCGGCATTGCCGCAGTGGCCAGTCCCAAAGCGACCACGGGACTGGAGGACCCCTTCCGGCCCGGTGTGCTGTACAGCTCGGGCCTCATCGCCGGCGGCGCGATCTGCGCGATCGCCATCGCCGTGCTCGCGAGTACAGGCGGTCTTGATCGAATGGACCTCGGTACACGGCTCGGATGGGGCGTCCTGCAATCGCCCCTGTGGGCAGTGCTGACGTTCGGGGGATTGTGCGCGGTGTCGTGGCGCCAAGCACGCGCGCAATAATTGCGCGGACCCGGCCACGATCCGCGTCGTGCGCCGCCAGCAACCCGGGCGGCCTGAAGGCCGCCCCTACGTGTCGGCGTCGACGGTGATCTTCTCGGCGTGCTGTGCCGGCATTTTCAGCGCGGGCGTGGTCACCACAGTTGACCCGATCGTGGCACTAACATAGACTGTCTATGTCATGACACCGCGTGAGCCGATCCCGCCTGGCACGCTGGACATGGTCATTCTCAAGACGCTGTCGGGGGGCCGTCAGATGCACGGATTCGAAATCGCCAGCGCCATCCAGCGGACCTCGCAAGATGTGCTTCAGGTCGAGGAGGGGTCGCTGTATCCGGCGCTTCAGCGGATGCTCATCAAAGGATGGATCACTGGAGAGTGGAGCAGGACGGCCGGCAACAGGCGCGCGCGGTATTACCACCTGACGCCGGCCGGCAAGAAACGGCTGGCCGATGAAATCGAATCGTATCGGCGCGTGTCGTTCGCCATCGGGCGTATCTTGCGCCCAGCTTAGGAGTGATCGTGCCGTCACCTGGTGAGCTGTGGCGTCGCGTCCGATTCTGGTTCCACCGCGACCAGTTCAGTGCCGATCTCGATGAGGAGATGCGGCTCCACACGGAGCTGCGCGCCGAGCAGCTGCGTGAGAGCGAGCACCTGACTGACGAGGGGGCGGCGTTCGCCGCCCGCCGGCGGTTTGGCAACGCAACCCAACTCAAGGAGATCAGTCGAGAGCTGTGGAGTGGGCGATGGGCCGAGGATTTCCTGCAGGACGTTCGCTTCGCCTTACGACAGCTGCGCAGGGCGCCCAGCTTCACGGCGGTTGCGGTACTCAGCCTCGCGCTCGGTATCGGCGCCAACACGGCCATCTTCACACTCGTCAACGCCGTGCTCCTCAAGTCGCTCCCCATTCGAGATCCGGCGGGGTTGCTGCTGCTCGGCAAGGCGAACGGAGAGGGTGTCGGGACCGCGCAAGCGAGGTCCTTCTGGCTCTACTCGGTCGATCTCTACCGACACCTCGACGCACTGGACCTCTTTGATGGCCTGGCGGGCGTTCAGAGCAGCGATGAGACGCGGGTGAGCGTGCGACGTGCAAATTGGACGGAGGCCCAGCCGGCTCGAGCGACGCTCGTGTCGGGCAACTATTTCAGCGTGCTCGGTGTCCCTGCCGCACTCGGCCGGACCTTTGCTCCATCGGACGATTCGGCATCGGCGCCACCGGTCGCGGTGATCAGTTTCGAGTACTGGAAGCGTGTGTTCGGCGACAACCCCGCCGCGATCGGGTCGACACTCGACGTGAGTGGCGTGGCGGTCACCGTCATTGGTGTGGCGCCGCCCGGATTCTTCGGCGAGAAGCTGCGAGCGGATCCGCCGGGCATTCGGCTTCCGATCTCGGTCCAACCGCTGCTGGATCCACAGCGCAACCTCGTCACCTCGCCCGATGATCACTGGCTGTACCTGATCGGCCGTCTCAAACCAAATGTGTCCATCGCCCAGGCGCAGGTTCGGCTGACCGCTGCGCTGCGGAACTGGCGCTTCGCGCAGGCAGGCTCGGCCATTCTCGGACGAGGAGCGGCAGCAAATCCTGGCGAACTACATCGAGCTCACCCCGGCGGGCGGCGGTGTCGCGGGGATGAAACGGGAGTATGGCCACAGCCTCGCGATACTGCTGGCGATCACACTGACGGTGCTCGTCGTCGCCTGCGCCAACATTGCTGCGCTCCTGCTCGCACGCGGCTCGAGCCGCCGGGGGGAACGCCTGCTTCGCCTCGCGCTCGGAGGCGGTCGCGGACGTCTGGTGCGGCAGTCGCTGACGGAAAGCCTCACCCTCGGCATCCTCGGCGGAGGGCTGGCACTGGTGATTGCAGGCGTCGCCACGAAGCTGCTGATCGCCGCCACCTTTCGGGGAGCAGAGTTCGTCCCGATCCAGGTCGCGCCGGACCTTCGCGTGCTCGCGTTTACGCTGGCACTGGCGGTGGTCGCCGTGCTGCTCTTCGGCGTTTTGCCGACATTCTACATTGGGACCGAAATCGCTGGTGGCATGAAGGGCGCGACCGCGCCCGACCAGTGGTCGGGGCACCGCCCAGCCCGGCTCGGGCTGGGTGCTGCGTTGATCATTGGCGAAGCCGCCCTGTCCGTGGTCGTGCTCACGTGCGCCGGCGCCTTTGTGCGCAGCCTGGAGAAGCTGACACATCAACAGTTCGGGTTCGACCGCGCACATGTGCTGACACTCAACGTCGATCCCGAACGCGCTGGCTACGACCACCAGCACCTGGCACCGCTGTACCGGGAGATGGAGCAACGGCTCAACGCGCTTCCCGGCGTGACGAGCGCAAGTTTCTCGACCTACAGTCCCCTCAACGAATGCTGCTTGTCATTCTCGATTTCGATCGACGGTTACTTCCATAAGCCAGACCAGGAACCCCATGCCCGAATCGATCGGGCCTCGCCCCGCTATTTCCAGACGATCGGCACGCGGGTCGTCCGTGGTCGCACATTCGATGCGCGCGACACGCCCGACGCCCCTCCCGTGGCCGTGGTAAGCGAGGCCTTTGTCCAACGCTATTTCCCGCACGTTGATCCGATTGGCAAACGCTTCGGTTTTGGCGGGGAGGCGGACAAGGCCAGGGATCTGGAGATTGTCGGCGTCGTCGAGGACGCGAAGTACGAAGACATCCGCGAGGATCCTTTCCCCACCGCCTTTCTGCCGCTCCTGCAGGCGCCGCGCAACCCGATCGGCGTCTTGACGGAAACTGACTTCGCCAACGTCATCGAAATCCGTGCGACAGGCCGGCCGGACGCCCTTGCAAGCGAAGTCCGCTCCGCACTCACCGGTATCGACCCCAGGCTCCGCGTCGTGCATGTCGCGACCCTGGCGGAGCATCTCAGCGATGCGCTCAGCCAAGACGACGTCGTCGCCGCGCTCGCGACGTTCTTCGGGTTGCTCGCGCTCGTGCTCACGAGTGTGGGTCTCTATGGGCTGACCGCCTTCGGCGTCTCTCGACGTACGAGCGAAATCGGTCTACGAATGGCGCTGGGGGCGCGACGCAGCTCCGTGACGGGCATGGTGATCGAGCGTGTGCTCGTGCAGGGCGTGATCGGCGTGCTGCTCGGCATCCCCATCGCGTTCATCGCTGGTCGCGTGATCGCGAGCCAGCTCTACGGCGTGAGTCCGACGGACCCCCGCAACTCCGGGCTGGCGGCGGCAGGCCTCCTCCTGTGCATCACGATCGCTGGTCTCATCCCCGCGCGCCGCGCTGCCCGCATCGATCCGATTCGGGCGCTGAGGGCAGAATAGACGGCTGGCACCAGGGCGGGCTGAAGCCCGCCCCTACATGTTGCTAGGGGCGGCGTCCAATCCGGATTCGTCGACTTGCCACTGCAATCGTCGGCAGGGCGCGCCGGTGCGTCACCCACGCCGACATGTAGGGGCGGCCTTCAGGCCGCCCGCCGTTCTCGTCGACGGTTTGTGTATAGTCTCGGTTACCCGGCCGTTAGACCTGTGCCCAATGATAGATGCGCAGTTCCGGTATGATCGTGTCAGGATCCTGCTTGACGCAGAACACGACGGCCTGAGAGACGGGTGCCGGATCCAACCAGTCGAGTCCGAGATGCCACACCTCGGATTCCTCCGCCATGGGCGTGAGAATCATGCCGGGCGTCAGCGCGGTCACACGAATGCGCGTCTTCTTGAGGTCCTTGGCGACGGACTCGGAGAATCCCAGGAGGCCCCATTTCGACGCGCAGTAGGCGGAGCTGTCCTCCTCGCCTTTCTTCCCCGAGCCGGACGAAATGAAGATGATCACGCCCTCGCCGCGGGCGTGCATGTCCTGCGCCAGCACCTCGCGCGTAAACAGGAATGGTCCCTTGAGGTTCGCGCCGTGCACCCGGTCCCAGAGCTCGGTCGATGTTTCCCACACTGGCGCGATCTGTCGGATGCCCGCGTTGTTCACGAGCACGTCGATCCGATTCCACCGCCGCCGCACCTCGCCGACCACGTGCTTCACCGACTTCTCGTCGCCGACATCCGCTGGAAAGGCGAGCGTCTCGACGCCGTGCCGCTGCGCGATATCCGCCATGGCGCGCACCAATTCCTCGCTCCGGATGTCGACGCCCGCGACGCGCATGCCTTCACGCGCCAGATCTTCCGCAATCACGAGGCCGAGGCCGCGGGCCGCCCCCGTGACGATGGCCGTTCGATTCTTGAGGTCAGTCGGCATTCGGCCTAGCGATCACACATTGGCGTGAGACTTCTCGGTATCGAAATACTCGCGCACCCACACGATCTTCCCGCCCGCAAGGTCGATAACGAAGACGCCGGTGTTGCTGTAGTTCCTGCCGCTCTTGGGCTCGAGGTGGCTGCGCCACTCGACCACGACAGCGCCCTGCCGCTGGTCCTCGAACATGTGCACGACCTCGAACCGGACCGAGTGAAATGCGGGGAAGACTCCGGTGCGAAAGTACTCGATGATCTTCTGCGACCCGACGAGGTCGGCGCCGAAATCCGATCCCGGCGCCGAATGCTTCGCCTCCGCGTCGAGCAGCGGGCGCAAGGCGTCCGCGTCCATTGCGTTGTACGCGTCGATCATACGCCGCACGATGTCGGTATTCAACTCGTTCCCTCCAGGATAGCGGTCACCTCGATCTCGACCCGCGCGCCGTCCTCGAGGAGTCCCGCGACCTCGACGACGGTCATCGCCGGGAAATGTCGGCCGATGATGTCTCGATACGCGGTGCCCAGGGGCTCCTGCGCGGCGAGGTACTCCCGTTTGTCGACGACGTACCAGGTCATGCGGACAATGTCGCTTGGTGCTCCGCCCGCCTCGCGAACGAGCGACGCGATGGTCGTGAGTGCCTGCCGTGTCTGCGATACCAGGTCGGCCCCGACGAGGCGGCCCTGTGCGTCCCACCCGATGATGCCGCTCAGACACACGACCCGACCTTCGGCGGCGACGCCGTACGCATAGCCTTTGGGTCGCGGCCAGCCGGCGGGATGCAGCAACTCGCGCGGGGGCCGCTGGCCGCGCCCGCTCTGCACCGTGTCCGACCGACCGCCTGCCGGCGCCGCCGATCGAGGGTCAGTCGGTCGCATGAAAGGGCGCGATGCGTTTGCGCAGGTCGTCCGGGATCGCTGTGGCCCGCATGGAGCCCGGATCGGTCAGCACCACCACCATCTCGGCCCGGACGCGGTCTTGATTGTCGGGGCCCCGGAGCACGATCGCCAGGCGGAGCGAGCTGGTGCCGATGGCGCGGACGCTGAGATGTGCGGTCAAATGGTCACCGATCCGGCTGGGTGCCAGATAGTCGACCTCCAGGTGGACGGTCGGCAGTCCCCAGCCACGCCCTGCATGGATGTCAGCGAACGTGAATCCCAGCTCGTCGCGGCACCAGTCCTCGACGAGGTCGTTGAACATCACGAGATACCGCGGAAAGAACACGATGCCCGCGGGATCGCAGTGCCCGAACCGAATCAGGATGTCCGATCGGTAGACCTGGCCAGCGCTCGATCGCTTCCGTGCGGTTCGCACCTCAGCCACCGGCGGCCTCGTGGTCTCGGAACGCTTGCAGGACGCCGCGCCCGATGATCAACTGCTGTACCTCGCTGGCGCCCTCATAGATCCGCAACGGACGAATCTCACGGTACAATCGTTCCACGGGTTCCTCGCTCATGACGCCCAATGCGCCACACATCTGCACCGCGGCATCGATCACCTGTTGTGCGGTCTCCGTGGCCGTCAACTTTGCCATCGCGGCCTCCACGGTGACGCGCTGGCCTCGATCGCGGAGCCACGCAGCGCGATAGGTGAGGAGCGCGGCGGCGTCAATGCCCGTTACCATCGCTGACAACTTGCTCTGTGTCAATTGGAAGTCGCCCAATGTCTGGCCGAACATCTGGCGCGATGTCGCGCGCCGGAGCGCCTCGTGGAGCGCCCGGCGCGCAAAGCCGAGCGCTGCCGCAGCGACCGAGATGCGGAACACATCGAGCGTAGCCATGGCGATCGCGAACCCGCGCCCGGCTTCACCCAACTGCTGCGTCGCCGGGATCCGGCAATCCGTAAATGTCACCCGTGCCAGCGGGTGCGGCGCCATCACGTCGATCCGTTCGGCGCACGCGAACCCTGGCGTCTCCGCGTCGATCACGAATGCAGAAATGCCCTTCGCGCCCGGCGCCTCGCCCGTTCGGGCGAACACGACGTAAATGTCCGCGATGCCACCGTTCGAGATCCACGTCTTTTCGCCGTCGAGCACGTACTCGTCGCCCACGCGTCGCGCTCGGCACTGCAGGGCGGCGACGTCGGAGCCGGCCTGCGGCTCGGACAGCGCAAAGGCCGGGATCGTGGTCCCGCTCGCCACGCCCGGGAGATACCGCCGCCGCTGCGCGTCGGTGCCAAACAGGGTGATCGCGCCGGACCCGAGGCCCTGCATGGCGAACGCAAAATCGGCGAGCCCGGAATACCGGGCGAGCGTTTCGCGTGCGAGACACACGGTGCGCGTGTCAATTCGCTCGGCCGCGCCTCCATACGCGGTACCGCCGACAGTGTGTTTGAGCCACCCGGCCTCGCCGAGGTGATGGACGAACGAGCGGCAGGCCGCATCAATGTCTGCCGGGTGCGCGGGGTCGGCGTGCGTGCGCGCCCATTCGTCGAGTCGCTCGGCGAATGCCCGGTGGTGCGGCTCGAAGAACGGCCACTCGAGATGCTCTCGGCCGTGCATGATTCAGTTTCCCTCGAACACCGGC
This sequence comes from uncultured Gemmatimonadales bacterium, assembly GCA_963737835.1. Classification (GTDB taxonomy): domain Bacteria; phylum Gemmatimonadota; class Gemmatimonadetes; order Gemmatimonadales; family Gemmatimonadaceae; genus Palsa-1248. The sequence continues at coordinate 2,380,709 of CAVTUH010000001.1, forward strand.
TTCTGCTTCGCCACAAACGCGTGATAGGCGCGGTGAAAATCGTTCGTGGCCATGCAAATGGCCTGTGCCTGCGCCTCGGCGTCGATCGCATCGTCGATGCTCATGCTCCACTCGTGGTGCAGCATGCGCTTGGTCATCGCATGGGCGAAGGTCGGGCCGGCCGCCAGTTCCGCGGCGATGGCATGCGCTTCACCGAGCAGACTCGCAGGGTCGCACAGCCGATTCAAGAATCCCCATCGCTCGGCTTCGGAGCCGCTCATGCTGCGACCGGTGTACAGCAGCTCCGCGGCGCGCCCGGAGCCGATGAGACGGGGCAGCAGCGCGCACGCCCCCATGTCACACCCAGCGAGTCCGACGCGCGTGAACAGGAACGCGGTCTGGCTGCGCGCGGTGCCGAAGCGCAGGTCGGACGCGAGCGCCAGGATCGCTCCGGCGCCCGCGCACACGCCATCGATCGCGGCGACGATGGGCTGCGGCGCTCCCCGCATCGCCTTGACCAGATCGCCGGTCATCCGCGTGAACGCGAGCAGGCCAGGCATGTCGAGCTTCGTCAACGGGCCGATGATCTCGTGCACATCGCCGCCGGAGCAGAAGTTCTCGCCCGACCCCGCGATCACGATCGCTCGGACGTCTTCTGCATACGGCATCGCCCGGAACAGGTCTCGCAATTCCGCATACGAATCGAACGTGAGCGGATTCTTCCGCTGTGGTCGGTCGAGCGTAATCGTGGCCACGGCGTTGCTGACGCTGTAGCGAAAGTGCCGGCTCTGATATTCGGCCAGCGCCCCGCGGTTGCCGGGCAGCGAGTGGGGTTCCCCTGGCAGGAAGCGAGTCATGAGACGGTTGGGCTTGGAGAATCGAGGGTGAGGTCCGGGGTCAGGGGACCGACCACGACATGCGACAACGGCGGGTAGGGGCGACGCAATGCGTCGCCCGGGGTGCGGCGGTGGGACGGATGATCCGTCGCCGTCCCGAACGCCACCGCCCGGGCACCGTGCACGGCCCCGGCAAACGGCGGGCGACGCATTGCGTCGCCCCTACCCGCCGGATGGCAAGCGTCGTTGTCGTTCCGGGAACCCGAAACCCGGCCGTTCATGTCATTTCCCCACCAGAAACAGCGATCGCTTGGCCGGTGACGGCCTCGCTGCCCGGGAGACAGAGCCAGGCGACGGCGTTGGCGACTTCGTCGGGACGAATGGGTCGTTGTTGGGGGTTGTGCGCCAACAGGTCGGCCATGGCCTGCTCCGGCGTGCGGCCAGTTTTCGTGACGATCGCGGCGACCGCGTCCTTCAGCATGTCGGTCTCCGTGAAGCCGGGACAGACCGCGTTGACTGTTACGCCCGTCGTGGCCAGCTCGACACCGAGGGCTCGCGTGAGGCCGACCAGGCCGTGCTTGGATGCGCAGTAGGCCGACACGTAGCGATAGCCGACGAGTCCAGCCGTGCTCGCGATGTTCACGATGCGTCCCCACCCGGCCGTGGTCATTTCGGCCGCGACCGCCATGATGGCGTGGAACGCCCCGTCGAGGTTCACAGCCATGAGCCGACGCCACAGGGCGAGATCCATCTTGCGAATGGGTGCCGAACCGGCCTGTCCGGCGTTGTTGACCAGGATCTGAATCGGCCCGAATCGCGCGCGCGCCTGGTCGAAGGCGCGCGCGAGAGCCTCGGCATCCGTCACATCGCCCGGCACCGCATGGAGGCGGCGTGCATCTCCCAGCGACTGGATCGCCGTTCGTAACGTGGTCTCATCTCGGCCGACGATCGTCACACGCGCACCATGTGCCGTCAGTGTGCGGGTGACGGCAGCGCCGATACCGCGGCCGCCGCCGGTCACGATCGCGTGTTTCCCCTCCAGGCCCCCGGCCGGTGAACTGCTCGTGGGCGCTGTCACACCTGGAGGGCCAACTGCGCGGACCGCGCGGCATTGCGCTCGAGCTGCAGCTTACCGGCGAGGTACGGGGATGGCCACCACAGATCGGCGTATCCCTGCTTGGCGGCCTCGTGGAGGGTCCATGCAGGATTGGCGAGATGCGGTCGCGCCACCGCGCAGAGATCCGCACGCCCCGCGGCGATGATGGTGTTCACGTGATCGCCTTCGAAGATATTGCCCACCGCTATGGTCGACACGCCGACCTCGTTCCGGATGCGATCGGACAGCGGGACCTGGAACATGCGGCCATACACCGGCCGCTCGGCCCTGCTGACCTGACCCGACGAGCAGTCGATCACATCTGCGCCGGCCGCCTTGAAGAGCCGGGCCACGTCGGCCGCGTCGCTCGGGGTAATGCCGCCAGGCACCCAGTCGTTGGCCGAGATTCGCACACTCATCGGTCGGTCATCGGGCCATGCTTCGCGCATCGCGCTGAACACCGCGAGCGGGAACCGGCACCGGTTCTCCAGAGACCCGCCGAAGCAGTCTGTGCGCTGATTGGTGAGCGGCGAGATGAACGCGGACAACAGGTACCCGTGGGCGCAGTGCAGCTCGAGCCAGTCGAATCCCGCCGTCGTCGCGCGTCGCGTGGCGGCGACGAAATCAGAGAGGATGCGGTCGAGATCGTCCAGGGTCGCTTCACGTGGCGTTTGTGACACGCCCTCGATATACGGCAGTGGCGAGGCAGAGATCAGCGGCCAGTTGTCCTGCGGGAGGGGCTGGTCGATGCCTTCCCAGCCCAGTCGAGTCGACCCCTTTCGTCCCGAGTGCCCCAGCTGGATCGCGATCTTGGCATCCGTATGCATGTGGACGTAGTCCACGATCCGCTTCCACGCCGCGCTCTGCGCGTCGTTCCACAAGCCCAGACAGCCTGGCGTGATCCGGGCATCGGGCGACACACAGGTCATCTCCGTGAACACCATGGCGGCCCCGCCCATCGCGCGCGCGCCAAAATGCACGAGATGGAAATCGTTCGGCAGACCATCGGTCGCCATGTAGGTCGCCATGGGTGAGCAGAGCACGCGATTCTTGAGTGAGACCGCCCGCGCCGTGAAGGGTGTGAACATGGGCGGGATCGCGTGGTCGACGCCGGAGCGGGCGGCGAACCAGGACTCGACTGTGCGGACGTAGCACGAATCGCGGACCCGCAGATTGTCGTGGCCGATCCGCTGGCTGCCGGTGAGCAGGCTGTAGGCGAACTGCTCTGGCTCCAACTGCACGTAACGCTCGATGTGCTCGAACCACTCCATCCGATTTCGGGCGGCGCTCTGCAGCTTGAGCGCTTCGGTCTCGCGCTCGCCCTGGTACTGAGCCAGCGCCAATGCGACGTCTCCCGTGCGCTGGCTCAGCACCCGCGCCAGCGCCATCGCATCCTCCATGGCCAGCTTGGTGCCCGACCCGATGCTGAAGTGCGCGGTGTGCGCGGCATCACCGATCAGCACAATGTTGTCGTGGTGCCACCGCTCGCAGAGCACGCGCTGGAAGCGGAGCCAGACGGCCGAGCCCCGGAGATGACGGGCGTTCGAGACCAGCGACCCGCCGTCAAGCCGGTCCTTGAACAGCTGCTCGCAGAGCGCGACGGACGCAGGCGCGTCCATCTGCTCGATCCCCGCGCGCTGCCACGTCTCCTCGGGCGTCTCGACGATGAACGTCGACCACTCCTCGTCGAATCGATACGCGTGGAGAATGAACCAGCCCCAGGGCGTCTCGCGGAAATCGAAGGTGAACGCGTCAAGCTGGCGCCGGCTGCCGAGCCAGATGAACCGGTTCGGTCGCACATCGATGTTGGGGCGAAAGATGTCCGCATACGCCTTCCGCGTCGTGGAGAAGACACCGTCGGCGGCAACGACCAGGTCGTAGCGTCTGGCATACGCGGCCGGATCGGCGACCTCGGTCTCGAACACCAGCTCCACGCCCAGATCAGCGGCGCGACGCTGCAGAATGTCGAGGAGTCGCAGTCGCGCGATGCCACAAAACCCGTGGCCGCTCGACGTGAACCGCCGCCCCTTGAAGAACACGTCAATGTCATCCCAGTGGCGAAAGGCGCGCGTGATCTCGCTGTGCGTCGTCGGGTCGGCATCCTTGAAGCCGTCCATCGTCTTGTCGGAGAACACCACACCCCAGCCAAAGGTGCTGTCGGCGCGATTGCGCTCGACGACCGTGATCTGTGCTCGTGGATCCGCTTTCTTCGCGAGGATCGCGAAGTACAGGCCAGCCGGTCCGCCGCCGACGCAGACGATCTTCATGTGCCCGGCGGGACGTCGGACAGCGCTTTGGCCAGCTTCTCTCCGGTGTCGTCTGCGAGAGCGGCGTCCTGCAGGGCGCGCAGCCGCGACGCCGCATCGGCGCGGCCCCGCAGCGCGGGCCAGGCGGCCATCACCGTGTCAAAGTTCTTCAGGCCGCGCGCGTGAGTATCGCCGTACCCCTTGAGCAGCCGCGGGCACGCGGCAACGGCGAGTGCGAGCTCGTACTCTCGTTCCGCCAGCGCGGGCAACTGCGCGAGCCACGCGTCGATCGCGACCTGCTCGCGACCGAACCGCAAGGATCGCCGGCGGCCCGGTCGCAAGCTGGCGATCGCGTAGAGCTGGAGGTACCCGTGCAGCGACGTGGTGGGTACGACCTTGCCGCGGCGCGTGAGTCGGTCGACTACCGCTCGCGCCCAGCGCGAGCGGAGCAGCCACCGACCTGTGCCTGCCGGCAGAATGTCGCTCATCTCCTCGATACGCGGGTGGAGAAAGTCGTTGATGCGCACCAGTTGGGCGGGCCGCGCTCGCGACTCACGCTCGACGCGCTCGAATCGGCTCCGCCGAATCTTCAGATCCGCGACGCGAATCGCGTCCTCGTAGGCCATCCAGAGCGCCAGCTGGCGTCCCGTCTCGCGCAGCAGCGCAAACTCCCCATTCCAATGTCCGTCCACCTCGCGGATCGGCTCGAGGCGGTCGAGGTACTGCGTCGCATACCGGACATCCTGATAATCGGCAAGTCGCGTGATGCCGGCGAACAGGATGTCGTGCGCCGCCTCGGGGAACCCCCGTTGTACTCGAGACGCCAGCGAATACAGCCGCGGCCCGACAGGCGGCTCGGCAGCCGTCTCCGGTGATGGAGCAGCCACGGCCGGCTCCGCAGCGGCCTGTGAGGCCGTGGCAAACCCTGCCTCGAATGCCGCCAAGCTGGAGGTCACCCCGACTCCGCCACGGCGAATCCCGTCCTCGTACTGCTCGCGCGAGAAGGGGAGGACACCCGTCGCGGCCAGCGCGCCGAACAGCGCCGCGCTGATGACACTCCGCGTCTCCTCCGCGATCTGCGCGAAGTCGCCTTGTACGAAGCGCTTCGCGGCCGCCGCGCCCGCCTCGATGAGCGCCGCGCTGTCGACGCGGCCGTCTGCCATCGCGGTGCGCTCGGTCATCGAGTACACGCGATTGGTCGAGGCGATCAGCGTCGTGCGATCAGCGGTTACGAGTCCGCGTTGCACGGCGCGGCCGGCCTCCATGAGCTCCGACGCGATGACGACGTCGACCTCGCCCGGTACGGGCATGAGCGACAGCACAGGTGGCCGGCCGGCTTTCGCGACCGCTGCCTCGGGGAAGATCTCCAGGTAGTAGATCGTTGCACCGGTGCGTTGGGCGACACCGGGGACCGACGTCGTCTGCGCGTAGTAGCCAGCGTGCTCGGCGACATCCACGATCCAATCGGCCAATACGCCGCCCCCTTCGCCTCCCATCGCGAGAATGGCGACCGTGGTGGCACGTGGCCGCTCCGCCTGAGACGGAGCGGCCACGAGAGAGGAGAACTCCTGAGAGGAGAGAGGAGACGTAACTACAGGGGTCAAGGGTTAGGGGTGCTTCTACTTCTAATGGTTACAAAAGGCCTGGGGCAACCGACGGCGTCGGTCGCCCACTGATTTTGCTACTAACCGTCATCCAAAAACCCCCGCCAAACGGCGATCAATGCGACGCTGCAGAATGCGAATCACGGCCTGCCTGACGCGCCCCGCGAAGCGCTCCCAGAGGCTCGGGTTGGAAATGATGTCGGTGCGGTAGAACGACGGGCAGAGGACTGCGGCGTGCGCGACCTCTCCACACAGGCCGCAGCCGACGCAGCTGTCGATCACCGTCGCGACCGGATCCTGCCGGAGCGGGTCGGGGTTGGGCGCGACCGTCAGCGACGGACAGCCTGACAGCCGGATGCACGAGTGGTCACCAGTGCACATATCCGGGTCGACGCCGAATCGCTCGCGCACGACGCGGACGCCGTCCTGCGCCGCTTTCGCGAGCTGTGGCTTGACGCGGCGCTGTTTGTTCAGCATGCACTCGCTTTGCGCGACGATCACCTTCGGCCCGCGCTCCTTGGTCGTGAGCGCCTCTCGCAGGGTGTCGCGCATCTTCGCGACGTCGTAGGTGTTGGTGATCGTGCGGACCCACTTGACTCCCACGCCGCGCACGGCGTCGGCGATCGACAGCCGGGTCGTGCGAATGGGATTCGTGGCGGCCGAGGACAGGATGTCCTGCCCGCCGGTAGCGGCGGTGTAGGCGTTGTCCACGACGATCAAGACATTGTCGCTCTGATTGAAGACGGCATTGCCAACGCCGCTCGTGAGGCCATTGTGCCAGAACCCTCCGTCGCCCATCACGGCGAGCGTCCGGCGATTGGTGGTCTTGGTGTTGAGGGCGGCGGCGCCGGCCCATCCCAGTCCGTACCCCATCGTCGTCGCGCCAATGTTGAACGGCGGCAGAATCGAGAACAGGTGGCACCCAATGTCGCAGCTGACATGGTGCGGGCCGATCTCGCGCTCCACGAGCTTCATCGCGGCGAAAATCGGGCGCTCAGGACACCCCGTACAGAACGACGGCGGCCGGGCATGCACCTGTGCGCCGACGTCTGGAGCGGCGGCGCGCGGCGCCGGCGCGGGGGCGGGGGCGGGGCGAACGACGGATGGCAGCTTCGCGCGATCGAGCAGGTTGGGTGCATACCGGTCCACGAAGGCGAAGACGCCCTTGGTAACCGTTGCGCCCGTGTACTCGCCCGCCATGGGCAGCATGTCCTTGCCGTGCAACGTCGTGTCCATCCCCGCCTTCCGCAGGATGGCGTGCAAGTTCTGCTCGATGAAGTCGGGCTGTCCCTCTTCGATCACCAACACCCCGCGCTTGCCGGCGCAGAACCGCTGGACTTCAGCCTCGACAAGCGGATAGGTGACGTTCAGGACGTAGAGCGGGATCGTGGACTCGCCGAACGCGTCGGAGAGACCGAGCAGTTCCAGCGACCGGATGGTCGCGTTGTACATCCCGCCCTGCAAAATGATGCCGAAGTCGCGGGCATCGGCCGCGAAGAACTCGTTGAGGGCATGGTCCTGGATGAACTGCTGCGCGGCAGGCCAGCGCGTGCGGATCTTCTCCTGCTCGTGGAGAAAGCTCGCAGGTGGCAAGACGATGCGCGTGACATCGCGGACTGGATGCTCGATGGCATCCTTGAGCGTGAAGGTGGGTCGGATGTTGTTCTTGGCGGCGAACTGGCCGTGCACGTGGCACGCGCGGATGCGGAGCTCGAGCATGACCGGCGTGTTGGTTGCCTCGGACAGGGCGAATCCTTCTTCGACCGCGCGCACAATGCAGGGCAAGTTCGGCCGCGGATCGAGCAGCCACATCTGTGACTTCATCGCGAACGCGTGGGAGCGTTCCTGCATGATGCTCGAGCCGTCGCCGTAATCCTCGCCGACGATGATGAGCGCTCCGCCGGTGACGCCGCCCAATGCCAGATTCGCAAGCGCATCAGAGGCGACGTTGGTGCCGACCGTCGACTTGAAGGTGACGGCGCCCCGCAGGGGATAGTTGACCGACGCCGCGAGCGTGGCTGCCGCTGTCGCCTCCGAGGCGCTGTGCTCGAAATGCACCCCCAGCTCCTCGAGGATGTCGTTCGCGTCGGTGAGGACGTCCATGAGGTGCGAGATCGGCGCGCCCTGATAGCCGGCCACGTATGACACGCCGGACTGGAGCAGCGCCTTGGTGACCGCGAGAATCCCCTCGCCGCGGAAGGTCTCGCCCTCGCCGAGGTACAGCTTCTGGACTTCCTTCGTAAAGGACCGCTCGGCCATGGGGCGAGAGGGCTAAGGGAAAGAGGAGAGCGAGTTTGGGCCTATCTAATTAGTAAGCCTGGTGACGGAGCAGCGAGAGGTGCGGGGCGGGCGCGGCCGCACCGCGGCCGAGAGAGTAGCAATAGAGAAAGTGGAAAGTAGACAAAAAGCGCTTCGGGGCGCGGTCGCGTCGGTAACGGGTGACGGGAACGACAACATACTGTCGGCGCGACGGCGAAAGATAATGGTAGAGCTCGGTTGACACGAGCCAGTGCACGTCGAGTTTTCCCGTCACCCGTCTTCCGTCACCCGTCACCCCGTCACGCCTTCGCAACCAGTGCCAGGACCCGGCACGGGCTCCCGGAGCCGCGAACGATCTTGAGCGGCGGTGTGATCAGAATCGCGCCTTTGGGCGGGAGCTTGTCGAGGTTCGTGAGGCTGGCCAGCCCGAACTTGTTGCTCCCGTGCATGATGCTATGGCAGGGGAATGGCGGGTTGAACGTGAATGCCTGGCCGGCGTCAGTCCCGACGCCCTCGGAGCCCCAGCCGATGACATTGCGCTCACGCGCGAGGAAAGGGACGAGGTCCGGGTGTGGGCCGGGGACGTGGGCACCGTCCTCTTTCATGTTGAGAAATGCTGAGGGATCGCGTCGCTTCGACCAGTCGGTGCGCATCAGCACCCACGATCCGGCCTCGATGCGACCGTGTGTCTTCTCCCATCCCTCGATGTGTTGAATCGTGAGCAAAAAATCGGAATTCTTGGAGACTTCCTTCGACACATCCACCACGCAGGCAGGGGCGACGAACTTCTCGGCCGGGATCGAATCGGTGGCGTTGCTGGGGTAGTCCTTGCCAGTGACCCAGTGGATCGGCGCGTCGAAATGCGTGCCGGTGTGCTCGCCGCACGAGAAGTTGTTCCAGTACCATGCCGGTCCGCGGCTGTCGTACTTCGAGATCTCTTCGATCTCGAACGGCCAACTCTTCCCGAAGTCCGGCGGTAATTGGATGACCGGTGTCGTGGGATCCAGCGGCTGCGTGAGATCGACGACGCGGATCGCGCCGTTCGCAATCGCGGTTGCGAATTGGGTGAGTAGGTCTGGCACGGTGGTAGGATTGGGATGGGGGTTAAACCTGAACGGCGGGCGCGGGCGCTGAAGCGCCCGAGAAAGGGGAAGTACAGAGAGGAGAAAGGAGACTACGACAGACTGGCCAAGGCGGGTAGGGGCGACGCAATGCGTCGCCCACGGTCGCCGCCCGCGCGGGGCGCGTCCGTCAGTCAACGTATTCCTACGACCCCCCTCACCGCCTCGATCAATTTCCCCGAGTCATACCCGACGCCCCCCTTGAACACGATCTCGACGTTCTCAATGTCGGCGATATGGGTCGATGGATCCCCTCGGATCACCACGAGGTCCGCCTGTTTCCCGGGGGCGATCGTGCCGAAGTGGTCGGCCTGGCCGAGGAACTGGGCGCCGTTGGCGGTCCCAATCCGAATCGCTTCAAGGGGGGTAAAGCCAGCCTCGACCAGGAGTTCGACCTCGCGCTGGTCGCCGTAGCCGGCGAGCACTCCGCCGATGCCCGTGGGATCCGGTCCGGCGAGGAGCAGGCCGCCGGCCTTCACAAAGGCGAGCTCGAAGGCCTCCTCCTTGGCGAGGAGGCTCGCCCACGGAAGCGGGCGACCATTCCACGGCGGGGTGCCGCGCGCTCGCATTGTCAGGTAGCTGAGGCGTGACTCGGCCGACATCGCGTCGAGGACGCGACGCTGGAGCAGTGGGCGATCAGGCACCGTGAGCTCGAACACCGGCAATGTGGACGTGACGGCCACGTGATGGGCGACGAGATCGTGAATCAGGGAGTCGGCTCTCGGGCCGGGCACGTCGGTGTTGATCCAGCTGCCGAAAATCGCCGCACCCCCCGGGCAGTTGTCGGGCTGTTTGCCCGGCACGAACTCGGCGTCCGTTCCGACGGGACCGTGCTCGAGGTCATCGATGCCAAGGGCCATGGCCTCACGCCAGCCGACGGAGCACAGGTGGCCCGTGACCTTGATGCCGCGGTGGTGGGCCTCGGCGATCGCCGCCCCCAAGTCCCCCCGTGTGATGTGCATGTACGCCTTGAACGACGTCGCGCCGGCGTCGGCCCAGAAGTCGACCATCTTCCGTGCGTCCTCGGGCCCTGTCAGCTCGTGCATTTGCGGGAACTGCGTTCCCTTCCCTTCGAGGTACGGGGACGAGATGTACATGGTCGGCCCCGGCGCACGGCCGTCATCGATCTGCGTTTTCAGGTTGAGATCCATGTACGGTTCCATGCTGCCCGTCGTGCGGATCGTCGTCACACCGGCCGCGAGGTACAGGCGCGGAAAGGAGAAGGCCTGTTCCGCCGCGGTCTGGCCGGGCGGCGCCGATCGCCCCATGCTGTCGCGGTCCAGCGAGTGCGTGTAGAACATGTGGTCGTGCATCCCCACGAGGCCGGGGATGACCGAGTAACCCCGCAGGTCGAGCACCTGCGCGCCGGACGGTGTCGGCACGCCCGTCGGGCCCACGGCCGTGATGGATCCGCGTGTGAGCACGAGCGTCTGATCGTCGCGTGCCGGTGCCCCGGTCCCATCGATGACCCGGACGTGCGTCAGCACGACGACCGGAGTGTCGATACGGACGAACCTGCGGACATCCGGCGAGAGGCCTTGCGCGACGGCGCCGCGTGGTGCGATCCCCACGACTAGAGCGCATCCCAATAGTCGGTGAACCGTCCTCGAGAGCATTGGCATAGCGGCAGAAGCTACGAACTGCCGAGACCAGCGGTTAGGGACTGGGACTTCGAGAGGATTGGAGGCCGAGGCGTTGTCCTTGGCCCTCACGGCTCGTAACGTCCACCCACACGTTTCGTTGGCTGTGCCCTGACCCCCAACCCCCTATCCCTGCCGTGCTGACCGAATCCCAATTGGCTGAGGTCCGTTCACACTTCCCGATCCTGCGGCAGAAGACCTACCTCTACAACTGCTCGCAGGGAGCGATGTCCGACGCCTCCGAAGAGGGCATGCGACGGTTTGCCACGAGTTGGCGGACGGCGGTCGCGCCCTGGGACGAGTGGATCGAGGCGTACGAGGATCTGCGCCGCATGTTCGCGCGGTTCATCAACGCCGAGCCGGACGAAGTGGCGATCGTCACGAGCGCGTCGGCCGGGATCAATCCGATAGCGACCGCGGTGCAATTCAACGGACGCGACCAGGTCGTGATGAGTGAGTACGAATTCCCGACCATGGGGCAGATCTGGCTCGCGCAGCAGCCACGCGGCGCCAAGGTGCAGTTCCTCAAGGGCAGCCACGACACGCTGCCCACGGAGTGCTACGAGCGCGCGATCAACGAGCGCACCGCCATCGTCCCGCTGGCCCACGTGTCGTTCATCAATGGCATGCGGTCGGATGTGAGCGCGATCACACGCCTTGCGCACGACCGTGGCGCGTTGCTCTTTCTCGATGATTTCCAGGACGCCGGCACGAGGCCCGTCGACGTGAAGGCGACGAACGTCGATTTCTACGTCACCGGTACCTTGAAGTACCTCCTGGGTCCACCTGGAGTGGCGTTCCTCTACGTGCGGCGGGGACTCATCGAGTCGCTCTCGCCCACCGTGACGAGCTGGATGGCGCAACAGAACATGTTCGCGTACGACACGCTCCATCTCGACCCCGCGTCGACAGCGCGTCGATTCGAGGGCGGCTCGCCATCGATCCCGAACATCTTCCTGGCACGACCCGCGCTCGAGCTGCTCACGCGCATCGGGATGGACAACGTGGCGGCACAAGTCGAGCGGCTGTCCCGGTTGTTCTTCGACGGCGCTCGCGCGCTCGGCATCGACTGCAAGACGCCGGCGTCCACGGTCGGTCCGCTGGTCGTGCTCCGTTCGCATGACACGCGCGCGATGGTGGCCAAGCTGGCCGAGCGAGGGGTGATCGTGTCGGCCCGACATGATGGCGTCCGCTTCGCATTTCATGTGTACAACAACACCGCGGACGTCGACGCCACGCTGGCAGCGCTCGAGGACAACATCGACTTGATGGTGCGAGCATGAAAGTCCTCACGGGCGGATGTCGCGTCTACGAGCCCGGTGACGGTGAGGTCGCGTCCGCCGGTCCCTGGACCGCCCGGACGGTGATGTGTCGGGCGAGCGGGACGACGCTGATCACGCAGATGATCAATGACTACGCGGTCGGGACATCCCCGTCGGTTGTGAATCCCCGGGCGGAGGAAGTTCTCTACGTCGTCGAGGGGACGGGGACCTGTCACCTCGGCGGATTTGCCTATCCACTCGAGCCCGGCATCGGTGTGTTCGTCCCGCCCGGTACGGACTATCACATCGAGAATCACGGTCCGGGCACGCTGCGTCTCGTGAGCGCGTGCTGCCCGGAGGACCCCGGCCGCCACGTGAGCGAGACACGGACGAGCCCGCGCGCCGGTGACGCGCCCAAGCGCAGTGTGCGCGAGGAGGAACGCGAACCGATTCGGGCGGGCAAGGACCGGGTGTTCCGCTACCTGGTGCATACCAATGTCGGCTGCCAGTCGGTCACGCAGTTCGTCGGGTGGATTCCGCAGAGTCGTGCACCGTTCCACCGGCATACATATGAGGAAGGGATCTACATCCTCGAGGGCAATGGCATCCTCCACTTGCGCGGTCAGCGGCATGTGACGGAGTTCGGCGCTGGCTCGAGCATCTATTTCCCCGTCGGCGTGGTGCACTGTTTGGAGAACCTTGGTCCGGCGCCGATCCGCGTGCTCGGAGTATTTCATCCGTCAGGTAGCCCTGGCGCGGCGTACGAAGATGACTGAGGAGGCGCCCGGCGCGCGGGCGCCGGACGCCATCGAGCGCGGCGAGGAGCTGTCGCGGGCGCTGACGACCGGCCAGCTCAGCATGATCGCCATCGGTGGGGCGATCGGCACTGGCCTCTTCCTCGGCAGCTCGCTCGCGGTCCACATGGCCGGGCCGGCCGTGCTGATCACGTACCTGATCGGGGCGGTGATCGCCTTGCTGTTCATGGGCGCATTGTCGGAGATGGCGGTCGCCCACCCATCTCCCGGCTCGTTTGGCGTGTACGCCGAGATGTACGTGAATCCGTGGGCGGGATTCGTGGTGCGCTACACGTATTGGGCGTGTCAGGTGATCGCGATTGGTGGCGAGGCGGTCGCGATCGCCATCTATTGTCAATGGTGGTTTCCGCACACGCCCCAGTGGCTGTGGGTGTCCGCGTTCGGCGCGGCCCTGTTGTTGGTGAATGCCAGCAGTGTGGCCAGTTTCGGCGGCGTCGAGTACTGGCTCTCGATGATCAAGGTCGTCGCCATCGTGCTGTTCATTGCGCTGGGTTTCGTGTTGCTGACGGGGATCGGTCATCGGCCCGCCATTGGCTTCGCGAACCTCACGGCACACGGGGGTTTTTTCCCTAAGGGCGGACCGGCGGTCTGGACCGCGATCGTCTTCGTCATTTTCAGTTTCATTGGGACTGAGGTCGTCGCTGTCACAGCGGGCGAAGCCAAGGACCCGTCGCGTGCGGTGCCGCGCGCGATGCGTCAGGTTGTGGGTCGCCTGATCGTGTTCTACCTGGGCGCGATGTTCGTACTCGTGGCGATCGTCCCGTGGACCGAGATCCAGCCGGGTGCCGACGTGCGGGCGAGTCCATTCGTCAATGTCTTCCGCCTCATTGGGATCCCGTCGGCGGCGAACCTGGTGAACTTCGTCGTGATCACGGCTGCTGCGTCGAGCATCAACTGCAACCTGTATCTCACCTCGCGCATGCTGTTCTCGCTCGCTCGCGGTGGGTTCGCGCCCGCTGCGTGCGGCCGCGTCTCGAAGCGAGGGGTCCCGCTCGTCGCGCTGCTGGTGTCGGCCGCCGGTCTCGTCATTGCCGTTGCGGTCGCACTCAAGTACCCCGATACGGCATATGTCGTTTTGTTTGGCGTTGCACTGTTCGGTGCACTGTTCGTCTGGCTGATGATCTTCATCACCCATCTGTACTTCCGCCGGCGCTGGGTCGAGTTGGGCCGTCCGCGACTGCCGGTGCACATGATCGGTTATCCGTATACCTCGCTCCTGGGGGCCGCGGCCATTGTTGCGATCATGATCACCACCTGGTTCGTGGATGGGATGCGTCCCGCGCTTCTCTGGGGCCTTCCCTGGCTGGGAGTCGTGAGCCTGATGTACGTGCTCGTGCGGTCCGCTCGCGCGGGCGCCCGTCCCGTGTCGGAGACGGTGAACGAGGGCGGCTTGGAGGTCACTGGGCGCTAACGCGACCGGAATGGCGGGAACGAAACGGGCCCGCGGCGGGTGCGCTCGACCGTCGGCGGGCAGTGCCGGGATTGCGGGCGACGCATGCGTCGCCCCTACCCGCCGTAGGCCAGGCCGTGCCGTATGCACGCAGCCCCGCCGTAGCCCAGGCCGTGCCGTATGGACCCGGCAGTCGTTGTGTTGAGTAACTTTCGGTCGTACCCGCGCTGGGGGCGTCAGTGGACCGCGAGCAGTTCTACGCAACGATGAATGGCGAGGGGACGCTCGACTACGAGCTCTACCTCAACACCAAGGCACTGCTCTCGTGCCAGAAGGATTTCCACGAGTTCTGCAACCACGATGAGTTGCAGTTCCAGATCGTGCATCAGGCCGAAGAGCTGTGGATGAAACTCATCGGCTACACGCTGCTCGACGTCGATGACTACCTGCAACAGGAGAACACCAATCGGGTGGTCACGCTGATGCACCGTGTGCGCATCGCGCTCCGTCTCATGACGGAGCAGTTGTCGCTGCTAGAGACGATGTCGCCCAAGGAGTATCAGGAGATCCGCGTGCAGCTGGGGAACGGCAGCGGGCAAGAGTCGCCGGGGTTCCGCACGATTCTCAAGATGCCCGCCCAGCTGTGGAAATCGTTCCGCACGTCTTACCTCGAGCGGCACGACCTGACGGTCGAGAAGATCTACAACTCCGAGTACTCACACTCCGACGCCTATGTCGTCGCCGAGGCGCTCGCGGAATTCGATGAGCTGTTCCAACGATTCCGGTACTGTCACGTGCAGTTGATCAACCGGACGATCGGACTCGGCGCCAAGTCGCTCAAGGGTCGTCCCGTCGACCGGATGCTCGAGGGCGTCAAGACCTATTTCTTCCCCGAGCTCTGGGAGATCCGCAACCAAATGACGGATGCGTGGGGCGCGTCGTACGGGGTTGTTCGGGAGTCGTTGGGCGCGCACTAGGGGCCAAGCAACGGTTATCGGCCGCGGGTCTTGAGGAATGACGACGACCTGATCGGACCGCACGGAATCGGACCATCGGCGGGTAGGGGCGACGCAATGCGTCGCCCGTCGTTACGCGGGCCGTGCACGGTACCCGGTGTGTCGGCGTCCGGCGCGGCGCCGATTTGTTCGTTGCATCGGCACATCGTCCGGGCGACGCATTGCGTCGCCCCTACCCGCCGATGGCGGATTTGGCGTCGCGTCCCACGTTCATGCTATGCACCGGCACCACGGCCTCCCTTTTCCCGAACCGTGCGACCAACACGGTCGCGGCGAGGTCGCCCGTCACATTGAGAATCGTCGCGAACAGATCCGGGATCGCGTCGATCGCGATGAGGATGCCGAGTCCTTCGATTGGCAGCCCAATGGCAAGAAAAAGCGGCGCGAGCATCAGGAACGCGCCGCGCGGCACGCCGGGCGCCGCGAACGCCAGGAATACGCCGGCACTCGTCACGGTCGCGATCTCGCGGAAGTGAAGCGGGATGCCATAGAACCACGCGACGAAGATCGCACCGATCGTCCAGGACAGTGGGGCCGCCTGCTTGAACACGGCGACGGCGAGTGGCAGGACAAAGCCCGAGACCGTCGGATCGACCGCGAGGTCGCGCTCGACGCTTTCGACCATCACGGGCAACGTGGCGATCGAAGAGCTCGAGCTCACAGCGATGAGCTGCGAGGGTAACGCCGCTCGCGCGAAACGTCCCAGGGGCACGCGTGCGACGATCGCGACCGCGGGGTACAGTGAGAGCGCACCGATGAGGTGCGCGATCGAGTAGCCCACGATGTAGAAGCCGATCGCACCGACGAGCGACGATCCACCGTGCGCGGCCATCGGCAACATCAGCGCGAATACGCCGATCGGCGCAGTGGCCACGATCCAGCCGACGAGCACCAGCATCACGTCGCGCAGCCCTTCGAACCAACCAACGAGCCGCTCTCGACCCGGCGACGGACTGTGTGCGAGCGCCAACGCGAACAGCACGGAGAACACGATCAGCGGGATCATCGCGCCGTTTGCCGCGGCAGCGACCGGGTTGACCGGGATGAGCGACACCAGCCAGCCCGCGAAGGTCTGCGCACCTCCGGCCGCGGAGAGCTGACTCGCGGCCTCGGCGGCGCCTGCGGGGAGCGGCGGTTTCGACGGCAGCCGGTAGAGAAGGTTGGCGAACAGGGTCCCAAGGATCGGCACAACGATCACGGCGAAGCCCGCGAGCAAGAGGGCGAACACTGCGATCGTGCGACCGCCGAGCCGACCCATTGCCCGCCCCGACGTGGCTGACACGCCAGTGACCAGCAACGCGACGACGAGTGGAATGACCGTCATCCGAATGGCGTTGACCCAGAGGGTCCCGATCGGGGCGATCAGGTCGGCCGCATGGATCAGGGACGCGTTGCCTGAAGCGGCGATGGCCGCACCGAGCGCGAGCGCCAATACAAGCGCGATGAGCACGCGTTTGCTGTCTTTCATTGACCCATCCTACATCATGAGGTCGCCGCCATTGATGTCGAACGCAGCGCCGGTGATGTAGCCGGCGGCCTCCGAGGCGGCGAAGCAAATCAGATCTGCGACTTCCCGTGCGGTACCCAATCGAGGGACCGGATACGCAGCGGCCAAGCGATCGAGCTGCTCTGGCGTGGCCGTCTCGCGCGTCAGCTCGGTATCGATCATGCCCGGGCAGACGGCGTTCACGGTGATGCCGAATTTCCCCAGCTCCTTGGCCGCCGCTCTGGTCAGGCCGAGCAGGCCGGCTTTCGAGGCCGTGTAGTGCGCACCTCCCAGCGTGCTGACCATACGACCGGCGGTGGACGAGATATTAATGATGCGACCGAACCCCTGTGTCTGCATTGCCGGCATTACCGCTTTGATCAGCAAGAACGGCGCGGTGAGGTTTACCTCGAGCGCGCGGCGCCACTCGTCCGCGGACAGCTGCGCGAAACGCGTGGGCAGCGCCACGGCTGCGTTATTCACCAGGATGTCGATCCTGCCGAAGCGCTCCAGGGTGCGAGCGACGAGCCGGTCGATGACGCCCGCCTCGGCCAGATCGCCCGGAAGCGGGATCGCTCGCTCGCCGAGGGCCGACGACACCGCCGTGGCGCGCGCCTGATCCCGGACGTGCACGCCGACTGCCGCGCCGCGCTCGTAGAATCGCTGAGCCGCGGCACGGCCGAGGCCACGCGCCGCGCCCGTCACGATGGCGACGCGTCCGTCAAAGTCTCGGAGCGGTGTCGGAGAGGTCAGGGTCTGGCAGGGTCGAAGAGGCGGCGAATATGAAGGGAAAACCACAGAGGCGTAAGGCGACAGTCGGTCAGTGGGCCCTCGACTTTCGTCGATCACGCAGTTCATTTGGACACCGGATGCCCTGCTCTTCTCCGCAATTGAACCGACGACCAACCGACACTCGAACCTCGAAGCATCTGCGTCATGGGTAGCGCAGGCAGGCAGCGGGAACGGCCGCGTGGGCCGACAGAAGACGAGGATGCGCCGCGGCCAACGCCCCGGTGGATGCGGATCACGCAGCGCGTCGGCGGCGGACTCCTGATCCTCGTGCTCGCCGTTGGCCTCTGGTGGATTGTGGGCGGACGACGTCGTTCCTCGAGCGACTCGAGGGCCTGTCAGAGCACGGTGGAAGAAGAGTGGGTCCGTGGCGGCGTCGAGTGTCTGCATTTCGAGGAATACCGGAGTGCGTCACTCACGGCGCATCCGGATCTCGTCGTCGTGCTGCACGGCGACTCGCCATTCGAGCGGCCTGAGTACCAGTACGCGACCGCGAGGCGGATTACGAGCGATGTCGAAAACGTCATCGCCATTGGCCTGCTTCGGCCGGGCTACACGGACCACGACGGCCATCGGTCCAGCGGGATTCGCGGGCGCGCGATCGGTGACAACTACACCGCGCACGACGTCGACGCCATCGCAGCGGCAATCGGCGCCCTGGCCGACACCTACCTCCCCGGCCGCGTGTTTCTCATCGGCCACTCGGGCGGCGCCGCGATCGCCGCGGACATCATTGGACGACACCCGTCGCTGGTGACTGGCGGCGCGATCCTCGTCTCTTGCCCGTGCGATGTCCCCCTGTGGCGGCGCCACATGGACTCTGTTCAGCACGACCCCATCTGGCGTGTACCCGTCGAGAGCCTGTCGCCGATGGACCTAGCGGCCCGAGTCGATACCCACACGGTCGTCAAGGTCATCGTGGGCAGCGCCAATGACGTGGCTCCGCCGCCATTGAGCCGCGCCTACGCGCAACGGCTGCGTTCGAGGGATTCCCACGTGGATCTGGTGGAGATCCCAGGTGCGGGCCACGATATCCTGCTGAATCAGCGAGTCCTGGAGGAGATCGGGAAAGTCCTGAAGCAATAGGCCGCCGTTTGGTCTTTGCGCCTACAGCCCGCGTGTAACCCCGTATAACTTTTCCGCCTACGTATGGCTCACTTCGCGTCTATCGGGGTGTGGCGCCGTCACCCGCGCCCCTCGTCTCTCCGTCGTTACTGGCTACCACTCCTCGGTGTTGCGGGACTCGGAGGGATGGCCTGCCACAGCTCGACCGCGCCGACTCCGGCGACAACGGGCACGATCATCACGACGGTCGGGGCGCCGCCGGGCACGTCGGCGCTGGCCGTCCTCGCTGGCCCCAGCGATTTTGCCGAAAACGCCCCCGCCGGGGTCGACACATTTTCGCTGCTGACGACCGGCACCTACACGTTGACCGATCCGATGGCGACCGCGGTCGACCCGATCGTGACGCCTTTCTATGCGGGCACGATCACGGGCAGCCCAGTTACGATCGGCGAGGCCGATACGGCTCGGATGAGCGCTTCGTTCAGCGTGATCTCGGGCTCGGGGCGTGCGTGGGTCGGAAGCACAAACGGCGGCTCGCCCATCACCGCTGGGTACACCAGCACCGAGTTGACCACCGCTGCCGCGCCCGGTACGTCGCTAACGATCGCGGGCGCGTATCAAGTGTTCGACGCGAATAGCAATCTCTGGGTTGTCGACTCGGCCGGCACTACGCTGACAGAGTATGCGTCGGCCTCGCTTGGCACGAGTGGCAGCCCGTCGGCCGCGGTCACCATTACGAGCGGTGCGCTCAGCGGGCCGGTCGGCATGGTGTTCGACGGGCTCGGCGACCTCTGGATCTCGAACAGCGCCGGCAACACGATCACCGAGTTTGGGGCCAGCCAGCTCACGGCCAGTGGCGCAGTGACGCCGGTGGTGACGCTGAGCGGCAGCGCGATCAGCAATCCGGGTCGCATTGCCCTTGACGCCTACGGCAACCTCTGGGTGCCCAACACGGCGTCGAGCACGGTCGCGGAATTCTCCACCAGTCAGCTTGGCTCGAGCGGGAGCCCCGCTCCCGCCGTCACACTGACGTCCACGAACTCTTCGATCGTGGGACCGCGAGCCATCGCCTTCGACCAGCAGGGCGACCTCTGGGTCGCAAATGCCACCGGCAACTCGTTCGTCATGTTCAGTAACGCCCAGCAAACCGTCAGTGGCAGCCCGACGCCCGCCAAGATCCTCACTGTGCCGCCTGCGGTGGGCACGCCAGCCGGCTTCGCATTCGACAACAGCGGCAACCTCTGGGCGTTCGGGTCGGCGAGCTCCAGCCTGATCGAGTACTCTGCGGCGCAGATCATTACGGGCGGCGCGAGTCAGCCCAGCTTCACGATCTCGGTCACGGCCAACCCGGTCAGCATGGTGCTCGATCCGCCCCCGAATGGCCTGCCACTGGCCGGACCGCCGCAGGCCGCGCGGCGGAACAAGGGGCCGGGCTCCGTCATGCCGGAAGGGCGGCGCGTGATGAGGATCAGGCGGTAGGCCGTTACGGCTGCCTCACATATACATGTCGGTGATGCGTCGCCTTCGCGGAGCCGGAGGTCGCGTCGTACTGGTCGCGCAGCGCTTGGCCTGACTGCGAGACCACGAGTCGGCCGCGCTCCGTCGAGACGGTCTGCCCGTTGTTCAGGACGTCCACCGTGTAGAGGACGCTGTCCGCCGTCAGGTGAATCGTGCACAACATGACCTGCGTCGGGCTGAGTGTCGTAGAGGCACCGCCGGGTGCGCAGTCGAAGGTCGACGTTCCCGGTCCCTTTCCATCGTCCGAGGTCGAGACGAGATGGAAGCCGTTCGGTTGCGGGGAGAACACGAGGCTCTCGCTCTTGGGCAGGCCGTGATCATCCGATCCGTTCGTCGTGTCCATGACCCAACTCCCCATCAACTTCGCCGGTGCACTCGTCTGGGCCGAGAGAGGGCCGGCGGTTGCAACAACGGCCAGGGTGATGGCGACGCGACGAGCGAGCGAACGGAATGGCATCCACGGGTCCTGGATAGAGGAGTGGTGAACCTAGCGAAAACGCCGTCGCGCGTCGACCTTCGGCGCGGCCTGCTATTCAGCGGGTAGGGGCGACGCAATGCGTCGCCCCTACCCGCCGTTGTCACGTGTCGTGGCTGTTCCGCTCACCCGTCACCCGTCCTCTCCTACCTGATGGCAAAATGATTCAACCCTTTCGGTGGCATGAAGCTCAGCACGGGATTGGGCGAGCCGCTCACGGTGAGCTGGGAGAGGCGATACGCGAACATGCCCATGCCGGGAGTGCCATACGCGTTCCCGCCGACGTAGAGGATGTCGCCCGGATCGATGGCGATGTCGGCTATGCCGGCAAGCGTTTCCCCGGTAATGGTGACGGAGGGACTGGGGTTTGCGCCGGCCGTCAGCGATGCCGCGGTGAATTGCGTCACGCTGTTGGCAGTGGCGTTGGCGGTCCAGAGATCTCCTGCTGAATCGAACGCCATGCCCGGACCGTATCCGGCGGGATGCGACCCGGTCTGAACCAATGTCAGTGCCGGCGCTGGCGTGCCACCACCCTGCAACGCCGCGGGCGTAAACTTCGCGACCACGTACCTGGGCACGCTGTCAGCGGCGGGGCCCGGGGGAAGGATACGCGGGACAGCCGACACCCACACGTCGCCCTGTTGATCGACGGCGACGCCCACGGGAGACCACGTCGCGCCGGCAGCGGTAATGCCGCCCAGCGAGATGGTGTCGGCAGGTGGGCCGCTGGTCGTCAGCTCAATGCCCGTGTACTCGAGCAACGCGGCTGCCGAGCTGTCGACCACCAGGAGAGCACCCTGCGCATCGAACGTGAGGCCGCGCGGAGCGTGTAGCCCGGACAGCGTCACCATCGGCGTCTGTCGGCCGTTCTGGCTGATTTGCGAGCGGACGTACTCGATGACGCTTCCAGAGTCGTGGCGGCCGCCGACCGACATCCAGAGGTTGCCGTTCCCATCGAACGCCAAGAAGCTGGGTCTTACCAGGTTCGCCCCAAAAGGTGGGCCGGAGATCGTGTCGTTCACCGTGATCGTGTCCAGCAACAGGCGCGGTCGAATCTGCGACGGCGGATAGGCTGCTAATCGCCCGCGCGCACTGACGTGCGACGCGCCGAACAGATATGTCGCGATGTCTCCGACGCCGATCGTCCATGGGGTGTCGGTGCCGGCGATGTTGAACGCAAACGTGTCGACCAAGCGACCGTGCGAACCAGATCCTCCTCCGCCGCCGGTTGCCGGTTCGGTGGTCGATGAGTGAGAACACGCGGTCGATGCCGCCGCGACTGCGACCGCACCGAGTGTCATCGTGGTGAGGCGGTACAGCCAGCGAGTCATCGCCGCGCCACTCGCTTCGGGCGGGTGCGTTTGCGTGCGCGAGCCGGGGTCCCGGCGCGGCGAGGCGTCTTGGTCGACGCTGCGCGTGCCGGCTTGCTCACCGTGAGCCGCGCAGCGAGCACGGCGCCGTCGGGTGATCCGAGGCCACTGCAGGCGTCCCAGCCAGCGCCCGCGCTGTATCCCACGTCCTTGTGCGTCTGGTAGCTGACACGATTGTCTCCGACGGTCACGTCGTGAAATGCGCCGTTCGCCGTGGGGATCGCGTAGATCTGCGGGTTCAGAAACCCCACCCGTCCACCAAGCTTCTGGTTGAGTCGTGCGACCAACGCGGCCCACAACGGTGCCACGGCGCTCGTACCGCCCACGACGAACGAGGTTCCGTCGACGAGGACGTTGTAGCCCGATGCTGGATCACCGTTGCCTGCTACGTCGGGCACGCCGCGTCCTTTGTAGCCCTGGGGATTGAGGGACAGAGGCACCTGCGCTCCATTCTTGATACGCAGGCAGCGGAAAAGCACCGCTCACTCCGCCCCCGCTCGCGCCGAACGAGCCGTCGGGACCCGCGTCGGCCGACGTGTCGGCCGAGTGCTGGTTCCACACCGATTCCGCGGAGATCGCTCCCGCTGTGGCGACCAGGCGCGAGCCGCCACACGCCAATGCGAACGGACTCGCGGCCGGAAAGTCGACATGCGCGAGGCCGTCCCACGCGATCGGCCCCACGTCGGCGGCACCATTGTCGCCCGCCGCAATGCACACGGTGACGCCCAGCATCGCCGCGGACTGCAGCACCTGGTCGAACTGCGTCTGGAAGGCGTCTCCGGGACCTGCCTCCGGCCCTCCCCAACTGATCGAGATCACCGACGGGTCATTCGTGTCATCGTGGACGGCTTTCGTGATGGCATCCAGGAATCCTTTCGATGTGCGATTGTTGGGCGCGAAGTACACGACAATCTTCGCCCCGGGCGCCACCGCGGCTACCACCTCGATGTCGAGACCGACCTCGCCGTCATCACTGCCCGGATCCCCGCTCGGCGAATTGGTCGCGCCGTCGACGGAGACCGGTACGACGGTCGGAGTGCTCAACCCGAGCCCTCCCAGGTACGCCTGCAGGTCTTGCGCGCGATAGCCACCGCCCAGCTCGATGATGCCTACTGTTTGCCCCGTGCCATCGGCTCCTGCGGGGTAGTTGTACAACTTCGCCACGTCCGGGGGGTTGAATGGCTGTGCGCCATCGGCTTGTCGCGCTGTCGATCGCGCGATTCGGAAGTGCCGTCTCGCAACGGGGCGATTGTCCAAGCCGAAGATCCCTTCCACGACAGGCGCGAGGTCGCTCGGCACCCGAATCGCACCGACGCGACCCCGGTAGGTCCCGCCAGGATACTCGTAGGTGTGGAGATCGACGTTGAATGCTTTGTTGAAGTCGGCGACAGTGCCAGAGAGCATCACGCTGCGTCGTGGCGCGCTCGCGCGCACGACGGTCAGATGGTGCGCGCTCGCAAAGCGGCGGACGCGGGCAATGTCCTTGGGATCCGCGCCGTAGCGGGCGTTGTAGGCCTGTCGAGTCAGGATCGGTGCGGGTTCGGTCGACGGCTGCAGCAACGATGTCGCGTCCGGGAGTGGCGTACGAGGACGCAGTCGCACCGTCACTTCGAGTCGTTCGTCGGCCGGTGCCGGCGCGACGACGCGCGCGTTGGGGAGCGGCTGCTTCTCGCTGCCATGGAGGGGAACGGTTTTTTTGGGTGGCATGCGACGCTAGACGTTGGACGTTGGACGCTAGACGTTGGAGACTAACACAGCGGGCAGGTCACGCTGCACCGCAGACGGCTCCTCGGTTCGTTCTCCAACGTCTAACGTCCAACGTCCAGCGTCCAGCCCCTCACACTACGTTGTATTCGCTCTCACCGTACTCGCCCTCACCAAAAGTGCGCCACCGCACGGGTGCGATGTCGACGGAGTGGGCGCGGCCGTCCAGGATCTCTTCTGCCATGACGAGGCCCGCGGCCGGACCGTGCATCAGCCCATGGCCACTGAACCCCGTGCAGGCGTACAAATTATCGAGCTGAGGCAATCGACCGAGGATGGGTTGATCGTCAGGCGTGACCTCGTAGAGGCCCGCCCACTCGCTTGCGATCTGTGCATCCGCGAGCAGCGGCAGTCGGCGAATGGCTGCAGCGACATGGGTCTCGCGCCAGGCCTCGTCGACGGAGGTGTCGAATCCGGGGCGCTCATTGTGGTTTGACATGCCGGTCAGGATGCCGCCACTCTCGTAATGAAAATAGAGCGATTGGCCGAAGTCGATGAGGAAGGGCAGGGCACGGGTGATGCCCGGAATAGGGGCCGTGACCGCGATCTGCCGACGGATCGCTCGCACCGGAATGTCGAGCCCGAGACACCGGCCCACGACGCCGGACCACGGTCCGGTCGCGAGGAGGAATGCTGCACCGCTCACGTCTCCGATCGTGGTCTCGAGCGAGACGATGCGGCCGCCCTGTATGCGCGCGCCGGTCACTCGGGCGCCCGTGCGCACGGTCACGCCGGCGCGGCTCGCTCCCCGTGCATAGCCATGGAGCACGCCGCTCGGATCGACGAGGCCATCGCGGTCGTAGAACGTCGCCGCGATGATGCCAGTCACATCGCATTGCGGTGCGAGGCGTGTGATGTCATCGGGCGTCAACCAGCGGGTCGCGACCCCGTGTGCGTGCTGCAGCACGACGTTGCGCTCGAACGCGGCGACGTCGTTTGCTGCATCGAGCAGGAACAGATAGCCGCACAAGTTGAGTGCGACCGACTGATCGAATTCCTCCTCGAACCGCTCGAGCATCGCCAGGCTCAGCTTCGACAGCTCGATGTTGACCGCTGTGGAGAACTGGTGCCGGAACCCACCGGCGTTGAGACCGGTGGACCCGGTGCCGAGCATCGCTTCCGCCTCGAGGACGGTGACCCGCACCCCGCGCCGCGCCGCCTGATAGGCGCAGCTCATGCCCATGACCCCGCCGCCGATGATGATGAGGTCTGCGGATGGGGCTGTTGGAACACCTAGGGTCATCGGGTGGATAAGGTAGGCGGCAGCCGGCACTCGGGATCCGGAAAAGGCAACCCGGTCAGAGACACGTTATTGTAAGCGGCCGCGCTTTGCTTCCGGGATCCCAACTCCCAAACGCACTATCTTTCAGTACGTACAGAGCGTCTACAGAGCGTCTACAAGAGGAGCGTACCATGCTTCTTCCGATCCTGCGCCTCGTTGTCGCGTCATTGACACTCACTCCCTCGGCGACTGTCTTAGCAAGCGGTCCTGAGCCCGCCGTCCGAGTACCCGAGCCCATCGTGGATGCGCCGTTGGCGCACACGGCGGGCAAGGAGATCGCGGTCTTGTCCGGAGGGTGCTTCTGGGGAATGCAGGCGGTGTTCGAACACGTCAAGGGCGTCATCAAAGTGACGTCGGGGTTCTCCGGCGGCGACGCCGTCTCGCCCTCGTACGAGGAAGTCAGCACCGGGGCAACGGGCCACGCCGAGTCGGTGCAGATCGTGTACGATCCGTCGCAAATCTCGTATGGGCAGCTGCTGAAGGTGTTCTTCTCAGTGGGCCACGACCCGACCGAACTGGATCGGCAGGGCCCTGACGTCGGCACGCAGTATCGATCGGCGATCTGGTTCTCATCGCCAGAGCAGCAACGCATCGCCAAGGCGTATGTCGACCAGCTAGCGAAAGCGAGCGTGTTCCCTGCTCGCATCGTCACGGAGGTCTCGCCGCTCAAGGCATTCTACGCGGCCGAGGACTATCACCAGGACTACTACGTCCACCACCCGTTCTCGCCGTACATCATCATCAACGACAAGCCGAAGGTGGAGCATCTCAAGAGCGAGTGGCCGGGGTTGTGGGTGGAGTACAAGGGCTGAACGGCGGGGTCAGGGACCAGGGGTCAGGGGTCAGGGGAACCAACGCAGAAGGCCAGTCGCACTTCACCGCGACTGGCCTCTTGATTTGTTCCTGACCCCTGACCCCTGACCCTGACCCCTGACCCCTGACCCCGCCGTTTGCCGTCCTCCTACTCCGGCCCAATCCTCGGAAGCCGGGGCAAGACCGAATCCCAGCTGTCCGTCAGCGCGGCGCGAATCAGCTTATCCTGCGCCTCGGCGGTGAAGTCGGCGAATGCGGGGTCGCGGCGCATCCGCGCGGCCACGCGCTCGCGACGGATACGCTCGGCCCGCGACACGTTTCGCGGGACCTGGGGCTCTTCGATCTCGTCAGCGCGTTTGCGCCAGACGAACTCCATGCTGTTGAACAGATTCCCCATCCGGTGGGCTCGCGGGTCACGGTACAGGGGCGCGGCCGATCGGCGTACGGCCGCGTGGTGCGGAGAGCCCCTAATAAAGCTTCGGGCGCACTGTTGGGCTGTGACGTCCGTCACAGTCGATGCCGCGTGACGCCGGGCGTGCACGAGTTGATCGCTCCCTCGGGGGCGTAACACCTGTTTGTAGTGGACATGAGAGCGGTAACCCTCGGTGACAGAGCGGGTTGGGTTGACTTAGCCGTCACGGGGCGGGAAGCTATCGGCTGCACCGGAATACCACGCGTCCCAGTGGGGGCGCCTAGCCGGGAATGTGAACATGCCCGAAGGGATCGTGGTTGATCGCCGCGAATTTCTTGGCTCGGCTGCGCTCGCCTCCGCAGGGTTGGCCAGTGCAGGCCTCGTAGCGGCCACTGGCTGCAGCATCAGCGAAATGCCGAATGCGGCGGTCCGGACCCCAGGCGCCGCGAACACCCAACGCGACCTCGACAACAACATCTACACCCGACTGCTCGGCGTGCGCCCGCACCTGGGCGCGCACGAGCACATTTCGCGGCTCGGCGGCGGCCGGATGGCGCCTGAAGTGCTCTCGGCCATGACCGAGGCGAACGACTATTTCGTCGATATGTTCGAGCTCAACGACGCTGCCGGCCGTCGTGCGGCGGAGCTTCTGGGCGCCGAGGCCGCGATGATCACGTGCGGTGGATTTTCTGCCCTGCTCCTTGGCGCCGCTGCCTGTCTGACGGGAACGGACAAGGACAAGGTCGAATCGCTGCCGCACCCCACCTGGCCCCGGTGCGAATGCCTGATCCAAAGCGCCCAGCGATTCGACTACGATCGAGCCTATCGCTCCGCTGGCGCGACAATCGTCGAAGCCAAGACGCGCGAGGACCTCGAGGCGCATCTCAGCGATCGGACGGCGATGATCGCCGGTTTGAGCATCGCCGAACGACAAGGCGTCTTCGCGCCGCCGTTCGAGGTCCACCGGGCGCCGCCTCCCGACGCACACCTCGTCAAGCCGGAGGAATTAGTCGCGATCGGCAACAAGGCGGGCGTTCCGGTGCTCATCGACATGGCATCCGATCTCCCGCCGTGGGGCAACGTCCACCGCTTCCTCTCGGCCGGTGCAGATCTCGTCGTGCTGAGCGGTGGGAAGTGCATTGGCGGCCCACAGGCCACCGGCATTCTGCTCGGAAAGCGCTCGCTGATCGAGGCCGCCCGCCTCAATGCCAGCCCGAATGACAATGTCGGTCGAGGCATGAAGGTCGGCAAAGAAGAAATCATCGGCCTCATCGTCGCGCTCGAGCGATTCGTCCAACAGGACCACGCGGCCGAGATGCAGCGATGGAACGATCGCGCGCGACGGATCGTGGCTCGCCTGCAGGGCGTGCCGGGACTGACCGCAACCTACGCGCTCAATACGGCAGGGTTCGGGGACGCTGATCTCCGCTGGGACGAACGGCACATCCCACTCACTCGCGAGACGCTGCGCGAGCGGCTCTTGCAGGGATCTCCGCGCGTACAACTCGAAGTCATCCTCACACAGGAGCCGGGCACGACCGTCTGGCACGCGACGGCGCGTACGCGCGTGCTTCGAGATGGCGAGGAGCTGCTCGTGGCGCGTCGGCTGCGTGAAGTGTTCCTCGGAGCATTGGAGCAACGCAACGCCTGACTCCGGTGGCATCGTGAGAGCAGCAGACGACGCCCTCCTGGTCCCGTACCCGTCGCTCAGCCGCGACCGCGTCGGCGTGCGCCCACCGGGATTTCGACTGCCCGATGACGCGCGCATTGGGGGTGTCACGCTGCAGATCGCAGACCTCGACCGCTCGCTGGCGTTCTACCGCGACGTGATCGGCTTTCACGTCCTCGACCGGTCCGACGCTTCTGGTCAACGATCGGCGGTTCTTGGCGCACGCGCGGATGGTCGCCTGCTGCTGGCACTTCGTGAGAAGGCCTCGGTGCGGCGTGTCCCGCCGCGGGGCCGCATCGGCATTTACCACTTTGCGGTGCTCTTGCCGAGCCGCGGCGATCTGGGGCGGTTCGTGCGGCACGCCGCAGCGGTCGGGGCGCACATCAATGCAGCCGACCATTTCTTCAGTGAGGCGACCTATCTGACCGATCCCGATGGCATCACCGTGGAGGTCTACCGGGATCGACCAGACCGCGAATGGGTCGTGAACCGGAGCGGTGAGGTGGTCGGTCCGACCGAGCCTCTCGACATCGACGCCCTGCTTCAGGAAGGTGGGCCGCATCCGTACACGGGTCTGCCGGCGGGAACGACGATCGGCCACATGCACTTCTACGTCGGCGACCTCGCGCGCGCGGAATCGTTCTATCACGCCGGCCTCGGATTCAGCAAAGTGAATTGGACCGCCTTCCCTGGCATCCTGTTCGTCTCGGCCGGCGGATACCATCACCACGTCGCACTCAACACGTTTGCCGCGGACACGACTCCGGCCAGTGCTGACGACGCCGGGCTGCTGCGATGGCAGCTCGTACTTCCCGACGACGCGGCGATCGCCGCTGCAGTGGAGAGCCTGCGACGCTCAGGGACCGAGGTCGAGAAGTCCAGAGACGGCTACGTCGCGCGCGATCCATGGGGCATTGAGGTGGAGCTGCGGACGGCCGGGTAACGCCGTTCAGGTCCTACTCATCCCCCGTTCGCCGTCTTCGCCGTCAACGCCCTGATCGACGCCGCGAGCGTTCGCACGCGGTCGGCGTCCTGCGCGCCTTTCGCGTCGCCGTCGACGCGTTTGGCGAGCTTCTCCAGTGCGCTCTTTTGCTGAGCGCCCTGCATCTGCTCGGCTTTGTCGAGATCACCGCGGATCGACGAGATCTGATCGCCGGACAGCCCCTGCAAGCGCTCGAGCTGATCCAGGTAGGCACGCGAGACTACGAACGCCGCTGGCCAGGTCAGCTTCTGCTGGTCTGACGGATTGGACGTCGTGAACCTCACGAGCCCGGCCGCGTCGATCTCATTCTGCGACAGGTACTGGCTCGGCTTGAGCGCGAAGATGTCGAGACCACGCGCGATCTCGGAGCCGTAGATATGTCCGTCATACCAGTACGCCGACCAATAGCCCGCGATGAACAGGTGGTCGACATCGAGCGGGCCGCGGTCGAAATAGGCGATCTCCTTCGCGTGCGCCGGGTCGGTGAAGTCGAACACGGAGAGCCCACCCTGATACCACGCCTGCACCGCGATGTTGCGGCCCGGCACCGGGATCAGCGATCCGTTGTGCGCAACGCAATTCTCGGTCGCGCTCTGGGGCGCCGGCATCTTGTAGTAGCCGTCGAGCTTCAGCGTCCTGTCGGGCATCACGGTGAAGATCGCATCACCGCCCCACTTGACCGGGTCGTTCGCCCGGCAGCGCGGCGCAACGCCACCGCCCCACTCGTCGGTGAAGATCACTTCCTTGCCGTCGTTGCTGAAGGTGGCCGAGTGGAAGTAGGCGAAGTTCGGATCGCTGACCTCCGCGATGCGCTTCGGCGCGGCGGGATTGTGAATGTCGAGCAGAATGCCGTTGCCCGAGCATGCCCCCGCTGCCAGGCCAGTCGCGGGATAGACCGTGATGTCGTGGCACTGGTCCGTGACTGATTGCTCTTGGACGCCGGCGAGCGTGTCGCCGGTGCTGCCCTTGTTCAGGCCATTGATCGCTCCGGTCTTGGCATCGGCGAAGATGCGTGGCTCGGCGACGACCTTGGCGTCCTGCGGCGCATTCAAGGGCACCTTGATGACTTCGATGCGGAATCGCGACGTATTGGGGTTCTGCTCCGCCGTGCCGCTCGAGCATCCCGCGAGCTCAGCACCCGGCCGGACCGGCGCGGTCCCCTGCACGTACACGTACACCACATTCTTGTCGACCGGGTCGGGGACGAGCGTGTGCGTGTGCGAGCCGCGACACGTCTGGACTGCCGCCACCTGCTTGGGGTGCGTGATGTCGGTGATGTCGAAGATGCGGACGCCGCGCATGCGCTCAGGGCTGACGGAGTCTTTCACGTCCTGGGTGCCGCAGTCGACGCGGCCGTTCTCGGCCTCGACGGACACGAACATCAGATTGCCATAGACAGATGGATCGCCCTGTCCGCCGGGGCAGACGACCGTCGCCTTCAACGTGGGATGTCTGATGTCCGACACATCCCAGATCTGGATCCCGTGGAAGTTGCCCTGGAAGATGTAGTTCCCGCTGAACGCCAGATCGGAGTTGATAACGTCCCAGTCACCCAGGTTGGTCGGGTTCGAGAATCCGGTCGGCCGGTCGACGTGTGCAACCATATCCAGGTTGCTGATGGCCGAACCCGCTTCGACCCAGTGGCCGCCCGCAAGGCCGACCCGCGGGTCACTGGAATTTGCCATTTGCGCGCCGGCTACTGCGGCGCACGTGAGTGCGCCAATGGCGACGCCGAGCGGTCGCATCACCGCCCCCGTCCATCGTGTGCGCGAACGCCAAGTCATTGATTCGGCTCTCCTCTCGAATCTCGTGGTGGAAGTGATCGCGATGTGGTTCGACCTGTCACGTACCGGTACAACACGCTCCCCGCGGAGAGCGGTCAGGACTTGTGGCCTTGGGTATTGATGGTGGCCAGCACGGCCTGCATGCGCTTGATCTCTGCGCGCTGATCGGCGTCCGCATCGGCCGCAAATGTGAAGACGTCGGGGCCTTGCGCCGCGCCCGCCGTGCCGAGGAGCGACTTGACCATCGCGAGCGCGCCTTCGTGATGGTGGATCATGCCCACGAGAAACAGCGTGTCGAACTGCGTGTCCTTGGCATCGGCGAGCTGCTTCATCTGCTCGGGCGTCAACATGCCCGGCATCATCATCATCCCGCCCGACATGTGCATGCCGGGCATGTCCGCTCCCGGCATGTGTGCGACGTTGTCGGCATCCACTGTCGGCACGACATCGTGATGGTCGGTCAGCCAGCGCTGCATGAGCGCGATCTCGTCTGTCTGCGAGATCTTGATGCGCTCACCGATCATCTGCAGCTCGGGACGGCTCGTGTGTGTGGGGATGAGTGCGACCATCGCCAGCGCCTGCGCGTGGTGCGCGATCATGCCTTGCATGAACTGCACGTCCGCCGTGTCGTATCGGCTCGCTGTGGCTTGCGCGCGCGCGGTCTGGTGGGGCGCCGCCGCGAGCACGAGTGCCAGGCCTGCAGCCGCGCCCATCCAGCGGGGCCGTTGGCGGAACACCCTCGCCACCGGCTGCGCGAGGCCATGGCCGTTGCGCGATGTCGGAGAGATCTGCATAGAAACTTCTGTCTACAGGGGAGGACGTGTCGGGCTACGGAGTGGAGAAACTACCGCGAGGTACAGTACTTGGCAAAGACTTGCCGACAGCGGCTAGCGCCGCTGTAGACAGGAGTGAGGAGAAAGGAGAAAGGAGAGGTCAAAGGACTGGCCGAGGACCGGTAGAAGCGACGCATTGCGTCGATGGCGACGCGGTGATCGTGCGGGCGGCGATGGAGGGCGACGCATTGCGTCGCCCCTACCCGCCGAAGGACCGTTCATATGGGTGTCTCAAGGGCGCGTCTGGCACGGACGGCAGCCCGGCGCGCGGCCCGTTTGCACCGGCGACGATTGCTTAAATACCGACGGCGACGCCGAGGTAGTAGCTGCGGGCCGGCGGGTACGGCGTGGGCTCGAAGCCGACGGCGGAGGGGTTGCCGAACTCGCCCGCCTGTGGATCCAGGCCCTTGTAGCTGAAGGCCGACCAGAGATCGTAGCCACTCAGGTTGAGGCGGACGCTGGTCAATCGGCCGAACCCGACGCGATCGACGACTCGAGTCGGCAGTGAGTAGCTGAGGACCACCTGGCGTAAAGTGAAGCTTGTCGCTGACTCCACGAATGGCATCCCTCCCGCGGCGAGCGATGCGCGTTGTCGAGCCGCCAGCGCCGAGTCCGCGGTGAGATTGCTGAAATCGAAATAAGAGCCCAGTAGATCCGTGGCGGTCCCGCCGCGGCTCCAGTCGGCGAGCGCGAAGACGCGGACGTTGTGAAAACTGACCGCGTTGCCGAAGGACATCTCGTAGCTTGGCATGATGTCCCCCACCTGAAGCGGCGAGCCGTTGGCCGCGGCTTGGTTCGGGTTGACAAGCTCTGTCAGGGATCGACCGACGGCGACGAGATTGTCGCCCAGGCCATAATTCGGTCCCGTATAGAACTGGGGAATCGCCAGCGCGTCGACGACGCTGTAGTTGCGATAAAAGGTGGTTGTCGAAGTCCACGTGAGGCCATTCGCCATCTGGACCGGCGTCGCCTGAACCTCGAGCTCGGCCCCGTAGTTGCTGAACGCGCCGCCGTTGAAGAAGACGGGCCCGAATTCCTGGTTGACGCTCGACTCGACTACGAGATCGCTAATCCGCTTCTGGTACACGGTGGCCGACAGCTGCGCGCGAGCGTGGAACATGGGCATGTCGAAACCGAGCTCGGTCTCGCGCTCGACCTCCGGCTTGAACCGGGGGGCCTCACCCACTTCGGGGTAGACGCCATTGGTACCGTCGATAGTCCCCGGCTGATACGGCGTGAACGTCGCGCCGTACGGTGCCAGGTTGCCGGATGTCCCGTACGCGACCCGGAACTTGACTTCGTCCGCGATCGCGAACGGGTGCGGAACACGGTACGACGCGGAATAGCGTGGGTAGGGGTAAAACTCCTTCGTATTGCCATTCAAGGTCGAATTCTCGGCAGTCACGCCGGCAGTGAGCGCGAGTTTCGACGCGAGGGTGATGAGCTGCTCCTGCGCGTAGAAGGAGTGCTGAAGCGCGTGCGTCTCCTGGAAGAATTCGCTCTCGACCGTGCCAGTCGTCGGACTGTTTATCCCGGTCAGCAGGTTCTGCATGATCGTCACCGGGTTGGTGTTTGCCTCACGGTCAGCACCGTATCCAACTGTCGTGGTCACATCGATCCAGTTGCCCGCATAGTGATGCGTGAGATGCCCCGCGTAGTTCGAGTAGGTCACTCGTCCGACGTTCGCGACGGACAGACCGGGCAGCGACTGACTCTCTTGCGACTCCAGATTCGGCGGCACCAACAGCCGGTCGTGCAGGTCCGCACGATCGGCGCCGCCCGTGGCCTGGATCTCTACGCTCTGGTGTGTCGAGCGCCATACGGTCAGCCCGACGGAACCCCCGGCAATGAACCGGCTGGTATTGAGCGGCGCCGAGATCTCGACCGCGTCTGCAAAGGGGTTTGACGGGCCGAAGGGGTTGCGCGGCCAGGTGCCGTTCGGACCCGGCTGGTCGAGGTCCACGAACCCGGGCGTGTACGTCATCACTTCGTACGGGTTCCCAGCCGCGTATCCCTGGCGCGTCACGTCGCTCACGTAATTCAGATTCGCCGTGGCAAAGAACCGAGGCCCAATGTGTTGCGTGATGTTGCCTCGCACCGACTGCTTCTCGTCGCCGGTATTGAGCAGCACGCCATTGTCGTACTTCGAGCGTGCGGACACGTAGTACTGTGTGCCGCCCAGGATCCCGCTGGCACTCACGCTCCCCAGATAGGACATCCGCGTGTTACCGAAAAGCTGCGTCTGATAGTTCTCAGGACCGGCATAGATGCCTTGAATGAGCGCGTCATCCGCGGCAGTGGCCTGAGCGGTCGAGTCGTGTGTCACGTCCCCGAGATACCATGCCTGCGCGCTCCGGAGCGTCGGGAACTGCCGAACAGGAAACTCATTCGCCAGCGAGTAGTGGCCAATTTGGCCGTCGATCTCCCAGTGCGGTCCGCTATGCGTCCCTCGTTTGGTCGTGATGATCACGGCGCCGGCGGCCGCCTTCGAGCCGTAGACGGACGCGGCCGCCGCGCCCTTGAGAATCTCAATGCTTGCGATGTCGTCCGGGTCGATGTCGGCAACCCGATTGATCCCGTTGCCTTCTGGGAAGCGGCCGTTGAGCAGCGGGTTTTCGCCCGGCTGATTGATCAGCAACACACCGTCCATCACGTAGAGCGGGGTGGCGGCATCGTAGACGGTCGTGGCTCCCCGTAGCTGCAGCTGCATCCCTTCGCCGGGGACATCGCTCGTGCTGGACTCGATCGTCGCGCCGGGGACCGCGCCTTCGATCAATGTTTCGAGACGTGGCGGCGGAGGCTGCGTCGTGTCCTGTACCACGACGCTGCCGATGGCGACAGCCGCGTTCTCGGACGACACGGTCGTCACGCTCAACGCTGGCGATTGTAGTTGAAGCACGTCCCTCGCGAGAACGATCGAGTAGTCAGTCTTCTCGCTGGCGATTGGAGCGCGCGCGGCGAGGAAGCCCTGGCGCTGCACGAGCAGCAATGTGGCGCCCACCGGTATGAGGAGCGCGAATTCGCCATTTCGATTCGTCTGTGCGGCGAGCGTCGTCCCAATGACACGAACGGTCGCGTCGGCAATCGGCGCGTTGGCGGCGTCGACGACGTGTCCGGTAACGTGCACGGGGGGCGAATGCGTCGCGCCTGGCGGGCCAGAGCCGGCCGCACCACCGACGGCGCGTTGCGCGCGGGCAATCGCCGTGCATGCGCAGAGGGCACACAGACAGCTGATGCGAATCAGTTTCCAATGCATTGATCAGCGCGGCCCCTTCGAGAAGAACGCCCTGCGACATCGGTCCCTGGCGCATACCGGGACAAGCGTGCGTGGGGGCCATAGTACTAACGCTGGGCTCGCTCGGCGTCAACGAAATATCAATGGGGCCGTGAGGGGGATGACGAAAATGCGTCAAACTGCCCGGTCGCACGAATTTGTTGCGGCCCGCGATGCTGGGCGACGCATTGTGTCGCCTCTACCCGGTCGAGGAATCGGGTGCGGGCGGTGATGCAGGGCGACGCATTGCGTCGCCCCTACCCGCCGGTCAGCGTGACCGGTGCGGGCGGTGTTGGTGCGAGGCGATCCTGGCGTGGGTGTCGGTGGCGGCGGAAAACGGCGCGCATCGCATCACCTTCGGGGGTGTTCTTCACGGGATGGACCGCGAGGATGCCGCGCTCGACCAACGCTTCTGCGCTGACGGGAACCGGCGGCAGGAATTGGAGCCACACGGTCGCCGGCGCCGGAGGTGCGTTGTCGAGGTCGATGAGGTTGTGTCCAACCGACCGCACGCCGAGGCCGAGGAGCACGTCCATCTGGACCGTGAGCGCTCGGAAACGCGGCGGCACCGCGAGGAACCCGGAGCCGACGAGGGCGCGGAGCGTGTCACCGTGAATGGCCGCGAGTGCGCCCAGCACGTGCTCACCGAAGACATATCCGTTGCGTCTCGCGCTGGGCAGGAAGCGCGCCCAGTACGGCAACCCGACGCGCAGCGAGCGCCATGTCTTGTGTGGCCCGACCGGCAACAAGAGATCGACCAGCATGTTCCGCCTGATGTGGCCGAACACACGGGGGCGTCCCCCAGCGCCAACCCGGTACGCGCCGACGATCCCCGGCCCGTGATCCGTGAATCGTCGGCGGATGCGGGTGAGCAGATCGCCGCCGAGCAGGCAGGTGTCGGGATCGATCTTGATCGCCATCTCGAGGGTCGGCTCTTCGCGCGCGATCGTCGTGAGCAGCGCGTAGAAAGAGCTGGCGATGCCGCGGTAGCCGTGCGGGATCGCGTTGCGGAGGAGGTGGCCGCCGTTCGTCGCGATCCAGCGCGCCAGCAGATCGTAGGTGCCGTCGAACGTGCAATCGTCGAGGACCCACCGGCTCGCGTCCGGGAAGAACGTCGCGACGCTTTCCAGTGCGTCGAGCGCCAACCGTCCTTCGCCGGGGCCCACTGCCATCCCGAATGCCACGCCGACCGAACTGACGGCAGCTCGATCGACCCCCGGGGGGAATTGGGGGAGCGACAAGGGCCGGACGGTTGCTGAGGCTGCGACGTGTGTGGCCGTCGACGCCTCACCGAAGTGTGGCGCCGGCGTCACATGTGCTGCCGTCAGGCCATGCGCGTTGGGGTCCTTCACCCGCATCGCTGCCGCCCCAATGGAGTTCGCGGGGTGAGCTGAAAGAGTCGGGCCAGAGCGCCCACCGGCGCGAGATTTCGCACAAGACCAAAGAACTACTGGGGTCAGGGATCAGGGGTCAGGGGTCGGGGAACCGCAACAACGTGTGATGGCCAGCTTGCGCGCAGTGGGTTTCCGGAGATCCTACATGCGTGGAAATTCGAGCAACGGGGCCCTCGGGAAGGGTGACGGGCCGGCATGCCGGCGAGCACGTTCGCCTGAAGGACCTGGCGGTCGATCCCTACCCGATCCTGGCGCGCCTGCGGGCGTTGGAGCCCGTCTCGTGGGTCAACGAGGCGCAGATGTGGTTCGTGACGCGACGGGCGGACGTCGTGCAGGTGCTTCGCGAGCCCGAGCTGTTTCGGACCGACTCGCCGCATTCCACCATTCGCGACACCTTCGGCGAGCAGATGTTGAGCACTGAGGGCGAGCAGCATCGCCGATACAAGAGTCACTGCAACGCGCCGTTCAACGCCCGATCGGTCAGGGAGCACGGCGTGCCACTGACCGAGGGGAAGGTGACCGAGCTCGTCGACGCCGTTGCCAGCAGGCGCGAGATCGAGTTGCGCACGGCCCTCACGAGTGAGCTCGCCGTCTACCTGGTCGCGACCGTGCTCGGCGTCCCGCGCGGGCTGCATGCGCCGATTCGCGAATGGTACGACGCGTTCGCGGCGGCGCTCGCCAATTTCTCCTGGGACCCAACGATCCGCGCACGAGGTCATGCGGCGGTGCAGGAGTTTCGCGACGCGGTCTTGCCACTCGTGCACCAGAATGGCGACGGGAAGCGACCCATCGTTGCTCGGGACATTGAGCCGCGAGACAGGGGATCGCCTCACCGATGATGAGATCGTCGCCAACGCGTTGATCGTGTTCTTCGGCGGCATAGAGACGACGGAGTCGACGATCCTGAATGTCGTCTGGTCGCTCTTGCGGCATCCCGATGCGCTCGAGGTCGTCCGTGCCGATCGCGCGCTGCTCTCGCACGCCATTGAGGAGGCGTTGCGGTGGGAGCCGGCAGTACAGTCCTGCACGCGACACGTGGCTCGCCCTGTCGAGCTGGGTGGTGTCGCGCTCGCCGCGGGCGACATCGTCCAGTGCATGCTAGGCGCGGCGAACCGCGACCCCGAGTACTTCGAGGCACCCGACCTCTTCAATCTCCACCGTGCCAACGCGGCTGACCACGTCTCGTTCGGGTCGGGCAAACATTTCTGTCTCGGCGCATCACTCGCCCGTGCGGAGGTCCGGGTCGTGTTGGAGACGCTGCTGGATCGCTTCCCGAAGCTGCGTGGTGATCCCGCGCGACCAAGTGCACCGTATGGGTACGAATTCAGATCTCCGAGGACGGTGTGGGTGTTGGTGTAGCAGCCATCGACCCGCGACCTGACAGATGATAGGTTCGAGTTGTGGCACAGCCTGACGAAGAGCCGGTGGTCTCGCGTCGGGCCCTGGTCGTAGGGGCCTTGGGCGCCGCGACGGCGGCGTTGAGTCGGGTGTTGCCGAGCGACGTGCTCTCCGAGCTGGGTGAGCGGACGCCCGCGGGTGGTCCGGCCGCGCCGCTTCTCCCGGACGCGACGCGTGTACCCGGGCCCGGGACGAGTGCAGTGGGGAGCCGCGCACCATCAGTCCATCTGGCGCGTGCGCCGGCTGGCAAAGTGGCCGGTGAATCATTTACCCCGCTCCAGGACCTGCACGGGATCATCACGCCGTCCGACTTGCACTATGAGCGACACCACGCCGGCGTCCCCGCGATCGACCCGGATCGCTACCGGCTCTTGCTTCACGGACTCGTTGACCGTGCGCTCGTCTTCACGTTGGCCGAACTCCAGCGATTTCCGTCCGTGTCCCGCATCTATTTCATCGAGTGCTCTGGCAACGGGCGGGCGGCCTATCGCGCGATGTCGCCGCAGACCACGCCGCAGCAGATCGATGGCCTCACGAGTACGAGTGAATGGACGGGGGTGCCGCTCGGCACCCTGCTGCGCGAGGCGGGTCTCCAGTCGGGCGCCCGGTGGCTACTGGCGGAGGGTGGGGATGCGGCGCTCATGACGCGAAGCATCCCGCTGTCGAAGGCCCTCGATGACGCCCTCGTGGCGTATGCGCAGAACGGCGAGCCGCTGCGGCCCGAGCAGGGGTTCCCGGTGCGCCTCGTGCTGCCGGGCTGGGAGGGCAACACGAACATCAAGTGGTTGCGGCGGATCAAAGTCGGTGATGCGCCGTTCATGACACGCGAAGAAACCTCCCGCTATACGGATGCGTTGCGCGGTGACGAGGCGCGCCAGTTCAGCTTCGTAATGGACGCGAAGTCCATCATCACCTTCCCCGCCTACCCGACCGTGCTGAGTGGCCGCGGCTGGTGGGAGATCCGTGGTATCGCGTGGACGGGCCGCGGGCGGATCACCGGTGTCGAC
This sequence comes from uncultured Gemmatimonadales bacterium, assembly GCA_963737835.1. Taxonomy (GTDB): domain Bacteria; phylum Gemmatimonadota; class Gemmatimonadetes; order Gemmatimonadales; family Gemmatimonadaceae; genus Palsa-1248. The sequence continues at coordinate 2,419,288 of CAVTUH010000001.1, forward strand.
GTGAGCACCGACGGCGGCGCGACCTGGGCACCGGCAACGTTGCAGGAGCCGGTGCTTCCGCTGGCACATACGCGTTTCCGTCATCTGTGGGAGTGGCGCGGGCAGTCGACGACGCTCATGAGCCGCGCGATAGATGAGACGGGATACGTACAGCCCACCCTCGCGACGCTGCGAGCCGTGCGTGGACCCGGGACGAACTACCATCTCAACAGCATCCGCGCATGGGATGTCGATGCGACGGGTCATGTCACATTTGCTGCCCGTGTGTGATCCCCCGCGTCGCTCGAATGGCGGCCGCCTGCGTCGGAGCGTGGTACTGCTGGTCGCCGTGAGCGCCGTCCTCGCCGCTTGTGGCCAGTCCTCGGCGGGCGTGCGGTCTGCCGATGCTGCGCCCGCGCGGTTTGGATTCGGCGAACCCGCGACCAGCGACGACATCGCCCGATGGAACACGGATGTCGATGCGTTTGGCCGTGGACTGCCACACGACAGTGGGACGGCCGCTCAAGGTGCGGCGATCTACGCGACGCAGTGCGCGGTCTGCCATGGCGCCGACGGCGTACACGGCGTCGTCCCCCCCGCACCCCCTCTCGTGGGCCGGATTCCCGGCGATGCCTTTCCATTTGCGACGGATACGACGGCGGTCGCGACTGTCGGCAATTACTGGCCGTATGCGACGACGCTCTACGACTACATCGCCCGGGCTATGCCCTTCCCGTCGCCCGGGTCGCTCACTCCGCACGAGACCTACGCGCTCACGGCGTTCATCCTGGTCCAGAACCACATCGTGCCAAGCAACACCGTGCTGACCGCGAGGACGTTGCCGCTCGTGCGGATGCCTGCGCAGGGGCGATTCGTTCCTGATGATCGGAGGGGCGGGGGCGAGGTGAGGTGATGAGGGCTAGACGTTGGACGTTAGACGTTGGAGGAGGGCTAGACGTTAGACGTTGGACGTTAGACGTTGGAGAACAAAACGCGGATGCCAGCTGGACGCACCATGGCTGGCTCCGAGGGTTGCTCTCCAGCGTCCCGCGACTAACGTCCAACGTCCAACGTCCAACGTCCAACGTCCAACGTCTAACCTGAGGTTTCTGACGTGCGCTCGTCTGTGTCTCGCGTTGTTCTGGCCCTTGGACTCATTGCGGTCACCGCGTCGGTGGCCGCTGCGCAGTCTCCCGATCCATACGGTGCCATGCGGTGGCGGCAAATCGGGCCACCACGCGCGGGGCGTGCGCGGGCGCTTGCTGGAGTCGCGAGCCAGCCCAATGTCTTCTACATTGGGTTTGACGACGGTGGCGTCTGGCGGTCCACTGACTACGGCGCCAACTGGGAACCGATTTTCGATCATGAGCCGACCGGTTCCATCGGGGCGATCGCGGTGGCGCCGTCGGATCCGAACATCATTTACGTCGGCACGGGCGGCGGGATCATTCGGCCCGATCTGGCGATCGGCAATGGCGTGTACAAGTCCACCGACGGCGGCAAGACGTGGGTCCATCTCGGGCTCGACGACAGCCAGATGATCGCGATGATCGACGTGGACGCGTCCGATCCGAACCGGTTGTTCGTCGCGGCGCTGGGGCATCCATACGGACCCAACGCCGAGCGCGGCATTTATCGCTCGACCGACGGCGGCAAGACGTTCCAGAAGGTGCTGTACAAGGACGAGTACACGAGCGGGAGCGACGTCCACATCGATCCGAGTAACCCCAACGTCATCTACGCCGCGCTCTGGCAGCAACAGCAAAGCTTCATTGAGGGCGGGTCATTCGGGGGTGCGAGCGGCGGCATCTTCAAGTCGACGGATGGTGGAACAACCTGGACGCAGCTCACCGATGGACTGCCTGGCGGGATGATTCAAGCGAACCTGACCATCGCGGCCAGCAACCCGCAGGTGGTGTACGCGATGGTCGCGGCGGCCGCGCCTCCAGGTGGTCCGCCACGGCCACAGGGCGTCATTGGCTTCTACCGGTCCAGCGACGGCGGCGCACACTGGCGACTCGCATTTCACGATGCGAATGCCACTGACTCCGCCCACGCGCGACAGCCCGATCCGCGTCCGCTGGCCCGCATCGGGGGCGGCGACCTGCCGACGATTGCGGCCGATCCGAAAAACGAGAACGTCGTCTACAGCTCATCGACCGTCTTCTGGCGGACGGAAGATGCGGGGATGACGTGGTCCGCCGTGCGCGGCGCGCCGGGCGGCGACGACTACCAGAAGACGTGGATCAACCCTCGGAATCCCGACATTCTGCTGGTGGTGTCGGACCAGGGCGGCGTGGTCTCTGCCAATCGGGGTGTGTCGTGGAGCAGCTGGTACACGCAGCCGACGGCCGCGATGTATCACGTCACGACCGACGACGCGTTCCCCTATCGCGTCTGCGGCGGACAGCAGGACGCCGGCTCGGCGTGTGTCGAGAGCCGGTCGATGGATGGCGAAATCACCTTCCACGACTGGCATCCCGTCAACATTCAGGAGTACGGCATCGCGGCGCCTGATCCCGAAGATCCGGACCTCGTGTATGGCAGCATGCGCAACAACGTATCGCTCTACAACCGCAAGACCGGACAGACGACGTTCGTCGGCCCCGACATGACGGGTGGAACTCCGCCTGGCGCGGCCAACGCGAAGACCGTCAACTACAATCGAAACGTCCGCACGATGCCGATCGCCTGGTCGCCGCTCGACCCGACGGTGCTCTATTACGTCTCGGACGCCGTGTGGAAGAGCGTCGATCACGCACACCACTGGTCGCGGATCAGCCCCGATCTCGCGCGGCAGAGCTGGGAAGTCCCTGCCAACGCCGGGAAGTACGCCGCCGATGTGAAGCTGGCGCCCCAGGGCACGATCACCGCGCTCGCTCTGTCGACGAGGAGCGCTCGGGTGCTCTGGGCCGGCACCGATGACGGCAACATGCAGGTGACCATGGACGGTGGCGCGACGTGGGTCAACGTCACCCCGCCTGGCATCAAGCCGTGGACGCGCATCTTCAACATCGATGCCGGCCATTTCGATGCGATGACGGCGTATGCCGCCGCCAACACGTTCCGCGTCGACGACATCAATCCGCACTTCTATCGCACGCACGACGGGGGCAAGACGTGGACGGAGATCGACAACGGGATCGCGCCAGGTGCGGTCGCCAACTCGATTCGCGAAGACCCCAGGGTCAAGGGATTGCTCTACGCCGGCACGAACGCGCAGGTGTGGATCTCGTTCGACGACGGCAACCACTGGGAGTCGCTGCGACTCAACATGCCGGCGATCTCGGTGCGCGATCTGCAAGTGAAAGACGACAGCTCCTGCCTCTGCGCCGATCTCATTGCTGGCACTCACGGTCGTGGGTTCTGGATCCTCGACGACGTGACACCCCTCCGACAGACAGCAGCAGCACGCGCCGCGGCAGGGGCGTACCTGTACAAGCCCGTCACCGCGGTCCGCGTCCGCTTCGCCACCAACGATCCGACGCCATGGCCGCCCGAGGTCACGGCAGGTCAAAATCCGCCGTCAGGCGGCATCATCGACTACTACCTGGCGAGCGCACCCTCGAGCCCCGTGACGATCGACATCATGGACTCGGCCGGGCACGTGGTCCGCACATACTCGAGTGCCGACGCGGTGCGTCATCCCGACCCCGCGCTCGATTCGGCGGCGTACAACCGACTGTGCGAGCAGACTCCGACGGCGCGCGACTGCGGCCTGCCGCTCTACTGGCCGGCACCGCCCACAATCGTCTCGACCGAGCCGGGCATGCACCGATTGAGCTGGGACCTCCACTACGCGCCGATTGCCGGCGACAGCGATGGTCCCTCCGGGGGCGACGGGGCAGTCGGCGCCGTGCCACACCGGACGTATCCGCTCGTCAACGCACCCTGGGCGCCGCCGGGCCGCTACACCGTGCGCCTCACCGTCGACGGCAAGCACATGACGCAACCGCTCGTCCTGCGACTGGATCCGCGCGTGAAGACGTCACCCGCAGGCCTCGCGCAGCTCGCATCGCTGTCAAAGGCGATGTACGACGGAGCGCTGGCGGCGCACGAGAATTTCCTGCAGGCACGCGCGCTCATCGGCAAGCTCGATGGGGCCGGTGGGGAAGGCGTCGCCACGTTCCGAGCCGCCGTCGATTCCGTCGCCCCGATGCCGGTGCGGCGGCAGCCCGGCTTTGGCTTCGGCCCCCCGGCCTCTCCGGGTCCCCCAACGCTCACGAGCACGAGCGCGGCGATGATGGCCGCCGCAATGGCGATGCAGGGTGCCGATGTCGCGCCTACTGCCCGCGAGATCGCGGCGTGCGACAAAGCGCGCGCCGACTATCAGTCTGCACTCGCACGGTGGACCACTCTCGAGACCAAGGGGCTGGCCGCGTTCAATGCGAAACGGAAGGCGGCCGGGCAGGCGGAGGTGCGCGGGGGCGGGCGCTAACGCACCCAGAAAGTAGACCTGCAGAGAGTAGAAAGTAGACAGGGCGGTCCTTGTCTACTATCTACTTTCTGTGCTTCTACTCTCTCGGGCGCTTTAGGGCCCGATGCACCCCGACTGTGATGCGCGATGACGTCACGTCGAAACTCCCACCACCCGACGTCGGCGAGGCGGTGACCCACGCGGTGAGCACGCTTTCCTGGCCAAGTGTCGCAACGGTCGTGACGCCGAAGCACCAGGTCGAGCCGTTGGCCAGGCCCGTGACGACATAACCCTCGGACACGGTCGAGCCTTCGAGTCCGAAGCCGGCCGCGCCCGTGGGGCAGTTCGCCGTGTTGTTCGTCACGACCGCCGGCTCCGAATACACGCGATAGTATGCGAACTCGGACGGATTGCTGAGCCGCGCATCCGCCGACCAGGTGAGCTTGACGCCGGAGTCGATGGCCACCGCCGTCAGTCCGTCAGGCGGCGGCAGCACCTGTTGCGTGTTCACGGTGATGGGGGACGTCCCGGTGCTGACATCCCCGTTCGCATCCTCCGACGCGATGTAGTACTGGTTCGAAGGGGTACCTGGAACGAAGTAGCTCGTCTCGCCGGTATAGGCGACCGTGTTCCAGCCCCCGCCGACAATCGCCGCATACACGACGTAGTTCGTCACATTCGGATCGCTCGCCGCGCCCCACTTGAGCAGGATCCCGGCCGGAACGCCAGGCGAGCTCGGCAACAGCAAGTAGCTGAGGCTATCGGGGTTACCGAGCGTCACCGGCGCTGTACTGAGGTTGTTGACGCCGTTCGAGCAGCCCGCGGCCAGCGCTGCGAGCAGGCCGAGGGCGCCAATTGACTGTCGAATCCGCATTAGTGCTCCAGTGGGTTATAGCTTCCGCTGCAAACTACGGCGGCGGCCCGGTGAGTGTTGGGCGTAGCCTGTGAGGTTTGAGTCAGGGGTACTGGTTCAAGGCGGCAGGGCTTTACCCCCCCTCAATAGGAGCGAATAACCGCGGATTACATGGACAGGCGGCGGCCGTCGATCCCCGCCCTACGGAAACGGAGGGCGACGCATGCGTCGCCCCTACCCGCCTATCCACGGACCCCGTGCGGTCGGCGCACGAACGGCGGGCGACGCATTGCGTCGCCCCTACCCGCCTATCCACGGACCCCATGTGGGCGGCGCATGAATGGCGGGCGACGCATGCGTTGCCCCAACGCGCCCATACACCGATTCCGTGCGGTCGGCGCACGAACGGCGGGCGACGCATTGCGTCGCCCCTACCCGCCTATCCACGGACCCCATGTGGGCGGCGCATGAATGGCGGGCGACGCATGCGTTGCCCCAACGCGCCCATACACCGATTCCGTGCGGTCGGCGCACGAACGGCGGGCGACGCATTGCGTCGCCCCTACCCGCCTATCCACGGATTCCGTGCGGTCGGCGTGACGGTGGCGTTCTAATGGGCTCGTCGGATGCGGGCGAACGCGCCGCCCGCGATGGGCAGGCTCGATGACGCGGGGTTGAACGCGAGGGTGGAGGGCGGATTCGCAACGGACACTACCACAGCGGGTGGGACGGTGTCACCAACGGCGAGTTGGACACCGGTGTAGCCCAGTATCGCCGCGCCCGCGGTGCTATTGGTCCAGAGGTCGCCGCTGTTGTCGAAGGCGATCGCCGTTGGCGAGCCGGTCGACGCCGGTGGAATCAGGATCTCAAATGGAACCGCGGGGCCGCTGGCTGCGAGCTCTGACGGGTGGAAGGCAACGAGACTGCTCCCGACGGAATTCGCGACCCAGAGATCACCCGATCCATCAAATGCAACGCCGCTCGGTCCGTTGAGTGATCCATTCGACGATGTCAGAGTGACGGCTGGCGGTGGCGTGCCAGTCACAGCCAGGCTGGACGACGCAATCGCCACGACCGTGCTCGTGAGTGTGTTGGGCACCCACAGCTTCCCCGCGGTATCGAACTGGATGCGAGCAGGTCCGTCGAACGCGATCCCGCTGATCACAACGGCCGGTTTCTTGTTGCCACCGGCGCTCAGTTGGTTGGTGAAGAAGCCAACCACCGTGTTGCCGTCGAAGTTCGAGACCCAGAGCGCGCCGGTGTGATCGAAGGCCAGGCCCACTGGCCCCTGAAGCGCGGGGCTGGCGATCGTGACTGTGGGAGTGGGCGTGCCACTCGTCGCGAGTTGGTCCGCGGAGTACTCCGTGATCGTGTTTGCGCTCGAATCAGCAACCCAGAGATTGCCTCGAGCATCGAACGCCCCGTATTGGCCAGCGACAGCGAGTGACACGGTTGCAACGCCACTGTCCAAGGTGGCGCCCGCGTACGCGGCGGCCACAGCGTGCCCGGTTGGCCCACCGACGACCCACAGGTGGCCAGAGCCGGGGCGAAGCGCGAAGGTGATCGAGATGACCGCCTTTCCACCCGTCGGGAGGTTCGCCGGGCTGCCCTTCACCGTGCCGGCGTAGAAGGCTGTGGTGACCGGGCCGACCACGACCGCGCTCGCGCTCGCGACCGTGTAGGTCCCGGCCGGGACGGTAAGCGTGGTGTCAACCCTCGTCACGACTGCCGTGTCACCGCTCGGTCCCGTGACGACGACGAGCGGCGTGGCGCCATTGGTGGGCTTTACCGTGATGACCAGCATCCCACCGTTGGAGTTGGGCGAGGTGCTCGACTTGCAGCCGTGTACGGCGAGCAACAGGCCACCGAGGCCGGCAACTCGACTGGCTTGCGCGGTCGCGCGTCGGAACCGCTGCGATGTAAATCGAGTCGCTCCGGCGGCGACGCGCACGTGTGAGACAGGCACTTCAGGTGAATGTAGACGCTGGACGGTGGACGTTAGACGCTGGACGTTAGAGGCTGGACGTTGGACGTGAGACGCTGGACGTGAGACGCTGTGGCGTGCCGCACCTGTGTTTGAAAGACGGATTGAGGCCAGTCTCGTGGGGTCCCGAGACTGGCCTCAGTCAGTGTCTGGCAGTCAGCGCGCGAGGGCGCGCGTCGTGCCGACTTTACGCCGCGGGCTTCTTCGGCTGCGCCGTCGGCGGTAGGAGTCCATTCAAGCGAAGGTAGATAGCCGACTGGCTGTAATGGTCCGCCCAGTCCGCCGCGGTAACCATCTCCGCCTCCGCCCTCGAGACGGTGTGGCCGCCAAACCACGGCACCTGCTCGCCCAGCTTCGAGTCGTCGACGTTGGCCAGCGCCTTGTTACAGAACTCAAAGGTCTCCTTGAGCCGGCCAACGAGTACGTCCTTGGCTGCCGCTGAGTCAACCTTGGACCGACCGGGCGCTTTTACACCGCCGATCGCGCCGCAGAGAAAGTCGTTGCCCTCTGCGAGATGGGTGACGATTTTTCCAAAAGGCATTTGCGCCGGGGTGGGCTTATACCCGTACTTGTCGGCGGGAAATTCCTCGGCCGCTGCGGTCAGGTTCTTCGCCGCCCTTTCCTCTTGCTTCCTGAGGGCGTCGGCGAGTGGTGCGGACTGAGCAGCAGCCAGGCTCGGCAGGAGTACAACGACGGCAAGTGTCAAAGCTGAGGTGTGCACGCGCACAAGACTCTACCTGTGTGGGGGGAGACTGGACGTTGGCTAACTGTGTGTCGCTTGTCCAGTCCTTAAAAGACAGGGGTCAGGGCCCCGGGCGCTTCGCGCCCGAGAAAGGAGAACCGCAGAAAGGAGAGAGGAGACGGGACTATTGTTTGACTTTTTCCGCGGGTCGAGCAGCGGAGGTGACCGTCAATCGATCGCCACGCTCGAGGCGGCCGGGTCGGTCGTGCAGTGCGTTCTGGCCGAAGAACACCTTGCCATCGCGGCGCCGGTACTCGGCGAGCGTCCTGGTCGGCTCCTTGCCGCGGACGCCACGGTCAGGATCGACGGCGGGAATCGAGCACCGTGCACAGGGCTTCACGATGTCGAACGCGATCCGCGGGCCCTCGAGGTGACACCAGTCATCTTCGGCATGCGGGGCCGCGACGGACAGGAGGATGTTGGGTCGAAACCGATTCACGCCAACCGGCGGCTCTCCTTTCGCCGCGAGCCGCCGATTGAGCTCATCGATCGATCCCGTGCCGAGCACCAGCGCGGGGAACGCATCGGCGAAGGCGACGGTCCGGCCGGGTGGAGCGTACTCGAGGTTGACCTGTCGCTGGGTGTCATCGGGCATGGTGACCAGCGAGCACGGGTAGCGCAGGAACGTCGTGAACCAGCGGTCGACTTCGGCATCGACGCGCTGCACGGTGACGGCGTCCTCGAAGAGACCCGCGACCAATCGCTCACCCGATGGCGGATGTTGACCGTTGCGCGGGACGGCGAGCGTCGACATGCCCGGCGCGTCGACGACCAGCGCGTCCGCGTCGAGCGAAACATGGAGCAGGGCCATCCGAGCGATGCGGCGCTGGGACAGGAACTGTGCGTCCCGGTCGATGAGCATCCACCGGCGATCGCCGCTCGCGCCACGCGCGTCGAAGTCGAGCGCCGACACCGCAATGCCGCGCGCCGACTTGATCGGATAAATGTAAAGGTCGGCGACGGTGGTGAAGGTAGACATTAGACGTTGGACGTTAGACGTTGGACGTTGGAGACTAACACAGCGGGCATGTCGCGGTGCACCGCACACGGCTCCCCGGTCTGTTCTAACGTCCAACGTCTAACGTCCAACGTCTAGCCCTCGACCATGCCCTCCTTCACCTGGTCATCTGAAGAAATCCGACGCGTCGGCTATCGTGTCGTCGACTTGATCGCCGCGCACCTCACGGAGCTTCCTCAGCGTCCGGTCTTTCGCCCGCTGCCAGAGCGGCTGGCGGCCGAGCTCGTGGCCACGCCGCTGCCCGCCGCAGGCGAGAGCGCAGACGCCATCCTCGACCGCTTCGTGCGCGAGGTCGATCCGTACCCGTTCGGAAACGGACATCCGCGATTCTACGGCTGGGTCAACTCGCCGCCTGTGCCGCTCGGGATCTTCGCCGATGCACTCGCGGCCGCCATGAACCCGAGCGTCGCGGGCGGCAACCACGCGGCCGTCTGGGTCGAACGTCAGGTCCTCGAGTGGTTCAAGCAGTTGCTGGCCTTCCCTGCTACGAGTACCGGCGTACTGGTGAGCGGCGCATCCACTGCGGCACTCACGGCGCTCGCTGTGGCTCGGCACTGTGCTTTTGCCCGCCATGGCTGCGATGTACGTGCGGACGGCGTCGCCGCCGCCGGGCGCGAGGGTCGCCCGCTGCGACCGGTCATCTACCGCAGCGCCGAGGGCCATGCATGTCACCAGAAGGCGGTCGAGCTTCTGGGATGCGGCCACGCCAACCTCCGGATCGTGCCGATCAATGCCGCACTGCGCATGATTCCCGCGGCGCTCGATGCGATGCTGACCACCGACGCCGCGGCCGGGCACCTTCCAATGGCCGTGATCGCGAGTGCGGGCACGGTGAACACCGGAGCGATCGACCCCCTCGATGCGATCGCGGACATCTGTGCGCGCCACCACGTGTGGTTGCACGTCGACGCGGCATACGGCGGGCCCGCGACACTCACGAGTGCGTATCGCGCATCGCTCGCTCCGATCGCACGCGCCGACAGTGTCGCAGTCGACCCGCACAAGTGGTTGTATGTGCCGGTGGATGCCGGGCTCGTGGTCGTCAGGGACGCCCAAGCCATGCGGGACGCCTTCAGCCTGGTGCCGCCGTATCTGCGCACCGATGACGATCGACATGGTGTGCAGGGACCACCATGGTTGAGCGAGTACAGCATCGAGCAAACGCGCCCATTTCGCGCGCTCAAGGTGTGGGCGGCGCTGCGCTATTTCGGGACCGACGGATACCGGGCGCTCATCGAGCACGATCTCAGCCTCGCGCGCCATCTGGCCGACCGTGTACGGCAGCGTGACGACCTCGAGCTCTGGGAGCCGCAAGAGCTCAGCATCGTGTGCTTCCGGGCGGTGCCCAGGGAGTTGCGCGGCGCGGACGATCAGATCGACGTGGTCAATCGCGCGGCGGTCCGGCGAGTGCAGCTCGGAGGCCGCGCTTTTCTCTCGAGCACGCTGCTAGGCGGCCACTTCTGGCTGCGCGCCTGTTTCGTGAATCCTCGTGCGACCGAGACCGACGTCGATACACTGCTGGACGAGGTGTCTCAGTCCGTGCGCGCGGTGCTGCCGAAGACGTCCGTCGCGAATGCCCGGAGCCCCGGAGCGCCGGCATAGCCCAGATGCGGCAGCCCGAACACGTCCTCTACCCAGCGAAGCAACGCATAGTGGTTGTACGGCGTCGTGCTCACGGTGCCGCCCCTGATGAACGGCGACAGCATCACGGCTCCCACGCGACCGCCGCCAGGTCCATCGCCGCCTGGTGGCTTCGCTGCTCCGGGTAGTCCCCGTTCGCCGCAGCAGGCGGCCGACGTGTCAGGCTCGGTCGCGCTTGCGGCTTCATCGAACGTGATGATCAACACGCCATCGGCCTTGAACGCCGCCGACCCCGTGATGATCGGCACCCAGTGTCGAAGGAACCGGTCCGTCTGCTCGAGACCACCTGGCGAGTCATCGATGCACGGCGCGTCGTGCGCGTCGTTGCAGAGGTTGGGGGTGATGAATGCGTAGTTCGGCGTCGTGGCGGTCGTCGCCAGGTCAGTGGCCAATCGGTCGAGCCCAACGACGTGCGACGTACAACGAGACGGGTCGTCGACCACCGTTCGGAAGAACACGAACGGGTTGTGCCACATTGCGTATTGGTCGTTCGGTGTGCGCTTCGCCGTCTGTGTCGGATCGGCTGCGCCGATCGCCGGGTGGCCGCACGCACCGCCGTCGCGCGCCGGGTCTCGTCCCAGATCCTCCATGTATCCGCGCCAGCTGAATCCGGCAGCGTCCAGCTGATCGCCGATCATGTGCACCATGCGCGGGTACAGGCATCCGGTGCCGAGCGCTTGCCCGTCCGCGTTGAGTGTGGGCTGCGTCAGCTGAAACGGGACGTACGTCGGACAGTCGAGTTGTGTGGCTTCGTTCGGCGCCTGGCCGCTCACCAATGCGACATAGTTGTCGAGGCTCATGTGCCCGATGCCGAAATAATTCTTCAGCAACGCGCCCTGGGCGGGGAGCGTCCGGGCCAGATACGGCGCAGGTGCGCGGGCTCCGAAGGTGCCCTCGAAGGATTGATTTTCCAGGACGATGACGAACACGTGCCGGACCGGCGGCACCGGTGCGGTGGTCGCGTGCGCGCCTGGTGTCATGACGCCGAGTGCGAGCGCCGCAGCGGCAGGGCGGATTCCGCGCCATGTCTCGTGCCAGCTCCTGCGTCTCATCATCGCATAGTCTCCAGGGCCTGATCCAGGTCGGCAATGAGATCGTCGGGATCCTCGATGCCGACGGAGTACCGGACGAGACCTTCTGGAATGCCGAGCGCCGCGCGTTCGGCGGCCGTGGTCTCGACATGGCTCGTGGTCGCCGGGGGACCGGCGACGGTTTCCACGGATCCGAGGTTCGCCGCCAGGTGCGCCCGCTCGAGCTTCGGGAGGAAGGTGCGGACGGCATCGTACCCGCCTTTCAACATGAAGCTCAGCACGCCGCCGTATCCGCGCATCTGTCGCGCAGCCACATCGTGGTGTCGGTGCGCGGCAAGCCCGGGATAGAACACCGCTCCGACCGCCGGATGTCGAGCCAGAATGCTCGGCGATGCGGAGCGCGCTCGCGTTTTGCTGACGGATCCGCAGATGCAGTGTCTTCAGTCCACGCAATAGCAAGTACGCCGCCGAGGGGTGCAGCGTCGCGCCCGTGATCTCGCGATAGTGATAGATGCGGTGCACGAGATCGGACCCACCGCAGATGACGCCGCCGAGCGCATCGGCATGGCCGCCGAGGAACTTGGTCGCGCTGTGGACGACGATGTCGGCTCCGAGCGTCAGGGGGCTCTGGTTGATGGGCGTGGCGAACGTGTTGTCGACGACGACGAGCGCGCCGACCCGATGCGCCGCGGCTGCGAGACGCGGGATGTCGACCACTTTGAGAGTCGGATTGGTTGGCGACTCGAGGTAGAGCACACGACAGCCGGCCGACACGGCGCGCTCGATGGCGTCGTAATCTTCCGTCTCGCAGAATGTCGTACAGATCTGATACCGCGGAAGAAACTCGGTGAAGAGCTTAGCCGTGCCGCCGTAGGTGTCCTTGATCGACACCACGCGGTCGCCCGGCGCGAGCAGCGTGAAGAGCGTGTTGCTGATGGCGGCCATCCCGGTGGCGAAGCTCGTGGCCGCCTCCGCGCCTTCGAGCAAGCGCACCTTGTGCTCGAACGCCTGGACCGTCGGGTTGGTGTTGCGGCTGTAGATGTGGCCAGGCGCTTCCCCCAACGCGACCTGCTTCCACGTGTCGAGATCGTGATATCCGAACGCGACACTGTGGACGACCGGGACCTGGGTGGCCCCTTGGCAGAGCGACTCTTCCTCGCCGCCCCACACCGCGATGGTGTCGAGGGACGCGGGTCGTGTCGGTGGGCTCATGTGGCGCTCCCGCAGTACAGCGTCGCCGTTTCGGCCAGTATGCGTGTGAGGTTGTGCACCGTGCCCAGGTCCACCCACTCCTCGTCCGCGTGGGCACCGGCACCTTTTGGTCCGATCACCACCGTGTCCGCGCCGGCCGCACCGAGGAGCGCCGAATCCATCCACCACGACTGGCCGACGCGCCGCGGCGAGCGTCCAAGGCAGCTCTGGACGCTCCGGTCGACGGCCGTCGCGAGCGCGGATCCGGAGGGCGTTTCGAACCAATCCCGAACCAGAAGCGTTTTCGCCGTCGCATGGAACGTCGGGTCTGCAGCCCGGAGGGGCTCGATCAGCTGGCGCATCTCCGAGTCGACCTGCGCCACCGTCTCGCCGGGAACCGTGCGGCGCTCAATGCCCAACTTACACGACGCCGCGTACGTGCTGAGTCCCGTCCCGCCCTCGAGCGTCGCCGCGTGCAGCGATGGGGCCCCGAGCAGTGCATGCGGTGGCCGTCGCCGCAGCGACTGCTCGAGTTGTTCCAGGCGCGATAGAACGCGACCCATCCGAAGATTGGCATCCACGCCCAGCTCGGGCCGGCTTCCGTGCGCGGCGCGACCCAGTGTCTCGATCTCGACCCAGATGAAGCCTTTGTGCGCAACGCACAGGTCCAGCGCCGTCGCCTCGGTAACGATCGCTCCGTCGACCTGGTAGTGCGCGAGCACGTCCTGCATGCCGAGGCTCGAGTGTTCCTCGTCGGCGACGGCTGCCACAATGACGTCGCCGGCCGGCACCGCATCCGCATCGATCAATGCCTTGACGGCGCCGATGCTTGCCGCGAGTCCGCCCTTCATGTCGAAGGTACCGCGCCCGTACATCCGACCATCGCGCACCGCGCCGGAGAACGGCTCGGGCATCCCGTCGACGCCGACGGTGTCCTGGTGGGCGTTCAGCATCAACGACCGTCCGCGTCCACGACCGTGCAGGCGTGCGACGACACTCGGCCGGCCGGGGGTGGAGGCCACGACGCCGACCTCGAGGCCGAGGCCGCGCACGACATGCGCGACGTACTCGGCGATCTCCGACTCGCCGGGTGCACCGCTCACGAGCGTCGGGTTGATGGAGTTGATCTGGACGAGTTCTCGCAGCGTCCGAGTCACGAATTCGGTGTCAATGTGCAAGAGCGAGGGGGCTGGAGGGGCGGGCGCTTCGCGCCCGAGAAAGGAGAGACGCAGAAAGGAGAAAGGAGAGACTAAACAGCGGGGTCAGGGGGCGGGCGCTAAAGCGTCCGAGAGAGTAGAAGCACAGAAAGTAGAAAGTAGACAGGCGACGGGGGATATGCCTCGTTCTGGCGGAGGCTGCCCTTGCCCCGCTATGGAACCCGGGCCCGCGGCTCCTACCGATCGCAGCGCGCGGCGGTAGTTTCCCGTCGAACAGTCCCTCTTTCAACGGGAACCCATGCCTGCTGATATCGCACAAGGAGCCGTGCTGGGCGCGACGGCCGGGGCACGCGCGACCGTGACCGGTGGTGTGGCGGCGACGCCGGCCGAGGCGCGCCGGCGCACGATCCTCGGAATTGTGACCTATGTGCTGCTCACCGCCGGATTGAGCGCGATCCTCTGGCGCATCATGATCCAACAGCACTCGTTGGCGGATCCGCGCGGGCGGCCGCTCGTGCTGTACCTCATGTGGTGCCCGGCTGCCGCGGGGTTCCTGACGCGACTCCTGTTTCAGCGCACGCTGCGCGGAGTCGGGTGGCGTCTGCCGGCGGCGAAGTACGGATGGGCCGGGTACTGGATCCCGATCGCTTACGCGTCGGTCATTTACCTGCCGCTCTGGGCGTTGGGGCTCGGGGACTTTGGTGTCGTTCCAGCCGCAATGGGCCGGATCGCCTCGCAACTGCATCTGCCGCTCAGCGTGCCGAGCGCGTCGATTGGCGGAGTGCTGACGTACATCCTGATTGTCGGCACCGTCGGCTTGGTCCCCAGCTGCCTATCGGCCCTTGGCGAAGAGCTGGGCTGGCGGGGGTTCCTGGTCCCGGAGCTGGCCAAGGTGACCTCGTTCACCAAGGTGGGGTTGATCAGCGGTGCGATCTGGGCGGCGTGGCATATGCCACTCATCATCGGTGCGGACTACCACGGTGCCAATCCGGTGTGGTTTTCGGTGATCTGCTTCGCGGTGGGCGTCGTGGGCGCCGGGGTGCTGTTCGCCTGGATGCGCCTCAAGTCCGGCAGCGTGTGGCCGTGCATGCTCCTGCACGCGAGTCACAACCTCTTCATCCAGGCGATCTTCGATCCGCTCACGCGACACACGCCCTTCACGAACTATGCGGTTGGTGAGTTCGGCGCCGGGTTTGCGATTGTGGCCAGCGTGGTGGCGTATTTGTGCTGGAAGGATCGGGGATCTCTGCCGACGTAACGGGCGGGATCCGGGCTCGGCCTCGCGCCGGGCGTCGAGGCGGTAGCGGTGGTCAAGTCGACTGAAGTGATGATCGGGTTGCGACCGGGTCCGGCGCGATCAGGCGCGCGCCAGACGCGAAGAAACGGTCACTAACGAATCCGGGATCGGGAACTCGGGATCCGGGAACGACACGGACGAATCGTCACGCCGCACTCACGAGAGCGGGAAGATGTCGACGCGACGGCCAGGGCGATCGTTGGCCTGTCGCATTTCGCGCGTGTGATCGTTGCACAGGTTGCGCTGGTCGACGATTGCGTCCTTGCCGGTGTCGACCACCATCACCAGCGCCCGGGCGGGCGCCCGACACCGGGCCTCGCCGTTGGGGTCGCGCCGGGCACCCGACCAGTCGCACACGGGCCCTGCAGCAAATTGCTCCATGGACCATCCTCGACCGAATGAGAACAAGGGACGGACGGGCTGAACGGATGTGCATCCTGCATCTGCATGCTAACCGACGTGACACGCTGTGGGGCACCGCATCGCCTTAGGAAATCCCGTGCCCACCGCCGCCGAGGAGGGCCATTGGGATTGTCACCACATACCTTCGTCGCTATCGAGGCACCGTGCCACGCGCGGATAGCATGGCTTGGCCGCATTTCCGTCGAGTCCCGTGTGCCGCATCTCGTGGTCGTTCCGAGCTGGCCGGTGCGTCCGGTCCCTGCGGACCGGGCCCATATACCCATCCTATTGGCTCGTTCGCCTCAAAGTATTGGCTTTTGCCGCTGAAAACGCGCTAGGTGGAGCGGGCGCTAGCGCGCCTGCGCGTAGATCGCACGAGGTCGAGGCCAGACAAGGCTGCACAGCGTGCGACCGCTCCTCCTGGGTCCGAGAGGGAAGCCATGTGCCGCGAGATGAAGTCGACGCCCGTCCGAACGAGTCGCCGCATCCGCGGTGCCTACACGCTCATCCTCGTTTCGACAATGCTGGGGTGCGGTGACCACAAGCAGGGCAAGACGGCACAGCAGAGTACTGACGCCCAGCTCGCCGCACTGCCGGAGGCAGCACCGGGTGGAGGATCGTCGAACAGTGGACTGAACGACCTGCCAAGCGCGGCCGACGTAGACAGCGCCTCTGCGATACAGCACGCGTGCCTCGCCGATGAAACCGAGCCTGACAGCGTACCCAATCTGCAGCCGTGGACGCCCGGCCGCGCATCAGTCGGCGACACCGTGCCATTGCGTGTCGGACTGAACGTGATAACCGCCATCGCGACGCCGGATGGGGACTACGAGTCCGTCAAGACGGTCACTGACCTCAGCGGCAATCTGGTGTCGCTCGACCTGTCAGCGATGGTGCCCAAGTACGACGTCCTGGCCAAGAAAACCGTCCCGACGCCGACCGCCTCGCGACGGAACGTCCTCCGAGCGGATCAGGATACCGCATGCGGCTTCGCACCGGTCTTCCTTTCCATGCCGACGACGGAGCCGCCCGAGACAGACTCGGGTACGACGGGCATCACCTTCTCGGCGCGGCTCCTCGCCGCGATCAAGACCGGACACAGGGTCTATGTCCGGGTCATGATGCCGGACTTTGGGGACCTCGAGGACCGGGGACGCTGGATCCGTCGCGTCGAGCCGCACCCGGTTGGCGTTCCGGTCATTTTGAATGACCAGCCCGTCGTACTCCCCGCGGTGCACGCGCAGTGCGATACGATCAGGACGTCTACGATGGCGCGCAACGGCGCCGAGATTCGCTACGTCGACTGCGAGTACTTCATCCTCGATGACCCGAAGGATCCGATCGTCCTCGCCTGGAGGACGATGGATTTGCAGAAGGACACCACGCTCGATGGTGTGCCCGATTCGGTGCTGCGTGGCACGAACAAGACCGGGTTCCGAACGGTGAAGGGCGTACTGCAACTCGATACCACGCAACTCCGGGTCGTGCACATCGCTGATGCCGATGTCGAGATCGCCGGCGGTGCAGGTGGAGGCGGAGGCGGTGGAGGCGGTGGTGGCGATCTCGGGATGGCTGCGGGTGGCGGCGCTGCCGGCGCGGGCGGCGGCAACGGCGGAGGCGGCGGAGGCGGCGGAAGTGGCGGAAGTGGCGGAGGTGGCGGAGGTGGCGGAGGTGGAGGAGGAGGAGGCGGCGGCGCGGGCGGATCGGCTGGTGCAGGGAGTGGCGGTGCGGCGGGTGGTAGTGGCGGAGGCGGAGGGGGTGGTGGTGGTGGCGGCGGTGGTGGTGGAGGTGGAGGCAGCGGTAGCGGCGGTGGTGGCGGGGCAGGTGCAGCCGCCAGCGAACAGCGAATGGAGCAGGCTTTGAAGCGCGACCGGAAGGTCCTGGTCTACGGGATCTACTTCGATTTCGCGCAGGCCAAGATCAAGAAGCAGTCCGGTCCAGTGCTGCACGAGATCGCAGACCTCATGCACAAGAATCCTGACTGGACGCTCGCGATCAACGGCTACACTGACAGCATCGGCGGCGATGTCTACAACCTCGCGCTGTCCAAACGTCGTGCGGCAGCGGTCCGGGACACGCTGGTCAGCGGCTTTCGGATCGCGGCGAAGCGCCTGACGTCGAACGGATTTGGCTCGGCATCGCCCGTCGATTCGAACTCGACGCTGGTTGGTCGCGCGCGCAACCGGCGGGTAGAGCTAGTGAGGTAGTAAGAGGCGAAACGGCGGGATCAGGGGTCAGGGGTCAGGGGAACAAACCGAAAGGTCGTTCACGGTGCTTAATGACCGCCTCGGACCGGTAGGGGCGACGCTTTGCGTCGCCCTTGTTGTCGTTGCGGTTGTCGTTCTCCTGACTCCTGACCCCCGCCGTTGTTTTTTACACCGCTTGCGCTGCCCTGGGCGCGGTCGCCAGCCATCCCGCCAATCCTGCAACACCCACGCATGCAGCCGCGAGCACCATTGGGGCGGCGGGGAATGGATGAGGGAGTTGCAGGGACCAGGTGAAGGTCTGCGTGAAGAGCACCGGTCCGATCATCATGCCGACGCCGCGTAGGCTGCTCAGCGCGCCTTGTAGTTGGCCCTGCTCGGTGCTGTCGACGTGACGGGTCGCCAGGGCTTGCAGCGATGGGCTGGCAATGCCACTCAGCGAGACGAGCGGGATCCCGCAGAGGAACGCGCTCCCGGCGGCTGCGAGGGCGAAGACGGAGAAACCGGTCGTCATGAACGCATACCCCAACGCGAGTGCGCGGCGTTCGCCGAGACGCGCGACGATCGGGCCGACGAGGAAGGCGGACACAATCGTGGTGCATACGCCGATCGCGGCGAGCGAAATCCCGATCTGTCGTTCGTTCCACGTGTATCGGTACTCGGTGTACAGGACGTAGAGGCTCGGCAAGACTTCGTGGGCGACGTAATAGAGGAATGCGGCGACGCCGAGTCCCAGGAGTGCGGTGCGCGACCGGAGAAACGCGACCGCTCCGAACGGGTGGGCCATGCGCCATTCCACGTGGCCACGCCGCTCTCGGGGGAGCGACTCCGGGAGAATGAAGAAGCCGTAGGCAAAATTCGCCAAACTCAACGCGGCGGCGACCCAGAACGGCAGCCGGAGATCGATGGCGCCGAGGAGTCCACCCACGGCCGGCCCGATAACGAACCCGAGCCCGAACGCTGCGCCGAGCATGCCGAAACGCGCGGCGCGCCGGTCGGGTGGCGTCACGTCGGCCACATACGCTGTCGCAGTCGGGTAGCTCGATGAGGTGATGCCCGACAGCACTCGTCCGAGAAACAGCCAGCCGACCGACGGCGCGACGGCCATCACGAGGTAGTCGAGCCCGAGACCGAGATTCGAGAGCAGGATCACCGGTCGGCGTCCGAAGCGATCGGAGAGTGTGCCGATGGTCGGTGAGCAGAGGAATTGCATCAGCGCCCAGGCGAAGCCGAACCATCCGGTGATGGTCGACGCCCGCGCGATCGATCCGCCCTCGAACGACACGATGAGCGTGGGCAGGACCGGCACGATGATGCCGAGTGCCAACATGTCGAGGGCGACCGTGACGAAAATGAACGCAAACGCGGCGCGTCCGGCGCTCCGCGGGGCGACGCCTGGGGTCACTGGATGATCGCTCGCGATCGTTGTGCCGGCGTCACACGACGTCAGCCGTCAGGCTCACACGAGCGCCGCAGCGAATGCCCGCGCGGTCTGGAACCGATCGGCGGGAATCGGCGAGAGCGCTCGTGCGACCGCGCGCGCGACGTGCTCCGGCACGCTCGGTCGTCGCGACTGCAGCAATGGCGGCGCCGTGCTCTGTTGTTTGGCGATGATGGCCTGAGCCGTGGCGCCGGTGAAGGGCGGCTCGCCTGCCAGCATCTCGAAAAGCACGGCGGCCAAGGAGTAGATATCGCTCCGGGCATCCACGTCGGGTGCCCCGCCAGCCTGTTCGGGCGACATGTACGCTGGCGTACCCAGGATGACGCCGGGCGCGGTCAATCCCGACTCTCCCGCGCGGCTCACCGCCCGCGCGATGCCGAAATTCGTCACCAGTGCGTGCCCGGCGGCGAGCAGGATGTTGTCCGGCGTGATGTCCCGGTGCACGACCGACTGGCCGTGGGCGTACGCGAGTGCGTCGGCGATTTCGCGCGCGATCGTGAGCGCATCGTCGAGGGGTAGCTGCCGCTCACGGCCCAACCGAGTCCGGAGCGACTCGCCTTCGACGAACGGCATCGTGTAATAGAGCAGCTCGGCATCACCGCCCGCTGCCAAGGCAGGAACGATGTGCGGATGGGTCAGGCGCGCCGCGAGCTGCACCTCCTGGCGGAAGCGATCTGCGCTGACCCCAGCCGCGAGTCCACGTGGGAGCGCCTTGACCACGACGCGCCGCGCCAGCGCGATCTCCGTCGCGGCGAACACCCGCGAGTCGCGTCCTCCCAGCTGTCGGTCGATCGAGTAGCTGGTGCCGAGCAATGTCTGCAGGGCCTCGCGCAACTCGGCGCGATCCGCCGAGTGGTCCGTCTCACGGACCGCACCGACGGCGTGATCCGCTTCGCGAAGGGTGCGTCTCGCATGGGCGAGAAACTTCTCGCCGGCCGGCGTCAGCTGCATGCCGCGCGGGGTGCGCTCGAACAACTGCGCGCCCAGCTCGCGCTCGAGATCATGGATCTGAGCGGACAGCGAGGGTTGCGAGACGTTGAGGCGGCCGGCCGCGCGCCCGACGTGGCGTTCCTCGGCAACGGCGACGAAGTAGCGCAGGTGACGCAGCTCCAAGCCACAATCCTCGTGAAGACCGCCCGATCGGATGCCTGGCGATCAAAGTATACGAGCCGGGGGTTGGGGGTTAGTGGCTACGAATTGCAGACGACAGCGGGCGTGCACGCAACAACGACACACGCTCATAGCGCGGTGCTATCGTGTTGATCCGCGGAGACCTCGCGGAAGCCGGGAGCGTCAGGTGAGTTGATCTCCGGGTCCGTCGGCCTGATCCAACTCGTGCGTGAGGAGGTATTCCGGGTACATCGCGAGGAAGACCTTCTCATGCCCCCGTGCAGTGAGCCAGGTGAGGAAGCGGCGTCGCTGGTTGACGGCCCGTTGCCACGCGGCGGTGCGCTCGGGGCTCGTGCAGATCCGCGTCTCGCTCCATCGCAGCGCCTCGAGCGCGTCGGCCACCAGCGTTCGCAGGGTCTCGACCTCGACAAACAGCTGCAACGGTTGGATGGGCGTCACACCTGACGCGGGGAACGGGCCCTCATCCGCCTCGAGCTTGGCGGAGTCGTCGAGGCCAGCGGCGCCCGGCGCCTGACGCTTCACCTCGTCCATGACCCGCTGGAGAAACGAGATGCGGTTGCGCATCCCACAATGTCGGCCGCACGGCCAGTCTCAGCGGTGACAAAGCGCACAGTGCGCGATCCCGCGTGGTCGAGCATCACAGTGCGCACCCCGACCGTCACTCCGCTGGCGCGGCGCGACGGTAGAAAGGAGAAAGGAGTGAGGACGCGCGCGTTCCGCGGCGCGTAGAAAGGAGAAAGGAGAGAGGAGTGAGGAGAAAATAGACACCGGCACACAGATGGTTGTGCGGAGTCTCGGAGCGCCAGCGGCTACGGCGTGCGAGGGGGAGGGGGGTGTACGCGGACGCCAACGGCGGGCGACGAAGAGTCCTGGAGAAGGGATCCGGTCGCGGTGTTACTGGATGCCGCTCGGCGAGGGGCGACTCGCACACCGCTCGCGGGCGTATTCGTGTCGCTCCCGACCTGTACCGGGGTCACAGCAGCAGGCGGCGCCTGGAGCAGCGCGGCGCCTGCGACGGCGGCCTGGTATGCCTGCAGCGAAAGCGTCGCGGTCGCCGCACGGGCTCGGACCGGGTCGTACGGGCTCGGGCCTGGCTCGGCCCCGCGCGTCGCTGCGTGCGCGCGGGCGTCGGTCAGGTGCCACGCCGGCGTGTCCAGCGGAGGAAGCGTGAGCGAGTCATCGAAATGCGCGGGCGTGACAGGCTCGAGCGACGCAAGGGCCGCCGCCGCAACGGGCATTGCCACGGTGTCGATCGTGACGCTGTCCGCAGCCGCTCGCTCAGACGCGTCCGTTGCGACATCACCACGAGTCAAGGACCAGCGCACGATCCCGTGATGACCGGACATCGCCGCGACGAGGCCGGTGGTGACGATCGCGGCGCCGCACGCCGCGGCGATCCATCGCACGCGCTGTCGGCGGCGTTCCAGCGCATCGTCGCGCGCACGCGACTCTCGGAACGCGACGGGACGCAGTCCCTGCCGCGCAGCGACACGGCTCGGTCTCCGCGCCTCGTGGCGCGCCGCCATGGCGACCGTTGGTACCGCTGCCGGGTCGGCGGGCGCCGCGGCATTGACGTCCCCGCGGTCGTCCCACGGCATGCCGAGTGTCCACTCCGCACCCGGGAACCCGTCAGCGGCGCGCGACGGGGCAGCTCGGCTCGATGTTGATTGCCCGGCGGGCTCGATCGCCTCCAGAAAGTCGGCCACCGATGGCCAGCGCTCTTCGCGATTCTTGCAGAGTGCGCGCTCGATCGCGTCAACGATGCGCTTGGGCACTGCGCTCGCGTATGTCTCGAGGGGTGGCAGCGGGACGTGCTTCTGCCGATACATCACATCATCGAGCGAGGTGCCGCTCCACGGTCGGACGCCCACGAGCATTTCCCACGCGACGAGGCCCAGGCTGTATGTGTCCGACCTGCCGTCCAGCTCGAGGCCGTCGACCTGCTCAGGGGACATGTAGACCGGTGTCCCGACCGTCATGCCGGCGGGAGTCACGCGTCTGGAATCGCCCAGTGCGCAGGCGATGCCAAAGTCGCCGAGGAGCGCGCGTCCGGTGCCACGCTCGAGGATGATGTTTTCCGGTTTGACGTCCCGGTGGACGACGCCGAGCTCGTGGGCGAACGCGAGCGCGCTGCCAATCTCACGTACGATGCGCAGCGTCGCGTCGATCGGGAGCGCACCGGCGCGATCGAGGCGCGCGCGGAGCGACTCTCCATCGATGAATGGCATGGTGAAGTACGGCACTCCGAGCACCGTGCCAATCGTGAAGATCGGGACGATATGGGGGTGGTGGAGGCGCGCCGCGGTGACCGCTTCGCGGCGGAACTCGGCCTCCTGCTCACCTCCGGGGACGCCAGGGGTGAGCATCTCTGATGACGACGCGGCGCCCGAGCGCCGTTTCCGAGCCGACAAACACACGGTTCGTCGACCCGGCGCGCAACTCGCGCTCGAGCACGAACGTGCCCTTGAGCGCGGCTTCGACGCGCTCGCGCCAGTCATCGGCCGCGTGGTACGGCCAAGGGCTCGTCACATGCCGCCCGCGCTTTTCGCGCGGCCGCATGGCAGTCGTGGATCCGGGCGTGCCAACGCCATTAACGATTGTACCGCCGCCGTGGGTCAACGGTCCACCCCTACCTTCGGCGAATCGTCGAGCCCGGCGTTCCCGGTCGCCCGATGGCGGGCTTCGGCCCCGCGATTGCAGAGGGGGCTCGCAATGGCTGATCAATCCGTTCCGCCCGGCGATCGCCGGACGGACACACCAACCCGTCGCGAACCCTCGACGCAGCCGACTGAGCCGCCTACGCAGGAGATCCGGGCGGCGCTCGTCGAAGCGGTCTGCGACGGGGCCCATCAGCCGTTCACGGACGAGGCGATTGCCGCGCAACGGGACGCGACCGATCGGCTGCACCGCCTGGTCGACGCGTACGTGAGCCACTTGCGGGATCGGGGGATTCCGCCCGAGCGAGCCGTCGGCTTCATGAAGGCACTCATTCGCGACACGGATATTCCCTGTCGCCGACCACTACTGACGCTCGAGAGTGACATCACGCATTGGTGCATCGACGCGTACTACTCGGACCGTGAGGAGGGGGGTCCGAGCCGCTAGCGCAGTGCGCGGCGATGAGGCGTCGCGGAGAGTGGACAGCGGGCGGTGTTCGACACACCTTCCCCAGCACAGTAGCCGTTCGAGGGGCGCGCGGTGTCCAAGCACCGTGTGACCGCGCTCGCTCGGCGCACACGTCAACATCTCATTCGTCTTTCTCCTCCAGACTCTGATGCATCGCTTACTCTCCGTTGCCTCCACGAGCTGTGCAGGTGCGCTCGTCGCGACGCTGTGGCTCGGCGCCGCACCCGCGCGAGCGAGTGGCCAGGGTGCGCCAATGACGCGATCGGCGCATCTCGCACATTCAGCTCCCATCACCGGTGTCTCGTACGAGGTGACCATCGATTCGGGGACGACCGCTGCCCGCTCATTCGCGGTGGCCATGCATTTTCGCGTGGCGGGGCCGGGTCCCGTGGTGTTAGCGCTCCCTGCCTGGACGCCGGGTCACTATACCCTGCTCTGGTTTGCCCGCCGGCTCTCGAGCTTCACGCCGACGTCGGCCGAACAGCCCGTCGACTGGCATCAGCTGGATTTTCAAACATGGCAGCTCGATGGGCTCAAACCCGGCGCCACGGTGACCGTCGCGTTCGACTACCTCGCAGACACGAATGACCGCGCGGTCGCGTGGACCCGTCCCGATTTCGCGTTCTTCAACGGGACCAACCTGTTCATGTACCCGGTGGGTCAGGGATTCAATTGGCCCGCGGAGGTGGACGTCCAGATACCGAGTAGTTGGCGGATCGCGACCGGGATGACCGCGAGCACGACGCGGCGCACGGGCGGGATGCATCACGACTACAACGTCGTGCACGTCTTCACGGCATCCAACTACCACGATCTCGTCGACATGCCGTTTTTCGTCGGCAACTTCGATCTCGACAGCATTGCAGTCAGTGCGATCGCCGGCGGGCCCAAGGGCCATTGGGTCCGCGCGGCGAGCTACCCCGCTGGACTCATTACGGGGCAGCGGATGACGCGGTGGCTCGACTGGCTCGCGCGGATCGCGCCGACCCACGCGGCCGTCTTTCACGACATGCCGTGGAGTACGTACACAGTGCTGCAGGTGGCGGACCCGCATCCCAACGGCGGTGGGCTCGAGCACCAGGACTCACAGCTCGACGAGATCAGCCCCGACTGGATGGACCTCCCGCTGCTGCCGGGCCTCTACTCGCACGAGATGTTCCACGCGTGGAACGTGAAGCGTCTCCGTCCCGCCGACATGGTCCCGTACCGGTACGACGACGCGCAGCCCACGGAGTGGCTATGGGAATCCGAGGGCGTCACGGATTACTACGGGGCACTGGGAACCGTTCGCGGCGGCATTGTGGATTCGACGGCGTTCTTCAGCGCAATGGCCGGTGCCATGACATCGGTTGCCGCCGCACCACGCACGGCGGTGACCGATGCGTCACTCCGGCCGTGGATCGATCCAACCGATGGTTCGAGCGGGCTGTACTACCCCAAGGGCTCGAACATCGGTTTCATGCTCGACATCCTGATTCGGGATGCGAGTGACAACCGCCATTCGCTCGACGACGTGATGCGGTCGCTGTACCAGTCGACGTACAAGCAGAGCCGCGGGTATACGGCGACCGATTGGTGGTCCGCGGTGTCGGCGGCGGCCGTCCCGCATCCAATGCATGTCTCGATCGCGGAGCTCCGCCGGCGATTCATCCAAGGGCGCGATCCGATCCCGTGGGACACGATCCTCCCGCTGGCCGGCTTGCGGACCGCGCAGGACACGATGCAGGTGGTGCGATTGGGTGTGTCGACGGCGCCCGACTCTGAGGGTGGCGTCCGGGTCATGTACGTCGCGCCGCACAGCGCGGCCGACACGGCTGGCATCAAGGCGGGCGACCGCATCACGCAACTCGGGGATGTGGCGATCCAGGAGCCTTCATCATTCGAGGCATTCCGTCGTCGCTACGCGAGCGCGAGCGGCACCACGATCTCCGCCGCGGTGGTCCGTGGCGGCGCGAAGTCGATGCCGCCGTCGCCAGCACAGACGCTCACGCTGCAAGTGCCGATTCGCACCGCGCGCGAGACGACGATCCGTGTCGAACCCGATCCCGCCGCCTCGCCCAAAGCCGCGCGGGTCAGGCACGGGATTTTGACCGGCACCACGGGCGCGTAGCGCCCGAGAGAGGAGTAAGGGGAAAGGAGAAAGGGGAAACCAACACTCCCCTACCGCCTTGGCCGTGTCTCCTTTCGCCTTTCTCCTCTCTCCTTTCTACGGATGCGAAGCGTCCGTTATCCCATCGACGTCGCGCGCAGATAGTGACAGCCCCCTTCTTCCGCGCGGATCACGCCAAAGATGCCGGAGGGGACGAGCGTGACGCCCGGGACGAGCCCGGCCTTGCATTCGCTCTGCACGGCTTCGACCTGTTGGTTGGTGCGAGTGGCGATCGTGCTCGAGAAGTGCATGAGCGCCATGTTGCAGGCGAGGACGATGGCGCCGCGACCGATGAGTGCATTGAGGGTGCCGTCGGGCCACACCATCGAATACTTGTCGCCCGGCTTCGCATTCATGAACGGGTTGCGGCGGGTCCACTTGCCGGTCGTCGGGTCCTTGAGCTTCTGGTCCTTCCCGATGAAGTCGTACTTCTCCCAGATGGCATCGCCCAACGCCATCGGGATGCCGCGATGGCGAATCACGAGGACGGCGCGGAGATCGGTGTCCTTGAGTTCGTAGACCTCTCCGAAATTGGTGTAGAACATCCGGGCGTGATGGAAGACCGTGCCGTCACCGATCTCGGGACTGTCGAACACTTGCCGGTGCTCGCCGGTCAATCGCTCGGTCCACGACAGGTCCCAGTTCTGTTTCGCGGGTGGTGTGCTGTGTGTGGCCGTGCCGGCCGCCGCCGCGCTGACGCCAGCGGTCTGAGGCCGCGCCGGCGCTGGCGCCTGTGCGCCAGGTTGCGCCTTTGCGCATGACGCAGTGGCCAGGGCGGCGGCACCGACTACGAGTTGGCCGAGGAAGTTGCGGCGATTGGGTTCGTCTGACTCGGAATGAGACATTGTTGTAAGGCTCAGTTTAGTGTCACCCGCGCGTCCCGGGATGCGCACGCTTGATCCTTGCCCCGAGCATCTCCCCGATCCCGATCGCGATGAGGCCGACGATGAGGTGCAGGACGCGGATGTAGACGTGTCGTGGGCCCGGCCACATGCCCGTTTGCAGCATGCCGAAGAGGAGGACGACGAACCCCCACACGACCGCGCGGAAGGCGAGGCCCCGCCCGGCTCGCGCGCGGAACCCGAGCGCAGCGAGGCACCAGAGCGAGAAGACGAAGAGCACTCCCAGCGCTGCATGCGGCTGTGCGAGATCGCTGCGGCCGGTCCAGATGAGCGCGCCAAGGATAATCAACAGGAGACCGGTCAGCCGGAGAGCCAGTCCGCGTGATGCGGAGCGTGCGTGCCATGTGGGCCGGCTCCTTGGCGAGCGGTGCGGAGGTGGCGGAGGAGGGTGGGCGGTTGGGCGGGTGGTGAGCGGGACGGCGGGACGGTCGCGCGCATGATGCGCTCGGTCCGAACCTCCTGGCGCTCGAGCGCGTGCTAGGCCTTGGCGTTCGTTGCCGCGGTGTGGATCGCCGCGCGAATGCGCACGTAGGTCCCGCAGCGGCAGATGTTGCCGCGCATTGCCCGATCGATGTCCGCGTCGCTTGGTTGCGGCGTTTGGGCCAACAGCGATGCGGCCTGCATGATCTGGCCGCTCTGGCAATAACCGCACTGCGGCACGTTGTGCGTCCGCCAGGCGTGCTGCACCGGGTGGCTGCCGTCAGCGCTCAATCCCTCGATCGTGGTAATGTGCTTCCCTGCTGCGGCGGCGATGGGGGTCTGGCATCCCCGTACGGCGACGCCGTCGAGGTGGACCGTGCAGGCGCCGCAGGCGCCGAGCCCGCAGCCGAATTTCGTCCCCGTGAGTCCGAGTTCATCGCGGACGTACCACAACACGGGCATCGTCGCGTCGCCCGCGAACTCCTTGGCAATCCCGTTCACCGTGAGCCGAATCACGCCAACCCTCCGCGATATCCGCTTCCCAACTAACCACGGAGTACCATGGCTTGCAACCCGGCGGCCATGGAACGACCGGGACTCGGGACTCGGGAACCGCAGGGACGAGCAACGATCCGAGAAGGCCCGGGTCTTCGGGAGGTCTGCTGCCGAGCTCGAGCGTCGGACGCTGGGATGATCGGCAACCCCCCAACGTCGAAAGGGTCTCGTGCGAAAGGATAAGCAGGAGAAGTTGGGTCGGCACGAAGTCGGGCACGTCGGCGCGACGGTCCGTGCCTGTCCGCATCGACTAACAGACCTGGAGACCTTCCGAATGTTGTTCACTCATCGACCGACCGACCGTTTGCGGGCCGTAGTGACGTCAGCACTGGTTGCGTTGGCTGTCACGGCCGCAGTGCCCGTGATCGCGCGGGCGCAGGCGCCAGCCGGTCAGGGAATGGGAGGCGGCGGGGGCGGAGGCGGCCGCATGATGGCGGCCATGTTTGACGGGATCACGCTGAGCGACGCGCAGCGGAAAACGGTCGACTCGATTCGAACGTCATATCAGCCACAAATGCAGCAACTGCGGTCCCAAGGCCCAGGCAGCCGCCCGCAGATGCACGACCTTATGAAGAAAGAGACCGCAGACTTCCGCGGCGTCCTCACACCGGACCAGCAAGGCACGTTCGACAAGAACGTCGCCGCAATGCAGGCGCGAATGCAGAGTGGGGGCGGCGGGCGCTAAAGCGCCCGCCCGGGGCCACGAGGGCGGAGGCTGTCCCGATGGGCTCGAATCGCGGCCAGTTTCTGGCGCTGCTCGGGCGTCAGGACGCGATCGACGGCAGCGCGAGTGGAGTCCATGAGGGCGTGCATCCGGACGCCGATCGAATCAGCGAGGGCGCGGCGCTTGGCCATCTGCTGCGAGAGGATCGAGTCGACCTGCGTCTTCTGCGCCGGCGTGAGTGCGAGCTCCGATTCGATATGTTGCCGGACGACATCACGCGGTGCGCCCGGTCGGCCGCCGGGTCCCCGTCCGACGAAGGCTCCCCGGCCGCCGTGGCCACGCAGCAGCAACCCGCGGTCCACGGCGACGCCCAGGACGAGTCCCGTCACGAGCGCGAGCGCGACGACCAGCGCGGCCACGAGCCGCGGGCCACTCGCGGTGGGTGAGGCGTCAGGGCCGCGGGGATTGGTCATCGTCCGTCGACCAGCGCCGAGAACAGCGAATCACGCGTGATCGGCCCGGCCTCGGTGAACGCGGCTTCGGTCGCCGGCGATCCGAGCATGACCGCATCGACACCGTCAGTCGTGGCCGTCATCTCGGCCGTGCTCGCGGCGTCAGTCACGGGTGACGCCGCGGGGTTCGCGATCACGAGCGCCGTCGCCACTGCGATCATCGCGACCGCTGCGGCGAGCGCGGGGCGTGCCCACCCGGCGGTGACTTCCCACCACGCTCGCACGCGCCAACGCAGCACGCCCGCGCGTCCGCCGAGTGTGCGCCGGCGCCCGAGTTCTGCGTCAGCTGCGGAGACGATACGCGCTGCGACCGCACCCCAATCGACGGCATCGTATGGCGGTCGGCACGCGTACGTCCGGACCAGCATCGAGACTGGATCCACGTCGCCGATCCTGGCGGTCACGGGCTGCTCATGCGCGTCATGCGATCGATCGTTTGGCATATACGGTCACCTCTCGGAGTCCGGATGGCGGCGCACGGAGCGGCTCTGCGCTTGGCTCGTCGGACTATGGGGTTGTTCGTTGGATTCTGCGCCCTCTGCGTCAGGAGCGGTTTCAGGCTGGGGTCCGACGAGCGACGCCAGCAGGCGGCGCAGCTTGTGGCGGGCTGCCATCAGGTGCCACCGAACGGTCACGGGCGAAAGCTCGAGCGTGGCCGCGACATCGGCCGGGGAATATCCCTCGATGTCGATCAACTGCACAGCGAGTCGTTGCCGCTCTGGCAACAACGCGAGTGCTTCTCGCACGCGCTCCCGGATCTCGCGGCGTTCGGCCGCACGGTCCGGCGCCGCCGACGGCGCCGCCTCGATCGTCTCGACAGGCTCGATCCAGCCACGGACCAACCGGGTGCGCGCGCGTCGTGCACTGCGAGCATGGTTCAGCACCACTCGTGAGATCCACGGACCGAATGGCCGGGTCGCATCGAACGTGTCCAATCGGGCCAACGCCGCAATGAACGCCTGTTGGACGGCATCTTCCGCGTCTTCGCGATGCTGCAACACGTGATACGCGATCCCGAACGCGTTGCGCATGTGCCGATTGACCAGTCCCGAAAACGCCGCGACGTCCCCGGCACGCACACGCGCGACGAGCGCTGCGTCGCTCTCCGTTGCCGACGCGCCCGAGATGTCCCGGTCGCCTGTCCGCTCGCCGCCCAGAGTCGCACGAGGCGTTGAGCCGTCGAGAGCACGAGGAGACCGACCTGTACCGCGTCGAGGTGTCAGAGTCCGAGTCGTCAGATGGGAGTGTGTTCGCCTACCCCTCACTACTCCATACACGGGCTGGCCGTTGGAGTTCGTCGGCCGCACCACCGGCGACGCATGCGTCGCCCCTACAGCGCGCGCAGTCATGGTTGCACACCGAGCGCGACGCGCGCGCCCGCCACGAGGTGGGCGCTGATCGCCAGCGGGACCGCGATGAGCGCGATGCCGCTGTATTGAATGATGTCGGCCGCCACCAGGAGCCACGTGGTGCGGGGTGGCAAGCGGCGCAGGGCGCGGAGTGGAAGCAGCATACTACCAGCAATACCGCTGCAGGGGCCCACGTGTTGGGTGTGGACGTTAGACGTTGGACGTTAGACGTTGGACGCAAACCTCGAGGCCAGCTGGACGCACCGTGGCTGGCCTCGAGGTTTGTCTGCAACGTCTAACGTCCAACGTCCAACGTCTAGCTTTGGGCTATCGCTCCTGGCTTCAATTGATCCGCAATGGGCAGTGAGCGAATCCGGCGGCCCGTGGCGGCGAAGATCGCGTTGCAGAGGGCGGGCGCCGTGGGCGGCAGGCCGGGCTCGCCGATGCCGGCAGGCTTGGCCGTGCTCGGCACGAGGTGCACGCGAATCTCGTGGGGCGCCTGATCCATCCGAAGGACCTGGTACCGATCGAAGTTCGACTGGTCGGTGCGACCCCCGGTGAAGGTGATCTCGCTGTGCAGCGCGTTGCCCAATCCCATGATCGTCGCGCCTTCGATCTGTGAGACCGCGCGTTCGGGATGCGCGATGAAGCCCGCATCGACGGCGACGTCGACGCGTGGAATCGTGATCGCGCCGTCCGGACGTACCTCCACCTGCACGACGGACGCGACGTAGGTCAGGAAGCTGCGATGGACCGCGATGCCGCGGCCTTGCCCTGCGCTCAGTGGCTGACCCCATCCCGACTGTTGCGCCGCGAGCTCCACGACGCCGCGGAATCGCGCAGTGTCGATCGGATAGTCCTCGAAGGACGCATCGTAGTTCGACGGTTTCCCCGTGATGCCCGCGTGGGCCATGTCGATGACATGGTCAGGCCCGAGCAAGTCGAGTATGAAGTCCTTCGGGTCGCGGTGCGCCGCGTGGGCGAGCTCGTCGATGAACGATGCGATCGCGAAGCCATGGGGGATGTTGATCACCGACCGGAGCCATCCGATGCGCGTGTGTGCCGTCGCCGGCCCCGCTTCGCCTCGCAGATTCGCGATCGCGTACGGGAAATCGGTCACGCCCATCCCGAGCTCCCCTTCGTCCTGATACAACACGTTCTGCTGAAACGTCGAGTTGATCGCGGGCAGTGCAGACCGATGGAGCCAGGCGACGACCTTGCCGTTGGCGTCGAGTCCGGCCTCGAGCCGCTCCGCCGCGACCGCGTGATAGTAGTCGTGTTGCAGATCGTCTTCGCGGGTCCACAGCACCTTGACGGGTGCGCCGACCGCGTGGGACAGGAGCGCGGCCTCGACAATGAAGTCGTGCATCGATTTTCGTCCGAACGCACCACCCAACAACGTGACGTGGAGGGTGACTTTGTCGGCCGTTATGCCCAGCGCCTTCGCGACCGCATCGCGCGCGCCTTGGGGCGACTGCGACGGGGCCCACACTTCGCACCCCGCCGCTGTCACCGACGCCAGCGCGGCGGGCGGTTCCATCGAGGCGTGCGCCAGGTGTGGGATGTAGTACTCGGCGCTGAGCCGTTGCGCGGCACGCTCGAGCGCAGCGGCCGCGTTGCCCTGCGTCCGGGCCACCTTGCCGGCCGAGCGCACTGAGCGCTCCAGCGCCGTCCGGTATGTCGCGCTGGTGTACGCGGCGTTGGGACCGTCCCGCCAGGTGAGTTTGAGTGCGTTGCGTCCCTTGATGGCCGCCCAGCTGTTGGTGGCGACGACGGCCACGCCACCAAGTGGCGACATCCCGGATGGCGGCGGGGTGAAGGGGATCCGCACGATGCGCTCGACGCCGGCCACGGCCCGTGCCGCGCGATCGTCGATGCGGGTGAGTCTCCCGCCATACACAGGTGGCCGAGCAATGACGGCGAACTTCATCCCGGGCAACTGCTGGTCGATGCCATAGCGTGCGCGACCGACCGTCATGTCCGACAGATCGACCATGGGGACGCCCTTGCCGATCAACCGGAACTCGGACGGCTGCTTGAGTCGCAGCTGTTCCTTCGCCGGGACGGCGAGGGTGCGCGCCGTGGCGACAAGGTCCTTGTAGTCGATCGAGCGCCCGCTGGCTGTGTGAATCACGTGGTGCTGGCTGGCTCGCACATCGGCGACCGGGACGGTCCACTGCTGCGCGGCGGCCTGCTCCAGCATCGTGCGCGCCGTCGCCCCAGCCTCGCGGAATGGCTGCATGAAGCCGCGAATGCTCCACGAGCCGTCAGTGTCCTGATTGCCGTAGCGTTTGTCATCACCCGGGGCCTGCTCGACGCGTACGCGCGACCAGTCAGCTTCGAGCTCGTCGGCGAGGATCATCGCCAGTGTCGTCTTGGAGCCCTGGCCCATCTCGGATCGGTGGACGATGGCGGTGACGTCGCCGTCGTTGGCGATACGGAGATACACCGCCGGCGCAAAGGATGCCTCAGTGGGCGCCGGGTCCGTCGTCCCGCCGCTCTTGGCGCCTCCGGCGGCGTAGCGATCGGAGATGCGGCGGCAGCCGGTTGCGGTGACGACCAGCACGAGTCCCCCGGCCGCGAGGTCTTGCAGGAACTCCCGCCGATCCATCGACGTCAATGACATTGACCCCCTCCAGTAGCGAGCCCGAGGCCCGTTCCTCGCTACAAAGTGTAGCAGTGACCGGCCGACGTGCCAGTTGCCACACCTCATTGCCCAGCGCCCCCCGTTGCCGTCCTCTGCCGTGGGTGATCTCCCTGCCCTGCCGCCGTCCGCGCCGCGGATCCTCATCGTCATGGCGGACCAGTGGCCGCGCGCGCTCTTGCGGGCTGCATTGCGGGAAGCCGGCTACGATGCCATCGGCACGCGGACCCTCGCCGGGGCACTTGCCTACCCTGCCCACGCTCCCGGTCGTGGTCCGGTGCGCGGGCTCGTGGTGGACTGGAGCGCCATCGATGGAGCGCCGGAGGCAGGGACCGCCGAGGTGCTGACGGAGCTGCGCCGCCGCCATGGCACGGTCCCCGTCGTGTTGCTTGCGTCCGCTGTTCACGGAGATCCGCCCGGCCAGTGGACGCGCGTCATCCGGCGACCGTTTTCCGTCGAGGATGTGGTGCAGGTCGTTCTGGAACTCGTGCGCGGAGCAGAGGCGCCGGCCCTGGGGAATGGGGATCCAGGATCCCGGTGACCGACAGCGGACCGCGGGTCGTCCGTGAGAGCTTTCGCGCGGTCAGGGCGTGTAACTGATTGACCACTCCGCTTTCAACCCGTGGCAACAGGAGGACCGATGTCCGCCCGGTCGCCGTTGTTGATGCTTGCGTTGGTTGTCGTGTTTGTCCCGTCGGTGGGACGTGATTTGGCGGCTCAGGTACGAGCCCCGATGGTCGCGCCGTCAGGGGCCTTGGCCCCAGTTCAGCCCATGGCGACCCCGACGACGGGGCGTGGCACCACGCTGACCATCAACTGGGGCGATGCGTCGAGCGCCGCGCAGCCCGTCTCGCTCAACGTGATATCGTGGTCGTGGGGCACGGGCCCGACTGCCGCGGCCGGCGATCGGGTGGCAGCGCAGTCCCAAGGCCGCCAACTCAGCGTGGTCGTCCCTGGCGCCGCCGCTGGAACGTTCAGAGCGGTGCAGCAAGCCACTCAGATGGGTCGAGCCATGGAGCTGACGTTGACGAGTGTCGCTGCCAACGGACACTCAGCCACATGCCTTCTGCATCACGCCCTCATGAGCCAATGGTCCTCAGTCGCCTCGCCGGGGAACGCGATGATCAACTTTCGCGCGACCTTCGTGAGCTCGGGCTACCAGTGCACGACAGCGTGAGAATGGCGCACGCGAGCCGCGCTCGCGTCGCGGTGACGGTGACACGGGTCCGCGGCAACGTAGACGTTGGCAAGTAGAGACCAGAAAGGCGGGGGACCAGCGACGTGTCGCTGGTCCCCGTGAGACTCTTCGCCCTCTCATGCCGTGTGACTGGCAGTGATACGGCCTTCCACCACGATAGGAGGCACAATGCGTTCAGGCCCGCTCTCGGTCTCATGGATGACCGGGATCGTTCTTCTTGGGTCGGCGGCGACGCTGGTCGCGCAGACGCCCACGCTCGCCGTCCGACCTCCTCCGCGTCCCGTGGGCTTGCCGATTGCGATGACGGCGGGCACCGGGGCGTATGTCACGTCGTTCCTGCCGAACACCAGGGTTGGTCAGACCGCGGTGCCATTGGGGAATGCCACGAGCGTGACGTTCACCGATCCGTCGGCTGGAACTGGACAGAGTGGCATGGCCGTGCAACACGCCGGCGGTACCGTGCAGATCCAGTTCGCACCGAACGATCAACTTGCTTCAAACGCGGTCTTTCAACGCTGTGCGTCGACTGGCTGCGTGATGGCCAAGTTCACGATCCAGACAACGGTCCAGGGGAACATGATGACGTGGGTGATGGAGAACGTGGCCGTCACCCAGCTGCAGCTGAGCTCCAACGTCGCGGCGACTATGAAATATGAGAAGCTCATGCTGACCACGCAGCAAATGAACTCCGCCAACACAGCAACGACTCCGTCGAAGGCGACTTACAACCTCACCCCTTCGCCATCGCAGTGAGGGGCCGCGGGCGCTAGCGCGCCCGAGAAAGGAGAAACACAGACAGGAGAGAGGAGACGACGACCCGACGCAGGGTACGCTCGTCTCCTCTCTCCTTTCTGCTTGGTTCCTCTCGGGCGCGACGGCGCCCGCCCGCAGCTTTTCAGCCCCTCAGCTATATCTCTTCGCCACATATTCCTCGAGGATTTCCAGAAACTCGGGAACGATGCCGTCGCCACGCAGCGTGACCGCAAGCTTGCCATCGACGTAGACGGGCGCCTTGGGCTCCTCGAACGTGCCGGGGAGCGAGATGCCGATGTTCGCGTGCTTCGACTCGCCAGGACCGTTGACGACGCAGCCCATCACCGCGACTCGCAGGTCGGCGACGCCCGGATATTTCGCTCGCCACGTGGGCATCTGTTCTCGCAGATAGGTCTGGATGTCTTCCGCCATGTGCTGGAAGAACGTCGACGTCGTCCGCCCGCATCCGGGACACGCGGTCACCTGCGGCGCGAAGCTGCGCAGTCCCATCGATTGCAGGATTTGCTGTGCGACCATCACCTCTTCAGTGCGGTCCCCGCCGGGCCTGGGCGTCAGTGAGACACGGATCGTGTCGCCGATGCCTTCGGCGAGCAGAATCGAGAGGCCAGCGGTGCTCGCGACGACACCCTTCATCCCGAGCCCTGCCTCGGTCAGCCCGAGGTGCAGCGGGTAGTCGCATCGCGCGGCCAGGCGGCGGTACACGTCGACGAGATCGCGAACGACCGACACCTTGGCGGATATCACGATGCGATCGTGGCCGAGGCCTGTCTCTTCAGCGAGGGTGGCGGACCGCAGCGCACTCTGGAGCATCGCCTCGATGTACACATCGCGCGCGTCGAGCGGCTCGGCCTGCCGCGCGTTCTCGTCCATCAGCGCGGTGAGCAGATCCTGATCGAGTGATCCCCAGTTCACGCCGATGCGAACCGGCTTCCCGTTTGCGACCGCAATGGCGATGATGGCTCGAAAGTTCTCGTCCCGACGTTTCCCACCGACATTGCCGGGATTGATGCGGTACTTCGCGAGCGCCTGCGCGCACTTCGGGTGCTTGGCGAGCAGCAGGTGGCCGTTGTAATGAAAGTCTCCGACGATCGGTACCGGATATCCTGCGTCGGCGATGCGCTGCGTGATCTCGGCCACTGCCGCTGCGGCCTCGTCGTTGTTCACCGTGATCCGGACGAGTTGCGAGCCCGCGCGCGCCAGCGCCACAACCTGCTCCGCCGTGCCCGCTGCGTCGGCGGTGTCGGTATTGGTCATCGACTGCACCACAATGGGGTGCGCGGATCCGATGGGTACGCCGCCGACGTCGGCGGTGACGGTGCTGCGGCGGAGGTGCAAAAGAGCTGGGGTCAGGGGTCAGGGGCCAGGGAACCGCGACTGCCAACCAAAAGGTATCGAGCGTGCTGAAGCGAGCATCAGTCCGGTGCTCGGTACGCGAGAGCACCGCTGCCCGTAAAATGAAATACAACCACGCCCGGATATCAGGCGCGGCCTCTACGGTGCTCCCTGACCCCTGACCCCTGAAACCTGACCCTTTGCCCCTCGTATTGCTCGGCAGCCAAGGGGCTGGCATCATTCTGGCTAGCCTGCGGTTGGCGGCCACTCGTACCGGACTCTCTCGCAGGGCTTGTTCAGAGAGTCGTGTCGGCGCTCCCTCCTTCCCGATCTCCCGCCAATGCCCGACCCACTCGACATGCCGCCCCGCGCGATCAACACCGCGGATGTATCGGCCCAGCCGGCCCCGCCCAAACGGCACCGGCGTCACTGGGGGCTCATCGCCCTGCTCGTGCTCGTCATCATCCCTGCCGCCGTGTTCGCGCTCTTCACCTGGTCCGCACTGTCCTTCGTGTACTCCCGAGGGGAGCGGTCTGGGTTCGTGCAGAAGATCTCGAAGAAGGGGTGGATCTGCCCGACGTGGGAAGGGGAGCTGGCCCAGGCCAACCTACCGGGGGCGATGCCGCAGATCTTCTACTTCACCGTCCGCAGCGATTCGGTTGCCCAAGTCATCACGAAGTCGATGGGCAAGCGCGTGTCACTGGCTTACCAGCAGCACCGCGGCGTGCCGACGACGTGTTGGGGCGAGACGGAGTACTTTGTCGTCGGGGTGGCAGAGTAGGGGACAGGCGGCCGTTTTTTGACCGTCGCGCAGTGTCTCGCCGAGTCTTGCGTCTAAGACTTGGCGCACCTATATTCGCCGCTTACAAGCCCGGAATCCGTCTAAGGCTTGGGGTTCAAGGCGGGAGACCCAGAGTTCCCGCGAGTCAAGAGGCTGTCTGGGCTCGGGGTGTCCCGATTACCTGGGTCGGTCTCAATTTGCAGGAGTTCGGAATGCGCACGACCGGGAAAGTGAAGTGGTTCAACGACGCGAAGGGCTTCGGGTTCATCACTCCGGACAACGGACAGAAGGACTGCTTCGTGCATTACAGCGCGATTCAGGGGTCCGGTTTCAAGTCCCTGGCCGAGGGTGACGTCGTGGAGTTCGACATTGTGCAGGGTCAGAAGGGCCCGGCCGCCGAGAACGTGACCAAAGCCGGCGGCGCCCGCTAAGCATTCGCGTAGCGAGCCACACGTACGACAACAACGGTCGTACGCAGGAGCGGGGCGCTTCCACAAGAAGCGCCCCGCTTGTCTTGGGATGGGCGACGCAATGCGTTCGTGCGGTCAAGGAGGCGGGCGACGCATTGCGTCGCCCCCACCCGCCACGACCGTAGGTCCGTACGGACGGCCCTGCCATGGCGGGCGACGCAGGGCGTCGCCCCTACCCGCCACGACCGTAGGTCCGTACGGACGGCCCTGCCATGGCGGGCGACGCAGGGCGTCGCCCCTACCCGTCCATGGCTAGCCCGTGCGGTCAATGAGACTACCTTCTGTTGTTTCATGCCAAGGCCTCGCACCGCTACCGACGCTGATATTCTCGAGGGAGCGATTCGCGCGATTTCGCGGGTCGGCCCCGGACGACTGACGCTGACCGAGGTCGGTCGGGAGGTGGGCCTGTCGCCTGCCACGCTGTTGCAGCGGTTCGGCTCCAAGCGAGGTCTCTTGCTGGCACTCGCTGGACATG
This sequence comes from uncultured Gemmatimonadales bacterium, assembly GCA_963737835.1. Lineage (GTDB taxonomy): Bacteria > Gemmatimonadota > Gemmatimonadetes > Gemmatimonadales > Gemmatimonadaceae > Palsa-1248. Next base: position 2,457,127 of record CAVTUH010000001.1, read on the forward strand.
CCGCCACATCGATCGACGACTGCTTCGCCGCGGCGCGCCGCGCAACCGGCTCGCCCCTCGACGCGCTCCTGGTGACGGCAATGGACATGGCCCGGCACGTCGAATCTCCGGAAGCACTCGCCAATCACCTGGCTTTCCTGCAGATCGATTTGAGTGATCCCGCGTTCCACACCCTCGCACTGTCCGGAGCGCAGCGCACGCTCGCCGGGTACGAGGTCCTCCTGCGAGAAGCGATCTCGATCGGCGACCTCGCGCCGTGCAATGTCAGGCAGCTCGCTCGCGCCATCCAAGCCATGACGGGCGGCTCGCTCATCAACTGGGCCATTCACCGCGACGGCCAGCTCCTGGACTGGCTTCGGACTGATCTCGAGGCGCTGTTGGGTCCCCACCGCCGGGTCGCGGCCTCGCCGCTGGAACGTGCCAACCGCCCCGCCCCGCGTGCGAGGCATCGCCCGAACGTGCCACCCACATCGGGTCTCTCGGGCAATCACGCCGCCGCATCAGCCGCCGCACCACCCGCCACACCACCCGCCGCGGCTCACGCCCGGGTCCCGGGCGAGCCCCTCGGGCCGCGACGGCGGAGCAGCTCATGAGCCCTAAACTTTGGCCGACGAGCGCACACGCGTTACTGTTGAGGTACCTTCGCTGGCATTCGCTCAATGCATCGTCTTTGTACAACTCTTGGCATCCTGGCTGCGGCCGTAACGGTCGCATGCGTGGACTCGGCGACCCCGTCTGGTCCGCAGAATCAGCAGCCATACGCGGTCATCTATGGCCACATCGGGGCCCCCAAGTTCACGATTAACACCACGGTGTACATCGTCGCATTTGGCGATAGCGCGCAGGCGATTGCCGACGGAACGGCGGGATTCCTCGGGTCGTTTCCCCAAGGGGTCGATACCGCGAACAACTATGTCGCGGCCGTGCCTGCCAACGCGCCGGGGACGTACTACATGGACGTGTGGGCGACGGGTCAGGGCAGGTCCGGGTTTGTCTCTTCGCTCGATACGATACGTGCGATCCGCGTTCACTTCGACTCGATCGGCGGGACTATGCCGCATGACAGCGTCATGGTGAATGACACGTTGCCGTGACGTTCAGCCTCTGCCCCACAGCCGAATCGCAGACACGACGGCTGCCGCCACCAGGACCCCCACCAACACCAACCCCCAGCCCGCGCTGAACGGGATCTGCGGGCGGGCCGCGCCGATGGCCGCCGCGACAAAGGCTGCGGTCGCGACCGAGATGATCACCCAGTCGATCCAGGTGCGGTCTTTCACCTGATCGAACGCGGGTTCTCCGGGACCGCGAAGCACGGCATAGCGCTCGTCGACGCCATAGCGCGCGGTCTCGCGCGTGGCAGCGGCCTGCCAGGCTTGGAGCTCGCCTCGATCGGCGCTCGCCAGGGCGATCATGCCAGCTGCGAGGGCCATGACGAGCGACCCACCCACGACCCGGACCAGCGTGCCGACAGGTGCAGCGCGCAGCTCACCGAATACCAGAACGCCCCACAGAAGTCCCCACAGCTGGTTCGTGTTGGAAAGTGGGATGCCGCGGCTAATGCCCACGTACTTCGCCGCGTACTGCTGAAACAGATCGCCGATTACCCAGACGAAACCGCCCAGGAGCAACCACAGGAGCGCGGGCCGCGCCCGCACGAGTGCGTGCAGCAGGCTGCCCCACCCGCCGGTGTCGCCGTGGGCGAGGAGGACCATTGTCCCGAGCTCGCCCACCGTGAAGAAGGTCAAGAACGACAGCGGGCTGAGACCGGTGATATACGCCTTCCGATAGGGGATGTACATCGTGCCCCAGAGCAGGGCAGCGGTGAAGGCGGCGATGATGCCGCGCGTGGCATGGCCGCCCGCGACCGTGCCCGTCGAGGCGCCAGCGACCACGGCCGCTGCGACGCACATCGCGACCGCGCCGCCAATGACCGCGAGCCGTCGCGCCAGGGCCGTCCCGCGCAACTCGTTGAAGAAGACGACGCCCCACAGCAGCCCGATCAAGCTGTTCATGTTCCACAGCGGGAATGCGACGCTGAGGCCCACGTCTCGAATGGCAAACACCGTCAGCGTGTTTGCGACGGCCCAGAGGCATCCGCCGAGGACTCCCCAGACGATGAGGTGCGGTGCCTGTTGCACGTCAGCGCGGACGTACCCCATCCCGCGGACGAGTGCCGGGATGCTCCAGCGCCCGAGGAACACGCCCAGCACCATGCAGAGCGAGACGAGCACGGGAGACAGGCCTGCGGCCACGAGTTTGGTGGGAGCTTCCGCCGCTCCGAGCCAGACGCCGGCTGTGAGGCCCGACCACACGCCGGCCGCATGGAGTTGACGGATTCGCTGAGCGTCTATCCCCGGCTCCTCGACAGTCACGACAGCCATTGACGTTGGACGTTAGACGTTCGACGCTGGACGTTAGACGTTGGACGTTGGAAAGAAACTCGGGGCCAGCGGCGGTGCACTTCGCTAGCCCTCGAGGTCAGCGGACCCAGTAGAGCACGAGGAGCCCGACGCCCAACGCAATGACGGGGACCCACAGTTGCGGGTCGCGGAGCATGGCGACGACGAGCCCCCGCTGTCGGGGCCCGGTTTGCGTTCTCTTCAGTGGATGCCGCGTCACAGCTGAGCGCCGTGGGCGGACGTCGGGCGGACGTGGCGCGTGCTGTCTGGTGTCGCGTTCATGGAAAGGGAACTTGCGCGCGAGTCCGTGACCGACAAGGGGGTTGCCAATCGGTCTGGCTTGACCAACCTTTTCACTCGTTCTTCATCATCCCCCATTCCTGGATCCCGCCATGCCAAAATTCGTCATCGAGCGCGAGCTCGCAGGCGCAGGCAAACTGACGCAGAAGGAGCTGCAAGGCATCTCGGCGTCGTCGAATAAGGTGCTCCACGACATGACCTCCGAGGGCAAAGACGTTCAGTGGGTCGAGAGCTACGTCACGGGGGACAAGCTGTTCTGCGTCTACAATGCGGCGAACGCCGACGCCATCCTCGAACACGCGAAGCGTGGCGGATTTCCCGCGAACGCCGTCCATCGCGTCACGCGAGTCATCGACCCCACGACTGGGGAAGCGACGGCCTGACAACGAGTTACGACTGGTCTTCTCGATCGTCCACACTTCGGCCCACACAGCGGGGCCGAGGTACAGAGGAGCCTAGAACGGACAAGTAAACCAAGAGCTCGGCGGCCTTAGTTCGCCCACGCGCCGCCGGGCCGCGCCCCGCTACCCGAGATCTACCACCTAGCCGGAGGCGCGATGTCACCCCTCAAAACGGTAGCCGACCGCACATGGCTGGCGGCGGTCATCGCGTTGGTACTCGGCTGCGGCGGCCACGCGGCGTCGACCGGGCCGGGGTCAGGATCGGGGGGCGGATCGGGGATCTCGATCGCTGAGGTCAGCGGGGATAGTCAGACCGCCACGCTCGGCACTGCGCTCGCCAACCCCGTGATCGTGCGCGTCACCGATGCGCATGGGAATCCGGACTCCGGTGTCACTGTCGCCTGGCAAACCGGCCCAGGATCAGGAGGCGTGAGCCCGGCCACGATCGTGACGGATGGCCAGGGCCACGCGAGCACCCGGTGGACCGTCGACACGACATTCATCGGCAACACTTTGGCTGCGACGGTCGGAACTCACGCGGCATCGTTCGTCGCGTTTGGGAATGGCAGCGGTTCGCTGGGCGGCCGTCATTTTTTTCCGGCTGACAACGCCTGGAATGCCGACGTGTCGTCAATGCCGGTCGACCCGAATTCGAACACCCTTATTGCGAGTTGCGGCGCCTCGAGCCCGTTGCATCCCGATTTCGGTACCGTGTGGGACGGCGCGCCGAACGGGATTCCATATGTGGTGGTCCACGGCACGCAGCCACTCGTGCCGGTGAGCTTCAATTATGCCTCTGAGAGCGACCCCGGCCCGTATCCCATCCCGCCGTACGCGCCGATCGAAGGCGGACCGAGCGGGACCGGCGACCGGCATGTGCTGATCGTCGACATCGATCACTGGAAGCTGTACGAGATGTTCGACGCGGTGCCGGTGAACGGTGGCGCCAGCTGGACCGCGGGATCCGGCGCGGTCTTCAATCTCGCGTCGGACTCGCTCCGCCCTGCGGGCTGGACATCGGCCGATGCTGCCGGGCTTCCGATTCTGGCAGGGCTCGTGCGCTACGACGAGGTCGTGCTACACGGCGCGATTACCCACGCACTGCGCTTCACCTGCCCGACCACGCGCCACGCCTACGTCGCTCCAGCTCGGCACTATGCGAGCTCCGACACGAGTAGCGGCCTGCCGCCCATGGGAATGCGCGTGCGCCTCAAGGCGAGCGTCAACATGGCCGGATTCCCCGCCCACGTGCAGGTCATTCTCAAGGCGCTGCAGAAATACGGCATGTTCCTGGCCGACAACGGCTCGGCGTTCTTCGTGAGTGGCGCACCCGACCCCCGGTGGAGTGACGACGAGCTGCACTCAATGACGCAGCTCAAGGGGAGTGATTTTGAGGTGGTGAAAATGGGGACCGTGGTGACTCACTAAAAAAACGGGTCTGGGGCGGGCGCTTCGCGCCTGCCCCTGACCCGCCGTTCACGTAGTTTCCCGTCATGCTCCTCCTCGCCATCGGGGCTGCTCTCATCGCAATCCCCCCCCGCGGAGCTGACAGTTCGGCGCGCGCCGTCGTGGCGCATGCGCTGCGAGCGGTCGAGGGCGACAGTGCGGGCGTTGCGGAAGCGCGGTGGGCCGAAGCGCTCGCGGCGGACCGGGGCGATCGACTCTCGGCACTCGGACTGGCGACCCTCGCCCGGCTCACGTACCGATACGATGAGGCCGACGCGGCGCTGACGGCGCTGATCCCAGTCGCGGCGAGCACCCTCGAGGCGGGTGTCCCGCGGGTCGATGCCGTGGCGGTCTACGCGGCGTTGGGCCTCGGCTGGTCGTACGACGCGCGGGGATTTCAGGCCCGCGCGGACAGTGCGTTTGTCCGTGCCCGAGTGATGGCTCGCTCGATCCCGGATCGCGCAGCCGAGACCGAGGCGCTCGTCGGGAGATCGGTCAATCGCGCCGCGCAGCTTGGGATTTCGATCGGCAATGCGTTGCTCGATACCGCGGCGCACGTGATGCCTCCCCACATGAGCGATCTCGAGGCCGCGATCGCCGTGCGCCGTGCGCTCTTTGCCACCGTGCTGTCCCATCCAGACGCGGCCACACGCGCGCGGGCGGCCGCGGCGCTCGCGCACCGCGCCGGTGAACCGCGAGAGGAAGCGCGCGCGCTGCGAGCCCTCGCGCTTGGCCTCGAGTTGAGCGGCGCGTACGACTCGAGCGCGGTCGTGCTGATCAGGGTCGAACGGATCGAGCGTCGGGTCCACGATCGCGCGACGCTGGCCGAGACCCTGATGCGCCACGGAGACATTTACCACAACCGCGGCGACATCGGGCCGTACAAGGAATACGTGCTCGCCGCGCACGCGGAGGCGGACGCATCGCACAACCTGTACGCCCTCGCGTCCGCAAACATCGGCCTCGCGGCCGTGGCGCTCTTGCTCAACGATCTCGTCAGTGCGTCGGCCTATCTCGATCGCGCGACGGTGCTGTACGACACGATGCAGGACGAGAGCGGGCGCGCACTCGTCCGCACGTACCGGGCGGATCTCGCCGTCAATGCGGGGCAGTGGTCGGCCGCCCGCGATCTGGCGCAGCAAGCGCGCGACTTCGACCACAAGATCGGCGACCCCGCGGAGTTCGAGGAGTGGCGCGACCTGATCGCGATCGATATTCGCGGCGGCGATCTGCCGGCTGCCGAGCGCTCGCTGGTGGCAGCGGAAGCGTTTACTCGGGCGCGTCGGCAACCGCGGTGGTATGCGAGTCTCGATGTCGATCGGGGCCGACTCGCGCTCGCCGAGGATCGACCAGCCGCCGCGGGTGCGGCGTTCACGCGGTACCTGCAGACCCTCGATACCGCAGAGCATGTCATGCGATATACCGCGCGCGCATTTCTGGCGGAGACCGAAGCGCGGCAAGGCCTGCTGGACCGAGCGGATCTCGAGATGACGGCCGCGGAAGACGAGCTCGAATGCCTGGCGCAGTACGCTCACCGACCGCGCGCTGCGACCGTACGTCTTTCAGGTTGGAGCGACCGAAGCGAACGACCGCGACGCCGCCACCGCGACGGTGCTCGCCGTGCTGGCGGCGCAGCGTCCGTCGGTCGCGTTTGCGCTGGCCGAGCGGCGTCGCGCGCGCGATCTGGCGAACCGCCTGGTCCGCCTCGCGGCCCTACGCGATGCGTCGGTGGACACGTCGTCGGAAGCCGCGGCGAAGCCACCGGGAAGCCTGACCCGAAGCGGAGACGTTGCCGCGCGCGCGACTGGTGAGCAGGGCGAGGCGGACTCAGTGGCGGCCGTGCTGCCGGATCGCCATACGGCCCTCGTGGAATTCGTCACCGGTGCCTATGGCGCACCCACCACGGTGTTCGTCGTCGCGCAGTCTCAGGTCCGGTCGCCGCTCGGGCCGCGTTCCGCAGTGTTGCAGGCGTACACGGCTCCCAGTGCGGACTCGTTGGCGGGCCCGATCGAGCGGTTTGTGACGTTGCTCGAGAGCGGCGACGATGCGGTCTCGCTGTCGACCACGATCGGCCGATCGATTCTGGGTGTCGCGCTGCGCGAGCTGGGACCCGACGTGACGCATCTCATCATCGTGCCCGACGGCCCGATCTATCGCGTTCCCTTCGACGCGCTCCGAACCTCGGACGGAGAACCGCTGGCGGCGAAGTACGCGATCACGATCGCTCCGTCGGCCGCCGTATTGCGAGCCCTGTGGCGGCGACCCCACCCGGCCGGCGGGGACCGGCGGCCGCCACGCTTGCTCGCGCTGGCGGATCCCGCGTTTCCGGCGCCGTCGGCCGACACCGAACGCACATCGGTCAATCCCTATCGTGATGTGGCCGATTCGAAGGGTGGCCTCGAGCGTCTCAGCGCGTCCGCGGAGGAGGCCCGCCTCGTCGCCCGCTACGCACCGTCCGCCGACGTCCGGTTGCGAGAGGCGGCGAGCGCGGCGTACCTGCTACATGCTCCACTCGATGGGTATCGGGTGATTCATGTCGCGACCCACGCACTCGTCGATGAACGGAGCGTGGCGCGGACCGCGCTGGTGCTCGCGGCGGGGAGTGGAGAATCCGGTTTCGTGACGCCGACGCAACTGGCCTCATTGCGCCTCGATGCCGATCTGGTGGTGTTGTCCGGGTGCCGCACCGCGGGCGGTGTCGTGATCGACGGCGACGGGGTGCAGGGGCTGACCGGGCCACTCCTCGCCGCGGGAGCACGCTCGGTCGTTGCGACGCAGTGGCGAGTGGGCGACCGGGCGATCGTGCCGATCGTGGACGCGTTCTACGCCGCGATGGCCCGGGGGCTCCCGGTGGGGGACGCGCTGGAGTCGGCGAAGCGCGACGCGATCGCGCGTGGCGTGCGCACTGCGGACTGGGCCGCGTTTACGGTCGTCGGCGATCCGCTCGCACGTCCTCCGCTCCGAAGCCCGGGTCCCACCACGCAGACGCTCGTCGCATGGTGCGTCCTGGTCCTGCTGGGTGTCGGGATCGGGGTTGCCGCGGTGCGTGCCACTCAGCGGGGTTTCGTGCGCCCGCTGCGAACCGGTCGTGGTTAGTTTGGTCGTGGTCCCGCCTGCCTGTTGAGCGGGTGGCCACGCGACCAGCGCGGCCCACGTCACCACGAACGGCGTCGAATCGGCGGGCTCCCACGGCCAATCAACGGTCATCTTATGGACACGATCATTGGCGTCGACGTCGGCGGGACAAAGACTGCGATCGTGGAAGCGACCGTGACCGGCGACACCTTGCAGCGGGTCAGTCACCCGACGGAAGGGACGCGGCCGTTCGCGGACACATTTCCGGCGCTGGCGGCCCTGATCGATCAAACGTTGCAGACGGCCCGTGCGGCGGGCCGGACGCCCAAGGCAATCAGTATCGTCTCGCCGGGACCGCTCCGAGCGATCGAGGGGGTGATCATCAATCCGCCCAACCTCCCCGGCTGGCACAATCTGAGGCTCAAGGACGCGGTGGCGACCCGGTTCCCCGGGCTGCCGGTGTATCTCGACCACGATGCCAAGGCCGGGGCGCTGGCCGAGTTCTGGTTTGGCGCTGGGCGCATCCGCGCGGGCCTCGAGCACATGATTTTCTTGGTCTACGGTACCGGGATGGGTGCCGGGATCATTGTGCACGGGAAGATCCTGCGGGGTGCGAGCGAGACTGCGGGTGAGCTGGCAACGCTTCGAGTCGCTCCTCCGGACGACGCTCGTGTGAAGGCGGGCGGCGGCTGGGAGGAGTACGCCTCGGGTCGCGGACTGACGGTGCTGGCGCATCGCATGTTCCCGGCGCGCTGGCCGAGCGTCCCCGAGATCCGCACGATCGTGGATGCAGCGCTGGCGGGCGACCCTGACGCGGTCGAGGTGGTCACCGAGTCCGCGCGGTGGTTGGGGTCCGGGATGGCCACGTTGGTGGACGTGTTGAACCCGCAGCTTATCGTGCTTGGCTCGCTTGGTGTCGTTCTGGGCGACCTCGTGCTCGGCCCCGCCCGCGAGGCGCTGCGGCGGTATGCGAGGCCCGCGGCGGTGGCGGCGTGCCAGGTGGTGCCGGCCGCGCTCGGCGATCGATTGAGCTCCGTGCAGTCGATCATGCCAGCGCTGGCGCACCAGTAGGAGAGGACAGGAAAGCAAACGGCGGGGTCAGGGGTCGGGGGTCAGGGGTCAGGGAACGACAACCGCAACGACAACGACGGGCGACGCACTGCGTCGCCCCTACCGGTCCAAGGTCGGTCGCGGTGCGCTGCCACTGGCCCTTCGATTTGTTCCTGGTCCCTGACCCCCAACCCCAGGCCCCGCAGTTGAGTCGGCACGTCTGTCATAAAACGGATCGCCGGCCCGTTCATTTACCGGTGGGCCACACGCCGCCCGGGGTAGCGAGGGGCGGATCGACGAGTCGGTGGGCTCGCCGCGTCGCAGCGGGAACGTGCGACCGCTTTAGCGACGACCTGCACGCGACGTATTATTTGGGACGCTCGATGCGGATGTACCCGACCGGGGAGGCCTTCCCCGGCGTCAGCAAGAGGATGGTGTGATGTTTGGATCGAAGTCCGTGCGAACCAGATCGAATGTGTGGGTGCGGCAGCCGAGGGCGACGCATGCGTGGCCCCTACGTGTCGCGTTCCTGTCGGCCGTTGTGTGCCTGATGACCGTCGGCGCCCCGCGGCGGGCAGACGCCCAGTACTTCGGTCAGAACAAGGTCAATTATCAGACCTTCAAGTGGTCGACGCTGCACACCGAGCACTTCGACATCTGACTACTACCCGGCCGAATCGCTGGCGGTCGCGGATGCCGCCAGGATGGCGGAGCGCTGGTACGTGCGCCATTCGCTGGCGATGCGGGACACGTTTACCAAGAAGCCCATTGTGCTGTACGCGGACGACCCGTCGTTCCAGCAAAACAACGTGGTCGGGTACCTGCCGGAGGAGGTCGGCGGCGTGACCGAGCCGTCTCGAAGCCGAGCCCTGCTTCCGTTCCCCGGCTCGTACTGGGACGTCAACCACATCATTGGCCACGAGTTGACACACGTGTTCCAGTTCGACGTCGCGGGGGCGCAGCGCGGGGGGCTGAGCAACGTCGAGCGGCTCCCGCAGTGGTCGATCGAGGGCATGGCAGAGTATTTCTCGCTCGGCCGGTACGACCCCAACACCACGATGTTCCTGCGGGACGCGGCGCTGCGGAACGACCTGCCGCGCATCAAGAAGCTGAACAGCCCCAAATACTTCGCCTATCGGTACGGTGAGGCGATGTGGGCTTTCATCGGTGGGACGTTCGGGGACAGCGTGATCCCGACGATTTACCGCGCATCGCTGCGATCGGGGCTCGAGCCGGCGGTCCGGGCGGTACTGGGCATCACGACCGACTCCCTGTCGAAGCTGTGGATCGCGTCGATCAAGACGCAGCTGCTCCCGGACGCCAAGACTCGCACCTTGCCGCAGGAGCTGGGGAAGCAGCCGTTCGGGAAGCTCACCCTCAACACCTTCGATCTCGCGCCGGAGTTGAGCCCGGACGGGAGCAAGATTGCGCTCATTCGATTCCGCGGTCTGCCGTTCCAGGACCTGCTCGTGGCTGACGCGACGACGGGGAAGGTGCTGCATCATCTCACGAGCCCGAACTCGAACCCGCATTTCGACGTGTTGTCGTGGACCAATTCGTCGGGCTCCTGGTCCCCTGACAGCAAGCGCATCGCGGTGCCCGCGTTCGAGAACGGCCGCGTCGAGATAGAGATCTTCAACGTGGCCAAGGGCCTCGACGAGCGCCACATCCGGCTCCCGGGCGTCGGCCAGGTGCTCGGGATGGCGTGGAGTCCCGACGGGGCGCAGCTCGCGGTGTCCGGCATGTCGGGCGGATGGAGCGACCTGTATCTGTACGACCTGCGGACGAAGGTGACCAAGCAGTTCGAGCACGACCGGTACGCCCACTTGCAGCCGGCGTGGTCGCCGGATGGCCACACGCTGGCGTTCATGACGGACAGCGGTGCGCCGACGAACATGGACCTGCTGGAGTTCCGGCCCTTCCAGATCGCGCTGATGGACATGACGGCGCCCGATCATCCGTCGCGGCTGCTGCCGCTCTTTGGTGGGCGCGCCAAGAACATCAATCCGCAATTCAGCCCCGACGGACAGTCGCTGTTCTTCGTGGCCGATCCGGATGGGATCCCGGACGTCTATCGCACGAACCTGACGACCGGCGCGATCACGCGGGTGACCCGCGTCGCGACCGCGATCACGGGCCTGACGTACGAGTCACCGGTAATGTCCGTCTCCCGGCTGACGGGACGGATCGTGTTCGACGTGTTCCAGGGACCGGGACAGAGCTACTCGATCCACGAGCTCGACGCGAGCGAGGCGACGGGTGCCGGAGTCAACCAGGTGGTCGACACCTCGTCGACGCAGGGGCTGCAGCCACCGGCCGTGCAGGATATCATCACCGAGCGGATCAGCAACCCTCGACTGGGCTTGCCGGTGCAGCGCGAGTTCGCGGTCTCACCCTATCGGCCGACGTTCCAGCTCGATGGCATCGCGACGGCGGGCGTGGGCGTGGCCTTTGGCGGTCCCTTTGGAACGGGGGCCGGTGGTGGCGTGGCGTTCCAGTTTGGCGACGAGCTGGAGGACCACATCATCGCCGCAACGGTCCAAGCCTCGGGGCAGATCCAGGACATCGGTGGCCAGGCCGCCTACATCAACCAGGCGCATCGCTGGAACTATGGCGTGGCGATCTCGCACCTCCCGTACTTGCAGCTCGGGACCGCGGCGTTCGACACGGTCCTCGTCAGCGCGAACGGGACGAAGACGCCCGCGACGCTGCTGCAGGAGCAGTATCTCTACACGTACTACGAGCAGTTCAACCTGTTCGGGCAGTATCCGCTCTCGATGACTCGGCGGTTCGAGCTGGCGGGCGGATTCACGTACATCCACTACGGGCTACGCGCTGACGAGTACATCCAGGAGCAAAACGGCGCGACGTACTTCGTCGGGCAGCAGGTGCCGTTACCGACGCCGCCGGGGTTCAGCCTGTTTCAGACGTCGGCGGCCTACGTGGTCGACTACTCGAACTTCGGCTTTACCTCGCCGATCGCGGGCGGGCGTTATCGCCTGGAGGTCGACCCGTACTTTGGCACTCTGAATTTCGTTGCGGAGAACGTCGACTATCGGCGCTACTTCTTCGCCAACCCGTTCACGGTCGCGTTCCGCATCAACCAATACGGGCGCTGGGGGAAGGATGCGGAAGACCCGCGCCTCTCGCCCTTGTACATTGGCGACCCCTACTTCATCCGCGGCTACGACATCACCACGTTCAACGCCTCGGAGTGCCCGTCGCTATACACGGGCGCCGGTTCGTGTCCGCTGTTGAATCGTCTGCTCGGCAGTCGCATGGCGGTTGGGAACATCGAGGTCCGCATCCCGTTGCTCGGTGTCCCGCAATACGGTCTGATCAACTTCCCCTACCTGCCCACCGAGATCGCGCCCTTCCTGGATGGCGGGTTGGCGTGGTCGAGCAACAGCCACATTGAGCTGACGTTGAATCCGAACGACCAACGCAGCATCCCGGTGTTCAGTGCCGGCATTGCCGCGCGCGTCAACATTCTCGGATACATCGTCGGCGAGTTCTACGTCGCGCGCCCATTCGAGCGTCCGGGCGTGGGGAATCAGTTTGGGTTTGTGCTGTTGCCGGGCTGGTAAGACGGCGCTGCGCGCCCGAGAAAGGAGAACGCCAGAAAGGAGAAGGGAGACGACAGGGACCCTGCCCCGCGCAGGCGTGTATTTTCTCCAAATGCCGTCTCCCACTCACCGTCTTCGATCCTGCGTGGTCGGCGCGCTCGCTCTGGCGTGCGCGTCGGGTGGGGCGCTTGCGGCGCAGCAGCCTGCGCCGCGGTTTGGAACGATCGTGGGCGTCGTGATCGACAGCTTGCACAACACCCCGCTGACGCACGCGGACGTGCAGATCGAGGGGACGACGCGGGTGGCGCGCACGGACGGGGACGGCAACTTCCATTTCGACTCGGTATCCGCGGGGTCAGTGCGGCTGGGGGTGTTTCACCCGTTGCTCGATTCGCTCGGCGCAGGCGTGGCATCTCCGCCGCTCACGGTCCGCGCGGGCGATACCCTGCTGGTGACACTTGCGACGCCGTCCGCGACGGCGCTCGCGGAGTCAGCGTGCCGCGACGTGGTACGTCCGGGCGGTGTGCACACGCCTGACGCCCAAGGTCCAGCGGAGATCATCGGACGCGTGCTCGATGCGGACACGGACCAGCCGATCAACAACGTCGAGGTCTCGGTCAGTTGGCTGGAGGTCCAGGTCGGCAAACAAATCGGGTTCCATCGCGATCGCCACACGCGTGGCGCGACGACGACTCTTGGCGGACAATTCCGCTTGTGTTATCTGCCGCTGGACCTGAACGGCACCTTGCACGCGGTGCGTCGCGATGGTGGAGCGGCTGCGGTGGCGTCGGACGTGAGTCGTCCGGTCCGGGTGCAAGGGCACCTGGTCACCCTGATCACCCTGCACATGGCGGCATTAGCGCCGCCGACGATCGCGTCGTTGGCTGCGGCGGCGACAGTACCCGACAGCCAAGCGGGCACGACGACGGCCGCGGCGCCATCCACGGCTGGCACGGCACCCGCGGCGACCGCGACGACGACGGCGACGACGGTGCGCCGCGCGGATCTGACGCATCGGTACGTGGTGGGCTCAGCGCAGCTCACAGGACACGTGATGAACCCGACGACCACGCAGCCAGTCGTCGGCGCACACGTGTTCGTGGTCGGGGGCGCGGATTCAGCGATGACGAGCAGCAGCGGTGACTTCTCGCTGCGGCGGTTGCCATCGGGCACCCGCATGCTGATCGTCCGCGAGGTCGGGTACGAACCAGTGACGATGCCCGTCGAGCTGACCAGTCGCGCGCCGCAGCACGTCACCGTGCTGTTCAGCGGGCGCACAGTGCGAGCGCTCCCGCCGGTCGTCGTCACGGCGCGCTACGATTCGGGGCTCAAGCACGTGGGATTCGACGCGCGGAAGGCGTCGGGGATGGGGACGTTCTGGACGGCGGACGTGATCGATTCGCACAAGGCGAACGAGTTCCACGACCTCTTCGGCACGTTTAACGGCGTCCTCATCGACTACAACGAACAGGGGCGGGCGTCGCTCATGGCCTCCCGCGCGGCCGGCTCCTGCATCGGCTACGCGACGGGGACGAACGGTCAGCCGAACATGACGGTCGGCGAGAACTGTGGGCCGTGTCTGACCTATGTGATCAATGGCGTACCGTACGACGAGTTGGAAGAAGGGGACATGGACACGTACATCCGGCCCAGCGAGATCGGCGCGATCGAGATTTACCTGCCGAGCCAGGTGCCGCACTCGCTGCCGGGTGTCGTCAAGCCCGACTGCCTGAACATCGTCGTCTGGTCCAAGGCTAAGCTCGGCATTTGAACCACGCGACGGCCGAGTCCCTCGCACGCGGCTTGCTTTACTCCGGCGGTGACCCAATCAGCGCCACTTTATCGGAGAAGGCACTCCATGTCCATTCGTCGTACACTGCAAGCCGCCGCTGTCGCAGCCGGCTGCTTCGGCCTCCCGCTCAGCTCCGCGCACGCCCAACTCACCTTTAGCGCCGGTGGCGGTGCCACCTGGCCGCTGAGTACCCTGGGCAACTCCTACAAGACCGGGTACAACGCGCTGGCGTCGCTGGGCATCGGCATTCCCGACTGGCCGGTCAACCTCCGGGTCGACGGCATGTTCAACCAGAATGCATTCCGCGCCGGGCGTGTCCGCCGGGACGCTCCAAATGTGGACCCTCAACGCGAACGTCGTGTGGAACATCACACAGGGGAAGGGCGTCACCCCGTACCTCATCGGGGGCGTCGGGTACTACAACGACAGCTATGATGTTTCGGTGAACGGGTCGAGTGTCAGTGCGGGCGGCAACATCCACAACAACGCCTTCGGTATCAACGGCGGCGCGGGGTTCCGATTCGGCCTCTCGTCGCTATCGCTTTTCGTCGAGTCCCGCTACCACTACGCGTTCCAGTCGGCGTTCAATCCGCAGTTTATTCCGCTGACGGTGGGGATAACGTTCTAGAAGCAAGGGGTCAGGGATCAGGGGTCAGGGATCAGGGGAAGACACCGAGAGGGCCAGTCGCGAGTGCAGCGGCTGGCCCTCAGTGTTTGTTGTAGTTCCCTGACCCCTGACCCCTGACCCCTGCCGTTATATCCCCCCAACACCTCTCGGCGGGAGACCGTAATACTTCCCGCATGCACTTCACTCGAGCTCGGATTGCGGCGGGGATATGGGGGATCGTGCTGGCTGCGGTGTTTCTCCCCGCGGCGGCAGGCGCCCAGGTCGGATCGACCACCGACATCATCACCGGCAAAGTCAGCGGACCACCGCCGGGGAATCAGCCGATTGTCGGCGCCCAGGTCATCGTCACGTCGATCGACACGCATATCAGTCGATCGCGTATCACGAACGGTGACGGCCGGTACACGGTCGTTTTCCCCAATGGCGGTGGTGAGTACCGCGTGGAGATCCGCGCCATCGGATTCAGCCCCTCGGAGGCGGTGATCCAGCGACAGGCCGATGAGGATCGGCTGGTCGCCAACATTTCGCTGTCGAGCGCGGTCCACACGCTCGCGACCGTGACGACAACCGGTCGGCGGCCCACCGGGCCGGATCCGTCGAACGCCGGCAGCACCGGGATGATGCTCACGCCGTCGCAGATCTACAAGCTGCCGATCAATGGGAACGATCTCGCGACGCTGGCCACGTTGTCACCCGGCGTCGTCGGTATGGGAGCGACGGATACGAGTGCGACCGCGTTCTCGGTCGCGGGCCAGCGGCAGACGCTCAACGCGACGACGGTCGATGGCTTGAGCTTCGCCGGCGCGTCGGTGCCGACGGAAGCGGTGCGGAACATCCGCGTGGTGACGAACAGCTACGACGTGTCGCGCGGCCAGTTCACCGGCGGCCAGATCGCGACGACCACACGGGGCGGCACGAACAATGTCGCGGGATCGTTCGGACTTACTCTGCGCAACGACAACTTTGCCTTCGGCGCGTTGGGGCCGCCCAGTTTCGGCCAGCTGCGGAACCAGTATCAGTTCAGCGCTGGGTTGGGCGGCCCGCTCGTGAAAGACCGCGTGTTCTCATTCACCGCGGCCATGGTCAACCATCGGTACGACAACCTGATCTCGCTGCTCAACGCGAATCCGGCGACGCTTGGTCCCCTCGGCATCTCACAGGACACCGCCGCGGCGTTCGTGAATCAGGTGCACCAACTCGGCTTGCCGCTGACGACCGCCTCGGTGCCGGCTGTCCGTGGGGTGACCAACGTCGTCGCGTTCCAGCGCTTCGACTGGTTGGTCTCGGACGACGAGACACTGACGCTCCGGGGTGACTACCGGGCGACCGCGCAAGACGGCAGCCGCGTGTCCGTGTTCTCGATCCCGACCGCCGGCACGGCGAACGCAACGGGAGCGGGCGGGTTGATGTTGGCGCTGACATCCCATCTTGGCGACGCGACGATCAACGATCTGCGGACGTACGTGACGCACCAGCAGACGAGTCTCGATCCGTATTTGCGCCTGCCGAATGGACGGGTGACGATGGTGCCCGAGCTCGCGGACAGCGAGGCGACGGGGCAGCTGGGCTACGGCGTGTCGTCGCTCACCTTCGGTGGCAGCTCTGCGCTGCCCCAGAGCACCTTCAACGACTACATCGAGTCGACGGACGAACTCTCGATCATCCCCGGCGAGGGGTCGCACCGGATCAAGCTGGGCGGGCTCGTGAACATCGCACGCTTCGGCCAGACGATCACGCCCAATCAGGAAGGCGTCTACACGTACAACACTTTCGGGCAATTCCTGGCCGACTCGCCGGCGACATACACCCGGGAATTCAACGTCCAGAACACCAATGCGCGCGCGCTCAACGCGGCGGCCTACATCGGCGACGCGTGGCGTTCGGGGCCATTGCAGGTCACGTACGGCGCGCGGCTCGAGGGGTCCGAGTACGGCGGCGCGCCCGCGTTCAACCCGGCGATCGATACGCTGTTTCATCGGAACACCAACGACTGGCCGTCGGAGCTGCATGCCAGCCCGCGCGTCGGCTTCACGTGGTTCGTTGGCCAGAGCGGCGGTGGTGGCGGTCGAGGTGGTGGTGGAGGGGGTGGTGGCGGCCGAACGCCGGCATTCATGATCGTGCGCGGCGGCTTCGGCGAGTTCCGGGCGCCGCCGCCGCAATCGCTCTTCTCGTCGCTGCAGTCGCAGAATGGGGCCGCGGAGACGCAGCTCGTGTGCGTGGGGCCGCAGGTCCCGCTGCCGGATTGGACTGGCTACGCCGACGGGAGCGCGGATCCCCCGTCAACGTGTAATGGCGGGGCCTTCCCTGCCGACACTCTGGGACTCGGCGCGCGCAACGCGGTGACGACCTTTGCGCCGGACTTCGAGGCGCCGCGCGCGTGGCGCGGGTCGCTTGGCGTGCAGCGCCGGCTTTTCCAGCGCATCACGGTGTCCGTCGACGGGACGTATGCGCGGGGCGTCGCACTCTTTGGCGTGAGCGATCTCAATCTCGACACGGTCCCCAAGTTCCGCCTGGCGAACGAGAACAGCCGGCCCGTCTACGCGTTCCCGGGCGAGATCGACCCGGCGACGGGCGGGGCGGCGTTTGGTGCGTCACGGCGTTACTCGCAGTACGGGCAGGTGCTGTCGCTCAACTCCAACTTGCAGTCGGATACGCGCCAGGTCACCGCGAGCGTGAACGGATTCACCGATCGCGGGATGCTGTACTCGTTGGCGTACACCTATTCCCGAGTGCGGGACCAATCGAGCTTCGCGGGCGGGTCGGCCGTGTACGGGTTCTCGGCGCCGACGACAGCGGGTAACCCCAACGTCGTGCCATTCGGCACGAGTGACCTGCAGCGCGAGCACCAGTTCGTCGGGACGGTCACGTATCCACTCAGCCCGCTGGTGGAAGTCACGGCGGTGGCGCAGCTCCTGTCGGGTGCGCCGTACACGCCGATGGCGAATGGCGATGTCAACGGCGACGGCTCGAACGACGACCGTGCGTTTGTGTTCGATCCGTACAGCTCAGCGACGAATCCCGCGGTCGCCGCGGCAATGCGCACGCTGCTCGCGACTGGACCTGGCCGCGACTGTCTGGCATCGCAGCTCGGACGGATTGCGGCGAGAAACAGCTGCTTCGGACCATGGTCGGAATCGCTCAACTGGCAGGTCAACATCCGGCCCGCGGCGATGGGCCTCGATCGTCGTCTCACGATCCAGATCCAGGTGGTCAACTCGCTGGCCGGTCTCGACCTGCTGTTCCATGGTCCGAACCACCTCGAGGGCTGGGGTCAGCCATACGCTCCGGACCGCACGCTCCTCACGGTCACCGGGTTCAACTCGGCGACCAACCAATACAGCTACGCGGTGAATACGCACTTCGGCCATCAGGGCGCGCTCCAGGCGTACGGCCAGCCGTTCCTGTTCGTGCTCGGGGGGCGATTGAATGTCGGACCGCCGGATGCCGTGCAACAGCTACGCGGGTTCTTCGGTGGGGGTGGCGGTCGTGGTGGCGGCAACGGCGGCCCCGGTGGCCCGGGCGGCGTCAATGCCAATACTGGGCGCCAGGATCTCGCGGATCAGATCGTCGACCGCTTTACCTCGCGGCTCCCCAACCCGTTCGATCAGATCGTCGCGCTGAAGGATTCGCTGGCGTTGACGAGTGATCAGCTGACGAAGCTGCAGGGCTCGTCGCAGGCCTTCCATACGCGCGTCGACTCGATCGCGGGGAATGCCCGGACGCAGCTGAACAAGCTCGGCGCCAACATCGACGCGACGACGATGTTTGGCATCATGCGGCGCGAGTTCGGTGTGGTACGGGATGTGATGCGACATGCGCTCGATGAGGCGCAGCAGGAGCTGACACCCGAGCAATGGGCCAAGCTGCCCGACAGTATCCGGACGCCTCAGCAAGGCGGTCGCGGCGGGCGTGGCGGGCCCGGCGGAGGCAGGCCACCCGGACAGTGAGCGTGTCAGGGGAGCCGGGACTAGTAGACGATAGAGAGTTGGCGCAACCGTATTGTGGGATCAGGTGTCAGGGACGAGAGCGGGTGCGACCGGAGATGCAGTTGGGACGGCGACGCGCGACGGGCGTCTGTGATACCGGTGCCGGATGGCAAGTCAGGTGAGCGAGCGTGCGTGTTCCCACGGCTTCGTGCTCGCGGGATTCCTCTAGCCGTACGCGGCGAGCCAGCGCCGAACTGGCCGCCCTTGCCATTCGACACACCAAGAGACGGGCGCTAAAGCGCCCGTCTCTTCCCCTTTTGTGCCACCAGCGTCATGCTTGTGCGTTCTTCACCCGTGGGTGCGCATGTGGTTGTCATCGGGCGGATCGGTGCGATCCGCCTGCGTGTTTCTCGCCTCGATTGCCGTGGGTGGCGTCGCGTGCACGCCGGCGCCAGTCCCGACGACGAGTCCGCATCCCGCACCGGCCGCGTTTTCTTTTCGACCCCTCGTGTGCGACTCGCTGCCAACGGCGCGCGACTCCGTTACCGACACGCTCTACATGACGATCGCGGCGCCCGTGCATACGCGGTCGCTGCCGCCGCAGTACGCCGAGCGCGTGCTCGACGCGCTACGCGAAGCGTTCATCATGCCCCGCCCTGTTGCGCTGCCGGTGTTCGTGTCACCCGGACGTGGGGCGGCGACTGACACTGGGCTCGTTGTGCCGCCGCTCGGGCTCAGGCCTGGGGTCGCTGCGGAAGTCGAGTTCACGCTCGGCGATACCGGATCGATCGTCGGGCACGTGAGCACGGCGTCGCTCGCGCCGGCGATCGATCGTGCCCTGGCCGACGCGCCGCGTCGCGCCGATTCGTTGCATCTGATCGGTCCGTTGTGGGATCCACAGAACCCGGGTGGCCCGGTGAAGTTTTTCGTGACGGTCCTCTCGATACGTCCGCAGGGGCCGCCGTGGACGCCGTTGCTCGTGGTGAGAATCCCGCAATGGCGCGATGGGCGCGGTGCGCAGCCGGTGTCGGACGAGGCGACCGCGACGCCTCCGCCGTCAGACGTGCATGGCAACGTCCGCGGCGAAGACGTCGTGCTGCAGGTCGTGATCGACGAAGGGGGACACCCGATGCTGGCGACCGTGCGGCTGGTCGAAGCACACTATCGGGAGTTCGCACGCGCGGCAGTCAATCGATTGAAGGGCGCGTCCTATCGCGCGGCATCGATTGGCGGGTGTGCGGTCAAAGGGATCGCGGAGTTGCGGTACAGTTTTGCGGTGGGGAGCTAGCGGGCGGAAGGCGAGGGTCGGGAGTCATAGGACGGCACGACGCTTTGCGATCCGGCAGGTAGGGGCGACGCAATGCGTCGCCCGCCGTTGACGTTACGGTGCATTGTGTGCCGCGCGGTCGTGTTTGGTGCGCCGACAAAATCATGGGGTGGATCGCCGCCCCGCAGGGCGACGCATTGCGTCGCCCCTACCCGCCGTTGCCACATGCCGTGGTCGTTCCCCTGATCCCCAATCCGCCGTTCAGTCTCTACACCAAACTCTCCTTCAAATAATTCAGTCGCCTCACACACAGTGGATCCGCGCCAGGCATGAGCACCAGCGCCATCGTCGGGTCGAGGCGTCGGATCTCATCGGGGGAGAGGAGCGCGCGGGCGCGCTCGCTGGTGCTCCACGTGTCACGGCAGTCGGCCCGGTCGAAAAGACTGCTCGACTCGCCGCGTGATCGGGATGCGGTCGTCGTTTGCACGGTGGTGGGGCCGAGCATGTCCGAGAGGTAGCGCGCGGTCTCGAGATCGTTCGTACCGAACGCTTGCACGACGCCGGCGTTCGCAACGAAGGTGGACCAGGTCGCGGGATACAGCGCGCGCAGTTGCGAGAGGTCCTGCGCGAGCAGCCAGCAGGTCACCCCATAGCCACGTGCCAGCGCAACCGCGCGTTCGAGGGGCGGCATCGGCCCGAGCGTCGGAAACTCATCCAGCAGGAAGAGCACGCGCTCGCTGGAGGCGACTCGTCGTGCACCCGAGCGGATGACCGCATGCAACGCGCACCCGACGAGGAGACGCATCCATCGCCGGCAGCTGTCGATGCGATCGGGTGGAAGAACGAGGTAGAGCGAGAGGCGCGACGTCGTGAGGTCGCGAAACGAGAACGTCGAACGTTCGAGCGCGCGGGCAATGTGGGGGCTGTCGAGGAAGTGCGCCTGGCTTTGGGCCTGCGCCAGGATGCCCGAGCGGACGCGGTCGCCCTTCTGCCGGACGCGCGTTGCGGCTCGTGCGACGGCGCCGGACGCCACGGTGCTGTGGCCCATGGCCGTCCAGAGCTGAGTCATGGCGCGCGGTGGGAGCGAGAGATACTCCCAGACGGTGCTGAGGGTGCGACGGCTGGGCGATGCGTCGGAGGCCGCGTGCAGCATGAGTCCCGTGAGCAGGGCCTTGGCTTCCTGGGACCAGAACACGCTGTCGCCGGACTCGTGCGGCTCGCGGATCATGATGAGTTCCGCGAGTGCGGCGGCGTCGTCGACTGCGGTGGGCCCGTTGGGGTCGAGGCCATCCAGTGGGTTGAACGAGTCGGTGCCGCCGACGAGTGCGTAGGGGTCGAGCGCCAGGACTCGGTGGCCGAGGGTTCGGCGGCGGAGAGCGGTGACGGCGAAGTTTTCGCCCTTGGGGTCCGTGACGAGGACGGAGCCGGTGTACGTGAGCAGGTTGGGGATGACGCAGCCCACGCCTTTGCCCGCGCCGGTCGGCGCGAGGGTGAGCAGGTGTGCGTCGCCTGTATACCGGAGGAGTCGACCGAGGCCCGTGTCGTGCCGACCGATCAGGAGGCCGGTGGCGCTCTGGCACATAGTGGTGGGCGGGTTCCCCCACTGCGCGGTCCCATGTGCGGTGGACGGCGGCAGCCGCGGGGCGCGCCGGTCGGACCTGAGGAGTCGCTGTGCGAGCCACACCGTCGTAGCGGCCAACAGCGTGGCGCCGACGGCGAGGTTGAACGCGACGGTCGCCTGCTCGCCGGGGTGATTGTGGGTCAGGTGGAGGACCAGCCGCGCGGCAGCGACGACGGGCACGGTGAGGAGCAGCAGCCAGACGAGTGGCCGCGCGAGCGCGCGGAGCATGAGGAAGGCGAGCATCAGACACCGATCCCGGTTGTGGCATCGCGATGGGGTTGCCAGCGTCGGAAGGCCCGGGGTCCCAGGCAGATGGGGCAGCCATACTTCTTGCCACACGCCCAGTGCAATCGGCGTTCAAAGGCGACCGTGACGTTGTCCCACGTGCGTGCGATGAAGATCTCGATCCCGGCGCTCAACACCGCTTCGACGAGTGGCGAGCCATGGCCGCGGCGGTGCTCGCGCATCCGGAGGTCGACTCTTCTACTGAAGCCGACGTAGTGGCGGGCGTGGCAATACGGCCGGCTGAAGTGAAGCAGATAGACCGTGCCCACGCGTCGCTTTTTCGAGTCGCCGGCGAGGTATTGCACCGCGTGCCTCATCTGGCCTCCGTCCTGGGCTGAAGGCGGATTCGCCTGCAGCGGTTTGCGTGCGGCGGCCGGCGTGTGTCAGGCGACTCCCGCGGGCCACCGACAGGGCAGGGAAGAGCATCCGTGCGGCGGCAACATATAATTAGTTATATATTCCTGTCAAGGGTCAAAGCTTGTATAAGATGTTATATATCAATGTGTTATGATGTTGTCCGCGGTCTGAGGCCCGCGGCGTGAGGGCCCCTTCCCTGCCCCGCGTGTTTTATTGTTGAGCTCGATAGGGCAGGGCACGGGCGCTGCGCGCCCGAGAGAGGAGAAACGCAGAAAGGAGAGAGGAGACGACGGCGCGCGGCCTCAGCGGCCGCGGTGTCGAGCGGTGCGCTCACCGACGAGTTCGTTCACCACCCGCTCCACGGCTTCGCGCCGGCGGTAGGCCCAGTATTCGGGTCCGGCCAACTCCTCCGGCCAGCACTCGACGGCCTCGCTGTCTCGCCACGCATCGGCGTCGTCCGACGGCTCCCAGCCGCCGGGCTCGGTGTCCTTACCTTGGTCCGCCACGATCCACGCTCCAGCTCGTTGGTCCCCATTTTCGAGACGACTGCCAGGTCGGGAGGGAACAGCGGCTCAGGATGGAACCAAGGCAACGGCTGGGCCTATTCGCGTTGCGGGCGTCGTAGAACCGGAAGAGGAGAACGGACGGAGGAGACTATCCTTTCCAGGACTCGCCGCCGGGGGTACGGTGCTCGAACCGGTACTCCAGGAGCCGATCGACTTCCAGCACCGCGGCCTGGCCGTTCTTGTAAATCGGCCGGCGGTAGCGCACTTCGTCGAACACCGGGACGAGCGGCAGGATCTCGCGGAAGCTCATGGTCACACTGAGCTCGGAAATCGGCGGCACGACCCGGTTGGGTTCGGTGAGGCGGAAAACGGCCCGGCGCACCACGTAGCGATCCTCGTCGAGATATACGGATCCCTCGAGATCGGGGGTGTGAATCGAGGCCGCTGGCCGAAAGTCGAGGCGGATCGTCGCGATGTCGGTCGTCGTGTCTTCCCCCACGTACGCGAAACAGTGCGTCCGCTGGAACGTGGAGTCGCCCAGGTAGCCGAAGGTCGGCAGGGGCATGTACTGCTGCGACCCGCCGCGTGGGGACGCCTCCCAGATGACGACGGCGCCGACCTTGTACGGCCGACCCTCCATCTCCTGCACCTCATATCGCACGGTGTCGAGAGCGACCGTCTCTTCGTAGCCTGCCCCGTTCCGACTCACCTGCCATTCTTCCCGTGTGAACGCGAATGGGTATTCGTCGATCAGCAGACGGTAGCGATCGACGTTCTTTTCGAGCTCGGCGAACAGCGCCGCGAGACGCGGGTCGACGGACGAATCGGGGACCCCGGGCGTCAGACACTTGGTCGATCGTTCGCCTTCCACTGTCACAGCCGGCAGATGCAGCGCAATCACTGCCAGGGCGATCCGCAGGCGCTTGATAGGCGTCCGCGGCAAGACGAGCAGCACGGTATCGCGCGCCCCAAATCCGATCTGCCGGACGCGCAGTCTGTAGGAACCCGGCGCCAGTGGGCCTACCACAAACGCCCCTCCCGCGTCGGCGAACCGCTTGCGGTGTCCCGGCTCTACGATCACCGTCGCGTAGGCCAGCGGCTCTCCACCTACTGCCGCCACCACATCGCCGGCGATCGTGACGCTGTCGGCCGGCGACAACGGGGCAGGCGATGCGCCGGCACTGGTCTGCTGCGCGCGGCCGATCGATGCGACGCCCAACATGGTCAGGCCGCCACACGCGAGCCGCCGCGCCACCCGCGAAAGGCAGCGCTGTTGGAGCACCGAGGCAGCCGGCTTGGTCCTGCGGCTTCGCGTCAGTACGCCCATGCCTTCAACAGAGCAGTTTGCAGCATGGCGCGCAATGGCATGAGTAGCGGCAACGGCGGGGTCAGGGACAATGGATGGGCTCGCGTGCGGTTCGGCCCGCTCTCGCAGATACGGCGCTCGCCGAAGCCCCAGGCATCGCCATTCGGCGAAACCCAGAGACTGCCTGCGGCGTAGTCATCGGTGGGTACGCCGAGTGCAGTACGGCACCCAGCTCACCCCGTGTGAGGAGACGCACATGGCTCCGCTGATCAAAGGCGCTATTCTCGGCATCATTGGCGCGGTCGTGCTCGCACCGATCGCTTTGGTCCTCGCGCTGTTCGGCATCCCGCTCTTTGTGGCTGGCGCGATCGTCCTGGGTACGGTGCTGGCCATCCCACTCATCATCGTTGCCGTACTGAGCATCCCCTTCATCGCCGTGGCCGGGGTCCTGGGGCTGGTCGTCGCGGTCGCCTTCATCATCGCCATCAAGATCGCGATCTGGGTCGTGCTGCCGGTGGTAATCGTGGGGTTGCTGCTGGGGTGGTTGGTGCGGACGAGCCGACAACGGCAGGGACTGGAAGCATAGGGGACTGCTAGGGAACCTCTGCAAAACTGAGTCTTGCATCGGTGGATGAGAAGTGATGTATTGCCAGCCCGAGCACACACCTCGTGAGGAGCGCATGGGACTCCAGCGGACGTTTGCCGGGCTGGCCTACTCGGACAAGAAAAAGGTCACGCGTCGCGAGCGGTTCTTGGCCGAAATGAACGCGGTGATGCCGTGGGCCGAGCTCACGGCGCTCATCGCGCCGCACTATCCGCGGCCGCACGCGGGCGCGGGTCGGCCGGCCATGCCGCTCGAGACGATGCTCCGGATCTACTGTCTGCAGCAGTGGTTCGATCTGTCCGATCCAGCCGCGGAAGATGCGCTCTACGACAGTGACGCGATGCGGCGCTTTGTGGGTGTCGAACTCAGTGAGGATGCCTTGCCGGACGAGACGACGATTCTCCGGTTTCGGCGGCTGTTGGAAACGCACCGGCTCACCGAACAGGTGTTCGCGCTCGTGCGCGGCCTGTTGGAGACCAAGGGGTTGCTCCTCAAGACGGGGACGATCGTCGACGCGACGATTATCAGTGCGCCGAGTTCGACGAAGAATGCCGCGCAGGCGCGCGACCCCGAGATGCGGCAGACCAAGAAGGGCCAGACCTGGTACTTCGGGATGCGCGTGCACACGGGGACGGACCCGCACGGCTTGGTGCACACGCTCACGACCACGCATGCGGCCGCCGGCGAGCTGGAGCAGCTGCCCTACTTGCTCCATGGCGAGGAGCGGGTGCTCTATGGCGATCGGGGCTACTGGAAGGAGTCCGATCGGGTGGCGTGCAAGCTCGCGGGGATTCGCTATCGGGTCAACCGCCGCGGGTGCCACCACCGACCCATCACGCCGCGGTGGCACGCGATCAATCGGGCGCGCTCGCGCGTGCGGGCGCGGGGCGAGCATGCCTACCATGTGGTGAAGCGCCTCTGGGGCTTTGCCAAGGTGCGCTATCGGGGCTTGGCCAAGAACACCGTGCGGGTCTACGCCGCGTTTGCCCTCGCGAACCTGTACTTGGTGCGCTACAAACTGGGGGCCCGTAGGGCGACGTGTCTCTGCTAACGACGCAAACGCGTCCGGTGGCGCCGGCACTGAGCCTCGCGGCCCAGGCCGGCCTGCATCACCGACCGATCTTTCTCGATCACCGCTCGCAATCACACTGACTCGCGTCCGAAGACGGCATTCTTCAGAGCTTCCCTAGACGTTAGACGCTAGACGTCTAATGCCTAATCCACCTCCAATACCTCCTGTACTTCCGGGCGCCCATAGGTGGCCGAGCCCACGAGGACGCGCAGGTTGGGTCTGATCTGGACTGGCGCGCCGGTGTGGGTATGGCCGCAGAGCACGAGGAGGTCATGGTCCGGGTGCGCGTCCATCACACGCACAAAGACCTCTCCGACGGCGGCGGCACAGAAATGTGGCAACCAATCGGGGTCCGCGATGCGTCCCTGGTACCAACTGGCCTCCGGGAAGGGCGGGACGTGCGTCAGCGCGATGACGTGACGGTGGTGGGCCAGCGCTGCGGGGAGCACACGAGCGAAGTGCGCCGCGGCCTCATCCCCCAGGCCCTCGAGTGCCGTGCGTCTGTCGGCCGGTGAGAGGCCGGTCAGCTCTCGAATCAGTCGATAGTCGTTGAGCAGCACGCGAGAGGACGCGTAGTCGCCACAACGCGCGTCGGCCCATCCGTCATGTCCGACGAGCGCGGTGTTGGCGGCGACCGGGACGACGGCGGCCCGAGACATCCAGGTGAGATGCGTGGCCTGCGCGACGACCGCGTCGACCGCAGCGCGTACGTCGGCAATGCTGCCATGGTAGAAGTCATGGTTGCCCAGCACGAAGTAGATCGGCAGCGGTAGCACCCGATCGAGCGCGCGCAGGTAGCGCTCGATGCTCGTGGCCTGGGCAATGTCGCCCGTGAGCAGCAGGCCGTCCGGCGCCAACGCGATAATGCGCTCGCAGAACGCGGCAACGACGTCGACCGTCGCGAACTCGAAGTGGACGTCGGTTGCCCAGGCCAAGCGGTGCATTGGAGGAAAACTGCGGGGGCGGGGGTCAGGGGCCAGGGGCGGGCGCTAAAGCGCCCGAGAAAGGAGAAAGGGGAGAGGAGAAAGGAGACGGCCGCCGTCGGAGTCGGGGTGTTGTCTCCTTTCTCCTTTCTGGCGTTCTCCTGTCTCGGGCGCGTAGCGCCCGCCCCAGACCCCGCCGTTGAGCTTCTCCAGCACACGTCTTGCGGCTCTCTCGGGGAGCACCGATATAGGAGTCGGGAATGTCTGCGCGCGGTGAACCGGACGGCGATCTGACGACGTGGGTCTGTGTGACCTGCGGAAACGAGCTGTACTCACGAGGCGGGGAAACCGGCCGCCTCGTGTGTCCACGGTGTGGCGGTGTCGTCTTTCGCCCGTTCGATTCGCCCTCCGCGCGCGACGAGGTCGCTCGGGATTTTCTCGAGTCGACCGCTCGATATCTCGACTTGGGTGACGCCGACCCGGACACACGCCCTTCGGATCGGCGCGACTTGGGCCATCCGTGATGGGGACGCTCAGCGACGGCTGACGGTGTGGAACGGGAGGATCTCATGTCCGATGAATGGGTCACGCCGGGACAATTCCAGGACACGGGGACCTACCCGGCTCAAGTGGAGCCGGGGGCCGCTACCAGTCCGGAGTGGCCCAAGCCGCGAGGCGAGTCAATCGATCTCGTCACCGTCTCGCGGGAATTTGGCGCCGGCGGCAGCGACCTGGCACGTGCGCTCGGCGCGAAGCTGCAGTGGCCCGTCCTGGACCGCGAGCTCGTCCAAGCGGTGGCGACGCGCCTCCGGCTCGATCCGCGACACGTCGAGCCGTTCGACGAGCGCACGTCGAACTGGCTTGCCCGGCTGGTCGCGTCGGCTCTCTTGATGACTCCGCCGGAGCAGCATGTCGATGTGGATAGCAACACCGTCGTCCACCCCGACGCGGTCGCCGAGGCCGCTCGTGCCGCCATCCTGGCGGCCGTGCAGTCGCCACCGCTCATCGTCGTGGGGCACGGCGCGCAGTGTCTGCTCCGGCATCGGCCAGGCACGTTGCACCTGCGCCTCGTCGCCTCGATGGATCAGCGCGTCGACCGCATTTGCCGGCGAGAGACGTGCGATCGAATCGCCGCCGCGCAAGTCGCGCGGCGCATGGACGAGGTGCGCCGCGCGTACGTGCGCCGCCACTACCACGTCGACCTGCGCGATCCGCTGCTGTACGATCTGCAGCTCAACACCAGCACGATCCCCATCGACGCGTGTGTCGATATGGTCGCGGGGCTGGTGACGCGGGAACCGGCGCGAGCGCTCGCGCGCTAGCGACAGTCGTCAGCCGACAGCCACCACCCACTCATTCCCTCGCGGCGTCTCCCGCGGGGGCGCGAGTGCCGCACGCGCGGCCTCGAGCTGGTGGCGAACGGCGTCCGGACCGGTGCCGCCTTCGACATTGCGTCGCTCGACGGACCGTTCGGGCGACAGGGCATCGACGACGTCCGCGCGAAAAGCTGCGTGGGCCGCGGTGAACGTATCCAGCGGCAGCTCGTGCAGCTCGAGCCCGGCCGACTCGGCGGTGCGGATGAGCGAGCCCACCGCCGCGTGCGCTTCGCGGAAGGTGACGCCCTTTCGCACGAGATAGTCCGCCACGTCGGTCGCCATGAGGCCGCCGTCCAATGCGTCATGCATCCGCGCAGTCAAGAACGTCATGTCGCCGAGTGCGCCGGCGACGGCGGGGAGGACGAGCTGCAGCGTGTCGACCGCGTCGAACAGCGCACGCTTGTCTTCCTGCAGGTCCTTGTTGTATCCGGTCGGCAGTCCTTTGATCGTGACGAGGAGCGTCGTCAGATCGCCCAGCGCGCGTCCACTGGAGGCACGCGTCAACTCCAACACGTCCGGGTTCCGCTTCTGCGGCATCATGCTCGATCCCGTCGTGTAGGCCTCGCCAAACCGCACGAAGCCGAATTCTGCCGTGCCGAAGAGAATGAAATCTTCGGCGAGCCGCGAGAGGTGTGTCGCGAGCAGCGTCGCGGCGAACAGGAGCTCCGCGACGAAATCGCGATCGCTGACGGCGTCCACGCTGTTGGCGGATAATCCGGAGAAGCCCAGGCTCTCCTTGAGGAGGACGCGCGAGATCGGATACGCGCATCCCGCGACGGCGCCCGATCCGAGCGGGAGCGCCGAGAGCGCGCCTCGCCCTGCCGCACTCAACCGCGCGCGATCCCGCTCGAGTGGCCAGAAGTGGCCCAGCAGCCAGTGTGCGACCGAGACGGGCTGCGCGCGCTGCAGATGCGTGTACGCGGGCATGAGCGCGTCCTCGTGCTCCGCGGCCCGATCGAGTAACGCGTGCTGCACGCTCCGCACGCCGGCGTCGAGCAGCGTCACCGCGTCGGCGCACCAGAGTCGCGTCGCGGTGGCGACCTGGTCGTTCCGACTACGGCCCGTGTGCAGTCGCGCGCCCAACTCGCCGACGACCTCGCTCAGCATGCGATCGATCATCGTATGCACGTCTTCATCGCTCGGCTCCGCGAGCGCACCTGCCTCGAGGCGCTGTGCCACCACCTCCAGGCCGGCCTCGAGGCGTTGGCTTTCCGCCAACGTCAGCACGCCGGCGTCCCACAGCGCGACGGCCCATGCCTGGGAGAGGCGAATGTCGAAGGGCCACAACCGGAAGTCCGTGCCGATCGAGCGGTTCAGCGCTTCGAGTGCGGGCGCGCTCGCGTTCGCGAAGCGGCCGCCCCAGAGGCGGTGCGCGCGTGCGCGGGCCGGCGACGCCGGGTTGTCAGTCGT
This sequence comes from uncultured Gemmatimonadales bacterium, assembly GCA_963737835.1. GTDB lineage: Bacteria > Gemmatimonadota > Gemmatimonadetes > Gemmatimonadales > Gemmatimonadaceae > Palsa-1248. The sequence goes on from CAVTUH010000001.1 coordinate 2,486,440, forward strand.
GGTCGGCGGGCCGTCGGCGGGCGTCATGCGACCCCCACCGGCTCGGGGGCGCTGGCCGACGTCAATTCATCGACGAGCGTCGAGGCGCCGTTCGAGCCTGCTGACGCGGGCACGGCTTCCGCATGCGCGCCGTTGGTCGCGCCCTCCCCCTGCCGCGCGTCGCGGTCGGCGCGTTCACGCGCCTTGAGTGCCGCCACCCGAGCCGACAGACCGAACAGTCGAATGAATCCTGCCGCGTCGGCCTGGTGATACACATCGTCGGCGCCAAAGGTGACGAAGCGCTCGTCATAGAGGGCGCACGGACTCGTCCGACCCGCGACGGCCACGTTGCCCTTGTACAATGAGAGCGTGATCGTGCCCGTGACGTTGCGCTGGGTGACCGTCACCAGCGCGTCGTACGCCTCGCGCTCCGTCGTCCACCAGCGACCCTCATACACGAGGTCCGCGTAGCGCGTCGCAACGACGTCCTTGGCTGCGAGCGTCCGTCGATCGAGCGTGAGCTGCTCGAGCTCACTGTGCGCGGTGTACAGCAACGTCCCGCCCGGCGTCTCGTAGACACCGCGCGACTTCATCCCGACGAGACGATCCTCCACGAGGTCGATGCGTCCCACGCCGTGTCGTCCCCCGATCTGATTGAGCGTCGCCACGAGCGTCACCGGATCGAGTGTCGTCCCGTTCACTGACGTGGGCGTTCCCTGCTCGAACCCGATCGTGACGCGCTCGGCTTCATCGGGCGCGCATGCGGGCGACGTGGTCAACTGAAACACGTCCTCGGCCGGCGCCCAGTTCGGGTCCTCGAGTCCACCGCCCTCGTGCGAGAGGTGCCACAGGTTGCGGTCGCGGGAGTAGATCTTCTCGATCGTCGCAGTGACGGGCACGCGGTGTCCCGCGGCATAGGCGAGCGCGTCTTCCCGACTGCGGATGTCCCACTCGCGCCACGGTGCGATGATCGTGAGGTCCGGTGCGAACGCCGCATACGTGAGCTCGAACCGCACCTGATCGTTGCCCTTGCCCGTGCATCCGTGCGCGAGCGCGTCCGCGCCGACGCGCCGAGCGACTTCGACCTGCCGGCGGGCGATCAGCGGCCGCGCCATCGCGGTGCCGAGCAGGTACTTCCGTCCGTAGACGGCGCCAGCGCGCAGCGTGGGCCAGATGTACTCCTCGACGAACTCCTGTCTCAGATCCTCGACAAAGCATTCGTCGGCGCCCGAGGCGAGCGCCTTGGCGCGCACCCCCGTGAGCTCATCACCCTGTCCAATGTCTGCCGCCACGCAGACGACGCGGGCTCCCGGATAATGCTCCTTGAGCCAGGGCACAATGACGGAGGTATCGAGCCCGCCCGAGTAGGCGAGCACGATCGTCGAAACCCCGCGAGACGGCGGGTGACTAGCTGACATGGCAGGCTCCACGGATAGTTATGCGACGTGAATGCATAAATAAACGGGTGGTGCCCAGGGAGGTCAATAGGACGGGCGCTAAAGCGCCCGAGAGGGGAGAAGCGCAGAAAGGAGAAAGGAGACACGGACCGCGTGGCCTGCGTCGGGGCCCGCTCCCCCAGTTCACGCCCCCTCATTCATGAGCCCGGCAACGCGCCGGCCCAGCCGTTCGCGCGCGGCGACGGAGCGACAGACAATGAGGATGGTGTCGTCGCCGGCAATGGTGCCGAGGATGTCGCCCAGGTGTTCGCCGTCAATGGCGCGGGCAATGGTCTGGGCGCTGCCCGGTGGGGTGCGCACCACGAGGAGCTCCGACACGCCGTCGAGGGAGGTCACGAGCTGTGGGACGAGCGTCTCCAGCGAGGGCTGGCCGCCGTTGACGGCGCCGCCGCCACTTTCGGCGCGGGCGTACCGCACGCCGTCGCCCGTGGGGACGCGCGCGAGCCGCAGCTCGTGCACGTCGCGCGAGAGGGTGGACTGCGTGACTTCGAGCCCTCGCTGCCGCAGCAGCCTGCGCAGGTCCTCCTGCGTCGCGACCGGGCGCCCGTCGATGAGCTCGAGAATGACCGCGTGTCGCTCGCGCTTCCCTGTCATGGAGACAGAAGCTATAGGCGTACGCTGTCGGTGCCAGACCGTTGCAAACGGCCTCGACACCCCGGGCCAACGTGCGGGCGGCGATGGAGGGCGACGCATGCATCGCCCCTACCCGGCGAAGGCGCCATCCCGACGCGTCCTTGGATCGCGGCGCGGTCGCGAGGGTGGCGCAAGCCGTCGCCCCTACCAGGAAAAACCCGCTACAAACGCTTGACGCAGGGAGCCCGCAATATTATGCATTCCCAATGCATAAAATCCCCGTCGGCGTGTTGGGGGCTAGTGGCTATGCGGGGCGCACGCTCTGCGCGCTCGCGCTGGCACACGACCGGCTGGAGCTGGCGTGGGCGGCGGCCGGGGAGCGGCGGGGCGAGGCGGCGCGCATCGAGAACCGGCTGATTCATTTCATCGGAATCGATAATGCGCCATTGGGTGATGCAGCGCTCGTATTCAGCGCGTTGCCGCACGGCGCGTCGGCGCCGTGGGTCGCGCGCGCGCAGGCTGCCGGCGCGCGGGTGGTCGACCTGTCGGCGGACTTGCGACCGGGCGCGACTCCGGCTCGCGATCATGCGACACCGAGTGAGTCCGAGGCGCTGCGCGCGCGGGCGACCTACGGGCTGACCGAGCTCGCGCGCGCCGAGGTGCGAGACGCCGACGTCGTGGCGAATCCGGGGTGCTACGCCACCGCGGTGCTGCTGGCGCTCTTGCCTCTGCTCGAGCGTGGCCTCATCGCCACCGGGGCGACCGTCGCGATCAGCGCCGCCAGCGGCGTCACTGGCGCGGGAGATAGTCCGCGGCGCGATCTCCTCTTCGCCGAAGTGACCGAGAACTTTCGGGCGTACGCGGTGGGCAACGAGCACCGGCATCTGGCAGAGATGCAGGCGATCTGCACGCGCTTCGGCGCGGACATCGATCTGATCTTCACGCCGCACCTGCTGCCGGTCGCGCGCGGGATTCTGGCGACGATCACGGTGCCATTGCGCGAGGCCGTCGGCGATCCACTCGACCTGTGGCGCTCGCACTATGGCAGCGAGCGGTTCATCGAGGTGGCCCCTGAGCCGCCGTCGCTGCGCGACGTGGTGCATCGCAATACCGCGCGGATCTCGGTCACGCACGCCACGGGTGTCCGACGGCCGACCCTCATCATCACGGCCGCGATCGACAACCTCCTCAAAGGCGCGGCTGGCCAGGCGCTGCAGAACGCCAACGTGCTTCTCGGTCTCGAGGAGTCGGTCGGACTTCCCGCATGACGCGATCGACCGCGAGCACCGTGATCAAGGTGGGTGGCCGCGCCCAGCGCGACCCGCGGCTGGCTGCGGCGCTGGCTGCGTACTGGGCGCAGTGGCGTGCAGGGTCGACGGATGGCGACGTGTGTTGCGTGGTGCATGGCGGAGGCGACGAGGTGACGGCACTGCAGCGTGCGGCCGGCATCGAGCCGACGTTCATCGGCGGGCGACGGATCACGCGAGCGGACGATATCGATCGACTGCGCATGGCGCTGTCGGGCCTCGCCAACAAGCGACTCGTTGCAGCGCTCACGCAGGTCGGCGTCCGCGCGCTTGGCCTCTCGGGCGAGGATGGCCCGCTGCTCACGGCCGACGTGCTCGCCGACGGCGCACTGGGTGCGGTCGGCACGGTCCGAAGCGTCGACACATCGCTCCTGGCCACGCTGGTCGGGGCGGGCTATCTCCCGGTCATCGCGCCGGTCGCCGCGCCGCGCGCGCGCAAGAGCGACGTCGAGTGGCCGAGTGGGCTCGCCGACGCCGGGCCCGCAGCGCTCAACATCAATGGCGACGACGCGGCGACCGCCATCGCGCTCGCGATTGGTGCATCGGAGTTGCTGTTCGTGTCGGACGTCGCAGGCGTGCGGATCGATGGGGAGCGCATTCCCCAGATGACGCCTGCGCTGGCCGACCAGGCGATTGCGCGCGGAGAGATCGCGGGCGGTATGGTCGCCAAGGTGCAGGCCGCGCTGGCGGCCATCGAGGGTGGCACGACGCAGGTCCGGATCGGCGCACTCGACGTCCTCACCGGGATCGACGGCGGCACGCTCGTCGTGCGGCAGCGAGATGCACAGACGGAAGCGGCACACGCCGCGCAGGGAGCGGCCGCGTGACGACGAGCGTCGTGCTCCCCGTACTCGACGCAGCGCGCGGCAGCGCGGGTGAGAGCGAGTTGCCGGCGGGACCGTCCGGCGGCCACGCGCATGCGCCGTACACGGCCTTGCTCGGCACGTATGCCCGGGCGCCGATCACGATTGTCGATGGGGAAGGCGCGGAGTTGATCGATGAGGCGGGGCGCCGCTATCTGGACTTCACGAGCGGCATCGCCGTCAACGCCCTGGGCTACGGCGATACGGGTCTGCGCGCAGCGCTGCACGCCGCGGCCGACGGCCTGGTGCACGCGTCCAACCTGTTCCACACGGTGCCGGGCGCGGAGCTGGCACAGTGGCTCGTGGACCATTCGTTCGCCGATCGCGTCTTCCTGTGCAACTCGGGCGCGGAGGCGAACGAAGGGGCGTTCAAGTTTGCGCGACGCTGGGGCCGCGCCGTCGGTGGCCCGGCCAAGCACGAGATCGTCGCGCTGCGCGGAAGCTTTCATGGGCGGCTGTTCGGATCGCTCGCGGCGACTGACCGTCCGTCCTACCGCGCGCCCTTCCGCCCGCTGGCCGGCGGTGTGTGGGTGGCCGAGCGAGATCTGGCGGAGCTCGATGGCGCGCTCAGTGATGAGAACGTCGCGGCGCTCGTCGTCGAGCCCGTGCAGGGCGAAGGCGGCGTGCGCGTGCTCGACGCCGGCTTCTTGCGAGAGCTGCGCGCGCTCACGCGCGAGCGGCGGATCGCGCTCATCTTCGACGAGATTCAATGCGGCCTCGGGCGCACGGGCCGATTGTTCGCGCACGAGCATGCCGGCGTCCTGCCCGACATCATGACGTTGGCCAAGCCGCTCGGCGGTGGGTTGCCGATCGGCGCGGTCCTGATGAACGCGGAGATCGCATCGGCGGTCGCGCCCGGTGATCATGGCAGCACGTTTGGCGGCGGACCCTTCGTGACATCGATCGCGCGGTATGTCGTGGAGCGCCTCGCGGACCCGACCCTGTTGGCCGCCGTCCGCGCGCACGGCGTGTGGCTGGGTCACACGCTGGCGCGACTCACTGATGGACCCGCCGGGGTGCGAGGGATTCGCGGCGCCGGCCTGATCTGGGGAATCGATGTGCGCGAGCAGGCATCGGCGGTCATCGGTCGTGCCCGTGCTCTTGGCCTCCTCGTGCTCTCGGCGGGCGACCACACCATCCGACTGCTCCCTCCGCTCACGATCTCGCGTGACCAGCTGTCCCTGGGCGTGTCGCTTCTCGCCCAGGCGATTGCGAACCGTTGATCGCGTCCGCTCTCGCGTCGCCTCCTTCACCTCGTCCTGCCATGTCGCGTCCAATCATTCGACCTGCCCGTCCGAGCGATGTCCCCGATATCGCCGCGCTCATCAATGCGTTCGCGGCGCAGCAGGTGATGCTTCCCAAGTCGACGGAGTCGATCGCGCTCGCGCTCGATGATTTCGTGGTGGCGACGGATGCGCGCAGCCATCTGCTCGGGTGCGCGGCGGTGCGCGAGTACTCGCCGTCGTTGGCCGAAGTGGCGTCGGTCGCGGTCGCGCCCGAGGCGCATGGACTTGGCATCGGTGGCTCGCTCGTGCGCCGGGTCGAGCGGTTGGCGCATGCGCGTGGCATCTCCGAGCTCTTTGCGCTCACCACGACGGCGCCGTTCTTCCAGTCATTGGGCTATCGGGTTGTCGATCGGGCGCTGTTCCCTGAAAAGATCCGACGGGACTGCACGAGCTGCGCGCGACGCTCGCAGTGCGTCGAGGTGTGTGTGTATAGGGCCTTGGCTGGCGAGGCGGTGCGGGCGGCGTGAGGGCTGGACGCTCAAACGCTGGATGTTGGACGTTAGACGTTGGACGTTAGAACAAACCTCGAGGACCAGCTAAGTGCATCGTAACTGGCCTCGAGGTTTCTTTTCCAACGTCCAACGTCTAACGTCCAACGTCTAGCTTTCCCCCATGCCCCGTCGAGGTAATCGGCCGCGCAAGCGCGGTCGCGGCGCGTCGCTACGTGGTGCGGGCCCGGGCGGATCGATCCGCGGAGGCGACGAGAGTGGCGAGCGGATGTCCGAGGCATTGCCGGGGGCGCGGAGGGGACCGCGTGCGCTGGGACGGTCGACTCGTGCCGAGACGCCGGTGTTTGCCCTGGACGAGGCGCGCTACGGTCGCGACCGGATCCTGGATCTTCATGCATCACTGCCTACGGGCGCCGAGGCTGTGCGGCGGGTCAATGCGTGGCTGCGTGAACGGCAGGCCGCGAAGGCCGGCGAGGTGCTGGTGATCACCGGTCGCGGGCGTGGGAGCCTGGACGGTGTGCCGGTCGTGCGCGAGGCCATCGTCCGCTTGTGGCCGACGCTGCGTCGTGCAGGGGTGATCATCGATGCACGCGAGCATGGGGAGGGCGCGTTCGTCGTCCAATTGGCGCCGCTGCAAGCCCTCGTCGATGCTCCACTCCGCCGCCGTCCGTCCGCTCCGACACCGGTCAGCGATCCGCGGGGGTTGAGCGGGCTCGATGCCGAGATCCGCGCGCTCCTTCGCCGACTCGCGATCGCTTCACTCGTGTCGGTCGGTGTACGCGTGCCGTCCGAGGCGTTCATCGCCGAAGAGATGGTCCGCCAGTTCACGATCCTCGCAGCGACCGTGCCGGTCGGCGACGAGCGGGAGTCCGCGTTCCGCGCGGTGCTCGTGCGGGCGTTGGACGAGTACGAGGGCTGAAACGGCGGGGTCTGGGGTCTGGGGTTTGGTCTGGGGAAAAAATCAAAAGGCCGGTCGCGATGCAGCGTGACTGGCCTTCTCTGCTCGTTCCCCGACCCCAGATCCCCGACCCCGCAGTACTGGCCCCCTACTCCCGGACACTCGCGAGAGCGGGGCCGAGCGTTCCACCATCTGCCCAGCCGAGGTCCGTCGATGCCGGGATCGCGCCGGGACGCACGAAGATGCGGCCGTCGGTGCGTTCCGCGGCGCCGCTGGCGATGAATCGGTTCAGCACCAGGGAGACGGACTCGCGGGTCGCGCCGACGAGCTCACACAGCACGCGATAGTGTGCCGCATCGAGCACCACCTGGCCGGTGGCGTCGACGAACGTGTGCTGGCGAGCCATGCGACCGAGCGTCACGACCAGGCGTTGCTCGACGCTCAGCGTCGCGAGCTCGCGCAGCTTCTCGAGCAACGTCGCGTGCTCTGCCATGATCTGTGCGGTGAGCGCGAGCGCGAATGATGGCTGCTCGCGAACGAACGCGCGGTACTGCACGGCGCTCAAGTGGAGCGTTTCGGTCTCAGCATCGGAACGCGCTTCGGTGACGTAGCGTGCCGGCGGCGGTTTCGCGGCCGCCAGCCCCTCGCCACCAAACGTCGCCCCGGGCACCACGATCGTCGGGATGTAGCCGCGGCCCGCCTTCACGCGACTCCGCAGGACAATGCGACCGTCGACTACGACAAACACGCCGTCAGCCGGCGAACCCCGCTGGTACACGTTGAATCCCGTCGGCCAGGTCGCTCGCGCGGCATACTTAGCGATGGCGTCCAACGTGTCATGCGACAAGCACGCCGTCTCGTACATGGCGGTTTCCCCCGCGCAAGACGTCTAGTGCTGAGACACTCAGTCACTTTGACGTGTCATTCCTTCCAATGGCTGAGCAGGCATCATCCGCAATGTCCGGGCCCGCTGGACATCGCCTGATGAGGCAGCTTGCTTTGACGATATCGCCGTGTGGTGTTTGGTCTTCAGTCGTGTGCTTCGGGTCGGGCTGTTTCCCGGTCTGTCGGGGCGCACACGAATCGTCAGCCGGGCTTCCATGGTTCACAAACCGTCGGTCCCGAACGCGGCAGGCGCTGCACCTGCCGGGATCGCCGAACCACCATGGCGGGCGACGCATCCATCGCCCCTCGACCGGCTTTGCGTTTGACGTCGCAGACCGACACGAGCGCTCCGGGCCCCGGCCCGCATCACGACGCACCAACGCCGTTCATCATCATTGGCGCGGACGCGTTTCTTGCCGCGCGGCCGGCGACGCCCGTGCAGGTTGCCCACGCATGCCGTGCGGCGGGCTACGTCGCGGCAGTGCCGGCGACGTGGGGCGATGAGCTCATTGCCGAAGCGTGCGCGCGGAAGCTGGCGACGCGCACGCTGCCAAGCGCGATTTTTTGTGCGTGTCGGCGCGTTCGAGATCGCCTGCTCGGGCCCGGCCCGGATCTCCTGCCGTTCCTCGTGTCGTACGTCTCGCCGCCGGTCGCGACTGCGCGGTACCTCCGTGGGCTGTACGGTGATGCTCCGCTCGACATCACGTTTGTCGGTGCGTGTCCGTCCGCATCAGCCGGTGGTGCGATCGACCGCCAGATTCGGCCGGACGAGTTTTTTGCCGCCCTTGCGGCCAGGGGCATCCTCCCCGCGCAGGAACCACTGGTCTTCAATTCCATCCTGGCGCCCGATCGTCGGCGCTGTCACTCCCTCCCGGGCGGTCTGCCGATCGACCGCATTCTCCAGAACGCGGAACCGGCAGCCACCGCGTCCGCCGCGGCCAACGCCTCGATCCCCCCTGCGCTCATCCCGCGTGCCGTCGTGGAGGTTCGGGAGATCGAGTACGCGGCCGAGCTCGCTCAGTACCTGATCATGGCGGCCCCGGTCCTTCTCGACCTCGCCCCGCGACTCGGCTGTGTGTGCAGCGGCGCCATTGCGGGCGTCCCTGTCTCGCAAGCTCGTGCGGCAGTCATTGCGCTCGAACCGCCCCGCTCACCGACTCCGGTCGTGGAGCAGGACGTGCCGGTGTCAGTCGAGCTCGACGTCAGCGACGAGGACCCGCGCACCGCAATGATGCTAGCGGACGAACTCGCGCCTGACGATGCTCGGAGAGAGGAGAGAGGAGAAAGGAGAAAGGAGAAAGAGGCGACGGGCGCTGCGCGCCCGTAGAAAGGAGAAAGGGGGAAAGGAGAAAGGAGACCACGACACTGGCGGTCTCCTTTCTCCTTTCTCCTCTCTACCGCGGAGCGCCCTGGCGCAACGCGGTCGTGGCGTCCTTGAGTGCGGCGGCCGCGGCGTCGAATCGGCTCGCGAGATCGGTGATTTCGCGGCCAGTCAGGGCGGCGTCGCCGGCGCGAATGGCCTCGGCCACCGAGGGCAGCGCAATGTTGGCGTAGCCGTTGTCTTCGTCCGCGGCGTAGATCAGGCTCCGGAACCAGGGGCGGGTCCGTAGTCCGGCCGGCCTCGTGAGCGCGCGCTCGACGCGGATGAGCGCCTGGTTCGTGGCACGTAACGTTGCAGTCGATGGCGGGGTGCTGCGGCCGATGGGAAGGACATTGGGCGGCGCGGGGTGCCCGCTCGTCGCCGATCCCACGGTCGTCGAGAGCGCGTGCGGGCCGGACGTGCCGAGCGCGCTGTCACGCGCGAGCGCGAATGCCGCCGCGGCGTGCTCCATCCCATCGATCGCGGCGCTGAGCGGCGTGGTCGAGGTCGACCATCCCTTGGCCTTGATCGACTCGTCGAGACCAGTGACGTAGCGGCGCATCGTGCGTGCGTACTCGGCGTAATCAAAGGGGACGACGTCGGCGTTCGCCAAACGCAGCAACAGGGCTGCGCCGATCCGCGCGGCCGTCGCGTGATGGACGAACCCGGGATCGCCGAATCGGGATTCCCAGGCATAGTCATCGTACGCGGAGTGGTAGACGCCACCGGCGCCGCCGAAGCCGTACTCGAGAATCGGAATGCCCAAGTGGTTGGCGAAGCCAGCGAAGTCGGACCCGCCGCCGGGATCCCCGAACTTCGGGCCGAGGCTGTCCGTGGTGCTGGCATTCGAACGCCACCCGTCGAACACGCTGCGCGGAGTGACTCCAGTCTCAGGAAGGGGCACGGTGCGCGTGACATCGCGCATGACCGCGCGCAGCGACGGAGAGCCGCCAGCCCCGAAGTTGGGGCCAGCCGCCGACACATCGAGGTTCAGGTACGCGATCGCGTCACGCGTCAGCCGCAAGGAGTCGTCCTCGACGTACTCCGTCGATCCGACCAAACCCCACTCTTCGGCGTCCCACGTCGCGAAAATGACGGTGCGTTTCGGGCGGTGTCCCGCGCGTGCCTCCTCGGCCAGGGCCCGCGCCACTTCGAGCACGCTCACCGTCCCGCTCACGTTGTCGGAGGCGCCGGGGCCCCAGGCGTCGCGGTGGCCGCCGACCATGACCAGCTCGTCGGGGAATTCGGTCCCGCGCAGGATGCCAAATGTGTCCCAGATCGTGTGGTATCCCTCCTGGCCCGATTGCATCTCGACGGAGACGCGTGCGCGCGTCGGCCCGGCGCCAATGTGATAGCGGAACGGGAGGCCGCCCTGCCAACTCTGGGGGAGCGGAGCGACCCGGGTGGACGCGGCGGGTGACGCGCTCTGACCCGTGCCGCGCACGTCTGCGAGCAACAGTGCCGCGTTGCGATAGCCGATCGGTACGACCGGGATGTGGGGCACGTCCATGTCCGAGGGCTCGACGCGACGCGCGCCCGCTGTGCTGGGGTATCCCGGGGTGCTAGGGTCCCCGTCCTGATTCATGATGCTGCCGCGCTGGACGCCTTGCGGGGGGCGCATCGGGCCCTCTGGATACACGTCGCCGCGGGTGAAGCCATCATCGGCGGGGTCGCTGTAGATCAGCAGCGCCGCCGCGCCATGGCGCTCCGCCTCACGAGCCTTGATCCCGCGGAAGGAGCGGCCATACCGCGCCACCGCGATCTTGCCCTTCACGGACACGCCCACCGAGTCGAGGTGGGCATAGTCCTCGATCAGTCCGTAGTTGACGTAGACGACGTCGCCGCTCGCGGACCCGCTGGCGCTGTAGGCGTTGAATGCCGGCACCTGGGGGAATGCACTCGACGTGGAGTCGCCCGGGACCGGTCCTTCGGACAACGACAGCTCGGTGGAATCACCGCCCGGATTCAGGCGCCAGACATGGATCGCCTTGGGCTGCGGCATGTAGACGTCGTACGCGCGGACCTCGGTCTCCAGTCCCCACTTCTTGAGCTGGGCGATGACAAAGTCGCGGGTGCGCGCCTGGGCCGGCGTGCCGGCCATGTGCGGCTCGTAGGAGAGGAAGCGAGAGAAGCTGTCGGCCTGGGCGGGCGACGGGATGGCGATCGCACGCGCCTCTTCCGAGGCTTCAGCCGCGGCATCCGCGGGCGTGTAGCCGAGTCCAGGCTGGCCCGTCGTAGGTGACTGGGGGGCTTGGGCGGGTGCGCGAAGTCCCAGGGCGAGGCTGACGGCCAGACCGGCAGCGCCGGCCCAAGACGGGCGGATGTGCATGGACGACAAGGGTTGGGGTGGGGATTGGGGGGTGAGGGACGAACGGCGGGGTCAGGGATCAGGGCGAACAGCAACAACGAACGGCGAACGCGCAGCCGCGAGCCGGGCGCAGATAGAAACTAGCTCACGTGCGCGGGTGGCGGTCAGGGCGCGGGGCGGCGGTAACTCCCGCTGGTTCGCGCCGAGAGCGGACAAACACGCCCAACCGACGTGCAACAGCGTGCACGTGCAGCGATATCAGACAGCTCGTCTCCTTGCCCAATTGCCGTGTTATGCGGATCTTGGATGTCGAGCCCGCTGTTCTTCCCACCCTCCGGGAGCTTCACTCATGGCGACCAAGCGCAAATCGTCCCGTAAGACCAAACGGTCCGCGGCACGTCGTGGATCTGCGAAGAAGGGGGCGCGGAAGCGCCCAGCGAAGCGCGGTGCGAAGCGTGGCGCAAAGCGCGGAGCAAAGCGCTCAGCGGCGCGCAAGGCAACAGCGAAGAAGCGTCGGCCAGCGGCGAAGCGCAAAGCTGCGCCGAAGCGCAAAGCCGCGCCGAAACGCAAAGCCGCGCCGAAACGCAAAGCCGCGCCCAAGGCTGCTGCGCCGAAGAGTGCACCATCGATGACGACGCGCGCATCGACAGTGGCGAGCGACGTCCGCAACGAGATGCACAAGCTCGGTGAGATGGCGGGCGGCATGATGGACCGCATCACGCATCATCCACCGAGTGCAGCGCCCGCTCCATCCGGCAGTCCTGTGATGCCAAAGCCGGCAGCGCCGCCGCCGCGTCCCATATCTGCTCCGCCAGCACCGCGTCCCGCGCCGCCGCCGCCGGCACCGCGCCCAGCCGCGCCGCCGCAACCGCCGCGGCCTGCTGCCGCACCGCAGGCGCCGCGGCCAGGGAATGCACCGAAGCCCGGTGGTGGGGCTGGGTCGGGTGGTGGGATGCCGGGGCAAGGGGGAATGCCGTAAGGCTAGACGCTAGACGTTGGACGTTGGACGTTGGGAAAAAACCCGAGGGCCAGCGATATCCACCGTAGCTGGCCCTCGGGTTTTTTCTAACGTCTAACGTCCAACGTCTAACCCTCACACGTTCTTCACTTCCGCAACGAGCTTCGTCAAACTCGCCTTGGCATCGCCAAACAGCATGCTGGTCTTCTGATCGTAGAACAACTCGTTCTCGATTCCGGCAAAGCCAGGGCTCATGCCGCGCTTGAGGACGATGATGCTCCTGGCGTGATCGGCGTTGAGGATTGGCATGCCGTAGATCGGGCTCGCGCGGTCAGTGCGCGCTGCGGGATTGACGACATCATTGGCGCCGATGACGAGCGCGACATCGGCGTGATCGAACTCCGCATTGATCTCGTCCATGTCGTACAGGCGCTCGTAGGGCACATTCGCCTCGGCCAACAAGACGTTCATGTGTCCCGGCATGCGACCGGCGACGGGGTGGATCGCGTACTTGACGGTGCCGCCGCGCTTCTCGATCTGCTCCGCGAGCTCGCGCACCTGATGCTGGGATTGGGCGACGGCCATGCCGTAGCCCGGGACGATGATGACCTCCCCCGCATAGGCGAGGCGCATCGCGGCGTCCTCCGCGCTGATCGGGTGGACGGTGAGGCCGGTCGCTGTTTTGGTCGCTGCTGCTGCTGCGGGTGTGCCGAACGCGCCGAACAGGACGTTGGCGAACGACCGATTCATTGCCTTGCTCATCAGGATGGACAGGAGGAAGCCCGAGGCGCCGCCGAGCGCGCCCGCAATGATCAAGACGTTGTTGCCAATGGCGAATCCGGTCGCCGCGGACGCGAGGCCCGCGTAGGAATTGAGCAGGGAGATCACGACTGGCATGTCCGCGCCGCCGATCGGCAGCACCATGGAGACGCCGATCAGCAGCGACAAGCCGAGCATTGCGTAGAAGAGCGGCGGATGCGTGGGCGAGACGACCAGATAGCCGAAGATCGCGAGCGTCACAGCAAACAGCGACAGGTTCAGCGCATTCTGTCCGCGGAAGGTCAGTGGCCGATCGATGACGATGCCCTGCAGCTTGCCGAACGCCATGAAGCTGCCGGTGACGGTGAGCGACCCGAGGAGTGTCTCGAATCCGAGTGCCAGCATGATGCCGGAGGACACATTGCCGGCGGCGTTGTAGTACTCGGCGACGCCGACCAGCGTCGCGGCAATCGCGCCGAACATGTGTGATACCGCAATCGCCTGCGGGATTGCGGTCATCCGCACCATCGCGCCCAGCGGATAGCCGAGCACGGCGCCGGCAAGCAGTCCGACGCCGATCCAGCGGAAATCGATGATGTTGTGGTTGAACAGGGTGCCGATGATCGCCAACAACATCCCGACCATGGCCTGCTGCATGCCGCGACGCGCACCCTCGGCGCGCGTCATGCTGCGCATGCCGAGGATGAACAGGATCGACGCGACGAGATACGTCGACTCGATGAAGACCGTGCGCAGCATCGTTTAGTCGGCTCCGGGTGCGCGCCCGTTGCCGGCGACGGCGTCGGGCGTGAGGCCGGACGCGCCGGCAGGCACGGCGGGCGGCGTCTTCGGCTTCGGCCGGAACATGTTCAGCATCCGGTCGGTCATGAGGAACCCGCCGACGATGTTGATCATCGCGGCGGTGACCGCGAGGACACCGAGGATGGTGCTGATCGTCGTCTGATGCGCGCCCGCTTCCACCAGTGCACCGACGATCGAGATGCCGCAGATGGCGTTGGTGGCCGACAGGAGCGGCGTATGCACGAGGGGCGGGACCTTGGTCACGATCTGGTAGCCCAGGAAGCCAGCCAGCACGAAGACCGACAGCTCGGTCATCGTGATGGTCAGCTGCACGAGACTCATACTCGACATGCGTTGTCCTCCCGCGACCTCACGGGTCCGCGGAGTGGGGATTGAGCCGGTTGTTAGTGAGCGGCCGAGGGTTGAGGGCTTACACGTGGTGCGCCGACGAGCATCGCGCTCACGATCTCGTCGGCCGGATCGACTTTCAGCGCGCCATCGGTGATCAGGTGGCGCAGCAGCGTGACGACGTTGCGGCTGAACATCTGGCTGGCGTGAAAGGGCACCGTGCTCGCCAGGTTGACGGGCCCGATGATCCGCACGCCGCCGACTTCGACGGTCTCTCCCGCGCGCGTGAGCTCGCAGTTGCCACCGGTCTCCGACGCCAGATCGACAATGACGGACCCGGGTCGCATGCGCTCGACCATGTCGGCCGTCAGGAGTCGCGGTGCCGGCCGGCCGGGGACCTGGGCGGTGGTGATGGCGACATCCATGTCGGCCACATGGCGCGCGATCGCGTCGGCCGTGCGGCGTTGCTGATCGGCGGTTTGCTCGCGGGCATAGCCACCCGCGCCTTCTCCGTCCTGGCTCAGGGCGTCCGCCGCGACGAAAGTGGCGCCCAGGCTCTGGACTTGCTCGCGGGCGACCGCGCGCACATCGAACGCACTCACGACTGCGCCAAGGCGGCGGGCGGTCGCGATGGCCTGCAGCCCTGCGACGCCGGCGCCCAGGACGAACACCTTGGCCGGCGCGAGCGAGCCGGCGGCTGTAGTCAGCATGGGGAACAAGCGCGGCAGCTCGGCAGCGGCGAGCAGGACCGCCTTGTATCCTGCGACGGTGCTCTGCGACGACAGCACGTCCATCGATTGGGCGCGCGTGATGCGCGGCACGCGTTCCAGCGCCAACATGGTGATGCCGCTCTGCGCGAGCGCGGGACCGAGGTCGGCGACTGGCGTGTTCGCGAGCAACGACACGATGACGGCGCCGCTGTGGAGCGCGCCGATTTCCTGCGCGGTCGGCGGTTGCACTTTGGCGAGGATGTCCGCGTCCTGCAGCACCTGCGAGGTGTCGTCCAGCACCGTCGCACCGGCGTCCGCGTAGGCCTCGTCGGTGACGTACGCGGCCCGTCCTGCGCCGCGTTGCACGCGGACGGCGCATCCGGCGCGCAGGAGCGCGCGCACGCCATCGGGGACCAGGGCAACTCGCCGCTCGCGGTGCGTGGTCTCCGTCAGAATTCCGATCTGTATGGTCACTTGGTGTTCAGCTCACTGAATCACGCTGGCCGCGCCGTGCGGGCTCGCGCTGTCGAGGGGAGGTGCTCGTCCAACCATTCGCCCACGCACGCAGAGACTGCGGCGTGCCCGTGATCGACGGTGATCACGTGTCCCCCGTCGTCGATCCACACCAGTCGTTTCTCCGTGGCTCCGATCCGTTGCATGGCGCGCTCGGCGACCATGGGCGTGGTGCGGTTGTCAGCGTGTGATTGCACGAGCAGTGTCGGAAGGGTGATCGCGGGAAGCGCGGTCCGGGCAGCGTGCGCGATCTTCCCGAGTTCGTGAATGAGCCGAGGAGTCGTGGCGCCGTACGCCAGGCTGCGGGCTCGCTCGGTGGGGTCGAGGATCGAAAAGCTACCTTGCGCGCTGAGGTACGGCATCAACGCGCCTACGATCGGGTATCCGGCGGCGGCCAATCGAACCCATCCTGGAAGAGCAAAGTAAGGGGCGAGCAGTGCGAGGCAGCAGGTCGTCGTTTGGCCGGCGCTTGCCCCCTCCGCGTCGCTGGACCCCCTTGGCGGCGTCTCGGCCGCCAGCACGGCGGCCAGGGCGGCGCCCATCGACAGACCGACCAGGGCGACGGCGTTGTGCGTCCGGCGGAGCGCCTCGAATTCCTGCCGCGCGCACCCCAACCAGTCGTCCGCACTCGTTCGCGCCCACGCCTCAAGGGTGCGCCCGTGCCCCGGGAGCAGCGGTGCACGCACCGACCAGCCGCGTTGATGCAGGCTGGCGGCGAGATACGTGAGCGTCTGGGGCGTATCGCCAAATCCGTGCAGCAGCAACGCCGCCGGCGAGGCCGCAAGCGGCGACGGCAGATCGATTGTCTCCGCTCCCCGGATCACCCCGTCCTGCCCGAGGGGGAGCCGCGCCAGCACCCGGGCCTCGAACGCGCGCTTCGCGGCCGCACGGGCCCCGACCGCCGCTCCCAGGGCGGCGACGGTGGCGACAGCGGGCACGAGGTGTCGGTCAGACACGGCGGTCGCAGGCGCTGCGCGCCCGAGAAGGGAGTGAGGAGAGACGAGCAAGGAGAGAATGCACAGGACAGAGCTTAAAGAAACATCGTCACACGGCGATCTCTACTGCGACGACCAAGCCAGACGGCCGTCAGGGGCGTTGCGCGGCATGGCGGTGTGGGTGCCAGCGATGCACGCGCCCGAGCCACCTCGTCAATTTCAGCGATGCTCGTCATGTGGACGAAAGGCTCCGAGGCCGCCAGCCGTCCAGGGCTGTATCTTTTCACTATGGCTGCTGATGACATCCTGACGACGCCAGCCGTGCGCGCTCCCGCGTTTCCGACAAACGTCGACTGGATAAATACGGGCGGACGAGCGCTCACGTTGGATGAGCTCCTGGGCAAAGTCGTCCTGCTCGATTTCTGGACGTACGGCTGAATCAACTGCCTGCACGTACTCCCGCAGTTGCGGGAGCTCGAGCACAAGTTCTCGCAGGACGTCGCGGTCATCGGCGTGCACAGCGGGAAGTACATCACGGAGCGCGAGACCCCGCGCATCCGGGAAGCGGTGCAACGACTCGATCTCGCGCATCCCGTCGTCAACGACCGCCAGTACCGCATCTGGCGTGCGTTCGCGGTGCGTGCGTGGCCCACGCTGGTGCTGATCGATCCTGCGGGCAGAGTACTCGGCGCGCACGCGGGCGAGTTCACGGCTGCCATGCTGGAGCCGCTGATCGAACGGCTGATCAGTGCGGAAGCCGTCGGGCTGCACGAGCGCCGCATGCCGCTCGCGTTCCCGCTCGATGCGAGCGCGATCCCGCCGGGCGTGCTGCGATACCCCGGCAAGGTCGCCGTGTCCGGTGAGCGGATGGCGATCGCCGACACCGGGCATCATCGCGTTCTCGTTGGCAGGCTGACTCCCGGAGATCAGAACCGGGGGTGGCGATTGACAGGCACGCGCGCATTTGGCGATGGCGTGCCTGGTCTCGTCGACGGCCTGGCGCCCCGGTTCTTCTCGCCGAACGGTCTCGCATTTGTGGGTGACACGGTGTTCGTGGCAGACACCGAGAATCACGCCGTGCGCGCGATCGATATCGGTACGGGAGTCGTGCGGACCGTCGCCGGGACGGGACATCAACTGCGCACGCGTCGGGAGCGAGGGGCCGGCGCGCTGTCATCTCCGTGGGATCTCGCCGTGCTCGACGGGACGGTGTACATCGCGATGGCGGGCACCCACCAGCTCTGGGCGCTGCGTGGCGAGGAAGCGCACGCCGGTGCGGACGTCGCCGCGGGCACGGGTGCCGAAGACATCACGGATGGCCCGGCGGGTGACGCGCTGTTGGCGCAACCCATGGGCATCACGACGGGGAGCGATGGGGGGCGGCTCTTCTTCGTGGACGCGGAATCGAGCGCGGCGCGCTCGTTCATACCGGACGAGCGGCGTGCGGGGCGCGCGGTGGGCGAGGTGCACACGATCGTCGGGACGGGACTGTTCGATTTTGGTGACAAGGACGGTGTCGGCAATGCCGTCCGATTACAACATCCGCAGGGTATCGCGGGGCATCCGAGCGGCCGGCTGCTCGTGGTGGACTCCTACAACGACGCGGTGAAGTGGGTCGATCCGGTCACGCGGCGCGTCGACACCTGGTTGCGTGGTCTGCATGAGCCCGGCGGTATTGCGTACGACCCCGTCCATCATGCGGTGTGTGTCGCGGACACCAACGCGCACGCGGTCCTCATGGTCGACGAGCTGACGCGGGACCTCCGGCCCCTCGAGATCGACTGACGGCGCCGGCGTGCTCGGCGACGCGGTTCAGTCGTCTGGTAATTGGGCGTGGACAGGGGGCACGGGCGGCGTGCAATCGCTGACGGGACCGTGTATCTTTAACGTCTACGTCGGCCGGCACGCTCGTGTCGGCTTGGCGCGTGGCGTAGATCACAGCGTGACTCACTTTGGAGTAACTGACATGCCGGGATTCGGCAGCTGGGCGTCACATTGGTGGATTCCCGTGCTGTTCGTGCTGGTGGCGGGTCACTTCACCAACGTGTGCGTGACGCTCTTCCTGCATCGAGCGCAGACGCATCGTAGCGTCGTGTTTCACTCCGTCGCCGCAGTGCCAATGCGCATCTGGCTGTGGCTGACGACGTCGATCGTGACAAAAGAATGGGTGGCGTGCCATCGCAAGCACCACGCCTATGCCGATCGCGAGGGGGACCCGCACAGTCCGCTGATCGAAGGCTTGCGCAACATCGTGATCAAGGGTGCCCTCTACTACCGCAACGCGGTTCGCCAACCCGGCATCCTCGAGAAGTACGGCAAGGGAACGCCCAATGACTGGCTGGAGCGGCACCTGCTCGAACCGCGCAACGTACTGGGCATCTTCCTGATGTTGGCGATCGACCTCTACCTGTTCGGGTTCTTCGTCGGCGCGTTGGTGTGGGGCATCCAAATGATCTGGATCCCGTTCTGGGCGGCGGGGATCATCAACGGCGTGGGGCACGCGCTCGGCTATCGGAACTTCGAGGTCAAAGACGAGAGTCGAAACATCTTGCCTGTTGCGATCTGGCTCGGTGGTGAGGAGCTGCACAACAACCACCACGCCGATCCCCATTCGGCCAAGTTCGCCGCGAAGTGGTACGAGTTCGACATCGGCTGGGTGTATATCAAACTGCTGTCCTGGATCCGGTTGGCGAAGGTGAAGTACGCAAGGGCCTAGACGTTTGACGTTGGACGTTAGACGTTGGAAGGCAAACCTCGAGGGCCAGCTACGGAGCACCTAGCTGGCCCTCGAGGTTTCCTTTCTAACGTCCAACGTCCAACGTCTAAGTCCCGTTATCTTTCCCCCCATGCCCGACATCACCTGCTCCCGCTGCGGCCAGACGCGTGCGGCGTTTGCGCGCGCACCGTTCCCTGGCCCGATTGGCGCCCGGATCGTGGGCGAGATCTGTCAGGATTGCTGGGCCCAGTGGGTCCGCCAGCAGACCATGCTCATCAACCACTACGGCCTCAACGTGATGGATCCGCAGGCGCGCGCGTTTCTGACGAAGAATCTCGAGGCGTTCCTCTTCAAAACCGGTCACGAAGAGGACGTGGACACGTCGAAGCAAGGCACGATCAACTGGTGAGCGAAGCGTGGCGCGGCCGCTTCGCGGGCCGAGAGAGGAGAGAGGAGCAAGGAGTGAGGAGAAAGGAGTGAGGAGACGGCCGGCAACGTGCATGCGAGTTTGTCTCCTTTCCTTTCTTGAGCCGTCCATTAGCTGATATGCGCGTGAGACGGACGCTGGCAGGCTCGATCCGACGGCATCACTCGAGAGTCACCTGTGCGGGCCTGGCTGCTCTGACGGCACTCGCGCCCGCGGCATGCACCAGTCATCACAAAGGGCCCGGTACGCCACCGACGCCCGTCGAGGCGCCGACCGCGCTCGCGCGCCCCTCTCGTGCGGCCTGGTCCGACTCCGTGCTGGCGACGCTGACGCTGCGGCAGAAGGCGGCGCAGATGGTGTGGCCCAACCTGTTCGGTGACTACGTCACGACCGATGCGCCGGCGTGGCGAAGGTTGGTGCACGCGGTGGCAAATGATGGCGTCGGCGGCCTCTTGATGTCGGTCGGGTCGCCCGACGAGATCGCGCTCAAGCTCAACGCGCTGCAGCGCCTCGCGCCGCTCCCACTGCTTGTGTCGAGCGACCTCGAGTACGGCGCCGGGATGCGCGCGCGGGGCGGGTACTTCGTCCCCAACGCGATTGATCTGGGCGGGGCGACCGTGTTCCCGCCACAGATGGCTTTTGGGGCGACCGGGGACACGGCGCTGGCGTACGAGGAAGGGCGTATTACGGCGGTCGAGGGACGCGCACTCGGGATCCATATCGACTTTGCGCCGGTTCTCGACGTGAACAACAATCCGAACAACCCGGTCATCAACACCCGGTCGTACGGGGAAGACCCGCGTATGGTCGCGGAGTTCGGGCGCGCGTTCATCCGGGGCGTCCAGGAACATGGGATGATCGCGACAGGGAAGCATTTCCCCGGGCACGGCGACACGGACGTCAACTCGCATCTGGGCCTACCCGTCGTCAGTGCGTCGCGGGCGCGGCTCGACAGCGTCGAGCTGGTTCCGTTCGAGGCGGCGATTACATCGCACGTCGGGGCCATCATGACGTTTCATGGCTCCATGCCCGCGCTCGACTCGACGGGTAGGCCCGGCACATTGTCCAGCCCCGTCCTCACCGGTCTCCTGCGGCGCCAGTTGGGCTTCTCGGGGCTCGTCGTGTCCGACGCCATGGACATGCGCGCGCTCCTGGACCACTTCGGGCCCGAGGAGTCCATCAAGGGTGCCGTCGCCGCGGGTGCTGATGTGTTGATCCAGGTCGTCGATGTGGACCAGGCGATCGACGCGATCGTGGCGGGGGTTACTGAGGGCCGATACTCCGAGGGCCGAGTCGACAGCGCAGTCAAGCGCATCCTCGATCTCAAGGCGGAGATGGGTCTCGATCGACACCGCCTCGTCGACGTGGACTCGGTGCGCACCATCGTCGGCGACTCGACCAACAAGGCGTTTGCGCAGTTGGTCGCCAATCGATCCATCACGCTGGTGAAGGATTCGCTCCACACGCTGCCACTGACGATCCCGCTCAGCGCGCGGGTGTTGAGCGTGACGATCGCGCATCGCCCCGACCTGGCGGCCGGAGTGGCCTTCGCGACGGAGCTGCGGAAGAGCTTCCGGGACACACGCGCGGAATTCATCGATGCCGATGACCCGGGCGACAAGCCGTCACGCGTGCTGGAGGAGGCGGATTCGGCGGCGGTGACCGTCGTGGGCATGTACATCGGGCAGAGCGACCGTGCAACCACCCTCAGTGCTCCTTCGCTGATCACGAGTTTCGTCACGCAGCTAGCGAATCGTCACACGCGACCCGTCGTGATCGCATTCGGCAACCCCTACTTCCTCACGCAGGTCCCCGCGATTCCCACGTACCTGGTGGCGTGGGGCGGTCTCCCAGTTTCGCAGGTGGCGGCGGCGGACGCGCTCGCGGGAGTCAACACGATCGTCGGGCGGTTGCCGATCTCGATCGGCGGGTTCGTCGCCGGGCAAGGCCTAGCCGCCAAGTAGGGCGGGAACGGCGGGTTTGGGGACGGCCGCGCTAGCGGCCGTCTCCAGACCCTAGACCCCGCCGTTCCCGCCCCCGGTTACCCCCGGACCCGTAACTCGTCTTTCTCCAGATGTACTCCATCCTCGTACGTGCGGGTTCATTGGGGTTGCTCGCGGGTGTGCTGGCCGGGTCTGGGCGCACCGCGAGTGCGCAGGGGCGGCGGGACGCCAGCGCGTCTGTCGCAGTGGCTGCGCACGCCCCTGCATTGCATGTCGTGGCGACGCGCGCGGTGGTGCAGGGCATGGACATCGTCCGGAGTGCGCGCCGGTTCCTGGGCGCCCCGTATCGCTTGGGCGGTACGACGCCGCGCGCGTTCGATTGTTCAGGGTTTGTCCGGTATGTGTTTGCCCTCCATGGCGTGGTTCTTCCTCGTACAGCGCACGAGCAAGCGGCGGTGGGCGAGGCGCCACTTCCCGGCGACTCGCTCGAGCAGGGGGATCTGCTCTTCTTCTGGGGCGGGCATGGTGCGCAGCACATCGCGATCTACATGGGGGGCGACTCGATCATTCACGCCTCGAGCACCAACCATCACGTCCGGATCGATCGGCTGACCGGTGGTCCGCGGGGGCATCGCACCTGGTTCAATCAGCGGCTCATCGCGGTGCGGCGTGTGCTGCCCGCGCAGGGGGTGGCCTACCTACCAGGGTCGGAGCCAACCTTCTCCTTCATTGCAGGTCCGAACGCCCAATGGTGACCCGATGAGAGTCCCTCGACCGCTATATCGGCGTCCGCTGCCAGGCGGGGGCTACGTCTCCATCGAATCGACGTCCGATTCTGATGAGGCCGAGGTGCGCGCCTCGCTGCTCGTGGAGCGCCGGGCCGATCCGTTGCGGCGCATTGGCCACGCGCCGCCCATTGTGGCCGAGGCGATTGACCGGGACCCGCAGCGCGCGCTGGCGGTGCTCGTGCAGATCGCGACCAACAACGTCGAGGTCGCGAAGTACTTGAAGCGGTGGCAGTCGAGGATGAAGAGCTAAATGCTAGACGTTGGACGTTAGACGTTGGACGTTGGAAGCAAACCTCGAGGCCAGCCATATGCACCGTCGCTGGCCTCGAGGTTTGTCTCTAACGTCCAACGTCTAACGTCCAACGTCTAACGTCCAACGTCCAGCGCCCCCTTGGTCCCTTGACTTTAGTATCCCCTCGCCACTAACTGCCCGACGTGCCCGATCGCGTCGCGCCGGCGGCGTCGCGCCGCTCCGGTTATGCCGTCGACGTCGTACTGTTGACCCCGCTTGACCGGCATTTGGCGGTCTTACTTCAGCGCTCGCCCGAGGGGGCTCTGGAGCGCTGGGCAATGCCGTGGAGTGTGGCGCGGGCGTCGGAGGTGACGCTCAATGACGTGGCGTTGCGGGTGGCGCGGTCGGCGTTGCCAGCGGCGTCGCTGTGGCTCGAGCAGGTCGGCGCGTTTGCTGATGGTCGGCGTCACCCGTCGGATGTCGACCTGTCGGTTGCCTTCGTTGGCGCGGTGCCGGTGGGGACCTTGTCGTCGGCTGGGGGTGACGCGGTGTGGTTCCCGGTGGCGGAGCTCCCGCCGCTCGCGCCGCGCCAGCGGGCGATTGTAGCGGCCGCACTGACAGTTGTGCGGGAGCGCGTCGGCTACACCCCCGTCGCATTTCGCATGCTGCCGAGTACGTTTACGCTGAGTGAACTCCAGCGGATCTATGAGATCTTGCTGGGCCACAAGCTGCACAAGGCCAGTTTTCGGCGGTCCCTCGAGTCGGCCGCGATGGTCGAAGGGACTGACGAATGGCGCCGTGATGGGCGCGGTCGGCCGGCCCAATTATTCCGGTACGCGCCTAAACGAAGATACGGGCGTGGACGTAGGGTGTTTGGGGGGGAACGAACCCTGCTGTAATTTTCGCCGTGTCGAATCGATGATGACTGCGCACAGACGGGCGTGACTCGACGGAGTGCTGTAACGTCCCTGTCTCGCTAGCCCCGTACACTTGCGGGTGGGTGGCTTGTAGCTGCAAGGTGTACCCATAAGCCCGGTGGAGGCGTCGCATGCTGGCATATCTCGAGGAGTTGTGCACGGCGTTGCTCGCCCACGACGCGATTGCGATCCACCGGCTATTGGCGCATCCGCTGGCTCGCTCGCTCCCGCGTCAGGTTCGCGAGGAAGCGATCGCGATCAGTCGAGCGAGTCCGTCGAGTCTCCGAGCACCCATTCAGGCGTTGCGCTTCTACCACCAGACGCTGCAGCTGGGTGAGAGCGAGGCAGGCCCCGACCCCACGGGCGGAGAGTCGGGAGAGGCTGACGCCGACGCTCACATGGCGGCTCCCGACACGGATACGCTTCGCCGTCCGGCGGACGACGTCCGCGGCATCGCGCGTGACGGGCAACGTTCGCAGATCGAATTGCCGCTCGTGACCGGGAAGTCCTGCGTCGCTGCGTGACGTGACAGCGACCGAGCCGGTGGAGGCGAAACGCCGAGGGCTAGTGACGCAGTGCTGTCACTAGCCCTCGGTGTTTGATTGCCGTTCTGATGCTTGCGGCCTCGTTTACCCTTGCTTCGTCACGTCGGACGCTTGTGGGCCCTTCTGGCCCTGAACGATCTCGAATTCGACGCGATCACCCTCGGCCAGCGACTTGAACCCGCTGCCTTGGATTGCACTGAAGTGCACGAAGACATCCGGTCCGCCCTCGCGGGAGATGAATCCATAGCCCTTCGCATCATTGAACCACTTCACGGTGCCTTGTAGCCGTGCCATTGCAACGCCCTCTCCCCCGATCGGGGCTAACTGTGATGCTTCGCGAACTAAGCGGGCGACGCCGTGCGTCGCCCCTACCGAACAACAACTAACTCAACGAACTACACGGGATGGCAAGATAAACGGGGCCCAGCAGCAACTGTACAGAAGCTGGGCTGGAGGCCCGCAAATTCTGTGCACGACACCAGTGCTGCAGGCTGGAGAAGGTAGAGACACAGAGTGTACAACTGTGGATCGCGACGGACTCGGCTATGCCCGCGATGCGATGCGCATCGTAGTGAATGTGCTACGGCTCGCTAGCAAAGCAGCAAAGCGGGTAACGGGTGATGGGTAGCGGGTAACGCGAGATGACCAGCGAGAGGGCCAGTCGCGGTCGGTCGCGACTGGCCCTCGTGTTTTCTCCTAGCTGACGATCGGAGCGCGACGCGCGCGTCGCGCTCCGAATGTGGCGAGGCGCGCGCTACGCGGCTCCCGCGATATAGCGTGCGAACCGACCGCAGCGCGTGCAACGCAGCGTCACGTGGCACTTTGGCGGGGGCGGCACACGGTTGGGATCTCGCTCGATCGGTCCAGAGCACGAGGGGCAGCTCAACGGCGACCCCGTGCGGTCACTGGCAATGAGATGAAGAGCCTGGGCGGGATTGTATGTATTCGGACGTGGCTTACGCATGTGTCCTCCAAGTGTACTCCCAGGCGCGACGCGCTTGCGCACCGGTTGCACCGAAACGTAACTCGGCCTGTCGCCGACTTGCCCAGGCGGCGCCCCTGAGGCCTCGAAGGGTTTCGGGGGACTGCGGCCAAGGGGGTTATACCGTGCCCGAGGCTGGATGTTTCAGGCACCATGCTAGACGCTGGACGTTGGACGCTGGACGCTGGAAACAAACTTCGCAGGCCAGCTACGGTGCACCTCGCCGGCTCTGGACACTGCGGCCTAGCCCACGGTACGTAACCCAATGCGGTCACGCCACATACACGATCTCGCCATCGGCATCGATCCCCATCTCGTGTTCCTGGCCGCAGACGCCGCACGCCTTGGTCACGTGCCAGCGCTCGCCGAACTCGGTGCGCTGGTCGGTGCTGGCGGGCTTGATCGTTAAACGTTTGTAGTTGTATTCGCCGCAGTTCTCACACGCGTGGGCGCGCGCGATGCGCTCGGCGCGGTCCCGCGTGATCGGTCGGGGCGATCCTCCTTTCAAGTGCCGCCGTCTCCGGACGATCGACAGGATCCGGATCCGATCGCTCCTATCGCTCGGGTGCCAGCGCCCAACGGTGCCGAGCCGGTCTGAGAACCGGGATCGGGCCGCGGCTGGTTCGAGGGACCGCGCGGGACGTCGCGCTTGGGGGTCGCGCTCTCCTTGAGCAGCGAGCGCAGGCTGCCGAGCGCGCCCAGGACGCCAGATGCTTCCGCCGGCAGGAACAGGGTCGTCGCCTGACCCTGAGCGACGGCCGGAAGGGCCTCGAAATAGCGCAGGGCCAGGAGGTACGCGGCCGCCTCCGTTGCCTGTCCGGCCGGAAGCGCCGCCGCGATCCGGCCAATCGTCTCTGCCTCGGCCTGCGCCATGGCCAGTCGCGCTTCGGCCATGCCGTGCGCCCGCAGCACGGCCGATTCTCGAACGCCTTCGGCTTCGAGGATCGCAGCGCGCTTGCCCGCCTCCGCCTGAGTCACGGCGGCGCGCCGCTCGCGTTCCGCGCGCATCTGGAGCTCCATCGACTGCTGGATATCGCGCGGCGGCTCGATCGACTGCAGCTCCACGCGTGTCACGTCGACACCCCATCCAATCGACGCCTCTTCGATGACATCGCGCATCCGCTTGTTGATCGTGTCGCGCGAGACGAGCGTTTGGTCGAGCTCCATCTCGCCGACGATGTTGCGCAGCGTGGTGCGCGTCAGCGTCTCGAGCGCAAAGGGGAGATTCTGCACCGCATATGTCGCCTTCTGCGGATCCGACACGCGGTAGTAGATCACCGCATCAATGTCGATCGTCACATTGTCCTTCGTGATCACCGACTGGCTGGGAAAACTCAGGACCTGTTCCCGCAGGTCGATGCGTGATGTCGATCCCGCCGTGACCCGCTTGACGCCGTTGACATCGGTGTCGAACATGCGCACGTCAATGGTGCGCGGGCGATCGACGAACGGGACGAGGATGTTGAGCCCCGAGCGCGCGACCCGATTGAAGCGGCCGAGCCGTTCAATGACCATTACTTCGGCTTGTCCGACGATCTTGATCGCGCTCGAAAGGGTGTACAGCGCCGCGACGATCAGGATGAGGAGAACGATGAGACCGGCCATGGCAGTGGGGAGAGGTTAGGTGGAAGCTAGTAGAAAAGCGGGTCTGGGGTCTGGGGTTTGGGGCGGGCGCTACGCGCCCGAGAACGTAGAAGCACAGAAAGTAGAAAGTAGACCAAGGATCGCCCGGTCTACTTTCTACTCTCTGCAGGTCTACTTTCTCGGGCGCGTAGCGCCCGCCCTAAACCCCTCTGTTAGTTCGTCTTCGCGCTGTACACCTGCTGCGCCTCGGCGAAGAGGTCCTTTTCGGACTGCGCGTGTTGCATGAGCTCGACCGCCTTGCGCAGTTGCACGTCCAGATCCAAGTCGCGCCGCTTCTCAGCGGAATCGCCGAAGGCGGTCCGTGCCACGCGCGCACCGATCAGCCGGTCGACGTAGCCCGAAACCGAGTCGTACTGCTGCCGGCTGACGTTGACCTTGGCAGCTGTCAGCCGCTTGAAGAAGTCGTCGCGCCATTCTGGCTGGACGGTAAACGACGGCGACTTAACCTTGGTCTTGAGGTCCAGTGCAATGCTCGCCAGCGCCTGGTACACTTCCGGCGACTTGGCGGCGATGATCTTGTTGAACGCCTGCTCCTGAGTCGTGAACGTATCGGGCTTCACGACAACATTGGGCGTGATGGCGCCACCACCGTACACGGTCCGGCCAGCGTCCGACTTGAATGCCGGGCGCGCCTTACGGGCTGAGTCCGTCTCGACCGAGTCGGGTGTCACCTCGACGAACTCGCCGTCGGCCAGGAGCTTGCGCTCCTTCTGAATGGACCGGCCGCTGGGCGTGTACCACTTGGCGGTGGTCATCTTGAGCGCGTAGCCGCCGTCGAGCGGGAAGAGGGTTTGAACGAGGCCCTTCCCGAATGACGTCGTGCCGATGATGAGCGCGCGGTCGTGGTCCTGGAGCGCACCGGCGACAATCTCAGAGGCGCTCGCACTGCCACCATTCTGCAACACGACCAGCGGTGTGGATGCGAGCAGCGGCTTGTCCTTCGTCACGAAAGTTTGGGTCGGCGAGCCGCGACCGCGCACGCTGACCACTTCATCGCCTTCCTTGAGGAAGACGTTGCTGACGGCGAACGCTTGATCGAGAATCCCGCCCGGGTCATCGCGCAAATCGAGAATGACGCCCTTCGCGCCCTCGGTCATGACGAGCCGGCGCAGCGCCGCCTCGAGATCCTCGGCTGCATCTTCGTTGAACTGTCCGAGGGGCACGTACGCGATCTTGTTGTCGAGCATGATCGCAAACGGGATCGCCGGAACGTGAATGATCGCGCGCGTGAAGCGGTACTCGATCGGCGTCGGGACGCCGGCGCGCTCGAACTTGACCGTGACCTTGGTGCTGGGCTTGCCGAGGAGCGAGTCAGAGACCTGTCCCAGCTTCCACCCGCGAGTGGACGCCGACTCGATCTGGATGATGCGATCGCCCTCCATGACGCCCGCCTCTTCGGCCGGCGTGTGTGGGAAGACGTGGATGACGGCGATGCCGCCCTCCAGCTCGCCAATCTCCATACCGATGCCGCCATAGCGGCCGCCGGTGCGGCGCTGGAACTCGGTCGCACGCTTGGGCGTGTACAACTCGGTGTACGGGTCATTGAGCTCGTGTACTAGCCCCTGGGCCGCTTTCTCGTACAACGAGGACGCGTCGAGGGTGTCGACAAACTTTTCGTTGACGAGTTTCATTACCTCTTCAAAGACGAGACTGCTGTCGCCGGCCACTCGGGACTGAATCGCGAACCCACCCGCGATCAGCGGTACCAGGACGAGTGAGCCAAGTGCCAACGTGCGAAGGCGGGGGCGACGAAAGGAAGGCATGCGAAGTATGGACAAGGTGACAATACGGGGCTTGCGCGCGCTTTAGATGCGCAAACAAAAGGGGACTGCCAGCGGCGGCGACTTGACCCGCACAGCGCGGGCCGCAGTCACATGCGCGGCCGGCAACCCCAGGGCTACCTTCTACATACTCGAAGGCGATCCGGGAGTTCCCGCACCTGAGGTCGTTCCTTCCTCCTGGCCGCCCGCCCAGAGCGATTTCCATGTCATCTCCGCGGCCCTTTCGGTAGCCTTTCTGCGTGATTTTGATACCCGCCGGCGAGATGGCGACCGTGTAGGGCTGTCCGTCCATTCTCGAGTTCTCGCTTGATCGTCTTGTCGAGTTTGGTTGCCATGGTTTGTTACTCGGGTGGGGGCGTCGTGTTTTGTACGTCAGGTGATGATGGTGTCGTTGGGGCGAATGCGTAGCCCCAGGCATCGGTCAGACGGTGCGAAGGGCGACGCGACGCGTCGCCCCTACCGGTCCTAGCCGGCCGGCCGTTGTCTCCTTTCTCCTGTTTCCGTCTCCTTTCTACGGGCGCGAAGCGCCCGTGCCGGTCAGGGTAACTCATAGTGGACGACCCATGCGCGTCTTTGTTGCCGAATGACGGCGTCCCGTACAACACCGGCTGCTTTCAGCATCGCATGTGCCGGTTCGAGTACGCGCTGGAGGTGGGAAGGGTACCGTTGCGAGAGAGGAAGCTGTTCCGCCAACGCGTCGAGCGCAACGTTCCAGACGAACCGAGTGGTCGGTCGCGCACGGTGCGGCTGGTCGGCAACCGCTTCCACTGCGCTGCTCTGGCGGGGCGCGGCACCGTTTTCCACGTCTTGTCCTGAGCCGCGTGGCCCGGCCGCATCGGGTTCGACCGTGCCATCAGCGATCTCGTCGGGCGCATCGACGGGGGTGTCGTGACCGTTCTCCATTTCGGCTTGCACCGCGGCGATCAGGCGGTAGAGTCGCCGTGCGGTTGGCGATGGCAATTCGAAATACCGCGTTGCCGACAGCGTTGTGGTGTACCCAGCCTCGATATTCGCGCGAACGGCCGGTGACAGGGTGACGTGCGCCTCTCCGGGCTCGTTGGCCGACAGTGTTTCAAAGAGCGCGAGCTGGTCGCGGTCGACTGCACGCCGTCGATCGATGGCAACGGCGGTGAGCAGGGTCAGACGGTCGTCGACATAGCGACCGGCGGGCCGTGACGTCGCGAGCGGCGGCTCGGCCGCAGTGGCCGCGAAATAGGCGCCAGTCGACTCGAGGATGCTTCGTTCGAGCCGTGCAAGCGCGCCTCGCAGCTGGCCGTACGTCCGTCCATCGACCCGGCGTCCCATGGCACGCAGGAACGCGTGGAGCGTGAAGCTCACGGTGCCATTGGCTGGCGAGCCGGCCTCGAAATACCGATGGAGCAGCTCGATGTACACATCCTGATCGAATGTCCCCGGCACCCGATCGCCGGGTGTAGGCAGCACCCGCCATCGGCTCCCCCTGGGGTGCGGGGGTCCTGGGGCGTAGGTGACGGCGTTCTCTTCCGTGGAGTCGCTCAGCCGAAAGAGGGGCAGGAGCTCCAGTGCCCGATCGAGAAGAACCGGACGGAGCGCCCGGCCGTGAACGTCCCGGCGGGGAAGGGAGGGGAACGGGGAGGCGGAGGGGGAGAGAGAGGAGTCGCTCAGTCGCTTAACCTGATGACCTGGTCAGTAATCGCGCGCGCATCAGCCGAGCAGAGAAACAGCACCGCTTTCGCTACTGTTTCGCGCTCGACATAGCGGACGTTGGTTCCCATGTCGCGCAGATTGTCTGCTGTGCGGATCGCGATGGGCGCGACGGCGTTGGCGCGGATGCCGCGCGAGCGTCCCTCGTCGGCCATGGCGTGCATGAGGCCGACCACACCGGCCTTCGCGGCGGCATACGCACTCATGTTCGCGGTGCGGGCGCCCGGCAGCACACTCGCCGACGCGAAGTAGACCACTGAGCCACCATCCTTGATCAGCGGAACGAAGGCGTTGGAGGCGACCCATGCGGTGGTCAGGTTCACGTCGATCTGGCGTCGCAGCGTAGTCGCATCCGCCTTGCCAAGGGGCCCGCTCATCGCGAATCCGCCGGCCACGTTGACGAGCGCATCGATCTCGGGCGTCGCCGTCGCAACCCGGGCGGCGACCTCCGCGACTTCGGCCGGATTGGTCAAATCACAGGCATAGCCGGTTGCGCGAGCGCCGGTGGCGGTCAGGGCGGCCGCCCGGGCAGCGACGGCGTCCGGCGTCCGGTCAAGCAAGGCGAGCGTGGCGCCCTCGGCGGCGAATGCCCGGGCGATCGCTTCTCCGACTTGCCCTTCGTGCCCGACGCCGGTGATGACGATAGTGGCGGTGGCAAAGCGCATGGAGCGACCCTCCATTCTCCAACTACTCGCTGCGGCGGCCGAGCGCTGCGCGGACTGCTTCCCGCATCGCGGTCAGAGCGGCGTCTCGCGCGAGCGGCGAATCGTCGCGCACGTGGAGCTCGATCCCATCGGCCACCGGGAGCCGACGCCAGCGGACGGGAGCATCATTGTCGTGTGCGACCGCGGTCGCGGCTCCGGCGCCCAACGCGGGCGCAAGTGCCTGTGCGACCCGTCGCTCGAGGGCATCGCCGGTCACGCCCAGGAACTCCTGCTTGATCGCGTCGAGCGTATGTCCCTCGCGCTGCCGGATCTTGATGGCGAGCAACTGCAACAAGTGCCGGTAGACGTAGGTCGCGGCGGTACCAGTGCCTTCGGGCCGGTCGAGCAGCCCGTTGGCTACATAGAACCGAATCGCACGGGCGCTTGGGGCTGCTCGAGCGGATGCGTTGGTGGGGCGCAGACCGGCTGCGTCCACGAGCGCGGTCGCGTGCGCTGCCAACCCTCGGGCGTTCCAGGGTGCATAGCTCGCGTGGACCCGCAGCAGCGTCACGGGGGACTCCGCCATGGGGCAATGTTAGCAGTGTTGGGCTGATGTCGCGATACTGCCGTGGGCGCTAAAGCGCCCGAGAGAGGAGAACGCCAGAAAGGAGAAAGGAGACGACCGCTGAAATCCGAGGCGCAGGTCTCCTCTCTCCTTTCCCTTTTCTCCTTTCTCGGGCGCGTACCGCCCGCCCCTGACCCCGCAGTTGGCCTTCTGCTCCTACCGCTTCTTTTTCTTGGCCGCCTTCTTGGTGCTGCCGCCAGACTTGGCCTTTGCGTGGGCGGCCGGCTTCTTCTTGGCGGCGGGCCGGCTGGCTTTCTTGGGAGCGGCTTTCTTGGCGGCTGGCTTCTTGGCGGCGGCGGGAGCTTTTCGAGCAGCGTGACTGGTGCCGGCGTGGGCTGCCGCGTGTCCGGCGCTCGTATGTGCAGCGCTCTTCGCGGCGGACGCCGCGGCGGGGCTGGCGCCGGCTGCCGGGCGCGACCCGGAGCCGGGCGGCCGACCTCGCTGGCCGCGGCTACGGAGGCTTCCGCCGAACAGATCGCCTTCTTCCTCTTCCTCGACGTCGATGACCTCGACGGCGGTGATGCCCTCTTCGCCGTCCTCGTCGTCGTCGCCTTCATCCTCGGTGCTGTCCCAGAGGTCGTCGCTGGCGTCCTTGGTTACTGCCCAGCCGCCATCCTCTTCGTCGTCGTCGTCGTACGAGGCTCCCCCCCCTCCACCGTAGCCCAAGTCCTCCCCCTCGTCGTCGCGATCGGAGAAGTGCAGCTCTACGTCGGACCCCTCCCGCAGCCTGTCACCGCGCGGCATGACCCCTCCATGAAATTTTAGGACGTCATCTACTGAATCGAGCCCGCGCTGCACACCCCATGCCCGAGGCTGCCTGCGCGCGCGTAGCTGATGTACTTCAGATGCCGAACCGCTGAATACACTCTGCGCGACGTGGCGTCAAGCGGACCGCTCGACAACATTTCCACGTAATGCCAAGAGTACTCGTCGCGTTTTATAGCCGAACCGGCCACACGGCTCTGCTGGCGGATGCGATCGCGGAAGGTGCGCGCAGCGTCCCATCGACCACGGTGACGGTTCGCCGCGTCGTCGACCTTGCGCCCGAGCACGTCATCACAGCACAACCGAAATGGAAAGAGAGTCGCGATCGCCTCGCGGCGCAGTACGAGACGCTCAGCGGCGTGCAGGAGCTGGTGGAGCATGATGCGCTGATCCTTGGGACGCCGACGCGGTTTGGCGTCGTCTCGGCGGAGCTCAAGCTCGTGCTCGACCAGGCAGGGGCACTATGGGCCAAGGGGGCGTTCATCGACAAAGTCGGTGCGGCGTTCACGACGGTGCAAACGCCGCACGGCGGTCATGAGACGACGCTGTTCTCGATCATGACCGTCATGGCCAACCTGGGGATGATCCTCGTCCCGCCGGGATACACCGACCGCGCTGTGTTCACGGCCGGGAGCCCGTACGGCGCCACGAGCACGACCGGCACCGGCGGCGCGACGGAGGCCGATCTTACGGTCGCCCGGGTGGAGGGGGCGCGGGTGGCGCAGGTGACGGGGTGGGTTGTGGCTGGGAAGGCGGTGTAGTTGACAGTTACCCCCAACCCCAAACCCCAGACCCGTAGTCAGTCCTGCACCCGACTCTCACCCGACACCCGCTTTCTCAGCACCGTCGTCAGCGCTTCATACACTTTCGGGTCCAACAGATCGCCGGCGTGAGCGCCGAGATAGTCGACGGTCTCGCCGGGCCGCCGGGCCGGGCGGTAGGCGCGGGTGGAGGTCAATGCGTCGTAGGCATCCGCGGCTGCCAGGATGCGACCGCCGATCGAGATCGTTTCGCCGGCCTTGCCGTGCGGATAGCCCTGGCCGTCCCAGTGCTCGTGATGATCGGCCACGAAGTCGATCGCAGGCCCCAGATGCTTGAGCGGCGAGAGGATGTCGAGCGCGATGCGGACGTGCTCTTTCACGTGGTCGAACTCTTCGCGTGTCAGTGGACCGGGTTTGTTCAGCACGGACTCCTGGATCCCGATCTTCCCGATATCGTGTATGCGGGCGGCGATCCGCACATGCGCGATGGTCTGCGTGTCGAGATGCAGCTCCTCCGCGATCCAGCCCGCGAGGTCAGAGACTCGCTGCGAGTGGCCGCGCAGATAGACGTCTTTCGCTTCCATTGCATTCACCAATGCTTCGACCGTCGCGACGGACATCGCGCCGAGCGACTGCTTCTCGCGCTCGAGCTCCTCGGTGCGCGCAGCCACTTCCTCCTTGATCAGGCGATCGACCGTTCGCCGATCCATCTCGAGCTCGCGGCGGTGCAGGGCTCGCTCGATGGCTTGCTGCAGCTCCACCAGCTCGACGGGCTTGAGCAGGTAGTCCATCGCGCCGGTCGCGAGCACACCGGCTGCCGTCGGCGCATCGTTGACGCCGGTCAACATCATGATGGCGAGATCGCGATCGATCTCGAGGGCGCGCGGCACGACCTCGAGGCCGGAGAGGCCGGGCATGCGCACGTCGCACAGCATCACGGAGAAGCGAGTGCGTCGGAGCGCCTCGAGGGCCGCGGGGCCGGAGCTGGCCGTCTCCACTTCATAGCCCCGTGTCCCGAGATAGCGCGCCAGGGCCCGCGTAATGAGCTCTTCATCGTCGACCACGAGCACACGCGGGGCCGACGCGTCGCGCTCGACGGGCGGCGATTGCAACGATTCCCGAGGGGGCGGAGCGGTATCTGGTCGGAGTGGTGGGTCTTTGAATCTATCAGTCGACATGCGGGGGTTTCGTGGGCAATGGTGTCTGCGCGCCACGTGGTGTCTCCCCGGTCGGGGCGGCGGGAGCCGCGCGTCTCGGGGCGTCGGTTTCGGGCGCGGTCAGACGGGCGGCGGGGCCAGACGGGCGCGCAGCCGCTGTGGATGGGGCCACCACCCGTCCATTCGTACTGGCGACGTACTCCGGAAGTGCCACGGTGAATGTCGTGCCAACAGCCGGTGTGCTTTGCACATCGATCGTGCCGCCGTGCGACTGGATGATCGTGTGGCTTACGCTCAGGCCCAAGCCCGTCCCGACCCCGGCGGGCTTGGTGGTGAAGAAGGGCTCGAAGATGTGGGGGATCACGTCGCGCGTCATCCCCGTCCCGGTATCAATGACGTCGATGACGACGCGCGGGATCCCGGCCACGCTTTGCCGCGTGGTGCGAATCGTGAGCACGCGAGTCGGTGCGCGGTGCATGGCGTATTCCGCGTTGACGACGAGGTTGAGCATCACCTGTTGCAACCGCTGATCGTCTCCGATCGCCATCGGCGGCACCGGGTCGAGCTCGGTGCGAACCTCGATGCCGGTCGACTGGAGCGAGTACGCGCGAAGCCGCACGGTATGCAGGATAAGGGCATTGAGATCGACCGCGATGAGTCGGGGCCCGGTCTTCCGCGAGAAGGCCAGCAACTCGCGAACCACGCCCACCGCGCGGTCGGCCTCACGTTTGATCTCTCGCACGGATTCGCTTTGCTCCTCCGAAAGCGGATCCTCGAGGAGCAGCTGCGCGAAAGTCGAGATGCCGGTCAGCGGGTTGTTCAACTCGTGCGCGACGCCAGCTACGAGCTCGCCAAGCGCGGCGAGTTTTTCCGTCTGGTGCATCGACTCCTTCAACGCCCCTTCACGATCGCGGCTGGCGCGTTCGGCTTCCGCGAGCTGGGCATTGCGAATCGCGACCGCCACCTGTGTGGCGAAATCGGTGAGCAGGTGGCGTTCGGCATCGTCGAAGCGGTGCTGAGTGAGGAAACGGAGGACGAGCACACCGTGTTGCGCGCCGTCGCTTGGCAACGGGAGAAATGCGATCGACCGCATCCGTGCCGCGCGATAGGCCAGGAGCTCGGGCGGATTGAGCGTGTGATACAGCGACTCCGCATCCGACACGTAGAACGGCACGCCCGACGTGGTGACCTCGCCCGCGGCCATGGACCAGAACCGATTGGGGGTCCAGTTGATGATTCCCGTGCCGACGCCTTCGGTGTGCGCGAGATCGACGCGACGCGTGGTCGGGTTGGCGAGGAACACGCTGAATCCGTCGGCACCGAGGGCGGTGCAGGCCACGCGTGAGATGCCGGCCATGACGGCTTCCGGCGTCGGGTTGACGGCGAGTGCGCGCGCGGAGGCTGCGAGGACGTTGGCATGACGGGCCATGTACGCGGCCGCGCGATAGAGGCGCGCGTTCTCGACGGCGATCGCCGCATGGTCGGCCAGACTCTGCAGGATCGACTGGTCGCGCTCATCGAAGTCGCGGCTCTCGTTGCCGAACGCAGCGATCGCCCCGATCGCGCGTCCTCCGACGATGAGCGGCACGGCGACGCCATTGGGACGGCCTTCGCCGAGCGAGTCGTCGCGTGCGGCTGGTGTGCGCTGCCAGACATCCGCGTACGACCGCAGGTCCGCCGTCCGCACGCCCGTCAGGAGCTCGATCGCCCGCTGCGCGAACTGACCGGCCGGATCAACGGTGGTGCCGACGGCATCCGCTGCATCGCCGACGGCAGCCACGATCGACAGGCCAGCGGGTTCGACGAGCATCACGCGCGCGCCGCGCGCGTCGGCGAGCCGAGCAGCGTGGCGAGCGACCAGGAATACGATGCGCTCGAGCTCCAGCGATTGATTCATCTCGCGCACGACGTGGGACAGGCACGCCTGATCGAGGGCGGCTGCCTCGGCGTGCCGACAGCCCGTGACCTGGACGAGTGCAATTGCGCCGAAATCGGCGAGGCGCTGCAGCACCATGGTGTCAGCCGTGGTGAAGCCACCGCGCTCGCTATTGAGCGCGAGCAGGAATCCGCACGGCTCATGCCCGGCGACCAGCGGCGCGATCGCGACGTGCCGCGGGCTAAAGGGTGTCAGGAAATGCACGTCCACGCGCGCATCGCCCTGTACCTGATTCACCAGGACTGCCTGCCCCCGGGCCAACGCGTCCGCGGCCAACGAGCCAGCGAGCGGCGCCTGAAACCCGACCATGGGGATCAGCGACCCGGCTGCCGCCTCGACCCGGAACTGGTCACCGTCAATGCGGGCGACGACCGCGCCTTCGGCGCCGAGCAACGTCACGCCATTGTTGGCGAGAAGCGCCATCGCGGCACCGACGTCGGTGCCCGTCGCCGCAAGGCGTCGCGCCACATGACTGAGCGCGTCGCTGGCATGCATGGCCTCCGCAGTCACCGCCGCCGCGGAGGACACCGGCGTCAGCGGTCGCGCCGCGCGGTCGCGGCGCACGGATTGGGCGTAAGGGGTCACGAAACAAAGACGCCCGCGGGGAAACAGCTGTAACGGGGAGGCTGGACGTTAGACGTTGGACGTTGGACGTTGGACGTTAGACGTTGGAAGACAAACTTCGAGGCCAGCCACGGTGCCCCTAGGTGGCCTCAAGGTTTTCTTCCAACGTCCAACGTCTAACGTCTAACGTCCCTCAGTCCGCAAACTCCACCCGGGCCGGGCCGGGAACCAGGCCGCTCGCGACGCCGCGGGAGAGGAGCTCGCGCACGGCCTGGCGCCCGCGCTCGCCGTAGTCGAGGGTCCATTCATTCACATACATCCCGACGAACGTGTCGGCCTTGGTACGGTCCAGGCCACGTGCGTATTGCATCGCGTGGTCGAGCGCCTGGCGACGGTGCGCGAGGCCGTAGGCTATGCTCTCTCGTAGGTGACGCGAGACCTGGGCCATGAGGGCGGGCCCCAGATCCTTGCGGATCACGTTCCCGCCCAACGGCAGCGGCAACCCCGTCTCGCCGTACCACCACTCGCCCATGTCGGCGACCAGGTGCAGGCCGCGGTCGCCGTACGTCAACTGGCCTTCATGGATGAGGAGGCCAAGTTCGGTGTCGCCGTTGACGACCGCATCTTCGATTTGGTCGAATGGCGTCGGAACGGCAATGAAGTCGGGCTGGTACAGCGACAGCACCAGGTACGCTGTCGTCAGCGGGCCGGGGATCGCGATCCGTCGTCCCCGCACATCGGCTCGGCGCAGGGGCTCGCGCGCGACGAGGCGCGGCCCGTATCGGTCTCCCATCGATGCCCCGTGCGGCAGCAATGCGTAGGAGTCAACAAGGTACGCGTACGCATGGATCGAGACGGCGGTCACGTCCAACTCGGAGCGACGCGCGCGCTGGTTGAGGGTCTCGATGTCCTGCAATTCGTGAACGTACTGCACGCCCCCGGTATCGACTTTGCCTTCCGCCAACGCGTAGAACATGAACGCGTCGTCGGAATCCGGACTGTGCGCCAGACGGACGACGCGCGCGGTCATGGGCTTCCAAGCCCCAGCTGGCGAGCTTCGGTCAGGGCCGTGTCAATGTCGTGCCGGTGCCGATCGTACTCGGGCAAGTTCTTCGCCTGCTCGGCTTTGGCGGCTCCGACCAGGCGGCGGTAGTACGATCGAGCCTCGGTCGTCTGGCGCGCGTCGACTGCGACTCGCGCTGCCAGGGCGAGGCCGAGGAGGTGCGTTGGATTGGCACGAAGGATCGTGTCGGCCTCCGCGCGAGCCAGCGTTGCCGCGCCAGTCACCTCGCCGATCCGACCGAGATCGTAATGCTGATCCAGATCGAGAGGGCCGAGCATCTGATAGGCGGCCATTACCATGGGGGAGAAGAAGTCGACGCTGTCACGCTTGCCCTCCTCGTCCAGTCGCATCACGCGGTCGAACAGCCGGTCCGCCCGCTCGCGCGGAGACAGGCTCGAGATGTCTGGCGCGCGGATCGGGCCGCCTGCGGCGACCGGGCCGCCTGCGGAGGCGTCCGGCGGCGTCTCGGCACTCGCGGCCTGGTCTGTCGCAGAGGTGTCCTGCGCGGGTCCGCCGCCAATGCTTCGTCCGGCGATGAATGCGATGAGGGCGACGATCGCGAGCGCGGCGATCCCCAACGGCAGGAACCCGATGAGCTGTTTGGAGCCCGCAAGTCCGCCGATGAGTGGCGGCGGCGCGCCAGCCGCTGCCCCGCAGCGATGGCAGAACTTCGCGCCGGGCTCGAGTTGCGTGCGACACACAGCGCAGACGCCGCCCTCGAGCGACGCGCCGCATTCGACACAAAACCGCCCCGTGGGCACGACGGCGGCGCAGCTGGGGCAGGGACGCGTCGACGCCGAGCCCGGGGTATCAACAGCAGGATTGGACGATGAAGCAGGTGTCATGGTGGACATTGGCGAAAGGTATGGAGCGGTCGGAGACTGCACTATACTTGGCACCATGAGTCCAGGGGCGAGCCGCCGGGCGGGCGGCCGGACCGCCGTGCGCAACGCGGTCTCATCGGCCGGGGCGACCAAAGCCGACATTCTCGAGCTGGCGACCGCGCACAAGGTGCGCTACCTGCGGCTGCAGTTCACGGACATCCTCGGTGTCAACAAGAACGTCGAGATCCCCGCGTCGCAGTTCGAGAAGGCGCTCGAGGGCGACATCATGTTCGACGGGTCCTCGATCGAGGGGTTCGTCAGGACCGAGGAGTCGGACATGTTGCTCCGGCCGGATCTCTCGACGTTCCAGGTTTTTCCGTGGGGGGACGCCGACAATCGGATCGCGCGGCTCATCTGCGACATCACGACGCCGGACGGCGCGCCATTCCCCGGTGATCCGCGCGGCGTGCTCAAGCGATGCATCGCTCGGGCTGCGGCGCTCGGCTTCACGATGAACGCCGGGATGGAAGCGGAGTTCTTCATGTTCCGCCGCGGGACCGACGGGCAGCCTACGACGGTGACACAGGATGTGGGCGGGTACTTCGACCTGGCCCCGGTCGATCTCGGAGAGGACGCGCGCCGCGCGGTCGTCGAGGTGCTCGAGGGGATGGGCTTCGAGGTGGAAGCGGCGCACCACGAAGTGGCGCACGGCCAGCACGAGATCGACTTCCGCTACGCCGATGCGCTTCGGACGGCGGACAACATCGCCACGTTCCGCTTCGTGGTCCGACACGTGGCCCAGCAGTTCGGGCTGCTCGCGTCGTTCATGCCGAAGCCGATCTACGGGCAGAACGGCAGCGGGATGCACACGCATCAGTCGCTGTTTCGCGGCACCGAGAATGCCTTCTGGGATCCCGACGCGGAGTGGCAGCTGTCACGGACGGCGCTGCACTACATCGGCGGACTGTTGCGGCACGCGCGCGGCATGTGTGCCATCACGAACCCACTCGTCAACTCGTACAAGCGGCTGGTCCCCGGGTACGAAGCACCGGTGAACGTCGTCTGGTCGATGCGCAACGTGTCGCCGATGATCCGTATTCCCGATCGGCGCGGCCCGGGCACGCGTGTAGAGTGTCGCATGCCGGACCCTGCGGCGAATCCGTACCTCGCGCTTGCTGTCATGCTCGCAGCGGGCCTGGACGGCATCGAGACGCAGGCGGAGTGGCGTGAGCCGGTCAACACGAGTATCTGGGACATGTCGTTCCGCGAGAAGCGCCGGCTCCGGATCGATGACCTCCCGCAGAATCTCGAGGAGGCCTGCCGCGAACTGGAGAAGGACGACACGATCATGGCCGCGCTCGGGGATCATATCGCGAATCAGTATTTGGCGGCCAAGCGGCAGGAGTGGCAGGAGTACTCCGCTCAGATCAGTCCATGGGAGTTGGGGCAGTATTTGGGGAAGTACTGAAAGACAGGGGTCCGAGCGACACCAGCAATCCGGCGGGTAGGGGCGACGCAATGCGTCGCCCCTACCCGCCGCATGGCAGGTGTCGTTTCTCTTCCCTGATGGCGCGGCACCCAAGTCTCTCACTGCAGGGCCTATCGGCTTGCTAGCTTCTGCCCTATGAATCCGCCGGCTGGTCGCGCTGCGTACCAATCGAGGGCCACCGCGTCGGCGGGCGGGGGCGCGGATTCGGAGCTCGTCGCGCGGATGAGTGCGGGCGACGAGGCGGCTCTGGCGCAACTGTACGATCGCTGGTCGCGACCCGTACAGGCGCTGGTGGTTCACCTGGTGCGCGATGGAGACGATGCGGAAGACATCCTGGAGGAAACCTTCTGGCAAGCGTGGCGGCAGGCGTCTCGGTACGAAGCCGCTCGAGGCGAAGTAGGCACCTGGCTGCTGACGATCGCGCGGAGCCGCTCGCTCGATCGCTTGCGGGCGCGGAGTCGTTTGCGCGAGGAGCCGCTCACCCCGGTGCTGCTCGGGGATACGGACCCGATTGGCGCGGCCGGTGAGGACGATCCGTCTCGACGTGCGGAGCTCATGGAACGGCGAGTGCTCGTGGGCAACGCGCTGCGCACTTTGCCGCCGGAGCAGCGCCAGGTGCTGGAGCTCGCGTATTTCGCGGGGGTGAGCCAGACGGAAATCGCCCAGCGAACGGGGCAGCCGCTCGGGACGGTCAAGACGCGCGTTCGACTCGCCGCGCAGAAGCTGCGCGACAGTCTCGCGGCGTTACGGGAGGACGCCGTGTCGGGAGGCACACCGGGCAATGCGTGACATGGCGCACGATGAGGCGCACGAACTGTTATCGGCCGCGGCGCTCGACGCGCTCGCGCCGGACGAGATGGCCGCCGTGCTCGCTCACGTGCGTACGTGCGGCGAGTGTGCGCCGGCGCTTGGCGCTCTCCGCGATGCGACTGCCCAGCTCGCATACGCCGTCCCGAACGTCGTGGATGATCCGGTGCGGCGTGCCCGAGCGCGCTCCCGACTTCTCGCACGTGCACATGCCGATGTCGCGGTTGCCGATGTGAATGCCGCCGGCGCCGGCGCGAACGCTGGCGCGCCGACCGGCGCCGTGGTGCAGGCGGTCACGACGTCGCGTCGGCCGGATCGCGGCGCTCCGAGCCCGCCGGCCCCGCGACGCTCCTGGCTCACGTCGTCTGCGGCCGCGTGGGCGGTCGCCGGCGTGACGGCGCTCGCCGCCGCGGCTGTCAGCCTCACGCTCAACTCCCGAGCGGGCGATGACGAGCGGGCCATCGCGGCATCTCGCGCTGGGGATTCACTGCGGATTGTGCAACTCGAAGACACGTTGTCGATCCGGGATTCGACGCTGCGCGACCTCACCGGCAAGCAGGTTTCGGTCCTGCAACTGACGGCGGGGACTCCGCGCGCGGCGTGGGGATGGATGTTCTGGAACCACGCGACCAATCGGTGGACCTTTTTCGTGCACAACCTAGCGCCCGCGGCTGCGGGGAAGACCTATCAACTGTGGCTCGTCACGCCGACTGCCAAGATCAGCGCGGGCACCTTCACTCCGGAGGCGAACGGTTCGGCCGAAGTGCAGGCGACGTACACCCTGGCCCGCGACTCGCTCATGGCGGTCGCGGTCACCGAGGAGCCAGCCGGAGGTGTGCCCCAGCCCACGGGCCCGTTCGTGATCAGGGCGTCGGCGGGGCAGTGACGCCAATGCGGCTGATTCGTTAGCGTTTTGGTCTCATGTCTTACGTCGACAAGAATC
The DNA here is from genome assembly GCA_963737835.1 of uncultured Gemmatimonadales bacterium. GTDB lineage: Bacteria > Gemmatimonadota > Gemmatimonadetes > Gemmatimonadales > Gemmatimonadaceae > Palsa-1248. The sequence continues at coordinate 2,528,065 of CAVTUH010000001.1, forward strand.
TCATTCAGGGTGAGTCCGTGGTGTACCGCGGCTCGCTTGCCCCCCTTCCGTATGGATGGGTGGTGCCGCCGGCGGCACTCGCGATTGCCGCGGCCGTGTTCCGAAATTATTTCCCGGTGGGCCATCACTGGCTCGCAGCGGGCGTCCTGACCGTGGTGGCGGTGGTCGTGTGGCTGTGGGCGCGGATCCGCGTGCACTCCGCTGAGTTTGCGGTGACGAATCGCCGGGTCATGATCAAACTCGGCGTGCTGCAGCGGCGAACGATCGAGACCATGTTGAGCAAGATCGAGGGGGTCGCGGTCCACCAGGATCTCACGGGTCGCATCTGCAACTATGGGACGATCACGGTGACGGGCACTGGCGGCACACGAGAGTCGTTCGAGAACATCGCCGACCCGCTCGAGTTTCGCCGTCAGATCCAAAGCCAGCTTGCCCGGATGGACGACGAGCGACTGGCTGCCACGCGCGCGATTCAGGGGGCGCCGAGGTGACAACGCCCGCTGGTACGCCAGCGGGCCTCAGTGAGCGTCTGCCAGTCGGGGTGGTGACTCGCGAACGGTACGAGACTGGACTCACGTTCACGGATTTTCTGGCTTCCGCTCGGGCAAACGTCGACCTGTGGCGCGCGGTGTACACACGTGCCCAGGTGAGTGACGCAGACGTCGCACGCGTCATCGCGACCGGCCGACAGTGGCACCTGCTGGTCCTGGTCGAAGACTGGTGTGGCGACGGGGTGAATACGGTGCCCGTGATGGCGAGACTTACGGAACGCGCCCCGAACGTCGACCTGCGCATCCTGGCCCGAGATGCGAATCTCGACCTCATGGACACCCATCTGACCGCGGGTGCACGGTCCATTCCCATCGTGTTGATCCTGAACGCCGCGTACCAGGAACAGGGCTACTGGGGTCCGCGTCCCCGTGAGCTGCAGACGTGGGTCATGACCGAGGGCTGGCCGCTCGACAAGGAGAGCCGGTACCGCGACGTCCGTCGCTGGTACGCGCGCGACCATGGGGCGAGCACAGTACGGGAGATCGTGGATGTGATTGTGACGGGATCGGGCGGCGGCGCCCGCCCCTGATCCCGGCGTTTGCCGTCGCGCTGTTATCCCCGCGGCACCCGTTCGTCGGGTAGTGGGATCCTCTTGGCACCACGCACTTTCACTCCCGCGTAATGGCCACACCTCAGCGGGCCGCATCTTCCCCGAGACCAGCGACCCTGACGCCCGCGATCATTATCCTCGGCGCGGACGCGCTCCTGGCTGCCCGTCCGGCGACGCCGGGGCAGCTGGTGAACGCGTGCTATGCCGCCGGGTACAGCGCGGTGATTCCCTCGAGTTGGGGGGATGAGTTGGTCGCATCGGGCTGCTTGCGCGAGATCGCGGCGCGCGGCCAAGGGTCGGTCGTACTGTGCGCCTGCCCGCGCGTGGGGGAGCGCATGCGGCGCATCCAGAGCCTGCTGCCGCACCTCCTGCCGCTCGCATCGCCACCGGTCGCGGCCGCGCGATACCTCCGGGCGCGCGCGGGCCATCACGGCGTACACATCACGTACGTCGGCGATTGCCCTGGTGGTGGAGATCCATCCATCGATCGGCACGCGACGCCGGGTGCGTTGCTGCGAAGTCTCACCAAGCGCGGGATCGATGTCGCGGCGCAGTCCCGTGAGGTCGAGGAACGCTTGCTGCGCGACGCCCGCCGATTCTACTCGCTTCCGGGCGGCGCACCGGCACCCAACTGGCTGTACGTCGAGAAGCGCGGTTACACGTTGATCGAGCCCAGCGGGCGCGACTTCCTCGCGGAGGTCGCATTCCGCGTCTCGAAGCGGGAGCGGCGGGTCGTCGATCTCGCGCCGCGACTTGGGTGCGCGTGCAGCGGCGTGGTCGTCGGTCAGCCCTGGATCGAGGCGCGCGACAAAGTCGCCGCCGCCGAGCCGCCGCGCGCGGTACACGAGGTGCTGGATCACGACGTCCCTGTCGACCTGTCGGCCCCGCTCGAGCCGTGGACGGGGTCGGCGGTCGGTGGCGAGCCGACCGTCCCGATTCCGCTGGAGGCCCTCGCGGCCTTGTACGACTCGGATGCCAAGGCCTCCACCATCCGGACAGCGCCGCCGGCTCCCGTCCAGTTGCGACGAACGTCGGGATCCAAGTCTGCGGAGCCCACGACGCCGACCCGCGCCCCTGACGGCGCGCTGCGGCTCTCACCCCCGGCGGTCAAGGCGGCCACGGATCCCCCGGCGCTCGACACTGTGCCCTCGGCGGCCGAGAGCGACGCACCGGCACGCGAGCCCGAGGCCCGCAACGCAGCTGCTCTCGAGCGCCCGGCGGGCCACCGTCCCAATCGCGAGCCGGCTACGCCCGTGCTACGCGAGTGGCGCCCCTCTGGGGAAACCGATGTGGATGCGACCGATGCCGACCAGCCGGTCACATCAACCGGGGAGCCAGCGCCCGACCCTGAGTCCGCGGTGCCTGACGCGGGCGAACAGCGCTCAGTCAACAGCGCCGCCGTCTGGCCGCTTCGCTCGGAGCACTCGGGCGCACGTCAGACACTCGTCCTCGTCGCGTGCCTGGTACTCGCGGCGTGTGCGACAGCCGCCGTCAGCATGCTGCTGCTCGGACGGTCGCCGTTCAGTCACCGGGGATCTCAGTCGGCAGCAACGCATCCTGCCGCCATCCACGCCCCCCCGGCGGTCGCGCCAACGGACAGCACTGCGCTGGCGGACACCGCGTCATCTGGCGCCGATACTGCGTCGACGGACACGGCCGGCGCGGTGCCGCAGACGGCTGACCTGCCGCGCCTGCCAATTGGATCGGCGCCGAACGGCCGTCTTTCGCCGGCGGCCGAAGCAATGCACGCCGGGCCGCCGCTGGCACGAAATCCTGCGCCGGTCTTTACGCCCGGCGCCGCTCCGATTCCGCGGGGGGACCAACCGGTCACCGATCGGCCGCCTAGTGGTGGCGTGCCCTATTCCCAGGCGCTCAATCGTCCCCCGACGCCGCCTGCCAACTCACGCGCAGGCCGCGCGGCCGACAGCGTGCTCGCCATTCAAGCCGAGATCGCACGCCGCCGGCATCGCGTGGACTCCTTGCGCGTGCTACTCGATTCGCTGGCGAAGCGCGCGAAGGTGGACAGCATCACCAACGGGTCGCAAGGGCCGACGCGGCGATAGCTGTCTCGCCTCCCGGCGCGCCCCGCGCGTGACCATCTTTGGTCAGCGTCCGGGAATGGTTGCGCAGCACGGCAGGTCGTGCAACTGATCCACGGCCATTGGTTGCACGATCTCATTCGCCGCCATCGGTGCCTTCCGTCCCGCGAGTCAAGAGTCTGGCGTACCGTCAGTGCTGAGGGCGCACCGCGTGCTGGGTGTATTGTGTCTCGCGGCGACCATCGCCGTGGGCGCATTGCCCCTCGGTCCGCTTCCCCCGCTCGGACGGCTGCTGGATCCGGTCCACGGTGTCTGGGGCGTTGCCCGCAGCGCGGAACTTCCCCGTACGGCCGGCGGGCGCATTCCCGGGCTCCGGGGGGACGTCGACGTCCGATACGACAGTCGCGGGGTGCCACACATCTTCGCGACGTCGGAGGATGACGCCTACCGCGCACTCGGATACGTGGTCGCGCGTGACCGGCTGTTCCAGATCGAGCTCCAGGTACGGGCCGGTGCCGGGACGCTGAGCGAGCTGATCGGCAAAGCGGGCGTCGAGCTTGACCGGCGCACGCGCCGACTTGGGTTGCCACGCGCGGCGGACGAGGCGTTCCGCAAGGTGGACAGCGCGTCGGCGCTCGCTCACGTGCTGCGGGCGTATGGTGATGGCGTCAACGCGTGGATCGCGGACATGGGGCCCAGTGACCTGGCGATCGAGTACCGGCTGCTGAACCGCCGCCCGACGCCGTGGACGCCCGTCGATGCGTTCTATCTGCTCGGCCGGATGTCACTCACGCTGGCGTCCAACGATCCCGGACTCGACCGACTCCGCCTCTCGGCGCTCGTTGGCGACACGGCTGCGCGCGTGTTGCTCCCTCTGCACAGCCCTCTGCAGCAGCCCATCGTCCCGACAGCGCGTCCCGACGCGCACTTCCTGGCCGCGCGGTTTCCGACGCTCGCGCCACTTCGAGCCCCCGTCGACTCCAGCGCTATCGAAGCGCTGGAAACGGGTTCCTTCGAGTCCTCCGCCGCAGCGCACGGTCTGGGCAGCAACAACTGGGCGGTGTCGCCGCGGCGGACGCGATCCGGCTTTGCGCTGCTCGCGGGCGACCCGCACCTGGATCTCACGCTTCCATCGATCTGGTACGAAGTCCATCTCGTCGTCCCAGGGCGATTGGATGTGGCTGGTGTGACGATTACTGGCGGGCCGGGGGTGATCATCGGTTTCACGCGCGACGTCGCCTGGACCTTCACGAACACCGGCGCCAATGTGCTCGATCTCTACGCGGAGACAGTCGACGACTCGGCGCATCCGCGGCGCTATCAGCTCGACGGCGCGTGGCGACCACTTGCGGTGCATGTCGAGCAATATCGCGATCAGCACGGCGTCGAGATCGCGGCGGATACCCTGCTCGCTACGCATCGAGGTCCAATGCGCCATATCGGCGGGCGTTGGCTGTCGATGCGATGGACCGCGCTCGAGTCAGGTGGCGCGCTGCCGGCGTTGCTCGCGGCGCCGCACGCCACATCGGTCGCAGAGTGGCTTCGGAACATGGCGGGCTACGACGTTCCGGCGCAGAACATGTTGGTCGCCGACCGGGCAGGCTCGATCGCGATGCGCTCCACAGGGACATTTCCGCTGCGGCCGGGTGACGGGCGCGGCGACGTCGTGCGCGACGGCTCGACGTCCGCCAGTGATTGGCGCGGCGTGCTACGGGTCGACGAGTACCCGACTGCAATCGATCCGTCTCAAGGGTATCTCGCGTCGGCCAACCAGGAGCCCATCGATCCTTCGAGCTCCGCCCCCAACCGCGCGGTGTACTTCGGAACTGATTGGCCGCCTCCCTGGCGAGCGATCAACATCAACACGCTGCTGCGAGCGAGTGCGACGGTCGGTCCCGACGACATGCGGCGTTGGCAAACGGATGCGGGGAGCTCGCGCGCCGATTTCTTCCTGCCGTTCTTCCTGTCGGCTGCGCACCGTGAGGACAGCGTAGGCCGCGGGACTCCCGCGTTGCGCGAGGCTGCACGACTCCTGTCCGAGTGGAGCGGCCGGTACACCCGCTCGAATGAGCGCGCCGTGCTCTTCGAAGCGGCCCTGCACGAGAATGGCCATGCGCGTGAGCGACGCGATCGTCGCGCTGCCGCCGCGGCTGGGCCGGCGCGGTGTCGTATCCGGCATGGTCCTGGCCGAGCTGCTGCACGATTCGACGGCCGCTTGGTGGCCCGCGATCGTGTCGAGATCGGGTCTGCCGAACCGCAATGCGATGCTCGCAGCCAGTCTCGTGGCGGGGTACGACAGCGCCGTGAAGCGGTATGGACCACCAACGGCGGGGGGATGGCGTTGGGACCACGTGCAGCACGCGAACATCTACCACTTGCTGCACATCCCGGCGTTCTCGCGCCTCGATCTGCCCATGCAGGGCGGCCCGGAAACGCTCAACCCCTCCTCCGGTGCCGGCATCGAGGGCGCGAGTTGGCGGATGGTCGTGCAGCTCGGTCCCGAGGTGCACGGGTGGGCCGTGTATCCGGGTGGCCAGTCCGGCAATCCGGTCAGCTCGCGTTACGCGGATCGGTTGTCGCTCTGGCTCGCTGGTTCGCTCGATCCGGTACGCTTCCCGCACCAGCCCGGCGAACTGGCCGAAGCGGACGTCCAGTCTGTCCTGACGCTGAGGCCGTCGCGATGACAGCTCCCGCCCTACGCCCGCGGCGCATCGAACTCGCCGCGCCGGCTGTGTGCGCCGGGCTCGCGCTCTGTTTCGGCGTCGCGACGTCCGTTGTTGGGTGGTGGGGTGTCCCGGTCGTCGGGCTGGCGTGGGGCGTCTGGTCGCGCAGGAACACGAAGCCGCCAGTGGCGGCCGGACTCACTGCAGCGACATGCGCCGTCGCCGCCTGGGCGGCACTGCTCGCCTGGACCGCGGCACTCGGGCCGCTCCTGCTCCTCGCCCGGACGCTCGGGGCGGTGGCCGGCGTTCCCGGCGCGGTCCTGGTCGTGATGACGCTCGTCTTCGCCGGCCTTCTCGCGTGGAGCGCGACGACGGCCGCTGCGCGGCCGTAGAAAGGAGAGAGGGGAGAGGAGAAAGGAGACGGCTAGACCGGGGCGCGGCGGCCGGTGATCAGGCGGACGAGAGCGACCAGAATGCAGGCGCCGATGATCGCGATCACGATCGTGTAGATGGTGCCGCCTTGGCCCGCGAACCCGAGGGCGGACATGACATACCCGCCGATGACCGCGCCGACAATGCCGATGATGATGTCGAGGAGCGGTCCGAAGCCCGATCCCCGCATGATCTTCCCGGTCGCCCAACCGGCGATGAGTCCCACAATGATCCACCAGAGTAGCATTGCTCGCCCCTGCGGGCGCTGCGCGCCCGAGAAAGTGGAACTTCAGAAAGTAGAAAGTAGACAGATACAATCTCGTCCGCTTTCCGACCTTGCTTCCTTCACAGAAAGCAAAGCGCATGCCCACGAGGCGGTCAACGCGCAGACCCGCCTGTGGCTGTCCTCTACTCTCTACTTTCTGTCGTTCTACTTTCTCGGGCGCGAAGCGCCGCCCCTACCCGGCGATCGCTGAGTCCCGCGCGGGCGGTGTAGGCCGACGTCGCCCCCGGCCTTAGTGTTCCCCTATGTCAACCGACGCGTTCGACGCGCTGCATCCGGTTGTTCGCAGGTGGTTTTCGGACGCGGTCGGCGAGCCGAGTCCTCCGCAGACCCGGGGCTGGCCTGCGATCGCGAGCGGGGAGCACACGCTCATCCTCGCGCCGACTGGGACGGGGAAGACGCTCGCCGCATTTTTGTGGGAGCTCAACGCGCTGATCGTCGAGGGGCAGCGCGCCGCGTTGCCGAACGCGGTGCAGATCCTGTACATCTCGCCCCTCAAAGCCCTCGGCAATGACATCCACAAGAACCTCGAGCGGCCGTTAGCCGAGCTCGCGCGTCGCTTCGAGGAGGCCGGAGAGCCATTTCCGGCGGTCCGCGTTGCGGTGCGGAGTGGGGACACCACACCGTCCGCCCGAGCCCGGATGCTGCGCGTCACGCCGCACATCCTCATCACGACGCCGGAGTCGCTCAACATCCTGCTGACGACCATCCGAGGGCGAACGCTCTTCCCCGGTGTCCGGGCGGTCATCGTGGATGAGATCCATGCGGTCGCGGGAACGAAGCGCGGTGTCCACCTGTCGCTCACGCTCGAACGGCTCGACGACTTGTGCCGGGCAGCGGGCGGGGACGCGCCGCAGCGGATCGGGCTGTCCGCAACGCAACGGCCACTCGACGAGATCGCGCGGTTCCTCGGTGGATGCGAGCGAATGCACGGTGCGGGAGAGGACGAGCCGCCGCAGTTTCGACCCGTGCGGATCGTGGACTGCGGACTCGTCAAGCCCATGGAGCTTGCCGTGCGCTCGCCGGTGCCGGATCTGGCCCACGTGCAGGAATCGGTGTGGCCGGCGGTGGCGGCATTGACAGTGGACGCCATGCAGCGGGCCCGCACGACGCTCGTCTTCGTCAATAATCGCGCGCAAGCCGAGAAGATGGCCGGGCGGCTGAACGAGGCGGCTGGCGCGCCGGTGGCGCGGCCCTACCATGGCTCACTGTCGCGCGAGCGCCGGCTCGAGTTGGAGCGCGCGCTGAAGGCGGGAGAGCTGCCCGCACTGGTCACGACCAGCTCCCTCGAGCTGGGGATCGACATCGGTTCGGTTGACCTGGTCCTGCAACTGCAGAGCCCGAAGCGTGTGGCTACTGGCCTGCAGCGTGTGGGCCGCGCTGGACACACGGTGCGCGATGTGAGTCGTGGCATACTCGTCCCCACGTATCGCGACGACTTGATCGAATGCGCTGCGGTCGCGGCGTCCATGCTCGCCGGCGAGGTCGAGGCCACGCGGGTACCACAAAACGCGCTCGACGTCCTGGCGCAGTCGATCGTCGCGATTGCCTCCGTCGAGGAGACCACGGCGGACGCGCTGTTCGATCTTGTCCGACGTGCGTATCCCTACCATCGCCTGACCCGCTCCGCGTTCGACGAGACGTTGGCGATGTTGGCCGGCAAGTATCCCTCGGATCTCGCGGCCGAACTCGAGCCGCGGCTGAGTTGGGACCGCGTGTCGGGTCGCGTGGCCGGGTCGCGCGCGAGCCGCATGACGGCGGTCATCTCGGGCGGGACGATCCCAGACCGCGGCCTGTACACGGTCAACCTCCCGGATCGCACGCGGCTTGGCGAGCTCGACGAGGAGTTCGTGCACGAGTCGCGCGTGGGGGATGTCTTTCAACTGGGGTCGGCGACCTGGCGAATCGCCGCGATCGAGCACGATCGCATCGTTGTGACGCCCGCGCCTGGACGACCGGCGCGTATGCCGTTCTGGCACGGCGAGTTCATGACGCGGAGCGTGGATCTCTCCCGTCGCGTCGGCCAGCTCCGGCGCGAGATCGCGTCGGACCTGCTGGGCGACGAAGCGCTCGAGACGGTGTACCGCTGTGACGCGGCCAGCATCCGGAGCCTGCGGGATTACATCGGGACGCAGCGGGTCGCGACCGGCGTCGTGCCGGACGATCAGACGCTCGTCATCGAGCACTTTCGTGACGAACTCGGCGGCGTACGAGTGGTGCTGCACTCGATCTTCGGGGGCCGAGTCAATGCGCCGTGGGGGATGGCACTCGCCCACCGGATGCGTGAATTGTTGGGGGAAGGCGCCGAGCTGCAGGTGCAGACGAGCGATGATGGGATCATGCTGCGCCTGCCCGACCTCGGTCGTACGCCACCGGTGCACGCCCTCATGGAATTGACTGCGGCCGACGTCGAGCGGCGCGTCATCGAAGAGGTTGGTGGCTCGGCGCTGTTTGGCGCGCGCTTCCGGATGAACGCCGCGCGTGCCCTGCTCTTGCCGCGCGGGTCCCCGCGGCGCCGGATGCCGCTCTGGCTGCAGCGACTCAAGGCACTCGATCTGCTGGACGTGGTGCGCCAATTCCCGAGCTTCCCGGTCCTCGTGGAGACCTATCGCGAGGTCCTCCAGGACGCGTTCGACCTGCCGGCGGTCGCGGATGTCGTCCATGCGATCGTCGGGCGGCGGATCGCGGTGCGCGTGGTCGAGACGGAGCGGCCTTCGCCCTTTGCCGCCGGTTTGCAGTTCGGGTTCGTGATGGACTGGTTGTACGCCGACGACACCCCCCGCGCCGAGCGCGCCGCGACGAGACTGTCACTCGATCGCGAGATGCTCGACGAGCTAATGGGCGCGGAGGGCGCGGAGGCCGACGAGGCGACTGCGCGTGCGCTGGACGACGTCGTGGCTCGCCGGCAGGGCACGGCACCGCGGCGACAGGCGCGGGACGTCGATGAGCTGACGGTCTTGCTCGAGCGTGCAGGAGATCTGTCGCCCCATGAGCTTCGCGCTCGGGTGGCGGCACCGTCGAATTGGGTGCGCGGGATGGATCCCCTCGATGCACTGCTCACGAGCGGCCGCGTCGCCGTCTGGCGAATGCCGACGACGATTCCGGCGGACCGCGTCGTGCTGCTCGAGATGCGCGCTCGCTACGAGGCTGCCGTGGGCGGCGACCGGGCGGCGCGCCGGGAGATCCTGGCGCGGTACCTCGCGAGCGCCGGCGCGGTGACCGTGCACGAGTTGGAGACGCGATACGGATGGCCGGCCACCTGGATCGAAGCGCGGCTGGAGGACTGGCAGCGCGCCGGCAAGATGGTGCGTGGCCGGTTTCGGCCAGGGGTCGAGGCGCCACAGTGGTGTACGCGCCGTCTGCTCGAGCACGCACGGCGTCGCGCGCTCAGTGCACTGCGCGCGGAGATCCAGCCGGTCGATCGCGCGACGCTCATGGCGTTTCTCCTGCGGTGGCAGCACGTCGATCCCCGCGATCGCCTCTCCGGCGAGTCAGGCGTCGCCGCGGTCATCCAGCAGCTCGCGGGACTCGCGCGACCTGCCGGGGGATGGGAGCGCGATTACCTGCCGGTGCGTGTGGAGGGCTACGACGTCGCGTGGTTGTCGCGGCTCACGAGTGGCGGATCGATCGTCTGGGTCGCGTCGCCGCGGCCGGAACGCGGGGACGGTGCGGCGGCCACGCTTTCGAGTGTGCGCTTCTTCGAACGCGGGGCCGGGCCCGTGTGGCTTACGCTCGACGAGGTGCCGCCGCTCAGCGAGCCGGCGCTTGCCGTGCGAGACGCGCTTCTGCGGCAGGGCGCGTCATTCATTGAAGATGTGCAGACAGCCGCGGGACTCGGTCCGCTCGCCGCACGCGATGCGCTGCGTGAGCTCGTTGCCGCAGGCGTCGTGACGAACGATACCGTGGAAGCGTTGCGAGCGGTCATCCAGACCAGAGCACTGCCGGCACGTCGTCCCGAGCCCGACCCGACCCGATGGCTGCCCCCCGATTTCACTCGGTCGGCCGGTCGCATCGTGCAACGGCGCATCAACGTCACGCGATTGCCGCGATGGCGCCGGCCGGATCGTCCCAATCCGAGTGGTGATGCCAATTGGGTGGGGCGCTGGTCGCTGGTTGCCCATCGCGGTGCGACGGAGCATCCACCGGAGGACGCCCACGCCGCGAGCATCGCCCATCAATGGCTCGCGCGCTACGGCGTGGTCACGCGGGACTGGTGGCGGCGCGAGCGGCCCCCGGTCAGCTGGCGCGCCATCTACCGCGAGCTCAAGCGACTGGAGTACCGAGGCGAGGTACGCCGCGGCTACTTCGTCGAGGGGCTGGGCGGCGCACAGTTCGCACTGAGCGACGCTGTCGAGCAGCTCCGCGCCGCGCGCACGGATCCCGACGCGCCGTTCATTGCCGTGGCCGCGAGCGATCCGGCGAACGTGTACGCGCTCCCGCGCTCGCCGCTGGAGACGCCCACGGATGCCGATGCGATTGCGCGACCGCGCGGATCCGGCGCGGTGCTCGTCACACGGCGCGGGGTGGTGCTGCTCGCTGCCGAAGGGCGCGGCCGGCGTCTCCACCTGTCACCTGACCTGGATGATGAGTCCCTGCGGGGCGCGCTGATCGCGCTCCGCGACTATCTCGTTCGGGAAGCGGGCCCGCATCCGCGCCGGCTCCGCACGATCGACACGGTCGACGGCGGGGCTGCCGCGTCGAACCCGCGCGTCGCGGTGTTCCGGCAGCTCGGGTTTCGGCTCGGCGGGCTGGGACTTGAATGGCCCGAGCGCTGAGGCGCTCGGGCCATTCAAGAGTAAAGTAGAACTACAGAAAGTAGAAAGTAGACGACAACGGAGCAAAGCGGGCGCGGCTCCCGGGCCATTCACCACGTCCCAACCGCGCATCGATCGCCTCCAGCGTCTGCTCCACATCGGCGACGGCGTCGATGACGTAGTCGGCGCGCGCGGCCCGGAGGCGGTCGCGGGCGAGCGCCAGGAGCGCGGCCTGCCGGTCCGCGGGCAATGCGTGCCAGTCGTGCTCGGAGAGGCCGATCTCATTCCCCGTACGGGCGACGCCAATCGTCCATGTGCCGGCATTGCGACCTTCGTCGATGTCGGCCTCGGTGTCACCGATCTTCACCAGCGTCCAGAGCGGGTAAACCCGCATCCGGACCGCGGCTTCGTAGCACATCCACGGCATGGGCCGGCCGCCACCGACGTCATCGGGTGCGAGGGCACAGTCGGGCACGAGGCCCTGCGTCTGAGCGTGCTGCAGCACGTAGTCGAGCATGGCGCGGCTGTACCCCGTGGTCGACCCGATCTTGAGGCCGCGCGCACGCAGGCGCGCGATTGTGTCGCTGACGCCGGTGATCACATCCGAGTGTGCGGTCAGGCTCTCCATCTGCTGCGGGATGAACCTGGCGTACAGCGCGTCGACATCGGCGTCCAGGTGCCTGGCCTGCGCAATCGCGCGAATGTGCTCCTTCTTGGGCAACCCCATGGGTGCACGAATCTCGGCCGGTGTGACGGTGATGCCGGCCGCGGCGAACGCGCGCTGCATCGCGATGACTGGCGCGAGGCTGCCATGATCGACGATCGTGCCTGCCCAATCCAGGATGATGCCCGTGAGGTGCGAGAATCTGCCGGTCATTGGAAGGTCCGCTCCGCGAGGCCAAATGACAGCGTCATGCCGGCGCCGCCGACTCCCGTCACGATGCGGACGCCCGGCGTTGGTTCGCGCGTGATCACCGGTCGCTCGGGGTGCCACGCATAGGTGCCGTGCCAGCGCTCGGCCAGCCGCCACTCGGGCAGCTGCAAGTATGTGCGCACCTCATCGAGGATGAGCGCATCGATCTCGGCACGGTCGAACACGCCGGGCGCGTCGCCGTATTCATGGGAGTCGCCCAGCGTGATCGCGCCGTCCGCGGTTTGGGCAACGAGCGTGTGTATGTGCCACTGATCATACGCGGGCCGTTCCGCGGCGATTCGGGCGCGCAGCGCGTCGAGACTCTTGCAGGCGCGGAACGCCTTGTAGAACCGCAACGTCAGTCCGGCGGCCAGCGCGGGGCCGAGCTGCCACCCGGCTGGCTGTGGCGCGGTGCGCATCATCTGCAGCTTGCAGCGCGTCAATCCGCTCGCGGCAAAGATCTCGGGATACAACGTCTCGAAATCATCGCCGGAGCAGACGATGGCGGAGTCTGCCTCCCAGGTGCCCCGCGACGTCTCGATGCGAGGGAGGTCGATGCCCACGACCGGGCACGCGAACTGGAGGTCGGCGCCCAGGTCGCGGAGGACGGCGGGCAGCGCACCGACGATGCGGCGCGGGTCCACGGTGAGCTCGGTGTCGCTCCAGAGACCGCCGAGCAGTCCGGTGGACCGCACGGCGACACTGCGCTTCGCGATCGCGCCGGGTGACTCGAGCGTGCAGCGATAGCCGAGGTCTGGTGCGAGCTCCGCGAACTCCTGCAGGACATCGAGCTCGTCGCGTCGGTATGCGAGGTGTAGCGATCCCGTAGGCAGGTAGGGGAGCCCAGTTTCGCGCAGCATGTCGATCCACAGGCCGCGACTGCGGAGCGCGAGGTCGTGCATCTCACCCGCGGTCTGACCGATGGGCCAGATGGTGCCGAAATTCCGGACGGACGCACCGGACGCCACGGGATGCCGCTCGAAGAGCGCCACCGACCGGCCGCGTTTCGCGGCGAGATAGGCGTGCGCGAGGCCGAGGATGCCACCGCCCACGACGGCGATCTGAACGCGACGCCGTGACGTGCTCATGGAGAGCGAGTCGGTGACGGCTTTGATCGTGGTGGGGCGCAGACGTGTGCGGAGTCGTGACGGCCCGTTCCGGACATGGGCGGAAACTTAGTGGCGGTTGAGCTTGACATGAGGTCCTGGCTGCTCAACGTCCAGAGGACCCGCGTTGTGCGTTGTGAGGGCGTGTCCGTCGAGCCGCATTGCGGGGGCGTTCGTACTCCTCCCATTCCGTTCATTGCAGGAGGTGCCCGTGGTCCCGTCAGAACGCACGAGCGCATTCGGCGATCGTGAGAACACGTCCCCGCTGGCCCCTCCGGCTGCCACTGGAGCGAGACCGACGGACGCGAAGCGCAGCACGCGGGATGAGGCCGCCGACGTGGGCTTGCTCGCGGCGATCGCGGCGAACCGCCAACTGGTGCATCACCTGGTGGAGTGTTGGAACGCGCGGGATTTCGACAGCTATGAGGCCGTGTTGGCCGACGATGTCGACGTCGAGCTCATCCCATTCGAGACCACGTTGCGCGGTGCGCGTACGGCGCGCGCCCATGCGGAGAGCCAGGCCGCGGCGTTCCCGGACGGCAAGGTCGTGATCACGGCCATGCGCGCCAATGGGGATGGCACGGTCCTCGAGTTCGTCGGGCGTGGCACGCACACGGGCCCGCTCGTGACGCCGACCGGTACGATCCCGCCGACCGGCCGGGGTGGGGAGTTGCGCTATTGCTTCGTGTACGACATCGAGAACGGTCGCATCCGGCGCATGCGCCAGTACTACGACGCGGCGACGTTGATGAGGGTGCTGGGACTGCTGGACGTTGGCCGTTAGACGCGAATGCTTAGACGTTAGACGTTGGACGTTGGACGTTAGACGTTAGACGTTGGACGTTAGACGTTGGACGTTGGACGACAAACCTCGAGGCCAGCTGGATGCATTGTGGGCTGGCCTCGAGGTTCGTCTTCCAACGTCTAACGTCCAACGTCTAACGTCATTTCTTAGTGCTCATGCTTCAACTCCACCACCATCACCTCAATCGGTTTGTCCCCGGCGTTCACATCGACGTGCAGCGTGTTGGGCGGGTTGGCGGGCAGCCAGTAGGCTTTCCCGGTTTCCCACACGTGCGTCTCGGTGGGGCCGTTTTGCTGCTCGATTTTCATCGTGCCGCCGTTGAGGGCGACGATCACGCGGGGATGATCGTGGCGATGCAGAGTCAGGGGCGAGTTGGGGACGACCAGTGATCGCCAGACCCTCACGTCGTCGTTCTCGAATTGCGGGAAGCGCTGGGATTGTGGTCCGGGTTGCTGCGCGCGCATCACTCCAAATCCGACAGCGACGACCGTGAGACCGGCGATCGCGCCGCTCATCCATGCTTTCACAAATACCCCCGGATCGCGCTGGGGCGCGATAGAAAGTAGAAGTACACAGAGCAGAAAGTAGACAACGGCCGCTTATGATCGCTCAAACATCGCGACCGGTGGCGGATTATGCGAGAGCGGCTGCCTCAGACATCGCGATCGGTGGCGGATTACGCGAGAGCGGTTGCCTCCGATGCCACTTCGATCTCGAGGAGTGGTACATCCTCGCCATTGTGGACGTGCAGGGTCAACGCGCGCAGTGCGTGGACGATCGCGGTGTGACCGGAGAACGCGTCGGGCGGGTACGTGGTCGCGACCGCGATGGCGCGCATGCCGGCGGCCTGCGCGGCTTCGACACCGAGGGGTGCGTCCTCAACGACGATGCAGTCGTGCGGTGCACGGCCCAGGCGGGCGGCTGCCGCGAGATAGCCTTCGGGATCTGGCTTGCCGGAGCGCACCTCATCGGCGCACACCATCACGGCGGGCACCGGGAGTCCGACATGCCGCAGCCGGTGCATGGCCACCGCGCGCACCCCGGATGTGACGACGGCCCAACGATCGGGCGGCAGGCGGTCGAGCAACTCGCGCGCGCCTTTCACCTCGCAGATGCCGGTCGTCACCTGGGCTTCCGCGGCGACGAGCATCGCCATTTCCGCGGCCGCGTTCAAGTGCGGCGCCGCGATGCGCACGATCTCGAGCGCGCGTCGGCCGTGGGCGAGGCCGAGCACACCGGCGGGGTCGAGACCATGCTGTGCGGACCATTGCCGCCACATCTTCTCGATGCACGCTGTCGAGTCGACCAGGACACCGTCCAGATCGAACAGCAGCGCCTCGCACGCGAGGCGTGTCATGTGGCCATCAGTCAGGCCAGGCAACTCAGTCAGCGGTTGAACGCAGCGTCTCCGATCAAACGTTGTCGACGGTCTCTGGCCTGGCCAGTCTACCATGGTCGCAGTGGTCGCGCCAAAGATCGAAAAGTGGAACGACCGGGTGACGGGCGACGGGTTACGGGTTACTTTCGTCGCGGTCACGTCGAGGCGAGATGCGGAATCCCATTCACGCTTGCTGTCATGTGGCGGCAGTTGCCACGCTCGCCGCCGCTACGCTGTCCGCCCAGGAGCTTCCTCGGTGGCGCGCCGAGGACGCGGGGATGTCGACGGCGCGCCTGGCACGTATTCATGTCGCGATGCAAGGGTTCGTGGGTCGGCACGAGGTGGCGGGTGTCGTGACGCTGATTGCGCGGCACGGGCACATTGTCTGGCTCGATAGCACTGGATGGCAAGACATGAGCGGCAAGGTCCCGATGCAATCGACGACGATCTTCCGCATGGCATTGATGACCAAGCCGCTCACGAGCGTCGCGGCGCTCATGCTGTTTGAGGAAGGGCGCTTTCTGCTCACGGATCCTATATCGAAGTATCTGCCCGAATTCACGGATCAGGAGGTCCTGGTCCTGCGGCGCCCGGATGGCAGCGACTCGACTGTGCCGGCGTCTCGTGAGATCACCATCCGCGATCTCCTCTCGCACCGGGCAGGGTTGACGTACGAATTCGCCGATACTGGAGCGGTCGAGGACGCCTACCGTGCCGCCGGCGTGACCGATGGCATCCTCGCACCGGTCGACTTCGACCTGGCGGAGAACACTCGGCGCATTGCGTCTGCGCCCCTGCGCTTCGAACCCGGCACGGAGTGGCACTACAGCCTGGCGGCGGATGTGCTGGCGCGATTGGTCGAGGTGACATTGGGTGAATCGTTCGCCGACTTTTGCCGCGATCGCATCTTCCTGCCGCTCGGGATGCACGACAGCTACTTCTACGTGCCGGACGACAAGGTCGGACGCATCGCGACGCCGTACACGTCCGACTCGACCGGCGGCCTCAGGGCCATGCATGCGGTGGAGCACTTCGGGCCGCGTGGCATTCTGGTGATGGGCGGCACGGGATCTCGAGGGTCGCAGCGCTACGCATCAGGGGGGGCGGGCCTCCTATCGACGGCGCCTGACTACGTCCGCTTCCTGCAGATGCTCCTCAACGGCGGATCACTCGGCGCGGTTCGTTTGCTGAGTCCCAAGACTGTGGAGCTCATGACCGCGAGCCAAACGCCGGATTTCGTGCCGGGGGCGTCGCCGCTCGACAGCCTGCT
The DNA here is from genome assembly GCA_963737835.1 of uncultured Gemmatimonadales bacterium. Taxonomy (GTDB): domain Bacteria; phylum Gemmatimonadota; class Gemmatimonadetes; order Gemmatimonadales; family Gemmatimonadaceae; genus Palsa-1248. The sequence goes on from CAVTUH010000001.1 coordinate 2,544,810, forward strand.
GCTTCCGCGGCCAGGCACCGTGTTCGACCTGGGCGTCGCGACCATCACCGACCTGGGCGCGAGCGCATCGCTGGGATCTCCGGGCATGTACTACTGGGACGGCATTTACGGCACGACGTTCTGGGTGGATCCCAGCGAGCAGCTCATCGGGGTGCAATTGGAACAGCTCTATCCAAACGCGCTGCGCGTCGCGGACACGTTTCGCGCGCTGGCCTACCAGGCCGTAATGCGTTCCGACGCGCTGGCCGTCCAGTGACAACGACCCGCCATCGCCTAGCGCGTCCGGTCTGCCTGCAGTAGCGTTGCAGACCCAATCATCGGCACCCGGTCTCGGCGACGACTCAACCCCACCGACGAGGAAGGCGTATGCGCAGGCACACAGGATGGTTACATGTTGGACTGGCGGCCGGCCTGATGGCGGCGGCATTGGGCGCGGTGGCCCAACAGCCGGGGGCCCCGCCGCCACCCGATGGCGGCCTGCCGGACAAGGTCGGTGGGAGCTCGAACGTGCATTCTCGTCTCGCACGTCCCGCTGGGCGGGTATTTCCGCGTGACGGATGCGGATCTGGAGCAGGAGCTGTCGCGCCCGTACGCGTATGTCGCCCAGTCGCGCGAACGAGCCGGGTTCTCGATCATCGACCTGCACGATCTCAACAACGTGAAAGTGCTGTACCGCTGGAAGATCGACAACGTGAGCCTGCACCGCGGACTCGGTGGACTCCGAGCCAAGTACTTCAAGCTGCGCGGGCGGTACTACATCGCCGAGTGCTTCCAGTTCGCTCAGGGCACGCCGGACAACGACCTCGGTGCGATCGTCTTCGACGTCACGGGCTTGCCGGATACGAGCAAGGTGAAAGTCGTGGCGCGCATCCGTGCACCGGAGACCCCGGGCGGATTCCACAACCTGTTCGCGTACAAGCACTCGGATGGGCGCGTGCTGCTGTTCACGACGACGACATTGAACGTCGCGAACGTCTACGACATGGAGAAGGTCATCGCGGGTGACACGGCCCACCAGCTCATCGGCAAAGTGCCGGTCCCACCCAACAACGCGCGCGGCGAGGTGCTGCCCGGATTTGCCAACGTGCAGATCCTGCTGCAAGGGTATCACGACTTCTACGTGGGCTACGACCCGGCTCGCGGGCAGGACAAGTTCTACGGCGCAGGCGGTGGCGGCTACTACGTCTACGACGTGACCAAGCCCGAAGAGCCGAAGCTCATCACCTCGATTGTCGGGCCTGCCGGGATCGCGTGGGGCCACACGTTCACGCCGACGCCCGACGGCAACTTCGCGGTGACCGAGACGGAGTATCAGTGGGCGCCGCTGCGCATCTTCGATCTCCGCCCGGGGCTCGAGGGCAAGGTCCCGTCGATCACACAGCCCGTGGCGGTGTGGAACGCGGACTGGAACGATCTCGCACACAACCACGAAGTCCGCTGGCCGTACGTGTTCGTGTCGGCCTACGAGGACGGCCTGCAGATCTTCAACATGCAGGATCCCGCGCACCCGAAGAACAAGGGCTGGTACTACACCTGCGAGTGCACGCACAACTCGGGGTATGGCGGCACGCCGGATTTCTCCGGTCAGAGCGTGTACAACGGTGCGTTCGGGGTGATGGTGCGAAACACCGACGGGCTCATCATGATCACGGACTCCAACACCGGCGCCTGGTTCTTCAAGCTCGATGGGTTCAACGGCTGGAACGGCGACGATTGGGGGATGCCGAACATCTCGAGCGCGCAGGACTGGGACCATGGCCCGCCGGGCGCGCGCGCCGTTGCGGGTAAGACGGCGGCGGCTCCGTAGGACGCCAGACGTTGGACGTTGGACGTTAGACGCTGGAAAACAAACCTCGCGGCCAGTACATGCACCGTGGCTGGCCTCGAGGTTTTTTATCTAACGTCCAACGTCTAACGTCCAACGTCTATCGCAGTACCCTCGACCCCCAGACGGCCATGTCTTCCGGCATCGCGATAGCGGTCCCCGCGACAGGAGCCGACGCCCAGGGTGACTCGGAGCTTGCACGCGCGACGATGCGTCGCGTGAGCCTGCGGCTCCTGCCCTTCCTGTTCACGCTCTACATCGTCAACTATCTCGACCGCTCCAACGTCGCGCTCGCTGCGCTGACAATGAATCGCGACCTCCGGTTCAGCGCGACGGTGTACGGGTTCGGTGCGAGCGTGTTCTTCGTCGGCTACTGTCTCTTCGACGTTCCGAGCAATCTGATCCTCGCTCGGGTAGGCGCGCGCCGTTGGATCGGACGCATCATGATCAGCTGGGGTGTGATTGCGACGGCGATGATGTTCGTCCGCACGCCGATCCAGTTCTACGTGCTCCGATTCATCCTGGGCGCTGCAGAAGCGGGCTTCCTCCCCGGGATCATGTACTACCTCGGCGGATGGTTTCCTGCAGCGCACCGCGCCCGAGCCGTCGCCCGGTTCATGATGGCGGTTCCGCTCTCCTTTGCTGTCGGTGGCGCAATGGGTGGCTTGCTCCTGGGGCTCAACGGGGCCTTTCGTCTGCAGGGCTGGCAGTGGCTCTTCCTGGTCGAGGGCATCCCCGCGGTGCTCCTCGGGATCGCCGTCTTGGTATATCTGCCTGACCGGATCGATGATGCACGGTGGCTTTCGGATGAGCAGCGGCTCTGGCTCACTCAGCGAATCTCGCGAGAGCACACAGGAGTGCGCGGCACGTGGTGGCAGGATCTTGGGCGGGTCCTCAGCAACCCGATCATCTATCTCGTCGCGGTGGTGTGGTTTTGCGTTCTGCTCAGTGGATATGTGTATTCCTTCTGGGCACCCCTCGTCATCCGCGACGCACTCCATTCGACGAACCTCGTCACCGGTTTGATCATCAGCGCGATCGGCGTGCTCGCGGCCATCGGGATGCTCGTCGGTGGCGCGAGCTCCGACCGGGCTAACGAGCGGTTTCTCCATCCTGCGCTGAGCGCGGTGTTCATCGCGATGGGCTACGCGAGCGCCGTGCTGTTGCCGCGTCCGTGGGGGCCCGTGGTGGGCCTTGCCATTGCGTCGATTGCGCAATGTTCCGTCTTCGGCCCTTTCTGGTGTATTCCGCCGATGATCTTGAGCGGGACCGCCGCTGCTGCCGGCATTGCACTCGTGAGTGTCGCCGGCAACTTCGGTGGCATTCTCGGACCTTCAATCGCGGGCAAGCTCAAAGACACCACCGGCGGCATGAGTATCACCTTTTTCGGGGTGGCCGGTCTCGCGCTCTGCGCCGCTGGGGTCCTGCTTCTGCTGCGGCAGCTCCTGGGCGCATCCGCTGGGCAGCAGCGAACGGGGCCCGGTCGCTAGTCTGCGGGGCGAACACCACCGGTTCGGTGCGGGCGGTGTCGTGTTCGCGGGCGACGCAACGCGTCGCCCCTACCGGTCTGGGGCTGGTTCATCTGCGCCTCCATTGGATTGTGCTGCGCCCCCTCGCGGGCGACGCATTGCGTCGCCCCTACCCGCCGAGGGCGGGTTCGTGGTTGGCCCTACGGTGACGGCGTGGCTTGACATATCGTAAGTACGTGCTTACCGTAAGTCATGGCTAACGTTGAGCGCGTCCTGACGGCGCTGGCCGATCCCACGCGGCGGATCGTGTTCGAACGCGTGGCTCGGCGGCCGCGGTCGGTTGGGGAGTTGGCCCGGGGTCTGCCGGTCAGTCGACCGGCGGTGTCACAGCATCTGGCGGTGCTCAAGGCCGCCCGGTTGGTCACGGACCGGGCCGAGGGCACACGGCGGGTGTACCAGATCGATCCGGCGGGCGTTGGCGCAATGCGCGCCTGGCTGGACGACTTCTGGGGCCGAGCGCTCGACGCATTCAAACTCGCAGCGGAATCTCACCTCGAGGAGTCACCATGACTGCCACCGTCACACTACCACCGGTTCGAAAGAACGTCCGCGTCGCCGTGTCTTCCGCGCGAGCGTTCGAACTATTCACCAACGGGATGCACGGCTGGTGGCCGGCGAGCCACTCGCTCCTCCAGTCGGCGCGGCAGGCGATCGTCATCGAGCCGCGAGCTGGCGGGCGCTGGTACGAGCGCGCGGCCGACGAGACCGAGTGCGTGTGGGGGAAGGTCCTGTCGTGGGAGCCGCCGCGTCGGGTGTTGCTTGCGTGGCAACTCGACGGTACCTGGACCTACAACCCGGACTTCCTCACCGAAGTGGAGATCACGTTCATCCCCGAGGGCGAGCACGCGACGCGCGTCGAGCTCGAGCACCGCAACCTGGAGCGCTACGGGGATCAGGCCGCCAAGACCCGCGAGTCGCTCGATTCCGCGGAAGGATGGCAGCTCGGGTTGCAGCAGTTTGCGGACTTCGCGGGCAAGATGGGGGTGGAAGGCTAATGGCGGGGCCACGGGCGCTAATGCGCCCGAGAGAGTAGAAGCACAGAAAGTAGAAAGTAGACCAGGGATAGCCCGGTCTACTTTCTATCTCTGCAGGTCTACTTTCTCGGGCGCACTTGCGCCCGTGGCCCCGCTGTTTAGAGGTTAATTCGACGCCGTTGCCAGGGTTCGGACTTGGGAGGCGAGCGTACGGACCTTGGCGGGGTCGCCAGCGCTCGACGCATCACCGTCCAACTGCGTGGCGAGCTGGGTCAATGCACTGCTGCGCGCTGCACCGGACGCTTGTTCGGCACTCGCAAGCGACTGGCGGACACTCGCGACCTTGTTGGCCGAGAGGCCGTTGGATCGTGCGAGCTGGTCGACGTACGCGCGAGCCACCACGAAGCTCGCTGGCCACGCGAGCTTGGGCTGTCCCTGCGTGTTGAACACATCGAAGTGGACGAGCTTGGCCGCATCGATCTCGTTCTGCGAGAGCAAGGGGCTAGGCTTGAGCTCCATAATGTCCAGGCCGCGCGCGATCTCGGAGCTGATGACGTACCCGTTGTACCAGTACGCCGACCAGCTGCCGCCCATCTCCATCCGGGTCGCATCGATCGGACCACGGTCAAAGAAGGCGATCTCGGTCGGGTGCTTGGGATCCGTCCAATCAAACACCGACACGCCGCCCTGATACCACGCCTGTACCATGATGTCGCGGCCAGGCACCGGGATGAGCGAGCCATTGTGCGCGACGCAGTTCTCCTGCGGGGTCTGCGGTGCCGGCAGCTTGTAGTAGCCCTGGAACACCATCTTCCGATTCTCGATCGTGAAGATCGCGTCCGCTCCCCACGCGCGCGGGTCGGTTGCGCGGCACTTGGGTGCGCCGCCGCCGCCCCACTCGTCGGAGAACAGGATCTTCGTGCCATCGTTGTTGAGCGTGGCCGAGTGCCAGAAGGAGAAGTTTGAGTCGGCTACGGCGTCAATGCGCACCGGATGGGCGGGATCACTGATGTCGAGAAGCAGCCCGTGTCCCTGGCAGGCGCCGCCGGCCAGGCCAATCTCTGGATACACGGTGATGTCGTGGCAGCTGGTGCCGAGAACGCGCGGGCCACCACCACCGCCGCCGAACATCTTGGTGACGATCGCCTGGATGTTCTGGTGCAGGTACGCACTGTCCTCGTGCGTGGGCGCGCCAGTGCCGCCGCGCTTGGCGACAGCGGTGTCCAACAGGGCCTTCACGAACTGATCCGGCACGATCATCTGGTCGCCGCCCATCGTGATGACGTAGCCACCCTTTGCCTTTGCGGTCTCGACGTCGGCGACATCCTGCGGCGCCAGGCCATGCGACGGGACCTGCGGCAAGCCCTCGAAGATGCGGGGCGAGCTCACGATGGCTGCCTGCTCAGGATGCGCGAGCGGGACCTTGATGACCTCGATGCGGAACAACGCGGAGTTCGGGTCCTTGTCTGGATCGCCACCCACGCAGCCAGCCAACTCGCTTGGCGACCGGATGACGGACGAGCCCGAGATGTAGATGTAGATATTGTCCGGATCTTTGGGGTCGGCGAGCAGGGTATGTGTGTGCGATCCCCGGCACGTCTGGACGTTGGCAATGTTCTTCGGGTGCTCGATGTCGCTGATGTCCCAGATACGGACGCCGCGGATACGGTCCTTACTGACCGTGTCCTTGGGCGCTTCCGTACCACAGTCGAGACGTGCAGTCGGCGCCTCGGCCGATTCGAACAGCAGATTCTTGTAGACGGACACGTCGCTCTGCGATGCCGGGCAGATGTACGCGGTCTTCAACGTGGGGCTGGCGGGATTGGAGATGTCCCAGACCTGGAACCCCTCGTAGCTGCCCTGAATGACGTAGTTGCCGAGGAACGCGAGGTCGGAATTGGTCTTGCCTTCGAATTGCGGCGTGGGGCGCGAGTTGGACACCAGATGCATGTTCCACTCGGCAGCCCCCGCGTCCCACAGCCCGGCCTTGAGGCCGACGCGCGGGTCAGGGTTGGGGGCGATCGACGAGCGGTCGCAGTTGTCGACGGCGCAGAGGTCGGCCCCCGCGGTATTGGCCTTGTTCGCGGCGCTCGACGGAGCCACGCTTCCTGTCGACGCACTCGGATGCGCGCACGCCGTCGCGATCAGCGCCGCGATCGCGACCGAGAGCGCTCGCGCAGCGGTGCCGGCGGTCGGTCGCCGCATCCAGCGGCTAGCCGGATACAGGGATGTCATGGGTTGCTTCCTTCTAATGGGGAGGTTGGAGCACAATGGACGTCCGACAAACATGGCGGGACGGGCGCTGACGCGCCACGACGGGCGCTGACGCGCCACGACGGGCGCTGACGCGCCACGTAGAAAGGAGAGAGGAGAAAGGAGAAAGGAGAAAGGAGACCACTGCTGAAACGGGTGCGGGACGGGCGCTTACGCACCACGTAGGGAGGAGGTAGGAGAGAGGAGAAAGGAGACACCTGCCAAACAGTTGGAGCAGGCTAGTCGGTCGCCTTGAGGGCTGAGACGGGGTCGGCGCGGGCGGCGCGGTAGGCGGGGCCGCAACAGGCGGCAATCGCCACGAGTCCAAGCAGCGCGGCCACCCCGGCAAAGGTGGCCGGGTCGAGCGGGGCGGTGGCGAAGAGAAGGCTCGACAGGAAGCGGGTCACCCACGCCGATGCGACGAGCCCGATCGCCATCCCGAGAACGGCGAGCCGGAGGCCGTCGCGCAACACGAGGCGGACGACCTCAGCGGGGCGAGCACCGATAGCGAGGCGAATGCCGAACTCGCGAATGCGCCCCGCCACTGTCAGCGACACCACGCCGTACACTCCGATCGCAGCCAGCAGTAACGCGACCGCGGCAAAGCCGGCCAGGGTGACATTCGTGAGCCAGCGAGCGCTGAGCGATTGGGCCACCGCCGCATCCATCGTGTGCACGTCGTAGACGGGGATGGACGCATCCACGGCACGCACCGCGGTCCGGACGGCGGGGGCCATGTTGGCCGGGGCCGCCGTCGTGCGGACAACGAGGACGACCTCGTGCGCGATCGATTGAGCGATCGGTTGATACAACTGAAACTTGGGTGCATCGGCCAGGCTGCTTTGCTTCGTGTCCGCGACGAGGCCAATCACCGTCATCCACGGGTTGCCTCGTGCGGTCGTGCCGAAGTGGGGTCGCTTACCGATTGGATCGGTCGTGGGCCAGTACCGGCGCGCGAAGGTCTCATTGACGATCGCCACGGGTAGTGCGCCGCTGTCGTCGCTCGGACGGAAGTCGCGCCCGGCCACGATCCGCGTTCCGATCGCGGCGAAATAGTTCGGCGACACGGCGCGTTCGCTCGTGACGGGGATCGGCTGGCCGGGGCCGGGCTCACGTCCCTCCACCTCGAACTCGTCCTGCGGGTCGCCGTGAGTGAACGGGACGTGCGACGCGACTCCGGCCGCGCGGACCCCTGGGAGGGCCGCCAGTCGCTCGAGTACCGCGTCGTAAAACGTCAGCACCGCTCTGGGTGCGTCGTACGACTGGGATGCGGCCTGGATCCGCGCTACGAGCGTGTTGTCGGCCCGAAACCCCGGGTCGACCGCCGTGAGGCGGGTGAAGCTCTCGACCAACAGCCCCGCCGCAATGAGCAGCGCGAGGGACAGCGCGAATTGTGTCACCACGAGGGCATCGTTCCACCGTCCGGCCGCGGTGCGGGCGCTGCCGCGCGATCCGGCGTTGATGGCGTCGCGCGTTTCCACTCGGGACCCGAACCAGGCCGGCGCCAGCCCGAAGAGCAGACCGCAGGTGATGGTGACCGCCGCGATGAGGCCCAGGGTCAGCGGATCAATGTGGACCTCATCCAGACGCGGGATCTGTCCCGGAGACCAGCGGCGGAGTGCGGCAACCGACCAGATGGCCGATGCGATGCCGATCAGACTGCCAGCGAGGGCGAGCACGATGCTCTCGATCAAGAGCTGCGTGGCGAGGCGCCGGCGGCTCGCCCCCAGGCACCGGCGTACGGCAATCTCTCGCTCGCGTGCAATGGCGCGCGCGAGCGAGAGGGTGGCAATGTTGGCACATGCGATCAACAGCACGCCGACCACGGAGGCGAGCAGGACGAAGAGTGGCGTGCGGAGGTCGCCGACGATGGACCGTGTGAGCAGGCGGGCCACGACTCGCGTTTGCCCCTCCAATGCATCGAGCTTCGCTTCGGGACGCTCGACGGCAAACGCATCGGTGAGCGCGCCGATCTCGCGGCGCAGGTCCTCGACGGTGGCGCCGGGCCGGAGTCGGCCGAGGGTCCGGAGGTACCAATAGGAGTACCGGTGCGGATCGATCACCACGGGGACCCACACGTCGGTTTGGCGGGGGAAGTCCGCCGCCCGGGGCATCACGCCGACGACTGTCGTGGGACTGGCATTGAGATCGATCACGCGACCCACGACGGAGGGGTCGGCGCCGAAGTGCCGTTGCCAGAACCCCTCGCTGAGGATGGCGACGTGATCATTCCCCGCGGTGCTTTCGCGCGGGAGGAACTCGCGTCCCAAGAGCGGGCGCACACCCAGCACGCGGAAGAAATTGTCGGTGACGTCTGCTCCGGTGACCCGCTCGGGCTCACCGCTTCCTGAGAGGTTGAATCCATCGGTCGTGTAGGCGGCAAGCTCGGTCAGGACGCGTGTGCGTTCGCGGTGATAGGCGAAGAGCGCCTCTGTCAGATCGACTTCGCCGAGTCCTTTGTCGGGCGCCGTTAACCAGTAGGTCGCGAGCTGCTCCGAGTGCGGCAAGGGGAGTGGGGCGAGGAGCACGCCGCGGATGATGGATGCGATGGCGGTGAGGCCGCCAATGCCGAGGCCCAGCGTGAGGATGGCGACGATGCTGAACCCGGGCCGGCGACGCAGGGCGCGGATCGCGTAGCGCACATCACGCGGGACCCACGCAACGGCGTGTGACGTGCCCGACGCTCCCATCGCCAGCGGTTCGTGTCCCGTGGCCCGCTCGCTGTCAGGGGATTGACTGGTGGGCGGATCGTTGATCATGTGGCCAATTGAAGCACGAGAGCGTGGGAAGGTCCAGCCATGCGAGTCTTCGCCGCAGTCAAGCGACCGACACCTGTGCGGGCTGCAGGGTTTGCAGCGGACGCTTCGCGCCGGAGAGAGGAGAAAGGAGAGGACTGAACGGCGGGGTCAGGGGGCCAGGGGTCAGGGGGTCAGGGAACAGCAACCACGAACGACGCGACGCTCCGGTTCAACAACGCTACGGACGGAGAGATGTACTTGCCGGGCGGTCGGAATGACCGATCGTGACGTCCGTTCCGGACAGGGAGTCTCGAAGGCACACCCTCCTCTTGTTCTGTGTCCATCGAACCATCTCCCAGGTGGTGCGCCATGTGCCGTTCCCTCGAAGCCTCGAAATGCCTGGCTGCCGGAGTGATGCTCGGTGTGGTTCCCCTCCTCGCGGGGTGCGGCGGCAAGGCCGGCGGGTCCGCGGGTCCTGCTCCCACCGGATCGCTCGCGATCACTATTACCACGCCGGCGGGCGTGACGGGCGCGGTGTCCGTCTCCGGGCCGCAATCGTTTCACAAGACGCTTTCCGCCTCGCAGACATTTACGCGAGTGCCGGTGGGTGCGTACACGGTCACGGCCGACTCGGTCGTCACGCCGGACTCGGTGATCGGCAGCCGCACGGACACGGCGAATTTCGTCTCTGCCAGCGTCACCGTGACCTTGAACGACACCGGCCGCAGCGCCGTGACGTATGCGCTCAAGCAGCTGCGCGGCGTGATGCTCGTCTCGAACGACGGCGGCACGAGCCTCTACACCTACGGATCGAACGTCCTGCGATCGAGTGGCGCGCCCACTCCAGCTGACACGATCGGCGCGTTGACGAAGCCCAATGGGATGGCATTCGACGCGGGGGGCAACCTGTGGGTGGCGAATGAGTCCTCCCACAAGATCGACATGTACAGTCCGGCACAGCTCGCGGCCGGCGGCGACCCCACGCCTGCGCGCACACTGACCGTCGGTGTGGACTCGATCGCACTGGGGCTCCGCTTCAATGCGAGCGGGAATCTGTGGCTGCTGTCACAGCAGACGCTGCAGGCCTTCACCCCGACGCAGCTCGCGGCCGGCGGCGCGCAGACCGCGTCGATCAAGATCACGTCCAGTTCGCTGGTGTACCCGGCGGATATCCTGTTCGACAGCAGTGGCAACGCGTGGGTCTCGGAGTCGTACAACGGCCAGATCCTCAAGTTCTCTGCAAGCGAGCTGGCGAGCTCGGGGGCCCGGACGCCGACCGTCACCATATCGGCCCACGCAGGATCCCTCAATGTGCCGGCCGGGTTGGCGGTCGATGCTGCCGGGAATTTATGGGTCGCCAATTACGGCAACGGGACCATCATCGCGTACGCGCCGACCCAATTTGCCGCGAGCGGGAGTCCCACACCGTCGATCACGCTCAATCTTGGCGCGGCGCTGCCCTGGGGACTCGCCTGGGACCAGCGGGGAAGCCTCTGGTACGGCGATTTCGGCAACAAGCAAGTCGGCGCGTTCCTGGCCTCGCAGCTCGCTGCGAGCGGGACGCCGACGCCGCATGTCATACTCACGGGCAATTTCCCGGCGTACGTCCTGTTCAATGCGTCGATGCCGGTTCCGGGGAATGGTGGCTCTGGCGCGCGCGTTCGGCCGCACGCCGTGGTCGCGCCGCAGGGGGTCGTGGGTCGACATGGTGTGCCGCGGGTGCCTGGCCTCGACGACTAGCCCGGGAGCGGCACCAGGATGTGCGAAGGGGCGACGCGGTGCGTCGCCCCTTCGTGCATAGAGACTTCGTGGCCAATACGGTAGGCGATGCATGGGCCGCCCGCAACCCTGCCGACGGGGCTGCCCGTGCGCGGATGCTTGACACTCGGGGCCGGAACCGTACATCTGCGCCGACTCCAACATCAGGGTCGACGAATGACGCATGTATACCGCATCGCCCTGCTGGCCGGTGCTGCTGGCGCCATCGGGTGTAAGGGACATCCAGTCCCGCGCTTCGAAGTCAGTTTCCCGCCGACGCTCAGCGCGCATCCGGTCACGGGACACCTCTTCGTGAGCGTGTACACGCGGGACGACGTCGAGCCGCGGGTCGCGGCGTTTCAATCGTCACGCGATTTCGTCGCCCGCGTGCCTTTCTTTGCTGTGGACGTCGATTCGCTGCAGCCCGGCCAGTCGGCCATCGTCGACACCGGCGCGAGCAGTTATCCGCTCCAGGGTCTGCACAACCTGCCGGCGGGCGACTATTACGTGCAGGCCGTGCTCAATGTGTACACGCAATACCATCGCGCCGACGGGCACACGATTTGGGCACGACAGGGCGACTGGGATGGCCAACGATGGGCGTACGCGCCCGGCAACCTCGCGAGCCAGCCGGTCAAGGTGCACCTCGATCCGGCGGCCGGGTTCGACGTCAAACTGGCGCTGGACCACGCGCTGCCGCCGGTCGAGCTCCCGCCAGACACGAAGTGGGTCAAGCACTTCAAGATGCCAAGCCCGATGCTCACCAAATGGTGGGGCGGCGTGCCGCAGTATCTCGGTGCCACCGTGCTGCTGCCCAAGGGATACGATGAGCATCCGACTACGCACTATCCCGTGCTCTATCTGCAGGATCACTTCAACCTGGAGCCGCCCTACGGCTTCACCGAGGACTCGGCGCCCAAGCGCGGACGCACGGTCGAGGTCGTCCTGGAACCGCCCAATCCCCGGTCCAATGTCGAGTCGGCGCACCCGTGGTCAGGAGGTGGGAAGCGGGAAAGCGGATACGAATTTTACAAGTCGTGGGTATCCGACCGATTCCCGCGAATGATCGTCGTGCTGTTTCAGCATCCGACGCAGTTCTTCGACGACTCGTACGCCGTGAACTCCGTGAATGACGGGCCGTACGGCGACGCGATCATTCAGGAGCTGATCCCGGAGGTCGAGCGGCGCTACCGGATCATCGCCAAGCCGTACGCGCGCGTGCTGAGCGGCGGGTCGACCGGTGGATGGGAGTCGCTCGCGCTGCAGCTCTACCATCCGGACTTCTTCGGCGGCACCTGGACCTTCTATCCGGATCCCATCGACTTCCGCCGGTATCAGCTGGTCGACATCTACGCAGACTCGAGTTACTACAGGCAGCCCAACGCGGCGCCCGGTGCTCCCGAGCGCATGCTGCAAATGAATTCCCCCGACGGTCAGCCGATGGCGACGACCCGCGCCATGGAGCAGATGGAGTACGCCTCGGGAACCCACAGCCGATCCGGCTGGCAGTTCGAATGTGTGGAATGTGGTCTATGGCCCGATCGGCGATGATGGCTACCCGAAGCGGTTGTTCGATCCCAAGACGGGCATCATCGATCACTCGGTCGCGAATTACATGCGCGACAACGGGTATGATCTCCGCTACTACGTGCACCAGAACTGGGCCAAGATCGGGCCCAGCCTCGTCGGCAAGCTGCACATCTTGTGCGGGGACATGGACGACTTCTACCTGGCGTTCGCTGTGTACATGATGCAGGACGAGCTCGAGAGTCAGACACATCCCAAGTACGGCGGAGATTTCCGATACGGGCGCCCAATGAAGGGCCACGGATGGTCGCCGATGACGAACGCCGACCTGATTCGCGAGATGGCTTCGCACATTGCGCGGAACGCACCACCAGGCGCGCCGACGGCAGCCTGGCTCAACGGAGACTAGCCGCTCATGACATCCTCCCACGTTCGTCTCGTAATCGGGCCGATCGCGCTCCTCGCACTGACGTCGGCTTGGGCGCCGCCCCGTGCGTCGAGGACATCCGCGCCGCCGCCGGCGGTGGCGATCGTCCACGCCACGCTCATCAATCCCAACGCCGCGCCCGTGCCGGATGCGGTCGTGGTGTTCAAGGATGGGCGCGTCTCGTGCGCCGGGCCGCGTGCCAACTGCGCGATCCCCGCGGGGGCCGCCGTGCGGGATGCAGCGGGCGGGTTCATCGGGCCGGGCCTCATCGATGCACACGTCCACTACTCGCAGACGGGTTGGGTGGACGGGCGGCCGGACGCGGGCAATGTGCGTGCGCGCTATCCCTACGACTCGGTCGTCGCGTCGCTGCGGGACCATCCGGAGCGGTTCGACCGCGCCTATCTCTGCTCGGGCGTGACGAGCGTGTTCGACGTAGGCGGCTATCCGTGGACGCTGTCCATGGCGCGCCGGCACGAGGACATGACGACGGCGCCGCGTATGCGCGCCGCGGGTCCGTTGATGTCGACGATCGATTTCTGGCTCAACCTGCCGTTCGAGCGTCAGTTCGTGTACATGGGCAGCGACTCCGCCGTCCGCGCGGGCGTGCGGGCGCTCGCGCGCATGGGAGCGTCGGCGATCAAGGTCTGGTACATCCAGGTGCCCGACTCGGTGCAGGGAACAATGCAGCACCGCCTGACCGTCGTGGGCGAGGAAGCGCGACGGGTGGGGCTGCCGATGATCGTGCACGCGACCGAGCTGGCGCGGGCCAAGGAGGCGCTCGCCGCGGGGGCGCGTGTGCTTGTCCACAACGTGGACGACGTGCCGGTCGACAGCGAGTTCATCGCTCTGGCAAAAAAGAACGGCGCCATCATCATCCCGACGCTCACCGTGCTCTATGGCTACGAGGATGTGTTTCGCGGCCGATCACCTGCGGCGCGCTACCCGCTGGACTGCGTGGATCGCGCCACGCGCGCCCACCTGGAGAGTGCGCTCCCCGACAGCATCCGCCCGCCGGCCGCGCGCCTCGAGCGGCTGGCCGCGACGCCGGTGCGGAGTGCGCACAACCTCGCGGCGCTCGTCGCGGCAGGAATTCCGATCGCGATGGGGACCGACGCGGGGAATCCGGGGACAGCGGCCGGCCCCAGCGTGTACGCCGAGATGGAGGCGATGCAGGCTGCCGGCATGAGCGCCGCGGCGGTCTTCGCGTCGGCGACAATCGGCGGAGCCCGCGCGATGGGTCGAGACCGCGAGCTGGGGTCGCTCGAGGCGAACAAGCTGGCCGACGCCGTGGTCTTCGACGGCGACCCGACCGCCAACATCGCGAACGCGCGACGAGTGCGCCTCGTGATCAGGGGCGGGGCCGTGTATACGCGCGCGCAGCTGTTGCCGGCGCCGTGAGCGAGTAGCGCGGCCGCTATTTTCCCCATCCGTTGGTCCTGCCGTGCTCGTGCGGCACACAGTCCTGCCTTCTTCCCCGACGCATTCGCCGATGACTCTGACGTCCCAGAACGGGTTCTCCCCTTTTTCGTCGCATCGTGCCGCCGCGAGTCTCGTTGTGTTGCTGATTGGCGCGGCGAGCGCCGCAGCGCCGCTGGTTGCGCAGACACCGCGCGACACGGGCGCGACCCTCATTCATGCGAGCCGAGTGTTCGACAGCGAGCACGGTGCGATGTCGGGGCCGGAGGACATCCTCGTGCGGCATGGTGTGATCGATTCGGTTGCGGCGCACCTGGTCGCTCCCGCTGGGGCGCACGTGATCGATCTCCGCGGACTCTCCCTGCTTCCCGGACTGATCGACGTCCATACGCATCTGCTGTACCTCGAGGGGGTTGGGCCGGGGCTCACGATGGAGGGCACCAAAGCCGTCATCATGGAGGGGACGCCGCTGCGCGCGCTCCATGGTGCGGCGCGAGCCCGAACCTTCCTCGCCGCGGGCATCACCACGGTGCGGGACGTGGGCAATTCAGGGCAGTTCGGCGACGTGGCGCTCCGCACGGCGATCGAGGACGGCAGCGTCGACGGCCCGCGCATGATCACGGCGGGGCCGGGCCTGAGCTCCGAGGGCGGGCAGTTCCCCGGTTTGCAGCGCGGCTACCATGGGATCGCCGAGGAAGAGTATCGCATCGTGCGCAGCCCGGACGATGCGGCACAGGCCGTGGCGGAGAACGCGAACTACGGTGCGCAGGTCATCAAGATCTACTCGAACAACACGCCCAATCGCGGTTTCCTGTCGCTCGAGGAGATGCAGGCGATCGTCGGGGAGGCCCACCTTCTCGGGCTTCGCGTCGCCGCCCACGCGACGTCGGATGACGCGGTGTGGCGTGCCACGACCGCGGGCGTCACGAGCGTGGAGCACGCGTATCAGGTCGCCGACTCGACTCTCGCGCTGATGGCCCGCAAGGGCACGTTTCTCGTCCCGACGGATCTCGATAGCGCGACGCTGAATCGGTACATGTCACTGCTCGGCCCATCGGGAAACCGACCGGCGGCGGGGCAGCTGGCGGCGTTCCTGGAATCGGAGCACGACCGGCTGCGGCGGGCGATGAAGGCGGGCGTACCGATCGCCGCGGGTTCCGACAACTACCTCGACCTCCACATGCCGCAAGGTGCGGCGGCGAAGCACAATCTGTACGCGTACGCCGAAGCCGGGATGCCGCTTGGGCAGATCCTGCAGGCCGCGACCGCGAATGCGGCGCGGCTCCTCGGACGCGAGGGCAAGCTCGGCGTGATCAAGAAGGGCGCGTCGGCCGACTTCCTGGCCGTGGCCGATGATCCGACGACCGACATCAAGGCGCTCGAGCGCGTGCGCTTCGTGATGAAAGAAGGAACCGTGTACGTCAACAGCGCGGGTCATTGACCGCGCCCAGCGCGAGGCCGAGATGCCAGCATCCGACGACAGTGCGCACGTCCCGGTGTTTCCCCCGGCGATCTATCTGGTCGCACTCGCCGTGGGGCTGCTCCTGCAGTGGCTGGTCCCGCTGTCAATCGGCGCGAGTTGGCGATCCGGCGGCGGCTGGCTCGGGTACGCGCTCATCGCCGCCGGCCTGTCGCTCATGGCGAGCTCCGTCGCGCTGTTCTTCCGGGCCGGCACCGCGCCCAATCCGACGCGCCCGACGACGGCACTGGTGTTGCGCGGTGCCTACCGGTTCACGCGGAATCCGATGTACGTGGGGCTGACGCTACTCACCGCGGGGATCGGGCTGGCTGCCCACACGCTGTGGCCGGTGCTCACGGCGCTCGCGGCCGCGGTCGTCACGCAACGCGTCGTGATCGCGCGTGAGGAGCAGTACCTCGAGCAGAAGTTCGGCGCGCCGTACATCGAATATACAAAGCGGGTGCGGCGGTGGCTCTGACGAGACGCACTGATGATGTGGTGGCCCAAGGCACGGGCTGTCGTCCTGACGGCTCGCATCGGCGTCGAGTGCACGCTCAGCACACGACCGTCTCAGCCGCTTGCTCCTCTCGCCATTCCACGCGGCCAGGCATGTGGGCACTGACGATCAGGCGGACCGCGTGCATGTCCGCTGCAGTCGCGATCGCGTGTGTCGGCAGGAAATACGCGCAGTTCTTCGCGTAGTAGAACAACAGGAACTCGGGGGTCTCCACCACGCGTGCAATCGCGTCCCAGCTCACCGTCGTTGTCGTCATCGGGCCGCGCGCGGTGAGCCCGTCGGACCGAATCTCGAAAGTCCACTCGCCACGCACGGCTGGCACTTTCATGTGCCGGCGAGCCGCGATCCACTGGGACAGGGGGACGAGCGTAAACCCCCACAGCGTCAGCAACACCGTGTATGGTGCCCACTCTGCGACGGCCAGGGCGACGGACACGTGGCGACGGGATGCACCGAGGATCGCGATCATCTGTGTGAGCACCGCCAGCAGGACGCAGCCCCACTGGAAAATCCTGTTTCCTCGCGATCGCCGCGACAGCGCACGCTGGACGCGGTACCGATCGCGCTGTGTCATCGTAAAGGGGAAGGCAAGCGCCGTCGTGTTCGTGGCCGTCATAGGTTGGCCTGTGGCCGCCTCGCGGCCAAGCAGCGAGAGTAGAGCACCGAAAGAGGAGGTACGAGCGCTCGCGGGCTCGCAAATGTTGGTGTAATTCCTCCTGGGGGCAAGCGCTATCATCGCGAGCACACGGTGACCGGTGCTGGCTGTCGGCTGTGTGATCTTTACGTGCGAGGCACTGAGTCATTTCCATGCGAACCATCGGGCGGCCGCTCGCGATCCTGGGGCTCTTATGTGGCGTCGCAGCGGCGCTCCGCCTGCACCATCTGGCAGCGCAAAGCTATTGGCTCGACGAGGCGCTGTCGTTGAATCTGGCCCGAATGTCCTGGACCGATTTCGCGCGCACGATGCGATCGAGCGAAGCCAACATGGTGTTGTACTACGAGCTGCTTCGCGGGTGGGTGCGCATCGGTGGAGAAGGGGAGACGTGGGTACGATTCCAGTCGTGCGCCGCCGGGGTGTTGACCCTCCCGGCGATGTACGGCCTTGGCAAGCGCCTCTTCGACCGCACGACGGCGCTCGTGGCGTGCGCCATACTTGCCTTGAATACCGCCCACGTCTGGGCATCGCAGGAAGCGCGCGGCTATGCGCTGGTCGTGCTCCTGACGACGATGTCGTGGTGGCTGCTGCTCCGCTCAGCCGCACATCGGCCGGGTCGCAGCGCCATCGCTGCCTGGGCGGCCTATGTCGTGGTCGCGACGCTCTCGGTATATGCTCACTTCTACGCAGCGCTGGTGGTGGTGGCCCAGGGCATTGTCCTGCTGTTCGTGCCCATGCCTGCATGGCGGCCCGCTTCGAGCGAGGCGCCGGTGTTTGCTCGCGCGTCGAGCCGCGTGGTGGTCGCTTGCGGCATCGCGTTCGCCGGATTGTTATGGCCGCTCGCACTGTTCCTGGCGCAGCCGCATCACAACCTCGACTGGATCTCGTACGGAGACCGCGGGCTCGCTGCCAGGTTTCAGGTGCTTGGTCAGTCGATCATCCACCCGACTTCGAGCCAGGGACTGGCCGAACTAGGCGTGCTCTTCGTCGCCGGCCCGGTCACGGTACTCGCATCGTGGCGACGCCGCGAGGTACAGGACGCTTCGTGGCGATGGGCGCTGTTACTGATCTGGCTGTTCGTGCCGGTGGCAATCCCGATGAGTGTGTCGCTCGCGCTCCGTCCTGTCGTCGAACCTCGATACCTGGCGATTTGCTTGCCGCCGCTCATTCTCCTCGCGGCGGGAGCGCTCACACGGCTGTGGCGTCGGAGCTATGCGTGGGCCGCATTCGCTCTCCTGGTCGCCGCCCAGGTGCGGAGCCTGAGCTGGTACTACCGAGGGCTGGAGAATGAAGATTGGCGCAGCACGACGGCATACGTGCTGACGCACGCGC
Source organism: uncultured Gemmatimonadales bacterium (assembly GCA_963737835.1). Lineage (GTDB taxonomy): Bacteria > Gemmatimonadota > Gemmatimonadetes > Gemmatimonadales > Gemmatimonadaceae > Palsa-1248. Next base: position 2,563,223 of record CAVTUH010000001.1, read on the forward strand.
GAGCGGGCGACTACGTGGTGTTTGTCGCTTCCTACGTCAGAGCCCCCTTCAATGTGTATCGTCGGCTCGATGACCCCGTCGCTAGCCCCACCGCGGCGCCGATCGAGTTGCCCACGTGGCGCACACCGGTGGAGACTGCTGCTGCCGTTCGGGCTCATGCCGCGCGCGTGTGGGTCGTACTCAGTCACAATGCGACCCCCAGCTGCCAGGACGCCGTGGACGACTATCTCCGTCGGCGGTTCGCTGCGGTAGACTCGCTCGCCTTCCACCTCGTGCAGGTGCGCCTGTATGACCATCCGGTCTCGACCGGCGACAGCGCAGCAGCGCAATCGACCGAGGTCGCACACGTCTGCTCCTAGCAGGGCCCGGCTGCCAGCCGTTGCCACACGCGGCGCGGGGAGGCAACCTCCCCGGTGACGCGCTAGCTTGAGGCTTGCCTGCCGGACCGCACTCACGTCAGCGCACACGCGGAGCCCGACCCATGCGTGTCACGTCACATGGGGTACATCCGACCGACTGCACGCAGCCACCGTGGCGCGTGCGAATTGCCGCCGTCGTCGCATCGCTCGGCCTCGTGGTGTCGGCGGCGCTTCGAGTCGAGGCGCAGACGACTGCTCAGCCGGCGCGCGCCGTGGCGATCCCCTCGATCGCGTCGCTCGTTCCGGCCAAAGTTGCATATGACGCCGACCGCGAGCTCCTGACGATCGAGCTGCCGCCGACGGACCTGCCCGCGGCGACGTCTCAGATGGAGGGTATGGTCTCATCGCCGATCTATCTGGCGGTCATGCCGGCCAGCTGCACGGCGTACAGCGCGCGAGCGGTTGTCGTGGGGGCCCACGGCGAACAGCTCCCGCAGACCTTCCTGCACCACTTCGATCTGACCGACCCCGATCACCGCGACCTGTTCATCCCGTTCGCGCTTCACATCCTTGCCGTCAGCAAGGAGACGCCACCGATGGTGGTGCCGCGTCTCGTCTTTGGATTGCCGATCTCGAAAGGCTCTCGACTGATCGCCTGGGACATGCTCCACAATCCCAATGCGACGGCTTACCCCGGGGTGCGCGCTCGGCTCGAGTTCGGGTGTCGTCCCACCGGGGGGATCTTCGGCTCCCTCTTCCCGATTTTTCGCGGTTTCCCGATGACGCTCGACGTCCTGGCCGCGGTCGGCAGGCGGGCGTACAGCCTCAAATCTTTCGACTTGCCTCCGGGGCGGTCATCCAAGAGCATCGAAGGAAGTCCCACTATCCCTGGCACGATCGTCGGCCTCGGCGGTCATCTGCACGACTATGGCGTCGCGCTCGATTTCATGGATGCCACGACCGGCGAGGTCCTGTGGCATGTCGTCCCACAACGGGACTCTGCGGGACATGTGCTCAACCTGCCGATCACGCTGTTCTACAACTGGCATCGACTCGGATTACACATCACGCCCGGGCACCGTTATCGGCTGACGGCCTCCTACGACAATCCGACCGGGCACGTGATTCCGGCTGGAGGGATGGGAGTCATTGGAGGCATGTTCATCCCGGACCATCCCGATCGCTGGCCGGTTGTCGATCCGACGAACGACGCCTATGTGCAGGACATGATCGAGTCGTTCGGGATTGGCGCCCCGCGGGACATGAGCGGGATGCGGATGGCGTCGCACTAGTCGCCGGCGGACACTTTGAGCCCAGGTGCGGGTCGCTCACGCATCGCGCGGACGGCCTAGAGGCCGCCCCTGCATGTCGGTGTGGACGGTGATTGCGGAGCGCTACGGCTCCAAATCCCCTTGTCAGGGCCGTTCGAACTCGTACAGCGACGCGATGCGGAGGGCGCGATAGAAGGTGCCTTGGTCGCCGTACGAAAAGGTGGCAACGGCGATCGGCTTGCCGTGCGCATCCACTTCGTGGATCTGACCGGGGTAGCCAAACCCGACGAGCGTGTTGCCGTTCGACAGCCGTTGGGCAGAGCCGAAGGCGGTGCTGAGCAGGGCGGGGTGCGGCTCGTAGTCCCACACCATGGTCGCCACCTTGTGCGTCTCATCGAGTGCATACTCGACGGCTCGCGATATGGCGGGCTTGTGTCGCAGTCCGTTGTCGAAGAGGAGCAGATGGCCGTTGGGCAGCACGCGCACGAAGTGCTGGCCGCTGAAGAAGCGGAGCGGGTCGTTTCGGATCTGGAACTGGTTGAGCCGACCACCGAGCTGCCACATGATCGCGCCGCTGTGCATGTCCACCTTGACCACTGCGCCCATGTTGCGGAACGACATGATGTAGTTGCCGTCGAGGTCAAAGGTGAGTGAGTTCGGGTGATCGAAGTCGTCCGGCGGGGCCGCGCCGGTGGGCTCGATCCAATCCGCCGCTCCAAAATGATCCCACGCGTCCCACCTGAACTCGACCACACCTGGCGGCGACTCGCGAATCAGCTGGTGCCCGACGCCGGTCGCGTTGGACGGTCCGCCGAGTGACGCGAAGTCGAACGGCCGTCTGGTGTAGCCGAAGAGGTGCAGCACGGGGTTGGCTGCCGTGCCGGTCATCACGAACTCGTGAGCGTCGGTGAATTCGCCCGGGCCGGCCGTATAGCGATTGACGATCTCGCCACTCGGCAAGAACTCGACGTACTCTGTCGGCGTGCCATCGTACCCACCGGGCACTGCGTGGCGTAGGGCAGTGGTGCCGGGCCCCCCGCGCACGAGGCGATCGCTGAATTGCCAGCTCGACAGCGGCAGCAAGATGGTGAAGTGTCCATTGGGCTGCTGCTGGAGATCGACCGATCCCGTGACCGGGAACACCCGATACCATCGCAGGCGCCCCAGCGCATCGAACGCGACCGCGATGGCGCTGTCTGTGGTCGGGATGATCGCGAGCGGCGATACGAGCGTGAGGCCGCGAGTGAACTTGCCAGTCGGAACGAGCGACGCCTTCTGCACCCGCGGCGGCAGGCCGGGAGTCTCGTAGGTCCAGGTTGCGACGACCTGCTGGTGGCCGCACCGTGCCTGCACGGTGAGCGCATAGTAGCTGAGCGGAAGGAGGCCGAGCATGACCACCCGTCCCGCCCCATTGGTCACGGGCGCGTAGGGCGTTGCGGAGGCCGTGTCTGCGGGGGTGCTGTACACGATGCGGGCCGAATCGGCGCAGGGCGCGCGAAAGGTTACGATCGCCGACAACGCATCGAGCGGGTTGGTGACGGCGCCAATGTCCGAGATCCCAGGTGGGCGGGTGCAGGCGACGATGCCCGCGCACGCAGCGACGAGACGGACGGCACGCGCAGACGCGCGCACGAAAGGGCGGCATTTCAGCATAGGGCTAATCAGGCCGGATGGACGTTGGTACGCAACGCGCAACTACCGGGCCGAATCGCGCGGCGCCGCGATCGGCTGATGCGACTCGCAGAGCGTCGACCGCACGTCCGACCGCACTTGACCCACGCTCTCCTGTTTGAACCGGCGCCGATACACAGCGATCACGGAGTCGATACCCGCATCCAGAGCGGGTACGGCCGGGTGCACGACCGTCACGACCTTCGTCGACTCGGCGACCAACGCATCATCGACGACGTAGTGTCCCGCGGCATCGGCTTCGGTCGACCCGCTCGGAATCCAGCGGCGGAAGGCGTCGTCGACGAACGCTCGCCAGTCACTCTGCGATACTACCGCGCTGTCGGGGCGAGCCACACCTGCGATGTTGCGGCCGAAGTACAGCACGTCGGCGACACATTGCGGAGATGCGGGCGCCGGATGCAGGTGGGGTGTGCAGGCGCCGGCCACGAGGCAGCCGACCGCGACGAGCGGGGGCAGAATCCGCGCCGACCGGGCAGGTTGGCCGTGGTTCAAGAGTCGCGCAACGCCTTGATGCGTTCGGCGGCTCGATCTTGGACGCGGCGATAGAGGCTGTTGCCGTGTGCGTCGATCGCGACGATCAGGGGGCCAAAGGCCTTGACCCGAAATCGCCACAGGCATTCGGGCATCAGATCTTCCCACCAGACCTGCTCGATCGCTTCGATCTGCAACGTCTCGAGCGCGGCGGCGCCACCGACGATCGCGAGATAGACGGCTCCGGAGCGGGCCATCGCCTCGACGCTGCCCTGCAGCAGTCCGCCCTTCCCGACGATGGCGCGGACGCCGAATTGCTCGAGCAAGCCCGGAACGAAGCGGTCCATGCGCGCGCTGGTCGTCGTGCCGATCGAGATCTTCTCGTACGTCCCGTCAGGCAACTTGCGAACGCCGGGCGCGGTGTGGAGGCAGACGGCGCCGGTCAGATCGGCCGGCGGGGCGACGCCTTCGTCGAAGATCCGAATCTGCGTCGCGTCTCGCAGTCCATAGATGATGCCGTCGATGGAGACGGTGTCCTCGAGCTGCAGCTGGCGGACGTCCGTCTCGCTGAGCGGCGTGCGGAGACTAGTGTGCGTCATCGGAGAATGTCACGGTGCCGTCGGCCGCGATGATCGCAGCCGAGCGCTCGCCGCGCCAGCATTGAATGTTGACGGCAACGGGGTTCTGGCTGATGTGCGTGTGCGCCCACTCGATGTGCACCGCCATTGCAGTGGTTGCTCCGCCCAGGCCTTGCGGACCAATGCCGGTCTGGTTGATCTCGGAGAGTAGCTCGCCCTCCAGTCGTGCCACATCGGGATCGGGATTCACGGACCCGACCTGCCGGAAGGTGCTGGCGTCCTTGGCGAGATGCATCGCGACGTCCGAAGTGCCGCCAAGTCCGACGCCAACGATCATGGGCGGACACGGCCGCGCGCCGGATTCGAAGATGCACTGCAGCACGAACTGCTTCACGCCTCGTCGTCCCTCCGCCGGGTTCAGCATGCTCAGGAAGCTCGTGTTTTCCGAGCCGGAGCCCTTCGGCGCCATGCAGATCTCGATGCGATTCGACCCGGCAACGAAGTCCAGCGTCACGACCGGAATCCCCTGGCCCGAGTTGGTCCCCGTGTGCTTGCGCGTCAGCGGGTGCACCGTGTTGGAGCGGAGCGGGTACTCCGCCGTCGCCCGCTCGCATCCCTTGCGCAGATGTTCCTTCAGGCGTGCGACATCGATCGTCACCTCGCTGCCGACGCGAACCTTGAACATTGGGAGGCCGGTATCCTGACACACCATGGTGTCGTGGTCGTCGGCCGTCTGAATGTTCTCGAGAATCGTCAGCATCACCCGTTCGGCGGTCCGGTTCCCCTCCGTCCGCTCGGCTCGCAGGGAGGTCGCCAGCGCGTGGCGCACATCCGGTGGAATGTGCTTGAGCGCCCGGATGTAGAGGTCGCGGGCGGTCGTCTCAATGCGATCGTAAATCGTGTCCATCGGTCATCGCCCCAGAGTCTCAGGCCGGTGCCAGGCGCGTAAATCGGACCGGCTCGCAGTGGACCGTCAATCCATCGCCCGCGGGCGTCAGCACCACGTTCTTGAGCCAGGCCCCATCGGGTGATGGATAATCCAGTCTATAATGGGCGCCGCGACTTTCCGTGCGTGCGAGCGCGCTTTCGGCCACCATTTGGCCAACATCGACCAGATTGGTCACGTCCACGAGCGCATTCCACGCCGGATTGGATGCGGCGGCGCCCGCGACCGTGATGCGAGCTGCGCGCGACCGCAGCCCGACCAGCTCATCGAGCGCCGACCGCAGGCCGGAGCCGTCCCGCACCAGACCGACGCGTTCCCACATCACGTCTTCCAAGTGCTTCCGCAGCTCGAAAGGGCTCTCGCTGGCTGCCGACGCCAGGGGCCGCGTCCACCGCTCGCTCAGCGCACTGAGCTGCGCGCTCGACGGGGCCGGCACCGCATGGCGACCAACGTAGTCGACCATGCTGTCGCCGGCACATCCGCCGAACACGACGGAGTCCGCCACGCCATTGCCACCGAGTCGGTTCGCGCCATGCACGCCACCGGCGTCCTCGCCAGCCACGAACAGGCCCTCGAGGCCGGTGCGGCAATCCACGTCGATCGTGATGCCACCCATCTGGAAATGCGCGCTCGGAGAGACCTCGACGCGATCGTGCAGCAGGTCGAACCCGTAGTCGGCGCAGCGCTCGACCATGCCCGGGAAGCTCGCCAACAGAAAGTCCTCACCCAGGTGGCGCGCATCGATGTAGACACCGCCGCTGGGCGTCCCGCGGCCCGCAGCGATCTCGAGATAACTGGAGCGGGAGACGACGTCGCGTGTCGCCCGTTCCAGACGTTGCGGATCGTACCGTTGCATGAACCGCTCGCCCTCTCCGTTGTACAGGTGTGCGCCGGCACCGCGCAGGCCCTCCTCGAGCAGACCGCCGGTCGCGACTGACGCGCCCACCAGCAGCCCAGTCGGATGGAACTGCATCATCTCCATATCCACGAACGTGGTGCCGGCGCGCCGAGCCATTGCCATGCCGTCACCCGACTTCTCCAGCGACGGCGACGCGATCCGGTACATCGTCGCGCCTCCGCCGGTGGCCACGAGCGTGGCGCTCGCCCGCGCGGCGATGAGCCGCCCGCTGCGGATATCGAGGAGCAGCGCGCCGCCGACTCTTCCTTCATGGGTGAGCAAGTCCAGTCCGCGACACTCCTGGAGGGTCTGGATACCGCTCTCCAGGATGTAGTCTCGCAGATTGGACATGATCTCGATGCCCGTGAGATCGCCCTTGTGCACCGTGCGGTCAAACGATTGGCCCGCAAACGGCTTCTGATGGATCGTGCCATCCGCGTTGCGATCGAAGATGCACCCGACCTTGTTTTCCAGCTCCACGATCCGCCGCGGCGCTTCCTGCACGAGCCGCCAGGCCAGTTCCTGATCATTCAGGTACGCCCCACCCTGGATCGTGTCGCGGAAATGTCGTTCGAGGGAATCTCGCGGATCGAGCACCGCGTTGTAGCCGCCCTGCACCATGCGGGTGCATCCGCTCTGCCCGAGCAGTCCCTTGACGGCGATGACGATGCTGAGCGACGGCGCGCGTTCGTGCGCGTGGAGGGCCGCGAGGAGGCCAGCGCCGCCCGCCCCGATGATGAGCACGTCGGCGTCCAGCGTGTCGATGGGCAGGGTGGGCATCAGAGCCTGCTGAACGCCTGAACGCCCCACCACAGCCACAGCGCACCGACCGCCACGAGCGTGATAGTGACGACCCGGATGGTGCGTGGACCCACCCGGCCGTAATCCAGCACGATCGTGCGCAGACCATGCAAGCCGTGAACGAGCGCGATGGCGAGGAAGGCGATGTCGATGGCCTGCCACATCGGATTCGCGATGCGTCCAATGATGGCCTCGTAGCTCAGATCGCCGCGCAAGAGGGTGGCCGACCTGAAGTGCTCCACCCAGAAATGCGCGATCAGCAACGGCACGAGCAGCGCGCCGGTGACCCGCTGGGTGTACCACCAGACCGCGTTCCGAGATGGACTCACTGCCTCAGTCCCTCAGCACCGAAACCACGAACAGCGGAATCGCGCCGGCCAGGAACATCAGCATCCCGATGCCGACCGTCCAGATCCAGAAGAGTTGCCGTTGGCGTTTGAGTCCGACGCCCACGTCGAGCAGGGTGATGCGGACGCCGTTGAGGGCGTGGAGAATCACCGTGCCGAGGAGCGCGATCTCGAGGAGCTTGAAGAACGGGCTCTTGAACTGGCCGAGTGCGCGGTTGAACGCGACCGGGCCGCCGCTGAGCTGGTGGACGGTGCGGACGTGCACGAATAAGTAGAACAGCAGGAGCAGGCCGCTGACTCTCTGGATCACCTGGGCCACCATCCCACTGAACTGCCAGCGGTACTTGCGAACGACGTCGACGGCCGTGGCCTGCGTCGCGAACGTCATTGCTTCTTGAGTCCGGCTGGAAACAGCATGGCGCGTTTGAGGCGAACGATCGTGTCGGTGAGGTCGATGTTCTTCGGGCACGCCGCGGTGCAGTTGAATTGCGTATGGCATCGCCAAATGCCCGCTCGCTCACGATCGAGGACGTCGAGCCGTTCGTCGGCTGCGTCATCACGCGGATCCATGATGCGAAGGAAGGCCTTGTTGATCGCCGCGGGCCCAAGGTAGTCGGCGTTGGTGCCCGTGATGCCGCATGCGCCGTAACAGACACCGCACGTAATGCAGTCGCGCTTCCCCGCTGTCTCACGGGCGTGTGCCGATGTGGCCGGGATGCGCGCGAGGACGGACGAGTCTCTGCTCGACGAATGCAGCGCCGGCTTGATCCTTTTCCAGTGCTGGAAAAAGGGCTCGAGGGACACCACGAGGTCCTTGATCACCGGCAGGTGCGGGAGTGGAGCGACCGTGACGGTCGATGACTGCAAGCGCGCGACCCGGGTCTTGCAGGCGAGCCTGGGCACCGAGTTGATCGTCATGGCGCAGGTACCGCACATGCCGACTCGGCAGGCGCAGCGAAATGACAGCGACGGATCCTGACTCCACTGGATGCGAAAGAGCGCATCCAGCACGGTCATGCGCTCTTCCAAGGCCACCGCGAACGTGGCGACTCTTGCGGGGCAGCTGTCAGCGGCCGAGCGAGACACCTGCAGCTCGTACATTCGCATCTGGCTAACCGTCACAGTCGGGGGCCCGGGACCTCGGATGGCGTGGGGGTACGGTCGCGCTCGATGTCAGTACGGACCCGTCCACATCGGCCTCGATGGGATCGCTATCGACAACATACTCCGCCGTCGACGGTGCTGAACCCCTGCCCGCGCATTCGGCCATACAATGATGGCGGGGCCGAGCTGACAGTTTGAGGCAATTTGACCTAGGCCAGGACGATGTGGCCTGACTCTCACTTCCGTCGTCGAATATGAGTCGACTCTCGAGGGTTGCGCTTCGCCCCGAGAGGACTCGACTGCACTAACGCCGTGTCGTGCTAGCCGGCGCGCTACTCGCGGCCGATGCGCGGCACTCACACGTACGGTGGTTCGACGGACAAGGAGCATCCATGAACGCCAGCGGCCGCACGATTTTCTCGTTGAAGGCGGGTCTGTTCGGAACTAGCCTGCTCGTCGCTCTGACGGCACTCCCGGCAGCCCTGACGGCTCAAAAGACGGCAGTCCCAGTCGGTCTGAAAGCCTCAAAAACGAATCAGCCACTTCCCAACATTGCCGTGATCCCGGCGCCGCCGATTCTGCATCACGGCATCGTGCAGCCTGCTGGATCTGGCGCGGGTGCCGCCGCGGACGCCGATGATGTGCGTCAAGATGCGACTGACCCGAGGCACGCCCACGACGCGGCGACCGGCCAGGATCTGGTTTGGGACCCGGACAAGAAGTCCTGGGTTGATTCCAAGAGCGGCCAAAATCTAGGCTTCCGCGGCATGCAGACAAGCGACGGGACACTTATTCCGGCGCCGCCGGTTCTGCACCACGGTGTCGTCCAGCCAGCGGTGGACGGCGTCAACGCTCGCGCGGACGCAGATGACGTCCATCAATACGAAAGCGATCCCGATCACGCGTACGACCGCACGACGCATCAAAGCCTGTATTGGGATCCGAAGAGACCGTCCTGGGTTGAAGTCATCTCTGGCCACAGCCTGGGCTTTGATGGTGCACCGATCGCGGGGATGGCGCCGACCAACGTCGCCAGTCAGCCGGCGAGCGCACCCGCGCAACCGGCGTCCCCTGGGCAACCGGCGACCCCTGCGCAAGCGACGTCACCTGCGCAACCGACGTCACCTGCGCAACCGACGACACCGGCGGTCGCTTCCGCGCCGGCACCCGTCGTCGCTCAGAAAAAGGCCGATGCCTCCGGCGCGACGCACCGCGCCGCTCCGGTTGGGCCGCAGGGGAATTACAGCTCGGAGTTCACCATCGGCTGGGCGGCCGGCATGTCGTGGAGCAAGGCGACGGGCCTTCTGGCTGGGGCGAACCCGCAGGCGGTCACCACCGTCGCGATCCCGTCCGCGCAATACCTCATGCAGTGGAACGTCGCGCGGAAGGTGTCGCTCGGATTCTACCTTGGCGGCACGTACCTCAAGCAGGCGTCGACCTCATCGGGGTACGGCACATCGACTCCTGGCATTTCCAGCACGTCCGTCAACTTCGGGCTGGAGCCCGACATCTACTTTCTGGGCCGCGACCGCTCGAACGATGTCCGGTTGTTCCTGGGACCCGGCCTGTGGTACAACTACTCGCAGCTGGGCGGTGCCAGCGCGACGGCATATGCGCATCAGTTCGCGGCATCGGGCATGCTTGGCGCTGAGTTTCCCATCTGGCGCGAGGGCCGCATGCGCGCGGGGTTGGTATACGGCCACGACTTCCAGAACACGGATGAGAATCTGGCGGCCGCGAACTACTACGCCTTCAATCTCGGACTCATGTTCGACGCGCCAGGCGGCGCGGAGGACAACTACGCCAATTACGAGGACAACTTCCTGCCGGCGTTCTCCATTCGCTATGGCTCCGCGCTGGGCTTCACCAGCAATGGCGCGATGAACGGCGCGTCAGTGCCCAACGAGTTCACGTTCGCGCTGCCGACGCAGACGGTGGGCGGGTACGCCGGCATCGGCTCCACGCGGCAGCTGCGGATCGGCAGTGACCTCGATTTCACTCGCGTGTCGGCCAGCGGCGCCAGCGTGACGTATCTGGGTCTGGAGCCCGGCCTCGAGTACTACCTGTTGCCACACGCGTACAAGGGCTGGGACGTGCGCGTGCGCGGCTTCGGCGTGCTGCAGTACCAGTCGGCCAATGCGTCGACCGGCGGGTACAGCGCCAGCGCGCACGGGTGGCTCACCGGCTATGGGGCGGAGGGGATGTTGACCCACCACTTCTTCGGACCGCAGCTGATCGGGTTCGGCCTCAGCTACGCGCACGTGGGCGACAACACGTCGCTCGAGGAACCGTCGCAGAACACGCTCAACCTCAAGTTCACGATCGACTCGCGGCTCTTCTAGCGCGGGGCGCGGGCGCCGCGGGCGCTTCGCGCCCGAGGGAGTAGCGAAGCAGAAAGTAGAAAGTAGACGACACCCAGGCCGTGTTCATTGGCGGGTCGTGCGTCTACTTTCTACTTTCTGCACATCTACTTTCTCGGGCGCTTTAGCGCCCGCGGGGAATCGACCAATGGATTGTGCGAGAGCGCGTACGACCACCGGCCTGCTGCTGCTCACGTTGGGCGCGGCCGCTGCGTGTGGGACCGGCCGCCCGCAGGCCGCGGGGCCTGGCGCGGCGGCGGAGACGGCGACTCCGTTCGGGCGATTTGCCGACGAGTATTTCGACTCGCTGTACGCCTTCTTCCCATCGGCGGCGACGCCGCAGGGGTTTCATCAGTACGACGCGCGGCTGGAAGACCTGAGCGCGGCCAATATCCGGCGCCGCATCGCGACCCTGCACGCGCAGCTTGCCCGGCTGGACTCGATCCGCGGGCAGCCAATGACGGCGAACGACTCGATCAATGCGGTGGTGGTCAATGGGGCCATCCGCTCCGAGCTGCAGGACGAGGAGACGCTGGCGAACTGGCAGAAGAATCCCATGACGTACGTCGGTCTCCCCGGCGGTGCGGCCGACGCGCTCATGAAGCGGAACTTTGCGCCGGCGGCGGACCGACTGCGATCGCTCATTACCCGTGAGCGCGCGGCGCCGGCGGTATTGAACGCGATGCGAGCCAATGTGATCAACCCGCCGCCCGAGTTCACGGACCTCGCGATCCGGATTGCCGGCGGGTCAGTGGGGTTCTTCAGGGGCGAGGTGGCCGCGTGGGCGCACGATGCAGCTGGCTCCGATAGCGCGCTGCTCCGCGAGTTCACGCAGGTCAACGATTCGCTTGCCACGGCCATGCAGGGCGCGACCGATTGGCTGGTGAGGGACCTCAAGGCGCGGTCCCATGGCAGCTTCGCGATCGGCGCAACGAATTTTGCTGACAAGCTTCGGTACGACGAGTTGGTCGACATGCCGCTGGACCGGCTCCTGGCGATCGGCGAGGCCAATCTGGCCAAGGATCGACAAGCATTCGTCGCGACGGCGCAGCTCGTCGCTCCCGGCAAGACGCCGGGGCAAGCCATGCTTTCGCTCGAATCCGATCATCCGACGGTTGCGAGTCTCATCCCCGATGCCCGCGCGACGCTGGCTGGCACGCGGGAGTTCCTGGTCGTGCATCAGATCGTTGATCTGCCTTCAAATGCCATGCCGATCGTCAAGGAGACGCCGCCATACGCGCGGAACGGCAGCACTGCGTCGTTGGACGCCCCTGGTCCGTACGAGACCAAGGCGACGGAGGCATTTTATTACGTGACGCCGCCCGAGCGCACGTGGGATGCGCGGCACATCGAAGAGCATCTGCGGCAATTCAACCGACCCGTGCTCGAGAACACCACGGTGCACGAAGCCTTCCCGGGACACTATGTGCAGGCCCTCTATGCGGCGCAGGTCCCGACGAAGGTACGGAAGCTGCTCGGGCCCGGGTCCAACGTGGAGGGATGGGCGCACTACGGCGAGCAGATGATGCTCGAGGAGGGATGGGGGAACGGGGATCCGAAAGCCAAGCTGGCGCAGTTGTCCAATGCGTTGCTTCGCGACTGCCGGTTCGTGGTCGGCATCAAGGAACACACCCAGGGGCTCTCGGTGGCCCAGGGCGCGGGCGAGTACTTCGTCAAGCAGTGTTTCCAGGAGCCGGCCAACGCGTTCGAGGAAGCGCGCCGCGGCGCGTACAACCCCACCTATCTCTACTACACGCTCGGCAAGCTCGAGATCTACAAGCTGCGTGCGGACTATCAGCGGGCGAAGGGGTCAGCGTATACGCTGCGTGGCTTCCACGATGAATTCATGCGGCAGGGCACCTTGCCGCTGCCGCTCATGCGCCGCGTGATGCTGCCCGGCGATACGGCGTCGACGTTGTGAGCGCGCGCCGAGGCCGCCCGTCGGCAAGCGGCGGTTTCGTGAGAGCGCCGGACGGCAGGCACGGCGCCGACCCAGGAGAGGCCGTCGGGGGGCAACCTGAACCCATTGTGTACATCCCGCGAACACTCGCCCGTTGCGAGGGCTTGGTCCGGGTGCGAGGCTAATAGGAGATCCGAGCGCGGGAGCCGGGCCCATTTCCAGATCAGAGCCGACCGGTCGGCCAGCGAGCCGTTGCGTCGCGCCGCTCCCAGCGGCGCGGGGGGCGTGGCTACGTCGGTCCCGCGGCCGGTGGGCGGCTCGGGCTGCCTTGGTCGTGCTGTGGCTTGTGTCCGGCGCATCCCGCGGCTACGCGCAGTCCGGGTCGGATGGCTCGCGGACGGCGATGACACTCGCGGGGCATGCGGTTCGGCCGGATGGCGCGCCCATCGCGCATGTATTGATCTCGCTCTACGGCACGTCCGACAGTGCGCTGACGCGTGACGATGGCGGGTTCGTCCTGCACGCGCCCAAGGCGGGGGCGTACATGGTGGGCGCGCGCGGACTGGGTCTTGGAGAGAAACGCTTCGCGGTGACTTTCGCGGCCGGCGCGACACAAGACCTGACGATCACGATGGTGCCGTTCGTGCCGATATTGCCGCGGGTCGTCACGACGGCCGAGGAGCGGGCCGCGTACACGAGCGTCGGATTTGATCAGCGGAGGCGCGGGGGAGTCGGCCAGTTCCTGACCTACGCGCAGATCCAGCGCAAGCACGCGTCGAGTTTCACGCAGTTGCTACAGGGGATGCGCGGCCTCGTGATGTCGCAGGGTCCGCTGCAATCGCACACGCCCGGGATGGGCGTCAGCGGTACGGAGGGCGCGGGGAGTTGTGTGTCCTACGTGGTGGATGGTAGTCCGCAACAGCAGATGATGGATAGTCGCCAAGAGAACGAGCAAAGGGGCGGCGAGTCGCCCGACAACCTGATCGATGTCTCACAGGTGGGCGCGGTGGAAGTCTACAGCGCGGCGGAACGGCCAGCCGGTTTTGGCGGGATGGAAGAGCACACGCAGATCCCGACGCAGCCAGACCGGGGCGAGCCCACCAGCCAGCAGAGTGGTGCCAATCCAAACCAGACGAACACACCCGGATCCCCAAACACAGCCAGTAGCCTCCCGCAGCAGCCGTGTGGCCTCGTCATGGTGTGGACCCGATCGCGCTTGGGGCTCTCCGAGACAAACGCCGACGCGGCGCCTGCCGCCTCGGCGCAGAGGACGGCCCCGCACGACATTACCAAGGGCGTGGCGGCGTTCCCGCGCCGCGGGTGCAATCCACCGACCGCTGCGGACACCATGGCGCTGCTCGTGTACGCGGGCGTCCAGGGCGCGACCCCGCGTGCCATGTCCGATTCGGCGTGGTCAGTGTACCGAGCCCAGATTCTGGCCGGACTTGCGCGCGGGTCCGATCTGCCGAGCGAGGCGTTGTTGCCGACATTTGGACTGCCCGCGGCGCTCGGCGCTGCGCAGGGCATCCCGATGGCCAAGTTGCGTAGCCGGCTCGACGTCGCTCCACTGCTGTCCACGGTGCTGTCGCTGACGCTCGACACGACCGGCGCGATCGAGGATGTACACGTCGCTGCCTCCACGTTGTCCGGAGCTACGGATACGAGCGCGATGGCAATGATCGAGCAGGCGGCCGCAGCCCATGCGTTCCCACGCGTGGCGGGGCAGCAGGCTCCGTCGGACTCGATCCAGCTCTACCTGGTCGTTGAAGGGGCCGAGCCTGCATCGGGTGCGCAGGGGGCGGTGCTGGGTCAACTCGAGGTACCGGTCTGGCGACTGGCGCGGCCGGCGCAGCTCGTGTCCGGCGCGCCCCGGAAGAGTGGTGGCGGGCGCGACAGCATCACGGTCACGATGGTCGTCGACTCGACCGGCCAGGTCGCCAACGGCACTGCGCAGTTTGTGATGGCTGAACGCGTGCCGGGCTCGCTGGCGGCTGAGTCGCAGGCGCGCGTCCTCCAGGTGCTACCGGGGCTGCGCTTCGAGCCGGCAATGATCGGGTCGTGCCGTGTGAGCTCGCTCGTGACCCAGTCCTTCGCGACGACCGACGTGATGGCGCGGCAGCCGTAGCGCGATCGATCCACTTTACTGCCGAGGCGAGCCCCCGGGGCGTTGGCCCGCGTCCTTGACACATCAATAACAATTGATGTATCATTGGGCCATTGACGTTGGACGTTGGACGTTGGACGTTGGACGTTGGACGTTGGACGTTGGACGTTGGACGTTGGACGTTGGACGCTGGAGAACAAGCCTCGAGGGTCGGCCACGGTGCGGGCAGCGGGCCGTTTCTCGCGTCCGACCCATCAAGAAGTCTTTATATGACGGAGGCGTCTATGAGTTCGGGTGAGAGAGAGACCAAGGCGGCACCGGCCGCGGGAGATGTCACCGGCGTTGTCAGAGAGAAGTACGGGCGGGCCGCGTTACAGGTCGCGGCCGGTGAGCGGGCGAGCTGCTGCGGGCCGACGTGCTGCGGCGCAGCGACTCCCGATTCGCCGGCCCCGGACCTCGATCCCATCACGTCGAATCTGTACGCGGAAACCGAGACGGCGACCCTTCCTCAGGAAGCGGTGCTCGCCTCGCTGGGTTGCGGGAACCCAACTGCGCTCGCGACGCTTGCGCCAGGCGAGGTCGTGCTGGACCTCGGCTCCGGTGGAGGGATTGACGTGTTGCTGTCTGCCAAGCGCGTGGGGCCGACCGGGAAGGCGTACGGCCTCGACATGACCGACGAGATGCTCGCGCTCGCGCGCGAGAATGCGGCCCGCGCCGGCGCCACCAACGTCGAGTTCCTCAAGGGGCAGATCGAAGCCATTCCGCTGCCAGACGCGTCAGTCGACGTCATTATCTCGAACTGCGTGATCAACCTCTCGGGCGACAAGCGACGTGTGCTGGGTGAAGCCTTCCGCGTGTTGAGGCCCGGCGGGCGCTTCGCCGTTTCTGACGTGGTCGTGCGGGGCGAGATGCCCGATGCCGTCCGGCAGAGCCTCGAGCTCTGGGTCGGTTGCATCGCCGGCGCGCTGCGCGAGGACGAGTTCCTGTCGATCCTGCGCGACGTGGGGTTCGTCGATCCGTCCATCGAGCCAACGCGCGTGTATGACATCGACAATGCGCGGGCGTTTCTCGCGAGCGCCGGGCTGGACGCAGACGCCGTGGCCCGAGACGTGTCAGGGCGAATCCTCAGCGCGTTCGTGCGGGCTCGGAAACCGAGTAACGGGAGGGATGAGAGACAGGGGTTGCCGGGCCGCGGATAGCGCGGACCGGTGCGCAGACGAGATTAGACGTTGGACGTGAGACGTTAGACGAACTCGTCGCGAGCGGTAACGCCGATTGATGTACTCAGCGACGCGGCGGACCCGTCTACGGGCCGGTAGCGGCCTATCGGTCGGGCGTGAACGCGTCCGAGGCGACGACCGATTTCGCGACGAGCTCTTGGTAGAGGTAGCCAATCACGTATTCGGGGGCCGTTTCGATCTTGAGCTCCCCGTTCGCCTCGAGCTCCCTCACCGCACTGGCGAGCGCTCGCCACAGGGGCGTGTATTTGTACTCGTCGTAGGAACGTGGCATGACCCACCCTCGCATTGAGAAGCGCGCCGGGTGATCGGGCGCGCGCCGGCCGGCCGAGCATGTCCAATCACAGATCGCATTACAATTGTACACCGTTGGCACGCTTGAGCGTGGTAGGCATGTGACCGACGGATGCCGAGGCGCCGGGCACGGCTTGGAGTCGCCGGGAATCGGCGGTGGCGAAGAACCGGTGTGTCGGCCCGATCACCAGTCCGGCAGACTACCGCTACGCGCGGCGCGTGTAGCGTGACTTGTTCCGGCGCGGTAGCCAAGCGGTTAGACCGCGGTCCGTAAGGCCGCAACTCCGCGAGAACCGGCACGGGCCAACACCGGCTGCTACTGGGTCGCTCGCTGCCCGTCGTCAATGCGGTCCAATAGGCGGAGTCACCTGCCGAGAAACTAGCACATATCTCTGCTCTGGTATGCCGTCCGCGTGCCACCGCTTTCGCCAAGGGTGGCATAGCGTAGTTTGAACGTAGTAATCAGTCAATTCTCTTACGCCGGTTACCACCAGAAAGCCAAACCATCCTATGCCGCGCGACGCACGCAGCGTGTACCGCTTCATCGGGGGCAATCTCGCGCTCGACTTCACGAACACGATTCGCACCTTTGGCGTGCCGGATCCCCGCGACGAGTGGCGCTCGGCCGTTGACGTCATCAGTTGGGCGGGTCGAGCGAGGGTGCTATCCCGGGCCGAGTGTCACGCGCATGGTCGAGACGTCGCAACGGACCCGAGGTACGCCAGCCGGGTGCTGAGCCGCGGGCGCGATCTCCGCCGCCTGCTCTACGACATGTTCGCCGGCGTTGCAACGACAGGTCATGTGCCTCGTCCGGCGCTGGCGCGCTTCAACATGCTGTTTTCGGAGGTGATGTGGCGGACCGTCGTTGTTGAGAGGAACGGCGGGTACGCCGTTGTGCCCGTTGCAGACACAGACGCTTCGTATGTCGTGACCAGTGCAATAGTGCGAGCGGCAGCAGAGCTGCTCACGCATCCGACGTTGCGGCGGGTCAAGCAGTGTCGCGACGCGTCTTGCTCCTGGCTCTTCGTCGACGGAAGTCGCAATGGGAGTCGTCGCTGGTGTTCGATGCATCTCTGTGGCAATCGGGCTCGCGTGCGGGCGTTCCGGCGACGCGAGGTAGACGGCAGGGCACCGAGGTGGGTGTAGAGACCTGCGCGGGCCCGCCTTGGTTGCTCCAAATCCGCACCACGAAGGCGGGATCACTCCGCGAGATGGTGTCGCCCACCCGAAGCGCTCCGCCCACCCTGCCGCCCCTCGCCATTCGACACCTTGGCGGCTGATGCTTGCGGGGTACGGGGCCAAAGACGTTTCATCGTAGGCATGCCGGGCTACAACCGCGTCCGAGGCATCAACTGGCCGGTCACGTTCTCGGTCGACGACGGCCACCGGTTCACCGTTTCGCAACCCATCGACGGACCGGCCGGCTTGGCACTGCAGTGCCATGTGGAGGGTGGCCGAGCCGGCGTCTATGAAATCGGCCCGTGGTATAACGAGCAGTCAGTCGGCGCGATCATCGGTCGCACGATGCGCTGGTGGATTGAGCGCACAGGTTTCGGTGTGAGCATCGAGCGGAGGCGGCTCGAGTGAACGCGGGTGTCAACTGCCGGGAGCCTCAGTCATGGCCGGTCTGAGTTGGGCACGGGTGTCTCGCGGCGCGTTGGCCGCGCTGCTGATTGGACCTGTCGCCGCGTGTGCGCGAGGCGGCAGTACCACGAAGTCGGACGGTCCGAAGACAAAGCCGATCGTGGCGGCGGTGGATGTGCGGGTGCCCATCGCGCCGACCGCATTCCGGGCGGATGGGAAGTGGCACGTGGTCTATGAGCTGCACCTGAACAACATGGACCGATGGCCTTATCGGTTGACGAAAGTGGAAGCGGTGTCCGCCGACTCGACCAGCCGCTCGCTCGTGGTGTACACGGGCGCGGGTCTGGATTCGGCGGTCGCGCGGCCGGGTCAGCCCGCGATCGCGGAGAAAACGGCAGTGGGTCCGGGCTCGATGGCCGTCGTCTACATGTGGGCAACGGTGGCTTCGGCCGATGCGTTGCCCAAGGCGATCCGGCACCGGTTGACCTTCAAGATCGGCACGTATCCGGAGGAGATGACCCTGGAAACCGGACCCACCCCGGTCGGGCGAGGGGTCGTGACGATCGGCCCGCCGCTGCGGGGCGACCACTGGCTAGCGGCCAACGGGCCGTCCAACAGCTCAGCCCATCGGCGGGCGCTGATTCCGATTGACGGACACGCCACCATCGCGCAGCGCATGGCGATAGATCACAGCCAACAATGGCCTGCAGGTCATGGCCGGCAACACCCTGGACATCCGGGCCGCGACGTCCGCCTCGCTCTGGGCTTCCGGTAGTGCAACCCTTCGCGGCGACGGCGGCACGACGATCCTGGGCGCGACCGTCCAGATCAATCGCAACGGCGCCCCGGCAGCGACCGTTGGCTCGACGACCAGTCCGGCGGCGACGGGCACCTCCCTCAAGGTGGTAACGGGGTCCAGTACGGTGTTGATCGGGATTAGCCGCCGCGTGACCATCTCGTCCGTGGCGCCAGTGCAGGTGTACCGCAGGGCGGCCTTGACAGGCCGCGAGACACATGTATATACATCTATTATGCCAGTGGAGACCTCCACGTCAGGTGAGGGCACGTTGCCGGTGCTGCCGTGTGCGTGCGCGAACCTTCGTCGCACGGCGCGAGCGGTCACAAGATGTACACCCGAGCTTCGGGCTACCGGCCTCGAGGTGACACAATTCACGCTGCTGATGACATTGCAGGTCACGGGGGAAACGACTCAGGGAGGGTTAGGCAAGTTGCTGGCGCTGGACACAACGAGCTTGACGCGCATGCTGAGACCCTGACGACACGTGGCTGGATCGGCGCGCAGACGGGCGACGATCGGCGGCAGCGGCTTCTGCGGCTGACTGCGTCAGGCCGACAGAAGTTGGAGCAGTCGCGGCCCTACTGGGAGCGCGCACAGAGACGATTGCAGCGGGGGTTGGGCGAACGGAGCTGGAGTCGAATGGGCGGCCTGCTCGCTGAAACCACGCGCGCATGCGAGGCGGGCTAATCTCTTTTTTTGCTCCCATACATGTATATACAACTAATATCCTCAGGACCCCGCTCGGACAACGCACTTCGCACGCCGTCGGCCAACCATCACGAACACGGGCACCGCCCGCACGCTACCGCACCGCGACCTGGCCTGGAGGAGATTTATGAAGGTGCTCGCCATTTTTGGGATCAGCGTGTTCATGAGCTTTGTGGGCTCTGCCGTGATCGCAACGCTCTTGGTTTGGCCGCGGCTCAAGGTCATGACCCGCGAACACGCTCTCCTCGCATTGATCGCGCCGCATATGTTGCTGCGCTTCATTGGACTCAGTTTCCTGGTGCCAGGAGTCGTCTCTCCGTTGCTGCCGGCGGCTTTTGCGGTCCCTCCGGCGTATGGAGATTTTGTCGCGGGCATCCTTGCCATTGTCGCGACACTCGCGCTGTCGAGGCGCACATTGTGGGCCACGGTAGCCGTATGGGTCTTCAACGTCTGGGGCGCGGCCGACCTCTTGTTCGCGATGTATCTGGGGCCACGGAATCAGATTCATCCTGGTGACCTGGGAGCCGCCTTCTTCATTCCAACCGCGATCGTACCGCCGCTGCTCGTGACCCACGCCCTCATCTTCCGAGTACTCACCCGTCGAAATGAAGCGGACGGACGTGGTGTGAGCGGACGCGTCCCTGTGGCATTACATGTCGGGTAGGGCGACGCGCGTGGCGCCCCCCCGCTGCAATCGTCTCTGCGCGCGCTCCCAGTAGGGCCGCGACTGCTCCAACTTCTGTCGGCCTGACGCAGTCAGCCGGGGCCGGATCCAGTGAGCCCGCCGAGGCGCCGGCTACTCGTCGTTGCCGGTGCACTCGCGTGCGGAGTACTGGTCCTCCATCTGGCCGCGGCCGCCCGACTGGCCCGCACCGGCGTGCTGCACGAGTGGGACGTCCTCTTCAACGCCGATCCAGCTGTCTATACCAAGAGCTACACGACCGGATTGAACACTTTTCGTTGGGGTGGCCGGAGCTTCGTCCACCCCAACGTGACCAATGTCCTTTACCCGGTCGTGACCGCGGTCGCCGCCACGATCCACGCCGCCCGACCCGCTGTGTCGGAGGTCCTGGCCGCGCGTCACATCGCCGATCTCGTCAGCCCGCTCAGTTCGGCGGCCACCGCCGCTGTACTCTTGATCGCTTTCACCGAGTTTGGACTCGGCGTGCTCGACGCGACGCTCCTCGCGCTCGTCCAAGTGGCGAGCTTCTCGAGCCTAATCTTCGGCAGCATCCCGGAGTCGTACTGCCTGACTGGATTCGCCATGGCGATCTTGTTCCTGATGGCGATACGCACGGCCCGCGACCCGGAGTCCCGCGCGGCGCGCGGCCAGGCCTGGGTAGTGCCCGGCACCGTCCTGGCCAGCATCACGATCACAAATCTGATTCCGTTCGCGCTCGTGGCAGCGATCGTGCGCCGACGACGGACGTCCACCTTGGCCGCGGCAACCTGGGCAGCGGCTGTGACCGCGGCCGCATTGGTTACCACGGCCGGACTCTACAGCCTTGGTGCTAAGCTCTCGGCGCATACGCAGGCGTTCACACCTTTCGCGTCGGGGCAGATCAACGAACGGCACGGCTTTGATCTCCAGGAATCGTTGGTCGAGTTTCCGCTCGCCATGGCGAACACGATCGCCCCGCCCGTACCGATCCTTGCGCCTGGCGACACAACCCTGCGCCAGACAATGCGCTTCACGATCACGTACCACGCGCCACCCAGCGACATACCTGGACAGTGGTGGCGTGCCGTGCTGACGCTGGCCGTGCTGGCCGCAGCCGTGGCCTGCGCGAGATCGATCGCGCCCTGGCAGCGGACAGTTTTCGGCGCGGCCGCCCTTGTCGTAGCGTTCAACTGGCTGCTACACACGTTCTATGGCACGGAGTACTTCTTGTATTCCCAGCACTGGGACATCGCGCTGGTGGTCATGCTCGCCGCGTTAGTCGCCATCCCAGGCCGCCGCCGACACCTCGCCCGAGGTCTGCTCGCCCTTTGTCTCGTGCTCTGCGCTTGGAACAGCGTCTACGTGTGGCGGGCAACCGTCCACTTTCTGGACTCGTCCTCCGACACGGCAAGCGACCCAGTGGAGTCGGCGAGCGACCGCCTGGCCAACGCCCACCGCGCCGCGGGCACCCCGCAGCTCACGGACATGACATCCGACGTGCTCGTGAGGAAAGACGTCCGCCTGGGGATCGTCACGCCTATCTGCTGGGGAGTGACGGTGATCGTGCTGTAGGAAACGCTTGCCGTCGCTGCCTCGCTAGACCCGCTGTAGGTGATCTGGTACGCAGTAATATGCGCATTGGGGACCGCCACTGCTGTACCACAAGAGCGTGCCGGGGGTCTCACCACGGGAGCCACCCTCAGGCTTTTCTCGTTTTCTATGAGGGGCGGATTCGCAATTGGTCGCTACGTTGGACGCACTGCGATCAGGTCGACTTCTATCAAAGCGCCACTAGAAGCAGCGGGCAGAACCACCTGCACCACGGTGCGCGAAGGCTTGTTCGGTTGGTCCTTGGTGCCGAAGAATTGGGTGTAGCCGGCCATCAATCCGCTGAAGTCCGGCTTGCCGTCGTTCGCAGGATTGCTCCCGAGGTACACGTGCATCGACACCACATCGCCCAGCGTCAGTTTCTGCGATTCGAGGAGCTTCTGAATGTCCTCGAACAATACCCACGGCTTGTGACTTGGTATCGGTGTGTGTCTTCCGGTCCGGGTCGAGCCATCCACTGACATACAGCGTATTTCCTGCCCATACTGCCGCCGAAATCGGAAGGTCAGCATTCGAGGGGTTTTGACTGGGCGGCAGCGGAATCTGTTTTGTTGCTTGCGCCGAAGCTGTCAGGGGAACGATCAGCGCGACTGCCAAGAGGGGAAGATGCTTGATCATCATAGAGTCCGTGTAGGAGGGGCAGATGATTGATCAGCATGCAGTTACTGTAGAATTGGAACGGCCACCGCACAAGTTTGTGTTTCTCAATGCATTATTGAGTAGCATTTATGCTCTCTTGCCACGACCGGCAAATGTGTTGCCGACACTATTGCGCGCACCCATTGCTGAGTTCCGCCGTGTGCAACACGATGCTGTCGCGCGTCACCACACCCTCATGCGGCGGGTAGGGGCGACGCATGCGTCGCGCTCCGGGATCTCACCCGGGCAAATGTGAACGGATTGCGATGCGTTGCGGTCGGCGTGTTGGGGACCTGTAAGCCATCAGCCCGTATGGACGGTCAGCTTAAACAGCCTCCGCAGTCCAGGCAGCACAAAGCCAAATCCCATCAGCAGGCATATCAAGGGGCCGCTGAAGGTGTCGAAGGTCCCTCCAAGCTGCATATGGACCTCGTTCGGGTCGGCAGGATTATACGGGACCATGCAATGCCTGCCGGGTCGGTACGCATCCACGACCTTCTGGCTCGACGAACGTGAGGAAGTCGCCCAGCCGGACATCTTAGGCTCGCGGACGTACTCCTTTCCTGCCACGCTGTACTTCAGTTGCACACCCGGCGAGTACACCGTGCGCTTGCCAGGGTCCCGCCACTCGACAACGCCACTGCTCACTACTACCGCGTCCGTCCTCGGCCAGGTTGTCGCTATCGCGTACTCTTTGCGCCCCAACCGGACGCCGACCACAATCATCCCTATGCCGACCAGGAAGAGAAATACCATCGAGCCCGCGCTTAGACGAACCATGAATCACCTCGGGGACCGGAAATCTGGGGCGCTGACCCCAGGATTGAGTGTGGTGCTGGCGATCTCCTTTGGAACGACGCCGCCGCGCATTTTCACAGTGACTTTCGAAACGCGGTTAGGTGTGTGAAACTTTCTGCGGGCCTGCATCAGCACGACCTGCGGCATCGGCGCGTGACGACATGGCTTGGGGATGGAAAATCGCCTGTCCCCGTCACGCAGGCTCTGGGACACAGCGATCTCAAGACCACGATGAGTTACTACCAGTTTGTGCGAGAACACTTGCGTACGCTGGTGGAGGAACCGATTTCGCAGCGGCGAGATGCGGTAGGACGGTAAGGCCGGCACCGAGTGGCCCACCAAATGGCCTAGAAGACGTAGATTGGGGTTAGTGGTTGGTGTAACTCGATGTAGCTTTTCACCTTCGGCGCGGTAGCGAATTGGTAAGGCAGCGGTCTGCGAATTCCTCCAATGGTGTCGCACGAGTTTGCAGCTCGTTGTTTTTCATATGGAAACGGGAGGCGGAGCGTGGGCCACTTGCGCATCCCGTTGTGCATTCTCGCACCTCGTTGTAGCCGGAGTTGCCCAGGAACTTGCCCACGCACTCTGGGGGCTGGATTCCATCACCGTGACCAACCAAGCACGGGTGGATCTCGATCACGCCGGCCGCAGCGCACCAGTACGAGGAAGGCCGACCGAGCGCTGCTCACTCGATCTCGCCGTGCTTGGTCTTGTGGTGCTTGGCCTCGGCTCGTCTGTGAGCTTCAGCATCGGCGGCATCCGCAATCCGCTCGCGTTTGCGCAGCGTCCTACGGACGTGCCAGTACCCCACGATGACAACGATGGCCATCGCCGCCCAGACGTACCAGAGCCAGCGCCCCGCTAGCGAAGGAAAGGCCATCCGAGACTCGGTCCCTCGAGACTATTCATGATCACACGACGCCATTTTGATCGAAACGTATATAGGGGCACGCAATGTCGCGGGCCGTAAACAGCGCCGCGCTGAGGGCTGAGCGCGATGCGTACTCCTATTTCCCGAGTTCGCTGGCTCACCGAATCCGCTATGATGCCGTAAATTCAATAACACCCAAAGCCAGAGCCGCCGCAGCAAACCCTCCGACCAACCACACGGCGAACCAATGCAGGAGCGCAGTCTGCATAGCGTCGATCCGGTCGTTCATCGTCTGAGAATCTGCATCCTCTCGTTCGTGTTCCTGAGTGGACACGCCTATAGTGCGTC
Source organism: uncultured Gemmatimonadales bacterium (assembly GCA_963737835.1). Taxonomy (GTDB): domain Bacteria; phylum Gemmatimonadota; class Gemmatimonadetes; order Gemmatimonadales; family Gemmatimonadaceae; genus Palsa-1248. The sequence continues at coordinate 2,587,602 of CAVTUH010000001.1, forward strand.
ATCGCAGCAGCCTCCAACGCACTCCAACGCCAATCAGCAAAGCTGCCTGGCGGCCGGGAAACAAGCACTTGGTCCCGATGCTCAAGTTCTCAAATGCGGACACCTGATGGGAAGTGACGCTTTGGAGGCCGTTGCCGCTATCCGCCTCAAGCAGTTCCGCATGACAGGCGTCGGCATTCCCGTCTCGAAACTCGTCGTCCTCCGACGCGACAAATCGGAATGGGCACCGGCGTTGACCGCTGACCAAGAAGCCATACGGAACACTATGGGTTATATCGGCGCCGATTTTATCAACGATTCGGACACGTGTAGTCGGTACCGCGTTTCGTTCTACGATGAAGGCTCTCACAAAGTACCGGGGTTCACCATATTCGTGTCTTATTTCAGGCCTGACGGGCAAGGTGACGGGGGAGCCCCAATTGAGATCGCTTGGAATCGCTCAGTAGGCAGATTTCAGGAATACAACGAGAATCAAGACCCGCTAGGGTTTCAGCCAGAGAAGAAGGACCTTCCCCATATCCGAACGGAGAAAGGCTGCTGATTCAGTGCGACGTGTCGAACGAGCGGTGGTGCTCGGACGTGTTGGAGATCGCGTACTGGAATGGGGAGATCGTCCAGATGGGCTTGAAGCACGGTTCGGCGCGGCGTTCACCCTGCCAAGGGTCGGGGTTATAATTCCTCTTCGCTTCGGCGCGGTAGCCAAGTGGTAAGGCAGCGGTCTGCAAATTCTTTCTCGGGCGTTGCAGGAGCTCGTAGGTGGTTGGTTTTCATAGTGAAACGGGGTGCGGAGGCTGGGCCACTTCCGCACCCCGTTGCACGTTCTTCCACCTGGTTGTTGCGAAAGTGGCCCAGGAAGTGGCCCAAGGTTTTCGCAACGGTCACCCGAAAATCAGCGCGCCGACCACGACGAGCGTTGCCATGATGGAGCGCTGGATTAAGAGCGCGAGATCGAAAATGAGGGCATGGACTCAGTCGCCAGCTGGGACCGGCAGCGCAAGCGAACTGGGCACCGCCGTCCTCATCTTCTGCGCGAGCCAGGTCTGGAGATCATCCAAGTAGGTGTAGAACACCGGGGTCATGTAGAGCGTGACGATCTGCGAGATCGCAAGCCCACCGACCACGACGATGCCCAGTTCCTGGCGCGAGGCGCCGGTCGCCCCCAACCCCATGGCGATCGGCAAGCTGCCCATGATCGCCGCGGCCGTGGTCATCATGATGGGGCGGAAGCGGATGCTGGCGGCCTCGATGATGGACTCGGCCGCCGACTTTTGCGTGCTGCGCTCTGTCGCGATCGCGAAGTCGATCATCAGGATCGCGTTCTTCTTCACGATGCCGATCAGCATGATCATCCCGACGAACCCGTAGATGTTGAGCTCGTTGTGCGTGACCAGGAGCGCGATGAGCGCGCCGACGGCGGCGAAGGGAATGCCCGAGAGGATCGTAATGGGATGAATGAAGCTCTCGTACAGGATCCCGAGCACGACGTAAATCACGAATATCGAGAGCGCGAGCAGGATGATGAGGCCCTCCTGTGAGGACTGGAACGCCCCGGCCGTGCCGCCGAAGGCCGAGCTGATCGTCGGGCTGAGGACCTGCCGGGCTTGGTCCTGCACCAGCCCCACCGCCTCGCTCAGTGCCACGTTGGGTGCCACGTTGAACGAGATAGTGACCGACGGCAGCTGCCCCGAGTGGTTGATGCTCAGTGGGCCCACGGTGCGCTGGAGCCGTGCGATCGTCGAGAGCGGGACGATGTTGCCGGTAGCCGGCGCGCGAATGTAGAGCTGGTTCAAGTCGGCTTCATCGCGCTCGTACTGCGGCATCGACTCCATCACGACCCAGTATTCGTTGGTCGGCGTGTAGATGGTCGACACCTGGCGCGACCCGTACGCATCGTACAGGGTGTGCTCGAGCTGGCTAGCCGTGATCCCCAACGCCGAAGCACGGTCGCGGTCGATGAGGACGGTTACTTTTGGGTTTTTAATCTGGAGGTCGGTGGTCACTCCCACCAGCTGATGCATGTGCTGCAATCGCGCCTGCATGGCCAGAGCCGCCTGGTCTAGCGCGCCTAGGTCCGGTCCGTACAGCGTGAATTGGTAGAGGCTCTTCGACATGCGCCCGCCGATCCGGATCAACGGCTCGGGCTGGATGAACGTCCTGATCCCCGGGACCGTATTGGTCGTGCGCATAAGCTCTGCGACGGCTGCGTCAGTGCTCACACGCCGATCGTGTGGTCCCTTCCCGAGTGGCTTCAGGAAGGCGAAGACGCGACCCTGGTTGGCCGAGCCCTGCGAGCCGACCGAGGGCAGGATCGCCTGGATGTTCGGGTCCTTGAGCAGGATGGCATCAACTTTCTGCTGGAGCGGCAGGATGGCGTTGTAGGAGATCCCCTCGGCCCCTTCGGTCGTCACTATGAGCCACCCCGTGTCGTCGCTCGGCAGAAATCCCTTCGGGATGATGCTGAAAAGCACGACCATGATGACGAGCGTGAGCGCGGAAAGCCCGAGCGTGAGGGGCCGGCGACGCATGATCCAGACGAGGCTCCGCTCGTAGGTGTGCAGTGCGGCGTTGAACGCGTTCTCCGACCACCGGTAGAGCCGCCCGTGCTCGGCCGACTTCACCGGACTCAGGAAGCGGCTGCACAGCATCGGCGTCAGCGTCAGCGAGACGCAGCCGGAGACCAGGATCGCCACGGCGATCGTGACGCCAAACTCGTGGAAGAGCATCCCGAGGATCCCTCCCATGAACATGATCGGGATGAAGACGGCCGAGAGCGAGGTCGTCATGGTGACGATGGTGGAACCCACCTCGGCGGCGCCATCGAGGGCCGCCTGCATGCGCGGCTTGCCCATCTCCATGTGGCGGACGATGTTCTCGAGCACGACGATGGCATCATCGACGACGAAGCCCACGGCGAGGGTGAGCGCCATGAGGGAGAGATTGTCAATGCTGTAGCGGAGCAGGTACATCACCGAGAAGGTGCCGATAATGGACATCGGCAGGGCGAGGCTCGGGATGATCGTCGCCGACACGTTGCGCAGAAAGACGAAGATGACCAGTACCACCAGCACCAGCGCGACGACGAACGCGAACTTCACGTCGTGCACGCCGCGCTCTATATAGTCCGCGCGGTCCTCGACCACGATCAGACTGATGTCGGGCGGGATCTGGCCGCGGATCTCATCGAGGACGTGCTGCACGTCGCGCGTCACCTCGACGGTGTTCGTCCCGGGCTGGCGCATGACCGCCAGCATGATGCCAAGCTGGTTGTTGTACCAGGAGATCGTCCGGTTGTTCTGCACGTCGTCCGTCACGCTCGCCACGTCGCGCAGGTACACGGGCGCGCTATTGCGATAGGCGACGATGACCTTCTGGAACTGGGCGGCGTTGTAGAGGTTGCCCGTGGCCTGGACCGTGATGGCCTGATTGGCCCCCCACATGACGCCGGTCGGCAGGTTGACGTTCTGCGCGTTCACGGCCGCGGTAACCTGGTCGACGCCGATCCCGCGCGCCGCCAACGCCTGCGGGTTCAGCCCGATGCGCACTGCATACTTCTGCTGCCCCCAGACGCTGACCTCCGACACACCATCGACCATGGAGATGCGTTGCGCGATGGTGGTCTCGCCGACTTCGTCGACCACCGACAGCGGCTCGACGTTGGACGTCAACACCATGAACAGCACCGGCGCAGCCGCCGGATTCTGACGGAAGAACGACGGCGGGATGATCCCAGTCGGCAGGTTGACCAGCGCCTGCGAGATCCCTGCCTCGATGTCCTGAGCCGCCGCGTTGACGTCGCGATCGATGTTGAACTGGACGGTGATCGACGTGGACCCCAGGATACTGGACGAGGTCATGTTGTCGATGCCCGCGATCGTCGAGAACTGCTTCTCGAGCGGCGTCGCGACGGCCGCCGCCATCGTCTCCGGACTCGCCCCGGGCAGCGTCGCGCGGACGTTGATCGTGGGGTAGTCGACTGTGGGCAGATCGCTCACGGGCAACTTCGTGTACGCGATCATCCCAAAGACCAGGACGCCCAGCATGACGAGCGTCGTCATGACTGGACGCCGGATGAAGAGACTGGGGACGTTCATCCCGAGCCACTCGACGCGCCAGGGGCTGTAACACTCCCCGGCTCCGCGGCGGTGGCCGTTGCTGCCCCGAAGCTGGTCCCCATGCTCCGCCGGCCCCTGTGGCCGGTGCCGACCGGCGGCCCTGTCCGCAGACTAATCGGCGCGGCGATCGTGGTCCACTGCAGGTTGATCCGGGCTTGTTCCAGCACTGCGCTGTCGGCCTTGGTCGCGACCGCACTCGATCCCGCCTGCGCGATGTACTGGTCGGCTTCCTCTTGAGTGGCGTAATCCTTCTTCACGAGCGCCGTGTAGCGCACGGCCTCCGCCTGCGCGTCTCTCGAGGTGGCGAGATCACGCGCCAGCGCACGCTGTAGGAGGACCGTGCAGTTTCGCATCGCGAGTTCAAGCTAGCAAAGAAAGCGGCGCGAGGTCATGAGTCTTGCCGCCGCCGCGTCGGTTCCCGCCACAATGGTGGTGACGGCGCCGACGTGTCGGGGAGCAGGAGCGGGGCGAGCGTTCGTATGTTGGTGAGAGAATCCCGGCCGGCCGGATGTGCGACGCCGGTTACCCCGACCCAGGCCACGGGCAATGCATGGCGTCGCCCCTAGCCGGTGCGGCAAACATGGCGCGCCCCAACGGGCCGTTGCACTTTCCTGCACTGCGTTGTCGCAAGAGTGGCCCACGGCGTGGCCCATGGATTCTCGGCAGCATCACGCGTCCCTGCTGGTTATCGGTCGCGCGCCAGATGCGGCACATCGCCTTTACCTATGACATCGGATCAGCAGATCGAAGGTGAACCGGACGCGACGACGCCACAGACGCGGCACCCGGTGACCGAGGACGAGTTCAGACGCGCCACTCGCACCAAGCACGCGCAGGTATTCAGCTTGTTATCGGCGTGCGTAAGGGCCTTAATGTATGGCAGGACGGCGACCGCTACATGGTCCAGACCTTCGCGTACAGCTATAACGTCTCAGTGACAGGATTCGGTAACGTCTACCGATACGACAGTCCGCACAATCACCGGCCCTGCCATCATCGGCACGCGTATCAGTGGCGCGTTCCCGATGATCCGGGGACCTTGACCGAGATTACGGGTAATGCGTGGCCGACACTTGGTGAGGTGATCGGCGAAACGGAGCAGTGGTACTGGCAGCACTATGACGAACTGCCGGAGAATACAACCGGCTGACTGTCGGGCCGGCAGGCAAGACATCGCTATGGGTTGACGCGTAACCGTCTTCCGCGGATCTTCGGATCGACGGGATAGGCGGAAGAGCATCGCATGGCGATTCGCACGCTCGAGTTGTTGCAAGACGCGCTGGCGCAGCGGTTCGACACGGTCCATCAGGACGTTCGGTTCGCCGCACGGAGCTTTCGCCGAACGCCTGGATTCACCGCCGCCGTGGTGCTCACCCTGGCTCTTGGTATCGGCGCCAACACGGCGATCTTCAGCGCGTTGCAGGCGTTCCTGCTGCGACCGCTGCCCTTCTCCGAGCCGAATCAACTCATGGAGGTGTGGGCCTTACTCGGGCGGGCAACGCCCATTGGCCGTCTAACGACGACTGGCCCTGGTCGTTCCGTAAGTACCTCCGCATGCGAGACGCACAGCATGTCTTTGCGGAGCTCGGGATGTACAACAGCCATCAGGTTACCGTCGGCGGAGGTGGGGGAGCCGCCGAGCGTGTGGAAATCGAAGCCGTCGCCGGTCGCTATTTCGAGACGCTCCGCGTCCGGCCGATCCTTGGGCGATCGTTTCTCCCAGAGGAAGTCGAGCGGGCCGGCGCCCCGGCCACTGTGCTGATCGCTGAATCGCTGTGGCAGGAACGATTCGCCGCAGATCCGTCAGTCCTGGGTCGCACGCTCAATGTCGACGGGAAGCCGCGCACCATCGTCGGTGTCATGCCATCGAGTTTCACGGGCCTGAGCGGGCTCGCGCGAGTCTGGGCGCCGTTCCCAAGCGAAGCAGGCGCGACGGTGGAATCGATTCAGGCCCGACATGTCAAAGATTTTCTCACATGGCGACGCGTGCACCGTTTGCGTGGCTCACAGCCGGTCAGTAACCGGACGCTCGCAAAAGATAGGGCCGTGCTGCACAGATTGTTCACGATCGCGGATAAGCACGAGTACCGGGAGGGAAATCCTGTGAGACGGGTCGACCCACCCAAGTCGGACCCAAGAGACCCTGTCATTCTCGACGAGGATCAGTATGACGCACTGGTGAGGGTGTGCGACGGCAGGCCAATGATGAAGCTGTACGTCCTGATCCTCGGCGAAGCGGGGCTCAGAATGTGACAGTGAAGCCCTGTGGCTCCGGTGGGAGGACGTGCAGTTCGGGGAAGGAGCAAAAGGACAGATTCGCGTGACGAGCGGCCGGAACGGCCACCGGACTAAGGGCGGCAAGAGTCGGTTCGTGCCAATGACGCGGCGACTCGCGTCGGCAATGCGCGAGCACTTCGCCCAGTACCGGTTCGCGCAGTACGACGGTGAGTCGACGCCGTGGGTGTTGCATCACGAGTTCACCCGCAGGCATCACGAAGCTGGGGCGCGCATTCGTTCTCTGCATGCAGCCTTCCAAAGCGCAGCGAAGCATGCGAAACTTCCTGCCGGACTGCACCAGCACGACCTACGGCACCGGCGTGTGACTGAATGGCTCGCCGGGGGGCAGTCCCCCGTGACCGTTATGCACGCCATGGGGCACAGCGACATTAAGACCACAATGGGTTATTACCGTTTCGTGTCCACCAGCTCAGTGATGCCATCCATGACTTTCACGACGGCATCGCGCGCGATCTGTACGTCATGTACACACGCGGGGACCCTCGATCAATTGTCGCGCAAGCCGTTGCCCGGAACTTGCTCCACGAGAACGAGGTGTCTGTGATCTCAGAGAGGCCTTGCGGCAGCAGATCACCCATTACCAGTCGGAGGTCTAACGGCCCGCTCCAGCCTTTTTCGCTACGACGTGTTCTGTGCTCTAGGCCGAGGCAGCCGGTGAACCGCCCTGGCGCTCCGACCGAGGTGATCGGCGACCGTGCGCTTACTCTCCCGGCCAGTCCCATTCCTGGTCCTCTGTGTCATGCACGGATAGCCCGAAAAGCTCCAGCGCCTCCGGAAATGCCACGAAGAGCTGCTCCAGCATCGTGATGAGTTGCCGTGTCCCTTCGACGCCGGCGCGTGGGGTGCGCCCTCGGGTGCGTCGCCCCGCATAGGAGGGCTCTCGCTTTTGGCACCCCGTCGCGAACCGAGCGGTGGCAGCAGGGTCGGTGAGACAAACTTCGATCGATCTCGCCACCTTTGGGACCCGCGTGATCAATCCCTTTCGCTCGAGCGGCCGAATCATCTGATGAACAGTCGGGGGCGTGACTCCGAAGTGCCGTTGGAGTTCCGCCTCGGCGGGTGCGCGGGCATGGAGTCGGCGATAAGAGCTGATGAACGCCAGATATTGTCCTTCCAGCTTCGTGAAGTTCGCCATGTTGGCGAAATTGATCGCACTGCGGGCCCCACGGAAGTTGGTGTGGCCCGTCAATCGGTGTTGACACCTTGTGTCGGCTCCATTGCCTGTGACATAACCTCGGCACATATTGACATATGCCGAGGACACGGCGCAGCACGTCGAAGACTAACGGCGATCGAGTTCTCGCCCTGGCCTCGAAGCGAGGACTCATACGCGCCCGCGATCTTGATGGCATCGGCGTCTCGCGCGAAACCCTCCGCCGTCTGGTTGCCCGAGGCGAGCTCGAGCGGCGCGGCCGCGGACTGTACGCCAGTGCCGAGGCTCTCCTAAGCGAGCACGAGACGCTTGCGGCGGCGGTCGTAAGAGTCCCGCACGGGGTAGTATGCCTTCTTTCTGCGCTTCGGTTCCACGACCTCACGACGCAAAATCCGTGGGAAGTCTGGCTCGCGGTCGACCGCAAGGCCTGGACACCTTCAGTCAGCGACCTCCCCCTGCACATCGTCCGCTTCTCCGGCGCAGCACTCACGGCTGGCGTCGAGAAGCACATGGTGGATGGTGTGCCAATCTCGGTCTACAGCGCGGCCAAGACAGTGGCCGACTGCTTCAAGTACCGGCGGAAGATCGGCACCGACGTGGCTATTGAAGCGCTGCAGGACTACTGGCACGCGGGGAAATATTCAATCGACGAGCTGTGGAAATATGCAGCTGTATGTCGGGTCACGGCCGTGATGCGTCCCTACCTCGAGGCTATTACTGCTCCACGCGCCTGAGGCGGCGGCAGACGCGCCCAATGTGATGACCAAGAGAGCACTGACGGATATCCCGGCGTCAGTCCGGCAGCGGCTCCTCAATCTTGCCAAGACGCGAGGGGAGGAACCGCAGAAAGTGCTCGGACGGTACGGTATCGAACGCTTCCTGTACCGCCTCTCGCGAAGTGACTACCGGGACAAGTTTGTGCTCAAGGGGGCGCTGCTGTTCTACGTCTGGGAAGGTGAGCTGCATCGTCCGACGCGCGATCTGGATTTTCTGGCACGCGGCGACCCGTCCCCGGACGGAATGCTCGCAGCACTCAGTCGGGTGTGCGTGACCGACGTCGAAGAGGATGGACTCCTCTTCCTGCCGGACAGCATCCGCATTCAGCCGATCCGAGAACGCAATCGGTACGCGGGCCTGAGGATTTCTCTTCTCGCGATGCTCGGTGTCGCCCGAATTCCCCTGCGAATCGACTTTGGCTTTGGTGACGCGATTACTCCGGAACCTGATCTCCTGGCGTTCCCCACTCTGCTGAACAGTCGGGCCCCGAAGGTGCGGATGTATCCGCCAGAGACAGTGGTTGCCGAGAAGTACCAATCAATGGTGCTGCTAGGCGCGGTGAACACTCGCATGAAGGACTTCTATGACGTGGTCAGTCTAAGCCGTACCCACGCATTTGAGGGAAGCACGCTCGCAAGCGCGCTCGCGAACACGTTCACACGGCGCCGCACACCATTGCCGCCTGAGCTGCCGATCGCTCTGACACCTGCATTTGGGCGCGACCCCGCAAAGATTCGCGATTGGGACTCCTTCCTCTCACGAATCGCGGCGTCCGACGCGCCGGCAGAATTGTCTCAGGTCATCACGGAGGTCGCTGCCTTTCTCTGGCCTATCTCGGAAGCGGCGCGCACAGGGCGCGACTTGCGGCAGGTGTGGCTCCCTGCCGTGGGCTGGGCGGCTTGATTCCTTGCTGCGATCTTCCGGCGTCGCGACCACCCCGCCGTGCGATGCTCGCGCCAGAGAAGCAGTTCTGGTCGCGGCCGGAGCAGCAGGACATCTACATCGCCCTCCTATGGGGGAAGCTTGGCCTGCCCGGCACGCCCAATGTCGCTGCCGTGTTGGGCCTCGGCACTTGGCGTCTCGTGATTGACGCGTATGGTGCGGCCGTCTTCCAACGCTCGATCAAACGAGAGCAAGGAAAGAAGGTCCAGCGCTCCGACATGATGCAGATGGCCTACCTTGCGGGCGTACAACGGCGAGTCCTCGTCACCGCTGATAAGGACTACTCGAGAATCGCGACCGAAGTGCTCCGCCAGCGGCACCTGCTGGCACGGGCCATCCTCCTCACCTAAAGCCTCGCGCTGGTCGTGGCATCAATCGGTTTGGGCACCCCCAGACTGACTCCCACGCCATCGCCGGTAGCGGCGATCAAAAAGCCCGACGATCCACGTTGGGATCCTTGACGCGCGGAGTAGCTGCAGGTTGCGGAGGTGCAAGTCGGCGTCGGACCACCACGGCATGGCAAGCTTGTCGAGCGTTGGACGGGTCCAGTCGCCGGAGGGAAGCTTATCCGCGAACGCGATTTCTTCCCGGACGCAAAGAGTCTCGATCCTTCGACGGAGTTCGCGGCTATACTGAATGCCGCGTCGGCAAAGCCTCGCGTGCGTTGCCTCGTGCACGATCGAACAGGCATGCTCTTCGACGGGGGTAAACATGAAGGTCGGCCAGCTGACGAAATACGTTCGCGATGGAGGGTTGTACCGGCCGCCCCCGTCTGCCACGAGTAAGATTCGCCGCAGATCGCGTCTTATGCGCCTCATTCGGCGCTGGTCGTACTTCTCAATCAAAGCGAGAGCCAATCGCATTCGCGCAAGAAACACCTCCGCTGTACCATCTTCCTCTGGCTGGGTGCACAGCTCAACACCTAACATCGTGTCTCGGGGGCCCAGCCTAGCCATGATGTCGACAGCCAGGCCGGAGATACGCGAGCGTACAGGCCAGTTCAGCCTCCTGAGACCATTGCGGAATAGTGGCCTGGGCGGGCGTGGGATCATTAGCACGGAGTGAAGAAGGTTGCCAACAGTAGCATGCCGGCTTTCATGAGCCAAGACAGCGCGACACAGTTCCTCGCTACGGACTCGTCATCGCCTGCTTCCGACGCGCTCAGTCGCTTGGGATTTCAGCCCGATGAGCAATGGCAATGCCGGACGTTGCGCGGCGGTCAGTTCGTGTTGCCGGCCGAAGTGGCGGGGCGACCGGCACGCTTGATACTGGATACCGGGATGCATCAGGACCTATTTCTGTACCGCGCATTCGCCGAGGCATGCGAGCTACGTATCGGGCCCGGCGAAGGAGGATTTGAGTGGGCTGCCAACGTGAACCTCACTTGCCTTGGCGCGAAGCGCGCGTACAAATGGGTATACGTCGTGAGCCCGGACCTTCAGTCACGCCTCTTGCCGCCAATCGCCGGCGCTATCGGGCCGTGCTTTCTTGACGCATCGGTGCTGGCTTTCAATGCGGCTACTCCGGCTGTCGCGCGCTCGGCGGCTGTCACACCACAGCTGGCGCGAACGGATGCGTTGTGTCGATTGCTGCTAAGCGGTGTCCTTGCCAACGGCCAGTGGGTCACCGCTGGCCTATTCAGCGACGTCGCTTCAACACCGCCAAAGCTCATGATCGACACGGGGTACGCGCAGTCGATGCTGTCGACGGCCTTCATTGACAGGTTTGTGCCGAAGCGCCTTGCTAGCCGAATCCGCGCCGCAGCGCGCAGCCGAGGTTGGGCGGACATACCGTTCGATCTCGCAAGCGGGCGGCGCGCGAAGCAGCGCATGCACCTCATCGACCCAGGCAAACAGGACGCGGAAGACCCGCGGGCGTTGCACGAATGCGATGGCACTCTGGGTATGGATTTCTTTCGTCGATGGGTTAGTCTGTTCGACCCAAGCGGTAGGCAAGTGCTGGTATACCCGTATTAGCGAGCTTGGAACCGTCCCGCCCGGGCCAGCAATCATGGCGTCATTCCTGATCGGATTCGTTGCGCTCGTTGCGGTGCCGTTTGTCGGTGTCTACCTCGCCCGGCTCGCGGGCCCCTTGACTTGGGCTCGTGGTCTGATTGGCGCAGTCTTGCTGCCAATCGTTCTTAGCCTGGTCGTGGTGCTGCTTGTTGCCTCCACCCAAAGTGGGAATTGGCAATACTACTACCCGCGTGTGGAGATTAGCGTGACAGAGAGTCGACCCGGCGGATGGTGGGCCGCCCTCGGGCTTTGGGTCGCTGACGCCCTCATCGTTGGGGGGGAATCATCGCGACATGGCGCGCAATCGACCGACGCCGCTATCAGTAACGCGAGGGCTGCCGCCGAGATGAGTTCCGACGAGCCCACTCAGAACAGGGTAACTCGCTACGACGCGTGGAAAGAGTACGAGCGCGTGGCGATGCACTTCAACGATCTGCTGATTCGCTTGCGCACACAGTCTATCGGCGGGGTGGCCGCATTCGCGGCGATCGCGGGGATCGTCGTCCATACAGAGGTTCCGGAGCGCTTGCGGTGGGCGTTCATGGCCCGTTCACGTTGTTGACGCTTTTCTGGGTGGTGATTTGGATTCTTGACTTCCAGTACTACAACCGGCTCCTCGAGGGGGCTGTGCGGGCGATCATGGCCATTGAGAGGGCTGGGAAGCCGCATGAGCCTCTGGGATCTTTGGGCTTAAGCATCGCGATCGAGAATGCCGTAAGACGGAAGTCCGGCAACAGTAATGCGTCGTATCCCGAGGACGCGGCCGAAAAGACGCCTAGTACCGAGGTTGCCGAACTCAGTGGAGAGCTTGAACCGCTCTCCGGCGGCGTTGGTCGATGGGTGTTTTACACCCTCGTGTGCATAGGGCTGGCCGTCGGGGCGATCGTCTTCTGGTGCCTTTGGTGGCATGCGCGGGCAGGGGGACCGCTTACATACCGCGTGGGGTACGATTGAATCTTCGCGAGGGTAGGCGAACCGGGCCAAATCACCCGAGCAGGAGAGCGGAGGACGAGTGAGCCCACGGTCGCTGTTGCAGGTGGTGATCGTCGGAGTCCTAGGGATCAATGGCTCCGTGCGGGGGCCGGACTCCGCGCTCATCGGTCGCACTTCTCCCGACACCAGCGCCCTCCGCTTTCGGTCCATCGTCGCGGGAGGAGACCACACCTGCGGTCTCACGCAGGAGGGTCGGGCATTTTGCTGGGGAAGCGACGAGTGGGGGGCTCTTGGTATCGGCGGTGCGCGGCGACTGTGCGCACAACCACCATGGTCCAGGATCCCGCCTGGCCATCCAGATTTCATGCATTTCAACGACATACCACCTCGTCCGTGTGCGTTGCGCCCAACGCCGGTCGCAGGAGGGATTCAATTCCGAATCCTCAGCGCGGGCAGGGACCAGACCTGTGCCGTCTCGACCGATAGTCTGGCCTACTGCTGGGGAAGCAATTGGAGCGGCCAGCTCGGTGTCGTTGAGGCTCCCGACCTCTGTGACGCGGAGGAGGCCGGCGCCGCCTGCGCAAGAGCGCCCGTGCAAGTAAGTGGCGATCTCCGCTTTCTCAGCATTAGCGCCGGAACGTGGAAGACATGCGGGTTGGTGCGGGGCGGCAGCCTCTATTGCTGGGGACAAATAGGCCAATTCGCAGTCGCCGAGGGCCTCTGGGCACACGGTACATGCCCTCAGGACAATCGCTCGAACATGCGACCGGAGCAGAAGACCCTCGTCGAAAGAGCCGACTCGCTCGTGCGGCTCTCGGGGTCACCTCCGAACCGTGAGCTGTTATCGGCCTGCACTTCAGTTCCGACCCGTGTACCTGCCGATCGATCGCTTGTCGAGGTGAGCGTGCCCTACACGCTCGATAGCCGTGGCGCGCTGTACGTACTGTGGCAACACGCCGTGCGGTTGTCTGTCGTCGATGGTGCAGGCGTTCCATCTCCCCGGCTCGCGAAACTTGCGCACGGGGAAGAAGCGACGTGCGCGATCGGATCAGACAGCGTGGCGTATTGCTGGGCGAACATCAACGCGCCAGAGCGTCGCGAACCGCCAAACTTTGCGCCCCACGACCCACACCCGGTCGCGGGACGACGGCATTTTATCGAGGTGGGTGGGCTCCTCACGGACGTTTGCGCGCTGACTGATGCTGGCGTCGTCTACTGCTCCGGCATAAACACGGACAAGGTCGGCGTGCCCATGCAGGACACCTGTCCGACGTATACAGCGCGGGTGACGCCCCACGGGCTAGAGGATACCGTGATGGCCTGCAACAAGAGCTTGAGGCCATTAGCGGCGACGGCGCGCCGCTTTCAATCGATCGCGGTGGGCTACGAACATCTGTGCGGGCTCAGTGCTGAGGGAGAGGCATGGTGTTGGGGCGATAACAGCGCGGGCCAACTTGCAACGGGCGACACGACGAGCCAGCGACGGCCGACACCGGTAGCCGGCCCTATTCGCGCTCGCTCCGAGGACCTCCAGCCGGATGGCAGCGCCGGCACGTACCGTCTGCAGCTCACGACTGAAGACTCCTTGAAGCCCCTTGGCGTCGGAAAGACCATCACGCTTGATCTCGAGCCGGGGCTAATACCTCTAGGTCTGGTCAGATCGGTTGGCAGCGACACGACCATGCGATCCCTAGGTCGTCAGGTGCCGTATCCGAACGCCTGCTTCTTCGGGACAGCTGGATCACCCTCGTGGGCTCGGTGGTCTGGATTCGCCGAGTGGTGGTTGGATTCCGCCGGTGACTCGGTAGACCTCGTCCTAGTGTCAGGCATCGAATACGGCCTCACTATTCGGTACCCACGGGGGCAGCCGCACGCCACCGGCAGCGTGCGCTGGTGGGGCCACGGACCCGTGGCACGGTCGATCGTTGGAGTGGAAACCAGCCCCTGGGTGGATGTCAGCGGCGTCGTAACGGTCGAACGAACTGGCCCGCCGGATTCACGTCTCTGCGTCAGCTTCGCACATTCACAACGTGAGCCCTAGCAGTGGACGGTTCGGGCCGACTGAGTCTTCCGAGTGAGTTATGTTTGTGTCGGCATACAGCGGCGTTGGCGCCATTTTTCTGGTTTGGCACCCTGTTTGGCACCCTGGACCATTACTTAAGAGGACACGAACTCGCCAAGTTGTTCCGCTTCAACGTTGTCGGCGCGGTAGCCAAGTGGTAAGGCAGCGGTCTGCAAAACCGCTATTCGCCGGTTCGATTCCGGCCCGCGCCTCTCAGTAATCAGTTGCGGCACCACCGCTTGTGTTCGAGCGCGCTCAGAAAAGGACGTCAACCCCAAGCGACACGGTCAGTCCCGTCTGCCCGCCGACGTAGTAGCCGAACACACTGCTCATCGCGGAATGGTCCACGTAGATCACGGTCGCGTTCATGCGGAAGTTGTGCTCGTGGTACGGGTAGTAGTTCACGCCGCCGGCGACATCCCACGACTTGTTGAACTGGCCATACAGCTGTGAGGTCCAGGCGTACACCATCACCGTCTTGGGCAGCAGCATGTACGCCGCTTGGGTATCGAAGCCGTTGTCGAGAATTCGCGCCAACGGCAGCGGAGCAGTCGCAATGAAGCGGTCGAGGCGGCGAAGGTACCCCTGGGCATAGAGGAACCAGCCCCGGTACTTCGCGGCGGCGTCCAGCGCGACCAGGTTGAAATCGGCCCAGTTTATGGTGACGTCCGGCGCGACCGCGCCGGTTTGGAAGAGCGGAGTTGCATCCGAGAGCCGGATCGTCGTGTTGTCGGGGGCGCTGATATTGATGTCGCTGCGGCGATCCTCACGGGACCACGTGTACGAGGCGCCGAAGCGGGTGGCGACCGCCGTGTGTTCGTCAAAATCGCCGAAGCCACCGCGTTCGCCAAACTCGCCGGTGGTCGGCATCCACCACACGCTTGCGGCTTTCGCGAGATATCGATTGAGCTTGGCGGCGTTGACGCCCAGTTGACTGAGATTGTTGCCCAACTGCGCCGCGTACAGAACCCCCGGGACGATCTCTCCATTCGCCCACACACCACCCGTGAAGCCAGGTCGAAAGAACTCGTCTGTGAGCACGCGATCCGTGGCGAGAAAGTAGGGGAAGACCCCGACCATCGACCGACTGCCAGGGAGCCCGCCGTAGCCTCCGTACAGCGTGAGATGCTTGTTGAACGCGTAGTGAAGATTGCCACCCACAGCGACCTGCGCGGTCGAGTTGACGGACCACACCAGCACCGTATAGCGCAGGCGAGGTTTGAACAACCAGCCATTCCAAAACATCATGATGCGTTGTAGCTCAATGTCGTTGCGCGTCTGCACGCCAGCTGTGTTGCCGGTGTACGTGACGTAGCTCTGCGAGGCCGGTTGCTGATTGAGATACCGGAAGAGCACGTACGCACTGAGACTCAGCGCCCCGATCGCCGTCTTTCCAACGACGAATCCTTTCCCGGGGTCCCACATCCCCCATTCCGATTCCGGGATCGTGTCTTTCGGGGTGCCCGCGGAATCCTTGCGGACGGTGTCGCGCGCGGCTGCCCGAGCGGAATCGGCGGCAGGTGACGTGGGCTGCTGGCCCTCGAGAGCCATCGCGAGCGAGCACGTCAGGGCGAGGGCGCTAAACGCCGCATGCGGGCGGCACACAGGCATACCGGCTCGAGATCACCCAAGAGGCTGCAACTATTCCCTTCGAGACGAAGGCGCACCAACCGGCTCGGGCATTGCTGCACGAGGACGCGCAACGTTGCCGCACGATGAGCACCTGGCCCATCGCGCGTATCAGTAAACGGCACTCAGGTCGCGCCCAACAATGAGACCAAGGCCGTACGGGGAAACGACTGCGCGCGACGGGGAGAATTCGGGGGACAAGGCCCAATGGCGTCGCGCATCCGGGGGTGCGCGATCAGGCGGACGGCGGCACCGTCAGAGTCAACGGCAGCGAGTTGCCGCTCAGCCGGCCGGGGCAGCCGACGTGGCGAGGGCCGGCGCAGCGCGCTCGTACCGGTGCCCACGAGGTCCCCCGGATCAATGGCGTGAGCGTAGTCGCGGCGACGTGGTCCAGCGAGTATCTTTTAATGCTCCTAAACGAGCGGGTCCGCGAACCCGCTGCTGCGCCCGTGGTGGTGCTGCTCGTCCTTCGAGCAAACTCATGAGACGGGCCTGCCTCAACTGACCCGCAAAACGAGCGGGCGGCAAGTGTCTGTCGGCCTGAGGGCCGAGCCGAACGTCGCCGGACGTCGCCTGCAAGCGGGTTGCACCGAAACTGCGGTCGCTCAACTCATCGATCGAGGAGACTACATGCTCGAGCCTCTACGGACCATTCGGTTTGGACAGACGCATCGCCGCACGGGCCTCCGACGCCGCTTTATCATCGCCCAGGTCGACCATGGCCCGTCGATGCCCGTCGACGGGATATGTACCTGGCACTATAAGGTGAGGATCGGGGAGAACGGAGTCTGGTCGGCGTTTCGGCCATTCGACGTGCAGGCGAACGCGACGGACGACGAGGTCAGGACGGCGGCAAAAGACCACCTGGCGGGCAGGATGGGCGGGACCGCATCGGAAAGGCCGCCCACGTCGTAACCGGTTGACGGCAGCAATGTTGCTCGTCTGGGCCGAGGGCTGGCTGACCCGACCCTGGCCCGCAACCAATCAATCGCTCTTGATGGGTTCAATGACGACTGATATGTTGCTTGCCATATGCCTGCGGTAAGCACGGCCAATCTCTCGTCGATCACGCGCCAGTTTCGGGCGTTGGCTGACCCGACGCGGTTGCGGATTGTCGACCTGCTCCGCGGCGGCGAGCGGTGCGTCTGTGAGTTGACGGAGGCCCTCGAGACAGGGCAGTCGCTCCTGTCATTCCATCTGAAGACAATGAAGGACGCGGGACTCGTGACGGACCGCCGAGAGGGACGGTGGGCGTACTACGCACTCAATGCGGACGCGTTTGCGCAACTCGAGGAATTCGTGGGTGGTTTGCCGTCGACACGATTAACGGTGCTCGCAGCGCGCTGCTGCGAGTGACAGGGGCGCGCGGCAGAATCGGCGCGCCTCTCTCAGAGCTGACGCATCAATGACACTTTATGCGATGGAGCAGGGTGACATGCGTAACGCGGCCGGTGCGCCGGTCGCCGAGGACGCAGCGCGGCGTGCGCGTGGGCCACGTGTCGCAGCGGAAGCGGTTGGTACCTTCATGCTCGTCGCGCTCGGTGCAGGTGCGGCAGCGGTCGACGTCTGGTCCAAGGGCGCAGTGTCTCACGTTGGCGTCGCGCTGGCGTTTGGTACCGTGATTCTCGGTGCTGTCTATGCGGTCGGTCACGTGTCGGGCGCGCACCTCAACCCGGCTGTCACCACTGGCTTCTGGCTCGCCGGCCGGTTCCCACGGGGCGATGTCCTCCCGTACGTCGGCGCGCAGCTCGTCGGTGCGACGGCCGCCGCCCTGGGTATCAAGGCTGCCCTCGGCCCCGCGGCAGCTGGTGCAGTCACGGTGCCGGCCGTCGCGGTCCTGCCAGCCACCGGCATCGAGGTCGTGCTGACGTTCATCCTGATGCTCGTCGTGATGGCGGTTGCGACTGATGCACGAGTAGTCGGGGCAGTTGGTGGATTCGCCGTGGGTTCGATCGTCGCAGCCGACGCGCTCGCTGCGGGACCGCTGACCGGCGCCAGTATGAACCCAGCGCGTTCGTTCGGTCCGGCGGTCGCGACCGGGATTTGGACTGCGCACTGGATCTACTGGCTTGCGCCAATGCTGGGTGCAGCCCTCGCCGTCTTCACGTACGACTACCTTCGCCAGGGAACCGCCCATGACCACCGCATCCGCGGGCGAACCAACACGCCCCCGTCGAGTGCTGTTTCTGTGCACCGGCAACTCGGCCCGGAGCCAGATGGCCGAGGCCCTGCTCAATTTCAAGGGGAAGGGACGCTTCCACGCTGAGAGCGCAGGCTCGCAGCCCGCAGCCCGCGTGAATCCGTTCGCGGTTGAAGCACTTCGGCAGGCTCACATTCCCTGGGCGGGCCACGCACCGCGCAGCTTCGACGGACTCGAACGCGAGCCCTGGGATTTCGTGATCACTGTCTGCGATCGAGCCAAGGAGGCGTGCCCCTATTTCCCGGGTCAGCCGATCATCGCGCACTGGGGGATGGAAGACCCGGCCGAGGTTCGGGGGTCTGATGACGAGAAAGCCCGCGCGTTCTACCTCGCACTCCGCACACTGGCGTCGCGCATTGACCTCTTGGTGGCCCTGCCGATCGACAAGCTGCAGCGCCTCGCGCTCGAAACCCAAATGCGGGCGATTGGACAGGTTGCGCCCGAGACTGCCGTGCCGGCGACGTAACGAGTCCCGCGCAACCGGCGGCCCCGTGGGCGTCGTGCCGGCGATCGGCATCGTGCTACGCGACGCATCGCAGGGCGACGCATGCGTCGCCCCTACCCGCCGTGGGCAGGTGTCGCCGTGGTTCCCCCGTACCTCGTCTCGTGTCCCATTGACGACGAGCCATCGGTATCAGCGCGCCACTTCGCTCATGAGCGCCAACAGATTGTCTTCCGAATCCCGGAAGAACGTCATCCATAGATCGTAGGTCGGCATCTGGGCGATGACGTGCGGCTCGTCCTCGAAACGCGCGCCACCGGCCGCCAGCCGTGCGCGTGTCGCCTGAATGTCGGCGACCCTGAAGTACAGGATCGAGCTCGGGTGATCGAACTCCGGCTTCTCCGGCGTGTCCAGCATCAGACGCACGCCCCCACAATCGAAGAACGAGAGCTGGCCCGCTCGAAACAGGTGCCGCAGACCGAGCACGTCGCGGTAGAACGCCGTCGCACGGTCGACGTCGTGCGCGGTGATCGCGATCTGGCCGATCTGCGCGAGTGCGGTCTCCTTGGAGATAGTGACGGGGACTGGCATTGAATCCTCGTGATGTCTCGGGGGCTGCGCGTGCGAGAAAGTGGACCTACAGAAAGTAGAAAGTCGACGCGACACGCACAAACGCTCGAACCCGCGGTGTACGAGCGCAATATCGATCTGGAAAGTCGTCCAGTTCTCCTTCACGACCATCGCGTGCACCAGGCGGCGCCGTGGTCGTCACGCCGACGATCGGCATCGTGGTACTGACGCATCGCAGGGCGACGCATTGCGTCGCCCCTACCCGCCGTGACCGTGTGTCGTGGTTATTGTTTCAGTCCCGCGTCTCGCGTATCTGGCCCCTGCTCGTCTACTTTCCAATTTCGCGTTTCGACGTGCCCGGGCGCGTAGCGCCCGCCCCCTCACCCTGCTCTCGCCTTCGTGTCGTTCGATCACATGCACGAGCTGCTGGCCGGCTACATCGCGCGCGGCGAGATCGCTGGCCTCGTGGCGCTCGTCGCGCACAAGGGCAACGTGCATGTCGACGCGATCGGGTCGCTGGCGCTCGGGGGCACGTCGCCGGTACAGCGCGACAGCATCTTCCGCATCGCGTCGATGTCGAAGCCCGTGGTCGCCGCGGCCGTCATGGCACTCGTCGAAGATGGCAAGGTCACGCTCGATGAGACCGTCGACCGCCTGCTACCGGAGCTCGGCAACCGTCGAGGCTTGCGTCGCGTTGATGCCGAGCTCGACGAGACCGCTCCGGCCGTTCGGCCAATCACCGTGCGGGACCTGCTGACCTACACTTTCGGTTTCGGCATTCTCATGGTTCCGCCGCGCACCTATCCGATCCAACGAGCAGTCAATGATCTGCAGCTCGGCCAAGGGATTCCGCGGCCGCAAACGTGCCCGCCACCCGACGAGTGGATGCGGCGGCTCGGGACGCTTCCCCTCATGTATCAGCCCGGAGCGCGCTGGGTGTACAACACGGGCTCGGATATCCAGGGCGTGCTCGTTGCACGCGCGTCAGGTCAACCCCTCGAGACGTTTCTGCGCGCCCGTATCTTCGAGCCGCTCCGCATGCGTGACACTGGGTTCAGCGTATCGGCCAGCAAGCGTGACCGTTTCACCACCAGCTACGTGGTCGATCCGCTGGGCAAGCGTCTCGCACTGTTCGATGCCCCGGATGGCGAATGGAGTGCGCCGCCCAGCTTTCCGTCAGGCGCCGGGGGGATGGTGTCTACCGTGGATGACTACCTCGCATTCGGCGAGATGATGCTCGGTCGCGGGGCTCGCAGAGGCGCACGCGTGCTGAGGGAACAGTCGGTCGACCAAATGACGCGTGGACAGCTGACCGCCGCCCAGCGCGCAGCGTCCAACGATTTCGTGAATTATTTCGTCGAACATGACTGGGGGTTCGGCGTGTCGATTGTCACGGGGCACGACGACGCCGGTGCGCCTGGGACGTTCGGATGGGACGGCGGGCTTGGCACCGTCTGGCGCACGGACCCGAGCACCGGGACCGTGATGATCCTGCTGACGCAGCGCGCGTGGACGTCGCCGATCCCGCCTCCGGTGTGCCGCGACTTCTGGCAATCCGCTCGAGCGGCGATCGCGTCGTGACACTGCCGAGGACGGCAAGCACTGACATGCGCACCGCCCCCGGGAACCTCGCCGTCCGCGTGTCGATTATTGCGACGCGCACTCCATGTCTCACTGTTCAGATCGAGGCACCGCATGAGTAACTACGGCATCCTGGGCTCTGGCTTGGTCGGTCAGACTCTTGCCATCGGCCTCAGAGACAAGGGGCACAGCGTCAAGATTGGGTCCCGCGGCGGCGACAAGCTGGCGAGCTTCACCAAATCCACCGGCGTCGCGAGCGGGACGTTTGCCGACGTGGCGCGCTGGGCGGAGCATGTCGTGCTGGCCGTCAAAGGCACCGGCGCCATCGACGCCGTTCGCGACGCGGGTGTGGCGAACCTGCGTGGCAAACTGGTGATCGATACGACGAACCCGATTGCCGATGAGCCGCCCGAGGACGGCGTTCTTCGCCTGTTCACGGGACCGAACTCGTCCCTCATGGAGCAGTTGCAGACGACCTATCCCGAGGCGCGTTTCGTCAAGGCCTTCAACAGCGTCGGTGCCGCGCTGATGGTGAACCCGCGCTTCAGTGCACGACCCACCATGTTTTATTGCGGCAATGACGCGGACGCGAAGGCGATCGTGCGCAGCTTGCTGGAGCAGTGTGGGTGGGAGCCGGCCGACATGGGGACGGCACGCGCCGCTCGCGCGATCGAGCCACTCGTGCAGCTGTGGTGCATCCCAGGGTTCCGCGAGAACCGGTGGGCGGACCACGCGTTCCACATGCTGAGCAACGACGCGACTAAAGCCTAGGGCGCGGGCGCATCGCGCCCGAGTGAGGAGCAGGCCAGAAAGGAGAAAGGAGACAAGCAAGGTGTCCCTCCGGTCATGAGCCAATCATCGGGCAAGCGCGCATTCCTCGCACTCTCTGCGCTGGCGTTCGCCATCTGCTTTCTCGTCTCGGAGTATGGTCGCGCGAATCATCTGCGGTGGCTCGGCGGCTGGCCGCCACTCCTGTTCGTGTTCACGGTCCCGCCCGAGTACCGCTTCCGATTTGCGCCGCGCGCCTGGGCGCGCGATGTGTTCATCGCCATGACCACGGTCACGTGTACGGGGCTCGCGATCGGCGTCATCGTCGAAACGCTGGTCGTGCGATCTCATGCTGCGGCGGCTGCGGCTCCCCTGCCGGCGCTCCCGTCCGCGCTCGTCGAGTTGATCCCGGTCGTCGTGCTGGGTGGCCTGCTCTTCGGTGCGCTGTCACTCTTCAGCGCCTGGGGACTGTTCAGCGTGTTCTATCGTCCAGAAGGACGCGGCCGTTTCGCGGCCGAGAAAGGCGAGAAGAGTGAGGAGAAAGGAAACAGCTCGGGCGCCGACTAGCGGCGGCGCCGGGCGGATCCGGGATTCTGGGTCGTGAGGTATTTGCCGAACACCAACTTGTCATCGCCTGGACGATAGAAGTCGGTGAGACGGGCGAGCAGCACGTATCCGCACCGTTCATAGAAGCGCGCCGTCGGGCGGTACTTGTCCAGGGAGGACGTCTCGATCAGGACGAGGCGCCCGTGCCGACGAGAGACCTCGGCCTCCGCATAATCGACGAGGGCTCGTCCGACACCGCGGCCCTGTGTGGCCGGGTCGACGGCAATCCAATAGAGGTCGTATGTGCCATCGGTGAGCGGCACGGGGCCGAAGCACACGTAGCCAAGGACCGCCTGCGATCCCGGGTCGGTGGCCACGAAGCAGAGGTAGTCGCTCGGCTCGCCCCGGGCCAGCCATTCGTCGATCAACTCGAGCGCGGTGGATACCTCCACCGGAGTGAAGAAGCCCGTCCGCTTGAGAATGTCGTGCACGGCCTCGCGGTCGTCGGGCTCCAGCGCTCTGAGCGCGACGCTGCTTCGCGCGCGGTCGATCACTCCCATCCCTCGGCTGCGAGTGCGGCGTGGAGCAGGTGGGGGTGCCGCCGGCAGTGGAGCTCGATCTTGCTGGCCGAATCATGAGCGGCATCGTAGGTCATGCCCTTGGCCATCAGGTTGCGCTCGTGCAACTCGTGCAGGATCACGTAGCCGATCTCCTGCCCCACGACATCGTCGTCGACCCACACCTGTCCATGCGGCACGAACTCGTACACGTACTCGTGGCCGCCTTCCGTGAACTCGATGTCGAAAACCGACCGGACGAGCCGGCCATCGATGATCCACACCGCGGTTCCATCGCCCAGCTCTTTCCGCAGCCGAACGTGCACGCGGTCCGCCTCCGGCAGCGTCCGTTGAGCGGCGACGTGGTGGAGGTCGGTGGTGTGCTCGCGCAGCCGGTACTCCGCATCACACGCGAGTTGGCGGGCCTGGTCATAACTCTTTCCCTCGACCATGGCTCGTCGTTCGACGACCGCGTGCGCGATGAAAAACCGCTGCTCATCGGGATGCGCCTCGCGATCCAGCCAGATCTCATCGACCGGGATCTCTTCGATCGAGAAGTGATGCCCGAAGTTGCTGAACTCTTCGTCGATGTTGTTGCGGACGTACGCGCCATCCACGATCCAGATCTTCACGCCGCGGCGCGCGCCCACGTAGTGGAGGTACGGCGGCCCCGATGCGCTCGGGCCACGCGCCCGCTCGCGTGCGCCGACGACGGCGTGCGGCGCCACGGCCTTTTTCGTCGCTGCGGGACGCTTCGCCGCCCCCTTCGTGCGTGCCTTGCGTGCCGATTGCTTCGCGCGTGCGGTGGTCTTCTTGGGGCGCGCCGCCGACGTCTTCGACCCGCGCTTCTTGCCCGTTGCCATGGCGAGTTCTCGTTACGGGACTGCTGAGGGTACACGGGGCTACCGTTTGGCGCTACCATGGCGACCCGCGGGACAGGGGTCGGACGGCAAACGGCGGGATCAGGTGACCTGCATTTCGTTTTGTTCCCTTGACCCCTGACCCCTGACCCCTGACCCCTGATCCCGCCGTTCAGTTCTCCGCCCTACTGCGTCGTCGCCCCCAGATACTTGCCAAACCAGCCTAACGTCCGCCTCATCAGGTCCGCGGCGTGTGCGGGCTGGCGGACGCCGTGGCCTTCATCGGCGTACACAATCAGTTCTGCCGGCGCGCCGGCGTGCTGCAAGCCGCGCCAGAACTCGAACGATTGCGGCGCGGGGCACTCGGCGTCCCGCTCGCCTGCAACGATCAGCGTCGGCGTGCGCGCCGCGTTGATGAAGCTGATCGGCGCGCTTCG
This sequence comes from uncultured Gemmatimonadales bacterium, assembly GCA_963737835.1. Lineage (GTDB taxonomy): Bacteria > Gemmatimonadota > Gemmatimonadetes > Gemmatimonadales > Gemmatimonadaceae > Palsa-1248. The sequence goes on from CAVTUH010000001.1 coordinate 2,611,484, forward strand.
CGCATAGACGGCCGGATCGTCGTACACCGTGGCACCACCGAAATACGCTAGCATCCATCGATTGATGCCGTTCTCGCCCGCATAGCTCAGCCAGTTCGACAACCCGGCGACGGACACGGCGGCGCGAAACCGGGTCGTCTGTGTCACCGCCCACATCGTCATGTACCCGCCGTAGCTGCCGCCGGTGATGCCGAGCCGCTGGCTGTCGACCGGAAAGCGACTGACGATCGTGTCGATGCCGCTCATGATGTCCCGGAGATCGCCGTACCCCAGGTCCTTGATGTTTCCGCGAGTGAATGCCTCGCCGGCGCCGTAGCTGCCGCGCGGATTGGGCAGGAACACGTAGTACCCTGCCTGCGACAGCCGCGCGTCGAGCGAGCCGGGGAACGACCAGAAGGGACGCGAGGCGGCCGCCGGGCCGCCGTGCACCGACACGATCATCGGATACCGGTGCCCGGGTTCGACCTGGTGCGGCGCCAGCAGGATGCCCTCGATCGCCAGTCCGTCGTTGTGCCAGGTCACATGCTCGGCTTTTCCCCACGCCGGTGTGATGCCGTCGTTCACGTGGGTGAGCTGCGCCGCCCGGCCGGGGGGACCGACCCAGAGCTCCGGTGGTTGGGCCAGTGATTCTCGCGTCATCGCAACGATGGCGCCATCGCGCGTCGCAGAGACACGCGGGAGATAGCCGCCGGCGGACACCGCGTCATTCGTCGTCCAGAGCGGCGAGACGGCGCCCGTCGTCATGTCGACGGTCGCGATCTCGGATCCGCCGTGCGCCCACGATGTGACCAGAACCGTGCGTGGTCCCGTCCACGAGAACGTCGCGGCGGACACGGGGAGCGTCGGCGTGGCGTCGCGCGGGATGCCACCGATCGCCGGCACGACGTAGAGGTCGCCGCCAATGACGCCCTCGTCGCTCATCAAGCCGCCGATAAAGGCGATCTGCCCGCCGTCGGGCGACCACTGCGGCTCGGCCATCTGCAGCGGGGGCCGGGCGATCTCGCGAACCGTGCCCGCTGGGGAGATCGCGACAAGGCGCGCGATGTACCAATTGTTGTTGCCAGATCCGTCTGCGGCCGTGGCGGCAAGCTCACCGCCGTTGGGGGCCCACTGGAACTCGAACACGTACAAGTCGTGCGGGGAGATGACGCGGAGCGCGCCCGACCGTGTGTCGACCAGCGCGAGGTGTTGGCGATCGACGAAGTTGTCGATGGCGCCCGTGTCCCGCGGGGTCGCCTCGGTCGGTCCGTTCGCCTCCTCGTTGGGCGCGGAGTACAGCACCGCGATCTGGCCGCCATCGGGCGACAGCTCGGGCTCCCGCACACTGCCAGCGACTCTGGCGACCAGGCGCGGCGTCGCGGCGCCGGGTGCAACCAGGTAGATGCCGGTCGTGTCGGCGCGGCCGCTGGCGCCGAGGAACACGAGCGTCCGTCCGTCACGCGACCAGCTGAGCGCGTGCGCGCCTCTCACGTCGATGGTGACCGCACTAGCGAGGCCGCGCGAGCGATCCATGATCACCAATCCGGGCGGCGATGCCGATCCAGCAGAGGTCACGCCAATCCATGCGAGGTATTTGCCGTCTGGCGACATGGCGACGTCGCCGAACCGGTGGGCCACGGCGCTGCCGGCACTTTGCGCGCGCGCTCGTGGCGCACCTCCGGCCACCCCGGCGATGGTGACCGCACACAGCGCTGCCCGTGACGCGCGCCGCGTCAACACTGCCGCGAGGGTTAAACGCCGCGCGCTGGGGCGACCGCGCGGAACGAGTCGTAGGGTGAGCCGCGCGCGGGCGCCGGCGGACGGAAGAGCCTTCATGGTCACGACCTCATCTCAATGTGCGTGTTTCATCCTCGCTGCAACGCCGAGGAGTACGACTGCGACGACCTGAGTTACCACGGAGAATTCGACGAGCGCCATCGGCGCGCGGCTGTACAGCACACCCATGAGCGCACTCCCGGCGAACCAGGCCACGCCAAACGTGGCGTCGAACAGCCCGTATGCGCCAGCGCGGTGTTCGGGTGGCGTCATGTCAGCGACGGCGGCGCGCACCGTGGCGTCCTGCACGCCCATGCCGACTCCCCACAGCGCGACTCCCACGGCTGCTCCGGTCGCACCGCTGAGGAACGCCAGTGGCGCAGCGGCGGCGGGCAACAAGCAAGCGGCAGCGACGACGACCAATCCCAGTCGGTCGTAGATGCGTCCGACGATCGGGGCGGCGATGGCTGCGGCCGCCATGGCGACTGCGTACAACAAGGGCACGCTCGGCGCGCTGACCACGGCGTCCTTGGCGAAATGGAAGGCGATGAGCGGGAAGTCGACCGTGCCGGCTGCAAGGAATGCCCCGGCAGCGACATACATGCGAAATGCACGTGAGGTCCCTGCCGCCTCGGGCAGCGATGGCCGCTTGACCTCGAGTGTGTGAGGCGCGGGATAGAGCCGCTGCGCGATGAGCAGGGCGAGGAGCGCGAGCGAGGCAGGGATGACCAGCATCCCGAACGCAAACGAATACCCGGCGTGTCGGGCGAGGGCCCATGCGACGAGCAGCGGGCCCGCGACGGCGCCCGTCTGGTCCAGTGCTTCGCGCAGGCCGAACGCCCATCCGCGACCGATCACCGAGGCCGCGTGTGAGAGCATGGCATCGCCGGACGGTTTGCGAAGCGCGCGTCCCGCGCGCTCGATCACGACCAGGAGGGCAGCGATCTGCCAGTTCCCCGCGAATGCGAGGAGCGGTACGGCCAGCAGATTCACGGCGTAGCCGGCGATCGTCACCGTCCAGTAGCGATGGGTCCGGTCGGCGAGGAGCCCCGAGGGGAGGCGCAAGGCGTACCCGATCAACTCGCCGATCCCACTCACGGAGCTCGACGACCACGGCACTCGCGCCCAGGAGGCCGAAGAAAGGCCCCAGGGCGCTCCGCGCGGCTTCGTAGGTCATGTCCGCGAAGAGGCTGACGATGCCGAGGAGCAGGACGAACCTGAGCGCGGCGCGTGCCTGCGCGCGTCCCGGGCCCTCGGTCGACGCGCGAGTGCCCGATACGTCCGGGACGGTCATTGATCTCCTACGGGGAACGAGAGCGGTGTGGGGATTGGCGGCACAGCCTCGCTACACGCGGTCAATCCGCTCCACGACCGTCGCCACGCCCTGGCCGCCGCCGATGCAGAGCGTCACGAGCCCGGTTGCGAGGTCGCGCCGCTCCAGCTCATCGAGGACGGTACCGAAGAGGATCGCACCAGTTGCGCCGAGGGGGTGGCCGAGGGCGATCGCGCCACCGTTGACATTGACGCGGTCCGGATCGATCTGCAGTGCGCGCATTGTCTGGAGCGGCACGACGGCAAACGCTTCGTTGATCTCCCACAGATCGATGTCGGGGATCGTCATGCCTGCGGCGGCGAGCGCTTTGCGCGAGACGGCGGCCGGGGCGGTCAGCATGATGAGCGGCTCGGAGCCCATCGTCGCCATCGCGCGGATCCGTGCACGAGGCCGGAGCCCGTGTGCACGCACGTACTCCTTCGAAGCGATCAGCACCGCCGCGGCTCCGTCGACAATCCCGCTGGAATTGCCTGCGGTGTGGACGTGCTGGATGGGGCCGGCGTCGGGGCAGCGGGCTTCTGCGATCTGGTCCAGGGTCTCGCCGTGCGGGCCGACGGCTGTCGCGCCCATCTCGGCGAACGCGGGCGGCAGCGCGCCGAGCGCGTCCAGCGTGGTGGAAGGTCGGAGGTACTCGTCCCGATCGAGTGCGAGGGCGCCGGTCAGCGGATCCTTGACGGGGAACAGGCTCTTCCCGAAGCGACACTCGCGCTGCGCAATGGCCGCGCGGCGCTGCGACTCGAGCGCGAAGGCATCGAGGGTCTCGCGGTCGATCCGCTCGCGCGTGGCGATCAAGTCGGCGCTGATGCCTTGCGGCACCTGGAACACACGCTGGCGCAGGTGCGTGTTGCCGCCATCGGTGCCGCCGCCGTCGGCTCCAATTGGGACGCGCGACATACTCTCGACGCCGCCACCGACCGCGAGTTGCTGGACCCCGGCGAGGACGCCCATGGCGGCGAAGTTCACAGCCTGCAGCCCGGACGCGCAGAAGCGATTGATCGTGGTGCCCGACACCTCCTCGGGCCAGCCGGCTGCGAGCACGGCATTGCGGGCGAGGTTGGCGCCCTGCTCGCCGACCTGTGACACGCAGCCGATCACCACATCGTCGACATCGCCCGGTGAGACGCCGCTCCGCTCGACGACGCGATTGAGCGTCTGCGCGAGCAGCTCCTGGGGGTGAATCTCCGTGAGCGCGCCTTTCCCGCGCTTCCCTTTGCCGCGCGGCGTCCGCACGGCGTCGACGATGTATGCGTCGGACATGGTGACTCCGGTGCTGAGAAGGGAAAGCTAACGGCTCTGAAGGGCGGCTGGCGGCGGGCGCTATCGCGCCCGAGAGAGGAGAACACCAGAAAGGAGAAAGGAGACCACAGCCCAATCCGTGGTGACGGTCTCCTTTCTCCTTTCCCCTCTCTCCTTTCTCGGGCGCGCAGCGCCCGCCCCTTACTGTCCCGGTCTGCCTCCGTGCGGCAGCGGCGCGGGGGCGACGGGGCCGGTGCCGAGGCCGGCCTGGAACTTCCCGGCGATGGCATTGGCGAGGTTCTGGAGTGCTTCGACGTATGCGGCGCGGTCGCCAGGGAGCGGGACCGCCGCTTCGCCGCGCCAGAGCAGCGCTTTGGTCTTCGAATTGATCACGTCGACGATGAGAATGCCCTGCGACGGGGATTGCGACGCCTGCAACGCGGCCGGCGAGTCGTGCCACCAGGTGTAGGGGGCGAAGGGATACGGGTACTTGAACACCGACGTATCGAATGGCAGGTGCTCGCCGACGTAGTACGCGACTGCGAAGTCCGGAGCTGCCGTGTCGGCGAAGTATCCTCGCGCCTGGAAGGCGAGCAGCAGCTCGAAGCCGATTGTATGCAGCGTCGCTGGATTCCGGACGACCGCGTCGGAGGAGGCAGATGCGTTGGCGGCGCCTTGCGGTTGCAGGATGGTGAAGTTCCGGAGCCGAACGACATGCGCATCGGGGGCGACGGCTGTCTCGACTGGCGTGTGGTGGCCGCACGCGCTCGCGAGGAGCGCAAGGGCGCCGATCCACACCGGGAGTCGCGGCCGGTGACGCAGGTGCGTCGCGGCCAGCGTTGCAAGACGTGTTGGCATGAGTGTGCCTATGCTAACGCAGGATACGGCCCGCCGCCACGCAGGACAGGGGCGACGGATCGACATATCTGGGGGGTCTTTTTCGCATTGTCTCTCACGGAAGCGATCATGATCTCGCCAATGCGAACGGCGGGATCAGGGGTCAGGTTTCAGGGGTCGGGGAAACAAGCCACGAGGCCAGCCACAGTCCGACGTGGCTGGCCTCGTGGTTTGGTACCCTGGTCCCTGGCCCCTGATCCCTGACCGCGCCGTTCTGGGTTAACCTCGGAACTCCGGGGTAGGCGCCTCGTAGTCGGCAAGTATCGGTTGCCGCTTCACGGGTGCACGGCACTCGTGTCGATCGAGGCGGTCGATGGCGGGGAGTGAGGTGAGCACATGGACCCGAGCCATGTGCGCTGGATGGACGCTCGCGTCGAGGACCACGAGGAAGTGCCACTCCACGGCGCGCAACGACCGGACATCCACGGGGGTCGAGACCGTGTCGGCTCGGCTGATGGGGAGCATTGTGCGTGGCACGATGGCAATGCTGTCAGCGCCGTCACCGCTCGGGACAACGTATTGATAGTCGAGAAATGGGCGGCGTCCATCACGTAGAACGTGCCGCACGAGAGCGACTGGCGTCGAGTCGTTTCGCTGCTCCCACAGGACATACTCCGCGGAGCCGTGCGGTGCGCTGCTGTCGGCCGCGAAGAACCACGTGACCGTCAGGTCGCGATCATGTGTCGAGCCATCGTCGTCGGATGCGAGGCACGCGCCGACCGCGGTGCGCACGGCGACACTGACGTCAGCTGGCCGGCGCCCAGGGGGTGCAGGGCGCAGGACGTCTTGGATGTCCGGCGCGTCGTCGGTGAGGCTCGTGCGGTATGAGAGCGTGCTGGCGTCGGCAAAAATGACCGAGGGGGCGAGGTCGGCGAGACGTGCGGGGGTGCCGAGCGCGCGACGGGCCGCATCCGCGGCGTGAGTGGACGCTGTACTGCGCCGTGGCGCGTGTGGCGCCAGCCGGACGGACAAGGCGACCGCTCCGGCGACGAGTGACGCGAATCCCATCATGATCGCCCACGCCGTCAGCGCGAGCCGACTCACGACGTGAGTACGAAGATCCGATTCCAGTCGAGCAACCTGCGAAGCACGCCGAAGCATTGAGGGGTGCGAAGCGAACGGTGAACGGTGAACCGACCGAGTGACCGACACCACCACCATTCGAGCTGACGGGTCGCGCGCTCGGATCCGCGGTGTGCCAGCCACATCCGCGGTTTCGCCCAGTTGCGAATCCCAGGCCACGCCGGGGTATCCGCCAAGACTCATCGGGCAAACGAGTTACGCGGAGCGTTTCAGATGGCGTCGCGGCGGTGATGCGGAGAAGCCACGCGGCATTGCGGGAGCCGTGCGACGACCCCGGCGATTCGCGTCCGAGAACGGCGAGCGACGCAATGCGTCGCCGCTACGCGCACGGACACGCCTGCTCACACCTGCAGAACAATCTTGCCCACGTGGCCGCCCTGCTCGAGGAGCCGGTGCGCTGCTGCCGCCTCGACGAGCGGAAAGGTGCGGAAGATGATCGGTCGAATCGTCCCGTTGTCGAGGATGGGCCACACGTGGCTCTCGAGATCCTTGGCAATCGCCCCTTTTTCCGCAACCGACCGGGGGCGCAGCGTCGATCCCGTGATGGTCAGCCGCTTGGTCATCACGATGCGCAGGTCGACCTCGACGCGGCTCGCCGTCAGGAACGCGATTTGGACGAGACGACCTTCGACCGCGAGGACCGCGAGATTCCGCTCGACGTACGTGCCGCCGACCATGTCGAGCACGACGTCGACGCCTCGACCGGTTGTCGCCTCGCGCACGGCCGGGACGAAGTCGGTGTCGTGGTAGTTGACAGCCAGTTCCGCTCCCAGCTCGACGCACGCGTCGCATCGTGCGGCGGAGCCTGCCGTCGCGAACACGCGCGCCCCGCGTGCGTGCGCGAGTTGAATGGCGGTTGTGCCGATGCCGCTTGCGCCGCCGTGAATCAGAACGGATTCACCTGCGGCCAGTCGTCCGCGCTGGAACAGATTGGTCCACACCGTGAAAAACGTCTCGGGGATCGCAGCGGCTTCGACCTGCGACAGCCCATGCGGCACCGGCAGGCATTGCTCCGCGGGCGCCGCGCAATATTCGGCGTAGCCGCCGCCTGACACCAACGCGCAGATCCGGTCGCCGATTCGCCAGCGGCGCACGTGCGGTCCCGCCGCAACGACATCACCGGCGATATCTAGACCGAGGATGGGCGACGCACCTGGCGGTGGCGGGTACTTACCCTGGCGCTGTAACAGGTCCGGGCGATTGACACTCGCGGCCGCGACTCGAACCAGGACCTCATCATCGCGTGGCTGCGGCGTCGGTCCCGTCGCGATGCGCAGCACGTTCGGCGGGCCGGGATGCTCACACTCAATGAACTGCATGGTGTCAGGAACGGTGGTGGACACAGCACCTCGGTGAGAGGGTGATACTGGGCGTCCGTTGCAGATCAACGCTCGTGTATCCGCTCCTGCGCCTGCGCGGCAGCGGCGAACGCGAGCGTAGCGCCACACGACACAAGCAGTCTCGTCGATCAGAGCGGATCCCGTCAACCGTCGATGCGCTTCGGCACTCTCGCACGGAATTCGCTTTGGAGTAGGGGGCGCGAACGCGGCATGCCGTGAGCCGATGGGCGGCTCGCCCGCAACGTCAGCCGTAATCGAGAGTCGGTTGGAGTGTGCGGTACCGTGCGAACAAACACAACTCTCGGGAGTCTGAGCTTTGATGTGGCGGTATTGGATGAGTGCTGCGGCGCTCGTGGTCATGGCGACCGGGTGTCACCATTCGGTCGAAATCAATCCAGCGCCATCGATTCCCGTGTCGGCGCGTTGGACTGCAACGCTGGCGAGTCCCAAGGAGCTACGCGGGGCGGTCGAGATCCATGGGTCTGCATGGATGGCCCCGCCGGCTGTTGGTGATACGGGCCGAGCGCTCATCTCGATCGCGATAGCGAACGCGGCGCCTGGGGGCGTCCATCCGTGGGCGGTGCATCAGGGGACGTGTGGCAACGATCGCGGGGTCTACGGTTCGGACCGTGCCTACCCTCCGCTCAAAGTGGGCAGCGACGGGACCGCGACCGCCAAGACGCAGCAGACGGTGCCTCCACCGAAAGTGGGCGACTACTTCGTCGAGGTCCTGGCCGCGGAGAGCAACCCGGGGATGGTGATTGCGTGCGGGAATATGGCAGCGCCGCAAGGTTGATCCGCCGAAGGCGGCTCAACCTTGAGAGAGGAGTGAGGAGAGAGGAGAAAGGAGACGAAGGGCAAAGGAAAGGACGAAGGGCTGGGACAGGTCCCGGCCCTCCGTCTTTGTCCCCTTTCTCCTTTCCCCTTTCTCCTTTCTGCGCTAAACGGCCGCAGGCCGTTTACGCCGCCCAGTCTCGCAGCATGTCCGCGGCGCCACCGTCGCGCAGCGCAGCGAGTGCGCGGTCGCGCAGCTGGCGGACACGCTCGCGCGTGACACCGAGCATGCGGCCGATCTCGTCCAACGTTTTCGGCTCGCCGGACTCGAGGCCATAGTACAGCACGAGTACCCTGCGATCGCGCGGCGGCAGGGGTGCCAGCGCACGACGCACTGCCTCCCGTCGCGACTCTTCCTCGAGCGTGCCTGGGAGGCGGTCGTCGCCGTCCTCGGTTTCGGCCCGAATGACGCTGGCGAGTGTGCGCGAGCGGCCGTCGCCACCCGCGGAGCCGTCGAGTGGGTCGTCGAGCGACCGCTCGGGCTGTACGAGTCCGAGCAGGCTCTCGACGATTTCGGGGCTCAGGTTGCACGCCTCACCGATCTCCTCGTTCGTCGGCTCCCGGCGCAGCGTCCCGCGAAGGATGCTCTGCGCCTTGACGGCCTTGGACAGGTCGCCGGCCCGACCGAGGGGCAACCGCACCGAGCGTCCCTTGGTGGTGATGGACGCGTGCAGTGCCTGACGAATCCACCAGACCGCGTAGCTGATGAAGTTGACTCCCACGTCGGGGTCATACTTGTCGGCGGCGCGGCAGAGGCCTGCATTGGCTTCGCCGACGAGGTCCTCGAGGGCGAGACCGCGATGCTGGTATTTCTTGGCAATCGAAAACGCGAAGCGCAGGTTCGCATTAATCAGCTCGGCGCGCGCAGTCGCGCGCTCGCGCGCCGGCAGGCCTGAGTTGCGCATCCGCCGCGCGATGTCCTTTTGGGCGGCAGCCGACAATACGGGCATGCGCCCGAGCTCTGCGATGTAGAGATCGAGCAGCTCCTGTCCTTCAGCCCCGCCGATCGCAGGCTGTGTACCCGCCCTCGTTCGACTGCGCCGGGTGGGCCGCTCAGCCTTGGTCGTCACGTCCATTCCACTCCTCCGCTGCATTCAGTATCAATCACGCGACTCTGGGAGAACACGCGGGGCGGCCCCCACAAGCGGCCGCCCCACAAACTGCTCGGCTCGCTCCCTGCTCTCGTTACGCGACCAGCCTCGGTTGCCATTGTGCGGCCGATCGTGGCGGGGTCAACGCGAACACCTGCTCGGTCCCCGCCGGAACAAAGTCCACCGAACCCCCATCCAAAAGCGGTGCAGAAAACGGGTCAACGTATACGCGGGCCCCGTTTTGTTCGATCACATAATCGGTTTCGGCGGCTTGCGCCTCCACCCCGAAGCGATATTCGACTCCATCACGCCCGCGATGCGCACTGATCCGTAGCCCGCCGCCCTCGCCACCGAGTCCGGCGGCTGAGAGCGCATGCTTGATCGCCTCGCAGCTGCGAGGTGTCAACGCGAGGGTGACCGCGAAGTGCTGCATGATCACTCTGTCCATACGGCTTAGATAGTCCGTTTTGTTGCAATAAGTTCCCCTGTCACGTGAGGTCGCCTCACGTAAACATTTGGTGGACATGGGGCAACGTGCAATTAGCGCTTGGGATAGGGTGCGGCGAGGTTATCGGGTCGCGCCGCCGACCTCAACAATAATACGCAGATGAGGCCGCCCCCGCGAGGGGGAGCAGGCGCCATCGCCAGACGTCGAAGCTTGGCTAGCTTTGGCGTATGACAACGTCTCGGGTACAGAGCGCCGCGGCGGGTGTGGCCGAGCCGCGCAGCGCTGGGGCCGCGCCGAGTGCCCCGCCAAGCGAGGGGTTGTGGGTCGGCGGAGAGCGACGCCGGGCGAAGCGCAGTTTCACGGTCTACAATCCCGCCACGCTCGAGCCGGTGGCGACGGTGGCTGACGCCGATCGCGAGGATGTGCGCGGTGCGATTGACGATGCGAGTCGGGCGCTGCCCGCGTGGTCCGATACGCCGGCGATCGAGCGCGCGCGCGTCCTGCGACGAGCGGAAGCGCTCATGCTCGAGCAGTCTGGCAGCCTGGCGCGGACGCTGACCCTCGAGGGCGGCAAGCCGTTCGCGGAGGCGCGCGGCGAGATCGCCTACGCGGCGAGCTTCCTCGGTTGGGCGGCGGGCGAGGCCGAGCGCATTTACGGGCGCGTGATTCCGGCGTCGGTGCCTGGCAAGCGATTGCTCGCACTCCGCCAGCCAGTCGGAGTCGTTGCGGCGATCACGCCGTGGAACTTCCCGGCCGCGATGGTCACGAGAAAAGTCGGCCCCGCGATTGCCGCGGGATGCACCGTGGTGTTGAAGCCCGCGGAACAGACTCCGCTCACGGCGCTCCGGATCGCGGCGCTCCTGGGTGATGCCGGACTGCCCGCGGGCGTGCTCAACGTCGTGCCCACGCACGATCCGGTGCCCGCGGGCGCCGAGATGCTGCAGCACCCTGCGGTGCGGAAGATCACGTTCACGGGCTCGACGGAGGTCGGCAAGCATCTGGCACGCGAGGCGGCGGCCTCGGTCAAGCGCGTCTCGCTCGAGCTGGGAGGCCACGCGCCGTTCATCGTGTTTGCCGATGCGGACATCGAGGCGGCCGCGCGTGGCGCGATCACATCCAAGTTCCGGAACGCGGGGCAGACCTGCGTCTGCGCGAATCGATTCTACGTACACGCGTCCGTCCTCGAGCCATTCCTGCAGGCGTTGGCGCCTCAGATCCGCGCACTGCGGGTCGGCGATGGTCTCACGGAAGGCGTGCAGATCGGCCCACTCATCGATGCCGCTGCGGTGGAGAAGGTCGAGGCGCACGTGCGCGACGCGGTCGCGTCCGGGGCGCAGGTCGTCGTTGGGGGCGACCGTCCCGCGGACCATGAGCGCGGGCACTTCTTTGCTCCGACACTCCTCGCCGGTGTGCACGACGGGATGCGTGTCATGCGAGAGGAGACCTTTGGCCCAGTCGCGCCGGTCACCAGCTTTGCCACGGAGGACGAAGTGCTGCAGCGCGCGAACGCGACCAAGTACGGGCTCGCGGCGTACGCCTACACCAACGACCTCTCCCGTGCGTGGCGAGTCGCCGAGCGTCTCGAGTTCGGCATTGTCGGCATCAACGATCCGATCCCCTCGACGGCACAGGCGCCGTTCGGCGGTTTCAAGGAATCTGGTCTCGGCCGAGAAGGCGGGCCGGAGGGGATGGACGCGTTCCTGGAGACGAAGTTTGTGAGTACGGGGTTGAGGGGCTGAACTGCGGGGTCTGGGGGCGGGCGCTAAAGCGCCCGCTCCCAGACCTTCAGTTCAGGCCTTCCCCGCCACCACTCGTATCTCGACCGCGTAGGCTGGCCCGGCGAGCGCCGCCTCGACGCAGGCACGCGTCGGTGGCTTGCCCGGGGTCACCCAGGTGTCCCACACCTCATTCATCTCGGCGTACGAGGAGATCTCGGCCAGCCAGACGGTGGCCTGCAGGATGTTGGACTTGTCGGTGCCCGCCTCAGCGAGCAGCTGGTCGATCCGCGCCAGGATTTCTCGGGTCTGCTCGGCGACCGAACCACCGGCGGTTCGGTTGGCTACCTGGCCGGCCAGGTACACGGTGTCCCCGTGGATGATCATCTGGCTCATCCGCGGCCCGACGTGGCGATGCTCGAATGGTAGACATGAGTGGGAGGGAATCTAAGAGACTAGACGCTGGACGTTAGACGTTGGACGTTAGACGTTGGAGACAAATCTCGAGGCCGGTCACGGTGCATCTAGCTGGCTTCGAGGTTTGTCTCCAACGTCTAACGTCCAACGCCTAACGTCTGCCGTCTACCGCTCCAACCCCTGCCCTGCTTCCATGTGGTCTTCCCTCCTTCGTCAGGTCCTGCAGGACGTCCACTTCGATGTGGCGCTGTTCATCTCCCTCATCGGGAAGATTGCGTTGGCCTGGGTGCTGACGTTCCCGATCAGCGTCGAACGGGCGCGTGACGATCGCAGCGCGGGGTTGCGCACGTTCCCCGTCGTTGCGGCGGCGTCCTGCTCGCTCGTGCTCCTCGCGGGTCAGGTGTTCGGCATCTCATCCGATCAACAGACACACATCTTGCAAGGCCTCGTGACCGGGATCGGCTTCATCGGTGGCGGCGCGATCGTCCGGCTCGGGGGGAACCGCGTGCGCGGCACCGCGACCGCCGCCGCGATCTGGTCGACGGGCATTCTCGGCGCCGCGGTCGGCTACGGGCGGTTCGAGATCGCGGTGGCGCTGAGCGGATTTACCAGCTTGACATTGTATTTCATCACGAAGTACGAGCAGCGACACGGTCTGCGCGATCCGAATACCGGAGAACCCACCGCCGCTTCGCGGCGGTAGAGAGGAGAAAGGAGAAAGGAGAAAGGAGAAAGGAGATAACTACTGGACCGGGGCAGCAATCAATGTGTGCAACCGAGGCGCCGGCGGCGGTGTGGGGCGCGCTCGAGCGGGAGTTCGTCACCACAGTCGAACCGGTGTCCGTGGGCGGGTGGGAGCTCGAAATCCTGCGTCCGCGGAACGCCAATGATCTCATCAGCGAAGCTGATTTCGTGCGCGATGAGCGGCTGCCGTATTGGGCTGATATCTGGCCGTCGGCGCGCGTGCTCGCCGCTGCGTTGGCGGAGACTACCCTCCCGACCACGGAGCGGCGGCCTCGTCTGCTCGAGCTCGGATGCGGTCTGGGGCTGGCCACCATCGCCGCATTGCGCGCCGGCTACGCGGTGACAGCCACCGACTACTACGAAGCCGCGCTGCGTTTTACGCTCGCCAATGCGTGGCATGCCTTGCATCGCGTGCCCGATACGCAGCTGGTCGATTGGCGCGCATTCCCCTCCGACCTCGGGCACTTTGATCGCGTGATTGCGGCGGACGTGCTCTATGAGCACCACTATGCGCCGCTCATCGTCGTCGCAATTCTGCAGACGCTGGCGCCAGGCGGGATCGCGACGATCGCCGATCCGGGGCGGGTGGCGGCGCCGGCGTTTCTTGACAGTTTATCGGCCCATGGACTCACGCTCGTGAATACCGAGATCCGTCCGTACGACGAGGGGCCTGTGCATCAGCGGATCTCGTTGTACACTGTCCGACGGCACGATGGGGCGGGCGCTCAAGCGCCCGAGAGAGTAGAAGCACAGAAAGTAGAAACTAGACGGGACGACAGGCATCAGGGTTAGAGAACTACAACGGAGGCGACAGATGCTGCGATCGCATGCGACACTTGTGCGCTGTGTGGGCTCCTTCCTGTCTTCAGCCGCCATCCTCGCGGTGGGTGCGTGCAGTGGCGGTGAGAAGGCGTCGTCGACAGCGACCAGCGCGGCTGTGACGACGTGTGACACGACGTTGACGCTGCCGTCGGGATTCTGCGCCACGGTCTTTGCCGACACCATTGGCCATGCGCGCCACATCGCGGTCGCCGCTAACGGTGACGTCTACGTGAACACGACACCGGCACGCGGGCAGAATGGCCCGCCTCCACACCCGGGCGGGGTGATCGTGGCGCTCCGCGACACCAACCACAGTGGGCATGCGAGCATCATCGCCCGCTTCGGTTCGGACGGGACGCAGCCGCACACGGGGGGCACCGGAATCGCGGTGTACGGTGGATACGTGTACGCCGAGGACGGCTCCAACATCGTTCGCTACAAGCTGGAGCCGGGCACCCTCGTGCCTGACACGATGGCCGAAGTCGTCCTGAGCGGAATGCCCATCGACAAGGGCCACACGATGCACCCCTTCCTCATCGACTCGACCGGAGCGTTGTACGTGGACATAGGCAGCGCCACTAACTCGTGCCAAGCGAAGGGCCGGGCGCCGCTGCAGGCGCCCGGTGAGAAGCCGTGCGCCGAGCTGTCCACGCGCGCCGGCGTCTGGAAGTACGATGCGAACAAGACGGGACAGGCATTCTCGGCCAAAGCGCGCTTTGCCACCGGACTGCGTAACGCCGAGGGCTACTCGATCAATCCGGCGGACGGGAAGCTGTACGTGACGCAGCATGGCCGCGACGACCTGGGCGAGGACTACCCCAAGGACTACACCATGGCGCAAAGCGCCGAGCTGCCGGCGGAAGAAGTGGTGCAGCTGGTCAAGGGCGGCGACTACGGATGGCCGTACTGCTACTTCGATGGTCAGCAAGCCAAGCTGATGCTCGCGCCGGAGTACGGGGGAAACGGCAAGTCGGTCGGCCTCTGCGCCGCGAAGCGAGCGCCCGTCGGCTGGTACCCCGGGCACTGGGCGCCCGACGATCTGCATTTCTATCGCGGCACACAGTTCCCTGCGCACTACCACGGCGGAGCGTTCATCGCGTTTCACGGCTCGTGGAATCGCGCGCCGCTGCCGCAGGGCGGCTACAACATCACCTTCGTGCCGTGGTCGGCGCACCCGGACAGCACACACGAGACGTTCGCCGATGGATTCGCCGGAAAAGTGGTGCAGCCGGACAAGGCCGACCATCGGCCGGTTGGCCTCGCCGAAGGGCCCGACGGCTCACTCTACATCACGGATGATCAGAACGGCCGAGTGTGGAAGGTGACGTATAAGGGATCGTGATAAGGGCGGACGTTGGACGTTGGACGTTGGAAAGAAACCTCGAGGCGAGAAGCGGTGCACTTCGCTGGCCCGAGGCTTGTTCTCCAACGTCCAACGTCCAACGTCCAACGTCCAACGTCCAACGTCCAACGTCTACGCTCTCCCAATCAGCACCGCGCACAGGCCGCCGTGTTGGGCGACGTTGACGACGTCGGCGCGCGACGCGCGCGCCATCATGGCGACGCCGTCGCGGCTGGCGAAGAACCCGAGGACGGTAAACACGCGGACCAACCGCGTGTCGCCGTCATCGGCGATCCGGTACTCTCGCTCGAAGATCGGGACGAGTGCCTGCGTTACCCACTGGCCGGTGCCGCTCAGCGCGCGCTCGAGCGTCGCCTCCCAGACCGCCTCAGTCACGCTCGGGCCGATGACCACGTCATCGCCGCCATAGCCGCGGCTCGGTTTGAGGACGAGGTGCTCACGCTGACGCCGGATCCACGGCACCAGCTCGGCCATGCGTCCGTTCGGCAACTCGGTGCGGCGCTCGGCGACCACGCGCGTCCAGGCAACATGGCGACGAAAGAGCTGGCGCTCGTCCGCCGTGAAGTACCGGTCGGCATACTGCGGTGACGTCAGGATCTCGAAGCTGCTCTTGTGATCCAGCTCTCCCGCGATGGACGACACGACGCGATTCTGCCGGAACAAGACGCGCATCGGCTCGATGTCCACGCCTTCGGACTCCAGCTCGAGCAGGTCCGCCACCGCGTAGTCGCGATACGCGATATCGATCGGCGAGCCGCAGTAGCAGACGTCGCCACCCTTGAGCTCCAGCTCCGCCGGATCCGCGTGCGTGATCCGCAGGCCGTATTCCCGACCCAGGTATTCGGCCAGCGCCTGTTGCTCTTCGGGGCCGCTTCCTGCGTATTTCGGCTCGAGGAGACACAGGTGCTGCACGCGCCGCCCGATCGAGCGGCCGTGATCGAGCACCGTCTGCAACAGCAGCTCACGCACATCCTGCCCGCGCTCCAGCGACAGGCCGGGCTCGGTAGCCGCCAGAATGGGCACAACGAGATCGGTGACGATGCGGTCGCACGTGGGCACCATGTGCAGGCCGCCGACGCCGGTGAGATTCGGCTCGAGAAACCGGATCGAGTCCTGCCACTCGGGTCCTGCGAAGTCGGCGATGGCATCGAGTCGGCCAAACACCGGATTCGACACCTGCAGGCTCGGGCCCAGGCACTCCCACAGCCACCGCTCTTCGCCCGCCGTCAGGGGAAGCAGGGCGCGCACGCCCGCGTCTCCCCGATAGAACTCGATGATCCGCTTGAGTGCGTTCTGGACGGCGAGCGTGACCGCGTGCACGTACTGCACTTGTTCAGGCACGACCACGATTGGATACGGGAATACGCGAACCGTCTCTGGCTCACCGTCCCGCAGGTATGTCAGTCGTCCACGCTCCGCCTCCGCGTGCAGCGCGGTATCGAGTCGCTTGAGCGCGCGCGGGGAGATGCGCGCAAGCGCCGCCTGGACGAGGGCATCCAGCGCACGGTCGCTCAGGCCGATCGCTTCAGCGGGCGATCGCACGCGGCGGCGCGCACACGGCGCACTCCCGGTCGGGGTAGGAAGCCTGCGCCATGATGGCTAGTTTGCGCCGCGTACCGCGCTCGCACCAGACCGGCCGCGCCTGGCACCTGGTGGGCGCGCCGCGTTCGTGAGCCACGAGTCCCGCATGGATGCCGAATCGGCCTACGTCGAATTGATCCGTCGCGCGCGAGAACAGGCGATCATCGCATCGTGCGTGGATCTGCTGTCCTGGGACGAGGAGACCTACGCGCCCGCGGCCGGCCTCGCACATCGGAGCGATCAGTCGGCCTGGTTGACGACCCAGTTGCACGCGCGCGCAACCGACCCGCGTACGCGGGAGCTGCTGGAGATCGTCGAGGCCTCCCCACTCGTGCGAGATCCCGCATCCCGCGAGGCTGCCAATGTGTGCGAGATTCGCCGGACCTTCGATCGCGAGGCGCGGATACCGCTCGCGATCGCAGAAGAGCTGTCGCGGGTGACGACCCTGGCGCAGCAGGAGTGGGTCATCGCGCGGGCAGACGACGACTTCGCACGCTTTCGTCCGTGGCTGGAGCGTATCGTCGCTCTGCGTCGGGCGGAAGCGGACGCGATCGGCTACCTCGACGAGCCGTATGATGCGTTGCTCGACGAGTATGAGCCGGGCGCGACCACGCGCGACATCTGCCGCTTATATGACACCATTCGGGCCGAGCTCGTGCCGCTGGTCGCCGCGGTCACGTCGTCGCCCCGGCAGCCCCGTCGAGATGCGTTCGAGGCCACGTACCCGATCGAGCGGCAGCGCGCGGTCATGGCGTCGATCGCGGCGGCGATCGGATTTGATTTCTCGGCGGGACGACTCGATACGAGTGCGCACCCCTTTGCGATCCACATTGGTCCCGGCGACTGTCGGCTCACCCTTCGCTACGATACTCAGGACGTGACCGCCGCGCTCTACGGCATCCTGCACGAGGGTGGTCATGGCCTGTACGACCAGGGGCTCGACCCGCACGAGTTCGGCACTCCCCTCGGTGAACCCGCATCACACGGCCTGCACGAGGCCCAGGCGCGACTCTGGGAGAATCGTGTCGGGCGAAGTCACGCCTTCTGGCACTACTGCCTGCCGCTGCTTCGCGACGCGTGTCCGAGCGCGTTGGACGGGTTGTCGACGGAGGATGCCTACTTCGCCACGAACGCGATCGCGCCGTCAACCAACCGCGTACGGGCCGATGAGCTGACGTACCACCTGCACGTGCTCGTGCGCTTCGAGCTCGAGCGGCAGCTCATCTCCGGCACCCTCGCGGCGCGCGATATCCCCGACGCGTGGAACGCGCTGTACTCGCAGTACCTGGGCGTGGCTCCGGCCACTGATGCGGAGGGATGCCTCCAAGACATCCACTGGGCGGCTGGCTCGATCGGCTACTTCCCCGGCTACACCCTCGGCGATGTGTACAGCGCGCAGCTGTACGCGGCGGCGGAGCGTGCGATTGGCGATCTGGACGCGGCGATGGCTCACGGCGAGTTTGGCGCGTTGCGAGACTGGTTACGCGCGAACGTGCACCGGCATGGCCACAGCCTCAGCGCGCCGGCCCTGGTGCAACGCGCAACCGGAGAGCCGCCGAACGTTGCGATCCTGGTGGGTGTGCTGAGGGCGAAGTATGGGGAGTTGTACGGGATTTAAACGCCAGGGTCTGGGGTCTGGGGTCTGGAACAAATCGACAGGCCAGTCGCGGTGAAGTGCGACTGGCCTTCTCTGTTAGTTTCCAGACCCCAGGCCCTGGACCCCAGACCCCGCCTTTCCCCTGCTACGCCGCCCGATGCGCGCCGCCAGGGCCATCAACGAGCTCGTGAACGGTCGGCTCGGCTTGACTATCCAGGATCGTGTGCGCCAACGCCATCACTTGATCGGCGTATTCACGCGCGGGACCGGCCAAGTCAGTCGTCAATGCGGCCAGGTCCGATCGATACTCACCCAGCACGCCGCGCTGAGCGGCGGTCAGCGTGCCGTTCGTGATGTAGCGTTCGGCCAGGCGAGCGATCGCGTTGTCCAGGAGCAAGAGCTCAGCGTGGTCGAGGTGGTGCGTCACAACGGGCCGCGGGGAGGCAACAGCCGTCTGATCCATTGGGCCAATCCACCAAGTGAGAGTAAGCAGCGGACTCGAGCGTAGCAGCTGGGTGGGGCAGGTGAGGGCTAACGCAAGCGCCAGGCCAGCATCGACACGAGGAATAACGGACACATCAGCAATTAGGTTGCAACTCCACTTTCCAGCGTTCCCTAACCCCGACGCTGAACTCGGGTTCCACGATGCGACGAATTTTCCTGATCTTTAGCGGCCTCATCCTATTGCTCCTCGCGGTCGTCGTGGTGGGGCTCGAGGCGCTTCAAACCGCTGGTAAGGCTCGCATTGCGCAGGCCTTATCGAGCGCGCTGGGTACTCCAGTCGAGATCGGTGCCCTGGCGATCTCGATCCTCCCCACTCCGGCACTCGAGGCGAGCACCGTGCGCATCGGCAACGCCGCCGCCGACGCGGCCCCGGGGCTCGCGGTGGGGGACCTCCGGATCGTGCCGTCGGTATGGTCGCTGATTCCGGGTCGGACTCCAACGATCACGCGCGCAGACCTGAATGGCCTCGTGGTTTCGATTCGCCGGACGGCATCGGGCCAATGGATGGCGCCAGTCGCCGGCGGCCGTCACGAGGACGCAAATGCGAACGTCGCCGCGCACGGCGCTGTATCAGTTGCGGCGCCGGCGCATGGTGCGGTCCGCACGGCTGCGCCCCAGTCCGCGCCCGTGCCTCGTCCGGCGATGCCGGCGACTGCCGTCAACGAATCGGTGCCGTCGGGCTCGAGTAAGATGCCGCGTGTCGCCATCAATGCGTTCCACATCCGCGATGGCGTCATCCGCGTCGTGGATGACCACCTCCGGACGGCGTCGGGAACGCCGACTGTCACGAGCATCACCGGAATCAACGCCAGTCTTCGCTACGTCGACGGCACTCTGTCCATCCCCGATTTCGAGGCGCACCTCGGGCAGAGCGTCGTGCGCGCGTCAGCCGACGCTGGCGCAAACGGCATCACGCTGCATCTCGCATCCACGGCCATTCACAACGACGACCTGCCCGCTCTTCTGGCGCTGGCCGGCCTCGCGCCGGTGCCTGGGCTCGCGTTCGGCACACCTGCGACCGTCGACATCACCACTCGCGTCGCGGCGGACTACGCGACCCTGACGGCCGGCGGCAGCGCCACCATCGGTCAACTGAAGCTCGAGCGATTGGCACTCGGCGATGTGCACGTTCCCTTTCGACTCGACCACAACGTCTTCGCGAGCGATTCGATCACGTTCACGGCCTATGGCGGTCGCGAACGCGGCCGCGTCTCCGTCAACCTCGCCGCAGCGCCGGCCAGTTACGGGTTGCGGACGACGCTCGATCGACTGGACGTGAATCAGGCGCTGTCCGCGACGACCCCTGTGAAGAACGTGCTTTCAGGGACAGCGCATCTCTCGGCCGACGTGACAGGAAGTGGCATGACCCAAGCGGCCATCGAGAAATCGCTCGCGGGCACCGTCGAGTTCTCCGTGCAAAACGGCGAGGTGCACAACCTCTCCGTGCTGGCGACCATCGATCGCGTGTTGGGCAGTGGGTCGAACGGAGCGGCCGACACGAAGTTCGAGGTGTTGTCCGGGACAGCGACCATTGCGCATGGTCAGGCGAAGACGACCGACCTCACACTCAAGTCCGGTGATCTGACGTTGGCGGGCGCTGGCACATTGGCCCTGGTCGACCAGTCACTGAACCTGGTGCTGACTGCGCAGCTCTCTCCGGCTCGCAGCGCGCAGATCGCGCATGCGGTGCCGATCTCGAGCCGACTCGAGAACGCCAGCGGCCAGATGCAGCTCCCGGTCAAGATCACTGGCACCGCCACGTCTCCAAAGGTCGAGGGCATCGCGGTCACGGCGATCTCGAAGCAGGGCGTGCAGGGGTTGGTGAAGCAGTTGTTCAAGAAATAAAACGCTAGACGTTGGACGTTGGACGTTAGAGAAAAACCTCGAGGCCAGCCACGGTGTGTCTAACTGGCCTCGAGGTTGTCTTCCAACGTCTAACGTCTAACGTCCAACGTCTTGCCTCTAGTAGCTTTCTCGCATGACTCCTTGGGTGCTGCGGCTCATCGTCCTGAACGTTGTTGTGTTCGTTGCGCAGCAGCTGTACCCGCCGCTCATCCAGATGCTGTGGTTCGTGCCCGCGTTTATCCTCGTGCGCCCGTGGACGACGATCACGTACCTGTTCGTGCACGGGGGGTGGCTGCACATCCTCTTCAACATGCTGGCGCTCTTCTGGTTCGGGCCGCGAGTCGAAGAGCGATTGGGAGGGCGATCGTTTCTGACGCTGTACTTCGTCAGCGGCATCGCGGGCGCGCTACTCTCGTTCGCCATTCCAGCAACCCGCATGGTGCCGATCGTCGGTGCGTCGGGGGCGATCATGGGTGTGATGGTCGCGTTTGCGCGGTATTGGCCGCGCGTGCGCTTCTACCTGTACGGCGTGGTGCCGGTCGAGGCGTGGCTGTTGATCCTGCTCTACGTCATCTGGGATCTCAGCGGGGCGTTCGGGATCGGTGGGGCAGGCGTCGCCCACTTCGCGCATCTCGGGGGCGCTGCGGCCGGGTTTCTCTATCTGACCGTCCATGCGTGGCGATCGCCGGCGCGGCAATGGCGGCGTCAGGTCGCACCCGCCGCGCCGCCCCGCGTGTTCGGCGACGGCGATCCACTGCGGCGGTGGCGTGAGATCCGTCTCGACGATCTGCATCCCGTCAATCGCGACGAGATCGTGCGGTTGCTCGCCAAGGTGGATCAAACAGGCGTGCGCAGTTTGACTCCGGAGGAACGGGCGACGCTGGACCGATTTGCCGGCGCGGCCTGAAGGAGACAGATCGGATGCACGTAGGCGAGTACAGCGGAGCTCGGTAGGTCGTGGCGCGCCGAGTGGAGCCTCCGCGCGACTGCCATCCGCGCTATACTGCAACGGCAACTGGTCTATAGGGCCGGCGTTGTGGGTCTCTGAGGCCCGAATTCGCACACTCACCCGTTGACCGTTCGGTACGATTTGATGACGGACCCTCGCCTTCCATCCGAAAAACGCCCCAGTCCGCCGGTCGAGCGGGGCACCTTTGAAGAGTTGCAGCGCGCGCTCGATCCGCACCGGGATGAGGAGCGGGAAGGCGTCGAGCAAGAGGTTGCCGCTCGACTGCGGGGGCGCGGTGTGGAGCTCACGGGGCGTGAGTCGCCGAGCGAGATGGCGGATCTTCTCGACGCGGTCGACCAGTTCGAGTCTGCGGTGGAGGCGCAGGGCGGTGACCTGTTCATCGATACCCCGACCGCGCGACACCGCAGTCGAGTCGAGCAGCCCGATGATCCTGCGTACGTGCTGCCCGCGCGCGGGCCAGACGAATCCGTGGCCAGTTACATCGATCGCATCGCCGAGGCCGCCGAGCGGCTTCGCTAGTGCACCGGCAGCTCACGGAAGGCGTTGTCGCAAAGGTTGCCGGAACGGTGCCACGGGGATACCGACACGAGGTGCCGCTGGACGGTGGGGAGGCTGGCGGCGCGGACCCGGTCCAGCGCGCCGCCTTGCGGGTTCACTCGGCCGTGAGGCACCTTGGGGCCATGGTTGTAGCGCCGCGCCGGGGGATTCAGTTCTTCCTACGGTTGCCCGGGCTCGCCGGGGCGGGTGTCGTGGCATTCGCGATCGCCGTGCTGACGGTCTGGGCGATCGGAGGGTCGCTTGTCCTCGCCTGGAGCCGCAGTGGTCTGGTCGTGTGGCCACTCACGGGCGTCGGCCTGCTTCTCGCCGGTGCGTCGCTCTGGTTTGGGCGCGATCGCTCGCTGCCCACCTGGTCGCTCGTCTTGTCACGCGTGCTCGCCTGCGCGGTCATCGCGTTCGCCAGTGTCTTCACGTACGAGATCGTGAGCGGACGGAGCATCGGCGTCGATTCCCTGCTGTTCGGTCAGGCGCTGCAGACGGTCGGGCCCGCGTTCGTTCCCGGGCGGCCGGCGGCGAACGCAACGATTCCGCTGCTGCTCCTTGGCCTGTCGCTGGCGACGTTGGACGTCGAGTTGAAGCGCGGGCGTCGCCCCGCGCAGTGGGCGGCTACGATCGCGCTGCTCGTCACCTTCACCGCGATTGTCGGGTATGTGAACGGGGCGGCGCACCTGTACAACATTGCCCACATCGGCGGCATGTCGATCTTCACGGCGGTTGCGATCGCGGCGCTCAGCGTGGGAACGATCTTCGCCCGCCGGACCGCGGGCCTCGCCGCGATTCTCATCGACGACGCAGCGGGCGGCGTCCTGGCCCGCCGACTGCTGCCAGCGGCGGTCCTCCTGCCGATCGTGCTCGGCTGGATCTGGCTGTGGGGGCAGCGCGCGGATCTCTGGGACCGCACGGATGGCCCGTCGCTCTTCGTGGTCGCGAGCAGCGTTGCGCTCGTCTGGCTCGTGGCGCGAAGCGCGCGTGTTGTGCATGCGACCGACGTACAACGCGGCAGGCTCCTCGTCCGCGAACAGGCCGCGCGGCGGGACGCCGAGAGCGCGAACCGTTCAAAGGGCGATTTCCTGGCGGTCATGTCGCACGAGCTGCGGACGCCGCTCAGTGCCATCATCGGATACCAGGAACTGCTGGCCGATGGGATCACCGGCCCGGTGACGGAGGCACAACAACAGCAGCTCGGGCGCATCAAGGTGAGCGCCCGGCATCTGCTGCAGCTGATCGACGAGATTCTGACCTACTCGCGCGCTGAAGCGGGGAAGGAAGAAGTCCGCTACGAGGTCGCCAGGGTCAACAATGTCCTGGACGAAGCGGCCGCGCTGATCGAGCCCCTGGCCGCGGAGAAAGGCGTGACGTTCACGCTGGGGCGACTCGATCCGCAGCTCGTGGTCCATACGGATCCGCACAAAGTGCGGCAGATCCTCGTCAACCTCCTGTCAAACGCGGTCAAATTCACGGACGCGGGCGGCAGTGTCTGGCTGCGGGCACGCTTGGTGGATCGCGGCCTCGAGCTCACAATTGGCGACACGGGGATCGGTATTTCCCCGGAGTTTCTCGACCGCATTTTCGATCCCTTCTGGCAAGTCGAGCAGAAGGCGACCCGGCGCGCCGGCGGCACGGGTCTCGGCCTATCGGTGTCCCGACGGCTGGCGCGTCTCATGGATGGCGACATCGTGGTCAGTAGTGTCGTCGGACGAGGCAGCATTTTCACCGTGACACTGCCTGCGCGAATCGCGACGCAGACCACCTCTGGGCGGTGGGTGGTGTGGGGGAGCGCGGATCGTGTCGTGGAGGGGAACAGGGGGGCGGGGGCGGTACAGGAAGCGGCAGTCAACTCGTAAGGGGCTAGACGTTGGCCGTTAGACGTTAGAGAAAAAACCTCGAGGGCCAGCTGATGCACCGCAGCTGGCCCTCATGTCTCTTTTCCAACGTCTAACGTCCAACGTCTAACGTCTAAGTTCTACCCACAACTCCCTTTGTGTGGCTGCACGCTATCGGTGCGCCCCAATTTGGAGAGCGCGCAGGTCAGTTCGTCTTGCGCGCGCTCGTCGTTCGGGTCGGCGGCTACGGCTCGCACGAAGAATCGGCGAGCGAGCTCATAGTCGCCGGCACGGTATGCCCTGTCCCCGGCATCCCGCATAGCAGCCGCGTCGAGGCGGGGTGGCAGCGCGGGCGACTTGCCGGCTGCCACGGTGCTTCGGCGAACACTGACGGCTTTGACGATGCCGGTGAGGCACAAGACCACCACGAGCACGCTGGCGACGAGACGCCAGGGTCTTGTGCCGCGGCCGCGTCGCACAGCCGCTGGCGGCTTCCGTCGCGCGGTCGGCGCCTGAGCAGCCGGGCCGCGCGCGTCGCCGCGTGCCGGTTCGAGGACGGTGGTTGCCGGCCTCGCCGGAGCCGGCCGTGCCTCCGAAGCTGCACGAGACGCGCCCTGAGTGGCGGGGACGGTATCTGGGGACGCTGCGATCGGCTGCGTCGGCGCCACCCGTCGCGGGCCGGGTCGCGGCACTGAAGCCGGGCTGGGTGCGGCCGCGGCGGGTGCAGCAGGCGCTGCGTCCGCTGGGCGTGCCGTGAGGTCGGGGACGGGGTGACCGGCCGCCGCGATGGGCCCCGCGGCCTTCGGGGCGGCAAGGGCGCGAAGTCTGGCTTCGCCGGCCGCACGCTCGGTTGCGGGGAACGGGATGCTCTCGAGCGCGGCAACGAGATCGTTCGTCGACGCAAACCGCTCCGCAGGATCCTTCGCGAGCAGCCGGAGGACCGCCGCCGTGAGTGCAGCGGGGGTGTCCGGGCGCGACATGGTGATGTCGGGCGGCGGTGTGAACCAGTGGTGTTGCAGGATCTCGGGGAGTGAGTCGCCGTCGAATGGCACTGAACCGGTGAGCAATTGGTACGCGACGACGCCGAGGGAGTACTGGTCCGATTGTGGGCCGACGGCTTTGCCCGAGCACTGCTCGGGGCTCATGAAGTGCGGGGTGCCGATCATGACGCCGGTCGCCGTCAACGTCGACGACTCGACCGCTCGCGCAATGCCGAAGTCGGACACCACGACGCGCCCATCGCGATCGATGAGGATGTTCGCGCCTTTGATGTCGCGATGCACGATGCCGTGGTCGTGGGCGAAAGCGAGGGCTCGCGCGGCCGCGCGTAGAACTGTCAGGATGACCGGAAGGGGGAGTGGTCCGGTGTCCACGACGACTGCATTGAGGGAGCGTCCGTCGATGAACTTCATGGCCATGTACAGCACGCCGCCCGCCTGGGCGACTCGATACACCGGGATGATGTTCGGGTGATCGAGAGAGGCCGCGAGCCGTGCCTCGCGCTTGAACCGATCTGCAACCGTCGCGACCGGCGCGAGCTCGGGCGGCAGCACCTTGAGCGCGACCGGTCGGTCGAGCTCCTTGTCGCGCGCCTTGAACACCACTGCCATGCCGCCCCGTCCGAGCTCGTGCTCGACGTCGTACTCTGCCGCGAGGGCGCGGCGCACGGAGCTGAGAAGGTGCTCGTCCCCGCTCGCCGTCAACGCGAGCGTGCCCGCGGCCGCCGCGGCCGGGTCTGTCACGCGCACGCCACATCCGACACAGAAGCGGGAGTTTGCGGAAACCAAGGTGCCGCATTGGGCGCAATACATGGCACCTTGGGGACGTGGCGAACCGCGGGCGCGTCACGCGGTGCGGACGGCATCGACGGGCGACGCATTGCGTCGGCCCTACGCACCAATCACGGGGTTTGTGCGGGCGGTGCCGACGGGCGACGCATGCGTCGCCCCTACCCGCCGATCGGAGAGTTTGTGCGAGTGGTGGTTGCCGGGACCGGTCCCGGTGCATTTGATCGTGGGTGCGCGAGGGCGCGCGCGACGGCCCACGTCGTGCGGATGAGGAGCGCCACGCCGATGACTGCGGCTACGTCGGCCAGGTTGAATACGAGCTCGTGTCCCTGGGCACTGCGCACGGCAATGAAATCAGGGACGCCCTCGGGCGAGGAGATGAGGCTCACGAGATTGCCGGTCGCGGCGCCGGTGATAAGACCCAGCATCACTGGAGACCAGTGGTCGATGACCGCGAGCGCTCGGCAGAGCGACAGGCACAACAGGAGCGCGACGGTGGTCAGCACAAGGTTGATGTGCCACGTATACGGTCCGAGCGACACACCAAACGCGGACTGGTCGTTGAGAATGACCCTGAGGCGGACAGCCTGGTGGATGAGAGGGATCGACACATCGCCCTGGGTGCCCAGGACAAAGCTCGCGATCTGCTTGGTCGCGAGGTCGATGACGGCAACCGCGGTCGCTGTCGCGGCCAGAAGGGCGACCGGGGACGCCGGCCGGGACAGGGTCGCCCGCCATGATCCCAGGACCCCGGGATGGCCGGTGGCCGGGGCCGGCGTCGGCACTGGTGGTGGTGTGGGCCGAACGTCGGCGGGTTGCGGCATGCAGGCAGGCCCAGCAGCAGGTTACGTACCGGCGGCACCAAACCGTAAATTCTCACCGGGCCGTGACTTGCCGGCCTCATCATTCACAGCGTAGCGTGGAGACGACAGTTTTGTTATGGCGTTGAGCAAACCCGTGCCCGACACGCAGCCGTTCGAGATCCGGAGTTCGTCGATCCATGGCCTGGGGGCCTATGCCGTGCGCCCGATCCGGAAGGGGGACCGCCTGGGGGAGTACGTGGGGGAGCGGATTTCCCAGGCCGAGGGCGATCGCCGGTACGACGATGAGGCGATGGCGCAGCATCACACCTTTCTGTTCACAGTGACTTCCCGGACGGTGATCGACGCGGCGAACGGGGGCAACGACACGCGCTTCATCAACCACTCCTGTGCGCCGAACTGCGAAGCCGTCATCGAGCAGGGCCGGGTCTTCATCGATGCGCTCCGACCGATCCCGGTGGGATCGGAGCTGTTTTACGACTATGCGTACGAGCGGGCCGACGACTCGGGCCCCGAAGATGAAGCCCGATATCCCTGCTGCTGCGGCACGTCCGCCTGTCGGGGCACGATCCTGGCGCCCCCGCCCCGGCGGAAGGCTCGCCCCCGGTCGCAGCGACGCTCGCCGGCGGATGCACGCGCGCGCAAGCGCAAGGCGTCGGCTCGACAATAGGCTCGGCTCGCACGGCCCCGGCTCGCCCCCCTCCGACCACCCTCTCCCCTCCCTCAGGCGTCATGCGCTGCGCGTTGACTGGCGCGATGGCCGCCGGGCTTTTTGCCGCGGCATGCGCATCACAATCCCGCAACACGCCGGTTGCGGCAGCTCCCACGCCGATCGTCAGTCACGGGCCCGCGCCCGTCATGCGACTGCCCTCGCTCGACTCGGGTGTCGCGGACGCGATGGACAGTCCCTTCTTCACGATGAACCGGTCGGATTGGCCGGGCCCGAACGTGTACCGGGACGCCTCGGGTGCGCCTGGGCCGCAGTACTGGCAGCAGCGCGCGGACTACACCATCGTCGCGACGCTCGACACGGCGGCCAAGACGCTCAGCGGTACCGTGACGGTGCATTACACCAACAACTCGCCCGACACGCTGCATGCGGTGTGGATGCAGCTGGACCAGAACCTCTTTCGCCGCGGGAGTGCGGGGTCGTTCCTCTTTCCCGGCGATAGCCGCAACAGCGGCGCTGGCTTCGACGGCGGCTATGTCCTGGGGACGATCACGGCCGATGGCAAGGCTGTCACGCCATTCATCGACGGCACAATGATGCGACTCGATTTGCTCGAGCCGCTCCCGGCTCGCGGCGGGCAGCTGACGGTCGTCGTGCCGTACCGGTTTCTCATCCCCGAGCACGGTTCGGATCGCATGGGGCGGGACGGGCCACTGTACGAGTTCGCGCAGTGGTATCCGCGGATGGTGGTCTACGACGACGTCCGCGGGTGGAACACCGACCAGTATCTCGGGGCGGGGGAGTTCTATCTCGAGTACGGCGATATCGACTACAGCGTGACCGTGCCCGCGGGCTACACCGTCGGCGGCAGTGGGGTGCTCGAGAACGCGGCCGAGGTCCTGACGAGCGTCGAGCGGGACCGTCTGGCCCAAGCCGCGCATGATACGGCAGTCGTCGGCATCATCACGGCGGACGAAGCCAAGAACGCCAAGGGGCGGGCGGTGCCCGGCATGAAGACGTGGCGCTTCCGCGCGCAGAACGTGCGCGACGTCGCGTGGGGTGGCGCTCCGGACTTCCGCTGGGATGCGGCCTGGACGGGACCCCTCGCGGGCCGCGAGACCGGCGCGCTGTGCCAGTCGTACTACGAGGAGCCGAAGGCTGGTCGCGAGTGGGAGCACGTCGCCGAGAACACGCAGTGGACGCTGCGCATGTACTCGGCGCTGATCGGGGCCTACCCATATCCCCAAGCGTCCTCGGTGGCCGGCCCCGTATCGGGGATGGAGTATCCGATGTTCGTGATGGTCGAATACACGCAGCGCGGCGCGCCGGGCGATGTCTTTCGCACGAACGATCACGAGCACGGTCACGAGTGGTTCCCGATGGTCGTCGGGTCGAATGAGCGGCGCTTCGCGTGGATGGACGAGGGCATCAACACGTACATGAACGCGTTCTCGCAGGAGCGGCGCTACGGCCCCGATCCGCGCAAGTGGCCGTCGGGGATGGACAACTGGGCCAGCTTCCTCTCCATCTGGGAGCAGACTGCAGCGGCCGGCATCGATGCGCCGCTGATGACTCGCCCGGATCATATCGACGAAGTGGCGCTGGCCAACGACGCGTACGAGAAGCCGGCTGCGGTGCTGCTGGCGTTGCGTGACCATGTCGTCGCGCGCGACGCATTCGATCGTGCGATGCGGGAATACTTCCGGCGCTGGTCGTACAAGCACCCGACGCCGGGCGATTTCTTTCGAACGATCGAGAACGTGACAGGCGCCGACCTGGCGTGGCTGTGGCGCGGGTACTTCTACACCACTGCGCGGCTCGACGTCGGCATCGACAGCATCCAGATGCGCGGATCAATGGGGCACGACACTGCGGCCAGGGCGACGGCGGTCGTCACGCTGCGTCGATACTCACGCCTCCTCTTCCCGGTGTCGCTGCGGCTCAAGCTCGCCACCGGCTCGACCCAGGACGTGCACCTGCCCGTCGACCTGTGGGTGCGCGGGATGACGATCGACGTCGAGATCCCGGTCGCTGCCCGCGTGGTCGGCGCGCGGCTGTGGCCGAACCGCGCCGCGGTTCCTGACATGCGACCGGCCGACGATACCTGGGGCGACGCACCGCTCGGCGATCCACCCGGTCCGGCGACAGACGGCGGACTGGCACCACCGATCGTCCCTCGATAATTTGCCGCCCGGAGGCTCTGACATGGCTGACACCAATCGATCGAACGGCGGACGCTACATCCCCTATCCGGGCAACCGGGGCTGGGGCATGGCTGCGTTCATCTCGATCTTGACGATTGCTCTCTACGTGACTGCGTACGCGATCCACAAGGCGACGTATCGGGATCCGCGGCTGCCGACGACCATTCCGGCCGACGTGGTCGGAAGTCGGGATGATGCGAAAGGCTAGACGCCAAAGGCTGGACGTTAGACGTTGGACGCTAGACGTTGGAAAACAAACTCGAGGGCCAGCCACGGTGCATCTGGCCGGCCCTCGAGGTTTGTCTCCAACGTCTAACGTCCACCGTCTAGCCGTTCCCTACATCCATCCCCATCACATGATACCCCTTGTCCACGTACACGGTGGACCCCGTGATGCCGGCGCCGAGGGGGCTGGCCAGGAACACGGCGGTATACGCGACGTCGGCGGGTTGCACGGGCTCGGGGATCGGCGAGTTGGTGGCACAGTGGTCGACCATGCGCTCGATGATACCGATGGCGCTCGCGGCTCGTGAGGCGAGTGGGCCGGCGGAGATCGTGTTGATGCGGATACCAAACCGTCGACCTGCCTCGAAGGCCAGCACGCGCGTGTCGCTTTCGAGCGCCGCCTTGGCGGACGACATGCCGCCGCCGTACCCGGGGATGACCCGCTCGCTCGCCATGTAGGTGAGTGACAGGACGGACCCACCGGGGCGGAGGAGCGGGCCGAGACGCGCGACGAGGGCGACGAGGGAAAAGGCGCTGACGTTCACAGCTGCGAGGTATCCGGCTCGGCTCGTGTCGAGCAGGGGCTTGGTGACGTCAGGCCCGTTCGCGAGCGAGTGCACCAGAATGTCGAGCGATCGATCACCGAAGTCCGCGGTCCATCGGTCGGCAAGTCCGGCGACGGAGAAGTCACCCACCTCCTTGTACCGCTTATTCGTGCGCAGATCCTCTGGTGCATCCGCAAGCGTGTCGAAGGCCGCGTCGAAGGGATAAATCCGCTCGAAGGTGAGCAACGACCCGTCAGGCATGCGCCGGGCGGCGTCCATCTTGCCGCGCTCGAGCAGGTTCTTGAAAATAGTGAGTGCTGGAGGCCAGGTCGCTACGCTCACCGTGGCGCCCGCGCTCGCGAGCGCCTTGGCGATCGCAAAACCGTACCCCGCGTCGTCGGCCACGCCTGCGATGAGCGCGCGCTTGCCCGTGAGATCGATCGTCAGCATGGCGGATGATGTGAATGTCGGCCCCGGAACGACAAGGGGCGCGGGCGCTGGCGCGCCCGAGAGAGGAGAAGTGCAGAAAGGAGAAAGGAGAAAGGAGACAAGAGCGGCCCCTCTCGGGCCCGAAGCGCCGGCCGGGCTGTGCTCGTCTGTTTGGTGCCAGTCTCTTGGTGTAGGTGCTCTGGGAGCGGCCACACGCCGGGTGTTATATCCTCTCTATGCCAGCCTGTAGGTCCAGCCCGATGCGCGGGTGCGCGTCTCCTTTCTCCTTTCTCCTTTCTCCTCACTACGAGCCGCATAGCGGCGAGTCCTCTGCCTAGCGCTCGGTTACCACTGGATGCCCCGACGGTTGAGCGGCCGCCGGGCCCATCGCCGGTTGCGGCGGCGCCGGGCAGCCTGCCCGCGGCCTCGGTCGGCTCCGGACCATCGTTCGCGCGCGGGCTCTGGCGCATCGCATCGGCGGACGTTTCCAGCGGCAACCAGGTCCAGCTGCTCCGCGATGGGGAGCACACCTTCGCGGCCATGCTCGAGCTCGTCGACGGCGCGCGGGAGTCGGTCGCCGTCGAGGCGTACATTTTCCGCGGCGACGAGGTCGGCCGGCGGTTCAGCACTGCACTCACGGCCGCTGCCGCGCGCGGTGTCAACGTGCGGCTGCTCGTCGACTGGGTCGGGCGCATGGGCACGCCGCGCTCGTTCTTCACGCAGATGCGACCTCGCGGCGTCGACGTCTCGATCTTCAATCCGCCATCGCTGACACGACGCTGGCTGGGGCTCGTGCCGCGCGATCACCGCAAGCTCCTCGTCGTCGACGGCGCGGCCGGCGTTACCGGGGGCATCGGCATTGGCAACGAGTGGCGCACCGGCGTGCTCAAGCGGCGTCGTTCCCCGTGGCGAGACACGGCTGTGCGCATCGACGGCCCGGCCGCTCGTGACTTGACGAGTGCATTCGACTACATGTGGCACCGCAGCCATGGTCAGGAGCGGCGCGGCGCGCATCGCTACGTCACGCGGCAAGCGCGCGGCGCACACCTCGATCCGTCTACGGACGCACCGGCACTCGTCGGGATCATTGAGGGTGAGCCCGGGCGCTTCCGCGTCGCCCGCGCACTGCAGATGCAAGCCGTGTCAGCCGAACGTTCGATCTGGATCGCGAGCGCCTATTTCGTCCCATCGTACAGCGAGGTGGAAGCCCTGAACGGCGCCGCACGCGATGGAGTCAATGTCCGGGTCTTGGTGCCCAGCCGGTACGACCATCCGTGGATCCGGCTGTTGACGCGGCAGTTCTACCGTCGACTGCTCATGAACGGGGTTCGGATCTGGGAGTGGCCAGGCGAAATGATGCATGCCAAGACGACGGTGACCGACGGCCGATGGATTCGCATTGGATCGACCGACTTCAACCCGCTGGGCGTGGCGATCAACTTCGAGCTGGACGCGGTGATCGAAGATCCGAAGACCGGTGCCGAAGCCGAAGCGATGTTCGAGGGGGATATCAGCCGTTCTCGCGAGATTCGCCTTGGTGAATGACGCCCGGCTCGACTCGCACGCGGTCGATGATGAGTATGGTGACTGGCGACGACCGGCGGGCATCTTTGTGCTCGCGCCGATCGTGGGCCCGGCGGCTGCGGTCATCCACGACCTGCAGGAGCGGTACGACCCCAAACTGGCCGCTGCCTTCCCGCCGCACATCACGCTCGCCGGCTCGTCTGGTGTCGGACCGATTCGCGCGGGTACGTCGCACCAGGCGCTCGAGCGCGCGCTCGGGCCAATCGTCGACAACACCGATCCTCTGCTGCTGCCGTTCGGGCGGCCGCACCGCTTCATGCAGACCGACATCATCAGCCTGCCGCTCGACCCGCATGGGCCGCTGCGCATCCTGCACGACCGGATCGCGCAATCGGACCTCGTATTCGGGCCCGTGCGCTACACGTTCACCCCTCACGTCACGCTCAACCTCTATCGCACGCTCACGGCCGACGCGCGGCGCGCCCTGCTGGCGGTAGATCTCGCCGAGCCGGCGCAATTGGACCGGCTGACGTTATCGGTTGCGGATGAGGCGGGGCGGCCGGGGACGATGTTGGAATTGCGATTTGGGGGGCGGTGAGGGCGGGCGACGCATGCGTGCCCCCACCCGCCGCGGGGGGGAATCGGTGCGGACGGTGCTGGAGGGCGACGCAATGCGTCGCCCCTACCGGTCCATGGCGATTTCCGTGCGTGTTACGGCTGTAGCGTCAGGACGGCCGCGCTCGCGGCGGGGAGCGAGATCGCGTAGACGCCGTTCTGCGTGTAGACGGCTTCCTGTGCCCCGGGCTTCCACACGCCGGTCGAGCTCACGCCGCTGCCCGCGAAGGTGATGCCCGACGAGGCGGTGAGCGACTGACCAATGAGGCGGAGCGTGCCGGCGTGCGTGTAGGAACGGCCGGGGGTGACGCGGACCTGCACGGCGGCCGAGGGCTCGCGGTTGATCGCGGTGATGCGGAGCGTACCGTCGGAGGCGACCGTCCCGTGGACGGTCACGTTCCAGTGTGTGGTGACTGCGACGGGGACGGTCTGTCCCTGTGCGGCGGTGTGGAACGCCAGCATCGCGTAATACAGCGGGCGCGCGGTGTAGGTGCCGGGGGTGCCGTCGATGGGCTGGTATGTACCGCCGCTTAGCGAGCCATGGAAGTTGACGCCGGTTGCCCCATTTTCGGCCAACGTGAACATGTGCTCGATGCCCCACAGACTCGCCGCGAACACGTTGCTGACGCCCGGTGCGCCCCCGGATGCGACCGAATTCGATTCCGTGATGCGAAGCGGGACTTGCCCGCCCAGCGCCTGATAGAGCTCCGCGACGTCGCCGGTCACGCGATTGGTCGTCAGCGAGTCCAGAAGATTGGTGACGGACGGGTAGTAGTTGGTGCCCGACTGGGCGCCGTTCCATTCGGGGTAGATGTGATGCGATCCGAGCGCGAGCCGCGACGCCTGGCCACTGACAAAACCTGGGAGCCAGCCGAGTGCCGTCACGCAGCATCCGTCGAGGCCCACGAACTTGACGCCCGGCGTGCGCGCCTGAATCGCATCGGCGTAGCTGGTCCACTGGCTCTGCATCTGCGTCCAGTTCCAGCTGCTGGAGCGGAATCCATCCGACACGTACTGATCGGGCTCGTTGCCAATGGAGACGCCGAGGAGTGACTTCCCTCCGGCGGCGGCCAGCGCCTGGACTTCGGCAGCAGCGGTGTCCGGCTGCAGGTTCGCGAGGTTGACGGTGTAGATGACCGGCCAGTTGGTCGCGCGCGAAAACGCGAAGAGCGTCGTGAAGTCGGCGTTGATGATGACCGGCGCGCCGTCGGCGCGCGCGACGCGCGAGGTGGGGTTCCACCAGTGCTCATCGGCCGTGATGCCACCGATGCGGAGCACGCCGGGTCCGAGGTTCACGAGGAACTGCTCGAGTGCCGGGTCGGCGAGGCGCGGGTTGTTGATCGCGTCCCAGATCTCGAGGCTCAATCCCTGGAAGTTCGGGGCGATCGCGTAGCCGGGCTTACTGATGTTGGGCGTCACCAGCACCGTGTCCGACTCGGTCGGTGGCGGAGTGGTCGGGTTGGTGGGCGGCGGTGGCGGCTGCGGGGGCGGCCTGAAGCCGAGGGCACCCGAAGGGCCAGTGGTATCGGAGGCTGCACCGACAAAGCACGCGGTGGTGAGTAGCGTCACGAGGCACGCGTAAACCTTGGCTGCGCACCGCCGGGAAGCCGCGCGAGGAGGCTGCGCGGCTGGTCCTGGGATCGTCCCGGTCATGGTGGTCCCTCTCGGCTGGGGCGGGCTCATTGCTGAGCTCGCCGTCAAGCCCGGGACGATTCACCTTAACCGAGCGCTACAATTCCGTAACCTACTGGCAGATTGCGAGTTGTGAGTAGGTCAAATGTTCCGAGATGGGCCTTTTTGTGGGGCGATCTGTCTGGTGTTTGAACGGCGCCGGTGCTAAAGCGCCCGCGCCGTTCAGTCAACGCCAGGACTGCATTAGCATTCTGCCGACTATGGCTCCCCAATTCATCTACGTCATGAAAGGCCTGCGCAAAGTCGTCCCGCCGTCGCGGGAGATTTTGCGCGACATCTGGCTGTCCTTTTATCCCGGCGCGAAGATCGGCGTGCTGGGTGCCAATGGTGCCGGGAAGTCCTCGCTCCTGCGGATCATGGCGGGTGTCGACCAGGATTTTCAGGGCGAGGCCTGGCCGCATGCGGGCACACGCATCGGCTTTCTGTCGCAGGAGCCGCAGCTCGACGCGTCGAAGGACGTGCGCGGCAACGTCGAGGAGGCGGTGCGCGCGACGCGCGACCTGGTGCGGCGCTACGAGGAGATCTCGCTGCGGTTCGCCGAGTCAATGTCCGACGCCGAGATGACGAAGCTGCTCGACGAGCAGGCTGCGGTGCAGGAGCGAATCGAGGCCACGCACGCGTGGGAGCTGGATCGCAAGATCGAGATCGCGATGGATGCGTTGCGATTGCCGCAGTGGTGACGCGGATGTCGACGCGGCTCTCGGGCGGTGAGCGCCGTCGCGTCGCACTCTGTCGGGTGCTGCTCGAGGAGCCCGACATGCTTCTGCTGGATGAGCCGACGAACCATCTCGACGCCGAGAGCGTGGCGTGGCTGGAGCGCCACCTGGCCGAGTTTCCGGGGACGGTGGTCGCGGTGACGCACGACCGGTATTTCCTGGACAACGTCGCCGGCTGGATCCTGGAGCTCGATCGCGGGCACGGGATCCCGTACGAGGGCAACTACAGCGCGTGGCTCGAGCAGAAGCGCACGCGACTCGCGCAGGAGGAGAAGCAGGCATCGGCCCGCCAGCGGACGCTCGAGCACGAGCTCGAGTGGGTGCGCATGGCACCGCGTGCCCGGCAGGCGAAGTCCAAGGCTCGCGTGCAGCGGTACGAGGATCTCGCGAAAGCCGACACGGCCGACCGTGTGATGCAGAACGAAATCGTGATTCCTCCACCGCCGCGACTCGGCAACGAAGTGGTGACTGCGACGGACCTCAGGAAGGGGTTCGGCGACACGCTGCTGTTCGACGGACTGTCGTTCGCCCTGCCGCGGGGTGGCATCGTGGGCGTGATCGGCCCGAACGGCGCGGGCAAGACGACGCTGTTCCGACTGATCGTCGGGGAGGAGAAGCCCGATAGCGGCACGCTCATGATCGGCGAGACCGTGCAGCTCGCCTACGTGGATCAGGGCCGCGACGCTCGACGGCGCGCGATCAGTGTGGGAGGAGGTCAGCGGCGGTCGCGAGACGATGCTCGTCGGCAAGCGTGAAATGAACACGCGCGCGTATCTCGCGAGCTTCAACTTCCGTGGCGCGGATCAGCAGAAGAAAGTGCGCGACCTCTCTGGTGGGGAGCGCAATCGCGCTGCACCTGGCCAAACTGCTCAAGAGCGGCGGCAACCTCCTGTTGCTCGACGAGCCGACGAACGATCTCGACGTCGACACGTTGCGCGCGCTGGAGGAGGCGCTGCTGGATTTCGCCGGATGTGCCGTGGTCATCACGCCACGACCGGTGGTTTCTCGACCGCATCGCGACGCACATCCTCGCCTTTGAGGGCGACAGCGAGGTCGTTTGGTTCGAAGGCAACTACCGGGCGTACGCCGAGGACTTTCATCGACGCAAGGGCGTGGATGCAGACAGGCCACATCGGATTGCGTATAAGAGACTAGTAAGAGCATAGACGTTGGACGTTGGACGTTAGAGGGAAACCTCGAGGGCCAGCCATTGTGCACCGCGGCTGGCCCTCGAGGTTTGTCTCCAACGTCTAACGTCCAACGTCCAACGTCTAGCCCCTCAGATCCCCTTCACACTCGACTTGATCGTCTGCTGGATCGGCACGCCTTGGACGGCGGGCTGGTTGGGCTTGTACTGTTGCAGCTGCGTGGTCTGGGTGGACGTGTTGCGCAGGAAGACGCCGGCGACGGCGACATAGTCGGTCGCGCGGATGGTGCCGTCGCCTGTGAGGCCGACGGTGTCGGTCGGCGCCATTGCGGTCCCCGCGATCGTGATATTGCCGATCCGATCGATCCGCCACGCGCGCTGGCCGTCGACCATCGTGTCCGCCACGATCCTGGAGCTCATGATCGCCACCGTTTTCGTATGGAAGCCGCCAACTTCGACTGGCGTCGTCGTGGTATCACTCCACACAACGCCCGGCGCGATGTCGCCACGCGGGAACGGCACGAGGAATCAATGGAATGACCGATAGAGTGACGGCAGAGGGTTGTTCGCGTGTGCGGGCGGCTTGAAGCGATAGATCCTGCCCTGGGGCGAGATGAGCCCGGTGAGCTTCGCGCCCTTGTATGCCGAGATGTCCGCCGCCGGCGCATCGAGATCCGACGTGACCGCGACGGAATCAATGGTGAGCGTGAGAGCGAGCGTGTCCCGTGCATGCTGCGCCAGAGTCAACGTGACGTCCATCGTTGTCGTGGTGCTGAACTCGAACGGCGCCCTCCCGCCCGCCTGGTTCTGCGCGCGCGCGACGACCGTGGTGAGCTGGTATCGCCGCGTGCCCGGCGCATAGGCAAAGGCCCCCGCCGGCTGGGCGCGGGTCAATGGAGTCGAGGGTGAGTGCGCGTAGCTCGGAGATCCGGCAGCGCCTGCGGCGACTGTGGTGAACAGCGCGGCGCGGATCAGGCCGGGGTGCGAACGAGCGGCGCGCATTCGGATCATGACCGGGATACCCTCCGATCGGCGAGGCTCCGGCTGTCTCTTTCCCTTGACTGTCGTGATCGCATAGTGAACATAATGTTGCCAATGTGCTGAGCGCTGGTCCGGCGGCCCCCAACGCGTC
The DNA here is from genome assembly GCA_963737835.1 of uncultured Gemmatimonadales bacterium. Lineage (GTDB taxonomy): Bacteria > Gemmatimonadota > Gemmatimonadetes > Gemmatimonadales > Gemmatimonadaceae > Palsa-1248. The sequence continues at coordinate 2,648,947 of CAVTUH010000001.1, forward strand.
AATATGCAGGGAACCGTTCCGGACCGCGCACGGTTCTATCCCCCATGGCGCAATCGATGCTGGCGAGAGAGGCCGACTCGGCGACCCAGGCGAGCGACGGCTCGGCGGGCGCAGTCGCCCCGGGGCAATGGCTGAGCACGCCCCTCGACGAAGCGTCGGTGGCCGCGCTCCCGGGAGAACCGCTCGCCCAGTTGCGGGATCGGGCGGAACGGCAACTCAACACCGTGCGGGCGCTGGTGTTGGCGCTGCTCGCAACCGCGGCACTCGCGTACGCGCCCGAGCTGACCCCCACGCTTCGGCTGGTCAACCTCTCGTTGCTCGTGCCGATGCTGATCTGGACACTCGGCCAATATCTGCTGTGGTACCGCCGGCCCCGGCTTCCGGTGTGGCTCACGATCGCCAACCCCATCGTCGACATCACTGCGGTAACCGCGAGCATGGCGGGATACGCTATCGCCGACTCGGCCGCCCTCGGGCTCAAGGCGCCCATGTACCTCGCATACTTCGTCATTCTCGCGGCGCGCCCGATCACGTCTTCCACGCGGCGCGCCGCAGCCGTCGCCGCGCTGACTGTTGGCCAGTACGCGCTGCTGCTCGCGTTCGTCCTGGGTACGCATCGGGTGGAGTTGACGGCGAGTCCACTGGCGGCCGTTTCCGGCACGGCGATCGCGCCGCTCGACGAGGGTGCGAAGCTGCTCCTCCTCGCCGTCGCCGGCGCCGTCGCGACTTATGCGACGACGTGGCAGGAACGACTCGTTCGCTCGTACTTCCACGCCTCGCACGAACGTGACCGCCTCGAGGCGCGACTGGCCCGCGCGCAGCTCGAAGGGCTCAAGCATCAGCTGCAGCCGCACTTCCTGTTCAACGCGCTCAACACGATCAGTGCGCTCATTCCGGGCGATCCGCGCGCAGCGCAGCGCACCATCCACGGGCTCGGCGAGCTCTTGCGGCTGTCGCTGATGCGATCCGGCGACCACGAGGTGCGTCTCGAGCGGGAGCTCGAGCTCCTGGGGCACTACGTGGCGATCCAGCGTTTGCGGTTCCAGGATCGGCTCGCCGTCCACGTCGAGGCCGCTCCGGATGTGCGACAAGCCATTGTGCCCAACCTGCTCCTGCAGCCGCTCGTGGAGAACGCGATTCGTCACGGGCTCGGACCGCGGGCTGCCGGGGGCACGGTCGCGGTCGACATCGCACGGACGGGTCCCCACCTTCGGATCCGCGTGAGGGACGACGGGGTCGGCTCGGAGCTGAGCCCGACCGGGTCGCTCGCGCGAGAGGGCGTGGGGTTGGGGAACACACGCGCACGGTTGCAGTATTTGTACGGATCGCGCCAGCGGCTGCAGGTCTCGACCGCTCCTGGAGCTGGCTTCATGGTTGAAATCGACGTCCCGTATCGGGAATGACCGAACGCACCGCGGTGCCGAGCCCGGCGTCCACGCGCGCGCCGGCGAAGGCGGCAAGCGACCACCGGCTGCGCGTCCTGATCGTTGACGACGAGCCGCTCGCGCGTGCGCGTCTCCGCGAGCTGCTCGAGGACGAAAGCGATCTCATGATCGTCGGCGAGTGTGGCAATGGCGCCGACGCCGTCACGCGCATCACTGGTGACGAGCCCGATCTCGTGCTGCTCGATATTCAGAATGCCGGAGATCGACGGGTTCGGTGTCCTGCGCGCGATCGGGACGGATCGCATGCCGGCAGTCATTTTCGTGACGGCATCCGACGCCCATGCGGTCCGTGCGTTCGAAGTGCACGCGGTCGACTATGTCCTCAAACCCGTCGATCGCGATCGCCTGATGGAGGCCATCGGCCGCGCCAAGCATCGACTCGGCGAGACGGCCGATCGCGACGAAGACCACGAGGTGCGCTCCCGCCTGGCCGCGCTGGTCGCGGAAGTGTCTGCGGCCGTCGCCACGACAACAGGTGCGGCGCGCAGCGGCGTCGCGCGGTTGGCGATCAAGGGCGATGGCCGGGTGATATTCGTGCGGACTGCAGACGTCGACTGGATCGAGGCGATGGACAATTACGTGCGGCTGCACGTCGGGCGCGAGACACACATCATGCGCGAGACGCTGACCCACCTCGAGCAGCGACTGCCGCCGCAGTCGTTTCTCCGCATCCATCGATCCACGATCGTCAACGTCGAGCGGATCCGTGAGGTGCAGCCGTGGTTTGCTGGCGATTACGTCCTGATTCTCGGCGACGGCACGAAGTTGACCACGGGGCGGCGGTACCGGGCGGCTGTCCAAGCCCTGCTCGACCGCGCCCTATAGCGGGGCTGGTTCGCCCCCCGATCGTAGTCATTCACCCCACGATCGCTGCGGGGCGCGGCGATCGCTTCTAGGTTGACCCGACACAGGAATCGAACGACGCGTTGCACGACCCGGTCCGTCGAGGGGACGACCGCCGGGCCCGATGGCGCCGGGTCCTGTGTTCACTTCGCATGGAGCGTGTGGCATGACACACTCGAAACGGCGCCTGGTGTTGGGCTCGGCCCTCGGCGCAGTCGCCTTGGCGGCGTGCAGTGGTGGCGGCAGCGGCATGGGCCCAAACCTCCCGCTCGGCGGACGCAGTAACACCATCGTGGCGTCCGGATCGTCGGGTTCCAACAACGGATTCGGGAACACGAGTGGCGGCCAGTACTACTACAGCCCCTCGCCCGACACGGTCGCTGCCGGCACGCAGGTGACATTCGCGTTTCTCAATGTGGCGCACACGGTCATTTTCGACACCGGACCGGAGCAGCTCGCGGACATCGAGGCGACGAGCAACGCGGACTCGGTCCGTACGTTCACCAAGGCCGGTACCTATACGTGGCACTGCAACATTCATCCGTACATGCACGGCACGCTGGTGGCGCAGTGAAGCCGGTCGCCGCCGCACACGCGGTTGTTGCCGTGGTTCTGGGCGCGATCCCTGCGACCGCCTTTGCGCAGTGTTTTCCGCCGACCCACAGCAACGAGGCGTTGTTGTTGGCGCACTACGAGGCGCCGCTCAACTTCCCGGCGCTCGACTTGCCGACAATCCTGTCGCCGTGGCACGTGGCGCTGACGGGCGAGCTGACGGGTGTGCCTGCGCCAAGTGCGTCGATCAGTCAGACGAGCTTCTGCTACGAGTCGAAGCAGGAGGGCACGCACCTCTCGCCGGTGCTGCCGCGGCTCCGTGTGGCGCTGGGCCTGCCGGCGGGATTCGGCGTCGAGCTCAGTTATCTCCCGCCGATCACGATCGCTGAAGCGCAACCGAACATTGGCAACTTCGCCGTCACGTACGCGCACGATCTGGTCGCACCTTCGGCGAGCGGGCCGACCGTGACCATCGGGGGCCGCTTCTTCGGGACTGTCGGGCGGGTCGTCGGGCCGGTCACGTGCCCCTCGAATGCGTTGCAGCAGACCAATGCCAATCAGCCGTGCTACGGGACCAAGGAGTCGTCAGACACCTTCTATCCCAACGCTCTCGGCCTGAATGCGACGGTCGGCGTGGCGAACCATCACGGGCTCGGTGGCTTCGCGGGTCTCGGTTACAACTGGCTGGACCCGCATTTCCGGGTCGGGTTCACCAATCTGGACGGAGCGACTGATCATACGCTCGTCGAGGTCACGCTGCATCGCGTGGCCGTCTTCGGCGGGATCAGCGTGCCCATCGTGAGCGGTCTCGATGCAGCGGCCGAAGTGTACTCCGTTCCCACGGATCTCACGACATGGCGCCTGTCAATCCGGTACGTCATCCCGTAACGCGACGAGGATCGGTGCAGCAACCGAGAGGACGATCCGATTCGATGCCGCAAGCGCCGCGTTCCGATCGCGCCGTGCGTGCGTCGCGGATTCGATCACCGGAGCGGGTGATTCCATGGCTTCGCTGGTTGCTCGTCCTGGTGTTTGTGGGTGCGGGGGCAGGGAAGCTCGCGGGGGTGTCGCCGGCCGTCACGCTGTTTGCCATGGTCGGACTCGGGCAGTGGTTCCGGTATGCTGTGGGGCTCTATGAGTTGGCCGGGGCGGCCTTGCTGGCGTATCCGCGGACGACCGTCGTGGGGGCCGCGGCGTTGAGCGCACTCATGATCGGCGCCGCCGCGACCGAAATACTGATCCTCGACCGACCGCCGCTCTCGTCCGGGGCGACGCTGGTGGCGCTGGTCCTGCTCGCTGCGCTCGCACGAACGACCGATCGCAGCGCAACGCGTTTCCCTTGACCCTCCCGGGCGCCTCATGTAGGCTACGCCCATGCCCGCGCGCGACGGCCTCGGGTGCATGATGAATCGGCTCGAGTAGTGGCGGGCGCGAGCGGGCACCGGGTATGATCCCCGGGGCGCACGTGCGATCAATCGGCCGCTCTCCCGAGGCGGCCGTTTTTGTCTTAGACGTGTGCAGGTGTTGGAGCAGCAGCGAGAGACGCGCGCTCGTTCGTTCGATCCGTCTGTTTCCTGCAGGCCGCCCAATCCAGGACTCTCCGTGGAGACTCACCGATGGCACCCGCAACCATGACGCCTCGCGCTAGCCCGACGGTCACCGCCGGCGCAGTCGACCCGACGATTGCCGCCAAGGGGTATGCGTATCCCGACGTGCTCGTCACGACCACGTGGCTCGCGCAGCACCTCAATGATCCACATGTCCGCGTGCTCGAGAGCGACGAGGACGTGCTGTTGTACGACTCCGGGCACATTCCCGGCGCCCAGAAGATCGATTGGCACGAGGATCTCAACGATCCGGTTGTGCGCGACTACCTCTCCGTCCCCCAGTTCCAGGCGCTCCTGCGGCGGCTCGGCATCGACGACACGACCACGGTCGTGTTCTATGGCGACAGGAACAACTGGTGGGCGGCGTACGCGTTCTGGGTCTTTCAACTGTTTGGCTTCAACAACGTCGCGCTGCTCGATGGTGGCCGGAGCAAGTGGGAATCCGAATCGCGGCCGATGACGACGGACGTGCCGCGCTATCCGGCGACGCGATTCGAGGCGCGCGAGCGATCCGATGAGCGCATCCGCGCGTTCAGCGCCGACGTGCGGCGCCATCTGGATGCACGGGGCCAGCTGGTGGACGTGCGGTCACCCCAGGAGTACACCGGTGAGCGGCTGCACATGCCGGATTACCCGCAGGAGGGCGCGCTGCGCGGCGGACACATCCCCAGCGCGAAGAGCGTTCCGTGGGCTCGTGCCGCCAACCCGGATGGCACCTTCAAGACCGCGTCGGAGCTGCGCGCGATCTACGAGACGGAGCAGGGACTCACGTCCAGCGACGACGTGATCGCGTACTGTCGCATCGGCGAACGATCATCACACACGTGGTTCGTCCTCACCTACTTGCTGGGATATGACCGCGTGCGAAACTACGATGGCAGCTGGACGGAATGGGGCAACACGGTCCGCGCGCCCATCGCGCGCGGGCAGGAGCCGGGTGGCGCGTAGCGAGAAAGTAGCGGGGCAGAAAGTAGAAAGTAGACAACTGGTTCGCGTGGCTTGCCTTGGTCTACTCTCTACTTTCTGCAGTTCTACTTTCTCGGCGCGCAAGGCGCGCCGCGGGGGAGACTGCAGAAAAGAGAACGGAGACTACCTTTTGGAAGCGTGAGACATGCGGTCCACTCTCTCCTCTCCCCTCAGTCGTCTTGCTCGTCTCTCCCAGGCGCGAAGCGCCGGCGGTAGGCCGCGTGCACGCACGCGGCCGTGAGCGCGGGTGGCTCATCGGCGCCCTGATCTCGAGCTTGTTGATACAGGCTGGAGCCGCCGGGGCGCAGGCAGCTGCGCTGGCTGCCGCCGACTCATCTGGCGTGGTAGTCCCGGCCCGCGCAGAGGCCCGCTCCATCGCCCAGACCGTTCGTCAGATCTCACTGCCGGATGCCGTCCGCATCGCTGTCGGGAAGAGCGAGGCGGTCGAGATCGCCCAAGCCGGCATCATGAGGGCTCGTGGTCAGGTCGCGCAGGCCATCTCAGGATGGTTTCCGCAGCTTTCCATTGCAGGGGCATATACGCGCACGCTTCAGACGCAATACTCGGCGTTCAACCACGTGTTCGGCACCGGCAACCCAGCGTCCGAGCCGAATGCCTCGACCCTGCAGGCGCTGTGTACGCCGCACATCGATTCGATCTCCACACCCGCGGAGCGGCAGGCGGCATTCAACGGCGCCCAGTCGTGTCCGAGCGGGACCAACGGTCTCAACTTCAGCAGCGTCGGGTTCGGGGCGCTCAATCAATACAGCCTCGGCGTGAACTTCTCGCAGACGCTGTTCAGCAGTCAGGTCCTCGCGCAGAGCCGGGCTGCCTCCTCGCCGCGTCGCTCCGCGGAGATCGAGCTACGGGCACAGAGGGCGCAAGTCGCGTACGACGTCACGCAGGCGTATTACGACGCCGCGCTGGCCGACCGCCTCGCGACGATCGCCGAGTCCACCCTCGTCGAATCGGATCAAACGTATCGACAAGCGCAGGTGGGAAGCCACGTGGGGACGCGGAGCGATTTCGATTTGCTACAAGCGCAGGTCACGCGGAACAATCAAGTGCCGAACGTCATCCAGCGACGCAGCGATCGCGACGTTGCCTATTATCGGCTGAAGCAGCTGCTCAAGCTTCCGCTCGACGCGCCGGTCGCCCTGACGACCGACGTCGAGGATTCCACAGCCGCTCCCGACGGAGTGCACTTGGTGTCGCTCGCGACGAGCGTCAGCCCAAACGGCGACGTGACCGCGACGGACACCATTGCGGAGCCGCTCGACACCGCCGTCGACCGACGATCCACTGTTCGCGAGCAGGTGGAGACTGTCAAGGAGGAGCAAGCCCTGCGTCAACTCGCGGTCACTGAGCGCTTGCCGACCCTGACGTTGACATCGTTTTACCAGCGCATCGCCTATCCGCTCGGCTTGCCGTCGCTTCCCGACTTCCTCACGAACTGGAACGTGGCGGTTGGCTTCACGCTGCCGGTGTTTACTGGGGGACACATCAAGGGTGACATTCTCGTGGCGCGAGCGAATCTGATCGAGGCACAGGCCCGTCTCCAGCAGACGCGCGAGCTGGCGGCGCTCGACGCACGGACCGCCATTATCAACGTACGACAAGCCGACGCCGCGTGGCGTGCGACGGCCGGGACAGTGAGTCAGGCTACTCGCGCCTATCAAATCGCCGAGCTGCGGTACCGCGAGGGCATCTCGACGCAGACGGAGCTGACGAATCAGCGGCTGGCCCAGGAGCAGGCGCTCGCCAATCGCGCGCAGGCCGCGCGCAACCTGCAAGTGGCTCGCATCTATCTGGGACTCATCGCCGACCTGCCCTTGAACAACACGGGGCAAGCGGGCGCTAGCGCGGCGCAGAGCTCGTCGCAGGGGAGCCCGTCGAGCACGACGTCCCCGCAGCAAGGCGCGCCGCCCACCGTGCCAGGCGCGCCAGGCGCGCCAGGCGCGCCGGGCGCGCCTGTGGTGCCAGGTGCACCGGGGTCGACCACTCCCACGCCGACGACGATGACGAGCACTGGCACACCCGGAAACTCCGCCCAATGAGGGCGACGCGTGGGTGGTCGCTACCTGTTCCGGGCGGGTTGCAACGGCGGGCGACGCAGGCGCCGCGGGCGCTGGCGCGCCCGAGAAAGGAGCTTACCAGAAAGGGGAAAGGAGAGCACCACCGCGTGGGCCGCCTCCGCGGTGCCCTCGTATTGCTCGGCTTGAGCGTCGTGGGTGCGGCAGGATGCAGTCGCGGGTCGGCTGCGGGGTCGGGGGTGCAGCCGCCGACGCAGATCGGGCCCGAGAACATCGTGGTGGTCACCGAAGGTGTGTTGCGGACCGGGCCCGTCATCTCCGGCACGCTCGCGCCGATCCGGAACGCGCAGCTGCGCACGCAGGTCAGCGGATCCATCGTGCGGATCGATGCGGAACAGGGGCAGCACGTGTCGGACGGGCAGGTGCTCGCGGAGATCGACGCCGCGGGGCTGCGCGACGCCGAGCTCTCGGCGCGATCCGCCGTGACGTCCGCGCAGACCGCTGCCGACTACGCGGGACGGCAGGCCCAGCGCTACGACACGTTGTACAAGGCGGGCGCCGTCTCGAGCAGCGACATCGAGACGGTCGTGCAGCAGAACGCGCAGGCGCAGGCCGCATTGGCCAATGCGCGGGCGCGGCTGGTGACCGCCGAGAAGCAGCTTGGCTACACGGTCATCCGCGCGCCGTTTGGCGGGGTCGTCGCGGACCGCGACGTGAGTGCGGGCGACGTCGTCCAGGTGGGGACGCTGGTGTTCACCGTCGTCGACCCATCGCAACTGCAACTCGAAGCCTCGGTACCGGCGGATCAGATCGCGGCGGTCCGCGTCGGGCAGCCGGTCACATTCTCGTTGAATGGATATGGCGATCGCACCTTTCGCGGCACGGTGCTGCGCATCCGCCCGATCGCGGATCCGAGTACGCGTCAGATCGAGGTCTACGCGACGTTGCCCAATCCGAACAACGCGCTCGTGGCGGGACTTTTTGCCAGCGGCCGCATCGTGAGCGACAGTGCACACGGGTTGATGGTGTCCCTTGCGGCGATCGACACGCGCAACCTGCAGCCGGTCGTCGAGCGCGTGCGCCAGGGGCGGGTGGAACGGGTGGACGTCCAGCTTGGCATGCGAGACGGCCAGGCGAACCGCGTCCAGATCGTCGCTGGCGTGGCCGCGGGCGACACGCTCCTGCGCGGCGCCGCGCAGGCGATCGATCCGGGGACGCCGGTCCGGGTGACGCCGGTCACGGATACGACGACGGCGGAGCGGTAGGTCGTGTTCATCTCCGACTTCGCGATTCGGCGGCCGATGATCACGATCGTGGTCATGTTCGCGCTCGTGCTTTTCGGGGTCGTCTCGTGTTTCAATCTCGATGTCGACGAGTTCCCGGACATCGACCAGCCGATCGTGATGGTGGTCGTGCCCTACCCCGGCGCCTCGCCAGGCCAGGTCGAGCGCGAAGTCGTCGACCGTATGGAAGAGCAGTTCAACGCAATCAGCGGGATCGATGAGATCCGCTCGATCTCGACCGACGGGTTTGCGCAGATCATCCTGCAGTTCGTTTTCACGAAGAGCGCGGATCAAGCTGCGCAGGATGTCCGCGACGCCATCTCGGAGATCCGGGACAATCTGCCGGCCGAGATGAAAGAGCCCGTGATCAAGAAGCTCGACCCCAACGAGCTCCCCATCGTCTCGCTCGCGCTCACCTCCCAGACGATGACGCCGGCCGAGCTGACGATCCTCGCCGATCCCGGGATCACGAAGGAGCTGCGTGGCATCGTCGGCGTGGCGCAGGTCAACGTCTCGGGCGGCGTCGCGCGCACCATTGCGGTGAACGTCCGGCCGCCCGATCTCGCGGCGGCGCACGTGGCAGTCGCCGACGTGGTCAACGCGCTCAACTCACAGAATCTCGCCGCGCCGGTGGGCAGCATCACGGGCGACCTGACGGAGAAGCAGATCCGCCTGGTCGGCCGCCTGCAGGCGCCGCAGGATTTCCTCCAGCTCGTCGTGGCCAATCGGAACGGGCAGCTCGTGCGATTGGGGCAGGTGGCGGACGTGCAGGATTCGACAGTCGAGGCGCGGTCGCTCGCCTTTCTCAATGATCAGCCCGGGATCGGACTCGACATTACCAAGACGAGAGGGGTGAGCACGGCACGCGTGGCCGACGACATCAAGGCGCAGGTGGCCGCGATCCAGCGCACGCTGCCGCCGGGTGTGAAGCTGGCGATCGTGAAGGATGCCGGCGAGCGCGTGCGCAACTCGGTCCGCAACGTCGAGGAGGCGCTCATCGAGGGCGCGCTGCTCACGATCCTGGTCGTCTTCCTCTTTCTCAACAGCTGGCGCTCGACGGTGATCACGGGGCTCGCCCTGCCCGTGTCGACGCTCGCCGCGTTCATCGCCGTGTGGGCGTGGGGGTTCACGCTCAACACGATGTCGCTGCTGGGGCTCTCGCTCGCGATCGGGATCCTGATCGATGATGCGATCGTGGTCCGTGAGAACATCGTGCGGCACATCGAGCTGGGCAAAGATCACGTGACGGCGTCGCACACGGGGACGGACGAGATCGGCCTTGCCGTCGCGGCCACGACCTTCTCGATCGTCGCCGTGTTCGTGCCGGTGGCGTTCATGAACGGCATCGCGGGCCAGTGGTTCAAGCCGTTCGCCTTGACCATCGCGTGCGCGGTCCTCGTATCGCTGTTCGTGTCGTTCTCGCTCGACCCGATGCTCTCCGCCTACTGGCCGGACCCCCAGCTCGAGGAGCACCAGCTGCGCAATCCGGTCGCGCGCGCCCTGTCCCGGTTCAACAGGTGGTTCGATCGGCAGGCTGACGCCTACAAGGGGTTGATCGCCTGGGCGCTCGACCACCGATGGGTCATGGTCGGGCTGGCCGTCTTCTCGTTTGCCGGCGCCCTCGGCCTGCAGCAATGGATTGGAGGCTTCGGATTCATCCCGGACAGCGACCGCTCGGAATTCGACATTCAAGTGCAGACGCCGCCGGGGTCGAATCTCGATTACATGCGGATCAAGCTGGAGGAGCTTGGACGCATCGTGCGATCGCACAAGGAAGTGGCGTACACGTACGCAACGGTCGGAGACGCGGCGGGGTCGGGCGCCGTGGACGTGGCGGACCTCTACGTCCGGCTGCTCCCCAAGGCGAAGCGACGACAGAGCCAGACCAAGATCTCCAGCCTCGTGCGCGACGAGGTGAAGCGCGTTGCAGGCGTCACGGCCTGGGTGTTCTCGAACGGGTTCGGCGACAACCGCAAGCAGATCATGGCGGATGTCCGCGGCACCGACCTGGCCGAGGTCCAGCGGTTCGCCGAGCGCCTGCTGCCGGTCGTGGACAGCGTGCCGGGCGCAGCGGATGTCGGGCTCTCGACCAAGGGGCAGCGGCCGGAGCTCGAGGTGGATCTCAATCGCGGGCTCGCCGGCACGCTCGGCGTCACGGTGGGACAAGTCGCGCAGTCGCTCCGTCCCGCGTTCGCCGGCGTCCACGCGGGCGACTGGGTCGACCCAACGGGCAAGACGCGGGACGTCACCGTGCGATTGGCGCCAGAGTTCCGCACGAACGCGGCCGACCTGGAGCAGCTGCCGCTCGTGCTCGCGCCCGGGATGTCGCTGCCGTTGGGGACGAACCTGGGGCAGCTGACGACGATGCCGCTCGGGCAGGTCGCGACCATCAGCACGACACTTGGTCCCGCGGAGATCGATCACCTCGATCGAGACGAAGTGGTGACGGTCGGCGCCAACCCGGTCGGCGCGCCGTTGGGTGCGGTGTCCAGCGAGATCCAGAAGCGGTTGGGCAAGATTCCGCGCCCGCCGGGCGTCCGTATCACCTATGGCGGTCAAGTGAAGGATCAGGCGACCGTATACAACAGCATCGGGATCGCGCTCGTCGTGGCTGTGACGCTCATGTACCTGATCCTGGTGGTGCAGTTCGGATCGTTTGTCGATCCGCTGGCCATCATGCTGTCGCTCCCGCTGTCGCTCATCGGTGTGGTGCTCGCCCTGATCGTGACGAGGCAGACGCTGAACATCATGAGCCTCATCGGCGTGATCCTGCTCATGGGCATCGTCGCGAAGAACGCGATTCTCCTCATCGACTTCGCGAAGTGGTCGCGCGAGGAGCGCGGGCTCTCGACGCGGGAGGCGCTCATCGAGGCCGGACGCATTCGGTTGCGTCCGATCCTCATGACAACGGTCGCGCTCATCGCCGGCATGTTTCCCGTTGCGCTGGGCGTCGGAGAGGGGGCGGACTTCCGTGCGCCGCTGGGGATCGCCGTGATCGGCGGCGTCGTCACGTCCACGATCCTGACACTCCTCGTCATCCCCACGTTCTACGAGATTCTCGACGAGTGGCGCGATCGGTTGCTCGCGCGGCTCAGGGTCGGCGCCTCGCATGATGCGCACGCATCGGCATCCGGCGGTACAGGCCGCGGTGTCGCGGGGATGCCGATGCCCGGGGGCGCCCCGGGGGACTGAGCGCCCAGGGGCCATAGCTTTCGCTGATGTCGTCGATCCTCGACTTACTCACGTCGTTCTGGGCGTATGTCTCCCTCGGCGCGCTCAGCAACATCATCGAGGAGATCTCGCCGATCACCGGCGGCATCGCGGCGCACGAGCAGCATCTCCGCCTCGTCTGGGTCGCTTTGAGCTGCGCCATCGGGACGTGGATCGGCGCGCTCGGGCTGTACTTTCTGGGCCGCTGGCGCGGCGCGTGGCTGCGCAAGCGGTGGCCGAGGCTCCGTCGGCCACTCGCACGGACGCTGATGGGCGTGCGCCGCGCTCCATGGCGCTCCTCGCTGGCCGTGCGGTATGCGTACGGGCTGCGCCTGACGCTGCCGATCGCGTGCGGGGCCGCTCACGTGCCGCTTGCCGAGTACCTCGCGGGCAGCGGCATCAGCTCGTTCACGTGGGCCAGTCTCTTCACGGTGCTGGGGTGGGTGTTCGGTCGGTCGGCCGACCTGGTGATGCGGCATGTGCGCCGTTACGAGGATGTCATCGCGCTCGCGCTGGCCGGTCTCGTCGGAATCCTCGTGCTGCTGTACGTCGGTCGAGCCGGCCAGCGCAGCGAGGATCCGGCCGTGCGCGCATTCGAACGGGAGCTGGACGTGTTGAGCGGTGAGTACCCGGCGATCGACGATGACGATCAGCGGACGGGGACAAAGTGATGGAGGATAGACGTTAGACGTTGGGCGCGAGGCTAGGTGCTGGATGCTAGACGCTAGACCCTGGTGGACTAACCGACAGACAGTTCGCGGTGCACCGTGACGAACCCATGTGCCTGTTCACAGGCGTCTAACGTCCAACGTCCAACGTCCAACGTCCAGCGTCCCCCTTTCCCCGTGCCCCGTCCCTGGACCGTCGCTCTCCTGTCGTTCATCGCGCCGGGGGTGGGTCATCTGTATGCGGGCGCTCCCGGGCGCGGAGCGGCCGCCTGGCTCGCGAGCCGGGTGGTCGTGCTGTTTGCGGCGGGCGCGGTCATCGTCCTCGCGGGGCACGTGGGGCTCGCGGCGTACGCGATTGTGTACATCGGTATCCTCTCCGCCATCGCGGCCGACGCCATCCGGGTCGTGCGCCAACGGCCGGCGGCCGTGGGCTGGCGGTGGTACCAGCGTCCGGCGTCGATCCTCGTGGCCTGCGGCATCGTGTGGGTCGCGTCACTCGCGTGGACCGCCGTGGTCGAGAGCGCCATCGCGGACCGAGTCCGCGTGGACACCGACACCATGGCTCCGACGCTGCTCAAGGGTGACCGATTGTTCGTCGCACCGCGGCGGAACGCCCCCGTTCGCCGCGGCGATCTCATCGTGTACAAGCTCTGGGAGACACGCTACGTCAAACGCGTGGTCGGCGTGCCCGGCGACACGCTCGCCATGCATGCCGGGGTGCTGTCGGTCGATGGGCGGCCGATGCTCGAGCCCTATGCCATCCACGCGGACGAGGGAGACATTCGGGATCGACGATTCGATTGGCAGCGCCCGTACGCGGTACTGTCGGACTCCGCGAGCTATGTGCCGACGCTGACGACGTGGGGGCCGCTGATCGTGCCGCGCGCATCCTACTTCGTGCTCGGCGACAATCGGGGCGAGACCATCGACAGCCGGTACATCGGCTTTGTCGCCGACAGCGATGTCCTCGGCCGACCGCGAACGATCTATTTCTCGCGCGATCGCACGACGGGGCGGGTACGGTGGGAGCGGATTGGGTTGGCGCCGGGCGCTGCGCGCCCGAGAGAGTAGAAGCACAGAAAGTAGACATGGACCGCCTGGTCTACTTTCTACTCTCTCCAGGTCTACTTTCTCAGGCGCGTAGCGCCCGGCGCCAGGTCCTTTGCTGCGTCGCTCTCGCCTTTCGGCGCAAGGGTGATCGATGCGACGGCGGCGATGATGGTCACGGCGGCGATCGCGGTGCGAGGTGACAGGGGTTCGTGATTGACGGCCCAACCAAGAATGACGGCGACGATGGGATTGACGAACGCATAGGTCGCGGCGTGTTCGGTGGGCACGTTTCGCATGAGCCAGATATAGGCAGTGAAGCCGACCCACGAGCCGAACACGACGAGATAGGTGAAGCCGGCCCAGGACAGCGCGGACACCTGGGCAAAGGTGAAGTGCTGGATCTCTCCTGTGGCACCCGCGACGACGAAGAGCACTGCGGCGCCGCACACCATCTGGAGACCGGTTGCGAGCAGCGGTGACGACGGCAGCGGTGCGTAGCGGCTGTAGAGCGAACCGGACGCCCAGAACAAGGAGCTGGCGATGAGCACGCAGGCCGCCAGCGGGTCGACCCGGCCGGCACCGGCCAGTCCCTGGGGTCCGACGAGGATGGCGATGCCGATGGCGCCGAGGACGAGTCCACATACGACGCCCCGTGTCGGTCGATGGCCCCGCATCCACTCCATGAGGACGAGCCACACGGGCGTCGTCACCAGGAGCGACGCGGTGCCGCTGGGGACGCGCGTCTCCGCCCAGACGACCGCCGTGTTGCCGATGGAGAGCAGCAGGATGCCCGCGATCGCCGCCGAGCGTAGCTCGCGCGCGCTCGGTCGCGGAGCCCCTTGCATTGCGGCGACCGCGACGAAGACGAGCCCGGCGACGGTGAACCGCATCGCACCCATCAGAAAGACGGGGATCGTGCGGATGGCGTATGCGATCCCGAGGTACGTCGACCCCCAGCGTGATGTAGACGGCGGCGAACGCGAGGACGACGGCCCGGCGTGCGGGGGCGGGTGCGCCACCGCCGTCGGGCGGAGCTGACATCGGTCGAGTATCCGACACGACCTCGGCGGCTGAGCCGAGGCGCGATGTCGTCACGCCGACAGCATGCGTGCCGGCTGGCCGCGCGAGCGCACTAGAGGGCGCCCTCGGGGACGCCTGTTGCCTCGCCGGTCAGCTCGCCGATCGACTCGTGGGCGGCTTCGCCCATGAACGGGTAGCGGAAGTCGCGAGGCGGCGCGAAGGTTTCCTTCACGGCACGTGCGCTGACCCAGCGGACGAGGTTCAACTTGGAACCGGCCTTGTCGTTCGTTCCCGAGGCACGCGCGCCACCAAACGGTTGCTGACCGACGACCGCACCGGTCGGCTTGTCGTTGATGTAGAAGTTGCCGGCTGCGTTGCGGAGTGCTGCTGCGGCCTCGTGCGTCGCCGCGCGGTCGCGGGCGAACACGGCACCCGTCAGCGCGTAGGGCGACGTCTGGTCGACGAGCGCGAGCGTCTCGGTCCATTTGGCGTCGGCGTACGGGTGCACCGACACCACCGGACCGAAGATCTCCTCGCAGAGAATGCGGGCGCTCGGATCAGGCGTCTCGACGAGCGTCGGCTCAATGAAATAGCCCACGCCATCGTGCGCATCGCCGCCGTGCACGATCGTACCAGCCCGCTTGGCGTCCGCGAGGTATCCGCTGATCTTGGCGAAGGCGCGCGCGTCAATGACTGCCCCCATGAAGTTGCGGAAGTCCATGATGTCACCGACGTGGACCTCCTCCATCATGCTCACGACCCGATCGCGGACATCCGGCCACAGCGAGTGCGGCACGTAGACGCGGCTCGCCGCCGAGCACTTCTGACCCTGGTACTCGAATCCGCCACGCACGATCGCTACGGCGAGCGCCTGCGCATCGGCTGATGCATGGGCGACAATGAAGTCCTTGCCGCCCGTTTCGCCGACAATGCGGGGATAGGAGCGATAGCGTCCCATGTTGCTCCCGATCGTCTGCCACATCGTGTTGAACACGGCGGTGCTGCCGGTGAAATGGACACCGGCGAGGTCGCGGTGCTCGAGGGCGACGGCCGAGATGGCTTGTGCATCCCCGGGCACGAAGTTGATGACACCTGGCGGCAGGCCAGCGTCCTCCAACAGACGCATCAGGTAGTACGCCGACAGCATCGCGCTCGATGCCGGCTTCCAGACCACCGTGTTGCCCATGAGGGCCGGCGCTGTCGGCAGGTTGCCCGCGATCGACGTGAAGTTGAACGGTGTCACCGCATAGACGAACCCCTCGAGCGGCCGGTAGTCGAGCTGGTTCCACGCGCCGCTCGCCGGGGGGCTGATCGGCTGTTCCTGGTAGAGCTCCTGCGCGTAGTGTGGGTTGAAGCGCCAGAAGTCGATCAGCTCCGCCGCCGCATCGATCTCGGCTTGATAGACCGTCTTGGACTGGCCCAGCATCGTCGCGGCGTTGAGCGTATCGCGATGCGAGGTCGCGAGCAGCTCGGCCGCCCGCAGAAACACGGCGGCGCGCTCCTCCCAGGGCCACTGGCTCCACTCGCGGCGCGCCTCCGCGGCGGCGCGGACGGCGCGCGTGACATCCTCCGGGCGCGCCTGGTGCCAATCGGCGAGCACGTGGCGATGCTTGTGCGGCATCACGGCCTGGCGCACGTTCCCGGTGCGCACTTCGGCGCCGCCGATAATGAGTGGAATGTCAATGCGCTCGGTGGCCATGGCGGTCAGTCGCGCTCGAAGAGCGCGGCGCTCGCTGGACCCCGGCGCATAGGGACGAACAACCTCATTGACGGGCGCGGGCACGCGCCGCAAGCCGGCGAAAGTAGCCATGCGTGAAAGCTATTCGGTACCCGTCTACTTTCCACTTTCAGTGCTGTTCCCCTCTTGGGCGCGCAAGCGCCCGCGGCGCCCGTGGTTCATCGCCGCGTTTCTGCTCGCTGGCTGCTCGGCGGCACCCGTCCACTGGGTGGGCGAGGCGGCGCCGCTTGCGGGCGCTCAGGGGCCGGCCGACGCGCTAGTCCTGCTCGGGGAGTCGGGGGCCATGAGGGTGGTCGCGCAGGCGATCTCCGTTCCGGGCGGCGGTCTGCCGGCATTCGGCCGGGGAGCGTGTGTCAATTCTGTGCGGTGGGCCCGTGCCGGCCCGCACGATGTCGCGGTTGTCTGGTGGGCTGCGCGGTCGGACAGCAGCGTGGTGCTGTGGCTGGCGCGCTCGCGCGATGACGGTGCCCACTGGGACACGCCGCCTGCCGCCGATGCGCGCGACCGAGGAGTCCGCGGCTGTGCTCGGCCGGCACCGGCGGTCGCACTCGATCCGCTGAGTGGGTACACCCACCTCGCCTACTACCTCGAGCCGGCCGCGGGTGCGGGCGTCTACTACGAACACCTGATGGATCTGCCTCGTGCGAGCACGAGCGGCCGTGCGAGCGACACGCTGTCGATGTTCCACGCTCCGGTCGCGCTTGCGTATGGCGAAGGGCTGGCCGAGACGAGTGTGGCTGGGCACGGCGATACCGTGGTGGTCGCCTACCAGGATCCCAATCTGCAGATCCCGCAGCTCGATGCTCGCCGTGTCCGTGACGGCGGGGCACAGCTTTCCAGATCGGGTCGACGTGTCCGGCAGCGGCATCGCCGCATCGGCGCCGGTCGTCGCGCTCGAGGACGATACCGTCGCCGTCGCATGGCGTGCGGCGGCGCCGGTCCCTGTGAGCGCACAGCCCAGGACGCCGCCGCCCGGGGAGCGAGTGGTTCGCCTCGGGGTCATGCAGTGATGCGGACCGCGCGCCAGGGCGACACATGCGTCGTCGCGACCGACGGGGCGATCGCGGACGGCGACAGAGGGCGACGCATGCAGTGCCCGTATCCACTGATCAGAGGGGCCGTGCCGCCAGTGCACTTTCCGTCTTTCCCCTGCTGGCTCCGCGCTCGTCCCTCTGGCGTGCAGCGCCGCTTCCCTCTGGTTTCTTGTCTCTGGGCTCTGTACTTTGCACCGCGTCTGCGCCCACTCGTAGGCGCGTCGCTGACGGCCAGCGGCGCACGGGCGAGAAGGTACTGCCACGGTCCCACTTCCCGAGGAGCGACATCCGATGGCCACCAAAAAGAAAAAGGCTGCGAAGAAGACCAAGCGTGCGGGCAAGAAGGCAGCACGCCGCCCCGCAAAGAAGGCCGCATCCAAGCGGAAGCCGAATGCCGCATTCATGAAGCCAATGCAGCCGTCCGCGCAGCTGGCCCTCGTTGTCGGATCGCAACCCATGCCGCGCACCGAGGTGACGAAGAAGTTGTGGGGATACATCAAGCGGAAGGGACTGCAGGACTCGAAGGAGCGTCGCATGATCAACGCCGACGACCAGCTCAAGGCGGTCTTCGGTGGCAAGACCCGGGTGTCGATGTTCGACATGACGAAACTCGTCAGCCGGCACCTCAAGGACGCGTAGCTCTGTCCCACTCGGTGCGTCGCCGGCACACGCCGCATCGGCGCCCGGCGACGCCGGCGAGGTCGGAGTTGCAATGATGGTGAGTCCGCCGCCAGGGCGGCGCGGCCAGCGCCCAGGTCAGTCGGCGGCCGATGGATCGAGCACTGCAGCACGTGCAACGCCTGCGCGTGCTGCGGCGTCAGTGCGCCGTGCGCACGCGTGGGAAAATGCGAAGTCGATCATCGGCGCGATCCTGATCTTTCTGTTCGTTCGCATCTTCCTGGTCGAAGCGTATCGCATCCCGTCGAGCAGCATGGTGCCGACGCTGCTGGTCGGCGATTGGCTGTTCGTGAACAAGCTGGTGTTTGGGCCGCACGTCCCCGTGCTCGATGTCAGCATGCCAGGCTACGCGCAGCCCAAGCGACAGGACGTGGTGGTGTTCGTCTCGCCGCCGCAGCTCGACAACGGTGACGACACCACGCCGACCCTGGTCAAGCGCCTGTGGGGACTGCCGGGTGATACGGTGCTCATGCGGAACGGCGTGCTCTCCGTCAACGGCGTTTCGTATCCGCAGGGACCCGCGTTTGCAGGGAATCAAACGCAGCCGGACGGCACCGACCCCCACTTCGCCTGGCAACGGGCATACGGGCTGACCAATACACGGCTCGGATCGGCGCCGGCGGAGCCGACGCACGACAATTGGGGGCCGTTGCTCGTCCCGCCGGCGCATTATTTCATGTTGGGCGACAACCGCTATGAGTCGAAGGACGGTCGCTACTGGGGCTTCGTGCCGCGCAAGAACTTTCGGGGCCGCCCTCTCTTCGTGTATTACTCGTACGATCCCGAGGCGGGCCTCGACTACTTCCGTATCTTCACCGAAATCCGCTGGGGTCGCATCGGGCATTGGATCCGTTAGGGTCTCGCTTTTGCACAGTAGCTCAGGCCGTCCGGACGGGCGCTGGGCGTCCGAGACGGTCGAACCGCAGAGCGAGTAGAGCGTAGACAGGGCCACGAGCGGGGTGTCTACCAGCGGGCGGCGGGGCCGGGGTTGCAGAGTTGCGCTCAGCTACGGAGGTGTCATCCATGACCGACCGAACGCAGGAGACTCACGCCGCTCCGATCGATCTGCCGCTGACACTGTTTGGGATCGGTCTGGGTGTGGACGTGCTCGGCCGGATTGTCGGGAGCGCCAAGCTCCAACAGATGGCCCGCTACGTGATGCCCGCTGCGGCCGCGGCCGCAGCGTTCGCAGCTGCGGGGGGCTTCGCTGACACGCGCGCCACACCCGAGAGAGGGTCGGCCATCAGGTCGCGGCGACCTCGTTTCTCGACGGTGCCGATGGCGAGCGCGGCGGCGGCCCTGGCCGTGTGGCGGTGGCGGCGCGGGCGCGCGAGCGTGCCGTATCTCGCTCTTGGGCTGGCCGCCATCGGCGCGGTCGCGCGCAGCGGCAACGGCGCACGCCGGTTCGAGCACGCCACCAGCTCCGAGGGGGGAGAGGGTGTCGTGGGGCCGCGAGAAGTGGCGACGGCACAGGGCGCGGCCGCACTACGCACCGAAGCCGCGGATCGGTTGCGAGGACTTTGACGGCCGCGATTCGAGGCCCGAATCTCGGCTCTTATTCCCACCGCTCTGGCTCGTCGGCGGGTGGTGCACTACCTTAGCGTCACATGGTCGGCTACTTCCCGCGACACACCATCGCCTGGAAGATCGAAGAGCCGGCGGCGTTCCGCGCGCTCACGCTGTCGCTCGTCGGGAGCGGCCTCCTCGCGGGTGTCGTCCTGCACCTCGTCCGTACACTCGCCCTCGCGTACATCCCAGAGGGGCGGTGGATGCTGTTAACGATCCTCAATGCCGCCATTCTGCTCGCGCTCCTGGCCGCCGCGGCGGCGCATTTGGCGAATTTTCCGCTGCGGCACTGGATTTGGCGCGCGCCGAGTTTTGCGGCGATCGCGGCAATGGCCACGATCGCGACCAGTGCCGTGCTCGTCGCCCTGCACCGTGAGCGCGTCGGCTCGTCGCACGCGAACTGGCACGCCTGGCCATCAATGGCGGCGGGCTTTCTCATCACGGATCTGATCTCCGTTTGTCTCTTCGCGGCGCTGCTCGCCGGGGTCGTGCAGCTCGTTCGGTCGGCGCTCGTCCGACACGAGCACCGGGAGTCGACCGTCGAAGCCATTCACGAGGGGCGCGTGGGCTGAGCCCGCGCGCGGACCGAGGGCAGGCGGCTGTCTCGTCCCACTGAGGCGCTCGGCGCGATGCCGGCGTCGCTCGCGTTCCACGGCGCGCGTGAGCCACGGCGCGCGCACGTCCGCGTCCCGTGCAGCACATCGAATCTGGGCGCCGGATTCGACTGCATCGGGCTCGCTCTGGCGCGGTATCTGACGGCCGATTTCGTTCCCACGCCCGGATCGTCGGGCTTGCGCGTGGATCGACGCGGCACGCTGCGCGCGCTGGATGACCGGCCGGACACGCACGATCTGTTTCTGCGCGTGTTCCGCCGCACGCTCGAGATCATGGGCGCGGGCACCACGGACGGCACGCTCACGCTCGACTCGGAGATCCCCATCGGGCGTGGGCTGGGCTCGTCAGCCGCGGCCGTCGTCGGTGCGATCGCGCTCGCCATGGCGAGTCGCGATGTCGATGCGTCGACTGAGCGCGTGCTGCATCTCGCGCAGGAGCACGAGAGCCATCTCGACAATGTCGCACCCGCACTCCTGGGCGGTCTCGTCGCCGTCGCGCGGGACGAGCAGGATCGGCCGCACGCGTTTCAGCTGCCGCTGTCGGAGCACGTTGGACTCGCGTTCGCGGCCCCGGGCGTCGAGCTCGAGACGCAGCAGGCGCGCGCGGCGCTGCCCGAGCGCGTCCCCCTTCGCGACGCCGTGCACAATCTCGGCGCGCTCGCCGCGCTCACGCGCGCGCTTGCGACCGGCGATCGTGCGTTGCTCGACCTGGGCTTCAGCGACCGGCTCCACGTGCGTGTTCGCATCGCGCTCATCCCTGGTGCCGACGCGGCGATCGATGCGGCGCGAGGGGCCGGGGCGTGGGGCGCGACCGTCTCTGGCGCCGGGTCCGGGCTGATCGCGATCGGCGACCCGTCACGCGCGGGCGACATCGCGGACGCGATGGCGGGTGCGTTCCGTCGCGTGACGGGGCCGTATGGCATCATCGCCTTTCCTGTCGAACCCGCCGCGCGCGGCCTGACGCATGGGTGAGCTCGAGGCGGAGAGCCTCCGCCAATCCGCGCTCACCGAAGCTGGCGCTCGGCGCGGCGGACGGCGTGGCGTCATCGCCCGCTATGCGTCGTTGCTGCCTGTCACGAGTGCAACGCCCGAGCTGACGCTCCTCGAGGGGGACACGCCGCTCCTCAGAACGCCGCGGCTCGCGCGGTGGGTCGGCGTCGATGAGCTCTGGGTGAAGTTCGAAGGGATGAATCCCACCGGATCCTTCAAGGATCGTGGGATGGTCGTCGCAGTCGCGAAGGCGGTCGAGCGGGGTGTCGACACGGTGCTCTGCGCGTCGACTGGCAACACCGCGGCGAGCGCCGCCGCTTATGCGGCTCGTGCGGGGCTCCGGGCCGTCGTCCTGCTCCCACAGGGCGGCGTGGCCGGGGCGAAGGTCTCCCAGGCGCTCGCCTACGGTGCCCGTGCGGTCCTTGTGGACGGGAACTTCGACGCCGCGCTGGACGCCGCACGACAGCTCACGGATCGACGTCCGATGGAGCTCGTCAACTCCGTCAATCCACACCGCATCGCCGGCCAGGCGACGGCCGCCTACGAGATCTGCGACACGCTCGGCGGCGCCCCCGACCTGCTGGCGCTGCCTGTCGGCAACGGCGGGAACATCTCGGCATACTGGGCGGGCTTTCGGCGGTACCACCGCGACGGCCGCATCGACCATTTGCCGGTCATTCTGGGTGCGCAGGCGGCCGGCGCAGCGCCACTCGTGCGCGGGCGGCCGATCGAGCACCCCGACACCATCGCGAGCGCGATCCGCATTGGCAGGCCCGCCAGCTGGCACACGGCGGTCGCCGCGGCGCACGAGTCCGGGGGTGCGTTCGTGTCCGTCTCGGACGACGAGATCCTCGAAGCGTACCGCGCAATCGGACGACTCGAGGGTATTTTCTGCGAGCCAGCCTCCGCCGCCGGTATCGCCGGGCTACGACGGCGTGTCGCAGACGGGGCCACGCAGGCCGCGCAACGCTGCGTATGCGTGTGTACCGGTCATGGACTCAAGGACTCGCAGTACGCGCCGCAACTCGACGAGCGCTCGCCCGTCGTCCCGGCAACCGTCGACGCGGTCGAACGTGCGCTGACGCACTCGTAGGGGGGCGAAAGGCGACAACCGCGCCGGCGGCCGGCGCGGGCCGGTTATGTTTCGGTCGACGTGGTAGTCTCAACCTCCTGAGGAGTTTCAGAATGTACGATGAACGTTTGGTCGCGCCAATGCGCCGGGAGCTGACGCGGCTCGGAGTCGAGGAGCTGCGCACGCCGGAGGCGGTGGACTCGACGCTGCGCGCATCGCGCGGGACGACCCTAGTCGTGGTCAACTCCGTGTGCGGGTGCGCTGCGCGGAACGCGCGTCCCGCCGTCGCAATGGCGGTGCAGCACGCGGTCAAGCCCGACCGGCTCACGACAGTCTTTGCCGGCCAGGACGTCGACGCCACGCGCCAGGCGCGGAGCTATTTCATCGGGTATGCTCCGTCATCGCCGCAGATCGCGCTCCTCAAGGAGGGGCGGCTCGTGTTCATGCTGGAGCGCTACCAGATCGAGGGGCGGTCGGCCGAGGCGATCGCCGGTGATCTCATGGGCGCCTTTGACCGATATTGCGCGCCGGCCGGTGCGGCGGAGGAAGGGCGAGGCATGCCTCGCCCCTCCGTCGCGTAGGGGTCGGGAAGGGCGAGGCATCCCTCGCCTCTACATGAACGGGCGAGGTCTGCCTCGCCCCTGTTGTCGATCGGAGCTCCCCCTTGCGCTTACTCATCGTCGAGGACGATCGCGAGCTCGCGCAGATCCTCGCGCAAGGATTCGGCGAGCACCACATCGAGGTGGTCGTCGCGGACAGCATGGCGCAGGGTCGCGAGCGAGCTGCGCTCGGGACGTACGAGGTCATCCTGTTGGACGTGTTGCTGCCGGACGGGAGTGGCTTCGATCTGTGCGCCTCGCTGCGCGGGCGTGGTAGCACGACCCCGATCCTCATGCTGACGGCTCGCGATGCAATCGACGACCGGGTGCGCGGGCTCGAGGCCGGCGCGGACGACTACCTGATCAAGCCGTTCGCGTTCCGTGAGCTCCTCGCACGCGTGCGTGCGCTGGCACGGCGGCGGCCCGCCATCGCGCCGCAACGGGTGGCGCTGGCCGACCTGGAGGTCGATCTCTCGACTCGACATGTCGCGCGGGCCGGGCGCTCGATTACGCTGACCGCCCGCGAGTTTGCGCTGCTCGAGTTCTTTGCGCGGCACGAGGGTATCGTTGTCGATCGCGCGGCCATCGCCGCGCATGTGTGGGACGACAATCACGATCCGTTCACCAACGTGCTCGAGGTGCTCGTGCGACGACTGCGCCGAAAGATCGACGACGAGTTCGAGCCGAAGCTGATCCATACGATTCGTGGCGCCGGATACCGGTTCGGTCTCTGACACTGCGGCAGGCGTCGTGGCCTCCGAAGCTGCGACGGGCGCCGCTGCCGCGGTCCGCACGACGCGGAGTGGAGGCGGCGCACCCACCGAGCGGCGGCTCGACCATGTGACGCCGCGGCCCGGCCGGGCCGCGCTCGCGCGGCGTGCGCTGCTCGGGCTGCGGCTGCGCCTGACGGCGTGGTACGTCGGGACGTTCGCGCTCATTCTCCTCATGTTGGGGACCGCGCTCTTCGCGGCGATCGCGCACCAGATTGCGGCGGATCTCGAGACGTCGCTGCACGCGGCGACGCGCGCGATCGCGCAGGCGGCTGCGATCCGCGAGGTGGAGGCCGTATCGGCCAAGGGCGCCGCCGACGCGGTCCAGGAGCTCACGATTCCGGGGCGTGCGCTCTATCTGTTCGATTCAGCGGGCCGCCCGCTCACGCCGGCGCAGGCGGACTCCACGGTCACGGCGGTTGCCCAGCTGGCCGCGACGGCGCAGGACGGGCAGGCGGACCGGCATTTCAAGCGAAAGAGTCGGGGGCGTGGCGAACGCGACTTCCAGGTGCATGCGGAGCGCTTCACGCTCGCCAGCGGCAACCGCTATGTCGCTGCGGCGCTCGCGGATCGTGTGGAGCTCGAGGACCGCTACGCGTCACTCATCGCCGCGCTGGCCGGCGGTGCGGCGGCGGCGTTGCTCCTCGTTGCAGCGGGTGGCTGGTTCCTGGCGGGCAAGTCGACGGCGCCGATCGAGCGGACGATGGCGCAGATGCGGCAGTTCATGGCCGACGCCGCGCACGAGTTGCGCACGCCGGTGGCGGTGTTGCGGAGCCGCGCTGAGGTCGCGCTGCAGCGCGAGCGCGACCCGGCGGCGTACGCGGCGGCGTTGGAAGCCGTCGGTGTCGAGGCAGAACGGATCGGGAGTATCGTCGACGATCTGCTGACCCTCGCGCGGGCCGACGCGGGGGAACGGCCCATCGTCCGCGAGCGCGTGTATCTCGACGATATGGCGCTCGACGCGGTCGACGGAGTGCGCGTGCTGGCCGAGCGACGCGGCGTGGAGCTCGCGGTACCCGAATTCGAGGAGGCGGCGGTCGAGGCGGATCCCCTCCTGCTGCGACAGCTGATCGTGATCGTGCTCGACAACGCGATCAAGTTCACCCCCGCCGGCGGGCGGGTGTCGCTGCGGGTACGCGCCGACGGCGGCCGTTCCGCGCTGATTCTCGTGGAGGACACGGGGATCGGCATCCCGGCCGATGACCTCGCTCACATCTTCGATCGGTTCTATCGGGGGGGTGACGCACGAGCGAGAGGCGACGGCGCCGGTCTGGGTCTGTCGATCGCCCGATGGATCGCGGACGCGCATGGCGCGAGCATCGACGTCGTCTCCACGCCCGCCAGCGGGACGCAGGTGACGATACGGTTTCCGACAGGGGTCCCCATGTAATGCTCCTGACAGCTACACGCGGCTAGCGTTCCCGCATGCTTCGAAGCCCTGTCGGCGCGGCACGTTACGGGCGGTGGTGGGTCGGTGTTGCGGCGCTTCTGATTGGCATTCCGGGACGGGGGGCGCTCGCGCAGGCCGGGGCGGTTGCGACCGTCGGGCGCGCAGCGGCGACGGGCGAGCGCCCCAGTGCCGAAAGCTTCGTCCCCCTCACTCGGACGGCCGCCATCGACACCGCGCTCATTCGCGGCGCGCGACTGGCGCTGGCGCGCGCCGATTCGCTCATGGCGCGCGCGCTGCTCGGGACGGCGCGTGAATATCCCAATCCCGTCGCGAATCTGACCTATACGCGCGACGAGCCCCACTACCACGGCATTCTCAACTTCGCGTTCGACTATCCCTGGGTCCGCGACGCCCGTGTGCGCGCGGCGGATGCGGGCTACCGATCCGCGACCTATCGCTACGCCTTCGAACGAGCGGCGGCCCAGTTCGAGGTCGACACGATGTATACGCGCGCACTCGCGGCGCTCGCGCATGCGCGCGTCTCGGGCCGCAACGCCCTCGATGCGGACAGTCTCCGACGGCTGGCGGTCATCCGCCGGGAGTCGGGCAATGCCAGCGACATGGACGTGGAGCTGGCGAGCGTCAACGCTGGCCAGCAGATCAACGTTGCAGCGTCCGATTCACTCGCGGCGCTCGGCGCGCTCCTGGATCTTCAGGCGATCGTCGGCCTGCCGGCCGATCGTCAGGTCGTCGCGCTGGCCGACACGCTCGGGGTGCCCGACACGACCAGGCTCGCGTCCAATGCCGGCGGCGCATCGCTGCAATTCACGCGAGGCGGCGGTGCACCGCGCCAGCCGACGCCTGCTGCGGCGCCGGGAGGAGTCCCGGGGTCGAGCGAGGTGCCGCTGCAGGTCGCCGCGGCCCAGGCCGCGCTCCAATCGGAGGAGTCAAACCTCTCACTCGCTCGCGGCTCCCTGCTCGCGCAGCCGTCGTTTCAGGCTGGGGTCGAGTACGGGGACCCCACGCAGCCGTTCTTGTTGCCGACCTTCGGGTTTTCGATCCCGCTGCCCCTCTTCAATCGCAATGGGGGCGAGATTCAGTTGGCCACGGCGAGCCGCGACCGCGCGGTCGCGGAGCTCGACCTGGCCCGCCGTGAAGCCGCGGCGCAGTCGGCGCAGGCGCGGCGGGAACTGCACATCGCACTATCGCGCGCAGAGCGAGATCGCGAACTGTTGGCGGCGGCTCAACGCGTAGTGGCCGGCTCCTTGACCGCGTTTGCTGAAGGCGCCACGGCGCTGCCGAGCGTTCTCGAAGCGCAGCGCAGTGCCCGTGAGGCCTTGGGGCAGTACGTCGACGATCTCGCGGCCGCCAATATGGCGGCCGGCGAAGTGCGACTCTTCAAACTCAGCGCCACGTCGCGATGACTCACCGTCTCGTTCCAACGATCGCGTGCCTCGCCGCCACCCTGGTATCGGCGTGCGGACGCGGGAAAGCCCCCGAGGATGGCGCCGCCAAGGCCGCCACGCTGGCGACGGCAGCCGATTCGGACTCGACCCGCGAGAAGCCGGCGGGCGAAGATGCGGCCAAGGAAGAGGTGTCCAAGGGTGGCGAGGAAGATGCCGCTCCCGCACCGGTCGTCGGAGCCAAGACGGCGGCGGCGACCCTCGAGCGCTTCGACGAGACGCTCATTGTGATCGGATCCGTCAATCCGCGCCCGGGCCACTACGCGGAGCTCTCCGCTCCCGGGCCGACTCGTGTGATGCACATCTACGTTGGGGCGGGGGACGTGGTCGCGTCGGGCGATCCACTCGTGGAGTTCGACCGCGCTCCGTTCGATGCGGCGGCCGCGGGCGCGCGCGCGGCGCTCCTCGTCGCGCAACGCGCTTATGATCGTGCGCAACGCCTGTCGGCAGCCGGCGTGGTGGCGCGCAAGGATGTGGACCAGGCGGCAGCGGATCTGGCGCAGGCGCAGACCACGGACGTGACCGCGCGGCGCTCTCAGGAACTCGCGACCTTGCGTGCGCCGCTCGCCGGTGTCGTGACCCATATGTCGGCGATCCTCGGCGCATCGGTCGATGCGGCGGCGCCCGTCGTGGGCGTGGCGGATCCCGGCGCGCTCGATATCGTCCTCGGTGTGTCGCCGCGCGAGGCGCCTCGCCTGCGGCGCGGGGACTCCGTGGAGGTCACTGCGGGCCAGAGCGGGCTCGTAGGCGAGCCGCTCGGGCACGGTGTGGTCGTCGCTGTGGGCGTCGTGCTCGACACCACCTCTCGCACCATCCCCGTCCGCGCCCACATCGCGCACCCGACCCGCGCGCTCATGATCGGTGAGACCGTGAGCGGGCGAGTCACCACTGCGGTGCACCCGCACGCAGTCACGATTCCCGTGCAGGCGCTGGTACCGGATGGGGACGCCCTCAAGGTGTTCGTTGTCGGGCCCGACGGCATCGCGCACGCTCGCACGGTCTCGGTCGGGGGACGGACCGAGAGTCTGGCGGAGATCACCGACGGCCTGCACGCTGGCGAGCGGGTCGTGACCGATGGCGCCTTTGGCGTCGAGGACAGCGCCAAGGTAGTTCCGATCAAATGAAACTCTTCGATGCGCTGGACTCCCAGCGTCGATTCATCTACCTCCTCGTCGGCGTGCTGAGCGCGGCTGGGCTGTGGGCAGCGACGCGCCTCCCCTCGGCGATCTACCCGGAGCTCACCTTCCCGCGCGTGACGATCGTCGCGCAAGGCTCCACGCTCGGCGCCCGGCAAGTGGTGTTCAGCATTACGCGGCCGATCGAGGAAGCGGTGAGCGTCGTGCCGGGTGTGATTCGAGTGCAGACGCGATCGATTCGCGGATCCGTCGAGACGAACATCACGTTCGCGCCGCACACTGACATGATCTACGCGCTACAGCTCGTGCAGGCGCGCGTGAACGAAGTCCGAGGGGAGTTGCCGCCCGGCCTCGACATCGAGG
Organism: uncultured Gemmatimonadales bacterium; assembly: GCA_963737835.1. GTDB lineage: Bacteria > Gemmatimonadota > Gemmatimonadetes > Gemmatimonadales > Gemmatimonadaceae > Palsa-1248. Next base: position 2,677,037 of record CAVTUH010000001.1, read on the forward strand.
TGGAGCGCCTCACGCCGTCGCTGTTCCCGATCCTGTCGTACAACCTGCAGGGCGGGGATGCCGCCACGCTGTACGATGTCGCGCGGTACCAGATCAAGCCCGTCGTCTCGCGGGTCCCGGGGGTGGGCCGGGTCGAGGTGCAGGGCACCGATGTGCGCGAGGTCGAAGTGGTCTGCGATCCCGATCGACTGGCCGGCCAGGGCATCTCCTACGACGATGTCGCGGCGGCGATCAAGCAGGCCACATCGGTCGATGCCGTCGGTCGACTCGCGCAGAACTACAAGCAGTACCTCGTCGTCACGGATGCCGAAGCGCACAGCCCCGACGACATCGCCAATGTCGTGGTCACGCCGACAGCGGGCGCCGGGTTGCGCGTGCGGGACCTGTGCCGGGTCGGGATGGGCACGGAGGATCACACGCACGTGGTCGCCGGCGACGGGAAGCCGGCGGCGCTCATGTACATCTCGCGTCAAATCGGCGGTAACACGGTCGCGGTCGCGGACAGTGTCGCGGGGGTGATGCGCGCGCTCGCGCCGGCCCTGCCACCGGGATCGCATCTCAAGGTGGTCTACGACCAGGCGGCGCTTGTCCGTGACGCCGTCGCCTCGGTCCGTGACGCAATGCTGGTCGGTGCTGCGCTCGCCATCGTGATCCTGCTCGTGTTTCTGCGCCATGGGGTGATCACGGCCATCAGCGCGACGTCGATCCCGCTGACACTGGCGATCACGGTGTTCGTCATGCGCCTGGTCGGGCAGACCTTCAACCTGATGACCCTGGGGGCAATGGCGATCGCCATCGGTCTCGTGATCGATGACGCCGTGGTGATCACGGAAAACATCGCCCGACACCTGACCTTCAGCCCGGATCGCCGCTCGGCGGTGCGTGATGCCGTCCAGGAACTCATCTGGCCCGTTACGACGTCGACGATCACGACCGTTGTCGTGTTCCTTCCCCTTGGCCTTCTCGAGGGTGTCGTCGGGCAGTTCTTCATCGCCCTGTCGGTCACGCTCACGATCGCCGTACTGGTGTCTCTCGGGCTCGCGCTGACGATCATCCCGCTACTCGCAGCCCGGTTCGTGACGGCGGCCGACGCCGAAGGCGCGCCTCGGGACGCGCGGGGGGTGCTGGCTCGGGTCAGCCGATTCGTCGATGGCCTGGCTGACCGGTACGAGGCGGCGCTTGGCCGCGTCCTGCATCGACCGTTGCTGGTCGTCGGGGCCGCCGTCCTGCTCATTCTCGGTGGGATCGTCGCCTACCAGTTCGTCGGCACCGGGTTCCTGCCCGAGATGGATGAGGGTGCCTTTGTGTTGGACTACCTGAGTCCAGGCGGGACCGCGTTGGCGGAGACGGACCGCCAGGTGCACACCATCGAGCGCATCCTGATGTCGACGCCGGAAATCGTCGGCACATCGCGGCGCACGGGGGCCGAGCTCGGACTGTTCGCGACCTTGCAGAACCGCGGTGACATCGTCGCTCGACTCGCACCGGTGAGCCAGCGGTCGCGCAGCACCGACGAAGTGATCGACGATGTGCGCGTGCGGGTCGCGCGGGCCGTCCCCCGCCTGCACGTCGAATTCGTGGAGATCCTGACCGACCTCATCAACGATCTGGAGGGCGCGGCACGGGCCGTCGAGATCAAGAATGTACGGAGAGCAGCTCGACCAGCTCGAGACCTACGCGACGGCGCTTGCGGCGCCAATGCAGAAGGTGGAGGGCCTGGCGGACCTGTTCTCCGGTGTGAGTGAACCGTCGGCCGAGATGTATCTTCGGGTCAGTGGCCCGGAGGCGGCGCGCATCGGCATGACGCCGCAGCAGGTTGGGGCCGACGTGAGCGGATCGCTGTTGGGGGTGGATGCCGGTCAGATCCGCCTCGACGACCGCGCGATCGACGTGCGGGTTCGCGCGCCTGACTCGGTGCGCTACGACGCATTGCGACTGGGTTCGCTCCCCGTCATGGGACAGGCGCGGCGTCCGACGCCGCTCAGCGCCGTCGCCTCGGTTCGCTCGTTGGACTCGCGGAGCGACCTGACACGTGAGAATCAGCAGCAGATGATCACGATGACGGCGGACGTCGATCAACGCTCCCTGGGTGACGTGATGACCGACGTGAAGCGCATCCTGGCGGCGCACCCGCCGCCGCCCGGCATTCGAGTCGAGCTCGGCGGTCAGTACGCCGGACAACAAGCGGCATTTCGCGCGTTGCTGGTCGTTCTCGCGCTCGCTGGCGTGAGTGTCGTCGCCGTGATGGTGATTCAGTTCCAATCGTTCGTCGAGCCGCTCGTCATCGTGCTCGCGGCGCCCATCTCCTTCGTTGGGGCGATCGTGCTACTACTGGTGACGCGCACGCCCTTCAACGTCTCGTCCTACATGGGTCTCATCCTGCTCGTGGGGCTCATTGTGAAGAACGGCATCATCCTGCTCGACTTCACCCGGCTGCGGATGCGGACGGAGGGCGTTCCGCTCGAGGTGGCGATCCGCGAGGCGGCTCGGACGCGCCTCCGGCCGATCCTCATGACCACTCTCTGCACGCTGTTTGGCCTCCTGCCCTTGGCGCTGGGTCTCGGCACCGGGAGCGAGCTGCAACGCCCGCTGGCGATCGCCGTGATTGGCGGCCTGGCGTTGTCGACTCCTATCACCCTGTTCGTCGTACCGACGCTGGTCGTCCGCGCACGGCGCGGACGACCCGCGTAGAGAGGAGATCGGAGAGAGGAGAAAGGAGGCCAAAGGCTGAGAAGCCCCCGGAGCAACTTGGTCGTTTGGCTCTCCTTTCTCCTTTCACCTGTCTCCTTTCTCGTGGTGCAGACGGCCGACGGCCGTCTGCACCGCGCGGCATGCAGCGTGCAGCGTCATGCGGGCACTTACAAGGGGGGTGACACGTGGAGCGTACCGAGCAGCAAGGCGGCAGGTCCGAGCGCGGCGCGATGGACGCCGGCAGGACTGGGGCGCAAGGCGGAGCTGAAGCAATCCAGGCCGGCAGCGCGGCGAACGCCCCGCGGAGTGCGCGGGCTGAACCTCTGCGCGACGCCAAGGACAAGATCAACGACACGAAGTCGACGATCGCCGATAAGCTGGAAACGGGCGCCGGCACGCTCCGCTCGCGCACGCGCGAGGGTGCGGAGCGCGTCGCTGCGGCCACTTCCGACCTGGGAGCCGCTGCCACGCAGCGGCTGCAGAACTACTCAGACACGGTGGCGACCCGAATGGAGCGGACCGCCGGATGGCTGCGCCGCCGGGACGTCGGCGATTTTGGCGACAACGTCGTGCAGCAAGTACAGAAGCATCCCGTTCGCACACTGCTCATCGCCCTTGGCATAGGCTACCTCCTCGGTCGGTCGCTGTCGGACTAGCAACTCGGCCCGGGTGACAGGGACAGGGGGAGCCAATGGACCGCGAAGTTCAGCTCTCCGACGGCCAAACAAGCCCAAGCGACGCGCGTCGTGGACTCGGCGTTCTCCTTGGGGAGCTGGCGAGGGGTACAGCCGAGCTCGTGCGGCATGAGGCGCGTCTCATCCAAGTCGAGCTCGGCAACCTGGCAGGTCTCGCCGCGCGCGGATCCTTTCGCGTGGCAGCCGGAAGCGTACTGCTCCTGCTGGGCGGCTTGGCCGTACTCGTCGGACTCGTGTTCCTGATTGGCGAACCATGGATCGTGGGCCGGTACTGGCTTGCAGCGCTGATCGTGTCCGCGCTCTCCGGGATCGTGGCCGCGATCGCCGTGTCGCGGGGAGCGCGGCTATTCTCGGTCGCGCGGCTCCGGCCGGCGCAGACGCTCGAGACCCTCAAGGAGGACGCGGAATGGTTGACACGCCAGAATGCAGTCCGACGCGACATCGAAGTAACTCGAGAGCGAATGTCGACGACCTTGGCCGAACTCGAGCAGAAAGTGAACGTCATGCAACAGATTCGCGATCATCCGTGGACTGCGCTCGGGATCGCGGTCGGCGCCGGTGCTGCACTCGGAGTGGCCAGCAACCGCTATCGAGGGTCTGAACAGAATGATGCCGCCGCCAGGTGAGGAGCGGAGCATGCTGCGTGAGGAGTGGAGCAGGCCGGTACTGCGGCAGCAGAAGAGCCGCGTCGCCGGCGTGATCGACGGGATCATGGTGTATCTGCTTCGCGGTCTCCGGCAGGTCGCGGAGCAGCAGATTGACAGCGTGATAGGCGATCTCAGGTCATCGCTCAGCAAGCCCCGGGTGGAGACTTGAACGGCGGGTTTGGGGGCGGGCGCTAAAGCGCCCGTCCCCAGACCCCGCCGTTCAGCTCCTCGCCACCCACCGTGCCAGCTCCCGCAGGCTTGGCCGCTTGCCGTACATGAGCAGGCCCACGCGATAAATGCGCGCGGCGACCCATACGGCGACGACGCAGCCCAGCGCGACGCCGCAGAGGGTGCCGGCGATCTCGTACCACGGGACCTGGACGACGGTCATGCGGACGGGCATGAGGATCGGGGCACTGAAGGGAAACCACGATGCAAATCGTGCGAGCGCGCCGTTGGGCTCGACCAGGACTGGCGGAATCAACACGACGGCGCAGATCACGACCATCGTCACCGGAAGCGCCGCCTGCTGGGCGTCATCCTGGTTGCTCACCATGGCCCCCATGGCGGCAAAGAGCGCGGCGTAGGCGAGGAAGCCGAGCGCGAGGAGCAACACGAGGGCGATGCCGGTGCCGAGCTCGATCGAAGGCAATGGAATCGCCGGGGAGTCCAGGCCGAATCGTGCGAGCACCACATCGCGAAGGCGATAGACCACGGTCGACAGCACCGCCCACGCGGCCACCTGCGTGAGGGCCACCCCGCTGACACCGATGACCTTGCCGGCGAGCAGTGTGTCGGGGGGAGCACTCGCGACCACCACTTCGGCCACGCGCGTCGATTTCTCGTCGACCACGCCCCGAAGAATGACGTTGCCGTAGATCACGATCATGGTGTAGAGCATGAAGCCGAGCGTGTACGCGACGATCGCGCTCAGCATCCCGGAGCCACCGCGTCCGCGGTCGGTGATCCGGTCGGCCGTCACCCGCGTCTGGAGAGCGGTCAGCTGTTGGCTGCGCGCGGGCGACAGTCCTTCGCGCTCCAGCCGCTGCGCGAGAATCGCCCGGCGCACGATCTGCGTGAGCAGGTCGATGTCGCCGATGGCCGACGCGTTGCGCCCGGCGTAGTGCACGTCGCCGCCGCCCAACGCCGCGCTGTCGAGCACGAGATATCCGACGCGCCGGTGGTGCATGACCTCGCGCGTGGCGGAGTCCTCCGCCGCGGCGAGATCGTGCGGCTCGACCTGGCGAACGACCGCGCGCATCGTGTCGCCCTGGGGGCCGAGACGGAGCACGCTCGCCACGCGGTGTCCGAGATCGGTGCCGGTCGCATCGAGCACGAGGATGTGGGAGACGTCCACCGAGGCATGCGCCTGATTCGTGAGCACCAGCGGCACGATGATGATCAACCCGAAGAACAGCGGTCCGGCAATCGTGGCGAAAAAGAACCAGCGGGACCGGATCCGCTCCATGTACTCGCGGCGGGCGATGGCCCAGAATTTCTTCATACGGCGGGTTTGGGGTTTGGGGTCTGGGGTCTGGGGAAACAAACATTCAGGCCAGTAGCACAACGTGGCTCCCGGCCATGCGGTTTGTGCCACCCCAAACCCCAGACCCCAGACCCCAGTCGTCCCCTCACTCCGTCAATCCCGGATCGGTCCATCGCGATTCCACTGTGTCGAGGAAAATTTGATGCAGCGAGGGATGGCGCAGCTCGAAGTGCTCGAGGCGGGCGCCCGCGTCTAGCAGCCGTCGCAGCAATACCTGGGGGTCGGCCGAGCGAGCGAGCTCGATCTCGGCCGACCGATTCGAGTGATCGATGCGGGCGACGAGCGTCCGATCTCGCAGCACGTCCAGCACGGCGGCTGAAGGCACGACAGCGAAACCGAGCGCGAGACCGCGGCCGCCGTGCGTCGCACGCACGGTCGCGACGTCGCCGTCGAGGACCATGCGACCACGGGCGATGATGCAGACCGCATCGCACAGCTGCTGCGCGCTGTCCATGAGGTGGGTGCTGAATATGACCGTTCGGCCGCGCTGTCGAAGCTCGAGGATCGTGTCCTTGAGCGCCTCCGCGTTGATCGGATCGAGTCCGCTGAACGGCTCGTCGAGTATCAGGATCTCCGGGTCGTGCAGCAGCGTGCCAATGAACTGCACCTTCTGCTGCATCCCGCGCGACAGCTCATCGATCTTGGCATTTCCCCAGTCATGCTCCGGCGTGCGGAGGCCGAAGCGGTCGAGCCATCCGTCGATGCGGCGGTCGGCCTCGGCAGCGCCCAGCCCTTTGAGCTCGGCCAGGAAGCGCAGGACGCGGCGCACCTGCATCTTCTTGTACAGTCCGCGTTCCTCAGGGAGATACCCAACCCGGTCGATCACGCCCGCGGCGGAGTTGGGCTCGCCGAACAGGCGGATGTCGCCCGAGTCCGGCTCGATGACGTTCAAGATCATTCGGATAGTCGTCGTCTTGCCCGCGCCGTTGGGGCCCAGCAGACCGTACACGGTGCCGGTTGGCACCGTGAGGGAGAGATCGCTCACGGCCACGTGCCCGTTGTACGTCTTCGAGACGTGCGAGAGCTCAATGGCGTCGGACATCAATTCCCTACTCGGGTCAACGACTCCTCACTGCGCAGTGGCGTCGGGCGGTGCAGGAGGGCGACGTGCGGCGTTGCCCCGACCTCGCGCAAGACTGCTGGCGTACGGTAATATGCGACATGCCACCACTGAATGACGGCTTGCAGTATCGGGTCGCCACCGTGCTCGCTGCGCTGCTGGCCTCGTGCTTCCTGCTGTTTCTCGCGGTCCCGGTGCTCGGCCTGGTCGCCTCCGGGGGTGCGCACGGCCTCGCGGAACTCGGGTCCGACGTGGAACTGCGGAATGCTCTCGTGCTCACGGCAGTCACCGCGACTACCGCGACCGCGCTCGGGGCGGTGGGTGGGACGCCGATCGCATACTTCATCGCCCGTCGTAAGTTTCGGGGTCGTGCGCTGCTCGCGGCAGTGCTGGACCTCCCGCTCATGATCCCCCACCCCGTTGCGGGGATTGCCCTCCTCCTCGCCCTCGGGCGCCAGTCGCCGCTGGGGCACGCGCTCCTCGCCATCGGGTTTCGCATCTCGGGCTCTGCGGTCGGCATTGTCTGCGCCATGTTGTTCGTATCCGCGCCACTGTTTCTCAGTGCCGCGCGCGAGACGTTTGCGCGCGTCGACCCCCGGTATGAGGCAGTGGGTCGGACGCTGGGCGACCCCGCCTGGCGTGTGTTTCGTCGCGTCACGCTCCCGCTCGCAATGCGGGGGCTCGTCGCGGCCGCGGTCGTGATGTGGGCGCGCGCGATCAGCGAGTTCGGCGCGATCGTGATCCTGACCTACAATCCCAAGGTCGCGAGCGTTCTGAGCTACGATCGCTTCACCAGCTACGGTTTGCCGGAGGCACTGCCGGTCGCGGCTGTGCTCATCCTGCTGGCGCTGGTGCCGCTGACGATGCTCCGCGCGCTTCGCTACGAGCGAGGCCTTGGCGCGATTTGAGATCGGCCTTGCGCGTGATGCCGGCATGCGCCGTCTGCGCCGCCGCTGCGACCGAGGCCTAGTCCGGTGATCGACATCAAGGCGCTGTCCTCTCGCGTTGGCTCGTTTGCGTTGCGAGAGATCACCTTCAGCGTGCCTGCCGGCGCCTATGGGATCGTCATCGGTCCGGCCGGCTCGGGAAAGACGACGCTGCTGGAGACGATCGGCGGGATCGTAGCAGCGACCGGGGGCATCGTGCGGCTCCACGGGCGGGATGTCACCCGTCTGCCGCCGGAAGCTCGAAACATTGGCCTCGTCTACCAGCAAGGCTACCTCTTCCCGCACCTCACGGTTGCGCAGAACGTGGGATACGGGGCAGCCAGCCCCTCTGAAGGGCGCGACCTGGCGACGCGATTCGGGATCGATGGGCTGTGGGCGCGGGATGTCGGGTCGCTGAGTGGCGGCGAACGGCAGCTCGTGGCGCTGGCCCGCGCGCTGGCGGGCCTTCCGCGGGTGTTGCTACTGGACGAGCCGTTCACCGCGCTCGATCCCCGCGGGCGCTCATACGCCCGTCGGGAGGTCCGAGCCGTGGCCCGGGAACACGGCATGACGGTGCTGCAGGTGACGCACGACTTCGCCGAGGCCGGCATGCTGGGCGACGTCGCGGTGCTGCTCGATGCGGGGCGCGTACTTCAGGCGGGACCGCCCGAGGATGTTTTTCGCAAGCCGGCGTCCCCGTACATTGCAGAATTCCTCGGCGCAGAGAACGTGTTCGCCGGGACGGTCGTGCGGGCGGCGGACTCGAGGCACGAAGACGCTGCCGGGGCCGAGTCGCCGCCGTCCGGGTACTACTCGCTCGAGTTTCACGTCTCGGAGTCAGCGCTGACCCTGGCCGCCGTGGGCGAGGCGGAGCCCGGTCCCGGCTGTGCGGTCTTGCGCGCCGAAGACGTCGCGCTGTCACGCGACCCCAGTGGGACCTCTGCGCGCAACTGCTTCCGCGGGCGCGTGGTCGACATGCTGAAGCTCGGCGCGCTCACGCGCGTGACCGTCGCTTTTGGGGGCGTGCCGCTGGTTGCGGCGCTCACCACCCGATCCGTTCGCGAGCTTGGCCTGGTCGTCGGCGAAGAGGTCTATGCGTCGTTCAAGGCGACGGCGGTGCATATATGCTAGACGTTGGACGTTAGACGTTGGACGTTAGACGTTGGACGTTAGACGTTGGACGTTAGACGTTGGACGTTGGAGAACAACCTCGGGGGCCAGGGGCGGCCAACGACGACCGCGCGACGTCGTGTCCGACGGTGGGCGGCCTGAAGGCGCCCGCCCCTACATGTCGGATGGGCGGTGAGAGTCCGGAGCAGCCTGCCTGCGCTTGCGTGAAGCGCGTTGCGCCTCAGTTCAGGGCAGGTACTCCTGCGCCGCGCGCTTACCGAAATACATCCCGACGCCAGTGCCGACCATGCTCAGCATGAACGCGGTCATGAAGCCAAACGGGTGGCCGAGGTACCAGCCGGCGTAGCTGCCGATCGTGGCTCCCGCGCCGATGAACAATTTTTCCATCGTGCCCCCGTTGCTGCGGTCTCCTTGAAGGACGACGGAGGGCGAAGAAAGGTAGAGGCTGAACGTCCAACGTCTAACGTCCAACGTCTACCGTCCAGCTTTTCAGCGCTTCTCCCAAGGCCCGCCACGCGAGGAGCGCGCAGGCGGCGCGCGCGGGGACGCGACGAATCACGCTGAACGCGACGGCGGGGCCGAGTGTGGCTTCGTCGGCACTCGCGGCGTCACCGGTCACGAGGGCGCGCATTCGCGCGACGAGCGCCTCGATCTCTGACACCGTCGCACCTCGTACGAGGTCCGTCATCATCGACGCGGACGCCTGCGCGATCGAGCATCCGTCGCTCTGAAAGCGCACGTCGCGCACGCGGGGACCCGTGGCCGACTGCTCGACCGCGACCGTGACCGTGACCGACTCGCCGCAGAGCGGGTTGTGAACGGATGCCTCGGCATCGGGGTGGTCGAGCACCCCCTTCCCATGGGGGTGCCGGAAATGCTCGAGGATGCGGTCCTGATACAGCGCGTCGACCGCCGCGCGCGATGCAGTTGGCATGGCGCGGCCGGTGTCGTCAGGTTTGCTCGGCCGCGGCGGACGCATGCGGAACGCTCGACAGGTCGCTGGTGAAAAGCGCCTGGGCTCGGCCCACAGCCGCCACGAGCGCGTCGACGTCGCTCGCGTCGTTGTACAGGAAGAACGAAGCCCGGACCGTCGCGGGTATCCCGAATCGGCGCATCAGCGGCTGCGCGCAATGGTGCCCTGCCCGCACGCAGACATGCTCGCCGTCCAACACGGTCGCCACATCGTGTGGGTGGATGCCCTCCACCGTGAAGCTCACGACGCCGCTTCGGTCGGCGGCCGGGGGCCCGTAGAGGCGGACGCCTGGTACGGAGCCAAGCTGCGCCATTGCGGAGGCGGTGAGCGCCTGCTCATGCTCGCGGACGGTGTCCATGCCGATGCCGTTCAGATACGAGACCGCGGCGGCGAGGCCGACCGCAGCACCGACGTTCGGCGTGCCCGCTTCGAACTTGCGCGGGAGCGCGTTCCACGTCGTGCGCTCATCGCCCACGAATTCGATCATGTCGCCGCCAGTTTGGTACGGTGGCATCGCGTCCAGCAGCTCGCGGCGCGCGATCAAGCCGCCGATGCCCGTCGGCGACCCCATCTTGTGGCCGCTGAACGCGAAAAAGTCTGCACCGAGTGCGTCGACGTCGACTGCGAGATGCGGTGCGCTCTGTGCGCCATCGACCATCACCACTGCTCCCACCGAGTGGGCGAGGCGGACAATGTCCGCAATCGGCGAGATCGTGCCGAGCGCGTTCGATACATGGGCGATGGCGACGACGCGCGTACGTGGGCCGAGGATCGAGCGCAGGTGGTCGAGGTCGACGCGTCCGTCGGGCGTCAGCTCCGCGATGCGGAAGCGCGCGCCGCGTTCCAGCGCCACCTGCTGCCACGGGACGAAATTGGCGTGATGCTCGAGCCGCGTGACGACGATCTCGTCGCCCGGCCCGATGTATGAGCGACCCCATGCTGCGGCGACGAGATTGATGGACTCCGTGGTGCCGCGGGTGAAGATGAGCCGGTCCTCGTCCTGGACCCCGAAGAATCGAGCGACGACCAGCCGGGCCGCGTGGTAGCGCTCCGTCGCGCGACTGGACAGATCGTAGGCGCCGCGGTGGGGGTTGGCATAGTCCGTTTCATAAAACTCGCGCTCGGCGTCGAGGACGACCTCCGGCTTCTGCGCGGTCGCCGCGGAATCCAGATAGCGCAGCTCCGGGCGTCGGCGGAGCAGGGGAAAGTCGGCGCGACGCGTCATCGTGGCGCCACTCGAGGCCCGACCAGGACCACGCCGTCCTCGACGCGGACGGCGTATGCGGGGACGTCGTCGATGGCCGGCGCGTGCCGCGCCTCGCCGGTGCGGCAGTCGAATCGCGCACCGTGCCACACGCACTCGATCGTTCCGTCCGGTAACAGCTCGCCCGCGGACAGCTCGTAGGCCTCGTGCGAGCAGCAGTCCTGGAGCGCACAGAATTCGCCGTCGACATTCATCAGCACCACCTGATCGCCCGAGGGTAGCCGTACACTCAGCAGGGCCCCCGGTCGAATGTCAGCGGCGCGCGCAACCGGGTGAAAGGTCCCGTTGGTGGCGGCGGGATGCGACTCGGATCTCATGGCTCGCCCGCGGGCGCGGCACCGCAGCCAGTCTGGCCGATCGCGTCGCGGAGCGCGGTCCGGAACGCGTGCCAGGCGAGCGTGGCACACTTGACCCGCTGCGGGAAGCGCGAGACACCGAACAGCGGAGCAAGTGGACGCAGCGCCGGATGCGCCGCCACGTCCGGAGGGGGGCCCGGCGCGCCGGTCAGCACGGCCTGGAACTGATCCATGAGCGCGACGGCGTCGCGCGGCGTCTGGCCCTTGAGCACCGTCGTCATGATCGAGGCTGACGCGCGCGAGATCGCGCAGCCTTCTCCGGTGAACCCGATGTCGGTGACGCGCTCGCCGTCGGTCCTGACCCACACCGTCACGTTGTCGCCGCAGAGCGGGTTGTGGCCCTCGGCGTGCGCGGCCGGTTCGGCCAGCGGTCCGTAGTTTCTCGGCTTCCGATTGTGGTCGAGGATGACGCTCTGATAGAGCTCCCGTAGGTCGCTCACGTCACCGCGGCCTAGGTCGCGACAGTCGCCGGCGCGTCGACGAACCGGACGCGCACCGCGTCCTGGAGGGCCTCACGGACGGTGGCATCGGCAATCCGCTGCAGCACATCAGCGGCGAACGCGTACGTCAGGAGCGTACGCGCCTGTTCCGCTGGCAGTCCCCGGCTCTTGAGATAGAACAACGCCACCTCATCGAGGCGACCGACGGTGGCCCCGTGCGTGCACTTCACATCGTCGGCGAAGATCTCCAGCTGTGGCTTCGTGTCGACCTGCGCGTCGGCCGACAAGAGCAGATTGTTATTGGTCTGCTTCCCGTCGGTCTTCTGTGCCACGGGGTGCACATACACCTTGCCGTTGAACACCCCATGCGCGGCGCCGTCGAGGATGCCCTTGTAGACCTCGTGGCTCGCGCAGTTCGGTGCTGCGTGCTCGATCCGTGTCTGGTGATCGACGTGCTGCGTGCCGTCGACGAGGTACAAGCCGTCGAGCGTGACCTCCGCGCCCGCGCCAGCGAGCGAGGTGTAGATATTCGCGCGAGACAGCGCCCCGCCCGTCGCGAACGAGAACGACGCCAAGCGGCTGTCGCGGGCCTGGTGTGCCTGCGCCAGTCCGACGTGGAAGGCACGCGTGCTTTCCCGCTGGATGCGCACGTGCGCGAGCTGTGCGCCCTCGGCCAGGCGCAGCTCAGTGACCGCATTGGTGAAATACGTGGCATCGCCGAGCGCGACATAGCTCTCGACCAGCGAGGCGTGAGCGTGCGGATCGAGCAGCACCAGCGTGCGCGGATACGAGACGCCCTTCGCAGCCTCCGACGTCGACACGTAGAGCACATGCAGCGGATCGGGCAGCGACACACCGGCGGCGATGTGCACAAACACGCCGTCGGTGAACAACGCCGTGTTGAGGGCGGCAAAGGCGTTGCCGCCGAACTCGCCGATCGAGCTCAGATGGGTGCGCACCGCGGCGTCCGATGCCATCGCGTCCGCGAGGCGCGAGACGCGCACGCGCGACGGGAGACTCGTGGTCGAGGAGAGCGTCGGCGCGAACTCGCCGTTCACGAACACGAGGCGCGGCCACTCGAGCTGACCAAACACAAACGATTCGAGGTCCGACCACTGCACGTCGAGGGCGGCCGACCGATCGGGATCGCCTCGCAGCGGCGTGAAATCGGCTTCTGCGATGGGGCCAACGCTCGTGAAGTGCCAGTCCTCGTCGCGGCGCGTCGGGAAGCCGAGCGCGCGGAAGCGCTCGAATGCGGCGCGCCTGATGGCGAGCAGCCACGGCGCCTGCCCGTCCACATTGTCGCCGACGAGGGTGGCGAAATCGTCGACGTACGACTGCATTGCCACCTTAGACTCCGATGTCGGTGCGGGCGGTGTCGTTGCGGGCGACGCGGGCGTCGCCCCTACCCGCCGTGGCGGGTTCGGTCAGCCAGTCGTAGCCGCGCGCCTCGAGCTCGACGGCGAGCTCCTTGCCGCCAGATCGGACGATGCGGCCGCCCGCGAGGACGTGCACGTAGTCCGGCACGATATAGTTGAGCAGGCGCTGGTAGTGCGTGACGACGATGGTCGCGTTGTCGGGGCGCCGCAGGGAGTTGACGCCATCGGCGACGACTCGGAGGGCGTCGATGTCGAGGCCGGAATCCGTCTCGTCGAGAATCGCGAGGCGGGGCGCGAGCACCGCCATCTGCAGGATCTCATTCCGCTTCTTTTCGCCGCCGGAGAACCCCGCATTGACGGAGCGATTCAGCATCGCGGGATCCATGTCGACCAGCTTGAGGCGGTCTTCGACGATCGCGAGAAAATCGAGCGGGTCCACCTCGTCGAGGCCCCTGGCCTTGCGCAGCTCGTTGTAGGCGGCGCGCAGGAAGTAGGCGTTGGTCACGCCGGGGATCTCGACCGGATACTGGAATGCGAGGAAGAGCCCTTTCTGGGCGCGCTCCTCCGGGTCCATTGCGAGCAGATCTTCGCCGTCGTACGTGGCCGAACCAGCGGTCACCTCGTACGCCGGGTGACCCGCCAGCACCTGGGCCAACGTGCTCTTACCGGACCCATTCGGTCCCATGATGGCATGGACTTCTCCGTCGTTGACGCTCAGGGAGATGCCACGGAGGATCTCGTTGTCGCTGATGCCGGCGTGGAGGTTGTTGATGGAGAGCAGCAAGGGTGGTGTTGGCGAGAGATTAGGGTTCATCCCACACTGCCCTCGAGCGTGATCCCCAACAGCTGCTGTGCCTCGAGGGCGAATTCCATCGGCAAGTTCTGAAACACTTCCTTGCAAAAGCCGCTGACGATCAGGGAGATCGCGTGCTCGGCGTTGAGGCCGCGCTGCTTGCAGTAAAAGATCTGGTCCTCGCCGATCTTGGACGTCGATGCTTCGTGTTCGACGGTCGCCGTGCGGTTGCCGACCTCAATGTACGGGAACGTGTGGGCGCCGCACTGATTGCCGATGAGCATCGAGTCGCACTGTGTGTAGTTTCGTGCGCCTGCGGCCCGCGGCAGGACCTTCACCTGGCCGCGGTAGCTGTTGTTGCCGTGGCCTGCGGAGATGCCCTTGGAGATGATCGTCGACTTCGTGTTGCGGCCCATGTGGATCATCTTCGTGCCAGTGTCGGCCTGCTGGCGATTGTTGACGACCGCGACGGAGTAGAACTCGCCGGTCGAGTCATCGCCCTGCAGGATGACACTCGGATACTTCCAGGTGATCGCTGAGCCGGTCTCGACCTGTGTCCACGAGATCTTGGACCGCGCACCGGCGGCCTTGCCGCGCTTGGTGACGAAGTTGAAGATGCCCCCGCGACCCTCGGTGTCGCCGGCGTACCAGTTCTGCACGGTCGAGTACTTGATCGAGGCATCCTCGAGCGCGATGAGCTCGACGACGGCGGCGTGCAGCTGGTTGGTGTCGCGGCGCGGCGCCGTACATCCCTCGAGGTAGCTGACCGACGCGCCCTTGTCGGCGATGATGAGGGTGCGCTCGAACTGTCCGGTTTCGGCGGCGTTGATCCGAAAATAGGTCGACAGCTCCATCGGGCACTGCACACCCGGCGGCACGTAGCAGAACGATCCGTCGCTAAAGACGGCGCCGTTGAGGGCGGCGAAGAAGTTGTCGCTATAGGGCACCACCGAGCCGAGGTATTGACGCACGAGCTCGGGATGCTCCCGCACAGCTTCGCCGAAGGAGCAGAAGATGATGCCAAGCTTGGCCAACTCGGTTTTCATCGTCGTGCCGACGGAGACGCTGTCGAAGATGGCGTCGACCGCGACGCCTGAGAGCCGCTTCTGCTCCGTCAGGGAAATCCCGAGGCGCTCGTACGTCCGGAGCAGCTCCGGGTCGACTTCGTCCAGGCTGTTCAGCTGCTTCGAGTTCTTCGGCGCGGAGTAGTAGCTGATCGCCTGGTAATCGATCGGCTCGTATTTGACATTCGCCCAGTGCGGTTCGCGCATCGTCTGCCAGCGACGGAGCGCCTTGAGGCGCCAGTCGAGCAGAAAGTCGGGTTCCCCCTTCTTCTCGGAGATGAGGCGCACGGTGGCCTCGTTGAGCCCGACCGGCAGCGTGTCGGCCTCGATATCCGTGACGAACCCGTACTGGTACTCGCGATTGACCAGTGTTTCGATGGCGCTGCTCATGCCTGCTCCGTTTCCGGTGTCCGCGAGCCCGAAGCCCGGCCTTTTTCCCCTCGGCGGCAACGCGGCCCACTACCCTAGAGATTGGAATCCTAAGTGAAATTGTCGGCATTGTCAAAATGGCGGCGACCGCGTGATCGCGCAACGTATGTCGTGTCACGACAATTACTTCGCCGACCCGGCGTCGCAGGCGTCCTGCCGCCCCGACGTAAACGGACGTTTCGTCTGATCAGCGTGCCACGGACCCATTCGCGGCCCGCCCGAGCTGCTGACCGCGGCCTCACCGGTTCGTCCAAATAGTGGGACCATGACCTTCATCGAATTTGGGAGCGAGGCGCGGGCGCTCGGGCCCGGCGTACTGACCGTCGGGAGCGCCCCGGGGGCCGGCTGGCGGATCGTTGGGCGAGGGCTCGACCCCGTCCACGTCATGCTGTCGGCTCAGCCCGGCGGTCGAGCCCTGTTGATCCGCGGATCGCCGGGGGCGACCGTGCTGGTCAACGGGACTGAGCTCGTCGGCTCGCGGACCCTGCTCGCCTTCGGCGACCGGGTCGGGATTGGTACGGCCGAGCTCTTTTATCGGCGCCTGGCCCATGGCGGCGACGCGCCGACGGGCTACCTCCGGGACGTACGGCGCGGCCGCGTCTACCAGCTTCGCGACCGGAGCACGATCGGTCGCGATCTCGCGAGCACTGTCGTGGTCCACGAGCCGGACGTCTCTCGGCTCCACGCGGAGCTCATCCAGCGCGGCGACGCATATCTCATTGTCCCTCACGGTGTGAGTGTCACCTCCGTCAATGGGGCCCGCGTGTTGACGCCGACGGCCCTGCAGGAAGGCGACGAGATCGCCGTGGGGCGCACGATGTTGCGGTTCAGCACCGCCGTCCCGTCGTCGGCGGTCATCTCGCGCGAGGCATCGAACCGACCCGTGGGTGCATTCGAGCGGGAGGCCCGTGCCGCCACGACCTTCATCGGGACGATCGAGGCTGCGGAGCAGCGTTCGCGGGCGACACGCCGCCGGCTCATGCGAGCCGCGTCGATTGCGCTGGTCGCCATCGCCACCGCGGCCGTCATGGTCTCCTTTTATGCCGATGCCCACCCGGCTCGCCCGCAGAGTGCACGGGTGCACGCACGACCGCCGCGGCGGTCGTCTCACGCTGCGTTGGCTAGTGGGAGTGCAGCGCGCGCAGGATCAACAAAGCCAGCAGCGCTCCCGTCGTCACCAGAGCAGCCGTAACCCAGGTGCCGCGCGATCCGGAGCCGGAACTCTTGGCGCCGGGTTCGTAGGAGCCCAAGGTGGGCGCCTCGACCGCGCTTTGCAGGGCGCCCGATTGACGAGATCGCATACCCGCTGCAGGAACGTCTGCCTTGGCCACGATGCGCATGATCGGCGGCGGCGGGAGGGTCGTGAAGCGGAGTGTCGTACCCGAGATGCGAACCAGGTCGCCTTCGGCGAGCTGTCGCGGATTGCCACCGATCAGGGCGCCGTTGACAGACGAACCGGCGGCGCCCATGGAGCGGACCGTGAACGCGCGCTTGTCGGGCGTCGTTCGAATCTCTGCGTGGAACCGCGACACCGAGGGATCGCGGACGGCGATTTGGTTCAGGGGATCTCGACCGATCGTCACCGGCTCGTCGGCCAGCGCGTAGGCGAGTCCGCCACGGATGTCGATGAGGTACGCGCTGGCGCCTGGCGCGGCAGCGGTTGCTGCTGCGCCATCGGGCGCGTCGAGGAACGTGAAGATGCCCGCACCCGCGATGATCTCGTCGCCGTGGCGCAGGACGTGGGGCCCGGCCAGCGTCTCGCCATTGACGTCGACATCATGCGCCTGGTGGGGTGTGACCACGACCGCGCCCGCGCCATCGACGTTCACGGTGAAGTGGCGTGGCGCTAGGTTGATCGTCTGGAGGCGCCAGTTCGCGTCGCTGGCGCTCCCCACCAGCGTATCGCCTGGTGGCAGGTCGTGTCTTACGCCGTCGTGTTCGAGGTACGGCATATTCTTCTGATGGCTATGCGGTGCTTGTTAAACCTGCGCACCTCAATGCGTCGCCCCGGGTCCTGGCGCTGGGGCCCCTCGGCAGTCCGACGATGCGGCCTGCCAGTCGTCACGGCGCTGGTGCTCGCGGCGGTCCTGGGGTGTCCAACTCTCCGGTCAAGGGCCTCGGCCTCGGACGACAGTACCGAAACGGTGCCGGACACCATCAGCCGGCTTCTCGCCGACAGCCCGAGCGCGCTGCCGGACAGCCTGGGGGTCGTGCCCGCCGCGCAACGGCGTGCCCCGGGCCCGGCCGCCGCCCTGCCCGCGTTCGTGCGGACGCGTCCGGCCTCGGCGCCCAAGCTCACGCCGCTCGCCGATTCCGTTTCTCAGTTCCTGGTATTCACGCCCATCGAGCAGACGTGGTTCCTGGCCGCGAAGCGCGGGAAACGGCTGCTCGTGGACATCGGTCGCGTCGACCTCGATGTGCAGCACGACAAGCATCGTGCGACCGCGTTCCAGCAGGCGGTCAAAGCGCTCTCGCCGCTCCCGATCGGGACGCCGGTGCGGATCCACCATGCGTGGGGGACGGAGGACGACAGCATTGTCGGCTTCTCGAGCTGGAACAACCGCATCGTCGCGACGCTCCACCTGTCGCGGCAACTCGACTCGCTCGTGCGTCACGCGCCGGTGGCCTATGCGGCCGTGGAGCGGACCGATACCGCGAGCCCGCCGGATTCGGACAGCACGGCGCGCGCGCCAGACAGCGCGAAGGTCGGGCCGAGTGTCGCCGCGGCTCCGCGCGCCGACACTGCCGGTGCCGTGCGCACGGCGGCTCGGCCGGCCGCCAGCGACAGCATAGCGCGCCGCCCGACAACGGCCGACGCTGCCGCCGGTGACTCCGTTGTGCGGCAAGACAGCTGTGAGCGCGACAGCGTTGCGCCCGCGCTGCTCGTCCGCGGTGCCGCGGTGCGCGACTCGATCGACCTGTGGCTGCGCAGCTTGCCGCCGCCGCCCTACGATCGGCTCGTCAACACGCTTCGGTCACAATCCACCGAGGTACGGGGCTGCTTCGGCAACGGCAACCGTCTCGCGGTCGCAGTTGACTTGCGCGCGGGTGCCTATGAATGGATTCGCGAGCGTGCGGTGCTCATCGACACGCTGGGTCGCGTGACGAATCTGCGGGTCTACGACTATCGCTTCAAGGCGCACGACTTCCTTGCGGCACTCGACCCCAATGCCAGCGGCACCGATGGCATCGTCGCTCGCGGCCTGACTCAGGGCGAGGGCGGCATCGTCATTCTTGCGCTCGAGCCCGGCTTGCACCTCACGCGTTGGGTCGGTGGCTTCGCCTGGGAGGCGAGATAGTCGACGGCGAGATACTTTTCGTGACGACACGGGTGCCAGCGACACATCGGCCGCTGGCTGAGAGGACACCGTCTGAACCTGACCCGGCTCGTACCGGCGTAGGGAGTCACGAATGCTCGCACGCACACAGATGGCTGCCGCGCGGCGCGGCGAAGTCACGCCCGCGATGGCGTTGGTCGCTGAACGCGAAGCTCTCGATCCCACACGCATCCGCGATGAGGTTGCCCGCGGTCGGCTGATCATACCGGCGAATGTGCACCACCTCGCCGGCTCGCTCGAGCCAATGGCCATCGGCCACGTGGCGCGAGTGAAGATCAACGCAAACATCGGCACCTCGGCTGTCACGTCGAATCTGGACGAGGAGGTCGCCAAGCTGCGGATGGCGGTGCAGTACGGGGCGGACACGG
This sequence comes from uncultured Gemmatimonadales bacterium, assembly GCA_963737835.1. GTDB lineage: Bacteria > Gemmatimonadota > Gemmatimonadetes > Gemmatimonadales > Gemmatimonadaceae > Palsa-1248. The sequence continues at coordinate 2,696,137 of CAVTUH010000001.1, forward strand.
TGATGGATCTCTCGACCGGCCGCGACATCGATCGCGTGCGCGAAGCCATCATCGCCGCGTCGCCCGTACCCGTCGGCACGGTGCCCATCTACCAGGCGGTGTTAATGGGCAAGGAGCTCGAGGAGCTCACGGCCAACGACCTGCTGGACTTGATCGAGCACCAGGCGCGGCAGGGCGTGGACTACATGACGCTGCACGCAGGGATCCTGTTCGAGCATCTGCCGCTCGTGCATGGTCGTGTGACCGGCATCGTGTCACGGGGCGGGTCGCTCCACGCCGTGTGGATGATGCACCATCGCCGCCAGAACCCGCTGTACGAGCGGTACGACGACGTGCTGGAGATCCTGCGGCAGTACAATGTCACCATCTCGCTCGGCGATTCGTTGCGTCCCGGTTCCCTGCACGATGCGAGCGATCGCGCGCAGTTCGCGGAGCTCGACACGCTTGGCGAGCTGACGCGGCGCGCGTGGGAGCGGGATGTCCAGGTCATGGTCGAGGGACCGGGCCACATCCCAATGCACCAGATCGAGATGAATGTGCGCCGCATGAAAGAGGTCTGTCAGGAGGCGCCTTTCTATACCCTCGGGCCACTCGTGGTCGACATCTCACCGGGATACGACCACATCTCGAGCGCGATCGGCGCCGCGATGATCGGGTGGTACGGTGCCGACATGCTCTGCTACGTCACGCCGAAGGAGCATCTCGGACTGCCGAACGCCGAGGACGTGCGCCAGGGTGTGATCGCGTACAAGATTGCGGCGCATGCCGCCGACATCGCCCGTGGCCGTCCGGGGGCGCGCGACCGCGATGATGCGTTGTCTCGTGCGCGGTATGCGTTCGACTGGAACGAGCAGTTTCGGCTTTCGCTCGATCCCGAGCGCGCCCGCGAATACCATGACGAGACGCTGCCGGCGGAGTACTTCAAGAGCGCGGAGTTCTGCGCAATGTGCGGTCCCAAGTTCTGCTCCATGCATCATTCGCGGACGATCGAGGAGGGAATTGCGGCGCTTGCCCGGGAAGCGGGATTGACGCAGAACGGCGGGGTCGGGGGTCAGGGGTCAGGGGTCGGGGAACAAAACGCTGGGGCAGGGGCGGCGTTGGTCCATTGATTGTCGTCGTTCGGGGCGGCCACGGAGGGCGACGCAATGCGTCGCCCCTCCCCGCCGATCTTCCGGTTCTCTGCGGACGGGCTGACCCTGCCGCTCAGACCCTTACAGCGCGGCCAACTGCTCGTCTCGCGGCGACTCGGGGATCGTAATGTCGTGCCGGCCCCGATCTTCATCGAATCGGCTGTACCGGATGCCGTGGCGGTCGCACAGCTGCTGGACGACGCGGAGGAGTCCTGCGCGGTATCTGGCGCCCACATCGGAATTGTGGGCAAAGGTCGCGCGGTAGCGGGCCGCGAGGTGTGGGAACTCGGACTCAATGAAGGGGAGGTACCGGCGGCGAGCTTCGGCCTGCAGTCGCAGCGCACCGGCGTTGACATGGGTCGCGCCGGTTCGGGCGACGCTCGCGATGAGTGCGTCGAGACCTGCCGGTGGATCGGTGATCCCGGGCAGGATCGGCATCACGTTGATGCCGACGTCAATGCCGGCGGCGCGGAGGCGGCCCAGGGTGCGTAGCCTGGCATCGGGCGTCGGGGCGCGCGGCTCGATCCGCCGGGCGAGATCGCGATCGAGCGTGATCAGCGAGAGGTGAACCGTCAGGCGCGACCGGGTTGCCACGCGCGTGAGCACGTCAATGTCGCGTGTCACGAGGGCGCTCTTGGTGATGAGCACAATGCGGAGTCCAGCGAGCTCGGCCAGTGCTTGGAGGACACCCCGCGTGATCCTGAAGTGGCGCTCGGCTGGTTGATAGGGATCGGTCGCCGTCCCAATGACCAGGGGTTCGCCCCGCAAGAGTCGGCGACTGCGCCCGTGCCGACCACTGCTGGCCTGCGAGAGTGCGACACGCACGAGTTCGGGCGCACGCTGTTTGACGTAGATACGCCGCTCGAATGCAAGCCAGGAGGGCATGGCACTCGGTGGGTCCGCGGGTCCTGGGGTCGGGTCCGGGCCGCCATCAGCCCGGACGGCGGCGCGCTGGTCGGCGTCCGCGCGCTCGGTCACGTAGCGGTGGGCGTACCGGGCGTAGCAGTACGCGCAGCCGAATGCGCAGCCGACGTACGGGTTGAGCGACCAGTATGGCACCCCCGTACTCTCGGGCGGGTTGAGCACTGAACGCGCGGGCCGCTCGAGGTAGACGATATCGGCTTGCTGGCCGATTGTGCCGTGTCCGACCTCGTGGAGTTCGCCGAAGAATGCTGCTTGTTGTTTATTTTGTGTCACGCACGGGGTCCGCCGCGGGGTGAGACTGGGCGTTTACCGATCTTCAATTTGCCGAACAAACACCGAAAGTGCAATTGTCCTCCGGACCTCCGAGTCCAGCGCTCACGCGGCGGTCGCTGGAGCGCGGTGCCGTGCGGCGTCGCACTGGTCGTCGCAGCGTGCGCGAGTGGCGGGGCGTTTCCACCAACGACCGAGCCGCCGCCGCATGCCGTGGGACGGGCGATGGCGGCGATCGCCGAGGCGGTGGCGGCGGGCGCGGATTCGCTCGCGCCGGAGCCGCTCAAGGTGGCGCGGCAGCACCTGGCTGCAGCGACGATTGAGGAGCAAGCCAAGCACGCGGACCGGTCGGCGCTCCTTGCACGCGAGGCAATTGCCAATGCGTCGTACGCGCGTGCAGAGGCGGAGCGCGTCTCCGCAGACCACGCGCGCGCGGCGGCGGCCGCGGAGGTCGATCAGCTGACGAGCACACCCGCGGGCGCTCGACAATGACCCGTGGCCGGTTGGTGGCAGTGGTGACGGCGCTGGTTGCGACTCGCGCGCTGGGCGGATGTGCCTCGGTCACGCCGACTCCGGCGGCGCTGCTGCAGGCACAAACGCTGTACGCCTCGCTGGAGGCGCAGCACGCGGAGCAGCGCGTCGAGGGGGACATGATCCGTGCGCGCGCGACGATCGACACGGCTCGCTCTGCGGTCGCGCAGGGGCAGAACGAGGTCTATGTCGAGGGGATGGCGACGATCGCGCTGCGCACGGTGCAGATCGCGGACGCGCGCTTCGGGCGATCGGTGGCAGTGAGTGCGACGGACAGCTTGCAGAAGCTCCGACTGATTCGCCAGCTCGCCGCGGCGCAGGCGCGCCAAGCCGCGCTCGAAACGGAACGGGCCGAGGCGGAGCAGCGCGCGGCTGCGGCGACGGCGCGGGCTGACTCGCTGCGCCACGCCGCCGACGCGGCGAACGCGCAGCTGGAGCAGGCGATGAGCCAGCTGCAGACGCTCGTCGTCGAGATGACCGACTTGAAGCAGACGGCGCGCGGCCTCGTGATCAGCCTCAGTGACATCCTGTTCGATCTCGGGCAGGCGACGCTCAAGCCCGGCGCCGATGCCAACGTGCGCAAGATCTCGGCGGTGCTCAAGCAATACCCCGACCACAAGATCTCCGTGGAAGGCTACACGGATTCGACAGGGAGCGAGGCGTTCAATCAGCAACTGTCAGAGAACCGGGCGCTCGCCGTTCGCAATGCCCTGGTCGCCGGTGGCCTGGACTCGACGGTCATCACGGTCCACGGCTATGGCAAGGCCGACCCGGTGGCAACCAACGCGACTCCTGACGGTCGCCAGCAGAACCGCCGCGTCGAGATCGTCGTGCTGGGCGCTGGCAAGCTCGCCGATCTGATGAACTCGCACCCGGGGACGAGCGGGGCGAGCCAGAGCCCACGGAGTGGCCTCGACAGCACTGCGACGCGGGCGCCGACCCACGACTCGGGAGGGCCGTCGGTGCGCACGGCGTCGACCCCGACCGGTAATGCCGACAGCCCCGCGCCTTCAGACTCCACGCGTCATCCCTGATCCTGTCGACGCACCGGTAGACGCGGTGGCGGGTGCGAATCGCCAGCGGCGACTCCGTTGGCGCTGGACCGTCGCTCTCGTGACTGGCGCGCTCGCGGCCTGCACCGTCGCGATCGCGACTGCACCGCCAGGCCCGGGGCTCGACCCCAATGCGCAACAATACCTGGGCGCAGCCATCTCGTTCGCGGCAACCGGCGCCTACCGCGTACCCAGGAGCAGCTGGACGGTTGCGGATACGACGGAGCCCATGACGCATTTTCCACCGGGGTTGCCGACCGTGCTCGCTGCGCCAATTGCGCTGGGCGTGGCGCCGCTCGCGGCCGCGCGGCTGGTGCTGGCCCTCGCGGCGTTCGCGACGTGGACCGGCCTCGTGATGCTGACAACGAGCGTGGCGACCATACGCACCAGCGTCCTCATCGCCGTGGCTGCCCTCTGCACGCCGGCGATCCTCAACGTGCATCTCTCCGTCCTGAGCGAGCCAGCGTTCTTCGCGGCGCTCATCGCCGTCCTCGGCGGTCTCTGGTCCGCCACGCACTCGGCGAAAATCTGGCCCGCCCTCTGGGTCGGGCTCGCGGCCGCGGCGGGGGTCATGCTGCGCTATGCGGGCACGTCGCTCGTATTGGCCGCGGGCTGGTGGATGCTCGTCGTCGGGCGCCCGCATCTGCGGGTGCGCGAGCGTCTCGCACGTGTCGCACTCGCCGTGGTGCCCAGCGGCATCGTTCTCGGGGCGTGGCTGCTGCGGTCGATTCGGCTCGAAGGCGTGCAGGGAGTGCGCACGTTCGGTGCATACGGCGATTTCCGCACCATCGGCCGCGAGGGCCTCGAGACCCTGGTCTCGTGGGCCGTGCCCATTGGCACCGGTGGGTGGCGCTACCCGATCGCGGCGCTGCTCTTTGTGGGCGCCGCGGCCCTGGCTCGAGCGGCATGGCCACGCTTGCGATCGACGGTGGCCTTTCTCACGCTCCTCGATACGGTTGGCATTGCGTACGCCGGGTTCATTCTCGTGTCCCGTCTCATCGCGGACCCGAACATTCCCTTCGACGAGCGTATCCTGTCGCCGCTCTTCCTGCTGGCCGCCATCGCACTGGGTCTCGCAATCGCGGCGTGGTGGCCGGAGGGCAGTCGGGTCGCCCGGGTTGCTGTGGGGTCAGTGGTGCTGCTCTGGTTCGCGGTCTCGGCGGGCGTCAGCATCTCGCGCATCGTGGTCGCGCGGGAGGACGGCAACGACTTCGCGGGGAGCGACTGGCGCGATTCGCCGACAATCGCCTGGGTGCGCGACAGTGCGGGTGGCGCGCATCGCACGCTCTACACCAATTGGCCAGCGGCGGTCTACTTCCAGGCGCAACGTGCGTCGCACGACGTGCCCGAGACGCTCGACGGTCTCACGCTGCACCGCTTCCGGGACCGACTGGCGCACACGCACGGCACGATGGTCGGCTTCTCGGCAGTCGATCCCGATCTGGCGTCGCCCGAGCGCATCGCAGCGCTCATGGGGCTGCGGTTGGTGGCGAGGTTTGATGACGGGGCGGTGTGGGAACTGCCGCGCGGGCGCTAAAGCGCCCGCGCGGCAGTAGAGAGTAGAGGCACAGAAAGTAGAAAGTTGACAAGGACCGCCCGGTCCACTTTCTACTCTTCTCTGCAGGTCTATTTTCTCGGGCGCGTAGCGCCCGCCCCTGACTCCGCGGTTCAGCTTCGCCGATTACCGCCGCCCAAGAGGCTGAGGATCGCGACGAACATGTTCAGGAGATCGAGATAGATGTTGATCGCCGCCGGGATGTAATCGTCGGGGCCGTAGACATTCCGTAGGCGCCACGTATCGAACACGAGCAATCCGGCGAACACGAGCACGATCGCGCCGGCCAGCCAGAGCGCCACGCCAGTGCTGTGCAGAACGAACGCGTTCAGGAGGCTCGCCAGTATGACGACGACCAGGCCGGTGAAGAAGAAGCCGAGCCACCCGCTGAAGTCGCGCCGGCTGACAAAGGCGTAGACGGTGAGCGTCCCGAATGCGGCGCCGGTGAGTAATCCCGCTTGACCGATGATGCCAGGCTGGTTGTGCTCAGCCATGGCGAGAAACGGCGCGAGCCACAACCCTTCGAGGAACGTGAAAAGGAAGGTGAATCCGATATTGATGGGGAACACGCGCGCTTGCCACTGCGCCATGAACAACGGGGCGAAGATGGCGATGAGCATGAGGAATGGGTGCGCCAGCACCGCTTGCATGACGCGCGGCTGCGACCACGCGGTGACGACACCCAGCGCGCTGAAGAGGATTCCGACAAAGACTAGGCTATAGGTCCGGCGGATGAGCGTCAGACGCTCGGCCCCGGTTCGGACGACGGCGCCCGTGGCGTACGGCACGGCGCCGTACCTGGGCTCTAGGAAAGCCATGCTGCGCTCCGAGAAGGGTGGTTCGACAGGGAAATATAAGGGGGGGTTAGACGCTGGACGCTGGAAAGAAACCTCGGGGCCAGCGGCGGTGCACTTCGCCGGCTCCGAGGTTTGTCTGCTAGCGTCCAGCGTCTAGCGTCCAGCGTCTAATCCCTTACCCTGCCGCTCCGCTCTTCCGCAGTTCTATGCTGCCGTTCACCGTGTCGATCCGGAGCGGGATCCCGCCGCCGCCGATGGTCCCGCGGAGGTGCCTGGGCTCGAGCGAGCCTTCCACGGAAATCGGAAAGTCGGAGCGCACTGAGCCATTGACGGTCGAGAGCTCGACATCGGCTTTGAGACTGGCCGGCAGGGAGACGTGCACCGAGCCGTTGACCGAGGAGTAGTCGAGGCGCTGAGCGTTGTCCAACTGCTGCATCAATGCCTCCACACTCCCGTTCACACTGCTCGCTTCGACCGGACCACCATCTGACGTTGCGTCGACGCGACCGTTGACGCTGGACGCTTGGACGTCGCGTGTCGTGCCGCTCACCTCGACATCGCCGTTCACGGTCGAGGCAAGCACCTTGATGCCGGCCGGCACGAGCACGGTGAAGTCGACCTTCACGTCGTTCTCGGAATCGTGCCATCCGTGGTGGTGCGAGTGGGACTCGTATCCGTGCTCGTCGCAGTGGCTGTCATCATCCCACAGGGCGCACACAAGGACATCGCCTTCGCCCGCGCCCGTGCGCTCCAGAACGAAGCGCACGCGATCCTGGTCGCCATATCGCCAGGATTTGTGGCCAGTGATCTGGACGTCGTTGCCCGTCGCCCGCTCGACGCGCACCGATCCCGAGAGATCGCGGATGCGGACCCATCGGTCCGCATCGACGTGGCCCGACCAATGAAAATCCGTCGTCGTGTCGGCGCGCGCGAGGTGTGCGCCCGCAGCTGCAGGAATGTCGGCCCACGCGCGGCGCGTCGGCCCCACAAGAGCCCACCCTGCGCTCGTCACGACAAGGGCCGCGCCCCAGATCCCCGTGGTCACCGCTCGTGAGCGTCCAGCCAGGCGCCTTGCGCGGTCTTCCCCGGCGCTGCGCCGCGATCGCTCTGTCTGTGCGCGGATCATCGTGGTCTTACCCCGAGTGAGAGCGGGCGCCCGAGCGTCGGAGCTCGATGTCGCCGCTGAAGGTGGAGATGGTTACGTGCGCGCCACCGTGCCCCAACGTCGTATCGACGTGATGTCGAGGCGGTCCGTTGTCGGCGCCTGGTTGAATCGTGAGCGGGAAATCGGTCTCAATGTCGCCACTGAAGGTGTCGACTGAGAGCGACGCACCCGCATCGGCTGGGAGCTGGAGGTTGATGTTGCCGGAGTGCGCCCGGAAGTCGTAGGTCCCCGTGGGGTCCAACGAGCCGCCGTACGACAGGTCTCCGCTGACGGATTCAAGTCGCGCGACGCGAGAGCGACTCGCTGTGACGTACCCGTGCCCGCTCACCGAGGACAGCGTGATGTCGCCCGTCACGTCATCCAGGTCGACATCCCCGCTCACCGATCGGGCCCGCACGTCGCCGGTGATCGTCCGGGCCTGGACGTTGCCGGAGACGCTCTCCAGCGTGGCCCCGTGTGTCGCATCGTCGACTACGACATCGCCGCTGATCGACCGTGCCTCGACCTCTCCGTGTGTGCCGCGGGCATGCAAGTCGCCGGACGTGCTGTGCATGATGACTCGGGTGCCGATCGGCACGGTGAGGTCGTACTGCACGTCACTGTCATCGTGGTGCCGGTGACCACCGCGCCGAGCATCCAGGAGGATGCGATCGGGTCCGTGCTCGAAATGCACGGGCATCTCGTCGTCGTCGCTGGTCACGTGGATGCGGGCCTCGGACCGGCTCCAGCCGGTGACGGTGATCTCACCGGAGACGATGCTCAGATCGACGACTCCGCCGGAGCTGGCGAAGGGAACCGTGGTGTCGATCGCCGGCTGGTCGTCATCGTCGCCATCTGCCATGTGCCGGTGCCTGTCAGGAGTCGATTCGTCCGATCGCTGGGCGCCAACCGGCAAGGCGGCCAGCGTGATCAGACAGAAGAGCGTGAGCGTTACTGAGCGTCGTGTCATGGTATCTCGCAGCATCTCGCGTGCGGTTAAGTACGGCTCGGAAGCAGCGCGACGGTCCGCAGCAGCTCGAGCTTGGTATTGAGGTCTCGGTCCAACTGATCGGCCAGGAACCCGTTGGCCGGGTCGTGCTTCAACGCCTGCTTGCTTTGCGCGATGGCGGTATCGATGACAGCGAGGTTGTGTTCGATCACGGCCACCGTCTTCGGATCCAACCGCGCACGCCGCTGTTCGAGGATCTGGTGCAGCGACGTGATCTGCGTGTCGTAGATGTACTCCGAGGTCTGCGCGACGGACCGCGTCTCGCCACCGCCGACCGGCGAGCCCTCGACCGCGATCACACCCGATCCGTTCGGATGCTGCACCAGTGCACGCGTCGCCACGTACGTGATGCCGGCCGTGGCGACGACGAGTCCAGCGGCCAGGGCCGAGACTCGCGTGGCATAGTGGGTCCCGAACCAGCGGTGCATCGCGGTCATGCGCGCCGTACCCGATCGCGCCGCGGTGTGGGCCACTGGTGCATCGGACGATACGGCCGAACGTGCTGCGATCCGCGCCTCGATGCCCTGCCACAGGTCGCGCGATGGGCGCAGGACCGGCAGCGCGCGCGCTTCCGCACGGATCCCTCGCAGGTCGTGCACCAGCTCGCGGCAGGTCGCGCACGCTGCGACGTGCGCCGCCGCCTCGCGTGCCACGTCCGGTGCGAGCGTGTCGTCCAGATAATCGGGGAGGGTCGCCTCGAACACTTCACAGCCGTCGACTGGCGTCTCCCGTCCAGTGTCGTCTCGTCGAATCATCATCGGTTGAGTGCCTCTCGAAGGAGCATGCGGGCCCGGTGCAGCTGAGCCTTGCTACCACCTGCGGTAATGCCGAGCATCTCGCCGATCTCTTCGTGTCGATAGCCCTCGACGTCGTGCAGCACGAACACGCGTCGTGCGCCGGCTGGCAGGCGGGCAATTGCCTGCTCAATGTCCATCCACTCCCCCGGCGCAAACGCTATGGGTGTCGGTGCCTCCGCCCCGGTCTCGTCCTCACGCTCGTCCGTACTGACGGGGACGTGGCGGCGCATCCGGCTGTCCGCCTTGCGCGCGTTGAGCACCACGTTGACCGCCAGCCGGTGCACCCAGGTTGCGAAGCTGCTTTCGCCACGAAACAGGCTGAGCTTCTCCCACGCCCGCACAAACGTGTCTTGTGTTAGTTCCTCTGCCATTGCTCGATCCGCTGTCATGCGCACGCACACCGAATACACCCGGTCTACATGCGCCCGGTACACCCGCTCGAATGCACGCCGGTCCCCTGCTGCGGCGAGCGCGATGTCGGCTGCCATACCGGCGTCCACAACGCCCCGCGCCGCGGCGCTAGCATCGGCTTGCCGGTTCGCGGCCCGTTCGTCCTGCGATTCAGCCTCAGGAGGCGCCACGGGCATTCGCAAATAGGGTCACAGGTCTTACGATATCAGATATCGGAAAGGGGCGGAACGTTTGAAAGGACAACAGGTAGAGACGGCGGGCGCTTTGCGCCCGAGAAAGGAGAGGCGCAGATAGGAGAGAGGAGAGAGCGTCGCGGGTCAGGATTGTGCGGACGGTGTGATCGTGGTGGGCGACGCAAGGCGTCGCCCCTAGCGGTCTTTGACCAGTTCGTCGTGGTTTCCGCCAACAATGGCATCGAGCCCATCGATGTGGTCGAGGACATACCGTGGGCGGGCTTGTGCGAGGGCCTCGCGGGTAAAGGCTCCCCAGAGGACCGCGACCGTCGAGACCCCGGCGGCGTTGCCGGCGGCGATGTCGTGCGGGGAGTCGCCCACGAAGAACGCGCCGTCAGGACTCGCATCGAGTTGCTCGAGGGCAAATCGGACGGGTTTGGGGTCGGGCTTATGCTGCGTGGTGGATTCGACGCCGACGACCAGGGAGAAATACCGGGCGAGGCCGACGTGGGCAATCGACCGCTGTGCGAGCGCTAAGGGCTTGGAGGTGACGACCGCGAGCGGATGCCCGCGCTCCGACAACCGGTGCACCGCATCGAGCACGCCCGCATAGCACGCCGTCAGTCGGTCGTGGTTGGCGTTCTGGTAGGTCCGGTATCGCCGTAGGAGCCGAGTCACCTCGGTCTCATCCTCGACATAGGATCGGAATTGCGTCACGAGCGGCGTGCCGATCCCGGTGATCCACTCGGCTCGCGTCGGCTGCACCGCGGGGCGCTCCGCGAACGCGTGCTCCATCGATTGCAGGATCAACTCGATCGAGTCGACGAGGGTGCCGTCCAGGTCGAAGAGGATGGGGGGCCGGCGCTGTCGCGCCCGAGATAGTAGGACCACAGAAAGTAGAAAGTAGACGATTGCGGCGGGCGCGGTCGCGCCCGCCGCGCCAAGTGCCTATCGCTCGCCCGATGCGATTCGGGCTTCGCGAACCGTCCCGGGGCCCCACAGCACCTTGCCCGGACGTGCACCCGTGTGCTTGCCGTGATCGATCACCACGGTGCCGTTGACGAGGACATAGTCGATGCCGCTCGGGGCGAGGTACGGGTGGGCGTATGTGGCACGATCCGCGAGGCTGTCGTAGTCGAATACGGTGACGTCGGCCCAGCTGCCTTCCCGGATGACGCCGCGGTCGGCCAGTCGCATGCGGGTCGCGGGCCACGAGGTCATCTTGCGGATCGCTTCGGGCAACGTGAGCGTGTGTCGCTCGCGAACGTAGTGCGCGATGACGCGGGGGAAGTTGCCGTAGGCGCGGGGGTGTGGCAGGTCGAGCGTGTCCAGCACTCCGGGATGCACAGCCGCGCCCGCATCGCTGCCGATGCCGGTCCACGGGAAGCGCAGGGCAGTCTCGATGTCGCCCTCACTCATCATGAAGTAGAGCGCCGTCGTCCTGCCGTGTCCCTGGGCGACGAGATCGAACGCAGCGTCCGTTGGCGTCTTGTGCCAGGCGCGCGCGATGGCAGTGATCGACTGCCCATCGAAACGCGCGTTCGCGGGGTTGCGCGCATCGGCGAGCACGATGTGATCCCAGCCGCCGGCGGTCTCGACGATGTTCCACCATCCGGGTGATCCGGTGATGATCTCGCGAGTGAGACGTGCTCGGATCTTCGGGTTGGCCAGGCGCGCGCGGAGGGAATCCTCTCCGCCCTCGTGTGCCCATGCCGGAACGACCGCGTCGAGCCCCGTTCCGCCGGCGGTGTAGACATACATGTCGGCCGAGACCTCGAGGCCCGCGCGCCGCGCGGAGTCAATCAGTGCGCCGACCTTGGGCATGAGGACTCCCCACGCCGGCGCGTACGCGACCTTGAGATGGTAGACCTCTACCGGGAGGTGCGCTTCGCGTCCGATCTCGATCGCTTCACGGATCGCGTCGAGCACCTCTTTCCCTTCGCCTCGAATGTGACTCGCGTACATCCCGCCGTACCGTCCCGCGACCGCGGCGAGCGTGATCAGCTCAGGGGTCTTGGTGTAGCTCATCGGCGGGTAGATCAATGCCGTCGTCATCCCGAGCGCGCCCTGCTGCATGGCCGTCGCCATGAGCGCGCGCATCGAGTCCAGCTCTGCGGCAGTCGGGTCACGAGCAACTTCCCCGAGGAGTGCCATTCGGAGCTGGGCCTCGCTCACGTAGGTGCCGAAATTGACGCTGATCCCCTGTCGCTCGAGGCGGTGGAAGTAGGCGGCGAGCGAGTCGATACGCGTCGGCGGGCTATCTTCGCCCGCGATCGCCGTCGTGACGCCTTCCTGTAGCTTCGTCTCAGCCTTGCCGTTTTGCAGTAGCGCTCCGCCCGACTGATCCATCATGTCGATCCATCCGGGCGAGACGTATTTCCCATGCGCATCGATCTCGACGCGGCCGTGCTCCCGGATTGCGCCAATGCGCGCGAAGCGGCCATCGCGAATGGCGACGTCTGCGGCGATCCACGGGTTGCCGGCGCCATCGAGCACGTGTCCGCCACGAATGACGACATCGTAGATCGTGTCGCTGGCGCTGGTCGGTCGCGCGTGCGCACGCAGGGTGGGAGGGATCGGCTTGCTCGTGCCGCCTGCCGTTGTTGCAGACGCCAGGGCCACTGCCGCTATCGATCGTCGGCACCACATAAGAACACCGGGGTTGGGGGTTCGCGGTTCGGGATTCGGACGGCCGAGTGGCCAGTACTCGTTCAACAGGGCAGAAGAGAGCAGAACGCTGCTGACAATCTTGACGCTGAGACCCAGCCCATCGACAGGGGGCGGCGTGCCGCACCTGCCATATCGCCCAAGGTCTTCCCGGGCGCTACAGGGCGGGAACAGCGCACTGGCACGCGTGGTGCCTTACTGTCCGGATGGCGGTGCTGAGCTGCGTCTCGAACCGTCGACTGGCTACGCACGACCCCTCTTTCTCGGGCTCAACCGATGACGGCACCACATGTCGTGCTGGTGGACGGACACGATCGGGAGATCGGGGTGGAGGAGAAGGTGCGCGCGCACGTGCTCGGCCTTCTGCACCGCGCGGTGTCGGCCTTCGTCTTCAACACAGCGGGGGAGCTGCTGCTCCAACGGCGCGCCGCGCGGAAGTACCACTGCGGTGGCGCGTGGTCGAACACCGCCTGCGGGCACCCACAGTCGGGCGAGAGTCCCATCACCGCCGCATCGCGGCGTCTCCGTCAGGAGATGGGGATCGACTGTCCTTTGCACTCCGCCGGCGCTTTCCTTTATCGGCTGCCGGTGGGACAGGGGCTGATCGAGCACGAATATGACCACTTGTTCTGGGGCCAGAGCGACGAGACGCCGGCACCCGATCCGCACGAGGTCGAGGATTGGCGCTGGATGCCCCTCCACACGCTCGCGCACGACCTGCGCCGACATCCGACGCACTACAGTCCATGGCTGCCTACTGCCTTCGCCCAGCTCTGTCGCCAGCGGGCCTTTCCAATCGGCGCAGGCGGCAGGTCGGGCTCGGTGCACTTCTAGGCGAGCGGCGGCCCTTTAGCCGTCGCGGCCGCGCCGGAGCGCCTGGCGCCCGGTCGCGTACGACTTACGGCTCGCCGCACACGATGAGTGCTCGCACGGCGATTTCTCTGCCCAAGAGGGCGTGACTCGCGCGGAGGGCATGGGCGTCACCAAAGGCGGCCACGGCGCGAAGCCACTGGGCGTCGGGTAACGCGGCGCCAGCGAGTTGATCGAGCACCCACTCCGCCCCTGCACCGAAGGGCGCGGTGGCGGCCCGACGGGCGCGTTCGCCAAGCGCGAGGATCGAAGGGCGCGCGTGCAGCGGCGAACGCCGCGAGATCGCAGCAATACGACGGAGCACGCGATGCCGCGACGCGACGCCCGCAACGGTCGAGAGCCCGACATCCTCGGCGGCGCACCGCTCGGACCACCATGCCCGGATCGCGCCGATCGCCTCGTCGCACGCTGTCGCCTCCGGGGCCACGAGCGCACAGGTCGCAGATTGAGTGACGGCGGCGACGACAGCAGGCGCGTCCGACACGCCGGCGCCCGCGGAGGCCACGAGCAGGGGCCGGCCACCCACGACACACGCCGCGAGGAAGCCTCGGGTGGGGCTTGTCACCGCGGCCCAGAGCGTCTCGTCGGGCGCCCGGGGGGTGCCGCCGGACGGTCGTCGCCAGGTCGACATGACCGCACGGACCGTCGCCAGGTGCTCAGGCGGGCCAACCTGCGGTTCATCGCCTCGGACCCCGCGCCACGAAGCGGATATCCGCGGCACGATCGAGCCGACGATGCCGACCGCGCGCCCCGCGGCGTCCAGCTTTGCCTTGAGTCGCTGCTCGACCTGCAGCAGCGCTTCGCTGGCTGCGGGCGGTGCAAAGGCATATACGTGTACGGAGTCGTGCGGCGAGCCCAAACGCGCAATGCGCCCGATGCGTTGCTCGAGACGGGCGGGCGTCCATGGCAGGTCCAGATGCACGACAACTGCGGCGGCCTGCAGGTCGACCCCTTCGCTCAGCAGGTCCGTAGTCAAGAGCAGCTGGATCCGCTCCGCGCGTGCGACGCACTCCGCCAAGCCGGGCGCGAATTGTCGCAGGACCTCGACCCGCGGCAACTTCCCGCTGGCGATCACGCCGCCGCGGGCGCTGAGAGCGCAGATCGCCGCTTCGGTGCGCAGTTGGCGGAACAACGCGTACACCGTGTCCTCGAAGCTGGAAAATCCTACGATCCTCGCATGCGGATGTGCGTGCATGATCGCCCGCAGGTGGTCGGCCCGGCTCGCGTCGACATCGGGCGCGTCGGTCAGTCGACGCAAGAGCTCACGCACTCCGGCGGCATGCACGCGCACGGCCGAGAGGAGCACGGGTATGTCGGGCGGACCTCTCCCGTCACGTCGTTGCTCCGATTCGCCCGGCGGCGCTGGCGGGAGGAGGTCCGGCAGCGCGAGCTGGATTGTGCCCTCGCCGACACACCATTCGCGGAGCGCGCGATAAGTCGGATAGGCGCCTTGTTCGAGTGACGCCTCGAGTGCCGCGGCTCGGTCCAATCGCCGCCGGAGTGCCGAGCGCAATGCGCCGGCGCTCGAGGCCCACTGGCGGATGAGGCCCATCGCGGTCAGTGCGTCGGCACACTCACCGTCGCGCGGCGGAACGGGTGGCGGCAGCGCCACGATCGCCCGCAGTGTCTGGACGTCGTCATCGACGCGGACAATGTGCGGTCTGATGACGCGAGGCACCGCCAACGGCGAGTCCGGCGAGCGATGTCGATGCGTTCCGGATGTCGGTGGGGATTCCGGCGGTGCTGGGGAGCGGGCCGAATCGTGGCCGCGGCGCACGACGTAGCGCGAGCGTTGGTCATCCGTGAGCGTCCAGGCATGCGCTCCGAGGAAGAGGCTCAAGATACACGCCAGGTCCTCCGTGCGGTTGTGAATGGGTGTCGCGGTCAGCAGGAGGACGCGTGCGCTCGTCGTCGCGCGGGCGAGTGCGTGATAGCGTCGTGTGTGCTGGTTGCGGAAATGGTGCGCTTCGTCGACGACGACGAGATCCGGTCGTCGATTCCCGTACGCACTGTCGCCGCGCTCGCGGCTCAACTGCTCCATGGAAACTGTCCTGATCGTGACGCCGGTGTCGCGTGCGGAGCGATGCCAGGTGTCGCGCAAGATCGCGGGACACACGACGAGCACGTCGCGTGCGCACCTCGCCACGGCGAGCGCGACGTACGTCTTCCCCATGCCGACCGCGTCGGCGAGGACCGCTCCGCCATGCGTTTCGATCAACCCCGTCAGCTGTTCGAGCCCGTCGGCTTGATGCGGCCGCAGGGTCACGGACCCGATCTGCCGTGGTGCAAGGGAGAGGCCGGATTGGGATGCATCCGCGGCCGGGCCGAGCCAGCACTCGGCGATGGCTGCGCGCACGATGTCCAGCGGCGCCAGTCGAAGCGTCATGCTCCGCTCCAGCTCAGGAGCGGGTGGAGCGCATCGAGGTCCAGCCCGTACGCCGCGGCGACCGTCTCGGTGAGCCGCGCTTCAGAGGGCGGAGCCCCGTCGAGCGCGGCCGCGGCGAGCGGCGCCATCACAGACCGCTTTTCCTCCCACGGCTGCGGTAGCGGCAGGAGTCCGACGGTCCATCCCATGTAGCGCCGGTATCCGCCGCGCGCCGGTTCGGCGAGGATGTTGAGCCATGCCGCGGCCACCGCACTGTTCAGGAGCGCGGTCAGCGCGTGGGCATCCACGAGGTCGCCAGCGCGCGCGACGTAGCAGCTATTAAGTGCGACGGTCGGATTGCCGGCGGGGATCAGCGTTGCTCGTGGCGTCCGTCCGAGATCTGGCCAGACGACGCGCGGGTGCGTCGCCGATGCGCTCTCGGTGCGGAACAGGGCCCACCAAGGGAGCTGGCCCCGCGTGTCGCTCCGGGCCGCAAGCTGGTGCCGCCAGCGACTCAGCCAGCCCGCCGCGTGCGGCGGCAGCGCCGGGAGAGGCGGCGCCCGCTCGACACTGCTGGCCTCGTGCGTCCAGATGATCCATTCCTGCTCGCGACACGTTCGTCGCCGGCGGGCGACGCATTGCGTGGCTCCTACCCGCCCATCCAGGACCGTGGTGCGGCCGGCGTCGGCCCGTGCCGGTTCAATGGCTGTTCGTGCGCCAGTCGGGCGGCCGCGGCCATCCGCCGCGTCGCACCGCATCCATCGACCAAGCGTCTCCCCGCGGACAACCGGCCGGAGCAGTGACCGCTCGATACGACCGGAGCGTAGCATACGCCCGGCGCGCGCGGACAATGTGTGGATTGCGGCGACCGTGTCATCCCCATCGCTGCTACCGTCGCCGCGCGTGTCGAGGCTCACGACAAAGGCGTCGTTGCAGCCGCACTTGACTCCCAGCATCGGCGGGCCAAATGCGGTGTCGGCGAGCGGGATCCCCGCGCGGGCGAGGGCATCGAAGGCGCTGCGGACTGCTGGTGGTACGAGCAGCCAGGGACTGCCCGGTGTTGTATCGAAGCACAGCATCCTCGCGGCCGTGGCCCAGCGATGCACTCCGACGTAGGTGTGCAGGGCGACCTCCACGTCCGCTGGACTGCTCGCGGGTGCCTCGCTCACTGCGCGTCGATGGACGCCACGGCCTCGCGGCCGGGCGATGTCTGGGCGACACGGCGCACGACGAGCAGCGAGGGGTACACGGCCGCATCGAACGCTCGGCGCGCGCCAGACCAGTCCTCGATCCGGAGGAGCGAGGCGCGATCCAGGATCAGCGACCGCACGCCGCCACCCGCAAGACATCTCCACAGCTTCGCGGGCAGCAGGAGCGCGACGATCCCATGCGGCCTCGCGACCGTGAGCGCGCGTTCGACGAAGATCGCTGCCATGTCGACCTGGGTTCCGAAGCCCGGTCCGGATCGTCCGGCCGTCGCACCGCGCAGCCACGCACCGTGACGGCACACCGCAAAGTCCCGTCGCAGGCGCTCGCGATCGACGATGGGCACGGCGTGCGGGCGCACCCATGGCGGATTCCCGAGCACGAGGTCGAAGCCGCCAGCATCGTCGACGTCGCCGAAGTGCGTCGCAAAGGCGAATGGGAGCGCCGCGCCGCCGCGGAGCGCCTCGATCTGTGACCGCAACGCGCGCGCACGCTTGCGCAACTCGGAGCGACGTGCTCGCTCGCCCGCGCCGCCGGGCGGCGCCGCGCCGAACAAGTCGCGACCGCGAGCGAGCGTCACGGCATCGATGCGGGCGTGCATGACCGACGCCAACTCGCGGCGGAGTCTTTCGAGCGCGCGACTCCGCTCAATGCGCTCGAGTGTGCGCAGCATGGATCGTTTCCGCACGCCCGTCGAGCGCGCATAGCGCTCCCGGAGCCGCCCGATCATGACTGCCGACCGCTGCTCCACCGTGCGCGTAGGCACGTGATGCGGCTCGCCGCCGAACGCGCCGCCCGCGAGTGCATCGCCCACGCGAACGTTGCGGTCGAGGTTGGGCAGCGGGAGCATCGCGACGGGGTCGTCGTCGGGACTGTCGATCACGACAGCGAGCCAGAGCCGCAGCTCACAGAGCCAGACCGCGGTGGGATTGATGTCCACGCCAAAGATCGAACGCGTCAGCACCTGCCGGCGCCGCTGGCTCACGGGCAGATCAATGCCGACGCGGCCAGCGAGCGTGGCGAGCAGGTCGAGCATGTGCACCAGAAAGGCGCCGGACCCGCACGCCGGATCGAGCACGCGCAACCCGGAGAGTCGGTGGTGAACCGCCTCGTGGGCTGCCGGGCCTGCGGGGTCGCCGCGCAGCAGCGCGGCGACCGCGGCGGGCGGTGCGGCCGCCGACGCGAGCGCATGGACGAGCGCGTGCTCGGTGACCCGCGCCACGAGCGCCTGCGGCGTGTAATACGCACCTGTGGCGTGACGCACTGATGGCGCCATCAGCGCCTCGAACGAGCGCCCCAACATCTCGGGGTCAATGGCTGCTTCCGACCAGGTGCTGCGGTCCTCGCGCGCCGTGAAGCGATAGTGGCCCAAGACGCCCCCCACGAAGTCGCCCAGCGCCGCATCGGAGAATGCGACGCCGCGCGATCGTCGCTCGAGCGCGGTCGGCGAGAACAGGCCCCCGTTGAGAAACGGAATGTGCCCGAACCCAATGGCTGCTTGAGAGCGCCTGGAGAACGGCGTGTTGAGCGTGCCAAAGAACAGCGGACGGAGCACGCGCGCGTGGAAGTCGCCGCCGCTCGTCATGCAGTCGGCGAAGATCCGCGCGAGAAACGACCGATCTCGATCGAGCCACCCCTTGGCCTCGAGAAAGGCGAGGAACAGCAAACGCGACGCGCAGAGCAGCGCGAGCTCGCGCCGGGTGTGCGGCGGAGGGCTCCGCATGCCGCTGGCGACTGTCGTCGTCCCTGCGAGCGCGTCAACAGCGCGGTTCAGCGCAATGTAGAACCGCCGCGTGAGCGACTCGCGCCCCAGGAGATCGAGCCATCGTGCGTGCGTTCCGGCCGTGTCGGCACTGACCGCCGCCGCCAACGCCGCGAGGGTCTCGGCGTCGCTGTCGACGACCGCATCGGGATCGACGACCAGTGCAGCAATGCGGGGCGGCTGGCGCTCGCTCGACCAGGTCGCGAGGACGAGCTGTCGGGCCGAGTGGGCTCCGTTCGACCTACCGGGGTGAGGGTGCGCGCGCCGGTCCTCCGAGGCCGTGCCCACTCTCGCGATGCACAGCCACGCGAGGTGCGGGGCACGACGCGCCAGGCGCGCCGCGACGCGGGACACGATATCGTGCAGCGCTCGCGGCGGTCCGTCCGGGACAACGTCGATGAGCAACGCACGCAGGGCGTCCGGTCCGCGAGCCACGTGCACCGCGATGGCGCAGGGATCGTCAGGGGGCGCGAGTCCGAGGGCCGCGCGATCGAGCGGCGCCATCGGCAGGGGCGGACCCTCGTAGCCGCACGTCGCCGCGATCGCGACCAACGCGTCGGAGCCTTTGGCGGCCAGCAATTCCGCTGCCGCTTTGAGTGTGAGCACGCGGACACAGTCGCTGTGTGGCGTCGGCGACGCGTCATCGCGGGCGGTGCGCGAAGAGCGATCGTGGCGGCTTCAGATTAATTTGTTTTTGCTGCCTCTCGCGTTCGACGTCGTCGCTCACCTCCCCGCACGAGATTGCCCCAAGAGACGCCAATGCCCGTCAAGACTGGTGCGCAGCTCATCAATGAGGCCAAGCAGCGGATCCGCGAGACATCAGTGTCGCAGGCTGCGCGACATGCAGGCGCACGGAGCTCCGGTCGTTTATCTCGACGTCCGTGAGCAAAACGAGTGGAACCTCGGCCATCTGCCGCAAGCCACGTTCATTCCGCGCGGCACATTGGAGACGACGGTCGAGCAGCGCGTGCCCCGGGATGCGGAGGTCGTGGTCTATTGCGCGAGCGGCAACCGATCGGCGCTGGCGGCGCAGACGCTGCAGGAGATGGGGTACACGAACGTCTCGCACCTCGCGGGCGGATTCCGCGCGTGGGTCGAAGGGGGTGGGGACGTCGACGGGTGACCCATGGCCGGCGGTCGTCGAATCGACCGTCACCGGGCTGCGCCAGGGACTGCGCCACCGACCCGCTCCGGGCACGGAATCGCCAACGGGGGTGCCGCGGGCGGCGGTCGCGATCGTGCTTCGACCGGGGCACGCCGGGATCGAGATCCTGCTCATCAAGCGAGCCGAGCGGGAGGGGGACCCTTGGAGCGGGCACGTGGCTCTGCCCGGCGGGCGGGAGGACCCCACCGACCGCTCGTTGGAGGAGACGGCGATCCGCGAAACGCGAGAGGAGACGGGGCTCGATCTCGCGCAGCGAGGAGAGATCCTCGGCGCCCTGGATGATCTCGAGCCGCGATCGATGCCCAGAAAGATTCTCGTGCGCCCATTCGTCGCGCTCCTTCGCGAGGACGCCCCGCTGGAGCTGAGCGACGAGGTGGCCGCGGCGTTCTGGGTGCCGCTGGGAGACTTGACCGCCCCGGGGGCGATCACGCAGTCGACCGTCCACGTCGGTGGCGCAGCGCGCAGCGTGACGAGCTTTCTGCACGGCGATTACGTCGTGTGGGGCATGACGGAGCGGATCCTTCAGCAGTTGCTGTCTGTGTTGGCGGGGTATAAGTAGGGGGACGGGCGCTTCGCGCCGCGTAGAAAAGAGAAAGCAGAGAGGAGAGAGGAGAAAAACGGGCAACGGCCGCGACAGCAAACGGGCGACGTAATGCGTCGCCCCTACCGGTCCAAGGCCAGCTATGGTGCGGTGGGCGCCGTCGGCGTTACGATTTGGTCCCCGACCCTGACCCCTGAGCCCTAACCCCGCCGTTCAGCTCTCTCCTCTCTCCTTTCTCCGTTTCTCCTTTCTCGGGCGCGAAGCGCCCGCGGCCCCTGACCCCGCAGTATTAGCCATGTACAAGCGCATCCTCGTGGCACTCGAGCACTCGCCGGCGGACGCGTCGATCATCGACCACGTGCGTGGGCTGGCACGCATGTGCAATTCGGCGCTCGTACTCATCCACGTTGCAGACGGTTGGGTGGCGCGGAACATCGAGCAACTGGCGCTGCGCGAGTCTCAGGAGATGCGCGACGATCGCGCATATCTCGATCAGCTCGTGACGCAACTCGCCGGCGAGGGCTTTTCGGCGGAGGCCGTTTTGGCCACGGGTGATCCAGCCGCTGAGATCGCTGCGGCCGCCGAGCGCGAGCATTGCTCACTCATCGCAATGTCGACCCACGGGCATCGGTTCCTGGCAGACCTCTGGCGGGGAAGCGTCGCGAACGAAGTGCGTCACCGGTCGTTGGTGCCCGTCCTGCTGGTGCGCGCCAACCGCCCCTCCGCCGGGAACAATGTTTGCCAGCCAAAGCCATCCAGCGACGACGCGGGATGATCGTGGCAAGCAGCGACCTACCCATTCAGCAGGCGGCGGGCACTCCGGCGACCCTGGTCGATCTCGTGCGCCGGCTGAGCGATGACTCGAAACGGTTGGCCGGGAACGAGATCCGGCTCGCCAAGCTCGAGATGACGGACAAGCTGCACGTCACCAGCCGAGGCGCCGCGTTGTTCGGTGTGGCGTTCGGTGCGGGTGCCGTCGCGCTGTCGGCGCTGACGATCGGCGTCGCGGCCGCGCTGACCCTGGCGGTTGGCAAGGTGTGGATTTCCGCCCTCATCACGGGGGTCGTCGAGATGCTCGTCGGATATCTCGTTGTGCGCGGCGGTACGCGCACCTTTGCGTCGTTGTCGCGCGCAGTACCAGAAGCCGGCCACGAGATCCTCGGTAGCGCGCGACAGATCGCCAGCGGCCGCGCCGATTAGCGCGGCCGCTATCGCGGCCGAGAAAGGAGAACCGCAGAAAGGAGAAAGGAGACACGGCGCGCGGGCGCTATCCGCCCGAGAGAGGAGAAGTACAGAAAGGAGAAAGGAGACACGGCGCGGCAATGCGCCGGTCTATCTTTCGAGCTATGCTGACGGCGTTGGCCCTCGTGTGGCTCGTGCAAGCAGGCGCACCGCCGCGCACGATTGCGATCGACTCGCGCCTCGCGGCGGATGCGCACCTGCGAGTCGGTGATCGGGTCGTCATCGCGGGCCAGCCCGGCGACGCAGCGGCGGGACGCGGTGATACGGTCGTCATCAGCGCGATCGTGCAGCCGGGCACTGACCCGTCCGACGTGGCGCGCGACGACTATCGTGTCCGAGTCCATCTGACGGAGCTCCAACGACTGACGAACGCGCCCGACGAGGTCGACCGCTTCGCGATCCGAACCGCCGGTGGCGCCGCCACGGATCGGACGCTGGCGGCGATCAACGGCGAGGCCTTTGGGTTTCACGCGTATCGGTCTCGCGACGTCGCAGTTCGGACGTCGAAGACGTTCCAGGTCGTCAGCCGGTTTCACAAGGCGATCGCGGTCATCACGGTGGTGGCGAGCGCGATCTTTCTCGTGTGCCTGCTCATCCTGAGAGTCGATGAGCGTCGGCATGATGTCGCTGCGCTTCGCCTGATCGGGATTTCACGCGTGTCCGTGGTGACCTCCGTGGTCATGGAGGCAGCGTGCATCGCGCTGGTGGGGAGCGCAGTCGGTGTGCTGGTCGGGTGGGCTACATCGCTCTTCATCAACTGGCACTACCGTGGCGTGTATCGCACGCAACTGGCGTTTGCGCTCGTGACGCCTGACATCGTCGGTGTGGCGGTTTCGCTTGCTGTGATCCTGGGGCTCGTCGCCGGCCTCGTCGCCAGCACGCGGCTCGCTCGCATGCCGCCACTCACGCTCTTTGGCCGATGATTGGGTCGCTGGCGATCGCGTCCCTGCGCCGTCACACGGCTCGGACGGCGCTCGCGGTCGCCGGCGTGGCAGTGGCGGCGGCGTTGCTGCTCGACATGGTCATGCTGTCGACCGGGATGCGGGAGTCGTTCCGCCGGTTCCTATTGGTCCAAGGGTTCGATCTGCGGATCGCTCCCAAGGGGACGCTGCCGATGGATACCGAGGCCACCATCGGCCACGCGCGTGACATCCTCGCGGCGTTGCGGGCGAACCCCGACATCGCCAGTGCGACACCGGTGCTCGGTGCCCAGATCCATGTGCTACTCGGCGGGCGAGCCGACCTGACGACCTTTGGCGTGGGACTCGACCCCGCGACGCAGGCGGATTACCAGCTGGAGCAGGGGAATCCGCTCGACGGGACCGATCGTGTGGTGGTCAACACGGCGTTTCTCACGCGCGCGCACGCGCGACTGGGCGACACACTGGACGTCGCGACGGGTCTCGACCCGCAGTTGCGGACATATTCAGGACAGCGACGCGTCATGATCGCCGGCATCGGTCGATTCCTCTACACGGCGGCAGACGAACCGGTGATGGCCATTCCGATCACGACGCTGCAGGCCATGGGTGGCGCGCAGCGGACTGACCGCGCATCGCTGTTTCTCGCAAAGGTGCGCGATTCCGTGAATGCGGATTCCGTGGCCGCGTGGGTCGATCGCACCTTCCCGAGCGTGTCCACGTTGTCGACGCCCGCGGCGTTGCGACAGGTCGACGAGCGACTCGGATACTTCGGGCAGCTCGCACTCATCCTGGGAGCGGTGAGCTTCACGGTCGGCTTCCTCCTGGTCACCACCCTCGTGACGGTTTCCGTGAACGAACGACTCGGGGAGATCGCCGTCATGCGCGCGATCGGCGTGCGCCGGGTGCGCGTCGTGATCCAGATCGTGCTCGAGGCGCTCGCGCTGGCGCTGTCCGGCACAGTCCTCGGGCTCGGGCTGGGTCTCGTGACGGCGAGGTACCTCAACGCCATCCTCTCCGATTTCCCGGGGCTGCCCTCGGCGTTCCACTTCTTTCTCTTCCAGCCGGTGGATGCCTGGCGGACGCTGGCGCTGCTCGTGACGGCCGGCGTGCTCGCCGGTGCGTATCCGGCGTGGCGGGCCTCGGCGCTCCCGATCGCGGCCACGCTGCGGCGTGAGGCGATCGTATGACGGTATTCGGGCGTTCGGTCCCCCGCGCGCGGTGGCGCATGGACGATCGATCCGATGGCGCGATCGTCAAGGTGCGCAACCTGCGGCGCGAATACCGGATGGGAGACGAGGTCGTCCGCGCGGTGCGCGGCCTGTCGCTCGAGATCGCTGCCAACGAGCATGTGGCGATCGTCGGGCCGTCCGGCTGCGGGAAGTCGACGCTCCTCAATCTCCTGGGAGTCATCGACCGACCAACATCCGGCGAGGTGCTCTTTCGCGGCCGCGACGTCGGCGCGCTGCCGGACCGCGAAGCGACGCTTTTTCGGCTCCACAACATCGGGTTCGTCTTTCAGCGGTTTTACCTGCTCGCGACACTGACCGCTCGCGAGAACATCGAGCTGCCGCTGGCCGAGGCAGGAGTCAGGCCGGCGGAACGCGTCGCACGCGCGCAGGAGCTGCTGGCGTACGTCGGTCTCTCCGAGCGCGCGCGGCATCGGCCCGCGCAACTCTCCGGCGGCGAGCAGCAGCGCGTCGCCATTGCGCGCGCGTTGGCCAACCGTCCGGCGATTCTCCTCGCCGACGAGCCGACCGGCGAGCTCGACGCCGGTACGGGGAGGCAGATCATCGACCTCTTTCGCCAGCTCCACGCCGATGGGACGACGATCGTGGTCGTCACCCATGATGACGAGCTGGCCGCAGCGGCCCAACGAGTCGTTCACATGCGCGATGGAGAAATCGTCGGTGAATCCGTCGCCGGCGTGCGACGGTCCGCATGTTGACCCTTCTGGCCGTTCGCAACTTTCTCTACAAGCCCTGGCGGTCGGCGCTGCTCTTCATCGGCTTCGGACTGGGCGTGGCCGTCATGATCGTGCTGCTCGCCATCGGCGGAGCGATGGTGACTCAGGCGCAGGATGAGCGGTTGGTTGGCGGCGGCGACGTCACGGTGCTGCCCGATGGGATCGACGTGGAGGTGATGAAGACGGGCGGCCTCGGCGGCATGTTCTTTTCGATTCCCAACGCACGGTTCGTCGCTCTCCAGCTGCTCGCGTCCCCGCGGCTCGCACCATTCGTGCGCGCGGTGGCGCCGCAAAGCGACGAGAAGCTGCTGTACCTCACGACCGCCGACGGCGAGGAACGCCCAGTCCGAGCGCTGGGCGAATTGCCGTCGGCCACGGCCGCCGTCGGTGCGGCGCCAGCCCTCGCAGCGGGCCAGTGGAGAGACGACGACGTCGACCGCCGGTGGGCCCACCCCACGCCGGCCGAGCTGGAGGCGGATATCGACCACTTCCACGTGCCGCCCGCGGGGATCGCCAATCCGCAGAGCTGGGGCGAGTGGCACTATTTCAACATCGTGTCTGCTGACCGCCGGCAGTGGGTCTTCATGTCTTTCATCCTCGGCGGTGCCGTCGGACGAGGGGAATGGGGTGGGCAAGTGCTCGTGGCGACGCACACCGCCCCCGCGGCGCACGCGCCGGCGCGAGAGCACCGCTACGTGGCGACGGCATCACCCGCGGCCATTCATTTCTCGACGGCCTCTCCGGATCTCCAGATCGGTCCATCATCGGTACATCTGCTGGACGACGGCCGGTACGCGGTGCGGGCGCACGGTCGGGATGCTGGAGGTGCGAGCATCGATGTCGACCTGACGATCACACCGGCGCCGCGGGCCTACTTCCCTGGCGTGGACATCGCGACCGGGGACTTTGCCTCCGGCTATACCGTGCCGGCACTCAAGGCCGACGGCAGTGGGCGGATCTGCGTCGGCGCGCACTGCACCCAATACGATGCCGCGCAAGCATACCACGACCACAATTGGGGCGTCTGGCGTGGTGTCACATGGGAATGGGGGGCCGCGCGCGCCGGGAGCTACGCGCTGCTCTTTGGCCGCGTGCAGCCGCCCGATTCACTTGGCGGCAACTCGCCGCTCTTCGTGTACCTGGTCGATTCCCTGGGGTTTCGCTCCGTCTTTCGCCCGTCGGCAATTGCCTACACGGACCACCGCACCATCGTCGTGGACGGGCGACCGGTGCGTGTTCCATCGGCGGCGCAGCTCGCCGATGTCCGAGGGCCGGATACGCTACGTGTGGACCTCGCAGTGGAAGACGCCGTGGCGACCGACACCCGCCGGCCGCTCATCGAGCGTGGGGCAACTGCCGCCGCTCGCCGGCTCGTGCACCCCTACTTCGTCCAGATGAAGGGGCGCGCCCGGATTTCGGGGCGTATCGGGGGCGTGCCGCTGTCGGGAGAGGGGACGGGGTTCTTCGAGACGTATAGGTAAGGCGACTGCGGGTCTGGGGCCCGGGGTTTCGGGTTTGGGGTAAGCGCCACGACCCGCGCCTGCAGTTAGCTGTGGTCGTCTGGTGTCGTCGTTCCCCAGACCCCAAACCCGAAACCCCAGACCCGCCGTTCCGATTTTCCAACCCTCACCTCCGCCGCCGCCGGCCCCTATACTGTGCCCATGCCCCCACCATCCCCGCGGTCGCAGTCGGCGAGCGGCTCCACTCGTGTGGAGCCCGGGCTCGTCCGGATCGGGACTCAGGGCTGGAACTACGCGGCGTGGCAGGGACCGTTTTATCCGCTCGACACGCGGCAGGCGTCGTTTCTCTCCGTCTATGCGCGCGCATTCGACACGGTGGAGGTCGATGCGACTTTCTACTCGGTGCCGTCACCGAGCACCGTCCGCAGCTGGGCGGAGCGCGTTCCCGCGGGCTTTGTCTTCGCGCTCAAGATGCCGCAGGAAGTGACGCACGAGCATCGGTTGCGCGACACAATGGAGTTGGCAGAGCTCTTCTTCGATCGTGCGCGGATGCTTGGGCCGAAGCTTGGGCCCATTCTCTTCCAATTCGCGCCCGAGTTCACGCCGTCTGAGCTGCCCGCGTTGGCTGCGTTTCTTCCGCGCTTGCCGCGCGATCTCGCGTTCGCCGTCGAGTTTCGACACCGTGGATGGATTCATGACGGCGTCCTGGCGCTCTTGGCGGAGCACAACGTGGCGCTCGCCCTCACGGATACCCGGTTCATCCCGCGACGCGTCACCTTGTCGCTCGTCGAACGCCCGACCGCGGACTTCGCCTATGTCCGGTGGCTGGGCCCCGACCGCGATCTCGTCGACCACACACGACTGCAGGTCGATCGATCGCGCGACCTCGCCGTGTGGGCCGACGCGATCCGCCGGCTGCAGGATCGCGTAAAGGCGGTCTACGCGTACATGAGCAACTTCTTCGCCGGTCATGCTCCGGCGTCGGCGCGGATGCTCCAGGACCTCCTGGGACAGTCGCCGGTTCCCCCCGAACGGATGGGAGATCAGCTCACGCTGTTCTAGGCGGCACGACAACGTCGCGTCGCCGGGGCGCGATGAACAGTGCGTACCACGTGCCGACGACGATGGTGATGGCGAAGGAAAACCACTGGATCGCGTAGTTCAGATGTGGGCCTTCGTCGAGCGGCGGGGCCGGGAGGCGGGTTGGGGCGCGTGCCGCATGGACTCCGCTCGCATCCGGCGATGCGTCGGCCGTCGCCTGCCCGCCGCTCTGCAATACCACGAGGTAGTCGGCGACCGGATGCCCGAGGTGCTGCTCGATCGCGGCGCGGTCGAGCCACCGGTACTCATTCGGATGCCCCGACGACGACAAGGTCGCGGGGCCCTGGCCCGGTGCGAGGGCGACCAGATATCCGGTGCCCGTCAGATGGGTCGGCTCCTGCCACTGTGCATCGTCGACCGACATGCCATCGGCGGCGTAGACCCAGCCGCGATCCACGAGTACGGTCGTGTCTCCGAGCACACCGGAGTCGGCGCGCATCGGCGTGATGAGGTTGACGCCAGGTGCGCCGTCCCGGACTCGGTCGATCAACAGCACCTCGTGTGAGAAGTCGAGCGTGCCGGCGAGTCGCACGCGCCGGTAGCGGCGCTCGCCGGTGTCGGCTGGCACTGCTGACAACGCGATGGGGGGTTCGTCGAGGCGGGACGATACGACGGCGTTGTGTGCACGCCGCGTGGCGAGGCGGTGCAGTTGCCAGACGCCCAGGCGGGCACAGAAGATCGCGGCAATGGTCGCAATGAGCAGAAACACGACGTTCCGACGGGGCATCGCCGAAATTTACGCGGCGTTGCGCCCCCGGTTGGTCATCGCATAGCCCGTGCGGGCGGCCATGGAGGGCGACGCATTGCGTCGCCCCTACCAGCCGATCAGCGGATATTGCACGGACGGTGCGGTTCGCGGCGATCCACAAGCAGGGCGACGCATTGCGTCGCCCCTACCCGCTGGTCAGCAGACATGGTACGGGCAGTGCCGCGTGACGGCGATCCTCAAGCCCTAATGCATATTGGGCGACCGTTGCCGTATTTTTGCGGGATGACACGCATCGCTTTTCTGGGTTTGGGGGACATCGGCGGACGGATGGCGCACCGCATCGCCGCGGCGGGACTCGAGCTCGCGGTCTGGAATCGCACCCCGGCGCGCGCCGAACGGTTTGAGGCCACGATTCCGCCTGGCGTGCCGACGCGCGTCGCGGCGACCGCTGGGGAAGCGGCTCAGCGCGCGGACGTGATCATTACGTGCCTGTCGACGTCAGCCGACGTCGTTGCCCTTCTCGCGGACAACCCGACGCTGTTGTACGATGTCGCACCGCACGCGATCTGGGTCGATTGCACGTCAGGCGATCCGCCGACGTCGCGCCAGATTGCGGCGGATCTGGCTCAGCGGGGGATTGCCTACATCGACGCGCCCGTGAGCGGGGGCACGAGCGGTGCCGAGCAGGGGACGCTGACGATCATGTGCGGCGGGGACGCTGCGGTGCTGGAACGGGTTCGGCCAGTGCTGGCCACCTTCGGCAGCAAGATCGTTCACTGTGGGCCAGTCGGGGCGGGTGACGCGGTCAAGGCGGTGAACAACGCACTCCTGGCGGTCGCGATCTGGTCGGCCGCTGAGGGGCTCGCGGGGCTGCGCAAGGCGGGAGTCGCGCCGCAGGTTGCGCTCGACGTGATCAACGCGTCGAGTGGTCGGTCGAACGCAACGATGAATTTGATCCCACAGCGCGTCCTCACACGAGCCTTTCCTCGCACGTTTCGACTGGCCCTTCTCGACAAGGATGTGGCGATCGCCGCGGCGTTTCTCCGGGACCAGAAGGTCCCCTCCCCAGTCGTCCAGCTCGCAGCCGAAATGATGCGACTGTCTCACGCGGAGTTGGGGGAGGCCGCGGACCATGTCGAGGCGGTGCAGCTGATCGAGCGATGGTCCGGAGTCGAGATCGCATAAGCTCCCTGCCATGCCGGGCAGCCATCGCTGCCGCCGTCGCGACGGCCATGCTGGTGGTGGTCACGGTCCCCGGGGCGGCGCAGCAGCCGCAGGCGCGCAGCGCGGCCGATTCGGCGCGGCGCGACAGTGTGCATGTCGACTCGCTGCGCCGAGCGACTCAGCGCCTGTCGGCGGTCGTCGTCACCGGCACGCGACTGTCGGACGTGGATGAGCGCTCGCCCACACAGGTCGAGCGGGTGGATCTGGCGCACACGGTGGCCGGTCCGGCGTCGCTTCCGCAGGGGCTGCAGGATCTCCCGGGCGTCAACATGTACGATGACCAGGGCAGCCCACTGCAGCCCGAGCTCGAGGTCCGCGGCTTTACGGTGTCGCCCGTCGTCGGGTCACCCCAGGGCGTCAGCGTGTTCCTCGACGGCATGCGCGTCAACGAGCCCGATGCGCAAGAGGTGAACTTCGACTTGCTGCCCATGGCGGCTGTCGACCGGGCAACGCTGGTGCGGGGATCGAACGTGTTGTTCGGACGGAACTCACTGGGCGGCACGATCCTCCTGACGACACGACGGGGTGGGGACACTCCGGAGGCGTCCGTCGAGTTGGGCGCGGGGTCGTTCGGCGAACAGATCGCGACGGTCACCGCGGGCGGCAAGGCTGGATCGGTCGACGGGTTCATCGCCGCGACGGGGATGAACGGCACCGGGTGGCGCGAGGCCACATCGTCCAACACGCGGAACGTGTTCGCGACCATTGGGCACAAGTGGGGCGGCGCGCGTGATACCGGCGACCTTGCGCTCAGCATCATGTATGGCCACGACCGGCTCTACGAGGCCGGATCGCTGCCCGAGAGCTATCTGGCGATCGATCCCCGCATCAACTACACGCCGGGCGATTTCTTCGCGCCCGAGGCGTATGGGCTGAATCTCCGCGGAACGGAGTCAGTCGCCGGCGGGATCGTGCGCGGCACGGTGTTCGTACGCCGCAACAACTTCGAGCAATTCAATGCCAATGTGCCGCCACCGAACACGGATGGGTTCATCACCAACGCGTCGGGCGGGCTCACGGCGGAGTGGACGCGCCCGTTCCTGATCGGCACCGTACCGGTGGGGCTGACCGGGGGTGTGGAGTACGAGCGGGACAACGTGCACTTCCGTCTCGTCAACGTCGGGGGCGGCCAGCCTGACTCCGTCGCCACGCTCGCCGATGTGCACCAGGAGAATGCCGGTGCCTACGTGCAGGCGATCGTGAGTGTATCGCCCACACTCGATGTGACGGCAGGTGCACGAGCGGACTACGTTCACATTCCCTTTGTCGACGACCTCAACGCCGCCAACGACGGGACGAGCTCCTACGATCGCCTCTCGCCCGAGATCGGAGCGACGTATCGCATCGCGCAGGATCTCAAGGTATACGCGGCATTCAAGAGCGGCTTTCGTGCACCGGCGGCGCTGGAACTCGCATGCGCGAGCCCGACGGCCCCGTGTTCGCTCCCGTCCGCGCTGGGCTCCGACCCGCACCTGGAGCCCGTTTCGTCGCAGGACTTCGAGGGTGGGCTGGATATCGACTTCGCCAACCGCACGCACCTCGACGTGGATCTGTTCTGGACCAACGTCTTGAACGACATCCAGTTCGCATCACCGAACCTGACGCAGGTCTACTTCGTGAACGTGCCGCGCACGCGGCGAGCGGGCGTCGAAGCGTCGGGCCAGGTCGGGCTCCCGGACCGGCTCAGGCTCTTCGCGTCGTACAGCTACGTTGCTGCGACCTACCAGAGCACCGTGCAGATCGAGACCGCCGACACCACTCCGCGGCCGACGCGGCCGGGTGACATCTTTCCGTCGTCACCACTGCACCGGGGCCGCCTGGGCATCGGCTGGACCAGGCTCTTCGGCCGAACCCTTGTCGACCTGCTCGCGGATGTGCGGGGATACTCTGGGCAGTATCTCCAGGGCGATGAGTCCAACCAGCGTCCCGAGGTGCCGGGCTACGCGGTGGCGGGACTAAGCGGCCACGTGGCGTATCGATGGTTTGGCGTGGAGCTCGACGTGGAGAATCTCTTGAACCGCCGGTATGACACGTACGGCATCGAAGCCCAGAATTCGTTGGGCCCGTATGGGGCGAACAGTCCGCCGGTGAATCCCCTGGTCGTTCCATTCCTGACACCCGGCCTGCCGATCCATCTCACGCTGACGGTCAGTGCGAAGATGTGAGAGGCCAACAGCGGTGTCTGGGACGGGCGCTGAAGCGCCCGAGAGAGGAGAACCACAGAAAGGAGAAAGGAGACCAGGCGCCCCGAGGTGCGGCCCGTCTCCTTTCTCCTCTCACCTTTCTCCTTTCTCGGGCGCTTCAGCGCCCGTGGGGTCAGCGAACAAACCGCTAGGTAGGTGACTGCGGATTGGTGACGGCTTTCGCGGTGGGTTCCCTGACCCCTGGTCCCTGATCCCTGATCCCGCCGTTAGCCCCTTTCCGAGCCAGCGCACTTTGTACCGCGCCGTATTGCGAGCCGGGATTCCACAGCACCCATCCCTGGTAGCCGGCGTCGTAGACGGCGCGTTTTTGGGCCAGGACCTCGGCGGCGCCGTAGTGGGGCGTTCCAAGGGTGAACGCCTGCAGCCACGGGCGGACTTGCTGTCCGGTCAGACCGATCGTGGCGTCACGACGGTGGGCGGCCGAGATGGCGGCAAAGACCACCTTGTATGGGTCGCCGTTGGGGTGGGGCAGGTTGAACGATCCGGGCGGATAGTGCGACGGATAGACCATGGGGAGCAGCACATCGACTGTGGGTGCGAGGGTCTCCCACTGCTGCCCAACCTCGAGTGTGCCTGACACGCTCGTCACCATGCCGAAAATGTCGGCGGTGGTCCGCACGCCAAGCTGGTGCAGCCGCTCGTGGGCCGTCCTGAGGAACTCGGCCAGGACCGCGGCCTTCGGTCCATCGTGCGCGCCCGGGAATACCTGGGTGGGGAGACTCTTGTATGGCTCGGGGAAGCGGATGTAGTCGAACTGGATCTCATCGAAGCCGAGGCGTGCCACCTCTTCCGCGGCATGCAGGTCGTACTCCCAGAGCGCGCGGTCGTACGGGTTGACCCACATCAAGCCTTTCTTGTCGCGCCACGGCGATCCATCGGTCTTCCGAATCGTCCATGGTGGATTGAGCCGAGCGGCGACGGAATCCTTGAAGACCACGATGCGCGCGATGGCGGCAATGTGGTGGGCGTGCAGCGTGTCGAGCAGGCCGGGCAAGTCCGGAATTGTGCCCGCGCGCCCGGCATTTCGTCGGATGAGGGTATCCGTAGACGCGTAGTTGATACCGAATTCGTCCTTGATGTCGATGACGAACGCATTGATCTCCGTCGAATCAGCCAACTCGATCAGCGAACGCATCTTTCGCGGACTTTGTGCCGCGAAGCGATTGACGTACAGCCCGCGGAGCACGCTCGGCGCCGAGTCGCCCGTGGTCGCGCGTTGTCGGAGACGGCGGCTGGGTGTCGCGCGCGCGATCGTGGGAGGTGTGTGCGGCGCCGATGCGATGACTGCAGGCGGCGGCGTCGCGCTCGCACGGGCGTGGTTGGGTGCCGACGAATTATCCGGGGCGGCGCTGCACGCCCAGAGAGAAAACGCCGTCAGCGCGACGGGACGTCGCAATCGGGGAGCGAGCGGCAAGCTTGGCACGACGACAGTGAGCAGGGGGGCGGCTGACGCACAGTGCGTCTTGAAAGCGGCGAAATCTAACCAACGAAGACTATATTCCCTCGTAATGCGTCACACAGCGTCCCGAGCAACGGTGCGACGTCGCAGGGCAAGTGCCGGACTCGGCCTGCATCGGTCGTCAGCAGCGGTCGTCGGTGCGTTGATGCTCGTCTCGGGAACTGCCTGCCGCGCGAAGCGCGTCGTGCAGACCGCCGCGCCCGCGCCGTCCACAGAGTTCTTGCTCGCCGCCGGGGACTCGACCTTCTGGGTGACGACCGGCCCGCAGGGTGTGCGCGTGCGTGGCTCGCCGCTTCTTCTGGCGCATTACGGCGGACGGTTCTACGAGCTCTACGTGGCGGACGAAGATCATTCCTTCTACGACGCCGTGTTCACGACGCAGCGCATCTACCGGCGGGACTTGCTGACCGGTGACTCCGAGCCGGTCTTCAGGGATTCAACCGTCGCAATGGCGGCGCGCAGCTACGCTCGGGCGCATCCCCACGACGCGCCGCTCGCGCCGGATGCGGATGCCGCCGAAGACCCGACCACGTCGGTGACGGGCGAGGTCGACATCATCGATGTCGATGGTCCGTACGTGTCATACGAGTACCACGGCGCATCGTCGACGAAGCGATTCCATGGGACGTCGCCGGATACCGGCGAGGTCAGCGCGACCGAGCGCGAGACGGTACGGCGGGGCGTCGTGGATCTGAGACTCGCGAAGGCGGCCACGCTCCGGGGCCTCTTCGGGCCCGTCGTCGCGGAAACCGCCATTGCCCGAGGGCGCCGCGCGTTCGAGGCGGCTGTCGATTCCATACGGGCCGCGAAGGCCGCGGGTGACGAGCGGGCGGGACGCGCTGCCGCGTCGCTGGGCGGGTTCGTGTTCGATCCGCTGTCCTTCTCGGTCCTCGATGTCGACCGCGACCCGGGGGTGCAGTTCTTCGCTCGGGGGACAGGGAGCGGCGAAGGTCTGACCTTGCCGGTGCCCCCCATCCGGTTGGTCGAGGGGGGCACCTCACCCTGGTGGGTGGCGGAACGAGCGACCCTGCCGTTCGGCGGAGCCGATTCGGCGAGCGATCACTGGACGCCCAGGTCGGATGTCGAAATCATCGCCAAGTATGACACGGCCGGGGGTCCTGAACAGGGGCAGGGCGTCGTGCTCGTGCTGCGTCGAGCGGGTGTGGCCAGCGGCGGACGGGACGGCGCGCATCGCGAGTGGCGGGTGGGCCGTTTTCCGGCGCCGACGCGCCGCATCTACTGGCTCGATGCCCCGCCGGTGGATTCTGTGACTCGCCGCGCGCTCGTTCGGGCATTCGACGAGTCCGCGCTCTACGGTGACGACGCGCGCAGTGTGGCGCTCCCGATGCCGTCGCCTCGCGGCCGCGGCCACGGCGTCGCGTTCGTATCGTTCCGGACGCGAACGTCTCGTTCGCGTGGTGCGAGCGGTCCACACGATTCCCCGATCGGTGACCGGACGACGCCGCGCGCCGTCGGTCATGGACGTCGCGGTCCCGCGCCGTCTCGGCCCTGATCCAGGCACGCGCTCGAGCATGTCAGATTCGCACCTCCGGCCCCGCGCCGTTCGTGAGTCCCAGCACGAAACGTCCGAGCTCATGATGCCGCAGAACGCCAATTTGCTGGGCCATGTGTTTGGCGGCGTGATTCTCGGGATGATGGACAAGACGGCCGCGATTTCGGCCTTTCGGCACGCGCGGTCGGCGTGCGTCACCGCTTCGATCGACCGAGTCGATTTCCGCGAACCGATCCACGTCGGTGATCTCGTCGTGATGAAGGCCAGTGTGAACTTCGCCGGTCGCACGTCGATGGAGGTGGGTGTCCGCGTCGAAGCCGAGGACCTGATCACCGGTCGCCGCCGGCACACGAATTCGGCGTATCTGACCTTCGTGGCGGTGGACCGCGACGGACGACCGATCGAAGTGCCACCGCTCGTGCCAGAGACGCCGGAGGAGGTGCGGCGCTACGCCGCGGCGCAGGAGCGCCGGCGTCGCCGGCTCGAGGAACGCGCGGCCGAAGAGAGGCGCTAGCGATGCCGCAATTCTTCACTCCGGAGATGGCCAACAGGACCCTGCCGCTCGTACGGCGCATCGTCGAAGACATCGTCGTGCAATTCGGCCGTTGGCAGGCACGGGTCCGCGAGTTCGAGCTGGTGTCCGTGTCGAATAGCGTGGGCTCGCCCGATCCGCGCGCCGCGGAGCTCGAGCGCGACGTGGCGGCTCTCGCAGTGGAACTGGAGCACTTCCAGCGCGAGTTGGCGGCGCTGGGCGTCGAGTTCAAGGACTACGTGCAGGGCCTCGTCGACTTTCCGGCGCAGCGCGACGGCCGGACCATCTATCTCTGCTGGCGGCTCGGAGAGCCTGCCGTGGAGTACTGGCACGAGGTCGACGCTGGATATGCGGGGCGGCAGCCCCTGGATCCGCGCGTGGCGGCGTAGACGGGGGAAGAGGCCGGGATTCGGGCGACGGGTGACGGGTGACGGGAACACCGTTCGGGCGATGACGACGGGCGACGCATTGCGTCGCCCCTACCCGCCGATCAACACGATGGGCGACGCATTGCGTCGCCCCTACCCGCCGATCAACACAATGGGCGACGCATTGCGTCGCCCCTACCCGCCGATCAACAAGCCCTCGCGGTTTGCTGTAGTCACCCGTCACCCGCTCTCTCATCTGGAAACGGCACTTCTATCTCCATGCCGTCACGAGCGACGATCGTGGCTGGGAACACCTCGCGCGCGTCGCGCTCCAGGTCTGAGGTGTCGCGGGTGTAGCGGGCCGAGAGGTGGGTGAGCACGAGCTGGCGCACGCCGGCTCGTGCGGCGACGTCGGCGGCCTCGCGGGCGGTCGAGTGGCCGGTCTCCACGGCGCGCGCCGCTTCCTCCTCGGAGAACGTGGCTTCGTGCACCAGGAGATCGGCCCCGGTCGCGATTTCGACGGTCGTGTCGCAGGGTCGCGTGTCCCCGGTGAGGACCAGCCGCCGGCCGGGTCGTGAGGGGCCCACGAGGTCACTCGCCTGGATCACACGCCCGTCGGGGAGGGTGACGGGGTGCCCTTTGTGGAGTTGGCCCCACAGAGGTCCCTCGGGGATGCCCAGCTCGCGGGCGCGTTCGGGATGGAATCGTCCGCGCCGGATCTCTTCGATGAGCGCATAGCCCACAGCGGGGGTGCCCTGGTGCGAGACGTTGAAGGGGAGGATGGCGTAGCCCGTGCGGGCAATGGGCGTCCCGGGCTCGAGCTCGGTAATGGACACCGGGTACCCGAGGCGATCGCTATTGAAGACCTCGGCGCGATGTAGGACCTTGGTCACCCCCCGCGGTCCCCACACCCGCAAGACCTCGGTCCGGCCCTGCAGTTGCATCGTGCGCAGGAGCCCTATCACGCCGAGCACATGATCGGTGTGGAAGTGCGTGAAAAAAATGTCGCCAAGCACGAACGAGATACCGTAGCGCATCATCTGGCGCTGCGTCCCTTCGCCACAGTCGAACATGAGCGTCTCGCCGTCACGTACAACAGCGATAGCCGATACGTTGCGCTCGACCGTCGGCCGTGACGCCGCCGTACCCAGAAAGCGCACTGCGAGCGACATGGGCGAGGAATATAACGGCGCCAGGTCGGCGCCCGACCGCGTCTGGAGGCGCTCGATGGGCCTCCAACCGACGCGTGGGCATCCGATCTTTGATAACGACTCGCGTCGTGCAAGCCCGCTGATTATATCAGCAGGAGAACGGTGCGAGCCTCGACCTCGCACGACCACGGCGCCGAACAGCGGGTATGATGCGGGTCGTTCGGGTCGATTCCCCGCGCCGGGCCGTGCGAGAGGACACCGGTTGGTGGCGGATTTATTCATCGCTGCAGCGTTGGCGCAGCATTTGCCGCCACGTGTTCCCGAGGCCCAGTGGCGTCGAATCGACGTACGGGCCGGGGGTGGCCATGAGGCCAGGTGGCGTTGGATGCTGCCGGTCAGAGTGGCGAGCAGGAGTTTGGTCTCGCTTTTGCGGGGCTAATTGTGGTCTCACGATCAGAAAAGGCATTAAGTCGCAGAGAGGGAGGGGAAATGGCGGATCGGATCAGCGCCGATACTGAGCGCGGGGTGGAGCAGATGGATGGGGGGCGGGGTCGGGTCGCTCAGACGCGAAGCGGCACGAGCAATCGTGGATTCGCGTCAATGGATCGAGCGCGGCAACGAGAAATCGCCAGCAAGGGCGGTCGTGCCGCGCATCAAAAAGGCACGGCGCACGAGTGGACGGCGGACGAAGCACGCGTCGCCGGACGGAAAGGTGGCGAGACGGTCAGCCGAGATCGTGAGCACATGGCGGCGATCGGCCGTGAAGGGGGTGGCGCGCGTAGCGCCAGCGCCCGACGGCGTGCCATTGCCCAACGCAACGAGTCAGTGGTCGAAGATCGGAGCCGCGTCTCCCGCTCAACGCGGGGCGACGAGGCCGAAGCCGGCGGAGGGGCGGCCGCGAGCTAGCCGCCCCTATTTGACGCTCGCGCTCCGATTGGCCGCTCGTTGCTTTCCCCCGCGTGGGGCGAGCGATGGCAGTGCAAGCAGATCGGTCAATCGGGTGGCGGGCGGCACCAGCGCACACGATGCCGCTACACGGCGGCATGCATGTCGGACGCTACTCCCCGCGCGGGCCGGGGGAGTGTGACGCGCGTGATCGCAGCGCGCTGAGGCGAGGTGCACGAGCCGGCGTTCAACGTCGATTTTGTGCAACGTCGGACGTCCGATGGTTACCTTGACTTCCCCCCATCCGTCTCTACGTTGCAGCGCTGGGGGGCTGTAGCTCAGTTGGGAGAGCGCTGCAATCGCACTGCAGAGGTCAGGGGTTCGACTCCCCTCAGCTCCATGATGACCTCACCCGCTGGTTCGCCAGCGATGCGGCATAGATGTCGCGAAGGGGATGTTGCCCGCCGCCGCTCGGTAGGACGGAGAGTTCCAATGACGGCGCGCGTGGCATACCCCTAGCGGCAAGGGCGCAAAAGGCGGGTTTGGGGTTTGGGGTTTGGGGAAACAGCGAAGGCCAGTCGCGATACACCGCGACCGGCCCTTTTCATTTTTGGCAGTTACCCCAGACCCCAAACCCCAGACCCCACACCCGCCGTTACGGCCTTTTCGCACCCGCTTCAACTTCGCCCGCGACCGTCGCTGGCGACACGAGTGCCGCGTCGACGTCGTCGTGTAGTGCGCTGAATACCGTCGCCAAATACGCGCTCTCCTGGACCTCCGCTGGCCCGGAGAACTCGCGGAAGGCGTGTGCGCCAAGCCCGCCAAACCACCGCATGATCAGGCTCTCCTGAACCGTCACGTCGCCCTCTCGCTCCAGGAGGGTGTGGTTCCCATCGGGGTTGGACACAGCCACGCGATACTGGGCGCCGCTCCCCTCGAAGGGGCGGCGCAGGGACCCTTTGACGAAATGCGAGACGGCGAGCGGCAGGTGCCACCGCGGTTCCTGTCGGAACGTCAGTTGGGCGCCCAGCGACTGCGAGGTATGCGAGAGTGCGACGTCGCCGGTGAGTCCAGTCATGCCGATCGAGAACAGCCAGACCTTGGTATGAAAGTCCGAGACCAACATGACGGAGTCGGGCATCGCCCGTCGTGGGCCAGCGATGGGCGCGAGGTGGCCATCCCGATCACTTCGAAAGCGCATCCGGAGCCGATTCGCGCCGAGGTCGAGATCGAACCACTCCCCGCCGGCGGCATCACGAACGACGGACCGCAAGCGCACCGGATTGAGATACGTCCGCAAGTAGGTGGCAAACGCCGGATATTCGGCGTGCAGCCCGTCGGGATGGAGACCGACCACGAGGTTGACGAGGGTCGTGCCGTCGTCGCTCGGCGTACGCTGCAGGCTATCAATGGAGAACAACTTCGCCAACACCTCGCTCGACCTGGGGAACGCCGCGGCCGTCACAGCGTGTAGCGCCGGCTCCTCCGTCGCGGCCGGAGCGGCGAGCATGGAGCTCACGATCCGGCCGACATCCTCCGGCATCACCGCACCCAGCGCCTGATCGACAAAGGTCGACCACTCGTACTGGTCGTGCCCGACGCGCGCCAGGCGAATCTCATCGCGAGAAGCAGCGAGGTCGCGCGGTGCTGCGGTCTCGCTCACCTGTGCGACGACATACCGATCGTGCGCGACGTGTCCCGTGAGCATCATCGCGCGCACGCTATCGCTCCGCAGGACATTCCAGAGCGCCGAGTCGTCGAACACCTGCGACGGTGTGAACACCGCTCGGTCGATGCGGGCGAGGGTGCCTGCTGCTTCCGGACTGCGATCGACGTTGGTGAAGCGGCGCTGGAGACCTGTAAATAGGTCGTTGGCATGCGTCCGGGCTTCCGCGCGCGACGACCCAAAGGCGGGTGGCGTGTCTTTGCACGCGCTTCCGGCGAACCCCAACCCGAGCACGATGCCGATGGCACGCGGAGTCAGCAGCCAACAAAACGGCCAGTCCCGATGTGCCGGGGCCGGCCGTCGATTCCGTTCATAGAATGGCCGAAGCCTGACGACCCACCGCGCTGCCATTGCCCCTCCTGGGCTCGAACCAGGACTCTCCTGATCCCTCCACCACTTCGGCTTTCGCCGCCGCGCCGCCGCGCGTTCGTGGCCCGGACTCTGTCTTGACCTTCACCCGCGGTGGTCAGGTCGCGCCCGTCGAGTCTCTACACCTTCCGGACCGGTGGTCAGGCCCGGCTTGGCTCGGCGTTGGGATGTGACACCGTTCGCCGAATTTGAGCGCATTCACACACGTCGTTTCCGACGTGGTGTCCCGAAAACCCTCCAAGAGTCAGGCGTGTTGCCAGTTACACCAAGGGGCAGGTGGGGGAAGGTAAGGCCTGCTGGGGGGGACTGAAAGGGCGGGTCTGGGGTTTGGGGTTTGGGGTCTGGGGTTACAACAACAATACCTCAGCGCCAGTCGAGATGTGCGCCGAGGCCCTTGGTGTCGTTGCAGTTACCCCAAACCCCAGACCCCAAACCCCAGACCCGCAGTTGTGCCGTCAGTGCCGGCTCAGGTTATAGCCGACGGTCGCCCCGATCGCTGGCAGTGTCAGAACCGCCGCGGTGGAGATGATGCGGGGTATGGTACCGAGGTCCACGGCGCGGTTCAGGCGGACAATGAGGAAGCTGCCGACGCCGCCGGCGGCCGATCCGGCGAGGGCGCCCCAGTACGTGCCGCGCGGGCCTGAACCCGCCCCTACAATAGTAGGACCGGCCGCCGCCCCCAGGGCGCCGCCGACGTATGAGGCGCCGAGCGCGACCGAAGAGGCTTGGTCGTCGGACGCGTGAAACCAGTGCGTGGCGACCCACCGGGTGGCCAACCCGGTGCCGACGAATCCGGCGCCCATACCAAGGACCCCGACCGCCGTCTGACCAACCGCTCGCCCGAACCCTACCGGCGGTGGCTGCTGCTGAGCCGAGAGGGGGGGAGCGACGATACAGAGCGCGACCGCGGCCACGAAGCTCCGCGGCCGCGATCGCGCTCGCTGCTGACTACTGGCGACACACTCCATGCGGATCGGGCTTCGGCTTGTCCACGAGGGGGCGGTGATCGAGATCTGCGAGCTGCACCGCGACATCGCGCACGAATGACGCCACATGCGCCAGGTGGGCATAGTCAATGTATTCCGGCTCATCGGTCACCTGATGGTAGTCGGAATGTTGGCCGGTCGTGAAGAACACGATGGGGATGCCGTAGCGCGCGTATTCGTAGTGGTCACTCCGGCAATAAATGTTCTCCGGGTGTCCGTTCGCGTCAAATTGGTAGTCGAAGACGAACGGCTCGGGTTCCGATCTGTTCACTGATTCGACCAGGTCGCCGAGCTCCGTCGACAGGCGTCGCGATCCGACCAACTGCAAGTACCGGGGCCCTCCGCCGACAATGTCCGCAGAGTCGCCGCGACCGATCATGTCCATGTTGAGCTGCGCGACGATTGAATCTCGTGGGACCGTCGGATGGTCCGTGAAGTACTCGGACCCAAACAGGCCGAGCTCCTCGGCCGTGTGGGACACGAAGAGGATCGAGCGCTTCGGCCGGTGCTTGTCCGACGCGAGATTCTCGGCGATCTCGAGCAGGGCGACAGTGCCGGAGCCGTCGTCGTCTGCGCCGTTGTCGATCGAGTCGCGGCGCGCCGGACGGAGCCGGTGCAGCGAATCCACATTGATGTGGATGGTGGCGAGCTTGGCCTGATCGATCTGGGTGAACGGGTCGACCGCGCCGAGATTGTGGAGCGCCTGGTTGTACGCCCGAATGGAATCGTGATCGACCGGCGACGTGGCACCGAGATGATCGTTGTGCGCGCCAAGGGCGACGTACTCGTTCTTGAGCTTCGGGTCGCTGCCCGGCAGGATCGCAACGACGTTGCGGGCGGCGGCGGGTGTCTCGCTCAACGCTGGCCCGCGCTCCACCGTCGCACCGATGTCGCCCACAGTCAGACTGTCGAGTGGGTGCGAGACGAATGCGCGCGCGGCCTCCGGCGTGACCAGCACCAGGATCGGACCGCGGGTCGTGTCGGCATCAGGGCGCCGAAGGACCGTCTGCGGCCGCGCGAGAAAGTTGACCACCTGCGGCGGAAGCACTTGCAGGCCTGGCAACACGATGCCGGATGCCTTGGGCAGCGGCACCCGGCCGGACCGCTGCAAGCACATCGCTCGCGCCATCGCGTCCGCGGGCAAGTTGTACAGGACGACCTTGTGCGCGACCTGGGCATCGGTGAGCCGGGTCGCGCCGGAGTCGCACAGCTGTCCACCATATACGACTTGCAACCCATCGATCGACTGGGAGGCGCGCCGGCTCACTGGCAGAAAGTCGCGTTCGAACTTCAAGTGCTGGGTGCCCACCACCAGCGGTGCTGCCGTGTCGAATGCAAACGTGACGAGCGGGATATTCTGGAAATAGGTGCCGCTGTCACCCGCGGGCACGAGCTTCAGGCGCTTGAATTCGGCGGCGATGTAGGCGGTTGCCTTGAGGTCGCCCGGCGTGCCAGCGCGCCGGCCCTCCATCGAATCATCCGAGTAGATGTAGAGCCTCGTCTCGAGATCCGCCGCCGTGATGGCGGGATGCGTGGCCTGCGGCGGGTGTTTGAGCGGAAGCGCGTCTCCGGTCTGGGCGCTCATGGCTGCGGGACACGCAAGGCACGCGACGCCGAACGTTTGCCACAGGCGGTGCGCGCGTCTCGGCCGTTTGGGAGACCGCGCGGGGAATGTGCGGGGCATACTGATGATTGCGGGGCCAGGATGGAATGTGATGATTGGGGCGACATCGCGGCCCTGCTCGAGCCACGCCGCGAGCAGCCAGCCACTCGTCGCGCCAGACAAGCTAGCATCCTCTACCGCATCCCGCCGCGTCCCGGCA
Organism: uncultured Gemmatimonadales bacterium; assembly: GCA_963737835.1. GTDB lineage: Bacteria > Gemmatimonadota > Gemmatimonadetes > Gemmatimonadales > Gemmatimonadaceae > Palsa-1248. Next base: position 2,738,144 of record CAVTUH010000001.1, read on the forward strand.
ACCGGCTGGACGTGATGGGTGGCCAGCGACTACGTTGCTTTTTGTGGCGGCAGGCGTGCCCAGGACTGAGCCGCGGCTACCGGAGGGACCCACCCATGTCCGCCTCCCCTCGAGTCCAGTTCGCGTGGACAATCATTGTGCGCGGGGCTGTCGGTATCGCGCTGGCGATTCTCGCGTTCGTGATGCCCGCAGTGACTGCCGCGGCTCTGGGCACTCTCGTGGGGGTGTACGCGTTGACTGACGGCGCGGTCACCGTCGCGTCCGCCACCCGGGCGAGCGGCACCGACCTGCGCTCGTCGCTGTTCGTGATCGAGGGCGCGCTGGGCGTCGTCGTGGGTCTCACGGCATTCTTCACGCGCCACGATGCGCCCCAGTTGCTCGTCCCACTGGTCGCGGCCTGGAGCATCACCGCCGGCGTCTTTCGCATCACGGCAGCCGTGCACGTCCACCATCCGAGCCGCGAGTGGCTGCTCGCCCTCAGCGGTGCCGTTGGTGTCGCACTCGGGCTCGTGGTCTTGCAGTATCAAGATGCGGGTCCCGACAGCGTCGCGGGGGCGCTGGGGGTGTACGCCGCCTTCTCGGGCAGCATGCTCGCGGTGTGCGGGATCCGCCTTCGCCGCGGACCCGCACCCGTGCCCGCGTGAGTTCACACGAGGTGTAACGGCATAATGGCAGAAGCGAAGCAAGCATCGGGGTCGAGCGACGCCGCGGTGGCCGCTAGGGCAAAGACCGAAATCGCCGTCTTCGGCGCGGGCTGTTTTTGGGGAGTGGAAGCGCTGTTTCGCGCCATACCAGGTGTGCTGAATGCACGCTCTGGGTACGCGGGCGGGTCCGTCCGCAACCCCACCTATGAGCAAGTGTGCACCGATCGCACGGGGCACGCGGAAGTCGTGGAAGTGACCTTCGATCCGTCGCGGGTTTCCTACGACGAATTGCTGCGCGTGTTCTGGGAGAACCACAATCCGACGACACTGAACCGACAGGGACCTGACGTCGGCACGCAGTATCGGTCGGTGATCTTCTTCACCTCGCCGGAGCAGGAGCGCGCGGCCCGAGCCTCGCTCGCGGCGCTCGACGCGAGCGGTCGCTATCATCACCCCATCGTGACTGCCATCGAGCCTGCCCCGCCGTTCTACGAGGCAGAGGAGTATCACCAGCGGTACCTGGAGAAGCGGGGGTTGGATCGCTGTCATGTGTGAGAGGCTAGACGTTGGACGTTAGACGTTGGACGTTGGACGACAAACCTCGAGGGCCAGCTAGATGCGCTGCAGCTGGCCCTCGAGGTTTCTCTTCCAACGTCCAACGTCTAACGTCCAACGTCTAGCTTCCAGCCTAACTCGTTTCACCAAAACCGTTTCCCGAAGTAGCAGGCGCGCGTCCTCCACCGTATGGCCCTCATGATGCGCCGGTGGCTACGCGACTCCGCCAATGTGCTGGCAGTCGGGGTGACGGCGTATGCGGCATGGTATGCCCTGTACCTCGGCGCCATGCCGCTCGACACCCTCGCGGGGCGACTGGTCCTCGTGTCGGGCTTTGTGCCGATCAACATCGGGATCATCGCGATGACGTGGATCACCGCGTCGCGCATTCCTCGCAATGGGCACATGGGCCTGCGGCGCGCGCTCGAGCTGATCGGGCTGGGGTTTGTCGCTGGTCTCATCGGTACGCTGTCGCGGATCGCCTATGCGTACGGCTTGCACAGGGACCCGAGCAACACCTGGGTCAACCTGCCGATGCTTCTGCTGTATCCCTGCTGGTTGGCCGCGCTGCTTGCCTTGCCGCGCGCGAGGCGGATCGAAGCGGAGCGGCGCAAGTTCCTCTACGATGCCACGACGATCCTGCTCGCGATCGGACTGGTCGTGTGGTATCTCGTCGTCCTGCCGACGATGTCCAGCGGCCGGCCGGCGCTGCGGCAGTTTCTCGACGTCGCCAACGCCGCCGGCGATATCGCGATCGCGCTCGGACTGACGACGGTCTGGCTCCGGCCGCGCCGCCGGCGCGCCCGGTTCGTCGCGCTCGTGCTGAGCATCGCCGTCTTCGCCGGTGCAGACCTGTCGAGTCAGTTGGTGCACTCGAATGGCTGGAGCCGGTTGATCTGGTGGGCGTTCGTGGCTTCGTCGCTCTTGCTCGTGTGGGCGTGTCAGCGCTACGCCTTCGACCCGCCGGAGCCGGTGCGGGAAGGGCCAAGCGTCGGTCGCGGGCGCGTGCAGCCTTTCAGTCCGCTGCCCTATATCGCCCTGGTTGCCTGCTACGCGCTGCTGATCCGCGAAGCGCTCCGCCACACGAACGAGAATTGGACCTCACTGGCCGAGGGGACCCTGCTGGTCACGCTCCTCATTGTGCTGCGCCAGCTGACGGCCGTGCGTGAGAACGCTCGGCTCGTCGCCGAAACGGCGGCGGTGGAGAACGAAGCCCGGTTCCGCGCGTTGGTCCAGCATTCCTCCGACGTGATCGCGATCGCCGGTGGCGACGGCGTCATTTCCTTCATCAGTCCGTCGGTCACCCGTTGGTTCGGCTACGAGCCTCGGGAGCTGGAGGGCGCGCAGCTGATGTCCCTGCTGCATCCGGACGACGTCGCGCGCGGAGCGGCGGCGCTGTCCACCACGACGCCGCCGGGCGCATCGACCGTACCGACCGAGTGGCGCATCCAACACCGCGATGGGCGGTGGCTGTCCGTGGAAGCGGTCGGCACGAATCTGCTCTTCGAGCCCACGGTGCGCGGCATCGTCCTGAACGCCCGAGACATCAGTGAGCGCAAGGCGCTCGAGGCGCAGCTGACGCATCAGGCCTTCCATGATCCACTCACCGGGCTGGCCAACCGCGCGCTCTTCTTCGATCGCGTCACGCACGCGCTCGAGCGCGGATTGCGGCACGGGGAAGGCATGGCTGTCCTGTTTCTCGATCTCGACAACTTCAAGACCATCAACGACAGTCTGGGCCACGTCGCGGGCGACCGCCTGCTCGTCGCGGCAGCCGTGCGTCTGTCGGCCAGCGTTCGCGCGTCGGACACCGTTGCGCGGCTGGGGGGCGACGAGTTCGCGGTGTTGATCGAGGATGCAGACGCCGCACTGGCCGGGTTGGCGGCGGATCGAATCACCGCGGCGCTCAGGGAGCCATTTGCGGTCGAAGGCAAAGAGGTGGTCGTCACCGCGAGCCTCGGCATCGCGGTGGCTACGCCGGGGATGACCGCCTCCGAGCTGCTGCGCAATGCCGACATGGCCATGTACACGGCCAAGAGCCGCGGCAAGGCGAGATCCGAACAGTTCGAGACACGCATGCACCGCGAGGCACTCGACCGGCTGGAGCTCGAGGCCGATCTGCGCCGAGCGCTGGAGCGAGGGGAGCTGATGCTCCTGTATCAGCCGATTGTCTCGCTCGATCATGCACGCATCGCCGGGATGGAAGCTCTCATTCGCTGGAATCATCCACGCCGTGGCTTGCTATATCCGTCGCAGTTCATCCCGCTCGCCGAGGAGACTGGGCTCATTGCCGCGCTGGGCGAATGGGTCATCTCGGAAGGATGCCGACAAGCGGCGGAGTGGGATGCGCGCCTGCGAACGCCGACCCCGCTCCTGCTCACGGTCAATGTCTCCGGGCAGCAGCTGCAGCTCCCAAGCATCGTGGATGCGGTCCGTCGCGCGCTGGCGCAATCCGGACTCCGGCCCGAATGCCTCGTGCTCGAACTCACCGAGAGCGTGCTGATGCAGCGGACGGAGACCATGCTCGAGCGGCTGACGCAGCTCAAGGCGGTCGGTGTCCAGCTCGCGATCGACGACTTCGGGACGGGATACTCGTCCCTCAGCTACCTGCAGCGGTTTCCCATCGACATTCTCAAGATCGCGAAGTCATTCGTGGACGACATCGGCAGGGAGCGTGGTCAGCCCGCGCTTGCTCGCGCCATCATCGCGCTCGCAGAGAACCTCGGGCTCACCACCATTGCCGAGGGTATCGAGGTGCGCGAGCAGTGGCAGGCCCTTCGCGCGCTCGGCTGCGACCTCGGTCAGGGATACTTCTTTGCTCGCCCCGTATCGGCCGAGGTCATGGAGCAGAGGATCGTCGACGGGATCGAGCCGTCGGCGGGGGCGGCGGCCGCGGCGCGGCCGAGAGAGTAGAAGCTCAGCCGAACGTCGCCATCTCTATTTCTTGCCGCGCGATTCCCGCAACATGTCGCGGAGCGCCGCGGTGGCATTGCGTTTCTTCATGGCCTGAGCCCACAGGTCGCCCAGACGAGCAACACGGTCGGGGACCGTGCGCAGCGTGAAGGCGTGAGGATCGAGCGCGCGCGTGAGCTCCGACCACTCGAGCGGTGTCGAGACACGGGCATCCGCCACTGCACGCACGCAGTACGCAGCGGCAACGGTCTTGCCTCGTGCGTTCTGCAGGTAGTCGAGATAGACCGTGTCGGTCCCGCGATCCCGTAGTCCGCGGAGGATCGTTGCTTCGCGCGGGTGCGCTTCGGCGACGCGCGTCGCGATGTGCTGGGCGACAGCGAGCGCGGTGGCCTCGGACGTCCTGGTCGGCAGCGGGATATAGATGTGAATGCCGCGAGACCCCGACGTCTTCGCGATGCCGTGCAACCCGGCCGCATCGAGAGCGGTTTTGACCCACAGTGCGATCTCGACGATGCGCGGAAAGGGGACTGCCTCGCCGGGATCGAGGTCAATGATCGTATAGTCGGGATATTGGAGCGTTCGAATGCGCGCGTGCCAGGGATCGACGCCAATGCATCCCAGCTGCACCGTGTACAGCAACGTCGCGAGGTCGCCGCCGATGAGGCGTGGGTGCGGCGCGCCGTCTAACACGACACGCACGGATTCGACGCGGACCCCGCGCGGCACGCGATCCGCGGCGGGCGCATTCTGCTGAAAGAAAAACGAGCCGGCCACGCCGTCGGGATATCGCTTGAGCGCAAGGGGCCGGTCGCGAATGGCGGGCAGAATCTGAGCGGCCATCCGCGTGTAGTAGTCGACCAGGTCGCCCTTCGTGTAGCCGTCGTGGGGGAAGAAGACCTTGTCGAGATTCGTCAACGTCGGGGACGGGGAAGCGGTCCGCGCGGATCGTTTCGCCGCCTTGCGACGGTTCACTTGCGCGGCCGCCGCGCTCGCGCAGCCGCCGTGCGCGCAGCGGGCTTCTGGTGTCCCGCGATGGCCTCCATCGTGCGCCCGGTGGTGACCGAGGTCTCGTCGGTCGCGACGATATCGGATCCCGGCATAGCGTACGCGTCGCGATGCTTGATGAGCAACCACTGCGGCTTGGCGGTCGATGCCCCGCGTTTCAGGCGCGTGCGGACCAGCACCCACGAGCCGCGCAGCCGCTCACCGTAGAGCACGAACTTGCACTCGCCGCGTTCGTAGCCGTCGCGCAGGACCTCGACGTCCGATCGATCGTCCGCGGTCCGTGCGCTCGCGTCCCGATCCGGGCCGTACGTGCCGCGGTCCCAGAGCATGACGGTTCCTCCGCCGTACTCGCCGTGGGGAATCGTGCCTTCGAACGTGTTGTATTCAATCGGGTGATCTTCGACCTGCATTGCGAGCCGCTTGACGGTCGGGTCCAGGCTCGGGCCCTTGGGCACGGCCCAGCTTTTCATGACGCCATCGAGCTCGAGTCGAAAATCGAAGTGCAGCGTGCTCGCCGCGTGCTTCTGCACGACGAACGCCAGTGCGGCACGCTGCGAGGGCGATGGCGCCCCGCCCGCGGGCTCCTGCGTCCTGGCGAAGTCCCGTTTCTCGTGATACTCCTCAAGGCGGTCGGCACCGCGCGTTTCTGTCGAGCGCTTGCGTCGAGCCATGCTACCCTCGCGACCATCGGTGAAAGGCGGGCGACGCATGCGTCGCCCCTACCCGCCGATCCGACGCATTATTCGCGGCTTCAGGATACGGTAGCTCCCACCTTACCTCTGAGCAATCTGTGCCACCGTGCGCTCGCCAAACAGGCGGCGACCCGACAAATTCCGCGATCGGATTTCCTTGAGGGGGACAGCGAGGCGATGTGGGACGGCTAGCTGACCATTTCGCGGCGCACCAACAAGCGGTGCGTGCGAGCGCGACGGAGGTGGAGGCCATCGCCGAGACGGTGGGGCACGCACTCGTGCGGGCGCTCGAGGGCGGAGGGACGGCGCTCGCCTTCGGCAACGGCGGCAGCGCGACGCAGGCGAGTCACTTCGTCGGCGAGCTGATCGGCCGGTATGCGCGGACGCGCCGTCCGCTCCGGGCCATTGCCCTCGTCTCGGACCCGGGCGCGGTGACCTGCATAGCCAACGACTTTGGCTATGCGTTCGTGTTCGAGCGCCAAGTGGACGCGCTGGCGAGGTCGGGCGATTTCGTGCTCGGGCTCACCACGAGCGGCAAGTCCGAGAACGTCGTCCGTGGGCTGGTCGCCGCCCGGGGACGTGGCGCGACGACCGTGGCGCTGACTGGCCAGGCGGGACTGGTCGGCGCGGAGGTCGACCACCTGGTTCGCGTGCCGAGCGCCATCACGGCCCACGTTCAGGAAGTGCATCTCATGTTGCTACACGCGTGGTGTGGGATGGTGGATGCGGCGATAGGGGGCTGACGGGCGGCGGGCGCTCCGCGCCCGAGAAAGTAGAACCGCAGAGAGTCAAAAGTAGACTAGGCGGTCCTTGTCTACTTTCGCCGCCCGCCGCCCGGCACCCGGCTTTAACTGCCCCGGCTTCCCTGTCCTCCCGGGAGGTCAACAAAGTCCATTAAGAGGTTCACTTGCACCGTTCCAGCGAACCGTGCAGTACACGTATGTTTGTTTGTAACCGATCAATCGACACTGACTTACAGGGGAACGTGATCGTCTGCAGGGGGAATCCACCGAGACGGACCGAGCCTTGCTTAGACATCCCGTAGCCGGAGGCGCAAAACAATGACGAGAACCTGGGTTTCCTCTAGCTTGATCACGCTCGCAGCGGCCAGCGCATGGTCCGTTCTCGCGCCCGTTCGAGTACAGGCGCAAGCAGATCCGCCGGCGCGTGTTGCGCGACTGAACTATCTGACTGGGGCGATCTCGCTTCGACCCGCTGGGAGTGATCAGTGGGCCGCGGCCGTGCCCAACCGTCCGCTGACAACCGGTGACGCGATTTGGGCAGACACGAACTCACGCGCCGAGGTGCATGTGGGTTCGACTGCGATTCGTCTCAACGCGCAGACCGAGCTCGACATCACATCGCTCGACGACAACACGATGCAGGTGCGGTTGGCGCAAGGGTCCGTGACGATTCGAGTCCGTCATCTGGACGATGGCCAGGTTTACGAGATCGACACGCCGAACGGCGCGATCTCGCTGGGACGCGCGGGCGAATACCGCGTGGACGTCGGGCCGGACGGCGCAACGTCGGTGGTCGACGTGTGGTCGGGCGGCGCTGAAGTGACGTCGGCTGGATCTTCGTTCGCGGTCAACACACATCAGCAGGCTTCGATTCGCGGCACAGACTCACCGACGTATGATCTCGTCGACGCACCCGCGTACGATGGGTGGGACGAGTGGTGCATGGACCGCGACCATCGTGAAGACCACTCAGAGTCGGCACGGTACGTCGGCACCGAGATGACGGGCTACGAGGACCTCGACGCCTACGGACGTTGGGAAGTCGTTCCTGAGTACGGCAACGTCTGGATTCCCGCAGGCATGGCGCCCGGTTGGGCGCCATATCACACGGGACACTGGGTATGGGTCGATCCGTGGGGTTGGACGTGGGTGGATGACGCGCCGTGGGGCTATGCGCCCTATCACTACGGCCGCTGGGTCTACGTTGGCGGCGGATGGGGATGGGTGCCTGGCCAGATGGTGGCGCGGCCGGTGTACGCTCCCGCACTCGTTGCCTTCGTAGGAGCGCCGATGCCCCGTCCGGGCGTGGGCGTCGGTGTTGCGTTTGGTGCAGGTGCCACGGTGGCGTGGTTCGCGCTGGGCCCGCAGGAAGTCTATCGCCCCGCATACGCCGTCAGTCCGGCCTACGTGCGGCAGGTTAACGTCACGAGCGTGAGGAACGTCACAAACATTACCAACGTGACGAATGTGACCAACGTGACGAATGTGACGTATGTGAATCGCAACGCGCCAGGCGCCATGGTGGCGACGACCACGACCACCTTCACCAGCGCGCGTCCAGTGCAGTCGGCTCCGATCAGGGTCACCAATGAAATACGGCACGCGCCCGTGATGGGTGCGGCGCCCCAGGTCGTACCGACGCGTGAGAGTCTCGGCCAGGTGCATGAAGGTGCAATGATCCGGCGACCGCCGGCGGCGATCATGGATCGTCCGGTGGTGGCTCGTGTCGCGCCTCCGCCCCCGCCCATTCCGTTCGAGGCCAAGAGAGCTGCTATCGAGTCGAACCACGGGCTTCCGCTCGAGCGGGCGCAGGAGGCGCAGATCCGGGCCAGCTCACCGCACCTCGCGAACAACGTCGCAGTCGTCAGACCGGCCACCGTTGCGCCCGCGAACGGCGGACTCCGCCCAATGCGTCCGGGCATTACGAACGCGACGCCGGTGGCGCCGGCTGGGACAAGGGGATTCACCGCAAGGCCGAACGAAGTGGGTCCCGCGGTTCGGGTCGAGCATTCGCCTACGGCTGGTGGCGATCGGTCGGTAGCTGTGTCGCATGCGCCATCGGTGGCGCAGCCGTCAAGCTCGACCCCGGCCGCTCCTCGCCGGGTGATAACCGGTAACACGGTCAACCCAGCCCCCTCGCATGCCACGGGTACGGTGAACCCCGCGCCCTCGCATGGGTCAGCGGGGAAGCCACCGGCTGGCAGCGCCGAGCACGGCGGGACAGTGAAGGCGAAGAAGGGTGGGGACAGTGGGGAGGGGTCGAAGGGCGGTAAGGGCAACAACGGAGGCGGCGGCAAGAAGGGCGGCGGGGAGGGGGAGAAGGGGGAGAAACACGCGTAGTCCGGGGCGTCTCCCGGACGGGCACGATGAGGGCGGTTGCGGGGTATATATATGGGGCAGGGATTTGGGGTTAGGAATCTGGGCTTCGGGAAGTACTGCAGACGGACGAGCGTTACGGATGGGATCTTCGTAAATAGGAAAGGAAGAGCGAGCGTAGGTGAGTGTTCAGCTCGATGTGTGCAGGGGCCATTTAAGCGGGTGAAGGAGGCGTTTTTATGATCTCGGCAATGCTGGCGGCAGTCCTGGCGAGTGCGGTTGGGACGTTTCCCGCGCCCGCCGTCGGGTCCGTTGCGAGCGTTGTGACCGCCGGTGGCGTGAGCCCGGCCCGCACGGTGGATCCAGCGGACGATCCGGCCGTGCGTGTGACGCTGAACAGCCAAAACGTGTTCGACGTCGGCGATCACGCGCGCGTGCGTGTGCACGTGCGCGATGACTCGTACCTGGTCGTGTTGTACGCCGACCCGGCCGGCGCGGTGCGGATGCTCTATCCGACGAACCCGGGTGACGACGATTTTGTGCGCGCCAACGCGGACGTTGCGGTGCAGGGGGCCGGAATGGACGCGAGCTTCGTCGTTGGCAGCACGCGCGGCACGGGCACGGTGTACGCTGCGGTGTCCAAGGATCCGTTCCACTTCGACACGTTCCGCAATGGGGCGCAGTGGTCGTTGGCCGCGTTGCCAGACACGGCTCGCAACATCAACGCCGAAGCCGTGCTCACCGATGTCGTGCAAAAGATGGCGACCGCCGGCGGGCGCTTCGACTACGATCTCGTGACGTACAGCGTCACGCCGCATCATGCCCACGAGAACACGTACGCGAATGAGCAACCCGACGGTGGCGGATACGCGTATCCGGATTGGGGACCGTACGGGCCGTATGACGACGGGTACAACCCGTGGTACGGACCGGCGTACGGGTTTGCGCCGTGGTGGGCCTACAACCCGTGGTTCTACAGCCCCTGGTACTATGGGGCGGGATTCGGATTCGGATTCGGCGTCGGGTTTGGCTACGGCTACGGCTATGGCGGCTATCCCGGCTACTACGGCTATGCCCCGGGCTACTATCCAGGGTTCGTTCCGGTCGCCCCCTTCCCGCACCGGCCGGGTTATGTGCCCCCGGTCGTGGTCGGGTATCGCCCGCGCGCGACACTTTTCGCGTCGCACACGCTCGCGCCGACTCGATTCGGTGGCGTCGGCTACGTCGCGCATACCGGTTTCGTCGGTCGGCCGGCGGTGTTCGCGAACGCGCACTTGACGACCGCACCGGGTGGGATCGGGCACAGCACGCCGTACCGCAGTCCGGCCACGGCGACGGTGTTCCACCAGGTGCGCAGTACGGGACCGGCGTTCACGCCTGGCATGGGGCGGGTCGTGCCGAGCAGCGATCTCGCGCGCGCCTACCGTGCGACGCCGGTCGGACCGGCCGAGCACATGAGCGCGGGTCGTCGGAATGGGTGGCGCCCCAGTGGCGACGCGCGTCGGCGGTGCGGTTGGCGAGCCGATGATGCGCGGGCCGTCACCGGCCGAAGCAATGCGTGCGCCGGCCCGTGCGTACCGCGTGGAGCCGCAAGCGCGATCGGGCGGTCAAGGCTTTGAAGCGCCGCGTGGCGGCGGTGGGTACGACGCGCCGCGTGGTGGTGGTGGCGCCGAAGCGCCGCACGGTGGCGGAGGTGGCGCGCCGCGCGGCGGTGGTGGCGGCTGGGGCGGTGGCGGCCGGAGCGGCGGTGGTGGTGGCTGGGGCGGCGGTGGCCGGGGCGGTGGCGGCGGCGGTGGTCACTCGCATATGACGTCGTGGGGTGGTGGCCACATGGGTGGCGGTGGTGGTGGCCACTTTGGCGGCGGTGGCGCGGGTGGTGGCGGCCACGCGGGTGGGGGTGGCGGTCACGGCGGCGGGCACCGTTAATCGACCGGGCGACGCAGGCGTCGCCCCTACAAAACACCATCCAACACAATCGCCCCGGCCACAGTGACCGGGGCGATTTGCGTTTGTGCTGACGTCCGTCGGCGTGCTGTCGGCAGGCGTGTTCTAACGGGACATCCGCGACTTCATCTTCAATTGTCACCGACGCTTCGGTCCGGGCCCGAGCTCCAACCCGTGGCCGTCACACGCTTTCGCTGTTCGACGTTGCCAACGGGGTCCGCAGTCCGTTACAAGACGTAGACGCAATCGCGTTCCAGTGATCGCAAGGCCGGTACACGGCGTTGCCTGCGCGTGACCGCACCTCGGAGTGGCTGCCGATAGCTTCGCGGGTGATTCAGTCGTTTCCAGACCCGCCCTCCGAGGGATCCATGTCATCTTCCGTAACTCGCGCGGCTCGTGCAGCCGTGCTGGCGAGTATTAGTGTGCTCGCCATCTCCGCATTGGGCCCGCACACGCTGCAGGCGCAGGGTGCCGGCACCATCTCCGGTCAGGTGACCGACTCGGCAGGTCACCCGCTCCCGGGCGCCTCGGTCACCATCGTCGGCAACAGCCGATACGGCGGCTACGCCGGAGGCGACGGCTCCTATGTCATTCCAGACGTTCCCGCGGGTTCCTATCGTTTGCAGGCGCACTTCATCGGGTTCAGAACCGACACGATCGCCGTGACGGTCACGAGTGCCCAGACGGTAAGCACGCACATCGCACTCAAGGCGGTCGCGACGACCCTCAACACTGTCGTCATCACGTCGCCGCGTCAGAACGAGACGGTGGCCGGAGCGCTGCAAGAGCAGAAGCAAGCCGACAACATCGTGACGGTGATGTCAGGCGACGAGATTCGCGGACTCCCCAACTACAATGCCGCCGAAGCGTTGGCGCGCATGCCCGGCGTGACGAGTGAACGCAATGAAGGCGAGGGGAAGTTCGTCGAGATCCGGGGGCTCCCGCCGCAATTCCAGCATGTTACGATCAATGGCGCCGACGTGCCCGGTACGTTGAACGGCGACCGATCCGTCAAGCTCGACGACGTGCCGGCTGACGTGCTTGGCGCGCTCGAAGTGAACAAGACGCTGTCGGCCGACCTAAATGCGGATGCGATCGGCGGCTCGGTCAACCTGGTCACCAAAGTGCCTGAAGGCGCGCCTCGCGGCTATGTCTCCGGCTTGTTCGGCTATCAGACGTTGCAGAGCACTGACAACGGCCACGGCGACGCGAGCTATGGTGGTCGCATCGGCACGGGTCAGAAGCTTGGCTTCCTGTTCGACGGATCGATCGACCGGACCAACCGTACCATCAGCGACGTCGAGCCGTCGTGGCAGGCGGTCAGTCCTGGCCCAAACGGCACGTTCTTCAACGTGTCCAACGGATCCAAGTACACGACGGCCTGGCCCAGCTGGAGCGAGCGCCCGTACGACTACTTCAGGACCCGGTACGGCTTGGCTGGCGATCTGGATTACCGATTCTCGCCCACGTCCTCGGTGTTCCTGAAGGGGTTGTGGAGCGCGTTCTTCGACGAGGCAAACCGCTGGGAGACGGGCATCAGCGGGGGCCAACTGCAAATGGTCGGTGGGGTCCCCACGGTCACAGGCGGCAACATCGGGTACACGGTATCGAACCGCGGCCCGATCGAACACACGTGGGGATTCACGGGCGGTGCGAAGCACGATCTCGGCCCGTTCCAACTCAGCTATGGCGCCAATTACGCGGGTTCGAATGCAAACCAGCACGATCACTACGACGACAGCTACAACTACACGCAGCCCTTCAACTACGTACCGACTGGGAGCCACCTGATTCCGCAGTATGGCGTCGACGCGGGAACACGGAGCGCGTTCGCCACGCCCGGGAACTACCAGCTGCAGTCCCTGAGCACGGACAACGAACTGACGACCGGCTACATCGTGGGGGCGAAAGCGGACGCCTTGACGCAGTACAACTACGGGAGCCTGCCCGCGTCACTCAAGATCGGAGTCAAGGTCGAAAACCAGCACAAGGGGTATTTCTCGAATCAGCCGAGCTACAACTACACTGGCGCCAACAACGCCTACCTCGGGCAGTTCCTGGGGAGCTACACGTATCCGTCGTTCTACAGCGCCATTTGCGGGGGGTGCTATACGCTGGCCCCGTTCGGCAACATCCAGGCGGTCAACAACTTCCTCGTGAACAACCAGTCGCAATGGACGTTTCAAGCCAACGGGCATCAAGACAGCCTGGCGACCTTTGCAGGGACGGAGATCGTGAATGCGGCGTACGCGATGCAAACGATCGACATCAACCGGCTGCACGTCAACGTGGGTGTGCGTGTAGAGAACACCACCATCGGGTACGTCGGCCATGGGGTTGACTCGCTCGATAACGATCTCGCCAATCCCGTGCACGGGGCGCACTCGTACACCAATGCCTTCCCGAGTCTGCAGCTGAAGTACAATGTCGATGAGAACACAGACCTTCGAGCAGCAGTCACGAAGGGTATCTCGCGGCCGAACTACGGCGATCTCGCTCCGTCCTTCAACGCTTACCAGGCACTCCGTGGGAGCTTCACGCAAAACATCTCGGTGGGCAATCCGGATCTCAAACCAGAATATGCGTGGAACTACGACCTGCTTGCCGAGCACTACTTCAGTTCCGTCGGCGTCCTGTCAGGCGGACTGTTTTACAAGGACATCCGCGACTTCATCTTTACGCGACTCGCGCCGTACACCGGTGTGGTGCAACCGTATAACCAGGTGATTGGCGGGCTGCCGTACATCGCGTCGACTCCAGAGAACGGGCCCGCCGCCACACTCTGGGGCTTCGAGTTCGACTACATGCAACACTTTAGCTTCCTTCCAGGGCTGTGGCGCGGCCTTGGATTCGACGTGAACTGGACGCACGTCGAGTCCCGCGCGATCGTGCCGCAGGACACGACGGTCAACTACGGCGATCCGCTGACTGGCCAGACGATCTATCCATACGCCGGCCAGCCCTTCCGTCACGCTCCTTTGCCGCGGCAATTCCCGAACATGTACAACGTGTCGGTGCTGTACGACATGTCGCCGATCACCGCGCGGATAACGGGTCAGTACACCTCGGCGAGTGTCTACGGTTACGGCGCAGATGGCACGAGCAACCCGACGAGCGGCGACAACTACAACTACCCGCACTTCCAGATCAATGCCGCGGCGAGTTACACGGTGTTCCGCAACGACGCGATCACGTTGCAGGCGCTGAACATCAACAACGCCGTGTTTGGGTTCTTCAACGGCACCACACGCACCCAGTGGAATGTGCAGCGCGAGTATTACGGCACGACGATCTTCGTCGGATATCGGAAGGCATTCTGAGCATCACCGTGATGATGGGTTAGGCGCGGCCGAGTACCGCCTGTAGGTTTGGGGCGGAACGGGGCGAGCGACTGGGGTCGCTCGCCCCGTTCCTTATTGATGGGCAGATCGCGCTAAGATTCCTTCACTACCGCTCGTGTCCGCGGCCGTTGCGCGAATCTTGCCTCGTTCTCGAGGCTGATGGGCACAGCAGCGACGTCTCGCGTGACGTGGTTCATCATGGTTGTGGGCCCTGGCGAGGGCGAGCTTGCGGCCGACACGCTGGACAGCATTCGGGCGTGCGAGCCGGCGGCGGGCATCTGTGTGCTCGATGACTGCACGACGGACGGCACGCATGGCATTCTGACCGGGTGGGCGGCCGCTCATCCGGGGGCGCTCGTCCTGCGGAATCCCGCGCCGCGCGGGTACCGCGGGATCGCGACGTCGGTGTTCTCGTTGCTCGAGACGATCGCGCGGGAGCCGCGCGTGCCGGAGCTCATCATCAAGATCGATCCGGATACCTACCTCATCGCGCCGGGCGTCGCCGATCTCATGCGACGCCGGTTCGCTGCCGTTGGGCCCGGGGTCGTCGGACCGTACCGCATCGGGGCCAATGGCGGAGCACGCACGTTTGGCCGGCTGCGCCGCAACATGCTGCTCGACTTGCTGCCGGTCGGCGTCCACAAGGATCGACGGTCCGTGCGGGTCGGCCTCCCGTTCTGGGCATCCTACCTCCCGCTCGCCCGCCGCCATGGATACGCGATGGGGGAGCACGTGCTCGGTGCGCTGAGCGGCATGCACGGCGACACGCTCCGGGCGATTCACGACTCCGGGTTCCTGGGCGCGATCCCCGATCGCTATCGCGCGCTGACCGTCGAGGAAGACGTGCTCTTGGGTCTCGCGACGAAAGCCGTCGGGCATCACCTCATCGACATCACGCAGGATCCCACGAAAGCCCGCGTCTGGATCCAGTTCCGCCCCCCAATTCCCCAGACTGCTTCTGCACTCCTTGAGCGCCGAATGCTGGCGGTCCATCCCCTCAAGGCCTCACCGGAAGGCGAGGCGATGCGGTCGGCGCTTCGGGCGCGACGCGGCGCCGCGGTTGCGAGCGCTGCGAGCCAGCCGGCATAGCGGCTTGTCGCGACCGCGCTCGGGAGCGTGGGGATAGCGCGCCCATCGCGTCCACTTTGTGATCTCGCTGCTGTCCTCGTGCGAGTGCGTGGCGGGCGAGGCCGCGTCTACTCTCGTTCGCTGCACACATCGCGTCTCGCTCTCGAGCGCACGCCTCCGCGCATCGGCCGAGTATGCAATCGCTATATGCAGACCTTCGTATCCATCCAGCACCGGTTTTCGAGCGACGGGGCCGATCACGCGCTGCGTGGTCCCTCTCTTGCCTAACGGATTCGTCCGTGAGGCCCTCGATCAAGAGTGAGGTGCATCACATTAGACCTTGGATGCAACAACGCAGTGTCGTGCACTAGCGGTCATGAGCACGGTCAGGTGCGGGACTTGCGGCTCGTTGCGTATTCAGCCTCCGTGGTCCAGGGAGCAAGGACGAACGATGTCGAACAAGGGCTCCATTTCCAACACGCGCGACGTCGGCTCCAGTCGACGACGCCAGAACGCATCCGTTTGCGAAACCGGAGTGAGAAATCACGCGAACTCGACCCACGGCCGCTCGGAGAGCGACAAAGTGACTGACTGCACGCAGCGACTGCCGATCGCGGTCGCGCTCTGTGCTGCAGGGATGTTGGCGGTGGTCGCGTGTGCCCCCTCGAGCGTGGCGTCGCGGGGCGGCGTGACGTCGCCCGCGCCGTTGCCCTCGGCTTCGGGAAGCGCCCAACAACCGGCGACACTCGCCGCAGCCGGGAGCTCGACCACAGCCTCCGCGCAGCTGACCCTGCGACCGCCGGATCCGCGCGACGTGCTGTATCCTGGCGATATCGTGCGACTCAAGATTTGGCGCGAGCCGGATCTCTCGGGCGACTACGACGTCAACGTGCACGGGGAAGCCGTCTTTCCGAAGATCGGTACCATCCATGTGACCGATATGACGATCGATTCGCTGCAGCGCCTGCTGGTCGCGACGTACTCTGAATACCTCCGCAACCCCGCGATCGAGATCACGCCGCTCCGGCGCGTTACCGTGCTCGGCGCCGTCAAGAACCCGGGGCTGTATCCCGTCGATCCGACGATGTCGGTGGCCGACGCGATTGCGCTTGCTGGCGGTGCGACGCCGGACGGGAATCAGAAGCGTCTCGAGCTCATCCGTAACGGCAAAAAACAAAACGTGCCGGTTACGACGACGGACCAAATCGGGACGACCGCGATTCGTTCTGGCGACGAACTGTTCATCCCCGAGCGGAGCTGGATCGCCCGAAATGGATACATCGTCGGAGCCGTGATCGGCGCAGTGGCCATCTTCGGCACAACTATGATTTCGATCAATCACGGATTCTGACTACGCGATGAGCTCGCTCCGCGCACGCGCACGACATCGAACATGGATGGGCTTGGTGCTCCGAGGCACGGCCGATGCGATTGGAGCCCCATACATGCCCTCTTCTTCTCGATGTGACCATGCTTCCAACTAACGGCCACTCCTCGCACCCCCCGCAGCTGCCGGCGGGCCCCGAGGTGCAGCGGGTCGCGATTTCGCTGCCGCATGACCACTTCGCCCACGTCGACCCCGCGACGATCAGCGGTCTCTGGGCGCTCGTGCGGCGCCACCGATTGCTGGTTGCCCTAAGTGTCATCGGGGTGACACTACTGGTCGGGCTGTACACGATTTTCTCGACGCGCATCTACGAGGCGACGGCGTCGATTCGTCTCGAAGACACCAAGGTGGACTTGCCCAGTGTGCTCACGCGGCTCGGGCAAGATCGAGACGTGAGTACGGAGCTGGAAGCGTTGCAGAGCCGGATGCTCGCGGAGGGAGTGATCGACTCCCTCGGCTTGCGTGCCGTCACGACGCCCCTCAACACGCCGCGCACCGCACTCTTCACCGCATTCAAAGTCGCGGCGGCCAATGATTCGGCCGACTACACTTTCCGCCGTCGGTTGCCCGATGGCGCATACGTGGTCCACGACGAGCTCAGCGACAAGGATGTGAGTGTCGTGCGACCTGGGGGGAGCGTCACGTTCCCGTCATTCAGCGCGACGCTGGCTCCAACGCTGGCCCTCGAGAAGTTCACCGTGACGATCATGGGCGAGCAAGCGGCGGTCGAGGCGTTTGGCAAGACGCTCAAGATCACCCGCCCCGATCGCGACGCGAATGTCCTCGAGATCGCCTATCGAGGACCGGACAAGGAGATCGTGAAGCAGGTGCCGGACGTCCTGGCTGGGCTCTTCATCGTGGATCGGCAGGGATTGAGCACGGCGGAAGCGCGCGGGACAGCCAAGGTGCTTCGCGAGCAACTCGACAGCGTCGGGCGCGAGCTCAATGTGTCGGAGTCCGCTCTGCAATCGTTCCGCGAGAAGAACAACGTCGTCAGCTTGCCCGACGAGGCGACCACGGACGTGACGCATCTCGCAGAAACGCAGGCCGATCGGAACACGGTCGCGGCCGAGCGCGACGCCCTGAGCACGGTGATGGCGAGCGTCACCGCAGAGGCCGCCAAGCAGCGGCCCGATCAACCGTCGCCGTACCAGCGCCTCATTGCGTTCCCGACGCTGCTGCGGAACAACACGGCGTCGACGCTTCTCAGCTCACTGGCGACTGTCGAGGACGAACGGACCGCGCTCCTGCAGCGGCGCACGCCGAACGATCCGGATATCAAGGTTCTCGACGACCGTGTGAACGACATCGAGCAGCAACTGCACGGGATCGCATCGACGTACCTGGAAGGCCTCACGGCTCAGATCGCCGCTGACGATAGCGTGCTTCACACACAGGAAGCGTCGATGCGATCGATTCCTGCGAAGCAAGTGCAGCTGGCGGAGTTGTCGCGCCAGCCGGACGTGCTCCAGGACATTTACACGACGCTGCAGACCCGTCTCAAAGAGGCGCAGGTCGCGGCAGCCGTGAAAGACCCGAGCGTCCATGTGATGGATCCGTCGGAGCTCGCGCGGAAGCCCGTGCGGCCCAGGCCGCTTCTCTACGGGCTCGCGGGGATCATCTTGGGCACCATGCTCGGGCTCGGTCTCGCCTTCCTGCGGGAGAGCCGCGATCACGCGATCCATACGCGTGCGGACGTGCTGGCGGCGGCAGGGACTCCGGTCCTAGGCCTGATCCCGCGAATGACTGCGGCCGATCGTTTCCTCGCGCGACTCCGCTTGGCCGAGGAATTGGGTCCCCCGGGCGCGACGCTCAAGGTTCCGCTCCGCGGCAAGGCGCGCGTCCTTGCGGAGCGCGCGAACGGGAGCGGCGATGCGGTCGTCGTCACGGATCCAGCGGCGCGGAACGCGGTGGCCGAGGCGTACAGCACGCTCCAAACGAACCTTGCGTACATGCATCCCGACGCGAAGGTGCAGTTACTCGTACTCACGAGCCCGCTGTCGGGTGATGGCAAGACGACTAGCGCGACGAATCTCGCCGTGACGCTCGTCCAACGGGGGCACAGCGTGGTGCTCATCGACGGTGACCTGCGTCGCGGCATTATCAATCGCATCTTCGGCTCGCAGCGAGAGCCTGGGTTGACCAACATCCTCGACGGGTCCGCGCCCCTCGAGTCGGCGGTGCGACGAGCCGACCTCGGTCGCGTGGGATCGCTGCACTACATCACGACGGGCACGCTGCCGCACAACCCGGCGACGGTCCTGAGCAGTGGGGCAATGCAGGCGCTGCTCAACCGTCTCAGGGACCACTACGACACGATCATCATCGACTCGCCCCCGATCAACGTCGTGACCGACGGGGCGCTGCTTGCGAAGTATGCTGATGGCGTCGTCATGGTCGTGCGATCGGGTGTGACCGCAGTGCAGGCGCTGACATTCGCAATGGAGCAGTTGCGGCATGTCCGCGCACCGGTGTTGGGAGCCGTGCTCAACGATATCGATTTCCATCGCGACGCGGCGTACGACGGTGCCTATCGGTTCTATGGGCACCGCGACCGCTACTACATGGCGGAGGCGTAGGTGAGGTGATCGCTCCACTCAGAACAGGACCGGCATCGGACGTCGCGCAGGAGGCGGGCGTCCCGGCAACATCGAACGGCACCAGAGCGGCGGCGGCGAGCGGGTGGGCGGTCCCGAATGGGGATGGGTGGTTGGAGGGGACGGGTCGTCGGAACGGTCCTCGAGTCGCGCGGCGGCCGCGTGCGCCGCGTGCAGCGCAGCGGATGCTCGACGCATGTCGGTACCTCGATGTCGTCGTCGTCCTGGCTGGCGTCTTCGGCGTGTTCGTGCTGTCCAATGTGAGTCAGGCCGGCGACCGCGGGCTACTCGCGTTCCTCGACATGCGGGTCACGATCAAGAACCTGATCTTGGTCGGGTTGTTCGCGTGGGTGATGCACGCCAGTCTCACCGCATTTGGTCTGTACGATGAGCGGCGCCTGAGCACGCCGGTCCAGTACGGCGCGCGGTTGGTCGGCGCCTGTCTCGTCGGCGGGATCCCGCTCGTGCTGTTCCCACTGGCGAGCAGCACCGGCGCGGTGAAGCCCGCGACCGTTGCGGGGTTTGTCGTCGTGGCGGCGGTCGGACTCGCTGTGCTCCGCTGGCTCGTCTGGCTGGCCGCCGCGCCGCCGCCGGCTGCCGCCGTGCGGAATGTGCTCATTGTCGGCAGCGGGCCGCGCGCGCTGCGTCTTTATCGCGAGTTGCACCATCACGTGGGCGGGGCGGTGCACGTGTATGGGTTCGTCGACACGACGGATGACGAGCCCGCCGAAGAGATCAGGCGGCGCATGCTTGGCGATCTGGAGGAGCTCGAGGACATCCTGGTGCGTCACGTCATCGACGACGTGCTGATAACCCTGCCCATCAAATCGCGATACGTCGAGATCCAGGATACGATTGGCCTCTGCGAGCGACTCGGGATTCGCGCCGCCTATCTCGCGGACGTGTTTCAGTCGTCGCTGGCGCGGCCGACATTCGAGAGCACGGGTCGGTTCCAGGTCGTGCGCATGCACGTCGTGACCGACGACCAACGGCTGCTCATCAAGCGAACCATCGACCTCGTCGGCGGTGGGGTGGGGCTGCTCGTCGCGTCGCCATTCATGCTGCTGATCGCCATGGCGATCAAGCTCAGCAGTCCGGGGCCGGTCATCTTCAAACAGGAGCGCTTCGGCCTGAACAAGCGGCGCTTCTCGATGTACAAATTCCGCACGATGATCGCGGGGGCCGAGCACCTCCAGGAGGAACTCGAGGAGCGCAACGAGGCGACCGGCCCGGTATTCAAGATTCGGCATGATCCGCGAGTGACGGCGTTGGGCCGCTTCCTTCGGCGGACCTCGCTGGATGAGTTACCCCAACTGTTCAACGTGCTGCGCGGCGACATGTCGCTCGTCGGTCCGCGGCCCTTGCCGGTTCGTGATGTGCACCGGTTCTCGGAGTCGTGGCTCATGCGGCGATTCAGTGTGCCGCCGGGGATCACTGGGCTCTGGCAGGTGATGGGTCGCAGCGAGCTCGCGTTCGATCGCTGGGTTGCGCTCGACCTCGAGTACATCGACGGGTGGTCGATCGGGCTGGACTTGCGGATTCTCGCGATGACGCTGCCTGCCGTCATTCGCGGTCGGGGCGCGGCGTAGCGGGTGGAAGGCGCGATCCGATCGTGATGCGCGCAACCCTCGTGTGGTCGCGCAGCGATAGGCGATCGCTGACGGCAGCCGGGCTGCGGCGATGACGGAGCTCTCTCGTCGCCGTCGTTTCGCGCACAACACGGCGTGGATGACGCTGGGCTATGGGGCGCGCGTCGGATTTCAGGCGTTCTATTTCGTCGTCGTCGCGCGTGCGCTTGGCGCCGATGGTCTTGGCGCGTTCGCGGGTGCCGTTGCGCTCGTGGCGATCGTGGCACCGTTCGCGAGTCTGGGTGCGGGCAACCTGCTCGTAAAGCACGTGGCGCGCTCGCCGGAGCGGTTCGCGCGCTACTGGGGCGGCGCCCTCTCCGTAACACTGGCATCAGCTGGGGCACTCGTCTTTGGTGTTTTGCTGATCGCGCATCTCGCGCTCCCCCGAACGATCTCGCTCCCGCTCATCCTGAGCGTTGCGGTCTCGGACCTAGTGTTTGCGCGTGTCATCGATATCAGCGGGCAAGCGTTCCAGGCGCACGAGCGACTCTCACGGACAGCGCAGTTTCCCCTCCTGCTGTCGGGTCTTCGAACCCTGGCCGCCGTGGCGTTCGCTCTGCTGGGCCATCCGACGCCGGAGCGGTGGGCGGTCTGGTACGCGGCGAGCACGGGAGTGGCCGCCTTGGTCTCGCTCGTCATCACCAATCACGAGCTGGGTCGACCAGCCATCGTGTTCGGGTATCCAGCCTCCGAAATCCGGGAGGGCGCGTACTTCGCCACGAGCCTGTCCGCCCAGAACATCTACAACGACATCGACAAGTGGATGCTCGCTCGGCTTTCCACACTCGAGGCGACCGGTATCTACAGCGCCGCATACCGGCTGATCGACGTGTCGTTCGTGCCCATCCGGTCTGTGCTCGCCGCAGCCTACCCGCGGTTCTTCCAGCACGGGGCCCACGGCGCGCGGGCGGGCCTCAGCCTGGCGCGCCGACTGCTGCCGCTTGCCATGGCCTACGCGTCGATCGCCGGCGTGCTGCTCTTCCTGCTGGCACCCATCCTCCCCCGGATCCTGGGTGCGAGCTTCGCGTCGAGTGTGGAGGCCACCCGGTGGCTCGCGATCCTGCCACTCCTGAAGTCTGTGCACTATTTCGCTGCCGACACGCTGACTGGAGCCGGGTATCAGGGTCGGCGGACGATCGCACAGGTGACGGTCGCGGTCTTCAACATACTCGTCAACATTCCGCTGATTGCGCTGGCATCGTGGCGCGGGGCTGCGTGGTCGAGCATCGCGTCGGACGGATTGTTGGCCATGCTGATGTGGACGATTCTCTGGAGCGTCTGCCGTCAGGAGGATCGATCGCGCGGGGCGGCCGCCACATCGGCGGGCACGCTGCGCGCCGCCGCTGGAGGCGCCCGCTCATGACGGCTTGCGACACCGCACCGCGGCGGCTGGGCTATCTGTCCGGAGCGCCCCGGGTCACGACGCGGCCGGACGCCGAGATCGGCGGCCCACGCTCGCACATCCTCGGCGTGATGTCGGGATTTCGCCGCATCGGCTGGTCCGTCGAGCCGTACATCGTCGGGGATCGCTCACCGGGTGTCGTCACGCGCAATGCGGGCAAGCTGCTGCGAAAGGGCGGGCAGTGGGCGCTTCTCGCCGACGTGGCGCGGATCGGGATGTCGCCCGTCAACGCGCGCACGGCGTGGCGGGAGTTGGTGGGGCGTGTCGACTGGGTGTACGAACGGTTTTCCGTTTTCCAATCGCTTGGTCGCGCATTCGCGGAAGCGGGCGTGCCGTGGATCCTCGAGACCAACGAGATGCAGTCGGAGGAGGCCCGCGTCGACCGCAACAGCCTGGTGCTCACGTCGCTCGCGCGTCGTCATGAGCGGCAGGCCTATCTGGACTGCAGCATGCTGGTCTGCGTCAGCGAGCCGTTGAAGCAGCTCGTGACGACACGGCTCGGCATCCCGGCCGAAAAGATCGCGGTGGTCCCCAACGGCGTCGACACGGACTTCTTTCGCCCGCGGCCCGAGGAACCCCGCATGTTCGAGGGATTCACAGTCGTCTACGCGGGCGGCATCGAACCCTGGCAGGGGATCGACCTCCTGTTGCATGCGATCGCCGACCTGCGGCGTGATGAGAATCTGCCCATCCACGCGGTCATCGCCGGCGACGGGCCGGTCCGACGCGACTGTGAGCGTCTCGCAGAGGATTACGGCCTTGGACCGTACGTGCGATTCCTCGGCACGATATCGCGCGAGTCCGTGCCGCACGTGATCGCGAGCGGCGATGTCGGCTACTCGGGACATACGGAAACGCAGGGGCGTGCCGTGTTTCGCTCGCCGCTCAAGCTCTACGAGTACATGGCGGTCGGGAAGCCAGTGCTCTCCTCCGCCGTCGCGGATGCGCGGCAGCTCGTGGTGCCGAACGAGACTGGCTTCCTGTTCAAGTCCGACGACATCGGTGGCCTCCGTGCTGCGCTCAGCCGTGCGGTCGCTGCACGAGATGCACTGCCCATGATGGGGGCCCGTGCGCGCCGGCTCGTCGAACATGGCCACAGCTGGACGGCGCGATGCCGTCTGATCGTGGAGTGCGCCGATCGGTTGGCGCTGCAGCTGACATGATGAAAGACAGGGGTTTGGGGTCTGGGGTTTGGGGTCTGGGGTCAGACGACAGGGGTCGGGGCACGGCTGTGCCGGTGCATGAGTTCCTCGGGCTCCGGGTCGGCGCATACGACATGGCGAGTCTCACCGAACGCGTAGCGCAGGCGGTCGCCGGCAACGAGCACATTGTGGTTGCGAACCACAACCTGCACAGCCTCTACCTGTGCGGGCGTGACGCGAAGCTGCGCGCGTTTCATGAACGTGCCGAAGTGACGCACGCCGATGGGATGTCCATCATTGCGCTGGCTCGTTTGCTCGGTGTACCGCTCACTCGAACGCACCGAGTCACGTATGTGGACTGGCTCGGGCCGCTGATGCAGGAAGCTGCCGCGCGCGGCTGGCGTGTCTTTTCGGTCGGAGGACGGCCCGGTGTCTTCGAGCGGGCAGCCGCGCGGCTGCGGGTACGTCATCCCGGACTCCTGATTGCAGGCGCGCATGGGTACTTCGATCACGCGCTGGGCAGCCCGGATTCCGCAGCGGTGCTCGACCAGATCGGTCGGTTTGATCCGCAGGTGCTGGTGGTGGGGATGGGGATGCCGCGGCAGGAGCACTGGGTACACGATCATCGATCGACGCTGCGCGCCAACGCGATCCTCATGGCAGGCGCGGCGATGGATTACGTCGCGGGTGTCGTGCCGACGCCGCCGCGCGCGGCGGCGTCGGCGGGATTCGAGTGGGCTTGGCGCCTCGCCGCGGAGCCCACGCGGTTGTGGCGCCGCTATCTCGTCGAGCCATGGCACGTGTTGGGGATGGTGGTGGCCGAGCGCGTCGGGCGCCATCAGGGAGGTCGCCGATGACTGGCGCTAAATGGACGGTCGATCACACGACCGGCGCCACTCCGCCGCTCGTGCTCGAACCAGCGGCCGCGCACACGCGCCGGTCGTCGCACGCGGCGCGCGCGTGGCTTGCCTATCCGATTCTGGTGCTGCTCTTCGCGTTCATGGGACCGTACTCGCTGCATCCCGCGGCTGCGACCGGCGATGATGCCGCCGTGGGGGCGTCCGCGGCGGCGGCCGCTTCCGGGGTCCAGGAAGGGACACGCACGCGACAGGCGGCGGTCGTCTTGCTCGCCGGCTTCGCCGCACTGACGTTGAGTGCGGCACGTCGGCGACGACATCAGGCCACCGTTGCGTGGGCGCAGTCCGACATTCCGCCGGGCGTCATCGCGCCTCCCTGGATGGGGCAGATCTCGACTCCGGTGCTTCGGCTGCTCCGATCGACGCCGGGCGCTCTCGCACCGCCACGCGGCAGTCGCTTCCTGCTCCTGCTGCTCATCGCGTACACGGGTCTCGCGAGCGTGAGCGTGATGTGGGCAGACGATACCGTCCTCGCTGCCAAACGGGCGGTGGTTTTCCTCGTCCTCGCGTTCACGGCATACGCGCTCGCGCAGGCGTGGTCGCTGCGTGAACTGCTCTATTTCTCCATCTTCGCCAGCACGACGTCGCTGGTGCTTGGCATCGGCGGTGCACTCGCCCGCGGGGATCTGCAGCCGTTCGCGTCCGACTACCGCTTTGTGGGCTTCGCCAACCCCAACCTGCATGGCATCGAAGCCGCGTGTCTCGTGATCGCAACGGCCACCGCGCTGCGCATGGGCCGCGGGCACCGCGTGCTGCTCGCGGGGCTGCTCGTCTTCGGGCTGGGCATGCTGTTGCTCACGAAATCGCGGACCGCGCTCGTGGCCGTCATGTTGGTGGGCGCGGTTGCCGGGACCTTCACCGTGAAGCGACACCGGTTGGTGGTCATGGCCCTCGGCGCAGTCGCACTCATCTTCGCCGTCGCAGTATTCCTGCCTGATACGGTCACCCATGCGCACAACGCGGCCCTGCTCGGACGGTCGGCCCAGAGCGATGATCCGGCAACGCTGAGCGGGCGGACGCTGCTGTGGGAAGATCTGTTGTATTTCGCTTCGGCGCGGCCCTGGCTGGGGTACGGCTTCGACTCGTTCTGGACGCCCGCGCACATTGCCGAGGTCTCTCTCCGGCGCGGGTGGGTGATCACGCAATCCCATTCAGGGTACATTCGAGACGCTGCTCAATGTGGGCTGGGTTGGCGCGAGTCTCTTCGTGCTCGTGTTGTTCGGCGGACTGGTGACCGCCATCACGCGTTACCGTCGTACGCGCACGGCGCTGGCGCTGTTTGTCGCGGCGATGATCATCTGGTACATGACGAACCTGTTGGCGGAGGCCATTCCGGAGGCGCACTTCAGCACCCTCCTCATCATGGTCCTGCTCGCGCATCTCGCGCTCAGGACCGCGGCGCCCGACGACTCGCGTACGGGCGCGCTCACGCCGTCATAAGACGGGCCTGTCAGGCTCCGATGCTGGTCGACGCGTGGGCAATCCCGGAGGGCGACACGGTGCGGGGCGACGTCTGCATCGTCGGCGCCGGCGCCGCCGGCATTCTCGATCGCTCGCGTTCTGCAGGACGCGAGGCCCGGCGGACACCCCTTGCAGATCGTGTTGCTCGAAAGCGGGTCACTCCAGCCGCACCGCGCGACGCAGGCCCTCTATCAAGGGCGCAACGTCGGGCGCGAATACTTCCCGCTCGACGGGTGTCGCGTCCGAACGTTTGGCGGGAGCACGCAGCGGTGGGGCGGCTGGTGCCGTTGCCTGGACGATGACGATTTCCAGCAGCGCGAGTGGGTGCCTGACAGCGGGTGGCCGATCTCGCAACGGGATCTGGCGCCGTACTATCGCGAAGCGCGGATGCTCTGCCATCTCGCCGTCAGTCAGGACGAGATCGATCGTGGCCCCCCGCTCCCGCATCGACCACGGGTGTCGGTCTCCGATCCGGCGCTCCGGACCATCGTGTATCAGTTCAGTCCACCGACACGGTTCGGTCAGGCGTACCGTCAGGACCTGGCGCAGTCGGAGAACACTCATGTGGTGCTGTCCGCGAACGTCGTGCGCCTGGACGGGGGCGTGCACGGGGGGCCGGTCACCGCCGCTGTGGTGCGGACACTCAAGGGCACTGGCTTCCGCGTCGAAGCACGGCGATTCATCCTCGCCGCTGGCGGCATCGAGAATGCCCGCCTTCTCCTGGCGTCACACGCAACGCGGTCGGCGGGATTGGGCAATGAGCACGATCTCGTGGGCCGGTATTTCATGGAGCACCTGCACGTGCGACTCGGGTGCTTTCTGCCGACGGACCGTGATGCGAACCTCTCGTTCTACATCGAGGGTCGGCGCAGTGTCCGGCGTCCGTTGGGCGCATTCACGCTCAGCCCGGACGCGCGGCGTGCGCGGGCGCTCGCCGGCTTCAGCGCCGCCCTCTTGCCACCAAACCGACGGTCGGTCGCCGCCACGCTTCGGCGTCAGGCGAAACGGCGCCACCCGTGGGGATTGCACGCCGCGTCCATTGCGCGGGCCGGGGGCGTCGGATTCGCGCTCCGGGTGATCGACAAGGCCGTCCGCGACATTCGTGAAACGGGCCTGCTGACCTGGTATGGCCTGCCCGTCGGGCCCGGCCGAAACGTGTACGAGATCATGGGGCGCGGGGAGCAAACGCCGTGGCGCGACAGCCGCGTCATGATCGAGCGCACGCAGGACGAGCTCGGGATGCCACGCGTCGCGCTCGACTGGCGCGTCAATCCCCGCGATCTCGAGAGCATGACGGGCAACCTCGAGGCGATCGGCGCCGTGCTGGCCCGGGCGGGCATCGGCACGGTGCATCTTCCTGACGATCCCGTCGGCGCGTGGGCCGCGCGCATCACGGGGAGTTGGCATCACATGGGCACGACGCGGATGCACCGCGATCCGCGACAGGGGGTCGTCGACGCGAACGGTCGCGTCCACTCGGTCCCCAATCTCTACGTGACGGGCAGCTCAGTCTTTCCAACCGGCGGATACGCGAACCCGACGATCACGATACTCGCTGTTGCGCTCCGTCTCGCGGATCATGTTGTGCAATGTTTTGCGCGAGACTGGACCCTGTCGCTCGATCGTAAAGGTCCTCCAGCGCTGCCGTCTGCGTCCGCACGTTGAACACATCGGAGACGAGGGTGCGGCCTCGCGCACCCATGCGTGCCGCGAGGCTGCAATCGCCCATGATGGTCGCCAGTGCCTCGCCGACTGCCAGCTCATCTCCTTCCGGCACCAACAGGCCGGTCTCGCCGTGGATGACCGCCTCCGGCATCCCGCCGTGTCGGGTGGCGACGACCGGCACGCCGCACGCCCCGGCTTCGTTGAGGACGAGTCCCAGGGCTTCCTGCTGGCCGTTGGGTGGCGTTTGACTCGTCAGGGCCACGACCGTGGCACGGACCATGAGCGCGCGGACGGCGTCGTGTGACAGCGCTCCGACGAATTGCACGCGGTGTCCGACACCATGCTCCGCGGCGATGCGCTTCAAGTCCGCCGTCAGGGGGCCCGTGCCCACCTGGATCAGGTCCACATCGGGCCACGTGGCGGCGATGCGGGCGAACCCACGGATCAACGTGCCGACTCCCTTTTGCTCCGTGTGTCGCGCGACTGACAGCACGAAACGCACGGCCCCACGGGCCGGCAGCGGCTGGAACCGTTCGATGTCGACTCCGACGTACAGGCGGACGACACGATCGGCCGGGTATCCCTGTGCGAGCAGGCAATTCCGGATGTAATCCGACACCGCGATGAACGTCGTTCCGTGCCGGCGGAGTGCGGCGCTCCCTGCGACGTAGCGCCAGGTCGTCAGACTGGCGCGGGTGAGATACGACGATCGCGGCAGGGTGACATCCCATCCGTGAAATGTCGTGATGAGTGGGACACCGAGGCGCTCGGCCAGAGGGAGCGCGTACGTGGCGTCTGGACCAAAGTGCGCGTGCAGGAGGGCGATCGGTGGCCAGGTGCGTCGCGGCCCGAACAGCCACGGCGACGCGGTAGCGACGTACATCGCCCGCGCCAGGCGCATCGCACCGGGTGGGAGATGGCCGCCGACGGTCATCACGGCGGCGGGCTCACCGCCGTCGGTCATCCGCGATCGCGTGATGATGGTCGGCCGGTAACGCGTAAGGGAGCGCGCCTGCTCACGGATGAAGGTCTCCGACACGACCGGATACCGGAGCCGAAAGATCCCGACGTGTCGGCCGCCGCTGGAATCCGTCACGGCTTCCCGATGGTGGTGGTGAGTGGTGTGGGTTCGCGCACGCACGCGATCAACTCGACTCCCGTCGATCGAAATGACGCTGCCGCATCGCGATGATAGTGGTGGTCGCAGTAGTCGAGGAGCGGCGCGATTTCATCAGATGTCGATCGACTGAGAAACATCCAGAAGCGGGGCGCCCCATGCACGAGTCCCGTGAGATCGCCTTCGACATCCGCCGAGGCAATGGACCGATCGCCTGCGGGATATGGAATGATGGTCGTCCCCGGCGGCGCATAGAACCGAAAGTCCTTTGCGGTGAACGCGCGATGGGCCACGACCACCTCATCACTGCCGGCATGTGTCGTGAAGAACTGCCCTGCGCCGCGGTTGTCGTCGCGCGCATATTTTGGATCGACGTAGTATCCGTGCAGCGACACTGCGCTCAACGCGAGCAGTCCGGCCCACCCCGCCAGGCGCAGGCCGCCGCGAGGCAGCGCATCGAGGGCCGTGGCGAGTACGACGATCACGGGGACGAACGAGATCACGGCGTAGCGAACGTTGAACGGGTGCACCGTGACCAGCGCGCCGGCGACCACGAACAGCAGCGGGAAGAGAAACCAGAGCGCCACCAGCCGCGCGACACGCGCGTGGCGGCGGGCGAGCGTGAGCGCACCCCAGATCATCAGGCCCCCGAGCAGCAGCGCAACGGGCACGACGGATACCGCATACTGCGCGAGCACCGCGTGCCGATCCGCGGCGTGCAGCTCGCCGAGGCTCGGGCCGAAGGAGTAGCCCACGATGAAACTCCACAGCGTGTAGCCGAGCTGCAGAGGGGACAGCGCCCGTTCCGCGTCCGCTGAATTCGTGGGGGGGAAGGACGCGAGGCGGTAGACCGCAGGGATGCACAGCACCGCGACTCCGACGAATGTCGCGATCCAGGCACGACGCTGTGTGTCGAAAGCGATCACGTACACGGCGGCGAACAGCACGAACGCCAGTCCCACGGTATGGCAGTAGAACGTCGCGGCCAACGCGACCGCCGTGGCTGCCTTCCACCCGTATGAGCTGGGATGGCGAATCGCGCGCTGTATACAGGCCATGGCGATCAGGGAGAGCGCGAGCAGGAGCGCATACGGCCGAGCTTCCTGGCTGTACCAGACATGGAAGGGCGAGACGGCAATGCACGCCGCGGCCGCCAGCGCGACACGTGTGCCCAGCCAAGGGCGGACGACGAGAAACAACAAGGGAATTGTGAGCACGCCGACGAGCACGGACGGCACGCGCAGCGCAGTCTCGATGCCGGATGGTGCACGCGTCCCCAGGGAGAGACTCGCGTTGGCCACAAGGTAGTACAGCGGCGGGATGTTGCTGTTCTCGACGCGCTGGGTGACCACGCGCCATGGCGTGCCGTACGCGCTGATGTAGGTAACGATCTCGTCGTTCCAGAGGCTCTGATGCCCGAGCCGGTAGAGGCGCAGCCCGGCGCCGAGGATCGTGAGGGCGGCGACGGCCGCCAACACGCTTCGGCGTGTCACCCGACTCGCCGTTCCTGCCGATTCGACATCCCGTCGTGCCTTCAGTTAGTGCCTCGTGGCCTATGGAGTGGACGCAGGCGACCCTGGAACAGCGGCATCAATTAGCGGTGTCACCAGATCGATGCGGCAATTCCTGGCGCGCATTTCGCGATGCAAACTCGGGTGCAATTCATGGTCCAGACAATGGCCGACCCCGCTAGGGCACTGCGTGTGGCGCCTGGCACCCAGGCGTTTCCCCGCGCGTCGTCGCCCCTCCGGTTCCTGGAGGAATGGCTGGTTGGCCTGACCCTGCTGGCGACCCTCGTCGTCGTGTGTGGCGCGGCCTACTTCCCCTACCATGACGCGACCAACAACCTGGCCCGGTATGTCCTCATGGACCGTGCCTGGTTTGGAACGCCCGCGCTTTTCGTGCAGGTCCGGTTCATTCCCACACCGTACATCGCGCTCGACGTGGTGGGTGTGATGTTGGTCCACCTCATGGGGCCAACTGTGGGATTGCGCGCGATGGCCTGCCTCCTCGTCGTCGTGGTCCCGGCGGGCATGTACGCGTTGCTGCGTGCCACCTGCCCACAGCGGCGGGGCTGGGCGCTCGTCGGCGTCCTCTGCAGTCTGAGCTTCTACCTGCTGATCGGCTTCTTCAATTTCGTCGCGGGGGTTGGTGCGGCGCTGTTTTGGCTCGCCGCGTGGTGGCCGCGGCGTGACGCGACACAGTGGCGCGCGCGTTTTCCCCTGCTGCTGGGTCTCGCTGGTGTGTTCCTCGTGCACCTGGCGGGCGCGATGACGGTGCTGGTAGTGCTGGGGGTGGCGTACTTGGTGGGACTCATCAACAGCAGGGGTCAGGGGTCAGGGGTCGGGGGTCAGGGAACGAGGTCACTGCTCGCACGCGCCCGTGAGTTGCTCGACGCGCGATTGGTGATGCTCGTTGCGTCGACGGCGGTGGTTGGGGTGATGTATCTGATCTGGTATCGCTCGCTCGGGCCGGAGCCACCGCTGGCGCACGTGCCGCCGGATTTTCGGTCGATCCCCAACAAGCTCGCCAACCTCGCGAGCCCCTTCTATTCGTTCTCATATCCGCAGATGGCGCTCATGGGTGCCGGTTATGTCGCGTCGGTTGCGGCGTTCATTGGCGTCAATCGTCGCACGCTGCGGCTCGACGCGATGCTGGCGTCGGCGGCCGCGTTCGTCTTCCTCTTCCTCGTGTTCCCCTATCGGGTGGACGGCGCGGGATTCGTCGACATGCGGTGGCTGCTGCCAGCGCTCGTGCTGCCATTCTGCGCGACGGCGAGCGGTCCGGTGCCCTCGCAGCGCGCGTGGCTCGCGGTGCCGTGTGTCGCGACGCTTCTCCACCTTGGTGTCGTGCGGCATGAAACGCAGCAGCTCGATGCCGATCTGCGCACGTACCGGGCAGTCATCAATGCCGTGCCGCCTGATGCGCGGCTCTTGCCCATCGTGGCGGACCGTGAGCGCTATCGTCGGCTCGACCCACTTCGCCACTTTGCGCTCTGGCACACGATCGACGGTGGGGGACGCGTGCCAGGGTTGCTGGCCGAGGAGGACCGGTACTCGACGAATCCGCCCGCGTTGACGCACAAGTTTTTCGGGCATTTTCGCGAGCCCGTCGTGTCGTACTACCCCGATGAGCGATGGGGTGCGCGGGTCCCGTTCCCGCTCGATTCGCTGAATTGGCAGCGGATCAATGCCGAGTACGACTATGTGATCGTTGCGGGCTCCGACACCGCCGCTCGTGCAGCGGTGGCTCCGCACGCCGAGCTCGTGACGGAGCGTCGCCTCGTCGCGCTGTATCGCGTGCCCGCTGCGACTGGTGGCCGCGCACGGGCAACCGCCGAGTCGCGCGATCCCCGGCCGGTGCGCGAGACGGGGAGGCTGCAGTTTGCCTCCTATCACGCATTAGGGGCGCGACGGCAAACGGCGGGGCCAGGGGTCAGGGGTCAGGGGTCAGGGGCGAAACTGGAAAAGGCGGGGTCAGGGGTCGGGGGTCAGGAGCCAGGACCTGCAACCGCAACGGCAAAGACGGGCGACACAATGCGCCGCGCCTCCGGGTCCACCGCTCGGACACACAGTGCGGGACCGGGCGGGTTCTACACACCAGCGCAGATCACGTTCGTGACCGGAAAGATCCGCGCACACGAGCAGCCGTGGGCAGACGCGTTTGACCAGCTTCGAGGGTCAGTCGGCCGAGTGCACGGTCGCGAGCCGCACGCCACGGCCGTGTACAACGTGCCCGGCTACTACCAGGATCAGAAGGGGTTCTTTGCCGCGACTGGCGGCATCACAGGGGACGCGGACGCCGCGTACGTGCTGGCGCTTGCGTATCGGCTGGGCGACGGTCCGCAGGATGCCGACGCCGCGGCGCGTCTCCTGAATGCGTGGGCGCATACCAATACGGGTGTCACTGGCTACGATGGCCAGCTGTCGATGGCCGAGGTTGGGGTCGGCTTCATCATCGCTGCGGAGCTGCTCTCGAACTATCCCGGGTGGGCCGACGGGGACCAGCAGGCGTTCAAGCAGTGGGTCAGATCGGTCTATCTGGCGCAGGCGGTCAATCCCATCAAAGATCGCAAGAACAACTGGGGAGACTGGGGTAGCTTTGGCGCCGTGACGGCGGACGACTACCTCGGCGACGCGGCTGGTGTGTCCGATGAGACCGTGCGACTCGAGCGGCACATCGATTCATCGATCGCGCCGGACGGACAGATGCCGGAGGAGATCGCGCGTGGTGCGGGAGGGATCTGGTACACGTACTTCGCGCTGGATCCACTGACCGCGGCGCTCAACGTGGTGCGCAATGCGGGTGGTCCGAACCTGTTCGATCCCTCGACGCCGCGCGGCGCGCGCGTGCAGAAGGCGCTGAGCTACCTCTTCAATGCGCTGCAGAACCCCTCGGCGTGGCCGTACGGCGCCAATCCGAAAGTGCCCGGGCCGCGTGAGACGTGGGGATACGATTTGTTCGAGGCGATGTCGGCTGAATACGGCAACTCGCAGTGGGATGCGTACGCGGCGACGCGCCGTCCAATCATGAATCCGGGCCATCACTATGCGTGGACGTTCCCCACGCTCATGAAGGCCCCCTCGGGGGGTACCTGACGGCCGCTTCGCAGCCGTAGAGAGGAGAAAGGAGAGAGGAGAAAGGAGACACAGGCTGTGGGGAGAAGGCAAACGATTGGCGACTAGCGCACGGACGGCCAAGGCGGGCGACGCATGCGTCGCGCCTACCGGGCTCGGGGATGAGGGTTGGGGAACCAAGTGCGATGGACCGGCACTGGTCGTCATTATGGGGCATGGGCAAAGCCAGTATGCAAGGTCGGGATTCCGGCGCGTGAACAGAGGCCGCTCGATCGTCGTTGCGTGGATCGCGACGCTCGTGATGCTGACCGCCCTCCCCGTGTCCGCGCAGGTCGTGGACGACGTGCGCATCGAGGAGGGCAACGCTCAGCTCGACTTCTGGCTGCCCGCGCGACGTCGCCCCGACACCGAGTTGACTAATACCGCGTCGGTCGACGTTGTGACCGAGGGCGCGCCGCTGTTCGGTCTGAGGCTGCGCCTGCCGGCGTGTGGCGACGTGGGCGCGAGCCAAACGTGCGCGACGACGGAATACCAGATCGGACAGGAGATGTACACGCCCTCGGGAGCGACCAAGGTCACCAGGCCGGAGCCCGGTGCGCGTCCCTACGCCGGCTGGCTGTATGCGTCGGCGACACTGCGAGTCGCGACGTCGACCTCGTCGGAGGCCGTGACGGTCGAAACTGGCGTGACCGGCAGCCCGTCACTCGCCGGACAGATCCAGACGGCATGGCATCAACTGATTGGATATCCGCGCGCATTGGGATGGTCGCATCAGATTCCATTTCAACCCGGCGTGCTGATTGCTGGCGAGCGATCACTCGAGGCCGCTCACATCTCGATCGACGGCGTGCCAGTCCTGTCGCTCGTGCCGACAGCGGGCGTGTCGGTGGGGAACGTGCTGACAGGGGCCCAGGTCGGCGCCGAGGGTCGACTGGGCTACGGCGTGACGACGCCATGGTCGTCGTCCGTACACGGCCGGGGCCGCCGGCTCCAGATCTACGGGGTGGCGGCGGCAAGGGAAGATTTCATCACGTACGAGCTGGTCCTGGACGGAAGCTCTACTGGGCCTGCCTTGCATGTCCAAAAGGAGCCAATGGTCTTTCAGTACGAGTTTGGCGCCGGAGCACAACTGGGCCGCGCCGAGATCGAGTACCGCGCGATCACGCGCCAACGCGAGTATACCACCGGTCCCCCGCAGCACGCGTACTCCACCCTGAGCGTCGGCATCCGCCCAGGCTGGTAAACGATCGTCGGCGGTCCCTGTGACACACGCGGCTGGCGGAGTCCCAATGCCGCGGCCGGCTGCCGTCGCACCGCCCCGAGGCGTGTGGTACGATCTGCTCCGTCGCGCCGCCAGCCGGCCCACCACTCCGGCGGTCGCGACCGCCGCCCTCGTCGCCGGCCTCGTCGCCCACCTCGGGCTGGCGCTGTCGGTCAGGCAGTTCCCGTTCGAGGATGTGACCAACAATCTGGCGCGATACGTCATGCTGGACCGCGCGTGGTTCGGCGGTCAGTCCGGACCGGTGCCGTCGTACATCGAGACGCACTTCACGCTTGGGCCCTATCTCGGCATCAATGTGGTCGGGGCGGCGCTGGTGCATGTTGGCGGACCGCGTTTCGCACTCCACGTATTGGCGGCGCTCGTCGTCTGTGCCGTGCCGATCGGGTTCTGGTTCCTGCTGCGGGCGGCAGGACGGGCCAACCTGGCGTGGTCGCTGGTCGGTGTCCTGATCGGCATGGGGTTCTTCACGGTCGTCGGCTTCGTCAACTATGTCATCGGACTCGGCGCGGCGATGGCGTGGTTGGCGGCATGGTGGCCGGTGCGTCTCGCGCCGTCGCGCACGCGCACGCTCGCGCTCTGGCTGGGTCTCGTGCTCCTCTATCTGATCCACCTGGCCGCGCCGTTGATCGTGCTGGTATTCCTCTGGGTCGACGCCGCCCGTGCGCTTGTGCTCGTGCGCCAGGAGCACACGGGAACGCAGAAAGGGGCCACGGGCGACGCCATCGTTGCCTGGCTGCGCCACGATCGCCCGCTGCAGTTCGTCGTTGGCGCGACGATCGTCGTTGTGGTGATGTGTCTCGCGGGAGGCATCGGTGCGGCCGCTGCGGCGCCGCGCGGTGCGGGGCTGGACTACCCGCCACTGTTGCACAAGCTGCGCAATGTGTTTTCGGTCTTCTACGTCTTCTCGCTCGGTCAGATGGCGATCACGATGGCTGTGTACGGCGGGATGGTCCTCGCGTTTCTGGTGGTTAACCGACGCCTGTTGGCGCACCGGAGGCGGGTGAGTGTGTTTTTCCTGGCCGCGCTCGCGTGTCTCGTGCTGTTCATCTGCTTCCCGGCTGGAACGCCGGGCACCGGTTATCTCGACATGCGCTGGCTTCCACCGCTCTTTCTCTGGCCGTTTTGCGCCGCGGAAGCGCTGGGGGCCGCGCCGTCACGCACGGTGACCGCGCTCATGCTCGCGGGATGCCTGCTGCATGATGCGGTGATTGCCCGGTCGGTGGGGACGATCGAGCACGAGTTGGCGAACTACCGCGCCGTGCTGGCCCAAGTCCCGTCTGGGAGTCGTGTGCTGCCGATCGTCGCAGATGGCGAGCGGCACGGTGTGCGCGTCTTTCCCTACCGGCACTTCGTCTTTTGGTTCGTCATCGAGCACGGTGGCCGCGCGCCCGGCTTGTTCAACGGAAGCGGGGAGGGAAACGGCCGGCCGGCCCACGGGTTCCTGATGCATTTCGTCGAGCGGAACCATCTCTACGAGCCGGCGGACCAATGGGGATTGACCGACTTTGCTCCGCTCGATTGGCGACAGATTGGTCACGACTACGACTACATCGTGGAGGCGGGCGCCAACCCCCGAGCGACGCGGCTGCTAGGTGAGGGCGCCCGGCCCGTGAAGCGGGTGGGCGACGTGACGCTTTTTCGGGTCGAGCGAGTGGAGACCGGAGAGGTGCCGTAGGACGCCCGTTGCGAGAGACGGGAGGGCGGCCTCGAGGCCGCCGAGCGCGGCAAGGTCAACGGACGGGAGTCGGAGACCGCGGTCGCGCCTGTGCGCCCCGGCGCTTATTCTAGCGGCGGTCCACACCGGAGATCGCTCATCTTCTCACGTGGTGCGTTCGCGCTGGCAGTCGCTCTCGCGGGGCTCGTCGCTGCGGTACCGACAGACGGACGCGGCGAGCACACTCGCGCCATTGCGCACGAGACGACACGCGCCGAAGGCGACTCCGGCGTGCGCGTGTGTGCCGGCGGCAATGTCACGTTGGGATCCAATATGGATACCGCGTGGATCCGGAGGGTGACCGGTCTCGCCGTGGACACGCTTCCGGTATCCGACAGTCTCGTCGATGCGCACCTCGCATCGCGTGAGTCCTTGGTTGCGCCGCTTCGCGACTTCGTGGCCGGTGCGAACCTCGTGTTGGTCAACGCCGAGGGCGCGATCGGCGGTGGCGCAATCATCGATCCCAAGTGTCTGCCCGGACGCCCGACCTGTTACGCGCTCCGTTCGAGTCCTCTGGCAGCTCGCGCGCTGCGCACGCTGGCTGATACACCGGCAGTCGTCGTCGCGAATGTCGCGAACAATCACACGCGGGACGCGGGAGCTGTGGGATTTGCGATGACGGTGGCGCTACTCGATAGCGCCGGTCTCCTGGTCACGGGTGCCGATACGACGCCGACGCTCGTCGCGACCCCGGCCGGTGACACGACGGCGATCCTCGGGTTCAGCGCGTGGTCGGATCCGGGGGTCGAGGATACCGCAGCGGTGCGACGCCTCGTGTCGAGGGCCGCGGCGCGTTATCGGCGTGTCGTCGTGACGGCACACCTTGGTGCGGAGGGGCGAGAGGCCCAACGCACGCCGGATTCTCTCGAGCGATTCGTCGGCGAACGGCGCGGTAATCCGATCGCGTTCGCACACGTGGCGGTCGACGCAGGGGCGGGGCTCGTGATCGGGCACGGGCCGCACGTGCTGCGTGCAGCCGAGTGGCGTCACGATGGACTGATCTTCTATTCGCTGGGGAACCTGCTCAACTACGGACCCTTCGACCTGCGCGAGCCAATGGATCGCAGCGCCGTGATGTGCGCCACGCTCGACTCGGCCGGGCGGCCGCACGCCGTGATGCTGCGTCCGACTCGGCAGGTCAATGCGGGGATTGTGCGCGAGGATACGAAGCGACGACGCGCGCTGGTGCTGGTCGACTCGCTGAGTCGCCTCGACTTTCCGAGAACGGGTGTCGCAGTGGATCGAGAGAGTGGCGCCGTGACGCAGCGCGCGAGTCCGGGGCCATCACAAAAAAGGGCGACGCATCCGTCGCCCGTATCAACCCCTCACGTGCTACCGCGACGCACTCGAGCGGCCCCTCAGCCGTCGTCGTCCTGAGTCGTGACTGTCGAGGGAGGGAGCTCGGGTACGGAATCCGGGGCCACCACGCGTCGCGCGCCACGCCACGGCTTGACGCCGGGGGCCGGTCGCCGGTTGAGCGGAGTTTCGATCACACGTCCGGCCTTACTGCTCGCCTGCACGAAGCGCCCGCCGCCGACATAGATCCCAATGTGCGAGATACGTCGAGGCGAGCCAAACGTGACGAGGTCGCCCGGACGCAGCTGCGCGGTGTCTCGCTCGACGAAGGCTCCCGTGCGCGCCTGCTCTTTGGCCGTGCGTGGCAGTGGCACGTGCAGTATGGCCAGGACGTAGCGTACGAGTCCACTGCAGTCGAACCCGTGCTCCGGCGTCGTACCACCGAAGCGATACTTCCGTCCGATCTGCGCGCGCGCGAGCGCGACGAGCGAATCGCCGAGGGATCGCGCTGATGCGCTGAATGCGGCGAAGGGGCGCGGCAAGTCGGCTGGGGTCGACGCCGAGCTTGGCGCGGTCAGCGCAATTGCGGGGGATACGTCCGGGCCCAGCGCATCGGAACCGATGGGTTGCGCTTGCCGCTGTGCCCCCGCCACGGCGCCGTCACGACTCTCTCCGCGCAGCGCCGCGGGCAGGGTCGCCTGCGCGCCAGCCTTATAGGCAGGCACAATGACGGAAGCCAACACGCATCCGAGCAAACGAGCTCGACCGTATGCCATCACAGGTGAATTTAGACGACCCAGCCTGGTCCGCGATAGATGCAGCCCAACCCAGCCATCTCACGCACCTCGACTGCGTGCAGCCCCGGGATAGCGGGCTGGAGGTGCTCCCAGAGCCAGACTGCAAGATTCTCGCTCGTCGGGTTTTCGAGACCGGCGATGTCGTTGAGGCAGCGGTGGTCCAGTCGGGCGCGCAGTGGCTCGATGGCGGCGGTGATTGTTCCATAGTCGATCACCCAGCCTGATCGAGCTTCGATGGGTCCGACGACGGACACACGCACGCCATAGGAGTGTCCGTGGAGCCGAGCACACATGTGGTCGGCGGGCACGCCCGGCAGTTGGTGCGCCGCCTCGAAATGGAACTCGGCAAAGACCTCGAGGTGCGACGCGGTCGGGCGCTCGGGCCGGTCGGTCATCGGAGGCCGAGCATCTTGTGCGTTTGCAGGCTGAGGTGCCACTGCGGATGCGCGAGGCAATACGCGATCGCCTCGCGTGTGTTGGCAGACACCGCGGGGCCATCCATGGGCTGCAAGAAGAAGTGCCGGAAGTCGAGGTCCGCGAAGCGCTCCGGCTCACCGCCCGCCTGCGGGAAGATGAGCTTGAGCTCATCGCCACGGCGTAGCGTGAGTGGCGCGTTCGCCTTGGGTGACACGCACGTCCAGTCGATGCGCGGCGGCGGCTCGATCGTGCCATTCGTCTCCACGGCGACCGTGAAGTCACGCGCGTGCAATGCATCGATCAGCGGTTCATCGAGCTGCAGCAGTGGCTCGCCGCCGGTGCAGACGACGAACCGCTGCGCGGACGATGAGTCGCGCTCGCGCGTTCCGGTGCGCCAGCGATCCTCGACGGCGTCGGCGAGTGCGGTCGCCTGCGCGAAGCGTCCGCCGTCCGGGCCGGTGCCGACGAAATCCGTGTCGCAGAATTGGCAGACGGCCTGCGCTCGATCCTCTTCCCGCCCCGTCCACAGATTGCACCCGGCGAAGCGCAGAAAGACTGCCGGTCGACCGGTGTGCGCGCCTTCGCCCTGGAGCGTGTAGAAGATCTCTTTGACCGTGTACATCGACGAAACCGCGCTCACCCAGGTGTGAGCGAGGTATGCTGATACGCAATCGGATCGTGCACCGCTGCCTCGGCGAATCCTCGCAGGCGCAACTGGCACGCGTCGCATCGGCCGCAGGCCACGCCGGACGGGTCGGGATCGTAGCAACTCGTGGTCATTGAGTGATCCACGCCGAGTGCGCGTCCGAGCAGCACGATCTCGCGCTTGGTCATCCCGATGAGCGGTGCGCGGATGCGGATCGGCGCGTGGCCCTCGACGCCGCTGCGCGTCGCGAGGTTGGCCACGCGCTCGAATGCCGCGATGAACTCGGGTCGGCAGTCCGGATAGCCACTGCTGTCGAGGGCGTTGACGCCGATGAAGATGTCGCGCGCGTCGAGCACCTCCGCCCACGCCAGCGCGAACGACAAGAAAATCGTGTTCCGCGCGGGTACGTATGTCATCGGGATGTCGGAGCCGAGCTCTCCGAGCGGCCGATCTTTGGGCACGGGGATGTCGGCGGTTAGCGCCGATCCGCCCGTGGCGCGCAGGTCGAGCTCGATGATGCGGTGGGTGACGCCATAGTGCGCTGCCACGCGCGTGGCGGCCTGGATCTCGTGCCCGTGACGCTGGCCATACCGAAACGTCAACGCCGTCGCGCGATACCCTTCGCGCAGGACCGACGCGAGGAGCGTCGTCGAGTCCAGCCCGCCGCTCAAGAGGACGATCGCGTTGGGGTACATAGGGGGAAAATACTACGCCTGCGGGCGGGCGCTTTAGCGCCCGCCCCAGCCACGCTCGCCGTCCGAGCGCAGCGCGATTCGCGCGGGAGGCGGGACGGGTCCGCCCGAGGCGACCGCGGCTTCGGCGAGGTCCGCGACGTCGGCGCGGACGTCGTCGAGGATCGCGATGGGGCCCGCGGGGTGCATGTGGTTTCCGGCGGCCCAATTCGCGAGCACGATGATGAAAACGTCGTTCTCCGGGTCGATCCACACCGATGTGCCGGTATAGCCCGTGTGGCCGTATCCGCGAATGCCCATGAACTGACCGCAGCTCGCGCCCCCGGCGCAGGTATCCCAACCGAGCGCGCGC
Source organism: uncultured Gemmatimonadales bacterium (assembly GCA_963737835.1). Taxonomy (GTDB): domain Bacteria; phylum Gemmatimonadota; class Gemmatimonadetes; order Gemmatimonadales; family Gemmatimonadaceae; genus Palsa-1248. Next base: position 2,778,454 of record CAVTUH010000001.1, read on the forward strand.
GTCCCGATGGTACGAGTGGTGAAGCGTGCGACCGTCGTGTCGTTGACCACCCGCACACCGTGATAGGCACCACCGTTCAGCATCATCTGCGCGAGCACGGCCACATCGCCGGCGGAGGCGAAGAGGCCCGCGTGGCCGGCGACACCGCCGAGCGCTGCAGCATTGCGGTCGTTGACCACTCCATGTGGTGCGTCCGTCCATGCCACATGCGTCAGATCGCCCGAACCCGGTCGAAACCTGGTGTGGCGAAGGCCGAGTGGTTTGTACACCTCGCGCGCGAGGAACACGTCAAGCGGCTCATGGGCGATGGCTTCGATCACGAAGCCCAGGACATCCGCTCCCAGATCCGAGTAGATGAACCGGTGGTCCGGGGGCAGCTCGAGCGGCGTCTCCAACACGGCACGGCGCGCCGCGCCGGGCGAGCGTGCGACCTCCCGGAGGTCCCGTCCCGCCGGCAACCCCGATCGATGCGTCAACAGGTCGCGCACGGTGACGCGCTCGCGGCCGCCCCCTCGCCAGTGCGGCAGATAGCGTGACACCGGGGCATCCAGATCCAATCGGCCGTGATCGTACAGCACCATCGCAGCCACCGTCGTCGCGAGTGGCTTGGTCAGCGACGCGAGGTCGTACATGGTGGTCGCGGGATCCGTTCGCCCAGCGCCCTCGACCCATCCGAGGCGCCCATAGCCACGCGCGAGCAGGATCGTGTCCCGACGGCCGACGATGACGGCCGCACCGGGATACCCACCGGCCGTCACCCCGCGTTGGACGACACGATCGATCGTGGTGGGCCAAGCGGGTGTCGCGGCTGGACGGACTGAGTCCCGCACCTGAACCGCGAACAAGAGTGTCAGCGCGGCGATCATCGTTGAGCGACGATCGAGGCCATGCGGCGCCACGCGCGTGCAGTGCGTGAGAAACGCGAGCGGAGAAAGGAGACCTGAAACAACGACTCATCCTGCTGGTGGGCGGGTCGGGCGATGCATGCATCGCCCGCGGTTGCCTGTGCACCCGCGGTGAAAAGGCACACCACACCGCAGGCGTGGACCTGGAGGCCACCCCGCGGTTGGCGTTCGTGATGACAATCACATTACAGTCCGCAGCGCGAGAAGTGCCACCGCGGGCGACGTATGCGTCGCCCCTACCCGCCGTGCACCGGTTACGCGCGGACGGCGCCGCGTCGTGCAGGTCCCTACTTCTTTGGGGGGTGCGCGGGGCCGGCGGCCGCTCTTGCGGCCCGATGCAATACGAGGAGCACCGCTTTCGTCTCCTCGGGTGTCGCTGGTACGACGTACCCGGTGAGGCGTGCGTCCGAAACATAGAAGTGATAGCTCACCACCGAAACCCTGTGCTGCTTCTCAATGTGCCGCGAGAGAGACAGGGATCGGCCGGTGGCGCCTTCCTGCAACACGGGTCGATCGATCGTGTGCGCGGGTATCGGTTGTGCACCGAGACGAACAATTGCTTCACATTCGGCAACGAATTCGTCGACTGCCGTTGCACTTGCGGTGACGGTGGACGTGCGCGTGTCCGTGCCCACCCCGATGTACACTTGCTTGTCGGAGGACGCCTGCACCACGACGACGGCGTCACCGACCACCAGGTTGGCGATCGTGCGGACCTGCGCGCCCACCCCCGTCCCGGCTGCGCCGAGCAACAGCGCGGCCCACCAGGCCATCCCTGCCGCCCTGGCGACGGTCACGCAGTCCCGCCCGCGGGCTGCTGTTGCGTCAAGCAGTGGATCGTACCGAATCCCCACACCAGATCGACGGCGTGGATGCCGACCACGTGTCGATCGGGCATCAGCGCCGTGAGTGTCGTCAGCGCGATCCGGTCCTGCGGGTCGTTGAAGGTCGGCACCAGCACGACGCCGTTCGCGATGTAGAAGTTGAGGTAGCTCGCCGGGAGCCGGTGGCCTTCCATCGTCACGGGTCTTGGATAGGGAAGATCGACGATGCGAAAGGCGCCGTCGTCGCCACCGGCGAGCTCCAATCGACGCCGATTGTCTTCGGACGAGCGATGGTTGTCGTCGGTGGGATCAGGCTCGGACGCCAGGACGATGAGGTCGGGCGCCACGAATCGTGCGACGTCGTCGACGTGACCGTGTGTGTCGTCGCCCGCACATCCGTCACCCAGCCAAATGGTTTGCCGCACGCCGAGGTATTCGCGGAACAGCTGCTCGTAGCCATCGCGGGTCAGCCCCGGGTTTCGCACCTGCACGTCCGACAGGAGACACTCTTCCGTGGTGAGCAGCACGCCTTCGCCGTTGACATCGATCGCGCCGCCCTCGAGGGTGGCGGGTCCCCGGCCGTCCGGTCGCACGGCATCGACGCCGCGCAACTGGGTGATCCGAGCGATGGCGGCGGGCACGCCCTGGTCCTGCGTGTAGTTGTCGTATTTCGCCCACGCGTTGAACCGCCACGCCACGAGCTCCACTGCGCCATTATCGCGGAGCACGCCGGCTGGAGCGGTGTCGCGGAGCCATCCCCGGTCGGTCGGCACGCGGTGCAGCCGATAGCGGTCCGCTGGGACGCCGTGCGCGGTCAGCGCCGTGCGGGCCTGGTCCTCGATGCTGTCATCCAGTACGAGCACTTCGACCCGCTCGTGCGGTGCGAGCACGCGCACGATCTCCGCGTAGACCCATCCGATGGCGTCGAGCTTGCCGGGCCAGTCCGGTTCGTGATGGGGCCAGCTAATCCACGTTGCAGCATGCGGCTCCCACTCGGCCGGCATGCGACGCCGGGGCCGCGTCTCCAGGTCAGCCAAGATATCGACCGAGAATCGGTGGGTACGCGTCAATGCGCCGGTCACGCAAGAACGGCCAATTCCGTCGTGTGTCCTCGATGACGGCGGTATCGCAGGTCGCGACGATGACCTCCGGCTCGGTCCCTGCCTCCGCGATGACGCGCCCGAACGGATCGCTGACGAACGAGTGGCCGAAGAACTCGAGTCCGTCAGTCCCGGGCTCCAGCTCGTGACCGACGCGATTGGGCGCCGCGACGTAGACGCCGTTCGCGATCGCGTGCCCGCGCTGGATGGTCTGCCACGCGTTGACCTGGTCCGCGCCAACCTGCGCCTTCTCCGCGGGGTGCCATCCGATAGCGGTCGGATAGAACAGGATCTCGGCGCCCAGTAAACTCGTGATGCGTGCGGCCTCGGGATACCACTGGTCCCAACAGATCAGGACACCCACGCGCGCGAAGCGCGTCTCCCAGACGCGAAACCCGCCCGCGGTGCCCGGCGTGGTGCCGCGTTCGTCCTGCGTCGCGTCCCCGGGCGTGAAGTAGTACTTCTCGTAGAACAGGGGATCGTCCGGGATGTGCATCTTGCGATAGACGCCGAGCAACGCACCGTCGGCGTCGATGATGGCGGCCGAGTTGCGATAGACGCCGGCAGCTTGGCGCTCGAACAATGGCACGATGAGGACCACACCGAGCTCGCGTGCGAGAGTCTGCATCGTCGCGGTCGTCGGTCCCGGGATTGGTTCGGCGAGATCGAATCGTTCACCCTTCTGCGCCTGGCAGAAGTAGAGCGAATTGAACAACTCCTGCAGGCAGATGATCTGGGCGCCGCGCGATGCTGCTTGGCGAACGCGCGCCACGGCGTCCCGGACGTTGGCTGCAGCGTCGGCGGTGACTGAGGCCTGTACGAGCCCGATCGTGAACGTGCGGTGCATGGCTTACAAAAGTAGCCCGATCACGAGATCCATCACATTCGTGCCCGTGAGGCCGGGGCGAAGCAGGACTTTCACCGCGTCGAGCGCACGATACGCGTTGTGCTCCGCCAGGTCGGTCGCCGGATCGCGACCCGCCGCCGTAATGGCCGACCAGGTCGAACGGTCGATGATGGCGCCCGCCGCGTCGGTCGGCCCGTCCCGCCCATCGGTGCCCGCAGCAAGGATCGTGATCCCGGCCGCCTGCTCGCCCGCGTCGGCGAGCGACCTCGCGGCGGCGAGGGCGAGCTCCTGACTCCGTCCGCCGAGCGATTGCTCGGTGAGCGGCGCGGGCTGTACCCGCCGCATCACGTATCGTGACGGTGGTCTCGCCACCCCACAGCACGCACCGGGTGATGCGAGGTCCCCGGGCGCGTTTCGCCGAGCAATGAGATCGCTTGCGGTGCGGACTGCCGCGATCGCCGCTTCGCCGGTGAGCGGAGTCGGCTCGATCGCCACGTCATCGATGCCCGCCGCCCGAGCGCGCGCGGCCGCGGCTTCCAGTGCGTGGCGATTGCTCACAATGACTCGCGCGCTGACGTGCCGAAAGGCCGGTGCATCCGCCTTGGGCGTCTCCGGCGCCCGGCCGTGTGCGACGTCGTCCAGGTGTCGTTGAGCGAATCTCGGGAGCCACGACCACACGCCACTCGACTGCAGCGCAGCGACGAGCGCGCCGGCTTCATGGGATCCGCGACGCACGGGCCCGAGCTGATCATGCTCACATCATCGCCGGGGATGTCGGACACGGCGAGGCATTCCACGCGGGCTGGGGCGAGCGCGACGGCAAGCCGGCCTCCTGTCCAGCGCACGAATCGCTTGCGTACGGCGTTGACCAGATGGATGTCGGCGCCCGAAGCGAGCAGCGCCTCGTACAACGCACTCAAGTCCGACTGCGTCAGCCCGGGCACCTCGGGCGCCGGCGCCGCCGCGAGGCTCGAGCCGCCGCCAGAAATCAGGGCGAGGACGCGCTCCTGTGGTTGAGACGCAGGCGATGCGGCCGCTGCGGAATGACGCGCCGGACGGCGGCCGCCAAATTGACGCGGAGCGCGCGGCCGGGATTGGGTGATCCTCCCCACCACCGCGCGGGGAGCGATGGTCCGGTCGCGGGGACCGCGGGAGACGGCGGCGCGACGAGTACGCCACCAACGAGCATGGCACCACTGTCCGCGAGTGCGGACCCCGCGCCCGCGGCCATCGGCAGCGCGGCCTTGCCGATTCCGATGATGTGCGATGCGCGTCGACCGAGGGATCTCCAGGCCCGCCACGGCAGTCCGCGTTGCGGTTTCTGGCAGCGCGCCCCGATCGCGGCGGTGTAAAGGTCGGTCAGCAGTTGGCGAGGGGGGAGCAATTACGGCGGTGGGGTTAAAGGCGGGTTCGGATTGACGGGCCGGCGCTTCGCGCCGGAGAAAGTAGAAGGTCGGAAAGTAGAAAGTAGACATGGCGATGATTCGGTCAATCTGACCGAAACGGGCCCGGTTACGTCCCTTCTGCTGAGGCCGTCAAGCGGTTGAGGAAAACAGAGCCGACGGCCGCTCGCGACGATCGCGCGAGGGGTGGGTCGGCGACTTCGCCTAGCGGAGCCTTGTGACCGGGAGTCCAAGCAACCCTCGAGACGCTTCGCCGGCGGCCGTTACGACGCCCGCAGGGGTCTCTGGGGCATGCACGCGGTGCGGGGCATCGATGGCCACGGGCGCGGCGACGTGTCCTCGATGCGGCGCGACTCCGAGCGGCCCGAACGCCGCGGAGCAAGCCGAGCGCATCCGGCTTCGATTGCAGGAAGCCATCGGGGACTCGTACCGGCTGATCGAACTGATGGGCCGCGGCGGCATGGGCATCGTGTTCCGCGCGCTCGAACTGGCGCTCGACCGCGAAGTCGCCCTCAAGGTGCTGGCGCTCGATCCTGTGTTGTCGCCAGACGCGTACGCGCGGTTTGAGCGCGAGGCAAAGCTCGCCGCGCGGCTCGACCACCCCAACGTCGTGCCGATCTTCGCCGTGGGCCAACGCAACACGGTGGCGTACTACACCATGCGTCTCGTCCGTGGCGGCACGCTCGAGGACATGCTCGATGGCCACCGCTCGCTGGACTTCATCCATGCGACCGAGATTCTGCGCGACGTGGCGAGCGCGCTGGACTATGCGCATGGCCAGGGAGTCGTGCACCGCGACATCAAGCCGGCGAACGTCCTGATCGGCGACAGCGGGCACGCGATGGTCTCCGACTTCGGGATCGCGCGAGGGTTGGGGGTGAACGAGGCGCCGCTCGCGACGGGCGCAGTCATCGGATCGCCAGGGTACATGTCGCCGGAGCAGTGGCGTGGCGAGGAGATTGACGCGCGGGCGGACCAATACGCGCTCGGCGTGATGGCGTTCGAAATGCTGACCGGCCACCGGCCCTTCGAGACGCCGCGTGTGCAGGACCTGCTCAAGCTGCATCTCACGGCGGAGATCCCCAACGCGTCGTCGATCAAGGCTTCCCTGCCTCCATTTGTCGACCTGGCGATCAAACGCGCGATGCACAAGAACTCGTCGGCGCGCTTCACGTCGTCGACTGCGTTCATCGAAGCGCTCAGCGGGCGGCGTCCTGTCACGGCCAGCACGCGTACGTCGGTGCCAATCGTGATGGCCCCGGTCCCCACGTCAGGCATGAGCCCGGGCACGAAGGCGGCGATTGCACTGGCGTTTGTCGCGGTCGCGGTCGTGGTGGGGCTCGTTGCGGTATTTCAGCCGCATCTGTTGCCCAATCTCGCGCCGGTGACCGCGGCGCACGCCGACAGCACGCCTGCTGCAGCCGACTCGATCATGAATGTCGACACCACGTTCGACCTCAACAATGCGAACTCGGGCACGAGCGGCGCGTCGGCACCTGGGAGAGCGCCGGTGGCGGTCGACCCCACGTTGTTCCCGGCGCATGGCACGCCGGTCGATCCGGGGGCAGAGGCCCCGGGCTACATCCGCGTCATTGTCCATGGTGGTGCCGCTCGCGTCCGCATCGATGGCCGCACGTTGGGTTTCTCACCGCTTGTCGTGCGGGTGGACCCCGGGCCCCACGCCGTGTCCCTCGAGAGCTCGGGCGACGCATTTCTGCCCGGCCAGATCACTGTCAACGCCCTGCCGAACGACACGTCGTTCGCCGCATTCACTGCGCGCGTGAGCGGGAACGGTGGGCTGGACAGTGCGGGGAAGGCACCAGCGCCCCAGGCGAGTAAGGATTCGGGGGGATCGTCGTCGCTGCCGCCCTCGGTGAATAAGTAGAGGCTAGACGCTGGACGTTGGACGTTAGACGTTGGAGCACAAACGTCGAGGGCCGGCCAGATGCACCGTGGCTCGCCCTCGAGGTTATTTCTAACGTCCAACGTCCAACGTCCAACGTCTAACGTCCAACCCTCATCCCTTCCACCGCAAGCCTCTCATACCCATCAACAGCCCGCGCCAGCTCGGCCAACTCCACGTACTCGCCGTCTGTGTGGGCGGTGTGAATCGAACCTGGGCCGAACAGGTACGGCGTGCCCCAGCGGGCGAGGCACGGCACGTCGGTGGCGAAGGCGACGACGCCGGTCTCGAAACCGGGGACGGTGTGCAAATGGACGGGGGGCACCATGGCCGCAAACTCGATCGTCGCACGGGGCTCCGCCCAGCCACGCAATCGAGCTTCGACGTCGCGGGCATCGCTCGACGAGCCGGATCATCAGGCGTGCTTCTGCCCAGGGCGCGATCACGTTGTCGGCGACGCCGCCGGAGAGGGCGCCAATGTTGATCGTCGTCGCGCCCAATACCGGGTCTGTTGGAAGCGGGACGTCGTCGAGCGTGGCGAGCAAATGGACGAGCTCGCGGATCGCGGAGCGTCCGAGCTCCGGATAGGCCGAATGCGCTGCGCGACCGGTGGTGCGCACGACCGCGCGCAGCGCGCCCTTGGTCCCTACGGCCAGGCGGCTCTCGGTCGGCTCGCCGTCGATCAGCACGCGGCTGGTCGTGACCATCGTGTTAGCGGCCAACGCACCGTCATGCACGGTTTCTTCGCCGACGACGAAGAGTAATCCAACGGGCACCTCGCGAGCCCGCAGTCGCTCGGCGGCGACGATCATGGCAGCTGCGATGCCCTTGGCATCGCATGCGCCGCGTCCATACAGGCGACCCGCATCGGTGCGAGGCGGGATGTATGGCGGCACGGTGTCGAGGTGCGTCGACAAGGTCACGAGCGGCGCGTCGCAGGCTGTCGCCCACACGTCGTCGCGTCCCGGTGACACCGCGATGCGCTGCACAGACCACGCGCGCTCGCGCAGCAGCATCTCGACGGCGCCGACGACCTCCGCTTCTGTCCCGCTGATCGAGGGGATGCGGACGAGATCGAATGTCAATGTGCTAACGTCGAGGAGCGGGAGGATCGGCATGGTGCAACAGAAGACGGAGGGGCCAGAAGGGACGGTCGGTCCGACGAATCTATTATCTTGCAGGCATGGCAAATCTCGACTCATTTCACAGCCGCACGACCCTCGATGTTGGCGGCGAGTCGTATGTCGCCTATCGACTCGAAGCGGTGCGCAGCGTCCCTGGATCGACCGTGGATCGACTGCCGTTCAGCCTGAAAATCCTGCTCGAGAATCTCCTCCGCAATGAGGACGGATCGTTCGTCAAGCGCGCGGACATCGAAACGCTCGCCAAATGGGATGTCCGACGGCCTGCCGACCGAGAGATCGCTTTCCGCACGAGCCGCGTCCTGCTCCAGGACTTCACCGGCGTACCCGCCGTGGTGGATCTCGCGGCGATGCGCGATGCGATAGCTCGCTTGGGTGGCGATCCGACCCGCATCAATCCGCTCCAGCCTGTCGACCTGGTGATCGATCACTCGGTCCAGGTGGACGAATACGGCTCCGATGCGGCGTTTCTCATCAACGCACGGCTCGAATTCGAGCGCAACCAGGAGCGGTACGCCTTCCTGCGTTGGGGCCAAACGGCGTTTCGCAACTTCCGCGTCGTCCCGCCGGACACCGGAATCGTGCACCAGGTCAATCTCGAGTACCTGGCTCCCGTGGTGTTCACGAGCCGCGTGAATGGCAGCGTCGTCGCGTATCCCGATTCGCTCGTCGGCACGGACTCGCACACGACAATGATCAACGGGCTTGGCGTGTTTGGCTGGGGTGTGGGAGGCATCGAGGCCGAGGCGGCGATGCTCGGCCAGCCGCTGTCGATGCTCGTGCCAGAGGTCGTCGGTTTCAGACTCCACGGCAAGTTGCCGCCCGGGGCGAGCGCGACCGATCTCGTGCTCACGGTCACGCAGATGCTCCGACAGAAGAAGGTCGTCGGCAAGTTCGTCGAATTCTACGGAGCCGGATTGTCGAGTCTTTCGCTCGCCGACCGCGCGACGATCGCCAACATGGCGCCAGAGTACGGGGCGACAATGGGCTTCTTCCCCGTCGACGACGAGACGCTCGCGTACCTTCGACTGACCGGTCGGGCGGAGCAGCAGGTGCAACTGGTGGAGGCCTACTGCAAGATGCAGGGGTTGTTTCGCACCGACGCGATGCAGGACCCCGTCTTCGCCGATACGCTGGCCCTCGACCTGGGCAGCGTCGAGCCGAGCCTCGCCGGACCGAAGCGCCCGCAGGATCGCGTACCGCTTGGCCGCGCGAAGACGATGTTTCGCGAGGCACTGAACGCCGAGTTGGAGAAGTTGAGCGGCGCGGCATCGAGCACGCGGCAGCCCGCAGTCGCGTTCGCCGAAGCGGGTCCCGAGGTGCAGCGTGCGGTGATGCGCGAAGACACGGAAGGCGGCGGGCAGCCGCAGCATTCCGGCGAGGGGGTGCCGTGTGAGCTCGGCGGGAAGCGGTTCTCGCTGCATCACGGCGACGTGGTGATCGCGGCGATCACGAGCTGCACCAACACCTCCAACCCCTCCGTCATGCTGGCCGCGGGGATGCTGGCGCGCAACGCGGTCGCCGCCGGCCTCGCGGTCAAGCCGTGGGTCAAGACCAGTCTGGCGCCGGGCTCCAAGGTCGTGACGGACTACTTGCGGCAGGCGAATGTCCTCGATTCGCTCGCGAAGCTGGGCTTCAACGTCGTAGGCTACGGGTGTACGACCTGTATCGGCAATTCGGGGCCGTTGGCTCCGCCGGTCGCGGACGCCGTCGAGGCGAACCAGCTGGTTGTTGCCGCCGTGTTGTCGGGCAACCGCAACTTCGAGGGTCGCGTCAATCCGCTGACGCGCTTCAACTACCTCGCTTCGCCGCCACTCGTCGTCGCCTACGCTCTCGCCGGCCGTATGGACATCGATGTGACGACGGAGCCGTTGGGTGTCGGGGCGGCCGGCCCGGTGTTCTTGCGTGACATCTGGCCGAGTCCGCGCGATGTCGAGACCGAAATGCTCCGATCGGTCAAACGTGAGATGTTCGTGCACCAGTACGGCAACGTGTTTGCAGGCGATGAGCGCTGGCGCGGGCTGCCCGTGCCGGCCGGGGATCGCTATGCGTGGGACAACACGTCGACGTACGTCAAGCACCCGCCCTACTTCGACGACATGACGCTGACGCCGCCGGGCGTCACGCCGATCACCGACGCGCGCGTGCTCGCGCTGCTGGGCGATTCCATCACGACCGATCACATCTCGCCGGCAGGATCGATTCCGGCCAAGAGTCCGGCAGGCCAGTGGCTGATCGCGCACGGCGTGCCGCGGGAAGACTTCAATTCGTACGGCGCACGGCGTGGGAATGACGAGGTGATGGTGCGCGGCACATTCGGCAACATCCGGTTGCGCAACGAGCTCGCACCCGGAACGGAAGGATGGTGGACGCGCACCGATCCGTCGGGGAGCCCCGTGTCGATCTACGATGCGGCGGTCGGCTACGGGCGCACCAAAACGGCGTTGATCGTCATCGCGGGCAAGGAGTACGGCACAGGCTCCTCACGCGACTGGGCGGCGAAAGGTCCCCGTTTGCTCGGCGTCCGCGCGGTGATCGCCGAGTCCTTCGAGCGCATCCACCGATCGAACCTCGTCGGCATGGGCATTCTGCCACTGGAGTTCGTGGATGGGGCGACGCGTCAGACGCTGAAGCTCACTGGCTTCGAGACGTACGACATTGAGGGACTGACCGACGCGATGCGTCCGCGGGCCCGTCTCACCGTGCGGGTGCGCGATGCACAGGGCCGCGAGCAGCGTTTCCCCGTCGTGACCCGTGTCGATACGCCGGAAGAGCTGGCGTATTATCGGCATGGGGGGATTCTGCTGTATGTGTTGAGGCAGCTTATGGCGAAGAAGGAGTGAACGGCAAGAGTTGGACGTTAGACGTTAGACGTTGGACGTTAGAGAAGAAACCTCGAGGCCAGCCAGATGCACCGAAGCTGGCCTCGAGGTTTGTACTTCCAACGTCTAACGTCCAGCGTCTAACGTCTAGCCGTTCAGTCCCCGACGGTCTCGCTCTTCTTACTCGTTCGCGCCCGAGCGCGCGGACGCGGGACCTCGAGCGTCACTACGGAGAGCGCGCCGGTCGGGCATTGCGCGATGAAGTCGCCATCGGCAGGCGACCATTGGAATCGATCCGCCAGCGCGTATGCGTGGCCGGTCTCGTCGAGGGCCATTGTCGTCGGGGCCAGGGCGGGGCAGACGCCGCAGCCGATGCACAACGACCGGTCGACCTGCACACGAACAATGCGGCGTGGGAACACGCCGCTCGGCGCTGCGATCACCTCGTTCCAGTGCGTCAGGGCGTCGCGGGCTGTCCGGTATCCTTCCGCGATGAGTTCATCGGTGTGCGAGAAGCTGAGCCAGCCCACGTGCCCAACGCGCGGACGAATGAGCAGCATCGGCGGCGCCTTCCACTTGACCAGCGGTTGCTGCTGGAGTGCGTGCATCATCGCCGTCGCAGCCCGCATGTAGATCGCAGCGAACCCCTGGTGTCCGATGTCGTCGGCGTGCGTCAGGTCGGTACTCCCCACGTCCACGGCAATGATCGCGTCGGCCTCGGTGGCCGCGATCTGGACGGGAAGGTTGTCGACCGTGCCGCCGTCGATGCACAGCCGGCCGTCGACGAGCCCGGGCGGGAAGAATCCCGGCAGCGCGCAGGAGGCGTAAACCGCATCGCTGACCTTGACGTCGCGGAGACCCGGCAGTCCCCACACCACCTGCAAGCCACCCTGGATGTCGAACGTGTTCACCAGCACGGGGATGGGCAGCTCCTCGAACGTGCCGTCCGGCACGTTGGCCTGGCAGAGCGCCCGCAACGGTCCGCCATCGTAGATGGATGCAACGCGACGCCGCTCAATCAGCATCCCCAAATGGTTCAATCGGAACAGATCTCGTCGCTGCACTTGGCGGGCGTGCTCCGCCATCCTGTCCGTCGCCATCCCCGCGGCCGCCGCTGCTGCGATCAGAGCGCCGATGCTCGTGCCCGCATAGACGGACGGATGGATGCCTGCTTCCGCGAGCGCGCGCAGCACGCCGATATGAGCGAACCCTTTCAGCCCTCCCCCACCGAGCACCACCGCGACGCGCGCGCTCATAGCGACTCGACCGACACCGCGATCACGTGCGCCGATGGTGCGCGGGAGTCGACGCCCTCTGCGGCTTGGCGAGGACGTTGGCGACGACGTCGGCCGGTTTGACGATGCCGTCGACGCGTGCCTGTAAATGCAACGTGCCAGCATGGTCGGTCTCAGGCAGCGTCCATCTGGCCTTGACGTACCCGAGGGAGTCTGTGGTCGGAGCGCTGTCCGGGACAGCCCCGCCAGACACGGTCAGCGCCACACGGACACCGGGGACCGCGTTGCCCGCGGCATCAGAGATACGCAGTGCGATGGGCTGGGGCAGCGCCGAACCGCTCGAGCCGTGCTGCGCAGAGCCGGCCATGGCGCGAATCGATGTGGCGGGACCCGGCGCGGCGACGGCCCGAATGATTGCCGGCTTCACAAGGCGTCCGTTGCCAACCGAGACCCGCAGACGCTGACGGCCGGCCACCGGTCCGAGCACCCACGTGGCCTGCGCCTCGCCGAGCGAATCCGACCGAGTGGCTGCGGCCGACACCTTGCCGCTGTCGAGCGTCTCCCAACGCACGGGAACGTCGACCAGCGGGCGGCCGCTCGAATCTGCGAGCCGGATCCCAACCGGTTCCGCCAACTTCGTCGCAATCGGTCCATTCTGCGCATCGTGCAGCAACATAATCCGCGTGTTCGCTGCGACGGGCTCCGCTTCGGCGACCGCGGTCGTGGCGCTATCGAGACCGTCGACCGCCGCTACCAATCGCTGCCGCCCAGGGAAATCCCCCAGCCGCCAGTAGACGTGTGCACGCCCGTCATGATCCGTCGTTGCAGACGCGACGTCGGCTGCGCCCCCGCCATCCAGGCGCCGAAATCGCACCAACACGCCGTTCAGCGGACGTCCGCGCTGCGACACGAGCCGCACGACGACGGGCACCGGGAGCGTCGTGCCTGCCGGTGCGTCCTGACCCGCGCCGCTCGCGACACTCAATGCGCCCGGTTCGGCGATCACGGTCACGAGCATCTGCGCCGATACTCCCGCGGCGGATGCGGCCACGGTCGTCCGGCCAGCAGCCACTCCAGTGAGTGCGCCGTTGGTGTCGACGACAGCTATCAGCGTGTCGCCACTTCGCCACGTCACGCGTTGGTCGCCGAATCCCAGCACGTGCCCACGAGCGTCCGTACCGCGCAGTGAGACCGCGCGGGTCTCGCCTTCGGGAACTTCGACTGCACTGTCACTGGCGAGGTGCAGCGCCGCGATGCGTGGCCGGACCACCACGGTCGATCGTGCGACCAGCTCACCGACGGCCGACACGATGGTCGCCGCGCCCGGACGCCGCGCGACCACCTGGCCGTCCGCGACGGTCACGACGTTCGAATCGCTCGAGCTCCAGACGATGGTGGCGCCGACGAGCGCGGTCCCATGCCGGTCGGTGACGGTGGCAGCCAAGTGCAGGGTGTCACCCAACGCCCACATCGTGTCGACAGCGGGCGTGAGCCCGATCCACGTTGCGCCAAACGTGCCGACGGTCCGGCGAGTCGCCGACCCGTCAAGACCGACACTGTGCACGTAGCCCAAAACGGTCGCCAGCGCCGCACATGCTGTCACGATCTTGGCGCCGAGGCTAAAGACGTGGTGGACCCGATTGGGTTCGTCCGGCAGGGTCCGCGCCATATAGACCAAGACGCCTGAACGAACGACCCAGCAACGGGCCCCCGTGACGTTCGGAACGGGCGGACAATACGCCAGTTAGTATTTTGTAAGTCGTTGTAACTAGCGAAGATAGAGATATAGGCCGTAGAGTGCCATGACGGCTCCCGCGATCGCGATCGCGGTGCCCGCTCCGCCCCCGATAATCAGGCCAGCGATGAACCCGGCGCCGCCGACGATCATGAGGACGCCGTCGGTGCCAAAGCCTCCGTGCGCAGCGGTGGCGCGATCGGCCAACTGTTGGCGCGTGAGCGTCGCCGAGTGTGCACGGATTCCGGCGGTGGCGGATGTGGAGGTTGGTCCTGCGTCCGACGACGCCGAGATGGGCGGAGCCGATGGGATGGGATCGGCGTCGAGCTGGGGAGTGGGCGCCTGCACGGTCACATCTGGCGTCTCCACTGCGACCGGCGCGGTGATCGGCACGGCGGACAGCTGCGCGCTGGAGGACGAGTTGTCGCCCGTGTTGCTCACGGCGCTGGTTTGAGCGGTGGCCGGTAGCGCGAGCAACAGGAGAGGCAACACGGCGAAGGCCATCGGAGCGCACTGCGAGCGGGACGGTACGTACATGGTCGATCCCCCTTGAGGGTGATGGAAGAGCAGTGGCTCGTCTATCGCAAGGACCGCGCTACAAAGCAAGCCCCCGTGGCTGCAGGCGGCGTCTCGCGCCGCATGCTAAGATAGGCCGCATGTGCGCCGGTCGGAATTGTAGCGGTCGTTGGCTGTCGTGGCTTGTCCTGGTCGTCGGCGTGCCGGCGACCGTGTGCGCACAAGCACCGGCCCCACGAGAGACGGTGGGAGAAATCGATGCCCATCTCCGGTTCTTGTCGTCCGACCTGCTCGAAGGGCGCGCGCCCGCGACACGCGGTGGTCGTCTGGCGGCCGAATACATCGCGAGTACGCTGCAGAGCGAAGGCGTGCAGCCGGGATGGGCCGGCTCCTACTTCCAGCCAGTTCCGATCAATGTCATTACCGCAGACCGTCAGCACCTGCGCGCGGCGGCGAGCGGGAAGGCGACCGCGACTCTGCGTGATCCCGAGGACATCGTCGTCTGGGCTGGGTCGGCGACCGCGGAGAGTCACGCGGCTGGCGAGCTGGTATTCGTGGGGTACGGTGTCGTGGCGCCGGAATATCACTGGGATGACTTCAAGGGTGTGGACGTTCGGGGGAAGATCCTCCTCATGCTCGTCAACGATCCACCGCCGACGGCGGAGGAGCCGACGCTGTTTGGTGGTGGCGCGATGGTGTACTACGGGCGATGGACGTACAAGTTTGAGGAGGCGGAGCGTCGGGGCGCGGCCGGTGCGTTGGTGATCCACACGACCGAGCGTGCCGGGTATCCCTGGCACACGGTGGTCGGGTCGTGGGACAAGGACCAGCGCGCGCTGCCGCGCGATCCGACGTTGCCACCGCCGCTCGGCGTGCGAGGGTGGATCACGGACAGTGCCGCGACGGCGCTTCTCGCGCAGGCGGGGCTCGATCTCGCCGCGCTGCGCTCGCAGGCCTCCACGCGATCGTTTCACCCGGTGGCGACGGGCATCGCCGTGGATATCGCGTTTTCGAACCGGGTCGATCATCTGCAGTCGATGAACGTCGTCGGCCTGGTGCCCGGTCGCGATCCGGCGGTCGCACACGAGGCGGTGGTATTTTCGGCGCACTGGGATCACCTGGGGATCGGACCCGCGGTCAACGGTGACTCGATCTACAACGGCGCCGAGGACAACGCGTCCGGCGTCGCCGACGTCCTCGCGATGGCCCGAATAGCTGCTGTCTCGCCGCGGCCGCGGCGATCACTCATGTTCCTGTTCGTCACGGCAGAGGAATCCGGCCTGCTCGGGTCAGCGTTCTTCGCGTCCCACCCGCCTCACTCCGCGGCCGATCTGGTCGCGAATCTCAACATCGATGGCGGCGATCTGCTCGGGCGGTTCCGCGATCTCGACGTGCTCGGCATGAATAAGAGCTCGCTCGGTCCGGCGCTCAAGCGATACGCCGGAGCGCGCGGCCTGCGGATCGGGGCGGAGCAGCATCGCGAGCAGGGGCACTTCTATCGCTCGGACCATTTCTCGTTCGCGAAGGCGGGGGTGCCCGCCTTGTCGATCGGGGCGGGCACCGACTTCGTGGGTCATTCCGCGGCCTGGGGGATGGAGCAGCAAGACGAGTACACGGCCCATCGATACCACCAGCCGTCGGACGAGTATCGCCCTGACTTCGATCTGCGCGGCGCCGTCCAGCTCTCCGATCTCGTCCTCGGCTTTGGGACAGCGCTCGCGAACGCGCCAGGTCTTCCGACCTGGAACGCCAACGCCGAATTTCACCGCGTGACCAATTCCCCGTCGCCGGTTCCGTGAGGCGAGGCGATGCGTGGGCCGTGCCCGCCGATCCGCGGGGCCGCGCGTGCGGCAGGTGACCCGTGTCCAGCCGCCGGTGTTGGCAGGCCGCACGACGCCCCCGTGTGATCGCGGGCGCATCGGTGCGTCTAACTTATATACGGGGCGACCACGCCCCCGAACGGGCGCGTGGCATCCAAAACGCTCGTATACGTTTCTCCAGGAGGATTGGAGCCGGCGGCGACGTCGCGGCCTGTTGAACTCAGGCGTGTTGCAATGGTACAATAGGCAGACCCTCACGCGATGGAGGTTTCCGGAGATATGCCGACCCCATTTCTGAGTTCCGAAGAGTACGATGAGCGAGCGCACCAACTGTACAACGAAGGGCACTACGATGAGGCGCTCGATGTACTCCGGGAGGGACTCACGCTCTATCCCAACGCGGTGGAGCTCCATGTGGGTGTCGGCTACGCGCGGCTGGCGCGCGAGGAGTACGCCTGGGCGCGCAAGAGCTTCGAGGAAGCCCTGGTCCTGGATCCCGAGCACGAGGACGCACTCGCCGGGATTGGTGAGACACTGCTCAAGTTCGGCCAGCACCCGGCGGCGCTCAAGAACTTCCGCCGCATTCTCGAGCTCGGTTATCGTGATGACGTCGAGCTGATGCTGCAGGTAGGGCGGGCACTGTTTCGCGAGGGACTGATCGAAGACGCCCGCGAGTTCTTTGACATCGCGGTGCAACAGGTGCCCGATTCCGCCGAGGCAGTCGCGTGCATCGGCTACGCGCAGCATCGCATGGGTGAAGATGACAAGGCGGTCGCCACACTGCGTCGTGCGCTGCAGCTGGATAGCGATCACAGCGAGGCGCGCGTGTATCTCGGCAACATCCTGTACGATCGTGGCGAGTACGAGGCGGCGTTGTACCACCTCGATCAGACGTCACCCGATGATCACTGGGACGAGCTCGGGATCTGGCGTCTCGTGGAGCTCAAGAAGAGCGTGTACCGACTGGCGGACGATGACCCGGAGCTGCGCCCATGGGATGCGCGACTCGCGGAGCTGTCGGGCGACGCGGACGACATCGACGAGATGCTGGCGGAGATCGAGCAGAAGGCGGCCGACGAAGCGCAGAACGAAGCCCGGCATCAGCTGGAGCTGTTCGGCGCGCTGCTCACGGATCTCGCGGCGAAGCGCGACACGGATTCTCACCAGGTCGTCCGCGATGGCCGGGAGTACGTCGGCACGTGGGACGAAATCGTGTCCGAGATGCGCGATACGTCCGACGATGCCGGCAAGTCATCGGTGGCCGAGTTCATGCTCATCGAGGCGCGCCGAGGATTGTCGGCTACGGGAGTGCACATCCCGACGCGTGACGCCGAGAGCTTCATCCGCGGCAGCGCCGACGCCGGGTTGTTGCGCATCGTGCATTGACCGGCGTGGGCGGCGCATCGGCGTCCGCGCCGCCTGTAGTCACGAGCCGGCTGTCCAACGGCCTGACGGTGCTGGTGCGGCGCGATCACACCGCGCCAGTGGTGGGGATCGTGACGCACGTCCGGGCCGGCTACTTCGACGAGACCGACGACGCGGTCGGCATCGCGCACGTCCTCGAGCACATGTACTTCAAGGGCACGCCGACGCGCGGAGTCGGCGAGATCGCGCGCGCCACCAAAGCGACGGGCGGGTATCTCAACGCGCACACGATCTACGATCACACGAGCTACTACACGGTTGTCCCGTCTGCGGGGTTCGCCGAGGCGCTGGCCATTCAGGCGGATGCGTATGCGAACTCCGCGATCGATGCCGACGAGCTGGCGAAAGAGATCGAAGTGATCGTGCAGGAAGTCCGCCGCAAGGAAGATTCGCCGTCGGCGCTGGCGGGCGAGGACCTCTACGCACTGCTGTACGACCGGCACCGCATGCGGCGGTGGCGGATGGGGCGGCCGGATGCGTTGCGCACGTTCACGCGCGATCGAGTCGTCGGCTTCTATCGCAACTTCTATCAGCCTGGCAACACCATTCTCAGCATCGTGGGTGACGTCGACGTCGACGACGTTCACCGCCGCGTCGAAGCGGAGTACGGCGCGCTTGCCGACCGACCGGTCTCTCGCTCGCCGGGCCCGCCCGAACCGGGCCGCCTGAGCGCTCCGCGGTATCGCGAGTGGAGCGGCGACATCATCGAAACGCAGCTCGTGCTGGGGTGGCGCACCGTCCCGACCCTGCATCCCGACACGCCGCTCCTCGATCTCGCCGCAATGGTGCTGGGTGCGGGCCGCGGATCGCGGCTGTATCGCGGCGTCCGCGAACGGCGACTGGCGTCGTCTGCTACCGCCTCGAACTACACACCCACGGAGCTCGGGGTGTTTGTGGTCCATGCCGAGTGCCCGCCGGAGCGTGCTGGCGAGGCGGCACGCACGATCTGGGCTGACATCGCGCAGCTCCGCGATGCCGGCGTCGACGGGCGCGAGCTGCTGCGTGCGCAGCGGCTGCTCGAAGCACGCTGGGTGCGCCGGAGCGAGTCCATGGAAGGCCAGGCGTCGTACTTCGCGGACTGGCAAGCGCTGGGCGATGCCGCACTCGGGGCTCGCTATCTCGAGCGAGCACTGGCGGCCACGCCGGCCGAGGTCACGGACGCGGTGCGCCAATACCTGGGGGACGCGGGCGTCGCCGCCGTGGTGTATCGTCCTCACGAGACTTCCGAGCTGGCGAGCAGCGCTCCCGAGCTCGTGGCGTCCCGCGGTGCGGCGATCGAGCTCGTACCGGCCATCACCCCCGGCGATGGCACGGCAGGGTCCAGGGCGCGTCGCCGTCGACTCGTGGCGGAACGAGAGGAGGGCGGCGTGCGTGTCTACCGTACGCCGAATGGCGTCCCGATTCTCGTCCGGCGAAAGGCGGGCGGCCAGATGACGCACGCAGGCGTACTGGCGATCGGCGGGGTGCGGGATGAGCGCGCCGACCGGGCGGGTCTCACGTCACTCGTCGTTCGGAGCGCCGTCAAAGGCGCGGCAGGCCGATCCCCTCCGCAGCTGGCCGATGCCGTGGAGATGCTGGGCGGCAGCCTGGGCGGGAGTGTCAGCAGCGACGCATTCGGCTGGATGATCTCGGTGCCGCGCGCGCACGCGACGGAGGCGCTGCACCTGCTGGCTGATGTCGTGCTGGAGCCGACGCTCAGTCCCTCGACGATCGAGACTGAACGCACGCTGGCGCTGGTCGAGCTGGCGAATCTGCACGATGACATGTATCGCTTTCCGTTTCGCCTGGCGACCCAGGCCGCCTACGGCGATCACCCGTACGGGCTCCACACGATCGGATCGGAGCGATCGCTGCCGACGCTGACGGTCGATGATGTCCGTGCGTGGCATGTGGAGCGGATGCTCGACGCGCCCGTCGCGGTGGGGATCGTCACCGACGGCGACTGCGACGAGATCGCGACAGAAATGGGCGAGGCGCTGGGCCGTGTGCGCTTCCGCGATGCCGCACCCGTGCCGCCGCCGCGCTGGCCCGAGACCTCGACGGCGCTGAGCGAGCCTCGTGACAAGTCACAGACGGCGATTGCACTGGCCTTTCCCGGACCGGCGCGGAGAGATGACGACCGGTTTGTGGCACAGCTCATTGCGGGCGTCTCGAGCGGTCTGGGGGGCCGATTTTTCGACGAGCTGCGCGATCGTCGGTCGCTCGCGTACACCGTCCAGGCGTTTGCTGTCGAGCGTGCGACGGCCGGCATGTTCGTGGGATACATCGCCACCTCCCCGGACAAGGAGGAAACGGCGCGCGCCGGTCTCTTGCACGAGTTCGAGAAGTTGGCAGACCATGGCGTGACGCGGGATGAGCTCTCCCGCGCGCAGGCGTATGCGATCGGCACGCACGCGATCAGCCGTCAGAGCGGCGGAGCAATGCTCGCGGAAATGCTCGACGCCTGGATGGTCGGAGGAGGGCTGGGCGAGATCGACAGCTACGCGTCGCGCATGCGAGCGGTCACGACAGCCGACATGGCGCGCGTCGCGGCACAGTACTTCGACCCCGCCCGTGTCGTGGAAGGGATCGTCCGCGGCCGCGCCGCGGCAGCGATCAATCCCGCCGCTCTCGCAGCTCCTGCGCCGCTCGCATGACGGCGATGGCGGCCGGTCTCAACCGGCCGCTCGGCGCCCGCAGGCCGGTGATGTCGTCGTAGTCGGCTGCGTCCGCCACGATGACGCCTTTGATGATCCCGCGGCTCGTTCCCCACGCAAGCGATCCCCAGATCGCGAGTTGCTGGGATTCCTCGCCGTGGGCAACCGGATAGCCAGACGCCGTGAGCACCCAGTGTTCCTTGAGCGTTGGCATCGCGCGCTGCATCCAGCGGTCCGCCGTCTGCATCTGCGCATCGAGCGCACCGGCGCCGGTGAAGGAGGGGTAGAGCGCGAAGCCGATCGCGTCGATCGGGGAACCTGGCGAGGATGCCCACACATACAGCGCGCTGTCCCGTTCGTCGAGCGTCGACAATGCCACCGCCACCTTGATGCGTGGGTCGATCGCATGAATCGAGTCCGCGGCGGCGGCGAGGTAGCGTGTCCGGACCACGAGGGCCGCCCCGGCATCGGGCTCAGTGCGTGCGCCGTCGTCGATGGGGAGGAGGTAATCCGGGTGCAGGCGGCGGGCGATGCGGCGCAGCTGGCTCAATCGGTTGGCGTCGTAGCGCGACGGCGCCGCGCGATAGCGTCGGGCCGCATTCCACGGGGAGCCGAGCGTGACGAACACGCTCGTGCTGTCTCGTCGAAGGGGATCCAGCACGCGCGCCAATGAGTCCAGCACGGCGGGGCGCACGCCATCGGGGTTAATCACAACGCTCACCGCTTCCGCTCCGATCGTGTCGACCAGCGCGAGGTCGGAGCGCAGCGCCAGGGCAGGGGGCATACCATCCAATGGCGGGAGGATGCGGAGGCCGATCGCGAAGTCGCCGCCTGGTCGTTCCTGGAGCGGATCCGCGAGATAGCGATCGTAGCTTCGCACGGCGCTTTCACCCGCCGGCCAGCGATACGCGAACGCAGCGACACAGCCTGCGGCGAACAGTGCGACCACGGCTCGCATGGCACGGGCGGCCGGGCGGCGCGTCGGGAACGCAGGCGCGATCAGCGGCACCAGCACCGCCCACGGGGCGGCGAGGACTATGGGCCCGGCGAGGGTGCCGAGGAGATCAGCCTGTACGGCGCCGAGCACGAGCGCCCAGTCGGGCGGTACCCCTGCCTTCGCCTGGACATAGCGGGTCGTGGCGATCGCGAAGAGCAGGCCATTGTAGAGCGTGATCGGCACGCCCACGAATGGCGTGACCAGGCGCCGCAGCGTCGCGTACATTGATTCCGCGATGAACACGGCGGTGGTGGCTGGCCAGATCCAGGCGACGCCCGCGACGGAAGACCCGGTGATCGCGGACCCGGTCGCGACCGCGATGAGGAGTGCCGGCGCGGCCAAGAGGACGGAGATGCCTGCCAACACACCCAACGGCGGCGGCGTGCGTCGCTGCTGCGCGATGGATCCCGCCTGCATGACGTCCCACAGCATCGTGATCGTGGTCAGGACCGCCAGACTCAGCATGAGTGATGTACTGACTCCCGACGACCACTTCTCGTCATCCGCGCGCCAACTCCTCGATCCGGATCGTGGCCCGAGCGAATCGACGGGCGAAGACGTCGACCGCCTTCCGGGCGTCGGCGGGGTGCGCGGCCAGGACGTCGAGTAGCAGTGTGCCGCGCGACGGCACGCTATGGGCAGCGATGTGGCATTGCTCGAGTAGGAGGACGGCCCCGAGCTCGCCGTTCGGCAACTGCTTGACGACCGGTGGCCCGAGGGCCGTCAGGCCTGCGCCGCTGGCCGCCGCGATGAGGAGGCCGCTGATCAGCGTCACGTCGCGCAGCTGGGACTCGTTGGCCCCTTTGAAGTCGACGAGCAGATGCGCGAAGGCCGGGCTGGGTGACGGCCGCGTGTTCACGGGTCGCTCGAGCGAACACTGACGCGATGAGCGACTCGAAGCCCCGCTGGGTCGAACAGCGGCACGGGTGCACCTGCGGCGAGATGAGAAGGGGCCGCATGAACGCGGACGCGAGGATGCGGCCGGCAGCGCAGTCGCGGTCAAGGTAGGCCGATAGCGTCGTGATTGGCAAGCGAAGGAGGGCCTCGGTAGGATTGGCCCTCATGCTCGCGCATTCGGAGCGTGCGGTGCGGGGTGTGCGCCCTGCCATTGGATTGATCGGGCGCACTCCCGCGGTGGTGAGTCTCGCGGTTGCGATGCGCGTGTCGTGCGCCGGCGCTCAAGCGGCGGGACCGTCACTCGCGCCGGAGCTGCGCGCCGACGCGATCGTGGCGCAGTCGACTGCGTTGCAGCTCGGGGGTGGCGCGGCGCTCTCGACGGGCGACTACCTGTGGTTGGGCGCCGACGTGGGCTTCGGGGTTGTGACGGGCCGGACACTGGAACCGAGTGCCAGCGTCGATGTCACGGCCCGCATCCATCTCGATTCGGATGGCGATGTGCATTGGGCCCCCTATCTGGTGGGGGGGATGACATACCGCGCCGATCGGGGCGCCCGGGGGGCGCTCTACCTGCTCATCGCGCTCGGCGTGCACGCGCCAGCGAGGGCCGGGATCGTGCCGGCTGTCGAAGTCGGACTTGGTGGTGGCGTGCGCGTCGGCATTGTGCTTCGCCGCGTGCGCCGTCGGCGATAGTCCGCCGGCAAAAAGAGCGGGCGGCTTTGGAGGGCCGCCCGGCACCGTTACGCTGCGCTGCTGCCGACCTCGGCGGTCGGTCGCTTGGGCGGTTGAACGAATCGATCGCCAAGCGTTCGCAGCTCCGTGAGCTGCGTGGGCGACAACTCGGGATATCGGTCCGAGATGTACGCCATTGTGTCCTGGAACCAGTCGGTCTGGTGCTCGGGATCCGCACCGATGACGCCGCACTGCATGATCTGCTGAAAGAGCTCGTCGCGCGCCTCTTCGAATGCTGTCGGCTGCGCGACGTCGTGGAACCGCCGATTTCTCTGCCTAGCCATGTCACTCCGTGGGTGTAAAGACAACGTCCAGCGACGCAATTTAATCGGCCGATCGGCCCTTCGCTGTAACCGAACCATCAAGTCGCGAGGCGGACACAAGTCGATCGATATCGGTCACCTGTTTGTATACGCACGAGTGGCGCAACGCGCTGCGTCTCTACAGTTTGCTACTGCGTCCTCACTTCCTGACACACGCGGGACGGACGGTTTGTCCAGTACCGAATTCTCGGGTTTTCGCCCCGCCGCTTTTGGCTTTCTTCGTGGCCTCGCGCGCAACAATCGCCGGGACTGGTTCGAGGCGCAGCGCGAGACCTACGACGGCGAGGTCCTGCAGCCACTCCTTGCCCTGCTGGACGAGGTGGACGTGCGCCTCGCAGTGCTTGCGCCCGAGCTGGCGGCGGACCGCAAACGATCGGTGTTTCGCATTTATCGCGACATCCGGTTTTCCAAGGACAAGTCGCCCTACAAGACTCACGCCGCGTTCTGGATCGGCCACCGGGCATTGGGCACGGGCGGTGGGGCGGCCGTCCACGGAGGCGCTGGCCTGTACTTCCATTTGGAGCCCAACGCGTCGATCGTGGCAGCCGGCATGTGGATGCCGCCGACGCCTGCGCTCACGCGCATCCGTGCGGCGTTGAGCCAGGACCTGGCCGGGATTCGAGAAGGCACGGCGCGCCGCACGGCGCACGTACGGTGAGACTGAGCGATGAGGCCGTGCTTGCGCGACCGCCGCGCGGCTACCCTGCGGACCATCCCGCGGCCGAGTGGCTGCGCTATCGCTCCTTCACGGTCAGCCGGGCGATCCCTGCGTCGGCGCTGCGACGCGCCGACTTGCCCGATTGGCTTGGCCGCGCGTACCGGCCGGCGATTCCGTTGGTGCGCTGGTTGAATGGTGCGCTGGGGTTGCCGGCGGCGAACAGGCGATGAGGTACGGCTTAAACGGCGGGTTTGGGGTCCGGAGTTTGGGGTAACTGCTTAACCCCGCAGTTCACACCCCACGCCCTTCCACGAAATCCAGCACCAATCCCGCCAATTGCTCCGGCGTTTCTTCGGGGACGAGTCGGCCGACGCCGGGCAGGCGAACGAGTCGTGCATTCCGAATGGCGGCGGCCAGGCTCTGGGCAATACCGTCGTCGAGCCACCGGTCCGCCTCACCCCGGATGACGAGCGTTGGCGCTTGCACCGCGGTCGCGGGTGCAGCGTCCAGGTCCTGCGCCGACACGGAGGCGGCGAGGGCCAGCAGATGGCGCACGCCGTCCTGTCCCACGTAGGGAGCGAGATAGCGCGCCACGAGTCGCCACGGCATATGGGCGCGGTCGGCAACGCTGCCCTCGAGGACCGGCCGGAGCAGCGGCGCGGCGCCAAGAATCCCGGTCGCGACGCGCAGCACGAAACGCGCAGTATTGCGCTGCAGCGCGCGCACATCGTCGGCGGGCGTCGATTCAGCCGTCAACGTGTTGACGAGAATCAAGTGCGAGACGCGATCACGCTTGACCGCTGCGAGGCGTAGCGCCACGGCCCCGCCGAGGTCTACGCCGACAACATCGGCTCGTGGCACGCGCAACCCGGTGAGCGCCCGATCGACGTACTCCGTTTGCGCGGCGATCCCGAAATCCGTGTCGAGTGGGCGGTCGGATTCACCATAGCCGAGCAAGTCGAGCGCGATCGCAGTGTGTCGGGCCGCGGCGATCTCCGGCGCGACGTTGCGCCAGAGGAAGCTCGACGTGCCGAACCCATGTAGAAGCAGGATCGGAAGTCCCCCGTGTCCGTAGCGCTCGACGTGCAGTGCGCCTGGACCAACCGGGATGCGAAGCAGATCCGGCTCGATAGAGACCTCGACAAGTGTGTCAGTTCGTTGCCGCGCTCTGCGCCGGGTCGTAATCTTCTTGAGACCCCATGCGATTCGTGCGTGCCGTCAAATTATAACCCGTCCGGACCGGGCGCCTCCGGGCGAGCCGGTCGATCCGACCGCGGGTCCGCTGGCAACCGCTTCCGACAGCCGTCAAACGATCCCGCCCTGCGCGGGCGGCGATCGAGTCGCGGGCTGCGCCGGCGGCTGGCGGCTGCGGTCGCGTGGTGGCGTCTGCGCCCGCGTCTGGCTCGAACCGTCACGCTGTCGCTCATCGCGGCCGGAGGGTTCGGTGCTGGGTTCGTGTTCGCGGCGTGGTCACTTGTCTGCGACAGCGGCCGCTGTCCGGCAGTCGATGTCCTCGACACGTATCAGCCGCGGCAAACGTCGAAGCTGTATGCCGCCGATGGCAGCTTCCTGGCTGAGCTCGGACTCGAGCGGCGGACGCTGCTGACACTCGGCGAGATCCCGGTGCCCGTCCGCAACGCGTTCATCATCACCGAGGACAAGCGGTTCTTTTCGCACCACGGGATCGACTGGACGCGGGTGCTCGGCGCAGCGGCGCGCAACATCATCGCGCGGCAGTACGCGCAGGGGTTCTCGACGATCACGATGCAGTTGGCCCGCAACCTCTTCCCCGAGACGATCACTCGGGAGAAGACACTCGTGCGCAAGCTCAAAGAGGCCAAAGTCGCCCGCGAGATCGAGGGGCAGTATTCCAAGGACCGAATTCTCGAGCTCTACCTGAATCAGATCTACCTCGGCAACGGTGCGTACGGCGTGGAGACGGCCGCGCAGCAGTATTTCGGCAAATCGGCGCGCGAGCTCAACCTCGCGGAAGCCGCCACACTGGCCGCGTTGCCGAAGGGGCCCGAGCGCTACAATCCGCGACGCTATCCGGAGCGCGCCATTACGCGCCGCAACACGGTGATCGAGCTCATGCGCCGCGCCGGCGTGGTGAGCGACTCCGAGGCGAGCTTCGCGCGCGCCTACCCGCTGCAGTTGGCTCACAAGGGGCCGGCCGGCGGTGGCGAGGTCGCTCCCTATTTCGTCGAATGGGTGCGCCAGCAGCTCGACGCGCAGTTCGGGCGGCAGCTGTACGAGCAGGGGCTCAAGGTGTACACGACGCTCGATCCCGACATGCAGGCTGCCGCGGAGCGCGCGCTCGAGCAGCAGCTGCGGGCAATCGAGGGAGGGAAGTACGGGAAGTTCCCACACGAGACCTACGAGGACTACGTCGCGCGCAACGCCACCGGCGGGCGAGCCGAGTGGCGCCGCCGTATCGCCATATCTGCAAGGGTGCTTCATGGCGCTCGACCCGCGGACAGGCGCCGTTCGCGCGATGGTTGGCGGCCGCGACTTCGACGACTCGAAGTTCAACCGAGCGACTCAGGCGCTCCGCCAGCCGGGATCGACGTTCAAGCCGATCGTGTACGCCGACGCGATCCAGAATGGCCGCCCGCCGTCCTACATGGTCGACGATTCGCCGTTCGAGGTCCCGCAGCCGGACAGCACGACCTGGGCGCCGCAGAACTACGACGGGACGTTTCAGGGTGTCATGACGATGCGGCGCGGCCTGTATCTCTCGCGCAACCTCGTCGCGATCCGGGTCGGCATGGAGCTGGGACCGGAAAGCGTGATCGACGAGGCCCGGCGATTCGGCATCACGACGCCGATCCATCCCTATCCGTCGATCTACATCGGCTCCGAGGGGGTCTATCCGATCGAGATGATCTCGGCCTACACGGCGTTCGCCAAGCTCGGCTCGCGCAGCACGCCGATGGCGATCACCCGCGTCGAGAACGCCAAGGGCGACGTGCTGTGGGAGCCGGCGCCGACCGTCACGCCGGTCCTGTCGCCAGAAGAGGCGTGGGAGATGGTCGACATGATGAAGGACGTGGTGCAGCACGGCACCGCGTACGGGTCGGTCTGGGCCGCCGGGATTCCATCTGCCCGCGGCGGCCAAGACGGGCACGACGAACGACTACAACGACGTGTGGTTCATCGGGTACACGGCCGATCTCGTCGCCGGCGTGTGGATGGGGATGGACCGGCCGGTGAAGATCATGCACGATGCGCAGGGCGGGCGACTCGCCGGACCGGCGTGGACGGCGTTCATGACGGAGGTCTATCGGCGGAAGCCGCGCACCGCCCGATTGGCCGCGCCCCGAAGGATTGATCCCGCGCGACATCGACCGCACGACGGGCATGCTGCGCAACCAGTTTTGTCCAGCGAGTGTGGTGTACACGGAGTGGTACATCCCGGGGACCGAGCCGGTCGAGCCGTGCACGCTGCATTCGGCGGCAGACACGAGTGTCGGCGACACGCTGCACATGGAGATGCCGGTGACCGGCGGCGCCCCCGGCGCCGATCGCCGCCGCACCGCCGCCGCCCCCGCGCCGGCCGGAAGCAGCCAATCCCGCGGTCGCTGCACCAAACGCGACTCCGGCGCATTCGAGTGCGGCGAGTCCGCCGCCGAGTGCGCGAGCCAATACGCCGCCAGCTGGCCAGGCTCCGGCAGCCGTCGGCGTGCGCGTACCGGCCAACGGTGCGCGTCCCGCCGGCGCGACCATGACGCTCGGTGCGGCGTGGCAGCCGCGCGATTGTCACGCCCATACCACGTGGTCGGATGGGGACCTGACGCCTGAGGCGCTCGTCGCCGCAGTGCGCGCGCGCGGCGTGCGACCCACGATCTCCGATCACATCACGCGCGACACGACCCAGGGCCTGACGTCGATCGAGCGGATCGCGGAGTACCTCGACACACTCGAGGCGCTCGGCGACGCCGATCTCGGCATTGCCGGCGAGTGCTGTTGGCACGACCTGCTGTGGCGGGAGCTGCCCCCTGCCGTCGTGCGGCGATTCACGCATCGCCTTGGCTCGCTGCACGCGATCCCGGCTCGACGGACGTGATCGGTCAGCATGTTTCACGGTGCTCTGCCGGCCGGCCTCTCGGTCGGATGCGTACATGGAGATCCACGTGGCTGCGCTGGAGCGATTCGCGGCCGAGATGCCGGTCGACATCCTGGCGCACCCGACCCTGCTTCCGGTGCCGCTGCGCGCGCTGCCGATCGAGTCGCTCTGGACGGAGGCGCGAGAGACGCGCGCGGTGGCGGCGCTGCGTGGCGGCGGCATCGCGTTCGAGATCTCGAATCGATACCGTCCGCACGAGCGATTCGTGCAGCGCGCGCACGCAGCGGGCGTGCGGTTGTCGCTCGGCTCGGACGGACACACGCGTCGGAGGGCGTCGGGGACATCGTGTGGCCGCTCGCCCTCGCGCGAGCCATCGGTGTGCGCGATGAGGATCTCTATGATCCCTTCCGCCATGGCTCCCGGACTGGCGCGCACCCGGAGCGTAGCCCGCGCCGGCCGGCGTGACGGTTGGCTAAAGCAGCCGGACGCGTAGACGGCCGGACGCATAGCGCTGGATCAGAAGCCGCAGGGCGAGTCTACGTTCCGCCGGCCGGGTGCGCCGGTCGTTGCACCAGCGATCCAGCGTCGCAGCGTCCAGCGGCGTCTAACGTCGCACATGATCAACTACCACGCCCGTTGGGTCGTTCCGGTTGCGAGCCAGCCGCTGCGCGACGGCACGGTCAGCGTCGCGGGCCGGCGAGATCGCGTACGTGGGCCCGCGCCAGCACGCACCGGCCGGCGAGGACGTCGACCTGGGCGACGCGGTGCTGCTGCCGGGCCTCGTGAACGCGCATACGCACCTCGAGCTGACGGCAATGCGCGGACTGCTCGACGGCATGCCGTTCGTCCCGTGGATCCGCACGCTCACCGAGGCGCGGTCGGCGGTGTTGACCGACGCGTCGATGCTGGACGGCGCGCGGTGGGGGATTGTCGAAGGGCTGCGCGGCCGGTATCACGACGTACGCCGACACGTCGGCGTCGGGAGTCGTGCTCCAGGCGCTCAACGAGATGCACGTCCGCGGGATCATGTACCAGGAGGTTTTCGGGCCCTCGCCCGACGCAACGCGAGTCGGCGCTCGCGACACTGCGCGCCCAGATCGATGCGCTGCGTCCGTGGGAATCCGACCTCGTGCGGCTCGGTGTGTCGCCGCACGCGCCCTACACGGTGCATGAGGATCTGCTCGATCGACGCCGTCGGCGTTTGCGGTCGGCGCCGGCATGCCGGTCGCGATACACCTGGCCGAGAGTGAGGCCGAGATCGCGGTTTCTGCGCGAGGGGGAAGGCCCGTTCGCGGACGGCTTGCGTGCGCGCGGGATTCCCGTCGTCCGTCGGTCGCACTCGCCGGTGCACCTGCTCGTCGAACTGGGGGTCGTGCTGGGGCGGCCGCTGCTGATTCACTGCGTGCGGGTCGACGAGACGGACATCGCGTTCATTGCCGAATACGGGTGTCCGGTCGCGCACTGTCCGACGTCCAACGCGATCCTGGGCCACGGCGTCGCACCGTTGCGCGAGATGCTGGACGCGGGCGTGATCGTAGGCCTCGGGTCTGATTCGCTGGCGAGCAACGACCGCCTCGACATCCTCGGCAGAGGGCCGGCAGGCGCTGCTCCAGCAGCGCGCGCGTCTCAACCGATCCACCGCGCTCTCGAGCGCGGACGCGGTGACGCTGGCGACCGTCGGGGGTGCGCGCGCCCTGGGGCTCGAGGCGCGGGTCGGCACACTGGAACCGGGCAAGGAGGCTGACCTCGCGGCTTTTCCGCTCGGGTCGGACCGGCTGCCGCCGACTGACGATCCCTGGGACGCGGCGCTCGCCGCTGCCGGCCGGCACGCCATCCTGGTCACCGTTGCGGGCCGGGAGCTCGTGCGCGACGGGTGCCTGCAGGGCGTCGACACGGCCGATGTGCGTTCGCGTGTCGCGGCGTCCAGCCGCTGCTCTCATGGCGTGGCGCCAGCGCTTGCCGGCACGTTAACTTTGGACAATGCGCACCCAAAAGATTTGGCGGGATGGCCACTTCGTGGACTGGCCCGACGCCACGATCCACGTGCTCAGTCACGTCGTGCACTACGGGTCCAGCGTGTTCGAGGGCATCCGCTGCTACAAGACTCCGCAAGGGCGGGGCGATCTTTCGGCTGCGGGACCACATCCGGCGTCTCGTCGATTCTGCGCGCATTTATCGCATGCAGCTTCGCCGTACACGGTCGACGCTCTGATCCAGGCGTGCATCGACACGGTAGCGGCCAACGAGCTCGAGGAGTGCTATCTCCGGCCCGGTCGTGATCCGGACCGGGGAGCGGATGGGCGTGCTTCCCGACGATACGGCCTGGCGCGATCGAGACGTTCGTGATCGCCTGGAAGTGGGGCCAGTATCTCGGTGACGATGCGTTGGCCAGAGGCGTCGATGTCTGTGTGTCCAGTTGGAGACGCGCAGCACCGGACACGTACCCGACTCTGGCGAAAGCCGGCGGGAACTATCTGAATGGCCAGCTGTCGCTCATGGAGGCGCGAGCCAATGGTTACGTCGAGGGGATCATGCTCGATGCGGCCGGCTTCGTCTCCGAAGGGACTGGCGAGAATATCTTCGTCGTGCGCGAAGGGGTCGTGTATACGCCGCCCATGTCGGCGGGCATCCTCGGCGGGATCACACGCGACACGGTGATGCGTCTCGCTCGCGGATCTGGGGCACGACGTGCGAGAGCAGTTGATCCCGCGCGAGTTTCTCTACATGGCCGACGAGATTTTCTTCAGCGGCACGGCCGCGGAGATCACGCCGGTCCGGTCGGTCGACCACATTCAGGTCGGCGAAGGCAAGCCCGGGCCCGTCACCAAAGCAGTGCAGGACCGGTATCTCGGTATTGCCCGCGGGCGCTACCCCGATCCGTACGGGTGGCTGACGCCGGTTCCCGAGCCCGCTGTCGCTGCAAGATGATGCGGCGCGCGGCCGGAGTGCGTGTGATCGCCGGGTGCCTGGCGCTCAACGCGTCATTCGAGCCGCTCACGATGGTGCCGATGCGGCGAGCACTCCGGCTGGTGATTGACGGGAAGGCCGAAGTGGTCGAGTGCGACGCCGAGCGAGTGGTGCGGTCCGAGCGTCTGACGTTGCCACGCCCGATCGTGATTCGCCTGACGAAGTTCATCCACGTGCCGCGCCGGTTCCGACGGCAGGTCACCAACACGTTCCTCTTCGCGCGCGATCGCTACCGTTGCCAGTACTGCGGGCGCTCCGCGAGTGACTTGAAGCCGCGCGAGGGCTTGACGCGCGATCACCTCATTCCGCTTTCCCGGGGCGGGACGAACGACTGGAGCAACGTCGTGACCGCGTGCGCTCCGTGCAACACGCGGAAGGCCAATCGCCTCCCCGAGGAGATCGGCATGCATCCGCTCACCCTGCCCGTGGAGCCGCACTTCGTCCATCTGAGCTGGGCCGTGCGCCGCCTCACCCCCACCCAGGCGCGGTATATCAAGCTGTTCTACGGGGCGGAGACGTTGCATCAGTTGGAGGAACTGGAACAGCGGAAGGTGATTCGGGTGGGGGCTTAACGGGGGTCTGGGGTCAGGGAACAACAACAACGTGAGAGAATCGGCGGGTAGGAGCGACGCAACGCGTCGCCCTACGGTGCGGGGATTCGACACGTGATTCGGTGGCGATCCGAACGCCAACCCGCGGACACCCTGCCCTGATCCACCAACGGCGGGCGACGCATTGCGTCGCCCCTACCCGCCGGATAGCAGGTCTCGTGGTTCTTCCGCATCACCGACCCGCTGGGCGACGCATGCGTCGTCCCTACCCTTTAAACTCCTTCGATCGCACCTCATAGTGACGGCGCTCGGCGCCGAGCATGCGGACGAAGAGCGTGCGGAGACCGCGGCCGACGACGCCGGCGGGGTTCCGTTTGCCCTGGACGGCGGGTCGCAACTCGCCGCGCAGCCAGTGCTCGACTTCATCGAGATCACTGAGGGACAGCATCTCCACATCGAGGACCACGTTGTAGAAATACCGGCCGCCGCGGCGCTTCGGCACGAGCGGGACGACGAAGGGCGCGGCCATTGCCGAGGCGAGGGCCGGGAACTGCGGGAAATCGCCCAAGACGGTGGCCGTGTCGCCGGTCAGTCGCGCCGCACGGAATCGCTTGGTCAGCGGATCGAACCGTACGATGACATCCCATTCCTTGGTATTGTCGACGGCGCTGAAGACTCCATTTTGACGCCACAATTCCAAGCGATAGTGGAGTCGGGCGGGGAAGCCGTTGCGCAGCAAGTCGCGCGTTTGGCCGTCCGACAGCACGTCGATTGCTCGCACGGTCGGGCCGATGACGATGGGGCCTGTGGGGCCGAAGCTCCCGGCCTCTCCCGTGGTTCCGGCTCCGGGGGCCAACGTATCTGCTGTGGGGGGCAGATCGAGGGCCACGCGCGGATGCTGGCCGTGCGCTGGCGTGGCTGCCGCGAGCAGGGCGAGCATGGTGGCGGTGATCAACCTGGCGCGCATCGTCAGAACCGTTGCTGTAGACGGATAACGAAGCGCGGGCCGCCGGCGCCCCCAGTCCAGGGCGAGATCGGTTGCGCGACATAGAAACCGAACGGCCCGAGCGTCACGCCCACGCCGGCGTCGGTCCGGAAGCTGGCGAGCGGGGGCAGGGTGGACGCATGGTAGGTCACCGATCCATCGGGCGTACCCACGAGCCACCCCCGACCGGCATCGGCGAAGAGAATCCACGCACCGTCGAGTGGCACACCGCGCACGAGATCCGCGAGGCCGACCCGCAGGTCGTGCCGGAATTCCACCTGCGCAAGTGCAATGCGCTCGCATTGGGCGGGCGCACCGGGCGGCACAAGGGATCCGGCGGAGCACGTCGCCACATCCGCGCCGGCGCCCGGATTCCGGAAATCAAAACCGGGGAGCGTGCCTGCACCGCCGATCGAGAAGCGTTGCTCCAGCGGCAACTGATCGCCGCCGAGCCAGCCGGCGAGGACAAGTCGCAGGTTGAGTTGCTCGGTCGGGCCGACACGATTGTAGCGGCGTGCATCGAAGAAACCGCGCGTGTAAAAGACATTCGCTCCGCCGGCCGGCGCGATGGGGGTCGATCCATCCGTGCGCGGACCGAAGCTCGTCACCACGCCGGCTCCCTCTTCGAGGTCGGCGGTGAGGTACCACCCGGCCCACGGGTCGGTCTCGTCGTTGCGGGTATCGAACCCGAAATGAGCGCCAGCGATCCGGAACAGTCCGTCGTCGACGTTTGGATTGAAGCGCCACTCCGCGGTGTTGCGAAACACTGAGAACGGGTCGCGGTCGGGGCGCGAGGCCCATCGCTCGTCGGTGTACGAGAGCGAGAACGTGGTACTCGTGTTGAGGTTGAACGCCACGTACCCCATGGCCCCGTGCCGGCCGAAATAGTCTTCGTAGTCACGGTGCAGAAACAGGGTGGCGAGGCCGACTTCGGCGTCCGAGAGCTGCCAGGATTCGACCGGGTCGATCTCGTCGTACAGACGTCCGCCGACCGCGATCGAGCGGTCCGGCCCTGCGTTGACCGTGACCTGGGCGTGTATCGCACTTCCGATATGGTCATCGTCCCAGCGCAGCTTGTCGGAAATGCGCAGGATCCCGTACGCCTCGCCCGACACGCTTCCCCAGGGGAAGACTCGCCGCCCGGTCGGGCCGGCATAGATCGGGAAGCCTTCGACGCGGTTGTAGGTGTGGGCAGAGGTGAGCGAGAGCGAGACGTAGTTTGGTGGATGCGACGGGAGCAGCCATCGACGCCACCACGCATCGCCGCTTGCCGGCGTACTGTCCGGGCGACTCGCCGTGTCGGCGTGGCCCAGCGCCGTGGTGTCACTGCGGTTTGATCTCGCACTCGAGTCCTCAGACGCGGCCGCTGACGATGGCACCTCCTGGACCTGCGGCGTACTTTGACTACTGGCCGCGGTGTCCGGGCGTTGGGCGACGGCGCGTGCCGGTGCGAGGCCGAGGGCTCCGGTGATGCCGAGCGCGCTCGCGAGGACCCAACCGAGCGCGATGCCGAGTCGCCGCATGCGGCGGTAGAGATTGGGCCGGTCAGTCTGCAGGCGCCGGGCGGCCTCGGTGACATTGCCCTGCGTGTCCGTCAGCGCCTCCTTGATCAACTGGCGCTCGTAGGCGTCGAGCGCGTCGGCGAGCGGAATGTGGGTGTCCGCCGAGTTCGGGGCCCCGACCCGCGTTCCATCGTGCGCCGTGTCGGTCGGCAGCGTCGCCGCGTGCGCGTGCGCGCCATCTCGCGCGGGCTGACGCGGGCTCGCGTCGGCCTCGTGCGGCCATGCGGTTGTCGATCCGGCATCGCCTCGCCACCACGCGGGCTCCGCACTGGTCTCGAGGGGCAGCACGGCGAGCACGTCGTCCTCGGTCACAAGGTCGCCGGCGTGCAGGATCGTGATCCGCTCGACAATGTTTGCGAGCTCGCGCACGTTGCCGGGCCACCGATACGTCGTGAGCACGCGCAGCGCGTCGTCGCTCCATCCACGAACGGCGCGTCCCGTGCGGGCTCGGTGGAGAGTGGTGAAGTGTTGAACGAGTGCTGGAATGTCGGTCGACCGGTCACGCAAAGGCGGCAGGGCGATGGGAATGACCGCGATGCGGAAATATAGATCCTCCCGAAAGCTGCCTTCGGCGACCGCTCTGGGCAGGTCCTTGTTGGTCGCCGCCACGATCCGCAGGTCTGTACGGATGGTGCGTGTTCCTCCGACGCGCTCGATTTCCTTGGCATCGATGGCGCGCAACAACTTGGCCTGCGCTTCGGCTCCCAGGTCGCCGACCTCGTCGAGAAAGAGCGTGCCGGTGTGCGCCAGCTCGAACCGGCCAATGCGGCGATCGATCGCACCGGTAAAGGCACCTCGTTCGTGTCCGAACATTCTCGCTCTCGACGAGGTCGCGCGGAATGGCGGCGCAATTGACACGAACGAAGGGGCGGTCCCGTCGCCGGCTCCCGGCATGAATCGCGGCGGCGACGAGCTCCTTGCCGGTCCCCGACTCGCCGGTGATCAGCACGCCGGAGTCGCTGGGTGCGACGCGCGCAATCAGCTCCGCGACTCGTCGCATCGGGGCGCTCGCGCCCACGAGTGGGCCGTCGAGTCCCAGCTCCACACGCAGCGTCTTGGCCGCGGCGCGTGCCTGTCGGAGCTCGAATGCGGCGGAGATGGCCAGCAGCACCGATTCGGGCGACAGCGGTTTCTCGAGAAAGTTGAACGCTCCCAGCTTTGTCGCGCGCACCGCATCGCTCAGTCCGGCACGCCCACTCATCATGATGACGGGGAGATCGGGGTCGTACTGGCGGAGCTGGGCCAGTGTGCCCAGGCCATCGAGCGGCCCCGGCATCATGAGATCGAGCAGCACGACATCCGGCGCGGCGTCCTTCGCGGCGGCGACTGCGGCCACTCCGGTAGGTGCGTCGCGCACTTCGTGCCCTTCGGCGATGAACAACGCGCCGAGCATGCGGCGAATGTTTTGCTCATCGTCGACGATCAGGACGGATGCCATTACGACATCGCTCCGCCAACGCGGCGTCCCGCGGTCCCTGGGCGGGGCTGTGGATCACGTGGAGTGCGCTCGGACGTCACCGCTGACGACGGTTCGGCCGGTGACGCCGCAACGCCGGAACGCGACAGGTCGACGAGTCCTGCGCCGTTGGCCGTGGCTGGCGTAGCGGAGGCGGCCGGCAGGGTGAACGACACGTCGGTGCCTTGCCCCACGACACTCGTCAGCTCGACGCGGCCCGCGTGCGCCTCCACGGCTTGGCGGGTAATCGCCAAGCCCAGGCCCGTGCCGCCCGGTTTGTTCGTCACATACGGCTCCCACACGTGCGCCACGCGATCTGCCGGGATGCCTGTGCCACTGTCGCGGACGAGGATCCGAACGGCGTCGGTGGTGCCTGCGGTGTTCAACGTCGCTCCATTGACGTGGACCTCGATGGTCCCACCGTGCGCACAAGCGTCGCAGGCGTTGAGGAGCACGTTGGTGAGCGCGCGCGCCAGCGTGTCGTAGTGACCGCGAACCAGTGGCACGCCCGGATCGACCTCGACCGAGACCGGTATGTGAGAGGGCACGGCTGCTCGCGTGGTGTATCGGGCCATTTCACCGACGTCGATGTCCGCTGCCGGCCCCTCTGGCAGCCGGCCGAACTGTGAAAAGCTCCGCGCCATCTCCTCCAAACGGGCGGACTCGGTCGCCAACACGTCGACCGTGTCACGCAGCGTGGGGGGAGCCTCGCGCTGCAGACGTCCGACCGCGAGACGGATGGGCGTCAGCGGGTTCTTCAACTCATGTGCCACCTGGCGGGCCGTTTCGCGGAAGGCGCGGAGCCGCTCGGCTTCCAGGTCCCGCGCACGGCCTGCCTCCAGATCCGCGGCCATTGCGCGCATCCGACGGCGCAGCACTTCGAACTCGGGTGCGCCCCTTCGTGGCGGCGTCACCGGCAGAGGCAACGCGTGCGCGATGCGATCCGTCCAGCCCACGAGCTCATCGAGCGGGCGGCTGAGTTGTCTCGCGAGGTGTCCTGCCACCCGCGACGCGATGATCGCGAGCACCAGGAGCGCGGCGGCGGCGACCACGAGGACAATCGGCACCGCACGCACGGCCAGGTACCGGTACCGTCGTGCTTGCGTCACCGACGCCGCCAACTCCTGCTCATGCGCAGCTAGCGCGGTGCGCGTTGCGGGTGTCAGTGGCTCTGAGCGCGCGCTGGCCAACGCCCGCTCTCCGCTCGCGGCCACGCGATCCCATGCATCGCTGCCGCTCAGCAACGGCAGTGCGGTACTCAACGTGGCAGCCCACAGCAGTGTCAGAATGGCTGCTGGGAGCACGGCAAAGAGCGACAGCGTGAGGAACAAGCGCGTACGAAACCGCGGTGGTGCCATGGGTCCAGTATACTGTCCGACTCTGCCACCTAGTAGGCGGGTGTCCCTTACCCCCGTCCCAGCCCCCGCGTACATTTCCGAGCATACTGAGGAGGCCGCGCTTGTTCCTGGGTGCACCGGTTTTGCGTGCCCCCGCCGGGTCTAGGTTTGGCGCAGCGCGCGCTCCGAATCCCTAGCGACACATGAACTCACGTTCCCCCCGTCACACGCCCTCGCGCGCCGCCCCAGCGGTCCACCGCCCACCGTCCGCTCAGCCGCCCATCCCGGTCCCGACCCCGCTCACCTTCGCTCCCAACGCAGCGCTCCTCATCGATTTCGACAACGTGACGATGGGGATTCGCTCCGATCTGCAGACGGAGCTCAGGACTCTTCTGGCGTCGGACATCATCAAAGGGAAGGTCCAGCTGCGGCGTGCCTACGCCGACTGGCGGCGCTATCCACAGTACGTCGCACCGCTCGCCGAGTCCTCGATCGACATGATCATGGCGCCGGCGTACGGGTCGTCGAAAAAGAACGCGACCGATATCCGGCTGGCGATCAATGCGTTGGAGCTCGTGTTCACGCGACCCGAGATCGGGACATACATCCTGCTCTCGGGTGATTCCGATTTCTCGACGCTCGTGATCAAGCTCAAGGAGTACGGCAAGTACGTGATCGGCGTCGGCATTCGCGAGTCGTCCAGCGACTTACTGGTCATGAACTGCGACGAGTACTACAGCTACAACGCGCTTGCCGGCCTCGTGCGTGCCGGAGGGGAGGATGAAGCGGGCGCTGGAGCACGGCGCGACCCGTGGGAGCTGGTGAGCGAAGCGATCGCGCGCATGGTGCGGAACGGCGACGTCATGCGTGCAGATCGGTTGAAGCAGGTGATGCAGGACATCGATAGCACATTTGACGAGAAGAACCTCGGGATGTCTAAGTTCTCGCGCTTCGTGCAGGAAGCGGCACAGCGCGGGCTGATCTCGCTCTCGAAGATGGACAACGGGCAACTCGAAGTCGGGCCTGTTCGCGCGGGACAGGGCGCGGCTGAGAGTGCGCTACCAGCCCCCGCAACGCCCAGCGCCCCCGAAGAGCGTGTATCTGCACCCGAGGCCAAGGCGCATGGCGAGCGCGCGGAAGAGCGTGGCCGGCGCGGTCGGCGGGGCGGGCGCGGGCGTGGTCGCGAGCCGAGGGCGGCACGCGACTCGGGCCCGACCGCGGAGGCGCCGGCCGAGGCGGTGGCACTTGCGGCTGTTCCGGCTGCACCGCCGACGAGCCCCATTGAGCAGGAAGGGGTGGCGGCCGCTGCGGCTGTCGGTGCTTCAGGAGAGCGACTGACGCGGGATGAAGCGTTCGACCTCGTGCGGCGCGCGGTGGCGGCGCTGCAACACGGCGAGGAAGCCGTGCGCGCGTCCGATGTTCGCGGCAAGGCGTTCGAGATCCTCGGACGCGACAGCGAGAGCTTGAGCGAGCGGAACTTCGCGCGAATTCTGCGCGATGCGCACGATACCGACGTGATCGACCTGCGTCGTCGTGGTGACGACTACGAGGTGGTACCAGCCGCGGCCGCTGCGCCGGTGGCGCAGCAGCTCAACGCTGCCGCTGCCGCGAATACTCGGCCGGCCGCTTCTGCGGCCGCCGGTGCGCCATCTGGCCCTGCGGCGCCGCGGGGTCTTGGTGTCCGCGGGGTGCGACGTGGCGGCCTGCACGCGCGTCTGGCTCCGCCTCCCGCCGAGTTACTCTCGGTCGGGATCGTCGACGTGCATCCCGGCTCGCCGGCGGGCGCGTCAACACCCGCGCAGGAGGCAGCGCACGCGCTGGAACACCCAGTCGAGCTCGTCCCTCATGCGGAATCGCGGACGCCGACGGCGGGTGCGGCGGCGCATGGAGCCGCCGAGACCGAGCAAGCGGCTGCGGAAGGCGGCCCGCCGCCAGCGCGCCGTGGGGCGGCGGCCAAGCGAGGGCGATCGCGGACCAAGCGAGCGTCGCCGGCGGCGAGCGAATCGACGCCACGGACGAAGCGCGGGGCCGGACGGGGCCGAGCGGCGTCGAAGTCAACAGACCAGTGACGGTGCGGGTGCGCGGCGCGGCGGCCGACAGTCGTCGTCCGCTGCCGCGCGGGTTTTATGCGCGCGAAACGGATCTGGTCGCGCGCGCCATGCTCGGCGCTGTACTGGAGTGCGAGAACTCCGCCGGTCGTGCCGCCGGCCGAATCGTGGAGACCGAGGCATACCTCGGGCCGACCGATGCTGCGAGCCACGCGGTCGTCGGACTCACCGATCGGACGCGCGATCTGTTTGGTCCGCCCGGCACCTCCTACGTCTATTTCATTTACGGCGTGCACTGGTGTTTCAACGCCGTGAGCGGGCGACGGAATGGCGGGGCCGCGGTGCTCGTACGCGCGATT
Organism: uncultured Gemmatimonadales bacterium; assembly: GCA_963737835.1. Classification (GTDB taxonomy): domain Bacteria; phylum Gemmatimonadota; class Gemmatimonadetes; order Gemmatimonadales; family Gemmatimonadaceae; genus Palsa-1248. The sequence goes on from CAVTUH010000001.1 coordinate 2,817,705, forward strand.
GAGCCACTGGAGGGGCTGTCGCTCATGCGCGCGCGCCGCGGTTCGGCGGGTCGGCGCGAGAGCGCCCTATCCAGGACCGACCGCACCCTCACGAACGGCCCTGGGAAGTTGTGCGAGGCCCTGGGCATTGACGGTCACTTCAGCGGGCTGCCGTTGCAACGCCCGCCGCTCCTGGTACGTCGCGGGCGGGAGGTCGCGGACGCGGATGTCGCGGTCTCGCGGCGTGTGGGGATCACGCGCGCGACGGAGGGGATGTTGAGGTACTATGTGCGCGGGAGCGAGTTTGTCTCGTCTCCGCGATGAGGTGGTGGAGACTGAAGGGGCGGGGTCAGGGATCAGGGGTCAGGGAACTGCAACAAACACTGAGGGCCAGTGGCGCGCTCCGCCACTGGCCCTCTGAGTTGTTCCCCTGACCCCTGATCCTTGTCTTCTTACAGCTTCGCCAGCGACGCGACGTTGACGCGGATGCCGGCTTGCAGCATCACGAAGCCCTGATCGGTGAAGAAGTATGGTTGCGACGTGTTGACGGCCATCGGGAAGAGCTTCGCCTGTCCGTACACGGAGAACCGGCTCAATTGCAGCTGGAGACCCGCAGTGACGACGGGGCTCACCCAGTCGGCCGCTTCGTCTCGGAACTGCGAGCCATAGTATTGCGGATACCACTGACTGGCCGGGCTCAGGGCGGGCGGGGCTGACGTCGTCACGCTGCCTTGAATGAAGTTCATGCTAACGCCGATTCCGGCGTACGGGCGAATCGGCCCGTGGCCGGGGAAGGCCAGGAGACTCGCTGTCAGGTGGCGCGAGTTGCGGATGGTCGCCTGGGCGTAATAGGCAACGTTATAGTAGTTGCTGAGCGCCGTGTCGGTGTAAAACCGGCCCTGGTCGACATACGTCAGGTTGTGCGCGACGAAGAAGGCCTGGTCGAAGCCGACGAGCAAGGCGAAGTGCTGCCGGGTCATCAGCCAGTCGACGCTTAGCGAGGGCGCTTCCGAGTGGGCGGTCGTCGAGGTCCAGTAGGTGAGGGCGCCGCCACCGACCCCCCAGAACCATGAGTTGTCGAAGAGTCGGCCCTGTTGTGCCTGGCTAGCGACGGGCAGCAAGACACTGAGGGCGAGCCCTGTGGTCAGGCTTCGAATGGGGCGCATGGCGCTGGACCTCTATTGAATGACAAAGGGTCTGGAGTTCCCGTCGGGCGGGCAACCAAACCCCGCCGTTTCCTGGGTTCTGACGAGGACCAGCGGCAGGGGGTCACGGGCTCAGCAGTATGGTGGGGGTCAGTCGGTCAGAATGGGATACGGACGGGAGACAGCCAACGGTGGGGTCAGGGGTCGGGGGTCAGGGGTCAGGGAATGAAAAGGGCGACCGACTGCGTCGGTCGCCCATCTGATTGTGCAACTCACCTCGCAGTCATTTATCCAACCAATGAAGCCCGGCGAAGTTGTCGCCGGGCTTCATTCTTTCGCTGACCCCTGACCCCTGACCACGCCGTTGGCTGTCCGACCCCGGACCCCGGCGTTACCCAGTCGGCTTCTCGCCCAGCTTCAACCCCACTTTTTTCGCGACGCGCCTGAAGGCGGCGACGGTTTGATCAATGTCGTCGCGCGAGTGGCCGGCGCTCAGTTGGCAGCGGACGCGTGCGACACCCTGCGGGACGACGGGATAGCCGAATCCCGTGACAAAGATGCCTTCCTCGAGCAGCAGGTCGCTCATGCGGATGGCGGTTGCGGTTTCGCCGACAATGATTGGCACGATCGGCGTGTCGCCGGGGATCGGAGAGAAGCCGGCTTCGCTGATTTGTTCGCGGAAGTAGCGCGCGTTGTCTTGCAGCTTCCGGACGCGCTCCGGGTGCTGCTCGATGTACTCCACGGCGGCGAGCGCGCTCATCGCGACGGTCGGCGGCAATGCGTTGGAGAACAGTTGCGGCCGCGACCGCTGCGTCAGCATGTCGCACACCGGCGCCGCAGCTGCCACGAAACCGCCTGCCGCGCCACCCAGCGCCTTCCCCAGAGTCGATGTGATGATGTCGATCTCGCCGAGCAGCCCGTAATGCTCCGCGGTCCCACGCCCCGTGGCGCCGAGCACGCCCGTCGCGTGCGAGTCATCGAGCACCACCGTCGCGCCAAATCGCCGCGCGATGTCGACGATGTCGGGGAGCTTCGCGATGGCGCCCTCCATCGAGAAGATCCCATCCGTCCAAATCAGCTTGCGTGGCGCCGCGCGCGCGCCCTCCAGTTTCGCCACGAGATCATCCATATCGCCGTGGCGAAAGACGGCGGTCGTGCACTTGGTGATCGCCTTGGCGAGTCGGATCGAGTCGATGATCGAGGCGTGGTTGAGCGCGTCGGAGGCGACGAAGTCACCCTCGCGCAGCAGCGTCGGGGTGAGGGCCTCGTTGGCGTTCCAGGCGGAGAGAAAAGTCAGCGACGTCTCCGTCCCGACGAATCGCGCGAGCGCGGCCTCCAGGGTGCGGTGCGCCGTGAAGGTGCCGCAAATGAAGCGCACGCTCGCGGTGCCTGCGCCGTAGCGGCGCAGCCCACCAATCCCCGCCTCGATCACACTCGGCTCGGTGCAGAGTCCGAGGTAGTTGTTCGACGACATGATGAGCACCTCGCCGCGACCATCCATCTGCACGCGGGCGGCCTGAGGTGAGTCGAGATAATTGAGGTGCTTGTACACGCGGTCGCGCTTGAGCTGCTCGAGCTCAGTTGCGAGTTCCGCGGCGAGTGGGGACGTGGTGTGGGAAGCGGTCATGGGGGAAGAATAACAAACGGCGGGATCAGGGATCAGGGATCAGGGGTCAGGGAACAAATCGCGAAGCCAGTCCCAGTACGCCGCGACTGGCTTCGAAGTTTGTTCCCGACCCCTAACCCCTGATCCCTGACCCCGCCGTTCAGGCAATTTCAAACACCACCTTCCCCGCTTCACCCGACGTAATCAACCGCATCGCCTCGTCGACGGCCTCCAGCGGGAGCCAATGGGTGATGACGGGCGTTGGGTCGAAATGACCGGCGCGCAGAAAGCGGCTCATGAGGATCCAGGTGTCGTACATGCGGCGGCCGACGACGCCGTAGATCGTGAGGCCCTTGAAGATCACTTCGGTCGCGAAATCGATGTCCACTGGCCGGGATGGGATGCCCAGCATCTGCACACGTCCGCCGACGCGAACGAGCGCGAGCGCTTGGTGCACGGCAGCCGGGACGCCCGACATCTCGAGCACCACGTCGGCGCCGAGCTGGTCGGTGGCGTTGCGCACGACTGGCTCGACGTCGCTCGGATGGACCGCGTCGTCAGCCCCCATGCGCCGGGCGAGCGCCAGGCGGGTGTCGTTTGGGTCGGAGGCGATAACGCGCGCCGCGCCGGCGGCCTTGCAGATGCCGACGGCGAACAGCCCGATCGGACCGCACCCCGTGATCAGCACGAACGCCCCGGGGATCTGCGCCGTCAGCGCGGTGTGAAACGCGTTGCCCATGGGGTCGTGAATGCCACCGACCTCGTACGACGTCTCGGCGTCGAGGTGCCAGACGTTCGTCGCCGGCATGGCGATGTAGTCGGCGAAACACCCGTCGCGGTCGACCCCGATGATCTTCGTATAGGGACAGACGTGTGAATTGCCGGTCCGGCAGAGTAGACACCGGCCGTCGACAATGTGCCCTTCGGCCGTCACGCGGTCACCGTCGTGCACATCGGTGACGAGTCGGCCGACGCGCACGACGTCGCCCGCGAATTCGTGCCCCACGATGATCGGCGGCTTGACGCGCCGTCGGGCCCAGTCATCCCACTGGTAGATGTGCAGGTCCGTGCCGCACACGCCGGCGCGGCGGACACGGATCAAGACCTCGTCCTCTCGAATCGTCGGTTCGGGAACCTCGGTCAGTACCATGCCGGGTTCCGCTGCTCGCTTGACCAGCGCTCGCACGTGCCCCTCAGTGGCGGAGTATCGGTCGACAAGACAGCGCGCCGGACGCCGGCGCGGGGGAAGATGCGGGGGGAAGATACAGTACGTGAGGCGCGTGTGCTGGCGCCGTGCGCGGGTCGTCGCACGACCTCGCGCGGCGGTATCGCACCGCTCAACCAATGCGCATTTGGCGAGTTTCGCGCCTCATGTCGTTGTACGGCGCCAACATTGCGTATTGCAATGCATTTTAGTGGTATCTATATTCGCGCAACGAGCATTGTGCACGGTGATGCCGAACAGCGACTCGAATTGCGCGATCAACGCAGTGCCGCAGGTCAACGAACGGGTGGTCGATTCACCACCAACTGTATCTCGCTGGGTGTTGCGGCTGACGTCTCTCTCCTGCCGATTCGATATTGCATGATCTCACGCCCGATTGACGTGCTCCGGTGCCACGAGCCGACTTCGACGTCGGGAGTTGGCGCACCGGGCAGCACGATCCGGGCGTGCATGTTGCGCGTGGCGACGGTCCGCGCCGCGTTTCGCGGTAACAAAGTCGCGCTACCAGTCGTCGACACCAGATGATGTCGACTCGCACGATTGACTTGGCCTTCATGCGCGAACGGTGTTCGCGCACCGACTCCGCGCGCCGCCATGCGGCCGCGAACCGTCGGCTCCGCCCGCTGCGGTTTCACGCCGCGACGTGCGGATCCGCGCCCGCCGATCCACCGGGGGATCGGACGGGTGCTCCACTCCAGAACTGGAGCTGATCGTATGGCAGCGAAGAAGGGTGCCAGAAAGAAGTCTGCTCGCAAGGGCGGCAGAAAGTCGGCTCGCAAGGGCGCACGGAAGAAAGGGCGCCGCTAGCCACTGAGTAGTCGACAGTCGAAGCAGGCTGTCGATGCGACAAAAACACCGCGGGCCAGTCTCACTGTATGAGACTGGCCCGCGGTGTTTGTCCGTGTCGCCGACAACCTAGGGGATCACGTCATGCCGCGCGCGAGGTCGATTCGTCCTCGACCGGCACCGGTCCCCAGATGTATGCGAACACACGGGGCGAGACTTCCTCGCGCGTGCCGCGCGAGATGATGATCCCGACCGGCTCGTCCACGACGGTTGGTTGACGCATCTCCTTCATGATCAGCTAGTCTCCGCTTGCGGTGGAGGCGAGGCCCGTGCGGCCCCGTCCGGCCGACTGATAAGCATCGTTGGTGCCACGACGCCGCCATGCGCCAACCCGTTGGCAGTTCAGAGCTTGGAATTCTTCCGGTCGGACGGTGTCCCCACGCGTGTCGCAATTCGACACGCGATTCGGAGAGCCTGGCGTGTCCGATTGCTACGCGGCGCCCTTGCGCGCGAGGAACGAGCGCGACTGGGTGCCGTCGCGTTCGATGCTGATCTCCCAGCCCGCATATCGATCACGGAGCTCGGCCACCGACATGGCTTCTTGACCAGCCACAATGGTCTCGACGAGATGCACGCCGCCGTCGGTCGTGGCCTGCTGCAGCAACTCGATCACGTTCTTGCGCTCTAATGGCGTGAGGCCGGCGAATGCAGCCGGCGTGCAGACGACGGCGTTGAGCGGCCCGTCTGGCGTCCAATGGCTGATGTCCGTCGCGCACCCTCGAACGCGCTGTGTCAGTCCCGCGGCGCCCGCCGCGGTCATCACGCGGTCGAGCACATCCGCCCGTTCCTCGACGGCTGTCACATCGCAGCCGCGCGCCGCGAGGTACAACGCCGCGCGCTCAGCCGCACCACCGGTCACCAGGACGTGCGCCTCGCCGTCCGGCTGAATCGATCGCACCAAGGCGCTCTCGGGGCGAAGGCCCCAGTGCTCGGGCTGTCGATACTGCTCGAGTGTGCGGAAGCATCGCCTGCGCCACGTCGGGTACGTCGGAATCCGCAGGCGGCGCATGATGATGCGGTCGACTTCTTCCCAGAGCACGAGCTCCGTGAGCACGAATTGCGACTGTTGGCACAGGGCCGCCACCGCCTCGTCCCCGATACTCAGGAGGGCGTGGCGCGGGAGCGAGTCCTTATAGTTCTCGATCTCCCGCTCGACGTAGTCTTCGTACTCGTGCTTGAGTGAGCGCGCTCGCAATGCGTGACGGTTGGGGTCCGCTATCGCCCGCTAGGAAAGTAGAGCATCACGTATGATTCGCAAGTTGTTAGGCAGGCTCGACATGCACGGTCACCTCCGCGGCGCCGAGGGCTTGACGGATCCGGGCCTCGACTGCATCGGCGATGGCGTGGGCGTCGGCGACGGTCGCCGTGGCGGCGACCCCAATGGTGACTTCCGCGAAGAGAAGGCCCGACTGCGTGGCCCGTGAGCGGACGACACGGACATCTCGGACACGCGGAACGTCTCCCACCAGCTGACGAATGCGCGCTGCGTCGACCGCACGCTGGTCGACGAGCACGGGGACCGATCTGCGGAGAATGACGTAGCCATTGCGGGCGATAATGAGCGCAACGAGGATGGCGAGCGGCGCGTCGAAGGTGGCGAGTCCCAGCATGGCCAAGACCAGCGAGGTGACCGCCAACAGCGTCACGTAGAAATCGCTGCTGGTATGCGCCGCGTCGGCCATGAGGAAGGCACTGTCGAGGGCCCGACCGCGTCGTTTCTCATACCAGATGATGACGACGTTCGCGAGCGCCGTCGCTGCCAGGACGGCGACATCGGCGAGCAATGGGCGGAGCGGAGCGATGCGGTGGACGACCTGGCCGACTGCTTCACGCAAGAGCTCGAAGCACGAGATGGACAGAAATCCGACAATGGCGAGGGTCCCCAGCGACTCGAACTTGTCGTGCCCGTACGGGTGGTCCTCGTCCGGGGCGCGACCGGCAATGGACACCAGCGTCATACCGATGATCAAGTTGAGCAGATCCAGTCCGGATTCGAGCGCGGCGCCCAACACGGTCAGCGAGCCCGTCGCCCATCCGACGCCGAGCTTCGCGCAGACGACGCCAATGTTGATGATCAGGACGACGGTGAGCGCTCGTCGCACCGCCGGCTGGTGGCTGGCCCAGTCCCGGGGAAGCGCCACCGCGTCCGGCGTCGCTCGCGGCGAACGGGTCGGCTCGGGTGCCGTCATGGACGCATGGTCCCGCGCGGCGCGCGAACACGGGCGACGCATGCGTCGCCGCTACCGGCCCAAGGCAGGGTGCAGCGGGCGACGCAAGTCATTCCACGATTTCCAGCAGTGCACCCTTCAAGTAGCCGGTCTCCGGCACGGTGAGTAATTCCGGGTGGTCGCTCGCCTGCCCAAGCACGCGTCGGAGGGCGAGCCGCCGGCCGCTGTCGGCCGCGGCATCCATCAACATCTCAAGGAACATGCTGCGTCCCACGTGGAAGCTGCAACTCGCCGTATACAGCCATCCGCCAGGGGCCAGCAGGCGCATGGCGCGGAGGTTGATCTCCTTGTAGCCCCGCAGCGCATCGGGCACAGCCGCCCGCGTCTTCGCGAACGCGGGCGGATCGAGCACGACGGTATCATATCGTTCGCGAGCGCGTTCAGCCGATTTCAGGAACGCAAACGCGTCGGTCTCGACAAAGGTGATCGCCTCGACGCCGTTGAGTGCCGCGTTGGCGCGTGCGCGTTCGAGGGCAGGGCCGGAGCTGTCGAGCGCGGTCACGTGCGTGGCGTGTCGCGCGAGGTGCAAGGCAAACGAACCGTGATAGCTGAAGCAATCCAGCGCGCGGCCGCGCGCGATCGTCGCCACGATCGCGCGGTTCTCCCGTTGATCGAGGAAGGCGCCGGTTTTTTGGCCGTCCCAGGGCGCCGCAATGTATCGCACCCCATGTTCCATGATCTCGATTTCGCGAGGGACATCGCCCAAGAGCACTTCGACGGTCGTCGTCAATCCTTCCTTGCGGCGCACTGCGGCATCGTGGCGGGCCAGGATGCCCGCCGGCTGTACAATGGCGGCGAGCGCGTCGACGATATGCTGCCGACAGGCCTCGAGGCCGGCGCTCAGGAGCTGCACGACGAGCCACCGATCATATCGATCGCAAATGAGCGACGGGGCACTGTCGCCCTCGGCGTGCACCAGGCGGTAACCCGTCGTCTCGGCCGCGATCCCCCGACGGCGCGCGACGGCGGCGGCAATGCGATTTCGCCACCAGCGGGCGTCGATGCATGCATTCGGATCGCGATCGAGCATCCGCAGCGCGATGACGGACTCGGGACTCCAGAGCGCCCAGCCGAGGAGGTGGCCGTGCGCATCCCGGACTGGCACCGGCCCCGCTGGCGCGGAAGGTGGGTGGACGAGATCGCTGCGGAAGATCCACGGATGGCCACGCGTGACGCGTTTCTCGCCTCGTGTGGTGATGGTGGCGTGGGCCTGGGTCACGGGTGAGAAGGTAGCGATACGGATGAGACGTTGGACGTTGGACGTTAGACGTTGGAAAGAAACCCCGACGGCCAGTTAAAGCGCATGCAGCCGGCATTAAGCTTGGTTTCCCAACGTCCAACGTCCAACGTCCAACGTCTATTATTACCTTCCTTCATGCCTCAGCCCGACTCCGACCCCAGTGCGCCTCAACGACCGCTGACGACGCTCGGAGCGTCAGCGGCGACGCTCGGCGCTGCGTTGCTTGCGCGCGAGCGACGGGGGCGGCGACGTGCCGAACGGCTCGCTGCCGCCCTGTCCGAGACTCTGCTCAACGCGATCGACGCCACCGATCAGGAGACGGGCACCCATGTGCGACGTGTGGCGCGATACGCACTCATTCTCGCCAATGCGGATGGCGCCGACGAATCGACGCAACACGAGATCGAGCGGGTGGCGCTGTTTCACGACATCGGCAAGATCCATGAGGCGCTGTTCGACATCATTCACGAGCGCGCGCGCCTGACTCGTGCAGAGCGTGAGGCGATTGCGACGCACCCTGCACGGGGCGCAGCCGTGCTCGCGCCGCTCGCCGCGTTCTACCCTGACCTCCCGGTTGGCGTGCTGGCGCACCACGAACAATGGGACGGCACCGGTTACCCGGAGGGTCTCGCCGGGACCCGCATCCCCTACGCGGCACGCGTCGTCGCGGTGGCCGACACGTTCGACGCCGTCACGCAGCATCGTCGCTACAGCAGAGCGCGCGGGTTTCGCGACGGCGTCGCGACGGTTCGCGCCGGTCGCGGTACCCAGTTCGATCCCCACCTCGTCAATGCGTTCTTGCGGGACGACGTCCAGCGGGCGCTCTCCGTCGCGTTGCGCCGCGCGCACGATCGGCCACGGCACACCGAGCGCCGCCGGCCGCAGGGGACGCGGCGCGGCGAGACGCCCGACGTCAACTTTCGCTGGCAGACAACGGAGTTGGCGGCTCAGCCCCCGTCGCGGTCCGCGTCGCCGGCCGCGCGTAGTCGAGTGCGGCCCGCAGCGCGCGGGCCGCGGCCTCAGGGTCGGGGCGACCGAAAACCGCCGCGATGACGGCGACGCCGATCGCGCCGGCCGCGATCACGGGTGGCGCCGTCTCCGCTGTAATCCCGCCAATCGCGACGGCGGGCAGTCGGACAATGGCCGCGAGGCGGCCGAACTCACTGACGCCGATCGCCGCGCCCGCGTCCAGCTTCGAGCCACTCCCATACACGGGGCCGATTCCCACGTAGTCGGCCCCCGCTGCGCCGGCGGCCTCGCTCTCCGATCCGACCGAGACGCCGACAATGAATCCCGCCGGGAGGATGCGACGCAGCGCCGCCACGGGCAGATCGTCGCTGCCCACGTGCACGCCCGCCGCGCCGACGGCCAGGGCGACGTCCGCGCGGTCGTTGATCACGACGGGGATCGGGAGCGCGGTCACGAGGGTGCGCGCCACATCCGCCAGGGACCGAGCGTCGACGTGTTTCAAACGCAGCTGGATCATGGTCGCGCCGCCGCGCATGGCAGCCAGCGCACGCGCGGTGATTCCCTCGCGTCCATCGCGGATATCGTCCGTGATCGCAATGAGTCGACAGGCATTCCGAGCGGTCTCGTTCATCGCATTTCCTACCGCGCCGCACGGCGCAGCGCATGGCGGGCGGCCGTGTGCTCGGCAAACGTCGTTCGGAACTCGTGATGACCGTCCGGTGCGGCGACGAAGTACAGGTACGGTACTGCCGCCGGCGCGAGGGCGGCATCGAGGCTCGCCACGCCTGGCGATCCGATGGGTCCCGGCGGCAGCCCGCGGTGGCGGTACGTGTTATAGGGGGATTTGATCTCGAGATCCTTGAACGTGATCCGCTCCACGTGATGGCCGAGTGCGTACTGGATCGTTGGATCGGCTTGCAGTGGCATGCGGCGACGCAGGCGATTGTGATAGACCGCGGAGATCAGCGGGCGCTCGTCGCTCAGGCGTGCTTCTTTCTCGATGATCGATGCGAGCGTCACGACTTCGGTGCGTGACAGGCCCAGGGACTGCGCGGCGCTGTCCCACTGGGGACGCCACTCTCGCTCGAACTCGTGGACCATCTCGGCGACCGCCGCGCGCGCGGAGACGCCGTCGGGGAAGAAGTACGTGTCCGGGAAGAGAAAGCCTTCCAGCGTCGGGCCCGCCGCGCCGACGCTGGTGAGCAAGCTGGAGTCGCGGACGGCGGCAGCGAGCGACTCTGCGGGCACGTCCAGCACGCGCTCGAGCAGCGGCTCGATCTCGCGCCACTCCCATCCTTCGGGAATCGTGACGATGTGCACGAGGCCCTTCCCGCGAGTCACCGCGTCGAGCGCCGCATGCCAGCCGAGAATGGCGCTGCAGCATGTACGTCCCGGGCTTCAGGTCGCCATCGTGTCGCGCAAAGCCAGCGTACAGCCGGAACAACCACGGGGCGTCGACTACCTCGTGGTTGGCAAGCGAGTCAGCCGCGGCGCGCAGGGTCGCGCCCGGCGGAATGATCACGCGCCGCGGTACGCCGCTGGGGCGCCCACTGCAGGCGGCCATCGCGAGCGCCGTGACGGCGCCAACCGCCACGCCGCGCCAGGGGCGACGAGCGCCGGAGGCGATCCGGTCGATGGGTCTACTCCGGAAGGGCCAGCGCATGTTGCAGCAGCACGGTCGCAGCGAGCGCGTCGACGTCACCCTTCCGGCCGCGCGTCGAACCGCCCATCGCCTCGACGGCGCGCAACGCCGCGGCGGTCGTGAACCGCTCGTCCACATATCGGACGGGAAGCCCGGTGCGCGCGGCGAGCGCGGTACCCACCGCGCGCACTTCGGCGGCCCGCGGCGTCTCTTCGCCGTTCGCGTCGAGTGGCAGCCCGAGCACGATACCGGTTGCCTCGAGCGCAATGGCCTGTCGTGCGAGCTCGGCGACTGGCGGGCGCTTGCCGGCACGCCGCACCAGAATGACCGGCGGGCGAGGCGATCATGCCGGTGGGATCACTCACCGCGAGTCCTATTCGACGATCTCCGTAGTCGATCGCCAGCAGCCGTCGCGAGCCGGGTGCGGTTGCACGGATGTCCGCCAATCAGCCCTCGGCCATCGTGGCAAAGAACTCCTTGTTCGTCTTGGAGCGCAGCATCCGCTGGAGCAGGAAAAGAATGCCCTCGTCTTCCGGCATATCGCCGAGGAAGCTGCGAAGGAGGAACACCCGATTGGCCTCAGTCGGGTCGAACAGCAACTCTTCCCGACGCGTGCCCGACCGACCAATGTCGATCGCGGGATAGATCCGCCGGTCCGAGATCTTGCGATCGAGGACCAGCTCCATGTTGCCCGTCCCTTTGAACTCCTCGAAGATCACTTCGTCCATGCGAGACCCGGTTTCGACCAGCGCAGTACCAATGATCGTGAGCGATCCGCCACCATCGATCTTGCGTGCAGCCCCGAAAAAGTGCTTCGGCTTCTGGAGTGCCTGCGCTTCGACTCCGCCGGACAGGATCTTGCCCGAGTGGGGTGCGACCGTGTTGTGCGCGCGCGCCAGCCGCGTGATCGAGTCGAGGAGGATGACCACATCCCGGCCGTGCTCGACCTGCCGCTTGGCTTTCTCGATCACCATATCCGCGACCTGCACGTGGCGATGCGGAGGCTCATCGAAGGTGGAGCTCACGACCTCCGCACCGAGCACGTTTTCTCGAAAATCGGTGACTTCCTCGGGGCGTTCGTCGATCAACAGGACGATCAAGACGATCTCCGGGTGATTCTCGACGATGGCATTGGCCATCTTCTGCAACAGGATGGTCTTGCCCGCTCGAGGAGGTGCGACGATCAGGCCCCGTTGTCCCTTGCCAATGGGTGCCACGATATCCACCACGCGCATGCTGAGATCGCCGCTCTTCGTCTCGAGGTGGATCCGCTGGTCCGGATAGCGTGGACGCAGGCTGTCGAAGACGGGACGCGGTGCGCCGGCGACCGCAGGGTCGCCATTGACCGTGTCGACGCGCAGCAAGGCGAGGTAGCGCTCCCAGTCCTTCGGGGGCCGGACCTGGCCGGTGATGGTGTCGCCGGTGCGCAAGTCGAATCGCTTGATCTGCGATGGCGACACGTACACGTCGTCCGGACCTGCGAGGTAACTCCAGTCCGGACTGCGGACGAACCCGTAGCCCTCATCGAGGATCTCCAGCACACCACTCGCGTGCAACTCGACCGCGGCGCCGAGCAAGTGCCGCTCGATGCGGAAGATGAGATCCTGCTTGCGCAATCCAGCGACGTTTTCAATGTGCAGGTCGTCGGCGACCGTCTGCAGCTCGGCGACGGTCTTCCGCTTCAGATCGATGATGTCCACGACGAGATAAGGTGAGGAGGGACCGGCTCGGAGACAATCACGCCGGCCACCGGTGTCAGAAACTCATATAGCGTAACGGATGGTGCGCGACGTCGGCCATCAAGGAGTGGAGTCGGTCACGTGATTCGCCGATCTGGTCGCGGAGCGTTGTCGCTGCCATCGAATCCGTGGCATTTGGTCCGTGCATCTGCGCCAGATTCGCGGACAGGGCGGAAAGCTGGCCGTCGACGTCGTCAAGAGAACGCGCCAGGCGTCGCGCCGATCCCTCCGGGCGCATGGGGCCACGCGGCGCCGCGGCGCTCCGTACAAGAGAATCGGCCCGAGCGAGTACGGCGCGCACCCGATTGGCAAAGCTCGCGCCGAGCGCCAGTGCGAGCGTCCCGCCTTGATACGCGGTGTCGCGTGCGAGGCGCCCGGCCTCGTTACGGAGCGTGCGACGCGAGCGGATGTCGTTCGCGCTGCCGAGCGCGCCGATCGTACCCGACTGCGAGACCACCTGGTCGCGGACGGCCTGAATGTTGTCCAGAACGATTGGCAGGGTTTGCGCCGCGATGGCGATCTGCTCACGCGCTTCTCGGAGCTGACTCGAATGGCTCGAGACCATCGTGTCGCCGTCGGCGATCGCCGGCGCGCGCGGGTCAGCGCCCGAGAGTTGCACCACCGGCGCGCCGAGCCGGCCCGCACCAGGTTCGAGGACCGCACGGGTGTTGCGCCGAATGTGTGGGCGCACACTCTCGATCACATCGAGTGCGATCAACAGCCGCCGTGCCGTGTCGACGGTCGGAGGCTGGAAGCGCACCCATCGCACCGCGCCGACCCTCACTCCATCCAGCCAGACTTCTGTTCCCGGAATGACGCCCCCCCCGCGATTGGTCGCGAGATAGAGGCGCATGGTGCGGCCATGGACGACGCCCATTCGCCCGAAGATCAGCGCGGCGGCAGTTGCACCCACCACCGCGGCGGCGACGCCAAGGCCCGGGAGCAATCCCGACCAACGAGGAGATCTGGGCAAGGGGAGGAAGAGGGAATCGGCCGGAAGAGGAACTGACGGCCGCAGGCCGGCGGCCACGATGCAGGGGTGGAGGGCAAGTCACACGCCAGCGGACAGACGCGTTGGGCGAACGAGGACCGTTCCTGGGCCTCGGCTGTGTCCACCGGCTTTTGGCCGAACGCGCGAGGCGGGATTCGAACCCACGACCTTCGGCTCCGGAGGCCGACGCTCTATCCAGCTGAGCTACTCGCGCCGAGACTGGCAATGTAGGGCCGCGCGTGAGCATGATCAAGCAAATGCCCGAGTTGCCGGACGTCACGGTGTACGTCGAGCGGTTGGCCGCCATTGCGGTGGGCCAGCGTCTCGAGCGGCTCGTCATCGACAAGCCGTTCGTGCTTCGGACCGTCGAGCCGCCGGTCGCAGTGCTCCAAGGGCGGGAGGTCCTGGACGTCCGCCGCATGGGCAAGCGCATCGTTCTGGCGCTCGAGCAGGATCTGTACGTCGTGATCCACCTGATGATCGCAGGCCGCCTTCGGTGGCGCGTGTCGGCCGAGGTGACGAACGGCGGCGAGCCCGAGCGTCCCCGCTCCGGGGCAAAGCGACGCCGAGGGCCGGCGGCCGTACCCGCTCGACTGGTGCTCGCCACCTTCGTCTTTCCCACCGGTACGCTCTACTTCACCGAGGCGGGGACGACCCGGCGGGCGTCCCTGCACATCGTGCGCGGCGCTGCGAGCCTCGCGGCGTTCGACCGGGGTGGACTCGAGGTGCTGGACGCCAGCCTCGTCGAGTTCACGCAGCGACTGCGGAGCGAGAACCACACCCTCAAGCGCGCGCTCACCGACCCCCAGCTGTTCAGCGGCATCGGCAACGCCTACTCGGACGAGATCCTGCATCGCGCTCAGCTGTCGCCACTCGCGCTCACGAGCCGACTCACGCCGGATGAGATCCAGCGCCTGCAGGCGGCAACTCGCGCCGTCTTGAGCGAGTGGGTTGCACGTCTCCGGGCGGAGGCGGGCTCCGGGTTCCCGGAGACCGTCACCGCGTTTCGAGAGGGCATGGCCGTGCACGGTCGTTTCCGACAGCCGTGTCCGGTCTGCGGAGCGCCAGTCCAGCGCATTCGCTACGCGGCCAACGAAACCAATTACTGTGCGAGGTGTCAGACGGGAGGCCGTTTGCTCGCCGATCGGGCGCTGTCTCGTCTGCTCAAGCAGGATTGGCCTCGATCAATCGACGACATTGAGTGAGGCTGGACGTTGGATGTTAGACGTTGGACGGGCGCTCGGCGCCCGGAGAAAGGAGACCCGCAGAAAGGAGAAAGGCGATGAGTAAGCGAAAACCACGCGGTTTAGTTGTCTCCTCACTCCTTTCTGTATGTCTCCTTTCTCCGGCGCGAAGCGCCGGCGGCGTGCGTCGCCCCTACCCGCCGATTGGCGATGCCGTGCGGACGGTGACTGGACGTGTCGGTCCCGATTCCTTACCGCGTCCCGATTCCTTACCGCTTCCCAACATTCCCGTCGATCGGTTCACGCTGCCCAATGGGTTGACCGTGGTGTTGTCGCGCGACACCAGTGCGCCGGTCGTGTCAGTCGCCATCTGGTATCACGTGGGCTCGAAGAACGAGCACGTCGGGCGGACGGGATTTGCGCATCTGTTCGAGCACGTGATGTTCCAGGGGTCGGCGCACGCGGCAAAAGGGGAGCACATCAAGACGATCGAGGATGCCGGCGGCACGATGAACGGGACGACGAACAACGATCGCACGAACTACTTCGAGACCGTGCCGAGCAACTACCTCCCCACGGTGCTGTGGCTCGAAGCGGATCGCATGGGCACGCTGCTGGCGGCACTCACGCAGGAGAAGCTCGACAACCAGCGGGACGTCGTGAAGAACGAGCGACGCTACCGTGTGGACAACCAGCCGTACGGCCAGGCGGGCGAGTCGCTGGACGCAGCGTTGTTCCCGCGAACAAATCCGTACTCGTGGCCTGTCATCGGCTCGATGGCCGACCTGTCGGCCGCGAGTCTCGACGATGTCAAGTCGTTTTTCCGGACCTACTACGCGCCGGAGAACGCGACCCTGTCGATCTGCGGTGATTTCGACGTCGCGAACACCCACGCTCTGGTGGCCCAATACTTCGGGCCCATTGCGCGAGGCCCCGCGATCCAACGCCCGGTCGTGTCGCCCGCGACGCTGACGAGCGAGCACCGGCTGGTCCTCGAGGATGCAAAGGCGACGCTTCCGCGGCTGGAAATGGCGTGGCCGACGGTTGGCGTGCACAGCCGCGATGCGGCGCCGCTCGACGCACTGGCGGACATCCTGACGCAGGATCGCATCAGCCGGCTCACCAAGCTGCTCGTGTACGACCGCCAGATGGCTACGAGCGTGTCGGCTGGCAACACGGAACACGAGAACGAGGGCATCTTCAGCCTCAGCCTCAGCCCGAGACCCGGTGTGTCGCTCACGCGACTGGAGCAACTCACCGACAGTGTGCTCACCGCGCTGCGCACGACGGCACCGTCGCAGGCAGAAGTGGACCGAACGAAGCGGTACGCCGTTGTCGGTACGATCACCGGTCTCGAGTCCACCGAGTCGCGAGCAGACCAGTTGGCTGAAGGGCAAACCTTCTTCGATGATCCGCTCCATTTTCAGGTGGATCTCAAGGAAGCACAGGCGGTCACGCCGGCCGATGTCGAGCGAGTGGCACGGCAGTACCTCACACGTGGGCGAGTGATTCTGAGTATGGTCCCGGCCGGGCACCTGGACCTCGCGAGCAAGCCCACCAGCCCCTACGTCAACGTGACCAAGGCGCCGGAACGCGCGACCAAGGGGGCCACCTGATGTCCCGCCTTGCGTATCGAGCCGGCGTCGTGGTGCTGTGCGCGCTCACGGCCCGCGTCTCCGTCGACCCCCCCGCAGCTTCCGGACAGGAGGCAGCCTCGCCGCCACGACCGACCCCGGGGCCTGCGCCGGCGGTCCGCGTGCCGCGGATCGAAATGCGCACGCTGCGAAACGGGATCCGCGTCGCGGTGCTCGAGAATCACGACTTCCCCGTGATCGACGTGTCGGCGCTCGTCGTTGCGCCCGCATTGCTCGACCCGGCTGGCAAGGAGGGTGTCAGCGCGCTGACTGGCCAGATGCTGGCTGAGGGCACGTCATCGCGCAGTGCGAACGAGATCGCACGAGCCGAGGCCGATCTCGGGACGGAGGTGGGCGCTACCGGCTTTTTCACCATTCCGACCTACTTCGAGCGGTCGTTGACCTTGATGGTAGATCAGCTCGCACACCCTGCGTTTCCGGACTCTTCCCTCGCGCGGATCAAGGCGAACACGATCGCCCGCCTCGAGCGGGCAAAGAGTCAGCCCGGCTATCTGGCGTCCCGTGTGTTCGCGCCCGAGCTCTATGGCCCTGCGCACCCGTACGCGCGTGCCGAGACGCCTCAGAGCGTGGCCGCGATCACACGTGCCGACCTCGTGGCGTTTCATCGCGACTACTATCGGCCGCGCAATATCAGCTTCATCGTGGCTGGTGACATTACAGCTGATCGCGCCGTCGCAGCCCTCGAGCAGGCCGTGGGCGACCTCCAGTCGGGCGGCGAGGATGGATGGGTGACGCCGCCGCTTCCGCAGCCACCCAGCCCGACGCACATCTACGTCTACAATCGTCCCGGCTCACCGCAGAGCGTGATCCTTGCCGGCGAGCTTGGCCCCCCGCGTGACAGCAAGGACTACTATGCGCTGGAACTGCTCAACACGGTCCTGGGCGGCGCGTTCAACAGCCGGCTCAACCTGTCGTTGCGTGAGGTGCACGGTTACACGTACGGCGCGAATTCCGGTTTCGCATACCGGCGGATCCCGCAACCATCGACATTCGAGATCCAGACGGACGTATCGACACCGACAACGGACAGCTCGATCGCCATCCTGACGTCGGAGCTCCGGGACATCCGTTCGACGCGACCAGTCACCGACTCGGAACTTTCATTCGCCAAGCGCACGGAAACGCTGTCGCTCCCGTTGCAATTCGCCACCGTGCCCGAGGCGGCGGACGCGGCGCGCGCGGTCCTCGCCTTTCGCCTTCCGCTGGACTACTACGACCATCTGACCGAACGATTCGAGGACGTGTCGCTCGCGGCGGTTCAGGATGCGGCGCAGCAGCATCTCGATCCTGACCATCTCACCATTGTCGTCGTTGGGGACCGCAAGGCAGTGGAGCCAGGCCTCGCTGCAACCCACATCGCGCCGATCGTCGCGCTCGACTCTTTGCCGTAACGACCGGGTCGGCGATCAGCACGAAACGACAGGGTCGGCGATCGGTAAAGGACCGAGTGGGCCAGGAACTTTGTTCCTGGCCCTCGTGATTGGTACACGCTCGCGTGGGATTCGTCGTCGCTCCCCATCCCGAACTCCCCTCCCTAACCCTCTGTCGTGATGCTGCCGATCGCCATCTTCCACGAGCATCCAGACTGGTTCCGGCCACTCTTTGCCGAGCTCGATCGCCGCGCTGTGTCGTACGTGCGTCTGGATGCGGCCTCGCACCACTATGATCCGAGCGAGCGAACTGTGCCGTACTCGCTCGTGTTCAATCGCGCCAGTCCGTCGGCGTACCTGCGCGGGCATCGACAATCGACCTTCTACACGCTTCAGTGGCTTCGCTACCTCGAGCGTACCGGCGTGGCGGTCGTCAACGGTGCCTCGGCCTACGAGATGGACATTACAAAAGCGTTACAGATCGAAGCGTTCGAGTCGCTGGGACTTCCGTACCCGGTGACGCGTATGGCAAACAGTGCGCAGGCAGTGGTCGAGGCTGCGCCAGGTCTCCGGTATCCGGTGCTCGTGAAAGCCAACGTCGGAGGCAGCGGCGCCGGGATCGAGCGCTTCGAGAATCGGTCTGCGCTCGAACAGGCGGCGAGCGACGGAGCGCTCGACCTGGGCGTCGATGGTGTCGC
Organism: uncultured Gemmatimonadales bacterium; assembly: GCA_963737835.1. Classification (GTDB taxonomy): domain Bacteria; phylum Gemmatimonadota; class Gemmatimonadetes; order Gemmatimonadales; family Gemmatimonadaceae; genus Palsa-1248. The sequence goes on from CAVTUH010000001.1 coordinate 2,836,222, forward strand.
ACTGGTGCAGGAGATGGCTCCGCTGCGCGCGGGTCACATCACCCGAGTGGAGGTCCTGGGCGGCCAGTACCTGTACGCGATCAACGTGTTCCCGGCGCCGGACTCCCTCTTCAATCTGTGTCCAGCGGATGTATGCCAGACAACCGACGGTCGTGCGCTGTCGCGATCCGCGTGTGCCCTCGACGCGCCGAAGACGGGGCTGCGGGTGGAACGGGCGGACCCGCCGGCCGCGATCATCGATGAGGTCGAGCAGATCGCGCGGCACGTCGGCCTCGATGTGGGCGGCATTGAATATCTGATCGATGATCGTGACGGACAGCACTACTTCTACGACGTCAATGCGCTCTCGAACTTCGTCGCTGATGCGCGGCGCGTGGTGGGATTCGACGCGCACGAGCGGCTCGTCTCCTACCTCCTGGCCCGTGCGGAGCGGGGTGGGTCGACGCGGCACGGACGATCCACTTCGGCGCCCGTCGTCGACGACGGAGTCACGGTGGCTGCGGGTCAGAGCGAGTGGGGGCAGCAGTCATGAGCGATCGGGAGCGACCGGTGATGCGCTACGGCTACTGGATGCCGGTGTTCGGCGGCTGGCTGCGGAACGTGCCAGACGAGCAGATGGAAACCTCGTGGGGATACGTGAAGCGGCTCGCGCGGCGGAGCGAGGAGATCGGATACGATCTGTCGCTGGTGGCCGAGCTGTTTCTCAACGACATCAAGGGCATCGATGCGCCGTCCCTCGACGCGTGGTCGCTGTCCGCCGCCCTGGCGGCGGTGACGGACCATCTCGAGCTCATGATTGCCGTGCGGCCGACGTTTCATCAGCCCGCGATTCTGGCGAAACAGGCGGCGACGATCGCGGGGGTCGCGCCAGGACGGATCTCGCTCAACGTCGTGTCCAGCTGGTGGGCTGACGAGGCGCGACGGTACGGGGTGCGATTCGACGAACACGATGACCGGTACGCGCGTACGGATGAGTGGCTGTCCGTCGTGCGCGGTGTCTGGACGCAACCACGCTTCTCGTTTCACGGGCGCTACTACGCCGCGGAGGAGACGGTCCTGTTTCCCAAGCCAGACCCCCTCCCCGTCGTTTATGCCGGCGGCGAATCGGAGGCAGCCAAGTCGCTCATCTCGAAGAAGTGTGACGCGTACGTGATGCACGGGGATCCCCCCGAGCGGATCGCGCCCAAGGTGGCCGACATGCGCGCGCGGCGCGACGCGCTCGATCTTCCACCCATGACGTTCGGCATGGCGGCGTACGTCGTCGTGCGGTCGAGTCTCGAGGAAGCCGAGCGCGAGCGCGCTCGGATCACCAATGTCGCGCCAGGATCGCCGGGCTACGGGAATTACCGCGATTGGATCGCCCACACGAAACTCGAGCAGCAGGTGAGCCTCGAGGACTATTCGGTGTCGAACCGCGGCCTGCGCGCGGGTCTGGTCGGGACGCCCGAGATGGTGGCCGAGCGTATTCGTGCGTTCGCGGACGCCGGCGTCGATCTCTTGTTGCTGCAATGCAGTCCTCAGCTCGAGGAGATGGAGCGCTTTGCTGAAGACGTGATGCCGTTGGTGGAGCAGGTGGCAGTGCGGTAACAGCGCTCTATTGCACTCAGCGCGCTCCGGTGATGGCGCATCAGGGGGCGCGGCCTGACAGCATACCGGGATGCGGCAGCGCCGCCGCGGCGTCAACGTGTGGTGGCGGGTCGTGCGTGCGACCCGGACGTTCCCGCGAGAGGTGCGAGGGGCAGCGTGGCGGGCGGCGTGGGTGCTCGCGGGCGATCTTGCAGCGCAGAACCACGATCACCGCTGGCGCGAAGAACCCGCGCAGTTCGCGGCCGGGCTGTGGCGAGGCTTCGGCGAGCGGATCGGTGCGCGCCGCTGCCATTCTCTGCTGCACCGATGACGTTGCGCACGACGGGTGGGTCGGCGTCGGCGGTCGGTTCGTCTGCCCGGATTGCAGTCAGGCGGCCATGGGCGGTGCGCTGCCCTATGGGCGATGCGTCGCCGCGTATCATGGGCGCGCGGGATCGCCGCGGCGGTCGCTCGGCGAGGCGTACCGCGCGGTCGTCGCATTCAAGGAGCGTCGCGCGGATTGGTCGTCGCTCGCCGTGCCTCTTGCTCGCGCGCTGGCGGCGAGTGTGTCCGAGGTCATGCGAGCACGGCCATTCCATGGCGACGACCGGGCGTCCCGGCCGCTGCTCGTGCCCGTGCCTTCATTCGAGAACCGCCGACCGCACGTCCACATGTTGGTCTCGCTCGCCGCGATCAAGCTCTCGCGCGTGGTCCTCGGGCTCGACGTCCTCGAGAAAACTCGCGACTTCACGCAGAAGGGCTTGTCACGGGCGGAGCGATTGCATGAGAGCCAGGGGGCGTATGTCGTCCGCCGCGCATGGCGCGCAGCGGTGCGCGGACGGCGGATCATCGTCGCGGACGATCTCATGACGACCGGCGCGACGCTCGAGGCCTGCGCACGCGCGTTGCTCGAGGCCGGCGCGGACGCGGTCGACGGGGCGGCGGTGGTGCGTGTCGTCCGCGCCCCACCGGAACGCGTGGTCGCGCTGGGTGCTCGGCAGGTGCGTCTTCAGCTCAGAGAGCTCGATGCGCGGGGCCGCATGCCCGTCGAACCGGAGCCGGGCGCGCTTTGGGTCGTGTTCGCGTGCTCGTCTCAGTGCCCGGTGTCGGCACTGGCAGGCCCCTATCGGCTCCCGACTTTTGACGCCGTGAGTTACCACCGATGGATGTGTCGATGCGGGCGTTCGCACGTGATCCGCATCCGGCGCGAGTGGCGCGGTGCGCTGCGTGAGTCCATCGCCGTCGGTGTCGGCGAGCGACGACCGGCGGAGCTGCTCGTAGGGGTTGTGCAGGGGAGGCCGAGGTACCTGTAGCGGCGGGGTCAGGGATCAGGGGTCAGGGGTCAGGGAACAAACCGAAACGGCCGATCGCGTCACCGCAACGAGACTTCGGAGTTAGTTCCCTGACCCCTGACCCCCGACCCCGCCGTTCAACCCCACAACACCGTCTTATCCACCGCTGCGATCGACGGCCGGCCAGTCAGCGCTAGCGCGGCCTCGAGCTCGTTGCGAAGGATGCGCACCACTGCTGCGACGCCGGCGGCACCCGCGACGGCGAGACCGAAGAGGTATGGCCGGCCGATGAGGACCGCGGAGGCGCCGAGTGCGATGGCTTTGAGGATGTCCGTACCGCGACGCACGCCACCGTCCAGGAGAATCGGCATCCGGCCCTGCACGGCGGCTGCGACGCCCGGCAGCGCATCGATGGTTGCGGGGAGCGTGTCGAGGTTCCGGGCACCGTGGTTCGAAACAATGATTCCGTTCACTCCTTCCTGCACGGCCCGCTGGGCGTCCTCGCTGTCGAGTACCCCCTTCAACAGCACCGGCAGCGACGTCACCGACCGCAGCCACGCGACGTCACGCCAGGTGAGCTGCATGAAGGGCGTGCGAACATTTTGCGCATCGACAACGTGGTGGAAGTAGGGGGCACTGAGGCCGCCGGGCAGCCGGACTCCCGCGCGCTGCTCGCGGTTGCGCGCGCCGGCGACGGGAGTGTCGACCGTGAGGCACACCGCTCGACAGCCTGCCGCCTCGGCCTTTGCGACGAGGTCTTGTGTCCGTCGTCGGTCGATGAGTGGATACAATTGAAACCACCGCACGCCGTCCGCGGCGGCGGCGATCTCCTCGAGGGGCGTCGTAGTCGCGGTACTCACGATGTACGGGACTTGGGCCGCGGCGGCGCCACGCGCGGTGGCCAACTCACCGTCGGGATGCATCAGGCGGTGATAAGCGGTCGGGGCGAGGAAAATCGGGCAGGCCAGGGGCGTGCCGAGTATCGTGCAGCGCGTGTCGCTGCCTTGCTCCTCGGTGAGGACCCTGGCGCGCAGGCGGATGCGCTGAAACGCCTCGACGTTCCACCGGAGCGTGAGCTCATCGCCTGCACCGCCCGAGACATAGGCGTACGCCATGTCGGGCAAGACGCTCCGTGCCGCTGCCTCAAAGTCGGTGAGGCACACGACACCGGGCGGCAGGGCCGCCAGCGGGGACTCCAGGTCTTCAATGCCCGAGATGTTCGACAGGGAGCTCAGGCTGCCTCCAACAAGGGGCCGCGGGCGATGCGCGCCCGAGAAAGGAGAGACGGAGAAAGGAGAGAGGAGAGACCTGCAACAAGATTATACGGTCGTGGTTGGGCAGGGAGGGCCACGCATGCGTCGCCCCTACCCACCGGGGGTGGAATCGTGGTTGGACCCATCGCCCGGGGATCAGCGCAGCGCTTGGATGGCTCGAAGCGTACCTTCTAATGGCTGGGCCCACCCGTCGGACAGAGGTGTGGGGGGAAGGGGGATAGCGGCCGGGCTGTCGAAGGTCGCTTTTCGCGTGCGGTGCGGCGGCCAGCGGTCTCAAACTGAGCGTTCTTTTACAGGAGGGAAGATGCACAACACCATCCGCTGCCTTGCGGTGCTGGGGATCGGAGCGATCACCTGCGCCCCATCAGTCATCGCCCAGCAGCGGGCGCCGCTCGACTCCGCGGGGAAGGCGCGTCGGTTTGCGCTGGAGGCAGAGCTGGAGTCAGTGGCCGTCATCGATCGCAAGGAAATGGTCGCGATGCGAGACGGGACGCGGTTGGCGACCGATATCTATCGTCCGAAGAACGCCACGGGGAAGGTGCCGGCGATCTTCGTTCGGACCCCGTACAACTTCAATTTCTGGGATGTACGAGACGGTGTCCCGTCCGACATGACGACGATTCTCGACGCGGTGAAGCGCGGGTATGCGTATGTCGGTCAAAACGAGCGCGGCCACTTCTTCTCTCAGGGCAACTACGACATCCTCGGCCCGCCGCGCACCGATGGGTACGACGCGATTCAGTGGATCAGCACGCAGCCATGGTCGAACGGCAAGGTCGGACTGATCGGCTGTTCATCCACCGCCGAATGGCAGATGGGCGTCGCGGCGACGGCCCCGCCGGGTCTCGCCACGATCATTCCCGAGGGCTTCGGCGCGGGTGTCGGACGCGTCAAACCGTACTACGAGCAGGGCAACTGGTATCGCGGCGGCGCGGTGCAGATGTTGTTCATCGACTGGCTGTACGGTGAGCAGAACCAGGTCCGTCCGATGTTTCCGGCGAGCGCATCGCAAGAGGACCTGATTCGCGCGTCGAAGAGCTTCGACCTCGCCCAGCAGTCACCACGCGTCGATTGGATGGACGCATTCAAGCACCTGCCCGAACAGGACATCATCAAGGCCGTCGACGGGCCGCATGGCATCTTTTCGGACTCCATGCCTGTCGCCACCGGCGGGCGGATGATCCAACGCGCACCGAACGACCCCGCGTGGTACCGCGGCGGCCTGTACCACGACGACATGGTCATCAATGTCCCGGGACTGTACTTCATGTCCTGGTATGACGTCTCGGTCGGTCCGAATCTCGCGCTGTTCAACCACGTTCGCGCAACGTCCGCGTCCAAGGACCAGTACGCGATCATCGCACCGACCCTGCACTGCTCCTACACGCGGGCGACCGATCACACAGTGGTTGGCGAGCGGGACGAAGGCGACGCGCGGTGGGACTACGCCTCGCTCACGTATGGGTGGTTCGATCACTTCCTCAAGGGCGAGAACAACGGGCTGCTCGACACGCTGCCGCACGTGCGCTACTACACAATGGGCGTCAACAAGTGGCAGACGTCCGACGTGTGGCCGCCGCGCGGAGCGCAGCCGCTGTCGTTCTTCCTGACGAGCAACGGCAAGGCCAACACGATGAGTGGCGATGGCGCGCTGACTCCGAAGGCGACGGGCAGCGACAAGCTGGATGGCTTTACCTACGATCCGATGAATCCGGTGCCTTCGTACGGCGGCAACGTGTGTTGCCAGCCCGGACTGGTCGGCGGCTCGATGGATCAGCGCAAGATGGAGGTGCGACCCGACATCCTCACGTACACGACGCCGCCGTTGAAAGAGGGGATGGAGGTCAGTGGCCCGGTCACCGTCACGCTTTACGTGTCATCCGACCGTAAGGACACTGATTTCAGCATCAAACTCATCGATGTCTACCCGGACGGCCACGCGTACAACCTCGATGAAACGATTCAGCGGCTGCGGTACCGCGACGGCTACGACAAACCGCTTGCGTGGATGGAGCCGGGCAAAGTGTACAAGGTCATGTTCCAGCCCATGAACACCAGCAACTACTTCGAGGCGGGTCACAGCATCCGGCTCGAGGTCACGAGCAGCAACTTCCCGCGATTCGACCGAAACCTGAATACGGGCGGGAACAACTTCGACGAAACGACCTCGTTGATCGCGCACAACGAAGTGCACCACTCCAAGGCCTATCCGTCGACGATTACGGTCACGGTCGTGAAGAAGAAACAGCAGATTGCGCAGACGTTGGACGTTAGACGTTAGACGTTGGACGTTGGACGTTAGACGAAAACCTCGGGGCGAGCCACGCTGTACTTGGCAAGCCCCGAGGTTTTTTCCAGTGTCCAGTGTCCAACGTCCAACGTCCAACGTCCAACGTCTAACGTCTAAGCCGCTGGCTGTTGTGTACCAGTCGGCCTCAGAATTCGCCCTTCCCAATCGATGATCGCCTGTTGGAGGGTCTCGACCGTCGCGCCGGCGGGCGCGTTGCGGAGTAGGCATTCGGTCCACTGCGTACCCTTTTCGTAGCGGACGCGGTAGCGGAGACCCTTCGGACCAGCGACGGGATCCATCTGGAACACCCACGTCTCCTGGCCGTCGTAGCTGTGAGTAAACTCGTGTCGGCTCATAACGGATCGCTGTTGAGGAGGCCGCGGCCGCCAATGCGGCCGAGAAAGGAGAGAGGCGAGAGGAGAAAGGAGACACGCCTAGATGCTCCAGTAAGACGACCTCTTGGCGGGCAGCGATACGGAAGAGTTCGCAAGCTAAGTGTTTAGTAAATGGTCACTTAGCCGGTGTGGAGTTAAGGGCTAAACGGCGGGGTTCAGGGCGCCACGCAGTCTAATGAAGAGGGCGACACCGCCGAGGAGCAGGCGTCGTGGTCGCCTATCTGTAGCCCGCGGCCTGCATCTCGAACAGCTCGGCGTACACGCCCCCGTTGGAGGCGAGGGCAGCGTGGGTGCCCTCCTCGACGACGTGGCCGCTTTCCAGGACCACGATGCGGTCGGCCATGCGCACGGTCGAGAAGCGGTGGGAGATGATCACGGCCATGCGGCCGGCCATGAGCTCCGAGAATCGCAGGAAGACCTCGTATTCGGCGCGTGCGTCGAGCGCCGCGGTGGGCTCATCGAGAATGAGCAACTGCGCCGTCCGCATGTATGCACGGGCCAACGCGACTTTCTGCCACTCGCCGCCGGACAGGTCGACGCCATCCGCAAAACGCCGCCCGAGCATCTGGCGGTACCCGTGTGGCAGGCGACCGAGCAGCGAGGTCGCGAGCGAGCGCGAGGCGGCATCGGTGATGGGCGGCGGTACCCGATCGGCGCTCACCGCATCGACCTTGTCTGCGTTAAGCGCCTCGAGGTACCCATGGGTCAGCCCGATCTCGCCCACGCCAATGTTCTCGTCGAAGCGCATGTCGTAGCGGACGAAATCCTGAAAAATGACTCCGATCGCCTGCCGTACCGAGGCGAGGTCGTAGTCCCGCAGATCGCGTCCGTCCAGCAGGACGCGCCCCTCGATCGGATCGTAGAGGCGAGCGATCAGCTTCGTGAGCGTCGTCTTGCCCGCACCGTTCTCCCCGACCAGCGCGACCCGTTCTCCTGGTCGAATGGCGAAGGTGACGTTCCGGACGGCCCACCGGTCGCTGCCCGGATACTGGAATCCAACATTCTCGAAGACGAATCCATCGCGGATCGGCTGTGGCACGACGGCTGCGCCTGCGCCCGTCGAGATCGTCGGCTGGATCTCGAAGAACGCAAACAGATCTCTCAGGTTGAGGCTCTGAGAGTAGATGTCACTGGCTGCGAGGAGCAGTCGCTGGATCAGGTCCCGACTTCCTCTGAACGAGCCGGCGAGGAGCGTGAGCGTACCGATGGTGATCTGCGCGATGGCCGCCTCGCGAAGGATGATGACGTACGCCGCGTAGTAGCCGGCCGTCGCGATGACGGACAGTGCCGCGCTGACCGCACTGCGCCTCACGGAGAGCTGTTTGTTCTCCTCGAAGTAGCGGCGTGCCAGGTCGTGATACCGTTGCGTGAGCCAGGGGGCGAGCCCGAACATCTGGACTTCCTTGGCCGTTTCGTCGCTCGCGCCCGTATATCTGAGGTAGTCGAGCTCGCGGCGCTCGGGAGTCCGCCGGAACAGGAGCGAATAACTGAGGGCAGCGTAATGCGTCTCGCCGATGAAGCTGGGGAAGACGGCGGCGGCGAGCAGCAGGAGCAACCAGGGATTGTACGCGACGATGGCGACGGCCAGTGTCGTCAGCGTCAGTGTGTCCTGGCCCATGCCCAGCAGCTGGGCGATCAGGCCAATGCGTCCCGTCGTCTGTTGGCGAGCCCGTTCCAGGTGATCGTAGAACGTCGGATTCTCGAACTGCGCGAGGTCGAGGGTTGCGGCGTGGCGCATGAGGCGCTCGCTGACGTCGTTCGAGAAGAGGTCGCCGAGCAGGGATTCGATGAGCGCCGACGCCCGTGCGAGGAACTCCCCGCCGAGCACGATGGCCATCTCGATCGCGACATAGCGCCAGAGCACCGCGATCGGCCGTCCCCGCGGATACTGGATCATGTCGATGATCAACTTCCCGATCCACAGCGTGGCGACCGGAATCAGCGAGCGGACGATACGCAGCGCCACCATCGCGACGGTATAGCCGCAATGCGTCGCCCAGACGAGGCCGAGGAGCTTGGGCAGCGACCCGAGGACCGCCAGCTTCTCGCGCCAAGCGGTGGGTCTTTCGGGATTGTCGCCGCGAGTGTTTCGCGCTGACGGGATTAGCGGTGCGGACACAGCTCGGCGCGGGCGCTAGCGCGCCCGAGAGAGGAGACAGACAGCAAGGAGAAAGTAGACAACTGCACGAGCGCCGGACATTAGAGGCGAAGAGTGGGGTGTGGGGTCTGGGGTAACCGCAACAACTCAGAGCGAGAGTTGGCAGGCTGCAACTGTATCGCAAAATAGCCGGTGACGCCGTAGGTTCGCGCTGCATATGTCGGCAGTCGCTCTGGCACTCGTCCTCACCGCGGCGGTCATCCACGCCGGGTGGAATCTCCTGGTCAAACAGACGCGGGCCGACCGCGAGTTGCTCACATGGCTCGCGCTCGCGATGGGTGGCGTGTTGCTCAGCCCAACCATCGTCGTGGCGTGGCATTCCGTGGTGGCAGTCTGGCCGTTCGTCCTCGCGAGTGCAGCGGCCGAGGCGGTGTATGTCCTGTTGCTGACGGCCGCGTATGAGCGAGGCGATCTGTCGGTGGTGTATCCCATCGCCCGGGGAACGGCGCCGTTGCTGCTCGCGGTGTGGACCACCGTATTCCTCGCACAACCGCCTCGTGCCGCCGGACTCGCGGGTATCTGTGCGCTCGGGGTCGGGGTCGTCATGGTCGCCTGGACTGTGGAGCGCCGCTCTGACGCGACGGGGAGGCGAGCGTTGAGCGGTGATCAGTGGGCCGACATCGGATTGACGCTGGGCGTGGCGCTCTGCATTTCCGCGTATTCCGTCGTCGACGGCGCTGCAATGCGTCGCGCGCCCGCCAATGCGATCGCGACAGCGGCCGGGTACGAGGGCGCCGTTTTTTGGCTCGGTGCCGCGATGACTGCACCCATCGTGTTGCGGGGGAGCCGTCGGACGCGGGTCGGGCCGACCTGGGCCGGCCGATGGCGCCGCATCCTGCTCGTCGGGGCCGCCATGGCGGGCGGATACGTCGCGGTGCTCGTCGCGTTTCGGCTCGCGCCGGTCGCCTATGTCGGTGCGACGCGCGAGGTGAGCATTGTCATGGCCGCCGCCGCGGGATGGCTCGTACTGGGCGAACGATTCAGCGCGCTGCGCCTGTTGGGTTCCGTCGTGATCGTCCTCGGGATCTTCTCGATCGTCCGTTTCGGCTGATTGTCGCGAAACGCGAGCGACGCACGGCGTCGCCTCTACCGGAGTTATCTGACGCGAAGCACGCCAACGCGGAGGGCGCTGGCCGGAGCGATCGCACCGCCGCTCCCACTTTCGAGCTCGAGCCGCTCGATTCCTGCGTTTGGCGCGACCAGCAGCATGTAGTAGGCAGCGGTCCCCGGGATGCCTCTCACCGTCGTACGGAGGGGGCTGACCGTCACGCTGTCGATCGTGGGTTGCACGGGGAACGCTGGCGTCGGGGAGCCGGTGCCCGAGAAGAGACCGCAGCGGATCGGCGAGCACCCGACCATGGTCTGACCGGTGAGGAAGATGTTGCCGAAATCGAAGGATGGATTGGTGGTGCGCTCGTCTGCGGCCGTGTAGGACGTCGTGTCGAAGACGGCCGACGCGAGGCTCCAGTAGACGAGCAGCTCCTGGATCGAGCGGCCCGTGTGTTTGGCGAGATTGGGCAGCCCGTTGAGGGCCGCCTCATTGATGAGCGCCTTGATGAAGCTCCCTTCACTGGACGCGTATTGGTCGGTTGCCCAGCGGGCGAACTGCCACCCCGCGCCGTAGTTCGACGGCGTGTCCGTCCCGAGGCCGCGACCCGTCGGCGTAGTGCTTTCCTCTTGCAGGTACTCAAACAGGAAGGGCAGGTGACTGACGCTGAGCGCGATTGGCTTCGTGCCGCTCCCGTCGCAGGCGGACCTCCGCGCCATCAACTCGAGCTCGCACGCGACGGTCTGGTCAAACGTCGCGTGGGCCTTCCATCTCGCACGATTGAAATGCCGTTCCCAAATCTCCGAGGACTCCTGGGCCAATCCTTCCTCGAGCCAGGTCAGCTCCCGCACTCGAAAGTCGTTGTTGAGGATATGGTCGGCGAAGGAGACGATGTGCTTACTCTCGTGTGCTGCGGTCGCGCGCAGGAGGTCCTCCCACGCCTGCACGGGCCAGCCTTGGCGGGGATCTGGTGTCCAGTAGTAGAAGATCTCCGTGTGGTTGCCGAGCGACCGTCCTGGCCGCACCTGGTTGAAGTCGCACGCGTCGACGAACGATGCGACGCCACCGTTGAAGCGGTTCAAGGCTGGGGAGATCACCACGGACACCTTGCCGAGACGGGACAACGCCGCATCCAGGATGAGCGGGTCGCCGATGTACGTCAGGAGATGCGGCCACGTGATCGCATCGTATTCGTTGGCGAAGGCTCGATAGAACGTCGAGTCCGGTCGTAACGCCTCCGGCCAGCGAGTCCGATCGGTATCCGCGAGCACGATGACGTGCTGGCCGACGGCGACGGTCCGCGCGCCGACCGAGTCGACGTCAGTACAGGTGCCGCCCAGCCCCTTCGCGATGTAGACCTGCTGCACCGTGCCGACTGTGGTCGAGATCGACCGCGACTGCACGACGGAGCTGCGTGGCGCTGCCAAGGGGCGCAGGGTGCCGAAGGTGGCGTGGTCCTCGAGAATGCGCGCGTCACGATCGAGCATCGCGAGGTGCCGCTGCTGCAGCTTGCGCAGCGAGGCGATCCGTCTGGCCACGTCGCTCGTGAGCTCATAGCGCGGGCCGGGTGCAGGCGACGCCCGGTAGCGAGTCACCGCCGCGCTCGGCACTCCGGCCGTGAGGGTTGGCGGTCGCTCAGGCGACCCGGTCGGCGCATACGACCCCACCAACGTGAAGTCTTCGCTCGTCGCGTCGTCGACGCCGGTGTTGACGATCGCGATGAGATAGCGCCCGCCGGGCGCGAGCTCGAGGTTCGTGGCGAACGCCGGGCTCGTGAGGAAAGCGGCCGATTGCCCGGCGGCGGTGAGCGTGGTCGTCACGCCGGCATTGGCCGATGCCACGGGTGTCGTTGGCGAGGCGGCGCATCCGAGGAGGACGGCGGCAAGGCTTATCGCGATCGCGCACCGTAGCAGAGCTGCCATCCGTCCCGTTGGAACAGTGTAGTCGAAGACTCGCTGGCGAGAACGGCGGTCACAAGCCGTCACAACGCGTGCCAGGTGATACCGTCGCGCTTGCACCAGCTACGACTTGTTGGGTGGGACTACGGCCGAGGCGCCGCGCTCGCATGCGAGCTAGCTCGTCCCGTAGCTTGCCTCCATGCCAATTCCCGACATCATCCTGGATCGCCGCTCCATCAAGTCGTTCACTGATCGCCCCGTCTCACGCGACGAGATCGAGACCCTGCTCGACGCAGCGGTCTTGGCGCCGAATCATCGGCTCACGCGGCCCTGGCGCTTTTACGTCCTGGGGCCCGAATCCCGGTACGGCTACGGCCTCGCGCTGGGCGAACGGAAGGCACGGAAGCTCGAGGATGCGAACGCAGCGCGCACGCTGCGCGAAACGGTGGCTGCTGAGCACCGGGACCTTCCCTGTATGATCGCCGTGTCCATCGTTCAAAGCGACAACCTCGAGACCCGCGAGGAAGACTACGCCGCCGCCATGATGGCGGTCGAGAATCTCGCCCTCACCGCGGTCGCGCTTGGGCTGGGCACCCATATCAAGACCGGTGGCATCATGGGAGACGCGGCGGCGCGCACCGCAGCTGGCGTTGCCGAGGGGGAGCGCATCGTGGCCGTGGTGAACGTGGGCGAGCCGGCGCAGCTCGCACCGCCGAGGCAGCGCGAGTCTGCTCCTGGTTTCACGACCTGGCGCCCGTGACTCGCCGCTTTGCGGCGTCGTAGAGAGGAGAGAGGAGAAAGGAGAAAGGAGAAAGGAGAAAGGAGACGAAACCGTGGTGCTACGGCACGGGGTCCTACTGTCGTCGGTTGCTCTTGCGGCCTTGGTGCTCGCGGTCGCGGGCTGACGCGCAGAGTAACGGAGGCACGAGCGCGTGCGTATTGACTCCAAGAGGGCAATTTCGCGCCTCCGACAAACAATGCCGACTGACCGACTGACTGGCCGTCACTTTGGGGGAGCCAATGCGAGCCCGCCGCGCTGACGCAGTCAAGAACATCACTGGCCTATCGCTCGCTCTCGCGGCCGCTGCAATTGGTGCATGTGCGTCTGTGCAGAGCCCGCGCGACGCAGTGGACGTCTTCGAGGACGCCGTACTCAACGGCGATATCGATGGGGTTGAGCGTCTCGGCTCTCCCAGCGCGTACAACGTTGTCCTCAGCTCCAGGATGGCGGGAGCAACCGTGTTGGGCTGCGTCCCCGATGTCGGAGGTGGCGAGCGGTGCACGGTCGGTCCTGCGGCGTGCGCTGAGCCCGATCAAGCGACGCTCACGCTGCATCTCGACGCTGCCCACAATCAGGCCTACCACGTCACGTCCGCAGCCGTTGCCGGCGTGTATAGGACCCTGGACACACCTGATTTTGGCACTGGGGTTCTTGTCCAAGCCTGCGGGCTCCGAGACCGATATTCACGCCTCGTGTCAGACTTTCTCACCAGTGAGATTTATTCCACGACGCTCGTGCCGTGGCCGTACGCCGCCCCGCCAGGGTCTCCAGGAGACAGCGCGATTGCCGCGTCGCGCCTTGCCACAAATCGCGGAACAGTCGGTGAGGCCGTCGCCGCTCTCCAGCGTGCCCTTGCGCTGGGGGAGAGCGCCACCACTATCACGACGACTGCAGTGGTGGAGGCGGGCTTCACGCTGGGGCTGCACATTGCCTTGTCGCCGCGCGGTATTGGTTTCGTGTGGAACCACGACGCTCTTGCGTATCCGACCGACACGACGCGACTGCGCGATGCGATCGCGTTGCTGGATTTCGCGATGGATGTGCCACACCCGGGCGTGGATTGGCACAGAGTCGCGGTCATCGGCCACCGCTACGCCGAGATGTTCACGCACACGCCAAGCATTGCGGCGATGGAAGAAATGAATGGCACCGCCCACTACATGATGGGTCGCGCGCTTACGGACGCCGCAAGTCGAGGGCAGAGCTGCGCACTGTGGACGAGCGCACATGATGCGCTGGCAACGGGCTATCGGTATCTCGAAAACGTGCCGAAGGTCGATGAGGCAGACAACACGGCTACGCGGCTGGCGAAGGACGCTCGCACGATGGCGCAGAACGCAGATAGCGCCCGAGTCCAAGTCTGCCGACTCGCCGCCTGACGCGGGCGCTGGCGCGCCCGAGAGAGTAGACCTGCAGAAAGTAGAAGGACGACCGCTCGAACGCGGCGCCGTCGTCTCCTCTCTCCTCTCTCCTTTCACCTTTCTACGAAGCCGCGAAGCGGCGAGTCGGGGCGACTGGATTTGAACCAGCGACCTCCTGCTCCCGAAGCAGGAACGGGAGGCAGGGAAGTGCGGTAATCTGACGGTTAGCCAGGCGAAATCGGGCATTGGCGTCGGATTTCGGTCGAGCGACGTCGGAAACGGCCGAGAGAAACGGGTAAAGAAACGGGTAACGGGCGGCGGCAACAAAGATGCCCGGCCAGAGTAGTGACAGCGGGGTGTCAAGAAGGCCAATGGGGCGGAGGGGGGATCAAGTCGGAGGCCTGAAAGGGGACACAGGCGATGAAATCATCGGGAACCACTTCAGTATCTTCTACCCGCCCGAGGACTCGTCGACGGGCCTGTGACGCTGCCCCCCACCTCTCCTCAGCTTGCAAGCGCTTCCCTAACGGAGCCCTCGGTTTGCTCGAGCTTCGCAGTCCGCGAGTCGAGGTCGGCTTTGACGCTGGCGATTCTCTTCTCGATCCTCGCTTTACGATCAGCGTTGGCCTGATTCATCTGCTCACGTAGCGACGCAAGCCGGGCGTCCGCGTCGGTCTTGAGCTGCGACGCGCGCTTCTGCTCTTGAGCGCGAGTCGCAGCTATTTGCTGCTTGACCCTGTCGATTTCCTTTTGAACTGCGGCCTTGTTTGAAGCGTTTGCTTGCTTCAACTCCTCGTGCAATTCCTTGAGCTGGGCCTTGAACTCATTGCTGTCCCGGACGAGCTGGTCTTCGACGACGGCAGAACGTGTGCGGCGTAGGACAACGCCTCCGAGTTGGCCGATGGCCGTGTCCACCGGCGTGGTCCATCCCTCATCGACATCGGCCAGCACGGCAACGTTACCCGGGGTGAGGACTTTCGAGATGTCGTCCATGAAGTCGAGATTGATGCCGGCATTGGTAAGGTCTGCGGCGGCTCCCATCGCGCCACCGATCGCATACCCCGCCATCGCTCCCGCCGGTCCCCCCAGCAACCCGATGATGCCTCCAGTCAGCATGCCGAGGAACGTCCCCGCCGGCCCAACGTCCGCCGACTGTTCCACGGTCACCCCCGACGCTTCTCGCTTGATGACCGTGCTTGCAAACAGCGAGATGTCGCCGTTGGAGTCGAGTTTCTTTAGCGCGTCGAGCCCTTGGTACGCTTGCGGATCGCTGTCGAACACGGCGATGAGCATCCTCTGCATGGCTGCGCCCTCCCGTTGACATTGTTCACGCGTGATACGCCCTCCGAGCCTCGAGGGCCCAGACTGCCTCGTCGACCAGTCGCGGTGACGCGGTGTCGATGGCGGACCCCGCCAGAACGGTAGCAAGCTCAGGCAAGCGGATCTCGTGCGACCCAGGTCCACTGGGTTTCTGGGTCGGCAGGAATAAGAAAGGACGCAGACGCTCGAAACCAAACAACGATGCTGTCGGCGGTTCCTTGGAGCATCACGATCCCGTTGGTCACAGAGATGTCGACGGCCGACTTGTTCGTAATGTTCGGGTCCCAGCGGAGCTCGTCGCGCACGTCCTTGTGAATTTCGTGGTCGGTCTTGAGCCGCTGGATGGAGTCCCTGATCGTCATGGCGCTTCCCCCACTGGTGGTGTGTTCCGTGTGTCCGGTCGTTTTTCCTATCTGCGAAACGCGGCCGCGCCACGCATCGTTACGCAGCGCCACGAGTTTGCCAAAACGTCGGGCGACGCGGTCGAGGTGCCGGCCTTGAGCTACCTCGTGAGGCGGACGATGGGCTTCGGCTGCTCGCACCTGAGGCCGCCCCTGTCGACCGTATGCATGGAATCACCGAAAGAACTGTGGTCACCGCGCGACGACTCGTCGAGATGGCTCTTGGTTGGACCGCGGTCGCCCGGATACTGGCTAAGATCCTTGGAGGAACACCAGCGGCGGGTTGAGTACGCGCGCGGGAGGTGTCATGGGTCGCCACTGCTTGATTGTCGTCTTCGCCGTGCTGGCGCAAAGCGCGTTTGGCCAGGATGCCACGGCGGGTGCTCTGTTCGATCGTCCGGGACGCTACGCATACGCACCGGACACGGGCCAGCTTCCCGCGATTAAGCACGCTGTCGATCGCGGAGTGTCGGGGATGCTGCCGACTCCAAAGCGAATCGCGCACCAACGATTGATGGAGACCAACAAGCTCCCCCGCGAGCTACAGATAATCGTCCTAACCGATTCTGTCGGAACGCAACAGGACTCGGGCAAAGCGATGACGCTGCCGCGAAACGGAACCACGATCCGCTGGGACGACGGCAGCGGCAACGTGTGCAAGGCCCGAGAGACCGTGGTCGCTGACACGTTGACGCAATTGTGCGATGCCGGGAGCGGCGGGAGCGCGTTTCATTATGTGCTGGAATCGGATGGACAACAGCTGCGCATGATCGTACACATCACGAGTCCACATCTCGGAGGACCGGTGGACTACGCAATCGAGTTCCACCGAGACTCGTCGTCGACACGGTACTAACGCAGTCGTCGGCTGCGCCGTCCGCTCAGCCGGCAAGCGGTTCCTAGGTCTCGACGCGCTCGCGGCGGGGACGGCTACGATCCCCTGACGCAGAGCAAGCGAATCCCTGACTGCCGGTGTTGTTGAGGAGCGGCAGCTTGTGACATGATTCTTTGTCTCTTCATTTCTACGAGACGCCGCTTCTAGAGCGGCAGGAGGCCATTATGGCAACCGATGCGATCCATTCTATCTACCAACGTCTCTGGTGGAGCGTGGTCGTGCGCGGCGTCCTGGGCTTGGCCCTCGGGGCGCTGATCATCTGGCGGCCGCTGGACTCGATCGCGGCCTTTGCACTGGTGATCGCGCTCTGGGCGCTGTTCACCGGGATCGTGCAAATCGTGCACGCGTTCGAGCTTCAGCCGATCCTCGACCACTGGTGGCTGATGCTGCTTAGTGGCCTGATCAGCGCAGCCTTCGGCATCGCGGCCCTCTACTACTACCCCGGCCTCTCGCTCGTTTTCGCCGTCGTGTGGACCGCCTGGTGGTTATTTCTCACCGGATTTCTCTCGATCTACATCGCTGTGCAGGAGCGGCGAGTGCACGTGCCGTGGGGATGGACGCTGACGTTCGGCATCCTCTCCGTGCTGACGGGCATCTTCTGCTTCGTCAGCCCGCCTGCGACCCTCGCAGCCATCATGGGACTCATCGCTGGCTTCGCGATCGTCGGCGGCGCGGTGTTGTTGTTCGGTGCCTACAAACTGTCCTCGACCAAGGAGCAGCTGGTGCACCACATGCGCGAGGTCCCGGTCACTTGAGCATAGTCCGGCCCGTCACCGGACCGGCCGAGCCTGCGCCCGTAGCGGCATGGCGCAGGCTCGCAGGTTCCGCTGAGGCGGCGCGGAGAACTAGGTGCTGAGCCAGTGCTAACCACCACAGAGCATCCAAGGAGGGTCCCCAAAATGCAGGATCGTGAACAGTCCAAGGGAGGCCTCGGCCACTCAGTTGGCGAGGCGGCCCATGAGTCAAAGCGAGACGACTCGCCTGAGCAGCTGCCAGAACAGCCGGCTGATCCTCTGCACCCCAACCCCCCGTTCACCACATCGCACAAGTGGTTCACCGCTCCTGAGTTTGGAGCCGCTGGGAGCGGGGGCGGCGAATACGAGCCGGGCCCGGAGAAGGACTGATCGGCAGCCCGCACGGTGGATCGCGGGCGAACCCGCGTGTCATCCTGGAGCGCGGGCTCGCCGGTTGGAGGGGCAGGTGTGGCACAACGTCGGCGAGTTGTCCCACAAACAAACCACCGGAGGTGTGTTATGGCGATGTCAACGACGGGGCAGCAAACAGGTCTATCCGCCGAGAAGCTCCAGGCGGGAGTTGGCGAGGCGGAGGCGCGATTGAAGGTGTTGCAGGCCGAGGCCGAGGCGCGGAAGGCAAAGGCGGACATGGATGAGATCTCCGGGATCACCGCCGCGAAGGAACGCGTGAAGAGGACACTCGCGGACATGAAGGAGAAGGGGTCGACGGAGCACTTGGCAGCGAAGCAGGAGGCGGAGCAAGGGCTGAAGGATCTCCAGGCCAAACTCCAGCGACTGAGCGACCGCTACTGGGCCTGGGACGACGCAGCCGAACGTCGCCTCAATGCGCGGCTGGACGAGGCCGAGGCGCGGATTCAGGTGTGGAAGGAGCACGTCAAGCAGCAGCGCGCGGCAGCGGTGACGAAGCGCCACAATGAAATGGCGACGCTCGAGGAGAAGATCGCCCTCGCCAGAGCGCGGGCCTCGGAGGCGCGGAGCGCGGGCTATGCCGCGGACGCACGCGCGGCCCTGGAGGACGCGGCGCATGATCTTGATCGGGCGTACAACGCGGCGGCTAGGCGCTACGACAAGAAGTAGATGCGATCAGATGGCGCCCGCTTCGCAGCGAGCAGGCGCCATCAACCGCGAACAGATGCAGATCCGTGTCGATGATCTCTGCCGTACGTGGGGTTCCCGACACGGGTGAGCGCAAGCGGCGCCGGCTGAGCATCATGCGGTTGCTCTTCGGGCTGCTCCTGTTGGGCGCCGCCATCGCGATCATCACCCACTTGGGCGATGCCCGCCGCTTCGCCGGTCTGCTCCGCCGCGCGCGCCCGGCATGGCTGCTGCTCGGCGCCGTCCTCCAAGGGGCGACGTACGTCTGCGCCGGCGGAGTCTGGTGGCTCGTCCTCCGGCGCATGTCGAGCCCGCAGCCGCTTCGCCCGCTCATGGTCCTGAGCGTCGGCAAGGTGTTCACCGACCAAGCCTTGCCCTCGGGCGGCATCAGCGGGAGTACCTTGATGATTCGCGGCGTAGTACGCAGGGGTACACCGGTGGCCGCGGCAGAGGCCGCGCTGGTCATTTCGCTGCTCGGCTTCTATGCCGCCATGATCGCGGCAACGGTGGGAAGCCTGCTGCTCCTCTGGAAATACGCTCGCGTGCCGGCGGTCCTCATCGTAATGGCCGCGGTGCTGCTCGCTGTGGCGGTGATCGTATCCACTGCTCTGATCGTGCTGGTGCGCGGGGGCGCATCTCCCCTCCGACGTTTGGTGGCTCACATCCATCCGCTCCGGACGCTGCTCGATTCTTTCGCGGGCGTTCCCCGCCGCGCGCTCCACGATCGCGTATCGCTGTCTGGCTCGTTTGCGTTGCAGCTGGCCAACATCGCGCTCGACGCCGCCACTCTGCAGGTCATGCTGGCTGCGGTTGGCGAGCACGTCGCTCCGGGCGCGGTGTTCGCGAGCTTCGTCTTCGCGTCGATCGTCGAGATGACCGGGTTGGTCCCGGGGGGGCTCGGCACGTTTGAAGGCACCTGCGTCGCACTCCTGCACGTCTGCGGTGTCGACCTCGAGCCGGCGCTCACCGGAACCCTGCTGCTCCGCGGCGTCACCTTCTGGTTGCCGATGATTCCTGGCGTCGTGATCGCCCGCCGGGAGCTCGGGCACGATCAACGGCCGCGATAGGGCGTTGGCCAACATTCTCCAGTTGAGCGGCGATCACTGAGTTAGCGCCGACCATGGTACGACTGCGGCCTTGTCGCAATCGTGAAATGAATCGTGGTACGAAAGCGCTCGCAGGCATGCACTGCGCGGGCCGCGCCGAGCTTCGAGACCCGAGTGATGTCGAACAGCGTATCGCGGCATCTGTCGCACCAGCGCGCGACTCGCGGGACGCCGCTAGGACACTTGGAGCTGGTCGTTGATGAGACCGACACCAGGAGCTAAGCTGACTGTGCGTTCGACCTCCTCCCGGATCGACAGCGTCGGAACAATACCGCTGAGGGTTACCACGTCGTCCTTCACGACGACGTTGATGTCGCCTGCACCCTGATCGAGCCGTCGGCGAAGCGCCGCCTCGATATCCCGCTTGAGGTTGTCCGACATCGGACCAGCGGTGATCCGAATCGTGTTCTCGACTCCCGAGATGCCGATCAGGTTCCGCACGGCATCTTCGCACGCCGCACGGTCCGCGTAGCGCTCGACGTTGCCGCGGAGATGCACGACGCCGTCCATCACCTCGACCGTCACGCCTCGAGGAACGCGAGCGTCCCACTCGAGCGCGCGGGCTGCCGCGTGTTGGATTTCGTGGTCGCTGCGCTGATCGTCCTTGGGAGGCTGCACCTCCAGGTAATTCTCGACGCCCTTTACGCCCTGGACTCGGAAGACGGCGCGCTCTGCCGCCCATTTCTGCGCGAGACTATCGGCAACCCCGTCCAGGGTGACCACGCCGTGATCCACGGAGATGTTGATGTCCCGTTGGTGGGTGATGGTCGCGTCCCACTTGAGCTCATCCCGGACGTCCTGATGCATCTCGTGGTCGGTCTTGAGTTGGTGCATGCTCTCTACGATCGACATTGTGCGACCCTCCTGGTGGTGCGCAACAGCGCGAGGAACCCGATCTACGCGAGGATGCAGAACGATCGCCGCCGGGGACGACTGTCGTCGTGAACGGCCGTGCGGTACGGGAGTGCTCCATTGCGTGTCGAGCGAGCGGCGCCGCATCCCCCCGCCACCGCGCGGGCGAACTGCCACGGCGTCAATCGATACGCTGCTTTAAACGTCCGACTCATATGACTCTGATCGGCAAAGCCTGCCTCAAACGCCGCCTCCGAGAGCGGAGCACCGGCGGCGAGCAGAGTGGCGGCGCGGGCGACGCGGAGCTGCAGGAGGTAGGCATGCGGTGGCAGCCCAACAGCACGATGGAAGCATCGGACGAAATGGCTTCGAGTCACCTGGGCGATGCGCGTCAAGTCTCGAAGCGGGACGGGTTGCGCCACGTGGGTCTGCAGATAGGCGACCGCCCGCTCGATCCCCGGCGTCATCGGCGCAGGGACGCGCGGACCCGGCGGCGGGTCCGCGGAGCGCCACAGCATTTCCTTCAACAACCGGACTGTTTCGTCCGCACTTGGTGGTTCGGTCCTCGCGTCACCAAGTGCGTCGGCAATCCGCCGCAAGGCGGCCGCGAGCTCGACGTCCCGCACCGCCCCCCCGCGAGTAGCCGGCAGGCCCCTGCTGAGCGTCGGACACGCGCAACCCAACCGCTCAAGCAACGACGGTGGCAAGAGCAGAGCGTACGCTCCGCACCCACCGGACGTTCCCACTCCTCCCCACAACTCGAGTGGATTCACACACCAGATGTCCGCGGACGTCACTGGCACCGCCAGACTCCGTCGCAGCGCAATGAATGGGACGGTTGGCAGCACAATCGCGGCGGCATCGAACATAAGCAACGGGATATGACTGCCCTGCCAGCGAGCCCACAGAAGCTCCGCCAGACCGCCAACCAGGGGGCGTCGGAAATCGACGCGATCCTCCCGGGCAATCAGATCGCCATCGAGTCTGCGAGCGGAGCTGCCGGGCTGAAGCGCCCAGTCACGATCAGGCGCTTCCATCCCGGCAACGCTGATCGGATCACTCCTGGCAACGGTGATTGGATCACTCCGCCTCTTCATAGAGTCCTCGTCGCCGTCGCGCCCGGCATGCGGCGGCGTGTCACGCGAGTTGCCGGTGTTACAGACTGAGGTCGCCAGCTTG
This sequence comes from uncultured Gemmatimonadales bacterium, assembly GCA_963737835.1. Taxonomy (GTDB): domain Bacteria; phylum Gemmatimonadota; class Gemmatimonadetes; order Gemmatimonadales; family Gemmatimonadaceae; genus Palsa-1248. The sequence goes on from CAVTUH010000001.1 coordinate 2,857,888, forward strand.
CCACATCTGGTCACTGAGATCGCAACCAGTAACCGCCGAGAAGCTGACCACAGTCCCGCCGCTACGCAGTCGGGGATTCCCCCGTGATTCCGTCCGGGTACGCACGGCGCGCGTGAGCGCCGGAACGTTAGCAGGCGGGACCCGGTCATCGCGCGAGGAGATTGCCGCGCTCCACCTGCCCCCGGACCGGAGGCCCGTTCCAGACGATTCGGTGTCTTCTCCGACTGCGCGCGTAGCTTTGCGCCAGGTTGCCGGGTACAACGTCCACTAGGACGGACGCCGGCCTCTAGCCGTTTCCGAGACCGTTCTCGACTACGACGACGTCGGGCGTTCCGATCTCGAGTCTGCACCGAGGCCAGCCGCGACACGCCACAGCTGGCCCTGGTGTCGGTCGGATGCGAACCTATCGCGGACCGGTGGCGGCGCGTTGCGACGCGATCGTTTGCTGCACCTTGGCAGCTTGCTCCGCCGACAGCGTGGTGCGTATCACCGTGCCGCCGTAGCCGCGGAAACGCTCAGCAATCGCGACCGGGTCACCGCTGCGAATCACGGCGAAAACCGCGGAGTTGCCAGGCTGGACGACGCCCGCTACCTGCTTCACGAAGTCTTCCCCCACGCCGTAATTCTGCTTCCAGTCTTCCGCGTCGCTCGCACCGAGCGCCGCCCCCATCGAGCCCATGGCCACCGCGCCGGCGCCAACAGTGGCCGCGGCGGCGGCCGCGCTCGCTCCGGCCGTGAACGGCGCCGCGAGTAACCCACCCAGCAAAACGCCAAGCAGTCCGCCCATAGCGCCACCTTCTTTGGTCGTGGGCTGCACGCTCTGGTCGACGCGCAGCTTGCCATCGTCCGTGCGGTAGACCGTCACCGCATCGTCGAGCTCGACGGTCCAGTCCTCGTTCAGAGCTTCTAGCTGCCCGAGCACCTCCGCCGCCCGACGCGTCCCCTGGAAACCCACTACGATCAGGTCTCGCATAACCGCCTCCCAGATGAAACGTTGCTGAATACGCGCACCGTGTTCGTCGAAGAGGATCCTACACGCGGCCACGTGCACCGTCGTGAACCGAGTGGTGGTACGAAAGTGCGCTACAGGGCGTTCGTCGGGCGGCAACTCCGGGGGCGCTACCGCAGCTGGGCGCTGGAGCCGCTGGCCACGGTCGGGGCTGCGCCTGGTGAGCTATTGCCTGTGTTTGCTCCTCGTCTGCATTCCGGCACTCCTGACGCGCTCCTCGGAGGTCATGACTGCGCCCCGGTTGTTACGATGTCGGTGCGTCGCTTCGCGGCGGCGGCGCCGGCCACGCACGCACTCGTGCCTGGATCGCGTGAAACTCGGGCGTGTCTTGCACGAGCGTGCGTCCCAACGGGACGCCCAGCGATGCGATCTGCTGGCGAGTGGCGGTAATGCGAGACTGGTCCGTCGGATGCGTCGCAAAGAACGCGTCGACCACGGTCGGCTGGACTTTCTGCTCGTCGAGCAACTTCTGAAAGAATGACGGAAGACCCTCAGGATCGATCCCGGCGCGAAGAGTGTTGACCACGCCTTCCGAGTCGGCCTGCGCTTCATCGGCCTGGCTGTAGCGCGCGGAGATTGCGTCGGCGCTGACGCCCACAGCCACCCGACCGCCGATCGTCGTGCAAATCCGCGTCAGCGTGCAGAGCACGATAATGCCAAGCTCACCGCGCTGACGCTTCTCGAGCTGCTTCACCGAGTGCCGCTGTACGACGTGTCCGATCTCGTGTCCCATGATCCCGGCGAGCTCGTCGAGCCGGTCGGCCCGCTCAATGGTCGCGCGGTTGATGTACAATGTACCCGCCCGGGAGGGCGAACGCATTCACCTCGTCCGTGTTGACCACGGCAAAGTGCCACGCGAGATCCGCGCGACTCGTTCGTGATGCCATGGACTTGCCGAGAGCAGTGACGAATCGATCCACTGCTGTATCGTGCACAATGGGCAGCTCGGAGTCGACCTCCGCGGCGTTCTCCTGTCCGATCGCGATCTCCTCATCCTGGGACACGGAGCATCCGCTGGCGGCCGCGAATGCGGCGGCCATGATGCAGGTGAGCGACATTACGGCCCTAAGGCGTGGCGGCATTGGCGTGGGGAGTGGCATGTTCGACCTGGCCTGTCGTTCTCGATTGTGCGTTCGCGACGGGCACCCTGACCCCGCAAGACTATGCCGAGCCGCAGCAGCGGTCTTGGATGTTCGTCTTCGCCGGAGCGCACGTTTCTTCAACTCGGGCGATCTGAGGGCGAAGCATCGGCGTAGAATTCCGTCCCCGCATTGTCGGGCTCGAGTGCACTGCCGTTCAGCGGCCCCCGGGCATGCAGGTCGGGTGCCGCCCAACGGCGGCCGCCTAATGCCCGTCGCGCACGAGAACTCGACCTGATCGCGCCGCAACCGTCGCGTCGTGGCTCATGCGCGACAGCGCCATCCTGACGCCACGTAGGAGAATCCCTGGCGCCGGGCAGGTTCAGAGTGGACACTTTTCGCTCATCGCTAACGCGGCGAGATCCAAGCCTCTTGACGGCCGGGTCTCGGCGGCAGGAGATAAAAATCCGAGCTGACGGCCAAACTAGGTGCCGCCACCGCTAGCCGACGAGCGGGCGCCGCTTTGGCGGCGCTTCTTCGCAGCGGTGAGGAAAGAATAGACCATGACGACGGGGCCACCCCGCCCACGGCGCGCAGCCGCCATCGCACTGGCGGTGTTCGGGAGCGCAACCACGGCCCTCGCTGCTCTTACCAAGGCTGTGCTCCACGCCGGCCGTGTCGCGCAGTGGGATCGGGCCTCGGACTCCTGGTTCTACGCTCACGAAACCCCTGCCGGCGATCGCCTGTTCGTGGTGGTGTCGTTACTCGGGCTGCCTGGGGCGTGGATCATCGGTATCGTCGTGGGTCTCGTGCTCCTGTGGATGCGGCAGTGGTTCTTGCTGGGTGGTTGGGTCCTGGCTCTCGGCGGAGGCGGATTGCTCGAGCGCGTTTTGAAAGCGGCGATCGACCGTGCCCGGCCACCGTACGGGACCACGCTGCTCCATGGCCACTCGTCGAGTTTCCCGAGCGGCCACGCGATGGCCGCCTGCGTGTGCTACGTGATGCTCGCCTACGTCGTGACGCAACTCGTTGCACTCGACCGTTCACGCGTTGTGATGGTGTACGCCACGGCCGGCCTTATCATCGCGGCCGTCTCATTTAGTCGGCTGTATCTTGCGGTCCATTATCCGAGCGATGTGCTAGCGGGACTCCTCGCCGCCACTGCCTGGCTCGCGTTGTGTATCGGGGGAATGCAGTGGGCCAAGCGCTGAGGCTCCCAATTCCGACGTTCGTAAACACGGGTGGGCGGTCTGCTGTCGAGGCGGAACGCGCGCTCGCCGAGGCAGGGGAGGCGTTTGACGTTCGGCGCGTCGCACCAGCCGGAATCGTGGCGGCGATTCGGACCGCAATCGCCAGCGGCGCGACGCGCGTTGCCGTCGCAGGAGGTGACGGTACAGTCGAGATGGCGGCTTCTGTGCTAGCGGGTTCCCCGGTCGAGTTGGCTGTGGTCCCCGGCGGCACGTTGAACCATTTCGCTCGGGACTATGGGATCCCCAGCGACGCGAAGGAGGCGATCGACGTTGCCGTCTCGGGCGCCGTCCGGACGGTCGACGTCGGCGTGGTGAACGAGCGCATCTTCATCAATACCAGCTCGGTCGGTGTGTACGTGGTGTACGTGCAGATACGCAAGCGTTTCGAGCACTACGTCGGGTATCGAGTAGCGAGCATGGTGGCGGCCCTAAGGATTTTCCCCCACCTGCATGGGGTGCGCGTGACCCTCAAGCAGGCGGACGCATCCGTGGTGTGCGAGACACCGTTGCTATTTGTCGGGGTTGGCGAACGGACGCTGATCCCGCCGGGGATCGGCGCGCGCGTTGCCGGAGGCGCTCGTGCGCTCCATGTCATGATCGTGGAGCGACCCGACAACGCGCGTCGCTGGACGCGGTCGTACGACCGGTCCGCCAGCGGGCGCGTGTCTCCGTGGCCGGGGTGGTCGCCGTCGTTCCTCGAGGCCCATCTGGTCGACGGCGGGCAGGTCGAGCTGTCAGCCGAAGGCGAACGTATCGCGGTCGACGGCGAGATCGCATGAATGCGATCGCCGCTCGCCTACCGCCTTTGGCGAGACGCATTGCGCCTCGTGGTACGCCAGTAGGGCAGGAGCGCCGGGCACACACGTCGGTGACTGCGGTCGGTCTTGATCTGCTATTCACGAGCGTACTTGTGCGGCGCATCGGCGTCACGCGGATCGACGATCAGATACAGATCGCGTAGGGTTTGCTCCCTTGGGCGTAGCGCAGCGGACCATCACCCTCGATCTCCGGTCCGAACGCCCACAGAAACAGACGCTCTTATCTGGCGCGAGCCGCGCGTCTCGATGGGCTTCACGCCGCGCGTCAAGCGTGGATCGTGCCGACGAGCAATTGCCGACGTCCAAACACCCCAATTGCTGTTCAGCCGCGCACGGGCCATCGTAGAGCAGGATTGTGCAGTGGGACGCGAGCACCATTCGCTGGCGTGCTGAGTCAGACAAGAAGAGAAAGGAATGGGTTGTGCCGATACCAGGTGCGTTACTGACCGAACTCCGCGCATTTCAACGTGAGGTCGGCGCAGTCGGTGGGTACGTTCTCGCGAAACCAGTGAAGCCAGATAGACCCGCTGAGCCACTCTCGCGCCATGAGTTGGCGGGTCTCTTAGAGCAAGCAGAGACGCACGCGAACCTGCCAAAGCTCGAAGGCAGTTTGTGGCACGCGTACCGACGACTTTGGGCAACGGAGCGAAAAGCACATGCCAGTTGCGGATGTCGCGGCCGCACCGCCGAGGAAGCGCGAGACTGCCCCAGGTTTCACGACCTGGCGCCCGTGAACTCCCCGCTTCGCGCCGTCGTAGAGCGGAAGGGGGAGAAAGGCGAAACGAGGCGAAACCGTTAAACCGCTCTTCAGAGCTTGGCGGCCGCTGCGTCGTCGACTTGCGTGCCGGACAGCCAGTACGAGGTCTCTCATGTAGCAGGGTGTAAGAACTCGCATGTGAGTCCCACGAAGCGGCGGCGCGCACATTGCACTGTCCGACCGCATGGCCAACCGGCCGGCCGAAGTCGACAGGAGTAGCCCCGTGTCGGTCGGCGCGTCTTCCCTCAATCCGTTTTGTGAATGGATCTCAAGTCCGGCTACCCGTTCTGGCTCGTGCAGGATGGCCTCCTTCAGATCTATCCCAAACTGAACGGCGATACGCAATGCAATGTGGTCGTCGTCGGCGCGGGTATCACCGGCGCGCTCGTGGCGCACCACTTGGTTGCGGCTGGACTGAACACGGTCGTCATCGATCGTCGCGATGCGGGCTGGGGCAGTACCGCGGCGTCGACGGCCTTGCTGCAATATGAGCTGGACATCCTTCTTGCCGATCTGTCGAAGATGCATGGTCCCGATCGCGCCGCCCGCGCGTACCTGGCATGCCGAGATGCGATCGACAAGTTGGAATGCATCGCGCACGAGGTGCCCGGTGCATTCGGATTTGAGCGCAAGAAGAGTCTCTATCTTGCGAGCGGCCGTCGCGATCACGAGGCGCTCCGAACCGAGTTCGGGCTCCGTCGCGCGATTGGCATCGAGGTCGACTGGCTCGAAGCCGACGACATCGCCGCGCGGTTCCCCTTCCGTCGGCCTGCCGCCCTCCTCTCGCACAACGCCGCGCAAGTCGATCCCTATGCCTTCACACACGCGCTGCTGAGGAACGGCGTTCGCCGTGGACTCAGAGTGTTCGATCGTACGGCAGTCGCGCAGATCGAGAGCACGAGGCGTGGCATCACGGTAGTGACGCCCGAGAAGCATCGCGTGCGCGCGCATTCGGTGGTATTTGCGACCGGATACGAAACCCAATGTTTTCTCAAGCCGATCGTCGCGCGATTGGTGAGTACGTACGCGTTAGCGAGTGAGCCCGCCGTCGGGCTCGAGGGCTGGGGGGAAGACGAATGCGTCATCTGGGAGCATGCCCATCCCTATCTGTATCTTCGCACGACGGCGGACGGCCGTGTGATCGTCGGCGGCGAAGACGAGAGCTTCCGCGATCCCGATCATCGCGACCGACTGTTGCCGCGCAAGACCAAGGCACTGGCCAAGCGCTTTCGCGCAATGTTTCCAGCCATCGAGCTCAATGTGGCGTTCGCCTGGGCCGGCACGTTCGGCGAAACCGAGGATGGCCTCGCGTACATCGGTCCGCACGCTGCCTGGCCCAATGCATACTTCGCACTTGGCTACGGTGGGAACGGCATCACGTTCGGGTTGATCGCTGCCGAGATCATCCGCGACGCAGTACTTGGCAGACCCAATGAACAGGCGGACTTGTTTCGGTTCGATCGATAGCCGCCGATCGAGCGTCACGAGCGCTGCACTCGGGCGGCGCCGGTAATGCATGGGGTCAATGCCATGTCAGCCCATCCCTTTGTTCACACGACCCAACTCGTGACCAGCGCGACCGCCGCGGCGGTCATCGTGACCGCCGCTAGAATCCCGAGCACGTTCAACACTCGGCCATTTCAATGCGGACCCATGACGGCGGCGTTGTTGCAGACGACGAGGATGATGACGATGAGCGGTGGCGCCAGGAGGCCGTTGACGACCGCAGACCAAAACAGCAGGCGGATGGCGTTCACTCGCAGCAGATCGATGACCGCGCCGATCAATAGCGCGACTGCGAAGACGGCGTAGAACCGTCCTGCCGTTCACGGCGTCTTGTCCATGCCGCGACGCCACGCACCGGCCTCCGCGAGCGCATAGGCCGCGGACCCAGCCAACACGGGCACGCCCAGCAACCCGGTACCGATCAAACCTGCGGCGAAGAAGAACTCCGCAGCCGGTCCAGCCACCCGGCGTAGGGCGGCCGCCGCTTGCTCGGCCGTCTCAATGGTGGCCTGGCGGCCGTGTAATCTCGCGTTTCAGATCGACCAACCCCTGACCAGTTTTGTGCCACGGCGTCGGGGATCCGTCCGCCGCGTAGCCGCCCGTGTCGCTCCTAGTAGTGGAAGGGCTCTCCGTCCTTCTGGCATTCGTCTTGAAGTTGAACTCGGCCATCACGGAATCTCGGGTCGCCTGCTGTCGGAGAGGAAGGCGCAGTGCCGCGTGACGCTGTGATCCGATTGCAGCGCTGGGGGCGTTCGATTGAACGCCGCCTGCCGCTGTTGATTGCCAGTATCCTGCTCGCCGCCATCACCGTGTTCGCCGTGGCGGCCTACATTCGCGCGCGACAGGTGCTTCTCGCGTCCGCCGGGCCGCGACTGAAACGGGCCTCCGCAGTGCTTGATGTGCTCTTCGCCCAGTCGATGCGCGTGTATGCCGACCGTGTCGACGGCGTCGCGTCGGATTCGGTCGTCGTGGATTTCCTCCAGACGGGCCGAAATCGCGAGGCGGCCCGACGCGTACTCGCGACGCTCTGGATCGCCAACCCACACTCAGAAGGACGGGTGGAGTTGCGACGGCCGGATGGAGCGGTCGTGCTGGACACGGCGACCGGTGTGTTCCCACCAGCCTCCCAGTGGATCCGCCTCGCCCTCGACAGCGGCGGCGTGCAGCCACGGGCGGCGCACGTGGGGCCGATCCTCGCGGCGGGCGGTTCGAGCTATTACGAGGGACTCGGCGCTGTGGCCGTACCAACGCGCACGGGTCGATCGCGCGTCCTCGGGTATGTCGTCGACCTGCGATTGCTGACGTCTCAGAACGCGGGCGCGGTGCGGGACCTGATCGGCCCGCGCACATCAATGTTGGTCGGCTCGCCCGCGACCGGTGCATGGACCGACTTGGAGCATCCCGTTGCGAACCCGGAGATCGACGTCGCGAGCGATCAGCCCCAACGGGTCCGACTGCCGGATGGCGCACCCGGGATTGGCGTTGCGAGGCCAGTCGCGGGCGCGCCGTGGGTGCTCTGGGTCGACCGGCGCATCGGCGATGTCCTGACGCCAATGCAGCCGCTCGTGACGGAGATCGCCGTGCTCGCCGGGGTGGTCATCGTGGGAGGCGCCGCTGGGGGCTGGTTTATGAGTCGGCAGTTCACCGGACCGATCGTCCGCCTCACGGCCTCTGCCGAAGCGCTCGCCGCCCAACCGGCTCCCACGGCCGCGTCCGGGACCGACGCCATCGTCGATGAGATCGCGCGTTTGGACGACGCATTCCTTCGGATGGCGCACCGGGTCCGTGACTCGTTGACGAACGCAACGGAAGCGCGGGCGCACGCCGAGGCCACCGCCGCGCAACTTCGGGAACACGCAGCGGCGCTGGAGACGCAGACGCACGAGGCGCGCGCACTGGCCGTGGAGCTCGAGCAGCAAATGGAGGAAGCGCAATTGTTGTCAGAGAAGCTCGAGCAGGCCAACGAGCACCTGAAGGGATCGGTCGCGGAAGCGACCGCCGCACGGGCTGACGCCGAAGCAGCCAATGCGGCCAAAGCGGCGTTTCTCGCGAGCATGAGCCACGAGCTCCGCACCCCTCTGAACGCGATCGCAGGCTACCTGGACCTCCTGGAGATCGGGGTCGAAGGCCCGATCTCGCCGGGGCAGCGCGCATATCTCGATCGCGTGAAACGCGCACAACGGCTCCTGCTTCGCCGCATCAATGAGGTGCTGAACTTCGCCAAAGTGGACAGCGGGACTCTGTCGTACGCGGTCACCGACATCCCCGTCGGCCAGATGCTGTCCGAGATCACGGCGCTGATGCTGCCACTCATGGACCAGCGCGCGCTGGCGCTCGAGTATCAGCCGGGCGTCGACGGGCTGACCGCGTTCGCCGACCGCGAGAAGTGCGAGCAGATTCTGTTGAACGTGCTCTCCAACGCGACGAAATTCACGCCGGCGGGCGGACGGGTCGTGCTGACGAGCCTCTTGCACGCCGACCGCATCCACGTGTCCGTCGCTGACACCGGGATCGGCATTCCGGCTGAGAAGCTGGCACTCATTTTCGAGCCGTTCGTGCAACTCGATCGGTCGCTGACACGCACCCAGGAGGGGATCGGGCTCGGTCTCGCCATCAGCAGAGAGCTGGCGCGCGGCATGAATGGGGAGCTCACAGCCGAGAGTACCGTTGGCCACGGATCCATCTTCACGCTGAGTCTTCCCGCGGCCCAGGCCGCCGCGCCCGCGTCTCTTCGCGGCTGATGGACCTCCGCGGTCGTCGACTGTTGCGTCGTCGAGGATTGCCCGGGTTCGTGACCGTTCACGAGAACAGCCTCCGAGTGCGCTGGCGTCCAAACCCAAGAAGTGCGCCCACGGTGCGAGGCCTCGAGTTGCCAGACCTCAGACGTCCTACTGCGTCACCGTAAGATTCACCGTCAGCGTCGCCGTCGGGGGACTCGCGCCGGTTGCGCTCACATTGACGACGGCGGAGTAGCTCCCGGCGCTCACGGTAGTGGCATTCGCCACCAGCTGTAGCGACGCCGGCGCCGTGGCTGATGACATTGTAACCGCGAGCCAGCCAGACGCACCGGTCGAATACGCACCGACCGACGCCGAGACTCCCGAGAGCGTACCGCCCGCGACATTCTTTACCTCCACTGAGCCGGACGCTGTAGCGCCGGCCGTCGCTGTGAGCATCACCGTGCTCGGACTGAACCCAATTTTTGGCTTGGGCGCCGTAGAGCCGCATGCGGCGAAGATGAACATCGCCGCAATGACACACGCCGTCGAGCTGCGACGAGTGCCCGCGGTCGGAGCACCAGGTGCGAGATTCATCGCCGGTCCGCCGACGGGCGCGCCCGCTGGTGAGGCGGATGTCGACCGGCCGTGGATCGGCGCGCCCGCGTGTCGCCCCTGTCTCCGCCGTGGGTGATCCCGACCTCTGCGTCGGCATTGACCGAGCGCCTCGCCAAGTCCGTCAGCAGGGCATCGGCTTGTTTCTCCTCGTCGAGCGTCTGCCGGATCAGGGTCGCCTGATCCGTGTGACCCAGGCGCATCGCCCATTCGTACACACTGCCATATCCGGCCATCTCGTAGTGCTCGACGTGCTGCGCCTTGGCAATGAGGCCGGCATCCAAGCCGGCCGATGGCTCGCCTTTCTCGATCAGCTCGGCGCCTTCTTCGATGACGCCCTCCATACCGCGGCACTTCTTGCCCTTTGGGGAGACATTTAACGTGGCGCAGATGCGTTCGATCCGCTCGACGTGCGTCTCGGTCTGCCGAAGGTGAGCTTCTAACGCGTGCTTCAGTTCCTCATGCGTGGCTGCCTTGATCATTCTTGGGTAGCGCCTTCAAGATCTGCCGCTCGGCGCTATACAAGTCCTTGAGTTCGTCGACGTACAAATCTTCGAGGGTGGTCGGGGTCATCGATCCTCCGGTCGTGTTGGGGGGTGATCGAGCACCACGTTGCCGGAGAGTGCAATCGCCGGTCCTATCCGTTGCGCGCGCGACTGCTTTATGGACGGAGGGTGCCTGAGGATCCGGCCTGAGTTTGGCTGGCTGCTCTCTTCGAAGCGCAGCTGGTCATTGTCGCGTGGGACTCGCGCACCTCAAACGACGCGCGCGGCGCAGGAAACGACGCCTCGGATTTAGTCGGCACAGGAAATGCCTTTGCCACCGGCGCGCCGGCACCGTTCGCATATCGCGATTCTAGCGCGCTCCAATCGCTGGCAAGTCACGGCAATGCGAGAGGGTTGCTGTCTGCCGGGGACGGGGCAGAGAAGGAGTTGTGCCGACGCACGTTAAATCGTGGTCTCGAGGTTACCTGGCTTTCACGAAGGAGCGCACACAATGAGTCATACTCCGCAGAATGAGAAGCACTCGACGGCCGATGGTCTTGGCGAGTCGATCAAGGGCAAGGCGACGGAGGCCAAAGGCAAGATCGAGGACGCCGCTGGAGCACTCACGGGCAACCTGAAGACGCAGGCCAAGGGGAAGCTGGATCAGGCCAAGGGGAAAGCCGAAGATGCGATAGGCAAGGCCGAGCGGTCTGCGACCAAGAGGGCATAACCGGAGCGATCGACCGAAAGAGCGTTGTTGATCACGCGCGGGCCAGGCCGCCCAACGGTGCGCCGGCCCGCGTTGTTTCCTCGACGGCGGACTGCTATTCAGTCGAAGGCGTGCCTGCCTCTCGCGCGCGGCTGGTTCAGACGACGAAGGGCGGTTCGTGCTACGGCGACGTGTGGCGCGCCCGTCGCGGTAGCAGTTCCGCCGATCAAGACGGTGCTGCCTCTGTCGCTAGAGGCAACGTCAGGGTAACAGTGGTGCCACGTTCCGGGCCGCTCGCTGCTACCAGGTCTCCGCCCATGCCGCGCGCGAGTTGCCGACTGATGGACAGTCCCAAACCCGTGCCTTCCTGAGGACTCGACAGCTTCCGTCCGACCTGCACGAAGGGTGTGAAGACGGCTTCGAGCTGATCCGCAGGGATACCGATTCCCGAATCTCGTACACGCAGCCAGGCGCGGTCGCGCTCACCACCCCACTCGATCGCGATCGTCCCGTCAGGCGGCGTGAACTTCACGGAATTGGAGAGCAGGTTCAGAAGAATCTGCTCGATCTTGGATCGATCACCCTGCGCCAACATGTCGGACGTACACGGTCCAATCGTCAACGTGATCCGCTTGGCTTCGGCTTGCGGAGCGACCATCGGAGCGACCGCCTGCACCATCTCCTGGATGCGGATGGGGCGACTGTCGTACACAATTTGTCCAGCCTCGAGGCGGCTGAAGTTGAGAATGTTGTTGATGAGGCCCAGCAGATGCTCCTGACTGCGCTGGATGCGCTCCAGGTGTGTCAGCTGTTGCGGAGTCACCGGACCGCTCACGCCGAGTTGGAGAAGCTGTGCGTACCCTGCGATCGCATTGAGTGGAGTCCGGAGCTCGTGGGACATTGCGGCGAGGAACTCGCTCTTCACTCGGTTGGCTGACTCGGCCTCTCGGCTACGGTCCTCCAGTTCGGTCGCAGACGCTCGGAGGCGGTCTGCCAGCTCTCGCAGATCGTGGCTGCGCTGTTCCGCCATGGCGCGTGCGGCTGCTTCGCTCTCAATGGAGCGTGCATCCGCCAGCATGCGCTCGATTGCAGCCTGGCGTTCGGTCAGATCGCGCGTGACCTTCGCGAAGCCGAGCAGTTCTCCATTGTCGTCCCGAAGGGACGTGATGACGACATTTGCCCAGAAGTGCGATCCGTCTTTCCGCACCCTCCAGCCTTCGTCCTCGATTTGACCTCGTGCTGTGGCGAGATCGAGTAGGCGCGCCGGCTTCCCGGCGGCGAGATCTTCCGCCGGATAGAAGATCGAGAAATGCCGGCCGATAATCTCGCCCGCTGTGTACCCCTTCAGGCGTTCGGCCCCCGCGTTCCAGCTCAGGATCTGCCCTCGGGGGTCCAGCGCGAAGATGGCATACTCCTTCACGTGGGCCACAAGCACGTCGAGCAGATCCGCCGCGTGATCGCGGCGCTCAACTGTTACTTCGGCCTTGTCGTGCTCCGGTGAGATCACTTCCACGGTCCGTCTCTGGTCGTCATGGCGCGGGCGCGCCCGAGAGAGTAGACCTACAGAAAGTAGAAAGTAGACAACCGCACGTCTGGATGCGCAAGGGCTCAACTTCAATGGCGGTAACTGCTCTGGTCCCTGCCATATTAGTTTCTACTGCTGCGGCGAGAATGGCCCTGGCGCGGGACCTGCGGGAGCCGCGCAATTCTGAGTACGGCCTTTTTCCCCTATAGGGGATAGGCGTGCTCACCGCATCGCACGGCCAGGTGACTAGTTCCGGTCACTACGGCGGTCGAGCGACGACCGTCGACCGCTCATACGCGTATTTGCGGAAACCGCGACCCATTCGGGCGCTGCTACCGTTCCTCCTTGCCTGCAGTTCGGTGGACCCCGCGCATTCCTCTCACAGCCGAGCCAATGCGGGGCCACAGCTAGAGAGACTCGCGACGGTATCTCTCACCCAACGCGACAGTGCATTCATCGCGCAGCCGATTGCGCTGGCAATCGATCCTGTAAATGGCAGCTACTATATCGCCGACGCCTTCACGCGCAAGGCGACCCGTTGGTCGCGCCAAGGCGCGCTGCTGGCCACATATGGTAAGGCTGGGGCGGGCCCTGGGGAGCTCAATGGCCTATGGTCAGTATGGGTTCTCGATTCTACTGTTGTGCTCATCGACGGTTGGATGCACCAGTTCAAGCTCTACAGTCGACGTACCGGCGCATTCGTCCGCGCACGGAATTTCCCCGGCATGCCTTGGCTGGTCGTGGCGCCTCAACAGAGGGATACGATCTGGTTCGGTGCGCCGAACATTGACCGCCGCACGGCGCTCCTCCGATGGGATACTCGGACTGACTCTCTCGCGACATTTGCCCACCTGCCGACGGTTTTCTTCGAGGATCGACGGCTGGGCCCTTACTTAGGAGTACCGCTTGCCTTCTGGAGTGACACGTTGCTCGTGGGGTTTTCGCCACTGGGACTGCGTTTGTTGGATATGAAGGGCAACGTGTTAGACACCTTGGTTGTCCCGGTCAAGCACCGTCGCGGCTGGTCAGAACAAGGCTTCCGCGGCGTCGACCCGAGGGATGGGCCTGCAATCGAGAGCGCGGCCTCGACCGTGTTCGATCTCCAGCGGCTGCCGAACGGGGAAACAGTGGTCGTCTACTACGATTATCGGTTACGTGAGACGTCCCATGCGAACACGGCTCTCGCCGCCTCCATCTTCGTGAGCCTACTCTCGCGTGATCTCCGTCGGGCCTGCGTGGATACGAAGCTGTCGGTGCGGTCCGAACTGGCGCCGGCGATCCAAATGCGAGGAGACACACTATTTGTAGTGAGCCAAGATGTGTCGGGCGATTCGGCTCGCGCGTCCGTGGCGATGTTTCGCGTGACGGACGACGGCTGTACGTGGAACGCCATCCGGTGAACGAACACAGACGGCGCGCGTTGAGCGCGTCCAACGCCTACCGGCCTCACCTTAGAGACTGGCGCGCATCACTGATGATGGGGCCAGGCGGCGGTCATCTGCGCTAGATCGAGAATCTGGTCCACGGCTCGACCACGCCTCATGATGCGGCCTACGCCCGTGGTCAAAGGCATTGCCGCGGTCCTCAAACCTGAGCGCGAAGCGCGGCCACGGGATCGACGCGCATAGCGCGATGCGCGGGGACGTATGCTGCTATGAACACGACCACGCCGATGATGGAGGCCGCCGCGCTAAGCACGCCGGGGTCATGAGGGTTTATCCCAACAAGCATGTAACGAAGGACGTGTCCAGCACCCAGCGAGCCGGCCACTCCGAAGACAACCCCCAGCACTGCGACGCTGAGCCCTCGGCGGCAGATGAGGATAAGGACATTCCACCGGCTCGCACCCAACGCGACGCGGACGCCGATCTCCCGAGCGCGCTGCGACGCGGCATAAGCAACGACCCCGTAGACGCCTACCGCAGCGAGCGCTAGGCCAAGTATGGCGAACGAGGCGAGCATCGTGCGCTGGAACCGCTCCTGCCGCACCTCCTCGCCGATCACTTCATCCATGGCCAGGACGTCCATTGGATCAAGCGGTCCAGCGGTTACGTCCCTCAATGCGGCGCGGAGCGCAGAAATGAGCTCCGCGGACTGTACCGCGGTACGCGCGAAAACTATTACCTGTTGCTCAGGGGACTGGTCGAACGGGCGGTAAATGAGCGGCACTGCGGCGGCAGTGAGTGACGCGAAGAGCTTAGCGTTAGCCACGACACCGATTACCGTTGCCCACTCGCCGGTGCTAGTGTCCCCTACGAACACCCGCTCCCCGACGGGATCCTTCCCAGGCCAGAAGGCAGCCTTCGCCGCCTGGTTGATGATAATGACCGGTGCAGCCCCGGCTGCGTCCTCCCGTGTGAACGCGCGTCCCTCTAGAATTGGCGTCCGCACGACCCGGAAAAATTCCAATCCTACACTCATGGCGAGTGGCCGCGCATCCGAAGGGACCGGAGTCGCGCTCCCTAGGAGTCGAATCGAGGGTTGCGCTAGAACCGGCGCAGCCACGCTGACGCGCAGCACGCCGCGGACGTGAGCAAGGCGGTCGCTCGCCTTGGCGGCGAATTGGCGTCGACGAGCCGAGTCAGCAACCCATGTGGACGGCATCCGTGCAGTAATCTTGTACAGCCGCTCAGCATCGAACCCCGGTTCCCGACGTTGAAGTCGGAACAGCTCTTTACTCATTAGCCCAGTAGCCGTTACAAGCACCAGCGTTGTCGCTACCTCAGTTATGATGAGGATTTGCTCGATCCTCACTCGCCGCACGCCGGTGAGGCCAGCTCCCTGTTCGCGTAGCACCGTCTGAACACTCACGCCAGCTGCGCGGTGGCTCGGGAGGACGGCACATGTGAGACCGACTATCACTGACGTTACGAGTGCAAACCCGAGCACCCTAGAGTCGACGGACGCAGGCATGCCCAGCCGGTCGAGTTCAAGCCCGGCGGCGGCCGTTCGAACACCCCAAACTGCAAGTGCGACCCCGCATATCCCGCCCGCACCAGCCAGTAGTATGGTTTCGAGCAAGGGTTCTAGCGCGAGCCGCCCAGGCGACGCTCCGAGCGCACGTCGCACTGCTAGCTCCATCTGCCGGGTTTCCATGCGCGAGAGAACGAGCGTGGCGACATTAGCGCTGGCGATGGCAAGCACAGTCGCGACGAGCGCAAGCAGCAAAAAGCGGCCCGTGCCGCTCGGGCCGAAGTCCTGACTGAGAGCCGTTCGGAGTGCGACTACACGGGCGCTCCATCCACGATTAGTTGCTGGGTATTGAGCGGCGAGCCGCTGGGCAATGATTTCAAGCTCCGCGTTAGCCTTCGCGATCGCGATGCCGGACTTGAGTCGGCCAAAAACTTGGAGGCTATGCCCGCCGCGTGTCGTCATCCCCTCCGGAAGGAGCGGCATCCAGGCCATCGCGTCGAGGAATCGAAATCCGCGCGGCATGACGCCGACGATCACATACGATACTCGGCTGTCCGTGCCGAAAGGAATGAAGGTGAGCCGCTGACCAAGGACGTGCGGGTCAGCGCCGAATCGACGGCGCCAAAAATCGTCAGCCAGCACCACCACGCGCGCGGCGTCAGGGGCTGCATCCGCAAGCCCAATGGTCCGCCCCAACGCGGGCCCGACACCGAGCATCGGAAAGAACTCGGGCGAAACGTCAGTGGTCGGAAGAAACTCGGTCTCACCACCCGTCGGATCCTCGTGCCACCATCGCCGCATGTACTCGCGCTGCGCCGCGATGGCCACGTAGGAATGCGACTGTATGCGCCAGTCGACGAACGTCGGAAAGGAGGTATTGCAGTCGCGACACCAGGCCACGGCAGGCGGCGCGACCTCTCGCAGCATCACGATGCGGTCGCTATCTCGGTATGGTAGCGGCCGGAAGTCGATCGCATCAACGATGCTGAACATCGCTGTCGTCGCCCCAATGCCAAGGCTAAGCGACGCAATCGCCATCGCGGCGAACCCCGGACTGCGCCGGAGTCTGCGCAATGCGTAGCTAACCTCCCGACGAAGCGCACCCATTAGGCAGGCTGTTCCAGTTGCTCCTCACCCTGCGAGGACCGCACACTAGCAGGATCCCTGCGCCAGTCATGCGTCCGGGTGCCGCAATATGACCGACACCGAGTGCCCCCGCCAGGCGTCCGCTTGCGAGAGGATACGGCCGCCTAGAGACAACCGGCAGCACGCGTCCACACACGCGAGCCAGCTAATCGAACCTCGCCGAAAGCTCCTCTAGTCACTCCTTACTAACCTGCTCGGAACGCAAAGCGAACCCGTGAACTGCTGCGTTGATGCCTGCCGCTTCGCTTGTTGCGAAGGCACCGCCGCAGGCGCTGCTTCATGCACTCCGCGCAATGATTTGGCGCTGTCGGAAGCCAGCCGTCGTCGGGACGCGCCACCTAGTTCAGCGGAGTTTCGCC
This sequence comes from uncultured Gemmatimonadales bacterium, assembly GCA_963737835.1. Taxonomy (GTDB): domain Bacteria; phylum Gemmatimonadota; class Gemmatimonadetes; order Gemmatimonadales; family Gemmatimonadaceae; genus Palsa-1248. The sequence continues at coordinate 2,874,776 of CAVTUH010000001.1, forward strand.
GGCGAAGGCGCTCAGCGCATCTGATCGCTAACTGTCTGACATGACAGGGCGCGATCACGCGAGGTGCGACGGCGCAATGTAACTCGTCGTCAGATGGATCCGGGGGTTAGAAAGCGGGGGTGAATCTCACTGAGCGTAGGTCCCTAGGGGTGCTGGCCTGCACCATGCAACGCGATGACTTGGCCGGCGCCGGGCAGCGCCGAGTTGTACGACGACGACGAGAGACTTGGACTGCACCTCCGCGCCGGGAAGGCGAGCGATGAGTGGCGCGCGCCGTATGGTGGAGTGGTAGCGCAAGTTGTGGCATTGATTCTGGAGGCACCCGTGCGCGACCGACTCTTGCCCGCGTTGCGAGGTGTTGCCGGCGTGCGCTTCTGCGAAACGGCTTCAGAGCTACTTGAGCTCGCGGCGCAACCCAGGGTTTCTGTCGTGATCACCGAGCTCCGCGATCGCAGGCACGTGTCGACTTTGCCAGTAATCGCGGTGTTGCATTGCCGGTTCCCTTCGATTCTCACGTTCGTACGCGGAAGGCTAATCGCAGGGGACATTCACGAAATAATGGCCACCGTGCGGGACGGCTGGGCTGAAGCAATTATTGACGGTGTCGACGACCCAGGTACGAGAATCCGATCTGCAATTTCACAAATGCGCGAGCAGTCTTCCAGCGCATTGATCACCGAAAGCGTAAAGCGATTCGTTCCCCCGTCGCTCGCAGCTTTTTTTCGTTTCGCTGCGATCCATAGCACTCGCCGCCTTAGCGTGCGAGATGTGGCCCTCGCCTTCGACGTCGACCGCAAAACGCTGCGCAATCGCCTAGCGAACGCGGGCCTTCCTACGCCACAGCGTATCCTCGGATGGAACCGACTGCTCCATGCTTCGCGGCTGCTGAATGACCCTGGTCGGTCGATCGCCAGCGCGGCGGTGGAACTTGAGTTTGCGTCTGCGTCGGGGCTCATCAACATGCACGGCGATACACTTCACTTACGCCGGCCGAGCTGCTCAAGCGCGGCGGTTTCCACTGCCTGCTCCGCGCGTATCTGCGCGCCTTGGGTCGCGCGCCCTGACCCGATTTCCGCGGTCAGCCGGGTCTGGGCCGATCTGCGCGCGTGCCGATCAGCGCGTGGGCGATTGAGGCCGCAGCTCCGGGTTCGGACTCCGCCTGCAAGGATGACACCATCGGCGCCGACCTTCGCCGCTTCCTTTCGGATCGACTCCAACATTTGTGCTCGCTCACCCACATGTCGTCGCCCTTGGAGTCGATGAGCGCGACCTCGTCGTGGTCCGCTGCAGCGGACATCGCGCTCTTGAGCGCGATGTGCGATTGGGCGAGATCGACCCGCGAGAACGGCGCGCGGTTGCTCGACATGAATCCGCTCGCCGGGATCCGAGCCGTGAAGGATGTGGACCCGCGTCGGCCCGTTGCAACCGAAGATCGATATCTCGCCACGCGACGGGCGATGCAGGAGTTAGGTAGAGAAGTTGCTGACGAGACCGAGCGCCTCAGATGGCGACAGGCCGAGATCGCACTCGTACTGGCGTACGCGACGGGGCGACGGCTCAGTGCAATCCGGCAGCTGCGGTGGGAGGATGTGCAGTGGGACGCGAGCACGATTCGGTGGCGGGCCGAGACCGATAAGAAACGCAAGGAGTGGGTGGTGCCGGTACCCGATGCGTTGCTGACTGAGCTCCGCGCATTTCAGCGCGAGGCCGGTGCGGTGGGTGGGTACGTGCTGGGAAAGGAAGGGGAACCGGGCAAGCCAGTTGAGCCACTGTCGCGTCACGAACTCGCTGGCCTCCTCGAGAGGGCGGAGGCGAAGGCGGAGTTGCCGAAGCTCGAGGGTAGTCTGTGGCACGCCTACCGACGGCTATGGGCAACAGACCGGAAGCATCTGCCCGTCGCGGATGTCGCGGCGGCCGGTGGGTGGCGTGGTCCGTCAACGCTGCTCACCTGCTATCAGCAAGCGACACCCGAGGCGATGCTCAGAGTGATGACGGGAACGGATCGGAGAAACGGGTAAAGAAACGGGTAAGGTCTCTCGGGCAGCACAAAGCCTCGCGCATCACAAGTGACGGCGAGGCTTCTATGTAGCCAGTCGGGGCGACTGGATTTGAACCAGCGACCTCCTGCTCCCGAAGCAGGCGCTCTACCGGGCTAAGCTACGCCCCGAGGGTAGTGCTGTCGTGCTGACGCAAGGGACCTGAAACGCTAACCACAACCACGCGCCCGGACGGATTCGAACCGCCGACCTTCTGATCCGTAGTCAGACGCTCTATCCAGCTGAGCTACGGGCGCTTGAAGCCGATCCTGAGGTAAACAAATGTAGCTGGGCCATGCGGCGATCGCATGGCGGGGAATGGGCGGTACAAGACTCGAACTTGTGACCTCCACGATGTCAACGTGGCGCTCTAACCAACTGAGCTAACCGCCCGTCTTGCGCCGGGCGACGCATGCGTCGCCCCCAACCCGATCCTTTTACCTGACCGAACCCCACGGCGGGCGACGCATTGCGTCGCCCCTACCAGCCGATTTAGGAACCCCCGTGGTCAGTCGTGCTCTACGCCGGTCCCCGATGCCCGCTGTTGCAACCGTTCCGCCTGGCGGACCGGACAAATACTCACCCGCCCGCCCCGCAACCGATCCCCACTCGCACCCGGGAAATGGAGGCGAGGGGGATCGAACCCCTGACCTCGTGAATGCCATTCACGCGCTCTCCCAACTGAGCTACGCCCCCCCCCGGGCACTCTGTCTCGCTCGTTCCTTGCCCGCGGCGTCCCCGCGCATGCCGAGCACGCCTTGGTCTTGCGCCCCCCCTCCGTCGCCGGCAGCGTACCTCAGTCCGCCGGATGGGCGCTACTCCGCTCTCGTCCCGGTCGGAGCGCTGCGCCGCGGCACGACTTTTGGCACGCGCGCACGGTTTTTCGCAACGGAACCTCTGAACGTATCCGTGTGTATGTCGGGTGTCAATCGAGTGGGTCTAGCGAAAATCTTCTCGGCCGATAATTTGCACGATTTCTTGGACCACGCGCAGGAGACACACCACCCTTGGTCCGCGCGTGCGCGGTCGACCAAGGTATCGGTGGCGTGCTGCTGGCACCCGTCACGTTCGCTCGAAAATTGCTGGATGTGATGACCCTTGTCGGCCTCGGTGTTCCGATGGCCCGTTGTGACAACTGAAGGATTGCGTGTCGCTGTTGTCTCGCCTGACCCACTCTCGCTCGCTTCACTCGCCCCCTTGATCGCATAGCCAGGACTCCCACAACATGCCCGAACTGCAGCAGCAGCTCGAGAAGCCAGGTCCGTCGTCCCGCTCCCCGATGACCGGGCCCGCCAAGCCCGTCGTCACCGCGGAGCAACTCGTCCCCGTCCCGGGCGTTACCGGCCCGATTCCGGTCAAGGGAACGGTACGCCGCCGTCGCGGGGCCACTACGCCGTCCGGGATCGCTCCGAGCGAGCCCGAACGCGACATTCTCGACCAGTACCTGTATGAGGTCAGCACGTATCCGCTCCTCAAGGGCACCGAGGAACTGGACCTCGCGCGAAAAATCCGCGCTGGTGACGGAGACGCGCTGCAGGAGCTCGTGAAGCGGAATCTCCGTTTCGTCATTTCCGTCGCCAAGAAGTATCAGAACCGGGGACTGCCACTCATTGATCTGATTGGCGAGGGCAACGTCGGGCTGCTCACCGCTGCTCGCAAGTTCGATCCGGACCAGGGCGTCAAGTTCATCTCGTACGCCGTGTGGTGGATTCGACAGGCGATTCTCTCGTCGCTTGCCCGCCAGGGACGGACGGTGCGCGTGCCGCTCAACCGAACGGCAGATCTCTCGCGCATCATCAAGGCCTCGGAGATCCTTCGTCAGAAGCTCCGGCGCGAGCCCAATCCCCAGGAGCTCGCGCATCTCACTGGGCTGTCGGTGGACGTCGTCCAGTCGCTCGCCGCGCTCAACACCGGCGACGTGCGCCTCGACGCGCCGATGGACCCCGAAGGCGACCGCTCACTTATCGAGCGCTTCGTCGCGGATGAGATGCCCGACGCCGAAGAGGAAGCGATGAACCGCTTCCTCAACGATGAGATCGAGCAGGCGCTCGGCACGCTCCCTGCGCGCGACGCGAAAGTGCTCCGCCTGTACTTCGGTCTCGAAGGCGGGCGTGAGCACACGCTCGAGGAGATCGGAGCCATGCTGGGCGTGACTCGCGAGCGGGTGCGCCAACTGCGAGACCGCGCGCTCAAGCGCCTTCGAGAAGGGGACGTAGGTCGGGCGCTCGGGAGTTTTGCCGCCTAGCGCGTTGGGTGTTGAACGCCCGAGAAAGTAGACCTTCAGAAAGTAGAGAGTAGACGAAAGCCGCTATCTTGGCGATAGTGGTGTTCGTCTACTTTCTACTTTCTGTAAGTCTACTCTCTCGCGCACAGCGCGCATGATTTCGCTTCGCGACGTCTACAAGTCCTTCGGACCCAAGCACGTCCTCAACGGATTCTCCCTCGACGTAATGGAAGGGGAGACGATGATCATCATCGGCTTCTCGGGGAGCGGAAAGTCCGTCGCGATCAAGCACATTGTGGGACTGCTCGAGCCGGACTCCGGCGATGTACTCGTCGATGGTATCAGCATCCCGTCGCTGACGAGGCGAGAGCTCTATCAGGTCCGGGCGAGGATCGCCTACGTCTTTCAATTCGCCGCGCTGTTCGACTCGATGACTGTGGGCGCCAACGTGGCGATGGGGCTGCGCAAGCAGGGCGACCTGACGCCGCGCGAGATCGATGACCGCGTGCACGAAGCGTTGGAGTTGGTCGACTTGCCGGACGTCGCGGATCTGGCGCCCGCGGAGCTCTCGGGCGGCATGCGCAAGCGGGCTGGGCTCGCGCGTGCCATCGCGCTCCGGCCGAAGTACATTCTGTATGATGAGCCCACGACGGGTCTCGACCCGGTGACGAGCGCCGTAATCGACGACCTCATGCTCCGGATGCAGCGACAACTTGGCGTCACGAGCATCGTCATCACGCACGACATGCACAGCGCCTACACGGTGGGGACGCGCATCGCGATGCTGTACGACGGCCGAGTGCGTCAGGTCGGCACGGTTCGCGAGATCCAGCAGACAGCGGACCCGGTCGTCCGGCAGTTCATCGAGGGACGCGCGTCGCTCGCGACGGCGACCGGCTGAGCGTGCCGAAGCGGCCACGAACCGGTGCGGGCGATCGGTCCCGCACGTCTGAATCAAAGGATGGCGGTGGGCCCAAGTCCCGCCATGAAACGGTGGCCAAGAAGCGGAGCCGCGCGGCCACAGGCGCGCCGGCCGCTGCGCGCGCGCGCGGCCATGTCGAGCGTTCTGCCGGTGGAATCGTCATGCGCGCGGCGCACGAGGCCGACCAGCCGCTCGTACTCCTCATCCGCGACAGTTACGACAACTGGGGCTTTCCGAAAGGACACATTGAGTCCGGCGAACCCGCAGATGGCGCGGCGGTCCGCGAGGTCGAGGAGGAGACCGGCTTGTCCGGCCTCGAGATGCGCGGACTCGTCGACACGATCGACTGGTGGTTCCGCTTCCGCGGTCGCCTGATCCACAAGGTGTGCGACTTCTATCTCCTGGTCGTTCAACCTGGCACCTCTGCCGAGACGACGCCGCAACGGGCCGAAGGCATTTCTGCCTGCGAGTGGCTGCCCTATGAGGCGGCCCTCGAGCGCTTGTCGTATGCAAATGCGAGGGGCGTGCTGACGCGGGCGTACGCGATGCTGACGGGTGCGCAGGCCGCCGGCAGCCTGTGAGGCGCTCGCATCCCGGAGGGATACCGGCGGCGCCGGCGAAGCGGGCCCGGACGAAGCCGCGGCGAACGGCCGCATCGCTCAGCCGCGTGACCATCCCGTGCGTCGCGGTCTACGCGCCCCGCGATCGCGTACGCGCGCTCGCGCGTGCGGCGTTTCCGCGCCGCCAGGCTCGACTCATCATTGCGCGCACGGCCAAGGAGTTCGCGGCCGCATTTCGTAAGGCGCTCGTCGACGCGGCGCTCATCGATCTCGCCGGCGGAACGGACGATGTCTGGGTCGCGGTCGCGTGCGCGCGCGAGTTCCCCAGCGCACCCTTCTTCGGTGTGTCTCCGCTCCGATCGGCCGACGCGCCGATCGTGGCGCGCGCGGCGCGCCTCGATCTCGCGGATGTCATCATCGAGGGTGTCGACGATGCCGTACTGCGTGCGATGGTCCTGCCGCTGACGTTTCGCGCTCGCTTCGCGGCGGCGCTCCAGGAGCCGCCCGCCGCGTTGGCGCTCTCGACCAATCTCCAGCGCAAGACGTGGCGGTGTGTCGTCGACCACGCGGGTCTGCCGGTCCGGACCGATGCGGTCGCCCGCGTCGTCGGCGTGACGCGCGAGCATCTGAGCCGCGCGTTCGCGACCGCCCGCGCCCCGAACCTGAAGCGCGTGATCGATCTCGTGCGACTCGTCGCGGCTGCGGAGCTCGCCAAGAACCCCGGCTACGACCTCCGGGACGTGGCCGCCGTCCTCGGTTTTGCCTCAGCCTCCCATCTGTCGAGCACGACGCAACGGATCGTCGGTCTCAAGCCGCCCTCTCTTGCACGCCTGCGAGCCGTCGACTTGATCGGCCGCTTCGCCGCCGGCCGGGGTAGAAGCAAGACAACCGCGGCGAGCGTAGGCCGGCCGGTCGAGCGAAAAAAGCAATAGGACCTAGGGGCCGCCCACCGTTCGTTCACTCGCGAGTCTGGCCCCCATACGATTATTCATTCTGCTGCGCGCGCTCGCTGCCCGCGCCATCACCGCGATGTCCGCCGCTAGCGGGCGCATTCTTCTTGTGATATTTTTCACAATCTGTACCGGACCAGGTCGCTTTTTCGATTGCGGCCCGCCGCCCGAGGAACGGGCGGGAAGAGGGCGAGGCATGCCTCGCCCCTACTACCCGCCCGAACGACGGTTCTTGGTGGCAGACCTTCCGGACCTTACGATTCCCCTGACTGTCCATGGCCACTGACACCACGCTCCGACCCGGCGAAATCAAGGGTATCCTGCTCCGAGAGATCGAGGCCGCGGATCTCGCCGAGCTGGACATCCAAGAAGTCGGCACCGTCCTCGAAGTGCGTGACGGCATCGCGCGAATCTACGGACTCGAGAAGGCGATGGCCGGCGAGATGCTCGAGATCACATCCTCCGAGACCGGCGACGTCATCACCGCCCTCGCGCTCAATCTCGAAGAGGACAACATCGGCGCGGTGATCCTGGGCGACTACCTCGCCCTCCGCGAAGGCGACGATGTGCGCCGGACTGCCCGCGTGCTGGATGTCCCCGTTGGCCCAGCGCTCATCGGCCGAGTGGTCGACGCGCTCGGGCGCCCGATCGATGGACTCGGCGAGATCCGCACGACCGTCACTCGGAAAGTCGAGTCGCCAGCCCCAGGCATCATCGTCCGGCAGCCGGTCAAGGAGCCCCTCCAGACGGGACTCAAGGCGGTGGACTCGATGATCCCCATCGGCCGCGGCCAGCGCGAGCTGATCATCGGCGACCGAGGAATCGGGAAGACCGCGATCGCAGTCGATACGATCATCAATCAGAAAGGCACCGGCGTCACCTGTGTGTACGTCGCGATCGGCCAGAAGGCCTCGACCGTGCGATCGGTCGAGGCGAAACTGCGCGAAGCAGGCGCGATGGCCTACACGATCATCGTCAACGCCTCCGCGTCCGATCCCGCTCCCATGCAGTACATCGCGCCCTACTCCGGCTGTGCCATGGCGGAGTACTTCATGTACTACGAGGGCAAGCCGACGCTCTGCGTGTACGACGATCTCACGAAGCAAGCGGCTGCCTACCGCGAGATCTCGCTCGTGCTGCGGCGGCCGCCCGGTCGCGAGGCCTATCCGGGCGACGTGTTCTATCTCCACTCGCGACTGCTCGAGCGCGCCGCCAAGTTGAGCGAAGACCCGAGCATCGTCGACAACAAGACGATCTTCAAGCCGGGCGGCTCGCTCACCGCCCTGCCGATCATCGAGACCCAGGCTGGCGACGTGTCGGCGTACATCCCGACCAACGTCATCTCCATCACCGACGGGCAGATCTTCCTCGAGTCCGATCTGTTCTACGCGGGCGTTCGGCCGGCGATCAACGTGGGTATCTCCGTCTCACGCGTGGGTGGGTCGGCACAGATCAAGGCCATGAAGGCGGTGGCTGGTCGCCTCCGCCTCGATCTCGCGCAATACCGCGAGCTCGAGGCGTTCGCGGCATTCGCATCGGATCTCGACGCCGCCACGAAGAAGCAGCTCGACCGTGGCGCTCGAACCGTGGAGATCCTCAAGCAACCGCAATACCAACCGATGCCGGTCGACAAGCAGGTCATGAGCATCTTCGCCGTTACCAACGGCTACCTCGATGGCATCGAGGTGAGCCGGGTCCGCCAGTGGGAGCGGGAGTTCCACGACGCGATGGACGCTCAGTCTCCACAAATCGGCGAGCGGATCCGGACCGAGAAAACGCTGTCGAAGGATACCGAGGCGCAGCTGCGTCAGGCGATCGAGCGGTTCACGCAGGACTTCCTCCGACGCACGAGCGCGTCCGCCCGTCCCGCGGCCGCGGCGGCCGCCGCGTCGCCGTGATGACGGCGCGAGCTCGCTGAGACCGCGACATGGCCAAAGGCCGAGAGCTCAAGGGGCGCATTCGATCGTTCGAGAACACGCGCAAGATCACGCGAACGATGGAAATGGTCGCCACGTCGAAGATGAAGCGCGCCCAGGATCGGGTCGTGGCGGCGCGACCGTACGCTGCTGCATTGCGCGAGGTCATCGCGAGCCTCTACAGCACCGATCTGGCCGAGCGATTTGCGCTACTGCGGCAGCCCACGACGGTTCGTCGGGCCGCCATCCTCGTGTTGACGTCCAACCGGGGACTGGCCGGTGCGTTCAACGCGAATCTCCTTCGTGAGGCGCGCACGCAGATTGAACGGCTCGAGCGTGATGGCGTGACGGTCGACCTGCATGTCGCGGGTCGCAAGGGCGTCGGGTACTTCCGCTACGTGGGCCGCGCGATGGCGTCCACGCGCACCGACCTCACGGATCGTCCGACCGTGCAGGATGCCGCGGACCTCATCAAGGGTCCGGTCGAGGCGTTCACTAGCGGATCGCTCGATGCGGTGTACGTCATCTACGCCCGTTTCGTCTCGGCGCTGTCGACGCCGCCCTCCACTGATCGCCTCCTGCCCGTGACGCCCCCGGCCGCCGCCGCGGCTCCGGCGGATAGTCAGCGCGGGGCCGGCCGCTCGGCGCCGGCGCGCGCGGTGCAGCATGACTACATCCTGGTGCCGTCGGCCGAAGCGATTCTCGAGCAACTGCTGCCAGCCTACGTCCGCAACAGCGTTTATCGCGCGCTGGTCGAGACGGCGGCGGCCGAGCAGGGTGCGCGACGAACGGCAATGAAGAACGCGACCGACAACGCGAACGACGTCATCAACGGGCTGCGCCGGCAATACAACCGGGCGCGCCAGGCCCAGATCACGCAAGAGATCGCTGAGATCGTCGGCGGCGCTGCCGCCCTCGGCGGCTAGGGAGAGAGCAATGGCACCAGGTCAGGACCAGAAGGCTGCTTCGGTGGGGCGGGTCATACAGGTGATCGGCCCGGTCATGGACGTCGAGTTTGAAGCCGAGCATTTGCCGGAGATCTACAACGCGTTGCACATCCAGGTGCCACCGTCGGCGGAGACCGGCGGCCTCGGGCTCGATGTCGTAGCGGAAGTCCAACAGCACATTGGGCGGAATCAGGTGCGCGCCGTTGCCATGTCCAGCACGGACGGCCTGGAGCGGGGCGTGGAAGTGATCGATACGGGGTCGGCCATCACCGTGCCAGTCGGCGCGGCGGCCCTCGGGCGCATTCTCAACGTACTGGGCCAGCCCGTGGACAACGGTCCGCCGATTCCGGCTGATGTGGAGCGCTGGCCGATCCATCGGAGCCGTCCCGAGTTCGTCAACCTCGAGCCCAAGACCGAGATCTTCGAGACGGGCATCAAGGTCATCGACCTGATCGCGCCGTTCGTGAAGGGCGGCAAGATCGGGTTGTTTGGCGGCGCGGGCGTCGGCAAGACCGTGATCATCCAGGAGCTGATCAACAACGTGGCCAAGGGTCACGGCGGGCGATCGGTGTTCTGTGGCGTCGGCGAGCGCACGCGCGAAGGCAACGATCTGTACCTGGAGATGAAGGAGTCCAAGGTCCTGGACTCCTGCGCACTCATTTACGGTCAGATGAACGAGCCGCCCGGTGCCCGACTCCGCGTCGGACTGACCGGCCTGACAGTTGCGGAGTATTTCCGCGATGTCGAGAACGCCGACGTGCTGGTGTTCATCGACAACATCTTCCGGTTCACACAGGCGGGTTCCGAGGTTTCCGCGCTCCTCGGCCGCATGCCGAGCGCAGTGGGGTACCAACCAACGCTGGCCACAGAGATGGGCGAGCTCCAAGAGCGCATTACGTCGACCAAGACGGGTTCGATCACCTCCGTGCAGGCGATCTATGTGCCGGCGGACGATCTCACCGATCCCGCACCGGCGACGGCCTTCGCGCACCTCGATGCGACGGTCGTACTCTCGCGCGCCATTACGGAGCTGGGGATCTACCCCGCAGTCGATCCGCTGGCGTCCTCGTCGCGCATCCTCGACGCGCAGTTCATCGGGGAGCGCCACTATCGGGTGGCGACCGAGACGCAACGCATTCTGCAGCGATACAAGGAGCTGCAAGACATCATCGCGATTCTGGGGATGGACGAGCTATCCGAAGAGGACAAGCGAACGGTTGCCCGGGCTCGCCGCATTCAGCGTTTCATGTCCCAGCCCTTCGCCGTGGCCGAGCAGTTCACCGGCATTCCGGGCCGGTATGTCAAGCTGGACGAGACGATCTCCTCCTTCGAGCGACTGGTGAGTGGCGAGTTCGATTCGCTGCCGGAGCAGGCGTTCTTCATGTGCGGCGGCATTGAGGACGCGATCGCAAACGCCGAGCGGTTGCGGGCCTGATCGTGCACGCCTCCGTCATCTCTCCGGAGCGGATGTTGTTCGACGGGAGTGTGACATCCGTCGTGGCCCCCGCCTTCGACGGCGAGGTTGGCGTGCTGGCCCGGCATGCTCCGCTGGTGACACTCCTCGGTCGCGGTGTGCTGCGACTCGACGGCGTCGACGGCGGCACGCGCCGCTTCGAGGTCGACGGCGGTTTCCTTCAGGTGGCGGACGACATCGTGCGCATCGTTACCGAGTCGGCCCGCGCCGTGACCTAGCCACCCATCGGTCGCGCCATGCCCATGCCACTGCCTGGTGCTTCTGCGGCTGAGCGTTCGCGCGCCAGCCTCGTGTGGGTAGCCGTGTGTGCGGCGGCCGGTGTGTGGGGATTCGCGAGTCCGGCCGTGCTCGAGGCCCAAGCCTGGATCTACCCCAGCTTCCAGGAGCCCTACGTGGTGAACCGGGAGTTCACCGTGGCTGTGGCGGACGGCGGGTATGACGGGACGAGCTTCATCTTCCAGTGGCGGGAGGAGCTCCAACGGCGGAGCGAGTTCATCTTTGATGCCGGCAATGCGCCGAACGTCAATGGCCACGCGGTCACGTTCGTCGGTGGACGCTACGGCTACCTGCTGGCGCAGCAAACGGACTCCGAGGCCTTCGGCTTGCTGGGCACGGTCGGCGTCACGCTGTCGTTCGCCCATGGCGGGACGCCCTTCACGCGGGTGCCTTTCGCGATCTCGCTCGGGCATCGGATCGGATTGGACAATGGCATGTCGTTGACGCCCTACATTCATCCGCAAACGTCGCTCGACTTCTGCGGCGCAGGCCACTGCATCATTCAGGTGCGCGGTGGCTCGGCCCAGGCCGGCCTCGGGGCATCATTCGGCCTTGGGGCCAACTTCCAGTTCACGCACGGCTTGTCGGCCCGTGTGGAAGCAGCGTTCAATCGGTCGACGATTGCGAACCTCGACAACACCATCGGGATCGGTGTGGCGTGGCAGCCGCCAGGCTTGCGCCGACCGTAACGCCAATGAGTTGCGGCGCTCCGCGCAGCGTGGACGGTGCTTCCCTCCCTCAATGAAGTAGTCGGGGAGGCACGCGCGGAGATCAGTGCGCGCGGTGAGGTGACGGTCCTGTACCTCTCGTTTGGCCGTTTTGCCAAATTGGAGAAGGTCTACGGCTGGGAGAAACTCGATGCCGTCCTCGAGACCGCCCAGGCGGCGGTGGTCGATCGACTGCGCGAGTTGCGATCGGCGGATGGTCCGCACCGTCTGCGAGCCGCGACCGTCATTCCGCACGACGAGGACGTCGTGTGCCTCGACATTCCACCGGTGTCCGGCGTCGGCGTCGCCATCAAGGTGGAGGCGGACGTCGCCCGTCTCGCGCGCGGGTTGCAAGCCGCGGTGGCCGGGCGTGTGGAGGCGGTGCATGGTGCCGAGATCGCGACGCTGGTCGACGTGTTCATTGGTCGCTCGCACGTGGTGGTCGACCCCAAGCTGCGCGTCGAGCGATTGATCTATCGTGGTGTCCGCGAGGCGGCGGCCGCGGCGCGCAGCGTCGCACAGCGGGACCGCGCGCGGCAGCTGGCGCAGCTGCGCGCAAGCCTTCGTGACCGCGCGGTCTACATCGAGTACGACCCGATCGTGGTGGCCGAGACTGGCACGGTGTTCGGATACGAGGCGTTGGCGCGCGGCGTGGTGCGCACGCTGCGGAATCCGGAGGTGATGTTCTCGCTCGCCGCCGAGGGCAACCTCCACTGGGAACTGAGTCGACTCTGCCGATCCAAGGCGTACGAGGGCATGCACGACCGCCTGGGACCCGACCAACTCCTGTTCGTGAACGCCGACCCGCAGGATTTCGCGGACCCGGAATTCGCAAGCGAGACCGCGACGCTGCGCGACGCCGCCGACGGGGCTGCAGGGTCGCATGATCCGCATCAAGTGGTCATCGAGATCACCGAGCGCACCGCGATCACCGACTACCCGACAATGCGCGAGCGGATGCGCGCCTTCCGCGAGCTCGGCTACCGCTTCGCCGTCGACGACGCGGGGAGTGGGTACTCGGGCCTCGGTTCGATTGCCAACCTCGAGCCGGACTTCATCAAGCTCGACATGTCCCTCATCGCCGGGATTGACGCCAATCCGGTAAAGCAGAATCTCGTCGAGACAATGGTGCGCTTCGCCAACGAGCAAAGCACGCGGGTGATCGCGGAGGGCGTCGAGCGCGCCGAAGAGCTGGCGACGCTACAGGATCTGGGGGTGCATTTGGTACAGGGGTACTTTGTGAAGGACGGGCGGCGGTAAAGACGGGTGACGGTGACGGGTGACGGCCAGGAACGTGAACACGGCTGGTAGGGGCGACGCAACGCGTCGCCCTACGGTGCGGCGATGCGACCGATGATTCGTCCGGCGCCCCAAATGCGACGCACGGGCGCCGTGTGCGGATCGGCCAACGGCGGGCGACGCATTGCGTCGCCCCTACCCGCCGAATAGCACCCGTCGTTGCCGTTACCCGTCACCCGTCACCCTGCCGTTGCGTTCCCCAGCAATTCCTCAATCATCTCCACCGACCGGTCGGTAGCGCCGAGACCTGACTCCACGACCTGTCGCGCGCGAGCGCCGGCGTCGCGCCGAGCGGCGTCGTCGGCGAGCCATGTGCCAATGATGGTGGCGATGGTCACGTCGTCGGCTGCCACCCGCGCACCGCCGGCGGCGAGCAGACGCTCTGCGTCGGCGCTCGATTGATGGTGCGGGCCAAACACCACCGGCGCGCCGAACGCTGCCGGCTCGACGACCGAATGCAGGCCGGCCGTATGAAAGCCGCCGCCGACGAAGGCGACGTCGGCTGCCGCGTACAGGACCCCTAGCACGCCGACGCGATCGACGAGCACCACGTCCGCGCTGGAGCAATCGGGAGCATCCAGTCGGACGCATCGATAGCCCCGGGTGCTCGCCCACTGCTCAACCGGCTCTAGATGCGCGGGCGTCGGCTCGTGGGGTGCCAGCACCAGCCGCAGCGATGGAAATCGACCGCGCAGCGCGGCCCACCCGGCGAGGACGACGCGCTCGTCGGACGGCCAGGTCGAGCCGGCGACGAGCGTCGGTCGCCGCGGCGTCATCAGCGCCGCGAGAGGCATGGCGGTGCGGTCCACGCGCTCAGCCCTGGCCCACACCTGGTCATACCGGGTATCGCCGGTGATGCGCAACGCCTGCCGACGGACTCCCAGCGCCCGCAAGCGCTCCGCGTCCGCGTCGGTGATCGCGCCAACTGCGTCCAGCCGCGCGTACGCATCGCGAAGCAGGGCGACCGCCGCGCGCGAGCGTCGGCCCGAGACCGCGCTCAATGTTGCGCTAATGAGCCCAAGTCGGATGTGTCGGTCCGCGGCGGTCTGGACCAGCAATGGCCACACGTCGAGCTTCGAAAAAACCAGTGCAGCCGGTGCGAGCGCCGCCAGTGCCTGTCTCATGTCGTGCGCAGTGTCCCATGGCAGGTAGTCGGCGAAGTCGGTGAGGCCGTCGGCCCGGAGTGCCTGGGCAAATGGCTCGGCGCTCGGCGAGAAGTAGGTGTAGGCGAGTTGCAGTGTGGGGTGGCGTCGACGCATGTGCTCGAGAACCGGTCGTGCCTGCAAGCCTTCACCGACCGACGGGGCGTGCATCCACAAGAGCGGTCTGGCACGTACCCGCGCAGACGCGGCCCACGTGTCATAACGCGCCAGCAGGCCACGACGCGCGCGGAGCGTTCGGATCAGCTTGCCCTGGCCCGGGAAGCCGCCGGCGATATCGGCGATACCCGCCGCCAGGGTCCCTGCAACCGCATACGCGGCGCCGACCAGGGCGTTCACGCAGGCGCCTGCGGGCCGATGCGCGGCCGCTACCGACTTGCCGCGAGAGCGGAGTCGAGTACGTGACGGTAGTTCTGGATCGGTTCGACGCCGGGCATCAGATTGCGCCCGATGATGATCGTGGGAGTCGCGTTGACGCCCGACTGGTCGGCGCGGTCTCGGTCCGCTTCGATCAACGCGTGCACGGCTGGACTCGTCATGCACGCATTCATGGCCGTGGTGTCGACTCCGATCGCGTGGGCGACAGAGTCGAGCACCGCCGTTGGTGGGTGCTTGTCCTCCCACCGCGCCTGCGACGCGAACAGCCCGTCGTGCATCTGCCAGAACTTGCCCTGCGCACCGGCGCACATCGCCGCCTCCGCTGCCGGCCATGCGTTGGCGTGGACCGGCAGCGGATAGTTGATGTAGGCGATACGCACTTTGCCCGTGGACACGTATTGATCGCGGAGGGCCGCGAACGACTGATCGTGGAACTGCTTGCAGTAGGGACACTGAAAGTCGCTCGCAATGACGAACCACACCCGCGCCGAGCTGTCCCCCAGTATCCGGGCGAGGTCCATCCGCGTCGTGAGAGTGTCCGCGGCCTTTCCCGCCGCTGAGTGCGTCTGGGAGGGCTGGTTGGCGGCCTGCGCGGACCCTCCGTTGCCACCCGACCGACACGCGGATCCCACGGCCAGGAGGGCACATGCGGCAACCGCCAGGGCGGCGCGCCTCCGGTTGCCCGGCGCAAGGGCCCATCCCTGTCTCGCATTTAGCGTTGCGGTTGCGACGTTCCAGCCGTCCGGATAGCGTGGCCTTGTGTGCAACGATTTCGGTCTATCTGTCGTCATTGAAAGTCGGGGAGGGGGGATCGCCCGGACAAAATGACCAATTTGCCGTTGCGCGAAGTGTAGTCCGGATACGAACATCATAGGCATCGGTCGATCAGGCGTGCAAGGCATCATGCGAACGTCGGGTCGACGAAGCCACTGCTGTCGTTTGGAGCAGGAGGACTGATGCACAGGTTGTGGCGCGGACGCTCCCGTCCGGCGCACTGGTGTCGCATTGCTGCTGGACTCCTTGGGGTCCTTGCATGGACGGCCACGGCCGCCCATGCACAGGCCATTTCGTCCGACAGCACGCACGTCGCGCCCGGCGGCTCTTCGGCCCCTTCGGCGGCGGAAGAGTGGTATCCTGCCACCCTCGATTTCGGTACCGGGCTGATCACCGTACCGGTCGCCTGGATCTCTCCCAGTTCGTCCGATTTCTGGCTCTCCTACGGGGCGATGCATATGAATGCACCGCCGGCGGGGGTCGGGACGCCATCGCACTGGAACGGCAACATCGCGATCGATACGCACTGGCTGCAGCGGTTCGATGTGGGGCTCTCGATCTACAGCAACAATCCTGAATGGGGTTTCTTCGGTCAGGTCCTGGCGGTTCGCGACGGGCAATTCGCCTCCTTCATGCCGGCGATCGCCGTCGGGGTCCGCAATCTCGGGCCGTTCAATCATGAGGAGCGCTTCCTGATCGGCAGCGACGTCGTCGTTGACAGCGCGGGCCAGACGCACGAGGAGACAGCGTCGTACTTCAAGAAGTTCGAGACTGCACCCACGTTCTACGCCGTCGCGACGAAGGCCATCGCGATCAACACCAAGGCACTCTCGAGCATCAGTCTTACGATTGGTGGCGGCAACGGATTGTTCAGCAACGACGGCGGCCTGGGCGCCGCGTACGACAAGTCCGGGACTGTCGTCCGAGGGCTGTTCTTCGGCGCACGGACCGTGACGCATCCGACGCCGAATACGACCATCTCACTCGTCGGAGAAAACGATGGGTGGGACTGGAACGCAGGCGTTCTCGGGGCGTGGCGAGGGTTGTCCGCGGGCATTTACGTGACCGAGCTGGATAAGAGCTCGACCGTCAGTCCGGCGAGCCTCAACCTCTACAACTACCGTAAGTGGGATGTCGCGCTCGGGTACAGTGGAAACTTCCATGATGTGGTCAACGGGCACGTACTGCGCACGCAGATCACGTCCCTGGAGCGCGAGGAGCAGGAGCTTCGCGTGCAGGTGTCGCACCGTGCGCGCATGATCGCGCAGCTCCAGACCCGCCTCGCCCTGTTGCAACAGAGCGAGTTTGGAGACGTCGCCAAGCAGCGAGACCAACTGGAGAAGGAGTTGCAGGCAGAGCGCGACGCGATCCAGAAGGCGAATGACCGGCTCAAGCAGCTCCAGGGAGGGCAGCCGCAGTGACCCGACCTGACGCCTCGCGAGTGGTGTACCGCGGGACCGCGGTGCTGTTCGCCGTCGCCATGCTGATCGGGCGCCGTGTGCAGGCGCAACCCGAGTTTGCCCAGACCCTCCATTGGGACTCTGGGTTGATCGACATCCCTGCCGCCTGGGTCTCGCCGATGTCGGGCGACTTCTCGCTCAACTGGTCCGGGACGGCGTTGCAGACATCGCCCACGGTGCCGCAGTATCAGAACTCAATGGCTGGGACGGGCTCCCTCGGGGTGTCCCTGTTCCAGCATGTCGAAGTCGGGATGTCGCTCCTGTCCAAGGACTTCGAGCATGGGTTCTATGGGCGCGTCCTGTTGTGGAATGCGGAGAATTTCCGTGGGCGAACCGGATCATTCCTGCCGTCGCTCGCCATCGGCATGCGAAACATCGGCCCCTACGATCACATCGATCGGTTCGGTCTGGGGTATGCGCAAGGGTTCAACCCGGGCGGCGGTTCGGCACCGGTCATTGGAGTGGATTCCGTGCATCGGGGCTTCGCGACCGCCAACACGGTTTATGGCGTCGCGACCAAGAGCTTCTCCTTGGCGGATCTGCGCTCGACGTGGCCCGACGTTGGCATCAGCCTGTCGCTCGGATACGGCAATGGCCTGTTCTCGAATCATGGGTCACTGCCGACGCGCGACTATGCGGCGGACGCGACCGGGGGCTTCTTCTATGGTATCAAGACGGATTTCCGGCCGACCCCGAACACGCTCCTGTCGGTGATGGCGGAGAACAATGCCTGGGACTTCAACGTGGGCACGTATGTCTCCTATCGCGGGCTGCGGGCTGGCGTGGCGGTGACCGAGCTCGGCGCGGGGAATCCGAAGTTCGTGGCCAGCGACCCGGCATCGGCACTGTATCGCTACACGAAGCTCAATTTCTCCCTGGGCTGGCAGAGCAACTTCCTGGCGCTGGTCCACGGCAACGTGTTGGAGAACCGAGTCGCCGCGTTGAAGAAGCAACGCGACGAGCTGTTGGCCCAAATCGGGGAACACCAGCTGCGCATCGCGCAGCTGCAGGGTGAGATCCATCGGTACGAGGCGCAGAACCTGCTCGAGCTCGAGGAGCGGCGCGCTCAGGCGCAGAACCAGCTGGAGACGGAGACCGACGCGCTCCACCACCTCGAGGAACGGCTGCGGCGCATCGAGTCCGAGACCGAGGGGAGTAGCGGCTCCTCGACGACCCCAACGTCCACGACGCCGCCCCCGACACCACCCGCGACGCCGCCATCGACGCCGCCATCGGCGCCCCCCAACAGCGAGCACGCGCCATGAACATGGGTTCGCGCTACTGGCATAGTGTGGGCGGTGCACTCATTGCGCTCGTCAGCATCGGCTCGACGCTCGCGGCTCAGGACACGGCGGCGCATCGGATACCGGATACGTCGTCGAGTCACGCTGCTGCGGCGGCCGAACAAGAGTACCTCACGAAGCGCCAGGCCGAGCTGAACGACATTCGATCCGCAGAGCGGAAACTGGCCGAGTTGCGCAGCGAACGCATCAAGCTCGAGTCTCGAGTCGAGAGTGTCGCGGCCAAAGCGTCGGAAGCGCGTGCCAGCCAGTTGCTCTTGTCGCACGAGACCACTGCACTGCGGTCGCTCGATTCCGTGCTCACGGCGTCGCAGGACAACCTGCTGGCGCAGCGGGATCGATTCTTGTCGTTGGGCGAAGCGGTTCGACGCCGGGCAGCAGCCGAGCTGGTCGTCGTCATCCGGGTCGATTCGAGTGCGCAAGTGCAGCGCATCGACAACATCTCCGTGCAGGTGGACAGCGCGCCTGCCGTCGTGCGCCACTACAGTGCGGGCGCGGTCGACGCCCTCAACGCAGGCGCCGTCGATGAGGCGTATCACTCGAACGTGCTCCCGGCGACGCATACGATCTCGGCTACAGCAGTCGTCAACGGCGCGTCGCTGACGAAGGCTGCGAACGTCGATGTCCCTACGGCCGCCATCACGTACGTGCAGTTCGCCGTACGCAACGGCCAACTCGTGCTGAGCACGTGGTCCAATCGCAGCGGAACGTCGCCCTAATTGGGCGCGCGCCGGGCCTCGAGTCCCGAGCAGTCGCGGAGCAGGGCGGACCGATCCGCGCCCGTGTGCTGGGGGTACTGTGGTGCGTCTCTCCTATGACGCGTCTGCGGATCCTTGGCGTGTTGGCCGTCGCGGCGGTTGCCTCTCCCGTCATGGCGCAAGCTGGCCGGGCCGCGCGCGACACGTCAGCGGTCGCGCGGACCCGCGCGAGCCAGTCGCCGATCGATTCATTGGCCGCGAGGAAGGCTTCGCCAACGGCTGATACGGCGCTCATCCCTGAGCTCAACGAGGGACGTGCGGCCGATGCGGAAATCCGGGTTGCGCTGTTCGATGTCCTCAACGGCCAGCCGATCGCCGCGCTGGCCCGACTCCGGTCGGTCGTCCCTCCGCCGGCGAGCAATGACGGTGCGCAGTGGCGGGGCGAACCTGACCGCCAGTTTCTGTTGGCGGAATCCTTCTATCGCCTGGGCATGGACGACAGCATGCGCGTGGCGGCGGAGGCGGTGCTGGCGGGCCCGGCAGCTGGTCGTTACGGCGCCGTCCTGCGCACGCAACTCCTCTTCAGCGCCTATCGCACGGGCGATCTGACTCGCGGGCTCAGCGTCTTGAAAGACGTCAGCCACGACGAGCAAACAACGGCGTCGGCACTTGTCACCGGACTGGTCGAGTATCAGAGCGGCGACCTGAGCGCGGCGCGCGCCGCCTTCACGCATGCGCAGCAACTCGCGGGCACGGGCCCGTATGCCGACTACGCTCGGTACATGGGCGCGATCGCTGCCGCGCGCGCCGACACGGCCCATCCATCCGCGGCGATCGCGTCCGTCGATGCCGCGCTCATGACGGCAACTGGGGACGCGGCCGACCAGCTGCGGCTCGCGAGTGCGGAACTGGCTGCCGACGCGGGATCGTACGAGCAGGCGGCTGCCGCCGCGAGTCGCGTGGATCCGCGTAGTGCATCCGACGCGGCGGCCAGGACCGTCCGCGCGTGGTCCCTCACGCGCGGCGACCATCCCGACCTCTCGGCCGAGGCATTCGACGACGTCGCCGACCGCTATCCGCAATTGCCGCGACGCAATGAGGACCGCCTCATGGCGGCGCAAGCGCTGTTGGTGCAGGATCGCGCACGCGATGCCGAGGGTGCCTTCCGCGCAGTGGCGGACTCGGCTGGCACGACGGCGCAGCACACCGCACAGTGGGCGGCAGCACCGGGAGCAACCGCGCGCGCGCTGGTCGCGGCACGTGCGGCCGACGTGCTGCTCGTCCCGGATGTGTCGCTGGGTAAGACGTGGGTGTTCACCGACAGCGCCGGCGCGCAGGCTGACGCGCTGCAGACCGCGGGTAATGGCGCGAGCACGGGGGTGTCCCCGACGTTCGGTCCGCCGACTGTCGTCTCCGTCGCGAGCGTCACGGCCCGCGTGGATTCTCTTGCGAACCGTTCGAGCGAAGGACTGACGCCTGCGGAACGGGACAACCTCCGTCAGGCAGTGTTTGTCTCCGAGCCATCGGACGCCGCCGGTCGAACGGCGCGAGCCGACCTGGACCGTGGCGTCCACGTGCTGCACACCGCCGATGTCGAAGTCGCTGTGGGCAACGCCGCACTGGCGAGCCGTCGCAGCAACCTCGCGCTGCAGATCCAGCTGCTGGAGCGGGAGCGGGCCAGCATTACGACGGCGGGTGACAGCCTGGGGCCGATGTTCAACAGACTCTCGAGCGACGAGGATTCGCTCGCGAGGGTGACGCAACGGGTGGACGAAGCGGGCGTGCGCCTGCGCGGGTTGTTCAACCCGCAGCTGACGAGCACGCGGACCCTGGCAAGCGAGAACATCCGACAGATCGACAGTGTGCGGCAGATCGTCGGGAAGGCCGGCTCGCCGGAGGATCTGGAGACGCTCGACCGGGAAGCCGCGACCGCTGCGGAGTACTCCCATGTGGCGGACGTGATCGATCAAGGTCTCGCGGCTGCGATCGCCGCGCATCCGGCCTTTGCGTTGCGCGATACGGTGAGGCTCCGAGGGGAGCGCACGCGGGAGCTCCTCGTCCAGACGCGGCGAGCGGTAACTGCGGGCGAGGCTGCCGTCGATGACCAGATGGCGCGTGTGACGCAGGGCGACAGTTTGCGCGGCGCGCTCCGGTCGTTCCTGACGGCGTCGGCGGCGCATCAGGCGCAGGCAGCCGCGAGTGTGACGTCGCTCGTCGAGCGAGATCTGAGTATGCGTGGCGCCCTGCTCGCGGAGGAGGCCCGGCGGAGCGTGGAAGCCGGAGACTTTGGCGCAGCAGGTGCCGGGTTCTTCCGCCAGATCGCGAGCGACGCCGCTGCGAGCGGGTCGAACCGCGGGTCAGCGGACCCGGCGCCCGATTCGGCGATCGCCACGCTCGAGCAGGTGATCGCGCACTATCCAAACAGCCCGGCCCGCGCGGGCGCACTCTACGAGCTCGGAGAGCTGCTGGTCCGGCGCGCAGACGAGCGGTTCGCAGCAGCGCAGCGGGCCACGGTCAGCGACACGAACCGTGCCACCCGCGGGGAGGCTTCGGCTCACCCGGACTATGCGGCGGCGATCGCACGACTCGAGGAGTTGGTGCAGCACTATCCGACCTTCCCTCAGCTGGACGGAGCCGCCTACACACTTGGGACGTTGTACGGTGCCGAGGAGCACTATACGGACGCGGCGGGGATGTTCGAGAAGGTGAGCGGCATTGAGGATTCTCCGCTGCGTGCAGAGTCGTGGTTCCGGCTTGGCGATGCCCGGTTCGAGATGGCGAGCGCGGCGCGCGGCGAGCCGCGGCAGGCAATGTTTGGCAAAGCGGCTGCGGCGTACGAGCAAGCGGCGGCAATCGCCCCGACGACGGGTGATATCTACTATCTGGCGCTCTACAAGCTCGGCTGGTCCTACTACAGCCAGGCGTCGCAGCAAAACCAGGATGGGTACCGGCAGGCCGTCGATGTCTTCGGACGGCTGGTCGAAGCGTACGACAAGCTCCCGACGGACCGACAGGCGCGCCTCGGACTGCGCGACGAGACGATGGACTACATGGCTGTCTCGTTCACGCAGGTCGGCGGCGCCGACGCGATGAATCACTACTTCACCGGTCGTGTCGACACGGGCTACAAAGCGCAGGTGTTGCGGCGCGTCGCGGCGCGGCTGCGCGACCAGGGCGATTTCTCTCGCGCGGTGGATGCGTATCGCGAGCTCCTCGTGGAGGCGCCAAACGACTCCATCGCGCTCAGCGTGTCGCGAGAGGTCATCGACATTTATCAGAATCGCACGCTCGAGCCGGAAAAGGCGCAGAGCGCGCGGCTGGCGCTCGTCGACAAGTTCACGCCTGGGTTCTCGTGGACGGGGGCGAATCCGAGCCTTTCCAAGGAAGCCCGCGACGCGCGCGAGTCGGCGCTGCGTGAGAGCGCGCAGTACGAGTTGGCGAAGGCGGAGGGCGTCGCCGGGTCAGACGCGACGCGGACGCGGCGCCGGTCGCAAGCGGCGTCGGCGTTCGGCAGCGGGCCGGCGACGGGCGTCGCGCTGGCAGCGACCCGCCAGCATTTTGCCGAAGCGGCGCGACTGTATGCGAAGTACATGGCGGACTACGGTGCGTCGGACAGTGCGCGCGCCGTCGACAACCTGTACGCCGAGGCGCTTTTCGGCGACGGCCAATATGCACGGGCGGGTGCCGAATACGCGCGAACGGCCTACGGATTCGCCGCGGACACGAGCAAGGCGGTGACGGTGTCCGAGCAGCGCGCGGCGCAGAATGCGATCGTCGCGTACGACTCGGCGCTGAGTGCGCGCAAGGCCGACCGGTCGCTGCAGGACTCGCTGTTCTCGGTGATCAACGCGTACGCCGAGCACTACCCGCACACCGATGTCGCGAAGCGGGCGCTGATCGAGGAAGGCCGCCGGGCGTCGGAGTCGGGACGCTGGGACGTGATGGCGTCGGCGTTCCGGCAGTACGCTTCGCAATACCCGCAGGACGGGTACACGCCGACGGCGATGAAGTTGGTCGGTGACGCGATGTACAAGGCCGGCAAGTACGGGACCGCCCAGGCCCAGTGGGATTCGGCGTACGCGAGCGCTGTGCACAGCGGTCATCAGTCTCTGGCCGACTCCGTGAAGCGTATCCAGGCGGCCGCCGCGTCGACGTACGCCGACTCACTCGTCAAGGCCGGCCAGTATCAGCAGGCGGCGCAAGACGTGTATGTGGCTTATGCAGATGCGAATCCCACGAGCGAAAAGGCGGCCAATGCGCTGCGCGACGCCATTGAGACCTACATGCTCGCGGACAGCGTCGCGCGCGGGCGCAACGACGAGGGTGCATTCGAAGGACGCCCGCGGGCACGCGGCGGAGCTCTCCAAGCGGCTGATCACGCAATACCCGCTGTACCGGTACCGGTTGCAGTACCAGACGTTGTACGCGGATCTGTTGGCCGAGATCGGCAAGGGCGACGAGTCGATCAATGCCTTGCGGAAGATGATCGAGGACAATCCGGAGTGGCACGGTCGAGCGGACGCCGAGATCCGCCTAGCGGTTCGCCTGGACTCGCTGCGACGGAAGAAGGAGGCGGGGATCGCGTACGAGCAGTTCGCGGTCGACTATCCGCATGACAAGCGTGCCGGCGACGCCCTGTACAACGCCGCCGCCACCTATCTCGAAGCGCGGGACACGGCGACTGCGGCGCGGACGCTCGGTGACTTCGCGCGCCGCTACCCGCTCGACAGCCGGGCGACGTCCGCGCGCGCGTTGCGGGTCACGCTCCTCAAGGCGGCCGGTGACACGAGCGCTGTCAACACCGAGCTCGCCGCTATGTGCACGGCCACGCCACCACCTGACCTCAAGGCCGATTGCGCGGCCCGGGCGGGTCGAGCAGCCTTTGCGGACGGCGTGCAGCAGTTCCAGCGGTATCGCCCGATTCGACTCGTCCTCGCCAGGACGTCGCAACTGACAGCTCTGGGCGTCAAGCGTGCATCGGCCCCAAAGCTCGAGTTGCTCAGCACCCTGACGAAGACGTTCACCCGAGCCATCGAAGCGGGTGACCCGGAGTATCTCTCAGCGGCCACCTATTACATCGGTGCGGCTCAGTGGGAATACGGCAACTTCCTGAAGGACGCCCAACTGCCAGCGGCCCTGAGCGATGCCGAGCGTTCGGCCGCGAAGGACGGTGCCGCACACCAGGCGGCGGGCTATTTCGACCAGGCCCAGAAGACCTGGCAGGCGCTTGTCGACAAGGCCACTCAGCAGAAGATCGCCAACAAGTGGATCGACATGGCTCGCGACGGCATGCAGGGGAAGGTGCCCGATGATCTCTGAGCGCGCGTGCCTCGCTTGGGCGTCGGCGGCCCTGGTGCTTGCGGCGGCCAGCGCGAGCGCCCAGCAACCGGGCAATCCGGCGCCCGCGCCGTCCAAGGCGAAGAGCGTGCAGGCGATCGAGATCCGCGGCCAGGTGCCGACGCCGCAGGTGGTGACGGTGCGTCCGCGGCAGATCCCGATCTTCAGTCGAGAGGTGCTGACGCCGGCCTTCTACGACCGGCATTTCTGGGAGTCCCTGACGGCGCCGTACCAGATCGTGCCAGATCTGTCCACGGCCGCTGGCACGGCACCGGTCGCCTGGACGGCGCCCGCGTTGCCAGCCGACAGCAGCCATCGTCCTCCGGCGGACTCATCCGGGCGCCCCATCGGCTCGGGAAGCACGCCGTCCCCCAACTCTGAGCCGTCTCCGCGCGCGAAGGCCGGCGACGCGACCCAGGGTCCGACACCGAACGCCCCACGGGAGAAGTGATGCAATCCCTGCTCGAGTGGTTCCGAAATGGCGGCCCGATCATGTGGCCGATTCTCCTGGTCGCGCTCGCGGGCCTTGCCGTGTTTCTCGAACGCTTCTACGTGATCATCGTCCGGTCACGGATCAACGGGCCCGCCTTCATCGAGCGCGTGATGCAGCTCGTCCGGGCGCAGAAGCCGGAGGATGCGATGCGGCTGTGCGCGCAATCGCACGCCCCGCTGCCTGACATCGGGCTCCTGATCCTCCGGAGCAAGAGCCGGGAGGAGGGTGACCTGCAGAACGTGGCGGATGCGGCCTCGCTGTCAGTGATCCCACGCCTGACCCGCCGGCTGCAGTACCTCCCTGTGTTGGCCAACGTGGCCACGTTGATCGGCCTCTTTGGCACGATCTTCGGGCTCAAGGCGGCCTTCGCCTCGGTGGCAGCGGCGTCGGCGGCGCAACGTGCCGACAAGCTGGCGGCGGGTATCGCGATCGCGTTGAACGCCACGGGGTTCGGTCTAGCGACAGCGATTCCATTGACCTTGGCGCACTCGTATCTGGCGTCCCAGGCCGAAGAGATCATCGAGCAGGTCGACGAGTTCTCCGTCCGACTGATCAACGCGCTGGTGGAGCGCCCTGACGTTCGGATCGGGCGTTAGCGCGCGCGCTGCACGCGAGCAGCGACGCGCGGCTTCGACGCCCCGATCCTAGCGGCCCCCCATGCCGGCTTCACGGTTTCACCGAGCCAAGCTCCGGAGAGCTGAGCGTGCGACATCGACGCTCGGCCACGGCGGTATCAACCTCGTCCCCTTGATCGATGTGCTCACATCGATCGTGTTCTTCAGCCTGGTCTCCTATCAAGGGTTGCTGGCGCAGCTCACGTCGTTCGACCTGGCACTCCCGCCCATGGTCATCACGGCCGTGCAGCCCCAGCCCTCGACGGCCGAGAAGGACCAGCTCAATCTGCTCCTCGCCGTGCGCGTCCAAGCCGACCGGATGGTCGTCGAGCATTCGGGCGAGGGCGGCTATCACAAGGAGATCCTCGGGCTGGGTGCACCGGCGCTGGACACATTACTGGCGGTCATGCAGGACATCCATCAGCAGTATCCGCAGAACAATGATGTCCTGGTGATTCCGGCCGACGAAGTGAGCTACGACGACGTCGTTCACGTGCTGGAGCGGCTCAAGATGGCCCAGTATCCCAACGTCGCGCTGGGCACCCGGGCGCGTGCGGCCCCGGTGAGCGCGGCCGGGGGGGCCTGAGCATGTCGCAGCACATCAGCCGAGCGCGCGCCGCGCGCGAGATGCGGCGCGCGAAGCAGTTCCAGAAGTTCAAGCTGGCGGAGCTCAATCTGGTGCCGCTGGTGGATACGCTCGTGTCGATCGTCTTCTTCGCACTCACGACGGCGACGGTCGGTGAGCTCGCGCCGGTCGTCTCGGGGGTGAATCTGCCCGAAGCCAGCGTCGGTGCGAACGCGCTCCAGCAACTCACCCTCGGCGTGGGGAGACAAGTCACGCTCGCTGGCGAGCCGGTGATGAACACCATGGACGCCGCGCAGGCCGTGTCGGACGACCCCAGCGAGCCACTGTTGATTCCCGTGCTGTACACCGCGCTGCATGCTCGAGCGGATTCGATCCGGTCGATGACGCGGAGGCCGTTGGACCAGCCGGTCGACGCCCCGCTGGCGATTCAGGGCGACCGCAGCATGCGCTACGATCTGTTGTCGCGGATCATGCAGACGGCGCGCATGGCAGGGTTTCGCAATCTGTCACTCCAGGTGCGGCGGACAGGCGATGCCGCAGGCTGAGCGACGGACCACGCCGCGGCGCGTCAGTCGTCCCGCACCCGTGCGGGACGAAGCGACATTCACCCGGAACCTGCGCTACGAGCTCGCCGACGAAGAAGGTCGCGGTCTGCTCGGATCCTGGATCATTTCCGCGGTGGTCGGGGTCGTGTGGGTTGGGCTGGTCATTTTTGGACCCACGACCGATGTGAGCCACCTGCTGCCACCGGAGGAGCGACCGATCGAAGTGAAGTTCGAGGCACCGCCTCCGGCTCCGCCCAAGCCCGTGCCTGTCGCGGCGGCACCGGCCCCGAAACCGGCTCCGGCACCTGCAGCGCCCAAGCCGCAGCCCACGGCGGCCGAGAAGGAAGCGAAACGCGCGGCGGCATTCAGCTCCGCTTTTGGCGGGGCCGCGCCCAAGAACGGGCCCGTCGGGGACGTGTCCAACGTGTTGCGCGGCGTGGCAGTCGCGAACGCCGGTGCTCCCAAGCCTGGCCAGGCGGTCGGCAAGACCGTATTGGCGTACGGCCAGGGTGGCCAGGGCGAGCGCACGCCTGGGCGCAGCGACATGGGCGGCGCCGGCGCTGTGGGCGCGATCGGTGGGGTGAATGGCGGCGGAGGCATTGGCCACGAAGGTGTGAGCGTGTCCGCACCGCGCGCGATCGACGTCGCGGGGTTCGGGGCTCCGACGCGCGACGTGGGGGCGCTGGGGACGTCGGTGCGTGAGCACGAGTCGCAGCTCCGCTTCTGCTACGATGAATACGGGCTCAAGGTCAACCCGGACCTCGCGGGATCGGTGACCGTCGCGCTGACGTTGGCGGCGAACGGTGCGGTCACGAACGCGAAGGTCAGCCGGCGCACGTGGTCGGGCCCTGGATCCGGCCCGGCAGAAGGCTGCATCCTCGAGAAGGCGCGCGCCTGGCAGTTCCCACCGGCGACGACCTCGGGCGCGGGGACGTTTGAGTTTTCGTTCAATTTCAGTAGATAGAAGGAAGATAGACATTAGACGTTGGACGTTGGAAGACAACCTCGAGGCCAGCAGCGTGCACATCGCTGGCCCCGAGGTTTTTTTCTAACGTCCAACGTCCAACGTCTAACGTCTTCTCGCCGACCCCCCTGAAACCTCGAATTCGCTCCCGCCGTTGTTGGGGGCAGGGAATCGGCGGAGGACACATGCCCCTGCTCGACTCGCTTCGAGAGGATCTGCGTTTCGCGTTCCGGACCTTGCGGAAGTCGCCCGGTTTTGCAGCGGTGGCCGTGGTGACGTTGGCATTGGGCATTGGTGCAAACGCGGTGGTGTTTGGGGTCCTGAACGCGTTGATCCTGCGTCCATTGAATGTGCCCGATGCGGAGAGTCTCTACGGCGTCGAGCGCGGGCGCGATCGCTTGCCCGCACAATCGTATCCCGACTATCTCGATCTGCGCGCTCGGAATCGCAGCTTTGACGGGCTTGCCGCGTACAACATTAGTGAAGCGGGACTCAATACAGGTGCACATCCATCCCGCGTCTGGGTTCTGGAAGCGAGCGGCAACTACTTCGACGTGTTGCGGCAGCGTCCCTATCTCGGCCGCTTCTTTCACGACGCCGATGAACATGGACCGAACAGCGCGCCCTACGTCATACTGACGTACGCGTACTGGCACACGCACTTTCAGAATGATCCGGGCGTCGTGGGCCGCACGGTGCAACT
Organism: uncultured Gemmatimonadales bacterium; assembly: GCA_963737835.1. GTDB lineage: Bacteria > Gemmatimonadota > Gemmatimonadetes > Gemmatimonadales > Gemmatimonadaceae > Palsa-1248. The sequence goes on from CAVTUH010000001.1 coordinate 2,903,100, forward strand.
GGACAAACACCCCTTTACGATCCTCGGTGTGGCGCCGCCGGCGTTCCATGGGACGCTCCTGTTTTTCTCTCCCGACGTCATTCTGCCGATCGTCAACGAATCGCAGATCGACGGGTCAGATCTTCTCAACGCACGCGGCACCCGTTGGATCTTCATGGTGCTGGGGCATCTGAAGGCGGGAGTCACGCCGGCACAAGCCGTTGCCGATTTGAACTCGATTGGCTCGTCGCTGGACCAGGCCTATCCGAAAGACGATGGTGGCTCGACGTTCGTGCTTGCGCGCCCTGCTCTCTATGGCGATTACTTGGGCCGACCAGTCCGCGCGTTCCTGACCGCGCTGATGTTGCTGGCGGCGTTGATCCTGCTCGCTGCATGCGCGAATCTGGGCAGTCTCTTTGCTGCACGCGCTGCCGACCGATCCCGAGACGTTGCGTTGCGGCTCGCGCTGGGATCGAGTCGCAATCGTATTCTCCGGCAACTCTTCACAGAAGCCGTGCTCATCTCACTGATCGGAGGCGTGGTCGGGCTGTGGGGCAGTGTGCTGCTGTTGCACCTCCTCACGGTGTGGAATCCCCTGCCGCAGTACCCGATTCAGATCCCCGCGAATCCGGACGCCCATGTGTACGCTGTGGCGTTCCTGCTGGCCGTCGCGAGCGGATTCCTCTTTGGCGCGATTCCGGTGAAGCAGATTCTCCATACGAGTCCCTACGAGCTCGTCAAGGCAGGTTCGACGTGGAGCGTCGGGCGGCGTCTGACGGCTCGCGACGCGTTGCTCGTCGCGCAGATCGCGGTCTGTGCAGTGTTGGTCACCGCTTCCATCGTCGCGGTTCGCGGACTCGTCCGCTCGCTGCACAGCGATTTCGGCTTCCAGCCGCGACAGGCACTGCTCGTTGACGTCAACCTGAACATGGCGGGATATAGCGGGGACCGGCTGCCTGCCATGCAGCGCCGGATGCTGGATGCGCTGGGAACAATTCCGGGGGTGCGGTCGGTTGGCTTGGTCGATGCGCCGCCGCTGCACGAGGGGTGGAGCAGTGCATCGGTCTATAGCGATAACACCACGGATCTGAAGCCATCCAATGCCGCGGCCAATGCCCTCGTGTATAGCATCTCGCCAAGTTACTTCGATGCGGCGGGCACGATGTTACTCGCGGGTAGGGCGCTGTCGTGGCATGACGACACGAACTCGCCCAACGTCGCCATCGTGAATCGCGAATTCGCCCGCGAACTTTTCGGCTCTGTCGCGGCCGCGGTCGGCGGACACTACAAGATGCCGGATGGGCGACGCATTGAAGTCGTGGGGATCGCCGAGGACGGGAAGTACAAGAACCTGACCGAATCTCCACAGCCGGCGTCGTTCCTTCCAGTTCTGCAATCGCCAGCGAGTGAAGTCTGGTTGGTCGTGCGCGGGACGGGCGATCCAGAGCGACTCGGGCCGGCAGTGGATCGCGTCCTCCGGGATCTGGACCCCGGGTTGCCCATTTACGTCGAGACGTGGAACAGGAAGCTGGACAGTGCGCTGTTCGCGACGCGCATGGCGACGCTTTCGCTGGGTGTGCTGGGATTGATGGGGGCGATGCTGGCGATCACGGGCATCTTCGGCACGGCAGCGTACTCGGTCAGCAAGCGTATGCGGGAGCTGGGCATCCGAGTCGCCCTCGGCGCGCAGCGCAGCGAAGTGTTGCAGGCGGCACTGGGCCGCGCATTCCGGTCGCTCGCGATCGGCTCAGTGGCGGGGTTGCTCCTTGGCCTCCTGGCGAGCCAGGTCTTGGCGTCCATCGTGTACCAGGCGACGCCGCGTGATCCACTGGTCATGGCCGGGGCGGTCCTCGCGATGGTGCTGATGGGTCTTCTCGCGACGTGGATCCCCGCGCGACGGGCGTTGTCCGTGCAGCCGTCGGCGTTGCTGCGGGGGGAGTGAGGCGGGCGCTGCGCGCCCGAGAAAGGAGAACCGCAGAAAGGAGAGAGGAGAGAACGGCGACCCCAGACCCCGCAGTTCGGTCCTCACCGCTTCTTCGCCGCGAGGGCCCTCTCGCGGTCTCTCGCACCCCGCAGGCTGTCGGCGGTGGCGGTCGCGTGGCGTAGGGCGTCGAAGCGGCGGGCGTAGTCGGGTGAGTGCCGCGCGATCACGGGGAGGGTATCGAGCGCATACGCTTCGGCGTTGATCGCCGACCGTGCCGCCTGATACGCGTGGTCGAGGACGACGGCGCTTTCGGCCGCGGGAGAAGGCGAGTGCGTGGGGCTGGCGCCACCGGCTACCACGCTCTCGCGTTTCCCGCTACTATCGATGTGTGCCACTCGCTCGGCAGAATCGCCGCGCGCGGCGTGGTCGTGTAGCTTACCGCACGCGATCGCCGCTAGTGCAACGGCCGCGCTGCCGCGCCTGAAATGCTGGCGCAACGCGGTACTCCGTGAGCTCGGCGGCATCGAGCGGGCGAAACTATTGGGGACGCGCCGGCCGAGCAAGGAAACCCATCGCATTGGTATGAGTGGACGCAGATGTGCCCAGCCAGAGGGGCTCGAGCAGCGCATGCGTGAACCGGTCGGGCACGTCGGGCGCACGTCCGTGTGGCTCGTCGTCGCGTTTCTGGGCTTGCTCACAAGCCTGAGGCCGGCAGACGCGCATGCGCAGCTCAATCCCGGGGCCGTCAAGATCCCGCCGCGGCCGACGAACTTCCTGAACGACTACGCCAACGTCGTCCCCCCGGAGAACGCGGCGCACATCAACGCGGTCGCGCAGCAGGTACAGGCCAAATCGCCGGGGGAGATCGCGATCGTGACGCTCCCTGACATCGGCGATCGAGCGCCGGCCAATGTGGCCCTGACCGTTCTTCGCCAATGGGGAGTGGGGAAGAAGGGGAATCCAGGCGATACCGCCCGGAACGCCGGCGCGGTGATCCTGCTCGTGCCAAAGGAGACGAGCTCGGACGGGCGCGGCCACTGCTTCGTTACCACGGGCAATGCCACTGAAGGCTTCATCACTGATGCCGACGCGGGCGACATCTGCCGAGCGGCCATCCCGTTCTTCCGCAACCAGAACTACGGGGCGGGGCTCGAGCTCGTCACCGATTCGACTGCCCAGCGCTTTGCCAACAACTATCACTTCACCTTCACCAATACGCTGCCCGCGCTGGCGCCGGCGCCAGGCAGCTCGGGTGAGGAGGGCGGTGGCATCCCGCCCCAGGCGCTGTTCTTCCTACTGTTGGCGATCTTCATCATCCTGAGCGCGATTGCCCGGCGCGGGGGCGGGCGGCGCGGGTGTCTGCCGATCTTCCTACCTTATGGTGGTGGCTGGGGAGGTGGCGGTGGAGGCTGGGGCGGTGGTGGAGGGTTCGGGGGCGGCGGTGGTGGTGGTGGGTTTGGGGGGTTCGGAGGTGGAGGTGGAGGGAGCGGTGGTGGGGGTGGCTCTAGTTGGTAAAGGGCGCGGGCGCTTGCGCGCCCGTAGAGAGGAGAGAGGAGAGAGGAGAAAGGAGAAAGGAGAAAGGAGAGGGGTGCGAGTGTGACGTCGGGCGGCGGTGGAACCGTCCTGTAGTAGTGGACGTAGTGCCCCGCTGGGGGCATGACGCCCGAGACCAGCTGCCCGGCCCATTCTCCCTTTGTCTTTGACGAGGCTTGCTATGTACGCGTACGTACGGTGGCCATTGATCGTGTTGGCGCTCACTGCGGCCGGGGTCGCCTGTCACGGCGACAAGAAGAACCCGCCGGTATCCACGGTCGCGGTCGCTCCGCCACCAGTGGACACAACGCCGACCGACCTGTCGAAGGTGCAGACGGCATTGCCGCCAGCAGCGCCCGACACCTTTACGCGACCCAAGGCGCAGCCTGACGTGCTACCCGTCGACTACCCGCCCGCACCGCCAGCATTGGTCGCGACGGTGCAGCGTGAGCAGGCGTTCACCCGCTTCTGCTACGAAGAGTTCGGCCAGAAGGCGGACCCGTCTCTGCGGGGCGGGGTGGCGGTGCTGGTCACGATCTCGGACAACAGTGTGGAAGACGCCAAAGTGGCGAACTCGCGGTGGTCGGCGAAGGCGCCTGGCGAACAGGTCAACCAGTGCTTGAACGAGAAGGCGCGCTTGGCGTGGAAGCTGGGTGATGCGACTATCAAACCAGGGAAGTACGTGGTCCAACTCAGTTTTCGTGGCGAGTGAGTGAGGGGCTAGACGCTAGACGCTAGATGTTGGACGCTGGACGTTAGACGTTGGACGCTAAACGTTGGACGCGGGACGTTCGACGTTCGACCTCAAAGGGGGCGGAGCGTATGGGGAAGGTGAAAAAGACTGGGTGGCTGCGTGCGCTCGCGCTCGCGAGCGCGACCCTGACGCTGGCTGGGTGTGGGTACAACACGATCCAGAACCTCGACGAGCAGGCGAACCAGAACCAGCACAACATCGAGGTCCAGCTCCAGCGCCGGAGCGATCTCATTGGCAACCTCGTCGAGACGGTGCGGGGGCAGGCGAAGCAGGAGCTCGATGTCTTCAAGGGCGTGGCGCAGGCGCGCGCCGGGCTGTCGGACGCGGTGGCCAGCCACGATCCGGCCAAGGAGGCGGACGCGAACCTCCAGCTCTCCTCGCAGGTCACCATCCTCAATCGGTCGGTCGCGGAAGCCTACCCGCAGCTCAAGTCGGACCAGGCATTTCTGCGGTTGCAGGACGAGCTCACGGGGACCGAGAACCGGATCGCGGTGGCCCGGAGCGACTATAACCAGTCCGTCGAGACGTATAACGCCTACATTCGCCAGTTCCCGCAGACGCTGACGGCGCGCGTGATTGGCTCCAAGCCGCACGCGTACTTCAACGCCACGGCTGCGGCGCAGGAAGCGCCCAAGGTGAATTTCTCGACTCCGCCGAGTAGTTGATGAGGGCTAGACGTTAGACCTTGGACGTTAGACGTTGGACGTTAGACCTTGGACGTTAGACGTTGGACGTTAGACGTTGGAACACAAACCTCGAGGCCAGTCACGGTGCATCCGGCTGGCCTCGAGGTTTTTCTAGGTGGCCAGCGGGCAGCTGCCAGCGTCCAACAGTCCAACAGTCCAACAGTCCAACAGTCCAACGTCCAACGTCCAACGTCCAACGTCCAACGTCCAACGTCGGGGCGCGTTAGCGCCCTGGCCGTCAACTGCACCTTGGTCTACTGCTTTTCACGAAAGCTTAACTGACAGGCTCAGCTGCCACGTCTGCGGCCCATCTGATATGCAGAATACGTGCATTCCATCGCATACAAGGGGAGGGGCTTTGCACATCTATGCATCGGTATGCAATGCGCCTGTTTCCGCGCCGACTGGCGTTCGGGAAGAGCCGTTATGTCACTGTCATATCTAGGGATGCGCGCTTGACATCCGTTTGTCGACCGGCCAGACTTGCGCGAATCCTGCCCGGGTTTCCTGGATAGTCGGTCGTGTGTCACGACCGAGCGGGGTGACCTGGGTCTTCTTTCCTTCATAGGGGGTCGACACGGGGGGGTACGTGAACACAAACGTGGTGGGAGTAGTGCCCCGGATCGGGCGCGTGCTCCTGGGCGTGGCGGTCGGCGTGTGTGCCGTCGTCGCCACTGCACAGGCGCAGCGGACGCTGACGGGGCGAGTAACAGACGCAGGAACCAATTTACCAGTGCCGGGCGTCGCGGTGCTGGTGACCGGCACGCAGTTGGGCGCGACGACGACCGATAGCGGCATGTTCCGGATCAACGGAGTGCCCGCGACGGCGGTTACGCTCAGCGCACGACGCATCGGCTACCAGCCCGCGACCATGCCGGTCGCAGCCGATCAGGGCGCCGTGACGATCGCGATGACCCAGGACGTCCTCCAACTCGAGGCGCAGGTCATCACGGGCGCGGCCACCACCATCTCGACTCAGAACTCGCCCAACGACATTACGGTCGTGAACGCGGACCAGATCAACCAGGTCCCGGCGCCGACGATCGAGAACGCGCTCCAGGGCAAGATCCCGGGCGCGGAGATTCAGCAGAACAACGGCGGCGCCCCGGGTGGGGGCATGCAGATCCAGATCCGCGGGATCACCTCCATCAATGCGGACGCTGAGCCGTTGTACGTGATCAATGGTGTCATCGTCAACAACGAGACCGTGAACTCGGGCGAGAACGCCGTCACCGGTGCCGGTAACAACACGATCACGCAGGATATGCAGGACAACAGCCCCAACCGCATCGCCGATCTGAACCCGAACGACATCGAGTCGATCCAGGTGCTGAAGGGCGCCTCGGCGTCGGCGATCTACGGATCGCGCGCGGGCTCGGGTGTCGTCGTGATCACGACGAAGAAGGGTTCGCCGGGCAAGGCCAAGTGGGACCTCACTGGCAAGCTCGGGACGTTCACGAACGGTCACGAGATCGGCATGACGACGTTCCCGACGGAAGCGTCCGCCGCATCGTGGTGGAGCACGTATGTCGGCGGGACCATGCCGGCGGGCCAGTATCAGTGCAACTGCAACTATCAGAGCCAGCTGTTCGGCGGCGGCCAAGCGTCGTACGAAGGGGACTTGAGTGTCCGCGGCGCGCAAGGCGGCACGCAGTACTTCCTGTCCGGCATGTCGAAGTACGACAACGGCATCATGCTGAACACGGGGTACAACAAGCAGTCGATCCGGACGAATGTGACGCAGGCGGTGTCGCAGTCGATCACGGCGACCGCGAACCTCTTTTACTCGCACTCGACGACCATCCGCGGCATCTCCGGGAACGACAACGTCGGCATCTCGCCGTACGACGTGTTCTCGACGAGCCCGCAGTTCTTCAACATGAACTCGCACTCTGGCCCGTCGAGCGCGAACTACGGCGGGTACGCATTCAATCCGTACGGATTCGCCAACGCGTTCGCCAATGCCAACTTGATCGAAACACCGGACAATGTGGATCGCTTCATCGGCGGTGGCAACGTCAACTGGCGCATCTTCACCGATGAGCACCAGAGCTTGAATTTCACTGCACTCGGCGGCGCCGATCTGGCCAATGAGTCGGTGCGCATCTATTCGCCGCCGCAGCTCCAGGTCGAGCAGCACAAGTCGCTCGATGGGACGGTGACGAACCTTGCGAGTAACACCAACTATCTGAACTGGGCGCTCAACCTCGTCCACCACTACACGCAGGGCACGAACATCGACGCGACGACCTCGATCGGGTGGACGCGCGACCAGCGTACGTTCAGCAACCCGTACAACGTCGGTCAGGGTTTGCCGAGCGGCATCTCGACGCCGACCGCGGCCTCCGTGCAGTCGGTGTTCGACTACCGCGACGCGTCTCGCACGATGGCGTTCTATGGGCAAGAGCAGTTCCTGACATTGAACCAGCGGCTCACGCTGACCGCGGGCGTGACCGCGCAGCGCAACACGAACAACGGCAACGTCGACAAGTACTACGCCTATCCCAAGTACGCGGCCTCGTACCGCATCCCGCAGTTCGTCGGATTCCTGGACGAGCTCAAGGTGCGCGCGGCCTACGGTGTCTCGGGCACCGATCCGCTCTATGGGATTCGGTACACGGGGTACAACAACCTGGATCTGCAGCACAATGCCGGCGCGCCTGGCGTGCTCACGACCGAAGTCATCAACGACGCGAACATCAAGCCCGAGACCAACGCGGAGATCGAGACCGGGTTCGACGCAACGATGTTCGCCTCGCGAGCACAGTTCAGCTTCACCGTGTACCAGAAGCGCATCAGCAGCTTGCTGCTCGAGGCGAATGTCGCACCGAGCGACGGTAACGACGCCCAGTGGTTCAACGGTGGCCAGTTCACGAATAAGGGTATCGAGATGTCGCTCGCGATCACCCCGATTCAAGCGAAGAACGGGTTGACGTGGGTTTCGACCGGTACGTTTACGCGCAACTACAGCACCGTGGACAACCTGCCGGTGCCGGGGTTCGCGGCCGGCGCGCAGTTTGGCGGCCCGTTCGGCACGTTCTATATCCAGCAGGGCAAACCCGTCTCGTGGGTCGTCAACACGTCGGTCACGAATGCTGCGGGCGTGCCACTCGGCGTCGGCAACGCGCAACCGGACTTCTTGGCGAGCTGGGCCAACGAGTTCAACTATCGCCGCTTCCACATTTATGGGTTGTGGGACTGGGTGAAGGGCGGTACGACATCGGACCTCACGGTCCAGTATTTCGACTTCGGACCGGGATTGCTGGCGGACACCGCAGCGACCAGCCAGCGCATTCAGTCGTTGATCAACGGCGGGACGCCGTACGTCGAGCCGGGTACGTATCTCAAACTGCGCGAGCTGACGCTGAGCTACGATCTGCCCGAGCGGTGGCTGGCGGGCATCCCGAGCCTGCGTTTCTCGTCGGCGCGGCTGCAGTTGTCCGGCCGCAATCTCGTCAACATCTACCCGAACTACCTCGGCCTCGACCCCGAGGTGAGCAACTTCGGCGGGCAGCAGGTCGCTCGTGGCCAGGAGGTCACACCGTATCCGCCGGCGCGTAGCTTCTTCATCTCTCTCGACCTGGGGTTCTGACCATGACTCGCATCTATACTCTCGCCGCGAGACAGATCTCCAGCGGCGCGCGGGGGCGTGGGCTCGGGTGGTCCCGGGGAGCCACGGCCGCCGCGGCGTTGTGCACATTGGCTGCATGCAAAGACCCTACAGTCCCGAACTACCAATCGCCGAGCATCGACCCGACCACACAGTCGGCGATCCAGCAGCAGATCACGGGAATCATCTCCGCGACGCGTGGATCGACGGCCACTGGAACGGACCTGTTCTACTTTATCCAGCTGATGTCGTCGTTCGGTCGTGACGCCGGCAACTTCACCAACACGGACAGCCGCTACGTCACGGAATGGCTGGGGAATGGCGTACCGATCCCGAACAGCGATTTCTACGGCACGGTGGTGTGGGACAACGAGTTTCGCATCGCCAAGAACGCGGACCTCATTCTGACCAACCTGCCCGGCGTGTCGCCGGCCTACACCGCGGCCCAGGCCAACCTGATCGCGGGCATCGCCCAGACGTGGAAGGCGTACAACTTCATGTTGATCGCCGAAACGCGCGACACGAACGGCGTCCCGGTCGCGGGCATTACGCTGCCGTCGACCCAGACCGCGCCCATCCTCTGCAACAAAGATGTGTGGGCGTACATCGTCTCAGTCCTCGATTCCGCCGAAACGGATCTCAATGCCGGCAAGCCGGCGTCGGGCACCGGGCCGCTCCCGGTCACGCTGCCGCCCGGCTTTGACGGGGCAAGTCTCGCAGGACCGTCGACGACCCCGGGCACGTTCGCCGGGTTCAACCGGGCGCTCCGAGCCAAGGCAGGGCTCGAGTATGCGTACGCGATCGCCCGGTCGGCCGGTGGCAGTGCGCCGACGCCTACCACCCCAGGCACCCCGGACGCGGCGCAACTCACCGCGGCGGACAACGCCGCCAAGGCGTCGTTCATCTTCAACAACGGGACGGTCGAGTACGCCCAGACCGCACCGACGAACTACATCGATCCCTTAGGCGTGTATCACTCGTTCAGTGGTGCGTCGGGCGACCAGGCAAATCCCGTGTTCAGCGGCCTGACGTACATGTTCGTGCTGAACGCCGCGGACAGCGAGATCAAGGCCGATCCGCGCGCCGGCAAGATCGTGACGAACCCCTCGTCTCCGGGCCAGCCGTCGTTGAACTCGCCGGTATGTGGGGCCCCCGCCGGCACGCCCTGCACCGAGGGACCGACGATCGGAACGTACCCGGGTGCGACCTCGCCGATACCGATCGTTCGCAATGAAGACATGGTGCTTCTCGACGCGGCGATCCAGCTTGGATTGGGGAACGACGCGCAGGCGGTGACGCTCATCAACAACGTTCGGACCTTTGTGGGCGCACCAACTGTCAGTCCGGCAGGCTACGTCAACATCCGCAATCAGCTCCTGACGGAGTTCCGGGCATCGAACCTGCTCGAGAGCGGCGAGTACCGGACGATCATGATCCGGAACTACGGCGTGGCAGAGCAGTACACGACGACATGGGGCACGGCCGATCTGCACACCATGGTCGAGCCGATTCCGATCGGCGATGTGAGCGCGCGGAACGGCAACCTGTCGAAGCAGTGTAACTAGGTAAAACGAGGCGTCAGGGACCAGGGGTCAGGGGTCCGGGAACTAACTGGAAGGCCAGTCGCAGCGTACCGCGACTGGCCTTTCGGTTTGTTCCCCTGATCCCTAACCCCTGACCCCGCCATTCGCCCTTTAATCCGGAATCGCGCCCGGCAGCACGTACGTCAGCGGGTCCACGACCTTGCCGTTGACGTGCACCTCGTAGTGGAGGTGCGGGCCCGTGGAGAGGCCGCTGTTCCCGACGGCGGCGATCGGTTGCCCCCGTACGACGTGCTGGCCCTCGCGGACCACGACGCGCGAGAGGTGCGCATACTTGGTGGCGATGCCGTTGCCGTGATCGATGTCGAGGACGAGGCCGTAGCCCGTCTGGCGGCTGATCCGGGTCACCGTCCCCGCGGCGGGCGCGACAACCGGCGCTCCGTACGGCGCCGCCACATCGATGCCCTCATGCGGGCGCGTGCGGTGCAGAATCGGGTGGAAGCGCGCGAGTGAGAACTGACTGGAGAGCCACCCGCGGGTCGGCATGATCGACGGCGTGGCCGACAGGCGCGCGTTGTTCTTGGACAGTGTCGTCGAGACCGCGGCGAAGTTTGCGGAGAGGGCATTGGCACGCACGATCAGCGTATCGACATCCAGCGGCAACTGCGCTACGATGAGCCCGGAGTCCGGGTCGGGCAGCCCCGCCAGCAGGCGGATCTCGGCGTCGCGCTTGTCGATGATCGCGATCGTGTCGCGGAGCTCAGCCATGTGGCTTCGGAGATCCGCCAGCTGCTTGTCGGCGGGGGTCAAGAAGGCCGCGAAGACCGGCATGGTGCTGAGGCGGATGGCCATCACCGCGGTGGCGACGATGCCGACGCCCACGAGTACGCCGAGCGTCCAGAGCGTGCGCTTGACCCCACGTTCCGTGATCTCGAGCGTGCGCGGTGCGTCGCTCCCCCTCGGCACCACCACAACCGTCCAACTGCGACCCGCCATCGCGAGCCCTCCGATCAACGGAATCCCCACCGGGCATGGAACGCCAAAAAAACCAAGCCGCGCTTGGCGAGCCGTGGCACGGTCGCCACGCCCCGCGGGGATACGATGGGAGTCAGGCCCGCCGGCTCCCGTCTTGGTCCGAGACGGGATGGGTAGAAAGTGACGGTTATGACCAAAGGCGAAATGGCGGGGTCAGGGGCCAGGTCTGGGAACGCCTATGATGCCTGAGGACCGGCGGGTAGGGGCGACGCAATGCGTCGCCCGCCGTTTGGCGCAACCGGGCATGGTTCCGCCGCGTGGTGCCGGGGCCGCCGAATCGGGCGTCGTCCGCCGGACCGCAGGGCGACGCATGGCGTCGCCCCTACCCGCCGGATGGCAAGTACCGTTGTAGTGCCCGGACCTCTCAAGCCGTCGTTTGGTCCTTCGGAAACAACGGCTCTCCTCTCACCACCTTCCACCCCGTGGGATCGAGGGGCGCGGCCAGCTCGCCCACGCGTTGGTCGTGGACGGACCCGGGAGCGCCGAGCTGCCGCCAGACCTCCTCAGCGCGGTCGGGCATGAATGGCGCGAGGTGGATGGCCTGCCGCGCCAACTGTCGCACCAGCGTGGCCAGCACGGCGTCGAGCGCCGGCCGCTGCGCCGGATCCTTCGCCAACTTCCATGGCGCCTGGCGGTCGACGTACTCGTTGGCTCGCGCGACCGTGGTCCACACGTGTCGCAGCGCCTCGTGGAGCAGGTACCCGCGGCCACCGTCCATCGCTTGGCGATAGCGCTCATAGTCGGCGGAATCCGCTATATCGACCTCATTTGGCCGGCCAGATCGGACAGTACCGCCACAGTATCGCTCTACCATCGCGACGGTCCTACTCAGCAGGTTGCCGAATGCATTGGCCAGGTCTGCCGTATATCGCTCGTCGAAACGCTCCCACGAGAATGCGCCGTCGGCGTCGAACGGGATCTCGCGCAGCATGAAGTAGCGGAACGCGTCCGGGCCGTGACGATCGATGGCTTCCGCGAGCTCTACACGGACCCCCGCGGATTTGCTGAATCGCTCGCCGCTCGCCAGCGTCACGAAGCCATGGGCCCACACGCGCTCGGGCAGCGGCAGCTCGGCGGCGCGGAGCATCGCCGGCCAGATCACACAATGGAAACGGGTAATGTCCTTGCCGATCACGTGGAGCTGCGCCGGCCATCGCCTCTCGAAGCCCGCGTCGGGGAACCCGGTCGCGGTCAGATAGTTGGGGAGGGCGTCGAACCAGACATAGGTCGTTTGCGGCTCGCCGTCACCCGTAGGACGTGGGAAGGGGATGCCCCACCCAAGGCGTGCCCGGCTGGCTGAAATGTCCTCGAGCCCTCCATCGAGGAGAGCCAGAATCTCGTTGCGGCGGCTCTCAGGAGCCAGGAAGCTCGGATGCTCGGCGAAGTGCGTGCGGAGGAAGTCCGTGTAGCGACTGAGGCGGAAGAACCAGTTCCGCTCTTCGACCCACTCGAGCGTTCGGGTGGGGTGCAGCACGCAATGCCCGTCCGAGATCTCGGCCTCCGTCTTGAATGCCTCGCACCCAACGCAATACCACCCCGAGTAGGTCTTCTGATAGAAATCGTCGGGCGATCGCTCAAAGATCCGCTCGATGAGCGACCGCACGCCCGCGCGGTGCTCGGCCGCCGTGGTCCGGATGAACTGATCGTTCGAGATGCGGAGTCGTTCCCACGTGGCGGAGAACACGTCGGCGACGCGGTCCGTGAGCGCCTGCGGCGAGAGCCCCTGGGCGGCGGCGGCCTGGGCCACCTTCTGCCCGTGCTCGTCCATGCCGATCAGGAAGTGCACGGCGTCGCCGCGGAGCCGGTGGTATCTCGCGATGGCGTCTGCGCCGATCTTCTCTATCGCATGACCGAGGTGCGGGTCGCCATTCGCATAATCGATCGCGGTGGTGATATAGAACGGTCGGTTCACGACGTGCCCGGCGGCGGCGACGGCGGTGGACCGCCAGACGTGCCAGGCGAGCCGTCCGGCTGGTTCTGACCGTCGGGCGCGGGCGAGGCATTGCCGTTCCCACCCCCCTTCCCACGCCCGCGACGACCGCCGCGACGTCCTCGCCGTCGGCGCGGGGCACTACCCGCCGCAGCTGGCTCGCCAGGTTGGCCGGATGTTTGCGCCGCCGACCCGGGCGAGGGCGCATCCGACGCCGCCGCTTGAGTGGCCGCTGGAGTGCGAGGATCGGGCGCCGCCGGCGTCTCGCGACTCTCGCCTCGACGATCGCCACGGGCGCGCGACCGCGGCGTCCAGTCACCGCGGCCGACGCCTTCGGGGCCAGCGGCCCGGGAGCTCGCGCGTTGCGGGCCCGTCTCGCCGGTTGCACGCCGATCAGCGACGGCGGTGTCTTCGACCTCGAGATCGAGGGTGTCGACGCTCTGGTATGACTCGGTCACCTCGCTGACGAGCTCCGATTCCAACTCACTCGACTCGACTGATGCCGCGGCCTGGTCGGCCGAATCCGCTGCTGATGTCTCGGTGCCGGCGAGTGGCTGTCCGGCAGCGCCGAGCTCGCGCCGCAGCTGGGCGAGGGGGATGACCCGGCTCTCTCCGTCCGCAGAGCGAAGGGTGACCCGTTCATTGAAAATCTCGTTGGCGACGACTTTTTCCTCGCCGCGGGCCGTGACCAGGGTCCTCCCCTCCTTGGGAAATCGCTTGCGACTCTCGACGTAGAGCTCGTGCTCATAGCGCAGACAACACATGAGTCGCCCACAGGCGCCGGAGATCTGCGAGGGGTTGAGCGAGAGGTGCTGATCCTTGGCTACGCCGAGATTGACCGGGCGAAGCTCGGGGAGCCATGACGCAGAGCAAAACTGCCGGCCACAGCGTCCAACGCCGTCCAGTCGCTTCGCCTCATCTCGCACGCCGATTTGCTTCAACTCGATCCGCGCGCGGAAAGTCGCGGCGAGGTCCCGGACCAGATCCCGGAAGTCGACGCGTTTGTCGGCGGTGAAGTAGAAGGTGAGCTTCTTGCGATCCCACTGCCATTCGGCGTCGGACAGCTTCATTACGAGGCCATGCGTCTTGACCAGCCCCGCGGCTTTTTGACGGGCGGTCTCGTCTTGCGCCCGGACCTCCCGATGCTGCCGGAGTTCGCGGGTCGACGCGACACGCAGCGCCTTACGGGTTGGCTCGCCCGAGCCCAGCCCGTGTGAGCACCCTACGCAGCGTTTTTGCGCGTGGTCGCCCACCGCGTGCACGACGCCCAGGTCTTCACCGCGGTCTGCTTCGACAATGATCGAGGCACGGACCGCCGGTGGCTCCTCGCCATCCCAGCCGTAGAACTCTTTGCGATTGCCTTTGAATGCGACTTCAATCAAATGCATAAAAGCCAGGGATCAGGGGTCGGGTGTCAGGGGTCAGGGAACGAACCGCGACGGCCAGTGGTGGTAACGGGCGACTGGCCTCAGGTGCAGTTCCCTGATCCCTGACCCCTGATCCCTGATCCCGCCGTTAGGCCCTACTTAGAGGAGTTGCCCCATCTATTCAGAAAATTGCCCCATTCTAAAATACTTCTCGCGGCGGCGGCGGACGAGTTTGTCGGGCTTGAGGTGTCTCAAGTCGTCCAGGTTCCGGATGAGCGCCTGTTGAAGCGTCTTGGACATGACCTCATGGTCGGCCTGGGCTCCGCCGGCGGGCTCGGGCACGATCTCATCGACCACCCGCAACTCGAGCAAGTCCTGCGCGGTGATATGTAGGGCCGAGGCCGCCTTTTCGCGCATCTCAGGACTCTTGCCGTCCTTCCATAGAATGATCGCGCAGCCTTCGACGGTGATGACGGAATAGACGGCGTTCTCGAGCATGAGCACCCGATCGCCGACGCCCAGCGCGAGGGCGCCGCCCGATCCGCCCTCGCCGATGACCGTCGCGATGATCGGCACCTCGAGCCGGCTCATCTCATACAGGTTGCGTGCAATCGCCTCTGACTGGCCTCGCTCTTCGGCGCCCAATCCGGCCCACGCCCCTTGCGTGTCAATGAAGGTGATCACGGGCACGTGGAACTTCTCGGCCATTTTCAGCAGGCGCAGCGCCTTCCGGTAGCCCTCCGGGTGGGGCATGCCGAAGTTGCGGTGCAGGTTCTCCTTGGCATCGCGGCCCCGCTGGTGCCCGATCACCATGACCGTCTCGCCGTCGAGACGCGCCCAGCCGCCGATGATAGCTGCGTCATCGCGGAACGCGCGGTCGCCGTGCAGCTCGATGAAGTCGGTGAGAGCGAGGCGGATGTAGTCGAGCGTGAACGGTCGCCTGCTGCTTCGCGCGACCTGCACACGCTGGAATGGCGTCAGGTTACGGTAGATCTCGGATCGCAGCTCGGTGAGCTTGCGCTCCAGCGGTGCGATTTCGTCGCTCACGTGCAACTGCTGATCACCGGCCATCTTCTTCAACTCGTCGATCTGTCGCTCCAGCTCGACGATGGGACGCTCAAATTCGAGGGTGTTGGCGGATGTAGCCATATGGCCTGTCGTTCAGGACGCGCGAACGACGCGCAACCCGAAGGGCCGTGCGAACGTGGTTCGCCAACGGCGAACGCCAACCATTACAAGTGGCAAATCGACAAGTGGCAAATCGCTCACGGCATCAATTCGCACGCACGAGGCGTACGCGCTCGGAGCCCAGGAGCGCCCGGAGATCATTGAGGGCTGCCGGTGATGCGCTGACGGCTGCGGAACTCGAACGGAATCGGACCCGCATCCCATTGCCATTGCTCCACCTCACCTCCAGCGGTGCGGAGCCAGGATAGGCTTCGGCGACCGCGCGAACATCGACCATCACGTGCGGAGACAGCGCGGGACCGGTCATGGTCGGGTCGAGGTCAATGGCCACGACGACGCGACCGTTTGTGCGCAGCTCGGCCAGCTTCGTTATCGCTTCGACAATGAAAGTTGGATTGTCGCCTCCCTGATCGCGTCTCGAATACCCGCCCTCGAGCAGGACTGGTACCTCCGGCCGGACCCGATCGGACAGCGCCGCCCAGGCCTCCGGAAACACTAGTACCTCGGAAGATCCTGAAAAATCCTCTACTGTCAACCGGGCAAACTCAGCTCCTGACCGCTTGCTAACCTGGCGTTTGATCGCGGTTACGACCACTGCCAGCTTGAGAGGGCCGTTGACCCAGTTGCCGAGCTGGGCGACGGTGTGGGTCGCGAACAACTCGGCCTCCGTCCGGAAGGGCTCGAGGGGATGCCCGGACGCGTAGAATCCGAGGGCGTCCTTTTCCCTGGCCAGCCGCTCCGTTTCCGGCAGCGGGGCCATTGAGGGTAGGGTGGGAGCCGAGCGTTCAGCTGTTGAGCTCGCTTGGTCATCGGCGGGCGGGGCGCCAAACAGCGAACCTTGGCCCGTGGTCGCCTCATGCTGGCGGAGAGCAGCCTCTTGCAGGGCGTGCTCGAGGACGGCGAGATATTGCGCGCGGTGTCCACCGAGCGAGTCGAGGGCGCCGGCATGGACCAGGGCCTCAAAGACTCGTTTGTTGCACATGCGCAGGTCGACGCGCGCGCACAGGTCGAACAGTGAGGTGAACGGTGTGACCGTCCGGGCGGCGACGATCGATTCGATCGCGGCGCGCCCGACGTTGCGAATCGCGCCGAGTCCGAAGCGCAACCGGCGCTCGCCAACGACGGTGAAGCGATAGCCCGACTCGTTGACGTCCGGTGGCAGGACCTCGAGTCCAACCTCGCGGGCTTCATTGATGTACTTGACGACCGCGTCCGTGTCGCCGATCTGCGACGAGAGCAGCGCCGCCATGAAGTCGGCGGGATAGTGCGTCTTGAGCCACGCGGTCTGGTACGAAAGAATGGAGTACGCGACGCTGTGCGAGAGGTTGAAGCCATAGCGTCCGAACGTCTCGATCTGCGCCGCGATTTCCGTGATGACGGGACGCGGATACCCTCGGCCGACGGCCTTCTCGACAAACTTGCCAAGCTCCAAGCGGATCAGCTCGGGATCCTTTTTACCGACCGCCTTGCGCAGGACGTCGGCTTCCGCGAGAGAAATGCCGGCCAGGACCTGGGCGATTCGCATCACCTGTTCCTGATACGTGATCACGCCGAGCGTGCTCTCGAGGATGGGCCCGAGCTCCGGCAGCGGATACGAGACCGGCTCCTCTCCGCGCTTGCGGCGCACGAAGACCCGGTGCATGCCGGTATCGAGCGGACCTGGGCGCATGAGTGCGTTGGAGGCCACGAGGTCGTCGAACCGGTCGCATCGCATGCTGCGCAACAGATCGGTTGCAAGTGGCGACTCGAATTGGAAGACGCCTCCGGTCCGGCCGCTGCGGAGCATCCGGTATGTGGCGTCGTCGTCGAGTGGCAACCCGTCGAGATCGATGCGCGTGCCCGCACGCGCGTGAATCGATGCCACCGCGTCAGAGAGGACCGTCAGCGTCGTCAAGCCGAGGAAGTCCATCTTGAGCAGGCCCGCTTTCTCCAGCGCGTTCATATCGTACTGCGTCACGACGACCGTCTCGTCGTCGGACGACGCTGGCGCTGGCCGACCGGGCGACGCGCTCGTCGCCCCTACAAATCGCGGCGTAGTGCCGGCACCCTTGGTGGTCGTCGTGAAGACGGGCACGTAATCGTCGAGGGGGCCCGGCGCGATGACGATGCCAGCTGCGTGGACGCCCGAGTGGCGCGCCAGCCCCTCGAGCGCCATGGCGTAGTCGAGCAGCTGCCGGTACCGCTCATCGCCTTCGTACAGACGGCGGATCTCGGAGATCTGCTCGGTCGCCTCCCGGATCGTCAGCGAGTAATTGGGCTGATTGGGGACGAGCTTCGCGAGCGCGTCGGTCTCGGCTGGCGTAAAGCCCAGCGTCCGACCGACGTCCTTGATCACCGCGCGGGATTTGAGTGTCCCGAACGTGACGATCTGTCCCACCGAATCGCGCCCGTACTTCTGCCGGACATACTCGATCACCTCACCGCGCCGCTCGAAGCAGAAGTCGACGTCGATGTCCGGCATCGAAATCCGTTCGGGATTGAGAAATCGCTCGAAGAGGAGCCCGAACTTGAGAGGACAGATATTGGTGATGCGAAGCGCATACGCGACGAGCGAACCGGCAGCCGATCCGCGGCCCGGCCCAACGGGGATCCCCTGGTCGCGCGCGGCCTTGATGAAGTCGGCGACAATCAGGAAGTAACCGGCGTAGCCCGTTTTGGTGATTACACCGAGTTCATACTCCAGTCGCTCGCGGACCGCATCTGGCAGCGGATCTCCGTAGCGGTTTGTCGCGCCCTCGGTCGCCAGTTGCACGAGCAGCGCGTTCTCGGACTCGACGCCGCTGGGCAGCGGGAAGGAGGGGACGCGGTAGGTTTTGGAGAAGGGGATGTCGACCCGGTCCGCGATCTCGAGGGTGTGCGAGAGGACCTCGGGATGGTCTGGGAAGTGGGCGGCGATCTCGCCGGCGCTCTTGAAGTACAGCCCGCGATCGTACCGCATGCGGTCCGCGTCGGCGCGATCCTTTCCGAGGCCGATGCACAGGAGGACGTCGTGGGCGTCGTGGTCCTCGCGGCGAAGGAAATGCGCGTCGTTCGTCGCGATGACGGGGAGCCCCAGCTCCGCGGCGAGGCGGAAGACCTGTTCATTGAGCTCGCGTTGGCCCGGCGAGTCGTGTGCCTGGACCTCGAGGTAGTAGCGACCTGGAAATGCGTTGGCGTACCAGGCCGCCGCCTCCTGGGCGGCGTCGTACTCGCGCGCCAGCAGATGGACCGCGACCTCGCCGGCCATGCAGGCCGACGAGATGATGAGCCCCTCGCCGAACTTCGTGAGCAGTTCCCGGTCGACTCGTGGCCTGGTGTAGAAGCCCTCGAGGTACCCGAGCGATGAAAGCTTGACGAGGTTCTGGTAGCCGACGGCGTTTTGTGCCAGGACGACGAGATGGAAGTACGGCTTGGCGCCGGGAAGGGGCCGTTGGCGGGCCCGCCGGTCGCCAGGCGCCACGTACGCCTCCATCCCGATGATGGGCTTGAGCTTGGCCTTCTTGGCTCTTTCCTGGAACTCCCAGGCCGCGTGCATGTTACCGTGATCGGTGATCGCGAGCGCGGGCTGCTCGAACTCCAGAGCCCGCTCGATCAGGTCATCGATCCGGTTGGCGCCGTCGAGGAGGGAATACTCCGAGTGACAATGGAGATGGACGAATCCCATGGGGAAAGCAAATTAGCTGCCGCAACACAGAAAGTAGAGAGTAGACGACAACCCGACCGTGCATCTTCGCCTACTTTTGACTCTCTCTGGTTCCCGTTTTTCGAACGTCCTTGCGCCCGCGGGGGCAGTCATGGGAGGTGACGCTTCGCAACGGCCGAACAGACGCAGCGGTCTCCGCGGCTGTGCGATCAGCGCCTCGATCTTGTTTGCTGTCGTTGCTGCTTCAATGGTCAGCCAGACGGCGCGCTATCTGGTTCGCGCGGCGTGGGCGGAGGCGCGCATCCTCACACGTCGCCGTCCGATCGATGCTGTCATCGCCGATCCGCGCACGTCGCCACACGTGCGGGCGCAGCTCGAACTCGTGCGCGCTGCGCGTGCGTTCGCCGCGGATTCGATTGGGTTGCGTGTCAAGGGCAGCTTCAGCACCTACACGAAGCTGGAGCACGACACCCTCGTGCTCGTGCTCTCGGGCGCGTACCGCGATCGGCTGCTCCCGGTCACGTGGTGGTTCCCCATCGTCGGCCGAGTCCCCTACAAAGGGTTCTTCGACTTCCAGGCCGCGGTTCGCGCGGCGACCGATCTGCATCGCCTTGGGTTCGATGCCTATGTGCGACCCTCACCCGCGTTCAGCACCCTCGGTTGGTTCGACGATCCGGTCGTCTCGACATCGCTGGGCGACGATTCCATTGAGCTGGCGAACACGGTCATTCACGAGACGACGCACAACACGTTCTACGCCAGCGGCCAGACCGTCTTCAACGAGTCGTTCGCGAATTTCGTCGGTGCACGTGGTGCCGAGCAGTTCTTCCGATCCCGCGGCGACACCGCACTGGAGCGGCAGGCCGCGGCGCGGTGGGCCAATGAGAAGACTCTGGGCGCGTTCTGGCAGCGGGTGTTCGATCAGCTGGATTCCGCGTTTCGGGCTCACCCCGGCGAGGACAGTGCATCACGCGCCATTCGGCTGGCTGCGCGCGAGGCGATATTTCGCCAAGCGCGTGACTCGCTCACGACGAGTCTCCCGCAGCGCATTCGCACGATTCCCGTCGAGGCGCTCGCACGCGCGCGCCTCGACAACGCAGCCCTACTGGCTCGCCGGGTATACCTGACGGACCTGGACCGATTCGACGCTGTGTACCATGCGTCGAATGACGACCTGCGTGTCGCGGTGCAGCGGATCATTGGCGATCGCGCGACACGGACGAGATGATCCGTTTGCGTGGTCTGCGGGAATGGGTGGGGAGTAAAACCGGGCCGGACCTGCAGCGTCGGGTCGGTGTCAGGCGACTGCCACGATGCGTGAGACCGGCGGGTAGGGGCGACGCATGCGTCGACCCGCGCGTCATGCGGATGATGCGGGTCGTTGGCGTTCGCCGATCCCGAATCCCCAATCGCGATTCTGCATCACCGACCGTAGATCCAGCGGCCCGACCGGTGACGGCCCGGTGGGTTCGGAGTCCGGGCGACCGATCACGATGGATTCCATCGTGGCGCGGACACCGCGGTCGAGGAAGCGCGAGAGCTGGTCGATGGAGTAGTTGGCGCCTCGCCTGCTGCCGTACACCTGCAACGGGTAGACGACCGCCAGGTGGTGCCGCGCCCGCGTGAGCGCGACGTACATCAGCCGGCGCTCCTCCTCGAGCCCGGCGTCATCATTGAGCGCGCGCGAGGTGGGGAACCAGCCGTCGACGGCCCAGATCAGGAACACCGCGTCCCACTCCTTGCCCTTGGCCGAGTGCGCGGTGCTCAACACGAGGACGTCCTCCTCCTCGTGGTCGCCGACGGCGAGGTCATGGGTGTTGGACGGCGGCTCGAGCGCGATCGCCGCGAGGAACGCCGACCGGTTGGGATAGCCACTCGCGACGCGCTCCAGCTGATCGAGATCGTTGAGCCGCGGCTCGACCTGATCGTAGCGCTCCCGCAGGATGTCGTCGTACAGGCGGCGCACTCGCGCGATGTCCGCGCTCACCGACACCGCCTGTTCGCCCGTCCGCAAGCCGTCGAGCAGGGTGACGAGCGCGTGGTGCGCCGCCCGCGCACGCGGCAGGCGCGGGATAGCGCGCGAACGCGGCCGACTCCCACGCCGCCTGCGCCATCGCGGCGATCGCGGCGCGCGCGGTGCGGTCGCCGATGCCGGGTAACAGCAACAGGATCCGATACCAGCTCACCTCGTCGCGCGGATTCTCGAGCACGCGGAGAAATGCGAGCACGTCCTTGACGTGCGCCGCTTCGAGGAAGCGGAGGCCGCCCCACTTCTCGAACGGGATCTTGCGATTGGCGAGCTCGATCTCGATGGCCGCCGACATGTAGCCGGCGCGGAACAGCACCGCCATCTCGCGAAGCGGCGTGCCGGATTCGTAGAGCTCGAGGATGCGGTCGACCACGAAGTGCGTCTGCTCGTCCTCATCGCGCGCCGTGACCAGCCAGGGTCGATCGCCGCCCGTGCGCGTCGGTCCACAGCTCCTTGGTGTATCGCTCCCGGGCGCGCGCGATGAGGGTATTGGTCGTGTCGAGAATCGGCTGTACGGAGCGGTAGTTCTGCTCGAGCGTGACCTGATGGGCGCCGGGAAACTGCTGCGGGAAATCGAGGATGTTGCGGAAGCTCGCTCCGCGGAACGAGTAAATGCTCTGCGCATCGTCGCCGACGACCGTGACGTTGCTGTGCGTCTTGCAGAGGCCGCGGAGGATGCGGGCCTGCAGGACGTTGGTGTCCTGATACTCGTCGACCAGCACGTGGTCGTAGAGCGCAGCGATCCGCGCGCCGATCGGCGCCTCGAGCACGAGCGCCCAGAACACGAGCAGGTCATCGTAGTCGACCAGATTGCGATCGCTCTTGCGCCGCGTGTAGTCGACGAAGATGCGCCCGAAATCGGTCACGTACTCCGCGAATGCCGGATACTCCTCGTTCAGGATCGTGGCGACCGGAATCTCGGTGTTGATGTGCCGCGAGTAGACGTGGTGCAGCGTCTCCTTCTTCGGGAACCGCTTCGTCTTGTCGCCGTACCCCAATTGGACACGCGAGAGATGCATGAGGTCCTGGGCATCTTCCTGGTCCATGATCGTGAAGTCGCCGGGCAACCCCGCGGCCGGGCCAAACCGGCGCAGCAGCCAATGCGCAGTCGCGTGGAACGTGCCGCCGTGTACACGTTGACTGGCCGATCCGACGATCCGCTCGACGCGGCCGAGCATCTCCTGCGCTGCACGCCGCGTGAACGTGAGCAGCAGGATGCGCTCGGGCGTCGCGCCCCGCTCGATCAGATGCGCGACGCGATGGACGAGCGTGCGCGTCTTCCCCGTGCCCGCGCCGGCAATGATCAGCAGCGGCCCATCGCCGTGTGTCGCAGCGGCCTGTTGAGCGGGGTTGAGCGTCATAGGGGGAAGATACGCCGAAGGGACGGGTTCGGGGGTCTGGGGTTTGGGGTGGCACAAATCGCGGGGTTAGTCGTGGCGCGCAGCGGGTGGCGGCCGGTGGCAAAGTGGGCGGCATGAATGCCGCCCCTACATGTCGGCGAGGCGGTACGACGTCCGGAGTACCGTGCCCGCCTTTTGCGGCGCAGGTCGACGAATCCAGGTATAGCGCCGCGCGCAGCAACATGTAGGGGCGACCTTCAGGTCGCCCATCTACGCGAAATCAGAGGCCGATCGGCGAATCAAAATTGTGCGCGAACGGAATGAGCCCGAACCGGGTGGCGACGGCGTTGGCCACGACATCAGCAACACCGGGGGGCGCCTCGCCCAGTTCGCGGGCGATCGAGGTCATCTCGACGCCGGGGATGCCGCAGGGGACCATCAGGTCGAAGTAGGAGAGATCGGTCGTCACGTTCAGGGCGAAGCCGTGCCAGGTCACCCAGTCGCGGGCGTGGACCCCGATCGACGCGATCTTGCGATTGGTCGTCGTCGTCCACACGCCCGTCAGGCCGGTGCGGCGCGTGGCGCTGACGCCGAGCGTCGCCAGGGCGTCGATCAGCGCGCCCTCGATCTGTCGGAGGTACCAATGCAGGTCCCGCCGGTGGCGTTTGAGATCGATGATCGGATAGCCGACGAGCTGACCCGGGCCGTGGAAGGTCACATCCCCTCCGCGTTCGACCTCGAACACCTCCACCCCGCGCGCTGCCAGGAGCGCGGCGGGCGCCGTCAGGTGGGTCGCCGACGTACTCGCGCGACCGAGCGTCACGACCGGCGGATGCTCCACGAGCAGCAGCACATCCTCCGGAATCACACCGCTGATGCGATCGCGCGCGACCGCACGCTGGAGCTCCAACGCCTCGCCGTACGGCACCTGGCCGAGGTCGGAGACCCAGAGCTCAGGCATGAACCATCCGCCCCATCGAGTCGAGCGTCGCCTCCGCGATCGCCTCGGAGAGCGTCGGGTGGGCGTGGATGGCGAGGTCGACCTCCTCGACCGTGAACTCGTTCTCCCGCGCGACGGCCAGCTCGTGGATGATCTCCGTCGCGTGGGAGCCGATGATGTGCGCGCCCAGGATCTCCCCGTACTTGGCGTCGGCGAATGATCTTGACGAATCCCTCGGTCTCGCCCGCCGTGCGCGCCCGTCCGTTCGCGGAGAACGGGAAGCGGCCCACCTTGTACGCGAGCTGTCGCTCCTTGCACTGCGCCTCGGTCAGTCCGATCAATGCGACCTCGGGATGGCAGTAGGTGGCATTGGGGATGTTGCCGTAGTTCACGAGGTGGGGATGCAGCCCAGCGAGCGTTTCGGCCACGACGACGCCTTCGCGCTGGCCCTTGTGTGCGAGCATCGGCGGGCCCGCGACGTCGCCAATGGCGTAGACGCCCGCGACCGACGTCTTCATATGGTCGTCGATCTGGATGAAGCCCCGGTCGGTCAGCTTCACGCCCAGCTTCTCCAGGCCGATCCCGTCGACATTGGGTGCGCGCCCCGCGGCGACGAGCACCTGCTCGACGGTGAGCGACTGCTCTTGTCCGCCCGCATCCACTTTCATCGACACGCCTTCCGGCCGGATCTGCACGTCACGCACCTTGGCATTGGTCAGGACGTCGATCTTGCGCTTCTTGAACGAGCGCGCGAGCTCGGCGGCGACATCCCCGTCCTCGAGCGGCAGCATCGACGGTGCGATCTCGATCATGGTCACCTGGGTGCCGTAGGAGGCGAAGACATCGCCGAACTCGCATCCGACGGCTCCGCACCCGACGACGGCCATTGATTTTGGCGCGCGCTCGAGCACGAGCACATCGTCCGAGGACAGCACGGTCTTGCGGTCGAGCGGCAGGCCGGCTGCGGGCAGACCCTTCACACGGGAGCCCGTCGAGATGACGATCCCGCGTTTGGCCTCGTGGGTCTCCTGTTTGCCGTCGGCAAGGGTCACCGAGACGGTGGTTGGCGAGACGAGTGTCCCCTGTCCCTTGATCCAAGTGATCTTGTTCTTCTTGAAGAGGAACTCGACGCCCTTGGAGTTCTGGGTGCTGATCGCGCGCGAGCGCTTCATCGCCGGCGCAAAGTCGAACGCGAGCGGACCCGTCGGTGATGCCGTGATCAGCCGCGTGGCGGACCTTGTTGGCCAGATAGGCGCTCTCGAGCAGCGCTTTGGCTGGGATGCATCCCCAGAGCACACAGGTCCCACCCAGACCTTCGCGCTCGACGACACCCACGGACAGCCCGAGCTGTGCCGCGCGAATGGCGCCCACATATCCTGCGGGGCCGCCGCCCAAGAAGATCACGTCGTAAGAGGCCATGCGTATGCGGAGTCAGGTTGGTGAGGGCAGCATCGCCCGGGAGCACGAACGAGCAATCAAAACACCATCATCAGCGGGTTCTCTACCAACTGCCGCAGCGTCTGCAGGAACCGCGCGCCCGTTGCGCCGTCGATGACGCGATGGTCGCAACTCATGGTGATGCGCATCCGCCGTCGCACCGTGATCGCGCCGTCGATCACGACGGGTCGCGGCTCCACGGTGCCGACTGCGAGGATGGCGGTTTCCGGCGGATTGATGATAGCGGTGAATTCCTCGATCCCAAACATACCCAGATTCGAGACGGAGAATGGTCGCGCCGGTGTACTCCTCGGGCGTCAACCGGCGCGCGCGCGCCCGGTCGGCCAGTGCACGCGCCTCATCGGCGATCTGGCGGAGTCCCTTGGTGTTGGCATCGAAGATCACGGGCGTGATGAGCCCATCCTCGACTGCCACGGCCACGCCGACGTGCACGCGATTGAAGTAGCGGACCCGATCGCCCAACCAGTGCGCGTTGACCTCGGGGTGCTGTGCGACCGCGGTCGCCACGATCTTGAGTAGGATATCGTTGACCGACACCTTGAAGGACTCGCCCTGTGCCGCCATCGCGGCGCGCATCTCTGCGATGCGCTCGACGTCGAGGTCGACGGTCAGATAGAACGTCGGCACCGGCCCAATCGACTCGGCCAGCCGCTTGGCGATCGTCTTGCGGATCTGGGTCAGCGCGACATCATGGAAATCCCCTTCCGCCGGGACGACGCGCGGTCGGGGCAGGTCGTGGCGCGGGCGCGCTGCGGGCCGTCTCCACATCGCGCTTGACCACGCGGCCGTTGGGTCCCGTCCCCGCGATGGCTCGGAGATCGAGCCCTCGTTCCGACGCCAGTCGCCGAGCGAGCGGGGATGAGCGGATCCGACCGCCGTTTCCCGGAGCGGGGCGGTTGATCGCCGGGATGGTGGCGGCGCTGGCGGCGCTGGTCGCTCCAACCGCGGCCGGCGGCAGGGCCGTGCCGCCGCGCCGATCCACAACGGGCACCTGTTCCTGTGGCGGAGTCGACGCCTCGCCCTGTGACTGCCCAGGCGTCGTCGGTATGGGACTCGCGCCACGCACTCGACGATCTCCCGCGGGCTGCACCGGGGGCGACGCGGCCGGTCGCTCGGGCGGTGCGGTCGCGGGAGCCGGTGCGGCCGCGGGAGCTGGCGCGGCCGCTGCGACCGGCGCGGCGCTGCGTGCTTCTGCCGGCGCGGCGGCCGGTGGCGGCGCGCCAAGGAGGGCATCGATGTTCTCGTCCGGGCCCGCGATGATGCCCACCATCTGTCCGACCGGTGTTGTCGCTCCGTCCGGGATCAGGCGCTTGCGGAGCACGCCGTCCGCGCGCGCGACCAACTCCATGATCGCCTTGTCGGTCTCGACCTCCGCCAGGACGTCGCCTGCCTTGACCGGATCGCCCTCGGCCTTGTGCCAGCTCACGAGGCGCCCCTCTTCCATCGTGGGCGACAAGGCTTCCATCAGCACCTTGGTGGCCATGGCGGGATCCGCTACGACGGGAGGTACATCACGCGCTTCACTGCGGCGATCGTCTTGGCGGCGTCCGGCTTCGCCGCGCGCTCCAGGTTCTTCGCGTACGGCATGGGCGCATCGGCCTGGTGCACTCGAAGGACGGGCGCGTCGAGCTCATCGAAGCACTCGCGCTGAATGTAGTCGACGACCTGCGCGCCGATGCCGCACACCTCCCATCCCTCCTCGAGCACGACTGCGCGATTCGTCTTGCGAACGGATTGCGTGATCGCCGCGACGTCCATTGGGCGGACCGTTCGCAGATCGAGCACTTCCGCTCGAATCCCTTCCTTCGCGAGCTCATCGGCCGCGCGTTGGGCGACGAGCACCATCTTTCCGTTCGTGATGATCGAGCAATGGTCGCCTTCGCGCTTGATGTCGGCCACACCGATGGGCACGAGATGCTCGCCCTCGGGGACGTCGCCCTTCGTGTTGTAGAGCATCTCGCCCTCCAACACGAGTACCGGGTTCCCATCACGAATGGCGCTCTTGAGCAGGCCCTTGGCGTCCGCAGGTGTGCCAGGGGTCACGACCTTGAGTCCGGGAATGTGCATGAGCCAGGACTCCCATGCCTGGGAGTGTTGGGCGCCGAGCTGCAGCGCCGCGCCGTTGGGCCCACGAAACACGACGGGCATCGGGAACTGCCCACCGGACATGTACAACATCTTGGCCGCGGCGTTCACGACTTGATCGAGGGCGAGCACCGCAAAGTTCCACGTCATGAACTCGATGACGGGCCGCAACCCGGCCATGGCGGCGCCGACACCGACGCCCGCGAACCCGAGCTCCGTGATCGGCGTGTCGACGACCCGCTGCTCCCCGAATTCCTGCAGCAAGCCTTTCGAGATCTTGTACGCGCCCTGGTACACACCGACTTCCTCACCCATGAGGAAGACACGATCGTCACGCTGCATCTCCTCGCGGAGTGCGTGATTGAGCGCGTCGCGATAGGTCAGGACGGGCACGGGTCAGCGAGCCGAGCCCGCGCCGTTCGAGTCGGGTCGTGACTCGACTACGACGTCCTCCAGCAGTGCCTCGGGCGCCGGCTCGGGCGACTGGTCGGCGAACTGCCAGGCATCTTCGACTACCGCGCGCACCTCAGTGTCGATTTGCGCGACCTCGTCGTCGGTCACTTCCCCGTGCGCGTGCATGTGGGCACGCAAGAGCATGATCGGGTCGCGCTTCAGATTTTCGTCCAGTTCCGCCTTGGTCCGATAGGTGCCGCTCACGGCGTCGGACATCGAATGTCCCATGAAGCGATAGGTCAGCGCTTCGATCATCGTCGGAGTCCGCGCGTGTCGCGCACGGTCCACCGCCGCGGCCACCGCCCGGCGCACGGCGAGCACATCCTGACCGTCGACGACCGCGTGCGCGATGCCGTACGAGCGGGCGCGCTCGGCGATATCCAGAACGGCGGATGCGCGCTCGACGGCGGTGCCCATGCCGTAGCGGTTGTTCTCGATGAGATAGACCACCGGCAGCCGCCACAGACCAGCCATGTTGAGCGCTTCGTGGAACGCGCCCGAGTTGACCGCCGCTTCTCCGAAGAAGCAGAGACAGACCTGGTCGCCGCCCCGATACTTGATCGCGAAGCCGACCCCCGTCGCAATCGGGATATTGGCGCCGACGATCCCGTGCCCGCCCAGGAAGTTGTGTTCCCGACTGAAGAGGTGCATCGAGCCGCCCTTGCCGTGCGAGCAGCCCGTTGCCTTGCCGAACAGCTCGGCCATGACGGCGCGAGGGGAGATGCCGCGGGCGAGCGCTTGCGCGTGGTCTCGATAGGTCGTGATCACGTAGTCATCGTCCCGCAGCACGGAGATCGCGCCCGTGCCGGTCGCTTCCTGCCCGATGTACAAGTGGCAAAAGCCGCCGATTTTGCCGAGTGCGTACGCCTCACCGGATCGCTCCTCGAAGCGGCGCTGCAGCAGCATCGTGCGGAGCAGCTGCCGGTGCAGCGTGCGGTCGCTCGTCTCCGCTTCCTGACCCACGCCGGTGGGTGCCGGTGCGGGAGCCGTGACGGGCGGCGCGGTAGCCGCGGGCGCAGTCGTACCGCGACTAGCGACCGGCGCGGGCTGCGCCGAAAAGGCGGATGCGGACGGCGGGGTGTTCATGCAGTGCGCGCCGCCGCCTTCACTTGTTCCCAGGCGTGGTAGCTCGAGCGGACCAGGGGACCACTCTCCACGTGCCGGAATCCCATGGACATCCCGATCTCATACAACTCGCGGAATTCTGCGGGCGTGTAGTAGCGGTCGAGAGGGTGGTGGGCCGGCGATGGCCGGAGATACTGGCCGAGCGTGAGGATGTCGACGTCGGCGGCGCGCAAATCGCGCATGACGGCGACGACCTCTTCCATCGTCTCGCCCATGCCGAGAATGATGCCCGACTTGGTCGGAATCTCCGCCGCCAGTCGCTTGGCGAGTCGAAAGATCTCGAGCACCCGCGGGTATCGTCCGCCGGGCCGCACCCGCTTGTACAGACGGGGCACGGTCTCAGTGTTGTGATTGTAGATCTGCGGTCCGGCCTCGAGCACAGCGCGGATCGATGTCTCGGTGCCCTGGAAGTCGGGCACGAGGACCTCGACGGAGCACTGGGGGAGGCGCGCATGGATCTGGCGAACCGTCTCGGCGAAGATCGACGCGCCGAAGTCGGGCAGGTCGTCGCGATCGACCGATGTAATGACGGCGTGCTGCAGCCGCATTTCAGCAACGGCCGCGGCAACCCGGGCAGGCTCTTCGACGTCGTATGTCGGCGGCCGACCGTGCGTGACGGCACAATACGCACAGTTACGGGTGCAGACGTCCCCCAGGATCATGAACGTGGCGGTGCCGTGCTCCCAGCACTCGCCGACGTTGGGGCAGTGCGCTTCCTCGCAGACCGTGTGTAGATCCAGATCCCGGAGCAGCGACTTGAGCCGCACGTAGTTCGGCCCCCCCGGCGCCCGAACCTTGAGCCAGGACGGCTTCCGCTCGGGGAGCGGCTCGGCGCGGCGGCGCCCCATGATTTGGTAGAGGGTGTCTGTCATTTCGGACACGGCCTAAAGAAGCGAGAGCCTCGCAATATACCGGGCCACAGACTCAGTCAGAAGACGACGACCCGCGGCTAAAGCGCACGGACGGGAGGGGGAAACGATCGACGCGGAACGGGCTTACGTCGACGGGGGGCGTGTCCCCCGCAACGATCGCAGCGACACAGTCGGCCGTAAGCGGAGCCATCAAAATGCCGTTGCGCGAGTGCCCGCAGGCGTACGTGAGCGCGGGATAGTCGGGGTCGGGTCCGATGATTGGCAAGAGGTCGGGTGTCGCGGGGCGAAGGCCGGCCCACGAGGAGAGCAGCGGGGCGTCCGCGAGGCCGGGGAGGATCTGGGCGCCGCCTGCGCGCAACGCGGCGAGTGCCGTCGGGTTCGTCGATGGATCGAATCCGACGCGCTCGAGCGTCGCGCCGACCAGGATCCGCTCGCCGCGGGGGACGATGTAGGCTTGCGGCCCATAGATGACGTGCTGCGGCCGCGCGCGGCCGGCGGCGGCGATTGCCAGCATCTGACCGCGCATCGGATCGATCGGCAAGGGGCGCGGCACCCCCGGAATCCCGGCGGCCCAGGCGCCAGCCGCCAACACGGCGCGCGGCGTATGGTACGTCTCGTGAGCCGGCGCGGTCGTGCACGTGACCCCGTCGGCGTGCACCGAGATGCTCGCGACCAGCGCCTGAACGCGGGCGATTTGCGACGTGCAATCCGTTGCGTCCCGCAGGGCCCGGAGCATGGCCACATTGTCGACCGCACCGTCCAGGTCATGAAACATTGCCCCGATCGCGTGTCCAACCGCGGGCTCGAGCGCCGCGAGGGCCGGCGCCTCTACCCATCGCCCGCTGGCCGATCCGCGCAGGGCGTCCGCGGTCTCGGCGTCGAAGGCGACCTGCAGCACGCCGTTGCGATTGAAGGGAACCGACGCTCCGGAGCGCTCGACAAGATCGGGCAGATAGGTCACATAGCGATCGCGCGCGGCGATCGCGAAGTCGTACACCGCACCCGAGGTCCCCGGGCCATGAGTGTCCTCGAGCGACGCGCCCAGGATGCCGGCGGCCGCGGGCGATGCCTCGCCCGAGCGGCTCTCGCCGATCAGATAGACACTCAATCCTCGATCGGCGAGCGCCAGGGCCGTGCAGAGGCCGATGATGCCCGCGCCGACCACCGTTACGTCAGCCTCGCCCGATTGGGTCACGGACGACCTCCCACCGTTGGGCGGGGACGGCGCAAGCCGGTGACGTATGGGTCGCCCCTACCCGCCTTCGACGCGCCCGCGGCCGGGAGGGCCGCATCCGCGGGACCTAGGTGCGGGTGGACAAGTTCCCGGGACGCCTGAAACATTGTAGGGAGGTGGTTCGTAATGGTGGGTGAACCCGAACAGAGTGTCTGACGATGATCCGTACCGTATTCATGATTGGCATTTTCGCCCTGCTGGGATTCTTCCTGCTCGGCACCGTTTTCAGCGTGTTCGGCACGGCGATGGCCTTGACGTTCTGGCTGGTCCGGCTGGCGGTCAAAGTCCTCTTGATCGGCGCCATCATCTACCTCGTCATCCGCGTCGTCAGTCCCGAGACCGCACGGCGGCTTCGGTCGCGGTTCTCAGGGTCGTCGTTCTAACGCGTCGACCACCGCCCATACGAGGAGCGGCACCATGAGCTCATGGTGTCCTGTGATCTCGTAACCCTGTCCGCCATCCCGGGTCGGTCGATCGACGACATTGACGTGCGGGCGATAGTGTCGCTGCATGTCGAAGTCCGCCGTGACGAAGCCGGTGGGCCGACCCCCATTGAGATTCCGGCAGACGGTGAGCGCCTTGAGGAACACCTCCGGCATAATGACTGCGCTCCCGATGTTGAGCACGGCGCCACCACCGTCCAAACCCTCGAGAGCCGCGGCGAGCCGTCGAAAGTCGCGGTGACTCGTCTCGCCGATGGCGGCCCCATCGGTCGCGGGGTGCTGGTGGATGATGTCCGCCCCGATCGCCGCGTGCACCGTCAGGGGGATCCCGAGCTGGCGTCCGGCGAGCAAGAGCGACAGCTCCGGGTGCGCGAGCGCGGTGGTGCGTTCGAGCGCCCGGGCCAACGACTCCCCCATACCCCAGCCCGACTGCATGCCGGCGCTGAACGCCTCATTCATCCCGCGGCCGGTCTCCTCCGCCATGCCGAACGTCCCATCGCGCAGGCCGCGGGCGACGTCCTCGGAGGTGGCTCCGAATCGCGCCATTCTCATAGTCGTGAATCGCGGCTGAGCCGTTCATCGCGACGTGGGTGATGACACCGCGCCGCATCAGATCGATGAGCAACGGGGTCAACCCGGTTTTGACGACGTGCCCGCCGACCATCACGATCACGGCACGCTCGGCGCGGTGTGCGTCGACGATGGCGGTCGTGACCGCTCGGAAATCGCGCGCGACCAGCACATTTGGCAGCGAGTCGATGAACGCACCAAAGGTCGCGTTGCCCGGCGGCGGTGGGTGCGCGACCTCGGTCGCCGACACCTTGGTGGGTCGTTGGGCGACGGCAATCGTGCGGACGGCGGAGAGATCGGCCTCGGGCACGCGGTCCATGGAGCGGTTGGACGGACTCAGGGTTTGCTCGGCGCGTCGACCTGTCCGGGCTTCCCGGCATTCGCCGGGGGCGGAGGCTCTGGAGGAAGTACCGCACTATCGGGTGCGGCGCCAGTCGGAACGCTCGCGGCGGCTCCGCGCCCGGGTTGGAAAGATCGCAGGAACATGTCGAGCGAGCCGATACTCATTTTCGATTTCATTTGCAGTACGATGTGCAGCGAGTCATCGGAGAACCACACTTCCGCGCGGCCTTTGTCGCCAAAGATTCCCGACGTCTTGATGATCGGCTGGACGACGACGGCCTGAAACGTTCCCGCGGGCACCTGAATGCGTTCCTTCCGGATGACCTTGATCGTGACCGGATTTGCCTTGGGATTGAAGTAGCGGGGGAACGTATATGTCTCGCCGACGTTGAGCGGCAGCGTGCGAACGAAGAACAGGAACGAGCCATCGTCGAGCGGATCGGGAACCGACGGCTGCGGCGGCTTGCGGTTGAGCACGTAGAGCGAGCTGTCCGGAAAGATCTCATAGTTCCGGTTGCGAATCCTGCCGCCTTCGTCGAGACGCTGCAGAAATCGGAGCGAGGACAGCGTGCTGACGTCGAACCAGCTCTCCAGGGTATCGTTGACGTGATAGAATAGCGTTCCACCCTTGATATCGAACACAGTATGCCACACGTCGTGCCCGCGCAGCGTCTGCACGTTGGCGACGGTCATGACGCCAGTCCCGACGTGCAGGAAACCGAATTTCACATTGTACGTCGCACGCTCGCCGACCGAGAAAGGGACCTCGGGGCTCGGCGGCACACTCGTCGGCGCTGGCGGGTCGGCGCCGGCGCGTCCCGAGTCAACGGGCAGGCCGACAGGTGGCGTCGTGGCTTGCGCGCTGACCGACGCCGCCACCACCGCGGCGATCACCGCGCCCAGTGATGCATTCCGGCGCCGCCGTATCACGTCGGCCGACCGGCAATGTGGGGCGATGGCTGAAGGGCCCGAGCGCCGCGGCCGAAGCGGTACAGCATGAGTGCGTCGGCCATCGGGCGCACGCGGCTCGGACGCTGACGCAGATCATACCGCGGGGCGAGCTGCACCGTCTCTACGCGCCGGGCGAGCGGAATGGTCCGCAGCAACAACTCCGCGTTTGCGGCCCAGCCATTGCATGTGACGAGGCGGGCGTCGGCGCCTCCAGCTGCCTTGAACGCGTCTCGCAGGACCGAGATGCGAAACAGGCGAAACGAGCTGAACGGATCTGCGATCCCCGGGATGCGCACGAAGGCGCGAAGCAGCCAGGGCGCAACCCACCGGAGCCGCCGCACGGGAGCTGGCCGTGCCGCGGTCGCCGGCGGTTCGGCCACGACGACATCCGCGCCGCCCTCGAACCGCTTGATGAGCTCGGGGATGTGCTCAGGCTGATCCGTGAAGTCGCCCTGCATGATGATTAGCGCGTCACGCCGCGCATATCGCGTACGAGCGGCGGCCGCGCGACAGAGTGCGTTCAGGGCTGCGCCATAGCCGACGTGGGTTGCGCCGCGAGTGATACCCAGGGGCAGCACTTCGGCGTAGGGGCGCATCACCTCCGCCGTAGCGTCCGTGCTCGCGTCGTCGTAGACCAGCAGCTCGTAGTCGCGCGGGAAGCTCTGAAACACTTGACGGATACGCCAGAGCTGGACGCCGATCGTTGGAGCTTCGTTGAAGACGGGGATCCCGATATAGATCATTCTGCTGTAGTCTGACCTGCTCCGACGACTGGCGCTAGCGCGCGTCGTAGATAGGGGAAAGGAGAGAGGAGAAAGGAGACCAGGACAGATACCTGCGAATCGTCGCGGTCGTTCCGACTCGCGCTGCGCGCGTCGCAGAAAGGAGAAAGGAGAGAGGAGAGGGGAGACCAAGGCAGACACCGGCGAATCTCGCCGGCGGTTTCTCGAGGAGTACAGGCGTGCCGCGGATGGGGGTCTCAGCCTCCACGGCGGGGAGCGCTCGTTCTGGCTCGGCGACCGGGTCCTGGCGACGCCGTGGTAGTCAGTGGTCGAGCGCGCGGGGAGCGGGCCGGACCACAGTCCTTCGCCTCCGCAGGGTGCGAGGTCGACGCGACCGCGTAAGTGCGGCCGATCACCGACAGCATCCCATTTCCGCACAGGGGGGCAGCCGCTAGGGCGGGATCTGGCGCGCCCGCCCGAAGCAACGAACGAGAGCGTGTGAGGCGCAGGTGAATCGTCGAGAGCTCGAAGCGACTGAAGTGCGTCGCTCGGCACAGGGGCACACTCAATTCATTTCGATCGGGGCTTTCGTGTCGCCCGGCGCTTTCATCACCGGTGGCTCGCTGCTCTGCATCTCGTGAATGTGCTCGATCGCGTGGTTCCAAGCCGTCGGCGGTATGCCGATGTCGCTCCGGAACGGATACTGGAGCTCGAAAAGGAGCACGAGCATCGATGTGATGAGCACGACCACCGTCGAGGACATGAGCAGGTGGATGCGCATGTGGCGCATGCCGATGAGGCACGCGAGGCCAGCGATCCAGACCGCGCCCTCGATCAGCACGAGCCATTGAAACCACGAGATGCCGTCGTCGTTGATCGCAACACGACGCTGGCGAGCGTCATGGATGATCGTGAGCTGCTGCATCGTGGCGTTCTGCGCGTTGGATTCGGCTTCGTTGGCTGGCACAACTGTTCCCACCGCGTCGATCGCATCCATTCCTACGATCCCTGCCTTCGCGTCGAACGAGCCGCGCTTCATCGTGGACCACTCGTGCCCCACCATGAGATTCGCATACTGGATCATGTCGGCGCGCACGCGCTGGCGCGCGGCCGGCGGCAGGCCGACCGCGGTATGCCAGGCATTGATGTCGGCATCCGACTCGGCGACAACGACATCACGGGCTTCTTGATGGTGCTGCCACGCGACGACCGTCATGAAGCCCAGGATGGTGCCGTAGATGGTGCCGGCCACCGTGATGATGATGCCGCCCACCGCCGTATGTTGGCGGAACCGATGGCCGAAGCGATTGCGCAGGCAGAG
Organism: uncultured Gemmatimonadales bacterium; assembly: GCA_963737835.1. Taxonomy (GTDB): domain Bacteria; phylum Gemmatimonadota; class Gemmatimonadetes; order Gemmatimonadales; family Gemmatimonadaceae; genus Palsa-1248. The sequence continues at coordinate 2,938,154 of CAVTUH010000001.1, forward strand.
CTGACTCCCGGCGAAGACCGCGACAGTGAAGCCGATCACCACGAGGAGCAAGACGGCGGAGGGAATCCGAGCCAGGAACCCCATCACTGAACCCTCCCGCGGCGCGGCCGCGTCTGTGTCGGTTCGCTTGTCATTGGATGGTAAACTCCTTCATCATCGCGTAGGCCGATGTGCGGCTTGCCATTACGCGCGTCCTAGAGGTGATGAGTGTGGGTGTGGCCCACGCCTCCACTCTGTGGTTGATATGGGTAGGACGTCGCACGTGGCCGACGTGTGCGGCGAGCTCGACGATGGCGCGAGCGACGCAACTAGCCGTCGGCCATCGAGCGGCGTGCGAAGCCTGTCGAGAGAGGGGTGGCGCGAGCGCTGGGAATCGTCACGGCCCACAACCTAGGTGCGCCCGACACCGGCCGGCATTGATTGCTCGGTCAATCTTCGCCTACACCGACCGGCTTAGCTGAGGTGGATTATCCCGCGCTGGAGGGCCACGGTCACGGCTTCAGTCCGGTCGTTCACCCCGAGTTTCTGCAGCACGTGCAGGACGTGGACTTTGACCGTTGCCTCGGTCCGGCCGATCCGGTTGGCGATGCCCTTGTTCGAGAGTCCCTTCGCAACGAGGTTGAGAACCTCGACCTCGCGCTCGCTCAGGTCGACCCGCGGCGTGAATGCAGCAAGTCGCTGGGCGACCCCATTGGGCAGCGCGCGCTCGCCGCAATGCACCGAGCGGATCGCGTCGGCCACCTCGTGGCGCAGTGAGTCCTTGAGGAGATAGCCCTGGGCGCCTGCCTCGAGCGCGCGATGAATGTCGGCGTCGCCCTGGTACGTCGTGAGCGCGATGATCCGCGCGTCGGGGAACTCGCCGATGATCTTCTCGGTCGCCTCGGCGCCGCCCATGCGGGGCATGCTCAAGTCCATCAGCGTGACATCGGGCCGGTGGATCCGAAACAACTCGAGCGCTTCGACGCCATCGCCCGCTTCGGCCACGAGCTCGAGGTCCGGGTGCAGCGCCAATAATGCGTTCACCCCATCCCGGTACAGCGGATGGTCATCGACCGTCATGACTCGAATGGGTGAAGGGGCCATCACCGTAGGGGTAGTGCGTGTCGGCAGACGGGACAATACGTCGACCGGTTAATTCTTTCAGCGATACGGCACATCGAGCGCCACTCTCGTGCCGGAGCCTGGCGCGCTCTCCACAGAGAGTCGTGCACCGATCCGGCTGGCGCGCTCGCGCATCCCCAGCAGCCCCCAGTGCCCCGCGCCGGTCCCGTCGCCGTCGAGCTCGAAGCCGCACCCGTTGTCGGCGATCGTCACGCGCAGGCGGCGCCACCCGTAGTTCAGCTCCACGCGCACATTGCTTGCCGCGGAGTGCTTGCGTGCGTTCGTGAGCGACTCTTCGACGATGCGGAGCGATTCCGTCTGCACCGCGCGCGAGAGGTGACGCGGCCGGCCGTGCGTCGTGACGTGTGCGCTCATCCGCGTGTCCGCGACGATCCGGCGCGCGGCGTCATCGCATTCCGTCGCGAGATCCGTCGTGGCGACACCCGGGAGGCGCATATCCCACACCACCTCCCGCGCGTGCGACAGCGTCCGATCGATGAGCGAGAGCACGCGATCGAGCAGCGGCTGTTGTGATGACGAGAGCCCGAGGCGGGCCGAGGTGACATGCAGCTGCAAGGCGATCGCGCCGAATCCCTGAAGCAGCGAGTCGTGGATCTCGCGCGCAAGTCGCGAGCGCTCATCACGGATCGCCGCAGTACGCGTCGCGAGCAGCACGTAATACACGCTCCACAAGGTGAGCGCCGCGAGCGACGTCATGAGCACCACGAACCAGGCGCGCCGATAGAACGGAGCCTCGACGACAAGTGAGACGGTCGCTTCTGATGGACTCCACGCGCCGCCCGCCGCACGGCCGATGACGCGGAACCGGTAGTGGCCCGGCGCGAGTCGGGTGTATGCCGCGGCGCGCTGCGCGCCCGCGTTGGTCCAGCCGGTGTCGAAGCCGTCGAGGCGATACCCGAACCGCACGCCTGGCCCGTTGGCGAGATCGACGCCGGTGTAGCGGATCTCGACGCGCCGAATACCCGGCGCCAACGTGACCGTCGGCGCGAGTGGCGTGCGCGTGCCATCGAGGTAGACCTCCTCGATGTGCATGAGCGGCGGCTGCACGTCGCGCTCGACCTGTTGGGTGGGGTCGACCGTCACGAGTCCGTGTCCCATCGCGAACCAGAGTTTGCCGGCCGCATCCTTGAATGACCACGGGTGCGGCCAGCCGGCGGGGTCGCCACCGGGCATGCCGTCCAGGGCTTCGAAGCTCGCCGCGGTGGTGAGCGCTGGTTTGCGTCCCTCGGCGACCGCTTCGAGATCCGCGACGCTCACGCGGGTCAATCCACGGAGCTGGCCGAGCCAGAGATTGCCGAGTCCGTCGAGTTCCGCGGCACCGACCCAGCTCTCGGGCAACCCTCGACTCGCGGTCAGGAACACCGGGGGCCCCCCGGTCACGCGGGCGATCCCATCCGCTGTTCCGACCCACACACTGCCCGGTGGCGACTCGAACAACACCAGGGCGCGCTCGGCGCTGCCTGGCGGCATGGGCTGCGTCACGAAGCGATCGCTGTCATTCACGGCGCGGGCGAGCCCCTTCTGTGTGGCAACCCAGAGTGTGCCGTGCGCATCGCGGAACAACCGCTGGACTGCGTTGTCGGCGAGGCCATTCTGCGTGGTGAGCACCGTACGCCGCCCGTCCGCAACGCGAACGAGACCGTTCCACGTGCCGACCCACAGCGTGCCATCCGCATCCTCGAGCAGCGCCGTCACTGGTGGCAGGCCGGCCAGCCGCTCGGTGGAGCGGGCGCCACCGAAGCGGGTGACCGTGCCACCCAGTCGGCCCGCCCAAATGGTCCCGCCCTGCCCCACCGCCAGCGCGTTGATGCGATCGGCATGGTTGACGGGCTCGACCGAGGTGAACGCGGCGCGACCGCTCGTGACGCGGCCTTTGAACAACCCACCGGTCGGAGGCGCGAGCCATACCACCCCGGATGCATCCTGCACCATCCCTCCGGGCATCGCTGCAGGAAGTCCGGCGGATGCGGTGACCACGCCGAATGGCACGGGGCGTAATCGGTTGAGCCCATCGCGTGTCGCAACCCAGATATTGCCGGTGCGATCGACCAAGATGTCGGCGACGCGATCGTCCGAGAGGCCGTCGCAATGCGTGAAGGAAGTGAAGTTGCGTCCGTCGTACCGATAGAGTCCCGCGCCTCGCGTGCCGATCCAGAGTGCGCCGTCCGGGCTCATCGCGAAGCATGACACCGCGTCGAGCGCCTGCCCCGCAGGGAGTGGAATCCGGCGGAAGTGGCCGTGGCGCCATTGCACGATCGCGTTGGGCATGCCGAGCCAAATGGAGCTGTCCGCGGTGGCATAGACACGCCGCACATCGGCGAGCCCGGCCTCGCCCGGGAACGCAACCGCCGAGAGACTGTCATGGTGTACGCGGTAGACTTGCGACGCGCCGACGACGATCCAGATGTCGCCGACCGCGTCGACCGTGATGCCGCTGCCCGAGTAGCTGGTGCTGACGGCACGTCGGATCTCGGGTGACCCGCCGCGCGCCACGCGAAAAACGCGTCCACTGCGCGTCACGGCCCACACAGTCCCGGCGCCGTCGACCGCCGCGACGTTGACCTGGTCGGTGCTGAAGGATGAATCGAGGGCGGTCGCGCGGAGCTGCGTGCCGTCGTACGCGAGCATGCCACCGTCAGTGCCGATCCAGAGCCGACCCTCGCCATCCTCGAGCAGCGGATAGATCTGGAGATCCGGGTGTCCGCGCAGGAGCGGGAGCGTCGTGCCGTTGAACACCGTGAAGCGCACACCGTCGAAGCGGGTGAGGCCCGATTGCGACGAGAGCCAGAGATAGCCGTCGCGCGTCTCGACCAGATTCGACGTGAACGCGAGGCGCAGGCTGTCTTGCTCATGCCAGACATCGAGATGGTAGTGGCCCGATGCCGTCGAGAGCTCCTGGCTAGCGAGTAGTGGTGGTACCGTGCTGATCGCGGCGACGAGTCGGCACACGAGCGCCGTTGCGAGGCGCAGGCAGCGCCCGCCATCTCGCATCACCGATCGCGTCCTGCTCGGGCGGCGCACCGAGTCCATCGGTTGCGTCCTTTCGGCCCGCATCGCTCGCGCGAGACGCGCGATCGCCGTCACCAGCGTGCTGCACAGTGAGCGACACGATCACGTGCGGTCGAGGCCGGTTGTCGAGAGGAAGGCATCGCGAGCGACACCGATCGCAAACGCAGAATCTGGTGTGCATCCCAACGGATTGTCAAAGGCGCCCGCGACGGCTGGCAGATCTTTGTGCGCTTTTCACGGAGGTGTGACAATGGACCCACGAAGGCGATGCCATTCTCACAGCCAGCCACCCCGAAAGCCGGCGCACCGCAAACCAGTGGTGAGGTACGTTGAGCGACGAGTGATCCCAGATTAGGCTGGTGCGGCAGGTCTCGATCATCAACGCGACCGGACCCTGGTCGACCCCGAAGTGATATAGGGCGTCACCCACCAGCCGCTTGCACTGTCCGGCACGGTGTGCGTCTGATTGAACGACGGCTTGAAGCCGTAGAGCTTGGCCGTGCGGACGTGTTGGCGGGGGCGTCCACGGGGCGTTGCCGGGGTGGCGGGTCGCCAGTCGAATAGTGATGGGACGGATTCAGTCGCTTGTCGGCGCGATGTGGGTGGCCGGTGTGGTCGCGTGCAGCAGCCCGCCGGTCATCACGTCGCATGCGCCGCTCAATGCGCCCGATCCCTTGCCCCCGGGCGCCGCGGAGTTGCGCCGCGACCTGTTGGTGCTGGCCTCGGATTCGTTTCGCGGGCGTGAGGCCGGGACGGCGGACGAAGTGCGTGTCGCCGCGTTTCTTGCCGCTCGAGCCGCAGCCCTGGGGCTGACGCCCGCAGGTGACAGCGGCTACGTCCAGCGCATCCCGCTCATCCGGACGGCCATCGGAAGTGGAACGCAATTCATCGTCCATCCGGCGCATGGCGAAGGGCGGGCGCTCGACGGGCTGCGACCACTCATGGAGCTCGGGCCCGGCTACCCTCCGATACGGCGCGAGGCGGAGGGACCGCTCGTCTTCGTGGGGTATGGTCTCGAGCACGCGGATCACGGCGACGATCTCGCACACGTGCCCATCGCCGGCCACATCGTCGTCGTTGTCAACGGCGCGCCGCCCACAGCGGACGCATCGCGGCGGGCCGAGCTCGAGTCACCGCCGGCGATCGCCATTCGCCTGCAGCGGATTCTGTCGCGGCATCCTGCGGGTGTCATCGTGCTGCTCGCGGGCGCGTCCGCCGACCTGTACGACGCGACGAGCCGCGCGCTCCGGCGGGGGACGCTGAGCGCCGTGGATGCGGCGTCGGGTGTGGACCGCACGGTGGATCTTCCGCACGCGTCGCCGAGTGAGGGCGAGACGACGCCCATGATCCTACTGGGCTTGCCCGCGCACGGATCACCCTTGCTTCCCGAGCGGTGGCCGCGCGACGACCGGCCGCAGGGCTTGCACGGGCGATTCACCGGCACGGTGGAGGTCAGGCACACGGCCATCCAGTCGTACAACGTGCTGGCTGCGATTCCGGGACGTGACACCGCGCGGCGCAACACGTGGGTTGCCCTCGGCGCGCACTACGACCATCTCGGCATCCTGCCGGCGTCGCGCGGCGACTCGGTCGCGCACGGGGCCGACGACGATGGTTCCGGATGCGTCGCGCTGCTCGCAGCGGCGCGCACGCTCATGCAGGGCCCGCGGCCCAGCCGATCCGTGCTCTTCATCTGGCACACCGGTGAGGAGAAGGGGCTCCTCGGGTCCGGGTACTTTACATCGCATCCGACGATGCCCATCGACTCGCTCGTCGCCTTCATCGATGCGGACATGGTCGGCCGAAACGCGCCCGACTCGCTGTACGTGGTCGGTCCGGACGTGATGCCTGGAGGTCGCAGTCGCGCGCTCGGGCTGCTCGTCGACTCCGTGAACGCGGCGCTCCCATTGCCGTTCACCTTCAATCGCTCGTGGGACGTCGCGACCGATCCGCAACGGATCTACTATCGCGCGGACTCGTATCCCTATGGTGAGCACGGCGTGCCCGTCGTGTTGTTCACCAGCGGCCCACACGCCGACTACCACCAGGTCACGGACGTCGCGTCGCGGATCGACTACATGAAACTGGCGCGCGTGTCGCGATTGCTCGTCGGGATCGCGGACGCAGTGGCGGAGCGACGGACGAGGCCCTAGCGGACGCTTCGCGCCCGAGAAAGGAGAAGCGCAGAAAGGAGAGAGGAGAAAACGGCGGGACTGGGCGACGCGATGCGTCGCCTTTTGATTGCAGAACCAATTGTTCGAGACGTCCGTCAGCACTCATCTCCAACGAGTGCTACACAAAGCGTGACACGCTGTTTCGCGCTCGCTTTGCGATCGTCGCCTACTAAATCGCCCGCGTGTCGAGCAGGCGTGGCACGTTCGGTGTATAAGCGCAGTAGTCGGTACGGCGACGAACGGAGAGACCATGATCCTGGCGAACGTCCGACGCACGTTGCAACGCGACGATGCGCAATTAGCCCTTCGGTTGATCGGACACGAGTCGCAGGCGGCATACGATCGCGCGGAGGCGACGCTGCGCGACCAGGGACTCGATGAGCTGCTCGACGACCCGCGCCTGCTGGCCGGTCTGCTGGAGCGTCGCCCGGGCGTGTGCGCGTCGTATCCGCTGTTCTCCTACGTCATCGTGCGGCACGCGCTGTGTGACGTGGGAGAGCGCGATCGCGTGATGGCGGATTTTGTCGCGTCGATCATCATGCACTTCGGTCTGCGGGACCGCGCGAGCAAGGTGACGGACATCAATGACGAGCAATACGACACGCTCGTGGGCCTCACGGGAGCGACGAGTGGCCCGGATGTGCGCCGCGCATTCCTCGTGCAGGCACACATGGGCAACTATGCGCTCTGGTTGAGTGGCATGTTCCCCGACTACATCGAGGCACGCCGCTCCCGGCGCGGCGCACCGCCACTCGACTACTACGAGGAGATGGGTCGCCGCGGCTACGAGCTCGCCGCGTCGCACCGACTCGCAGCAGAACACGGACTCGCGACACTCTTCACCACGGCGGCGCGTCGTTTCGGCACGCTTCGGATCGCGCTCAATCGCGTCAGCGACGCGTACTTGTTTCCGAACGCGCATAGTCCGGAGCGTCTCATGCGTCAGGTGCAGGACGAAGCACGGTGGCGGATGGTGAGTTGACGGCAGGGGTCAGGGGTCAGGGGTCAGGGGTCAGGGAACAAACGACGAAGGCCGGTCGCTGTGCGATGCGACCGGCCTTCCGATTTGTTCCCTGACCCCTGACCCCCGACCCCCGTGGTTACGGCTTCGGCAGTTGTATCATCGGCATCGCGCTGCCGGAGACTTGCGGCATCTGGCCGTTCCACTTCTTGGCCATCTCGTATGAGACGAGATTGGGTGTGATGCTCTCGGACAGCAAGCGGTTCGCCTTTGCCTGCGCCTCGGCTTCGCCGAGGATGGCCTTGGCGTGGCCGGCGGCTTCTATGGAGTCGCCGGTCGCCTGGAACTGTTTCTTCTGGAGCTCGTTCTGTGACGTCAACGCGGCCTGCTGCATCACGTTCTTCGCGTTGATCGCGTCGATCACGGACTGCGGCGCCCGAATCTCGTTGATGGTGAATTGCTTCACCAGGAAACCGTAGGGCCTCAGGTTCTTCTCCAGCATGTCCTGCGTGCGCGTGACCACCTCTGCCTTTTTCGGCCCCAGGATGTCGGCGATCGCTTCGCTGCCGACGACCGTTTGCAAGGCCTGGCGGATGGTCTGCTTCACGTAGTTGTGCTGGATCGTCTCGATGTTATTGCGGAAGGTCTTGTACAGCTCGGGCACCTGCGCGGCGTCGAGCTCGAAGGACATCGCTACGTCCAGAGAAACGGGCTGTCCCTCAACGCTATTGACGTTGATTTCCTCGTTGTCGGGCGATCCCTCGGACGGATTTTTCGCGAGCACGAGGGTCTGCATGTAGATCGGGTACTCCTCGATGCCGGTCGTCAGCGGATTCCGCGTGTGCAATCCCGCAGTGAGCGGCGTTGCCTCGACACCGCCGCCCGTGCGGCTGATGACAATGCCCACGTGACCCGGGTGGATGTATGTCACGGTCGTCGGGAGCAGCAGCAGCATGACGACGATGCCCACGACGATCCCAGCGAGTCGGAGCGTGGTGTGGCCAACACCGCCATCGCCGCCGGCGGATCGCATTTGTGAAAATCGACTTGTGAAGGTGCTAGTCATGTACGACCTCCTTAAAGCACTCGGGGCAAATGCGCTCCCCGCTTGGGAGCAGCACCATGTCAGTGGCGGCGTGAGGCCCGTGCACCGGGCACGTGCGCTCCGCCGCCTGCTCAATGAGGATGCGGTTGCGGGCCTGCCGCACTCGCAGCCCGAGTGGCGTGAATTGGAGGAGGGCGAAGACCGCGACAACCACTATTGTCGCGACGAGCCCTATAAAGAGTACGCCCTCAAGAACGATCTCGACCATAGATAACAATACTGGTGGGGCCGGATTTCGGGGTTTGTGCGGGGGAATGGGACGTTAGACGTTGGACGTTAGACGTTGGAGAACAAACCGCGAGGGCCGGCTTGCTTCACCGTGGCTGGACTCGAGGTTGTCTTCTAACGTCTAACGTCCAACGTCCAACGTCTGCCGTGTCACTATCGCCTCGGCCAGCGCGGCGAAGAGCCCGTGGTCGGGGGCCTGGTCGTCGCGCACGAACTCCTCGGGATGCCACTGCACGCCCGTGAGCCACCAGCGGTCGTCATCGGCGCCTTCCACGGCTTCGACAATGCCGTCGGGCGCGGTCGCCGTCAGGACGAGCCCCGGCGCGAGACGGTCGATCGCCTGGTGGTGGACCGAGTTGACCTGCAGCGTAGTCGCGCCGAGCGCTCGCGCCACCCGCGAACCCTCGACCACTCGAACTGCGTGCGTGCGCGCGTTGCGCGGGGCATCAGGATCGTGTCCAAGCGCGTGCGGCCGCTCGCTCGGGATATCCTGAATCAGTGTGCCGCCGAGCGCCACGTTGAGCACCTGAATGCCACGGCAAATGGCGAGCGTCGGGAGTCCTCGCTGCGACGCCGCAAGGACCGCGGCGATCTCCGTTGCGTCACGCGCGGCGTTGGTTGGGCCCAGGTGCGGACTGGGCGAGGCACCATAGCGGGCAGGGTCCACGTCCTCTCCGCCGGTCAACACGAGCGCGTCGACCGCATCGAGCACGCGGCCGACCGCCGCCGCCACCGCCGATGCTGTCCCGTTGAACGGCGGAAGGACGATGGGCACGAGCCGGGCGCGTTCCAGGATCGCGAGGTAGGCCGCCGGCAATCGCACCCGCGGAACACCGTCGTCGTCCGCGCGGATCGTCGCGGTCACCGCAACGATCGGATGCTCGCTGTCCTGCTCGGTGAGGTGTCGAGGCATGGCACTGACAATATACGAACGGCGACTGCGGGATCAGGGATCACGGGTCGGGGGTCGGGGGTCAGGGGACGGCGGCTAGCGCCGCCGTAGAAAGGAGAAAGGAGAGAGGAGAGAGGAGACAAGACGGCACATTGAGGGAACGACTGCTGATCCTGCGCGGTCGGCCTTGTGTGACGGCGGCTGCGGTGTAACGTGGCGTTACGGCTAGGGCTGGTTGGAACGCGCTCTGGGTCAGGGACTTAGCTCCGGTTGGTCATGGAGGCTGCTGGCCGAGGGCGCAGGGAGGAACGCACGCGCGAACGAGGATATCCCGTCGCCCTCTGGTGCACGGGAGCGTTGCCGATTGCCATGAGCATGGGTCTGACTGTGCCGGGGGGCCTGCTGGCGGCGCAGGACACCTCGCGCGTGGTGAGTCCGTGCGATGGCCGCGTCGTGAGCGCCATCGACATCCAGTCCCGCGCCCCCTACTACGCTGGATTCGGAGGCGCGTGGCGTCAGCTGGCGCGCGGGCTGACAGCGATACACGCGGTGACGCGGCCGCAAGTAATCCGCAATTTTCTCGCGCTTCATGTCGGCGAGGCTTGCACGGAGCTTCGGCGGGAGGAGTCGGAGCGCATCCTGCGCGCGCAGCCGTTTCTGGCCGAGGTCCGCGTGACGCCGTACGACGACGGTCAAGGCGGAGTACGCGTCGCCGTCGTCACGGCTGACGAAATCTCGCTCCAGGGCGGACTCGCCGTTCGCAGCCAGGCGCCGCACTTCACCGCGGCGACACTTGGTGAAGGAAACCTGAGCGGGCAGGGCGTCAGCGTCCTCGGCGCGTGGGCCGACGGCCTGGGACTTCGCGATCGATACTCGGGGCGCATCACGCAGTACACCGTGTTCGGCAAGCCCTGGGAGTTGTCGCTGCAAGGCACGCGCGACGTCCTGGGCGGATACTGGACCGGCACCTTCGTCCATCCGTTCTTCACGGACCTGCAACGCTTCGGATGGATCGCTCAAGCGGGTGAGCGGCGCACATACGTCGGATTCCTCAATGCCGCAACGCCGCTTGCCCCGTATCTCGACATGCGCCGCCGGTTCGCGCAGGTGGGCGGCGTGGGTCGCGTCCAGGGTGGTCCCGGCCACCTGGCGCTCTTCGGCATGTCGGTCTCCGATGAGCGTGAAGCGCCTGGGTCGCAGCCGGTGCTGTTGCCGCCCGGGGCTGGCACCCGCCCGGACACCAATCCCGGGCTCGTCGCACGCTACTCGGAGTTCAACGCGACCCGGATCAATGTCATCGGCGGGGTCCGAGATGTCCGCTTCCTGCGTGTGCGCGGGTTCGATGCGTTGAGCGGTGAACAGGACATCATGTTGGGGACAGAGATCGGCGTGGTGGGTGGACGCAGCGTACACCTGCTCGGTTCGTCGACGAACGACGTGTTCCTGGGCTCGGGCGGGTATGCGGGGATTGGCTCATCGCGCTTCTTGTTGGCTGCACAAGCGAGTGGGGAAGCGCGCGACGATCTCGGCTCGGGCGACTGGGATGACATCTTCGTCTCGGGTCGTGGTGCCCTGTACTGGAAGCCGGTACCCGTCCACACGGTGGTACTCAGCGAAGAGTACTCGCTCGGTTTCGACTCGCACGTCCCGTTCGCACTCACGTTCGCAGATCCGCGAGGCGGCGTCCGGGGGTTCACAGGATCGCTGGTCGCCGGCGGCCAGCGCAGTGTGACGAGATTCGAGGAGCGATGGCTCCTCGGCCCCATCAAGTCGATCGGCGAGATTGGCGTGGCGGGCTTCGCCGACGTCGGACGCATTTGGGCGGAAGGGGTCCCGTACGGTGTGAATTCGCCCACTGCGGTCGGCGTCGGGTTCAGCGTGCTTGCCGCCATACCGGTCCACTCGAAACGTCTGTGGCGGGTCGACTTCGCGTTTCCCGTCACCTCCGATCCCAACGCCCGATTCAGCGTGCGTTTCACGAGCACCAATGGCTCCGAGCGATTCTACATCGAGCCGCGCGACATCGCGCTCGCGCGCACGCAATCGGTGCCGACGCAGATATTCGAGTACCCCGCGCAATAGGCTGGACGTTAGACGTTGAACGTTAGACGTTGGAAAACAACCCTCGAGGGCTAGCGGGATGCGCCGTGGCTGGCCTTCGAAATTTGTTTCCATCGTCTAACGTCCCAACGTCCCAACGTCCCAACGTCTAATGGCGGGCGACGCATTGCGTCGCCCCTACCCGCTGGGTAGCAAGCGCCGTGGTCGTTCCCCTAACCCCTACGTCCCGACCTTCAGTCAGGCCGCGACCTGGGCGACCGACCGGGTTTGCGCGACCGAATTCAAGAACGCCTGATACACCTCGTGCCGCCACCAGGCACGACTGGCGTGCATCTCGGCCAGTGCGGCGTCGTGCGGGAAGGCGGCTCGGTAGGTGCGATGGGTTGTGAGCGCGTCGTAGACATCGGCAATGCAGATGACCTGGGCGGCGAGTGGAATCTCGTCTCCGCGCAGCCGGTCGGGGTAGCCACTCCCGTCCACTTTCTCGTGATGCGATCGGATGATTGTCTTGACATCCCAGGGGAACTCGACCGATCCCAGCATCTCGAGCCCGTACAATGGGTGCATTTCCATGATCTCCCGCTCCTCGCGCGTGAGCGGGCCAGGCTTGTTCAAGATCTCATGCGGCACGCGGACCTTGCCGAGGTCGTGGAGATACGCGCCCAGTCGCACCGTGGTGCGGTCATACTCATCCCAGCCGAGCGCCTCTGAAATCGCGTCAGCGTATTGGGCGACCCGCTCGGAATGGCCAAAGGTGTATGCGTCAGCCGATTCGATCGATCGGCCCCACCCGGCCACAAGGTCCAGATCAATGCGCTCCAACGCCGCCATCTTGCCGCCAACGTCCTGCGCATCGGCCCGGGCTCCCCATCTCGTGAAGAGACGGTGGGCGGAATTGAGCATCCGCAGGGCTTCCTGGTTGCGATCGAGGCGCTGGTACAGGATCGCGAGCTCACGAGTTGCCTCTGCTTCATCGAGGACCGCGCCGCTTTCCGTCGCCATGGCGATCGCTGACTGCAGGCGGGCTTCGGCGAGGGGGGACGCGCCGGTATCGCGGTAGATCATGCCGAGAAACTTGTACGCTTCGGATCGACCACGCCGTACGCCCAGCTCGTCGAACAGCTGCAAGGCCTCTTCCGCGCTTCGTCGCGCGTCCTCGTAGCGCTGCAACGCAATATGGACCTCGCTGCGATTGATCAATACAAGGCCGCGCAGTTGTCGATCGCCCAGTGCGTTGGCGATCTCGAGACTCGCTTCGAAGTAGCGGTCGGCAGCGGCCCATTGTTCCTGATCGGCGTTGATCATGCCGAGGTTGTGGTACGCCGTGGCGCACATCCGCCTGTCCCCCGCCAATCGGAACGCCTCGAGCGATTGCTCGTAGCACGCGAGCGCCGCTGTAAAATCGCCACGAATGTTCGCGACGATGCCGAGGTTCTGCTGGATTCGCCCGCGCAGATCCGGCCGGTGTCCGCCGAGTGCCAAGGCCTGCTCGAGCGTCGCTTGTGCCGCGACCGTGTCGCCGCGCTCGAATTGGATGGCGCCCAAACCGTTCATCGCTTCGGCCGTCAGCTCGATGTCGGGGACGGCCGCTGCGACAGCGCAGCTTTCGCGACAGAGCTCGAGGGCGGCATCGAAATCCTGCCGCCGGCGCTTGATGGATGCGTGACGACGGAGAGCCTCCGCCTTCGCGGCGAGGTCCCAGGGAGCCGCCGACGCGCTGGCCGCCGCAGCCGCGTAGGCGCGCGCCGCGTCATCGAGACAACCACGCTGCTCGTGCTCTTTGCCAGATGTGAGTGCCGATTCGGCGGCGCTCAGTCCTTCCCGGCGGGCTCCTCGCGGCGGGGACGGGACCACAGTCGACCCGTCCGCCTTACTCGGCAACAGCGTACATCGAGAAGTGCGTGATGAGCCCGATGACCTTATGCTGAGTCGGGTTCAGGATCGACTCGATGAGACCGAGCAATTTGGTCAACGGGTCGTTCACGTACACGATCGAGAGCGTGCCGGTGGGTTGCGGATTGCACTGCGCGTAGCTGAGCTGCAATGTCGCCGGCAGCAAGAAGTGCGTGCCTTGCGGCTCGAACTGAACGGCAATCGTATCGCTGGCGAGGGTGTGCGCCCTGATCGTGGTCGGGGCGAGCAACGCACCCGGTGGCACGTCCAGCTCGTGGGGACCAAATGTCAGCCGCCCCCCGAGCGGGCCAATCACGGCGGAGCCGCTATCGGGCGTGTTGCCGTTGCAAACGAAGAACGACAGCGAGTCGCCGAGGCCACCTCGCTGACCCACCGCTGCCGATGGTCCTGCGGACGAGACGCTCGTGGATTGTGGGGCGAGCGGCTGACGGTCGGCGACGCAGGCCACGAGACCAGCGGCAAACACCGCGACAACCGCCGCGACCAGTTGAGAAGTCCTGCGACGCATAAGAGATCCCCACCGCTGGTGACGTCGTTCCATACAGCCACCGGCACTCGCCGGGCGACTCGGTAACCCAGACCCATTTGGCAAGGTCGGTGCTCAACCGAGCTGGACTATAAATCGTTTCCGGCTAACGACCTAGTTGGCGGCTGTCGCGAGGCTTCGACACCGGGGGACCGTGCAAAACGCCAGAAAGTCAGGCGTTTTGCACGGGGCCAAATCAGGCGACTGTCGGAAGGTGGAAGCGGGGGCGACGGGTTCTTGCTGCCCTCAGTCGGCGCCGGCCGTCAGTCGTTTCAGCGCGGGGATGCACAGCACCAGGAGCACCGCGGCGGCGAACGACATCGCGAGGAGAATCGAGAAGAACACCGTTTGTGGCAGGTGTGAGCCAAGCGCGGCCAACCAGCCCGCGATCTTGTTTGCGCTGGCGTTGGTCAGGAACCAGGCACCCATGAGAAACGCCATGTAGCGGGCCGGGGCGACCTTGGTGACATACGACAGGCCGACCGGCGACACGCAGAGCTCACCCAACACGCTGAACAGGTAGAAGAGTGTGAGCCATGCGGGGCTCAAAACGGCGCACGACGCGGCGTGTTGGCCGAGGCACGTGTCGACTGCACGCCCGGCGATCAGGAGGAAAATGCAGGCAAAACCAATGAGACCGAGGCCGATCGCCATCTTCAAACGCGTCGACGGCTCACGATTCACGTCGCGGAGGCGCCGCCACAGATACGCGAAGACCGGCGCGAGGACGATGACGAACAGGGGCTGCGCGGACTGGAACCAACTCGAGGGAATGGTGGAGGTTCCGACGCGGAGGTCGAGGTACCGTTCCGCGAAGAGATTCAATGAGCTTCCGGCTTGCTCGTACACGGCCCAGAAGAACACGACGAAGACAAACATGATGAGGAGCGCGAGCACGCGGCGCTTCTCGTCGGGCGTCAGCTCCGCGGGTCGCGCGCTCGCCCTCGTCCCGGTCGGGAGGTTTGTCGTGGCGGTCGCCGATTGTGCCGTGGCCTGATGCAAGCCGATGCCGGGCAGGTACCTGTCGCGGTACCAGAGGTAGAGGGCGAGGCCACACAGCATCCCGACACCTGCTGAGGCGAATCCGAAGCTCCAGCTGCGGGTCGGATCGATGCCGGCGCGCGTCAACACGTCACGCATCGTCTCGCTCTGCGCGAACCATCCCGTGACGAGGGGTGCGAGAAACGCCCCGAGATTGATCCCCATATAAAAGATCGTGAACCCTGCGTCGCGTCGGCCATCACCGGGCCGGTAGATCTGTCCCACCATCGTCGAGACGTTCGGCTTGAAAAAACCGGTGCCGATGACCACGAGCGCCAGGCCGAGCCAGAACGTCGGCACGGTCTGGAACGCGAGCGTGAACTGTCCCGCCGCAATGATCAGCGCGCCGATGACCAGTGAGCGTCGTGTCCCGATGAGTCGATCCGCCAGGTATCCGCCACCCAGCGGTGTGAGGAACGCGAGCATCGTGTACCAGCCGTAGAGATTGTCGGCGTCCGCGTCGTGCCATTTGAGCACATGCACGAGGTACAGGACGAGCAGCGCTCGCATGCCGTAGTACGAAAACCGCTCCCACATCTCGACGAGGAAGAGCAGGCCCAGCCCGCGCGGATGTCCAAGCAGTGCGGTGTCGTCCAGCGCGGGCGGTCGATCGGCAACGGTTGCCACGACGTCGGCATCGGTGGAGGTCGATATCGCCATTGGCCTGCTCTTCTAATGATGGAGAAAACGAGACGTCGAAAGCGGCGGGCGGGACGAGGGTTTGTCAATGCGGAGGTTCTTTGATGCAGGCGGCCCAGTGGCCCGGCGCTTTCTCCTCGAGGGCGGGGCGCGTCTGCGTGCACGCAGTGTCCTTGGCGGGGTGCGGGCAGCGAGGGTACAACGGACAGCCGGCCGGCAGATCCGCGGGGGACACCGGCTCTCCGGCCAGGACGATGGGCATGCGCCGAGCCGCGGGATCCGGGATAGGCGCGGCGGCCAGGAGCGCACGTGTGTAGGGCATGCGCGGCCGGCGGTAAACATCGCCGGCAGGACCCAGCTCGACGATCCGACCGAGGTACATAACCGCGACGCGCGTCGCCATGTGCGCGACGACCGCGAGGTCGTGGGCGATGAGCAGATAGGTGAGGCCACGGTCGCGCTGGAGGTCCTGCAACAGGTTGAGCACCTGTGCCTGCACCGATACATCGAGAGCCGACACCGGCTCGTCGCAGACCAGGAACTCGGGCTGCACCGCGAGCGCGCGCGCGATTCCGATCCGCTGTCGCTGTCCGCCTGAGAATTGGCGTGGGTAGCAGCGCGCATCGTCGGGCCGCAGCCCTACTTCGGCGAGCAGCTGGCCCACCCGGGCATCGGCGGCCGCGCCCTCCGCGAGCCGGTGAATCGTCAGCCCCTCGCGAATGCTCGCCCCGACGGTGAGGCGCGGGTTGAGCGACGCATACGGATCCTGAAACACCAGCTGCATCCGCCGGCGCATGTGGCGAAGCGATGCGGCACTGAGCGCCAGGAGGTCCACCCCGTCGAACGATACGGTGCCGGACGTCGGTTCGATGAGGCGCAGCACCGCGCGCCCGGTGGTCGTCTTGCCGCAGCCCGACTCGCCGACGAGGGCAAGCGTCTCACCGCGCGCGATGTCGAACGATACACCATCGACGGCGCGGATCACTCGAGCTCCGCGCCGACCGTTTGCCGCGAACGGGTACACCTTGCACAGCTCTCGCACCGCCACGAGCGGCGTCATCCCCGACCCTTAGCCCCGCTGTTGGTATCTGCCAGGTGACATCGCGAGACATGACCGGCGCCAATCTGATACAGCGGTGGCAACTCGGTCGCGCAACGTTCCCATGCAAACGCGCATCGGTCGCGGAATCGGCACCCCGCGGGCCACGCCGTCGCTGGTGGCACGGTGCCGGGGATCGTGGCGAGTCGCGCGTTCGGCGCGTCCGTGACATCGAGCCGCGGCACAGCGCGCAGCAACCCGATTGTATATGGGTGCTGGGGTGCCGTGAACAGTGCTGCGACCGGTGCTTCTTCCACGACGAGGCCCGCATACATCACGATCACCCGGGTCGCGATCGCGGCGACCACGCCAAGGTCGTGACTGATCAACACCATGGCCATGCCGAGTCGACGCCGCAACTCGACGAGGAGCGCAAGAATCTGTGCCTGGATCGTCACGTCGAGCGCAGAGGTCGGCTCATCCGCGATCAGCAGCGCCGGGTGCTGCACGAGCGCCATCGCGATCATGACTCGTTGGCGTGTGCCGCCAGACAACTGATGGGGGTAGTGGTGAGCCCGTTCCTCCGGCGCTGGCACGCCCACCTCTCGCAGCGTCTCCACGGCGCGCGCCCAGGCCTCGCCTCGACGGGCGCGCGTGTGGACACGCACGACTTCGGCGATCTGCCAACCGACGGAGTACACCGGATTGAGGGCGCTCGCCGGCTCCTGAAATACCATCCCGATCCGATTCCCTCGAATTGCGCGCAGGTCACGTGGCTCGAGGCGCATCATGTCCGTCCCCTCGAACTCCACGACGCTCCGGGAGTCAATTTCGCCCGGCGGACGAATCAGGCGCAGAATGGACAGCGCGGTGGCGGATTTGCCACAGCCCGATTCACCGACCACGCCGACGGTTTCGCCCTGAGCCACATCGATCGACACGCCGTCGACTGCTCGCGCTGGCGGCCCGTCCGTTTGGAAGGTGACGCGCAGGTCACGGATCGAGAGCAGCGGACCGCTCATGCCGCGCTGGCCAGGCTCGCGGCTTCGCGCAATCCGTCGGCCACGGCGTTGACGGCCATCACCGTGCTGACAATGGCGACGCCGGGGAAGATGGACAGCCACCACAGGCTTTGGATCTGGTCAGCGCCATCGAGCATGATGTTGCCCCAGCTGGGATACGGCGGCTGCACGCCAAGACCGAGGAACGACAGCCCGGCCTCGAGCAGAATTACCTGACCGACGCCGAGCGCGGCGCCCACAATGATCGGCGACGTCGCGTTGGGGAGAGCGTGCCGAAAGAGGATCCGTGGAGCGCTCGCCCCGAGCGCGCGAGCGGCCACCACCCATTCACGCTCGCGCAACGCGAGCACCTCGGCGCGAACGATGCGACTCATCCCGAACCAGCCGGTCAGCCCGAGCGTCAGGATGAGCGCACCGAGCGACAGTCGATTCCACAGCGTGACGATGACCAGCAACAGCAGCACGCGCGGCATCGAGAGACACGCGTCGGTAATGCGCATCATCAATTCGTCGACGCCGCCTCCCGCGTAGCCGGAGATCGCGCCGTACAGCGTGCCGACCGTGGTGGCCATGAGCGTCGAGAGCACCGCGACGGACAGCGAGACGCGACTCGCATACAGGACGCGACTCAGCACGTCGCGACTCAGCGGATCGGTGCCGAAGGGGTGTGTCCACGAGGGGGCCTGGCTTTTGAGCGCGATCAGATCGAGCGGCGTGTTTGGCGGGAACGGCGCGAGCGCTGGCGCGAGCAGTGCGACCCCGATCACGCCGATGATGACCACGAGCCCGACGACCGCTCCCCGATCGCGGCGAAAGCGCTGCCAGACGGCGCGCCACGGTGCGGCGAGCGGCACCGATGCGACCGGCAGCAGGGAGTCGAGCCCGGCCCGAGGCGTGGGGCGTGTAGTCGAGGAGCCGGCGATCATGCGGCGGCAGAGACGGTCGTCACGGACGCGTGGCGGAGACGAGGATCCGCGACGGTGTAGAGAACGTCCGCCACGAAACTGCCGACCACGACGGCAATGCTCGCGATCAACGCGCAGCCAATGACGAGTGGGTAGTCGCGCGCCGCGACGGCGTCGACCGCGAGCGCACCGACGCCCGGCCATGAGAAGACCTTCTCGATGAACACCGTGCCGGTCACAAAGCTTGGCAGCGAGAGGCCGAGCAACGAAATGATCGGGATGGCCGCGTTCCGCAGCGCGTGCCGGACGATCACCGCCCACTCCGGCACGCCCTTCGCCCGCGCCGTGCGGAGATAGTCGTCGGCTGCCACATCGAGAAGGGCGGCTCGCTGAAAGCGCGCGACGAACGCGGTCGTGAGCGCGGCGAGTGTCAGCGCCGGCAATACGAGATGATGTACGCGGTCCACGATTGCGGGCCACGTGCTGAGGTACCGGTGCATGACGGGGTCGACGACTCCGCTCGCCGGAAAGAGCGGCAACCAGTACGCGAAGACGAGGAGCGCCACCTGCGCCAGCCAGAAGTCGGGCGTGCAGTAGAGCGCCAGGGAGACGCCGCCGAGCAACCGGTCGGCGAGCGACCCGCGGCGTGCGACCTGAATGAGCGCGATGAGCACGCCGAGGCCGAAACTCAGCGCGAGCCCGGAACCCGCGAGCAGCAGGGTATTGGGGAGCGCGCGTGCGAGCACCGTGCTCACCGGCTCGTTGTAGCTGATCGAGTATCCGAGCCGGCCCCGCGCGACACTGGCGATGAACTTCACGTATTGGACTCCGAGGGGCTGGTCGAGGCCGTACGCGTGACGCCAGAACTCTCGCGTGGCCTCGGACATTCGCCCATTGGCAGGATCGCCCAGGGGATCGCCCGGCGCCAGGTGAATGAGGAAGAACGTCAAGGTCGCCACGGCGACGACCACAATGCCGGCTTGGAGCGAGCGGCGGACAAGCAAGGCGCGCATGCGTCGGCGCAGCTGTCAGCCGGGGGACGGCATCACCGTGGCGCGGCAGCCAGCCCGATATTGTCCCGCGGCAGTCTCAATGCGGCGGGTACATACCAATCCGCGAGGTTCGCGTACCACTCATCGAGGCGCATGGGGGCGGTGTGCACGCGACGGTGCACGGCGCTCACCTCCCGTGGCTGAAAGAGCCAGACGGCGGGGACATCAGCGTTGATGACGGTGTAGGCGCGATGCAGCAGGTCGTGCACCTGGGCAGGGTCGGTGCCGACGAGTGCGCTGTCGACCAGGGCATCGAACCTGGCGTTCTCGTACGACGTCCAGTTGAGACCATCGTGCTCGGCAGATGTCGTCCACGACTGCTTGATGTCGTTCATGGCGCCGTCGGTGCGGAACACGTTCAGGGTCGCGTCGAAATCGCGGGCGCGCAACTGGCTAATGAGCGCACGGATTTCAATCGGATCGACGGTCACCTTTGCGCCGACTCGCATCAGCTGATCCTGGATCAGCAGGGCGATCTGCTGGCGAGGCTTGCTCGATGTCGGCACGACCAAGGAAAACGACAATGGCCGGCCGGCCTTCACACGAATGCCATCTGTCCCACGGTGCCAGCCCGCGGAATCGAGCAATCGATTCGCGCGGGCCGTGTCATAGGGGAGCGCCGTTGCCGTCGGGTCCGCGCTGGCCGTGCCCAGGGCAAATGGTCCATTGACTACCGTGGCCAGCGTGTCAAACACATTGCGCACGATCCGTTCACGATCCAACGCCATCGCGAACGCTTGCCGTACCGCGCGGTCGCCGAAGATGGGGTGCGGCCGCGACGCCGCGCCAGCGTGCAGGTTGAACCACAAGAACCCATACGAAGGGTCCTTGTGAATCAGCGGGGCGAGCTCGGGGTGCTGCGCAAGGTCAGCCACGCTCGCCGGTGGAACGTACTGCAGGAAGTCGGCGTCCCCAGCCAGGAGCCGGGTCATCGCTGCGCCCGAACTCGGGGTCGCGGAGATGATCAGGCGATCCAGCTTCGCTCGACCGCGGTAGTTCCCGGTATCGGCAACGAACTCGATCGTCGAGGGTGCGGGGGATCCGTTGAAGCGGAACCGGCTGTCACCCACGGGATGATGCGCAAAGTCCGATGTCCGCAGATCGGCGGGTGGAATGCTGCGCAGGAGATGCTCCGGGCAGACGAACATCTGATATGTCGCGTCGAAAAACTGCTCTGGATAGCGGTGCTTGAACCAGAAGACTGCCGTGACCGAGTCAGGCGCGGTGACCGAATCGATCGCCGTGAGTTGAGAGCCGTTGTCGATTCCAGCCGCCGGGTTTGTGTACAGGCGGTATGTGAACACCACGTCGTTGGAGCGGACGGGGACTCCGTCGTGCCACCGGGCTCGTGGGTCGAGATGAAAGACGACGGCGAGCGAATCGTGCGTCCACTCCCACCGGTCAGCCAGGCGGGGCACGAAGCCGCGATCGCCGAATGTGTTCAGCGAATCACCCGGCTCGGCCAGGCGATCAAACAACGATGCGACCGCCATTGCCTCCTGGGTCGAAATCGCGTAGGGAGGCAACAGCGTCGCGACATCCGCTGGGGTGGCCACGACGAGCGTGCCGCCGACATCCGCGGCGCCGCCGCTGGATCCCGCGGCGAAGCGGGAATCGCCGTGCCCGCAGCCAAGCGCGATTGCGCTCGCGAGCACGGTGGCAATGGTCACGAGCGGTTGGTGGCTCATAGGGCGTCGGAGCATGGCGGGCAGGTATGGGGAGCGTCGTGGGCGACAAACGACGGCGCGCGAGCTGATCCCGTCACGCTCAGCATACACGCGTCTCACGTGATGGCCCTAGGATGGGGCGAGGCGCGGGGGCAGGGCAAGGCGCGGACGACGAAAAGCTCACAGACGCCACGTCCATCTAGGGTCGGCGTAATGCGTGAGGAGCGCCGGGTACTCGCCTCGTACGGCATCGGGATCGAGTGGCGACGAGGGTGGCTGCGCGGCTCGCTCCAACGTGCTGTCCAATGCCTGTCGCAGTGTCGTGCCTACTTCGTCGAGCGTCGGCCGGCGACCGAGCACGTCGTGAAGCGTCGCAACGCGAGCCGGGACTGAACTCGGCGCGAACTGCGCGAGCAGGTACTGGTCGTCGTCGATGAGGATCGAGCCGTGCTGCAGCACGGCGTTCCCTTCGCGCCATTGTGCGCTGCCCACCAGCTTCCGGCCGTCTGCCACGAGCTCGCCCGTCGTCGCGTCGTTGAAGCATGGGGAGCCGACGCCGGGGGCCAGCGCCCGGATGCCGTTGCCAGCGAGGCCAACCCGGGCGCCCAGGCTGTGCAGCGCGTCGACGAGCAATTGGTTCACGGCGGCGTAGACGTCGCGGACCCTGCGGCGCGGGGCGCGGGTCGCGACGTTCAGCAACGGAGCGGCGATACTGTACGTGATCTCGCGGTGGTGCAGGACCGCGCGCCCGCCAGTCGGCCTTCGGACGACGTCGACCCCGAGGGACTCGATTCGGCGCGTGTCGTAGATGCTGCGAGCTGGCTGATGCCGGCCGAATGAAAGCGTCGGCGCGGACCAACCATACACTCGGAGGACCGCCTCACCCGTTTCAGCTGCGCGCCGCATGAGGGCGTGATCGAGCGCCATGTTGTGCGCGCCCGACGCGGGTGACGTCGTCAGTACTCGCCAGCGCTCGAAGCTGGCGAGCAGTGTCTCAGTGGCCCGGCTAGGCGCCGACGTGCGTGGCGTACTCCGCGGGCGAGAGGAGTCCATCACGCGCAGCCGGATTGGCTGGTCGGAGACGGAGCATCCACCCGTCGCCGTAGGGGTCCGTGTTGACGAGCGCTGGCTCTTTGTCGAGGCGCTCATTGATCGCCACGACCTCGCCCGCGATGGGGCTGAACAGCTCCGACACGGCTTTCACCGCCTCGACGGTGCCGAACACGTCATGGGCGGAAAACTTGGCCCCGGCCTTTGGCAACTCGAGGTAGACAATGTCGCCGAGCTCCCCCTGCGCGTAGTCGGTGATGCCGACTTCCGCCAGTCCGTCGGGGCGGACGCGGACGTATTCGTGCTCCTGCGTGTACAGCAAATCGCTCGGTATGTTGGCCATGCGACAGGATGGGCCCGACCGCGAGACGGTCAGGCGGTGAGAGAAGGCGCGAGGGCTTCGGCTTCGCGCGTCAACTCTGCCCAGACCTCCGCGACGCGGGCATCCAGCGCTTCGAGCGAGCTGGTATTGTCGATCACGAAGTCCGCGCGTGCGCGTTTGAGTTCGGCGGGCATCTGCGCAGTGATCATGTCGAGGGCTTCAGTCTCATGCAACCCCCGCTCGCGAACCAGGCGCTCGAGCCGAAGGGGGCGCGGCGCGTCGATGAGTACGATCCGGTCAAACTCGTCGGCCAGCCGTCGCTCGAACAGAAGGGGGATATCACAGACGATCACGCGCTCTCCGCGCGCGCGCGCCTGGGCGACCTGTTCGTTCCGCAGCCGGGTGACGGCTGGGTGGACGATGCGGTTCAACTCCTCGAGCTCGTCCTGATCGTGAAACACTCGCCGGCGGAGAGCGGCGCGGTTGAGGACGCCGTCCGCCGAGATCACCTCGGCACCCCAGCGTTCGGCGATCCGCTGGAGGGCGGGTGTACCTGAATCCACGGCCCTGCGGGCGAGCTCGTCGGCGTCGATGACCGTCGCCCCCAGTTCCCGGAGGCGGCGGGCAACGGTGGACTTGCCGCTGGCAATGTTGCCTGTCAAGCCGACGACGAGGGCCATCAGGACAGGGGTCAGGGTTTGGGGTTAGGAGTCAGCAACCACAGGCTCGGGCGGGAACGACTCGCCGCGTTGGCCCCCGGGCCCATCGCCCTCAAACAGGGGAGGACCGGGTACCCATCATCGCGGCTAATCTAAGGCAAATACGCGGTTCTTGCCTGATTTGCTGAGAACGCATGGTTTACGCGGGCGATAAACAAATGGCGGTCTTAAACCGCGAGGGCGACGCATTGCGTCGCCCCTACCCGCCGAACCCTCGACCTCGTGCGGTCGGTGCCCAAGACGACGAAGGGCGACGCAGGCGTCGCCCCTGCCTGTGATCCGCGGCCTCGTGCGGTTGGTGCGAACCGACGAAGGGCGACGCAGGCCCCTACGCCGTCGAACCGGTGGGGTCGGTATCGGGCGGACGAATGGCGGCGACCTGGGCCGGAGTCAATCGGGCGGGGCGGCCGTTCGAGGTGCCCGTCGGAGAGGACCCATCGGGGTTTGATGCCGGAGGTCTCGAGATGACGACGTCGGGTGCCCCGGCCTCCTTCATAAAGACGCCGATGACGTAGGTGGCGCCGCCGCGCTCGCGCATCTGTTGCGGCGTCACATGGAGATAGCGCTGGCAGGTATTCCGGAATGCGCTGCCGGAGGGGAAGTCCAGCACCTGGGCGACGCTATCGGCGCTTCGATGGACGTCCTCGAGCATGTGCGCTGCCACGATCAGTCGACCCCAGGTGAGCAGCCGGTGGGGCGCGGGGAAGCCGGCCTCGGTAAGGCGACGTGTGAGTAGCCGGCGGGGGACGGCCAGCAGGCGGGCGAACGCTTCCGGGGTCAGTCGTTCGTGGGCTCGCGTGACCGCTGCGAGCACCGCATCGCGCACGGTCGGCTTCAGATTCGCGATGACTGGGCGCAGCACGCTCGCCACACTGCGGGCTTCCGCCTTCTCGACGTGCATGAGCATGGTCGCCGGCGCGTCGTCCAGATCGGCCACGATGAGCCCGTCGAGACCGCACCGTCCGGCGTCGAACATGTCGCGGGCGCGCTCGGTCGTAATGCTGACGTAGGCGACGAGGGCGACGCGCGGGAACCTGAGCTTGAGAACGCGGACGCGCTCGAAGTTCGCCGGGCCGTCTGCGTACAAGTCGAGCACGGCCAGGTGGACGGGCTCCGTTTCACACACCCGAGTGAGGGTGCTCCAATCCTCGCACGTGACCAGCGTGTGTCGCTCGCGAATGGCTGCACGCAAGCGCTGGAGGCGCCCCGGCTGGGGCAACAGAGTCACGATCACGCCCATGCTCAGTGGACGCGAGGGATAGCGCGCCCGTCACGCGCAATGTCCACTGTCGTAGGTCGTGACAGTGTCGCGGCGGGCTTGTGACGGCTAACCGACTCAAGCCGAGTACATTGGACGCCTGACCGGTAATTCGGTCCGCTTACACAAACTGCGCGGGATGACTGTGCTCGCAATGCCTGACGGCACGTGGGACACAGTCTGTACCGGCCCCTATCGTGGATTCCGCGGTAGGGGTCTGGCGTTTGGCGGCCGTCGCGACTCGCGGTCCCCTTGACCGCGCGGGGGCGGGGCGGATTGGTCGTTCGGGCGGGGGCGAAACTCTCTGCGTTCGCCCCCAGCAGGCGCTCGGTCGGTCGCTGGTGGTCGTCGGCCTCCGGGTCCGCCCCGCGCGTCGCGCGGGCCCTGGTCACGCCTGGATCGCTCTCGGTCGTGGCTCCGCGGACGTTCCTGTCGCGTCGCCTCTCGGGGCGGTTGGGGGGCGGGTGGTGCGGCTTCGACGCGCGAGCGTTTGGTCCGTTCATGCTC
Organism: uncultured Gemmatimonadales bacterium; assembly: GCA_963737835.1. Classification (GTDB taxonomy): domain Bacteria; phylum Gemmatimonadota; class Gemmatimonadetes; order Gemmatimonadales; family Gemmatimonadaceae; genus Palsa-1248. The sequence continues at coordinate 2,963,367 of CAVTUH010000001.1, forward strand.
GAGGAGGCGCAGCGCGGCGGCGGCCAGCGCGGCCCCATCGAATTCTGCGAGCATTGGCTCGAGGGTCAGGAGCTCGCGGGCGGGCGTTCCGGCCGCTAACTCGCGCCGGAGGTCGGCACGGAGCTGAGCCTCGGACGCCCGTGCCGCGTCGAAAGGCGCGGAGAAGGTGAGGGGCACGATCGAGCCCGCCAGCGTGCGGAGCTGTCCCAACAATCGGGGCGGTCCAAGGGCCACGACGCGCGCAGGTTGGCTCGCGGTGGCGGCACGCCATTCGGCTGGCGTGTGCGGCAGATCGAACAGGACGACGAGCGCGGTGTGCTCGGTGACCTCGCCCCGGGTCAGGCGGACAGCATGGTGCCCATCGTACCCCAGCGCGCGGAGTGTATCGGCCACCTCGCGCTCTCCGTCAATCGATCGCACATAGATGAGCGCCGATGGTGGATCGAGCTCGTCGAGGACTGTTTGAAGCGCGCCCACTCGCGCCGACGCCGAGCACGTCACGTACGCGACCGACGACACCGCGACCGGCGGCTCTGCGGCAGCGGGTGACGGCGGGGTCACCCCTGTGCGTGCTTCGGTCCCTTCCGCGAGCGGCACCGGCCCCGTGTGCGAGAGCTGCAGCACGGGGGTCCGGCGCGCGTGGCGCTCGACAAAATCCTTCGCGAGCGCATCCCACTGCGCAGTCATGATGAGCCGGGCTGCGCTCTTGGGCACCTCTGCGATAACCGCCTCCAGATCCTCGCCTCGTCCACTGGCGAGAATGTCTTCCAGCCACGCGACGGCGAGCACGCGGACCGCGTCGAGCTTGAGCGCCGACATACGCAGGAGCGCCAACAGCTGCTCTGGCGCCCCAACGACAATGGGCGCGGCGCCTGCTCTCAGCACACGCGCGACTCGAGATGCGCCTGTTGCCGCAATGGCGCGCGGCATCGTCTGTCCGCGCACCGCGGTGATGGCCTGGGTGATCGCGACCGCCGCATCTGCACCGGCGACGACGACGAGCAACTGCGTCGCCGGCATATCGGCATCGATCCGATCGAAGGCGGTGGCCAGTGCGCCCGGCGCGGCCGACCAATGGGCTGGAACGAGGTAGACGGCGTTGGCGTTGCGTGCGACGCCTGGCCCGCCGCCCGACGGCTGTTGTTCCACCTGGCCCCGCGGGCGCGTTCGCGCCCGAGAAAGTAGAAATACGGAAAGTAGAAAGTAGACTTAAGAACTTGGATAGTAGAAGATTCTGAACCTCGAAGATACCCCTACTGGATAAGCTGCTCTCATGACTGCTACAGCACCGCCTGCCTCGTTTACCCCCTCAGCGAACGTCGCTCAGCTCAAGGAATCGGCGACCATCGCCGTGTCCGCACGGGCGCGTGCGCTCCGGGCGGCTGGGCGCAGGATCCTCGACCTCGGGGCCGGCGAGCCCGATTTTGCGACCCCGCGCTTCATTTGCGACGCTGCGGAGCGGGCTGTGGCGGCGGGTGCGACGCGATACACCGCGACGGAAGGGATTCAGCCGTTGCGCGAGGCGATAGCCGCCGAGGCCAACGCGCTCTACCGCGGGCCGGATCCAGTTACCGCGGCGGACGCGGTCGTGTCGAATGGGTCGAAGCAGGCGCTATTCAACGCGTGCTTCGTGCTCTTTGGAGAGGGCGACGAGGTCCTCATCCCCACGCCGGCCTGGACGAGCTACTACGAGATCGTCTCGCTGGCGAGGGCCAAAGCGGTACCGGTGTTCGGCGACGGGTCGCGCGGACTGAAAGCGACCGCCGCACAGTTGGTTGCGGCGGCGACTCCGCGGACGCGCGGCCTCATCCTCAACTCACCGTGCAATCCCACCGGCGCGGTCTACACCGAGCAGGAGCTACGCGACATCGCGTCGGTCGCCGCCGAGCGCGGATGGTGGATCATCTCGGACGAGATCTATCGCCGAATTGCGTACGAGGATCCGGCCTCGTCCGTCCTCGATGTGGTCAACGAACGCGACCGGGTCGTCTATGTGAACGGCGTCGCGAAGGCGTACGCGATGACGGGTTGGCGCATTGGCTGGGCGGTCGCGCCGCGGGCGGTGGCGCAGGCCATGGGCGCGCTCCAATCGCATACAACGTCGAACGCGGCCAGCATGTCGCAGCACGCGGCCCTCGCGGCTTTGACCGACACGGCCGCAGCAGAGCCGGCGATCGCTGCCATGGTCGAGCAATTCCGAGCGCGCCGCGACGCCGCGCTCGCCTTGCTCGACGCGGCGCGGGTGCAGTACGTGCGGCCGGGCGGCGCGTTCTATCTCTACATCAACGTGGGTCGTGACGGCGGTGCATTTGCCACGGAGCTGATGGACGCGCACGGAGTGGCGGTCGTGCCAGGTGCGGCTTTTCTCACGCCGAACTGGGTCCGTGCATCTTACGCCGCGCCCATGGAGACGGTGTTGGAGGGCGTGAAGCGGGTGGTGGAACTCATTGGGACGTAGGGCGTCGCATGCGTCGCCCCTACCCGACCATCAGCGGGAACGCGCGGGCGGCGGTTCTTGCGTCCCGATTTCGAGGTCTTCCTTTCCAACGTCCAACGTCTCACGTCCAGCCTCTATTGCCCCGTCCCCTGTTCTAGGCACCAGTTGGTCGTGCCCCTGAAGATCTCGACCCAGCGGCCGTCCTTGTAGCGCATGATCATCGGATAGGTATCGCCGCCGTACTGCCAGCCTTCGAGCACGATGGCGTCGACGCCGTTGCCGTCGATATCGATGTGGTCCACGTACCGCCGGTAGAGTGCCTTCCCGGCGGACCCGTTGACGGTCGCGCTGAAGGTAGGGGTATAGTCGCCGCCGATCTTGTCGGCGATCGCGAAGAGGTACGACGTCTTGTCGCCGTGGGCTGCGGCTTCCTCGGCGTTCGGGTCGATGTACGACACGACGAGCGTCGGGTCCGCGGTTGCGCCGGTGTTGACGGCCAGCGCGCGAAAATCGAGCGAGTCGAGTCGGGTGCGCGGGATGTGCGCCTTTTCGGCGACTTTGGCCCCGACGTCCCGAGCGAGCGTGACGACCTCGCTGGTCGCCATCGGGCTGCTCTCATGGGCCGGCGGCAGATCCACGCTCGTCGCCAGGAACTCGACCGTGATGCCGGCTTTGACGTTGGCGTCGATGCTGACCGCTGCGAGTGGAATGAGGCTCTGACAATTGGGCAGGGTGTAGAGCGGCGCTTCAGGGCGGGACCACATCCCTTGCTTCACCGTCGCCTGGCCCACGGGGCGCCCGTCCTGATACACGGTGTAGGCGGCGCCGGGACGGTGGTAGAGGCGGTCGAACGTCCGCCACCCGCCGGGTGACAGACGAATGGGTCGCAATTTCCCATTGTCCAACGAGGCGAGCGGCACCATCCGAGGATCATCACGCTCGCCGAACACCTCGAAGAGGATCGGCGGATGCTTGCGCAGGTCCAATTCCTGGCCGGCCGGGATCGACGGGGCAGTGTCACCCGCACTCGCCTTGTTGCATCCTGCGGCGAGGGTTACCGTTAGCCACATCGCGGCGGCGACGGCCGAGCGGGCCGCCGTTTGCGAGAACACCGCGCGCCGGCTCAACCCGGCGTCTCCGTATCCTGTTGTCACGCGTCGTGTAGGGTCAATGGACGCAAGCCTCCGCAGTGTGCAGCGCTTGCTCGGTCAGTGGGCGCCACACCTCCGAGGGACGGATCGCGGCGGTCCCACCTTGGAGACGCTTCCCGCGGCAACCGAGTCACCACGGCTGGCAGTTGCCGTCGTGATCGAGGGCGACGAGTTCGAAGCACGGGAGGTACCCGGCCCGCCAACCGAGATGTTTGGTGGGTTTCTCGACGGCGCCCAGACGAGCCGGGTGTTGATGTACGACCGTGGCGTGCCGATCGTCCATGGCGTTGCCGCGGCGGTGATTCGCGCGCGCCGAGACCGACGTCTCGTCACGTGGCGGCGAGGCGTTCGCAAGCACGAGGCGGTCTACGCACCCACCGTGCTGGCGCCTGCGTTGTGTCAGCGGCTGGTCGATGACGGCGTGCAGGTGATCGACACGAGCACTCGCCTCGCGGAGGCCGATCAGGGTGTGTCGGCCGAAGGCGCGCACCCGGCGGTGCTGATCGATCGCGCACGCCGGTGCGTGGAGGCGCGCCGCGAGCGGCTGGAACGTGCGTTGGCGGAGGAGTGGTGCGACTCCGAGGACGCTCCGCTGTACATCGACGGTGCCATCGCGGGCAAGGAGCACGTCGCCACGTCGGGCAAGAGCGTCGGTGTCGTGCAGCGGCATCATGTGCTGTACGGGGGTGGTGAGGCGGTGCCGCGGCTTGCCGCGCTCCGACAAGGGGAGCGCACGACGGTCTTCCTGGTCTCGTCAGGCCGCTGGACGCCGGTGTGGAGCTGGTATTTGCGCCTGCGCAACGCCGCGCGCCACGAGCCGATGTGGGGGCTCGTGCGGATCGAATGCGCCGCCGGAAGGTCGGACACCGCGAGCGATCGCGCGAACGAGATTTCGCGGTGGGTCTTGGCCGAGCGGGTGCCGATCGCGCTCCCCGACCCGCAGTGGCACGCTTTGGCGTACGGTATCCGGGATTGCAAGGAGATGCTGCGGGCCACGATGTAACGCCGCGCGCACACGCGCGGCGTAGGAAGGCGAGAGGAGAAAGGAGAGAGGAGAGTGGACGGAATCAACAACGAGGGGCGCGTGGTGACCGGCGAGGTCGAGGGTGACGAGGGGACAGGAGAGGCGCGAGAGGCACTGGGTTCGTCAGACCACCCGCTCGAGCCGCTCGGTCGCGTTGTCGCGACGGAGCGACGACCCAGCACGCCGCACGAGTTTCATTTTTGGACGGCGCTCAATGCAGCGGTGGGGATCGGGACGATCGTGCGGGTGGAAGGCGGACCAACGGTCAATGGGGTCGTGCCGCGAGTCTATGGCGTCGTGGTCGAGGCGATCGGCTACACGGACCTCCAGTCGCCGCTGCACGATGTGATGGGGTTCGACGGGTCCCCGGCGCACGCGCCGCTGGCAACGACGGAGCGAACGGAGATCCGTCTGTATACCGCCGCGGTACTGCGCCAGATACCGGAAGAGCCGATGCAACCGGTTCCGATGGGGATGGTCTTTCTGGCCGACGATGATGACGTCGCGTGTGCGCTCCGTATGGATGGGTACATCGCGGCGGGATCACGCAACGCGATCCCCATCGGGGTCTACCACGGCGGGGGGATCGACGCGCCAGTCTATCTGGACGCGGACTTTCTGTTGGGTCCCGAAGCGGCGCATCTCACCGTGACGGGCGTCTCGGGTCTCGCGACCAAGACGAGTGCGGTCGAGTGGCTGCTGGCATCGATTTTCGCCCACTTTCCGGCCGACAAATCGGTCGCGGCCGTCTGCTTCAACGTGAAGGGGCCAGACCTCTGCTTTCTCGACCAGCCTGCGACGGATCTGGCAGACGCCGATCGCGCGTTGTACGAGAAGCTCGGCGTACCGCCCACGCCGTTCCGCGACGTGCAGTACTTCGCGCCGTATCGGGCCGAAGGGTACACCCTCAACACCTTGCGATCGAACGAGGCCCTCGAGCACAACGTGACGCCGCTCGCGTGGGGGCTGCGCGAAGTCATGGAGTACGCCGACGTCCTGCTGAATCGCGAGGACGTCAATGCGAAGGCGGATGCGTTGATCGACTTCATTCGCGAGCGAGTCGTGGGTCGCCAGTTCACCGACCCGGTGCTGAAGGACACCTACTCCGTGCAGTCGTTCAGCGATCTCGAACAGTGGTTTCGCGACCTGCTGGAGCAGCTCGAGCAGCGCAATCACGAGAGCTGGCGCACGCATCATGTGGCGACGCTCCGGAAAATTCGGAACCGGCTGATCAACATTGCCCAGCGGTGCGCGGGGCTGGTGACTTCGGCAGGCGATGCGAGCGACCTGCCGTGGGGGCACTTTCGCGATCGAACGGTGTACGTGATCGACGTCGCCAATCTCGAGCAGGACGCGCAGGATCTGATCTTTGCGCGCGTGGTGTCGCAGTTACGCACCTACCTCGAGCGGCGAGACCTTGGCGTGAAGCACCTCGTGGTCTTTGTCGACGAGCTCAACCGCTACGCGCCAACCGATGGACCCGAGACGTATGTCCGGAAGATGTTGCTCGACCTGGCAGAGCGGGGGCGGTACCTGGGCCTCGTCTTGTTCGGGGCGCAGCAATTTCGGTCACAGGTGCATCGCCGAGTGGTCGGGAACGCGGGTACGCAGGTCTTCGGGCGCATGGATGCCGACGAGCTCGCGTCGCCGGGATACGCGGTGCTGAGTCCGGCGATCCGGACGAAGCTCGCAACGCTTGAGAAAGGGCAATTGATGGTACGTCATCCGCATTTCACGCAGCCAATTTTCGTTCGGTTCCCGCGACCGCCGGTCCTGTCGGGCCGTGAGGGGGTCGAGCGGTTCCCGGCGGCGGAGCCTGTGCCGCCTGCGGTGGCGGTGACGCGCCGCTTGCGCCGGCTCGATTCCACGATCACGCTCGAATGGGTCAAGCAGCACACGGAACTGTACGAGCCCGAGGAGGTCTTGCACGCGTGTCAGCTGGCGGAGCTCAGGAAGCCCAACGACGTGCGCGCGTTCATTCAGCACCAACTCCGACGCATCGTGCCGACGCGCCCCGCTGCGCAGCCGGAGTTCCTCGTGCCGTTGCACGCGCTGCCTAGCGCCAATCCGTACGGCGTTTGAGGGGCGACGCCGTGCGCCGTTCCAGGCCTCTGAGTCTCACTCGATACGCGCGTAGCCCCTGGGTGCGCGCGGTGCTCATCCCGTTGATGCTCGCGGGGGCCGCGTCGAGATCGCACGCACAGCAGGTCCTCCTGCAATTGCGCCCGCACGCGGGCGACACGCTGCACATGCGCCTCGACCAGGAAATGAACATCATGCGGACGGGCCAGGCCGCTCTGGGAGACGCCGCGACTGCCGTGACGACGACGTGGGTCGTGCTCCAGCGCATGATCGTCGAGCGCGCGGACAGCTCCGGTACGGAGGTCATGCAGGTGACGGATTCGGTCTCGACGGAGCGCATCGATGATCGTGGACCGGAGCCCGCGCCGCGGCGAAACCGGCCGGTCGATGGCAGTCACGTGCTGCTGCATGTGGCGCCCGACGGTGCGGTGACACTCCTCGACAGCACCAACAGCGTGAGCTCGGCCCTGCGGGAGGTGCTGAGGGACCTGCCCGTGACCTTCCCGCGAGACCCGGTCAAGGTCGGGCAGAGCTGGGTCCGGGCCATGAAGCTTCCGGCCGGCGCGGGCTACGGGCAGGGGGGTGAGATCAAGCTGGAGTTCCGGCTGGACTCCGTTGCGGATGGGTCTGATCTGGCGTACGTCTCGGTCCATGGACCGCTCGGTGGGGCTCGCGTGAATGCCGCCGTCGGCGGGGCGACGGTGACGACGCGGGGGACTCTGGCGGGCACGATGGTGATCGACCGCCGCCGGGGGTGGCTCACCGATTGGCACGCGACCATCGACGTGCAGTACGACATGCAGCCGCCGACGGGCTCGAACCAGTCCCCTGGGCGCATGCGGATGACGGCCACACAGTGGTTGCGGGCTATCGATCGGCCCTAGATTGCGGTACGCATGCGGCTGGTCCATCTCTCCGATCTCCACCTGGGCTATCGGCAGTACCAGCGCCTTACGCCCAGCGGAATCAACCAACGCGAGGCAGATGTTGCACTCGCGTGTAAGCGGGCGATCAATGCGACCATCGGTCTCAAGCCCGAGTTCGTGCTATTCGCCGGCGACATCTTTCACACGGTGCGGCCGACGAATCCGGCCATCCTGCACGCGTTCGAGCAGTTTGCCCGACTTCGCGCGGCGCTCCCGGAGTCAACGATCGTCATGGTCGCCGGGAACCACGACACCCCCCGCGCGGCGGAAACGGGTTGCATCCTCCGCTTGTTCACTCCGCTCGGCATTCACGTCGTGGATTCGACGGCCGCCCGGCTCACGTTTCCCGACCGCGGTGTCTCGATCCTCGCCGTCCCCAATGTCCTCGGAGACCGACCGGCACTGACTCCGGACCCCAATGCCCGGTACAACGTGCTGCTGCTCCACGGCGAGGTCGAGGGCATGTTTCCGGGCGCAGCGGCGGCGACCGATCGATCGGCGATGGAAGTCACGAAGGAAGAACTGGCTGCCGAGCGATGGAGTTATGTCGCGCTCGGCCACTTCCATGTCTACCGCAGCATCGCCCCCAACGCGTTCTATTCCGGATCGCTGGACTACACGAGCGCGAACCCGTGGGGTGAGCTGATCGAGGAACGGGCGACCGGTGTGGCTGGCAAGGGGTTCATCGAGTACAACCTGGAGACTCGCCGGCATCGTTTTCACCCGATTGCGCTCGCACGGCCGCTCGTCGACCTGAGCGCGATATCGGCGCGTGGCCTCACCGCGGCCGACGTCGACGCACAGATTGCCGACGCGGTCAATCGGTGTGACGGAGGGATCGAGGGCAAGATCGTGCGACTGGTCGTGCGCGACATTCCCCGTCACATCGTTCGCGAGCTCGACCACCGACTCCTGCGAGAGTACCGGCGGCGGGCGCTGCATTTTCAGCTCGATGCACGACGCCCGGAAGTGATTCGACTGCATGGGCAGGGTGCCCCCGGGCGCCGACCGTCGCTGGCCGACATCGTCCGCGACAAGCTGCAGAGCCGTCTGCTCGAAGCCGATATCGACCGATCGGCGCTGGTCGATCTGGGACTCCGATATCTCGCGGAAGCCGAGGCGGTGAGTGTCGCCGCCGTGGCGCCCGAAGCGGGGGACGCGGAGGCGTGAGGCTCAACAGCCTGCACCTCGTCAACTTCCGCCAACACGCGGATAGCCGGATCAGCTTCGATTCGGGGCTGACCGGGATCATCGGCCCCAACGGGTCTGGGAAGACGACGATTCTCGAGGCGGTCGCGTGGGCGCTCTACGGCAACAGTGCAGCCCGGGGCACACGAGAGTCGTTGCGCTACAATCGGGCGGCGTCGCGGGCCACGGTGCGTGTCGAGCTCGACTTCGATCTGGCAGGGCACCGCTATCGAGTCGTGCGCGGGCTGACGAACGCGGAGCTGTATCTGGATGGCGCCGGGCAGCCGATCGCGAATTCCATCACCGGCGTGACGGATTTGCTGCAGCGGCGCCTGGGCATGACGCGCGCCGAGTTCTTCAACACGTACTTTACGGCGCAGAAAGAGCTGAACGTCATGGCCGCGATGGGCCCGTCGGACCGGGCCAAGTTTCTGTCGCGGGTGCTCGGGTACGAGAAGCTCCGTACGGCGCAGGACCTGGTCCGGGACCAGCGCAAGCTGATCACCGCGGAGACGGCCGGACTGCGTGCGGGCATGCCGGATCGCGAGACGATCGAGCGAATCGAGGCGGAGGCCGCGGCTCGGTGGACGGCGGCCAACCGGCGGCTCGCCGAAGCGGACGAGCGGGAGCGCGCAGCGGAACTCTCCTTGTCGGCGGTCACGCCCGAGTGGGAGCACTTGCAGCGCGAGCGCGACCGGCTGCAGGAGCTGTTGACCGATCTCAAGATTGCGGAGCGGGACGAAGAAGTCCTGGTGCGTGATGGGGAGCGGATCACGGGCGAGCTGGCGGACGTCGCGACCGCGCGGGCGGAGCTCGAGCCGTTGCGCCGCGAGCTGGCCGGGTACGCGGGACTGGTGGCGGAGTTGCAGCGGGCGGACGAGTCCTACCGAGAGGAAGGACGGCGTCAGACGCTGATCGAGACCGAGCGAGCAGTCGATGAAGAGCTGGCGCGTTTGCGCGAGCGGCGCGTCACGCTGGAGCCCGCGCCGGCGCTCGAGGAGGAAGTGACGCTTGCCCTCGAGGCGCGGCGCGGCGAGCTCGAGGAGACACAGGGGCAGCTAGAGGCGCGGCGGACCGAGTGGGTGCGCGACCGCCAGGAGGCGGAAACGAAGCTCCAGGCGCTGCGTGTCCAGTACGTCGACATGCGCCAGCAACGCGAGCGGCTCGTGTCCGCGGGTGAGGAAGGCCAGTGCCCGACGTGTGCGCGACCACTGGGCGGCCATCTGCGCAGCGTGCTCGAGCTGCTCGAGGATCAAGCCGAGACCATGCAGGTGGACGGCGCGTACTTCCGGGCGCGTCTCGAGCAGCTCGAGCAGATGCCGACAGAGGTTCGCGCGCTCGACGAGCTGCGCAAAGCGATGACGCACGACGTCGGCGGGCTCGAGCGCAAGCTGGCGAAGACGCAGCTCGCCGTGCAGGAGTTGCAGCAGGTCGGGCGCGACGCGACGAGCAAGGAACAGCGCAAGGCGGCGTTGGCGCGGGACATCGCGGCGATCCCCGCGGGGTACAACGCGGCCAGGCACACCTATCTCAAGAACGAGGTCGAGCGACTCGCGCCGCTGGACGCGCGCGCGGCCCGACTCGGTGCGCTGGTCGAGCGCGAGCCGCAGCTCGCGCGCGAGCGGGCGCGGGTCGAGGCGGCAGCCGCCGGCGTGTTCGACCGATTGAAGGAAATGCGCACGCGGCGGGACAGCATCCGGTTCTCGGAGACGGCCTACCAGGCGGTGCGGGCGCAGCACGAACGCGCGGCGGCGGAAGCGCGTGGTGCCGAAATCGCGGCGGCGACGGCGCGCTCCGAGGTGGCGGCGGCGCGCACCGCGGTCGAAAACGCCGAAGCCGGTCGGCGCTCGCTGGACAGGTTGCAGAGCAAACTCGATGCGCTGCAGCGAGACAAGCGCTTGCACGATGAGCTGGACCGCGCGTACTCCGACCTTCGCACGGATCTCAACTTCGCGCTACGCCCGGAGATCTCGGAGCTGGCCAGCAGCTTCCTCAGCGACCTCACCGAGGGGCGATATGCGGAGCTGGAGCTCGACGACCAGTACAACGTCATCGTGCTCGAGGACGGAGTGCCGAAACCTGTCATTTCTGGGGGCGAAGAGGATCTCGCACACCTCGTGCTCAGACTGGCGATCTCGCAAATGATCGCGGAGCGAGCGGGACAGTCCTTCTCGCTGCTCATCCTGGACGAGGTGTTCGGCTCTCTGGACGACGTGCGACGGCACAATGTGATAGAGCTCTTGCATCGACTGCGCGATCGATTTGAGCAAGTGATTCTGATCACGCACATCGACTACGTGCGCGAAGGGCTCGACCGTGTGGTCACGGTGCGCTACGATGAGGATCGCGGATGTTCGGTTGTCGAGCAGGAGGATCGGGAACAACTGCCGGTGGGCCTGCCTCCGGACGCGGCGCCGATGGGCGGTGGGTCGGAGGCGGCGATGACGAGCTCGGCAGCGTAGGAGGTACCTGCGGGTTTGGGGTCTGGGGTTTGGGGTCTGGGAACGACGACGGCAACTACGTCTGGTGGCGAAGGGAGAGCGGTGATGGCGATTGCGCGAAGCTGGAAGACCGTGCGACATCTCGACGGGCCATATCAGGCCGGGCGCGATGACATCCCTGCTCTGAATCAGGTATTCAGCGACGCGTTTACCGAGCGGTATCGCCGCGATGGCATGATGGGCGTGCGCGTGCCGTATCTGAATCCGGCGATCTGGCGCTATGCGCTCGACGACGCCGGTGAGGGCGCGATGTGCTGGCGGGGCGAGCGCGATGAGATCGCCGCATTCAACATGACGCATCGATCGGGGGCCGAGGGCTGGATGGGTCCCCTCGCAGTCCGTCCCGACGCACAGGGCAGCGGGGTCGGCAAGGAGGTCGTGCGGTCCGGTATCGAGTGGTTGCGACGAGGGGAGGCGCACGTGATCGGCCTCGAGACGATGCCGAGGACGATGGACAACATCGGGTTTTACTCGGCGCTCGGGCTCGTGCCCGGCCGGTTGACGCTGACACTCACCTTCGATGCCGCGGCGGGTGACCGTGCGGCGCCGCTGCTGGGGCGGTTGCCGCAGACCGATCGGGACGACGTGGTAGCGGCGAGTCGCGTCCTCGTGCATCGGCTCATGCCCGGCTACGACTTCACGCGCGAGATCGTGTTGACTGACGAGCTCGCGCTCGGCGATACCGTCTTACACTACTCCGGCGGCGACCTCACGGGCTTTGCGCTGTGCCACACGGCGCCCCTCGTCGAAGGACGCGCGCGTGAGGAGCTGCGTGTGCTCAAGCTCGCGCTCGCGCGCGAGGTCGATCTGGACCCGATGGTGCGTGCGCTGGCCGACTACGCCCGCCGTTGCGGTGCCCGCCGCGTCGCGCTTCGCGTACAGAGCGAGTACACGACGGCGTACGCGCGACTCATCGCGCTTGGGGCGCGCGTGCGATGGACCGATCTCCGCATGACCCTCGCGACGGCACCGGAGCGGCGTGCGGAACAGGGAATTGTGTGGTCGAACTGGGAGGTCTAGCGGCGTAGGTAACTTTAGCGACAGGCGCTTCCGATTCTGCGTATACTCCATCATTTCACGCGTCATAGCGAGTAACTCCGCAGTCGACGCATGGCTTGAAGGGCGTTGCTCCTCCGCGCGACCGTTCGCTTCGGCGCTGTACGTCGCGGTGGCTCTCTTGTCGCAATGCCGTGGCAGGGCTACAGCAACGCATTCAACGGTCAGCGCGTCGTGCGATCGGCGCGCCGACGAGGCCGACGCCGCCACGGCACCGGCACGTCGACTCATTCCGAATCTTGAGGGCGAACGAATACCAGGCTGCAGTCGCGATATGTGCTTCACCCAGTATCGAATCGTGGACGCGTGCGTCCTTGCCTTTCTGAAACCGGCCCTGGAGTGAGAACCACAGCTCAGCGGATAGCGTGGGCGTGTGGAGGCGCTCTCGTCGCGAGCATCATTGGCTGGGGCCTGTGGTTCGTCCTCGCGTGGTGGAGCTATGGCCAGGCGTCGCGCCGCGGCGTTTCCGATGCCCTGGTCGACCAGTTCATGCCGCGCTACGAGGTCGTGGAGCAGCACGCAATCGATGTTGCTGCGCCAGCCGCGGTGACTTTCGAAGCCGCGCGGAGCACCGATCTCGAGCGCTCAGACGTCGTGCACGCCGTCTTTGCGCTTCGACGTGCGTTCTTCGCCCAGATGGATTCGGCGACGCCGCACCTCACGCTCGAGAGCCTCCAGGCGATCGGTTGGGGACTTCTCGCCGCGGTGCCTGCGCGCGAGCTCGTGTTCGGCGCGATCACAAAGCCATGGCGGGGCGACGTGCATTTCCGGGCGCTCTCACCCTCAACGTTCGCCGAGTTCGACAGCGCCGGATATGCCAAAATTGTGTGGACGCTGGCGGTCGACTCGCTCGCGCCAGGCCGCTCGCGCTTTCGCACTGAGACGCGAGTCCTGACGACCGACGACGAGTCGCGAGTGCGCTTCCGGCGCTACTGGGCTCTCATGTCACCAGGCATCGTACTCATTCGCTGGCAGGTCCTCCGACTCGTCGACGCCGATGCCGAGCGGCGGGCTCGCATGCCCCGCGACGCGACCGCTGGGCGCTCATGATGTACATCCCCCGCCAGTGGCGAACGGCATTCCCGATCACGCTCGTGGCCTGCATCGGCCTGGGAGTCGCGCTCGTGCTGGCTCTCCAACGCGGCCAGCTCTCAGTCGCAGTTGTCTGCGGCGGCGCGATCACCGGGCTACTGTCGGCGATTGCCTGGACGTTGAGGCATTTCGCTCCCCGGGGTTCAGCGGCGCTCGTCGGGCCCGCCGCAGTGCCGGCGATCCTCCTCTGGCTCATGAGCCCAAGCGCGGGGGTAGCCAGCGTCGGCGTGGCGGCCGGCCTCTTCGCGACCTGGTTCATTATCTACGACTTGGGTATCACTGCCAGAGCCAATCGGGAGGTCGTGTCTCGCATCGTGTCGGTCGGCTCTGCCGCCGGTCGCCCGCGGGTGCTGATCGTCTACCACTCCACCCATGGCCAGTTTCAGCCGATGCTGCAGCGGGCGCTGGCCGAGGGGCTCCAGTCGCAGGGATGGGCGATCGACATGACGACGGCGAGCCGGGCGACGCCGCGCGACTTATCCGCCTACGATCTCTTGGTGCTTGGCGCGCCCTCCTACAACTGGCAGCCGGCCAGACCGACGCTCAGCTACCTGGATCGGCTCGGCGATCTCAACGGGATGCCCGTCGCCGTAGTGGTCTCCGGCGGCGGCATGACGGATCGCGCGGCGAAGATCTTATCGGAGCGCGTCACGCGGGCGCGCGGGCGCCTCGTCGAAGCGCTCGAGGTGTGGAGCACACGATCGAACGTCGAGCACTCGGGCCTCAGTGATCCCCAGGAGATCATGCGACGCGCAGGTGCGCGCCTGGCGCAATCTCTCGGAAAATGTCGCACGAGCCTACGGGGATCAGGGGTTAGGGACTAGGTGTTCGGGAGGGATTTGACGTCCAGCGCGAAGCGCGATGGACGTCTTCGGCTCGGTTGCTAACCTCGGATCCCACGATTGCGGCGGGCTCATCCGTACCCGATATTGGCGGCTTTACGGCCCCTGGGGGGGATGTGGCCTCGAACACGCGGCGTTTCAGGCGACTCCGACGCTTCGCTCAGAAGCCACGCTTGTTTTGCCTCCTGCTGGCTGCGGCTAGTGCGTGCAGCGGCGGCAATACCGGGCCAAAGGTGACGATCGACAGCCCCATTGGCGTGACGTTCGATCAGTCGCAGGTCGCTCAGGGCGACACGCTGTCGTGGGTCGTGACGCTCCCGGCCCCGGAAGCTGCGGTCGCTGGCGACGAGCTTGTGCTCAGTTTCAGCGGGGTGGCTGCTGGCACCGACTCAATTGCCGTTCCGTCCAACATCTCCGGCTTTAGCTTCGTCCTAGTCGTACCAGCGGGTGTGCCGGACGGGAAACTCAGTCTGACGGTCGACATTCCGGCCGCGAATCAGACGGCGCAGGCGTCGGTGCAGATCAAGGACACCCGGCCGCCTGTGATCGACTCGGCGGCCGTGCTCGATGGCGTGCCGTTGCCATCCTTCGACGGGCTGGCCGGGAGAGGCGTTCTGCTATTTGCCGCAGGCCTCACTGACACGCTACAGCTTTGGGCCTCCGACAACCACGATCTCGCGTGGCTCGGATGGGCGATCGGGCCGCCCATGAATGCGCAGGATTCGATCAGCGTAACGGGCGCGAGTGGAAGTGCGCGACTTACCCTGGCGATTCCGGATTCACTCATCGGCAGTGGTGCTCGCGTGACGCTCGTCGCGAGTGACGCTGATGGCAACCGTCTGGCATGGCCAATCTTTACCGCATCGATCACCGGGCTCAATCAGCACCCTGTGCGAAGCGTGCCGGTGCTCGACACCATCACGGATCTAGCGATCGATACGGCTCGCGGCGTGGTCTATCTCGCGCAGCCCGACAGTGGCCGAGTCGCGGTCTTGTCGCTCGCGAGCATGACCTACCAGACCCCGATTTCGTTCGCCGGGCGGCCGATCTCGGTCGATCTCACCCCCAGCGGCGACTCGCTCTTCGTCGTGCTGGATACGGCCACGTCTCTTGTCGTCGTGCAGCTGGCAGGGAGCCCGCAAATTGTGGGCACCATTCCGGTGCACCCAAACTTTTACGCTCGGGGCGAGACGATCATCCACCGGGTCCGGGTCGCGGCTGATGGGCACGCAGTGATTACGATGGTCACGAGCAACACATCGCCCGGGCGCTACATCGCCGAGCTGCTCGATATGACCACTGATACGACACTCTTGAAGCCCGACACTCAGGACGACCCTTTCCCCGTGGCGCCTCCGGCGTTGGCGCGTTCGGGAGACGCGTCGATGGTTTACTCCCCTGGCGACGGGGGGATCTCGTACAACGCCTCGACGCACGTCACCGAGGGGGGCGGCGGGGCCTGGAATCCGACGGACCCATTCTCAGTCGCGGTCAGCAACGCGTCGAACGGAGTGGTGATGGTTGGTCACTGGGTCTCCTTCGGCTGGGGGGGAGGAGGAGTGCTGGGGCTCGACACGCTCTTCGGAGCCACCATTGCTTCCAACGGCACCGCTGCATATGCCGTTGAATCCGCGTGCGCTCAGGGAGATGCCCTCTGCGCCGACACCGCGCCGGCGATATTGCTGCAGTACGCGATGGGCCCCCCGTACACTCCCGACCCGTTCGATCCGCAAGCCGGGCTTATTGTGAATCTGTCGTCGCTGCCGCACGTCGCCAGAAGTCTGGTCGTATCGGGAGACAACAAGACGCTGGTCGCTATCGGGACGCACACGCTCATGGCGGTGGACCTCACTACGTCGACACCGCCCTCGGCGTCCGTCGTAGCCGGGCGCCGCCGCGTCATGATGGCGCGATCGACGGCACCGGCTGCGCAGCGTCATCGTTCCGCAATGTCTGCGAATCCTCGGGGTTCGGATACCGCATGGAGCTTGCGATCAATGCTCACGATGCGGGTGCGTCGACGATGAGCATTGCCGCAGCGAGCGTGTCCAAGGTGAGTCCCAGAGGCCGGCGATAGTCTGCGGTCTCGCAAAAAAATGAGGCCTGGCTTCCGCGCCGGTGGATCTGCGTCGGTACGTAGCCTTTTGTGCTTGCTGTTGGGGAAGCCGGGGGGCATGTTCGACGCTGGCCCTACTCCTTTCCCCAAATGACTCGATCATCGTCTTCTGTACTTTTAGGCGCGGCCGTCGTCCTCGCCGTCTACGCCGGTCAATCGGGTGCTCAGACGAGCCCCCAAGCAAGCGCATCGCCGCCGACCGCAAAGACCGCGAGCAGGCCGGACATCAGCGCCGCCGACCTTCGTCGACGCCTTTCCGAGTTTTCCGACGATTCGATGCTGGGCCGCGAGGCGGCGACCGTTGGCAACGTCAAGGCGACCGACTACATCGCCCGTGCCGCTCAGCGACTCGGTCTCAAACCAGCCGGCGAGAACGGGACGTATTTCCAGACCGTCGTGATGATCAACCGCTCGATCGACACGACTTCGACAATGATCGTCAGCGGTAGACCTGCTGTCTTCGGCCGAGACTGGTTTCCGCTCGCCTCGCGGGGCGGACAATCTCCTGTTCGTCCGAGCGGGTCGGTGAATGTCCCGGCCGCAGTGTACGGCGGACGCCTTGGCGACTCGACGGTGATGCTGACGCCGGAGCAGAGCAGCGGCCGGATCGTTGTGCTCGATGCCTCACTCGGCGCCGGAGGCCGGCCGGTTGCGACATTCCGAGGCGCGCTCGATCACTACCCAGGCGCGGCGGCAATCGCTCTCGCTACGCTCGATCTGATGACGGCACCGGCATCGCAGGCAGCCAGGCGTCCGCTCCTGGTGCTGCCGCGGGTAGAGGCCGGGCCAGACCCGCGTCCTGTGGGAGTCAGCGTCACCCAGGCCGAAGCCGCGCGCTTAATGGGCGCACCATTGGCCGGGCTGCGACCCGGCGTGGTGAATCAGGTGGCCGTCGACCTGACTGTTCGCGTGACTGAGGGTCAGCCGACAGCGCCGGCTCGCAATGTCATCGCCCTGTATCCAGGTGCCGATCCGGTGCTCGGCGGCGAGTACGTTGCACTGGGTGCGCACAGCGATCACCTTGGCGTGGCTGCGCACGGCGTCGACGCGGATTCGCTTCGAGCCTGGAACATGGCGCGCTGGAAGATGATGGATCTCGGCAGCGGGCCCGCGCCTACGCCGGAAGAGCTGGCGACGATCCATGTCAACACGGATTCTCTGCACCGAATCAGGCCTCCGCACCGTGACTCGACCTTCAACGGGGCCGACGACGACGGATCGGGGACCGTGTCGCTGCTCGAGATCGCGCAGGCTTTCACGCACTCGCCGGTCAAGCCGAAGCGGTCAATTCTCTTCGTGTGGCACACCGCTGAGGAGAAGGGTCTGCTCGGTTCGACGTACTACACTGACTACCCGACGGTCCCACGCGACTCCATCGTCGGCCAGCTCAACCTCGACATGGTGGGCCGGGGTGCGGCCGATGAGTGGACGGGCGGGGGCCCACGGTACCTCATGCTCGTCGGGTCGCGTCGGCTGTCGACCGAGCTCGGGGACATGGTCGAGCGCATCAACACGACCGAGCCCGAGCCCTTCACCTTCGACTACACGCTAGACGCAAACGGTCATCCGGAGAATGTCTATTGCCGGAGCGACCACTACGAGTATGCTCGCTATGGTATACCGATCGTGTTCTTCACCACCGGTCTGCACGAGGACTATCATCAGGTGACCGATGAGGTCCAATACATCGATTTCGCGCACCTGGCGCGAGTGGATCGGTTGGTGTTCGACGTCGCCATGCGCGTGGCCAATCTCGACCACAGACTTGTCGTGGACAAACCCAAGCCCGACCCGCACGGCGTCTGCAAGCAGTGACGGGGAAGAGGTCCTACGCGTACGTCAACGCGGTTTGACTCTGGAGCTCGGGAAAGATGCAACCGAACATATCGCAGACGGTTGCCACCCCACACATCAGGGATGGAGTTGTAGTCAGAAGGTCCGGTTGGCGCTCGGACCCAGACCACGCCGGGTAGGGGCGACGCAAAGCGTCGCCCGCCGTTCGTCGGCCACACCACACACCACATCGGGGATAGCACCCACGTCGACGACCGGTGCATCCGGTGCGGGGATGGAGGGCGACGCATTGCGTCGCCCCTACCCGCCGAATGATGGTTGGGTGATCCTCGCCGCTACCGTGCCAGCATCATCATCAACCGTGACACGCGATAGGCCTCCGGCATATCCCGGGCGACGTATGTCACCGTGCGGGGACCCGTTCGGCGCGCACCGGGGATCATGGCCACGTTGTCGGCGTACCCGGTATTCGTGAACTCAGCGGCGAGCGTGATCGGGGTCGCGACATGGACTGGGTGGATCTCGTTTCGCCGTGCAAGCGCCTTCCGCACTCCGGCTGCGATCGCCGTACGCGATGCTTGGGGACTGATCGTCCGTGCGGTGTAGCGCGTGAACGCGTCCTTCGTTATTACGGTTTCGATGCCCGGAATGAAGGTGCGGGCTTGCTCCGCTACCGCACTGTCGCCGGAGATGAACACGACGGGGACGCCGTAGTAGCCAGCCACGGCCGCGGACATCCCGTACTCGCCCACCGACACGCCATTGAGCGTCATGTCGACGATGCTGAGTGTATAGGTATGATCGATGACGGCGCCCGCCGTCGATGCCCGGGCATGGAACCCGATGCAGATCACGGCGCCAAACGACGAGTCGATCCCTTCCGCCATGCCGAGCGGCGCCGGAGTCCCCGTGATGAGACTCGCGCGCTGATCCATCTCATCGGCGTGGATGTTGGTGTGAGATCCGTGGCCGTCGTTGATGAGAACGTCCGTCGCCCCAGCATCGAACGCCGCGGCAATGGCGGTGTTGACCTCTGCCGTCATCAAATGCCGAGCCCATTCGTAATCCGGTCCGGGGGGTCCGAGCTGGTCCATGGCTACGATTCCTGCTACGCCTTCCATATCGGCCGAGAGGAAGACCTTGAGCGGCCGCTGCGCGGCCGCGTTGGCGTGCAGGACGGCAAACAGGACGGCGGCTGACCCAGCGAGCCAGCGACGAAATCGTGACATGGCGATGCTCCGACGGATCGTATGAGTGCGAAGTGCTGACGCTAATCTCCGGCGATTGCGGACCTGTGTCCAGGCGCTGGCGGAGTGTGCTAGAGCTGTGCTGGCGTCTATCGGCGCGCGTGATCTGAGGGTAATTCTCCCGGCGCCTCGCCACCCTCGGAAACCCGCCATGCTCAACACTCCCAACGCCTCCGCATTTACCTCGCGAGCGACACTCGCGGCCGTGCTCCTGCTGACGACGACGGCGACGCCGGTTAGCGACAGCCTCCTCCGCGGGCTGGCCTGGCGGAACATCGGACCATTCCGCGGCGGACGCGTGTCGGCGGCGTCTGGTGCGATCGGCGAGGCCGGCACCTTCTACGTCGGCCTTCCGGCGGGCGGCGTGTGGAAGACCACGAGTGCCGGCGAGACGTGGTTCCCGGTCTTCGACTCCATCACGTCGTCATCGGCCGTGGGCGCCATCGCCGTCGCGCCCTCGAACCCGAGCGTCGTGTACGTCGGCATGGGAGACCAGGACGCGACTGGCCTCCAAGAGCTGAACGAAGGTGATGGCGTCTATCGATCGGCCGACGCCGGCAGGACATGGCGCCACCTGGGCCTCGCCGATTCCAAACGAATTCCCTCGATCGTCGTCGACCCGCGCGATGAGAACGTCATCCTCGTGGCCGCGCTCGGGCCGCAATTCAAGAAGAACGAGACACGTGGTGTTTACCGAAGCACCGACGGCGGGACGACCTGGACCAAGACGCTGTTCGTGAGCGACTCCACCGGGGTCTCGAAACTCGCGATCGCGCACGACCTCCCGCACGTCGTCTTCGCCACGACCACCGTCTTTTACGTGCGACCACTCCTCCCGAGCGGCGTCGACTCTACCCAGCCCCCCGGACCAAAGGCGTCGACCGGCGGCGGCATCTACAAGTCCGACAATGGTGGCCTCACCTGGCGCGAGCTCACCGGCGGGAACGTACCGCGCATCGACAATCGTACCTCGATCGCGGTCGCAACGCACACCAACGCCCAGCGGGTTTACGTGGTTACGAACGAGGGACTCTTCCGATCGAACGACGCTGGCGCGACGTGGCGTCAGATGGACTCGACCGACAAGCGTATCCGCAACGGACAGGGCGGGTACAATTGCGGCGTCTACGTCGACCCCGGCAATCCCGACGTCGTCTACACGTTCAACACCGCCTCGTACAAATCCATCGATGGCGGCGCCACGTTCACGGGCTTCAAAGGCGCGCCGGGTGGCGACGACCCCCAAACGGGCTGGATCGATCCCACTAACGGCCGGCGCATCCTCCTCGGCTACGACCAAGGCGCCATCGTGTCGCTCGATGGCGGCGCCACCTGGAGTTCCTGGTACAATCAGAGCAGCGAGCAGGTGTACCACATCTCGGCGGACAAGAGCTTCCCATATTGGGTCTACGCGACCCAACAGGACGCGGGCGCTGTTCGCACCCGCGCCCGAGGCGACCTGGGTGAGATCACTCCCCTGGACTGGAGCCCGGTGAATGGATGGGAGTGGGGGACGATTGTGCCCGACCCGCTCGACGTCAGCACCGTATACGCGAGTGGCATAGGCCTGAACAGGATCAGCGTTCCGACCGGCCAGTGGATCTCGGTGAGTCCCGCCGACGACCCCGCACTCCACCTCAGGGCCTCGTTGTCGGCACCGATCGTCTGGGCACCATGGAACCCCCACGAGCTCATGGCCGGGTACCAGGTCCTCATGGCAACGGTGGACGGCGGCGCGCACTGGCGCCGGATGAGTCCCGATCTCACCTATCCCACGGGGGTGACGCCGCCGGCCATCACCGACTCGCTGCCCAAGACCGCGCCGCCGCCAGGGGCGATCGAGACGATCGCCCCGTCGCCGACTGCGAAGGGGACCATTTGGGTCGGCACGACGAACGGTCTCATTAAACTCACGAAGGACTCTGGCCAGACGTGGACCGACGTGTCGATCCCGAACATGCCATATCCAGCGCGGGCGGTGATCGAGAAAGTCGAAGCAGCTCCGTTCGACGCGGCGGAAGCGTACGTGGTGGTGGATCTCATGCTTGCCGGAGACTACGCGCCCCACATTTATCGCACCCGCGACTCAGGGAAGCACTGGGAGCCCATCCTCAACGGACTCCCGACCGGCCAGGCGTCCGGGAGCTTCGCGCATGTCGTGCGGGCCGACCCCAAGCGGGCGGGTCTTCTTTTCGCCGGCACGGAGAGCGGGATGTTCGTCTCCTTCGACGACGGGGACCAGTGGCAATCGCTCCAGCTCAACCTGCCCACGACACCGTGTCGCGACATCGTCTTCGTCGGGAACGACCTCGTCGTCGGCACTTTCGGACGTGGGATCTGGGTGCTGGACGACTACGCTGTCCTGCGGCAGATGACGAGCGACGTGGCGCGAGAGCCGGTGCATCTCTTCACGCCGCAGGCCGCCGTCCGCGTGCGACGCAATGTCAACTACAACACGCCGTTCCCGCCGGAAGTGCCGCACGCATTGAATCCGCTGGAAGGGGTGGTGATTGACTACTGGCTTGCCGCCAAGCCCACCGGTGAGATCACGCTCGACGTGCTCGACTCGACTGGCGCGCCGATACGACATCTGTCTAGCGTGCCTACGCCCCCGCCCAGCGACGCTGCTCGGCCGCCGAATGCGAACTACTGGATCGCTCCACCGTCACATCTGACGACCGACGTCGGCACGAACCGGTCGAGCTGGGACCTGCGCTATGATCCGCCGCCGACGTTCGTGCATACGTTCGAGATCAACGCCAACCCGGGACTCACTCCCGCGTCGCCGCTGGGCGCGCTCGTCGCGCCGGGCACCTACACGGCAAAGCTTACCGTCGATGGCCGAAGCTACGCCACCAGGGTCACCGTGATCAACGACCCACGTTCGCCGGCGACCACGGCCGCCCTGCGCGCTCAGGTTGCGTTCCAGCTCCAACTGGTGCGCGCGATGCGCGTCGCGTACAATGGGTACGCCCACGCAGCCGCCCTGCGCGGGCAGATGGATTCGCTCGGGTTGAAAGATTCGTCGTCGGCATCGGCGAGAGCGATCGCCGCGCTGCGTGTTCGCCTCGATAGTGTGTCGGGCGTAGCGCCCGACACTCGCTTCAGCTCACTCGGCGTGAAGCGGCTCCCGGCCGACTTCGCGTCCCTCCACGGCCGGCTGGAAGAGCAATTCATGGCACAAGAGAATGGTGATCTCGTGCCGACCGAAACCATGCGTGGCGAGTTCGTGAGGAGCTGCCACGATCTCACGACGACGGTGGCACGGTGGCGTGCCCTCACTACCGCGGTACCGGAAGTGAACTCCGCGCTCTCGAAGGATGGAAAGAGTCCGCTGCCGGTACCGCAAGCCCTCGCGTCCCCGCGGTGCTGAGGCCCGACGCTAACGGTCCCGAGACTGGCACTCACGTGCCGGTGCGTCCTGGCCAACAACACTGGACTCGCCAGCGCCTCGCCCGATCTCGAGTGCGTTTAAAGTGTGTCCCCAAGGTCATCGTCGTCCCCTTGGTGGCCTCACCACGGCTCACGCCATAGTTTCGAACACTTCTCGCGTGGGCGGTATAGCTCGTGGCTTCGGCGGACCCGCAAGACCAGCTGCAGAGCGCACTCGGCATCGCCTACACACTCCGGCGCGAGGTCGGGCGCGGTGGCATGGCGACCGTGTACCTCGCCCACGACGCGAAGCATCGCCGCTCGGTCGCGCTGAAAGTGTTGCATGCCGACTTGGCCGCCTCACTCGGGCCTGAGCGCTTTCGCCGCGAGATCGCGATCGCCGCGCAACTACAGCATCCCCATATCCTGACCGTACTCGATTCCGGCGAAACGGCGAACGGCCAGCTCTGGTTCACCATGCCCTACGTCGAGGGCGAATCACTGCGCGCACGGCTGAACCGAGAGAAACACCTCCCGCTCGAGGATGCGCTGCGGGTCACCCGCGAGGTTGCCGACGCGCTCGAGTACGCGCACCAGCAAGGCGTCATCCACCGCGATATCAAGCCAGAGAACATCCTGCTTTCCCGCGGCCATGCACTCGTGGCGGACTTCGGCGTCGCGCGCGCACTCAGCGCTCACGACACGAGCGGCGCCGGAACCTTGACCGAAAGCGGGGTTGCACTCGGGACACCGGCGTACATGAGCCCCGAGCAGGCGACGGGTGAACGCGCGGTGGATGCACGCGCCGACGAGTATGCGCTCGGGTGCGTGTTGTACGAGATGTTGGCGGGTGAGCCGCCTTTTACCGGCGCGACGACGCAGGCTCTCTTGGCCAAGCGCGTGAGTGGTGACATCCCGTCGGTACGACGCGTGCGACCGGCTGTGCCCCACGCTGTCGACGCGGTACTCACGAAATCCCTCGCCCCTGTGCCCGCCGACCGCTATGCGACCACCGCGGAGTTCGCGAAGGCACTGAACGACGCCGCGGGGACGACGGCCGCCTCCGCAACAGCCACGCAGGCCGTTCGTGCGACGGGTCAGTTTCCACTGGGCATCGTGGTGACTGGCCTTACGATCTGCATCGGCGCCGCGCTTCTGTTTGCCTTGCGCCAACGCGAGAGCAGGCGTGCGGCCGCCGCGGCGGTGGGCCCGGTCGGAGTCGCTGTACTTCCCTTCGAAACCGAAGGCGACACGACGAACGCTTACTTCGCTGACGGAATCACCGACGAGATCCGGAGCAAACTCTCGGCGCTGGGTGGACTCCGGCTCATCGCTACTGCCAGCTCAAACCAGTATCGCCACACTGCAAAGCCCGAGGACCAGATCGCCCGGGAACTCGGCGTGCACTACTTGCTGACCGGCCACATTCAGTGGGAGCAGGGTTCGCGTGAGGCGCGGAGGGTGCGGGTGAGTCCGGAACTGGTCGAGGTCCGAGACGGCGCCGCGCCGGTGACTAAGTGGCAGCAGTCGTATGACACCCCGCTTGCTGATGTGTTCGACGTGCAGACGGCGGTGGCGGCGCTCGTAGCCGAAAAGCTCGGGTTGGTCCTGAGTTCGCCCGCCGAGACACAGCTCGCCACCCGTCCCACGCAGAGCCTGGCGGCTTACGACGCCTATTTGCGCAGCATCGCGCTCAACGGAGCCGACCTGCCAACATTTCGACGCGCCCTTGTCGCCGCCGAGCAGGCGGTTGCCCTCGACTCGAGCTTTGCCGCGGCGTGGGCGCGAATATCGAGACTCCACACGGCGCTGTATGCGAACGCCGTCCCGACCAGGGCAGACGCCGACGCCGCTCGACAGGCTGCGAATCGAGCGATCACTCTCGCTCCCGCGGCGCCCAACGGCCATGTCGCGCGCGGGGCGTACGATCTTGTGGTCGAGAACGACGCCGCCGGTGCGCGCACAGCGCTCGAGACCGCCCTCCGACTAGCTCCGTCGTCCTCTGAAGCGACCGCTGAATTGGCGTTGGCCGAGGAGAGCAGCGGACGTTGGGCTGAGGGCCTCCGGTATGCCCGTGAGGCGGCGGCCCTTGACCCACGCTCAGCGGATGCAGCGGGACGCTTGTGTTTGGTGCTACTCTGGCTTCGCCGCTATCCGGAAGGGCGAGCCGAGGCCGAGCGCGGCCTTACGTTTGCGCCGGCGGAAATCGGCCTCATCGAGTATCGCCCATCAGTCGGCTCGCTGAGGGCGACCTGGATGGGGCTCGGGCCGGGCTGCAGGAGATTCCACCCACGCTCGACCGCTCCGCGCTCGTGGCCGATTTGGCGAGCGGCTGGGGTCTCTCGTGGGCATTGGATCCCCACGACCGTGCACTACTGCTAACACTCCCGCCGTCCGCCTTCGACAACGACCGGGGTTCCTGGGGGTTCACTCGAGCCGAGGTCTATTGGCTGGCCGGTGACACGGCAGTGGCCCGTCGCTACGCAGATTCGGCACGCGCAGCGTACGATACCCATGTCAAGGCGACACCGGATGCTTTCCAGGAGCAGATGCAGCGTGGGCTGGCTCTGGCCTACCTCGGACAGCGCGCAGCGGCGGTGCGGGACGGGGAACGCGGCTTTGCTCTGGCCCAAGCGACCAGAGACGAGTACTTCAGCATCCCCAACGGGAAGCTCTTGCTTGCGCAGATCTACGTCAAAGTCGGCGATCATCAGCGCGCTCTCGACCAGCTCGAATCGCTCTTGGCGAAGCCGAACTTTGTTTCACCCGCTTGGCTCAGGATCGACCCAACTTGGGCGCCGCTGAGGGGTGACCCGCGCTTTGAGAAGCTGCTGACCCAGCCCGCGATGACTCCGATGAACTAGCGCCAGGCCGCTACGGAGATTCCCTGGCATTTTCTTGCTTCGCTGGCACATGTGATTGAGCGCCACAAACGCGATCGCGAACAACACGAAACGTGCGAAACATCAATGTCGCAACACGTGGCCGGCCCCGTAGTCGATCATGTGGCCGGAGTCGAGTACGAGGCGGCCATTGATGATCACGTCGTCAATGCCGGTCGAGTACACGAGCGGTTTGGTGAAGGTCGCGTGGTCCTGGACCTTTGCCGGATCAAAAAGGACCAGGTCAGCGATCATCCCCGGAGCGATACGTCCTCGTTCGTGAAGCCCCAGGATATTCGCGGGCAGTGACGACATCTTCCGCACCGCTTCCTCCAGCGAGATCACGTGCTCCTCGCGCACGTACTTCGCGAGGATTCGCGGAAACGTCCCGAAGGCCCGCGGATGGGCGCTCCGAACCGCGGCCGGGTCCGTCGGTCGCTGGTCGTTGTCGATCGCGACATAGGGTGCGTGCAGGGCGAGCCGCTTCTGCTCCTCGTCCATGCTTTCCGGCGCGACATCCACATCCCCCGGCGACTCGAGCAGGTCGAAAAATGCGGACCACGCATCGACGCCCCGCCGCTTGGCCACGCCGGCGACCGAGAGACCGACGAAGTTGGTGTCGACGTCCCGGGGCACTCCGGTGATGAGGACCTTGTCCCAGTTCATCCCGACGTGACGATACCAATTCTCCCAGTCCGTGCCCGTCTCGACTTCGTGCCGCAGCTGGCGTCGCACGGCGGAGTCGGAGACGGTCTTGAGAAAGGGGTCGCTTCCCTGGACGTAATGACGCGGGTCGAGGAAGGCCCTGAGGCCAATGCCATTCCGGATGTACGGGTACACGTCTGCCGTCACCTCGATACCGGCGGCGCGCGCGCTGTCGATGAGCGCGAGGGCTCGAGGCATGAGGGACCAATTTTCCTGCCCTGCCGCCTTGAGATGGTAGATGTGGACGGGCACTCCGCCATCCACGCCAATGCGAATCGTCTCGCGGATGGCGTCGAGCAGCTGATTGCTCTCATTGCGCATGTGGGTGAAATACACACCATGATAGGGCGCGGCGGCGCGGGCCAGGGCCGTGAGCTCCTCTCTTGTCGCATACGTGCCGGGCGCGTAGATGAGCGCGCTCGAGAACCCGACGGAGCCCTCGCGCATGGCCGCGCTGACCAGCCCCTGCATCTCCGCGAGTTGCGCTGGAGAAGGGCGGCGGTCCTGGTCGCCGAGCACAATGCGTCGGACCTGCGTGGCCCCAATGTTGAAGGCGACGTTGACGCCGATCCTTTTCCGCTCGAGGATGCGCGCGTAGTCGCCGAACGTCTGCCAGGCGAGATGTTCCCCGCCGGCGGTCGCCGTATCCGGCGGCACGGAGCCACCGGTCGGAGCGTCGGAATCGCCCTCCCCCACAAATATCGTCGTCACTCCCTGACGCAGCTTGCTCTCGGCGCTGATCGAATCGACGATGAGCGGGACGGCGGTTTCAGCCATCATATCAATGAAGCCGGGAGCTACCACGCGGTCCGCGGCGTCAATGACTCGAGTGGCATCGGCGGGATCAAACGAGCCAATCGCCATAATGCGATCACCGCGCACTCCGACGTCGCCCCGATACCACGGGTTCCCCGTGCCATCGACAATGCGCGCGTGGCGAATCAGGAGATCAAATCGCGCCGCGCGCCGGGGAGGCGTGGCCAATGTCAGGACCGCCGTCAATGCCGCCAGACTTCCATACCAGACGCAACGGGCCCAGGGACGACTCTGATATCCTCTGAGGATCAACGCGAGCGGGCGCATGAAGAGAGCGAAGAGGGGTAGGGAAATGCCCCCTATTCTACGAAGACATGCGCGACTTGCCTACCGAGACGCCCTTGCCTGATCTCTCGGCGGGCTCGGCGACATCCACTGCTCAGCGTACGCGCTCGAATGGAAAGCCATTTAGAAGGACTGTCTGTACTTCGCCGCTCAGGGGAGCGAGGACGCAGGCGATGGCCTGGGTATAACCGTTGGCGAAGTAGAGAATCATGCTGCCCTTGCGAATTTCGTAGGCCCCGCTTCCGTGGTCTGGAAATGCAGGGTTCACGATGCTGCCTCCCAGCGCGACGCTCACGCCATCGCCTGTAAACGTCCCGTCCCTTTTCAAAACGATCCACTGGGAACGGAGACCCGCTTCCATCTTTCGCACGAACGTCCCCTCGGGCACCTGGCCGTCCGCCAGGATATAGGGCGTCCATCGCTCACCCGGTCCGTCGAGATTGGCTCCGCTCTTGGCGAGCTCCGACGCACTGCCGCCGTTCCACTGGATGTGGACGGCACTCGAGTCTTCGGTCCAGCGGCCGAATGGCGTGCCGCTCACCGTCGACGGATCGCCCACGTCGAGCGTGGCAAACCCTTCCGCCTGATGGTGGCCGACCAGATTGTTGCCGAGTGCATCGACCTTTGCCGCCACGCCATTGGCGTAGAGCAGTAGTAACTGCTGCACGGCGTGCGGGCCAAAAGTCATCGTTGTGCCGACTCCGCCATATGACGCGCCGTTCGCGATGCCGGCGAACAGGTAGACGCCCTTGAGTGGCACGTCGCGATCCTTTGGCGGAATCGCTTTGGCGTGATAGGTGAGATCAATGTCGGTGCGCCCGGGCGGGCCGACGTACTGACCGCGGCTGTTTTGCGCCGGAACCGGCGACGTCGCGGCTGTCCCCGTCGGAGAAAGCGCAGCAGCGACCTCAAACTTCTGAGCCGCAACCTGCTGAACGTAGTGGTTGGCGGTCTCCAATCGCGAATCCTGGTCGCCGACGCCGTCGGGAATCGTCAACACGGCGACGCTGAGGCCATTGGCAGTTGGGTATCCGTAGAACGCCAATCGCACCTTGTGGTGTCGCTGATTCTCGATCTGGACGACTCGCACGAGGATCGTGTCGCGCAGTACGACTTCGGTGGCGCCCAATGGCGTGCCTACTGCTCGAGCAAGCGACAAGACCTGATTCCCAAACCACCTCTTTGCGTCTCCTTGCAGGTGGCCCGGCGGCAGCAGCGTGAGCGCAGGCCGTGGGGAAGAGTCTATGGCCGGCGCCGTAAACACGATCGCGTTCCCGACGGTCTGACTCGTCCATCCCTGGGGCGTCGTGGGCTGGGCACGACCTGCCGGCACCATCACACAGAGCCAGAACACACCCGGCAACGCGGGGAATCGAGCGGCGCGATAGACACGAGCGGCGTGTTCGGACATGGGGCCCCTGGTTGCAATTTGGAACTGCAGCCTCTTTGGGTGCCGACAGCCCACGAGGGTCTGTTAGTCGAACGACACGGCTGGCTGTGTCCTCTCAGTACTGCGAGAGGTGGGTCGCCGGTCCCGAGGATCTTCGACCCGAATGAGGCGGCGTCCGTGTGACGTCGGCGGCCGTGGGGCGTCGGTTGGCTCAGTCGAGGTGACTTCCCCTTCGTCGGAGCAATGACCAGTGAGCGACGAACCTTATCAGTTAGCGGACGAACGGCGTGCCGAGACGCTGCGAGTGTTCGGGTCAGTTGAGCAGTGGCGCGCGGCGATTGACGCGGCGCTCGCCGCGTTGCCGGCGAGCGCGACGCGACGGTGCAATGCATGCCAGCGGCGCGGCTGGGTCTATGACCTGAGGCGTGTCGAGACGACGCTCGACAGCTACCAGCGCGGGCACCAATGCGCGAAGTGTATCACCGACGTCGTGGGTCTGGTGTTTACGCTCGAGGCGCTGGTGGCAGCGGCGCCGCGCAAACGACGACGGAGCGCGTAGCCGCTGGCACTACTGACGCAAGCGCGCGACCCAGCGGTACATGAGGACCATCGTGATGGCGAAGGTGATGGTCGACAGGACGACGGCCCAGCTCCCGGCAAACCTGTCGCCGACGAGGGAGAGCGGGAAGTCTTTGCCGGAGAACGCGACGAGTGCGGCGATCAGAACGCCCACGAGGCCTTCGCCCACGATGAGGCCGGACGCCAGCAGGATGCCGAGTTGCTTGACTGCTGCCGGGTTGGTGCGCCGGTCGGCACGGCGGTCGAAGTACCACCCCGCGAGCGCGCCCAGGACCACCATCATCGTGCTTTGCGTCGGCAGGTAGATCCCCAGGCCGACGGCGAGGGGCGAGAGATGGACGCGCCCAGCCGTCGCGCGACGCAGCACTTGGTCAATGACAATCATCGCGACGCCAATGCCGACGCCGACGCCGATCAAGCTCCAATTCACATTGTTCAGCAGCACGCCCTGCGCGAGCGCCGAGATGAGACCCGCTTGCGGTGCCGGCAACGGATGCTCTCGCAGCGGGCCTGTTGCACCGGCGAATCCGTAGGCGTGGTTCAACAAGTCCATGATCGGTGGAATGATCACCGCCCCGGCAATGACGCCGATGACCAGCGCGACCTGTTGCTTCCATGGCGTCGCATCCACCAGCTGCCCGGTCTTGAGATCCTGCAGATTGTTGTTCGCGATCGTGGCGACTGAGAACACGACTGCGGTGACGAACAGCGCGAAGGCGACCAGGGCAGGCTGTGCGGAGGTGGGCAGCTCGGAGCGTACGCCGACGACCAGGAGTAGCGCGGCACCGATCACGGCCAGGATGCCGATCCCCGAGAGTGGGCTGTTCGACGAGCCGATGAGCCCGGCCATGTAGCCGCAGACGGCGGAGACGAAGAAGCTCATGAGGGCGATGTACACGATTCCGCCGATCACGAGCACCGTCATGTGGGAAGTGAGGGCGCCGTGGGAATCGAAATTCGCAAGCAGCACGCCGATCGGCACCAGGCAGACGAGCGTGAAGAGGGCGACGAGACCGATCGGTATGTCGCGCTCGGTGCGTGGCAAGAGCGCCTGAGTGCCAGCGCGCCGCGCGTGTGACGCCGCGAGCGCCGAGCGCAGCCCACCGTAGACGGGCTTCACCAGTGTGGCAAGCGTCCAGATGGCCGCGATGAGAATCGTGCCCGCACCGACGAAGCGCACCTGGTGGCTCCACGTCTGTTGGGCGAGTACGGCGGCGGCCGCTTGACTGCCACCGCCACTCAACGCCGAGTAGTGGGGGACGCCCCACAGCCAGGCGATGACGGCGCCGAGCCCGATGGCGACGCCAACCCACAGTCCTACCAAATGGCCGACGCCGAAGAGCGCAATGGAGAAGAAGAGATCGAAGCCGCTCACGGCGCCGCTTGTGCCGAGCCGGAAATACCGCACGAGGTCACTGGCGAGAATGCGCGTGGCTACTACGACCGCGAAGACCGCCGATACGATCGAACCGCCAACCACGGCCAGCAGGCCAGCGCGGGTCTCGTCCACGCCCGAGCCCTCCGCGCCGCCTCCACTCCCGACCCTCAGGACCTCGGCGCACGCGACGCCTTCCGGATACGGCAGGTCGGAGTCCGTGACGAGCGCGCGTCGGAGCGGAATGGAGTACATCACGCCCAGCACGCCACCAAGCGCGCAGATCAACACGGACGTCCAATACGGGAAACCGGTCCACCAACCGATCATGACCAGACCGGGAAGCACGAAGATGATCGATGACAGCGTGCCCGCGGCCGAGGCGACTGTTTGGACAATGTTGTTTTCCTGGATTGTCACGCCCTTGAAGCCGCGCAGCACGGCCATCGATATGACGGCTGCGGGGATGGAGGTCGAGAAAGTCAGTCCCGCCTTGAGACCGAAGAAGACGTTGGCCGCAGTGAAGATCAATGTGATGACCACACCGAGGATCACACCGCGGACCGTCAGTTCTTTCAGCGCCTGTGTTGGCGTCGTCCTGGTCTGCGGGCTCGCTGCCGAAGTCGCGTTCGTCATGATCCGAGTTTCTCCTCAGGCGCCTGGCAACGGGGTGCCCCGACGCATCCTGCGCCTCGGCGGCGGGCGTCAAGAACTTCGCCTAACCCCGCAGATTGTCCAGACCGATCGGAGGACGGCGGGCGACGCGTCGCGTCGCCTCTACCCGCTGTGGCTCGGGTCCGAGAACGACCGGTTCAGTGCGCGGCGGCGACGGACGAGGGTTGCCGAGAACTGGCGCGACCAACGAACGCCGTGGCCGTTGCGGTCGACGCCAGGGCTTCGCGCAGCACCCGTCCGTCGAGGCGCTCGGTCGGTCGTACGCCCAGCACTGCAGCAATGGTCGGTGCCATGTCCGTCACGCGGGCGGGCGTCGTGTACGTGCCCGCCTTGAAGAGCGGCCCGGCGAACAGAATTGGAACGTCCGCATCGTAGTCGTACGGCGACCCGTGTTCCGCAGATGCTCCGTCCCCCCAGACGCTGTAGGGGGTGAGCGTGACCAGCAGTGTCGGGGCAAGGTCCGGCGGGAACATGTGCAGCCACCGGCGCGCGATGGCATCGTGTGCGGTGTCGAGCTGGGCCAGCGTGCGATAGGGATCGACGCGCGCGACTCCGGGGACGCGGCGGACGTCTCTGGCAAATTGTCGGACGACAGAGTCCGCATCCATGCCGCCGGCCCGCATTGTATCGCGGTCGACCCACAGCATCCCATTTTCCCAGCGCCACGCCTTGCGGTCGATGCCGTGGCGGGGCAAGAGCTGCGCGGCGCGTTCGAGCAGGCCTGCAATGTTGACGTGCTTCGCGGCCTGGTTCGGATAGCGGCCGGAGTGGATTTCGGGGAAGGGTGCCACTCCGTGATCCGCGGTGAGGGCGATCACGAGCCGGCTCGAGTCCCGCAGCGTGAACAGCGTATCGAGAAACGCGCCGAGGTAGCGATCCAACCAAAGGATTTGGTCGTGCAACTCCTTCGAATCCGGGCCGAAGGCGTGGCCGACCGCGTCGGTGGTCGACAGCGAAATCGCCAACAGATCGACCTGCGGCCCGGCGCCGAGCCCGAGTCCGCGCACGCCGGCGAGCGCCGCCTCGAGCGTCACCTGATCCATCTGCGGGTAGCGGGCGAGCGCCTTCGCAGTCGCGGCGGGGTCGGTCGGAAAGACGTGCGGGAACACGAAGTCTTTGCCGCCGTTCTCGCGTGGAACGCTGTCCGGTTCCGGGTAGTCGACGGGCGTGAGCGCCGGCGTCCACGCCTGGCCGGCGAACGCCTGGGGGATGCGTAGCGCGTTGAACGCGGTCAGCCATGCCGGCAGCGTGTCCGCGTAGTAGTCGCTCGTCGTGAACACGCCGTCAGGCGAATACCAGACTGCCAGCTGGTGGGCCCGGCCGATCGGGAGAATCGCGCCACGGTCTTTCCGAGAGACCGACAGCGCGCGAGCCCGCGGATCGGCGGAGCGGATCCAGTCGATCAACGTGCTTCCGCGGAATCGGTACGGTGACGCCGGATCTCCCGCCACCCCGCCCACCAACGGCCCCTGCGGATCGAGGACGCCCTGCGCATTGGCGACGATCCCGGTGCTCCACGGCTCGCGGCCGGAGAGCACAGTCGCATGGCCTGGCGCCGTCTCCGTGATCGCGTGATCCTGCGCTCCGTGGGTGAACACCGCTCCATGGCCGTAGAGTCGGCCAAGTCCGCCTTTGAGCTGCGGCAAGAAGCGCTCGAAGTAGTCGGCCCGCATCTGGTCGATGGTCAAAAAGACAACCAAGGTGGGAGCCGACCGCGCACTCGGGGCGCGACGTGCGGAAGCGGAATCGGCTTGCGCGTGTGCGCCGATCGGCGAGATCAGGCTTGTCGCGACTGCGACAACCAGCCCCGCGAGGCGCGTCGGTGACCGGTACATGGAAGGTGCCAGAGTTTGCGGCGTGGCGACTCGGAGTGGGCCCCGCGGTTGGGGAAACGCGAGGCCAATCTACCGCTCAACCAACTGCTCACCGCCCGTCATGACCGAATCGTTACTTGGGTTGACACGTCGGCGCGAAGGGGCCGGCGCGCGGACGAGTCGTTACGATAGAATCAAGACAAGGCCGGTAATGCCGATCACCGCCCCGACGACGATGAGCGCGGTGCCGCCGCTGCCACCAGCGATCGCTCCCGCCACGATCGCTGCGCCGCCGACAATCATGAGCACGGCATTTCTGCCCAGCCCATTGTGGTCCGCGTTGGCTGCACGGTCGGCCAGTTGCTGGCGTGTGAGGTGCTCCGTGGCGGCGTGCGATCGGATACCGACCGTGGCGGCCGACGACGTGGGTCCAGCGGCGCCCGCGCCCTGATCTGACTGCGCAGGAGTCGTCGACGGGGGAGGAGCGGCCGCCGGTATCGGGCCAGCCTCGAGATTTGGTTGCGGTGCCAGGACCGCGTCTCCACTCCTGGTGTTGTGCGACTGTTGCTCGGGCATGTCGGCGGCGACATCGATCCGCACAACGGCCAGTTGTGAGCTGGCAGCCTGCGCACTGGTCTCCGAGTTCGTGGTCAGATTGGACTGAGCGGTCGCCCACCATGGAAGAAGGGCGACGGCAATGACAGCGCACTGTATCCGCGACGACATGCTCATGGTTGTTACCCGTGAAGGTGCGGCCGTTGGCCGTTGGTGAGTTGGAGACAGCCGGCTGCCAACAAGGCAAGGATCGGGCTAGACGCATTGCCGATCCGACGCTACATCTGGCTCGCGCCCCGTCGGCGCGTGGGCATCCTCACGGCGCCAATGTTGCAATCACGTCGCTACTTCACCGTGCGTCGCGAGCAAGGGTGTTTGCGCGATCAGCCTGGAGTGGCCGGGGAAACCGTCTGGTGGTGCCCGCCGTAGTGCAGCGAACGGAGGAACCATGAACCCACGCGCAGGTCCAGGCGATTCAATCTCCAGCCCCGGTGTGCAGCCAGGATCTAGCCAGCCACCGTCGTTGGCTCATAAGGTTTTCATGGGACCCAACGGAATCCGCCCTGGTTGGCGGATCCTCATCTTCGTGGCGCTGGTCTTCGCCATCGGATACATAGTCTCGTTCATCGCGCTCCATACCCCGGGGCTGCGCGAGTACTTCATCGCACACAACGGCCAACAAATGACACCCGGCGGGCAGCTCCTGGGCATCTTCACGCCGTTCCTCGTGATCCTGTCCGCCGGGATCATGACGCGGATCGAGAAGCGTTCTTTCGCAGATTACGGGCTCCCGCTCTCGCAAGCCTTCGGAAAACGGTTCTGGCAAGGGGTGCCGCTCGGGTTCGCGATGCTCTGCCTGCTGCTCGTGCTGATGGCCGCCTTCGGTGTGTACTCAATGGACGGCCAAGCGGTGAGTGGCTTCGACGCCTGGAAAAATGCGGCGCTGTACGGCTTCGGGTTCATCTGTGTCGGGGTCTTCGAGGAGTTCTCCTTCCGCGGCTACCTGCAGTCGACGTTGGGCTCAGCCATCGGCTTCTGGCCGGCTGCCATCGTGCTCTCGGTCGTGTTTGGCGGGTTGCATCTCAATAACCAGGGTGAGGCGATCATCGGAGCGGTGATGGCCGGCAGCTTCGGGCTCCTGTCAGCGTTTGCCTTGTGGCGAACCGGCAATATCTGGCTGAGTATCGGGATGCACGCGTCGTGGGACTGGGGTGAGACCTGCTTCTTCGGTACGCCGGACAGTGGCATCGTCGCGCAGGGTCACATCTTGAATGCATCGTTTCACGGCCCGGCGCTGCTCACGGGCGGTTCAGTAGGACCCGAAGGCAGCGTGCTGGTCTTCGGCGTGCTCGTGGTGTGGGCCCTCATCATCCACTTCTCCTTCCCGGCGCGTCAACGCGTCGAGGCCACGCCGCCGCAAGGCCCGGTGACTGCGCCCGCGTAAGAGGGCGACGCATTGCGTCTGCCCTACCCGGCGATCTACGGCGTTATCACGGGCGGTGATGTTGGGCGACGCATTGCGTCGCCCCTACCCGCCGATCTACAGCGTCATTGCGGGCGGCGATGACGGGCGACGCATTGCGTCGCCCCTACCCGCCGATCTACAGGGTCATCGCGGGCGGTGACGTTGGGCGACGCATTGCGTCGCCCCTACCCGCCGATCTACAGCGTTATCACGGGCGGCGCACCGGTGTCTCGATCCCGGCCCGTACGCTCGATCCCGGCCCGTACGCACATCGCCGACGCGTTATCGGCCGGGGGCGGCGGGATTATCCACGGGCAGATCGGTCCGGCGGCCCCATTCCTGGAACGATCCGTCGTAGAGCCGAACCGGGTACCCGAGCGTGCGTGCGGCGAAGAGCACCGCGGTCGCGCGCTGGCCAATGTGGCAATAGGCGACGACCGTGTCCCCGGCCTGGACGCCCGCTCGGCCGAATCGTGCGCGCAGCGCGTCAGCGCTCAGCAGGTGTTGCGTCGCATCGAAGAGCTCCTCGAAGGGGAGGCTCTTCGCGCCGGGGATGTGGCCACGGCGGGGGCCGTCGTCCTGCTCGGTCCCGTTGTAGAAGGACGCCTCGCGCGCATCGAGCAAGGCATTGCCCGGTGTCGTGCCGTGCGTGTGCACCCAACCCGCGTCGACGATCAGCCAGGGTTGGGGGTGCACGGTGATACGTCCGGCGACAATCGGCCCTGGCGGTCCCTTCTCCACCGCTCGATGCTCGCCTTGCCACGCGGGCAACCCTCCATCGAGCCACGCGGACGACGCACCGAGTCCTGCATAGGCCAACGTGTAGAGTACGCGCGTGGTCGCGCTGACCCGGTCCTTCGCGACACACACAATGACATGCGAGCGGTCCGAGATGCCCAAGGCCTCGAGCCGGGCTCGCAGGATCTCTGGCGGGAGCATCTCGAGCATCAGTTGGTGATCCATGTCCGTCACGTCCATACCAGCGGAGACCTGCGCAAGTGTGACCAGCCGGGCGCCGGGGATATGCGCCTCCAGAAACGAGCTCGAGTCGCCGACCTGCAACAGGACCAGACCATTGTCGTGCAGGTGCTGTGCGAGCCACGCGGTGCTGACGACGAGCCGATCGCGGGGCGTCCCGCTGTCCTGCGCGGGGAGCGCCGTCGTGATTGCGAGAAGCGCGATGAGTACACGCATGGAACGAGGGATTGGGGGTCAACAAGGACGAGGGTGAGCGATCCGCGTCTACGCGCCGTAGTCTTGCACCTCCCGCACTGAGAAGCCTTTGTCGGCGTGTCCGAGCTTGAGTGCGGGTTGCTGGACCAGAGGTCGGACATACTCGGGTGGCGGGTTACGGGTAACGGGTCCGGGTGAACGGATCCCGAGCGAGCTGCCGGGCGCTCTCATTCTGACGGGTACAGCGCTGCGTGTAGGGCTATCGGCGGATGTTACTCTGAAATGGTCGTGCCGAAGCGATAGACACCGCTAAGACGTTGTGCGGTCGCTGGTTGCGCGCAGCCAATCCCTGAATGGCCGACACCGCATCGTCCGGCTGTGGGACGTCACATCCCAACGGCGGCCGCTGGCGCGGCCGAGAGAGTAGACCAGCAGAAAGTAGAAAGTAGACTACGGGGGAGAAAGCGTGCGCGCCGAAACTCGAGCCGTGCGCGACCCGTAAGATGGACGGGATTCACTTTCTCCAGAGAGCACCCATGACATCGCCGACTCACACGGAAGAGCACAAGGTACCGGGCGCCAATCTCGTGGCGAAGGCCAAAGAGATCATCCACGAGGGCAATGTCCGCCGCATCATCGTGAAGAACGATCAGGGCCAGAGCGTGATGGAACTACCGCTGACCGCGGGTGTGGTCGGCGTGGTGCTTGCGCCGGCGCTCGCGGCGCTCGCGGCGATCGGTGCGCTCGCCGGGCATTACACGCTGGTTGTCGAGCGGCGGACGCCGCCCGCCGGGCCGGTACCGGTCATCGAGCGCTCACCGGAGGCCGGACCAGCGGACGCGCCACACACCTAGTGTGAGGTGGTGACTGCAACGTCCTACTGCTGGTTCATCTCGCCGACGAGCGTCCTCGCGAACTGCGGTACTTCATCGTTGCTGACGGTGATCGCGGGGAGCTCGGCGCATATGCGAATTGCCGCTCCCGC
Source organism: uncultured Gemmatimonadales bacterium (assembly GCA_963737835.1). Classification (GTDB taxonomy): domain Bacteria; phylum Gemmatimonadota; class Gemmatimonadetes; order Gemmatimonadales; family Gemmatimonadaceae; genus Palsa-1248. The sequence goes on from CAVTUH010000001.1 coordinate 3,000,894, forward strand.
CACGGGGAACACCGCGTAGTACGTGAACAGGGCGCCGGGCGGATCCGGGGCGTGCCCGTCAGCTCGCCCCGGATCTCGAGCAACTCAGGACCTGCTTTGCCTCCGCCTCAATGCGATCCGGCTAGCGCGGCCAGCAGTTTTTTTGCGAAATCGGGAGCCTGTTCATTTGCGGCTACCTCCAGCGGCAGGTCCGCGCGAACGCGGATTATCCGGTCGCCGAAGGCCCAGACGGCGTAGTATACATACGCCTCGAAGGCGCGACCGGACGGGGTGGAACAGCCTCGCAGCGTTTCAGTGCTCGCCCCAGACCCAAACTGCTGGCTGGTGTCTCTCGCCACGACCGTGTTGTTGCCAGGGTTGCACGCCGTCGTCGCCCCGGTCGGGAGAGTGACCGCGCCAGGGTGGGTCAGCCCGACGACCAATGAGTAGCCGCGTATCTTGTGGCCCGCCGCTTTGACGTCGTCGGTCCGCTCCGACAGCACGCTGAAGGCGCTGAGATCACCCTGGTGATAGGTGTTGTCCAGCGACACGCGCAGCATGTCGACGGTGCTTTGCAGCATCCCCGTCGTGTCGTCTCGTGTGCGCAGCGGGGTTCCCGGGTCGTACGGCGACACCAAGACCGTGATGCGATCATGCGGCGGGTGCGTGTAGGTATACTGCGTGGCTTGGCCGGCGCCGCGCAGACGTAAGGAGTCAGTCATGCGATACCCACGAACATCCAATGGCATTGCGAACCCGACGTCGGCCGCGGTGGCCATAGCGCTGGCGGGCGTTGGTGCGGCAGCGGCGGCGGTCACCTGACTCGTCGAGTCGTGGTGCGACGAGTCCGTCGTCGCTTGCGCGTTGGCATCAAAGCCGATCGCCGCGCTGAGGATGACGAGTGCTGCACGTACGGGAGTCTTGCGCACAGGCGGCACTCCTGATAAGAAAAGACCTCCAAACATATGGCGCGATGGTGGCGAACTCAACGGTGGATTGCGGCAGGGCTGGCCGCGACGCCGTCGCGCCCCTGATCCCTCCGCTTAGCCCTTATCGCGGTGCGCAGCATGCGCGCGGGATCGACCCGCTGTAACCACGGCTATACGCCAGATTAGCAGAAACACGCCAACGGTGAGCAGCAAGTGGATCCAGCCCGGTGCGTCGAGGGCGAAGGTCGCGATTGCCCACACGACGAGCATGATGATCGCTGCGATGAGGCCGATGTCCATGGCGTGAAGCTAGTGGCGGGTGAAGAGGTGAGCCACGAAACGTGTCGCCGCCCGCGGTGGTGCGCCAGGCCGCGCGCAGCGCGACAGCAGGCGTGCGGCGCGATGCATCGCACCACAGGCGACGTTCGACGCTGGACGCTAGAAACAAACCTCGAAGGCTAGCCACGATCTATCGCGGCGCGGCGCTCCGTCGCACGCCGTGATGTTTCACGTACATCGTGACGATTGCGTTCGACTCTGTGACGAAGTGGATGACTGCGTCGTGATTGACGGTATATGGGGCGGCACCTACATTGCGTGGCAACGCAGGTGCACGCGCGAGCGAATCCGACGACAGCCGTGGTTGGTTGCCTCGAGGTGAACGACGCATATTGACCTGACAGTTGGTAGGGGCGAAGAGGCTTAATTTTTGAGCCGATAAGTCCACCGAGTGGGTTCGACAATCTGTGTTGACGTCACGCCCCAGTGCGGGGACGGCGGAAGGCATGGTGAGGGCCTCATACATTCGACTGGGCTTCAAAAACCCCTCTTCGCACCCCCAAATTTCGAAGGCCCCGCGTGCGCGGGGCCTTCTCTTTTGCAATGGAACGTCACCATGTCGAATTCGCGAGATGACAACGGGGCTGGTCGTCGATCGGCTGCTCCAGTCGGGGCCGGGCGCACTCGCACCGCCAACCAGGGTATAGACAAAGCGACCGTGGCGCGCGTGCGCGCCGCCGAGGCCGCCTCCGGTCGTGTGGAAGTGCAGGCGCGGGACGAGGAGACGCTGGCGGCGGGTGATCGTGTCCGGGCAGCTGAGCTCGAAGCGCTGGTGCGTCGAGAGATCGAGCTCTTGGGCGAGGATCCGGACCGCGAGGCGCTTCTCAAGACTCCGGCGCGCGTCGCAAAGGCGCTGACTTGGTTGACCCGCGGGTATGGGCTCGATGCTGCGCAGGTGATTGGCGATGCGCTCTTCGAGGAAAAACACGAGAGCATGATCATGGTGCGCGACATCGAGTTGTACTCCCTGTGCGAGCATCACATGCTTCCGTTCTTCGGCCGCGCGCACATCGCGTATCTACCACGCGGGCGGATCGTGGGCCTGTCGAAACTGCCACGCGTGGTCGAGGTGTTCGCCCGTCGCCTGCAGGTGCAGGAGCGGCTGACTGAGCAGATCGCCGGCGCGATCGAGAGCGTGCTCGAGCCGTACGGCGTCGGGGTGGTCATCGAGGCGCAGCATCTGTGCATGATGATGCGCGGCGTCGAGAAGCAGAACTCGAAGACGATCACGAGTGCCGTCCGTGGAACGTTCCGCTCGGACGCCAAGACACGCGATGAATTCTTCCGACTCGCGTATGGACCCTGGCCTGGCGGCCGATAAGCCGTGCGGCGAACGGGCGAGGGATGCCTCGTCGCGCGAAGCCGCTCCCACATTGCGTGATCTCGCCGCCGTCGTCACCGGCGGATCTCGAGGTATCGGCCGTGCGGTCGCGCGTACCCTCGGCGCGGCGGGCGCCCGTGTGCTCGCGGTCTCTCGTCGCGGTGTCGCCAGTCCCGATCCGGGGATCATCGATCTCACGCTCGATCTCGTCGCGCCCGGGAGCATCGAATCAGTGGTGCAGACGGCCCAGCGGGCATTCGGTCGGGCGCCCGACGTGCTGGTGAACAACGCCGGTGCCTTTCTGATCGCGCCGGTCGCCGACACGTCGCCGGAGCATTTCGATCGTCTCCTCGCGCTCAACCTCTCCGTGCCCTTTCGGCTGGTGCACGCATTCCTCCCCGGCATGCGTGAGCGCGGTCGTGGACACATCGTGACACTGGGCTCCATCGCAGATCATGTCGCTTTTCCTGGCAACGGCGCGTACGCCGCCAGCAAGTTTGGACTGCGGGGGTTGCACGAAGTCTTGCGCGCGGAGCTCGCCGGCACCGGCGTCCGGACGACCCTCCTTTCGCCGGGCGCGGTCGACACGACGTTGTGGGACGAGCTCGTACCGGAGACGCGGTCGTCCTTCCCCACCGCCGACGCGATGCTCACCACCGCCAATGTCGCCGACGTGGTCGTTTTCGCCATCACGCGGCCGCTGCGCGTGAGTGTCGACGAGATCCGCCTTTCCTCGAGCTGAGTCTCACGCTGTGCACCTCAGTCTGGTGGATGTGCTGCGGTGTCCGCGGTCACACGAGCCGAGTGCGTTGGTCGCCACCGTCGATCGGACTGCTACGGGGGGCTCGGTCGAGTACGGCATGCTCGCCTGCCCGATCTGCGACGCCCGATTTGAGATCGAGCAGGGCGGCATCATCTTCGAGCCGGAGCAGCGGGACCGTTGTCGCGCGCGGCCACTGGCTCAGTCGCGGTCAGCGGACGCGGCGCTTCGCGCGGCGGCACTCCTGGGGCTCGTCGATCCTGGAGGCATCGTCGTACTCGGCGGCGTCGAGGGTACGCTGGCTCAGGCGCTTTGCGAGCAGGCCGATATCTCCGTCGTGCTGTTGAACCCGCCCGGCGCGATCGCGGGGTGGAATGCCGTAACGCCAATGTATGCCGACGCTTCGCCATTCGCGGCTGGCGTGCTCCGTGGTGTGATGCTCAATGCGGAGACGGGATCGGCGGCCGGCGGTATCGTCGGCGCACTTCGCGCCGGCGGACGTCTCATCGCGCCTGTGTCGGCTGTCGTGCCAGAGGGCATGCGAGAGCTGGCGCGTGATGCGGAAGTGTGGGTGGCGGAACGGGTGGCGGAGCCTGACGCGGCGCCTGTGATGTTGCGGCGAGCGAAGAGCGATTTCGCGGGCGATAAAACCTAGGGCAGAGCGCTGTGCGCGCCCGAATCCGGGTACAGCGAGTCGATCAGCGCGCGGAATTTCTCCTCAATGACGCGGCGTTTCACCTTGAGGGTGGGTGTCAGCTCGCCGGCGTCGATCGACAGCTCGTGCTCCAGGAGTCCGACGTGCTTCGGCGTCTCGAAGCTGGCCAGGCCCGTCAGCCGGCCCAGCGTCTCTTGCTCCATTTTCTGCTGGACGGCGGGAAGTGCAATGAGGTCAGCGCGCGTGGTCCACACGAGGTTAGTCGTCTTGGCCCAGCGCTCGAGCTGCGTGAAGTTCGGCACCACGAGGAGTACGCTGTACTTGCGACGGTCGCCGATCACGACGACCTGCGCGACGAACGGGCTCGCCTGGACGCGGTTCTCGAGCGGTGCGGGCGCGATGAACTTGCCGCCGGCGGTCTTGATGAGCTCCTTCTTGCGATCGGTGATCGTGAGGAATCCATCGTGGAGCTCACCAATGTCGCCGGTGTGAAACCAACCTTCGGCGTCGATCGCGGCGCGAGTGTCGTCGGGCATGTTGAAGTAGCCGCGCATCACGTTGGGTCCACGCGTGAGGATCTCGCCGTCGTCGGCAATGTGCACCTCGACCCCGCCGATGGGGCGCCCCACGGTGCCGATCCGGAAGTGTTCGGGCGTGTTGACGGCGATCACGGGGCTGGTCTCGGTCAAGCCGTATCCCTCGAGGATTGTCAACCCCGCCGCGTAGAAGAAGCGGTTGATGTCGGTCGCGAGCGGCGCACCGCCCGATACGAAGAAGCGGAGCCGGCCGCCGAAGCGTGAGCGGAGTCGCCCGAACACGAGGCGCTGGGCGACTGCGTAGCGCATTGACAGCCATCCCTCGACCGGCCGGCCGGCGAGTCGAGCGTCGGCCCATTCGCCGCCGGTCGCCACGGCCCAATCGAACAACCGCCATTTGACGGGCGAGCAATGCGCTTGCTCGAGCACGCCCGCGTAGACCTTCTCGTACACGCGGGGCACGGCGAGCACGAAGGTCGGGCGCACTTCGCCCAGATTCACGATCAGTGAATCCATCGATTCGACGTAGGCGATCGATGCTCCCACGGCGAACATGAGATAATGGTCCGCCATGCGGCCGAATGTGCGACAAAGGCAGGAAGCACAGCGAGACGTCATTGCCGTAGAATGGCAGTACCGTGCGCGCGGCGGCGACATTGGAATAGATGTTGTCGTGGGTCAGCATGACCCCTTTTGGCTCGCCCGTCGTGCCGGAGGTGTAGATGATGGTCGCAAGGTCGTCCGGTCGAACGGCTAGTGCGCGATCGCGATAGCGCTGCGCGGCGCCCATGCCGTCGTCGCCCGCGCCGACGGACTCGAGCTCACTCATCGTCAGGTCGACCCCTGGCAGCGGTTCCTCCTCGAACGAGATCACGAGGCGCAGCGCCGGGAGCTGTGCGCGGACCTCCGCGATCTTGGCCGCCTGCACACTCGTCGAGACGAAAATGGCCGTCGAGCCGGAGTCGCGCAGCATGGGGAGCAATTGCTGTGCTGGCAGGGTGGGATACAACGGCACGTCGGTAATGCCCACCGTGAGACACGCATAGTCCACAATTGCCCATTCCGGACGATTCTCGGAAAGGATGGCGACCCGGTCGCCTGGGTGGATGCCTTGCTGCAGCAGGCCCTGCCCGGCGTGGCGAACGCGGGTCAGGAGGTCGCGGTGGGAGATTGGCCGGTACTTCCCGTCGCGCTTGTATTGCAGTGCGTCGGGCTTGTCGTGGCGCTCGACTGCCTCGTAGAAGAGCTGCGTGAGCGTGCCCGGCGCCGGGCGCGGCATCGGCCCGGATGCATCGCGTGTGACGGTGGCCGCGACCGGGACCGGCGCGGCGGCGCTAGTGGTAGCCATTGCAGAGACGCCCGGAACAGGGAGAGACGGCCGACGATCGGTTCACGTCGCTGGACAAGCTGGGGGCAGTGTAGTGAATGACGAATCGGAGCGGACTGTTGCCGATCGGCGTGGTCCGGTACTTCGCGCTCGCGACAGCGACCACCGAATCCTTGGTGTTGGGTTTGATCCGGCCGACCGCGAACAGGATGCGCAGCGCCCCGCTGCCGGTAACGTCCGTGGTATCAGTGCGCGACGGGTTGCCGTTGGCATCGACAAGGTATGCGAACAGCGTGGTGTCGCTGGGCGTGCCGGTGCCCTTCGCGGCGCTTGCGGGATAGATGATCTGGTAGTGAACGAGATAGGTGCGCGTGACGGAATCCCCGTTGAGCGAATCGGGAATGTGCCTGAGCACGATATCGAGGCCCGGCGAATGTGGTGTCGGGGCTCGTCAACGAGAGCGCCATGCTGAAGGAGTTGCTGTCCGCGTACAAAATGCTGTCGGGCCGGAGCACGACGGGAAGTAGAAACGGCAGGGACTGCAGCGTCCCTGCCGTGGCGACGAGCCGCGCGACGCTGTCTCCGCGGCGCGCGCCGATCGCGAAGTTGGACGTGTTGATCGTGAGCTGGCTCGGGGTGAGCGAGGTAAAGCGGACCAGGACGTTGGAGAGGAGTTTCCCCTGGAGGTTGTAGGCCTCGCCCGTCAGCGGCTTCACAACGCCGTTGGTGTCCCGCAGCGTGTCGCCCGCCACCACCGACGGCGACGGAGCTGAGTCGATCGACATGGAAAACACCAGTGTCGGATCGGTGGGGACGTCGGCGCATGCTGCGGCGAGCGTCGCCGAGACAGCGATTGTTGCCGCCAAGGCGAGACGCCGGCCGCAGAGGGCCGGCGCCCTCACTGAAAGCGCTCCGCCAGCAGTGTCGCGAGCTTGACGTACGCTTGTGCGGCCGGATCGGCGGGATCGCGAATCACGACTGGCTGCCCGGCGGCGAAGGCGTCGGCCGTTGCCGAGCTGCGTGGCACGACAATCTCGAGGACCATGTCCGACGGCAGGTGCGTGCGGACGTACTGCGCGACGCGGATGCACGCGGGATTCGTCGGCTCGTACATCGTCAAGAGGATGCCGTCGAGCGTGAGCTCCGAGTTGGTCGCGACGATGGCCTGAATCGCGCGCAGAATCTGCGGCGTCGTGTGCAGCGCCAATGGCTCGCATTGCAGCGGGATGAGCACGTGTTGGCTCGCCTCGAGCGTGCGGCGCACGACGGACCCCAGCCCCGGCGGTGTGTCGACGATGACCACATCGCAGCGTGCGCGGGCCTCATCCAACAACTCGTGCAGGATGTCGGTGTCGGACACCAGCGCCTGGTAGCCGGTGTGGCTCGCCTCCTCGGTCACAGTGCCGACGAGCAACACGCGCAGCCAGGGAATCTGCGTCGGCAAGATGATTTCGCGGAGGCCGGTCTGTCCGACGAGGTAGTCGAAGAAGCCTCGCGTGGGATGGCCGCGGCGCAGGCCCGCGCCGTACCTCACGGACCCTTGCGGGTCCACATCGACCAGCAACGTCCGCAAACCGCGTAGCGCGAACGCGGCCGCGAGGTTGACGGCGGTCGTAGTTTTCCCGACGCCCCCCTTCTGGCTGACGACCGAGACGACCTGGCCGAGCCGCCGCGGCGCCGCGGGGCTAGAGACTGGCGTCGAAGGCGGCGTTGCCGTCGCTGAGGTCGCGGTCATCGAGAATGGTGCGCCGGTTGTCGGGGTCGCTTACCTCGCCGCCGGCTCGTAGTTGGTCGAGTGCCTGGCGGGCGTGCCGAACCCATCGGTCCGCCTCCGCACTCTTTGGCGGTGCGGCCAGGAACTGCTCCAGGTGCAGCTGCGCCCCGCGTGGGTCGCCTCGTTTCAGCAAGAGAAACGCGAGACCATAGTGGGCACCCGCGAGCTGCGGCTGGAGGTCGAGCGCACGCCGATAGCAACGCACGGCCTCTTCGTGGCGCCCAGTTTTCGAGTAGGCGATCGCCATGTTTTGCAGTACACGGTGATCGTTCGGTTGGTCCCGCAAGGCCAGCTTGTAGGAGGTGAGAGCGGCGTCGTAGTCGCCCTGGCGCTCCAGCGTCAGCGCTTCACTGAGGTAATCCAGCCGCTGCGGCTTCACCTCGTGATCGGACGGGCCGCCTAGGAGGCGGCGGAGCCACGACATACGGCGATAAGGTAGGGGTCCGGCCACTCCCGAGCAACCGACGTGGGGCATAGCTTTGGCCCCATGTCACCGCGTCGCTACGTCGTCGACCACACGAAGGGTGTCATGCACATCGAATGGCCGCTCTTCGGCGAGCTATCGCGTGCGCTGGCGCTCAGGGTCGCCCGAGCCTATGACCCCGAGCTCGTGGTCGGGATCGCGACTGCCGGGGTGGTCCCCGCGGCGGTCGTGTCGGCCATTCTCGACCGCGAGTTTCACTCGATCATGGTAAGTCGCCGGCTTCGAGCGGATCGCGTGCGGGAGACGCCGGCGGTGCTTGGCGAGGCGCCGTCCGATGTGCGCGAGCGGCGCGTGCTGATCGTCGACGAAACCTGCGACTCGGGCGCGACCATGCGGCTGGCGGTCGCCGCGATCGTCAACGCGGGCGCCGCGCAGGTGCGGACGGCGGTGTGCTTCAAGACCGGCGCCTTCGAACCGGATTTCTACGCCCTCGCGACGGAAAGCACGATCGTGCTTCCGTGGGACCGGGAAGTGCTGGTGCAGGGGGAGTTGGTGGCTAACCCGATGTACGAGGGGCTGGGGGGTCCTGGAGAGGGCTGAACGGCGATCTCACCCCACCGCCGCCTCGTACCTCACTCCCTGTCCCATCGCCTCGTACACGTGCGTCATGACCTCGGCGCTGCCGACGAGAAAGCGGCAGCACGCATCGCCGGCGGACCGGCACTCGACTTCGAGCACGGCGACTGGATGGTCGGCGATCCGGCCGAAGAAGTCGGCGAACATGCCGGTCGTGAGGTGGCAGCCCGGGTGATCCAGGCCACTGGAGGGGTCCGCCTCGCCCCAGTCCTCGGAGTCGAGCGTGGCCACGGCGTCGTGCAGGGTGCCGATGGTCAGTGAGCCCCAGCCGGCTTCCCGGAAGTACTCTGATGCCCGCTCCTCGAACGTCGGCACATCCAACGCTTCCGGCTCGTCGATTCCCCGGTCGAGGAGCCACGCGGCGAACGAGGCGAACAGCGCCTCCCCGCCGGCGTACCCGGCCTCCTGGAGATACGTCGCCGCAGCCGGGCCGGCGTCTCGAACGAGGGCTGCCCGGAGCGTCGCCAACGAGGCCCGGGTGAGCGCCACCATCTGGTGGTTCGCGAGGTCGATTGAATGTGCCATTGTTCCTGAACCCGTTAGGGGCGGTGATGCAGGGCGACGCATTGCGTCGCCCCTACCAGCCCATTCACGATGTGGCGCGGACGGTGTGAGTTGGTGCCAGTCCCATTCTCCTAGAGCTAACTCGTTGCGGGCGGTGATGCAGGGCGACGCATTGCGTCGCCCCTACCAGCCCATTCACAATGCGGTGCAGACGGTGTGAGTTGGTGCCAGTTCCATTCTCCTAGACCTTTCCCAATCGACGGAGCAATTCGGCCTCGTCGATGACTTGCGTGCCCAGCGAGCGAGCCTTCTCCAACTTCGATCCCGGGTCGGCTCCGGCGACCAGGAACGCGGTCACCTTGGACACGGAGCTCGTCACTCGACCACCGGCAGCCTCGATCATGGCCGACGCTTGGTCCCGTGATAGCGAGGGGAGCGTCCCGGTGATGACGACGGTCATCCCCTCGAAGACACCACCCGCCTCCACCCGGTGCGGCTCCGTGAAGTTGACGCCAGCCCGCCGCAACTTGGCGATGAGTCGTTTAGCTGTCGAGTCGGCGAAGAAGGCCGTGACCGCATGGCCGATCGTCGATCCGATCCCTCGCACGCCGACGATGTCCGACTCGTCGGCGCCGGCAAGCGCGTCGAGCGTGCCGAAGCGCCGGGCCAGCAGCTCAGCGGCCGTCGATCCGACGTGCCGAACGCCGAGTCCGAACAGCAGGCGCGCCAAGGGGCGCTGCCGGCTTTCGTCAATCGCTGCGATGAGGCCGGCCGCGCTCTTCTCACCGAGCCGCTCGAGCGCGGCGATCTGGGGTGCCGTGAGCGTGTAGATGTCCGCCACGTCATTGATCAGTTCCGCGTCGACGAGTTGTCGGATTCGAGCATACGACAACCCGCGGATGTCCATGGCCCCGCGAGACACGAAGTGGACGAGCGCTTCGAGCCGTCGTCCGGGGCAGGAGACGTTGGGACAATAGATCGCGACTTCCTCCGGGTCGCGCTCCACGGCCGTGCCGCAGACCGGGCAGTGGAGCGGGGCTTCCGTCACGCGGGGCGGATCGTGCGGATCCCGACGGTCCACCAGCGGGGCAATGATCTGGGGGATCACCTCACCAGCGCGCTTGACCTGGACCCAGTCGCCGACCCGAAGGTCCTTCTCGGTGACCAGGTCGAAGTTGTGCAGCGTCGCGAGCTTCACGGTCGCGCCGCTGATCTCGACGGGCTCCAGCACGGCGAAGGGGTTGAGCGCGCCGGTACGGCCGACGTTGACTCCGATATCGAGCAACCGCGTGACGGCAATGTCCGGCGCGAACTTGCGCGCAATGGCCCACCTGGGCTCGCGGCCACCGACTACGCCCAACTCGTCCTGCAGCGCGAGTCCGTCGACCTTCACGACGCCGCCATCGATCGCGAAGTTCAGTGTGGCGCGCACGCGGTGCTCGATGTCGTGAGCCCATGCGGCGACGTCCGCGAGCGTCTGGCATCGCGCGCGATCCGGGGCGACCGGAACTCCCCATGCCGCGAGGGTATCGAGCAACTCCCACTGGGTTCGGAAGGGGAGCGCCGGCCCGTCACCATCTGCGGGCCGCGCGACCGCGTACCCGAAGAAGCGCAGCGGGCGGGTGGCCGTAATGCTCGGATCGAGCTGTCGGAGCGACCCCGCGGCGGCGTTGCGCGGGTTGGCAAAAACGGGGTCGCCCGCCACGGCGCGCGCCTCGTTCATCCGCTCGAACCGATCGAACGGCATGTAGACCTCGCCCCTGATCTCGATGCGCGGGGGAACGGCCGGGCCGCTCGTCCGCAGGCGCAGCGGAATGTCCCGGATGGTGCGCAGGTTGGGTGTGACGTCCTCGCCAATCACGCCGTTGCCGCGCGTCGCGCCGGTGACGAGCACACCGTCCTGATACGTGAGGCTGACGGCGGCGCCGTCGATCTTGAGCTCGGTCGTGTAGCCGCCGCGCTGGACCGCGTCTCCGACGAGACGGGCGAGGCGCTCGTCCCATGCTACGACTTCCTCGTCGCTGAAGGCGTTCGCCAGCGACAGCATGGGCACCAGGTGGCGGTGTTTCGGAAGCTGGCTTTGCGGTGGCGCACCGACTCGCTGCGTCGGCGAATCCGGCGTGCGCAGCAGGGGGTGATCCTCTTCGAGCAGGAGCAGCTTGCGGAACAGTGCATCGTACTCGCGGTCGCTGATCGTCGGCCGGTCGAGTACATAGTACTCGTACGATGCCTGGTCCAACTGACGACGCAGCTCGGCCGCGCGTGCCGCGAACTCGGAGGGTGTGGACACGGGAAGGGGAGCGGGTGCGGTCGTCGCCGCGCTCGACAGCGGCGGTCGTTACCCCTTGGCTTCTTCCGCCATCACCTGCATGGTGACGGAGACCAGGCGCTCGAGCTCCTCATCAGACTCCTTCGCCAACAACGTCTCGGCCCACATGTGGTCTTCGGTCCTCGCGTAGCGGTCCAGCAACCGCCGCACGAACGAAATGATGGCGATGCGCTGGAGCTCGGACCGACGTTGTGCCTGGGTCGAATCCTGTGTCGCGCGCACCATTGCGTCGAACCGGTGCGCATTGCGGAGCGCCTTGGCGGTGAGCGAGGCGACGACCTGACAGAAGCGGACATCGCTGTCCGAGAACGGCGCCGCGTCGCGCCCGGTCCGAAGGAAAATCGCGCCGATGACCGATCCACGCCAACGGATCGGCGCGACGACGATCGCGCGGACGTTGCGCATGTCGAGTTGCGCACGGACGTCGCGAAGCATTGGCTCGGTGCTCGCGTCGGGGATGAAGACGGTCTCGCCCGACTCGAAGGCGCGCTGGAGCTCTGGATAGCGGGTGAGGTCGACCACGACGTTGCGGATCGTCGGGTCCTCGTAGCTGGCGACGAGTCGAACGTCGGCCGGCTCGCCCGTCAGGAAGATCGAGCTGCGATCGAGTCCAAACGTCTCGCCGAGCTTGCGTGCGATCGTCTGGAGGATGTCGCTGAAGTGGAGCGACCCTGAGATCTCCTGCAGGATGTCGACGAGGGTGACGAGGTGATCACGCTCCCGGCGCAGCTCCTCGATCTTCGTCCGGAGCTCGGACAGCTCCGCCGCGGGGTCCACCGCCGACGGCGAGCTGGGGTGTGTGGGTGGTGGTGCCGACGCTGGCTCGCTGCTCTCCATCACTCGCCCGTAGGTCGTAAAGGGGGTTGTTCGGCTCTCGCTCTGCGATCGGGTCGTCCACCGCCGTTGATGCGCCGACGCCCGTCTCGAACCGAACGACCCGATTGCGGCCCCGAGCCTTGGCGGTGTACAGCGCAGCATCCGCCGCCCGCACCAATGCGGCGACGTCGGCGATCGCTGGATGCGGCCACGCCGCCACACCGCAACTGATCGTGCGGCGGATGACCGTTCCGGCGAAGGAGAATGTACGCCCCTCGACCGCTTTGCGCACCCTTTCGGCGAAAGCGACTGCGGCATCCGTCGACGCCCCGGGGAGCACCAGCATGAACTCCTCCCCGCCGTACCGGCCGACACGGTCGATCTCCCGGGCTTGCTCGCGCAGCAGCTGCGCGAGCTGGCGCAGGATGGCGTCTCCCGCCTGGTGACCGTACGTGTCGTTGACGCTCTTGAAGCGATCCAGATCGCACATCACGCATGCGAATGGCTCGTCGAAGCGGCGCGAATGCTCGAATGCCTCATCGAGCCGCTCTTCCAGACGCCGGCGGTTGTCGATTCCCGTCAAGCCATCCGTGCGGGCGATCCGAACCAACTGATCATTGATCGCCGACAAATCGGCCTTCTGCCGCTCAACCTGCTCCTGGAGCGACTTGATGCGCAGGAGCGAGCGCATGCGCGCTTCCAGCTCGGCAAAGTTGATTGGCTTCGTGATGTAGTCGTCCGCGCCGGCGTCGAGGCCGACGACCATGTCTTCGGTCGTGTCGAGCGCCGTCTGGATGATGATCGGAATGAACGGCAGCTCCGGATTCGCCTTGACGCGACGTGCGACCTCGAAGCCATCCAGTCGCGGGAGCATGACGTCGAGCAGAATGAGGTCGGGCAGGGGCGTGCCAGGAGGCAGTGGGTCATCGAGCATGCCAACCGCTCGCAGCGCCTCCTCACCATCGTGGGCTTCGAGCGTCGTATACCCGCGCGACCTCAACCGATCGCGGAGGATGACGACGTTGTCGGCGTGATCGTCGACGATCAAAATTCGCGCGTTCCGCCGTGTCGGTCGTTCATGCATCGAAGGTGTCCTGCCCCCAGCTGAGCGGTGTCCACGATCCATAGCCAGCCCCGTTCCTGCCGCTCGCTCGGCGCCGCGGGCCCCAAACGGCTGCAGCGCGATCGGGGACGTTCGGTCCTGCGGTGCCGAGCGGGCGTACCGTTGCGCGCTAGTTGCCGCGCCCGACCTTTCCCGTCGAACCTTCAAGTCCGCCGCCGGCGCCTGCGGTGGCGACGCCGTTGGCGCGTCCTCGCTCTGACCCGCCTGTATTTCTCGTCGTGTTCTTCGCGGCGGTCGATGGGTCCCCAGTCGTCGACGGGTCCGCCGCCACTGCCGGCGAACTGGTGCCGTCCATTCCCGACGACTGACCGAGGAACCGCTGAACCTCGGCCACGACCGCTCGCGGCTCACAGGGCTTGGCCAGGTACCCATCACACCCGACCTGCATCGCGCGCTCACGATCTGATGCCAACGCGTGCGCTGTCAGAGCGATGATGGGAATGTGGCGGGTTTCCGGATCGTGCTTGAGTACTTGTGTCGCTTCCCATCCATCAATGATGGGAATCGAGATGTCCATCAGGATGAGGTCGGGCTTCTCGCTGCGCGCAGTCGCGATGCCCTCCTCGCCATTCAGGGCCTCCATGACCCGATACCCGAAATGGCGAAGGATCGTGGAGTACACGATTCGATTGTCCTCGTTGTCCTCAACGAGCAGGACTGTCTTTGGCGCTGACGGCATGACGGCAGGGGTTCGAGGTCGACCGCGACCCGGAAGGCGCACAACGACGTAGGCGCCCACCGGAGTCTTTGGCAGGGCCTTACGACGATCCTAAGACGGGGTAGGAAGCAAGTTTCTTACCAACGGCAAGGCGGCGGGGTTGCTGGCGGCGCTGGGGGGACAAAGTCCTCGCACAGGGGCTCTCAACGGCCTGACGGTCGGCGCTGATCGGACGTCACCCGGTCCCCAGACGGGCCAACTGGTGCTGCGCATCATCCTTGTAGTGGGGGTCATTGTACTCGGCGGGCGGAGTCGACAGCACGAGCTCGAACTGCTGGCGCGCTTTGCTCTTCTCCCCGAGATCCGCGTAGACCTTTCCGAGATCCAGATGGTGCACGATGCGCTTCGGCTCTATCGCGACTGCCTCCTGGAGATAGCGCACGGCCTCTTTCCAGCTTGCCGTTCCCAGGACGCCGCCCCCGAGGAGATTGCGCGCGATAAAGCGTTCGATACCGCTCAGTCGCATGACCTCGGCGTTCCAGACGCCCATCACGTGCAGGGCGCCAGCGTGGTTCGGGTCGTAGGACAGGGCAGCGAGCGCTTCGGCCCGCACCTGTTTCGCGAACTGGATCCGTTTCTTGCCCCCGACGGCCAGGGCTTGGCGGCCCAGCGCCCGCGCCACGGCGAAATGCCCATCGGGCCCAGTCGGGTTGACCACGGTGGCGCGCTGCGCGAACCGGAGGCCTGTGGCGAAGTCCTGTTGCTTCGCGGCGGGATTGGACTCGAACTCGCCGAGATCGACCGATTCGCGCGATGCCTTGTACAGCGCTTCGTAGTTGTTCGAGTCGAGCGCGATGGCGTGCTCGAAGTCGTCGAGGGCGGCGCGCGCTTGCATTGTCTCACGCTCGCGGTCGCCCGCCGCGATGTATCCCGCGGCGGTCTGCGGCGTGCCTGTCGCTCGTGCGCCGACAGTCTCGGCGGCACCGCCCGGCGACGCCGGCGGCTGGGCCCGCACGGCGGCGCTCTCCGGTCCGGCCGCCGACGGTACGTCCTTGTGGGACGTGTCCTGGGCGAGCGCATTGCCGAGCGCGACGTGCGCAGTGACGCAGCCGACAACGATCCAGGACCATCGCGCCCGACGCAGCTGCATGCATCCTCCGCTCCGACGACGGACCGACCGTCCGGCGCGCAGGGTCTCGCGCGCGGCTAATGGTCGCCCACCACGGACCCCGGCGCTAGTGGCGCTCCGGGCCGAGAGAGGAGAAAGGTGAAAGGAGAAAGGAGATGACACGCAATATTGGTGACAATATTGTTATCAGCGCGGCGGACGCGCTGCGGACCGTCGGCACGGCGGACAATGTCACGGGAGATCATGCGAACATGGACCTGAAGCTGCAGGGCCAGACTGCTCGGCTCGCCGCATACGGAGCGTACGCGGTTTGCGTGGGACTTCTTGCCATCTTCGCGTTTGTTGTCTGGCTGACGCGCCCCGTTCCGGCGGGTGGCATGAACTGGGACATGGCTGCGCTCACGTGGATTGCCGTGGGTGTGGTGGTGGTCATTGTCTCGGCGGCTCATGTCGCGATGACCGGGCAACTCTTGGAAGCGGCGAAACGGCGGTAGAACCAAACGGCGGGATCAGGGTTTAGGGGTCACGGGTCAGCGCTCACGCACAGCAACCGCAACGACCACGGCGGGCGACGCATGCGTCGCCCCTACCCGCCCATTTACGATCATGCTGCGAGCGGTCTGCACCATCGCGGTTCCTTAGCCCGATCCCTGCCCTGACTGTTGCGGCCTCCCTTAATTTCCCTGCCATGACCTACCAGACCCTGACTCTCACCGTCGCCGACCGGATCGCCACGATCACGGTGAATCGGCCTGAGAAGCTCAACGCTTTGAACGACGTGACGATTGGCGAGCTGGGCGCTGCGGCCGAAGAGGTGCGTACGCGCGCGGACGTCGGGGGCGTGATCCTTACAGGTGCGGGACGCGCGTTCGTTGCGGGCGCCGACATCTCCGAGTTGGCAGGGCAAAAGCCAATGGACGCGCGGCGACGCGCATTGCGCGGGCAAATGGTCTTCCAGCAATTCGAAAGCTCACCGAAGCCTGTCGTCGCTGCGGTCAATGGTTTTGCGCTCGGCGGTGGTTGCGAACTCGCGATGGCGTGTCACATGCGCATTGCGAGCGAGACGGCGAAGTTCGGTCAGCCAGAGGTCAAGCTGGGCATTACCCCGGGTTATGGCGGGACCCAGCGACTCCCGCGGCTCGTAGGGCGCGGCCGTGCACTACAGCTGTTGCTGACCGGCGAGACGATTGACGCGGCGGAAGCGTGGCGGATCGGTCTGGTGAATCGCGTCGTGCCCGCCAACGAGCTGTTGCCGGTCGCGACCGCTATGCTGACTGCGATCCTGGCGAACGGCCCGTTGGCCGTCGCGATGTGCATCGACGCGCTCAACCGGGGGCTCGATCTCCCACTTGCCGACGCGCTCGTCCTGGAGGCGGGACATTTCGGTGTGCTCGCGGCGACCGCGGATATGGCCGAAGGGACCCGCGCGTTTCTGGAGAAGCGCGCCCCGCAGTTTCGCGGGCAGTGAAGGGCATAGGCGGCGAGCCCGCACGACTGGTGTCCTGACGCAGAACGCGCCGCACTGGCTCCGCGCGCTGGAGGCGCGCGACTTTCGGAACCTGACGCACGTCGCGCTGACGCTGCCGCCGGACGGGATCGTCATCGTAGGCGACAACGGCCAGGGCAAGACGAATCTGCTGGAAGCCATCGCGTACCTGCACCTTCTCCGATCGGTGCGCGGGGCGCGCGACGTGGATGTCGTGCGGTTCGGTGCAGCGGGGTTCACCGTGCGCGGCGTCGCGGCGACGACTGCGGGAGCCCCCGGGAGCGCCGAGCCTCACGTGTCATTGGCGCCGAGCGCACTGCCCCCCCCGTCAGGGGAACACACGATCACGGTTGGCTTCGAGCGTGCCTCGCGTCGCAAACGAGCCGCGGTCGACGGCGTGGTACCAGAGCGGCTGAGCGATGCTCTGGGGTCGATGCCATCGGTGACCTTTTCGCCGGTCGACGTGGATCTCGTTCGCGGTGCGCCCATCGGGCGTCGTCGGTACCTCGACGTCGTTCTGGCCACGACTTCGAAGCGGTACCTGGCCGCGTTGCAGAGTTATCGCGGAGCGCTCATCCGCCGCAACGCGGCGCTCCGGGGGTTGGCCCGTCGTCACGCGGTCACCCAGGCCGCGCTGGAGGCAGCGCTCGTGCCGTGGGAACCGCTCCTGGCGGAGGCTGGCGCCACGCTCTGGGCCGAACGCGCCAGCTGGGCACGCGAGTGGGCGGGGGAGCTCGCCGAGGTGTGTGCGGCCATTGGTGAACGCGATCGCGTCCAGGTGACGTACTCGCGCGCCATCGCGCGCGAGAAAGGGGAGAGGAGAAAGGAGAAAGGGGATACGGAAGTCCGTGATGTGGGCGAGTTGCGTGAGGTGCTCGCTGCTTCCCTCGCGGCCGGCCGCGAGGGAGATCTCCGCCATGGGGCGACGCGAGTCGGACCGCATTCGGGACGACTTGACCCTCTCGATTGGTGATCGCGAGCTGCGGGTGTATGGCTCGGCGGGTCAGCAGCGAACGGCGGCGATTGGATTGCGCATTCTCGAAGCGGCGACGATCCGTAGCCGCCGCGGGTCCGCGCCAGTATTGTTGTTCGATGATCCATTTGCAGAGCTGGACGAGCGGCGCTCGCGCGCCATCCTGGACGTGCTCGCGGGTAGCCGCGCGGCTGGCGTCACTCGCGCCGGGTCGATCGCGGGTCAGGTCATCCTCGCAGTGCCGAAGGCGGCGGACATCCCGGTGGGGCTCACGCGGCTGCATCGCGTCCGGATCCAGGACGGCGTTGTGTCGCGGATGATCGACTGATGGTGCGCCGACCAGCCGATGGCGGCCGGACCAAGCCCGAGCGCGTGGGTGCGGTGATCGAGAATTTCCTGCGGACGAGCGGCTTGGCGCCGCGTGTCACACAGGCGGCGGTGATTGCCGACTGGCCGCGTCTCGTCGGTCCGCAGGTTGCCGCTGTGACAGAGCCGCTGCGTGTGACAGCGAACGGGACGTTGTTCGTGGCAGTCAACAGCAATCCGTGGATGGCCGAGTTGTCGTTGCTCGAGCCGCGGCTCCTGGCTGCGATCAACCGAGATACCAGCCGGCCGCCAGTCAAACGAATCCGCTGGCAGGCAAGGCGGTAACTCTATTGGCGACAACGCCATACGCTTATCCGCCCGGGTTGCTTACCGCGACCGGGTGCGTTAAGTTCTAATGAATGTCGGACGGCGGCTTTCGGCTTCCGTTCGCCCTATCATATCCCCAGTTCAAGACGATGGCAAAAGCGGATAACGCGCCCGAACGGTACGACGCTGACCAGATCCAGGTGCTCAAAGGCCTGGAGGCTGTGCGCAAGCGCCCCGGCATGTACATCGGCTCCACGTCGGAGCGCGGTCTGCACCACCTCGTGTACGAAGTCGTCGACAATTCCATCGACGAAGCGTTGGTCGGGTATGCGGACCGGATCGCTGTGACGATTCACGCCGACAACTCCATCACCGTTGTCGACAACGGGCGCGGCATCCCCGTGGACGTGCACCCCACGGAGAAGATTCCCGGCGTCGAATTGGCGATGACCGTCCTGCACGCGGGCGGCAAGTTCGACAAGAGCACGTACAAGGTGTCGGGCGGCTTGCACGGCGTCGGCGTCTCGGTCGTCAACGCGCTCGCGGAGCAGCTCAAGGTCTGGGTGAAGCGCGACGGAAAAGAGCACTACATGGATTTCGCGCGCGGCGAGACGAAGACGCGGCTCAAGGTGCTCGGCAAGGTCGCGGCGCGGGACACGGGGACGACCGTGTGGTTCAAGCCCGATGCGTTGATCTTCACGGATCTGGTCTACAAGTACGATTTGCTGGCGCTGCGCCTGCGCGAGTTGTCGTTCCTGAACAAGGGCGTCACGATCACGCTCACGGATGAGCGGGAAACCCCGGCCAAGACGGAGACGTTTCACGCGCGTGGCGGGCTGCGGGAGATGGTGCAGTTCCTCAACCAGAATCGGAAAGTGCTGCATCCCGAGGTCGTGTACATCGAGACCGAGCGCGATGACATCGGGATCGAGATCGCGATGCAGTACAACGATGGCTACAACGAGACGGTGTTCTCCTTCGTCAACAACATCAACACGCACGAAGGCGGCACGCATCTGACCGGCTACAAGGCCGCGCTCACGCGTACGATCAACGCCTACGCGGCCAAAGGCGGCTTCCTCAAGAAGGACAACTTCACGCTGTCGGGTGACGACGTCCGTGAGGGGCTCGTCGCCGTCCTCTCGATCAAGGTGCGGGAACCGCAGTTCGAGGGGCAGACGAAGACGAAGCTGGGCAACTCCGAGGCGGAGGGTGCGGTCAAGACGGTGGTCAACGAGCTGCTCGGCGCCTACCTCGAAGAGCATCCGCGCGTCGCGAACATCGTCGTTGAGAAGGCCGTGTCCGCCGCGCGGGCGCGCGAGGCTGCGCGCAAGGCGCGCGACCTCACGCGCAAGAAGAATGCGCTGGACGTGAGCGCGTTGCCGGGGAAACTGGCCGATTGCTCGCTGAGCGACCCGGCGCTGTGTGAGCTGTATCTCGTCGAGGGTGACAGCGCAGGCGGCAGTGCCAAGATGGGCCGCCAGCGATCGTTTCAGGCCATTCTACCGTTGCGCGGCAAGATCCTCAACGTCGAGCGTGCGCGCATCGACAAGGTACTGTCGAACGAAGAGATCCGGACGATCATCACCGCGCTCGGAACCGGCATCCGCGATGACTTCTCCATCGACAACGCCCGTTACCACAAGATCATCCTCATGACCGACGCGGATGTCGATGGCGCGCACATTCGGACGCTATTGCTGACCTTCTTCTTCCGGCAGATGCCGAGTCTCATCGACGCCGGGTTCGTCTACATCGCACAACCCCCCCTGTTTCGGGTCGCGCGAGCCAAGGAGGAGTACTACGCCTACGATGAGCAGGAGCGTGATGCGATCGCCGGCCGGCTGGGGAATGGCGACGGCAAGGGCGTGGTGAACATACAGCGCTACAAAGGCCTGGGCGAGATGAACGCGGAGCAGCTATGGGACACGACGATGGATCCGCAGACGCGGACCCTTCTCCGGGTCACGATGGAGGATGCGGTGCAGGCCGACCAGATTTTCCAAACGCTCATGGGCGACGATGTCGAGCCGCGTCGCGTGTTCATCGAGGCGAATGCGAGGTTTGTAAGTAACTTGGATGTGTAGAGGCTAAACGTTAGACGTTGGACGTTAGACGTTGGAGACAAACCTCGAAGATCGGCCGCGGCGCATCTAGCTGGCCTTCGAGGTTTTTTCTAACGTCTAGCTGTCCAACGTCCAACGTCCAACGTCTAAGCTCCAGTGAAACACGTTCTCGCGATTGATGAGGGGACGACGGGGACGACGTGCCTCGTCGTGAGCGCCGACGGACGAATCGTCGGGCGCGGATATCGGGAGATCACGCAGCACTACCCGCAGCCGGGGTGGGTCGAGCACGATCCGGTCGAGATCCTGGATCGCACGCTCGAGGCGGCGGGCGAAGCGGTGGCGATGGCCGGGGTCCGACCCGACGCGGTCGGCATTACGAATCAGCGTGAGACGATCGTCGCGTGGGAACGTGCGCGGCCCCGCGCCGCCCCGCATGCGATCGTGTGGCAGGATCGCCGAACGGCGGCGGAGTGTGCCGCGCTCGCCCCCAACGCGGCCATGGTGCGCGCTGCCACCGGGTTGACGCTCGATCCGTATTTCTCGGCCGCCAAGCTGGCGTGGCTGCTGCGGCACCACGGGTGGGAAGAGCGCGCGAAGCGCGGCGACGTCCTCGTCGGCACGATCGATACGTGGCTCATCTGGAACCTCACGGGTGGGCGAGTCCACGCGACGGATCCCACCAACGCCTCGCGCACATCCCTCTACGACATCAACCGACACGAGTGGAGCGACGCGCTCTGCGCGTTGTTTGGGGTACCGCGAGAGGCGTTGCCTGAGGTGCGGCCGTCCGCTGGCGACTTCGGCGTAGTGGACGCACGCCTCCTGGGGAGCCAAACCGGCGGACCGGTGCCGGTCGCGGGCGTCGCCGGCGACCAGCAAGCCGCGTTGTTCGGACAGGGGTGCGACCGCGCCGGGTTGGGGAAGAACACCTACGGCACCGGCGCCTTTCTGTTGCTGCACACGGGCTCGCACCGTCCCAGTCCCGACGCAAGCACGGGCATCCTGACGACGGTGGCGTGCGACACGCGCGGCCGTACGGCGTACGCGCTCGAGGCCTCGATCTTCATCGCCGGGGCGGCCGTTCAGTGGCTGCGCGATGGACTGGGCCTCATCGCCGACGCACGCGAGACGGAAGCGCTGGCCCGGAGTGTCCCGTCCACCGACGGCGTCGTGTTCGTGCCCGCGTTGACCGGGCTCGGTGCGCCGCACTGGGAGCCAGCAGCGCGCGGCACGATAGTCGGCCTCACCCGGGGGACGACCCGAGCGCATCTCGTGCGGGCCTCACTCGAGGCGATGGCCTACGCAACGGACGAAGTTCTTTCCTCCATGCGCCGGGCGGCAGAGGTGTCACCGGATCATTTCACGACGCTGCGCGTCGACGGCGGCGCCTCGCAAAACGACTGGTTGATGCAGTTTCAGGCCGACGTGCTTGGCGTCCGCGTGGAGCGACCCGAGGTCGTCGAGACGACGGCGCTCGGCGCCGCCGGTCTCGCCGGCCTGGCGACGGGGATCTGGCCCGACACGGCGGCTTTCATCGGCAACCGCCAACTGACGACGTTCCAGCCGGGATCGGGCCGCGAAGCGGCGCGAATCGGCGCCGCGGCATGGGCTCGCGCCGTCGATACCGCGTTGTTCTGGGCCCGTGGGGGCGCCTGACGTCGGGCGACGCATTGCGTCGCCCCTACCCCCCGATCAGTTAATCGCATACGGGCGGTGGGGCTCCGTCACGATCCCGGAACTCGAGCACAGAACCCTCTCGGCTCCTACCTCGCGCGGGCAAACGTTCTAACCTCGCGCGGGCAAGCGTCCGCCGCTATTATCCGCACCATGCCAACTCGGGCGGGGCCGACGTCGACTGAGCGACGGTCGAACCTCGAATTGCGGGCCGCAATCGACGAGATGTTGGAGCGTATTCGGGATTATCGACGGCTCATTGGCGCATGGACGCCTGAGGAGCGAGCGCAGGCGGAGCGCGAGCTGGAGATGATCATGGCCCGGATACGCCAGACAGCGACGCGTCCGGAGTAGCAGCGTCATCGGACACATCAGTCCGCGCGCCGCTCGGGTTCCAGGTCGCGCCTCGAGACGGCGCCTGGGATATGGCGCGAGAATGGCGGGGGTCGTGCGGATGATGCGATGGAGAGAGTAGGGCCAATGAAGCCGCGCATCAAATTTCTGATCGGCGGAGCGGTGATCCTGGGGGTCGCCGCGTACCTCATGGCGTCGTCGATCAAGACGACCGGCGTCTACTACCTCACGCCGCAGGAGCTCGCGCAGAAAGTCGCGGCCGATCCGTCGCTGATCGGGTCCGGGATCAAAATGGGTGCGCGGGTCATCCCAGGCTCGATCCGGCGTGATCCGGGCGGCCGCGAGGTCGCTTTCCGTGTGTCCGATGGCGACCAGAGCTATCCGGTCGTCTATCGTGGCCTCATTCCGGACACATTCACCGACAGCGCCAATGTCGTCGTTGACGGGCGATTGGGCTCGGACGGGACGTTTCGCGCGACCACGTTGCTGGCCAAGTGCGCCTCTCGCTATGAGAATGCGCCCGACAAGTACCGGAACACGCCGGGCTACCGACAGGCGCGGGTGGCTCGCACCCAAGACAGCAGAACTGCAGAAAGCAGAGAATAGGCGGCGCCCATGATCGTTATCGGCGAGCTGTCGATGTGGGTCGCCCTGCTATTCGCGGCGTGGGCCTGTATCGTGTCGTTCAGCGGCGGCGTGCTCCGCCGAGCCGACCTGACTGAGACGGCGGAACGCGCGCTCTACATGACGTGGGGCTTCGTCGTGCTGGCCTCACTCGGTCTCTGGACGGCGCTCATCCGTCACGACTTCACGCTGCGATACGTGGCGTCCTACACGAGCGCCAATCTGCCGACCCTGTATACGCTCACTGCCTTCTGGGCGGGGCAGGAGGGGTCGATGCTCTTCTGGGCGCTCATCCTGTCCACGTACAGCGCGATTGCTGTGTGGGCGAATCGCCGGCGGAACCGGGCGCTCATGCCGTACGTCGTCGGCACGCTTTCGGCCGTGCTCCTCTTCTTTCTCGCGACGCTGTGCTTCGGCGCGAGCCCCTTCAGCCGCCTGCCCTATGAGGTGTTCGACGGCAACGGGCTCAATCCGCAGCTGCAGAATCCCGGCATGGCGTTCCACCCGCCGAACCTTTACCTGGGCTACACCGCCACGACGGTGCCGTTTGCCTTCGCGATCGCGGCGCTCATCACGCGGCGACTCGACGGCGAGTGGTTGGCGGCCGTCCGGCGCTGGTCGCTCGTCTCCTGGTTCTTCCTGACCGTCGGGATCACCCTCGGCATGTGGTGGGCCTACGTCGAGCTGGGATGGGGTGGCTACTGGGCCTGGGACCCGGTCGAGAATGCGTCGCTCCTGCCGTGGCTCACGGGCACGGCCTTCCTGCATTCGATCATGGTGCAGGAAAAGCGGGGGATGCTGCGCAAGTGGAATGTCGTGCTCGTGGTCTCGACCTTCCTGCTGGCGATTCTGGGGACGTTCATCACGCGCAGCGGCGTGATCTCGAGCGTTCACTCCTTTGCCCAATCTCCGGTCGGCGTCTGGTTCGCCGGGCTCCTCGTCACCGCGACGGCCGTGACTGTCTATCTCGTGGCAACGAGGCTCAAAGATCTCGAAGCCAAGGCGGAGCTCGAGAGCATGGTCAGCCGAGAGGCCGCTTTCCTTTATAACAACGTGCTGCTGGTGGGCATTGCGTTCTCCGTCCTCTGGGGAACGCTGTTCCCCATTCTCAGCGAGGCCGTTCGGGGGACCAAGATCACGGTGGGTCCGCCGTTCTTCAACGCCGTCAATGTTCCGCTCGGCCTCTTGCTGCTGGCGCTTACCGGGATCGGCCCGCTCGTCGCGTGGCGTCGAGCGTCCATCGCCAACGTGCGCCGGCAGTTCGCCGTCCCGGCCTTCGGAGGCGTGGCGGTCCTGTCGCTGCTGTTCGCGCTGGGACTCCGTGAGGGGCACGCGCTCATCGCCTATACACTCGCGGGGTTCGTCTCCACCACCATCCTGCAGGAGTTCTACAAGGGCGTTGGGGCGCGCATGCGGATGCACGGCGAGAACCCGCTGGTTGCCCTCCTGCGCCTGGTCGCGCGGAATCGACGGCGCTATGGTGGCTACATCGTCCACGCGGGCGTCGTGGTGCTGTTCTGTGCGTTCGCGGGTTTGGTCTTCAAGCGCGAGTTCGATGTAACCCTGCGCGCGGGAGAGACGTTCAGCGCCGCTGACCCGTACGGTCACCGCTGGCAATTCGTGAGTCAGGGCGTGTCCCGGTTCGACGCGTTGAATCGCCAGGTGACCGCGGTCTCGCTCAAGCCGACGCGGGACGGGAAGGCGATGCCGATCATCGAAAGCGAGAAACGGCAGCATGTGGACAGCCGCGGGGATCCGTCATTCGAGCCGTCGACCGCGGTGGGGATCTACTCGCAACCGAGCGAGGACGTCTACGTCGTCCTCACGGGGGTGTTGCCGAGCGAAACGGCGGAGATGCGCATCACCTTCAATCCGCTCGTGTGGTGGGTCTGGTACGGCGGGATGATCATGGCGTTGGGAGGGCTCATCGTCATGTGGCCGCAGGCCGACCGCGCGCGGTCGCAGAGCGGTTATGCGGCTCCCCTGGCTCCATCGACCATGTCCCGCGCTCGCGTGGGGACGTAGCTCTCCTCCCATGTTGTCCCGCCGTCAATTTCTGGTGTCGCTTGGTGTCGGAGCCACGACGTTGGCAGGGGCGCGTGTACCGCGCGCCTCCCTGAACGGCGGGGCCAGGGACCAGGGGTCAGGGGTCGGGGGGCAAAGCTCGGACGCCCAGCAGCAGGGCGCGGCTCAGGAGGCCAACGGGGTTCGCACGACGATGAGCGGGCCCATGAAGGACGATGCGTACAAACCAGTTCAACTGCCGCCCAAGAGCAGTGGGGCGCCGTCAATGTCCGCAGCGGCGCGCGATGAGCTCGAGCATCATCTGCATTGTCAGTGTGGGTGCACACTCGACGTGTACACGTGTCGGACGACCGACTTCACCTGTCCGATCTCGCCGGCAATGCATCAGGACGTGATGCATCTCGTCGAAGGGGGATACACTGGTCCTGAGATCATGGCCGCCTTCCGTGCCGCGTATGGCGAGCGCGTGCTGATGGCGCCAGTGCGTGAGGGATTCAACTGGGCGGCCTACATCGCGCCGTTTGTGGCGATCGGTGGTGGCGCGACGCTCGTCGCAATCCTGACCCAGCGGTGGCGTCATGCGGTGGAGGATCGCACGCAGGAGTATCACACTGCTCGACTGGCGTCCTCGGACGTCCCGGCGACGCCGGAAGAGATGGCGCGCCTCGAAGCGGCGATCCGAAACGACGCGCCATGACGCCACGCGAGCCGTGATCGCCCCGCTGCTCATCGGCGTGGTGCTGGCCGCGTGCGGCCTCGCATTCGTAGTCATCCCGCTGGTGGTCGGCCCCACACCCGCCTCGCGGTTCGCCGCGCCGGGAGATGCAGGGTCGCAGGGCGGCGCGCGCTCCGGCAACGGCGCCAGTGGCGAGGTCACCGCCGTCGAGGTATTGCGAGAAATCGAGTTCGATCGCGCGACGGGGAAGTTATCGGAAGCCGACTACGGCAGCCTCAAGTCCGCGTATACCGCGCGCGCGCTGGCGGAGCTCCGTGCGCCGGAAACGCCCGCGGACCGTGTGACACCGGCGGCCGATTCGACTGGGTCGCTGTCATCGACGCCGTCCGCGTGCCCCGCGTGCCGGCATCGGACCGTGGCCGATGCGACGTACTGCGTCAATTGCGGGCAGTATCTGAGCGCGCGGTGTCCGGACTGCGGCGCGGCGATCACGATGGCAGCGGCGCGGTATTGCGGCGCGTGCGGTGGTGCGTTGGGCGCGGTCGCAACGTAAACCGTTCGACGCTGGACGTTTGGACGTTAGACGTTGGAAAGACAAATCCCTGTTACGCGCGCTCGATCCTTTCCAGGCGTCGCAGCGCGACGCGAATCGGCAGGAGCGTGGCGGCGCCGCAGAGGGCCGCGGCGAGCCCGAAGCCGACGGCGACCTCCCACCAGTCCCGCGAAGTGTTCACGGTGTGGGTGAAGTGCCGGGCCAGGTAGATGTAGAGCGGGCGGGCCTCGAGCACGCTCACCGCGCAGAGAAGGCCGACGGACGTCACCATGTAAACCAGACCACCAAAGGATGTGGGTATCTGGGCGGCGTTCTCGGTCTCGAACTGCGGGAACAGGGTGCCGAAGCACAGCGCCAATGCTGACACCGCGAAGGTCAGGAGGGCAATCGAGAGCACCGTGACGGCGAAGATGAAGTCGCTGACCTGGAGCAGCGTATTGGTGACCGTCACAATGCCGACAGCCAGCACGACGAGTGGCAGCGTGCCGACCCAGTATTTCGCCCAGAGCAGGTCGCGCACCTCGAGCGGCGAGGATCGCAAGAGCCACAGCGTGCGGCCCTCGAGGCTGACCCCGGGCAGCACGAACCGTGCGGCGATCGAAGCCAGGACGAATCCGGCGAGGATCATGTTGAAAAACGGAATGACATTGCGCAGGAAAAACGTCACGCCGGCGCCGGTGAGCGGGAGAAACTTCACGTTGAACACGTACAGGACGATGAGGACGCCGAGCAGCAAGAGCTGCGACCACTGTGTCGTATCGCGGAAGAACACGCGCACTTCCTTGCATACGAGCTCTCGCCGCTGGATGCCGATGGGACGCAGCGCGGCGTAGATGAATCGCTGCACGCCTCCCACGCCCACGGCCGACGTGTTGCCGCCCTGGCTCGCCCCCTCCTGCGCTTTGGAGAAGCCCTGGGCGAACAGCCACCGGTGGAGCGCTGCGCCGCACAGGGTCGCAAGGACCGTCGCGCCCCACAGCGCGGCGAAGGGCCACAGCGACCACTCGTGGGTCAACCAGCCCATGATCGACCGCGTCGTCCACTCGCTCGGCAGCCATGGGGCGGACGGCGCTTGCAACGCATCGAGATACGCCGTGAACGTCTGGAATCCTTCCGGGCGCGCGAGGCGTTCTGGACGCATCAAGCGCAACAGCGTGACCAGCCCCGCAGCACTCAACACCGCGACGACGCCGAGGATGTCGCGCGTTCGCCTGGCAGGGAACACGTTCACGAGGATCAACGTCACGGCGCTGCCCGCGACGGTCGGCAAGAAGAAGAAGGGGGCGAACGCCCCGATGGCGATGAGCGGAAACCAGGGACCGCCCTGGTAGACGATCCCGAACGCGGCCACGACCGGCACCGCCATGAGCGCCACCATCCAGCTCGAGTTGATGAGTGTCTCGATCAACTTGGCCGCGTAGATGGGCCGCCACGGGACCGGACTGGCGACGAGGAGGTCGAGATCACGGGCGAGAAAAAACGTCGACAGCGCCGTGATGACGTTGGACAACAGGAGAATGCCGAAGAAGCCGATCAGGATCATGCCGAGCAGCTTGCCGGCGAGCAGCGGCCCGAGATCCGGCACGTCGCGCAGGTAGCGAAGGATTCGCGCGACGATCGCGTACACGCCCCACCAGAAGCCCGCGCCCAGGAGCGCGATCACCGACCAGCGACCGAGACGACCGCGTTCGGTCGTGGTCGTGCGGTTGCGGACCGTGAGCCACTTGGGGCGGAGCAGGAGTCGGGCGGTGACGGGAAGAACGGGGTCTGGGGTGTGGGGTTTGGGGTCTGGGGAACCAATCGTGGGACCGACGTGTGCCGCCGACTGGCCTTTGGGGCCATGCTCGGCCTTGGGTTTCATATCGACTGACGAACTCACTCTACGAAGCGGGACCGCGGACCTAGGCGTCCAAGACGGCGACCAACTCGCGCGCCGCTCGCTCGCCGGTCAGGTGCAGGAAGATCTCCTCCAACCCGGTGGTGCCGGCCGCGGCGTGGGCGCGCAACTCGGCCATCGTTCCGGAGGCGCGGATCCGGCCACTCTGAATGATGGCGATGCGGTCACAGAGTGATTCCGCCACCTCGAGCGTGTGCGTCGACATCATGATCGTGTGCCCGCGTCGCGTGTACTCGCGGAAGAGGTCCTTCAGAATGCGCGCGGCTTTGGGATCCAATCCGACCATGGGCTCGTCGACCACGATCACCTCGGGTCGGTGCACGAATGCGCTCGAAATGATCAACTTCTGCCGCATGCCGTGGCTGTAGCTCTCCACCAACTCGTCCCGCCACGGCTCGAGATCAAACAGTGCGAGCAGCTCGCGAGCGCGGCGCTCGACTTCAGGACCCGCCTGTCCGTAGAGGCCGGCGACGAAACGCAGAAACTCCATGCCGCGCAGCTTCTCGTAGATGAATGGGCGATCCGGAATGAAGCCGAGGTGAGACTTCGCTGTGATGGGATCGGCAGTGACGTCGGTGCCTGCGACGCGGACGGTGCCTGCCGTCGGCCTGAGGATGCCTGCGATCATCCGCAGCGTGGTGGTCTTGCCCGCACCATTGGGGCCCAGGAACCCGAACAACTCACCGCGCGGTACGGTGAGGTCGATCCCATCGACAGCGGTGAAGCTGCCGTATCGCTTCGTGAGGCCGAGCAGCTCAATCACGACTGCCGCGGTGTCGCCTTATGCTGCGCCTCGCGCGCCCGCTGGTACGCCGCCGCTGCCTCCTGAGGCCGCCGCATGCGATCTAGGACGATTCCGATGCCCTTCAGCGCCCGCCAGTGATCGGGCTCGAGTCTCGACGCCGCCTCGAAGGCCTCGAGCGCATGCGCCAGCTCATCGGCGTGGTTGCACGCATCTCCGAGGTAGTAGAACGCCATCGCATTCGTGGGATCGAGCTCGGAGGCTCGCCGCAGCGGCTCGATCGCGCTCCGCCAGCGCGCGGTTCGACAGAGGTGGATCCCCTGCTCGGTGAGCGACTCCGCCTCCTCAGCCCTCTGAAGCTGGGCCGCAGCCGTTCCTCCGACTCCACCAGCTCCGCCGGACGCCGCGGCGGGGCTGGTCAACCCCTCCGTGACTGGCTGAGCGGCGGCACTCGCGGCTCCGTTGGAGGCTGAGGGGGTCGGCTCCTGGGGCAGCGGGACGGCGGAGGCGGCGAGTGAGTCGCTCACGGGCGAAGAGGGCGGCTGGGGTCAGCGGTCAGGCAAGCGCCAACGAGGTCTCTTTATCGATCCAGCCCAAGTACTTATCGGACCCGGCGACGACCGGGAGGGCGAGGACTTCCGGCACCTTGTATGGGTGCAGGTCGTCGAACGCCGCAGTCAAAGCCGGGAGCCGGGCCGCGCGTGTCTTGAGCAACACGACCACTTCCGTTTCATCGGCGACTTTCCCCTCCCACCGATACAACGAACGGGCGTTGCTCAGCAGCGTGCCGCAGGCAATGAGGCGGCGATCCAGGAGTGCGCGGACGAGCTTAACAGCCTCGTCAGCGTTCGCGACGGTCGTCAGCACGACCAGGGCATCGGTGTCGGGCATAGGGGGGCTAGGGTGAGGACGAGGGAGGGGCAGGAAGGGGCACGGTGGGGCAAACAGCGGGTTTGGCGTCTGGGGTCTGGGGCGGGCGCTCACGCGCCCGAGTGAGGAGAAAGGGGAGAGGAGAAAGGAGACGGTCAAACTCAGCGCCGTGCCGTCTCCTTTCCCCTTTCTGCGGGTCTCCTTTCTCGGGCGCGCAGCGCCCGCCCCCCTGTCTTACAGCGCGTTAGACCATGACCTTACAAAGCTATGGCCGAAGAATCGCTCATTGTCCGCGGGGCGCGCGAGCACAACCTCCGTAACGTGGATGTGACGATCCCGCGCGACCGGTTGACGGTCATCACGGGATTGTCCGGATCGGGGAAGTCTTCCCTGGCGTTCGATACCATCTACGCCGAGGGCCAGCGGCGGTACGTGGAGTCGCTGTCGGCGTACGCACGCCAATTCCTGGGTTTGATGGAGAAGCCCGACGTCGACGCGATCGAGGGGCTGTCTCCGGCGATCGCGATCGAGCAGAAGAACGCCGGCCACAACCCGCGGTCGACCGTCGCGACGGTGACGGAGATCTACGACTATCTTCGCCTGTTGTACGCACGGGCTGGCACGCCGCATTGCCCCAACTGCGGGCGACCGGTGCAGCGCCAGAGCGCGGGACAGATCGCCGACACGGTGTTGTCATGGGCGCCCGGCACTCGCCTCGAGGTCCTCGCGCCGCTGGTGCGCGGTCGCAAGGGTGAGTTTCGCGAGCTCTTCGAGTCGGCGCGGATGCAGGGATTCGTGCGCGCGCTGGTCGATGGCGCGGCCGTCGATCTTGCGGACCCGCCCAAGTTGAACCGGCGGCAGAACCACAACGTATCGGTGATCGTCGACCGACTGGTTGTGCGCGCGCAGGATCGGTCGCGGCTCGCCGACTCCATCGAGACCGCGCTGCGCCTGGCCGACGGTCTCGTGGAGATCATCGCACATAGCCGCGATGGCGAGGGGCACGAGACGCACCTCTACTCCGAGCGGTATGGGTGTCCCGTTTGCGGCATCTCACTGCCGGAGCTCGAGCCGCGGCATTTCTCGTTCAACTCGCCGTTCGGTGCGTGCCCGGCGTGCAGCGGACTGGGGACGAGGCGCGAGGTCTCTGAGGAGCTCATCCTCGGCGATCCGAGCATCTCGATCCTCGAGGGCGTCATTCTGCCATGGGGAGAGCCAGACGGCTACCTGCGAAAGGTGATTCTTCCGGGGCTGGCCAAGCGCTATCGCTTCGATCTCAACACGCCATGGGGGCAGCTCTCGCAAAGTGTTCGCGAAGTGCTGCTCTACGGCGCCGGCGGCAAGCGCGGCTCGGCCGTGGATACCGACGATGGGACCCGGTGGGAGGGCATTCTCTCGCACGTCCAACGGCGCCACGATGAGACGCAGTCCGACACACTGCAGATGGAGCTGAGCCAGTATATGGTTGCGGTTCCGTGCTCGGCGTGCGAGGGCCGGCGGCTCAAGCCCGAGTCGCTCGCGGTGACGGTCGCGGACCGCAACATCGGGGACGTGGCCAGGTTCTCGGTCCGCGAGGCGCAACAATTCTTCGAGGGACTCGCGGTGAACTCGCCCGGGCAGCCGGGCGGCGGGCTCGATCCCGGCATCGTGGGACCGATTCTCAAGGAAGTCCGCGAGCGACTCCGCTTTCTGGTCGATGTCGGCCTCGACTATCTGACCCTGGATCGTCCAGCGGAATCGTTGTCGGGGGGCGAAGCCCAGCGCATTCGTCTGGCGACGCAGATCGGATCGCGCCTCGTGGGCGTGCTGTACATCCTGGATGAACCGTCCATCGGACTGCACCAACGCGACAACGCCAGGCTGCTGGCGACGCTGCAGCAACTCCGCGATCTCGGCAACACCGTCATCGTCGTCGAACACGACGAAGAGACGATGCGAGCCGCGGATCACATCATCGACATGGGGCCGGGTGCCGGGAAGCACGGTGGGCTCGTGATCGCGGAGGGCACGGTCATCGATGTGATAGCGGATCCGGGCTCGATCACGGGGCAATATCTGGCTGGCATCCGGGCGATCGCCGTCCCAACGCCACGGCGGAGTGTCGATCCTGCGCGTGTGCTGCGGATCGAAGGCGCACGTGCGCACAACCTCCGCGACGTCGATGTCGACATTCCGCTGGGCTGCTTCGTCGCGGTTACCGGGGTGTCCGGGTCCGGGAAGAGTACTCTCGTGGAGAACATCCTCCATCGGTCGCTGGCGCGTCATTTCTACCGCGCGCGGGTGATTCCCGGGGAGCACGCCCGGATCACCGGGCTCCAGCATCTCGACAAGGTGATTGACATCGATCAGAGCCCGATCGGGCGAACGCCGCGCTCGAATCCGGCAACCTATACGGGGCTGTTTACGCCGATCCGGGAGCTGTTCGCGGAGATGCCCGAAGCGAAGATGCGAGGGTATGGGCCTGGCCGCTTCTCGTTCAACGTGAAAGGTGGTCGCTGCGAGGCGTGCCAGGGTGACGGCCTGGTGAAGATCGAAATGCACTTCCTGCCGGATGTCTTCATCCCGTGCGAGGTCTGCAAGGGCAAGCGGTTCAACCGCGAGACGCTCGAGGTGCGGTTCCGGGGGCTCAGCATCGCCGATGTGCTGGAATTGACGGTGGAAGACGCACTGGCCTTCTTCGAGCACCAGCCAAGGATCCGGCAGAAACTCGCGACGCTCAGCGACGTAGGGTTAGGGTACATTCACCTCGGACAGAGTGCGACCACACTGTCCGGGGGGGAAGCGCAGCGAGTCAAGCTGGCGACGGAGCTATCGAAGCGGGATACCGGACGCACCTGTTACATCCTCGATGAGCCGACCACCGGTCTACACTTCGAGGACGTCCGGCTACTGCTCGATGTCCTTCACCGGCTGGTTGACCGGGGCAACACGGTGCTCGTCATCGAGCACAACATGGACGTGATCAAGACGGCCGACTGGATCATCGACCTGGGACCCGAGGGCGGGGAGCGCGGAGGACAAGTGGTGGTGAGCGGTACGCCGGAGGCGGTGGCCGAGACGCCGGAGTCGTTTACCGGCCAATATCTGGGGCCGTTGTTGGAGAGGTCGAAGGGCGCTTTTGCCGGGATGGGGGTGGTGGAGGAGCGGCGCCTTCGAGTCGTCTGACGACGGGCGCTGACGCGCCCGTAGACAGGAGATAGGAGAGAGGAGAAAGGAGAGGGGACGGGCGCTAAGGCGCCCGTAGAAAGGAGAGAGGAGAAAGGAGAAAGGAGAGAGGAGAAGGAGAGGGGAAAGGACGGCGACTTTACCGCATGGGATTGGCGGGGCAAGTTTCACCGCACACGTAACGTCAACAGGGCACATGGTCACTCGCGAAGATATCGAGAGTTTTCTCGACCGACTGACAGCAGAAGCCGACGGCGCGAGCTACAGCGAGGTCGAGCCGGGGTTGTGGATTGTCCGGACCACCAGC
Source organism: uncultured Gemmatimonadales bacterium (assembly GCA_963737835.1). Lineage (GTDB taxonomy): Bacteria > Gemmatimonadota > Gemmatimonadetes > Gemmatimonadales > Gemmatimonadaceae > Palsa-1248. The sequence continues at coordinate 3,034,181 of CAVTUH010000001.1, forward strand.
GGGCTCGATCTGGACGTCGTGGTGCATTACTCACCGCCGGTCGTGATCATTCGGATGAAGGTCATGAATGTGCCGCAGAGTGATGCGACCTCTGCCAGCCTCAATCGGCGCTTGCTTCAGCTGAACGCGACGGACCTCGTCCATGGGTCGTACGGCATCGAACGCGACTCGATCGTGCTGACCGAGGCGCTCGAGCTGGCGCATCTCGATTACGATGAGTTCTTGTCGAGTTACGAGGGCATGACCCTGGCGCTGACGGCGCATCTGCGCGAGCTCGCGACTTACCGCGCGCACTAGACTGGGGACACGTATGGGCATCTTCGACCGTCTGTCGACCCTGCTGAAATCGAATATCAACGAGCTCATCTCCTCGGCCGAAAATCCCGAGAAGATGTTGAATCAGATCATCGTCGATATGCGATCGCAACTGGTGAAAGCCAAGCAGCAGGTGGCCGCCGCGATCGCCGACGAGAAGCGCCTGCGCGACCAAGCGGACGCCGAGTTGCGGCAATCGCAGGACTGGGAGAACCGGGCTGTCTTGGCGGTCCGCGAGGGCCGCGACGACTTGGCGAAGCAGGCGCTCGTTCGGCAGAACGAGCATCTCACGCATGGCCATGCGTTGGAGACGACCTGGCAAACGCATCGCGACGAAACGGAGAAGTTGAAGAACGCGCTCCGCGACCTGAACGACAAGATCGAGGAAGCCAAGCGCAAGAAGAACCTGCTCATTGCCCGCCAGCGCCGAGCGCAGGCGCAGAAGCGGATCGCGGAGACGATGTCGGCGCTGTCGGAGAAGTCGGCGTTCGAAGCGTTCGCGCGGATGGAAGAGAAGATCGATCAGAGCGAGCGGCAGATTCGCGCGTCGGCGGAAATCGATGAGGAGTTGACGGGCGATCGGCTGGCCAAGGACTTCAAGCAGCTCGAGCAGGGTGCGGGGGCGAATGACGCCGATTTCCGCTTGCTGCAGCTGAAGCAACAGATGGGGATGCTGGGAAGCGGTGTGGCGGGCGGTGCCAAGCAACTGGGCGCGGGCGCGGCCGGTGCGGGTGCCCCGCCGACTGGATCTGGCAGTGCGGCCGCTGCGCTCCCTGCGGCGGGTAGCACGTCTGGGACCGGGGGCACCGGGACATCCTCGCCCGCGGCGCCCTCAGCCGACGACGGAATTCCGACGGCCGACGTCGAGGAATTGCCGGACACGCGCAAGCCAGCGTAGCGGGCGTCGGGCCAACGGAAGGACGAGTCCGCGTGGCGCGGGTGCGGATCGGGCGGGTCCTGACGGCGATCGTTCTCGCCGCCGCCGTGGTGTGGGTGGTCGTCGCCACCGCCAACATCTTCCTGCTGCTCTTCCTGTCCATCCTCGGCGCGCTCTACCTGGGCGCGCTGCGGGACTACCTCGTCCAGCGGCTGCGAGTACCTGACCTGGTGGCCTTCTGGCTCGCCGTGGTGCTGACGGCGGGAGCAGTCGCGGGGCTCGTGTGGTTGCTGGTGCCCCCGGTAGTCGAACAGACGCAGGGGTTGCTCGCGCAGTTCCCCGATCTGTTGACCTCGTGGGAGGCTTGGGTCACGCGCACACTCGACAAATTCCCCGGCATGTCCGATCTCGTCGCCAAGCTGGGCCCCCATCCGCTGGTCGGGCCGGTATCGGACTATCTCTCGGGACGACTGCCGACGCTCTTTGGCGACGTGTCCAAGCGCGTGCTGTCGGCGGTGGATGCGGCGATTGCCTTGCTCAGTGTCGGCGTGATGAGCATCTACCTCGCGCTCTATCCTGGCGTCTATCGCGAATGGCTGATCGCGCTCGTGCCGCCGGTCCACCGCGACCTGGTCCGCGACGTCATCAACGGGCTGACCGACACGCTGCGTTCGTATATCGTCGGGCAGCTGGCGGCGATGTTCATCCTGGGCGGTCTGACGGCGATCGGACTGGCGGCGATCGGCGTCCCGTACTGGCTGACCTTTGGCGTGTTCAGTGGCGTGGCTGCGCTGGTTCCGGTCTTTGGCGTGCTCCTGGCGACGACACTTCCGGCGCTGTTTGTACTGGGGAGCAGCGGGGGCGTCACGAAGGCGTTGCTCGTAATCGGCGTCGGCACCCTCGTGCACATCGTGGCCGGCAATCTCGTCTCGCCGTTGATCATGTCCAAGAAAGTCGACCTGCCGCCGGTCCTCAGTATCATGGCGGTGCTGATCGCTGGCTCACTCCTGGGGCCACTTGGACTCGTGGTGGCGGTCCCGCTTCTGGCCGCCATCATGGTGCTGGTGCGACGGATTCTCATCGAGCGGATCTACGAAGGCCGTGGGTTCCGGCGCGTCTCCCGCGACCGGGCATTGGTGCTCCGGGTGCCGGTGCCCGACAGTGCCGTGTGGCTGCCCGACCCGAGTTTCGCTGTCGATATGGTTGCACTGGAGGAGCAGGGACAGGGTTAGGACCAAGGGCGGGCGACGCAATGCGTCGCCCCTACCAAGATCGTGCGAACGGCCCGCCTGCCGTCATATTTGGGGCGACCGCGTACGGCGGGCGACGCATGCGTCGCCCCTACCCGCGGCGTGGTCCGCGACCTGTCATATTTGGGGCGACCGCGTACGGCGGGCGACGCATTGCGTCGCCCCTACCCGCTGGTCCTCAACTTCCTGCGGGCAGTGTGGGGGCCCGTCGTTTCTCGGAATCCGGAACTCAACACCCGGTCCCTCGTCTTTCTCTCTCCAATGGCTTCGGAGCTTCGCCTCTACAACACGATGACGCGCACGGTCGTGCCGTTTGCTCCGGCAGACGGGCGGACCGTGCGCATGTATACGTGCGGGCCCACGGTCTACAAGCCAGCGCACATCGGCAATTTCCGCACGTTCCTGTTCGAGGATTTGCTGCGGCGGACGATGCGACTGCGCGGCTGGCGTGTCGAGCAGGTCATGAACCTGACCGACGTAGACGACAAGATCATCAAAGAGGCAGCAACGGAAGGGACGACGATCGACGCGATCACCGCGCCCGTGATCACGCGATTCCACGAGGATCGGCGCTACCTCAAGATCGAGGACGCGGAGCATTACCCGCGAGCGACCGAGTACATCCCGCAAATGATCGATCTCGTCGCCCGTCTCGTGGCCAAAGGTATTGCCTATCAGGCGGATGATCGCTCCGTCTATTTCGCGATCGGTCGTTTCCCGAGCTATGGGAAGCTCTCGCAACTCGACAGTCGCGAGATCAAGGCCGGGGCGCGCGTGGCGCAGGACGACTACACCAAGGAGAACGCACAGGACTTCGCGCTGTGGAAGGCCGCGAAGCCCGAGGACGAGCGCGTCGGTGCGGCGTGGGATTCCCCATGGGGTCGCGGTCGTCCCGGGTGGCATCTCGAGTGCTCGGCCATGGCGTTGACGTTGCTCGGGGAGACGCTCGACCTCCATGCCGGCGGTGTCGACCTCATCTTCCCGCACCACGAGGATGAGATCGCGCAGGCCGAGGGTGCGACTGGCGTGCAGTTCGTGCGCTGCTGGTGCCACGGGGCATTTCTGCGCATCGACGGCGCCAAGATGGCCAAGCGAGTCGGCAACGTCCTGACGGTCGCGGATCTGCGTGAGGAGCGGATTTCGGGCGCGGCGATGCGATACATCGTGTACACGACGCACTATCGCAAGGAGCTCAACCTGACGGACGCCGGGCTCGCCGACGCTCAGCGGGCGGTGGGGCGGTTGCGGGAGTTGGCGGACCGCGTGACGGCGGCGTCCGCGCTCGGGGGAACCGCGGCCATGACGGCGGCCGTGAGCGAGCTCGAGACGCGTGTGCGGGAGGCGTTGTTCGACGACTTGAACGCGCCGCAGGCGCTGGCGGCCGTGTTCGACTTCGTTCACGCGGCCAACGCCGACCTGGACCGCCGGGGCACGGATCGGACGGCATTGGAGCAGGCTGGGTCGGCCCTGGAATTCATCGAGTCGACCCTGGGGATCATCCCGGCGCGGCTGGACGAGGAGGCGGTTCGGCCCTGGGTCGAGGCGCGGCTCGGGGAACGGCAGGGGGCGCGGGGTCGGGGGGATTTCGCCACGGCGGACGCGATCCGTGCCGAGCTCGAGGCGAAAGGGATCGCGATTTCGGACAGCGGGGCCGGGACGACGTGGAAAGTGGTGCGATAAGGCGTGCCAGTGGCCCAAGCGCGCGTCGCACAACGGCTTGACACTCGTTTCCTAGCAGCCTATTCTACGAGTCTGGCGCAAAACCGCCGTGCGCCGACGTAGCTCAATGGCAGAGCAGCTGATTTGTAATCAGCAGGTTGCGAGTTCAAGTCTCGCCGTCGGCTCTGTCGCGAGCGCGTTTTGCGCACGGTGGAGGCGGGCGCGGGTGGGGTACCCAAGCGGCCAACGGGAGCAGACTGTAAATCTGCCGGCTTCACGCCTTCGAAGGTTCGAATCCTTCCCCCACCATTCGGAAGGACCGCTCGGAGAGCGAGGAGTCTGGCAGTCATCACCCTGCGGTATCGTGCGGGAGTAGCTCAGTTGGTAGAGCGCAAGCCTTCCAAGCTTGATGTCGCGGGTTCGAGCCCCGTCTCCCGCTTTGGCCGTTGGCGCGGCCAAAGAGAAAGGAGAAGTGCAGAAAGGAGAGAGGAGACGAACAGCTGAGTTGTGTTGGAGCGCTCGCGTAGCTCAGTTGGTAGAGCACACCCTTGGTAAGGGTGAGGTCATCGGTTCAATCCCGATCGCGAGCTTGAGGGGCGAAAGGATAGGTTTCGGGTTTCGGGAACAACAAGGACGACGGCTGGGCGCTGGGCAATCGGGATCGGCGGGTAGGGGCGACGCAATGCGTCGCCCGCCGTCGGGGTGACACATCAATTCGGGGTCGGGCGACGCCATGGCGAAAGCAAAATTTGAGCGGACGAAGCCGCATGTGAACGTGGGGACGATTGGGCACGTGGATCATGGGAAGACGACGTTGACGGCGGCGATTACGTCGGTGCAGGCGAATCAGGGGTTGGCGCAGAAGGTGGCGTTCGACCAGATCGACAAGGCGCCGGAGGAGCGGGAGCGGGGGATCACGATTGCGACGGCGCATGTGGAGTACGAGACGACGAAGCGGCACTATGCGCACGTGGACTGTCCGGGGCATGCCGACTACGTGAAGAACATGATCACGGGGGCGGCGCAGATGGACGGGGCGATTTTGGTGGTGAGTGCAGCGGACGGGCCAATGCCGCAGACGCGGGAGCACATTTTGTTGGCGCGGCAGGTGAATGTGCCCTACATCGTGGTGTTCATGAACAAGGTGGACGCGGTGGACGACCCGGAGTTGTTGGATTTGGTGGAGTTGGAGGTGCGGGAGTTGTTGAGCTCGTACCAGTTTCCGGGGGATGAGACGCCGGTGATTCGGGGGAGTGCGTTGAAGGCGTTGGAGAATCCGGATCCGAAGAGCGAGTATGGGCAGAAGATTGGGGAGTTGCTGGGGGCGTTGGACAGCTACATCCCGGTGCCGAAGCGGGAGGTGGAGAAGCCGTTTTTGATGCCGGTGGAGGATGTGTTTTCGATCACGGGGCGGGGGACGGTGGCGACGGGGCGGATCGAGCGGGGGAAGGTGAAGGTGGGGGACGAGATTGCGTTGGTGGGGTTTGGGAGTGACAAGAAGACGGTGGTGACGGGCGTGGAGATGTTTCGGAAGTTGTTGGATGATGGGCAGGCGGGGGACAACGTGGGGTTGTTGTTGCGGGGGGTGGACAAGGCGGAAGTGGAGCGCGGGATGGTGTTGGCGAAGGCGGGGTCGATCACGCCGCACACGCGCTTCGAGGCGGAGGTGTACGTGTTGACGAAGGAGGAGGGGGGCCGGCACACGCCGTTTTTCAAGGGGTATCGGCCGCAGTTTTATTTTCGGACGACGGACGTGACGGGGGCGGTGGAGTTGCCCGAGGGGACGGAGATGGTGATGCCGGGCGACAACATCCAGATGACGATCGAGTTGATCACGCCGATCGCGATGGATGAGGGGCTGCGCTTCGCGATTCGCGAAGGGGGCCGCACCGTCGGCGCGGGCGTTGTGACGAAAATTCTGAAGTAACTAGAAGAGCGGGATCAGGGGTCAGGGGTCAGGGGTCAGGGAACAAACTGCAAAGCCAGTCGCGGCGCTGGGCCGCTCGCCTTTCGATTTGTTCCCCGACCCCCGACCCCTGATCCCGACCCCGCCGTTCCTCATAGATACCGATTGATCCATGCCTAGAGAAAAAATCATTCTCGCGTGCGAGAGTTGTAAGAACCGCAACTACTTCACGGCGAAGAACAAGCGGACGCATCCCGAACGCGTCGAGTGGAAGAAGTACTGCCCACGGTGCAATGGTCACCGTGTGCACAAGGAAACGAAGTAGATGGCGGTCGATGTCGTCCAGTCGGGAGGCGCCGGCCGGCCGGGGCGGCCAGCGGCGTCCGGCCAGGCCTTGCCCGCTCGTATCGCCGCATTGGTGCGATCGCTGCCCACGGTGTATCGGAGCATCATGGCGGAGATGCGCCGGGTCACGTGGCCGACCCGTGAAGAGATCCGGAAGATGTCCATTGCCGTCATCTTGTTGTCCCTCGGTATCGGGGCGGTCATCGCCCTCATCGATTTCATCCTGCAACAGGTCCTGGTCCGGTGGCTACCCCAGATATTCGCGAGGTAAGCGTGGACCACCGCTGGTATGCGATTCAGACCACGGCGGGTCACGAGAACAAGGTGCGCTCGCTGATCGCGCGGCGCATCGAGCAGGATCCGCGCACTCCTGAGGAGCGCGCGATTCGGCAGGCGCTCGTTCCGACACAGGAAGTTGTCGAGATCAAGAATGGCAAGAAGGTGAACGTGGAACGGAAGATGTACCCCGGGTACGTGCTCGTAGAGATGCTGATGAACCAGGAGACGATTCACACGATCAACAGCATCCAGGGGGTCATCAAGTTCGTCGGGCACGAGCGCGCGCCGCAGCCGCTGCGGCCGGAGGAAGTCAACCGGCTGCTCGGCATCGCGACGGATATGGAGCCCGAGGAACCGAAGGAAGAAATCCCGTTCCTCGTCGGGCAGGCGGTGGCCATCACGGAAGGGCCGTTCACGGATTTCAACGGCACGGTCGAAGAGGTCATGCCCGACAAGGGCAAAGTGAGGGTCTCGGTGTCCCTCTTTGGGCGGCCGACGAGTGTGGAGTTGGATTACCTGCAGCTCAGAGCTTACTGACGCGCGCGTTGCGCGCGTAGAGAGGAGTTAGGAGTAAGGAGAAAGGAGACAACGCGACGGAGTTGGGGGTTAGGTCTCCTCTCTCCTTTCTGGGGTTCTCCTTTTTATGTGGCGCGTAAGCGCCCGTCGCCAACCACAGCGACGGAAAACAATGGTGGGAGCGTCAACGCGAGAGAGGAGCTGATGGCGAAGAAAATCGTGGGATTTGTGAAGCTGCAGATCCCCGCTGGCCGCGCGAATCCGGCGCCCCCTGTGGGCACGGCGCTCGGGCCGCAGGGGATCAACATCATGGCGTTCTGCAAGGAGTTCAACGCACGGACTCAGTCGCAGGACGGAACGATCTTGCCGGTCGAGGTGACGATTTTCAGTGACAAATCGTTCACCTTCATCACCAAGACGCCGCCCGCGGCCATCCTGCTGAAGAAAGAGGCCGGGGTGGAGAAGGGCTCGGGGACGCCGAACAAAGCCAAGGTCGGAAGCGTCACGCGCGCGCAGGTGCGCAAGATCGCGGAACTCAAGATGCCCGACCTGAACTGCGATACGGTCGAGGCAGCGGAAGCCATGGTCGCCGGTGCGGCACGATCGATGGGCATCGAGGTGAAGGGCTGATGCGCCACCACGGCAAGAAATACCAGGCCGCGGCCGCGCGGCGTGAGGTGGGGGCGCAATATCAGCCGCGCCAAGCGCTCGAGATGGTGAAGCAGGGGGCGTTCGCCAAGTTCGACGAGACCGTCGAAGTGGCCGTTCGCCTGGGCGTTGATCCCCGGCACGCCGATCAGGCCGTGCGAGGCACGGTCGTGCTCCCCGCAGGCACGGGGAAGGCGGTTCGCGTGCTCGTGATCGCGGCGGGTGAGAAGGCGCGAGAGGCGCAGGCGGCGGGCGCCGACTTTGTCGGCGTCGAGTTCATCCCGAAGATCAAGGAGAACTGGATGGACTTCGACGTCATGATCGCGACCCCGGACCAGATGGGGCAGATTGGACCGCTGGGCCGCATCCTGGGACCCCGCGGGCTCATGCCGAACCCCAAGGCCGGCACGGTCACGTTCGACGTCACGCGCGCCGTGCGCGAGGTGAAGGCGGGCAAGATCGAGTTCCGCGTCGACAAGGGTGGGAACATTCACGCGCCGATCGGGAAGGTTTCCTTCGGCCTCGACGCGCTCGAGACCAACTTCAGCGCCTTCATGGATCAGGTGGTTCGCTCGCGGCCGCCTGCCGCCAAGGGCGTGTACATCCGTCACGTTGCGATCTCGAGCACGATGGGGCCCGGGATCCTGATCGACACGACTCCCTACCGCGGGTAGCGAGCGGCCGCGAGGCCGCTAGTGAGTAGAAAGTAGAAAGTAGAAAGTAGACAAACGACACAGGCTGCGAGCCGATCAGATATGAATCGAGTACAAAAGCAGGAGCTGGTGGACGAGCTCCGTCAGAAAATGGAGGGCGCTACGGCGCTCTATTACACCGACTTCACGGGTCTCAACGTGAAGGGGATGACCGAGTTGCGCCGGCGACTGCGGAAGGCGGGCGTGCACTACGTGGTCATCAAGAACACACTCGCCGCCCGTGCGGTGAACGAGAGTGGTCTGACTGGAACGAAGCTCCGCGGGCCCACCGGCGTCGTGATCGGGAAGGACCCGGTGGCGGCAGCGAAGGTCCTCGCGGACTTCGCCAAGGAGTTCGAGCAGCGGCCGGCGGTGAAAGGCGGCTTGCTCGACGGGCGGGCCATCGAGCCGGCCCAGGTCAAGCGGCTCTCGACGATGCCGACGCGGGACCGGATGCTCGCCGAGCTCGGCGCGGGACTGCAATCGCCGCTCGCGGCGTTCGTCGGCGCGCTGAACGGCCTGCTGTACACGTTCGTGGGGGCGCTCGCCGCGCTGCACGCGCAGCGCGAGGCGCCGCCTCAGGGGTAACCGTTCGGGCGACCGTTCGGCTCGCCGTGACGGGTCGTCACGGGTAACGATTTCTTTCTCGAGGGGTACAACCAACATGGCTAACGCTACGCTGTCCAAAGACGAGATCCTCGACGCGATCGGCAACATGTCGGTCTTCGATCTCGCTGAGTTGATTGAAGCGTTCAAGACGAAGTTCAACGTGACGATCGCCGCGGCGCCTGTAGGCGGCGGCGCGGCCGCGGGCGGTGCGGGCGGCGGCGGTGCAGCCCCGGCACCGGTAGTCGAGGAGCAGACCGAGTTCACGGTCACGCTCAAGGAGGCGGGTGCCAAGAAGATTCAGGTCATCAAGGTCGTGCGCGAGGTGACGGGCCTCGGACTCAAAGAGGCGAAGGACCTCGTGGACGGAGCGCCGCAGACAGTCAAGGCCAGCATTCCGAAGGATGAGGCCAACACGATCAAGACCAAGCTCGAGGAGCAAGGGGCTACGGTCGAGGTGAAGTAACTGCGGGGGTCCGGTTTTCCTGCCTCGGAGGGTGCTGCACGGGCGGCGTCGATCGAACTCGGCGTCGCCTGCGGTAGCATTGTCGCACCGTTCAGCTCCACTCAGCTCTACACCGGGTGCACGGAGGTCCGTGCATTGTTCGAATTGATGAGTAGCCCGGGCGCGCGCGGGGTGCGCCCCATTTCCGTTAGGTGACTATGGCCGACACGATCAAGCAGATTTCGTTTGCCAAGCTGGCGGGCGGGATGCAAATGCCGCATCTCCTCGACATCCAGACGCGAGCGTTCGAAGCGCTGCTGCAGCTCGACGCGGCTTCGCAAGACCGCGAGGATATCGGGCTCGAGCGGGTCTTCAAGGATCTCTTCCCGATCACGGACGTCCACGAGAATTTCTCGTTGGAGTTCGTGAAGTATTCACTGGGCGAGCCGAAGTACTCCGTCGAGGAGTGCATCGAGCGCGACATGACGTACTCCGCGCCGCTCAAGGCCACGTTGCAACTCGTGATCAACGAGGAGGTCAACGGGGTCAAGCGGCCGCGCAACATCATCGAGAAAGAGGTCTACCTCGGTGAGCTGCCCCTGCTCACGCCGCTCGGCACGTTCGTGATCAACGGGGCCGAGCGCGTCGTGGTGAGCCAGCTGCACCGCTCACCGGGCGCGGTATTCGAAGAGTCCACGCACCCGAACGGCCAGCGGCTGATCTCGGCGCGGATCATCCCGTTCCGCGGTTCGTGGGTCGAATTCACGGTCGACATCCACGACGTCATCTACGTCCACATCGACAAGAAAAAGAAGTTCCCCGCCACGGCGCTGCTCCGCGCCTTCGGCTACGGGAGCGACAGCGACATCTACCACCTCTTCTTCGGCGTGCGCGAGCTGGATCTCATCAAGGTGCGGCAGAACCGGCAGGAGCAGCGCGAGCTGACCGGCGCGATCATCGCCGAGCAGATCGTCCTGCCCGGGCGTGAGCCGGACCCTGATGCACCCAAGCCCAAGACCAAGAAGGCCAAGGCCGAGGCAGCAGCAGCCGAGGCGGAGCGGACGATCGCCGTCGGCACCGAGCTCACGGAAGAGCTGGCCGAGCGCCTGCGCGAGCTGAAGTACCGGAAGATCAAGGTGTTCGCGTCGTACATGACGGTCGACCTTCGCGACGAGATCGATGCATTGGAGCGGGGCGAGCGAGACGAGCCGAACGTCCTGGCGCGCGACGTCATCGATGCGAACTCCGGTGAGGTGCTGGCCGAGGCTGACCAGGGCGTCACGCAGACGCTCATCAAGAAGCTGCGCAAGGCCGACATCACCAAGGTGCAGGTCTTTGCTCCGTCCGGCCGCGTCGAGTCGGCGCTCATCAAGAACACGCTGACCAAGGACCCGACGCACTCCGAGGAGGAGGCGCTCAAGCAGATCTACTCCCTGCTGCGTCCGGGCGACGCGCCGAACAAGGAGACGGCACGCCAGGCGCTCGACCGCCTCTTCTTCTCGCCGAAGCGGTACGATCTGGGACGCGTCGGCCGGTACAAGATCAATCAGCGGCTCGGCCTCAACCGCCCGGCCAACGAGACGGTGCTCACGCGTGAAGACTTCGTCGCCATCATCCGCTACCTCGTGGAGCTGCACGAGGGGCGCGGACACACGGACGACATCGATCACCTGGGCAATCGTCGCATCCGATCGGTCGGTGAGTTGATCGCCAATCAGTTCTCCGTCGGCTTGAGCCGCATGGCGCGCCTGGTGAAGGAGCGCATGTCGATCAACACCGATCCGGAGAAGATCTCGCTCGACGATCTCGTGAATGCGCGAACCGTGTCCGCCGTGATCCAGGCGTTCTTCGGCTCGTCGCAGCTTTCGCAGTTCATGGACCAGACGAATCCGCTCGCGGAGTTGACGCACAAGCGGCGACTGTCGGCGCTCGGTCCGGGCGGGCTGACGCGTGAGCGCGCGGGCTTCGAGGTCCGCGACGTGCACTACTCGCAGTACGGTCGGATGTGCCCGATCGAGACGCCGGAAGGTCCGAACATTGGGCTCATCACGTCGCTCGCCTGCTATGCGCGGGTGAACGACCTCGGGTTCATCGAGACGCCGTACCGCGTCGTCAAGAACGGGCGCGTCACGTCGGAGATCGCGTGGCTCGACGCCAATCGCGAGGAAGACGCGACGATCGCGCAGGCCAATACCGCGCTCAACCCGGACGGGACGTTCGTCGATGAGCTGGTGTTGTGCCGCCATCAGGGCGACGCGCCGCTCACACCGCCCGACCGCATCGACTACATGGACGTCGCCCCGGAGCAGCTCGTCTCGATCGCGGCGGCGTTGATTCCGTTCCTGGAGCACGATGACGCGAACCGTGCGCTCATGGGCTCCAACATGCAGCGTCAGAGTGTGCCGCTCCTCAATCCCCAGACGCCGCTCGTGGGCACCGGGCTCGAGGACAAGGTCGCCGTGGACTCGGGTGCCGTCGTGATCGCTCGTCGCGCCGGCGTGGTCTCGCGGGTCACCGCGGACGAGATCATCGTCGACGCGGGCGCGAGCGAGCGGGCGGCGGACCGGCGTGCGCCGGACCGTCCGTTGGCGCGGCTCACGCAGAACGACCGGTATCGCCTCAAGAAGTACTGGCGCACGAATCAGGACACCGCGATCAACCAGCGGCCCCTCGTGCACCACGGACAGGAGGTCGAGGCGGGCGACGTCCTCGCGGACGGAGCGGGCACGGAGATGGGACAGCTGGCGCTCGGCGCCAATGTGACCGTGGCGTTCATGCCGTGGTACGGGCACAACTTCGAGGACGCCATCATCCTCTCCGAGCGACTGGTGAAGGACGACGTCTACTCGTCGATTCACATTCAGGAGCTCGAGCTGCACGTGCGGGACACCAAGCGTGGGCAGGAGGAGATCACGCGCGAGATCCCGAACGTCGCCGAGGAATCGCTCACCGATCTCGACGAGCGAGGCATTGTGCGCATCGGCGCGCATGTGAAGCCGGGCGACATTCTCGTGGGCAAGATCACTCCGAAGGGCGAGACGGAGCTCTCGCCGGAGGAGAAGCTCCTCACGGCGATCTTCGGCGAGAAGGCCAAGGACGTGAAGGATTCCTCGCTCAAGGTGCCTCCGGGCATGGAGGGCGTGGTCATCGACGTCAAGATCTTCTCCCGCATCGAGGATCAGGTAGTGGAGAAGGACCGCGGCGAGCGCATCGGCGAGGTCCGACGGCTGGAGGGCGAGGAGAAGCTGCGCGTCAACGAAGTGCGCGACAGCGAGCTCGTCGAAGTTCTGGACGGACAGAAGGTGGCGCTTGCGCTCAAGAGCGGGACGGTCGAGGAGGCGATCCCGCAGGGGACGGTGCTCGACCGCGAGTTCGTGCGCGGCTTCAAGATGGCGACGCTGGATCTCAAGACCTTCCGCGTCGAGCACAAGGGGACCAACGAGCGCGTTCGCGCGATCATCGACGCGGCCAACGAAGAAAAGGCGCGCATCGAGGAGAAGGCGGAGGAGCGCATCGACCGCATCCTGCAGCCGGACGAGCTGCCGCCAGGCGTGATCCAGCTGGTCAAGGTCTATCTGGCCGAGAAGCGCAAGATCTCGGTCGGTGACAAGATGGCTGGCCGGCACGGCAACAAGGGTATCGTCGCCCGCATCGTGCCCGAAGAGGACATGCCGTTCCTTCCGGACGGGCGGCCGGTGGACATCGTGCTCAACCCGCTGGGTGTTCCGAGCCGAATGAACGTCGGTCAGATCCTGGAGACGCACCTGGGTTGGGCGGCGCGCATTCTGGGGTTCTACGCGAAGACCCCGGTGTTCCAGGGGGCCAACGAGCGGGAGATCGGCCTGTTGCTCAAGCTGGCCGGGCTCATGTGGTCGCACGATGCGCTCGAGCTCAGCAAGACGCCGGCGTTGCACATCTCCGACGAGGAGATGCGTGCGATGCTGGAGAGCTTCGCACCAGCGGCTCCCGGTGAGGAGCGCGTCGAGCTGTTGGCCGATGCGACGCTGAACGATCTGCATGGGCGTGGCCGATCCGCGGCAACCAAGGGGATCTACACCAAGGTCCGCGCGTATGTCACGGCGGCAGCCGAAGAGCTGGCGAAGCGCGAGGCGGCGGAGATCGGGCATCGCGTTGGTTTCCACGAGACGCGCGCCAGTGATGACAATGAAACGGAAGACGTGCGCTCCGCCTCGCGGACCGCCCTCCTGGAACTCGAGAAGGAGCGCGGGCGGGACGCGGGCGCGGTGCTCGCATCCGAGGAACTGCCGGCGCTGGCCGGGCTGGTGCGCGCTCAGGGCGACGCGGATGTCGATCAAGCGGCGAGTGAGCTGCTCCGGCTCTCGGGCATCAGCGGGGGTGGCAAGTTGCGGCTGCGTGACGGGCGGACGGGAGAGACGTTCGCGAGCCCGGTCACGGTCGGTGAGATCTACATGCTCAAGCTGTCGCACCTGGTCGATGACAAGATCCACGCCCGGAGCATCGGGCCGTATTCACTGGTCACGCAGCAACCCCTCGCCGGCAAGGCGCAGTTTGGCGGTCAGCGCTTCGGTGAGATGGAAGTGTGGGCCCTCGAGGCCTACGGCGCGGCTCACACGCTTCAGGAGATCCTGACCGTGAAGTCGGATGACGTGAACGGGCGCAGTCGTGTGTACGAGGCGATCGTGAAGGGTCAGAACCTGCCTGAACCGGGGATTCCCGAGTCCTTCAACGTGCTCGTGAAGGAACTGCAGGCGTTGGGAATCAGGGTCACGTTGGGCGCGACCGAGGATGGGTACGGCGCGGCGAACGGGGCCGGCAATAATAACGGGGAGGCGTAAGCTCATGATTGATTTTCGCAGCGCGCGCGAGACTCGCGCGTCGGCGTTCGACTTCATCCAGGTCCGCATCGCCTCGCCCGAGGAGATTCGTGGCCCCAAGGACCCCAAGGAGCGGGAGCGGCTGGAGATGGCCGGCCTGCGGACCTGGTGGTCGTGGGGCGAGGTCCTGAAGCCTGAAACCATCAACTACCGCTCCTTCAAGCCCGAGAAGGATGGACTCTTCTGCGAGCGCATCTTCGGGCCCGTCAAGGACTGGGAGTGCCACTGTGGGAAGTACAAGCGGATCCGCTATCGTGGCGTGATCTGCGACCGGTGCGGCGTCGAAGTCACGCTGAGCAAGGTCCGGCGCGAGCGCATGGGCCACATCGAGCTCGCCGTGCCTGTGGCGCACATCTGGTTCTTCAAGACGTTGCCCAGCCCCATGGGGAACCTGCTCGACATCACGCTTCGTGATCTCGAGAAGGTGATTTATTACTCGAACTACATCGTCATCGACGCAGGCGAGCAGGACGTCCGCGTCAACCAGCTGCTCGACGAAGACGAGTACCTGACGCTGCGGCAGAAGGCCAAGGAAGAGAGCGACGCGGCCTTCCACGCCGACATCGGCGCCCCGGCGGTGCGTGAGCTGCTCCGCCGGCTCGACGTGGACAAGACGGCCGAGGAGCTGCGCGCGTCGGTCGCCGTCGAGGGCTCGCAGCATCGGAAGAAGCAGATGCTGAAGCGTCTCAAGATCGTCGACGCATTCCGCAACTCCGGCGCGGCCGGTGATGTCCGCAACAAGGCCGAGTGGATGATCCTCGACGTGGTGCCGGTGATTCCGCCGGACCTGCGGCCCCTCGTGCCACTCGATGGCGGCCGGTTCGCGACGTCCGATCTCAACGACCTGTATCGTCGGGTCATCAACCGCAACAACCGGTTGCAGAAGCTCATTCTGCACCGGGCGCCCGAGGTCATCCTGCGGAACGAGAAGCGCATGCTGCAGGAGGCGGTCGACGCGCTGTTCGACAACGGGCGCCGGTCCAAAGCGATTCGGGGACGCGGCAAGCGGCCGCTCAAGTCGCTGTCGGACATGCTCAAGGGCAAGCAGGGGCGCTTCCGCCAGAACCTGCTCGGCAAGCGCGTGGACTACTCGGGTCGATCGGTGATCGTCGTCGGGCCGGAGCTCAAGCTGCATCAGTGCGGGCTCCCGAAAGCGATGGCGCTCGAGCTGTTCAAGCCATTCATCATCCACAAGCTCGTGGAGAAGGGAATCGCGGAGACGGTCAAGCGCGCGAAGAAGATCGTCGAGCGCGAGAGCCCGGAGGTGTACGAGATCCTCGAAGAGATCATTCGGGATCACCCCGTGCTGCTCAACCGGGCACCGACGCTCCACCGGCTTGGCATTCAGGCGTTCGAGCCGGTGCTGGTCGAGGGCAAGGCCATCCGCATTCACCCGCTCGTGTGCGCCGCGTTCAACGCGGACTTCGATGGCGACCAGATGGCGGTGCACGTGCCCCTCTCGTTCGAGGCACAGCTCGAGAGCCGTCTGTTGATGCTGTCGTCGAACAACATCTTGAAGCCATCAGACGGGCGGCCGGTGGCCGAGCCGAGCCAGGACATCGTGCTCGGATGCTACTTCGCGACCCGGTCGCGGCCTGACTTCGACGCCACCGTCAAGAAGTCGCCGCACTTCGCGACCGTGGACGAGGTGGAGCTGGCACTGGGCCAGGGACGGGTGGAGTACCAGAGCCCAGTGCGCTTCTGGGTGGATGATACCGATGGCCAGCGATGGGTCGAGACGACCGTCGGCCGGGTGCTGTTCAACGCCATCGTCCCGCCCGAGATCGGGTTCCAGAATCGCGAGATGAAGAAGAAGGCGCTCGGTGAGCTGGTGTTCGAGTCATACCGGCGCGCCGGGCTCGCGCAGACGGTGGAGTTCCTCGATCGCCTCAAGGATTTCGGGTTCCGCAACGCGACGCGTGGTGGCATCTCGATCGGCATCGAGGACCTGCACATCCCGGCGGAGAAGGAGACGTTGCTGCGGGAGGCGGAGGCTCGTGTCGAGCGGTTCCAGCGTGCCTACCAGACCGGCAACATCACGAACGGGGAGCGCTACAACAAAGTCATCGACACCTGGACCCACGCCAACAACGACATCGCGGATGCCATGGTCAAGGCGATGCGGGAGTCGAAGGACGGCTTCAATCCGGTGTTCATGATGTTCGACTCGGGGTCCCGAGGCTCGCGCGACCAGATTCGGCAGCTCGCGGGGATGCGCGGACTGATGGCGAAGCCCCAGAAGAAGCTCACGGGTGGCATCGGCGAGATCATCGAGAGCCCGATCAAGTCGAACTTCCGTGAGGGACTGTCGGTGCTCGAGTATTTCATCTCGACGCACGGCGCGCGGAAGGGACTCGCGGACACGGCGCTCAAGACCGCGGACGCGGGTTACCTCACGCGACGTCTCGTGGACGTGGCGCAGGACGTCGTGGTGACCGAGGACGATTGCGGTACGATTCTCGGCCTCGAGGTGTCGGCGCTGAAGGAAGGCGAAGATGTCATCGAGCCGCTCGGCGAGCGCATCGTCGGGAACGTCGCGGCCGAGGATGTGGAGGATCCGCACGAGACCGATGACAGCGGCCGGCGCACGCTGCTGGTGGAAGCCGGCAAGTTGATCGACGAAGACACGGCACGGGCGATCGAGGAGTCGGGCATCGAGACCGTCAAGATCCGCTCGGTGCTGACCTGCGAGGCCAAGCGTGGTCTCTGCCGCATGTGCTACGGCCGCAACCTGGCCACCATGTCGATGGTCGACCTCGGGGAGGCCGTCGGGATCATTGCCGCGCAGTCGATCGGTGAGCCGGGCACGCAGCTCACGCTGCGAACCTTCCACATCGGTGGAACGGCCGCTCGTATCGCCGAGCAGACGTCGCGTAAGTCGAAGGTCGCGGGCCGCATCGAGTACGGGGACCGGTTGGTCGTGGTCACCGGACCCGACGGGCAGCGCATTGTGACGTCCTACGAAGGCGAGCTCAGTATCCGCGGTGCGGGCGATCGGTCGTCCGCGACCGGCGGCGCGCGGCTGCAGGTGCCGCTCGGCGCCATTCTGATGGTGGCCGATGGCGAGGACGTGAAGCGGGACCAGGTGATTTTCAGCTGGGATCCGTACACCAATCCCATCATCGCGGACGTCGCCGGTGTCGTGCGGTTCGTGGATCTGGTCGAAGACGAGTCGGTGTCCGAGGAGCTCGACGAGCTCACCGGTCTCCGGCAGCGGGTCGTGATCGAGGATCGGGACAAGAAGCTGCACCCGCACATCGAGATCTGGGACGAAGCGCAGGACCGGAAGGTGCGCGACTTCGTGGTGCCGGTCGGTGCCCAGCTGACCATGGAGGACGGGGCGCACATCTCGGCAGGAACGATCATCGCCAAGGTCAACCGCGAGGCGTACAAGACGCGCGACATCACGGGTGGCTTGCCACGCGTCGCGGAGCTGTTCGAGGCGCGTCGGCCGAAAGATCCGGCGACGATCTCCGAGATCGACGGCGTCGTTCGGTTCGGGGAGATCAAGCGCGGCAAGCGCGAGATCTTCGTCCAGCCCACACGGCTCGAGGGGCAGCTCTCGGTGGTCGACGACAGCCAGGAGGCACAGTTGTACGAAGTGCCGGCCGGAAAGCACTTGCGCGTGCACGAGGGTGACCGCGTGCGAGCCGGTGACCGGTTGTCCGAGGGCCCGGTCAATCCGCACGACATTCTGCGCATCAAGGGCCCGCGGGCGGTACAGGAGTACCTGCTGAACGAGGTGCAGGAGGTGTACCGGCTGCAGGGTGTGAAGATCAACGACAAGCACATCGGGGTGATCGTCCGGCAGATGCTGCAGAAGGTCCGCGTCATCGATCCGGGCGAGACGGAATTCCTCGAGGGCGAGCACGTCGACAAGCACGCGTTCCGCGACGAGAACGAGCGGGCGAAGAAGAAGAAGCTGCAGCCCGCCACCTCCGAGCCGTTGCTCCTGGGCATCACCAAGGCGAGCCTGACGACGCAGTCGTTCGTGTCGGCGGCCTCGTTCCAGGAGACGACGCGTGTGCTGACCGATGCGTCGATCCGCGGCGCACAGGATGATCTCCTGGGACTCAAGGAGAACATCATCATCGGTCACCTGATCCCGGCGGGCACGGGGATGTACCGGTATCAGGAGGTGGAGATCGAGGGCATGGAGATCCCGCCCACTCAGCCGGCAGCGGAGGATCCGTTCGGCATGGGCCTGTCGCCGTTCGCGCCGCTGCCTCCGCTCACGGCGATTCCGGCTGGTGCGGAGAGCGAGTAACGTGTGCACCTTGCCTGTGCGGGCGTTCGCTGACGCTGGCAAGGCCGATCAGATTCACGTTTACGGCCCCGGGTTTCCCGGGGCCGTAAACGTTGGCTGCACGGTGGCGACGGTGCCAGCGTGCGGGAGCACCGAACGGGAATCGCGACGATGGCGGTAGCGGTTGGCGGAGTAGAGACGTCGGCTCAACCGACCCCTCGAGCAGGCCCCGCCGTCACCGCGCAGGCGGGGCCGCGACCCAGTCCCTGGCCAGCCGTCCTCGCCATCGTGCTCTGCAGCGCGATCAGTGTTGCGCTGGTCTTCATGTATCCGGATTCGTACCAGCAAGACGGAGGCACGCACTACCTCTTTGCGCGCTGGGCATGGGCGCATCCCCGCAACTTTGTCGACGTCTGGGGCCGGCCGCTCTTCACGTTGTTGTATTCCATCCCGGCGGTCATTGGTGGCTATCCGGCTGCGAAGCTCTTGAGCGTTGCCATCGCCGCAGCGACTGCCTGGCAGACGTGGCGCCTCGCGATCGATTACGGGTTGAAGCGCCCGGCACTGGTCGTCCCGTTTCTCTGGGTGGGGCCGTCGTTTCTCCTCCTCACCTCCGAGACGATGACGGAGCCCCTCTTTGGGCTTCTTCTGGTGATCGCGCTCCGTCTGCAGCATTCGAAGCACCGTGTGTGGGCGGCAGGGGTCATCTCGGCTACGGTGCTCACACGCCCAGAAGGTTTCTTCCTGTGCGCGATCTGGGCCGTCTGGGTTTTGATCGAGCGGCGTGACCCTCGCGACTACATGACGTGGCGGCGGCTCGGACTGGTCGCGATGCTCGGCAGCGGCTTGGCTGCCTGGATCGTGGCTGGCCACACGATCATGCATGACTGGCTGTACATCGTGCATAACTGGCCGCCCAACTGGTCCGCGACAGTCGCGACATACGGACGTGGCGAGCGGTTCGAGTATTACTTCCGGCGCCGTGAGGTCCTCGGGCCGCTATTGATGTATCCCTTTGCCATCGGCGTGTTGGCCGCGCTGGTGCTGGGACGACTCAGGCTCGCGCTCGCAATCGTTGCGACGTTCTTCGTCGTACATTCGGCGCTCCGGGCGACGGGGATGTTCGGATCTGCCGGATATCCTCGATACTTCGTGTGTGTGGCGCCCACGATTGCGCTTCTGACCTTGCTGGGGTGGAACACACTCGCCGACGGTGCTCGGCTCCTGTTCCGACAATTCGCGACTCCGGTGATCATTTTCGCGACTGCGGCCGTGATCGTCGTCTCGTTCGTCTCTGCGCTCGCCTATGTGGATGACATGCCGTGGTCACGCAATGCGTACCTGGTCAACGGGGCGTATACCTGGTTCAGAGCCCATCCCCAACCGGTCGCGCGATTTGCTGCGAGTCAGGCGTACATGTGCATCCACTTCGGTTGCGATCCGGATCAACGAGTGGTCACGCCTGGGCCTGCCGACGCCACGCTGGCCAAGCTCCGTGCGGCTCCGCCGGGGACACTCGTCGTGTGGGATTCGGACACCGGACCCGCGTTTTACGGTGGGCTCACCGCCGATTCGATCATGCGGGCGGGCTATACGTCGATCTATGACGTGGCTGATTCGTTGTCAGGGCGCATACTCCCGCATTTAGGGAATGGGCGGTTCGTGCCGCGCGTCACGCCCTGGGCGTGGGGCGGGAAGCGCGTCGAACATATCTGGCTCTTGTATCGGTAACACTTGCCCACACGCGTCGCACGTGAGGCGATGCAGGATTTGCAATTGTTACACGTGACGAGAATGATTGGGGGCGATCTTTCCAGCCAACGCCTTCCGCTCGATCCGGGCAACAATCGATTGACGATGCCGTGCGACTGCGCGCGGACGCTGCGCCGCCGTCTGCGCGCTGATTATTGTCCGCCGGTGGTCGGCCCTCCGTCGAGGCGAATCGCCTCGGGCGCGCTGAGCCAGTATTCGAATGCGCCATCACCATTGCCACTACATGCGAGTGACCGCTCGGGACCTATGACCGCATTGGAGACGTTGCCGGCGCCCGAACCGTCGGCTTTGACCCCGACGCCGACCACATGCTTACCTTCGATCGGCACAGGCAGCGCAGGCTGACCCACGCAATACTGATCAGCGAATTCCTGAAGCGTGCCGTGGGCAACGAACACTCCGGCCTGGTCTGTACGCGCACTGCCAACGGCGTACACGGCGCCATTCTCGAGCGACAGCTCGACCCTGAAGACACGTGTAGGGGTGAGATGCTGAGCTCGAACGTACCACTCAAGCGCTCGTGCCTTCCCGTCGGCGGGGCTCGCTATGCGGTACCAAAAGGACCCAGCAGGAGCATTAGACCCTGTGCCAGCGGACAGCGGGACAGGGTTCGCGGGTGCGAGCATGAGCATTGCAAAGCCAGGAGGCGGGGCGTCGGGAAGGTTGCCGGTGTAGGCCGAAGATCCAAGTCGACCAGGTGTCGTGTCGGACCCCACGCAACCAGGCAGGGCGGCCAGAATGGGTAGCACGCAACTGAATAGGGCAACTACCACCCTCCCTATTCGTCCGGGCAGCCGTGATTTAACTTGTGGCCGCATGTACATTGTGGCCATTGTACTTCGCTGAGGACACTGGTCCATGAGCTTATGGCTGGCCATCGTGATTGTGTATGGTATAGCCTTGTTCGGACTTTCGCTCTACAGTCTGAACCACGCTGCGCTGGTCGCGGTGTTCTTGCGGCGTCGACGTCAACCAACCAATGACGCCAATCTGACGCATGACGCGTTCGTTACCATACAGTTGCCGTTGTTCAACGAGCTCTACGTCGCCGAGCGCGTCATCCGTTCGGCTTGCGAAGTCGACTATCCGCGGGAGCTCCTCGAGATCCAAGTTCTCGACGACTCGACTGACGAGACGCTCGAACTGACGCAGCGGCTCGTGCAGGACCATCAGGCTCGCGGCGTTCCGATCGTCCACATACACCGGGCGGATCGAACGGGGTTCAAGAGCGGGGCGCTGGCAAACGGATTTGAGCATGCTCGGGGAGAGTTTATCGCTGTGTTCGACGCGGACTTCGTCGTTCCGCGGGATTTCCTGCGTCGCACTTTACCGCACTTCGCGGACCCGCGTGTCGGCATTGTTCAGACCCGCTGGACGTACTTCAACGACGCCTACTCTGAGCTGACCCGGGCGACCGCACTCGCTCTCGACGGACATTTTGTCGTCGAGCAGTCTGCCCGTTGCTGGGCTGGATGGTTTCTCAACTTTAATGGAACTGCCGGGATTTTGCGGCGTCAGGCCATCCACGATGCGGGGGGGTGGCAGGACGATACTATCACCGAAGATCTCGATCTGAGCTATCGCGCTCAGCTAGTCGGGTGGCGCGCCAAATATCTTCCCGACGTGGTGTGCCCGTCAGAGATCCCCGCCGACATGCACAGCCTCAAGGCCCAGCAGTTTCGGTGGACGAAGGGCGCACAGGAGACCGCTCGGAAGGTGCTGCCACAGCTCTGGCGG
This sequence comes from uncultured Gemmatimonadales bacterium, assembly GCA_963737835.1. Lineage (GTDB taxonomy): Bacteria > Gemmatimonadota > Gemmatimonadetes > Gemmatimonadales > Gemmatimonadaceae > Palsa-1248. Next base: position 3,056,331 of record CAVTUH010000001.1, read on the forward strand.
TCGAACATGCCAAGGGATGTGAAATGGCAGGGGACGATGCACTTGCTGAGCAGCCTCGCCTATCCGTTGCTCATCGTGCTGACGCTTCTGAGCCCCTTCGTGGTGTTCGCCGCGGGCGCACGCCACTTGAAGATCATCTGGCCGATCTCGCTGTACTACCTGCTGGCGTTTTCTGGCACGTTTTGCTGCTACTACACTGCCGCGCGCGTGCTTGGTGGGTCGTGGCGGCAGCGGATCGCGCGGTTCCCCCTCTTTCTGGCGCTATCGATCGGGATGAGCGTGCACAACGCCCGTGCGGCGCTCGAGGGTTTGTTGGGGAAGCGCAGCCCGTTCGAGCGGACACCCAAGTACCGGGTCACTTCCTATCGTGCGAGTCGAGCGGCGGGCCGGTACCGCAGTCGAGCCTCGTGGAGCGTCCTGGGCGAGTTCCTGCTCTCAGTTTGCTCGTTTGTCGCTCTGGGCCTCGCCATTGAGCTCCGGCAGTTTGGTGCGATCCCGTTCACATTCCTCTTCGCGATGGGCTACGGCATGGTAGGAGCCTACTCCCTGTCGCACATGCGCTTCGCATCCCGGCGCAAGAGCGAGATTGACGGGCCGACGACCCCGCACGCGATCCCAGCGCCAGCGGCCGTCGCGTAAGGGCCGGCGGAACCGCCCTCTGCCGGGGGCGGCTACATGACCACTCCTGGGGACGGTGTGTCAAATCAGCGCCTATGACTCGTGACCCTGTGACGGCGCGTTCGTCGCATGGGTAATGTCGCGCGCCAGCACTACTGCGGAATGGCAACTCGAGCAGCTCCCTGCGGGTGCGGATGTCGTCATCAAGGATGACAAGGGCAAGCTGATCGCTCGGGGCACCGTCAATCCTGATCGTGTATCGTTGCGCGGCCCTACCGGGGAGAATATCCCGATCGTATCGGGTCAGGGCTGGCGCGTGATCGTGCTCTCGCACGAGGGCTCTTCAGAGCGCAAATAAACGGATCGCGCGTGGCTGCTCCGCTGCGCGACCGTGCACGTTGGCGTTGACTACCCCGCGTGCGGCTCCTCCTCTGGTTCGGCGGCCGGTCGGGTCAGCACTCGATTGATCGTCGCTCCCGCAGCGGCCCATGAGGCAGTGGTCCAACAGATTATGGCGAGATTCCGCCAAGGGTTGCTACGGACCATGGCGAACAAGGCCAGTTGCGCTGGGCCTGAGGCGAGCATGCCCAACAACGCGCCCAAGGTCGTCGCGGCCCGCGGACGACGCTGCGCGGGGCCTGAGACGACGTAGATGGCTGTCATGAAGAGCGCGGCCGAGAGGACCGCAGCAATTTGGTACCAAGGGGACGGCGGCTGTCGCGGAAAGACGTAGTTCTCCAACAGGTCTTCAGGAAAAACCAGGTAGAACGCGAGCGCGCCCAGCGCGGCCATCACGACGGCTCCGGCGATTGCGGCCTGGACGAAACGAGCCACCGACACGCGGCGTTCTGACTCGACCGCCGTGCCGTCCTCGCTGGCGTGGGGTGCCCCGGCGGCGTATTGTGTGCGAGTTGCGTCGGTCATTGCGCGACCATCCTATTGTGCGTGTCGCATGACGACTTACGGTGCGTTGGGCGCGGCCATTATCGCTACTATACCCGACTGGCTCAAGGTTCCGGTAGGGTTGCTCATCATTGGCGGCTTCGTGGCGTGGGTGCGACCTGACAGCGTGCTCGGCGCGGAGCGGTTTCTTGGTAGCCGGTTCGCACCTCCCCTGTTGGGTTTTCTCGCGGCCTGCGGAATGGTGGTCGCGTGGGGGTCACTGCGGCAGATGTCGCTGCTGCAGGACGAGGCGGCGTACCTACTGCAGGCGCACCTCTTTAGCACCGGGCATTGGACCGACCCGACCCCGCCCTTTCCCGCGTTTTTCGAGCAGCCACACGTCCTCGTCCTGCCGAGGCTGGCTAGCAAGTATTTTCCCGGCCACTCGCTGCTGTTGACACCAGGGGTGTGGCTTGGCCTCCCTGGTCTCGTCCCTGTGATGCTGCTCGGTCTGACAGGCGCGATGATGTTCCTTCTCGCGCGCGACGTGCTCGGCCCTCGACTCGGTCCGTGGCCCGCGCTCCTGGCTTACCTCCTCTGGATGTCGCTGCTTGGACACCACACCTGGCCGCGCCCCTCGTACATGTCCGAGATCACGACGTCGGCGCTGTGGCTACTGGGTTGGTGGGCGCTACTGCGCTGGCGGGACCAGCGCCAGATCAAGTACGCGGTCATGCTGGCGATCTGTATTGGGTGGGGAGTCATTACGCGGCCGTTGACAATGCTTGCGTACACGGTGCCAGCCGGCGCGGTGATGTTGATCATCGTTTTGCGTCGGCGACGTTGGCGGGACCTGGTCGTAGCGGCAGCATGTGGCGCTCTCGTGCTGGCGATCATTCCACTCTGGAGTGCGCGGACGACGGGCAATTGGCGGTTGACACCGCACTCGTTGTACACCGATCAGTATTCACCGTGGGATGTCGTCGGGTTCGGATATCGAGATGTCGCACCGCTGCGTGCGGTCCCCCCGGAAGTTGCGTGTCTCGACAGCACGTTTGGTCCGGGCCATCGCCTGCACCAACCGCGAGTGTTACCGGGCCAGTTTGTGGCGCGTTCATGGGGCCTGCTCGACGACACCTTTAGCGGGTGGCGGCGGGGCCTGCTGGTCTTTGCGCTCGCGGCGCTGTTCGCGATGCCAGGGGAGTTGTGGCTGGCCGTCGGAAGCTCCGCAGCGCTGGTGATCGCGTACCTCATATATCCGCAGGATCCGAGATACACGATCTACTCCATGGAGGCGCAGACGACGCTCGTCGTCGTTGCTGCGCTGGGCGTCTGCAGCGTCGCGGCGGCCGCCGCTGTGCGTTGGGGCGGCGCGGTGCGGGAGCGCGCCCGCTCGCGTGCCCGGCAACAGGTGGCCTGGTGCGTTGTCGGAGCTTCCGTCTTCTTGCTGCCGGTTACCATCACGACGCTGAAGGTAACGGGGCAGCGGCACGAGGGTACCGACGTCCCGCGTCGCGAATTCTTGGAGGCGGTGGATTCGCTCCCACAGCCTCGTACCGTGGTATTCGTTCGATACCCGCCGAACGGCCCTTGTCAACAACCGGAGCACGGTTTGGTCGCCAACACGCCACCGCTCGCAACGGCCCGGACGTGGATTGTCTATGATCGCGGGAGGGAGGACGCCGAGTTGCTACGGGCCGCGCCCGATCGCGTCCCATACCTGTTCGACGTCCAGTCCGATGACCTGCGGCCACTCGGGTCGTCGGCGCGGGTAGCAGCCGAAGCCCTGAGTCCGAAGCCCTGAGTCCGGCTGGCGGCGCGCGATAAATGCCGGGCGCGGCGGGCTCTATATTCTCAGCCACGTCTATGACAGCAACCCGCGATGCCACACGGGGGGTCAGCACTGCTGCGGGCTCGCCGCTCGAGGTCGACACAGGGTCGGCGGAGGTGGACGTGTCGGTCGTGATGCCGTGCCTCAATGAAGCGGGGACGGTCGGGCGGTGCGTCGAGCGCGCGTATCGGGCCTTGGAGCGGGCAGGATGGCGCGGCGAGATCATCGTCGCCGACAATGGCAGCACTGACGATTCGCGAGGAGCGGCGGAGTCGTCCGGCGCTCGAGTCGTGCGGGTCGAAGCCTTGGGGTATGGCAGCGCACTGATGGGCGGCATTGCCATGGCGCGCGGTCGGTACGTCGTGATGGGTGACGCCGACGGCAGCTACGACTTCGATGAGGCACCGGCGCTGCTGGCGAAGCTCGACGAAGGCTTCGACCTCGTGCAAGGCTGCCGACTGCCGGCGGGCGGGGGCACGGTGCGTCCCGGCGCGATGCGGTCTCTGCACCGGTGGTGGGGGAACCCCATGTTCTCGTGGTTGGCGCGTCGCTGGTTCGGCGCGTCGATCAGCGACATTCACAGTGGCATGCGTGCGTTCCGAACGGCCTGGTATCGGCAGCTCGGGCTGTGCTGCACGGGGATGGAGTTCGCATTGGAGATGGTCATCAGGGCGGCGTTGAGCGGAGCGCGGGTCGCTGAAGTGCCCATCACGCTGCATCCCGACGGTCGCCAGGGACGGAGGTCGCATCTGCGGACCTTTCGCGATGGGTGGCGACACCTGCGGTTCTACCTCATTTACAGCCCTCGCTGGCTTTTTCTCGCGCCCGGCGTTCTGCTCACTCTCCTCGGGCTGGCCGGGTACGCCGTGGCGATGCCGAAGATGCGGATCGCAGGGGTGACGCTCGACGTGCACACGCTCCTCTTCGCGAGCCTGGCGATCATCTGCGGTTATCAATCGGTGCTCTTCGCCGTTTTCACGAAAGTCTTCGCGATCGGCGAAGGACTCTTGCCGCTCGATCGACGGATGGAGCGCGCGTTTGCGCACGTGACGTTGGAGAAGGGGCTCATGCTCGGCGTCCTGGCCATGATGGGCGGGCTCGTCTTATTGGGTGGTGCCGTGGTACAATGGCGCGCGCGCCGTTTCGGGGACCTCGACTACGAACACACGATGCGCTGGGTGATCCCCGGCGTGATGCTGACGGCGCTTGGATTCCAGACCCTCCTGTCCAGTTTTTTCCTGAGCATCCTGGGTCTCCGGCGCCGGTAAGCCGGGCGGAATGGCGGCGGCCCAGCCCTCAGCGGTGCCACATCAGGGTATATCGCCCAACGCGCACCGTGTCTGGAAAGCGGCTCATCAATCCCGCAAGCAACGTCGGGTCGGGAGGGCCGGAGAACGCCGCCCATCGATTGATCGCGACTGCGGAAATCTGTAACGAGTCGACCATGCGCAGCAGTCGCGGGGTGCGACCCGTTGTGTCATCGAAGAAGTCGAACATTGTCCGTGTCGGGTTCTTGAGGCCCGTCAAGAAGTACACCTCGGGACAGTCGGGCGTGGCAAAGAGGTAGCCGTTATGCGCGTGTGCGCGCAGAGAATCGACCATCCCCCGCGACTCGGCGCTGTCGAAGGCCGGCACCAGAAGTCCACCGCGGGGGACGACCATTGGCGACCCTGTGGACGACCGAGCCGGCATGCGAGCCATCACGAATGGGATGCACACGACGAGGGCGGCGGTGCCGATGAGCTTCCCGCCGGGTCGTCCGAATTGTGCGTACACCGCCAGGGCCGCCAGGATGACGAGCGACGCATAGTAGTAGAAGTAGATCCACGCAAAGAATGGGAAGTCCACCAACGCGCACAAGGCCGCCACGGCGACCACGGCGAACACCTGCTGCTTCCGCTGCACGCTCATCGGCGGACCGGCGCGTATCGCCGTGAGCCCCGCGAAGGCAACCGAGAGTAGCGGGAGTACGACGGGCGAGACCTGCATCATGCGGACGTTGTACCGTGTCCAATAGGCCGTGATGTGCAATCCGCCGAGCATGGCTAGGATGGCGATAACGACCAACTCGCCCACCCAGATCGGCCGAACCAGCAGAAAGAGCACGAGGGCGCCGGCGATCGCGAACAGCTTCCAGTCCGGCCACGTCGGAGTGGCCACCGCGAACTTGAATCGGCGCGCGGGAAGGACGAAGATGCCGTTGTACATCGCGCCCAGCCCATGACCCAGGGCGTAGATGGCGATATACGGGACGATGGCGATCGCGACGCCGGCAGCCAGCGCGGCGCATCCCCGCCACAGGCGCTCCCGGGACAGGCGGCCCTGCCAGGTACCGGCGACCAGTGCGGCGCTGACAGCTGCTGTCGGCAGTACCAGGAAGAGATACGTGCCTGGGGTCGCGGCAAAGTGTACGAGCGCGATAACCGCAGCGACGAGGATCGCAGCCGTGGCGCACGCGATCCCTCGTTCGAAGAGCCATTCCCGACGGGCTTGCGGAGATGACGGCTCGCCAGCCGGCGATGGGGCGACCCCGTCAGCGCCCGCGCGTCCTGCACCACCGGCCGGGTCGTAGGCCGTGTACACAACGAAGGCAAAGGCGGCGCCGAGGAAGTACAGGCCGACAATCTTGAAAAGGATCGACAGCCCGCCCAGAACGCCCGCACCGACTAGCCACCGGACGCGTTGCGATTCGGAGTACTTGAGGAGGGCCAGCAGGCCCGCCGTAGCGGCGAACAAGTTGTACCACGATGGCATCGCGGCCGGGTAATTCGGCACGCCCCAGGCGACTGCGGCGAAGGTGGCAACTGCTGCGATGAGCGGTGGCACGAATCGTCGTGCCACGGCATAGACGATCGCGACCCATATCGACGCGGCGATGAGCAGCATGATCCGAATCGACAGCAGACGAATCCCGAAGACCGTGAACGCCAGGGCGTTGAGGGCTGTGAGTCCACCGGTGTACAGGTCAACAAAGTCACGATGCGGCAGCTGCCCCTGCATCAAGCGCGTGGCAGACTGTGCGAGCAGGCCATCGTCGTGAGGGATCCACCCGTGTCGGATCCAGCTGGCGATGTATGCGACGCTGAGACCCCATGCGAGCGCAAACATCGCCCATCGCGCCAGGCCGTCGACTGGCGGCAACGCGACGCCCATCACCTCCGCGCGCGCAGAGGCGATTCCGGGTTCTCTCTCGATGTGGACGTGCGAGGCGGTCACGACTCGGGCGTGTCGCCGCGCTCTTGGTGGCGAATGACCCGTTCGATCACGTACACGGGCCGCGATTTCACTTCTTCGTACACCCGACCGAGATATTCGCCGATGAGGCCGAGGAAGAGCAGGTTCAGGCCGCCAAAGAAAATGATCAGAACCGTCAGGGACGTAAATCCTTGGGGTGACTGATGCAGCCACAGTTTCACATATACCTGATACGCGGCGAATACCATTGCCAGGGCGATGCTGAGGACCCCTACGGCTGACGCCAAGCGCAGCGGCACCGTCGAGAAGGCAAACATGCCGTCCGACGCAAGGCGCATGAGCTTCAGGAGACTGTACTTGCTCGACCCGGCGTACCGCTCCCCGCGCTCCACTGCAATGCCCACTTGCCTGAAACCGGCCCACGACCGCAGGCCGCGCAGGAAGCGATTGCGCTCCGGTGCGGACCGGATGGAATCGACGACGCGACGAGACATCAGGCCGAAATCACCGGAATCGAGCGGCAAGGGCACGTTCGACAAGCGCAGCATCAGACGGTAGAACACGTAATACGAGAGGCGCAGGGGCCACGATTCTTTGCGACGCACTCGCTGGGCGTACACGACGTCGGCGCCCGATTGGTACTGGCGCACAAAATCTGGAATCGCCTCGGGTGGGTCTTGCAAGTCGCCGTCCATGAGCACTGCGACATCGCCGGTGACGTAATCGAGCGCGGCCGTCAACGCCGCCTGATGGCCGAAGTTGCGGGACAGTGAGACGACGACGAGCCGGCGATCGTCGCGGGCCGCAGTCTCGAGGTGGTCCAACGTCCGATCAGTGCTTCCGTCATTGACGACGACAATCTGGTGCGGCCCACCCGGCATTGCGTCCAGCACCGCGCCGACGCGTCGCAGCAATTCGGCCACACCCCGCTCCTCGTTGTAGAGGGGGATGGCCACGGAGATGCGGCACGGGCTCGGCTCTCCCGACGGTTCCGTGTTCCCAGCGCGCGTTGCATGGGGCGTGTTCACGGGCGCGGCCTGTGCGGCCGGTGCCGGAGCCACAAGACTCACGGCCGCCGCCCACGAAAATAGAGGAAATGCCAGAGGACGACGCCCGCGCCGGTCAGTGGATACTCTTCTTCGACCTCCGACACGAAGACATCGCGAAAGAGCGCGCGCCACTCTTCGACAGGTCGTGGGTAATCGCCACGATCGAGCCGTGCGAGCATACGTGCGACCGACGGCTTGGGGGGCATCACCAACTCGAGGATGTGCACGCGGCCATCCGGAGTGAGCAGCGTGACCAGGTTCCGCAGCAGACGTGTCACACTCGGCGTGTCGATGTGATGCAGGAAGCTATTCAGGAAGATGAAATCGAACCGCTGATCCTGAGGGACGGAATACACGGTGGCGTCGGCGGCGATGAAGCGTCGCCCGGTGCGGCGGGCTGCGGCCTCCACGTACTTGGGGTTGATGTCGAGACCGAGGTAATCGGCGCCGCTGAAATGGTGCGTGTTGGTTCCAGGTCCGCAGCCAACGTCGAGGACCCGGCGCACGCGCGACAAGTCATTGTGCCGTCGAATCGCCGCGAACTTCGTCTCGGCAAACGGTGCCTGCCACGCTCGATAGACGAGCGGTTGCTCCAAGAGCCGCGTGCCGAGGCCCATTACTCGCTCCCACAAACCGTTGTCATGACCGCCCTCGGCAGTTGCGCCGCCGGGCTGTGCGCCATGTCGCCGAATGTAGCGGCGTCGCTGGAACTTGTACACGAGGTGCGCACCTGCAGCTGTGCCCGGCGCTGGACGTGAGTCAGGCAGTGCGCGATTGGCGGTGTGCCTCGCGGGCGATCCGGTGCGACCTTCACCCTACGGCCGCTTGTAAACCATTCCGTCTTTGATCACGAGCGTAACGTGACGGAGCGCGCCGATGTCGTGTGTGGGATCGCCGGTGACGGCGACGAGGTCCGCTTTGAGGCCCTGCGCGACGCGGCCGATCTGGCCCTCCATGTGGAGAACAGTGGCATCGATCGACGTCGCGGACCGCAGTGCGGCGATCGGGGTCATGCCGTCATCGACCAACAACTCGATCTCGCGCGCATTGTCGCCGTGCGTGAACACGCCGGCGTCACTTCCGTTGGCGATGGTGACTCCCGCGTCGAGCGCGGCCCGAATCAGGGCCCGTTTGCGCTGCATCGACTGCGGCTCTGGTTCGCCGCGGTGCCAGTTCTGGAAATAGATGGCATACGCCTCGGTCGCGGCGAGTGTCGGGACGAGCGCGATGTGGCGCGCCGCCATGGTCCGCAGCACCTCGGGCGTTACGTTGTCACCGTGCTCGATCGTTTCCACTCCTGCCTCGACGGCTCGGCGAATGCCCTCCGCCGTGGTTGCATGCACCGCGACCGATCGCCCCGATGAGTGCGCCGTCTCGACGGCTAGGGCCATCTCAGCCGGCGTAAAGGTCGGCTCGGCCTCGTGGTGCGGTCCCCACGAATAGTCTCCATACAGCTTGATCCAATCCGCGCCTTCGCCGATCTGCTCGCGGACGACGCGCTGGATGTCGGGACCGCTGGCCTCCTGCGCGCCCTGTGGTGGGTCGAATGCGTACGCCCATCGCGGCGGGCCGTACGAGCCGGTGGCGACGATCGCCCGCGTCACCACTAACATGCGAGGCCCGGGAATGATGCCCTGTTCGATCGCGTCCTTGATGCCGACGTCGCCGTTGCCGGCGCCCTCGGTCCCCAAATCGCGGATGGTCGTGAAGCCGGCCATCAGCGTGTTGCGGGCGTGCACGACGGCGCGAGCGGTTCGCAGGGCGAGTGGCTCCTGCAAGACCTGCGTGTTCCACAACGTCTCGTTGTACGGGTGCAGAAACACGTGCGTATGTGCGTCGATCAAGCCGGGGAGCAACGTCATGCCCGCGAGATCGATCGTCGTGGCATCGCGCGGGGGGGTAACCTGACCCGCCGGCCCGGCCGCCTCGATCGTATTCCCGCGCACCACGACGATCCAACCCTGATGGATGTCGGTCCCGTCAAACACGGCCGCCGGCTTGAGTACGATGGGGACGGCGGGCGGGGCCGGGCGATTTGGCGCGGCCCCCGCCGGCTGTGTCATAACGGCGCTTTGTGCACGCACCATGTGGATGGCGAGTACCGCGGTTGCCATCGCGACTTGGGCGAGCAAGGGGAGGCGACGGGTTGTGCTCGACTGACTCAGGAAGGCGAAGCGCATGTGGGTTACTCGACGCGGGTCGTGGGGGATGCGAAAAACGCTGTACGACATACTGACGCCTTTTCAGCACGACGTCTTCAGGCCCTTCTCATCGGCTTCTCGTGCGCATAATGTGTCTGCTCGGTCGGTCAATTGCCACGAGCGTCCCATCGCACAGCGTCGGATCGAGATCTGACGGGAATCCAGAAGGAGAAGAGGGTTCATGGTAGGAGTGGGCGCTACGGCGACTGACCCGAGACGCGGCCCTGGCTCCAGCGCCGCGGATGCGGGAACGCGCACGCCGACTGACTCCGTGGCGGCGGTGCTCGCGCTGTTGGTGTGCCTGGGGTTCTACGTATACCAACTCGCAGCCTTTCCCACAGCCGACGATCCTGACGCGGCGATTCACGCGATCATCTCTGCCCCGCCGGTCCGGCCTGCCGCCTTGCTCGGGGCCTTTGCTCGCCCGCTCTTCGCTACGCTGTACGTCCTGCCCGGGCATTGGGGATACCCCGGCTTGCGAGTGCTCACCGTCATCGTCTGTGGCGCGGCTGGGTGGCTGACCTACCGCACGGCGGCGCGGCTTCAGCTTCCGTATCCCTGGGTGGCGATCCCGCTGGTCATGCTGCAGCCGGCGCTGTACCAGCTCGGCACCGACGCGATGACGGAGCCGACGTTTGCACTCGTCTTGGCGGCTGGAGCACTGGCTTATAGCGCCGGTCGGTCGCGTCTGGCCGCGGTCACGTGGTCTTTCCTGCCGCTGGCTCGTCCGGAAGGGCCGATGGTACTCGCGGTCATCGCAGTGATGTGGCTTCCGCGACTCATCAAGGATCCGACTGTGTGGCAGGCGCTTGTCCTCCTCGCGACCGGCACCGTGGTGTGGTTCATCGCGTGCTACGTGGTGACTGGGGATCTCTGGTACATCCAACACACCTTCCCGTGGTCGGCCAGCAGCAGCGGGATACACGGGCCGGTGTGGTACTACGTAGTGCGGTGGCCGCGGATTGTCGGGTTCAGTGCGCTCGTGCTGTCGCTCATGGGGCTACCCGTGACTTGGCGTCAACCCGTGCTGCGCCTCGCGTTGCTGGCGACGCTGGCCGTATTTGCGCTGCACTCGTACATGTGGGCGGCCGGGCGGTTCGCGTCCTACGGCCTGGACCGCTACTTCGCTACGATGGCGCCATTCACGGCGCTCATTGCCACAGCCGGCGCCGGCCGGCTCACAAAGCTCAGCGCAATCCATCGGCGCGCGGCCGTCGGTGCGCTGGTCGGCTTGCAGGCGGTGCAAGCATTCGGCTTTGTAGACAGCAACTCCGAGAACTTCAAAGGGGCGGTCACGTACGACCTGGCGATGGCCGCCAAGAATCGCGAGGGAATTGCCGGGCGGCAGATCATTGCTGCCGACCAGTTCGGGTACGTCTTTACGGGATATCGGCCGGACAGCGGTCCACCCTTCGGGGACAGCACGGCTGACATGCAGTACATGCGCGCGCGACCTGCGGGAACGCTCGCGCTCTGGGATGATGAGAATGGGTACTGGTGGTTCCACCTCACGGTCGAGCAGGTGGAGCGTAGCGGGTACCAGTTGGCCTGGGAGCGGAAGGCGCAGGTCGCCTCTCCGCATGCGCGGGTCTACGGGTGGCTTCGGCATCACGGCGCCACGGCGTGGCTGTACGACCTCCTCGGTTGGACGGCGCCGCGGCGTGCGATGCGAGTGGCCTTGCTCGTGCGGCAGGCCGCTGGATAAGGGGCTAGTCGGCCATGACCGGAACGGCCAGGCGAGCATGGCCTGACGTCAGGCGGTCGGTACGGCGGGCGGGTGCGCGCCGCTCCCTTGAACTAACCATCGGTGTCCCTTACGTTTCCGGGTCTGTCCCGGGGCAGGCCGTCTCGGGGCGCACGTTCTACATCCCCACGACATGCCGACTATCAATCAGCTCGTCAGGCAGAGCCGCCGTGACGTGATCAAGAAGGAGAAGGCGCCGGCGTTGCGCTCGAATCCTCAGAAGCGCGGGGTGTGCACGCGCGTCTATACAACCACGCCCAAGAAGCCCAACTCGGCGCTGCGTAAAGTCGCGCGCGTCCGGCTCACGAACGGCTTCGAGGTGACGGCCTACATCCCGGGCGAGGGGCACAACCTGCAGGAGCACTCGATCGTGTTGATTCGTGGCGGCCGTGTGAAGGATCTCCCGGGCGTCCGCTATCATATCGTCCGTGGCAGCCTGGACGCGTCGGGTGTGACCGGCCGCAACCAGAGTCGCTCGAAGTATGGCACGAAGAAGCCGAAGGGTGGCGCTGCGGGAGGTAAGAAGTCGTGAGTCGACGAAAAAAGTCGGTGAAGCGCCCCATTCTTCCGGATGCGCGCTACGACAGCCAGACGGTCTCGAAGTTCATCAACGCCATGATGCTCCAGGGCAAGAAGTCGCTGGCAGAGCGCCTCTTCTACAACGCCATGGATCTCGTGGAGCAGCGGACCAGTCAGCCTGGCGTCACGGTGTTCAAGCAGGCCCTTTCCAACCTCAAGCCCGTCGTCGAGGTCAAGAGCCGGCGTGTGGGTGGCGCCACCTATCAGGTCCCGGTGGAGGTCCGGCCGGAGCGGCGGACGGCGCTCGCGATGCGTTGGCTGATCACGTTCTCTCGCGAGCGGAACGAGAAGTCGCTTCCCGAGCGGCTCGCGGCTGAGGTCATTGCTGCTGCCAAGGGTGAGGGCAACGCGATCAAGAAGAAAGACGACACGCATCGAATGGCTGAGGCAAACAAAGCTTTTGCCCACTATCGGTGGTGATGGGGAGTAGACGGGTTAGGGATTAGCGCTTTCAGGGCCGGGGACAGCGTCCCCGGCCCTGGTGGTTTTTATGGTTTTTTCATTTCGGCACCATCTTATAGTTGCAGCTGCTTGCCGGCGGGGCTGAACGGTCGAGTCTGCTTTCCTGAGAACGGACGACTACTACGACAACACCGGGCGACGCATTGCGTCGCCCGCGGGCGCTTCGCGCCCGAGAAAGGAGAACTGCAGAGAGGAGAGCGGAGAGCACCGAGCGGGCGAGTCGGCGGCAGTTGACACACCTTTCTGTCCGGTTAACTTCATCAGGCTGTAGCAGATCGACGACAATTTGACGTCGCAGTGGGCGTTCGCGCTCACCTGGCGACGCGCCGAGGGTCCCCAGCCGCGGTTGGAGTGCGGCTGCACCCGGCGATGGAGCGGATGGATACCAGCCCCGGTTAAGAAGGGGGTGCTCGGTCCACCCGCATTTTTGCTGAATAGAACGCCCCTTAGGGGGATTGAGAGAGTCGACACATGGCGCGTACGACACCGCTCGAACGTTATCGGAATATCGGCATCATGGCCCACATCGATGCCGGGAAGACGACAACGACCGAGCGCATCCTGTACTACACGGGGAAGAGCTACAAAATCGGCGAGGTCCATGAAGGGACCGCGACCATGGACTGGATGGAGCAGGAGCAGGAGCGGGGGATCACGATTACCTCCGCGGCCACGACCTGCTTCTGGACGCGGCATGGCATCGAGCACCGGATCAACATCATCGATACGCCTGGCCATGTGGACTTCACGGTCGAGGTGGAGCGCTCGCTGCGCGTGCTCGACGGAGCGGTGGCGCTGCTGGACTCGGTGGCCGGTGTGGAGCCGCAGACCGAGACCGTGTGGCGCCAGGCGGATCGGTACGAGGTGCCGCGGCTGATCTTCGCGAACAAGATGGATCGCGTGGGCGCGGACTTTGATCGATGCGTGCGCATGATTCGCGATCGCCTCACGAAGTCGGCGTTCCCGATCCAACTGCCGGTCGGGTCGGGTGAGCTCTTCACCGGACATATCGACGTGCTGCGCCGCGTCCAGGTCATCTTCGACGAAGAGACGCTGGGGAAGACCTACACGGAGATCGAGGTCCCCGCGATGTACCGCGACGCGATGGAGCAGGCGCGGCACGAGGTCATCGAAGCGGCGGTCGAGCACGATGAGCAGCTGCTGGAGAAGTACCTGAGCTCGCACGAGCTGACGCTGGATGAGATCCAGCGGGCGATCCGGACGGCGACGATCGGCGGGCACATCGTGCCCGTGCTGTGCGGCGCGGCGTTCAAGAACAAGGGTGTGCAGGCGCTGCTCGACGCCGTAATCGACTATCTGCCGGCGCCGCTCGATGTCAGAGCCATCACCGGGCATCTCCCGCATCACGATGAGACGCATTCCGAGCGACACGTCTCGGACAGCGAGCCCTTTGCGGCGCTCGCGTTCAAGATTGCGACGGACCCGTTTGTCGGGAAGCTGACCTATCTGCGGGTGTACTCGGGCGTGCTGTCGACCGGCTCGTACGTGTACAACTCCGTGAAGGACAAGCGCGAGCGGATCGGCCGTCTCCTCCAGATGCACGCCAACAAGCGCGAGGAGATCGAGGAAGTGCGCGCGGGCGACATCGCGGCGGCCATCGGTCTCCGTGACACGCGCACCGGCGACACGCTGTGCGACGACGACAAGCCGATCATCCTCGAGGCGATGAAGTTCCCGGCGCCCGTGATCGATGTGGCGATCGAGCCGAAGACCAAGGCCGATCAGGACAAGCTCGCGATCGCCCTGGCGAAGCTGTCGGAGGAGGACCCGACCTTCCGAGTCCACACAGACGAGGAGACGGCGCAGACGATCATCTCCGGCATGGGCGAGCTGCACCTCGAGATCATCGTCGACCGCATGCAGCGCGAGTTCAAGGTCGACGCGAACATCGGCCGGCCGCAGGTCGCGTATCGTGAAACGATTCGGCGCCGCGTCGAGAAGGTGGAGGGCAAGTTCATCCGCCAATCCGGTGGTCGCGGGCAGTACGGCCACGTGGTCATCAGCATGGAGCCGACGCAGCCGGGCGCGGGGTTCATCTTTGAGGACCAGATCGTCGGCGGTGTGATTCCGCGAGAGTACATCGGGCCAGTCGAGGACGGGATCAAGGAAGCGCTCGATAACGGCGTTTTGGCCGGTTATCCGATGGTCGATGTGAAAGTCGAGCTGACCTACGGGTCGTACCACGACGTCGACTCGAGCGAGATCGCGTTCAAGATTGCGGGATCGATGGCGTACAAGGAGGCCGCGAAGCGCGCGCACCCCGTACTGCTCGAGCCGATCATGAACGTCGAGGTGGTCGTGCCCAACGACTATATGGGCGACGTCCTCGGCGACCTGTCGGCTCGGCGCGGCAAGATCGGCGGCATGACGCAGCGAGGCGAGGCGCAGGTCATCGCGGCGACGGTGCCGTTGTCAGAGATGTTCGGCTATTCCACCAAGCTCCGGTCGCAATCGCAAGGGCGTGCCGTGTACTCGATGGAGTTCGCTCATTACGAGGAAGTGCCGAAGTCGAAGGCGGAAGAGATCATCAATAAAGTCAAAGCATGACGTGGACGTTAGACGTTAGACGTTGGACGTTGGACGTTAGGCAAAAAGCCGACGGGGTCAGGGGTCAGGGGTCAGGGGTCAGGGTCAGGGGTCAGGGAAATGGCAACGGCAACCACTGACCGCAGGGAATTCGGGATCGGCGGGTAGGGGCGACGCAATGCGTCGCCCGCCGTCGGGGTGACACATTAATTCGGGGTCGGGCGACGCCATGGCGAAAGCAAAATTTGAGCGGACGAAGCCGCATGTGAACGTGGGGACGATTGGGCACGTGGATCATGGGAAGACGACGTTGACGGCGGCGATTACGTCGGTGCAGGCGAATCAGGGGTTGGCGCAGAAGGTGGCGTTCGACCAGATCGACAAGGCGCCGGAGGAGCGGGAGCGGGGGATCACGATTGCGACGGCGCATGTGGAGTACGAGACGACGAAGCGGCACTATGCGCACGTGGACTGTCCGGGGCATGCCGACTACGTGAAGAACATGATCACGGGGGCGGCGCAGATGGACGGGGCGATTTTGGTGGTGAGTGCAGCGGACGGGCCGATGCCGCAGACGCGGGAGCACATTTTGTTGGCGCGGCAGGTGAATGTGCCCTACATTGTGGTGTTCATGAACAAGGTGGACGCGGTGGACGACCCGGAGTTGTTGGATTTGGTGGAGTTGGAGGTGCGGGAGTTGTTGAGCTCGTACCAGTTTCCGGGGGATGAGACGCCGGTGATTCGGGGGAGTGCGTTGAAGGCGTTGGAGAATCCGGATCCGAAGAGCGAGTATGGGCAGAAGATTGGGGAGTTGCTGGGGGCGTTGGACAGCTACATCCCGGTGCCGAAGCGGGAGGTGGAGAAGCCGTTTTTGATGCCGGTGGAGGATGTGTTTTCGATCACGGGGCGGGGGACGGTGGCGACGGGGCGGATCGAGCGGGGGAAGGTGAAGGTGGGGGACGAGATTGCGTTGGTGGGGTTTGGGAGTGACAAGAAGACGGTGGTGACGGGCGTGGAGATGTTTCGGAAGTTGTTGGATGATGGGCAGGCGGGGGACAACGTGGGGTTGTTGTTGCGGGGGGTGGACAAGGCGGAAGTGGAGCGCGGGATGGTGTTGGCGAAGGCGGGGTCGATCACGCCGCACACGCGCTTCGAGGCGGAGGTGTACGTGTTGACGAAGGAGGAGGGGGGCCGGCACACGCCGTTTTTCAAGGGGTATCGGCCGCAGTTTTATTTTCGGACGACGGACGTGACGGGGGCGGTGGAGTTGCCCGAGGGGACGGAGATGGTGATGCCGGGCGACAACATCCAGATGACGATCGAGTTGATCACGCCGATCGCGATGGATGAGGGGCTGCGCTTCGCGATTCGCGAAGGGGGCCGCACCGTCGGCGCGGGCGTTGTGACGAAAATTCTCAAGTAACGGCGGGTTTGGGGTCTGGGGTTTGGGGAACGACATTTCGAACCGCAGACCCGTCACCCGAACGCAAAACGCAAGACGACAGCTCGAAAAGCGAAAGTGCTCAACCGCAATCCGTAACCCTTAACGCTGCTCTTATATGTCAGGTCGCATACGAATTCGTCTCAAGGCTTTCGATCACGCCGTCATCGACCAAGCGTCGGCGGACATCGTGCGCACGGCGGAGAAGACCGGCGCCCAGGTGTCGGGGCCGATTCCGCTGCCGACGAAGACGCAGCGCTGGACGGTGCTGCGTTCGCCACACGTCGACAAGAAGTCGCGTGAGCAGTTCGAGCTGAAAACGCACAAGCGGGTGATCGACATCCTCGATTCACGCGCGCAGACGGTCGACGCATTGACGAAGCTGGATCTACCGGCTGGCGTCGATGTCGAGATCAAGGTCCAGTAGCCATGATCGGCATCATTGGCAAGAAGGTCGGCATGACGCAGATCTTCGACGCGCAGGGGCAGCAGATCCCGTGCACGGTGGTCGAGGCGCGGCCGAATCCGGTGCTCATGGTCCGGGAGAAGGCGACGGCGGGCATGGCGCAGATCCAGCTGGGCTACGGCGAGCAGCGCACGCGACGCGACAGCGCCAAGGGCGAGCGAACGCCTCGTGGCCGCCGTGCGACGCGCGCGGCCGTGGGCCACGCTGCCAAGGCGGGACTCAAGGTGCCGCCGCGCGTGCTGCGCAGTGTGCGCCTCGACGACGGGCCAGGCCGCAACCCCGAAATTCCCACCTACAAGGTGGGCGATCACGTGGATGTGGGCGTCTTTGCCGTGGGCGATGCCGTGAAGGTGACCGGCACGTCGAAGGGTCGCGGGTTCCAGGGCGTGGTGAAGCGCCACAGCTTCGGCGGCGGTCCGAATACGCACGGCAACACGAAGCACCGCCGGCCGGGCTCGATCGGGCCCGGCACGGACCCGTCGCGCATCATCAAGGGGAAGCGCATGCCGGGGCACTACGGCGCGGAGCAACACACGCAGACGCATCTGCGCATCGAGCGCGTCGATCCCGAGCGTCACCTCCTCTACATCCGCGGTGCGGTCGCCGGTCCCAAGAACGGGATCGTCGTCATCCGCAAGCAGGGTTGAGGAGGAGCCAGTGACGCAGCAACATGCGGCGATGACGCCCACGACGTTCGACGCGGAGACGTACTCAGTACACGGCACGCCGCGTCCGGCCGTGCGGCTGCCCGAAGCGCTGTTCGACGGCACGGTCAACATGCCGGTGATGCATCAGGCGGTCAAAGCGTTTCTCGCCAACCAGCGGCAGGGAAACGCGGCGACCAAGATTCGCAAGTACGTGACCGGCGGAAACCAGAAGCCGTGGAAGCAGAAGGGGACGGGTCGCGCCCGACAGGGGTCGATCCGGGCGCCCCACTGGGTCGGCGGCGGCACGGTCTTCGGCCCGATTCCGCGCAGCTATGCGCAGTACGTGCCGCGCCAGGTGCGTGCGCTCGCGCGCAAGAGCGCGTTCAATGCGCGCGCGCAGGATGGCGCGGTCAAAGTCATCGACGCGTTTCGCTACGACGCGCCGAGCACACGGCGGCTCGAGCAGCTGCTGACGACGCTGGGGGTGGCCGACCGGAAAGTGCTCATCCTCACAGACGGGGCACAGCCGGCCGTGTACTTGAGCGGACGGAACCTGCCGACGACGCACGTGATGCCGTATGCCGACGTGTCGACCTATCACATCCTGTGGTCGGATGTGATCCTCGTCGAGTCGGCCGCGCTCGGCCATGCGCTCGAGCCGTTGGCCGAGAGCGCGCCAGCGGAGTCGGGTCGTGCCACGCGGAGCCGTCCTGCTCGCGCCAAGCGGGGGGCCGCGGCCGAGGGCACGCACACACGCGCGGCGACGAAGCGTGGTGCAGCGAAGTCGCGGGGAGCGACCAAGGCACACAAGGCGGCCAGCAAGTCGGCGGGTACGCGCGCCGCGAAGCCGAACGCCGCCAAGAAGTCATCCGCGAAGAAGAAGAAGGGGAGATAGCCGATGTCCACACTGCACCGGACGATCATCCGTCCCGTCATGACGGAGAAGACCTCCGCCCGGTACCACGAGCGGGGGGAGTACACGTTCGAGGTGGCACCGGATGCCAACAAGGCGGCCATTCGGCAGGCGATCGAACGACTGTTCGGCGTGAAAGTCACCGGTGTCTGGACGGCGAACGTGCGCGGCAAGGCGCGACGGGTCGCGAAGACAGCCGGCCACCGACCGAATTGGAAGAAGGCGATCGTGCAGCTGCGCAGCGGCGATACGATCGACGTCTTCGAAGGTTGACAGGAGCCCGGAATGCCTATTCGTCAGTTCAAGCCGGTTACGAAGAGTTCGCGATTCCGCTCGGTCTCAGACTTTGCCGAGATCACGCGCACGACGCCCGAGAAGTCGTTGCTGGAGCCGCTCAAGAAGTCGGGTGGCCGCGACAATCATGGCCACATCGCCATGCGACGTCGCGGCGGTGGCCACAAGCGTCAGTATCGCATCATCGATTTTCGCCGCAACAAGTTCACGGTTTCGGCGACGGTGCGGGAGATCGAGTACGACCCCAATCGGTCGGCGCGCATCGCGCTCGTCGAGTATGCGGACGGCGAGAAGCGCTACATCCTCCATCCGCGCGGTCTGGCGGTCGGTGACACGATCGTGTCGGGTCCGGGGTCCGATGTCCGCACCGGCAACGCGTTGCCGCTGCGGGAGATTCCGCTTGGCACCGAGGTGCACAACGTGGAGCTCAAGGCGGGCAAGGGCGGCCAGCTCGCGCGCTCCGCGGGTGCGGGGGTCGAGGTCGTCGCGAAGGAAGGCGAGTACGTGACGCTGCGCCTGCGCTCCACCGAGATGCGCATGGTGCACGGTGCCTGCCTGGCGACGATCGGCACGGTGGGCAACGCCGAGCACGAGTTGTTGTCCTGGGGCAAGGCGGGCAAGACGCGCTGGATGGGGCGCCGGCCCAAGGTGCGCGGCGAGGTCATGAACCCGGTGGACCATCCGCACGGCGGACGGACGCGGGGTGGCCGCAACGTCGTCAGCCCGTGGGGCAAGAAAGAAGGCGTGAAGACGCGCAACACGAAGAAGCCGTCCCAACGGTTGATCGTGCGCGGTCGGAAGCGCGGGAAGGCAACACAGTGACGCGCGCTGACGCGCGCGTAGAAAGGAGAAAGGTGAAAGGAGAAAGGAGACGAACGGCGAGGTTGGGGATCAGGCGAACAAGCGCACCGCGGGTTTCACCGTCACTATCCGGTTTGGTCATATGGCGAGAAGCTTAAAGAAAGGTCCGTATATCCACGACAGCTTGATCAAGAAGGTTGCGGCCATGAACAGCCGCAACGAGAAGCGCGTGATCAAGACGTGGTCGCGAGCGAGCACGGTCACGCCGGACTTCGTGGGGCACACGTTTGCCGTGCACAACGGGAACAAGTTCATTCCCGTGTACATCACGGAGAACATGGTGGGTCACAAGCTGGGCGAGTTTTCGCCGACCCGCCTGTTCCGCGGCCACACGGGTGCCAAGGCGGTCGACAAGAAGGTCAGCGGCGTCCCCACTGGTCCGGGTGCGCCGGCGGCGGCCACGCCGGGATCGGCGCTGCCGGC
Source organism: uncultured Gemmatimonadales bacterium (assembly GCA_963737835.1). Lineage (GTDB taxonomy): Bacteria > Gemmatimonadota > Gemmatimonadetes > Gemmatimonadales > Gemmatimonadaceae > Palsa-1248. The sequence continues at coordinate 3,076,484 of CAVTUH010000001.1, forward strand.
GAGTGGTGGCCCTGGCGGCGGCGCACCGCCGCGACAGCCGGGCGGGAGATAAGCCATGACGGATGTCCGTGCGCTCCAGCGCACCGCGCGCCAATCGCCGTACAAGATGCGGCTCGTGGTCGATCAGATCCGCGGGAAGGGGGTGAACGAGGCCCTCGCCCTGCTGCAATTCTCGAAAAAGCATGCTGCGCGCGAGATCGCGAAGGTGCTGCAGTCGGCCGTTGCGAACGCCGAGTACAAAGGTCGCGAGGCGAACGAGCCGGTCGACGTCGACCAGCTCTACGTAAAGCATGCAGTGATCAACGAAGGGCCGAAGCTCAAGCGGTTCATGCCGGCCGCGATGGGGCGCGCGACGCCGATCCAGAAGCGCACGAGCCACGTGGAGATCGTGGTGGCGCCGCGCGTGGTGCGGGAGCCCGTCGCGCCCGCAGCGCGCGGCGCAGCGGCGGCCGAGAAGGCGCCTGGCGAAAAGGCCGGCCGGCATCGCGCGGCGACCAAACGGAGCACGACCACTCGATCGCGTTCGCCCAAGCGGGGGCAATAGGACCATGGGACAGAAGACAAATCCAATCGGGTTTCGACTTGGCGTCTCCAAGCAGTGGCGCTCGCGGTGGTACGCCAACCGCGACTTCCCGCAACTCCTCAAGGAAGACGAGTTGCTGCGGAAGTATCTCAAGGCGCGCGTTGGCCACGCGGCCATCGCGGACATTCACATCGAGCGCAAGCCGGGGAAGGTGGTCGTCACGATCCACACTGGCCGGCCCGGCGTGGTGATCGGGAAGAAGGGTGCGGAGGTCGACAAGTTGCGCGACGAGCTGACGCAGCTCGTCGGCAAGGAGGTCGGCATCAATGTCGAGGAGATCAAGCGTCCCGAGCTCGACGCGCAGTTGGTCGCCGACAACGTCGCGAACCAGCTGGCGCAGCGCATCTCGTTTCGCCGGGCGATGAAGCGCGCGGTGCAGAGCGCGATGCGGATGGGGGCGCAGGGGATCAAGATCAAGTGCGGCGGACGACTCGGCGGTGCTGAGATCGCGCGTGTCGAGGGCTACCACGAGGGTCGGGTGCCGCTGCACACGTTGCGGGCCGACATTGACTACGCGACGTCGACGGCCAAGACCACGTTCGGCACGATCGGCGTGAAAGTTTGGATCTTCAAGGGTGAGATCGTCGAGGATCGGCGAGGGAAAACGTACTCGACCGGCGCCTGACGGCGGCCGGAGAGAGGAGAGAGGAGAAAGGAGAAAGGAGACGAACGGTAGGGATGGGCTGGTAGGGGCGACGCAATGCGTCGCCCGCTGTGGGGAGACCGAAGGCGCGATATGTACGGGTGCAACGAGGGCGATGAGGCATGTTAAGTCCAAAGCGGGTCAAATACCGGAAGATGTTCAAAGGGCGCACGCGGGGGCTGGCGACGCGGGGGAACACCGTGGTCAGCGGTCACTACGGCCTCCAGGCGGTCGAGCCCGGGTGGGTGTCCAACCGGCAGATCGAGGCGGCGCGTGTCGCGCTCACGCGGCACATCAAGCGTGGCGGCAAGGTCTGGATTCGCATCTTCCCTGACAAACCGATCACGAAGAAGCCGGCCGAGACGCGCATGGGGAAAGGCAAGGGCTCGCCCGAAGGATGGGTAGCCGTCGTCAAGCCCGGCCGGGTGATGTTTGAGCTCGAGGGTGTGACGCCCGATCAGGCGGTGAAGGCGATGGCGCTCGCGGCGGCGAAGATCAGCGTCAAGAGCCGTTTCATCGCGCGCGAGGAGGTACACACCGATGCCTAAGGGTCTCACGGCATCCGAGATCCGCGAGTGGACGGATGTCGACATCCGTGCTCGGGTGACGGAGCTGGAGGAGGAGCGATTCCGACTGCGCTTCCGGTCTGCGACCGAGGCGCTCGAGGAAGCGTTGCGTCTGCGTTGGTTGCGCCGCGACATTGCGCGGCTCAAGACCGTGTTGCGTGAACGTGAACGGGGCGTCGCGATGCCCCGCGGTGAGGACACATGATGGGAATGCCATACGGAGCGCCTGCGGGCGCGGGCCGGTCTCCAGATACGAACTCCGGCGGTGCGGCGGGACACGCGCGGCGCAGCCGCAAGTCGCGTGTCGGCACGGTCGTCAGCGACAAGATGCAGAAGACCGTCGTCGTGGCGATCGAGCGTCGAGTGGCGCATCCCGTGTACGGCAAGATGATCACGCGAACCACTCACCTGAAGGCGCACGACGAGCAGAACGCGTCGAAGGCGGGGGATACGGTGCGCATCGTCGAGACCCGCCCGCTGTCGAAGGACAAGCGGTGGCGCGTGGTCGAGATTCTCGAACGGGCCCGCTGAGCACCGCGGACGAGGGAACCCAGCGATGATTCAGCAGGAGTCGATGGTCAAGGTGGCGGACAACTCGGGTGCCAAGACGGCGCTCGTGATCCGCGTGCTTGGCGGCACGAGGCGACGGTACGCCGGGTTGGGCGATACCGTGATCGTGGCGGTCAAGAACGCGCTGCCCAACGGGACCGTGAAGAAGTCCGATGTCGCGCGCGCGGTCGTCGTGCGGACGGCGAAGGAAACCCGGCGGAAGGACGGCAGCTATATCCGGTTCGACGAGAACGCCGTGGTGATCATCAACGAAGCGGGCGAGCCGCGGGCCACCCGTATCTTCGGGCCCGTTGCGCGTGAGCTTCGCGAGAAGAAGTACATGAAGATCGTGTCTTTGGCACCCGAGGTGTTGTAGCCATGCGTGTGCTCAAGTATCGCCGCACGGCAGGACGCCGGCCGGGCTTGCGCCATGCCGTGAACCGCCGGCGCGTGCACGTGCACGTCGTGGTGGGTGACACCGTGCGCGTCATGCGCGGCGACGACAAGGGCAAGGAAGGCAAGATCCTGCGGGTGTTCCCCAAGACTGGGCGTGTGACCGTCGACGGCGTGAACATCGTGAAGCGGCACCGGAAGGCACGCCGGCCCGAGGAGCGGAGTGGGATCATGGAGCATCCGGCGCCGATCCACGCGTCGAACGTGATGCTGCTCGATCCGCAGTCGGGGAATCCGACGCGAACCCGCATTCGCGTGGATGACGACGGCACGAAGGAGCGGCTCGCGGTCAAGAGTGGCGAGCCGGTGCCGAGGCCGGTGAGGAAGTAAACGGCGGGCGGCGGGCGCTGGTGCGCCCGAGAACGTAGAAGTGCAGAAAGTAGAAAGTAGACAACTGCAGTGGATCAACGACGGGCGGCCGACACGTCGCCCCTAGAGAAGGCTGGAAGACGATGGCTGACGAAAAAGCGAAGAGTGAGAAGACTGAGAAGAAGGGCGGGAAGGGTGGTACCCCTGGTGGCGGCGGGAGTCGTCGCGGCCGGGAAGCTGCCGCCTGCGGCGGCCAAGGGTCCGCATGCCGGTGCTGGCCGTCCGGTCCCGCCCCCGCGCCTGCGCGAGCACCTATCAGCGCACGGTCAAGCCGAAGCTGATGACGCAGTTGGGGTTCACCAACGTGCATCAGGCTCCGACGTTGACCAAGATCGTGGTGAACGTGGGGGTTGGCGAGGCGATCAAGCAGCCGAAGGTCCTCGACAAGGTCGTCGAGGAGCTTGCGGTCATCACCGGGCAGCGGCCGGTGCGGAAGCGCGCGAAGAAGTCGATCGCCAACTTTGGCCTGCGGCAGGGTCAGGAGATCGGCGCCGCGGTGACGTTGCGGGGTGCGCGGATGTGGGAGTTCCTCGATCGCTTCATCACCGTGGCGATTCCCCGGATCCGCGACTTCCGTGGGCTGTCGACCCGCTCGTTCGATGGCCGCGGGAACTACTCGCTCGGGCTCAAGGAGCAGTTGATCTTTCCCGAGATCAACTACGACATGGTCGACCAGGTCCACGGACTCGACGTGACGTTCGTGACGACTGCCACGCGCGACGATCATGCGCTCGCGCTGCTGCGCGAGCTGGGGATGCCGTTCCGCGATGCGGACAGCGGTGGGCGCGGGCGCGATCGCGGCGCGGCGCCTGGCGTTGGCGCCGCGGCTGCGGTTGCACGGAAGTGACGACCAGAGACTGATTCCTCTACGACGAGACTGCGATGGCTCGGAAGGCAATGATCGAGAAGAGCAAGCGGAAACCAAAGTTCGGCGTGCGCCAGCACAACCGCTGCCAGCGGTGCGGCCGCTCGCGCGCATATCTGCGCAAGTTCGGCTATTGCCGGATCTGCTTCCGCGAGCAGGCGCTCAACGGGATGGTCCCGGGCGTCCGAAAGGCGAGCTGGTAGGAGAGACGACGATGACAATGACGGATCCGGTGGCCGACATGCTGACGCGCATTCGCAACGCGTGCGGCTCGAAGCATCGCCGCGTCGACGTGCCAATGTCGCGCCTCAAGCTCGAGATCGCGCGTGTGCTGAAGGAGAACAGCTACATCCAGGACTACAAGGTGCTGGAGCAGGAGCGCATCCTGCGGCTGATCCTCAAGTACGCCCAGGGCGGACAGCCGGTGATCCGCGAGCTGCATCGCGTCTCCACGCCCGGCCTGCGGAAATACGTTGGCGTGAGTGAGCTGCCCCGGGTCCGCAATGGTCTCGGGATGGCCATTGTCAGCACCTCGAAGGGGGTGATGACGGATCGCGAAGCCCGACAGACCCGACAAGGCGGCGAGTTGCTCGCCGTGATCTGGTAGGAGGCGCCATGTCGCGAATCGGGAAGAAGCCGATTGCCATCCCCAAGGGCGTGACCGTGACCGTCGACGGATCGACGGTCCGGGTCAAAGGCCCGCGCGGGGAGCTGGTGCGCGTGGTCCATCCGCTGATGGCCGTCGCTATCGAGGACTCGCAGGTCGTTGTGAGTCGGCCCTCGGACGAGCCGGAGCACAAGGCGCTGCATGGACTGACACGTACGCTCGTGGCCAACATGGTCGAAGGCGTTACGGCGGGCTTCAAGAAGCAGCTCGAGATCGTCGGCGTCGGTTACAAGGCCGAGACGCGGCCGTTCGGACTGCAACTCGCGCTGGGATTCTCGCATCCCGTCGACTACCGCGCGCCAGTGGGCATCAAGCTTTCGGCGCCGCAGCCCACGGCGATCGTCATCGAGGGGGCGAACAAGGAAGTCGTGGGACAGGTCGCGGCGGAGCTGCGGAGCCTGCGCCCTCCTGAGCCATACAAGGGGAAAGGCATCAAGTACGTTGGTGAGCAGGTCCGTCGGAAGGCGGGCAAGGCCGGAGGCAAGTAATGGCGCGCATAGGAATTCCCAAGACGCGCGAGGAGAGGCGGACACGCCGCCATCTGCGAGTGCGCAAGAAGGTGGCGGGCACGCCGGAGCGCCCGCGGCTGGTGGTGTACCGCTCGCTCAAGCACATCTACGCGCAGCTCGTGGACGACGTCGCGCGGCGAACACTCGCGACGGTGTCCAGCCACACGGTGGGCGGGGGCAAGAAGACGGAGAAGGCTACGGCCGTCGGGAAGGCGCTCGCGGAGCAGGCCAAGTCTACGGGGATCACGCGCGTCGTCTTCGATCGCGCGGGGTACAAGTACCACGGTCGCGTCAAGGCTGTGGCCGACGGGGCGCGCGAAGGCGGTCTCGACTTCTAAGTCGATCGCGGCGCACGCATTTTTTCACGTAGCTCAAACGGAGCTCGAGGGAGCGACGAGTCATATGGCAGAGCATGAATCGGCCGAATCCGGCGGCGGCGCAACACCACCTCAGCGTCCCGCGCGGCAAGGCGGGGGCGGGCGTGGTGGACGCCCCGGCGGCCCTGGCCGTGGTGGCGGTGCTGGTCGTGGCGGCGGGGGTCGCGGTGGCAGTGGGCGTGGGGCCGGCGGACAGGGTGGCGGCGGCCGTGGCCGTGGCCCGGGCGGCGGCCCCGGTGGCCCCGGTGGCGGTGGTGGCCGCGACGGTGGCGACCGGCGCGCACGCGGTGGGGATGGCGGGCGTGGCGAGGGTGGCCGCGACGGCAGCGAGCTGCTCGAGAACGTGATTGCCATCAACCGCGTCGCCAAGGTGGTGAAGGGTGGCCGGCGATTTTCCTTCAACGCGCTCGTCGCCGTTGGCGATGGTCACGGGAAGGTCGGCTTCGCGACCGGCAAGGCGAACGAAGTGTCAGAGGCGGTGCGCAAGGCGGTCGATGCCGCGCGTCGCCGCATGGCGCCCGTGCCGCTGACTGGCAGCACGATTCCGCACGAGGTCATCGGTAAGCATGGAGCTGGTCGGGTCTGGATGAAGCCGGCGGCGCCCGGCGCCGGCGTGATCGCCGGTGGTGCGGTGCGCGCCATCATGGAGTGCGCCGGCATCTCGGACATCCTGACCAAGAGCCTGGGCTCGACCAACCCGCACAACATGGTGCTGGCCGCGCTCGACGGGCTGCATCAGCTCACGACCGTCGAGGACGTCGCGCGCGAGCGTGGCGTCGAGCCGTCGAGCCTCGGCTATCGATCGCGTGCGCAGAGCAAGGAGGCCAGTCCATGCCTAGACGATTTGTGTGGCATCCGGGCCGGGGGCCCGCGAAGACCTTGAAGCTTCCCGCGCTCGGCGGCCAGGTCGAGATCCGGCAGGTCCGTAGCGAGATCGGGCATCCGGCGCGCCTGCGGCAGACGCTGGCAGCGCTCGGGCTGCGGCACCATCAGGATGCCGTCATACGGGATTTCACGCCGGCGGTGGCCGGTCAAGTCAAGCGCGTGCGTCACCTGGTGTCGGTGACGCCGGTGGAGCAGTAACGATGGCAGATCGTGAGAAGGCAACTCCTATCGGGCTCGACAACCTCGTACCCGCGCCCGGGTCGCATCGCGATCGCAAGCGAATCGGCCGCGGTCCGGGGTCGGGCACGGGCAAGACTTCGGGCAAGGGCAACAAGGGCATCAAGGCCCGGGCCGGGCATCATGGTCCTGGCGGCGGCAAGCCGCAGTTCGAAGGGGGTCAGATGCCGTTGACGCGACGTGTGCCGAAGCGCGGATTCACGAATCCGTTCCGTGTCGAGGCGCAGCTCGTGCGTCTGGACGCGTTGGCGCACGTGCCGGAGGACGCGGAAGTCACGCCTGCGTCGCTCGCGGAGGCGGGACTCATCCGTGCCGGGCGCGGTCCCGCGAAATTGCTCGCCAACGGTTCGGTACCGCGGGCGGTCACGGTGCGGGGTGTGAAGGTGAGTGCCGGGGCGCGTGAGAAGATCCTTGCGGCCGGCGGTCGCATTGAAGAGTAGTGCTGGGTAGCTAAATTCGTTGGGGGACCACCTCGCGGTGGTCCTACTGTCCTCATGCAGGGGCCACTATGGCACAGGCCAGCGCCGCGACAGCGGTTTCGAACATCTGGAAGACGACAGAGCTCAAGGACAAGATCCTCTTCACGCTGCTCTGCCTTGTGATCTACCGTGTCGGCTCGCACGTCACGGTGCCGGGCGTCGACGTCATCGCGCTCACCGACTTCTTCAACAATCAGGGGAAGGGCGGTCTCCTCGGCCTCTACGATCTGTTCGTCGGCGGCGGGCTGTCGCAAAGCGACGGTCTTCGCATTGGGGATCATGCCGTACATCTCGGCGAGCATCTTCATGCAGATCGCCGGCGCGGTCATTCCGCAGGTCGACAAGATGCAGAAGGAGGAGGAGGGGCAGAAGCGGATCACGCAGTGGACGCGCTACCTGACGGTGGCCCTTGCCGTCGTGCAGGCGTGGGGGTTCGCGCTGTTCACCGAGTCGCTGCCAGGCGCAGTCACGAATCCCGGACTCGGGTTCAAGATCCAGATGGTGCTGTTCCTCACGACCGGTGCGATCTTCGTCATGTGGCTCGGCGAGCAGATCACCGAGCGCGGCGTGGGTAATGGGGCGAGTCTCATCATCTTCTTCTCGATCATCGAGCGCTTCTGGCCTGGCATCTTCCAAACGTTCACGATATGTGACCACGGGTGCGACGAGCGTGGTCAAGCTGATCGTGCTGGGCGTCCTGATGGTGGGCGTCGTGGCTGGGGTGATCGCAATCACCGTCGCCGCGCGTCGAGTGCCGATTCAGATACCGCAGCGAACGATGGCGCGTGGCCGGATGCGTGATGGCGCGAAGAGCTTCATCCCCTTGCGCATCAATTCGGCCGGGGTGATGCCGATCATCTTTGCCCAGTCCGTGATCGTCGTGCCGGGCGCCATTGCGCAGTTCATGGGCAATCGATGGCCCCTGGCGCGCGACCTCGCCGACATCTTTCGCCCGGGCGCGCTCGCCTACTACATCTCGTACGCGGTGCTGATCGTGTTCTTCACCTACTTCTACACGTCCATCATCTTCAACCCGGTGGATCTGGCGGAGAACCTGAAGAAGCAAGGCGGGTTCATTCCTGGCGTGAAGCCGGGGACGCGAACGGCCGAGTACATCGACGAGGTGATGTCCCGCATCACGTTCCCGGGTGCGATCTTCCTGACATTCATCGCACTGCTGCCGATGTTCATCGCCGACCAGATCAATGTGCCGTTCCGATTCGGTGGCACCTCGCTCCTGATCGTCGTCGGCGTGGCGCTCGACACGATCACGAACATGAACCAACACCTCTTGCTGCGGAAATACGACGGCTTCATGAAAAAGGGCAGCCGTCTCCGCTCGGGCATCAGGGGAGCGCCGGTCGGCGGTTACTGACGTGGATCCCGCCCGCGGTGGACGCAGTCTCTCCGGAGCCGCGGGCGACACGATCCTCGTACTGCTCGGCCCGCCTGGCGCGGGCAAGGGGACGCAAGGTGAGCGCCTGGCGGAGGGTCTGCGGATCCCCAAGATCAGCACGGGCGACATTCTGCGGGCTGCCGTCAGCGAGGGCACGCCGCTCGGGCTCGAGGCCAAGGCCTACATGGACCGCGGCGCGCTCGTTCCCGACGCGGTCATCCTCGGCATCATGAAGGAGACCCTGCGCTCGGCGGCGGCCTCGCGGGGGGCCATCCTCGACGGCGTCGTGCGAACGGTACCGCAGGCCGAGGGTCTCGACCGCCTGCTGGGCGAGCTGGGACGACCGCTGACGGGCGTTATCCTCTTCGAGATCAGCGACGACGAGCTGGTACGGCGGATCAGCGGCCGGACGGTTTGCGATCGGTGCCAGACGCCATACACGGGTCTCGAGCCCGGGACGCGATGTGAGAAGTGCGGCGGCACGCTGGTGCGTCGTCGAGACGACGAGCCAGACGCCGTTCGCAATCGGTTGCGCGTCTACCAGACGCAGACCGCGCCGGTCCTGAGCTGGTACCAATCGCACGGCGCGCAGGTCGTGCGTGTGAACGCGCTCGGGACGCCCGACCAGGTGGCGGCGCGGGTGACGGCAGGGCTGGACGGGGCGGCCGCTGCGCGCCCGAGAAAGTAGACCTGCAGAGAGTAGAAAGTAGACCAGGTGGTCCTTGTCTCCTTTCTACCTTCTGTGCTTCTACTCTCCCGGGCCCTTTAGCGCCGCCCCGCTACCCGGCCTCTCGCTGTTAGCTTCCCTGTACCGTGTCTGGTTATCGACTACGCGACGATGATCGCATGATTCAGCTCAAGTCTTCGCGGGAAATCGAGATCATGGCCAAGGGAGGCCGGATCCTCGGGAAGACGCTCCGCCTGCTCGCATCGCGCACGGTGCCCGGCGTGGCGACTGGGGAACTCGATCGACTCGCCGACGAGTTCATTCGCAGCCACAAGGGGGCCGTGCCCGCGTTCAAAGGCCTCTATGGATTTCCCGGGAGCACCTGCCTGTCGATCAACCAGGAAATCGTGCATGGCATCCCATCGCCGACGCGGGTGCTTCGCGAGGGCGACATCCTCTCGATCGACGTCGGCGTGAAGTACGAGGGCTACTACACCGACGCGGCGATCACCGTCGGAGTGGGTACGATTCAAGCCGAGTCGGAGCGGTTGCTCGCCGTGACACAGGAGGCGCTGGCTGCTGGTATTGCCGCAGCGTTACCTGGCAATCACTCGGGTGACATCGGCGCCGCCATTTCGGCCGTCGTGCATCGCGCGAATTTCTCGTTGGCGAAGGACCTCGTCGGGCACGGAGTCGGTCTCGAGCCTCACGAGGAGCCGCAGGTTCCCAATGAGGGCAAGCCCAAACGCGGGACGAAGCTCGTGCCCGGACTCACGATCGCGATCGAGCCGATGGTCAACCTCGGCGTCGCGCTCACGCGTACGATGCCAGACAAGTGGACCGTCGTGACGGCCGACGGCAAGCGGTCGGCGCATTTTGAGCACACGGTGGCGATTACGGATGATGGGCCGAGGATACTGACGGCGGCGTGAGGGGGGCCTTTCACAGCCTCTTCTCTACCTCTGCCGTCGCTCGAGCGGCGGTCTGTCGCACGGCGAGCACCAGCGCGTCCGCTTCGGCTGCGAGTGGGGCACCGCGCGTCGGATCTTCGAGCGCGGCGACGTTGATGCGGACGTTGTAGGCGGCGCCCCTGGTGGCGGCCTCCGCGAGGAGCGCAGCGACGCCGGCGTCGGAGACGGCATTGGGGTTGCCCTGGCTTGCGACCACGGCGGCCAACTCGGCGACTCGAGCGCACGCGCGCGCCGTATCGAGGGGTACCATCGTTGCGCCGATCGTCGCGTCGGCGATGGCGGCGCGCCGGGCTGCAGCTGCGGCATCGGGCTCTTTGGGAAGCTTGTATGCGGCAACGACGGCGCCGTACGCCTCAGCGTCGCGGTCGACCAACGCTGAGAGGAGTGCGCCGAGCGTGCTGGCCTCGCGCGCGACGGCTCGCATCGTCGCGTCGGCCGCGGCGTACTTTGGGCGGCCGGCGGTGAGGCCGGCGACCATCTGAGCGAGTGCTGCCGAAAGGGCACCGACGAGCGCGACCACGCTGCCGCCCCCAGGCGTGGGCGTCCCGGCGGCCACCGCGTCGCGGAACGACGCCAGCGTCGGGCCCGGCGTTGTGGCCGAGCGAATCTTGCGCTCGAGCAGTTGGTCAGGCGTGAACCCTCGCAGTTGCACATGCCGAATGCCGGCATCGAGCAGTGCGCGCTCAGGCACAAGGCCGACGACCTCGCTCCAGGTTGGTGAAACGCCGTGAGCGGCCGCTTCAGTGCGCACCGCCTCGTACGCGCGGTGGAGGGGCGTCCGATCGATGTCGACCAAATTCATGGACACCTGTGCTTGTCCGTCGACATCGAGTCCGAGTGCCTTGACGTTGCGCAAGCCGCCGGAAGACCCGCGAACCGCCTTGGCGACGTCCTTGGCGAGGGGGAGGTTGCTCGAGGGTCCGAGATAGACGTTGTACGCTACCAGAAAGGGGCGTGCACCGACTGCGACGGCGCCCGCGCTCGGGTGCAGCTCGGCGGGGCCAAAGTCGGGCGCACGCTGCGGGTCGGTCCGGATCGCGTCGCGCAGCCCCTCGAACTCGCCGCGCCGAACGTCGGCCAGATTCTCACGGTCGGGTCGCGAAGCCGCGCGCTCATACAGGTAGACGGGGATGTGCAACTCACGGCCGACGCGCTCGCCCAACGTCCGCGCGAGCGCGATGCAGTCGTCCATCGTCGCGCCTTCCAGCGGGATGAACGGCACGACGTCGGTCGCGCCGATTCGTGGATGCTCACCGCTGTGGGTCCGGAGATCGATGAGGCTGTGCGCCCGCTGCACGCCGGCAAAGGCGGCGTCCGCGACGGTATCGGCCGGGGCGATGAAGGTGACGACGGTCCGATTGTGCGATGGATCGGACGACACATCGAGAACGACGACTCCGGGAACGGTCGCGATTGCGGCGCGGATCTGCTGGACGACATCCGCTCGACGGCCCTCGGAGAAATTGGGGACGCATTCGATCAAGGGCATGGAACTACAGGGGTCTGGGGCCGCGGGCGCGTCGCGCCCGAGAAAGGAGAACCGCAGAAAGGAGAGAGGAGAGACTCATCAATAGTGGGGTCAGCGGTCAGGGGACGCAGCCGCCAGGAGGGTGGCGAGGAGCCAGGAGTGGATCGTGGGGTTGCCGGCGACAATGCCGGTGTGTGCGACGGGGGCCACGCGTCCGCCGAGGTCCGTGACGACCCCGCCAGCTTCTCGCACGAGCAGCATCCCGGCCGCAATGTCCCACGGCGCCAACTTCAGCTCCCAGAACCCATCGAACTGGCCGGCGGCCAGTCGGGCCAAATCCAGCGCTGCCGAGCCAGCTCGTCGCATGCCGGCTGTGTGGCGCGCCACTGCGGCGAACTGGGGCTGGTAGGTGTCGAGGGATTCGAGAATGAGAGAATGGGAAGCCGGTGCCAATCAGGGCGCGGGCGGGCTCCACGATCCGGGACACGCTGAGCCGGCGTCCATCGCGATACGCGCCGCCGCGCAGCGTCGCGGTGTAGAGCTCATCGGTGACCCCGTGGCGCACAGCCCCTGCGGTGAGGACCCCGTCGACGAGAGCGGCGATCGAGACGGCATACTCGGGGAAGCCGTGGAGGTAGTTCGTCGTGCCGTCGAGCGGGTCAGCCACAAACACGACGCCGTCCAGCACGTTCCGTCCTCGCCGACCCGCCAAATCGGGCGACAGCTCCTCACCGAGGACCCGCGCGTCGGGCATCCGGTCGTGAATGACGGCACGGAGCGCTTCCTCGGAAGTGCGGTCGACTGTCGTGACGTAGTCTGCGGGTGCCTTCTCTTCCCACCTGATCTGCGCGAGGCCGCCCACATGGGCCTTGAGGACACCGGCGGAGGCTGCGGCGGCCTCCACGGCGATGGCCAGCAGCTCTGTCGGGTCGGGCGCGTTCTTCCGGCGCGGCTTGCGGCCCGCTTGCGGCGTCACCGCTTCTTTCGGCGCGCGTCGCGACGACACCGGCGAGCGGCCGGTATGGGAAGTGGTCGCTTGCGACGGCCCGCGGCCTCGTCTACCTTCGCGCAATGACACGAGCAAGCACCCGCGTGTTCAGCGGCATCCAGCCGTCAGGCGAGCTCCACATCGGGAATTACCTCGGTGCGGTTCAGAACTGGGTCGGCATCCAAGGCCGCTACGAGTCGTTCTTCTGCATCGTCGACTATCACGCGATCACAATCCCATACGATCCGCGTGAGCTCCCAGTTCGCACTCGAGAGCTAGCCATCTCGCTGCTCGCCGCGGGTATCGACCCCGCTGTGGCCACGGTCTTCGTTCAGTCAGCGGTGCCGGAACATACCGAGTTGGCCTGGATTTTCAACACGATCACACCGCTTGGCGAGCTCGAACGGCAGACCCAGTTCAAGGACAAGGCGCAGCGGCAGGAGAGCGTTGCCGCGGGCTTGCTGAACTACCCGGTGCTCCAGGCGGCCGACATCCTGCTGTACCGGGCAGACACCGTCCCGGTCGGCGAGGATCAGGTCCAACATCTCGAGCTGTCGCGGGAGACCGCCCGTCGGTGGAACGCGCGCTTCTCGCCCGATCGGCCGTATTTCCCGGAGCCCGCGGCGCTATTGACACCGACCCGCCGAGTCATGGGGCTCGACGGTCAGGCCAAGATGTCCAAGTCGATGGGAAACACCGTAGGCTTGCTCGAGCCGCCCGAGGAGGTCTGGGAGAAGCTTCGCCCGGCGGTGACCGACCCCAAGCGGGTTCGGAGAACCGACCCGGGAACGCCGGAGGTGTGCAACATCTACCACCTGCACCGCGGCTTCAATCCTCCTGAGACTGTGGCCCTGGTGGAACGCGAGTGCCGCAGCGCCGGTTGGGGCTGTATCGACTGCAAACGGGTGCTCTTCGAAGGGATGGAGCGGTCACTGGCTCCGATCCGTGCGCGCGCGGAAGCGCTTCGGGCGCGGCCCGACCTCGTGGAGGACGCCCTCGCCGCCGGCGCCGCCACCGCCCGCGGGATCGCGCGCGAGACGATGCACGACGTGAAGACGCGGATGGGATTGGCTGGCTGACGGCTGGCTCGCTACGACTGTACTTTTCACGACATGTTCGACTCAGACACGCGAACGGTGGTTGTCGTCGGCGCCCAGTGGGGCGACGAGGGCAAGGGCAAGCTCGTCGACGTGCTTGCCGAGCGCGCCGACTGGGTCGTGCGTTACCAGGGCGGTGCGAATGCGGGGCACACGGTCGACCTGGGCACGTCCTGCTTCATCCTCCAGCAGATCCCGAGCGGCATCTTGCACGCCGGCGTGCGCTGTGCGATCGGCAACGGAGTGGTGCTCGATCCCGAGACGCTGTTCACCGAGATCGATCGCCTCGTCAAGACCGGTGTCGACGTCGAAGGTCGTCTGTACGTGAGCGATCGCGCGCATCTCGTGCTGCCATACCACAAGCTGCTGGACGCCGAGAGCTCTGCAAATCGCGAGATCGGTACGACTGGGCGCGGCATCGGGCCGGCGTACGAGGACAAGATCGCTCGTCGCGGTATCCGTGTGCTCGACCTGCGCCATCGTCGTCATCTGCGCGGCCTCGTGGAGCGCGCCGTGGAACATGCGAACGGGCTGCTCGAGATCTATGGGTCGTCGAAGCGCGTGAACGTGTCCGACACGCTCGCCACACTCGAGGTGCTGGCGCCACGACTGCTGGCGCTCGCCGACGACGTGGGCTTGAGCGTGCATCGCGCGATCCGTCGAGGCGCGGCGGTCTTGCTCGAGGGGGCTCAAGGATCGATGCTCGACGTGGATCACGGCACGTATCCCTATGTCACTTCGAGCAACACGACATCGGGCGGCGCCGCGGTCGGTGCCGGGATTGCGCCGACCGCCATCGATGCGGTGCTGGGTGTGGTGAAGGCGTACACCACTCGAGTGGGCAACGGTCCGCTGCCGACGGAGTTCGATGAGAAGCTGGGTGCGCGGATGCGGGAGCTGGGGCACGAGTACGGCGCGGTCACGGGTCGGCCGCGGCGATGCGGCTGGTTCGACTCGGTCGTCGTGCGGTACGCTGCGCGCCTCAATGGTCTGAGTGGTCTGGCCGTCACGAAGCTCGACGTGCTGGACACGCTCGACCGCATCGCGGTGTGCACGGGCTACGAACTGGGTGGCACGGAGCACACCGAATTCCCCGGCGATCTCATCGCGCTCGAGGATGCGGTGCCTCGGTACGAGTGGTTTGATGGCTGGCGGCAGTCCACCGCGGATGTGCGCCGCCTCGATGATCTCCCGGGCCCCGCTCGGCGCTACCTGGACCGCATCGAAGAGCTGGTCGAAGCGCCGATCCGGTTCGTGAGCGTCGGGACGCGGCGCGACCAGATCATCGAGCTCGCCGGCGCTGCGCACGTCTGATGGCGCACCGCAACGGCCTGCGCAGGACTGCGAGGCGATAGGCATGGCACGGGGAAGTGCACCGAGCACCACGTCTGTCGCCGTGATTGGGGCGGGGCCTTGCGGCCTCGCCACGGCCATCGCGCTCAAGCAGGCGGGCGCTCGGCCGCTCGTCTACGACCGGTCGTGCCTCGTCAGCAGCCTCGCGAGCTATCCCACCTACATGACGTTCTTTTCGACTGCGGAGAAGATCTCGATTGGCGGCCTGCCGTTCGTGACCGCGGGCGAGAAGCCGACGCGGCGCGAAGCCCTGGCGTACTATCGAATGACGGCTCAGTACTTCGGCCTGCTGTTGCGGCTGTATGAACCGGTGCTCGACATCGTACGGGCGGGAGAGCACTTCGTCGTCCGATCCGAGACGGCGCGGGGAACCGTCGAAGCGCCGTACGACGCGGTCGTCATCGCCACCGGGTACTTCGGCAACCCCAATCTGCTGCACATTCCCGGCGAGACGCTGCCACATGTCTCGCATCTCTACTCCGAGGGACACGAGGCGTTTCGACGCGATGTCGTCCTCATCGGCGGCGGCAACTCGGCGGTCGAATGCCGCGCTCGACTTGTGGCGGTGCGGCGCGAAGGTGACAATGGTGCATTTTCGCGACCGACTCGATACCAACGTCAAACCCTGGGTCCTCCCCGACATCACCAATCGGCTGGCCGATGGCTCGATCGCCGTCCATTGGAACTCGCGGGCGACGCGGATCGAGGTCGATGCCGTGCTCGTCGAGGGCCCGACGGGCACGCAACGGCTACGGGCCGATCGGGTGTACCTCATGACGGGTTTCACGCCGGATACGACGCTGCTGCAGCAGCTGGGCGTGAGCATGCAGCCGGACACCGGTGTTCCGACTTTCGATCCGGCAACGATGGAGACCAATGTCGAGCGCGTGTTCATCGCCGGAGTCCTGGCCCAGGGCAACGATGCGAACAAGGTCTTCATCGAAAATGGGCGGGGGCACGGGGCGCTGATTGCACGCCGCCTGTCGGTGGGCCGCGCCCTCGCCGGACACCACTGACGTTCGGAGCTCCAACCGGACGCCCTCCCGCCGGTGGTCCACGGTTCTTCTCTCGCGCCCCTTTGCCATGCCTTCCAGCTATCCCGACGTGATGGACAAGCTCGTGTCGCTGTGCAAGCGACACGGGTTCATTTTTCAATCGTCGGAGATCTACGGTGGGACCGGCTCCGTGTGGGACTACGGGCCGCTGGGCGTCGAGCTCAAGCGCAACATCAAGGATCGCTGGTGGCGCGCGATGGTCCGGTCGCGCGATGACGTCGAAGGACTCGACGCCGCGATCCTCATGCATCCTCGCGTCTGGGAGGCGAGCGGACACGTGGCGGGGTTCACCGACCCGCTCGTGGACTGCAGGACGTGCAAGGGGCGCTTCCGGGCCGACAAGCTCGCCGACGCCCGCTGCCTGCAGAAGCCGAGCAAGCGACCGGGCGAATGGGAGGCGTGCGCGCTCACGGAGCCGCGCCAGTTCAACCTCATGTTCAAGACGTTCATGGGGCCGGTCGAAGAGAGTGCGGCCGTCGTGTACCTGCGTCCCGAGACGGCGCAGGGGATCTACGTCAACTTCCTGAACGTCCAGCAGTCGACTCGCCAGAAGATCCCGTTCGGCATCGCGCAGATCGGCAAGGCGTTTCGCAATGAAATCACGCCGGGCAACTTCATCTTTCGAACGCGGGAGTTCGAGCAGATGGAGATGCAGTTCTTCGTGGAGCCCGACACTGCCATGTCGTGGTTCGAGCGGTGGAAAGCCGAGCGCCTTGCGTGGCACGAGTCCCTGGGACTCGATCCGAAGCGACTCCAGTTCCACCAGCACACCAAAGAGGAGCTGGCGCACTACGCACGTGCGGCGTTCGACATCGAGTTCGACTTCGCTGGATCGCTGGGATTCCAGGAGATCGAGGGGCTCCACAATCGGGGCGACTTCGATCTCAAGCAGCACCAGGAGTATTCAGGGAAGAAGCTGGAGTATTTCGACCAGCCGCTGAATCGTCGCTACGTGCCGTACGTCATCGAGACATCGGTGGGCGCCGATCGCGTGACGCTCGCGGTGCTCATCAACGCGTACCGCGAGGAGGAGGTGCCTGGCGAAGCGGAGGGGCGCACGGTGCTTCGGCTGCATCCCTCACTCGCGCCGACCAAGGCCGGCGTGTTTCCACTGGTGAAGAAGGATGGCATGCCGGAGTTCGCGACCAAGCTCGCGGCCGAGCTTCGGCGCAGTTTGCCGGTGTTCTACGATGAGTCGGGCTCGATCGGCCGCCGGTACCGCCGCCAGGACGAAGTCGGGACGCCGTACTGCGTGACGATCGACGGCCAGACGATGGCCGATGGGTCGGTCACGGTGCGCGATCGCGACTCGCTCACGCAGGACCGCGTCGCGGCCAGCGCGTTGGCGGCGTATCTCGTGGAGCGTGTGGGCGGGTAAATCGTGTTGACTATGGAAGGGCTCCGGCGGGGCGGACAGGCCTTCATGGAGGAGGTGTCGCGCGAGTTCTATCTCGCACACGCCGGTCTCAAGCCGACGGCTGAACTGCAGCCGATCTATCGGCGACACGCGGCGGTGCTGGGGAGGGACGCGATCGAGCTGTTGCGCGACGCGTTCACCGGCGCGAGCGGCGGCTCCGACGCGCACCGGTCTGCACGATTGCTGTTGGAGTGGGAAGTCGAGTCGCAGGCCGGGCGCGCGGTGGCGCCACTGGAGGAACGCGAGATCGCGTGGGAAGCGAGCGCGATCGTCGATGTGCCTGATCACGGGCCCATTCCCTACCAGCGCGTGCCGATCGAGCTGGCGAACCTGACGAATCGGAAAGAGCGGTTGGCGCTGGACGACGCTCGCGCGGCGCTCGTCGAACGGGAGCTGGTGCCGATCCGACGGGACCGCCTGCAACGGGAACGCGATTTCGTCGAGGGCTTGCAGCTGGCCGACGACTACAACGCGACCTTCACGACGCTGAGCGGCGTCGATCTCGACGCGCTGCTCCGCCAGTGTCGCGCCTGCCTCTCGGACACGAAAGCAATGTGGGACGCGCTCTTGCCCGACGCCGCGCGCCGGTCCCTCGGCGTGTCGGTCAACGAGCTCACACGAGCAGAATGCGCTCGCACTGCTGCGGGCGCCGGAGTTCGATCAGTACTTCCCAGGTCCGGAGATGGAGTCGGTCGTCCGCCGTCAGGTCACGGAGATGGGCATCGACCCGACGGCCAACGGGCGAATCCGCTACGATGTCGGCGAGCGGGAGGGCAAGCGATCTCGCGCGTTCTGCGCCCCCGTGCGCGTGCCCGAGGAGGTTTACCTCGTCATGCGCCCCCACGGTGGCGAGACCGACTACCAGACGTTGCTGCACGAGCTGGGGCACGCGCTTCATTTTGCCTACACGCGGCCGGACTATCCGTTCGAGTACCGGTGGGTCGGCGACAACTCGGTCACGGAGAGCTACGCCATGCTCTTCGACCATCTGACCCAGACGCCGGGTTGGCTGCTCCGCTACTCGGGGCTCGGCAAGAAGCAGCTCCCGAGCTTTCTCCGTGCGGCCGCGCTCGAGGAATTGCAGTTCCTCAGGCGCTATTGCGCGAAACTCATCTATGAGGCGGAGCTCTACGCCGCGGGTACGAACTGGGATGGGTTGAGTGATCTCTACGTCGAGACGCTGAGCGCCGCGACCTCCTTTCGCTACAAGCGCGCGGATGCATTCATAGACGTCGACTCGCGATTCTATGCCGCCAGGTATCTGCGTGCGTGGCAGCTCGGAGCATTGCTCGCGACTGTTTTGACCGAGCGTTTCGACGAGGATTGGTTCCGCAATCCCCGCGCGGGCCCGTGGCTGGTTGGCCAGTTGCTGAACGAGGGGCAGCGGGAGCTGGCGGACGAGTTGGCGACCCGAGTCGGGGGGAGGGCGCTATCGTTTGGCCCGGTTGTGCAGGCGGTTGAGCGACTGGTTGCGTAGTCGCGGGTGTGGCCTAAACGGCGGAGCCAGGCGTCGGGTGTCAGGGGTCATGGAATAACAACGACGACCCCTGGTCCCTGGCCGCTGATCCCTGATCCATCATTCGCCTGTTCCCGCCGCAACTATCAGTGTAGATTGGCGTTAGTGCATTTCAGGCCTGGACTGTGACTAAATCGCTCTCGGCTGCGGCCGAGCGCGTCCGCTCACCGTCGCCCGATAGCATCCCGGCGATCTCGTCCGAGGCTGCCGTACGCGAGCTCATGGCGGTGCGGGAGATCGTCCATGCCTTCCTGACAGCGGATCGGCCGGAAGAGGTCTTTCGGTTCGCGCTCGAGCGCGTGAGTCCAGTTGTCGGGGCGACCTTTGCATCCGTGTATCTCATTGACGGCGCTTCGGAGCTGATGCGTCTCACGGCTGCCTACAACTGGCCGAAGCGCTACGAACCCTGGTTGGGCGAGATGCGGGTCCGGTTGGGATTCGGGCCGAGTGGGGAGGCCGCAAGTGAGCGGCGGGCGATCGAGGTGCCGGATGTGTTTGCGGATCCGTACCTCGAAGATTGGCAAGAGGTCGCGAGTGAGCTCGGGTTCCGGGCGCTGATCGCGTTGCCGCTGCAGACGGCCAACCGCGTGCTCGGGGCGGTGACGTTCTATTTCTCCGATGTCCGGGCGCTGAGCAGCGAGCGGCGCGGCCTGTTGCGCATCGTCGCCGCGCAAATGGCGGCGACGGCGGAAAAGGCGTCATTGATCGAGGAGCTCCGTCGCGCGAACGCCGCGCTCACGGAGTCGAAAGCGGAGCTCGAGCAGCAATACCTCGCGGTCGTCGAGGCGCGGCGGATCAAGGATGAATTCCTCTCCAACGTCACGCACGAGCTGCGCACGCCTCTGACGGCCGTCATGGGCTACATTGCGCTGCTGCAGGAGGAGTTTTCGGGGCCGTTGACGGAGGGGCAGCGCAACGACCTCACGCTGGCGCGTGACGCGAGCGAGCGGCTCCTGGCGCTGGTCGACAACCTGCTCGAGATGACATCGCTCAAGCGGGAGGCGCTCGAGGTACTGGTCGAGACGTTCGACCCGCGCGACCCGCTGCGCGAGGCGGTCGCGACGACGAAGGGCCGTCCGGAGCGCACGGAGCTGCGCATCGAGCTGCCCGATGATCCGGTGCCGTACATGCGCAGCGACCGTCGCAAGCTGGTGAAGATCCTCGGCAACCTCCTGAGCAACGCCTTCAAGTTCACGGCCTCGGGGGTCGTCACGGCCTCGATCGAGGTGGCGCACGGTCGTGCGCTCTATCGTGTGCAGGATACGGGCATCGGTGTGCCCGTTGCGTCGCAGCGACTGGTGTTCGACGAGTTCCGGCAAGCGGATGGATCGCTCACCCGCCGCTACGGCGGCACGGGTCTCGGTCTGGCGCTGTCGCGACGACTGGCGCGGCTCCTCGGCGGCGACATCGATCTCGTGTCAGCGCCCGGCGACGGGGCGACTTTCACGGTCGAGATCCCACTCGAATATCAAGCGGTGGATGTCGTGACTGTCGGATAGTTAATTTTCCGGCATGGCATCCATCCCTCCCATTCGATCGCTCCACCGGACGCGCACGTCGCTCGCACCGGCCGCCGTGCTGGCGGCAGCGAAGCAATTCTTCCTGCGTCGGAGCAGTTTGTATCCCGCGTTTCTCGAGCAGGAGGGTCCGACGCACGTGAGCTTCCGAGGACAGGGTGGGGAAGAGGTCGTGGTGGGCGTGGCTGCGGATACGAGCGCGACGACGGTGACGGGATCGACGTACCTCTTCGATCAGCAGGTGGCTCGATTCTTCACGACATTGCCGCCACCGGCCTCCGGGCCCAGTGCCGCCGAGGGCGTGGTATGAGCGGCGGGTCGGGCGCTGCGGGGGGCGAGCAGGGACCGTTCGTCGCAACACTCCGGTCGCAGCCGGCGACGATCCGATTGGGGAAAGACGGAGAGCCGAGCCTGACGCTTCGCGTGCAGATGCCCGAAGTGTGGGATGTCGTGCGGATCGAGGCTCCCGCCACCACGCCGGTCCGTGTGGTCAAGCGGCGTGCGCTCGACGTGCTCTATCCCGACTTCGGCGACAGCGACGCGTTCGTGATGAAGCTGAACGGGATCGAGGTGCGCGACGAGGATGCGACCGTGTCGGACGCCGGTGCCAAGGATGGCTCGATCTTTCTGCTTACGTTTCGGCGTCGACGGCCGGTACGGTCGTAACGGACCATCGGGCCACAAACACATGCGGGCGGCGACGACGGGCGACGCATTGCGTCGCCCCTACCCGCCGATCCAACGATTCGATGCGGGCGGTGAGGATTTGAGGCGTCCCCGTACATTGCACGGATGACCACCGCGTTCATTTCGCATTTGGACCGCCGATCCAACGGTACCGTGGGGGCAATCCGGCCACGGGCGTGTGCAATGGGAGGGCGACGCATGCGTCGCCCCTACCCGCCCATCCAACGATTCGATGCGGGCGGTGATAACGGGCGACGCATTGCGTCGCCCATACCAGCCGATCCAACGACATCACGCGGGCGGTGAGGGTGTAGGCCGGTCCCCTATTATTCAACGCATGGCGACGGCGTTCATTTCCCATTCTGATTGCGGGCGACACGACACCGGGTGGGGGCATCCGGAGCACGTGGGGCGGTTGCGGGCGATTCCGCGGGCGCTGCGCGACCGGCCGGATGTGTTCCACGCGGTGCAGCATCTCGAGGGACGGCATGCGACGGAGGCGGATCTCGAGCTCGCGCACGCGGCGGCCTATGTCGCGGAGATTCGGGATCTCGCGGGCGGCGGCGAGCTCGTTCACCTCGACGCGGACATGGTGCTGAGCCCCGGGTCGTGGGCGGCGGCGACCGCGGCGGTTGGCTGCGTGCTGGACGGCGTCGACCGGGCGATCGACGGTGATGCTGTGCGCAGTGTTTGCGCGGTGCGACCGCCCGGCCACCACGCGCTGGCGGAGCGGGCCATGGGCTTCTGTCTCTTTGGCAACGTCGCGATCGGGGCGCGCTACGCACGGCTCCGGCGAGGCCTCGACCGGGTGTTGATCGTCGACTGGGACGTCCATCACGGGAACGGAACGCAGGCGCTGGTCGAGGACGACCCCGGCATCCACTTCGTGTCGATGCACCAGTGGCCCTGGTACCCGGGCACGGGCGCCGCAGACGACCGTGGGCCGCGCGGCACCGTGTGGAACATCCCGATGCCGGCCGATCTGCCGGCACAGCGCTATGTTGACGCGTTCTTGCAGGGGGTGGACCGGGCAACCGCTGCCTTTCGGCCCGATCTCGTGCTGATCTCCGCGGGCTTCGACTCGCTGCGTGGTGATCCCCTCGGCGGCTTTACGCTCGAGATCGACGACATCGATACCTTGACGCGCGAGGTCGTGGCACGCGCCGGGGTCTGGTGCGGCGGGCGTGTGGTGAGCGCGCTCGAGGGCGGGTATGCGGTCGAGCAGACGGCCGCCGCCTGCGTCGCCCACCTGGCGGCAATGTTGTAAGTTGGCGGGATGAGGCGTCCGCGCGGACCCGGTCCATCGATTCGTCTCTACGGCATCGTGGACCATGCTGCAGGCGCACCCGAGGCACTGCCAACCGGCGTGCGTCTCGTGAGTTACCGGGACCTGGCCGCCGCGGTCGCCGACGTCGCAGCCAACCGGCGGGGGCCGGAGCCACCGGACGTCGACCTACACCGGTCCGTCGTGACTGCGTTGTTCGCGCACCGATCGGTCGTACCGGTGCCGCCAGGTGTCGTCTTTCGCCGACTGGACACGCTCAAGGGATGGCTGGAACTGCACTACGCTCCGCTGATGGACGCCGTGCGATATGTCGACGGTCGGGCCGAAGCACGGGTCCACGTCCGATGCGCGGGGCGGTCGGCGGAGCATCGCGGGGCCCATCCACGCTCCGCGGCGAAGCCGACACCGTTGGAGAGCCGGGCGTTCGAGGTCTTCCACGAAGTCAGCGGCCATGCAGCGGCATGGTCGCTCGTGCCGCAGCCGAGGGAGCCCACACGTGACGTCGACGATATCAGCGCGTCGTTCCTCGTGGAGCGGTCACATTGGCGCGACTTCGCGGAGGCCGTCGCCGCTGCGGCGCGGCGGGCATCCGGGCTCGATATCGCGCTCAGTGGCCCGTGGCCGCCCTACGATTTCGTGCGCCTCGAGTTCGGAGGATAACGCTCTGTTCTGTATCGACTGCGGCACGTGGAATCGCGCGGTCGCAGTCCAATGCACCCGCTGCGCGAGTGCCCTGCCATCTCTAACCGCGACCGCCAGCGAGCCGCCGGACGCGGAGGTCTCCCAACTCCGACGGGTGACTGGTAATCGCTACCGCATCGTCCGGCGATTGGGCAGCGGCGGCATGGCGCACGTCTACTACGCCGAGCACGTGGCTCTGGGCCGACCGTTGGTCATCAAGGTCCTGCACGCGCAACTGGCGAAGGAAGAGGAGATGCGAGAGCGCTTCCGTCGCGAGGCGGAAGCTGCCGCACATTCTCGTTCATCCCTTCATCTGTCCCATCGTCGACTACGGCGCCACCGACGACATCGTGTATCTCCTGATGCCCTTTTTTGGCGGGGGCTCGCTGGCCGACCGACTGGTCCGGGAGCGATCGGTGCCGCCGAACTTCGCCGCGTCGACGGCTGCGCAGGTCGCGTGTGCGCTGGACTACGCCCATCGCCGGGGCGTGGTGCACCGCGACATCAAGCCGGACAACATTCTCTTCAATGACGATGGCTACGCGATCATCACCGACTTCGGGATTGCGACGGCGCGAAGGCATGGGCGACTCACGGGCACCGGACGGGCGATGGGGACTCCGCATTACATGTCCCCGGAGCAGGCAATGGGACGCATGGTCGATGGGCGGAGCGACCTGTACGCCGTTGGCGTGATGCTGTACGAGATGCTGCTCGGGTTTCCGCCGTTCGACGGCGCCGATTCGTACTCCGTCGGCTACAAGCATGTGCACGAGGCGCCGGTGGCTCCCGAGGTCGTCGATTCGCGCACCCCGCCGGCCCTCGCGGCGGTCATCATGAAGTGTCTGGCGAAGTCTCCCGACGAGCGGTTCCAGCGGGGCATACAGCTCGCTGACGCGCTCATCGCATACCTCGCCCAGGTGGCGTCCCCGTCCGCGTCGCGCCTCTCGTGGCTGGCTCGGAAAACCGCCTCCGGCTCCCAGCCCTTGACGGAGACGGGCGCTAACGCTTCGCGTAGAAAGGAGTGAGGAGAAAGGAGAAAGGAGACTAAGAAGCGTTGGACGTTGGACGTTAGACGCTGGACGACCAACCTCGAGGACTGCCGGAGCGCCATATTTCCTGTATGGCGTCGACCGTGGGGGCGGAGAGGACTGGTGGCGCGACTGAGGCCGGGCCGGGGGGTGAGGGCGCGCTGGCCCACCACCCACCGCAGCGGTTCGTCGAGATCGCGTTGGCGCTGCCACTGTTCCAGACCTTCACATATGCGGTCGAGGGCGAGCCGGCAAACCCGTTGGTGCCCGGGACGCGGGTTGTGGTCCCCTTCCGCTCGCGGCGCGTCGTAGGCATCTGCATCGGCGCGACGGATGCGCCGCCCGCGCGTGGCACCCCCAAACCGATTCTCGAGGTTCCCGACGCGACGCCGGTCCTGGACGCGCCGCTCATGACGCTCTGCCAGTGGATGGCAGACTATTACGCCGTGCCCCTGGGCGTTGCGGTCCGCTCTGCGCTGCCGGCAGCCCTCACCGGAGCCGCAGCGCCTCACCCATCTCGCAAGACCCGGCGGGTGGCTGAGCTCCGAAACGACGTGCCTTCGCTCCTCCAGCGGGAACGACTCTTCGCCCGTGCGCCGCGACAGCGCGCCGCCTATGAGTACCTCGAGTCGGTCGGTGGTCGCACGTCGGTCGAGCTGCTGATCGAGCAGGTGCACTGCGCGCCATCAGTCATTCAGGCGCTGCACACGCGTGGCCTGATCAGCCTGATCGACGAGGTGCTCGATCGCGATCCATTCGCTGCACGGCGGGTCGAGCCGCCTGCGGGCCACCGGCCGACGCCCGCGCAAGCGGCAGCGATCAGCGCGCTCATGGCCGCGCAACCGGGAGAGGTCTGTCTGCTGCACGGCGTGACAGGCAGTGGCAAGACGCTTGTGTACATCGAGCTGCTCCGTCGGGTCGTGAACGAACGGAAGCAATCGGCGATCGTGCTCGTGCCGGAGATTGCCCTCACCCCGCAGACGGTCGATCGGTTTCGCGCCGTGTTCGGTGATCGCGTGGCCGTGCTCCACAGCGCGCTCAGCGAGGGCGAACGGTACGACGCGTGGCTCGCGCTGCGGGATGGCACGAAGCGCATCGCGGTGGGCGCGCGCTCGGCTGTCTTTGCCCCGCTTCCCGATCTCGGGGCGATCATCGTCGACGAGGAGCACGAGAGCACCTACAAGCAGGGCGAGTCCCCACGCTACCACGCGCGCGAGCTCGCGGTCGTGCGCGCTCGGCATGCCGGCGCGGTGGCGGTGCTCGGGAGTGCAACGCCCAGTCTCGAATCGTGGGTCAACGCCACGTCGGGCAAGTATCGCTACCTGCCACTGCCCGAGCGTGTGGGTGGCGGCCTGCTGCCGCGGGTGACGGTTGTCGACCTGCGACAGCGTCCGAGTATCGGCATCGATCCGGCGGCGCCGGCCCCGGACCCGTTTGCGATGGTGATCAGCGAGCCGCTCGAGACCGCGTTACGCGCAACGCTCGCACGGGGGGAGCAGAGCATCCTGCTCCTCAATCGACGCGGATATGCGGCGTTCGTGCAATGCGCTGCGTGCGGCGAGGTGACGGTCTGCCCCCACTGCTCCATCACCCTGACGTATCATCGGTCGCCCGATCGGATGGTGTGTCACTACTGTCAGCATCACGCGCCGATTGCGACCCGATGCGTGCGGTGTGGCGAGTCCGTGTTGCGCCGCCGGGGACTTGGTACACAGCAAGTCGAGCGATTGCTGAGCGAGCGGTTCCCCACTGCGCGGGTGGCGCGGATGGACATCGATACCACCAGTGGCAAGTGGGCGCATGCCGACATCCTCGATCGAGTCGGCCGTGGCGAGGTCGACATGCTGCTTGGCACTCAAATGATCGCCAAGGGACTCGATTTCGCGAACGTGACGCTCGTCGGCGTCATCAATGCCGACGTCGGGATCAACCTCCCGGACTTCCGCGCGTCAGAGCGGTGCTTCCAGCTCCTCTGTCAGGTCGCGGGGCGGGCGGGCCGTGGGCCCAAAGGCGGTCAGGTGTTCATCCAAACGCGAGTCCCCGGGCACCACGCGGTTCGGTGCGCGGTATCGCACGACTACGCGGGCTTCGTCACCGAGGAGCTGGCGGGCAGGCGACAGCCGCCCTATCCACCACTGGTCCGGCTCGCCAACGTCGTATTCAGCGGCTTGGCGGAGGCGCCGACTGCGGACTTTGCTACGCGCGGGGCGGATTGGCTGCGGCGCCTCGCCGCGCGCGACGGCGGCGGCGACATCGAGATCATCGGTCCGGCGCCGTGTCCGGTCGAGCGGATCAAGCAACGGTGGCGCTGGCACATGCTGGTCAAGGCCGAGCACGCCGGGCGCCTCACGCGACTGGCACAATACTTCGTGCGGCGCTTTCCGGTCCCCGCAGCGCACGGCCTGCGCATCGCATGGGACCGTGATCCCGTGGCGCTCCTCTGACGCGGCCGCCATTTTTCGCCTGTGACTGGATTCTCACCCCCCGATTTCGCCGCCCCGCGCTTCACGAGCGCGCCTGACGCGACATTCGTCCCCGCGCCGGCAGATGGCGTGCTCCCTGACGGCTTCTTTTCGACCACCAACCTACCGACGTACGTCAAGTTCGACGGCGGGTGGCGGCTGCCCCGCGAGCCCCGGATGGATTCGGCGCTCGTCATGGACTCTGCCGGCATCCTGTGGGTGCGCGAGGGTCGGCGGGTGAAGGCCGGCGAGCGCGTCGCCGTCGGGGTGGCCGAAGACGGCAGCGAAGGCATCTACGTCCATGCGACGGCGTTCCTCGACCCCGAGGCGCCGAGCGAATTCAAGTTCATGACGAGCGATGTGTCTCGCGAGAAGCCGATCGAGTACGCCATCATGGCTCGCCTGCTCATCGATGAGCGCGAGCGCGGGGGCTACCCGATCTGGGTCGCGGGGCCGGCGCTCGTGCACTCGAGAGCCCGGGCCGACATGGTCTGGTTCATCGAGCATGGATTCGTCGCGGCGCTGCTCGCCGGCAACGCCGTCGCCGTGCACGATATCGAGGCGTCGATCTTCGGGACGAGCCTGGGCGTCAGTGGCACGGGCCAGGCCGCGGTCGGTGGTCACGGTCTCCACATGCGTGCCATCAATCAAGTGCGCGCTGCGGGGTCCATCGCCGACGCGGTTCGGCAAGGCATCATCACGGGTGGCATCATGCACGCGTGTGTCCGGTATGGCGTGCCATTCGTGTTGACGGGATCGATTCGCGATGATGGTCCGTTGCCCGACGTGATCACGGACGCGATCGCGGGCCAGGACGCGATGAAGCGCCACACCACGAAGGCGACGATGGCACTCCTGATCGCCACGGCCCTGCACGCGATTGCCACGGGCAACATGCTGCCGGCGTTCGTCACGAATCCCGACGGGTCGCTGCGCGAGCTCCCGACGGTGTGCGTCGACTCGTCGGAGTTCGTGGTGAGCAAGCTGAAGGACCGCGGGACGCATCAGGCGTTCGGCGTCGTCACCAACGCGCAGGACTTCATGCACATTCTCCGGCTCTACGTCGAGCGCGAGCTCGATGCGCGCGGCATTGGCGAGGCGACGCCGATCAACGCGTCCGGTCTGGTGCTCGCTCGGTGAGCGCCTTCGGTGCGGCCCGCGTGTCGGAAACCGCGGAGCGGTTCCTTGGAGCGATTGCCGAGCGACTGGGGGCGGAGCGCGTGATCGAGGTATATCTGTTCCCGCCGCTGCGGCAGGGCCCTCTCGAAAGTGCCGTGGCAGTCGTTGCGGTGGATGACGGTGCTCCGAGGGCTGCCGATGAGGTCGGCGACTCTGCACGAACAGAGCCGCGCCACGCGATCTATACGGCTACCTATCGCTACACTCGCAAGGGGCGTGACCGCGGGGCGTGGGCGGTGGACACCGTCGTACAGGCCGACGCGCCACTCGGTGCGGTGGCTGCCGTCGTGCGTGGAGTCCAGCGTCGGTCAGACGGCGTCGGGCTTCAGCTCGCGAGGGGCGAGGGGTGGTCGGACCCCGATCGGCTGAGCGGGGCCGACTTCCGCGCCATCGTCGACCGTGGCAATGTGGACGCTCAGGCTGCGGCGCCGGAGCGGGATGCGGCTTCTCGAGAGTCGCTAGCGCCTGTTCCACGGCCACTCGCAGACGACACTTCCGGGCGCGACGGCGCGGCATAGCGCGTCATGATGACCCGGTGAATGTCCCGGGCGTCTTCGATTGCGACCCCCGACAGGTCGAGCTGGGGCGGGGTGATGAGGAAGGGGAAGGTCTGGTCGCCTCCCACGCAGCCGTGGGCGCCTACCTGATCGTCGAAGGACACGATCTCATCCCCGTCATATGCGCCGAACAGCACGAGATCTCCGCCATTGGGTTGGCGCACCAACGACTCCACTGCTCGCGCGGTGCGCTCGTCTTCGCCGTACGGCGCCAGAGGATTGGTCCCCGCGGTCACGTCGACTCGGCCCGAGCGAATGATCGCGCGGCCACGTCGGCTCTCGACGTGCACGCCGTCCGCGATCCGCGTGGCGATGAGGCCAATGCCCAGGTGACCGAGGAGCCTGGCATAGAGGTGCGACCGCCGCGGGTCGCCCGTGATGTCGGTGCGGGTGAGCGGGCGTTCATCGTCGGCGAAGTACAGCTGTGCGAGGCAGGAGCTGTAAGTCACCACGACCGCGTTGCGAATGTCGACGCGGTATTTCTCGGGGAGGATGATCTCGCGGAGCCCGTAGTGCTGGCGCATCCAGTCGCGGGCGCGGCGCAGCGCATGACGGACGCGTCCGTAGTCGGGTGGCGCGACGAGCGCTGCCGCATCGAGGACCTGGGCGCCCACGTCGGCGTATTCGCTGTCTTCGGCGAAGCTCGCGACGGTGTGCAGCGAGTGCCGCCCAGGCCGTTTGGCGTCGCCAGCGAGGATGCCGGCGACCGTCGTCCCCAACGACTCGCGAAAGGCAACTCGATAGCTCAAGGCCGGCGTCATCCCGTGGTCCGACAAGATCACGACGTCGTAGCCGCGGCCGGCTGCGACGCGCACCATGCGCAACAGCTCCTTGACCCTCGCGTCCGTCCGCTTGAGATCCGAGAGCGCCTGGCGGCTCCGCGGGCCGAAGTGATGGGCGAGCTCGTCGTACTGCATGAAGGTGCTGTAGATGACGGGCACGCCGAGGTAGAGGTCGAGCAGAATCGCCATCGTCTGGAGCTCGCGCACGACGACATTGCTGAGGATGCGCAGGAAGGGAAAGATCCCTTCTGAGTGGGTCACGCGACCGCTCAGCTCACCCCACATCCGCTCCCACTCTTCACGCAGCCACTCGACGACCGATACCACGCCGATCCGGAGCATCCGGATGGGGTGGAGGGCGATGAGCAGGAGCATGCGCGTACCGCCCAGCCGGCGGTAGACGGACATGCGTTGTCGTGTTGCGACGGTGAACGCGACGGTTTGGGCGTCGCCGTCCAGCAGGTTGACGTAACTCGATCCGCCTGCCAATGCGCCGGGCGCCGTGATCCGGTCGTGGATGTACTGCACGCCCTCGGGTGCGTTGCAGGTGATGACTCTGCGCAGGAGCTTGTCGTAGAACCGAAAGGCAGGGATGCCGGCGTTCTCGCCGTAGAAGATGCCGGCCTGGCAGTACGGTGTCGCGGAGGGCAGCCCCGAGAACCACCGCCGGAGCGTGTACCCCTGCTCGCGCAACAATCGGGTGATGGTCGGACAGTACCCGCGACGGATCGCACGGCGCAAATCGGCGTAGGCCAGCGCGTCGATCTGCAGGGCGAGCAATCCGCGGCGCCCGTCGCGCGGACGGCGCTCGCTCCGGAAGGCGCCATACTTGAGGGTGTAGTACCACCGGAGGAACGGGCCGGCGCGGCGGTGCCGTCGGCGCTCGACGAACTGCGTCACGCGAGCCATCCCGCGACGCGCCCAAGCAGTTCTCGCGGCTGGACCGGCTTGAGGAGCACCTCGCGACATCCGGCGCGCCGGCACCGTTCGGTCAACACCCGATCATCATGGCCGGTGAGCGCGACGGTGATCCGGGGTGTCGTCCCATTGGCAGAGGCGGTTGCCAATGCGTCGAGGCCACTGCCGTCGGGCAGCGTGAGGTCGAGCAGCATGAGATCGACGGGGTGGGCAGCGCACGCGCGTATCGTCTCCGCGACGGACGCGGCAACCCGCACGCGATACCCTTGGGTCTCGAGCAGGAGACGCAGCGCGTCGGCGGCGAGCATGTTGTCTTCGACGACGAGCACCTCGGGCTGCGACGATTGTGCTTCGGACGGTGGGTGCGTCGTCATGCCGCGTCCTGTTCGACCGCTTCGACGAGTTGTTGCCGCCTGAGCAGCGACCAGTATCGCCCCTCGAGCGCGAGCAGCTCCTCGTGCCGGCCCTGCTCGACAATGCGCCCTTCGTCGAGCACGATGATCCAGGTTGCGTCCCGGATGGCGCTCACGCGGTGGGAGGCGATGATCGCCGTCCGGCCGCTGACGGCATCACGAAGTGCTCGGAGGATCTCCGCTTCGGTATGGGTATCCACGGCCGAGAGTGCATCGTCGAGCAACACGATGGCAGGGCGTCGGGCGAGGGCACGCGCGAGCGCGGTGCGCTGCTTCTGTCCTCCGGAGAGGTTGATGCCGCGTTCCCCGAGCATGGTGCCATAGCCCCCGGGGAATTGCATCACCGTCTCGTCCAGCTGTGCGACATCGGCGGCCCAGCGGGTTTGCTCGTCCGGCGTGAACGGCAGGCCCATATCGGCATCCGCGGCATCCGTCAGCGATGACAGCGCATTCAGGTCCTGGTCCGGTCGGCCGTAGGCGAGGTTCGCGGCAATCGTGTCGCTGAAGAGCAGACTCTCCTGCGGGACGATGCCGATCTCGTGTCGCAGCTCGGACACGCGCAGCTCGCGAATGGGTACGCCGTCGATGAGGATGTCCCCGGCCTGCGGGTCGAAGAGACGCGGGATGAGATCGATGAGCGCGCTCTTGCCACTGCCGGTCGCGCCGACCACACCCAGTGTCGTGCCTGCCGGCACCGTGAAGGAGATATCGCGCAGCACTGGCCGAACCGGCTCGCCTGGACGCGTCGGGTAATGAAAGCTCACGTTGCGGAACTCGAGCGTGCGCCCGCGCGCGCTCGGCGCCAGCGGTGGCAGCGCGAGCGGGTGCGGCGGGTCGACGATCGTCGGCTGCTCATCGAAGATCTCGTTGAGACGGCCCATCGACGCGGCCCCGCGCTCGAACAGATTGACGACGTACCCGAGCGCAATGAGCGGCCATGTCAGCATCGAGAGCAGGATCGAGAACCCGACGAACTCTCCGACGTTGATGGTGCCGTGCACCACGAGGACCCCACCGGCACCGAGCACGACGACGGCGCCCAGTCCGGCGAGTATCGTGAAGCTCGGACTCATAATGCCGTTCAGCGTGGCGAGCCGCATGTTCCGCACGAGATACTCGTTGTTCAGTCCAGCGAATCGCGCGATCTCGGCGGCCTCCTGGCGATACGCGCGGACGATGCGCGTGCCGGACAGGTTTTCCTGGGTGCGCGTGGTGAGGGTGCCGAACTGGTCCTGTACCGCCTCGAATCGCTCGTGGATCGCGCGCCCGAGCCGAACCATCATGATCGGCAGGATGGCCATCGGCAGTAGTGTGAGGCCAGTGAGCCGCGGGCTGATGTGCAGCATGAAGCCCAGTGTGAACACGGCGCCGGCGATGGTACTGACGAGATACATGATGGCGGGCCCGGCCGCGACGCGGACCGCCGCCAGGTCGTTCGTCAGTCGTGCCATGATGTCGCCGGTGCGCGTTCGGCCGAAATACGCTGCGTCGAGGCGCTCCAGGTGCGTGAACAGCGCGTTGCGCAGGTCGTACTCGACGTATCGGCTCACGCCGTTCAACAGTTCGCGCATCGCGTAGCGAAACGGTGCACTGGCGAGCGACGCGGCGATGATCAGTGCAGCCATCCCGTACGTCTGGCGGAGCGGCGCATGATGAGTGAGATCGTTGATCGCCTTGGTGAGAAACCAGGTGCCCAATGGTGCGAAGGGCGCCGCGGCGATCGCGCAGCAGAGACCGAGCGCCAGCCGCACGCGCCATGGGCGCATGTAGGGCCATAACGAGCGGAGGGAACTCAGACCTGGCATATGCTTTGCCCGCGTGTGCGTCGCCGCATCCCGGCGGTCGCGCACTGAAATTGGCGCGCAGGCGAGGGACAGTCGATGCCGCAATATATCGGGCTGCAGACCCGACCGCTGGCCTTGTGTGTGGCGATTGGTGTCGCGGTATGCGACGGTGCGTGTGAGACGTCGCGCGATGGCGGTCGACGTGCGGTCGGCGAGGCGCGAACGGTCGCCGTTGCCACTGGCAGCCTCGCGCTCGGTGTCTCTGCGGATCCGCGAAAACGTGGCACCGTCCCATCAGGTGCGACGGTCGTGCTACTGTCCAATGTCAGTGTGTGCGCCAGTGCCTACCATCCCGGGGACAGCTTCACGGCGACCGTCGCCGATACCGCTCGCTCACCGACCGGCGCCGTGATCCCTGCGGGCTCGCTCGCAACCTTCAGGGTCACGGCCGTCGCGCCCCCGACCGCCACAAACCCTGGCGCTGCCCAGATCGGCATCACGCTCGATTCGCTCGACATTGACGGCGTCCGCTATCCGGCAACCGCACACATCAAGTCAGTTGTCACACGACGGGTGCGCCCACCGCGCGCGGTGGCCGACCCCAAACGGACGGGGACCCGCGCGCGGGGTGGCAGCATACTGGGCGAGCCACTCGGCCACGGCCTGCAACCTCCCGGTGTCAGCTCGGGCAGCGTTCCGCGCTCATCCGGTGCGCCGTTGGACGTGTGCATTCCGCGACGGGGGCGGATAACGGTCGCTTTGCGACCGTTATAGAAAGGGGAAAGGAGACAGGAGAGAGGAGACAAACCAAACGGGCCGCGGCTAGTAGCCCACGGCGCCGCCGGTGGCGCGGGGATCGACGGCGCCGGCCCAGCCGCCGGTCGTACGCATCACGGCGGTACACGTCCCACTCGCGGTGCCGGAGATCGTGGTGTAGCCCATGGTGCTCAAGGAGTCGAGTACGGGCTGCGCGAGTCCGCCGCGATCGTAGTGGAGCGAATCCGGACGTGCCTGATCGTGGATCCGTGGGGCTGACAGCGCTTCCATGAGGCCCATGTGGTAGTCGATCGCGTTGACGATGACCTGCGCGGTGCTCGTGATGATGCGCGGGCCGCCGCGGGCGCCGACGACGAGGAACACGGATCCGGTCGAGTCCAGCACAATGGTGGGCGACATTGAGCTCAGCATCCGCTTGCCAGGCGCGATGGCGTTCTGCGGACCCTCGACCAGCCCGAACATGTTGGGCCGTCCCGGGCGCGTCGCGAAGTCATCCATCTCGTCATTGAGGAAGAAACCCGCGTCGCGCACGTAGACGCCGGAACCGAAGAGATTGTTCAGTGTCGTGGTGGTCGAGACGGCGTTTCCGTCGGCATCGACGACGGAGTAGTGCGTGGTTTGCGAGCCTTCCTGCAGCTCCGGCACCAAACGGCTCGTGGGCGTCGCGCGGTCGGACGCGATCGTTGCGCGCACCTGCTGCGCGTACGCTTTGCTCGTCAGGCGATCCAGAGGAATGTCCACGAAAGCGGGGTCGCCGAGCTTCCCGTTGCGGTCGATGAACGCGCGCTGGAACGCGTCGCCCAGCACGTGCACGTATTCGGTCGAGCCAAACGGGGGGAGTCGATCGAACGTCTCGAGGATGTTGAGCGTCTCGAGCACGGTTACGCCGCCCGACGACACCGGCGGCATGGTCAGCAGCGTGTATCCGCGGTAGCTGCCGACGAGCGGCGCACGGCGCACGGCCTGGTATCGCGCAAGATCTTCCATCGTGATGAGGCCACCATCGCGCCGCATCTCATCGGCGAGCGCCGCGCCGATGGGTCCGTGATAGAACGCGTCCGGTCCCTGATCGGCAATCTGCTGGAGGGTCCGAGCGAGGGTGGGCTGCACGAAGCGCGACCCGACCGGCGGCGGCTCGCCACCAGGCAGAAACACGGCGGCGCCCGCATAGGGCGTGATCTCTGCGCGCGAGCCGGCGATCGATCGAGCGAAGGCCGAGTCCACGATGAAGCCGTCGCGCGCGAGCCGGAGGGCTGGGGCGATGACCGTGCGCAGCGGGAGCCGGCCAAAGGCCTGCAGCGCGGCACTCATGCCCGCGACCGATCCGGGGACGCCCGATGCCTTGGGTCCCACGATGCTCTCGCGCGACGGACCGCCGTCAAGCCGCACGTACATATCGCGCGTCGCCGCCAGGGGGGCGATCTCGCGGTAGTCGAATGCTGCGGTGCGTCCGTCGGACATCCGAATGACCATGAATCCGCCGCCACCAATGTTGCCGGCCTCAGGGTGGGTGACGGCCAACGCGAATCCGACGGCGACGGCGGCGTCGACGGCGTTTCCGCCCTGACGCAGGACCTCGACGCCTGCGGCGCTCGCCAACTGACTATTGCTGGCGATCATCGCGTGGGGCGCGAGGGTGGCGGTCCGGCCCTGGCCGAGCGTCCAGGAGGTACTCGCCGCCGCGAGCGGGGCGTGGACGCGTGTCGTCGCCGCTGACGCGGGGGCGACGCCGTGTTGCAGTGGCTGCGACCGACACGCCGCGATCACGACAAGCAGACTCGCGCCCGCGGTGGCGAGAACGGCGCGATGCTGGCGACGGCCATGCGGCTTCGCCATGCGGACTTGCTTGCGGGACGTGATCATCGCTCGGTAACTTAGCCCGCACGCCGATGCCGCGACAGGCGAACCGCGTGGTGCATCCCGCCGACCTGAGTCTCACGGAGCACCGCAACCCGCGCACGGTCGATATCGATCTGGCGTCCTCGCTCGAGATCGTCGACCTCATGGCTGCTGAAGATGCCGCGGTTCCGGCGGCCGTGGCGAGCCAACGTGTCGTCATCGCGCAAGCGATCGATCTGGCCGAGGCCGCGTTCCGCGCAGGGGGCCGACTCTTCTATGTAGGCGCCGGTACATCTGGCAGGCTCGGTGTCCTGGACGCCAGCGAGTGTCCGCCGACGTTTGGAACGGATCCGGACCTGGTTCAGGGCCTCATCGCTGGTGGGACGCCTGCGCTCACGCGCGCCCAGGAAGGAGCGGAAGACCGCCCCGAGAGGGGCGCGCACGACCTCGAGCGTCGCGGCCTGCAGGCACCCGACCTCGTCGTCGGGATCGCCGCATCCGGGGCGACGCCGTACGTACACGGCGCGCTGGCATATGCACATGAGCAGGGTGCCCGAACCGCGCTGATCGCCTGCTCGCCTCCGCCACCGGAGCTACTGGCCGTCGTCGACGTTCCCGATCCTGCCGATCGTCGGGCCTGAGGTGGTCACCGGCTCCACGCGGCTCAAGGCGGGCACGGCAACCAAGCTCGTGCTCAACATGATCAGCACCGGCGCGATGATTCGGTTGGGCAAGACCTACGGGAACCTCATGGTGGATCTGCGCGCCAGCAACGCAAAGCTGCGCGCACGGAGCGAACGCATCATTGTCGAGGTGTGTGGTCTCGCGCGGGCGCAAGCGCGCGTCCTGCTCGACGCGGCCGACGGTCGGGTGAAGACCGCGATCGTGATGCAGGCGCTTGGGATCGACCGAGCGGAGGCTGAGCATCGGCTCGAGGCGGCCGGCGGGGTGGTCCGACGCGTCGTGCCCGGCCCACCGCCCGGCGTCGCGTGAGCGCGGGTCGTCGTCGCTCGGACGCGCGGAGCGCGCGCGAACGAACGAGCCGCGTGGGGAAGGAGCGGCGCCGCGAGGTGGGCGAGGTCTTTGTCGGGCTCATGTCCGGGACGTCGCTGGACGGCATCTCCGCGGCCGCGGTGGAATTCATAGGCGGCCGCCGGGACGGGCGACCGACTCGGTGCGAGCTGCTCGCTCACCTCGTGCGCCCTTATACCTCGGACGAGCGCGGGCGACTCGAGCGCGCGATGCAGCGGCAGGTGAGCGCAGCCGAGTGGTGTCAGCTCGGCTTTGATCTCGGAGGGTGGCTGGCGGATGCGGCCAACGAGCTCCTCGAAACCGTCCGAGTGCCTCGCACGCGCATCCGCGCAATTGCGTCGCATGGGCAGACCGTCTGGCACGAGCCGGGACGGTCGACCTGGCAGATCGGCGAGGCCGCAGTCATCGCGGAGCGAACCGGGCTCGATGTCGTCAGCGATTTCCGTGTGCGCGACGTGGCCGCAGCGGGGCAGGGGGCGCCACTGGTGCCGATGGCGGACGCGGTCCTCTTTGGGTCGCGTCACGACTGGCGCGCGCTGCAGAATCTGGGCGGCATCGGCAACGTGACGGTCGTCCCTCCCGGCGGCCGCTTCGCGGCCGAGAGAGGAGAAGCACAGAAAGTAGAAAGTAGACCCAGCGCCTCGGGGCCGCGGCGGCCTCGCGCGGCTCGCGAAACTCCGGGCAACTCCCTCTCGCTCGTGCGCGCGTTCGACACCGGACCGGGGGTGATCGTGATCGACGGCGTCGTGCGTGCGTTGCGTCCCGATCAGCGATATGACGACGGGGGCACCATGGCACGCGCGGGGACGCCTATCCCTGGTGTCGTCGACACGCTGCTCGAGGACCCGTACTTCGCCGCGTCACCTCCTAAAACCACAGGGCGGGAGCATTTCGGCGCGGCGTATGTCGCCGCGTTCCTCGCGCGATGCCGGACGGCGGCGCCCCGCGCGCGCGATGCGGACATTGTCGCGACGGCCGTGAGTCTGACCTCGCGCAGTGTCGCGGACGCCTACCGTCGCTTCGTCACGGAGCCTGTGACCGAGGTGCTGCTCTCGGGGGGCGGTGCACGCAATCCCGCCCTTGTGGATGCGCTGACGCGGGCGCTTGCACCGCGCGTGGTGCGTCTCTTCGATGAGGTGTACTTCAATGGCGAGGCCAAGGAGGCTGTCGCCTTTGCGCTGCTGGCCGCGCTTCACCTTGCGGGTCAGGCGGGCAATGTCCCGAGTGCCACAGGCGCGCGAGGACCGCGGGTGCTGGGGAAGCTGACACCGGCGCAGGGCAAGGGGTGAGACGGTAGACGTTGGACGTTGGACGTTAGACGAGAAAAACCTCGAAGACCGGCCACGTCAGCCGGCGCCAAGGTTTGTTCCAACGTCCAACGTCTAACGTCCAACGTCTAGCCTTTCACCGCACCCGCATCAGAGTACGCGATCAGCAGAATCACGGCGATCGCGGCGAGGACGAGCGGGAGCAACCGAGGGATGCGAAAGGGGATGGGGGTGTCGGTGCGGCGCGGAGGGGCGATCTCGAGGGTATTGGTGCGCATCGGCCGCCGGGGCTGCGGTGGCGCTTGGGTGGGAGCAGCTTCCGGCTGATCGGCGTCGGCGGTGTCGGCCGCTGGTGGCGCGACTGCATCGCTCGAGTGGCTCGAGATCGCCGACGGGGAAAATTTGGTGGCCGACGTGATCGGTCTCCTCGGCGTCCGAGAGGCCGGGCCCATTCGAAGTGTGCGACGACAACGGTGATGTTGTCCGGTCCGCCGCGCTCGTTGGCTGCGGCGATCAGTCGGAGGCACACCGACCGGAGATCGGGCTCCTCGAGGACGGCTTGGGCGATCTCCCGATCACGCACGAGGCCCGAGAGGCCGTCGCTACAGAGCACGAGTGTGTCGCCGCGGCGGAGCTGCTGGTGCGTAATGTCGACTTTGACGGCGGCTTCGGGGCCGAGTGCCTGGAGGATGATGTTGCGCCGCTCACTGACTTCTGCTTCCTCGGCCGTGATCTCGCCGGCCTCGATCAAGCGCTGCATGAGCGACTGATCTTTCGTCAGCTGACGCGCGAAGCCGTTTCGGATGAGGTATGCGCGACTGTCGCCGACCTGTGCGATGTACAGGGTGTCGCCAAGGATGCCGGCGACCGTGGCGGTCGTGCCCATCCCGCGGTACTCGGGGTGGTCCTTGGCAAAGGCGTGGATCCGCTCGTTCGCCGTACTCGTGGCGGACACCAGCGCCTTCGCAAAGACATCGGGCTCCGGGGTTGCGCCACTCCAGCGTGCCTGCAGCTCGCGGAGCACGACGTCGACGGCCATCGAACTGGCGATTTCGCCTGCCGCGGCTCCGCCCATGCCGTCGGCGACCATGAACATGGCGCCATGGTCCCCCGGCATCTCGGTGTAATCCTGCTGGAACGCGATGGGCGAAGCAGTCGCGAGATCCGCGACGACAAACGCATCCTCGTTGTGGTCGCGCGTGCGCCCGACGTCCGAGCATCCATACACTCGAACCACAACCGAGCCGGTCGGACTCACGGCCGGTCCTCTGACATCACCCCCGGGACCGGCGTCAGGCGCATATCAAACGTCGTGGCACGCCTCGCCGGCGGGACGCAGGTGGAACCGCACGGGGGAACGAGCAGGGAGGCAGGAGGGGTAGGGGTATCGGCGCTCGGTATCTCACTCTGGGAGTGAGAAAGTAACGTCCAACAGGGCGGATAGGCACTGACGCACGGTGCCGGACACAAGGCCCGGGTTTCCGGTTCCGGGCCGTGCGTTTGTTGGAACAACCAGCGCGAGCATGTGGTGGCGATGCCTGTCTGGCTCTCAGGGGCTCGTCACCCGGAACCCGGTTCCGGACTGCTTCGTCATCTTCCCATGTCGTGCCGCTGACCCAAACGAGCATCCCTAACCGCAGATGCGTCACACCGTTAGTTTCCGCGCGATGTCGGCATGGTGGCAGAGGGGCGCGATTGTGAGCGGCCTGGCTGTGGCTCTGATGGCTTGCGGCGGAGGCCCGCGACCGTCGACGGCCCCAACTCCCGCGCCCACCCCCAAGGGCGCCGCCGGCCTTGCTGGAGGCTCCGGCGTGGCGTCGCCGGCCGTGGCCCCGCTTCCGGCCATTCCGCACGTGACTGGGTCGCTTGCGATCAGCGTGGTCTATCCACATCCGGACGCCCTCATTGAGACGCGAGACTCCAATTTCATTCTAGGGTCCGTCGGCACGGGCGACGCCACACTCATGATCAACGGTTATGCCGTGCCGGTGGAGCCGAACGGGGCGTTCCTGGCGTGGCTCCCCGTCCCTGACAGTGCCAAACCCCGGTACGACCTGGTAGCGGTCGTGGGCTCCGACACCAGCCGTCTGTCATATCCGGTGCGACTCCTTCCGTCGCGCGCCGCTTTGGCAGACTCGGCGGCGATCTCCGCGGCGCTGGCGCTCGACCAGCCCTTCCCTGACAGCGGGCGGTTCGTCATGCTGGCGGCACGGGATACGACGCTGCCAGACACGGATCGCTTCGTCATTGGCCGGCCGATTCCCGGTGGGACGTACAAGTGGTTTCTCCTTCCCGGGACGTTGGTGGAGGTGACCGGCCGCAGCCCAGGCTACGAGCGCGTGCGACTCGACGACGCACTCGACATTCTGGATCTCGACCGCCGATATCCGACGCCTTCCCATCTATGATGACCGACCATCGCCGCCCGCCCCTGCAGCCGGCGGTGGGAAGAGATACGCATTCGGACACGCGAGCCGTTTCGCCGAAGCCGGGGGTACCGGCACATTCGCCTCGCACGACCTCTGTGGCTCCCCCTCCGCCTCCTTCGGCCTCGGCGCCGCCCGTGGGGCCACCGGCGGCCCAAGCGGGCCTGCTGCCAATGGGCGGCGAGCGGGTCCCGCCGCACCGTGTCGTTGGGGTCGTGCGCGTGGTCCCGGCGAAGGACTGGGTGGATGTCATGTTCGCCGTCGACGACCGGCCACCGTATCTCGTCGAGGAGAACGGGAACGACGTCGACGTCACGTTCTACGGTACAGAGGCCTCGACGGATCTGATTCAGTACGTCGGCCGGCTCGGCGAGACGCCGGGGCCGCCCGACACGTTGGTGCGGGACGTCACGTGGGTGCAGGTGATGACGGATCGTGCGCGGTACACGGTGCATCTCTCGCGTGGGCCGTTCGGCTACCTCGTGCTCTGGACTCCGAGCGGATTCGTCTTGCGAGTCCGCCGACCGCCCGCGGTCGACCCTACCGCACCGCTTCGCGGTCTCACGATCGCCGTCGATGCGGGGCATCCGCCGGCTGGGTCGACGGGGCCAACGGGACTCTACGAAGGTGTTGCCACGCTTGCGATCGCGCAGCAGCTCGAGGGGATGCTCAACGCGCGGGGAGCGACGGTGATCATGACGCGCACGACAGAGGACGCGGTTGCCCTCACGTCACGCCCGGTCATTGCCCGACGCGCGAATGTCGACGCGATGGTGTCGATCCATCTCAACGCGCTGCCGGACGGGATGAATCCATTTACCTCGCACGGGACGGGCAGCTACTTCTTCCATCCACAGTCGCTCGCCCTGGCACGTGCGATCCAGGCCGGGATGGTCGAGGCGATGGGTCTCCGGGACCTGGGCGTGCACTACGACAATCTTGCTGTGGTGCGGCCGACCTGGATGCCGGCCGTATTGTGCGAAGGGGCGTTCGTGATCATCCCCGAGCAAGAGTGGGCGTTGCGGACGCCGGGTTTTCAGGCGCGATATGCGCAAGGCGTCGCGAATGGATTGACCGCGTATTTCCGCCAGTTGGGACTGGAATCACCGCCCGAGCCTCACCCGGCTGCGCCGGCCGCGGCGCCGGCGCCGGTATCGCCAGCCGCATCGGTGTCCGCTCCGCCCGCGCGCTGAGTCGACGGTGCGCCGGCGGTGTGGCGAGCGGCGAATCGCCGCGACGGCGGACTCTCGACCGGAGCGGTTCCTCACTGGCCGCGCGCATGTCACCGCGGCTCGGCTGATCGTCGCGGCCCTGGCCTGGCTCGCGATTGGCGCGGCTCGTCTGGATGCGCAAGTCGATCCGAGCGCGCATTGGCGCACGCTCCACACGACGCATTTCCGCGTGCACTTCAATCCCGATCTCGAGGAACAGGCGCGTCGTGCCGCGGCCAACGCGGAGCGTGCCTACACCCTGTTGGCGGCGGAGCTCGAGCCGCCGCGCGGGCCGATCGACATCGTGCTCGCGGACAACGTCGACTACTCCAATGGTCAAACGACGCCGTTTCCGACCAATCGCATCATTCTCTACGCGTATCCGCCGGTCGATGCGTCGGGGCTGCGCTATTACGGCGATTGGAACCAGCTGCTGGTGCAGCACGAGTTGACGCACGTGTTCCATCTCGATCGGGCGCGTGGGTGGTGGCGAATCGCGCAACACATTTTTGGTCGCAACCCGGTGTTCATGCCCAACCTCTACACGCCCGCATGGGTGACGGAGGGACTGGCGGTCTATTATGAGTCTCGCCTGACGGGATTCGGCCGGTTGAACAGCAGTGCGCACCGCACGATCGCGGAGGCGGCGGCAGCCGACAGCTCGTTGCCGCGGCTCGATCAAGTGAGCCTGATCGCGCCGCAGTGGCCCAACGGCGATGGTCCCTACGTTTACGGCTCGTTGCTCTTCAGCTATCTGGCCGAGACGCGCGGGGCCGCGACGGTGCCCGCGTTCATCGAGCAGACCAGCGGCGAGGCGATCCCGTACCTCCTGGATCACGTCTCGCGTCAAGTCTTCGGCGTGTCATTCGAGGACGCCTGGCGTCATTGGCGGGATTCCGTCACGCATGCGGCGATGACATCGGCCGACCCGCATCGGCTGGCGCTGCGGATGCTGAGTCGAGAGGGATACGACGCCGAGTATCCGCGGTGGGTGGATTCGACGCATGTGATCTACGGGACCAATACCGAGCGCGATGTGCCCGGGGCGTACGAGGTCAGCGTCACGGGGCAGGAGGAACGCGTGGGCCGGCGGAACGGTGTGAACTACAACGTCCCGACCGTCGACGGCGTGGTGTACTCGCAG
Source organism: uncultured Gemmatimonadales bacterium (assembly GCA_963737835.1). Taxonomy (GTDB): domain Bacteria; phylum Gemmatimonadota; class Gemmatimonadetes; order Gemmatimonadales; family Gemmatimonadaceae; genus Palsa-1248. Next base: position 3,118,587 of record CAVTUH010000001.1, read on the forward strand.
CTCGAGTACACATTGCCGTACGACATGCGCATGGACCTCTATCGGAGCGCACATGGGCACGACGTGCGGCTGACCGATGGGGGGCGCCTGGCGAATCCCGATGTGCGATCGGATGGGCGCATCGTCGCCGTTTGGGTGCATGGCGCGTCGACACAGCTCACGCTCGTGTCGCGCAACGGGCGCAATCGGTTGCCGATCACGCGCTTCGCGATCGACACGGAGTGGTATCAGCCGCACTGGTCTCCGAACGGGACGCGGATCGCGGCGGTGCGGTGGGAGCGGGGCGGTTACATGGACATCGTTATCGTCGACACGACGGGCGCGCTGGTGCGCGCGTTCCCGCTCGAGCGCGCGGTCGTCTCGAGTCCGACGTGGACGCCAGATGGCCGATACGTGCTCTTCACCTCGGATCGAGCGGGGCGTCCGGACCTGTATCAAGGATCGCTCGAGCGCGCGGTCGATTCGTCGGTCACGCTCGTCGGCGGCTATGGTGCGGGCGTGTCGGAGCCCGCCGTGTCGCCCGATGGCCGGTACGTGGCGGTCGTGGCCATGCGGGGCGACGGCGATCACGTTGCGGTGGCGCCGTACGATCCGACGCACACGTTCGCGATACCGCCTGCGGCGGAGCCGGCGGACTCCGTCGTGGTGCCGCCGGTCACGCGCGACACGATGCCGTCCACGCGCTACTCGCCGTGGAGCGGTCTCATTCCGCGCTACTGGATGCCGGTCGCGGACTACTCCGACCAGGGATTCTTTCAGCTCGGCGTGTACACGTCGGCGAACGACGTGTTGCAGCGGCATTCGTATGCGTTGCAGGCGCTGTACGATTTCCGGCAGCCGTCGCAGGTCGAGTGGACCGGGGCGTACGAGTACCGTGGGCTGGGGCTCCCGGTGATCGACGTCGGGGCCGAGGAGTTCTGGACGCACGATCGGATCGCGAATCCGAACGGTCAGACGCTGGGACTTCTGGCGCACAGCACGGTCACGCCGTCGCTTGCGGCGACCCTGCTGCGGCCGCGTTTCCGGACCAATCTGTCGTGGACCATCGGGGCGGCCTGGGAGTTCCGGAACTACTCGACGAGTCCCGGCGGACTGCTGGCGGACATCGACCCTTTTTACGCATCGCGTCCGAACTTCCCGTCGGTGTTCAGCACGGTCGCGTGGACCAACGCCCGGACGCCGGCCCTCGCGATTTCGCCTGAGGACGGGCTTGCCCTGAGCGGCACTGGCAGGATCCGTTGGCAGGACGCGGCGAAGGCGACGACCGAGCGCAGCGTGGTGGGGGTGTTCGATGCGTACAAGTCGCTGCCGCTGCCGGGATTTGCGCATCACGTGCTCGCAACGCAGATGGCGATCGGGCTGGAGAACCCCGGGGCGATCTCGACCTTCACGGCTGGTGGTCGGAGCGGGCAGACGCTGCAGATCGTGCCGGGTTTCACGGTCGGGGATGAGCCGCAGGTGTTCAGCGTGCGTGGCTATCCACTCGGGTCGGCGCAGGGGACGCGGGCGTTCGAGGGCTCGTTGGAGTATCGGGCGCCGTTGTGGGAAGCCGGTCGGGGGTGGCATCTGTTGCCGGTGTTTCTGGGGACGACATCGCTCGCGGTGTTCACGGACGTGGGCGAGGCGTGGTGTCCCAACGTGGGCGGAGTGTTGGCGACTGTCTGTGCTGCGCCGGACGCCCAGCGCCGGTTGATGCACTCGGTCGGGGCGGAGCTCAACTTCGTGACGTCGCTGCAGTATGACGTGCCGTATCGCTTGCGGCTGGGCGTGGGGGCGCCGTTGGCGAACCGGCTGTATTATGGCGCCGCGCCGGTGGACTTTTATGTGACGTTTGGACTGCCGTACTGAAAGGCTAGACGTTAGACGTTGGACGTTAGACGTTGGAAGGCAAACCTCAAGGCCAGCCCGCGGTCCATCCAGTCTGGCCTTGAGGTTTGCTGTCTAACGTCCAATGTCCAACGTCCAGCAGTTACATATGAAGTAGAGCCCGTTACCCAGAGGCTCGCGAATCCGGGCAAACGCTCGGCGTCGGTTTGGGCGGGGCGGGTGGGAAGGGGCAGGCTGGGCGGGGGCGAGGCCAGCCGGAAATGTTGCGGCGAGCCTTATATAACGTCTTAAATGACAGTACGTTACTGAGTAGTCGCGGGGCGCAATTGGGGCTGGATATCGCGGGCACGGCGTGTAACAGCGGCACCCACGGAGTGGTAACGTGGACAAGACGCCGAACTGTGCGCCAATGTGATATCCAAAATGTAACTGGCTGCGGCATAGTGGCTTAGCTCACTACTGGCGCGGATTCACGAGGCCCGCTACAATGCCCCTCCATTTTGCAATCGGTTGGACAGCGGCGCGCGGGGTCGGCTCGAGGGTCTCGCGCGCCAAATGCCCTGATGGCCGAGTCGGCTAGCTTTCACGTTCTCGAGTTTGGAGCGTAGTCATGGCGTCGTCCAAGTCCCTTCCGCCCGCCGGTCCTGCGCCGTTGTCGGCCAACGCCCGCACGGTCCTCGAGAAGCGATACCTCGTCAAGGACGCGGGGGGGAAGCCGACCGAGACGCCCGAGACGATGTTCTGGCGGGTGGCGACGACGATCGCCGAGGCGGATCGGCGGTACGGGGCGAGCGACGGGGCGGTACAGAGCATGAGCGAGGAGTTCTACCGGCTCATGACGGAGCGTCGCTTCGAGCCCAACTCGCCGACGCTCATGAATGCGGGGCGCCCGCTCGGGCAGTTGAGCGCCTGCTTCGTCCTCGGCGTGGCCGACGCGCTGTCGAACGGGAAGGACGGCATCTATGACACGCTGAAGTCGATGGCGCTGATCCATCAAAGCGGTGGGGGCTGTGTCGCGGGCGACGCCCGGGTCTGGACGACGTTCTGCGGCGTCGAGCCGATCGAGGTGCTCTTCAACCGTGCGACGATCGATGGTCGTGTCGGAATTGCGCAGGGAAGTGGCGTCGCGTACGACGTGCGGGATCTCGGGATTCGAACGGCATCGATGGATCCGCAAACGGGGCGGACTGGTCTCAAGCCGGTGACGCACGTCTGGCGGTTCGACGTGCCGGCCGAGCACCAGATCGTCGTGCAGACGCGGGAGGGCGCGGAGGTGCAGACGAGCGAGTGGCATCCGTTCATGGTCCTCCGCGGGACGGCACTCGAGGAGGTTCGGGCGGACGCATTGCGTGCCGGTGATGTGATCCTCGGACCTGAGCGGCCCGATAGCTACTGGCCGTGGGATGAGCGTCGGGCGATCGGCGGTCTCGAGGTGAACGAGGATCTTGCCTGGCTCATTGGGTTCACGCTCGGCGATGGGTCGTTCGGCTACGTGCCAGCGCTGCGGCAGCACCGGCTGCGCTGGTTCTCGGGAACGGCGGACGTGCTCGAGCGCGTCCAGCGGATCCTCTTGTCTCACGGAATCAGCGTCGCGATTCAGCGTGATCCGCGCGGCGGGCTCGTGCTAGCGACATTGACGCAGGGCTTCGTGCACGCGATGCGACAGGCGTGCGCGCTTCCTGGCAACGGTCCGAAGGATGCGACGATCCGCGTGCCGGAGCATATCGGCAAAGCGCCCTTGTCCGTCGTGCGTGCGTTCGTCGCGGGCCTCATGGACAGCGACGGAACGGTCGACGTGGATGGAAGCCCGTCGTATACGACCGCCAGCCCAGAGATGGCGCAGGATCTCGCGGCGCTACTCGGCTTGCTCGGGTACCAGCCGTCGGTGCGCCGCAAGGAGCCCCACGGCAATGGCAAGCTGCCGACCTATACGGTTCTCGTGTGTCCGCTGCCCCAGGTGAATGAGCTCGCGTCGGACATCGCGCCCTACATGTCGTGCGAGCTTCGCAAGAGCCGTTTGCACAGTGACGCTACGATGCAGCGCGCGTTGCGGGTGCCGTTCCGCGTGTGGCGCGACGAGCTGGCGCAATATGGGCTCATCGGGACCCGGATGGCTGGGCCAGGTCCTGTCGCGGACGAGATGGATCACTGGAGCTGCAACACGCAGGGGCGCGTGAGCCGCACGGCCCTGGCCGCGATCGCGGGCGCGCTCGAGCCGTTCGATGGTGAGCGGGCCGCACTGCTCCGTCGGCTGGCGAGAAGCGGGCAAGAAGTCGAGGTCGTCGTTCGCGCCGCGACTGCGAAGCCGTACTACGACCTCACTGTGGACGAATGGAACACTTACGCGGCGGGCCGGAACGGCCTCGTGATGATTCACAACACGGGTTTTGGCTTTTCACGCCTGCGGCCGAAGGGATCGATGGTGCGTTCGACGACGGGCGTGGCATCGGGTCCGGTGTCGTTCATGAAGTTGTACGACGCATCGACGGAAGCTGTGAAACAGGGAGGTTCTCGTCGCGGCGCCAACATGGGCATCCTCCGCGTTGATCACCCTGACATCCTCGAATTCATCACGTGTAAGGAAGACATCAACCAGATCACGAACTTCAACATCTCGGTCGCGGTCACGGACGAGTTCATGGCCGCCGTGAAGGCCGGGAAGTCGTACGATCTCAAAGACCCGCACACGGGCGCTGCGGTCGGGCAACTGGACGCGAACACGGTCTGGAACAAGATGATCGACGGTGCGTGGCGGACCGGTGAGCCTGGGTGTTTCTTCATCGACGAAGCCAATCGCTACAATCCCGTCCCGCAGCTCGGGAGTTACGAAGCGACGAATCCGTGCGTTGTTGGATCGACGCGGTTGGCGACGGACCGGGGCCTCCTCACCATGGAGGAGTTGTGTCGTGACGTGATGGAGATCCGTGTCGCGACGGATGATCGGGTGTCGGCTATTCGCGCCAACATGGATGGCGGGGGCGTCGCCGTACGCTCGAGGTTAGGAACGACGCTGCGTTATGCCGTCCCAGTGTTCAAAACGCGGACGAATGTTCCGGTATTCGAGCTCGTGACGACGCACGGGTACCGTATTACGGCTACCGACAACCACAAGTTCTTCACTGCCTCGGGCTTGCGAGAACTGCGCGAGCTGGCGGTCGGTGACGAGATTTTGTTGCAGTCAGGCGAAGGGGCGTGGAGCACCGACTACGACCTGCCGCCATTCGAGCCGACGGACAAACTCAAGGCGCGTATCGAACGCGGCGAGGCGCATTTGCCGCGACAGTGGTCACGCGAGCTTGGGCAAGTGCTGGGCTGGGCTGTAGCCGATGGGTGGACGACTGAGGAAACGCCAATCGGCCACTCGGTTCCCACCTATACGGTTGGATTCCTCTTCGGCGGCGATGAACAGTGCCTTGCCGCCGGGTTCCGCGCGCGCTTGCAGCACTGGACTGGCATGGAGGGGAATCTCACCGATCGCCCGGGAAGACTTCAGCTGATGTACAAGTCGGGTCTGTACTATTTCCTCCGCTCACTTGGACTCAACGCGCCGGGCGAAGCCAAGCATGTGCCGGCGAGTATCTGGCGTGCGCCGCGCGAGGCTGTCATTGGGTTTCTTCAGGGGATGTTCACGGCCGACGGGACCGTGAACATCGGAATCAAGAACCATAGTTACTCCGTTCGGTTGTCAGCGAGTAACCGGCCACTCCTAGAGGAAGTCCAGCAGCTTCTATTGAACCTTGGCATCGTAGCTCACCTGTATCGTCGTCGTCCCGCGCATGAGAAGTCGATGCCCGACGGCCGGGGCGGGATGAAGACGTATAAATGTTTGGAGCAGTTCGAGCTTGTCCTCTACAAGCAGAACTGCGATGAATTTGTCCGAAGGATCGGATTCTTGTCACCCGCCAAGCAACAGAAGATCGAACGCTACATCAAGAGCCGCGAACGATCTCCTGGTCGGGAGCAATTCGTCACACGCGTGCGGTCGATCACGCCTGCGGGTAACGAGGATGTGTACTGTACCACGGAGGCGACGACGCATTCGATCATTGTAAGTGGTTGCGTGACAGCGAATTGCGGTGAACAGCCAATCTTGGCATACGACGTGTGCAATCTTGGCAGTGTCAACGTTGGTTATTACGTGCGCGATGGGAAGCTGGATTGGGATGCGTTCCGCCGAGATATCCATCTCTCGACGCATTTCCTCGACAACGTGATCGATGTCAATCGATTTCCGCTTGCCGAGATCGACTCACTCGCCAAACGTATTCGTCGGATTGGACTGGGAGTGATGGGCTTCGCCGATGCGCTGGTGAGACTCGGCATCGCCTACGACTCGCCTGAAGGCGTTGAGTTCGGACGCAAAGTGATGGCGTTCCTCGATCAAGAGTCGAAGCGTGAGAGCGAACGGTTGGCTCACGAGCGTGGCGCGTTCCCGGAATGGGCCCGTTCGATTTGGGGCCCCGATGACACGTGCGCGCGCGATGCTGCAGGGCATCGTATCCGGCCGATGCAGCTGCTTCGCAATTGCAACACGAGCACTGTCGCACCAACTGGAACGATCTCCATCATTGCTGGTTGCTCGTCGGGTCTTGAGCCGCTGTTCGCCGTGGCGTTCATGCGGAATCAGGCAGGCGTGATGATGCCCGATGTGAACGAGGACTTCGTTGCGCTCGCGAAGCGCGAGGGCTGGTACTCCGAGCAACTCATGGAGCGTATCGCGAAAGAGGGACGGATCGATTTCCCGGAGGTGCCGCCCAAGTGGCAGCGCGTCTTCGTGACCGCCAACGCGATCAAGCCCGAATGGCACATGCGTATGCAGGCCGCCTTCCAGGAGCACTGCGACAGCGCGATCTCGAAGACCACCAACTTCGCGCACACGGCGACCGTCGCCGATGTGCGTGCGATCTACGAGCTGGCGTATCAACTCAAGTGCAAGGGCGTGACGGTCTACCGCGACGGCTCGCGCGACAATCAGGTGCTGTCGACGGGGGCCACGGAAAAGGCGAAAGCCGAGCGTGAGAAGGGTGGCGCGGTCCCAGCCGCCGCGCCAGCGGGGGAGAAGCGCGAGATCGCCGAGTTGCGCGGCACCCTTGCCGAGCATGACGCGGAGATCGAGCGCCTCAAGAAGGCGTTGTTTGAAGCGGAAGCGGAGAACCTGCAGCGCCGGGCCAAACGATCGCGCCCCGACAAGCTCCGCGGGACGACCGCGCGCTACGAGACGCCGCTCGGAACGATGTTCGCCAACATCACGGAGGACGATCGCGGCCAACCGTTCGAGGTGTTCATCAACCTCGGGAAAGCCGGCGGATCGGCGATGGCGGACGCCGAAGCGATGGGGCGGCTCATCTCGCTCGCGCTGCGCTCCGGCATCCCGCTGATGGAGATCCACCGCCAACTCCGCGGGATCGCATCGGATCGGGTCGTCGGACTGGGTCCGAAGAAGATCCTCTCCGTGCCCGACGCCATCGGCATGGCCCTCGAGGACTGGTGGCGAGACCACACCCAGGGCGTGCAGCAGGACCTTCTGAACGACGCTGGTAGCAAGACGGCGCCACCGCCGCGCGAAGGGCCGGTCGCTGCGGCGAGCACATCGCCGACGACAGCCGGCTCCGCAGGCCCCAACGGCGCCGCATCGCCCCAGGGGATGCCCGACCGGTACGCCAATGCGACGGAGTCGTTCATCGGCACCTGTCCCGACTGCGGCTCACAACTGGAGTTCGCCGAGGGGTGTGTGAAGTGTCATGTGTGTGGGTTCTCGGAGTGTGGCTGACGGGCGCTTCGCGCCCGAGAGAGCTGACCTACAGAAAGTAGAAAGTAGACAACGGCAGAATGGCATTGCCGTCTACTTGCTACTTTGTGTCCTTCTACGGTCTCGGGCGCGCAGCACCGAGCCCGGACCCGGAACCCGGCTTTTCAGCCCCCGCACTTCCCCGGTGGCGGAGGGCTGACCGAGACCGTCGCCGTCAACGCGCTAGCCGTGGGCACGGTCGAGACGGACTGCACCTTGATCTGGGACGGGTCGACACAGCTGACGTTCGGGAGGCGTGGCGGCGGGAGCCGCTGGTCGGAGGCCGCGTAGGCGAGGTACTGCGCGAGATCGAATCCTGGGGACTGATCGATCATCGCCTCGATGCGCGGGTGCATCGCCTCCAGGAACGCGCGGAACGCGAGATCGCTCGATTCGCTCGCCGCTGCCGCAGTCTCCGTCATCACGACGTGATTGCCACGAGCGGTTGGCACGGCGGAGATGATCAAATCGCCCGCAACCGTTGCGGCGAAGAACTGGCTCATGGCATACGTGCCAACGAGGTGCACCGAGAAGACCAGTCGCGGGCCCTGGATCGACAGGTTGGGCGAGCTCAGCGCGATATCCTGGCCCCATGCCGAGCAGGCGGGGTTCGTGCGGCACGGATAAAACCGGCCGGAGTCGATGAAGACCTGGTCCCGAAGCGTACTCACGAGCTCCCGCGTCGCGACGGTCAGGGTGTACGTTGCCGGCGCTGCGGGCGCTTCGCGCCCGATGTGGGGGGAAGGAAAAACGAGGAACGAGACGGATAGCAGCGTGCCACGGCGGGACAGGGGTCTGAGCATCCAGGGACAATACCCCGGTCGGGGGCGGATGTGACAGCGGGTGCCGGGCACAATCGGCAGTATCCTGCGGGCGGTGCAGGAGGGCGACGCAATGCGTCGCCCCTACCGGTCGGTCGTCACAGGCGAGCGGTGGAACTGGTTGGCGCGGGCCTCGCTGGCCGCACCGGCCAGCGTCATGTCCATGGCGCGCCGGCACGGCAGGGTAAAGGCGAATACGGACCCTTCGGGGGGGAATTCGGCCCAGACGCGGCCGCCCAGCGACTCCACCGTTTCCCGCACAATGCTGAGGCCCATACCGGTCCCGCGAATACGGGCGGAATGTTCCGCCTGCGCGCGGAAGAGCCGCTCGAACAGGTGAGGCCGGTCCGCTGGTGGCACCCCAAGGCCGTTGTCGTGCACGGCGACGATGACCTGACCGCTCGACTGGTCCTCGCCCCAATGCATCTGGCCGGAGATCTCGACCCAGCGCCCGCCCTTGTCCGGATCCGCGTACTTGATGGCGTTGGATACCAGGTTCGTCAGGCACAGCTCGACAGCTGCGGCACTCACCTCCACCTCCGGCACGTCGGCCGCGACCCGGACATCGACGCTCGCGGCACTCGCAGCCTCTCGGAGAGATCGTGCCGCCTCGCGCGCGGCCTCTGGCAGCCACACGTGACGCTGCTGCCGAGCATCCGCTTCGCTGACACGCGTCAGCTCCAGCAGGTTGTCGAGGATGGTGCGCATCGCTGACAGGTTGCGCACCACGATCTCGGCCAGTTGGCGACGCTTTTCGGCTGTCATCTCGGTCCCCGAGAGGATCTCGCCCGCGCCCAGCGCCGCTCCGATCTGATTGCGGAGCTCGTGACTGAGTGCGCGGTTGAACAAACGGAGGCGCTGCTCGCGCTCGGCCACCCGTGCACGCATGAGCTGATGGAATCGGGCCGCCGTTGTCTGCTCGATCACCGCGATCGCCTGAAACAGCCGATGGCAACAGGCCGCGAGCTCCCGCTTGGAGCACGGCTCCTCGATGTCCTCGACAGTCCGCGCAAAGAACGTGAAGAGGATCCCGCCGAAGATCTCGAACTCTTTGAGGATCTCGTACTCGTCGAAGCCCTGTGCATGACGGAGCGCTCCGAGCTCGCGCGCCCGATCGATGATCGCGGACTCGCTGCGCACGACATGCGCCGGTTCGGCGATGGAATCCGCGATCCCATCAATGAGCAATGGCATGTGGTCCAACAGATCGTCGCTCGGGAACAGCCGGCGAGGCGCGATGTTGACGCGATCGGCGATCCGTGAAAGCCATCGCGCGGTAAGCTCGGTACGAGCCGCGCGCAACCGCTGCGCGAGTACGCGAGCCAGCGGGCAATCGCTTTCAGACTGCATGGTAAGGCCCGACCCTGGGTCGTCTCGTACACGCGAAGCGCCAGGTGCGGACCTCCTCTAAGAGGAACCGCCAGCCGGCAGCCGTCATATTGGTATCAAAGAGCAAAACGCATTCCAGCCGCCGGGGCCGGCGTGGAGACGCCAATGTGCGTAGCTTTGTTGAGCCATGCGCCACCTGACCAGCGAGCGCCACGCCGCGCACGAGCATCACCTCACGGTTGCACGCACGGCCCGCTATCACACGATTGGAGAGCCGGGTACGGCCGTCCACGACGTGTGGGTCGCCTGCCACGGGTACGGTCAGCTCGCAGCTGAGTTCGTCGAGCGCCTTGGAGTGCTGAGTGCGCCCGGACGGCTCCTCGTCGCGCCGGAAGGGCTGTCGCGGTTCTACCTGGAGCGCGCGCGCGGCGGCTCGCACGCCACAAGTCCGGTCGGTGCCTCGTGGATGACGCGCGAGGACCGGGCGGCAGAGATCGCCGACCAAGTAGGGTATCTCGATGCGATCGTGGACGCGTTGAAGGCCCGTTCTTCCGACCCGTTCCGCTTGACCGCTTTTGGCTTTTCGCAAGGCGTCGCGACGATCTGTCGGTGGCTCACCCACTCCCGAACCCGCGCGGACCGCCTCGTGTGCTGGGGCGGTCTCGTGCCGGATGATGTGATGAGCGGAGATCTCCGGATGTTTCGAGCCACGCACATCTGGCTCGTGGCCGGTACTCGGGACGAGTTTGCAACCTCTGAACGCCTCGCCGACGCGCTCTCGATGATGCACCGGGCCGGACTGAACGTGAGCCAGCTAAGCTTCGAGGGTGGCCATCGGCTGGACGACGGGACACTCGTCCGCCTGTCGAGTGCCGACACGCCTCCGAACAGCGAGGGCCGATCAATGCATAGCAGTCCCAGCGTCACCTAACCCGCTGAACCCGCCATCCATGTCAGATCTCCGGTATCCCATTGGGCAGCCTGACCTGTCAGCGCCGTTCACGCCAGAGCGGCGCCGAGCGCTGATCGCCGACATCGCGAAGGGGCCTGGAGCCCTGCGCGCCGCTGTCGCGGGTCTCTCTCCGAAACAGCTCGATACTCCCTACCGGCCTGGAGGGTGGACCGTGCGACAAGTCGTCCACCACGTGCCCGATAGCCACGCGAACGCGTACATCCGGTTCAAGCAGGCGCTGACCGAGGACTCGCCGACGGTCATGGCGTACGATGAGGCCAAGTGGGCACAGCTTTGGGATACCCCGGCTGTGCCGATCGAGGTGTCGCTCGCCATGCTCGACCAGCTGCACACTCGCTGGGTCTCGCTCCTCGAGGGCATGACTCCCGAGGCATTTGCCCGGCGCTACATCCACCCAGAGTACCAGCGCGCGTATACGCTCGACGACGCACTCGCCATCTACGGCTGGCACAGCCGGCACCATGTCGCCCACATCACGGCGTTGCGGGCGCGCGAGGGCTGGCAGTAGCGTGGCGATGCGTCGCGCGCGCACCAGCCCACGTGCGCGCGCGGGCGCTGGGGCAGGTCGGCCTCGACGGGCGGCCATTGGCGTGATCCTGCTTGCCGCCGGCGGCTCGACCCGCATGGGCCTGCCGAAGCAGGCGCTGCGCATCGCACCACGCGACGTTGGTGAAGAAGGCGAGTCGATGCTCCGACACGCTGCGCGAGCCGCCGTCGAATCTGCAGCGCGACCGGTGGTCGTCGTTCTCGGTGCGACCGCCGACACCCTGACCTCCGACATCGCCGACCTGCCGATTCACGCCGTGGCTCACTCGGGATGGGCCCGTGGCATCGGATCATCGATCAAGGTCGGTCTCGAATGTCTGACGGCGTTGGCGCCAGCGACCGACGGTGTCATCGTCTCCGTGTGCGACCAACCGCACCTGTCCGCGGCGGTCTTGAGCCGTCTTGGCCGGGCGTATCGCGGGTCCGACGCACTCGTCGTCGCGTCGGCGTACTCGGGGATCGCGGGCGTCCCCGCGCTCTTCGATCGGGCGGTCTTCTCAGAGCTCCACGCACTCCGAGATCACGATGGCGCACGCGCGCTGATCGAGCGCGACGCCGGGCGGGTCGTCACCGTCCCGTTTCCGCTCGGCGCGATCGATCTCGATACGCCGGAGGCCTACGAGAACTACTTGAACGGCGGGGCCAGGGGTCAGGGGTCAGGGGTCAGGGGGTCGGACCAGAAGGATGGGTGAGACCAAATGCGCACCCCGTGGTGCCGGTGTTCAACGGCGGGCGACGCATGCGTCGCCCCTACCCGCCGGACCACGGGCATCGTTGTCGCACGGACAACCTTTCACCCCGACGCCCGCACGATCGCCATGACTTCGGCGGCGGGGACCGATGTGCGTCGAGCGGTGAAGACGCGCAGCCAGCGTGCGGATTGATAGAGTGCGTTGGAGAGAGACGGGAGATTGATCGAGCCGTCGAGCCCAGACGCCGTCAGGCGGTGCACGAGGCCTGAACGACGTTGAACGGGGATGTCCAAGCCCAGCATCTGCGTCTTGACCGGAAAGTCGAGCAGCAACTCGCCGCGTGACAGTCCCACGTGTTGGGCCAACTCATCGGCGACCGTAGAGGCTCGCACCCAATCTGTCGCGATCCATTCGCCGGCACCGTCCGGCAACTCGGCCGCCGGGCATTCGAACGCGCGCTTGTACAGCTGCCGGTGACGGAGCGCGTCGAGCAGGGTCGACGGCGCGTGCCGCGCTAGATGATCCAACAGCCCTTCGTCCGTGAATCGCACGATCGTGTCGGCGCGGAGCACGCCCGCGCCCAACGCATCACTCACCAGCCGCTTGTACATCGCGGTCGCGCTGCGGACCGCGTGATGCCAATACACGTTGCGATACATCTGATACTTGGCGAACAGCAACGACTCGAGCGCAGCGAGTCCTTTCTCCACGACCCCGACGGTCGGTGCCCCCGTGTCGGGGTCTGGGACCAACACGAGCGAGTGCGTCAAGCGATCGACATCGATCTCGCCGTAGGGCACGCCGCACATCAGGGCGTCCCGCTTGAGGTACTCGATCTTGTCGAGGTCGAGCGAGCCCGATATCAGCCCCTGCAGCGCGCTCGAGCTCCGTCCGCGGATCAGGTCGAGTACCCGTCCCGGCGCGGCGACTCCGAGCTCCGATGCCAGGACGCCCGCGACCTCCCCCTCGGTGACCAGCGGCGCAGCCACGTCTTCGTGGTTGGGTGCGCCGATCTCTTCGAGAGCGTGGGAAAATGGATAGTGCCCGACGTCATGCAGAACCGCTGCGGCACACGCGATCGCGGCGTCGTCACCCTGGAGCACGCGACTGTCGCGCTCGGCCAGCAGTGCGAGCGTGCGACGAGCCAAGTGGTACGTACCCAGAGCGTGCTCGAACCGCGAATGCGTGGCGCCGGGATACACCAGGTACGCGAGCCCAAGCTGCCGCACGTACCTGAGTCGCTGCACGACGCGCGAGTCGACCAGCCGCATCGTGAATGCGTCGACCCTAATGTTGTTCCACAGCGGGTCGCGGACGATTTCGAACGAAGGGAACGGCGGCGTCAGGGAGCAGTGGCCACGGGCGCTCACGCGCCCGAGAAAGGTGAACCGCTGAAAGTAGAAGTAGACGAAGGCAAGCGCCTAACCGAGCCGGCGGCGCCTAGCCCTTCGGTCCTGCGTCGGTGACACGGCGGTCAACGGTGCTCGCGAATTTCTCGAAGTTGGATCGGAACATCCCGGCAAGTTTGCGGGCTTGCTGATCGTACGCGGCCGGGTCGCTCCACGCCTCTCTCGGGCGCAGCACGGCGTCGCTCACGCCGGGCACGTGCGTGGGGACGGCGAGACCGAAAATGGGATCGGCCGCTGTCGCCACAGCATCCAGCGCGCCCGAGAGGAGGGACCGAACCATCGTGCGCGTCTGGTTCAGCGGCATCCGCTTCCCGACCCCATAGGGACCACCCGTCCAGCCGGTGTTGACCAACCACACTTTGGCGCCATGGCGCGAGAGTCGCTCACCGAGCATCGTGGCGTACTTCGTAGCCGGCCAGACGAGGAACACTGCGCCGAAGCAGGCACTGAACGTCGCCTGGGGCTCGGTCACGCCGCGCTCCGTGCCGGCCACCTTGGCCGTGTAGCCCGAGAGGAAGTAGTACATCGCCTGCTCGGGAGTGAGACGCGCGAGGGGTGGCAACACGCCAAACGCGTCGGCTGTCAGGAGGATGATGTTGCGGGGATGTCCTCCCCGCCCGCTGGCGACGTGCTTCGGGATGTAGTCCAGCGGATACGACGCTCGCGTGTTCTCCGTGATCGATAGGTCCCCGTACCGGACCGCGCCCGTCACAGGATCGAGTACGACGTTCTCCAGCACGGTCCCGAACATCCTGGTCGTGCGATAGATGTCGGGCTCACCCTCAGCCGACAGGTTAATCACCTTGGCGTAGCACCCGCCCTCGAAATTGAACACGCCCTCGTCGGACCAGCCGTGCTCATCATCGCCGATCAGGTTGCGCTCGGGGTCGGCGGAGAGCGTCGTCTTGCCCGTGCCGGAGAGGCCGAAGAAGAGTGCCGTGTCGCCACCGGCGCCCACGTTGGCGGAGCAGTGCATCGACAGCACGCCCGCCTTGGGCATGAGATAGTTCATCACCGTGAACATCGACTTCTTCAACTCGCCTGCGTACCGCGTTCCCCCAATGAGGATCAGGCGCTTCTCGAGGTCGACGACGATGAAGGTGCCGCTTCGAGTGCCGTGGCGCGCAGGATCGGCCTGGAACTCGGGCGCGTGCAGGACAGCGAAATTCTCCTCGAAACCCGGAAGGTCACTCGGAACCGGGCGGATGAACATGTTCCGGACAAAGAGCGCGTGCCACGCGTTGGGCGTCACGTACCGCACCCGGAGTCGATGCGCCGGATCCGCGCCGATATAGAGGTCCTGAACGAACAGGTCAGGCGCCGCGCTCAAGTACGCCTGCACATCGCCCAGCAGCACCGCGAAGTGCTGTGGGTCGATCGGCTGGTTCACCGTTCCCCAGTCGATGTCGGCAACCGACGCGCCCGCGCGAACGAAAAACTTGTCTTTGGGCGAGCGGCCGGTGTGGGGGGACGTCACTCCAACAAACGGCCCCATTTCGGCCAGGTGTCCCTCGCCCCGCCGTACGGCGGTTTCCACGAGGCTGGGCGGGAGCAAATTCCAATGAACTGCACCGCGGGGTTCGATGCCCTGGCGTTGCAGACCCTGCAACGGCTCACGTGCGCTCGGCCCCGCGCCCGGCTCGCCGGGCACTCGGATATGGGTCGTCATCTGTTAAGGCTAGTTAGGACACTGACTTGGCACAACGGGCGCCGACGCGCCACGGAGCGAGGAGAGAGGAGGAAGGAGAGGGGGGACGGCAACGGGCGCTGGCGCGCCACGTAGTGAGGAGAGAGGAGAAAGGAGAGAGGAGACAACACGTCGGCTTGCTCTTCCAGGCCGCATCGAGAGGACGTACTGGAATACCTACGCCGGGCCGAACCCTACCGCTGGCTGTGCCACGGACGCATGGGTTCGCGCCTACCCGCCGGATCGGCATCGCCGGTGCGGGCGGTGACGGAGGGCGACGCATGCGTCGCCCCTCCCCGCTGGATCGACACCCCGGTGCGGGCAGCCGTTTGCCGATCAATCGATGTCGTGCGGACGGTGCACGAGGGCGACGCATTGCGTCGCCCCTACCCGCAGGTCCCCACGTTCCTTTCGGGCAGTGCCGGTCCTGGGGTCTCACGCGCCACGGTTCCTCTCTCGGGCGCGTCGGCGCCCGCGGCGTACGCGCGGAGACGGGTGAGCATGCGGGTATCCGTTGCCGTGGCGTCTTCCAGCTTGGGCGTCTCGATGACCTTGGCAACGTGGGCGAGGCGCTCGTGGGTCATCACCCGCCGGAACACGCTCTCACCGAGCTGGCCCTCGGCAATCAGCTCATGCCGATCGCGATGGGTTCCCAAGCCGAACTTCGAGTCGTTGAGGTGCATCAGGTGCAGCCGGTCGAAGCCGATCGCGTCATCGAAGTGGCGCCAGACGCCATCGAAATCGTTGACCAGGTCGTAGCCCGCTGCATAGACGTGGCAGGTATCCACGCACACGCCCAGCCGGGGCTGATGCATTGCGCCGACCGCCGCCACGAGCGCCGACAACTCTTCGAACGATGCACCAAGCCCCGTGCCCGCGCCGGCATTGGTCTCGAGCAAGACTCGCACGCGGCCCGGGACGGCGTCCAGCGCCATGGCGATGGCTTCGGCGTTCCGCGCGACTCCACTCGCACGATCATCCATGTAATTGCCGGGGTGCGAGACGATGAAGTCGAGCTCCAGAGCTTCACTTCGCTCCAACTCGCTGATGAAGGAGGCCAGGGAGCGCTGGCGGAGCGTCGGATCGGGAGACGCTAGGTTGATGAGATAGCTGTCGTGCGCGACCGTGACACGCACGGCCGTCGACGTCACGGCCGCTCGGAATGCGCGGCACTCATTGGGTTCGCATGCTCGCTCGGCCCAGCGATTGGCCATCTTGGTGAAGAGCTGCATCGCCGTTGCTCCGATGGCACGGGCGCGCTCAGGCGCGGAGGCGACGCCACCGGCGCTCGACACATGGGCACCGAGTGGTGCGAGCTCGGCATCGCTCATCGCGTCACACCCCCGCGCAGCCACTCGAGCGGATCGACGGCACGACCCTGGTCGCGTCTGATCTCGAAGTGCAGGTGGGAGGGGAGGTCGGGGTCGCTGCGTCCGACTGCGCCCAGCACGTCCCCCCGATCCACGTGGGTACCCTTGCGGACATCGATGCGACTCAAGGAGCCATAGACCGAGTAGTCGCCGCCGCCGTGTTGCACGATGACGGTCGGGCCATAGGTGCCGATCGGCTCCGCGACGACGACCACGCCGCTCTCGACGGCGCGTACTGGCGAACCGAGGGGCGCGCCGATCCCGATCCCATTCCAGCGCGTCGTGGTGTTGTTGGGGTTCACCACGCGACCGTAGCGGTAGAGGATTGTCCCGTCGACCGGCCAGTCGAGACTCCCGAGATCACGTGTCGTGAGCGTACTCGCGGCCGCGGTCGGCGCATTTGGCCGGCTCGCCGCGCGGCGCCTGGCTTCCTCGATCGCATTGATCACCGTGCTGAGACGACTCTCCGCAAGCGCGATCTGCGCCAACCGGGTCTCCGTGGCCTGCTGCGAGCGCTTGGCCAGCGCCAGACTATGCTCTCGTTCGACCACCAGTGACCGCAGCCGTTCCTCCTCTTGGGTCTTTTCAGTGCGATTCTCCTCGATGTCATTCTGCAACCCGACAAGTACCCGACGCTGCCGTCCGACCTGATTGCGGAGCTGCTCGACCCGAGCGACCAGCGCCCGGTCGCGCAGCGCGAGCAGATGGAGATACTTGTAGCGGGCGACGAGTGCCCCGAAGGACTCGGCGGTCAAGAGCGCCTCGGTCGTGTAGAGCGGGCCGCGCTTGTAGATGTCCACAAGGCGATGCCGCAGCATCGCTCGCTTGATCGCCAACTCGTCTTCGGCCCGCACCAGCTGGCCCGTCGCATCACGCACTTCAACGGTGATCCCCACGAGTTGCTCATCGAGCGCACGCACGACGCGGGCCGTGGCGTCCACCTGGCGATCGAGATTGTCGAGCTCTTCCGAGAGGTTGTGCACGCTGCTCCGCAGGTCGGCCATCCGCTGCTCGAGCTGCGCGCGCTCCGCACGGATCCGGTCGAGCTGCTCACGATCGGCCCGCAGCTTCGCCTCGGTCGGCACCGTCGCGCCGGGGGTGGGGGAGGTGGGGGAGGTGGGGGAAGCTGAGGGAGCGGGTGAGGCCGGCGCGGCGCCACTGGTCGTCGCGGGCTGCTGGGCCTCGAGCGATGTGGCGACTCGATCGAACCCGTTGGGCCACGAGGGGGCGAGTCCCGACGCAGCGACGACCGCGAGCAGTATCAGCCCGCGCCGTGTACGAGGCGCGGGCTCAGACACGCCGCAGATGGCGTCCAACTGACAGCGCGCTGCCCGCGAGGCCGATCAACGCGCCGCCCAGGACGCCAAGGAGCGCAACGCCTGTTTGGAAGAAGGCCGTCTGAAACCCCAGCGCGCGGTCGATCAGCGAGCTCGCAAGCCAGGTGAGAAGCAGGGCCGCGACTCCGCCACAGACGCCTTTGACGAAGCCATCGATCAGGAACGGGAGGCGGACGAACGCGTCGGTCGCACCGACCAGTCGCATGATCGAGATCTCTCTCGCGCGCGCGAGCACTGCCATGCGAATCGTCGTGCCGATGATAATGACCGCGACCGCAGCGAACGCGAGGCCGAGCACGAGTCCCACGACCGTCGCGATGGTGCGCAGCTGATAGAGTTTGGTGACCCAGTCTTCTCCGTAGCGGACGTCGTCGACAAACGAGTAGCTGCCGACGCGCGCAGCGACGGCCTTGACCGACGTGGGATCGCGAAAGTCCGGCTTGAGCCGGATCTCGATCGAGCCGGGCAACACGCCTGCCTCGAAGACGTCCGCGAATTCACCGAGCTCGCGTCGGGCGCGTGCAAGGGCCGAGTCGGGTGAGACGTAGTCGACATGCGCGACTTCGGGGAACGCACCGATATCGCCCATCGCGGTCGCGACGGCCTCGATCGGCGTGGCATCGGCGATGAAGGCGCGGATTTCGACCCGCTCTTCCACGTGGCGCAGTGCGTCTCGGATATTGATGGCGACGAGGCCGAAGAGGCCGAACGCGAAGAGCGAGAACGCAATCGTCACGACTCCCAACACGCTGAGCAGCGGTGCACGACGGACCGCGAGGAGCACCTCGCGCAGCGCGAGCTTCACGGGGCGGTCATCCGAAGGTCGGCCTGGTCATCGGGTGCTTCCTCCGGCACGGCTCTCCCGCGCGTCGCACGGGCCGCGGCCTCGTCCTCCGCGCGCCTGGCGGCCGCGCGTTCCGCCACGGTGCGGTCTGCGCTGTCTGCCACGAGGCGACCGTGCAGCATCTCGAGCGTGCGATACTCGGATCGGCGGATCAGCTCGAGGTTGTGCGTCGCCATGACCACTGCTGTGCCGGCTGCATTGATCTCGCGCAGCAACTGAAACACGCCGCGAGTCGCGCGATCGTCGAGGTTCCCGGTCGGCTCGTCGGCGATGAGGACAAAGGGATCGTTGACGAGAGCGCGGGCGATCGCCACCCGTTGTTGCTCGCCGCCCGACAGCTCTCGCGGATAGGCTTGTCCCTTGGACGCGAGTCCGACCTGCGTGAGCAACCGGCTCACCTTGGCCGGGATCGACGCCGTCGCGGCGCCGGTGACCTCGAGCGCGAACGCGACATTCGCATGCGCGGTGCGGTCGTCGAGGAGTCGAAAGTCCTGAAAGACGACCCCGAGCTTGCGCCGGAGACGCGCGATGTCGCCGCGCTTGAGTGTTGCGGAATTCACGCCGCTGACTCGCACCTCGCCCGTTGTAGGGCGCTCCTCCATGAAGATCAGCTTAAGCAACGTGCTCTTGCCGGACCCGCTCGGGCCGGTCAAGAACACGAATTCTCCCTTGGCGACGTGCAGGGCAACCTTGTCGAGAGCTAAACCGGTCCGCACATACGCCTTCGAGACGTCTTCCAGCCGGATCATCGCAGCGCCTGTTCCAGATCCGCGATGAGGTCGTCCGCGTTCTCGAGGCCGACGCTCAGCCGAACGAAGCCGTCCGGGATGCCGATCGCCGCCCGCTCCTCACTGGTGAGAGAGGCGTGCGAGTTGTAGCGCGGCTCGCACACGAGGGATTCCGTGCCGCCCAGACTGGGCGCATGCGTCCAGATCGTGAGGCGTCGGATGAACCGGTCTGCCGCCTTGCCGCCGCCCGCAAGCTCGATCGCGAGCATCCCACCGAAGGCGTGCTGTTGCTCGGCGGCGATGGCGTGGTCCGGGTGACTGGGCAGTCCCGGATAGTGCACGGTCTTGATTTCTTTGCGCGTCGCGCCCCACTCGGCGATCTGCTGGGCGGTTTCGTTTTGGCGCCGGACCCGGACGTCGAGCGTCTTGAGCCCCCGCTCGATGAGCCAACAGCCGAATGGGTCGGGCGCCTGGCCCCACACCATCATCTTCTGACGCACTTCCTCGATGTAGGATGCAGTGCCCATGACGGCGCCGGCCAAGACGTCGTGGTGACCACTCAAGTATTTCGTCGCCGAGTGAATGACAACATCCGCGCCGTGCTCGAGAGGGCGGAAATTGATCGGGGAGGCGAACGTCGAATCGACGACGAGCGCGACCCCGGAATCTTTCGTGAGCAGCGTGACCGGTCGCAGGTCGAGGACGCGGCACGTCGGATTGACCGGCGACTCGAGAAAGATCGCCCGTGTCTCCCGACGGACCTGCTTGCGCCAGGCCCGCGTCTCGAGCGGATCGACGAGCGTGACTTCGATCCCGACGCTGGTGAACTCCTGCGCGAAGAGCTTGTGCGTCCCGCCGTAGATCCATGCGCTCGCGAGGAGGTGGTCGCCGGGCCGCAGCAGCGCGAGGAGGGCACAGGCCGTCGCTGCCATGCCGCTCGACAAGACGAGCGCCGCTTCGGCGCCCTCGAGATGGGCGAGTCGCCGCTGGACGATCTCGGCGTTGAGTGTATTCCCGTACCGCGGATACCGGAGGCCTTCCCCGGTCCCGTACTCCTGCTGGTAGTTGACCGATTGGTAGATCGGGGTGACGACGGGGGTGTTTCCGGTCGGCGAGGCGTCTGTGTGTTCGTTCCCCCCATGAACGGCGATCGTCGACAGGCCAAACGGCCGGGTCGGGCGGGGCATAGTCAATGAGGCCGGGTAAGGAGTTGGGGGTGGGGTGAGGAGGCGGCGGGTGTGGGCGGTTTGAAGCGGGTCTAGCCTACGGTCCGCGGGGGCAGGTCGGTCTCGACCTTGCGCACCCGTACCACTTCGGACGGCGCGACGCCCGCCACGTCACGCACGACTACGGCGCCCCGAGGCAACTCGTTGTCGACGCGGAGGACGGCGAACTCCTGCCGGCGCGGACCCTCGATCCGCACGAGCTCGCCGTCGGCCAGCAGCCGAACGGCTGCCTCGTCGGCGCGCATGCGGACTTGCGGCCCCCGGTCCTGGTCGCCGCGGCGGGTCGCGACGAAGCCCACGACCTGGAGCGGCGGGCTGTAGGTCTCACCCATTCCAGTGTCCGGGCGTGGACACCGTCCGGTGGGGTGCCGGGTGTGACGCCAGGGGGAGATACTGTTGGTCGAGGTACATGAGCAGGCGTCGCGCCGAGAGCGACTGGAGCACCTGTTCCGCTGTGGGCGCATCCCCTCCGACCGACGCCGCCACTGTGGCCGCGTCGGCCGCGCCGGACTGGTACACCGCTTCCCAAATCCGGTGTTCCTCATCGGCGATCGCGCCGACCAACACCGCCGTGCCATCTCCCGCCTCGAGCACGAGCGCAAGGTCATAGCGATCCAGGGCCGCCTCAATGGCGTCGAGATGCCACTCCTGCATGCCGCGGAAGAGGAAGTAGGCGTCGCACGGCGAGACTCCCGGCGCGAACCGCAGGAGCAGCTTGGCGACGACTTCGTCTGCGCAGGAGTAGTCGAGGAGGCCGACGTTAGAGAAATCGATGACGGTGAGCGATGGGCTTGGAGTGCCCACCACGAGCTGCTCGATCTCGGACCGCACCGCGGCCCCTGTCGGACGTGTCACCAGGTTGGAGTACAGATCGCACACCGATCGTCGCAAGACGGAGCTCAAGTCAATGTGCTGGATCACGACGGGGTCCTCCGCGTGCGACCCGCCGTCTTGGCCGTGTCGGCCGTTTCCTGGGGTTGCCCCTCGACCACGCGCTCCGGAATCGTGATCTGCACCTGCGACCCGGGGAACGGGGGAGGCCCTCGAGAAGTGGGGCATCGTCGTCCCACTGCGGCACGATCGCGATCCGCGCCGTCCCGCTGCGCACCGACAACTTGCCTTCCCACTTGCCGAGGAAATTGCGGGCGCCGGCGAGGCCCTGTCCGCGTCCGCGGTCGCGAAAGCGACTGACGCCCCGGATGACCGCTTCCTCGAGCGCCATTCCATCATCCCAGCGGTCGGTCAGGACGCGCCCCGGCGTGCTCTCGAGCGATCGCCGGAACCCGATGCCCGCGTCGCACACGGCGATCTGCACGACCCGACGACCCAGGCGCCGCTGCCATCGGTACGTCTGCACCGCAACCCAGCCGCCGCGCCCCGCATGCTCGACGACATTCTGGCACACTTCGGACAAGGTCATCACAAATCTGACAGAGGCTTGGGCATCAATGTTGAGCTCGCGCGAGAGAATCTGTTGAGCGCGCTGCTGGATCCGATCAACGACCTCATGCACGTCGGCGCTCTTCGCGACCGGCGTGATCTCCAGCAGGACATTGGACTCGGAGTTCTGGCGGGCACGCGGCAGGGTGCCGTGGATCTCGAACAGTTCTTCGGCGTAGCGGAAGAATCCGGTCCGGGTCCAGTACGAGAGGGTCTCGTCGGCCTCCGGGGGCGTGAGACCGGGGCGTGTTTCACGGGTCTGCGCGAGGGTGAGCAGCGCCGTCAGTCCGTACGGTGATGCCCACCGGACGTGGCGGGCATCGACGAGGAGTTTGTCGTCGGGGCCGAGTGGTGCCACACGCTCGAGCACTTGCTCGAAGGTGACGTCGTCCAGCGACGGTGGCATGGCAATGACGGTCGTCACCGGGGGCTCAGCTCTCCACGAAGATGATGGGCCAGACCGGAGGCACCCCGGTGGCCGACGTTGCGGGCCGCGGCAATCACCGCTGCTTGCATCGCGTCGGCTAACTTATCACCCGCGAGCAGTCGAGAGAAATAGGTAGCGCCCCAGACATCGCCACAGCCGGTGGGATCGCCGGTCTCGCCGAGCGCTGTCGGCGGTGGGGCTGCAGGAACCAGGGCGGTCCGCACGGGGCTCTGCAACGTGCCGAGGGTGTGCGGCGGGCCCGGTGACCCGAGGTCGGCAAGGCGATCGAAATTGGCCGGGGCGAAGTAGACCACCCCCCGACTCCCCAGCGTGACACTGAGACACCGCACACCGACGCCCAGCGCCGTGGCAGCCAGCCCCATGGCGTCGGGGGCGAGGAGTGCCATCTCGTCCTCGTTCACCTGGAGAAGATCTGCACAGCGGCACCACCCCGGCACCCCCGCGAGTGGACGCGGCGTGCGGAGGCCGTCCGGTTGAATCGCGAGCAACAATGAATGCAGATCACAATAGATAGGACCGCGAAAGTACTGCCGCAGCAGCTGCATGGTCTCGAGGTCCATCTCGAGACCGCTGATGAAATTTACATACAGCGCGTCCAGATCCCGCAGCAGTGGGACAAGCCCGGTCCACGTCCACGGCGGCACGCCACCGGAGAGCACCTCGGTGCGTCGCTCGGCGCTCTGGTATCGCAGCTCGACCCGATTGTTGGGGGCAGCTACCTCGACGAGTGCTGCATCCGGCGCGATGCGGTGCAGCGTGGAGAGGTAGTCGCGAGCGCGGCGCGCCAGATCGGAGCCTACCTTGATCACCGGAACCACTTCCCAATCGCTGCTCAACGCCGCGTCGAACGCGCTCAGGGCGTAGGTGATGCCACCCCATTCCTCGACTGGCCCTGCGCACGGGTCTCGTCCGTAGATGATGTCCCAGACGAAGGTGCCGAGCACGCCGACTCGTCGACGGCCCGGCCGGCGACCGACCGGGATGGGTGGGCCCTCGCGCCCCTCGCGTTCCGGTCGATCAGATGACACGGTCGCCCGTGACGCCGCCCATCCTTTGCATCTTGAATGTGGCGACGGCGCCGATGACTCCGGCGGACCCGCCCAGGGCGCCGGGGACGATGCGACAGGCGTCGACCGCCGGGCGGAAGGCGCGACGGCGGATTTCGCCGCGCAGCGGCTCGAACAGGGCGTCGCCTGCGTCGGTTACGCCGCCAGCCAGCACCACGACATCGGGATTGAAGATGTTGAGTAGGTTCGCGAGACCGGCGCCGAGGAATCGTGCGGTGTCGCGCACGACCTCGCGCGCGATCGGGTCGCCCCGCGTCGATGCTTCGTAGACGAAGCGCGCCGTGAGCCGCGAGAGGTCGCCATCGACGAGGTCACGCAGCAGCGATGCCTCACCGTCGTCGAGGGCCTCGCGAGCGCGCTCCGCGATCGCGGGGCCGGACGCGTACGCCTCGAGGCAGCCGTAGTTGCCGCACTTGCAGCGGCGTCCCGTGGAGTCGATGGTCGTGTGTCCGATCTCACCGGCGACGTCGGAGGCGCCGTGGTAGAGCTCTCCGCCGATCATGAGGCCGCCGCCGATGCCCGTCCCGATCGTGACACCAATGACGTGACGCGCGCCGCGCGCGGCGCCACACCACCATTCCCCAACCGTGGCGCAGTTTGCGTCGTTATCCAAGGTGGATGGCAGGCCGACCCGCGAGGCGACGGCATCACGCAGCGGGAAATCGCGCCAGCCAAGGTTGGGCGTCACGATGACAATGCCCGTGTGCCGATCGAGCGGACCGGGTGATCCGATCCCGACGCCAAGGAAATCTTCCCGCGTCGCGCCGGTCGCCGCGCCAGTCTCGGTAATGACCTCCTCGATCAGCTCGGCGATGCGGTCCACGACTGCGTTGGCGCCGCGCTCCGGCTGCGTCGGCTGCGAGCGGACGGCATGTCTACGACCGCCGTCGGCCTGCATCGCACCGACGACGATATTGGTCCCGCCCAGATCAACGCCTACAATGTAGCGCTGGCGCGGCTTCGAGGGCATGGGGAAATTAGACGTTGGACGTTAGACGTTGGAACGAATCTCAAAGGCCTATAGGTCGTTGGTGACCGGTGGCTGGCACTCGGGGCGGGTCAGGAAAGCTGCGGCGCGGACGCGACGTGCGCGACCAGGCGTGCCACATTGGCGACGCTAATTTCTCGCATACATCGCCAGTGGCCCAGCGGGCACCGTTGGGGGCCGTGGCGGTCGCAGGGGCGGCAGGGGAGACCGGCATGACCCGCGATTGCCTGACGCGGCGCGAGCGGCCCGAAGCCGAACTCCGGGACCGTCGGCCCGAAGATCGACACCGTCGGCGTGCCCATTGCAGACGCCAGATGCTGCGGCATGGAATCGTTGGTGACTACGACCGAGCAACGGCTCAGGAGCGCAGCGGTCGCGAGTGGGGTGAGACGGCCGGTTGCATCGATAACCCGAGTGCGGCTGCGCCCCGCGGCCGTGATGATCTCAGCCGCCCGAGACTGGTCGGACGGGCCGCCCACGACGACGACACGCCACTCCGGCAGGAGAGCGGACGTGAGCGCGGGGTAATACGGCCAACGTTTCGTGGCCCAGGCACTGCCGGGCGCGACCGCGACGAGTGGCTCACCGACGTAGCGCGCCTGGAGGAGCAATCGGTCTACTGCCTCGACGTCGTCGGCTCCCGGATACAGGCGTGGCTGACGTGCCTCGGCGGGTGGGTCGCCAGCGCTCTCGGCGGCGCCGAGCTGCCAGAGGCGCTCGGCGTGGTGTCGCTGCGGGTCATACGCGACGCAGCGCGTATAGAGGGCGCGTCCCATCGACGTCTCGAAGCCGACCCGCTCCTCGCAGCCGACGAGCAGCGCGAGCGTGGCGCTTCGCATCGATCCTTGTGCGAGATATGCGACCGGCATGACCGGGTCACCGGCGATCGAGTCGCGGCGCCGCGCGCGGTAGCGTTTGCGCAGACTCCGCGCGAGGCGCCACATGCCTGGCAAGCCGGCGGCGTCGCCCCGCTTGTCATATGGAATGATCGAACGCACCGCGGGATGATTGGCGAGGATCGCCGCCGCGGCGGGTGTCGTCACGACATCGACCGGTCCGCGGCGCGCCAGGGCGGCGAGGAGCGGGGTCGTGAGAATGACGTCACCGAGGAAGCTGGTTTGGATGACGAGAGAAAAAACGGGGTCTCGGGTCTGGGGTCTGGGGTCTGGGGACGCGAGCGTCGCTCGCGTAGAAAGGCGAGAGGAGAAAGGAGAAAGGGGAGAAGGGGCCACGACGACAGGCTGGCAGGGTGCTGATGGTCAGTCCACTTGCAGGACGGCGAGGAAAGCTTCCTGGGGGATCTCGACGGTGCCGACCTGCTTCATCCGTCGCTTTCCCTCCTTTTGCTTCTCGAGGAGCTTGCGCTTCCGCGTGATGTCGCCGCCGTAGCATTTGGCGAGGACATTCTTGCGGAGCGGGCGCACGGTGGTGCGTGCGATGACCTTGGTGCCAATCGCCGCCTGAATGATCACCTCGAAGAGCTGCCGCGGGATCAGCTCTTTCAGCTTGTCCGCGATCTTCCGTCCCCAGTCGTAGGCCTTGTCGCGGTGGATGATGACGGAGAATGCGTCGACCGGGTCGCCGTTGATCAGCATGTCCAGCTTCACGAGGTCACTCTCGCGGTATTCCAGCATCTCGTAATCGAGGCTGGCGTAGCCGCGGCTGATCGTCTTCAGGCGATCATAGAAGTCGAGAATGATCTCGGCGAGCGGGAACTCGAAGTCGAACTCGACGCGCTGCGCGTCGACGTAGCTCATGTTCTTGTAGACGCCACGCCGCTCGTTGACGAGCGTCATGATCGGTCCAATGTAGTCCGCGGGCGCGACAATGCGCGCCTTCACGAACGGCTCCTCGACATGGTCGACCTCCGAGCCGTGCGGCATGCGCGACGGATTCTCGAGCAAGAAGACCGTGCCATCGTGCCGGTAGACCTTGTACTCGACGCTTGGCACGGTCGTGACGAGGTCGAGATCGAATTCGCGCTCGAGCCGTTCCTGCACGATTTCCATGTGCAAGAGTCCGAGGAAGCCCGCGCGGAAGCCGAAGCCCAACGCCGTCGAGGTCTCCGGCTCGTACTGCAGCGATGCGTCGTTGAGCTGCAGTTTCTCGAGTGCGTCGCGGAGGTTCTCGTAGGCGGCGGTGTCGGTCGGGTAAAGACCCGCGAACACCATCGATCGCACCTCGCGGTAGCCGGGCAGGGGCGCCGCCGCGGGGCGGTTGGCGTCGAAGATCGTGTCGCCGACCCGCGTCTCCGTTACGTGGCGCACGTTGGCGACGACGTAGCCGACCTCACCGGGCTCCAGCGCCGGCGTCGGCACCTGCCGCAGCCGGTTGCAGCCGACCTCTGCGACGTCGTAATGCGCGTCGCCGGTGCCGAAGGTGATCTGCATGCCCGGCCGGAGTGTCCCGTCGACGACGCGCACCGATGGGATCGCTCCGCGATACCGGTCGTAGTAGGAATCGAAGATGAGGGCGCGGAGCGGCCCGTCGGGGTCGCCTGTCGGGTGTGGCACGTGCGTGACGATCCGCTCCAGCAACTCGTGGACGCCGATCCCCTCCTTGGCGCTCACCAGCAGGATCTCATCGGCGCCGGCGCCCAGCAGATCCATGACCTCCTGGCGTCGTCGCTCGGGCTCGGCGCCCGGCAGGTCGATCTTGTTGAGGATCGGGATGATGGACAGGCCGGCATCGAGGGCGAGGAACAAGTTCGACAGCGTCTGGGCCTGGATGCCTTGCGATGCATCGACAACGAGGATCGCGCCTTCGCACGCGGCCAGCGACCGTGACACCTCGTACGTAAAGTCGACGTGGCCCGGCGTGTCGATGAGGTTGAGCTCATACGTCACGCCGTCGGAGGCGGCGTAACTCATCCGCACGGCATTCAACTTGATGGTGATGCCGCGCTCGCGCTCGAGGTCGAGCGTGTCGAGCACCTGATCCTTCATGTCGCGCTTCTCGATCGTCCCCGTCGCCTCAATGAGGCGGTCAGCCAGGGTCGATTTGCCGTGATCGATATGGGCGACGATGCAGAAATTGCGGATGTGAGCGAGCGACGTCACAATCCGAGAAATATACGGGGTGGCGTGCAGGCACGACGAACATCTACGTTTCGAGTCTCACATGGACGGTACATCGCGCGCGGATCTGTTCGACCCAGCGACACTCGCCTCGATGGGCCGCATCGAGGTCGTCGCGCGCTGGGTGGTCGACGGATTTCTCACCGGCTTGCACCGGTCGCCCCGGAAGGGTTTCTCCGTCGAATTCGCAGAGCATCGGCCCTACCAGCCGGGCGACGACCTGCGGTACGTCGACTGGCGAATGGCGGCGCGGTCCGACCGCTGGTTCGTGAAGCAATTCGAGGAGGAGACAAACCTCCGCTCGCTCCTCGTGCTCGACGTGAGCCCCTCAATGGTCTGGCGCGGGGCGCCCGGCCGACTCACAAAAATCGCGTACGCGGAGCGGCTGACCGCGGCGTTGGCGCTGCTGCTGCTCCGGCAGCGCGATGCGGTGGGCCTGGTGTGCTTCGATGAGCAGGTCCGTGACACGCTCGTGCCGAAGGCACGCATGACGCAATGGGGCCGCCTCGTGAGCGCGCTGGAACGTCTGCGCGACGATGAGGGAGCGGGTGCCCGGCAATCGGTGGCAGGCGAGGCACTGCTGCACGCCGGGCGGCTCATGCGGCGACCGGGACTCGTGGTGCTCGTTTCGGATCTGCTGACGGACGTGGAGCCGGTCGATCGGGCGATCCGGGCGGTCCGTGCTGCGGGCCACGATGTGGTCGCGTTACACATCCTCGATCCGGGCGAACGGGATCTCGCCATCACGGGTGACGCGCTGTTCGTCGACCCGGAGAGCGGCGATATGGTGCCCGCGGCCGTCGCCGACGTGCGCGAGGCCTACCGGGCGACGGTGGCCGAAGCGTTGGCTGAGTGGCGCGCGGTGTTCGGGCGTAGTGGCGGGCGGTACGAGATCGTGATGACAGACGCGCCCTTTGGCGCGCCGCTCCGGCGCGCGTTCGCCGCGCGACAGGACACGGGTCACTAGGCGACCTGATCATGGGCTTTCTCTCACCGCTGTTCCTCGCGCTTGGGCTGGGTGCCGCGGTGCCCTTGCTCATCCACCTGCTGCGTCGCCGCACGGGCATGAGAGTCCAGTTCCCGGCCGTCCGCTATCTGGCGCGCGCGGAGCAAGAGCATAGCCGGCGGCTCAAGCTGCGGAACATGCTCCTCATGTTGATCCGGGTGCTCGCGGTCCTCTGCGTCGCCCTGGCCGCGGCGCGGCCCGTGAGCCGTGCCCTGGGCTCGGTCGTCGGCGCTGGTCACGCTCCGGCAGCGATCGCGATCGTGCTGGACAATTCGCTCAGCACGTCCGTCATCGTCGGCGGCCAGCCGGTGCTCGCGAGCCTGAAGGCGGTCGCCCGGCGGGCCGCCGTGCAGGCAAACGCTACCGACCGGCTGTGGCTGGTGACGGCCGATGGTCGCGTACAGGGGGGTGGGCCGGCCACGATCTCCGCAGCGATCGCTGCGACGGAACCGTTGGCGGGTGCGGGGAACTTGCCGCGCGCCGTGGCGCGTGGCGCAGCGCTGGCCCGTTCATCAGGCGTGGCGGATCCCGTTGTCGCGGTCGTGACCGATGGTCAGGCCACGGCGTGGCCGGGCGTGACGGAAGTGAATGGCGTCCGGGTAGTGGTCTACGCACCCGGCGCAGCGGCTCCCGGCAATCGCGGCGTCACAGCCGCGGCGCCGCGGCCCGTGCGCTGGACGCCGCATGGCGAGATCACCGCCACGGTGACTGGACGCGTGCCGCCAGGCGGCGACGACTCCACCTCATACCGCATCACGCTCGGGAATCGCACGCTGGCGCGTGGGACGGTGGCGATCGCCACGGGCGACACGTCGAGCGGGGCGGGCACGATCTCAGTCCGGGCGGCGCCGCCGGAGCGTGGCTGGGTGGCGGGGACGGTCGAGCTCGAGCCCGACGAGCTGCGAGGCGACGACATCCGCTATTTCGCGATGTGGATCGGCGAACCGCCGGTGGTCGTCGCGGACACTGCGGTGGGGCCATTTCTTCGCAGCGCGGTCGAGGCGCTGATCGCGAACGGGCGGGTAGCGGCCGGCCCGGCGAAACCGCCGGCGAAGACAGTGACCGTCGTGCCCGCAGACCGGCTGACCGATCTCCCAGCCTTCATCACTGCGCCGACCGATCCGGTGCGTCTCGGGGCGGCGAATCGGGCGCTCGAGCGCGCGGGAGTGCCGTGGCGACTGGGTGCGCCGGCGAGAGGTGAGGCCGTGGTCGAGGGACTTGCGTCGGCCGAGGGCGTCACCGCGTCGCCCGAGAGCGCGAGCAGTAGCGGCGTCGTGACTGCACAGGTGCGGTATCCGCTCCAGGCGCAGCCGACCGCCTTGGCGGACACGCTGGCTCGCATCGGCTCTCAACCATGGATCGTGGCGGGTCCGGGGTACGTGATCGTCGCATCGCCGATCGATCCGGCCGTGACCACGTGGCCGTTGCGGGCCGCCTTCGTACCGTGGATTGGCGACATGTTGGACCAACGGTTGGCCGGTTCGACCGGCATCCTGAGCGGGCGCGGTGCAGGCGTCCTGGACGTTGCGCCCGGTGCGACGATCCGGCGACCGTTGGGCGCCGAAGAACTCGAAAGCGCGGATGGCGGCGTGCGCGTGCTCTCGGGCGCGACGTTCGATGCGCCGGTACGACCCGGCGTGTACTTCCTCAGGCGGGCGGGGAGCCGAGTGGGTGCGGTCGTCGTCAATCCCGAGCCGAGCGAGTCCGATCTCACACGCATCCCCAGCGACGCCCTGGCGAAGCATTTCAAAGGCAGCGCGGTGCACGTGGACACGGACGCGAGCCGGTGGGCGAGCACCGTGTTCGACGCGCGGGCCGATCGGTCCATGGCGGCCTTCTTCATCGCGCTCGCGCTGGCGCTCCTGTTGACCGAAAGCGTGTTGACGCGACGACGGTCGGGAGGGGCCGCGTCCGGCGCCGCGTTGCGCCGTGCGGCGTAGGGCTCACCGCATGCGTCGCCTGTACCCGATGCGGTGGGGGTCATGTGTGGCCGGTGGACGAGGGCGACGCATTGCGTCGCCCCTACCCGCCGCCCGATCGGTGGGGTGCGGACAGCGCCAATCGGCGACGCCCCGACCCATCTAAAGAGACGATCCGGACGGATCTGGCGTATCGTGGCTCTTCCCCTTCTGCTCGACGCGGTCGAACGGCTTCCGGCGTTCACGAGACTCGTCAACACGCTCCCGGGGCCGCGGGACCGGATTCGCATCGCGGGTCTGCCCGGATCGTCCGGGGCGGTGCTGCTGGCGGCACTCGCGAGGCATCTGTCGGGGCGGTTCTTCGTCGTCGTCGCGCAGGGGCTGCCCGATGCGGAGCGGTGGCTGGCCGATCTCCAGTCGCTCACGAGCGACACTGCGGTGGCGCTGTATCCGCCGCGTGAGGGGTTTGGCGAAGCGGAGCCGCACGCCGAAGTCGCGGGCGAACGGGTGGAGACGTTGGAGCGGGTTGGGCGCGGCGGCGTGCGCATTTTGCTGACGACGGCTCGCGCCGTACTGGAACGCACGCGGCTCCCCGGTGCCGTTCGCGAGGCGCGACTGGAGCTTCGAGTGGGCGACGTGACGCGGCCGCAGGACCTCGCGAGCCACCTCGAAGCGATCGGGTTCGATCGTGTCCCGATGGTGGAGGAGGTCGGCCAGTTCAGCGTGCGGGGTGGGATCTTCGACGTCTACGGGTTCGGGATGGCGGATCCGGCGCGGCTCGAATTCTTCGGTGATGAGATCGCGGAGCTGCGCCACTTCGACCTGTTGACGCAACGTTCGACGCGTCCGGCGGAAGTCGCGATCGTACTGCCGGTCGATGGTGCGCACGCACCGGCGCCCGGTACCGACACGATCGATCGCGTCACGCTCACCGATCTGTTTCCGCCCGACACCGTCGTCGTGATACCAAGCGGCGCGCATCTCGGAGCCGGAGCTGCGACGTACGTGGGAGGAAGCCCAGCATCACGTGGAGCTGGCTCGACGGCGCGGCGAAGATGCGCCACCACGCGAGGAGCTGTATCAACCGCCTGAGGTGATGCTCGGCACGCTCACGTCATACGCCACCATCCTCGAGGAAGCCGATCCCGAGGGCGCGGACGTGCGATTTCCGATCCGTCCTGCCGATCCGATCGATCGGGACATCACCCGTCTGGCACGCATCGCACGCGACGGTGTGCCGACGCTGATTCTCTGTGACAATGCGGGACAGTGCGAGCGGCTCGATGAGCTGTTGGCCGAGCGAACGCGCGATGGCATCGTCGCGGTCGGCTCGCCCGCGACGCTGGCCGTGGGTGTCCTCGACGGCGGATTCGTCGTTCCGCCGACGGGTCCGGAGTCGGGGCTTCGCGTGCTGACCGACCATGAGATCTTCCGGCGCGAGCGACGCATCCGGCGTGCTCGGCGGTATGCGGGTGGGACGTCGCTCGAATCGGTCACCGCGCTCAAGCCGGGCGACTATGTCGTCCACCTCGAGCACGGCATCGGCATCTTCCGCGGCATCGAGGCGATCTTCGTCAAGGAGAGCACCGTCGAGGTGGCGGTGGTCGAATACGAGGGCGGTGACCGCCTCAACGTGCCGCTCTACCGGATCGACCAGCTGGAGCGGTACCGGGCCGCCAGGGACGTGTCGCCGGACGCGCCGCCTCCGCGGTTGCACCGGCTTGGCGGGCGTCGATGGGCGCAGCAGCGCGATCGCACGCGCGCAGCGATCGAGGAGATGACGACGGAGCTGCTCGACCTGTATGCGCGCCGACAAATCGCGCACCGTCCACCGCATGCGCCCGATGGCGCGTGGCAGCGCCAACTCGAGTCGTCGTTTCTCTTCGAAGACACGCCCGATCAGCGCAAGGCGACGGGGGATGTGAAGTCGGACATGGAGCGGATCCGGCCGATGGATCGCCTGTTGATCGGGGACGTTGGCTACGGCAAGACCGAGATCGCTGTGCGGGCCGCGTTCAAGGCCGTGCAGTCCGGGCGACAAACGGCGGTGCTCGTGCCGACGACGATCCTGGCGGAGCAACACCTGCGCACGTTCGGGGACCGGTACGCCGACTTTCCGCTCCGGGTCGAAGCGCTGAGCCGCTTCCAGACGGCGAAAGAGCAGCAGGCTACGCTGGCCGATCTCGCGGCGAAGAAGATCGACGTCGTCATCGGCACGCACCGCTTGCTGAGCACCGACGTCAAGTTCGGCGAGCTGGGACTGATCGTGATCGACGAGGAGCATCGCTTCGGTGTGCGGCACAAGGAACGGCTCAAGCAACTGCGTCTCGAGACCGACGTGCTCACGCTCACGGCGACGCCCATCCCGCGGACCTTGCATCTCTCGCTCGCGGGATTGAGAGACATGACGCTGATGCAGACGCCGCCACGGGACCGGTCGCCGGTGCTGACGTTCGTCGAGCCGTGGGACGATGCCTTGATCGAAGAGGGGATCGGGCGCGAGCTGGATCGCGGCGGACAGGTGTTCTTCGTGCACAATCGGATCGAGACCATCGTGGCCATCACGGATCACGTGCACCGCCTCGTGCCACGTGCGCGCATTGCCGTCGGACACGGGCAGATGCGGGAGCGGGATCTCGAGGAGGTGATGCGGCGCTTCGTCAATGGTGAAGTGGACGTTTTGGTATCGACGATGATCGTCGAGTCCGGACTCGATGTGCCGAACGCGAACACGATGTTCGTCAACCGAGCCGACACGATGGGACTGGCCCAGTTGTACCAGTTGCGTGGGCGCGTCGGCCGCTCGCACCGCCGGGCGTACTGCTACCTCCTGGTCCCCGACGCGATCGACGATGAGGCCGATCGCCGGTTGCAGGTCCTGGAGCACCACACCGAGCTGGGGTCCGGCTACCGGGTTGCGCTTCGCGATATGGAAATGCGCGGAGCGGGCAACATCTTGGGGCCCGAGCAATCGGGCTTCGTGCAGGCGGTGGGGTTCGACCTGTATCTGCGGATGCTCGAGGAGCAGGTGCACCGGGTGCAGCACGCCGGGGGCGCGCCCAAGCCCGTGCCGGCTGATGTGTCGTTCGACATGCCCGCCTTCCTGCCGGACGAATACATTCCGCTGCCAGAAGCCAAGCTCGACGTGTACCGGCGTCTCACGCGTATCACCGAGCCGGCCGAAGTCGATGCGCTCAAAAGCGAGCTGCGTGACCGATTTGGGACCCTTCCGCCTCCGGCTGAGGTATTCATGGCCCAGGCGCTTTTGCGCCTCGTGGGCGGCCTCTTGCGGGTCGAGAGCATCCTGGTGCGGGGGACGGAAGCGCGTATTACCTTTCGCGCCGACGCCATGCCGCGGATGAAGACCTTGTCCGCCGCGTTCCACGACGTCCAGTTCCACACCGAAGTTCGACGCACACATCCGTTGTCGCTCCGTTTAACACGTGCGGGCGGGACGGAGCTGCTCGACGGCCTGGTCCGCGCGCTCCGACAGAGCGCAGCGGTCTGAGGCAGCGGGCGGTTCGGTCCGTTCGCTTACTCTTTCACCATCCTTCAATGCCACGTCCTTCCATCCTCCTGGCCGCTGCTACCGTCACCTTTGCTGCCCTCGCCGGGTGCAAGGGTTTCAAGGACGCGATGACCGCGCACGTCAATGTCGTCGCTCGCGCGGGCCCGCAGGAGCTGTCCGTCGATCGCCTCGCAACCCTGGTTGGCGATTCGCGATTGCCCACGGACCGGGAGTTCGTTCGCCAGCTGGCCATGATTTGGGTGGACTACCAACTGCTCGGTCACGCTGCCGCGCAGGGCGACTCGCTCAATTCGCGGCAAACGATGGACTCGGCGTTGTGGGGGATGGAGACGAATGCGCGCGCGAAGAAGTGGTTCGATCAAGTGTCCAAGACGTGGGCAGGCGACGACACGTCGGGATACGCGGCCGCGTATGCGAGTGGCAAGGTGCTCGTCGCCCGACACATTCTCCTCACCACACCGCAGGGCGACACCAACTCCGCGGCGGTGGACTCGGTGCGCCGCAAAGCGGCCGCGCTCCGCGCCGGCCTGACGCCGGCGAACTTTGCAACCGTGGCGCAGAAGAACAGTAAGGATCCCGGGTCCGCTCAACACGGCGGCGATTTGGGCGCGTTCGATCGCGGTCAGATGGTCGCGCCGTTCGAACAGGCGCTGCTCACGCTCAAGCCTGGTGAGATCTCGCAACCTGTGCGCACGCAATTTGGTTGGCACCTGATCTATCGGCCGACGTATGCCGAAGCGCACGACGATGTGGCGCGGAAGCTCGGGCAGGCGGGGACGCAGAAGGCGGAGAGCGAGTACATCACGCGGGTCGACTCGGCGTCCCACTACAAGTTCCTGCCGTCGGGTGCCGCGACCGTCCGCGCCGTGACCAAGGATCCCGACTCGCACAAGACCGACGAGACGGCGATCGCCACGTATGCCGGTGGGAACTTCACCGCGGCGCGGTTGGCGCGATGGATGAGCCTCTTCCCACCCCAGATGCGCGCCCAGCTGGATGCGGCGCCGGACAGCCAGATTCCCGTGTTCGTGCGCAACGTGGTCAGGAACGAGATGGTGGTCCGTCAGGCCGACAGCGCCGGTGTCAAGCTCGACTCGACCGAGATGGCCACGCTCCGACAGACCTACGTCCAGCTCATCACGAACGACTGGACGCTGCTGGGCATCGATCCCAAGGAACTCGCGGACAGCTCGAAGACCGTCGGGGGACGCGACCGGATCGCTGCCGCGCGCGTGGATGACTATCTCAAGCGCATGGTGGCGATGCAGGCGCGGTACGTCGACGTGCCGCAACCAGTTGATCAGGCGCTGCGATCGACCTACTCGTCCGAGATCAACGAGGCGGGGGTCGACCGCGCCGTGACGCAGTCTGCCGACATCCGCAAGAAGAGCGACTCGGTGCGGGCAGCGAAGGCGCCGCCGTCGGCTGTGCCGCTGCCTGGTGGGCCTGGTGGGCCTGCACCCCGTGCACCGGGGGCCGCTCCGGCGCCCAGTGGTCCGGGCTCGTCCGGCGCTGCGCCTGGTGGCGCAACTCCGCCGGGTACCACTAAGAAGTAGGGCCGGAAACCAGGGCAGGGCGTTGGGGTACAGATCGTTCGGCGGTGGCAGCGATCCATCCGCCGACCGCCGTCGGTCGGGTAGTCTGGACACGACCTCGCGGCCAGTTGCGCGAAGGGGGCGTCATGAGGACGTGTAAGGGAAGCGTTTGGGGGCGCGCAGGTTACGCGACCCGGCCAACGCGCCTGGCGAGTTGGGCCGCTGCCGTTTTGCTGGCAGCGGTCGGGACGGTCATCGGCGCAGGCGCGGCGTCCGCTCAAACCGGCGCAACCGGGGCCGCTCCTGTAGACTCGGTCGCTGGCGGCAAAGCGGCGGCGCAGTCCGGCATCACAACGGGGGCTGTGCACGCTGCGGACACGTCAGCTGCGCCCGCCGTTGCACCCGGCGGACGGGTCATGACCATTACGGCACCGGCGGCAGTCGGCGGAACGATTGCCGCCGACAGCGTGCCAGCGCTCGCTCAGCCGAAGCCAGCGGATGCGGTGACGGGGGTGACCTTTGCCAAGACGCCGGATGAGCTCAAGCGAGACTCTCTGGAGAACATTCAGCGTCTGGAGTTGCTCTATCCCACGACCGTGACCGTCCCGCTCGACCGGGTGGCAGCCGTCGTGGGCGATGAGCCGATTCTCTGGAGTGAGGTGCTCGAACGGATCAACGTCGAGCGCGCGCAAGGGCTGTCTGTGCCAAACGACTCGGCGGGCCAGATGGAGATCGCCCGGAGCGTCGTGAATGAGCTCATCAACGAAGAACTGCTCGTGCTGAAGGCGAAAGACCTCAAGGTCGAGGTCACCGACGATGACGTCGCGCCCGCCGTGGATGAGCAGATCAAGCGCGTGCGCGCGAATTTCTCGTCCGACCAGGAATTCCGCTCGGCGCTGAAGAAGGCCGGCTTCGGGAACGTCGAAGAGTATCGGAAGACACTCGTCGACAACCAGAAGCGCCAGGAGCTGCAGCGCAAGGTCATCCAGAAGATCAAGGAAGACGGCAAGCTGATCCCGGTCGGTGTGAGCGAGAAGGACATCACCGATGCGTTCAACACGACGAAGGACAAGCTCCCGCGGCGACCAGCGACGGTGACCTTCCGTCAGATCGTGATCACGCCCAAGCCGACGCCGGAGGCCAAGGCGGCGGCGAAAGCGAAGGCGGATTCCATCCTCGCCGAGTTGAAGAAGAACGGGGCAGACGCGGAGCAGTTCGCGCAGGTCGCGAAGCGCGAGTCAATGGACCAGACCACGAAGGAGCAGGGCGGTGACCTGGGCTGGAACCGGCGCGGCAACATGGTGCCGGAGTTCGATCGTTGGATGTTCGCGCTCGCGCCAGGGCAGCTCAGCCCGGTCATCGAGACCGTCTTCGGCTTCCACATCATACGAGTGGATCGCCGGAAGCCCGCGGAAGTGAATGCGAGTCACATTCTCATTCGCTGGAAGATCGACAGCAGCGACGTGGTCGCGGCGCACAAGCTGGCCGACAGTGTGCTCGCGCTCTGGAAGGGTGGTGCGAACTTCGACACGCTCGTGGTGCGCTACCACGATCCCAACGAAGAGAAGGGAAGCCTGCAGCCGTTCCCGCGGGATTCCCTGCCGGCATCGTACTCCACCGCGTTTGCGGGCAAGGGCGCGGGGGACTACATCGCAGCGTTCCCGATCACCGATCGGGGCACCGGCCACCCCAAGTACGTGATCGCCCAGATCCTGACATCGGACAATGGTGGTCAGTACACGGTGTCCGACTGGCGCGACAAGATTCGCGAGCAACTCGCGGACGAGCGGGCAGTCGCGCGGCTGCTCGATTCACTCCGGAAAGAGACGTACGTCGAAATCAGGATCTAACACCGCGAGTCGGGACGTGGGCGCGCAGCGTCGCGTCCGACTCGCCGTCACGATCGGTGATCCGCGCGGCATCGGGCCCGAGATCGTGCGGGCGGCAAGCGCGGACCCAGCAGTGCGTGCCGCGACCGACCTCACGATCGTCGGACCAACCGGCTGCGGCGTCGACGTCCAGGAAGTCGTCGGCGCCTGGCAGCCGGGCGAGAGCACTGTACTCGCAGGCGCGTTGAGCGGTCGCGCGATCGAGCGCGCGGTGGCGCTGGCGCAAGCCCACCAGGTGGATGGCATTGTGACGGCGCCAATCGACAAAGCCGCGCTCCTGGCTGGCGGCTACGACTACCCTGGCCACACGGAGATGCTGGCCGCGCTGACGCACCGCCGGGTCGCCATGATGCTCGCTTCCGACGCGCTGCGCGTCGTGCTGGCGACGACCCACCTTCCGCTGCGGGACGTCCCTGGCGCGCTGACCGAGTCGACGATCGTGGACGTTGCAACGGTTGCGCGCGAGGGGTTGCGCGCATGGTTTGGCATTGCCGAGCCCCGCATTGCCCTCTGTGCCCTCAACCCCCATGCGGGAGATGGCGGGCGTTTCGGTACCGAGGACACGACACTACTCGCGCCGGCCGCTCGCACGGCACAGATCATGGGCCCATTTCCAGCCGACACCGTCTTCGTGCGGGCGATGCGCGGCGAGTTCGACGCCGTCATCGCGCCGTATCACGATGTCGGTATGACGGCGATCAAAGTCGCTTCGTTTGGCCGTGCCGTGAACGTGACGTTGGGTTTACCATTTCCGCGCACCTCCCCGGACCATGGAACGGCGCTGGACATCGCCGGCCGCGGCGTGGCGGATCCGTCGAGCTTCATTGCCGCGACGCTGTTGTGCGCGAAGATTGCGCGGCGCACTGCACGGGCGCCCCGGGCGCCTGACGACGCCCGAGAAAGTAGAACTACAGAAAGTAGAAAGTAGACAACAACAAAGACCTCGCGGGGACGTGCGCGGCCGAGAGAGTAGACGTGGAGACAGCAGAGAGTAGACAACCGTCGATGAGCCGCCGTCGGGTAACGCCGATTGCCATTGGGGTCGTCATGGCGTTCGTCGCATGTTCCATTCATTGGCCGGGCGAGCAACCGGTGCCGATCAACGCGGGCGCGCGTGCGCCGGCCGCGGTGCCGGTGGCTGACACGGCGGCGACGGTCGCGCAGTTGCACCTGGCGGTCAAGGCCGACTCGAACACCGTTCGTGCGATCTACGAAGAGGGCATGCGCCGCTCGCACGTTCGCGTCGATCTCGAGTACTTGACGGACGTCATTGGTCCGCGCCTCACGGGATCGCCGGGTAGTCGGCGGGCCACGGAGTGGACGGCCGGCAAGTTTCACGAATACGGCATGGACAGTACGTGGACCGAGCTGTGGCGGTTTGGCAGACCGTGGGAACGGGGCCCGATTGCGCTGACGCTCCTAGCGCCGCACGCCCAACAGCTTTTCGGCGCTTCGTGGGCATGGGCGCCGGGGACCGCCGGGCCGGTGACCGGTGACGTGATCTACCTCAGTGCCCGCACGCCTGCGGAGTACGAGCAGAAATTCACGACGGCGGTCAAGGGCAAGTGGGTCATGACACGCAGTCCGAACTTCGTCTGGAACTCCGACGGACCGCCCATGACGACGGCGGATACGTTGACTGCGGACTCCACCGCGATGGCCTTCTCGTCGCTGACGTCGTCCCCGGATCTCGTCGACTTTCGTTCCACGCTCGCTAGCCGACTCGCGCACGACGGTGCGCTGGGCATCCTGGGCGACGGCGCCAAGGAGTTCGGGCTGCTCACCATGAGCGGATCGCCGAGCGTCCTGTACCCGTTGCCGTTTGTCGTGCTGCCGCACGACACGTACACGATGCTGCAGCGGGTCCTCGCCGATGGAAACCGCACGACGCTGCGGGCCGACATCGCCAACAGCCTTGGGGATACCACGGTGTATGCCGCGAACACGCTGGCCGAGATCCGCGGGACATCACAGCCGGACCAGGTCGT
Source organism: uncultured Gemmatimonadales bacterium (assembly GCA_963737835.1). Classification (GTDB taxonomy): domain Bacteria; phylum Gemmatimonadota; class Gemmatimonadetes; order Gemmatimonadales; family Gemmatimonadaceae; genus Palsa-1248. The sequence continues at coordinate 3,158,050 of CAVTUH010000001.1, forward strand.
GCTGCTTGGGGCGCATCTCGATTCGTGGGACCTGGGCACTGGCGCGACGGACAACGGTGCGGGGGCGATCGCGGTGCTGGAGGCCGCCCGCATTCTCAAGGCGGCGGGCGTGCACCCTGCGCGCACCATCCGGTTTGCGCTCTTCACTGGCGAGGAAGAGGGACTCCTGGGTTCGCAGCAGTACGCCGAGCGGCACATGGGGGAGTTCAAGAACTATCAGGCCGTCCTCGTCGTGGACAACGGGACCGGGCGGCTCGAGGGCATCTCGCTTCAGGGGCACAACGACTTGCGCGACACCTGGCGGTCGCTGTTTGCGCCCGTTGGATCACTGGGCCCGTTCCTCGTGCGCGTCCGGAACAAGACCGGCACCGACCACCTCTCATTTCTGCCGTACGGCGTGCCGGCGTTCAACTACGATCAGGTCTCACGCGGATACAATCACACGCACCACTCCCAGGCCGACACGTACGACCACATTGTGGTGGAGGATCTCGAGCAGGTCGCCACGGTGATGGCAGTGAATGCGTACGAGTTGGCGAATATGCCGGAAGTACTGCCACGTGGGCCGGCGCATGTGGTGGTCGGGCAATAACGCGGCCGCTAAAGCGCCCGAGAAAGGAGAAACGCAGAAAGGAGAAAGGAGAGACCAAACCGCGGGCCAGTGTCGGGTCAGGGAACGGCAAAGGCGACGCCAAACGGTGCCGGGCGAAAGGCAAATCGTGTTGCCGGCGATGTAGAGGCGGGCGGCCTGAAGGCCGCCCCTACATGTCGGTGGGACGGTGTGATTTTCGAGCGGGGCTAACTCGAGACCCGTTGTCCTTCGTCGATCTCGGAGCCTGAGTTCTCCGCGGCCGGCACGATCTCCATGCTGAGGGTCTCGACGCGCCGACCTTCCATTTCACGAACCGTGAACGTGGCCCCGCCGGCGGTGACGCGATCGCCGACCGCTGGGAGACGTCCGAGCGCGCCGAAAACGAAGCCACCGATCGTGGTGTACTCCTCTTCGGGCACCTTGAGCTCGTAGCGGCTATTGAGCTCTCCGATGTTGGTGCTTCCCGCGACGAGCAGCTCACCATGCGTCGAGGCCGGGGCTGCCGCGTGCGGCTCGTCGTACTCGTCGAGGATCTCGCCGACGATTTCCTCCAACAGGTCTTCCATGGTCACGATGCCAGCCGTTCCGCCGTACTCGTCGACGACGATCGCCATGTGGTCCTTGAGTCGCTTGAAGTCCGCCAGGACGTCCTCGACCTCTCGCGAGGCCGGAATGACATGGGCGGTACGCATGATCGAGGCAGGTGTGAAGTCCGCCGGGCGCTCTCCGACAATCGGGAGGAGGTCCTTGGCGAGCAGGATGCCGATGATATTGTCGATCGTGTCGGTGTAGACGGGATAGCGCGAGAAGCCGCCGTCCAGCACGATGGCCAGGGTCTCATCGAGGGAGGCGTCGCTTGGCAGCGCCACGATGTCGGTCCGCGGTGTCATCACATCGCGCGCGCTCTTTTCCGAGAATTCGAACACCGCGTCGATCATTGCCGCGTCATGACGCTCCAGCGTGCCGCCCTCCTCGGCCTGCTCTACGAGCAGTCGCAATTCCTCCGGCGAGTGGACGCTGTCGTGCCCCATGTCCTGCGGGCGGCCCCCGGTACGCAGGACGGCTTGCGCCGACTTGTTCAGGAGCGCGGTGATCGGGGTGGTGAGCCAGGCCCAGGCCATGAGTGGCGGCACGAGCCAGCGGGCGAGTGCCTCCGGGTGCAGCAGGGCCGCGCCCTTGGGGGCCAGCTCGCCGAACACCACATGGAGATATGTCACAACGGCGATCGCGACGGCGGCCGCAATCGTCAGCCTGAGCGGGATCTCGATGAGCCATGGGAGGCGCCCGAGGCCATCCGCTACCCACCCCGCGACCGTCGATTGCGCGACCCAACCGAGGCCGAGGCTGGCGAGCGTGACGCCCAACTGGCTGGCCGAGAGTAGAGGCGGGATGTTAGATGTAGCGCGAAAGGCCAAAGCGGCCAAACGGTCGCCCTCGGACGCACGTGCTTCCAGGCGGGTGCGCCGTGAGCGAACGAGCGCGAACTCAGCGCCCACGAAGAACCCGTTCAAGCACACGAGCGCTATGACGGCCAGCACGCGGGCGAGCACAAACGGAAGGTACTAGCCATGTCCGCGTCCCACCACGGTAGCGGGCCCGGCCAGGAGCCCGGCGGCAAGCGCGACCGATCGGCTGCCGGGCATGCCGTCCGCTCCGGTTCGGATGCGCGGCAAGTACCGCATCAGCACGCAGATGGGGACGCGCACGGCAGCCCCGACGCCCACGTCCACGAGCACGCTGCCGAGCACGAGCACCACGACCATGGCCATTCGCATAGCGGAGGGGTCGGGCACAGCCATCTGGGCGCCGGCGGCGACACGCGCGGGCTCAAGATCGCGCTGGCGCTCACAGCCGTCTTTCTCGTGGCGGAGGTCATCGGCGGTGTGCTCGCCAACTCGCTCGCGCTGCTCTCCGACGCGGGCCACATGTTGACCGATGTCGCCGCGCTCGGGCTGTCGCTGTTTGTCGTGTGGTTCAGCCGCGTGCCGGAGACGCCGCAGAAAACCTACGGTTATCTGCGCTGGGAGATCCTGGCGGCGTTCCTGAACGGGGCCACGCTGCTCGCGGTCTCGCTCTGGATCATCTCGGAGGCCATCCTCCGCATCCGCCACCCGCAGCCGATCGCGAGCGGCCTGATGTTGGTCGTGGCACTGGCCAGCGTCGCGACGAACCTCGTGTCGGCCTACGTCCTCCACGCGGGATCGCACGGCAGTCTCAACATGCGCGGTGCGTACATCCACGTTCTCGGTGATCTGCTGGGGTCCGTCGGCACGGTGATCGCGGCGGTGATCGTGCGGCTTGCCGGGCGCCCCGAGGCGGACCCGATCGCGTCGATCGTGATGACGCTGCTGATCATGCGCGGAGCGTGGCGGCTCGTCCGCGAGTCCGTCGACATTCTGCTCGAGTCGACGCCGTCGCACATCTCGACCGGCGCGGTTCGCAAGCAGCTGGTGGCGATCCCCGGGATCGAGTCGGTCCACGATCTCCACGTCTGGACGGTGACGTCGGGAGTGATCGCCATGAGTGCGCACGCGATCGTTCGTGAGCCGGAGCGGCACCAGCATGTCCTGGAGCACGTCCACGACGCAATGCGGCTGTTTGGCATCGAGCACGTGACGATCCAGCTCGAGCGGCGTGAGATGTCGGAGCGCGAGGCGCATTTGCACCAATGACGGGTGGGGCAAGAAGCCGGGTGACGGGTGACGCTAAGGAGTAAGCGGAACGCCACGACACTTGACAACGGCGGGTAGGGGCGACGCAATGCGTCGCCCTACGGTGCGGCAATGCGACCCGTGATTCGTCGGGCGCTCCAAATGCGACACGGGCGGCGTGCGCGGTTCGCCAACGGCGGGCGACGCATTGCGTCGCCCCTACCCGCCGATTAGCAGGCGTCGTTGCCGTTACCCGAAACCCGTCACCCGTCACCCGGCCATCAGTCGTTGCCCCCCCTCCCCGCCGGGCGTCTAGTTCGTGTTCAGTGCCATCACCGTTCACTGCGTGCCCGGCATGACGACGGACTTCCGCATCGAGAAAGACCGCCGTGTTGTGTCGCTTCAGATGTTGGGAGGCGAGCAATTGAACGGTGAGATGTTTGTGCAGCGGTTTTCCCGGCATCACACGGGGAGCGAGGAGATTCCGGACGTCTTGAATGCGCCCGAGCCTTTCTTTCCGCTCGTTCGGGCGGGGGACACGCTGCTCATTGCGAAGCATCAGGTCCGCGAGGTGGAGTTCACGGACGACACGGGGCAGGAGGCGGCTGTCGCGCCGGTGGTTCGCGCGGAGGCGGTCGAGGTGACGCTCCGGGATGGTACGGTCCGCGCCGGACGGCTGTATCTCGAGATGCCAGCTGAACGTCCTCGCTTACTCGACTTCCTGAACCGGTACGCGCAGCGGTTTCTCACGCTGTACAGTGCTGGTGGCGTCCGTTTGATCAACCGCGAGTTGATCGAACGGGTCAAGACAATGGATTAACCGCCCACATGGCCCAGCTCGACCGCTTCCTCAATGTCATGGTGTCGAACCACGCCGAGTCGATCAATCTGATCGAGAACGACGTGGCCGTCCTGCAGGTCGAGGGGGTGCCGCGGCCGATCACGCGCCAGGCACTCTCGTCCCAGCAACTCCTCATGCTGTTGCGCGAGATCGCGCCGGAGAGCGCGGCCGAGCAGCTGGGCGAGGGTTTGCCGACCGCATTTCACTACACCCACGCCGGCACCGTCTTCTCGGTCCGGACGACCATCGAGTCTGGAAAGTGGTACGCGTCCATCGACGTGTATGTGCCCGGGCGCGACCTGAGCGCGAATGGCACGGTGAACGGCGACCGCGCCGAACCGAGGATGGCCACGCTCGTCGTCGAAGGCGACAGCCAACTGGCGGTGGCCGAGACGGCTCCGGAGAAGGCGAAGGCGGCACTGCACGACATGGACAGTCTGCTCAAGATCCTGGCGGAGAAGGGCGCTTCGGATCTGCACCTCAGGTGTGGCGAGCCGCCGTTGATGCGGTTACACGGTGAGATCGTGCGGTTGGAGGGGTATCCGGCGATCGAGGACGACGCGATGACCGCGATGCTCCGGGCGATCATGCCGGCGAGGAACCGGCAGGAGTTTGCCGACAATTGGGACACCGACTTCGCCTACGAGCTCGAGGGCGTCGCGCGCTTCCGCGCCAACGCGCTGAGGGATCGGCGCGGGTCGGGCGCGGTCTTTCGTATCATCCCGTCGAACGTGATCACCGTCGAGCAGCTCGGCCTGTCGCAGGAGGTGCAGAACCTCTGCTATCTCAGCAAGGGCCTGGTGCTGGTCACGGGGCCGACGGGCTCAGGCAAGTCGACCACGCTGTGCGCATTGGTGGATCTCGTGAATCGCGTCCGCAACGATCACGTGATCACGATCGAGGACCCGATCGAGTTCGTGCACAAGAACAAGAAGTGCATGATCACGCAGCGACAGGTCGGTCAGCACACGCAGTCGTTCAAGGCCGCGCTGCGCGCCGCGCTGCGCGAGGATCCAGACATCATTCTCGTCGGTGAGCTCCGCGACCTGGAAACCGTCTCGATTGCGATCGAGACCGCAGAAACCGGGCACCTCGTGTTCGGTACGCTGCACACGACGACGGCGGCGAGCACAGTCGACCGCATCATCGATCAGTTCTCGGCCGACCGGCAGGAACAGATCCGCGTCATGTTATCGGAATCGCTCAAGGGTGTGATCGCACAGATTCTCTGCCGCAAGATCGGCGGTGGCCGGGTGGCGGCGCGCGAGATCCTGCTGGCGATTCCCGCGCTGGCGAACCTGATCCGCGAAAGCAAGACGTTCCAGATCCCGTCGATCATGCAAACGTCCCGGCGGCTGGGCATGGTGACGCTGAACGACGCGCTGGCCGAGCTGGTCGACTCGCGGCAGGTCGAGCCCAGGGAGGCCTATCTCAGGGCCCAGGACAAGACCGGCCTCGTCATGCTGCTGAAGAACCACGGGCACGACATGAGCTTTGCCGAGACCGAGGACGCGAATTCGGCCTCGAAGTCGGGATCGAATCCGGCGACGAAGGCGGGGGCAGCGACGCCAAGGCCAGCGGGGAAGAAATGAGGGGCCTGTTTCTTACCGTGCCGTCCCCTCTCCCAACTGTCGCAACTCCGTCTGCCATACGCGCTCCGTGGGATCCAGCGCGAGGCCGGCGCGGAGGAGGCGGATGGCGCTGGTGGTATCGCCCAGGGTCAGCGTCAGCGTAGCCAGGGCTGTGCGGGCACGGGCGCCGGTCGGGCCCAGGGTGACCGATCGCGACAACATCGCCAACGCGGCAGTGGTATCGCGGCGGCGAAGGGCGTTGGCGCCCGCCATGTAGAGCAGCGGGGCGTTGTGCGGCGTCAGCGCGAGCGCACGTGCGTACTCGATGCCCGCGGCCTGGGCATCGCCCCGGGAATCCTCGACCTTGGCGACCATATAGTGGCCGATGAAGCTCTCGGGCGAGCGGTCGCGGATCGCCGTGAACGCTGATTGGGAATCGTGCCAGGCGCCGAGCGACGCAACGGTAAAGACGGCGCCCGCGGCCATGATGGTCGCCGCGCCAGCCACGTGGAGCCACCGCCGGGCGGACCATGCGGCGGCAATGGCGGCACCGGCGATGAGGGCGACACCGATGCTCGGGCTATACAACGTGCGGTCGGCGACGACAATGCCTGTGTGGACGAGCAGGTTCGAGACTGGCGCAAATGTGGCCACGGCAATGCACGCGGCGAGTGTCCAGCGATTGGGCTGTCGCGCGTGCCACGCCACGACTGCGATGGCCGCGAGCGCAACGACCGCCCCGGTGGCGACGGCGGCGAACGGGGGATGGAAAATGATCGTCTCAGGCGGCGAGTAGTCGAGTCGCGGTGGCTGCGGCACGAGCAGCAACCCTACGGCAGTGGGGATCGTCGCGAGGGCGAGCAGCACGGCGCGCATGCCCGAGACCAGGCTGAAGGCGTAGTGAGGCGCGTCGCCCGCGAACGAGCCGAGCACGATAAGGCGCGCGGCGATCAGCACCAGGACACCGGCGGCCGCGGCGCCGGCCAAGCGCCATGCGCGGTGGGTGTCCCGATGCGGTGCGTCCGGGAGGGGTGTCATGGCGGCGGCCCACGCTATCAACGGTGCGACGGCACCGGTCTCCTTGCTCGCCATCCCCGCTGCCGTGAGCGCGAAGACCCACCACCACTCGCGCCGGCGTGCTGCGGGCGTGGCGGCTGCGGGTTGATCGCTGGCGAGGAGCGCAACGCCAAGCAACGCTGCGGCGCAGACCAGCTCGGACCGTCCGACAACGTTCGCGACGGTCTCTGCGTGGACCGCGTGTACGGCGAACCAGAGACCGGCGACCCCAGCGGCGAACGGCGACCACCATCGGAGTGCGAGGCGGACGACGAGTGCCGTGACCAGCGCGTGCCAGAGGAGGTTGAGCAGATGGAACAGCAGCGGCCGGCCTCCGCCCAACGTCCATTCGAGCCCGAACGACAGTGTCGTCAGCGGGCGATAGAGGTGGCGCTCGGCGTACCAGTATGGCAGCGCCAGTGCCTGCGGGATCCCTGCGAGGGTATGGATCTGCAGGTTGTCGCGGATGATCGGCAGATCGTCGAGCGCGAAGCCGTCGCGGAGTGCCGGCAAGTAGCAGAGGACGGCGGCAATGATCGGGAGGGCGAGAAGGCCTGGTGACGGGCGACGGGTGAGGGGTGACGGGTGACTCACGGGGAGCGCGAGTGATGACGCACCCGCGTCCGGTTTGGGGAGGGCAGTTGGTCCGGTCGAGCGGCGGACAGGCTGGCCGGCGGGGCTCACCGGGCGCTCAGGATGTGTGGGGGGCGGCGCGGTCGAGCGAGTCGAGCATCCTGTGCCACGCTCGCTGATCCGGCTCGAGGGCCACACCGGTTCGGAGCAGGTCGCGCGCGGCCGACGTCTCGCCGCGGTGTAGCTCCAACAGGGCCAGCATCGTCCGCGGGCGCCGCTGTTTGGGATCGCGGTCGATCGATTGTGCGAGCCACGCCAGGGCGTCCGACGTGTCGCGAAGCTGCAACGCGTTGACGGCGGCCTCGTAGAGGAGGATCGGGTCACCGTCGAACAGCGAGATGGCGGTGGTGAAATCGCGGTGCGCCTCGAGTGAGGGCTCGCGTGTGCGCGCGCTCAGCGTGCGTGCTTCCACACCGAGCATGTAGTAGCCGCGGTAGCTGTTCGGTGAGCGGTCGCGCATCGCCGTGAAGACCGACTGGTTGTCGCGCCACACACCGACCGTCCGCAGGGTATCGACGGCGCCGACGATGAGGAGAGTGGCTGCGGTGGCTGCCACGGCGACCGTGAGGCTGCGCTGGACGATTTGGTGGGCGCGATGCCCGGTCCGGATGCGTGCGGCGGCGCTCGTGCCGTACGCGATGGCGGCGCCAAGCAGTATGGACGTGCCAATGCTCGGACAATACAACGTGCGATCGGCCAGCACGACGCCCGTGTGCACGACGAGGTTGGAGACTGGCGCGAAGGTACCGATCGTGAACACCGCGGCCCACGTCCACCGCGACGGCCACCGAGCGTGGGCGACGAGCACTCCGCAGGCGAGAATGACGAGCACTGCGCCGCACGACACGAGTGCGACATCGGGGTGCGTCAGAGCCGCGGTTGACGGCGAGTAGTCGATGCGAGGCAGGTGTGGGACGATGAGCAGCCAGGTGGCGCGGGGAATCGTCGCGAGCGCCAGCGCCAGCGATTGTGCATGGGACGCTGCGGTGAACGCCGGGTGCGGGTTATCGCCAGTTAAGGTGCCGAGGACATTGATCCGCTGCATCAGGGGGACGGCGATCCCGAGGAGGGCGGCGCCCGTCATCCGGCGGACATCTGCGGCAGACGTGTCCTGGCGCAGTCGAGCGGTCGCCCACACGATGAGCGGCGCGACGACCCCGGTCTCTTTAGTACAGAGTGCGGCGGCCGACAGCAGTCCGATCACGACCAGGCGGGCCGTCGAGAGCGGGCGCGGTGTCGACGCGACGAGTGCGAGTGCGAGGAGTGCGGTGCCGGCGAGCAGCTCGGCCCGTCCGACGACATTGGCCACTGCTTCGACATGTACCGGCTGGACGGCGAAGAGGAGGCCGGCGAGTGCCGCGGCGAGGGGTGGCCACCATCGGAGCGCGAGGCGGGTGACGAGTACGGCGTCCAGTGCGTACCACGCGACGTTCATCGCATGAAACAGGAGGGGCCGCCCGCCACTCAGCGCCCAATCCAGGCCGTAGGAGAGACTCGTGAGCGGGCGGTAGAGGGCGCCGGACGGCCAGTACGGCAAGGCAAAAGCTTGCGTGAAAACCACGCCGTGCCGAACCCAGTCGTTGTGCGAGATGACCGAGAGGTCGTCGTAGGCGAATCCGTTGGCCAAGGCTCCGATGTAGAGCGCGACGGCCACGGCGGCGGCGCTCGCGCCGAGAAAGGGGAACACCTGAAAGGAGAGAGGAGAAAAAGGCCCAGTCTTCGCGGCCGGCTGCTTCCGGTCTCGTTTCCCAGGGTTTCGGCTCTTGTGTGCAGCGAGCGACGGCATCGTCACGAATAACGCGCCATCGGCGTGGAGGTCACCTAACCGACTATATTGCAAGGCTATGCGAATCAGGAACGTGGCCATTATCGCGCACGTCGACCACGGTAAGACGACCCTCGTGGACAAGATGCTTCGGCAGGCGGGGGCGTTTCGCGAGAACCAGGTCGTCATGGAGCGGGTGATGGATTCCAACCCACTCGAGCGCGAGCGTGGCATCACCATCCTCGCGAAGAACACATCCGTGCGGTGGCACGGGACCAAGATCAACATCGTCGACACGCCCGGTCACGCGGATTTCGGAGGCGAGGTCGAGCGCATCCTCCGGATGGTGGATGGCGTGCTGCTGGTGGTCGACGCGTTTGACGGGCCCATGCCGCAGACGCGATTCGTGTTGCGGAAAGCGCTCGCCCTTGGGCGCACGCCGATCGTGGTGATCAACAAGATCGACCGGCCCGGTGCGGATCCTCTGCGCGTGCACGATGAGGTGCTCGATCTCTTCATTGAGCTCGAGGCGGATGCGGCGCAGCTCGACGCGCCGGTGATCTATGCGTCGGCGCGCGACGGGGTGGCAACGCCCGATCTCGACGTACCGGCTGTCGATTTGACGCCGCTGTTCGAGTCCATCGTGCAGCACGTGCCGCCGCCGCCCGGTAATGCGGCGGGCCCCTTCCAAATGCTGATCTCGACGATCGACCACTCGCCTTATCTCGGCCGGCTGGGGATCGGGCGCATCGAGCGTGGCACGGTGCACGTGGGAGATACTGTGGCGCTCTTGCCACTCGACCCGACGGAGCCGGCGCAGCGGGCGCGGGCGACGAAGCTGTATGGCTTCGAGGGGCTGGAGCGGGTCGAGGTGGAGTCAGCGCCCGCCGGGGAGATCGTCGCGCTGGCGGGGCTCGAGGGTGTGGAGATCGGGCTGACGGTGACGGACGTGGAGCACGCGGATCGTCTGGCGGGGATCGCGGTCGAGGAACCGACGATCTCGGTCGATTTCCTCGTGAACAACTCGCCCTTTGCGGGGCGTGACGGGAAGTTCGTGACATCGCGTCAGGTGCGCGAGCGCCTCTACCGGGAGCTCGAGCGCAACGTCGCGCTCCGCGTGGCGGACACGGATTCGACCGATACCTGGACAGTGTCCGGTCGCGGGGAGCTGCATCTGTCGATCCTGATGGAGACAATGCGGCGCGAGGGGTACGAGTTCCAGGTCTCGCGCCCGCGGGTGATCACGAAGCGCGGGGCCGGTGGCGAGCGGCTGGAGCCGTACGAGGAGCTCGCGATCGACGTGCCGGAGGAGTACCTGGGTGTGGTGATCGAGAAGCTCGGGCAGCGGCGGGCGGAGATGCTGGAGATGAAGAATCCCGGGCAGGGGCTGGTGCGCCTGCTGTACCGGATTCCGGCCCGCGGGCTCTTCGGTTATCGCTCGGAATTCCTGACCGACACCCGCGGCACCGGCATCATCCACCACCGGTTTCTGGATTACGGGCCCTGGGCCGGGCCGTTGGCTGGCCGTTCGCGCGGCACACTGGTGTCCATGGAGGCGGGGGTCGTGGTCGCGTTCGCCTTGTCCAACCTGGCGGAGCGGTCGACCTTGTTTGTGGCCCCGGGTGTACCGGTCTACGAGGGGATGATCGTGGGGGAGAACTCGAGGCCGGGTGACATGGACGTGAACCCGACGAAAGAGAAGAAACTGACTAACATGCGCACCAAGGCCAGCGATGATAACATCCAGCTGGAGCCCCCGCGGGAGTTGACGTTGGAGGGCGCGCTTGAGTATATCGAAGACGACGAGTTGATCGAGATCACGCCGCAATCGGTGCGATTGCGGAAGCGGTTCCTCAGCGCGAACGATCGGAAGAAGCTGTCGCGGGAAGCCAAACGGGAGCGGGCGTCGCTGTAGCACGCGAAACCACTCACTTACTCCTACTCCACCACCGGTAACGGTCCTTCTCACAGCCGTGCGGCGCGTGTCGTGCGCAAACACGACACTTGCGCCACATCCGGCTCCGGCGCACCGGCCTCGACCTGCCCGCTTACCGTCCACCGTCATCTTCCTTCGCACGCTGTGCAGCGAATTGCTCAAGCGGTTTCAGCTGGCGGGAGCATGCGACGCGAGTCGAACAGCTATAGCGGATTGGCTGGGCGCGATCGGACCGGTGTCTCGACGCAGGACCACCCTTTTGACGTGACGGAGAGCATTGCTATGTCGGACCTGTTCGACGCGCTGCCGGGCGGCGCGCCGCGGGCGGGTGTTGTGGGCACGATGTCATGGGAGGAATTTTGGTCACGTGTGGCGCGCGTGACCCCGGCTGAGGATGCCGCAGAGGGGGCCGAGTGCGCGGACGGCGAGCTGACGGCGGAATGGGTAGCGCCCGGCGTTGGCCGGTTGTTGCCGCGTCGGCCGCCGGCCGATGAGGACGACGAGGACGAGGACGACGATGACGACGATGATGATGACGACGAGGACGACGACGAGGACGAGGCAGAGCTCGATGCGGACGACCTCGACGATCTAGACGACCTCGACGAGGATGATGAGGAGGATGAGGATGACGAGGATCTCGACGACGAGGATCTCGACGACGACGAGTTCGACGACGATCTAGTCGACCTCGATGACGAGTATGATACGGAAGATGAGGAACGGCATCGCGGTGGCTCGGACTATGAGGAGGGATAAGGGGGTTGTGGGGCTAGGTGGTCAGGGGGGTTAGGGGGTCAGGGCACGGCAAAGCTTGTCTGGGTGGTGGAGGAGTACGTTGGCGGAGTAGTCGTTTGGTGAAGTGAGGAGGCGAAGGTGATCGCGTTTGGCGATCGGGTCCGTGAGGCACGGCAGCGGATTCGGACACCGGCTGGTGGGCGGCTCACGCAGAGTGATCTGGCAGTTGCGGTCGGGGTCGAGCGCAACACGGTGAGCCGCTGGGAGAACAGCGGCGTGTGTCCGAAGGATCCGCAGGTCATCCGCAAACTGGCCGCGGTGTTGAAGGTATCGGCGGACTGGTTGTTGGCGGATGACGACGGGGGACAGCCCTGGACGCCCGGCGGTCCCGAGTCGGGGGGCGTTGCGACTCGTGGCAACGGTGGCGGTCGCGGGGGGCGCGTCGGCGTGATGGGTGCTGCGGGTGCAGCTGGCGAGGTGCTGGCGTACCGGATGCCGCCCGCTGCGTACGAGCGGGTGCACGGGTACATCGAGCGTGTCGAGCACGCTGGGGCGACGGCGGAGCAGGCGGAGGAAGTCGCGCGGATCCTGGTGGATGCGGCGGCCACGCGACTTCGCGGGGCGGTTCCGCGGGACCGACCGGTTGCGGCGGTGATCGCCGACATCGATGCGGCCTGGCGGTACGCTTCGACGATTCTGCGGGCCGAGGGTGTTGGTGTGGATGTCGCGGACCGACCGGCAGAGGTTGCGCAGCCAGTGGCTGACGGCTGAGGCGCACGCACGGTTCGTGGTTCGTGACGGAGGGCGACGCATGCGTCGCCCCGGCGTGCCCATCACAAGGGACGCACGGCGTGGTGTGCGAGGATGGTATCGACCTGTTCGGCCCCCGGGAGTGCGCCGAAGTTGTACCGCGGCGGAAGGGCAAGGACGTAGCGGGTGTTGTGCGCGAGTGCTTGTGGTCCGATGGGTGCGGCGCTCACCACCAGCGTTTCCTGAGTCACCGAGCGCCACTGCGCCCGGGTGAACACCATGATCGGAATGTCCTGGCGTGGCTGTGACTCCGTCCACAGCGGGTGTCTGATGTTGATTTGGGGCCCCGTGATGGTGTCGGGTCCCGTTGTTCCGTCGGGGAGGAGCGCGTAGCCACGCCAACGCCCCTCGACGGTTCGATACCCCTTCCAATCATCTGGCAGCGTGACGGTGAATCCGTATCGCGTGTTGGTGTACAGGACGGCGAAGGGTTTGACGGGAGGGACTCGTGCTGCCGCGGTCGAGACGCGGTTCACCGCCAGCACGCAACCCGATGATTGCGAGTTGTGAGACGTCGGCCTCGCGTGGTGGCGCGCGGGCGAGGGGAGTCCGAGCGTGAGGGCGGCCAGCAGGACGGTGTGCGGGTGCATCACAGCGGCGAGCGGGTTGTGTGTGGGGTTCGGATCGGGAGCGTGGTGGGCGAAGGTGAGGCAGGTGGGCGGCCTGAAGGCGGCCCCTACATGTCGGTGTGGGCGGTGTCATCGCCGAGTATTCGTCCGCGCGAACATGGCGCAGGCATATTGCCTGCGTCAATGAGAGCGCGTCCTCGGGAGGGAAACTCCTATGTATCGCGCGCTGCTCGTCTCGGCCGCATTTCTGACGGGCTCCGCGACGGCGGTCGCGGCGCAGAATAGCGGAGCGTCTGTACGGTTGTCACAGGTTGCAGGTACGTGGGATTACCGGGCTGTCGTCGGCGCGACGAGTGGCGTGCTGGTGGCGAGCGTGCTGACAGCGACGGCGAGCAGGGACGGGTGGACGATCCAACACGCCACGGATCCCGCCGTCCCGCTTCGAGTCCTGCTGGTGGGCGGTGACAGTATCGTCGTTGAGGCGGGCCCGTACCCAAGTACCGTGCGGCCGGGGCAGATCGTCGAGCGGAATCACATCATCCTGCACTACGATGGCGGCGACACGATGAAGGGTGCGTTCGAGGCTCGGTACGCTTCGGGCGACGTCGTCAGCGGGAGGGTGGACGCGGTGCGGCGGCATTAGCATCGAATGTCATGTGGGCGGCGCAGCAGGGCGACGCATGCGTCGCCCCTACCCGGCGAATCACTCATGGCGTGCAGGCGGTGACGGCGGGCGACGCGGTACGTCGCCCCTACCGGTCCTTGCTCAGATTGTGCCCCCTGGCGTGTTATCTTATGGCACTATCTGGGGCCTGTAGCTCAGGTGGTTAGAGCGCACGCCTGATAAGCGTGAGGTCGGTAGTTCAACTCTACCCAGGCCCATACTCTATAACTTCTGATGGCGCCTCGCTTTCCAGGTTGAGGCGCTTTTTTCTTTGTGGCGATTCTGGCCGTTGGTTCCAATTGGTGGTTCTAATTCAGCCGGTGAGACCACCTGTCCGTAATGACTTCCGGCCCGCCAGTGCCGCTCGTTGGGTGGCCTCGTCGGCCATCTGATAGCAAGCGAGGATGGTGTGCGGCGATCGCCAACCGCCCACCGCGCAAAGGTCCTTGAGCGGAATCCCTTTCAGTTCCGTCGCAAACTTCCTTCGCAGCGAGTGCCAGCCGTATCGCTCACCTGTCGGCAACTTCGCCGCTGCGGCCATCACCTCCCATACGTGATCCGCCACGTCCCTCGATGCACATCGTGACGGGTTCCCTGGCTGCGGAAAAATCGGCACGTCACCGAGCGCTGCCTGCCTCGAGCGGAGGCGACCAAGAGTCGCCGCGACATCGTCCGAGAGAGGCGTCACGTGCCCAAGGCCAAGCTTGTCATGCTCCGCTCGCCACACCACAAGCTTTTTTTCGAGGTCGACATCGCACCATCGTAGCGCACGGCAGGATCCGATGCGATGGCCTGTGTCATGAACGACAACCAGCAACGCCTCGAACACGAGTCCCATCGCCCGAGCCGCCTTACTGAGTCGCGCGTACTGCTCGGCTGTGACGATGGGGCGTCGAGGACTCTGTTCGCGCGGGAGCGGCATGCCGCGCAGGGGGTTTCGATCTAAGAGCATGCCGCCACGGCCATCGCCAGCGACGGTTGCCCAGTTGAGTACGGCGAGAAGGTATCGGAGATCGTAGGCGATGACTCGACTACGCACTTGCTTGTTCTTGTGATTCACGCCTGCCGGCGTGATGAGGCCCCGCCGGCGTGCTCCGATAAACCGATCCCACTCCCGCCGAGAGAGCGCCTTCGGATGGACGCTTGCCCCGAAGAAACGCGTGAACATCTCGGCGCATCGCGAATCATGCTGCCGCTTGGACGCGCCTTTCTGCCGTGAAACTTCTCGTTCGTAAATGTCAAACAGCGACTGTAACGTGACGGGCTCTGGCCGTGCGGACGGAGGCAACGTCGCAAACCGCGCGGCGGCCTCGTCGCACTTCGCCTTCGCCGTCTCTCGCGTGCATCGGCCGAGCGACTTCGACCGCTGTCGCATCTGCCCCGCGGCATCCCGCTCCGCGTACTGCAGCAGAATGTCGCCGCGGTTCGCTCGCTCAAACACCCGCACGCGGTTGCGGCCTCGCTCACCCGAGCTGTACCGCCACCTTTTGGATGTCTTTTTCCGTGCTGCCATCGTCACACTCCTTGATCTGAGTGAACGACGGCCTGCACAATCCGCCCTCGTGCACTGTCGTACGTATGCAGCGTACGCCGCTCGGATTCGACCTCGCGCACTTGCTGTTTTTCTTCCCGGACCAGACGCCGTGGGCAGTTCCCAAGTCGCCCGACAGCCTGCCGGCATACAACGCGCGCCGGCAAGCTGCATTAGAGCGCGCGCTGCGGAATGTGCAGCAGCTACCGGGATTCAGTGCCGCTACCACGACGGATGGTTTGCCGCTCCAGCGGAACTGGCAAACGACCACATACGTCACCGACGACCAATCATCGACGCGAGTGGCCATTGACCGGCGTGCGCAAGTCGTCGACGCGCTCGACGACTACTTCGGCGTGTTACGTATCCCACTCCTTGCTGGCCGCTCATTCACTCGCGAGGACGACAGCACTGCCCCGCCCACCGCGGTCGTCAGCAGGTCAGTCGCGGACGAGGCCTGGCCGCACGCGAATCCGATTGGACACCGCCTTCGCTTTCCGGACGACACGGCCCACCACTGGTGGACCGTTGTAGGCGAAGTAGCAGAGCGGCGTTACGGCGACCTCTCTGGAGCCCCACGTCCCACCATCTACCTGTCGACACGTCAGGATGTACAAGCGTATTGCTGCTGGTTCGTCGTCCGTACAGCAGGCGACCCGGCCCATGGGATTGCGGGACTCGATGCGGCCCATCTGGGGGCTGACGTTGCTGCGCGTCTGCCCCGCTCGCCGCCAGCCACCCCATGACAGCCAGTGTCATGGTTGCGCATGCTACCGTCTTCCGCGTGAGGTCTTTTGGCACGTCGGCCTGCACTCTCGTGACGTTGTGGCCCGGGCAAAGCGCTCACAAGTGCGCTTAGGTGCACACTGGAATTGACCCAGGGTCGTGGACACCGAGATAAGCCCGTAAGATTCGGGCGGGAGGTGTCCGATGGCAAAGGGATCGGGAGTGACACGGCGCCAGTTCAGCCGCGAGTATAAGCTCGAGGCGGTACGGCGAGTGACCGAGGGCGGGCGCGCGCCGAGCGCGGTGGCTCGGGAGTTGGGGATCAACGCGAATATGCTGCGGAACTGGCGACGGCACTTGGTCGCTGGGGCGGCGGCGGAGACGGCGGTGTTCCCGGGCAACGGGACACTGACGAGCCAGGATGAGGAGATCCGGCGTCTGCGGCGAGAGAATGCGGTGCTCAAGCAGGAGCGGGATTTTTTGCGATCAGCGACGGTGTTCTTCGCCAAGGAGTCTCGGTGAGGCACGCCTGCATTCGGCGCCACGAGGGCGCCTACACGGTCGCCTTGATGTGTCGGGTGCTCCGGGTGTCGCGAGCCGGCTACTACGCCTGGCGTCGGCGGCCGACGCCGGCGCGGATCGTTGCCGACGCCGCGCTCGTGACGGAGATCGAGGCAGTACACAAGAAGAGCCACCGGACGTACGGCAGCCCGCGGGTCCACGTCGAACTCAGGACGCAAGGCACGCGTGTGGGGCGCAAGCGCGTGGCGCGGCTCATGCGCGAGGCCGGCGGGCCTCGACTACCCCCTCGGTGTGGAGTGCTGGATTCCTATTCCCGCGCCCGAGCAAAGGTTTCAGGACTTCGATGCGGTCGCGAGACTGCAACCACGCGTTGCGTTGACAGCGGCGCGCTCGGAATTCTTGTCGATCATGAAGCAGATCGATCGTGAGCGGCCCTACCGACAGAATGCGCCTGGTGCTCGGTCGGTTACATCGGCCACAATCGAGACACTCGACGCCGCAGTGATCGGTGGTGCGCGACCGGCTCTTTGGGTGCTTCTGGGTGCGGTCAGCCTGCTGCTGCTCATCGCCTGCGTCAACGTCGGCACTATGCTCGTGCTGCGCGTGACGAGACAGGAGCACGAGATTGCCATTCGGCGAGCGCTCGGCGCGTCTCTGACTGACATTGTCCGGAAGCTATGTCTTGAGGGCGCCATGCTCGCCATTGCTGGAGGCGCGCTCGGTCTTGCGTGCGCGGCGGCATTACTTCGCGTGCTGCTCAATCTTTCTCCTCCCGAATTGCCGCGTCTAGATGTCATCCACCTGGCGGGCACCCCGACCACGGTGAGCGTCGCCGTGACGCTTTCCTGTCTCGGGCTCATCGTTCTGGTGCCTGTACTGACGGTTGTCGACGTAACGATTGGCTCGCCCCTAGGACTGGCGGTGCGCTCGCGGGCCGGAACGGTCACGCGCCGTCGCGTTCGTCAATGGCTCGTTGCGTCACAGGTTGCGCTCGCCGCGGTGATGGTCACAGGGGCCGGATTGCTCGCGCGGAGCCTCGAACAACTCGGGCGGATCACCTTGGGATTTCGACCGGATCATCTCTCGTTGGTGTGGGTGGCACGCCGAGTCACACCTCAGAATGCCGAAGAAAGACTGACGAGGTTTGTGGAGGGCGTAGCAGTTCGCTTCGGCGACCTCCCCGAGTTTGTTGCAACGACCCCCAGCATGTTCCCCCCGTTCCTCGGGACTCAAATTTTCTCCTCTGGGTGGGAACCTGATGGCCACGCCCATACCACCGGGGTGCAAACGCCGACTGTGCCCATTGAGGTCGGCGATGCCGACTACTTCCGTACGTTTGGGATCGCCCTCGCCCGTGGACGAGGGTTTCAGGCGTCTGATGGCGCGAATGATCCGCTAGTTGCCGTCGTGAGCGACGCAGCGGCTCGCCTCTTCTGGCCGGGTCAGGATCCGCTTGGCCGACATATTCGCATCGCTGGCGAGAGCGGGCCGGCCGGGGCGTGGCGCACGGTGGTGGGAGTTGCGGCAGACATTCGGTACCGCACGCTCCGGCAGGCCACACCAACGGTTTACCTCCCGTGGCGCCAGGCAGGCGTTGTGACCGTCCTTCTCGCCGTGAGGACCCGCGGCACACTCGAGGACGTTCTGCCAGAGTTGCAGCGCACCGTAAGTGCCGTCGATCCCGAGGCAACAATCGTCCGCTCGAGTCCTGTGGACAAACTATTGGCGCGTCAACTCGAGATACCCAGGCTCAGCACCGTGCTCCTGTCTGCGTTCGGTATCGTCGCGCTCGTGCTCGCTGCGTTGGGACTGTACGGGGTAATGGCATCCGTCGTGCGCGAGCAGTGGCGTGAAATCGGTATCCGAATGGCGCTTGGAGCGACCGCACGCCGGGTCCATCGCGAAGTGCTGGGCCGATCTCTCGCCGTCGCTGGCATCGGCGCACTCGTCGGACTCACGGTGAGTCTCGCGGGAGCCCGCGTTGTCCGATCCGTGCTGTTTGGTGTCAGCCCAACGGACCCCGTGACGCTGATTGGCGCATGTGGGCTCCTCATGTTCGTTGCGTTCGGCGCTGCGCTGCTCCCGGCCCGACATGCAACACGGGCGACCCAGCCAGCTGTCTCCGTGCCGAATAACAAGTGTCCGTGAGGACGCCCACTCGTCGGGCAGCCGTGCCGACTACCACCGTCGAAGGCACGTTATTGCACCACAACCCACAACCCTCGAGCTCGCCTGTCTAAGAACGAAGCTCCCGGGTCGTTCGTAGACTGGCCACCGGCCACATCGGAACGGCATTGCATGGTGTTCACGAACGTTCGAGTTTCGTTGCGCGATTTACGCCGCCGGCCGACATTCGCTTTGGCGGTCGTGCTCACGGTGGCAATTGGGATCGGCGCCGCCACGGCCGGGTTCGCGCTTGTCGATGCGGTCTTTCTCACGCCGCTCCCGGTTCGGGATCAGAGTCGTCTCGTGACACTCCGGGGCACGCCGCCCGCGCAATATGCGTTCGTAGACGAGCCTTGGCCCGTCCCCTGGGAATTACGCCGCTCCCTCGACGAGCGGCCTGCGACATTCGTCGGCGTAACGGCGTACAGGGTCGGTGAGCCGTATCCCGTTGAAGCGCGCGACGGTGGTCACGCGCTCCACCTCAGAAAGACCTCGGTGGCTGGCAACTTCTTCGAAGTGCTCGGGGTCGGCCCCGTGCTTGGAGTTCGGAGTGGGGTCGGGCCGCCTGCATTGTTCCAGAGGGAATGGCGGTCCCGGACAGATCGTCGGAGCCAGGCGTCTCCTTAGCAGCGCCGCAATCAGGTCGAGGTGAGCGCGACAGCCGGGTCGACGCAGGTCGCCCGGAACGCCGGTACGCTCGCTGCGGCCAACGCCACCAGACCGAGGGCGGCCGCAGCCCACCATAAATGATCGGATCATGGGGACCGACGCCGATGAACAGGCCGGCTAGCACGCTCGTCGCGGCCCATGCGCCGACGGCGCCCAGCACGATGCCCGTCCCGGTCAGCGCGAGCGCATGTCGTATCACGTCGGCCATCACATCGGCGGGACCGGCGCCGAGCGCACGACGGACGCCGAACTCGCGACGTTGCTCCGCCACGATATAGGCGAGGACGCTGTAGATGCCGACGGTTCCCAGGATGAGGGCCACCACAGCGAATAGCGACGCCAGAAATGCCGAGAAACGCGTCGTGCTGACAGACTGCGTCATCCGTTGGCTCATGGTCTTGACATCGAACACGGGGACGGTCGGGTCAAGGCTCGCAATCACACGCCTCGCCGCCGTCGCCTCGGCTGCAGGGTTGCCTGGGATGCGGACGGCCAGGGTGGCGGCATTGCGCGGTGACTGCGCGAATGGGAGGTAGATCTCCGGTCGGTCTGCCTCGGCGAGTCCCGCCTGCTTCACGGGCGCGGCAATTCCTACGACTTCCATGGTGTCGGGCACGTCGTAGAACGTGATGTGCTGGCCGATCGGATCACGGCGGCCGAAATAGCGCCGGGCCAGCACCTCATCCACCACTGCGACCTTGACGGCGCGGGCGTCGTCCGTGGCGAGCACGCCTCGTCCACGCCGCAGCTTGATGCCCATCGTACGAAAGTAGTTCGGCGTGACGGTCATGATGAGAGCCAGTGGCACATGCGCGGCATCAGGCGTCGGGTCTCCAGCGATCGCGAATCCCTGCACATCATTGTTATCGCTCGCGGGGACGTTCGAGGCGATCCCCGCCGCCGCGACTCCTGGTTGGCCGGAGAGCGCGTCGGCCAGTCGCGTGAAGAACGCGGTCTGACGCTCGGGCGTGGGATATTGATCGGGTGGCAGAAGGACCTGTGCAGTGAGGACGCCGCCCGGCCGGAAGCCGGGGTCCATGCGTCGGAATCGGTCGATACTTTTGGCCAGCAGGCCCGCGCCGGTGAGCAGCATGAGGGCAATGGCGACTTGGAGCACCACCAACAGGTCTTGCATTCGGCGATGCTGGCCTGAGCTCGAGGCTCGGCCACCCTGCTTCAGCACATTGACCACCTTCCCGCGCGATGCCTGCCAGCCGGGTGCCATTCCGAAGAGCAGCACTGTGCCGATCGAAATCAAGGCGCAGAAGCCGACAACGCGGGCGTCGAGACTGACCTCGCTGAGGCGCGAGAGTGACGTGGGAGCCAGTGTACGGAGCACGCGTACGCGCGCCGCTGCCACTGCGACGCCCAAGGCTCCAGCCGTGACGCTCAGGATTCCGGCTTCGAGCATGTACTCGCGGATGAGCTGACCACGGGTGGCGCCAAGGGCACTCCGGAGAGCGATCTCGCGCTCCCGGGCGAGACAACGCACCAGGAAGAGATTGGCGAGGTTGGCCGCGCCGATCAGCAGCACACACGCCGCGGCTGCGAGCAACATGATCAGCATGGGGCGCACATCGCCAACGATCTGACCGATGAGCGGGTGGACGACAACGGACCACCCTTTGTTTGTCATCGGATATGCCTGACTGAGTCGATCGGCTATGGTCTCGAGGTCCCGCTGTACCTCCCGGATTGTCACTCCGGTGGGGCGTCGGCCGTAGACCCCTAGCCCTTTGTCGCCGCGATTGACCTGGTCGGACCCGCTGAAGCTCAAGCGCGTGTACAGGTCTTCGCCCGGGGGTGAGGGGATGCCGGCAGGAGTGACGCCGATGATCGTGTACGGGTGGTCGTCGAGGGTGAGTGTTTGGCCGAGGACCGAGCGACTGCCCCCGAACTGCCGCTGCCACAGGCCGTATCCGATCACGACCTCCCGCGCGCCATTGGAATCCGCCGCCAGCGAGCGGCCGAGGATGGGCGTGAGGCCCAGGACGGAGAAGTAGTTTGGGGTGACGGCTGCACCGATCACGCGCTCCGACTCCTGCTTTCCGGTCACCGTGAACTGCTGAGGCAACTCGGTAGCGAGCGTCGGGAACGCCCGGGTCTGATCGCGCAGATCCACGTAGTCGCCAGGCGCGACGCCAGCGATTGGCATGTTCGCCGACGGATCGCTCTCGAAGACCATGACTAGCTGGTTCGCGTCGCGGTACGGAAACGCCTTGAAGACCACGGCGTTGACGAGGCCAAACACGGACGCGGTCGCGCCGATCGCGATCGCCAGGGTGAGTGTTGCGGCGATCGAAAATCCTGGACTCAGCCGCAGTCGCCTGATCGCATAGTCAAGGTCGCCGCAGAGGTCGCGCCACCGATCCGTAAGTGATCGCCGTCTCAACACACGGCAGTCGATCGCCCGTAATCCCTCTCGAACCGCGGGCAGGTTGCCCATCTCGGCGAGTGCCTGTGCTTCCGCGGCTTCGAGGGAGTGGCCCTGACCTATCAGGTCATCGGCCCGAGACTCGAGATGGAAGCGCAGCTCGTCATCCACATCGGCCGCGACATTCGCGTGCCAAAACCGGAGATAGCGGCGCCAGATCGGGGACGAGGCAGAGAATCCATGCGCCGAATCTCAGGCTGTCTCTGGGGTTGCCCTCAACACCCCCGCCACGGCGGCAACGTAGCGCTGCCACGTGTCGGTCTCCGCCCGCAGTGCACGTCGACCTGCGGTCGTCAGCTCGTAGAACCGCGCTCGCTTGCCTTTCTCGGAGGTCCCCCATTCCGAGTCGACCAGCCCGCGCTCCGCGAGGCGATGGAGCGACGTGTAGAGCGCGCCATCGAGCACTTGTAATTCGCCGCTTGAGCCGTCGCGGATGAACTGCGCGACCGCGTATCCGTGTCGCGGTCCCCACCTGAGTGCGCGCAGCACCAACAGGTCGAGCGTGCCTTGCAGGGTATCGAGGGTGCGATCCCCGGAGCTCATGGGCACACTATACCCTCAGATGCTGATACAATCAAGCCTTGAGGGAATGGCGGTCCGGACGGGCCGTTGGCGCAGGGCTACCTCTAGCTGGTCTCCAGTCAGGTCAATGTAAGCGCCGCCACTGGATTGACGCGCGTTGTGCGGAACGCCGGGACACTAGCCGCCGCCAGCGCCACGACAGCAAACACGCCTGCCGCACCGGCGAAGATTGACGGATCGTGCGGGCTGACGCCAAGGAAGAGGCCGGCCAGCGTCCGCGTGAGGATCCACGCCAGCAAGGCCCCGATGGCGATACCGATTCCAGTCAGTGCAAGTGCCCGGCGCAGCACGTCGCCCATCACATGACCGGTGCTGGCACCGAGTGCTATGCGCACGGCGATCTCCCGCTGACGCAGACTGACAATGTAGGCGAGTACACTGTAGATGCCGACGGCGCCGAGGCCCAGCGCGACAACGGCAAAGAGGGACGCGAGGAAGGTGGAGAAACGCGTCATCCCGATAGTCTGCGCCATGCGCTCATTCATGCTCTCGACATCCGAAACGGGCATCGTCGGATCTACAGTCGCCACGGCTTCTTTGAGTTCCCGCGTCTGAGTGACGGGATTGGCCGACGTTCGTAGGGCGACGAAGGCGTATGCCGCGGGAAACTGCGCAAACGGCACGTACATTTCCGGTCGGTTCTCCGTCGCCAGGCCGTTCTGCTTGACGGACGCCGCCACGCCCACAATTTCGAGGGTGTCTGGCAGACCCTCAAGCGCGATTCTTCGACCAATGGGGTCACGGGCGGCAAAAACGCGGCGGGCAAAAAGCTCATCGATCACGGCGATCTTCGTTGATCGGGCGTCGTCCATTGGAAGCACCCCGCGGCCGCCGACAAGCTTGATCCCCATCACGCTGAAGTAGTCCGGCGTGATCGCCGTACCGTAGGCGGCTGGGAGCTGCGTCGGGTCTCTCGGCGGATCGCCAATCACGGAGAAAGGCAACACCACGAGAAAGCCGCTGGGTAGCGCGTCGCTCACGCTCGCATGCGTGACGCCCGGTTGCGCCGCCAGTTTTTCGGCGAGGCTGCCCGCGAGCGCCGCTTGTCGCTCTGGTGTTGGATACCGCGTATCGGGCAGTTCGATCATAGCGGTCAGCACCCCCTTCGGCCGGAAGCCGGGATCCATTCGCTGGAAATGCGTGAAGCTCGCGACCAGTAAACCCGCTCCGGTAAGTAAGACCAGCGCGACTGTGACTTGCAGCACCACCAGAGCATCCTGTAGCCTGCGATTTTGGGCGGAGCTTGTTCCCCGGGCTCCCTCCTTTAGCGCATTCGCCAAGCTATCGCGAGACAGGCGCCAGGCTGGAAACACGCCAAAGATGAGCACAGCGACAATGGATGCGAGTGCACAGAATGCGATGACCTGACCATTGACCCCGACCTCGTTCATACGTGGCAAAGATCGAGGGGCCAAGGCGCGTAACGCCTGAACACCGCCGACCGCCACACCAACGCCGATCGCGCCGGCAGCGAGGCCGACGGTCGCGGCCTCGACTACAAGCTCGCGTGCTAAGCGACCCCGCGTCGCCCCCAGCGCAGCGCGAACTGCCATCTCACGCTCTCGCGCAAAACAGCGCACGAGAAAGAGATTGGCCAAGTTAGCCGCGCCGATCAACAACACGCAGCCAGCCGCGCAGAGGAGCGTAATGAGCGCCGACTTGACATTGCCCACGAACTGCTCTTCGATCGGCACAGCGAGAATGGACCAGCCGGCGTTGGACTCCGGATATGCCTTTTCCAATCGCCGTGCGATGGTTCGCCAAGCGGTTTGCGCGGCCTGCTGCGTGACCGCCGGCTTGAGCCGACCAAAGACGACGTAGGGCCCATATCTTCGGTGGAGTAGATCCGCACCCGCGAAGCTCAGCCGCGTCCACAACTCTGTCCCGCCGACGACCCCATCGGGTATGACACCTACGATTGTATACGGTTGGTCATCGAGCATGAGCGTATGTCCAAGAACTGACGACACTCCACCGAAGCGGCGTTGCCAATACCCCGAGCTGATCACGACTTCGCTGGGGCCGGCGGAATCTTGCGCCAGCGTCCGGCCTAGAACGGGCGTGATTCCCAAGACCGGGAAGAACGTCGGTGTGACGGCTGCGGCTGCAACGCGTTCCGGCTCTTGTGTCCCCGTTACAGTGACCGAACGAAACGCCGCAGGAGCAAGTGTCGCGAACGCCCTACTCTGAGCTTCCCAGTCGACGTAGTTGGCCGCCGAAGTCACCACCCTCGGGATGTGCTGGCCAGGATTCGTTGCCCAGAGCACCAGAACCCGTTGCGGATCGCGATAGGGGAAAGCTCTGAGGAGTACCCCGTCGACGAGCCCGAACACTGAAGCCGTGGCGCCGATCGTGGTTGCCAGGGTGAGAGTTGCGGCAATCGTGAACATGGGACTGCCGCGCAACCGACGGAGTGCGTATGGGATTTCGCGCATACTGAGCCGCCCTTGACGGTCTTGGATGCCTTTAGGCGCTGTTATTCCTCGCGCAGCGCAGTCGCGGGGTCCACCCCTGCGGCTCGCACCATTGGCCCGTAGGTCGCGCCAGCGACGACCAACAGGAGCAGTCCGCTGATTCCGGCGACCGTGGCCGCGTTGGTTGGCTGCACGTCGCTTACCAAGCGTCGCAGCGTTTCTGCGGCAAGGAGCGCGAGGGGTATGCCGCACCCAATGCCAAGCGCCGCCACGCCCAACGTTTGGCGCACCACGAGCGCGCGCAGGCGGTTGGCGCTGGCACCAAGCGCGGACCGCACGGCCAGCTCTCCTCGCCGCTCCCGCACGTACGTCGCGAGCACACCGAACAACCCCAGCGCCGCGAGAAACAACGCAGTACCTGCCAAGCCGGAGAACAGGGTCATCATCGCTCGGATGCGGGCAAGGCGGTCCGCCACGACGGTCGGCCCGGTTGTGAGTTCGCTCACCGCCCAATTCGGATCTGTAGCCGCGACTGCCGCGGTAATCGCACCGGTCACGCGGGAGGGGTCACTAGGCGTACGCCGGATGAACCACCCGTCGCGCGGCTTTTGGCGGAAAGTCGTATACATCGTTGGGCGTGGAGGACCGATCAGGTCATCGTAGCGAATGTCGGGCACTACCCCAACGACGGTATGCCAAGGATGCTGCAATGGGACGTAAACCCCACCGGTGATTTGATCGTTGATCCGAAGTCGGTGACCAATGGGATCCTGACGTGGCCACGCCCTGCGCGCAAACGACTCGCTGACCACGACGACAGGCTCACTGTGCCGATCATCCTGCCGTGTGAAGCCTCTGCCACGGCGGATGGCAATGCCCATCGTGCCGAAGTAATCGTCGAGCACATCGTCGTAATAGACCTGCTGCCAGGGATCGCGCTCTCCCGAGCGGGTGTCGAGTGCGACCGACACGACACCTTGCTGCGGGCCGCCACTGAGTGGCAAGCGGGTCGTGAAGCTGAGGGCTCCCGATCCCACGGCCTGCCGAAGCTGTTGCGCCAATCTGTCGGGGAACGCGTCCCAGAACCTGAGCCAGGCACTATCTCTCGGTGCGGCCGACAGTGGGCCGATAAAGTCCGTTCGGAGAAAGACGAGATGACTCGGGTCGTAGCCAAGCGTGACGTGCTTCAGGGTAGTCACGGTGTGACTCAAGAGCCCGGCGCCAGACAACACCACGAGGGTGAGTGCCACCTGGGCTGCTACCAATGCGCGCCGAAATATTCCCGCTGCCGCTCCCGCGCCCACCGAACGCACGCCGCTGCGCAGAAGGTCGTACGGTTGCCCGCGCGTCTCGCGAACTGCCGGCCATAAGCCGCAGCCGATCGCCGCTAGCAGCACGATCATGGTGGCGAACGCGAGAACACCACCATTCAATCGGGCAGTCGCAATCATCGGGAGTTGCGGGGGTGCCAAGGCGACGGCGCCGCGGATCAAGACCGCCGCGAGCCCGATGCCAACGAGACCACCTGCTACGCCGAGTAAGACGGACTCGGTGAGGCCATGCACGATGAGTTGTATTCGGCTCGCCCCCAATGCAGCACGCAAGGCGAGTCCACGGGCCCCGGCCAAACCACGTGCAACGAGAAGCCCAGCGACGTTCGTGCAGGCAATGATCAACACCAACGCCGCCGCGGCAAACAGCGTCACGACGGAGGGTCGCACCTCGTGCCCCAATACATCGTCGGTATAGCTGCCTGCCATACCTGTTTTCGGCAGGTCGCCCCAAGCCTGAATGACATGCGGCGTCGGCTGATATGACCGCAAGGCAGCGGTCAACGCGCTTCGAGCCTCAGCCGCTGTATGTCCGGGATTCAGACGACCAACGAAGTACGCGCCGAATCCATCCATGTTGGTGGACCCGTTGGCTGCATACATCTCTCCGACTACGGGGATCCATGCATCCGTACGAGCCGGGAAACCAAACTCCGGCGGAGCCACGCCGATGATGCGTTGTAATAGGCCGTCGAGCAGCAGTAGACGGCCAATGACCTGCGGGTCAGCGCCGAACTGCTGATGCCACGCCCGGTCGCTAATCACCACGACCGGGGCCGCCCCCGCTAGGTCATCGTCCGCATGAAGCAATCGGCCAAAGCCAGGCTGGACGCCCAGGACATCGAAGAAGTTACCGCTCACCGCGGTTGCTGAGAGCTGGACGGTCCGCTCGCCATACCGCGCCCCTGTTGCAGACGGACCGCCGAAGTAGTAGGTAGCGATGTTCGTCAGTGCATTGCTTTGTTGCAGCATGATCGGCCGCATGTCCCACGGGATCGGCCACCGCGGAAACTGCGAGATATCGGGTTTGAGCGACCACATGACGACCAAGCGATCCTGATCCCGAACGGGCAGCCTGGTCAGAAAGACGGCGTCGACGAGCGCGAAGGCTGCGGTCGTGGCGCCAATGGCCACGGCCAACGTCACCACCACCGCCGCGGCGAACGTCGGTCGCCGTCTTAGTTCGCGAAGAGCAAGACGGAGGTCGAAGGCGTGCATATCGCTCCCGCAATGGCAATGACCAGCAAGAAAACTCGGCCGAGCCTCAACCTGCGGCTAGCCTTTGGAGCGGCTGAGGGCTGTATTTCCTGACACGTCTTCGCCTGACCCATCATCCTGTGCGGCCGGAGTATTGGGCCTATTGAAACCTCGAGCCCGACCGCGCCCGAGACTTCGAGGCGAACGGATGCCCCAACGCCGACCCGCCTCACTCGCGAGGGACTCTACGAGCTCGTGTGGTCGGAGGCGATGCGCACGCTGGCGCCCAAGTTCGGGATGTCCAATGTCGGGCTTGCGACCGTGCAAGCCAATGCGCATTCCGCGGCCAGGCCTCGGCTATTGGGCCAAGAACTAACGCGGAAGCAATACGCCGGGCGACTGGCCACACGCGCGGTTCGCATTTCCGCTAGGCACCCCCGGCTCGCTGAGACGCTGTCGCGGATCCTGCTCTGCCGCTACTAGTCCGAGCCCAGGCGTGGCGAGTGAGCAGGCGCGGAGGATGAGGCGGTGCCGGACCTCGAGCTGACCGGCCGATTGCTGCGCGCAAGCGGTGTCGGCGCCTCGTCGTTGGAGCCGGAGCGCGTCGGGCTCAGTGACGCCGCGGACCTTCTGCAGGAGGCCATCTGGCACGCGCCGGGCGGGCGTGAAGGGATCCCCCTGGACGAGGGTGCGATCACAACTGAAGGCGGAAAGCGCCTGCTGACCCAGCTGCTGGGTGAGGCTGCTCCAGAAACGCGCGGAGGGTCCCCTGCACCCAGGGGGCGCTAGCGCGAGATGGGTCGTCATCCCTGCGTTGGGCGCTGTGCGCGCCGAGTGATCGCGGGTTTCAGCCTCTGAACAGGCCCAGCCCGGCACCTCGCAAACGGCAGGGAACAGCCTCACCCTTGGCTTGAGGACGTCGGGCCAACCGATCAGCTCCAAACGCCGGCGATGACAGGGTCTTCGTTGAGACCGGCAGCAGCGTGCGCATCGTTAACCACGGCGGGACCGGTCCCGGTATCGACAACGGATTCGATATCTATCCAGACCGCGGGTACGTGGTCGCAGTCCTGTCCAACCTCGATCCGCCGTCGGCGCAGGACGTTCGGGCATTCTTGCGGGAGGTGCGTTTGTCGAGTTGGGCGACTGATCACATAAGTCGTCCGGGACTTGAGTCTCGGCGCTGCAATCAGACCTTAGTCCTACTTACAGTAGCCCACCTCCGTATTTCTGTTGAGGTCGCTGCTGTTTGCGCCCGGCTGAGGCACCACGGACGGCGTGGAAATCGACAGGGCGGGGACGACTCGAGATGCTGCGGCGATGGGCGACGACGAATCAGTCGTTTCGAGTCCGCGGCGGCTAGCACGTTGCGAGCCGACGGCATCGGCGCGACCATGACGGTGCAGGGTGACGTGACCCGCGAACCGGTGGCACCGGGATTGGATGCCGCGCCCGCGCGGATTTGGCCAAGAAGGCAGCTCAGTGTCGCGATTGTAGTCGCCGTTTCCTACTATCTGGCCGTCTGGGTCGGCTTTGCGCTGACGTTCCCCCCATATCTCGCGTCTGCGCTATGGGCACCCAACGCCGTGCTCCTCGCCGCCCTGATGTTGACGCCCGCGCGATCGTGGTGGGTCGCGCTCGCCGCAGGGTTCACTGCGCACGTCATGTCAGGGCTGCAAGCACGTGCCACTTATTGGTTGATCCTCGCCTGGTACGTCGGGAACGCATCTGAAGCGGTAATCGCTGCGGCCCTTCTCCGTCGGGTCGCCGTCGGTCCACCGTGGTTCAGCAGCTTCCGCCGCGTGGCCGGGTTCGGCTTCGCCACACTCGCGGCGACGGCAGTCTCGACGCTCATAATTGCGCCGTTCGTGCTCCATGGTGGAAGGACGGCAGGCTATTGGGGCCTGTGGCAGATGCGCTTGTTGTCGAACCTGTTAGCCATGCTCACCGTCACGCCAACGATCGTGACAATGGCGAGTGGTGCCGCGCGCCACCTGCGGCGACTGACGCCACGGCACGTCGTCGAGGTTGCGACCTTCACTGTCGGCTTGGTGATCGCAACCGTTGTTGCGTTCGGCTGGCGGACGAGGGGGCCGGGCACGGAATCGGCCTTGCTCTACGCGCCGGTTCCGCTCTTGCTCTGGGCTGCGGTTCGATTTGGGCCCGGTGGAGTGAGCGCTTCCATCCTTGCCGTCACCGTACTCGCGATGTTGGCCGCGCTTCACGGTGATGGTCCATTCCTCATACGGTCGCCGACGGAAGCGGCGCGTTCGATTCAGCTGGTCTTCATCACGGGATCGCTTGCACTGCTGTCTCTTGCGGGAGCCGTTCAAGAGCGCGAAGACGCGCAGCGAGCCGCCCGTGACAATCAAGCTACGGCGCGCGAGAACAAGGACCAGCTGGAATTGGCCTTGGATGCCGCAGTTATGGGCACCTGGGAGTGGTGCGTCGACGAGTCCATAATGTTCGTGTCGCCGGAGACTGCCATGTGCTGGGACTGCCGCCGAATACACGGAGTCATACCGTCCAGGAGCTCACCGAACTCATACACCCGGATGACCGCGGCCGCGTCCTAAGCGTTCTCTCCAAGGCGGCAAGCGAGGGAACCCCAATGGAACTTGAATTTCGCGTCGTTCGTCGGGACGGAAGTGTACGATGGGTCCTCTCGAAGGGACGCGCCGTCGAGAAGCGGTTGGGGTCTCCGCTTCGCATGCTGGGTCTCAAGGCAGACGTGACAGACCGGAAGAAGGCCGATGAGTTGATAGTGGGGGAAAACCGCGTCCTGGAAATGGTCGCGCTCGGCGCTCCCCTTGATCAGGTCTTGGCCGCGTTGGGCAGCCTCGTCGAGTCACAGATCGGCGGACAGCGATGTGCGGTGCTCTCCCTGGCCGAGGCGCGCGATTGGCAAGCCGACGATGGATTGCGCAATGTGCTCTCGCCGATCACCTCGGGCGCTCTTGGCTCTTTTTACGAGTGCGCGTCGACTCCCGACCTCGAAGACCCTCGACTGAGGCGGCTCCGCGACGACATCGCGCGTCACGCGTTGGCGGTCGTGTGGTCGGCACCAATAGCCTCTCGAGAAGGCACGACCCTGGGGTTGTGCCTCGTGTTCTCGCGCGAGCCGTGGACTCCAAGCATGAAGGAGCGACGACTGCTGGACAGCGTCACGGCTATTGCGAGCGTTGCCATGGAGCGTTCTCAGTCCGACGAGGCGCTCCAACTGAGCCACGAGCGGTATCGGTTGGCGACCACGGGTGGAAGCGTTGGGGTGTGGGATTGGGATGTCAAGACCAATCACGTATACGTCGACCCGTACGTCAACGGGCTGCTCGGATACGAGGACAACGAAATTGACGACGACCTCAAAGCGTGGATTTCCCACATCCACCCCGACGATCTGGATAATGTCCTTGCAGTAGTGCGTTCACAGATCGCCGCGGGCCAGCCCTACTATCGGGTCGAACACCGGATGATGCGCAGGGACGGGGGCGTGCGGTGGTTCGCTTCGCGCGGCAGCGCGATCAAGGACAGGGATGGTCGGGTAGTCCGCGTCGTCGGCACGAGTACGGATGTGACGGAGCAGCTCCGTATCAGGGCTCAAGTGGAAGAGCAGCAGTATGAGCTGGCGCACTTGGGACGCGCCGCCCTGTTAGGCGAGATGTCCGGCGCGCTCGCGCACGAGTTGAGCCAACCGCTGAGTGCAGTCCTGGCCAACGCTGCCGCCGCGCAGCGCACGTTAGCCAAGTTGCCACACAATCCAGCGATCGAGCTGGTTCAGAAATCCTTCGAGACATCGTGGAGGATAATACCCGAGCGGCGGCGGTAATCGCGCACTTGCGGGCGTTGCTGCGAAAGGGAGAATTACACCCGTGCGCGCTGGACCTCAATGAAGTAGTCGCTGAGGTCCTCGGCCTCGTGCACAGCGACCTGATTCGAAGGAGGTTGTCTGTCGAGAGCCAGCTTGCGCTGGGACTGCCCAGTGCATTCGCGGACCGGGTCCAGGCACAGCAAGTCCTATTGAACCTCATCGTCAACGCCTGTGACGCGATGCGCGACAATGCACCGCGTGACCGCGTGCTCGGCATTCTCACGGAGGTCTGCGACGGGAGGTCGCGGATGGCCGTCATCGATCGGGGGAAGGGGATCCCCGAGGCGGAAATGGATCGGATCTTCGAGCCGTTCTTCACGTCAAAGCCCGAAGGGTTAGGACTGGGCTTGGCGATCTGCCGTTCAATCATGCGAGCACACGGCGGCCGCATCTGGGCGACAACCAATTCGCACGGCGGAGCGACCTTCTACGTTGAGTTCCCTTCAGAGCCGACCGCTCCTTCCAGCGACACGTCCACAATGTTTCGGCCCGCGCTCGCGGACACTGCGATCGAGGCGCCGCCCTAACGTTTGGGTCCGGTCGCTGACGATCTCGAGATGCAGTAAACTCACGAACGCCGCGTTCCGTCTCATGGCCGCTAGAGTCCTCGCCACGGATGCGGATCGGTTCCGAGGCGTCACCCCCGCGGGGCTCGCGGCGGTCGCAGTCAGTTTCATCAAAGGGTGCGTGGTGCAGTCAATGATTGATCCCGAGTCGATATCACGGAGTATTTTGAGCCCCGCCCACGCGCTGCTCGACCAACTGGCGCCCACTGTCTGAGATCGCGGCCCCGCAGCAGCCAGGGTGGTCAGCGTCCGTCCACGACGCGGACGCGGAACGTCGATTGATCAGCGTCCGAGCAAGCGTTCCCGAGCTCTCAGTGTCTACTCTCGCGTCTCTGGCGCATTTCTCTCAACGCGATAGAGCGATCGGTCTGAACGGCGGTCGTTCCTGAACCTTCGGGCGACGGTTGCCCGCGATGCGCGAGGCAACACCATGCGCCATCGCCGCCGACGGGTCTATCGCCTCGTCCATCGAGGCCCCACGGTGTCATTGGTCCTGCAACACCCGCGTCGCTCTGTCTCGCCTTCATGAACCCGTGGGTGCGCGCGACTGCTCTTGGTTGCGGCGGCATGCTCCTGGCCTCTGGCAACGGCCGACGCGCAACCCAGCAGCACCGTCGCGTCCGCCGTCTATCTCCATCCACAGCGGCTCGTCGCGATCGACGGCTCGCGCCGGATCAACCTGTACTGCGAGGGCACGGGCGAGCGCACGGTGCTGTTCAATGCCGGCGCCGGCGAGAGCATGATGGTCTGGCGCCATGTGCAGGGACAGATCGCCCAAGTGACGCGCGCGTGCTCCTATGATCGGGCAGGCTACGGTTTCAGCGATTCCGCGACGCGCGCGTCCGATGCACGGAACACGGTCGACGATCTGCACCGCCTGCTGCGCGCGGCGCGCACCGTCACGCCGATCGTCTACGTTGGGCACTCGGCCGCAGGGCTATAGGGGACGCTGTTGGTGGCCACGCATCCGCAGGATGTCGCGGGCGTCGTACTCGTCGATCCGGCGTATGTGCATTCGGAGCAGCGGATGACGACCGGGTTTCCGCCGGCCGATCGGGCGAAGCTGACAACCGCTTACGCCGGGATACTCGGTTTCATACGCAGCTGCATCGAGCTCGCGCGGAGCGGTGCGCTGGCGAATCCCACGACCAAGGATGCGTCAGCGTGTGTCGACACGAAAGGGTATCGGGACGCCATCGACGACACGCTTCGGCACGAGCTTGCGCGCCAGAACGCCCAGCCGAGACTTCTCGTCGCTGCGCTCTCCGAGTACAGCAGCGTCTGGCCAGGGTCGGACATGACGAGCGTGGACGACCACCAGCTCAATGCTGCCCATCTGGGCTTCGGCGACCGGCCCCTCATTGTGCTGATACACGACGGCACGAGCGATCCGCCCCCGCCGGGATTTACGCCGGCGCAGCGATCGAGCATGGAGGCGGTTCGAGTCGCCAGTCTTGCCGCGCTGGCGCGGACATCGACGCATGGCATGCACATCGTTGTCGAGAAGGCCGGGCACCACATTCAGTTCGATCAACCGGATGCTGTGATCGCGGCGGTGCAATGTGTCGTCGAAGACGTGCGGCACGGCACTCAGCACGGTTCTCCCGCACAATGAAGGAGACTCTGGTGAAGCGGCGCTTTGACCTCCCGCGCCGTAAGGGGCGACCACTAGCGGCCCCTAAGGCTCATTCGGGGAGCGCCTCGCTTCCGGTGCGGATTATGGTGTGGATTCCATCCGGCATCGGGCGGGATTTGGCCCATTGAACTCAGGCAGATTGCGTGCTGCGCTCTATGAAAAACCGGCTTTGCGTCGGAGGTCGGTACCTGCGGGTTGCCGGCTGGTGAGCGTGAGGTTGGTAGTTCAACTCTACCCCGGCCCATTTGGCTGCGGGCGGCCAAATAGAGGAGTAGCGAAACAGAAAGTAGAAAGTAGAGAAGAGCGACAATGGCCCCAATGGCGGTGGGCGCCACGGGGCCATGCGACTCGGGCTACTCTCTGCTTTTTACTGGTGCTCGTTCCCAGCGAGCGCCGCGGCCCGTTCCCATCGACGGATCCGTCCCTCCTTCGTCGGGTGATCGACTTGCCGGCGGGGTCGGGTTGGGTGAATGTCCGGGAACTAGGCGACGAGGTCGGCGAACGCGAAGGGCTGTGGGAGCTCCGGCAGTGCCGTAGGCCGCACCCGCTCGGCAATGGCCGCATCGCGCAGGGCCCCGTCGAGGGGCTGAACAACGTCGAGGGCGAGTTGTGGCTCGGGGCCCGCGCCGAGCGCGCTAAGGGCGACGACGAAGCGGTACGTCCACGTGTTGGCTAGGTTCCGACGCGACGCGGTCACGAATACGCCACTCACGTACATCACAAGCGCTTCGGAGGGCAACGCCCGCGCGGAACCACTTCTCTCGCGACTAAGCTGGAGTGCGACGTCGTCGCGCTCCGATTCGGTCTGGCATTTCGTGCCGTCGAGGCGATCTCATTCAAGCTCCGTCGCATCCACGTTTCGTCGAGCGTCCGCTCTTGGACTGTGGCTGCCCCGTGATCAGTCGCCTGACAATGGCGAGGTCGTCCAGTAGACGAGATCGTACCTCCGTGTGCCCGCTACTCTCCGACGCGTCGCCAGGTCTCGTGAGAGCCCAGAGCCAGACCAAGGCCGTCTCAATGATCTCGCCGGCGCCGATTGGCAGCCCGGGATCGGCAGCGAGAGAGTCCAGCATGTGACGCAGCTCTTGATACTGAGAGGACGAGAGCGGCTCCGCCGTCTCGACGTCCGCGACGGCCGTGTCGACGATCTCGAGCAGATGCTCGGGAGTCATCGGGAACGACCTCCGCCGTCGGCCGCGTTCAGGCTCGTTACAACCTCCGCTGGCCAAGAATTGCCGCCCGCGAAATTAGCCACCGACCCCCAAATGAAAGTGAGGGAATCCCCTACTATCCGTCAGGGAAGGTGCGATGGCGACGTGCGCAGGCGAGGAAGGTCAGCCAAACTGATTGGGGGATATGGTGCTTGCCGAGGCGCCTCGTGTGCACCCCAGCATCTCGCGTGAGTTCGGCCTAGTGGGTTGTGCCGGGATGTTCCAGGTTGACCGCCTCTTGCGCCAGCTCTTGCGCGGCGTTCCACAAGCTCGCACCTATGTCTCGTACGCCTTCAACGTCCGCCGGCCGCTGCTTCAGCATCGGCTCCAAGGCTTGCAGCAGCTCGATCACCTGGAGAATGACGCGCGAGATCTTTTCGCGAGGGCCTTTGAATGCCGCGCGATCGGTCGACTCTGGAAGGAGCAGTGAGCTGATCCCGTGGCCCACTCCGAGCTTGGTCGCCTGCAACTCGTCCGCTGCATCGGAGAGATTCGACGGAGACTCGCTGAGACGCTCAACCATCTGACGCGCATGATCGGCGGCCTCCGCGAATCGGGACGCCACCCCGCGATCCCTGTCCGGTAGCATGCTCCGCGCTTCGCCCGCCATGTCGCGCAACTCGGCGTCAGTCTTCACGTCGAGCTCGCCGCGTTGGATGCGAGCCTCTTCCTGCGGTACGCGCGCGCCGAGCTTCTCAATGTCGGCAATGCGATCACCAGTTCCAGCTGTGTTCTCTTCCATCAGATCCTCCGGCCTCACTCGCGGCGAACCTGCGGAGCCTTCGACTGAGTTCGCATGTGGCGACGACACACATGCCGGGAAGCGTCACAGCGGCGTCGGTTCGAGAGCAATGTGCCGGATCGATTCGGTGACGCGAGCATCAATGCGCTAGGCTCGAAGCGCGCCGCTCGTCCTTCTCGATAGGTCCCCAAGCTGCCAGGGCGGAGAGGTGGGTCGTCGGAGAGAGCAGCTGCAGGGCGCGGTGGCGGACCGCGTGTGCCCGCGCGCGAAACTGCAGCGCCCCCAGGATGACAAACCACATTGCGCACACGGTATCACGAATACCAATGGTGGACACGAGCACTCGCCACCGCGTCCCTCAAGTTGCGTGAAGCATTCGCCGCAGGTCGAGCGCTTAGGGCCCTGGCTCTGTTGGCAATGCACCCGCACGCACCGGGTTCGCGCCGGTCGCGGGCGTATCCGCCATGCGCCGAAGCGTCGGACCGAGGGACGCTGCGACTCGCTCGAGGAAGTTCGCCTCCGCGGATGTGAAGCGACGTGGCTCGATCGTGTGCACGCTGATCACTCCCAGGGCGTCACCGTTCTCGAGAATCGGTACGCTCATCCCGCTCGTGAGTCCGTGCTGCTGCAGAATCGTAGGCCCCCGAAAGCGCTTGGTGTGTTGAACGTTTGTGACAATGACGGTCTCGCCGGCCAGCAGCGTGTACCCCGCCAGTGTTTCCGGGCCCGCCGACACCGTTGCGTCGCCCACCGTGCCAGGTTGCCACCCGACGCCAGCACGCAGGACGAAGTGGCCCTCCTGAGGAAGGAGGCCGAGCACTTTGCAAAACGGCACGTTCAATGCGCGGGCAACCAGTTGCACGATGCCGTCTAGCACGACGGTCGGCGGGGAAGGGCTAAGCACCACCTGCCCGATGGCGTTCAGCGCCTCCGCCAACCCCTGAGTCGTCATCAGTGCAGTCGTGTCGGCCACGTGTGTCGTGGGGGGACCGCCGCCGCGCGGTCGCCGCGGCAGTTACGGCTCATTCCCGATCAGAGCCTGCGTCACACGATCGGCAATGGCATCGAGGAGGAGAATGTCCTGCGGGGTGAACGGGTGATCCGCGGCGCGATACGCGCTCAGGATACCCAGCGGCTCGGCGGCGCCGATCCGCCGCACAAAGGTGTGTGCCGCGGTCGGGAACTCTGGCGCGCGCAAGAGTGTGATTGGATTAGTGCTTGGGGGGCATTCGAAGAGACACGCGGTCGTCTTGACAGACGGTTGGTTCGATCGGATCGGATCGGACCCATTCCCCCCGAGTGCGGGTAGGCGCACCGGGTGCGCCCACGCAGCTTCCGATGCGTATAAGCGGGCGCCTGACCGAGCAAGCCAGTGCAGGAACGTGCACCGGTGGGCGACGAGTGTGACGCACGCGAGTGCGGTCATGGTCCGGAGTGCGCCGTCAATGTCACCAGGTCGCGCGAAGAATCCGGCGAGCGCTTCCGCGGCGCGCGAGCGCGCTTCTGCCCGCGCTGCCTCCCGCGCATCGGCCAGAGCGGTCGCCCGCGCAAGCGCCGCTCTCCCTATCGCGGCTAGCCGAGGCGCATCGATCGTCGGCGGCGACCCAAGCGCGCTCCCCTGGCCCACAGTGTCCGCCATGTTCCGCTGCTCCTGGCGCTGTTGGCGCGTGGGGCGATCGACGTCCGCTGACGCCTACGCACTGGCCTGTTGCAATCGAGTCGCTGTGCAGCGTACAATTTAGTCGTTATTGAACAACGGGTCAACATCGAGTCCGGCTCCCCCTGCGCCTAGACAGGGGCGACGGTTCCTTCTACTTCATCGACCACCCGTTTGATCGGAGAATGCAGTCATGCCTGGCACGAAGGAACCCGAGGAGTCACGGCGTGCCCAGATTCTCCTGGCGGCGTATGAGGTAGCCGCGAGCCGGGGACTCGGCGCGCTGACCGTCCGGCAGGTCGCCGCGGCTGCGGACCTGAGTCCGGGCCTCGTGCTGTTTCATTTCAGGACCAAAGAGCAGCTGATCATGGCGCTGCTCGATTGGCTGCTGGGTACGACGACGGTGCTCCACATGACGGCGGACATCGCTGCGCTTGCATCGCCACTCGAACGGCTGGTGGCGCTCCTCGAGCGCGAGATGGACCGGCTCTCGAGCGAGCCACATCGCATCCGGCTCTTTTTCGAGTACTGGATCCGCGGCATTCACGACCGCCAGGTACGGCGCAAAATGCGCGCGGAACTCGCGCGCTACCGGTCAGCGTTCCGGCCCATCGCGGCAGAGGTGCTCGCGGCGCACCGGGATCGGTTCGCCGGCGTCACCGCGGCGGGGCTTGCAGCGGTGGCGGTCAGTTTCATCAAGGGATGTGCGGTGCAATCTATGATCGATCCCGATCAATTCGACATCACCGAATACTTGACCGCGGCGCACGCCCTGCTCGACCAACTCGCGCCTATTGCCGCGAGCTCATAGGCCGGCGCAATGGTGAGGATAGCAACCTCTGAGGGCGCGCCGCCCACTTCGCCTTTTTTAGAGAGCCCGCGTGCGCCAGATTCGAATAGACTCGGTCTGGGAGGTGTGCTGCGTGCGGGACCCCGCGCGACCTTCAGACGCGGACCGGACTCGCCAACCAAGGTCTATTTCAATTCCGACGGTCAGCAGGACCGCGTCGCGTTCACGCCCCTGCTGCCGGCTCAGGTGGTCGCGGGTCGCGAGACGATGATCGAGACTCTTTCGCCGTTCGAAGCAGGTCGACTAGCGTCCGACCCGGAGTTAAGACGTGGAGCAGTTTTATGTTCGGTGGCTCCCGAACACGCCTCCCTTTCCCGTTACAGCGTACGTCATCCGGGCGGGGAACGCCGCTGCCGCCTGCAGGGTCTTGACGCAGCGAGTCGACGCGAACGCCGGCGAGTGCCGCGCCGAGCCATTTTCGTTGGTGGGGCATCGCATCGGCAGAGACCCAGCGTACCCCGTACCGCAGGCGCTTCCCTAGCCCCTGACTCGCTGGGATGCGGAGCGCGGTCTGATACGCCTTCGCGTTCCAGTGGCGAACCTCGAGCACCGGCGCGCGGCCTCGTGGCCGGCGTTCGTCGGGATCGAATCAGTGCGCGTCCTCGAAGACGTGATCGAGTGGTGTCTCAACACCTACGATTCTCTACAGAGTGCGGTTACCGAGGGTAGTCGGGATGCAACGACGCGTGCCAACGGGCGCTCCGACGCTCGACCCCTCATCAGCTCCACCCATCGACTCTCCACCCACGCGAACTACGCATGCGCCCCGTCATATAGGTCTCGTGAACAGGCGAGCTCGACATCGGGCGCATCGTGCCGCCCACGTCGCACGTGCGACCGAGGCTGCCCGAGTGACACCGCGCTCGCCCCGCTTCGACATCCAATCGTCGCTTGCGCCGCCGGGCCAGGTTGTTACTTTGGCCCGTCGGGCGCCGTCTCGGGGGCGTCGTCTCGCGTCATCCGCGCATTCCCGTTGTTACGAGGCACCGCCTTCAAATGATGGGTTGATCACGATGCAGACTGTTGATCGTTCAATGCAGACAACAGTCAGCAACGCGGGCCAGCTGCCGCGACTCGAGCACAGCGCCGGTGCCTCACTGATCACGCCGCCTGCGCAGCTCGTGGCACGCCGAGGCCGCTTATTCCGCGACGCCACAGGCACATGGTAGTCCGTCTACGAATACCGCTGCGGGTCGACGGCGCACTGCCTGGTATTCGAGTCAATGGCGATCGTGCGGCGGGTGTGTCGATTTCCCGGTGATTGGCACCGACTGTCAGCACCGAGCTTGAGGCGTTGAGTTGGCAAACTTGAGTACGCGGTTACGATCCGGGCCTGCCAGCTTATAAAACGGATCGTCCGCAGCCGCCCATCGTAGTGGCGGCTCCCATTACAGCACACGCGTTTCCGTCACGCCGCGCGACCCCCAACCTGCGAACCGTGACGGCTGTTACTGTTTGCGAGCGGCTCGTCTCGCATGATGTGTGTCGTGTATGCTGACACGCCCTCACGATGACTCC
The DNA here is from genome assembly GCA_963737835.1 of uncultured Gemmatimonadales bacterium. GTDB lineage: Bacteria > Gemmatimonadota > Gemmatimonadetes > Gemmatimonadales > Gemmatimonadaceae > Palsa-1248. The sequence goes on from CAVTUH010000001.1 coordinate 3,197,496, forward strand.
ATTGCGCCGCCTCGTGTGCGGATTCGGGCCGCACGGCGCGAGGATGTTCCGACCCTCTTACGCCTCGCCTACGGGTGCGACGACGTTGTCGAGCGTCTCAACACCTGGGGTGTCGCGGAACTCGCCATCCATGTCGAACGCGACCGTCAAAGCCCGACCGCAACAGGATGCCTCGTTGCCGCGGACATCTCCTCCCTCGTCGGAGTGGCGACCTACCAGGTCGTGCAACTCCCGCGGTGGCCCGATCCAGCCATGCAGATCAGCCGGGTCATCGTCGTCCCCTCGCGTCGTCGACAGCACATCGGCACGCGGCTGATGCAAGCCTTAGCGCGCCAGGCCGATCTCATTGGGTGCGGGCCGATGATGTGGCGCGTGGCCGCGACCAATGTGATCGGGATTCGGTTCTCCGAAGGCCTCGGCGCGCACGCGAGCGACGGGCGGGGCGACTTCTTTTTGTCGGGCAATGCAGTGCGCTGGCTGGCGCTCGCGCTCGAGGAGGAGGCTGCGTGAAATGCAGCTTTGCTGGTTTGAAGGACGATCAAAATCCCACGCGCTGCCCAGCGACAGCGACCGTCGAACTGCGCGGCGCGGAGCGCGGAATCGACGGGAGGAAAGAAACTCACCTGAAGTGGGCATGTCCGCGCCACGTCCATGAGGTCGCGGAGGCAATGCGGCACGAAGACTTTCTCGTGACATTAGAGCGGCTCTAGTCTACTCTACCGCTTCGCCGCGCGGCGCGTCACCGGCGAAACCGAACAGGGCTGACCTTGCCAATGTCCGTCGACGGGGGGGCGCGGTGCGTTACATGGTCCGAGTGTACGTCGATCACGACGGCGTGAGCTACCGCGTGCACGACGCCGTGTTTGGCGTGCCGACCGCGAAGCCATTCAAGGAACGTCCGCGTGCCACTCGGCAATGGTTGGGCAACCGTCCGGCACTTCAAACCTGAGCAGGGCCCGGTGCGCGTCTATCCATTCGCGAAGGGAGAGAGCAGGGAAGTGACCGAGGGCGTGCTCCTCAACCACCTCGCGACAGCCGGCATTGCGGGCACGCCTAACCCGTCGTTCAACCCGCAGGCTAGCTCTCCTGGCAAATAGCTATACCGAGCAGCGGATCTTTGTCCCCTCCACGCCCAATCGGACCTGCGGATATAAGTCAGGACTACAAACCTTCGCCGGCGGGGCAGGCGCTATTTGATGGCGCTGCGACAGATCTCACCCACGCGGGTACGGCGAGCGCTCTTGCTGCTCTCCGCCGGGCAATCGAGACTGACCCCGAGTTCGTCGTCGCACGCGAGCAGTTCGTGGCGCTTACCGAGGCATCGATCGTCCGCCCGGACTCGACATACCACCGAACAATGGAGCACGCGCTTAATCTGCTCGAGCGCCAGTACGCGGCCCTGGCAACGGCAGTTCCCGCGGTCGGCTGGCATGCAGTACGGGCTGGGCTTCGCTTACGCCAAGGCCGAGGACCCACGAGCAAAGCCCTACCTGGTCCGCGCAGTCGAGTTCAACCGGAGACTCGCGAGGGCGTACCAGCAGCTCTCGTTGGACGCGAAGCGCTGGGGAAACGACCTGGCGGCAAATCGGTACATAGCCCAAGCCGCGGCGGCGGACCCCGCAAGCCCGGATTACGCGTTCGAAGTCGCATACAGCTACCACGACACTGACCCGGCGCGCTGGCGAGCCGGGATGGAGGATGTGATCCGCCGGTTTCCGGTCAGCGAGCGCGCCCCGCAGGCGCTTTACTGGCTGGCGTTCGGGACGAACAGTGACAGTGAGCGCACAAAGGTGCTCGAGCGACTTCTGCGCGAGTTCCCAGCCGAGAAACTCCAGTGGACCATGTCGGGCATGGAGATCCTCTATGCGCAATATGTGCGGCGGTCGCAGAACTCACGCCCCAGAGGGGCCTTCTATGCCGGGTTGCGTCGGCGTCGGGTGTTCTTGATCGCCAGTATTCGAATCGCGCAGCGCCCGGCTGGAAATCCCTCCGCCGCGATCTCTCCAGAACGATTGCCACTGGGTGATAAGGCGAATCCCGGCCAGCTGGCTCGCTGTATCACCTCGCAGCAGCCCGTCCAGATACAGTCGATTGCCGGCCAGGAGCTCGTTGCAAAAGTGCGTCTTCATGGCGGGATCCAGCCAGTCCAGGTACGCATCGCTGACGGAGTCGCCAATGCTCAACCCTCGCTCGAGCTCCGCGTAGACCAGTCGATCTGCACCAGGCGACGTCCGCTTTGTCCCCTGGCCTGCGGGAACTGCCGTCAGCGTGCTGACATGATGGAACGTCTCGAACATGCGCGTCATCCTGTCACGGTCTTCGGCTCGTGCGTTCGCGTCGGGCGCCCTGTCTGCCGTCGAGAATGTCGGCAACGACGTCCGGTCGCGCGCCCCGCGGCCGACTGTCAGGAGGTAGACGCTGATGATCGCGAGCGGCGCCATCCGCAAGATGGGCACCGTGACTTTCCGCGTATGAGCCCTCACAACATGTCCTTGATCATGTACCCGCGGCCAGACACGGTGCGCAGTAACCGTGGGCCGAGTGCTGGGTCGTCGATCTTTTTCCGCAAGTAGCGCATATAGACGGCGACGTTGTTGCGCACGGGGTCCAATGGCTGCTGCCAGACGTGCAGCGAGATTTCCTCCGCCGTGAGTGTCCGGCCAGCGTGGCGCATGAGTAGTGCGAGTACGGTGATCTCTCTCCCCGTTAAGACAATCGTCCGTCCACCTCGCGTAGCATGCCTCGTGAGCGGATCCAAGGTGAGATCAGCGGCCCGCAGCGCCATGTCCGTCGCCGCGAGTCTCGTTCTCCGAAGGAGCGCCTTGATGCGCGCCGCGAGCTCCTGAATGTCAAAGGGTTTCGCTAGATAGTCGTCCGCGCCAGCGTCGAAACCGGTCACTTTATCCGCCACGCTATCGAGCGCTGTGAGCATCAGCACCCGCCCGCCGAAGCTGCGGGCACGGAGAGCCTTGGTGACTTCGAATCCGTTTCGTCGGGGGAGGGCGACGTCGAGCACCACCAGGGATGGCTGGAGGTGGAGCGCCTTGTCGAGACCCTCGTTGCCGTCGCGCGCTGTCTCGAGTAGGTACCCGCTCGTGAGGAGCGTGCGACCAACGACATCCAGCATTTCCTCGCTGTCTTCCACGACGAGTACCGTCGGTGCCGCCTCGGCCTGCCGCTCCGTCATGTTAGCTGGCCGCCTGATCGTGCGAGCCGTCCGCAAACTGCTCGAGCGTCTCGGCCGCGAGGTGATACTCGGTGCCGGTTGCCTCCACTCGAGTCTCGAGATTGGCAGAGAACAATGCCGCGCGCGGTGTCCCGTTCCGCCACGCCAGGCCGCTCGAGCGACGTGCGATCGCCTCACGCGCCACGATGACCAATAGCTCCTCAACAATCTCTTGGCGGCGTGCCCCCGGCCTCACGAACATCCCATTGATCCGCATCGTTGGCGCGACGAAGGGTACGCCATCATTTGATGGAACGACCCAGTAGGCCGCGAACCAGACGAGCAATGCATCATCATCATCGTCGGCCACGATACATGAAAACTCCGGCGGCATTCGACGGAAGAGCTGTCGGCGGAGGAAGCCGGGGCTCATGAGAGACATCGCGTTATTCGGCTGTTCTCGGTTGAGCAGTTCTATAAGCCGAATCAGGGGTGCAACGTCACCTTCGATGGCTCGGCGGATGGGCACAGACGTCATGTCCTACAACGAGGAAGCGTGTGACGAGCGCGGAGTCGGGCGTCTCAATGGACGTCGCGAGCACAGTTCGAATGAAGCGCACCATCTCGTCAATGACATGAATGGGTTGAGCACCGACGACGCGGACAGCCTCCGCACGAGTGGCGACCGCAGTGCCTGGCAGTGTGTCATTGCTGTGAGGCAAACTCTCCGTGGAGATCGCCGCTCCCTTGCGAAAGAGAGTGGACTCGCGCTGACCTATGTACGCGCAACAAAGGGACGTCACATCGAGCTGAAGCGCAACCTATTGTGCCCAATACACCGCGGCTCGTGCACTCACGGTCACGCGATGGCACTCACGGTAACGCACGCGACGGTACCAAGCTCATTGCGAGCGCGATCACAATGTGTTCGTGCCACGCTGCTCGCAGCAAGGCCGTCTCTTCGCAACGTGATCCGCAGCCGTCGCACATGATGCGCAGCGATCTCAGCAGCGGCCGTCGCAGTTGGCTTTCGCGTCAACGCGCGACGGTGCGGAGAGGTTGGCGGCGGCGAGCCCGCGACAGACGCTTGCGTCTCGACCTCTCGCAAACCCCGAACGCAGTGGTTCTACGCTCAGTCCGCCGGCCCCGTCTTTGACGTGCGCGTCGGTGTCCGCCGCCTGGCGGGCGGCGCAGGATGCAACGAGGCTGGCTCATGGAGACGGGAGATGAGCAAATCGAGTACGCTCGCCGGCCCGCGTTGCCGGGCTTCGGAGACGGTGAGTCCCGTGTATCGCTTGAGCATACTCGCCAACGCGGAGCCCGATCGGTATCTGAATCGTGCCGCCACTTGCTCCGCTGTCCGCCCGCGGTCCGCAAGTCGCGCGGCCGCTATGACCAGCCGGCCCCAGCTCGCCAGCTCGCCTGGGGGCGGCACGCCAGCCCGCCGGCACTGCTCTGCTAACGTCTTGCGATGCAGACCAAGTGCGTTGGCAATGTCCCCGACGCCAGGGCCAGCTCGCGCGTGACGGAAGACATAAGCCAGAATCGCCAACACCTGGGATGGCACGACGCCCGCGAGCCGGGCCAACGCATTGTCGGCCATTGCGGCGTCTGCGGCTCGGGCGATGACGCTGTACAGCGCATGCCCAATGTCGTCGTACCCTGCGAGCATCGCTTCGCTCACTCCCGCCTGGCCCGCCGCCAGCAGCGCGCGTGCACCCGTCGGCGTGAGGGGCACGTAGGCCAGGACGGGGACGGTCGAGAACTCGGCGCGCAGGCGCCGGATCACGGCTTCGACCGGGAAGTTCACCGCGTCGTCCCACTCGGTGATGACGACGGCCGCTCCGCGCTCCGCCACGGCACGGTATAAGTCATCGGCCGACTTGCACCAAAGCAGCCGCCTGTCAGGTACGCCCTCCGCGCTCTGGACTGCGACCTCGAGCTGCGTCCGGAGCGCGACGTCCCTCACGAGCGCGGCGATCGATCGCGTAGTTGCTTCGACGTCGGCCAACTGTCCTCTCGAAAACGAGCAAACATGCCGCGAACCACTTCGCTCCCCACCGGGCGCTGTGCTCAGCGTACGCGCCGCTGGACCGCACGTCAAGTGACGCCGAGCAGGCGTTGAAGATGGTCTTCCCCTAGCAGGTCATTGATTGCACCTTCGAGTATGCCACCGGGCGATTGGCCAGCCATGAACGCTTGGGCCCAGCGTTGATCCAGCCAGTCTTGCTGCATGACGCGTACTACGCGGTGCTGGCGCACCTCGATGGACGAGAGGACTCGGCTGAATGGCGCGCAACCGTTGCGGGTCTCGTGTTGCTGCGACTCGTCGACCGCTGGATTGCCTGTCCGCGCGAGGGCAATGGCTACTCCGTGCGCGACGCGCCGGTCACGAGCGCCGACGATCTCAATCCAGCCGCGCTCGGCGAGCTCGTCGCGGCGGCACGAGACGCGGCGGCGGCCGTCGAGAGTGCAGATTCGAAACGTCAGTTGCTCTTGGCGCTCGTCGAGGCGGCTGCGACGGGCTCGACCGGAGACATGGCGCGAGCGCTCCTTCTCTACGCGCACACGCTTCACACCGAAGCGACGTGGCCACTCGCCGCGGACGTCTACGGTACGGTGTACCGGCTCGCGACTGCGCCCACACCGGTGAACGGGACGGACCTCGAGGTCCTCGGCCCGGTCGCACTGGAACGCGTGGGATATGCCAAACGGATGATGGGCGATCTCGATGGCGCGGCTGCTTCCTACATGGACGGACGCGCGGCGGCGATCGCACAAGGGGACAAGATCCGCGACCTCCGGATCCGACTGTCCGAGGCGAATCTCTTGATTCATGTCGGGAACCTGCCGCGCGCCGTCGTTGCTCTCGAATCGATCCTCGACGAGGCCTCACAGCACCCGGAGGAAGTCTCGCGCGGTCGCGATCTGGCCCGGTCGCTCCGGCTCGAAGTGCCACTCCTCGACATCGACCTGGACACGCGCGATATCATTGCACTCGCGCGGCACGCACGAGGGACCGTCGCGGCGATGCTCGGTGATCATGCGTTGGCGCTGGAACACTACTTCGCCGCGTGGGTAGGCTACCGCGATCCCGCCCGTCGTGAGCGGGTGTGGCTGGACATGGCGTTCTCCCTGGCGAACATCGGCGTTCGGAACGCGGCCCATGACGCGTACGCCGTGTTGCACTTGACCGCGCGGGAGCGTGAGGCTCGGCTGACGGCGGCGCTCAACTTGATGGAGCTCGCGACGATGGATGGCCGCGAGGACGTTGCCATGACATACCGCGCTGAGATTGAGAGCGCCGCCGCGTCCGGCGCGCTGCCCGCGTGGCTCGCACCGTGGGCGGCGTACCACAGCGGCAAGGCCGAAGCGCGGTTCGGTCGCCCCGAACACGCCCGCGCGCTGTTTATGGAAGCACTCGAGTTGGCAAAACAAGCTCAGGTGAATGAGGTCACCATTCGAGCCGACGCCGCGCTCGCTGCGCTCGTGACCGGCGGAGGCGTGGAGCACCCATCATCTGCGCTCCCTGTCATTCCCCCGGCGGTCATTCGGATCGCGCGAACGATCCGGCGCGTGCGCAAGAGCCATCGACTCACATCCGACATGTCCCAACGACAGCGCAGAGCGCCGACCGCGCCGGCGCCATAGGCTGCCGCGCCTATGTATTGGCAATCTCGTCGGACCGCGACGAGAGACCGACGGCGCCACGGCCCGGCGCGACCGCCAACGATTGGCGGCCGCGCGCGGCACGGCGAAGAGGAGTTAGCAGCCGTTTCCGATCGTGACGCCTGGCTGGCAGCCGTGAGCGGTTGGCGCTGTCGGTGCTGCGCACGCGGCGAGTTGCGCGGCCATGGCGAGCGCTCCGGCGAGGAGACCGAGGCGGATGACGCGTGTCGTGATCGTGGCGGACGCGCGCGCCTGCCGGTCTGACGAGGAAACAATGTGGGGGCTTGGCATGAACCGCTCCGGGCGGATGTGGCTCCAGCTGGCCCGTCGTGAGCCCGCCGGGCGGTTGACAGTAGCTCACGAGACTTGGCTTCCCGACTGGCACTATAGGCCGGTCACTCCCCAACATCGGCCATCCCGGTGTCCGGCGTGGATACCAGTCGCGAGACTCGCGCTGACGCCTGCGAGCCAGCGACCAATTGGTTAAGCGCGATTCATCGAGTCAGTGGATATCGTCATGCTCGTCGCGCCCGCCGACCTGCCCAGAGCGCGGATTGCCATTGGATCCGCGCACACCGTCCGAACAGTCACAGGCATCGACGACTTGACCGGCGTGCTGCGCGTTCGAGGCGCTGACGTGGTGTTGCTCGACCCCGAGCTCCTCGACACAGCGGGCGTGGAGCGCCTGGCGATTTGCTTGGACGAGCATAGCTACGTCCCAATAATCGGCTACGTGTCGGTGTCTCCGACCGGCATGCGTCACGCAATGGCGTTGGCAACGCTCGGGGTTCGGCGTGTGGTGCTCCGAGGGCATGATGACCAACCCTCTACCCTTCGGGCCCTGCTCGAGGGAACCTGTGCGGACTCACTCGCCTCGACCGTGTTGGCGCGAGTAGCTCCGCATCTCGCTCAGCTGCCTGCGGAGCTGAAACGCGCAGTCGAGGGAGCGTTCCTGAGACCTCATGCCTTTCGGACAGCTTCCGATCTCGCACATGCCGCCGGCATACCCATCCGCACCTGCTCGCGCCTGTTCGCTCGGGCCGGCCTTGCGACGCCCCGCGCGTTCGTCAGCGCCGCCCGCGTCGTGCGTGCGTATCAAGCGCTCCGGGGGCACTCTGCGCGCGTGGCCAATGTAGCCGCGCGTCTTGGCTACGGTACGCCGGACGCCCTCGTCCGTGACACACGGCGCACGACCGGACTGCGTCCGACGACGCTTGCGAAAGGCGTGACGCCAGAGCTCTTCATCGCACACTTGGTCCACCGCCTCCGCACACGTACGGGCCAGCCGGGGAGGCCGCGGCGGCCGCATCTGGTCTCGCAATGTCGCCGCCCCTCGGTCGTCACGAGGCACTCGTTGCCGTCGCTGAGCAACTTGCGTGTCCGCTCGGTGCAGCCGCCGCCATCTGCCAGCTCCGACTCGGCGCCTGACTCGTCGTCACCGCACAGTTTGAAGCAGGCTACCTCGTAGTCACAGCGCCCGCCGCGTCGGGTCCCCATGCACGGGTTGACACCGACGCAATCCCGGTTGCCAGGGAGACACATAGCAGCAGGAATCTCCCCGGGTAGGGTTGCGCATCTTCACGTGCAACTTTGTCGCCGACGGTTCGTGGGGGTTGACGACGATCGCTCGAGGCAGCGGACTGCACACAGCGGGATTCGTGCTCTCTATGTAACTGGACTACTCGCCGCGTTACCTGCAGCCCTCTCGAAGTGCACTGCTCCCATGAGAGGCTTTTCATTTGGTGACGCGTTGCGGCTAAACAGGTCCTCTTCAAGTCATCGAGATCGCGCACGACGCGGGTGACGCGTGACCGTGTTGCCGTCGCAACGCGCGGGGTCATCGCGTCGAGCGGGTCACGACCAGGAGGCTGACGTGAGTACACATCGGCGCCGGAATATCTCTTTAGCGTTCGGACTGTTCGCGTTGGCCGCTGCGGTAGGCTGCAGCGACCAGCTTGGCGATCTCGGTCCGCGCTCGACCGCGCCGTCGACCCTTACGAGCCTCAATCGTTTTATCTGCGAGGTGAATCTTCCAACGCCCGGGCCCGCGCGCTCACAGGGGCCAGGATCGATTGTCTGTAAGTCGGCCAGCGCTGTTCCCGGCGGTTCCGCCAGCGCCAGACAAGTGACACGGAGCGGACGCGGCGACACGCCAGGAGCCCGGTCCGCCGCGGGGAGAGATGTCATCTTCGGCAACCAGGGCGTCAACGTCCTGCTCAGTTTCGGAGCGGCCTCGTACTCCAGCGCCACTGGTGTCTTTTCCGTTCCCGCTTCGCTGACAAATCTCCTCACGCAACCGCTCGGGACCACGGACGGCGTGACCCCGGCCGCCAACGGGACACGGGTGTTCTTCACCGGCGGCCCGACCGTCACGTCGGGGACCGGGTCGGTCGTCGTGAGCAACGCCAATGGCGTTGGCAACTTCACGACGGTCGGTCAAGCGTACTTCGAATACAACGGGATCATCCAGACAGACTCGACCAGTGCCGCGAAGACCTGGCAGTTCACCATCAGCGGCGCGGTGGCGAAATTCGCCTGCGTCGTAGAGGTCGACGCGGTGCTCCCGGCCGAAAACGCCGTCAGCCGGTGGACTGTCATCCATCAAGGGCTGACTGGCAACGCGCTCAACGGAGTTTGGGAGCGCACCCCGTCCGACATCTACGCCGTCGGGAATGGCAACGCAATTCTCCACAACAACGGGTCCTCGTGGTCCGTGGTGAATCCGAACACCGCAAACTCGTACGGCTACCAAGCGGTGTACGGCACATCGGCGTCCGACCTGTGGGCAGTAGGCGGCGGAGGCGCGGGACTCCACTACGACGGCTCGACGTGGACCTACGTGAACGCAGCGACGACACAGGCCTTGACTGGTGTCTGGGCCAGTAGCGCGTCCAACTACATCGCGGTCGGCAGTGCGCTGACGCTAGTGCAATACAATGGGACGTCATGGAGCGCGATGACGCCCCCGGCCGGCGTCTCCACTCTGCGCAATCTCGCGGCTGTCTGGGGCAGCGACAGCGCGCATGTCTTCGCCGTCGGTGACAGCGGGACGGTGCTCTTCTACAATGGCGCCGCGTGGAGCCAAATGACGACGCCGACCACACAGAAGTTGCTCGGCGTGTGGGGCACGACTGCGGCGAGTGTCTTTGCCGTCGGTGCCCAGGGGACCATTCTGTTCTACAACGGCACGGCCTGGTCGACGATGTCCAGCGGCACGAGCGAGCAGCTCAATGGCATCGCCGGCAGCTCGGCCAGTGACGTCTGGGCCGTCGGCGATGCCGGGACGACCCTGCACTTCGACGGCACGAGCTGGTCGACGCTGGCCCCAGTCGTCGGTCTGCGCCTTGCCAGCGTGACCGCCAGTCCCGTGGGCCAACCGGTGTACGCCGTCGGCCCCTATGGCACGCTCATGACCTACAACGGGTCGAGCTGGAGTCTCTCGGCGCAGAGTGGCCCTCCGATCTACGGGATCTGGGCCAGCAGCGCCACCGACGTCTGGTGTGCGACGTACGGAACCGTGCTGCACTTCGACGGGTCGAACTGGACGAGCCAATTCACTGGCGCGAAAGAGTTCATGTACGGCGTGTGGGGGACGTCACCGACCAACGTGTTCGTCGCCGGTCAGTATGGCAACGTCTCGATCTACAATGGCACGGGCTGGACGGTCACGAATACCGGACAGCCCGGGTTCAACGGAATCAGTGGCAGCTCCTCGAGCGATGTGTTCGTCGTTGGGCGATCGGGCGCGGTCACCCACTACAATGGCTCGTCGTGGACGAACCAGACCGCGCTCACCACGGCAAATCTCACCGCGACCTGGTCGGCATCGAGCAGCATCGCGTTTGCCGTCGCCGACAACGGAAGCATGTTCGACCGGAGCGGAAGTCTCAGCTGGCTCGCCATGACCAGCAACACTACCAACGCGCTGTATGCGACGTTCGGCACGACCAGCGGCGACGTGTGGGCGGTCGGTGCCACCGGGACGATCGATCACTACGACGGTTCGGCGTGGACGGTCCAGACGAGCGGCACCACGACCAATCTCCGCGGCGTCTGGACATCCGCCGTGGGCGACGTCTACGCCGTCGGCGACAGCGCGCTCGTGCGCCACTATAACGGATCGACGTGGCTCACGATGCCGGCGCCGGCGACGTCCACCTTCCGCGCGGTGTTCGGGACCGCGTCCAACAACGTGTACGTCGGCGGCGACAACGGCGTGGTGCTGCTTGGAACCGGGCCGTAGGCTCCTCCTCGCCCTGGCGAGTCTCACCGCGGCGGCCTGCACCTCGCAGCAGCCGGCGAGCCCGGTCACGACGGGAGCACTCCACGTCGTGATTGTGGCGCCGACTGGTGTCGTCACTTCCGTGACAGTAACTGGCCCGAACGGGTACAGGCACGCAGTAACCAGCTCCCAAACCTTGGTGCACTTGCCGGCTGGCAGTTACACGATACTGGCCGACTCGGTCGTCGCTCGAGACTCGATCATCGGAACGGATGTCGACACGGCTGGCGTCACGGGAAGCCCGGCCATAGTTAGGGTCGGCGACACGATCACTATGACCGTCAGCTACGCGGTGAAGCGGCCAACCGGCGGCCTGTGGGTCGCCAACTACGCGACGGATTCGTTATTTGAATACGGCACGAGCCAACTCGGAGGATCCGGCACGCCAGCACCAGCGACCGTGCTCGGCCCGGTGGGGGGCCCTTCGGTCATGGCCCTCGATCCAAGTGGGGACCTGTGGGTGGCCGCGTACGACTCGGCGAAAATCATCATGTACACCCGCGCGCAGCGCCTCACCGGTGGAACGGTGACACCAGCGGTCGTGTTGAGTGGGTCTGGAATTTCGTCGCCCAACGGCCTGGCGTTCGACGCCAATGGCGATCTATGGGTCACCAACCAGTCGCCTGTCTCAGTGGTTGAGTACACACCGGGGCAACTCACCTCGACGGGTAATCCCGCGCCGACCGTGACACTGACCGGTGCAGCGCTCGTCTCTCCCGAAGGGATCGCGTTCGACCAAGGCGGCAATGCCTGGATCGCCAACGTCGGCTCGAGCACGATTGTGAAGTACGCCGCCGCGCAGACTCGCGACGAGCGGGAGTCCGGTACCGGCGGTCGCTCTTCGGGCGAACGGCTCGTCCCTATCGAACCCGGTCGCGCTCGCGTTCGACGAAAGCGGTGACCTGTGGGTGGCGAACGTCCAGAACGGCACCATGGTCGAGTTCACGCCAAGCGAAATCGCCGCGAGTGGGAGCCCAGTCCCAGCGGTGACGATTACGCTGCCAGAGGCGGGAGCGTCGCCGTGGGGACTCGCGTTCGACTATCAGGGCGCGCTGTGGGTCGCGGACCTCGCCTCTGGATCGGTCTACGCCTACGCCTCGAGCCAGTTGGCTTCCAGCGGTAAACCAGCACCGGCGATCTCCCTCGGACCGCCGACCGGCGGGATTGGGAATGCACCGGAGGGCATCGTTTTGGATCCTGCCGCGGCTGGCGGCCCCGGCCCGGCATCGTCGGACCGTGTCCCCGGTCCAGGCTCCCGCCCTAGTCGCGTGAGGTCGTCACTACAGACGGTGCGTGGCGGGTGATATCCGATCAAAGGACGTGCAGACTGCTGCACCGGGACGGCCGTGCCTAGAGTGCCTCGGAACCTACGATCCGGGGGATGTCTCGACGGAAGCTGGACGATCCAAGCTACCTGGCGGGCTTACTTACGGATCATCGCTTCAAAGCGCGACGAGAACGTCTTTCCTCTCGGTATGAATCTGGCCTCTCTTGACGTGCTTAGCTGGTAGCGTTTAGTGACAGGCGCTGCTGGCATCTACAACTTTGGGGTTCAGCGATTTCGGTACGTGCCTGGGATCGTCGGGCAGCCCCGCTGGGACCATCGCCGCTTCCGTCAGAGACCCGGTTGACCAGTTGACGCTCCCGGCGCCCGCAGATAAGTTGGCGACCCCGCCAATGTGCTCGAGGCGGAGTCGCTGCACGACTACCCCGCCGCCGGCGGTCAGGCCTGTCGCATTCTATCGGCACGGACACGAATGCCCTAGGACCTTTCAAACGTGTGTCGGCCAACCTCCTGATCATTCGAGCGACGCGGATATAGTTTGCAAGGACAGCGAACATAATCAAGGCGCTCGTGGTCTGTAGCCCGCGAGCCGACCGCGTTCACCATCGTCGGCGGGATTCTTGCAGGCGCCTACCCACCATTGCGCCGCCAAGCGCAATGGCGTCGGCTACGGCGTCGGGTGACTCTCTGAGCCGGAGGAGAACATCATGGTCGTGTGCGTTCATCACGCGCAAGACAAGGATTCTTCATCATCTGGTGCCGCGCATCAAACGAGTCACGCTGCGTCGGTGCTCCTCGTGGATGATGACGAGGGCATTCGCAGCGCTATGCAACGAATGCTGGCCTACGACGGATACAGCGTGATCGAAGCCGCAAACGCCACAGAAGCGCTCACTGCGATCGATACCTATGGCCCGACGATCGGTGTCCTCATCACCGACATCGTGATGCCAGGAATGCATGGAGACGAACTCGCGCGGATAGTGTGTCAGCGATTTCCGCACATCGCGGTTCTGCTGGTCTCCGCTTACGGCGATGCTCACGAACTCACGTCACGCCTGCAGAAACCAGGCTGCAGGTTTTTGGCGAAACCATTTGCCCTGCAGACGTTCTTGGAAACTGTGGCTGGGCTTGTGCTGTCCGGAGTCGACCGATAGCGGGTCTCAAGACGATTTTGGCGTCGACGTTGGAGGTGCATGCCTGAGGAGTCTGGAACCGTGAGGCCTCCCTTAAGGTCGACGCCTGCCCCACCTACCGTCCGCTCCTCTCCACACGTTCGTCAGCTTGTCCAGCGGTGCGTCGGCGTCGTCACCCCGAGATGCCTCGCACAAGGCCGCTTCTTGGCTTAGGTTGCCCCGCAGCCCGATCATCAAGTGCCGTAGTTTTGGGGCTTCGTAGGCGCCCGGTACAACGGGCACCTCCGTGTCAGCGCTGCCAGCTCAGCACCTCGAGATCTGCTTCGGACAGCGTTCGCCAATTAGGCGGAATAGTGCGGACTCGTCGCGCCGCATGCGGGGTTCGAAAATGAGGCACGGCCCCTTTTAGGCGGCTGATCCTCTGAGCGCTGTCCCTCGTGAACGCACCAGAGGGACCCGCGACTGTCGCGAAAGAGGACTCCGCCTCGCCTCCCGTACATCTCAAGGACGATCTCGCTACGATCCGGGCCGTTTGGCCCACCGCGTGGGACCCGGCGATCGTCCAACGCCGCCTGCTCGCTCGCGGCCTGTTGCGCGGGGCCCACATCGCGAGGTCGTGCCGCGCCGTCGCCACCTCATCCGCGCCGCTGTCCCGGTCAAGTAGCGTCCAAACCCGCCCTGCGACAGCGACTCCCTGGGCGCCTCGCAGTTCTGACGCGAGCAGGTCGTTGCCACTTCCATCTCCCGGTTGGGCCAACAATGATCGCGTGCATCCCATGAAGCTCGCGGCCTCGGAGGGTCAGCTGCGCGCTGATACGCAGGGCGTTGCCATGCGCGTCGCGGACGTGGAGGAGGTGCCGAACCCGGCTGTGGCGACGGTCCCCCGCACGGGGCCGCAAGTCTCTCACGACGATCTGTTTCGACATAATGCGCCCCTTCTTAGAGGTGGTTGATCTATCCCGCGTCGCAGCGACACACCAGCCGCCACATGGGCCCGTGCCAACTATCGGAACTCCAGCTCGCCCTGCCCCGCCCCCCCGGTTATCTCGTCGAGGCTCGGCACCCTGTCGAGTGAGAGGAGCTCCCATCACAGACCATGCGCCTCGACGGGTGGAGTGACTCCGGGCATCCCGCGAGGTAGATGGGGCACCATGCCCACCATCCGCTCCATGGGCATCGGCTGCCCCCTGTGGTGCATTTCATGTTCTTTGGCCGAAAGGATCATTTCGAAGTTCAAGCGATCGCTCCTTTGGTCAAAGGACATCGGGCGCTACCTTGCCGCGAGCGTATCATGCCGGGGTCCGTTGCGCCACGTCGTCGTGCCCACATGCGCGCATTGTGCTATCCTGCAATAGAAAGGATGGACTCTCGTAGGTTGTCAATGTCTCGCACCAGGTGAGCAGCTGACTATGCGTACCCTGCGTCCCGTTCGGTCGTGATTTCGCCCGCCGACCGCAGAGTGTGGAGCGAAGCAGCGGGGGAGCTTCGCTATCTGTCCATCCGTCTGCAGGGATACGTGGCGGGACTCCCAAATCAGAGCGTTCCGCCTCGCGGGCGGGTCCCATGGTCGCCGGCTGAGATCGGGGAGCTCGGTGTGTTGACGCGAGTGCTGGCCCGAGGCGAAGACGACGCCGGCCGAGCCGCTGCGTCGCTCGATGCAATTGATACACTCTTTCACCGGGGTCATGTGGATGCCGCCGTCGCGGCTGACTCCGCTGGCACTGGCGACCCGGCCGCCGCGCATCGACGAGCGGAGGCCGCGCTTCTCGAGCACTACCTCGCGCAGCGTGCAATCGCCATGGACAGCTTGCCACGATTACAGCACTTCGGAGACCCGGCACGAGAGCCAATGCGCAACGCCCGACCGCCGCGCCGCGCCTCGCTGTGGCAACTGGTCTGGACTCGGACGCTCGCCAAGGTCCGCGCGCGACGATCGCGCTGAGGCGCGCATCGTCGCGAATTCCGGGTCGTGACGGAACTGCCTGAGGCCGTGAAGACCATCGCAGCAGCCTCCCGCTCTATGCCATGGTGGGAGGCTGTTTGACGTGGTGGGGGCATTCCGGCGACGTCCCTCCTTCCGCCTAATGGCGCGGCCACGGGACCACTCATTGGTTCTGAGGGTTGGCAGACACGAAGAGGAATGACGCGATGCCTGCGATTCTTCGAGCGGCCACGCACGCTCAGGGTTCACCTGCTCAGAAAAGACCAGTACTTCTCCTCGTCGTCGAGTATGCGACCGGCGCCGCGGACGACACAGGTGAGAGGATCCTCGTCGACGTGGATCGGCAGGCTCGTCTCCTGGCTCAGGAGCAGGTCTGGGCCGCCGATCAACGCGCCGCCGCCGGTCATGACGATTCCGCGATCGACAATGTCGCCGGCGAGCTCGGGCGGCGTGATCTCGAGCGTGCGCCGGACAGCGTCGACGATCTGTTGAATCGGTTCTTGGATCGCCTCGCGGATTTCCGCGGAATGGACACTGACGGTCTTCGGGATGCCCGACACGAGGTCGCGTCCCTTGACGTCCATCTCCCGGTCTTCCCCGACCGGCGCCGCTGATCCGATCTGAATCTTAGTCAGCTCGGCCGTGAGCTCACCGATGAGCAGGTTGTAGTTCTTGCGCATGAACTGTACGATCGCGATGTCGAGCTCATCGCCGCCCGTGCGGATCGAGGTGTTGCTAACGATGCCGGACAGCGCAATGACGGCAATCTCGGTCGTGCCGCCCCCGATGTCGATCACCATATTGCCCGTCGGCGTCTCCACCGGTAGGCCGACGCCAATCGCCGCTGCCATCGGTTCGGCCACCATGAACACTTCCTTGGCCCCCGCGCCGAGGGCCGAGTCGCGGACCGCACGCATTTCCACCTCCGTGATGCCGGATGGGACGCACACGATGACGCGAGGTTTCATGAACACATGGTTCCTGATGATGAGTGCCAGGAAGTACCGCAGCAGCTTCTCGGTGACGTCGAAGTCGGCGATGACGCCGTCCTTCATCGGTCGCACCGCGAGCACGCCCTCCGGCGTGCGGCCGAGCATGCGTTTGGCCTCGAGCCCGACGGTCTTGATCTTCTTCGTCTCGCGATCAAGGGCGACGACGGATGGTTCGTTGAGGACGATGCCCTCGCCCTTCACGTAGACGAGGGTGTTCGCGGTGCCGAGGTCAACGGCAATCGCGTTCGCTGGAAAGAGGGACCGGGATCCGGCCTTGAAGGACGGCCAACGCATCACATCGTTACCCGTTCGGCGACTGGAAGGTGCGCCCGAGCCAGGGTGTGCAACCGCCACAGCAAATCAGGGGTACGAGTACGAGGAGGACACGGTGGTCGCCGATGGTCCTCGATAGTGCTGCGAAACACGTCCCATGGCGAGGCGTCGGGCGCTCCGCCGTGCCGGCAGATCCAAGCAAGTACGCACGCTCGCTGGGCGGTTGCGGCAATCATGGGGAGGTTTGCCGGACACGGGGCGCCCGTCAGGCTTCGCCCTATCCCCGCCTCCCGGTCTCCTGACTGTCCACTCGGAGAGCGGCGTAGGATGCTCCCGGACAGCGAGGCAGCCTTGCCCGATCGACGCTACAGCATCGTACTATCATCCATCCTAGCACAAGCGGATCGATGGCGGCCAGGCGGTTTCACCACGGATATTGAGACGGGGATGTGATGCACACAACGACACAAGAGAACCTGCGAACCGCGTTGAGGGGCGAAGCGTTCGCCGGAGCGAAGTACCTGTGCTTTGCCGCCCAGGCTCGGCTGAATGGCCGTCCTGACCTGGCCGCGCTGTTCGAGCGCACCGCAGCTGCCGAGCACCGCGAGCATTTTTCCGAAGAGGCAGCGCTGGCGGGACTGGTCGGCAGCGATGCGGACAACCTGCGCGATGCGATCGCTGGCGAGGCCTATGAAGTGGACGTGATGTACAAGCGGTTTACCGACGCCGCCGCGGCGGTTGGCGACGCTGCCGCGGCAGCACGGTTCGCTGAGATCCGACGTGACGAGCAGGGACACTTGGCCGCGTTCCAGGAATCACTCCGGCGGTTGGAGGAGGAGGCCGCGGCGCACTCTGCGGCCAGAGCGGCGCCGCTGAGGCGCGCCGCTGGCGTATGAGCGTCAGCTCCCGGCGCGCTCCTTCGGTGACCGGTGTCGGTCAAGAGCAAACATTGTCGACGCAGCTACTCCACCGGGACCATCGGAGAGGTGATAGGATGAGCGAATCAAGTGATCGGTTGCGTGTGCCGCCCACGGCACGGTTCGCGGGGCCGGAGCATCGACTCGATTTCGGGGCGGCGTTCACGGCGTTGCGGCACGAACAACATGCGGCCTATGATGGGCACCGACAGGTCGCCGTGCTGCACGACGAGCGCCTTCGCCTCATCCTGTTTGCCTTCGACCGGGGTGGGCGCCTGCGAGCACACCGGGCGCCAGGTACCGTCGTTATCCACGCGCTCCGCGGGTCGCTCCGGGTTCGCACGCCGTCGGCCACGCACGACCTCTCGACCG
Source organism: uncultured Gemmatimonadales bacterium (assembly GCA_963737835.1). Lineage (GTDB taxonomy): Bacteria > Gemmatimonadota > Gemmatimonadetes > Gemmatimonadales > Gemmatimonadaceae > Palsa-1248. Next base: position 3,215,530 of record CAVTUH010000001.1, read on the forward strand.
GCACGGCCGTTGTCCTGGCGGCGGATGTACCGCACGACGTCGAGGCGCTCGACAGCGCAGACATGTTGCTGACGGTCGCATTTGCTATACCGGATGCCGCGGAACACGGCGTGGGCTAGTCGTGGACCGGCGCCATTGACCCGCACGCCACCCGACACATTGAATTTGAGCACCGGATTGAAACGGATCCCGGTCATGGCCGCGAGGTGGAGCACGCGACGGACCTCAGTGCGACCACCGCGCACGCGCGGTCGGCACCTAAACCAGCTCGCCGCTGGCGCCGTCGCTTCGCCATTGACGCCTCCTAGACCGTGCGCTGGTAGAAGGGTTTCGCGCCCGCCGCGTGGTCCGTCGTGTCCACGATGTCGACGATCTCCGGCGCCACCCTGCGCACCATGACCTCGAACCCCTGCCGCAACGTTAGGGAAGAGGCCGCGCAACCCTGGCAACCACCGCTCATGGCGATGAAGAGGTTCCCGTCGCGAACGTTGACAATTGAGATCTGCCCGCCGTGCCGTGCGATGGAACGATTCACTTCGCGGTCCAGGAGTTGCTGAACGCACGCACGAAGCTCGCCGTCGGTTCGGCCCCCCGGGCCTGCGTTGCGAGGAGCCTCGAAGATTGCCGGCACACTCGTGAGCAGCTGCGCCCGGATGACCGCCCCGATTGCCGGTTTCAGCGCCGACCACGCGGCACTCGGGGCTTTCCCAACCGTCACTACGGTGTCGGCCACCAGCACATGGGCGACGCCCGAGAGAGCGAAGAGCCGCTCGACGAGGGGCGACCCGGCTGCCCCTTCCTTGCTCTCGAAAAAGAACGGGCCACCGGGATGCACCGTTCGGTCGATCGTGAACTTGCACGTGTCGGGGTCGGCCTGTGACATCTCGGCCCGGATGGTGACCGTCGGGTCGACGGGCAGGACCTCAGACATCTTCCACAACATTGGCTGCGCCCCGTTCACCGAAGGCCCGCAGCCGCTCGAACGAGTAGATCCCCGTGCTGTGACCGTCGTTCCAGTCGATCTTAATGGCGTAATTGCCGGCGCTCGCGATGGTGCGCGGGGTTACGTCGGGCCGTACGCCCTGAGGATCCAGCAGTGGGCGTCCGCTCATCTCCTCCACGCAGAGGGCGCATGGGCAGGCCAATCGAAGGTCCCGGACGTCGAAGTCGTGCCGCCGGCCGTCCTCCCATAGGACTGATAGTGTGCGAGCGTCACGCCGCCGGAAGCCACTCGCCAACGTGCGCGAGCCTGACGGCCGAACGGAGCTGGCCAGCCAAGCCGGCTCGCCGTCGTTCGTGTCCCACGTCCACTCGAATGGCTTGAGCCACGCCGTCGGGAGTCCCTGGAGATGGCCAGCTAGTTGCGTGGCGATGGCGAGGTAGGCCATTGCAGCCACCGAGGTCGGCTTCTCAAGGACGATGGGACGGCCTTCGTCTCCAGACTCGACGATCTCTGCGTCGAGTGGAATCGCACCCAAGAACGGCACGCCGAGCTCGCGGCTCATCCGCTCGCCGCCACCGCGGCGGAAGATGTCCGTGCCCTTTCCGCAGTGCGGGCACGTGAAGGTGCTCATGTTTTCGATAATGCCGAGGATGGGGACGTGGACGGTCTCGAACATCCGCAAACCACGGCGGGCGATCTTCAAACTTACGTTCTGGGGCGTCGTCACGATGATCGCACCCGACAACGGATAGCTCTGCGCTAGCGTCAGCTGGGTGTCGCCGGTTCCGGGCGGGAGATCGAGAAGCAGATAGTCGAGGTGCCCCCATTCGACGGAATCAATGAACAATTTCAGGTACTTGCCCACCATCGGTCCGCGCAAGATGACCGGCTTGTCGTCCCCGGTCAGCATCCCCATCGACATCACCTTCAGGTTGTGGCGATTGGCGGGGACGATCTTGCGGTCCGGCGTATTCGCGGGCGGTTGACCGACAGGCAGTCCCAGCATGCCAGGAATGCTCGGCCCGTGGACGTCTGCATCCACGAGCCCGACCGAGCCCCCGATCTGTTGGAGCGCGAACGCGAGATTCACGCTGACCGTGGATTTGCCCACGCCGCCCTTGCCACTGCCCACCGCGATGACATGGCGGATGCCCGGCAGCTTCTCTGCGCCGGCGGATGGTAAGGACGATGCACCGGACGCGTACTGGTGATCGTGGTGGTGGTTGGTCGTCTGCATGCCTCGATTCCTTTCTATTTCACCGCGCTCGGCGATTGTTTCTACCCGTTTCTCCCGGCAAGAACGGCAGGAGGGAAGGGAACGCGCTGCCTCGGCGCCCGGTTCTCTTATGAAACACGACCGATTGCCTATTCAAGGTAGTGTCCTGAACCGAATGGGGTTTCGTTCTCCGCCGGGTTTCATCGAACGGGCTCGCCGCCTCGGAGCGGCGGTCGTGGGGTAAAGTCTGAGCCGAGACGAGCTCGACGTCCGAAACCTCGCGGCGCCCCACTCACGCGGTGCCCTCGGCCCGAGGATCTGGCCTCGTCAATTGGATCGTCAGCGGTGTCGCGGCGATTTAGCGTCGCCTCATGACAATCTAAGGCTCGAACGTGCTAGGGAGACTGAAGTGGCGTTCTGAGTAGGTCGACTAAGCGCTCACGACTGCGTGACGATCGCCTCAAGGCTGAGCACGTGGCCTCTGCGGTGTTTGGCGGTGGTACGGCGACTGGAAAATCTCGAGCTGATTTAGGTCGATAACCACCGAGGCGAGTACAGAAATGGCCGAGACCGAAAGTCAGTTGTTGAACTTCCGGCCCATCGGAACCCTCGGATTCCGATGGCGGGATCACGATCTGGCCGCCCGCCAAACGCGTAAGCTAGTCCCCGCGACCACGGGCATCGATCGGACCACTCCGTTGTTTGTCTCGGCTACACGCATCGGCCGCACGTTGCGGTCGCGGATCAAGTGCACAGGCGTCGGCGTGAGCATCGACTCCGAGCGCGGCGAGTGAGCACGCACGGAGGATGGGGCGGTGCCGAACTTCGACCGCGCCGGCCAACCGCCAGCCGCCCACCGCGCACAGGTCCTTGAGCGGAATCCCTTTCAGTTCAGTCGCAAACTTCCTGCGCAGCGAGCGCCAGCCGTGTCGCTCAGCAGCCGGTAGCTTGGCGGTCGCGGAGTGCGCCCAGTCTCCCGAGCGCGCGACCGCTGGTTTTGTGACGCGGCGTTGCTGGGCCAGAGGTCCGAAAACGGCTGGTGACCGGGTAGGCCAACCTGTAGAATGCATCTATGGGCGTGGGCCTCGAACCTCGACACCTGTATGCGGCTCTTGTCGCCCGCGACCGGCGGTTCGACGGCGTCTTCTTCATCGGGGTCGAAACGACTCGTGTGTACTGCCGGCCCGTCTGCCCGGTCCAGACGCCGCGCCCTGAGAACTGTCGACTCTTCGCCAGCGCGGCAGCGGCGGAGCGCCGAGGATTTCGACCGTGTCTCCAATGTCGTCCGGAGCTGGCGCCCGGACTCATGCTGACCGATCGGACGTCGGTCGGCGGAATCGTCAGCGTCAATGCCGTGAGGCATCTTGCACGGCTTGCCGCGTCACGCATCGCGGTCGGTGCACTCGACGAGGGTGGGGTAGACTCGCTTGCCAGCCATTTGGGTGTGACTGACCGACACCTCCGTCGCGCCGTCGAACGCGAATTCGGCGCCTCGCCGGTTGCTCTCGCTCAGACGCGCCGGCTTCTCACCGCGAAGCATTTGTTGTCCGACACAGGGCTCTCGATAACCCAGATTGCCTGGGCTAGCGGCTTTCAGAGTGTGCGACGGTTCAACGCGCTGTTTGGGGCGCGTTATCGCGTGTCTCCGACGGAACTGCGGCGCTCGGCGCGCTCGTGCGGCGCATGGGTGCGGAGCCCGCGAGGCGTGCGGACCGCGCCAAATGACGCGCCTCCGCCGGGGATGATCAGCCTGGCTTTGTCCTATCGCCCGCCATTCGACTGGGAGGCCGCGCTCCGGTACCTCGCGCCTCGGGCGACGCCGGGTGTGGAAGCGGTGAGTAAAGGACGGTATTGGCGCTCTGTTCGCGTCGGCGAGTGTGCGGGCTACGTCGTCGTTCGCAGGCCCGAATCATCAAATCGGCGACTATCGACGCATCGAACGCACGCACTCGTCACTGATGTCTCGACGTCCCTCCTTTCAGTCCTTTCACCTGTGCTCGGGCGCCTGCAATGCCTGTTCGACTTGGACGCCGAGCCGCGGGCAATCGAAGCGCATCTGACCGACGATCCGGTGCTGTCCAAGCATGTATCGCGACGACCGGGACTGCGGATGCTCGGAACGACGGATGGTTTCGACCTTGCCTTGCGGGCCGTGCTGGGCAGCAGGTGAGCGTGCGAGGCGCGACGACGCTGGCCGCACGCCTTGCCGCGCTCATCGGCAAGCCGCTTCAGCTGGATGCGACGGAGCGCGAGTCCTTTGGCAGCATCCCCATCAGTCTCTTACCAGTGGCCGCCGAGGACCTGGCGGACGCGAGTGTCGCCCTCGTCGCCGGTATCGGACTTCCCCGGGCACGGGCGAGTTGCGTGATCGCACTCGCGCGTGCCGTTGCCGACGGCAAGTTCCCCGAATTGTGCGGCTCCGCGCCATGCGTCAGCGCGTCTGCGTTCGTCCGAGCGTTCACCGCCCTGCCAGGCATCGGACCGTGGACGGCGGAGTACGTCACAATGCGCGCGCTTCAGTGGCCCGATGCCTTCCCGGACGCCGATCTTGGCCTTCGCAAGGCCGCGGGCGGGCTGACATCCGCTCGACTGCGAAGGCTGGCGGATCGTTGGCGACCGTGGCGAGGCTACGCTGCCTTCCATCTCTGGGCGTCTCTCGACGCGGCACTGGACCCTCTCACGAAAACGATTGAGATCTCGTCCCCATGCTCCCGTCAAACCAAACACTCTACACCACGATCGTGAGCCCTATCGGAGAGCTCTTGGTCGCCGCTCGCAACAACAGCGTCAGCGCCGTGTATTTTGATCGGCCGAACCCCCAAGTCTTGGCCGGCTGGAGGCGAGACGACGGCAGCGGAGGGGCTGCCTCGGCTGCGCTCGCCAATGCGTGCACCCAGCTCGCGGCGTACTTCAATGGCGAACTGACGACGTTCGACGTCACTGTCTCGGTGGCGGGGACGACATTTCAAGAGCGCGTCTGGGATGCGCTCCGCGGGATCGAGTTCGGTCAGGTGACGAGCTATGGCGAACTGGCGCGTCGGATTGGCGCCCCCAATGCCTCACGCGCGGTGGGTGCGGCAAACGGACGCAACCCGGTGCCGATCATCGTGCCATGCCACCGCGTGATAGGCGCGTCGGGCTCACTCACTGGCTTCGGCGGCGGCATCGAGCGAAAGAGATGGCTTCTCGATCACGAGCGCGGGGTTATATCGGCCCAGCGGCATGACGCCCATCCAGCTCGGCGCGCCACGATAGACGGCACCTCCCTCCGACCTCAGTCTCCTCGTCGATCAAAGCACGGGCCGGTCGAGACGCAGGGTCCCAATCGTTCTTAGCGTCGGCTCGCCGAACCCCTGCCGCTGGTTGTGCCTTCGTCCTACGCCGTTGTCAGTAGGGCTAGAACTTGCCGTGCCGCGCGGCGTGCTTCCACCCACGCCGCCGGCGCCGACTGGCCGCCGGCGAGCTCGGAGTGGGCGAACGCGACGTTGCCGAGTGGTTTGCGGAGCACATCGCTCGGCGCGGGTTTACCGTCAGACGGGTAGAAGAATCCTGGCCCGGCGTTCACGTACGCGTGTCCCCACCGATTGAGGACGATCCCGGCAATATCCCGTGCCGGATCAAAGCCCGCGCTGTCGAACATGCGCACCAGCTGTTGGCGGATCTGTATCTCGTACTCCCGGTAGCTCGTGGCAAACATTTTCTGCCGGGCCACTTTGCCCTGATCGACGAGTGAAAGCCCGGGTTGTGGAAAGGGCACGTACATCGTGAACAGCGTCGGCTGATCCGGGTCGAGCGGCGGCCGGTAGTCACCGACATACATGGGCGCGCGGAGGTTACCGGTAAAACCAAATCCGCCGCGCCACGAACACGCGGTGTATCCGAGCTTATACAGCGCCCGCCAATTATCGAGCGCCACGTTGACGATCATCATTGGTGAGCGCGGGAAGTGCTCCATTGCCGAGCGATACTCCTCGGGTAGATTCTGCACCGCATGCTTGCCACTCCAGCAGGCAGCAGCCCAAATCACTGTCCGGCCGCGGACGGAGAACAGTTTCCCGTCCTTGACGTAGGTGATTGTCGCGGGCTCGCCCGACTTCTCCGAGTCATTCGTCACGCGAACGACCGTGGCTCCAGCTCGCATACGACACGGAACGCCGGGTATGTCCATTGCGTCGAAACGGATCCGCCCATTCTGCACGTCGGGGAACTCGGCGGAGCCTTCGATCACATTTGGGTTCAACCACTTCACCATCGCCCGCATCATGCCATCGTTCCCGCCGGGGAATGAAAAGATCTCATTCTTTCCCTTGGCGAGGTTGGCCCCGAGTCTGTGCCCTGGGACGTCGAGCAGACTCTTGCCGCTCGCCTTGTTGAGTCCCAGGAACCCGGGAACGGCCTCGGACGCCATGAGTGCCGAGAGCACATCGCTCGCCGGCCCGAAACCAGCAGCGCAAATGGGATCGGCGAAACGCGCGACCTCGACGTGCAGCTTGCGGACCTTGGTGAGATACTCCTCGTAGGTCATCGAATCGAGCCATTTCCGCAGGCTCTCCGCATCGCCCTGGTACGGCTCCGCAGGCTCATTCCGCCACCGTAGGAGATCGCGGCGAACTTCAGCGGGCCATGGGGTGTTCTCGAGCTCGTGCCCCCACGGATTCGTCACCCAGTGGGGTCGGGGCGTATCGAAGAAGTAGCCGTGGTTTTCGAAGTTGTCGGCCCACAGTTGATACAGATAGTTGTCGAGTGGGAACTCCATCGACTTCCGGCTTGGCGGCAGTTTCCCGAACTCGAATTCCGTGGGAAGACCAAGGTCGCGCCACATCTCGCCCATCCAGCCGTCCGTGAAGGCGAGCATCTGATTGGATCCCTGCGGCCCAATGAGGCGCTGGCCGCGAACGATGAACTCGTTGCGTTTGGCCTCACCTCCGATGAGCGGGTGGTTCTCGAGGATGATGCAGCGGCGCTGCCGCTTGCTGTCCTTGAGGAAGTAGTACGCCGACGTGACGCCAGCGAACCCGCCGCCGACAATGACGAGGTCATAGATCTCGTCGGTGGCAGTCGCGCAGGCCATTGCGTTTTCGTACAAGTTGTCGCGGATTCCGTGGCCGGCATTCACGACCTCCCACGTATTGCCGTTCGAGCGAGCGTAATCGCCGACGCCGCCATAGCCGGTCCACGGATGCCACGGCGGATCCGTCGGAGGAGGCGTGGCGATCAGGTCACTCGCTTTACGGTGCGCTGGCGGAGGCGTTCCCAGCAGAGCGGCTCCTGTTCCTAGCGCGACGGCGTTCAAGAAATCGCGCCGCGTGATGTCGGCATCCATGCCGAGTGCCCGCTCCTCTGCCGAGAGATCGGGAGCCGGCACTTTCGGTTGTCGACTGGTGTCGGTCATGGAGCACCCTCTAGGAAATCAACAAAGATGGAGGAGCAAGGCCGGAAGAACGGCTATCAATTGCAGTCATCAGCTACAGCAATCGGCTGAGCAATGGCCATCAGCTGTTCACCTCCAACATGGCGAGTACTTGCTTGGCGGCGCGAGTACCTTCCTCGCCTGCCATGGTGTGCGTTTGGTGGCCCGAAAGCTCGGAGTGTCCGAATGCGACGTTGCCAAGTGGTTGTCGGACGACGTCGCTCGGTGTCGGCTTACCATTCTGGGCAAAGAAGAAGCCCGGACCTGCGTTGATGTAAGCGTGTCCCCAGCGGTTGAGGATGATGCCGGCAATGTCGCGCTTGGGATCGAAACCGGCGCTCGAGAACAGCTTCACCATTTGTTGGCGGATCTGCATCTCGTAGTCGCGGTAGCTCGTGGCGAACATCTTTTGGCGCGCGACCTTGCCCTGATCGGCAAGGGGCAGACCTGTTTGCGGGAAAGGCACGTAGAATGTGAAGATCGTCGGCTGGTCCGGATCGAGCGGCGGCCTGTAGTCGCCCACGTACATCGGCGCCCGAATGTTCCCCGTGAAGCCAAAACCACCGTGCCATGTGCAGACGGTGTAACCCAGCTTATAGAGAGCTTGCCAATTATTGAGCGCGACGTTGACGACGAGGATCGGCGACCGATAGAGGCTGTCTAGCGCTGCGTGATACTCGTCGGGGAGACGTTGCACCGCGTGTTTCGCGGTCCAGCCTCCCCCGGCCCAAATCACTGTGCGCGCGCGGACCGAGTACAGCTTGCCGTCCTTGATGTAAGTGACGACGGCCGGTTCGCCTTTCTTGTCAGGATCATGGACGACGCGTACGACCGTCGAGCCGACCCGCATCCGGCAGGGCGTGTTTGGCCGGTCCATCGCCTCGAATTGAATCCGGCCATTGTGCACGTCAGCAAACGACCGCGTGCCCTCGATCACCTCGGGGTTGAGCCACTTGATCAGGAAGCGCATCGTTCCGTCGCACCCGCCAGGGAATGACATTCCCGGTTCATCCGCCAGTTTGCGGCCGACAGGGAGCTCAAACTCCGATGCCGTTTTCGACAAGCCCTGGAACCCCGGGAAATACGCTCGGAAGTACCAGGGCACGTAAGCCGAGAGCGCGTCGGCACCGAGACCGGCGCCAGATGCGAGAAACGGATCGACGTACCGAGCCACCTCGGGGTTGAGCTTGCGGACCTTAGTGAGGTAGTCCTCATACGTCATGGTGTCGAGCCACCGCTCGAGCGCCGCGTTGTCGCCATTGAACGGCTGGGCCGGTTCTTCCCGCCAGCGCATCATGTCGCGCTTGACCTCGGCCGAGTATGGCGTGCCTTCGAGCCTGCGCCCCCACATGTTGCTCACCCAGTGCGGCTGCGGGTTATCGAAGAAGAACCCGTAGTTTTCGCTGACATCCTGGGCGTAGTACATGTAGTTGTCTCGCGGTATATCCATTCGCCGCCGGCTCGGTGACAGCTGCGCGAACTCGACTTCCGGCTGACCTCCCGGCGGTGCGATGTCCGCCCACATGTCGCCGTACCACCCGCTGAGTCTAGCCTTTCCCGGGAACCCGCACTGGTTCGCGCCCTGGGGACCTATGAGGCGCTGCCCCCTCACGATGAACTCATTGCGCTTCGCCTCACCCCCGATGAGCGGATGATTATCCAGAATGAGACAGGGCCGGTGCCGCTTCGTTTCCCTGACGTACGTGTAAGCCGCGATCACCCCAGCGAACCCTCCGCCAGCAATCACGAGATCGTACGTTTCGCCCGTCGGCGTCGCATTGGCGATGGCCTGTTCGTACGTGTTGTCGCGGATTCCATGGCCGGCGTTGACGACCTCCCACGTGTTACCGTTCGACCGGGCATAGTCGCCAACGCCTCCGTAGCCGGTCCAGTCCGATGCCTGATCGGGTGGCATCAATGGCAACTGGGGACGTGTCTTGAGCAGTCCTGGCGCTACGGCAGTGAGCAGCGCCGCGCCGGTCCCGAGCGCAACCGTCCCCACAAAATCGCGCCGCGTGATGTCGGCGTCCATGCCGAGCGCCCGTTCCTCGGCAGTCAAGTTGGTATTGGTCGCGTCAGACTCTCTCGACGAATCTGTCATCGTTGCTCCTGTAAAGGCTGGATATTCTGGGCCGTCCTCGTCCAGTCCACGGACGAACCTCGCGTCTTCCTTCCCCGCTTTCGTGCACGGTCATCATAGGTCGTGTTGGCACGCGTGCAGTGCAGTGCCCGAAACGTGGCACTCTGAGGCTGCGCACACCAAAAGTGGTACCTGCACAGCAGGTGTCGCGACGCCTTGGGCCCCTCACGGTTCCACCGCCCACTCACAGCCGTCCCCCGAGCACGTCAGCGCGACGAATACCTCTGAGCGGATCAGCCAGCCGTCGGCACGCTTGACCCATTGCGCCGAGTAGCGCCCAGCAATCACGACCGGGCCAGCATCGTTGCTCAAGCGTCCGGCCCATGTCCCGGTCTCGAACGCGAGAGGCCAGGACGCACTGACCTCAATGTCACTGGGCTCGCGTCGGTAGACCACGGCGGTGTTCGACTGGATATCAAATTCCATCAGGCGGCGGCATGCAGCTCGTCCCGTGAAGAGTTGCCCTAGTCCGCGACGGATCGATATGTCGTCGGTCCAGAACGCGGTCACACGATCAATGTCGCGCGCCCCAATAGCCGTGTCTTGCTGAGCGCGCACGGCTCGAATGACGGCTACCTCGCGCGCCGCGACGGTGGATGCTCCTTGGACCATCATCACTCACTGACGTTCGGCCAACAACCGGACAGTGCCTTCGCCCGTTTCCCTTACCATCGCGCCTCCTACAGCAGCGCGACCATGCGTTCCACTGCCGCTTTGCCTTCCTCCGCGGCCGCCCCCAGGGGCGCATCAGGGTCGATCGATCGTCTGTCTGGATCTGACATCGTCCGCGCTCGCTGTGAGTCCCGCCCGCTCGTTGAGTCGCGGGATGCTACATCATGGTCAGGATCTGTTCTGCCGCGCGCTTGCCTTCCTGTGCCGCCGCGACCCAGTTCTGATTTCCAGAGAGCTCGGAGTGCGCAAAGGTCAGGTTGCCGAGGGGCCGACGCAACACATCGCTCGGCGTGGGCTTCCCATCACGTCCGTAGAAGAAGCCCGGTCCAACCGTCGCGATCGCGTGGCCCCACCGATTGAGTACGACGCCGGCAATGTCGCGAGCTGGATCGAAGCCGGCGCCGCCAAAAAGCTTCGCCATCTGCTGTCGGATCCGCAGCTCATACTCCCGGTAGGTCGTCGCGAACAGCTTCTGCCGTGCGGCGTTGCCCTGATCAACCAGCGAGAGCCCGTATTGATTGAGGGGCACATACATCGTGAACACCGTCGGCCGATCGGGATCCATGGACGGGCGATAGTCGCCGATATACATGGGCGCTCGAATATTGCCCTCGCAACCGAACCCGCTCTGCCACCAACAACAGGTGAAACCCAGCCGATACAGTGGCCGCCAGTCGTTGAGCGCAACGTTTACTACGAGGATCGGTGCCCGAGGGAAGTTGTCCATCGCCGCCCGGTACTCCGCCGGCAGATGCTGAACGGCATACTTGGCCGTCCAACTCGCACCCGCCCAGATCACGTTCCGCGCTCGCACGGAGAAGAGGCGCCCGTCCTTCACGTACGTGATGGTCGCCGGCTCGTTCTTGTTGTCCGGATCATGCACAGCGCGGACGACAGTGGCGCCGGCGCGCAGGCGGCAGGGCGTGTTGGGACGATCCATTAGGTCGAAGCGGATGCGGCCGTTGTGGACCTCCGCATACGCGGCCGACCCCTCGATCGCGGCTGGGTTCACGGCTTTCACGAGAGCGCGCATGATCCCATCGTTCCCGCCTGGGAACGAGATCCCGGTGTCCTTGGACAACCAGCGTCCGGGCACTGCGTGTCGTTGCCGTCCGGGCAGCAGCCCGTCGAAACCAGGGAAGCCGTAGTGGAAGGGCACAAGTGCGCACAGCACATCCGCGCCGAGTCCCGCGCCTGATGCCAGAATGGGATCGATGAACCGTGCGACGCCGGGATCGAACCCGCGGAATTTCGTCAGGTACTCGTCGTACGTCATCGTGTCGAGCCACTTCTCGAGCGCCTGCAGATCGCCTTTGAACGCCAATGCCGGCTCATCATGCCATCGCACAAGATCGCGCTGGAGCTGGCCGGGCCATGGCGTCTCCTGAAGATTCTTTCCCCAGGGGTTGCGCACCCAGTGCGGTTCCGGCGTATCGAAGAAATACCCTTCGTTGTCGCTGTGGTCGGCCCAGATGAGATAGTCGTAGTTGTCGCGCGGGAGATCCAACTGCCGCCGGCCTTGGGGCATCGTGCCAAACTCGAACTCGCTCGGCAGCCCAATGTCACGCCACATGTCACCGAGCCATCCGGTGCGAACCACGCCAGCCTGGTTCGAGCCCTGCGGCCCGATCAAGCGCTGACCTCTGACGAGGAACTCGTTGCGCTTGGCTTCGCCGCCTATGACGGGGTGGTTCTCCAGCAGCAGACACGAGCGCTGCCGCCGCGTCTCCTTCAAGAAGGTGTATGCCGCGACGACGCCGGAAAACCCACCTCCGACGATGACGAGCTCGTGCGTCTCGCCCGTGGGCTTGGCGTCGGCGATAGCGCGCTCATACGTGTTGTCCCGAATCCCGTGGCCGGCGTTCACGACGTCCCAGGTGTTGCCATTAGACCGTGCGTAGTCACCAACGCCGCCGTACCCGGTCCACGGATGCCACGAGGGTTCGGGAGCGCCGTCAGCTAATCCGACCGCCAGCGCCTTCCGCCAAGCGGGAGCCGGGGTGCGCAAGAGCGCGGCGCCAGTTCCGAGAGCCACCGTGTTGAGGAAGTCACGCCTCGTAATCTCGCCCGCCAAGCCCAGTTCGCGTTCCTCTGGCGTGAGCGTCGCTGGATCCCGCTTGACATCATCACTCACGGCGCCTCCCTCCAACCATGTGTTACTTACTGACACGTCAGGTTGTACGACCCGTTCCGTCCCTCGATCTCCTGTTCTTCAACCGGCAGCACCGTCGTGTGCAGGTCTTTCGCACCCCAGGTGGTGTCCGCAACGGCCTCGAGGTTGTACATCCGGAGTGCAATCGTGCGGTCGCCGCTCCCCTCGAACACCAGTGATGGCCGCTGCTCTTTGAGCAGGAGGTTACGCACCGTCACGTAGTCGTTGCCTGCGACCGGCGCCAAGCCACCAACCGACGTCCGCACATCATTGATGTACGTGAGCGCATTGGCCAGGTTGCCCAGCCCCAATTGCGCCTGGGCGCGCCAGAGCACCAGCGTCTCGTTCCGAATGATCGGGATCGGTGCGTTGGTCGTTGCATAGAAGTCGAACAGATCACCTGATGCGAGGTAATTGTACGTCGGCAGCTCGATCTGGTATGGATTCGCCTGGAACTTGGCCTTCCAGCGCAAGTCGTTGAGCGTGTCGACGTCGGCCACGTACGTCTTGAGGACCGTGTAGAAGCCGATCTGTTGGTTGATTGGATTGACGAGGTCGCCCGATTGCGAGCTGAAATCCCAATAGACGCCGTTCGGATCAGTGAAGTTCCCTTGTGACGCAGGCGCGAGGGCGCCGGGATTGAACAGCGCCGAGGCGGCGATGGCACTGTCAGCCCGAGTCAGCGCATTCACATCAGGCGAGCCCGGAGTCGTCGGCGTGGGGTGTGTGGCTGGGGAGTTCCGCGCGATGGCGTAGGCGAGCTCGACGCCCGCCTTGCCCGCCAACGCCCTATTTAACGAAGCAAAGGACCCCGCAGTTGTGCTTGGACCGGCGGTTGCGCCGACAGCAGCGAATCCTGCCGGCACCCGAATCGGGAGAGGAATGGGGCCCGCGGCGTCGAGGCTCGCATTCGCCGTGTCCAGCAAGGCGACAATCCGCGCCCATACATCCTTGTTGCAATACACCGGGCCGGGAGAGGCGCCACTGGGATAGATCGGGATGCCGAGCGTGTCGCGGGTCTCGGCGACGAGCATGAGGTTGATGGCTTCGAGCGTCTGCGCGATTCCGACGATCGCCGCCGCTTGGGCCGTGCTGTACGCTGGCGACGTATTCGGCACCGTCGCGATGACCGTGAGCGCCTCACCCACATCGCGATATTCGTTGTCCCAGACGCCATCGGACGCGGCGGGAATCGGCGTGAGGCCGGTATAAAAAGTCAGAATCTGAGGGTCGCCATTCGACATCTGTACTGCGTCGCGGGCGAAACCGCCCATATACTGCACATACCCACCAATGTCATTGCGGGAAAATGCGAACAGCCCGCTGACGGCGTTTTGAATGCCATCGGGCGTGTTCGGCACGGACGTTGGTGCGTCGAAGTATGGCACGTTCGAGTCTTTGCACGCCTCGCTTGCGGTCACGGCCACGGCTGCCACAATGGGCAACCACCAGCGTCGACCACTCCTGGCACTGACCAATGCGCGAGCCGCTCCGGCCGCGGCAGTCATCTTGGCAACCATGTCACAGGCCCAGGTCAAGGGAGAGGAAGAAGCTGCGTGAGGGCGGATAGGGCCAGACATCGTAGTTGGTCGTGATGTTCTGGCTGCCGAAGTCACTGACCTCGGGGTCGAGGCCGGTATACGGGAACCACATCAGCAGATTGCGGCCCGTGAAGGCCAAGCGCGCAGATGTGAACCGACCCCCTGGCAGGCGTGTGACCCAGCTTGTAGGGAGCATGTAGCTCAGCGTCAACTCGCGCAGCTTGACGAACGTACCGGGTTCGAGGTAGGGCAGAATGTTACCGTTGTCGAAGGCAGTCGCGCGCGTTTGCTCCGCGGCGACGTTCTGGAGCAAGTCAGGCCCGAAGTCGAACAGGAAGTTCGTGATGTTGGTGACCGTGCTGCCGCGCTTCCAGTCGAGCAATCCGTAGAGGCGGAAGTTCTTGAACGTGAACTCCTGACTGAAGCTCGCCAGGAAGGACGGTTGGTAGTCTCCGTACTGGACGGGCAGCCCGTTCGCGCCCGTCAGCCCCGGATTGACCAGTTCCGACACCGACCGGCCCGGCTGGATGTATGCGGTGCCGAAGATTCCGCCAAACGTGTTCCCCGTTTCGAACGGTGTGACCGGTATCGAATTGACCACGCTGTAGTTGCGATAGAACGTCGCACCGGCGACCCAGGTAAATCCGTTGCGCAGCTGCAAGGGCGTTGCAGTGAGGGAGAGCTCGATTCCCTGATTTGTGAACTCTCCTCCGTTGAACCACTGCGAGTTGTAGAAGAGCGAGGGCGCAACAGAAGCCTGGAGCAGCAAGTCCTGAATGCGCTTCTGGTAGAGCGTCACCGACAGCTGGGCGCGCGAGTGGAACAGCGTCGCGTCGATTCCCGTCTCGATCTCGGTCTCCGCCTCCGGGCGAATCAACGAGTCCCCGACAAGGGTGTTGGGCGAGATGCCGTTTCCGCCGGAGACGAGCTCCGTGTTGAAGGGCGTGTACTTCACTCCATAATTCGGTTGCGTCCCGGCTTGGCCGTAGGCGGCGCGGACCTTGATCTCGTCCACCAGCGAGCTGAATTGCGGCAGTCGGTACGATCCCGACAACCGGGGATAGAAATAGAACTTGCCGATGTCGCCAGCGTTCGTCGTTCGCTCGGCCGTGACGCCGCCGGTGAGTGCAAGGCGCGCATTGAGCAGCAGCAGCTGCTCCTGGCCGTACATGGATTGGTCGAGCGCCTCATTTCTATTGTAGTACACGGTCGTCACCGTGCCGGCTGTCGGCGTGTTGACGCCCGCGAGGAGGTTCTGCGCGACGATATCGGGCGCGTTGTCGCTCCGGCGTTCGCGGACGAAGCCGATCGAAGTGGTCGCGTCTCCGATCGATGGGACCGTGTAGGTATGAATGAGATTGAGGGAGTAGTTGAAGTAATTCGTCTGGTCCATCTGCAGCGTCGATGTGCCGGGGAGACCGGTCGCGATCTGCTGCTGGAACTGGAGGTCGGGCGGTGCATAGTTCTGGTCGCGCTGCGCCGTTTGGTCCGCGCCGCCGATCGCCCGGAACTTGAGACTTTGGTGTTCGGCAGTGAAAATCGACCAGTCGATTGACCCACCGCCGATGATCCTGGTGATCTCCTCCGGAGTCTGGATCTCCGCCTGGTCGGCAAACGGGTTGGCCTGCCCGTACGGATTGAACGCCCAGCTGCCGTCGGCGTTCTGGTGATTCAGATCCACGAACTGCGGCGTGTACGAGAGGAAACCGTACGGGCTGGCGCCGGTGTTGTCGTTGCTCGTCAGGCCGCGGCGCGTAAGGGAGTGTGCATAGTAGAGATTGGCCGACACTGAGAGCGTGCGCGTAAACTGCTGCGTGACGTTCGACCTGATCCCTTGCTTGTTGTAGCCGGTGTTGAGCAGGGTCCCGTTGTCGTACTTCGAAAGGCCGGACAGAAAATACTCGGTACCGCCTTGGGTACCACTGACGCTGACGTCTGCTTCGTACGAGGCCTGGCCGTTGCCGAAGAGTTGGTTCTGGTAGTCTTGCGGGCCGCCATAGTACTGATTGACGAGGGCGGGATTCGATCCGACCTGGGATGCCCAGGCTTGGGCGCTGGCGAGCGTCGGGAAAGTTCGGACAGCCATTGTGTTGGCGTCGCTGAAGTGCCCAAACTTTCCAGAGATGTCCCACTTTGGCTTCCCCGCGGTGCCCCTCTTGGTCGTGATGACGATCACGCCCGAGGAGGCCTTCGAACCGTAGATGGCCGAAGCGGATGCGCCTTTGAGCACCTCGATACTCTCGATATCATCAGGATTGATGTCCGCGATGCGATTGGAGGAGGCGTCCTGATTGCTTGGTCCGTAGAGCGACCCGCCGACGCTGCCCGAACCAATGCCGGTGATGCCATTGAGTCCGCTATCGATCGTCTCGTTATTGACCAAGACGCCGTCGACGACGTAGAGAGGGGCGGCGTTGGCGTTGATCGAGGTAATCCCACGGATCTGCACCTGCAGGCCCCCGCCTGGCGCGCCTCCGTTGATCTGCGAGATTTCGGCTCCGGGGATCTTGCCCTGCACCGAGTTTTCGACCGTCGGTGCCGGCACTTGATTCAGCTGGTCGGCGTTGACCACGGCTACGGCATTCGCTGCGCTCAGCGATGAGACGGTCGTCGCGACTCCGGTGACCACCTCCTGCTCCAGTCGGAGGACATCGCGCTGGAGCGTAATGGTGTACTCCGTCCGTCCAACGACCAGCGGCACTGTCTGTGCGAGGTAGCCAATGCGACGCACCGTCATGGACTTGGCGTCGGGGGGTAGGCGGAAGCTGAACGTGCCGCTGTCGGTGGTTGTAATGCCGATCGTGGTGCCGGTGACCAGCACCGCCGCGAGGGGTACCGGTCGATGCTCCTGGGCGTCGACCACACGGCCCGTAATGCGCTCCCCTTGGGCGTAGGCGGCTTTGGCCAAACCGAGCGCCGTTAACAGCATGGCGCCGGTCCACAGCGCATGACGCAGTATTCGGTTGACATTACTGGCCACGAGAGGTCCTCCTACGGCGAACGAAGTCGCAGGGGCGAGGGTGCGGTGCGTGTAAGCGCGGGGACAGGTAACGCGGGACCGACACAGCGCGACGGGTGAAGCGGGACGGCTGCGGCGGACAGCGGCTCGGCGTCCTTGTTTGAGGTCGCGGTCGGAAGTCGCGGCCTCGGGTCGCGTTTGCAGTTTGTTATGGTACGCAAACAAAACAACACTGTCCCATATAATGGGAACGAGCCCCGCTTTGTGTTCTGCGAGTATACAGGTGGCGTTAGGGGTGTCAATAGTCAACGACGCGCGACGGATGGAGGCGTTGCGCCGACGCTCAGACGCCGCGCGAGAGCGTCCCCGCACGACGGAGCAGGCGCTCGAGTCACTTGGCGGGATTGAGCGGCGCGTCATGATTCCCATGCGCGCTGCACCCGCCAACCGCCTTAGCCGTCTTTCAGCGCAGCAGCCGCATCGCGTGCCGCGGTACGAGCGCCCGGTACTGCCAGCCCGGCATTAGCGATGAGCGCGACCCACACCAGCGCGATCGCGACCGTCAGCTGCGGCACTTGCAGCTGTAATGATTCTGGCACCCGCGGACCCACCAAGGGATGCGAAGGCTCAGTCCGGATCCAGGCCAACGAGCGGTCGGACGTGGGCGGCTGCGATCGCCTAACGTACACCTTCCCCAAAGCCCTGGCTGCGCGGCTTGGGGATCGTCGACGACCGCAGACTTGAGGTCGAAGCGCACGGTTGCCCTGCAACAAGGGGAGGAGTCCGTGAACACGAACAAGACTACCCGGCGCATCGTCGAACAATTCAATGAGGCTTTTAATCACGGCGACTTCAATGCGGCGGCAAACTGTTTTGCCGTGGACTGCGAAAACCATGGCCGACGGGTGGGGCGTGCAGGTGTGCGGAAGGTGCTGGCCGAGATTAGGACCAACTTCCCCGACGCAAGGCTGACGATTCTGAACTCCGTGGCCGAAGGTGAGTGGGTCGTGGTACGATGCACGTACAGTGGCACGCACCGAGGCACGTCAAACTTTCCTGTTGATGGTGGGATGCTAGTCGGCGTGCCCCCTACCGGACACTCGTTCGAGGTTCAGCACATGCACATGTACCGGATACTCGAATGGGAAGATTGCGGAACACTTTGCGAACCGAGACGATGTCGGCATGATGAGGCAGCTAGGCCTGATTCCACCGGTTGCGCCTCCCTAGGATCAATAGTGAAGTTGCTCAAGAGCGCGGCGGCATTCCAGCAAGCGACTGACGAGGCCGGGGCCGACTGGGGGCGAAATGCCGACCTGAGAGCAACCCCGCCATCGTAGGCCGATCGAGTGGCTGTTCGGGCTCGAGGGGCTTGAACCCCGGCGGTGGCACGTTCGGGGCGAGCGGCCGGGTACTACGTCGGGCTTGACACGGCTTGCGCGTGGCTCAATTGACGGCAGCTCAGCCAGTGACGCCCGGCTCGTTACGGTTCTATTTCAGGTTCCAATTCGAACCGGCATCAGCCAACATCCAAGACGGCACGATCGGGCGGATCAGCAAGCCGTCACTGTGAGAACCGGCAACTTACCGGTTCGAGGGGACAGAACCCAATGCCTGATAAGCGTGAGGTCGGTAGTTCAACTCTACCCAGGCCCATTGTACGAAGTTGTTCCAGCGCCCCGCCTTACGGTCGGGACGTTTTTCATCGGGGCACCTCCCGTGACCCGATGGAGTGGATTCGTGGTGTGGATTCGACTACGCCGTAGCGACCCGGACGACGCGACGCTGTTCGAGCGCTGCGCGCATCGTTTGCTCATCGGGGCGTTGATAGCACTTGACCACTGTCATGGGCTCCTTCCAGCCGCCAAGCGCACAGAGGTCAGGGAGCGGTACCGCCTTCAACTCGGTAGCGAACTTCCGCCGAAGACTGTGAAAGCCGCGACCGGCCACGCGTACGGTTTTGGCCTCCCCCTCGCATCGCTCCCACCAGTCCTTTACGACGTGGCGTGAGCACGGCCGGTCCGGTTTCTTCGGAGCAGGGAATACCCAGCCATCGCCAATCGCCGCCCGCGTCCGCCGAAGTTGGTCTAGGACATCCACGGCCGCTGCGGACAGTGGAGTCACATGCTCGAATCCAATCTTGTCTGACTCCGCCGGCCAGCGGACAACTTTGGCGGTCAAGTCTACATCCGCCCACCGCATCTGCCTTACTGACCCTACTCGGTGTCCGGTTTCGTGCACCAGCACGAGTAGCGGCGTGAGCAATGCATGCACGCGCGGCAATGCTTCGACCATACTGACGTATTCGTCATCGCTGAGCGTCGGCCGATGAGGGTTGGCTTCCCTCGGAAGGGAGAGCCCCGCGAGCGGATTCCGTTCCAGCGTGGGGCGGCCGTACTTGTCTCCCGCCCTAGTTGCCCAATTCAGCACCGCCAGCATCCAACGAAGATCTTGCTCGATGATCCGGTCACCCACGGGTTGGGCGACTTTGACTCCCGGTGGTCGTAGACTCCCGCTCCGCCGCTCGCGGATGAACGCGTCCCAATCGCGGCGGCTAAGGGTCTTGACCAGTCGGTTACTTCCAAGCGCCCGCAAAAAAAGCTTTGCTGCTCGACGGTCATGCCGCTGCGTCGTCAGCGCCTTGCTCGGCGTCACTTCACGATCATACATGTCAAACAGCGTGGCGAGCGTGCAGTCTGCAGTCCTTGGAGGCTCTTCCTTTCGGAACGCGGCTGCTAACTCCTCGGCTTTGGCCTTTGCCGCTTCGCGGTCGCGATGGCCGAGTGCTTGGCGCGTGGGCTTCGGTCGTCCACCTTCGGGTTGGCGTTCGTAGAACTCGACATACAGCAACCCGGTAACGTGGTGCTCGAAAACCCTGACGCGGTTCTTACCTCGCTCGCCGGTGCTCCAGCTCCAGCGTCGTGCGTGTCTCATCGGTCATCCTGGTGCGGAGGGTCGATGAGCGCGCGCGCAATCTGCGCCTTGGAAATGGGCTCCGTTCCGACGGGCGTCAAGGCTCCAGGGGGGCCTCCGGGCTTATGCGGCAAATCCGCGCGCCGAACACGTGGAGCGTGCTTTCGACCGACGTTGCGGAGCCTCCCTTGGCGCAGCATTCGTTCAATGTGGTCGGGCGAGTAGCCCGACTCAGCGGCGGCTTGGGAGACGGTGAGTGTTGTATCTGCCTCTGCGCGTAGAGCGGCCTCCAGTTGCTCGGCGGCAGCTTCGAGGGTCGCAGCATTACTGGTGGCGCCAAATTGGCGCAGGCGGTTCACCTCAATCCGCCAGACCTCGGGCAGATCGCCCACGATGAACGGGTCAGGAAGCGCCCCGCGGGACCGACCGACGCTCATGGAGCTGTACGTTCCGTCGTCGCGGCGGCTACCGCGCTCCTCGGGCACGTCATCGCGCCGCCCGGCGCTGGGCACACCAATAGCAGACGGTGCCGGCTTCTCGAAACCAGAAATGACCGCAGACTCGCGCAAGGGTGTGGCCTCAGGTATTCGCGTAGCTCCTCGCGTTTTTCAGCCAGGCGCGCCCGCAGTCCGCTCGAAATCCGTGATCGATCGCCAACGAGCTTGAGCGTACCGCCGATGACGACGAGTTCCGCACCGAGGCTGTGGACCTCCCTGATGAGATCCGCGATCTCGCTCATACGTCTTCCGCAGTATCGTAGGTAGCGTGGGTGCTGCGAGGTGCGCCGTCGAGCGCCATGCCTTCGCGCTCGTCCGTTTCGTATCGTGTCTGTGAACCGGCTTCGCTGAACCCCCCGTTGTTGTGGGGACTGGGTGTCCCAAGTGGCCCAGACGCGCCGATCTCCAGGTCATACTGGGACACTCGCGGGGCCACTCTTTGGGCCACTCCGACGTCTGGGCCACTATTTGTGTCCCCCGGCAGGACTGTGTCGGCTCTCCCCCCGGGGGGCGTACCACTGGTCGCGGCCCCGGGCGGGCCACTCGGGCCACTCAAGTCGGATGATGAAGGCCACGCCGCGTCAAAGTGGAGCACATCGCGCCGGAGTCCTTGGAGGTGCCGGCGCACGAGGAGGCGAACCTTGCCCCCGCGCTGATCGACAGTCTTCAGGAGGCCGCGTTCGTGAAGCCGCTTCGTGAGTGTGCGAGCTGATACTGGGAGGGCGTCGCCGACGTCTCGGGCAAGGCGTTGCACCACTCCGAATGCGGCCTCGCGATCAATGTAGAGATTGTCATGCTCAACCCAACCGAGTTGCGTTCCACGAGGCTGCCATACGGGGTCAAGCCCGTCCGACTTCCGCCATCCCCATGCCTCTGGTTGGAGCGGCTTGCCCCCATCTGGCCCCGCAACATGTGCGACGCCGCTTGCCATCGCCGCGACCAGCAGCGCACGAAACCTGTCTGTCGGATCAGCCGCGAACTGGTGTTCGCCCTGCTGCTCGGCGAGGGCGAGAAGGGCTCGCCATACCCGAGTCCAAAGAGCGTCGCGCTCCTCATCGGTGATCGCCGGTATGGATGCGGCAAAGCCAAGGAAGTACCGCCACCCGATCGCCAGCTCTGCGGCAATCCCCGGAGTTCGCCAGTGTTGAGCGCCGCTCGCTGCGAGTGCCCACGTATGGCGACTACTTGGGTGTGGAGGTCTGCATGAAGGCCCGACATCTGAGGGGCGAGCCACCGGACGAAGCCGGCTAGAGCCGCGGCCAGGCGACCGCTACCTGCGTCGGATTGGCAGGCTGTCAATCGAGGCAGGTCGACGTCGCCGGGCGAGATCTCCGCAATGCACATCCGAGCGCGCAGGCTCTGACCGCTCGGAATATCCTCCCCCGTCGAAAGAATGAGTCCACGTGGCGGCTTGGTCAGTTGCAGGGAACCGTCAGGGCGCATACGTCCGCGGCCGGACCGGTTTCCCTGGGCGCGGAGCAACCGATCAGCCTTGCCATGGAGCTGCTGTTGTTGAGCCAGATGAACCTCGTGGCGCGAAGTCGTCGACTGCCATCAACATCTCCTTGAGCGTGAACGCTGTACTCTCAAGAGAGTTCGCCGTCGACGACCAAGACGCTAGATGGCGGGCGTCAAGGCGGCTACCGAAGTGCTGCTGCGCGAGGGCCGTCAGCTCCGTCTTGAACACGCCTGTCGGTCCAACCAGGTGACCAGCAAAATCGGCTGGGGCAAGAACTGCGCGGTACACGCTTCCTAGTAGGGGTACTGTTATCCGGTCTGGCGCAATGTCGAGCACCTGGAGGCTCGCGTGGATGACCGCCGCCAGCCGACTCCTCACCCGCTGGAGGAGCTGGGAGAGAGTAGTCGCTGAGACTCCACCAAGCTCCACGTCGATGGAGTCGACCGGTCCCGCTGCGCCAATTGCCCCTCCAGCATGCAGATAAACGAATTCGCCATCGATAGCGCGCCAGCCCGTGTGCCTGTAGATGCAATGCTCTGGCGGTTGGCCGGACAGGTGCTGAATTGCAGCGCGTGTGTGCTCTCGCACGGTGACGCCAGGGTAGAGAATTGCGCCAGCTCCCAAGCATTCGAGCGGCCAGTTCATTCCGTTAAACCTGGCGGCGGAAAGCTGGAATCGTGACGTCCGTCCGCCGAGCGTCGCCTCGATCTCTAACGCCCGCACTTGCTCCACCCCGTTGTCACCCAATAGGTCGCGGATAATCCGCGCGGTGAAATTCGTGAGCGGCACTTCGACGAGACCGTCAGTGCTGCGCTTGCAGTAGACGAGGCCTTGTGGCGTCGCGCGGTACCGCGGCTCCTCTGATGGATCGGCCCGCTGCGATTCGGGCGTTGCCAGCGCCATCAAGTCATCTCGCGAATGACCAGCGACTAGAAAGTCATCAAGCCCGACTTTCCGACCACCTTCCCCGGAGGGGAGGTCGATCAGTGACACGATCGCTCCCCGGCTCGCGAGAAACTCTTTCAAGCGCGACATTGCCGCACGTACCGGCGGTTTGGTCTTGACGTCGGAATCAAAGACGACAGCAACGATTCGATCCTTGAGCGCGATCGACTCCCAATCGCCAAGCGCTGTCAGACCACCGTCCTCATTTCGCCCCCGCCAGTTCCAAACCCCTAGGAGCGCTATGCAGCAAAGTCCGCACGACACGGCCGCGTCGGCCTTCTTGATGCCCTCGGTGACGAACAGCGGGACGAGCGGATTTCCGATGTGGGCACGGGCAGTTGGCGGCACATCGAGTGCCATTCGCATGCCCCTTGGGGTTTCGTACTTGATCGGTTTGCCTCGATCTCCCGTGCGCGGCGTGTCTGGGCGGTGCTGGTACGAGGTGATCCCGCTGGCGACTCCATGGACCGGGATGAGCAGCGTCGGCACGATCTGCTGGCGTCGGCCAAAACCGAGCCGGTCAAGTTCCGCGCGCACTTCGACCGTGCGGTAACCTCTGGCCTCGATGACGTGCTCAGCGATGCCGCTGGCGGCGAGCACGCCGGCGTGGTTCGGGGCCAAGTGTCTTGCGTTCGTCATCGCTATTCCCACCGATCCAGGACCGCATCAACGAGCCTATTCACTCGCTCTTCGGTCCAATCCGGTTCGATGCGCCGGCGCAATATCCGCTCGACCTCGTCCCGCGCCTCCCTTGCAGCGTCTCTATCCCACTCGAAACCAGAAGTGGCGACCGCAGCGTGTAGCATCCCTGCCGCGAGCAACTGCTCGACGAGGAGGTCCTCCTTCTCTGCTTCCTGATATGGCTTCAGAATCGCAGTGATCTTCGCCGCGACATATTCGGGTGGATCGCCAGGTTTCAGGCTGGCGAGGAACTCCTCCACGTCTACGCGCGCGTCAGCAGGGTCGCGTAGGCTGGCGACTTGGAGACGTGCTTGGGTCTTTTCGTTATCGAGTCTCCGGCGGGCGGTCGCTTCGGCGATCTGATCCCGGACTGTCCCACCCGCCGTCGGACCCGAATCTCCGCCCGGGCTAGCAATGGTGAGCGCTGACTGTGGCGGGTGAAAAAGTTCGGGCCCCGAGTGAGCGACGTGGTTGCCAAGCCGGGAATGCTCGGTTAACCGGGGACTGCGACGGGGAAGGGACCAAACTTCATTGGCTGTTTCGTCGGTTGAATCAGACTCGTTGTGCGTCGCTGCAGTTCGCGGCGTGTTTTCAAGGCGCTGGCTGGGACCAGGTTCGGTATTCCTCGCGGAAAAACCAGCGTTCGCCTGCTGACTGTCGCCCTTCGATCCTTCCTTCTTTGCGCCACCTGCGGACTGTTGAAACCGAGACGCCGTGTGTGGCCGCGTACGCGCCAATACCTATCCATTTCCCGGCCATAGATACCTATCCGGTGAGTAACTCACTCGGTGTTATTGGAGGAGCTGCTAGGCGTCGCGCGCTGCGACGAGCGCGGCGAGAGAGTCCTGCGTAGCAGCCCATCTTCCGTTGGAGAGGCGGCGACCGATGAGCTGGCCTTTGAGCACGAGGCGCCACGTCTGCGCCCAGTCGAGGTTGAGCTGTTGCGCGGCGTCCACTAGAGGGACCATCGCGGGCAGTGGCCGGCTCGCCGCTTGTGCAAACTCGGGCTTCATTGCATTCTTCTCCGCCATATGCCCGGAAGTGAGACAGCATGTTGCGCCTATAACGGACAGGGGATATGCCCGTTTCGAGCAGGAAGAGAGATAAGGAGAAGGGCACCTTCCGCGCAAGACCCAAGCGGGGGCGAGGAAACGCCACCCCTCTTGGCAAGCGGATTCGGACGCTGATTCGCCAGTTCTATGGCAGTCAACGCCTGGCGGCGCGGGCTTGGGGCACGACGCGGGCCACGATCGACCGGATCCTGACCGGCGAAGTGGAGGAGCCTCGCGGGGACCTCTTGGTGCGAATAGCACGGGCGTGCGGCACTTCAACGGACTGGCTTCTCATGGGCGAAGGCTCACCGCCCAAGCTGCCGCACGATCCGCTTCCGTCGCAGGTCCAGGAACAATGGCAAGAGATGGTGGAGGGCTTAGGCGTCGATGACGCGACGCGAGACGCGTTGCTGCTCCTCCCCGGACGCGTCCGGCGTGCTTTCGCTCAGCTGCTCGTGTGGGATCCGATCACCCGGCACGATGAGACGCCCTTTACAGCTCGCCAACTCACTGCGAGACGGCAGGCGGAGGATCGGGAAACGCAGGCCTGGATCGACCTGCTCAAGCTAGTGCTCGACCGCTACGGTGCTGCGGAAACGCGTCGCGTGCTGCAGCACAATCGCACCTTGCTTGGTATCGGCTTCAATAGTGCAACTCGCTTATTCCTGGAGTATCTCACGCTACACGACAAGTTGGACAACGCGGCCTTGATGCGAGGGTTCGATCAGGCGGTGAAGCAGTGCGCGATGACAATACATCCGCGTGTGATCACGCAAGAGGAGGTGCAAGCGGCGATAGATCCCTTTGCCCCGCCGTCAGGCGACGCCGAAAGAGAGCTCACGCCGAGCTAGACGTCTCGCGGGCCAGCGCTCTATAAAGAGTCGTTCGAGACACACCGAGAGTCCGGCATACATCGGCAACATTGGCGCCGGGCGTACCAAGCATTGCGGTGGCCATAGTCACTTGGCGGCCATTGAGCGCACGAGGGCGCCCGCCGGTGCGGCCGCGCGCGCGGGCAGCGGCGAGTCCCGCGTTCGTTCGCTCACGAATGAGGTCTCGCTCGAATTCAGCGAGTGCCCCGAACAAGTGAAAGACGAGTTTTCCGCCAGCCGTGGTAGTGTCGATGGATTCTTGCAGGCTACGAAAGCCGATGCCGCGGCGCTCTAGCAGCGTCACGGTCTCTATTAGGTGGCGGAGCGACCGCCCCAGACGATCCAGCTTCCAGACAACAACCGTATCGCCCCGTCGAGCGTAGGCAAGGACTTTGGTGAGCCCCTCGCGATCTGCGCGGCCGCCGCTGGCTACTTCGGTTACGATCTCCTCGCATTCCCACCGCACGGAGCGCATCCTCTTGGAGGCTGACCGACTGATCGGCGGTTGAGACGCGGGCGTATCCGACGAGCACGTCGCGAGTGTACCGGATCTTGTCGACTCTTGCAAGTTTCGGCACTTTGATTTCGGGACGGCTTTTGGAACGGACCGTAGGGCCGTTTGGGTGGCCGAAACGTGAAGACGCACTTGGTGTCGAAACCGAACGATTTCGCTACTCCCCAACACTGACGTCTTCCGCGTCCGCTCTGCCCACCCCATGATCCGGCGCGTTTGTCATTGTCGCCGTGAGCCCTTCAGCCCCTCAGGGGACGCGCGGGTGCTCCAACCGCGTTCCCCACGCCTGGGTAAGCAACGCCCGATACCAGTTTTCCCAACTGTTAAGCTCGCTGTCCCTATCATAGCCGCTGTACACGTACCACCAGTTGTTGTCTGGGCTGGGCTGCAGATGGCCGTTGATGCTCTCGCCTTGGATCGTATGCAGAAACTCGTGCATTACGGTATCACCATGCGTGACGCGATCCGCGCGAACGCAACAGTCGTGTGGGCCGCCGACCCCATGGAGATCGCGATGCTCGCGATCGTCGACATAGGCCAACGTCTTCGAGAAGTTGACGGAACAGGTAAGCGGCTCTCTGGACGGAACGGGTGGCCTATGCACTCCGATGGCAATTCCATCGGACAAGCGTACGGTGTGGTAGCATCCGTGATCGGGACCCTCGCTTCTGACATTGAATGTCAGATAAGAATAGCCGTTGCTGTACTCGGCAACCTGTGCCTGCAGCCTGAGCATAGCCTGTAGGACGGCGTGTTCCGAGACGTCCCCGTTGAAATAGGCAATCGCCTTCATTTCGATGCTCATTCGAGCAGTATATCGTCCGCATTTGCGGTGTCAAAAGCGACTATTTGCCCCAACCGGGTGGAAGCAGCTTCGCCGCTGGCAGCGATTCGACCATCAGGCCGGGAATGACGTTCGGCGCCCGCCGACCTCTTCCGCATTCGACTATCGTCGCCGTGATCAGCTGCTGCATGTTTAGGCGGTACAGCTTGCCGCCGACCCTAAGAAACGCCGAATCGAGCATGGAGCCCCAGCAAGTGACCTTTACGGACGATCAGAGCAGCGAAGACTCAGGGGTCGGTTACTCAGTCGCTGGCATCGCCGAGCCTCCAGCATGCCACGAGGCATATTCGACGACCCTTGGCATGATGTACCAGGGGAAGGCGGAAGACGCGTTAGCCTCCCCCGCGATGGAATCGATTGCCGGCAAAGTGCAATTGGTCTTCACTTCACCGCCGTTCCCGCTGAACCGGAAAAAGAAATACGGCAACAAAACGGGAGCGGACTATGTGCGATGGCTCGCCGCGATGGCCCCGCGTCTGACGAAGCTCCTGACGCCGGACGGTTCTATCGTGTTAGAAATGGGCAACGCGTGGGAGCCTGGTGCGCCCGTAATGTCTGTCCTTGCGCTGCGAGCCCTCCTGGCCTTCATGAAGAAGGGTCGGCTCCATCTCGGTCAACAGTTTGTTTGCGACAACCCTGCTGGGTTGCCAGGCCCAATACAGTGGGTGAACCGAGAGCGAATCCGCGTCAAGGACTCGTTCACTCATCTTTGGTGGCTCGCGCCTACCGCGCGTCCGAAGGCTGACAATCGCCGCGTCCTGAAGCCCTACAGCAAGGCAATGCGCCGACTGCTAGAGCGCCGCGACTATAACGCCGGCCAACGACCTTCAGGTCATCGAATCGGCAACGCGTCGTTCTTCCAAGATAACGGCGGCGCAATTCCTTCGAACTACCTGTCCTTCGCCAATACGAGGACCAACGATCCCTATCAGGAATACTGTCGAAAGCATGGCCTACGACCGCACCCCGCGCGTATGCCCATCGGGCTCGCGGACTTTTTCATCCGCTTTCTCTCGGATGAAGGCGACATCGTGCTAGACCCGTTCGCAGGTAGCAACACGACCGGCGCCGCGGCCGAGCACCTTGGGCGTCGCTGGATTGCGGTCGAAGCGAGGGAGGAGTACGTCATCGAGCTCGAGAGCACGATTTCTCTCCGCAGCGGAGTCTACGTCATGACCGTCGACGACCTATTCGAAGCTCTTGAAGGAGCCACGAGCTACTCTGATGCGATTGCGGCCATAGAGGGCTTCGAGGCAGCGCATGGCGAAGACATCGAGTGGGTCCCTGTAGGAGGGCGCCAGAACAACCGAGGTACGATCGAAGTGTCAGGTGATCCGGGCCGCGCTTTGATTGAGCGCGTCACCAACGGTGTGGATGCTGTCCTAGAAAAGGAACATGACAGGCACGATGGCAAGCCGGCCTGTCGTACACCTCGCGAAGCGGCCACGGCATGGCTCAATGTGCCGTCAGGGGGCTTGAGTGAGATGACGCCAGCTGAACGGCGGAAGCTTGCGCAACATGTAACTGTCCGACTGCTCGCAGGGGATACCAAAGGCGCGCGCATACTTGAGATTCGCGATCGCGGAATCGGCTTGGACCCAGCTCAGGTGCCAGGCACGATTCTGAGCCTCAACGAATCAAACAAGATGCAGAAGCACTACCTCGCCGGTGCTTACGGGCAGGGAGGCTCCACTACGTTCGCGTCGAGTTCCGCAACTCTAATTGCGTCCCGTCATACAAGCGGTGGCACCGTCGGCCTAACCGTTGTGCGCTTCCGTGATCTTCCGGCTGATGAGTACAAGACGGGCCACTACGTCTACCTCACGTTGGCGGGAGCCATCCTAGAGGCGACTGTCACCGAAGAGGCGTTCCCGAGTGGCACGCTGGTGAAGCACTTTGGGTACGACCTGAGCGATTACGGTTCGCCTGTCGGACCGAGCAGCGTTTACGGCCTGATGAACAAGGTGTTGTTCAATGCGATAATGCCCATCTGGTTCGACAACCGCGTCCACGACTATCGCCGGGTGATCAAGGGCGCCAGGAACGCTCTCAACGGCGCGGTCGACGAAGGGGACGAGGGCAAGAAAGGCCCTGCACTGTCCCATCGGATGCCAATGCTTTACATCCCGCTGGGCGAGCATGGCCGTATCGGCGTCGAGTATTGGGTACTGGAAAGACCTAGTAAGGCCAACAAGCGCCCAACGGCCGCGTTCGTAAATCCAGCGAAGCCGATTCTTCTGACTTTGAACGGCCAGACCCACGAGGAGTTGACGAGTTTGCTTATTCGAAAGGAGTCGGAGCTGCCGTACCTGGCGCACCGGACTATTTGCCATGTCGATTGTAACTCGCTCAGTCCCACTGCCCTGCGAACGCTGTTCGCGTCGACGCGAGAGGGAGCGCGACGTGGCCACATCCTTGAGTTGATTAAGCACGAGCTTGTGCAGGCGTTGCGATCGGACGACGAGCTGACTCGATTGAATGTCGAGGCGAAGGATGCAAGCGTGAGCGAGAGAGACGAATCCGCTG
This sequence comes from uncultured Gemmatimonadales bacterium, assembly GCA_963737835.1. Taxonomy (GTDB): domain Bacteria; phylum Gemmatimonadota; class Gemmatimonadetes; order Gemmatimonadales; family Gemmatimonadaceae; genus Palsa-1248. The sequence goes on from CAVTUH010000001.1 coordinate 3,244,866, forward strand.
TGCAGGAAGCCCGGAAGGCGGTTGCCCGCCTCCTCCGCGTCCAAGGTCTCAATCTTCTTGAAAGCGCTGGCGCCAGCGCCGGCAGCCAGGCGGAAAAGCCTGACAGGCCTGCCCAACCACACACGCCTCGCCCCAAGCCCAAGCCGCTTCAGCTCCACGAGCCGCCGACGTACATCAAGATCGTCTGGGACGACAAGAAGGACATCACGTTTTATCCAGACCAGCGCCGGTACATCCGTATCGAAACCGATGCGGAAAGCAATTATCACAATGCCAATAACCCGTCAGCCTCACGTATCAACCTGATCGTCAGTAGCGCGGACTTGGCGTTCCGTGGCTCCACGCCGCTTCAAGGGGGCCGAATGCGCGCCCTCTTCGACTGTTTGCTGGGTGCACGGTTGGGCGGCGAGGGTACAGTTCGGGTTGAACTGTCACGCCCTGGACTGCCCGTTCTAAACGACGAGCGTAAGTTCCGAATCGTCGAACAGCCGCCGGCGAGAGAGGACAAGAAACAGATCGCTCTACCTCCCTTCGACATACGTCCTGTCGATCCCGACAATCCAATGTGGGAGACGTTGGAGTGGCCCGACGATGTGTCCGCCGTCGCGTCGTCGGCCGAGATGGAAGAGGGGGGGGTTCACGTGGTCTACTACTCGACGGTATTCCCGAAGTTCAAGACGCAGTACGATGCTTTCGAGCGATCCGATCCGGTCCAAGCTGCATCCTTCCAGAAACGGTACGGGATCTGGGTCACCGTGCATTCACTGCTGTATCAGCATCAGCAAGACGCAAAAGAGTCCGCGGGGGACCGGAGCGAAGCGATTGCCGAGATGGAAGCCCGCGGAGAACGCGAGGAACGGGTGCGTATGGCTACTCTCGCGGCGGTATTTGCAGATCGCGAGGTACGAGCGCCAGAGCCGGACACCGCTGGGGAGAGTGAGTGAAGCAGGATGGGTCCCTTCGGGTCTTCCGCAGCTGCGACAGATCACGTGCGCGCTGAGGCCTGATGGTGTCCGCGTCGATCCCGGCCGATGAACTCGCGATGTGCATCGAGATTGCGCGACAGTGGGCCCACGGACGATCGGTTCCTTGGGTTACAGGATCCCTCAGCGCGGGACAATTACTCGCGACTGTTCGCTTCGAGGCGGACGGAGCGGCACTACAGCAGACGCAAGCCTTTCTTGAGGTGATCGAACCGCTCGATGTCCGTCTGCTCGTGGCGGGCACGGCCGTGCTCGTCGAGTCGGTCTATCAAAACGCACTCGCGAAATTGGAGGAGAACGGAGCGTCCGAGGAATACTTGGAGAAAGCTCGCAGCTGCAAGCGCCATATTGGGCGGACTGCCGCGTTCGACCTCGCTGCCCTTGTGGGTGTGCCCCCAGTGGCCTTGGAGCTTGGAGTAGACGAGGACTGGTTCACGCTCATGTGGGGCGTCGAAGACAACGTCGGGCAGCGCGGAGCGGGCGTCGATGAGGAGTGGGAACGCCACCAGGAAGAACGGCGCGCCTGGACTGCCCGCCGGCGGACGGCGGCGGCGAGGGCGGCCGCGCAGGACGAGCGATTCTCCGCTGCAAAGACGGAGGCCGCACGTGTCCATCTCCTTCGGCTCATCCACGGCGACGATCTCCCGGAAGATGAATTCCTTCTCAAGGAGATGGCGCGAGAGGCCAAGGGCATTTTTGATCTAGAGTATAGGCGCCGGTAGCTGATCAGCTGGAGCTAGCTCTACCGACCGGATCGGACGATGAGTCCGAGCTGAGCCGAGCTAAGCCGCGATATCTCAGTCCAGCTCGCTCGGCCCCGAGCGGACACGACAATCCTGTGCCAAGATGGCGCGGAGAACATAAGGCCGGCATATTCTCGGCGGCGAGATCGCTTGCCGAAGCTCCAAGCTGCCTCGACAATGGCGAAGTCCAGCTGTGGCGCGTTGCGGGAAGCGCGCTAGCTTACTGAGCCGAAGAAACACCGGCACTACGCGTGCGCCTTTGGGGTGGCCGGGCATTGTCTCGGCGAGGGGGATACTGTGTCGACTATTGGAACGCGCGACTTAGTCATGTTGCTGATAGGCCTGGGCGAGAATGACGACCTCCACCAAGCTCTAGGCGGAATCACTCGTGTCCAGAAGTACCTGTATCTGCTCGAACGGGAAGCTGGAGTTAGAGCAGCCGATCCAGGGTTTGGATTCGAGCCCTATAAGGCCGGACCATACTCATCCAAGCTGTATGACGATCTGGAATTCCTTCAAAACCTCGGCTTGCTGGAAGCCGAGGTTACCGCGAGTACGACGGAGGCTGAGTCCCTGGAGGTCGAGCGCCTGAGCTACGACGATCTGTTTAGCGACGACTCCTCTGTTACCGATGGCGCCAGGGCAGCCGACGCGTTCGAGGCCCATCGCTATCGCCTGACTGAGCGGGGCATCAGCCATGTCAAGCAGCTGCTCGCGGATCCGAAGTCTCAGTCGGCTGTCGAGGGAATCCGCCGAATTAAGTCTAGGTATAGCACCTATTCCCTGTCGGATCTTCTGCATCACGTCTATACGAAGTATCCGGAGATGGCCACTGAGTCCGAGATTCGCGAGAGGGTGCTGCGGCGGGGCCGGTACGGATGACACATGAAGGGCTGGTTGCGCTCGCGACAACGGCTCACGCTGCAGTTCTCGTCGGAGCGCTTGCGGCCTATTACAAGTTCGGCGATCGGACGGAAGTTTTCGCGCGGTCGCTTCAGGGAACCGATCAGACGTTACGCGAGCTACGTCGCCTCATTGCGGCAGATCTTGCGCAGCGCCTCAAAGACGATCTCGGTGATGATTCAACGATATCTGCCATCGTACTGGAACAGAGTACGGAGGCCTACGTTGAGCGCCCATCGATCGTCCTCGCCAGCGAGAAGTTTCGGGAGTCCATTCGCAGTTTTGTAGAACAAGGCGTCTCTCGACTTATCGATTGTAGAACCCTCGTCGGCCTTCGCGATGGGTGGAGCAGGTCCGCGAGGCGGTTAAGCTGGTGCCTCTTGGCACTAGCACTGTATCAAGCACTGGTGGCCGGCATTCTCGCGTTTCTCGACCGAACAGAAGTCATCAGACTTCCAGATTCGTTTGTTCTGTGGGCTGCCGGTCCCACCGCCATCATTCTTGCGGTCTGCTTCGGCTTGATGACGCAGATCCAACGATGTCACGATCAGATCAGCGTGATTAGAGAGCGATATGCTGACGTATCTGCGTGAGTCGAGTCTGGAGGGGCCGGTCATTCGACACCTTCAGCAACTCAGCTTCCATACTTTGCTGAGAGAGGCACCATTCTATGATCACCGAATCGACCTTCTCGCGTTCTCTGCTGCTGAGGGCACCAGCGTTGGTATTGAACTCAAGCTCTCTAAATGGAGACGCGCTCTCGAACAGGCACTAGTGTATCAGTCTGTGCGTTGATCTCGTATTCGTTGCGATGCCCGAGGACGCGATGGCGAAGATTGATCGCTCGCTATTTGAAGCTCATGGCATAGGCCTAATCGCGGTTTCCGACGGGGGGACATGCAACGTTCTGCTCCCTGCGCAGTTGTCGCGCGTCGTCCGACCGCACTATCGACGGGAGCTACTGGACCTCGCGCAGGAGCATGCGTGACAGGAACTCCGCCGCAGTTGGTTCTCAGGCTCGGTACTCATGCCGAGAAAGACTACGTCGAAAAGCTCGCGCCGTTCCTAGACGGTCTCATTTTGGGGGCCAATCTGCTGGAATCTACTCCTGGAGCGACTGCTAGCCTCGTCGTAAAGCTTTGCGGGCAGAAGGGCAAGCTTCCCTACTACGTGGATCCGATGACGTACGCGTACGGGACTTACGTGGATCCGGCCACGGGAGAATTGCGAGACGACTTGGATTGGATAAAGTCGGATCAGCGCGTCAAGAAGAAGATCGTCCGGGACTTCAAGCGATCGTACAGGAGACTTGCCTCAGCTTTTGGCGCCCCTTTCGACACAGCCGTCGAAGCGAGTCGCGCGCTTACGCCGAACGATTTTGCTAACGCCGATCGAGTATCCGAAGTCGCCAAAGCTGTGATACTGTACCAGCGGGACCGCGTGAGACGCGAGTTCGAGGCAGATGAGGAGTTCAGGCAATATGCGACCGAGTGTCCCCCCCCGGCCGCCTTACTGGCCCCCTACTTCTACTGCGAACCTCATAGCGCTGAAGACTGGCTCTCTGTCAATCTGAGATTGGCTGTTGCCGCCGCAGGGGTCACGGTGGACAGACCTATCCACGCGGTTCTTTGCGCTGATGCCTCGGTATTGAGAGATAACACTTTCCTGGATCGGGTCCAGCGCGAGATTCCGGACACTGGAGTGAGAGGTGTGTGGCTTTGGTTTAGCAAGTTCATGGAGGATGAAGCCGATGCAGCAACCCTCGGAGCGTTCAGGCGCTTGGTAAATGCACTGAGCGTGCAGATGCCCGTATTCAACATGCACGGCGGCTATTTCAGCCTCGCATTGTCTAAGTATGGGATGGCTGGCGTCAGCCATGGCGTTGGTTATGGAGAACAAAAGGACGTTGTGCCGGTTATCGGCCAGTCAGTACCAACTGTTCGCTACTACCTTCCCGCTCTACACAAGAGACTGGGTGTACCCGAAATCGAGCGCGCGTTCGACGCGCTCGGCGTACATACGCCGGCGGATTTCTACGCCAAGGTTTGTGACTGTCCAGTTTGCAAGGGGATCGTGGTGACAGACCCGGCCGAATTCCGAGCATTCGGCGAAAACCAACCATTCTGCGTCCAGCGGAACGCGTCGCGTTCAGACGCCTGCGGCCGCGAAGCGCTGCCGCTTTCACTTCCTTGTCACGCGCATTCGGGAGCGGGATCGGACAGCCAAGAGTTCAATCGCGGATATCCGCAGGGACCTCGATGCCGCTCGGTCGAGCTGGGGCGTGCAGCCTTCGCTCGCGAACAGTGCCGGGCATTTAGCCCGATGGTCCACCGCGTTAAGCTGACCGAAGCCTTACTCGCTAAGTTCGTGGTGTGGATTGTGGTGTGGATTCGATCCCGCAACCGGCGGCATTCGCTATTCAAACTCCGGCAGATTGCGCGCTGCGCTCTATGAAAAGCGACATTGCGTCGGAGTTCGGTACCTCTAGATTGCCGCCTGATAAGCGTGAGGTCGGTAGTTCAACTCTACCCAGGCCCATTTTTGGCCGCACAGCGACCAAAAATAGAGAGGAGCGGGGCAGAAAGGAGAAAGGAGATGAAGAGCTTGGGCGGTCTCGATGGCCTGTGTGCCACGGGGCCGCGCTCCTCGGTCTCCTTTCTCCTTTCCCCTTTCTGTTTTATGACCCCGGATTGACGCGAGGCCGTAAGGTGAGCGCGTGCCCTTCGCGTCCGAGAAGCTTCTCGCGTACCAGAAGAGCGTCGACCTTCTCCGAGGCGGTGTGTGCGGCGACGAGACGGTTCCCGCGCGGGCACTTTTTCCTCGCCGATCAATTGAATCGCGCGGCGGCGTCGATCGCTGCGAACCTCGCGGAAGGGAACGGGCGATTCACGGTTGCGGACCGGCGCAACTTCTTTGGGATTTCGCGCGGCAGTGTCCGGGAGTGCGTACCGCTCCTCGAGATCGCGGTGCGTCAGCAGGTGCTGACGGCGGACGGGCATCAGCGGTTGCGAGGCGAGCTCGAGGAGATCTCGCGCATGGTGGCAGGACTCATCAATGGGTTGGACCGACGCCAGCTGGGATGAAGCGTGCGCGGGCGGCGGTTGCTCCCGAGAAAGGAGTGGAAGGAGACTGACAGAAGGAGAACGATCGCGCCGACTTAGTCTACGCGATTGTTTCCTGGCTTTCTCCAGAGAGGCCACGATCTTAAGGCCAACACTCAACACGTAAACGTCCCTGGCGCAATCGTCGCATGACGCCCGAGACTGTCCGTGTATACGTTCGTGTGTACGTTGCGCCGGCAAACTCCGGCAAAGGCACTGAGTTGTACGGCCGCGTTGAGGTTCACCGTTGCCCAGCCGCAGGCCCCCCCGACGGGCGGAGGATGTCATGAGGTCCCTACATTCGATTGAGACGTGGCGGGCACTGTCCATGGCCAGCGCGCTCAGTTTGCTTGCGCTGGCGCCGCCACCGGTTCGGGCGCAGGGTCCAGTTATCTGTGCCTCGCCGAGTACTGGCACGCTGCGGCTCGCCCAGGCTGGAGTCTGTGCGGCCGGCGAGGAAGCGATTCGGCCGACCCAAGGGCCGAAAGGCGACAAGGGCGACAAGGGTCCCAAAGGCGACCAGGGTGTTGCCGGCCCCGATGGCCAAGATGGCAAGCAAGGCCCGCCCGGGCCTCAGGGCCCGCCGGGTTCACCGGGAGGGTCGAGCGCATCCACATCGTCCGGCGCCGGAGGGTCGAGCGCATCTGCATCGTCCAGCCGCGGCAACCCCCTGACGCTGCCGTTCATTGGCGGGTTCGCCACGTCCGGCGCAGTCCTCGCGCTCACGAACATCAGTAACGGCAACCGCGGCGCGCTAGGGGCGGCCGGCGGTGGGGTCGTCGGGCAAAGCAATGACGACGTCGGCGTGTTCGGCCAAAGCAACAGCAGCCGCGGGGTAGTAGGGCAGAGTGACAGCAAGGGTGGCGTCGTCGGGGAAAGCACGAGCGGCAATGGCGTCGCCGGCATAACGAAGAGCGAAACCGCATCGGGCGTCTTCGGCGCCGGTCACCGTGCGGGCATGTTCAATGGCAACGTCGGCGTGTCGGGGACGTTGTCGGTGACCGGATTAAAGCAGTTTCAGATTGACCATCCCCTCGACCCCTCGAACAAGTACTTGGTTCACGCTTCGATCGAATCCTCGGAGGCGTTGAACCTGTACGCGGGCAACGTCGTCCTGGACCACCACGGCCGTGCACTCGTGCGCCTGCCTGACTGGTTCGAGGCGGTGAACGTCGACTTCCGGTATCAGCTCACGGCCGTTGGGAATTCGGCTCCGTCACTCTACGTCGCCAAGAAAATCGCGGGCAACCAATTCACGATCGCGGGCGGCCACCCCGGACAAGAGGTGTCATGGCAGGTGATCGCCGCCCGCAACGACATCTGGGCCCGGGAACACCCAATGCACGTCGAGGAGGAGAAGCCGGCCGCTGAGCGTGGCACGTACATCTATCCCCAAGGCTTCGGCCAGCCGGCGCAGCGGAGTCTCTCGTGGAAGCTCCACCCCGATCTCATGCGGGCAATGTGCGGCTCCTCGTCGTCCGAGGAGTGCGGGACCGGTTCCCTCGCCGCCCAGCCCGAGTAGCGCCAGACGGACCGGGGCACCGAGCGTCCGGCGACGACCACATACATGGCCTGGGAGCAATCATGACTCGAAGGGAGCGCCACGGGGCCGCGCTACTCGGTCTTCTTTCTACGTTCTACTTTCTGCCCTGACGTTTGGCTGACGCTGCGAAGCCAGACTGGCGCATGGCATTCGCATTCGAGAAGCTCCTGGTGTACCAGAAGAATGTCCCGTTTGCCGAGGTAGTGTGCTCGGCGACGGGGCGGTTCCCGCGGGGCTACTACTTCCTGGATAATGGCCCGAATGTTTTTCGGAATTGCGGGTCGCCATCACTCGGGACGATCATGAGATCCAATAACTGGGCGGCGGTCGCGGGCGCGGTCGCCCTTTGCGAGCTCGCAGCGTGTCACGTGCACGTCGCTCCGGACAGGACGCCGCCGGCGCCGCTGGCGTCGCTCGCGAAGGTGTACTACTGGCGTGCGAAGCCGGACATGCTCGCGGCATACAACGCGTACATCCGCAATGTCGCTCAACGGATCGATGAGGACGCGAGGCAGCACGGCGCCTTCATCAGCGTGACGACCTATCAGTCGCAGGACACGCTTTCGCCCTGGACCCACATGCGGGTGTTCTTGCTGCGCGATTCCACACAGCTCGCATCGCTCGGCGCGGCGCTTGATGCCTCCGGCGCACGGATTGAGCCGGATTCTGCGAAGCGACGCGCGCGTTCCGATTACGCGGCGACACTGCGGGATGCCGCGGCCAGCGCCGTGCTCGCCATCATCCATCCGCCGCACTGAGAATTGCCTGTGACAGCTCGGCCGCAGCGATCAATTCGTCGACGGGCGTAGGCGGGCTGCCCATTCCTGGGTGTCGGTCTAGTCTATTAGCCCGTTCGCCGGCGGAGCGCTCTCGGAGTGCGCCACGTAGCGCGTTGAGGGATTCATTTCGCACGGCGGCCCGGAGATAAGGCCCGACCGACCCGGACGGAGACCAGGTCGCGCGATGTAGCCACATGGAGTGAAAAACGTTCTGTACCACGTCCTCCGCGAGGTCCGCGGAGCGCAGATAGGCGAAGGCAATTGAGCACAGTGATGCGTACTGTGTCAGGAACAATGTCTCGAATGCACTCGCATCACCAGCACGCAACCGCGCAGTCAGTGTGCGGTCGTCGTCCATTGCCGACTCTTGAGGGCGGTGCGATGCGGTCATGAGGGCGACAATGTGGTAACGGTGTTCGCGTCGCCGCAAGATGCGCCGCTCTTGCCCCGTGGGTATCGATGACCGCGTAGGCAGGATGGCGACTACCTGGGAAAAGGTTCGCCCTCCGGGATGCTGCTGGGGGAGCAACATACACAGATCCAGGAGGTTAAAGCCGACTGCTCCGCGAGGTGGCAACCAGTCACTCACCGGCCGTGAAGCGGCTGCTGGAAATAGCCTGTCGCCACCGGTCCCACGGGTAGAGGACCGGTCCGAACGGCGCCTGCTGGCCAGCGGGCCTTTTCGCTTACTGATTTATCGGCCGATCGCGCTACGCGGCGGGCTTACCGCTCGGCGGCTGTGCACCCTCTGGGCCGTGATCGAAGTCCTGCACGCTCGAGATGTTTGGCATGCCCCAGTCGTGACCATTCCACCCGTTGAAGCCGTCCATTTTGAAAAACCACACTCCGGTGTTTTCGTCACTGATGATGATCAGGCCGTCGTAGTTCCGGACGTCGACCCCGAATACGCCCTGCATGACGCTCGGCCCGCGATAGTATGGCGCACCGGAGCCGAGACCCTGGCCGTGCGCGCAGCCACAAGTGTAGTACCAGCCGACCGTGACAGGGTGCGCAGGGTCATACATGCTGAAGACTTGGAGTCCGTCCTCGTAAGCCGAGACGAAGACGAAGGGCCACCGCACCTCGTGGTTGTGCACAAGATCCTGCCAATCGGCGTTCCAGGCACCGATTGGTCGAGTGATCGTCTGGACTGTTCCGTCGAGTCCCGGCTTGAGGTCGAACATTCGCAGCGGCGCGTACGTGTACTCCGTTTCCGTCACCACAAATTGTCCAGTCGGGTCAGGGGTAATCGTGTGACCCCAGTCGACACCCGACGAGCCTGTGATGGAGGTCAGGAGTTTCGGGTGTGTGATGTTCGAGATGTCGTAGACATAGTACCCGCCCCGTCCAGCGCCATAGAACTTGTCCTGGTGTGTGGCCGGGTCGTAGGCAATGTAGAAGTCATGGTAGGCTTGCAACCCAAGTATGGTCGTCGTACGTGTATCCGGGATCGGGACCTCTGCCACCTTCCACAGCGCGGGGTCGCCACCGGAGAGCACTTTCTCGAGATCGTACACGTTGGCGTGTGGCGCAATCACAGTCGTGAAGAGATAGGTGTGGCCATCTGAGTGCTTGTATGGGAACATCATGTGGAAACCGCCAGGCGCGTCCGGCGCCTTGATGCGGGCCACGATCCTGATTTTGCTCGTGTCAGGCAGCCCCGTCACGTCAGCGATCACCGCGCCCAGATCGGCGTCCGGTGTGCCTTGCTGGAACTGCGTCGCGAGAGCAAAGTAGTACCGCCCCCTTAATTTGAAGTATTTCCCGTCTACGCCGCCGAGCCTCGGCAGATGGAGCGCCATGTTCTCGATCGTCCAGTGATAAATCTCGCGCACGTTATGCAGGTCGCGCAGATCGATAATCGAGAAGCCAGTCCGGTCGAGCATCTGTGCGAGATACGCGTAGGGGCGGGACGGTTCCTGCTCGATCTCTGCGTTGCTGACGCGTGCGAATCCCCCGAGCGGGATGTGAGCTACGAGGTTCATGTTGTTGCTGCCCCCGATCTTCACGCCGGGGAGGATGCCCGGCGGCGCTTCGCCGACGGGCCCCGCATCCTGCCCGCGAACTTGCGCTGCCGCGACGACTGCGACGGCGGCCGCGAAGACCGGTATCAATTTCCTGATGCTAAGTCGCGACATGAGCCTCTGGCCCTCCAAAATCAAGAATGAACGGGGACACGCGCCAGCAACTAGCCGACGTGACCAGGAGCAGCGTGGGGATAGTCCCCACCGACAACCTCACCTCTCCGCGGCGCGTGCCGCTGCGAATTATCAGCGCGCGACCTATTCGACTAAATAACCGAGGACATTGGAATGCAGTTACTCCAAGGTCCCAGGCCATACTGAGTCTTGTCCCGCCGAGGTGATAAGCGTCCAGTACGGCCCCGGCCCGTAGCCGCGCAGCTTCCGTGTTGGCGAATCCCTTGTTGTCCGGAAGCTGAGCTACGTGCTATAGACACCGGACAGCTGGGCGGACCCTATATGAGGCGGGTCGACTCAACGGGCAGGCTGGCGCGAATCCCGGAGCCCCGCGTCGGGCAGCCCCTTGTTGGGGAGTCGTGCTCACGGTGCGAAACTGCGACTCGCGAGCATGGGGTCAGGCCTGGGTGGACGGTGCGTCTTGCAGTCGGTACAGCGTCCGAGCGTCGTTGGCGGACACTGATATTAGCCGCGCCAGTTGCGAAGCGGCGACCCTCGGCGGGGCAGGAGCCGGAGCTGCGAACGCACGAGTATGATCACGCGTTCGCGCATTCATCCTCTGCTCACCACTTCTTCCAGCGCGGACAGCGCCGACTCGACGTCTTTGTCGTCATTAAAGGCGTGAGGTGAGAAGCGAAGCCCACCGAGCCTTGCCATGACAATGACCCCTCGCTCTGCCAGCCTTGCTGCCAGCACGAAAGGGTCTCGACCGGGGAATCTCACGGTTAGGATTCCTGCACGGCATTCCTTGTCGAGCGGCGTAACGACCACCCCTCCCATCAGCTTGGCGCCCTCCGCCAACGTCCGATTCAAACGTTGAGTATGCCCCAGGAGACGCTCAATGCCAATGTCGAGCATGTAGTTGATGGCATGCGCGAAAATAAAGCGCGCGGTGTGCGCCGAGCTACCGTACTCAAGTCGGATGGCTGTCTTTGGCAGATTGATGGTGCAACCATCGATATCCGCATCGGCAGGAAGGTTGTCAACACTGTTGGCGCCGACCAGAATCGGCCGTAATCGATCGATGAGGTCCCTGCGGACATAGCAGGCCCCCACACCTGCAAAACCGCACAGCCATTTATAGGATCCAGTCACGAGCACATCGACGTCACTCGCGACCACGTCGAGCGGCACCACTCCTGCACTTTGCATGGCATCGATGACGATGAGCGCGCCGTGCCCGTGAGCTAGAGCGGCGAGCTCCGACAGATTGAATCGATGGCCTGTGCGCCATTGGACATGGCTGACGCAGATCGCAGCAGTATTATCGTCGACAAGGCTTGCGATCTGCTCGATAGACAGGGCTGCCGGGTCCTGAATCGCATTGACGAGCCTTATCTCGGCGCCCGTTTCCTCGGCGACGCGGAGCCACGGATACGTTACCGAGGGAGCATCTATGTCAATCGACACGACATTCCGGCCTGCGCGAGGTCTCAGCCACCAAGCGATTTGACTGATCGCTTCCGATACGCTGGTCACGATCGCGACGCAATCCAGCGGTGCACCGAAGAGGCGTGCACTTGCTGCGCGAGGCGCTTGCTTGATTTCGTACAATTTATCGAAATAGGCTAGCGTGCCGCGTTCAGCCAGGTCCATCGCGAACGTCTCGTGTTGGCGGATGACCGGCGCTGCCATCAGTCCTAAGCCGGCTGAGTTGAGATAGGCAGCCCGCTCAGTCAAAGGGAAGTCCGAACGACGAACGAGCGCCGAACGCGAGTCGGCCGTTGCGCTCATTTGTCCCGGATAGCCAGCCATGTTGTTAATCCTCTCATGTGTGTGCTCTGAGGGCATCGCCAATCGCCCAGTATGGCGCTACTGAAACAGGGCACCCGAGGCCAGGATGCGTGTGCGCGAACGCGGCACGTCGTCGGCAGCGAGAAAGGTCAGACCTGATATCCGCGTGTCTGCATGCTCTTGCTCCTATACCGCGCTCGGCTGAACCAATACGCGGACCCGAGTGCACCCCAGATGATGAGAATCGCATAGGCGCGCCAATCGGCGTTCCACCCCGACAACAGAATGACTACTGCGCATACGACGCCAGCGTATGACCACCCTTTGACTGCCCTCCGGCTCAGCTTGAGATGCGCGCGCTCGTGCAACTCCGGGTAACGGTCTACGAGACGCAGGGCGGCGAGACAGTTACTCAGATACTTCAGCACGGTCGGCAGGTTGGCGGCGAGAAAGAGGAACAGCAGGCTTTGAGGCAGTAAGAGACTCAGAGTCCCAGACACGAAAACTGCGATGACCGCCACATACGGAGTGCCCCACTTCGGGTGAATCTTGGCCAGGACAGCGGGCAAGGCGCCGTCGCGGCCCATCGCGAAGAGAAAGCGCGTGAAAATGAGGATCGTCGCGTTGATAGCGGTGCCTATGGCGGCTGCGGCCGTGATGATCAGGAGTGGAGCGTTCCACCGCCCGAGTGGCACCCGGCCAGCGTCGAAAAGTGCCGCACCGCTCCTCGCGAGTTGAGGCGTCCCCAACACGCCTATGGCCACCACGGATATGGCGACGTACAGCGCCATACTGGCGCAGACGGTGAGAGCCAGCCCTTTGCCGATGACCGAGGCACTGTTTCGAATTTCCTCGCCGACCTCCGCAGAACTCTCAATTCCGGTGTACAAGCCGACCAGCAGGGGCAAGGCGGCCAGCACACCCCACCAGCCATGCGGCATCAATGGCACGAAGTGAACCGCACGAACAAACGGAATCCCGGCTACAACGAACACGCCGAGGGCGAGGACCTTGAGCAAGACGAGTACGCGACCTGTCTTCGCCGCCGGGGTAATGCCGAACCAATTGACGACGCAGAAGACGGTCAACAGCCCGAACATGGTTGGGCCGGCCGGCAAGGGGAGTGCTTTCGACACGTAATTGACGAATACGAGCGCCATGACGTGCAACGACACCGCATTTCCGAGGATCCGCAGCCAGGTGACGATGAACCCCAGATACGGATGCACGAATTGAGCGGGCCAATCGAACGACGAGCCTGACCGCGGTACGGTCGAACCCATGAACGCGTAGACTACGGCAAAGATGACCATTGGAACGGCCGCCATCGCCAGCGTGATGAGCATCCCCGGCCCTGCGACGGCGGCCGCTGGCGCAATGACCGAAAAGATCGACACGCCGACCGTCGCACTGATGCCGAGTGCGACGACGTCGATCATCGTCATTCCCTCTTTGAGGTGCCCGACATGCTCGTTCACGGCGCCCGAGCCAGTGGGGTCGAGCTGGAGCTCTCCGATTGGCGGGGCGGTTTGGGCCTCGGTCATTGTGCCTAACTGTAGCACGTACTCCCAGACTTGGTGAGGCGAGCGCTAACCGTGCATTGAGGGAGGTGGTACGCTGGTCGAAGAGAGAGAGATACGTCACGTTGCACTCCTCGGTCTCCTTTCTACTTTCTACTTTCTGCCCTGACTCAGCTGACGCCGCGTGAGTCCTCGGCGGGGATGTGCAGGGTCGGCGCCGCACAGATCTCGAGGAGATCTCGCGCATGGTGTCGTGTCTCCTCAAAGGCGTTGACCACCGGCAGATCTGATAGCGCCGCCGCTGGCGCACGCGGTGACTAGATCGCTTCGCTCCCGCCCGGGGTGGCCACTGTAGGATCATCCGGGCTGCCAGACCCCTTGTAAAAGGCGATCTGCTCGCGTAAGAGCTCTCTGAGGTCCAAGGGCAGTTCGTTCTCGTGGAGAGCGTTCCGAGCGACGGCCTGCGCGACAACCGATCCGAGTTGCCCGCCGGTGTACATGACAAATAGGTCGCGAGCGACGCCGTCGTGAAACTGGTGGATGAGATCACTGAGTTGATGGACATCGAGATTGCCCGCGCGCCACTGTCGGAACTGCACTTCAACGGCCTCCAATTCCTTTGCCAACTCGCGGTCGTACGCGAGGGCCGCTAAACGGCGCAGTTCCCTACGCTGTGCCTTGCCAGGGAAATCGGTGTGGGCCATGGTTCCCCCTCGCGTTGTGAGCTAGCGAATCGCCCGTTACGCGTGCGGTCCGCCTGCGCGCTCCATCTGTGAACGCTATCTGGCTGATCTGCGGACTCCGCCTCATCGATTCCGGAGTTCGTTGCGACCAACATTGACCATTCATCTGTCCCGGAAGATTCTACTATGAGCCCGCGAAGGATCCACCCGCCCGACATCGAGCCGGAGGCTGGATTACCACGCGCCGACCCTGCCGAGGAGCGACTACGGTCGCGCGTGGCGGCGGCCACCAAGGAGGAGCTTGTCGCGCTCGTAGTGCGTCTGGCAACCAGTTCCGAGGAAACGGCGGCGCGGATCGACTATCTCACGGACCGGAGCGCGCTTCCGAAGGCGCTGCAGCGCCGAATCAATCTCATTCGCGGTGGCAAGCGGTTCATCGCATATGGCGACACAGGCCAGATCGCTGCCCAGATTGGCACGATCGCCGAGGATATAGCCACCAATCTTCTCGCCAGGGATCCAGAGAAGGCGGCCGCCCTCGCCGAGCAGCTGTTCTGCCTCGACCAGGTGATCTTCGACCGGGCGGACGACTCGGACGGCTGCATCGGCGATGAGCTGCGTGCGGCTTGCGTACTCTGGCTCGATTCGGCCGCGGCGGTGCGCGCAAGGAACCCGGGCCGCAGCACGGACTGGCCGGGGATCCTGTACGAGTTCTACCAGGCCAATGACTATGGGGTTCGGGAGCCGCTACTGGAGCACGCCGATCGTCTGCTGCGCGAGGACGAGCTACGGGGACTGGCGACTCGCTTCGAGGACGATGCGCGACGGACGATCAATGCTCAGAAGTCCGGGCAAGTCGAAGGCTACCGTGTCTTCGGATCGTCCGCCGCTATGGGACTGGTGGCCCGTGCACTTCGCGACCCGAGGCTCTACGAGGAATCGATCCTGGTGCATTCGCCGGACCCCAATGACCTGCAGGCGAACGACATTGCCGACGTGTACCTCGCGTATGGTGATGGCGCTGGTGCGTTGCGCTGGCTCGGTTTCCCCGGCGCGGAGAACACTCAATTCGAACGTCTGGACTTGCTGGATCGAGCCTACGAGCTGTTGGGGGATCGAGATCGGCAGATCGAGGTCCGAAGGGAGTTCTACCGCCGCGCGCCGAGCATTCACTCGTATCGGGCGCTGGAGCAGATGCTGCCGGCCGGCGACCGCAGCACGTTCCGCGCGCGCGTGTGTCAGGATGCGACCACCAGCCCGTACGTCGCCACCGCTGCTGAGCTGCTCTTCGCCATCGAGGAGCCTGCACTCGCAGAGGACCTGCTCGTCGACCGGTCCGGAGAGCTGGACGGACGTGACTACGTACTCCTCACCAAGCTGGTGAAGACGGCACAGACGAGAGGACGGCCGTTGGCGGCCGCGCTGATCTGGCGAGCCTTGATCGATGCCATTCTGTCCCGCGGCTATGCAAGGGCGTATGGACACGCTGCGCGCTACCTTGTTGAACTTCGCGGCGTGAGCGCCAGCATTGAAGATTACCGCGGTCACCCCTCCCACGAGCTCTACGAGCGCGATTTGCGCCTGACACACCGCAGGAAGGTAAGCTTCTGGAACCGGCTGAGCTCGACCTCGGTCCCAGGTTGATCATTGCCCCAACCTGTCCTGCTAGGCGGCGCGAAAATCGACCTTCGTGCCTCGGTCACAGGGTGAGAGGCGTCCAGGATCTCGAGGCTCACCGGGTTGCCACGGGCATCGTAGTCAAGGATCAACCCGGGCTTCTCCTCGCGACCACTGCGGCACTCACGCGGGCACTGGCCTTTTGCGAGGGCGCCCGCCCTTTGCCCCGTTCCTCTTGGCCGCGCGTCGCTTTCGGGGGGTGCTTACGCGCCCGGCTGCTCGTGCGAGGGCGCTGCGCCAGGCCTTTGGACCCAGGAGAACGAGCAGCAAGTCCGGTACGCTATAATCCGCGTCGAGCCTCTCCCAGTGCAAGGCCTCACCAGAGGGGCTTACCTCGACAGCTGCGACATCCTCCGATGCTGCATCCTGAAGCTCAGGGATTCGCTCGACCGGAATAGCAACGTGCGCGCCGTTTGTCAGGTCGACGGTGATCCTCCGGGCGGCGCGGTCATACCTCGCGGCCTTGGCTCGGGGTTCCCACTGCCGTGCCTCTGTTTCTCTGGCTCGGGCAGCAGGGATCTGCGCAAGAATGTCGGCATCTGTTACGCGATGCTTAGCCATGGTACTCTCTCCACTTATCCAGCAGCTTGGCGTGGTGGTCCAGCACGATCCGGTAGGCTCGTACGACATCGGCGTCCCGCATCGCAAAGACGCGTTCTACGGTCGGCGCGGTCGAGCTCGTGCCCAAATGAATCTTGACCTCGCTTCCACCCTTCACGACGTGGACCTGTGGCGGCCCGTGCTCCCGAGGCGGCAAGTAGATCCGCACGGCAAATCCGCGCTCGCGGTGCACCGTGGGCATGCCGCACGATAACCCAGCAGTTGGGTTTTAGCAAGAGTGAACTGCGGCCGTGTGTTCCGGGTGTCTGGTGAAGGGCGGGCTGGCGTCACCGTTCAATGTGGACCTGGCACTCCTCTCGTTGCCCGTCGCTGCCAGGCTCTCTCGGGACAATTCGGGGGACAATTGGACCCGGCATCCTGCCGTTTCATTCGGTGCGCAATCAGGCGGATGGCGGCACCGTCAGAGAGAAACCCGGCAACTTGCCTGCGGATTTCGGGCGATGCTGATCCCTCGTTTCGCTCGAACCTGATCGCTCGTTTCGCTCCAAGCTGATCGCCCGTTTCGGCGGAAGCTGATCACCCATTTCGCTCGATCCTGATCACCGGGGTCGGGGGGCCGCGGGATCCCACCGGCGGCGCTATCTCCTCCGGGACTTTTTCCCGGAGCGAGGTCGTGCCAGCTGCGAGGGTAGCCATGCGGAAGGTGATCGAGGTCCTGCGCCTCCGATTCGACCAGGGGCTGAGCCACCAGGCCATCGCGCGCGCCTTGGGGATCGCGCAAGGCAGCGTACAGTCGTATCTCGCGCGGTTCGTGGCGAGTGGCGTCGGCTGGCCGCTGGCGGCAGCGCTCGACGAGGCCGCGCTCGAGGCCCAGCTCTTCCGCCGGCCGCCCATCCCGGCTCCGACCGCCCGGGCGCTCCCGGACTGGTCGACTGTGCACGCGGAGCTCAAGCGGAAGGGCGTGACACTGCAGCTCCTCTGGCAGGAGTACAAGGCGCGGTGGCCGGATGGCTACCAGTACACGCAATTCTGTCGGCACTACCACGCGTGGGCGGCGACGATCGATCCGGTGCTCCGCCAGGTGTACGTGGCCGGCGAGCGCACGTTTGTCGACTATGCCGGCCCGACGGTGCCGATCGTCGAGGGGCCCGGCACGGCGGTGCGCGACGCGCAGATCTTCGTCGCGGCGCTGGGTGCGAGCAATCTGATCTACGTGGAAGCGACGTGGACCCAGACCTTGCCCGACTGGATCGCGGCCCATGTACGGATGCTCGAGTACTACGGCGGGGCCACCGCGCTCATCATCCCGGACAATGCGTCGGCGCTCGTCACGAAGCCCTGCTACTACGAGCCCGAAGTCCACCCGACCTACCGCGACTTCGCCGCCCACTACCACACGGCGATTCTGCCCACGCGCGTCGCCTCCCCTCGGGACAAGGCGAAGGTCGAGACCGCGGTGCAGATCGTCGAACGCGAGATGCTGGCGCCGCTCCGGCACGAGCGTTTTACCTCACTCGCCGAACTCAATCACGCTCTCGCTTTCGCCCGGGAGCGCGTGAACGATCGCCCGTTTCAGAAACTCTTGGGCAGCCGCCGCTCGCTCTTCGAGGCGAGTGAGCGCGCCGCGCTCCGTCCGCTCCCCGAGACCCGCTACGAGCTCGCCGACTGGAGGCAGGCCAAGGTCAACATCGACTATCACGTGTCGGTCGAGCGGCATCTCTACAGCGTACCGTACGCGCTGGTCCGCGCGACCGTCGACGTCCGGCTCACGGCGACCATGGTGGAGATACTCTACCAGGGCACGCGCGTCGCGGCCCACCGTCGGAGCACTGTGCCCGGACGCGCGACCACCGATCCCGCGCACCGGCCCAAGTCACAGAGCGACACCTCGACTGGACGCCGTCGCGGCTCATCGCCTGGGGCGCGCACATCGGGGCGTCGACCGAGCAGGTCGTCACCCACATCCTGGAGCGCTACCCCCACCCGGAGCAGGGCTACCGGGCGTGCTTGGGTCTCTTCTCCCTCGCGCGCCGCTACACCCCGGCGCGCCTCGAGGCCGCGGCCGGTCGAGCGCTCGCCACCGGAGCCGTGAGCTACCGCTCGATCAAATCGATCCTCGCGACGCACTTGGACCAACTCTCACTCAGTGACATCGACTCCGCGCCGCATCTCCATCTCCCGACCACCCACGCCTACGTGCGTGGTGCCGACTACTACCGTCGCGCGCTCGCCGCGCCGCCACCCGCATCCGCTCGCTCCCCGCTCGTCATGCTCGACCCCTACGTGGAGGACCACTCGCATGCTGATTGAACAAACCCTCTCCCAGTTACAGTCCCTGCGTCTGACCGGCATGGCCGCCGCGCTCGACGAGCAACGCGGCGTACCCGACATCGCTCAGATCAGCTTCGAAGACCGCTTCGCGCTCCTCCTCGAGCGCGAGCAGGCTGCGCGCGCCGATCGGCGACTCACCCGGCTCCTCCAACTCGCCCGCTTCCGCGTGAGTGCCTGTGTCGAGGACATCAACTTCCGCGCGAAACGTGGACTCGATCGCGCGCTCGTCCTGCGACTCGCCGGCGGCGACTGGATCCGCACGCACCAGGTGGTCCTGCTCGTCGGTCCAACGGGCACCGGTAAGACGTGGCTCGCCTGTGCGCTCGGGCTGAGCGCCTGCCGGCAGGGCCACTCCGTGCGCTACCTCCGACTCCCGCGTCTCTTGGGCGAAGACTTAGTGCGGGCCCGGGCCGACGGCTCCTACGGCAAGCTGCTGCAGCACCTCGCCAAGACGGACCTCCTCATCCTGGACGACTGGGGACTCGCGCCTCTCGGTGATCGTGAACGACGCGATCTCCTCGAGATCGTCGAAGATCGGGTCGACCGACGCGCCACGCTCGTGACGAGCCAACTCCCTGTGGAGCACTGGCACGAGCTGGTCGGCGACGCCACCTTTGGCGACGCAATCCTTGATCGCTTGGTGCATCACGCGCACCGCATCACCCTGACCGGCGGCTCACTCCGCCGGCTCGGCCAACCAAAGATCGATCAGGAGTAACACGTGAGACTCACGCGCCATCATTACTAACTGATCTCGTGGCCCACCGACTCGGTGACCAGCCTCGCGCGGATGCACGCGATCGGCGTGCCCTGCATCGCGTGATCAGCTTGGAGCGAAACGGCTGATCAGCTTCGCGCGGAATGTGCGATCAGCTTGACCGAAATACGCAA
The DNA here is from genome assembly GCA_963737835.1 of uncultured Gemmatimonadales bacterium. Taxonomy (GTDB): domain Bacteria; phylum Gemmatimonadota; class Gemmatimonadetes; order Gemmatimonadales; family Gemmatimonadaceae; genus Palsa-1248. Next base: position 3,264,513 of record CAVTUH010000001.1, read on the forward strand.
ACTTGCCGGACTTTGGCACCCTACACGGATGCCTGATAAGCGTGAGGTCGGTAGTTCAACTCTACCCAGGCCCATTTGGCCGCGTAGCGGCCAAATAGAGAGTAGCGACACAGCAAGTAGAAAGTAGACGACCAGCCACAACGGCCCCGATGGCAGTAAGCGCCACGGGGCCGCGCTACTCGGTCTACTTTCTACTCTCTACTTTCTGCCCTGACGCCCCGCTGACGCTCGCGGCCGACATTTCGCGCCATGGCGTTTGCCGTGCGCGTTTATCGTGCAGCTGTGTCTCCAACACGCGCTCAAACACGCGCCAATAGAAGCGTTGACTTGACGTGATCGAGATGCGTGAAATCCTGTGCGATTGATTGGGCGCCTCCCGAGTACAGATCCGCCTCAGAACGCTCGAGAGCCACTTCGATGAACGGCAAGCCGAGATGGCGAGCAGCCTGCGCGTCCCATCTCGAGAGAGGAACGGGGTTCGGGCTTCGGGATTCGGACGATAAATGGGCTGGTTGCAACTCCGCGTCCGCGGGTGGCGCGAGAAGCGCGCCACGACGACAGGTACACACGCCGGCTGCCGCTAGTCACCAGCTGCCACCGCGGGCTCAGATCGGGATTTCGTCGCCGGCCTGAACCACAGGTCTTGGAAATCGAAGCTGAAGTCCGCCAGAGGTGACACGGCCGCCATCGTGAAGTGGTCGATCCCGCCCGACGGCGTCAGCGCAAATGTCACGTAGGCGTCTTCCAGGTGTTTCGCTCGCCAATGTGCGATGAACGTGTCGTACTGCCAGAACTCGAGGTCGCCAGTAAAGGCGGGCGAGTGGCTGAATCGCAGGACCAGATGCCCGTTCTCCTCGGCGATCGTCGCGTCGCCGTAGAGTGAGTCGGTGTACTGCCCGGCGTATCTCGCGATGGGAAGCGTGGGGTGCGAACCGGCGGCACGCGTGGCCCGCTGCTGATGCTCCCGTGCGCGACCCGCCGAATCCTCCCGCTGCTCCCGCTCCGCAAAGAGTTTCGGCCAGTCCGTGGCAGGTGCGCCGAGATAGGCGTCGATGACCCACTGACACAGCGCCTCGGAGAGCGCTGACTCGCCGTTGGTGAGAACCACGACACCCAGCTTCTCACTCGGCACGAGCAAGGTGTTGGAGGTCATGCCCGCGAGCCCACCGCTATGCGTGACGACCTTGCGGCCGCGGTAATCGCGCAGATCCCAGCCGAATCCATAGGCCTCGAAGTTGGGCATCAGCGCCGCGAACGCACGGGGCACGGTATCGATCGGGATGATCGTCTGCGGCGCCCACATCTCTTCCGTGCGCGCGGCGCTCCAGAGCCGATGGCCATTAGCCAGCCGCCCCGAATCCAGCTGGACGATCATCCACTTCGAGAGATCGGCGACGCTCGCGTTGACGCCGCCCGCGGGCGCGATGGAGGTCGTCGAGTCAGCGGGTGTGATGACGATGTGGCCGTCCTCGTACGCGTGCGGCCTCGCCGCATCGGCCCCGGGCGGCACCGCCTCGAGGGTCGTCGTCGCGTCCGTCATGCCAAGGGGCTGGAGGATACGGTCGCGGACGAACGAGTCCCAGGTCGTGCCGCTCACCCCGTGGACGACGAGGCCTGCTGCGATGTACATCACGTTGTCGTAGGCATAGGCGGCGCGAAAGCCGGTAACGAACTTGGCCGCTCGCATCCGGCGGACGATCTCGTCGCGTGAATAATTGGAGTGGAACCAGAGGAGGTCGCCGGCGCCGAGTCCGAGCCCGCTGCGGTGCGTGAGCATGTCCCGCACAGTGAAGGCGCTGGTGACATACGGGTCGGACAGCTGGAACCAAGGGATGAACTGCGTCACGCGGTCGTCCCACTTCAGTTGGCCCTCGTCCACCAGGATCGCGAGCGCTGCGGCGGTGAATGCCTTGGTATTGGACGCGATCTGAAACAGCGTATTCGTGTCCACTGCCGTCGGGTCGCCGAGCCGGCGCACGCCGTAGCCTTTGGCAAACACGACGTGGCCATCCTTGACGATCGCGATCGCGAGGCCGGGGGTATGGAACTCCTCCAGGGCGCGGGCGGCGTAGGCGTCGATCTCGCGCGGCACTCGGTTCGGCTGCGCGCGAGCGACCGTGGCACAGAGCGCCATTGACACGAGGGCGGCGAGCATCGCGCGGGGGCTCACTCTGCGCCGCGCGCCTCGCCGCGGTCGCCCGCGCGTGCTGGCGACCAGGGTGGCGCGCGCGACCTGTGCCCGAGGGAATACGTCGATCATGGCATCCATGGCTCGCTGGTCGTCGGCGAGGACCGTCTGGAGGTGCCACGGGCGCGGAGCGCCCGCGAGGCCATCACCTGAATATCAACTGATCTCGGGACACACCCTGCCGCGCATGAAGGTGCGGGTAGCGAACTACGTACCCGGCTCGCGCTCCCCCACGCGCTTCTGATGCCCCGTAATTTCCTTGACCTGCTCGGCTCCCTGCTCGTACAGCCTTTGCGTGACTTTCGCGCCAAGGTCTCGATCCGCCTCAGCCACTCCCACGAGTATTTTCCCATACGAGACTTCCGGATCGTAAATCCGGTTTCTGTACCGCGGCAGGCGTGCCGTAATGAAGAAAGTAACGATCGTCGTGAGAATCGCACCGAGCATCGTTAGTTCATACATAACGATTCCGGTGGGCCACGGCGCCACAATGGGCATGCCCCCGGTTGGTAAGGGATAGGTACGCTGGGTAAACGACGCGAGCGCATAGCCCGTTGTTCCCCCTATCAGGCCGCCGAGCACCGCAAGCCCGGGCATGCGACTTCGCTGCTCATTCCATCCCAGACCCTCCCCCTCCAAGGGCACAGAAGAGATGACAATGATCGACTCCTTCTTAATGCCGAGTTCAGGGCTGCCGGTGCGAAGCGCGGCAAGCGCGTGTCGCGCGGCATCCGAACTCGAAAACAGCCCGTATATAGCGTTCATGTGCTTCATCCGCCTCTAACCATTGGCGCCCAGCAACGTGGCATCCGGCACGGCGCCACTCCGACCCACGACGCCACGCGCCTCGACTTCAGCTGCTGTTGCGTGCTCGCCTCCCCTCAACTCCCACATCGAAATGATGGGCACGACTTTCGCGAATAGCACGTAGAGCAGGACCATGCCCGCAGCAGTTGCGACCATGATCGTAATCTCAACCCACGTCGGCCGATAACTGCCCCAGTTGTACGGCAAGTACTTGTGTTCCAAGGGAGGCACCACGATCAAAAACCGCTCCAGCCACATTCCCACGACCACCGTTGCCGACGCGATCACCGTGCCCGTAATCGTCCGCAGTTTCTTAATCGCTAGGATCGGAAATGGAATGAGGAAATTGCAGGCGACCATGGTCCAGAACAGCCCGGCGAACTGCCCGCGCTGGACGGACCAGAACGCGGGCATCTCGGGGGTCTCGTTGCCGTACCAAATCGTAAGGCGCTCGGCAAAGACGAAATAGAACCACAAAAGGCTCATCAACAACAGAAGCTTGCCAAGATTGTTGAAATGAACCGGCGTCAGATATTCCTCTAGGTGCAGGAACTTACGGAGCAGTGCCATGGCAATGATCAGGGCCGCAATCCCGCTGAATATGGCACCCGCTACGAAGTACGGTCCAAAGACGGTCGAGTGCCACCCAGGCACCAGGGCCATCGCGAAATCCCAGGACACGATCGTATGAACTGAAACAGCCACGGGGATGATCGCCACCGTCATGATACGCATGGCTGTTTCGAGCCGATGCCATTCCCGCGGGGTCCCCTGCCAGCCAAGTGCGAGAACGGTGTAAATGCGTTTGCGCAAGCCAGTCGCCCGGTCACGCACGGTGGCCCAGTCGGGAATGATGGGAAGGAGCAGGAACGTCATACTCCCGGTGATGTACGTGCTGATGGCCAGGAAATCCCAGAGCAGGGGAGAGCGAAAATTCGGCCAAATGTGCCGTTCGCTAGGGTACGGAATCAGGTAGAAGAACAACCAAGGGCGGCCCAAGTGAATGAGCGGAAATTGTCCGCCAACGATCAAGGCAAACACCGTGATCGCCTCCGCGCACCGAGTGACGGGGCGCCGCCACCCTGCATTGACCAGGCGAAGAATGGCGGAGATCAGTGTGCCGGCGTGGCTGATGCCAATCCAGAAGACGAAGTCTGTAATGTAGAAACCCCAGAACACAGGACGCGAAAGGCCCGTCACGCCCAGGCCCGAATAGGCTTGATATATGAAGCAGGCGAGGCCCGGGAGCCCGATAGCGACCAACACGCCGACCAGCGCATAGAAGCGCCACGTTGTGCGGAACACGGGCCTCAGGAGGTCCTCGCGAGTACGCTCGGCCTCCTGATCGATCACGTTGGTCTGCGTCGCGCTATTCGGCGCCAAGCGAGGACTCTCGTTCAAGGTAGGTAATCGCCGGCAACGTGCCCAGCTCCTCGAGGAGCTTCGAACCCCGCGCCAGACGCGCAAGCCGGGACACCTGACTGGTCGGGTCGCTCAGATCGCCAAAGACCATAGCCCCCGCCGGGCAGGATTGCACGCAGGCCGGAGTGACGTCGCCGTCCTTCAACTCGCGGTTTTCCGCCCGGGCGTGAATTTCCGCCGCAGTAATTCGCTGGGTGCAAAACGTGCACTTCTCCATCACGCCGGCCTCGCGGACCGAGACATCCGGATTGAGCTGGAGGTGCAGCGGCTTGTCCCACTCAGGACTGAAATAGTTGAAGACCCGAACCGTGTACGGACACGCATTGGCGCAATAGCGAGTACCGATACACCGGTTGTACACCTGCGCGTTCAGGCCCTCCGCAGTGTGGTAGCTCGCATACGTCGGGCACACTGGCTCGCAGGGAGCCGCACCGCACTGCTGACAGAGAACCGGCCGAAACCGAGCGCGGACGTTTGGATATTCACCCTCCCAATACCGTTCCACGTGAATCCAGTGCATGGTTCGCCCTCGTGCTGCTTCCTCGGGGCGTACGGTGGCAATGTTGTTCTCGGCGTGACAGGCTACGACGCAGGCCTCACAACCGGTACAACGGTCGAGGTCAATTACCATTCCCCATTGATGAGCCATCAACGCTCCTCCTCCTGGTTTCACCGGCGGTCGTTACCTGCTGAGCTTCTCCGCACGCCACTCGGTGGGACCGCCAGAAAACAAGATCAGATCGCCAGAGCCGACCCGTGCCACCTTTACGCGAGTACTTGCCCAAGCCAGCGACCCGGTGGCAGTCGCCATCTGCGGCGCCAGAACGTGAACAGGGTTTGCCCCGCGGCCCGTGGCATAGCGGCCGTATTCCTCGTGTCCTTGACCCACCGGCATGGCAATGACGTCCGGTGCAATACCCGGTGACAGCACCGCTGGAGCGCGAACCCCTCCGTGTTGCGAAGATACTTCGACCAAGTCGCCTTGCCGGATGGCCAGACGCGCCGCCGTTTGCGGATTGATGTCCACCCAGCTGCTCCAGATCGCGGTGGAAAGAACTTCCGGCAGCTCCTGCAGCCAGGGCAGGTTCGCGTGGGTGCCGTCCAGAAACTGTTGCGACACATAGGGAAGGAACTGAAACGGGTACTCCGTGACTGCCCCGTCCCACGTGGGGTCTTCGCTCTTGACTGGGGTGAAGGACGCAACGGGCGGCGATGATCTCGGTGGCGCAAGTCGATTGCTGCTCCACCAGCCTCCTTGCTCCTTCAGTTTTTCCCAGAACTCCTCATCTGTATCGGCCGCAATCGAGCCCACGGAATGCCGCAGAGGAGTGAACGTGGCCTGCAGCATTTCCTCGTAGCTTTTCCACGGAAGGGCGTTGCTCGCCTCGCCGCCCAGGTGGCGTGAGACATCGAGCAGCACATCAGGCAATGCTCGAGTTTCGTGCAGGGGGAGCATGGCCGGTGGCGCGATGCTCAGTACAGCGTCGACGGTTCCGGATTCCGGAACATCATCCATCCACGATTCGAGGTAGGAGTGATCTGGCAAGATCAAATCGGCGAGGTTGCTGGTCTCGTCCAGGAAATTGCCGAAGCTCACGATGAACGGGACTTTGTCCAGCGCCTCCCGCACTCGCCAGCCGGTGGGTGCGGCAAAGACAGGATTCGCCCCATTGACGAGGAGAACCTTGATCGTATCCGGCTCGCGCGCGGAAAGGACCTGCTCCGCAAAGGTGCGGACCGAAACCAACCTTGGCTCGGCCGGTTTGGCGGGTAGTCTCTTCGACTCAGCCAACGGCAGCCCCGGTGAGAAGACCACGCCACCAGGTGTTCCGACGCCGCCCAACAGCTCGTTGAGAGCATTCACAGCAAGGGCTGTGAACAATCCATTGGTCTGCGCGAGCGGCGCGCCACCCACAATGGCCAGGCCTGACCCAGCTGTCGCCATTTCCCGGGCCAGCCTCGTGATGATTTCCGGAGCAACCCCTGTTTTCCGTGCAACCACATCAGGGGAGTAATCCGGCAGGCCTTTGCTCCAGCCATCAATTCGGCTACCAGCCGTTCCTGCCGACTCGGCTTTTACGAGATGCTCGTTCACCATTACATGGGCAAACGCCAAGGCCAGATGGCCTTCTGTTCCCAGCCGCGCTGGAATCCACTCGTCTGCGTTGGCACCGGTCTGCGACATACAGCACTCGACTTGCACGAACTTCCCTCGATTGCCAGGGCGACCCTGGCGCATCGCTCCGTAGCCGACGTTGTGTGCAACCGGCGAGTTCCACGTGCCAAGGAAGTCCGCACCGAAGCACACTACGTAATTCGACCGCGCAAGGTCGAAGGTGGGAAGCTGGCTGTGGCCGAAGCTCAATCGGTTCGCTTCACGCAGAACGGAATCATCGAACGGCTCAAACGAAACCATCTGCGCGCCATTGAAGCCAGAGAGAAACCGCTCGACCAACGTCCGGCGCTGTCCCATGAGCGGGCGGGTCAGGAACCCCAAGGACTGGGGGGGCTGCTCGGAGGCGAGAGGACTGAGATGGGCGACGAGATTCTCGATTGCCTCGTCCCATCCGATCCGGGCGAATTGGCCGGCGCCACGCTCTCCTGTGCGCTTCAAGGGCTGCTGGATCCGGTCCGGGTTGTAGGTTACTTGTAGTCCTGCCTGACCGCGAGCGCACAGCTTGCCGTGGTTTACGGGATGTTGCGGATTTCCCTCCAACTTCTTGGCCAGTCCCATTCTTGATGAGTCCGGATTGACCGTTCCGGACAACTTCCGCGTCCCCCTGCATGACCTTCACCTGCAAACCGCAGCCCGCAGAACACTGGTTGCACACGCCAGGTCGCCAGACGGCCACCCCCGGAACCAACGTTTCTTCCGGAATGAAATGGATCAACTGGGTTGCATGATCGCCGCAACCATCGATCGTGACGGCAGCGCCGCCAACGGCGGCTATTTTCAGGAAATCGCGGCGCCTCATCTCGTCAACGCTCCCGCGCCCGAATCGGCATAACAAGGGCCAGGCAGTGGGTCTAAAAGTGACACGTTATACATTCGATCGAGACTCCCTTCGCCACGTGGCAATTCAGACAAAAGTTCATCGTGAGGTCCTTCGACCGAACAGCAACCGTCTGCTGTGCCACGTTGCCATGGCATTGCTCGCAGCCCAGTCCAGCGCGAATATGCGGCGAGTGCCAGAATCGGACGTGTCTATCGGGATAGAACCAGTAGACACGTTGCCAGGGAACGTCCTGCCCCTTCGCCGCGTATGCCGCAAGCTTCTTGATTTCCGGTTTTTGCGCCGCGATCACCTGATGACACACCATGCAGAAATTCGTGCTGGGGATCCCAGCGTCCGGCCCTTGGGTGACTCCCGTGTGACAGGTCGTGCACTGCAGGCCCTTCTGGAGGTGAATTCTGTGATTAAAGGCGATTGGCTGGACGGGCGTCGATTGCCATCCGAGGAATTCCCTGACGGCGTCGTAGAATGACGCGTGGGCGGCGGTAAAAACGGAAGAACTTGTCGCCCGCACTGAATCAATCGGGATCTGGACGGAGGCTGTGTGGTGCAGAATTGTTGCTTCCCTGCTTTTTGCGATGTCGGCCCATAAAATTCCCGCCAACGTCACTAGCGCCGCGATCACAACGAGAATCACCGGCCAGCGGTAGCGGCGAATGCGAGGGATTGAGCGCTCTTTGCCGCGGTCGCCAGTCCCGCTTGCTCCGTCAAATTGGTCGCCAGTCATTGCCGGTCCTGCAGCGACGCGCGGCTCCAGTGGCAAACCGAGTGCCGCGCGAAGTGAAGTCCATCTGAATGCAACACGGCGGCTACCGGTGCGACGTCCTGCTCCCGTATCACAATCGCCTCGGCTCGCCTGCAATCGCGGCCATCAGCTGCTTGATGCCAGCGGGGCCAGCGGCCGTCCCGCCGATGGCGTGGCGAGGGTGGCGGGACGGCCCGCGTCTGCTTCGATTGACAGCCAGCCACGATCAGACCGAACAGCAGAGCGGAGAGGTACTCGGCACATGAAGCGCTGTTGAGATGGACTTAGTCCACTCCTGCCATACTGGGAACGCCACGACAGGGCCAATATAAGCCGGTACAGCTCCCGGGGTCGGGAAAATGCTTCAACGCAGGTGCGGGAAAAGCTGGCAGATGGCCAGACCAGGCGAGGCGGCCAAAGGGCGTCAGCTGGGGGAATGTTATCCCCCCAAGGTCGGCCGTAACCGTAACGCGGGATCACAAATTTGAGGGGAGCGCGGATTGCCGGTTGGGCCGTCGGGTCAAGCGTGTCGCAGCTCGGCGCGTCGCGGGCGTCGCTACCAGGCGAGGCCCTGCACGCGCCAGTCGCATTAGGGTTTCGCCTGGCCGTGGCTCACGGCCCACACGTACGCCGCCACTTGGCGCACCTGCTCGTCGCTGATCCCTCCGGGGTGCGACGCCATCGCCGTACCTTCCACTCCATTCGAGATCACGCCAACGATTGCGGCGATGGTGCCTGCCTTAGCGTCCTTCCACTCATGAGGCCTGAGGAGTTGCGGACCGACCCCGCCTTCGAGGTTTGAGCCATGGCAAATCAGGCATGTACCCTGGCCGTGGAAAATCGCGCGGCCAGCGTTGATCGCAGCTGGTGTCGCGAGCACGGAGTCTGGCCGCGCCGCGCCCTGCGCGCCCGCTCGGCTGGTCATGACCGCGCAAGCGGCGGCGCTCAACCCAACTGCAAAGAACACCGTGTGCATATTGCGGAGCTGCAACGTTCGATATCTCATGTGGCGATCTCGGGAGACCAGCGGTTTCGCTCGCCCGCCCATCTTCTAGCCCTGGGCGCGCTCCGATTGTATTACGGGGCTATGCTGCCGTGTCAGCTTTTCCCGCACGTCCGTTGAGGCATCTTCCCAGTTTCCGGACTTCTATCGACTGCGGTATATTCGCTTCGTCGTGGCGTTCCCGCCCATGCGGGAACGAACTAAAATGCAGCGCACCCTTCCATCACACTAGAGGTCCATGCGCGAGCGGTTCCTCGTTCTCGTGTTCGCTCTGACCGTAGCCGGATGTCAGTCGAAGCAAAAGCCCGTGGCGGCCGCGCCACCGGCGCCGGCGTCGGTGACGATCCATGCGCGAGACTACGCATTCGACGCCCCAGACACGATTCCGGCCGGCGTTACCACTTTCCATCTGATAAACGATGGGCCAGGCTTGCATCATGCGCTCTTGGTGCGCCTGGACAGCGGCAAGACGGTCGCTGATCTCATCGCGTCGCTCAAGAAGACCCCCGACGCGATGCCACCGTGGGCGAGGTACATCGGCGGTCCCAACGCGCCCGATTCCGGCAAGGAGTCGGTCGCGACGCTCGACCTCGTGCCAGGCAACTACGCGATCCTCTGCATCCTCACCATGCCCGGGGGCGTGCCGCACTACCTGAGAGGCATGTATCGCGCGCTGACCGTGATGCCGGCACCAGCCACGACCGCCGGGACGCTCAAGGCCGTCGAACCGGTCGCCGACAACGCGATCCAGCTCAGCGACTTCATATTCGCGCTCGCCTATCCGATCACGCCGGGGACCCACACCTTCCAGGTCGTGACCGCGCCCGGCCAGCCGCACGAGGTGCTCGTCGTGCAGCTCGACAGTGGCAAGACGGCACAGGATTACGTCAAGTGGACGCAGACAATGAAGGGCCCGGCGCCTGCACACGCCATCGGCGGGACGACCGCCGCTGCGATGGGCGTCGTGCAAACCTTTACGGCGACGTTCGTGCCCGGCAACTACCTGCTGATCTGCCTCGTGCCGGACGTGAAAACCGGGAAGCCGCACTTCATGGAAGGGATGATGCAGACGGTCACGGTCCGGTGAGCACACGGCCAACGCGCCGCGTGGGGAAAAGTGTCTGACCACGAATCGTTGCCCATCTCGTTGTACCGGCCGAAGTGCCCAATCCGTGGGGACAGTTCGGGGGACAATTCAACCCGGCATCTTGCCGTTTCTCGCGGTGCGCAATCAGGCGGATGGCGGCACCGTCAGAGGGAACAGCGGCAAGTTGCCGCCGGTTAGCACCCTACCCGGATGCCTGATAAGCGTGAGGTCGGTAGTTCAACGCTACCCAGGCCCATTTTTGGCCGCGGAGCGGCCAAAAATAGAGAGGAGCGAACCAGAAAGGAGAAAGGAGACGAAGAGCCTGGGCGGTCTGATGGCTTGTGCGCCACGAGGCCGCGCTCCCCTTTGTGCACGGCGGCATCGTCGGCACAATTGCTGATTCGGCCGCCGGCTACGCGGCGATGACAGTGGTGCTACCGAATGCCTCGGTACTGACCGTCGAATACAAAATGAACCTCGTTGCGCCGGGGCCACGCCGTTGACAGGAGCTCTCGCGAGCACGAATGTCTTCCGGATGACTCGGCTATTCGGGCTCGCGCGCCCCAACACGCTCGCGGTGGCGTGCATTCTGGCGAGCGCGTGCGCGTTGCCGTGCGCAATCGCGCAGACGCCGGGGACGACCATGCCGAATGCGATTGTCCGAGATCCGCCGCGTGACAGTGCGCACCCGATGCACAACGAGGCGGTCTGGATCCCGAGCGGAGACGTGCAACTCAATGGCGTGATGCTCGCTGCGGCCGGTGTCGGGCCGCATCCGACAGTCCTCAATCTCCACGGGCTCCCCGGCAACGAAGAGAACCTCGATCTGGCGCAGGTGCTCCGCCGGGCCGGCTACAACGTGCTGTCGTTTCACTACCGGGGATCCTGGGGGAGTCCCGGCGCTTTTACGCTCGCGCGGGGTGTGGCCAATGGGGTCGCGGCGCTGGCCTTTCTCCGAGATCCGACCGTCGGCGCGAGGTTTCGCATCGATACGACTCGCCTCATTGTCCTGGGACACAGCTACGGCGGATTCGTGGCGGTTCGGGTGGCGGCGACACATCCACACCTCGCGGGACTCGTCCTTCTGGCGCCGTGGAATCCGGCGCCGGACGTGCCGATGTTCATGGTAGCGCCCGACAAACTACCGGCCGCGGCACACGCCGCGTTCGATGACGTCGACGGCCGACTGGGCGGGTACACGGACGTGGATCTCGCCAAAGAGATTGTCGCGCCGGGATATGACTGGCATCTGGAGAGCAGCGCGGCTGCGCTGCGACACGTGCCGATCCTCGTCGTGACCGCGACGCATGACACGCCTGACGATCAGGGCGCAGAGCTCATGGACGCGCTAACGCAGGTCCGCGCACCGGACGTCACACGCCGGTCACTCGACACTGACCACCCCTTTTCCGATCACCGGATTGCGCTCGAAACCACGATCCTTCAGTGGTTCGCGAACAGGGTGAGCGCGCGGTAGTCCTTAAAGGTCGTGAAACACGAAGCCACTGTCGAATGACAGTGGCTTCGTCCCCGAACCGTGCAAGGCGTGTAATTTCGCGGCCGACGAGGTTTTCGCGATCCACAGTGGGTTGCTGCTGTTGGCATCTGCTCCTGTAGTTTGAGAACCGGAAGTAGCACAACGGTGGCGGCTTAACGTGCGCCGCCGCCAGGTGCCTTCGCGGGATCTACCGCTCCGTACACTCAAGAGGAAACGTCGCATGAAGAACATGGGTCGCAGCATGCTGTTCGGCGTCGGCGCCCTGTTGTCGGCCTCGCTGGCCTCGGCGCAACAGACGCGCGGGACGATCGCCTTCACGGTGACAATGCCGGATGCGGCCTCGCAGGTCTATCACGTCGTCATGCAGTGCGACAGCCTGACGGGACCGTCGATCGATTTCAAGCTGCCGGTGTGGTCGCCGGGCTATTACGGCATCATGGATTTCGCGCGCAACGTGAAAGACTTCAAAGCCGTGGATGGCGCGGGGCATGATCTTGGGTGGGACCTCGTATCGGTCGACGACAAGGTCTCGCCCAACGACTGGCGCGTGCGGACGGCCAATGCCCCGAGGGTGACGCTGACGTACGACGTACTGGCCACCACGTCGTTCGTGGCCAGCCCCTATCTCGACGCCTCGCACGGCTTCCTGATCGGCACCGGGGTCTTCATGTATCCCGCGGACCTCATCAATCATCGCGTGACGGTGGACATCGAGCCGCCGGCGGGGTGGCGAGACGTGGCCACCGGTCTCGATCCTGCCTCGCCAGGCGCGCGCCACGTCTACGAGGCGCCCAATTACGACGCGCTGTACGACAGTCCAATTCTCATCGGCAATCTGGATTCACTGCCGGCCTTCGAGGTGGGTGGTGTGCGCCACGAGTTCGTCGCCTACAACATGGACGCACAGGCCTTCGACGGCGCCGAGTTCATGAACCAGCTGAAGTCCATCGTGCAGGTCGCCACGCAGATGATGGGCGATATCCCATACTCCCACTATGTATTCCTGGGCTACGGCGCCGGCGGCGGTGGCGTCGAGCACCTGAACTCTGCGGCCGTTCCCTTCCATGCGAACCCCGCATACGACACCCCGGGACCGGTGCGCAATCGCGAGCTTGGCTTCCTGGCGCACGAGTACTTCCACACGTACAACGTGAAGCGCATCCGCCCCATCGCGCTCGGGCCCTTCGACTACGACCGGGAAAACCGCACGCACATGCTCTGGGTCTCGGAGGGCTTCACGGTCTATTACGAGTACATGCTGGTGGCGCGTGCCGGGCTCATGACGCTGGATGATCTGTTGGGCAGCTTCACGAAAGACATGAAGACGGTGGAAGACGGCACCGGCCATCTCTATGAGTCGCCCACCATGGACAGTTGGAACACTTGGACACAGTACAGTTTTGCTAGACGGGGGCAGGGAGGCGCCGGCGGCAGCGGAGCCGCTGGCGCGCGCGCCCGTGCTGGGACGCCTGGTGGCCCCGCGCAATCCGGCATCCCACCGACTGGTCCGATCTCCAAGACGGTCTCCTACTACAACACTGGGCCGTTGCTGGGTCTCGTCCTCGACTTCGCAATCCGCCACGACACGAAGAACCAGAAGTCGCTCGACAACGTGATGCGCAATCTCTACCAGAAGTACTACAAGCAGCTGAAGCGTGGCTGGACTGACGAGGAATTCCAGAAGGCATGCGAGGCCGTGGCCGGCGCGCCGCTGGGCGACGTCTTCCGGTACGCCAACACGACCAAGGAGATCGATTATCCCAAGTATCTCGCCTACGCTGGACTGCGACTCGATCCGCCGGTCGAGACGAACGATCCCTTCCTCGGCGCGATCGACGAGGACGTGGAGGGCAAGGTGGGGATCACGGCGGTCATGGAGAAGTCGCCCGCCGAGCACGCCGGCCTCCGTGTGGGAGACGTAGTCGAATCGATCGATGGCGCCACGACCCCGGGCACGACGCTGCGCGCCTATATCGTGACCAGGAAGCCCGGCGATGTGGTCAAGGTCGGGATCTCCCGGGATGGCCACGACCGGACGATCGACGTGATGCTGGCGCACCGCATGGACGAGACCTACCACATCACGCCGATCGACCACCCCAACCCGCTGCAGGCCGAGATCCTCGAATCGTGGCAGGGCAACACGGCCAAGTCACCCGCCGACGTCCAATCCCGCAGCCGGTGACGGCAATGGGATGCTCGTCGTGCTCACTAGTGGCTTCCTTGTGGGTGGCGAAACCCCAATCCGCGTCGGCGCTGAGCGTCTTCCGCTGCGCCAGCGCAGCGCGCTGGGTGGAACGCGTGCCATCCAGCCGCTGGTCCCGAAGGGCCGCCGACTTGCCGCCCCTTCGACCCACTCGTATGATCTCCCCCGGTCGCGGGGGTGCAGTCGTCGTGAGCTCGTAAGCGTTCCTCCCTCGAGGATGGTGCGATGCGGCGTTTCGAGGCCCGGCTCGCGCGGGTGGCCCTGGAGTCTGCCCGACGACATGCCGGGCTGCTCCCGGTTGTCGCTGTCGCCGTCGTTTTGCAGCCGCCGGTGCCAACAATCCGGCCAATGAACTCGTTGATGCTGACCCTGACGCACCACGAGGAGCGTGGCGACTACGACGATGTGGTTCAGGTCGGCGGCGTGGACCCGGCGAGCTATTACTTGCTCTTCAGCGCCAAGGACGCGCGCAACCGCCCTCAGCGTCAAGCAGTGGACTCGAGCTACGAGCTGCTACGGGCTACCGGCTAACGGCTAACGTGTAATCAAGCACAAGGAGCGTTGCATGAAACGCGGACGTCGTTGGCGAGTAACGGTGTGGAGTGCCTGCGCTGCCGGGCTGCTCTTCTCGAGTGCGTGCCGCAAACGCGCGGCCGAGGAGGGCGCTGCGTCGGCCGGGAGCGCTCAGGCTCAACCGACGACCTTCAACACGTCGATGATGGAGGGGGCGGATCAAAGCGCGATCCGGGCATACCTCAATTCCGTGCACGAGGTCAAGCCCAAGAAGTTCGAAGTGCAATGGAGCGACAGCGTCGTTCCGGTGAGTCGCGAGGAAGCGCTGCGTTCCTTGCGCGCGATCAGCCGCGACGGCGACTCCTACACATTTGCCGCTGCCGATCCCATAGTGCAGAAGCTCCAGCCGGGCCGACTCGTCTGGATCTGGGGCCTGACGATCGCGCGCATCGACCTTGCGGGTGCGATCGACAGTGAGTTCACGATACATACCGTGCCGGTGTCCTTGAGCGAGGCGCTGCCGAAAGCCGACATCGAGTTCGATAGTCCGGTGGACTACAGCACCGCCATCAGCCGCACGGCGCGAAGATCACCGCTGCCCGACAGTGCCTGGAAGAATCTCACGCTTGCACCAGCGCCGTCGCTCTTCCGGGATGTCGCCTACCGTCCTGGTTCACCCGTGATAGGACCAGTCGCAGGGCAGGGAGGGCAGGGAGGAGCCGGCGAGAACGGCGGCCAAGCGAGCAGCGACGAGGCGACCGCCGAGGAGGACGTCGTTGCGGCGCGAGGAGGCGGGTACAACGGCGACATCGCCGGATGGGAATACTCGATGGCCTACGCCGCCGGCGGCGGGACGCTGCAGTTCGAGCTGGAAGGACGCAAGATGGAGGAGGGAGGCCCCACGAAGGGCGCGAGCAACGAGATGCTTCGCGACGAGCGATACGAGTTCTATGAGGATGTCAAGGAGCAGCGCCACGCGGAGCAGGAAGCCGAGGAAGCCCACGAACGCATGCTCAAGGACGTGGAGAAGCTATCCCAGGTTGCCAACCGACCCACGCCGCCGCCGCCATCCAATGCCAGTGCTAACCAGAAGGCTGGCCTGGACTTTCTGAACAAAAAAGAGCTGCAAGACGACTTGGAGGAGGCGCACAAGGAGTATGAAGCCGCTGAGGCGGCTGCAAAGGCCGCGGAGCAGAAGGCCAAGAATTTAGCGGCGCTCAAGAGTATGGCTCGCAATGTATTCTTCATCATCAGCGACAACCTCGACGTCCGCTTTCGCGCCCACGCCGACATCGACCCGATGTCAGTCGCGGCCGTTATCACGACCGGTGTCGCGGGTCCGGTCCCGAATGCCGGCTCCTCTGTGTCGTTCACTGGACTCAAGGGCAAGATCGATTTTGAGTACGTGGCGCGATTGGGGGAGGGCGGCACCGGCGATGTGAGCCTCCCGATCGCCCACATTCCGGTGGTGTTCAACATTCCGCTGATCGTCAGCGGCATCCCCTTTATCGTGCAAGTCGGTGGAGACTTCCTGTTCAAGGTTGGCCTCTCCGGAAATCACGCCGCGCACCACTTCCACGCCAAGTTCGACTTCGACGGCCAGGGCGGCGGACTGAATGTGACGACGCAATCACAGGCGAATACAAATTTCAGTCTGTCAGGGTCCGAGCCTGAGGTACTGGAGACCACGGCGGAGAGCCCAGGCGTGTCCGGCGTTGTGATCGCAGTTCAGATTCCCCGCGTCGGACTGGGTGTCGGCGTGTTCGGATTGGCCGCGATGGGCTTTGTCGACCATGTGGTCGTTATCACCGTGACCAACTCGGCGGCTGTCGCGGCGCTCAATCCGCCCTGCAAGCGCGTGACCATTGATCGCGTTGCGCACATCGGCGCCGATCTCACCACGGTCATGCCGATACCGATTGTGGAAACGCTGAGTCACTTTCTCGCATGGAAGAAAGAGGTCTGGAAGGCGCCCCAGTGGATACATGTCGATCCCGACATCAAGATGTGTCGCATTTAGAGAAGGGCGAAACACGTTTGCCGCCGGGGAACAGTAGCTGCCCCGTCGCTCTGCTGAGGGGGTTCGTCAACCGCGCGCGGACTATTTGCGCTTCCGGCCGCTGCGTTTCACCCCGCCATGCGGCCCCCTCGCATTGGCGCCGCGGTCACCCTTTGCCACTCGCGTCGGCACCCGCTGCGCCGGCGCCATGACTTTTGCTTTCTCTTCTTGGGTGAACTCCCGCTTCGCAAGGTCGAGGAGACCCGTGTGTTCGCGCTCCTGCTTCCGATCCGCACCGCCCGACTCCGGGCGGTCCGCTGCGTAGATGTTTGAAGGTTTGCTGCCCATGGTATTCTCCGCTGTATGCTGTCTCGCAGCAGCTTCCGTACCCAGGCGATATCGCGATCAATCTGATTTCCGATGCATGCCGTACACAACTGATGAGGAGCTGCCGGCCAGCGTTCGCCATGTGTTGCCGCCCCACGTACAAGACATCTATCGTGAGGCGTTCGACCACGCATGGGTCGAGTACGAGGGGGACGAGAGGCGCGCATGTCGAGTGGCATGGGGCATCGTCAAGCGGCTGTACAATAGCGTGACGATACTTGGGAGTCGACGCGGGATAGTCTGACGTGGCACTTCGGCGATGCGTGGCCTGCCACGCCACCGTGGTGATGTCGAGGGCGCCGATGAGGTCGTTACGCAGGTCCCTGACACACATTAGGGGAGTCGCTGACTGTTCGCCTCTACCCCGCGCGCAATATTTTCCATGGTGATAACGGCCATATCCACCAATCCAGATTGAAAGGATGGGCCGCGATTGCCGGACGAGATTGAATCGTAGCGTCAGGTCATTGGTTGGTTTCTACAGAGCTTGCTCGTCAGGCTTTGCGGGAGTTGGCCACGTTCGACAACGGACACCGGTCGACGCACATGAGGCCCATGTGCTCAATCAATGACCTGGCCGGCGGCAATGTGACTTGTGCGCAAACCTGCACGAGGAGCGGAGTCGACCGGCATGGACGCTATGGTGTCGACGTGGGCCGGTTGCCGAGCGCCCGCGGCAAGTTGCTGCACCATGGTGACCATCTTTTCTGCTTTGGGAGCAGGAGGTCACCGGTTCGAATCCGGTCGCCCCGACTGGCCGCTTCGCGGCGGCGGAGAAAGGAGAGGAAGCCCTGCGGCAATCGATGCCGTGGCTGGTCGTCTCCTTTCTCCTTTCTGCTCCGCTCCTCTCTCGGGGCCGCAGGTCCCGCCTCAGCCTTGCTTGGCTGCCAGCGCGTCGATCGCACCCCCCAAGAGGTGTACCCGAGGCGCATCGCTCGCGCCTTTCGCGTCGGCGTGCACCTGGCTTGCGAGCTTCTTGAGCGCAGACTTCTGCGTAGCGCCGCTCAACTGCTCGGCGGCGTTGAGGCTTGTCGAGATTTGCGTGAGCTGAGCCGCAGGCAGTCCCTGATCGCGCGTCAGCTGATCGAGATAGGCACGGACCACCACGAAGCTCGCAGGCCAGACGATCTTCTGCTGATTCCTGACGTTCAGCGTGTCGACGTGTACGAGCTTCGCCGCGTCTATCTCGTTCTGCGATAGGTACTCGCTCGGCTTGAGATCGAAGATGTCGAGCCCACGAGCGATCTCGGTCCCATAGATATGACCGTTGTACCAGAACGTCGACCAGAAACCTCCCAGATACAGCTTGTGCGCATCGAGCGGACCGCGATCGAAATAGGCGATCTCCTTGACGTGAGCAGGGTCTGTAAAGTCGAACACGGACAGACCGCCCTGGTACCACGCCTGCGCCATAATGTCACGCCCCGGGACCGGAATCAGAGAGCCGTTGTGTGCTACGCAGTTCTCGAACTCGGTCTGCGGAGCGGGCAGCTTGTAATAGCCGACGAACTGCAGCTTGCGGTCGGGCGCAAGCATGAAAATCGCATCAGCGCCCCATTTTGGCGGGTCAGTTGCGCGGCACCGCGGCGCAACGCCGCCACCCCATTCATCGGTGAAGAGAACTTTCTTCCCGTCGTTGCTGAACGTCGCCGAGTGCCAGTAGGCGAAGTTGGGATCGCTCACCTCCGCAACCCGTTTGGGGTGGGCCGGGTCGCGGATGTCCAGGAGAATGCCGTTTCCGGAGCACGCGCCCGCAGCCAGTCCAATCGCGGGATAGGACGTGATGTCGTGACACTGGTTCGTCTCCGACGTCGCTTGAACGCCGTGCAGCGTATCACCCGGGTTCGCCTTGGCAAGGCCCGCGATCGCGCCGGTCACCGCGTTGGCAAAAATCCGCGGTTCGTTGATCACCTTCGCATCCTGTGGTGCCGCCAGCGGCACACGGATGATCTCGATACGGAAGAGGGATGTATTGGGATTAGCCTCAGGGCCCGCTGCTGAACAAGCCGCGAGCTCAGAACCAGAGCGTACACCTGCGACGCCCTGCACGTACACATAGACCACACCGGGGTCTTTGGGATCCGGGATCAGCGTGTGCGTGTGAGACCCTCGGCAGGTCTGGACGGCCGCGACCTGCTTCGGGTGGTCCAAGTCGGAAATGTCGAAGATGCGAACACCGCGGAACCGTTCGGGGCTCACCGTGTCGCGAACGCCCTGAGTCCCGCAATCGATTCGGGCGCGCGTCTCCTCGACCGACATGAACAGGAGATGTCCGTAGACCGATGGCTCCCCCTGCCCGCCGGGACAGACCAGCGTCGTCCGAAGCTTGGGATTTCTCACGTCCGAGACGTCCCAAATCTGGATGCCGTTGAAGCTCCCCTGAAACACGAGATTGTCGGCGAACGCGAGGTCGGAGTTCGCCACGGCAAAGTCGCCCGGATTCGACGGGTTATAGAACCCGTTCGGTCGGGAAACGTGAGCGATCAGCTCGAGATTGCTGATCGCCAATGCCGCCTCGACAAAGTGGCCCCCCGCAAGTCCAACACGCGGATCGTTCGTTCCTTGAGCGCCCGTCACAGCCACGGCACTTACGGACAACGCACCAATCGCCAACCCGACGCGAACTAGCGCAAGCGATGCCGATCCCGCGCCCCGGGGTCGATTCATTCCCTGACCGGTCATGTGCCTTCCCCCGTTTCGATTCCAGTAAACCAACGAGGTAGGCTAGCGCTTGTACTCTTGGCTGACACGAGGAAAAACGCCGACAGCGCTCGGGGTTTTCCCTGACCTCAGGTGTGCTGGCAATGACGTTCCTGCAAGCTCTCGGCCCCCGCAGAACCGCGAGGCGAGGCGTGGCACTTGCCGGTAGCAGCATCCCAAAATGGCGGTACGCCGCCTGAGGCGCCCCTCGACCGGCATAGCGGTCAGTTCGCGTCGGAGCAACGCCATAGCCATCGGTGCACATGCCACCGATTCAGAACGCGGCGTGGCGCTACTACCTGGGGATGTGGAACGCCTTACACGCCGTCCGGCGCTGCCCGACGGCAGAGGGCGGCAGCACGACCCATCGTAGGGCCACGGGCTTCGTTGAAAGGTGTGCTCGCGCGTTCGGTACGGGACAATCGGTCGTTCTAGCCGGCTATCACCGCACGAGGAGAGAGTATGAGCATTGCCATTCCAATCCGCTTGATGCGGAGACACTTGGCGAGGCGTGCACCGGCCGGGCGCATGCCGGGGGCCGAAATCCCAACGGCCTTCGGGTCCACGAGTCGGGGAGGGAAATGGGCGATCGCCGCGATCCCGGCGGTGTTCATCGGTGTGCTCGGGTTCCTCGTCTGGCGTGCCCTAATCTCGATGCACCCCTAGCGGGCAGAGCGGGCATCCCGAGAGCGAGAGTGGTCACAGCTGCGTTCCGGAAAACCGGAGATCCGGCGCCGGACCGGCGGCATGTACAACGTTTCGAGGACTTTGGGGAGACGCTATGGCGTCAGCAGAAACTCTAGCGCGACAGCATGCGTGTACGACCGGCGGTCCCGGGCGTCGTCGTGCATGGGCCGAGCCGTGGAAGGTGAAAGTGGTCGAGCCGATCCGGATGCTCACTCAGGAGCGGCGCCACGAAGCGCTAGTCGCCGCCGGGTACAACACATTTCTCCTGCGGTCTGAGGATGTCTACATTGACCTTCTGACGGACAGCGGTACGAGTGCCATGAGCGACTGGCAGTGGGCCGGCATGATGCAGGGCGACGAGGCATACGCCGGCAGCCGCAACTTCTTTCATCTCGAGGAAGCAGTCCAGCAGCACTACGGGTACCGGTACGTCATCCCGACACATCAAGGGCGCGGTGCCGAAAACCTCCTGTCGCGTATTCTCATCAAGCCAGGTGACGTCGTGCCCGGCAACATGTATTTCACGACGACCCGCCTGCACCAGGAACTGGCCGGCGGGACATTTGTCGATGTCATCGTGCCGGAGGCACACGACCCGGCCGACGAGAGTCCGTTCAAGGGAAACGTCAATCTGACAGCGCTTGAAGATCTCATCCAGCGTGTGGGCGCCGACAGGATTCCGTACGTCTCAGTGGCGGCTACAGTCAACATGGCTGGCGGACAGCCGATCTCGATGGCCAACGTACGGGAGCTACGGGCGCTGACCAGCCACCATGGCATCCGCGTGGTCCTGGACGCGACGCGAGCCGTCGAGAACGCCTACTTCATTCAACAGCGCGAGCCGGGATATCAGCGCTGCGCCGTCGCTGCGATCCTTCGCGAGTTCTGCTCCTTTACGGATGGTTGCACGATGAGCGGCAAAAAGGACGCGCTCGTCAACATCGGCGGCTGGCTCGCTGTGAATGATCCCGTCTTGTACGAGGAGGCGAGCAATCTCGTGGTCGTGTACGAGGGCCTGCATACTTATGGCGGCATGGCTGGGCGCGACATGGAGGCGATGGCACGCGGGATCGTGGAGTCGGTGCAGGATGACCATATTCGGGCTCGTGTCGGCCAGGTCGAATATCTCGGGAATAAGCTGATCGATGGCGGTGTCCCGATAGTACGTCCGGTTGGGGGACACGCGGTCTACCTCGACGCCAGGGCGTTCTATCCGCACATCCCTCAGGATCAATTCCCGGCTCAGACGCTTGCTGCGCTGCTATACGAGAACTCCGGGGTTCGAGCCATGGAACGGGGCATCGTGTCAGCGGGACGCGACAGCAACACTGGCGACCATCACCGTCCTGCCCTCGAGCTCGTCCGGTTGGCCATCCCTCGTCGGGTCTACACCCAGGCGCACATGGATTTGACAGCGGAATCCGTGATCGACGTGTACGATGCGCGCCGCAGTGCGCGGGGCATGCGTTTCACCTACGAGCCGCGTTACCTCCGGTTCTTCCAGGCACGGTTCGAGCCCTGTTGACGACCGCGTCGTGCGCAGGCGACGGCCGGCGCGAGTGACGACTTAGGTCGAATGGCACGTAGGCGGCCCGCCTGCTTTGATCGAGTAGTACTTCCGGGAGTCCGGATCAATGACACGCGTCACGTGATCTGGAGGAATAGCCATGACGCGTCCTGCGTCACAAGGCGACGTTCTATGACTTCGCGACGGCAGGGACCAGATCCCTGACTCGTACGTAACGTACGGAGCCTGCACCATGCCAAACGAACAAAATGAGGGCGTCGATCGCCGCGACTTCATGATTGCAGCCATCGGCCTGGTTGGCACGTCGGCCATTTTTGCGAGCAGCGCTGGCACCGCGAATGCCCAGGACGCGAAAGCGTCGCCTGTTGGCCTGGCACCGGGCGCACCACAAAGAATGGTCTACACCGGCGATGTGATCGAGGGGAAGAAAGTCATCAGCGTTCTTGACGTGAATGGTCTGGAACGTGGCAAGAAGCACGCGTTCTATTTCGAGGGTGTGCAAATGCCCACCGGGCAGCACTGGTATGTGTCCGTGATGGTTGCCGTGGGGACGAAGCCGGGTAAGCGCATCGCTCTCACCAGTGGTGTGCACGGCGATGAGATCAGTTCGGTGCACACGATACAAACCGTCATGAGCCAGCTCGATCCGGCCCAGATGTCGGGTACGGTACTGGCAGTCCCTGACGTATCCCGTCCGGCCCTGGAAGGCATGGCGCGCAGATGGCCGAATTCAGGAAGAGGAATCGACCTCATCGACATCAACCGCGAATGGCCCGGAAATGAGGATGGCGCCAGTGCTGCCAGCCGGCACGCTGGGATCCTGTTCAACAGACTCTTCAAACCAAACGCCGATTACGCCCTCGATTTTCATACCGGGACGACAGGTATGGATGTGACAGCGTTCAATCTCGCCCGGTTGGAGTTGCCCGAGGTGCGGGCGATGGCGGAGCTCTTTCCCATCGACCAGATCTTCGACAATGCCGCCTATCCCACTCTGCTCGCGAACGCATTCATCGATGTGGGCATCCCGGCACTCACGCCCGAGATTGGCGCTTCGCGCGTCCTGGACCTCAACATGATTCCCTTGTTCGTGGAAGGCACAATGAATGTGCTCAAGCACCACGGGATTATCTCCGGTCAGATGGGCCGCACCGGGAGGGATACGGACATCTTCATCGCCAACAGCGGGCACACTATCCTTGCAACTCATGGCGGATTCGTGGAGCTTCTGGTCAAGTTGAAGGACAAGGTCAAAGTCGGGCAGAAGGTTGCCATCCAGCGCAATACGTTTGGCGAAGTGGTGGCCGAATACACGAGCAGGGTGGCCGGCGAGGTCATGGCTCGTCGCTCAGACGCAACGGCCGAGCCGGGCATTCCGTTGATCGCTATCCTCTACAACGACGCGACTCATGAGCTCCCGGCGGACTACTGCGAGTGAGTCAGTCATGCCCGATCTCAAGCTCACGATCGAGGACATGATTGCCGAAGGCGACAAAGTCGTCTGCAAGAACATCTGGAGATGCACCGACCCAGCATCCGGCAAGCGGATGCAGTTCCGCGGCTTTGTGCTCTGGCGCTTCGAGGGCAGCAAGATCGCCGAGCGGTGGGCGACCGTCACACCTCCATCGGTGAACATAACGTCAACGGACGTCCGGGCGCGAGCGGCAGAGACGCCAGTTGCCGCGCGCTGAGTTGACCCCCACGACGACGCGTTTACCATAGAGGCGTCGCCCTGCGACACTGTTGAGTCACGTGCCGGGCAAATGTCGATCACGGCTACGGTTAGAGTCTTCAGGTGCCAGCCGCGAGCTGCCCGCCGCCAGCCCAGTTGCGGTCCGCCCGTCGATTCCTGCCCCCTTCGTTCGACGCCATTATACGGGGACATCTCCGATCCCCAGTTCGTGGTCCCGATCTCTAGCTGAGGATGCCGACAATGAAGTTCATGCTGATAATGAAGTCGACGAAGGACAGTGAGGCCGGCGTGCCGCCGACCACCGAGCAGATGGCGACGATGATGACATACCACGAGGAGATGGTCAAAGCGGGCGTGCTCCTGGCCGCCGAAGGCGTGCATCCGAGCTCGAAGGGCGCTCGGGTGAGGTTCTCCGGGACGAAGCGCACGGTCATCGACGGGCCGTTCACCGAAACGAAGGAGCTCATCGCGGGATTCTGGCTCATTCAAGCGCGATCCAAGGAGGAAGCGATCGAGTGGGTCAAGCGC
The DNA here is from genome assembly GCA_963737835.1 of uncultured Gemmatimonadales bacterium. Lineage (GTDB taxonomy): Bacteria > Gemmatimonadota > Gemmatimonadetes > Gemmatimonadales > Gemmatimonadaceae > Palsa-1248. Next base: position 3,288,518 of record CAVTUH010000001.1, read on the forward strand.
CTCCCCAACGTCTGGCGGGAGGACACCGAGATCGAGATCCGTCAGGTCGCCGAGGCCGAGGATTTCGGGGAGTCGTTCACTCCCGAAGTGGGCGCGCAGCTTGATCGGATACACGAGGAAGCGGCCGCCCAAGAGGCCAAGCGCCGCGCACAGAGCGCCGGCGCTCGGTAGCGTGACGGCACCCGACGTCCGACGCACGATCGAGGCGGTTTGGCGGATCGAGTCGGCTCGACTCATCGCCGGGCTCGCCCGGATCGTGCGCGACGTCGGGGTCGCCGAGGATTTGGCACAGGATGCCCTCGTCGCCGCGCTCGAGCGATGGCCGGAAGTCGGTGTTCCCGACAATCCCGGGGCGTGGCTCATGGCGACAGCGAAACACCGCGCCATCGATACCCTGCGCCGCACGGCGCGGCTCGATCGCACGCATGAGGTACTCGATGCCGACGCTGAGGAGAGGATCGAAGCCGCTTCCGCCGACATCAATGCGGCGCTGGATGACCACATCGGGGATGATCTCCTGCGCCTCATCTTCACCGCGTGCCACCCCGTGCTCTCCTCCGACGCGCGGGTAGCACTCACGCTTCGCCTCCTCGGCGGTCTCACGACCGACGAGATCGCGCGGGCATTTCTCACCTCGGAGGCGACCATCGCCCAGCGGATCGTGCGCGCCAAACGCGCGCTTCGCGAAGCACGCGTGTCGTTCGAGGTACCGCGGGGCGACGAGATGGCGATGCGGCTCTCATCCGTGCTGGAGGTGATCTACCTCATCTTCAACGAGGGCTACTCGGCCACCATGGGCGATGACTGGATGCGTCCAGCGCTGTGCGAGGATGCGCTGCGGGTGGGACGCGTGCTGGCGGAGCTTCTGCCGAGCGAGCCTGAGGTGCACGGACTGGTCGCGTTGATGGAGATCCAGGCGTCGCGCGCGGCGGCCCGAGTCGGACCGACAGGGGAGCCGATTCTCTTGCTCGATCAGGATCGCGGTCGATGGGATCAGATGCTCATCCGTCGCGGGTTGGCGGCGCTGGCGCGCGCATCGGCTCTCGACCGTCCGCGTGGACCGCACGTGCTGCAGGCGGAGATCGCCGCCTGCCACGCCAGGGCAGGGACACCCGGTGAAACGGACTGGCCCCGGATCGTCGCACTCTACGACGTGCTGGCACAGGTGACGCCCAATCCGGTTGTGGAGCTCAATCGTGCGGTCGCGGTGGGGATGGCGTTTGGACCGGCCACGGGACTGGAGCTGGTCGAGGCCCTCAGCACCGAGCCCTCACTCGCCAACTATCATCTGCTGCCCAGCGTCCGGGGCGACCTACTCGCCAAGTTGGGGCGTCACGAAGAGGCCCAGCAGGAGTTCCTGCGCGCAGCGTCCCTGACGCGGAACGCGCGCGAACGCACCCTTCTCCTCGACCGCGCGCGGACGGTGCGAGACTGAGCCCATTTTTGGCCGCACAGCGGCCAAAGATAGAGAGGAGCGACACAGACAGGAGAAAGGAGACGAAGAGCTTGGGTGGCCCGGATGGTCTGTGCGCCACGTGGCTGCGCTCCTCGGTCTCCTTTCTCCTGTCTCCTTTCTGCGGTTGACCCGAACCGTGGGTGCGCAACGCCTCGTCGTACGCCCCGCGCGGCCAATGGCGTTTCGATCAGCTGTCTGTGTACCGCCGTTCCCGTCACGCCCCTGTCAGCATTGCGGGGCGGCAGCAAAATAGTCATGCTCTAGTTGTGGAGCCGCTCGTCTCGACGCGCGCCTTAAAATGAGCGCCGCTTTGATCGAACCCGAAGTGATGCAGAAGCCCGAGCCATCGCGTGCCTCCCGCTGGGTTGTCCTCGCGGCGATCGGAATCGCCTGTTACGGCGGCTATTACGCGTTCGATTACATCGGGCCGCTCGCGCCGCTACTCAGTCGCCAACTCCACTTCTCGAACGCGGATATTGGCCTACTGCAGGCTATCTATAGCCTGCCCAACATCGTCATGGCGCTGGCCTGCGGCGTCATCGTTGACCGGGTTGGAACGCGGAAGTCGCTGTCGATTTTCGGCATCTTCACGTTCATCGGGTTGGTTATCACGGCCCTGAGCCCTCGTTTGGCTGTCATGGCCGTTGGCCGCCTGCTCGTCGGCTCGGGCGGTGAGGCCCTCGCAATCGCGGCGAATGTCGCAGTGGCGCGCTGGTTTTACGCAAGTGAAATGAGTCTGGCCTTCGGCGTCCGCGCGTCAGCTGGGCGATTGGGCTCGCTGACCGCGCAAGTCTCTCCGGCTTGGTTGCCGTGGGCATACACGTCTTGGCGCTGGCCTCTCCTCGTTGGCGTGGCCTTCGGCGGACTCTGCCTGCTTGGCGCTGCGGTCTACTGGATTCTCGATGCCCGCGGTGAAGGGCGATTCACTTTGGGACATCGCGCCCGAACGACGAAAATCCCCTTGGGCGAAGTGTTCCGCTTCAGTCGCTCATTCTGGCTGATTGCGGCGCTGTGTTTCACCTTCTACGGTTGCATCTTCCCGTTTGAAACGTTCGGGCAGAAATTCCTGATCGAGGCCCGGCATGTCTCACCGCAAACTGCATCTCTACTGGTGGGCATGGAGCCTTTTTTCTCGCTGATCGGCATGCCGATCTTCGGCCTGCTCGCCGACCGGTACGGACACCGGTCATTGCTCATGATGTTTGGGTCGTTGCTGCTCGTACCGGCATTCCCCATGCTGGGATTCACGAACATCCCGCCCATGATCCCGATGGCCATGATGGGTGTGGCGTTCGCTTTGGTGCCGGCAATCATGTGGCCGGCGCTTGCTTATGTTGTCGACCGATCGCGGCTGGGATTGGCCAACGGAATGTTGGACTCGGTGCAGCAGCTCGGTCTGGTCATTATCAACTTGCTGATCGGTTGGACCAACGACCACTGGCTAGCAAGTGCCGCAAACGCAGCAGGCTACGATGCCAGCATGTACACATTCACCGGGATAGCGGTGCTCGCCGTGTTCGTCGCCTACATGTTGTGGCGTGCCGAAACGGGGCCGTCGCCGCACGGGCTCGAAACGATAACGATTGAGCGCAGCCCATTACCGGAGCAATCACATCCTTCACGAAGCTTACCCGTTGATCGAGCACGGTAAGGAACACGACTATGTCAAAGAACGTGTTAACCGTCGGTACGCTTTCAGCCGAGCATGGGGAAAAGCGTTACGGTGTGAACGAATTTGTGGTGCAGGACGGGCCTTACCGGCTTCCGATGTGGCTCATCAATGGAGCCGGGGAAGGCCCGACGCTCGTGGTGACAGCCGGTGTTCACGCGGCGGAGTACGCCAGCATCGCCGCGGCGCTCGAACTGGGACGCTCTCTGGATCCGGCAAGCCTTTGCGGGCGCGTGATTGTGGTGCCGGTCGTGGATATGCCCGCGTTTACCGCGCGTTCCATTTACGTCTGTCCGCTCGACGGCAAGAATCCGAATCGCGTGTTTCCGGGCAATGCGCACGGCACGGCTTCTGAGCAAATCGCAGATTGGCTGTTCACCAACGTGATCACGCAGGCCACATGTTATGTGGACTTGCATGGCGGCGATTTGATCGAAGCGCTCGTGCCGTTCACGATCTTCTCCCGCTCCGGCGACAACCGTGTCGATGAAATGTCGCTGGCAATGGCCAAGATCTTCGGCATTCATTTTCTGGTAGGCAGCGAGGTGCCGGGGTCGACGGTCTGCGCCGCCTCGGTCGCAGGCATTCCATCGATCCTGGCCGAGTCCGGCGGACAGGGAATTTGGGCGCCCGAGGATGTCCGATGGCATGCGAATGGTCTCAACCGTCTCATGCGCTACCTCAAGATGATTTCAGGCGGGGCTCCGGACCCCGTGCCGTTCACCCTTCTCGAACGGTTTCTTTGGTTGCGCAGCGACCATGCGGGCTTTTGGTATCCGGCGGTTGCGGTCAATGAAGCCGTGAAGGCCGGTCAGAACCTCGGCTGCGTGAAGGACTGCGAAGGGTACGTGCTACAAATAGCGGTCAGCCCTGGCGATGGCGTCGTGCTTTTCATCGTCTCGTCGTTAGCCATTAACCGGACTGACCCTCTCTTGGCTGTCGGCGCGTGATGGTCCGCTCAGTCAGGCGATTCTCGCGCTCGGGTGAGGGATAAGCTCACACCAATCCGAGCATGGGGTGCTAATTACTCGATAACGGTCTACAAGGAGCATTCGTGATCGAGATTCTCGAAGGCTTCCCCGAGGGCGTTGTTGCCATTAGCGCGAAAGGCCGCGTCACGAAGAATGACTATGAATGCGTGCTGGTTCCGAAGATCAAGGAAGCCCTCGAGCGGCACCGAAAAATTCGATGCTATTACGAGCTGGGCTTAGAGTTTGCTGGCATGGACGCTGGCGCGTTGTGGGAAGACTTCTTGCTTGGGGTCGAGCATCTGCTACGCTGGGAGCGAGTGGCCGTCATAACGGACGTGTCCTGGATCCGAAATGCGGTCAACGTGTTTCGATTCTTGATTCCCGGAGTGGTGCAGGTCTTTGGAACCGCTGATGCGTCGCGCGCCAAAGCGTGGATCGCAGCAGGGATGGCGTCGCCGCAGGTGCAACCGACGGCCTCGTAAGCTGAAAGGAATTCATCTCGCCACTGTGCAGCAGATTCTCCTTCTTGTTTCTGCTTTGGAGTTCGGGCGGATTGGTGAATAGATGGATCGCTTCGGCGCGCGTCCCCATCGCCACCCTCGCCCTGTTTGCAACGCCCGTCCTGGCCCAGGGCGCCGGGCCGATTCCACGCGACTACACCGGGGCGGATGTCATCTTCATGCAGGGCATGATCATACATCACGCCCAAGCGGTCGTCATGTCCGAGTGGGCGCCGACCCACGGCGCGAGCCAGACGCTGCTCATCCTCGCCAAGCGCATCGCACTCTCACAGCGGGACGAGATCCGGTTGATGCAGGACTGGCTCGTGGACCGTCACCTCGTGGCGCCCGACCCCCTGCACATGCTCTCGAAGCAAGTCGGTCCTGTGCACGACACGAGCCCCATGCGCATGCCCGACATGGACATGGGTCTCGATCCGATGCTAATGTCGGGGATGCTCACCGCCGAGCGGATGCGGCAGCTCGACGCGGCTCGCGATACCGAATTCGACCGCCTCTACCTGCAGGGGATGATCCCGCATCACGAGGGCGCCCTCAGGATGGTGGCGCAGCTGTTTGCGACCCCAGGCGGAGGCCAGCAATCGGATATTTCTGGATTCGCCAACGATATTGACGCGGGTCAGCGCGCCGAGATCGCGCGCATGCAACCGTTGTTACAGTCGCTCACCGGGAGGCAATAGTGAGGTGGCCTGAGTCCATGTCTGTTCCAGCACTCATCGTCCGTTGGTCTCTCTTCTTCGCCGCCATCGCGTTGACCGTTCCGGTGCTGACGCAGGCCCAGTCGGACACCGCCGACGTGCGCTACCACCTCAAGGGCGGCTTGTACGACGCCGGCGTTGCCGCAAAGGGTCTCGACCTCGTCGCGCACCGCAACAGGGCTGATGTCTTCCACCCCAACGAGCCCATTCAGACCTATTCCAATTCGGATCTGGCGTTCGGTGGTCACTACCTGTATCAGGGGAACTTCAGCGGGTTGCAAATCTGGGATATCGCGAATCCGCAGGACCCCAAGCTCGCGGTCGCGCTCCCATGCTTCACCGAGCAGGGCGATGTCTCGCTCGCCGGTCACTTGCTGTTCGTCTCGGCAGAGAATCGGGGGAGCCGGGTGGATTGTGGGATGCAGCGTGTGGAGGACACTGTCAGCAAGGAGCGAATGCTTGGGATTCGCATCTTCGACGTGTCCAATCCGGCCCAACCGAAACAGGTCGCCGATGTGCAGACGTGCCGGGGATCGCATACCAATACGATGGTGCCGGACCCGATCGATAAGAGCGTTGTGTACATTTACGTATCGGGCCTCGCGCCCGTGCGCTCGACCTCGGAGATGGCCGAGTGCCTCAAGGGCGACGTCAGTGATCCGAACAGCGCGCTGTTTCGGATTGAAGTCATTCGAGTCCCGTTGGCACATCCAGAGCAAGCCCGGATCGTCAGCTCGGCCCGTATCTTTAGCGGTCTCACCGCGCCCCCGCATCACAACTTGGCCGTCGCGGACACCGCCAACGGGGCGCTTATGGGCGGGCCGCATCCGTTCTTGCCGCCGATGCCGGCCAACACCTCCGCCGCCGACTCCCTGCGCATCGTCCGGATGTTCTCACTGCTATTTCTCGAGCTCGACAACGCGGACAAGGTGCGAGTGTTCAGTGACTCGCTGCGCCTGATGGGTGTGGCGGTGCCCGCGACGCTCAGCCAGTTCATTACTCCTGGCGGCCCCTCGCAATGCCACGATATCACGGTGTATCCGGCGGTGGGCTTGGCTGGTGGTGCGTGCTCCGGCTACGGCCTGCTGCTCAACATCAAGGATCCGGTGCATCCGGTGAGGCTGCAGGCGGTAGCCGATTCGAATTTCGCCTTCTGGCATTCGGCGACGTTCAACAACAGCGCGACGACGCTTCTTTTCACCGACGAGTGGGGCGGTGGTGGCGCGGCCAAATGTCTCCCGACGGATCCGGCCGATTGGGGGGCCGATGCAATTTTCACCGTGCGACATGACACTCTGACGCATGTGGGCTACTTCAAGCTGCCAGCGGCCCAGGGCCCGTCGGAAAATTGCGTGGCGCACAACGGCTCTCTCATCCCGGTGCCAGGGCGCGACATCATGGCACAAGCGTGGTATCAGGGCGGGATCTCGATCTTCGATTTCACCGACCCCGCGCACCCCCGGGAAATCGCCTACTTCGACCGCGGGCCGATCGACTCCACGAAGCTGGTCCGCGGTGGCTACTGGGGGGCGTACTACTACAACGGCTACCTATACGGATCGGAGAAGGCACGAGGACTCGACATCTTCAAGCTGACGCCAACAGTTGATCTCACGCAGAATGAGATCGACGCGGCGAACCTCGTGCACTTCGCTCAGTTCAATCCGCAGACACAGCCCAAGCTCGTCTGGCCCGCAGCATTTCCTGTCGCGCGCGCCTACGTCGATCAGCTCGTCCGTGATCACGGATTGAGTGGCGACCAGACGTCGGCCATCTCGAGCGCCCTCGATCGGGCCGAGCGCTCGAGCGGGGCGCAGCGCACGGGCGAACTGACCCGACTCGCAAACCAGCTCGGCAACGACGCAAGCACCGCGAGCGACGGACAGCGGGTCCGCGCCCTGCAAGCCGTCGTCCGACGGATGGCGGAAATTAGAGAGTAGCGAAGCGGAAAGTAGAGAGTAGACGAAAAGCAACGACGGACCCGATGGCAGTGAGCTATCGGGCCAAGGCTAAAGTGAAAAGAAACTCGATCGCCCGGCGTACCGTCCGGGGGCGGAGCGTCAACCGTACTTGAAGTCAGGCTTGCTCTGTCCGACCTCGATGATGTACCCGTCGGGGTCGCGGATATAGCAGCGCGTCTCGCCGTATTTGTCCTTTGGCTCTGTGATGAACTCGGCCCCCCGACTTCTCCATAATTCATAGCACGCTTGAATATCGGCCACGCGGATATTCATAAAGCTGCTGATCGTATCCGGGTCGGCGAGCACGTTGAGGGTTACCGACGGCTTGTCGGGGGTCGGCCCGCCCCCAACGTTGACAATGAGCCAGGTATTTGCGATCTGAATGTACCCAGGCGCGCCCTCGCTGTCGCCTGTGCTTAGAATGCGCCCGCCGAACACCCTTTCGTAAAAGCGAGCCGATCGATCGACGTCGGCAACGGTGAGAAAATGTGCGACGGTGAATCCATCCCGTGGGGGCATCTCGTAGCTCTTCTGCTCGATTTCTACGCTGGTCATTGACGAACCTCCGATTCCAATTGCGACCGATGGAGTGACAAGAGATGGATTTGAAACGTCTGGTCCAGTTCGCGCTGCTGGGTAGCGGTGATTTGGAACCATATGCGATCCTGCTGATGCGCGCTTCCCTTGGGCGCTTCTCTACCTCCCGGAAGTCTTGTACGTGCGCACCTTTATCTGGCTGATCTGCTCGGGTCCGGGAAGGTTCAGCGTCGGTTACTGGCTCGCCGGCAAGTTATGGACCTGATCGATCGGTGACAGGCCAAAGGCGATTCAAGGCACGGACCTCGTGAGCTCGCCGTGCCCAGAAGGCGACGACGTACCAACTTGCTAGGCGGTAGGGCAGCGTTCTTGCAGGCCGATGCCTCTTCGCACCGCCGCGCGAGCGTAGTTAGAACCATGTCGAGATCGCACCTTTGACACTGTAGTCGCCATCGACGATCAGCATGGCCCTCCATTTGTCCATTGTGGTACAGGGATGGGATATGCCGAGCCCAATGAGATCTCCAACGCTCAGGGGTGAGTCGTCGGGCAATCTCAAGTAACCATGCTGATCATTCAGTGCAACGATCTGGGTTCCATCAGGGATTATCTGTGGACGCGAATGCACTCGGGGCCGGAACCAGAGTTTCGGTTGCGGCAGGCGGATGTCGTACGAAACGTCCCGCTTTCCGACATTGATCAAGGCCAGCTGGGGCTCGGGGCGCGACTGCACGTAGCCCCAGACTTCCAGGGCATCCTCCGGTCGTCCCGGGATGCTCGCGACTAGGGATGACCGTTCACGCATGCGGTCCACATAGCCGGGCATCCAGCCAGAGTCCTGCGTCAAATAACAACCAGCTCGGATCAACGACAAGGTCGGTAGACTGAGCTGAATTGACGTGAGCGACTGCGCAGCCACATCGAAGTACGTCGAGCCGCCCGCCGACAATATCACCTGAGGACCGCGGAACAAGCCGGCACGATCCAGCTCATGGGCAAGGGTCGCAATTTCCTCAAACAGCGTGGCGATATTGCGTTCGCGCTCATCATCGTCATGTGCCGGAACAACGAACTCAAAGGTCTCGATACCTGCCAGGGCGAGTCCCTGACATCGCTGCACTGCCTCAGCAACCTGCTGTGCCTGGTCGCGTGACCGTACTCCTGTCCGACCACCCTGCTGCCCGACCTCGAGCAATACGTGCAACGGGCGGTTGCAACCGTCCGTTGCAGCGCCAAGGGCCTGTACATTCGCTACCGAGTCTACGAGGCAGTAGAACTCAAACTGCGGATCAGACTGCAGTTCGCCGACGACGAAACGGACAGCGGGTCCGCCCATCAACTGGTTGGCGTAGAAGATTCGATCAATTCCAAATGAACGCAGAATCCGCACCTGGTGGGGAGTAGCGGCCGTTATCCCCCAGGCGCCGCTGTGGAGCTGGCGGGCAAACAACTCCGGGCTCATTGTCGTTTTTCCGTGGGGGCAGAGCTGCACGCCTGCCCGGCTGCAGAATTCACGCATCCACCGCTCGTTCTCACGCAGTGCACGCTCCTTGAGAACCGCACACGGCAGTGCGATATCCTCCGCAAGCACGTTCAGGCCTAGTGCAGCAATGTCGGCCGAATTGGCCTGGTCGATCCCATCGGGCATGCCCTTCATCCAACCCGAGAAGGGTTTTGCGGTTTGAATCCATTGGATCAAGTTGCGCTGCTCTCTCATTCAAGCACCTCGTGAGGACGCTGTGTCTATGCGAGCCCGAGTTTCTTGGCGAGGCCGATGCGCTGCAACTTCCCGGTCGCGCCTACGGGAATCTCGGAGAGAATGAGGATCCTGGCCGGCACCTTGAAGGGCGCGAGGCGCGTCGACGCGAAAGCGCGCAGCTCCTTGTCGTCGGCCGAGACGCCTTGCCGAAGCACGACTGCGGCCGCGACCTCTTCGCCCAGCATCTTGTGCGGGAGCGCGAACGTCACGCACTGATGCACGGCCGGGTGGAGCATGATGATCTCGTCGACTTCGCGCGGTGAAACTTTCTCCCCGCCGCGATTGATGATTTCCTTGAGTCGGCCGGTGATGCTCAGGTAGTCCTCGGCATCCATCATCCCCTGGTCGCCGGTGCGAAACCATCCGTCGGAGAACGCCTCGGCGTTCGCCTGCGGATTGCTCTCGTACTCCTGCATCACGTTCGGGCCGCGGATCACGATCTCGCCCGGCGTGTCTGCGGGAACCGATTTCCCGTGCGAGTCGACCACGCGCACTTCGGGGCCGGCGGCGCGCCCCACTGTCCCCGGCTTGCGCTTCCCCGGTGGCAACGGATTGCTCGCCATCTGGTGCGCTGCCTCGGTCATGCCGTACGCCTCGATCACGGGTACGCCGAACACGCGCTCGAGCTCGGCAAGCACCGTCGGCGGGAGCGGCGACGACGACGAGCGGATGAATCGGAGCCGGTGCGACCGCACGACGTCGGCGTTATGCGGCGCGCGCAGCAGAATCGCCTGATGCATCGTCGGCACGCCGGTATACCACGTCGGTCGCACCTCGCCCATCCAGGCGAAGAACTTGAGCGCGTTGAACCCGCTGGTGCACGACACCTCGCCGCCCGCTGAGAGCGGCGCGAGGAGAGCGGCGACGAGTCCGTGGATGTGGAAAAGCGGCATGATCACGAGGCCGCAGTCGCCCGCCGTGAGCGCGAGCGTGGAGCGGATGTGCGCCGCCGACGCGCAGACGTTCTTGTGCGCGAGTGGAACGATCTTGGGGCGCGACGTCGTCCCCGATGTGTGCAGCACGAGCGCGATGTCGTCGCTCGTCGCGCGGCTCGGCGACGTGGCGCGTGGCGCGCTCAATGCACTGGCCGCGAACGCGAGGTCGAAACTGCCCGCGCCGCGCTCCGGTCTCGGCGCCAATCGAGCGATGGGGACGCCGAGGCGCGTCGCGACGTCGACGGCCGCCGACTCCTTGCCTTGCGCGATGACGAGGAGCTTCGCGCGCAGGTCGGTGAGGTAGAACTCGAACTCGTCCGCGCGATAGGATGGGTTGAGGGGCGCCGCCGTTGCGGCCGTGCCGATGCTCAGGAACGCCGCCGCGGCTTCGGGGCCGTTGTCGAGCACGATTGCGACGCGATCGTTTGTGCCGATTCCCTGCGTCGCCAGCGCCGCCACGATGGTCCTCACGTGCGCGCGGAGCGCGGCGTAGGTGAGCGGCTTCCCGCCAGGTGCGCTCAGCGCGGGTGCCTGCTCAGCGCCGGCTTCCAGTACGTCGACGATCGTCTGTCCTGCGTCGGTCATCCCGCGCGATCCTCTTAGAGCGTCAGCGCACCTTCACGGGCGCAACGGTCAGCGACCCGCCGGCGTCCGCGAGCGTTTGCGCAAGCAGGCGCGCGCAGGCGTACACAGCGTCAACGTGCGGCGTCGGCGTGTTCGTGAGACGTCCCAGCTCGACGACTGCGCCGACCAAGGCCTCGATCTCCATCGGCCGGCCGGCTTCGACGTCCTGCAGCATCGACGTCTTGTGCGCGCCGACCTTCTCAGCGCCGGCGAGCCGCTTGTCGATGCCGATCCGAATAGTAACGCCTAGCTTGGCTGCAATCGCCTCTGCTTCGCGCATCATCTCGGCGGACAGCTCTCGCGTGAGCGGAAACTTGAGGAGATCGACGAGCGTCGCATGCGTGAGCGCGCTGATCGGGTTGAAGCTGAGATTGCCCCACACCTTGAGCCAGATCTCGCCGCGGATGTCGTCGGTGGTCGGCGCCTTGAACCCGGCGCGCGTGAACGCCGCGGCGATGCGCTCGAGGCGGGGCGTCGTCGAACCGTCGAGCTCGCCGAGCGTGAAGCGCCGCCCCTCGATGACGCGCACGACGCCGGGTGCCTCGAGCACCGCCGCCGGATAGACGACGCTCCCGATGATGCGGGCGGGGTCGATCGCGCGGGCGACGGCGCCGTCGGGATCCGCCGCGCAGATAGGCGTGCCTTCGTACTGCCCGCCGTGCCGCTGGAAGTACCACCACGGCACGCCGTTCTGCATCGTGATGATCGGCGTGTCCACGCCGCAGAGGTGCTGCACGGTGCCGACGACGGCGCCCACCTGATGCGCCTTTACCGCGAGCACGACCACGTCCTGAGCGCCGGCGTCGGCCGCAGACTCGGCCGCGCGCGCGTTTCTGGCGACAGTCTCCTTCCCGTCCTCGCCGATCACGCGCATGCCGTTTGCGCGGATGGCGGCGAGGTTCGCGCCACGGGCGATGAACGTGACGTCCTCGCCGGCTGCGGCGAGCCGGCCGCCCACGAGCCCGCCGATGGAGCCCGCACCGACAACGGCGATCTTCATTGTGCGATCAGGCCACCGTTGCCGGCGCCGTCGTCGCTCCGGCTGCCGCCGACCCGGCTGCCGCCGCCGCGGCGGCGCGCCGCGCCGGCTTGAGCGCCACGAGGGCCATCGCCGACGCGACCAAGTTCATTACCGCCGCAACGATGAACACAGTATGCCATCCCCCCGGTCCCGAGCCGCCGATCACGCTGCTTACCGGAACGAGGAGCGATGCGATCCCCTTGCCGGTGTACAGGAGCCCCGCGTTCGCCGCGGCGAACTTGCGGCCGTACTCGTCGCCGCACGTCGCGGGGAAGAGCGAGTAGATCTCGCCGTACGCGAAGAACGTCAGGGCGGTGAGCAGCACGAATGCGAGCGGGTCGTGCCCGAACTCGCCCAGGAGTAGGATCGCGATACCCTCGAGCGCGAACGCCACGAACATCGTGTTCTCGCGGCCGATGTGATCCGACACCCACCCGAACGCGGGACGGCTCACACCGTTCAAGATGCGGTTGAGCGAGAGCGCGAACGGGAGCGCCGCGCCTGTGAGCCCGACGAGCGACACCGGGATGTCGGCGATCCCGAAGTCCTTCGCGATCGGCGTGAGCTGCGCCGTCGCGATAAGCCCGCCCGTCGCCGTGAGGATGAACATGACGTACATCACCCAGAATGCCGGTGTGCGGAGCATCGTGATCGGCGTCTGATCGCGCGCGGGGGACGCGGTGACGCGCTTCGGCACCGACTTCGTGGCAGCGAACGACGCATCGGGCGCGCGGAGGAACCAGCTGATCACGAATACCACCGCGCCCTGCGCTAGACCGAACCTGAAGAACGTCACCTCGTAGCCCTGCGACTTGATCATGTTGGCGATCGGGAACACGGTGAGCGCGGAGCCCGCGCCGAATCCCATCGCCGTGAGCCCAGCGGCGAGCCCGCGCCGGTCCGGAAACCACTTAAGGGCGTTGCCGACGCATGCGCCGTAGACGGCGCCCGCGCCGACGCCGCCGACTACCGCGCCCACATAGAGCATCGCCAGCGAGTTCGCAGTGCCGTTGATCACCCACGCGATCCCGACGAGCACGCCGGCGATCACGCCGACGAACCGCGGGCCGATCCGATCGACGATGTACCCCTCGAGCGGGACGAGCCACGTCTCGATCACGACGAACACCGTGAACGCGATCTGGATCGACGGGAGTCCCCACCCGTGGCGGTCGTGGATTGGATTCACGAAGAGCGTCCAGCCGTACTGCAGGTTGGCGATCATCGACATGCAGATGACGCCCAGCACGAGCTGGCCCCATCGTGTGGCGGCCGACGTGCGGGCCGCGCCGCTCAATCGAAAGGCCGCCGCTTCACTCATGGCCGGAAAATGTCAGCGCGGGCGCGGGAACAGGCCAGCCCCCATTTTTGGCCGCACAGCGGCCAAAAATAGAGGGGAGCGACCCAGAAAGGAGAAAGGAGACGAAGAGTCTCAGACCACCTACCCGGTGTTGAGGCATTGTCAGGCGAAGTAGCGTCCTCCGTTCACGTTTATCGTCTGCCCGGTGATGAATCCGTTGGCCGCCAGCATCAAGGCTACCTGAGCGACCTCCTCGACGGTGCCGAAGCGCCCTACGGGCAGGCTCTCCGGCGTCAGTTGCGGCAGCGCGCGGGCCATGTCAGTACTGATGGGCCCCGGGGCGATGGCATTGGCGGTGATTCCCTCTCTGGCCAGCTGCGCGGCGTAGTAGTGCGTGAGACCGAGCACGCCCGCTTTCGAGGCCGCGTAATGTGGCCCGACCACACCGCCCATTTGTGCGGCCGCAGACGACAGATTGATGATCCGGCCCCACCGTGCGGCGCGCATGTCCGGCAGCACCGCCTGGGTGAGCAGGAAGACGCCTGTGAGATTAGTCGCGAGCATCTGATCCCAGTCCTCCTCCGTGATGTTCTCAAGCGTGCGTCCCTGGCCGACGCCGGCATTGTTCACCAGGATCGTGATTTGGCCCAGGGTTCCGTGTACACTTTCCAGTAGTCGTCCCACGTCGCTCGGCCTGGCAACGTCCCCGCGCACGACGACGCAGCGCCGACCGTATCCCCGGACGTCCGCGCACACTTTTTCGGCCTCGCTGTCGTTGCTGAGGTAGCTCACGGCCACATCAGCTCCCGCTCCTGCCATCGCACGAGCGATCGCACGCCCGATGCCGCGACTCGCCCCCGTGACGAGGGCGGTTCTTCCCTTGAGTTCTTCACTCATTGCGTGTTCCTCCAACTCCAATTCTCACATTGGCCCGCCCAGGATGCCATTCCAAATACGTAGCGCCCATTTCCGCCCGCTTCGCAGGCGGAAATGGAGAGTAGCCACACAGAAAGTAGATAGTAGACGAGAGGCAACGACGGTCCCGATGGCAGTGAGCGCCGCCGGGTAGTGCTTCGTGACGTCGTACACTAGTACCCGCCGTGACCCGCGCCGTAGGACGGAACGGCAATGGTCACTTCTACCCGCTTGCCCCGCTTCTCGCGGCGACGTAATGAGAGCAGCCTAGTGCTCCGCCGCCAGTGGCGTCAAAGGGGCCGTCGGGACCGGCGCTCCATCGTCAGAGCACTGTAATATCCGGGTGAGTAGGTGGCTTGAGCGACACTCCGGGTCGCGCGGGCCGTAGGGAGGGATCTGATGTTGGACCCGCAGGCCCTTGTGGCGGATCGGACTACGTCCCTTCTCGGAGGCTGAATGCACTATCCCAAGATGCTCGCGATGCCCTCGTTGCTGCTGGCTGCATCTGCAACCCTTGGCGCACAGCAGGTCAAAGTCTATCCCGAGGGGCCGATCTATCTGTATCCCGCCAACCCCGATCGAGGATATGTCGATCTCGTCGTTCAGGCGATCGTCTTCGTGAACGGGGCGTCGGAGCCAGTTCGCCTCACGCGCTTACGAGTCGAAGCTATAGATCACGATGCGACGAGGGCGACCGCGACCGTTGCCCTTCGCGACATCCTGCGTGCAACGCAGGACCAGATCGAGATGCGACACGCAGGCATGGCAGCGCTGGCTGACATGTCTGTGCCAGCCGCCATGCTGGGGGAGGCCAACACGTTTACCGCCACCCTCTCCGTGCCGTCCCATGGCGCCGTGCTCGCCCCGGCGGTGTATCTCGCTGTCGGCGGTGTCCCGACGACGCTTCGCGTGCGGGCCTCGCTCGTGGCGTCCGGTGGACGCACTCGCGACGTCGTGGATACGGTCCCCGTTGCCATGCTGCGGGACTCCAACGACTACACGATGCCCCTCAAAGGTGCGTGGTTTGAGCGATCGATACCGAACATTACGAGCCACCATCAATGGCACGCCCAGACCGAGTTCGCAGTAGACTTCTGGAAACTGGATAGTCTTGGCTCGCCGTCGAGAGGAGATGGGGAGGAGCCGACCGACTACTATGCCTATGGACAACCGGTACTCGCTGCGGCTGACGGAATGGTCGTTGCCATCGAGGACGGCGCGACGCAAAACTACGCCGTTCGACGTCGGCGCTCAGAGGAGTCGGACGACGCGTACCGACAGCGGATCACGGCGTTCAATACGAGCCTCATGATCAGCGATCCGCACCGTGGCATCATCGGCAACTACGTGGTGATCAAGCATGCCAATGGTGAGTTCTCGGCGTACGGCCATCTCAAGAGTGGCAGCGTGGTCGTCCGCCCTGGGATGGCCGTTCATCGTGGGGAGCAGATCGGTCAGGTCGGCGACACCGGCGATAGCCCGCTGGTGCACCTGCATTTCCAGATCAGTGACGGACCGGATCCCCTGGTGGCGCGCAGCATTCCATTTCGCTTTACCGACATCGTCCCCGACAACGCAGATCTCGGCACCAATGTCGTGCCCTCGCCAACACCGTAGGACGCCGTGTTTTCCGCCGTCAGGGAGTTCTCAATGGGCACGTCCGATCACTTCACTCGGCCCCATTCGCGGATTATGGCTTCGAGATCGACATTTGGTGCGATCAAACACACGTGACCGTGCCCGTGCAGCACCCGCAGTGTTGCATCTGGCATCCGGGCGGCCATATACTCGCCCTGTGCCACCGATGGCACCAGGCGATCCTCATCGGCCGCCAAGATGAGTGTCGGGACATGCAGATCCTGGATGTGTGAGCGAATATCGTACTCCAGTAGGATCCTGAGGCGCCCCATGTAGCCTTGGCGTGTTGTGTCTCTCGTCTGCTCCAGGAAGTAGCGAATCTCTGAGCGGTGTGTGTAGCGTGAGTGCATCCGAAAGGCTGTCAAGCGCCGCACTATGCCCATAGCACCCCACGGCATCAAACCGAGCCCGCCGATCGCCAGACGCAGTCGCACGTGCTGGAGCCAAGCCGGAAAAGTGTTGAGAAGGACGAGGGCGCAGACGCATGTTTGATGGGCGAGGGCGAAGCTCATGGCGAGTGCTCCACCGAACGATTCGCCTACGATTACGGCAGGCTCCCCATCTCGTGCAACAGCGCCAATCACGTCCGCAAGATCGCTTACGAGCGTTTCCATGCGCGTGGCATGATCGCGCAGGGCATAGGTGGCCACGCAGAACCGCGAGGCGAGGTGTGGCACTTGCCGGTAGAACAGTCGGCCCGTGCCATCCATACCGGAGACGAGGACCAATGGCGGCCCACTTCCTGTCAATTGAATCTGTGGGTCGTACCGGTGCTCGGTCATGAGGACGCGCATCCGCGTAGCCCAGGCTGGCCGCATTGCATGGGCAACTGTCTCTCTCGTGCTCGTGGAGGCGATCGTGTTCGGCGCTTCCCTGGTGCCAACCACACTTCTATTTGGGTTCTATGTACACTGGCGCACAACGGCACTATGGCTGCGCACGCTATTCCTTTCCGTCGCCTTCCTTCCGGCATACGTTGTGTTCGCGATTGCCCTCATGTTCCTATCGGCCATCTCAACCCGGCTCCTCGGCTGGCGCACACCGTCCAATGCGCAAATGCGGATCGAGGATTTGGAATGGCCGTTCTTCGATTGGGTGCGCTATATCGTATCCACTCACTTGGTGCGACTCTTCGCGGGGCCATTGTTTCGTGGTAGCCCGCCATGGACGCTCTACCTCCGACTGAACGGGGCTCGGATTGGACGTCATGTCGCGGTCAACAGTTTGGCCGTTATGGACCATAACCTCCTTGAGGTCGGAGATGGGAGCGTGATCGGTTCAGGGGTCCATTCTTTCGGGTCACACCGTGGAGCGCGGTCTCGTGAAGACTGCCTCCGTCCGGCTCGGGAAAAACGTGACGATTGGCGTCGGGAGCGTGGTCGAGATTGGCGTGGAGATCGGCGATGACGTGCAAGTCGGAGCCCTGAGCTTTATCCCAAAATGGCGGCACCTCGAGGGCGGGGCCACCTACGTCGGCATCCCTGTCCGCCGGATGGATGACCCCAAACACTAGCAGGCCGGCGACGCTGTGAAGAACAGCCCCCAGTAAGGCGCTGCTGGCGTCGTGCCGCGACCGTCACAGACGCTTCCAACCGTCGTCGGCATCCCAGGCGTGCCGTGTGCGACGACTACGAAGCTGCAATCCCGCTCGGGATCACCAAGAGGGCCGTCCCGGACGCATCCACGCGAAGTCGCCCCGGTGTGCTGACAATGCGTAGCATGACAGTGTCGCATACGGGGCACCGCAGGACTACTCCCATCGCGCCGCCATAGTTCATGAGCGCACCCAGCGGGCCGGCCGTCCCGCACCCGGTGCACGTGGCCAATGCCGCGGTCATTTCGCGAGCAAAGACTTCACGCAGCATCCCGCCGGCCGCATTCCCGTCGAGTCGCATCTCTTCCATCAGCATATCGCCCTCCCCCTGTTGGGCCGAAGCGTTCGGTCCGCACGCGCGCCGGATCGTGGCCGAGCTCCACGAGGAGCGTGGCGACCGACTCGACGAGCGGCGTCGGGCCGCACACGAACGCCCGTGGCATTGCTCCCGCTGGCCAGCTCACCTCCTCGAGCATCGCCCGATCGATCCGACGATGATACCCTCGCCAGTCAACCGGGGTGTCGCGCGTGACCGTGAACGCGACACACACTTCCGGGCACATGGCCAGCCGGTCCAGCTCTTCCCGATAGATGATGTCATTCACACTCCGAGCGGAATACAGCAGCCGCGCTGACAGGGAGGCGCGTAGCGGTGCGGCAGCATGCGCTCGGTGCCGGAGCATCGCCATGAGCGGCACGATCCCCGACCCGCCGGCGATGAGCAGCAGCGGTCCACCGTCAGAGAGATTCCACACGAAGTAGCCGCCAATAGGACCCCGTACCTCGAGCCCGTCACCCACGCGGAGCACGTCGCAGAGGTAGGGTGATACCTCGCCATCGGCGATGCACTCCACGGTCAGCGCAACCGCCGCATCCTCTGGCGCCGAGGCGATCGAGTATGATCGCTCGGCTTGATAACCGTCTTCGGCGACCAGGCGCACGTCCACGTGCTGACCGGCACGGTGCCCTGACCAGTTCGGGACGTCGAGCACAATGGTGTGCGCGTGCTTCGTCTCTTGGCGAATCTCGACGACGCGCGCCACTCGCCAGTCCAGTCGTGACGGCGCGACGCCAGTCGTTTCGCTGCTCACGTCACGGGTCACCCTGGTATCGCTCCTCACGCCAGGGATCGCCGTAGTTATGGTACCCGAGCTGCTCCCAGAACCCCGGTTGATCGTGCGGCTGCAACCGGAGGGCGCGCACCCACTTTGCGCTCTTCCAGAAATAGAGATGCGGAACCAGCAGCCGGGCTGGCCCGCCGTGTTCCGCCGGCAATGGTGCCCCATCGTATCCAAACGCCACCCACGCCTTGCCGTTCGTGACGTCCGCGAGCGGTAAGTTCGTCGTGTACCCACCATCACAAATCGCGACGACGAATTGCCCGTCCGGGACACCACCCGCGCGTGCCGCAGCCAGCAGCGTGTCCACAGAAATGCCTTCCCATTTGGTGTCGAACTTCGACCATTTCGTCACGCAGTGGATGTCGACCGTCGGCGTCTCGTGCGGCAGCGCCCGGAGCTGGTCCCACGACCACCGCACCGACTGCCCGTCGGCGCCCCTGATTGTGAAATCCCATTTCGCGAGTGATGTCCGCGGCGTCGGACCTGCCGACAGCACCGGAAAGTCCCTCGTCTCGTACTGCCCCGGCGGAAGTCGACCCGGTGGCGCCGCCGCGCGGCGGCTGTGGAAACCGCGGGCGATGAACGGGCTCTCAGCCATGCGCACACTCCCGGTGGTTCACTCCCGCATCTTCTCCGGCACGCGGGTCACACGCAAATGGGCCCGGTTCCACTCCATCGGATCCAGCCGCTCCAAGACAGCCTCGGCCGCGCTTCGTTCATACCTCGGCCTTCGAGCTGGTCCAGGCTGTCCGCGAGCCGGCGTTGCAGTGCGGCGAGCGAAAGCGTCTGCGGATAGATTCTGCGCGACAGAGGTGGTCCCTTGGCAGACACAGAGCATGAAGAGCGGGTCTCAAAGTCGGTCGCGGCGAAGGTCGGATTTGTCGCAGTGACCGGTAGTGTCTGCGCGGCCATTGGGGTATTGGGGGGCATTTTGCAGGCCCGTCGGACCTCCCATATGGATCCCGATTCGCTCATTCCAGTGGCGAATGACGTATTGGGATTCCTAGTTGTGATCATCCTCCTGACCTTCACGTCGTGGGCAGCCAGCGTGTACCGGCAGCGGTATGCGGATCGCCACTGGGCGCGGGATGTATTTGCCGCCATGACAGCGGTGTACGTCGTCGGATTTCTGCTGGAGACCGCTGTCATCCGCACGTGGTCGCACTCGTGGCGGCGGCTCGCACTCAACTCGTTCACCGGATTTGCGGTTGGCGTCGTGGCTGCGGCCTGCCTCGTGATGGCGGGCCTCAGTGTCTGGATGACGGGGATCTGGGTGCCCAACCGCGCGGCGGGAGGTCCCTCGCGTGGCGCTCTGGTTGAGGGACCAGGACCAAGTGGATCCGGGGACAAGGACAAATAGTATGCTCACCGCGCCAGAGCGGTTCCCCTTCCTCGAATGATGACTCCTCCGTCACTGAGACTCCGAGTGACCTGGCTCTTCGCCGCGATCGCGCTCAATGCGCTGCTGAGTCGGTAGCGGACGACTCCATCTCGCGACGCGTCGACACGTTCGTCGCCTCGGAACTCAAGGCGCAGCGCATCCCGGGCATGGCACTTGGCGTCATGCGTGGCGGTCGCCCGATCAAGGTCAACGGGTACGGACTTGCCAACATCGAGCTCGACGTCCCGGTTACTTCTGCGTCTGCAGGAACTCACGCACCAGTGCAGCAATCTCATCGGCCGCCGTATCGAGTGCGAAATGTCCTCCGTCCACAATGTGAACTTGGGCGGTCGGCACATCCCGTTTGTACGCTTCCGGCTCAGAAGGGTCGAACGACGCCTCGTACTTGCCCCAGATCACGAGCAATCGGGGCTGCTTGTCGCGCATCCAGGCTTGCCACCTGGGGTATGACGCCACGTTGGTTCGATAATCGTAGAAAAGCTCGCTTTGAATCTCGATTTGACCGGGCTGGTTGAGAAAATAGAACTCGTCGGTCCAGAGATCGGGGTCATGCCGTGCCTGGTCCGGGTCGTTCCCCGCATGGCGAGCCTTGGTCGTCCCGAGCGACAGCAGATCGACACGGAGCGCGGCTTCGTTGGCGGCTCGATCGGCCCAAAAGGCTCGTCGCGTTGGCCAGTTTGCGCCCAGACCGGTGTTGTGAGCCACAGCGTCCTGAACGATGAGAGCCTCGACCCGGTCCGGATGCGCCAACACCATGCGAAAGCCTACAGGTCCACCGTAGTCTTGCATGTATAGCGTGTAACGCGACAGGCCGAGCGCTTCGGTAAAATGCGTCATGATCTCGGCGATGTGATCGAACGTGTATGCGAAGGTGGTCTTGGTGGGCCAGTCGCTGTGTCCGAACCCGGGGTAATCAGGCGCGACCAAGCGATATTGATCCGCAAGGCGGGCGAGTAGGGGTACGAACATGCGCGAGGACGACGGAAATCCGTGTAGCAGGAGAATCGTGGGGGCGTCCTTGCGGCCGGCCTCTCGGTAAAAGATCGAGAGGCCATCCACCTGGACGGCTTGGTAAAGCGTTGGGTGTTCCTGGACCGCGTGATAAAGCGTTGAGTGTGCCACTGGGCTCCCGCCTTGGGCTTGGGCCAGCAGGTGAGCTAACGAGAGTACACAGGCCGCCAATACCACGCATGAAAAGGTGCGGGTGTGCGTGTTGGCCCTGGTCGCCTCGGACCAGGCGTTGATGGCTCCGTATAAATATTTGTGGTAACGCGATTTAGCTATTGACGGGGTGCGCAGTGTGGCATATACTCCTCGTTGTTAGCACTCGACGTCGATGAGTGCTAACGGTAGAATGTGTTCGCTTCCCAAGGTCCATCAGCACAGAGAGAGGGATGGTTTATGGCGACAAAAAGTGCCATCGCCACCCGGCTCGGTCCACTGGCAGACCGGGTCGTCGTGAAGGCGATGGAAGAGACGGAGCAGATGCGTGGCGGGCTCTATATCCCGGATACCGCCAAGGAGAAGCCCCAGCAGGGCGAGATCGTCGCCGTCGGACCGGGCCGCTTCGACGAAGGGACGCGCGTGCCCATGGAGGTCAAGGTCGGCGACAGGGTCCTCTATGGGAAATACAGCGGCACCGAAGTCACCATCGACAATGAACCGCTGCTCATCCTTCGCGAGTCGGACGTACTCGCGGTCATCAGCTAAATCCACCCACGAGTGACGGACTCGCATCATGGCTAGCAAAGAACTGCATTTCAGTGTGGACGCGCGTGCGGCTCTCAAGCGCGGTGTCGATCAGCTCGCCGAGGCGGTCAAGGTCACCCTCGGCCCCAAAGGGCGGAATGTCGTCATCGACAAGAAATTCGGTGCTCCGACAATCACCAAGGATGGTGTCACCGTCGCGAAGGAGATCGAGCTGTTCGATCCGCTCGAGAACATGGGTGCGCAGATGGTCAAGGAGGTCGCGACGAAGACCTCCGATGTCGCCGGTGATGGCACCACGACGGCGACGGTCCTGGCGCAAGCGATCTTCCGCGAGGGACTCAAGAACGTTACTGCGGGCGCGAACCCGATGGCGCTCAAACGCGGCATCGACAAAGCCGTCGCCGCTGTCATCGAGGAGCTCAAGAGGCTCAGCCTCCCGACGGCCGGCAAGAAGGAGATCGCGCAGGTCGGCGCCATCTCGGCCAACAATGACCCGGAGATCGGCAATCTCATCGCCGAGGCCATGGAAAAGGTTGGGAAGGACGGGGTCATCACCGTCGAGGAGGCCCGCGGCCTTGAGACGACGCTCGAAACGGTCGATGGGATGCAATTCGATCGAGGGTATCTGTCCCCCTACTTCGTGACGGATCCTGAGAAGATGGAGGCGGTTCTCGAGGATGCGTACATTCTGATCCACGACAAGAAGATCTCGTCGATGAAGGACGTGTTGCCGATCCTCGAAAAGGTGGCGCAACTCGGCAAGCCGCTGCTCATCATCGCCGAGGACATCGAGGGCGAGGCGCTCGCCACGCTCGTGGTCAATAAGCTCCGCGGCACGCTCCGCATCTGCGCGGTCAAGGCCCCGGGTTTCGGCGACCGTCGAAAGGCCATGCTCGAGGACGTCGCGGTACTGACGAATGGCAAGGTCATCGCCGAGGAAATCGGCTTCAAGCTCGAGAACACGGTCGTGAACGACCTGGGTCGCGCAAAGCGGATCGTCGTGGACAAGGACGACACGACAATCATTGATGGGGCCGGCGACAGCGATCAGATCCAGGGGCGAATCAAGGAGATCCGCGCCACGATCGAGAAGTCGACGTCGGACTACGACACGGAGAAGCTGCAGGAGCGGCTCGCCAAACTCGCCGGCGGCGTGGCGATCATCAGTGTCGGGGCGGCGACCGAGTCGGAGATGAAAGAGAAGAAAGCCCGTGTCGAGGACGCGCTGCACGCGACGCGCGCGGCCGTCCAGGAGGGGATCGTGCCGGGTGGCGGAGTCGCGTTCCTGCGCGCGCAAAAGGCACTTAAGGTCCTCAAGCTCGAGGACACCGACGAGCAGGTCGGGGTGGACATCGTACGGCGGGCCATCGAAGAGCCGATCCGCATCATCGTGCAGAATGCTGGCGCGGAGGGCTCCATCGTGGTCGAGAAAGTCCGCGCGTCCAAAGAGAACAACTATGGATACAACGCACAGACCGACAGCTACGAGGACCTCGTCGTGGCCGGCGTGATCGACCCGACGAAGGTGGCCCGCACGGCGCTCCAGAACGCAGCATCGATTGCCGGTCTCCTGCTGACGACCGAAGCGATCGTAGTCGAGAAAAAAGAGGAGAAGGGTGCGGCAGTCGGCAGCTCGCCGGGCGGCGGGATGGGCGGGATGTACTAAGGAATTTGCTCGATGCGATGATTGAGACGGGGGCCCGGGTTATCGGCCCCCGTCTTCCTTGTCCTCACATGCCCTGGGGACCCGCCACGTAGCGCGAGACAACGGAGAATTGCTATGGACATCACGGTGCTTGCGCCGCTTGCGTTTGTCGTCTTCCTTTTTCTGACCTGGATATTCAAGTGCCTGAACATCTTCCGCGAATACGAGCGGGCGGTCGTGTTCCGGCTGGGTCGGGTACTCCAAAAGGAGAAGGGGCCGGGCGTCGTCCTTATCCTTTGGCCGATCGACAAGATCGTCGGCGTGTCGCTCCGCGTCGTGACCTGGGAAGTACCGCCACAGGACATCATCACGCGCGACAACGTCTCACTAAAAGTGAATGCTGTGGTCTATTTCCGCGTGACCAACGCCACGCGCGCAGTCGTTGAAGTCGAAAACTATCGCTATGCGATTGAGCAGGCGGCTCAAACCGGGCTGCGTTCGGTACTCGGCGAGGTCGAGTTGGATGATCTCCTCTCACAGCGTGAGAAGTTGAACGTACGACTCCAGGCGATCCTCGACGAACACACCGAGGCCTGGGGGGTCAAGGTCACCCAGGTCCAGGTGAAGCAAGTGGACTTGCCGCAGGACATGCAGCGGGCCATCGCCGCTCAGGCCGAGGCGGAACGCGAACGGCGAGCCAAGATCATCGCGGCCGAAGGTGAGTTCCAAGCGTCCGCGAAGCTCGCGGAGGCGGCTGCTGTGTTGAACCGAGAGCCAGCGGCCATCACGCTGCGGTATCTCCAGACGCTGATCGAGATCGGGACGGAGAAGAACACCACCATCGTGTTCCCGCTGCCGCTCGAGCTGCTCGGGGGTATCTCGGCCATGCTCAACGCGGGACAGCGTCCGCTGACTGGGGCGGTGGCGACACGGCCAAGCGACCCCTCGCGTGACAATATACCTCACACTGCAGTGTAGGTCGATCGCAGTGAGCATGTCGGCGTGTCGGGTCGACGCAGCGACGTGCTGTTGCCGTCCGTCACCCCTTTGAGACGCGGTGTGGCAGCGGGTGAGCCCGCACATAACCCTGTACGAGTGTGCGCAGTCGCACCGCCAGCGCCCGATTCGCGTCGCTCATGCGCCAGCGCCTCCCGAACGCCCGGAGTGAGTCCGGCGCGACTTCAACGGCCAGGCCGCCCGGGCCGCTCGCCGCCTCAATGCGCACGCGGGTACCAGAGCGACGGCGGATGAGGGGAGGGCTCGCAACCCGCCAGACCGCTGTGTCGTGGAAGACGTAGTCGCCCGCTGTCAGTCGCTGACACTCGTGAAGCGTCATGGGTGTCAGCGTCGGACGGGGAGACGCAACCGCAGTCACAACCGCCATGACAGACCTCTCGCCGACTGCCGAGATTAATGGTACGCTAGACCGTACCGGATGTCAATGGGGGAAGAATACTCTGACACGTACCAAGCCCCGTGCAATGGCGGTGGTTGTGGACCGTTGTCAGGCGGTACCCAAGCGCGTATCTTGGCCCCATGTCACCCATTAAGCTCAGGCTGCGGCAGGCGCGACTTGCTCGAGGACTGACACAGGCTGCGCTCGCTGAACGGGCAGGAGTCCGCAAGGCAACCGTCAACCGGATCGAGAACAATCGTGTCACGGCGATCGATCTTCGCGTGCTCGAACAGCTCGCTCGTGCACTCGAGATTGACCCGGCGCTGCTACTCGTGACTGAGTCCGCGAAGGCACGGAAATAATGACGGTAGTCAAACACGACCCCGATGCGAGCTGCAGCGGGCGCGTGAGCCGCGCCGTCACCGGACCGCAAGTACTACGGCGCAGGCTAAGAGCCTGCGCCGTTCCACCATCTGGGCCGAGTGGCGGGGTCGACACAGCGCCGGTGTTTACTTCGGCTGCAGCGTCCTACTCGCCTTCGTCGGTGCCTCCACGGGGCTCCCGACATCAGCCAAGACCTTCTGCGGGTGCTTGCTCGCGTTCATGCCCGCGGTGACGTTGATCTGCTTTGCCTGCGGCAATGCCGCTTTCCGGACATGGATGGTGAGCAGACCGTTCTCGACGTCGGCCTTGATCTCCTCGTTCAGCACGCCCTGGGGCAGTTGGAACCTGCGGACAAACGACCCGTAACTGCGCTCGGCGAGGTGATAGCGCCCGTCCTCTGCCTCCTGTCGCTCCTCGGTCCGCTCGCCGCGCACCGTCAATACCCCATTCTCCGTCGTTACCTCGACGTCCTTCTGCGCCATGCCAGGAATTTCAATGGTAAACATCAACTCCTGATCGAACTCGCGGACATCGACGGCCGGGCTCCAGTCGCCCCGTCCCGTGTGCCCGAGTCGGAACGCATCCTCGAACAACCTGTCGATCTCGCGCCGCAATCCGAACACCGGCGCGGTTGGAGTCGTCGTGGCGTACACCATATATGCCTCGCTCACAGTAGGGACCCCGACTTCAGCCGCACCGGACAACCGGGCCCCGATGGCCTCCAGCTTGCCTTCTATCAACCTAGCTCACGACCCGGCAATTGTCAAGCTTTTGTCCAATACATAATCTTGACACCAGCTGACCGCCCTGGCTAGCATTCGACACATGCCCCGGCAGGCGACGTCCGAGCAACACCGTCATCCGATGCGGGTCGTGACCCGTCGCACCGGGTTGAGCGCCGATCTCTTGCGCGCATGGGAGCGACGGTACGACGTCGTCGCGCCGGCGCGATCGGAGGGTGGCCGCCGCCTGTATTCGGACGCCGACATCGAGCGCCTGCGCCTGCTCTATCGCGCCACGCTGGCGGGCCGAAGCATTGGACAAGTGGCCGACCTTCCGACGGAAGCACTCGCCGCGCTGGTCCGCAGAGACGTGACCGCCGACGCCGAGGCGGGACTCGGGAGCCCAGGAGCGCCGGCCCGGGACAGCGGCGCACTACCGGCGGCCACTGATTTCCTGGACGACGCTTTTCGGGCGGTCGCGCGCCTTGATGCGACAGCGCTCGACGCAGTCCTCCGGCGCGCGGCGGTCACGCTCCCCGTCGCGGCGCTCCTCGATGCGGTTGTCGTGCCGTTGCTCGAGCGTGTTGGCACAGGCTGGCGGGAAGGGACGCTGCGTCCCGTGCATGAGCACCTCGCAGCGGCCGTGCTACGCCGCGTGTTGGAACGCATCGTTGAAAGTGCGGCCTCGCCGTTCGCCACAGCGAATCTCGTCGTCGCGACGCCCACTGGTCAGGTCCACGAGTTTGGCGCACTACTCGTCGCCGCAACTGCGACGGCCGAGGGGTGGCGGGTCACCTATCTCGGCCCAGACCTGCCAGCCGAAGACATCGCCGAGGCCGCCATTCGGACGCGGGCGCGGGCCGTGGCACTGAGCATCGTATATCCAACGGGAGACCCCGCGGTCGGCGACGAGATGCGCCGCCTGCGGAATGCTATGCCCAAGGACATCACAGTGCTGGTCGGTGGCGCGGGGGCAACGGCCTATGGCTCATCGCTTGCCGAGATCAGCGCTGTTGCACTCAACAGCTTGGCGGATCTCCGCGTGGCGCTTGGGACGCTTCGCCGTTCCCGGCGGCGGCTGGCGCCGCAATAGACCGCCCGTTGCCGTCCACTGTCGACAGTGGTGATGAATTCGTTATAGCCGTGTGGCTCACCATCCCCCCGGGTAGAAAATCGAGGGCACGCCATGGTGCCGCGCTCGTCGGTCTCCTTTCTCCTTTCTCCTTTCTCCTTTCTGCCCTGACGCTTCGCTGACATCCAGAGGCCAGCGTGAGCGCGCGCCGTTCTCGTTCGAGAAGGTGGCAACGGCCCCTATGACGGTGAGCGCCACGGGGCCGCGCTACTATCCTGAACACAGTTCGTCCATTGGGTTATAATGGCCCGATGCTTTTCGGAATTGCGGGTCGCCATCACTCCGGCCGATCATGAGATCCAATAACTGGGCGGCGGTCGCGGGCGTGGTCGCCCTGTGCGAGCTCGCGGCGTGTCACGTGCACGTCACTCCAGACAGGACGCCGCCGGCGCCGCTGGCATCGCTCGCAAAGGCGTACTACTGGCGTGCGAAGCCGGGCATGCTCGCGGCATACAACGCGTACATCCGCGATGTCGCGCAACGGATCGATGAGGACGCGAGGCAGCACATTCATCAGCGTGACGACCTATCAGTCGCAGGACACGCTTTCGCCCTGGACGCACATGCGGGTGTTCTTGCTCCGCGATTCCGCACAACTCGCATCACTCGGCGCGGCGCTTGATGCCGCCGGCGCGCGCATCGAGCCGGATTCTGCGAAGCGGCGCGCGCGTTCCGACTACGCGACGACACTGCGCGATCCCGCGGGCAGCGCGGTGCTCGCCACCATTCATTAGAAGAGCTCGAGCCACCAGAGAGTGCAGCAGATG
Source organism: uncultured Gemmatimonadales bacterium (assembly GCA_963737835.1). GTDB lineage: Bacteria > Gemmatimonadota > Gemmatimonadetes > Gemmatimonadales > Gemmatimonadaceae > Palsa-1248. Next base: position 3,316,396 of record CAVTUH010000001.1, read on the forward strand.
ACGGCGAATTCATCTCCTCCTTGGCGTGCGGCGACGTCGACCGCCCGATATTCGAGCTAGGAGGCGAGGCGCAGATCGGGCATGACGTTACTCCGCCCGCATGGCGATGACGGGATCAATGACGGCGGCCCGGCGGGCCGGTACCCACGAGGCAAGCGCCGCGACGGCGATCAATCCGACGAACACGGCCTCGTACGTCGGCGGATCGTGCGCACTCACGCCGTAGAGCAGATGCGACAGCACGCGGCCGCCGACGAGCGCGATCGCGAACCCCACGCCCAGGCCGGCCACCGCCAGACGGACGCCGTCTCCAACGACTTGGCCCACGAGTCGTCCATAGCGCGCGCTGAGCGCGACGCGGATGCCCAGTTCCCGGCGGCGCTCTCGGACCGAGTACGCAAGGACACCATAGATCCCGATGATGGCGAGGGCCAGCGAGACCAGCGCGAACGTACCGACGACGGAAGCGTAGAGGCGCGGGCGTGACAGCGACTGAGACTGCCGGAGGGCGTCGATGAAGGTGCCTGCGTGAAACACCGGGATGGTCGGATCCGTCGACGCGACCGCGCCCCGCGCAGCGCGGAGGACGGTTGCCGGGTCAGCCGTCGTTCGGACAACGAACGTGAGGCCCCGCTGTGACATCTGATCGAACGCCGCGTAGACCGCCGGCAATGCGTCGGCCGTCAGGTCCTCGCCCTTGGTGTCGCCGACCACGCCGACGATCTCCCCGTCCAACTTGACCGGGTCGTGTCCGGTCGAGTCATCGCTCCAGCCGGTGACATCAATGCGCTGGCCGATCGCGTCCTGGCCAGGAAAGTACTGCTTGACCATCGCCTCATTGACGACAAGCACCTGGTGTCCGCCGGGGCGGTCGCCGTCGGTGAACACGCGACCTCTGATCACGCGGATCCCCATGGCCGCGAAGAACTGCGGCGTCACCATGCGGACCAGCGCCGCGGTCTGGTGCCCCGGCAAATCAGGGGGCCGGCCCTCAATGTGAAAGATCGCGCTCGCACGCGAATCGCCGAACGGTTGGCAGGATTGTTTGGGACGGGGGCGCAGTTCTGGCTGAGGCGAACCAATTTGCCCTTTGGCAGTTCGCGGCCTCTATTCTTTCCGGTCCCTCTTCTTACGCGAGATGCGACAGCTACTGGATCAGCTGGTTCAGGACGCCCGGTTGGCCATTCGATCGCTCTGGCGGTCGCCGACGTTTACCGTCACCGCGGTGCTCATGTTGAGCTTGGGCATCGGGATGTCGGTCGCGATGTGGACGGTGTTCCAGGCAGTACTGCTGCGGCGGACGCCGATTGTCCGCCCGGACCGCATCGTCCTCGTGCGCGCACTCAGCGAGTCCGGGGCGGACCTGGCGCTCTCACACCGCGATGTGGACCAGCTGCGCCACTCGATCCGGAGCTTGGGGGAGATCGCCGCATTCGAGCATTTCGGGGCCTACGAGTTCCCCAAACTCGACGCCGACCGCCCGCTCCCGCTCAAAGGCACCGAAGTCGATGGACACTTCTTCGACATCCTCGGCGTGAAGCCAGCGCTCGGGCGGCTGCTCCGCCCCGACGACGATAGCGCCTCACACGTCATGGTATTGAGCTACGAGGCGTGGCAACGCTACTTCGGTGGGGATCCGTCGGTGCTGGGTCGGCAGTTCCGACAGCCGCAACTCAACGTGATGTACGTCGTCGTCGGCGTGGCGCCCGCCGGCATCGACTTTCCGGCCGGCTCCGATTACTGGGAGCCGCTGGCGTTTCCGGGACTACTGGACGACATCATCGGCCGCCTAGCCCCAACCACGACCCTCAAGGCCGCCCGGGGCGAGTTCCTGGACCTCAACCGGGAACTCGACCGCCAGCGCCCTGGTGCACCGCACAACGTGGTCAATGCCGACATCCGGACCCTCGACGCCGCGGTCATCGGCAACGTCCGCCCGGTGCTGATTGTCCTCTTGGTAGCGGTCGGACTGCTGCTGCTGATTGCCTGCATCAACGTCGGAAACTTGCTATTGCTCCGCGCGGTGACCCGTGCCCGCGAGATCGCCGTTCGTCGCGCGCTGGGCGCCCGCTACGCCGACATCGTGCGTTTGCTGCTCGTCGAGACCGCGGTGCTCGCGCTCGCGGCTGGCGTATTCGGACTCGTGTGTGCCGAGGTCGCGCGACGCGCCCTGATCGCAGCGGCGCCACCTGGATTGCCTCGGCTCGACACCCTCCGTCTGAGCGGTACGCCGTTCGGCGCCGCGGCGGCCATCGCGATCCTGTCGACCGGACTCTGTGGGATTCTGCCCGCCTTCACCGCGGCGCACCGCAATCCGGCCTCGCCGCTCAAGCTGGACGTGCGTTCGGGCAGTGGAGGGCGAGGGCACCGCACCGTCCGGCAGGTGCTCGTGGGATCGCAGATCGCGCTGGCGCTCATTCTGCTATCGGGCGCGGGACTCCTGGCGCGCAGTCTGCAACGCCTCGAGTCACTGGATCTCGGCTTTCACCCCGATCATCTGTCCGTCTTGTCCGTCTCGTGGCCGATCGACAAGTACAGCGATGCGCCGCACCTGATCGCCCTGGCCGACGCGATCTCGCTTCGCGTCGGCGCCATCCCGGGCGTGTCGACGCTGACCCCGATCATCATCCCGCCATTCTATGGCTCGAATTTCTACGGCGTTGATTGGCAGGCCGATTGGCAAACACCCGCCGAGGCCGCCGCGAGCCCTGCCATCCCGTTGGAGGTAGCGGGCCCGGATTATTTCCGGACCTTCGGCACTCCTCTCGTCCGGGGCCGCGCGTTCCTGCCAAGCGACGTCGAACACAGCCAGCCGGTGACGGTCGTCAGCCAGACTGTCGCCACGCGATATTGGCCAGGAACTGACCCGATCGGGAAGCGTCTCCGGTTTCTCGGCGACACGACGCGGTGGTTGACGGTGGTCGGTGTCGCCGGTGAAAGTCGATTCCGCGCGCTGCGTGACGCGACGCCCATGATCTACTTGCCCTACCGGCAGTTCTACTGGCAGGGATTTCTCGCGGTCCGCACGACGACGAGCCTCGATCTCCTCCTCCCGGCGATCCGGCGGGCGGTCACGGACGCCGACCCGAGCCTGACACTGTGGACTGCGCGCTCGATCGATGACTATTTGGCCAAGCCACTAGCCCAGCCGCGCCTGAGCACGTTGCTGCTGTCCGGCTTCGGGGCGGTCGCGCTGTTGCTGGCCGCCATTGGGTTGTACGGCATCACGGCATTGATGGTTCGCGACCAAACGCGCGAGCTCGGGGTGCGGATGGCGCTCGGCGCGGCCCCGGGTCGACTCCGACGCGACGTGCTCGGTCGCGCGTTGGTCGTGGCGCTCGCGGGGACCGGGGCCGGCCTGCTGGCCTCGCTGCTCGCCGGCCGCCTGATTGTGTCTCTGTTGTACGAAGTGAGCTCGAACGATCCGATCGCGTTGTCGGCCGCCTGTCTCTTGCTGCTCGCCGTCGCGCTGATCGCGGCATACGTCCCCGCCTATCGAGCGACGCGCATCGAGCCGGCCAGCGCACTCCGCACCGAGTGACGTCGGCGGCCGCCTATTGACATTGCTGGCGCGCGACGGATTGACCGACTCCAGACTCTCTACATTTAGCTCCTAATCGTCAGCGCTCCGGCTGCCGCGTCATACGTCGCATGAAGGTTTCTGAGATTGCCGGTCGGCTGGCCGCCGACCCACATGCCGGTGGCTGCAAACGTGGCGCCGTGACAGGGACACTGGAACTGGCCGCGCCCGACTCCGACAGTGCATCCGTAGTGCGGACAGATGAGCGAGAACGCCGCGAAGGAGGCCAAGCCGGTGCGAACCGCGGCGACAGGGCTCCCGTTGCCGTTGTCTACGCGTGCCATTCCACCGACGGTCGCGAGCTCAGGAAAGTTCGATAGCTGGATGACCAGATTCACATGCGGCGCCGTGGGCCCACCACTCATACACGCGCCGGTCAGCACCGCAGCAACGGCTGCAAGCGTGCCTTGGGAAACGAAAGCTCGCCGGTCCATCCCGCTCGCGCGCACGAGCGGGACTGGTCCCGTGACCACGCCAGGGTCCGAATGTGTCATTGCATCTCTCCGTATGATTGCGGTCTACACCTGTAGCACGGCTGCCCCCCAGCCGGCGGGGTCTTGATCGCTCTTGTACATGGTGTCGAGGTTGACCAGGACGCTGTCGCCGTCCCTGCGGATGCCGAGTCGATCCATGTTGCGCGTCGCGCGCCCGGAAATGAACGTGCCGTCAGGCTGGTACTTCGAGTGATGCTTGGGGCATTGGAATCGTCCGTCCGCACCGTCCCATCGGAGCGCGGTATTCTGGTGCGGACAGGACAGGTTGAACGCGTAGATGGCATTCCCCGACCGCACCAGTATGACCTGGTTGTCGCGATCGATCTGTACACCATCGCCCGACGCTATCGGATATCGCGCCTCGCCGGCTCTGATCGCCAGGGACGACGCCCAGCGCACCGGCAGCGACGCCGCCGTCGCAGGTTCGAGTCCAATGGCCGCGAGCGCTGCAGCGACCGATGCCCCTGCACTACGCACGAAGGCACGACGGTCGTGCAGGACGCAGTGATCGCAGTCGGGCGCCGGCCCGGGTGCACCTGATCGTGAGCTGTTGTTACGCGCGCTCATTGTCCTTCCCTGATCGGCTGGGTAACGTTGCACTCGACGTGCGCAGATGGATGTATCGACACGGCCGCTTGCATCAGCTGCTACTCGTCAGCATGGTCCCCACGAGGACGATTGCTGTCCACAGCACCACGCTGGCAATCGCGGTGCGCCGCAAACGGGCCCACAGCGGGTCGCGCGCACTTCCGCCGCTTGCACGAAGCCTGGTCTCGGTCCGAGTGAGCACATAGCCGTTGGCCAGCAACAAGGCGACGAGCGTCAACTTGGCCCAGAACACTGGTGATGTGGCGAATGTCTCGACATCCGCTGCGGCCTGCAGAAGCCCACTGCAAAAGAGGATCGCGAGCGCGACGACGACCGGTCGGTGCACCGTGGCGAGCTCTTGCAAGAAATGCCGTCGTCGCTCAGGTGATGACCGGGCTGCGCGGAGCGTCGCGCGATCGGCGGCCACGGCGAACCCACCGCCGAACAAGAGCGCCGCCAGGTGTACGAACGTCACCGCACCCGAAACGACCTTCGAGTTGCTGTAGAGCGATTGCCACGGTGCGAGCAGTTGACCGATAGAGTGAACCGCATCGTGCACGAGTCAATTTCTCCATAGCCACATCATGCCCGTGCCGATCAGTGCCATCCCCATCGATCCTTCGGCGAGTGATCGATGCATCTGCGCGTTGGGGAGACTGTGCTTGGCACCTCCGCCGGCCATTGCGGTTGCCGCAAAGCCCGCGTCAGACACGAGCATCAGCGCGGTATGAACGAGTCGCCGCGTGCGACCTGCGGGATCCGATCGGGATGCCCAGAGGTTCCACCCGCCAGTCAGGGTGTTGAAGGCGAAGAGTCCAATGAGCCCGTCGGCCACGACGCTGTGCGCGGTCCGCAAGCTGTGCGGCGGGAAACCGCGACGTTCGTCGTGGAGAATCTGCTCGCCAACGACATACTCGCCGGCAAAGAGCGGCAACTCCGCGAAGCTGGCAATGCGATGCATCGTCAGGCGGCGACTGTACCAGTCGCTGTAGTCAATTGCACGGGGGCGCGTTGCGCGGCGCGAGCTCGTATCTGGTGCCTGCGGCTGAGCGAGATCACCAGCACGATTTGATTGTAAGGCAAAACCCGACGGCTGCATGCGAGGGCCGACGGCAGCGAATGAGACATTGACCCCGTTCACGACGGCGGCATCGCTGGCAGTGGTATCAGTGCGTTGAAGAGCCTCTCGACTTGTGCTCGCACAGAGGGTATCGCGCGGCGGCGCAAGCGATAAGTTGGAAGCGGTCGTATCTCCACCAGCTCTTGGCCAAGCAACGGCTGCAACGAGAGAGGCAGTGAACGCGGCGTGAATCATCGGAATCGAGTTGATGAACGAGGCGAGATGCTCGCGCCGATTGACGCCGACGACGAGTGGCAATGGAACGCACGGAGTCGTGTGCTTGTGACATCGGGCTTGTTGACGCTCGCCTTCTGCTGCCTCGTGCCCACCGACGCTCATTCTGCTCCCAGCGATCGCGCTGACGGCCGGGCGACCCGTCGTGATACCCTGGCGAACCGGACTTCATTGTTCTCGCGACGCGAAGTGGTGCGCGACACGGCAACCACCGGATCGATCGCGGGGACCATCTACAGCGACGCGGCTGGTGCACCCCTGTCAGGCGCGCACGTGGAGGTCGATTACGGCCAGCCGTCCGCCGAGGACAGACCAGCGAGCTCCGCGTGGTCGGATACGTTGGGTGCCTATTCAGTCAGTGGTCTCGTTGCTGGCACCGTCACCATGTCCATCACGTATCCCGGCTACGACACTGCTTCGTTCCAGGTCATCCTCCCGGGCCGCGGAGTCTTGCGAATCGACGTGACTCTTCGACGAGCGGTCGTGATTCTTGACTCGGTTCGTATAGTGAGTCGATCGACGACGGACGGAATGACGCCGGCTGCCGAAGGTCCGGGTGGTCCCGATACCTGGCGTTGGCGCAGGCCGCTTGACTCGGCGGTGACGGAGATGGGTGAACCCGATGCGTTTAGGATCCTGGCTGGGGATCCCCACATCGCGGTACCTCCGGAGTCTCCCGCGCTGATGGATCGTGGAGGCGCGCCGGATCAGTTGCTCGTTCGCATCGACGGGTTTCCTCTTTGGAGTCCCTACCATGCTAGCGCCGTTGGCGGCGCCCTCAGCGCCCTGACGCCGGATGCCATCGCCGGGGTGACATTACACGACGGGGCGCTCACCGCAGCGTTCGGCGATCGGCTAGCCGGTGTGTTGGATGTGGATACGCGGGACGCCCCGCCAGCGGGCGCGATCGGTACCGTTGCGTTCGGCCCGGCAGCGGCGCGCGCAATGTGGGCCCACTCATTCTCGATCGGTGGTGCGACCGGCGGCATGCTGATCGCTGCGCGGCATAGCGACCAGGATCTCTTGCCGTTGCGGACCGAGGTTGGTGCACTGCACGATCAATGGTTTGATGGGCTTGCGACAGGCGTCCTGCGCTTCAGTCGCTCCACGATCCGCGTGCTCGCGTTCGGTGGTGGGGATCGCGCAGTCACCGACGACGAGTTGCTGGCCGATTCATCGGCCGGGACTCGCCCACATCTTCCTTGGCATACCGAAACGCTCGGCGCCGTCTGGACGCAGAGACTCGGGGGCGACGCCCGCATCGAGACCCGCGTCTCGCAAGCGGTATTCGGAGCGACGGTGCCGACGTTCACGGACACTATCGGTCCAGCGGCCCGTAGCGACGCGCGCCAATCCGAGGCATCGACACAGATCGCGTTGGGTGCGACGACAGTCGGTGTAAGTGTCGACTTCCTCGGACTCCGCTATCACGTAACCGGTGCCGCAACGCCACCGGGAACCGACCTGCCTGCCGCTCCGGCAGGTGACGCTCGGCCTCTTCTCGCTCTGGGCGCCAATCCAACGACCACCTCCGGTTTCGTGGAGCACGTGTGGGGGCCCGCCGATAGCGCGTGGGCCATCACGACCGGATTGCGCGCGACCGACATCACGGGCATGGCACCGAGAATGGAACCGCGCCTCAACGGCGCGTTTCGTCTTGCATCCGGCATCACCGCCTGGACGGGATTTGCTCGCACGCACCAATACCTGCAATCACTCCGCAACCTCGCGACTCCGTTTGGCGCGCAAATGGGCATGGACCTCCCGATCGCATCAGGGATGGCTGGGGCGCCCGTTGCGCAGAGCGATGTCGCGTCGCTCGGTGTCGTGGCGCCGCTCGGTCTGCTGGGGCGACTCACTCTGGACAGCTATCAACGGCGGATCTCAGGGCTCGCGGTCTCGAGTCCATTCGCGCAAAACGCGTTTGCCGTTCGCGGCTTTGATCGAGCCGCTGCTCGAATCAACGGTATCGGGGCGGAACTGGATGGCACCAACCGCTGGGTGACATGGCAGGCGGCGTACGGACTCGCCGCGACGGTCGAGCAGTACACCACGCTGTCATATAGCGCGACGACCCGAGTCGGGCAGACGGCCACTATCGCTGCAGCCGTGCATCTCGATCGCCGCACGCAGCTGCGCGTCGCCACCTGGCTTGCGACAGGCGAAGCGGCACCTGACCTCACTATGGCGGCGCTCGGGCACGACGAGGGCGATGCGGCGGCCTCAGTAGCAGGAGCAGATCGCGACGGCAACGCGACCTGGTTGCCGATGATACAGCTGCCAACCTATCTGCGCACAGATTTCGAAATGTCGCGAACTTGGCCGATCGGCCGAACCGGGGGACGCCTATCGTCTTTCGTCGCTCTCGCCAACGCGTTCAATCGTAGTAACGTCGCGGGATTCATCCCGCGCGGCGCCGGCGGACTCACCCCAGTCCCGCTCCTGCCGCGATCACTGCTAGCGGGAATCTCTTTCTCGTACTGATCGTGGGTCGAGTCAGCTCCTCGCGGCTTCCGGGCCCCGACGGGAGCTCACGCGAGTATCTGCGGTTCCCGACAGACCGGCGAGGACGAGGTCAGAAGCGCGATGTCACAAATGGCGTGGACGAGCGTTCCATGCCTGTGTCCACCGCGTCTATGACCATGGAGGGCGCCAACACGGCGTTTGTGAGTGCCGTGTCAGCCGTCTTTCACGCACAGTACGATGCGCTCTATCGTTACTTGGATCGTTTGACGGATGATCCCGACCTCGCGATGGATATCGCGCAGGAGACCTTCGTGCGATTGTACCAGCGCGGGTCCATGCCGGACGACCCTCGCGGATGGGTCGTATCTGTCGCGATGAACCTGCTCCGAGACGATCGTCGTCAGGAACGTCGACGAAGTGAGATCATGGCACGGCACGGGCCGACGTCACTCGTACATGGCTCTGGAGAACCGTCCGACGCTGGCGTGCTCGCGGGCGAGGCCCGCGACCAGGTCAAGGCCGCGCTCGACGCATTGCCGTTGCGTGATCGTCAGATTTTGCTCCTTCGACACGAGGGGTACAGCTACCGAGAACTCGCGGGCGTCTTGGGCGTCGCAGAATCGAGTGTGGGTACGACGCTCATACGCGCAATGCGTGCATTCGAGGCGGCGCTGCGGAAACCGGCCTCAGTGCTGCCGCTATCGCACCCCGGCCGAGGGGCGTAGCCATGCATTTCGGTGATTACGAGTTGGGACTGGCGCTCAATAGTGGCGCCTCGCAGAGGGCGTTCGAGGAGCATGCCAACCAATGTCGCGACTGTCGTGTGGCGCTCGACCGGGCGCGTGAGAGTCACCTACGCATTGGAGCGGTGCTGTGCCTGCTCGATCATCCCGCGCAGCCCGTCTCGTTCGCCGCGATCGAAGCACGGGCGCTCGCGCCAATTGCGACGATCGATGGCGTGTCTCCGCCGGAGCGCCGGCCGGTCCCGGTGCGGCCCTTTCGAGACCCAGTCAGCTTTTGGAATCCGCGACCGACCGACCGGCGCCGGATTGCGTGGCGTCGTGGTGTTGTCGGATTCCTTCTCGCTGCGGGGGCGGCGGCCGCTGCGGTGTCGGCGCCGCCAGTTAGACAGTTCGTTACGGCGCTCGTCCGTCCACGCGCGCCTCAACGGCCGGTGCATCCGCTAGAGAGTCCGCAAATCACGGCATCGCCATCGACGTCCCCATCCCTCTCACGTGGGGTGGCTATCACACCGCACTCAGGAAGGGCGGTCATCGTCTGGCCAGCGGCTCCGACAGGCAGCGTGGCGCGCGTCAAAGTCATGGAGGCTGGGACCTCGCCTGGTCCGCGCGTTTCGGTGTTGGCAAACGGAGATGGCGTCATCTATCGGGTATCGGGTGATACGATCTTCGTGGACAATCGGGCGGCGTCGGCTGTCAGCTTCGAAGTCGACGTGCCGCCGCCGTCCGAGTTGGCCGCCCTCACTTTAGTCGTCGCCCAGCACTCCGTCTTCAGTCGGCACGGCACGACTCTCGACACGGGAACGCCTCGATCCTCGGACGGTAGTTACTCGATCGATCTGACGACGGGTCGCGCGCCGTAGGTGATGAGCGTTTCCATGCGGCGCGCTCCTCGGTCTCCTTTCTGCCCTGACGCTTCGCTGACATCAAGAGGGCAGCGTGAGCGCGTGCCGTTTGCTTTCGAGAAGCTCCTCGTCGATCAAAACGTCTCACTACCTCATGGCGTGATGACGGTCTTTCCGTCCGCATGACCGGCCGGCCTGCTCAAGAGCGCGGGCACGTCGGCTAGGATGGGCGTGGCCGACGGCATCGACTACTGACGTCGTGGTGCAGTCGATTGTCTCGGCTGCGCCATAATTGCGCACTCGTTTGGCGGAACTCCTGCGGACACGTGCCAGGATTTCTGCGCCACCTCGCGCCGCAAACTGGGTGAGGAAAGACCCGACACCACCACCCGCGCCGATGAGGAGCACGACGGGCTCTTTCCCATAGTCGCTTACCATGACGGCGCGCATGACTCCTCCTCCCTGGTTCTTTGAACAGGTTTAGCGGCGATCGGCGTCGAGCTCGCTCCCCCGGTGGACCTGTGTTAGAACGGCGTCGGCAGGAGTGAGAGGCGGCCCGGGCCCGCGAGGACGATCAGGAAGTTCATCGTGACCAGCATGAGCTCGTAATGCCACCCCATACTGCCTTTACCCCAATACCCGGTGTGCCAGATGAACGCCTTCTTGTAGATGGCGCCGGCCATGATCGCGATCAGACCAAGTGCCGCGGCCCGCGCCAGAACGCCGGCGATCAGCCCGAGACTGCCGGCAATTTCCGCAACGGCGACGAATACCATGAGAGGCGGACTCACGCCGTTCAACTGCGCGCGGCCGGTCGGGTCCCGAAGACTGAAAATGCCGCTGGGCAGAAACTCTCCCGCCACCATCAGTCGGACGGCCAATGCGCCAACGTCGTATCCCTGCATGACCGCACCCCAGTGTGTTACCAGTGAGCTGAACGCCGCACGAGCAGCTATCGAGAGTCCGCGATGAGGCGCCTCGAAAGCGTCGCGCCCGGCGAAACTGGGAGCGGAAAGCATGCCAGCGCCGATTTCGGCCCGGACAGGGGGCCGAAATAGAAAGGAGCGACACAGAAAGGAGAAAGGAGACACGTAGATTGGGCGGTCTGGATGGTCTGTGCGCCGCCAGGCTGCGCTCCTCGGTCTCCTTTCTCCTTTCACCTTTCTGTTGTAGGGTTTGGTCCATTCCTTAATAAGTAGTTGAATCGCTTCGAACCGTCTTGAACGGCCTTATTTTCTCGAAGGCCGTGTTGCGAACGTGATCAACGGGCACGGGTGAAACGGTCGTCGTCCTCGGGGGTGGAATGCAGCGGAGAGTGATCGCGGTTGGACTGCTGGTCGCGTTGGCTGCCGTGATTGCCTTTGCTTGGCGACGCACACACCGCTCCGCACCCGACTCTGACCTGATCCTGCACGGCAACATCGACCTCCGTGAAGTGGATCTGCCTTTCAACGAAACCGAACGCATCGCCGCTGTACTCGTACAGGAGGGAGATCGTGTCCGCGCGGGCCAGGTCATCGCCAGGCTGGATACGGCGCGGCTCGCGCCACAGGCGGCACAAGCGGCGGCGTTGACGGCTGCTCAACGCAATGCCGTGGACCGGTTCCACAACGGGAACCGCCCTGAGGAAGTCGCGGAAGCCCTGGCGAATGTCGAGTCAGCGCGGGCAAATGCGGAGACGGCCCGCGATCACTACGAGCGACTTCGTTCGTTGGCCGCGAACCACATCGTGAGTGAACAGGATGTGGACAACGCCAAAGACGCCATGGACGTCGCACAAGCGAAGCTCGCGGTCAGCGAAAAAGCCTACGAGCTTGAACGGGTGGGCCCCCGCAGCGAAGACATTGGCCAGGCCGAAAATCAACTCCGTGCCGACGAGGCACAGCTTGCCCTCCTGCGACAGCATGTGGCCGACGCTGTGCTCCTGGCGCCATCGAACGGGGTCGTGCAAGCGCGCCTGATGGAGCCAGGCGAGATGGCCTCTCCGGACAAGCCCGTCATTTCGTTGGCCATCACCGATCCAAAGTGGGTGCGCACGTATGTGGCCGAGCCCGATCTCGGCAAAGTTCACCCGGGTGCCCAGGCGTTCATCACCGTCGATGCTTTTCCACGGCAGCGCTTCCCCGGATGGGTGGGGTTCGTCTCGTCTGTCGCCGAGTTCACGCCCAAAGAAGTCCAAACCGAGGCACTCCGCCCGAGTCTAGTCTACGAGGTGCGTGTCTTCGTGCGAGATACGGCCAATGTGCTTCGCCTCGGAATGCCTGCTACGGTCAGCGTGTCGACTGCGGCCACCGTCCCGGAGCGTGACACGGGCCGCTCGCTCACTGTACCGGCGATCCCGGAGCCGGCGCCGTCGTCTCGTCCGTGACGGCCTTCCCGCCGGAGCCCGTGCTTTGGGGGCGCGACATCAAGAAGCAATTCCTGCGAGAGAAGGGCGAGGTCGTTCACGCGCTGGACGGGGTGTCGCTCGAGATTGCCCCAGGCGCGTTGGCCGCTCTCGTGGGACCTGACGGCGCGGGGAAGACCACGCTGCTCCGCCTGGCCACCGGCTTGATGACACCCGACTCGGGTCAGCTCCGGGTGCTGGATCTCGACGTCGCCCACAACGCGCAAGCGGTGCAGTCGCGCATCGCGTATATGCCCCAGCGCTTTGGCTTGTACGAAGACCTCACGGTGCAGGAAAACCTCGACTTGTACGCTGATCTGGGCGGCGTTTCGAACGAGGAACGACGTGCCCGATATCCATATCTCATGGACATGACGGCGCTGGGCCCGTTCACACGTCGTCTCGCCGGCCAGTTGTCCGGGGGGATGAAGCAGAAGCTCGGCCTCGCGTGCACTCTCATACGCACACCCGAGCTCTTGCTGCTCGACGAGCCAACGGTAGGTGTGGATCCGCTGTCACGGCGCGAGCTCTGGCAGATTCTGCTTCATCTCGTAGGCGACGAACGTCTGACGGTCCTCCTGAGCACATCCTACCTCGACGAGGCACATCGATGCAGTCACGTGGTCGTGATGCACGAGGGCCACGTCCTGGCGCACGGTGCGCCACGCGAAGTGAGCAAGCTGGCCGACGGGCGCGTGTATCTGGCGGAGGCGCCATTGGGGACAAAGGCTCGCGATCTGCAGCTTCGTCTTCTTGCCGACCCCACGGTGATCGACGCGGTGCCCGAGGGCGGTCGGGTGCGTGTTGTGTTTGACCGTGCGGAGTCCGAGATACCCAGCGCGCCGGTTCGCGACGCGACGATGACTGCCACCGCACCGCATTTCGAAGATGGCTTCATGATTCTCCTGCGCGGCGCGAGAGGGCCGGACCAGCCTCAGCCCATGTTACCGGTCGATCAATCGACCGCGCGCGGCACGACCGATATTGCTGTCGAGGTGCATGATCTGGTCCGCCAGTTCGGCGCGTTTACAGCCGTCGACCACGTCAGCTTCAGCGTGCGTCGCGGCGAGATCTTCGGTCTGTTGGGACCGAACGGTGCGGGGAAGACGACGACTTTTCGCATGCTCTGCGGGCTGTTGCCGGTGACAGCGGGAACACTCCGTGTCGCCGGCGTCGACGTGCGTCGAGGTCGGGCGTCGGCCCGCCGCCGGATCGGATACGTGGCGCAGAAATTCTCGCTGTATGGGCAACTCTCGGTGACCGAGAATCTCGAGTTTTTTGCCGGGGCCTACGGCCTTCGTGGCGACAAGAGAAACGATCGTGTGCGGTGGGCGCTCGATCAGTTTGATCTCGAATCGCTCGCCAACCTGCCGAGTGGACGGCTCCCGGGAGGGTTTCGGCAACGCCTCGCGATGGCCGCGGCTCTTCTCCACGAGCCCGAGATGTTGTTCCTCGACGAGCCGACGAGCGGTGCCGACCCGCACGCACGACGGGATTTTTGGCGACGCATCACCATGTTGTCGGCGGCGGGCGTCACGGCGATTGTCACGACGCACTTCATGGAAGAGGCCGAGTACTGCGACCGGATCGCAGTCATGGATGCCGGTCGTGTGCTGGCGCAAGGGACGCCGGCGGAGATCCGGGGTCGCGCGCGCACGGCACCAGGGCGCCGCGCGAGCATGGAGGATGCCTTCATCGCCATTGTGGAAATGGCACGGTCCGCCGGATCGGTGCCTGATCGACCGTCCTTGGAGACCTCGTGAGTGACAGGGGTCGGGCTTCGCCTCCCCCGCGGAGCGGCGCACTCCTGCGGATTGCGGCACTCGTTCGCAAGGAGGGCCGCCAGGTCATTCGTGATCCGAGCAGTATCGCGATCGGCATCGTGCTGCCATTGATTCTGATCCTTCTGTTTGGTTATGGGCTGTCGCTGGACGTCCAGGACGTCAACGTCGCCCTCGTGCTGGAGGATCCCGGTCCCGAGGCAGCACAGTTGGCGTCGGGTTTTCGAGCTGTCCCGGTACTTCACGACGTTCGTTTTCAGCTCCATGCCGGCGGCGGAGCGCCTGCTGCAAACGGGGGGCGTCGACGGAATCGTGCAGATCCAATCCAATTTTGCACGGCGGGTGGCCGACGGTCAGGCACCTGTCCAGTTGGTCGTCAACGCGGTCGATGCGAACCGGGCCCGCATCATTGAGGGCTATGCCAGTGGTGCGGTCGCCGAGTGGGCTGGGCGGCAGGCGGCTGAAGGCCAGCCCGCGGCTGCAGGGCTGGTTGTCGTGCGAGACCGGATGTGGTTCAACGAGGCCAACGACAGTCACTATTTCCTCGTGCCGGGCCTCATTGTGTTGGTGATGACCCTCATCGGCGCGATGCTGACATCGATGGTCATGGCGCGGGAGTGGGAGCGTGGGACGTTGGAGGCGTTGTTCGTGACGCCGGTCCGGCCGGGGGAGATCTTGCTTGGCAAGATCATCCCATACTTCGCCCTCGGCATGATCGGCCTCGCGCTGTGCCTCCTGTCGGCCAAGTTTCTCTTTCACGTGCCGTTCCGCGGCTCGGTGTGGCTCCTCGCCACGGTGTCGGCGATCTATCTGCTGGTCGCGCTCGCGGCGGGCCTGTCGATCTCCTCGGCCACGAAGAGCCAGTTTGTGGCCAGTCAAATCACACTCCTCACCACGTTTCTGCCCGCGTTTTTGCTATCGGGCTTCCTGTTTGACCTCCGCAGCGTTCCCGTCGCCGTACGGGTGCTCACCTACATCTTGCCGGCTCGCTACTTCGTCACGTTGCTCCAGACCTTGTTCCTGGCTGGCAACGTGTGGGGTATCGTCATCCCCAATCTCATCGTGCTCGCAACGGCAGCCGCAGTGCTACTCTGGGTGGCGCGCTCGCTGACACGGAAGACTCTTGCATAATGGCGGCAGCATGATCGACGCGCTCTACAGAATACTTGCTCTCACCCGCAAAGAGCTACTTGCCGTCCTCAAAGACCCGCGCAGCCGATTGAGTCTCATCCTGCCGCCGATCATCCAGTGCCTGATTTTCGGCTATGCTGCCACGTACGACCTGACCAACGTGCCGTACGCGGTTCTGGATCAGTCTCGCGATCCAGCGTCGCGACAGCTGCTCGCCGGGTTGGATGGGTCCGGTGTTTTTCATCGCGTTGCCAACTTCGATCGCCTCGAGGATCTCGCGACGTCCATCAACGAGCAACGAGTCGTCCTGGCTCTCCAAGTGGAGCAGAACTTCGAACGGCATCTGGTGTCCGGCATGCCGGCTGTCGTCCAGGTCATCGCAGACGGGCGGAATTCCAATACCGCTGGCCTCGCGACGAGCTACGTCGGGGCGGTGGTGGCGAAGTTCAACGCTGATTGGGTGACACAGCACGGGGGGCGGGTGCCGGCGATACAAGTTCTGACCCGGGACTGGTACAACCCGAACCTGGAAACGCGATGGGCGTTCATTCCCAGCCTCATCGTGACGCTGACGCTGAACCAGGGCTTGCTGCTGACGGCGATGTCAGTCGTCCGCGAGCGCGAGGACGGGACGTTGGATCAGTTGCTCGTCACGCCCTATAGCCCGGTCGAGATCATGGTCGGCAAGACCGTGCCGTCCATGATAGTAGCGACGATTCAGGCGACCAACGCATTGCTCGTAGCGCAGTTCTGGTTCCACATCCCGTTCGCCGGATCGTTTGTCACGCTCTACATCGGGATCGTCATGTTTCTGCTGGCCACCGTTGGCATCGGGCTCTTCATCTCTTCGCTGGCGACGACGATGCAGCAGGCAATGATCTATTCGATGGTCGCGATCATGCCGTTTTCGCTCTTGTCCGGTCTCACGACACCCGTCTCGAGTATGCCTACCAGCCTGCAGTACGTGACCCTGGTCAATCCCCTGCGATACGCTATTGACCTGGCGAGGCGCGTGTACCTGGAGGGTGCCGATCTTCGCTTGATCGCATCCGACCTCTGGCCGATGGCTGCGATCGCCACTGTCACTCTCGGTGCGGCGACCTGGTTATTCCGACGCTCGATCCAATAAGGCGCTGTGAGGCAGCATGCGAGGTAAAGCCCTACACCGACCTCGCCCCCTTGCAGGACGATAGACTCATTCTACATTGTGCCGGCGCGTGCGGTCGCGAATGGTCGCGCCCGATGCTCGGGCAGTGAGACAGCGATGTCGTCGACGACAACCCCGTCCAAACAACCAAAGCTCCGGCGCACGATCGTCACTACGGTGCTCGTGACGCTCCTCATCGTTGGCGTTACCGCTGTCTTCGCCACGATCGGGTATCGATCACGCCATCGTTCGGCGACGCGCGGGATGCCGGGATCCGTCTCCGGGATGGCCGCGGGCTCGGTTGCCGCACCGCCTCTCCCTGCGGCTGCGCGCCAGGCGCTGGACAGCGCGAACGCCGCGTACCGGGCCAAGGCCTACCCGCAGGCTCTCACAGAATACCGCGCAGCGGCAGCGGCGGCGCCCAACGAGGCCGCACCCTACTTCGGCATCGTGATGGCGGCGACGGCGTTGCACGAGTCTGCCGTCGCCGACAGCGCGAGCGCGGTCATTCGCACGCTGACCCAGTCGGGCGGGCAGATGCTCTCGGACAGCGCGTTGCGCCAGTTGCATACTGCGCCGCGTGGCCATCCGCCTCTGCCTTCGGCGCCTCACCCGCAGACCTGACGGACGGTCGTCGAGCGGCGCCGATTGCTGCATGCTCGGCTGAGCTCGGGTGACTTGCCGGCACACCGTGGCTCGCACGTCGCCGCTCCGTCGGATGGCCGATTCCGTCTAGATCGTGAGGTCTGCAGCAGGCTTGCGTTGAGTCTTGGCGGGGATACATTTTGCGCCCATGCCGCTTCGTTCTGGCGTATACATCGTCCCGACGAGCCGCTGGTATATCGAGCGGACGGTCTGGTTGATCGCCGGCGTGGTGCTGCTGGCAAGCACGGCAATGGCGCTGTTGGTGAACCGGCTGTGGATCTTGGGGGTCATCGCGACCGGGCTCGTCTCCATCAATGTCGCGTTCACCGGTTTTTGTCCCGTGGGCAATGTGCTGCGCCGGCTTGGCTTCACTCCCATGCTCGGGTCGGGCAAACCCACGCACTGGAACCTGTACTTCATGCAGACCGACCGGTGGTATCTCGAGCGCCGGATCTACCTCGCCGTTGGCATCAACATCTCGATCGCGTCGGTGCTGGTGCTCGTGTACAGTCCGTGGGTGACGCTGTTCACGGCCTTTGTCGGCGGCGCGATGGTGTGGTTCGCAGCGACCGGCTATTGCATCATGGCGAATGGGTTGTACTGGCTGGGCGCCGAGCCGCGGCTCGCGCCGGAGTCGCTGCCGTCAGCTCGCTGCCAGGAATGCCCGAAGTCTGGTGAGTGTCTTGGTGGGCACCCAATCCTCGCGCGGGCAGAGACGGTTCGTCTTGACGAGGCGCCGACACGCCTTTCGGTCCAGCGATCATAATCGATCCGACGTATCCAACTCGTCACCCAGGCCGCTTGGATCATCGAGCCGCCTCTCAGGGCGCCCCTCCCCCCGCGGCTGTACGCTCTTGCGCGTCGACCACCGCGATCGCCGTCATGTTCACGATGTCGCCGACATCGGCGCCGGCTTCCAGGATGTGGACCGGCTTGGCCATCCCGAGCAGGATCGGTCCGATGGCGGTCGCACCGCCCAACCGGTGCAGCAGCTTATAGCCGATATTGCCGGCGTTGAGGTCCGGAAAAATGAGGACGTTTGCCGGCTCGCGAAGCGCGCTGAACGGGTACATAGCGCGGAGCTTTTCCTCGTCTAGCGCCGTATCGGCTTGTAGCTCGCCGTCGATCATGAGCGTGCTGTCGGTCCGCCGCACGACCGCCACAGCCTCGGCGACACGGCTCGCTGTGGGATGCCTGACGGACCCGAAATTCGAGAACGAGAGCATCGCGATGCGTGGCTCGATCCCAAAGCTGCGCACCGCTCGGGCGGTCGTGAGTGCGATCTGGGCCAACTGCGCAGCCGACGGGTCGATGTTCACCGTCGTGTCAGCGCAGAAGACGACCTGCTGGTCGAATGCCAGGATATACATCCCACTCACGATGTCGACACCCTCCTGCGGCCCCACCGCTTCGAGTGCCGGCCGGAGCGTTTCGGGGTAGTGCAGCGTGGCACCTGAGACCAGTGCGTCGGCGTACCCGGTGGCGACAAGCAGCGCGCCGAAATAGTTGGCGTTGTAGAGGCGGTGAGTGGCCTCGGCGAGGCTCAGCCCTTTGCGCTGGCGGCGCGTCCAGAGCGCATGCGCGAGCGTAGCCCGTTGCGGTGAGGTCGCCGGATCCTGTACATCGATGCCATCGAGGACGACCCCCGCTGCTGCAGCCTCTCGCTCGACGGATGCCAACGAGCCGAGCAGGATCGGGTGCGCGATGCCATCCTCAGCGACGGCTCGCGCCGCGCGCAGAATGGTGTGGTTGGTGCCCTCGGGAAACACTACCCGCTTCGGCTCGCGCCGAGCGCGCTGCACGAGACCGTGCATGATCCCCTGCGCCCGGTCGAATCGGGCCCGCAGGCGGTCTCGGTACTCGTCGACATCAATCACGCCCGATGCCGCGCCGCTGGCCACGGCCGCCCACGCGACCGCCGGCGCGACTGTAATCAGGATCCGTGGGTCGAACGGGACCGGGATGAGATATGACCGGCCGAAGTGCATGTCCGGGACACCGTAGAGCCGCGCAACAGCGTCGGGTACCTCTTCCCGCGCGAGGCCCGCCAGCGCCCGTGTGGCGGCCATTTTCATCTCTTCATTGATCGCCGTCGCGCGGGCATCCAATGCCCCACGAAAGATGGAGGGAAACCCCAGGACATTGTTCACCTGGTTCGGAAAATCGCTGCGGCCGGTCGCTAGGACGGCGTCCGGGCGGATCTCACGCGCCTCGTCCGGCATGATCTCTGGCACTGGGTTCGCCAACGCGAAGATGATCGGATCGCGCGCCATCGCCCGGAGCGAGGCCGGCGCGATAGCGTCGGCGGCGGAAAGCCCAATGAACACGTCGGCTCCCACGAGTGCGTCGGCGATCGTCCGCGCGCCCGGTGTTGTGGCGAAACGCGCCTTGTACGGGTCCATTCCTTCCGAGCGGTCGCGAGTGACTACCCCCTTCCGATCGCACAAGACGACATGTTCCCGCGCGACCCCCAAGCGCACGAGGTGCTCGGCGGTGGCGACGGCGGCAGCGCCAGCGCCGCAGAAGACGACGCGGACATCCTCGATCGCTTTGTCGACGAGCTCGACCGCGTTTAAGAGGGCGGCGCCCACGATGATTGCGGTGCCATGCTGGTCGTCGTGAAAAACGGGGATCTTGAGTGATCGACGCAGCGCCTGCTCGATCTGGAAGCACGCCGGCGCACGGATGTCCTCGAGATTGATGCCGCCCACGGTGGGCTCGAGCAGCTGACAGAATCGGATCACATCTTCAGGGTCTTCCGAGCCCACCTCCAGGTCAAAGACATCAATGTCGGCAAACCGCTTGAACAGATTTGCTTTGCCCTCCATGACCGGTTTGCTGGCGAGAGCGCCGATGTTGCCGAGGCCGAGCACGGCGGTGCCATTCGTCACGACGGCGACGAGATTGCGCTTGGCGGTGTAGCGATCGGCCGCCTCTGGGTTCTGCTGAATCGCCAGGCAAGGCTCGGCAACGCCTGGTGAATAGGCGAGCGACAGATCCCGCTGGTTGGTCAGTGGCTTGGTGGGTACGACCGCGATCTTGCCGGGCCGACCACGGGCGTGATACTCAAGCGCATCTTGCGTGCTGAACACGGGGAGCCTCCGGCGTGCCGCTTGGCCGTTGGTGGTCGCGCCCGTGCGTCCCTAGGAGCACATGCTCATTGCCTTCATCTTGCCTGCCTTCATCTGTGCTCGGCCCACTGCCGCCAGTGAGTCGCCCTGCTGCGCGGTGAGAATCCCGGCCACCTCGCGCTGCGCGCGGAACATCTCAAAGCCAATATCCCCGTGGAGCTGCCCCATCCGATCGAAGGCCGCGCGCACCCCACTCTCGTCGACCTGGGGCGCTGTCGCGAGCGCGTTGATCTGCCAATGCAAGGCCTGCATGGAATCCATGGCGGCCTTGTGCTGTTGGTCCAGTCTCGCCTTGACGGTCGTGAGCTGGCTCACTTGCGCTGCCGAGAGGTGGAGCGCGACGCGGGCGTCCAGCGCGGCGGCAGGGCCACGCATTTCGGCGGTCATCATCGGACAGTCCGACGTCATATTCATGCCTTTCATGCCCATCGACCCGGCGCCTTGTGACTCCTGAGCGGCAAGCCGGGCGCCGGGGAGGAGCAGGCCAGCTGAAAGCAGTGCCACACAAATGGTTGCTGATCGCATCAGGTCTCCAGCACAGGTTGCGTGATCAGGGCGTTGAGACTACTTGGGGCGGAATGCCACCTCGTCCTCGCGCCGCTGTGCGCCTGAGGATGCTCTCCCCCGTGTGGATCCGGTGTCGGCGAAGGGGTAGTCGACTGTCGGGTGAAAGCCGACAGGGCCGCAAGGACACGCTTCCCCAACGACTCAAGCAAAGCTCATCGAATACGCCGCACTGCATCTCGTGCCGCCGCGGGAGGCAGCCGGCACGGGTGCGTGATACTCCTGTCGACGTCATTTCGACGCGAGTCCCCGCACGTACTTGGCGATGGTCGCCATCTCTACCGGCGTGAGCTTGCCATTGAAAGACGGCATGTCTGTGCTCTTGCCGTGCGTGAGCACTTTCACGATCGAGTCCTGTGTGTGCGAGGCGCTAAACGCGGAGTCAAACGTGGGGATCTTGGGGAATGTGGCCTTGATGCCCTTCGGCGCGACTCCTCGCACGCCGTGACATTGTAGGCAGTTCTGGCTATAGAGGATCTTGGCGCTATCACCTTGCGAAGCGTCCGCGCGGTACAGAACGCCCGCCGCACGCGGGGCGAGCAGTAGCAGGAGGACGGTCACCGCGCGGACGGTCATGGTGTGCTCTTGGATTTGACCAGTTCGGGGAAGGTGTCGCGGAACTCGGGCTGCCGGGTCGCCCAGTTCGGACCACGCAACGAGGAGAGGTACTGCGCCAGATCCTCGATTTCCTGGTGGCTGAGCGTCGGTGGCCCGAACGCTGGCATCTTCGAGTCCGGATGAAAGCGCCTCGGCTCCTCTATGAAGCTGTGCAGCCAATTGGTTGAGTGCAAGAGACCGATCTCCGTGAGCTCTGGCGCATTCGGCGCTCCGCTCTGTTTTTCTTGCACCGGCTGTCCCTTTATCTCGTGGCAACCACCGCATTGCTGCTGCACGTACAACGTTCGACCCGTACGCTCGACGTAGGTCAGTGGTCGCCCGACTTCCGGCACACTCGGCGGGGCCGGGGCACCACGGACAGATGCACCGAAGAGGAGCGCCGCCGCCGCGGCCGTCCCGGCGAGCGAGAGCAGCGCCACCGGGCGCCGATTGAGCGAACGGAAGCTGCGCCGATCGAAAAACGGGAGCAGGAGCAACGCCAACGCGATCAGCCCAGGCACGCCGACAGCGGTGAAGCTCTCGATGGCGCCGGGTACCAGCTTCAATAATTGGAAGAACGGCAGGAAATACCACTCGGGGCGCGGGACGTACGCAGTGTCGGTCGGATCAGCGGCGGGCTCGAGACCGGCGCCCTGCAGCCACGCCAACAGCACGAGCATCGCGACGACACCAGTCGCGACCACAATGTCCTTCGTGATGATGTCGGGCCAGAACCGAACGCCGTCGGCCTTCGACTTTGTGTACGCCTCGCGATAGAAATTGGCGTAGGCCCCGTCGTCCGTCCGCGGTGGTGCGTCGCGCTCGAGCACCGCGGGTGCCGATGCGATGCCCTGGCGCACGACGAGGGCGAGGTGCAGTAACACGACAACCCCGATCAGGATGGGCAGGACGAGCACGTGCAGCGAGTAGAATCGCGTGAGCGTGGCCGCACCGAGTTGACCCCCGCCGCGGAGTAGCCTGACCAAGACTCCGCCGACGACGGGTGTCGTGCCGGCGATGTTGGTGCCGACCTGCGTCGCCCAGTACGCCTTCTGGTCCCAGGGCAGCAGGTACCCGGTGAATCCGAAGCCCAACACGACGAACAACAGGAACACGCCGAGCAGCCAATTGATCTCACGCGGATACTTGTAGGCGCCCATCGTGAAGACCCGTACCATGTGGGCACAGACGAGCACGACCATCGCCGACGCACCCCAGTGATGAATGCCTCGGAGCATTGCTCCGCTCGCGACGGTGTGGTCGATATAGCGAATGCTATCGTACGCGTGATCCGGCGAGGGCGCGTAGTACATGGCGAGCACAACCCCCGTCACGACCTGCACCACGAGCACCGTCAGTGTGGCGCTGCCGAGCGTGTGCCACCACGTGAGCCCCGCCGGCACCTTGCGCTCGAGCAGTGTCCGGCGCAGACCGGTCAGGTCTACGCGCTCGTCGATCCAGAGGCGCGCGGCCCGGAACATCACGCTTCGATCTGCTTCGAGACGCCGAGGCGAAAATCCATGTACTCTACCCAGACGGCGTCATCGCGCACCTCCGCTCTCAACTCGTCCAGCCTGCGTGGCGGGGGGCCTGCCAGCACGCGTCCTGTCTTGACGTCGAACTGACCGCGGTGGCACGGGCAGGCGAAGTTCTTCGTTTCGCTGTTGTACCCATACGCGCACCCCAGGTGCGTGCAATGCGGATTGTACGCCTTGAAGCTCTTGCCGTCTTCCGTGTAGAGCCATACGCTGTTGATCTGCTGAACTTCGAGCCACGCATCGACGCGGTTCTCGACGAAGGTCACGCGCACTGGGACACCGGTATCGATGACGGCCACGTCGTCGGCGACCTTCACCCAGCTATCGGATCGCGCCCTCGGGAGCGCCGGGGAAAAGAACGCGCGAAGCACCGGTACGCCAACCAACACGGCGCCCAGCGTCGCGCCGATGCCACTCACCCACTGAAGGAAGCGGCGCCGTCCCACCGGGCGGTCGGTCATCGGGCTCGAGGCTTCTGCACTATGGCCGAGCGGCAATTCGTGGTCAGACACTCCTCCCCCAGGTGTCTCTGGCGTGGATGGTCACGGAGGCCGGTGGTGGCGGTGCAGACGCGGGGGTTTGCTTCGATTGGCAGCCGGCGACCGTCAGACTGAACGCGAGAGCCACAAATGTTTGCGCCTGGGCCTAAGATGGATTGAATCCACTCCCGCCGCGAGGGGGAACGCCACGACGGGTAGTTTATCGGGGTGCGTACGGCTCGAGGGTCGGAGAATGCCTCAGTGGAAGTCCGGGAAACACTGGCAGACATCCTTGCGCCCTGTACCAGACTGGCGACGCGCGGCGCGCGCAGCGTCATGGCCCTTCTCCCTATTGGCCCGGCCCAGTCAACGGGTTCGTCAGGTGGCACTCGAGGCAGACCTGGAGGTTGCGAGCGGCCATGCGCCGCGGATCAAAGCCAGGGCCGTGCGGATTGACACCCCAACCCAGTGTCGAGTGGCAGCGCATGCAGTCCTGTTGCTGATGGCAGGTCGTGCAGCTCTCGAGCGACTGGCGAGCCGCTTGTCCGTGTTGGAGCAGCCACAGGGGTTGGCCCGTATGGAACGCGGCATTCCGCGGATTGCGCGTGCCTACGCCGACATTGAAATGGCAGGTGCGGCAAAACGCCTCGGGGTTGTGACAATTCGTGCAGTCGATCTGGCGGTTGTACGACTCGTTCGCATGCCGCGCAATGAAGTTCGCGGGGTGGAAATTGCGGCGCTGCTCTCCAGCGTGACAGTCCGTACAGAAGCGCTGTGTGTGGCAGCTCGCGCAGGCGAGCTGACCGGTGGCGGCAATCGGGGCGTGCAATGTGAGGAAGCCGGGCCAGTGAACCTGCACCAGGTAGAGGCCACCGCTATCGCGAGCCGCCAAGGGCGCGGAGCCGCCCGGAGTCCGGAGGACGGCGCGTGCGCTTCCCGAATCCGGTATCCGCGACGCTTGCGGAGGGGCCGGGTTGATCCCCGGTGTCGGTATGGGTGGCGCGCCCGTCGGCGTGTGCCGGACGACGACACCTTGGGCCTTCCCAGGGACAGCAACTGGGAGTGCGGCAACGACTGCGGTGGCGCCGCGTCCGATGTGACAGGCCGCGCAGCTCGACTGCGCGTGACAATTTGCACATGATGCAATAGAGCGCCGCGCGGCATCTGCGTGGTCTGTTGCCCACTGCGAGGTCTGGTGGTCGGTCGGGACCGGGTAGACCCCTGGCCGGCCTGCAACCACGTGTGCGACGCGCGCGTCGGATCCGAGCTCGATGATGGTCGCGAGCTTGTCGGCATTGACGTGACACCGTTCACAGCTTTCCCGGGTGTGACACGTGGCGCACCGCGCCTCATCCGCCGCGGTTCGGGGCGCGTGCTCGGACAAGAACCCGGGTTGGTCGTGGGATGGCGGGCGCGGAAAGGCAGCGATGGTGGCCGTCGTCAACGCGCTGGCGCGGGTCAGCGGCACGTGGCATGTGCTGCACACATTGTCATCCGCGAGATGGCCGCTGGCCGCGTGCGCGTGGCACGTAAGGCACGCCGCTGGGGGGGCACGCCGGACGGCCATCCAGATTCGCGCGCTGTCGGGTCGCGCGTGACAACTCGTACACTGGATAATCGCGCTACCGGCACGAGCTTCCGCCTGCGCATGCTGTTGGTGAGAAAATGCGAGATTGGTCGGATGGGGTGCCGGACCATTCCACTTGACGACCCGCGAGACGCGGCCGTCGTGGCAATTGGCGCATAGCGAGGGGGCGGGGTAGCCGGTCGCGGTGTTGCCAGTGGCGATGCCGGCGTGACACGCCTCACAGGTGGGGAACATCTTCGCGTGGCGGGCGTGGGGGAAAGAGTCCTGCACCTGCTGCTGGGCTCTTGCGACTGAGCCCGAGGCGAGGAGCAGCAGAACCACGCGCAGCTTCATGGATGCATCCGGGATAGACCAGGGTCCCGCCCGACGGTCCACGTGAGCTGCACGGAGGCTCGCCGCTGGTCCCAGTTCGCAATTTGTGGCGTATCGGTCCCTATATGGTGATAGGCCCCGACGTCCGCCTGCAGGCGGAGCACGTCCATCAGGCGGTACGAGCCGTTTGCCGCGAGTCCCAAAACGAGTCCCGTCCCGACGGTGAACTCGTCGATACTCTGAAACGCCGAGGCGGTGACTCCGATGGAACCGCGACTGCCGACCCCCCAACGAAACCCCGCGTCTCCGTCACTGCGCGAGGAACCGACGCCGACAAGCAGGTGGTATCCGCCAAGCGCGCTCCATACCGGGGTGATCCGCCAGGTCCCGTCGAGGCCCGCATCGAAGCCATTGGTCCTGAGCGGAAGGAAACTGAGGCCCGCATCGGTGTTCTCGTACTGACGGTAGTCCCCGGTCGCGACTACGTGAAAGCGCTGGTCCGTCGTACTCCATGAAGCGGAGAGCAGGCCCTGGTTGTACCCAACCGGGGAGAACGCGCCCCAGATGGTCCACAGCTCGAAGAAGGGCACATAGTGTCGGATCTGCCCGATCAGCGTCCACTGCGTGCCGAGTGGCAGTTGCGCTCGCAGCTCGGCGTTGTTGACGTCGCCGGTCGCGATGTCGTAGATGACCTGCGCGTCGAGCAACGTCGATCCGAGCCGGATGTCGCCGGCGCCTGCGATACGCTCGGAGTAGAGCCCATCGAAATTCGTTTCGATCTCGCGCTGGTATTGTACGCTCACGCCACCCACCCCCGGCGGATGGTAGTCCACGCTGGCGCCGAGGATATATCCCGGGTCGGTGGGCGCGAGACTCTCGACGGCGGATATCACGGGGCTCGTCCGCTCGTATGTGAGCGCCTGAGCCAAGCCCCAGCCGCCGTAGACTTGCGTCGTGAGGCCACGAGTCGGTGCGACGAGCACGGAGCCGCCGTCGTAGGCGTAGTAGCCGAGTGGAGAGGTCATCCACTGTCGACCGAGCCGCGCTCGCACGATGCTGCGGTCGAGCTCCGCATAGGCGGCAATGAGATCGAAGTGTTGATCGGCGAGCGGCAAGACGTCGGGCGCGCTGCCGACTGACGTTCGCACCTCCGCATCGGCGTAGATGCTGACGCCCTCACCCAAGCCCCAGCCCGTCAGCGTCACATCCTGGAGAATCGGGACGGTGCTGAGAGTACTCGCGGACCGGTAATAGCTACAATACTGATCGAGGCCGAGGCACTCGACGATGGTGCCGTTAGCAGTCTGACGCAGCAGGCCGGTGTCGCTCGTCGCAGCCGATAGCGGTACGCTGTCCAGCACGAGAGGTTGAATCTCCTCATAGTCCACGGTGGTCGTCCCGGTGATGCGCACTCCCTGCGCACACGACGAATGTGCCGAAAGACCCAGGCCGATGACGGCGACCGCGGCTGCGCGGCAGCCGCCGACGGTCACGATCGACCTCCCTGGGGCCCCTGTGCGACCGTCCATGAGGCGCCGTGACACGCCGTGCATTCCCGGGCCGGATAATGGGTCACCTGCTTCGCGTGACACACGAGACACACGTTGCGCGTCGGTGCCAGCGCGAGCACCGCCGCATCGGTATGACACCCGGAGCCGCCACAGCCGGTGTGCGCCGCGCGATCGTGCCATGTCGGCGCGGGATCGTGGCAGTCAAGGCAGCTGGCTTCCACTCGGTGGTGATCGGCGTGGCAGTCGCTACACGACCGTGGGGCCAGTGTCACCGGTTGCGTGTGACAGTTGCGACATTCAATGGCCTCGTGCTGCTGGTGGCGAAAGGGCAGCTGCCGGGTCTCGGTGAGAGGTCGCACTGATGTCCGCAGCACCACCGCAACCATGATGCGCCGGGCGACGGAGTCGCTGGCATGGCATTGCAAGCAAGTCCGTTGCTGGGTCGCTGCGTGGTGGCACGCTTGGCAGTCGTGCACCGAGCGCACAGTGATCGACCCATGTAGCTGCGTGCTGTTGTGGCATGTCGCACACGCAATGGACCGATGGACCTGGTGTGAGAATGGCGGAAGCGTATCCGTCGCGGCCATCGCGACCCGCACTTTCGGCGACGCCGGTGGCCCACTTCGAACTGTGTCGTCGGACGCCGTGGCGGCTACCATCATCAAGGGCGGGGCACCGCGTGGTATGACGCGGCGCGCGACCCAGACGATCGAACGCCACCACCATGGGTTGGCCTGGCCAGCCGGTCGACTCGTCGCGGCGGTGACGTCGGCGAAGCCACTCGGCGCGCCAGCCGCCCGAGCAGTCCGCGCGGGCGGGAGAGCCGCGGGGTGGGCAGGGGCGCGGAAAATATTGCTGTGACACCGCAGGCAGGCGGTCGCCTCGACCTTCCACGTGTGCGCGGCATGACATGCGCCGCAGTTGGCTAATGTGTGGTGCGGCAGACCGCGGTGCATTGCGGTGAGGGTGTCCGCGCTCGCGTGACAGCCGGCGTTCGTACAGGTCGTGAAGGCCGCCGCTGGCGTGGTCTGGACATGCGGATCGTGACACCATCCACACTGGCCCTTGTGTGGGTCCGCGACTGGATTGAACGCGGCCATCGCCTGTCGCATCGCGTGGCAGTCGAGGCACTGCTGTAGGGCCGGCGTGAGCGCTCGCGCTGCGGAATCGGGCGAGAGGTGTTCGCCAACCGGTGTCGTGAAGGGATGACAGGTGACGCAGTGGAGGGTCGTCTGGTTCCGCATCTTGCCCAGCTCGACCGTGATCCCGGCATGGCATCCGGATTGCCCACACGTGCTTTCGACCGGGAGAAAGCGGTGCAGCTCCGTACCATGGCAGGTCACGCACTGTACGTTGCGCAGCCGCGGGTCGTCGGAGCGCAGGTGGACGCTGTGCCCGGCCGTCGCGATGACGCGCTGCCAAGTCTTCCTCGCTGCACCCTGGATATGACATCGGGCGCAGACTGCGGTGGGGACCTTGGCGTGAGCCGGAATAGATTGCGGGCGCTCGGCCACCCAGTAGTACACCTGCATCATGCTGGCGAAGATCGACTGCTCGTGGCAGTCGTGGCACTGCAGGGTGCGATGCGCACTCGTCTGGAAGCGCGAGTACGCATCCGTCATGACGTGGCACGCCACACAAAAATTGTTGTTGTGCTGCGTGTAGTTCCAACTCACATTCGCGGCGAGTGCTGCGACCGTTAGCACGACCACGGCAAGGGCGCCCAGCCCAACCAGCGCCGCACGCGAGCGACGGAGAAACCACCCCACAATGAGCCGTCGACGGTGCCAGAGCAGCACCACCACCACC
Source organism: uncultured Gemmatimonadales bacterium (assembly GCA_963737835.1). Classification (GTDB taxonomy): domain Bacteria; phylum Gemmatimonadota; class Gemmatimonadetes; order Gemmatimonadales; family Gemmatimonadaceae; genus Palsa-1248. The sequence goes on from CAVTUH010000001.1 coordinate 3,345,082, forward strand.
CCGGCGACGATCACGCCGGCAATGAACCCGGCGATCTGAAACCACGCGGGCAGGTTGAAAAGGAATCGGACGACGCGCGCGACGCCGCCAGGCAGTGGGGAGCGGACCACGACCGAGTCGAGCTCGGCGGTGTCGCCCTTGATCCGCTCGACCGCTTGCCATCCACCGGTAATCGAACGGGCGAGCATCATCCCCGACGCCGCAGGCCACGGCATCGGTCAGACCACGACGCGCGCGGGCTCGCCGGCCATCATCACGCGCAGGCGCCCATCAGGTGGCGGGATGCGCGGACAATGTGCCGTGGCCGCGCCATCCCAGCCGCTAACGCTGCCCGAGGCGGATGATGGTCGGAGTCGCCCTTGGAATGCCAGCCGGGGCGAGATGATTGAGCTTGTACGCGCGGTACCGCGCCATGATCCCGGGCAAGGACCGCACGTGAGCTCCCATCACCCCGTACTGGGCTGTCATCTCCTCAATGCTCGCCGTGAGCAGAGCCTGGATCAAGAACGGATTGTGAACGAACGATCCGCGGAACTCTGCCAGCCTGGCGTTAAACAGCGAGCCTTGTGCAACTGTGAACGTCGTGTTCGTCGAGGCGGTCTCGGCCGGCGTGGTCGTCAGCACCGTCGTGAGCTGCATTCGGAGCGTCGTGTCCAGCGACGCCACAAGGGCTTGCTCTGAGGTGAACGCGGACGCGGCTGCCGCGGCGCTGCCATGACACCCGCTCGCGGCGCAGGCAGCAAAACTCCGCTGGGAGGTCACGCAGATCGTGTCTCCCGTTGGGATGCCCTGCGAGTTCACACACGGCGCAGCCTCGAAGAGATGGCCCGTCACACTGAGCACGAACTTGCCCGAGGAATCGTTCACGGTGAACGGGTTGACGTGGCACGTCGCACAGAGCCTGGGATTGGCGGTCGTGCCGTGCGTGCTCACGATCGTGTCGATCCCACCCGCCACCTGGAGGTTGGGCGGCCACCAGCCTGCGATTCCCAGGAGCAGCGGGCCCTCGGGCGAGTGCGGCCCGTACGTCACAGTTTCAGGATCCAACCCGCTGCCATTTTGGTGGCACTTCATGCAGAGGTTGGTCTGGACGTCCGGCACGGAGTCGGGGAACCGCAGCTGCGCCGGATAGAGGTTGACCGGGTGCGGGTCGTGACACACACCGCACGTGATGTTGAGCGTGTCACCGCCGGCGAACCCGGCTTCCTTGTAGTTCGTGCTCACGCCCCAGGCCAGAAGAGCGCCTTGCCCCGTGTGACACGACTGGCAGGCCGCGTTGGCTTCGGGATGTGCGTGGGACTTCCAGACGGGCACGGTCGCATGGCGCGACATCGACCACTCGTCCTCGAACGGCTCGTGCGCGCCATGGTGACATTGACCGCACGCCTTGATCGTGGTGTTCGCCGACCCCACGTCGAGAGACGCGAGCGGTCGGTTGCTAATCGAGGGACTCGTGACGTGCGTCAAGCCCGGGCCGTGACATGATTCGCACTGGACGTCCTGGTAACGGGCGTCCTGGGTGGATCGATACCCGACCGCAGTGTCGGCGCCAGCAGCCTGATTGCCGGTGTTGTTCACCGTATGACACATCGCGCAGGGAGCTGGGTTCTCGCCAGTCGCGATCAGGTCCGCCCACGCGCTGCCATGCTTGGTCGCCAGCCACTCCGTCTGCCGATCAATGTGGCAATTGCCGCACACCGTCATCTTCGTCGAGACTTCGGCATACCCGACGTAGTCACCGGCGCCCGAGGGCGGCGCGGGGAACTGTGTGCTCTTGTAGATGATGTGGTCGCTGACGCACGCCACGACCCCGCCGGTCGTGGCCACCGTCACTACGGCCGCAATAACCCACCCGCGCACGATCGGCTGCATGTCCGTGTGCTCGTTTCAGGTGACCGGCTGCGTCCAGCGCCGTCGAGGCGCTGTTAAACTGACCAGAGGTGGAACGTCTGTATCGAGGCCACCTGCGGCAAGTCGGGAATTACCTGACAGTTCGTCGCCAAGTCTCGATTCCGTAACGCAGTTGCACGCGGCACGCACGAGACGCCGGTGCACCGAGCAGGACGCTGGTGCGGTCCCGCCGGTTGGTCGCCAATCGGTGAACGAGCCCTTCGGCGCCGGCACGCCGTGTAGGGGAATCGCCTCTGGCGCGGTCGGCCTTGTGATGGTCACTTAGCGCCGGAGGACGCATGGGCGGTGCAGAGCACCGCGCGATGCCTCGTACGACGCCGCGGCGGGGGCACTCGGCCAATGCCGCGTCTCACCCATGCCGGAGCGCATTGTGTACACGCCTCCAGCCATTCCCTGGTCTGACACGGCGCCACTGACGGAGCAACTTGCGCAGCGCGGCGTTAGTCGACGCGAATTTCTGGGTTTTTGCTCGCAGATGGCGGTCATGCTCGGTCTCGGGGCCATGGGCGCCCCGCGCATCGCTCGTGCGCTCGATGCGCTCCGCCGGCCGAGTGTCGTATGGTTGTCCCTCCAGGAGTGCACGGGCTGCACCGAGTCTGTCCTGCGCAGCGCGGACCCGACGATCGGGACGCTCGTTCTCGATCTCATCTCGCTCGATTTCCAGGAGAACCTGATGGCGGCCGCCGGGTCGGCTGCCGAGCGGGCTCTCCACAGCGCGATGAGCGATAACCACGGCAAGTACGTGCTCCTCGTCACGGGGTCGATCCCACTCAATGAGAACGGGATCTACACGACGATCGGGGGCCGCACAGCGCGCGAGATCCTGCTCGAGGCGGCGGAAGGCGCGGCGGCGATCGTCGCGGTGGGTGCGTGTGCCCATTGGGGCAACATTCAGGCGTCCCGACCGAATCCGACCGGCGCAGTCGGCGTGGCCAATGTGCTCAAGGGACGCGATGTCGTCAATATCGCGGGCTGTCCGCCGATCGCGGACGTGATCACGGCGACACTCGTGAACTACCTGACATTCGGCCGTCTGCCCGCCGTCGACAGCGAAGGGCGTCCGCTCTTCGCCTACGGCCAGCGGATCCACGACGTCTGCTCGCGGCGCGCACACTACGATGCTGGTCAGTTCGTCGAGACATTCGACGACGACGCGGCGCGCAAGGGGTGGTGCCTCTACAAGGTCGGCTGTAAAGGGCCGGCGACGTTTTCACCGTGCCCGGTCTTCATGTGGAATGACCACACGAGTTGGCCGATCGGCGCTGGCCACCCGTGCCTCGGGTGCACCGAGCGATCGTTCTGGGACGTGATGACGCCGTTCTATGGTCGACTGCCCAACGTCACGGGACTCGGTGTCGAGCGCACGGCCGACATCATGGGTGCGGCGCTCGCGATTGGCGCGGTTGGTGGTGTCATCGCGCATGCCGCAGCGACCGGGATCCACCAGGTCCGCGAGCGAAATCGTGCCCGAGAGTTGCCGGTGATCCCCGATATCCCTTCTTCCCCGCCTTCCGGGCCCAGCCATGGCTCCGATTAAGGTCGTCGTCGACCCGATCACGCGCATCGAAGGGCACCTCCGCATCGAAGCACAGGCGGAGAACGGCCGCATCGCCAACGCCTGGGCGTCCTCGACGCAGTTTCGCGGCATCGAGCTCGTGATGCAGGGTCGCGATCCCCGCGACGCGTGGGCTTTTGCACAGCGCATCTGCGGCGTCTGCACGGTTGTCCATGCCGTCGCCTCATTGCGCGCGGTGGAGGACGCGCTCGACATCCACATCCCGGCGAACGCGAACCTCATTCGGAATCTCGTCACCGGGATGCAGTTCGTGCACGACCACGTGATGCACTTCTACCATCTGCACGCGCTCGACTGGGTCGACGTCGTCTCGGCGCTCAAGGCCGACCCCGCGAAGGCCGCGGGAATCGCCGCGTCGCTCTCGCCATACCCAGGGAACTCGGTGGCACACTTCCGTGAGGTGCAGGACCGCCTCAAGAAGTTTGTCGGCAGTGGCCAGCTGGGCATCTTTGCGAACGGGTACTGGGGGCATCCGGCGTACGTCTTGCCGCCGGAGGTGAACCTGCTCGCAGTGGTGCACTACCTCGACGCGCTCGACTGGCAGCGCGACGTCGTCCGGTTGCACACGATCTTCGGTGGGAAAAACCCGCACCCCAATTTCCTGGTTGGCGGGATGGCGTCGGCGATCTCGCTCGACGGGTTGACGACGATCAATGCCGCGCGCCTCACTGAGATCCACGATCTCATCGCGAAGGCGCAGCAATTTGCCGAGCAGGTCTACTGGCCCGATCTCGTGGCCATTGCGGGCTACTACAAGGACTGGGCGAAGATCGGCGGCGGTACGAAAAACTTTCTCGCCTGTGGCGAGTTCCCGGAGAGCGACGTCCGGAACGTGGGCTCACTCTATTTTCCGCGGGGCATCATCGCCAACGGCGACCTGAGCCGTGTTGAGCCCTACGATCACAACGGCGTCGCCGAGTACATTCACAGCTCGTGGTACACCTACGACGGTGGCGACGAGAAGGGGCTGCACCCGTATGACGGACAGACCAAGCCCAAGTACACGGGACCGCCGACGCCCTGGAAATACCTGCAAGACGAGTCGAAGTACTCCTCGATGAAGGCGCCGCGGTACAACGGCTTGCCGATGCAGGTGGGACCGCTCGCCCGCATGCTCGTCGCGTACGGCTCCGGCCACCCCGACGTGAAGCCCCTCGTGACCGAAACGCTGGCCACGCTCGGCGTCGGTCCGGAGGCGCTGTTCTCGACGCTCGGTCGCACGGCTGCTCGCGGCATCGAAACCCTGGTCATCGCTCGGCGTCTCAGTACCTGGTACGACGCCCTCGTCAAGCGCATCGGCGCCGGCGACGTGCGGACATTCGACGATTCGAAATGGGATCCCGCGACCTGGCCACGGACGACGCGGGGCTACGGCTATGTGGATGCGCCGCGCGGCGCGCTCGGGCACTGGGTCGAGATTGGCAATGGGAAGATCACCCGGTACCAGTGCGTCGTACCGAGCACATGGAACTGCTCGCCCCGTGACGAGAAAGGGCAGATGGGGCCCTACGAAGCGGCGTTGGTGGATAATCATCCGCTCCGCAACCCCGAGCAACCGCTCGAGATCCTGCGGACGATCCATTCGTTCGATCCGTGCATGGCCTGCGGCGTCCACGTGCTCGACGCCAAGGGAGACGTCATCACGCGCATCACGGTGCACTGATGTCATCCACGCCGTCCGCCACGGGGCCAGGGACCCCCGCCTTCGGCCGGCGCCCCCACGCGAGGCTGCCGTTTTCGCTGACGCACGAGGTGGGAGCGCCGCAGGGGTCCTACCGTTGGGTCTATCTCTGGCACTGGCCCATTCGCGCAATGCATTGGGCGGCGGCAGTGTCGATCGTGGTGCTGATCGTGACCGGTTTCTACATAGGCGCGCCCTACTTTGCTCCGCCACAGAGCACGAGCACGCCCTACCTCATGGGCTGGATCCGACTCACCCATTTCCTGGCGGCGGGCGTGCTGGTCGCGACAGGGATCGTCCGCCTGTACTGGCTCATCGCCGGCGACAAGTTCGAGCGCCTCCCCGCCCTCTTCCCAGTTCGGAGGCGGGACTGGGTCAACCTGTACCGCATGGTCAAGTACTACCTCATGATCCATCCGGAGCGTGCGCCGCACTACCTGGGGCACAATCCGCTACAGCAGCTGTCGTACACGCTGGTGTATGTCGTCACGTTCGTCATGGTGCTGACCGGCTTCTCGCTCTACGGCCAGTCAAATCCGGGCGGGCTGATCTACGTCGCGTTCGCCTGGGTCCCGCAGCTGCTTGGCGGCCTGCAGGTCGTCCGGTTCGTACATCATGTCACCACGTGGTTCTTCCTCATCTTCATCCCGCTCCACATTTACCTCGCCGTCCGCTCTGATGTCATCGAGCGCTCCGGCGCCATCACGTCGATCGTGAGCGGCGGGCGATTCGTTGAGGCCGACGAGCGGTATGCGGACGAGTGATCCGACCGGCGGCACCGTCGTCCTGGCCCTGGGCAATCCGCTCATGGGGGATGACGGGCTAGGTGCGACAGTGCTGCGCCGCCTCCAACGTTGGGACTGGGGACACGACGTGACGATCGTCAATGGCGAGACGTGGGGACTCAGACTGCTGCCGACGGTGGAGGCGGCGGATCGGTTGCTCGTCATCGACGCGATCGACGTGGGCGCCGCGCCCGGGACGATCATCACGCTCAATGCCAACGAGCTGCCACGGCGCCTCGATCTGTCGATCTCGCCGCATCAGGTGGGCTTGCGCAATGTGCTCGCCCTCGCCGAGTTGCGAGGCACCTATCCGAGCGCGATCACGGCGATCGGCGCGCAGCCGGAACGGGTCGTGTTTGGCGAGCCGCTGTCGGTACCGGTCGCGGCGGCGGTCGACGGCGTCACCGCGCTGAGTGCCTCGCAGCTGACGGCCTGGGGCCACCACGCGTCTGAGCGGCCGGAGTCGGCGTGTGCATGAGATGAGCATCGCGCTCGAGATCTGCCGCATGGCGGAAACGCACGTGGGGGCGGAGGCGCTGGCCAATGTCGTGACCGTCGCCGTGGATGTCGGGGACGATGCCGGAGTCGACCTTGCGAGCCTGGACTTCTGTCTGCACGCGGTCCTCGCCGGGCCGCCCTTTGCTCGGGCACGGCCCGTCTTTTTGCGCTGTCCTGGTGATGTACTCCGCGTGCGGTACTTCGAGGTCGACGATGACCATCCGGCGCATTGAGCTGCGCGAGCGCGTCATGGCGCGCAACGACGAAATCGCCTGCGGGATCCGAGAAAGACTCCGCGCCAGCGGGACCGTCGCCATCAATCTCGTCTCGTCGCCGGGAGCCGGTAAGACGACCCTGCTCGAACGTACGCTCGACGCGCTGGGCAGCGAGATAGCGATTGCGGTGATCGTGGGAGACGTGCAGACGGAGAACGACGCCCGACGCCTCGAGCGGCATACCGCGCAGTTGGTACATGCCGTCGTGACGGGCGGCGCCTGTCACCTCGACGCTCGACAGGTCGAGACTGCGCTGGAGGCGCTTGCACTCCGAGACGTCCAGCTCGTGTTCATCGAGAATGTCGGCAATCTCGTTTGTCCTGCCGCGTGGGACCTCGGGGAATCGGCGAAAGTGGTGCTGTTCTCCGTGACCGAGGGCGAGGATAAACCAGCGAAGTACCCGTCGGTCTTCCAGCGCGCGCAATACGCAGTGTTTACGAAGATCGATTTGCTCCCCTACGTGCCGTTCGACCTCGAGGCAGCGAAGCGCTGTGCGCGAGACGTCAATCCCAACCTCCTGTGCGTCACCACATCGGCGCTGACCGGCGAGGGCCTGAATGATTGGTATGCACTGCTTCGCCAGCTGGTGTGCGAAGCGCGGGCTGCCGCTCACGCGGTCGTCGCATGACGGGCACTGCTGAACGAGCATCGGTGCACGCCGCCAGGCGCGTGCGGGTCACCGGCATCGTTCAGGGCGTGGGGTTCCGTCCGTTTGTCTATCGGCTCGCGACTGGGCTTGGCCTGCGAGGCTGGGTCCGCAACTGCGCGGGTGAGGTCGAGATCCTCGTTGATGGCGACGGCGTCGCGGTGAGTGACTTTCTCTGCCAGCTCGAGCGCCGCGCGCCACCGCGTGCCCGCATCGTGTCACTGGATTTGGCCGACGCGCCGCCGGGCCACGCGACAGCGTTCTCCATTCTGGAAAGCGAGGAGGCGCGCGACACCCGGTCATCGCTGCCTCCCAATGTCGCCATCTGTACGTCGTGCGAGGCGGAGCTGTTCGACCCTTCGAACGCGCGATTCCGTTATCCATTCATCACGTGCACCGACTGCGGGCCGCGCTACTCCCTGATCGACGCACTGCCATATGATCGCACGCGCACGAGCATGCGTGCTTTTGTCGCATGTCGGCGGTGCGCGGCGGAGTACCGATCGCCTACAGATCGCCGGTATCACAGCCAGACGAACAGTTGCCCCGCGTGTGGGCCAGCACTGTGGTACGAAGGCGCTCTCCCCGCTGCGCGCGTCGCCGGCACGGAGGCTGCACTCCGCGCGGCCGCGGCAACCGTGGCTGCCGGCGGGATCCTGGCACTCCGAGGCGTGGGCGGATTTCACCTCGCCGTGCTGGCCACACACGAGGGGGCGATCGCTCGTTTGCGGGAGCGGAAGGGCCGGGAAGCGAAGCCGTTGGCGATCATGGTCCGAACGGTGGAGGAGGCGCGGCAGCTGGCGCGCGTATCCCCAGACGAAGCTTGCCTCCTCGCGAGCGCCGAGCGGCCCATCGTCCTCTTGAGCGCGGGCACTCACTCCGGGCTGGCTCCGTCTGTCGCGCCGGGAATGCGCACGATCGGCATCATGCTCCCGTACACGCCGCTGCACTGTCTGTTGCTCGACGCAGTGCGCAGTCCGCTCGTGATGACGAGCGGCAACTGGCGTGGCGCGCCGATCATCACGGATCTTGGTGCCGCACGGTGTGACCTCGCTCGCATCGCAGACGGTTTCCTCCTGCACGATCGCGAGATCGTGCGACCGGTCGACGACTCTGTCGTCCGCAGCGCTGGCAGCGCCCTGCAGTTCATCCGGCGCTCGCGTGGGTATACGTCACTGCCGATCGACCTGCCGATCGCTGCTCCGGGCGGCATCATTGGGCTCGGCGCCCAGCAGAAATCCACGATCGCGGTGGGGGCAGGCCGCTCGGTGTGGGTGAGCCAGCACATTGGCGATCTCGATACAGTCGAGTCGATCGAGCGTTACAGGTCGGTGATTGCGGATCAGTGTCGACTCTATCGAATCCACCCGTCCACGATCGCCCGCGACGCACACCCAGGCTACGCGTCGACGGAGGTCGCGGACCAGCTCGCGCACGAGCTCGGGACGAACGAGGTTGTCGTCGTGCAGCACCACCACGCGCACATCGCGGCCGTGCTCGCCGAACATGGATTCACTGAACCGGCCCTCGGTGTCGCCTGGGACGGCACCGGCTACGGGACCGACGGGCACCTGTGGGGCGCCGAGCTGCTGCTCGCCGATCTCGCGGGGTACACGCGCGTCGCACATCTGCCCTATGTCCCGCTCCCGGGCGGCGAGCTCGCCATTGCGAACCCGTGGCGCACAGTCGTGGGTTATCTGGCGGGCGCGCCATGGGCAGCCCCCAGCTTTCGCCTGGCGTTCTGTGGCATCTCGCCGCGCGAGCAAGAACTGGCGCTCCTCCAAGCGCGACGCGGACTGAACGCGCCACTCGCCTCGTCGATGGGACGCCTGTTCGACGCGGCCGCGGCCGTGGCGGGACTGCGGCAGCGAGCGCAATTTGAAGGGCAGGCAGCGATGGAGCTGGAGGCGCTGGCTGGCCGACACGCCGGAGCGGTCTTCCCGCTCGACGCGGAGTCGCCACCGGGGATGCTATTCGATCCGGTCCCGCTCTTGGTCGCGTTGGGCGAGCGTGCACAACGGGGGGATGATCGCGCAGTGCTCGCGGCGTCCTGGCACGACACTATTGTCTCGGTCGCCGCCGCGGCGGTCGTCCGCGCATGCGACGTCGCTGGCGTGACGACCGTCGCGCTGGGCGGCGGCGTATTTCAGAACGCTCGCCTCCTGTCCGGCTTGACCGAGGAGCTGAGCCGTCGTCGGCTCCGGGTGCTCGTGCCGCGCCGGCTGCCGCCGAATGACGGTGGGTTGAGCTATGGCCAGCTAGCCGTTGCGGCCGCGGTGCGCGCCGCTGGGCTCGACCAGCCCTGGGTGGGGCGAGGAGCGAACCAATGTGCTTAGGTGTGCCGGGCCAAGTCGTCCAGGTCAACGACCGAGTGGCGATCGTCGACTTCTGGGGTGTCCGCCGCGAGACCCGGCTCGACGTGATCGACGAACCGGTCAGTCCGGGTGACTACATCCTCAACCACGTCGGGTTCGCGATCCGGAAGATTCCCGCGTCCGAGATTGGTGAGACGCTGGCACTGTATGAGCGGTTACTCGCGGACTCGGACGGAGACCTGATGGCGAGCGACGTCCGTGGCGAGATCGATGCAAGCGGCGTGGGAGGCGACCAATGTCCGACCTTGTGACGCTCCAAGCAGGCAGTGAGCTCAAGTTCCGGGATTCCACACGGGCGCACGCGCTCGCGCAGACGCTTGAACGGCTCTGCACCGAAACTGGTCGCTCGCCCATCTCCCTGATGCACGTTTGCGGGAGCCACGAGCAGGCCATCGCAAAGTTCGGTCTCCGCGCCGTGCTGCCGCGCGCGCTCGACGTCATCATGGGTCCGGGGTGCCCAGTGTGCGTCACAGACCTTCCGGAGGTCGATGAGGCCGTCGTGCTCGCTCAAGACGGCGTGCGGATCGCGACGTACGGGGACATGCTCAAGGTCCCAGGCAGTGCGTACTCACTTGCCGACGTGTTGGGCGCCGGCGCTCGCGTAGACGTGGTGTACAGTGCGACACAAGCGGTCGAGCTCGCACGGGACACGAGCGAGGAAGTCGTCTTTTTCGCCAGCGGGTTCGAGACGACAGCCGTCGCGACTGCCGCGGTCATTCTGGACGATCCCCCCCGAATTTCTCCGTTCTCTCTGCCCACAAGTACATCCCGCCGGTCATGGAGATCGTTGCGGAGATGCCCGGCACGCGCGTCGAGGGCTTTCTCGCCGCCGGCCACGCGGCCACGATCACAGGGTGGGCAATCTTCGAGCGATTCGTCGAGCGACATCAGATCCCCGTCGTCGTAGCCGGGTTCGAGCCTCTCGACATTCTGGCAGGCCTCGTCAAGCTGGTCGAGCTCGTGCGGGACCGCACGCCGCGCGTGGTGAACATGTTTCCGCAATGTGTCACTGCGGCGGGCAATCGAAACGCACAAGCACAGCTCTGGCGTGTCTTTCGGACTACGGGTGGGCGCTGGCGTGGCATTGCGCATGTGCCCAATGGAAACCTGCGACTGCGTGACGAATTCGGGCACCTCGACGCCCGACGCCGATTTCCCATCGACCTGCAGCGATTGTGGCGACACGCGCCAGCTGCGCTCACACAACTGTGCGTCTGTGGCGACATCATGGCCGGCATCGCCTCTCCGACGAACTGCTCCCTGTTCGGCCGCGAATGCGTGCCCGACAGTCCGGTCGGTGCGTGCATGGTGAGTAGTGAGGGGACGTGCCGCATCTGGCATCAGTACGGCGGGCATCCCGAGCTATGACCAGCGCGGTGAAGGTCCCACCGATCCCGACGGCGGACCGTGCTGTCACGTTGAGGCATGGTGCCGGCGGACGCGCAATGCGTCGCCTCATTGAGGAGACACTCGCCACAGGCTATCCAGCGATCCCAAATCTGAACGGTGGGCGCGTGATCGGACTCGCCGCCATGGACGACGGGGCGGCCATCCCGGTGCCGGACGGGTGGCTCGTGGTGACAACGGACGCCCACGTCATTCATCCCATCGTGTTCCCTGGCGGCGACATCGGGCGCCTCGCGATCTGTGGGACGGTCAACGATCTGGCCATGATGGGAGCGACCGACCCACTCGGCCTCACCTGCGCCGTCATCGTGGAAGATGGGTTCCCGCGGCCCGAGCTCGAACGCGTGCACCGTTCGATGGTCGAGGCCTGCGCGGAAGCGGAGACCACGGTCGTCACAGGAGACACCAAGGTCATGGGCCGCGGGGAAGTCGACGGGTTGGTCCTGGTAACGACCGGCGTCGGACTCGCGCCCGCCGTGGTCTCCGACGCCGGGCTCCGACTCGGTGACCGGCTCATCATCACAGGCACAGTCGGCGACCACGGGATCGCCCTCATGGTAAAGCGGCACGGGCTCTCGTTCGAACAGGAGTTGCGCTCTGACGTGGCACCCCTGAACGGACTCGTTCGGTCCGCGCTCGCAGCAGCTGACGGCGCGATCGTCGCAATGAAGGATCCCACGCGTGGCGGCGTCGCGAGTTGCCTCCACGAGATGGCAGAAAAGGCAGGTGTGTGCATCATGATCCACGAGCAGGCCGTGCCAATCCATTCAGCGGTGCGCTCGGCCGCCGAGCTGCTGGGGCTCGACCCATTCCAGATCGCCAACGAGGGCAAAGCGATCGTGGCGGTACGCGGAGACGATCCGGTGGTGGAGCGTGTGCTGGCGGCGTTGCGTGCGCATCCCCTGGGCAGGGACGCGGCGGTCATCGGCGAGTGCATTGCCGGCCCTGCCGGACGGGTCGTGCTCGATACAGGGATCGGACGGCGGCTCATGACCGAAGTGGAAGGCGACCCGTTGCCGCGCATCTGCTGAGCGCGGTTGGAGCACTGTTCGGTGGAATCCAGCACTGCGCCGCCACGGGCGGAACGACCCCCAATGCGTCACGTCCAGGTCTCGCGAGCTGGGCCAGTCGGCACGATCACCATCGACCGGCCGGAACGGTTCAACTCTCTGGACGTCGCGACGGCGCAAGAGCTCCGCCGCGCGGGGCTCGAGTTGGCACGCGCACCGGACATTCAATGTGTTGTGCTCACCGGGTCGGGTGGCGTGTTCTGCAGCGGAGCCGATCTCAAATACGTACGGCAACGTGGGAACGCGGCCGACTTCGCGTACCTGCATCCGGATGGGACGCCGACGACTGGCGGCTACGGCGAGAGCTTCAAGGAGATTCTCGAGTACATCCACAGCACGATTTCGGAGATCAAGCGAGCGCCCAAACCGTTCATCGCCGCGGTGGACGGCGTCGCCGCGGCGGGCGGGTTCGGACTTGCCATGTGCTGCGACCTCGTCTTTGCGTCGGAGCGCGCGACCTTCGAGTGGGCCTACCACAAGACCGGTCTGACGGGTGCCGAGAGCTCCACGTTCTTCCTGCCGAGGCTGATCGGACTCCGCCAAGCGATGGAGCTCGTGCTACTCAATCCGAGGCTCTCGGCTGGCGAGGCACTCCGCAGGGGACTCATCACAGGCGTGCTGCCGACAGCCGGGTTCCTGGACGAGGTGCTAGAGATCGCGCGGCGCGTGGCAGCGGGCCCGACGCAGGCGCAGGGCGTTGCCAAGGCACTCCTCAATCAGGCTGCGGGCGTCGATCAGCTCGACTATCACCTCGATCGCGAGTTGCAGGAGCTTGCGCGCATCGCCGACGGGCCAACCTTTGCGGAGGGGCTAACCGCTTTTTTCGAGAAGCGGTCGCCGCTCTTCGAGAGGTAGGGGTAGAAGTAGAGGCGACCATCCACGCCGACCATCGTACCTGATCCGTGAACGAGGATGCTACTAGCAACGTTCCGACGCGGCGATGACCGACACCGCCCGCACGAACAGCTATGAAGACGCGGCTCGAGCCGAGGCGTACGCCCAACTCGAGTTCGCCAATACCTACTACCTGGCATACAGGGATCTGCCAGACCTTATTCGCAAGCATGTCAGCGGACGTCGGGCGCTGGACTTTGGTTGCGGGACCGGACGGTCAACTCGCTTCGCGAAACGACTCGGCTTCGACGTGACGGGCGTCGACATCGCGCCGGAGATGATCGCAATGGCAACGCGACTCGACGCTGCGGGCGACTATCGCGTGATCACGGGCGACGGTCTGAGTGATTTGGGGGTCGGCACGTACGATCTTATCCTGTGTCTCTTTCCGTTCGACAACATTGCGGGCTTCGACACAAAGGTGCATCTGTTCCACGACCTGGGCCTGCTGCTCCGCCCTGCGGGGACGATCATCAATGTCGTCTCGTCGCCCGAGATCTATGTGCATGAATGGGCATCGTTTTCAACGAAGGATTATCCCGCCAATCGTCTGGCACGATCCGGGGACAAGGTGTGGTGCGTCACCACGGACTTCGCCGACAGGCGACCCTGCGAGGACGAACTCTGTACCGACGAGTCCTATCGTGCGGTCTACGAGCGGGCTGGGTTGAGTGTGGTGGCAATGCACAAGCCCCTCGCCACGGGTAAGGAACCATACAAATGGGTGACCGAGACGCACATCGCTCCGTGGGTGATTTATGTGCTGGCGCGAGGAGCCAGATAAGCTGACGGACGGGTGGTCGCGAACTGCTCGCCGGTGCCGCGCCGGACTGCAATGAGGTTTGGGAGGCCAGGCGAGAGGGAGAGGATGGAAGGATCGCCGCTCAGCTGACCGTTCCGAAGAGCAACCCGACGCCCGCGGTAACGCCCATTGCCAGGGCACCCCAGAACGTGACGCGCGTTGCGCCGATGATCACCCTTGCGCCGCCTGCGTGCGCAGCCAACCCGCCGAGCAGCGCGAGAAACGCCAGGGAAGTTCCTGCGACGAGCGGGATCAACCCGACCGCAGGGGAAGCGGCGGTGACCAAGATCGGCATCGCCGCCCCAACACCGAAGCTGGCGGCCGAGGTGAGCGCAGCCTGTATCGGACGCGCGCGCACGGTCTCTGAAATGCCGAGCTCGTCGCGGGCATGTGCCCCCAGCGCGTCGTGGGCCATCAGCTGGTCCGCGACCTGCTTCGCGAGTGAAACATCGAGTCCCCGAGCCACGTAGATCGCCGTCAATTCCTTGTGCTCACCCTTGTCGTCTGCCTTCAGTTCTGCGCCCTCGCGCTCGAGGTCCGCTTCTTCGGCGTCCGCCTGTGAATGCACGGACACGTACTCGCCGGCCGCCATCGACATCGCCCCAGCCACCAGGCCGGCCACTCCTGCGACGAGCACGTTGCTGTGGGTCGCGTTCGCAGCTGCGACGCCGAGCACGAGACTCGATGTTGAAAGGATGCCGTCGTTCGCGCCCAGTACGGACGCGCGGAGCCACCCGACGCGTTCCGTGCGGTGTTGTTCGATCTTGCCGCCACGCATGACTCACCTCTCCTCGATTGGCGAACTCAAATGGAAGCCGCCGTGCGTTTCGGAGCCCCGTCTGCGCTAGCACTTTAGCGTTTTGATCGCTTCATCTCGTAAAGGGGACGGTCGGCAGACTCGAGAAGTTGATGCAGTGTCGACCCGTCCTCCGGATAGACTGCCACGCCATAGCTGAAGGAGAGGGGCGGGTCTTCGCCATCGGCTGCCAGTCGGCTCGCCACCCGACGAGCGACGCTTCGAGCGCCTTCGGCGTTCGTGCCGGGGAAGATAACGGCGAACTCATCTCCTCCATGGCGCGCGGCGACGTCGACTGCCCGACATTCGAGCCGCAGTGCATGCGCCACGCGGTACAGGGCGCGACTGCCCACGACGTGCCCCCGGCTATCATTGATCTTTTTCAATCCATCGAGGTCGAGCAGAAGCAGTGCGGACGAGCGACCAGTGCGCTGGGCCCACTTCGCTTCCGTTTCAAATCCATCCTGCAGCCGGCGGTAGTTGCCCAGGCCGGTGAGCGCATCGCTCAAGGCAAGCTCGCGCACGGCTTCTTCGAGTCGCGTGCGCTCGGTGATGTCCCGGATGACACACAGCACGAGCTGCTGCCCATCTTCTACACTGACAGGACTGAGCATGACATCGACTGGAAACTCGCGCCCGTCTCGGCGTCTACCATAGAGTGCGAGACCGGTGCCCATTGGCCGCAGTAGAGGTCGACCGGTGTACTGGGCGCGATGCGCAATATGCAGCGAGCGAAGCCGCTCCGGGATGAGCAGCTCGACGGTGCTACCCAGCAACTCGCTGTAGCTGTAACCAAAGAGCGATTCGGCTTGGGGATTCAGTTCGATGATGCGTCCCTCGCCATCGACTACGACGATCGCATCGGGCGAGCATTCGAAAAGCCTCTCGTAGAATGGTGCAGCTTCTGACGGTCGACCGTTACGGGAGGCACTCACGAGGGTTGCTGGCAAGCGGTGGCTACGATGCCAACACGCCGACCCCTGCGGGCCACGTATCGCATCGCGCCCGAGACGCACAGTCGACGTACGCCTCCGTCGCCCACCACGTTGCACGATCGAGCATGGTCGCGCGCAGCGCTTCTCCTCCGCCACTGGGCAGGCCATCATCGACCGCCTTGGTGAGCGCGGTGAGCGTACGATTCAGTGGAATCCGAGCCTGGCGGAGGCTCTCAGTGAATTCCGACACGGCGACTCGGAGCAGGAATGCGTCGTAGCCGCGGCCGATCTGCGCGCGCCGGATGGCGCGCACGAGCGAACCGCGGGCTTGATACAACGGCAAGGTCTGCCGTGGAGTGACGAGTGACATTGGCCCCTCCTCTCAAATGCCGACGCCCCTATCGTGATGGCGCCCAAGGATCCCTCCGACACGAGTACAACCTAGAGCGGTAGGCGCGGTGGCGGCGTCGGCGGATGTACCACCCTGCCGTCGGCGATCGCTTGACAGGCCTGTGCGGGGTTTCCCCGACCGATGTAGGCGACGACGATCGCGCGTCGGGGCAGTACGCGCTTGCCCTCGCAGTCAGCGATCCCGCGCATGCGACTGTGATCAGCTAAAGCGCATTGGAGATCCTGTCGACAGGTATATATCGAAAGCCGATAGCGGAAATCGATATATTCTGCAACTGTGCAACACATGGTTGCGGAGCTCTGCGGCGAGCTCTTCGAGCCCCGGCGTCCGCGTCGCGCGTCCGGGATGTGCTCCGCATCGGTGGCGCGTTCGTAGGGCGCCCGGCCTCGGCAGGAGGGCCAACGCGTGCTGTTCGGGGCACTGCTCGCACTCAGCGCCATTGTTGCTGGCGGCATTGCTGCCGTCACTGGCTTCGGTATCGGGAGTCTGCTCACGCCGGTTCTGGCACTCACCACGGGGACGAAGCTCGCGGTCGCCGCGATCGCCTTTCCGCATTTCGTCGGGACCGCGCAACGATTCTGGCTCCTGCGGCGCCACGTCGATCGACGCGTCCTCCTCGGGTTCGGCATCACGAGCGCGCTTGGCGGGCTCGCCGGCGCACTCCTCCACACACGCATCTCGAGCCGCGGGCTGGCCGTTGTCTTTGGTTGCTTGCTGATCTTCGCGGGTCTATCGCAGCTCACCGGCTGGGTCGAGCGGGTTCACTGGGGCCGGCGCGCCGCATGGCTTGCCGGATTGCTCTCCGGAACGTTCGGCGGCCTGGTCGGCAATCAAGGCGGCATACGCTCGGCGGCGATGCTCGGCTTCGACGTGCCCAAAGAGTCGTTCGTCGCGACCGCCACGGCGATCGGGCTCTTTGTCGATGTGGCGCGGTTGCCGGTGTACCTGGCCGCGGAGGCGCGTGCCATCGCCCACGTGTGGCCCCTCCTCCTCGCGGCGACAGTCGGTGTGGTGATCGGCACCTCGCTCGGGACGCGCCTGCTGGGGCGTCTCCCGCAACGCACGTTCCGTCGCGTGATCGCGCTCCTCCTGATCACACTCGGACTGTATATGGCAATCGCGGGAGGCGAGGGGTGAGCCGCTCGGTGCGCGCAGAGGAGTCATTCATGCCCGAGGAGGACGCCTCACATCGTTTCTCCGTGCCAGCCTGGTGAAGGCGGCGCAAGGACGTGACGCTCAGTGCGGTGTCGTGGGTGCCGCGGCACAGGCCGCGTTGTGTGCTGGATGCGGGGCTCCAAACGTCGCGTGCATCAGTGATGGACCGGGCTGCACGCCCAGAACCAGGATATACAAATCGCCATAATCGTCGGCGCAGATCTCTGGGATCGCAGGGCCGCCCAACGCGCGGATAACGGCAGGCACCGTGTTCTGGTGTCCGACAACGAGCGTCACGCCACCGCTTCGGCGCACGGAATCGCTGACCGCAGCCACATAGCTCCTGGTGTTGCTGAGATCGATCGGAATCACGGTCGAGCGGAGTCCCAGGCGGTCGACCAACGGCGCCGCAGTTTCCTGGGTCCGGCGAAACTGTGTCGTGATCACGCGCGTGACGTGCGCGTCGCCAAGCGCGTCGGCGAGGGCGGCAGCACGCGCACGGCCAGCGTCGCTGAGCGAGGGATCGTCACCGGCAGACGTCGCCCGCTCCCCGTGGCGGACGAGTAGCACGACCGATGAGGGCGACCCGGTCGGTGTCGCCGGACTTCTGGTGCAGCCGATAGCGACGAACGCAAGGGCGACCGCGCAATACAAAAGGCGAGTGAGCCGCACACCTGTCATCGGAACGCAGTCATGATCCCGTTTAATAGTTGTCGTGAATCTGATGCTGGATAGACTCGCCCGGATGCGGCGCCTGGCGCATTTATCGACGGTGCGTGACTCGTTGCCGCCGGCAGGACCGGTCACGGCTTGAGCCCCTGCATGATCGTACCTACGAGGTCGGCGATGAATTTCCGATCGTCTGCGGGTGCGGGGTCCTTGCCCACGACCTGACGAATGAAGACGCGCTGGAAGCATGGCCCGAACAGCAGCAGCGCGACGCTTGCCGGCGCCGCCCTCGCGTCGATACGGCCGGCAGCCTGCTCTTGCGCTACGTAATCTGCGATGAGCTGGAACGCCTCCTTCGGCCCGCGCCCCGGCTCGAGCTTGCGGTGGCGCTCAAGCAGCGCTGCGTCGCCGAGCAGGCATGCACCAAGGGGAATGAGCTTCTCCGAGAATCGAATGCATGCGAGCGCGATGTCTTCGAGGTTTTTCTCGACCGGCCGGCTGGCGCGACGTGAGTGCGACACGGCATCGCGGAATCGCGGTGCGTTTTCCATCACAACCGCGAGGATGATGTCTTCCTTGCTTCGGAAATGCTTGAAGAGCGTTCCTTCGGCGCAGTCAGCAGCGTGCGCGAGCTCCTTCGTCGTCAGGCGCGCGAGCCCGCCTGTCTCGAGAAGGCGCTGTGCCGCGTCGAGAATCCTTTGGCGTGTTCCGCTCGCGCTCATGGAGTCCCCAGGGACCTCTCTACGCCGTGGCGACATTGGGCCAGCAGCTGCGCCGACAGGCACAATTCACCCTTAGGCGCGCGTCGTCAGCACGCGACCGGCGGCCGACAGACCCGCAACCTCGAGCAAGAGAAGAATGGCGACGCTGATCTTGAACGGGACCGTCCAGTCGCCGGTGCCCACGTCGAACACATTGTTCGGCCCCGCCACAAAAAAGTGCTCGGAGCTCCCGATGACGAGCCCCACAGCGAACACGCCGATGAGGATAAACGATCCGATTTTCTGTCGCTGCATCCATAGCAAGGCCACCCCAACTAGCGTGAGCACGCCGGCGAAGGCCGCGATCCGCACAGACTCGGCGGGCGCCAATGCGGGGTTGAGCTTTTCGGCCAAATAGAGGTGCCACAGTGTGACGGCAAAATTCGCCACAGCCGCGGCCGATACAAAGGCTCTCATGGTTCCCGTCCTTCTCTGCGAGGAGGCTGCCGCCCGGACACGCAGCACAGTGATGTGAGCACTCACTATACTACGCCCGGGGGGTCGGCCGCTGCAAGCATCAGCGCCGAAACCCTACACGGGCTCGGGAAAAGCCTGGCGGCAGCGGGTGAGCGAGACCATAGACTGCCTCATCGCGGGCGTCGCGCTGAACGTCGTATCCGGCGCGGCGGTACGTCCGGGGCAAGCGCGCGGCTTGGGGAACTCGTATCGATCTTCAGGGACAGGGGGCGTTATGTCGAATACAGCACCTGCTTTCGTTCCGCCTCTCATGGTCGAACCCCGCCGCGACGGGCGGAGGATTCTGCTCGCGGCCACTGTGGGCGAGACCGGGCGTCGTGCGGTCGCTCTGACCGATGCGATCGCGTCCCGCTGGGGGGCGGTCGTATCGGTGGTGGGCGCTGGCGTCCCGCAGCGTGGTCCGAGTACGCCGCATCACGCCCCAGGCGCACCGATCGTCCATCCATCTGCTGCAGAAGCCAGGTTGTGGAAGCTCCGCGGCGAGCTCGCTGAAGAGTTGCGCGAGGTCGCATCCGATTCCGCCTGTTGGTCGGGAGAGATGCTCGAGACGGACTTCGAAGCCGCCATTGCGGTCGAGCTCCGCCACCACCAGCCGGACCTCCTCGTCGTCTCTGCAGCGGCACCGGAGAGCGCGGAGCGAGGACTCGGGCTCGACGAGATAATCACGGTGCTGCGTTACGCGCGAGCGCCCGTGCTTGTAGTCCCTGCAGCTGGCGACGCGGTCGCCGCGCATTGCGGGGGACCGGGCAGCGACTTAACGCGCGCGGTCGTTGCGACTGACTTCGGAGAGGTGGCGGAGCGAGCCGGGCAGGCGGTGCTCACCATCCTCGCCCGACCGGCGGCGCTCCTCCTCGCACACGTGGAGCCACCTGCGATCTCGCCAGTGCTTGGCGATCCCGACCGTCACACAGCTGCATATCGGGCGGCACTCCCCGCGCAGTTCATGCGAGCCAGGGCGTCGCTCACGAGTCGAACCGGATTCGCGCCGGCCAGCATTGACAGTGAGGTTTTGTCCGGCGAACCGGCTGCGGCATTGCGGACTGCCGCCATTCGATGGAACGCCGATGTGATCGCTGTCGGGGTAAAACAATTCTCCAAGCTCACGGAACGGATCCTGGGATCGGTGACCAAAGGCCTGCTGCGGGCAGCGCTTGGTGGGGCGGCGGAATCGCGGGAGCCAGTTTTACTCGTGGTGCCGTAGCCGAGTGTCGCAGATCAGCGGCCCCGATGTCCATCCTCGTGGAGACACGCCAACTCACCCGCCGATTCGGAGAGCTGGTCGCGGTGGACCACATTGATTTCACAATCACCCGTGAGACGATCTTCGGCCTGCTCGGCCCCAATGGAGCCGGCAAGTCGACGACGATCAAGATGCTGACCACGCTCTTGCCGCCAACCGAGGGGACGGCGTGGATCGCCGGTGTGGACATCCTGCAGCACCCGGCCTTGGTGCGCCGGCGCATCGGGTACGTCCCCCAGCTCGTTTCCGCCGATGGCGCGCTCACCGGCTACGAAAACCTGCTCTTATCGGCGCGACTCTACGGCATTCCGCGCGCGGAGCGACGATCACGCATCGAGTCGGCGCTGATGGCCATGGGGCTCTCCAATGCCGCCCGTCGCTTGGTGAACACGTACTCGGGCGGGATGATCCGGCGTCTTGAGCTGGCGCAGGCAACGCTGCACCGCCCGGAGTTCCTGATCCTCGATGAGCCGACGATCGGGCTCGACCCGGTCGCGCGGCACAGCGTGTGGGAGAGCCTGCTCACCGCGGTCCGTGATAGTGGGATGACCGTTCTCCTCACCACGCACGACATGGAGGAAGCCACCACGCTCTGCGGCAACGTTGCGCTCATGGAGCGAGGTCGGATTGCGGCAACTGGTACGCCCGCGGCGCTCGCCGCGTCGATCAGTCCGACTGCCACCCTAGAAGATGTGTTTACCCGATACACCGAGGCATCGCATGTCGAGCACGGCGACCGCACCTCGTTCCGCGCCGTCGGGAGCGAGCGTCGCACCGTTCAACGCCTGGGCTGAGCTCGAGCGATTCGCCACTCAAGCGTTTGCGATCGCGGACGCGGAGTGGCGCAAGCTGGCGCGTGACCCCACGGAGCTCTTTACGCGCGCCGTACAGCCGGCGCTGTGGCTCGTCGTCTTCGGCCAGGTCTTCACACGTCTGCACGCCATTCCCACCGGCTCATTGGGCTATGTCGCCTTCATGGCGCCCGGCGTGTTGGCGCAGAGCGTGCTGTTCAGCGCGATCTTCTACGGCATCGCCGTGATCTGGGAGCGGGACCTCGGCATCACGCACAAGATGCTCGTGAGCCCTGCCTCACGCGCCGCGATCGTCGTCGGCAAGGGGTTGGCAGCAGCCGCGCGGGGACTGGTCCAGGGTTTCATTGTCTCCGTGCTGGCGGTGCTACTCGGCGTCGCGATCCGAGCGGATGCAGTGAGCTTGGCGCTCCTCGTCGCGATCGTCGTGCTGGCATCGATGCTCTTTTCGACCTTTTCGTTGATCATCGCCTGCCTGGTCAAGACGCGCGAGCGGTTCATGGGCGTCGGCCAGCTCTTGACGATGCCGCTCTTCTTCGCGAGCAACGCCATCTACCCTTTGGCCGTCATGCCCCATTGGCTGGCCATTATCTCCCGTATCAACCCGCTGACGTACGCTGTCAATGCGCTCCGCGTGCTCATGATCCAAGGCGGTCAGAGCACCATGGGTCTCGGCACCGACGTCACGGTGCTCGTTGTCGTGACCCTGGGCTTCATCGCGGTCGCGGCCCGCTTGCTGCCCGTGCTCGTACGCTAAGGGCGGTTGGGTCGATGTGCCCCAGGCCGATCCGGTGGAGTCGCTCGTGGCTGATGCCGCCCTTCGGCAGATGCGGTCGGAGGGCCAGGACGTGCAGTGGTCGAGAGTTACGTGATGCCTGACAACCTGTCTTGCGTCTATCGGGCGCCCAACGAGCAAGCCGTGCGGGAGCACGCCAAACGGGGTGGGTTTCCCGCTGATCGGATCTCCGAAGTCAAGGAGGTGATTGATCCGACGACTGGCGAGTAGCGGCGACCTTCTCGACGACTGGCACCACGAGCACTTTTGTGTGAGCAGCGCGAAGCACACCCGTCGCGACGCTGCCCACGATCATGCGACTGATGCACTCTCCCCCGTGGCTTCCAACGACAATGACGTCCGCCTGTACCTCGGTGGCGCGCGCAACGAGCGAGTCGGCCGGGTAGCCTTTCATTGTGATGGTCTGAAGCAACACGGACGACGGCGCCCGAAGGGCATCGACAAACCGCGGCCACGCCTCACGAAGCTCGGTGCCATACGCCGACTCCCACGGCGTCGCCACGACGGCAGGTCCGACGGGAGGAGCGACGTGCACGAGATCGATCGCGATGAGATCGGGAAAGAGCGATAATGCTAGTCGAGCTGCGCGGATGCTGGCGGGGCTGAAGTCGACGCCGATCACCGCACGACCAGCCGTCTTCGGTAGCTGCGGCGGAACAGCCAGCACTGGCACATCCGCCAGCCGGACGACTTTCAGCGCAATTTCACTTCCAAGAAGCCTGTGTGCGAGGTCGTGTCGACCGAGGCCAAGCACGATCACTCGAGCGTCGAGCTCGTGACCCCGGGCGGCGATCATGACGGGCGGCAAGCCCCCTCGGATCTCGATCGGCCACGTTCGCCCCCGGGGCGAGAAGCCGGTCACTTGTGTCGTGGCACGTTCGTGAAGCTCGGCCCGCATCGCTTCCGTCATCTCCGGAGAGACGGGAACCGGCACGTCGAAGCTGACCGTCGGCAACGGCTCGAGCACGCCCAGCACTCGCACCTCCCCTCCAAGTCGATCGGCGAGCATGCTCGCGACCTGGCAGGCAGACGTGTCTCCGGCTCGCCCATCGATCGCCACCAGAATGGGTCCGCTCCCCCGCGCAGCGGTCTCCGTGCTTGGTGCCAGCGGGCGAGGGGCCGTTTCCTTCTCAGCCGGCGTTCCCACGGGTGTTGTCATCGTCGTCATTGAGCGCCCTCCCGTCGTCGGATCGCGAAGTTGAGTTTGCGCCGATCCTACCATCGGGCTTGGCACCTGCCAAGCCACGGCCCGCGCTGCGTTTGTCGAAAGACTAGATGTTTGACGGAGATCGTCTGTCGGGGATCGTTGGACAACGCGTGGTGGCTTTCTTTGCGCCCAGGTCGCGCCGCGGATCAGTCAGCGGATCCCCCACACGGATCGGGATGATCGCCGACACTGGCCGCCTGCTGCGACGTCCATCTTTCACGATGGGAGTGGACCGGGTTGGTCCAGCGACACATATCGTGAACCAGGGACAAAGGGAGGTTATATGCTGACCGATCTGCAACTGCAGCAGAATGTCATCGCCGAACTGCGCTGGGAGCCCAGCGTGGACGCGGCAGGCATTGGCGTGAGGGTCGAAGACGGGGTGGTCACCCTGGACGGGAATGTAGGCACCTATCCGCAGAAGGTTGCGGCTGAGCGCGCCGTCCAACGCGTTGCGGGCGTCGCAGCGGTCGCCGACGAGTTGACGGTCGCGCTGCCCGGCGACTACAAGAGAGATGATACGGACGTTGCACGTGCAGCGGCTAATGCACTTGCGGCCGATATCGAAGTGCCGGACGGGGTGAAGGTCGTCGTCCGGCAAGGTTGGCTGACGCTGGAAGGGAAGGTGAGTTGGTATTTCGAAAGCGTCGCTGCTGCGCGGGCCGTTCGCGCTCTCGCGGGGGTGCGTGGCGTGACGAATCAGATCGAGGTTGTTCAGCCCGCTACGCCTGACCCAACCGTCGTGAAAGCGGCTATTGAAGCTGCCCTTACGCGCAACGTGCAACTCGACGCGAAGAAGATCGAGGTGGCAGCCGGTGGAGGTACGGTCACGCTGAAGGGCGCGGTGCGATCGTGGGCCGAGCGTGACGACGCCGAGCGGGCAGCATGGAATGCACCCGGCGTGTGGTTCGTGAAGGACGAGCTGGCGGTAAAGATCTAAGGGCCTCTCAAGGTCAGGCCCGAAGGTCGTCGGTGTTTCAGTGGGCAACGGGATCGGGAGCGAGGGCGGCTTCCCCATCCCGTTGCTCCGTTTCGCACCCGGTCGTTCGGAATCGCGTCGTTCGCCCATTCCTAATGTCGAGCGAGCGGCCGAGTTGCGTATCTGTGGTCGTCGACTCCGCCGCTTTGCTCTTGCACGTCGGCCCGGATAGCCGCGAGGATGGATGCGAAGAATGCGTTCTCCTCCGCCAGTGCATCGCCCGAGAAGGGCACCGTGACGGCGCTCACCAAGCCGGCTAATGAGCGCACGATCGGGCTCTCTTCCACGATCAGCACACCGCGTCTCTGCAGTGTCGTCTGAGGCCCGACGGTGTCGCTGACCACAATCTCGTAGCGCGCACCGCCGTCCGCGAATGGGCGAGCGAGTGACGACTTGATCAGTTGATCCAGTGCCAAGGGGAAATCCCATGTCGGCTCCTGGTGGAACGTGAACCGCCACCCGCGCGTGTGTTCCGCGCGCAGAAGCTCGATCTGACTGGAGAGGTCGCGGGCGCCAAGTGAGAACATGAAGACCTTTGTCGACACATCGGCGTGAAGGACCAGCGAATTCGGCATCCCCCGCGCTGGGCCGTCCAACGGGGCAAAGTGTCCGTCCCGCGTGGCCGCGACGTCCATTGAGAAACGCGCGCCATCGAAATCGATCCGCCCCCACTCCGCATTGTCGGCGTCGGTGACGACACAATGAATACGGGTGGGTGCAAGGACTCGCGATAAGGCATTCGCATACGCCGGATATGCCACCGCAAGCTGGTCGATATGCACCCCCATGACGAGTCGTATGCGCGTCGGCAAATCCCGCATCTGCTTGGTGTCGACACTATCGAGAGAAACCAGCTGTCCCAGTACCGCGCCTGCGCGCGCATACCGAGTCCGCGTCATCGCGCGAAGGGTCCGACCCGGAGTGCGAGCGGCCTCGGCGAGTACCGTGCTGACGGCCCGATCGAGATCCGTCGTGGCGATGGAACCGAGGGTTTGCTCGATCAACGTAGTCCAGCGGAAGTCCCGTCTTGTCAGACGTTCCAAGCGGATATCGCGGCGCGACGCGCCGAGTTCGACGGGTGCGGCCGTGTCCGGCATCACGACATAGTGGTCGCCCAGAAAACGGCCGGTGATGGTAAATCGCCGTATCTGCGCCTCGCTGCCCGTCCACATCGACGAGTCTGTGTAGACGGCAGACGGCACGAGCGTCGATCGATCGAGCTTCTCGCTTGTCGCGGCGACAGCAGGAGTGAACTCAACGTCGGTGTACGTCCGTTGGATGCTCGCGAGCAAATCATCCAACCTCCGTCCGCCCCCAGCTGGTGTCGGACCCAATTCCGCTGGTGCGAGCGTGCAGGCGGCCGCTATCAGGCCGGTCAACACAACCACTCGCGCCGCACTGAGGAGGCTGCGGCGTTCTTGAACCGGTATCGAACGCGTCGTGGAACGCCCCCGACACCAAACTGCGAAGATCGGGTGGTGCTGGCGTCCAGCCGGGCGCGTCTGCTGCAAGTGCGACATCTCGAGCTCGAACGTTTGGACCAGTCAAGATGCCACCCGGTGATCACGCAGGTGTCGGGTAATGCCTGATGTGGTTGATGATTTGTGAAATAACCGAGGAGCTCGTCGCAGCGCACTGTGACGAGCCCTCGATGGTGTGAGTTCGCCAACCACAAAACGCCAGCCCCCAACCCGATTGCGCTCCCGACAGTGTGTCAGGTCGATCCCGACCTCACGTTCGGTGCATGAGGTCTCTTGCGGCGGCTGGCCTCAAGGGTCATGCGCTCGCTCGCAGGGCGTTCAAGATTACCGCGACGTCAATGCACTCCTGCAAGACTGCGCCGACCGCGGGAGGGATATAGCCAAGCGCGGCGATGACCATCGCCACGCCGCTCAAGCCGAGCCCTGCCCAAATACTCTGGCGTGCGATCCGCAGTGTGCGCCGACTGATCTGGATCGCATCGGCGACGCGGGTGACGTCATCAGTCAGAATCACGACGTCGGCTGCTTCGGCGCTGATGCCACCGCCATGCCCCGCCAGCGCCACCCCCACACTCGCGGTGCTAAGCGCCGGCGCATCGTTGGTTCCGTCGCCCACCATCATCACAACCACGCCGCGCTCGACCAGCTCACGCACCGTGCGCACCTTGTCTTCCGGCAGCAAGTCGCCGCGCGCTTCTTCAATGCCTACGGCTTCGGCTACGTCCTGGGTATAACGTGCCTGATCACCGGAGAGGAGCATTGTCCGCTCGATGCCCAACCCGCGCAGATCGGCGAACAGCGTTGCCAGCCTCGGGCGAAGCTGATCCGCAAAATCGATAACGCCAGCCGGCCGTGCATCGACGGAAACGTACGCCCGGAGCCCCGCTCGCCCTTCGCTCCGCGGCAGGCTCGGACCGGCGTCGTCTCGCTCAGCCAGTACAAACGAACGCGATCCGACAGCGACGCGGTGGCCCTCGACCATGCCTGACACGCCTGAACCCGATGTCTCGATAACTCCGGCCGCCTCCGGGACAGGAATGCTTCGATCCACAGCGGCGGCGACCACGCTACGGGCCAGGAGGTGTCCGGACCCTTGCTCCACGCCCGCTGCTAGCCGTAGGATCTCGCGCTCGTCGCGCCGGTCGAGAGCCGAAACGCGAGACACCGTCGGTGTCCCGACCGTGAGGGTCCCTGTCTTGTCAAAGACCGCAACAGCGACGCTCGCCAGCTGCTCGAGCGCACCTCCGTTGCGGACGATGATATGTCGACGGGCGGCTCGATTGATGCCCCCGATGACGGCGACCGGAGTCGCGAGGATGAGCGGGCAGGGAGTCGCTACGACCAGCACCGCTAACACGCGCAGCGGGTTGCGTTCGATGAGGTATGCCACTGCGCAGACGGCAAGCGTCAGCGGAGTGAACCATATGGCGTACCGGTCGGCTACACGTTGGAGCGGGGACTTACTCGCCTGGGCCGAGCGCACGAGCTCGACGATGCGCGCGTACTGACTCTCCCGAGCGAGCGCGGAGGCCCGCAGCGTGAGCGGACCTTCTTGATTGACGGCGCCACTCATGAGATGAGTCCCCGAGATGGCCGAGATCGGCACGGGTTCACCGGTGAGACGTGACACGTCGACGTGGGAGTGACCCTCAGTGACGATCCCGTCGCAGGGTACGATCTCCCCCGGACGCACGAGCAGCATGTCGCCGACCTGCACCTGATCGACCGCGATGTCTTCGAGGCCTGCACCTCGGAGGCGATGCGCCTGTCGTGGAGCGGCTTGCTCGAGCGCGCGGACCGCCGCCGACGCTCGACCCTCGGCGAACCGCTCCAGCGCCTCACCGCCGCTTTGCATCAGCACGATGACGAGCCCAGCGAACGGCTGGGTCAGCACGGCTGCGCCGATGATCGCCAGCGTAGCCACGACGTCGCTCGCGAACTGGCCGGCAAACATCTCCCGGACAGACTGCCAAACTACCGGCAAGCCGGTCACGACCAGCGCGACGAACCAGATGCGGTCTGCGAGCCTGGGATCGGCACCCCAGAGCCGCAGGATCAAACCTGCAATGATCCCGGCAACGGCGGCGGCGGGTAGTCCGAACGCGCGCACCCGGAAAGCCAGCCGGTCGAGACCGATCGTGGACTGTACCTCCACCTGGACGTTACAGGCGTCGCACGAGCATTGATCGGTCCCCGATCACCGTGTCGCGACGATCGGCTCAGGCGGGCGGCCAGGGAAACGAGCGATCACCGCCGTTACCACTGACGACAGCTTGCTCGCATACTTGGCCGGATCGGTCGGCACGTCGGTGCGCCCTACACCCCGCCAGAGAAGGTGGCGACTATCGCGGTCCAGAACGTCAATGATAACCGTGCCCTGCTCGTACTCATAGGTGCTTGGATGATACGGCAAGCTCTGCTCAGGGGTCAGGCCGATCTTGGGGTCCCAGAACGGGTAGCCGTAGTCATAGTCCGTAACGACCAGCGTGCGGTATGCGCCGACATAGTAGGCGATCACCAGATCCGCACTGTCACGCGCGTGCGCATAGCCGCGGGCCATCAACTCCTTCGCGATCTGGCGTCGGATCTCGCGTCCCGAGATCGAGCTTTCGAGCATTGGATCATCGAGCGTTGGGGCGTCGGGCTGCACTGCGCGACTTGCTGGCATCGGAAGAAAACGGAAACTCCGTTGCGTGGCGAACGAGGCATCGCGGGACTGTATGCTGGCAACGTGGAGGCTGTCCCGTTGCCAAGCAACCAGCCAGTGGCAACAGCGCGACCCATGTTGCGAGTACCGCCGACCGTCGCGCAGCGTGGACACTGAGAGTATGATGGCGCCTGTTGGTCAACATATATGCCTCGTCGTAGCGTGGCTTTGCATTGCACCTTCGTTTGAGCCTCGCCACCAACTTCGCAACTAGTTGAATCAATGCCAACGGGCGCTTGGCTGACTTCGGGTCGGGGAAGTGCTGACAGTTAGCGTGACAAGCGTCTTACCCACCGGCCACGTGACATCGGATAGGGATTAGAGCGCAGACGGGTACGTCTCCGGCACCTCGCCTCGATCCCACAAGGTGGTCCGTTCAAGAGGTTCGACCGCCCGGCTCGAGTCATAGTGGAGAATCGCGTCGAACTGTCGGCTCAGGATCGCGCGAAAGTAGTGACTCTGGCGTTCAGTTTCTGGGCGATAGATGACGCCGATCGCCCGCTCGAGGCGGGAATGCTGGACAGACGGCATACCCTCATCAACCGTGCGGAGATCAGCGAAGCAATTGCCCAAGCCGACTTCGTGGAACAGAGCTTCGTAGCTCCCTGGCAGTGCCGGTCGGACGACTTTGCGCTCTGCCGGTTCTCCCCAATCGGACGCGGCGGTGACGGTGCCGGCGTACGTGGAGAACCCTACCAGGAGCGCCTCGCGGCCGTAGCGCTGCCGCACCAGCTGGCCCAGGTTCAGCTCGCCATGTGAGCCCATTTCGGTTTCTCGCGCGTCGCCCAAATGAGAGTTGTGTGCCCACACCACGATCTTGGCGCCCCGCTGCTGTTCTTCCAGAAAGCTCCGCAGCATGTCGAGTGTCTCGTGCATGTGACTATCGCGAAGGTTCCACGACTCGACATGACCGCCGAACATGGTGCGATAGTAGCGCTCGGCGTTGCGAATGACCCGGGCATTCTGTTGTGCGAAGAACAGGTCATCGGGTGCGATCTGTCCGTCGCGCGTTGCATACTCGCCAGCCGCGCGCCGTAGCTCGACCAGCTGTGACACCACTTCGCGCTCACAGGATGGCGTCAGATCGAAACGGGTCGCGTAGCCGTAGGTCTGCGGGTCGCTCCCAAACCGATCGAAGCATGCATAGCGCTGCTTGGCTCGCTCCGCCGCTTGAGGGTCCACGCGCTGCAAATATCGCAATACGGCATCGATCAATGCATGAAGGCTGTACAGGTCGAGGCCGTAAAACCCCACTCGGTCGGCGGGGCGCGCGTGCTCATTATGCTCGCGGAGCCATCCCACGAAGTCCAGGACGTCGGCATTCCGCCACATCCATTGTGGAAATCGCTGGAAATCGCT
Source organism: uncultured Gemmatimonadales bacterium (assembly GCA_963737835.1). Lineage (GTDB taxonomy): Bacteria > Gemmatimonadota > Gemmatimonadetes > Gemmatimonadales > Gemmatimonadaceae > Palsa-1248. The sequence goes on from CAVTUH010000001.1 coordinate 3,374,785, forward strand.
GAGCGCTTCACCGGCATCGCGGTCCGCTCCGCGTCCGCGCACATACCGGTTGACTCGGTACGCGTCAGGCCAATCGGCTTCCGCGGCAACGCCAATGAACCCGTGCTCGCGAATCAACCGCTTGGTGATCTCTGCCCGAACACGGTAGAACTCGTGGGTGCCGTGTGAAGCTTCCCCAATGAGAACCAGTCGCGCATGTCGTGCTGCGTCGAGGAGTCGATCAAAATCAGTTGAATTCCCACTCAGGGGTTCCATGACGGCGCGAAACGCATGGGTAGTGCGATGGCTGGATTCGGCAATGGTCGTCATTGAGATGCTCCTCCTGCGGCGACAGCTCAGATGAGGGATGTGAAGTGCAGTCTATACTGACCAGAGGCCGGGGGGTGTCAGGCGACAGCCCATGCGTTGTCCGGTACGTTGCGGACATCCTGCGTCCGATCGGGCGGCAGGGGCCACGGCGGCGGCGCCTTTGCTACGGGCGTGCCGCCGTCTCCCCCGCCGTTCGGTCTCGCACTCGGTCACACCGCCGCCAGCTCCTCATCCGCCATAGCAGTACGTGCAGCCGCGTTCTTGCGCCAGATTGACCGCCATGACACCGACCGGCACGAGGATCATGCCCGGGACGATGCTCTTCGTCCACTCGGCCTTCGCTGTCTCCGGTGATACACCAGCGGTGCTCGCCATCCGCGCACTGAGGATCGTGAGCGCGACGTTACAGACTGTGAAGAGGACGCCACGCTGCATCAATGTCGTAATATCCGCCCCGGGGGTCGGTACGCCGTCTCGATGCAGGAATGGGTTGCGTGTTGCCGGCCCGCCGGTCGTTCGGTCGCTGATCTGCATGTTCTCGCCAATGCGATAGCGCTCCCAGAGTGCATCCGGAAGGGCCATTGGCATCGCGAAGTGGCGCAGCCCGACCACAGCAGTGAGCTGGTTGTCCGCGAGCCCGTACGCTTCGTGGTTGAGATCGAGAAAGTACATCGCAAAGGCTAACGAGAATCCGTCGTTGGGCTGCAACGTATCGAAGAACTCTTTGTGCTTGCCCGTCAGCTTTTCCAACCACGCGTCACTCCACGGCGCACGAGGTTGCCTCTCCGACGTCAAAAGCGGCGACAGCCGCGACCTTGACCCCAACCCCGCGAATGGTTCGCGCGCTAACGGAGCGACTGCCAACGCGGCCGCCGCGCCAGTCATACGCTGAAGAAACGCCCGTCGCTCCGTGACCGCGTCTGACGCCACTGAGGCCGGCGCTTCGCTCGTACCCTGATCCGTCTCTCGTGACATCGTCACAGTCTCCTCTGCAAGGTGATCGTGCGTCATGTTGTCGTCTTGGCTTGATGTGGTCCCTGACTCCTGATCCGCGACCTCCGATCCCGCCGTGTCGGTTGCATCAGAACGCCACCCACGCAAACACGTAGACCGTGTTGTTCCCCGTTGCCGCTCGTCCCGCACCGTCGTAGTTCGTTGCGGCGCCGTTGAACTTCGAGTATTGCACGCCCTGCAGACCAATGCGGATGTTCTGCCACGGGTTGTAGTCCAACTCCTCAATGAAGCCGTTCGTTTGCGGTGATCCCACCCGGCTCCCGACCAGCGGTGCGGGCGTGTAGAGCAGGGAATCGCGCGTGCCGGTCGTGGAGAAATACCCGAGCGTCACGCCGTAGCGGGCGCTCGGTTCCACGCTGACGTTGACCTCGCCGGTGTTGAGCGTATTGTCGAGTTGGCTTGCAGCGCCCGAGGCAAAGAGCGGACTCAAGACCTGGCTCTCGTTGATCCACGTCGCACGTCCGATCACGACGCCAGCAGCGCCGAAGGGATGCTCGAGTTGTGCATCGAACGCAGCGTCAGTGAAACGATTGGTGAGACCCGTGACGCCGGTCGGATACAGGTGGCTGACCAGGCCATACGCACCGATCATTCCGTACGTCGCCCCGAATTGATGCTCGAGCGCGACCCGCCAATACGGTGTTACCCCTTGGATCGTATTGGACGCGGTCGAGTCGGCCGGCGAGATGCCCTGCAGCGCGCTTCGGTACGCAGTGGCTTCGACGTAGACCAGATTGTTCCACAGTCCGTATCCGCCGAATCCCAGCACCTGCTGCGCCAGCTGCCCGCTGATGATTGGCGCCGCGATGGTCCCGGGCGGTACGTCCGAGCTAATGAACGGGTAGCCCCATGCCGGTGTGGTGTTCCACACATCCTGCACGGTCGGATTGTTGTGCAGCGTCAGGCCGAAGATCGCGTCCTTGTCGGCGAGCCGCGCACGCGTCACGTACCGGATGTCGCTGTTGTCGATGCCAAACGAACCATCGCCCCCGGCATACGTTGCTTGCAGCAACGCGCCGATATGCGGCGTCAGCGAGCCCCCGAGAAAGAGGCTCAATTGCTGCGGCATTTCCGCGACATCGTTCTGCGCACCCGGGCGGGTATCACCCAAGTGGGAGCCTGAGGCCACGAGCATGACGGCGAGTGGCGGGATCGGTAGCAGCGAGAGTGCCGCCCCCTTTTTCGCATTCGGCTCGGTGATCGGCTTGAGCCCAGTCAGCGTATACCCGTTTAGCTTGAACAGGCGCCCGAATGGCGTCAGTTGCGGGAACTGGTAGTGGCACGCCGAACATGCCAGACCGGTCTGACGCGAAAAGGCCGGTACCTTCTTGTGGAGCGAGGCGAGCAGCTCGTACATCCCAGACGGCATCACTACTCGACGGGCCGCCGAGCCAGCGATCGCTGCGTCCGCTCCCCCGCTCGGGTCGTTGTTGCCGCTGGCACTTGTGGCGCTTGCGATGGCAACGGCCGCATCGCCCGCCAGCATCAGAACGATCCCGGCACCGAGGGTGACCCGGAGCATCCAAGCAGCTCGCCCTCTGCCTGATTCGTTCTTCATAGTTGTACCTCCCGGAACCGGGAGCCCGGAACCCGGAACCCGTCTTCGCAGTTTGGACTCGTAAGGAACCACTGAAAGCTCCGGCAAGAGTTGAGTCGTGGCCCGCAAGGGCGCGAACATCCAGCGCTGCTGCGCCCGCTAAGGTGCCACCGCGTACCGAGCTGCTCAATCCGGCGAATGCCGCCATTTCTGTACTGGATTCCCCTACAGGCTCCGTCGCGTTGCTGGCGGATTGCCCGACGTCGGGGTGGATCTTCCCTGATCGTCTCCTGACAGGCGCTGCCTAGGTTTACGCATCGTCAACGGTACGTGCACGAGCTGGATCACCGTCCAACATTGACCTGGAGACCCAATGCCTAGGGCCGCGCTGCGAATCGCATTCATTACCTGTGCTGCGAACGCCGTTCTTTCCCTTGCGGCGCTCAAGGCTGCGCGCGCGCAGACCAGTGCTTCAGCGGATTCCGCCTCGCCCGCCGCCATCGACGCCGGACGGAAGATCTTCCACGGTCAGGGCACCTGTATCGTGTGTCACGGCTCGAATCTCGAAGGCACACCGATCGCACCGACATTGATGGCGCACGATTGGAAGGACGCGAAGGGTGGGACATACGAGGCGATCGTCGGCGTGGTGACCAACGGAGTGTCCGGGACGGCGATGGTCAGCCATCCAGGTGGTATTAGCGACGATGATGTCAAGAAGGTCGCGGCCTATGTCTGGGCCGTCAGTCACGGTAAAGCCAAACCATAAGCACATCACAGGTCGGACTCGAGAGTGAGGGTAGTCCCATGATGCGAACCGATTTGAACCTCTATGCCGCCATTTCCGGCGCGCTGCGGACCACCCTTGGTCCAGCGGCGTCGAAGGTGACCGTCAAAGTGCACGACGGCGTGGTGACACTCAGTGGCGTAGTCGAGACGCCGGACGACAAGGTCGCCGCCGAACGGGCAGTGCAGCGGCAGCCCGGCGTTCACGCAGTCGTAGAAGCCCTGCAGGTCGCTAGAGTTCACGAAAACGGGATCGATGACGACGCGCTCGCCCGCCGCGCCGTCGACGCGTTGGCAAACGGCGAGCATCCGATCGGCCGCGACGTGATCATTCGTGTCGAGAAGGGTTGGCTGATCCTGACCGGCACGGTCGGGACCATGGCGGAGTACGCGGCTGTCGAGCGAGCGCTCGAGTGCGTGGAAGGTGCTCGCGGAATGCGAAGCGAAGTCCGCGTCATCAATGCGCACAGCGGGACGCCGACATGTGTGGTGGCTCCGTCGAACCCTTAGCACCTGATTGGGGCTAACGGCCGCTCTCAGTTGAGTGCGATCTTCACTTCGCGACGAAGGGCCCGGCATTCGTGCGTGGAGAAACGTGGCCTGGGCCGCTAGCGTTCCTCTAGCGGCCAATCTCCAGCGTCCAACGCCCAACGCCACTGCATGCTTGTCCTCGCCCTGAACGTCGGTTCCTCGAGCGTGAAATCGGCGGTGTTCGACGTGGGCGGTGGTGCCGAGCGTCGCCTGTTCGCTGCCTCGGTGACGAAGCGGCAGGAGCCGATGAACGCGAGCACCTCCTTGTCTACCAATGTGCGAGGCGATGAGCCGACGGAGGCGGCTACGCCTCAGGCGGCGATCGAGCAGTTGCTGACTCGCCTCGAGCGAGAGCGGTTGGCGACGCGTTTGGCGGCGGTCGGTCACCGACTCGTGCATGGTGGGCTTCACTATCGTGCCCCGGTTTGGCTGACTCCAGCGGTGATGCTCGATTTGCAACGCGTCATCCCGCTTGCCCCCGATCACCTGCCGATCGAGCTCGATGCGGTCCAACAGGTCACCACGCGATGGCCGAGCGTGCGCACCGCAGCATCCTTTGACACCGCGTTTCATGCAACCTTACCCAGCCGCGCACGGCTCTTCGGGCTGCCGCGTCGATTCACGGATGCTGGGGTCGTGCGCTTTGGGTTTCACGGACTATCGTACGAGTACGTGGTCGATGAGCTGCGGGCCGCAAACGCCTTGCCGGCGCGCGTTGTCGCCGCGCACCTCGGCAGTGGGGCAAGCGTCGCGGCCATTCGTGACGGCCGAAGCATCGATACCACCATGGGATTCACGCCAACGGGGGGCGTCGTCATGGCGACACGCTCAGGCGACCTGGACCCTGGTGTGCTGCTGTACCTCGCGCGCACCGAAAGACTCGACACGAACGCGCTCGGTCGCGTCGTGAACGATGAAGGCGGGTTGCGCGGCCTCTCAGGCACGACCGGGGACATGCGGACTCTGCTTGATCGCTCTGCGACCGACGCACGAGCTGCGGAAGCGGTCGACATTTTCTGCTACCAGGTCGCCAAGGCCATCAGCGCCCTTGGCACGGCGCTCGGCGGAATCGACACGCTCGTCTTCACCGGTGGAATCGGCGAGCACGCGGCCGTTGTGCGCGCCCGCGTCTGTGAGCACCTATCGTGGTGCGGCGTCTCGCTCGATGCGGATCTGAATACGACGCACGGAGCGATCATTTCGGCAATACACTCGAGTGTAACGGTCCGGATCGTGCCGACCAACGAGGAGCTCATGATCGCACGGCATGTACGCTCGTTGCTCGAGGGAGGAGGACAACACGATGCGAACTGAGACCCCGACTTTCGTGTTCGACCCATCAATCTCGAGTGTCGTACCATCCTCCTACGCGCAGGGCGATGGCGCTCGCTCGCAGCAATCAGTGGCCGCTTCGCCCTCAAGGCCGCTCGGACCGGAGCTCCTGAAACGGATGCAACGGTACTGGCAGGCGGCCAACTATTTGACTGTCGGCCAGATCTTTCTCCGGGACAATCCGCTGCTCCGTGAGCCGCTTCGGCCAGAGCACATCAAGCCGCGGCTACTCGGTCACTGGGGGACCTCTCCCGGGCTCAGCCTGATTTACGTCCATCTCAATCGCCTGATTCGCGAACACGAGGCAAGTGTCATCTATCTCGCGGGGCCGGGACACGGGGGTCCGGCAATCGTCGCCAATGTGTACCTCGAGGGGACATACTCCGAGATCTATCCCGGCGTGTCGCGCGATGTTGCGGGCCTTCGCCAATTGTTCCGCCAGTTCTCCACGCCAGGTGGCATCCCGAGTCATGTGAGCGTGACAACGCCCGGGTCAATTCACGAAGGCGGCGAGCTTGGCTATGTCCTGGCGCATGCCTTTGGCGCCGCATTCGACAACCCTGACCTGATCGTTGCAGCCGTCGTTGGCGATGGCGAGGCGGAGACGGCACCGCTCGAAGGCGCATGGAAGAGCACTCGCTTCCTCAATCCTGTGCGGGACGGTGCGGTTCTCCCCATCCTTCATCTCAACGGCTATAAGATCAGCGGTCCGACTGTTCTGGCCCGGGTCGACAATGCCGCGGTTACGCAACTGCTCGAGAGCCACGGGTACCAGGTGTACGTGGTCGCCGGTGACGACCCCGGCACAGTCCATCAGCAACTCGCTGCGACCCTCGACGCCTGTTATGCGCGCATTCGCAGCATCCAGGCAGAGGCGCGGGCAGAGAAAGGCCGCTCGAGCATCGGGACAGTGGCGTGGCCGGCCATCATTTTGCGCACGCCGAAAGGGTGGACTGGTCCGGCTGTGGTTGACGACCACCCAGTCGCTGGGACATTCCGTGCGCATCAGGTTCCGCTCCCGGCTGTGCAGACCGACCCCGCGCAACTACAGTTGCTGGAAGAGTGGATGCGCAGCTACGAGCCGGAGTCGGTCTTCACCGAGACGGGGGCGCTCGCTCCGGAACTGGCCGCACTTGCGCCGACGGGCGACCGACGGATGGGTGCGAACCCTCACGCGAATGGCGGCAAGCTCGTACAACCGCTCGACCTCCCCGACTTCCGCACGTACGCGATCGATGTTCCACGGCCGGCTACCGTCCGACGCGAATCGACGCGTCAACTCGGAGCCATGGTGCGCGACATGTTCGTTCGCAACGCCGCGGCGGCGAACTTCCGCCTGACTTGTCCCGACGAGACGAACTCAAACCGGTTGGGAAGTGTCTTCGACGTCGAGAATCGCTGCCTCGACGCTCGCCTCATCCCAATTGACGATCATGTCACGGCCGATGGGCGAGTCATGGAGGTATTGAGCGAGCATCTCTGTGAAGGGTGGCTCGAGGGCTACACGCTCACCGGCCGCCATGGCCTGTTTGTGACCTACGAATCGTTTGCCATGGTGTCGGCGTCGATGACTGTTCAACACACGAAGTGGCTGGAGCACGCGATCACACTTCCATGGCGCGTTCCCGTCCCGTCGCTCAACATTCTCCTGACGTCCACCTGTTGGCGAAACGACCACAACGGGTTCAGCCACCAGGGTCCCGGCCTCATCGATGTCATGTTGTCGAAGCGCGGCACGGTCGCGCGCATCTACCTGCCGCCTGATGCGAACACGCTGCTGTCTGTCGCGGATCACTGCTTCAGATCCTGCAACTACGTGAACCTCATTGTCATCGACAAGCAACCACAGTTGCAGTGGCTGTCCATGGGTGACGCGATCGAGCACGCGCGACGCGGCGCCGGCATCTGGGCCTGGGCAGGCACTGAGGGCCAAAGTCGTCCAGGCGCTCAGCCGGATGTCGTGCTGGCCTGTGCCGGCGACACCCCAACGCTCGAAACCATTGCGGCGGCGCATTGGCTTCGACGGCGCGTACCCGACCTTGCTGTGCGCGTCGTCAACGTCGTCGACCTCATGTCGCTCTTTCCGCCGGATGTCCACCCGCATGGCATGAGCGGAGAAGAGTTCGTGGAGTTGTTCACCGGGGATAAGCCCGTCATCTTTGCCTACCACGGATATCAGCGCGCCATCCACCAGCTAGTCCACGGTCGCCCCGATCCGGCTCGATTCCACGTGCGTGGCTTCGTGGAGCAGGGGACGACGACGACACCCTTCGACATGGTCGTGCTCAACGGCATGAGTCGCTACCACCTGGCTGCGCTCGCGCTGCAGCACTCCCCGGTTCCACGTACGCGTGCCACTGCGCTCATGGCTGAGTGCGACCGGCTCATTGCTGACGCCGTGCGTTATGCGCGGGAGCACTTGAACGACCCACCCGAGATCGCCGAGTGGACGTGGAGTGCCTGACGCCCCGCTACTGCACCGCTCCGGCGGGCACGACCAGCACTCCAGTAGTCGCCAGTCTGATCACCTTTGAGGCCACGCTCCCGAGCAGAAGGCGCTTAATAGGCCCGTAGCCATGGCTTCCCAATGCGATCAGATCGGCGTCGATCTCCTTTGCCAAGGACAGCAAGGAGCGAGCGGGATTGCCATAGAGCCCGACGGTCTTGACTGTCACGTCGCAGGCGACATGTAGCTCGCTCGCCATCTGGGCGAGCTTCTCGGCGATGGCCGACTCAATCTTGGCGATGGCTCCGGGCTCGGGCTCGATCCCCTCGTCGGCGACGTACACGAGCCGGAGCTCGTCACCCGCCTGCAACCATTGTGACACAACTGCGGCAGCCCGCCGACTGGTTGGGCTCAAGTCCGTGGCGACAATCACACGACGTGGCGCGGCCGTGGCCGTCGCGGGGATCGCGAGAATGGGCGTCGTAGCCGTCTGCGCCAGCCGGAGCGCTGTCTCACCACCGAAGGCCCGATCCAGGAAGTCATGCGCTCCGAGCCCCGTGACAACCAAGTCCGTCTGAAGCGCGCGGGCCGCCGCAGGAATCATCAGGACCGCGGTGCCGGTACGAACTTCGGGAACGCAGCCCTCGACGTGACAACGCCGAAGCTGCGCCTCGAGACACTCGTGCAGCTCTTTTCGGATGGCGTTTTCTTCGTCCGTCGTTGGGATGTAGGCCAAGCCGTAGCCAAAATCTGCCACCGGCATGGGTTCGTAGACGGCGAGGGCTGTGAGCGGAGCGCCCAAGCGCTTGGCGAGGTCTGCCGCGACTCGCGCCGCACCGTCCGCGCCTGCTCCACCATCGCTTGCGAGAAGGATTCCGCTCATTGCCGCTCCCTCGACTTGGGGACTCGATCGGCCTTTATCCCGGGCCGGTTGAAAATGCAAATTCAGGCCGCGCACCGCCGTCAGGCGTGCAGTCAGTACTTGTAAGGAGTTACCTGACGTGAGAGAACCACTGGCAGCACTTGCACTTAGCTTGTCAGGGCTTACCCTACACAAGCCGAGCGTGATCCCCGATACTTGGCCGGCTCCTCCAAGGACAGGATTCGGCGAGCATGAAAACAACGAGGGAGATGCAATGCACGATGCGCTGATTCGAGTGATGCTGGCTGACGATCACACCGTGGTTCGAAGCGGCCTCAAGGCTGTCGTTGGTGCAGCCAAAGACATGGTCATTGTCGGTGAGGCGGCAACCGGCACGCAGGCGGTGATGATGGCCGAGCGTTGCGACCCGGATGTGGTCGTGATGGACCTGGACATGCCTGACGGCGATGGCCTTCAGGCGACGAAAGCCATTGTCGCCAAGGGACCGCGGCCGCGGGTGTTGATCCTCACGATGCACACGGAGGAAGAGCACCTGCTCCCGCTTCTGCAGGCCGGCGCCGCAGGATACCTCCTGAAGAACGTCGCCGACCGCGAGCTCGTGGACGCAATCCGAGCCGTCGCGCACGGCGACGTCTATGTGCAGCCCTCCGCTTCGCGCGTTCTCGTCCATGGCCTCACGCGGCGTGACCCCGCCAAGGCCGATCGCGAGCGCTTCGAAGGCTTGAGCTCTCGCGAACAAGACGTGCTCCGGCTGACCGCGCAGGGATACACGGCACCCGAGATCGGGACGAGGCTCGCCATCAGCCCCAAAACGGTCGATACCTACAAGCAGCGCATCAACGAGAAGCTTGGGCTCAATCATCGAGCGGACTACGTGAAGCTGGCCGTCCGATTGAATCTGCTGACTGAGGCGTGAAGGGCTAGACGTTGGACGTTGGACGTTAGACGTTGGACGTTAGACGTTGGACGGGCGCGATGAGGCGCTCACTGAGGGAGGAGAGGGCGCCCTCCGAGCTTCCACATCTCTACCTCTGCGAGCTCGTGCTCGGGGCGCTCCTCAATGACAGGAATTGCTCCCACGTAGACGTGCCCCTCGCCGCCGTCGATAGTGATCACATCGCCCTCGCCGAAGCGATGGCCACCGATTATGCATGTGCTAGCGTCCTGGGCGATCTCCAAGGTCGTGCACCCGACGACCGCTGCCTTGCCGAGCTCGCGCGCCACGACTGCGGCGTGACTGGTGCGGCCGCCGTGTGCCGTCACGACGCCGGTGGAATTGACGAGCCCCTCAATGTCGTCCGTGGTCATGTCGGGACGAACCAAGATGACCGAATTACCTTGCGCGGCTTGCGCGCGGGCCGTCTCGACTGAAAGCGCGATGCCGCCGGTCGCGACCCCGCCACCGGCAGGGGTTCCTCGAGCGATTGGCTGCCCGGCATCGGTCGCGATGGTGCGCCGGACGATCGCTGGCAGATCGAATCCGTCGAGCCGGTGCAGTGCTTCGGTTGCGTCGATCAGACTCTCGTGCACTAGATCCACGGCTGTTCGGAGCCGCGCCCAGCTAGACAGTTTCGCCGTCCGAGTCTGCAACAAAAACAGCTGGCCCTCCTCGATCGTGAACTCGAAATCTTGCACGTCTCGGAAGATCTCCTCGAGCCGTGTCGCAACGGCGGAAAGCTTCTGATATACCTCGGGCAGAAGGCGCCTCAGCTCTGTCGTTGGGGCCACGTGCTCTCGCCCAGAGACCACGTCTTCCCCCTGCCCGTTGAATGCGAAATCCAGGTAGAGCTCTTTCTCTCCTGTTGAAGGATTGCGTGTGAACCCGACGCCAGCGCCGGAACGAGGCCCGGCATTCCCGAACACCATGCGCTGGACGACGACTCCCGTCCCGGGTAGGTGCTGCAATCCGTTCAGTTCGCGGTACCGCCGGGCCCGCTCCGACCCCCACGAACGGAACACAGCATTCACGGCTTCCCGCAACTGCTCATAGGGGTCCTCCGGGAAGGGTGTCTCCGCCACCTCACGGTACAGGTGCAGATAGCGTGCGCCAATCTCGCGAAGCTCGAGCGTGTCGAGATCCGCCGTCGCTGTTCCTCCGGCGGCAGCCAATGCCGCGGCCCGAACGGCGCGGAAGGGCGCGAGATCCAGTTCGCAAACCGTGCGGGCGTACGACTCGATCATGCGGAGGAAGCAGTCGGCTGCGAGACGCGGATTGCCACTCGCCGCAACCAAGCCGGCAAGGTTGCCTCGCGTCAACCCGACATCGAGAACGGTATCCAGCATGCCCGGCATCAATGCAGGCGCGCCCGACCGCACAGAGACCAGGAGCGGTCCGCGGACATCGCCGAATCGCAGCCCGCTCGCGCGCTCGAGGCGCTCCATCGCACCGCCGATCAACGACCGAAATGCTTGCAGATCGGGTGGTCCTTCTCCAATCCACGCCGAGCACATCGAAGTCGGCAACACAAATGCAGGCGGCACCGGCAGGCCTGCAGCCGCCAACCGTTGCAGGTTGTAGGCCTTGCCTCCCATGACGAAAAGCGCTCCCTCAGGCGGTGGCAGGCAGCCGGTGTCGATGCTCCGGATCGGCTCAGACAGCGAACCACTCGCCCAGGACATGATCCGAGAGCATGCGACCAGTGCGCAACAATGCATCTCCCACGTCTTCGAGTCCGCCGGCCACTGCGGCGACCACATTCAGCGTCTGCGCGCTCACGTCCGCTCGCATGAGACACGCAAACACCTCGCGCTCGGCGTCGTCAGTCGCGTGTTCCCACTCGTGCAGGCGTTCGACTAGCTCGAGGAACGCGTGAATATCGTCACGCGGCGCGCCGCGATGCACGTCGCGCAACTTCGACAGGAGCCGCACGTAGTCTTTGACGGCGGTCACTGCATGTTCTGCCAATCGCAACAAGCCGTCGCGGATCTCGGGCGGCACGGCAGCCGGAAGGAACTGCAGGCGAAAAGCGGTTTCTTCGAAGTCGTCCGCTGCGTCATCGGCAGCTGAGGCAATGGGGCGCCAAGGTCGTTCCTGTCCGGCGCCGCACAGCTCACGAATCTGCGTGACCCGACGGTCCGCAGTGGCCTCCCATGCCTTCGCCCGCCTCGCGACCTGCTCCGAAGCCGCTCGCCCGTCGAGCAGCGTCGTTCGAACGAGATTCGCGAGGTCCAGAATCAGCAATGCATGCTCGAGAGCGACCTCGACAATGCGATCACCAACCGACGCGACGCGCGCGAGAAGGTCGGCCCGCAGCACGTCGCGAATGGCGGTCGGCGAGCGGCCGGACCGAAGCCCCACGCTGGCGACGCGGAGCATCTCCCGCAGGAATTCGACTGCGCCATCGGCACCGACGGCGATTTGCAAAGTCGAATAGAATCCTCCGGCGGTTTTCGATACCGTCTCGAGCAAATCAGCCACAAGTGCATCGCCTCCCACCTCGAGGTAGCCGCGGTGACCGACCTCCTGGTCCGCACCCCAGTTGAGGATCGCGATGGCGTCGGTCTGAGGCACGAGGCGGGACAGGCTCTTTCGCGCCTTGTTCCAATCGATCAGATAGACGAGGCTCGCTCCGAGGCGCTCCAACCACTCGTCGAGGGCGTCGAGGCTGGGCGCGTCCAGCACTCCGGTCGCGAGCTCGAACACCTCTTCCTCCAACCCCACAGCGCGCCGGTTGGACACCGTCCACGAGAAGCGGTCCAGGCGACGACAAAAGAAGTCCAAACGTCGCCAATGAATGTCGCTGTGTGTAACGGAGAGCTGCCGCCCTTCTACGTATGCGATCAGCACGTGGGCGTCGGTGGTACCGAGATCGTTTTGAATCATCAGGCGACCGCCATCCCGCATCGCGGTCGTCGCCAATCCCGGGTGCCCAAGTTTGAGCGCGGCCGTTCGGTTGAGCCCCCGCATGAACGCCGCGACCCGCACTTTGTCCTGCTCCTCGAGGCGATACGTCCGTGCGCCGGCGACATCGTCGTGACCCAGATCAACGGCGATGCCGTTGAGCGCTTTGTGCAAGTCCATGACGAGGGCATGCACTGTGTCGTGGTTGGCTTGGGGCGCTTGCGACAGCGTCGAGACCAAGCCGGTTGGCAGGCGGTCGCCGCTCACATGGATCGACTGCTGAAAGGCTTCCTCACGCTCGCGCATCCGTTTAGCCAGCGTGGCATCGAAGACACCCGTCTGAGCCGCAGCGTCCGTGGCTGCACACATGCGCGTGACGTCGGCCAACAGTCGACCGACGACCGTGCCGCCGTGCGGCACATCGAACCCTCCGTTCCCCCGGATCGCCTCTGCAGGGGGCGCGTAGATCGGGTCGTCGCTCAGACCTGCGATCGTGCGTTCAGGCTCGAGCTCGCCTAAAGTACCAGCGTTGGCGCCGTTGGCTAGCGCTTCCGCCGATTGCAGCCAACTGAGCGCGAACTTGATGCGGTTGTTCGCCGCTAGCGCGTCGGCCAGCAAGTCGGGAAGGACGAGCGCCGGCCCGGCTAGCTCTTCGAGGATTCCGCCCTTGCCGGTCATCATCATTCGGCTCTGCCGTTGGGCTGCACGGTCCCTCTGGGCTCGCCCGCTAGCGCTGACCGCCGTCGGGCACGGCAATATGGCAGCTCTTCGCACAAGCTTACCACCGGTGTCAGGGCCCGCGCCGCTCACGCTCGATCACAATGCTGTAACAGAGTGGATGGCGGTGCCCGGCGCACACACTCCCTATTCAAACCTCAGCGCTTCGATCGGATCAAAATGCGCCGCCTTGCGCGCGGGATAGTATCCGAAGAACACTCCGACGGCGACCGAGAACAAGAAGCCACCGAGGATCGACGCCGGCAGAATCACGATCGGCCAGCCGGCCAACAGGGAGATGAGCTCGGACGACAATGCCGGCGAGAATGCCCGCGCCTCCTCCAGTGACGCTGAGAATGACCGCTTCCGCGAGGAACTGCAGGAGGACGTGCAGGCGACGGGCACCTTCCCCGGCAGGGTGGGGCAACGACCCTTTTCGATCCTGCACCATGCAAGAGGGCGACGCATTGCGTCGCCCCTACCCGCCATGGCGAGATCGTGCGCGCTTGGCCGGCCCTCGCGGGTCCCGGGTCCCGGGTCCCGAGTCTCGAATCCCGGCATTACCGGCCTTTCAGAACGTTCGAAAGCCCGGACTGCCGTACCTGACCAGGTGGAACAGGTCCCACAATGGGCCCGCATACGCAATGACCAGTAGCGCAACTGACACGGGCACCCACCGACCCAGCCTGTCCCAAATGCCAACGCGGAAACCGTCGGCCGGCGCTGCGAGGGGCTCGGCCCAGATGATGGGCTCACGGTCCTGGCGTTGGCCCGCCAAGAGAGTGCCCAGCATCACGAGCACGAAGAACATCGCGCTGATGAAGAGAATCACGCCGCCCATCGCTGACAGCCAGGTGAGGGCTTGCCACATCTGCGCTTGCGGCTGGCCAGCGTATGCACCCTCGAAGATGCGACGCGGCATCCCCATCAGGCCGGTGATGTGGTTCGAGATCGAGAAGAACAACATCCCCAGGAACCAGAGGTACGGTTGGACCTTCGCCAGGAGGCCGAGCTCCAGACGGCGCCCGCTGACTTTGGGCACCAGCCAGTAGGCCGTCGCCATGAAGGTCAGCGCGACGGCGCTACCCACGGTGAGGTGAAAATGTCCCTGGATCCACGCGGTGTTGTGCACGACCGAGTTGAGATCGAATGACGCGTTCACCGCGCCCCCAAATCCTCCGACGAGAAATAGCAGCATCGCACAGAGGATCCCTGCGACCGTCGGGTTTCCCCACGGCAGCGTCCGGATCCAACCGAAGAGACCGGTGCCGCCACGCAGCCGTCCCGCGACTTCGAGCAATGCGCAAATGGTGAACGCCGTCACGAGGCTGGGGAACGAGATCAGCATCGTGTTGAAGGTGTGGAACAGCTTCCAGCCCGAGGCAATGCCAGGGTCCTGGAACTGGTGGTGCAAACCCACGGGTATCGAAATGATGAGAAAAAGAGTGAAAACCATTCGGCCCAGTGGTTCCGAGAACAATTTGCCCCCGGCTTCGCGCGGCAAAACGGTATACCAGATCATGTACGCTGGCAGCACCCAGAAGTAGACCAGCGGATGGCCAAAGAACCAGAACAACGTGCGAGCCAGCAACGGATCAATGCGCGCTTCGAGGCCGAGCGACCACGGAATGAGCTGGAAGAGCATCTCGCAGGCGACGCCGACGGTCGCGATCAACCAGAGCATCGCTGTCACGGCCATCGCGTGCATCGCGAGGCTAACAGGTCGATCGGCGCGTGCCTTGCGGGCTTTCGCCCACGCGAGAACGACGTTCACGCACCAACCCCACGACCCAACCACCAGCAGGGTGAGTCCGATATAGAACGTGGGCTTCGCCTGCATCGGTGGGTAGAACGTGAAGAGCACGCTCCCATTGAAGGTGAACACCGTCGCCATCGTGAGCACCGTGCCCACAATGGCCACCGCGTAGGACACCCGGGCCAACGCGCGCGACGGCAGCTCACCGATTTCCATGTCGACCACGACGTCACCCAGCGCCATGATGAAGAACGTGGTGAAAACAAGCGCCATGAGGATGCCGTGCGCTGTCACCGACATGTAGTACATGCGCGGCGACCGGTACGGGACCTCCAGGCTCGCTCGACTCAGCGCTTGCATGACGGCCATGCAGGCCGCCATGCCAAACGCAATGATCGCGACCCACAGGTTCGTCAGAATGAGATCATGATCGGCGAATGGCCCACTTCGGCTCGCCGCGCCGGGCGCGTAGGTCGCGGCTCGCGACGCATCAGCGCTGCTCATGAGCGCCTCCTGCAGCAAGCATCGCGGCCCCGGGGTATCTCGCCGCCGGCGCCCGCCACTGGGAAGCAGGCACCACGGTCATTTTTGTGAACATCAGGTGGTGGCCGACACCACAGTACTCATTGCACACGATCATGTATTCGCCGGCGGCAAACTGGGTCGTGAACTGACTCACGTACCCTGGAATGACCATCGTTTGGCCATTTGTCCGGACGATCTCGAACCCGTGGATCACGTCCAGCGATGTGATGTGGAACGTCACCGGTGTCGCCGCTGGCAGAGTCATCGTGGCCGGTAGCCACGTGAAGGTCGTACCGACTACCGCGACGTGGACGTGCCCGGCGGCGTCGGTCGACACGCCTGCCTGCCGGAAGCGCGCGTCATGCAAGACGGCGCTGGGATCGATCGTCTCGACGTGACTCGGCGGAGTCTCCGAGTGGCCAATAGCAGCGATCGCCATCGTGATGAACATGATGGCGAGCATGACTGAAACCCCCGCCATCCAGATCCGCTCATAGAGGTCGACCTTCATGGCGTGACGACCCCCCTTGCGCGGTAGATAAAGAAATAGATCGCGAACCAGAGAATGATGAACACCACAGCGTACGTGCCGACAAAGGCGAACGTGCCGATGGGGTGCTTGGGCAGACCCGGAGGCATTTCAGACATGATTCCCTCGCGATCGAAGAACACAAACAATGCGCGGACGATGGACCGGTCGGCTAGGTCTGTCTGTCAGGTGAATCCCGCCCAGGTCGTCGGGGAACCTCCGACGATCGCTGCCGACGCTCGCTGATCTGCGGGGAGTCCACAGGTGGGATCGCCCCTAACACCCGTCGGCGAAACGCCGACGCTCGGCGCTCGAGAGCCCGACAGACGCACCGTCATCTCACGCCGCATCGTTGATCTGATTCCAGAGAACCGCCGTGCTGTAACGATCCAATGTTCGGTACGCCAGCCGCCATCGACGGTGAGTTGCTCCAAGAGGCCAACCGAGACTCCCACATGAGCCAAACACAACCTGGCAGCGGCCCACAGCACAGGCTGCGTGATTTGAGACGATCCGCCCCTTGGATGATCGCCGCGGCGATTCTCTTGATCCTGCTGTGGCCGACCGAGTCGAACCGCGGCGATCACCACATTCCCTACAGCGCCTTCCTGCAGGCACTCCAGTCCGGGCGGATCGCTCGCGTCGAGGTCGACGAGACGGAGATCCGCGGGACGTTTACAACGCCCGGCCCTGAAAGCGATTCGAGCTTCGTTACTGAGCGCGTCGACCCGGCAATCGCAGACCAATTGCGGGCCCACGGCGTTACGTTTACGGGCGCCATACACGGTGGGGGCGTAGTCAGCACCATCGTCGCGGCGATTCCGCTGCTGCTCGGTCTTGCGCTGTACTTGTTCATTATGCGGCGCGCCGTGGCGGCGCCGGCCGGGGAAGCAGCGAGTTTTGCCAAGAGCCGCGCCCGGGTGTACGCCGAACGCGACACAGAGGTCACCTTCGACGACGTGGCCGGTGTCGACGAGGCGAAAGCCGAGCTCAAGGAAGTGGTCGAGTTTCTCCGGAATCCCAAGAATTTCGGCCGCTTGGGGGCGCGCATGCCGAAAGGCGTCTTGTTGGTCGGCCCACCCGGCACGGGAAAGACGTTGCTCGCGCGTGCGGTTGCCGGACAGGCGGGCGTGCCGTTCTTCTCGATCAACGGCTCTGAGTTCGTCGAGCTCTTCGTCGGCGTCGGCGCGGCCCGTGTGCGCGATCTCTTCGTCCAGGCTCGGCGCAGCGCGCCCTGCATCGTATTCATCGACGAGATTGATGCCCTTGGCCGCTCTCGCGGAGCCGGCACCATGAGCGGAGCAAACGACGAAAAGGAGCAAACGTTGAACCAACTGCTCGCCGAGCTTGACGGGTTCGATCCCGAGAGCGGCGTCGTGTTGCTGGCAGCGACCAATCGTCCCGAGATTCTGGACCCGGCGCTCCTCCGCGCAGGGCGATTCGACCGCCAAATCATGGTCGATTGCCCGGATCGAGCCGGACGTGTTCACATTCTCAACGTGCACATCAAAGGGGTGCGTGTCGCGCCCGGTCTCGACCTCGACCAGGTCGCCGGACTAACACCCGGTTTCACGGGCGCCGATCTCGCGAATCTCGTCAATGAAGCTGCGCTGACGGCGACGCGACGGGGCGCGGACAATGTGTCGCTGCAGGATTTCACCGTCGCGGTCGAGCGCATCGTGGCCGGGCTGCCCAAACGCAGCCGTGTCTTGAGTCCGCGCGAACGCGAGATCACAGCGTTCCACGAGATGGGGCACGCGCTCGTCGCCCTCGCCACGCCAGGCGCCGATCCGGTCCACAAAGTCTCGATCATTCCGCACGGCTTCGGTGCACTAGGATATACCTTGCAGCGACCTGCGGAGGAACACTATATCGCAACGGAACACGAGCTCGAAGCTCGCCTGACGGTGATGCTTGGAGGGCGCGCGGCCGAGCTGGTGGTGTTCGGTGAGTTGTCAACTGGCGCAGCCGACGATCTTGCCCACGCGACGGCCCTCGCTCGGGAGATGGTGACGCAGTACGGAATGGACTCGCAGGTTGGCAACGTGGTGTACGAGCAAGCGGGTAGCCCGCTGCTCGAGCCGCACAGATCAGCGGTCGTCGATGGCCGCTTGTACAGCGACGAGACTGCTCGAGACATCGAGTCCGCAGTGCGCACACTTCTGAATCAAGCGCTCGACCGAGCGATCGACCTACTCACACGCAATCGATCCGCTCTGGACCAGGGCGCCGAGTTGCTCCAAGAGCGCGAGTGGTTGACCCGCGACCAGCTGCCTCCCCTCACGACAGCGGCGAGCGGGCGCACCCCTACCGAGCCAATGTCCGCGCCAGCGAAATGAGGCAGGGGTCGAGCTGTTTACGGTGACCCGCCAACTCCTCGAGCGGCGTGGCCGACAGCTCATTGTTCGTCAGCCCGACGAGGATGCCGAAGCTGCCGCGCGCAATGTGCTCGGTGGCGGCTGCGCCAAAGCGGGTTGCGAGCAATCGATCGAACGCGCCGGGAGAGCCGCCACGTTGCACATGACCGAGCTTGATCTCCCGCAACTCGAAGCCGAGGCGTTCCCGATGCTCGCTGAAGTACCGAGTCATGGCCTCGCCATTGTATTGAGCCCCCTCGGCCACGACGACGATCGCATGGGCCTTGCCGATTGTGTACGCATCGCGGAGGTCCGCCGCAATGTCTTCTAGATCGACGGGGTACTCGGGTAGAACGATCGCCTCGGCGCCACCGGCTATCCCCGCCATGAGGGCGAGGTAACCGCACGCACGTCCCATCACCTCAATCACAAACGCTCGCTCGTGGGACGAAGCTGTCACCTTGATGCGGTCGATGGCCTCGAGCGCGACGTTGAGGGCTGTATCCACCCCTATCGTGATATCGGACCCAACGAGGTCATTGTCGATTGTCAATGCAATGCCCACCACGGAGACGCCTTTTTTCGCCAGCGCTAGCGCTCCCGCTTGGGAGCCGTCACCTCCGATGACGACGAGCGCGTCGACGCGGCGTGCCTCGAGAAACGCGATAGCATCGTCCTGAGCGCGAGCCTGCTTGAACGCCGCCCAGCGACGACTACCGAGTATCGTCCCGCCACGCTGGATGATGCCGCCGACATCGCGTACGCCGAGGGAAACAAAGTCGCCTTCCGATAGCCCGGCGTAGCCATGACGGACGCCCAGCATTTCCCAGCCGCGCGCAACCCCAGTCCGGACGACGGCGCGGATCGCCGCATTGATCCCCGGCGCGTCGCCGCCGCTTGTAACGACCGCCACGCGCATGGCTGCGCTCGGTTGCACCATTGCTCCTCCCAAGCTGCCGCTGTGCTGCATTCAACGCATCGCGCCGGGACCGTTCGACCGCCGGTGTGCGTTCTGTACGATGCCCGTCTCCGGCATCGGCGGCAGTCGGCGGACCGCGCTCTCCTCTGTCAGGTAAATGCCGACGGCTACCGATCGGATTTTCCCCGACAGTCGGGCGGCACAGTGCCCGACCCCGGGCCCCTGTCGCACTAGCGATCGTGTGCGCAGCGAACCAATGCTCACCAGATACGGGATTTCCGCCGAGAGGGTAGATCAATGCAATGGATTCGATGGTTTACAGAAGTAGGCATTGGTGACGTAGCCCTGGTCGGTGGCAAGAACGCCTCCCTTGGGGAGATGCTCACCGAACTGCACAGAGCGGGGGTTCCAGTCCCGGACGGATTCGCCGTCACCGTCGAAGCGTTCCGTTACTTCGTGCGTGCAAACAAGCTCGAGGCCCCGATCGGAACGGCCCTCACGCGCGCAGGCAGCAATGTGTCCGCTCTCGAAGAGTGCAGTCGTGCCGCGCGGGCGCTCATGATGTCGGGCCGCCTGCCCGCCGATCTCGAGGCAGAGATTCGTGATTGCTATCGAGAGTTGGCCCGCCGCTCTGCCTCGTCGGATCTGCAAGTCGCTGTTCGCTCGTCCGCCACGACGGAAGACCTACCCGGTGCGAGCTTCGCCGGCGCGCACGAAACCTATTTGAACGTCCGTGGCGAAGATGAGTTGCTCGAGAGCGTCAAGCAATGTTTCTCGAGTTTGTACACACCACGCGCGATTCGATACCGGCGTGACATGGGGTTCTCGGAGGAACACGTTGGCCTGTCGGTCGGCATCCAACGGATGCTGCGCAGCGACTCGGCGGTCTCCGGGGTGATCTTCACGCTCGATACCGAGACGGGTTTTCGTGATGTCGTACAGATCGACGCGATTTACGGGCTCGGCGAGAATATCGTCCAGGGCCGAGTTCGACCCGATGAGTACTACGTGCACAAGCCGACGCTGCGCGCCGGGTATCGGTCGATCCTCCGGCGCACCGTAGGTACGAAGGAACTCCGCCTCGTGTACGACCTCGCGAAGCACGAACACGAGAACGTGCCGGTGTCCTCCGACGACCGGGATCGCCTCGCACTCTCGGACGACGAGGTGCTGCAACTTGCAGGGTGGGCACTCGCGGTTGAGGACCACTACACCCGTGCGCGCGGCCAACCGACACCCATGGATCTGGAATTTGCGAAGGATGGCCCCGACGGCTCGCTCTACCTTGTGCAGGCCCGGCCCGAGACCGTGCACAGCGCAAAGCGGTCACCAACGATCAAGCTCTATGAGTTGACCCAGCGCAGCGCAGTACTGCTCCAGGGGCTCGCGGTCGGAGAGCAAGTCGCCACGGGCACTACCCGTGTCATTCAAGATCCGGCACAAATGGAGAGCTTTCGTCCCGGCGAGATCCTGGTCACTGAATCAACAAACCCGGACTGGGAGCCCATCCTCAAGCAAGCGCGCGCCGTCGTGACGGCCCGGGGCGGCCGCACGTCTCACGCCGCGATTGTGGCGAGAGAGCTCGGCATCCCCGCCGTCGTCGGTGCCGCGGGCGCGCTCGCCGCGTTGACCACAGGTCGCGCGGTGACGGTCTCCTGCGCGGAGGGCGACATCGGGTACGTCTACGACGGGATCCTCGAGTTCCGGACGGAAGACATCGATCCCACCACGCTGCCGAAGACCCGGACGAAGGTCATGCTCAACGTCGGCGATCCGGAGCAGGCATTCAAGCTGGCACTCCTTCCCAACAATGGCGTGGGACTCGCTCGGATGGAGTTCATCTTCGCCAGTTGGGTCCGAGTCCACCCGTTGGCACTGACCCGTTACGCGAGCCTTCCTCCGGCAGCGAAGACGGAGGTCGATGCGCTGACCGCGAGGTACGCGGATAAGCGCGAGTATTTCGTCGATACATTGGCCCAGGGCATTGCGACGCTGGCCGCCGCCTTCTACCCGCATCCGGTGATCCTGCGGTTTTCGGACTTCAAGACGAACGAGTACGCGCATCTCATCGGGGGCGCGATGTTTGAAGCAACGGAAGAGAATCCGATGCTTGGCTGGCGCGGTGCAAGCCGGTACTACCATCCCGACTATAAGGATGGCTTCCTCCTCGAGGTGGCGGCCGTTCGCCGCGTGCGCGAGACCATGGGCCTCACGAACCTCAAGGTGATGATCCCATTCTGTCGAACACCGCGGGAGGGCGCAGACGTCCTGGCAGTGATGCGCGAGGGCGGGCTCGAACGTGGCGTGCATGAACTCGAGGTGTACGTGATGGCCGAGATTCCCTCGAATGTGATCCTGGCAGAGCAGTTCGCAGAACTGTTCGACGGCTTCTCGATCGGATCCAACGACCTGACGCAGCTGATTCTCGGAGTGGACCGCGATTCGACGCAGGTTGCGGCCCTCTTCGATGAGCGAAACGATGCCGTGCGCTGGGCGTGTGCGCACCTGTTGGAAGCCGCACACCGAGCCGGCCGTCCCGTCGGGATCTGTGGGCAAGCCCCCTCGGACTATCCTGACTTCGCCGCCTTCCTCGTCGAGCGCGGCATCGACTCGATCAGCCTCAATGCCGACGCAGTTGTGCGAACGAAACGACGTATTGCGGAAGTAGAGACTGCGATGCAAGCGCACACCATGGAGAACCCCCAATGCGGCGGTCGCCGCGTGGGGGCGACCCCTGCGTCGCCCGCCGGCGCTGCGTTGTAGGGCAACGCCTGCCTCGCCCACGGTCGAGGTCGGCGCGACGCCTGCGTCGTCCGCCGCTACCGGGCTCATTAACCGCCTGAATTGGCGAGTGTTGTGCTGTTGTCGGTGAAACCCTGACGCGTTCGCGCGGAGTGCCCGATCCCCACCCCCATTGCCTAGACGCAGCTTCCCGGAGGCTTCACCACACGAAGCGAGTCCCTACGATCCCACTCAACGACTTTCCGGGTGTCCGATGCTGATAGATCTCCCGAACACACCCAGGGTTTCGTCAACGGATTCACCGACGGAACGGTCAGTCGGCGACCGAGTTGCGGACCCTCGCGTCGCCCCGCCACCTGCCGCGCACCCCGAGATCAGCGGGAACGGACGTCGCGGTGCCGTGCCGCCGGAGCTGGCTTCCGAAGCGGTACCGGCCCGCCGGCCGCGAAGGCTGCGCAAGCTCTTCCCGATCGTGGCTGCGCTGTTGGCGACGTTGCTCGTCATACGCGCCGGCGTGCGCTGGTGGCAAGCGCAACAGTCGCGCCTGCCCGCAGGCATTGTCTACGGAAATGGCCGGCTCGAGGCCGACGAGATCGATATCCAGACCAAGTTCAATGAGCGGTTGGTCCAGCTCTACGCAAACGAAGGCGATCTCGTGCACGCAGGCCAAGTCGTGGCCCGCATGGACACGCGCGATCTCGAAGCCCAGCGGAAGGCAGCTGCCGCATCGCTCGTCGAAGCAGATCGAGCCATCGATGAGAATGCAGGCGGGCATCACGCAGCAGCGAACGCAAATGGCCCTCGCCAAGAAAGAGCTGGACCGGTATGCGGACCTCGTGCACAAGGACTTCGTCACACAGGAAGACTTCGACCAGCGCCAAGAGACCTACGACGCAAACGTCGCCACACTGGACGCGGCAACCGCGAAGCTGCACGAGGCGGAGCAAGCGCGCGCCGCCGCGCTTCACGTGGTCGAGCTCGATGACGTGAACATCGAAGACAACACGCTCGTCGCTCCGCGCGACGGTCGCATCCAATACCGCATCGCCAACCTCGGCGAGATGCTCGCCCCGGGCAGCAAGGTGTTCACGATGCTCGATGCAACGTCGGTGTACATGGACATCTATCTGCCGACGAAGGACGCGGGCCGCATCCGGCTCGGTGCCGATTCGCGGATCGTATTGGACGCCTATCCGAACTTTCCGATCCCGGCACACGCGTCCTACCTCGCGAGCGAGGCGCAGTTTACGCCCAAAGCGGTCGAAACGCAGAGCGATCGCGACAAGCTCATGTTTCGCGTGAAAGTCCGCATCGATTCCGCATACTTGTACGAGCATGAAGCCGCCGTCCGCGTGGGGCTGCCTGGTGTGGGGTACGTGCGTGTCGATTCGACGACAGCGTGGCCGACGTCGCTCCGTGGGCGTGTCGCAGCGGCACCGACTTCCTGATGTCCAGCGAGACCGTCGCTCGGCTCGAGCGGGTCACCCATCGCTACAGCGCGACGACCGCACTCGATGACGTAACGGTCGCCGTCCCCGCCGGCCGCATGGCCGGGCTGATCGGGCCGGATGGCGTGGGCAAGTCGACGCTCCTTGGACTCATAGCGGGCGCAACCCGGATCCAGGAGGGCCGGGTGTGCGTCCTGGGCGGCGACATGGCTGACCGGCACCACCGGGACGCGGCCTGTCCGCGCATTGCGTACATGCCGCAAGGACTCGGCAAGAATCTCTATGCCGATCTCAGTGTCACCGAGAACATTGACTTCTTCGGCCGGCTGTTCGGGCACGGCGCAGCGGCGCGTCGCGAGCGCATCCACGAGCTGCTCGTCAGCACCGGTCTCGCAGACTTCCCCGATCGACTAGTCAAGCAGCTGTCAGGAGGGATGCGCCAGAAATTGGGACTGTGCTGCGCGCTGATCCACGACCCGGAATTGCTGATCCTCGATGAACCCACCACAGGGGTCGATCCGCTGTCACGCCGACAGTTCTGGGAGCTCATCGCGCGCATGCGTGAGCGGCAGCCCGGCATGAGCGTGGTCGTCGCCACCGCGTATATGGAGGAGGCGGAGCAGTTTGATTGGCTCGCTGCGCTCGAAGGCGGTCATGTCCTGGCCACCGGGCCGCCGCCGTCGCTCAAGGCACGAACTGGCGCCGTCTCACTCGAGGAAGCGTTCATCGCACTATTGCCGGAAGGTCGTCGAGCCGGCCACACGATCTTGACCGTCCCCAGCCGAACGCCGACCTCCGAACCCCCAGTCATCGTCGCCCGCGACCTCACTCGCCGATTCGGCGACTTCACGGCGGTCGACCACGTGAGCTTTACGATCGAGCGCGGCGAGATCTTCGGCTTCGTCGGTGCAAATGGCTGCGGGAAGACGACGACGATGCGAATGCTGACCGGTCTGCTGCCGTCGACACGCGGAGAGGCGCTGCTCTTCGGTGCGCCCGTGACGCCGAATGCGATGGACGCGCGAAGACGGGTTGGCTACATGTCGCAGTCCTTCTCCCTCTACACCGAGCTGACGGTTCGCCAGAATCTCACGCTGCACGCCAGGTTGTTCCATCTCCCGAGTGGCGCAATCCCGGGCCGCGTCCACGAGCTCCTCACCCAGTTTGGCCTCGACCGCTACGCCGATCAGGGGGCCGCCGACCTCCCGCTCGGCATCCGACAGCGCCTTTCACTCGCGGTGGCGGTGGTGCACCGTCCAGAAATGCTGATCCTGGACGAGCCGACGTCCGGGGTCGACCCCCTGGCACGCGATGCGTTCTGGCGCTTGCTGATCGAGCTCTCGCGCGGCCAAGGTGTGACGATCTTCGTCTCCACCCACTTTATGAACGAGGCCGCACGATGTGATCGCGTCGCGCTCATGGCCGCTGGCCGCGTGCTGGCCGTTGACTCTCCGGCAGGCCTCGAACGCGCCCGGGGCGTCACGACGTTAGAAGCCGCGTTCATCAGCTATCTCGAGCAGCTCGGAGCACCTGCGTCGCCCTCTGGGGTCGTCGACCCCCCGAACCGCGAACGTGCCGCGCTCAGCGGCGAGCAAGCAGGGGCGACGCCTGCACCGCCCTCCGGGGCAGCCATGCCTGCCAACCCCGCGTCGAAACGCCGCGCGCCGTCGCCATTCAGCCTGAGACGTCTCTACGCCTATACCCGCCGCGAGACACTCGAGCTTCGGCGTGACCCGATTCGACTCGGTTTTGCGATCTTCGGGACGGCGCTCCTGATGTCCATATTCGGGGCGGGCATTTCCACGGACGTCAACAACCTGTCGTTCGCCGTGCTCGACTACGACCGCTCTGCCGAGAGCGTCGCGTATCTCGAAGAGCTTCGGGGCTCGTCGTATTTCGTCGAAAGGCCCCCACTCACCAACGAAGCGGATCTCGAGCATCGACTCACCACGGGTGCCATCCGCGCCGCCATTGAGATCCCGCCCAACTTCGGCCGCGATCTCGAGCGCGGCAGGCCGACCGAAGTCGGCGCCTGGATCGACGGCGCCATGCCGTTTCGGGCGGCGACCATTCGCGGATACTTCCAGGCCGCACACGCGCAATTCCTTACCGACTGGCAGCAACGCACGAGTGGAGACAGCGTGGTTCCACCGGCCACGCTCGAGGAGCGATTTCGCTACAACCAGGACTTCGACAGCATCTACGCAATGGTGCCGGGGACTGTGGCCATGTTGCTCGCGTTGATTCCCGCCATTCTGATGGCACTGGCGGTCGTGCGTGAGAAGGAGCTCGGTTCGATCACCAACCTCTACGTGACACCTGTGACTCGGTTCGAGTTCCTCACTGGCAAACAACTCCCGTATATCGTGCTCTCGCTGCTTAATTTTGCCGTGCTCATGATGTTGGCAGAGTTCGCCTTCAAGGTGCCACTCAAGGGAAGTTTCCTGACGCTCCTTGTGGGTGTCACGCTGTACGTCGCTGCGACCACTGGGTATGGGATGCTCGTTTCGTCGTTCACGCAGACCCAAATCGCCGCGCTCTTCGGCACGGCGATCCTCACAGTGTTACCAGCTACGCAGTTCTCAGGGATGATGACACCTGTCTCATCCCTCACTGGCTTCCCAGCGTTCATGGGCAAAGCGTTCCCGATGACCTATTTCCTTCGAATCAGTGTCGGCACGTTCACGAAGGCGCTCGGATTTCGCGACCTGTATCTCTACCTCATTGCCGTCGCGCTCTTCGTGCCGGCCTATACACTGTTGTCCTTCCTGCTGTTGCGTAAGCAGCAAGCGTAACGGTCATGCGCAGCCTTTCCACCATCTTCTGGCTTGGAGTCAAGGAGCTCCGGAGCTTCTTCCACGACGCCGTGCTGCTGACGCTCGTGATCTACTCGTTCTCCCTCGCCGTGTACTCGCAGTCCCAAAGCAACTCGCAGGAGCTGCACAACGCGTCGGTCGGCGTGGTGGATGAGGACCATTCAGACCTCTCGCGACAGATGGTCTCAGCCCTGTTGCCACCGTATTTCAAGACACCCGGGCTGGTGAACGCTGCCGATGTCGACCGCCTTATGGATGTCGGCCGGTACACGTTCATTCTCGACATTCCACCGCACTTCGAGCGCGATGTACTCGGTGGTCATGCGCCCGCAGTGCAGGTGAACATCGACGCCACGGCGATGGTGCAGGCCGGGCTTGGCTCGGGGTACATCGACCAGATCCTGACGACTGAGATCAACAATTTCGTTAGCCGCAACGAGGGCGTGTTTCTCTCCCGATCGGAAGGCATCCCGATGAGCCCGGTCACGCTCGCCGTTCGAGTTGCCTATAATCCCAACTTGGTCACCGCGTGGTTCACGAGCGTGATGGGGATCATCAATAGCGTCACGATGCTCGCAATCATTCTCGCGGGCGCCGCGGTCGTTCGAGAACGCGAGCACGGGACGATGGATCATTTGCTCGTCATGCCCGTGCGCCCATTCGAGATCGCGATGGCCAAAGTGTGGGCCAATGGCCTGGTCATCACGGTCGCTGTAGGCCTTTCGCTCGCGGTCGTCGTGCGGACCTTGTTGGCAATCCCTGTCGCGGGGTCCGTGCCACTCTTCATGGGCGGCGTCGCGCTGTATCTCTTCTTCGCGACGGCGATCGGTATTTTCCTCGCGACCCTCGCCCGGTCTATGCCACAGCTCGGGTTGCTCTATATGCTGGTCGCGATGCCCATGAACATGCTTTCGGGAAGCAATACGCCCTTGGAGAGCATGCCGCCTGTCCTCCAGCACATTATGGCGGTGTCGCCATCCACTCACTTCGTGTCCTTCGCTCAAGCTATTCTCTATCGGGGCGCTGGATTCGCGGTTGTGTGGCCCGAGTACCTGGCTGTTGCCGGGATCGGCGCGATCTTCTTCGCGCTGGCCCTGGTCCGGTTCCGCTCGGTCGCCGCCCTGACGTAGCCGGCTTGAATCGCAGTTCGACCTCACGCATTGATGCCGATTACCTCGCCACCTATCCCACTGCCGCAAGTCGTACTCGACGTCAACCATCGGCGGTGCACGATAACCAGCCCGGCCGGCGCGAGTCTCCTCACCGTCTTGCGAGAGGAGCTCCGGCTCATCGGCGCGCGTTTCGGCTGTGGCCATGGCATGTGTGGCGCTTGCGTCATACTCCTGGACGGGGAACCAGTGCCCGCCTGTCGTCTGACAGTCGACGAGGTCGTGGGCCACCGCATTCTGACTATCGAAGGCCTTGCGGCGGGCGATGAGCTCCATCCCGTGCAACGTGCATTTCTCGACGAGGGCGCCTGGCAATGCGGGTACTGCACGAGCGGGATGATTCTGGCCGCCGTTGCATTGCTTCAGCGATCCCCAACGCCGGGCGATGAGGAGATACGGGACGCTCTGGCACCGCATCTGTGTCGTTGCGGTGTGTATCTGCGGGCCATCCGAGCCGTTCAACGAGCGTCGCGATGCTGCGAGTAGAGGACCGCCTGCGATTCGAGCGCGACGGGACCGTCACAGCGCTCTCCGGCAAGATGGAGTTTGGGCAAGGACTCCGTGCCGCCTATCCCCGCATCGTTGCCGAGGAGCTCGGGATTGCCCATACACGGATTCGGGTCGTACTGGGTGACACGGATGTGACACCGTGGGATATGGGAACGTTCGGCAGCATGTCAGTCGAAATGGACGGACGTGAGTTGCGCCAAGCGGCCGCGTACGCGCGCAGCGAGCTCCTGGCGCGTGCGGCCCGGCGATGGGCGTCTCCCGTGACATGTCTCGAGATCGTCGACGGCACGGTCCGGCACTCGGGGGATGGGCGTACCACGAGCTTCGCCGAACTCGTAGCGGATGCACCGATCGCCGGCGTGATTCCCGAGGATGCCGCACTCACCTCACCGACGCCCACTTGTCCGGACGGACCGCCAGCGGATGGCGTGAGCGTCGTAACGGGAACGCTCGAGTTTGCAGGCGATATGGCGTTACCGGGCATGTTGCACGGAGCGGTCCTCCATCCGGCGACGTACGGCGCAACGTTGCTGCGCATCGACCGCGACGCGGCGCTCGCCATGCCCGGCGTGGTCGCCATCGTCCAGGAACCAGGGTGTACCGGAGTGGTTGCCGAGCGACAGCCTCAAGCGTTCGCAGCGCTGGACGCCCTGAAGCCGGTGTGGGGACCACCTGTTGCCGCCGCGTCGCCGACGCTGCACGTCACATTGCGACACGACAGCGAGGTCCAGGCCTCGTTCCAATCAGCTCCGGTGCGTGCCGAGGCACACTATTTCACGCCGCACGTCGCGGCGCAGCCGCTTGGGCCTAGCGTTGGCATCGCGGACGTGCGGCCAGACGGCGCGACGATCTATGCGACGACGCAAATACCCTTTCGACTTCGTGAGATGGTCGCACGTATCGCGGGCCTTTCGGCAGAGCAGGTGCACTTCAAGCCGAAGGCGATGAGTGGTGGATTCGGCCGGCATGGCGCGAGTGATGCCGCGATCGAAGCGGCGCGACTCTCCAAAGCCGTCGGCCGTCCCGTTCATGTCCAGTGGCGACGGGTTGATGAGATGCGAGCGGCTCCCCATCGACCCGAAATGCACGCCGATCTAGAAGCAGCGCTGGATGCCAACGGCCGCATCGCAGTGTGGCGCGCAGCGATTCGAACGAACCCGTACGCATACGAGGGAGCCGGCCAACGGCCCCCCGGCGGCTCGTCCGCCGCGACTCCCCCCGTTGCGCATCCACACGGTGGCGGATGGGGGTCGCCGGAGCAGATGGCCGCGATGATGGCGGGTCGAAACGGCATTCCTCCGTATCAGATACCACGCGCCTCGATCACCCTACAGGTCGTGCCTGCCAAGATTCGGACCGGTGCGCTCCGTTCGCTGGGCGCATCGCCCAACACCTTCGCGACCGAATCCTTCATTGACGAGCTGGCCCATCGCGTGGGGGAAGATCCCATTGCGTTCCGGCTCGCGCACAGCTCAGATACACGACTCCGGCGAGTGCTGACAACCGTTCGCAACCGGAGCGAGTGGCAAGCAGGCGTGCACGGGCGCGGATTCGGCGTGGCATGCGTGGTCTATCGCAACACGTACGTCGCCGAGGTTGTGGAAGTCGTCGTGTCCGTGGACGGCAAGGTGCAGGTCCTTCGCGTGTGGTGCGCCGTCGACCCCGGACACGTGGTGCACCCAAACGGCGCACGCAACCAGGTCGAAGGCGCGGTTCAAATGGCTGCAAGCTGGGCACTGCTCGAGAAATTACCCCATCGAGAGGCCGAGGTCACCGGAACGACATGGGCGGACTACCCGATCGCGACGTGCATTGACGCGCCTCGTTCCATTGACGTCGTGTTTACTGGCGATGACTCGACGCCATCGTCCGGACTGGGTGAACCGCCCGCGGTGCCCGTTGCCCCTGCGATCGCCAACGCGATCTTCGATGCCTGCGGCGCGCGCGTCAGACGCCTGCCAATCACCCCCGAGGCCGTGCTGGAGGCACTCGAAGACTAGCGCCGCGTGTTCGTGCTCAAGCCTGCGCTGGTGTCTGGGCCCACTCCATGAACGTGCGAGGCGCGATCCCTTCGTGACAGTGGTTGTAGGCCTCTTCGACCGTGCGCCGCACCGGCTCTGAGAATGCGCGTCGTTGCGCGTCGCTCAGGGCGGGAAAAACGCTGGAGTCGATTGCGTCTTGCACCGCGTCCAATACCCACTTGAGATCCAACCCGCGGTGTCGTGCGTTGCGAGCGAACTCGCCGATGGCAGCCCGAAGCGACGACGAGTCATACCGACTCATGCTGTACGCCTGCTGCAACGCAAACACGAGTCGCTCCCGCCCCTCCGATACAACAGGAGACGAGCCACGTGGCATCATCGGCATGGCAGTCCGTCGCTCCAGGGCATGGTTTCTTGCTAGAGTTTCGCTGCGCAATGGAACGTACGGTGTCGGGGATCTCGCTCCGTCCTGTCCGAATCTCCCCCACCGCAACTGTCGCGCGGTCGCCTCAGCGCATGCCAGATTCGCGTGAAGGCCCGACTGGCGACCCACGCGTCTCCGCCGCCGCGTGCCGGTCGCCCTCGCGAAACCGCTTGAGACGGTGCTGTTCCTCACGCTCTCGCTCATTCGAGCGTCTGGCGTACGCCATTGACCGCGGCTCGGAGGCCGGGCTCGACGCGGCTTTCCAGCGTTCGCAGTAGTCGCGAGCTCTGAGCCACGGCAGCGCCCAGCTGTCGGAGGATCTGTTCCCGCGCAGCGACGTTGAGCAAGAGCTCAGCCAACCGCTCGAACTCCTCGGCCGCCGCGACCACCTCCGGACCCGCTCCGGCAGGCGTCACACCTCGCGCATCGAGGGCCCGTCGGACGGATACAGGCGACGCGAGCTCCGAGGCGGCGATTGCCCATACCCGAACGGGCCGAAGGTCCACCCTGATCTCACCCTCCGACCAACCGAACGTGCGCAAGCCGGCCTCGCCGTGCGCTGCGAGGGCGCGCAGAAGCGGTGCCCACGATCGCGCCGCCTGCTCCGCGACCGCAGTACGCGCGTCTGTCGCCTGGCGCGCTCGGCGGAAGAGCTCCGCGACCAAGGCTTCCCGCTTGCGCCGCACGAGGCCGACGCCCTTGCTCACCAGGGCGAGCTGCTGGCGTCCTCGCACGAGCGCATCGCGC
Source organism: uncultured Gemmatimonadales bacterium (assembly GCA_963737835.1). GTDB lineage: Bacteria > Gemmatimonadota > Gemmatimonadetes > Gemmatimonadales > Gemmatimonadaceae > Palsa-1248. The sequence goes on from CAVTUH010000001.1 coordinate 3,406,105, forward strand.
GTCGCCGGGAGCCGAATCTGAATCACCGTGCCTCCGCCCGAGCCGGCGCCCGCATCCGCCGCCGCTGCTGCCAGGTGGCCTCACTGAGTCGTTGCAGAGCAGACCGCGGCAATTGCTCGAGCACGGACCAACCGGCATCAAAAGTCTCCGCGATGCTCCGCCGGCCCGGCTGCCCGATGAACTGGTTCTCGAATGAATCGGCAAACGCGAGCGCGCGGCGATCATCTTCGGGGAGGCCCGACACACCAAGCACGGCAGCCATCGACCGCGCTTCCCGGCCGCGAGCGTATGCGGCATAGAGCTGATCAGACCACTCGCCGTGCTCGGGCCGTGTGTGGTCGGCACCGATACCGCTCCGCATGAGTCGGGAGAGCGACGGCAGCACGTCGATCGGTGGCGAGATGCCACGCCAATGCAGCTCGCGGCTCAACACGATCTGGCCCTCCGTGATGTACCCCGTGAGATCGGGAATCGGATGGGTGATATCGTCGTCCGGCGTCGTGACCACCGGCACCTGCGTGATCGAACCGGCACGCCCACGAAGGATGCCTGCACGCTCGAAGAGGCTCGCGAGATCGGTGTAGGTGTACCCCGGATATCCGCGGCGACCCGGCACCTCACCCCGGGCCGCGCCAATTTCGCGCAGCGCGTCGCAGTAGTGTGTCATGTCTGCCATGACTACCAGCACGTGCATCCCCGCCTCGAATGCCAGGAACTCGGCGGCGGTGAGCCCAATGCGTGGCGCAAGCACCCGCTCAACAGAATGGCTGACCTGCCTCATTCAGCACCAACAGCGTGCGTTCCATCACGTCACTCGTCGCGAATCGCTCGACGAACCGCTGGGTCTCTCGCGCCGTGATGCCGATGGCGATGAACACGACGGCAAACGGCTCCCCGTGTGGGGCGCGCGCACCCTCGACGATTCTCGCGGCAAGATCGAGCGCTGGCAGGCCCGGCCCGGCGAAAATGGGCAACTTCTGACCACGGACCAGTGTGTTGAGGCCATCGATCGCGGAGATGCCCGTCTCGATGAAATCCACCGGTCGCGCGCGGCGTGCGGGATTCATTGGCGCGCCTTCAATCGATCGAACCGCCTCGCCGATCGGCGCTGGCAGGCCGTCGATCGGCGTGCCGAGCCCGTCCAACGCGCGCCCCAGCAGCTCGCGACCAACGACCATCGTCGGAACCTCGCCGGTCAGCGTGACATCCGTCGCTGCGGGGTTGATGCCATCCGGCTCGGCCAACAACTGAACAATCGTGCGCGGCTCCGAGACATCAATGACCTGCCCGCGGCGCAGCGGCGCTCCGCGCACAGCGACGTTCACCCACTCGCCGAGCAACGCATGACGCGCGCCTTGGACGATGAGGAGCGGACCGGTCGCTGCTGCTATCCCGTGATAGGTTCGAGCGATACTAGCGGTCATCTACGTGGAGATGGCGCGAGCGCCGTGATCGTCGTTCGTGCGGCCTCGGCGCGCGATGGCAGGTCGTCCCGAGCGGCGTCGCGCAACGCGGCGAGCGCGCGCCGTGCAGGTTCCAGATCGAGCTCACGCATCGCCATGCCACGTGCGAGGGCACTGCTTGTGACATCGCGCAGCAGCCGAAGCGACGAAGCGATGGCCGCGGTCTTCTCGAGCGGCGACGCCGCGTCCGCCGGGTTATTGGCGTTCTGTCGAAGCAGCGTATCTCGTACGATTTCCGCTACAGCCATCGTCAGTCGGTCGGCGTCCTCGAGTGCTTCCGGACCGACCAGGCTCGTGATATCGCGGAGCTCTCGCTCTCGCTGCAGCAGCGCCGAGATGATCGTCCGGTTGGCACGCCACTCCGGCCCGACGTGCGTGTCGAACCATGGCCCCACCGTGTCATCGTAGAGGCTGTAGCTCGTCCCCCAGTCCACCGCCGGAAAGTGCCGCTGATGGGCGAGCGACGGGTCAAGTGCCCAGAGCGCCCCGCAGACGCGGAGCGCCGCTTGGGTGACGGGCTCGGAGAAATCGCCACCCGGGGGCGAAATGGCGGTCATCATCGTCACCGCGCCCTCGCGCGGCGTCGTGCCGAGCGAGCTTACGCGACCCGCCCGTTCATAGAACCGTCCGAGCCTCGATGCGAGCGAGGTGGGGTAACCCTCCTCACCCGGCATTTCACCCATGCGGCCAGAGATCTCTCGCAACGCTTCGGCCCAACGCGACAGACTGTCGATCATCAGCGCCGCGCGGTACCCCATGTCACGGAAGTATTCGGCGATCGTCACGCCGAGGTCGATCGACGCCTCGCGCGCGGCGACTGGCATGTTCAATGTGTTCACGACCAACACCGCGCGATCCATCACCTTGCCACCGGTCCGGGGATCGATCAACTCCGGGAATTCGGCCAGCACATCGGCCATCTCGTTTCCCCGCTCCCCGCACCCGACGTAGACGACGACGTCTGCGTCGGCGAACTTGGCGAGCGACTGTTCGATCACCGTCTTGCCAGTACCAAATCCGCCGGGGACAGCCGCGGTCCCGCCCTCAGCGACCGGGAAGAGAAAGTCGAGCACGCGTTGCGCCGTGACGAAAGGCCGGTCCGTCGACAGGCGGGCAGCTACCGGCCGCGGACGTCGCATGGGCCAGGCATGTGCGAGACGGAGTGTGGTGCCATCCACCAGCGCCCCGATTGAATCGGTAACCGTGAACGGTCCAGCCGTCAGACTCGCGATGACACCTTCAACCTCCGGCGGAACGAGCACGCGGTGCTCGATTCCTCGCTCCTGGACGGTCCCCAGGACGTCTCCGCCGCGCACCTGTTGCCCGACCGTTGCTGTCGGAACAAACAACCACTTCACGGCGGAATCGAGCGTCTCTGCCTCCGCCCCGGACCCAATGAAATCGCCCAATTGCTCGGCAAGCCGAGGCAACGGCCGGCCGATGCCGTCGAGAATGGCGCCGAGTAGTCCGGGTCCGAGGGCGACGGTCATCGGCTCGCCTGTCAACTCGACGCCAGCGCCCACAGCGAGGCCGGTCGTCCCCTCGTAGACCTGAATGGTGGCGACCTCGTCGTCGACTCGGAGGATTTCTCCGAAGAGCTTCTGTGGGCCGACCCGGACGCGTTCATAAATCGCCGAGCCACGGGTCGGCCCAGCTTCGACGAGCGCGCCCACAGCCCGCGTGACCCGGAGGGCCGATCTCCCCGACTCCGCGCGCGCTGCGCGCTCGGTACTCATTGCAGTCGCACTCTATAGCCAACGGCGCGCCGCAAGATCTCGAGGATCAGGGCAGCCTCCGCTGACGGCGCCGCCAGCCACGCGGGCGAAGCGAAGGGGACCACGATCGGCTGCTCGCGACTGGTGAGGATCGAGCGCTCGGCTTCCGACATGCCGGCTAGCACGCTTTCTTCCACGAGCAGCACCGCGAGGCCTGTGTCCGCGCACAGCGCCCGGCTCCGCTCGCGTCCCTCCTCAGCGGTCGAGACGACAGTGGTCTGGACCCCCGCAAGCGCAAAGCCCGCAGCCACTGCCGGTGTCGCCAGGACACGGACGCGCGTCGCGCTCATGGCGAGAGGATCTCGCTCAGAATCTGCTGGCTCGGCGCGGCGAGCGCCCGCCCCCACACCAGCCGCTGCACATCGCGGAGCTCGGCACGCTGCCGCAACACGTACGCCATGATCGGTGCACTGCTGAGCGGCTGAGCTAGCGCTATCGTGTGCGCCGCGGCGAGCGCCGTCGCGAGGGCCGCATCCTCCAATGCATCGACAGATTCTCCTGCGCGAAGCGTTGACGCCAGGTGCGTCCGTGGAAACGCATGCGCCAGGATCGTGCCCGCTGCTGCGCGACTCAATGTGCCGACGGCTCTCTCGTAGATCATCGCCGAGAGTCGGCGGCCGCCCTGAAGAAACCAACGCTCCGGCGTTGCGCGCTCTTTTGTGGTCGGCAATCCCGCCAGGATGATCGCCCACCAGCAGTTCTGGATGTCGATGACGAATTGTGCGTGTTCCCTGAGCGACCGGTCGGCACGGCTTGCGTGTGCCCGGATGCGGTTTGCAGATACGCGATCCAAACAATGTTCCAGTGCCAGGAGATGGAGTTGGCCCGTGCGAACTTCCGCGAGAAGCGAAGCCCCGTAGGGATGCCGTCGGCGAGCCAGAGCGGCGGCGAGTCGCGCAACCGTCGGCTCCGCGGCGAGTGCCAGCAACACGGCCTCAGGTAGCGCCCGCGTCGGCACGACCCCTGCTAACCGTGCGGCCACCGGGATCCCGACAACGACGCCGCGCACAAGGGCACGCACTGCGCGTCGCTCTTCTTCTTCGAACAACGCTGCGAGAGCAGGCGCTCGCGGTCCTGCCCATTGCTGCAGCAGCGCCAGTCGCGCACCGACGAGCCGCGCCATCCCTCGTTCAACAACGCCCGCTTCGACCAGCGCCGATCCCGTCTGTGCCGCCTGACCCAGCTCGCCCACTGTGATCGCGGCGATCTCCGTGAGATCGGGCGCACTCGTCCACCGGCGCAGCCGCGCCCCGCCGATGAGTCGGGTGCTGAGGCCACGCGCCCGTGCATCCAGGTCGGCCCACAGCATCACTGTGTAAGCTCCCCCGCGAGACCTCTCACGAGCTCGGCCGCGATCGCGCGCCACATACGATCCAAACGTGCATCCAGCGTGTTATCGATCGTGAGACGACCGGTCGGCGACTCCATACGGACACCGGCAACGATCGTCGGATCTGATACGACATTGACTGTACCCCGCGCGGCGACCAGCCGCTGCACCGACTCGACCAAGGTGGGCTGACAACGGATCGTGACCGGGCCGGGGGGCAGGTACTCCCAGGCTTCGTCGAGAAGCGTTGCGACCCGGGAGTCGGTTGCCTCTCCGATCAGCGCGCGAGGGAGCTGAGCGACAGTGGCCTGGATGACCCGCGCGAGCAGTCGTTCCCGCGCATCGAACACCGACCGACGGGCCGCCCACCGAGCGGCGGCCAGACGTCGACCGTTCGCCGCACGCAACTCGTGCTTCTTGGCCTCGACGTGCGCGCTGATCGCGCTTTGCGCCTCCACATCCGCCGCCGCGCGGATGTGCGCTGCGTCGGCTGCACCCGCGTCGCGAATCTGCTGCGCTTCTGCATCGCCTTGGCGCTCGACAACCTCGAGAAGCAATGGCGTGGCCTCCACGTCAACCCCCACCAGCTCGCAGCAGAATCACCATCGCGACCACGAAACCGAGAATGCCCATCGTCTCGGGGATCGCCACGAGAAGCACAATGGTCGTCGTCAGTTCCGGCTTTTCGGCAAGCGTGGCGGCTCCCGCAGCGCCGATACGCGACTGCGCCCAGGCCGTTGCCAGTGCCGCGAGACCCATGACGAGAGCCGCGCTCAGTGCTGCCCACATGTACGCCATTGATCGATCTCCGGTGCCCCGATTGGATCCCACGTCTACACGGCACGTGCGTGTGCGAGCGGACGATAGGGCTCCCCGCCAGGGCTGTAGAATTGGTTGAAGAACTCCACGTAATGCAGACGAAGTGCCTGCAAAGTAGGACTGAACAACCCGAGCGCAAAATTGACTGTGTGGAAGAGCAGCGCGAAGGCGACGCCCACAACCACGCTGCCAGCCGTACCCACGAGTCTGTTCGCGACAGCAGCCATCATGACCGAGGCCGTGCCCAGGGCCATGACACGTGCATACGACATCACGTTCCCCACCGTTGACAAGAGCTCGATCGGCGCGAGCAACCCCTCAGCGAAGACGAGCACCGGAAACGCGACGAGTACTCCGATCACTGCCGGCGTAAACAGCGCCTTCGGCAACACCTCGAGCGCTGCAAGCAGAGCACACGCAATGAGCAGCAGCATGATCGCCGTGACGCCGTGACCGATCGCCTGTCGGCGCTCCCCCCGCCAGGATGCGACCGCACCGAGCATGAGCCCCAGGATGATGTGCGCGAGCCCGAGGCCTCCGGTGAGGGCAAGCGCAGCCAGCATCGAGCGCTCACGATCGATGAGCGGTCGCCAGGGTAACCACGCACGACCAAAGGTCCCGAAGACCTCGCCAAAGACCAACCCGAAAATGATCGTGAACAGCGCGCACGGCAGCGCGATGTCGGAGGCGGTCCGCTGCCATGAGCCGGCCTTGGAGCGCGAGCGAAGCAATAGCGCGAGCAGCCCGAGAACGACCCCGTAGCCCGCATCGCCCAGCATGACGCCAAATACCAGTGGAAAGCAGACCGCCACGTACGGGGTGGGATCAATCGTGCCATAGCGGGGCAGGGGCATCATTCGCACAATGACCTCGAAGGGACGAAAGAGCGGCGGATTCGACAGCGTCACGGGAGCAGTCTCCGCCGCCCATTGGTCTCGCGCGATCGGCTGGATTACAACGACGTCCCCGAACGCGCGCGTGAGCCGGACTCGCAGGTCCGCAAGGGAGGAGCTCGGCACCCAACCCTCAAGCACAAACGCATGCGCGGTCGCGGCGCATTCTCGACTCCGCTTCCCGTTCGGCGAGGCAGTCATCGACGGCACGGCGCGCCGTTTCGAGCGCAGGCCGCGCCTCCTGCACCAGCGCCGCTAGCTCCTGGCGCACCGCGTCTAGCTGGCGATCGACACGATCGAGCCGCGCGTTGACGAGCGGGATTGCTTCCACCAGCGAGCGGCCGGCGTAGGCGGGTGGCACCCCGAGCTCGGGAACCCGCGCTTGCGCCAGCACAGGCTCCATGCGTTCGGCGGCGGCTGACGGAAGGACGACGAGCAGTGCAATGTCTCCGCCCGGCAGGTCGTGTATCAGGACACTGACGTCCGTGCCGGCGCGTTCGGTGAGAGCCGCGGCCAGCGCTTCAATCGTCACGCGCTCCCGCCCTGGAAGCACGAACGCATGTGTCACAAGGGTCGGCTGCCGTCCGATGCGCTCGAGAATGTCGCGAAAGACCACCGAGAGATCACGGTACTTGATGAGCGCCGTGCGCTCGTCCGTCAGGGCCGTGGTGTTAGCCATGCGACGCTCGGCTTCACGGCGCCAGCGGTTCGCTTGGCGCGCAATCCCGGGGAGGGCCATCGAGACTGCCGCTAGCGAATCGGACGCAGGCATCCCAGGCGCAGTTGGCGGGAGCGCGTGGAGCGCGCCAGCGACATCGCCTCGGATGCGATCCAGTTGTCGACGCAGCTTCCGTTCGCGCGCTGACAGTGGAAGCGGCGCGAACGCGGATCCGACTGGCATGTCGGCGACGTGAAGGAGGCCGAAGTCCTGGAGCGCAGCGAGGACCTCACGGACACGCGGTCTCGGCCCCATGACCCGCACCTTCGACATCTGCATGATCATGGGACTGTCGCCCCGAGTTGCGTCAACGGCTCCGGCGACTCTCCCAACAGTCGGCGGATGACGTATGCGGCGAGTTCCTGCACTCTCGCCTCGGTCAGTCCTTCGATCAGCTCGACCGTGCTCGCTGCGTCGCTCGCCATGCGTTTACACTCAGCGGTGACGCGAGCCTCCTCCTCCGCCTCGAGGGCGGCGATCGCTGCGCGCGAAGCTGTCTCGACAGACGCTCGCCGGGCCGCAGCGTCGGCCTCCGCCTGCGCGGTGGCGGCAATCGCTTGCGCCTTCGCTGCGGCGAGTTGCGCTTGGAGCCCCTCCTCGACCTGCAGGAGGTTCTGTAGCGCGTCCGTTGCGACGTTTTCGGGTTGTGCCGAAGCGGATTTGGTCTTTGCCATGGAGCGGCCGTCCACAGTTCGGTGCGCCCTGTACAGTCGCTCACAAGTGCCGCTCGGACTGTCGGGCTCGCGTGCACGGCCTGTCAGGGGTTGCCTGACAGGACCGGCCCGCTAGCGCTGTTCGGCCGTCAGCATGGACGAGGACGCTGTTCTCGCGTGCGTGCGCACACGGCTCGCGAGACACTCGCGAGATAACTCAGCGGCGGCGGGTCCTGCCATGTGAGCACAGACAGCGCAACCGGCCCAGTCGTTTCGGTTTGGCCGTTCGGATGGGTTCGGCGTACTTCGATCACCGCCGCATGCCGCGGCGCGCACCGAACCGCTACCTGCGCACCAATCGTGTCATTCTCCTGTACTGTTCTCGCCCACACGGTCAACGTCGGGTTTGGGGAGGCGACGTCGGTACGTGTGAGCGTATTCCAATCAACGGCTGTCCCCCGATCGTCGATCTCGGTCCAGTGATGGAGCGACTGGGCAGCCGCACTACGCACTCCGGCAAGGAAGAGGGCTGCCCCCACGAATAGCGCATGGCGAGCCCCGACTCGCGTGCCAACCAGCCGCCACCTTTTCCGCGCGTTCATACATCCTCCAACCGAGAGCCAGCCAAATGCAGCGTAGCTGCTCGAACGTTTTGATCTCTGACGTCCAACGTTTGCACTTTCGTCATCCGCCACTCTGCGGCTGCAACACTTTTGCAAGACCCAGCACACGTGACTCGGTTTCCCTAACTGTACGTTGAACGGCCTTGAAGGGCGCCGCCGCCAGGGTTTCACCCGGCCAATGTCAGGCAGGCGAGGACAGTGGGATGTGCCCGAGCGCGGGAGGCGCCAAACCGGGCGCCGCAGTGTTGCTAACCCTTTGCATCTGCGGCGGGCAACTCGAGTGCGAACGTGCTGCCCCGGCCTAGTGTGCTTTCTACCCAGATGCGACCACCGTGGGCCTGAATGATTCCGCGTGCAATCGCCAGACCAAGCCCGGTGGACCGGATCCTGGTTCGACGACGACCGTGCCAGAACCGATCGAACACGTGTACGAGATCCGCTGGAGCGATGCCGACGCCCGTGTCGGTTACTGCAACCGTGATCTTGTCATCGCGCTGTGCGACGCTAATCGTTACTATCCCGCCGGCGTCCGTAAACTTGAGCGCGTTGTTGACCAGATTACCAAGCACCTGCACAATGCGGTCTCGATCCACATCCGCCCTGGGAAGTCGGTCGAGCGCACTGCGCTCGAGCACGAGCGCGATCCCCCGTTCGTCGGCAGCTCCACGAAACATGTCTTCGATTTGCTCCAGCAGGGGCTGAAGCAACTGCACCTTTCGGTCGAGCGACAATCGGCCGCTGTCGATGCTCGCGACGTCGAGCAGATCCTCGATGATGCGCGACATGAGCATCGTCGACTCCTGTACGAGCTCCACGAGCTCCCGCACGCTCTCAGGACTCGGAGGAGGATCTTCCCGCATCGCGCTCATGTACATCTTGATCGCGCTCAACGGATTCCGCAGATCGTGCGACACGACCGCGAGCGTCTCGTCGCGCGCCCCCACGGCCTGCCGCGTCCGCTGCAAGAGCATCGCGTTGTCGACGGCAAGCGCAATACGGCCTGCCGACTCCTCCGCGAGCACGCGGTAGCTATCGTCATGACGGCGTCCGGCCGCTAACATGGCGAGGCTGAGTGCGCCCATTATCCGGTCGTGCGCCACGAGGGGCACAATCAGGATCGATCCAACGTCGAGCGGCGATAGACCTTGTTGATAATCCGGGCGCTCGGCCAGCCCGGTCCAGCTTCCAATGCCGTCCGGTAGGAGCAGCGTCTGTCGCGTCCGCATGGCGTCCATCGTCGGCGAACGGTCATCCCACTTCAGGGGCCTCTCATCGCGGAAGCGCTGGATCTCGCGCGTCATGTCAATGTCGCGTGCAGCGACCGCTGCGGTGAGCGGCAGGTCGTTCTCAACCAGATCAATGACACACACGTCGCCCAGCGTGGGCACCGCTCGCTCGGCAACCCGCTGCAGAACGGTCTGATCCTGTATCAAATCGCCAAGCAGGCTTCCGATCTCCGCGAGAAACTGAAGTCCGTCCTCGGTGCGTCGCCGGTCGGTGATATCTCGCAACATCACCGTGAACGTCCACTGCCCCCCACTCATATAGCGCGAGATCGAGGCCTCGGCCGGGAAGATCTCGCCGTTCTTCCGCCGCCCCAGGATCGTCGACCGTTCACCCATGCGTCGCGCTGTCTGCGCGGACTTGGCAAACTCCGCGATGTCGGTGGCATGATGCCGTCGCAGATGTTCCGGCAGCAGCATGTCGAGTGGCTCCCCGATCGCTTCGTCCGCCGCGTACCCGAAGATGCGCTCGGCGCCCCAGTTGAACAGAGTAATTCGCTGTGTCTCGTCGATGGAGATGATCGCGTCCGTCGCGATAGCGATCGTGCCCGCGAGCTGCGCCTCGGCATTGCGATGCGCCTCCTCGGCTTTTTTTTGCAGCAACAAGGGACCGAGTTGTGCAGCGACGCCGGCTGCGGCCTGCGCGAGACGCGTATAGCGATCCCGGACATCAGCCATGTAGCAACTCAATACCGCCACCGCCTCTCCACGAGCCATCACTGGGATGGCGACCGCCGCTCGCAGCCCCGCCTGGGCGGCCAAAGAACCGCGCGTGAATTCCTGCGCGGCGCCCAACGAGTTGGCCCATACGGGTTCATGCCGCAGCCAGGCCGTCCCGGGCAGGCCTTCCCCCTTCTGGAATCGAAAGCCCGAGCCCTGGGCAATGAAGCCCTGTAGCCGCCGATCGGGTACAGCCCAAACAGCCGCGCGCGTCAGCCGCTCTTGGCCCCCAGCAACCGTCGACGGCACCCACGCTTCACCGAGCGACCATCCCCCGGCGGTGCACATCGTCTGGAGTGCAGCGGTCAGGGCAAGCTCCAGAGAGTCGGTCTGCCCAAGGGCGAGTGCAAGATCCGAGAACAGCCGGCTCTGGGTTTCCACACGCCGTTCTTCGGTGACCTCTCGCGCCTCCGCTACGAGCGCGACGCCACCACTCTCCGGATCCTCGAATCGCCGAATCGACCACGTGGACGTCCGCTCGCGCGCCGTCTCATCCAAGTCGTACTTGAGGGGAGCCTGGGAACCGGCGTTCGCCTCGTCGATCGCCCGCCGAAACCACGTAACGTCCTCCTGCGCGCCGATCAACGCCACGACGTCCCACAACCGCTGACCGACGATTGGCGCGTCGGTCTTCGCCACGAATTGCCGTCCAGCCGGATTCGCAGCGAGGATCACGCCTTCCCGAGAGAGCAAGTACATGGGATGCGGCAGCTGCGTGAACGCCGCGCGCGACGCCACTTCCGACGATTCCGCCGCCTCTCGGGAACGTTCGTCGCTGAGTCGGCGGGCTGGGTTGGTCGTCATGGGTTCCATGGTGGGCACCGAGATCGCGGACTAGCACTCCGGACTACGGCCCCAGCGACCTGCGCGTTGGGTGCCTACCCTGCAACCTCATGCGGCCGGCGATCGCCGCGAGGCAAACGAGGGTCTTTATCGCGGGAAACAGCAAACAAGATCCCGCATCCAGTGATGGATTCTAGCTTTGCGCCGCGATAGTCCGCAAGGCGACACAACGCGTCGCCTCCGATTGCGACAGGCGTCCGCATAACCCTGCCGTCATCAGGGTGCGCTCGAAATCAGCGCGCTACATGGAGCCCCCTCGAGCAATCCACGCACTGTGGGCCCGACGGGCGTCGCGGCGACCCCCGCGGATGAAGATCGTCCGTGCCGGCCGAGCGATAGGAGGTCGGCCCCGTAACGCCGAGCAAAGGGGAACAGGACGGGGAGCACGGCGCCTTTCAAGACCACCGACGTTACGGTAACCCCAGTCGGACCAACAAAGGTGTGCGTCAGAGCTTCGCACAACAGGCGCACGTGTCGCGGCACTGAGTCCGCCTCGCGAGCCTCCTCATCCCCTTGATGCACAAACACGAGCGCGAGCTCAGCGGGCGCCTCGAGCAACTCCATGGCGGCTACCGCGGCCGCGATGCTCGATCGGCCAAAGTCCACTGCCGCGACGCATTGGCGTGGGGGCCACACGGCGGCGTCCGGGACGAGTAGCACGGGGTGTCGGGTTGAGACGGCGACTCGACAGGCGCGATCCGCGTAGGTCGGTCGCTCACCGGATCCCGCATCAGGGGCTGGTAGGACCACAATAGCGCGTCCGCGCCCGTCAGCCTGCCGGCCCACAGCCGAAGGAAGAGCAGTCGACGGCAAAGTTACGGCTTCGGAGCCGAATCGCGAAACAAGCGCTTGGACAACTCGAATGGCACCGGCAGCGTACGCGTCGCCGTCCGTCACCCCGATCACTGCATGGTGAGCGGAGGCGACCGTCCCCTCCGACCGATCGGCCACTGGAGAACTCTCTGATTGCGCTTCGCTGCTCAATGAGTCGTTTCCCGTCGCGGCCCGTACTCGCAATCCCGCCTGCTGCATCAACGTTGTCGCAACCTCGTGAAGTCGGCACGTCCTGTGTGCAGTGTGGATGGCGAGCCTGGATCGAGGCATCAGGTGTTGCCTGACATGTACTCAGGGACGCCCCGACGCGGCGGGCGTTGAAGGCGTGTGCGCGAGAGTGTCCTCATTGATGAGAGGCAAAACCGCACGCGGCGACGGGCTCCGCCCGACTGCTTGTCGGTGCGGGACGGCGTACTATGACATTACGGTGAACGATGACTCACCGTGGATTGAGTAAACGCATTCGCTCTATCGCAAGGAGGTGTTATGACCAGCATCAAGATCCAGCGGGCACCAATGAAATTCGAGCGCGAGGTCGACCGGTTCCTGACAGAGGCACCGGGGCTGTTTCATTTCCCGTTCGGCCGGCTATTCGCGCCCGTCTTCTCCTTCACGTCACCTGAGAAAGCGGTCTCGTGGGCGCCGCTCGTCGAGATGACGGAGGTCAATGACAAGTACCTGATCACCGCAGAGGTACCAGGCCTGAAGAAGGAGGACATGAAGATCGAGTTCGCCGACGGCGTGCTCACAGTCAGTGGAGAGAAGAAGGAAGAGGTGAAGCAGGAGGAGGCGCGCTTCTACACGTTCGAGCGGTCGTACGGCTATTTCGAGCGAGTGTTCGCGTTCCCGACCGAGGTCGATGCTGACAAGATCGCGGCAACTGTTACCGACGGCGTGTTGAAGGTCGAAGTGCCCAAGGCACCAGTGCCAAAGGTGGAAGCCAAGAAGATCCCAGTCACCGAAGCGAAGTAGTCGTCTCATCGAGTCGAACGCGTCGCGCTGAGCGCGGCTGAGTAGTCGGCGGGGCCGGGCAAGGATTAGATGCGCAGACTCGGCCCCGCCGAATTACGAAGCGTGAGTTGGTTCGGGTGTCCTGGATTGATGAGGTGTGTATGCTGACGTATGCAGAAATCAAGGCGCTAGAGAAGGGTCTCCGGTCGACCAAGGTCCTTAGCGTGTTTCTCGAACACGCTCCACGCGACCCAGCGGCTCGCCACGGTTGGCGAGTGAGTCTTGATGATGCGATTCGCGACGTGCGGAGGGCTAACACAGACGCGTCGGACGAGGAACGACTGGCACTCGAGCGAGCGCTCTTTCGCTTCCAACGCCTGCTCGACGGGATGGACGAGCCGGTGCGCGAGCGTGCTTGGGTTGGATACATCGGCGTTACTCGTATCTTTCTCGCGCAGGCCCTGCCTGTGGCTACGCCGATGAGCGTGTCGTGGGGCACCGGTATTCGCGTAGCCCCGTTGATTCGGGCAATGAAGGAGGCGCGTCCGGCGATCGTCGCTGTAGTCGATAGCCGCCGCGCCGATATCTACCTGTACCAGGGTGGAATCCTCGAACGGCTCGACTCCCTGCACGCGCACGCCCACATCGAAGCGGTCGCCCACATGGGCGGGGCGCCGCAACGGGGCTTTCACGCTGGCACACGTGGGCGTACCGGTACGGACCAGGCGCAACGTGAGCGCCTCGCAGGCCGCCGCCACTTGCTGAGCGCCCTCGCGGACCGAATGTTGGAGCTTGCTGGCGAGGACGGCTGGTTAGTCTTTGGCGGCGCGCCAATGCGAGCACTCGAGGCGCAGGCGGCGCTGCCAGCGCGTAGTGCCGCGCGTTCCTGCGTCGCGAGTGGATTGCATCTCAATGCGACCCCCCCCGAGATCGCGGCCGCTGCGGGTGCGAGCGCGCAGCTGCTGCGAAATCGCGAGGATCTCGAGGCTGTGACTCGAGTCGTAGACGATGCGACCGCCGGGGGCCACGGCGTGCTAGGACTCGCAACCTGTCTCGCCGCTCTGGAAGAAAGGCGTGTGAGCCACTTGTATGTTGACGCAGAGTTCGCCGAGCGGTCACGGGCCGAGGCAGAGCGGGCGATCGAGGCCGCGTTCGATGGGAACGCGACGATTGAAATAGTCTCTGATGCGGGCGCGCAGCTGCTTGCGCGCAGCGCATCTCGGTGTTGCCGGTGCGCTTCGGTACGCCTCTAGGCTGCCCAGCGCCTCCGGAACGCCAGTAGTAGTGAAAGACTCAACCTCTGCCGGAGCCTTGGCGCATTAGCGCGCTGGGGAGGACCTATGAATGCCATGGCCAGGGTTGCCCAATTCGACGACGAGATCGAAGGACTCTCGCGACTGTTCCGAGATCGCGACGATGCTGGGACCCACTTGGGTGCTGCCCTTGCGAAATATCGGTGGACGCAGCCGATCGTTCTTGGACTGGCGCGAGGCGGCGTACCTGTCGCCGCTGCGGTCGCCCGCGAGCTCGGAGCCGAACTTGACGTCGTTGTCGTGCGCAAGCTAGGCTCGCCCATGTCGGATGAGCTTGCGATCGGCGCTGTCACCGCGGACGGCGGCATCTATTTCAACATGCAGGTGATTCGCGAGCTCGGCGTCTCGCGCGCCTATATCGACTCGGTTGTGCGCACTCGCATGGCCGAGGGGAAGCAGTTGGCTGCCCGCTTGCGGGATGGCACAAGTCCTGTGAGTCTCGAAGGTCGGACTGTGATTCTCACGGACGACGGCTTGGCGACCGGTGCGACGATGATCGCTGCCGTCCGCGCTGTTCGCGCACATCACCCTGCTCGGGTTGTCGTGGCGGTTCCGGTAGGTTCCCAGGAAGCCTGCGCAGCCTTAGAGGCGGAAGCCGATGCGCTGGTGTGCCTCGCGATGCCTCACCCATTCTGGGCCGTGGGACTGTATTACCGAGATTTCAGGCAAACCGAAGACAGCGAAGTCGTGGAGTTGCTGCGTGAAGCACGCGCCCTCCGCACGGTACAGGACGTTGGCCAGCGAGGGGTGTAAGAAGGAAAGAGCTTCTGTTGCCCATGAGGCGCAAGAGATGCCGACCATGACGTGACGCTGGACGCCAGACGCTGGAGACCAAACTTGGAGGGCCAGTATGCCATATATCGCGAATGATGAGTTGCCCTCGCCTGTTCGCTCCGCGTTGCCACCGCACGGGCAGGACATCTATCGTGAGGCGTTCAATCACGCCTGGGATGAGTACGGCGAAGATGAGGCGCGTGCACACCGGGTGGCTTGGGCCGCAGTCAAGAGGCAGTACGTGAAGGAAGGTGCGACCTGGGTACCGCTCGATCGCTGAGCGGGGCCCAGGTAATTGCGGCCCCTCCCTCGTCCTTGAATCATTATGGGATGGATGATCGCGACGAGGTAGGCACTGACAGAGTTGGGCCGACCCTGCAATCGCGCTACGACTCAGCGCTGGCGAGTCGTGCGATCGACGTACCCCGGGACCCTGACCCCGGAACCCGAAACGCGGACCTTGTTCTCGAGGTGAACCATCTCACGGTGACCCTCGGACGTAGCCCAATCCTGTCTGACGTTAGTTTCGCCGTTGGCCGCGGCGACACACTGGCGATCATCGGTCCCAACGGCTCCGGGAAGACCGTGCTGCTTCGCGCACTCATCGGAGCCTTGCCACACGAGGGAACCATTCGCTGGGCGCAGGGGACGCGAGTCGGCTACGTACCGCAGAAGCTCGACATCGAGCGCGATTTACCAGTGAGCGGACGAGATTTGCTTAGAGCGAAAGCGGCGGTCGATCACGCGGCGCCAGAGGAGATACCGCGTGCGCTCCAACGCGTGGACCTCTCGCGCGACGTGCTGCCTCGTACCATCGGCAGTATGTCCGGAGGGCAATTCCAGCGTCTACTGGTCGCATGCGCGCTGATTGGGAGCCCAACCGTCCTGCTGCTTGATGAGCCAGCCGCCGGCATCGATGCGCCGGGTCAAGAGGTGTTGAATACCGCGCTTCGGAGATTGCGGGTAGAGGACAATGTGACGACGCTGCTCGTCTCGCACGACCTGAGCGTCGTGCATCACTCTGCGTCGCTGGTGCTTTGTCTCGCGCGGCACCACGCGTGGGTTGGAGCGCCCGAGATAGCCCTGGCGCCAGAACGGTTATCGGAGCTGTACGGAGAGCCGATCCGCTTGCACCTACATGATGATGGACATTAGCGCGCTGGTCGTCTGCGCGGCGATGGCAGTCGCAGCGGGTCTCGTCGGTTGCTTTGCCGTCATGCGGAAGATGACGTTAGCCGCTGATGCGTTCTCTCACGTCGCGCTGCCGGGGATCGGCCTCGCGCTCCTGCTGAAGATCAACCCCTTGATTGGCGCGCTCGCCGCGCTGGTCGCTGGCAGCGTCCTGATCTGGGCCATCGAGAGCGAGACGCGACTGTCCACCGAGGCGGTTACCGGGGTCATCTTCTCGGTTGCTCTGGCGATCGGGGCTCTCACGGCCACGGGCGAAGCACTCGTCGACGCGTTGTTCGGAGCGCCGACGCGCCTCACGAGCGGCGAGGCGGTGTTTGGGGCGATTGCCGCGCTGTCCGTAGTCGGTTTCACGCTCAAGGCTCGAGATCGCCTTCTCCTTTCGTTGATTTCGGCCGACCTCGCTACGGCATCGCGTGTGCGCGTCAGAGCCCTCGATCTCGCGTTCCTGCTCGCCTTTGCGGTCACCGTGGCGCTTGGGATGCGCTACCTCGGGGTGTTGCTCATGGGATCACTCATCATCATTCCTGCGACGCTTGCGAAACGCCTGACCCGCGATATCGACACGATGTTCGTCGTGGCAGTCGGAGCCGCGTTGGTCACCACGCTGTCCGGAGCGTGGGTCGCCGCGGCGACACACAGACCCTCCGGCCCTGTGATCGTGGCGATCGCAGGCGGGCTCTTCTTCCTGAGCCTCCTCAAACCGTAACCGACGCGCGGTGGCATTCAGCCCTCTCGGCGCGAGCCCGGCAGCGAATGAACGATTGACGAGCCCTGCCGCCGTGCACCAACTGACGCCGCTGGCGGCAGGGCATTCGCCCCAAGCGGCACCGGCCGTTCGGATTCACCTGCAAGCCTGTAGGGGAACGCCGTCGTGGCAGTACAGACAACACCGATGGGCACGAGGACCATCGCATGGCATTTTGCAGGCAGTCCAGAAAAGGAGCAGCGGTGGCGCACCATGAGTCAAGCGTGGTCATTCACGAGCAGTCGGTTCAGATCCCAATCGATGGGATTACGCTCCAGGGCGATTTGGCGGTGCCGCGCCCGCTGAGTGGTATTGTCGTGTTCGCGCACGGGAGTGGTAGTAGCCGTCACTCCCCCCGCAATCGCTACGTAGCTCGGGTGCTGCAGGAAAACGGCTTGGCGACACTACTGCTCGACCTGTTGACACCGCTCGAGGAACGGGAAGACGCGGTGACCCGTCTGCTGCGATTCAACATTCGAGCTCCTCGCGGTGCGACTCGAAGCGGCGACGGACTGGGTCCGTCGGCAGCGAGCCGTCGCGAAGCTTCCGGTCGGCTATTTCGGCGCAAGCACGGGTGCGGCTGCCGCACTGAAGGCCGCTGCCGCGCTACCCGGCACGGTTCGAGCGGTCGTGTCTCGCGGAGGACGTCCCGACCTGGCTTCTACGGCACTCTCGCGCGTGCAAGCGCCAACCCTACTGATCGTCGGCGGGGCTGACGAGGGAGTGATTGAGCTCAATCAGCACGCCCTGCGACAACTTCAGGCGCCCAAGGACCTCATGATCGTGCCGAACGCGACGCATTTGTTCGAGGAGCCGGGCGCGCTCGAAGCCGTCGCCCAGCTCGCCAGCGATTGGTTCACCCGCTATCTGGTTGCCCCAGAGCCGACTGCAGCGTACATGTGGTGAGCGAAGGGCCCGGCTGGCGCTTCGCGCCAGAGAGGGTAGAAGGTCTGAAAGTAGAAAGTAGACAATGCGGCGCCGGATGCTGGATCGGTTCAGAGGTGAGCTGGTGCAGAGGTACATCGGGGTCTTGGCCAGGTTTTCGGTCGATTTCTTGCCAACGACTCAATCTCACTTCAGCTAGTGTGCATGCCCACCGCCCCCGCCCGCGCCCGCGCGAGGTGCTGCCGCACTCGGAGGGATGCGAGTCATCCCCTGACTGCGAGCAGACTGATAGCGTGATTGCAGGTCCCGGCGCTCCGCCTCCTGCCTGTTGTAGAGCGCTTGCGACGACTCGCCGGCACGCGGGTTTGCGTATTGCGTGATGTGGCGGCTTTCCATTTGTTGTCGCTCGGCTGCATATGCGCCGTCGAGGGGTGACTGGACGGCGCTGACGCGGCGTGCGGACGCCGGTGGTAATGCGGGCCTCGCCTGTGGTAGCCCCGAGCGTTGAGGTTGAAGCGTCGTACCCCCACTCGAAGGCAACGCGGCCGATCGGATATGGGCGACCGTAGGTTGTGCCGGAATCGTGGTCCGCAACTGTGCCCGTTCCGTCCACGTGAGCGGCCGCCCTCCGCTCGCACTCAATGCGCGTTGTTCGGCGCTGAACGGTATGGTCATCGGAGGCGCGTGCAATGCAACGCCGGTCATGCCAGCGAGGCGCGCAGGTGGTGACGCAACCGATGGACCGGTCGCCCCACGGCGCACCAGGCTCGCCGTCGTCGGTATTACAGGCGCTCGGCCATCATTCACGGGCGCACGCGCCATAGCCTCCCCGGGAACTCGGACGGCCGCTCGGGACACGGCTTCGCCCGAGGAAAAGGCGCGCTGCGGAATCGCTGTCACTGCTCCTTCTACACCGCGGTTCCGATACGGAGTTGGTGCAGGACCTCGCGGGGGCACGGGGTTGATTCTATGCCCGTACATCGGGCCGAATCGGTACGGTGGGACATACACGTCCCACGGCGCGAGTGGGAACCACCCGACCCCCCACGCTCCGCCAAAGTAGTCGAGCCCCCAGCCTGGGCCGCCGATGAAAGTGACCAGGCAAGGCGCGTACGGCGGATAGTACGGGTAGCCATACGAGCTGACGAGAATGGGCCCAGGCCACCAGCCCCACACGCCGCCAATGTATGCCCAGCGGCCGTAGTGAAATGGTGCCCATCCCCAGGGCGCGTTGTCCACCCACGTCCATCCCCAGGGATCGACCCATACCCAATGGCCGAACCCATACGGCGCCCAGCCGACTGCGACGGTGTTCGGGAACCACACCGGGCCATAGTCGGGCTCGATGACCCAGTGCCCGTATTCATCGAGATCGTCGGCACCCGCGATTTCCGACGAGACATAGCGCGACGATGCCGGTGCCCGGTCCAACGTTTGGTCTCGCTCAACGACCCACCGGTCGAAATCGTCCGGGGAACCGACCGTGACCACGTTATAGGTCGGGTTCCGGGCCCCCGCGACTGTTGCCACCTGGCCCGAATCGACCTCGAACGTCGAGCCTGCAGCCGTAACCTCGGCGCGCCCCGCCCACACGGCGAGACGCGTCGTGTCTCCGCTCGTTGGGACATCGAGTCGATATTCGCCGGCTTGCAAGAGCGTGATCGCCGCGTTGGCCCCATCCAGCTCGTACACATCGCCAATACGAATGCTCTTGAGACGCACGCTGGCGGTCCCTTGCGGCACCCGTAACTGGAGCATGTCGTCGTCGAGATGGAGGACATCGAGCTCTGTTTCACGCGCGATGCGAATCGCATCGGCGCCCACCTCGACTTCCGCGCGTCCTGCTGAGTCGACCCACAACCGGTCGCCCGTGGTGACGACGCGATTCGGTGTGGCGACCGCCCAGCTGTCCGCAGCCGCTGGGCGAAATGACACCACACCCTCGGCAATCGATAGCCGACCTACGCGCGCCGGCGGATCGCTGGCATCGGGTGGCGCCGGAACGGGCCCCTGCGCCGCAGCCGCATGACCGGTCGCGAGCACCATCATCAGGCCCATAGCACCGTGCCATCTCATTGCGCGCTTCCCCCGGATCCGAACTGCGGACTTATGGCAGAATGTTCCTACATGCGCTGTGCTCATACGCCTCACCCGGTAATCAGTTCCGACCTGCCTCAATGGCGCGTTTCGCCTCCTCGTGCTTCGCCTGCATCTGGACGAGGTCACCAGGCGTGAAGGGGCGTCGGGGTCGTAGCGTTCCTACGCAATCCAGTGTCGGCGGATGAGCAGGACTTTGATCGCCTGGGTCAACGATACGTACGCCAGAAGCGTCAGTCCCAGTAGTGGCCAGTAAAGGCCGGGGAGCGGCACGAATCCAAATGAGCGGGCAAACGGGGAGATGGGCAGCCACGCGGCAATACCCATGATCAGCGCGGTGTTCACCAGCAGCGGCCAGCTCGCCCTGCTTTGCAGGAATGGGATTCGATTGGTCCGAATCACGTGGATGATCAGGGTCTGCGTCATCAGGGATTCGACAAACCATCCGGTTTGGAAGAGCGCCGCGTGCGCCACCGTGCTCGCGCCAAACAGGAACCACATCATCGCGTACGTCGTGTAGTCGAAGATGGAGCTGATCGGCCCGATGACGGTGATATATCGACCGATCGCCCCAATGTCCCACGGTCGCGGCTGCGCGATCAGCTCCGCATCGACGTTGTCGCTCGGGATGGGTACCTGCGAGAAATCGTAGAGCAGGTTGTTCGTCAGTACCTGAAGCGGAAGCATCGGCACGAACGGCAGTAGGGCGCTCGCGCCCAACACGCTGACCATGTTGCCGAAGTTGGAACTCGCACCCATGCGGATGTACTTCATGATGTTTGCGAATACCTTGCGACCTTCCATGACGCCGTCGTGCAACACCAGGAGGTTCTTCTCCAGCAACACGATCGCGGCCGCCTCCTTGGCGACATCGACCGCGCTGTCGACGGAGATGCTCACGTCCGCTATGTGCAACGCCGCGGCGTCGTTGATGCCGTCCCCCATGAACCCCACGACGTGGCCGCGTCGCTGCAGCGCTCTGATGATCCGCTCCTTGTCGGTAGGCGTCAGGCGGGCAAATACCGTTGTCTGCTCGACGACCTCCTGCAGGGCCGCATCGGACATCGCAGCGAGCTCTGAGCCCAGGCGGACATTCTCGACCGGGAGCTGAACCTTGTTACAGATTGTCCTGGTCACGAGCTCGTTGTCCCCGGTCAGAATCTTGACCCGCACGCCGCTGCCTTCGAGTGCGCGGATCGCCGCGTTGGCTGTCTCTTTCGGCGGATCGAGAAAGGCAATGTAGCCGGAGAGCACCAAGCGGCATTCATCGCGTTTGTCGTACCCGGCCTGCTGCGCCACATCCTTGGACGCGACGGCGAGAACGCGAAAGCCTTCGCCGCTCAGCCGCTCGTATTCCGTCCGTGCAACCGTGAGGAGCGCTGCATCGAGCGTTCTCGTGCAGCCACCGACATTGACGGACTCGCAGCGACGAAGGATTTCCTCAGGCGCTCCCTTGGCCAACAAGCGACACGGACCGGCAGGGCAGTGAACGACCACTGTCATGATCTTCCGCACGAAGTCAAAGGGGATCTCGTCAACCTTCCGGTATTGGTCAATTGCCAATTCCGGATGGCGCGCCAGGTGCGCGAGCACCGCAGTGTCGAGCGCGCTCTTGAGCCCCGTCTCCAAATGACTAATCAGGAGCGCATCGCGCAGCACGACATCGGCTGACCGGCCTTCCACATCCACATAGCGCTCGAGGATGATGCTGTCCATCGTCAGCGTGCCGGTCTTGTCCGTACAGAGCACGTCCATAGCGCCAAAGTTCTGAATGGCATTGAGGCGTTTGACGATGACATGGTGCCTCGCCATGGCAACTGCGCCTCTTGCAAGACAGACGGACACGATCGTCGGAAGCATTTCCGGCGTGAGACCGACAGCCACGGCCAAAGCAAAAAAGAACGCCTGCCGCCAGTCGTGCTTCGTGAGTCCATTCACCAACAACACGATCGGCACCATCACGATCATGAACCGGATCATGAGCCAGGTGAAGCGATCGATCCCGCGATCAAAGGCCGTTGGCGTCGGTCTGGCCCCGACGCCCTGCATCACACTGCCGAATAGCGTGCGCGGGCCTGTCTCGACGATGACCGCCTTGGCGGTGCCACTCTGCACGCTCGTTCCCAAAAACACCAGGTTGGGATGCGCAGGAAGCGTTGCGGCCTGCTCAGCCACAGGGACGTCCGTTTTCTCAACCGGGAAAGACTCGCCGGTCAGACTCGCCTGGTTGACGAACAAATCCTTTGCTGCGAGTACTCGAGCGTCGCCAGGAATCATGTCGCCCGCCGCTAGCAAGACGACATCGCCAGGCACTATGCTGGAAAGAGGGATCTCGCGAGGCACACCATCTCGGATCGCCGTGGCCGTGACATGAATCATGGCCCGTAGCGCCGCTGCCGCGCGGTCGGCTCGCGCCTCCTGTGTGAATCGAAGCGCAACCCCCAACACCACCATAGCCACCATCACCACCGTCGATCGAATGTCACCAGTCGCCAGTGAGATGGCTGCGAGGACCGACAGGAGGATGACCAGTGGGTTGCGAAGGGCACGCAGCAGCCGTGTGGGCCATCGGAGCGGCCGTTGTGCGGCGACCTCGTTCGTGCCGTATCGTGCGAGGCGACCCTCCGCTTCTGTCGACGTCAGGCCGTCGGCGGCCGAGGCGCACTGGCGCAAGACATCAGCAACGCTTTCGTCGCCCGCGGTGATGAGCGGGGCTGCTTTCAACCGCCTGCTTACGACACCAGGGGTTATCGACACGTCACGACGCGCTCAAGGCTGCTGGGGATGAGCGCGCCTCGAAGATTCGCTCCAGCGTGTATGAGGAGCGAGCCGTGCATCATGCGACGTGCTGCGCTCGGCGATCCCTGCCGAATACCCGGGTAGGATGAGACGTGCTGTCCACTGGAACATCGAGTACTCGCGCCATCACGCGGAAGCGATCAGGACGGACGCTCTATGAACCCCGAGCACACGCGAGGCAACGGTGCCGACGAGGAACGCGCCAAAGGCGGGATGCTCGTGCGTGCCAACGGCAATGAGGTCGGCGTGCTCTTGCCGCGCCACTTCGAGCAAGCGGCTTGCCGGGTCGCCGCTCAAGTCGTGACAGCGCACCTGGACCCCAGCCGGTGCTCCGAGCGCCGAGACCATGCTGCCCAGGCGATCGGCGATTTCCTGCGCGTACGCCACGTCGGCCGATAGCGCCCCCGCGCCGATTTGAGACATCAGTGGTCGGACGTGCACCAGGTGCAGCGATCCAGATGACCCCAGGCACTCGAGTGCGGCTCGAGCGGCTTTCTCGCTGGCTCGGCCGAAGGCAGTGCCCACGACCGCGCAAGTCGGCAACGCTCTGGCCAGTGGATCGACAGCGAGGACCGTGCGCCTGTTCTTGTTGGCTGCGCCGACCGGGGTCGGGCGCCCCCAAATCCTCTCGACCGCGGTGTGGCTCTTCAGGCCTACCAGGAGGAAGGACGTGCGGTCGTCACCTGCGATGTCGGCCAACACACCGGCGTGATGCCCACCGACGATGCCGACCGGCCAACGTCCTTCTGGTACGCCGAGTTCGACGAGCTGACGCTCGAATGCGCGCGAGCAAAGCGTCCACTTCCCGGGCGTCATAGTTTGCGCTGCTCTCACCCGTCCCGGACGCAGGTCGCCAGGCGTTGTCGACCACTCCGACAACGTACACGGCCCTCCCACTTCGTTGCGCAAAGAGTTGCGCGAGACGGATTGCACCGTTTGAGTCCCAAGTGCCACAGCTTCCCACGACAATCGGCGCGTCCACCGCGCTCGTTGGAGCCGCCGCCGCCGGCATGGGTCTGGGATAGGTGTCGTATCCGGTGGCCATTTGGGTATTCTCCTCGTCCGGAGGGACGTCATGAGGAGGGAATGCGATCCTTGCGGGTCGTGACTGAAGGTCGTCATTGGGGAACGCCCTCGCTGTCGGGGCAGTGCATGGCTGGTTGTCGGCGGTCGCCTGACAGCCTGCTCCGCCACAAGTCGTCCCTGTAGAGGGCCCGCACGGGCCTGGCATTACCCAAGACCACGCGCCACAATCTCTCAGCCCGTTCTCCAGCGTCCCGAGGGTTACACATGAGGCGATGGTGGTCACACCGCATCGTACGCGCGCTCGCGTTTCTGACCGTCCTGGCCGTGCTCGGCATGATCGGCTACATGGCGATCGAGGGCTGGAGCGTCGGCGACGCGTTGTATATGGCCGTGGTGATCCTCTCAACGGTTGGCCTCGAAGCTCCTCATCCGCTCTCGCCGAGGGGTCGACTGTTCACCATCGCGCTCATCGTCACCGGCGTCAGCGTCGCCGCGTACATCGTATCGGCCCTCGGCGAGTACGTGACAGGCGGTGTGATCACCGGCCTGTTCCGTCAGCGACGCCTTGCACGCAGGATCGATCGCCTGTCCGGCCATTACATCGTGTGCGGATATGGGCGGGTCGGCCGACAGGTCACGGCGGACTTGCGCCAGCGTCGGTTTTCCGTCGTGGTGATTGAACGAACGCTTGCAGGCCCGGACACGAGTGACGAGCTGCTGATCACGGGCGACGCGAGCGATGATGCCGTCCTTCTGGGCGCCGGGATCACGAGGGCCCGCGGGCTCGTGGCAGCTACTGGAGACGATGCAACGAACCTGGTCATCACCCTTTCCGCACGTGCCCTTGCACCCGACCTCACGATCCTCGCACGAGCGAGCGAGCCTGCGGCTGAAAGCAAGCTTCTGCGTGCGGGCGCGACGCACGTGGTCTCACCATACGCCATCGGTGGACACCGTATTGCGGCCGAGCTCCTCTCACCAGGAATTACTGCCTTCTTCGATACGGTCGTGCACGCGCAGGACCTCGACCTGAGGCTCGAGGTCGCTACGCTCGCCGACGATAGTGTGTTGATTGGGCGCACCCTTGGCGACGCATTCCCGCCTACACAACACCGCCTCAACATCGTTGCGTTTCGGCGCGCGGGCGGCTCCGAGTTTGTGACCAATCCACGACACGACACAGGGCTCGCAGCCGGCGACACCATCGTGGCGATCGGGCCGCAGAGTGCCATACAGCACATGGGCAGCCGTGCCGACGGCGCCGCCAGGCGACGAGTGCATGTCTCGAGCGAACGTCGCCACCGTCCCGCGGAACACGCTCGCTGAGGCGCTATCGATGCCGCAGGCAACAACCGGACTCGCCGATCACTACATCATCTGTGGTTGCGGCCGCGTTGGGCGTGAGGTCGTCCTCGCCCTCCGACGCCGCAGTCGAGCTGTCGTGGCTATAGATGTCGATGCGCGGGCGTTCGCCGAGACACATCTGGCACACACCGTGACCGGAAGCGCGACAGATGACGCGATTTTGACGAGCGCTCACGTTGCGCATGCGCGTGGTCTGGTCGCCGCGACAGGAAGTGACGCTATCAATCTCTCGATCGCACTCTCAGCTCACGCGCTGAACCCAACGCTTCGGATCGTGGCCCGGGCGAACGGGCAGGAGTCAGAAGCCAAGCTCCTGCGCGCGGGAGCGACTCGAGTGGTTTCGCCGTATGCCATCGGCGCGCATCGGATGGCTACCCAGCTTGTCTCGCCAGGAATCGTGGCGTTTCTCGACACCATTCGGGATGCCGAGCAAATCGACCTGTGGATGGAAGAGGCTACCCTCGCCGCGGGAAGCTCACTGGTCGGTCAAACGATCCTCGACGCCATGCCCCATCTGCCGGGACTTCCCAACCTCATCGCTGTCCGACGGGGAAGTGCAGGGCCCTTCATGACAGTCCCGCCTCCTGACCTACGGCTCGCGACGGGAGATACGTTGATCGTCGTGGGGTCGCGTGCACATCTGACTGACCTCATCGGTCGAGCAAGCCTCGTGGCCCCACCCACCGCCCGGCCGCCGACATGACCTGCGTTTTCTTACGCGATCCGCCACCGGCAGTCGGTGGTCGCCAGGGACGGTCGTGTCACACGGGCCTGGACGCGCAAGCCGCGTCCGTCACAGGCGACTCATCGCCTTCATGGCCGCTGCTTTGAGCAGGCTGTCGTCCACGAGCGGACTCACGCCGATCGTCACGATCGCGACACCGCGACGGAACTCGATGCTGTTGAGTTCCATCATCGGAGTCCGTTTGATGTCCGCCTCGTCGCCCAACTTGGGCACCGCCGTGATCGTGGTGCCTGCCATAGGCGTTGGCCCCCCCGGACGCACAACTTTTTGAAACTTGGCTTGGGCAGTGGGTACGTCAGCCATGACCCAATAGTGGATCTCCACATGGTTCGGCATCGCTGAGGGACCTTGGCCGGGCCGGCTGTACTGGCAGCTGGAGAAGCTGGCATTGGATTCGGTGTGCGTCATTGAGAGCGGCGGACCGATCACGGCAGTCGCGTCGTTCACCGAGATCAGCTTGCATGCGTCCGGATTGGCCGGCAGCGCGGACCAGCCACCAATTGCCAACACTGCGACAAGCATCCCAAGAGGCGCTGTGCGAATCATGCTGCTCTCCCTTGACAAGGTCGTCCAGCAGAACGGCCCTACCTAGAGCTCGGTGTGAGCGATCTACTCGCGAGGACAAGATGGCCGTCCGTCATCCGCGTCGCTAGAATGGCCAGCAAGGACCGCGATCCAAAGCAGAACTGCACCGATGCTGACGCGCTCCCAAATTGATGCTCGATTTACGGCAGCCTTCCTTCAACGTCGCGACTGGACTATACAATGGGCGTGCTACAGCTGCGGAGTTGGCGCACGGCCGGAGAACAACTTCTCAGCGCACCATGACGAACCTTTATCTCCGGACCATTTACGCAGCCCTCGCCGGCGCCATGGGGTTCTTTGCCGTCATCTTCATCCCCGCATGGACACTCGACTACTGGCAGGGTTGGGCATTCTTTCTGACACTCATGGTCTCGACGACCCTCGTCACGATTTATATGGCCCGCAACGACAAGCGGCTCCTCGAGAGCCGTTTGCGCATGGGCCCGACCGTCGAGAAAACAGCGGCGCAAAGAATCATCACATCCGTCAGCCGGCTGGTGGTCCCTGCAGTGTTCGTGATCATGCCGCTCGACCATCGGTTCGGCTGGTCCCCCGGTGTGCCTGCGCAACTTTCGATACTCGGTGACATACTCGGCGCCCTCGGGATTCTTATCTACTTCCTCGTGGTCAGGGAGAACCGCTTCGCGGCTGCAACGGTAGACGTCGTCGAAGGGCAAACGGTCGTGTCGACCGGCCCCTATGCGATCGTCCGGCACCCAATGTATGCCGGCGGCCTAGCCCCTGGTGTAACCGCGCTCCGCCCGCAATGTTCGAAAAGGGTCCTAACCTCATTCGCCTCTCCGCTCCCATGAACAAACCCGCGCTCGCAATCCTTGCATACCTCTCGTCCCTGTCCTTGCTGACCGCGGGGTGCGCCGCGCGCGTTGCCCCGGCCGACATGGTCCTGCGCAACAGCAAGGTCGTTACGATGGACTCGACTAGCCCCGAAGGCCAGGCGGTCGCGATCACTGGCGATCGGATCACTGCTGTCGGGTCCGACGCCGAGATCGGGCGCTACGTCGGCCCCGGCACCAAGGTCATCGACCTCCAGGGCCACCTCGCCATCCCCGGGTTCGTCGAGTCGCACGGCCACTTCACCGGATTGGGCAGGGGGCTCACTGAGCTGGACCTGATGGGCGTGCCTTCATGGCAGCGGATCGCGAAGATGGTCGGTGACGGCGCCAAGACCGCGAAGCCGGGCGCGTGGATCCAGGGGCGCGGCTGGCACCAGGAGAAGTGGAACGTCTCCCCTGGACGCGTCGTGAAAGGCTTCCAGACGAACGATCTGATCAACCAAGCGGCGCCGAAGAATCCCGTGGTCCTCGAGCACGCGAGCGGTCACGCACTGATTGCGAATGACGTGGCGCTTCGACTGGCGGGCATCGGCCCCGCCACCCCGAACCCTGCCGGGGGTGAGATCATCAAGGACGAGGGTGGACGGCCGACTGGCGTCCTCGTGGACGGCGCGCAGGTGCTCGTCGGGCGGGCCCTCGCAAAAAACCTGGCTACGCGCACGCCAGCGGAGGTCGACGCCGACTTCCGCCGCCAGGTCTTGCTCGCCGCGCAGAACGCGGTCGCCAACGGCGTGACGAGCTTCCAGGACATGGGAGAGTCGTTCGCGACCATCAATGCGATCAAGAAGATCGTCGACGAGGGGCACATGCCGCTCCGCCTCTACATTCTGGTGGGCCGGGACGAAGTGCGACCCAATGACGTCGATTCCCTCGTGGCGCATCGGATGGTCGACTACGGCAACGGCCATCTAACCGTGCGCGCGATCGGTGAGGTCACGGCAGACGGCGCACTCGGTTCGAGGAGCGCCTGGATGCTCAAGCCGTACGACGACGACCCGACGAATACGGGCCTCAACGTCACGCCAATGCCGCGGATCAAAGAGATCGCAGAGATCGGGATCGCGCACGGGTTCCAGATCTCCGTACACGCGATCGGCGATCGCGCCAACAGGGAAACGCTCGACACGTACCAAGCAGTCTTCGAGGAACACCACGTCAAGGGCGACACGCTGCGCTGGCGCATCGAGCATGCCCAGCACCTGAATCCCACAGACATCCCACGGTTCGCTCAGCTTGGCGTGGTGGCCTCAATGCAGGGCATCCACGCCTGCTCCGACGCCCCGTACGTCATCCCTCGGCTCGGCGAAGAGCGCGCGAAGGAGGGTGCCTACGTGTGGCAGTCGCTCTGGAAGACCGGCGCCGTGGTCACGAACGGGACCGACGTCCCCGTCGAAGCCATCAGTCCCATCGCGTCGTTCCATTGCAGCGTGACGCGCGACAGAGTCGGCACGGATTCGGCGTTCTTCCCGGAAGAAAAGCTCACTCGGGAGCAGGCGCTCAAGACATACACATTGAACGGCGCGTACGTCGCGTTTCAGGAGCGTGAGAGTGGCTCGCTGGCGCCCGGCAGGTATGCGGACATCACGGTCCTCGACCACGACATCATGACTGTTCCGCCCGACTCGATCCTCGGGACGAAGGTCCTGTACACGATCGTCGGCGGCAAGGTCGTGTACACGGTCGGACAGTTCGCTAGCGCGCCGGCGCCGGCGCAGTGAGGGGTGCGGGCGTGCAGGTGGCTGGTGACTAGTGAGCTAACCGCGAGGTCGGTCCTACTGAGCGGTGGCCGGCATCGACGGTTGGTTTCAGCCCTCGGCTGAGTCTGCCTTTGCACGCCTGCCTTGACACCCGGCGCAAAGATGGGAGCTTCGCCGTCTGACGTCCCGTCGCAATGCGCTACTCCATCCCAGGGGTGGGGCAGGAGCACCACGCGGCGCGGATCGCAGGCTTACCCGCGCGGCTGCTCATCGCACGACAATGGTCCCGTGCATGAAAGGATGAATGTGGCAGGTGTAGTTGTACGTCCCTGCTGTCGGGAACGTCCGCGCAATGTCCACATTCGCATTGTCCCCCGTGATGTCGGCCGGAGCGCCCGAGGTCGCAAAGAACACGTTGTGCGCGACCGAGCCAAACGCGAAGGTCACTGTCGCGCCGGCTTGCACGACGAGTGTGTCGGGGCCGAACATCAGCGACGGCGTGGCCGCGACGGTCATGCCAGTTGGTCCAGTAGTGGGCGGCGCCGAAACGGGTGACGTGGGGCTGCCTGAATTGCCCCCGCAGGCGACGACGCCGGCAGTCGCGACAATGCCGATTGCAGAGCGGAGGCATGAAGAAAGCGTGGATTTGCGCATGGCGATTCACCAAATGGCGGATTGTGAGATCGAGAGGTATGACGACGAAGGTTGGCAGCGTACGCGCGCAATGTCGGGCCCGACGGCATGCTTCAACGTGGCGACAGGAGGCCGACACCTCTCGCTGCCTGCGCGGAATGAAAACGACCTCGATCTCGATCCGGAGGCATTTGTTGTGAACGACTAGTGCGGCGGGGCGGACAACTAGTCCGCGGCGGCGGTCGGATCAGGAGCCTTAGCGACCTCGAGTTCCAGCTCGAGCGTGTTCGCCTATTTGGCCGCGGAGCGGCCAAATAGGGAGTAGCGAAGCAGAAAGTAAAAGTAGACGAACGGCAACAACGGCCCCCAAAAGGCGTGAGCGCTATGGGGCCGCGCTGATCGTGACCACTACCGCCGGTCGGTCACCGCGTCGCCAATGCGTTGCAGCACCTGTCCCCGCAGGGAAGGTCGCCCGGGGAGGATGTTCCAGGAGTTGAAGACGACGACCATGTCGTCGTCCGGCATGATGATCGGCGCTTGCCCACCAAAGCCTGATCCCGCCCAATACCAGCGCGTCGAGTCGCGCGGGTTGGGGTAGAGCCACCAGGCGAGCCCGTAGCGCGCGGACTTGGGACCGCTGCCGGTCGCGATGGCGGGGGTGATCAATGTGTGTACCCATTCAGGTGAGACGATTCGCAGACCGTCCCAGCTGCCATTCCGCAGGAACAGGTACCAGATCTTGGCCAGGTCGCGCGTCTCCAGGTAGAGGCCACCCTCGGTGTCGACCAGCCCCGTCGGCGTGCGCTTCCAGAACCAACGATCAATGCCGAGCGGCGCGAAGAGGTGACGCGCGGCGTACTCCTCGATGTCCATCCCCGTCGCGCGGCGAAAGACGCGGGCGAGCAGCACGGTCGCGCCGCTGTTGTAGTTGAACGTCGTGCCCGGCTCCGCGGCCATGGGGCGATCAATGGTGAACTTCGCCCAGTCGCTGCTCTCCTCGAGCTGAGTCGCGGTGTTCTTGGGGTCCGTATACGGAAGGTTTTCCTTCCAATCGAGGCCGGCGGTCATCGTCAAGAGATGACGGACCGTCATGCGGCGCTTCCGCGCGTCAATGTTGGCTACGGCCGTCGTGTCGAAGAACGTGAGGACGGGCGTATCAATGCTCGGAAAATCGCCGCGCGTCACAGCGACGCCGATCACTACCGAGGTGACGGTCTTCGTGACGGACTGCTCGGTGTGGAGATCGCCACCGCGATAGAACGGATGCCACCACGGGTTGTAGTAGTTGTACGGTCCGGTGAAGTCGTGAGCGTTGAGCGGTCCGGTGACAGCGACGGAGTCGGCGTACGCACGGGTGTAGTCCTGATGGTAGCTCCGGTCGTAGACGAGCTTTCCGTGACGGATGACGACCATGCGGTCGACGTAGCCGTACTTACCGGCGGCAACCTCAGCGTCAATGCTGTCGAGAACCGCGACGTTGACTCCGACCGAAGAGGGTGTCGCGGTCGGCCATTGTTTCGTCGGCCACGACGTCTGCGCCCGGCTGGGAGAGGTGATGCCGATCGCCAGCAGGCCGGCGAGAGTGAGCGCCAGTGTCGGTCGGTGCCATCGCATCGCAATGCGTCTCCAGCAAATGTGAACCGCAGGCTGACCACGCCGAGGGCAGTCTACCTCCGCCCACCTCGACTCGCTAGGACGGCAAGTAATAGTGCAGGCGGTCGGCCTCCCCTCCCGGTTCAGTACGGCGATTATCTGGGCTCCTGCTGATGGCCGGCTATGTGCCGCAAGGCAGAGGGCATACGCCTTGAGGGAATGTGGTGACCGACTTGGCAGTAATGATTGCCTAAACCGGAGGTTCAGGTGGCGCATGCCTGGCACGACATCCCGCCGGGGGACGGCCTGCCGCAGGAGTTCACCGCGGTGATCGAAATTCCCTTGCATTCGAGCGTCAAATACGAGCTGGACAAGGCGAGCGGGCTGATCAAGATGGATCGTGTCTTGTATTCGGCCGTGTATTATCCCGCCAACTACGGGTTCATTCCCCAGACGCTGGCAGAAGACGATGACCCTCTTGATGTGCTGGTTCTCTGCCAGGAGAGTGTCGTGCCCCTCACTCTGGTGAAGGCACGGACGATTGGTCTCATGGCCATGATCGATACCGGGAAGATGGACCACAAAATCATCGCGGTCGCCACAGCCGATCCCGAATTTGATGGGTATCGTGAGGCCGCGGACATGCCGCCGCATCGCCTGCTCATGCTTCGCCGCTTCTTTCAGGACTACAAACAACTCGAAGGGAAGGCGGTCGAGGTGGACGCGATTCAACCGGCGGAGAAGGCATTCCCAATCATTCAGGGCGCGCTTCAACGGTACCGGGCAATGCGAGAACGGCAGATTGAGGCGAAGTAGGCGCTTCGCGACCGCGACACAGATCAGCTGACTCGGGCCAATCTAAGGCTGCTGCCAGCCGCCAACTCGCAGCTGCCGTTCAGGGGCTCGCCGTCGGTTTCCCTCCTGGCGAGGTTGCCCCCTCCGGCCCGTGGTCGTAGTCCTGCACGCTCGAGATGTTCGGCACGCCCCAGTCGTGGCCGTTCCACCCGTTGAAGCCGTCCATCTTGAAGAACCAGACACCGGTGTCCATGTCGCTGATCATGATCAGACCGTCTCGGTTCCGGACGTCGATGCCGAAGGCGCCGCCCTCTACGCTCGTGCCAACGAAATTGGGGAGGCCGCCAAAGCCCGTCTGGTGGGCGCACTGACAGGTGTAATACCAGCCCACCGTCGTCGGGTGCGTCGGATCGTACATGCTGAACACCTGGAGCCCGTCCTCGTAGCCGGACACGAACACGAACGGCCAGCGTACTTCGTGGTTGTGTGAGAGATCGTGCCAGTCGGCCGTCCACGCGCCGATCGGGCGGTTCACGGTTTGCACCTTGCCCTCGAGGCCCGGCTTGAGATCAAAGATTCGGAGTGGGGCGTATTGGTACTCGCTCTCCGTGATCACGTAGCGACCGGTCGGGTCGGGTGTGAACGTGTGCCCGCGCGACACGCCGGCTGTCCCGGTGATCGACGTGAGGAGCTTGGGTTCGTGGATGTTGCTCACGTCGTACACGTAGTAGCCGCCCGCACCGGCGCCGTAGTATTTGTCCTGGTGCGTCGCGGGGTCGTACGCGACGTAAAAGTCGTGATAACCGGACCGACCGACACGCTGGTTCTCCGACTCGGGGACCGGTACCTCGCCCACCTTGGCCTGCATCGGGTCGCCGCCTGCGACCACCTTGTTCATGTCCCAGACCCAGACCGTCGGGCTGTTCGTGGTGGTGAAGAGGTAGACGTGTCCGTCGGAGTGTTTGTACGCAAACGTGTTGTGGATGCCACCGGTGTGGTCGGGGATGCGGATCCGGTTCACGATCTTGATCTTGCTCGTGTCCGGTAGATCCGTTACGTCCGCCACCACCGCGCCCAGGTCGGCGTCCGGCGTTCCCTGCGAGAACTGGAGTGACTGCACATAGTAGTAATGGGCGCACGATGAGCGCGAGGCGTGCTTCTCATGGGCGTGCGCCGGCCCTTCACATGGGCTGTCGATCTTGAAGTATTTGCCGTCCATCCCGCCCATGCCCATGTGCAGCGCGGTGTTCTCGATGCGCCAGTTGTACAGCACGCGCACGTTGTTCAGATCGCGCAGGTCAATGATCGAGAATCCGGCCCGCTCGCGCCCCGTCGACACGTACGCATAGGGACGATCCGGGTCTTGCTCGATCTCGTCGTCCTCGGCGCGGAAGAAGCCGCCCAGGGGGATGTGGGCGACGAGGTGCATGTTGGAACTGCCCCCTATCTTGACGCCCGGGAGTATGCCCGGCGGCGCATCGGTCGGTGAGCCCGGCGCCAGCTGCGCACGCGCCGCGTGTGACGCGATGAGCGCCGCCCCGAGACCCACAACCGGCAAGAACCTGCATGACCACTGTCTCAGCATGTTGGCTTGACCCTCCGAGGGCACACTTTGAAGGGACGCCGCACTCGTCCAGCGGCGGGATGTATTGGATCCCCTAAACAACTCCTTGGGGAGTGAATAATACCTCCCGTCAGGAATTGGTCAAATCATGCATGACCATGTATCGCGAGCCGGCGTTCGCCGCCCAGAGGGGATATGGCAACGCACGATTCTGACCGCGTTTACCGCTCTCGACCGAGCCCGCCGCGGAAGACGATCAGAAGGCGAAACGAACGCCGATGACCGGAGCGACGTTGTCGTTGTAGAGATAGGGGACGCCGGCGCCATGAGGAATGGCAATGGCCAGGCCGCCGCTGACGTCGGAATACGTGATGCCGGCATACGCGTCGACACGCTTGGTGAAATGGTGATCCGCGTAAAGTGACACCTCGTTGAGGGTGCCCGCGCAGGAACTGCGGAAACCGGCGGCGGCCGAGCAGGTCGGCGGAACACGAAAGTCGTTCTGGATCTGATTGTAGTAGGACAACGTGAAGTCGGTTCTGCTGTCGTAAGCGTATTTCACGCCCGCCCACCAGACCTGCACGAGCTTTTGAGAATCAAGGTTGTTGTCTTCGACGCCGCTCAACAGATACCCGCCCTGGGCCGAGGCGCCAATGCCCAGCGGGTTCGACGGGTTGTTCTGCCAGATATATTCGTAGCCGCCGTAAAACTTGAATGGGGCCCAGGCATATTTGACCGCGGCCATAAGGGCGCTGTTGTCGGTCACAATGCCATATACGGTGTTGGTCGTTGCAATCAGATTGGCGCCGGTGATGGGGTTTGCATTGATGCTGTTGAGGGTCGACTGAAATGGCGCCGACAGACTCTGCGGCCCCAGTAACGGATTGAGTACGCTGATCGCCTGGTTGTACTGCTGGTAGACGACGTCGGCGGAGAACCTGTGGTACTCTCCGCCGAGGTTGAATCCGTAGGCGGTGTTGTGTGGCTGTTCCGGCGCACAGGTGGCCGCAGTCCAGGTTGCGGAGGCGGAGTAGCAGCCGCCGGAACCGTCGGCGATTTTATACATCGCGCCAAAATGTACCGAGCCATAGGTGAGGCGATATTTCAGGGCGTTGTCCCAACGGGCGTCCTGGGTATCGCCGCCGCCGGCCATCGTGCCGTTATACCCAATGTACGAAAAGCCATAGCCGCCGCCGGCCGGATCGTACAGGAGCATCGCGTCGGTACCGAGCGAGCGCTGACGACCGAGGGTCAGCGTGCCGAAATACGTCGAGGATATCCCGCCGTAGAATTCGTCGTTGAAGGGTTGGCCCCCGCGCGAGCCGTCGATGGTGGCCGAATAGCTGTTCCTGGGAAGGCCGGCGTTGGCGGCCATGGTGGCTGGTGCGCTGGCCAGCTGGCCGGATTGCGGATTGATGCCCGTCGAAGCGTTGAAGACCACGAACCAGTCGTGCAGAAACTCTTCCTTGCCCCTGATGCCCAGACCCGTCTGCTGCAGGTTGTTCGGCGCAATGAGGAATTGGGAGTGATTACCGTTCCGGTTCACCAGCGATTCGCCTTCGTAGTTATAGCCGTTTTCCGGCATGCCGTGGCTGACCCAGCCCACGCCGACATCATACGCGCCGTACAGGGTGATGCCGTGCCAGGTCAGCGGGCAATCACTGGTGAAGAACTCCTGAGCACTCGTGCAGGCTGCCGGGGTGGGTTGAGCGGCCGGAGCGGGTCGAGTGGTTGGGTTCTGCGCGCGCGCCGCATGATTCCAGACGAAAGTCAAAGCAAGCGCCGCAAGGGTGAACGACCACACAGACCGCATTGCAATTTCCCCGGAACAAACGTCAGAGCAGAGAAACGTCAGAACGCGTTATATCCGGCCGTATATAACACTGCCGAGCCGCAAAGTGCAAAGCCCTCTATGATGTCGCCAGGAGGAGTTTCTATGGCCGGTCTCGTTGTTCGATTCAGGATCGATTTAGGGGAACATTCCAGTGTTGGGCCGGGGAAAATCCGTCTTCTCGAAGCCATTCGAGATGCCGGTTCCTTGTCAAAAGGGGCGCGCAACATTGGGATGAGCTATCGCCGTGCGTGGCTCTTGGTCGAGAGTCTGAAGCAATCGTTCCGGGAGCCACTGACGGTGGCAAGCACGGGAGGCAGGGGCGGAGGCGGGGTGCGAGTCACCGAATTTGGCGAGGCCTTGATTAAAAACTATCGCGAATTGGAGCAAGACTTTGCGACCTTGGCAGAGCGGCGTCTCCAGCGCGTCGTTGCAACGGGTGTCCGACGTTCCAAGTCCGGCGCTCAGGGAGAGGTTGCCGGTCGACCGGTCCGCCGCTCCATTCGCAAATCGGATGAGCGAAGGCGGAGAGATCGCCGGGCGGACTAGCGGGTTTCGGTTTCAATGGTGCGGGTCGGTTGTGTGTCCCGAACCGACGTTTTTGACTCGACCGTTCGACTGCGTGCTAGCTCTCCACCAAGACACTTCTGTCTGTCACGTGTGCACCCTCTCATCCGCCCAGCATCGAAAGCGGCACGCTCACGCTGCCGGCGGCCCCGACCGTCGCGCTGACCCCCTGTCGGCCTACCATCCAATTGCGTCTGATCGATCACGCGGGTCGGTAGGCACAATGGTATCGGTCGCGCGCCTTATGGCCGTTGCACCGCCCGCAGGCGTACGCCAATTGCATTTCGAGGCCCGCGGATCGGAGTGTGCCGCGCGGCTCAGCTCGTGACCCGGGCGATTGCGGTGCCTCCAGGTGACACGTCCGACGGCGGGGGCCGCTTCGCACCGATCATTTCGGTGCGGAGTGACAACACCCGGCGTTCGGGCCTGCAGGTCAAGGGTGGATACCCGTTTCCCGTGCATTCTGGTTCGTGTGGCGTTTCTCGCCGCCGCGGCAGCCGCTCAACTGGCGGCCCAGGACTCCGTGCGGACCCCGAGCGGGCTGCCAGGAGAGCAAGTCGCGAGATCGCCGTCCGGCGGCCATGCGTTTTTCCGCGTGCGGCCTGAAGACGGTGAGCACGTCGATGCGCGCGACGCGCCGCAGCTCAACCAGCACATCTCACTCACGGTAATCGCCGTTCCCTTGGGTGCGGCCATCGAGGCGATCGCCGCGCGTGCCGGCCTCGACGTGACCTACGCTACAGAGTCCGCACCACTCGGCGCGCGTGTCTCGATGAAGGCGGATGATGTGACGGTTGCGGCCGCGCTCGCGTGGGTGCTGGGTGACGCGCCCCTGGATGTCCTGGTCGGCGACGACGGACGCCTCACGCTCGTGCCACGCGACTCGCCGACTGATGCCGATTCCTCCGGTGTCATCAGCGGCTCGCTCGTGGACCAGGACAATGGCGAGGCTGTTCCCTACGCTACGGTTGCACTCCTCGGAACGGACCGCTCCCGATTCGTCAATGCGTATGGCCACTTTCGATTGGCGCGATTGACACCGCGCCGGTACGTGGTGCGGGCACGACAGATCGGATATGCGCCCCTGGATACCACGGTGGATGTCGGGCCTGCTCCCGCCATCGCGATCGTGACGCTCCACATGCATCGCGTCCCGGTACTCCTCAAGCTCGTGCGTGTCATCGGTCGGCGGCCGAAAGGCTGTGTGGCCACAGGGCCGCCCAATCCCGCTGCCGACCCTGAGCTCGCCGCGCTGTTCCAGCTCGTGCGGGAGAACGTGGACCGCTATCGGCTCCTCCTCGACGAGTATCCGTTTCAGTACGTCCGAGAGGAGCGGCGCGACCTGCTGAAAGGGGCGACGACACGGCTGTTGTCTCTCGACACCGTCGCCTACGATTCGCGAGCTCAGCACCCGTATCACGCGGGCGCAGTCGTCTACAATGAAGGGCGGCGTCGCTACATGTATCTGCCGACCTTCGCAGACCTCGGCGACAGTGCGTTCCTGGCTGCGCATTGCTTTGCCATGGGCGTGTTCCAGCATTCGCGTCGTGGCAACACCTTCCGTCTCGATTTCAAACCGGCCGACCGGCTGCACACTCCGGATGTAGCGGGCTCTGTCTATCTCGATGCACAGCGCTTCGTCGTGCGCAGGGCCGAGTTCCGTCTCACCCGTTCCAGGGATGCCCATCCGCCGGTCATGGAGCTCAGCGTCACTGCGACGTTTCGCGATTTCGTTCCACTGGTGCCGATCCTGGATTCGGTCGAAGGACACCAGACGGTCGCCGTGCTGGGGCACGATCTCGGCGGCTTCGAGCGAGAGATCCCTGGAGACGTGCAGTACGTAGTCGAGAACGATCATGTCGTGGGCGCGACCTTTGAGCGTCGATTCCCAGGCGATCAGGTGGAGGCGCTACGATCCGTGAGCGTGGACTCAGCCCTTCGCTTGAATGGGCGCGTCGTCGGTGCCGACGGTGCGCCGATCCCAGGAGCGCGTGTCCGAGGATTTGCATCCTTGAACATCGTCGCGACAAATGATAGTGGCCGATTCGTGTACTTCGGCGCGCCGCCCGCCGACCAGATTCTCGAGGTTCGGCACGCGGGTTATCGACCGCGGCGGATCCTCGTCTCAATGCGATCAGCGGCCACCGAATGCAGGTCACGCTCACCCGCGATTCGGTGCTCGCGGCAGCCGCCATCCCTGATAGCGAGGCGGAGGTGGTAATTCCGCGGGCACATTCCGTCTTCGGGTCCGATGCGTCCTGCAAGCCACCGCCGGCCAGAGATACCGTGCAGCTCCCGCTGTACGCCTCGTTGGACGGACATCGTCCGGCGGTGGCTTCCGATACCGCGTGGTCGCGGTTCATTCAGCGCGCGCTCGTCGCCATCCGCCGATCGTTCGCACTCCCGAGCGATTTGGTGATCCCCGTGTTCAGCGCGCGACCGGCCCAGTCGGATAGCACTAGGCCTGATGACCCGGACCATGGCCGAGCATTCGTGGCTCCCGTGTTTTCGAGCGTGGTTGCGTTCGACATAGACACGCTCGGGTCGGCCGCGAGCTTGCGGATGGCGACGTCGTCGTTGTCGGGCCCGGTCGATACGAGCGTGCTGGCAACAGTCGAGCGGGCCCAGGCGAACGGTGCGCTGCCGGCATTGCCTCGGGCGTGGGCGGTGGAGGGGGCGGCGCAACTCCATCTGATGGTATCGAGCGGCGTGCCGCCAAGCGACGCAGCCGTGGGGGTGATCGGATTCGCCGCTGTGCCTGAGTGGTCGCTCGACCGCGCGGCAACCCTGGATTCCGTGGATCCGCCTGTGCTCAGCGTACAGAAGCGGTGCACCGAGATCATGTGGGATGCTCCCAGACGCTCCCGCTGCTTGGAGGTACTGGCCGATGACACCGCCACTCTTGCAGGCGATACCGCGACCTTCACGGGCGTCATCGACACGCATGGGCGCGTCGTGCCTCAGAGCGTCCGTTCCCTCCGGGACAACTCCGCCTGGCTGACGACGCGCGTGGTCGAAGTACTGCCACAGTTCAAGTTCGCCCCCGCACGGATTGGTTCATGCGCGGTGAGCGAGCTGACTCGACTCACGTTCCATCTGCCGCCCGATCAGGAATGATGGCGCGACGGTGAGGAGCGCCTTAACCAATGTTTGCCATGAGATCGGGCGTCGTCGGGTGATGCTCACTCGAAGTGCAGGGCTTCGATCGGATCCAGCTTCG
Organism: uncultured Gemmatimonadales bacterium; assembly: GCA_963737835.1. Taxonomy (GTDB): domain Bacteria; phylum Gemmatimonadota; class Gemmatimonadetes; order Gemmatimonadales; family Gemmatimonadaceae; genus Palsa-1248. The sequence goes on from CAVTUH010000001.1 coordinate 3,445,289, forward strand.
ATGCCTTTCGCGCCGGATAGAACCCAAAGAACATCCCGACCGCAACCGAGAAGAGAAACCCTCCGATGATGGAAGAGGGAAGGATATCGGTGGGCCAACCGGCGATGACCGAGATGAGCCTGGACGTCACGATCCCGGCAAGGATCCCTGCGGCGCCGCCTGTGACGCTCAGAAACACGGCTTCGGCCAGGAACTGCAGGAGCACCTGGATCCGCCGCGCGCCAATGGCCATTCGAAGGCCGATCTCCCGGGTCCGCTCGGTGACCGAGACGAGCAGGATGTTCATGATGCCGATGCCGCCTACCAGGAGCGAGATGGACGCGACGACCGCCAGGAGCACGGACATCACATGGCTGCTGCCCTCTGCAGCGGTGGCAATCTGACTCAGGTTACGGACCGCGAAATCCGGTACCTCGCCGGGCCGGATGGCATGCCGACGGACCAAGGTCGCAGTGAGCTGTGCGATCGCCGGTTGCACGAGGGTCGGCGAGGCAGCCTGGACGTAGATCGAGTTGACGTAGCCGGTCAGTCGCGCGTTCATGCCGAACGGATTTTGCGGTGGTGGATAGTTCGCGGTGAGCGCCGTCTGCGGCTGGTTCGGAGCAGCCACACCGAGAACTTTGGTCTCGGCTGTCGAGAAGGGAATCATCACGAGATCGTCCTGGTCCTGCCCGAACGAGCTCTGGCCCTTGCCGACGAGGACGCCGATCACCTTCACCGGTACACCTTTGACGAGAATCGTGGCGCCGACCGGGATCTCGGATGGTGCGAAGAGCTGGCGGGCCACCGTCTGGCCGATCAGCGCGACGAGCGCGCCACTCGATTCATCGTCGTCCGACAGGGGCCGGCCTGACGCAATCTCCCAGTTGGTGATCGGCGGATAGTTGACGGAGACGCCCTGGACCATGGTCGTCCAGTTCTGATCGCCATACTCCACCTGTGCCGACTGGCGGACGAGATAGCTGACCTGGCCGACCGCGACATCTTCGCGTCGGATGGCCTCGGCATCGGTGACGGTGAGGGTCGACGCACTGCCGCTTCCCGCTCGGACGCCGTTGGTCGTCGTGGCGCCCGGCATCACCACCAGCAGATTGGAGCCAAGGCTCGCGATCTGTTTGGCGACCGCTTCGTTCGCGCCTTGACCGACGGCGACCATGGCAATGAGTGCGGCCACGCCAATGAAGACGCCGAGCATGGTCAGCGCCGACCGCAGCTTGTTCCGAGCGATCGCCTGGACGGCAGCACTCGCGATCATCAGGCCGAAGCCAACGTGTGCTCGGGGTTCGACCTTCTCCACCACTGGCGGCGGCTGGAATAACGACGAGGGCTTGTTGCCAGCTGCGGCGACCGGCTTGCTGTTCGGATGGGGCGGCCGGGTATCGGACACGATGCGCCCATCCCGGACCGTGATGACCCGCCCCGCATAGGCCGCGATGTCCTGCTCGTGGGTGACCACGATGATGGTCACGCCATGCTGCCGATTGAGCGCGACCAGGGTGTCCATGATGTCGTGCGACGTACGCGTGTCGAGATTGCCCGTCGGCTCGTCCGCGAGTAGCAGACTCGGGCTGTTGATCAATGCGCGCGCGATGGCGACCCGCTGCTGCTGTCCGCCCGAGAGCTGTGCCGGGGTATTGTCCTCGCGGTCGGCGAGGCCGAGAAGTTTCAGGGCGTCTCGAGCTCGTTCAAGACGGCTCCCGCGATCTCCCGGGCCTGACGTCGAGTAGAACAACGGCAACGCGACGTTCTCGATGGCGCTCGTCCGGGGTAGCAGATTGAAGCTCTGGAACACGAACCCCAGGCGCGTGCTTCGGACAGCGGCCAACTCCGGCTCGGACAGCGTCGCAACGTCGGCCCCCTCGAGCAGGTAGTGGCCGCTCGTGGGTCGGTCGAGACAGCCGAGGATCGACATGAGTGTCGACTTGCCCGAACCCGAGGGGCCTACGATGGCGACGAACTCGCCGCGCTCGAGCTTGAAGCTGACCCCGCGGAGCGCGTGGACGTCTACATCACCCGTATGGTAGGTACGGGTGATGTCCTGCACGTCGATCATGGTATCTGGCATGCCGCCTCTCGAGTCAGCTCAGAGGCGTGGCTGCGGCGCGGCTGGCGCGGCGGCGGCGCGTCGTTCGGACGTGATGACGGTGTCCCCGACCTGGACGGCTCCCTGGAGGATCTCGGAATACGTGTCGTCGTCGAGCCCAACGGTGACGGGTACCTGCACGGGCTTGCCCAGGCGCAGCAGCCAGACCTGCCCGTGAGCGGTCGCGCCCCCGGTCACCCCCGCAGCGGCCGCACCAGCAACGGGCACTCGGGCGGCCCCACGAGCGGCGGGCGTTCCAGCAACGGGCTGCGCAGTCAGTGTGCTTGGTGCGTATCGCAGCGCCAGATCCGGTACGCGCATCACGCTATCCCGGCGAGCCGTGATGATGCGGCAGGTCGCCGTCATGCCGGGCTTGAGCAGGAACGCGGGGTTGGCGACATCGATCACGACGTCGTAGGTAATCACGTTCTGGACCGACTGGGGCGCCTGGCGCACCTGCGCCACCACGCCGGCGAACGGTTGCGGGTACGCCTCGACGGTGAATGTCGCCGTATCGCCGACCTTGATCGCACCGATATCGCTTTCGCTGACATTGGCGTCGACTTCCATCTTGGTCAGGTCCTCCCCGATCACGAACAGCGTCGGCGTCGTGAAGCTGGCCGCTACGGTTTGCCCCATGGTTACGTTTCGTGATACGACGGTGCCGTTGACAGGCGAGACGATGTCGGTGTAGCCCAGATTCACACGGGCCGCTTGGAGCGCAGCGCGATGTTGCACGATCCCCGCAGAGTCGACCCTGAGCTGGGCGGCCGCTTGGTCGAGGGTATTCTTCGCTCGATCCACGCTGTCCGCCGTGATGTAGTCCTGCTTGAGGAGCGCCACGGAGCGGTCGTATGACAGCGTGGCATACGTAAGGGCTGCCTGATCCTTGGCGAGTTGCGCGATGGCCGTCGTGACGTTTGCCTGTTCCTGATCGACGACCACCTGGTAGGGCCGTGGATCGATCTTGGCGCAGACCTGTCCTTTCGTCACCAAGGTATTGAAGTCGCAATAGAGCGCACTGATCACGCCCGAGATGTAGGTGCCGACCAGGACATTGAGGACGGGGTTGACTGTCCCGCTGGCCGTGACCGCTTTCGCGACGGAGCCCCGCGTCACGGGAGCCGTCACGTAGTGCACAGCCGGCGCTCGGGCGGCATGCCACCACAGCAGTCCGGCAATGAGCGCGACTGCGATTATGGCGGCCGCAACGAGCCGTCGGGGGGACCCGAGCAGCCGTCGATCCAGCGCCACGCTCCGGCTCACGACTTTCGGCGGGGCAGGGGCCGGCGGCTGGGCGGGAGTTGGCGCCTGGTCCGGCACCGCCTGATCCCAAGTCGGCTGGCTCGGGGCCGGCTGCCTCGGGTCGACCACGAGCGGTGGGCGGGGCGCGACGAGAACGCCGAGCGGTACCGTCTCGACTGCGGCGTCAACTGGCAGCGGGTCGGTCACTACGCCACTAGACATTTGGACGCAATCATATTGCGTGTAATATGGTCAGGAGATGGCGTTGACGCTGTCAGGTGAGTGTGGTCGCAATGTTAAGACCTTCCTGATAGAGCTAATTCTGCGATCTCACCCCGTCGTGCCGCACTGCGGGTCGGGAGCCAGCTCGCGGCGGTGGCCGCTCGAACACTGTCATGAGGCGAGTCGTAATCACGTGGCAATGCTACCCCGGCATCGCACGGCCGTCTGTCGGCGGTGCCCGTTCCGGATGAGAGGGATACCCCGACAATGGGCTCTGGCGACCTGGCGCGCGTTCGTGAGACGCTTTTCTGGTCAGACGATGACCTACCCGGTCTCAAGCCGACGCTCAGCATCACGCATGAGATGGTGTACGCGCCGCCCGAGCTCCCTGGGTCCACGCCCATCGTGTCAAAACAGCTCTATGCCGACCACTGTACTCGACGGAGCGTTGGATGTGACCGCAGTCGTGGACCTGGTGGGGGGGCAACGGGCAAAGGCAGCGGGCATCGCCCTCGTGATCCTGCGTCGATGGCACTTCGACGACCTGCCGAGTGGCGGGCTCATGAATGCACGCGGAAGGGTGACGGGTAAGCTGCGAGACCAAACGATCGCGTTGCTCCGCGGCACAAAGACTAAGAGCGAAGGGGCGTACGCGGTCTTGGGTACTCCGCCGCGTTGATGGCGCGTCGAGCCTCGCCATTTGCACGATGGACGTTCTGCATCCGTGCGAGCGGCAGTGGGTGCGTGAGTCGTGCCGTCACTGGATCCCAACGACAGTGTGCAGCACCGAGACGAAACGGCGGCGCTCTTCGTCGGTCGCGAACGACCAACACAGCGCGCCGTCGTCGACGAATCGATCGCAGTTGCCGGGGGCGAACTGTGAGTCAAAGCCTTTGAAGTGCTTGGCGAGGTAGTCGACTAGAAACTCGCCCGCCCGGCGTTCGCTGAAGGTGAGCCGCACACGATAGTCCGGGGATGCCGACTCCACCACCCGAATGGATTGCCCGGGGTTGAAGCCCCACATCGGCGCGGCATCGCGCATTGCTTTGCGGAGCGGTCCGCCCTCGTGCGGGAGAGCTGTGCGTATCGCGTGTCCTATCGCTGCCATCTGAGGTGGCTCCCTATGGTTTGTCCTTCGTAGCAACCGCCTGACCTTGGTGTGGTGGTTGCTGGTGCGCTTTTAACGTCTCCAACTGCTGGGCGTGTTTTTGCGCCAACTGCTGCGTCTGTTGCGCGTGCTGTTGCTCCAGCTTTTGTGTCGTCGCAGCATCGGCCTTCTGTTGCGCCAACCGCTGGTGGTCCTGGTCCTGCTTCTGCTGGAGCTTGACACGGTCCTGGTTCTGTTGCGCCAGTAGCTTCTCTTGCTTTTGCTGGTATTGCTGGTCCTGCTTCGGATTCCCTGTATTTGCGGCGACCGGGTGCTCGACAGGTGGAAGGTCGTTCGGATGGACCGCCGCGCTAGGCCGCGGGCCATTGTTCACTGCCACAGCAGGCGAATTATGCATCGCCCCCGCCTCTGTAGCCGCCACCACTCCGGGCTCACTCAGCGCTCCCGGTTTGGAAGTCGCAGCGATCGGTGGTTTGCCATGGTTGGCCGAAGCCTGCAGCTGCGGGTTCGAACGAGCAGCCTGGACGTGCTCGGTTTGCGCAGCGACTGGCGGGATGTGTCTCGCTTGTGCAGCAGTCTGCTCTTCGGCTGTCGCGCGTGCGGTGATCCCGCCGTTTCCGCCGTTGTAGCTCACGCGAGTCGTCGTGTTATTCACAACGGTTGTGTTATTCACAACCGTTGTGTTGTACACGTTGTGAACGACGGTCACATCTGCATTGCTGACCGAGCGGTTATAGGCGAAGTGCCCGTTGTCCCAACGGCCGCCGTCATAACCTTGGCCCGAGTAGCCGTGGCCGTAGTCGATCCCACCGTAGAACCCGACCTGCTCACCCCAGTAGCCCTCATGGAAAATGAATGCGCTGCCGCCCCAACCCCAATATCCCGGAGTCCAGAGGTAGCCAACTTCTGGGGCTTCCACCCAGGTGCCAGGCACCCAGTAATAGTCCCCACTACTCCAGGCCCAATAGCCGGGCGTCCACACATACCCGTCGCCGGGGCACACAGGTTGCTCGTAGACGGGTAGGTCAGGCGGGCCGACGGTAATCGATGCGCTGGCCGTGCTGTAGCCGGGCGCGACATCCCCGGCTGGCGGCGGACCCCCGTACGAGCTGCAAGCGGCCAGTGCTGCCCATGCGAACAGGAGCGAGCCACTCGCCGCGGTCACGCGTTGCTTCCTTTGCATACGCACCTTTCCATGTAGGAAATAATACGCCTCATCACTCACGCTATTATATTGTTTACAATTAGATATGTCAACAGCTAATTGCAGCATAACACACGGTGTGCTATATTATTGCTCGCAGTCTGCACTCGTCGTCGCGGAGTTGCTGGAGGGCTCATCGAGATAAACGTCCGGTGAAGGCGCGTTGAGGCGACCAGGCGGATGCCCGAGGCGCCTTCCCCAACCCATGCAAAGGAAGGGATGAATGCGGTTCGTCGGTATTCTGCTCATCGTGTTGGGCGGTGCGGTGCTCGCCTACGGTGGCCTCAGCTACACGAAGAGTCGGCACAGCACGGACGTCGGCCCGGTTCAGGTCTCGACCAGGAAGAAAGGTTTCATCACACCCGCGGCAGGGGCCTTCGCGTTGGTCGTAGGCGTCGTATTGGTCGCGGCTGGACGACGCGAAGCTGTGTAGTAGAAAGTCGGTAGGCGAGACCGAGCGTGCCTGTCAAAGCCTACCGAGTTCGCCCAGTGCAGGCGCGGTTTTCACAGTGAGCAGGAGGGAGAGCACCATGGCGGGGAAACTCGAAGACGTGAGGGATGAGGCCAAGGCGTTTATGGGCCGGGTAGAACGGAAAGCGGCACGCGCGGGCAGGAGCGTGTCGGACGCCGCGGTCAACGTGCGTGACCGAGTGGAAGCGATGGCGGGCGACGTCGACCTCGCCGCGGCCCGCGGCGCCATTAGGCGCCAGACCCGGATGCATCCGTTCCGCGCTTTGTTGATCGCTGGTGCCATCGGGCTGGTTCTCGGCCGCCTCCTCGCAGGCAAGCGAGACTGACGGCCGTCGTGGTGCAGTCACGCTCGCTAAGTCCGGCGCGCAGCGGTATATTAAGCGAGCTGACCTGTATGTTCGCTGTCACCCGGGCGCAACAGGTCCTCTCTACCAGCGCCGGTCGAAAAAGCCGCACGTTCATGGCGCTGTGGCGGTCGTTACCGGGGAGGCACGTGACGTGCCGGCACCCACCGAAGCAGCCGCACGCTCGCTAGCATTGCAGCTCCTTACCCGAGAGGTGTCGGCACCGCTCGGTGCGGATACGACGGGAGCCGCGGACCGCGTCTGCCACCGCGTATCGGATGAGCTGTCGCGTTGGATGGGAAACGATGGGTGCCGCGCGCTCTTTGCTCGCGCCCTCGCAACCGCTCAGACGGCGGGCGGGCACCCCGTGCTCGAGATGGTACGAATCAGCGCCGGATCCGTCTACTGCCTGGATGGACTCACTGACGGCGCCCTCCGCCACGGTGTCGCGGCAGCAAACGACGGCGCTGCCGCTGTGCTCTCGGCGCTCATCGAGCTGCTCGGGCGCCTGATCGGAGATGATATGGCGCTTAGCCTCTTGGGACACGGCGCGCTCGCGCCCCCCACAGCTCGTGCGAGCGGGCGCCACAATCGAGGCATGCTGTGATTCACCTCATGTCGACAGACGAGGGCGCCGCGGACCGGCCGTTGATCGGATCGTTGGCGACTGGGGTGCCAGGTCTCGATGCGGTGCTGCGCGGTGGCCTCCCGGAATTCTCGTTCAATCTTGTGGCCGGCGGCCCTGGCGCGGGGAAGACCACGCTGGCGCAGCAGATCGTCTTTCACAACGCGACCGTCGAGCGGCCGGCGCTCTATTTCACCGTGCTCGGCGAGCCGACGCTGAAGATGATTCGCTACCAGCGCCAGTTCCGCTTCTTCCGGCCCGAACTCGTTGGGTCTGCGGTGCGCTTTATTAATCTGACCGAGGAGGTGCTGCGGCACGACCTCGCCGCCGTGCTCAAGCGAGTTGTCGACGAGGTCGAGCAAGCCAAGCCCGCGCTCGTCGTCGTCGACTCGTTCCGTACCCTCGGCCTGCAGTCACGGGACGCCAGCGGCGCGGACGCGATGGGACTGGAGCAGTTCGTCCAGCGGCTGGCGCTTCACCTGACAACGTGGGAAGTCACCTCCTTCCTGATCGGTGAATACGTTGAGCCCGAGTTGCAGAATCCCGTCTTCACCGTTGCCGACGGCATTCTTTTGGCTGTCGCAGGTCCTGGACCGCAACTCCGTCGTTCGCAAGGTCCAGGCAGTCAAGGTGCGCGGGCGATCGTCGATGCCGGGGCTGCACAGCTTTCGCATCACCGACACCGGCATCCGGGTCTTCCCACGTATTCCGGAGCAGCAGGAAGCGCGACGGCCGCGTCGCACCGAGCGGCTCGCGACCGGCGTACCGGGACTCGATGCGATGACAGGCGGCGGATACCCTGCGGGCGACGCCGTCTTGTTGACTGGTCCAGCCGGCAGCGGGAAGACGACGTTCGCCACGCAGTTCCTGGCCGAGGGTCTCACGCGGGGTGAAGCCGCGGTGGCGGTCGTCTTCGAGGAATACCCGGAAGCGTACCTGGCGAGAGCGAAAGCGCTGGACATTGATCTCGCTGCGATGGTTGAGGACGGCAAGTTGGCGCTGATCTATCTGCGGCCACTGGACCTCTCCGTTGATGAGACGCTGGCTGCGATCCTGGATGAGGTCGAGCGGCTCGGCGCAACACGCGTGGTCATCGATTCGTTATCCGGCTTCGAGGTGGCGCTCGCTCCCACCTTTCGGGAGGACTTCCGGGAGTCGCTGTATCGCCTCGTCGGCGCGCTCACAGCGACGGGTGTCACTGTCGTCATGACGGCCGAAACGCCGGCATTTCCCACGACGGGTGTCACACTCGAGCGTGTGTCCTTCATCACGGACGACATCATCGTGCAGCGATATGTGGAAATCGCCGGCGAGCTCCGGCCCGTGCTCGTGGTGGTCAAGATGCGCGGCAGCCAGCACAGCCGCGACTATCGGACCTACGAGATCGGCGCGCGCGGCGCAGTCATCGGGCAGCGGCTCGAGGATTATCACGGCATCACCACTGGCGTCCCAGACCGCCAGCAGCGGGTGCGCCGTGCGGGCTACGCCGGACTCACGGAGCGGGAGGGCACGATCCTCGACGTGCTGATTCGGCTCCGCGAGGCGTCGCCGCAGCAGCTCGCGACGCACGCCGGTATCGCCAATGGAGACGTCGCTGGGGTGTTGGAGCGACTGATCGCGCTGGACTACGCGAGCGAGGTTGGCGATCCGCAGCGGCGGAGATATCGGGCGGTCGCGCACGGGGATCAGGAGTCCGCAGGTTCGACGCCGGCGAGCCGGAGGACCTAAATGGTCACCATCCCGCGACATCCAGCCGATGTGGCCCCAGCAGGGGGGCCGATCGCTTATGTGGACGATCGTGTGGCGGCAGCCATGGAGGAGTCGGTGCGCCTCGCGCACGCGCACCTGGAGTGCGCGCCGCTGCCGTCGGCGGTCGTGAGTGGGGCGGCACACGTGCTCGTGTTTGCCAATGCCGCGTTTCGACAACTCAGTGAAGCCGCTGCCGCACGCGCCGACATTGGCGTGCCCATAGTGGACGCACTACCATCCGCCGAACACGAGGGGTTGAATGGGCTTCTCGATCGGGTCCGGTGCGACGGCGTCGCCGTGCAGGATGCGCACTTGGGATTCCCGCCCATGGGCGAATCGCCGGCACGTCGCGCGACGTGGTCCTGTGATGTGTGGCCCGTCGTGGAAGGGGCGGGTCGGTTGGATTACCTCGTGGTGACGGTCCGGGCAACTCGCCGCGGAGAGGACGCACGCTCACGTCAGCGGGCGATCACGGAGCGCCTCCTCTTTGCCGCCTTGCGGGAGCAGGACGTGGCGCAGGGCGCTGACCGCGCCCGAGCCCGAGCGGTATTCCTCGCCGAGGAGAGTCGCCGCCTGGGTGTCTCGTTCGACCTCGAGGCCGTCTATGCGGCGATCGCGACGGTTGCCCTTCCGAAGGTGGGCGCCTGGTCCATCGTCGATGTCGACCGGCCCGATGCCTCGTGGTGGCGGCTGCCCATTGTGCACCCCGACCCGATGAAGAGGGCCATCGTTCAGGACCTGGACGAGCGCTGGTCGCCAGCGCCTGGCGATCCGCTGGGCGTTTCACTCATTGCGGAGACGCGGGCATCGACCATCGTGGACACCGACGTCGACGCGGCGCTCGCGGGCGCGGCGCATGGTCCGGATAATCTCCGTCTGCTGCGAGAGCTCGGGCTCGGGGCCCTCCTCGTCGTGCCGCTCATTATTCACAAGCGACTCCGCGGCGCGATCACGTTTGTGAATCCGATCGGGGCCGCCCCCTATACGGTGGACGACGTCCAACTCGCGGAGGATCTCGCGAGCCGCTGCGCGGATCTCCTGGACGGTGCGCGTCGCTACGATGGAGCGCGTCTGGCGCAAATCAGCGCCGACGCCGCTCGTGCGCGCTCGGACACTGCGCGCAGAGACGCGGAGCACGCCAATCTGGTCAAGACTTCGTTTCTCACGTCGATGAGCCACGAGTTGCGCACACCGCTGAACGCCATTCTGGGGTACACGGAACTCGTCGCGATCGGCCTGCGCGGGCCGGTGACCGTGGAGCAACTGGACGCGCTGGGTCGGATCCGAACGGCAAGTAAGCACCTGCTCGGCCTCATCAACAACGTGCTGAACTTCGCAAGGCTCAAATCGCGGGAGGTTCCTTTCGTCAATGTGGACAGCCCCGTGAGCGAGGTACTCGACGGCGCCGCGCTGATGGTCGAGCCGCAAGCGTCGGCGAAAGGCATTGCGTTCGTGCGCACCCCCTGCCTCCCCACTCTCGTCGTCCATGGGGATGTGGAGAAAGTGCTCCAGATCCTGCTCAATCTGTTGTCCAACGCGATCAAGTTCACGGACGCCGGCGGCAGCGTCACACTCGCGGCCGTACGGTCCGACCGTCGGCGGCGCGTCAGCGACGCGACGTCAATCTCCCGATCCGGGACAGCGGCCGCGGTCGACCTGACCGTCCGCGACACCGGGCGCGGGATCGCGGCCGAGCACCTGAAGACGCTCTTCGACCCGTTCGTCCAGGTTGGCCGGCGGCTGAGCGGGACGGACGAGGGTACGGGACTCGGCCTCGCCATCAGCCGCGATCTGGCGAGAGCGATGGGTGGCAATGTCACGGTCGTCAGCACCCTCGGCGTCGGCTCAACGTTCACCTTGACCATGCCATGTGCGGGGCCGGGTTGACCACAAGTGCACGGGGTCGGAGCGCGTGATGTGGCCGACCGCTTGGCCATTCGAGCGACCGCCGTGATCAGGGAGCGCGCGATTCGCCCGCGGGAGGGTTTGGCACATCCTTGGATATGCCAAACCTCGTGCGTCTTGCGGCGCGGGATGCGCCGGCCGCCACTGCGAGGTGTCGGTAGTTAGTCCAGCACCGGGACGATACAGATCACCAGGGCGATCAGGGCCCCGACCTCGAACACAGCCGCCCGTCTGAGCAGCACTGACCCCCAATATCGTCGCTGCCATCGCCGCCGGCGCCGCCGGCGTTCCCTGATCGGTCCAACTGGTGCGGAGAAGAGCGGGATTGTCATACGACTCTCAGTGCTGCGAGTAGGTAGCCGATCATTGACCAACAATGGACGCGCTGATATCGAGACTTCGCTCCTACTGCCAGTGGCCTTCGACATACACCCAGTTGTCGGTGCCGCTTTTCTCCCAGTTGCCTGCGGTCCAGGCGTAATACCCGGTGGGTGGAACGGCCCACCCGCCGTCGCGCCATAGGAAGTCATTGCTGTCCCAGCTGTAGTGGCCGGACCCCCAGCTGTACTCCGGTCCGGGTTGCGCCGGCGGCGTTTCCTGCCGACCCGGGGGCGGTGCGTGGTGCGCATAGCGAGCGGCATCGCCCGGATGCTGGTAAGGTGGATGTGATGCACACGCCGAGCTGGCGAGCAACGATGCCACCACCACCGTGCTCATGAGGTGTCCGCGGGCACTCCATTTCCACGTCATTGCAGCCTCCACTTTCAAAGGGACCTGCGTCGTTCTTCTCTGCACGGGGATCGTCCGGTCACGCCGCACGATCCACGTCCACCCTCCTCGTGCTAGCGAGACCGGTCGTCGTGTCCCTGATCCGACGCTGGCACGCTATTGGAGTGAGACGCTTTGCCCGCCGCATACCGCGTATCGAGATCCTTGCTCTCCGCCGCGTGCCGGCCCTTCATCTGCTCCGCCGATTCGCCAGCTCGTGGGTTGGCGATCTCTTGACTGTGTCGCGCCTCTAATTCCGTTCGCTGGCCATTGTAGTCCCGGTCGATCGGACCGGAGTCCCAAACGACTGTGGCGGAGTACTCGGGACTCGGGTTCCTCGTCCCTCTCCCGTACGTCCCGCACGCGACGACCGTCGCGAGCGTCATGAAGACAGTTAGGATCTGCACAGAGCGTTGCATGCGCACAGGGCCCTCCCGGGCCGAGAGTGTGGCGGCACGCGCGACTCGGCGAGTCCGTGGTGCGCGCGATCCAGCACTCGCCTACAATTATATTGCGCACAATGGGATAAGTCAAGAGGGAATAGTGTCTAACGATATGTGCGCCAACTATATTGGGCGTCATATGTATCGATCGAGGCACAGGTGCCGGCGAGGACGGCCATTGCGCCCAGAAACATGCGGGCGTGGGTGCTGCGGCCGCCGAGCCTACGTCGCGAGCTGTCCGACCAGACCGGCGCTCGCCTGGGCAGTGTCACGGTTGGTCATGCCGTCGCCGACACGTCCTCGATGTAGAGCAGCTTGACCGGGACGATGAGCGCGGCAGTCAGAGGGACGGCGACCATGAGTCCCAAAAAGCCGAAGGCGAGGGTCATGAGCGCCTGCGCGACGATCGTGAGCGCGGGGGCGAGGTGAATCTGCCCCTTCATGAGCATCGGGATCAGGATATTGGACTCGATGCCTTGGATAATGAGATAGACCACGAGCACCGACGCGGCCTTCTGGGGCGAGTCCAGCAGCGCCATCGCAAGCGCCGGCACCGCTGGATCTCCTGGGCCTGTTCGGCCAGAGTTGGATACACCGCTGCGCCGATAATACCAAGCGATCCAAAAAGGCCGAGCACGATCGCCGCGGCGCTCACTGCACGCGGCATGCGCCAACGCCCCAGGTGCGCGCCCGCGAGCCGGTCGACGCCGGCCGACAAGGCGAGTCCGAACAGGATACCGAGAAAGACCACGAGCAGCACCGTGCTCGCGGCCCAGCCGGCGTGCGGTCAGCACTGGTTCCCCGACCCACGCCGGCGTGCGCGCGTCGTTATCCAGCGTTGGGCGGCGCCAAATTTCCGCAGGCCAAGACCGTCTGCATGTTTGCCGCCGACGCATTCACGGCGACGTAGTAGGCACCTGAGGTGGGGAGCTCGAGTGGCAAACTCGCCATCGCGGTCGCGGTCCCAGCCGCATTGACATTGAGCGGCGGGTACGCGGTCGCCGAGCCGACGACGGCGCCGTTGTCGCCGCATTGCCCCTGATACACATGCCACGGATGCACGCCGCTTGGCGCCGCGTTGCTGATGGCGATGGTCGCCACGCTCTTGCCCGAGCCATGAGCGACGAGCGATGCGGTACCGTGGAGGTCGACCGCTCCCGTCATGCCGCCGGGCGTCGACAAAGTCGCATTCCATCCTGTGTTGGCAGCGGAGTTCTCAGGATCGATCCGACCGACCTCCGGTTTGGTGGCGAACGGGTTACACGCCGCGATCGCGGCAAGCGCCGTGATCGTCACCATGGTTTGAACGTGCCGACGGGCGAGCATCAGGCCTCCTGGAGCGGGGAGTGTGGTGAGGGCGGCGGCGGGCGTCGATCGGGCGCCGCTACCTCCAATCCCTTGGTGTACTATTCTATCGTGTACAAATGAACCTGTCAATAGACAATCATTGACAACTTGATTGATCGTTATATTATAGGCTAGCGTTTGCGATGAGCGCCCACCGGGGCGCCGCCGCGGAGCAAGCGCCCGCGGGGGTCGCCGGTGACGCACCGCCCAATAGTCGTCGCCGAAGGCTCTCAGGTACGCGGCGGCGAGCGCAGGGCCTCCGACCTTCCAGCCGTCCGATTGACGAGAGGTCATCCGTGGTAAAGCTGAATCACATAGTAGAGGCAGCCGACCTGAGTGAGAGCCTGTGTTTCGATCTCTGCGCCACGGGGCGGGCCGTTACGCGCGCCTACCGGCCGCTTTTGTCCTCGCTGGGGCTCACGTACCCGCAGTACTTGGTCATGGTGGCGCTGAGACAACGCGCACCGCGCACGGTTACGGAGCTCGGCGACCGCCTGGCGCTCGATTCCGGCACGCTGTCGCCACTCCTGAAGCGACTCGACGCGTCCGGCCTGGTCTCCCGCGGCCGGCGCCATGAGGACGAACGGGCCGTCGAGGTCGCACTCACGCCGAAGGGAACCGCGCTCTTGCGCGACGCAGCAGGGGTGCCCAACAAGATGGCCTCCGTAATGGGCCTGTCGGCGGAGGCGGGTCACCGGCTCCGCACGCTTCTCAAGCAAGTGACGACCTCGCTCGCCCGGCACCAAGCAGAGAGCCCGTCCGAGGTGTCGACAACGTCCCTCGGCCAGGCCTACCCCAGCAACGGCGCCTAACCCGATGGGGTAGAGCGAGCGGCCGCGACCTGCTCGACGCCCGTCGACCAGCTCTGCCACTCCGTCCGGCGACCCGGCGCTCGTCAAGGCGGCGGACCAGCCAATGGCCTACCTGTTCGGCGCAGCAGCCACCGCGCGACGAGCAGTCCGACGAGGACCATCGGCACGAGAACAAAGCGGACAGGCCAACCGGTGACGACGAGGTGGCCGATCACGAGGCCGCACGGCGCTGGGACGCGTCGCCGGCCTCCGCCACGCGAGACTCTTCGTCGTCGAGGTTGCGCCCGAGGGACGCAATCAGTTTTGCCAACACCGCGCGGATGCGTCTCGCTTCCTGAGCCGAGATCCCCATCGCGCCGGCCATCGCCCTCGGTACGCCTGCAGCGTCGCGTACCAGCGCGCGTCCTTTGGCCGTCGGAGCGATTTCGACCGTGCGCTCGTCATCGGGGCGGCGGTGGCGGGTCACCAGACCCGCCGACTCGAGTCGCTTGAGAAGCGGCGACAGCGTGCCGGAGTCGAGATCGAGCCTCTGTCCTAACTCCTTCACCGTGCGTGGGGCGTGCTGCCACAAGGTCGTCATGACGAGGTACTGTGGGTAGGTGAGCCCCACAGCGGCCAGGGCTGGCCCATAGGCACGCGTGACGGCCCGTGCGGCCGCATACAGGTCGAAGCAGAGTTGGTCACTCAGCTTCGCGGCGTGGTCCTGATTCGATTCACTCACACCAACTCCCTCGTGATCGTGGTGTTGTGGCGCGCGCCGCTGTCGGATCCACCACACCCTTGCGTACTCGGCGAACGGCGAACAACGCTCGCCTCGGGTCCAAGCACCAAGACGCATGGGCGGGTACGAGACACACGATCGGCCACATAACGCAATATAATCGAGCATCAGTGTAATTGCGCGTGTGATGATATTGCCAAATCAAAACGTAAGCGGTCAAGTAGCATACAATGTATGCGGCTCTAGGGGGCAATGCACGGCGGCATCCGGCGGCCTATGCGCCGACTGCCGTCCGCGCGCCGTCAGCGGACAGCCTGTATGCGGTACCGAAGCCAATACCGGGGCTTGGCACGCCGTAATTTCGCGGTGCCGTTCATCGAGGGCGTCCAAGTCACCGCGCACGATGGTCGTGGTCTGCGGTCTCAATACACAGTTCGAGCTGGGCGAGTATACTCAGTAACCACGCGTGCGCTGGAACGGCCGCATGTCTCGGCGACTTCGGCATTCAATACTCGAATCGGCGAAGGTCATGCCTCCATGAACAGACGCCTATTCTTGCAGGCAATGGGATCGGTTGCTCTGCCCCCGATCCTGTCACGCCACTTGCGGTCGAGTACGCGTTTTCGCCTGCGCCGTTCCACAAATACCGGGTGGCCATCGGCCGCGGCATGGAAGCGTCTCAACGATGCGGTCGGTGGCAATCTGATTCCCATCGACTTTCCGCTTTCCATATTGAAAACGGATCCGAAGGGTGCCGCGGCCGGACGTCTCATGAAGGATCTGCGCAATCCGTATTACGTCGGTGATCAGCCAGGCCTCACGCAGACTCTGGGATGGGTCGACGCGTGGGCCAGCCAACCGAGCGTGTACGCGATCGCGGCACGAAATGCCAACGATATCGCTGCAGCGGTCAACTTCGCTCGCGAAAACAACGTGCGGCTGGTGGTGAAAGGCGGCGGCCACAGCTATCAGGGGACCTCGAACGCGCCCAACTCGCTTCTGGTTTGGACCAGGCATATGCACGACATCGCAATGCACGGCGGATTCGTTCCGCAAGGATGCGAACGCGCGATGCAGCCCCAGCCAGCGGTCACGCTCGGTGCCGGAACGATCTGGATGCAGGCCTACCAGGCAGCGACGACCCAAGGCGGGAAGTACGTGCAGGGCGGAGGGTGCACGACAGTGGGCGTGGCCGGACTCGTTCAAAGCGGCGGCTTTGGGAGTAACTCGAAGCACTATGGCACGGCGGCAGCGAGCCTGTTGCAAGCCGAGGTGGTCACCGCCGACGGCACGGTTCGTATCGCGAACCCCTGCACAAACCCTGATCTGTTCTGGGCGCTGAAAGGGGGAGGAGGCGGCACCTTCGGTGTCGTGAGCAGCCTCACACTCAGGCTTCACGACCTTCCCGAGTTCTTCGGTACTGCCAGTTTCTCGATCAAGGCGACATCGGATGATGCATATCGACGCCTCATCCGAGAGTTCGTGAGCTTCTATGCCGAGCATCTCTTCAACGAACATTGGGGAGAGCAGGCCCGCGTGCATTCCGACAACACACTCGAGATCGCGATGGTCTCTCAAGGAGTCGACACTGACGAGGCGAAGAAAACCTGGCAGCCCTTTCTGGACTGGGCCAAGCGTTCGCCCGGCTCATATTCAATCAAGTCGGGGATGGCGATCGTAAGCTGGCCCGCGCAACGCATGTGGGACGTGCCATGGTTCAAAGCGCATTGGCCCGAGCTGTTCCTCCCGAACTCGAATCCGTTCATCGGGCTCCTCGATCATCTTCTGGCACACCTGGCGCAGCCTATCCTCGCGTTCGATGACCGGCCGGGTGCCGGACCCAATAATGCATGGTGGAAAGGGGACGGGGGGCAGGTCGGGTGGTTCATTCTGGGGTTACGAGTCACTGTGGCTGCCAGCGTCGTTACTCGAGGGTGACTCTCAACAGCGCCTCGCCGACGCACTATTTGCCGCGTCTCGCCACACAGGTGTGGAATTGCACTTCAACAAGGGATTGGCGGGGGCGCCGAGCGACGTCCTCGCGGCAGCGAAGGACACCGCGATGAATCCTTCAGTCCTGACCGCCTTTGCCCTGGCGATCGTGGCCGATGGTCAAGGCCCCGCCTATCCGGGAATTGCGGGGTTCGAGCCGTCGATTGAAGAAGGTCGACGAGCCGCGCAGCGGATCGGTCTATGTGCCGATCAACTTCGAGCTGTGACGGGAGAAACGGGAGCGTATGTGAGCGAGAGCAGCTACTTCCAGAAGGACTTCGCGCACGCGTACTGGGGCACCAACTATCCGCGTCTCGGCGAAATCAAGAAGAAATACGATCCGCACGGACTGTTCGTCGTTCACAATGGAGTTGGATCGACAAAATGAGTACGGACGGCTTCAATCAGGTGTGGCGCTCGAGATCGAACACGACAGAGCGGGCGTTGCTCCGCGAGGCACCAGACTTTCGGCAATAGGACGAGACCATATGAAAAATCTCTTTGAGGCGGCGACGGTCACGGAGGTGAAAGACCGGATCGCGCGGCTAAGACCGGACAGTGAGCGGCAGTGGGGCAAGATGACTCCGGCGCAAGCGGTCGCGCATTGCACGGCTGGAATGCAGATGGCGACCGGGGAACTACGTCCGCCGCGGGTCTTCATTGGCCGGGTCCTGGGAGGATTGGCGAAACAGGCGCTGCTCGTGCGCGGACGGCCCATGGGTCGCAACGCACCGACGGATCGCCACCTGGTGGTAGCGGATGACCGGGACCTGGGCGTCGAGGCGCGCCGATTGCGAGAGATCATCGACCGGTTCGCGGCGGGCGGGCCTGCCGGTTGTACTACGCATCCGCACCCATTCTTCGGACCGCTGACGCCGGCGGAATGGGCTCAGTTGATGTACTCGCACCTCGACCATCATCTGCGACAGTTCCAGGCCTAGCCCGTAGAGGCGTGGGTTGCCCGGCAAGCCTCGCGGGGCGGTGCGAGAGGGCGACGCATGCGTCGCCCCTACCCGCCGACCAGCAGGCCGCGTGCGGTCCGTGTGGGACGGCGACGAATACGCGCGCGCCCCACAGGACGGTGGTCCATAATGCCCGCGACCGCGACGATGCGGACAAGATCACATCGATGATCGGTTCAGCGCCGAAACAATGCGATGTGTCCCACCGTACCCTGGGTAAACTTTGCGCGATCGGGCAATCCGAACGGGCGGCGCTTGTCCTCGTGGCCGGCATTCACCAGCGCGGACGGCGAGGTCCTGTATCTCGGCAATCCGATCGTGATCGGTGGAGTGGCGAATATCAGCAGCCTCAAGGTCTTCGATGCCGTTTACGCAACGATCCGCGGCAAGGCATTTGCCGCACGATAGCGCGTCGCGCAGCGTGCCAGTTGGAATTCCCTAGCGTGTGAGGGCCACTACGACTGGCCCGAGCGCCGTTAACAGAACGTTCGAGATCGCATAGGGCACCGTGTACGCCAGCACGGGGACCGTGCTCTGCACAGGTGGCGAAAAGAAAGAGATCGACGAAAACGACTTGGACGATTGGAGGGACGCGGATGTCGAGTGGCCCGATCACGATTCCGGCGATCAAGGTGCCGAGCACGTTGTCCACCCGTATGGAACCAACGCGGAGTCGCCCCAGTAAGAACCCCGGCGATCGTCAGGAAGATTGCCAACTCGGGGTGTTTCCGAAGCGTCGACGCGAGATAGTCCATTGACTGCTCGCGTCAGATGGGCGAGTCGGCCGCCACCACCAGGCCTGTAAGGCGGAGAGCACAATTAACGGCGACCCGACGCGCGCTCAGCAACGGCTGCACCTGCGGCATCAAAAGTTCATCTCGAAGGCGACGCTATACAGATTGCCGTTGCCTCCGACGGGGTAGGGCACGGCCAGATATCCGACCGGCGAATGGACCAGGTGAATCCATTCGGCGTTGAGACGCAGCCCGCGCTGACCAATGACGTACCAGTTTGCGCCAGCGCGAAGCTCAGACGCGTTGCCGTAGCTGCCGAAGATTTGCGACCCGCTGACATATACCTGCACGAACTTCTGAACGACCATCCCAGACGACTGCAGCTGGTAGCCGACGTCATTGATGGTGTGGAGGCCATCGATATTCGTGCCCCTGTAGTTGTTCAGCCAGCGACTGTAGAACTCGCCCTCGAGCGCCACACCCCGGTACTTGATGCCGCCGTCGAAGCTCGTCATTTGGTAGTCCAACTTGGTCACCGTGATCCCGGGACCAAACAGATCGGGCGTGAAGATGATGCTGCCGTCCGACAGGCGAATCTGAGTGTTCTCGATGCTTTCCGTCCCGGGCTGGCTCTGTGCGTCTTCGAGGCTATGCGTGAAGTGCGCGCCGAGTCGCGTGGCGACCTGCTGGTGGTCGTCGTAGTCGCCGAACGTGCTGTACAGGCCAAATTCTCCGGTCGACGGCAGCCACACGAGTGAGACGGACTGCGTCCCAAGTTTGTTATCGAGTTGCGCGGCGCTCACGCCGAGGGTGCTCAGGTTGTTGGCGAGCATCGCGGAGTACTTGAGCTTCGAGGTCAACTCGCCCTTGACGAATATGCCTTGCGTATAGGAGCCTCGGAAAAACTCGTCCGCGGTGAGGCGGTCGTCGACGCCCAGCCAGTAGGGGAACTGGCCCTCAGTACTTCGCACTGACGGCAGAGCATAGATCCCGGCGCCGAGCGTCAGGAACCTGTTGAACGTCCAGCTGAAATTGCCGCCGCCGACGACTTGCGCCGGCAGGCCCTGCGAGGTGTTGGCCGACCAGACATAGAGATAATACCGGAACTGCGGCGTCAGGAACCAACCGGCAAACGGGGCGAAGAACTTCGTCAGTTGGATATCCTGGCGTAGCTGCACGGAGTGGCTGACGCCGAAATGGTCGACGTATATGGGATCGAGGCCGAGTTGATTCAGATAGCGCGCGTACGTGAAGAGACGGAAGTAGATCTGGCCTTTATCGCCGTCGAACAGCAGGAATCCGAGGTTCGGCACGTAGCGGGGGGTCTCTTTCTTCGTTGTTGCCGCTTGCTTGACCTGCCCCGTTTCGAACTCACCGCTGCATCCGTCGGACACCCAGATGCCGGTGTCGTCGTAGCCCCACGTCTTGCCTAGTAAACACGGCGCCGCGCCGGTTGAGCCCGCGAGCACCACGCCCTTCGATGTGTTGGCCGGGCAATGGGTGCGCTGACCCAGTTGCGATTCGCACGCTAATGGCGGCTGCTGGGCGGATCTCTGCGTGGCGGTCGCGGTATCGGCTGCCGCACCGGCCGTCGTCTGGCCATAGGCCGCGGCGGTGAGCACGCTCGCAAGGAGGACAACGACGACGACCGCTTGGCGTTGAGACATGCCTGCGAGGGTTGCTGTGCATGCGCCGTGCGGTCGCCGTGGACGGACGCGCGGTCGCGGTGGCGCCGGTCATGTGGGACGCGGCGCCGACCTGCGCTTCGCCCCTTGCCAACGCAATATCAGATATGGGTATCAGTCAAAAGCGCACGCGCCCCTACGGCAATCATGACCAAGGTCTGCCCGAGTGATGCACGCAGCCGAGCGGTTGCGTACGCGGGTCGTCGGCGCAGTCGTGAGTCGGCCTTTAGTCCTAGGACCAAGGTCTATGACGTGCGCCGCGCGCGATTCCTCAGGATTGTTGCGCCATTCCCCCATATTGGAGGGCGACGGCCGACATGTCGCTGGAAACCGAGAGATCGTGGTCGATGCCAGAGGGCGACGCATTGCGTCGCCCCTACCCGCCGGGGTGAGTCTGTGCACGCCTTCGGGCCGGTCGCCTGTGGTCGTTACCCGTTACGCGTCACCCGTCTGTTAGGAGCGGATGGCGGATATCGGATGGGCGCCTCCCTGGCCGGGCGCGTAGGGACAGACTACCTCAGAACAAGACCTTGAATACCCTCTTGATGAGCTCATCCACGGAGAAGACTGTGAGTAGGAGCGGCAGTAGTGGTAAGGAAGTGACCCAAGCGAGATTGATGATGTCCTGGGTTCCGAATGGAAACACGCGCATCTGGCGCACGAGACCATAGCTGTTGCCGAGATCGGCGAGCGATTGAATGTCGGGACTTCCCAAGAGTGGGCCGGTCGGGGCCGGCTGCAGGATCCACTTCCGCTCGAACCCCTGGACGTATCGCTCGCCGAACAGGCCATAATCCGCCAATCCCTTCCTCTTGTTGCGAAGCAGCCCTGGCGTAAACATCAAGAGTGGCCCAAGCAGGAAGAAGAGGAAGAACGCGACGAAGCCCACGGCCTCGACCTTGTAGGACATCAAGGTTTCCCCTCCGTACAGAACGTTGCTGCCAATCAGACCCGAGAGCAACGCTCCTTCCGCGAACAGGATCGGTCCGAACGTGTACGCGGCTCTGCTCAGGAAGCCGAGCCCGCCGCAGCGATCGGGGTGAGTGGGAACGAGATGCAGGTTCAACCTGGAGACATACCACAGGAAACGAAACCAGATGAGCAGCCTCAGGTACCAGCGCACTAGAATGATCTGGAACAGTGGGATGCTGACGAAGACGTACCAGAAGCCGGCTGGCGTCAGCTGCCAACGGTCGCCAGTCAGGCTGTACCAGGTCGGATAACCCGGCGGGGCGCGATAACTCCAGAGGGCCAAACCCAAGGCATAGACGCCGATCATCAACCCGGCTTCGAGCGGGACAGAATTCCGCAGCCGAATAGCTGATGCGAGGGCGTGGTCATAGGCGGGCACGTCCTCGGGACGTACGATATCCCGGAGAATGAAATTGCGTACGACGAGTCGCAATCGCCGGTGAACCATGACCTCGGCGGCGATGAGGACCGGTAGCGCGATGAGGAAGCGGACGTGCGCCTCAACGTCGCGAAAAAAGGAGAGCGGATCGATGCCACCAGCTCGAGTATCTCGCAAGCGTCAGAACCAGCAACGGGAGCCATGCGATCAGCGTGATGACGACCACTCGGCGCTGCAAGAGCTCCAACGCGGTTCCCGAGAGGTGCGCCTTCCGATAGATCTGGAAGATCGGCCCACCGAGTACCAACGAGAAATCGCTCTCGAGAGGATTGGGCTCCGTCATTGATAGGCAAACGGCGGGCGACGCATGCGTCGCCCCTACGGTCTATGGCAAACGGCGGGCGACGCAGCCGTCGCCCCTACCGGTCTGTGGCACCGGATGTTTCACGGTAACGCCGGCCATCCTTCGTTCACCATGCGACCTTAGTGCAAAATCCGCTCGCCGTGCGATGGTCCGTTTCGTCGGTGCTCCAGCCCTCAGCGAAGGGAACCAGAGAGCGCGGCATGAATCGCAGGCCGGATGGACGTGAATTCATGGCTGCCCTCAGCGACTTCAACAGGACGCTATCTGCCTAAAGGACACTGTGTTTTGTGGCGTACCTCCTTGTAGCAATGGGTAGTGAAGAAGGACGCCGACCGGTGACCGGGCCAGCAGTCATGACGAAGAAAACCCCTCGATCGAGACTGCTCGTGAAAATCGCACGAAACTGCACCGGCGCTTTGAGTGCCGCGTTGCTTGTGAGCGGAGAGCTGCCCGCGACCGCCCAGGCACAGGAGACGGCGAGCTCGTCTCAGCCAGCGCAAAAGGCGGATCGGCTACCGGCCGATCAGCTCGATGCACTCGTGGCCCCGATTGCCCTCTATCCAGACCCTTTGCTGGCGCAGACGCTGGCGGCGTCGACCTATCCTCTCGAACTCATCCAGCTCCAGCAGTGGCTGAAGAAGAACCCGAAGCTGAAAGACAAGGACCTGGCGGATGCCGTGGCCAAGGAGCCGTGGGACCCGAGCGTGCAATCGATGGCCGGTCTGCCCGATGTGGTGAACCGCCTCGCCGATGACATCCAGTGGACGACGGATCTCGGCAATGCATTCCTCGCTCAGGAAAGCGACGTGATGGATGCAGTGCAGCGCATGCGCGGGAAGGCCAAGGACAACGGCAATTTGAAGTCCACCGAGCAACAGAAGGTGGAAACCAAGGAAGTCGAGAACAAGACCGTGATCGTGGTCGAACAAGCCGACCCCCAAGTCGTGTACGTGCCTTCATACAATCCTGTCGTGGTGTACGGGGCGCCCGTCTATCCCTACCCACCGATTTACTATCCTCCCCCGGGCTATTACGCCGCGGGGATGGCGATTTCTTTTGGCGTTGGCGTGGCTATGGGGGCGATGTGGAGCGGCGGTTGGGGCTATGGGCCGGCATGGGGTGCGAGCAACGTCCAAGTCAACAATTACAACAGCTTCAACCGGAACACGAACGTCAACCGCAACGTCAACGCAAATCGAAACTCGAACTGGCAGCATAATGCGCAGCACCGCGGCGGTGCGCCGTATGGGGACCGCGCCACGGCGGATCGGTTCGGTGGGGGAACACGCGGAGAGTCGGCGGGCAATCGCCAGGGTGGGGCGCGGCAACAAGCGCAGGGCGGCGATGTCAGCAGCCGGGCCGCCCAGGGAGGGGGTGCAGGCAACCGCACTGGAGGGGCCGGAGTCTCAGGGAGCCGGCGCTGGCAACCGCACCGGCGCGACCGGAGCCAACAGCATCGGAAGCCGGGATCTGTCGGGCAGCGGTGGCGGAAGCCGGGACGCCTTCGGAGGAGGGGGTTCCGGGGGATTCAACGGGTCGAGCGCCCGCTCCGCGGGCAGCCGCGGTGCGTCCAGCATGGGACCCCGAGGCGGGGGCGGTGGCTCCAGGGGTGGCGGTGGTCGCGGACGACGTTGATGAGCCGTGTGACCGGCGAGAGCAGATCTGAGGAGCGCACGATGCAACCAACCTCTGCGAGTGGTAAACGCTCCCGACTGCTGTGGACCGCGAGTGCAGCAACCTCGGCGTGTCTGCTCGTGGCGGTCCTCTTCGGCCAGCCGCAGTCGACGGCGGACGGGGTCCCGCCTGCTCCTGCAGACTCCGGCACTGGTGGCAAGAGCTTTAGCACGCCCCAACAGGCCGCTGATGCGCTCGTCGCTGCCGCGGAGAAGTTCGACGAGCTGGCGCTCGAAGAAATTTTCGGCCCCGATGGTGATGACCTTGTTCTCACAGGCGAGTATCCGCAAGATCGCCAGCGCGCCACTGATTTCGCTGCGGAAGCTCACGAGAAGCAAAGCATTTCCCTGGATCCCAAGACCGGGAGCCGCGCAATCCTGAGCGTGGGCAACGCGAACTGGCCGTTCCCCGTGCCGATTGTGAAAACGGGCGACACCTGGTCGTTCGATCCCAACGCCGGCCGCCAGGAACTGCTCTACCGCCGCATCGGCTACAACGAGCTGGACGCCATTCAAATCTGCCATGGCTACGTGGAGGCGCAGCAGCAATACGCATTCGCGAAACGCGAAGGGTATGCTGTGCACCAATACGCGCAGCGCGTCATCAGCACTCCCGGCAAGCAAGATGGTCTCGCATGGCAAAACCCAGACGGCACCTGGGGTGGTCCCATTGGCGAAGCAATTGCCCGCGCGATCGAACACGGCTACACCGCTGGCGCACAGCCGTATCACGGCTATCTCTTCAAAATTCTCAAAGGGCAAGGACCCGCGGCACCGCTTGGCGAGATGGATTTCGTCGTGGAAGGCGTGATGATCGGGGGATTCGCCCTTGTTGCAGCTCCAGTGGAATACCGCATCACTGGCGTGAAGACGTTCATCGTCAGCCACGACGGCGTGGTGTACCAAAAAGATTTCGGGCCAGCAACCCTCGAGGAATTCAAGAAGATGGAGCGGTTCAACCCGGACAAATCCTGGACGCGCGTCCCGGACTAGAACGAATAGGGGTGCGAGCCAAGCGTCACAGCAGATAGGAGAAAGGAGAGAGGAGACCGAGGAGCGCGGCCTCGTCGCGCATAGACCATCCAGGCCACCCAATGTCTTGGTCTCCTTTCTCCTTTCCGAGCCGCTCCTCTCTATTTTTGGGCGCCGTGCGGCCAAAAATCCCCCTACGGTGTCGTTGGGGCATCTTCTGGTTCCGGGAACACGCGCACCTGACGCCGCTTGGTCAGAAACGTGACTCCCCACTGCAGCATCACGAAGAAACGGTTCGCGAATCCGATTAGGAAATAAATGTGCACAGCCGCCCAGACAATCCAGGCTGAGAATCCTGCGAAGCGTACGAACCGCAGGTCCGCGACGGCATAGGTGCGGCCCACAATGGCGAGATCGCCTTTGTCCCAGTACCAGAAGGGCGCTGGCGGCCCCCGTCCTTGCACACGACGCCGAATCAAGCCGGCCACGTACTTGCCCTCCTGGATGGCCGGTTGTGCGACTCCAGGCATGACCATTGGCTCTTTCACCTTGATGCCCACCAAATTCCGCGCGCGTGCGACGACGTGCGCCGTGTCGCCAATCGCAAAAATCTCCGGGTGCCCCGGCACGGAAAAGTCCGAGTTCGCGATGATCTTGCCGGACTTGTCCATGGCCGCTCCCAGCCATCGTCCTGCGGGAGACGCAAGCACGCCCGCGCTCCACAACACCGTGGCGGCCGGCACGCGCTCGCCATTGGCGACGATCCCAGCGGCGTCCACATTCGTGACGCGGGTGTTCGTGTACACCTGCACGCCGAGGCTCTCGAGATGGCGCTGCGCCTTGGTCGACAGGACCTCCGGAAAGGTGGGAAGCACCCGCGGGGCTGTCTCGTAGAGGAGGATTCTCGCCGAGCGAGGATCGATGTGGCGGAAATCGTGCGTCAGGGCCATGCGCGACATTTCCGCCAACGTGCTCGCCATCTCCACGCCCACTGTGCCCCCACCGACCAGGACAAACGTCAGCAGTTGCCGTATTCTCTCCGTGTCCGCGTGGTCGAGCGCGGCAATCTCCTCCGCGCGCTCGAAGGCCAGTAGGACCTTGCCACGAATCAGGTCGGCGTCGTCGAGCGATTCGAGGCCCGGCGCCGCGCTCCGCCAGTCCTCGTGACCAAAGTAGTTGTACTGAATTCCGGTCGCGAGCACGAGGAAGTCGTACGGCACCACGTGCTGTTTCAGGTGCACCAGTCTCTTTTCCGTGTCGATGCTTCCGACTTCGTCGAGTAGCACCTCAACATTTTGCTGGCGGTTCAGGATCGAACGGAGCGGCCCGGCGATTTCGTCGGCGGATAACAGCCCCGTGGCCACCTGGTACAGCATGGGACGGAAGAGATTGTAGTTCCGCTTGTCGATGAGCGTCACGCTGACAGGAGCCCCAGCCAAATGGCGCGTCGCGGAGAGTCCGCCGAAGCCGCCGCCAACGATCACCACGCGCGGCTGAGTTGCGCTCAAGATCGCCTCCAGGTTGTTCGATTCTAACAGCGCAATGAAGATTAGACGTTGGACGTTGGACGTTGGACGTTAGACGCTGGACGCTAAGCACGCACAATTGCCCTTCGGTGCAGGGATGCATCTCGTCCTGACTCCAGCGACCCTGTTTTCTACGCGCCGTACTGGGTACACGCTGTGGATTGCCTCTGGCACAGCTCGATCAAATGCCGCGCTGTGCGGACCCACGAGGCCCCTGTGTTTCCTAGCGCCGGCCCCGCAAGGCCTCTGCTTCTATAAAGATGTGTCTGACCTCTGGGTGGGCGGACATGATCACCCGTTCGAGCCGATCCACGGCATCGGCCACTTCTGCTGCGCTCAGGCTGGGCTCAAACTCTGCGCCGAACCCAATGAGCACGTCGTCGGGACCTAACTGCAATGTGAGGAGCTGCCGGATAGCCAGGACCGCCGGTTCGCCGGCAGCGGCCGCGCGCGCAGCGTCAATGACGTCCCCGCGGGCGCGCTCACCAATCAGCAGCGCCTTGCTTTCCCGCATGAGGACAAACGCGATTCCCGTCAGCACCAGGCCGATCCCGATCGATCCGGCGCCATCGATCCAGGGCGCATTGAGCGCTCGCGCGAGCGCGATGGCCACGAACGCAATGCCAACTCCAATCAGATCAGCGACATCCTCCAGCACGACGCTGAACAGGGCCGGATCCTTGCTCGCGCGCACCGTGCCCCAAAAACCACGGCCCTCAGTGGTTCGCCTGAACTGACGAAACCCAATGAGGAACGATACGCCATCGATCACGCCAGCGCCGGCGAGCACCGCGTAGCTCCAGAGGGCATTCTCGAGCGGCTCGGGTTGTAGTACCCGATGAATTCCCTGAAACACCGACACGCCACCGCCGACACCAAAGAACAGCATCGCCACGACCATCGACCAGAAGTACATCTCATGGCCGTAGCCGAACGGGTGACTGTCATCTGGCGGTCGACGGCTCCGGCGTTGGCCGACGAGCAGTAGCGACCCGTTGGCGCCGTCGACGACCGAATGGATCCCTTCCGCCACCATGGCCGAACTGCCCGTGACAAGCCCCGCGGTGAACTTGAGCGCCGCGATGAGCAGGTTCGCGATGATCAATGCGTAGATTGCAACGGCGGACTCTGGCATGGAGGTGAGCGTTGCTGTGGGATGGTGGGAATGTTACCCAGCCGCGCAACTGGCGCTACGTTACCCGCCACACGCTTTCTGGAGACTTCATGGCTGCGAACTGGTTGCGTCTCGACTCGACCCTGGCCATCAACATGGATCATGTCACGCGTATTGAGCGGAGCGACCAGACGGTCGTATTCTCGTTCATCAATGGCGGGACCAGGGACGCCAAGCTGGCGGCCCTGCCCGAGCCAAGCCAAAGGGCGGTGTTAGCCGTGCTCGAGGGGGGACGCGGCGCGTTCATTGTGTGAGCACCTCCGCTCCGAATCGGAGGTGCGGCGACGCCGCGATTCCGGCGTAACGATCACGGCCTTCGCTCCGCTGCGATGAGGTGCGTGACTGTTGGGACGCCTCGCGTATTGAACCGAAGCACTTCCGCTTGTACAGCTTGGTCCGCGCTCGTCGTGCGTTCGTGCTGGCGCAAGTGATCGAGCCACGACTCGAGGAGGAAGGTCTCGAGAAATCGTCCGTCGTCGGCTGCGTCCTCGAAGATCCCCCATTCGTACGCGCCATCCCGGCGCCGTTCCTGCGACAGTCTTTCGACGGCCTCCAGAAAGGCCTCACGACTGTGCGGGTCGATATGGTACTCGACGGTGACGAGCACGGGCCCTTGGTCCTGCCCCATCTGCCGCGTTGTGACGGGCGTCGGCCAGCTGAGCGCGGGCGTGAGATCCACGTCAGCGCCAATTTGGAGCTTCCACCGTCGCGTGATCGGTATCGCCACGAGTGCGCCGAGACCGGCGAGAAAATGCGCCGCAGGAAGTCCCAGGGTTGTGGCCACCTGTCCCCAGAGCGCGCTGCCGAGCGACATTGAGCCAAATAGCACGGTCACGTACAACGCGAGCCCGCGGCCGCGAACCCAATCGGGGAGCGCCAACTGTGCCGAGACGTTGAGCGTGGACAGCGCTGCGACCCATGATAGGCCCGCGACCAGGCTCGCGACGAGCGCTGTGGCGAGGTCGCGCGCCAGCCCGAACAGCACGAGCGCGAGCACTGTCCCCACCGTCGCGGCGGCCATGACACGATCCGGCCCCAGCCTTGCTCGAACTGGCGGGAGCGCGCCCGCGCCGACGATCGCGCCCAGGCCAATGCATCCCAGAAGTACGCCGTAGGCCCCGGGCCCGCCGGCGATCTGTTGACGGGCAACGAGCGGCAAGAGCGCCCAGTAGGCGCTGGCAAAGACGAGAAACGCGGCGGTCCGGATGGCCGTCGCGCGCAACGAGCGGCTGTTGATTCCGTAGCGCCAGCCCGTCCGAATGGCCCTCCAGAATCGCTCCGCCGGCATCTGGCTGCGCGCCTTGCGCGGCGGGCGCCACCAAAGCAGGGCTCCCACCGTCGCCAGGTTGCTGATGGCGTTGATCCAGAGAGGAACCAGGACGCCGCCGGCGGCCGTGAGCGCGCCACCGACGGCCGGACCAATCGCGCGGCTCACGTTTACGCCCACGCCGTTCGCCGCAATGGCGGGGGCCAGCTCTCGCTTCGGCACGAGCTGCGGGACGATCGCCTGCCATGCCGGAGCGTCCAGCGCGGACCCCGCACCGATCAGGAACACGAACAGCAGCAGGACGGGGGGCGTTACCAGAGCCAACGCGACGAGCACGGCGAAGATGGCAGAGAGCACTGTGGTGGCGCTCTCGGCGACAATGAGCAACCGGCGTCGATCGGCAATGTCTGTCAGTGCCCCCGCCGGAATCGCGAAGAGAAACATCGGAAGGGCATTGGCGACCTGGACGAGTGCGACGAGCAGCGGATTCGGGCTCAGGCTCGTCATGAGCCAGGCGCAGGCCGCGTTGTACATCCAGGTCCCAATGCTGGCGACGACGGTAGCTGACCACAGGACCGTGAAGGCAGCGTGTCGAAATGGAGTCCACGCGGAGCCAATGTCGCGCGCATTGTCCTGTGGAGCCGAGTCCGTCGCTCGCGGCCCCTGGTCAGTCATCGCTCATCCCGAGTTCTGGCGCGATATGATAGTAGTGAAGGTATTCAGAGTGACTCGCCCAGGGAGGCACGAATGCCTACGCGAACGAAGCGTGCTCGAGGCCGGCCCCGCGGATGGGTCCGGGATTGTTGCGGCCGTGGGGAGCCGCGTCAGGCGGCTCACGATCGGCGACCTGGTCTACGGGTCCGGTTTTGCGAATCCCAAGGGCGGGTTTTACGCGCAGTACGTGGCGGTCGCGGCGGACGACGTTGCTGTGATTCCCGACACGCTCGACCTCCGGCGAGCCGGCGCCATTGCGGCCGTCGGCCTCACGGCGCTCCAGGGGATCGATGACGCGCTTCACTTGCGACGTGGTGAAACGATCATCGTGCACGGTGCGTCGGGCGGGGTCGGCACGCTGGCCGTGCAGTTCGCCAAGCTTCGCGGCGCCCGTGTGCTCGCATCTGCATCTGGCGATGACGGGGTGGCGCTGGTGAAGCGGCTTGGCGCGGATGCCGCTGTGGATGGCCGGCACGAGGACATCGCGCTCGTGGCGAAGGCGTTCGCACCGTCGGGGGTCGACGCCGTGCTGGCACTTGCGGGAGGCGTGGGACTTCGGCGCTGCCTCAATGCGCTGCGCACTGGCGGGCGGGTGGCCTACCCGAACGGCGTCGAGCCGCCGCCGCGAAAGCGGCGCGGGATCAAAGTCGTGTCGTACGATGGCGAGCCGGGCGTGTCACAGTTCCAACGCCTCAGCCGCGCGGTAAATGCGGCCGGTCTGCAGGTGCCGATCGACAGCTCGTATCCTCTGGCACAGGCAGCCAAGGCGCACCAAAGGCTTGCGCAAGGACACGTGCTCGGTAAGATCGTCCTCCGCGTCGGTTAGTCTCGCGGTCGTCACGGACACGCGCTGCAACGGCAGCCGCAACGCATTAGCCGGCGCGCCGCGACCGCGAGCGTCGGGTCGGCCGAGCGGATAAACGGGGAACGGCGTAGAGCAGGACGCCAGACCGAGGACGTATGGCGACGTGACCGCCACCCGGATCGTGGCGTCTCGAAGTATGCGCCTCCTCCGCCGATCCGGTGTTGCCGCGCTTCTGTTCGTCTCCACCGCGTGCGGCAGCGATGCGGTCACAATGCCGGGACACGGTGGCCCGCCATCAGGGTCCCCCGGGAGTGGCCTCACGACGTGCACGTCGCCGGTCACGCCAGCCGACGTCTCGCATCCCACCACGGTGGTCGGGACCGGCACCGCCGCCAGTTGCACTGAAGCGAGCTTTGCGGCAGCGCTCGCGGCCGGCGGCACGATCACGTTCGACTGTGGATCGGAACCGATCACGATTCCCATGACGAGACAACACCTCGTCACGCAGAACACCGTGATCGACGGTGGAGGCCTCATCGCGTTGGACGGCGGCAACGCCCACGGCATTCTCGCCATCCGGACCTACTACAATGTCACTAATCCTGCTCTCACGGTACAAAACATCACATTGAGCCACGGATACACGACCGACGTCCCCAACACCACCGGCCTCGACTCTGGCGGCGCGGCGATCTTCAGACTGGGCGGCTCATTGACGGTCATCAACGCCACGTTCGACGATAACCACGGGCCGAGCACGGGCCAGGATGTTGCCGGCGGTGCGATCTACTCGATTGGCAACGGACCGACGACGATCGTCGGGAGTCTCTTCACTCGCAATACGGCCAGCAACGGTGGCGCGATCGGCAACCTCGGCAACGATTTCACCCTCGTGAACAGCCGCCTCGCCGGCAATAGAGCGACGGGGACGGGCGGGAACCCCGGCAACGGCGGTAACGGTGGCGGGGTCTCCATCGATGGCAAAGGTACGACGATCACGTTCTGTGGCGACCGCTTCGTGTCGGACACGGGTGACGCGTTCGGCGGCGGGACTTTTCGCGTCGCCTATCTGGGCACCGAACCCACAATCATTGACCGGACGAGCCTCGACTCGAACGTGATCGCGCCCAGCAGCTCGAGCGCGGCGGGTGGTCTCTATCTGCAAGGGACGACGATCACCATGACCGCTAGCACGATCTCCAACAACTCCGCTGGCACTGCCGGCGGGTTCTTCATCGGTCCGCTATCGACTGCGAACCTGACCAACACGACGATCGCCGGCAACACAGCACTCACCGGCCTTGGCGGGGGGATCTTCGTCGACGGCAACGTCAGCGGGACGCTGCTCAATGTGACGATCGCTGGCAACCACGCGCCGGGACCT
Organism: uncultured Gemmatimonadales bacterium; assembly: GCA_963737835.1. Taxonomy (GTDB): domain Bacteria; phylum Gemmatimonadota; class Gemmatimonadetes; order Gemmatimonadales; family Gemmatimonadaceae; genus Palsa-1248. The sequence continues at coordinate 3,476,939 of CAVTUH010000001.1, forward strand.
GTGTCGTTCAATGGAGGCATCGCCTTCGGATCGACACATCTCGCCTTGCAGAACTCGATCGTGGCGGACAACACGGTCGGCAACGGGTACAATCCGATCAACTGCGGGGCGACACTCGGGGATGGCGGCGGCGATATTCAGTACCCGATCGTGCGCGCGGGTGGCGGCTCAGACGCGCCCAGTGCGCTGTGCACGCCGACAACGCTGGTCGCCGATCCGTCCCTCGGCACGCTCAAAAACAACGGTGGCCCGACGGAGACAATGCTGCCGGCCGCTGGTAGTCCGGCGATCGGCCTCGGACGACATTGCCCGTCGACAGATCAACGGGGCACCGCGCGCGCGTCGGCGTGTACGGCGGGGGCCGTCGAGGTCCAGTAGCATCGTCACCGGGTGCCACCGTGGCCTTGCGGTGGACGACCTCTGCCCCCGCGGCGTCGGCGCCGCGCCGACTGGGCCGAACCATCTTGCTGGTCGGCGGAGGACGCCGGTCGCGGCGCCACCGTGTGGGCGCGAGCGGGCGCCGCACGGCCAGTGTGGGTGGCGCCGGTCCCGCCGCTGCCGCCGACCGTACGACCGCCGGCCGCGCGGCGCTCTTCCTTCTCCTTGGCCCGTGCGCGGGCGGTGGCACGCTGGGCGCGGATCGCCGCGAGACGCTGGGCCATCGGGATTTCCAGATGGGCCGTCGTCTTGGCGGCGTAGTCGAAGTCGGGCAGGGTCACGATTGGCAGCGCCTTCCCGATCGCGCGCTCGATTGCTCGCACGTCGCCCGATTCCTCGGGCGCGGCGAACGTGAACGCTTCCCCCGTGCTCTCCGCCCGCGCTGTGCGCCCGACGCGGTGGATGTAATCCTCGGGTGCGGCCGGCACGTCAAAGTTCACGACATGCCCGAGCGCCTCGATGTCGATACCGCGGGCCGCGATGTCGGTCGCGACCAGGACGCGGTAACGGCCTTCCTTGAAGCTGTCGAGCGCATCGGTCCGCTGTGCCTGCGAGCGGCGGCCGTGGATGCGGGCAGCACTGATGCCGGCCTGGTCGAGCAGCGCCCACAGCCGGTTGGCCCGGTGCTTGGTGCGCGTGAAGACCAGCGCCTGCTGCATCACACCGCGCTGCAGGAGCGCCAAGAGCAAGGCCGACTTGAGTTGCTGCGGGACCGGGTACACCGCCTGCGTGATCCCGACGGCCGGCGCCGACCGACGCTCGAGGTTGATCATCGCCGGGTTGCGCATCATCGACGCGCTCAGCTCGCGGATCGGGGCCGGCATCGTCGCGCTGAAGAACAGCGTCTGCCGCCGGGCGGGCAGGCGGCTCAGCACACGCCGGATGTCGGGGAGAAAGCCCATGTCGAGCATCCGATCGGCCTCGTCGAGCACCAGGTGCTCGATGCCATCCAGCCGCGCGTACGGATGGGACAAGTGGTCGAGCAGGCGACCGGGAGTGGCTACGATCACATCGACTCCGCTCCGGAACGCGTGTTCCTGCGGCCCCATACCCACGCCGCCGATCACGGCGGCCGCGGTGATTGGCGTGTGGATGGCGAGTGCATTCAGCTCATCGACAATCTGCGTCGCCAGCTCGCGTGTGGGCGTGAGCACGAGCGCCCGCGTCTTCGCGTGCTTCGCATCGCGAGGATGACGCAGAAGCTGGTGTAGGATAGGCAGCAGGAATGCCGCTGTTTTGCCGCTCCCCGTCATCGCGCAGGCGAGCACATCGCGACCGCCGAGTGCCGGTGGGATGGCATCGGCCTGGATCGGGGTCGGGCGGACGAAGCCCAACTCGGTAACACCCGCGAGCAGGTCGCGGTGGAGGGGAAGCGCGGCGAAGCTGCCGGCGTTGCTCGCCGGCCCGGACGTGGGGTTTCGATGCATTGTGGTGCGTAACCTAGTCGGTGGCGCGCAGCTGGTCGACGAGGCTGCTTACTGCACACATCCCGCGTGTGGATCAGCAGGCTTTGGGTGGTCGGGCACGAAACGGTGGTCGCGATTGGCAACGGTGAGAGCCAGATCGCCCACAAAACCCGCGATCGCCGCCAGGTGTGCGTAATCAATGTACTGGGGTTCGTCGGTTACCTGGTGATAGTCCCCATGATAGCTGGTCGAGAATGCCCCGACCGGAATTCCGAACCGCGCATACGAGTAATGGTCGGCTCGACACCAGTCGCCTTCCGGATGATCGTGTGCATCGAAGGCGTAGTTGATGTGAAACGGCTGCTCGCGGGCGGTGTTGATGGAGTCGATCATGTCGCCGAATTGCGTGGATCGACGCCGCGAGCCGATGAGTTCCAGGTACGTTGGACCTCCTCCGGCCAAATCGCGCGCCGATCCTCGTCCCACCATGTCCATGTCCATCTCCGCGATGATGGAATCGCGCGGAACCGTCGCGTGCTCGCTGTACCAGGTCGATCCGAGGAGACCCGCCTCCTCTCCGGTGTGCGCGAGAAAGAGCACCGACCGCCTTGGCCAATGTGGCGACCCGGACAGGCGTTGGGCGATCGCCAGCAACGCCGCGATCCCCAATGCATCGTCATCCGCCCCGTTATAGATCGAATCCAGACGAGGTGCCCGCAGGCGACGCAAGCTGTCGACGTTTACATGAATCGAGGCCGACTGCTCCGACGTGACGCGGAGCTCAGGGCTGGCCTGTCGGAAGTGCTCGTAGGCGTCCATGTAGGCGTGGAGCGAGTCGTGGTCGACCGGATTGTGGTTGAATCCCACGTGATCGTGATGGGCGCTGAGAGAGACATACGTAGCGCGTAACCGTGGATCTGACCCAGGCAGCACGGCGACCACGTTGTGGGGCGCGAACTCGGGAGATGCGTCTACCACGGCAATGTGGCCGTCGACGCGGGCGCCGGTCGCGCCGATGGTCGCGTTGTCTGCAGCGACACCGAGCAGGCGACGAGCGGCCGCGGAGGATATCAAGAGAATCGCTGCGCTCTCGCTCGTGTCGCGTGTTTGATCGGGTAGCCGAAATTGAGGCTCCTGCGTGAACCGCGCGAGGCCGGTGGGCGCGACGTCGAGGGCGACCAGCGCGACAGCCGCCGCTGCATGCAACGCCTTCGGCACCCCCTCACGGAACAGCGGCCGCGTCGCGGCCCACGACGCGTTGTGGGGAAGGGCGAGGATGACCAGACGCCCCGCTGCGCTCGCGGAATCGATGAGCCGGCCGCTGTCGGCAAACACGCCGCCGAACACCACCAGTGTGTTGCTCAACGGGCGGAGCGGGCCCTGGGGACGATCGTCACGCAGCGGCAAGGGCACGTAGTCCGTGCCGATCCTCAAGGTGTCTGCCTGAGTGCGCAACACAGTTGATGACCACACGTACGTGCGCATCCGGAGGGGAACCGCCTGGAAGTACGTACCACCATCACCAGCTGGCTGCAGACCGAATCGGCGAAATTCGCCGGCAATGTAACGTGCCGCGATGTCGTCACCCCGCGAGCCAGTCTGTCGCCCCATCGTCGAATCGTCCGCCACCACGAGCAGAAACCGTCGGATGTCCGCGATCGCCGGGACGTGTGAGGAGTCTTGCCCCGCCGTGGGCGTCCGTTGTGCGACCGCGCGCCGGGCCACGCCGAGCGCCAAAATGAGAGCGACTGCCGCGATGAGTTGTCTGCCGCTGCGAGTGGTGTTGATCGCCATTAGTCGAGTTTCTCGTATTTGACCCCGCGCTCCTGCAGCTGCGTCAGTGCGACGTTCATCGCGGGTACCGTGATCACCCCCGGCAACAGGCCTGCCAGGAGGGCCGCACGGATCTGGTCCGGCGCACCCAGACCGTCCGCGGCCAACTTCTTCGTCGTATTGGCGATCGTGTTCATGCAGATGACGAACTGGACGCCTCGCTGCTGGAGCGCCTCGACAGACTGCTCAGGCGTGACGAGCCCTGCAGCCGCCGCGTGAGTGGATACGAACACGTTTCGTATTGCCGCGCCCTTCGTTTCGCCGTCCGTCACCTGGTAGCGCTGACCGATCGTGTAGCGCTCCCACAGTGCGTCGTTGAGCACGAGCGGAGCTGCTTCTCCATGGATACCCATGACGAGATTCACGTCGTGCTCGGGTGTCTTGAACGCGTCGCGCCACGCGTCGAGGCAGTTCTTCGCCTGAGTGAGGGGCTTCCCATTCTTGTGGGCCGTCACGTCGAATACCGTGCGATGGGGCGCCGTAAGGGCCTTCATCCAGTCGTCCCCGGGAGCGCTGGGCCGCGGGCCCCCTGGTCCCGCAGTGGTCGCCGCGTCGAGGACCGGTGTCGACACACCGACGGCCACCAGGCTGGCGGCGCCAGCGAGGAGCCTGCCGAGAAAACCGCGGCGAGCAGGTACCGTGTCGAGCACGTGGGTTTGGTGTGCCATCAGCTACTCCGGGCGAGAAGGTCTCACAGTGACGCTGGACGTTAGACGTTGGACGTTGGACGTTGACGCTGGATGCCAGGTGCACCGCGTCACCTCGCCAACGTTATGGCGCCCAGATGGGGGGTGTGCACGGTTGCCGCGGCGCGAAGGGCGTCTTCGAGCACCGTGGCGAACGATTTCTCATCGTACACTATGCGGCTGCCCTTCGCGAACGTCGTATAGCGATGCGTACCCTGCAGCAATGCCCCGGTTGCCATCACCGAGTAGCTGCGATGCGGGTCAAGGCGCCGACTGCCCACCCACACATTTCGGATCCGCTGGCCGAGAGGCTTCGTGAGGTTGATCGTCCAACGCATCCCTGCGGTTTGCATCATACCGCCGACACGGTCGAGATCGTCGGCCGGCCGTAGGTTCGTGGCGCTCTGCTCGAGAACGGTCAGGATCTGCGCACCGGTGAGTCGCTCGTGCACGACGGTCGTCGGGTGCGGGAACAGACCGACGAGCATCTCGCGGGTGATCGGACCTGGCTGAATCGTCACCCCAAAGCCCAATCCTGGCAGGAAAGCAGCGTCCGCACGGCCGTAGGCCCGCAGCGTCTCGGCGGCGAGCACGTCGATGGGGCTCTCTGACTTGTAGTGTCGGGAGAGGCGGTCCGCCGCCGTTGCGATCACGGCTTCGAGTGTGTCGCGGTAGCGCGCACGCAGACTGTCGAGCATTGCCGCAAAGCGCGCGTCCGGCTGGTACTGATCGGCGAACAGCTCGTGCACCACCCCATCGACGCGCGCCACGTGCCCGTCGGCGACCGTCACGGTGAGCTCGCCGAGGGCCGAGGCGTCGGATAGCGCCTGAACGATCCAGGCGCCGCCGACACGCCGCGGGGGTTGAATGCGATCGTGCGAGTGGCCGCCGACGATGATGTCGATGCCAGGGACGCGGAGTCCGAGCAAGCTGTCGACCACCCAGCCCTGATGTGACACAACGACGACCACCTCGGCGCGGCGGCGGAGTTCGGGGATGTACGTGCCCGCTACGTCTATGCCACTTTGGAATTGCAGGTCCTTCGTGTTCTCCGTGTTCTCGGTCTGGTCCGTGTTGTGATACGTCAGCGCGAGCAGGCCAACACGCACACCACCGACGGTGACGATGAGCGTCGGGTCGCCCAGGAATGGCTGGCCCGTTGCCCGTACGATCGCGTTTGCCGCGCGCATCGGGAATCTGACGAGACCCTGCAGCCGTCGCGTATTAGCGGCCGAGTACTCGTAGTCGTGGTTGCCGAGAGCCATGAAGACATAGCCCAGCGCATCCATCAGGCGTAGGGTCGCTTCGCCGCGTGTGATATTGGAGAGCAGCTGGTCACCGAACGCGTCTCCAGCATCGACGAGTATGACGTTGCTTGCGCCGCGGGCTTGCCGTATGTCGCGCACGGCCGCAGCGAGGCGCGGGAACCCGCCGATCACGCCGGGTCGCGGATACTCCTGGGGCGCGCGTCCCGGATCGCCCGTTTGCGCCGTTGCATCACCGGTGTCGACTACAAATTCCTTGATGCTGCCGTGGATGTCGTTCGTGTGGAGGATCGTGAACGTGGCAGACCCACCCGGGCGCACCCTGTGCAGGGACGGCCCAGCCGCGCCGCTTGGCGCGGACGCCACGGGCGAGCCGACCGCTCCCGCATCGATCACGATTGGCAGGGTAAGAGCGACGGCAATCGCGAAGGCTGTGAGCCTCACAACGCAATCAAGCCGCTGCGGATCGCCCACAGCGAGAGTGTCGCCACGATGATCCACAGCGCGAGGCCCTGGACCATGGGTCTCACTCCAACCCGCTGCAGGACCCTTCGAGAGATCCCGGTGCCGATCAAAAAGAGCGTCACACTCAAACCCACCCGCCCGAGCCTGCTCAGCTCGAGAAACAACGGATGCAGTCGGGGCAGGAGGCTATTCAGCATTGCCGCGATCGCGAACAGCGCGATGAATCCAGGCCATTGAATTGGCGCTTTATTCTTCTCTGCGACGGCAGTCCCAAGGGTGACCGGGACGATCCAGAGCGCTCGGGCAAGCTTCACCGTCGTTGCGATCGCCAACGCGGTTGGGCCGTACTTCGCTGCGGCACCCACGACCGAGCTGGTGTCGTGAATCGCCAGTGCAGACCAGAGCCCAAACTCGGTCTGTGTCAGGTGGAGTTGCCAACCGACAAGGGGAAAGAGAAACAAGGCCACAGAGTTCAAGACGAAGATCGTGCCCAGCGACGCTGCCATCTCTTCCTCGTTGGCATTCACCACTGGACCGATTGCGGCGATGGCGCTTCCACCACAGATCGCGGTTCCGGCGCAGATCAGAAACGATTGAGTTTTCCCGACACGCAACGTGCGGCCCAGAAGAGTTCCAACAATGAGGGCGAACGTGATGCCGACCGCCGTGTAGACGAAGCCTGAGCTCCCGGTTTTGACCAGTTCCTCGAGGTTCATGCCAAAGCCAAGACCGACGACGGAGGCTTTCAGCAGGAACCGCGACAGATTCACGCTCTTGTCGCGAAACGGGTGGGTGAGCACAAGGCCATAGACGAGACCCACGGCAAGGGCAAGAGGAGGGGACAGCCATCCGCTCGCCGCCAGGACGATACCGATGAAAAACAGAGTCGTTGTCAACGCGATCGGGCCGCACTCCGCGATGGAGCTAGTCAGCACGCGTGCTGCTCGCTCGCCGGGGCTTCGATTTGCTCTTGCCCTTGAGATTGAGCGTCGCGGCAGCGCGGATGAGATCCTGCAAGGCCGCCGCATCGAGCTTGTCGCCTTCGTGGATGTCAATGGCGCGCCTGACATTCCCGTCGAGGCTGGAGTTGAACAGACCAGACGGGTCCTTCAACGCAGCTCCCTTGGCAAATGTCAACTTGACGACGTTCTTGTACGTCTCTCCCGTGCAGATGATGCCGCCGTGGGAAAAGATGGGGGTCCCCATCCACTTCCACTCTTCGACGATCTCAGGGTCTGCCGCGTGTATGATTGCGCGCACTTTCGCGAGCGTCTGCCCGCGCCAGTCTCCAAGTTCCTTGATCCTCTCGTCGATTAACGCGGAGGCGGATTGCGCCGGGGCGGGCTTTTTCATGTTCAGCTCCAACTCTTGCGCGTGGTTGAGTTGCGTTGACCGTAACATGCAACCTCCGTAGGCGGAAGGCTCTTGTTGTGTTGCCTGCGTGATGTCGGTCCAGCGGTCTTCCATTTTCGTGGGCGTGCCGTTGACGGACTGACGGTATTCATTGATGAATTGGCCGGCTTCCCAGCGCGCGGTCCCGCGGAGCTCGCATCCGGCGTCGTCGGATGTTCGGAAGCACGTCAAGAGTCGATACCGCTGGGCGGCTGCGTCCCACCAGAACGTCGAGAACCAGCGCAGGTCGCCACCTACGGTCCCGACCGTGTGCCCTTCATCGACGAGCGCGGTTCCGCCACCCACGAGTCGCACGCTGTTCTGCCCGCGCCTGCCTGCGCCCTCGGGGACGGGGGTTCCGTTCTGCACCACCTCGACAAGGTTCCAGTTGCCAGCGAGCGCCTTCGCCAGCCGCGCCATGGCTTGGATGCCTGCCGATTCGACCGATTGAGCCGGGACACGAGCGCCCAGCATCCCCGTTGCTGCCACACCGCAAAGGATCGCTCGCATCGTGGTCATGAGCAGCACCCTGTTGCCAAAGAGTCAGCTTTGGGGATGTCTGTTGAGCGTGAGGTCGATAGTCTTGCCGTCCAGCATCCGCAGACAGATGTTACCAGCGTTGCAGCGAGATCGACGGCCACCCACAACGTATACTGTGCGTGGGTAAAGTGCGGTAAGACAACCGGCGCGACTCGAGCGCCAGTGGTTTTTGTTCCCATGGAGCCGACCTGAGCTACGATATCCACGTAGACGGTAGTGTGACGGTGTACCGCCTCTACGACATCGGCTACACCATTGGCCTGGATCGCGCGGCGGAACTGTTGGGCGCCAGCATACGCGGCCGGATTCGCCCATCGCGGCTGGAAGCTCGCGCGATCGAGATCCGCAACCCGCCCCTCCTCGCCACCCTGAGCACCTTCGACCTGGCGGTCGCCGGCTCGCTGCGGCGGGCGACGATTACAGCGCATCTCTTCGATTTCGGCGTCTGCTCGTTACAGGTATGTATCCCCGCGGCGACCGGCCTCACGTGGTCGGCGTTCACCGAGGCGTGCGCGGCGATCGAAAGCGCCGCCGATCTCGCGGTGGTATTCGATCGCGAGGTGCGGGATCTGGCTGCCCGAATTGCGCCTGCCGTCGAGCGCCCGGCAATCGCACCACTGGCCGAGGAGTACAAGGTCTATCGGGTCGATCGCGTCAACTTCAACGGGCGATCGACAGGCGCCGGTGTGCGCGCGGCCCCCGTGCCGATTGCCGACGTGCTCACGGACGAGGAAATCGCGGCCCTGGTCATCGGCGAGCGACAGCGTCTCTCGAGCGCGGCCCGGCGCGAGCTCATTCCGCACCGGTTTTCGTACTTCGACGACGACCTGACGGTGCTGACCTGGGAAAGTGCGCTCGTCGTCGAGCCCCGGGTCGACGATCGCGACGTCGAGTACATCCTCGAGTTTGCCAACGCGCAGCTTCTGGAGCTGCGGGTGTATGACCAGCAGCTCGACGCCGATCTTCCCGCCCTGTACGACCGCGCGGAAGCAGCCCGCGCGCGACGCAGCCCACGACTAGCCAGCCGCTTCCGGGCCGTCCTATCCGACCTGCAGACCCGGGTGGCCGACGTCACCGAAACGGTCGAACGGGTCGAGAATGCGCTCAAGGTCACGAATGACGTATACCTGGCGCGCATCTACGCCGCCGCACTCGAGCAATTTCGCGCGCAGGCATGGCGCCGCGGCATCGATCGGAAGCTCGCCATCCTGCGCGAGACGTACGCCATGTTGAATAGCGAAGCCCAGGCGGCGCGTGCAGAGCTGCTCGAGATCGTGATCGTGGTCTTGATTCTCGTCGAGCTCGTGCTTGGTCTTCTGCGTCGAACATCAGGATGAGCGGCCATGACGATCGCTAGTGCTTCCCAGCGCGCTCCGGACGCGGAGCCATAAGGATGGCTGAGGGGATCGAAAGTGCGGTTGCCATCGAGGTGGCGGCCGCAGTCTCCCACGAGCGCCCCGCCGTTCACTTGCGGCGCGCTTTGGGCCAGTGGGATCTCGTTTTCCTGTTCGTGGTAGCCGTCGTCAACATCAACAATGTGCCGGTCATCGCGGCCAGCGGGCCCGTCACGGTCTGGATGTGGGCACTGGCGCTGGTGCTCTTCTTCCTGCCACAAGGCCTCGCCGTCATAGAGCTGTCCCATCGATATCCCCACGAAGGGGGCGTGTATCTCTGGACGAAAGAGACCTTCGGCAACTTTCACGGCTTCATGTCCGGGTGGTGCTACTGGACCAACAACATGTTTTACATCCCGACGCTGGTCCTATCGGTCGTCGGCATTTCGGTGTTCATGGGCGGGCCCACGTGGTACGGGCTCGGCGACGACAAGCGCTTTGTCTCGCTCATGGCGGTCGCGGTCCTGGGCATCATGACCGCCGCCAACATCCTCGGCGTCAACATTGGCAAGTGGTTCAACAACGTGGGCGGCATCGGATCGGTAATCGCGGCCCTGCTGCTGGTGGGCCTGGCGATCGCCGTGCCACACTCCCAGGGAATCCACCTTCAGCGGAGCGATTTCCGCGTTTCGGCCTTCGACTGGCGTCTCGCGAGTGTGTTCGCCGTCGTGTGCAACTCGCTTACGGGTCTCGAGCTCGCATCCGTCATGGGGGATGAGATCAAGAATCCCCAGCGCAGCTTGCCACGGGCGGTCATTTGGGGCGGGGTCATCGCCGCGACACTCTACGTCGCCGTGACCCTCGCCGTTCTGCTCGCGATGCCGGTCCACGAGATCGGCGCGGTGCAGGGAATCATGCAGGCGGCGGATCGCATGGCCGGCACGGTCGGCGCAACATGGATAGTCGCTCCGCTTGCCCTGATCCTCACCGTCGCGATCGCGGGCACGACGTCCGCGTGGGTCGCGGGATCGGCGCGGATCCCCTTCGTCGCGGGACTCGACAACTATCTACCGCCAGTGCTCGGTCGTCTGCACCCACGGTTCGCGACGCCACACGTCGCGCTCCTCGTCCAGGCCGCGGTGTCGTGCGCGGTGCTGGCGATGGGTTTCGTTGGCTCGACCGTGCAGGAGGGCTACAGGATCCTGCTGCTCCTGGCGATCGTCGTGCAGCTCATCCCGTTTCTGTACATCTTCGCAGCGCTCCTCCGTCTCGCGGGACGGCCGGATTTCAAGCCAGTCCGCTATTCGCGGGTGACGCTGTTGGTGACGGGCACTGTTGGCTTGGTCGTCACGGGCCTCGGCACCGTTGTCGCTTTCGTCCCACCCGGGCACGGTGAGCCGGCGTGGGTATTCGAAACGAAGATGGTCGTCGGCACGGTGCTCTTGCTGATCCTTGGCGCGACTCTCTTCTACCGGTCAGGGAGCTCGAGACATTCGACCGTGCGGCCATCCGGATCGCACGCATAGATCGCCCGCACGCCGTCCCACGCCGATCCCGGCTCATTGATCGTGACTGGTCGCGAGCTCGGGATCGATCCATGCGCCGTCAACCACTCATAGACCGCATCGACGTCGTCGACCACGAATCCGATGTGGGTGTGTCCCGGCTGGTGTCGGTGCTGCGCCAATTTGCCTGTCAGCGGCACGAGATATTGAATCAACTCCAGGACCTCGCCGCTCGCCAGCTCGAGATCCGCCGTGATGATGCGGGCGCCGGCCACGCCGGTCAGGGTCTCGATCTCCGGCCCCTCGCTCTGCGATCGCTCGCGAATCACACAGCCGAGCACGGCGCAGTAGAACTCGATCGATACCTCGAGATCAGCAACGGCGAGGCCGACGTGGTGCAGCCTGGTCACAGAACGGTCTCCGCCGCATCGGGTGCATCACGTCGGAGGACATCGTCGACCGTCTCGTGGCGCTTGACGAGGCGCGCCCGGTCGCCGTTCACGAGCACGGTGCCCGGGCGGCCCAACACATCGAAGTTCGACGCGGCGGCATCCTGGTACGCGCCCGTGTCGAGAAATGCGACGACGTCCCCCGCCTCGACCTGGGGTGCGGGGACATCGCGGGCAAGCAGGTCGAAACCGCAAGAGATTCCGACGATGTGCGCCGGCCCGACGGGAGGCGCGGCCATTCTCGTCGCGAACACGGGCTTGAAGTGTGCGTGCTCGATCAGGAGATCGGGCATGAACATCTCCGTCGTGTCCACCTCGACCCACGTGGTCGGCACAGGTCGGGTCTGTGTCTTCACGTGGACGACGCGGCTGAGGTGCAGGCCCGCATCCGCGAAGAGGCGCCGGCCGGGTTCGATCTGCAGCACGATTCCGTGGGGCTCGACTCCACCCGCGACGAGAGCTGCGCCGAGTGCGCCCGTGATGGCTTCGGCGTAACGGTCGATTGCCGCGGCCGGGTGGCGGACAGGATGCGTGGGGTCCCGGGGCGCCGGCAATCCGCCACCGATATCGAGCTCTCGCGGCCTCCACGGCACCCACGATTCGCAGAGCTGAGCCACGAGCGCCCCAAATCCCTCGGCCATCTTGGCCCAGACGGAGGGATCGGCGCTGTGTCGGCCGAGGTGCGTCATCAGGCCCGTGAGCTCGACGCCTTCCTCGGACAGCGCGCGGCGTCCGATGGCAATTGCAGCTGTCGGCTCGATTCCTGGTTTGTACAGTTGCGCGGCGTCTCGAATGGCCATGCCCGGGAAGAAATCCGAGGGTTCGGTCAGGGCGGGATAGTCCGGACGAAGGCGGAGCCGAATCCGGGCTTTCTTCCCGAGCGCGGACGTGATCACGAGCAGCGCATCGAGCTCACGTTCGCTATCCAGGGTGATCGCGGCGCCTTCGATGACGGCCGAGCGAAGGAGTTGGTCGCTTTTCGCCGAGCCGTTGACTGAGATGCGAGTCGCCGGGACCCCGGCCCGCAGGGCGGTGTGGAGCTCGTTGCTCCCGAAGACATCGCAGCCCAGGCCTTCCTCATTGAGCAGCTGACGGACAGCGATCACGTAGTTGGCTTTGAGCGATGCCAAGAGCTCGACCGGTCCGTACGCCCAGCGCCGCTCAAACGCCCGTCGCAGCGCCCGGGCATTCCCACGCAGCTGCGCGTCCGAGATGACGTAGAGCGGTGTGCCGAACCGCTCGGCCAGCGCAGCGACATCGCACTGTTCGACCCACAGATGGCCGTCGACGATTGCGAGATGGCCGCCAAAGTCATGGCCGTCGCGACGCGCGCCACCCGCGCGAGTCGAGCGCGTCATCACGCGAGGCTGGCCGCTCCGGCCGCGCGCTTCAAGACCTGCAAGCGCCCAGGTCGTCAGCGACCGACGCCAGCGCACCGGAGGGGGCACACATGGACGATATCGTAGCAGGGGCTACGTCCCAACGCTACGTCTTCGCGCGAGTGCGCGGGCCGGTTGCGCGCGGAGTTATCGTATGCCATGCCCCCACTCCGCCTATGCCGGCCGCTCGCCTGCTCGGCCGGCGCACTACTCGGTGCCGTTGCGCTGCTCGGCGCGCAGCAGAGTGCCCCGGATTTTCGCCTGCCGCATTCGGCACACCCGACCTACTATGGTCTGGACCTCACGATCCTGCCGGACCAGCCGACCTTTCGTGGCTCCGCGGTCATCGAAGTCGAGCTGACCACACGCACCACCGTCGTGTGGCTCAATGCCAAGGACCTCCAGATCCAGCACATCGATGCGAGAACTGGCAGCCGGATGAGAGCGGCTCGGTGGCATGTCGCTGGTGAATTCCTAGCGGCGGACCTCCCCGCGCCAGCCGGACCCGGTCCACTGGAGATCGCGATCCAGTACAGCGGCATGTTGTCAGATACACTCAACGTGGGGGCGTACCGCAAGAAGTCCGGCGCCGACTGGTACGTGTATACCTCCTTCACGCCGATTGATGCGCGGCGCGCGTTCCCTTGCTTTGATGAGCCGGGCTACAAGGCGCCCTGGGAGCTCGTCATGCACGTGAAGCGCGACCAGGTGGCGGTGGCGAATGCGCCGATGCTCTCCAGTCGGGATGAGCCGGGCGACATGAAGCGCGTCCAATTCGCGCCGACGCAGCCGCTCCCGTCCGAGGTCGTCGCCTTTGCGGTCGGCCCCTTCGATGTCGTCGATGCCGGCGTGGCAGGGGAGAAGCAGATTCCTGTGCGCATCATCACGCCACGCGGTCGCGCCACCGAAGCCACCTCCGCCCGCACCGCGACGGCGCCGACCCTAGCGCGATTGGAGCAGTACACCGGTGTCCCCTATCCCTGGGATAAGCTCGATCACATCGCCGTTCTGGACATGCCCTTTGGAGCCACGGAAAACCCGGGGCTGATCACCTATCGAGCGGATCTCCTCCTGGCGCCACCGGATCAGGATACACAGGAACGGCAAGAGGCGATGCGATCGACCATGACGCATGAGCTGGCGCACCAGTGGTTCGGCAACCTCGTCACGCAGGCGTGGTGGAACGACGTGTGGCTCAGCGAAGGGTTCGCCACGTGGCTCGAAGCCAAGATCTCCGATATGGAGTTGCCCGACTTCGAGCGCCACCTCCGCATCACCGACACGCGTGATGCGATGATGATACGGGATTCTGTCGGCGAGCGACCGGTGCGGGTCGAGATCCAATCGCGTAAGGAAGCGGACCCGGTCTACCACGTGGTCGTCTACATCAAAGGCGCCAGCATCCTCGAGATGCTCGAGGATTGGGTGGGTGCGGAGCCGTTCCAGCGCGCATTGCACCGCTACCTGATGGACCACCGGTTCGGGAACGCAACCTCCGGCGACCTCGCGGCAGCGATCAGGCAAGAGACGGGCGTCGACGTCGGACCGGTTCTCTTCGCGTTCCTCGATCGCTCGGGCGCGCCCGTGCTGAGATTCTCGGTCGCATCGGGATCGGGAGGCTCAACCCTCGCCGTCGATCAAGGCGCCAATCCGTGGGTGGTCCCCGTGTGCCTGCACGTCGAGGGCGCCCCGCGCCGCTGCGAAGTCGTCAGCACGTCACACGCCGAGCTGCCTCTCTCCGGGTCGCCCGGGTGGGTCTGGCCAAACGCATACGGCAGCGGCTACTACCGGTCGGTGTTGACGGCGAACCTGCTCGACCGCCTGATGATGACAGGGTATGGCCAGCTGCAGGAACCCGAGCGTCTGGCGCTCGCGGGCGACCTCGAAGGCCTGACGACCACCGGCCAGGTGTCGGCGGCGGAGGCTCTCGAGGCTGTGCTGCGCATGACCCAAGAACCGGAGTCGCGTGTGCAGGTACGCACGCGCGGGCTCGCCCTCGGCCTCGCTCTCGTTGTGCAAGCGAGCGACCGGGACGCCTACGCCGACTGGCTCAAGAAGACGATGGGGATTGCCGCTGCCGCCCCGGAGCAGGCGACCAGCATCGACGCATTCCTGAGGGAGAAACGGTAACCCTGGTGCGCGTCACGTCTGGCGGCTTGGTCGCGATGTGAAACTCGGATGCGGACGCCTCGTACGTCTGCATGGCGGCCAACGTAGCCGTTGTGTTTCGAGTCGTCGAACACAAGCACCGGTCAACATCAGGGCAATGACGAACTCTGAGCTGCAGCACGTCACGCCACCCGAAACGCGTATGGGCGGGCAGCCTAAGGATCGTTGGCGGGTGATCCGATGGATGCCTGTCAGGCTCCTGGTGTTCTTTATCACGCTCGTCGCTGTCGATCTTCTGTGTCAGTTGGCGCTTCAGTCACTCCGCGGCGTGTCGTCAGCTCCCTGGGCCGGCGTCCTGGCCGTCGTGTGCGCGGTAGGGGGCGGGGCGGTGATGATCGCCGCGTATCGCCTGCTCGTGCGGTCGATCGAAAAGCGCACTGCTCAGGAGGTCGGACGCAGGCACGCGGGCAGACTGGCCCTCTCGGGTGTGGTCGGCGGCGCGGCGCTGTTCACTGCGGTCGAGATGGTGCTCGCATGGAAGGGCGTTGCCCATTTCGGATGGTATGTCGGCACTGCGTACCTCGGACATGCCGTTGCCGTGTCGCTGGTCGCTGCCGTCGGCGAGGAGATCGTGTTTCGAGGCGTCGTGTTCCGCATTGTGGAGGAAGGATTCGGCACCCTCGTCGCGCTCGTGTTTTCGGCAGGCCTGTTCGGACTTCTCCACGGCTTCAACCCCGGCGCGTCGACAGTGAGCACGGTCGCGATCGCGCTGGAGGCTGGCATCCTGCTGGCCACCGCATACACAGCGACCCGGTCGCTTTGGCTGCCGATCGGGCTGCATTTCGGGTGGAACTTCACGGAGGGCGGCGTTTTTGGCGCCGCGGTGTCCGGCAACGCCGCCCACGGCCTCTTCTCGAGCACACTGTCTGGCAATGTGCTCTGGACCGGCGGCGCCTTCGGACCCGAGGCGTCGGTCGCCGCGGTTGGGGTGTGTTTGGCCGCTTCGCTCGTGTTGCTCGCCATTACGATTCGGCGAAGGAACTGGAAACCGCTGCGGTTCGAGATGACGGTTAGACGTTAAGACGTTGGACGTTGGACGTTGGAGTTTAGACGTTGGACGTTGGACGTTGGACGTTGGGAAAAAATCTCGAGGCCAGCAACGGCGCATCCAGCTGGCCTGGAGGTTCGTCGTCCAACGTCTAACGTCCAACGTCTAACGTCCAGCTTTTTTAGTGCAACCCCAGCACCAGAATCCGACTCTGGTCGGCGCCGCCGGGCCACACGGGCGACTTCATGCCTGCTGCCACGGCAAGGAGTTGGCGTCCCGCCACCGTATACGTAATGATGCCGCCGCCCGTCGACTGGCCGGTGCTGGTTTCCCAGAGGACGTGACCGCTCGCTGCATCGAACGCGTAGAGTTGACCGCCGAGGTCCGCCGTGAATACCAGGCCGCCGGCTGTCGGCATCACGCCGGCCAGAATCGGATGCGCCGCCGCATACTTCCAGCGCACGGTCCCCTTGTCGGCGTCGAACGCAGTCACCCAGCCTTTGGCCTGGTCTGACGAATCGAGCATGTGCTCCTGATTTTCCGCGGCGAACCACGCTGCACCTACACGTGGTATCGCGGTCGAATCGCGCACAAGTTGCACCTTCGCGCACCAGTCGACCGCTCCGACGAACAGCGTATTCGTCAGTGGGTTGTATGCGGCCCCGTTCCACTCGACCCCACCGACCATCCCTGGGCAGAAGTGCACGGCGCTGTCGCGCGAGAGTGGCGCGTCGACGTTGGTGCGCGTAGTCGTTGGGGCCTGCCAGACCAAGGGAAGCGCGGTCGCGGGATTCCGCCCCGCCGCACCAACGTTGCGCCGGGCGAGCCGCGAGCGGTCGAGCACCGACAGCAGACCGTCCTTGTTCGCTGAGGCCACGATCGTGCGGCCTGCCGTGGTCGTGACTAGTGTTGGGGGACTGTCGACGTCCCAGTCGTGATTGTCGTGCTTCACCAGCTGGTTGTAGCCGAGCAGGCGTCCGGTGGTCGCGTCCAGTGCGATGACCGAGTTGGCGTAGAGGTTGTCGCCTGTGCGGCGGCCGACGTCGAAGTCGGGCGCGGGATTGCCCGCCGGTACGTAGAGCACGCCGTTTCGCGTGTCGAGCGTGAACGACGTCCAGAACGCGCCGCCGGATACCGGCAGCGCCGGGTTGGTCCATGTCCTCCGCGCGAATCCGGTGTCAGGGACGACGTCGAACGTCCATACGACATGTCCGTCCGCAGCGTCGAGTGCGAACACGCGTCCAGTGACGCCGACCAGGTCACCGCCCGCGTTACCGATGTACACCAGGCCCTTCGCGGCGATGGGCGCCATGGGCAGCGAGCTGCCCGGACTCCTGGGCTCGATCGCATGATCCCACAGCAAACGGCCGTGCGCGGTGTCCAGGGCGATGACGTGCCCATCGGACGTGCCGCGGAACAGCCGCCCGTTCGCGTAGGCAAAGCCGCGATGCACGGCCAGCCCGCTCGGCGTCTCGCTGTGCCGGACCACTTTCCACTTTTCGGCGCAGGTGGCCGCGTCAATGGCGTAGGAGATTGTGTCAGTGGTGAAATACATCGTGTGCTGCACGACCAGGGGGCCGGTCTGGAGTGACGTGACCTCCGGCAACGTGTACGTGCAGATGGTGTGGAGGCCCGTCACGTTGGAGGGGTTGATCTCGGTGAGTGGCGAGAAGCGGTCGCCGGCGACCGTTCGGTTGTACGACGGCCAGTCTTCGGGAGGCTGCGCGGCTCTTGCCGCCGTTTGAGGCATCGCGACGCACGGCGCGAGCCACGCAACGAGGGCGATCCACCCGCGTCGGTGCGTCGGAGCGTATGCCACGTTTGGCTTCCCCCGTGTCACGACGACGAGTGATCGTGCACGCAGCGCCACCCGGCAGCAGTTCGCTTCCACACCGTTGTGAACCAGCCGGTGTGCTCCGGCTCGCCGCCGCCCGACAACACGTACTCCCCGGTGGCGATCGCCACGTCCGGCGCCAGCCCCCGCTCAACGAGGTGCTCGAAGTGAAGGGTTTGCGCTGGCCGTCCGGTCTTCCAGTAGCCATCGCGCATGACTTTCTCGACGGCCGGGACACCGACCACGAACCCTTCGGACCCACGGGTCGCGACGCTGTCGGCATAGCCGGAGAGGTAGACGCCGAGGTCTCCTCGATTCCAGCCGGCGGCCATGGTATCCAGCTCCGCGCGGATGGCGGCGGCGTCGCGGTTCGCGAGCGATCCGAGGCCGCTCGTGGCATTCTGTGCCGCTGCACGTCTCTGCAACACCAGGAACGACACGGCGGCCAGGAGGACGTACAAAGGACGGTGACTGTGGTTGCGCATGCGAGCCTAATGTAGAGGTGCGGGGTTGGCGGACAAGCCCGGTGCGGTCGGTGTTAGAGGGCGACGCATTGCGTCGACCCTACCCGCCGATCAGCAGGCCCTCTGCGGTCGGTGTCGGAGGGCGACGTGCATGCCCGTACCCCGCGATCGGCAGGTCTCGTGCGGTCGGTGTTGAAGGGCGACGCGGGCGTCGCCCCTACGCGATGGGTCGGAGGGTGACCAGGCCGACGCGCGTATCCCACGCGAACGACATGGTGCCGTGGGGGTCGACGTTGATCGTGAATTGCTCGACCGGACTGGGCGCCGTTGTGACCCGCATCGGGATGCGGGCCAGATCGGCCGTCGAGTCGTACTCCGTCCCCCATTCGTGGGTCTTCTTGCTGATGACGAGTGTCCACGAGTCGGCCGTTGGCAGCGAGAACAGCGTGTACTCGCCCGCGGGGACCTTGGCCGTGCCGAGCATGACGTCGTGATCGATGCGAAAGCCGGTCGCCGCATTGGCGCCGGTGCGCCAGATGGTGTGGTAGGGCACGACGTCTCCGAAGATGATGCGTCCGCGCTTGGAGGGCCGGCCATAATCGACGGCCACGTGCGTGGTGCCGACCGTCGCATGCACGGCGTCGCGCGGCGACATGGTCCCGAGCCCCTGGCCCGCGCTGTCACGCGCCATGAAATCCTTTGCAAACGCATTGATGTCGGGTGGGGCCACGCGCGCCACAGTTGCCTGCAGCGTTCCTCCCGGCGTCCTCGCATTGAGGAGTCGCCCTGCGGAATCGATGTGCGCGCGAATGGTCCCGACCGACGTCGAGATCAGCACGGTATCGGGAGCGGTGCGAGTAGCGGTGCCGCCGAACGTGAGGTCCAGGTAGAACGCCGCGACGGGCACGGGTTTGCCGGCCGCTGCCAGCGCGCGCTGGATTGGCGCCTCGTACTCGGCGAACGCCGGCTCGTACACGGGCACGCCGCCGGGCAGGTTCGGCATGCTCTGGAGTCGCGTGGGCGGCCCCTTCGCGGTTTGGCGCATTTGGATCGAGTCGCCACGGAAGTCGGCATCCACACGAACGGTCTTCGGCGCGCCCGGCTTTGCGGACTCGTACAACTGAATCGTATACGAGGTAACGGACCCATCGGGCGTCGTGCGAATGACATAGGAGTGGCGCGTGGTCGTCGGACTCCGAAACAGAAACTCGCCCGTGATCGAATCACGCGTCCGCACGAACCGCTCGACGCCGATCGTATCGTTGCCGAGGCGGGTAATGAATCCGCCGGTCTCGGGCGGATCACTCGGGCGCGCACAGCCGACCACGAGCAGCGTGATCAGTCCCAAGATTCGCATGAACGGCGGGGACGGGCGCGCCGCGCCCGAGAAAGGAGAAAGGTGAGAGGAGAAAGGAGACGAAGGTCGTATTCAATGGTACGGATCCATCCTGGCTTCTCGCCATGGCGGCGCTGCCGATGTTGCAGGACTCTGACGAATTTCGCATCGGGTGCGCCGGGGCGTCGCCGTCGCGTTCGCAGGCATCCTGGTCCAACGCTAGGCGTACAGGAGCCGCAGTGGGACGATTTCCCACAAAATGGGACCGCCTGGCGACGGACCCGCCCCCTCTGAGCTTGATATCCTGACCCGATCCACCGCAGATTGGCCGACGACAAACCACCTTGGAGAGGAAACGTGCGTCGCCACTACGGATCACTACTGGCTCGGGTTCTCCGGATCGGCGCGGTCGGGTGTGTACTCACCGGGGCGGGGGCACTGCCCGCTCGCGTCTCCGCCCAGGTCTCGCCGGCCGATCAAGCGCAAGCGTACATCAATGAGCACGCTGACGTCGAGGACATGGTGATGGTGCCAATGCGCGACGGCGTGCGCCTCTACCATCTCATCCTCTTTCCCAAAGGCCAGCCCCGGCAGAACCTGCCGACCGTATTGATCCGGATCCCGTACTGGATCGACGCCCACCACCTGTCCTTTGCGCAGTACATTCAGAGCTTCCTGGCTCACGGCTACGCGGTGGTGTGGGAGTACGAGCGCGGACGGTTCTACTCCGAGGGGACGTACACGTTCCTCGTCCGGACGGCCGAGGATGGGTTCGACACGATCAAGTGGATCACGACACAGCCGTGGTCCAATGGGAAGGTGGGCGCGATCGGATGCTCGTCGAGCGCGGAGGAGCAGCACCGGCTCAACGCGGCCCATATCCCGGGGTTGGCGGCCGTTGTGCCGATGGGGTCGGGCGCGGGCATCGGCCACGTCGGGCCGTACAACGAGATGGGCAACTTCTACCGCGGGGGCGCGGTGCATCTCGCGGGTTGGGTGGGATGGTACGACAACATCGCCGCCGGCAATCCAGCTCGGCCCGTCTTCCCCGCGTCGTACTCCCGCGCCGACATGATCCGCATCCATCAGCAGTGGGATCTCATGCCCGAGCTCAAGGTCAACCCGCTCAAAGTCGACTCTGCGCTCAGCACGCTGCCCGTCAATCAGATCATGAACGTGCTCGGCGAGCCTCCGAGCGATTTCGACAACTACGTCAATCGTCTTCCGAACGATCCGCGGTGGAAGGACACCGAATTCGGCAGTGACGAGGACCACAACAGCGCGCCCGCCCTGTACATCAACTCGTGGTACGATATCTCGATCGGGCCCAACGTCACGATGTTCGAGCACCAGGTGAAGGAGGGAGCGACGGAGAGCGCCCGCAACGACTCCCGCATGATCATTGCTCCGACGCTGCACTGCTCGCAGTTGGGGGCGACCGAGCACACGGTCGTGGGCGAGCGCGACCTCGGAGACGGCCGATTCGACTATGTCACCGTCGTGCAGAACTGGTTCGACCATTTCGTGAAGGGGGTCCCCAACGATGTCCTCAGCCAGCCCCGCGTGCGCGCGTACATGATGGGTGCGAACGAGTGGCGCAGCTACGACAGCTGGCCGCCGAAAGAAGCGCGCTCCGTCACGTACTATCTCGACAGCGATGGCGATGCGAACACCCGATTGGGCAACGGCCGGCTGACGACGACGAAGCCGGAGAAGCACGCGGCGGACCACTTCACCTACGATCCGATGACCCCGGTCCCAACCGTCGGCGGCGGTACGTGGTGCTGCTATTCGCACACGGCGCTCACCGCCGGCGAGCCAGCGGGGGCGTACGATCAGGCGGGGGTGGAAATGCGGGCCGACGTGCTGGTGTACACCACGCCACCACTCACGCACGCAGTGGAGATCATGGGGCCGGTCACGGGAACGATGTATCTCTCCTCGGACCGCAAGGACACCGATCTGACGTTCAAGCTTCTGGATGTCGATCCGAGCGGAAAGGCGTACAACCTGGATGAAACCATTCAACGAGTCCGTTGGCGCGAGGGGTGGGACCACCCGGTGTTCATGCAACCGGGCCAGGTGTACAAAGTCGAGTTCAGCCCGTTGACTACGGGCAACACTTTTGCGGCCGGCCACCGGATTCGAATCGAGATCTCGAGCAGCAACTTCCCGCACTTCGATCGGAACCTGAACACCGGCGGGAACAACTACGACGAGAAAGACCCACTGGTGGCTCACAACGTCATCCACCACGGGCCGCAGTACCCATTTACGATCGTGCTGCCCGTCGTGTCGCCCGCCGCCAACGTGAATGCCGCGGGGCAATAGCGCGGGCGCTTCGCGCCCGAGAAAGGGGAGACGCAGAAAGGAGAGAGGAGAGAACTGAAGGGCGACGGCCCCGGGGCGGTAACGCCTCGGGGCCGCGTTGTTCGATGGCGATCCCACCGTCGGTACCGGCGACCACCGCGAATGCGAGGACGAGGCAGGCAGTCGCAGTCGGCTCGTTCATGGCGCGCGCGAAGCGCCTGGATGCCGGGTCGGCGGTTTACACCTAACGGCTAATGGAAATGGGCACCGACCGCGCCGACCGTTAACGCACCGGACATAACGCGGGGCAGACTACCGTCTCCTTTCTCCTGCCTCCTCGCTGTCCTAGTATTCAGGTCGTTTGTGATGGGACGGGTGGTTTCGGCCTAACGTCGAGCCGCGGGTCGTCGCGAGTTGTGCAGTCAACAAACCGGAACAGAGCACCGGAGCGAGGCCGTACCATGCCGCCGGCACGAGTGCAGCAGATCGCGAGCTTGGTTGTGTTCTTGGGGATGGGCGGGATCGTCTCTCCTGCTCGAGTGCACGCCCAGGCCGTGCAACAGGATCCGGCGACCGTGCAGGGGCTGCTCAAGTCGTACAACGAGCAGCTCAAGCGGCGGCCGGACTCCGCGTACACGACGCTGCGAGCCGTGCTCTTCTCCGCGTCGCGCGAAGACTCAGACAATGTCTCGCGGTACGCGCTGATCGAAGGCAACCGGCTGTTCCGGCTGATGAACATCGCCCCGCGACTCGATTCCCTGGGGTCGCCGAATCTCAACACACACGTCGACTCGCTGAGTATGGCGATCCGATACTTGTCGTTGTCCGACTCGGTGCGGTCGACGGCAGAGACGAACTTCTTCCTCTCGGTGTCCTACTATTATCGCGCCCGTACGGAAGCCGTGCTCGCAGCACGCACGGACGAATGCGATGAGTGGTGGGCGGTTCACAACGATGCCACTCAGGCGCAGCAGTACGGCTCGAGGCGGAACGCCGGTACGCGGGACTTCATGTCTCCGAGAGGCGCGCAGCCTTCACTGCTCGACTACGCCGATACCATGCTGCGGACGCGGTGCAAGGGGGCGAAAGCCGCGGTGTAACCCAGCAGACGCCGAACGGCATCTGCTGGGTTACACGGCGTTTACGCCGCCGGCTTGGTCGGCGTCGTCGCGCCTTCCGGCCCGTGATCGTAGTCCTGGACGCTGGAGATGTTGGGCACCCCCCAATCGTGGCCGTTCCAGCCGTTGAAGCCATCCATCTTGAAGAACCACACGCCGGTGTCGCCGTCGCTGATCATGATCAAGCCATCGCGGTTCCGGACGTCGATACCCCAGGCACCCTGGTCCACGCCCCAGCGGTCCGACCCTTGGGGGTCGATCTCGTGGGCGCACTGACAGGTGTAGTACCACCCGACACTCACCGGGTGGGTGGGGTCGTACATGCTGAACACCTGTAATCCATCCTCGTATCCCGACACGAAGACAAAAGGCCAGCGAACTTCGTGGTTGTGGACGAGATCGTGCCAGTCCGCGTTCCACGCACCGATCGGCCGAGTGATGCTCTGTACCTTGCCCTCGAGACCAGGCTGGAGGTCGAAGATCCGGAGCGGAGCGTACTGGTATTCCGTCTCGGTCACGACATAGCGGCCGTCGGGCGTCGGCGTAATCGTATGCCCGGATGAAATGCCAGCCGAGCCAGTGATCGACGTCAGAAGCTTCGGCTGGCGGATGTCGCTGATGTCGTACACGTAATATCCGCCGCGGCCGGCTCCGTAGAACTTGTCCAGATGCCCGCCGGGATCGTATGCGATATAGAAATCGTGGTAGCCGGACATTCCCAACCGCGTGTTGGACTCGGTCTGAGGTACCGGAATCTCTGCCACCTTCCACTGCGCCGGGTCGCTCACCGACAGCACCTTGGCCAAGTCGTAGACCTGGGCGTGCGGGCCGCCAACGGTCACGACGAGATATGTGTGTCCATCCGAGTGTCGGTAGATGAACGAGTTGTGGAACCCACCCGGGTATTGTGGCTCGCGGATGCGGGCGACGATCTTGACCTTACTGGTATCGGGCAAGCCAGTGACATCCGCGACGACAGCCCCGAGCTCGGCGTCGGGTGTGCCCTGGTTGAACTGGAA
The DNA here is from genome assembly GCA_963737835.1 of uncultured Gemmatimonadales bacterium. Classification (GTDB taxonomy): domain Bacteria; phylum Gemmatimonadota; class Gemmatimonadetes; order Gemmatimonadales; family Gemmatimonadaceae; genus Palsa-1248. The sequence goes on from CAVTUH010000001.1 coordinate 3,500,869, forward strand.
GGTCTGTACGTAGTAGTAGCGACCGTTGAGCTTGAAGTACTTGCCATCCGGCGCGCCGAGGATCGTCTTGTGGAGCGCCGCGTTCTCGATCTGCCACCGGTACAGCAGCTTCACGTTGTTGAGGTCGCGGAGATCGATGATCGCGAAACCCGGGCGGTCGATGTCGCCAAGGGACGCATACGCATACGGCCGATCCGGGTCCTGCTCGATCTCATCGTCGTCCACGGCGTCGTAGCCACCCAGTGTCACGTGACCGACCAGGTGGATGTTGGGACTTCCGCCGATCTTGACGCCCGGCAGCACGCCGGGTAGCGCGTCCGGCCCCGTTCCGGGCGCGGCCTGACCTGCTGCCAACTGCGCTGCGGCCACGAGGCCCGCAAGCCCGATCCAATGCGCTAGTCGGCGCGGCACCGACCAACGCGTCATCAACGACTGTGTCATCGCCTTCGATCTCCCCGGTTCGTTCGGCATGATCCGACTTATTACTGATTCAAGGGGCACCGCTCGAGGTGCATCCGACGCGTGGTTGCAGCGTCCGGAGGCCAGGGACGATGATGCGACTTGGCGCGCGTTATCGCAACCAACGCGGCGCACACGGCGATCGCCCGTCACAGCACAGGTCCCGCGACGGCGCAGTCGCGGGACCTGTGTATCGCGTACGCGGCGGCTTCGGGCGCTACTTCGCTACTTCAGGAAGCTCACGAGCTCCGGTGTCACGATGTCGGCGTGGGTCCACGCGATGTTGTGCGGCCCATCCTTCACCACGACGTACTTTGCGCCCTTGATCATCTTTGCCGTTCTGGCGCCAGACGCGCTGATGGGGAGGATCCGATCGGCGTCACCGTGCATGACAAGGGTCGGCACTGTGATGCGCGCCAGGTCTTTTCGGAAGTCGGTGTACCACGTGGGAACGCATTGCAGCGTTGCCGTCGCCGAGCATGCCGCCGCGACGTTCCAGCTGGACTGAACCGTCTGCTGGGTGACACGCTTTCCGAGCAGGACATCGGTGTTGTAGAAGTTGGCAAAGAAGTCGGTAAAGAATGCATACCGGTCTTTCGTGATGGCGCCCTGGATCCCGTCGAACACGCTCTTGTCCACGCCTTCGGGGTTGTCGGACGTTTTGAGCAGGTAGGGCGGCACGCCGGAGAGGATGACGGCTTTTCGTACGCCGTCGGAGCCGTACTTGCCGAAGTAGCGTGCGACCTCGCCGCCGCCCATGGAGAATCCGACAAGCGAAAAGTCCCGCAGGTCGAGGTGTGTGACGAGCGTGTGCAGGTCATCGGCGAAGGTGTCGTAGTCGTAGCCAATCGTTGGTTGGCTCGATTTGCCGAAGCCCCTTCGGTCGTACGTGATCACCCTGTGACCTGTGGCAATGAGCGCCGGTATCTGCTTCTCCCACGAGGCGCCATTCAGCGGATAGCCGTGGATGAGAATGACCGGCGAGCCGGATCCGTGGTCTTCATAGTAGAGGTCGATGGGGGTGGAATTTTCGTGACCGACCTCGACGTAGCTCCGCAGGTCCTGCGCGATCACGTTTGGCATGTCGCCCTCCCGCTTGGGTCGAAGATCCTATGTACCGGTTGAGGGGTGTAAGTATTAACGCACACCGGGCTTGAAGCGCAGTGAGCCGTTATGGCCACTCGCGTCGCTGCACTGCTTGTGCGCAGGCGTCGTCTCAAACGGGCGCTCACCTCGTGAGGCGGCGATGCAGGCGGCCAGAAGCCGCGCGTTCGGCGGCCCGCAAACCTTGGCGGGTCGTGGAACTGGCTAGCGCGGAGGTAGTTGTCGGTAGCGCGCGGTGAGGAGATCTTCCCGCGTCGGCTCAGTGTACTCGCGACCGCGGACGAACACGTGCTCGGCGCGCGTGCTCAGCTCGAAGGGATCGCCGCTCCACACGGCGACGTTGGCCTCGGTGCCAGGGCGCAGTGCGCCAACCCGATCTGCGACACCGAACAGAGTTGCCGGACCGACCGTAATGGCGCGGAGCGCGTCTTCCCACGGCAGGCCGTTTGCCACGGACGTTCCGGCTTCTTGCCGGATGTTGCGCACGTTGAACTGGCTCTGATCTTCGATCCCGGAGTTGCCGATCAGCACGACCGTAACGCCGGCGCGCGCGAGCAGGGCGGCGTTGTCGCGGCGCACATCGAGCGTGCTGAACGACTCCGGGATATTCCCCAGCGCCCCGGTGAGCACCGCAACGTGGGCCGCGGCCAGCGCGGACGCGACCTTCCAGGCTTCGGCCCCCCCAGCGATTGCAATGCGAAGGCGGTACTCGCGTGAGAGCTCGAGCGCGGTCTCGATGTCACTGGCGCGGTTGGCCTGGACGATCAGTAGCTCTTGGCCGCGCACGACCGGAACCAGAGCGACGAGGTCTCTGCGACTGGCTGACAGCGATCGCATGTCACCGCGGTCGTAGGCGTCACGCTGCCGATCGAAGGCGAGCACATCGTCGAATAGCTCGCGCAGTCGGCCGAGCAGCTCGCCACGGGCGGTCCCGATGTCCGGTTCGGGATGTCCAACGCGGGTCACCATGGCGGCGGGTGCACGCAGCAGGACGGCGCTCGCAGTCCCGGGCGCGAGATCGACAACGGCCGCCTGCCCCGCGACCAATCCGCTGGTCGGCAGCAGAACCACGGACGTGACACCGCTGCTGCGGGCCAGTGGGATCATCGGCGACGCCGGATTGAAGCCCTCGACGGCGGCAAAGGAGGCGGCAATCCCGTCGTGACCGCGGGCCGAGATGTCGCGAGTGTCGCTCACGCCACTTACTTCCACGAGACCGAGATCCGTGGCCGCGTTGATCAAGCCCGGCGTCACCCAGCGCCCCGTGGCATCGACGCGAGTGGCTCCCTCGGGCACCGACACGTCCCTTCCAACCGCGACGATCTTGCCGTCGCGCATGAGCACGGTTCCGTGCTCGATTCGAGGGCCGCTCACCGGGTAGACGGTACCGCCGACGATGGCCACGACTTGAGCTCGCGCCGGGTTCGTTGCCGTGCCGGCCGCGATCAACGCCAGGAGCAGGCGACACGAGCCGCCGAGTGCTCGTCGGGTCAACCCGAGGCACCGGACCTGTTCCAGAGTACGGTTCATCGAGGTGCTCCGGCCGTCGCGGGGGCCGCGTGGTTACTCACGTACCCGAGCTCAAAATCCGTTCGCCACTTGCCGGTGCTGTCACTCCGATCGTACAGCAGGGCGCCGTCGATCCAGACCTTTTCCGCGTGCGTGTAGACGCTGAACGGGCTGCCCGACCAGAGTACGACGTCGGCGTTCTTGCCCGGCTCGAGCGATCCAATGCGATCATCGAGGCCCAGTGCCCACGCGGGATTGATGGTCATCCACTTGACCGCTTCTTCCTCCGAAATCGGGATGCCTGCGGCGGCGCCGGCGGCCATTGCCTTCGCGACTTCCTGATTCAACCGCTGGATCCCGTTCGGATCGTCCGAGTGGATCATCGCGCGCGCGCCTGCGTGCGACGTAAGGGCGAGATTGCCGCGGATGGCGTCGAACGACTCCATCTTGAACCCGCCCCAATCGGACCACTCCGCGGCGGCGATGCCTTCCTTCGCCAGGAGGTCGGCGATCTTGTATGCCTCGACCGCGTGGTGGAAGGCGCGGATCTGGTACCCGAACTCGTGGGAGACATCGATCATCTGCGCCATCTCGTCGGCGCGGTAGCAGTGCATGTGAACCAGGATATTGCCGCGCAGCACTTCGGCGAGCGTCTCGAGTCCTAGGTCGCGCGCCGGCGGATCGCCTTTGTGGGTGCCGTTCCAGGCGTCCCAGCGACGCCGATAGGCTTCGGCCTGGATCCAGGCACGGCGATATCCGGCGACGTTGCCCATATCGGTCGACGGGCCTCTCTGGGCATAGACGCGCTTGGGGTTTTCGCCGCAGGCCATCTTGAGTCCGTACTTGGCGCCAGGGAACTTCATGCCCTGGACGGTGCGGGACGGGACGACCTTGAGGACCGCGCTGCGACCGCCGAAGAGGTTGGCCGAGCCCGGCAGGATCTGGACGGTTGTGACGCCGCCGCTCAGCGCGCGCGGGAACTGCGGATCCTGTGGCCAGACCGAGTGTTCGGCCCATACGTAGGCCGTGACGGGGTCGGTCGCCTCGTTGCCGTTGGACAGGGCGTCGACGGCCGGGGACGGTTGGACACCGATGTGCGAGTGCACATCGATGATGCCGGGCGTGACGTACTTGCCCGTGCCATCGATGACGGCGGCATCAGCCGGCGCATCGATGGCCGTTCCGACGGCGACGATCTTGCCATCGTGCATGAGCACCGACGCGTCGTGCATGACCGGTCCCACGGCGGTGAGGACTGTCGCGTGTCGCACGAGTGTTGTGTGCAATGGGAACGGTGCGTAGGTGCTGGGGAACGGATTCGCGTTGGGGATCGAAACGCCGCCGGGTCCTGGTCGCGTTGCGGTCGTGTCAGTGTGGCTGGTGTCGCGCGCAGCGGCCGGGGATGTGGCGGGTGCGGGCGCGTTCGTGGGGTGCGGGGCGGGCGTGCACGCCAATGCGACTATCGAGACGGCCGATGCGGCCGCCCGGGTCAAGGCGTCGACTCGCCGGAGCCTGGGCATGGGGCGCAAAATGTAGGTAAGTGGGGCGGCACGGGCCACCCCCAACGTTTGCGGCGCCGCGCGCGAATTGTAGGAGGGCCACGTTGGACGTTGGACGCTGGACGCTAGAAGACAAAACCTGTCGCCAGCGGCGTTTCGCGATGGCGGATCATCAACTCAGGGAGCTCTCGATGTTGTGCGCACGCGGACTAACCCAAGGCGGACGCGTCGCGGTGAGGGCGGCGTTTGTCGCGATGGTGACCATTGCCGCAGTACCGGTTATGGCGGCCGCGCAGGGTGGTGGCATGGGCGGCTTTGGGTCGCCGGGTGGAGGGGGGCACGGGGGACACGGACACGGCTCGGAGATGTCGTCCAACTCGAGCGCGCCGAACGTCTCGAAACATTTCGAGGATCTTGCCTCGCTCAAGGACGCGGTGAAACACATCGACGGTCTCACCAAGGACCAGAAAGACGCGTTTCCCGAGATCGAGCGTGGCTACAGCAAGCTATTCAAGCCGTTGGGGGAGGCAGCCCAACAGATGGTCGACAGCGCACACGCCGCGCACGAGCGGCCGGATCGACAGCGGATGGACAGTTTGCGGCACCAGGCGAAGGACCTACGCGATCGGGAATTTGCGGCGGCGCGCAACCTCTTGACGACTGACCCGCAGCGTGACCAGTTCGACCGCAACGTCGCGCAGATCCACGAGGACGAGGGGAAGCGCGAAGAAGAAATGCAACAGCAGATGTCGAACTTTGGCCAGCACGGCGGGCCCAGATAGCGTCAACCGTCGGCGGCATCGCGCACTGCGCGAAAGAGCGGCGCCAGGGTCTTCGGCGTGTAGTGTGCATTGAGACCGCTCGGGTTGGGTAGGATCCAGATCACGGTGTCCCCGATGGTGTCCGGCTGCCGGCCGAGCGCGGCGTGCGGACGTCGGAACGCCGCGCGATAGGCCGTCACGCCGAGGACGGCCAACAGGCGTGGATGATAGCGCTTCACTTTAGTCTGGAGCGCGCGCGCGCCGCGGGTGAGTTCGGGCACCGAGAGCTCCGCGGCCGCGACTGTGGACCGGGGAACGATGTTGGTGACGCCGTACCCGAGCGCGAGGAGCTCATGCTCCTCGTGCGGAGCGACGAGACGAGGGGTGAGTCCTGCAGCATACAGGGCTGGCCAGAACCGGTTCCCCGGACGTGCGAAATGATGCCCGACCGCGGCGGAGTACAGTCCAGGGTTGATACCGGCGAATAGGATGCGAAGCCCGGGCCGGATCACGTCCGGCACCGTGCGCCCGGCGGCCGCGATCAGCTCCTCGCGACTCGGCCGCCGCGGCGCCGCTTTCACACGTTGATCAGTACCGTTTTGAACACGTCGGCGGCGGTCTTCATGTTGTCGAGCGTCGAAATCGAGATCCGTGCGTATTGTGTGAGTGGCGGGAAGGGGCGGCCGACCAGGATGTTGTGCTTGGCACACGCGTCCGCGAAGTCCTTCGAATCGCGGCGGATCGGCACGAAGATGAAGTTGGTGGCGGAGGGACCACTCGGATACCCGAGGCCCGCCAGAGCTTTCTGTGTGAACTCGCGCGACTCTCGATTGAGGCGTCGTTCCGAGTCGTAGTGTGTGCGGTCCGGCAGGGTGGCGACGACTGAGATGCCTGCCAGGTAGTTGCCGAGCGCGGTAATGAACACGCGCTCCGGCATCAAGGGCTTCAACGTCTCTTCGCGCGCGATCCCGTATCCAAGGCGCAGGCCAGCGAGCCCGAAAATCTTGGAGAACGTTCGGGTGACGATCACGGTGGGATTCTGGAGCGCGGTCGCGATCATGCTGATCTGCGCCGGATCGTCGGCGAAGTCGATATACGCCTCGTCGATGATGATCTTCGCAGTCGGTGCCCGACGATTCACCTTGTCGACGAAGTCGCGTAGATGCACAGCCGGGTGTACCGTCGCCGTCGGGTTGTTCGGATTGCAGACGTAGACCATGCCAGCGCCGTCGACCGCGTCCAGCATGCGATCGAGGTCGAGCTCGAGGTTCGCGGTGACCGGGATGGCGCGTACCGGCACATGCAACCTCGCTGCCATCTGGCCGATGTAGTCGTACGATGGCGTCCCGATCACGAGCGGCCGATCCGGGCCGACCAAGGTCTTCATGCAGACCTCGAGCACCTCGCTGGATCCGAGTGCCGTCATCAGGTTCGCTTCCGGCACCTCGAGGTAGCGCGCGATGGCCTGGTGCATCTCGGCGCCCGGCTCGAACGGATACATCGAGACCTCGGCGGCCCGAGCGCGAATCGCATCGACGACGGCCCCGCCCGGACCGTTGGGGTTCTCGTTGTAGGCGAGCCGCATCGGCGCGCCGGGGACATTGCGTGGCCCGGCGGTCAGGTATGCCAGTTCCTCGGACCCGAATCGGAACGACGTACTTGGAGCGGCCAAGGCGCCGAGGCCACCGACACCGGCGAGATGAATGAACTTGCGGCGCGAGAGCTCCATGGCCTGCCTCCTAGGTTAGCGAGTCGCGGTCACTGCGAGGGCTACAGGGTACCCAGTATCACGATACTACAGATTACGCATCACGATGTTACCCTGTCGCGCCGGTCTGCGCTAACCGTCGCCCTGGCCGGTAGCGAGCTGGGGAGGAAGATCGGCCTAACGACTGCTACTCCTTGTCGGCCGGCCGGGCTACGATGCGGGTGCCTACTTCGTAGAACACATGAACGACTGGAGAATCAGTTATGCGCGTCCTCTCGATCGACATTGGCGGGACCAACGTGAAGCTGCTCGCGACCGGGCAGAAGGAGCGTCGGCGGTTCGCATCCGGCCCGGCAATGACTCCGCACATCATGGCGGCACATGTGAAAGCGCTGGCGAAGGACTGGAAGTACAATGTCGTGTCGATCGGGTACCCCGGGCCGGTCGAGCACAACCGGCCCATGTCTGAGCCGCGCAACTTGGGCAAGGGTTGGGTCGAGTTCGACTTCGAGGCCGCTTTCAAGCGCCCGGTGAAGCTCATCAATGATGCGGCCATGCAGGCGCTGGGGAGTTACCGGCGCGGGACCATGCTGTTTCTGGGCTTTGGGACCGGTCTGGGTGCGGCGTTGGTCGTCGAGGGCGTGGTCGTTCCAATGGAGCTCGGAAGGTTGGCGTACCGCAAGGGAACGTACGAAGATTATCTCGGTCGGCGTGGCCTGGAGCGCCTGGGCAAGCGGAAATGGCGGAAACATGTTGCAGAAGTCGTGAGCCGTCTCGTCCCCATCCTGCACCTCGATGACGTCGTGTTGGGGGGCGGCAACGCCAAGAAATTGAAGGCGGCGCCCGAGGGTTGCCGCGCGGGCGACAATGCCCACGCCTTCGTTGGCGGCTTTCGGATGTGGGACGGCGTGCAGCGTGGCGCGCGCCGCGACGTCAGGCCGGCCGGCCGACGACGTAGCGACACCACACTCGTGGCCCCTTTGGAGGAGAGATGAACGCAGGCGGCTGGTGCGTGCTGGCCACATACGCCTCTGGCTTCGATGCAGATCTGGCAATGGCGCAGCTCGAGACGGCCGGTATTCCGGCGATACGTGACAACAACGATACGGTGGGGATCTTCGGGCCAGGATTTCAAGGGGCGACCGCCCGCGGCGTGACCGTGCGCGTCCCGGCCGCGGCTCTCGAGGAGGCCCGCGCCGCGGTCACTCTCGTCGACGGCGTCGGGTAGAGCACGGCGCCGCTCCCGGCGCTCTGTAATGGTCGTGTCAGGTTGGCGTCTTAGCTTGCCTGCACCAACGACCAGTCCCCTTCGAGGAGATGCCGTGCGTTCCCTTCGCGCCGCCCTGTTCGCCGCCAGCCTGCTCCCGCTCCTTGTCGCGTCCCGCGTCAGCGCCCAGGGCTCCAGCTATCACGTAGTCAAGAGTCTCGACCTGGGTCATGTCCGCGCCGACTACCTCATCGTGGATCCAGTGGGTCGTCGCCTGTACGGGATGGGAGACAAAGTCATCGACGTCGACAAGGACACTGTCGTCGGCACGGTGGAAGGCGGAGGTGGCGGCTATGCGATCGCAGCGGACCAGGACCGCGGACTGGTGCGAAACGGCGTGGTGTTCAACCTGAAAACGCTCGCGGTCGAAGGCAACGTCGGGTCAAAGGGTGATGGCATTCGCTACGATCCATTCACCCACCGCGCCTTCACTTGGGAGGGCAAGGACGCATGGGTCGTGGACATGCGGACTGGGAAGCTCCTGGCGAAGACGACGATCGGAGACGGCCTCGAGTCCGGTGTTGCGGATGGCAAGGGCAACCTGTTTCTCAACGTCGAGGATTCGGGCTACATCCAGAAGGTCAATGCGACGACTTACAAGATCGGGCCGACCTTTCGCATCCCGAATTGCGGCCGCGCACAGGGCCTGGCGATGGACGCATCGAGTCGCCGGCTGTTCATGGCGTGCGACACGGAAATGGTCGTCGTGAACGCGGACAACGGCGGCGTGGTGGCGCGAATCGGCGTGCCGAGTCGAGCAGACCAGAACGCGTTCGATCCGGTCGTCAAGCTCGCGTTCAACGCCAATCGCAAAGACAGCACCATGACCATCGTCCACGAGGACAGCCCGAACAAGTTCACGGTGGTCGGGAAGGTGCCTACGGGCGGCGGAGCGCGGACGTGCGCGGTGGACGAGAAGACGCACAAGGTCTACATCTTCTATTACAACGGGACCACCCGGGAGAATTCCGATCTCGTGATGGCGGTGTTGGCCCCGTGATTTCGGTGCGCACGGTGCGGCCGAAATAGAAGGGAGAAAGGGGAAAGGAGATACAGAGATGGAGCGGCCTGGGGGCTTGGATGCCACCAGGCCGCTCTGCCATCGCGGGCCTGGGGATTACGTGGCAGGTGCGCGGCGGGCAGCGTGGGACATCAGCTTGTCGGCGAGGCGTCTCGCGTCACCGCGCAGCATCGGCCAGGTCGGGAGCGCGAGCGCGCGCCATTGGGGGATGGGGCATCCCAGGTGTGTGGCTCGCGTTGCGATTCTCGCGAACAGTCCCCTGCGGAGGTACGTGAGGATCCGCACATTGAGCACCTGTGCGTAGCAAGTGCTGTTGACATCAATGATGTATGCCTGGCCCGCATCATCCGGGATGACTTCGAGCGCGCCGAAGTCCATGCCGGATCGATCGAGGTACTCTACGATTACGGCGGCGACGCGCGGCTCCACGCCGGCGACGGCGCCCGTCGCGAGATCCTCGGTCCGGCAGTACACATCGAGGCGGGCCGTCGAGTTCATGATCTTCTTGAGCGGGTGGGGATTGGTCAGCCGCAGAATGACGACGCGATCACCCGCGAAGTTGACTCGGTAGAGGTGGTGGGCGCGATTGTCAATGAAGCGCTCGATGACCAAGGCAGGATCATGCCACCACACGGTCGGCACGTCCTCGCGGCGCATGATCTGGTAGGCTGTCCAGTCGGACATGACGGTCGCGATCGGCAACCCGACGGTGCTCGAGTGCGCCGGGGGGAGCTGTCGCTCAGACTTGCCGCCGAAGTTGAGATCAGTCTTCACGATCACCAGCTCCGATGGCTTGCCATGGATGTCGGTCGCAGGGGTCGGGAGTCCGAACGCCCGGCATTGTTCGTGGACCCTTGTCTTGGAGATGTCGGTGACGGTCGCGTTGAGTGGCACGATCCGCCGTGCGAGCAACTCGTGAATGAGTGCCTGCCGGTCTGTCGGAAATGCCGCAGTCGTGGTCATGTTGAGATGGAACGCAAACGCATCGATCCCGGCCGGCAGACGGGCAAGGATCTCGTCAGCGCTCTCGCCGATCCGGGCGGTGACCCGAACGGCCTCCGGAACGGCGCGCACCAGCATGAACTGGTGCCAGGCATCCCACTCGTAAATGGCGAGTCTCAGGCTTGTCGGCTCCTCGAAGGGTGGGCCAGTCTCAAGCCGGCATGGACGACCCTGCACGAGCCATCGTTTGCCCAGTCCAGCAGTCGCTGGCGGCAATCATAACGCCGCTGCTGGGAGCGGAACAGCCGAGACTCGGGGTTCCGGTTTGGGAAACGCCAGCGGGAACGGCCGGGTAGCGGGTAAGGGGTGACGGGTGAAGGGTAAACGCAGTGAGGGCCAGTGACGGGTAGCCGCCACTGGCCCTTTGCATCGCCGCTTCTCGAGCGCTGTCGTTCTAGAGTCCCAAGTCCGGAGGCTCGGGCGTGTTCCGCTCCGACTACTCGTCGTGTCCGTTGTGCATGGAGTAAGCGAGGGCACGACGGGTGCGTCGGCGGCGCACGGCCTGCCTGGCCATCAGCAGACGCATGAGCTCTCGATTTCGCCCGCCACCTTCGCCTGACTCGTCCTCATCCTCTTCGCCTTCCTCTCCTTCGTCGTGCTCCTTGAGGAGGTGGGCGAGAACGGCGCGGCGGACGCGACGGCGGCGGAGCATGCGGCTCGCGATCAGGAGACGGACGAGCTTGCGGTCACCTCCTCCCCCTTCCTCACCGTAGTCCTCCTCGCCCTCTTCGCCTTCGTCGCCCTCTTCCCCTGCTTCGCCTCGCTCCTTGAGAAGGTGGGCGATGACCGCACGGCGTACGCGACGGCGGCGGAGCATGCGGCTCGCGATCAGGAGACGGACGAGCTTGCGCTCATCGCTTCCGCCTTCCGCGCCGTATTCTTCCTCACCCTCTTCGCCTTCCTCACCTTCGTCGCCCTCTTCCCCTGCTTCGCCTCGCTCTTTGAGGAGGTGGGCGAGAACGGCGCGGCGGACGCGACGGCGACGGAGCATGCGGCTCGCGATCAGGAGACGGACGAGCTTGCGCTCATCGCTTCCAGCTTCCGCGCCAGACTCGTCCTCACCCTCTTCGCCTTCCTCGCCTTCGTCGCCCTCTTCCCCTGCTTCGCCTCGCTCTTTGAGGAGGTGGGCGAGAACGGCGCGGCGCACGCGACGGCGGCGGAGCATGCGGCTGGCGATCAGCAGGCGCACGAGCTTGCGCTCATCGCTCGAGCCTCCTTCGCCATCCTCCTCTTCGCCTTCCTCACCCTCGTCTCCTTCTTCACCTTCCTCACCCTTTTCGCTCAGCAGGTGGGCAACGATCAACCGACGGAGTCGTCGCCGGCGCAGGATGCGGCTGGCGATGAGGAGGCGAACGAGCCTGCGCTCATCTCCTCCTCCCTCTTCCTCGCCGTACTCCTCGTTGCCTTGCTCCTCGTCCCCGCCCTCACTCCTCTGTTTCAGGAGGTGGGCGATGAGCGCCCGACGTGCTCGCTTGCCGCGCATCGCTGCGCCGGCGAGTCCCGCAAGTTCTTCATGCTCAATGGTGGTCGCCATTGGGGGTCTCCTCTTTGTCGTTGGCTGAACGGATAGCGAACAGGACTTACCAGAGCGATCTCACTGCACGCCGGCAGTTGGCCTCTCCTCGAGGGCGGTCCCGCGTGCCTTCATGGAATGTTCGATCAACGTGTCGAGAATGGCGCGATTCAGGACTTCGCGCTCCATCAAGTGTTTGGCGGCGCTGCGCTCGATCAACGGCGTCAACAGGATGTGTCGGAGCTCCGCCTCTTCTGCGGACTCGTGCGTGTCGTCCTGTTCGATATCGCTGTCCAGCACGCAGGCGATGCCCGCTTCAAATGCCTGCTCGACGACCTTTTCGAGCCGGTCCTCTCTCGCGTCCCTGACGAGGTTGGCCTTTTCGTCTTCCGACAACTCGTGCCGATTGCCGGTCGAGTCCAGGCTCTCGAGCTTGACGATCTGCGCCGTGTTCGCATCGATCGTGAACGCGAAGAGCCTGGTCGCAGATTGATCGGCTTGCGCTGGATGTTCATCGACATCTGCCATCGTTTGCTCCTTTTGCGAACTGCGCTTCCTGGTTTGCGCTTTGGGCGTATCAGTTGGGCGATCGGGACGAGGGTCATGAGCGCTGGGCATTTGATGCTCCTTCCGACTCCGTGGTCGGCCGTGCCGGGCCTTGCTGGCGTTCAGCTGTCGTGTCTGTGGTCAGCTGGTGTGTGCCCTCGTCCGGAGCAGTGCAGTGCGTGCCGACCCAGTTCAACGCGTGGATCGGTGATCGACGGGGCCGTGTTGTCGAGAGGTGTCCGAGCACTGGCCGACGTTGGCGCCTCGTGCGCTGCTGCCACTACCAACAAATAGATGGGACGTTCGCGCGACAGATGATCGCGACGAGGCCTGTGTTCGGAGCAGTGGACCTTAGGCCTATGTCCGCTCTTTGTGACCGTCCCGATACGGAGTTGAGGAGCCGCCGAAGTTGCTGTAGTATTTCGCGAATGACACACACGCACGAGCACGCTCATCAAGCGGTGCCGTCAGACCTCACGCTCCGCGTCAAAGCGCTCGAATCACTGCTAGTCGAGAAGGGGTTGGTGGACCGGCAGGCTCTCGACACGCTGATCGATGCCTACGAGCACCAGATTGGGCCACGGAATGGCGCGCGCGTGGTCGCGAGAGCGTGGGCCGATCCTGCGTACAAGCAGCGCTTGCTGACCGATGCCGATGCCGCGATCGCCGAACTGGGCTACGGCGGCATGCAAGGCGAACACATGGTCGCCGTCGAGAATACAGCAACCGTACACAACCTCATCGTCTGCACGCTGTGCTCGTGTTATCCCTGGCCCGTGCTCGGCCTCCCACCGGTGTGGTACAAGTCCGCCCCCTATCGCTCGCGCGCTGTGATGGATCCGCGCGGGGTGCTGCGCGAATTCGGCCTCGAGATTTCCGAGGAGGTGGAGATCCGCGTGTGGGACAGCACGGCCGAGGTTCGCTACCTGGTGCTGCCCGAGCGTCCCGCGGCGAGCGGGGGGTGGGCTGAGGACCGGCTCGCTGCGGTCGTCACGCGTGATGCCATGATCGGCGTGGGACGCGTGTCCGTATGAACGGCGTGCACGACATGGGTGGGATGCAGGGCATGGGTGCCATCGCGCCCGAGCGCGACGAGCCAGTCTTTCACGAGTGGTGGGAGTCGCGCGTTTTCGCGCTCCGGCGGGCGATGGGCGCGTGGGGCAAATGGAACATCGATGCGACCCGCTATGCTGTCGAGCGGGTACCACCAGCCGATTACCTGGCTATGAGCTACTACGAACGCCAGTTCGTCGCATTCGTCGATCTCATGGTTGAGGTGGGCCTGCTCACCCGGGCGGAAGTCGTGGCCGGATCTCCGGCGACTCCGTCGCCGGGCGTGACGCCTGCTCTCACGGTCGCCAGAGCGCGGGCGCTCATCGCCAGGGGAGTTCCCACGAGCCGAGCAGTTTCCGTCGCGCCACGCTTTCGCACCGGCCAGCAGGTGCGAACGAAGAATATGCATCCCGCCGGCCACACCCGGCTGCCGCGCTATGCCCGCGACAAGATTGGCAGCATTGCGCGCGACCACGGCGTCTTCGTCTTCCCGGACACCAACGCTCATTTTCTCGGTGAGAAGCCACAGCACGTGTATTCCGTGCGGTTCACTGCGCGCGAGCTCTGGGGTGAGAGTGCGGCGCCACACGATGCGGTCTTTCTGGACCTCTGGGATGACTACCTTGAGCCCACCTGAGCCTGCGATGCCCGACGATCCGGAGCGGGTATTCGCCGAACCGTGGGAGGCGCAAGCCTTCGGGCTCGCGGTCGAGCTGTCCCGGCGTGGGTACTTCACATGGAAGGAGTGGACGACGGCGCTGGCCGACGAGCTGCGGCAGGCGGGTGCGGCCGGCCAGGTCGACGATGGGTCGCGCTACTACGAGTACTGGCTCCGGGCGCTCGAGCGCTTGCTCATTGACAAGAATCTGGCCGATCGGCCGACACTGCTCGCGCGGAAAGAAGCGTGGGCGGATGCGTACCGGCACACGCCCCATGGCAAGCCGGTGGAGCTGCGGGCGCTTCGCCCCCGAGAAGGGTGAGACGCAGGAAGGGGAGAGGAGAGGACCGAACGGCGGGGTCAGGGATCAGGGAATGAATGAGGGCGAGCGACGGTGTCGCTCGCCCTCTCGTGTGGTGCGGCGTGAAATCAAGGCGCTACGCGTCCGTTTTCACTTGGTGGCCGCGCCTGTCGTGGCGTCGGTCATGGCTTGGCCAAGTCCGATGACCTCGCCGCTCGCGAGCACGTGATCCTTCATGGCGTCCAGGAGACCGCTATAGCTCGCGGTCGCGTCGGCCGGAATCGTCGTGCTGAGCGCAAAGACCTGAAAGTGGTAGCGGTGCTTCGGACCGGGCGGCGTATGCGGACCCATGTAGGCCTGGTTGGGTCCCCGGATGTTGGGGCCGTACTCTGCGCCAGCCGGCGGCGCGGTCATGGCCGCATCGAGCTTCGTGACCGGGGCCGGGATGTTGACCATGGTCCAGTGAAGGATCGGAGCGCCCTGTCGCATGGCATCCGGATCCTGCATGATGATCGCGTACGATTTCGTCGCAGATGGACCCGCGCTCCACGACAGGCCGGGGAACACGTTGCCTTTGTACTGCGTGTTCTCGAAGGGTATGTCCCCGCCAGTCTTGAATGCCGGGCTCGTGACGGTCAGCGTCGCGCCGCCGTGGGCGGGTAGGACCTTCATCGCGAGCTGCGCGGCACCAGGCTCGGTGGCCACCGGCGGCGGTGCGCCTTGCGCTGCGATGGCGGCAGGAAACGCGCCGCCGAGGAGCAATGTTCGCGCGACAGCAAAGGAGATGGTCTTCATTGAAGCCTCCTGGTTGCAAATAGAGGTCGTCCGGATATCTAACCCCGGACGGTCGAGGCGAGAAGGCGGGGCCCATGCGCCCGCCCGTCGCGCGGGCTAGCTGTCCGACTGCGACCCCTGCATCTTCGCTGGTGTGTGTCGGTTCGAGGTTCTGGCCCCGTCTCGAGGTGCCACCAATGCCAACTCCCGCAAGTGACGATCGTGGCCGTCATCGCGAGGTGCGTATGCCGATCCCGCACCGGGGGACGACGCACTCCGCGGGCCGTCTTCGCCGGTGGCAGGCCGCCAGTGTCGGCATCGCGCTCGTTGCGAGCGCAGGGGCAGTTGTCGGCCAGGCTCCCGGCAGTGCTCCTCCCGGGATACTCCCCGGGGTCAAGGTCGGTGGCAGCGCGAACATCCATCCGGTCGCGCACATCCCGCTCGGCGGATCGGTTCGCGTCATGGATGACGAGATCGAGCAGGATCCCACCCGTCCGTATGCCTACGTCTCGATGGCGCAAGACCGCTCTGGCTTCGCGATCATCGACCTCCACGACCTCAATAACGTTCACCTGCTCTATCGATGGACGGTGGACAATGTTGCCCTCCACCGGGGAATGCTTGGCGGAATGGATGGTAAGTACTTCAAGTTGAACGGCCGCTACTATTACCTGCAGTCGTTTGGCTTTGCGCAAGGCACCCCCGACGCAGACCTCGGGGCGGTGATTGCAGACGTCACCGATCTTCCCGACACGAGCAAGATCAGGATCGTCGCGCGCATTCGCGCGCCTGAGACGCCGACCGGCTTTCACAACACCTTCGTTTACAAGCATTCGGACGGTCGTGTGCTACTCTTCGCGACCGTGGCGGCACCGCGTGCCAACGTCTATGACCTCGCCAGAGTCGTCTCAGGGGGTGACCCAGCGGCGTGGAAGATTGCCGAGGTCCCCGTGCCCGACACGCGTGAGACGACCATACTGGGCCGCATGGGTTATCACGACTTCTATGTTGCGTACGATCCGGCGACGCATCAGGACAAGTTCTATGGCGCCGGGCGGGGTGGATATTATGTCTACGACATCACCGACGTCGCCCAGCCAAAGCTCCTGACGTCGGTGACGGGCTCTTCAGGCGTCGATTGGGGCCATACGTTCACACCAAGTCCAGACGGCCGATTCGCGATCACCGAGACCGAGTACCAATACGCGCCGCTTCGCGTGTATGACCTGCAGCCTGGCCTCGAAGGGAAGGTGCAGACTATCAACCACCCGATCGGTGCGTGGCAGGCCGACTGGCGGGACCTCGCCCACAACCATGAGGTGCGCTGGCCGTTCGTGTTCGTGTCGGGCTATGAGGATGGGCTGCAGATTTTCAGCATGTACGATCCAGCGCATCCCGACGGAGGTCGGCTGGTACTATACCTGTCCCTGCAGCCACCAGAACCGGATCAATGGCCCGGCGTTCATGAACACGCAGTCCGTCGATCAAGGGGCCTTTGGGGTTGATGTGCGGAATCGCGACGGCCTCATCATGATCAGCGACGAGGACGCGGGCGTGTGGTTCTTCCGGATGGACGGCTTCGATGGATGGAACGGCCACGACTGGGGCATGCCCAACATCTCGAGTGTGCAGGACTACGACCGCGGGCCTGAGGGCGCGCACGCTGCGCCCAGTGGCAAGCCGGCAGCCGCGCCATAGGAGAGGCTAGACGCTAGACGTTGGACGTTGGACGTTGGAGAAAAACCTCCGGGCAGCACCGATCACCTTCATCTTGCTATGGGACACTGTCGCCTCTTCCGCTTTCTCGTCGGGCTTACTGGCCTGGCCTCGATTGGGCCGGTCACCGCTCGTGCGCAGCGTGCCTCCAACGGGGCCGCGCCGTACGATGTCCCGGCCCATTACAAGAAGTACGAGTACGAGATTCCGATGCGCGACGGCGTGAAGCTCTTCACTGCGGTTTTCGTTCCCCGCGACACGACGCGCGCCTACCCCATTCTCATGGTTCGGACGCCGTATGGCGTCGGGCCCTACGGGGAGAACGCCTATCCGCATACGCTCGCGCCGAGCGACGAATTTCTGCGTGCCGGGTACGTCTTCGTACGGCAGGACGTGCGTGGCCGCTTCAAGTCCGGTGGCACGTTCGTGCAAATGACGCCACACCTCGACGTCAAGCACGGACCGCATGACATCGACGAGAGCACGGACACCTACGACACCATCGACTGGTTGATCCACAACGTCAAGCACAACAACGGGCGGGTCGGGCTGTGGGGCATCTCGTATAGCGGATTCTTCGCGGCTGCCGGTGCGATCGATGCGCATCCCGCGCTCAAAGCGGTCTCCCCCCAGGCGCCGCAAGCCGACTGGTTCATGGGAGACGATGTCCACCACAATGGGGCGTTTTTCCTCACTTCAGCCTTCAATTGGATGGCGATGTGCGGTCGGAGTGGCGCGACACAATCGATGTCGTGTGGCGTTCCATTCGACTTCGGTACGCCCGACGGCTTCAGCTTCTACCTCGGCCTGGGCTCGCTCAAGAACGCAGACGCCCGCTACTTCCATGGGCAAATCCCCGGCTGGACGGAGCTCATGGAGCACGGCACGTTCGATTCGCTATGGCACGCGCGGAACCTGCGACCGCACCTTCGCAACGTCCGCCCGGCGATCATGAGTGTGGGTGGCTGGTACGACGCCAACAACCTGTTCGGCGCGCTCCAGGTGTATCAGAGCATTATCCAGCAAAGCCCATCGACGGATGCGCGGCTCGTGATCGGTCCGTGGTACCACGGCCAGTGGACTGTCGCCGGCGATTCGATCAACTCACTGCATTTCGGGTCGAACACGTCGGCGTTCTACCGAACGTCGATCATCTTCCCATTCTTCGAGCACTATTTGCGGCCGGACACTCCGACCGATCTGCCGCGCGCCTATGTGTTCGAGACTGGCGCGAACACGTGGCGCCAGTTCGCGTCCTGGCCGCCGCCGGGCGCGAGGCCGAAGTCGCTCTACTTCCACGCGAATGGTCTGCTGTCGTTCGATCCACCGGCTGATTCCGGCAGCAAGCCGTTCGACGAGTACGTCAGTGATCCACGGCACCCGGTCCCGTACGTGCCGTCGCTCAGCACCGACATGGATCCGGACTACATGTCACAGGATCAGCGTTTCGCGATGCGGCGTCCTGATGTGCTCGTGTACGAGAGCGCACCGCTCAATGCCGACGTGACGATCGCTGGACCGATCGCACCGGATCTCTTCGTATCGACGACGGGCACCGACGGCGACTGGGTCGTGAAGGTGATCAATGTGCACCCGGAGGATCCGCCGGGCGTCAATTGGGCAACGACGCCCGCCGCGACGCCGCTCGATGCGAAGCGACTGCGCGCTCTCTACTATGCCGAACAGGAACACCCACTCCGCGGGTTCGAGGAGCTCGTGCGTGGGGACGTGATCCGCGGCAAGTTCCGCGACAGCTTCGAGTACCCGGAGCCCTTCACACCCGGCGCCGTGACCCGCGTCAAATTCGACATGGATGATGTCTTCCACACGTTCAAGCGCGGCCACCGGATCATGGTGCAGGTTCAGAGCAGCTGGTTCCCGCTCGTGGACCGGAACCCGCAGCGATTCGAGGACATCTATCGTGCCGATGATTCCGATTTCCAGCCGGCGACCGAGCGCGTGTACCGAGCTCCGGGTCAGGCGTCGTCGATCTCTGTCTTCGCCCTGACGGTCCAGCAGTGACCGGTACCTGCAGCACGCGGACCATGCACGGCCCGGGGTCGTGGGGCTGATCACGGATCCGTTCGAACCGACATGTCAGCCCAGCTCGACATCTATGTCGAGAACGCGCGCGCATTTCTGCAGAGCGAGGACTACAAGCTCCAGCACATGCTCCGCGCCGCCGGAGGAGATCGCCTGGCGTACCGAATCCTGGACCGTTTCCCTCCGCGGGAGTGTGGGAGCCACGCGTTTCTCCACGTAGACCTCACGGTGGTGCCCGCGACCTTCCGCGGGATAGAAGAGCGCTACGCGGCGTGCGTCAATGGGCGCGCGACGAGCATCTCTCGCCTGCTCTACTCGACGGCCCGTGTCGCTCGCGGCGAGCCGTACGATGGGCCGGTGATCGTGAAGACGGTGCTCAACCACCACGGGTGGCCCGAGGTCCGGTTCGCGAGCCGGCGGACGCTACCGCGGCGCGTGTGGCACAACCTCCGAACCCGGATTGACACGTGCTACGTGGCCCGCGCCTGTCCGCAGTACCGTGTGTATCCATCGATCGCCGCCGTGCCGCGCACGGTTTGGAAGGATCGCCGGCTGATGGTCGAACGTTTTCTGCCCGGGCGCCTCGAGCCACCCGTAGAGAAATACCGCTACGATTTCTTCTTCGACGTGGAGCTCAATATCCGGTCTACCCATCCGGGGCTGCTCTGCGACCCCGAGAGTGTAATCGGTGTCGAGTGCTTTTCGGGGGTGCCTGAGGCAGTGATCGCTGTGCGGCGCGCACTGCATCTCGACTTCGGCGCCATCGACTACTTCATGGTGGATGATGTTGCGACCGTGATTGACGCGAACAAGACGGTCGGGATTACCCCGTCGTGGGTGAAACGCTTCCCTCCCGTAGGCCGCCACCTGGAACTAGCGGCACGGCGACTGCGGGACTTCGTCAGTGCGCGCGCCACATGACAGCTCGTTCGACGACGCGACCGTCTGATCCGCCCGTCATCTTCTCAGTCCCGTGGCGCGGCCACGAGCGTTTTGGGGGAGAGATGAGCTGCCGGACGGCCCCACCTGTCGCGACGTCCCTTGTTGACCGCGTCGGGATGTTCATGATCAGCATCAAGAATCGCCTGTTCACCACGGCGCTCATCGACGGCTACTGCCGGTTCGCCAGCGAGTGCCTCCGGGTCGGTTATGTCACGGTGGTCGACCGGCCGTATCTGCGTAATGCAGTGGCGGCATCCAATGGACAGAGTGCCGAGCGTGGGATTGATGGTGTGCGACGCTTGAGCGAAGACCGGGTGCGCCAGGTGCGCAGGATCCTGCGTCGGTACGATTCGCAGCGGCTCTCGTTCATCTCGTGGGACGACCTGGCAGCACAGACGCCGTCCTGGCTCAGCGGAGAAGTCAACGGGGCGTGGGAGTCGCGCGGTTGCCTATATCGCGATCTGCTTGCGCACGCACGCGAGCGCGCCAACGGGACACACGACGCTGCGAGCCTCGAACGGTGGGCGATGTTCCTGGTCGAGGAAACACCCGTCCTCCTCTATGCCTACTATCTGCTCAATGGCGGCGTCGTCGACATCTACCCCGGCCCTCATCCCCCGTACCTATGGCGGATCGAGCGCGGGGACTACGCCTCTGAGCTGCCGCGAACGAGCACAGTGGCGAGCGCTCACCGCGGCCTCGTCTACGTCAACTGCTCTATGCGCTAGATTAGTGAATCGTTCAACACCTTTTGCCACCGATCCGCCAATGTCTGTTGTAACCTTGACTGATTCCACGATCGTGGCGGCCTATCGAAGCCGCACTCCGGGCTCGGAGCGGCTGGCCGCCGAGGCGCGCGAGCTGTTGCCGAGCGGCATCGCGCATGACGCACGGTACACCAAGCCTTACGGCATCTACGTCGAGCGCGCTGCGGGATCGCGCAAATGGGATGTCAATGGCAACGAGTACATCGACTTTTTCGGCGGCCACGGCTCGCTGCTGCTCGGTCACAACCATCCGCGGGTGGTGGCAGCTACACAGGCGGCGCTGAAGTACGGCACGCATTTCGGCGCCAACCACGCGGGCGAGGTTCGGTGGGCACAGCTGGTGCACCAACTGATTCCGTCGGCCGAGTCCGTACGCTTCACCTCCTCGGGCACTGAGGCGACGCTCCTGGCCGTGCGTCTGGCGCGAGCAGCAACGGGGAAACCGAAGCTTGTGCGTTTCCTCACGCAGTTCCATGGGTGGCACGACCACATGACGTCGGGACACACCAATCACTTCGATGGTTCGGCTACCCTCGGAGTGGTTGCCGGTGTCGCCGAGAATGTGATCCTGCTGCCACCCGGCGACACCGCGGCCTTGCGGCAGGCTCTCGAGTGCCACGACGACATCGCTTGCGTCATACTCGAGCCCACTGGCACGAGCTTTGGCGCGGCGCCGATCTCGCCGGGTTTCGTGTCACTGGTCCGCGAGGAGACGGAGAAGCACGGCATCCTCCTCATCTTCGACGAAGTGATCACCGGCTTCCGGGTCTCACCGGGCGGCGCGCAAGCGGAATTCGGCATCCTGCCCGACATCACCGCCTTGGCAAAGATCCTCGCGGGCGGGCTGCCTGGCGGAGCCGTTTGCGGCCGGCGCGACATCCTGGAGGGGATCGATTTCGAGGTGATGGAACGCAAGGGGCGCGAGAAGATCACGCACCCGGGCACGTACAACGGCAATCCGCTGTCGGCGGCGGCGGGGATCGCGACGCTGGAGCTCGTCGGCACGACCGACGCGTGTCGCTGCGCGACCGCTGCGGCTGGCGCGCTGCGGACACGGCTCAACAATGTGCTGGCCGCAGCCCGCGTGCCATGGGCTGTCTACGGCACCTTCAGCGGCTTCCACTTCTTTCTCAATCCGCAGCGCCGCGACATCGATCCGCTGGAGTTCGATCCGATGATGTTGAGCTACCGCGAGCTGCTCTCGAACCCGCCGGCTCTCGCTCAACTCCTGCGCCTCGCACTGTTGGCGAACGGCGTTGACCTGAACAGCCGGTTGACCGGTTTCACCTCGGCCGCTCACACCGCCGCCGATATCGACGCCACCGCGGCCGCACTCGAGGCGAGCCTCGAGAATGTTACGGTCCGACGGCCAACTGCCGCAACTGGCGCTGCGCGCGACGTAGAGAGGAGAGAGGTGAAAGGAGAGAGGAGAGACGCACCTCACCTACGCGGGAGCGCCATGACAACGGTCGGATTCATCGGGCTCGGCAACATGGGCAGGCCAATGGCGTCGAACCTGGTGCGCAAGGGATTTGCGCTCGTGGTGTACGACGTTCTCACGACGCCGGTCGACGCGCTCATTGACCTCGGCGCCCGGGGCGCCAAAGGGGTTCCCAATGTGGCGCAGTCGTCGGACGTGGTCATCACGATGCTCCCGGATTCGGCTGTCGTCGAGGATGTGATCACGGGAGCCAACGGGGTCCTCGCGCACGCGCGCGCCGGGTCGGTGATCATGGATATGAGCACGATCGATCCTTTGGTGACAGATCGGCTGGCTGCGGCGGCGAAGCGCAAGGGGATGGCCTTCGTGGACGCGCCGGTTGGCCGGCTCGCAAGCCACGCCGAGCGTGGCGAGTCGCTTTTCATGGTTGGCGCAGACGAGGCGACATTCGCCCAGATCAAGCCGCTCCTGGAGGCGATGGGGACGACGATCCATCACTGCGGTGCGGTGGGCACGGGCATGCGGACAAAGCTGGTCAACAACTATCTGGCGATCATCTCGTGCCAGCTCAACGCCGAGGCCCTGGCCCTGTCACAACGGTTCGGACTCTCGCTGCGAAAAACGCTCGACGTCATTCATGGCACGACGGCGACGAACGGACAGCTCGCGATCGCGTGGCCTGCGAAGGTATTGAAGGGAGACACGGAGCCCGGTTTTACGATCGACCTTGCCCACAAGGACCTCACGCTGATCGTGCAAGCCGGCAACGCAGTCAAGGTCCCGATGCCGGTGGCCGCCGCCGCACGTGAGAGCTTCAGCGTCGCCCGCAGCGCCGGCCACGGGGCGAAAGATTTCTCCTCGATGGTCGACGTCTTGTGCGAGATTGCACACATCGCCAAGCCACGTCTCGCCAGTGCCTCTTCGTAGGACATCTCTATGGTCGCGACCTATCCCAACGTCATCGGCGGCCGAGCGATTGCCTCGGCGGACCGATCGACCGACCTCAACCCGTCGGATTTAGCGGACGTGGTAGGCGAGTTCGCCCGGGGCACGCCCGCCGACGTCGAGCATGCGATCGCTACCGCGCGCGATGCATTCGGGACGTGGTCGAGGACGACATCGCAGCAGCGGTTCGACATTCTGGACAAGGCCGGGAGTGAGATCCTCGCGCGGAAAGAGGAATTGGGCCGGCTACTGTCCCGAGAACAGGGGAAGCCGCTTGCGGACGGGATCGGCGAAGCGGCGCGAGCGGGTGCGCTCTTCAAATTCTTCGCCGGCGAAGCGGTCCGACTTACGGGAGAAAAGTTGGACTCGGTGCGGCCGGGGATCGAGGTCGAGGTCACACGCGAGCCGCTCGGTGTGGTCGCCGCCATCACGCCGTGGAACTTTCCGCTGGCGATACCGGCGTGGAAGATCGCGCCTGCGCTCGCCTTCGGGAACTGCGTCGTCTTCAAGCCGGCCGAGCTCGTGCCGGCGTCCCCGTGGACGATCGTGGACATCGTGCAGCGGGCGGGACTCCCGCCTGGCGTGCTGAATCTGGTGATGGGGCCAGGTGCCACACTTGGCGCCGCGCTTGCTTCATCGCCCAATGTGGACGCCGTGAGCTTCACCGGCTCGCAGGAGGTGGGCGCATCGGTCGTGGCTGCGGCGCTCCCGGCGGGCAGTCGCGTCCAGTTGGAGATGGGGGGCAAGAATCCACTCATCGTGCTCGACGATGCCGACCTCGCGACAGCGGTCTCTGTGGCGGTGAATGGAGCGTTCTTTCAGGCGGGCCAGCAATGCACGGCGTCGAGTCGCATCATCGTGACCGAGGGCATCCATGATCGGTTCGTGACGGCGATGATCGAACGGATGAAGGCGCTCGTCATCGACGATGCGCTGAAACCGGGCACGGAGATCGGGCCTGTGGTGGACGAGCGTCAACTGCAGAAGAACCTCGACTACATCGAGATCGGCAAGCGGGAAGGCGCCCGTCTGGCCTATGGCGGTGAGCGGCTTCGTCGTGCAACCGACGGGTACTACATGGCGCCCGCGCTGTTCACCGAATCAGCACCCCGCATGCGCATCAACAGAGAAGAGATCTTCGGTCCGGTGGCCGGAGTGATCCGCGTCAAGTCGTACGAGGAGGCGCTGGCGGTCGCAAACGACACGCCGTTCGGGTTGTCGGCGGGTATTGTGACCACATCGCTGAAGCACGCGAGTCACTTCAAGCGCAACGCAGCCAGTGGATTGGTGATGGTGAATCTTCCGACTGCCGGATTGGACTATCACGTCCCGTTCGGCGGGCGGAAGAAGTCGAGCTACGGCCCCCGGGAGCAGGGCACGTACGCGAAGGAGTTCTACACGATCGTCAAGACGGCGTACATAGCGCCGTAGCAGCCACTGTCATGCGGTCCGTTTGACGGGCGGGGGGGCCCATCGGCCGGCGGCGACTTCTGCCTTGGGCCAGTAGATACGCATGGTGAGCGAAAAGGGCCCCTCCGCGGGCGTCGGGAGCCAGTTGCGCTCATGCGCCTTGCCCGGCGATTCGCGCTGGAGATAGAGATCGAGCGACCCGTCGGCGTTGTACTGCAAATCGGAGCGGTCGCCGATCGCGTATCTATTCACCGGGTTTGCGGCCAAGAGCTGGCGGCGGTCATACATCGTGATTGACCAGAACGCTCTCGCCGGCGGTGTCGTCCCCTTGTCGAAGTGGATGGTGTAGCGAGCCGTGCTATCGAGCGGTTTCCCCTGCGCGTCGACAAACGCGCACGGATAGATGGCATCGTCCGGCACGTTGGCACCGAGCCCGAACTTGGCGATCGCGGCCCGCCGCAGATAGTCCGTTCCATAGGTGCCGATGGGGGCGAGGATCATGTCCCACTGGTTGACCCGTGCAGCGACCTGTTGCCCGGCAATGTCGATGCGCTCTCTGGCGGCTTTCACGCCCTCTTGCATCGCCTGTCGTGACGCAGGGAGCAGGGCTGCGAGGTCCAATCCCCGGCCCGGGTTGACGCCGATGCGCTGCAGGCGGTCCAGGATCGGGTAATCGTTTGCGTGGGGTGCATTCCCCGCGACTGCGTTGGCGAAGACCGCCCAGAAGCTCTCCGCGTCCATCCGATCCACCTGTTCCACCGGGGCGCTTTCGTCCAGTTGAGGATCGCGAGTCCCCTTGTCCGGCGGCAGTCGCTTGCCGAGGGCCTTGAGCGGGGTCGCGGAGAGGTGATCCTGGAATACATGGACGGCATCGTAGTCGCGCTCGCCGTTCGTTTGCGTGCGGCCGATCACCCAGCCGCGGGAGGTCGGCGACCGAATTTCGTTGACGCCCGGGGGCAACGTACCGTGCCAACGCGGTCCGACGATCGCGAACCGCTGCATCGCCGTTCCCGTGGTGCGTTTCCCCGGTGAGGCGAAGACATCCGTCCACCAATCAAGCATGGGGAGGAGGTAATAGCGCTGCGCGGAGTCCGGGACATCGATCACCAATGGGTCGCTCGTGACGTCGAAGAAGAGCGATGAATACAACGTGTCCACATTCGGGCGCACGACATCGGTAAATGTGGGGTCGGGAAACGTGCGCATGTGGGCGAATTGATTCACTGGCGCGCGCCCGGTTTCCGCGTCGACGACGTTGGTCATGGTGCGAGCGGTCACCTGCAGCAGCACCATCGGATACGCATACACGTATGCGTCGGTCGCGATCTCCAGCGCCTCAGCGGGCGACACGCTGGGCGCGGGTACGGGCACCTCGCGCTCGAGCGATTGTGCAGCTTTGGGTGGCGCTTCGGGCCGCCTGGTCGTCTCGCGACCTCTCGGCTCGTCAGGGCTTCTCGGCTCCGTAGACATCCCCCACGATCAACACACAGGGCGCCGAGGATCTATTGGACCAAGGTGTCTACACGGCCGCTCGCGGCCGATAGTAGTAGAACCACAGAAAGTAGAAAGTAGACACAGCGCTTCCCGTTTCGCGGGGGAGAAAGCAGGAAACGGAGAGGGACGGCAGAGCAGGCTGTCGTCCCCATCGTGGTTGGTTCTCGATCCGCCTATAGCAGTGCGAAGCTCAGCTCACCTCTCGCTCGCAAGACGGCGCGCTCGTGGTCGAGTAGCCCTTGCTTTCGGCGCATGCCCCCGCCGAAACCGGTCAGTGTGCCGTCGGCGCCGATCACGCGGTGGCAGGGCACGTGTCATTATGTCCATAAATAGATACTAGACGTTGGACGTCAGACGTTGGACGTTGGAGAACCAACCGCGAGGGCCAGTTACGATGCGTTCAGGGCAATGGAAATTGTCGCCTGGACCGGTCCGCGGCAGGGTGGCCCTGGCACGCCTGAGACAGCGTGTTATCGTGGAGCCTATGGTGAACCCTCGAGGGTCAGCAGCCCCGAGTGGCAACGCCGCGAGGTCTGGCTCGCGGGCCACGCGCACGACGGCGGGACGTGGCTCGCTGCTGATCCTGGCCGCCATGGCTGGCTGGCTCGGTCTGGCGGCCCGGGTGCCGGCGCAGGGACTGCCGGAGACTGCCGCAGAAGCCGTGCGGCGTGCGGACGCGGTCGTCGACGCCGAGGGCGCCCGCGCGCTCACTCGCGAGTGGCAGGCCCGCGTTGAGCGCAACGCTGACGACCGGGTCGCGGCGCTGGGTGTTGCCGTTCTAGCGGCGGGCTGGGGCGATGCGCGCGCCGCGGATAGCGAGTATCGAGCTCTCCTCGCACTGCGGCCGCCCGGTGTCACTGGCGACAATGTCTCGCGGTATGCCCACCTGGAGCGTGGTATCCTCTTCTCGTCGGAGGGGCGGTGGTTGGCGGCCGCACAGACGCTGGATACCGTGGTGGCCGAAGGGCGTGCGGCGCACGACTCGACGGTCGAGGCAACGGCGCTGGTCCGCCTCATTCCGCTCGAGATACGGTGGCGCGACCCACATATCGATGCGCAACTCGCGCGTGCCGATTCCATCAGTGCGACGGGGGCCACAGGACTGCGCGCATCGGCCTTGTGCGCTCACGCGATGGCACTCAATGCGGCACACAAACCGGGCGGCCCCGAAGCCGCGAAGGCCGGCTCCGAGCTGGCACAGCAGGGGAACGCACTCCGTGCGAAAGCCTCATGTGATTTCATCACTGCGACTGCCCGGACGATCAGCGGAGACATGGATCGTGGCATCGCGGACCTCCGTAGAGTGATCAATGAAGCCACGCTGATTCACGACTACCGGTTGCGCGCCACCGCCCGTCAATGGCTTGGGTACGCGTTGCTCAACCTCGGCGACTATGGCGACGCCTATGCGGCGCTGCAGAGCGCGCTGGATGAAGGTCGGGCATCCGGCAACCTCGCCGCGGTCGGCTGGTCTGAGCTCAATCTCGCCGAGCTCTCGAACGATGTCGGTGATCGGGCCGGTGCGCGACGCCATATTGCGCGTGGGCGGGCGGCACTTTCTTCCACGCAGGACTCATCCGGCCTCGGCATCCTGCGACGCATTGAGGGCAGTGTAGCCCTTAGACTTGGCGACACCGCGACGGCGCGCGGCAGCGCGGAAGACGCGTTGCGCGCGGCTCAGCAGACAGGCCGTGTCCCGGATCTTCTCATGGCGCACACGGCCCTTGGCAATGTGGATGCGCGAGAGGGACGATGGGACGCCGCGCTGACGGAGCTCGCGGTCGAACGGCGGCTGATTACGGAACGCCGTCTCCCCGCGTACGAGCCATCGATTTCCGGACGGGAGGGCGTTCTCCTGCTCGAGGAAGGGCATCCGCGGCGGGCACTGGCGGCGTTGCGCGATGCGCAGGCCGGTTTCGATTCATCGCAGCACCTCCTTCACTACGAATTCAGCGAGGAAATTGCCTCTTCGTTGATAGGGCTGGGTGATACAACCGGTGCGATCGCGGCCGTGACGCGCGCCAATCGGCAGATCGACGCATGGCGTGCCACCCTCTCGGACGCCGAGCTCCGAGTACTGGCGTTCCAGGTCGTCAATGTCATCGGCGGCCTGCGCACCGGCTCGGCCGAAGTGATTGCCGCGGCGGCGCGGTCAGGTCGTGTCGCGACGGCCTTCGAGCTGGCGGAGGCGCGGCGCGCACGGGAGCTTGCGGACCAGATGCGGCGGGCAGAGGCGTTCCGCGCGCGGTCAGGAGGCGGTGCACCGGGAGGACCTCTTACGGGACCACACGCAGTGACCCCCGTAATAGCGGTCTCGCCGGCGATAGCTGGCGCCCGAGTGGCGTTGGCCGAGCTCCAGCGATCGGTCCCCGACGATAGCACAGCTGTTCTCGAGTACGTGACCGGGCGCATGCATGCGCCGAGCACCGTGCTCGTCGTGAGCCGGCAGCGCACGTGGGCGCACGTCTTGATGCCTGCCGACTCACTGACCGACGGGATTGCGCGGCTGGATGCGGCGATCGAGGACAACATGCCGGTCGATGGGCCGGCGCGCGCCCTGGGCGATCGAATCATCGCCCCGGTGCTCGCCGATCTGCCGTCCCGGATCGTGCGGCTCGTAGTCATCCCCGACGGTGCGCTGCATCGGGTGCCGTTCACGGTGCTCGAGATGGCGGACGGTCGACCGCTCATCGAGCGGTTTGCCGTGAGCATGGCGCCGTCAGCGACCGTGCTCGTCTCACTGTGGCGGCGTGCGCGCGTGGTGCGCGAACCGACGATTCTTGCGTTCGGCGACCCGGTGCAGCCGAACGAGCTCGTGATGGGCGCGACAACGGCGACGCAACGAGGGGACGGGCGATTGGCCGACGGCGGGTCCGGTGCCCAGAAGAGCGACCTCAGGGCGAGCGATGCCGGGTCGAGCGACACGAGTGTAGTCGTCGATCGCGACGCGGCGTCGGCCCTGGATGCTGCGGGCGCGCTTCCGCGCCTGCCATGGACTGCTGACGAGGCGCAGCTCGTGGGGCAATTCGCGACGCGGTCGACCGTGCGACTCCGCGGCGACGCCAGTGCGGCGTTTCTCGAGAGCGTCCCGATCGAGGGGTTTACGATCGTGCACTTCGCTACGCACTCCGTGGTCGACAATGTGGCGCCCACGCGCAGCGCCCTCGCATTGGCACCCGGTGGTGGCCAGAGCGGATTTGTCGGGCCCGGCGATCTGCAAGCGCTCCATTTGACGGCGGACCTCGTCGTGTTGTCGGCGTGTCGCACCGCCCGGGGCGCTGTGGTCGCTGGCGAAGGCGTACGTGGTCTCACCGCTCCGTTCCTCGTTGCGGGTGCCCGCAGCGTGCTCGCGACGCAATGGCGGCTCAACGACCGGGCAGCTGTTCCCCTGGTGTATCAGATCTACCAGGGCTTGGCTCGCGGGCTTGAGCTATCACAAGCCGTGCAGCGGGCGGCAATCGCGGCACGCCGGCGCGGCGCGCCGGTGCGCGAGTGGGCAGTCTTTACCGTCGTGGGGGACGGCACGGTACACATCCCGCTTCGCGTGCCACCCAGGGGGCGTATTCCGGCCTGGTTAGCAGCGGCGGAGTAGCAGTGCCGGTAACGGATGCCGCCACTCACCACGCTGGTCGGTAGACGCGGGCTCGGCGGCTGTTTGCGTGGCGTCCTTGCCACAAACGCGCCAGGCCTCTAACTTCAAGCAGCGACATTCGCGGCGAATGCGCCGCCACACGTGTGGCCCTCGCTTTGGCGAGGGCTTTTTGCTTCAGTCCTGTGGACGCTTTGGTGATGATCGCTCGTTCCTGCACCATGTTGGCGCAGGTATGTCCAATACGTCGTGGGGCGCGGTCCGCTAACGCTCTCGACATCACGAAGTACGACGAGTAGGAGTTACGCATGCGCACGACCGGCACAGTCAAGTGGTTCAACGACAGCAAGGGCTTTGGTTTCATTACTCCCGAGAACGGTCAAAAGGACTGTTTCGTCCATCATTCGGCGATTCAGGGAGGCGGGTTCCGGTCGCTGTCGGAAGGGGACCGCGTCGAGTTCGACATTGTCCAAGGCCAGAAAGGGCCTGCCGCCGAGAACGTCACGAAGATCGGCGCGAAGTAGCACCCTTCGCCGCTCCTGGGCAGGCAAGGGCTCGGGTGGCGACTCTCGGTGGAACAGCCGCGGTGAAGCTTCCGTCGACAGACGGATGCTTCGCCCCAGGCGGTCATTGCGAGACCTCAGCCAGGGACGATGTGAAGGAATCTTTTACGTTCGAAGACGCTGGGCGGATGTTCGTCTGCCGGATCGAAGAGGCCCGGAGGCCGCACACGCCCCCATGGTGGTGGTTTACGGTGTCGAGCGACAGTCACCGTTACGCCCCGTTTCACTCGAGCGCGGGTGACACGGAGGACTCGGTGCGAACACGGATCGTCGCGTACTACGACGCGATGGTCGCTCGACACGCCGAGCCCCGCCAGCCGTGGCGGCGCACCGAGAAAGTGCCGATCCGGCCTGCAGTGCCTTCGGCCCAGGACGGTGCCACGGTTAGCACCGAGGAGCCCCCGCAACCTGGATCGACGACCCCATAGGGTCGCGAACGCGGGTAGCCTCGAAGGGACGACACCTCACTTTACGGTCATGGTGTCACGCGCCTCAAACTGAGCCAGAGTCTTTCCGGTGGAGTCCGACAGGGACATGTGTTTGGCCTCTGTGCTCCACTTCCTGACCTGTGCCAGCACAGACAGAAGTGCCGTCTCGGTCTCCATGCCTTCCGGACACGCCATCCGTGTCGTCGCGATGGGGCCAAAGGTGAGCGAGTCCCCGTCGACCTCGTAGGTGCCCACCAATCGGTTGCAGCCGCCCGAACCAGAGATGCGGTGCGAATCGGCATCGAGTACCAGGTGAGGCCCATGCGGCGGCGGCAGTCGCACGACTGCCGAGTCGTCGAGTCGGATCAGCTGCCAGTAGGTGCCTTCCAGGGCAACCGCGTGGTTTCCAGAGGGGCGGGACACCGTGCAGGTGACGATCGACGTGAAAGGCAACGCGGCCGCGCATGCGAGAAGGCTCCTACGTAACCGGGACAGGCGTCGCGACCTCATGCTTTGCCCTTTTGCCTCATGTGGAACCAAGTCACATTAGGCCTGAGGCCTTCTCTCGAGAAGGCGACCTAGTGTTACTTCGCGTGAGGCTAGACGTGATCAGGGCGGGAGTACGGGGCTCACGTCGCATCGCGGTCACAGACGGAGGGAGACGGGTGGAGCACGGGTTAAACCTGTTGATTCAGCGCGCGGACCGGTCGGACCCGGAAGCGCTGGACGCGCTTTTTGCGCTCCTCTATGCGGAATTGCACCGGCTTGCGGAGGGGGCGATCCGGCGAGCGGGCGGCTCGCTCACTTTGACACCGACGACGCTTCTGCACGAGGCCTATCTCAACATGACTGGACGCGACGACGTCGCGTTCCCGGACCGGGCGCGCTTCTTCGCGTATGCGTCACGAGCCATGCGTGGTCTCGTGATCGACTTCGCCCGTCGGCGCCACGCTGCGAAGCGGGACCGTCGGTTTGAGATTACGCTGGCCGAGGACCAGGCGGCGACGGCGGAGCAGGTGCGCACCTGTGATGAGCTGACGCCATTGGGGGATGCGCTCGACGAGCTGGCGACGATCGCGCCGGGCCTTTCCGAGCTGGTGGACCTGCACTTCTTTTGCGGTTTCTCCTTTACGGAGATCGCGACGCTGCGCGGGGTGTCCGACCGCACCGTGCAGCGCGAGTGGCGCAAAGCCCGGCTCCTGCTGCACCACGCGATGCTCGACAGCTACGAGACTGCTTGAGCGGCACGCGGGCCGCCTTCGTCGTTCTCGGTCAGTGCGTTCCGGTCGTCAACTGGTCTAGCAGGAGGCGAGCTTCGCGAGCACGCGGATGGCCCGCGCCGGCTCCCGTCCCGAGTCCGGTCACCGCCTGCGCGAGGGTTGCACGCGCGCCAACGGTATCCGCAGTCGCGAGCTGCGCGCGAGCTTCAAACAGTCGGGCCTCTCCTACGAAAGCGCTCCGCGTCAAAGTCAAGGAATCGAGTGTGGCCAGGGTGCGCGCGTCGCGTGCAAACGCCGCGGCCGCTGCGGGGTCGCCCGTGCGGAGCGCAGTCTCTGCGGCCAGGATGAGTGTCGATCGGAAAATCACTTTTTTCTTGCCGTTGAAGTATCCCGCGGCTTGGAGCGCCTGGGTGACCTCGCGCCGTGCTGCAACGGCATCTCCCGTCGCGAGCGCGAGCTGCGCCTCGAGAACGCGGTAGTCCACCAGTTGGTCGTGGCTGCTTTGCAACTTCGGGTTTGTACTGATGGGGCGGAAGGTCACCATGGTGCGACTCGCATTGGTCAGGCGTCCGCCGCCGATCTCGGCCTCCGCCAAACCGAACAAGGCGCGTCCTTGCCAGTACGTACTCTTGTCCTTCAATCCCTGAGCTGCCAGGATACGGAAGTACTTGGCGGCCGTATCATCGTGCTGCTGGAACAGCGCCGCGTGCGCAACGTGAATCAGCGCTTGCGGCGGCAGGTGCCCGGTCGGATCACTCTGCGCGGCGCGAGCGACCACGTCGAGGAACAGGCGCTCGCCCTCGGCGGTCTCGCCGAGCTTGACCAGGTTGAGGGCAAGGTCATGCTCGTTGATGACGCTGCTCATCGTCGTGCCCAGGCCAGCGCTGTCGAAGAGCGCGCTCACTCGCCGGAAGATGGCGACCCCTTCGCGATGGCGACCGTCTTCGCCGAGGGCGCCCGCAACATCTTCCAGGAGCTCGATGTACGTGGGGTCTCTCGCCGGTTGCACGCTGTCGCGAATTGCAATAGCCCGCTGTAGAATCGCGACTGTCCCCTCGTGCGGGCCGGTTTCGAGTTGGAGCTCTCCACGCGTCTCGAGACATGTTGCCTGGACAGGCTGGATCTGGGTGCGCTCGAAGCAACGAGTCGGCACCGTCGAGCGTTGCGGTCGCCTCGGTGTATTGCCCTTCGGTACGGAGATTATCAGCCACCTTGCAACGGATTTCGGCCAACTCTGTCGTGTAGCCGCCCGCGATCGCGAGCGACTCGGCCCGAGCGAGGAGCTCGCCACGATGCGTGCTCTCGCCCAGGTCCGAGTACCGATCCGAGAGTTGCACGAGTAGCGACGCATGGAATCGCGGGTCGCCCGTCTGTTGTCGTTCGAGAACCGCGCGGGCCCGATCGACGAGCTCCCGCATCGACAACGGCGTCGCTCCCAATTGGGCCATCAGGATCGAGAGAAACTCTACTTGCGCGGCGGCCTGCTTGCCGGCAAAGACGGCAGCATCTCGATCGCGGCGGGCGTTCTGCATCTGGTTGACCGAGAACATCGTGGCGGCGATGAGTGCCAAAGCCGTTGCCGTCACAGCGGCGGTAGCGGCGGCATTGCGCCGAACGAACTTGGCGGCGCGATATAACGCTAGGTTTCGATGGGCGCTGACTGGCTCGTGGGCGAGATAGTGCCGAATGTCATCGGCGAATGCGGCCACAGTCTGGTAGCGCTCGCGGGGTTGCTTTCGAAGCGCCTTGTCCACAACGGCGCCCAGGTCGCCGAGTGGTAGGATTGACGGCTGTCGTTCGCGGAGTGCGAGGATGATATCTCCCGCGCTCGTGCATCCTTCGGCCGTCGGGTGGCGACCCGAGAGGAGCAGGTACAACAGGACGCCGAGCGCGTACACGTCGGTCGCTGTGGTGATCGCTCCGCCCATGACCTGTTCGGGTGCTGCGTACTCGGGCGTGAGTGCCAAAGTTTTCTCGCCAACCGTTGCTCGATCGCCACCGCCCTCCGATTCCAGCAGCTTTGCGATGCCGAAGTCCAACAGCTTCACCGCTCCACCCGAGGTCACCAGGATGTTCGACGGCTTGAGATCGCGGTGCACGATCAGGTTGGCATGCGCATGGCCAACGGCATCGAGAACCTGGAGAAACAACCCCAGACGAAGGTCGGCTGGGAGCTCGTGCTCGCTCGCATAACGGTCGATGGGTTGTCCCTCGACGTACTCGAGCACGAGGTACGGCTGATTGTTCGACGCAACGCCGGCGTCGAGCAGGCGCGCGATGCTCGGGTGGCTGAGACGTGCCAGGATGGACCCTTCGCGGCGAAACCTCGCCTGTCCGCTCGGTGTGAGCAGGGCGAGACTGAGTAGCTTGACAGCGGCGTGCCCCGCGTAGAGTCCGTCGCTTCGATGGGCCAGCCACACCGAGCCCATCCCGCCGTGCCCGAGCGGGCGCTCGAGGGTGTAAGCACCGAGGGTCACTCCCTCGAGCGAGGGTTCCGGGCCGACGAGCGGTACCGCGAGAAACCCCTGCTCGTCCGCGGCACCTTCACCCGACAGGATCGCGGCCACGTCGGCCGCGAGGTCCGGGGAGCTATTTCGGAGGTCCGTTAGCCAGACGTCGCGTTCGCTATCTGTGAGCTCGAGCGCGCGGTCGAGCAAAGGCTCCAACGCTCGCCATCGCTCCCCGTCCATCACAGGCATCGCCGTCTCCGGCCAGGGGTGAATTTGCCCGGAGGACTAACCTAGAACGCCCAGAAGCCGCTCGCCACTCAGTGATCGATCGGCAGGCCGCTCGGGACGCGATCCGGCACGATTGAGCGGAGATCGCGCGGAGGGCGACGCACTGCGTCGCCCCTACCTGCGCGGCCGCAGAAAGGAGAAAGGAGAAAGGGGACAGGGGGCGGGGAGGAGAGAGACGGAGATGACCAGATGGGGGTGTGGCAGGGATCGACTCGATGTATGATGTCGATTTCCGGGAGTCTCGTTCGACGTAAGATATAGAAGCGGGCGTCGCGCCCGTTCACCGCGCGGAACCGAGTCCGGCGGGAGCCCCACCCCTCACGGAGACCGAGCGATGCGATTCCTGAGCCTGTACAAGACCGTTGAGCGGAGCACGCCTCCGTCTCAAGAGGACATGGACAAGATGGGCAAGCTCATCGAGGAAGGGATGAAGGCGGGTTGGTTGATTGGTACCGAAGGTTGCCTATCCAGCGCGAAGGGCGCGCGCGTCCGCGCCGATCAAGGGAAGTTCACCGTCACCGACGGGCCGTTCACGGAAGCCAAGGAGTTGATTGGCGGCTTCGCCATTCTTCAGGCGACATCAAAAGCCGAGGCCATCGACCTCACGAAGCACTTCCTAAGTGTCGTTGGCAATGGTGAGTGCGAGCTTCGCCAGTTGTACGAGGCTCCCCCGCAACAGGAAGCGCGGGCGGCGCAGTCTGAGCCCGCTCGGCATGCTTCCGCTGCGAGGTAATGCATTCCGTGCGGACGGTGCGAAAGGGCGACCCATGCGTCGCCCCTCCATCTATTGGGCGGCCAGCGTGCGAACCGCGTCGGCCAACATTCTTACTTTCGCAGGGTCCCCGGCGCGACCCGCGTCGCCGTCGAGTTGCGTCGCAAGGTGCGTCAGCGTGGATTGCCGCTCCGCACCGGTGCGCTGCTCAGCGGCCGCAAGATCATGTGCCACGGCTGTGCGGCGATTGGCGCTCAGGCCGTTGTCTCTCGTGAGTTGGTCGAGGTAGGCGCGGGCCAGCGCGAAGCTTGGCGGCCACACGAACTGCGGCTGATCCTGCACGTTCAGGAGATCGAGGTGAACCGTCTTCGCTGCGTCGAGCTCGTTTTGCGTCAGCAAACCGTTGGGTTGGAGCTCGAGGATATCGAGTCCCCGCGTGATCTCGGAGCTGTAGATGTAGCCGTTGTACCAGTAGGCCGACCACGTGCCACCCGGTGACAGCCTGGTCGAATCGATCGGCCCACGATCGAAGAACGCGATTTCCCGGGGGTGTGCTGCATCGGTCCAGTCGAACACGGACACGCCACCCTGATACCACGCCTGCACCATGACATTGCGACCGGGTATCGGAATCAACGAGCCGTTGTGCGCGACGCAATTCTTGAGCGACGATTGCGCGACGGGCAGTTTATAGTAGCCCTGCAGAGTCATGTGATCGCCAGCAATGGTGTAGATCGCGTCGGCACCCCATCGCCTATTATCGGTCGCGCGGCAACGCGGCAGTGTCCCGCCGCCCCACTCATCAGAGAACAGCACCTCCTTGCCGTCGTTGCTGAAGGTCGCCGAGTGCCAGCCAAAGAAGTTCGAGTCGGACGCAACGGCGACGCGACGAGGGTGCGCCGGATCTCGGATGTCGATCAACAGGCCGTACCCGATGCAGGCGCCGCCGGCCATTCCGATGACGCGATACGCCGTGATGTCGTGGCACACCGTGGCGATCGGCCCCAGTGGGCTGAGCCGCGGAGCGCGTGCGCCGAGCGGCGAAGGTTGCGTGATGCGCACCAGCATCCGCTCCTGAGGGTCGGTGGTGTCCGCGGCGTACTCACCGTGGCGGGCATAGGGGGCGAGATTGGCGAGCAGAGCGGGTCGATTGACGATCTTGCTCTGCTCGGGGTGTGCGAGCGGCACCTGGATCACATCGATCCGAAATCGCTGGGTATTGGGCTCGTCGTCCGGGGCGACGTCGGAGCAACCCGCCAGCTCACTCGGCGAGCGCGTGCCCGACATGGCCGAAACGTAGATGTATATGTTGGCCGGGTCGCGTGGATCGGTGACCACGGCATTGGTATGCGAGCCACGGCAGGTTTGCACATCGGCGACCTGTTTGGGATGCGCGATGTCGCTGATGTCGAAGATGCGGATGCCTCGGAAGCGTTCCGCACTCACCGAATCCTTGACGCCGCCCAGACCGCAGTCGAGGCGACCGTTTCCTGCTTCCACGGAGATGAACAGGAGATTCTTGTAGACGGAGACGTCGCCCTGGACGCCTCCACAGATGTATGCTGTGACGACTTGTGGCGTGCTTGGATTGGAAACGTCCCAGATTTGAAATCCGGCGAAATTCCCCTGAATCACATACTGGCCAGTAAACGCCAGGTCAGAATTCCAAATCTCCTCGGTGGCACCGGACGCGTTGAAGAATGGCGCGGACGGTCGCGCGGCGGCGACCAGCCGCATGTTCCACAGCGCTTGGCCGGCGTCGAGCCAGCCGGCCTTGAGCGAGAGCCGTGGATCCGGATTCGGCGCCGTGTCGGGCTGCACGGGCGACGGACCCTGGACGTCGACAGCCGGCGACGAGGACGACGCGCAGGCCGAGAGAGCGAGCGCCGTCGCAGTGACGAGCGCGAAAGCAGGCCGAATACCTGGCATTGGAGAGGCGAAGAGGAGGGGGATAGGAGACGGTCAATGTGAAGAATGAGCCGCGGTCGTGTCGAGGGGCAGGGCCGCGTTCATGCGTTGCATCCGGGCTATTTCAGCGGATTGGTCGGCTTCGACGTTGGTCGCGTACATACTCAGCGCGTCGTCCTGCTCCTCACCAGTGGCGTTCAGTTGATGCACCATGTCGATCGCGCCGGCGTAATGCATGATCATGTCGGTAAGGAACACGTGATCGAACGTGGCGCCGCGTGCCGAATCGAGTCGCGCTATCTGGGCAGGCGTCAACATCCCAGGCATCAACATCGGCTGGTCCATGCCGGGCACCGCGTACCCGCGCGGATCGCTTTGGGGGATCGCTTGGTGTCGATCTCTGAGCCAGTCCTGCATGAACTTGATCTCATCAGTCTGCGATACCGTAATCCGCTCGGCGAGCGCCTGCACTGCGGGGCTGGCTCCGTGAGACGGTGCCCACCCGGCCATCACAATCGCCTGGGCGTGATGACCGATCATACCCGACATGAAACGCACGCCCGCTGCCGTGAAGCGCGGGTGCTCGAGCTCCGCCCTGGCTTTCTCGGCCGGTGTGACTCCGGTGGCTCCCTGTGGCTGAACAGGATTACCTGAAGGCTGCTGACCCGGGGACCGGCACGGCGTACCGAGCACGGCGCTCACGAGGGCGGCGGCGACGGCCCGTCGTGCCAGCCAACGTGCGCGTGCGCAGGTGTAGCGATTCGTCGACAAAGGGCCGGATTCGGGGTTCGGGACTAAAAGAAACCGCGAGGGAGTCACAAACATTGCGACGGCGAGGGATCAGGGGTCAGGGGTCAGGGCCGGGAACTAACATCGAGGGCCAGTGACAGCCCCCTGGTAATTTGGTGGGGTGCGCTGATGCCGACATCGACTGGCCGCAGGCGGTCGGCGCGCTACCTTGCATACCAACCGAACCCGAAGGACTCGAGCGTGAGCCAGGTCTTGCGCTACCCGCGCCCTGAGGCCGGGACACAACCGCCGTACCTCCATCCGCCCTATGTGGCGTCGATCGACCGCGCCCCGACGCAATCGCCCATCGTGGTGCCGCATACGGTCTCGGAGCTCACGGGTCCGTCTTTCACGGCGGGTGACATCACGGGCAGCACGTGCGATCTCACGACTACCGGGTCCGGCCGGGCGCTGGGTGAGCGGATTGTCGTGAGCGGGCAGGTGTCGGATGAAGACGGCCGACCCGTGCGCCACACCTTGGTCGAAATCTGGCAGGCGAACGCCGCGGGTCGGTACCTGCATCGGAGCGACCAGCATGATGCGCCGCTGGATCCCTGCTTTTGCGGCCGCGGTCACGCCCTGACGGACGAGTCGGGGCGCTACCGGTTCGTCACGGTGAAGCCGGGCGCGTACCCCTGGCTGAATCACCCGAATGCGTGGCGACCGGCGCACATCCACTTTTCTGTTTTTGGCCCCGCGTTCGCCGCTCGACTCGTGACCCAGATGTATTTCCCGGGCGATCCGCTGCTGGCGTTTGATCCGATCTACAACAGTACGGCTGACGCCACTGCGCGGACGCGGCTCGTTTCAACATTTGACTGGACGACCACCGTTCCGAGCGAGGCGCTCGGTTACCGATTCGACATCGTGTTGCGCGGCGTGGCTGCGACTCCGATGGAGCGCTAGTGCCGCAGGCTCAGGGCACGACACCGTCACAGACGGTCGGTCCGTTCTTTCAGCTGGGGCTCGAGGCGTTGGCGGTGGCCGATGTCGCGCGCGGGGCGGCCGGCCATTCGATCACGATCCAGGGGGTGGTGTTCGATGGCCACGGCGCCCCCGTACCCGATGCCGTGATCGAGACGTGGCAGGCGGATGCACGTGGCAGTTATCCAACCAGCGCAGAGCCGGGACCGTTCAGAGGGTTCGGTCGCGTGGCAACCGGCGACGCAGGGCAGTTCCAGCTGCGCACCATCCTGCCTGGACGCGTGAGCGGGCCAGACGGCGCGCCGCAGGCCCCGCATTCTGGTTGTCGCGATCTTCATGCGCGGTTTGCTCAAGCATCTCGTCACGCGCATCTACTTCGCGGACGAAGCGGCCAACGCCTCGGATCCGATTCTCAAACTCGTCGATGAGGCACGACGCAGGACCTTGATCGCGGTGCCGCGGTCCGGGTCGCCCGACACATATGCCTGGAATGTCCACTTGCAGGGGCCTGACGAGACGGTCTTCTTCGACATTTGAGCCCCCACTCCTCGGCATGACGCTCTTCGAGCCACTCTTCGGCGCCCCTCGAGTCACCGACATCTTCTCGGCAGTCGGCACCGTCCAACGCATGCTCGACTTCGAGGCCGCGCTTGCGCAGGCGGAGGCGGCAGTCGGTGTGATCCCAGCGGCCGCCGCCGAGCGGATCGGCCAGCAGTGCGTCGCCGAGCACTTCGATCTCGTGGCTCTCGCGACCGAAGCAGGGCACGCCGGGAATCTCGCGATCCCGCTCGTCCGACACCTCACAGCTCGCGTCGCCGCCGTCGATCCGGATGCGGCTCGATACGTCCACTGGGGTGTGACGAGCCAGGACGTGATTGATACTGCGCTCATGCTGCAGCTCCGGGATGCCCTCGCCCTGATTGACGATGATCTCTCGCGGATTCGTCGGATCGCGCGGCGTCTCGTCGAACAGTATCGGTCGACGCCGGTTGTGGCGCGCACGTGGATGCAGCACGCCGTCCCGACCACATTGGGCCTGGAGGTCGCCGGTTGGCTCGATGCCCTCGATCGGCATGTAGCTCGGCTCGCCGACGTGCGCCGGCGGGACATCGCCCTGCAATTCGGCGGCGCCGGTGGCACGCTGGCCGCGCTCGGGGGACAGGGGATCGCCGTGGGCAGCAGCGTGGCGCGACTGCTCGCCATCCCCATGCCATTGGTGCCATGGCATGCACACCGAGATCGGATCGCGGCCGTTGCCACCACGCTCGCGCTGCTGACGGGAACGCTCGGCAAGATTGCCCGCGACCTCGCGCTGCAATCCCAGACGGAGGTCGCGGAGCTGGCAGAGCCGATCGCGCCGGGTCGAGGCACTTCCTCCAGCATGCCGCACAAACGCAACCCCGTCGCGGTGGCCGTTACGCTGGCGGCAGCGGTCCGAGTCCCTGCGCTCGTCGCCGGCGTGCTGGCCGGGATGGTGCAGGAGCACGAACGTGGGTTGGGCGGCTGGCAAGCGGAGTGGGAAAGTGTGCCCGAGATCGTGCGCCTGTCGGCCGGCGCCTTGCATCACTTGCTCGCTGCATTGAGTGGTCTCATCGTCGACTCCGTCCGCATGCAGGCCAATCTGGAGTCGACGGCGGGGCTGGTCTACAGCGAGTCGGTCACCATGGCCCTGGCACACCACGTCGGGCGACCGGAAGCCCGCAGGGTCGTCGAGGCGGCGACACGGCTCGCGATGCGAGAGCGGCGCCACCTCAAGGAAATCCTCGCGGCAGATCCCATCGTGCGTGCGCATCTGACAGCGGACCGACTCAGTGCGCTCTTCGATCCGAAGCCGCACGCTGCGGTGTCGCAGCCGTTGATCGACCGCGTACTGGACGCAGATCGACAGATCGGGGGCGCTCGTGACTGACTCGCTGTCGGTGGCGAGCCTCGCGGGCCGCTCGCTCCGGTACGATGTGCGTGGCGCGTCCGACGCCCCCGTGCTGATGCTGTCGAATTCGCTCGGGACAGACATGCGGATGTGGGATCCGCAAATGAACGATCTCGTCGGCCGGTGGCGTGTCGTGCGATACGATACGCGGGGTCACGGTCGGTCGAGCGTGCCACCGGGCCCCTACAGTATCATGCAGCTGGGCAATGACGTCATCGACCTCCTCGATCATCTCGACATCGATCGCGCGCACTTCTGCGGATTGTCATTGGGCGGGTTAACCGGATTGTACCTCGCGATTGCATCTCCAGATCGCATCGTCAGCCTGGCTGTGTGCAGCGCGGCCGCCCGGGTCGGGACAGTCGCCATCTGGGATGACCGCATCGCGTTGGTGCGGCGGGTCGGCATGGCCGGTATCGCCCCATCGGTGTTGGCGCGCTGGTTCACTGAAGAGTTTCGTGCGCGTTGCCCCGACGCCGTTCGGTCGATCGAGCAGCAACTGCTCGATACCCCGGTCCCGGGCTACGCCGGGTGCTGTGAGGCCCTCCGCGACTGCGATCTCCGGCCTGTCGCTCCGGATATCCGCTGCCCCGTGCTCGTCCTCGCAGGAGCGCACGACCCGGCGATCCCGATCGAAGACGTGCGCTGGCTCGCAACGCAGATCCCGAATGCGGAATACGCCGAGCTTCCCACCGCCCACTTGTCGAATGTCGAAAACCCAGCCGCCTTCACACACAGGCTCTCGACCTTCCTCGCCTCCTGAGAGCGCGTCTCCTGCGGATACGCGGGGGGCAGGGATGGCGATCCGGCGCGCCGTCTTGGGCGACGCACATGTCGATCGTGCTCGAGCCGGTCTCACGGAGTTCAACCGGGAGTTCTCGGACCTGCTCACCCGCTATGCGTGGGGTGAGATCTGGACGCGACCCGGCCTCCCTCGTCCGACGCGCAGCCTGCTCACGCTGGGCATGCTGGTCGCGCTCAACCGCCCCGAAGAATTCCGGCTGCACGTGCGTGGCGCCTTGAACAACGGCGTTTCGCGCGACGAGATCAAGGAGGTCTTACTCCAGGCGGCCGTGTACTGCGGCGTACCAGCGGCGCACGCAGCATTCCGCGCCGCCGAATCGGTATTCGAAGAGATCGACAGCGACGCGGGTCTGCGTCCGAGCCAGTAGA
Organism: uncultured Gemmatimonadales bacterium; assembly: GCA_963737835.1. Classification (GTDB taxonomy): domain Bacteria; phylum Gemmatimonadota; class Gemmatimonadetes; order Gemmatimonadales; family Gemmatimonadaceae; genus Palsa-1248. The sequence continues at coordinate 3,542,776 of CAVTUH010000001.1, forward strand.
CCTACAGAGCGAAAAGAGCGGATCCCGGCGAAACCCGGGTCCTACCGAGCGAGCCGTGACCACGACCAGAACGCAAGTTGGAATCATTGGCGCTGGACCAGCGGGCCTGACGCTCGCGAGACTGCTGGATCTTCGGGGGATCGACTGCGTCGTCGTGGAAATGCAAACACGGCAGCATGTCGAAGAGCGAGTGCGTGCAGGCGTGCTCGAACAGGGAACGGTGGATCTTCTGCGCGCGATGGGCGTCGGCGATCGACTCGATCGCCAGGGTCTGGTGCACCAGGGGATCGAGCTTCGTTTCGCGGGACGGGGGCATCGCATTGACTTCGATGAGCTGGCGCAGGGGCGCGCCATCACTATCTACGGGCAGCAGGAAGTCGTGAAGGACCTGATCGAGGCGCGGCTGGCGATCGGTAATCCGCTGCTCTTCGAAGCTGCCGACGTCTCGTTGCACCATCTCACGTCGGACAGGCCGTCGCTCAGATTTCGGCACGAGGGTCGGGACTGCCAACTCACCTGTGATTTCATCGCGGGCTGTGATGGCTTTCACGGCATCAGCCGCCGGAGCATCCCTGCGGGCTCTCTCGTCGAGTACGAACGGGCGTACCCATTTGCGTGGCTCGGCATTCTCTCGGCCTCTCCTCCGCCTTCGCATGAGTTGATTTACACGCACCACGACCGTGGCTTCGCGCTGGTCAGCATGCGGTCGCCCGACATCAGTCGGCTCTACCTGCAGTGCACGCCGCAAGAGCGCGTCGACGCGTGGCCCGACGAACGGGTGTGGGAGGAGCTGGATCATCGGCTCGCGACCGCCAATGGCAGATTTTCGCTGACTCGGGGACCCGTCCTGCAGAAGGGCATCACGGACATGCGGAGCTTTGTCGTCGAGCCGATGCAGTACGGGCGATTGTACCTGGCTGGCGATGCGGCGCACATCGTCCCTCCGACTGGCGCCAAGGGGCTCAACCTCGCGGTCGCCGACGTGATGGTGCTCGCACGCGTGCTGGCGGACTACTTTGCCACTGGCCAGCGCGCGGGGTTGGCAGCGTATTCCGCCACGTGTCTGCGCCGCGTGTGGAAGGTGCAGCGTTTTTCCTGGTGGATGACGTCGATGCTCCACCGCGACGAGAGCGCGAGCGCATTCGATCACCAGCGCCAACTCGCTGAGCTCGACTACGTCACCAGCTCACGGGCTGCCGCCACGACACTGGCCGAGAATTATGTGGGGTTGCCGATGGAGGCGTGATATCAGGGGGACGTGTCGGGGCGACCGGTGTGGGGGGTAGCGCCCGCACTGGCCACGAACGCCGCGAAGTCGCGCTGCAGCTGCTGCCGAGCGGCGAGGTCGGTATAGACCATGTGGCCACCGACATAGCAGTGATTTGTAATACGACTCCTGAGATTTTCGTCGGATCGCGCGACCGCTTCGTCCAGCGCCAAGCATGACATGTCGTACATTCCTCTGACGTTCATAACGCGAAGCGTCGGGTTGATCGCCATTGCTGTGCGTAGCGGCGGCTTCGTCGCCTGGTCCTCGGCCAATCGATCACTATCTCCTCCACTGGTCCCGCCATCCCGTCGAGGTTCGCTTCGATTCTCATTGCGATCGGATCGGTTCCACATGCTCTCCATCCAGTCACTGGCGAATCCGCCCGGCGAGATTTCCAACGGCTCTGGGTGGAACGCGCCGCCAAAGGGGCCGCGATACAACAGGTCGCTCCGATACCCCAGGGAGTCCCGCACGTAGCTGTTGAATGTCCGTGAGGTGCCCTGCATCAGGTCGATCATAGGCACAAGGCTTGGATCGATTAACGGCGACCAGGGTGTCTGCGCGGTTCGATGCTTCGCCGTCATTCGGGAGTCGTAGCGGCCAAGCTCGAGACCACGGTCGGCCATGAGCTCATCCATGAACTCGTCTTTGGCGATGGCGAGCGTCCGCTGCCCCACGTAGCGGGGCTGGATCCCCGTGAAGCGACGAAGCCCTTCCAGGATGGCTGTGTGCTCGCTCTCCGACAGGCTATCGCGGCGGCTGATTGCCGGCAGGTACGCCTGACGCCCCCACTGCACGGCCTGTTGCACGGCGGCGTCGCGAGTCAGTGCCAGCAGGTCGGGCGGGAGTCGTTTGTAGTAGTACGCGGTCGCGGTATACAGCGGCAGCTGCAACACCTGGGTCAGATCACCAGGCACTCGCTGGCCGATATCGAAGAATCCCGAGATGAGTATCACACCCGCGAGATGCGTCCGGCGCCGCTCGAGGGCTTCGGCGACGCCCATTGCGCGGGTGGTTCCATAGCTCTCGCCGGCGATGTAGATCGGGGCGTTCCACGCGCCGAATCGAGTGCGATAGAGGCGAATGAATTCCGCCGTCGCCTCAACATCGCCTCTCGTCGTGTACAGGATGTCGCGACTGGAGTCGCTGGTTGCGCGACTAAACCCGGTTCCGACGGGATCGACGAAGACGAGATCGCTGGTCCCGAGCCACGTCTCCTGGTTGTCCTGGAGCGCGGACTCGGCGGTCGGTCCCCAATCCGGATAGGTGTCCGCGGTCTTGATCCGCTTAGGCCCAAAGCCGACCACGTGCACCTGAGACGAGCTGGAGCCCGGACCGCCGTTCCAGAGGAATGTCAGGGGTCTGGGCGGCGCGTTCGCAGCGCGGTCGACCACGTATGAGACGAAGAACATCCGGGCCATGAGTGCGCCCGTGTCGTTGTCCAGTAGGGGGAGGAGACCGGCGCGCGCGGTGTAGCGTATTGTTCGACCGTCCACGACGACCTGGTGATGCGTGGTCACCATCGAGTCGGAGGGTGTCGGTGACTGGGTCTGCGCCTGGTTCGCCCAGGCGACTGTCAGGACGCACGCTAGTGCCAGATATGAGTGGTCCCTCCGATTCACGCGTGACTGTGCGGACGGCGCGATTTTCCAGGGCGACGCATGCGTCGCCCTTACCCGCCGAGGGTTGGTTCGTGGTTGTGCCTCACTCTTCACAGGAACCTCGCTCGTCCAGTCGCGGCAAGACGGGTCGACCGGCGCTCGCCGTGCGTTATCCCAGAAGCTCACGATATCGAAAGCAGTTGACCAGGTGGTCGTTCACCATACCGACCGCCTGCATGTAGGCGTAGATGATAGTCGAGCCGACGAAGCGGAATCCTCGCCGTTTGAGGTCTTTACTGAGCTCGTCGGACTCACGGGACGTCGCCGGGACCCGACTCATCGTGGCTCTGCGGCCGAGCTGGGGCTCGCCGCCGACGAACCGCCAGCCATAGGCGTCAAACGTTCCGAACTCCTCCTGCACGCGGAGGAACGCCTGGGCGTTGGTGACGGCCGACTCGATCTTCAAGCGGTTGCGCACGATACCAGGGTCTGACGCCAGCCTGTCCATTCGGGACTTGCGGTACCGCGCCACCTTGCGGGGATCGAACTGGCTAAAGGCGCGGCGGTACCCGACTCGTTTTCGGAGCACGATTGACCAGCTGAGCCCGGCCTGCGCCGCCTCGAGCAGCAGAAACTCGAAGTGGGTGGTGTCGTCATGGACTGGAACACCCCACTCGCGATCGTGGTATTCCAGCATGAGCGGATCGCTCGTGTTGGCCCAGCTACAGCGCTTAGGGGCGGCCGAGCCGCGCGCGTCGAGCACAGGGGACATGAATCCTTTGCGCCTCCTCGGCAGGTCGCCGGCAGCGCCTTCCGTGTTTTGTGGCCCAGCCGTACTTTCTCCTTTGGGCGGTCGGTCTGTCCAGCTCCCTCGGGAGCTGGGGGCATCGTTGGCCGATTCGCCACGATCCGCAAAAGCTGCAAGCCTTGCCGACGCGCTCGATTGACGGTCGGCCTTCTGTCGTGTGGATCAACCTCGAGGGAAGCGCTCTACCGTGAAGACCAGCGACACACGCGACCCCGCCTACTTCCATAAAGTCGTCGACTGCCAATGGGCGTGTCCGGCTCACACCAACGTGCCCGAGTACATTCGCCTGATCGCCCAGGGGAAGTACACCGAAGCCTACATGGTGAATCGGGAGTCGAACGTCTTCCCGGCGATTCTCGGACGGACGTGCGACCGGCCCTGTGAGCCGGCGTGCCGACGCGGCCGCCTCGACGGTCCGCAGGGGAAACCGGTCGCCATCTGCCGCCTCAAACGGGTCGCGGCCGATCTCCGGGGTGAAATCTCGCATCTGCTGCCCACGATTCCGCCGCGCTCGAATGGCAAGCGCGTCGCCTTGATCGGCGCCGGGCCTGCCTCGCTTACGGTGGCCAACGACCTGCGGCCACTAGGTTATGAGGTCACGCTCTTCGAGAAACAGGATAGGCCGGGCGGACTGATGCGGACGAACATCCCGTCGTTCCGCCTGCCCGAGGCTGTTCTGGACGAAGAGGTCGCCGTCATCCTCAACATGGGGGTCGACGTCCGATACAACAGCCCCGTCTCCAGTATGCGAGCGTTGCTCACCGAGGGGCTTGACGGGCGTCCTTTCGACGCGGTGTTCGTCGGGACGGGCGCGCCGCGTGGCAAGGATCTCGAGATCCCTGGGCGCCACGACACCGATCGCATCCACATCGGCATCGATTGGCTGGAGTCGGTCGCATTCGAACACATTGATTCGATCGGCGAACGGGTGCTGATCATTGGCGTTGGCAATACCGCCATGGACTGCTGCCGAACGTCCCGCCGCCTGGGCGGTCTGGACGTGAAGGTCATGGCGCGGCGGCCACGCGGCTTCTTCAAGGCGTCACCCTGGGAGCTGGACGACGCGGAGGAAGAAGGCATCGACATCGTGATCAACCATGCTCCTAAGCGCTTCGTGATCGAGAACGGCAAGCTGGTCGGAATGGACTTCGAACGGCTCGAGTGGGACGCCGAGGCCAAGACCTCGCGCGTAATTGACAACGTATTCTTCCCGGCTGACGATGTGATCCTTGCCATCGGACAGGACAACGCGTTCCCGTGGATCGAGCGGGACCTCGGCATCGCGTTCGACAAGCGGGATATGCCGGTGGTGGACCAGGTCACGTTCCAGTCGACGCTGCCGGGTGTCTTCTTCGGGGGTGATGCCGCCTGGGGGCCCAAGAACATCATCTGGGCCGTGGCGCACGGACACGAAGCCGCGATCTCCATTCACAACCACTGCGAAGGCGTGGCGGTCACGGACCGTCCCGGGCAGGGCGATGAACCTAGTCAGCCAGAAAATGGGGATCAGCGAGTGGAGTTATCATAACGACTACAATCCCGCAGCCCGGCAGAAGATGCAGCACATCGATCTGGTCCGGCGCTTCGAGAAGCTGAATATTGAAGTGGAGCTGGGATTTTCCGCGGAACAGACCGCGCGGGAAGTGCAGCGGTGTTTGAACTGTGACATCGAGACGGAGTTCACGGCCAAGCGCTGCATCGAGTGCGACGCGTGCATCGATATCTGTCCCGTGCAGTGCCTGACCATCACTCACGATGGTGCAGAGTCCGAGCTCCGTGAGACGGCTGTCAGCGCCCGGCGGGCAATCTGGATCAGGCGATCTACGCGTCCGAGCCGCTGCCGCAGACCGGACGCGCCATGGTGAAGGACGAGGACGTGTGTGTGCATTGCGGGTTGTGCGCGGAGCGCTGTCCGACCGCGGCCTGGGACATGATGAAATTCGAGCTTTTCCTTCCATACGCCGGCATGCCTGATCGCGAGCGGGGCGCAGCCATGAGCGCATGTTCACGACGTGCTAGTGCCACGCGCGTGCGACCGTCGCGAATCCACAGCGGGCATCAACGATTTCGCGCTCAAGCTCGCCAATGTGAACGGAACCGGATCGGCCAGCGCGAACAGCCTCATGATGCAGGCGATCTTCCGGATGGGCATTCCGGTCACCGGCAAGAATCTCTTCCCGTCGAACATTCAGGGCCTCCCACCTGGTATGAGATCCGGGTGAACAAGCAGGGCTACGGCGCGCGCGCGCTGGACTACGACCTGATGGTCGCGATGAATTCGCAGACCTACACGAGCGACATCCGGAGGTTCGCGTCGGGCGGCTATCTGATGTACGATTCCTCGTGGCCGCTCGATCCCGAGCTCGTCGCGCGATGACGTGACGTTCCTCGGGTGTGCCGCTGGCGAAGATGTGCAACCAGGCGTTCGGCGATCCGCGTGAGCGGATTCTGATGAAGAACATCGCGTACGCCGGCGCGCTCTGCTGGCCGCGCTCGACATCGACATGCCCATCGTCGAGGCGCTGCTTGAGGAGAAGTTCGCGCATGAAGAAAGCGCTGCTCGACTCGAACCACCGCGCGCTGAAGCTTGGGCTACGACTACGCGAAGGAGAACTTCGCGTGTCCGTTGCCGTTCCATCTCGCAGAAGATGGACGCCAATGCCGGCAAGATTCTGGTCGACGGCAACACGGCCACGGCGCTCGGCTGCGTGTACGCAGGCGCGACCGTGGCGGCGTGGTATCCGATCACGCCGGCGACCTCCGTCATGGATGCGTTCAAGGCGTTCTGTGAGAAGTATCGCCGCGATCCCGATACTGGCCAGAACAACTTCGTCATCCTTCAGGCCGAGGATGAGCTGGCGGCCATCGGCATGGTGCTGGGTGCGTCCTGGAACGGCGCGCGTGCGTTCACCTCGACCGCCGGACCGGGAATTTCGCTCATGAACGAGCTGCTGGGCCTGGCGTATTATGCGGAGATTCCGGCGGTGGTGATCGATGTGCAGCGCGTCGGCCCATCGACGGGCATGCCCACGCGCACCCAGCAGGGGGACATTCTGGAGTGCGCCTACGCCTCGCACGGCGATACGCGGCACATTCTGCTGTTCCCATCGAATCCGGCCGAGTGCTTCGATTTCGCGGTCAAATCCTTCGATCTGGCGGAGCGGTTTCAGACGCCGGTGTTCATGCTGTCCGATCTCGACATCGGCATGAACGATTGGGTGACGCCGCGCACTGAAGTGGGACGATTCCTTCCGTCCGGATCGCGGCCGGGTGCTGAGCGCCGAGGATCTGGAGGAGGCGCCAAGTATTTCCGCTATTCGCCCTGGGACGAGAATTTCGTCGCGCCGCGCACGCTGCCGGGTGTGCATGCGAAGGGGGCCTATTTCATTCGCGGCTCCGGGCACAACAAGCTGGGCGGGTACACGGAGATTCCGGACGAATACCGGGAGGTGATGGATCGGCTGGCGCAGAAGCACAAGGCCGCTGCCGCGTTCGTGCCGCGCCCAGAGATCCGGCGGCGCAAGGGCGCTCGCTTCGGTCTGGTCGGGATCGGCGGCTGCGATCCGGCGCTGCGGGAGGCGATGGACGTACTCGCGGCCCGCGGTCATGAACGCCGATTACATGCGCATTCGCGGCGTTCCCGTTCGACGACAGCGTCGAGGCGTTCCTGCTCGAGCATGAGTTCTGCTTCGTCGTGGAGCAGAATCGCGATGCGCAGCTCAAGTCACTGCTGACGATCGAGACCAACGTTCCGAAGGACAATCTGCGCTCCGTGCTGGTGTACGGCGGGTTTCCGCTCAGCGCTCGGCAGGTCGTGGAGGGCATGTGGCCCGAGGTCGAGCACATGGCGGTTCCGCGATGAACCAACGAGAAGCCTGACTATGCCGTCAATCACCAAACCCATTGCCACTCACCCGAACCTGCAGCGCAACGAGCTGGGGCTGACCGATTCGGGACTATGAAGGCAGCATGTCCACGCTGTGCGCGGGTTGTGGCCATGACTCCATCACGGCCGCGATCACGCGGGCGTTCTGGGAGCTGTCGACCGAGCCACACAAGATCGCGAAGCTGAGCGGCATCGGCTGCTCGTCGAAAACGCCGACGTATTTCGTCCGCGGCGCGCACGGGTTCAACTCGGCTCACGGGCGGATGCCGGCGATCGCAACGGGCGCGAACGCCGCCAACCGGGACTCTGATCTATATCGGTATTTCGGGCGATGGCGACTCGCTCTCCATCGGTCTCGGGCCAGATGTGCCATGCAATCCGCCGCAATGTGCGGATGGTGTACGTGATCGAGAACAATGGGGTCTATGGCCTGACGAAGGGACAGTTCTCCGCCTCGGCGGACATTGGCTCGAAGAGCAAGCGCGGAGAGCCGAACCGGATGTGCGCCGATCGATCCCGTCCGACTGGGCCTGTCGTTGGGAGCGACCTTCGTGGCGCGCGGGTTCTCCGGCGACAAGGATCAGCTCGTCCCGATCCTCAAGGCGGCAGTCGCGCACCGCGGCTTTGCGCTGGTCGATGTCATCTCGCCGTGCGTGACATTCAACGACCATAGCGGCTCCACCAAGAGCTACGTGCAGACGCGCAAGCACATGGTCAAGGCCACCGAGGCGGACTTCGTTCCGCCCGCGACCGAGATTCTGGCGCACATCGGGTCGAACGGCGCAACGAGCGTGACGCTGCACGATGGCAGCGCCGTCCGGTTCAAGTCGGTGCCCGCGCACTACGACCCAACGGATCGCGCGCGGGTCTCGGCGTTCCTGGAGGCACACCAGGAGACCGGGGAAGTGCTGACCGGGTTGCTCTACCTGAACGAGTCGGCGGCTGACATGCACGAGCTGAGCAACTCATCCGACGTGCCAATGGCGCAGTTGCCGTACGAGCGCCTATGCCCTGGCGCCACGGTCCTCGAGGAGTTGCAGCAGGAATTCAGATAACGGCGAGGGGTCAGGGGTCGGGGGTCAGGGGCCGGGAACAGACGAAAGGGCTGGCGACGCCACGCGGGCGGCGTGAAGGCCGCGGCTATATGTCGGAGTGCAGGCCGAGGCGGGCCAGCATTTCCCGGCGGCCATAGTTCGTGATCGTCAGGGCTCGAGTGTCTCGTTGCTGGACGACCCATTTCCGCTTCAGGGCGACATCGCAAATGGCGGCTCCCAGCGCGCCGCCCAGATGTGGGCGACGCTCGCTCCAATCCACGCAGGCGAACGCGAAGCGACGGCGCAATCGCCTGAGGGCATCAATGTCGATACCGAGGGTGGCGAACCCGTTGACTCCGCTCGCGGTGACGTCGCAGGCGTTGTCGCTTGTCGGCGTGGCGGTGACCCAGCCTATCGTCTCGAAGCGGTGGTGCAGGGACACGCCGAGTGCGCCCGCAATGTGATCGTAACAGGTCCGAGCCGCGCGCAGGTGGTCGGGGACTCGCGGCAGGAAGCTATTTCGGGGCCCGCCGGCGAGCACACTCAGGGACTCGAGGGTTGCCGCGACGTTGGCGCCGTCCAGACTGTAATACCAATGCCGCCCCTGTGCGGCGACCTTCACCAATCGTTGGGTGTGAAGCCGCTGCAGGTGTACGCTGGCGGTCGACGGAGCGACGTCGGCAACGAGCGCGAGCTCCGTACTGGTGCGCGCACGGCCGTCCACCAAACAGTAGAGCATCCGGGCGCGGGCGGGCTCTCCAATGGCCGCCGCAATACTGGCGACGCCCGCGTAAGCCTCGGGGTCGACATCCATACTTCTATGATACACGAAATATCAATGCCCACCAGCCTCTGGCGGGTCGGCGCCTGCGTCGCGCCGACCCGCCCATACCCAGGTGCCGTGTGTTCATGCAGGAGGGCGACGCCTGCGTCGCCCCTACCCGCCCATTTACGGGCGCCTTGCGGACGGTGAACCAGGGCGACGCATTGCGTCGCCCCTACGCGTGTGTCACTGCGATTGCGTGATGTCTACTCGCCGCGCGTCGTCCGCGTTGCCGCTCCCGGTGATGTCTGCAGGCGGCTTCATATTGATCTGGGCCGCTTGAACTCCCGTCGCCTCCAGTGCATTGCGAACTGCCACCGCTCGATTCTTGGCCAGCTCGACGTTCTTGGCATGGTCGCCGGTCGGGTCCGTGTAGCCGGTGATGTCGATATGCGTTCCGTTCTGCGAGATCGCTTGACCGAGTGCGGTGAGCGATTGCTGATCGGTCGGTGACAACTCAGCCGAGGACACGTCGAAGTGGACGGCCAGCGGGAGTGCCGCCGCCGCAACGGGTGCGACTTCGCCCGGCGATGTCGCTGTCGTATTGGGCGCGGCGGGCACGACCGCCGCAGTGGTGTTCGGTGCCACCGCGGTCACCGGTGGCGGTGAGGCACTGGGCCGGTTGCGCAGGAGCGTAAACACCAGCAGCGCCGCCGCGGCGAGTGCGGCCCACGGGACGAGCCTTCGGAGTCCGCTCGGTCGTTCAGTCGTGACGGGCGAGATGGTCGGGGCAGCGGGGCGTGTCGTCTCGCGTGACGGCTCCCATGTTGCGCTGGGCGCGACCCCGACCGCCGCCGCGACGCGCGGGTCGAGTCGTGGCTGCACGGCTTTGAGTTGCCCGTTGAGAACCTGGCGCAGCCCGTTGGCGTCGAGACCATTTGCTGCCACGTGCTGCTTGAGGAATGCGAGGATCATCGGGAGTGTGACGAAGAAGAGTGTTGATACCGACTCCGGCTTCGCGCCCGATAATTGTCCCACCGTGTTCGCGACCGGTGGTGTGCGATCGCCAAAGATCCGCTTGGAGAACGAGGCGCCCCACGAGACGAGCGTGTTTGCTCGATTACCGAGGGTGGCAAAATCTCCCAGCTCGCCGACCCCCGGAGCAGAGGCTAGCGTTTCCATCATGCCAGAGGCGCCCTCGGGCGTCTCTACCTGCTTTGCGAGGCCGGCAATGGTGGCTGGCAGCATATAACCGAGCGCGGATTTCGTCGCTGCCGGGGTTTCCCCCACGAGCCTCGCTGCTGCCGCGGTGAATCCGTTATTTCCTGTGAGCTCCGTGGTTGATTCGAGCAGATTGAGCGCCATTGTGACTCCTCCGACATCCGGACGTTCGGCTGTGTGGCTGGCCGCTGACCTCTACGGCGCGGACCACTGCTGACAGCGCACCGCGCACTCTGGTCGCTGCCGGACAGTTCGTGGAACGAGACGAGGTCTATCTCCGGTTGGCGAGCTTTGACATCACCAGCGCCATGGCACTCGCCCCGAGTCCTTTGACGAGGGTGGGGTGCTGTGCGTAGAACGCGCCCAATCGATTCACGACCGAGTTGTCGCTCTGTGCTGCCTGGTCGGCCAGCTGTTGCACGGCGTTCGGCGAGATCTGTTGTGCGTGCTGCGGGGAGAGCGGCGATCCGCTGTTGAGGGCTTGCGAGGCGGACGATCCGAGGAAGCGGCCCGCAGTCGCTGCTCCAACCGAAGCCACGAGCGTATTGAGGATCCCGGCTTTCTGCTCTCCAGTGCCTTGCGTGAATGACTGGCTCAACGTCTGCCCCAGTCCGCCGCCGGTGGTGCTCGAGCTCAACGCGTGGGTGACGCCCTCTGCCAACGTCAATGCAGGAACCGCACTCGACACCTGATCAAAGTGCTCTGCCACCGCCGGTCCCGGATTGGCCGTCGCTGCCGCCCCAGAGTACTGCTTGAGAATGCCTCCAAGATCATCCAGTACGCCCACATGACCTCCCAGTCGATGATGGGAATTGTCGTGCTACGCGGCGGAGTGAGCGTCCACGCTGCGCGGGTTGTCCCTTCCGATTCTCAGGGCTGGTCCAACCACTGCGCTACTCCGCCGTGTCCTGAGCAGGCTCCTTGGTGATGCGTGCTGTGCGAGTAGAGCCCGTCATTGCATCGCGCGATCGCGCCGGTGGGGTTGTTGTCCTCGTGCTGGGACGACGAACCCGTGGGTCGCCCTGACGTCGATGAGCTGGCGCCCTTTGTCGTGCCCGATGCCGGCGGAGTTTGAACAGCCGGTGGCGGTGCGTTTTGCGCCGGGGGTCGGGGAGCTGTTTGCACCTCGCCCGCGGCGCTCGTCACTACGCCTCCGTGGTGCGAACACGCGCCTTTCCCGGTCGTGGTCGACGTCGTCCCATCTGCGCAGGCGACAGGTGCGCCCGCGTTCGTCGCGGCGTTGTTTGCGTTCGTCGCTTTCGTAGCCGCGTTCGTGGCCGCTGCGCCCGCCGCGGTTACCCCTGCGGCTGCGCTATCCGCGGCCGTCTTCGCCACGCCGCCGTGGTGCGAGCATGCGCCTTGGCCGGTCGTGGCCGAGGTTGTCCCGTCCTTGCAAAGGGGTGCCGTCGCCTGGGCTGATGCCGACCCCGAGAGGGCCGCAATGGCGACGAGCGCTGCTATGGAAGGCGCGAATCGGAGTCGCATACCGGTCCTCTGGAGACGAGAAGAGGCGCGTGTCATCCGCGAGGCTTCACGCGCGCGCCTTGATCTTCCGATAGGCCCAGGTCAGGATCACTGCTCCGGCGATTGCTACGAGAATGTTGTAAATGAACCCCGCGGAGAACGAGAACCCGATCAATTGCATCAGGAAGCCGCCGAGAATTGCTCCGAGAATGCCGACGATCATGTCGCTAAATAGATCGCGACCGGGCGAGTGCATCACTTTGCCGGTAATGATCCCGGCGATCAGCCCGATGATGAGCCAGTAGATGATTGTGCCCATATAGGATTAGGATGGCCTCGGCGCCCTGGTGCAGACGCCGGACAAGGGGGTGTGAGTGAGGATCGCTCCGGTGTCGGGCAATCGGCCTGCAGACCGTACCCTATAGAGGCTGCATAGGAACGCCTATGCGACCTTGGTCATGTGGGGTGCACTGGCCGCGACCTGGGCATTCGGAACGACGGAATACCGAGACGAACTGGCGTGGCGGCTGGGATCGGCTCGATCCGTGTGCGCTCGTCCCCGGGTACTAGGGCGCCTGCGTAATCTCGACGCGGCGGGCGTCTTCTGGGGGGCCGCTGCCCGTGATCTCGGCAGGAGGTCGCATGGTGATCTGGCCAGCCGGGACACCTGCGACGACGAGCGCATCGTGCACTGTGACAGCGCGATGCTGCGCCAGCGCGATGTTGGCCGAGTGATTCCCCGTCTGATCAGTGTACCCGGTGATGTCGATGTGCGTGCCGTCGCGCGTGAGCTTGTCGGCCAACGTCGTGACGGATTGCTCATCGGCTGCCGACAGCGCCGATGACGACACATCAAAGTGCACGATCACTGGCAGGCCGGCGGCGCTCGACGCCACCTCACCCGTCGCGACACTCCTTGTGGTGCTCGCATTCTCTGGCGTGTGCGGTTCCAGGCGCGCAGCGGTGTTGGCGACGAGCGCGGACGCCGGTGCGGGGTGTGAGGCCGAACTGGTGGCGCGTCCGCGGAGGAACGCGAACAGCAACAGGGCGGCCAGGACGAAGGCCGACAGCGTGATGAACCTGCCGGTCTCGCCGTCACGCCGCTCGGGACGAATCGGTCGAATGGATGGTTGTCGTCTCGGCGCGGTCTCGCGAGCGAGTCCAGCGTGGCGGAGCTTTGCCGCCGCCGCCACGCGGGGATCCATTCTCGCCTGGACCCATGCGAATTGACTCTCCAGAGTCTGCTGCAGCTCGGTGACATCCTGGGTGCCGGCTTCGACGTGCTCCTTGAGGCACGCCAGTGTGAGCGGCACTATGAGATGGAACAGCGCCAAGGCTGATTCCGACTTGACGCTCGCCAATGAGCCAACACTGCCGGCGGCCCACTGGACGCGGTCGCCAAACCATCGCCGAGCGAGCGCTGTGCCTTGCGCGATCAGGCTGGTGGTTCGACTCCCGCCGCTCAGAATCGTGCTGGCGTCGGGGAGATCTCCGATGCCGGGTGCGGACGAGAGGCTCTCCAGGACGTCGGATGCACCCTCTGTGGTCAGGCTCTGCCGAGCGATGCTCGCAACAACGACTGGGGCGACGTAGCCTATCGCCGCTCTCGTCGCCGCCGGTGTTTCTCCGAGGAATCGCGCTGCCGCAGCCGGGAATCCATTGCTCGTGAGGTCCGTCACTGATTCGAGCAGGTTGAACGCCACGGTATTCCTCCTGCTGACCGTCATCGAGGCTGCTGTGTTCTAAACCGGCTCACTCCGCCACTGCGTTGCGCCTAATTAGCAGACTGCAGTTGGTGTCAGACATTGGACCAAGGACTATGGTCGCGGCGAATGCTCGAGTTAGACGGTAGACGCTGGACGTTGGAAGGCAAAACCAATGTCGTGCGTCGAGACACTCGGCAGAGCCGGCATTGCGAAGCCAGTCACGCATCGCCAATGCGGTGGCAAAGTGATGGACAGCTGCAATGGACCTAAGTCGACTGGTCATCCCAGTCTGAGGTCGACAGCATGTTGTGGTGACGCGTGCTCTGCGATGTGGACGTTGGGTCCTGCTCGCGGCGTTGGCCGGCAGTGCCATGCCTCGTATTGTGTGCGCGCAGGACGCGCAATACTGGAACATCTCCTATGGCACGGAGGCGCAACTCCTGGGCGGCGTTGTCATTGGCAGTCCGGTCGACATCGGGACGACCTACTATGATCCTGGCTCGCTCTCGCTGAGTAGCAACAAGGGGCTGGCGATCGCGGGAAGCGCGTATCAATTCTCGTCGATCAGCTACGTGAATGGCCTCGGGCCCAAGGAGAATCTCGGGTCGTCCTCGGTCGTCGGCGTCCCCACACTGTTTGCGGGCGAGATCCACCTCCATGGACACGATCGCCTGGCCTACTCCTTTCTGACCCGCCAGCGACTGGACGCGGAGATTCAGGGACGCAACCTGCCTATCGACTCGGCGATCAACACGCCGCAGCTCAGCTATGGCTCCGCCAGTTTGATCCTGAATCAGCAGATGGAGGAATACTGGGGCGGGCTCACGTATTCACATCCGTTCAACGATCACATTGGCCTCGGCATCACGCCCTACGTCGCCGTCCACAGTCAGACCGCCAACTTTTCTGGACTCGCGGCGGCGCTCGGCACATCGGGTGCCGGCGGGGTCGCCCTTCGTGCAGTCGATTTCAGCTACACGAACTGGGCAGTGCTGGCCAAGGTCGGCCTCGGGATCGTGTACCCTCATTTCACTGCGGGGCTCGTCGTCACGACGCCGCGCGCCAAGCTGTTCGGCAGCGGCGCGGTCGGCCGCACGGAGACCACCATCAATCAAGGCGTCGGCGGCACCGGTCCGACAGCTCCGAGCATTGCGATCGACTATCAGCAAAACCTGTCCTCCACGATCAACTCGCCATTCGCGGTCGGCGCTGGCGGATCCTACAGCTGGGGGCCGCCACAGACTGCGACGACACTGTACGTGTCAGGCGAATGGTTCGGGTCCGTCGACCAATACTCGATCATGTCGCCGCTGCCGCTCACGCCGGCGACCGGCGGTGCGCCACTGACCGGCACGGTGAATGAGCAGCTCAAGTCGGTGGTGAATGGCGGCCTTGGAGTCAAGCACCGGTTCGGCACCACGGTCGCGGGCTACGCGAGTTTTCGCACGGACAACAGCGCGATCGGTGCGCCGGACGAGAACAACGCTCTGCTCGCCCGTTGGAATCTGCTTCACGTGACCGCCGGGGCATCGTGGGGACTCGCCGGCTCGCAATTCGTGCTGGGTGGGGACATTGCGTTTGGCTCGTACACGGAATCCTCCACCGCTGGAACAACGTCGAGCGGCATCCCGATCGTACCCGGGGGCGCCAAGGTCGGCTACACCGCCGCAACGCTCATCGTCGGGTTCCGGCTCGCGGGCGGCTCCCCGTAGCGCTTGCTTCGCTCGCGCTAGAGAGCAGAACTGAGCGCTTGCGTCGCTCGCGCTTGAGAGTAGAACTACAGAAAGTGGAAAGTAGACGAACGGCAGCTGCGAAAAGACAACGAATGCACTCCGAGGGTCATGCGCGCACGGCCCTCCGTCTGCTGGCGCGAGTGACGACGACATCGGCGACGACGCCGGCGAGGATGATCAGCGAGGCCAGCAACAGGGCTACGTCGCGCGCAAGTCGACGCGCCGCGGCGTCGGCGCGGTCGATGGACAGCTGCGTGATGCTATCCGCCTGAGCGAGAGTTGCGACTCGTTCCCGCCGCAGGTCGTCGAAGACCGCTTGTCGGCCGGTGCGTAAGTCGTCCGCGATGGCCACTCGCTGCGCGGTGATCGACTCGAACACTCGCGCACGCTCCCCATCGATGGCGTCGAACAGCTCACGCCGCTCCTCCTCGAATCTCAATGGCGCGCCGGTCGCGAACACGGCGATTCGCCGCATGGCGATGGACACGTCGCCGGCCAGTGTGTCCAGGCGGTCGGTCACCGGGGCGGTTGCTGCCAGTTGTGCCTGCCACGTCACGCGATCGAGCAAACCTTCGTTCAGGTAGCCGAGTCGTTGGTTGGCGTCCGCAAGCGACTGCTCCATTCTGGCGACCGCGCTCCCGAGGCTCTGCGAGTGCACTCCGAGCGCCTGCCAATCCGACGCAAGGATAGACTCCCAATGCATTGCCTGCCCGTAGATCGGGTGCTGCGCCGCCCACGCCTCTACTCGCGCTTCAGCCGCCGGGGCAATCGCGTTTGCGGTACGAATCCCCGCTATCAGCGTACGCACGTCGCGCTCGATCGTATCCGCCGCCGTGATCGCAATGTGCTCACTCGGGCCGAATGCATCGCGCCCGTCGCCAGTGCCGAAGTAGTTGCGCTGCTGTACGGCGAACGCCCAGAGGTCGACCGCCGCCACGGTGGGATCATTGTCCAGCGATGCCTCCTCCACGGCGGGGATGGCCGACAGCTTCCATAGTAGTGCTCGTTCGCGAACCATGGGGGCAGCGTCCTTCCCACGAATGCTGTCGGCCGCCGTTTCGATTATCGCGTTCACCTGTCTACCGGCTGCAAAGACGCGGAGCTTGAGCTGCATGGCGGTCACCGCCGGGTCCTCGACTGTGGCCAGTGCGCCGGCTTGCGTTGGCACGTGCGGGCAGCCGACCAATACCGTCACCAGGGCGACGCACGTGCCACGCACGATCACTCGCGTCAAACGGCGCATCGCCAGAGTCCTCCGCGTCGTGGGTCGTCATGCCGCTGGCGTCGTGAACGGGCCGTCGCGCCCCGAATGTGCACACAGTGCTCCTCGTATACCGTGAGTAACAGTGGACCTTGGTCGGCGCGGCGGAGCAGACTGATCGGGTCGCACGCAGGGCAGTCAACGTCGGGGAGCGAATCGCCGCGCGTGATTGATGGGCGGCATCTCCATCTGGTGTTCCGCTACCGTGGCGGTGAGACAGTGACGCATTTGTGCGCGCCCTGTCGACCAACAGCCACTAGGCGCTTCGCACGCGCATGGAGATCGTGCTCAGGGAACTCACAGGCTCACTCGTGCCCGAGGCTACTCGACACGTGTGCAGCCGAAGTCCGGGATGGCGTACGGTGGCGCTCGGCGCGTCTGGCATCACGAGGTACTGAACCGCGCCGGTCAGCGACCGCGTACGTCGTCTCGATATGGCCCGTGTCATCGGTGGCATGGCAATGCGACGCACGACTCCGCACAAGAGGTGGCTCAGCCGGCGCGATCAATGGCTACTGGGTATTGCCGGACCAATGATCGTTGCGGTGTTTGCCAGTGTCTGGTTCGAAACCGTCAGAGAGGCGTTTCACCGGGAAGCGCTCGTA
Organism: uncultured Gemmatimonadales bacterium; assembly: GCA_963737835.1. Classification (GTDB taxonomy): domain Bacteria; phylum Gemmatimonadota; class Gemmatimonadetes; order Gemmatimonadales; family Gemmatimonadaceae; genus Palsa-1248. Next base: position 3,560,128 of record CAVTUH010000001.1, read on the forward strand.
CGATTGACTTCCAATGCGGAAATGGCCGTCGATGATGCGGTCCAGTGTGCCGCCACAGCTCGCGAGTCGGCCAGCGGCTTCATCGAGCCGGATACGAGCACGTGGGCGGGTGAGCTGACCACCGCGGTCGCCGCCATCACCCATGCCGGTAACGAAGTTCGCAAGGCGCTCAGTGACCGCCCTGTCGCCATGGCCTGGCTCGATACCTTGACTCGCTCAACGATGGCGACCCTGGCCGCTTACAACACGGCCCTGACGCTTCGGCGAGCTGGCGCTTCGACGGTCGCGTGGGATGACGCCGAGATGCGAGCTGACGGGGACCTGATGCATGTGCGGATTGCAGCGGTATCGCTGAAGAATCTCTTCTTGCCCGTCTTTCACGCGCGTCTATTAGCGGCAGAGCGCCAGCAGCACCTGGTCGACGCATCGGTTCTGCTGGGGACGCTTATCGCGGTGACTTTCGCAATGATCGCACACATGCGATTCTTGCGCGAAATGGACGCACACATTGCCGCGCAGGCCGCCTTGGCGAGGCAACGGGACCTGCTTCGGAAGCACGCTGCGGCGCTTGATGCGCTGCGGGAATCCGCCGAGTCGGCCAGGCGCAGCGCGGAGGACGCCAACCAGTCCAAGCTGGCATTTCTTCGGACGATGAGCCACGAGCTCCGCACACCCCTCAACGCCATCATCGGCTATGCCGACTTGTTGGCAGCGGGGGTGCGCGGCGCGCTCAGCCCGGTGCAAACGACTGACGTCGAACGCATTCATCGAGCGGCCACGCACCTCTTATCGCTCATCAACGACATGTTCAGGTTCGCGAGCAACGAGGCCTCACAGATTGAAGTCTCATCCGGGCCCATGCTGGTGGGCGAGGTCATCGCGGCGGCAAGCGGGATGGTCGAGCCTCATGCGTTGAGCAAGCAGGTATCACTCGAGTCCCTGCCGGGCAATGGGGCACTGGCTGCCCGGGCCGATCGGGACAAGGTGCTGCAGATCCTGCTCAATCTGCTCACGAACGCGGTCAAGTTCACGCCATCGGGCGGACGCATCGTCATCACGAGCAGCGCGAATGATGCGGTCGACATCGAGGTGCGGGATACCGGGCGCGGCATCGAACCGGACCAGCTCGAGCACATCTTCGAGCCGTTCGTGCAGGTGGGGCGTACGCTGGACAGCGAGCATAAAGGTGTGGGCCTTGGGCTGGCGATCAGCCGACAGCTGGCGCGCGCGATGGGCGGCGATGTGGTCGCCCGAAGCACGCCGGGTGAGGGTTCCGTCTTTACGCTCGTATTGCCTCGTGACTACCCGAGCTCGACGGAGTCGGCGGCACTGTGGGCGGCGCCGGACGCGCGCCCGACGAGTGCCCGTTAAGTCTGCCAGCTGAGTTTGATCAATTCCCGCGCATGGAGATCGGCCCAGTTGGCCGGATAGTTCCAGATCCGGCGGGCCACTCCGTCCGCCGAGAACACGAGGCAGGTCGCGCGCGGAGCGCCCGGCAACGCGAAGGCGACGATCTCCGACACACTCCATCTGACTGCGGTGTCCGGATCGACCACCGTGACCGTGCGAAGGCGCACGAGCGGCGTCGTATCCGACCGATTCACCGCCGGCAGGTCGGTGGAGGACGCATTACGCCGGGCGTATCACGGTGTGCGCGCGGTGCCTGCGGTGTCCAGGACCCAATGCGTGGGTATGACGCACATCATCAACCACGTTGCTCCTGTGCCGGTCCGTCCCGCGCATGTCGCGCGGCGCGTATCGCGGAGCGGCCCCGCCCCGGAGGGCGTCGTGGCTTCGGGACCCGGCCACCATCGCCACGATCGGCGCAATCCAATAGATCCAGTGCGAGCTGCTCGCACCCACGATGACGAGGCCGCCGGTCTGCGGGGGAGCGAAGGAGGGGCTGGGCAGTAACCCGCTCGTGAGCACGCAAAAACCGACGGTCAAACCGACCGCAGCGGGTGCGAACCGCTGGCATGCACGCGCGTCGCCCCCGAGCGCGAGCATCACGAACGTCAGCATGAATACCAGCGAAGACTCCACTCCCAACGCCATCGCGTCCGTGACCGGCAGCATCGCGGACGCTGGGATGACTCCGGTGCGCGCCGCCGGCTCGACCAGCACCCGGAGCAGAATCGTGGCCACGATGGAGGCGACACACTGGCCAACGACATACGATGGCACGGCGAGGGATGAGGCCCGGCGAGTCGACCAAAAGGCGCCGGCGAGCGCCGAACCGTGGGATGCGCGGTTCGAGCGGCCGACCGTGTGGAAGAGGGCGACGATGACAAAGGTGAGCGCCAAGGCGATGCCGGCCAGACTGAGGACGCCGCCGGTCGATGCGCCGACAATGGTGGCGCCAGCGGAAACGAAGACGAGGCAGAAGGTCCCAATGGAATCGGCGAGGATTCGGCGCCACACGCGCGTGTCGTCACGAGGCATCTGGCTGGTCCAGTGCATGCTCGTCGGCGCCTCGAAGCAGGCCCCTGCGACGCGGCAGACCGGCACCTCGCTGTGGTGGCGCGGCGTACCCACGTCTTCGCGATCCGACTGTCTCGCCTACCATAGAAGTCGACGACACATGAACGCCACTGGACTTTGGTACCATTGGGAGCGACTCGTGACTGGGAGTGCTGCGCGATCGACCTGGCAACGCCGGGAGATGCTGCATCGCGTGCGTGCATTGCACGTCACGTTCCCGCTTCGCTTGATTCACAGAGATGCGCGGTGTCGGCGGTGGGCGGCCTGAAGGCCGCCCCGCATGTCCAGTGGACGGTGAGACTCCCAGGCGCGCTACTGGCCCTGATCAGTGAGCAGGTGGGCTTTAGTCCAAAGTACGACCGTCGCGCATCTGGCATTGCGCACATCGTGGTCATGGATCTGCTCACTCGTGAGGCCGGGCACCCGGAACTCCGAAGGGGCATCCGCGCCACTGTAGATCTCGACTCCGACGATCTGGCCGGCCTGGTACAACGCGTCGACGTCGGATTCGCCGAGATGGGCGACGGGATGTCCGTCGACCACGTATGTGAGGCACGGATCCACGCCACGATCGTTCTCCGGGTTGTCACTACCTAGGGCGCGCTCGCTCTCGATCGCCGGGCTCCCGTTCAACAACTCAGAGAAGTGGATCGCGTGTCGCTTGGCGATGTCATCGGCACTGAGGAACTGTCCCAATCCCGCGTGACGTCGCCGGTCGAATCCCACGCGCGCATATCCCGCTTGCAAGCGCTGTGTCGAGACGAGCACTGGGCTCAGCACGCGCGCTACCGTCGCGAGCGTGACTGTGACGTGCTCGGCCGAATGCAAGGCAAGCTCGACCACCTGTTCGGCTTCCTCGAACCCTACCGATCGCACCTGGATCGTCTGCGTGCCAGCGGGAAGTCCGCGCAACACAAACGTCCCATCGCGTCCCGTCGTCGCGGAGTGCGGAGTGCCGGCGAGTGTGACGATGGCGTGAGGCAGCGGGCTTCCATCGGGGCGCTGAACGACACCGGCCAGCTCCGCCCTGTCTCGCTGCGCAGCCGGCAGGCCCGGACTGGTCCTGGGCAAGTGGAGCGCGGCCATCGTGACGATGCGATTATCGAGCGTCAGTGTCCGCTCGACAGCCAGCTCCGGCGCGGACTGAAACGCGGCCCGGAGCGTGCCGGTCAGCTGGGCCGGCAGTCCACACAGGCAGAATCGGCCATCGTCGCCCGTCACGGCTGCTCGGTGTTGGGCCGATGCCTGCACCGAAGGGAGGCTTACCACGGTGGGGGTCCATTCCAGCGTGACCGCGACATTGGGGATGGGTGTGTCGGTCTCGGGGTCGAGCACGCGCCCCACGAGCAGCGCGGGTCCGGTGTCCAGATGGGCATCGGGGGGCGCGCCGCCAGATTGTGAGCAGAGAGTCTGTCGGATCGTCCCGCCGGACGGGATGGCCAGTGATACGAGGAGGGGCCTTCCGACATCGAACTCTACCGGCAGTGTCACGAGGGAGATGCCAAGCGAATCCACGACCGCGTGGTAAATCGCGACACGGTAGCGACCTGGTGGGATGCTATCGATGCGGAATCTGCCAATGGAGTCGGTGACCGCCGTCCGCGAGTTCGCTTCGATCATCACGACCGCACCGACGAGGGGGCCACCGTGCAGGCTGTCTCCTACTACTCCGACCAGTGACGTCGACGAAGCCGCGGACGGCGAGGTGGGCCCCGGTTGTTGTGCGAGCATTGATGCGGCGGACCAGGCGATGGCCGCGCACACCGCGGCGCCCACCATCGTCACATGGTGGGGGCGAGGCGTGTCGGGATTCGGCCTGCGGAACTGCGGATGATCAACCTGCGAGTACCACTCGTCTGCGATTGCGATCGTGGACCAGTCCGTATCATTGGCATCGGCTAGGTCGTGTAGTAGCCGCCGATGGCCCATTCCACGATATCCGCCACGATGTCTTTTGCCTCGCCGGTCGCGAGCGTAACCGGTGTCGGCACCTGCGCGGCATTCTTTCACCATCACGAGCATCTTCTGCGGCGGGACGTCGCGCTCATGCAGCGCACGTGCGTAGGCGACGACCGCACTCCGGAGCTCGCTGCGCAGCCGGTTCTCGTCCATCCGTCTGCCGGTCAAAGCGACGCGCGCTCGCAACTCGCGCGCATACAGTCGTGGAGCCAAGCTCGAGTCCGCCATCTCCTTCGTCAGTGTCGGCTCCACGTCCGCGAGGATGCGCAGCACGCGGGCATAGGCGAACGAGCTGGCAAGTCGCACGAGCAGTTCGTGACGTGCGATGCGCGCCGCATTGACGGGTGGCAGGCTGCCGTTCGCCCGGGGGGCTGACGGGTTGTCGAGGACATGCCAGTCTATTTCGAGCATCGTTCGCTCCGGTAGTTGGGAGACGCGTGGGACATCCGGGATGCGGCGACGGCGGCCGTGTGAAGACACATTAGAATCGACTCCGAACGAACGCGAGTGTGGCAAAGCACTTGGCGACACTGCGATCGGCAGCACGGGATCAGCGTGATACAATGGGGCAAAGAGGTCACGGCCATCCTCCATGAGGTGGATCGCGCCTGATGGCCCAACAGCGTACTGATGGACGGGGTAGGCCAGCCATTAGACCTTGGACTAAGGCGTCGCTTCGGCCGACCGACGGAATCGGATGCTGCGCGACTCCGATCGGGTCGTGACGGGTGAGGGGGACGCGGTCACGCATCCTCGCGTCCGCAGTCGACGGGGCCCCAAGTGGCCCACATACTGTCCGAGCGCGCAGACCCGCGCGCTCAGTGCATCAGATGGTGCGTGGTGTGCTGGGAACCGTGACGATGCGTGACGCAGCGGTTACGCTGCGTGCACCGATGTCACCTGGCGTGATCGGCCGCCGCGCCGACGCCGAGTCGCTGGCCCATGACCACGAGTTGCGCCAACGAGCGGGCTTGCATCTTCTCCATGACGCGGCTTCGATGGACCTTGACGGTCTTGACGCTGGGTCCCAGGCGCGCGGCAATCTGCTTGTTCAGCAGACCAGTGACGACGAGGGCAAAGACCTCGCGCTCCCGCTGTGTGAGACCAGCCAGGCGCCGCTCGAGCTCCTGCAGCTCCGCCGATGCCTGGCGGGTGTCCGCGTCGTGTGCGAGCGCGCGGTCGACGGCGCCGAGGAGTTCCGACTCGGCGACTGGCTTGGTGAGGAAGTCGACGGCTCCGGACTTCATGGCGCGGACGCTCGTCGGGACATCGCCGAGCCCGGTGATGAAAATGATAGGCGTCCAATAGCCGGCGGCCCTCAGCGAGTTCCCCAGCTCCAGGCCGTTCATTTGCGGCAGGCTGACGTCGATGATGAAGCACCCCGGCGGATCTGGGCGCTGGGTCTCGAGCAACTCCGTCGGAGAATTGAAGGTCGCCACGCGCTTGCCGGCGGCTTCGAGTAATCGCCGCAAGGCCTTACACACCGCCTCGTCGTCGTCGACGACGATCACAGTCGCGTCCTGGGCCGTCTGTGCAACTTGCATCAAGCCCTCTTCCTTATCTTCTGTCACGCCAGGGCGTTCCGGGATGAACAGACGGGCGCGCTTTGCCCGCTCGGTCGGGACGGCGACCGTCATGGAGGTGGGCCGATCGGCATCGGAGGTCAACAGCATCGGACCGACCCTCATGTTGCGCGTGATGTGCGTCCATCGGCTGAGCTCAGGTGCCATGAAGTCGACTGCCGGACAGGACCCGGGGGACCGGTCACACGACATCCACGACAACTACGCGGGACGAGGACAGCGATTCGGACAACAAATGCTCGGACTCACGAGTGAGCCGAGTTCAGAACCCTACGTGCCAGCCCTACCTCGACTTATAATCCAGCATCGGCGCCCACTGTCAACCCCACGGGACGCGGGCCGCAATCATAAGCCTCCTCCACCGCCAAGGCAGTGGGACCTTGGTCCAACATACCATCGGGCCGCTGGCCCCAAAACTTGGTGACGCCTGTCACGACCGATGGGTCGCGGTGGGACAATGGCTATTCCTTCAACCATTGGCTCGCATCCACCACGGGCTGAGATCGAGTCGACGTACCGACCGCACTTGTTCGTAGTGCGAGCGAGCCAACCTCCGCATATTGGTTCCGGCTCAGATCAGGGCCGGGTGTGACTATGTGTTCCGGACTCGAATTCGCTACGACTCGAACCGACGACGCAGGAGACCGTGATGAAGCTACGGGCGCAAACGTCAGAGCCGTGGGTAGCGATCGTGGAAGATGATCCATCCGTTCGGATCGCGCTAGCGCGGCTCCTCCGAACCGAGAGCATTTGCGTCGAAACATTCGGGTCAGCGCTCGAATTTCTCGATGCGTGCATCGGGAGTACCGGCCAGCCCGCCAGCGGCGCGCGCTGCCTGGTCCTGGACATCCATCTCGGGTCCGTGAGCGGGTTCGAGCTCTACGACCGACTGATTGCGCTGCATTCGGCGATGCCGGTGATTCTCATGACGGCGCACGACGAAGTGCCGACGAGCGAGCTCAGTCGCCGCGGTGGACCGTACGGCTACCTGCGGAAACCGTTCGCCGGAGACGCCCTCGTGCAACTGGTGCGCTCGGCCCTCGAGCGATCGGCCTGTGAGTGTTGGTGAGCACACGGGGAGGCGCTGCGGTGGGCGGGTGCGACCGCTCTTAGCCGTTTCGCCGAGGACGATCCGGTCGGTCCGCAGCGGGACACGCAAGGGCACCGCACGGCAGCGCGGCGGATGATGCAACGGGCGGAGCGGCAACGGCGGGGCGCGCCCATTGCGGTCCCGGCCGGCTCGTTGTTGTGGGTCGGCCTCCTGGTATTCCTGTGTTATTACCTGGGTGTCCGGATCGCGTTCGCGCTGACGTTCGATCGTGGGGCGATCGCGACGCTCTGGCCGCCGAACGCGGTCCTGTTTGCGAGCTTCGTACTCGTCCCGACCCGGTGGTGGTGGGTCGTGCTCCTCGCCGGACTGCCGGCGCACCTGGTGGGCGAATTTCAATCGCACCTGCCCCCAGTGATGATTCCGGGATGGTACCTCGCGAATTGTTGCGGGCCCGTGATCGGCGCGGCGGCCCTGCGTCGAGTCGCCTCCGGCCCTCCCTGGTTCAGCAGCTTTCGCCGCATTGGGGTCTTCGTTGGCTGCGCGTGCACTGCGGCCTGTGTCACGTCGTTGCTCGGCGCCTTCGTCATGCATCAGCATCTGGCGACGGCGGAGTACTGGGCAATGTTCGGGCGGCGGTTCTGGGCGAACACGCTTTCCCTGTTGACGGTCGTGCCGCCGATCGTTGCGCTTGGCAGTGGAGAATGGCTGCATCCACTGCGGGTCACCGGACGGCGGGCGACCGAGGTCGGGATCTTTTCCGTCGCTCTCCTGCTGGTGAGCGTTGTCGCGTTCGTGTGGCAGACGGCCGGCCCAGGTACCGACTCGGCGTTGCTCTACGCGCCCGTGCCGCTTCTTCTCTGGGCGGCTGTGCGCTTCGGCCCGGGCGGTGTCAGTGCGTCACTGCTGGTCGTCGTCGTGTTCTCGATTTGGGGGGCCGTTCACGGCAGGGGTCCTTTTGTTGGCACCTCGCCACAGGAAAACGCGCTCGCCATTCAGCTGCTCTTCATCATGATGTCGATTGCGCTCCTGTCGCTTTCTGCGGTGCTCCGGGAGCGCGAGCAGGCACAAGAATCCGCGCGGCAGAACAAGGACCAGCTCGAGTTGGCGTTGAACGCCGCGGTCATGGGGAGTTGGGAGTGGCGTATCAAGGACTCGACGGTCCTGGTGTCGGCCGAAGCCCGGCGGGCTCTCGGGGTTCCCACGCGGGATCGGACGCTCACCGTCGATGAGTTCTATGGCCTGGTGCATCGCGATGACCGCCGCCGCGTGCGAGAGGCGCTGAGCCGTGCGGTCGTCGAGCGGGCGGCGATCGACATCGAGTTTCGGGTCGTTCTTGCGGACGGCACCGTCCGCTGGATGCTCACCAAGGGACGGGTTGTCGCTGATGCGCCTGGCGATGCCGTGCGCATGCTCGGTCTCAGTGAGGATGTGACAGAGCGCAAGCGAGCGGACGCTCTCCGCATCGGCCAGAACAACCTGCTGGAGATGGTGGCGCTCGGCGCGCCGCTGACTCGGGTGCTCGATGCGCTCGCCGCCCTCGTCGAGTCTCAAGTCGATGGCTTGCTCTGCTCGGTGCTGCTGCTCGAGGCGGATCGGTCGCACATCCGGCACGCGGCGACGGGGAGTCTGCCGCCGTCGTACGTCCATGCCCTCGATGGGTCGGCCATCGGACCGCAGTCTGCTTCGTGGGGGGCTGCGCTGGACTCGCGCAAGCCGGTGATCACCCGCGACATCGACGACGACCCCCTCTGGGCGACCTTCCACGATGTTGCCCTGGCCGTTGGCCTGCGTTCCTGTTGGGCGGCGCCGGTTCTCTCGCGGCAGGGCGCCGTGCTTGGCTTCGTCGCCATCTATAGTCGTGAATCGCGGACCCCCGGTCAGGGTGAGAAGCGGCTGATCGAAACCGTTACGGCGATCGCGAGTGTGGCGATCGAGCGGTCGCGCGCGGACGAAGCCTTGCAGCTCAGTCAACAGCGTTATCGACTCGCCACGGCAAGCGGCAATGTCGGCGTCTGGGACTGGGACCTGACAACCAACCATCTCTACGTCGACCCACACATCAAGACGATGCTCGGCTACGAGGATCACGAGATCGGAGACCATCTCGACGCGTGGATACCGCATGTGCATCCGGACGATGTCGGTCGCGTGTTAACGCTCGCGCATGCGCGTCTCTCCGACGGCCAGTCGCATTACGAGATCGAGCACCGCATGATCCACAAAGACGGCAGTGTGCGGTGGTTCATTGCCCGCGGCATCGTGATTCGGAACGTGGAGCGACGGGCGACGCGCGTCATTGGTACCCAAGCGGACAACACCGAGCGCCGCCGTGTCCGAGCCGAAGTGGAGGAGCAGCATCGGCAGCTGGCGCATCTCGCGCGAGCGGCCATGCTGGGAGAGCTGTCCGGGGCGCTGGCGCACGAACTGAACCAGCCGCTGAGTGCCATCCTGGCGAACGCCGCAGCGGGCCAGCGGTTTCTCGCACAGGTACCGCCCAACCTGTCCGAGGTGCGGGAGGTGCTCGCGGACATCGTGCACGACGACAATCGCGCCGGTGCCGTCATCGCGCGCCTGCGCTCGCTGCTGAAGAAGGGTGAACGGCGCCTCCAGCGGCTCGACATCAACGAGATCGTGGCCGACGTGCTGGTGCTCGTGCGCAGCGACCTCATCGAGCGGAGAGTCTTGGTCGAGACCAAGCTCGCTCCCGGACTCCCGCTCGTGCTCGGCGACCGCGTGCAGGCGCAGCAGGTGCTGTTGAACCTGCTGCTGAACGCGTGTGATGCAATGAGTGACAACCCACCGCGCGACCGCCAGCTGACCATCGTCACGGCGCCCGGTGACAGCGGCGTGTTGCTATCAGTCGTCGACCAGGGCGTGGGCATTCCTGAGGCGATCATGGATCGCATCTTCGAGCCGTTCTTCACGTCCAAGGAGCACGGCATGGGACTCGGCCTGGCGATCTGCCGCTCGATCATGCGCACGCAGGGTGGTCGGCTGTGGGCGACGAACAATCCGGATCGCGGGGCCACGTTGTGGGTCGAGTTCGGGCTCGAGACGTCCGAGTTCGCAGACCAGTTCGCGGTCCAGCTCCCCTTTGGCGACGTGGCGATCGAGCCAGGTGCTCGCTTGCCACACGGTGCGGGCCTGGTGGTAACCGGCCGCCCGGTGCGCGCCGACTAAGGGGTCAAGGGGGTCGGGGGCCGGGCGTCGCGGCGGGCCGTGCGACCGGCCGTGCTGGATCCTCCGGTGTCAGCTCGTGCGGAGGGCGATGCCAAACGTGAGAGGGATCATCTGCAGGACGCGGCCGCCCTCGAAGATCAGATGATACCGGACTTCGGCGAAGACAGCGATCTTCTTGCCATGGGAGACGCCTCCCCCGCCGTTGATTCCGAAATTTGTCGTGCTGCGGTAGCCGCTATAGACGCCGGAGAAAGCGGACCCGGTGGTATAGTATGGCCCCAGGCCTAGGATGGCGTGCCACTGCGTCTCGCCGTTGTGCTCGGGGAGGGCAACGGCATCGAAGGTCAATGCGTTGATGTTTGCCCATCCGTCGGGGCCGCTGAACTCCTGGAACGTCAGGTCCATGCGGAACGCCACTGGCGCATTGGCTTGCCGGAGCTGGAAGCCCAGCATGAAGTTTTCGGTCGGGTCGACGCGGCTCGCAATCCCGCCAGCCGGGAACGACACTCCAAGCCCGAGCAGAATCGCCGTGTGTGTGCCGCTGCTCATCTGTGCGTAGTATTGCGCACGGGCCGCGTGGGTGGGCGTGAGGAGCGCGCCCGCCACGATGGCGGCGCCGGCGAAGGGTCCTGCACGACGGTGCATCACTGGTCACTCCCGACGGCGGCGTGCACGGCGTCGAGCAGGGCCTGACCGTCGAACGGTTTGCGCAGCCACTGCGCGACGCCCGCGCGGCGGAATTGCTCGCGGGTGATCGCGTCGTCGTGGCCGCTCATGAGCAGAATGGGCATCTCGGCGTCCGCGTTCGCGTAGCATCTGTCGCAGCGCGAGGCCATCCATGCCCGGCAGCCGGACATCCAGGATGAGACAGTCGAAGTCCGCGTCGCGCGTGTGCTGCAGAAACTCTTCCGCCGAGGCAAATACGACGACATTGAACCGCGCCGCGGCAAGCAGCCACGAGAGTCCTTGGCGCATCCCACTGTCATCTTCCACGATTCCTATCAGCCCAAGGACCTGCGCTCTCACCATCGGCCCGACGCACCGCAACGGCACGGCGCGCCATTGCGCCGCGCGAAATGCAGGCTAACCGCGCCACCCGGCAGGAGCCATTCGACCTAAGTCGCCGTGGAGCGGTGGGCCGCCGACGCGATCTGCGAGCCGAACGAGTTCGGCGACGGTGGTCACGGCCAGCTTCCGCACGAGTCGTCCGCGGTGTGCTTTGACCGTTCCGAGCGAGATCCGGAGTCGCGCAGCGATCTGCTTGTTGAGGAGACCGCACGCGATGAGCTCGAATACCTCGCGCTCGCGTCTCGTGAGCCGGCTGATGCGGCCAGCGACATCCGACACGGTCCGTGTTTCGGCCACCGTCTGCTCGCTGGCTTTGAGCGCGATCTGCACCGCCCTCAGCAGGGCGGCGGCGGTGACGGGCTTGAGCAAGAAGTCGATGGCGCCGCCTTTCATCGCAGCGACTGTGGTCGGGACGTCGCCGTACGCCGTCATGAACACCGTCGGCACGCGAATGCCGCGCAGTGCGAGGCGCTGTTGCAGATCGACGCCGCTTTCCGCGGGCAGGCACACATCGAGGATGAGGCAAGTCGGCGTGCACTCCTGGCCGAGCGGCAGGTCCGCGCGGGCGAGGAAGTCCTCCGCAGACTCGAACATCGCGACTTGGTAACCGCCGCCAATCAGAACGTCGGCAACTGACTCGCGCACCGCGCGGTCGTCGTCGACCAAAAAAACGGTCGCTGACACCATTGGGCGATAGGGTAACTCTCCGAAAAATAGTACGCCGTTAGCCTAAGGTCTAATGCGAGGTCTCATCAGTGTCCTGTAGCCTTGTACCCGACACGAACCGGCGCACTGCGGCATGATCTCGCGTAAGGTAGACACCGAGAGCAGTCTATCCACGTGGTGGTCGGTAGTCCACGCACTCGGCCAAGCGCTCTCGAGTGTTCAAGTGCGCGCCGTGACTGAGAGTCCCGAGGCCGCAATCTCGGCACTGCTCGAACACGTCACCGCATCATTCGGCGCACAGTCCGCCGCGTTGGTGACGTACGCGCCCGCAGGTGCAACGGTGCTGTCGCTCAACCGATGGCCAGAGAACGATCGAGCGCATGAAACGACGAGCGATGCGCAACTGCCGTACGTCGCGCAGCAGGTGTTGCCGGAAGGGCTCATCAGTATTCACCATTTGAGCGGTCTGCCTCCGGATGCAGCGGGCGATCGTGATACGCTCACGCGGTGGCAGATGCCCTCGGCGCTGATCATGGGCCTCGCCACTCGACCCAATCCGACGCTGCTCGCGGTGGGTAGCGGCGCAGCGCGGTGGCCGCGACGCGCGATCCCGACGGCCGCAGCGCAGGCGGTGGGGGACCTGGTTGGTAATGCATTGGGGCGTCTGCGTGCCGAGCATGCCGCCAAGTTTCACGAAGCCGAGTTGGTGCACGTCGCGCGCGTCGCAACACTGGGAGAATTTGCGGCGTCGTTGGCGCACGAGCTCAACCAACCGCTGGGTGCCATCATGGCCAGTGCCGAGGCCGGCTCGTTGTTTCTCGATGCAGAGCCGCCCGACGTGATGCGCGTGCGGGACATCGTGCGACGCATCGCGGCGGAAGACACCCGCGCGTATCAGATCATCACGCGCATGCGTGCGCTGTTGCGGCGATCGCCGGTCGAGAGCGTGGCCCTCAGTGTGGGGGATCTGATCACGGATACGCTGCGGCTGGTGGAGCATGAGGCCGTGACGCGGCGCATTGCGCTCCGGGTCGACGTCACGCCCGGTATCCTGCCGATCCGAGGGGATCCCATTCAACTGCAGCAGGTGCTGCTGAATCTGCTCTTGAACGCCTTCGATGCGGTCGGCGGCCAGCCGGAGCCACGGGAGAGCATTCTCATCACTGCGGCGCCCCCCAACGCGCGACACGTCGAGATCGCGGTCCGGGATGGTGGGCCGGGCATTCCGGCGGACGTGATGCCGCATCTGTTCGACGCGTTCTTCACGACGAAGGTAGGGGGCCTCGGGATGGGGTTGCCCATCTGCCGGTCGATCATCGAGGGGCATGGCGGCACGATGTTCTGTCGGAACAATCCCGATCGTGGCGCCACCGTCGGCTTGACGCTGCCGGCAATCACGGGCCATCCGTAGAACGTCGCGTCGACTGCCGGCTGGGCCCTCACATCAAATGAAACTGCAGCGCCACCACGATGACGGCTCCAACGAGCGCCACACCGGCGAGGAGCTGGAGTGAAGGCGGCGGTGCGTCGCAGTCCGCGCACTCTGCCAGCAGTGCCGGGTCCACGAGCATGCGGATGATCCGGCTGCCTGCAAAGACGACGCACACGTCGTCGAGCTGCCCGATGACTGGGATGAAGCTGGGGATGAGCTGTATCGGGCTCAGGACGTAGCCGACCGCGACGGTGGCGACGGCGCGCACGGACCACGGCGTGTCAGGGTGTCGCAGGAGGCGATACAGTGTGGCGAGCTCGCGTCGCCCCCGTTCGCTCGCCCGTGCTAGCCGCTCCCTCATTCCTGTTCCGGACGCACGATACACCGAAAACCGACGTGACAGGCGGGTCGGTCGATGGGTTCAGGCACTCGTGCCGCCGGTCGATAGCGGCGGCAGTAATTCGGCGCGCAGAGATATGACCCGCCCTTGAGCACTTTGCGCGGGATATGCGGCCACGGGAGATCGGGATCGTAGCTCGCGGCCTCCCGGCCGCCCGCTGGATTGTGCGGAATGACGCTGCAGCGGGAGTCCTCCGGCGGGTGCTCCGATTGGAACCAATCGCACGTCCACTCCCACGTGTTGCCGATCATGTCGTACACGCCGTAACCATTTGGTGGAAACGCGTCGACGGGAGAGGTGCCTTCCCACCCATCTTCACAGCGGTTCAACCAAGGGAATTGTCCCTGCCACGTGTTTGCCTGCAGCCGTCCGCCGGGTGTCCACTGGTCGCCCCACGCATAGGGCGCGCCGTCCAGGCCCCCGCGCGCTGCGCACTCCCATTCAGCTTCAGTGGGGAGGGCCTTGCCCACCCAAATGGCAAACGCGACCGCATCCTGATACGTGACATGCACGACAGGGTGTTGTGCGCGTGCGTCGATCGTGCTGTCGGGCCCGAGTGGATGTTGCCAATCCGCACCGCACACGATGCGCCAGCAGTGGCTGGCTGGCGCCCGTCGCTGGGGCTTGACGAAAACGAGCGAGCCGGCGAAGCGTGTGCCCGGTCGTGAGGACACACGCGCTGATGGATCGACTGGGGTCTGAGCGGCCGTCGTGTAGTGCGTTGCAGCGATGAACCGTGCGAAGCGCGCGTTGGTCACTGGCGTGCGATCAATCCAAAATCCGCCGACCGACACTCTATGCACCGGGCGCTCCTCGGGATAGTCGCGATCCGAGCCCATCCGGAACGTGGTTTGCGGGATCCAGACCATCTCAACATCAGCAGCTACCGACACGCCCTCATCCTCATCCGCGCACCGCGAATGCGTCACGCTATGAAGACTTTGGTCCTTACGATTCGCGGTCATGGGTACCTTGGTCCACATCTTCACGCCACGGTGGGTTCTGTAGGTTGTGATAAACGCACACCCCTACTCGACTCGCGGAGGACCAGACCATGAGAATGCGGCACAAGTCCGTCGTCACGCTCACGCTCACGTCATTTCTCATAACCGCCTGCGCGACGAAGGGATTCGTGAAAGATCAGATCTTGGCGAGCCAGAAGATCACCACCGCGTACAGCGACTCCACCGTGAACGCGGCGATGAGCAAGGAGGTGGCGGCTCGCACGGCGGGAGATGAGGCGTTGCGCAACCAGCTCACTGCGCAACAGGCGGCGATCGACTCGCTCAAGACCCAGTTCCACGCGGCGGTCGCCGTGGTCGGGAGCGCAATCCGATTTGCCGTCCCGGTCAACTTCGCGTTCGATGATGCGACGGTCCGTGACAACGACCAGGGCATGCTGGACCGGTTCGCGGCAATCGTCACCAAGTATTACGGCGGGTCGCTCATCACGGTGGAGGGCTTTGCAGACCCGGCAGGCAGCAAGTCGTACAACATGGGCTTGTCGAAGCGCCGTGCCGAGGCCGTGGCGCAGTACCTCATGACGAAGGGGATGGACTCGACCCACGTGAGGGCGGTCGGCTATGGCAAGGAGCGTCTCGTGAATCCGAGCGCGTCGCACGATGATCCGGGCGCCGAGCAGAACCGGCGCGTGGCGTTCGTCGTCGAGACCGCTCCAGGCGAGGCGTCGACTTCGGCGGGAGAAGTCGCTCCGCAGTGATGTGCCCGCATCTGGTTCTGCTCCCGGGCTCCGTGATGTTCGGGTGAGCGACTTGTCCCTCGAGCGTCGCGGTGCCCGGTAAGAGAACGAAGAGCTCCACGGTCTAGGGGTCAGGACACGAGAGAGAGAACGCGCGAACCGACGACAGTTGGTTCGCGCGTTCTGCGTTGTGTGGACCTAGGTCCATGTTCCCTGCAATCAGCGACAAAGGTCTAGACCAAGATCTACTACGCTTGGCGCGCCCGCTGGGGAATCATGAGCGAAACGGTGAGAGGGGGACTGTCATGAGTGATGGAAGAGTCTGCAACTATTGGCGTAGGTCCGCGCGTCTCCTCGTGGCAGCCGCCGCTTGCTCCACCATCGCGGCATGCTACACGAGCTACCCGACTGGCTCGGCGTACGACTCGAGCATCATCACGGCGTACTCGAAGAGCGCGCCCTTCGGGTCGTTCAAGACATTCGCGCTCGCGGACTCGGTCGTGTACCTGAGTACGAGTTCATCGCTCAGCGGTGTGTCGACGGCGTACAACTCGACGATCCTCTCGACGATAACGGCGAATATGACGTCGCTCGGCTACTCGGAGGTCAACAATCCCAAGTCCGCTGACGTCGTGTTGATCCCGGCGGTGACGACGTCCACCACATCCGGCTACGCGAGCTACGGATACGGCTCCTATTGGGGTTGGTACGGATACTACCCGAGCTACAGCTATTACTACCCGAGCTACACCGTACCGTATTCGTATACCACTGGGACGCTGCTCGTCGGAATGATCAACAACAATGGCGTCAGTGGCACGAGCCTCCCGCTCATCTGGGTTGGCGCATCCGTCGGCCTGCTATCAGCGTCGAACCTGACTGCATCAGGCATCAGCTCGAGCATCAACTCGATGTTCACCGCTTCCCCCTACCTCAAAGTCCAATGACAATGCGACGATCTCTGGCGGTCGGCGCCGCTCTGGCCGCGATGATGGCGGCGACCCCGTCGGCTAGGCCATTACAGGCGCAGCAGTCTTTCGGAAGCTTCAGCTACTTCATGTCGCTTCCAACGGTCGCCACGAAAGGCTTCGTCGACAACGACAGCTGGGTCGGATTCGCCTTCGACTTCCGCAAGTTCGTCAACTACAACAACACGTTGGCGGTCGGCGGCGTCCTGGCCTGGAACGAGTTCTATTGGAACACAGGGAATCCGCTCAGCTTCACTTGCGGCAGCAACTGCGCAGGAAACGTACAAGGTACGCAGTATCGCAACTTCAACATGTTCCCGCTTCTCTTCGGCGCCACCTACTACGCGGCGAGTCACAGCGGCAACGGGGTGAGGCCGTTCGTCGGTCTGGATCTGGGCGTCTACTATATGTATCAGACATTCACGGTGTCGGCGACAACGCTGTCGACCAGCAACTGGATCTTTGGTCTGGCGCCGCAGGCGGGCATGCGATTCACGCTGCAAAATGGCGGGACGGTATCACTCTACGCCCGATACAACTGGCCGGTTAACGCGTGCTGTTTCCTCCCGAACCAGCGATCCGGCAGCTACCAGTGGCTGAGCATTGGGCTCGCGTTGGGATACGGGCAGTAAGGCAGGGGGCAGGTTTTCCAGGGCTCGGGGTCGGGACAGGAACGGAGGGCGAGCGACGAGAGTCGCTCGCCCTCGTGCTATTCCGTAGATGGCGGGCGGGGTGCACGAGGGCGACGGATGCGTCGCCCCTACCCGCCAGGTCGCACGTGCGGTGCGGGCGGTGCAAGACCCATGGGCGCGACGCAGGCATCGCCCCTACCCGCCGCATCGCACGTGCGGGTGCGGGTGGTGCAATACCATGGGCGACGCAGGCGCCGCCCTACGGGTACCGGCACACAAGAAAGGGGCCCCGCCGTATTTGGCGAGGCCCCTCGGAGCTGCGTCGGCGACGCGCCGTCAGCTCTTGGTCGGCCACCTCGAGAACATCGCCTTGACGGCGTTGTCGACCCGGTCTTGTGCCTGCTGTGGATTGTCCGACTGCTTGAGATCGTCGGACGCGGTGCTGCGCCACACCATCTGGTTGGTCTTCACATCGACCAGGTCCACGACGAGCGTCCCGATTGGTATTTGCTGCACGGTCGTGTTCTGGACGCCAACGCCTCCGTAGCCTGGGCCATACCAGCCGCCCATCCCGTACCCGTATCCGGTCGTCGTCATGTTCAGTTGCTCGCTGACCGAGCCGTGGTACGTCACGAAGAGGTCCCCTCCGGAATCAACCTGTCGCAGCCCTTTCGCAGCGAGCTGTTGGTTGATCGATTGCACGATCCGTTGATCGAGCAGTTGGTTCTTGAGCGGAGTGGCGTCCTTCCACTGATACGTGTGGAAGGTGCTGAAATTGGCCGCGGGGTCCCAGTCGGAGTGCGTCTGCAAAGTCGAGCACGCAGCGATCGACAGCGCGACGAGTATGAGTGGTTTGCGCATGCTGACCAGATTAGGCGGTCCAAACAAGCGCCACTAGTGGACCTAGGTCGACGTCGCCCGCGTTGCGGGCGACGTCGAAAGGAGAAAGGAGAAAGGAGAAAGGAGACAGGAGAAAGGAGACAGGAGAAAGGAGACAGGAGAAAGGAGACAGGAGAAAGGAGACAGGAGAAAGGAGACAGGAGAAAGGAGACAGGAGAAAGGAGACAGGAGAAAGGAGACAGGAGAAAGGAGACAGGAGAAAGGAGACAGGAGAAAGGAGACAGGAGAAAGGAGACAGGAGAGAAAGACTTCGCTGTGCTGCCTCTTCTGGCGCTAATCCCGGCGGCCGGGGAGGCCGACTCCGGAGTCTGAGCGTTGCTCGTGAGCTTCGACGAACCAGAGCCACTTGTCGATCCCGCGGGAGATCTCCGTCAGAATATCGGCGCTGTCCGCATCGCCGAGGTCGTCCATCTCGTCAATGCCGTGTCGCGCGGTGCGACCGAAGGCGGCGAGCGCGTCCGACAATGCCGCCACGTGTTCGGCGCCGGTGGAGAGCACGAGCGAATACTCGGGCAGCGTCGATCGGGCTGCCACCACGGCCGCGGTGCCGTACGCCACACCACCCAGTTGCACAATGCGCTCGGCAATCAGATCGATATACTCTTCGACCGACTCATTGACCTCATCGAAGAGCTTATGGAGGGCGATGAACGTCGGCCCCTTCACATTCCAATGCGCTTGCTTGCACTGGGTCTGGAGGTTGATGCAATCGGCCAGTCGCTGATTGAGCAGGTCGATCACTTCCGCGCGATCGGGTTCCGGCAGGTCATTCTTCGTCCGGTAGAGCCGAGCCTCGCTGGGCTTGGGCTCCGCTGCTCGCTCGGGAACGGTGCGGACGCCGCGGCGCGGCGTAACGGTGCGGGCCATGGATCTCTCCTCCTGTGACTACGTCGGTTGGGTGCCGACCAATCTAGCGCAATCGGCCAGCGGGCGAACGCGCGCCGTTTCCGGGGGGTATGGCGCTCGAATGGCGAGGTCAGCCGTTGATCCAAAGCTGCTCACCGTTGCGCCCCTTGCGACGGCGGTGGGAACGGGGATTTGGGGGCAGAAGCGCGTGCAGCTCGCGTGTCGTCAGGGATGCAACTTTTCCCGGCGTTCCAGCATGGCGACTAGTTGCGCGATGCGCTTGGCGCGTGTGGCCGCCAGTTTGGCCGTTTGCACCCGCCACAGGATCGCGTAGCGATTTCTGCTCTCGAGAGTAGCGAAGAATGCCTTGGCGCCTGCATTCGCGTCGAGCGCAGCTTGGAGGTCCGCCGGCACTTTCGCGGTGCGTGGCGAGTCATAGGCCTGGGCCCATCGACCATCCGCCTTCGCGCTCTCGACCGCCTTCAGTCCTGCTGCCCGCATGCGGCCGGCCTCGATAAGTGCCATCGCTTTCTCTCGATTGATCTTCGACCAGATGCTCTTGTTGCCGCGAGGCGTGAATTTCAGCAGCCACGTGCTGGCGGTGTGGCTGCGTCGCTGGCCGTCGATCCATCCGTAACACAGCGCGACTTCAATCGCTTCACAGTAGGTCACCGACTGGTTACCGGTCGACGCCCTGGCGAATCGGACCCACACGCCTGGCGATGAAAGGTGATTGGCCCGCAACCACTTCTCCCACGCCTCTGATCGCCAAATGTCTGTGTCTCGAGGTCGGGTCGCGCATCGCTCGGCATAGTCTCGGGTCCTCGCCGTTGCCGGCTATTTCGAGAGCTTACGCAACGCTGATCCCCTGTGCATCGCAATGTGGTCCGTCTTGTCGCTCTTGATCTCGTACTGTGGCTCTTCTCTACTCGCGTGGACGGTGTAGCCCTTGAACTCGATCTCCGACGTGACGACCCGGGTGATGAGGCCCCTGACGCGGCCAGCTTCCGAGTTCCACGAAACGTGGTCGCCTCTCTTGAAGCGCTTCGCCGACATAACCTCCTCGCTTCCGATTCGGTGCTAGCTTGCATTCCACAACGGTGTACCGCGCAAGTGTGACGCGGGGCGCCGGAACCGCACACCGCTCACGGGTTCCTCTTCGGTCATGCCTCACTCGTCGATCGCTGCACCGATTCCGGCCAGCGCGCGATACGGCGTTCCCGTGGCCGCGCCGTACCGACTTGATCTTACCGTCAGCGTGCTGCGGCGGCTATCGACCAATCTAGTCGACGTCTACACTGCGGACGGTCGCTACCTGCGGGCACTTCCCGGGCCGACGGGCCCAGTCGTGGTCTGTGTTTGGCAGGATGGCCCCGGCTCATTATCCGTGGAATTCAGCGGCGTGGAGAGCGGTGCACTCGCGATAGTCCGCCGAGTGCTGGGTATCGAGCGCGATGTCGTGGACTTCACCGGCCGGGCGAAGCGCATTCCATGGTTATCGCCGCTCGTCCTGCGGATGGCTGGCACCAGGCCACCGCGGTATCCGAGCCTCTGGGAGGGCCTCGTCAACGCCATCGTCTTCCAGCAAATCAGCGTGCATGCGGCAAGCGCGATCATGGGTCGGCTCGTGACGGCGCTCGGTGATACCACCGTGCGGGACGGTGTGCCGCTCGTGGTCTTTCCAGGTACCGAACGCCTGCTTGGCGCGGCCCAAACGGCGCTGCGAGCCCTCGGGTTGAGCGCCGGCAAGGTCGATACGCTCCGACGGGCGGCCGATGCCGTTTCAAGCGGCGCAATAACGGAGCGCATGCTGGAGGAACGCACGAGCGACGAGGCTGCCGACTTACTGCGGCAGATCAAGGGCATCGGGCCGTGGACGGCAGCCGTGACGTTGCTTCGCGGCCTCGGCCGACTCGATGTGTTCCCGGGCGGAGACAGCGGAGTGGCGGCGAGTCTCGCTCACGTCGTGCAAGGGAGGATCGATGTCGAATCGGTCGCGCGCCGACTCGGGCCACAGCGGGGCATGCTGTACTTCTATTTGCTGCTCGCACGGTTGGAGAAGCGTGGACAGGTGGGGCGTGCGTCGGATGTGGCCGCGGCGTCGACGGTGCGCGATTGAAATGGCGCGGTAGCTGGGCCGGGATTCTGCGGGCGGCGATGAAGGGCGACGCATTGCGTCGCCCCTACCCGCCGGATTCGGGAATCGTGGGCGGGGCGGGCGACCGGTGCGTGGCCCATACGTACCGCGGGCCGAGAACGTACGGGCGGCGATGAAGGGCGACGCATTGCGTCGCCCCTACCCGCCGGGGGTGAGCCCGTGCATGCACCGACGCAACGGTGACGTGGTCAGCCAGAGGTCGACGCATGCGTCGCCCCTACGCCGGTGCACCCCGATCTTGGGCGGAGCGTTCGGAAGTTGTGGCGTGCTGGGCGATCCAGTGGGCGGCGGCCTCCAGTTCGCCTTTGGCGATGGTATGAACCCCTGGTGACCAGTGGAGCGTCACGGCCGCACCGCCATCCCGCAGGCGTTGCGCGAGGCGTTCGGCCTGAGCCGGCGGCGCGATGGGATCGGAGCGACCGGCGCCGATGAACACCGTGGTTCCTGCGAGATCGGGCAGCGTCTCGGGCTCGAACGGCATCATCGGACTGAGTAGCACAGCAGCGTGCAACAGGCCCGGGTGACGCAAGAGTAGACTCGCGGCGATGTTGGCGCCGTTGGAAAAACCCACAGCAACGATCCCCTGGCGGTCGAGATGGTAGGTCTGCGCCGCCGCCGTGATGAACGTTGCCAACTCGTCGGTCCGGCGAGCCAAATCCTCCTGGTCAAACACGCCCTCGGCTATGCGCCGGAAAAACCGCGGCGCCCCGTTCTCGAGGACATTGCCGCGGGGACTCAGCATCCCCGCGCCCGGGAACAGCGCGCGCCCCAGGGGAATCAAATCGTCTTCGTCTCCACCGGTTCCATGCAGCAGCAACAGGGTGGTACTACCGGCAACCGCGGCGCCGGCAGTCGGAGGCACGTACCGATGCACGAACCCCAACGCGTCGCCACTCACATCCTCGGGACCGGTGGCGTTAGCAAATACCGCTGCAGTCGAAGCAGAGACTGGAAAATGAATGGGAGGAAGAACTGCCTCGATCTCGGCTCGGCGCGTCTCGTATTGGGGCGGCAACATCAGGCGCTCACCCAGTCGGTCGACCGGCTCGTCGACCGTGAATCCCGGGGGATCCGTCGCCAGCTCGAACAGCACGCCCCCCGGTTCGCGAAAGTACACAGATTGGAAATACTCGCGATCGATCACCGGTGTCGGATGCAAAGCCGCGTTGATGACTCGCTCACGCGTCGCGATCTGTGCATCGTCGTCGCTCACGCGCCAGGCCACATGGTGAACTGTCCCTGCGCCACCGACGCCGCGAAAGAAGCCGCTGAGGCTCCGTACATCGACCAGGGTGCCCGGACCGCCATCGCCGACGGCGAAGCGTCGAGTACTACCCTCTTCATTGACTGAGCGAAAGCCGAGCATCTCCAGCACGCGTTCCGTGTCGTCTCGATTTTCCGCCCACAGCGTCACACTGTAGAACCCGCGGATCGCTCGCTCCAGGAGGATACCGGGCGCAGCCCAAGCCGGCCGGCCCTCCGCGCTGGCATGTGCGACGATCTCGAGCATCAGACCGTCCGGATCCTTGAATGCGATGACCTGTTCAGACTGCGCGCCCGTGAGCCGGCGGGTCGGTCCTTCGTAGCTGATACCGTGAGCGATGAAGCGCTCGATCCAGAATCCAAGCGCGCTCGGGACCACGGCAAACGATGTGACTGCGACCTGTCCTGTCCCCTGACGCCCTCGTCTCGCGCCGGGCCATGGGAAAAACGTCATGATGCTTCCCGGGTGACCGACCTCGTCACCAAAGTAGAGATGGTACGTCTCGGGGTCGTCGAAGTTGACGGTTCGCTTGACGAGCCGCAAACCGAGGACGCCAGCGTAGAAATCGAGATTTCGCTGGGGGTCGCTGGCGATAGCAGTCACGTGGTGAATGCCGAGCACGTCGGTCGTTGTCATCATTGGCTCGCTTTAGACGTTGGACGTTAGCCGTTGGACGTTAGCCGTTAGCTGGTGCAGCCGGGGCGACGGCGCGCACTTAGACGGCAGGGGTGCGTCTGGGGATTGAGACAACCAAGTTGAAATGCAAGGGGAATCGAGCGGTCGAGTACGGCGGCCGAAGAACCCAGCGAGTCAATTCACGTCCCCATGTGCATGTTGCCCATCGACTGGCCTTCTCCACCATGAACAGTCGATGGGCGAACGCGCACATAAATGCCGTACCCGCGGGGCACGCGCGTGTGATAGGTCTCGTCGAGTGTTGACGGAATGGCATCGAGGATCAGGAGCCCACCGAGCCCGGCCGAGGCGAAGCGGGTAAGCGACCCAATTTCCCGCACGTAGCCCACTGTGAACGATCCGATGTTGAACCGATTGGGCGCAGGAGGTATAGGCGCCGGCACGTCGAGGTCATCGGGCCCTTTGGTGACAAATTCGGCACGGCCGAATACCGTATTGTGGCCGTCGAAGTCGAGGTTGGTCTCGATGAGCGCGCTGTTGCTCAAGCGTGCGTCGTTCGAGTACAGATTCGCGCTATAGATCGCGGCACTCGACCACTGGCCGTGCGCGCCAAACCGCCTGGAGTTGAGCACCGAGGCGCCCATTCGATGCTGTGATACGGCGGGGTCCAGTTGCTCGGGACTTCTGAGATAACCGTACCACGCGGCCATGCTCCACTGAGCTGCAGGATTCACGCTCAGGCGTGTCGAGTAGGAGTCGAACGTCGGGTTGTGCGGGGTTGCGAGGTCGATATCTGCACGATGCTGATCGGGCTCACGACCATTGAAGGTGGACGCCTCGAGCTTCACGTCATGGGTGAAGATGCCGGCGGTGAGCACGCCGAAGCTCACGTGGGTCGCGTCTTGCCAGTGGTGACCGAGTGGAGCAAAAGGATCACTCGAGGCTGACGGACGGTGGGGGAACGCCACGGGCCCGAGTGCTGGCTCACCAGCGGGACCGCCATACAAATCGAGACCCACTGTCTTGGTAATTGGCGTCTGGTAATCGGCAGCGACTTCCATGAACAGGTCGTGGGGGTGCTGTCGATCGTGGAGAAGTTCGTCATTGTATTGCTCGCCCGATTGGAGCAGGAGTGGATACCCGCGCTCGGTGACAGTCCAGGGTTCGGCACTAAGCATCGCGCGAAGCTCGAGTCGTCCCGCGCCGAGCCAATGGCTTGCCATGAACATGCCCCAGTTCTGGCTTCCGAATTGGGTAGCGCTGCGCGGGCCGCCGAACTGCTGATCGTAGGTCACGAAGACCGACCCGTGGATCATGAGCTCCCAACCCCCGGTCATGATGTGCTCGGCGCGCATTGGCGCGGCATCTGGTAGCCAGGAGGTCCCCGACCCCATCCGCGTTATCGGTACTCCGAGTGGTCCCGGTCGCATCCCCATCTCGCCCATTGGAGCGGCGACAGCACCATGCACGCTGCGCTTCACGCCTGTGCCTGTCACCCGGTGCATGCCGGCCATGGACATCGCGGGGCCTGCTGCACGAGTCGAGGCCGCGGCTCCTTGGCCTTGGCCCGCGAGGCGAGAGGGGAACAGGCACGTCAGCGAGAGGTAGGCAACAGCAAGAGTGTTCCTTCGACACGCAGGACGCTGGACGCTGGACGTTGGACGCTGGATGTTAGACGTTGGACGTTGGACGTTAGACGTTGGATGTTAGAAAATGAGGGTCGCGCGGCCGGGGGTGAAACGGAGCGTCGAGCGGCCGAAATGTTGCTCCGAGACGTTCGAGGGCTCGCGCTGCGTCCGCATCTCCACCTGGCCAATGCCTTCGGCGGTGCCATTCGAAGGCAGGAGATGCACGACAAGATCTGGGCCATGTAGGTCGATGCTTGTGCCGGCTGTCTCGACGCCATATCCGGCGGCGCTGCAGAACGACGCGAGGTGCTGGCGAGTCGCCAGGTTCGCGGCAATCGTCAAGCCAATTACATTGACGAGGATCGGGTCAACAACTCGCTCGCCCAAGACGTCACGATATCGAGCGAGGATTTCTCGACGCCGAACACCAGCGTGGCTGAGCGAGCGCGGATGCCACCGGCTCAGAAAGTCCGGGTGATACTCCATCACCCACGAGCTGTGCGCGGATCCGAGCGGAAAGTGGGTCAACGACGCCATGAAAAACCACGGCAGTTGCTGCCCCTCATATAGTCGCGTGATCAGTTCGGGTTCCGACCCGAGATCGGGACCTACCCGTTTGCAAAGGGCTGAGATCCCTCCGACCTCGTCGACACCAAAGGCGAGTCCATAGTCGCCGACCGCTCGGCCGCCGGAGTCGGCCACGTCGAACACCTCGAAGTAGGTGTTGACGCCATAAAAGTACAGACCCGTGTAGGTCTGGTCCGTCCGCACTGTGGTCCGCCGCTCGTTTGGTGCGAAGGCCCGGCGCAGAAACGCATCGCCTTCCATAGCCCGATAGGTCGCCGAATCCACCACGGCGTAGAAGTGATTCAAGCTGCACGACGCGGTCGCCCCTCGCTCGGTATTCATGGCCCTCGCCAGCGCGTCAAGTGAGACGAAAGTCCGATGTCGATCGTATGGTAAGGTAAGCGCGCTCGGGACTGAGGTTTTCGAGCAGGTAATTGGCATCCCAGGCGTCCCCCGTGGTTCTCAGTCCTCGGGCACACCAGTCCCGCCCCTTGTAGGAGGTACGCGATGCAGACGGGAGGCAGTCTCCGATCACGTGGGACGGCGGTCTCCGGCCGGGTAACACCCAAACGGTTGCGCGAAGCGCTGGCTTGTGTGGGACTCGTGCTTGCAACAACGCCGATGGGGCTCAGTGCACAGGAGGCCGGACATCTTGACTTGGGCATTGGCGTGACCTTCGGGACACTTGGTTTCGGAGGCCAGGTCAGCAAGCTCTTATTCAGCCACCTGGGCGTGCGGGCCGGTTTGAACTACTTCTCGCTCAGCCCGAACGAGACGTTCAATGATGTGCAGTACGCCGGCACGCTGCGCCTGGAGAGTGTTCCGCTGTTGGTGGACCTCTACCCAATGGCGCGCGGCGCGTTGCACGTCACGGGCGGGATGGTGGTCAACCGGACACAGCTCACCGGGACCGCGATCCCCGGTCCGGGTGGGACGATCACGATCAACCACGACTCGTATACGCAGGCGCAAGTGGGCGTCCTCAACGGATCCTTCAAGTATCCGTCGAGCGGCGGCTACCTCGGGCTCGGATTTGGCACGCCGGCTCGCAAGTCGTTCATGGCGGCCTCCTTCGATATCGGCGCGATTCTCTCGCGCCCGCAGGTCGCACTCACCGCCACGGGCGCTGCGACGAACGTAGGGCTTGCGACCGATCTCGCTGCACAGCAAGCGACGACCCAGCGCACGGTCAATAAACTGAGCCTGTATCCCGTCATCTCGTCGGGCGTCACGTTGCGGTTCTAACCGGTTCGAGGGCGACGCGGTGCGTCGCCCCGACCGACCCGTGCATACGGCGGGCGACGCGTGCGTCGCCCCTACCGGCCCGTGCACCCTGCTGCGGGCGGTGCGGTTAGGGCAAGCGACGCACGCGTCGCCCCTACCACCGGATCGACCTGTGCGGCGCACCTCATTCGCCTGCCTTGTTCGCGAGCGCCGCGACACCGGCGAGTGGTTGTAGCAGGTCTTGTGGCAGGCCGTGACGAGCTTGGAGGTACGCGGGTGCGTTGTACGAGATCCACACTTTTCCGTTCGAGTCTTCCGAGACCAGCAGCTTGAGCGGCAGATCAATCGCGATGCTTGGCGAGGCGAGCATGAGTGGCGTGCCGGCTTTGGGGCTTCCGAAGATGAGCAGCTTGGTCGGACGCATCTCGAGACCGGCAGCCTTGGCCTCGCCGCTGTGATCGATGAGCGCAAACAGCTTGATGCCCTTCTCACGCAGCATGCTTTGCAGCGTATCGACGGTTTTGTCCACGGACTGGTGACTCGGTACGGTCACGATGCCGTTGTCTGGCGTCATCCTTGTTACCTCCGCGTTGCCGCTGGGCCTCGGCGGCTGCTTGTTGACCGACATCAGTCCAACCACCATCGCCACGCCCAACGCCGCAAGGAGTCCCGCGAGTACGACGCCGAGCGATGCCGACAGTTGGAAGACGGGCTCCCCCCGCTTCAGCTGCCGGATCACGTGCACATAAGCCCAGCCGCTGAAGGCGTTGGCGACGACGCCCAACGCAATGAGCGCCGTGCCCAGTGGTAACGACAGGCCAGTCGGCGGCAGATGTGCGCCGGCCGGCACGAGCCCGAACTCCTGTATGAACAGGCCGAACCGAGCAACCACGAAGCCAAAGCCCATGAGCGCAAGTCCCGTGCGTACCCACGCGAGAAACGTTCGCTCGGCGGCAAGGAAGTCGGTCGGATTGCGCGTCGGTTCACTCGCCATCATCCTCTCCTGGTGGAGCACGAGGCCATCGACGTTGCGTTCGCCTGTTCACGCAACCTCCACAATATGGAGCTAGACGCTGAACGCGGAGAACCAACCTCGGAGCCGGCTAGCATACACCGTAACTATGAAAAGGCCAGGCAAATGCCCGGGCCGTCTCCGGGATTTCGAGCGGACGGTGCCGCATGGCAGGGCGACGCATGCGTCGCCCCTACCCGCCGGGGGCGAGGCATTGTGCGTGCGGTGTCACGCACGGGCGGGATCAGCTCGCGTTGAGCACGACGACCGGGTTGATGCGCGTCATGCGATAGGCGGGCACGCTGGCCGCGGCGAGCGCCACAACACCGAACGACAGCGCTGCGCTCGCGAAGAGGATTGGATCACGCGGAGCAAGTCCGGCGAACGCTTGCGCGAGCGTTCGCGTGAATATCCAGGCCGCGAACGATCCGACTGCGGTGCCCGCTCCGGCCAACGCGAGCGCGCGCCACAACACATTGGCCATTACATGGGCGCGACTGGCACCAAGCGCGAGGCGGATACCGATCTCCCTGCGGCGTTGGCCAACGATGTAGGCGAGCACGCTGTAGATCCCGACGACCCCGAGTGCGACCGCGACGACAGCGAACAGCGATGCAAGAAAGGTCGAGAAACTCTCGGTGCTCACAGACTGCGCAACGCGTTGGCGCATGGTCTTGACGTCCGACACGGGCACGGATGGATCGAGCTCATGGATCGTGCGCCTCAAGATCGTCGCATTCGCCGAGGGGTCACCGGCCGTGCGCATCGCCACCTGCATATCGTCCCATGGGAGCGGAATCTGTGCGTACGCCGCATACATTCAGCGGCACGTCTTCGTTGACAAGACCACCCTGCGCCACCGGTGCTACCACACCGACGATCGTGAGTGTGTCGCCGTCTGGCATGCCTGGAAACGTCAACTGACGGCCGATGGGGTCGCGGCCACTAAAAAAGCGTCGAGCGAGGACCTCATCCACGACGGCGACCTTGCCACTGCGCTGATCGTCGGTCGGCAGGATCAGGCGGCCCCGCCGCAATGCGATTCCCAAGGTATTGAAGTATTCCGGCGTAGCGAAGATTGGGCGCAGCGTCGGCCGGTGGGCGAGATCTGGTGGTGGGTCGCCAAGGATGCGGAACGAATACCGGATCGTCGCCGCGCCGGGCAATGCGGAACTCACGCTGGCCGCGGTGACGCCAGGCAGTTGCCCAACATGATCGACGACGCTGGAGGCAAAGGCGGCCTGACGCTCCGCCGTTGGATAGCGGTTTTCGGACAGCACGATCTGGGCTGCGAGGACGCCAGCGGGGCGATAGCCGAGGTCCGAGCGCTGAAAGCGCGCGAACGTCTGGAGCAGGAGGCCGGCGCCGGTGAGCAAGACCAGGGCAACCGCGACTTGTAAGACGACGAGCCCGTCTTGCAGCCGGTGATGTAGCCGCGAGCTCGTGCCGCGCGCAGCCTCCTTCACCAGATCCGCGAGGTTGCTGCGCGATGTCTGCCACGCGGGGAGCACGCCAAAGGCAAGAACCGTCGCGAACGAGGTGACGACGCAAAACGCTACCACGCGGCTATCCAGGCCAATCTCTTCGATGCGCGGGACTGTCGGCGGAGCCAGCCCCCGCAAGATCCGGACGCCGACATACGCCAACGCCACACCGAGCGCTCCCGCCATCACGCCGAGCAGGGTCGCTTCGGCGAGGAGTTCCCGCACCAGCCGTGCACGGGTGGCGCCGAGCGCGGTGCGCAGTGCGATCTCTCGCTCGCGTCCCAGGCATTGCACGAGGAAGAGATTGGCGAGGTTCGCTGCGCCGATCAGGAGCACACATCCGGCCGCCACGAGGAGCGCGATCAACGCCGGCCGCACGTCGCCCACCAAGTCGTCCATGAGTGGGATGGTGAGGACCGACCAGCCACTGTTGGCTTTGGGATACGCCTGTGCCAGTCGTCCAGCGATCACGTTCAATTCGCGCTGTGCGCGCTCGCGCGTGACGCCAGGTTTGAGCCTGCCGTACACCTCGAGGAGGTGCCAGCCCCGGTGACCGAGGATCGGGGCCTGGAGGCTGAGACGGGTCCACATCGCTGCCTTTCCCGGCACGCCGCGTGGCATCACACCAACGATCGTGTACGTGGTGTCGTTCACGATGATGGTTTGGCCAACCACCGATGGTACGCCGCCGAACTGTCGCTGCCAGTAATCGTACGCGATGAGGGTTTCCGGAGGGCCCGCAGAATCGATGACCAGGCTGCGCCCGAGCGTGGGAGTGACACCCATAACGGAGAAGTAGCTCGGGGTGACGGCCAGGGTCGTCACGCGCTCGGCCTCTTGTTGTCCGGTCACCGTCACTTCATCCGGCACGCCCGCGGCGAACTCCGTGAAGGCGGTCGCCTGGTCCCTGAACTCGACGAAGTCCGAAGGGTCGACCGGGCTCTTGAGGACGTGCATGTCGGGGTTGCGCTCCCAGATCGTCAGCACCCGCGCGGGGTCGCGATAGGGAAGGGCCTTGAGCAGCACGCCCTCGACCAGACCGAACACGGAGCCGGTGGCCCCGATCGCGAGTGACAGTGTGAGTGCCGCCGCGACGGTGAAGAGGGGACTGCCGCGCAACCGCCGGATTGCGTGAGCGAATTCGTTCACCATCGGGCGCGGGCGCTTCGCGCCCGAGAAAGGAGAGGCACAGAAAGGAAAGAGGAGAGACCGAACAGCAACGGCCACAAGGGGCGATTCGGTCATCGCCCCTGAAGATAGTGAACGGATAATTCGCCTGATTCCGGACAGACGGAAGCGTGCGGGGAGGTCGGGGCGACGAATGGTCGCCCCGACCTCCCCGGCAGCGGGATTGTGGGATGTAGGGTAGGGGCGACGCCCTGCGTCGCTCCTACCGCCCGGTCATGGGAAGGGGCGCGGGCGCGGCTCCGGCATTGGCCATGGCCCGAACGCTTCGCGGCCTGCGAGTCCGCGCACAGCGGCCTCGCGGACTGCGGGGTCGTTGGAGCTGAGCAATGCGCTCAACGTCTGCTCCGAGTGTCCGCCGCACTTGACCAATGCGCGAACCAGCGCTCGCCGTACCTCGGTGTTCTTCTCCGCGTTGAGCGCCTGACGAATGGCGGGGAGCGCAGTCGAATCCTCGAGCTGCCCGAGCGCCCAGGCTGCTTTGAGACGCGCGTCGTCGCTCTCGTCGGTCAGCACACGCAGGAGTCCTGCCGGCGCTCGTCCGCCGTCGTCGGCGAGCTGGCCGATCGCCCACGCGGCCGTCGCGCGGACGTGGGCGCTGTGGTCGCCACCGGCCGCGGCACCGAGCGCGTCGATCGAGGATACGCTTTCGCTTTGGCCAAGGGCCCACGCGGCGGTCTCTCGCACCTTGTCATCTTCGTCGTGCTGGAGGGCAGTGATCAGCGCCGCTGCGTTGCTCTTCGCCTCAATGTTGCCCAGCGCCCACGCACTCATCTCACGCACGCGGGGGTCCGTGTCGTGTCCGAGGGTGGCCGCCAGGGCCGCGGCCGCGTCGTGGGCTTCCAGCGTCCCAAGTGCCCAGGCCGCGACCCGCCGGACGGACGGCACCTGGTCTTGCTGTAGCACCCGCGTCAGTGCCGCGGTCACGCTCGTGGAGTCGAGCCGTCCGACCGCGACGACGGCGGCTTCGCGGACCGTTGTGTCATTGTCGCGAAAGAGTTGAACGAGCGGAGAAAGCGCACGTCCGGTTTCGATCCGACCCAGCGCCCACGCGCTATTGGCGCGCACAGCGGGCGTACCGTCTCGAAGGGCGGCAATCAATCCGTCGACACCGGTCTCCGAGCCGACGAGGCCGAGGCCGGCGGCAGCGATGGCCCGGAGAGAGGGATCACTCGACGTGAGCCGAGTAACGAGCGCACCGGCAACGCGCGCATTGTCATGATTGCCCAACAGCCGCACCGACAGCTCGCGGACGCACGCATCATCGGAGGCCAGGCCCGCCAGCAAGCGATCCTCATCGGCGGCGGACAGCTGGCGCGTTCTCTCGTCCCCGTTGTCCTCGACAGCGACCGCGCCCAAGGGCGTTTCGGGCGCGTCGGCCCATCGCCCCCAGCGGCCGTTCCCGATGGAGCGCGCGGCGAGCGCACAGATCATCGGCGGGGCTCCGTGCGCCGCGGTGAGCAGCGCCTCGAGATCGACGGGCGCCTGCGGCGTACCGGTCGCAGACGATGCAGGTGCCCTTGCGACCGCTGTGAATCGGTCGGCGTGGCCACCCGCGATCGAAATGACAGAAGCACATGCAGCGAGCCCGATCATGCGTTGCATAGCGACTCCGGTGTTGGACACGGCGCGTCGCCGCGTACCGTAGGTTGAAAAATCAGCAGTCGAGCGTGCGAAAACACGATGGTCGGTCCTGGTATGACGCGGGGCGGGTGTGCGGCTACGACTCGGGGTCCGGCCGCGGTTCCGGCCACGGCCATGGCCACGGTCCCGCGGCGCGCCCGCCTGCGAGGGCGCGGACCGCCATGGACTTGATCCGCTTGTCCGGCGATTCGAGCAGGCCTCGCAGCACATCCACTGACTGGTCGCCCATCATCGCGATCGCACGGAGGTACGCCAACTGCACGTCCTCGTTGGCCTCGGTGTGGAGCGCCGCCGACAGGGCGGGAAGGGCAGCCGGGTCCTGGATCTGGTAGAGCGCCCAGGCGGCCAGTTGTCGAGTCTCGGCGTCGCGGTCGCGGAGCATCGCGATGAGTGCCGGGGGCGCCTGCTTCACTTCCGCGTTGCCGAGTGCCCACGCCGCGCGGCTTCGGACGGCTTCGCTCGAATCCGACAGCGCCGCGGTCAGGGCATCAGCTGCCCCATCCGCATTGAGCCCACCGAGCGCCCAGGCAGCGGTCGCCCGCACCCGCGAATCGGCGTCACTGTGAAGCGCGGCGCTCAACGCCTCCACCACGCCCGCTTGATGGTCGTAATCCTCCAGCGACCATGCAGCCATCTCTCGGACGCCAGCGTCGGCGTCGTGTCTGACCGCGTTGACGAGCGCGTCAGCCGCGACCGGTGACTTCTCATACTGTTGGAGGCCCCAGGCGGCAATGCGGCGCAGGGTCGCGCTGCTATCGGAGCGCAGCACCTTTGCGAGGAGCGCCGGTCGGTCATCGGGAGGCTCCTGTGCGTTGGTCGCCTGGGGTTCGCCGCCGGCAACCGCTACGCCAAGCGGAAGGCGCAGCGTATTCAGGATCTGATGTGCCCGGGCGTCGACTGCGAGTGTCGTGCTCGCACTTGGCACCGGCGCAGGCGTCGCCGTCCTGATGCGACTCGGCTGCGGAGTTGGTGCAGGAGCCGCCGCTCGCGGCGACGTCGGTTGCAGCCGCACAGTTGGCGCTGGCAGCGTCGATGCTTGCGGCTCGTGCGCAGCCGTCGCTTGCGAGCGTGGCACCGGTGCGGCTGCTGCGACGAGACCCGCGCTCAATCCGACGGTGACGATCAACGCGACGGACGTGCCGCGACGCGGCGATGAGTGTGGGAGCTCAGGATCCAGGATGGCGAGGACTCGCCCCTCGAATTCCTTGCGCCGTGCCATGGCGAGTGCAACGGTCGGCACCGCGTGACCGCGGACCGCAGTGACAATGTCCAGGAGATGCTCGGCGTAGTCCGCGGGAACCGTACCGCACGTGACGGCGAGATCATCGCACGCACGCTCGCTCTCGGATCGCAGCCGCTTGGCCGCGACCCAGACCAGGGGATGGAACCAGTAGCACGCGCACGTGATGCGACCGAGCATGTGCGCCAAGAGGTCGCGGCGGCGCACGTGCGCAAGCTCATGCAGCAGCACGGCACGTCGCCGACTCACCGACCAGCTCTCGCTCTGTTCCGGGATGACGATGGTCGGCGCAAGCACGCCGCATCCGAATGGCATCTGCGTGTCAGCGCTCACAAGCAACCGCGGCGGTTCGTCGAGTCCGAGGCGGTCGGCCACTTCGACGAGAATCGTGCGCCATGCCGGATCGTCGGCCGCATGGGCGCGACGCAGCATGCGTCGCACTGCCAACGCCGACCAGGCGAGCGATGTCAGCACGATCAGCACGCCGCTCATCCAAACGGCCAGAACGAGGGCAGCGCCTTCGATGACCCAGCCCGTCCAGTGCAGCGATCGACCAGGCAGCGGCAATGCGCCGGTGCGCTCCGGGGTGAGCGTGCGTTGCGTGTGGTCGGCGAGGCCCGTCGTGGTCATCGCAGGCGTGCGTTCCATTACCGGCGCGTCGTTGCGCGCGACGGTCGTGGCGTGCGTCGGGCTCGGCTGGGAGAGGGCGGGGAGGATGGGAAGCTCGAGCGGGGCCCAAGCAGTCAATGCGGGCACGACCAGCAATCCCGTCAGCGCAACCAACCAGACGAGGTGACGAGTGCCGGCGGACGCCCGCTGCATCGTCTGCGTGATGCCGAAGGCGACGACGAGCACAAGGGTCGCTTTGAGGAGCAAAACGATGAGATCGGTGGTCCACTCGGGACGCACGAGCAGCGTCGAAACAAAGGGCAGCGTGGGCATGACAGTTATCTCCCGCGCTGGCGCGCGCGATCAATGGTCTTACGGAGCCGGTCGAGATCCTGCGGTGCAATGTCCGCGTCCGACATGCGAAGCAACGCGGTCACGGCCTGCTCGGGCGAGCCACCGAAATAAGTGCGGACGACGTGAGCCAGGACATCCTCCCGGGCGGCCTCTGTCGCAATCGCTGGCGAGTACACGTACCGTGGCCCGTCTTCCTTGTACCTAACGAGTCCACGCTCGCCCAGGATTCGCAGCACGGATCGCACCGCGGAGTACGTCGGCGGATCGGGCAGGTCGTCCATGATCTCAGCCACCGTCGCCTCTCGCCGGCGGTGCAGGATGTCCATGACCTGGCGTTCGCGGCGGGAGAGGGCAGGGGTCGTGGCGGTCGCGGTTCGGGCCATCATTGGGGAGTCAAGAAAGGGGAAGCCTGTGCTGAGAAATCAGCAGTGTTGATATTTCAACATTGCGCGCCGTTTGTCAAGGGCGCCCGGGATTGACTTGAGGGTCGGGCGGGCGCAGGTATAGCCCGCCAGGTCCGCCCAAGCAGGCTCACGCGCGTCGCTTCATTGATAGGGTATCGACCGTGTCGCCATGGCCGCAAACGTACGACCCCCTGCACAGCGCGTTCTGGTCGACACTGGTGGCCGCGGTGCCCATCGTCATCCTGCTCGGCACCATCGCGGTGCTCCGACTGCGGGCCCACCACGCCGCGCTGCTTGGACTCGCGGCAGCGTTCGTCGTGGCGGTTGGACCACTCGGCATGCCCGCGTCGCTGGCGGCACGGGCGGCGCTGCTGGGTGCCGCCTACGGGCTGTTTCCCATCGGGTGGATCATTCTCAACGTCATCTTCCTGTACCAGCTCACGATGAACCGCGGGCTCTTCGACGTGCTGCGGAAGAGCCTCTCGCGGCTCACGAGTGACCGCCGGTTGCAGTTGCTGCTGGTCGCGTTCTGCTTTGGCTCGTTCTTCGAGGGCGCGGCGGGATTTGGATCGCCGGTCGCGATCACTGCTGCACTGCTAGTCGGCCTCGGATTCGCGCCGCTCGAAGCGTCCGGACTGTCGCTGATCGCCAACACGGCTCCGGTCGCGTTCGGCGCACTCGGCACACCACTCGTCGCGCTGGCCGGCGTCACGGGGCTGCCGCTTCTGTCGCTCAGCAGTATGGTCGGACGGCAGCTATCAGTGTTCGCCCTCGTGATCCCCTTTTGGCTCATGTTCGCGTTTGCCGGCATCAAAGGCACGCTCGAGGTGTGGCCAGCGTTGCTGGTCGCGGGCGTCGCCTTCGCCGTGCCGCAATGGCTCATCGCCGATTTTCACGGCCCGTGGCTCGTGGACATCGGCGCATCCGTCGCGTCGATGATCGCCGTCGCAGCGCTACTCCGGGTCTGGCGCCCGCGCGGAACGCCGCACGACCCACCGCCCGCGGATGCCCTCGAACGAGGCGAGATCCGGCGTGCGTGGATCCCGTGGTTGATCCTGAGCGTCGTCGTGTTCCTCTGGGGGCTCCCGCAGATCAAGGGCGTGCTGGATGCCGTGACCAAGGTCGTGCTCCCCGTCCCCGGTCTCGATCGTCTGGTGCTACGCGTGCCCCCAGTCGTGCCGGCGGTCACGCCCGAGCCCGCGCTGTTCACGCTCAACTGGTTGTCAGCGACTGGCACGGGGATTCTCGTCGCTGCTCTCATCGCGGCCGCTGTCATGGGGTATCGGCCGCGAGACGCGTGGCAGGTGTACCGGGATGCGTTTCGTTCCGTCAAGCTGTCGCTGCTGACCATCGCCGCCATGCTGGCGATCGGCTACCTCACGCGGTACGCGGGAATGGACGCGATCCTCGGCCTCGCCTTTGCGCGCACCGGGGCCTGGTATCCGTTCTTCGGCACATTTCTCGGCTGGTTAGGCACCGCGCTCACGGGCTCCGACACCTCGTCCAACGTCCTCTTTGGAAGCCTCCAGCGCATCACGGCGCAGCGCCTCGCGCTGAGTCCCATTCTCATGGCCGCGGCAAACAGCTCCGGCGGCGTGATGGGGAAGATGATCGATATGCAGAGCATCGTCGTCGCGAGCACGACGACTCGGTGGTACGGTCACGAGTGGGCCATCTTGCGCTTCGTGTTCATCCACAGCCTCATTCTTGCTGCGCTGGTCGGAGGTCTGGTGGCCCTACAGGCGTACGTCGCGCCGTTCACCGGTTGGGTAGTGCATTAGTAGCTGGACGTTGGACGCTGGACGTTAGACGTTGGAGAACCAACCTCGGGGCCAGCGAAGCGCACCCCTGGAAAAACGACGTCAGCCAGGCGGTATCGGCTACGGTCTGGCGATTTGCGCGGGACGTGACTAAATGCAGCATGAGGTCGATTGCTCCACTTCGCGCGCCCAGCAGAATTTCTCGCTCAGCGGGCGACCATGAACAGGGGCAGGTCATGAAAGCGATTCGCGTACATCAGTACGGCGGCCCGGAAGTCCTCAAACTCGAGGACGTGCCGGATCCAACTCCTGCCGCCGGGCAGGTGCTCGTTCGCGTGAAGGCCGCTGGGGTCAACCCCTACGACACGTACATGCGCGCCGGGAACTACGGCGCGAAGAATCCCAGCTTGCCGTACACACCCGGCTCTGACGGCGCGGGCGTCATCGAGGCCCTCGGGCCGGGCGTCGAATGCTCTCAAGGTCGGTGCGCGCGTGTATATGTCCGGTACCGCGACCGGCGCATACGCTCAGCTGGCACTCACCTCGCGCGAGCAGGTCCATCACCTTCCTGACAAGGTGACCTTCTCGCAGGGCGCCGGCATCTACGTGCCGTATGCGACGGCGTGTCGCGCGTTGTTCCAGATCGCGCACGCGCGGCCATCAGAGACCGTACTGGTCCACGGCGCGAGTGGAGGCGTCGGCGTTGCGGCGGTGCAAGTGGCACGCGCTACCGGGATGCGGGTCATCGGGACTGCCGGGAGTGCGCAGGGCCTCGACCTGGTGAAGCGCGAGGGTGCGGAGATAGTCGTAAACCACCGCACCTCGGGATATCAGCAGCAAATCCTGGACGCGACCAATGGCAATGGTGCCAATGTGATTCTGGAGATGCTTGCCAACGTCAATCTGGGGCACGACCTCAAACTGCTTGCGTACAGGGGTCGAGTGGTCGTCATCGGTAGCCGCGGGGACGTCCAGATTACCCCCCGGGATCTCATGGCGCGCGAAGCGGCGGTGTTGGGGGTCATGCTGTGGCATGTTACCCCACAGCAGGCCGCTGAGCTCTTCGCGTACATGCGCGCGGGGCTCGAGAGCGGCGTCCTCCGGCCGGTGGTGGGCGTCGAACTTCCGCTGGCATCAGCAGCGGAGGCGCAGCGGCGGGTGATAGAATCGACGGCGGTGGGGAAGACGGTGCTGGTGCCCTAGGGCTAGACGTTGGACGTTGGACGTTAGACGCTGGAGAACAAACCACGAGGGCTAGCTAGATGCACCATAGCTGGCCCTCGAGGTTTCTTCGGTGAGTTCAACGACTGGTTGCAACAGTTTCGGCCAACTTCTCTGCCGGCGTCATGAAGCCGAGCGTTTTGCGCGGCCGCGTATTCAGCTTGAGCGCGATGGCGTTGAGCTGCCGTTGCGTGAACGTCGAGAGATCGGTGCCCTTGGGCAAGTATTGCCGCAGGAGCCCGTTCGTATTCTCGTTGGTGCCCCGTTGCCACGGACTGTGCGGATCACAGAAATACACCACGACGTCCGTGGCGACGGTGAAGCGCTGGTGCTCGGCCATCTCGAGCCCGCGGTCCCACGTCAGCGACGCCATAAACCCCGCCGGCAAGCGCCGTGCGTGCCGCGTGAGTGCGCGGTTCACCGTCGGCGCATTCCACTGGGCGATCTTGACGAGCTGGACGAAGCGCGACTTCCGCTCCACCAAAGTCGCCACGTGGCTCCGCCGGCCGGCCCCGGCCAAGAGGTCCCCCTCCCAGTGGCCGGGCACCGCCCGATCCTCCACGCTCGCCGGTCGCGCCGCGATCGGGACGGCGGCGGGGATCTGGGCCCGCGATTGCCGGTGGGTCGAGTAGCGCCGACTCCGGCGCATCGCGTGCGACCGCCTGAGGTGCGCGAGGAGCTCCTTCTTCAGGGCGCCCCGCGCCTGGACATAGAGCGTGCGATAGATCGTTTCGTGCGACACGTGCATGGCCGGGTTCCGAGGGTACGTGCGCTGGAGCCACCCTGCAATCTGGGCCGGCGACCAGTCCCGCTGCAGCTTCGCCGCGACGAGCGCACACAGCCGCGGCTCGCGCGCGAGGCGGCAGCACTTGGGCCGTGCGGTCGTGCGCCACATCCGGGCCTCCGCTCGCACGGCGCGATACTGGGTCCGTCCGCCATTGCGGGCCACCTCGCGACTGATCGTGGAGGCGGGGCGCCCGAGGTCGCGCGCAATCTCCCGGATCGCCTCCTCCGCGGCCACGCCACGACTGATCTGCTCGCGCTCTGCCGTCGTCAATGCCCGCGCCGCGCGGTGCCGGGGCGGCCGCGGGATGCCACCCTGGATGGCGAGGAGCGCAAAGATCGACCCCGAGTCTTTGCCCACCGCCCGGCCGATCTTGAGCGTGGATTCCCCGACCTTCCACCGGGCCCACACTTCAGCTCTCTGCGCCGGTGACCACCCGTACTCCTGTGCGGCCTGATGTCGCGCCATTCCTCCACCTCCAATGAGTGCATGGTCAATCAACTCCAATCAACTACTGTTGCACTCACCGGTTGAACCGAAGTCTCCAACGTCCAACGTCCAACGTCTATCGTCCTATCGGTATCCTCACCGCATCGAGTAGCGTGAACCGGGGACCGTGTGCTGATTGGAAAATGCCAATGCCACCGCAGGGGCGGATCAGATTCACGCGGGCGAGCAGGTTGAGGACCGTGAGTCGGTTCGTCACGGTGCCGAGTCCGGGAACGCGGAAGCTGCGCTGAGCGCTCGCGTTGATCTGCACCAACGGTGGCGAGGCGGTCGAGGTCGGCGAACCCGCCGGGTAGTCCGCTACTGTACACGCCATCCAGGCTGATCGCGACAATTTCGATCGGCTGGTTGGTGAGTAAAGGGGAGTGATCTTATCGGAATTAAGACGCGCCAGAACCTAGAAGGGTGGGCGCACGTCGTCAAGGCACGTTTCGCAGGTGAGACCTCGACGTACCACTTTGGGGGCATCGCCGGCGCGAGAGAGGCTGGTTAACCTGAAGCTCGGTGGGTCGATCCCAGCGTTCTGCCAAGGAGAGCGGGGTGGCGTCCATTGCTCGAGTGGGAGGCGTCGCGGCGGCACTGGTCGTTGCGGTGTCGCTTGCGGTGTGTGGGCGTTCACCGTCCAATGCGTCCAACGGTCCGCCTGTCGGGCCACCCGACACCGTGGATACCGTGGCTCCTGGCCACGACTGGACCCGGTTCGGCTACGACGTCGGCCGGTCCGGAGTGTCCACCGCACCGACGGGGATAACGGCGAGCAACGTCGGGTCGATGATGCTCCAGCAAGTCACGCTCAATGGCACAGTCGACGGGTCGGCCATCTACTTGAGTGACGTGCGGATCAACGGGGCCTCGCACGACGCGTTCTTCGTCACGACGACCTACGGCAAGACTATCGCGATCAATGCCAACACCGGCGCGATCCTGTGGACGTACACACCTGCGGCGTACGCGTCGTGGGTGGGATCGGCCCAGATCACCACGGCGACTCCCGTCGCGGACCCCAACCGCCTGTACATCTATGCGGCGTCGCCGGACGGCAATGTCCAGAAGCTCGCCATCTCGAATGGTCAGGCCGAGTGGACGTCGGGAATCATCGTGTCGGCGCAGAGCGAGAAGATCGCGTCGTCCTTGAACTACTTCGCGGGGCACATCATTGCGGTCACCGGCGGGTATGTCGGCGACGCGCCGCCATACCAAGGGCATGTCGTCATTCTTGATGCTCCGAGTGGACAGGTGCTCCACGTCTGGCACGCGCTCTGTTCGGGCGAGACCACGATCGTCATGGCGACTCAGTGCGCGCAGAGCGGCGCGGCCATCTGGGGGCGGGCTGGCGCGATTGTCGATTCGACGACCGGCAACATCTTCGTCGCTACCGGCAACGGCTACTGGGATGGCAACACAAACTGGGGTGACGCGGTGCTCCAGCTCGACTCGACGGCGAAACTCATTGGCAACTACACGCCCACCAATTCCCTTACCCTGGATCACGACGATCTCGATCTCGGCTCGACGTCCCCCGCGGTGCTGGGCGGCGGCTACGTGGTGCAGGGCGGCAAGGACGGCCAGATCCGGGTGGTCAGCGTCACCGCAATGGCCGGTGCAACCGCTCATATGGGTGGTGAGGCACAGGCCGTGGCGTCACCAGCCAACAATGAAATGTTCGCCGCTTTCGCGGTGTATCACACATCGGGCGGCACGGAACTACTTGCCGCTGACAACACTGGCACGTCGGCGTGGACAGTGAGCAACGGTCATCTCACGAGCGCGTGGAGCAACGCCAACGGCGGCACGAGTCCTGTCATCGCCGGCGGTCTCGCCTTCATCTACGACCCAACGGGTGGTGGCCTGCGCGTCTATCAGCCGGCTAACGGGACCGTCATCGCGACCCTGCCCTGCGGCAGCGGACACTGGAACAGTCCTATCATCGCCGATGGCAGGATCGCACTACCGGAAGGCAGCTCCAACAACCACACGACGAGCGGCGTGCTCGATATCTGGCGCGCGCACTAGCCCCGGAGCACGCGACCAGCTCCCAGTAGTGGGGCAGACGTGCACGGCCGGATCAGATGACTCAAGAAGCCGCGACGCTATAGCACAGCCAGAGCCAAGTCGGTCGTCGACCAAGGTCCTAATCGGTTGAAGGGCGTTGCTCGTCGCGCTTTCGCGCGCCGGGTCCAGACTATGCCCTGAGCCATCGGCTGTGACAAGGCGACGCGCGTCCGGCCAACCTGTGCACACGCGCCGCAATGCAGGCTGGGTCGTGTGCCGGTGGGCACTCGCGGTCGGTATGTGCGGGGCGTCGCAAGGCGTATCGGCCCAAATCGG
This sequence comes from uncultured Gemmatimonadales bacterium, assembly GCA_963737835.1. Taxonomy (GTDB): domain Bacteria; phylum Gemmatimonadota; class Gemmatimonadetes; order Gemmatimonadales; family Gemmatimonadaceae; genus Palsa-1248. The sequence continues at coordinate 3,601,002 of CAVTUH010000001.1, forward strand.
TGCACCAGCGGCTGTGCTTGCGACGCTCGCCAAGGAACCGACCGCAACGATCAGCGGAACGGTGGCGAACTCCTCCGATCAGCACGGCTTGCCGTACGCGTCCGTCGTGGTCGCCGAACCGCGGAGTGTCGGTGGCGCGGTCGACCTGAGCGAGCGATTTGCCGACAGCACCGGCGCGTTTCGGATCTCCGGCCTCGTGCCTGGCATCTACGTGGTTCGCGCTCGAGAAATAGGGTACGCCCCGATCGACACGATGATCGCCATCGAGTCTGGGATCACGACCCTGCGCCTGGGGCTCGTGCAAGTGCCGCACATGCTGCCACGCATCGTGGTGGCAGGGACGAGGGCGGCCGCGTGCGTGCGTACGGGCTTGCCCGACTCGGCCGCGAGCCCCGATCTCGTGAACGTGTTTCGCGCGCTCATGACAAACGTGGACCGTTTCCGACTGCTCCGCCGGGTCTATCCGTTCCGCTATCAGGTGGAGCGAAAGCGCGTCGAGGTGAGTGGCGTGCAGCAACGCGTGCGCGATGTCGACACCATCGCAGTCGACAGTCGTCGGTGGCGGACATACGTGCCCGGCCACCTGTTCACGTTCTATGCCCAAGCCGGTGGCTTCGGTGAGCAGGTCTACATTCCCTCCGTCCAAGACCTCGGCGACTCAGCCTTCATGGCCACGCACTGCTACGAGTATGGCGGTCCCGAGGTCGTCGCTGGCGACACGACGATACGTGTCGACTTCCGTCCGCAGAGCAAACTGTCACAGCCCGACTTCGACGGCTCGATCTACCTCAATGCAGCCGGTGGTTTCATCCGGCGCGCGGTGTTCCACCTCACGCGGGGAGATCTCGCGGTCCCGCAGATCCTCCAGCTGACCGTTACCACGACGTTCCGTGAAATCGCACCCAACGTCCAGGTCTTCGATCGTGTCCAGTCCGATCAGTGGGTCCAGGCTGGTGGCGACGTGCGCGACGTCGAGACGCAGCAATTCCTCTCCTACCGCTTCGAACACGGGGCACCCGGGGAGGGCGCTAACGCGCCCTAGAAAGCAGAGACCCAGAAAGTAGAAAGTAGACGACAGCCATCGCTATCTTGGATGTGTGTCAGGCGGGCCAGACCTTCTGGACTCCGTTTCGGATCCGCATCGAGGTGAACATGTCTATCGCTGGTAAGGTGGCGGCGTCGAAGCACGGGCGTACGCTCATCGTGAGCGTCGCTGTGGTCGCCGCGGCGGCCGGCATCGGAGTGGTGAGCGCCGGGTGGCGAGCGCCGACCCAAGCTGCGATCACGGCTGGTCGAAGGGCGTTGCCGGTCGCGGTGGTCTACAAGGATCCGAACTGTGGGTGCTGCCGTGCGTGGGTGGACCAGATGCGCGCGGCCGGTTTTGGCATCGAGGTGCACGATGTCCCGTCGGCGGCCGAGCGCAGTGCGTTGAGCAAGGCGCACGGGATTACGGGAGCGCTGGAGGCTTGCCATACGGCGATCGTTGGCGGCTATGTCGTCGAGGGCCATGTCCCACCGGCGCTCGTGGTGCGCATGCTGACCGAACACCCCAAGATCGCTGGGCTCGTGGTGCCGGGGATGCCAATGGGTGCTCCGGGCATGGAGGGGATGGGATCGGAGCACTACGATGTCCTCGCATTGACCGCGGACGGGGCGACGCACGTCTACGCCAAACAATAGCGGACCAGCGATGATCGCCTTCCTCGTGCTCGCTATCGCGGTGTGCGGTGCGCTCGTGGGTGCGCCCGTCAACGCCCAGTCTCTCAGCGGAAAGGACAATGCCAAGGTCCGAGCGCGCGACCTGGGAGTGCCATTCGAGGGGACACCTGGGGCCTACAACGCGATCACTGACGTTCCCGGGGTCGAGGTCGGGTTCACGACGCTCATCTCCGGTGATCCTCATGCACCGTTCGTGGTGGGGCAGGGGCCGGTCCGAACCGGCGTGACCGCGATCTTGCCGCGCGGCAAGCACTCCAAGGACCCGGTATTCGCGGGATTCTTCTCGCAGAATGGCAACGGCGAGATGACGGGGAGCGAATGGGTGCAGGAGGGCGGGTTTCTGGAGGGGCCGGTGATGATCACGAACACACACAGTGTCGGTGTGGTGCGCGACGCCGTCATCGGGTGGGAAGTCAAGCACCAGGCCGAGCAGGAGCCCGCTGGCGTTGCGGAGTACCCGTGGTCACTGCCGGTCGTGGCCGAGACCTATGATGGAGGGTTGAACGATGTCAACGGGTTTCACGTGCACCCCGAGGACACATTTCACGCCCTCGATGTCGCTGCCTCGGGCCCCGTGGCGGAAGGGAACGTCGGCGGTGGTACGGGGATGCGATGCTTTGGATTCAAAGGCGGCACGGGCACCGCGTCCCGTGTGCTCGGCGCGGCGCAGGGTGGCTATATCGTCGGGGTGCTGGTGCAATGCAACACCGGCTCACGCGGCCAACTACGGATTGCGGGCGTCCCGGTAGGATCGCTCGTGACCGTGGCAGCTGGTCCAACGGGTGAGGGTTTCCCCAATGACCCGGACCGCAATGTCGGCTCGATCATCATTGTGGTCGCCACCAACGCACCGCTCACGTCTCGTCAGCTGGACCGCCTCTGCAAACGCGCCACCCTTGGCCTCGGCCGCGTCGGCGGGACATCGGGCGACGGATCGGGCGACATCTTCATCGCCTTCTCGACTGCGAATCCGTTGGCCGACGACATTGGCATTCGGCCGGCTGCAGGCGCTTCGCGTGAGGCCACCTCTCAGGTGGCGCACATCGACATGCTCCACAACGACGCAATGGATCCCCTCTTCCTGGCGACGATCCAGGCGACGGAAGAGGCGATCGTGAACGCATTGGTCGGGGCGGAGACGATGACAGGACGCGGGGGACACATCGTACAGGCGCTGCCGCACGACCAGCTCAAGACTCTGATGCAGGAGAAGTTCAGCCCCACGCCGTGGTAACGCGGGCGCTGCGCGCGGCGCCCGCGGCGCGCCGTGCGGCTGCGAGATGGTGATCGTCGTGTTCGGCGACAAAGTATGCCCAGTCGATGAGCCGCATCGTTTGACCCAACCGCGGGTGCATCGCGGTGGCTGCGACTTGTGCGTCGGTGAGCCGGTCCATTCGGTCGACCAGCGCGTCACGGTTCGCGCGAAAGCGCGCGAGGATGGTGTCTGCAGGCAGGTCATCGTGACGAGCCTCGTGCGTTCGACGATTGGTCATGTCGGCGGCGGTCAACACGTCGATCCCCGCGATGAACTCTTCGAGCCGGCGCTCGTCGAGCTCGTGTAAGTCGTCGAGATGTCCAATGTGCTGCTTCGCCGACCAGCCTGCCTCGGGTCTGGCACGCAGCTGCGCGTCAGTCGCGCCGGCGATCAGTTCGGCTACACGCGCCGCTGTGCCGCGCAGCCGCTCCAGGACGGCCGGAAACGCGCCGACCGGCAACGTTCCGAAGACCCACGTTCGCTCGCGCCAGGCGCTGGGTCGGACCATGCGAAGATCCTATGGCATGACGGGAAGTCGGCGCCACACCCTGGCACTCATCGCGTCCCCGCGCCGGCGGCCACGCCGCTGGGCGAGGTGATCGCGCCCGCGCCCGCGACCGCTGCCGGTGTGAGGACGATGAGCTGACCGGACATCATCGGCAGGTGACTGGGAATCGCGCACACAAATGGGAAGATACCAGCGTGCGTCGCGACGTATGTCGCGCGGGTAGTCTGCGCCGCGGGCAGGGAGACCGCGAAGTCGGGGAGGACAAACGAGTGCACGTCATCTTCGGGATTGATGAAGGTGAAGTGAATGGTATCTCCCTGGACTACTACAAGAGTGCTGGGCGAAAACGCGTAGACCTCCTTTCCGTCGAGCACGCCGCCCTTGGCGAACGCCGGCTTGAGAAAGGGAAAGAGCTGCTGCTGCTCCTGTACCAGAAGCGGCACGGTCGTCACCGTGATTTCTCGAATGCGAGGTGTATACGCCGCGGCAGATGACGGATTCCGCGCGCACGCGCCGAGCGCCGCGACGTGTGCCGCGAGGAGCGCACGAAGGAATTGGCGAATCATGGCAGGGCGACGCATTGCGTCGCCCCTACCCGCCGACAGGGACAAAGGTGCGGACGGCACGACGCAATGTGTCGCCCCCACCCAGTCCGGGACAACCGCCTCGGCGTGGACGCCGCGGGGGGGGGCGACGCAATGCGTCGACCCCTACGGGTTTACCGGGGTTCCAAATTCGCCGTTGTAGCCTTCGATTCCCCATTGGACGGCGCGCCGCATCATATGGGGGTAGCGCGCCGGGTTCCCGAGTGCTGCCAGCCGCAGGACGAGCTCCACAATGTCACGCAGCGCCGCAGTCACATCCAATGGTTCCACGCCGCGCAACTTGAGCGACGCGCCGAGTCCACGGAGCGCATCGCGGATCGCCCGCTGGTAGCCGGCGGCACGGGACTCCAGGCGGCGGCGCCGCAAACCACCGCCCAGCAGGTCGCGACGGCGGTCCGTCGAGCGGACGGCGTCAAAGCATCGGGTCAGGCGCGCGAGGTTTACCGCCGCCTGGAGTACGTAGGGCTCGCCCATACACGCTGGAGCAAAACGATCAGCGTGCGTGTGCACCCAGTGGTCCTAGGTCCCTCTTGACGATCGGGGTTGTGCGGACGATGCACGAGGGCGAGGCAGGGGTTGGCCCCCCGCCGCCCGAACGCCATGCTGCGGACGGGATGAAAGGGCGACGCAAGGCGTCGCCCCCACCAGCCGTGCGAATGGTATCGATCCGGTCCGTGTCCTCGCCTACCGCCAAATGCGGTGGGGCGACATCCGCAACTCGCTCGCGTAACTTGTGCTGTTCCCGGCACGCACACCGGATCTCGATTCATGGTGAACCTCGATCTCGGCATCGCTCGTATTCGTTCGTGGCGTGAGGATGACGCGGCGTCGGTTGCGAGGCATGCGAACGACCGCAACGTCTGGCGAAACATGCGAGACCGGTTTCCGCATCCGTACTCGCTGGCAGACGCACGTGCATTCATCGCGGCGGCTCGTGAGCGCGAGCCGGAGACGTTCTTCGCCATCAATGCGGGGGGCGCGGCTGTCGGAGGGATTGGCTACACCTTACACGACGACGTCGAACGAATCGCGGCCGAGGTCGGCTACTGGCTCGGCGCCGAGTACTGGGGACGAGGGATCATGTCCGCGGCGGTCGCGGCCTTCACGCGCTACGTGTTCGAGCGCCACCGCGAGCTCCGCCGTCTCTATGCCGTCCCCTTCGCGTGGAACCCCGCGTCCGCTCGGATACTGGAGAAGGCAGGCTATCAGCTCGAGGGGCGGATGCGGGAAAGCGCGATCAAGGATGGGACGGTGGTGGACCAGTTGTTGTACGCGATCTTGCGGGGAGAACGCCCGGACTAGGTCCCGGCTGCTTTTGTCGCGGTCGCTCCTGCGGTCTTGGCGGCGTTCTCTACGCCGTGCAAGAGACCATCGAGCGCGGTGCGATCGTAGAGTCTGCCGTCGGCAACGACGGCGCGGATCGTCGTCGTGTTGTGGATGTCGACCGTCGGATCCTTGGCGAGCAGCACGAGGTCGGCGAGCGTGCCGGGAGCGACGCGTCCGATATCGGTTCGGTTCCAGAAGCGCGCGGGATTGCTCGTCGCCGTTTGTAGCGCCTCCATCGGCGTAAGGCCGGCCGCCACCATCTCCGTGAGCTCGTCGTGGAGGCTGAAGCCCGGCACGACGAACACGCCGGGCGCGGCGTCAGTACCCGCCAGGATCGGTACGCCGGCACGGTGGAGGGCCCCGGTCATTGTCAGGTTCCGGTGCCAGTACTCTTGCCGTCGGCTCAACGGGTCTTTCCGGATGTCGACCATGATCTCATCGGTGAACTTTCGCCAGGAGCCCGTGCGCCACGACATCGGGACGTAGCGGGCGAGGGGCTGATTGTTCTGATCCAGCAAGTCGAGCAACGTCTCCCCTCGCTGCCATGCAAGCGTCGGGCATTGCCAGACCTGCGCCCGTGCCAATCGCTTCAGCAACGCGTCACACCGCACGGGATCGTAGCTCGCGAGCAAGAGCTGCATGCTGCCGTTGCCAGCGATGAAGCGGTCCTCTTGGGTCGAGCACCCTTCGAAGAGGCCCATGAGATGCTCGATACTCTTCTGGCCGGCATCGATCACCTCGCCCACGCGGACGCGAGTGGGCACGTGCCCGACGATCGGCAGTCCCAGCCGATGCGCTTCAGCCGCGGCGGCGAGATACGCGTCGTGTGGCACCTCCGACTGGACCTTGATGAAATCCACGTGCTGCGCGGCAAGCGAGCGTACCGCTGCGACGGCGTCGGCCGGCAATGTGACAGGCACGGAGCTGGGGAAGCGCGTGCTCTTGCCGTCCGGGAGGTATCCGTCGAGCATGGGGCCGGCGACGACCATGCGAGGGCCGACCAGCGTGCCCGCCGAGATGGCTGCGCGCCAACCAAGGAGGACCGACAGGTCGCCGCCCATGTCGCGGACACCGGTCACACCGTTGGCGATGAACAGCGGCAGAATGACGTCGCGGCCGCCTGGGAACCAGTCGCCGAAGACGGAGTGCACGTGCATGTCCCACAGGCCCGGGATGAGAAACTGGCCGGTGGCATCGACCACGCGAGCGTGGTCCGGTGTCTGGACGCTCGCGGCCGGGCCGACCTCGGTAATGCGGTGTCCACGGACCACCACGGCGCGGTCGGGTTGTGCCGACGAGGTCGCGGGGTCGATCACGGTCGCGTGAAGAATGACGAGTGGTCGGCTGGCCTCCTGCGCCGACACGGCGTGCTCGGCCGTGAGCGCCATGACTATCCCGCCGACAATCGCCCGAGCAAGGAACGAAGCACGCATGGCTGCAACCCGAGGTTGAGGATGGACGACGGGGGCGGCCATGTCCCGCCGGTCAGCATTGCGCCGTGACCGCGCCCCGCCAACAAATTGTGCACTCTCCGGCGCGTCACCGACAGGGCTGTAGATTCTTTGCGCGCAGGTGACTCGCAGGGAGGGCACGACGAATGGACACGCGGCAGCTAGCGTCAGCCTTGGCACTGGTGCTCGTCGCCATCGGCTGCCGGGATAGCGCGGGACCTGCGCCCACGCACCAGATCTCGGTGCACGTCGGGACGGCTGTGACTGGACGTCTGGCACTGGCGATGTCGACGAGCTTTCAGCCCGGGTCCTACAATGTGAACGATTTCCAGGCCTATCCGGGTGCGGTGACCCCGCTTGCCGCGCTCAAGCCCCAGCACGTCCGCATTCAATCGGGGACCGATGGCAACCCGCAAACGAGTCCATCGACCTGGGACTTCACGGATCTGGATGTCGCTGCGCAGCCCGTGCTCACGGTCGGCGACCACAGTCCCGAGATGCAGCTCGCACAGGCTCCGTCATTCATGTACGACAAGAATGGCCACCTGATCGACACCACGTTTCAGCAATTCGCCGCGTACGCCGCGCAAATGGTCCGGTACTACAATACCGGCGGCTTCACAGCCTCCGACGGCAAACACGCGTCGCCGGGCTCATATCCCATTACGTGGTGGGGCATCTTCAACGAACCCAACATCAACAACCTGACCAACGTCCAGGACGCGGCGCTCTATAACGCGACGGTCACAGCCATGCAGGCGGTCGATCCGTCGCTCCGGTTCGTCGCCGCAGAGGTCACTGGAGACCAGTTTACGGTTCAGAACTATCTGCCCGGGGCATTGTCCGGGATCACGGCCCGCGTGGACGTGGTTGCGATCCATCTCTATTCCGTGTGCAATCAGACCTCGACGGACGCGGCGATCATGACGCTCGTCCCGGTCTTCGCCCAAAGCGTCCAGGGCGCCAAGGCTGCTGCGGCCAACAATCCCTTGACGGCGTCGGCGCCGATCTGGGTCACCGAGAACAACGTCAACGCCGACTTCAACCTCGGCAACGGCATCAGCGCATGCAACGGCAACGCTTTCGTGACCGACCCGCGCGGGTCGAGCGCCTTCTTTGCCGGGTGGCGGCCGTACGTCTTCGCACAGGTCGGGCAGGCTGGGGCGCAGGCGCTCTACCAGTGGTCGTTCTTCGGCGACACGCAGTTCGGCGAATTCAATCGGACCACGGGCGCGTTGCAGCTGTCGTACTGGGTCGACTACTGGTTGGAGCGCGTCTTCCCGTCGCCGCCAGGCGCGAACATCCTCCGCGTCGCCAATAGCGACACGGCGGACGTCCAGATCCTCGCCGTCCGCAACGACGACAGCAGTGCCGTGGTGATGGTCGACAACCACGCGGTCGCCTCGCTGCGCGACAACAACGGCCGCGGGGCCCCAGTGGTCGTCTCGCTCGACCTCTCCGCACTCGGCAGCTTCCACACGGCACAACTCATCACGATCGACGCCAGCACCGATCCCACGCACGGCCCGACGCCGACGTCGGCCACTCCGACGGCGAACATGACGGTCAGTGTGTCGGGCTACGGGGTGACGTTTGTGGAACTGAAATAGACGCCTATGCCGCCGTTTTCCCGGTGGGCGGTCGCGCACCTGGTGGCCCGTGATCCCAGTCCTGTGCGCTCGAGATGTTCGGCATGCCCCAGTCTTCGCCGTTCCAGCCGGTGAAGCCATCGAGCTTGAAGAACCAGGCGCCCGTGTTGGAGTCGGTGATCATGATCAAGCCATCGGTATTGCGCACCATGACGCCGAAGGCACCGTTATAGACGCTCGTGCCACTGTAGTCAGGGTTGCCCCCGTTCCCCGTCGCGTGGGTGCACTCACAGGTGTAATACCATCCCTTGTTTTTGAGATGTGCGGGATCCTGCATATCGAAGATCTGCAGGCCGTCCTCATATCCCGAGACGAAGACATACGGCCAGCGCACCTCATGGTTGTGCAGGAGATCATTCCAGTCGGTTTGATAGACGGAAAGCGGCTGTGTGATCGCTGCCACCTTGCCCTCGAGCCCCGGGCGCAGGTCGAAGATGCGGAGCGGCGCCCATTGGTACTCCGTTTCTGTCACCGCAAAATTCCCGTCGGGCGTCGGCGTGAAGGTATGACCCCAGGTGACGCCAGCCATGCCAACGACCGAGGTGATGAGCTTGGGGTCCTCCGGCTTCGTGATGTCGTACACATAGTAGCCGCCGCCACCCGCGCCGTAGAACTTGTCCTGCTGCCGCGCCGGATCGTAGGCGACGTAGAAATCGTGGTAGCCGACCATCATGATCGGCACGTCGCGAAATCCTGGTAGCACCTCGGCCCGCGCGTTCCCTGGGGGCACCGGCACCTTGCCGATGAGTCCCTGATCCTTGTCGCCCGCCAGCAGCTTCTGCATGTCGTAGATGTTGGCGTAGTTCGCCGTCGTCGTCGTGAACAGCAGTACGCGACCGTCCGAGTGTTTGTATGCAAACAGATTGTGAAATCCCCCGGGCGCGCCGGGGGCCCGGATGCGAGCTACGACCTTCACTTTGCTCGTGTCGGGCAGGCCGGTGACGTCGAAGATGATGGCGCCGAGGTCACCGTCCGGGGTGCCCTGGCGAAACTGGAAGCAGGCGGCCACGTAATACCGGCCGTTGAGTTTGAAGTACTTCGTACGCAGTCCCCCAGCGCCGACGTGCAGCCCAGCGTTCTCGATCTTCCAACGATAGAGGACCTTGATGTTGTTCAGGTCCTTCAAATCGAGGATCGAGAAGCCTGGCCGGTCGCGCCGCTGCGCGACGTAGGCGTACGGGCGTGCGAGCTCCTGCTCCAGGTCCGCGTCGGCCGTTCGAAAGGGACCGCCGAGCGTCACGTGTCCAACGAGGTGCACGTTCTCGCTGCCGCCGGTCTTCGTGGGCAGCGATTGGTCGGTCGGTCCCGCCGTCGCAGACGTTTGCCCCGGTGCCTGCGCTCCGCCGACCATGATAGCGGCGGCGCTTGCCGCAACTACGCACAGTCCTGCCACACGTCTCTGCACGGCGCCTCCTCGAACGGTGTGCGCTTGCTCATTTGGCGTCTCGGACTGACCCACATTGCCTCCAAGGGCCGCAATTTGGAAGTGCGACCGCTGCACGCGTCTGAGGACGGAGAAAAGAAGAGCGGAAGAGAGGAAGTGGCCTGAAGAATGCGGTGCGAGCCCCGATTGTTCCGTGCTTGCCGATGGTGGGGCGTCAGTGTGGCCCGGGCACGCCGAACAGCGCAGAGGATATCGGCGGGACCGGGCATCACGTTCAGAAAAACATCAAAGAATCCGTGGGGTGAGGCGCAGGCCCAGCCCCGTGGATCCTGAGGTTCGACTATTGGTGGTCTGGTAGGTAGGCGCCGCGAGGCCGGTTTCATACGGCTCTTGCGGCAACTACCGGAGGGCCCACATTGGTCGAAGCGTTGCGCCTCGCCGTCCACTCCCGGGCGACGAGCGAACACTTTGCGAGTGGGCCAAGGCGGCTGACGATGCTGCGTTCGAGACCCTCTCCCAATCGCGCTGTGTCTTGCCCCGGGCGATCGCACTGCCGTCCCCGCGATCCGCCGCGCCCCGTCCGGAACGACGGGGAAGCCACGCGTCCACCTCTCTCGCGCTGTCTCCACACCCTTTCTTGCAACCTCTGGAGGCTGCAAAATGCGCCGTAAGCTCTCTGAACGCTTCACCCAATGTGTCGCAGTTGCCGCTCTGCTCTCGGCGGTTTCCGCCCGGGGTTGGGCGCAGGAAGCCCGGATCACGGGCCGAGTCGTCGACGAGACACGAGCGCCCGTGCCGGCAGCGGTGGTGCTCATCGTCGGCACGACGATCGGCACGAATACCACCGACAGCGGCACGTTCACGCTGCGGCGACCCGCAGACGCGACGACGCTGACCGTCCGCCGGATCGGCTACCTCGCGCAGACGGTCGCGCTCGCGCCGGGCCAGGCGGACTACGTCGTGACGCTGCGCCGAGATGTCCTGCACCTCGAGGCGGAAGTGGTGACGGGCGTCGCGACCACGGTATCGACGCGGGCCTCCGCCAACGCCGTCGCCGTGGTCAGTGCGGATCAGGTGAACGAGGTCCCGTCGCCGACGGTCGAGAATGCGCTGCAAGGGGAGATCCCGGGTGCATCCATCCAGCAGAACAACGGTGGTGCGCCCGGCGGCGGCATGCAGGTCCAGATCCGGGGCATCACCTCGATCAATGCGAATGCGTCGCCGCTCTACGTGCTCAATGGGGTGATCATCGACAATGACACGCAGAACGGTGGCAACAACGCGATCACGGCGGCAGCGGGCGGTGTCGCGCCGAGCGATCAGGACCTCGGTGTGAACCGCATCGCCGATCTCAATCCGGAGGACATCCAGAGCATCGAGGTACTCAAGGGTGCCTCGGCGTCAGCCATCTATGGCTCCAAGGCGTCATCCGGTGTCGTGATCATCACGACAAAGAAGGGGACCGCGGGCAAACCCCGAATGGACGTTCACCCAGGACGTCGGGCACTTCTCCGATGCGCACTTCCTGAACATCCGACAGTTCCCGACGCTCGCGAGCGCCCAGGCGTGGTACGTCAACGACGTCACGCTCGCCAAGACGCCGGCGCAGATTGCCGCCAACAACGCATTCATCGCCAGCGTCTACGGCGGACCGCAGGATTATCAATCGTCGCTCTTCGGCAACGGTCAGGTCTCGTACGAGACCGATCTGAGCGTGAGTGGGACGTCCGGTCCGACGCAGTACTTCCTCTCGGGTCTCTCGAAGTACGACAATGGCCCCCTGCTCAACAGCGGCTATAACAAGCAGTCGATTCGGTCGAACCTCACCGAGCAGTTCCGGCCCAATCTCTCAGTCAGCACCAATCTGTTCTACTCGAACAGTGTGGACCGACGCGGCATCTCGGGCAACGACAACAATGGCATCAGCCCGGTCAATGTCATCTCGTACACGCCGCAGTTCGTCAACATGAACCGGCAGAACGCCGACGGCAGCTGGGTCCTCAACCCGTTCGGACCGGCGAACCCGTACGCCGACGCGGCGGACATCAGCACGCCCGAGAACGTGCAGCGGTTCATCGGCGGTGGGAACTTCAACTGGACCCCGTACAGTACCGAGCACCAATCGCTGCAGGTCTCGCTGATTGGCGGCGTCGATCTCGCCAACGTATTGGACGAGCTGTACGCGCCGTCCTCGCTCCAGGTCGAACAGAGCTTGCCGCTCCCCGGGGTCGCGACGACACAAACGACACACGACCAGTACATCAACTACTCGGTCAACCTGATCCACCACTACACCGGTCTCTCGTGGCTCGACGCGACGACATCGGTCGGGTTCGTCCGCGAGCGGCGGGACCTGCTCAATCCGTTCACGGTGTCGCAGAACGTGATCGCGGGCGTGAACAATCCCTCGATCGGCACGGTCCAGACCAACATCTACAACCGCAGCGCGCAGCGGGACCAGTCACTGTATGCGCAGGAACAGATACTCACGCTGACCCAGCGGCTCTCCCTCACGGGGGGCGTCACGGGCGAGCGCACGACGAACGACGGCAACATCAGCCAGTTCTACTACTATCCACACTTTGCCGCGGCCTACCGCATCCCGCAGTTCGTCGACTTCCTCGACGAGCTCAAGGTCCGCGCGGCGTACGGCCAGTCGGGCACGCAGCCGCTGTACGGAGTGCGCTACAGCCCATTCCCAGCCGTCGTCGTCGGCTCGGCTCCTGCGGTCGGGCCCGATACGCTGCTGGGCGATCCGAACGTCAAGCCCGAATCCGAGACGGAGACCGAGCTGGGCTTCGATGCGACGTTCCTGCATTCGCGAGCACAACTCACATTCACGGTCTATCAAAAGCGCATCAACAACGTGCTCCTGCAGGCGGGGGTGAACCCATCGCGCGGCTACATCGCCGAGTGGCTCAACGGCGGCGAGTTCACGAATCAGGGCGCTGAGATCGGGGTCAACGCGACGGTGGTTCAGATGCGCAACGGCTTTGATTGGAACACGGGTCTCACGTTCTACCGCAACTACAGCGTCGTGAACTCGATTCCGCTGGCACCGTTTGCTCCCTCGGGCGGCCGCAACGGATGGATCGACCCAGGTCGGTCGGTGTCCGAGCTCGTGAACAACGCGATCACGGAGCCCAACGGGTATCCGCTGCAGGTCGGTGACGCACAGCCAGGCTTTATCATGACCTGGAACAACGGCGTGAGCTATGGCCCCGTGCGTCTGTCAGGCCTGTTGGAGTGGAATAAGGGCGCATTCGTGCGAAATAACGAGGACGCGTACTTCGCGTTCGGCCCAGGGCTCTGGGGTGACTCGGCGCGTTCGGCGTCGTTCATCCGAGAGACGGAGGCGGGACTCACGCCGCGCGAGCAGTCGGCGTCGTTTCTGAAGCTGCGCACGGTCTCGCTGGCGTACACGCTACCGGCGAAGGTGGTCACCCGGATTCCTGGGTCGTTCGTATCGAGCGCCCGGCTGTCGCTGATCGGTCGCAACCTGCTCATGTGGTGGGGAAAGGGCTATGATGGCCTCGATCCCGAGGGCAGCTCGGTCGGCAGCCAAAACGTCATTCGCGGAGATCAGATCACGCCGTATCCGCCATCCCGCAGCTACTTCCTGTCTCTCGACCTGGGCCTCTGACATGAGCGATACATTCTCCTTCAGGACTGGAATCGCGGCGTGCGGCAGTGCCCTTCGCACCCGTCGAACGTGGGCGCGCGCGGTCATCGGTTCCTCCGTGCTCGGCATCGCCCTGGGATGCACCGACAGCGCGATCCCGTATTTCGACTCGCCGACCAGCGTTCCGCCATCGGCAACCGGCGTGCAGAATGCCGTAATGGGGTTGTTCGGCGCCACGCGCAGCGATCAGTTCGATTATCTGTGGTTCTCAACAGGGTTCGCGCGTGACCTGTTCTTTTTCCTCGGTGCGAGCCCCAACACGCTCACCGACGTCGCCGGGCTCGTCCCGGGGGCGAACGCCAACACCACCCTCATCTGCTGTGGCGTGTGGAATGCCGAGTACGAGAACGCCAAGCAGGCGAACATCATTATTGGGAGCCTGTCGAACGTCTCGACGTACACCGCGGCCCAGGTGGCGGCCATCACCGGCGTCGTACAGACGATCAAGGCGCTCAACTTCATGTACCTGGCCGAGACCCGTGACACGCTGGGTATTCCACTGTACGCGATCGATCAGAATCCGACGGATCCGCCGTACTGCAACAAGGACGTGTGGGCATATATCGTTGCCCTGCTCGATTCAGGATTGGTCCAGCTGAACGCGGCCGGGTCGATCGCATTACCACTGAACCTCCCCGTCGGATTTGCGGCCGTCGCGCAAACCGCCGCGCCAAGTACGGCGCCGGGGTCGTTCGCCGCGTTCAATCGCGCGCTCGCGGGAAAGGCAGGATTGGAGTTGGCGTATGCCATTGCGCGTGGCTCGGGGGCTGGGCCGACGCCGACTACGCCAGGATCGCCCAGCGTGGCCGCGCTGCTGCGAGCGGATACTGCCTTGACTGAATCGGCCCTCCTCAACCTCCCGGCGATCGCGCCACCACCGGCGGGCAATTTCCCGCTCGATCCGAACGGTGTCTACCACACGTTCAGTGGCGCCTCGGGTGACCAAGTAAGCCCGGTCAACGGGAACTATTTCCAGTTCGTCACGACGTTCGACTTCACGAACGACGTCGACACCCTGAATGACCTCCGGTGGAAGAACAAGTTCGTTCCCGATCCACAGGTCGTCCAAGTCGGTACGTACGCTGGCGTCGCAAACCCACATCTCTTTCTTCCCTATGCGACAGTCAACAGCCCGATCCCGATCGTGCGCGCGGAGGAGCTCGCGCTGGTGCGAGCACAGATCCAGCTCGGGCTGGGCAACTTCGCGACCGCGATCTCGTTGATCAACACAGTGCATCAACAGGCCGGAGGCTTCGCCACCCCGCTCACGATTGCCTCGAATTACACGGCAGTTCGTGACACCTTGCTCAAGGAACAACGGATCTCGACGGTCTTGGAGGGCAGTGGCGACCGCCTGATTGCCATTCGCATGTATGGCCTCCAGTCGACGGCGGACACCACGTGGGCTGCACACTCGGGCCCGGACGCGGTTGTCGATGCATTGGTCAAGGCCACTGACTTTCACACGACGATTGCGACGTTGCCGCCGTCCGAGGTCTCGTCGCGCGGTGGCAGTTGGAATTTGCAGTGCCCGTAAGGAAAGGCTGAAGGGGGTCGGGGTTTGGGGTTTGGGGTAAGAGCAACAAAGCCAAAGGGGTCAGCTGCGGCGCGCCGTGGCTGGCCCTTGGCGTTTGTTGCCCACACCCGAAACCCATACCCCAGACCCGCTTTATCCGGCCGTGACCAATCCCTTGCGCCAAGTCGTCCTACGGACGTGCGGCAACTCCATGTCAGCCTCTCCGAGGTCCTCTCGGCGCTGTCGTATGCGCTCGATCTGACAGAGGGGCAGGCGCCGGGACATACGCTGCGGTCGTGTGTCATCGGCATGCGGTTGGGCGAGGAAGTCGGGCTGAGCACGGACGACCGGTCCGCGCTCTACTACGCGCTGTTGCTCAAGGACGCGGGGTGCTCGAGCAACGCCGCGCGGATGGCCACGCTCTTTGCGTCCGACGACCGCGAGGTCAAGCCGGGCCTCAAGCTCCAGGACTGGCACAAGCGCGCGCGACTGGCGTTTGCCACGGCGCGACAGGTCGGACGCGGTCTGCCGCTCGCGACTCGCGTGAAACAGTTCCTCACGATTGCGCGCACGCCAGACATGACACGCGACCTCATTCGCCTCCGGTGCGAGCGAGGCGCGGACATCGCCGACCGTCTCGGGTTTCCCACGGCGACGGTCGGGGCGATCCGGTCGCTGGACGAACACTGGGCGGGGCGCGGGTATCCTGACGGGCTTCGCGGCGAGGAGATCCCTCTGCTTGCGCGCATCGTGTTGCTCGCGCAGACACTCGACGGGTTTCACACACTGCGGGGGAGCGCTGCGGCGCTAGCGGCCGCACGCACCCGGAGCGGGACGTGGTTCGACCCAGCGCTCGTTCAAATCGCGACTGCGTGGCGCGGCGACGCCGGATGGTGGCGCGCCCTCCAAGACCCTGCGATCAACGCGACGGTCGTCGCCCTGGAGCCGCAGGACCGTCTGCGATACGTCGACGAACCGGCTGTGGACGGGATCGCGAGCGCCTTCGCGGAGATCATCGATGCCAAGTCGCCGTACACGTATGAGCATTCCGCTGGCGTATCCACCTATGCCGTCCGGATTGCCCGGCAACTGGGGTTCCTGGCGGGCGCGCAGCGGCGCATCGCCCGTGCCGGGTGGCTGCACGACATCGGCAAACTGGGCGTGTCGAATCGCATCCTCGACAAGCCAGGCCCGCTCACCAGCGACGAACGGCGCACGCTCGAGCGTCATCCGGTGTACACGTTCGAGATCCTCTCGCGGGTAGCCGCATTCTCCGAGTTTTCGCTCACGGCGGCGCTTCACCACGAGAAGCTGGACGGGTCGGGGTACCCGTGGCGGCAGGGGAGTGCGCGGCTCGATCTGGCCGCCCGGATCCTGACGGTCGCGGACATGTACGACGCGCTCACCGCACATCGGTCCTACCGGGCGGCGTTCCCATCCGCGGCGGCGTTGACGGTGCTCAGGCGCGACGTCGCCAGCGGCAAGCTGGACGCGCGGGTCGTCGACGCGTTGGCCGCGGTCGTTGCGGAGGGTGGGGAACAGCAGGTCCAGGAGCGGGCGGCTGGCTAACGGGCGCTTCGCGGGTGACGCGTCCGGTGGCCCGGCGGACCTCACGACGCGGGCGGTGCACGAGGGCGTCGCATTGCGTCGCCCCTACCCGCCGCGACACGGGCAAGGTACGGACGGCACGAGCGGGCGACGCAATTTACTTCGCCGACTGCCTCTCACCGGTGTCCTGTCGCTGTTGGTATCGGCTCGCTGCTGCCCGCGTCAGCGTTCAGGTGGAGTTGCCGAAACGCGTCGGACGGGCCGTCCCAAGGGACGAGGTCGGGGTGGAACAGGTGGGCAAGCAGCTCCACTCCCGTGACTACTCGCGGCCCCGGGCGGGCGAAGTATGCGTTGGCATCGACCACGTAGACCTGGCCTGACCGAACGGCGGGGATCTCGGACCAACCGGGCTGGTTCGCCAAATCTGCCGCCTGCGCGACCGTCCGTTTCAATGTCGAACCCGCATGGCATCAGGACGAGGACCTCGGGAGCCGATTCCCGTACCGCGTTCCACGATACTCGAATCGAATCCGAGTTGCGGCGCGCCAGGACGTCGGTCCCGCCCGCGATCTCCACCATCTCGGGGATCCAGTGACCGCTGCAGTAGACTGGATCCAACCACTCCATGCAGAAGACCTGCCGGCGGCGTCGTGCCTGGGACAGGGTGGCCGACACCCGCTCGAGCCGCGCTCGCCCCGATCCGATCAATGCCTTGGCTGACTCTCGCGTGTCCGTCGCTCCACCGATCGTGCGGATACCGTCGTCGATGTCCGCCAGGGACCTGGGGGTGAACCAGAGGACCTCTGGTTGCGTCGGCAGCGTCTCGAGCACCTGCGACACCTCGTTCCCCGACGGCGCACAGACCTCGCACAGGGTCTGGGTCAGAATGAGATCAGGCTCGAGTCTCCGCAGGAGCTCCTCGTCCACCCAGTAGAGGCTCTCGCCGTGCCGAAGCCGCTCGCCCACTGCCACGTCGACCTCGCGCGGGGTCATGCGGTCGGTCGCGATCGTGCTGCGAACGACAACGGGCTTATTCCTGACCTCCGACGGGTAGTCGCACTCGTGGGTGACGCCGACGAGCTGATCCACGAGCCCGAGCGCGCACACCGTTTCGGTCGAGGCGGGGAGGAAGGAGACGATGCGTCGCGGAGTCATAGGGGTGGTTGCCCGCGGCCGGTATCACCGTGTCCGAGGTGCACGAAGAACGGATGACGATGCGTAGTCAGCGATCGGCGAGCAACTACCAGTGTGTAAAGAAAACAATGGGATCATGTCCGGTCTGGCGAGGGCGCCTCGATGAGGTAGCTTGCTCGCGGGTGTAGTCTGCCAGCAGCGTGGTCCTCCAGTCAGCCAGGCGGAGGGTGTTATGTGGCGACACGCCGGCGTCACCATGGGAGCCGTGGTTCTCCTCGGCGCGCCAGGCATATGCGCGGCGCAGCACAAGCGCAGCCAGCATCCGCCGAGCGAGGCGCCGCCGGTCGCCGCTCCAGGGTTCTCGAGCGAGCGGTTGTTGCGAATCGACAGCGCGTTCGACCGCGCGCTCGACCGCCGCGAAATCGAGGGAGCGGTCGTCCTGGTACTGCGGGATGGTCAGACCGCGTATGAGCGGGCCTTCGGATGGGCGGATCGCGAGGAAGGCCGGCAGATGCGCACGAACGCCATCTTCCGCATTGCCTCTCAAACCAAGGCGATCACGAGCGTCGCCGTGATGTCGTTGGTCGAGGAGGGGCGCATCGCGCTCACGGATCCAGTGTCGCGGTTCATCCCCGAGTTCGCACGCACGACCGTGTTGCAGCACACCTCGTCGGGGAACACGATCGTCGTGGCACAGCGACCGATCACGATCCGCGACCTGCTCACGCATACCGCGGGCATCTCCTACGGCACGGACAGCGGGCTCGCCCAGCTCTATCGAGTGAAGGGGCTGGGGCCGGCGGCGGGCTATGGCTGGTACACGGGGGACAAGGACGAGCCGATCTGCGAGACCATGGCGCGACTCGCGATCCTGCCGTTCGCTGCGCAGCCGGGCGCGCGGTTCGTGTATGGCTACAACACCGACATCCTGGGGTGCGTGGTGGAGCGCGCATCCGGGATGTCGCTCGCCGATTTCATCGACCAGCGCATTACCGGTCCCCTGAAGATGCGCGACACGCACTTCTTTGTGCCGCCCGCCGATCAGGAACGACTAGCCACGGTGTACGGCACGAGCGACGGGGACAGCGTGGTGCGGGCGGCGGACGGCCCGCGCGGCCAGGGGAGCTACGTCGACGGCCCGCGCATGAGCTATTCCGGTGGCGCGGGTCTGACGTCGACGGCTGCCGACTATGCCCGGTTCCTCGAGATGATGCGCAACGGCGGCGTGCTCGATGGCGTACGCATCCTCTCGCCGGCGACCGTCGCGCTCATGACGACAAACCAGACGGATACGCTCTATTCGCACACCGGCCTCGGATTTGGCCTGGGCTTTTCCGTCATTCTCCGTCCCGGTGCGGACGGGCGTGTCGAGTCGGTCGGGACCTTCGGTTGGAGCGGCGCATACGGGACCACCTACGAGGTCGACCCACGCCAGCGGCTCGTGATCGTGTACATGACGCAACTGCTGCCGAACCGGAGCACGATCGGGGCCGAGCTGCCCATGCTGGTGTATCAGGCGCTACTGGATTACAAGCCGTAAAGGCGCGGGCGCTGCGCGCCCGAGAGAGGAGACCTGCAAGAAAGGAGAAAGGAGATGTCGGAGGCCTAGCTGTCTCGCAGGGCTGAAATCGGATCGATGCGGACTGCTTTGACCGCAGGAATGAGGCATGCGCACAGTGCGACCATTCCCAGCACGGCCCCGACGCTCACGATCGTCGCGGGATCCAGCGGCGTAATCTGATACAACAATGCCCGCAGGAAGCGGGTCATGATGAACGCACCGACGCATCCCAGCGCGCTGCCGATCACCGCGAGACGGGCGCCCTGGGCGATGATCATGCCCAGGATGCTCGTGGGCGCCGCGCCCAGCGCGTTGCGAAGCCCGATCTCGCGCGTTCGCTCGGCGACGCTCCCTGCGAGGGCGCCGTAGATGCCACCGCCGGCGAGGATCAAAGCGATCGAGGCGAATGCGGTGAACAGCAGTGTGGCCACGCGCTGCTGCGCGATCGACTCGACCGCGATGTGCGCCATTGTCTCGACGCGCGAGAATGGGTTGCGTCGGATCGACCGCGGCGGCCGCCTGGCGCAGCGTGTGAGCCAGGGCTTCGGGACTACCGGCCGTTCGCACCACGAGCGTCGCGCCTCCGTCGGACCATGGCCACTGACGCTCAGGGACGTAAAACTGGCCCGTGCCCTGGTGGCCCAACGCCATGTGACGAACGTCGCCCACGACGCCAACGATCGCGCGCCACGGCGCCTTTGGGCCCCCGACGCGCATTTGCTTGCCGACCGGATCCTCGCCCGGCCAGAGCTGACCCGCGAGTGTCCGGCTCACGAGTGCAACCTTTGGGGCTGAGCCAGAGAAGTCCGTGGGCTCAAATCGCCGGCCGCGCACCACTGGCACGCGCATTGTCTCCAGGAAGTTCTTCGACACGACATATCGGTCAGCGGACGGAGCTAACTCCGGGTTCGCGAGAGGATGGTCGCGCGTCTCCACCGAGTACCGATCGACATTGCCGGCGAGCGGGATCTGACTGGCGAGGGCGGCACTGCGCACGCCGGGAACGGCCCGCACGGCGGCGAGGAGCTCATCGTGGTACGCGTACACCGCGCTGTCTTGATCGTACGTGGGGCCGACTGCGTTCAGTTGCAGGCTGAGGAGATGCGATGGATCGAATCCCACGTCGACGGCGAGCAGCCGCATCAGGCTGTGTGCGACCAATCCCGCACCCACAAGCAGAATCAGGGCGAGGGCGAATTCGCCGACGACCAGGCCCTTGAGGCTCCGGCGATTGCGGTAATCCCCGGCCGCGGCGCCGCTGCGCAGCTCATCGTGTGCGGTGTGGCCGGAGTCGGGCAGGGCTGGCACGAGTGCGACGACCATCGCGACGGCGAGCACAGCCAGAGCCGCGACGCCGAATGTGGCGGCGTTGACGTGAATGGCTGCGATCCGGGGCATGCCGGCAGGCAGCTGTCGGACGAGCACAGGCAGGACGAGCCAGGCGACAGCGATCGCGCCCGCGCCGCCGACTGCGGCGATGACCAGGGCTTCGGCCAGCAGCTGACGGGCGAGCGTCAGGCGCTTCGCGCCGAGCGCTGCGCGGACCGCAAACTCCTTGCGTCGGCGGACTGCGCGCGTGAGCTGCAGGTTGGCAACATTGGCGCTCGAGATGAGGAGGATCAGGATGCCCGCCGCGCCGATCGCCACGAGCACGGGGCGATACGCATGCATGACCGCGCCCTGCAGCGGCATGAGGACCATCCCCGGCGCCGAATATTCGGTGGGGTGATCGGCCACCATGTGCGCGGAAATGGCGTTGAGCTCCACCAGGGCGCTCGACGGCGTGACACCCTGGCGCAGGCGCGCGAACATCTGGAGGTGGCGGCATGTCCGACACGCCATCGGTAGGGTCGGCGCGTACCCCAGGGGACGCCAGACTTCGGTGCCGGGAAAGACGACGTCCTCGAAGGCCGGTGGCATGACGCCGACGACTGTGTAGGGCGTGCCATTCACGGTGACCGCGCGACCCACGATCGTCGGATCCGCGCCGAAGCGGCGCCGCCACAGCCCGTTGCTGATGATGATGACCGTGTTGTGGTCGGGTTGATCCTCGCTGGAGGTGAAGGGCCGTCCGAGGATGGGCCGCACCCCGAGCGTTGCGAAATAACTGGCGGTGACTTTTTCGCCGGACACCCGCTCCGGGTCAGTCGTGCCGATCACCGGTTCCCACTGTCCCGTCGCGGT
Source organism: uncultured Gemmatimonadales bacterium (assembly GCA_963737835.1). Lineage (GTDB taxonomy): Bacteria > Gemmatimonadota > Gemmatimonadetes > Gemmatimonadales > Gemmatimonadaceae > Palsa-1248. The sequence goes on from CAVTUH010000001.1 coordinate 3,622,524, forward strand.
CGCGTGCTCGATCGATCGCGACTGGTCGACGATGTCGACGTAGGAGGCGTACCCGACGTTGCTGACGGCCGTCAACGGATCTGCGGATGCGGTTGGACCATCGGCGTCGCGCTCCAAGACCATCATCAACTGGTTGGGGTGTGGATAGGGGAGCCCTTGCAAGATCAACGGGTTCACGATGCTGAAGATTGCGGTCGTTGCGCCGATCCCGACAATCAGCGTGCCTACGCAGAGGATCACGAACGCCGGATTGCGACGGAGCACACGGACAGCGAGCCGCACATCGTCGAAGAACGTGATCCACGGGGTGTCGCCCGGCGTGGTGCGGAGGGGCGCCGGCTCGGTCTCTCGCAGGGACGTCATGCTCGCCATGGTCTCGCGCCAGAACCAGGCCCACGCGCTCAGCCGGGATCCTGCTGTGCAGCGGCGTTGGAAGTCCTCGACCAAGTCGCCGGTCACATGCTCCCGCCACCGCTGCGGGAGTCGCCGGAGCAGCCAGAGTGCGGCGCGCGGCGGCCGCGGTGCATCAGTCATCATAAGCGCTCGACTCCCAAGTCGAGTCCGGCGGCCATGCGCTGGACCGCTCGGAGCGTGGTCTGAAGCTCGCGGTGGCCGGCCGCTGTGACGGTGTAGCAGCGCGTCCGTCTCCCGCCGCGGCGGGCGGTCGGCTCGCCGACGTGGGCGGCGACCAGGCGCTTGTCTTCGAGGCGCGCGAGGGTCTTGTAGATCGCGCCGAGCGATGGCTCCCGTCCCGTGCGGGTCAGGATCTCATCGCGGACGGGGATGCCATACGCATCCTCCCCCACGCGCATCAACGCCAGCATCACGACCTGTTCGAATTCTCCAAGCATGTCGTCTCGATTTGTACGACAATGTCGAAGTTATGTGCGGGCGGGTGGGTGGGCAAGGGCGACGCAATGCGTGGGTTCGACGAGATCGCGCGGACGGTGACGGAGGGCGACGCATGCGTCGCCCCTACCCGCATCACCCGCGGAAGAGCCAACAGAGATAGAGATACACGCAGGGCGACACCATCAACACGCTGTCGAAGCGATCGAACGCGCCGCCGTGGCCGGGGATGAGTTTGGAGGAGTCCTTGACCCCGGCGTCGCGCTTGAGCAGCGATTCGGTTAAGTCACCGAGCTGTCCAATGGTGCCCACGATCGCGCCGATGAGGATCGCGCCCGTCAGGGGCAGGAACGGCAACCCGATGTATTTCGCCGCGATCCCCGCGCCGATGCCGAAGACGCATCCAGCGATCGCGCCCTCCCAGCTCTTCTGCGGGCTGACGCGTGGAAAGAGCTTGTGCTTGCCCCATGCAACTCCGACGTGAAACGCGGCTGAGTCGCAGATCCAGAATGATCGCGAAGACGGCGATCGTCATGTATCCGCCCCAGCGGTAGATCTCGTCGCGGGGGTGCGCCTCGACGAAGCCAGAGGGGAAGATGTGGGTCGGCGGGATGGATGCCGGTGTGAACAACTCGCGAATGCCGATCAGGGTGCCGAAGAACAGCGAGATGTACAACACCCCCAGGATCGTCGTCGAGAGATTGGCGATCGGCGACCCCTGGTTGTGGAACAGCTCGCGCAGGCTGAACGCGATGACGCTGACCAGGAGCACGATGACCAGCAGCGGGGGCCGGCTCGCGATGGACAGGAAGAAGCACAGGTTGACGGCGAAGCCGGCGATGAGCCCGAGGGGCACGAGCGGGCGCGCGCCTTTCGTTTCGGCAAGCGCGTAGAACTCGTGCAGTGCCACGGCCGATGCGGCGGCGACGAAGAGAAAGAAGTAGACACCGCCCACCGCGCACAGCAGCAGGATGACCGGGATCGCCACGACGCCGACGGCGACGCGTTGTCCGAGATTGGTCACGGCTCGGGAGTCGCGGCGCTACTTGGTCTCGAGCGCGGCTGCTCGGGAGGCAACGGTGTCGAGATCGCCGCCGAGTGTGTCCATCTCGCGCTGGAACTGGCAGTCGATGATCAGGAGATCGATCACGTAGCCGGCCAGATTCACCGCGAAGATGACCTTGAAGATGAGCGAGTACGAGAAGAAGACGCCGAAGTAGAGTGCGAAGCGCTTCATCCCGGGGTCGAACTTCGCGCGGTGCGACACGGTCGTGAGGAGCCCGATCGCAATGAGTGCGAGGACCACGAGCCCGACCGGCACGATCCCCGCGACGGCGAATCCGAGGAAGATCACCGTCTCGGATGCGCGATCCAGCGCTTCGTCGAGCTTCTTCCCGTACTCCGACACGAGGTTGAACTCGCGTGCGATCCCGCCGTCCATCCCGTCGAGGATCTGACCCAGGGCCATGAACCCCAGGCCCCAGCCCAATCGCCCCATGCCGATTACGACCGCAGCGATGAGGCTTGCCCCGAACGCCGCCCAGGAGACCTGCGCGGGTGAGAGGCCGAGCTTGAGATGCAGAAAGCGCATCGGCGCTCTGACGAACGTGTCGGACAGCCGGCCGATCGCCGGCACGCGCTCAAACATGGAGCCAGCCGCGGGCGACAGCGAAGACGGCGACGTTGAGCAGGATGAGGACGATGAACAGGGGGACCTCTTTCGCCCAGTCCGGGATGGTCGTGAGCCAGCCGCGCGTGACCCAGTTCGAGTACGGGAAGAACGGCATCTTCTCGAAGCGGACGCTGTAGTCCATCGCCACGTGAATCAAGAAGAAGATCACGGGGATGATCGTGCCGAGGAAATAGCAGAGCGGCAGGATCCAGAGCAGGGCGACAGGCTCTTGCAGCGACGACCGCCAGTAGTAGCCCCGTTTGTCCTTGAGCCCTACGGCCTTGAGGTAAAACGGGGCCTTGATGACGTGGTCGACGTCGACGGCAATGCCGAAGGTGTAGGCCAGCGCGAGGTCCTGGCCGGTGAGGCCCATGACCTGGACGCCCAGGGTGGTGGCTGCGAGGTGGGTAAAGATTGTCATTATGTCCTGCCAAAAGGCGAAAAAGCGCCGATTACATGGCGCAGGCTGTCGAGTGAGTGGACGGGGCATAAGCTACGTGTTGCGACAGCAATGTGGATGGGGGGAAAACCGCGCTGACGCCGGGGTCCGGGTGTTACTGTACGCCCGTATCTCTTTTGTTTCCTTGCGTCTCCGCGCCCGGCTCCTAGCTTGTGGCTGTGTCCCTTGACGCCGCGGTGGAGCTCCAGTCGGCGGTAGGTGACCGCTACCAGATCGAGAGGGAACTCGGTCGCGGGGGGATGGCCACGGTCTATCTGGCCGAGGATACCCGACACGGCCGCTTGGTGGCGCTGAAGGTGCTACATCCCGAGCTCGGGCGCGCTGTGGGGCAGGCTCGTTTCCGTCGTGAAATTGCGATCGCGGCCCAGTTGCAGCACCCGCACATCCTCCCGCTGCTCGACTCGGGCGAGGGTGCCGGTGGCGCCGGTCCGTTCTGGTACACGATGCCCTATGTCGACGGCGAGAGCCTGCGTGTCTGCCTCACGCGAGAGCATCAGTTGCCGCTCAGCGACGCCCTCCGGATCACGCGCGAGGTGGCGAGTGCGCTCGACTACGCGCATCGCCGCGGTGTGGTGCACCGGGACGTCAAGCCGGAGAACATCCTGCTCTCGGCCGACGGCGAGGCGCTGCTGGCGGATTTTGGAGTGGCCCGCGACCGTTGGAGTGCGGCGCTGGAAGCGGGAGGTGCGGGCGGCGGCGCGCGGCTGACCGATGCGGGTGTGAGTCTGGGGACGTTGGAGTACATGAGTCCCGAGCAGACGGCGGGCGCGGGCGACGTCAATGGGCGGACGGACGTGTACGCATTGGCGTGTGTGTTGTACGAGATGTTGGCGGGAGAGCCGCCATTTACCGGGGCGACGCCGCAGGCTCTGGTCGCGCGGCGGTTGGTGGAGCGGCCGTTGCCGCTGCGGGCGGTGCGAGACCGGATTCCGGCGTCCGTAGAGACGGCGGTCGAGATTGCGCTCGCCCGTTCGCCGGCCGATCGATACAAGACCGCGGGCGAGTTTGCCGCCGCACTCGGCGCCGTCGCGGAGCCTGGCAGTGGTCCGAGCGCGCACCCAGAGCGCGATGCCGGGCTGGCGGCTGCGCGGTCGAGTCGGGAGACGGCCGAGCCCCGGATTTCGCAGTCTGAGGACGGGAGCATCCAGCCGCCGCGAGGACGTGGGGCGGGGTGGACGCGACGACCTGCCGTGGCGATCGCCATCGCAGTGCTGGCGATTGCTGCGATCGGGATGCACGTCGCAGTCGAGCGATACGGAACCTGGCATCGGGCGGTCATGCTCGCCGTGCTGCCGTTCGAAAGCGTCGGCGACTCGTCGGTCCGGTATTTCACCGACGGCGTGACCGACGAGATTCGCGGCGCGTTGGCGCAGATGCCTGGGCTGCAGGTGATCGCGCGGGGGAGCTCGCTCACGTACACGCACACCACGAAGCCACCGGATCAGATCGCGCGCGAGCTGGATGTCCCGTACCTGCTCACCGGTCAGGTGCGCTGGCTGGCGCAGGCCAAGGGCAACGCCATCGCGCGGGTCGAGGTGGAGCTCATTCAGGCGCCTCGCGGGCATACGCCGACCGTCTATTGGCGTCAGGAATTCGACATCGATCCGTCGAACGTGGTCGCCGTGCAGGCCGACATCGCGACGCAGGTGGCCTCCGTTCTCGACATCGCGCTCGGACCCGGCGAGCGACAGGCGCTGCGCCAGCGGCCGACGAACAACGTGGATGCGTACGACGCGTTCCTGCAGGGCGACGAGGCGACCCAGCACCTCACGTCTACCGACCCGCCCGCTTTGTGGCGCGGGATCGGCTTCTATACGACGGCGGTGACGCTCGATTCGAACTTCGTGCTCGCATGGACGCGGCTGGAGCGGGCGTACTCGCTGCTCTACGCGAACAGCACGCCCAATCCGGCGAACGCCGAGGCGGCACACCGCGCGCTGGTGCACGCACAGGCGCTGGATCCCAACCGACTCGAGACTCAGGTCGCGCTCAGCGACTACGTGTCGCTGGTCGAACACAATGAGGTGAAGGCGTACGAGATCAGCGCGGCGTTGCTCAAACGGTACCCCGACAATGCGCAGTTGATCGGTGGCGTCTCTGTCGACGAGCGGCGGCTGGGACACTGGGACGACGCGCTCGCGCACGCGCAGCGTGCGGCGAAGCTGGACCCGGTGTCACCGGTCGCCAACCGACAGCTCGCCAGCACCCTCATGCGGATGCACCGGTTCTCGGAAGCGACGATCGTGACTCGACAGGGGCTGCAGCTTGCTCCCACCAACCTCGGGATGATCTCGCGCGTGGCGTTGCTGCATCTCGCGCAGGGGGACCTACCGGGTGCGCGGGCGGTGATCCGGGCTGCGCAAGCGTCGGTGGATACGACTCGCCTCATCGTCTATTTCGCGACGACGGGTGATCTCTACTGGGTCCTGACCGACGCACAGCAGCAGAAGCTCCTCTCGCTCACGCCGACCGCCTACGACGACGATCGTGCCCGGTGGGCCATTCGGCTTGCGGAGGTCTACGGGCTCCGGGGCGACGCCTCGCTGGCACGAGCGTATGGTGATACCGCATGGCAGGTGTACCAGCAACAAATCAGCGCGTCACCGGACGACTTCGAGCGGCGGATGCTGTATGCGCTTGCGCTCGCCTACGCGGGCCACAAGGATGATGCCATTCGCGAGGGCGAACGCGGCGCGGCACAGATGCCGATGTCCAGAAACGCGGAGCTCGCGCCGTACGCGCAGCAGGTGCTGGCCCGCGTGTACATGATGGTTGGCGAGCCGGATCGCGCGCTCGACCATCTCGAGCCCCTGCTGACGGTGCCGTACTTCCTGACACCTGCGTACATCAAGATCGACCCGACGTGGGCGCCGCTCAGGGGGAATGCGAGGTTCCAGCGGTTGGCGGAGGGGGACTGAGGAGGTGCTAGACGTTGGACGTTGGACGTTAGACGTTGGAGAAGAAACCTCGAGGGCCGCGTCGATGCTCTGTGGCTGGCCCTCGAGGTTTGCTCTCTAGCGTCCAACGCCTAACGTGCAACGTTAACGTCCAACGTCTAAGGTCCAGCGTCTCTCCGTTAGAACCCCAGTGTGTCGTCGGCTGATGGGCCGTAGGTGGCCGGGACGGGCAGGTCGTTGAGGCGCAGGTAGACGCCGAGTTGTGCGCGGTGGTGCACGATATGGTTCAGGAACATCTGCCGATAGGCCAGGAAGCGGGTGCCGGTGAAGATGGGTTTTCCTCCCCAGCTCAGTTTCCATGTCTCGCTCCACGCGGAGTCCGGTGTCGCCTTGAGGGCCGCGCGGGTTTTGGCCGCACCTTCGTCCAGCGCGCGCACCAGCTGTGCGGGCGACTCGAAGGGCAGGCGCGTGAAGCTGCTGGTCGCGAAGTCGAGCTCCGGCGTCGTGAGCACAGTGAGTCCAAACTGCGGGAGTTGGGCGACGTGTGGCGCGAGGTTCTGCATCTTCATCGACTTGCTGTGGGGCGCAAACGCGCCCTTGTCCGCGGGGACACGCTCCAACGTCTTGCGGGTGTTGGCCATCTCGGCGTCGAACTCCTGCAGCAGGAAATCGCTGATCGGCATGGTCTCCTCAATAGACTAGGGCCGGTATGATAGCCGAACAAATACCGAAATTGCAAGGCCGGGTGTTAGACGTTGGACGTTAGACGTTAGGGAAGCTCTGAAGAATGCCGTCTTCGGACGCGAGTCAGTGTGATTGCGAGCGGTGATCGAGAAAGATCGGTCGGTGATGCAGGCCGGCCTGGGCCGCGAGGCTCAGTGCCGGCGCCACCGGACGCGTTTGCGTCGTTAGCAGAGACACGTCGCCCTACGGGCCCCCAGTTTGTAGCGCACCAAGTACAGGTTCGCGAGGGCAAACGCGGCGTAGACCCGCACGGTGTTCTTGGCCAAGCCCCGATAGCGCACCTTGGCAAAGCCCCAGAGGCGCTTCACCACATGGTAGGCATGCTCGCCCCGCGCCCGCACGCGCGAGCGCGCCCGATTGATCGCGTGCCACCGCGGCGTGATGGGTCGGTGGTGGCACCCGCGGCGGTTGACCCGATAGCGAATCCCCGCGAGCTTGCACGCCACCCGATCGGACTCCTTCCAGTAGCCCCGATCGCCATAGAGCACCCGCTCCTCGCCATGGAGCAAGTAGGGCAGCTGCTCCAGCTCGCCGGCGGCCGCATGCGTGGTCGTGAGCGTGTGCACCAAGCCGTGCGGGTCCGTCCCCGTGTGCACGCGCATCCCGAAGTACCAGGTCTGGCCCTTCTTGGTCTGCCGCATCTCGGGGTCGCGCGCCTGCGCGGCATTCTTCGTCGAACTCGGCGCACTGATAATCGTCGCGTCGACGATCGTCCCCGTCTTGAGGAGCAACCCCTTGGTCTCCAACAGGCCGCGCACGAGCGCGAACACCTGTTCGGTGAGCCGGTGCGTTTCCAACAGCCGCCGAAACCGGAGAATCGTCGTCTCGTCCGGCAAGGCATCCTCACTGAGTTCGACACCCACAAAGCGCCGCATCGCGTCACTGTCGTAGAGCGCATCTTCCGCGGCTGGATCGGACAGATCGAACCACTGCTGCAGACAGTAGATCCGGAGCATCGTCTCGAGCGGCATGGCCGGCCGACCCGCGCCCGCGTGCGGCCGCGGATAGTGCGGCGCGATGAGCGCCGTGAGCTCGGCCCACGGCATCACCGCGTTCATTTCGGCCAAGAACCGCTCGCGACGCGTGACCTTTTTCTTGTCCGAGTAGGCCAGCCCGGCAAACGTCCGCTGGAGTCCCATGCGCTCCTCACGAGGTGTGTGCTCGGGCTGGCAATACATCACTTCTCATCCACCAATGCAAGACTCAGTTTTGCAGAGGTTCCTTAGACGTTGGACGTTGGACGTTAGTCAGTCGCTCGCGGCCCCTCCGCGAGCTCTTGCCATTTAGCCAGATGTTCCGATATTGGTGGCGGCCTCAGCCGTTTTGCTCGGGGGCGCGCACTACATCCCGGCTACGATCGATGGCTGTCCCGTCAAGTCGTTGGCCGAGCAACCCTTTGTGTTCCGCGGGAGAGGGTGATGGTTGGCCCGAGACCACGCCGTGCATACGCGGTCGTGTCGTGCCTGACGCTCGTGTGTCTGAGCGCGTGCGCCTCGTCGAGCGGAACGCCGCCGCATTTGTTGCCGCCCCGGGCGACATCTCTCGAGCTGTGACTCCGTGCAGCCGGCCCGCGACACGATGGTGTACCAGGTGTATGCGACGTTGGAAGTGCCGACGGCGCGGTCTTACGACACCGACGGGAAGTTGCACCGGGACACCGTCACCGATGACTTTCGTGCCCTCGTGCTCCAGGCCATCCGGCAGTCCTTCGTGCCTCCGAGCACGCCGACGGTCACCGTGTATGGGACGGGGTACTCCCCGCCCGCTGCTGCGCCGGCAGTGTTCGGCGAGGCGATGTTCTCTCTGACACCGGTGGGTCGGCTGGCGGAGGCGACGCTCATTCAATCGTCGCTCTCTGCCGCCATCGATCAAAGCTTGATGGACGCCCTCCGACGAGCAGATTCGACCAGTGGCTTCCCGCCACCGCAGCAGGCTGGCGGGGCCAAGTTCTCGAAGCTTTTCGTCAGGATCGGCGGCGGCGGCCAGGTGCCGCGGAACGGCACGCCCCTGTTCCGGTTGCGAGTGCCCGTTTGGCACAACGTGACGACTCCGTTGCCGGACAACAGCCGTCCATCCGTGCAACCGCAGTACCCGCCGGATTTGATGGCGCGGGGCTTCGAGGGGACGATGTACGTGCAGTTCGTCGTCGACGAGCGCGGCGACGCAGTGCCTTCCACCTTGGCTCTGATTCGAACCGACATCGACCGCCCCTCAGACATTCTTCACTACGACCGCAGTAGTGAGGCGCAGCTCAGCGATTTCGCGATGGCGGTACTGCCAGCGGTGCGAGGAGATCACTATATCCCGGCTACCATCAATGGGTGCCCGGTCAAGGCGCTGGCGGAGCGACCATTTGTGTTCAAGATGAAGAGATGAGAGGGACAGACGTTGGAGGTTAGACATTAGACGTTAGACGCTAGACACTAGATGTTCGAGGCTGGAGGGCCGGGTGCGTGCGCTGGCATCGCCGCTTGCTCACGCTGGCGCAGCTCGACGCGGCGGATCTTACCGGAGACGGTCTTCGGTAAGATCGCAACGAACTCGATCTCGCGCGGATACTTGTACGGCGCGGTCACCCGCTTCGTGTGGTCCTGCAGCTCGAGCGCGAGCTCCGCGGACGCGGAATATCCGGGCGCCAGCACGACGAACGCCTTGACGATCTGGCCGCGCTCGACATGCGGCTTGCCGACGACGGCGGCTTCGGCCACCGCGGGGTGCTCGATGAGTGCCGACTCGACCTCGAAGGGGCCGATGCGGTAGGCGGCGGAGATGATGATGTCGTCGCCGCGCCCGACGAACCAGAAGTAGCCCTCGTCGTCGGTCATCGCGCGATCACCGGTGAAGTACCAATCGCCGCGGATGGCTTTCGCGGTCGCCTCGGGATCGCGCCAGTACTCCTTGAAGAGTCCGATCGGACGGTCGGGACGGACGCGAATGGCGAGGTGGCCCTCCTTGCCGGGCGCGAGCACGTTGCCATCCGCATCGACGACGTGCACGTCGAACCCTGGCGTAGGCTTGCCCATCGAGCCCGGCTTGACCGGCAGACAGCGATAGTTCGCGACGACGTTGACGGTTTCCGTCTGACCATAGCCGTCGTACACCGTGCGGCCAGTTTCCTCGCGCCAGATCCTGATCACCTCGGGGTTGAGGGGCTCGCCGGCGGCGGTGCAGTGGCGGAGCCGTGACCAGTCGTAGGGCGCGAGGTCCATGCACACCAGGCTGCGATACACGGTCGGCGGCGCGCAGAACGAGGTGACGCGGCGCTCGGTGATGAGCCGCATCAGGAGCTCGTAGTCCGGTTTGCCGCGTGCGTCCCACAGGAAGAGCGCAGCGCCCATGCGCCACTGGCCGAAGAGCATGCCCCAAGCGGCCTTGGCCCAGCCCGTGTCGGAGAGCGTGCAGTGGAGGTCCGAGGGCCCGAGGTCCTGCCAGAAGCGAGCGGTGATCTCGTGCCCGATCCCGTAGGACGCGTGTGTATGCTGCACCATCTTCGGATACGCTTCCGTGCCCGACGTGAAGTAGATGAGCAAGGGGTCATCCGGATGCGTCGGCGTGAGGTCGGGTGCCGCACCGGACGCGCGGGTCATCGCGTCGTCGAACGCGACCCAGCCGTCGGCCCTGCCTCCCACCACAATGCGCGTGCGCAGCGATTCGCAGCGGTTGCGCACTGCGTCGACTTTGGAGACGGCGTCCGCGTCCGTCACGATCACGCTCGCTTCTGCGCGGGTCGCGCGGTACTCAATGTCGCGCTCGGTGAGGAGCGTGGTGCCGGGCATGGGAATCGCGCCGAGCTTGGCGGCGCCGAGCATGACGTCGTACCACTGGACGACACGCGGGAGCATCACGAAGATGCGGTCGCCCTTCCTGACGCCGTGTGCGTGGAGCACGTTGGCGGCGCGGTTGGAGCGGCGGGCGAGATCGGCGAAGGTGTAGCGGCCCGTTTCGGTACCGGAGGGTCCGACGGTGATGAGAGCCTGGCGATTCGGCTCTTTCTGTGCCCAGGCGTCGACGACATCACGCGCGGCGTTGAAGGACGGCGGGACGTCGAGGTGGAAGTGTCGACGGGCCGACTCGTAGTCCGTCATGTTCCGTGATGCGTCGGGCATGAGGCCGGGGGCGGGGCGGGCGCTGGCACGCCCGAGAGAGGAGAAAGGAGAGAGGAGACGAAAGCGAAGTGCGGGGTCTGGTGTCTGGGGTTTGGGGAACGACGGGGAAGCTTTGCTGGCCGAGCGACGTTGATCATTGAATGATATGGTTGTTGGGGGCGGTGGGTGAGACTCTTGGGTTGCGCGTCCATGGTTGGCCTGACTCATGAGGAGCACAATGGCGGATGACGCACAGGACGGAGCGACGGCGGGCGTGCAGTTGACGGCCGAGGAACGTGCGCTCGGCGTGGATGCGGACATCACGCGGCGCGATTTTCTGAATACGGTCGCGCTCGGGACCGGCGCGGCTTTGCTGGGCGCGGCTGCGCCGGGAGTCCGGCGGACGGTGCCGACGAAGTCCCTTGGGCCAAGCGACCCTGCGTCCGACTGGACCGGATATGGTGGTGTCGGCGACTACGCCCCCTCGAACGGCAACACGTGGGAGGTCGTCAACGCGGGCCATGGGATTCGCGACAATATGTACGAGCGAGCGATCGCGAGTGCGACGGCGACGGGGGAGACCTACGATCTCGTGGTCGTGGGTGGTGGCTTCTCGGGGGTCATCGCGGCGTACACGTTCCTCAAGAACACGGGGCGCCAGCGTCCCTGCCTCATCCTCGAGAACCACCCGCTGATTGGCGGCGAGGCGAAGCGCAACGAGTTCATCGTACGCGGGCAGCGGCTCATCGGGCCGCAGGGCTCGAACCAGTGTGGCTTTCCCGCGCCATCGAGGCTCATTGGCTGGTACGGCGAGATGTGGCACGACATCGCCCCGCCGGATGTGCCGTCGCACGTCGAGTTCGCCGAGCTCCCGGCGAGTCGGCGGCCGATGGATTTCCCGCGCGACAACTACATGTATTACGCGCAGGATGTCAGCGAGAACTACGGCTTCTTCTTCGACAAACCCACGCCACAATGGGTGCGGAACCCGTGGGGACACAGGCTCGAGGGCACGCCGTGGCCCGAGGATGTGAAGCGGGACATGTTGCGGTGCCGTGAGGAGCCGGCCGAGCCCTTCAGCGGGGCCAATGCAGCGCTCGAGCGATGGCTCGACACGATGACGTACGAGGACTACCTGACGAAGGTGCGCAAGTTTCATCCCGACGTTGCGCGCTACATCGATCCCTTTCTCGCGGCGGCGATCGGTCTCGGATGCGATGCCCTGTCGGCGTACGTCCCTTATTACCTGCGTGCGTTCTTCCCGGGATTTGAGGGGCTATCGCGCACACCGACGCCGGGCGGATTCCCACCGGGCCACAAGCTGGCCGACGCACCAGGCGGCTCATATCCCGGTGGGTGCGACGGGACGATGCGACTCCTGGTGAAGTGGCTCAACCCCGAAGTGATCGAGGGATCGACGGCGTTTGCCGACGTGCACAACGGTCACATTCGCTTCGACGCGATGGACCGGCCGGACACGCCTTGCCGGATGCGGGTCGGTGCAACCGTTGTGCGCGTGGTGCATGATCCTGATCGAACGGGCGAGCCGGCCGTCATCACGTACATAAAGGACGGGACGCTCTACTCCGTGCGCGCGCGGTCAGTCATCTGGGCGGGTGCGAGCTGGACGGCAAAGCACGCAATCCAGCGGTTGCCGGAGGAGTACCAGACGGCAATGGTGAGCTACCCTCGGTCTCCCATGCTCGTCGTGAACGTCGCGCTCGACAACTGGCGCGCACTGTACGAGCTCGGATACACGCTCTGCACGTGGCAGGGCGGGTTCGGATTCACGGGGAACCTGCGGGCGCCAATGTATGTCGGCGACTACCGGCCGCCGCTCGATCCAGATCAGCCGACGATCTTCACGATGTACGTGCCGTTCAACCAGCCCGGGGTACCGATGGTGGAGCAGGGGCAGCGCGGGCGGCTCAAGATGTTCGGGACGAGCTATCGGGAGTACGAGATGCAGATCCGCCGGCAGCTCGTGACGCTGTTCGGCGGTGCGAGGTTCGATCCCAAGCATGACATCGCGGGGATCATCTTGAACCGGTGGGGCCACGCGTACGTGAACGCGGGTCCCGGATTCTTCTTCGGTCGCGACGGCAAGCCGGCGCCGAGCAATGTGCTGCGGCGGCCGCTGGGAAACTTGACCTTCGCGCACTCGGAGCTATCGGGGCACCAGACGCACACGAACGCCGGCAACGAGGGGACGCGCGCGGCGAAGCAGGTGTTGGGAATGCTGGGGGTGATGGGGTAAGGCGGGCCAGCGGGGCGGGCGCTTGCGCGCCCGAGAAAGGAGAAAGGAGAGAGGAGAGAGGAGACGAAAGCGCACTACGAGTTCAGGGGATCGGGGGCCAGGTGCGGCCGTCCATGTCGAGCCATTCACCGTAGAGGAAGACGTGACAGCGGTCGCGGGTGACGGCTGCGAACGGGCCGGGTCCTTCCCAATCGAACTTGAATCCCAGGATGCGCACGTAGTGATCGATGCTCGCGCGCAGGTCGCGGACGCGGAGGATCGGGGTCTCGCCTTCGAAGGTGATCGCGGTCGTGGCCACTCATCGCCTCCTGGTGTGTGAATCGATGGTATGGGAGGCGATGGCCGCCCACAACTCGGGTGCAGTGGGCGGACGGTTCGGTGCAGGGAACGGGGTGTGGGGGTGCCGATGGCCGGGATTCTGGACCAGGGATCTGGGAGCCGCTCGGACGGTGCGTCAGGGGCATCTGAGCTTCGGCCGATGGGGTCGAGCTCACCTCATGAGTGCCGAGCGGATGGCGATGTCTGCCTCCAAGCCGCATCTTGCGGTCGCGTCACCGGGCCAGGTCGCTTTCCCGTGGTGAGAGGAGGAATCGTGAGCGCAACCAAGATGTTGCTGGTCGTGGGCCTCGCGTTCGGTGCCGGCGCATCGCGGGCGGTCTCAGCGCAGCCCGTCGCCACTGCGGTGGCGATGCGGCCCATTCCGGACGAGATCGGGAGCCGGTATGCCCATCTACGCGCGCGGCTACAGCCGTCGGTGATCGAGTGGGTGACGGCTCAGGCCCGCGTCGAAGCGCAGCGGCCGGCGCCGGACTTGACGGCGCTGGAAGGGGCGGTCCGCGCCCGCTTTCCGTCGGCGGCGGGCACAGGAAGCACGGGGGTCACAGCGGGCATGGCGGCCGGTGAGGACATCGAGGCGCTCGCGTTCATCGTGTTGATGGAGGCGACGAACGACCAGGACCAGGATCTGCAAGCGATAATGTCGGAGGTACAGGCGCAGACGACGGCCAAGCAGCAGATCCGGGCGCTCGAGCAGGAGTTGCAGCAGCAAATGGCGATGCTCGGATCGCAGGGTGCGAGTGCGGTCTGCCACACCGGGATCTGTCAGTCGCTCGAGCAGCAGGTGAGCACGGTGGCGACGACCGCTCGGCTGGCTGGCCGGCCGCTCCGGGCGACTCTGTCAGTGCCGCTAACCGCCCCACACCTGAGCGCGTTCGAGAGTCAGCTGGGGGGCGATCTCGCCGGCATGAACGAGATGAGCGAGACGACTTCGCTGCGACTCCAAATGGCGATGGACCGGCGGTCGAAGTTCATCGACACGCTATCGAACATCCTGAAGAAGATCAGCGAAACGGGCGACGCGGTGGTACAGAATCTCAAGTGAGGAGGCGGGCGCTAGAGCGCCCGGGAAAGCAGACGCACAGAAAGTAGAGAGTAGACGGAGCAACTGCTCGAAGCCGGTGTCTACTTTCTACTTTCTGATTTTCTACTCTCTCCGGCGCCAAAGGCGCCAGTGGGTGTCGAGTGGGTCTCAGATCGTGAATTCCTTTGTCATGCCGTGGGCGGCGTGTGGTTTGCCGTCTTTCGCATCGGGGACGAAGCAGACGAGGGCGTAGTGGCCCGGGGTGAGATTGACGGTGAAGAAGCCGTCGGAGCCGTTGGGCAGGTCGGTCAGGCCGCCCAGCGGGTAGGCTGGCAGCGGTCCGACCTGCTTGTCGGCCCAGGCGATGAGGTCATTCAGGCTCTTGCCGGGCGCGAGGCGAACCAACACCAACTCGTGGTCCTGCTTGCCCTGGTTGTCGACGCGCAGGGTATGCGTGCCCGCCGTGAGCGGTGCGGACAGATTGAAGGCGTACTCCGTCATCGTGACCGTGACGTCTGATTGCGGCGCGGTGTTCGCCACGTTTTCGGCTGCGGTGACGGTCAAGGGTCGCATCATCCCCTTGGCAATGTGGGGTATGTGGTCGGGGCTCGGGATGACGCAGACCATGACGTAGTTGCCTGGCGCGAGCATGAAGGTGGCCTGAGACGAGGCGCCCGGTGCCGCGACGTTGGGTCCGCCGGCGGATACGGCCCATGCCGGTGACGGCCCCGGCTGCTTGAAGGTGGCGACCAGGTCGTTGACCGTCTTGCCATCGGCCAACCGGATGAGTTGGACCTGGTGCATCTCTTGACCGTGGTTGACCATGGTCATCGTCGTCATGCCGGCGGGAATCTGTGCCGGCGCATCGAACGAGAAGTCCGTCGCGGTCACGGTGACGGTCGGGCTGGCGTCCGCGCTGGCGTTGGGAGGTGCGCGGTCCGCGGTTTTTGGGCTGCAGGCCGCCAGGGCAACGGCGGCGAGGCATGCCGTGAGTGCGGGTATCGAGGCGCGGGTTGCCTGGTGTGGAGGTGTATGGGGTAGCATGGAGGTCCCTCGAGGTTGAGTCGCGGAGGTGCTAGGCGTGCGGCGGCGGCGGGGCCGGAGTGAGGCCGTAGCGGAGCATGATCTCGGTGAGCTTCGCTCGGTCAGGTGGGCCGCCGGCGGCGGCGTTGATGACGGCGGCGGACTCGCGGAAGAACTCGGGTCCAATGGCGGCGGGAGTGATGACGGAAAACGCTGTGGCGTCCTGGGTGCCGTTGTTCTCGAAGCGGTGGACGGCGCCGCGGGGGATGCAGAGGGTCTGGCCTGGGCCCAATTCTATGCGTTGGCCGTCGATGGTCCAGGTGATGACGCCGGCGGTGCAGTAGATCGTTTCGTCGTAGTGGTCGTGGCTATGGGGCGGGGTGGCCAGTCCCCGTCCGCCGGGGATCGTGACCTCGAAGGCCGCGACGCTGCCGTTCGAGTGTTCGCCCGTGACGACGAAACGGATCGTGAGGGGCCCGATGCGGATCGTCTCGTTGGCCGGATCGATACGGAGGTCGGTGGTCAATGCTGGCATCTCGGGGCTCCGTTATGGTAAATTGCGTTTACGATGGGCACTAGTAAACGTAATTTACTATCGAAAGTCAAGGGGGCCAGAGTGCGTGCGCCGGTCAAGAGCAAGGAGATGCTCATCGGGGCGTTGCTGCGGGTGCCGGCGCAGGCGATTCATCGCCGGATCATCGTCGGGCTGAACGCTGCGGGCTTCGGGGATCTCAGGGTACCGCATATGGCGGTGCTGCAGTTTCCGGGTCCGGAGGGAATGCGGCCAGGGGTGTTGGCCGAGCGTGCGGGCGTGAGCAAGCAAGCCATGAACCAACTGCTCGGGAGCCTCGAGCGGCTCGGCTATATCACACGATCAGACACGCCCGACGAGGGGCGCGCGCGTATCGTCCGCTTCACGAAGCGGGGGCACGCGGCGTGGGCCAAGGCGCACGAGATCTTGCGCGAGATCGAGCGCGAGTGGACGGCGGGGCTCGGGCCCAGGGATTTCGCGCGGCTCAAGGAGCTCTTGCTGCGGGTGTGGGAGAGCCCGTTGGTCCGCTAGGCCGGACCCCGGTGTGGCGCTACCAGGAACGCGGGATGATCTGGCAGGAGTTGCCACGGCAGTGCTATGGTCATATACTTATGACCATTATCACGGAGCTTTACTTATGACGGCCAAGCGGATCCCCGCGGGAGCATTCAAGGCCAAGTGCCTCAAGCTGATGGACCACATTGCGGCTACGGGCGAGCCGGTGACCGTCACCAAGCACGGAACACCTGTGGTGCGCGTTATTCCGGCGGTTGAGCAGCGGACGCCGTTCGTTGGCCGGTTGGCGGGGACCGCGACTCACATCGGCGACGTCTTGAGTCCAGTCGACAATGCGTGGGAGGTACTGACTGACGATGTCTAGCCCTGCGGGCCGCCGCCGGCGGTCATTGGCCTCGACCGTCGAGCGTGCGCTCGTACTGGACACGCACATCTCGGGTCTGGGCGGTCGAGGGTGCGAGCGATCTACTATCGGCGGCGGCTCTCCGCGCGATCGAAGACGCGGCCGGCCACGCGCGTCTCTATGTCTCAGCCATCTCGGCTTGGGAGATCGCCATGTTGGTCCGGAAGGGCCGTCTCACTCTGTCGCGTGACGTTGCGAGTTGGGTTGCGGCGGCGCGGCGCCCTCCGGGCGTGCGTATCGCACCGCTGACTTCATTGATTGCCCTCGACAGCGCGACTCTCTCGCCTCTCTCCACACAGGATCCAGCCGATCGATTCATCGCTGCGACGGCCCGCGCCCTTGGCGGGCGTCTTGTCACGTGCGACACCGCGCTCTTGGAATATGGAGCTGCCGGGCAGGTGCTGACGCTCAATGGACGGCCCTAGGGTCCGGGCCGCGTCTCGTCTCGTCAGCTGGGGACCGCGTAGCGCAGGACCGCTATGTAGTGGCAGACGCTGCCGCCCAGGACGAACACGTGCCACACGGCGTGTCCGTACCGGAGTCGTTCCCAGGCATAGAACAAAGTGCCCGCTGTGTACAGGAGGCCACCGCCGACGAGCCAGATGATGGCCCATGCACTCAGGTGGTCGAAGGCGGGCCTGGCAACGAGCACCCCCATCCACCCCATAACGACGTACAGCAGCGTGGTGGCACGCGACAGTCGGTGACGGATGAGCGCGGTGAAGACGACACCTACGACTGCCAAGCCCCAGGCGCCGGCGCACAGCGCCCAACCCCACGTGCCGCGCAGGTTGAGGAGTGCGAACGGCGTATAGGTGCCGGCGATCAGGATGTAGATCGCGGCGTGGTCCATGATGCGAAAGACGTGCTTGGCCCGCCGGTTGGGAATCGCGTGATAGAGGGTCGAGGCGGTGTACAGGATGATGAGGGACGCCGCGTAGGCGGCATCGGCGGCGAACCAGAGCGGGTCGTGATGCTGGACGACGACGAACAAGAGGATGGCTGCACCAGCGATGCTGGCGGCGAGACCGGCGCCGTGCGTGATGCTGTTAGCGATCTCCTCGCCCAGCGAGTAATCCCACCCGCGTCCAAGGTATTCAGCGCCGGTGGTGGCGGCTCGCTCCGAGCGACCCGTAGCAGATCTACTCACGCAGTATCTCTCTCGTCAGTCAGTGTCGATCACCCAGTGTACTCCAGCGTTTGAGCTCAGTTCCCCTGCCCTTATCGAGGGGGAGGGGGAGATAGTTTCAGGTGGAAAGGCGATCAATGGTACGATGGCAAGGCCGACGGACAGCCGTATCCCCTGTTGTCCAATGGGCAACAGGTCGGCACCGTGCTGTACCACCGCAAGACGAGCCATCAGGGGACAGCCCAGTTCGACTACGCGAACGGAGTGAAATACGCCGAGACGCTCGCGATGGCGTCAGACAACAAGAGCTTTACGGTCCAACAACACGTGACCGGAAGTCAAGGTACCTACGACCAGACCGCAGTGTTCGACAAGTCCCCGTAGCAACAGCCGGGGTCCGGGTTCCGGGTGGCACAAACCGCGAATGCCAGTCGCCCCAAGTAGCTGACGCAGGTCAGCTCGCTCGGACACGTCAGGCGCGCTCAGGCCATATACTTGCCATTGGCAAGCATATGCTATACTATGACAACCAACTGCTACCAGGCACTGGTTCTCTTCTGTGCTCCACCGCACCATGGCACACGACGCAGCCAAGCGTGCTCGACGCAAGCCAGTGAACCACCGCGAGAGCCGGCCGACGCGCGACGTGCTCCAGCAGACGGAAGCGGTTCGGCATTTCAACCGCTTCTACACGCGCGAGATCGGCGTCCTCGAGGAGAAATTTCTGCACAGCCCGTTCTCACTCGCAGAAGGCCGAGTGATCTACGAGCTGGCGAACCGGTCCCCGCTCACGGCCACCGCGGTCGGCCAGGCGCTCCGACTCGATACTGGGTACCTCAGCCGGCTCGTGCGCGGGCTCAAAGGGCGAGGCCTCATCGACGGGCGCGCCTCGGAGACTGACGGACGCCAGCGCTTCCTTTCGCTGACCGCCAAAGGGCGGAGAGCGTTCGCCCAGCTCGACTCGGCCTCGCGCACCGAGATTCAGTCGATGCTCGACCGTGTGCCGCCCGACCAGCGGCCGCGACTCGTCGGTGCAATGCAGGCCATCGAGGCGCTGCTCGGCGCGGCACCGCAGCCTCGGGTTTCGTACATCCTCCGCCCGCATCAGCCGGGTGACATGGGATGGATCGTCCACCGGCAGGCGCTGCTCTATGCCCAGGAGTACGGGTGGAGTGGGGAGTACGAAGCGCTCATCGCGCGGATCACAGCGGACTTCATTGAGCACTTCGATCCGAAACGCGAACGCTGCTGGATCGCCGAACGCGACGGAGCGATCGTCGGCTCCATCTTCGCGGTGAGAGATCCTCAGCGCGACGGCGTGGCCAAGTTACGGCTGCTCTACGTGGAGCCCTCCGCGCGCGGACTCGGGATCGGCGCGCGATTGGTGCAGGAGGTTACCCGGTTTGCGCGGCAGGCAGGTTATCGCACGCTCACCCTCTGGACGAACAGCGTGCTCGTCTCCGCACGGCGGCTCTACGAGGCCGAGGGCTACACGCTGGTGGGCGAAGAGCCACACCACAGCTTCGGAAACGATCTCGTCGGGCAAACCTGGGAGCGCGCGCTGTAAGATCGTAGGGCAGTGGAATCGAGCGCCACGCGCTGGCGTCCAGCCAGATGGGCCGACGGGCGCTCAGGCGGTGCGCCGCCGTCGCGCTCGTTCTTGTCGAATGCGTTCGGCTAGAAACACCTTGAGCAGCGATTGGTACGGAACGTCGCGCTCGTTCGCGAGGATCTTGAGCTCGTCCAGCATTCCCTCAGGCAGCCGGAGCGAGATGGTGGCGGTCGACGGCTTGAGTTCTGAAAGCTGGACGCGCCGGGCCTTTCCCCAGTCGATGTAGTCTGGGGAGTCGGCTGAGTCCCAGAAGGCGCGCTCCTCGTCCTCAGTCGGGAACGCTGGGATCGGCTTGCGGGGAGAGCGTTCAGTTTTCGGTTTGTGACGTGGCTTGATCATAGGTTCTCCTTTCGCGGCGGCTCATCGGCCGTGCAGAAATGACGCGGATGCATCGCTCCCGGATTGTACATGCGACGAACAATCGCCGGCCTCGGGCCGTCCGTCCGAGGACGTAATATCGGGGCTCCCTGTCAGAATGGGTCACATCGAGCTGCTGCGACGACCGGGTCGTTGAAGAAGATCTCTTCGCATTCTGCGCGGCTCACGCGGTGGCGCTCCCAGTTCTGGTGCGAGTTCCCCTCATCCCACTGGAACCCGACACACGCTGCCAGCTCCGCCAGGGCGTCAGCCACGATCCCATGTATATGATGCTAATATACATCTGTCAAGAGCCTTTCAGGGAAGGATCGGTATCAGCGGGTTAGCGATTGCCGCGGTTCGGTCGACGCGGGTGTTTGCCGTAAGAGCTGGAGCACGGCATCGGCCGTGGTCGTCTGACCCAGTCGTGGAAAGATCTTATCGACGCTGTTACGGTGCGCGTCTGCATCGCGGTCCGTCATGGCGTCGACGACGAGCGCGACGTTGTAGCCGAGATCGTAAGCGCTTCGCGCCGTCGACTCTACACCGATGCTGGTTGCGATCCCCGTCAGGACGATCTGCGTCACTCCGCGCTGGCGCAGATACTCGTCCAACGTGGTGCCGAGGAATGCGCCCCAGCGTTGCTTGGTGACGACATGGTCTCTGGAATCCTGGGCCAATTCCGGCACGAGCTCGGCCCAATCGGCCGGACGCTCAAACTTGGGCCACCCGGCATCGGTGCGGCCCGGCGCCCCGCCTGTGACATTCACGAGCACCACGGGCAGTCCTCGCTCCCGGAACCCGCGGGCCAGCCTGGCTGATCGCGCGATGATGTCGGCAGGGGGGTGCACGGTCGGAAAGCCGACAATGCCCTTCTGCAAGTCGATCACGACGAGAGCGGCGGTGGGGTCGAGTTGTGTGAGCGGCATAGAGGGCTAGAGGGTTAGACGTTGGACGTTGGCGGTCAGGCGATGTCGCGCGCGGGCAGGAGGCCCATCTCCCGGTAGATAGGCCGCATGACCGCTCGCACCTTCGGCAGCTCGACCGCGAACCACAGTGAGGCAGCGATGCAGACCGCGCCGGTGATCATGACCGTGTGGGGCGCTCCAATGCGGTGGGCCAGCGCGCCGGCTAGCAAGCTGCCGAAGGGCGCGCTGCCGACAAAGGCCATCGTGTAGTACCCCATCACGCGAGCGCGTTTGTCTTCTGGCACCAGCGTCTGGATGATCGTGTTGCTCACCGACGCGCCCTGGATCATGCCGAACCCGGCGAACACCATGAGGACAACTGACAGCCAGAGCGTGTGGGACAGCCCGAACGCCATCAGCGCAGTCCCGAGGATCGCCGCCGCGATCTGCAGCATGCGCGTGAGGCCGACGACCGATTTGCGGAGGGCGAGGGAGATCGCCGATACGAATGCGCCGAGCCCGGAGGCGCCTGACAGCCAGCCGAGCGTGTTGGGGCCGCCGTGGAGCACCTGGCCGGCGAAGACCGGCAAGAGGACGGAGTATGGCCAGCCCATCAGGCTGAGCACCGCAAACAAGAGCAGGATCATGCGAATGGGCCGGAACGTCCTCACGTAGTCCCATCCCTCGCGTACTTGCTCGAGGATGCTGGTTGTAGCGCGTTGGACCTGCGACGGCTCGAGGCGCATGAGGAGCAGCGATGCGATGACGGCGAAGTAGCTGATCCCGTCGATCAGGAAGCACCAGCCTTCGCCGACTGCGGCGATGACCACACCAGCGAAGGCGGGACCGATGAGCCGCGCACCGTTGACCATCGAGGAGTTGATGGCGATCGCGTTTCCGAGGTCGCCCCTATCCTCGACCATCTGAATGAGGAACGATTGCCGGGCCGGCATGTCGAACGCGTTGATCACGCCTTGAAAGGCGCTGAGCGCGATGATCTCGGCGATCGTGATGACACGCGGGAGCGTGAGTGCGGCCATGGCGAGTGACTGAACGGCGGCCGCGGCTTGCGTCCACACCAGCAGCTTGCGGCGATTGAGGCGCTCGACCCAGGCGCCTGCGAACGGTCCGAGCGCAAAGGCTGCGATCTGTCCCGAGAAGCTCACGATGCCGAGCAGCAGCGCCGAATGGGTGAGCCGATAGACGAGCCAGCCCGTCGCCAACCGCGTCATCCACGTGCCGATCAGCGAGATGCTCTGGCCCGCGAAGAAGAGCTTGAAGTTTCGGTGGCGCAGCGCTCGCCACGCGTGCGACATGAACCCGCCGAGGGCGGCCTCGCGCCCGTCAGTAACGGGTGCGGACTGCGTCACGTGGCGCGCTCGTTCCCGATCGTGGGCTGGTCTTGCAGGAGGCGCTCAATGATCTCGCCGGCGGCAAACAGCGTGTCCCGGTCGTCGTCGTCCAGTTGGGCGACGACCTGGGTGAGCCAGGTGCGCTTGGCGTCGCCGACGCCCTTGCGGAGGGCGGCACCTTTCGCGCTCAGGTCGAGATTGACTTGCCGGCCGTCAGTCGGGTGTGGGTTGCGCTCGAGCAAGCCCCTGTCCTCGAGTGCCGCGACGGTGGCCCCCATCGACTGCGGTCTGACCCCTTCCGCGCGCGCGAGCTCGGCCGTCGTGGCCGGTCCTTCTCGAGCGAGGCGTCCCAACACGGCACTCTCGGTCAATGAGAGTTCGTGAGAGGCGGCCGCCGCGCGCATGCGGCGTACCAGGAGGCCGATAGCGTGTGCCAGGTCAGCGACGGCGCTTTCCAGTGTCTGTCGGGGCATGGATGCAGGATACAACAAAACAGGCAAACTGGCAAGGTAAACTGGTAATAGATGATGAGACGTTAGACGCTGGACGTTAGACGTTGGGGGAGAAACCTGAGAGCCGGCTCCGGGGCATCAACGGCTGGCGAGGTGATCACGCCGCCGCGCGGGGGGCGCGCGAGATTTGATTGGTCCCGAGCAGATGAGCAACGCGCCGCGGGAGCGCCGGCATCGCACAGTGTTATTGTTGTAGGCGCATTCCGCACGCAGAGCCCGATCATATGGCCCTCACTGCCACCATGTACACCTTCGACGTCGAGCTGTCCGACGTCGACCGTGGCGTGTACACGACGCTGGCGATTCGGGCCGCGCGACACCCATCGGAGACCGAGGAGTATCTTCTGACGCGCGTGCTTGCGTACTGCCTCGAGCACGCCGAGGGGATCGAGTTCTCCCGCGGGCTGGCGGAGCCCGACGATCCTGCGCTCACGGTTCGCGACCTGACGGGTGCGGTGAAAGTGTGGATCGAGATCGGTGCGCCGACGGCGGAGCGACTCCATCGCGCGACGCGTGCGGCCCCCCGGGTCGTGGTGTACACCCATAAGGAGCCGGCGCAGCTTGTGCGGCAGCTCGAGGGATCGCGGATCCACCGCGCCGACTCGATCGAGCTGTACGCGATCGACCGCGAGTTTATGGCGGGGCTCGCATCCCATCTCGCGCGCCGGGTGGCGTTCAGCCTGTCAGTGATCGAGCGGCAACTCTATCTGACGATTGACGGCGCACAGCTCGTGACCGAAGTCATTGAAATATGCCTGTGATCCAGGTATAATTATGCCGTGACGCTTGGGGAGTTCGCCTACGTGCTGGACGTCGACCCGAAATGGCTGCAGAACGCCGCGGCGGCCCTCGGCCGGGGCATTCCGTATACGATCCGTGCGGCGCAGCGGCTGGCGATCGCTCGGGCATTGATCCGGGCCCTTGGAGTGCCTTTTCCCCGTGCGTATGTCCTGGCCGCCGGTGTGCTGCGCCGCTACGACGGCTCCGCACAGCCCGTATCGGTGGGCGACGATGACGGCATGGTCACCGCGTCGGTGGACGTGTATCGTCTGCTCGCCACCGTCAACGCTGGGCTGGCCCGGTTGCGGGTGATGTATGCGCCTCGCCGTCGCGGTCGCCCAGCGGAGAAGCGGCACGATCCACTCGGTCGGGCGAGGGATTATGGGCTCGATTTGACGCTGCTGGGCGCGAACCTGCGACGTACGCCGGCGGAGCGGCTCCGCCAACTGGACGAGATGGTCGAGTTCCGCCGTCGGGTGCGGCGTGCGGCCGCGAAGACGACGTCGGCGACGGCCAGCCGCAGCAGCGGAGCGGGGTAGAGCCGATCGTGTTCGAGCAGATCATCGCGGCGCTCATCGCTGGTGGCGTGCGCTTCGTTGTCATTGGCGGGGTAGCGGCCACGGCTCACGGATCGGCGCGCTTCACGAACGACATCGACCTCTGTTACGACACGGCCGCAGACAACCTGGAACGTCTCGTGCGCATCCTGACCGGCTGGCACGCGTATCTGCGGGGAGTGGAGCACGGCCTCCCCTTCGTGCTTGATATCCGAGCGTTGCGGAGCGCGCCGGTCATGACGCTGACGACGGATGTCGGCGATATCGATCTCATCGATCGAGTGCCCGGACTCGGGACCTACGCCGAGGCGCTCGCGCGCTCGGAACCGGTGACCATTGGGGCGACCGAGTTCCGCGTTCTGACTCTGCCGGCGTTGATCGCGACGAAGCGAGCGGCGGGTCGGGGGAAAGACCTGGAGCATTTGATCGAGCTGGAAGCGCTGCTCGCGATGCAGCGCGGCGGTCGGTCAATCCCATGAAGATCTGGAGGTTGTGTTTATTAGTCGTTCTGCTGGCCGGTACTCTGTGGGCATCGCTCATAACCTTGGATGGCGGCGTCTGGAAGCTGCACCACACTGTCGGCCTGGTGATACTCGCAGCCGCGTTCTGTCTCTGGGCGTTGGCTCGATGGCAACTCGGGTCCTCTTTCACCGTGCGACCTGAGGCGCGACAGCTCGTCACCCACGGCCTGTACGCGAGGATCCGGAATCCCGTCTACATCTTCGGTTGGATCTTCAACGCCGGCCTCTTCACCTTTTTGGGGATACCGATCCTCTTCCTGTTGCTGCTGGCGTTAGTTCCTCTTCAGGTCGTGCGAGCTCACCGCGAGGAGCGGGTCCTCGAAGCAGCGTTCGGCGACGCCTATCGATCGTACAAGCGGCGGACATGGTTCTGACCCGTCGCCCCTCTAGCTATCCCAGGAAGCCGGTCACGGGAGCCGTCACCAGGACAAAAGTGCGCGATCGGACTAGCTGTGTCTGCCGCGTGCCCAGAAGGCCTGATTCCTGTCGCGGTTGCGAAGTTGCGTAAAGCGGAGTATCCGTTCGCCGACCCACAACCAGAGAGATTGTGTGAATTACTACGGAGCCAACGAGCTGGCTGAGAGCTTCCGCGTCGTCCGCAGGAACACGATTACGATCGCCGAGGAGCTCCCGGAAGACCGATACGCCTTTCGACCCGCGCCCGAGACGCGGACGGTCGGTGAGATACTCGCGCACATTGCGCTGGCGTACACCTTCCACTACCAGGTGCACGCGGTCGAGCACCGATCCTCCATGGAGGGCTTCGACTTTGTCGGTCTCATGCAGCGCTTGGCGGTCGAGGAAAAGACCTCACGGACCAAGGACCAGACGCTGGCCCTGCTGCGCAGCTCCGGGGAGAAGTGGGCGACATGGCTGGACGGATTGACGGAGAGCGTGCTCGCTGAGCGGGTCCGCTTTGGTGGCGATGTTGGCGGCTCCAAGAGCCGGTTCGAGATGATCCTATCGGTCAAGGAGCACGAGATGCACCACCGGGGGCAGTTGATGCTCATCGAGCGGATGGTGGGCCTGGTGCCGCATTTCACGCGCGCCCAGATGGCTCGGCGGGCCGCGATGGCCGCCGGGGGTGCGGCCGCGCCAGCCGCCACGGTGTAGGAAGCCCTTCGGGCGGCCTTCGCGTCGCCCGGTTCAGGGCCGGGGCGTACGTTTGTCATGGCTGGGCGAGATCATCAGGAGCCGCGCCATGTCACTATCGGTCAGTCGCAACGGCCCATGCCCGTGCGGGAGCGGGAGGAAGTACAAGAGGTGTCACGGAGCGTTGTCGCCCGCGGCCTCCGCCGAGGCGCGGCCCGACGTTGCGCGCGCGGACGCGCTCAAGGCGTTGGACGTCAGCGTTGGCAACCGGCTGCTGCGCTTCGCCCGCCGCCGCCACGGAGCGGACTGGCTGGCCGAAGCCCTCGATTTCTCCGGCCTGCTCGACGATGGCCTGCCGACTGCGGACGAGATGTCGCTGATCATCCCGTGGGTCATGCATTTCGTGCCGCAGTCGGTCGGAGGCTTGGCGCTCGCGCAGGAGTGGCGCCGCCAGGAGGACCGCCGTCTCTCGTCGGATGAACACCTCTTGCTCGATGCGTACGAGACCGCATGGATGTCCATTTGGGAGGTGACCAGCGTCGAGCGCGGGGTCGGCTCCACGCTCAGGGACCTGCTGACGCACGAGGAGCGGTTCGTCCTCGACGCCCGCTCATCGTCGACCCTCGAGCGGTTCGACAGCGTCCTCGCCATCGTGCTGTCTTGTGATGGCGTCTCGTTCTTTGGCGGGGTACACGGCCAGCCGCTGCCGCCGCGCTCTGCCGACGAAGTGGTCCGCGGGGGTCGGCGATCGTGCGGGGTTCGAACACGTCCCGCCTCGTCCGAGAGGTTGCGCGACCCCGAGATACAGCTCGCGCTCTTGATGAGCTGGAACTTCGTCGTCGACGTCCTGCGCCGCCGACCGCCGCCGCGCCTCACCAACACGGACGGCGATCCGTTGCTGCTGACGACCGACGGCTTCGCGCTCCTCGCGCCGCGCGAGGCTGTCGCGCAGCGGCTCGCGTCGCTCGCGGGTGTCGGCGAGCCGGAAGAGGAAGAGGACCAACTCGTCTTCGCGATCACGAAGCCGGGCAATGCCACGCACCGCTCGTGGGACAGCACGGTCGTTGCTCGCGTGGTGTTGTCGGACGGCCGGCTCGTCCTCGAGACGAACTCTACGCGCCGAGCCGACTCGCTTCGCGCGCTTGTCCAGGCCCACCTCGCGGGTATGGTCGCCCCTCCGCTCCGCGCGCAGCAAAATATGGAACAGCTCATGACGCAGGCGCCCACCAGCGAGCGCGAGCAACCTGGGCGTGAGCGGTTTTCGCCAGAGGAAGCCGATGCCGTGCGGGCCTTCCGCCAGCAGGCGATGGCGGACTGGCTTGATGAGGCCGTCCCGGCCCTCGCTGGGCTCACGCCTCGCAAGGCGATGCAGTCCCCAGGCGGGCGAGCCAAGGTGGCGCTGCTGCTCAAGGAGTTCGAGCGGCACGAAATGCGACTGTCAGAAGACGAACGGCTCGATCTCGGTTTCGTGCACGAGGCGCTCGGGTTCTCGGAACGCAAACGGAGTCACGCACGGCCGGCTGCGGATCGTCACCCACCGGGCACGTGACGGCGGACGCCTGAATGGTCCCGGCGAATGCCGACTCGTACACGACGATCGTGGAGTCACCGGCCCGGTAGTTTTGCACGCCCGGCTCGCTGGTCTCGATGAGCTCGAGGCCAAGCGTCCGCTCGTAGAAGGGTCGCGCCTTCGCCAGGCTCTTGACCGGGACCGTTGCCAGGGCCTTCCTGTCTGCCAGCATCGTTCGCTCCCGTGTGGGTGGTCTTTTGTTCGATCGAGCCCTGCCTGTCGCTGCATGGCGTGGGCCATGGTGCAGAACCTGGCGTAAGGAACGGCGGGATCAGGGACCAGGGCTGCGAGCAAGGTGTCGCTCCTTTGCTTGCCGAGGATTCGGCGGTCGAGCTATTCTTTTCGCCCTCGTGAGCCATCAAGGCTCAGCGGCCCTCTCGACAGCCCCCCAATGCTCAGACGATTTCCTCTCTCGTGCGCAGCGATGCTCGTGTCGGCCGTCGCCGTTGCCGCGGCCGGTGGTCAGCGGGACACGAGTCGCAGTCGGCCCGACCAATCCCGGGGGTCGCGCGCTCGGCCTAGTGACACGACGACGCTGGTCCTGCCTCATGGCATAGAGGCGCGGAGCATTGGTCCCGCGGTCATGGGAGGACGAGTCTCCAGCATTGCGTTCGATCCGAAACGACCCAGTCGGTTTTACGTGGGGTTTGGGATGGGCGGCATCATGAAGACCTCCGACAACGGCATCACGTTCAAGCCGATCTTCGCGCACGAGAAGGTCGCCAGCATTGGCGATGTTGCTGTGGCCCCATCCGACCCAACGGTGATCTGGGTCGGCACCGGTGAGGCCAACGATCGGAACTCGGGGACGTGGGGCGATGGCGTCTATCGCTCGAGCGACACGGGCACCACGTGGGTGAACGTCGGACTCAAAGACAGCAAGGCGATTGCCCGGATTGCGGTGCACCCGAGTGATCCCAAGACCGCATACGTCGCCGTCATGGGCGATCTCTGGATGTCGAGCCCTGAGCGTGGGCTGTACAAGACGACCGATGCGGGCGCGACGTGGAAGAAGATTCTGGCGGCTCCCGCGCCGTACGACGATCGGGTCGGGGCCGGGGACGTCGTGATCGACCCCTCGAACCCGAACGTCGTGTACGCGACGCTCTATGCGCGCCGGCGCCGACCGTGGTCATTCACGTACGGGGCAGCGGCGACGGACGGCAAGGATCTGGGGGGCATCTTCAAGACCACCGACGGTGGCGTGACGTGGCACAAGCTCACGAACGGGTTGCCGACGCAAACCGGTCGGATCGGGCTGTCGCTCGACGCGAGCCAGCCCCGCATCCTGTTCGCCGTCGTGCAGAGCGACTCGGGCGGGACGGTCGGCCTCGACGAGTCGCTGAGCAAGGAAGGCGGCGTCTTTCGCACGGGCGACGGTGGCGAGCACTGGATGCGTGTGTCGAAGCTCGATCCGCGACCCTTTTATTTCAGTCAAGTCCGGGTCGATCCAGCCGACTCGTTGCGTATCTATCTCCTGAGCTTCGTGCTGCTCGTCTCCGACGATGGCGGGACGACATGGCGTGAGGACCTCGGCAAGCACCTCCATCCCGACAACCACGCGCTCGCCATCGATCCTGTCGATCACGAACACGTGTTGATCGGCAATGACGGAGGACTCTACCAATCCTTCAATCGCGGCGTTGCGTGGGACCATCTGTCCAAGTTCGCGGTCGGGGAGTTCTATCGGATCAACGTCGACCGATCGACGCCGTTTCGGATTTGCGGCGGGTTGCAGGACAACACGAACTGGGTGGGGCCCAGTGCCACGCGAAGCAAGGAAGAGATCCGCAATGGGGATTGGCAGACGCTGAGCGGCGGTGACGGCTCGTACTGCGCGTTCGACCCCAGGGACTCCACGATTGTCTATTTCGAGTCACAGCGCGCGGACCTAGTACGCCTCGATCTCCGGAGCGGCCAGCTCAAGAATCTGAGACCGGAGCCCAACGAGGGAGAGCCGGCGTTCCGGTTCCACTGGCTTGCGCCGCTCATCATGAGCGCGCACGTGCCGGGCACGATGTATCTCGGCGGGAATGTGATCTTCAAGTTGACCGATCGAGCGGAGCACTGGCAGGTGATTTCGCCGGACCTCTCGACCAAGGATCTCGCGAAGATGCAGGCCGTCGGCAGCGGTGCGGAGAACTACGGCGTCGTGTACACGATCGCTGAATCGCCTGTGAAGGCGGGGGAGTTGTGGGCCGGCACGGATGATGGGAAGCTGTGGCGGACCGTCGATGACGGCGGGCACTGGTCGGACCTCACGGCGACGATTCCCCAGCCAGCGCGCGGCCATCTCGTGAGCCGCGTCGAGGCGAGCCATACCGACGCGAACGTGGCCTACGTCGCGTGGGATGGACAGCACGATGGCAATTATGCCCCGCTGGCGTATCGGACCGCGGATGGCGGTGCGACCTGGCAGAGCATCGCGGCGAATTTGCCGGCCAACGAGCCTGTGCGACTCGTGCGGGAGGATCCTGACAACGGCGACGTGCTGTACGCCGGCACGGAACATGGTTTGTGGCTGTCGCTCGATCGGGGGAAGTCATGGTCGGCGTTCGGGGATTTGCCGACCGTGGCGGTCGCCGACATCCTGCTCGAGCCGATGACGCACTCCCTGGTGATCGCGACCCAGGGGCGGGGTCTGTACATCGCGGATCGGATCCGACCCCTCACGCAGCTCACGCGCCAGGTGATGAAAGAGCCCGTCCATCTCTTCGCACCCGACACGGCGGTCGAGTCCGAGCCGCTGCCCAGTTACGACGAGTGGACGGGGAGCGGACAATTCAGAGGGGAGAACCCGCCGAACGGCGTGATCCTGACCTACTACTTGAGTCAGGCAACGGGCGACAGCGTGAAGGTCGCGATCACCACCAAAGAGGGCCGCCCGATCGCGCATCTGGTCGGTCTGTCAATGGCGGGTCTCAATCGAGTGGTGTGGGACCTCAAGCGCACCAAGGACGTGCTGGCGTCGTACGAAGGCGGCGAGGGTGCGAAGTACGTCCATCCAGGGACCTACATCGCGACCGTGACGTACGGCAAAGACAAGAGCAGCGCGACGTTCGAAGTGAAGGCGGTACCGGGGTTGGAGACCCTGTAACCAAGGAGTCGTGTTCACCCTACCCTAGCCCTCTGCCGTGCTGAGCGGTCGGTCCCCTCAGTGTGTCGAGATTGCGGACGTCGACCATAACGCTATGAGGAACCCTCTGGCTTCCGCGGCTGCTCGGTTCTCGTCCGCTGGCGACGCTTGCCCACGGGGGATTTCTTGATGGGCTTGTTGTAGCTGCGAGTCCCAGCGCGACGTGACGCGGCCCTCCGTTGTCGGGTCGGCGGGCGACCACCCTTCGCGCCGTTTGCTCGAGCTGCCATGGCCTTCGCCAAGGATCTATTCTGGCCCCCGCGGCGCCCATTGAGTGCGGCCATCCAGCGAGCGGTTCCGAAGACGCCGGCGAGCAGACCGGGGATGTAATGCGCGACATCCAACGCCGGCCACACAATGCCGGTCCCATCACCTTCGAGCTCCATACGCGACAGCTCGTCGGGCGTCGCCCTTTGGAGTCCCTGCATCCGCTGTCGTGCGAACGGTACGTCCAGAGGTCCGACGAGTCCGGGGCTCACGATACGCGCCACGATGGCATCCCTTCTCGCGTCGTACCAGACCTTCTGAGCGTACGGTGCCGGGGCGTGCTCGCCGCGCGCAATTGCGGCGGTGATCTCTGCATCCGTTGTCGTGATCGGGTGACCTTCATTCGCCATCATGCATCCTATCCCACGCTGCGACCAGCCGATCGAACCCGGTGGCCGCGGCCTCGAGTACCGTCCGAACTTCGGATCGCGTGGCCTTTCGAACTGCGTCCGGTCGGTCAGCCAACGCGACGCTTCCATCCAGTTGTAGATCGACGATCACGTAGCCGGAACCGATCAACCCGTGTACGTGACGTGGCGGGTGGTCCTGCGGGTAGATCCGAAATCGCACCTCTCCGATGCGGAGTCCGGTCACCGGAGAATATACCCAAGCAGCTTGGGTTTGGCAACTTTTGCGGGCATTAGAGTGTGACGTCTGAATCGCTATTCGGATCGGGTCTGGCCTACGTCAGCGTCGGGCGGCGTGGGATCTTAGCGGCCACGCGGCGAGGGGATCGGGCTCTATGTGGGCGCGCTGAGGGCGCGCAGTGTGTCGAGCCGAGTGAGCTCGGCGTCTTCGACGTAGATCTGGGTCGTATGAATCGAGGCGTGATCGAGGACGCTTTGGACGGCGGCGATATGGAAGCCGGAGGCGAGCATCGCGCGGGCCCGCGCGTGTCGGAGCTTGTGCGGTGACAGCGACTGGAGCACGAGCGCGTCGAGGCCGGCCGCCCGGCCGAGGACGCGGAGTCGCGCCCAGATCTGATAGCGCGTGATCCGTCGGCCCAGGGCTGGGTGGATGAAGACGAAGTCCTCGTGTCCGGCCGCGGGTGTCAGCGTGCTGCGCACCTTGAGCCAGCGCACGAACGCCTCACCGACGATGCCGGTGATCGGGTACGCGGCTGGCTTGTTTCCCTTCTTGGCGATCCAGGCGCGGAGCTCACCATTGACGGTCGACAGGCGGGAGAGTCGGATGCCAGCGGCCTCGGAGACGCGGAGGGCGAGCCGTTCCATGAGGCGGAGGACGGCGATATCGAGTGTGAGGAGCGCGGCATCCGGCGTATCGACGGCGGCGAGGCGGGCGGCGGCGTAGCTGAAGATGCGCTCGATATCGGCGAGTGAGACGAGGCGCGGCGGTCGGCGGCAGAAGCGCGGGAGCTCGACCGATTCGACCGGATTGCGGCGGACGAGGCGTTCGCGCAGCGCCCAGCGAAAGAAGCCCATGAGCGTATCGCGTCGGCGGTGGGCGGTGCGGACGGACCAGCGGCGCGGGTCGGTCGGGTCACTGTGATCGCGGGTGTGGGCGTGAAACCAAGCGGCGACGTCATCGGGTGTGGCGGATAGGAGTGCGCGTCGCCGCATCGAGCCCGCGAAGTGCTTGAGGTCGCCGCGGTATTCGTGGGCCATGGTGTGTGCCAGCCGCGTGCCGCGGACGCGGAGGTAGCGTTCGATGATCGCGGTGTCGCGCGTGGACGGCGACCGGGCGGGAGCTCGGGCGCGGCGTGGTGAACGGCGAGGCCTAGGGTCGGGGCTTTGGGGGCGGGGCAACGTGGGATGTTGGGGGTCGACGTCGGCGACGAACCACGTTACAAGGGCGGCGACAGCGAAGCGTCATTTTGGGGCGTGACGCACCGACGGGGCTCATTGGTTAGGATGGCGGCGGCCTCGGTGTGTATCGAAATATGACAATAATCGTCCTAATCTTGACTATTATAGTGCAACCAAGTACTATAATAGTACTCATATCGACGGTTAGTCACGCACCATGCCCCGACTATTGGACGACGGTCGCGATATTCGCACGGCGTTAATTGCCGTGGGAGAACTGCTCGCGGCCGAAGGGGAGGAATTCAGCATCGTCATCATCGGCGGCGCCGCGATGAACCTGCTAGACCTAACGTCCCGCCCGACGAGAGACGTCGATATCCTGGCCTGGGGAGTCGGCGGGGAGATCGCGCGTCCCCCGCAGCCGCTGTCCGAGGCGCTGCAGCGGGCCATCCGCCTGGTCGCTAGCCGATTCGATTTGCCGCCCGGTTGGCTCAATACCGGACCGGTGTCGCAGTGGGACACGGGGTTGCCACCAGGACTGTCGACGCGGCTTCACTGGCGGGACTACGGAGCGCTGCGTGTCGCATCATCGATCGGTACGACCTGATCTTCTTCAAGGTGTACGCTGCGGCGGACGACAGTCCGGGGAGCCGCCACTATCGAGACCTCCTCGTGCTACAGCCCACAGAGGAGGAACTCGTCGCAGCTGTTGCATGGGTGAGAGGTACGCAGGATCCCTCAGACGGGTTCGCGGGGATGATTGCGAACATGCTGCGGCAACTGCACAAAGATCTTGGGCGCGCGGAGGCTTAGAGAGCCCCCATGAATCAGCAACTCGCCATGGGCGGGCAAGACCGTGCGGCGACGGCGGATCTCGAGGGTGCGACGAGTCGTGTTCGGGAAGCAACGCTGAACGCGATGTGGCGCCAGTGGGCGGCCATCGGTGCGTCCGCGGCCGCCGGCGGGCGCGCGCGAGCTGTGGTCGATCCCGAAGCTCTCGTGATTGCCTCCTTGTGGTTCACGGACGAGGAGCCGCGGCTCATGGACCTCGTGGCCAGTTGGGTGATTGAGAACGCGGAGCACCTGAGCGTCCAACGCGCCAAGAACGTTGCAAGGTCGTTTCCCGAGGTTGTGGGGCAGCGTCTTGCGGCCCTCGCCCGGTTGGCCATCGAACGTGGGAAAGACTTCCGATGGAAATCCCTGGTGCGCTCTGATGTGCCACCGTTGGCGGAACGGCGAGGAGGGAAGAAGCTGAGTGTGCCGGTGCCCTTGCAGCGTCCCCCTGCTCTCATGGTTCGGATGCGGGTGCTTCTCGGGGTGGGGATGCGCACGGACATCATCACGTTTCTGTTAACGGCGCGGGACGGCTACATCGCAGCGGAAGATGTTGCTGCGGCGACGGCGTACAATCTGGCATCGGTGCGTCGCGTGCTCGTTCAGTTAGCCGAGGCGGGCGGGCTGAATTATGCGGCGGGCACATACCCCGGCTATTCGATTAGGGGCGGCCCATTGCAGCGAATCACTGGCCTCGGCGCGTCGGAGATGCCGCGTTGGAGATACCTAGCGCAAGTCTACGCGCTCGTGGTGGAGTATCTGTCCTGGTGGCGCGAAGTGGCGGCTCGTCCGCTTTCGCCTTTTGCCGTAGCGGTGAAAGGCGACGAGCTTTTTGAGCGACATCGGCGGGCGTTCGTTGATACGGGTCTGGTTGAGCCGCACCGAACAGCGGGCGTGGGCGACAATTGGGCCGCCGAGTTGCGTCGGCTGGCCGAGTGGCTGGACGAAGCCGTCTAGCAATCCCAGGGAGCCGGTCACCGGCGCCGTCATCAGGTGAGGCGGAGCGCAAGAGGCGCGTAAGCTGTACAACAGCCTGAGTTTTGTCGCGCCGGGTAAGCAGGTGGGTCTAAGGTCCGGTAAGAAGCGCCGACTTGCTCGGCCTTCCAGGCTAAGCCAAGTTGGAAGCCGCCGAATTCGGGCACCGCAGCCAACAACGCTCGCAGTTCTTCTGTCGTGCAATGGTTTATCTCGCATTCCGATTGACAAGTGATCATGATCGAGCGCATAACACGAAGATCAACAAGCTGGGGAGCCACCTGACCGAAGCGAAGCTGTCAACAGCGCTTCGGCAGATCTTTT
This sequence comes from uncultured Gemmatimonadales bacterium, assembly GCA_963737835.1. Taxonomy (GTDB): domain Bacteria; phylum Gemmatimonadota; class Gemmatimonadetes; order Gemmatimonadales; family Gemmatimonadaceae; genus Palsa-1248. The sequence continues at coordinate 3,657,014 of CAVTUH010000001.1, forward strand.
CGAGTGGTTGGCTGGGCAATCAGGTTCGTATGGAAAGCACGCGGTATCGGTGGGATATGGCCTACCAAATCGACGGAAAAGTCACGATTGTCGAATACGATGGCGACGAGCACTATCGCCATTCGTTGAAGATCAAGGCTGACAAGGTCAAAGACGATATCGCAGGGAAGCGGGGTTACAGTGTGGTTCGATTCCCGTATTGGGTTCAACTTGCTGGGGTCACGATGAAACATTACTTCGGCATGGAAGCGCAAATCGAGCAGTCGTTCCCCCACGGATTCATCACTACAAAACTGTTTCCGGCATCCTTCTGTGAGCTTGGCATCGAGCGATTCCGGACGGAATTACTCGCTTTGTCGGGCAGTATTCGAGATGCGGTCATTTCGTCGCTTCGGCAACGTGTTGCTGAACACGGTCTTCAGTACGTGCTGCCGAATGCGCTTGTAGACATTATCTAAGGGACCTGCGCGTGGCAGCTTCAGACGCAGTCGTATAACGGGTAGGTGCCGGATCGGATCTCGACCTCGATCGGCAGGCCGCGCTTGTTGCTGCTACTCAGGCGTGGTCACTTTTGCCACACCGCTAACGTCGTCAACTCTACATTGGGGGCGATGTCGAGCGCTGCTATTTGGTTCACGTCGACGTGCACAGTTTCTGTTGTGTAGTCGCCGCCTTCGGTGCCAATCCGGTGCACAATGAGTCGCAAATCACCTCCGAGCTCCAGAGCATTGGCCGGCACCCGCAACTGTCTCTTCGTATTCGACGGCACAAACCCAATGCGGTACCTCACTTCCTGTCGAGCCGCGTAAACATTGGCATCGGCATAACCGTAGTTTGTCACGGCGACTGCTATATCGTCGCTACTCGTTGGGCCGACATTGGGCCGCGCAGCGCCTGCACATCCGGCGACAAGCACGAGGACCGTGAGCGATAAACCCTTAGCGCAAGGGTTCGCCAACCATGCGGCGCGCTGTCCGCACCGTAGTCCTTCCATAAGAATTGCCGCCAGAATAGAGATGCAACTGCTGCAGTCGACAGTGCGGCAAACCCGAAACGCCAGACCCCTTGCATGCGTGTGATGTAGACGACCCTCTACGGCGCGTCTCGGCTCTGCGCGGCACCCAGATTTTCGGCTGACACCTTCATAATCAGCCGAAATTGCCGGTCGGCAAATGAGACCTTGGTATGCCTGCGGCTCCGCTCTCACCACCGGTTCGTATTGAACTAGACCTGGAGTGGAGTGAACCCCGGAAGCTGGACTGCGGCAGGGGACGCCAATGCCGCGAAGCGTGGCATCGCAGGCGTAAGCGATTTAGTAGATCCTTTCGCCAGCCCGAGCCCAGTATCATCCAGACAGCTCGGACGCTCAGCTCAGCTCGCAAATCCTCCTGCGATCCGAAGGCCGGCCGGAGCCGCTCGGCGCCTGCTTATCGGGCTTGAGCGGTCGCCACGCCCGCCGGGGGCACAATTGGCAGTACGATCGACGACGGGTGCGCGGCATCATCGATACACAATCTGGCGCGCGACCAGCATCTGAGTGCCCGTTGCGATTGATTCGCCCGTGTTCAAGTTGCGGTCGTACTTCGGAAATGCGCTCGACGCGATCTCGACTCTGATGCGGTGGCCAACCCCGAACGACTGGCACGTATTCCAGAGATCGATGTCGACGCATAGATCCGGTCTGGTTCGAGCAGGGACGGTTGCGACATCCCGTTCCGAAAGCGACCGCGGACCACGCCATCGGAGAGCCGCTGAGCATACCCATCGGGCCACACATCGAGCAGCTTCGCCATGAAGTCCGTGTCGTGCGCGGATGACGCGGCCTCGAGGTGCACCTGAATTGGACCACAGACCAAGGTTGGAGCAGAGAGGGACTCGCTGGAGTAGACCAAGACGTCGTCGCGGCGTTCGACCGGCCAATAGTCGTCCGGCCCCCCGAGTTGCGCAAAGGTTGGCTCCGTAATGAAGGGCACGGGGTTCGCCGGATCGTAGATGTAGCGGTCGACGAGCTCGGCATCATCTGGCCGGGTCGACAGGGCACCGTCGCCATACAGGCTATTCGATGCCCGCGACTGTGGAAATAGAATCGCGTCCACCGTGTACGCTTGAGCGGCCATTCCGCTTCGTCCGCCCACACGTCTTCAGCCATGCGGAAGATGCGGACCGCGGGCTCGTTATAATCCCATTCGGTGTGCCCTTAGCCAGTAGTCGAACCAGCGATAGCCGTAGCCTTCCAGATCGATCACCGCACTCGGACCGAAGTCGATGGCGCGAGCCTTGCGAGGAGTGATGCTGTGTGGCCAGGGTCCGACAATAAGCTTTTGGCTCGACCGCACCGCTGGAGTGCGGTCCTGTGTCGTCATGCCCGTGAAGTTCCGCAGCGTGATGCCCTGCACGTCATCGTACCACCCTGTGACGTGGAGCACTGGGACCTGCACATCCTGGTAGCGCGTTTGATATCGCTGCGGGTCCCACCAAGCATGGGTTCCCGGATGTTGGAGGTGCTCTTTCCAGTACGGTACCGACCGACCCGAGGCTTGATCCATAGTCGCGAGCGGCAAATGCCAGGCGAGCGCGGACCAGTCGATAGCTGACAGGTCCTGAATGCCGTGCCCCGCCACCAGGTGATACCAACTGATCATGGTGGGTGTGGGCACACCGGTTGGCCCCGTGATGAAGATATCGGTACCCGGATCACCGACGGTCGCGATCGAAATCATAGCCGCGAGATGCGGCGGCCGCTCGATCGCGGTCAGCCACTCCACGCCGGCATCGTAGGACTTACCGATAGTGCCGATCTTGCCGCTTGACCACGGTTGGCGTGCCGCCCACTCGACCGCGTCATAGCCATCAGGTCCGTCGTAGCGGTACGGTACGAATTCGCCTTGCGATTCACCACGTCCGCGCACGTCAATCACCACGAATACGTATCCGTGCGCAACGGCCGAGCGGCCACGCTCGACGGTGGCCCTTTCGGTCTTGAGATATGGTGTCCGCAGAACAATGACTGGATAACGGCCGTCGCGTCGAGGGCGGTACACATTGGCCGCGAGCAGCGTGCCGTCCCGCATCTGCACATGCTGGTCGGAGTCGACCACCATGTCTGCACCGAAGCCGTCCTCCGGATGCTCGGACTGAGCGCCGAGCGATCCGGGCATGTGCGCGGCAAGGCATCCGCACACGAGGCTCGTCTGAGCCCAGCGCCACCACCAGCGCATGGCAACCTTACGCTGGCCGTTTGGCATGCGGAATCCAAGGCTCCCCGCCCGCGAGGGCGACACGGTGGTGGCAGTCCTTACTTCTTGATCGGGACGACGTGGTTCTCCAACCGCGTCGCCCCGACCAGGTGCCATCTATCTCTAGCCAATGTTCGGGTTGTTGGTGCTTTCGTTCTGTGGTAGGGGGAAGCACGTCTGCGAGCCGTACGTTCCGCCGTCTTTGAACGGCGAGCCCGGAGCTGGGAATAACGGAATGTTGAATTGTCTGAGGTCACCCAAAGCGTGCGAGTCGAGGAAGAACTGTGCCTCGCGCTCATAGAGAATCTGATTCTGGATCGCCACCGGGTCGGTCGACGCGAACGGGGGCAGTCCAACCGCAGAGTGCAAAGTGTGGATCATGTTGACGGCCGTTTGGCCTCCTTCAGCTTCAGCAATGATCGACTGAGCTTCGGCGCCGGTCGCGATTGGGATAGGGGGCGTCGATTGTGGGATACTTGGTCTGGGTCCAAAGCTGGGTAACGCCATCGCTGGCCGGAGACCCGGTGGAGTCCACCGTGACTCGCGGATCCGGGACGCCCATGAAGGCGACGTGTTCGCGAATGGGGTTGATTGTGACGACCGCCTGGTTGACGTTCATCTGCCAAACCCAGTTGTTGCGGCGCACCGGCGCACTGTTATAGGTCGCGTTGAACGTGAAGTTCGTCGGTACACGCTTCGCATCCGCCTCCGCGTTCACCCAGTCGCCGACCCGCATCCTCGCACGCGCCCGCCCGACAAGGGCCAGATTGAGCACGTCGCTGCTGGCGGCACCCAATGCTGTCGCGGCCGCAATGGCCGTGGTGAACCGTTGTTGGGCTGTGTCGAAGAGTTGGGTTGGTGTGAGGGCAGGACCGAGGTTGATGGCGGCCGAGCACATCCCCTCTCCGAGCAGCACCAGCGAGTACCCGGAGTAGGCTGCGCTGCGGGCCAGCAGGTCTTGGCGATTCGGCACTTGCGCGTCCGTCCAAGCGGTCAGCAAGCCCGCTACCGTATCGCCCATCCAGCGGGCAGTCGAAAGCGGAATGTACACGCCGACTTCACCGTTGGCGTCGCACGTTATGTTCGCGTAGTCCGAGCTAACGGGATTGAACGTGCGCGCGCCATATTCCTTTGTCACGATCAGCGTGGTCCCCACCTCGAGCTCGTTCCCAACGAGGCCACCTGCTACCGTGTACATCCCGAACGCGCACTCAAAGTCGCCGGCGGCCCCATTCTCCAGCAGTGCTGCGTTAGCTGGCGTTAATAGCCCCCCGGCCGGGATCGTGAGGGCGAAGTGACAGAAAGCAATCGGTCGCAACCGGCCAGGAGAGTGGCGCATGTAAGCACCAGACATGGAATGCGACGCGCGGCGATACGTTCACCACGTAAGCAATATCGCCGGGGACGAGAAAACGGTGTGTGATTAATCACGGAGATCTCCGGGCGACGGCGCTAGTAGGTCACGTTGAGCTTGACCACAAACTGGAATAGCTGTGGGAGTTCGTTAGTACTCGAAGATCGTGCCAAACTGGGCTGCATTCGGGTACGTCGCAACGTTCTCTGGATCGAGACCTTGATACGGCGTCCACGTGTGAATATTCCGGGCCGCGACGGCGAGCGACGCCTGCTTGCCCAAGAAGGCACGAGGCATCAGGTTCGACGGGATCGCGTAGCTCAGCGAGATCTCGCGGAGCTTGACGAATTCGATATCCTTGATCCACTCGGCGTCGTCCGTGTAACCGAGAATCGGGTGGGCCGCTTCAATTGGACTCACGTTATCCGGGTAAACCTTGGCGTAGCACCCGACGATCCCGGGGCACCACTGGCTCGAGCTCCAAATCTTGTTGCCACCCTTGAAGTCGGCGAGGATCGACAACGTGAGCCGATTCCTGAATGTGAAACGGGTTGATCCCGAGCCAAAATACGTCGGGTCCGTATTTCCCCGACGTACACGTCAGGTGCGACCGCACAGGGTACGGGCGGGCCTCCTCGGCGGGAGTTGTGGGGGCCAGAGCCGCCATCGCACATAATGTTGATGATTGACCCGTTCGGCCCTCGTTGAGCACTCACGACTACGCGGGGAAAGAAAAGCATAGGCCGGGAATCCCGGTTCGAAGCGGTTGCCGAAGCCGAACTGGATATAGGGCGTGTTGGGCAGACCGACCTTGACGACATCGTTCGCATTCGATGCCTCCGTAGCCGTGACACTCCCACCGGAAGGACCGAGTGTCAATGACGTGTCCGTTGAGTTGCGCTTCGATGCCGGCGTTTCTGATCTCGCCGAGGTTGACGTACTGTTGGCCGCCTCCGAAGCCGCTCGACGGGGCGACGTTGCGAAGCACGATAGCGTTGGTGGTCGTCTTGTAGTAACCGGTAAAATCAAGATCAAGCCTCAATGAAGAAGTCCGGCTTCAATCCGCCTTCAAGTTCTGCGGAGCGCTCCGGGCCGAGGCGTGGATTGCCGATCGCCTGTGGTGACACAGCCAATGCGCCGTTCTGACCGGTGATCGCCTCGTACGTCTGAAGCGCAGTGAACGCTTGCGGTTGTAGTCCTGATTGGCCGTAGGCAAAGCGCAATCGAAACGGATTGAGGAAATCCACGTGCCAGAATGGCTCCTCGCTCGCGACCCAGGACGCACTGACCTTGGGATACAGCACGTACTTGAAGCTCGACCCGAAGGCGCTATTGTCGTCGGCGCGCAGCGCACCGGTTAAGAACAATCGATCATTGAGCGAGAGTTGCTCCTGTACGTAACCGCCGACTGTAGCGTTCGTGATCTGATTGCTGCTCCCCGAGCGACTTGCTGCGTCGCCAATCGACGTGGCGTCATGTGTTGGGAAACCAAGAGCCGTCAACGTGTCAATGGTCTGGCCAAGGCGGTAGTACTGAAAGCCCACACTCGACTGTGGCGTAATGCCATGCCAAGCCGGAGCCGTGGCCGTGGCGTTGTAATCGACGGTGGTGTTCAACTGGAGGAGTTGATTTACCGTCTCTGATCCCGCCGCTGTGGAAGGCGAGACGAATACCGCGTCGGCGGCTGAGAATCGCGTAATGAGATAGTCGTCTTGGATTTGACTCAAATCGTACCCCGTCTGCAGTCGCTCGCTGAACCACAATGTGGGGTGGTGGTTTATTGCGATCCCGCCAGTACCGCGATTCAAGTTCTCATTGTCGAAGTAGTTGTTGGCGATCACGTCCGACGGCGAGTAAAGAACCCCCGCAATGGGGTGTTGCGTTCTGCCGGACGGCTCAATAGGGACTCGAACATCAACTCACCGGCATCACCCATTTTATTCCGATTCGTGTTGACGCTGAGGTCAATGTCAAGATCGAACTGCTTGCTGGGAGTCGCAGCCAAATTGAGCCGACCGTCGAATTGATCCGCCACGCTATTGGGTTCCACGCCGTCGGTGCGGTCGTAGGTGCCGGACGAGAAGTAGCGGAGCGCAGGGTTACCGCCACTGACGTTAGCACTGTAACCTTGGATATATCCATTCTGGAAAAGCGGGGTGCCGCGGTTCGTCTCATTCTGCGCCAGATTGAAGCCGACCACCTGACCAGTGGTCGGATCCTTGTACCAATTGGTGAGCCACCGTCCCTCAGGATTCATCAACGCGAGCGTGCCCTGTCGCACCGAAACGCCGAACTGCGGCGCGCCGGCCGCGCCCTTTTTGGTAATTATTTGAATGACGCCGTTCAATGCCTCAGTGCCGTAGAGGGTTGAAGCTGCCGGTCCTTTGATGATTTCAATGCTTTGTATGTCTTCGGGCGCGAAGTCATTCAGCCGAGAAACTGCTGACGTCCCGCTCCCGCCGGTTGGGCTCAACGCGTTGCCTCGGACGCCGTCGACATAAACGATCGGGTCAGTCGTCAGAGACAGACTTGACCGGCCGCGGATCATGATTTGTGATCCGCCGCCCGGAAGGCCGCCGGGTGGCTCGACGGACACGCCAGGAGCGCGGCCATTGAGGACCTGATCAATGCTCAGAACAGGCTGCGTGGGGACCAGATCGGCTACTTGCACCTCGGAGACGGCGTTGCCGACGGCGCGGCGCTGTGCGCCCCCCGCTGTGCCGGTCACGACCACCTGATTGAGGCTCACGGCCGCTTCGGTAAGCACAATCGACAGCGTGGAATCGCCGACCGAAACGCTTCGACTCAACTGGACGTAGCCGACCGGCTGCGCACTGATCGTGACGGTTGACTCGGTCAGGCCGCTGATGCTAAACCGGCCCTGTCGGTCTGTTAGCGCGCCGGCCGCCGTCCCAGCCACGGTGACTCGAACGGCGTCAATCGGGTTCGACCGGGTATGAATAACCTGACCTGCAATTCGACCGGCTTGCTGAGCAACGCACGGCAGACCAGAACCCATTGTCAGAGCTGCGATCCACGCACATTGCACTAGCTGACGACTACGCACCATGACACCTCCCGCGGCTTCCTCATGGAGTGGATTGCATGCATCTACGCCCCCTGATCACCGTTGCTCATAGCAACCGGCGCCCTCCGCGAGTTGTCTGTTTGCCGAATTGCGTGCAATTGTGGGCGCTATAGTAACACTGACAGTCGTTAGCCACAAGAGGCGTCTACAAACGAGTCGCTCGCGCCGTGGACGGGCGGTGAGGTTGGGACCGCTACTCGATGCCAGCCAGCCACCCGTTGCCAGCGTCTTGGCACTTGTCGATCGTGCGCTCCGGCCGGTGGCAAAGTCTCTGGGGGGACCGGCTTAGACGGAGCGTGACCGTCCTTCCGGTTTTTGCCTATTGAGAGGGGAAGCCGCCGCGCGGCGGGCCAGCCCACGCTGTTCCGGGATGCACCGCGAAGACTCTGGCGGCTCGGTGCAACGAGCCAGTCCACCTCCTCGGAGTTCGAGCGCACGTGCAACTTGGCGGCAAGAAGGTGTGACGAGAGGCGCGACTCGCCCTGGAAGGTTGTGGGCATGACCGCCGGATCGACCCATTCGCCAATCGGCGCGCACTGACCAAGGTCGTGTCACCAATTCACGTCCTGCCCGGTCGACGCGTTCTTTTGCGCTCGACGCAGCGGGAAAGGGAACCCGCGGCACGACCAGGAATGCCGGCGGTTAATCAGCACAGCCGGCGCGGCGGGGGCCGGCGGATGTTGTATTGCATGCAAAACGGTACTAGGTTGCCCTCGTCCAAGAACACCTTGCGAACCACACTGGGAGGAGAGGAGCCACGACAGCGCTGACGCCGGAGACGTTGCCTGCTCTGCAGGCCGTTCTCACCGAAAGCGACCTCAATGGGTGGCTGCTGTCGATTTCCAGCGATGCAACCCCATCGCCCTAGGCGTGCTCGATCTGCAGGGCATGCTGACGCGACGGCACCTCGCCTTTGTGCCGCGAGTCGGAGTGCCGGTGGCCATCACGCCGACAATCGAGCCCGGCCCGTGGGAACGTTGGCCATCGAACTGGGATCGAAAACGCTACACTTCCTGGCAGGATCTCGTCAGCATTGTGGCTGAGCGGGTCCGGGAAAACGCGTGGCAATGGGATGCTCGCCAGGCGGTGCCATACCGTACTTGGACCGCGTGCCACTCGGTGTAATAGAAATGGTGGGTGCCAGCGGTGCCACGCTTCTGCCGTCGGGGGACCTCGTCACACGCTTCTTTGCGAGGTGGACGGAGCACCAATTGGCACGCCACAGGGAAGCAGCTGAACTCCTTGCGGACATTGCGCGCAGCGCTTTCGCGTTGGTCAGGGATTGTCGGGCCAACGCGCAACGAGTCACCGAGAGCGAAATCCAGACGCTGCTCATCGAGCGCATTGCACAAGCCGGATTACAAAGCGATTACCCGCCGATCGTGGCGGCGGGCGAGCACACGGCCGACGTCCATTACGAACCATCGGTGAGGCGCCCCCGCCTCGTTTGCGCCGGTGACGTCCTACTGATCGACCTTTGGCGCGCCACCCTGACGGTGTGTTCGCCGATCAGACCTGGATGGGTATCGCTGATACCCCGACGGAGTCGGGTACGAGAGGTTTGGGATGCGGAGTGTGCCTCCCGTAATGCAACGATCGAATTCTTACGAAACAACGTCGAGCGAGGTATTCCGACTCCGGGAGCCACTCTCCACGACGTTGCTCGGCGCGTCCTCACCGAGCGGGGCTTCGGGGCATATGCTGTTGGACGGACCGGGCATTCCATAGACACGCGCCAATTGCATGGTGCCGGGCCAAACATCGACAATACAGAAACACCGGAAACGCGTTTGCTCGTCTCGGGCCTAGGATTTTCGATTGAGCCGGGAATTTATATACCGGGGGAATTCGGGATCCGGAGCGAGGTCAATGCCTACATTGGCGATCGCACGCTCGTCGTTACGCCACGCGACTACCAACGGGAGTTACTGGTCGTCTAAGGTCGGCGTCGAGTAAGTCGCGCGTCGGACGACAGCGCATAATTCTCCCGCTTCGGATCTGATGCTTGTGCGGTGATTGCCCCGCTCAGTGTGTCGTCGTGCTGTCGCACCATCAGGAGCAGCACTTCAGGGAGTATACGTGCGGCGGGTGTGGGCAGATTGCCGTCCATTGCCCGGACAGCATTCCTCCATTCCATTGTAGCCGGGTGAGCGGGACCGCTAATGCATCGGCCAGTTTAACAGCCACGGTGCTATCAGAGCGCACGGAGATGTGTATCGGGACTGTGCCACGCCAAAGATGGACAAGGCCATCCCATTCGCCCATTAATGGCCCTGGCGGAGTCGCCCATCGTGCCGCAGTCGAGTTGTCGGACGCAGGCGGGTCCACCGTCGCTCGCAGTTGCTCAGCATACCGAGGCAAGAGCGCGGAAGCGAGCGCCCGCGAGATCTCGCCCGTCGCTTCGTTATCGCCCCAATTAGTGAGTACGACGATCGCGGCATCGGCGTCGGGAAAAGCTTCAGCATCGTCGAGACACCTGGCATGCCGCCGGTATAGCCAATGGCGGTGTAGCCGTGGTGCGCATAGTACGTCCGCCACCCGACGCCATACCCGATATTTACGGCGTGCGTCGCGGTGGGACGGTGCATCGCATAGAGTGTCGAATCGGGAAGGATCACGACTTGGTCGCGGGATATGGTCTTTTAGATGGAACATTCCGAACCGGAGCAGGTCGTGCGCACTCGCGTAAATGGCTGAGGCGCCACGGTGGTCGAAGTCGTACCAAGGCAGAGGCCGCGCGCTATCAGCGTAACGTTCGGCGACCGTGTCGCCGACCAATGGTCCTGTCACGACAGCGGTGTGTCGGAGGCCGAGCGGTATGAATACTTCGCGTCTCATGAAGTCCGAGTACGGCATGCTGGACGTGCGCGAGATTATGGCGTCGAGGATTCCAAAACCGAGATTGGAGTATTGAGCCCGAGTTCCGGGTGGCCAAGCCAAGATCGCATAATGGGCGATGGTGCTATCGAACGGCGGGGGCAGGCCGGCGTCGTCGTCGTAATAGAAATGCCAGTGCAGCGGAAGGCCGGACGTGTGATTCGCGATTCGACGGACCGTCGCGTCGGTCGCTTTCCCCTCGTACGCCGTGAGTGCGGCGGTCTTCAAGTAATCATTTGCCGGCCGGTCTAGATCCACTTGTCCACGTTGGACGAGGATCATAAGACCGGTAGCGGTGATTGGCTTTGGAATGGAGGCGAGCGAGTACATTGTGCTCGGTGTCGCCTCAATGTGTCGCTCTAGGTTAGCCCACCCAAAGCCTTCCTCCCAGACGATGCGCCCGTCCTTGGCCGCCGCCACGACAACGGAAGGGATGTGACGTTGAGCCATGAGGCGCTCGATAGTTGCTCTAACGTCAGCGAACGAATTAGCGGCGGCCGGTGGCTGAGTGTTTCCTGGCCGAGGCAACACTGTGCCTGTCAACAGCAGGACGCGCGCGAAGCGGCGCCAGCACGCGGCCGTCATTGGGTGCCTAGCGTGTGGCTCTCGAGTGGCAGCGTGTACGCCGCGGTCGCAATCTCGCCGAGCGCCTGTCCGACGGCGTGTGGTCCGGAGTTGGAATCGCCGGGCACGAACGGAACGCGATTGATGTAAAACGCAAACGCCAAATGCCGGCCGGACGTTGTCGTCATGTAGCCGACGAGGCCTTTGGCGTTTACGGATTGCTCCTGCGTGAAGGAGGTCTTCGGAAACGACCGTGCCGGTCTTGGCGAAGACGTGGCCTGCCGCCGGGGACGTTGTCTCAATGTCCCACAATCTTGCCGTCGCGACCGAGAATCGGCAGGGCTTTTCGAACGGCACATAGTGGGGGCACCGCGGCGGGTAGGCGAGGTACTGAACCATGAAGTCAGGCGTGAACAGATCACCTGACGCACCACCGGCGCCATCCGATTGAGAAGCGCCATCCAAGTCGAGCTGCGCCTGGCGGAGAAACTCAATTTCAGTGAAGAAACCTGCCCCTAACGCATTCGGCGCATCTTTTCCTTCCCAGCCAGGACGCCAATCAGGCACGGCATCATGCTGGCGTGGGAGATTCTACTTCGCCTTTGAGGGTGACCTTAGCCTCCTCCGCGAAAGGTGGTGAGACATGCTCGGCAACACGGTTGGTCGGGTTGTATAGCGCAGCCAACCGACTAAAGTCCGGTGTCTCTTTCAGTGGCGGCTCGTCGATCAGTGCGATGCCTCGGTCACGGAGAGCGACCGTCAGCGCAAGCGCGGCAAAACGCACGGGATCAGAGACTTTCGTAGGCGTACCGGATGGCTGGCCCGCCGGCTGGGAGCGTGCCGGCAACGTGCACGTGATGCCTGCCGGTGGCATCTGCGGAATCGCCGCCTAGGGCAATGGTCGGGCCGGTTCCCGGTGCTCCCGTGTGCGTCTGATTTGATGACAACGAGGTAGCCCAGGTCCGGTGAGATCATGACCGACGGCGGCTTGTCTTCGCGGTCGCCGGGACGCACGGTGACATCAATGACATTGTCGTTGACGACTATCGGTGAGCGATCATCCGTCGGCCTCTCGCCAAGACCGCGAGACGAGAGGAGTGTTGCGTCTACGAGCACGTGACCGTGCACGCGGCTGACGCCGCTCATCGCCACTTGAGTCGCGAGCTCCCGAATGACGGCTAGCGGGTCGCCCGGGACGGCAGCGGCGGCCGAATCGCCTGCGCCGTACGAATGGTCGTAATTCGCAAAGGTGAGCGTGTCGCCATGTCCGACGCGCCCAGAGAGGTCGAGATCGCCGCTCGCCACAAGGACGAGATCACCGTCAATGGTGCCATCGTGGAGTGGGCCAGTCCGATGATCGGGCGTTCGGAAGCGGTATCCCGGTCCCAGCGTCGCGAGCGCCGTGCCCACCGTGAGCAGCTTCGTCGTCGAGCCCCGGGGCGAAAAGCCATCTATCGTGCAAGCCGTAGACAATGCGGCGTTCAGCGAGATCGTACAGTGCAACACCAAAGACCGCGTGGGCATACTCGGGTCTCGCCATGATTTCATTGAGTCGCTCAGCGAACGTCGCTTGGCTCGCGCCCGGACAATGGCCATGCAATGCAGCAATAATTCCGCCTAGAGACGCCAGCGCAGCGCGTCGACCGAGCGTGTTCATTGCCGTCTGAACACCACGCCGTGAATTCGGCCGGCGCCAAGTGTGAAACCAGTGACAGCTCCGGCGGCATCCCGTGTGAAGTGGATCAGTGAGTGATGGCAGCGTCTAGAGTAATGGCGGGCCCTTTGCGCGCGCCAGAAATGCGTCGTGCGCTGGAGACGTGAGCGACATGACTGGGCCGATCGGTGATTGAATCACGGCCTGATCCCCGTTCACGGTCACCGTGTAGGTGACTGCCAGCTCATCGCTCCAATAGCGCCCCGCGTATTCCTGCAGCTCGCTGGGCGACAAATGTCGGAGCTCCACGGGCGTTTTTACAACATCTCATCCGGCTCATTGCGGCGGGCCAGGCGCAGCGTGGCCGGTTGACCGGTCGGGCTTGGTTGGAAAGTGAGGACCGTTGACCCGTCGCGACCTAGCTGAAACGTTCTTTGTCCAGCGAACCGTAACGGCACTTTCTGCTCTCCGAACACAACGTAGGCCGTGTCTCCCCGCGGTTGCAATGTCGAAAAGGTCACCCTCGGTCGCGTTCCAATACGTAGCGCCAATGCCCGAAACATCGGCGCGAGGCGTGGGCGATCGATTTGTCTCTCCGCCGGCAGCTTCCATCAGGTGGCCAAGAAAAATGTCGGCGATTTGTTGATTGAGGTCGCTCGGGTTTGTTTCCGCAATGTTGCAAAGCGTGATGACTGAGAAGCGTTGTTCGGGGAATCGGAGGATATCAGTCCGATATCCCATGAACCCACCTGCGTGGTCCACGGTCCTAAGTCCCCGGTACTCGCCTGGCATGAGGCCGAAGCCGTAGCCGCTCTTCTTCCCATTGGGTAGCACGTCGGACGTAGTGAGCATGTCAATGAACCCGGGACCACCCGGAATATCATGGTAAAAATTCTGGTCCCTGAGAAAAAGATCTCGGACAGTGGAGTACAGACCGCCGTCACCCACCTGGTCGAAGTTCCAGAAGTAGTCAATCGCAAACTCGTTTTCGCCTACGCGATCGTAGCCGATAGCTCGGTTGGCAATTGTGTGGGGCGGTTCGTCGTGGAAGTGCGTGTGGTGCATGCCGAGGGGACGGAAAATGTGCTCGTCGGCAAACTCCCGAAGCGACTGCCCCGTGGCGCGCTCGATGATCATGCCGAGGAGAACATAGCCGGAGTTGCTGTACGCGTACCGCGTGCCCGGCGTGAACTCGGTCGCCTTCTGTCGCGCGATCAGCTCGAGAACCTGTTGGTCAGTGTGGACGTCCTCTAGGTGCCACCCAGCCAGTGGCTCCAAGCCAAGGTAGTCGCGGAGGCCGCTCGTGTAATGCACAAGCTCGCCGACGGTGATCTTCGTGCCATAGTCGGGAAGCTCGGGGATCCACTTCCGTATATCATCGTCGAGCGACAGCTTGTCAGCGCGCACGGCTAGGGCAATCGAGGCAGCTGTCGAACTGTTTTGCTACTGAGCCGAGGTAGAAGCTCGAGGAGTCGCTCAGCGGCAACTTGTAGTCGAGATCTTCAGAGCCGTATCCGTGGGTGTACGTCAGCCGGCCGTTGCTCACGACTCCGACCGCACAACCCGGAGAGCCAGGATGATCCCAGCGAGCGAAGATTCGATCGACTCTGTCATGCGCTGGGGCCTGGGCTGCAGCGACAGCATCGCGTGCGTCGCAGCGAGCAGGAATCCAAATACGATCGCCATCCTCATGGACGGACCTCCGGTTGTAACGACAAGAAACGCGGGTCCGCCGTAGTTCGGGACCCTTCGACGGCCTCGGAGATAGCGCCTCTGAACTGCCGCACCGGCACCGTTCAAGACTCCCTGGCAGTGGTGCATCAGCGACTCGCCATGTTTGCCGGGCGACGCCAACGGAGTCTGACGTGAGCCCGGAAGCTCATGAGTCAACCACATTTTGCATGCAAATACTACGATCACCATGGACTGTGTGCAAGTCACTCACTCGGCCGGATGGCGTAATACTCCATGGGCGGGTATTATTATGGGTGCAATCGCATCCACAAATTCGGCCCGGCCCTCAGCGGGTGTACATACGGCTGCGGGACATGATCGTCGCCGGGGATTTGCCCGCCGGCACACGACTGATCGAGATGGATTTTGCGGCCCGCTTTGTGGTAAGCCGCACCCCGCTCCGGGAAGCGCTCCTACTGCTGCAGCGGGAGGGCTATGTCGTTGGAAATACCGGGGGTCAGCAATCGCGGCTGCGTGTAGCCCCACTCACTGCAGAAGACGCTCGGGACATTTGACCATCTGCGAGGCGAGATCGAAGGTCTGGCGGCGGCGCGGGCTGCGGAGCTGCCGGAGGCGGAGCGCTGCAAGATCGCCAAAGAGCATGCGAAGACTGAACCGCCAGCTAGCCAGGGCGGAAGCGGCGCCAAACGCCGACCCGAACCTGTTGCTCGAACGAATGAGGGCTTTCACGCGCATTATGTGCGCCCGGGCGGCACGCAGCGACTGCTCGCGGTTCATGACGCCATACGCCGTCAAACGGATCGCTATGAGCGGTTCTATATGACCAAACAGACCGGGCGTTTCTCCCTGTCCGGCGTGCGAGAACACGAGGCGATTGTCCGGGCGATCGAAGCGGGTGATCCTAAGGCGGCGCATGAGCAGGTGCGCTCTAACTGGCGAAACGCCTCCGACCGGCTCCGCGGAGTCATGGAACGCGAGGCACAAGCGTCCATGAACGGACTGAACCCGGACCGGGACGAAGTGTCGCGTCGGCAACAGAAGCGGGGCCGCAGTGTCAAACGGCGCAGAGAAAGGGCTTGAGGTCACTGCAGTGCGGCAGGGGACCCCGGCGCCCGCACTACAACGCGAGTTAGGTGCCGCATTAGGACTGCCGGGGACGACCCCAGTTTGTCAGCTGTTGAGAAAAGAGGATCAAAGAGATTCTTCCGGCGGACAAGTCCGCCCGTTGGTCGGGGGTCAACCAAACCGTTCCGGACGCGCGAATTGACTCGGGCTGCGAGAGGCGCTGGATCACGCGCCGCGTTCGATCAGGCGCTTCGCGGCTGAGCACTGCCGCGAACACGTGCTCTGGCGCGAGTCCCGAAACCCGCACCTGATGCGCATTGAGCCGCGCGCAGAGTCGAGGTCGAATGTCGCGCTCGCCGAACCGCCGCGCACAACGGTTGTCGCGACGAATGGAATGGGGCCAGGTGGATGCCCTGCAACGAGGGCTGGGGTTGTGGGCGGTGGTCGCCGCGGGTGCGCCACCTGCTCATAGGCGTACGCGATGGCGACAAGTCGAGTATCGGCGAACGGGGGCCCTAGCAACTCTCTACCGATCGGTAGCCCGCGCGCCGTGAATCCGGCGGGGGCAGCCAGCGCGGGCAGGCCGGATACAGCTGACAGCAAACAACTCTCAGTGCCGGAATTCTGTTCGCCGATTAGCCCTGGGACCCGAAGGGAAGTTGGGTAGAGGAGCGCATCCAAGCGTTGCGTCTTTAGTACCGCGTTCAACACATTGTCTACCGTCCGACGCTGTACCAGAGCTGCTTTGTAGGCGTCCCCGGTGCGGGTGCCGGCAGAGTCTCGATACCGGAATCGGCGTTCGAGTGCATCCGCGTAGAGCCCCTTTGCCAGAATCTCTGCTAGCGAGTGGACGGGTGCGGGCAGGCTCACGCGACAGGTAATCGATCAGATCGAACTTGAACTCAAAATCCGTGACGCTCGCGCGGCCGATAACGCTATCGGGGAGAGGAAGACTGACGTAGACGATTTCAGCCCCATGTGACCGCATCTGCTCGACCGCGGCGCGAATCACTCTTGCTCCCTCGAACTCCTCGGGTGCTGTGTCAGTGTGCGCGCGGATCATCCCCAACCGCAAGCCGCGGAGTGTTCCGCTGGCCAGTGATTGCACGAAACGAGGCGGAGACCGCCCCTGGTACGCAGTCATCGCCGCGGCCGTTGGATCGGATCCGGCGATCGCGTCGAGTCCGATCGCGAGATCGATTACCGTACGGGCGAGTGGTCCGGCGACGTCCTGCGAGTGCGACAAGGGGATGATGCCTCTTGTGCTGATCAGGCCCTGAGTGGGACGCAACGCGAACAGTCCGTTGAAAGCCGCGGGGAGGCGTAGTGAGCCGCATGTGTCAGTCCCATAGGACACCGCAGCAAAGCTGGCTGCGCTCGCCACAGCACTTCCGCCCTCGACCCTCCGGGGTTGCGTTCAGGGTCGTACGCGTTGAGAGTCTGACCACCGAGTGAGTCCTTGTGGTGGTGCCACTCGCGAGCTCGTGCATGTTCGTCTTGCCTAGGATAACGGCGCCCGCTGCGCGTAGCTTCTGAACGATGAAAGCGTCGTCGTCCGGCACGAACGTCGCGAGCGCCACCGAGCCGCCGGAGGTCGGCATGTCCCGTGTATCGTAGTTGTCCTTGAGCAGCACTGGGATTCCGTGCAATGGGCCGCGCACATGACCAGCCTTGCGCTCGGCGTCCAGCGCTGCAGCCTCTGCGCGTGCATGCGGATTCAGTCGGATGATGGAGTTGAGCTTTGGGCCGCTGCGATCATATGCCTGGATGCGCGCCAGATAGGCATCGACCAGTCCGAGCGCGTTGGCGCGGCCGTTCGACATCGCGGCCTGTAGTTCGGGAATGGTCGTAGTTACGACGTTGATCCGGCAGGTCGAAGGCCCGGACTGGCCGAACGCCTGCGTGGACAGGACCGCCGTGATGGCGATCGCGCAAAGAGTGCGGCTCACTGTATGGTCGGACGCCGTGAAAGGATGTGTCCAAAGCGGCCGCCAGTGAACTGCGTTCCCTCCATCTCAAGGCCGCCGTTGACAACAATGGCGACCATTCCTGTTGACAACTGATGCGGACGCGCGTACGTAGCGAGATCGCGCAGGACTGGGAAGGATCGAACACCAAGAGGTCAGCCTTCATGCCCGAGCGAATCGCTCCTCGATCATCGATATGGAAGACGCTGGCCGGGAGACTCGTCATACTTCGGATCGCCGCCGGCATGTCGATCGATGTGGTCCTCGATCACGTACTTGCGGATTTTCCTGGCAAACGACCCATAGAATCGCGGATGCGATCCCTTGCCCCATCGAGACGAGCCCTCCGTCGGTGCACGTCATGGTCCACGGCTGACGCATGAAGGTCGCGATGTCGGCCTCACTCATGTTGAACGAGGTGACGCCGGCATCCCCATGGGCGAAAAGCGCGATCGAGAGTGCGAGCGGATCCGTGTTGCGCTCACGGGCGACGTCAGCAAGTGTTTTCCCTTCGATTGAGTGATCGGCGTCGTAATCGCTGAACTGTAGCCGGCCGGGCCCCCCGCGACGGTCCAAATTCTCAGCCATGTCGTGGCGCAGCCGCACTCCGTCGCGCGGATCCGCAATACGACGCAAGAGCGCCGAATCACCACCGACCAACGCCCATCGCGGCACGAGCCGGCTGATGGACTGGTGCCTGAAGCGTCGTATGGGTATTGGTCGGCGTATACTGGGATGCCGGCCGCGCGCGCTTGCTGAATGCGCTCCACGATATACGTCCCCAACCCCCAGACGTGAGGACCGAGTGCCTTGATATGGGTAACGATGCCGGGGAAATGCGACTCTCGGGCGACTCGGATCACCTCGTCGACTGCGGCTACCAGTCTTACCGTGTAGTCCGATTCATCCCGAATGTGACTGCTATAGACACCTCCGTACGAGCCCGCGATTCTTGCGAGATCAATGATCTCTTCGGTCTTGGAGTAACTCGCTGGCGCGTAGAATGGGCCGTCCGACATCCCGAATGCACCGGCCTCCATTCCCTGCCGCACCAAGGTGCGCATCCGGTCGAGCTCTCCCGGGGTAGGATCGCGGTCGCTCATGCCAAGCACCGCTCGGCGCACGGACCCGTGGCCGATCATTAACGCAACGTTGACTCCAAGCGCGTTCCGTTGCAGATCGAGGCGTTGCTTTGAGAGGTCGACAGGGCCGCCGCCATCGGGGTTGCCTACTATTGTAGTGATGCCCTGAGCGAGTAGTGGCTGCGCTGGGGCTAAAGCACGACTATCGAGGCTGGGGGCAGCATGGGAGTGGACATCGATGAAGCCCGGCGTGACGACAAGGCCGGTGGCATCGATGACATGCGAGGCGGTCCGCGCCCTCGAGGTTCCCGACGGAGGCGATCCGGTCTCCGCTGACCGCAATGTCGGCGTAGAACCAGGGGTTGCCACTGCCATCGAGGACTCGACCGTTCTTTATAATCAGATCGTAACGTGGTGGCTGTGAGCGGTCCTGTGCGTGGACCGGTGAGACAAGCGACATCACCAGCACCGCACCCGCCACGGTCGCATGTTTCGACACTGCGGCTCTCCTTTGCTAATTCCGTTGATAGAACTCGCGCATGGCCTGCTCCACCTCACGTTCGTTTGCGGTGAACACAAAATGCCGCGAGTTCAACAGGTCGAGCACCTGACCATGCGGCGTTTGACGACGGAAATACTCGTCCTGCTGCTTTTCCCATCCGTACGAGTAGGCGGTATACCGAGCGGCCATGTCGCGCGTCGCCGAATCCATGGTAGCAAACCACGGGTACAGATCCTCGGGTCGTGCGACGAGGTTGTAAATCGCGAGCGCCGGAGCTTGAATGCGGCGCCACGCAGGGCTTACCACACTGCGCGTGGTCTCTTCCCAAGCCGGATTACGGGTGTGCTTCAACGTGATCAACCGGCCGTCGGGTCCGAACTGGTACAGGTTCCGATCTCCGCTTCCGGAAGCGCGACTTCTTCGATCCTGGCAATGTAGGCACGCATCCCGGCTGGCGATGCCTGCTCCTCCTGGCTGGGTGGCGGTGGGGAGGGTGCGGGCAACGGCTCGATCAAGTCTTCATAGTCGAACGCAGCGTCGAGGTAGACGAGCGTGTGAACGCGATCGGGGAAAAGAGTAGCGAACTGACTCAGCATCGCTCCGCCAAACGAATGCCCAACGAGATTAGCGCGCACTACGCCGAGGGAATCGAGGACGGCGCGCACGTCCGTTACCAAGGTGGTCAGATCGTTGTTGGCCGTTGGGTGACTCGACGCACCGTTACCGCGACGGGTAATGCCATATACGTGGAATTGGTCCGTGAACCTCGGGGCAAAATCGTCGAAGGAATGGGCGGTATTGCCAAACCCGTGCAGGAAAACGATCGCATCGCCCGTTCCGCCCCAATCAAGCACTTCTAACCGAACGTTTGGCGCCACCTCAATCATCCGTACACGGTGACTGGATGGGTCGCGCCACTGGTCTTGCGGACCGCTCCCAGGCCGAGGGACCGATTGGGCGACCGTGTAGGTGGGAATCACCAAGCGAGCGGCGACCACGATGGCTGCGCCGCTCGTGAAGACGCGAGACCGCAAGCGTTCGCGCCACCGCTGCGTGGAGCAAGGAGCAACCGGCTTGGCAAGCGCTTGGGACGAGTCATGGAGTGGCCGGCGGCGGACGGATCAGGGCGTTTCAACTTGCATGCAATCAGGCCAGAAGACAAGGAGCGCCTAAAGCCCGGGTGCGGCCCGACCGAGCCGTTTTGCGTCACATGGACCAGGAGTTGCGCGCAGGCAAGGCGTGCTTTGACTAAGCCGATCGCCTTGCCTACGCCGGCGGTTGCCGGGGGTTAGCGACGAATTAATTGCATGCAGATTGTGCCGGACAGGGGTACACCTCTAGGGCGGGCAGCTCGGCGCGGACATCCGTGCGTCAGCTTGCGGTGCAGTGTTGCTGCCCATCGTGTAACCGCTGCTCACAAGGCATAATCACAGTCGTTTACGATTGCCCAGTCATTCAGCTATCCGTCCCCCCTCCTCACTAATCACCGCGACGAGGCGCGCTCGATGGTGCGTCACAGATGAGTGGGAGAGAATGGTCTTCCTTCCGGATCTGGCGCTCCGAAATGCCTCGGAGATCATGGCGGAGCGGCATACGCGCCGAACAAAAGCCCTGACTTTGTTTGGACGACACGTCTCGGTACCGGTGAGCTCCGGCGCGCCGACGAGCGACCGTCAGTCTGTGAAGCCCGGTGGACAGAGCGCCGGGTGGCGCTTGCGAAGCCACTTCACTACGTCCGCTCGCAGCGCAGTGACCACTCAATGGAGGTCCTCCGCTTCCGCTGCCAATGTCGCGCCTGCCTGCTCGTAGTTGATCTGATTGCGTTTGCGCCGGATCGCGTCCAGAAAGTCCACGGTCTTGGCGCTAGTCCCCACTGTCTCGCGCAACGAGAGAATGGCTCGCTCGTGAGCGCGCTCTCGGCCTGGTCGGTACCCTTCCGCCACCAACGCAAGCGTCGCGAGTTGCAGTGCCGCATTGTACGTGATGCCCAGTTGCCAGTCGGGACTAAGACGCGGGACCGCCGCGTCGGTCAGATCCCGATCGACGACGGCCAAGAGATCTGCGATCTCCTGCTTGCTCGCCTCGTGGGCGACCAGCCAGTGGTTAGCGACCCAGTCTCGCAAGCTCACGATCGTCACCCACCACGAAGACCTTGGGCCCAGCCAGAATTCGTTTCAGAAACGGCAGCCCGCGCTTCAACTTCTCGCGAAACTCTCGCACTGGGTACATAGAAGGATTTACTTCGCGGCCGAGCCGCTGCTCGGCCTGGCGAAGGGCTGGGACGACCTCCTGCAGCGAAGCCTTCCCAACGATCAAGAGGTCGACGTCGCTGCGTACGGTCGCTCGCCCAGTCGCGACCGAGCCATAAACCAGCGCCACGTCGATCCGCCCGAGAAATGGAGCGAGCGTTGTGCGCAGGACATCGACTGCCCCCGTCGTCTTCTCGACAATGGCTTGAAGCTCGGGGAAGACGGCGGCCTCACGATTGGCGGAGAAATAGACCTGGTGCCCCCGCGTTTCCCGGGTAAGCAGACCCGCGTCAACGAGCTGTTTGAGCTCGCGCTGTACAGCGCCGGATCCTCCCCCTGCTGCCCGCAGAATCTCTCGAAGGTAGAACCGCTCGTCAGGCCGGCCAAGCAGCAGCGCCAGTACATCACGACGCACGGAACCAAACAGCAGGCGCGCGACGCGGTCCGGTTGGCTGTCTGTGCCCATCGTGGGCACAAATGTACCTATTCTGGGCACGTGTTGGCAAGACTGGAAGTGCTTGCAGACTGGAAGGCTTGCACAATTGGGCGCGGCCAGCGCTGAGGCACCAAAATGGTCAGGCTTCTGTCGGGCTTCCGCAACCTCCAAGTTCTTGTGCACTTCCTCGCCACCGTTCAGTGGGCCTTGACAGACTGCATTTCATTCGTCGTGATGGAAGAGCGTGAACTCACCCTCGCTGCGACCGGCGATCGGCATTTTCGACAAGCTGGCTTCACTCCGCTCCTCGGCTCCGACTGATCAGATCCTCCAAGCGACGCTCTGTAGACAACCCCGCGCGGCCGCCCGCAACAAAGCGATGACTTCGTTGTCCCCTGCAACATCACATGCCGTACGGATGGCGTGCTCCGACTCTGCGGGCGTCACTTTCTTGTCGACGGGCTGTTACGGGTTTTGCTCACCGCCGCGGTGCGTTCTTGCTGAGTGAGTACCTCAGCGAACGGCAGGGATTGGCGGAGTCGGGTAGCGCGCGTACCGGGATCGGCTAAGAAACGGCGGAGCTGAGCAGGGGATACGGTGCGAAGCAGTTGTAGCCACTCCCTGAGCGTCGCACGTTCCCCCGGGGCGGCGTTTCGAAGGCGGCGGGACAGGGCTTGGCGGGTCTGCCGTATGAGAATGGGGGTCGCGTGCCAGTATTGCGGCGACGGCTCGGGCAAGACGGCGCGTCCGGTCATCCACGTCCGCGTGCCTTCGCAGGGCGGCGGCCGGAGAATCGCCGTGCTTATGCGTGCCGGCTCGTCCAAGCCATGCGGCTGGGGGCGGGCCCAGGAGCGGAATGCCTCGCGCGTTGGTCTCGCGCTCGGCCACGCTCATGGCGGTCAGGTCTGGCCCAGTCGAGACCTGCAACTCGAGCGGGGTACCGGTTTGCCTTTCAACATCGGCGAGCGCGCGGCCGACCGCCTCACGGGTTTGGGCCGCGTCCTTGGAGCTCGTGAGGACGCCGATGACTGCCGTGCCCCCCGCGCCCGTTGGAGTCGGAGGGAAGAGTTCAATGATCCAGGCCGCTCGCGGAATGGGCCGGACGTCGCTAAGGGCGCGTCGGACGGCGTCAAGCGTAGCTGTCGCCACGCGGCGCTCCTCAGCAAAGAGCGCGCGAATTGCGCGCGTGAGTGGATGCTGGGGCCGGAGGCGAATTTGCTGACCGCGTCCAGACCCCGATTCTTCGAGTATGCCCGAGTCGCCGAGCGCGACGAGCGCGCGGCGAGCGCCTGCCGGGTCGAGTGCGGCTTCTCGGGCAATGTCGGCGCGCGAGATTGGCTCGCTCCGCGGGGCCAGCACACGAAGTAAACGGACCGCGGCTTCGCGGCCGAGGATACGATTGAGCGGAGCCCGCAGGCCACTTTGGGGATGGCGAGTCGGACGCACGTATGCCTCCCGGGTAGGGCCCGTTCAGTTAATCGGTTTGGGGAGACTATAGTCTCTTTGCAGAGACTATAATCTCCTTACTCAGACGATAATCTCTCCGTCGCGGTACCGCCAGCCCTCCGCCCGCCGCTCGCGCTGCACAGCGCCCGATCCTCCCCCCGCTGCTCGGAGAAAGTCTGATTTGGTCAGCGCCGAAAAAGGCAACCGCTGACCCTTCAGCTTGGGCCGGCGTGAGACAAATCAATGAGTCAGGCGGTGCTACAGACAGGCGTGCGTGACCACCAAGCGCCTCCGGTCCCCGTACCGTGCCCTCTCGAGGGAGGCAACAGTGAGGTCGATTTGGCGCTACGTCCGATGGGTATGCGCACTCACGCCGGCATTCGCCTCGCATGCCGCGCTCGCGCAGACCGACCGCCCTCTACTGCGGCCGGCGCAGATCAGCCATCCTCCGGTGACTCAGGCCCAGCTGGCGGCCGCCCAGCAGAACCAAGCGAGGGTGCTCGCGATGGCGAACGTCTTTGCGCAGGTGGCCCGCGACAGCGCCCTCGCCTACGAAGCCCGATTTCAGGTGACGCAGGTCGAGTACCACGTCAGGTACCTCAACCTGGCGCTGCAGCATCCATCGTGCGTCAGCGCCGGTTGCAAGGTGGCACTGCAGAATCGAATCCAGATCGCCCAGGCCGAGCGGACAACCTTGCTCACCGTGCGCCAACCGAGGAACCTCTTTGGGCTCAATGGCGCCCTGATCTCGTCAGGCATCAGGGCCCAGCCCGGGACCCATGCCCCCCCGGGAGGCCACGTTAGTCCGGCACCCGCCTGTACCGCACCGCAAATCACATCCACGTATGTCCCAGCTGGCCAGCCGGGTACGCCAGTTATGATCAACGGGTCCGGCTTTGGATCGTCGCAGGGAGGGAGCACGATCACCTTCATCGTCGGTCCAACGCAGACGTTGTCCGGGACCGCGGACTATTGGAGTGATACGCAGATCATCACATCGGTGCCTCCGGCATCCGGGCTCACCGCCTATGCCGGCAACCTGTTCGTGACGGCCTGTCAACAAAGCAATGCGGTCCAGTTCCCGTTCAACCCCTCGACGACCGTTCAAATGCTCCCGTCCAACGGATTCGGGATGATGTCGTTGATCACTATGACTTGCTATTTAGACAGCTGCTCGGACTCGCCGAGGGTCGATGGTCACCTGGTGGTGGCGGGGATTTACCAGGGCGGGAACGGGAATGACTCCTGGCACTACGGCCCACAACTGCTGAACGGGTGGACGGTGAGCTCGACCTTGCTCATCAACAACTTTGCCGTCAGCTCGCGTGACTATAGCTCCTTCGTCACGCAGCCCACGGTCGGCAGCGCGTCGCCCTACACCGTCGTGAAGTGGAACGTCACTCCCAGCGGCGGCGCCACGTGGTACACGCTCGAGGTCTTCGTCGTCGGACCGATAGGTCTAGCGTATCAATAGGTCGCCTGCTCTCGTGTCCACGAGACCGCACTAGGACAGCGTGGCCCCGACCTGCACACTTACGGATCCAGGCGACGCAAGGCTCATGAGTGAGGCCTGCCGGCTGTTGGCCCAGCAGCCACCGGCTTTGCAAGCCTGGACGACGTAGTAGTAGGTCGGGGCCGGTCACGAGACTCCCTCGTGCGCAACAAAAGAAGACTTGTGCTCGGCGTTGATCCGCGCGAATTGGACTAGAGCGTGAGGCCACTCGCTCGAGCGGCCCGAGTCGACCGCCCGGCAACAATGACGGCTGTGCCACCGTTCCGGAAACTCCGGCTCGCCGAGTGGTGCGGCCTCGCGTCAGGCACGGGCACGACTGGCCGAGCGGACGACAGGGCGACGAATATCAGACCAAGGTAGGGCCAGGGCAAAAATCGGCGGAGTCACGGATCATGACTCGAGCACGTTACCGTAACGCGAATGGGCGCCCAGAGCTCTCGGGCTAAGCCACCACTGCACTGTCGGGTGCGGCCTGGTGTGTGCGTCGCGTGCGAGTGTCGTTGGCGGCGACCCGCGCGCCCAACCGTGCGCAACCGATACCCCCGCGTGGCCCGCACGCAGCGTGACCGTGTGCATCCAATGGCCAACGGACTTAAGGCGTGCAATAAGCCACCGTACGTGTGATGCGTCCGCTGTATCCCTCGTTCGCATGGCGGAGGAACGGGGCAACGATGCAAAGCTGACGTCCACGGGCTGCCGTGGGGCTGTCCGCGAAGCCGGAGCGGCAAATGGCGTTTCAGCCGACGAACTACGGCCGAAGAGTGGTCCATGTAGTAACCGCACTGCTCGTTGAGATACTGGCGGTCGCCGCGTGCACCGTGGCGCCGGCCGATGTTGCGCCCACGCCCATCACCGGGCGCCAGAAGCTGGACGACTTAATGGCGAGCTTCGAGCGCAGCAGTACGAACGTGCAGTTCACGCCGAAGGTCGTCACAGCTTTCAAGGCCTTCGATCAAAAGAGCCTCATCCCGTCCGCGATCTACGGTGACTCATCCATATGGAACGACGTCCACGATAGCACGCGGACGCTGTCGGTGACCGGCACCGTTCGCAACAATCAATATGACATAGCACCAGACACGGCCATGCCGGTCGAGCTGGGCGCTTCCCTCAGGCGCGTACGGTTAGAGCGACTCAGCCGCCGGCACTTCCGTTGGACGTCCACGGTCGAGCAGACGCTCGGTTCGTTCACCGTCCAGGACCTCGCTCGCGGCATTCAGGCCGCATTCAGGAACGCGGCGGAAATGACGGGCGCCGAGTTGCGTGAAGCCTCGCTGTCGCGTTACCCGCACGCGGCTGCCGTGCTCGGTCGCTGGCTCTCGCTCGACAGCATCGTCACGAAACGGGACTCCCTCAAGACCCATGTACGTCTCGTTGTCGGGATTCACATGGATCGACTCGCGGCCATTTACCCGAGCTATGCCTCTTCGCTGCGCATGATCGGCGAGGCGGCGCAGTTTCATTGCGTGGCTACGGATACCAGCGGCGCCGAGTGGGCGCGAGTCGACCTCGGTGGCGGCCGGTTCGCGATGGAAATCGCCACGACGCGTGCGGGACACCTCGCGCCGTTGACCGGCCCGCCCCGGCAGATGCCAGATACGCTGCGTCTGAGCAGTGCTGTGTCGACGAAGATCTCGCTCTTCTCTGTCGGGGTACACGATCTAATCATGCGGTTCACGTTGCTCGATGCCCCGCACGTGCTCGGCTGGCGCTTCCAGTTCCAACAAGAACCAAAATGGGATTTCCCCTTGATGCTCGACCGCCTCGTGACAGCATCCCTTTCTCAGCCGTTCACGGGTCCAGGCGGACTGTCCGAGGCCTGGGTCGCAGATAGCGCGGGCGGAGCCGCGCTGTACCAACAGCGGATCACGTTCGAGGTCGAGGAGAGCACAATCGTTCGCTGGCTGGGTGGAGCGAGCGCGCAGTTGTACGGTGCGTTCTCGGACTCGTCGACCGCCGAGGAAAATGCGTTCTACGCCAGCTTCCTGAGTGCGGCGCGTGAGGATCTCCGGACTGCTCCCTTGGTCGGCAGTCGACCGCGCAAGGATTGAGTGGCATACAGTCCCAGGCGCTCGGCCGCCAGCTCGCCAGGCAGGCGAGTGCCAGGCCGGCTGGGGACAATTGGGGGCACAATCTGAGGCGGTATCCAAACGCGAACCCCTTGTCCGATTGCTGCCGGGGCTGATTGCCCTGCCGTCGCCACGCCGCCCTCAGCCGAAAGCACAATTGTTCCTCGCCTGGCGGTCGATTTTGTTGCAGTGACAAGGCGACCCCGTCGCTCCGAGTAGCTGTCGAGTACGCCGCGCCGGCGCCGAGTGGCGGACCGCGTATCTAGCGCATGCCTCGGGGGCCTTTGATCACCGTTTCGCTCCTACTGGATTGGCTCGGCCAGGAAGGTGTCGCGCAGCGACTGATAGGCCACGTCCTGCTCACGAGTGAACGAACTGGTGCAGGCGTGGCCGCCGGCGCAATTGTGAACAGCGCGCTTCGGACCCCGCCGGCAGCTGCGCGCCCACATTGCGGTGGAACGTGAAACTCCGTCCGGAGTGGATCTGTGGCGCCGCCTTGGCGCTGCTCGTGGTCGACTTGGCGTGCAGCTCCTCGCAGCAGGCCGTTGGCCCCGGCGTCGGCCCACTTCGCGGCATCGTGATCACGCCCGACTCGGCCGCAGTGACTGTCCACGCTACTCAGACTTTTTCCGCAACGGCCCACGACGAGGCAGGCGCAGTCGTCACCGGCGTCACGTTCCTCTGGTCGAGCAGCGACACGGCCATCGCCAGCATCGATCAGAATGGACGGGCCACGGCGCGCGATACGGGTCAAGTCCGGCTCGCGGCGAGCGCACAGGGGGTCTCGGGCTTCGCCACCCTCACGATCAATCCCGTTCCCGTCGGTTCCGTCATTGTCGAACCTTCAAGCGACACCGTCGCCATCGGGTCGGGGATGCAGTTGTCGGACACGGTGAAGAGCCTGAACGGGAATCTGCTCAACCTGCCGGTCACGTGGAGGTCTTCGGACACCAGCATCGCGTCGGTCTCGAGCGCCGGCAGGGTGCTGGGCGGGAGCGCTGGCACCGTGACGATCACCGCTTCGGCGGGTGGCAAGACCGGGAGCAACACGACGGTGGTGATCGACACGACAGCGCCCGCGAGCATCTCGCTACAGATCAGCCCCGATTCCGTCGTTGCGATCCCGAACCCGCTGGACGTACTCGTCCAGGTCACAGCGACCGTCAAAACGCTGAGCGGCCGCGTGCTGAACAATTATCCTGTCGTCTTCACCAGCACGAACCCTCCGGTGAGCGGCTTTTTGGGAGCAGGTCCAGATACGATCGTCGGTGGCTCGATCCTGATCGTCCCCGATGCGAACGGCCGTGCGGTCATTACTGCTACGGCCGGTGCGGTCAAGGCTCAGTCGTCTCTTACGATCTGCTACGTCGCGAGCACGCCGATCTGCAATCCCTTCGCCCGCATTCAAGTTGTGCCGCCCGCGGACACACTGACCGTTGGCGACAGCGTGCAGATGGAGGCGATTGGCATCGATTCCTCGGGGAATGCATACCCGAACATGTTCGTCGAATGGGACGCCGGCCCAGTCGTTTCGTCTGACTCCAGTCGTGTGATCATCGTCGAAGCCGAAGGGGAAGTACAGGCACTGAACCCAGGGACACAGGAGGTGGACGCCTCGATTCAGGGCTTCGGCGGCCTGAGCGACATCACGGTGATCCCCGCGCCAGGCGCGTCCATCGCCGCTGCGGCAGCCTACGAGGC
Organism: uncultured Gemmatimonadales bacterium; assembly: GCA_963737835.1. Classification (GTDB taxonomy): domain Bacteria; phylum Gemmatimonadota; class Gemmatimonadetes; order Gemmatimonadales; family Gemmatimonadaceae; genus Palsa-1248. The sequence continues at coordinate 3,685,512 of CAVTUH010000001.1, forward strand.
GCATCGTGCACGTCTGATCGCGGCGGCGGCGATCGCCCGGCGACAGGCGCTGGACGCGCGTAATCGTAGGCATCAAGCGTTGCGCCAAGAGCTCGTGAGCGCCATGCGCCGCAGCCGAAACGCGATCACGAAGGCGTACTATCGTCGGGTATTGACTCGGATCGACGCCGAGCCGCTGACATCACTTGGAAGCGCAGGCGCCAGATGGCCGTAAGAGGCGCCCCGCCCGTGGTCTCCAGTAACAATCGGAGTGCTGCCGGCCTCCGCGAGTTCCCGCGATCCACCGAGCGCCCCTTCATTTTAGAAATCCCGTAGCAGGAGTTGAAACTGCTCGTCGAAGGCGAGCAGCCGACTGAACTCCATGTTGATGTACCGGGGATGGAATTCATCCGGGTCGAAGTCGAAGCCCAGCCACCGTCGGTACGAGGCGGGCGTGTTGAGGTCGCCCATGTCCTCGGACTCCTCCTCGTTGCTGTCCGGCAGCGCGAAACGATGTTCACCGGCCAAGACCTGCAGCATCTCGGCGTATCCACCAATGCCACCCACGTCTTCCGGAGGACAGGCGCGCGCGCCATCCAAGCAGTGCGGCACCAAAGCCTCGCGCGTAAACGGGACGAGCCGCTCGAGTCTCGCCAGGTGCTGCCAATTGTCGCCGAAATCATACTGGTACCTGAATGTCTCCCCTACCCCCGGTGCAATGGTGCGCAGGGTCACCCCTTCTTCGGAGATCGTGCTGTCCGGGAATTCATCGTCCTGTACACCGTATGTCACATCGTCGACCTCGAAGGCGTGAAGGTGATAGCCCTTCCACCCCATCGCCACGACCAACACTCAATGCAGTACCGCAAGCGGGATGTCGTACGGCACCGCGACTCGGCGCCACACCGGTGGCTCGGTGTCCTCGAGCGTGAGCACCAGTTCGGCGATCTGCGGCTTGAGACTGCGTGTGCGGCCACGCCCTTTTCGTACCATCGATCCTCCCGGCCGCGTTCAGCTACCGAGGCGATGCCCGCCGCGCTGGAGGGCGGCCGCCTCGCCTGCCGTTCGCGCGGGCCGCCGCAGCCTTGATCGGTGTACGGGCCGCGCCACCGCGGCGTCCCAGCGCACCAGCAGCAGCCCGCGATCCTAGGACTCCACTGAGCAGTTCGGCAACGTCAAAACCTTCGTCCAGCGCAGGCCAGTAAACAACAGAGCCGCCACCCTCGATTCGCAAGCGCCGGAGCTCGGCCGGCTCGGCTTCTCGAAGGACACCTCGGAGCGCACGTCTCGGGACAGCCAGGGTGTAGCCCCCCTTAAGGTCGAGAACCACTCTGTCCGAACGCACGTCGTAGCGTGCACCCTTCGCACGCGGGCCGATCGCATCCGCTCGAGCTCCGCGTGCCACAATGAGTCGAGCATCTGCTGCAGAAAGAGGTCGCTGTAACAACGAAGGCTTCATCACAAGCTCACGGCTGAGGATTCACGAGGTGCCAGGCTGCCAGAAGGGCATCGTAATGCGTGGCCACCAAAGCAACCGCGCGTCTGACATCGGCCACTGACACGTGGCCACGGAGCTCTGGAGGGCGCTCCGATTCAAGATAGACCTTTAAGTTTCCCCGACCCCACACAACGTGCACGTGGGCAGGCGGATGATCCTTGGTGTAGATCCGAAACGCGAATCCCTCCGCCCGCAGCACCGTGGGCACGTACCCAATATAACCGAAACGTTTGGGTTTTACCACTTGGAGGCAGGGGCAGCAACGTAGATTGCGCGCGGCTTGATCGACATGGACGCAGACCGACATGGCGAGGCCTCTGGCGATCTTCGTCTATCCGGTCAGCACCACATCCGCGGCGGGCTCGGGCCAACGGTAAGGCGACGAAGTCCGACCGGTGAGTCTTGGAAGGGTTCCGCGCGGGACGCAGCGCAGCCAGTTGCTCATAAATGGGGTCCACCACTGGAGTCTTCGCCGCCCTCGCGGTGTCGGCAACGTTGAACGGCAGAGTGGGCGGGCCGCCAAATGGTGCGCTCATCATCACGACCGAGCGGAAGACGTCGGGCCGGATGAGCGAACACCACGCACCAATGGGGGATCCCTGGTCGTGCCCGATCACCGCTGCCACGGAACGGTAGCCGAGGACGGAAACGAGTGCGACCACGTCCCCGACGTGGTTGAGCGTGGAGAATGGATCGAGATCGTCATCGTACCGAACGTCCCACCCGGACGTGCGCCCGTAGCCCCTGCGGTCTGGCGCGACCACGTAATAGCTGGCCGCAGCCAGTGGCAGCATCACCTTTCGCCAGCTGTACGCGAGCTCCGGGAACCCATGCAGTAGCACGATGGCTGGTCGGCTCTTCTCCTCGAAGCCGGCTTCGAGAACCTGCATCGTGATGCCGTTGACGTTTCCGATCAGGCGAGAGCGGATGCCCGTGGGCAGCAGGACCTGTCCGTAGCGCCAATCTTCGGCCGCTTTGAATGGCATCGACTTCAGGAGGCCCGCCTTTCCTGCGACACGAATGGGCAACACGGCGCCGCCCAGTATGCCGAGGAGACTTTGGACTACGCGGCGGCGTGTGAGCCCGTGACCGTCCACCTGAACCGCGCCGTCATCGATTGGCATCTTACGCAGGCGCGCGGCCGAGTGTACTTGCGACTTCCGCGAGCGCGGCGTCGAGTCCCTCGGCGCTCGGCGCTCCACCTTGGGCGATGTCCTTGGTGCCGCCGCCGCGACCGCCCAGCTTCGCCACCGTGGCTTGCATCAGCGCTCGCATGTCGAACGGCCCACCAGGAGACTGAGCGAAAACCAACGACGCCTGTGGCGAGGTCCCCGCCAGGATAGCGACCACGTTCGGGGAGCTGCGGGTGAGCGCCTGCGCCAGGAGCTTGAGTCCGTTCACGTCCCGATCGGGGAAGCTTCGCACGACCACCCTGTATCCGCCGATGTCAGGAGTAGCGGCCAGCATCGCCGCCGCCTGCGCACCTGCGAGCTCCGCCTGCAATTGCTCGCGTTGTTTGCGCAACGACTGGACCTCATCGAGGGCTCGGCGCGCCTGCTCCGTCACGTCGGACCGAGCCGCGGAGAAGAGAGCGGCCGCCGCCGTTAGCACAGAGAAGTCGCCGCGGGCCGTCGCCACCGCGCGCTGGCCGGCGACAAACTCCACGCGCCAGCCATGCCGCACCTTTTCCGTCTTGCGCAGGAGCACGCACCCGATCTGACCGGTGCGACTGACGTGCGTGCCGCCGCACGCGCTGCGATCGAAATCCTGCACATCGATGATCCGCAGTTCGGATCGGTCGGCCACCGGATCCTTGCGCAGCTCCAAGCCCGCCGCATCTGCTGGCGTGACGAACCGCACGGCAACCGGTCGATCTTCGAGAATCACTTCGTTCGCCAGCCGCTCAGCCGACTCGACCTGGGCGGTCGTCAACGCCGGCGTGTCCAGATCGATCGAGGAGTAATCGGCGCCCATGTGAAATGACACGGTGCGCATCCCAAACAGCCGGTCGAATGCGGCCGACAGCACGTGCTGTGCAGAATGCTGTTGCATATGATCGCGACGGCGCACTGCATCGATCCGACCACGAACGCGAGTGCCCGGCTCAATGGCGCTCGGGAGCTCGCTGTGCTCCGATACCTCGACATAGTGCACGATCTCGCCATCGCTGGACTCGGCCACCTCGACAACGCGTACCTCGCACGTCGGATTCCCGACGTCCCCAACGGCAATCCAGCCGGCGTCGAACGGTTGACCGCCGCTCGTGGGATAGAATGCGGTGCGGTCGAGAATCAGCGCCGGACGCGGACCGGCGACGACCGCGCGTACTTCGGCGTCGAAGGTCTGGACGAAGGAGTCGTGGTAGTACAAGCGATCGGTCATGACAGGCGGCGAATGGGGACGGTCCTACCTCACCAAGATAAGGATTGGGACCACACCGAAGAGACGCGCAAACGGGTTGTGCGGGGTTGTGCGGGCAAGGCTTGACCGTATACCGGTACGTACTGTAAGCATCGTGGATTACCACTGAATGGGAGCACAACACATGGACCGCGATCTCTTCGAGCCGGTTACCCCGGGCGAGATGTTACAGGAGGCGTTTCTCGCCGAGTTCGGGCTGTCGCAGAATGCTTTGGCCAAAGCCATCGGGATCTCGCCCAATCGCATTGCCGAGATTGTTCACAATCGGCGCCGCATTACCGCCGACAAGCGCGAGTTCTGCACTCGAGCCCACAATTCGGCGGGTAGGGGCGACGCAATGCGTCGCCCGCCCCTCGCCGGCCACACCGCACACCACAACATCGGGGACGGCACCGACCTCGACGTCCTTGAACACCCGTTGCACGACGGCGCGTCGAGTCTCAGCACCTCGAGTGCACATCATATAGTTGTAGGCGTCGCCCTCGATTGGAGCGAATCAACTCGTGGCGGCGAGTAAGCGAGCGTACACAAGCAAGCGGTTTGATTGACTCAAGCGTCTACAGCCGCTCCATCCAGCCGTGAGGATCATCCGACTCCCCATAGCGAATGCCGGTGAGCGCCGCGTCGATCTTGCGAGTGAGCGCGCCGACGTCGCCCCCGTTGATCACCAGGCGCTCGCCACGGTAAGACAGCTCACCGATCGCCGCGATGCCGGCGCCGGTCCCCGTCGCCCACGCTTCCTTGAGGTGCCCGCGGCGGCCGCCTTCGAAGATCTCGGTGATCGACAGCGGGCGCTCGACGACCGGGACGCCCCAGTCGCGCAGCAAGGTCAGCACGGAATCGCGCGTGACGCCCGCAAGGATCGTGTCCGACAGCGGCGGCGTCACGACTTCATCGTCGAGCCTGACCATGAAGTTCATGATGCCGAGTTCGTCGACATACTCCCGGTGCACACCGTCAAGGAACAGCACCTGATGAAATCCCTGTTGCTGTGCCTCACGCGTCGAGAGCAACGTCGGCCCATAGTTGCCGCCCGTCTTCGCGAAACCGGCCCCGCCACGAACGGCGCGCACGTGTCGGTCGGACACCAGAATCTTGAGCCGCGGGTCACTGCCGTACACCGGGCCGCCCGGCGTCATGATCACATAATAGATGAAGCGCCGCGCCGGACGCACGCCGAGTGCGGCTTCCGATGCCACGACCGTCGGCCGAAGATACAAAGCAGTCCCCCGGGCACTCGGCACCCACTCGGCGTCGACCTGCACCACCGCCTTCAGCGACTCCACAAACAAGTCCGGGTCGATCTCCGGAATGCACATCCGCGCGCACGAACGCACGAGCCGCTCCGCATGGGCGGACGGGCGGAAGATCCCGATCGAACCGCTCTTGGCGCGGTAGGCCTTGAGCCCCTCGAACACCGACTGCCCATACTGTAAGGCCATCGCCGCGGGATCGAGCGGCAGCGCTTGATAGGGCTCGACGCGCGGACAGTGCCACCCATGGTCGTCGGAGTAGTCCATCACGAACATGTGATCCGTGAATACCGTCCCGAAGACCAGATCCGCATCCGCCGGACGTGGCTTCCTGGATCCGCTCTTCTTGATCTGAATGTCGGTCACGTTCTCCGCTCCATGACGCCGCCCGTCAGTGCCGCTCGGGCGACGGGCGCTCACGCGCCCGAGAAAGTAGAACAACAGAAAGGTGAACGTGGACAAATTACAAACAACGCGAGTTCGCCGCCGAAGACATGTGGCAACGGTAAAGATGGTGACGAAGGAGCCACGCGGGATACGATGCTCGACCCGCCGCCCAGCGACCCGCTATTCATGGGCCCTCATTGGTACGATGCGCGACATAACTCGTTCAATGCGGCGGCAAAACGAGACGACCTGACCGAACTGCACTGTCGAGTCAGCCATCGACCGCAGCACAGCTCGACAAATTCGCCATTGCTCGATCTTCCCGGACTCGATATGGTTCGGCGCGCTCTCGTGCGCGCCGCGTAGCCGACAAATACCGTCGGACGTCTACGCACGCGTACCCCCAAGCGTTCGCGGTTGTCGTGTGCTGGACCAGAGCAGCCGAAGGTGACGGACAGTGGTGCACACCCGCAGTCACCGTGCAAGTCGCGTATTCAGGATCATCGCGCTCGCTTCGGTGGTTGTGACAAGCGCGTGCTCCCACTCGTTGACTGCGCCCAGGACCGGATCGCTCTCCGGCATCGTCTCGAGTAGCCTAGGCGGCGGACTGGCCGGCGTCAGCGTCGTCGTGACGCCCACAAACGGGTCCGCGCTCCCCGCAGTCATCACCGACACAACCGGGGCGTACCAGGTCACCGACGTGCCGATCGGCAGCGGATTGGTCGCGCTGTCGAAGCTCCCCAGTGGCTGCGCCACACCCAACCCGACGCCATACTCGTTGGCCACTTCACGCGCGACCGCAACCGCCAACATCACGGTTACTTGTCACCCGCCAGGCGGCACGATCTCCGGGACCGTAGCTACGAATCCAGGCGGGGTCGGCATCGCGAGCGCGACCGTCACTGTCACGCCGTCGGGCGCCAGTGCACTACCATCGGTGACCACGTCGGCGACGGGCACGTACTCGGTGACCGGCATCCCGATCGGCACCGGCGCGGGCTCGATCGCCGTGTCGAACGTGCCAACCGGCTGCACGCCGCCATCCACGACGCCGTACACGGGCCTCACGGGCACGACAGCGCTCGTCATCAACATCGGCGTCGCATGTCCCACCAACGTGACCTCGCTCGCGGTCGGGCAGGCCGCCATCTTCACGGGCTCGCCGGCCTTCGAGACGACACTCTCGCTCGCCCCGGAGGGCATCTACCTCCTCACCGTCGTCAACACTGATACCGCCTCCGCCTCGCTCGAGGATTTTCAGATCGCGGGATCGGTGGTCGGCGTGAGCACTGCGACCCGAGGTCGAGCCGCGGCCCCCGCACACGTGGTTGCCGCACAGCCGCGCCGAGTGCCACCGAGTTCGATCCGGCCAGCGACCAGCTCGATGCCGCCTGCGTACCGGCGTGAGATGGCGTTCATGCGACGGGCAGTGCGCAACCACCTCGCCGTCCTCGAGGACAATCGCCGCATCCTCGAGCGCTACGGCAATCCGCTGCCACAACTGCGAGCCGATGCCGCCTCGCGCCGCGCGCAACACGCGCCCGCGGTCACAGCAAGGTCGCTCGTCGGCACCAAGGTCGGCAATGTGAACAAGGTGTACGTGCGTACCGCACTGCTAGGAATGTGCAGTCAGGTCGATTCGATCGGGGCCCGGACGGTCTACGTAGGCGCCCACGTACAAGTCATCGCCGATACCAGCCTCACGAACTGGCCATCGCAATTCCGTTTCGACTCCTCCTATTACCGCCAGTTCGGCGTCGAGTATGACACGCTGACCTACGCGAAGCACCTGCTCACCTACATCGGCGATCCGCTGCAGCTCGATCAAGATCTCTCCGGCGCCGGTAAGGTCACGATCGTCTTCACGCCGGTCATCAACAACTTCGCTGGTGGCACCATCGCCATGGTCAGCCCCTGCGACTTTTACTCGCGCAGCGTGAATCCGTTCTCGAACCTGACCGAGATGATCTACATGTCCGTCCCATCTGCGAGCGGGTTCGACATCAGCGACTGGGAAGCATTCGCGCGCTCGACCGCCGCCCACGAGAGCAAGCACGTGGTCTCGATCGGTGATCACATCATCGGCGGCACGTACGAGCCGGAGCTCGTCTGGCTCGAGGAGGGACTGGCGCAGATCTCATCGGAGATCTGGGGGCGCAACTACAACCTGGCCAGCTGGCGCTCGGACGCAGGGTTCGATCAGACCATCGGGTGCGAACCGACGTTTGTCGATCCGCTGCGGTGCCAGACGCCCAACAGCCCGTTCACGTTCACCTTCAGTCACTTCCCGTTTCTCTTCACCTTCCTCGAGGAGATCGACAGCACGGGCCTCTCGCCACAGGAGTCCTTTTCGGGCACGACAGAAGGGAAGTACGGCGCGGGCTGGAACTTCGCCCGCTGGGCGATCGACAACTATGCGAATGGCTCCAGCGCCGCCGCCGAAGGCGGATTCATCAAGTCGATGATTACCAACACCAGCCTCCATGGCCTCGCCAACGTGAGCAACGCGACCGGCGCCCCCGTGGCTGACATGCTGGTCTACTGGAGTCTCGTTACTGCGCTCGACCAATCGACGCTGCTCGACTCCGCGTCGTTCATCCCCCAGGACCCACGCGTCACGGTGCCGAGCTTCGACCTGCGGAACATCTACGCGGTGCTCTTCACTCAAGCGTCCTTCTACCCACTTCCCGCGCCGCTCCGACCGTATCTCCTCACGCCCGGATCATTCCAGTTCAAGAAAACCGGCATCCCAGGAACCGGGAAGACGTATTGGCTCCTGCCGAACGGCCCGGCCACGATCGACGAGCAGCTGCAGCTCCTAAGCGGGACAGGGGGGCCGATCTCGCCATCGAGCGGATTTCGGGTGGGCATCGTGAGGGTGCAGTGAGAGGGGAATGGATGAGGTCGCTTGGCGTCAAACGGCGGGGTCAGGGGGTCAGGGGGTCAGGGGGTCAGGGGGCGGATGTAATCGTCGTGAAAGCCACACCACCCTAGTTTCACCATGCTGGACTCCATTAGTAGGTGCCGCGTTTGGTCCCTGATCCCCGATCCCTGACCCCTGACACCGCCGTTCGCCTTTGAACTACTGGGCCCTCCTCGCCTCGTCCATCTGGACGCTGCTCCGCAACAAGATGCGGAGTATCCTCACGATCCTCGGGATCACCATCGGGATCGCGGCGGTCATCTGCGTCGTGGCCATCGGCAAGGCCGGGCAGGCGCGCGTCGAGCAGCAGCTCAACAACCTGGGCGACAACTTCGTGTGGATCGAGGCGGGGGGCCGCGCCGTCAATGGCGTGCGGACCGGGGTGCACGGCACGAAAAGCCTCACCCTGGCTGACGGCTTCGCCATCAAGAACCAGATCCCGCTCATCAAGGCGATGTCGCCCAATGTCGATGGATCGGTCCAGATCATCTATCGCAACCAGAACTGGTTCACGAACTACCGCGGTGTCTCGCCCGACTTCTTCGACATCAAGCGTTGGTACGTGGGCGAAGGTGCCTTGTTCTCTGAGGACGATGTCGATCGAGCCGCGGACGTCTGCGTGATCGGCCGAACGGTGCAGCAACAGCTCTTTCCCAACGAGGACCCGATCGGCAAGGTCATCCGGGTCACCGGCCTGCCGTGCCGAGTGGTGGCAACGCTTCAGCCGAAGGGCCTGTCGATGTCGGGTCAGGACCAGGATGATACCGTCATCATGCCGTATACGACGGTCATGAAAAAACTCCGCGGCATCGCCTGGCTGGATGACATCATGTGCTCGGCCGTTTCTCCTTCTGCCATCAAGCTGGCCGGCCAGCAGGCGGCGGCCCTCCTCCGCGACCGGCATCGGCTCCGGCCGGAACAGGAGGACGATTTCAACATCCGCAACCCCGAGGACATCATCCAGACGCAGATCGAGGCCAGCCATACGCTCACCCTCTTGCTCGCGGCGATCGCGTCGATCTCCCTCGTCGTCGGTGGCATCGGCATCATGAACGTGATGCTCGTCTCCGTGACCGAACGCACCCGCGAGATCGGCGTGCGCGTCGCGGTCGGCGCGACCGAGAGCGCGATTCAACTCCAGTTCCTGGGAGAGTCGGTGCTCTTGAGCCTCGTCGGCGGTGCAGCCGGCGTGCTCCTCGGCATCGTCGTCTCCGTCATCGGCGGCCGAGCCCTCGGGTGGGCCATGCAACTCTCGGTCGAGGCGGTGATCCTGGCCGCACTGTTCTCGATCGCCGTCGGTGTGTTCTTCGGCTACTACCCCGCGCGCAAAGCCGCGCTCCTCGATCCCATTGATGCCCTCCGCTATGAGTGACGGCACGAGCGTATCATCGCCCCGACGCATCCGCTGGGCCGTCACCATCGGTGGTGCCGCGCTCGTCGTCGCCTTCGCCGCGTTCAAGCTGCGCGGCGGGTCGCACGTGCAATACTTCACAGCGTCCGTGACGCGCGGCGACATCCACGACGTCGTCGACGCCACCGGAACCGTCAACGCCGTGACGACCGTGCAGGTCGGCTCACAGGTGTCCGGACGGGTCGCCACGCTCCGCGCCGATTTCAACTCCCGGGTCCACCGCGGCGACATCATCGCGCTCATCGACCCGACCCTCTTCCGTGCGGCTCTGGAGCAGGCGACCGCGGACCACGAGAGTGCCCAGGCGAGTGTCATCGCCGCCCAGGCGGACCTCGAAAAGGCACAGGCCACTCTGGCACAGTCCAAGAGCGACTATGAGCGCTACGTCCCGCTGGTGGCCAAGGACTATGCGACGGCACAAACACTGACCGACATGAAGGCGACGGTCGACGTCGCCCAGGCAACCGTCGACGGCGCGGCGGCTACGTTGGCACAGGCCAAGGCCCAGGTCAAGCTCAAGGCCGCAGCCGTCGACGTGGCGCGCGCCAACATCGAGTACACGGTGATCCGCTCGCCGATCGATGGCACCGTGGTCGCGCGCAACGTCGATGTCGGGCAGACGGTCGCCGCCTCGCTACAGGCGCCGACGATTTTCACCATTGCACAGGACCTGACGAAAATGCAGCTCTACGCCGCGACCGATGAGTCCGACGTCGGCCGCGTGCAGCTCGGGCGACCGGTGACATTCAAGGTCGACGCGTTCCCGAAGGAGACCTTCAAGGGAATCGTGAGCCAGATTCGCATGAACGCGTCGACGGTGCAGAACGTCGTCACCTACAGCACGATCATCGATTTCGCCAATCCGGATCTCAAGCTCTTCCCCGGGATGACCGCATACGTCACGGTGCCCGTGGCGAGCGTGCACGACGTGGTGAAGGTGCCCAACAGCGCGCTCCGATATCGTCCCCCGCTCTCGGCCGATGAGCTGCACCAGCTGTACGTACGCGCGGGCATCGACGACCACGCGACGGAGCGCAATGGCTTCACTCCGGCTGATGACACGGCCGCGACCGTCCCGGCGCCAAACTCGCAGGCCCACCGACCAGCCGCGCACGCGGCTCCGGCGCAGGAAAGGGCGATCGTCTGGAAGCGCACGGGCGGCGGCGATGTCGAGCCCGTGCAACTGGCCCTCGGCATCACCGACCACGCCTACACCGAGGTCGTCGCGGTCATCAAGGGCACGTTGAGCACAGGTGACGAGGTCATTACCGGATCCGTCGCCCAAAGCGGCGCACGGCGATAGGCCGCTCGCGTTCGCCCATGCCGTTCACACAGCTTGCCCGGGACATGCGCCAGCGCTTCACCGGCGCCCCAGCCCACGACGCAACCGATGCCTCCAGCGGCGCCGATGGCGAACAGAGAGCTCTGGGCGGCGAGATCATTCGTGTCGAGGACCTCAACCGCTACTACGACCTGGGCGAGACGCGCGTGCACGCGCTGCGCGGCGTCAGCTTGAGCGTGAAGCGCGGGAGCTTCGTCGCCATCATGGGCGCGAGTGGGAGCGGGAAGTCGACACTCATGAACATCCTGGGCTGTCTCGATCGCCCGACGACGGGCCGCTACTTGCTCGACGGGATCGATGTCTCCACCCTCAACAAGGAGACGCTGGCCGGCATCCGGAACCGCAAATTGGGATTCGTGTTCCAGGGGTTCCATCTGTTGGCGCGTACGACAGCGCTCGAGAACGTCGAGCTGCCCACGCTCTACACGCGCCTCGACAAGGCGGAGCGCCTCTCGCGCGCGAATGCGGCACTGGCGACGGTGGGACTCGCTGAACGAGCCGAGCACTTCCCATCGCAGCTGTCCGGCGGCCAACAGCAGCGAGTCGCCATAGCGCGAGCGCTGGTCAATCGGCCGGCCTTGTTGCTGGCGGATGAACCGACGGGGAATCTCGACAGCCGCACGTCGGTGGAGATCATGCAGGTCCTGCAGGATCTCAACGATCTGGGTCTCACGGTCGTGATGGTGACGCACGAGGCGGACATCGCGCAGTTCGCACACCGGATCATCGTGTTTCGCGACGGACGCGTGCAGCGGGACGAGGCGGTGGTCGATCGGCCGTCGGCGCGGGATGTGCTGGCGACTATGCCGGCGTTGGAGGACTAGGCTGATCTCACTGCGGCGCCAGTTCTCGCACCCAGATATTCCGAAAACTGATCGGCGGACTCGGGTCCCCGTGGGCCTGCAGGGCGATTGGTGCGGCGGTGTAGGGGTGGTAGGCAGGCTGACCGGTGTTCTTCGTCTCGCCCTTCAGCTGGAAGTGATTGGCGACGAGGACGCCGTTGAAGAGGACGGTGGCGTAGGCTGGAGTCTTCAATGAGCCGTCCGCATTGAAGGTGGGCGCGGTCCACACGACGTCGTAGCTCTGCCACTCGCCGGGCTTGCGACTCGCATTCGCCAGCGGGATGCTTTCCTTGTAGATGCTGCCGGCCATGCCATTGACGTAGGTCGCGTTGTTGTAGGAATCCACGATCTGCAGTTCGTAGATACCGCTGGGGAGTGCGGCGAGGAACACGCCGCTGTTGCCTCGCTCCTGGCCGCTGCCCGTGACGTTGGCGGGAATGCGCCACTCGACGTGCAACTGGAAGTTCGTGAACGTCCGCTTCGTTTCAATATCTCCCGCGGCCTTGTTCACCGTGAGGAAGCCGTCGGCCACGACCCAATTGGCTGCAGTCTTGTCGCGGACCGATACCCACTGGTCCAGGCTCTTGCCATCGAACAGCACGATCGCGTCGGAGGGCGGCGCGCCGACGGTATTGCCCGGGGTGACGACCGGCGGCACGGGCTGCCACACCTCGGTATCTTGTGGCTTCGCATCCTGGGCGAAGAGTGGAGCCGCGACGCTGCTCAACGCCGCGCCAACAATGAGTATGACCAGTCGGTTGCGCATGGAAGTTAGACGCTAGACGTTGGACGTTAGACGTTTAGAGAAGAAACCTCGATGGCCGGCTGCGGCCCGGCTAGGTCGGCCTCCGCGGTATCCTCCAACGTCTAACGTCCAGCGTCTAGCGTCCAGCGTCCAGCAATTGCCCTTCGGCCCCTTTGCCGCTATCTCCCAGCAACACGACTGGCAAGGAGAGGTGACCGTGGCCGAGCATCGCATTCCGCCCGAGCGGGTCCACTACAAGTGGGATTACAAGAACAAGCCCGCTATCGAGATCGACCCTGGCGACACGGTGCACTGCGAGACCGAGGAGGTGAGCGGCGGTCAGCTCAAGCCGGGCATGCCTCCCTCCGCGCTCGCGACGCTCAACTTCGACAAGCTCTATCCCCTGGCGGGGCCGGTGTACGTGCGGGGGGCAGAGCCGGGAGACACGCTCGAGGTGACCATCCTGTCCCTCGAGCCACTGGCCTGGGGCTGGGCGGCGATCATCCCGGGCCTTGGATTGTTGGCCGAGGACTTCAAGGCGCCGTACATCAGATACTTCGATCTGTCGAGTGGGAAAGAGACTGCGCTGCGCGACGACATCCGGATTCCGATCGTACCGTTCTGCGGGACGATGGGGGTGGCGCCCGACGAACCGGGTCCAATCAATGTGCTCCCGCCGACCAAGGGTGCGGGGAACATCGACACTCGACATCTCACCGCGGGGAGCACGTTGTATCTCCCTGTATTCGTGCGAGGGGCGCTGTTTTCGGCGGGGGATTGTCACGCCGCGCAGGGCGACGGGGAAGTATGTGTCACGGGCATCGAGTGTCCGATGCGCTTCAGCCTGCGCTTCAACGTGATCAAGGGCGGGAAGATGCCAGCGTGGCGCTACCATTTCCGCACGCCGCCGGGCCCGTTGCAGCCGCGCTCCGACGTGCGCGGCTACTACGCCGCGACGGCGCTGGGCCCCGACCTCATGACCAACGCGAAGAACGCGGTCCGGGAGCTCATCGACTGGCTCGGTCGCGAGAAAAAGCTGAGTCCTGAGGACGCGTACATCCTCTGCAGCCTCGCGGCCGACCTCAAGATCTCGCAGATCGTCGATCAGCCGAACTGGGGCGTGTCGGCATACATGCCGCTCGGAGTGTTTCGGTAGTACGTCCAGCGTCCAGCGTCCAGCGTCTAACGTCCAGCGTCTAGTATCGACACGATGAGCGGCGACATGCCTATCACGTGAGCCGATTCACGCCTTGAACAATGGGGCGGGATCGATTGCGACGTGTCCGAGTGGATTACCCGGCGAGTTCCCCGGCGCCCCTGACCTTCGCCAATCCGGCCCGCTATCCACCCGTCACGCCACTTGGGCCGCTCTCCGCGAACCAGGACGCAAAGTGCCGGCGCTGGGCGTCGGTAGCGTCGGGCCGAACTTCCCACCGATTGGGCGCCGTGTGATCCACTACCAGCGGCGCGCCATCCGGGCTCTTCGCCGACAGGCTATCGAGACGATCGGCGTAGTTCTCGACGCGGTAGAACCCCGGCGACCAGACGGCCATCGTGAGATCGAGCGTCGGGCGACGGCCCGTCGGCACCCTGGCTTCGATCTTCACGATCTGCGTCGATGGCGCTGGCGCGCGTATAGTATAGATGATCGGTTCGAGTTGCTGGGCGGATGCCGGTGTGGCGGACACGGCGCCGAGCAACAAGAGCGACAGGCGGAGACGCGACATCAAGATCTCCCTCAGGATCGCCGAATCGAGGCCGACGTCTCAGTTTCACGGACTGCGTCAATAAGGTACGCCGCGCGGTTGGCGGCGATGAGAGGCTCCGTCTCCCATTCAGGAAGGCATGCTCCGCGTTTCGGGCGATGAGGTGCGACTGTCGGTGCGCGTGCAGCCGCGCGCCCGCTCGAACGGCATCGTTGGCGTGCTCGGCGCCGCACTCAAGGTCCGGTTGACCGCGCCGCCCGTCGAGGGCGCGGCAAATGACGCGTTGCTCGACTTCCTGGCCGACGTGCTGGGCGCTCCGCGCAGCGCGCTGCGCATTGTGTCCGGCGCGACAGCGCGCGACAAAGTGGTGGGGATCCGCGGCTTGTCTCTCGACGATGTGCGACACGCACTGACTCCGTAGCGCAGGGCCAATAGTTGCATCACGCGCCGGGTCGCGCGTGTGCGGGAGCCAAGTCGTGGTGGTCGATGCTGGCGGCCGGACGGCTCGTGCGTCGGAGCAAGCTCTAGTTTTGCACAAGACGCAACTGCCATCCGAGTGTAGCACCGACAACGGCGATCGGGTTGCAAACGCACCGCGAGCAGGCCCAACGTTTCCCGCGCGCGGTGACTTCGCGGGGGCTGATGTCGCATCGCTCTGGACACCGGCTTCGGCGCAGCGCATATCGGTAGGCCGGTTCACTTTCACCGTCGTACCCATGTACCCGTGCACCGCTGCGGCAACCTGATGTCGTGCAGCCACACACCGTACGAAGGACCGTCCGACTCAGGGCCGCGACGCAGATGATTGCGGCGGTCAGAATGTGGGTCATCCCAGCCGCATGTCTCGCCAGCACAGCGTGCGCGACGACGGGGCCGGACGACAGCCGGTCCAGCAATCAAGCGACTGGTGTGCCCACCGTCGTGGTGGTTCCTCATGTGGACAGCGTCGGTGTCGGCCAGAATGTGCAGTTCGCGGACACCGTGCTCACATCGAATGGCCAGGTTGTGACAGGAGCGACGGTAGTCTGGGGCGGGACGAACCCCAACGTGGCGTCGGTGTCGATCAGCGGCCACGCCGTCGCGATCGCGGAGGGGAAGGACACCGTCGAAGCACTGGTGGGTGGTGGAGTCGGCAAGGCCGTGCTGATCGTCGGAGGCGGATCACTTGCACGAATTGCCGTGGCCCCGAGTGCCCCGACGGTGCGCAACGGATCGACTGTCACGTTGAGCGCCGTTTTCCTCGATGGGACCGGCGATACGCTGACCGGCTACACGCCCGTTTGGACGTCGGCCGCTACAAACATTGCGACCGTCTCGAGCCAGGGTGTCGTGACGGGCGTCGCGCCTGGGATCGACACGGTGAAAGCGTCGATCAACGGCATCAACGGCGTGAGCGTGGTGAGCGTCGTGGCGGCCCCAATCGGCGCCATCGTCGTTGCACCAGGACGCGATACGCTGCAGATCGGTGCGATCGCGCAGTTGAACGACACGGTGAAAGATGTGAATGGCAACGTGCTCAAGGGCCAGCCGGTCACGTGGTCTAGCAGCGTGCCAACTGTCGCGACCGTGAGCACCTCTGGGCGTGTGACCGCGGTCGCTGCTGGTACCACACAGATCGGGGCATCGGCGGGCAGCGTCACTGGCGTAGCGACGATCGTGGTCCCGCTGAACAACACGCCGACGACCGAGACGTTTGTGTTCGACAGCGCCACGGTTGTCCCCTTCGGCGTCCCCTACGACATCAGCAAGCATGTGCGCTGGGTCCTCAAGAACTCACTGGGTGACTCGGTGGGCGCGGTGGCCCTCGGGAGTGTGTCGGCCGTCACCTACTTCCCGGTGCTTGGGAATGGTGCGCCGGGAGCATGTACGGTCCTGGCGGGCACCTTCGTCGCGTACTGCCCTGATGGCGGCTGGCCGCCTGGGGCGTCGACATTCCAGTACAACGGCTACTGGTCGGCCACCGTGCACGCCAAGTCCGTGAAGGGCGTGCCCGATCAACACAACACGATCTGGTGGTTCGTGAACAGCGGGCTCGCCGGCGCACAGCCCCTGTCGTTCGCGGTGTCGGGGACTCCGGCGTATTCGGTGATAGGCGGCGACACGATCAGCCTCGTGCACCTCGACACGATCCGCGTAACAACGCCCGCTGGGCTCATCGTCAGCTCGTTGCCGGTGGCGGGATGGGCGTCGGCCATTATCCAAAGTGGCGGCGCCGGACCACCGGGTCAGCCGGCTCCCTGCAATCCAGGCCTCGCACCGACCCAGATCGTGTGCTATCCCGCGAGCACCCAAACTTTCCAGGCGGTCGGCTACACCGCGTTGGTGAGTGTCACGTCGGCGCCGTTCAATGGCGTCTCCAATCCCGCGTTTACGGGCGGCGTGCAGTTGACGGTGCAGGTGCCGCCGCCGCCGACCGTCTCGATCGCTCCTTCGGCCGACACGGTGGTCGTCGGTGATACCCTCATCTTCGTCGCGACGGCGACGGATCCCAGCGTGCCGGGGACGCCCGTTGTGTCATGGGGGTGCTGCGCAGACGGCGTACTGGGCGGCGTGAGTGCGAGCGGCGACACGATCGTGACGGATGCCATCGGAACGGGGACGTCGACCGTGACGGCGTACGCGGCGACACCTGGCTCTTCGGACGTGAACGAGATCGGCACCGCGTCGGCGATCGTGCTCGTCGAGGCAGCCCCGTCGATGGCTCGATCGCGGCGTGCGCGCACGCATCTGCTCACCCTGCGTCTCAAACCGCGGGCACAGGCCGGTCGGCAGTAGCGCCACACCGGTGGATGGTTTCGCGCTCGCTCGGACCGAGCCGCACGGAGGTGTTACGAGCTCTGCCGTTGTCTGGGACAAGCAGTGATGGGGCTAGACGTTGGACGTTGGAAAACAAAGCTCGGGGCCAACGAGATGCCCAGAGAGAAACGAGGGTTAAGGGTCTAAGAACGAAAGCGCCGCGAGCCTCAGGGCCGCGGCGCTTCGTACGTCTGCGCTGCAAAGATGTCCCTCCGCTGCGGAGCCGGAGCGACATCAATGGCCGGTCGATTCATGCGCTGCGACGACGCGCCACCCTTCGGGTCGCCGCTGCCAGACGGTCGTGGCGACGAAGTCGCCACCCCGTACCTCGCCGCTCGGCAGCGTGCGCTTCGAGGACAGCTGCTGCGTGACGAGCACGACCGTTTGCACCACGACATTGAACTCGTTCGGGGCGCGCTGGCTGTAGACGACGTCGCTCTTCCCGTTGTTCCACCACTTGAGCTGCTGGTCGTGCACGGCGGTGAAGCCGTGGATGACCTGATCGTTGAAGACGAGCACGAAGGCCGAGTCGTGCAGGTAGCTCCCGAGGAACCGATCGGTGTCGTGCGCGTTCGCGGCGTCCAACTGCCGGGCCAACAGAGGCTCGATCTCCCGCTGGGCCGACGATACGGATTGGCACAATGCCACCGCAGGTAGCACTGCCCAGGCGAGCGACGCCGCGCCATACCATCGCGTCATAGCACCCCTCCCAAGAGAAAACGTCATGCGGCCTCAAATGCCGGTGTCGACCAATCGGCGGACGCCCTCACGGATGTCGCGTCCGCTGATGCGCGAGTAGCCAAGCAGGAAGCCGGCCCGGGCGGGGCGTCCAATGTAATACGGCGATATACCATAAATCCCCACGCCGCGCGCGGCGGCCTGAGCGACGACGGACTCCTCGTTGACGCGCCGGGTGGGCCAGATCACGAGATGCGTGCCGGCAGCCTGTCCGCCGATGCACACGCGCCCTTCCAGGTACCGATCCAGCGCGTCCAGGAGCTCCCCGCGGTGCAGGGCGTGTTCGCGACGCGTTCGGCGCAGGTACCGTTCGTACATGCCGGAGCTGATGAACTCGGCGAGTGTGGCTTGTTCCAGCGTCGCCGTGTGGCGATCGCACAGCCACTTGGCAGTAGTGAAGGCGCGAATCAGGGTCACGGGAACGACGAGATAGCCGATCCGCAGGGCGGGGAAGATCGTGCGGGAAAACGTCCCGACGTAGATCACCCGGTCCGACCCGCTCAAGCCCTGCAGCGACTCGACCGGCTGTCCCTCGTAGCGGAATTCGCCGTCGTAGTCGTCCTCGATGATGACGGCGTTCGCGCGGCGAGTCCAATCGAGCAGCGCGAGCCGACGGGCGAGCGGAAGGACCGCGCCAGTCGGGAATTGGTGGGACGGCGTAACGACTGCCATGCGAGCGTGTTCCGGCAGCCTGGATGGGTCGAGGCCTTCCTCGTCGACGGGTACGGGCATGAGCTGTGCGCCGGCCGCACGGAAGATCTCTCGCGTGCCGTGATAATGCGGGTTTTCGATGACGACGGAGTCGCCGCGTTCGAGGAGCACGCGTGCCGCGAGGTCGAGCGCCTGTTGCGAGCCGTTGACGACGACGACTTGCGAGGCATCACACATCACGGCCCGCGAGCGACGCAGGTGCGCCGCGATGGCCTCGCGAAGCGCGGGGCTCCCGCCCGATGGCCCATAGTCGAGCTCCCGGACGGGCGCCTTGCGGGCATGTCGCAGGAGCATGCGCCGCCACGCCGCGAAGGGGAACGTGCCAATCTCGGTGCGCCCGTAGGCGAAGTCATATCGAAGGCCAGCGCTCCGACGCTTGGGGAGCTCCACCGTGGATGCCACCGCTTCCGCAGCGGTCCCGAATCGTGACAGGCGAATTCTGGCCGTCGGCCGCGGCGCCGGTCGCCGAGAGGCGCCCAGGCTCCCCGAGACGTACGTGCCGGATCCTGCGCGCCCCGCGACGAACCCTTCGGCGCGTAACTGGTCGTACGCCAACAGCACGACGGTGCGGGATACCCCGAGCTCCGCAGCCAATTGCCGCGTCGACGGGAGGCGCTCACCCGAGCGAAGGGTGTTGGACAGGACGGCGTTCCGCAGGCCCGTGTAGACCTGACGAAACAGCGGCGCGTCGCTCGGTAGGGAAAGTGGTATCACGAAGTGCTAACAAAGTGGCACTACCAGAATACCACCGCACCCGGCATCCTGGGAAGGTCGCTGGAGGCCAGGCCCGCGAGATTCGTGGGCGATTCGGTGCGCAGGACCATCGATCTACGAGGGTATACGCATGAGAGCGGTCGAGGTCGTTCGTGCCTGTCTTGCGGCCGGTTCGCTCCTGAGTCTCGTACGCGTGTCACCCGCAGCGGCGCAGTCGAGTGCGCCCACGGGAAGCCCGCCCGGCGCCGTGACGCCGGGCGACGGGCAACACGACTTCGATTTTGAATTCGGCAGCTGGCACGCGCATCTCAGGCGGCGGTTGCATCCACTGAGTGGTTCCGACAGCTGGGTCGAGTACGACGGCACCTCGGTCGTCCGCAAGCTGTGGGACGGCCGCGCCAACATTGGCGAGCTCGAGGTCGGAAACTCGACAACGCACATCGAGGGGCTGACGCTGCGGCTCTACAATCCACAGTCTCGCCAATGGAGCATCTACTGGTCGAATAGCCAGGATGGCGCCCTGGGTACGGCAATGATCGGCCAATTCACCGACGGCCGCGGGGCGTTCTTCGATCAGGAGTTGTTCCAGGGACGGGCCGTCTTCGTGCGCTTCATCTTCTCGGACATCACGGCCACGTCGTTCCGCCTCGAGCAGGCGTTTTCGGCCGATGGCGGACGCACGTGGGAGCCGAACTGGATCTCGACATTCACGCGACAGACGACGTGAGAGTCCGCTGGCTGGCTCTCATGCTCTGCGCCGCACAGGCTGCTCGCGCGCAGGACGCCGCCCCGCCCACAGGCACCGCACGCGAAGCGGTGAGTGACGCGTGGTGGACCGGCCCGATGTTGGCGCCGTCGGCCGGAACGCTTCCGCCCGGGCACTTTCTCATCGAGCCATACCTGTACGTGGTCACCGCGCCGCATACGAACTCGTTCGGATCGCGGAGCTATGTCATCTACGGTCTGGCGAACCGGTTCTCGATCGGCGTGATGCCGGTCTTCGGGTTCAATCAGGTGAGCGGTGGGCCGAGTAGCTCCGGGGTGGGTCTGGGGGACTTCTCGCTCATGGGTCAGTTCCGGCTCACGCAGTTCCATCCGGGTAGCTGGGTCCCGACGATGTCCATCAACCTCCAGGAGACTTTTCCGACGGGGAAGTACGATCGGCTGGGTGATCGGCCGAGCGACGGGTTGGGCGCCGGCGCATTCACGACGACCGCGTCCTTCTATTCCCAGAGCTATTTCTGGATGCCGTCCGGTCGCATTCTGCGCGCGCGGTTCAACGCGTCGCAGTCGTTCTCGAGCGGCGTCACCGTCCACGACGTGAGCGTCTACGGCACGGACCTCGGATTCCGCGGGCACGCGAACCCGGGCAGCTCGACATCGCTGGACTTGGCCGGCGAATACAGTCTGACCCGCAACTGGGTGTTGGCGCTCGACGTAGTGTACGCGCAGAGCGCGACGACCCTCGTCTCCGGCTACAATGTGCTGGGCGCCAACTCCGCGGGGACGGTGCCGGGCGTCCGCCTGAGCACGGGCGCCAGCGCCGCGTTCGCGTTCGCGCCGGCGATCGAGTACAACTGGTGCTCGAGCATGGGAGTGCTGCTCGGCGTGCGTCTCGTCCCGCGGGGGCTGAACACGGCGGCCACCGTGACGCCGGCGATTGCAATCAATATGGTGAAATAGTGCGTTAGACGTTGGACGTTAGACGTTGGAGAAAACCTCGGGGCCAGAGAAGTGCCCCGCCGCTTGCCCCGAGGTTTCCTGCCAACGTCCAACGTCTAACCCCTAACCCTCATGTCTTTGGCGGCCCGTGGTCGCTGCTCGTGAATGGCCCGAAGCCGTTCATGCGGAAGGCCCAGAAGCCGGTGTTCAAGTCGCTCACCACAATGAGGCCATCGGCGTTGCGGACGTCGGCTTCCATGGCGCCGCTGAAGACGCTGGGTCCGTGGATGTGCTGCTCGTCGACGTAGCCGGTCATGTGCTGACAGCCGCAGGTGTACGCCCACCCGACCGTCTTGGGATTCGTCGGATCGCGGATGTCCAGGACCTGGAGCCCATCTTCGTACGCCGCGTCGACGACGTATGGCCACCGGACCTGATGGTTGTGCGGGAGGTCGTGCCAGTCGGCCGCCCACACGCCGACCGGCACGGTGACGGGTGCCGCGCCGGGTTTGTCGAGCACGGGCTCGAGATCGAAAATCATGAGTGGGGAGAACTGGACCTCCATCTGCGTCACGACGTAGCGGCCGTCCGGGGTTGGCACGATCGTGTGCGCGCGCGCCGCCGGAACGCCATTGGGATTGGGGATGCTCGTGATCAGCGTTGGCGTTTCGGGGTGTGTCACGTTGAACAGGTAGAAGCCGCCGTTGCCGGCGCCGTAGAAGCGGTCCTGTCCCGACGCGGCGTCGCGCTCGACGTGCACATCGTGGTAGCCACGACCGACGCCATGCTCCGCGTTGGGCATCGGAATGATGCCGATGAGCCCCTGCTTGGGATCACCGGCGAGGAAGCGGTCCATGTCGTACACGTTGGCGTGCGGTGCCATCGTGTCGGGGAAGGTGCGCACGGCGGCGAATACCAGCATCCGGCCATCAGAATGGCGGTATGGAAAGACGTTGACGAATCCGTCCATGAACTCCGGCGACCGAATACGGCCCACTTCCTTGGGTGCGCTCGGGTCCGTAACGTCGAAGACGATCGCGCCGAGGTCGGAGTCCAGTGTCCCGCTCTCGAACTCGGTCGCCTTGATGTAGTAGTACCGGCCGTGTGTCTTGAAGTACTTCCCCGTCTCGCCGCGCGAGAGGCGATGCTGTTCAGGGTGCTCGATGCGCCAGCGCGCGATCACTTTGGGGGCTGCCGGGTCCCTGATGTCCAACACGTCGAAGCCATCCTGATCGTGCCAGCGGTCGACGTAGACGTAGGGTCGGCTCAGTTCCTGCTCGATCGCGATCCCTCCGACAGTCATGAATGGTCCGAGCTCGAGGTGGGAGAGCTCATGCATGTTCTGGCTGTGGCCCGTCTTCGCGGGCGCTGGTTGAGCAGAAACCACACGCACGACCAGCGACGTTGCCGCGAGGGCGTGGGGCGCAATGCTTCGAATCGAGAGCCGCATTCGATACTCCGGTCGAGATTCCACCAAACCCGCTCGCGCCCCCTTCGCGCTGGGGCGACCCGGACATGCAGCCTCTATAATGCGCGCCTCAGTCGTGGCCGCCAGGTGTCTGGATGCGGATGGCCCGCTGCGCCTCCTCTACGACGTCGCGGGACAGATCCGGCCACTCCGCGCCAGGCGACTCGACCGGCAACGCCCGCCCCTTGAGGTCATCGCTCGTGAGAGTCTTCACGTAGATGATCATGAGCTCTTTCCGGTGCGCGCTGTCGGGGAGGTAGAACATGCGGGCGCGGATGACCGCGCGGGGTGGTGTGAATCCCCGTGAACGCAGGAGCCGGCCGACGTGCGCCTGATCGACTGAGCCTCTGGACGAATCGCTCGAGAGAACGGTGTCCGCGTAATCCGCGAACAGCTTCGTGTCGGTGACGAAGGGGAAGGGGCCCAGCTGGACCCGTTGGGGGGCGCGATAGTCGTAGGAGCCGGCGTCATGGGGCAGACGATGCTCGAATTGCAGCCAGACGAGCCGGCGGACGCCTCCCTGCGGATCGGCGTCGACGAAGAGGTGTTGCTCGGCGTCCGCGGCGGTGCCGATCAGGAATCGTTGACCGCCGACGTAGACGAAGTGCGCGGGGAGGGCGATCCTCGCGGGCGGGTCGGCGCGGGAGACGAGCACGGTGCCGTTCACGGTGCGCTCGACCCGGAGAACGGCGTGGTTACTGGAATCGGGTGGATGTGCGCCGGTCGACTGCGCAACGCCAGGAATGGTCCATGCCACTAGCAGGACCAGGGTGCACGGGACGCCGCTGGACAGACCGACTGGCACGCCACTCCCTCCCGATGGAAATCACGTAAACAACCCTCTGGTTCGATAGTGCGGGATAGCCCAAGGTTGAAACGGCAGCGGAATCTGGGGTCCCGGAACCCGTCCCGGGCTCGTGTGCAATCGAGCCGGGGTCGGTCGTCTATGTACATATGCGGAACCCCACCAGGTTACAGCACCGTGCGGCATGGGCCGGCACCCTCACCTGTGCCGTCATGCTGTGTGGCATGGCCGCGCCACAGGCGCATGCCCAGCAACGGGCTCACGCTGGTCCTGACTCGCTCGCACTCGACTCCAGCTACTTCCAGGAGGCGTGTGCACCGAATGATGGGCCGGCCGTGACGCTGTTCTTTGGTGGGAGGGCCGCGCGTGGAGCGCTGGAGGAGGGGGTCAGGCCGCCGTATGTCACCATCTCGATTTGGCGCGGTTGGTCGACGCTCGCCGGCCACACGTTTCTGCTGCGACAGGATGCGAATGGCGGGTTCGCTTCCTATTGCAAAAAGGACCGCAGCTGTGAGCGGTTGGACTTTGCGCGGGTCTCGTTCGATGCCGTGACTCGAGACCGTGTACGCGGGACTGCCGATCTCACGCTACAGGAGCCGAGCGCCGGGGACTCGGTGAGCACCTATCAGGCGAGCATTCCCTTCAACGCACGCCGCCTCAGCGTGCGGATCGCGTGCGGGTGACCCTGATCGTAGGCGGGCGAGACTAGGCACTCCGGTCCGCCCCCGAAGGGCAGCGCCGGAGTGCCGTTGTGAGGTCGAGCCTATCGGGCCGAGCGAGTGATCGACGAGCCGTTCGTCGCGGAGCGTGGCGGCCGAGCGACTAGGGGCGGCCGAGTATTCGCCGGGCGTCCGGGTACCGTTCGCGTTTCCAGCTAGTCCATCAACCCCGCTTCGCCGCGCGCTTCCCGCTCCGGCGATTCGTACGAGGCTTCGTCGTCATCCTCGACGATCTCGTCGTCGTCCTCGGTCGCCCCGTCAGCTTGCTGCTCCCCGCGCTGTTCCTCATCACGCATGTCTTCCATGTCCTCGGCGGGCTCGCGTTGGACAGTCGTCTCGGGGTCTCGTTCCATGGGATCCTCTCGGGGCGGCAGGTTGTCGGGATACTGGGGGAACCGTAATGCACCTTTGGGACCGCAGCACAAATCGAATAGCCCCAGCCGTGTCACGGTCTGGCGAAGCCGAAGTCACGAGGCACGGGCCGACTTTCAGCACACAAAGCGAGGTGCTCGGAGGCGGGTCGCATTTACCGTACACCACCGGCCGGTGCAGGGGGCTCGTGGCGCCTACCGCGTCGTTCTCCGCCACGGTGTAAGTCCATTCGTTCCGGGCACCGACACATCGTCGGCATCATCTTTCATGATGCGGCCTGGGGGATCGACAGGGCCGGCTGCGAGTCGAGACGCTAGACGCTGACGCTGGACTTGGCTTCATGACCCTCCCGTTATTCGATGAGCCTGCTGAAGTCGGCAAGCGCGAGCAGCTAGGCCCGGGCTCGCTCTTGCTGCGCGGGTTCGCGCTACGTGACGAAGCTCTGTTGCTCGAGGCCGTGCGAGAGGTGGCGGCCGCGGCGCCCTTTCGGCACATGATCACGCCGGGCGGCTTTCGGATGTCGGTCGCTATGACGAACTGCGGGACCGTCGGTTGGGCGACGGATCGCGCCGGTTACCGGTACGATCCCACCGATCCTGAGACGGGGCGTCCATGGCCGCCACTGCCGGACGTGTTTGCACGGCTGGCGGCTGACGCGGCGCGCGCAGCGGGGTTCCCTGGGTTCCTGCCCGACGCCTGTCTCGTCAATCGGTACGACCCAGGCGCCAAGCTGTCGCTCCACCAGGATCGCGACGAACAGGACTTCGGTCATCCGATCGTCTCCGTCTCGCTCGGGCTGCCGGCCGTTTTCCTATTCGGTGGCGTGAAGCGGAGCGACAAACAAGCTCGCATTCCCCTTCGGCACGGCGACGTCGTCGTGTGGGGAGGTCCGGACCGCCTCCGATTTCACGGGATCGCACCCTTGGTGGAGGGGGACCACCCGCTGCTTGGACCCTACCGGATCAACTTGACGTTTCGGAAGGCGAGGTGAACGAATTCGATCGGTACAGAGACTGACCGGAGGACTTGTGGACGACGTCATCATCAGGCAGTTCGAGCATCCCGACGAAACCCGGCGCTTCCCCAAGGGCCACTTCGAGGTCGTGCACATTGGCGGCATGACGATCGGCCGAGCGACGTATCAGCCAGGCTGGAAGTGGTCCACCGATGTCGGCGCCGCGCTCGGCAAGAAGAGCTGCGACGTCGAGCATGTCGGACTTGTGGTGTCCGGGCGAGCCGTCGCGGCGATGGATGACGGGACCACGCTCGAGATGGCAGCCGGCGACATCTTCTACATCGCTCCCGGTCATGACAGCTGGGTCGTCGGCGATGAGCCGTACGTGTCGCTGCACCTCATGGGCGCGGCCGCGTATGCGGCGAAGAAATGATGACTGACGGGATTACGTGATGCGGCAGTGCCTCGATGCCGCGCGACAGCGGGTCGCTCCAGTATCGGAAGTCGTGCGCCTGACGTTGCCGAGCGCGGTGATCCCGATCGCGGCCGGGGTGGCGCTGTGCGCGCTCCCGCAGGGGCTCGAGGCGCTGCGTGTCATTGCCGAGGGCGGGAACGTCTCCCGGTGCAGCGCGCCGTGGGGGCCCGTCGTGTCGCTCTTCGTGGCGACCTGCATTGCGGGCCTCACCGCGTGGTACTGCGCGCGCGTCGCGCTCTACGTCTACCAGCCGAGCACGCAGGGCACGCCGACGGGGGCTGCAAAGGTCGTCCCTCGAATCTGGGGTGTGATCCCGGGCCTCGCGATCACCACCGGGTATGCGGTCGTTACGTGGGTGCCGAGTCAGCGCGACGGCGCGTCGGCCATCGTGCTCTTTGCCGGCGGCATTGGACTGTCGATTGCGCTGTACCTGTTTTTCGTAGGTCGCCGCGTGTGGCTCGACGTGTATCGATCGCGATCATCGGAGTCGAAGCGGACGGTGCGGCCGCGCACGGATGCGGAGGCCGCGATCCAGCCATTGTTATCGGATCTGCCGCGTGCTAGCCGAAACATCTTCGCCGCGATCGCAGTGGGGTCGGCGCTGCTCTGCGCGTGGATAGTGTGGAGAAGCGGCGCCTGTCTGGCGTGGTTGACGACACCGGGCGTGCTCATGCTGTCGGTTGCATCGTGGATCACGGCGATCACGTGGCTCCTCTACGAGAGCCGGCACCGCAACAAGGCGTTCGTGCGGTGGCTCATTGTCGCGGCGGTT
The DNA here is from genome assembly GCA_963737835.1 of uncultured Gemmatimonadales bacterium. GTDB lineage: Bacteria > Gemmatimonadota > Gemmatimonadetes > Gemmatimonadales > Gemmatimonadaceae > Palsa-1248. Next base: position 3,712,206 of record CAVTUH010000001.1, read on the forward strand.
GTCTTCGCGGCTCTCAACCTCAACGAGGATCACGCGGTCCGTCGAATCGACGCGCAACCGGCTGGGAGCGTGTCGCGACCGGTGCCTGTCGCAGAGGCCGTCGCATCCTGGATGGCGAACCGGCCGGACCGGGCGCGGTATGGCCACGCGTATCCGGTTTTCATCGTGGCGGCCGAAGGAGGAGGGATCAGGGCCGCGATGACCGCGTCGCTGGTGATGGGATATCTGACCGACGTGTGTCCGGCGTTTCCCGTTCACACCCTGGCGATCAGCGGCGTGTCGGGCGGAAGCGTGGGAAGCGCGGCGTATGTGGCGATGGCGAGACGGCATCGGAGCGGCGAGATCGGGGCGGCGTGTCCCAACCGTGGCGATTCGCTTCCGCTGACTGGCAAGCTGGCGGACTTCGTCGGACAGGATTTTCTGACGCCGGCGCTTGCCGAGGGACTCTATCCCGATATTCTCGCGTGGCTTCTGCCGTTTCCGTGGACACGGGTGGATCGCGCGCGTGCATTGGAGCTCGCGTTCTCGCTGGGGCTGGAGCAGAGCGCCGGTGACAGTGGCCGCGGCATGTTGTTCGAGCGCTCGTTCCTGGGGAACCCGTCGGACCCGTTGCTCGGGTGGAGGACGACGGACTCGGTGCCCGCGCTCATCCTCAACACGACCCGAGTCGAGACGGGTGAGCGCGTGCTCGCGAGTCAGATCGAGTTCGGGGACACAGGGGTGGCGGGGGTTCTATCGACGTACGACATCGACCCGCAGCTCGACCTGCGACTCAGCACTGCGGCGACGCTGTCCGCTCGCTTTCCCGTAGTGTCGCCGGAGGGGGTGATCGCGCCGCGCACGCGGGTGGATAGCGAGCCCGGTGTGTTTCGCCTGGTGGATGGCGGTTACTACGACAACTCCGGGCTCGCGACCGCGCTGGCGCTTGCCGCGCTCGTTCGCAGGGACACCGACGCGGTGCCCGTGGTCATTCGCATTGGCTATGCGGTGGCTCCCGAGCAGTCGAGCGCGGTGCAGTGGGGCGGCCGGTCGTCGGTCGAGCCGTGGGCGGAGGCGCTGAGCCCGGTCCGTTCACTGTTGAATGCACGGGACGCGCATACGGCTGACCAGATCGCGTCGCTCGACCGGCTTGCGCAGGCGACGACGCCGATCGACACCTCGACCAAGCCTCGCCGGCACCCCGTTCACGCGGCCGAATTCCTGCTGCTCAAGGACAGCGTGCCGTACATACTTGGGTGGCTCATCTCGAGCCGCGCGGTGGATGCGGCCAAGGAAGCGCTCAGGCCGCCGTCTACCTGCGACAGGCCGGTCAACGTGCACCCTGTGCCGGACACGGGGCAGGCACCGCGGATCCGGGCCGATACCCTGAACAACAAAGAGTATTGCGCCATCTTCGGCATGCTGAATGGGTCGGCGCCGATCACGGTACGGGCCAAGCTGCGCTGAGCGCTCAACCGTGATAGAGCCGACCGACCTTCGACGGATTGCGTTGTCGCTCCCGGGCGCGGTGGAGCGCACGACGTGGGATTCGCCGACGTTCCGGGTGAAGAACAAGATCTTCATGATCCTGGGCGCCGATGGGCGCGAGGCGACGGTGAAGGCGCGGAGGGAGCACCAGCACACGATCATCGCGTCGGCTCCGCGGACGTTCTCAGTCGCACCGTACGTGGGCCGGTTTGGCTGGGTAACGGTTCGGCTGTCGAGAGTGGGCGCTCGAGCGATGCGGGTGCTCGTCGTCGATGCCTGGCGTCTTACCGCGCCCAGCCGCGCGGTGGCGGCCTACGACAAGGCAAGCGACGGGGCGACCTAGTTGCCGGTGCCCCTTGACGCCCGGGAGCCCGGGATATATATAACCACTAGGTTGTAGAACCGATGGGTTATCGACATGACATTGTCTGACCGTTTGGACGTGACATTCGCGGCGTTGGCCGATCCGACTCGGCGGGCGATACTGGCGCGGCTCGCGTCGGGGGAGGCGTCGGTCAGCGAGCTGGCGCGGCCGTTCGCGATGAGCCAGCCGGCGATCTCGAAGCATCTCAAGGTGCTCGAACGCGCGGGGCTGGTCTCGGGAGGCCGCGACGCGCAGCGCCGGCCGCGGCGATTGGAGGCCGAGCGACTCGCGGAAGCCACGCGATGGCTCGAGGGGTATCGGAAATTCTGGGAAGGGCGATTTCAGGCGTTGGATTCGATCCTGGATGAGCTCAAGGCAGTCGAGAAGCGACGACGGCGCACGGCGCCCTAACGAGGAGCAACGATGACCACAATTGGCAAACTCACGGTGTCGACTCACGGCGACCGCGAAGTCGAGGTGACGCGCGTCTTCAATGCGCCGCGCCACCTGGTTTACGAGGCGTTGACGACGCCGGCACTGCTCAGGCGGTGGCTGCTTGGCCCACCGGGTTGGACGATGACCGAGTGCGAGATCGAACCGAAAAAGGGTGGGGCCTACCGCTATGCGTGGCGTCACACCAATGGGCAGACGATGGGGATGCGCGGGGTGTGCACCGAGGTCGTGCCGCCGCAGCGGCTCGTCGCCACGGAGCACTTCGACGAGCCGTGGTACCCAGGCGAGGCACTCGTGTCGCAGACGCTGGTCGAGAGCGATGGCCGGACCACGCTGACCATGATCATCCGCTATGACTCGCGTGAAACGCGTGACATGGTGCTCAAGACCCCGATGGCCACGGGGATGGCGGCTGGCTACGACCGGCTCGAGGAGCTGCTCGGCTCCGGTATGCCGGCTGGCGCGGGGAAGGACCGCTGACGCTTGCGAGCGCCAGCGGTGGGATATTGGTGAGCGGCCAGAAATTCTGGGGGACGGCGAGGAAGGGCGACGCATGCGTCGCCCCTACCCGCCGTATTCAGGGCTCTGGCGGGCGCCCTAGAACTTCTTCGTCCCGAACGCCGCGCGACTGGGTGGCACGTGCGCGATCTCCGCGAGGTCCTTGGTCAGCTGGGCCATGTCGAAGCCACTGGGCGCCTTCTTCTTGCCTGTGAGGAAATCCGTGCTGATGATCGTGTACGATTCGTCCGCGTACGCGTTGTAGAACTGCCAGCTCATGGACTTGATCGCGCCCCACGTGACGACGTAGACGTTGCGTTGGTCGTACGCGACCGCAGGAATGCAATGGCCGTTGTCCGGGTTCGGCGCAGCGTCGCCGACTGGCCCTTGCGGTGGTACGACCCACGGAATCGTCAGCAGGTTGGAGCTCGCCACCCACGCCCCTACCGGCTCCAGGCATCGAACGATCAGTCGAGCTCGCATCGACGAACACACGGCCGCCGGCGGGGGCGCCGACGGCCGCAACGTCCGCGATATGCGTCACTGCGCGTTCACGCATGAGACCAGCTTCTCTGGTTGTGCGGCGCGGGCTGCCGACGGGCCATGAATAGCCTCGACAATCGTGTCACCGTGCACGCCTGGCAGGCTCCCCTTCGTGCACGCGCCGAGTGGCTGGACGGGAGCAAGTGGAGTCGCGACCACGGGACGGACGCCGGTCGGATCGGCGCCACACGCGCCGAGCGCGACCGAGGCGGCGATCAACACGAGCGCCGCGGAGAACCGCTGGTGACTGGACATGTGACCTCCCTGATTGAAACGGTGAAGGAGCAGTCGTGACCGGAAATCCGTGAATGGCCCGAAGCAGTGCGGGGGTCCTCGTGCGATCGCCTCAGGCTTCGGGATCCAATCTGCGGTGGGCCCGTGTCGTCACTGTGAGGCGGGCGTTACCGGAGCGTTCCCGCTAGGCGCGGTCAGGCTGGCGCGCTAATTTGGCTCCGCCGGATGACAGAGGGGCGCAGGATTCGGGATCGGGATTCGGGATCAAGACCGCCAGGGGATTCGCAGCGCGTCGCCAGTCGTTGAAGCGTCGCGGGGGACTGCTCGAGGAGGCACGTGGCGCGGACTCGGGAACGTTCGCAAGGTGAGCGCGATCGAATGAGACTCCGCGTCCTCGGCGGCGTCCAGTTCATCGCGACGGATGGCCGGTCGCTCGACGAACTCATTGCGCAGACCAAACCGCTCGCGCTGCTCGCGTTCCTCGTGCTGGCCGAGCCCCACGGCTTTCATCGACGTGACACATTACTTGGCCTTTTCTGGCCCGAGCTCGAATGAGACGCACGCGCGTGGGGCCCTTCGCAAAGCGATCCATGGGCTTCGTCACGGGCTCGGCGACCAGGTGCTGGAATCCCGCGGCGAGGAGGAGATCGGTATCGCCGCGGGATCACTCTGGTGTGATGCGGTGGAGTTCACCGACGCGATCGCCGCAGGCCACGTCGCGCAGGCACTCGACGTATATCGTGGCGATCTCCTGCCCGGGCTATTCGTACGCGAGGCCGCTCAATTCCAGGAGTGGCTCGAGCAGACGCGAGCGCGATACCAAAAACAGGCAGCGACGGCCGCGTGGATTCTGGCGGAGCGGTCCGAGGCCGACGACCGCGAAACCATCGCTGCCGACTGGGCGCGCCGGAGCGTCGCGCTCGCGCCGCTCGACGAACGGCTCGTTCGCAAGACGCTCGCGCTTCTCGGTCGCGTGGGCGATCGCGCGGGTGCCGTTACGCTATACGAAGCGTTTCAATCACGACTGAGGCGCGACTTCGACGTGCAGCCTGCGCCCGAGACCACCGCACTCATTCGCCAGATTCGGAACAGATCGAGCTAAGCGGATCTCCCGAGCGGGGCGCGTAGCACGGCCTGAAGCAGTGGCCGTGCAGCACTGGGCCCGCCCCGCGAAACCGAACACAGCACAATGGGGCAAAGGTCCTATCTCAATCGGCGCGCCGGCCGCATAAACACCCATCGCCGCGAGCGGAGTGTGCTGTGTCGATGTTCGCATCACCCGCACTACCCCTTGGACACGTGCCGCATCTCGTGATGCCGCTACTAGGCGCATCTGCCGTTGGGCAGTACTGTATGGGGGTCGGGACCCTCAGTGACGGGGCGGGTGGCCTGGACCTGGTGCCGCTCATGAGCGCAATCAGCGACCGATACGTCTTCGAACGCGAGCTGGGACGAGGCGGCATGGCGACGGTCATGCTCGCGCGCGATCTCGTCCAGGATCGCCTTGTCGCGGTCAAGATCCTCCGCCCGGAACTCGCTGGCGCGCTCAGCCACCAGCGATTCCTGCGCGAGATGCATTTGACCGCACAATTGCAACATCCGCACATCGTCCCGCTGTACGACTCGGGCATCGCGGACGACGTGCCCTTCTACGTCATGCCATACGTCGACGGAGAGTCCCTCCGGGCGCGACTGGACCGTCAGAAACAGCTGCCGGTGCCGGACGCCGTTCGGGTCGCGACTGACATCGCATCGGCGCTGGAATACGCGCACGCCCGGGGGCTGGTACATCGCGACATCAAGCCCGAGAACGTGCTGCTCACCGGCGGTCACGCGCTGCTCGCCGACTTCGGCGTCGCCCGAGCCGTCACTGAGGCAGCTGAGGACCGGCTCACGTCGACCGGGCTGGCGGTGGGAACGCCGGCCTATATGAGTCCCGAGCAGGCGAGCGGCGACCGCAACGTCAATGCACGGACGGACATTTACAGCTTGGGGTGCGTGCTGTTCGAGATGCTCGCAGGCATCCCCCCGTTCGTTGGGCCGACGCCCCAAGCGGTTGCCGCGCGCCGATTGGCTTCGAACGCGCCGCCGCTCCGCGAGCTGAGGCCGACCGCGTCGCCTGCACTGGCGACGACAGTTGCACGCGCGCTCGAGCGTGTCCCGGCCGATCGGTTTTCCAGCGCGCAGGACTTCGCTACGGCGTTGGACAACGCCATTGCGAACCCAATGTCTACGGGTCGTGCGCCGTCCGGCGCGCGCGCCTGGCGCTTGGTCGCCGTTGGCTTGGGCGTGGTGGCTCTGGTCGGGGCAGGTACCGTCGCGGCACGTAGCATGTTTCGTCACTCGTCGGTCGAGGAACAGGTCGCGCGTGGCAAACACGCATTGGCGACGCTACGCCTCTCGGACGCACGCCGCGATCTGGCTGGGGCGCTCGCTCGCGATCCCACAAACCCTGCGGCGAATCTCTGGCTTGCGCAGACGGGCGCGATCGTCGGGACGGACTCGATTCCGGAGTGGCCGCAGGCGGCACGGCTCGCCGCGGTGAAGGCCACCGCATTCGACAGTGTTGATCGATTGCGCGCGCGGGCGCTGCTCGTGATGTCAGAAGACCACACCGCCCAGGGATGTGATGCAGCCCGGCCAGTCGTGGACGCCGCGCCCGCCGACGTCCCCGCGCTGCTCATGCTCGCCGACTGCGTGGCCGGTGACGACGTCGTCGTTCACGACTCCCACACGGCCTCCGGATGGCGATACCGCTCGAGCGCGGAGGGCACGGTGCGCCTGTATCAACGGCTCATTCATGAGTACCCGGCGATCGCACCTGCGCGGGGGCTCGTGTTCTCCCGTCTTTCGCAGCTGCTCATCACGACACCCAATGTGTATCGGCCGGGGCGACCGGTGTCGTCGAGGGATACGCTCTTTGGCGCATTTGGCAGCATCGCGGGTGACACGCTGGTGTTCATACCGTACCCGTTGAGTGAGCTCAAGGTGGGTGGTCGTGGCGCAGCGGCTGCAACGGCGTACGCCGGCCTCAGTCGGCAACGCGAGCTGCTCCGATCGGCCGCTCTCGAGTGGGCCCGAGACTTCCCCGACGACCCGCTCGCGCATTTACAGCTCGCGAATGCGCTCGAATCGACTGGGGAAATTGGAGCCTCATCGCCGAACGCACCTTCGGCTCTCGTCGAAGCCGGTCGGGCGCGGGCACTCTTCGGCTCGGGTGCACCGACCGCTGTGCGGCTGAACCTGTCCGGGCTGCTCGGTCGGTTGCTCATCAAGAGCGGGCAGTTCGCTGCGGCGAGTGCGTTCATCGATTCCACGCTCGGTGGAGATGTCCCGCACACAGCAGAGGAGGGCGACTCGCTCGTAGGCATGGCGGCGATCGCGGGGCGGCTCCACGAGACCTTCGTGTTGCTGACCATCGACTCTTCGGAGGATATCCAGCTCGCGGAGGGGCGCCCATACCACGTCCCACCCGCACTGGGCACCGCCCAGGAGGCCCTTGAGGTCGAAGCAACCCTCGGCGGTCCAGCTGACAGCAGCCAAGCTTATCGGCAGGCGGTCGATCGACTGCTCGCCCTGTATACCAGCGATGCGGAGCGGGTGGAGGTCCGCAATGCGTTGATTGGACGATCAATGAGTCTGGCGGCGCCCATCGTCGGTCCTGCGGCCGTCGCCGGGCTGGACAGCACTGGCAATTACCTCATCCGCCTCGAGCAGCTGCTGGCTGCCGGCGACCGGAGCCAACTGCGAACCGAGTTCAACGCGCTCGCCAATCTGCGGCGCCATTCGTGGCCTGGCGCGACCAGCTTCGACGCGACGTACATCGAATCATGGGTGCGAAGTGCCGCAGGTGACACGGCGGGAGCGATCGCCCAACTCGATCAAACGCTGGACGCACTACCCGGAACGGGGAATCAGTTTCTGCGTGACGCGCCCCTCGCCGGATCGCTGCCGCGCATGATGATACTCAGGGTGGATCTCGATTCGCATGGACGCGACCTCGAGCGCCAACATTGGGCTCGGGCCGTCTGCGACTTGTGGTCGCACGCGGATGACGTGCTTCAAGTGGATCGGCGCAGAATGTGCTCGGTCGCCGGTCGGCGGTGAGAACAGGCCCTTCAAGGAGAGGATATGCCGAAGCGAGACCGCTATCACGCTGTGTTGTCCGCAGGCGCTGGAACCAGTCGCCGAGTCGTGTGCGCGGCCGCAGTCGTGTGTGTTGTGTCCGCGTGTCGGGAAGGGAAAAAACCGCCGCTGCCTCCTCCGGTGGTCAGGTCTTCTCCCTGGCTGACCTACGCGCCAGACCCGTCGCATCCAGAGTTCGCCGCTCAGGTGAGAGCGATCACCTTTTTGCCCAACACGCCATCGCACTACCCCATCCGATCATCGGACAGCTTGCCGATCCACCTGACCATCGCGTCGGAATCGGGTGCCTCAAAGCTCCAGGGCGAGCCAAACGGCTCGATGACGACCGACGCGCCGACGACCGGGACCTACCCCGTGAGGGTGATGGCGATCATCGGCAACGCGGATACCACCACGCTCCCGGACCTGCCCCTACAGCCCAATATGCCGGACTCCGTCATCGTCTGGTGGGTCGACATCTCCGGCGGCGCGACGAACTGGAGAAAGTGGCAGTCTCACTACATCTTGGTGGACACGAACCACACCCATCAAAGCCCAGTTATACAAACGCTTGCGACTGACAGCGCGTTTGCCTGGCACGCGGATTCGACGGTCCCGAGCGCACCAACGGCGGACTGGGACAAGCACCTCGTCTTTGGGTTCGATACTGCTGGCAAACACGGCGGTGGCGGACATGGCCACTTCAAGATGGCGGTCCACTCGACGTGGGTCAGCTGCGGCGGCGGGTGCTGCAATGGGGCGGTGCGTTGAGCCCGTGGGGAGGGGGAGGAGAACGGCAGCAATGACCGCATCGATCGATCTCGATCGGTATTGTTCCCGCATCGGATACGAAGGCGACCGGCGTCCAACGCTGGACACGCTCGCCGCAGTACATCTCGGCGCACGCGCGCGCGATCCCATTCGAGAACCTGGACCCGCTCTTGGGGGTGGTGCCGCAGCTCGACGCGGCCTCACTCGAAGAGAAGCTCGTCCGGCAACGTCGTGGCGGCTACTGCTTCGAGCACAACTTGCTGTTCCGTCACGCCCTGGAAGCCCTGGGCTTTCACGTCACGAGCCTCGCGGCGCGCGTGATGTGGTATGGATCGTCGGGCGCCCTGCTTCCACGGAGCCATATGCTCCTGCGCGTCGACCTGCCGGACGGCCCATACGTCGCGGACACCGGGTTTGGCAATCTCACGCTCACCGCGCCGCTGGCGTTCGTGCCGGATGTCATTCAGAGGACACCGCACGAACCCTTTCGCCTGACGTCGCCTCGGAGTGGGTTCTACCGGATGGAAGCCCAGCTCGCGTCAGAGTGGAAGGCGCTGTACGAGTTCGACCTCCAGGAGCAGGAGCTCATCGACTATGAGGTCGTGAACTGGTACCTCTCGACCAACACTCGGTCGCATTTCATACGAGATCTCGTCGCTGCTCGGGCCGGTCATGATCGCCGCTACGCCCTGCGCAACACGAGTCTTGCTGTTCACCACGTCGGCGGGTGGACCGATCGCCGCACGGTGTCGACGGTCACCGAGCTCAAGGAGGTCCTTGTGGGACCGCTCGGCCTCACCCTCCCCGATCACCCCGATGTCGATCGCGTGCTCGATCGCGTGCTGCGATCGGCCACCACACCGACCGTTAATACCTGAAGGTACGCCCAGTTACCCTGAACCCTTCACACCATGCCTCTCACGCAGACCTCCACCCAGTCACTCACGTTCCGCGAGTTGCTCGAGTACACCGCGACCGAAAACGAGCGGTGGGAGAGCTGGCTCGCCAAGCAGCCCGCGTCGATTCTTGACGTCGCGGTGGGCGAAGGGCGGACCGCGACGGTCCGCGGACTGCTGCAGCACATCTTCGCCGTCGAGCGGCGGTATGCCGACCGGCTGCAGGACCAGCCGGTGAGCGGGTACGAGATCATCGACGCGACGAGCGTCGCGTCACTCTTTGCTGGTGGCCGCGACTCACGCGAGCGTCTCGAGCAGTACCTGGCAGCCGCAACCGACGACGATCTCGGACGTCGTCTCGAGTTCCAGACGCTGACCGCCGGCAAGCAAGCAGCCAGTGCGCGCAAGATCGTCGCCCACACGCTGCTCCATGGCATCCGTCACTGGGCGCAACTCGCGACGGCGCTCCGGCAAAACGGGCACCAGACGGATTGGCAGCATGATTTGTTGGCCAGCTCCGCCTTGGTGTGAGGGGCGAGGATGGATTGTCGACGTTGGACGTTGGACGTTAGACGTTGGAAAGAAACCTCGGAGCCAGGTAGGGCGCACTTCGCCGGACCCGAGGTTGTTCTCCAACAGTCAACGTCTAACGTCCAGGGGCCGGAGCGGCCTCGTGGGAGAGCGGGTGCTGGCGTGGTGATCTTCGACGTATGCGCATTGCGGCGTCGGAGCGCGTACTGTTGCAATCCGCTAACTCCCGACCCCCGGTCGTGTTCGCCTGCGGGCACGCCCGTTGCGCCCCCGGGAGGCGTCAATGCACCGTGTCTGAGGCACGGAGGAGGAGCGGATGAGCACATCGTTCAAGCAGGACCCGAACGCATCTACTGCGGGCGGCGCGCCAGCCGTACTCACCCTTATCCTGGGATTGTGGTACGTCGTTTCACCCTGGGTCTATGGCGGTGGACACTCAACCAACGGGGCCACATGGAACTCTGTCGTCGTTGGCATTCTGATCGCACTGTTCGCGGCGGCGCGGTTGAGCAATCGCGTCGCGGTGCCGGGTGCCCGCTGGCTCGATCTGGTCCTGGGGCTGTGGGCCGGCATCTCGCCCTGGATCTTCGGCTACGTCGGCAACCAGGGGCGGTTGATCAATAGCCTCGCCGTCGGCGTCTGCGTGTTCGTCCTGAGCCTGTGGGGGACTGGTACATCCCGACCGACTGTCATCAGGGCCCGTTGACGGGCGCACGGGCGCCCGTAGAGAGGAGAAAGGGACAGCCGCGTTCGCGGCTGTAGAAAGGAGAAAAGGAGAGAGGAGTAAGGAGAGCGATGACGGAACAAAGGGGGCGACCACAGCCGCGTTCGCGGCTGTAGAAAGGAGAAAGGGGAGAGGACAAAGGAGAGCGATAACGGAACGAAGGGGGCGACGAAACTGCGTCGCCCCCTTCTCCATCTCTCGACAACCGAACCTCAAGACAGATGCTTTTTCCTGGGGTTCTCAGCATCTTCTAAGCGCTTCCATGCACCCGTCGCCCTCAACTCGCCAACAGATGTGCGATTTGCACCTCCACCCGAAGACCCGCCGCGCTCTGCGTCGCTCACATTGCTTCGCCGTCTCCGTAGTCGGCGGAGCCCTCATCGCGAGCCCCTTGGTAGCCCAGACGCGGCCATCGGTTCCACTCGCGCCGGCGGCTACCGCCGAGGGTGGGCGGCCCGTGCCGGGTCCCGTCTACGAGATCCCGGGATTTACTCGTGCCGTCGATCGTGGCACGCGCACGCGCAGTGGCAATCCCGGGGACGCCTACTGGGTGCAGCACGCGCGCTATGTCATCGATGCCCAGCTCAATGTCGTAACCGATCGCGTATCTGGTCATGAACGCGTCGTCTATCTCAACAACTCACCGGACACACTGCGACGCATCGCGGTCTACCTGCGGCAAAACGCGTTTGCGGCCGGCAGCCCCCGTCGCGAAGCAGCACCGATCACCGGCGGCGTCACGCTGAGGAGCGTGAAGGTGGATGGCCGACCGCTGTCGGCGTTGGCGGCGGAGGGTAGCGCCGCGAGTGCGGGAACGCCGGCGGCGAGCGGCTATCGCGTCGAGGCCACCGTCATGTGGATCGACCTCGCGCGACCGCTCGTGCCGCACGACAGCACCCGACTCGAGCTCGGGTGGTCGTACGTGCCGCCGCCATCGCCATCGGATGGCCGACAGGGTCGGGAAGGGCACCACCTCTACTTCATGGGCTACTGGTACCCGCAGGTTGCCGTCTACGACGATGTGAACGGATGGGTGACCGATCCGTACCTGTTGGAGGCGGAGTTCTACATGGACCCGGCGGACTATGACGTACGGGTCACGGTGCCGCATGGCTGGCCCGTCGGCGCAACGGGCACGCTTCGCAACACGGACGAGGTGCTCTCACCCGCTGCGCGCTCGCGTCTCGCGGAGGCCAGGCGCACCGGCCGTGTGGTCCACGTAGTGGACCCTGGACCGTCGGCGACGTCCGCTTTCGCGAGCGGTGGGCCGACAGCGACCTGGCACTTCGTCGCCGACAACGTGCGCGACTTCGCGTGGGGGACGAGCGACCAGTATGTGTGGGCGGCGACCCGCGCGGTCGTGGGCTCGACCGACGAGGCCGGGGCGTCGCACGACACGGTGGACATCAATAGCCTGTACCGCATCTCCAAGCCTGCAGCCGCATGGGCAGTCGGCGGCGCGCGCTTTACGCGTGATGCCATCGAGCAGCTGTCCCGCTATCTCTGGGCCTATCCCTGGCCTCAGATGACATCGATGGAAGGCGTCCTCGAAGGCGGTGGGATGGAGTACCCGATGATGACGCTCATCTCGCCCTGGGCCGACACGCTCTCGCTGGCCGGCGACATCATGCACGAGACCGGCCACATGTGGTTTCCGATGCAGGTGGGTTCCAACGAGACGCGGTACCCCTGGATGGATGAGGGCTTCACGCAGTTCGACGCGGCCCAGGCGATGGCGGCGATCTATGGGGAGCAGCGCACGGGCGGTCGGCCAAACGACTCGGAACACGGCCAGCGCAGGCTGTATCTGGATGCGGCGCGCGCTGGGAGTGACATGCTGCTGATGTGGCCCGGTGACCTCTACCCGCAGAGTCTCTACTTCGTGATGTTCTACGACAAGACGGCGCAGGTGCTCGCGACGCTGCGCGGTGTGCTGGGCGAGGAGACGTTCCATCGTGCGTATCGTGAGTACGGCCATCGGTGGCTCGGGAAGCACCCGTACCCGTACGACTTCTTCAATACCATGAGCGATGTCGCACATCGCGACCTCTCGTGGTTCTGGACCACCTGGTTCTACGAGCCGTGGCCGCTCGATCAGGCGATCGTCTCCGTCCAGTCGCAGGGCGACTCGACTGCCATCACGGTCGAGGACCGCGGACTCGCTCCGATGCCCGCGCCGTTGCTCGTGACCCGCGCCGACGGCAGCAACCAGCGCGTAGTGCTTCCGGTCGATATCTGGCTGACGGGCGCACGACGCCACACCGTACGCGTCGCGGCTGCACCGCCAGTGATCAAGGTTCAGATCGATCCGGACAGCCAATTCCCCACGCTCAATCCAGCTGACCAGGTCTGGCCGCGCCCCGGCAGTCCCTAATCAACCCAGGGACCGCGTGCTCCCTCGGCCGGCGGATGTGGTTCCATCACCTTGACGCCGGCCGTTCGGAAGGAGGTGATGATCTGCTCGGTCAACGTCGCGCGGAGCGCACGGACCGCGTGGAGCTCCGAGGCGTTCACGACCAGCTCGAGCGTGATCGCAGCGTCGCCAATGGTGACGACATTCACGACGGGGAGCGGTGACTGTGCGACCCGACTGTCGGCCGCGGCGACCCGGAGCAGTGTATTCCGTGCCTTCTCGACGTCGGCGTCAATGGGGATGCCCACATTGATTCGCAGCCGTCCGGTGTCGAGCATCGTGTAGTTGTAGAGTCGAGAACCGGTCACGTCCTTGTTTGGAACGACGAGCATCCCGAGGTCGATCGTCTCGATGCGCGTGGTGCGAAGCGTCAGGTGTCTCACGCGTCCGGGTGGCCCGTCGCCGACTTGTACCCAGTCATCGACCGCGATGGGTCGATCCCACAGAATCGTGAAGCCTGCGATGAGGTTGGCGAGGGTGTCCTGTGCAGCAAAACCCACCGCCAGTCCGATGATCCCGAGGCCGGCGAAAACCCCGCTGAGATTCAGCCCAATCGTGGCCAACGCTTCAACTGTGCCGAGCGTCAACAATGCGGTCCGCACGACCGCGAGCAGCAACTCCGACGCGCCTGGGCCGACGCGTGACCGGCGGAGGATCGGTTGACCGAACAACTGCGCGAGCGCCGCAGTGGCTTGAAAGATGAGAAAGACGAGGAGCGCAGCGGCCAGTGTCGATGCTCCGGCAATGGCAGCGGCGACCACGCCGGCCGCGAGCAACCCGGTGAGGCCCACCTTCGACCCCTGTCTGGTTAGGTCCTGGAGACCTTGACGCCGAACGACAATGCGGCGGACCCAGACGGTCAGCGCGATGATGACGGCCGCAGCGAAGAGGGCGAGGAGAACGCGCGGCAGAAGGCGAACGGCGGCGCCGATGGTGGCCGATACCCAGCGCTCGGCTCGCTGTGGCAAGCTCGCCAACGAATCCTGCAGTACCACGGCAGCGTCTTTCCCGATTGGGGGAAGCGCTGGCAGATGCTGTGAGGTGTCCGTCTGTGTGGCGCCCGCGGCTTGCGCGGCTTGAGCGGGTAAGCCTTGGGTCCACCTGGCGAGCAGCGACAGCGGGAAGCGAGAGTTGTCTAGGAACATGCCTGTGTATATCGCACAGCGCGTGCGCGTGGAATAGCCTGCCACCGGATGCCCGGGACCTCGATCTGGTGGATACCTTGAACGCTAGCCTGCATCGGTTGGGACCATGCGCCTGTTTATCGCGATGAACTTTCCGGAGGACCTACGGGCCCGTTGGGGGGAGGGTACGGCAGCCTTGCGCGCTGTCGCGCCGCGAGCGCGGTGGACGCCGACTCCGCAGATGCACCTGACACTCGCCTTTCTGGGCGAGCAGCCCCAATCTCTCGTGCCGGCGTTGGCGTCAGCGCTCGATACGATTGCTGGCACGTCCACGCGGTTATCGCTCGCCGTGCAGGGGATCGGCGCTTTTCCGACATGGCAGCGCGCACGCGTTGTCTGGCTGGGTGTCGAGCAGTCCCCAGCGCTCATGCAGCTCGCCGACGCGGTCACGCGAGCGTGTCGCGACCTCGGAGTCCCCGGCGAAGGGCGCCCGTTTCACCCCCATGTCACCCTGGCGCGGCTCGATGACCGTGTTCCCGTCGATCACGTTCGCAAACTCGAGCATGCGGTACGCGGGATGGCCGATCGCACGGTCAGCGACGTCGACAGCTTGGATCTCATGGCGAGTACATTGGGCCCCGGGGCCGCGAAGCACGAGTTGGTGCATAGAGCGAGATTGGGACGTTAGACGTTGGACGTTAGACGGTGGACGCTAGACACTACAGCTGGGCGCTCGCGGCATTCGCCTTGCACCCTTGTCGGTCGTGCCAGTGAAAAAAGGAAGGAAGCGACTCGGCGGCCGGAAGCGCGCGGCAAAGAAGAAAAGGAGCGCCACGCGCTACTGGTCCGCGCATGTCACTCAGTCAAGCAACGCGCTCGATCTCGAGCGCAACGTCTTCACCCACGGCAGCCCGCAAGCCATCGCTCGATCGCTCAAGCGCTCGGCCGAGCGCAGCACGCGTCGCAAAAGCGATCCCTATCGGTCCGCAATGTCGATGCTGGTCTTCTACATCAACCGCGCTGGCAAGAATCTGTCGGTCTCACGCCGGGCGACCCTGGAGCGCGCCAAGGTCGCGTTGCGGCGGGAGTTTGGCAGAGAGCAGTAGGGCACAACGGCGGGGTCAGAAGCGTGGTGGTCGCTCGCGTACGACGTTGAAGGCGCGCTCCATCGCGAGGCCGGCGCGGACCATCGTTCCCTCATCGAAGAGGCGCCCGACCAGCGTAACGCCGTGGGGCACGCGACGTGGTGGTGAGAAGGTGGGGAGTGGGTTCTTGGGGTCGGGGGCCCAGTCACTGCGCGCTTGCGACACCTCGACGAAGCCCGCGCGCAGCGTGAGCGACGGTTGTCCGGTGAAGTTGGTGATCACGAGGAATTCGTCTCGCAGCGATGGGACGAGCAGGAGATCGACCTGGGAGAAGACCCGGGCCATCTCGCCAGCGACGCGCCGCCGGAAGCGATCGGTTTGAACGAAATCCACCGCGGAGAGGAATCGCGCCTGCCGGAATTGATTGGGCCATGCGTCGGGCACCTGCATGCGCAGCTGACTGAGCTCGTCACTCAGCGTCAGCTCCTCGAACGACGCGGCTGCTTCGGCGAACAGCACGACGTTGAGCGAGTCGTAGGGCCAGTCGGGAATCGACACCTCGACGGGCACCATGCCGAGCTGCCGGACGGTCTCGAGTGCAGCGCGATCGACATCCGTCGCGGGCGCCTCGCGCATCCACGCAGGGAAATATCCGACTCGCAAGCCTTTCACTGGGGCGGCTGCGTCGAAGTCCAGGTGGCTTGGGAGGCAGGCGACGTCGTCCCCGTCCGGACCGGTGATCGCGTGAAGCACGAGCATCGCGTCCTCGACGCTGCGAGTCATGGGCCCGAGCTTGTCGAGCGACCAGCAGAGCGTCATCGCCCCGGTGCGTGGCACGCGGCCGTACGTGGGCCGGAGTCCCGTGACTCCGCACCGCATGGCCGGCGCCACGATGCTCCCACCGGTCTCACTGCCGACGGCGAAGCCGACCAACCCGGCCGCGGTCGCGGCGCCGGGGCCCGCGCTCGAGCCGGAGGCCCCCTCCTCGAGGAGCCAGGGGTTCATCGTCTGCCCGCCGAACCAGACGTCGTTGAGGGCAAGGGCGCCGAGACTGAGCTTGGCAACGAGTACGGCGCCGGCATCGCGGAGGCGCTGCACGACCACCGCGTCCTTCGTGGGCACGCGGTTGCGATAGGGTTCCGCGCCCCAGGTCGTCGGGATGCCGGCCGTATCGAGCAGGTCCTTCCCACCCCACGGGATGCCGTGCAGGGGGCCTCGATACTTACCCGTGGCGATCTCCTGGTCGGCGGCCTTGGCCTGTGACAGAGCGACGTCGTGAGTCAGAGTGATCACGCAGCGGAGCTGCGGATTGAAGCGCTGCAAGCGATCGAGGTAAATGTTGGTCAGGCGCTCGGACGTGAGCTGTCGCCGCTCGATCCATCGGGACAGCTGCGTGAGCGGTGCGAAGGCGATGTCGGCGTCGCCGGCCGGCAGCGGGCCCGGGTCGGTCGAGCTGCGGACGAAGTGGTCCCGTGCCGGGCCCATGGTTTGGCCTCCCAGCACAGGGTTCCAAACGGTTGCGGGCGCGACCGGCGGATCCAGCGCCACCTTGCGCGGCCCGACGCGTCGCTCGAGGTAGGGAGCCATCGATCGCCGCCAGGTGTCGGCTGCCATGGTCCGCTCAGGGTCGGTGAACGACACCTGGGCGAGCTTCTCCGCTTCAATGAAGGTCCTCGTCGAGACCGCGGGACCCACCTCTGGCGCGGTCGCGAACGTCGGCGGCGCGCCGGGCGTGCCAGGCGAGGATGCGGGGGTGGTGGTCGCCTGTTCGGCCGTCTGGCCGCTGCACGCGGCGCTCAATGCCAGCAGACCAGCGGGGGCACGGACGAGGAACTCTCTGCGCGAGCTCACGACGGTTTCTCCTTGTTCTGGGCAGCGGAGAATATCGTGCGCAGGCGCACAAGGGGCCACCGATAAGGTGCGGTCGGTGACGCCTCGGCGGGCGACGCATTGCGTCGCCCCTACCCGCCGATCCTAAGGGTCGCAGCGGACAGGGCGGATGCCACGCCCGGTGGACCGTCGCCATCGGCACCATATCGTGAGAGGAAGGCGCGGACCTTCACGCAACGGGGGCACGGGCTCGACGTGTCGGAGGCGTGGGTCCAAGTTACTCCAGGTTCAGGTCTTCCCTCCCTCCCTCCCTCCCAGCCATGCGATTCCATCATCGACTCTGTCCAACCTCCCGCGCGCATCTCCGCACGGCCGCACTGCTTGGCCTGACATCCTGTGCGCTGGTGACGGGGCTCGGGGCGCAGGAGAGCGACTCGGCGTTCGTTCGCGCCAACTTCACCAAAGCCGAGTACCACATTCCAATGCGGGATGGCGTGAAGCTCTTCACGATCGTGTACACGCCCACAGACGCGTCGTCGTCGAGCACCTACCCGATGCTCATGATGCGGACCTGCTATTCGATCGCGCCGTACGGCCCGGATAACTATGCGCACTCGCTCGGCCCGAACCCGTTCATGATGCGCGACAAGTACATCTTCGTGTATCAGGATGTGCGCGGCCGCTACATGTCCGAAGGGACCTGGGTCAACATGCGTCCCTTTGTGCCCGACTCGGTGAAGGCGCGCGACTCGAGGGCGATCGACGAGGCGTCCGACACGTACGACACCATCGACTGGCTCGTGAAGAACGTGAGGTACAACAGTGGAAAGATCGGACAGTACGGGGTCAGCTACCCCGGGTACTTCACCTCAATGGGTGCCTTGTCCCGTCATCCTGCGCTCGTCGTCTCGTCGCCGCAGGCCCCGGTGACGGACTTCTTCTTCGAGGATTTTCACCACAACGGCGCGTTGACACAGGCGTATTTCTACGCCTATCCGGTCTTTGGCATCCAGCATCCCGAACCGACGACCGCAGACTGGTGGATGCCCAGAGATGCTCGTCGACGTCGGCTTACCGGACGACTATGCGTTTCAGTTGTCGTTGGGGCCGCTCAAGACGACGACGGAGCGGTATTACAAGGACAACTTCTTCTGGGAGGAGATCGTCCACCACCCGAACTACGACTCGGTGTGGGCGACGCGTGCCGTGCCCAACAACCTCCGCGGCGTCAAACACGCGGTGATGGCAGTGGGCGGCTGGTTCGACGCCGAGGACCTGTATGGGCCGCTCACCGTCTATAAGACATTGAAGCGGTACGATCCTCAAGCGAAGGTGTCGATCGTCGAGGGACCGTTCCGCCATGGCGGCTGGCATGCGCTGCACGTCGTGCACACGTTCCACGGCGATATCTACTTCGGCGACTCGCTCGAGACGAAGTATCAGCGCGATGTGGAGACCCCATACTTCCACCACTGGCTCAAGGGGCCGGCCGACGGCAATACCGGGCTACCCGAGGCGTACATGTTCAACACCGGGAAGAAGGACTGGCAGTCATTCACGCGGTGGCCAGCCCCGGAAGCCAGGACGGTCATGTACTATCTGCACGCCGATGGGTCGCTGTCGACCACGGCGCCGAGCGAGAGCCACGCATCGCTCGCGTACATCAGCGATCCGGCGAAGCCGGTACCGAGTCGCTGTCTTGTGCCGACGATCCAGGGGATGACGCTATGGAAGTACATGAGCGATGACCAGCGCTGCGACCGGTCGCGCGGCGATGTGCTCACCTTCGAGACGCCGGTGCTCGAGCACGACGTGACCCTGGGCGGCGAGATTACGGCCCAGCTGCAGGTGAGTACGACCGGCACCGACGCCGACTATGTCGTGAAGCTGATCAATGTATACCCCATGAATGAACCCGATCTCTCCTTCCGTCCCGACACGAACATTCATATGGGCGGCTACGAGCAGCTGGTGCGAGGGGAAATCATGCGGGCGCGGTTTCGTCATTCGTTCGCCCATCCCAGCCCAATGCAGCCCAACGCCGTCACGGATGTCTCGTTCCGGCTGCAGGACGTGCTGCACACATTCAAGCAGGGCCATCGCATGATGGTCCAGGTGCAGAGCACCTGGTTCCCGGCGTTCGACCGCAATCCGCAGCGCTACGTCCCAAACATTTACGAAGCAAACTCGAACGATTTCGTGAAGGCCACCGAGTTCGTGTGGGTGGACCAGGCGCACGCGAGTGGACTGCAAGTGCAGGTACTGCCCTGAACGACGGGACGTGAGACGTTGGACGTTGGAACCAAACCGGAGGGCCAGCTACGCAACCTGTAGCTAGCCCTCAGGTTTGTCTCCAACGTCCAACCCCCAACGTCTAACCCCCGGCCTCTTGCTAATATTTTAGCACTATGCTAACCTGTTAGCACCTCCTTCGGGGGCTGGTGATGGCGGCAGGGGGATCGACGAGTCTGAGCCGGCGTGAGCGGCAGATCATGGATTTCCTGCATGCGCGGCGGTCGGCCACGGCGTCGGAGGTACGCGCGGGGATCTCGGAAGCACCGAGCTACTCCGCGGTGCGGGCCCTGCTACGGATCCTCGAGCGCAAGGGGCATGTCCGGCATCGGGCCGAGGGGGCGCGGTACATTTACGAGCCTGTGCAGGCGCGGACGGCGGCCCGCCGGTCGGCGCTGCGGCACCTCGTGGACACGTTCTTTGACGGTTCTGCAGCGGACGCCGTGGCCGCGCTGATCCGTCTGTCCGGCGATGGCCTCGACGACGAAGAGGCGGCCCGGTTGAGCGCTTTGATCGAGCAAGCCAAGAAGGAGGGACGCTGACATGCTGAACGCACTGGGCGTCACGCTGTTCCTACTTGCGACCCTGCACGCTGAGCACGCGGCGCGTTCGCTGCTGGGCGGCCTCGTCGACTATACCGTGCGCGCCAGCATCGTATTGCTTGCGGCGTGGGTCGTTGCCGCGTTGCTTCGCCGCCGCGCTGCGGCGACTCGATATGCAGTCTGGGCCGTCGCGATCGCGATGGTCGCGGCGCTGCCGTGCCTCTCGCGCGTGACACCGGCGATTGCGGTTTCCTTGCCCGCGGTCGCGCCGATCGCCCGCACGACGACGGGCCCCGGGCTTTCCGAGGCCGCGACGGCGTCAGCGCGCACACCCGTGCAACCCGCTCTGTCCCACTCGGCGCGCGGGCGCTCGGTCATCCTCGAGCCTCGAGGGGCTCGTACGCCACCTGTGGTGGCTCATGCCGATCGTGTAGCGATCGACCTTCCGCTCGCGCTCGCGGTCGCGGTCGTGTGGCTCGTCGGCGCACTGTGTCTCGTCGTGCGCTTCGTGCTGGGCACGGTCGTCGTGTGGCGCCGAGCGCTCATCGCGGAGCCCGTGGCCGACTCGGAGTGGGTCATGTTGGCGCGTGACGTGGCGCGGGAGCTCGGGATCCGGCGGCCGGTCACACTGCTCATGACCCGGTCGCCGATGGTTCCTGTCACGTGGGGCGTCATCTATCCGGTCCTGCTGTTGCCGAGTGATGCCATGACCTGGCCGCGTGCTCGCAGGCGCGTCGTGCTGCTCCACGAGCTTGCGCACGTGGCCCGGTTCGATGCGGCGACGCAACTCGTGGGACAACTCGTGCTTGCCGCGAACTGGTTCAATCCCCTGGCATGGCTGGCAATGGCGCGCATGCGAGCCGAGCGCGAAGGGGCATGTGATGACGTCGTATTGACGCGGGGCACGCGCGCGTCCGCGTACGCCGAGGACCTGTTGACGCTCGTTCGCGGCCTCACCCCTTCGGTAGCGCCGGCATTCGCCGCGCTCGCCATGGCTCGGCGTTCGGAGCTCGAGGGCCGGCTTCGATTCATCCTCGATGCCCACCGCAGCCGCGCGGTGTCGAGTGCGCGAGCGTCGGTGTTGTCGTTGGCGACTGCCGCTCCGTTCGTGTTGTTGCTCGCCGCCGTCCGGCCATCAGTGCGCGCGGCGCATGGAGTTGTGGAGGATGGCCCGTCCGCGCCACTGGTGGCTCACATGGCAGCGATCGTCGAGTCGGTCGCGCAGGCTGCCCGACCCTCTCCACGGCTGGCCGTGGGGCTCGAGGCGCCTCGGGCGCCGGCGCTTCCGTTGCCGACGGGTGTCGCGTCATATCGCTGTCCGGTGGATGAGGATTTCGTCCACGGCGGCGTGAGCGCCGATGGGGGCAGGCCGGCTGCTCTCGAGGCGGAGCACGGCGATCGCCGGATTCTGGTCCTGGCTGATGACGGCCGGTGCGTGAGCGGCAAGATCGATGGACAGGTGGTATTGAGCCAGGATGCAAGCGATGTCACTGGACTCGGCGTTGGCAGCCAAGTGATTGTGGTCGATGCGAAAGACGGACACACGCGGCGAGCCGAGGTGGCCGTCGAAAGCGCGAATACGAAGCCGGGTTACTACGTGTTCGGCGCGCCGATGTATGTGATCGACGGCGTGCTGGTCGAGGATACGACGGCAGATGCCGATACGAAGAAGCTCTGGATACTCCAGCAGAACAACATCGATCAGACGTTGGCTGCATCCGGCCTTCCGCGCCGCAGGCTCGAGTTTCGCTACTTCGTCGATGGGCAGCCCCGTCCCTGGGACGAAGGGCGGGACTGGTTCCATACCACGCTCGCACAACTCGTTCGCGAGAGTGCCTACAACGTGCGGGGGCGGGTCATTCAGTTATGGTCACATGGCGGCGTGCCCGCCGTATTCGAGGAGATCCGACGCATCCGAAGCGAGATGGGGGTGCGCGCGTATTTCGATGCGTTGCTCGACATCAGCAGCGGGGGAACCCTGATCACAACGCGCCGAGATGATGCCGACGTTGAGGCGACGATCCAGGCGAGGCTTGCTCCCGATGAGGCGAAGCAGGCTGCGGAACTCGTCAGATCCATGTTGCCTGCATCAGGCGATCGCGACCGAATCATTTCGGGGTTGTTGGCCTCTCCGAATCAAGCGCAGCCGGTTCATCCCTTCTAGGTCGACGGAGGTGCCGCCGTCTCTCAACTGCCGTCGCCGGCTTCGGCCAATGCCACGCCGTGATCGGGGGAATCGCACGGCAAACCGGCGACGCCGCGTGGGAAGATCCTCAATTGACGGTTAGGCGCTGGGCGCGGGCCGCGGGCGTCGGCCTGTGTATCCTATCCGGGCCCTCGCCGAATCGGCTCGAGTCACAAACGCGTGATACTGTGCAGCAGTTGGGCCCGCCGACTGGCTCCTACGCCATCGGCCGCACGGTCTTTCACTGGATTGATTCTTCCCGGACAGAACCATTTGTGCCCGCGCGGTCCAGCCGGCGCGAGCTCATGGTCTACGTCTGGTATCCAGCCGACTCGCCGGCCAGCGCAAGGCGACCGGCCGGCCCCTACATCCCGCACGTCGATGCGATCGCGCACGCCCTCGGCGACTCACTCACGAAGGGCGAGTTTGGCGAGGCGCTGAGCGCGGTCGTCGCGGGACGCATCCGTTCATACGTGGTCGATGGTGCCCCACTCGCCTCGGCGGCGGCGCGGTATCCCGTCCTCGTGTTCTCACACGGGTTCGGCGAGTCGAGCCTCACCTACGCAGCGCAGCTCACCGACCTGGCGAGCCACGGATACGTGGTGTTCGCGATCGAGCATCCACACGACGCGTTCGCAGTATGGTTTCCCGATGGACACGTCGTGCCCTTTGCCGGCGCGGCGTGGGATTCGGCAGAGGCCGTCCCCAATGGAGCCGTGGCGTACCAGCTCGCCCAGGTGCCCGTCCGCGCTGACGACATCCGCTTCGTTGTCGATCGTGTCGCGCAACTGGATGCCGGTGTCCCACGGGCGAACCCCTTCGCGCACCGGCTCGAGCTGACACGCGTTGGCGCGTTCGGTCACTCACTCGGTGGCGTGGCCGCGGCCAGTGCGTGCCGGACCGACGCCCGTATTCGTGCCTGCGTCAACGAGGACGCTGATGATGACGGCAGGCCCTACGACGGCGGGACCGAAGCGCACCCCATCAAGCAGCCATTCTTGTTCTTTGCCAGTGGCCACTCGATCTATGTCAGTATGCGCACGCCGCCACCGACGGCCACCGCACTCGACCACATGAAGCTCACCCGGCCGCAGTACGACTCGATCGTTCATCTATATCAGCGCAACCAGGACAACGCGCTCGCAGCCATGCCGGGCGGCGCCACGCGCATCATGGCGGAATCGGACGCGTTCACGCACCGCACGTTCATCGATCTCAAGATGCTGCAGGCAACGAGCGACACGGCCGCCGCCACGCAGCGTCGCTACATGGACCTGATTCGGGCGTACGTGCTGGCGTTCTTTGACCAAACGTTGATCGGCCGCACCGATTCCATTCTTGCGCGCACCCAACCGCCGGATTCAATCATCACGGTGCAACGGTTCGTACCGCGCGGACGGTGAACGAGGGCGACGCATGCATCGCCCCTACCCGCCGATCGTCGGGGATTCGTTCGTGGGCGACGGATGCGTGGCCCATATCCGCGCGTTCATCGGTTGTTGGGGCGGCAAAAGGCGGGCGACGCATTGCGTCGCCCCTACCCGCCGGTCGTCGGGGATTCGTCCGTGGCGACGGATGCGTGGCCCATATCCGCGCGTTCATCGGTTGTTGGGGCGGCAAAAGGCGGGCGACGCATTGCGTCGCCCCTACCCGCCGGTCGTCGGGGATTCGTCCGTGGCGACGGATGCGTGGCCCATATCCGCGCGTTCATCGGTTGTTGGGCCGGCAAAAGGCGGGCGACGCATTGCGTCGCCCCTACCCGCCGGTCGTCGGGATTTTGTGCGCCGGCGGGAACATCGCCGCCAATGGCCTATTCCACCTTGATGGCGATCACGGGATCGACGCGCGTGGCTCGGAACGCGGGGATGAACGTGGCGAAGAGGCCGGCGAGGACGAGAGCACTGGTGGCGGCTAGCCAGGTCGTGGCGTCGGCGGGACTCACGCCGTAGAGCAAGCTCCGCAAGAGCTGCGTGACGAGCGCGCCACCCAGGATGCCGCCGGCGACACCGATGCCGACGAGCTGCATACCCTCGCTCGTCACCATCCGCAGCGTGGAGGCGATAGGGCTTCCGAGTGCCGTGCGGATACCAAGCTCGCGTGTGCGCTGCGCGACCGAGCAGCTCATGACTCCGTACAGGCCGGCGAGCGCTAGGAGCAGCGCGACGAGCGCGAAGCTGCCGAGGAGCAGCAGGTAGAAACGTGGCGCTCCGACACTCTTGGCGATGACCGCGGTCATCGGCCCCGCGTCGGAGACTGCCGCTACCGGGTCAGCCTGGTGGATCGCGTCCCGCACGGCGTTGACGAAGTGCGTGGGATCGCCCGAGACGCGCACCACGATCGGGAACAGGGTCTCTCCGACTCCGTTCATTTGCGAATACGACCAGTACACTTCCGGAACGGGCGGGTCGAAGGGACCGGCGTTGGCGATATCGCTCACCACGCCCACGATGGTCGCGAACGTCGAGTCGCCGATGTAGAACCGTTTGCCGATCGGGTCCGAGTGCGGGAAATCGCGCCGAACGAGGGCCTGATTTGCTACGACGACGACCGGTCGTCCGGGCCGAAGATCGTCGTCGTACCGGAGGAGGCGGCCCGCCACCAGCCGTTGGCCGGTGACCCGGAAGAAGTCGGGCGTCGCGTCACGGTCGTCTGCCAGCGGCAAGTGCTCCATGTCATTGCCGGGCTGGCCCTCGTACCGGATGTTCGAATTGGACCCCCATTCCCGGAAGGGCAACAGGTCGATCGCGCCCGCCGATTGCACGCCAGGAATCCGTTCGATGGCCTCAAGGGCCGGGACAAGAAAGCGTGAAACGGTCGTACTGTCGGTGTACCGCTCTGGCGAGATCGTGGCCGTCACGGTGAGCATCGATTGCGGATCGAACCCGGGGTCGCGATGGGTCAGCGACTGGAATCCCCGCAGAACGAGACTTGCCCCGATCAGCAGCATGAGAGAGAGCGCGACCTCGAGCGCGACGAGGGCCCCGAGGGCCCGCTTCTGTATTCGGCCGCCACCCCCGGTCCGCTCCCCACGCAACGCGTCCTGCGGATCGATGTTGGCGCTGTACCACGCCGGGAGGGCGCTGCAGAGCAATGCAACGATGGTCGACAAGGCGACGGCGAAGATGACGATCCGGATCTCGATCGCGAGGCCGTTGAGCTGGGGCAGTTGCTCGCTGGCGAGTGTGCCGATCGTGCGGACGGCGAACCACGCCAGTCCGATCCCTACGAGTCCACCGATGAGTGCGAGTAGCGCCCCCTCCGCGAGCGCGGGACGCATCACGGCCCACTGGCCGCCACCGAGGGCTGTGCGTACCGCGATCTCGCGTTGGCGATGGACGCCCCGGGCCAGCAGCATGCTCCCCACGTTCGCGGCGGCGATGAGCAGCACGACGCATACGGCGGCGAACACGAGCAGCAGTGGCGTGCGAATCGTATTCACGCTGTCGGACTGCATCGGGGCCGCTCGGGCCGACTCACCGCGCAGCTCCGGGTACTTCTCCACCATGGCATCCACCACCGCGTGGAGCTCGGCCGTCCCGCTCGCGGCCGTTGCTCCGGGGGCGAGACGCCCGACCACGTTGAGGAAGTTGTGGCCTCGGTGGGCAAGCTCCTCCGGTGTGAACCGGATCGGGACCCAGAGATCGCCGTGCATCTGGCTGAGGCCGTGCGGGACGTGAAATCCGGCGGGCAGTATCCCGATCACGCTGGTCGGTATGCCATCCAGTCGCAGCGTGCGGCCGACGAGAGACGCGTCGGCGCTGAAGTGCTCGCGCCAGGCCTCTTCACCAATGACGACGACGGGGTTCTGACCCGCCGAATCGTCGGTCGTATTGATCAGCCGCCCGCGAAGCGCACGGACGCCGAGCAGCGGAAAGAGGTTTCCGGTGACGCGGATCGTGCGCATCTGCACGCCACCGTCAGGCATTGCCACCAGTCGCGACGACCACCCGAGCGCCGATAACCCGGTGAACTGCTTGACGCCGCGAGCGAGGTCAAGGTACTTCGGGACCGAGAACGGCCAGTCCGTGGCCTGCGGCGAGATCCGATAGACGCTGACGAGACGCGACGGATCGTGGAAGGGGAGGGCTCGGACGAGCGCCCGGTCGATCGCGCTCGCGATGGCGGTGGTCGCACCAAGGCCGAGCGCGAGGCAGAGGACTGCGCAGATGGTGACAGTCGGTGTCCGCCACAGGGCCCGAGCGGCCGTTCGCACATCGGTTCCGAAGAATTGGGTCACATGAGTTCTCGCAGGTCGTGGCTGTTTGGTACGGTGAGACAGTGGGGTCCGGGGAAAGGTTGGATACGGGCAGGGGTCAGGGATCGGGGTCAGGGGTCAGGGAACAAACCGAAATGCCAGTCGCGCGGCGCGGACTCGCCTCTGAGTTCGTTCCCCGACCCCCGACCCCTGACCCCTGACCCCGCAGTTCAGACGTTCAGCCACTCTCCGTTCTTCAGCAGGCGAAAGGCTGGCGGTGGCGAGTGCGCCGCAAGCACGCGAGGAGGCTGGTCGAGCCCGTCGTCGGCGAGTTGGAAGGTGCCGTAATGGGTGCCGATCGTAGTCTGCGCGCCCAGGATATCGTGCGCTCGGATCGCCTCTTCGGGGGTCATGTGGACGGGGGCCATGAACCAGCGAGGGGCATACGCGCCGATCGGGAGAAGGGCCAGTCGCGGCGGGCCAACATGGTCGCGGATCTGGGCGAAATGCGGGCCGAAGGCGGTGTCGCCGGCGAAGTAGACGACACCGCCTTCTGCCCGGATCGCGTAGCCACACCACAGCGTTTTGTTGCGATCCCGGATGCCGCGGGCCGAGAAATGAACGGCCGGCACCGAGCACACCGACGTGCTACCGATCGATTGCGTGTCACCCCAATCCAGCTCGTGCACGGGCCCGATTGACGCCGATTCGAGGAGCTGACCGACGCCGGTGGGCACGACGAATGTCGGCGTGCGGTGGCGGACAAGCCAGCGCAGGGTGGCGAGGTCGAGGTGGTCGTAGTGGTTGTGGCTGAGCAGCACGGCATCGATCGGCGGCAGGTCGTCCGGGCGCACGCCGGGCGAGCGGCGGCGGTGTGGACCGGCCCATCGTAGCGGGCTCGCCCGCCGGGACCAGATCGGATCGGTGAGGATGTTCCAGCCGTTGTGCTGCAGCAGCACAGTCGAATGGTTGATGAGAGTCACTCGCAGGTCGCTCCCCGCCACCTGGCTCGGCGGCGTCGATTGCACCACGTCGGGGATGAACCGCGGTGATCGGTCGGGCCGGCTAGTGAGCTTCCAACGGAGGAGGTCGGAAAACCCGCGCGGAGCGGCAACTCCCGGGTTGTAGAATCGCTCTCCGTCAAAATGGGCGGGGAATGGGGATGGCTTGGCTTCAGGCATGAACGGCATTGGCGTCACCACCGTGCAGCTGCGGATCCGACCTGCCTGATCAGGGGGCGCCTCGCTTGGCAGCAGGTCCATCCAGCCCGGCGCGCCGACGCGCGACTTCGGCGACGGCGGCCCAATCCTGGTCGGATTGCCCGTGTGCGATCGCATCGAGGAAGTCGTCGCGCAGGAGACTGCCGATGGATAATGGCGTATGCACTCCCTCGCCGGCAGCAAGTGCAAGTCGCACGTCCTTGAGTCCCAGCGTCAGGCGAAACCCCGCCGGCTCGTAACGCTTGTCGGCGATGATGCTGCCGTAGCTCTTGTACAGGGGTGCCGTGAACAGTGCGCTCGTCAGCACGTCCAGGAGATCGGCGGCTCTGATGCCGTTCGCTTCCGCGAGCGCGACCGCTTCTCCGATCGTGGCGATCGCGGAGGCGATCATGAAATTGCCGGCGAGCTTGACCACGTTGGCGCGGTACGGCTCTCGACCGACGATCCACGTCCTCTGGCCCATCGCATCGAAGAGCGGTTGCACTCGCCCGATGCTCGCTGCATCGCCAGCGACCACGATGTGCAGCTTCCCCGCGGCTGAAGCCTCGGGCCGGCCAAACACCGGAGCGGCCACGTAGCCGCTTCGGTGTTCCTGACATCGCTCGGTGAGCTCACGCGACAGCGCGACAGAAACGGTCGCCATGTTCACCAGTGTGAGTCGCTGCGGCGCCCGCTCGAAGAGCTGACCGTCGACGATCACTGCGCGCGTCGCGTCATCGTCCGCCAGCATCATCAGAACGACGTCGCTCGCAAATGCGTCCCGCAGACTGCTCGCGTCGTGTGCGCCCTGCCGGACGATCTCGTCTACGGCGGCTCGAGAACGGTTCCACACGTGGACCGTGTGGCCGGCCTTGACCAAGCTGGACGCCATACCTTTCCCCATGCCGCCCAAACCAACGAAGGCTAGATCCACGGTGGAATCCCTGGGATGGTTTGAGGTAGAAACTGGACGATTGACGTTAGACGTTGGACGTTAGACGTTGGCAGACAAACCTCGGGGCCGGCACGACGCACCGCCGCTGGCCGCGAGGTTTGTCTCCAACGTCCAACGTCCAACGTCTATTATACTCCTAGTCCCTTCGTCACCTCGAGGCACCGATCGATGTCGTCCGTCGTGTTGAAGAGGGCAGGCGCGATGCGGACGGTGCCGTCCCGGAGCGTCACGTCGATCTGTGCGGCGTCGAAGGCGGCGTGCAGGTCGGCCGGCGGCTTGTCGCTGTAGAACACGACGATCGACGACTCGTTTTCGGGGGGCGTGAACATGCGATGCCCCTGTGCGGCGAGCCCGTTGTGCAGGCGATGTGCGAGCCCCACCGTGTGTGCGGCGATCCGTTCGACGCCGACCTCATCCACGTACGATAGGCCCGCGCTCAGCTGGTACACAGCGCCGAACGCGCGACTGCTGTAGTCGAAGCGCTTGGCGGTCTTAAACAGCTCGTAGTGATGTTCGGGCAGCTCGTGCTCGACCTGGAAATCGCCGTAGCGGTCCATTTGAATGCGGTCGAGGAGCTCCGCTCGGACGAAGAATGGCGCGACGCCAAACCCGGCCAGCATCCACTTGTACGATCCACAACACAGGAAGTCCACGCCCGCAGCACGCACGTCGAGCGGAACCATGCCGGCCGCCTGTATCGCGTCCGTGTAGAAGACCGCTCCGTGGTGGTGCGCCAGGTCGGCAATCGGGCGCATGTCATGCCGGAATCCGTTCAGGTGCGACACCCATGCGACGGAGACGATCCGCGTCCGGTTGTCGACGTGCGGCTCGAAGTCGGTGACGTTGAGCGCACCATGGCGCGCCTTGACGATGCGAAGCTCGATGCCGCGCGTCGCTTCGAGCGCGCGATACAGCACGAACTCCGTTGGATAATGGAGCTCGTCGACCACGACATTGTCACCGGGTTTGAGACCGATCCCGTTCGCGACCACATTCTCGCCTTCGGCCGTCGAGAAGAGCAGGCCAATCTCGTCGGGCGTCGCGTTGACGAGGTGCGCGAACTGCGTGCGCAATTCGTCGTTCTTGTGAAGCAACTCTCCCACCAACATCTGGCGTGTCGACTTTGCCTCTAGAAAGGCCTGGTTGGCCGCCACGACCTGCCGCGGGATGGGCGTGATGTAGGCCGAGTTGAGATACGTGCGATTCCCGACGATCGGGAAGTCGGCGCGCACGCCGAGCGGGTCTTCACCCGGCGGCATTCGCCTCTCCGGTTCGGGGGATACCAGCCCAGGTCGAATCGCGGCGGTTGCAGCCATCGACGCTGCGGCGGCGACGAATGAGCGGCGGTCGAGAGTCATGTCGAGAGGGTACGCACGGTATCACCGCGGCGTCGTTGAGGGAATTTGCTGAGTGACCCGGATAGCTCACAATAACGATTGGCGAAGGCTAGCGTGGGCTGGAGCGGGCTCATCGGGACGGCCCGACTTCAAAGCCATGATGACCCGTCGGGTGGCCGAGCGCCCAGCCCGCCGCCGAAGCTTTCCGACGGTCAGAATCTTCTCGTTGTCCAGAAGAAAGTCCATGTGGTCCGACCGATCTGGTTCCAATATGCCCGTCGCCGCAACGTATTCGATTTCACCGTCATCGGTGCCTTGGAAGGGAGATCGCGGTGCTCGGCGCGCCGTAGCCAGGTGGCTGGCTGTGTCCCCTTGCCGCGGAGCATCCTGGCGCGTAGTTCCAAGCGTCCGGAAGTCGCCCTGAATCATCTGTCTGAGGAACGGCCGACTCGTGAGTCCTCCTGCCACACGCCGGCCGCTGGTTGGGCGTGTCGGCTCCTGTGATCATGGCTGTCCCGCTCAGTAGGCCACCGCAGTCGCCGACGCCCCGGGGCCCCACACCTCGCCCCGGGCCGGCCGACCGCCGTCTGGGCGCGATCGTGCGCGCGGCTGGGAGCGCATCCACGAGCATCGCAGCCGACCAAGCATGGTTCGCAGCACTCGTCGGATGGCTGCTCGACCGTGATGTCGCGACCTGGTTTGGCTCGGGGCAGCGGACGGCCCGGCTTCAACGTCTGGTGCAGGAACTCGACAAACCCGGTACTGGCGCGGCGCTGAACGACCGGATTCGGCGTGTGTGGGCACATGCGTCATCGGTGCGATTCTTCGCGGAGACCGGGCTGTCGGAGCGTACATCGTTTGTGGCCGAAGCGCTCCGGCGGACGGCGAACCATGTGCTTCCCCGAGTCGGCTTCCGCGACGATTTGTTGGCGCTCGTCGAGCGACTCGACCTGCGGGGGGCAGACGCCGACTGGATCGCGTCGCTCCCGTCGGAACTGGTCGAGCCGTGGGGCCCACTGCTGCGACCGTCCTCCACAGCGATCGGCGCTGCGGCCGAGCTGGTGGCGGTTCGCGCGACGGCTGTCGGCCTGTCACGCGATATCCTCGCGTTGCAGCCAATCGATTGGGAGCTCGACTCACCGTTCTTTCGCCTGGCGCGCATCGTCAGCGACTGTGCGGAAGCTGCCGGGCGGCGCAATGACAGCTGGCAGGATCGATACGGGGCCTGGCAGCGATGTCGCGAGCACTGTCACGCCGCTTTGACTGCGCTCGATCAGCGATTGGAAGAGCGCGGGGTCTCGAGCGATCTCGTGTTTCGCCGTGAGCTGCTGGATGCGCAGCTCGAGCGGATCGGCGCGCTGTTCCGACTCGAAGCCGGGACGCTCGACGGGCAAGCATTCGCGGCGCGACTCGTGCGCCAGAGTGCGGAACAGCGGAGCGTGCGTGGACTCGTGCGCGTCACCCTGCGGCGGCTGGCCCGGAAAGTCATCGAACACACGGGGAAGACCGGCGAGCACTTTGTGGTGCGCACCCGCCGCGAGTGGTGGGGAACGGCACGAGCAGCCGCTGGCGGCGGCTCATTGACCGTATTCACGGCTCTGATCGGGTACGGGATCACTGCGTTACCGTTGGCTCCCATGGTCACGGGTCTGGCGCTCACAGTGGATGACGCGGCGAGCTTCCTGACAATGCAGGGGTGTCGCCTGACACTTGCATCAAAGCAGCCTTCGGTGACGGCGTCCGCTCTGGCTGGTGCGCTCGAGCAAGAGCATCACATCGATGATCTCGTGGACCTCATTGCTGCGATCACCCGGTGTCAGGTGATCGCTACGCTCTGCAACGTCCTGTTCTCAGTACCGTTCGGCATCGCCCTCGATCTCGTATGGCAACTCCTCACCGGGCACGGGACGCTGGGCCCGGACACGGCGGCCCAGACCATAGCGTCGCTCCACCCCATTCGCTCGGGCACCCTGCTGTTTGCTGCGTTGACCGGCGTGTACCTGTGGGTGAGCAGCATGGCGGATGGGTGGACTGCGAACTGGAGCGCTTATCGACAGTTTCCGCAGGCGCTGGCCGACAGTCCGCGCGTGCAGCGAGTCCTCCGACCGGCCCGTGCCCGGCGGCTTGCTGCGGTCCTCGACCGGCACATCGGTGGCATTGCGGGCAACCTCACGCTTGGGTTCCTGATGGGGTTCACGCCCATGCTCTTTGCGTTCATGGGGCTCGGCCTTGAAGTCCGGCACGTGACGCTGTCATCGGCTTCACTCGGTCTCGCGGTTGGGGCCCAGATCGCGGATCACCAACTTCGCTGGGGCCCATTGGGCTGGGCGATGCTCGGCATCGTCGGCATCGGGGCGCTGAACTTCGGCGTCTCGTTTGTGCTTGCACTGCGCGTAGCGGCGCGTGCGCGCGGCCTCGACGCGCAGCAGCGCCAGGCCGTGTGGCGCGCCGTGCTGGAAGCGTTCCGCATTCGACCCAGCCGCTTTCTTTGGGCTCCTCACAAGGGACGGGTCGCGGTCGTCGATCCCGTCTGAGCGGCGGGCCCCGCGAGCATCGCCGCGGCGCGTCAGCCCTCTGAGGGTGCCCCGTGGGGTGCCGTTGCCGAAGCGCCCATCACAATCGGGACGGCGAACACGGCCGTGCGAGCGGCTCGGAGCACGCGAGTAGCGACGCTGCCGACGATCATGCGGCCAATGAAGCCATGACCGTGACTGCCGACGACTAGCAGATCTGCCCCCACGTCCTCGGCGTGCCCAAGCAACGCGTCTGCCGGCGGCCCTTTGGGCGTGTACGTGTGCACGCGCACTGACGGCGGCATGTGCAGGCTCTCGACGAATCGGGGCCACGCGCTCGCCAACTCCGTCCCATAGGCCGACTCCCAGGGTGTCGCGACCACTCCGGCTCCGACCGAGGGCGCCACGTGAACCAGGTCGACCGCCTCGAGGTCGGGGAACAATGCCAGGGCAAGGCGAGCGGCGCGTCCGCTGGCTGCACTGAAGTCGACTCCAACTACAGCACGACGCGGGGCCGCGGTGAATTCTGGCGGTACGGCGAGCACGGGGACCTCGGCGAGTCGCAACACCTGTAGGGCGGTCTCGGTCCCGAACAGTCGGTCGGCCAATTGGTGACGACCGAGTCCCATGACGATCGCACGAGCGCCAAGCTCGCGGGCACGGCCGGCGATCATGAGCGGCGGTGGTCCCTGGCCGATCTCGATGGGCCACGGATGGCCGGCGGGTGACGAGGCCGATACCTGCGAGGAGATGTTGTCATACAGCTCCGCTTTCATCGCGGTCTCGACTTCTGGGGGTATCGGCACGGACGCGAGTTCAACGCTGACCGTTGGCAACGGCTCGACCACGCCATACACGCAGACCGGCGCACCGAGTCGCTTGGCAAGCGTGCTCGCTGTCCGACACGCTGCAAGTGCGGCGACTGAGCCATCACTCGCCACCATCAGAGCTCCAGGGGGCGCCGCAGCAATTGTGGGACTCGCCCCGGCGACCTGAGGGGAAGACTCCAACGCGGTCGTCGGTATAGGCGTCACGCTGGAAGTGGTCATGACATCCTCCTCACGCGCGGTGAGGACGCTCGTTGCAAGTGGCGCAATCCAATGGCTATCGCTCTATGCCCGCCGGCATGTTCAGCAGCCCCGTCGGTGGCAAACGTAGGACTACCTGCAGTAAGCGGCTATCGGGGATTCTTGGACAGTGTCACAAGGGACTACGAGCTACGTTACCGGGCGGTCCCGCAGTCTCCAGGCGGGTGCCCGACTCAACGGAGACCCCAACGTGACCCGGCGGCCGCGTAAGAGCAATGGGCCGATGGGGCCAGTCAGCCTTGACTAGTGGCCAGCCGCAGCGCTGAGTGGGTGAGGCGACAGGCGCCGACTCCCGTGTACCCACCTGCGCGCATAAAATAGTCGTCAAGCCGCAGGCCCTCACATTCTTTCCGGTTCACTCCAGGATTCCGTGCCACCAAAGACTGGACCTGTCATCAGAGACCTGTCGCGCGCCGAGTGCGAAGCGATTCTCGCGCGTCACGACGTGGGGCGCATCGCGTACGCCGCTGGGCCGCGCGTCGACATCGAGCCGATCAATTACGTCTTCGCGGACGGTTGGATCTACTGCCGCACGTCGCGCGGAGTGAAGAGCGCCATTCTCGCCCACCACCGATGGGCGGCATTCGAGGTGGATGAGGTCAAGGACACCTTCGACTGGCGCAGCGTCGTCGTGCGTGGGGCAGTGTACTTTCTCGATTCCGATTCGCCGCCTGTCGACCTACATTCGTTTGCCCATGGCGTCGAACTGTTGCGAGAGCTCGTACCCGGTACGGGCACTGAGAACGATCCGGTACCGTTTCGACTTCTCGTCCTTCGCATGCACCTGGACGAAGTCACTGGGCGCGAAGCATCTTCGGGACCGTGAGGCTCGTGGGTGTTGTAAGCCAAACGGCGGGGTCAGGGGTCAGGAAACGACAACCGCGACGGCAACAACGGGCGACGCAATGCGTCGCCCCTACCGGTCCAAGGCCGGTCACTGTGCACCGTGATTGACCGTTAGTGCCCCGACCCCTGGTCCCTGACCCCTGATACCGCTCTTCCCAGCTCAATCACAGCGCGGATCAATGCGTCGAAATCCTCGGTCCGGCTGCGATGATTCACGTTCGCGACTCGGAGCGCGAAGTGGCTGTTGATGGTGGTGCCTGACGGGACCGCGATGCCTCGCTCTTGGAGCTGCAGCAGAATTTCCTGGTTGAGCGCATCCAAGCCGCCTGCGCGCGCCTGCTTCGGAGCGTAGCGAAAGCACACCACGTTGAGCGGTACCGGCGCGAGCAGCTCGAGCTCGGGCGATGCCTCGATCGCCGCCACGAGGTGGCGGATCTGTCGGACGTTTTGCTCAATGCACCGCGTCAACCGATCGACACCCTCGGCCTTGAGGCTCATCCATACTTTGAGCGCGCGAAAGTTGCGCGTCAGTTCGAGGCCACGATTCGCGAACGGCAGTCCTCCGGCAATGACGCCACGAGCCGTCGGAGCGAGGTAGCTTGCCGTGGAGGCGAGCGCCTCTTGGTGCGCGACGTGATCGCGAATCAGGCCACACGCACACTCGAAGGGCAGATATCCCCACTTGTGAAGATCGAAGCCGATCGAGTCCGCCCGCGTCAGGCCGTTGAGCAGCGGACGAAGTTCGTCTGACAGGTACGCCAAAGCGCCAAAGGCGCCGTCCACGTGAAACCACAGCTGCTCGGCACGGGCGGTCTCCGCCAATAGCTCGAGGTCGTCGATCGCTCCGGTGTTGACGGTGCCGGCCGTGCCGATGATGCAGAAGGGAAGAAGACCACTCTTCCGATCGGCTCGGAGTCGCTGTTCCAGCGCGCGGATGTCCAGGCGGAAGGTTCGGTCGACCGGTACCTGTCGTAGCGCACGACTGCCGAGTCCCAGCCATTCGGCGCCTTTGCCAGCCCAGTTGTGGGCTTCAGTCGACGCGTAGAACACGAGCGGGGGATGTTTTCCCTGCAGTCCGTCGGTCCGGACGTCGAATCCCGCAGCGCGCGCCGCGACGTAGCGCGCGACGACGAGACCGAGCACGTTGGCCATGGTCCCACCCTGCACGAGCAAGCCGCTCGCCGTGTGCGGCATGCCGACCATCTCGGCAAGCCAGCGAAGGACCTCCTCTTCAACAAGCGCCGGCGCCTGATTGAAGCCGGCCATGTGCGGATTGATCCCGGCGGCGAGCATGTCGGCCATCATCCCGAGCGGGGTGCCGTTGCTCTGCACCCAGCCCCAGAACCGCGGATCGATGTTGCCGTTGGTGTAGGGCATCACCCGTTGAACGAATGCCTCGTACGCCGCCGCGGCCCCGATGCCGGTTTTCGGTAACTGCTCGTTGAACGACTGCCGGACGCTCGGTGGCATCTCGCGCCACGCGGGCTGTTGTGGCAACGTCTCGAGGTGGGTGAGCATATCATCCACCATCCAATGTGCCAACGTGCGAAAGGCGGCCCAGTCAGTCGGGTCGAGCGTCAGCTCATCGGGAGGCGGTTGATCGGATTGCGGGCCGGTCATTGAGCCTGGCGTCGTAACCGACGTGGTAGTGTGAGTGGACGACACCGCGGAACGGTAGCCGGTCGCGGTCAGCGTTGCCATTCATATTGTGCTTTGGAATCGCGCGGGTGGCGGGAAGGCGTTGCGCCTCGGAATCGCGCGGACGGCAGAGAGGGCGACGCCTGCGTCGCCCCTACCCGCCGGGGGCAGCTTGCTCAGGCGCCCGCAGCCCTACCGGTCCGTTGCGGCTTCGTGGTTGAGGGACGGGCGGTTCTTTGGGAGCAGGCGGTTCAGGATGCTCAGTGCTTCGCTGGTCATCCCCGGCAAGAGGCCGTGGAGCCACGCGGCCGCGCGCGCTGGCGCGCCAATGACGAGTTCCGCTTCTGCGTACCGGCAGGCCTCGACAATGCGCCGCGCGGTGCGGGTGGCATTGGCCGACAGCGCGGGTGCGTCGTCGCCGGCGGCGAAGAGCGCATATTCAGCGCTTTGCTGATCGTTGAGGTGGGTGCGTCGCTGGCCTCCGACGCGCATGAGTCCCGGGCACACAGTGGTGACGTACACATTGTCTCTTGCCAACTCGGCACGGAGTCCTTCCGAGAGCCCGACGAGCGCAAACTTGCTCGTGCTGTACGGCAGCAGGTGCGGGACGCTCACCTTGCCGCCAATCGACGCGATGTTCACGATGCGGCCGAAGTGCCGCTCGCGCATCTTGGGGAGGATGGTCTGGATGACGTAGAGTGGTCCCCAGAAGTGTGTCCGCATCGCGCGGTCGTAGTCATCGACGGTCGTCGAGTCGTACGGGCCGACCTGAAACAGCCCCGCGTTATTGACCACGACATCGATCGGGCCGCCTGCGTCCTCGACGGACGGTATCAGCTGGCGGACCTGGGCCGCGTTGCTCATGTCGCCAACGAAGGCGTGCACATCGGCGCCCGTTCGAGCCAACTCGGCGCGTGCGTTCTCGAGCTCGGTTTCATCGCGTCCACAAATGGCGAGGCGCGCGCCTTCCGCCGCGAAGGCCCGGGCCAGGACGAGTCCGAGGCCGCGGGACCCTCCGGTGATCAGCACGTGGCGGTCGTCAAAATCGATTCTGCGGCTCTCGTGGAGGAGCCAACGGCCCACGGCGAGGCCGGCTGCCAACACCCCTGCCGTGGTCGCTAAGTGGCCATTGACGTGTAACCGAGGGGCCATGACGTCCCGTCGACCGTTGATTGGCCGGCTTTCATGCAAAGCGCCAGCCAACTACGCGTAAGATCGGGCGCCGTCCATGCGATCCTTCATCGTCTTGAGCGACCTGAGCCGGAGCGACGCCGGAGTCGCACAAACAATGGGGGCCGTGACGTGACGTCACCGGCCCCGAAGCTTGCGACAATTGCTGGTTCCTAATTCCTAATTCCTGACCATGTGCCGACTTTCCATGGCCATCGCGAGAGTTTAGTCCCGCATTTACCGGCGCACAGGCCAAATGACGAAGGCCAGTTTCAAGCTGCTGGAACTGGCCCGCGCCATTTGCGGCATCGCACGCCTACCGGTCGGTCACTGGCAAGTGGGATTCCATTGGCCGTTCCGCCCATTCAACTCCTCGGACGTCAACGGAGTGATCGTCGTGTGCACGTCCCCATCAATGGCTGGGGGGCCTGTGTGAGCCCAACTCGTATCGACCAGAGCGGCGACCGAATACATCCGAATGGAGATGACTCGGTCGGCGCCGCCTTCCATGAGCGTCGAGATCTGCTGTTCTTGGAGGATCTGGTTCCGGAGGGCTGGGTAGGTCGAGGCGGCCGACGGCGCCACGCCACCTACCTCCGTTCGAACGTTGTTGATGAGCGCCAGGGCGCCGGCAAAGTCACCGAGCCCGAGCCGGATCTGGGCCTCGATCAGGTTCAGCGACTCGCTCCGGATAATCGGCATCGGCGACGCCGGGCTTGGGTACATCCCATAGATGTAGACCGATGCGAAATTCGGGCTGTTCGGGGCATGCGCCTGAGAATACAACGATTGCTGGACCGGCCAGGGCCCTGCCGGGATGTAGGCCGGGTTGA
Organism: uncultured Gemmatimonadales bacterium; assembly: GCA_963737835.1. Classification (GTDB taxonomy): domain Bacteria; phylum Gemmatimonadota; class Gemmatimonadetes; order Gemmatimonadales; family Gemmatimonadaceae; genus Palsa-1248. The sequence continues at coordinate 3,750,057 of CAVTUH010000001.1, forward strand.
GAACGAACTTCGCCTTCCAGCGGAGGTCGTTGATCGTATCCTGCGTGGCCGGCACCTCGCTCAGCACCGCCTGCGTGCCGACAATGGCGTTCATCGGGTTGGCTTGATCGCCCGAGGCCGAGGCGAAATCGTACATGACGCTGTACTGGTCGTACGCCCACCCCCCCGCCGTGTTCGGCGGCAGCGACATCGGCTGGAACAACGCCAATGCCTTGGCCGCGCTGTCGGCGCGCGTTAGTGCCCCTGGATCTGGGGTGCCACCCGCTATAAGTGTCGGGGCCTGGCCCTTCTGGTGTGCGATCGCGTACGCCAACTCGAGTCCCGCTTTGGCGGCGAGAGCCCGGTTGAACGCGGCGAACGATCCTGCCTTCGTACTGGGTCCGGCGAACTTGCCGACCGCCCCGAACCCGGGCGGGATCTTGATGGGGAAAGTCGTCGCACCGGCAGTGTTGAGGCTCGTGTTGGCCGAATCGAGGAGCGCCACAATGTACTGGAGCCCATCCTTGAGGCACACGGCTGGCGGCAGCGCAGTCGCGCTCGGTGACTGCGTGATCGCGATACCCTCCGAATCGTGCGCCCAGACCAGGATCAGGTAGTTGAGCGCTTCGAGCGTCTGAACGACGCCCGTGATCCCCGCGGCCTGCTGGGACGTATAGGCCGGCACCGTGTTGGGAAGAGCTGCCAGGATCTGCTGCGCCTGACGAATATTCTGGTACTCGGTGGCCCACGTTTCGATCCACGAGCCGATCGGGATCGGGATGATGCCCGCGTCATACTCAATGAAGCGGGGTTCGGTATTCGTGAAGTTCACTACCTCGCGCGCATACGAGGACAACTCGAGCGCGACCTGGAACTGATCGTTTCGCGTCGCGGAGAACAGCCCAGTGATGGCCTGCGTCACGCCGCCCGGCGTGCCCGGGATCGCTGTGGGCGCGGCGTAGAACGGCACTACACTATCATTGCACGCAGCCAGCGCTACCAGCGCGCCGGCACCCGCCAGTGCCACATACCGCTGGCGCCAGCCGCGGGTGATTCCACGGCCCCGGGGATTCCTTTCGTGAGTGTATGTCATGTCAGAATCCCAGGTCGAGGCCGACGTAAAAAACCTTGGCTGGCGGGTACGGTGTGACCTCATTCGCATTACGTATCTGCTGGTTGTTGGTGAACGTGGCCTCCGGGTCGAGACCGTCGTAGTGGAAGATGTGGAACAGGTTGTAGCCATTGACCGAAAGGCGAGCGCTCGCGAGCCGACCGGCTCCTATGGTGTTCACCAGGTGGACCGGCAGGGAGTAGCTCAACGTCAGCTGTCGCACCTTGAGGTAGCTCGCCGACTGGGTCCAGGGGCTGAGCCCGAGATTCAACTGCGCGAGGCGCCTGGCCCTGACGGCCGTGTCCGCATAGAGGTCCGGACCGAAGTCGAAGTACAGGTCCGTGACGTCCACCTCATTGCCTCCCCGCGACCAGTCGAGGAATCCATAGAGGCGGAACCCTTTATAATCGAACTCATTGCCCAAGCTCGTGAGGATGCCCGGACTGTTATCGCCGTTTTGTATAGGGAGTCCGACGCAGTTGGCGAAGGCCGTGTTGACTTGCTCCGTGACCGATCGACCGACAGCCAGGAAGCCACCGGCGCCGGTGAAAAACGGCCCGGCCGGCAACTTGTCCACGACACTGACATTGCGATACACCGTGGTCGTACTCACCCAGGTGAAGCCGTTCCTGAGCTGCACCGGCGTCATCTGCAGCGAGAACTCCATCCCGCGGTTCGTGAACTGTCCACTATTGATGTAGACGTTGGAATAGCCGTACGACGGCGCCACACCGTTCTGCAGGAGGAGGCTCGAAAGCCGCTTCTGGTACACCGTAGCCGTGAACTGCGCACGGGAGTGGAACATCGTGGCGTCGAACCCGAACTCGCCCTCGACCTCGGATTCAGGCTTGATGTTCGGATCACCCAGCGTCGCATTGCTGGCAATGCCGCCTGTTCCCGCGATCAAGGCAAACGGGAGCGGCGACCACCGCGCGCCATACGGCGCGAGGTTCCCCGACTGCCCGTACGCGGCCCGGAACTTGAGCTCATCGAGGAAGCCGGCGAACTGAGGGACCCGGTACGACGCAGAGTAGTGGGGATAGTAGTAGAACTTCTTGATGTCGCCGTCGTTCGTCGAGCGCTCGGCGGCCACACCGCCGTTGATGGTCAGGCGGCTGTCGAGCATAATGAGTTGCTCGTTGCCATAAAACGACTGATCCAGCTCCGCGGTGCGGTAGAAGTAGTTGAGCTGGGTCGTGCCGACCGTCGGCGCGTTGACCCCGGCCAGCAGGTTGAACCCCTCCGATACCGGGTTCGTGTTACTCCGCCGGTCCCGGGTATAGCCGGCCGACGTGGTCGCATCGAGCCAGGAGAGTCCGGTGAAGTGGTGAATCAGATTGAGGCCGTAGTTGATGTAGTCGATCTGCGCGGTATTCGAGACCGACGTGCCCGGGAGCCCGGTCGGGATGCGCTGTTCCACCTGCAGATCGGGGGGAGCGTATAGGAGGTCGGCCTGGCTCGCGTAATCGGCGCCGCCGACCGCGTTGAACTGGAGACTCTGCTTGTCCGTCTTCCACGGCGTCCAGTTGACCGAGCCTCCGCCAATGAACCGGCTCGTCTGCTGCGGCGTGTTGATCTCGGCGGCGTCCGCAAAGGGGTTCGCCGGCCCATACGGGTTGAGCGGCCACGACCCGTCCGGATTCCTCGTCTGAAGGTTCACGAACCCGGGCGTGTAGGAGAAGACATCGTACGGGCTGATCCCGATGTTGTCGTTCCCCGTAATGCCGCGGCGCGTGGTGTTGTGGATGTAATTCAAGTTCGTCGTGAACGTGAGGCTGTTGCTGAATTGCTCGCTGAGGTTGGTCCGGACCGACTGCTTGTTGTACCCGCTGTTGTACAGCGTCCCGTTGTCATATTTCGTCAGCCCGGAGACGTAATACTGCGTGGTTCCGGAGGTGCCGCTGACGTTGATATTCGTCTGGTAGGAGGCCTGCGGGTTACTGAACAGCTGCACCTGCAGGTTCTGCGGCCCAGCGTACTGGCTGGCGACAGTGGCATTGTTGGCCGCAATTTCCGCCGGGGTCGTGGCGCCCGTGCGGGTGTTGATATAAGCCTGGGCACTCGCGAGCGTGCCGAACGTGCGGATCGGGAACTCGTTGGCCAGCGACGTGTGCCCGACCTGATTGCTCACCGTCCACTTGGCCTTGCCGCTCGTGCCGCGCTTGGTCGTGATGATGACTACGCCGGCCGAGGCCTTGGAGCCGTAGATGGCCGACGCGGACGCGCCCTTCAGGACCTCGAGCGACTCAATGTCGTCCGGGTTGAGGTCGGCAATGCGGTTGACGCTGTTGTCCTGGTCGCCGGGGGCCGTCTGGTTGGCGCCGCCGCTACCCGAGCCAATCGAGTTGACTCCGCCGCCCGACTGGTTGATCGCGTTGTCGCCGGCTTCCACCGTCTCATTGTTGACGATGACGCCGTCAACGATATAGAGGGGGAGTGCGTTGCCGTTAATCGATGTGACGCCGCGGACCTGGATCTGAAGACCGCCACCCGGCGCGCCGCCATTGTTTTGCTGGATGACCGCGCCGGGGATCTTGCCTTGGAGCGAGTTCTCTATCGTGGGCGTCGGGACCTGATTGATGTCCTGCGTATTGACGACGGAGACCGCGTTGGCCGCGTTCTGTGAGGCGACGCTCGTCGCCACGCCCGTGACGACCTGCGTCTCCAGGCGAAGGACGTCCTTCGCCAGCACGATCGTGTAATCGGTCTTGCCAGGCGTGATCGTCACGGTCTGCGCCAGGTAGCCGATCCGGCGCACCGTCATCGTCCTGGCGGTGGCTGGCACGCGGAAGGAAAAGGTGCCACTGTCCGACGTGTTGGCTCCGATCGTCGTCCCGGTGACCACAACCTGGGCCGTGGGAATGGCCACGTGTTCGGCCGCGTCCTCGACGCGGCCGGTGATGCGCGTCTCTTGCTGTGCGCGGGCAGTCGAGAGCGCGAGGCCGAGGGCGAATGACACGCCGAGCGGGACGCGCCACACTCTCCCTACGTACGTTCTCATGAAGCTTCCTCCGGTTGGTGAGCGAAAGTGCGAATAGACAGGGCCAAGACTGCCACTGGCAGATGTCCTCCTGAATCGGCGACGAGAGAGACTGGACGGGGCTCGAATGTGACGGACGGGACAATGTGCATACCGGGCGAGCCGGTGTGAAAGCCCGGTCGCCTAGCGAACCACTAGACCATTGAGACGGGCGCTAGTGTGGCGTCAACGGCAGTCGCTGTCAAGACTGCATTCATCACCGGCCCGACCGTCGTAGCAGATGTCCCGATCGAGGCATATTGACACGAGGGCTCGCCCTCAGGCGATCGCTGACGCGCACGGCTTGGGTGTCGTTGGCGCGCTGGACGCCAAACGACAAGAGGCGAGTGCCTTTATGAAATTTTTATGTCAGCCGCCCGCCACCGACGCGGAGATTCGCGCGCCCGCCGGTGGGCGGTGCACGGTGCCGCGCGTTCGCGTTTGGGTGCCCAACGAACATCGGCCGCATCGCCGCACCGCAGGGCGACGCATTGCGTCGCCCCTACCCGCCGGATAGCAAGCATCGTGGTCTTTTCGCGACGACAGGAAATAAAAAGGGCCAGTGGCGAGTTGCTGCCACTGGCCCCCCAGATCTCGTTTCTACTTACTACAGCTCGGGTTCCATTTGTTGCCGCGTGAGACAAACTCCTCAGAGGTGATGACGAACATGCTGGTGTGCGCATCCGCCCCGTACCCCGGCACATGCTCCCACGTCGTGTCGGCCTCCGCCGCCACGTTGTACATCTGGATCGAGACAAGTCGGTCGGCGCCGCCTTCCATGAGCGTCGAGATCTCCTGCTCCTTCATGATCTGATTGCGGACATCGGTCGGTGCAACCGGATTGACGGGTGAAAGCCCGCCGACTTCTTGGCGCACGTCGTTGATGTAGCCGACGGCACCGGGGATATCCCCCAGTCCGAGCCGGATCTCCGCCTCGAAGAGCGTCATGTTCTCGCTCCGAATGACCGGCAGCGGAGCCCCGGGCGCGAGATACATCGCGTAGATGTCCTTCGAGGCGACCGGCGGGCTGCCCGGCGCACTCGCCTCCGAATACCCCGGCAACTGTACCGGCCAATTCGGGCATCCCGGCTGGCAGGCCGGGTTGGGTTCGAACTTCGCCTTCCAGCGGAGATCGTTGACCGTGTCTTGGTCGGACGGCACCTGGCCCATTACGGCTATCGTACCGACGTTCTGGTTCATCGGATTGACCTGGTCACCGGATGCCGAGCTGAAGTCAAACAGGACGCTGAAGTTGTCGTAGGGCCAGCCACCAGCGGCGTTTTTCGGCAGCGATGCCGGCTGGAAGAGCGCCGAGGCCTTCATCGCGCTGTCGGCGCTGGTCAGCGTGGCCTGGTCAGGGGCCCCCAGATCCGTGAAGGTCGGCTGCTTCGTCCCCTTCGCATAGGCGAGCTCCAGTTTCGCCCTGGCCGCTAGCGCGCGATTGAACGCGGCGAACGAGCCGGCGGCTGTGCTGGGCCCCCCAAACTGACCGACGGCCGCGAAGCCCGGCGGCAGCTTGAACGGGAACGGTGTCGCGCCGGCCGTGTTGAGGTCCGTGTTGGCCGAGTCGAGGAGCGCGGCGACGGCGGCCAGGCCGTCCTGCAGGCAGAGGAGCGGATTCAGTGCAGTGGTGGTGGGCGACTGCATGATCACGAATCCTTCCGTGTCGTGCGCCCAGGCGATCAGCAGATAGTTGTAGGCCTCGAGCGTCTTCACGAGTCCGCTGAGGCCGGCGACCTGCTGGGCCGTGTACGCCGGCTGCACATTGGGAATGGCCTGCAAGATCAGCTGTGCCGTACGGACGTTCTGGTACTCCGTCTGCCACATCTCAATCCAGGCCCCGACCGGGGTCGGAAGGACCCCGGTATCGTAGCGAATGAACCGAGGCTCCGTGCTGGTGAAGTTGGTGGCCTCACGCGACATCGCCGAGAGCTCAATGCCAACCTGGAACATGTCGCTCCGCGAGGTCGAGAAGAGGCCGAGGAGCGCCTGTTGTAGCCCGGTTGGCGTGTTGGGAACCGAGGTCGGCGCGGTGAGGAAGGGCACGTTGCTGTCGCTGCAGGCCGCAGCGACGACGAGCGCCGCCACGCCGGCCAGCACCGCGCTTCTCCCGCGGAACCGTTGCCCGACGGGGGCTCTGTGTGTATTGGTCATGTCAGAATCCCAGGTCAAGGCCAAGGAAGACGGCGCGGGACGGCGGATAGGGCGTGACCTCGCCAGCCGCACGCACGGCTTGGTTGCCAGCGAAGCTGACCTCCGGGTCCAGCCCGCCGTAGTTCGAGATCGTCCATAGGTTGTAGCCGCTGACGTTGATCCGCGCGCTCGCTATGCGGCCGCCGCCCAGCGAGGTGACGAAACGGGCCGGCAGGCTGTAGCTGACAGTGACCTCCCGAACCTTGAGGAAGCTTTGCGGCTGGTTGAACGGGTTGAGGCCGAGGCCGAGCTGCGCCAGGCGAGCCTGCGACTTCAGCGAGTCGGCGTAGAGGTGCGACCCGAGCTCATCGAAGTAGAAATCGGTCGAGTTGGAGGTATTCCCGCCGCGCGACCAATCGAGGAACCCGTAGACGCGGAAGCCCTTGAACGTGAACTCATTCCCGAGTTCAGTCAGGAAACCGGCGGAAGCGTCTCCGTTCTGCACGGGGAGCCCGCTCGGCCCCGTGAACGAGGTGTTCACCAGCTCGGTGACCGACCGGCTCACGGCGAAGAAGGATCCGTAGCACCACCCACCGGAACAGGCACCGAACGGCGGCACGGGAAGGGCATCCACGCGGCTGTAATTGCGGAATTCCGAAACCGACGTATTCCACGTGAAGCCGTTCCGCATCTGCACCGGCGTCGCCTGGAGCGACAGCTCGATGCCCTGGTTGGTGAACTGGCCGCCATTGGTGTACGCGTATAGGTACCCAAACGACGGCGCGACACCCGCTTGGAGCAGGAGGCTCGACAGCCGCTTCTGATAGACGGTGGCCGAGAACATGGCCCGCGAGTGTAGCATGGTCGCGTCGAATCCCAGCTCCGTCTCCACTTCGGACTCCGGCTTGATGTTCGCATCGCCGAGGAGCTGGTTGTTGGAAAACGCCGCGTCTCCGGCAATGAAACTGGGGGGAAGCGTCGTGTACTTCGACCCGTACGGAGCCAGGTTTCCGGACTGCCCGTAGGCGGCGCGGAGCTTGAGCTCGTCGAGGAACCCGACGAACTGCGGGATCCGATATGCGGCCGAGTAGTGCGGGTAGTAATAGAACCGGTTGATATTGCCGTCGTTCGTGGACCGCTCGGCCGTGACGCCGGCCGACACCGTAAGCCGCTGGTTGAACAACAGAGCCTGCTCCTGCGCGTAGAACGACTGGTCCAGCTCCCTGGTGTTGTAGAAGAATTGCTGCTCCACCGTCCCTGCGGTCGGCGCGCCGACGCCCGAGAGCAGGTTGTAACCGACGCCCACCGGCTCGGTGTTGCTCCGCCGGTCGCGCTCGAAGCCGAGCGAGGTCGTCGCATCCAGCCACGAGAGTCCTGTGTAGTGGTGGATCAGGTTGAGCTGGTAGTTGAAGTAATTGATCTGGTCGGTGTTCGAGACGGCCGTCCCGGGCAGGCCACTTGGCTCGCGCTGCTCGACCTGCAGGTCCGGCGGCGCGTAGAGCAGGGCCGAGAAGCTCGTCAAGTCCATGCCACCGACCGCGGTCAACTGGAGGCTCTGGTGCTCCGTCTTCCACGGCGTCCAGTTGACGCTTCCCCCGCCCATCGTGCGGCTCGTTTGCTGCGGCGTGCTGATCTCGGCGGCATCGGCAAACGGATTGGCCGGCCCAAATGGGTTGTTCGGCCAGGTACCGTCGGCATTTTGCTGCTGCAGGTTGACGAAGCCCGGCGTGTAGGAGAAGACGTCGTAGGGGCTGATGCCAATGTTGTCGTTGCCGGTGATGCCGCGACGCGCCACGTCGTGGATGTAGTTGATGTTCGCGGTGACGGTGACGGCGCTCAGGAACTGCTGCGTGAGATTCGCGCGGAACGATTGCTTGTTGTAGCCGGTATTGAGCATCGTGCCGTTGTCGTACTTAGAGAGGCCCGAGAGGTAGTACTGGGTCTGCCCCGAGCTGCCGCTCACGCTGATGTTGGTTTGGTACGACGCCTGCCCGTTGCCGAACAACTGCGTCTGGTAGTCCTGCGGCCCGCCATACACGCTCTTGATGAGCGCGTTGTCGGATGCGATGGTCGCCGGGTTGGTCGTCCCCACAATGTCGTTGTTGTACCAGGCTTGCGCCAACCCCAGGCTGTTGAAGGTGCGGATCGGGTACTCGTGATTTATCGAGTAGTGGCCGACCTGATTGCTGATGTCCCATCGCGGCTTGCCGCTCGTGCCGCGCTTGGTCGTGATCACCACCACGCCGGCCGAGGCCTTGGAGCCATAGATCGCCGACGCTGAGGCGCCCTTCAAGACCTCCAGCGACTCAATGTCATCCGGATTAATGTCGGCGATGCGATTGACCCCGTTGTCCTGGACACTCGGCGCCCCCGAGGCGCTGGCGCCCGTCGAGGTGATCCCGCCACCCGAATTGTTGATGGCGTTCTCGTCGGCGTTCACGGTCTCGTTGTCCACGATTACGCCATCCACGACGTAGAGGGGCGTCCCGTTGCCGTCAATGGAAGTGACGCCACGCACCTGGATCTGCATCCCACCGCCCGGGGCGCCACCGTTATTTCCCTGAATCACCGCGCCCGGGATCTTCCCCTGGATGGAGTTCTCGAGCGTCGGCGTCGGCACCAAGTTGATGTCCTGCGTGCTCACGACCGAGACGGCGTTGGCTGAGTTCTGCGACGCCACCGACGTCGCCAGACCAGTCACGACCTGCGTCTCCAGGCGAAGCACGTCCCTCTGCAGGCTGACCGTATACTCCGTCTTGCCCGCGACAATTGGAATGGTCTGCGCGAGGTACCCGATACGCCGAACGATGAGCGACTTCGCGTCCGCCGGCACGTGGAAGCTGAACGTGCCGCTGTCTGTGGTGTTCTGGCCAATCGTCGTACCAGACACAATGATCTGGGCCGAGGGAATCGGTCCATGTTCTGCCGCGTCCAAGACGCGACCCGTGATCCGCGTGCCCTCCTGCGCACGGGCAGCGGTCGAGAGCGCGGCCACAAGGGCCAGCGAAAGGCCCCACGGCACACGCAAGACTTTCCCCACGTGGTAGGTCTTCACGAAGCCTCCTCCGTTTGGTGAGCGAAAAAACGAATCGATTCGTTCAATTCAACCACGACTATCTCTCTTGATGACGGGCGCTCGAGAACTCACAGCTCGTCGAGAGCTGCCGTCCGGAACACACCAACCGGCGGCCGGCAGGGAGCCGGTCGTCCTGGGCTGTCGAAAGCGCACTAAAGCGCGGCTAGTGTGGGCACAAGTCGAGGCGCTGTCAAGACGGTCTTGGACTCACACGTGCGAAGCCGGCGGCCTGTCGTCGATGACCGCGGGTGGTGGCTGCGTCGCATTCGGAGGGCGCCGCGGTCGGCATTTGCCGTCGCGGTGTCGTCGCGTGGCGAATAACGGGATCGCAAGAAAAAAACGCGAGGTGTGCGGGTGCAATGTACGGACCGGCCCAAGGTTGAGGCCGCTTTAGTAATTTTTGTGCAAAATTAGCGGAACCCCGGATGATTCCTATGTGGCCCAACGCGCCCTTCGATGTGCAAGAGCCCGGTCCGGGCTGCGAATGCGTCGTTGGCGCGGGCTCCTTCTCCGGCCTGGCTCCTCGACCCGCGCTCTGTAGATTGGCCTTGCATCCACCCTTAGCTCGCGGCAGTCGCCGCTTGTGCCATGTGCCGCAACATCAAGACGCTCGCCAATTTCGAGCCGCCCGCCACCGACGCGGAGATTCGTGCGTCCGCGCTGCAGTTCGTGCGCAAGTTGAGCGGCACCACCCACCCATCACGGGTGAACGAAGCCGTGTTTGCCCGCGCAGTCAATGAGGTGACCGCTGCCGCTCAGCGCCTGATCGGGTCGTACGAGACCACGGCGCCTCCGCGAAATCGCGAGGACGAGATCCACAAAGCCCGCGAGCGCAGTCGGCAGCGCTTCGCCAAGGCACCCACCACCACCGGGTAACGCCATGCGTCGTCCACTTCGCTGCTCGCTCGCCCGCGGGATCGCCTTCGTCACTTGTGGACCCGCGCTCGCCGCCGCCCAGGGTCGTGACGCCGCGACCTTCTCCGTCGGGACCGCCGTCGCGCAACTCGGAACCACCGCGACTGGCACGATTGCGGTGCCGCCTGGATCAGATTCGGCGCTCTCGATCCCGGTTGCAGTCATCCGCGGCCAGCACCCGGGTCCGGTCGTGGCATTCGTCGCCGGCAGTCACGGCACGGAATACAGCTCGATCGTGGCCATGCAGCAACTCATTCCCCGAATCGATGCGCGCCGCCTCACGGGGACGGTGATCGTGGTGCCGATCATTAACATCGCGTCGTTCGAGCAAATGATGCCGCATCTCAATCCGATCGATCGGAAGAGCATGAACGGCAATTATCCTGGCGATGCGAGCGGGACCCAGACACAGCGTGCGCTTGCGCTGATCACGAGCCAGGTCCTGACACCCGCCGACGTCGTCGTCGACCTCCACGGCGGAGACCTCGACGAGAACCTGCGACCGTACAGTTACTGGTTCCGCGGCGGTCGCGCGGCGCAAGACTCGGCGGGGCTCAAACTCGTGATGGCGTTCGGGCTGGACCACATCATCGTGACGAACGTCGACCCCAGCGCGCCGAACGCGGGTCGCTCCCTGTCCGGACAAGCGCTCGTGCGTGGCAAGACGGTGCTCGTCGCCGAGGCCGGGCGGAGCGGGATCGTCGCCCAGTCGGATCTCACGGCGCTCGTGGATGGCTCACTCAATGTGCTTGGGGCGCTGCACATGCTGGATCGTCCCACGCGGCCGATTGCCCATCCGGTGTGGCTCGATGGGGCAGGGGCTCGCATCGCCGCCGACAGCGCGGGGATGTTCTTCGCCTCCGTCGAGCGCGATGTCCGCGTCACGAAGGGCCAGCTGCTCGGCTACACGACCGACTTCCTGGGCCGGCGCACAGGGGAGATTCAATCGCCGATCGACGGGCTGGTGACGTTCGTGCGCGGTGTGCCCTCGATGTGGCCCAAGGCGACGCTCGCGAACGTGCTGCCGATTCTATCAGCGCCACCGGCGTGGCAGGCGCCGCCGAGGTCGTGAGGACTGATCCCTGTCGTTAATTCACCTTCACCGTCTTGATCATTCCGTGCGTGATATGCGACTGACCATCGCTCGCGTCGGGAAGGAAGCACGCGAGGACGTAGGTTCCCGGCGTAAGATCGACGGTAAGGTACGCGCTCGAACCGGCAACGATTGGGGCTATTCCTCCTACAAGCCGTCCAGGCGGCGGTCCCTGCATATCCTTTACCCAGCGCACCATCTCGTCGGCGGTTTTTCCGGGCTCGAGTCGAATGAGCTCCATCTCGTGAGGCTGGCCCGGTCGTGCGCGCACCTCAATGACGTGCTGGCCTGCGTTGAGCGATCCGGAAACCGCAAAAGAATAGTCGGACAACGTGATGGTTACGTCGGGGGTCGGGAGCGAGGCCTCTGGCCCTGCGGCTGGGGTGACGGTCAACGCACGTGACATCCCCCTTGCAAAGTGGGGCACGCCACCGGGGACGTCGACAAAACAGACCAGGGCGTAGTTGCCTTCAGCCAGGTTGACCGTGGCCGTCGCTTCTCCGCCAGCCGCGACGGCGTCGGGGCCGCCAATCATCACCGCCCACGGCGGCAGGCGACCCGGGTGTTGAAGCGCCGCTGCAAGATCCGCGACGCCTTTGTCGGCGTCGAGACGAACGATTGTCAGGTGATGGATGCCAGGACCGTCGTTGATGAGACGGAAGATGGTCGGTCCGGCAGGGAGGTGATCCGGTGCGCTGAACGCAAAGTCTGTGGCATGCACCGTCACGACGGGTGGTGAATCGCCAGCGGATGCTTGGCTGATCGCCGACCGAGCGCCAGCGAAGGACAACACCGCTGCCAGCGCAATCATGGGCCATTTCATAGAAAAGGGGGCGAAGAGGCGAAGGGGTAGGGCAGGACGGAGAGGGTAGAGGGGTAGGTTGAGAGAAGAGAGGGTGAGTTCGACGCGATTGGAAGCACAGCACCATGCGCGTATATAGCGCGCACTGGAGGAGCGTGTTGTCAGAGTTCGCCCGACCGCCTGTCCGGCGGCTCGTAACGATTTCGAATCCTGCCTGAGTCGGTGCGGCATTGGCGCGGGCGATCGCGCGCCACGCACGCGTAGGAGCCGCTACCCCGACAGCTGCCAACACGAGCAAAAGCTGCCCAGAAGGTGGAGAATCTCGGGAGCCGCGGATCCTTCATGGCGGGCCCGGGTATGTTTGGTCACGCGCGCGAATTTCGGCCGGCGCGCGGCGCTCACGCCTGATTGGCGGCGGGTAGTACAGAAGCGCACTACGAATGGTGACCACCGACTGGTGTGTCGCCGGCGATTCTGACGCCCGCTGTCCAGATCGAGCGGGCTGTACGCTATTGGCCCCACATTACCCTTGCGGGAGGTTCGCTTCATGTTCGATGCTCGCGGCGCGCGTTGGCGCGCCGGCGGTCTTGCCGCGGTAGGCGTGGCCGCCCTCGCTACCGTTGGATTCACCAAATCCACATCGTTGCATCACGCTCGTGTGGTTGCCGCTTCGATCGGCGCTGCGATTGCACCGCCCAGCGCAGCGGTCACCAGCCTGGAAGATCTGAGCGACGCGTTCGCCTCCGTCGCATCGCACGTCAGGCCAAGCGTGGTCTACATAGTTGCGAAGCACACGGAACAAGTCGCCTCGCGGTCCCAGCGTGGACAGCAGCGCCGGCCACAACAGATGCTGCCGCCCGACATCATGCCGTTCTTCCGCGGGATGCCTGGCATGCCCGACGGCGGCGACATGCCCGACATGCCGCAAGGCGATGCCGTCGCCTCCGGGTCCGGTTTCATCGTGTCGCCTGATGGCTACATCCTGACGAACAACCACGTCGTCGATGGCGCGACCACGGTGACGGTCCGGTTGCTCGACAATCGCGAATTCAAGGCCCGTGTCGTCGGCGCCGATCCCACGACCAATGTTGCGGTCGTCAAGATCGACGCGAAGGGGCTCACAGCGGCGCCGCTCGGCAATAGCGACTCCGCACGAGTCGGTGAGTGGGTACTCGCCGTTGGCAACCCGCTCGGCGAGGATCTCACCTTCACCGTGACCCAGGGGATCGTGAGCGCCAAAGGACGGAGCGCGCTCCGATTGCCGAACCACTCCGCCCGGAGCATTCAAGACTTCATCCAGACGGATGCTGCCATCAATCCCGGCAACTCGGGTGGCCCGCTGGTGAACGTCCGCGGCGAAGTGATCGGGATCAACTCGGCGATCGAGAGCCCGACCGGCTACAACACGGGGTACGGGTTTGCGGTGCCGATCAATCTGGCCCGCAACGTCATGCAGCAGATCATTGCGACGGGACATGTCGAGCGCGCGGCGCTGGGCGTGCAGGTGCGCGACGCGTCAGCTGACGACGCGGCCTACGCCGGGCTCACCACCATCGGTGGTGTCCTCGTCGAGGACTACGGGTCTCAGGACTCGCCGGCGCGCCAGGCTGGCGTCCGACCCGGTGATGTGATCATTGCCGTCGACGGACACCAGGTCAGCTACGTCGCGCAGTTGCAGGAAGCGATCGCGTTCCGCAAACCCGGTGACGTGGTCTCTCTCGAGGTTGCTCGCAAGGGCGGCGAGCGCACGACGCTGCACGTCAAGCTCCAGAGCGTGGACGGTGAGCAGGTTGCAGCCGCCCATCGCGCGAGCGATACCAACGGCGATGAGTCAGCGAAGCACGCGTCAGCGCCGCTCCTGGGCGTCGCCGTAGCGCCGACCGACGCGTCCGTCGTCCAGGAGTTGCAGCTCCCCGACAACGTGCGCGGCGAAGTCGTCATGAGCGTCGAGGATGGCAGCCCCGCGTCTGGCCGTCTCTTCGCGTCGGAGCAGAATGGGCCGGACATCATCATGTCCGTTGAAGGCACGCCGGTTCCGACGCCCGATGCGCTGCGCGACGCGCTCCACAAGGCGTCGGAGAGCAAGGCGAGCGACGGCGGCGCGCCAATCGTCTCGCTGCAGGTCTACAACGTCCCCTCGAAGACGCGGCGCATCGAGCGCGTGCGACTGGCGACCGCCGCGGACGGGCGCTGAGCGCCTGTAGAAAGGAGAAAGGGGAAAGGAGAAAGGAGAGGGGAAAGGAACTCGGGCCAGCGACTTCGTCGCTGGCCCGTTCCTATTGCCTACGAGCGCGCAGATTTCTTTCGGCTGCCGGTCTCGGTGCGGATCCGCTCGTCCGGAGTCACGCCCAGTGCGGTTGCGAGGTCGATCTGGTGGTCTTGCTCTTCCTTGACGATGCCGCGGATGATCTCGGCGAGCGCGATCTCACCCAGGGCATCGGCCTGCCGGAGGCGCTCGCGGTAATTCCGGATCGTGTCGTCTTCGGCGCGCAGGTCGGCCCAGAGCATTTCGTCGTTGTCCTCGGAGACCTCGATCGCCTTGGGCTGATGGACGGGATATGCGCCGAGGTAGTCCGAGCTGCCGCGCGATCGCTAGCGCGTGGTTCAGTTCCTGGTGTGCGTGCTCGACCAATTGGTCGGCAATGTTCATGTACTCCGCGCGGTCAAGTTTCTGACTGAAGATGACGTATTGAATGATTGCCTTGTATTCGCGAGCGAGATCGTCTTGGAGTCCCTGGACGAGTTGGCGACGCGCGGCTGCATCATCGTTTGATGCTTTGGGGGGCACGGTGTTCTCCGGGGGCGATGAGGAGATGGGTGGTGAGGACCTCAGACGCTGGACACAAACCGCGAAGGCCGGCTTGTGGTGCATCTAGCTGGCCCTAAAGGTTTGTTCTCCAGCGTCCAGCGTCTAGCGTCTGTCATGGCTTTTCTTCTCGTCCCGTAGCCCGTCCCGTCCCCGCGTCTTGTAATCAGATCGGTGCTCGCGGTGGCAGAGCACGCCGTGGAGGTTGCCGAGATTATCGCTCGGCCCATCGTCGCGACCGCGGATGTGCTCGACGAAGAGGCGTGTGTGTTCGCTATTCTTTTCGGCCTCGTCGTGCTGCTGGCGGTCCTCGACCAGACGTCGTTTGCCGTGATACGCGGCGTTGTGGCGGGCCTCCTCGATCACTTCCTGGGTCGGCCGACGGCGGGTGCCCGATTGCAGTTGTTGACGCAGCCGCGCGCGCGTCTTCGGCCCGTGATCGCCTTCGGCGTGGTCCTGCGGCCCTGGTTGCTGGCCGGACCGGTCCGCCTTGCGGTCCCGTTTCTTCACGCCTTGGGGGTCCGATGCGTCACAGCGTGCGTTGGCCGCAACTCCCGCACCACGCGACCGAGGCGACCGTCACGAAGGCGACGCATGCCTCACCGGCACCCGCCGATCCACTACCGGGCGACGCATTGCGTCGCCCCTACCGGTCCAAAGGCCGCTCGCCGTGCGCCACGACCGGCCTCTTGGTTTTGCTCGAGTGGTCCCGTTCGCTACCGGGGTTCCATTGGGCCAGTGAGCCGGAACTTCTGGACCCGGCCGTACGTCGCGACCTCGGTTGTGAACACGTCACCTCGGGAGTCGACCGCGATGTTGTGCACCCATCCGAAATAACCGGCATTCCGGCCGCCACGGCCGAAGGCGCCAACAGCTCGCAGGTCTGCGCGCGTGATGATCCACACCTTATGGTTGGTGCCGTCGGCGACGTACAGATACTGCTGAGCAGGATCGTGAGACAAGGCGATGTCCCACACTGAGCCGATCCCGCGGGTGTTCTTCGCAACGAACCCTTCCTTGACGAACGTCCCGTTTTTGTGGAAAACCTGGATCCGGTCGTTGGAGCGGTCCGCCACATAGACGAGGCCGTCATGGGCGATTCGGACCGCGTGGACGGGTGTGCGGAACTGCTCGTCGGGTAACGCCGCGGGATCGTACGGTCCAGGGTCCGCATCGTTGGGTCGGCGGCCATACGCGCCCCAGTGCCGTTTGTATGCCCCGGTAGTCGCATCGGCCAGTGGTATTCATTCGACGGGCCACCCCACGCCCGGAGCACGCGGCCATCGCGATCGAGCTCCATTCTGTGCTTTGGTCGACGTCCGGGCAGGGTGTGGCTATAATTGTCGCCCCGCACGTGGGCATTGCCTCGCACTCGAACGAAGGGGGTGTCATGGTGTCGCTGGCTCATCTCTGGCTGCCGATCCTGCTGTCCGCCGTGCTGGTATTCGTTGCGAGCAGCATTATCCACATGGCGCTGCGGTACCATAACCGAGACTACGTCAAGCTGCCCAACGAAGATGCGGTTCGCGCCGCGATCCGCAGCGGTAATCCAACTCCCGCGCAGTACATCATTCCATACGCGGGTGGCATGGAGGCAATGCGAAGTCCGGAAATGCTGCAGAAGTTTGCCGAGGGGCCGGTGGCCGTGATGAACATCCGACCATCCGGGCCACCGTCAATGGGGCCCAGTCTCGTTCAATGGTTCATCTTTTCCATCGTGATCTCGTTGGGCGCTGCAGCTGTCGCATCGGTGACAGTGGCGCCTGGCGCGGGCTACTCGAGGGTGTTCCATGTTGTGGGCCTCGTCGCCTGGCTCGGATATGCCGGGGGACAGATCCCCCAATCGATCTGGTGGGGCAGGCCGTGGTCCGTGACGCTCAAGGAGGTATTCGACAGCCTGGTTTACGGGCTGGTGACCGCCGGCACATTTGGGTGGCTCTGGCCACGCTGAAGGTGCTGCACGGGACGGGGGTGGGCGGCCTAAAGGCCGCCCCTACATGTCGCCGCGGGCGGCACCAGATCGGAATGCATCAAGACGCTGCCGAGCGTCGGTGCCCTATTTCGCTTCTTCGACGGCGCTGGGGAGAGCCTTCCACGCGGCGGCTGCCGATGGTGTGAGTGAGTCCTGGCGGAGCAGGAATGTGGCGATCGCCCAGCGCTGGTCGGATGTGAGGGTCGAGTCGAAGGCCGGCATGCCGGTGTACCGGATGCCGTGGGTGATCTTCCAATAGGTGACACCGATCGGATCGTCGGTGACGTCGTCCTTGGCGAACTGCGGCGCGTGCTGATAGAGACCTCGCGCGACGGCCGAGGCTTTGCCGTCCGACGTGCCGTGGCACGTCGCGCAATAGGTACCATAGAGGTGCACCCCTTGTGTGAGCACCGAGTCGCTGACCGGCAGGGGACTCTGCAACGGTTTGCCCTCTCGATCGAGTGTGGCGTGCAGCGATCGCTTCGCCGCCCAGGTTTCCAGTCGTCCCGGTTTCGCGTCCGCGTTTGCGGGCATGGCCCCCGTTCGAATCGCGACGAATGCGCACAGCAGGATGAGCAGTCCGCAAACACCGATTGTTAGCAGGACAGTCTTGGCGGGGTTCGAACCGTTGGGCACGAGCACATCTCTCCAGGATGACGTTGTGGATGGACGCGTGGGAGGGCCATGAATCCATTTGGCTGGCGCTCGCGTCTGGCGGAGAAGTTAGTCGAGGATCGCGCCGGTGCTAAGAACGGATCGAGGGCCAGTCACGCCTCGTGACCGGCCCTCGACACCAGGACATAACTGTTACTCGCGGTCCCGCGCGGCGGGACGCCATACGCCGCCCTGCCAATCGATGAGGTCACAGCTCTCCGTACTCATCGAGCGCGGGTTGTGACGTCGCAAGCATTTCTGTGACGGTCCATGCACCGTGCGATAAAGCCGCGCAGCTTGCGGTATTCAAATCGACATTGATGGGGAGGGCGAAACTGTAAGTGGTGATGCTACAACGACTTACGAATGGCAGTCAGAACGGCAACGCAGTTGCTTTGTAAGTCGGGCGGATGAGTGCGCCGGTTGGCGGCCTGAGCGCGTGAGCGCGTGGGTGCCCGACCGGAGTCGTCGCCACACCAAACTGGACACGATTATGATGCGCACGCGCAGAGGTTTTACGCTGATCGAGCTGTTGATCGTGGTGGTCATCATCGGCATCCTGGCTGCGATCGCGATTCCAAAGTTCGCCAACACGAAACAGCAGGCGTATCTCGCGACGTTGAAGGCCGACCTGCGCAACCTGGTTGTTGCCGAGGAAGCGTATTTCACGAACAACGTGACCTACACGACAGATTTGCCGTTGACGCTTTATCAGTCGTCGCAAGGCGTGACGTACGGCGTCAGCGGGGTTGCCGCGACGGGCTGGGAAGCTACCGCGACCCATGTCGGCCTCGTCGGCGCGACGCCCTCGGGCTGCCACATCGCGATCGGCACTGCCGCCACCACGGCGAACGAGGACGAGGGCGCGCCGTATTGCCCCTGAGTTGCACACGAGGGCCAACAGACGGGTGTCGCGTGACCGGTAACGACACTACGACAGCGACCGAGGGCTCGTAGCGACCGAAGGGCAGTTCGTCAGGAGGCGATTTCGGACTCGAGGGCCAGTGGCGCATCCCGCCAACTGGCCCTTGGTTTATGCCACCTCGGTTCATTCTCAACCCCACTCTCTTGTCCCCTCTTCTTATCTTCGACGGCCTTGGCTGGATCGGCGCGGTCTCGGTCCTGGTGCCGTACGCGCTGGTATCGACCGGTCGCCTCCCGGGCACCGCGACATTGTTTCGCGCGCTCAACATCGCTGGCGGCATCCTGCTCATGCTGAACGCGTGGTATCACACCGCTTACCCCTCGGTCGCCGTCAACGCGCTGTGGATCGCGATCGGCTTGTACTCCATGATGCGGGGGAAATAAGCAACCGGTCGTCTGCGGGCCTTGGCCGTGGCCAGGCGAGCCCCACTGAGACCCGGGGCCGCTTGGCACTTTCCTTTCGTCTGTGTCTATTTCGACTATGCCACTCAAGCTCGAGGACCATGAGGCGCTCTCGCTCCGACTCGGCGGATTCGTGTTGCAGGTGGAGGGACGGGCCCCGCACGCATCGGACGATACCTGGGACGCGACGTGGCTCGCAGCGGCTGCGACGTGCGACGCGCAGGGGGCGACGGTGTCCATCCCAGGGATTCTGCTGACGAGCTGGAGCGTGCGACGCTTTCGCGAGGGGCTGGTTGAGCTCGCGCGCTCGCATGCGGGATGCGCTTTGCTGGCGGCCGAAGGGCCGGAGCTGTCGCTGTGTCTGCGCCCGGGGGCCACGCCGGGCAAGATGAGCGCGCGAGTCGACATCACGCCGCGCCACGAAAGCCAGGGGCACTGGTTTGCGTTCGAAATCGACGACGCATATTTGGCGACGCTCATCGGGCAGTGCGGCGCCATTCTGGGTTCGTTTCCCACGCACGAGATGGCCGATGCGCACGACGCGCCCGGGCCCTCCGCGCCGTAGTCGCCCTGCCTCGTGACGAGTGCATCGGCAGTTTCCGGCTCCGGCTCGCACGTTCGGCGAGGGCTGCCCGTCGCAGCCGTATTCGGCACACTCGTCGCGACACTCGGTGTTGTGGTGCTGGCTGCCTCCGGCCTCGTCTACCGGGTCGGTGTCTGGCCACTACCCGTGGCGTTCACGGTGCTCGGTGTGGGGGGCTGGATCGGTCTGGTCGGCGGCTTCCTGGCGCTGATAGGCGCGGCTCTGACGCGTCCTGGAACCGGGCGTCGAGGGTTCCTGTTGTCGCTGCTGGGCGTGCTGATTGGTTTCGGGACGTTCGCCTGGGTGGTCTCGTGGCGCTTGCAAGCGCGATCGGCGCCGGCGATTCGGGATATCACGACGGACTTTGCCAACCCACCCGCATTTGGCCTGGCGCAGCCGCAGCCCGGCGTCCCTGCGCCGCCGCCTTACGGCGGACTCAACGTCGCGGCCGAGCAACGCGCCTCCTATCCTGAGATCGGACCGGCGGACCTGCCCGTCCCGCCGGGCGCCGCATTTCGCATTGCGCTCGCCGCGGCCCGCAACCTGGGTTGGGACGTTGTCGCGGCCGATTCGACTTCGGGTCGCATTGAGGCGGTCGCTACGACGCGGTGGTTCGGGTTCACCGACGACATCGCGGTTCGAGTCGCGGCCACGGAGCACGGAAGCCGTGTTGACGTGCGATCCGTGTCGCGCGTGGGACCGGACGACGTTCCAGAAAACGCGAATCGAGTGCGCACTTACATCGCGCAGCTCCAGCGGACGGTCTAAGGGCTAAACCGCGTTACTGAGCTGGCAGCGTCGCGCGATGCCACGCTTCGCCCGGCGCGAACGCGCCCGCGGCAGCGCCAATGCCTGCGCCCGCCACGCCGGAGTAGAGGCCGAGGCGCGCGGCATTGCCGTGACCCATATTACCGGCGACGACGCCGATGATGCCCCCACCAAGGGCTCCGATGACCGCTCCCATCACCGCAGCAGTGCCTCGAGGCTTGGTATGTGGCCCATCGCTGGCGTCGACTCGGGTTACCGCGGGGCGCGCGACGCCGATGGCGAGGTCGTTTCCATCAGGTTGGATGTCGACGCTGTCCGCGGTGATGCGTGTGAGCCGTCCCACAACGGGGATGGAGAGGTCACGCGCAGCCAGTTGCCAGAGACGCACGCGCGCGCCGACGAGCACGACGCCAGAGGTCTCACTCGCCATAGACTGGGCGCCGAGCGCGCCGCCGGCGCATGCGGCGATGCCGAGGCAGATGCAGGCACAACGCATTGCCGCGTTCGCGATCGGCGCGACCTCACGCAGGGCGGCGATGACCCCGCGACGGTTGATTGGCGACCCTGTGCTGCGTGCTGACGACACGACCCCGCGCTCCCCCGGGCATTGCCCGATGCATGGTGAATCCCACATATCGACGATATGCCGATGAAAAGGTACCGCGTCTACGGTTTGGCCTGGCGGGCCGTCCGCGCGCGGGGCGCGTCGTGCGCGCGCTGGTCGGTGCACGGCGCTGTAGCAGCGTGTGCCATCGCCACGAGCCTGGCCGCGCTGACGCCTGCACGTCTCACGGCGCAGGACAACTACGAGATCCAGGTGTACGGGTCCGAGACGGTCGCTCCCGGAGCGACGATGTTCGAGTTGCACAGCAACTTCACTTGGGATGGCCACCGAACGGGCGACTCGGAGCTCTGGCCGACCGAGGACGCGTTGCACGAGACGCTGGAGATCACGCACGGTTTCACGCCGTGGTTCGAGACAGGGTTCTACGTCTTCACGAGCGCGCGGGAAGGGCAGGGGTGGCAGTGGGTTGGCGACCACATCCGCCCGCGGGTTCGCGCGCCGGAGTCCTGGGGATTGCCGGTGGGCCTCAGCCTGTCGATGGAAATCGGCTATCAGCGGCCGCAAGTCTCGCCGGACATCTGGACATGGGAAATTCGCCCGATCATCGACAAGCAACTGGGCCGGTGGTACATGGCGATCAACCCTGCGCTCGAGCGATCGTGGCACGGACCGACCGTGACCGACGGTCTGGATTTCGCGCCCGACGGGACTGTCGGCTTCGACGTCAACCCATTTCTCAACGTTGCCGCCGAGTACTATGCCTCCTTCGGTCCGCTGACCCATTTCTCGCCGATCGAGAGTCAACAGCACCAGTTGTTCGGCGCGATCAACCTCAACTTCGGCCCGGCGTGGGAATTCAACCTTGGTGTCGGCGAGGGGTTCACGCGGGCGACCGATCATCTGATTGCCAAGATGATTCTGGGGCGGAGAGTGGGGCTGTAGGCAGGGGTTGCCTCCGCTGTCGTCACAACCTTACGCGCCAGCGGGTGTAATAATTATCGACTCCGGCGCCCCGGCCGTTTGATACAGCAGGGCGTCGGTTGCAGCTTTGCCCTCTCACCTTCTACACAGACATGACACGTTCTACTTGGATGTTGGCGATCGCCACCACGGTGGTCGCCAGCGTGGGCGGCCGTGCGGTTACCGCACAGAGTGTTTCCAATCCTGCGCCGTCGGCGACCGCACGCGCTACGCGATTCGACACGACAGGCGTGGGCGATACATCGGTCTTCGCTCCGCTCGGCTTCCCGCCGGGCACGGAGTTTCGTGATGCGTCGGGCGCACCGGGACCACGGTATTGGCAGAACCGCGCCGACTACGACATCCACGCGACGCTCGACACCACAGCGAAGACGCTCACCGGAACGCTGCGCCTCGTCTACACGAATCACTCACCGGACACCTTGCGATTCGTCTGGTTTCAGGTCGAGCAGAACGCGTTCGCGCAGCACTCACTGAACTCACTGGTCTATGCGGAGCAGTCGCGGTTCGGCGGGCGCGGGTTCGCGGGTGGCGACATGATCGATCACTTCGATCTCGTGCGTGGTCCGGCGGGCGGATCGGGCGCGCATGTGGCCCTGCACACGCGCACGGAGGGCACGGAGCTCAAGGCCGATCTGCCCGAGCCCCTGGCCCCTGGCAGGACGGTGGTGTTCGACATCGGTTGGCACTTCCTGGTGCCGGTCCACGGCGCGGATCGCATGGGACGCGACGGCTCGCTGTACGAGATGGCGCAGTGGTACCCGCGAGTCGCGGTGTACGACGACCTCAAAGGATGGAACACGGAGCCGTATCTCGGGCAAGGCGAGTTCTACCTCGAGTACGGAGACTTTACGTACACGGTGACGCTACCGGCCGGCTACATCGTCGGTGGCACTGGCACGCTCGACAATCCGCGCGACGTCCTGACGGACGCTGAGCGCGCCCGACTCGCGAAGGCGGCGACGTCCGCAACGCAGGTCGCGATCGTCACGGACTCGGATCTCACGAGCGGGGCCGCCCGGCCGCGGACCACCGGTACGCTCACGTGGCGGTTTCGTGCACACAACGTGCGCGACGTGGCCTGGTGCGCCGCGCCCGACTACCAGTGGGATGCGTCGAGCTGGCACGGTGTGATGGCCAACGCGTATTACCGGCCGAGCGCGGCGAGTGTGTGGCACGACGCCGCCGACATGGCGCGCATGTCGATTGAGGAATATTCCACCCGCTGGTTTCCCTATCCCTACCCGCAGATCACGGCGATCGAGGGGCCGGTCAGCGGCATGGAATATCCGATGCTGGCGATGGAGTCGCGCAACTCGGACCAGTACGAGTTATACAACGTCGTCACGCACGAGATCGGGCACAATTGGTTTCCGATGATCGTCGGGTCGAACGAGCGCGTGCACATGTGGCAGGACGAGGGGCTCAACACCTTCATCAACACCTTCTCGGAGGCTCGCCGCTTCCCGGAACGCGGGGATCAGATTGCGCGTGGCGCTGAGGAGCGTGGCCTCGAGGAAAAGGCCGAGTCGATCGGCGTGGACATCCCGATCGAGCTACAGGCCGATCGCGTTCCGCCGCAGCTCCTCGGTCTCAACTCCTATGACAAGCCATCCGTGGGACTCCAGCTCCTGCGGCAGGAGATCCTCGGGCCCGATGCCTTTGACGACGCCTTTCGGACCTACATACGGCGGTGGGCGTTCAAGCATCCGGCGCCGGCCGACTTCTTCCGCACGATGAGCGATGTGAGTGGTCAGCAGCTCGACTGGTTCTGGCGGGAGTTCTGGCTGAACAACTATCGGTTCGACCAGGCCATCGACACGGTCGTGGTGCAGCAACAAGCCGACACCGAGCGCGCCATCGTGGTCTACGGGAACCGGGCGCGAGGCGTGTTGCCGATCATCGCGCGGTTCACATTCTCAGACGGGAGCAGCGAGGACTATCGCTACCCGGCACTGGTGTGGAGCACGAACGCGACGCACTACATACGCCACTACGAGTTCGTCGGCAAGCGCGTCACGCACATCGAACTCGATCCGGATCATTGGCTCATCGATATCGATCGGGCCAACAATAGCTGGACGGCGGCACCAACGTCCTAGGCGCGCGCGGCGCGCTAGGACGTAGAGAGGAGAGAGGAGAGAGGAGAGAGGAGAGAGGAGAGAGGAGAGAGTAGACGACGGCAAAGGCAACGCTGTTGTCTACTTTCTACTTTCTGCCCCGCTACTTTCGCGGACGCGCAGCGTCCGCGGGTTCGATCATGACGCCGCGGCCGAGGGTCGGGCCGATCGCGTACTCGCTGGCGCGCGGGCCGCTCCCCACGCGAATCGTCATGGGGCCATCAAAGGGCGCTCGCACGAGGAGCGCGACGTGGGCGCCCGGCACGAGTCCCAGCTCGCCCAGGTACCGCAGGCGGGCCGGGTCGTCGTCGTGCACGCGCACGACGCGACTGCGCTCGCCCGGCACGAGGTCCGCGATCGACCTGTAGCGCGGCTCGTGCACGGTCCCATCCCGGGTCGGGATGGGTGCGCCGTGCGGGTCGACGGTGGGTTCATCGAGTGCGGCCACCATGCGCTCGATCAAGGTGTCGCTGGCGGCGTGCTCGAGGTGCTCGGCTTCTTCATGGACCTCGTCCCACGGATAGCCGAGCACGCGCGCGAGGAACGTCTCGATCACGCGGTGACGCCGGATCGTCCGCAGTGCCGCTCGCTGACCGGTATCGGTGAGCCGGACGCCTCGATAGGGTTCGTGCTCCAACAGCCCCTGCTCGGCGAGGCGGCGAACCATGCCGGTCACCGAGGCCGGCGCGATCTCGAGCCGATGCGCAATCTCGGAGGTCGTCGCGGCATCACCGCCGCGCTCGAGCTCGTAGATCACCTTCAGATAGTCTTCGACCGGGCCGGTGTACGTCGCCGGTCGAGGCGTGTGACGCTCGGGAGTGCGGCTCTGAGGTCCCATCAGACCGCCAACGGTGGATGATGAGTGATCGACATTGGCGCCATCACACCTGGCCGCGCACGATCATGACCAGGAGCCACAGGTTGAGACCCGCGATGGCGGCCGCCGCCGTCCAGCTCAGCCACTTGAGCCACAGAGGACTGACGAGGTCGCCCA
This sequence comes from uncultured Gemmatimonadales bacterium, assembly GCA_963737835.1. Lineage (GTDB taxonomy): Bacteria > Gemmatimonadota > Gemmatimonadetes > Gemmatimonadales > Gemmatimonadaceae > Palsa-1248. The sequence goes on from CAVTUH010000001.1 coordinate 3,774,954, forward strand.
TCTTTGCACGGTCGGACGTGAAGCTCACGAGTGGGACAACGGCGAATGACAACTGGAGGCTCAAGATCACCTGGCTCAGAATCAGGAGGGCTGCCGTGCCCGACGCGCCAAACGCGATCGCGACAATGGCGGCCGGCACGATCGCAATCAAGCGGGTCAGGAGGCGGCGTACCCACGGGCGCAGTCGGATATCGAGGAATCCCTCCATCACGATCTGCCCTGCCAACGTCCCGGTCAAGGTGGAGTTCTGTCCCGAGGCCAGCAGCGCGATGGCAAACACGACGCTCGCGCCGCTCACGCCCAACAATGGGGTCAGCAGTTTGTATGCGTCCTGGATCTCCGCGACTTCGACATGTCCGGAGCGGTGAAACGTAGCCGCGGCCACGATGAGAATCGCGGCGTTGATGAAGAGCGCAAAGGTCAACGCCACCGTCGAGTCGAGCACCGCGTAGCGCGATGCTTCGCGTTTGCCTGGCGCGGTCTCCTTGTAGCGTCGCGTCTGAACGACCGATGAATGCAAATAGAGGTTATGGGGCATGACCGTGGCGCCCAGGATCGACACCGCGATGTAGAGCATCGCGGGATTCGTGACGAGCGACCGCGTGGGGATGAAGCCGCGCGCGACGCCGGCGAGGTCGGGGCGGGATATCACGAGTTCGAAGAGAAACGCGAGCGCGATGGTCGCGATCAGTGTGATGACGACGATCTCGAGTCGCCGGAACCCGTAGTGCTGGAGATAGAGCACGACGAGCACGTCCGCCGCGGTAATGAAGATCCCGACCGGGATCGGGATCCGAAACAACAAGTTGAGCGCGATCGCCGATCCGATGACCTCCGCCAGGTCGCAGGCCGCGATGGCGATCTCGGCGAACACCCAGAGAACGAAACCGGTTCGCCGGCTGTACTGGTCCCGACATGCCTGCGCGAGGTCGCGACCGGTCGCGATCCCGAGTCGGGCGGCCAATGCCTGGAGCAGGACTGCCAGCAGATTGGATACGAGGATGACGCTGAGCAGCGTGTAGCCGTAGCGCGAGCCACCCGCGAGATCCGTGGCCCAATTCCCCGGATCCATGTACCCCACGGCGACGAGATACCCGGGTCCCGCGAACGCGAGCGCCTTTCGCCACCCGCTGCCCTCCACGACGATGGTCCGGTACGCTTCGGCGAGCGAGGGTGTGAGACGCGTCCCCCGCCACGTGCGCGAAGGCCCCGCACGCTCCGCCATCGCGCCGTCTCCCGCGGGGCGCGGTTCGATTAGTTTCCGCCGACTTCGGGCGAATTCCATTGCGAAAAAGATAATTAGGCACGCCTAAAATGCAATGACGCGTGGCGCGGGCGCTTCGCGCCCCTCCCACCTTGCACGGCGCCACCACATATTGGAGAGCCGTGCCGACACCCGAAGGACCAACTCGCAGCGCCAACAGCATCCCGCCTCATCGCGCGTTTTTTGAAGCGCTCGGGGTGTTGCCGGAGGGCTCGGCCGACTGGCGCGCGGCACTTGCAGGACTTGTCACGCTCCGGTACCTCGACGCGTGGGCGGACACGGGTGCCACGGCGGCGGACCTCGGCACGGAGCGTCAGGCCGTCGAGAACGCGATTGCGGTGCTCCCGGCGAACGCTCCAGAGCGGATCTATCTCGCCGGGCTCGTCGATGCGTCGACGACCGACCGCGCGCAGGACCTCACCCGGGTTGTATCGCTGCTGCTCGGCTACGGCCGTGCCCTCCAGCGACGGGAAGGCTGGGCGCTGGCCGCGGACGTGTTCATGCGCGCGTATCGAGCATGCGCACATGTCACAGAGCAGCCAGTCCAGCGCGAGCTTGCGGCCGCTGCCGCGCTGCGCGCCGGGCGATGCTACAGCGAGCTTGGCGAGAACCTGGCGGCCGAGCGGATGTACGAGATCGCACTCACGCTGGGCCGCGACTCGGGCGATGAGTACGCCGTGCTCCGCGCGCGCACCGCAATGGCGCGCCTGTCGTCGGAGCGACTGGAGATGGCCGACCATCTGTCCGGGTCACCGCGGAATGGCGAAGTCGTCTCGGACCGTCCGGTCGACCTCGCCCGCACAGTCGAACCCGCGGTCGTTGGCCAGGGCCCGACCGTTGATCACCTGACGGTGCCCGATCCCACGGACTCGACGCGCGACCGCTGCTAGTCGAGGGGCGCCACGTCATGCGTGGGCGGCTGAAGGCCACCCCTACATGTCGGATGGATGGTGGGACTACCGAACGGCGATCCGTAGCGGGAACTGCCAGCTGAGCCCTTGGCTCGTTCGCAGGAGCGAGGGTAGCTCGACGCTCACGGGCCCCAGACGCGGAAGCAGTGCTGCTCTTGCGTCTGCGTCGGCACCAGAAAGGTCTGCGCTGCGACTGTGGGCGACCAGCGCAGCCTCGATGGCCCCCAGCAGGAGCACGCCGCCGGCCACGCCGGCGCCGATAGCGAGGTTCGGATGTTCGGTCTGCGTGTAGGTGCCCGGATAGAAACCGCCATAGGGGGCGGGATAGAGCGTGTCTCGAGTCACCATGGTGGTATGGAGCGCGAGCGCGACTCCGCCTGCGACTCCGGCGATGACGACGACTCCGAGCACAGGTTGCTTCGTGTAGAACTGACCACCGCCGGGCAAGAGACCAAGGGCGAAGGCCGTGCCCGGGCTCGGGATGCCTGAGCGAAGCGCGTCGACGCGGCCGCGCACCGCAGCTGCGTCGGGCGCTTGGGGATCGAGACGCAGGTACGTCGAGTAGTCGCGAATGGCAGCCGCCGCCTCGCCGTTGCGGTCGTGGGCGAGCGCGCGATTGTAGATCGCGTCGGTGAGCGCGGAGTCCTGTGCCGCTTTGGTGAACGCGGTCACGGCCCCATTGTAGTCGCGCGCATCGAAGTCGACGACGCCGCCGCGGAACGCCACGACGACGTCGTTGCCGCGCGCCACGGCGTCCGGCGCCAACAGGTGGGCTACCTGCGCACTGACCTGGGCCGCGTCACTGGCGTTTGGCGCGAGGGAGAGGTAGCGACAGTACTGGCGAACGGCCTCCTCTCGCTGGCCCGAGGCTTCGTACTCGCGGCCGAGCCGATAGGCGAGGCTCGCTTCGCGCGGATTGAGCGTGGCCGCCTGACTGAAGAGGTCGCGGGCCGCGCGGTGGTCGCCCTCGAGCGATGATTCCTGTCCCAGCGTCGCGAGTCGGTTGGCTTCGTCGACTTGTTGTCGCACCGGTGCCGGCGGCGTTGGAAACACCGGGCACGCAACGGCCACCGGGGTCAGCGCCGGCCGCTTGAGTGGCAGCGGCTGCGCTACCTGTGCGGTGGCGGACACAGGCAGTATTGCTGCCACGATCGCCGCGACGCACGCGGTCCCTGATAGTCCTACGCCCAACGCTCGCATCACGGAACGATAGTCACCTGTCCTGGGGTGGCAGTCGCACTCGGATTGTCTGCCGCCGTTGCAGTGATCGTCACGGGGCTGCTCGGAGTCAGGGTGCTGGTAACGGCCAACGTCACACTTGCGCCCGCAGTGGTCACGACTGGAGAAGCACTCCCGTTGATCGTCACGGTTGTCCCATCAGAGCTCTGCCACATCACCGGGCGCGTGCTCTCCACGGGGTTCCCGAATGTATCCAACACCGTCACAGTCGCCACCAGGAAAGTCGGACCAGCAGAGCCAGATTGCGACAGCGTATCCGGTGCCGGAATGGTAACCGTCAGCGACTGCGTGTGGCCGCGCACCACGATCGTGGCGTTGCCGGTGGGGCCATCGCTGCTGGTCGCGGTGACCGTCGACTGACCGATGTTGTTGTTGCTTCCGGTCACGAGGCCCGACGCGTTCACACCCGCGAACTGGGGGTTGCCAGTCACCGACCAGGTCACCGCGCGGCCCGGCAGGTAGGTGCCGTTCACATCCTTGGTCGAATCGTGCAGCTGGACGGTGTTCCCAGGTGCCGAGGCATAGATCGTATCTGGGGTCGGATAGACGATCACCGTCGCGACAGGGTCCTGCGTGACCGTGATCACTGCCGTGCCGCTGACATTGCCGGTTGGTTGCGACACCGACGCCTTAATCGTGTCGGTGCCCGGTGCGACGGGATACACGATCCCGCTCTGGGAGACGGTGTCGACCGCGAGATTGCTGCTGGTCCACGCGACGGTGCGCCCGGTGAGGTTGTTGTCACCGTAGTTGTCGCCCAGCTGCGCGGTCAATGGCTGCGTCTGGATTGTGGTGATCGTCGCCGTCGACGGCGCCACGGCCACGCTCGTGATGGGCGCGAGCACCCACGTGGTGTTGGTGTCTGCTTTGCCGCCCACCGAGTCGATGATCATCGTCGGGATAATACCGGGGGACCCGCTCCCGACCCCGGTCACCAGGCCGGACGACGTGACGACCGCGATGCTCGTATTCGTGGAGTACCAGGTTTGCGGCGGGTTGATGATGTTGTTGTTGATGTCGCGGACTGTCGCGGTGAGCTGCAGCTGGCCAAGCACCTGCAGCGTGTCCGTGTGTCGTGACAGTGTCACGGACCCAACCGGCACCGGGTTGACGATCAGCGCGAGACTGCCCTTGACGCCGCTGATCGTGGCAAAGATGACGGCGACCCCCGTCGACTGAGCGGTCACGAGCGACGTCGGCCCCGCACCGACGACCGTCGCGACCGCCGGGTTGCTCGACTGCCAGGAGACCGGGCGCCCGCTGAGCACATTACCGCTCGAGTCGTACGCGGTCGCGGTAAACGTCTCCGACTGCGGTGGGTTGAGCGTGTCGTGTGCGGTAGCAATGTGGACCGAATCGACGCCGACCAACGACACGATGATCGTGGCGTTCCCGGTCGCAGCCCCGCTGATGCCCTTGATGGTCACGGTCCCTGAGTTGGGTCCCGCCAGCACTTGAGCCGTCGCGCCGGTCTGGCTCGTCACGCTGGCGATACTAGGACTAAGCGACGAGTAATTGACCGTCGGATTGGGAATCGGGTTGCCGCTAGCGTCCGTCACGACGGCACTGTACGACACCGTCTGTCCGACGTCGACCTGGGCGAGGGCCGGCGACAGGATGACCGTGCTCGGTGGTGCGGGGGACACCGTTGCGACGACGCTGTCGACGATGCCCTCGCTTCGCGCTCTGACGTACGTGTTTCCTTGCGCCACGCCGGTCAACACGCCAGCGACGGAGTCGATCGTCGCGACGGCGGTATTGGTGGTACTCCAGCGCACCACGCGCCCCGGCAGCACATTGCCAGCCGAATCCTTCGCGACGGCAGACAGCTGCGTGGTCTGTCCGACGAAAACCGACGGCATGGCCGGGTTGACCGTGACGGAAGCGACGGGCACTTGCGAGACGGTGATCATCGAGATGGCGCTCTTGCCGCCGGAGGACGCGGTGATGTGGGCGACGCCGAGGGCGCGAGCCGTGACCAGGCCGTTCTGATCGACCGCCGCGATCAAGGCGGTGTCGCTACTCCACGTGACTGTCTGGCCCGTGAGCACGTGGCCAGATGCATCCTTGACCGTGTCGGACAGCTGCAGCGTCGTCGCAACGCGAAGTGTCGCCGCTGATGGTACGACGACGATCGAGCCCACCGGCTTCGGTGTGACCGTTACGTTCGCGATCCCGGACACCCCCTGAAAGCTGGCCGAGATTTGCACCAGCCCGGTGGCGACCGCCGTGACTTGCCCACTCGACGTCACCGTGGCAACGGCCTTGCTGCTGCTCTGCCAAAAGAACTTGAGGCCCGTGATGGTATGACCGGACGCATCCTGGCCCGTCGCGGTGAACGTCTGCGATCCTCCAACCGCGATCGAGTCGGCGGCGGGAGAGATGACGATGCTGTGCAGCTGGCCCGCAGGTCCGTTGAGGTTGTCGGACTTGCTGCACGCCACGCTGACGCCCAGCGACAGGAGCACCACCGCGCGAGACGGCCAGGCCGCAGGCACGGGGCGCCGCAGGGTCAGTGGCCTCATCGCGTGCCGCTCACCGGGACGGGCTCAGACCTGTCGGTAGTGCTTCCGTCGCCGAGCTGGCCGTCGCTGTTGTCGCCCCAGCAGTACATACTCCCGCCGGTGGCGGTGGCACAGGTATGTGCTCCGCTCGCGTGAATGGCGGAGTAGGAGAGGCCGTCGAGCACCTTGACCGGCGCCGAGCGATCGGTTGTCGTGCCATCACCGAGCTGTCCGTAGCTATTTCGTCCCCAGCACCAGGCTTCTCCCGCCGTGGCGAGCGCGCAACTGTGCACGCCTCCCGCCGCGATGGCGGTGAACGTCAGGCTGCTGTTCACTTTGGCGGGGAGCGGGTGATCGTGGCCGTCGCCGGTGCCGAGTTGCCCCGCCGTATTTCGTCCCCAACAGTACGCTTCTCCGCTCGTCGTGACCGCGCAGGTGTGAGAGCCGCCGGCTGCGATCGCGCGGAAGAGCAGGCCGCCACCGACCGCAGCCGGCGCGGCCCGGACGATCGTCGTCCCATCACCGAGTTGGCCGGCGTTGTTCTGGCCCCAACAGAAGGCGTGACCAACGTCGTCGAGCGCGCAGGAGTGATTCCATCCGACGGTCAGTGCAACGAAGCGGACGCCTCCCTCCACACGGACAGGTGTCGCCTGATCCTGCGTGCTTCCGTTGCCCAACTCTCCGTAGAGATTTCGCCCCCAGCACCACACGTCGCCGGTCGACGCGAGCCCACAGCTGTGTGTCGTGCCGGTGGCGATCACGCGAAAGGTGTGACCGCCGGAGACCCGGGTTGGCGTCGGCTGCGGCCCGGCACCCGAGTCGCCGAGTTGCCCATACGTGTTGTCACCCCAGCAGTAGCCAGCGCCTGAGCGCGCGACCGCGCACGCGTCGGCCATCCCGGCGGCGACCTGCTCGAACGGCACGTCGGCGCTGATGCGTGTCGGTGTGGCCTTGCGTGCGGAGCCACCCACGCCCAGCTGGCCGCGATCGTTGGCTCCCCAGCACATGACGGATCCATCGTTGGCGAGCGCGCAACTGTGGCTTCCGCCGGCGACCAGCGTCGGTGCGCTTGGCGGGTGAATCGGCTCAGGCGGCGGCGGTGGCGGCGGCGCTGCGGCGACGCTATCGCGACGCGCAGCGACGAGTGCAGAGTCGGTCTGGGCACGTGATCGGATGACCGGCGGGTTCCCCGCATTGCTGACGGGCACTGCGAGGGCTTTCTTCGCGTCGGCCGCGGCCTTCGACAGCGAGTCGCGGATGGCGGCGAGGCGGAGCGCTGCGGCCGAATCGGCGCTCGACACTGCCGCGTTGGCGGCACTGTCGGCTGCCCGCCGGGCGACTTCGGCTGCTGCGATGGCGCGTGCGTTCGAGTCGCGCAAGGCAGCGATCGTCGCCGCGTCGACTCGCGCCACGCTGTCGCTCCCCGATCCTGGCAGGCGGAGACCGTACCGGGCGAGTAGCTCGGGATGCATGGCGACGGTGGCCGCGGCACCGGCCGCCAGCAGCAGGATTGGCAGCCCGATCACGAGCGCGCGTCGCGCCCGCCGAGATGCGCCGCGCTGCGCGAGCGCGCCGCGGCGCGGCGTCGACAAACCGTCACGCCGGTACTGGACTGTCTCGAGGGGCGTTCCGCCCGCCGCGGGCGCGGTGACCGGGCGCGCACCGAGATGTGCCGCGATGCGGTTTGGTGTGAGAGAGCGGGCTGGCACGTCGCGTTCGTCGGGCACCCACTCATCATCGGTCAGTGCGCCGAGGAATGCAGCGGCGCCCGGCCAGCGCTCGTCGCGCGATTTGGCGAGGGCCCGCTCGATGGCGACGCGGAGGCGATCCGGGACATCCGGCCGCGCGTTGGCCAAGGGCGGCAACATCTCGAATTTCTGCCGGTACATCACGTCGGAGATGTTCTCTTCGACCCACGGCCGTACGCCGGCGAGCATTTCGTATCCGATGAGTCCCAGGCTGAACACGTCGCTCCGGCCGTCGAGCTCGAGGCCGTCGATCTGCTCGGGCGACATGTAGGCGGGTGTGCCGACAATGACATCGTCGGACTGCTCTCGGAGGTCTTCCGCCGACAACGCGATGCCGAAGTCGGAGACGAGCGCGCGCCCCGTCTCGTCGTTCAGGAAGATGTTGTCCGGTTTGATGTCTCGATGGATGACGCCGCGGGCGTGCGCATAGGAGAGCGCGGCGGCCACGTCGATCAGGACCGCTTCGGCTCGCTCCGGCGCGAAGTGGCCGTCCTCGCGCATGGCGCGTTCCAACGTACGGCCCGGGATGTACTGCATGACGAGCGCGAGTCCGAGCGTCGACAAGCGCTTGACCGCGTACATGGCCACGACGTTCGGATGCTGCAGCTGCGCGACCGTGCGCGCCTCGATGAGTTGGCGAGCGACCGCCGATTCATCCACACCGGCCGCGGCGTGGATGACCTTGATGGCCACCTGACGTCCCAATTGGCGATCGCGCGCGAGGTACACGACGGCCATGCCGCCGCGTCCCAGTTCCCCGAGAATTTCGTACTCGGATTCCAGCTCCCGTATTTCGAGAAGCGCCGCCTCCTGTTCCACGGCGCTATCGCTCCCGGAACCGGAATACCACCTCGCCCATCTCGATCTGGTCGCCGTCGCGGAGCACGCGGCTGCCATGTGCGCTGTCCAGCGCCTCTCCGTTGATCACGACGGGGTTCGTCTGCGAGAGATTCGTCAACTTCCACCGACCATCTACGTAATGCATGCGCGCGTGTTGGCGGCTGACGGTCTGGGAGCGCAACTGCACGTGGCGGTACGGCGGCCCGCTCACGCGTCCGAACGTGATCTCCGGGACTTCGCCCCACGTCCGCACGAAGCGCACGTCGCGCCCCGGGTGCTCGCCGTCGATGACTTCGAGGCGGCCCGGCAAGAACTGGAGCGTGCCGTCCATCGGCGGAATCGTGTGCACGACTTTGCTGGCGGTGCCGCCGTTGGTCTTGCCGGTCGAGGCCAGTTCCGAAGACGCGTCGGTCGCGCTTGTCGCTGCGGCAATGGATCCATGTCCATTCCGAGCAGGTGCCCCAACGACTGGTCCAGTGCCGACGACCTGGCCGACCGCGGACGCGCCGCCGCCGCCGCCCGCCGCGCCGCGGGCGGCCGCCGAGCCGCCGATCACCCCCATCGCATCGCCTGGTCGCTCGTGTCCGAACCGTGTCGGATAGAGCGGCGGCGGGGCAGTGCCACGCCGTTCCACGGGGATCAACAGCGGCGGCGGATCATTGAGCTCGATCGCGCGGGCGGCACGCCATCGTTTGATGCCCCGTACGGCGATCACGAGGATCGCAATCACGACAAGCCCCGCGCCGACAGCGAGGAAGGCGTCGTTGGTTTGGACCGTCGGAAAGTCGGTCAGCGACATGAGAGGCCAGGGGGCTGTTTTATTGATGAGCTCGCTCTAGCCCCATCATTAGACCACTCCAACCGAGTAGAAGATCCGGCCTACCGAAAGAAACGCTCGGTCTCGACACCGGGCAATGAGGTGCGCGACATTCGAGATGTGATAAACATATGTCTCCCCGCAAGCGTCGCTGCTCAGGTAGTCACGGCGAATGTCGTGCCTTGACAGAACTGTCAATCGCGCGGGTCGCGTCGTCCAAGTTGATGTTCGGAAGCGATACCGGTGCGTCAGGCGATTGACGGGGCGGCGCGTGGTGCGCGGCTGCCGGCTTGGCCACTGCTGGCGGAAGGGGAGACATCCGGACGGGGGATGAGGCGGCCGGAGCGGGAGCCGCGGGCCCAGGCTCGTTGGGGCCCTGGGTCCGCTCCGCGGTCGTGGAGACAGGTTCCGGCTCTCCAGCCGACGGACCGGATGTCGCCGTGACACCGGCCACGCCCGACCCGGCTTCGGGCGGTTGGTTCGTTGGTGTTGTGGTGAGCGATGCCGCGGGGGACGCGCGTGTCACACCGGGTGGAGCATGATGTGGGAGAGGATGCGCCGGCCCGGAGGATGTCGACACCGTCTCGCCGGCCAATCGATGACGCGCATAGAGCGCGGCGGCGACGCCACACGCGAGAAGCGCGACTGCCGCCGCATACCATAGCGGCGATCGGCCGCCGTTCGTGCTCGCGCCGCTCACGCGTGACTGCCCGCCCATTTTGAGCTTGGGCCGCGTGAATTCCGAGCTGGGACGCACGCGAGGCGGCGGCGGCACGACGTTGGCCGGCTCGACCCACTTGACTTCAGGTCCCGCGACAGGCGGTACGGTGCGTGGCTCGCGTGCCGGCGTGCTCGTCGAGGCCCCATTCGACTCCGGCGCTGCGGACGCTGCGGCGCTATCAGCCGCCGACTGCGTTTCCAACTCCGGGATCGGTGTTGGACGACGAAGTACCGGAATCGGCGTCGGTCGCGGCTTGTCGGCTGGAGCGACTGTGGCACCGGGCGGGCGTGAACCGCGTGGTACCCCGCCCGCGGGAGTCCCCTTCATGGCGGCTGTCAATGCGCCAGTCGTGGGTTCCGGCCTTTGCTCGGCAGCCTTCGCGGTCTTCTCGTTCATGGCCCGAGTCAACGCCATCGCTTCAGGAATCACGTTCGGGATGACGCCCGTCAGTCCCGTCTTGCCGCTCGCGATGCCCGCGTCGGTGCCTTTGGTCGGGGCGGGCGGCGCGCCGGCGGCGGGAGCGCTACTGGCCGGGGTAGCTCCGCGCCGCGTGGTCATTGCCTGTCGCAGCGCCGCAATGCGCGCCTTGTGCGGCTCGAGCGCTGGATTGTCCGGGCCCTGGGCGGCGGTCCGCACCGCAAGCGAGCGCTCGCGAAGCGAGAGCTCTTCGCCCGTCTTCCCCTGTGCGGCGCACGAATCCGCGAGGCCGTCCAGCGTGGACGCCAATAGTTGGTCGTTCGGCGCGAGCGTGCGCTGGCGGACCGCGAGCACTCGGCGCCAGAGGCGCTCCGCGCCGTCGGACTGGCCCATCGACTGCCGGAGCTTGGCCAGGGTGACGAGCACCGCCGCCACGTCAGGGTGTTCGGGACCGAGAGGCCGCTTCAACGCCAGCAATCGCACGACCAATGGTTCGGCGCGGGTATAGTCACCGCGCTTCACGTAGAGTCGCACGAGGTTGTTCAAATTGACCGCGAGCTCGGCCTGTGTGGCCTCGACGCGTTTGACGGTGACAGCCATCGCACGCTGCAGCAGCGGTTCGGCCTCGTCGAGCGCGCCGCGCGCAACGAAGAGCGCCGCCAGATTGTTGATGCCACTGATGACGGTGGGATGGTCGGCACCGAGCGCGGCTTCCCGCAGCTCGAGCGATTGGCGGAAGCAGTCTTCGGCGCCCTTGTAGTCCTTCTGCTGATACTTGAGCTGCCCCAGACTACTGAGGCTCGACGCTCGCTGGAGCGGGTCACCTCCGGATTGCTCCGCTTGCGCGATGGCCGCACGAAAGGCCTGCTCAGCGCCCGCCGCATCCCCCTCGGCGAAGCGCCGGCGCCCGGCCTCATGGTGCTGCTCCCACGTCATCGTAGGTGCCGCCGGGTCGGGCGTCACAGTGCCAGCCATGGATACGTGTTCCTCCTGGCTGATGACGCCCAGCCGGCCAGGCGGGAAACGGGGCTGACTGAGTCGGTTATTCTGTCCGAAGCATCGCCAAGGGCGTTTCGGCGAATACCATCCGGCTCCCAGCCGCGCCGATCGCGACGGTCAATCCGGCGGTCACCGCCGCCAGTACAAAGAGAGGGACGATCGTCGGCGCGAATGGTGAATCGAACATGAAGTGGACCAGTCCCCAGGCGGCCGGGATGGAGAGGCCGATGCCGGCGAGGCTCGCCAGGCACCCCAAGGCGATGTACTCCGCTATCATGATGCGGCCGACCTGGGTACGACTGGCGCCCAGGATCTTGAGCAAGACACCTTCGCGCACGCGTGCGCGTCCGGTCGCGGCCACGGCGCTTACGAGCACCGGAAATCCCATGGCGAGCGCGAACAGGGCGAGGAACCGGATCGCGATGGTCACCTTGTCGAGGATCCGATTCACGGTGTCGCGGACCAGCGAGAGGTCAATGGTCGACACATTCGGGTAGCGGTCGACGACGTCGCGCTGCAGCATCGCCGTTGCCGGTGGACTGGGGACATTGGCGAGAATGACATCCTGTTGCGGCGCGTGTTCCAGTACGTGTGAGGGGAAGACGACGAAGAAGTTCGGCTCGAACCGGCCCCAGTCCACGGACCGCAAGCTCGTCACGCGCGTGCGAATCGACACCCCCTGGACGTCCCAGGTGATCGTGTCGCCGATCCCGATGCTGAGCTCGCGCGCCACGCCGTCCTCGAGGGACACGCCGGGCAGCGAATCTCCCTTGCTTAGTGCGGGCGCCGGCCACCGGCCTCCCACGAGGCGTTCCGAGCCGACGAGTGAATCGCGGTAGGTCGAGCGGTACTCTCGCCGGAGGGCCCATTGGGCGCGACGCGGAGCGCCGGCGCCGCCGCGACCGGCCCGGCTGCGCCGCGTCTCCGGGTTTTCCGCGGTGTCCGTCGTATCTGGAGCGGGGCGGGCGACCGCGACTCCGTTGATCGCTGCGATCCGCATCGTGACGATAGGCGTCCGCTCGACGACTTGAAATCCCGCGTGCTGGATCGCCGAATCCACTCCCTCTGCCTGGTCCTGCTGGACGTCGAAGAACAGCAAGTTTGCCCGAGACGCCTGCGCGGTCCGCGCAAACTCGCGGAGCAGCGCGGACTGCACGAGATACAGTGTGCCGATGAGAAACGCACCAGAGCCCAGCGCGACCACCACGGCGCGAGTCTGATTGGCCGGCCGGTGCAAATTGGCGATCCCCTGTCGGACCACGTAGGGCCACTGCGCGCGCACCACACGACGGGCCAGTGTCGCGAGGCCGCTGGCCGCGAGCCACAGCACCGTTACGGCGCCAAGAATCCCCGCGGCTGTGCCGAGGCCCAGCCGCATGGAGGGCGAGCGGGAGAGCGTGATCCACACGACCGTCGCGACGATAGCCAGGCTCACGGCCGCGGCCGCGGGATCCCGGCTCGCGCGCGCGCCGGCTGGTGTCGCGGCGACATCGACATCGCGGCGCAGCGCCTGGAGCGGTGAGACCCGACGGAGGCTCAGCAGAGGGCGCAGCGCGAAGAGCAGCGACACCCAGACGCCAATCAGCAGCCCATGCATGATCGCACGTGGGACCAGCGTGACATCCAGGTCGACCGGCAACAGTCCGCGGGCGGCGTAGGGCAACGCGAACTGGATGCACACGCCGATCACCACTCCGACCGACGCACCCAGGAGGCCCATGAGCGCTGCCTGGGACACGTAGATGCCCAACACCTGCGGCTCGGTTCCACCGAGGCAGCGCAGAATCGCGGCGACGTCGATCTTTTGCGCGACGAACGCCGCGATGCCGCTGGCGACGCCGATTCCCCCCAAGAGGAGCGCGACGACTCCGATGACGCCAAGGAAGTTCGTCAGCCGCTGGATGGCGTTGGTGAGGTTGGTCTCCGCGTCGGCGGATGTCTGCAGGCGCACGTGTGCGGCGTCGAGTCGCCCGCGCACTCGTCGCAACCATTGCGAATCGGGAGTCCCGCGGCGGGGCAGGGCGACGAGTGTGCGGTAGTCCGCCCGGCTGCCGAACACGAGCAGCCGTGTGGCGGCGAGGTCGCGATCAGGGATGAATACGCGCGGCCCGATGGCGGCCGAGAGGCCTGCGTCCCCTGGAACGGCCCGGATCGTCCCCACGATCGCGAATCGCGCGTACCCCAACGTCAACGAATCTCCCAGGCGCGCATCGAGTGTGGCGAGCAACGACGGGTCCACGATCGCGCGGGCGCCGTCTGCTAGCAGGGTCCAGGCGGTGGACGGCTCGGTCTCGATGCGGCCGACCAGCGGGTAGCTCGCGCTCACGGCCCGCACCTGAGCGAGGCGGGTGCGTCCCGTACGGTGCACGCTCGCCATGGAGGGAAAGGTCGTCACCGTCGCAGTTCGTCCGCCTGCGCGGCCGAGCGAATCGATGAGCGTCGCGGCGGCGTCGCGCATCGGTGAGCGCGCCGTGAACGCGAGATCGCCCCCGAGCAATGCGCGGGAGCTTTCGTGGACCGATGCATCGACGTTCGCGGCGAACGAGTCGATCGCGACAAGCGCGCCGGCACCAAGCGCGATCGAAGACATGTACAGCAGCAGGCGGCGTCGCATCGTGCGGCCTTCCCGCCATGCGAGCGAGGCGACCGTGCGCCAGGGCCGTGGACTCACGAGGCGACTCCGCCGACCACTCGGCTCGCGCGGTCGCGCGCGGTGTCCGCCGCGATGCGTCCATCATCGAGATGCAGGATGCGGCCCGCGCGTCCGGCGATAGTGAGGTCGTGGCTCACGATGATGACGGTCGATCCCGACTCGCGATTCAGCGCTTCCAGCAACTCAATGACGCGAGCGCCGGTGGCGGCGTCCAGATTCCCGGTTGGTTCATCTGCGAAGAGCACGCGGGGACGATTGGCGAAGGCCCGGGCGATCGCGACGCGTTGCTGCTCGCCTCCGGACAACTGCGCGGGGAAGTGGTCGGCTCGGGCGGCGAGCCCGACTCGGTCGAGCAGGTCTCGTCCGCGCGAGGCGGCGTCCGGATCGCCGCGCAACTCGAGCGGGACCGCGACGTTCTCGAGGGCAGTCAACGTCGGGATGAGTTGAAAGCTCTGGAACACGAAGCCTACCTTTTCCCCGCGGAGCTTTGCACGCGCATCCTCGGACAGTGGGCCGAGGTCCACGCCGTCGATCAGGACCGTACCCCGCGTCGCGGTGTCGAGGCCTGCGAGCAAGCCGAGCAACGTGGTCTTGCCGCTTCCGGAGGCGCCGACGATGGCGACGTACGCGCCCTGCGGGATTTCGAACGACACGGAGTCGAGTGCCCGGAGGACGGAATCGCCACTCCGGTATTCTTTGGTCAATTCGCGAGCGACAAGCATGACAGAGGGAGTGGATCGGAGGCGATGGAGGTGCAGTCCGGGTGGCGGTGACAGCCGCAGCAACGCGAGGCTGCGCCTGCGCCCCGTCGCGGGCGCGGCCGTACTCTACCTGACGGCGGTCGCCACCGGTTGCACCAGCGACGCCAAACCGCCCGCGGCCACACCGCAAAGTACGTCACAGGAGAGCGGCGCGCTGCGTCGTCGCACGGATTCCACTCCGTCGGCGGGTCGGGGCACGGTGCTGATCGTCGGTACGAGCCTGACCGCGGGTCTCGGCCTCGACCCCGACCAGGCCTATCCGGCGCTGCTGCAAGGCAAAGTCGATTCCGTCGGATTGCCGTATCGCGTCGTCAATGCCGGGTTGAGCGGCGAGACATCGGCTGGCGCGCTCCGGCGCGTGTCGTGGCTCCTGCGACAGCCTGTCGCCGTGTTCGTGTTGGAGACCGGCGCCAACGACGGGCTTCGTGGCCTCGATGTCGATTCGACCAAGGCGCACATCGCCGCGATCCTCGATTCCGTGCGGCGTGCAGATCCGCAAGCGGCGATCTGCCTCGTGCAGATGGAGGCGCCGCCCAATCTCGGTCCCCGATACACGCGTGCCTTTCACGACTTGTACGCCGCGGTCGCTCGCTCGCAGCGGGCGACGCTGCTGCCGTTTCTCTTGCGGGGCGTCGCGGGCGAGTCTGGGCTCAACCAGGCGGATGGGATGCATCCGAACGTGACGGGCGAGCGCATCGTGGCGGCCACGGTGTGGTCAGGGCTCGAGCCGGTCCTGCGGGCGCGGGCGCCCACGCGAGTGGCCGTACCGCCTGCCTCCTGAGCGTGAGCGTTGGCGCGGGGCAGAGGTCCCGGTTGACGATGGTCGATTGCGGGACGTAAATTTAAAGGCTGTCTGCTGTTAGCTCGACAATCACTTCTGTCAATAAGGTTTCTTATATGGCCATGCCGGCGACGCAAATCCGGCGAGGAATGGTGCTGGTCTTCGAGGGCGAGCCGTGTCGCGTCCTCGAGTTTCGGCATCACACACCCGGGAATCTCCGGGCGATGGTGCAGGCGAAGCTCAAGAATCTGCGGAGCGGGTCCAGCTTCGAGCATCGCTTTCGCGCGGCCGACTCGGTCGAGCGCGCGTCCATGGAGACGCACGACCTCGAGTTCCTGTACAAGGGTGGTGATACCTACCACTTCATGAACACGGAGAACTACGACCAGCTCGAGATGGACGAGGAGATGCTTGGGGACAGTGCGCAGTGGATGCAGCCCGGGATGCAGATCCAGGCCGAGTATTACGACGGCCGGCCGATCGGGATCCAGCTGCCCAACTCGCTGACGCTCGAGATCGTCGACACAGCGCCCGTCATGAAGACCGCTACCAAGACGGCGTCGACCAAGCCGGCGAAGCTGGAAAATGGCGTCACGGTCAACGTGCCGGAGTTCGTGAGCACGGGGGAGCGTGTGCGGGTGAACCCGCAGACTGGCGAGTACGTCGACCGAGCGAAGTAACACGGCCGCTTCGCGGCCGAGAGAGGAGAAAGGCGAGAGGAGAAAGGAGACGAACGACGTGTTCCGAGAGTCTCCTCGTGCGCGGTCGAGTTCCGCGGTTCAGTGCGATTGCTTGGCGGAAAAAGGCAAATTAAGATGGGTTGGTTGGGGCGCGCCGCTGACGCGTGGCGATGGTGACTGTAGCTCAATTGGTTAGAGCACCGGACTGTGGCTCCGGGGGTTGTGGGTTCAATTCCCATCAGTCACCCTGATCGAGTCTGAGGCACGATTCGATAGGTCCGTAGCTCAATTGGTAGAGCACTGGTCTCCAAAACCAGCGGTTGGGGGTTCGAGTCCCTCCGGGCCTGCTGCGGCGGCTGAAGCCGCCGAGAGAGGAGAAGCGCAGAAAGGGGAGGGGAGATATTTAGGGCGGACGAGGGACAAAGAGCCCGAAGACTATTGCCAAGTCGCATCGTGTTCGTCTCCTCTCTCCTGTCAGGAGTTCTCCTTTCTCGGGCGCTTTAGCGCCCGCCGGCGGTATCGTCTAGGGGACTAGGACGGAGCCCTCTCAAGGCTCAAACACGGGTTCGAATCCCGTTACCGCTACTGGAGGTCGGCGTAGGAGGAGAGGCCGGAGGTGCACGGCCCCATCGTCTATCGGTCAGGACGTCACCCTTTCAAGGTGGAGAGACGGGTTCGATTCCCGTTGGGGCTATGGTCGGGTGACGGCTGTGTGAAGGGTGAGTGCAGGGTGTAGTATGCAGGACGTGGAGGAGCCGCCGCGCGGCGAAAAAAAGGGACTGTAGCTCAGCTGGTTAGAGTGCCGGTCTGTCACACCGGAGGTCGCGGGTTCGAGCCCCGTCAGTCCCGTTCAGCAGTTGTTGTTGGGGTTGTGTCTCCTTTTTCCTCTCTGTAGTACTCCTCTCTCGAGCGCGCAGCGCTCGTTGCCCTGGTGGTGAAATTGGTAGACACGCCATCTTGAGGGGGTGGTGCCGCAAGGCGTCGCGGTTCGAGTCCGCGCCAGGGCATGGGGCCGCTGAATGAGCGGCCCTTCTGGTTAGAGTCATCACAAGAACATCGTTTGCCACAGTAGCTCAGCTGGTAGAGCACCCGATTCGTAATCGGGAGGTCAAGGGTTCGAACCCCTTCTGTGGCTTGGGGCACCGGGGACGGGGGTCTGGGGTCGGACAGAGCAACACATCACGAGGGCCAGGCACGCAACGGCGTGCCTGGCCCTCGGTGTTTCTTGACCCCTGGAGCCTGATCCCGGCAGCTCTCAGCTCGTCTTCAGCTCCTGCGGTCCGGCCACGATCTCGAACTGATCGTTCCGGTTCTTGGCCCAGGCAGATTCGTCGTTACCCTGGGCGATCGGGCGCTCCTTGCCGTAGCTAATGATGTCGATGCGCGAGGCGTCGACGCCGTGGTCGGTGAGGTAGCGCTTGGCGATTGCTGCCCGTCGCTGGCCGAGGGCCATGTTGTACTCGTCGGAGCCACGATCATCGCAGTTCCCATCGATCCGGATGTGGAGCGAGGGGTTCATCTGGAGGATCGGGATCTTCGCGTCGAGGATCGCGCGACCCTGGTCGGTGAGGTCGGACTTGTCGAACTCGAAGAACGTCATCTGGAGGAGCGTGCTGCGGGCCGCCTCCGCTGCCCGGCGCGCCGCGCCGTCATCGGAAACGGGGGTGACCGGGGTCGGTGCCGCCTGCTGCTGCGGCGCGGGGGCGGCCGCCACGGGTTGCGGCGGGGGGGCGGGCGGCGGCGGATGGTGGCAGCCCGAGACGGCAGCCATCACCACGAGTCCCAGCGCAGCCGCGGGGACGTCTGGCACGCGGTGAACGAGGAAGCGGGACATGACGGGCGATCCTTGTGAGAGAGAAATGGAGACAGGGCCGGTGACGAGAGCCCCGGCCGCGCAGTGTCTACGGCCCGGCCGAGCCAGTGCGCGGTCGGGGCTAATAAATGGTGGCGTGACAACTATATGCAAACCCATGTATCTCGTCAATAAGCAAGACGTTACGCGGGTCTCGACGTCACGGGCGACGTTATGGCGATTTTCGGGATTTGAGGAGATAACAGGAGTCGTTCGCCTGTCACGACGTGACAGGAATGTCCCGGTCGTGGCGGCCAGGATGTACTGGCCCGTACATCGCGGGCGTATCGCCCGATACGTACAGCTAGACGCTCGACGCTCGACGCTAGACGCTCGACGCTCGACGCTCGACGCTAGACGGTGTACGCCTTACGCTGGTCGCTGGGGGCTAGACTGAGCCTCCGCCAGCGCACTTGACCCGGCGCCTCGGGCCGGTCCACATTGCAGAGCGCTGGGAGGGGGCCGGGCACCGCTTTATCGAAGGCGGCGAGTGCCGCGAGGTTGAATCATTCCACCGCAGTTCGGTTTTTCTTGCGGGCGTAATTCAGTTGGTAGAATGCCAGCTTCCCAAGCTGGACGTCGCCGGTTCGAGTCCGGTCGCCCGCTCTGAGTCACTGTACCGGCCCGCCGACGCGGACCGCTCGCGCCGAGTTCTCACATCGGCGCGTTTCTTTTGTTCGCCGGTCTCGAGATCGTGCCTGTGCTGCTCGACCGCGCCGCTCGATCCCCCGCTCAGCAGTAACGCCCCCAAACGCCCGACGGTACATTTGCATCGCGCGAAGGGGCTCCCTCTTGCCGGAGGTCGAAAGCCATGATGCACGACGTCAGTCGGCGGGAATTTGTCGGCGACGCCAGCAAGCTGGCGATCGGCGCCATGATCGTACCGCGCCGCGTGCTCGGTGGTGTCGGCTACCAGGCGCCCAGCGACACCTTGAACATCGCGATCGTCGGATTTGGGGGGATGGGGTCGAGCAACGCACGGGTGCTAGCGCAGACGGAGAACATTGTCGCGATCTGCGATGTCGACTTTGCCTACGCCGAGCACAAGATGGCGGAGCGTCTGCACGACCGCGACGGCGGCCCAGCCGCCGACGCGCAGAAGCTGCAGGACCAGTTCGTCAAGGCCGCGCGGTACGATGATTTTCGCGTGATGCTCGACCGTCAGAAGGACATCGATGCGGTCGTGATCGCGACACCCGACCACGTGCACGCAGTCGCCGCCAAGGCAGCCATGGACCTTGGCAAGCATGTGTACGTCCAGAAGCCGTTGACCTACTCCGTGCACGAGGCGCGCGTACTGCGCGCGACGGCTCTCGCGAATCCGAAGCTCGTCACTCAGATGGGGAACCAGGGTCACTCGAGCGAGGGCGCTCGACTGATCAATGAGTGGGTGCAAGCCGGTATCATTGGCGCTGTGCGGGAAGTACACGTGTGGACGAACCGCCCGCTCGTGTACTGGCCGCAGGGGATCCCCCGTCCCAGCGGCGGCCCGCTGCCGAGCGAGGCCACGAGTCCATTCGACAATCCGTGGACGACGCAGCACGTCAACGATGTCCTCGCTATCGCGATGGGCAGCGGCGCTACGCCGCCGCCCGGTCTCCGATGGGATCTCTATCTGGGGCCGGTCGCGACCGACGTCGCGTACCATCCGATCTACCATCCGTTCAACTGGCGCGGCTGGATCGACTTCGGGGTCGGCGCGCTGGGAGACATGGGCGCTCACTTGATCGACCAACCCTTCTGGGCGCTCGGCCTGACCTATCCGACGAGCATCGAGGCTACCTCCACGCCCTGGGGAACCGCGCCCGTGCCCGTCGAGTACGCGTCGACATCGACACCGCCTGCGGCAGCGCTGCGTCGCCGCCCGGTGTCATACCCCGCTGCGACGACGGTGCACTACACGTTCCCCGCGCGCGGCTCAGAACCGCCCGTGCGTTTGAGCTGGTACGACGGAGGGCTCTTTCCGCGGCGACCGGACGTCCTCCCCGACGACGTCCCACTCACGAGCGAGGGCGGCGTGATCTTCGTCGGCGAAAGGGGTGTCCTCATGAACGACACCTACGGCGCCAATCCCCGACTATATCCCGCGTCGTTGCTCGAGCGCGCGCTCGCGGTGCCCCAGCGCATCCCCCGCATCACCTGGTCCCACGAATTGAACTGGGCCAAGGCGTGCAAGGGGCAGGCGCAGGCGAGCTCACCGATCGAATACGCGGCACAACTCACAGAGACGATGCTGCTGGGCGTCGTCGCGCTGCGCACCGGGCAAGGACAGCGTATCGACTACGACGGTGCCGCGATGCGGATCACGAACGTCCCAGAGGCCAATCAGTACCTTTCGCGGCCGTACCGCGCGGGATGGGCCATTTGAGGTCCGAACGACTACCAGCAGATCGCGTGGTCACGAGCGCCCCGTGGATCGTTGCGCGCCGGGCGTTGGTTTCGACGACGGTTGCGTGTGCGGCTGCTGGTCTGCTCGCGGCAGGGCGCCGGCCGGCGGCCAGCCACGGCTCCCCGACGTTCCGGGCGTGCTCGCCCGGGGACACCTCGGGTGCCTGGCGCACGTTGTTCGATGGCCGAACGACCACGGGGTGGCGCGGCTATCGCGCCACCACGATGCCGGCCGGGTGGAGCGTCAGTGGTGGCACGTTGCACAAAGAGGCGCAGACCCAGGACATCGTGACGACCGAGCAGTTTGGCGATTTCGAGCTCGACATCGATTGGAAGATCGCCGCCGGTGGGAACTCCGGCATCTTTTATCGAGGGACGGAGGAGTACGACCACATTTACTGGAGCGCCCCCGAGTACCAACTCCTCGATGACTCGCTCGCTCCGGATGGCCGGAGCCGGCTGACGGCAGCGGGTTCGGCCTATGCCTTGTACCCCGCGCCCGCGCGCATCGTAAAGCCTGCAAACCAGTGGAACTCGACGCGCATTATCGTGTGCGGGATGCACGTCGAACACTGGATGAACGGACAGAAGCTATTGACATACGAACTCGAGAGCCCCGACTGGGCGGCTCGCGTGAAACAAAGCAAGTTTGCCGCATGGCCGAACTACGGGCGCGCGCCGCGTGGCTACATCGGCATTCAGGGCGATCACGCGGGATCACTCGAGCTCCGCAATATCCGCATCCGAGTGATGCAGTGATGCACCACATCTGTCAGCTTGATCCGTCGCCCACACGATTGGCTGCCGACCACAGCGGGCGACGGCATGTGTCGCCGCGCCCGCGTCACTCGCACGTCTGCGTGACGGTGTTCGGCTGTGGCCGCTCGTTGTTGCTAACCTCCAATCTCTAACCCTGTCTCCAATGTCTTCTGCTGGACGGTCTCCGGCCGCTGAGCGGACCAGTGCGCGGCGCGTGTCGGCAATGGCCGACGGGATGCTCGGGTCTGCGATCCTCAAGATCGCGGGCGAGGTGCGAACGCTCATCGGACAAGGCCGCAAGGTTTGCAACCTGACGGTGGGCGACTTCGATCCGCGCCAATTCCCGATCCCGGCCCTCTTGCGTGAAGGCATCGAGCACGCGCTGCGCGCGGGCGAGACCAACTATCCGCCCGGCAATGGCGTTCCCTCGCTGCGCGACGCTATTCGCAGCTACAGCCGCGATTGGCTCGGGCTCGACTATCCGCTCGAGGGCACGCTCGTGATGAGTGGCGCGCGCCCGGCCGTGTATGCCGTATACCGCACCCTGGTTGATCCGGGTGATCGCGTGCTCTACTCGGTTCCGTCGTGGAACTACTCGTACTATTGCCAGTTAGTCGGAGCGCGCGGCGTACCGATCGTGTGCGACGCAGCGACCGCGTTCCTTCCGACGCGTGCGATGCTCGAACCCCTCGTCCGTGGCGCACGGTTGCTCGTCGTGAACTCGCCGCTCAACCCAACGGGTACGGTCTTCGATGAACGGACGCTGGTCGATATCTGCGAGCTGATCCTCGAGGAAAACGCGCGGCGTGGTCCACAGGAACGCCCGCTGTATCTGTTGTATGACCAGGTGTACTGGATGCTCACGTTCGGCGGGATCCGCCATGTGACGCCCGTCGTTCTCCGGCCGGAGATGTTACCGTACACGATCTCCGTCGACGCGATCTCCAAGGCATTTGCGGCCACCGGGCTCCGCGTGGGTTGGGCATTGGGTCCGACGGACGTCATCCGCAGCATGAGCGACTTCATCGGACACGTCGGTGCGTGGGCGCCGCGGCCAGAACAAATGGCGACCGCGACGCTGCTCACCTCGCGAGCGGCCATCGTGGAGTACAACCGTACGATCACCCACGGCCTGCAAGCGCGGCTCGATGCCTTGTACCGAGGCATCATCGCGATGCGAGATCGTGGGCTGCCTGTTGACGCCGTCCCACCCGCTGGCGCCATCTACCTGAGCGCTCGGTTCGCGCTCGCGGGCTGCCGAGCCCCGAACGGCGACCCGTTGCATGGGAACGAGGAGATCCGGAGATATCTGCTGCAAGAGGCGGGGTTCGCGGCCGTGCCCTTCCAGGCGTTCGGAGTGGAAGGCGAAACGGGATGGTTCCGCCTGTCAGCAGGCGCAGTATCGATGGAGGAGATCGCGGGCGTTTTGCCGCGGCTCTCCACCGCCATCGACGCAGTCGCGGTGCCGGCCGGGCGCGAGGCCTGAGGGAACAGCGCTCGTCGATCGTCCGAAGGCCGCGCGCGGGCGGAAGCGCGGCCGCCGATCAGGAGCTCAGCTTGGCGTCGCGTTGCCCGGCCGGAGCGCCCGCGACGTGGCGTGCTCTGTAGTCGGGTTCTCGATAGTGGATGTCCGTTCCGTTGCCATTATGCATGGCGATCCGCACACCCGCGTCGACCGTTCTACCGGCGTGTACCGGCAGGCGGCGCAGCACCACCACCTCGTACGGCGCCAGGAATCGCGGTGCCAGGCGCGGGCGCGGGGAACGCTCGGCACGCAAAGCGCGATCGGCGAGTGCCTCCTGTACGCGCACGCGGCCGTCACGGACCTCACTGTCCGGAACGGTCCCCAAGAGAGCTGCCAAGTGCCGCGCCCAGGGCAAGTTTCGCCATGCGACACACACGACGGCCCCACCGGGCCGAACGACGCGCACCGCCTCGCGAAGCGCTACGGCCGGGTTGCGCATGCGCTCGAGTGAGCTGACGATCACAACGGCGTCGAAGGCGCCGTCGCAGAAGGGCAGCGCGTCGCTGGCATTCCGCACCAAATGCGGGATCACTCCTCCGCACATCAGGCGACGGCGAACGTCTGCGCCGCGGGCATGCGCGTCACTGCCGTACACATGCGACGCATGCTTGGCAAGCTCGTGCATGAACGCGCCGTCGCCGTACCCAATCTCGAGTACCGTTGCGAATCGATCGCCTGGCAACGCATCACACGCCCATTTCAGGCGCTGTCGCAACAGCCAGCGAAGACCGAAGATCTCGTCCTGCTGCATGGCGGTAGGTATCGGCCGACCTCGAGGAGGCAACACGCTGCGAGGGGCACTGCGAAGAGAATGCCCGCCGAACTGACGCGGTCGGACTCCGCCATATGCAACATGCGCACCGAAATCTTTGTGACCGCGTGTTTCATCATGCGGTCGCGGGATTACTCTTGGACTCGGTGCTCCTCGTCGAGCCGAAGTTCCCCGGACGTATCGTCGTACGTGAAGAGCTCGGCATAGCGTCCCCAATCGACGACCGTCTCGAACTGACGTCGCGCCTCTTCGCTACTGAATGAATGCTCGAGGTCGTCGGTCACGCGATCGCCCTCCAGGGTGTGCGTTGGGCTGGTTTCGAGTTCGCGCACGACGTAGCGCAGAAGCGAGATGTGCTCCAGCGCCAGGGAACGGAACAGCGCTTTCTCCTGGTCAAGATCGGCGTCGGCGAAGCGCTGACCCACTGGCGTCAAGATCACGTGCCGATTCTGTAGGTCGGCGAGTCCGAGCAAGTCCGTCGCCTCGACCAGCGCCAGCAGATCGTCGTTGCGCATTTGAAGATCGCGCGCCAACTCGTGAATGCTGCCGCGGCCGCCGACCGTCGCGAGGTACTGCACGAACCCGGTGAAGTCGTCGATACTGACGTCGGGCAGCGTCTGGTAGCGACGCGCGCGCACGCCACCGGTGACGCGCGTGGGCGGCGCTTGTGCGGCCAGCGTCCGCTGCTCGAGCAGCGTGGCGGCGTCCTGGTCCGGATTCGTCATGATCTGATAAATCGTCTCGACCAGGTTCGTGCGCGCGGCGCTTCGACCGTGTCGTTCGGTTACTGGCAAGCCGCGTAGCTCGACGCGTACGTGACCAGGATTGGCACCAAACACGAGAATGCGGTCCGCGAGCGTGACCGCCTCTTCGATATTGTGCGTGACGATCAGAACCGCGCGCGTCGGGATCGACCGTTTCTGCCAGAGCTCCTGCAACTCCTGCCGGAGATTCTCGGCCGTCAGCACATCGAGCGCCGAGAAGGGCTCATCGAGAAACAACACTTCGGGGTGTACGACGAGCGCGCGCGCGAAGCCGACACGCTGCTTCATGCCGCCCGACAGTTCCTTCGGGAAGGCCTCCTCGTATCCGTCGAGTCCGATGAGGTCGATCGCCTGCTCCGCGCGGGTGTGTCGCTCTTCCGGAGTCAACGGTGTTGCCAGCAGGCCCAACTCGACGTTGTCGAGCACCGTCAGCCATGGAAAGAGCGCGAAGCTCTGGAAGACGATCGCGACCTGTGGATTTGGTCCGCGCAGCGGGGCGCCCCGCACGAGGACGCGCCCCTCGGATGGCGGCATCAGCCCTGCGAGGATGCGGAGCAGCGTGGACTTGCCAGATCCCGACGGTCCGAGCAGCGCGACGAATTCTCCGTCGTGCAGCTCGACGCTCACATGCTCCAGGACCGGTGAGCGATCGTCGCCATAGTATTTCTTCACGTCGTCGGCGGCGAGCAGTACCTCGGAAGTCGCGGCCGGTGCCATCGTTGGCGGTGCAGCGAGCGTCGTCATCGGCTCTGCTCGGCGATCGAGATGCAACCACGCGCGGTGTGCATCAGTCGAGACGATAGCGGGCTTCGGCGAGCGAGTACAGCCGTCGCCAGACCAGACGATTGCCCGTGATCACAATCGCGGCCATCACGAGCGTCCCTGCGAGCAGCAGGCGAAAATCGCCCCGAAACAACGCGTCGGCGATCAGCGCGCCAAGTCCGACGGTCATGAAGTTGTGACCCCGAAAGGTGACGAATTCCGAGACGACGCTCGCGTTCCACGCGCCGCCCGTCGCGGTGATCATGCCAGTAACGAGATACGGGAAGATCGCGGGGAGAATTAGCGTCCGCCACCGTCGCCACCCCTTGATCTGATAGACAACGGCCGCCTCTCGCAGATCAGAGGGTATGGCCATCGCGCCGGCAATGACGTTGAAGAGCACGTACCATTGCGTGCCCAGCAGCATGAGCAAGACGGACGCGATGCTCAGGCCGCCCGGGACGGCGAGGAGCACGAGCACCAGGATCGGAAAGACGGTGTTGGGCGGGATGGACGCCGCGATCTGCACCAAGGGTTGCGCGCGGAGGGACCAGCGCGGGTTGAAGCCGATCGCCACTCCCGCGGGAATCGTCCACGCCGCGGCAATGGCCAGCGCGACGAGCGTGCGGGTGAATGTCGCGGCGGCGCTCACCCACACGTGCTTCCACTGCTCGGCCGGAAGGCCGGCGAGCTCGTGAATCGCTGCCGCGGCTCCCCACACCATGATCGCGAGGAGCGCCACGACGAGGGCGGCGATTGCCAGACGACGACCTTCACGCCGGTAGGGCGCAGGGACGAGCGATCGCGCGCGGCGGTCGCCTTGCCCGCCCAGGGCACGGTCCAGCTTTCGCCAGGCAGGCAGCCAGACGCGTGTCCGTGTCCACTCCACAATGGCGGAACCGGCCAGCAGCTCGGTGATCGGCGATGTCGGCGTCTCGGCTCCGCCGGACTGCTCGAACTTGAATCGATCGGACCAGGTCACCAGCGGCCGCCAAAACAGCTGGTCGAGCAACACGATGACTGTGACCAGCACGCCCAAGCCCAGGAGCGTGGCACGCATGTCGCCCGCGTTCGCCGCGACTTGCAAGTACGAGCCGAGCCCAGGAAGCCGAAAGTCCTTGCTCCCAATCTGAAACTGTTCGGATGCCGTCAGCACGAACCACGCGGCGGCCCAACTCATCATGCTGTTGGCGATCAACGAGATCGCGCCGAAAGGCAGCTCGAGCCGCGTGAAGCGCCGCCAGGGCCCCAAGCGGTAGACGGACGAGGCCTCTCGCAACTCGCTGGGGATGGTGATCAGCGATTGATGAAAGCTGAAGGCGAGATTCCATGCCTGGCTGGTGAAGATGAGCACAACGGCCGCCAGCTCGAGTCCGACCGTTCGTCCCGGAATCAACGCGGCCAGCCCGAGCACGACCCCCGGCATGAACGACAGGATCGGGATGCTCTGGAGAATGTCGAGCACCGGAATCATCAGCCGCTCCGCCCGACGGCTCGCGGCGGCGATCTTGGCGTACGCAAGACTGAAGGCGAGCGAGATGCCGTAGGCGATGGTCATCCGCAGTGTCGAATAGGCTGCGTAGAGCGGTAAGTGGATCGGGTTCAGATCGACTCGAGCGCCGACGCCGAGTGGCGTCGACAACCGCGTCGCAGCCCGCATGAGCCCATAGGCGACTGCGCCGACCACGCCAAAGAGCGCCACGTCGAACCATCGTGACACGGTTCGCGGCGGGGGCGGCACCACGTGGCCATCGGGCGCACGGACGGGAATGATCGGCTGGGCCATGGGCGCCGGAATTATAGCGAGTGCCCCTCACGTTGACGTGACTCTGTGCGGCGGTCCCGGAGCCTCCTCCGGCCGCCCGACCCAGGCGTTATCTTGGCCCCATGACTCGTGAGGCAACGGCACAGCCGGCGCCGGCGCCGCGGGCGTCTCGGCCGACGACGGTGCTGGTCATCGAGGATGAGCCACAGATCCGACGCGTCGTGCGGGCGGCCCTGGAGGACGAGGCGACGTCGGTGCTCGATGCGGGCACGGGAGCGGACGGGATCGCGCTGTGCGCCGCGGAGCGTCCCGACGTGATCGTACTGGATCTCGGACTGCCCGATGCCGATGGCGAGGCCGTCTGTCGCGCCCTGCGCGAGCGGACGCCCGCCCCGATCGTGGTCTTGTCCGCCCGTCATTCCGAGGCCCAGAAGGTGGCGCTGCTCGATGCCGGGGCGGATGACTACGTCACGAAGCCATTCGGCTCGGAGGAGTTTCGCGCGCGGATCCGCGCGCAGGTGCGGCGTGCCTCCGGGGGCATCAAGTCACCGACCCATGCGCCGATCGTGTTGGGCAGCGTCACACTCGACTTCGAGGTGCCCGCCGCGGCGCGCGACGCTCAGCCCATCCACTTGACGCGGACCGAGTGGGACTTGCTGCGCACCCTCGTCGAGCACGAAGGCCGCACGATGACGCACGCGCAGCTGTTTCGCGCGGTGTGGGGGAATGTGTCCGGCGATGCCCAGCAATACCTGCGCGTCTATGTCCGCAGCCTGCGCCGCAAGCTGGAGGACGATCCTGTTCGCCCTCGCCTCATCCTCACCGAGCCCGGCGTCGGCTACCGCTTCGAGCGGCCCACGGTCTCTTAGCGCGGGGCGCCAGGCCCCGTCGCACGGCTCCCTCGCCGGTCATGCCTGCTAGCCTCTTTCGGGCGCGTCGCCTGCCGCAGTGGCTCCGTTGGCGCGTGCTCGAGGCCGATGCCGCCGGCGCGGCAGGTGACATCCCGCCGCCCCGGCCCCCGCGTCTCATCGGACTCGCGGGCTGGGTCACCGCGCTCGCGCTCGCGACGGTCGCGATGGTGCTGATTCGGGCCCGGCTCAACGAAGCCCACGTGGCGATGGTGTATCTGCTCATCGTGCTGGGCTCGAGCGCGTATGCGGGCCGTGCCTTTGGCGTAATCGTCGCAGCCGTCGCGTTCTTTCTGCTCGATTGGCTCTTCTTGATGCCCTACGGTGCGCTGTACGTCGCCAATCCGCTCGATTGGCTGGTCCTGTTCACATTTCTCGGCACGAGTGTCGTCGCTGCGCATCTGCTGTATCGTGCGCGTGCCCAGGCAGAATCCGCCCAGGCGCGAGCCATCGAGATCGATCGACTGGCGGTGCTCGGTGCGGAAACGCTCAACGCTGGCCGGGCAGGGGAGGCACTCCCTGCGATCGTCGATGTGATTCGAGCGACCGTGGAGGTCGACTGGTGTGAAGTGTTCATGCGCGATGGCGAGACGGGTGCCCTCATGCGGGGGGCTCGGTCGCCGGCGGATCAGCAATCGGGCCCGGGACTTCCGGTGGCCGAGGGGAAGCTCGTGCAGTGGGTTGCCGAACACGGCACCGAGGCCGTGGAATTCGAGGATGGCACCTCCCGCGTCACCGGTACTGTGGGTGGCAGCGCATTTGGCGACGCCGCCGGCACGACGGGTACCGCCCAGCGCTCTGCGCTCGACACGGCGGGCGACGACGGCTCAATGCGCGCGCTCTACCTGCCACTGCGCGTGCGCGAGCGCGTGGTCGGCGTGCTTGGGATCGGCTCGGGCACGGGCTTCCGGCTTGGCGCGGCCCGGCGCCGTGTCCTGCGGGCCCTATCCTATTACGCCGCGCTCGGGGTCGAGCGAATCCGGCTCGTCCATGCGGCCGAGCATGCCGAAGCGTTACGACAAGCGGATCGACTCAAGGACGCCCTACTCGCCTCCGTCTCGCACGACCTGCGGACCCCGCTCACCACGATCAAGGCGCTGGCGAACCAGATGGCGACCGGTGGAGACGATCGGGCCGTCACGATCGAGGAAGAGGCCGATCGGTTGAACGGGTTCGTCGAGAATCTGTTGGACTTGTCGCGCTTACAGGCCGGCGTCGCGCGCCGAATGCCGGTCCCGAACGAGGCGGAGGACCTCGTCGGCGTCGCGCTCCAGCGCATGGCGGGTCGTGCCGGCGGGCGCGATCTCGAGGTGCTCGTGGAATCCGGTGGCGACGCGCTCTTGGTCGGGCGCTTCGACTTTACGGACACGCTGCACGCCCTCGTCAATCTGCTCGAGAATGCCATCAAGTACAGTCCGCCGTCGCAGCCCATCCAGCTCGCTGTGCGTCGTGACGGGCCGTGGCTGGCCTTTGCCATCGCGGATCGCGGGCCAGGGATACCGGTCTCCGAGCGCGAGCGCGTTTTCGAACCGTTCTACCGTCCGAAGATGTCGCCGCCAGATGCGGGCGGCGCCGGGCTCGGGCTGTCGATCGCGCGGAGCCTCGCAACGGCGCAGGGCGGGTCCGTCGTGTTCGAGCCGCGCGCGGGTGGCGGAAGCGTGTTCACCCTTCGACTGCCAGCCGTCGACGTCTCCACACTGGCCGCACCGCCCGCCGACGACTAACAGCCAGGAGAGACTGGCGACGGCTCATCATGTCATATCTTGTACGGCATGGCCATGGCGACCGAGCCGTCGAGTGCCGGATTGCCTCTGGATGTGGGAGCCGTGTTCGTCCTGCTCTTCGCGGTCGCGACGGTGGTCGCCATCGGAGCGCGGCGCTTGCGCGTGCCCTATCCAGTGGCGCTGGTGCTCGCAGGTCTCGTGCTCGGAACGTTCAACCTCGTCGCAGCACCGCATCTCACGCAGGAGTTGCTCTTCGCCGTGGCGCTCCCTGGTCTCGTGTTCGAGGCCGCATTCAACCTTCGGAGCGAAAACCTTCAGCGCAACTGGCGCACGCTCTTTCTGCTCTCGGTTCCGGGCGTCGCGATCGCGATTGCGCTCACCGCGACGCTGACTCCGGTGGCGCTGACCGCCCTGGGTGCTCCGACGACAGGTCTGGCCGGCCCAATGCTGGTGTTTGCCGCGCTCATCAGCGCGACCGACCCGATTGCGGTCCTCGCGCTGTTCCGACGTCTCGGCGCCCCGCCGCGTCTCACGCTGTTGCTGGAGGCCGAGAGTCTCCTCAACGACGCCACCGCGATCGTCTTCTTTCTCGCGGCACTGGCGCTCGTGACGGCGTCAGGGGCGCCGTCCGGCGTATTCGGGCTCACGGGCCGCTTCGTCGTGCAGTTGGTGGGTGGCGCGTTGGTTGGCGTGCTTGTCGGTGGGTCGGCAACACTCATCATCGCGCGAGTGGGCGATCCCATGGTCGAGATCACGTTGACGGTCGTTGCCGCCTACGGATCGTTTGCCGCCGCGCAGCAGCTGGGGTTGTCGGGCGTACTCGCCACGGTCGCGGCGGGCGTGCTGTGCGGGCACGACGTCGCGCGCCGCGGCATGACGGCAACGACCCGGGTTGCGGTCGACACGTTCTGGGAGTACGGGGCGTTCGCCTTGAATTCGATTGTGTTCCTGCT
Source organism: uncultured Gemmatimonadales bacterium (assembly GCA_963737835.1). Taxonomy (GTDB): domain Bacteria; phylum Gemmatimonadota; class Gemmatimonadetes; order Gemmatimonadales; family Gemmatimonadaceae; genus Palsa-1248. Next base: position 3,805,461 of record CAVTUH010000001.1, read on the forward strand.
GATCGGCTTCGAGGTGCACTTCCAGGGACTCGTGACTGCCTGGCGACCGGTTGTGGCGGCATTCGTGGTGGTGACGTTGGCCCGCGTGGTCGTGGTAGGTGGAGTGACCGCGTTGGTCCGGCCGACAACGGAACGCATCCCGTTGCGTTGGAGTGTGGTGATGAGCTGGGGGGGTGTGCGTGGCGCGTTGTCAATGGTGCTGGCGCTCGCACTGCCTGTGACGCTGCCATATCGAGGACTGCTCATCACCATGACCTTTGGTGTGGTGACGCTCTCGCTTCTCGGGCAGGGCCTCTCGATGCCGGAGCTCCTCAGGGGGCTGAAGCTTGTCGACGTCGCGAGCCCACGCAGCGTGTTTGAGCTCGCACGGGAGCAATTTAGGGCGGCTCGAGCAGCGGTCGAGGAGCTCGACTATCTGACCGAGGCCGGGGTGCTTCCGGGCGGTCTCGAGGCTCGCTTGCGGAGGCGCTACGATTCCCGACTGGTGCGCGCCGAAGCGCGGCTCCGGCAAGCCGTTGCGCAGATGACCGGCGCACCGGTCGCGCAGATCAGCGCCGATGGGGCAGTGGCGATCGGGGAAGATGCCGGCGGCGTTCCGGCGGAATCCGATCATGACGCGCCGACGCGGGAATCGATGGAGGAATCTGTCCGGCGCGTCGAGCGCTACCTGCTCGACGTCGAGCGCGATCGGCTGGGCGATGCCTTGCGGGCCGGCCAATTGCCGGCCGACGCATACGACCAGCTCATCGCGGAGCTCGATCTGCGGCGCGCGGCGCTCACGCCCCAATAACTTCTTGGCCATGACCACGCCCACCCGGTCGCCGAGCTTTCTGGATGTGATGACGCCCCGGGTGCGGGGCAAGCTCAAGCTCTACGTTGGATCGTTTGCAGGCGTCGGGAAGACGTACCGGATGTTGACCGAGGCGCATGACCTGCGCCGGCGCGGTGTCGACGTCGTGGTTGCATTTGTGGAGACCCATGGCCGAGCGGAGACCGCCGCGCTCATCGGCGACCTCGAGGTCGTCCCGCGCAAGCGCATCGAGTATCGGGGGGTCGTGCTCGAGGAGATGGATCTCGAAGCGGTGGTCGTGCGGCGGCCAGAGGTGGCACTGGTCGATGAGCTCGCCCACACCAACGTGCCTGGGGTCACCCACGGCAAACGCTGGGAAGACGTGATGCAGCTGCTCGACAACGGGATCAATGTCGTGTCGGCTGTCAACGTCCAGCATCTGGAGTCACTCAACGACGTCGTCGCGAAGACGCTCGGCGTCACCGTGCGAGAGACGGTCCCCGATTGGGTGGTCGGAATCGCCGATCAGGTCGTGAACATCGACATCTCCGCCGAGGATCTCCGCCAGCGGTTGACGGAAGGCAAGATCTATCGCGCGGAGAAGGTCCCGGCCGCTCTGGAGAACTTCTTCACAGAAGAGAATCTCACCACGTTGCGCGAGCTCGCCTTGCGGGAAGTAGCGAGCTCGGTCGATCGCGTCCGCGAAGAGATCGTTCGGCGAGAGGAGGGGGCGTCGGCCGTGCCCAAGACCGTCGACCGGATCCTCGTTGCGCTTGCGAGTAATCCACCGTACACAGCCGTGCTGCTCCGCAAAGCGAGTCGGATTGCGGGGAGGCTCAACTCCGATTGGTATTGTGTGTATGTCCAGACGCCGGAGGAGAGTGCGTCCCGCATCGATTCGACGGTGCAGCGCAAGCTCGTGGAGAACATCCAGCTCGCCCAGTCCATGGGGGCGGAAGTCGTCAAGCTCGTGGGCGTCAATATCGCTGCCGAGCTGACGCGGTTTGCGCGCGACCGGGGCGTGACCCTGTTGATCGTCGGGCAGAGTCGCCGGTCGTTTTGGCACCGGCTGCGACATGGTTCGGTCGTGGAGCAGCTGACGCACAACAGCGAGGACCTGGATGTGCTCGTGGTGGGCCTGCCAGCGTCTGGCGAGATCAAGGACGAGTCGTGACCGTCAGCCAGCGCCTCTATCTCGCCGTCGTCCCGGCGATCCTCGGCGTGTTTGCCGTTGCGGGGCTGGCCTACTGGGGCCCGTTCGGATCACGTGCGCCCAACGTGATCATCCTCGTGGGCATCGTCGCGACTGTCGCGTCGCTCGTCGTCGCCTGGCGCAACACCAGGTACGTTGCGAATCGCGTCTCGCGGCTCGCGGCTCCCGTTCAGGCCACGCGACTCGACGAGCTGGACACCATCGAGGACGAGGTTGCGCGCCTGCGTCAAGCCGTTGCCGATGCGGATGCGGCGCAGGGCCGTGCACGGGCAGCGGCCGATCAGCGCGTGCGTGAGAACGCGGAGCTCATGGGCGACGCCGCGACCACGGTCGCTCGGCAACTCGACGAAGTCCGAATCCCGCTGCACATCCTGCTCGAATCGCGGTTCGGCGATCTCAACGAGAATCAGGAAGAGATGCTGGCTGCGGCCCGCGCCGCGGCGGATGACCTCCACACGCGCCTCGACCGATTGCGGGCGATCGCCGACGTCGACCGTGGCGCGCTCCGTCTCCGTCCGGAACGCGTGAAGGTCGGCAATGTGGTGGCCATGCTCTTGCCCAGCCTGACCGCAGCGGCGCAGCAGGCGGGTGTCATCGTCGAGAGCAACATCTCGCCGCTCGTGCCGGCGGTGATCGCGGATCGTGCCTGGCTCAGCGAGGCGTTGGCATTGCTGGCGACCGATGCCGTGCGGCGTACGGCGCCAGGCGGCCGCGTCGAGCTCGCGAGTGTCGAGCCGGCGGGATCGTTGGAGCGCGCGGATGTGCAGGCTCGGGGTAGCGGGGCGACCAGCAGCCCGGAGAGCGGCATGGGGTCGCGTGACGACAGGCCCCAGGTGCAACTCACCATTTCGCACGGCGGACAACCAGGCCGGCCAATTGACGTCGCGTTCGCCGATCGCCTCATCGGCGCGCAAGGCGGCGCAGTGCAGCACAGGGAGGACCGCACGCTCATCGCGCTCCCCCCCGACGCCGCACCGAGGGGGGGCGCGGCGCGGGAGACCCCGTCCCACGGGAGCGCTGCGCCGGCCGCTCGGCCGCGCTAAGACTCCGTCTGGCCGTTGTCGTGTGATCCCGCTGTGGCCGTCTCGAGCGCCGACCCCATGGGCCCATCGCTCGATGCCCGTGCGCACACTTCGCGATAACTCAGATCGAGTCGATCGAGCTCGGCGTCCCACGTGAGCGCTTCAGCAGTGGCGCGCGCAGCGGCCCCGAGGCGGCGCGTGCGCTCGCGGTCCTTGGCAAGCGCCACCATCGCGGCGGCCATTGCGGCCGCGTCTCGCGGTGGGGTCGCAATGCCGTTGATTCCGTCGCGCAAATGGTCTGCCACGCCGCCCGCGGGCACAGCGATCACCGGCAGGCCACTCGCCATCGCCTCGAGCACCACGAGGCCGAGGGTCTCCGTGAGGGACGCAAACAGGAAGGCGTCGGCGCTCGCGTAGAGTGCCGGAAGTTCGGCGGTGCGATCCAGGTAGCCCAGCATGATCGTACCAGGTGGTGCGGCCTCGCGAATCGAAGCATCGCATGGGCCCGCGCCCGCGATGATGAGGCGCGTCGAATCTGGAGGGAGATCGCGTTGCGCCAGCGCGTATGCCTCGACGATCTGCTCGACTCGCTTTTCAATGGCGAGGCGTCCGACGTGGAGAAAGGCGAACCGGTCGCCGAGACCGAGGCGATCACGCCACACCGCGCTGCGACGAGATGGAGAATACGTCGTGGCGTCGACCCCGCGCCCCCACACCTCCACGTCCCGCACGCCGGCTTGCAAGATGTCCGCCCGAGCCGGTGCCGATGGCGTGTAGGTGCGCAAGCTCCGGCGGTGAAAGCGACCAATGTAGGCGGCGACGGCGTCGCGTAGCCACGGTATGCCGTACGCTGACGTATACCGGGCGAAGTCGGTGTGGTACGATGACACCAGGGGGACGCCGGCCCGGCGCCCGGCGATCTGGCCGAGGCGCCCGATCATGAATTCGGTCTCGGCGTGAATGATGTTCGGCCGGAAGCGTCGTACCGCACGACTCACTGCGGCATAGGCCGGCGCCGCGAAGCGCACGTCCGGGTAGAGTGGCATCGGTAGGCTCGGGATCGATACCAGAAGATCAGCGGTCGCGGCCGACGTGTCGGTAAAGACTGTTTTCGCGTCGGCCGGATAGCGTGGTGCGACAACGGCGCACGACCAACCGCGCGCGCGCAATCCGCTGACACACAGCGCGGTGACGACGGACACCCCGTTGACTTGCGGGGGGTACGTATCAGTGCAGTAGAGGATCCGCATCCCCGAAGTCATCAAAGTGTGAGCGAAGCGTTACCTGTATGTCACACCACGACCAATGTGGTCGTGGCGAGAGTGGGTTTAGTTGGGCGCGTGCACGCGACGGTGCACTGCCAACTCGTGGGCGGGTGCCCGGCGCGACAATGTACGTCGCTCTCATCGGAGTCGCCATGAATGAACCGTTTGATGTCCGTCGCGTGGTCCTGGTCGTATTGGATGGGTTGCGTCCCGACGCGATCGAGGCGTTCGGGTTGACACACATGCGACATCTCGTCGCCCGGGGGGCGTCGACGCTGGAGGGCTGCACTGTATCACCCAGCGTGACGGCGGCCGCCATGGCGACATTGCTCACCGGACAGACCCCCGCGCGCCACGGCGTCGTCAGCGACCGGTTCCATATCCCACGCCCGCGCGGGCCACTGGATCCGCTTCCACGCGTGTTGGCCCACGCCGGGTACCCCACCGAGGTTTTCGTCGGCGGCCTACCACCCTTGTACGGAGGGCTCGCAACGCGCATTGCAAAATATCTCGGCATCGGGCGCACACGATGCGCGGGCGCTGATGCTCGCGAGATTCTGACGGAAGCGACCGCGGCGCTGAAAGATCAGCGCCGCGGTTTTTTTGTGCTCCATTGGCCGGATGCCGACCGTGCGGGCCATGCACACGGATGGATGACGCGGGAGTACGCGGCTGCTGCGCGTGCACTGGACACCGCGCTCGGCGGGCTCGTGCAGCTCCTGCAGCCGGACGAGGCGCACACCCTGCTCATCGCGCTGGCGGATCACGGTGGCGGCGGCACCGTGCTCACGGACCATGAGAGCGATCATCCAGCGGACCGCACCATTCCCATTGTGTTCACGGGCTGCGGGACCGGCCCGGGCGATCTGATCCGCGGCGCCACGCTCGTCGACGTTCCCGCGACGGTGCTTGCGGCGTTGGGCGTCACGATCCCCTCGAGCTACGAGGGCCGATCGATCCTGGCGCTGCAGCGCGACGTGGTGGCAGCGGCGTAAAGTGCTGGACGTTGGACGCTGGGCGTTGGGCGTTGGGCGTTGGACGCTAGAAACAGACCGCGGGGCCGGCGAAGGGTGCCGTTCGCGTTTGTCCGGAGGCACGTGGGGGTGGGGCGCAAGGTCAGAACGTGACAGCGGCGGGGTTTTTACAGGATCGTTGCGCATCCATCATCGCGATGTCGCGCTTCGCACCTAGCATACGCGCATGGCCGTGTCTCTCCTGACCCGACTCGATGCCGGCGACCGCGCGCTGTTCATGCGGTGGGCCATCGAGCCGTCCACCGGTTCCCGGCGTGCGTGGGTCGTTCTCACGCATCTGGGAGGGCTGTGGTGCAGCGTGCTGGCCGCGGGGCTTCCACTCCTGGCGGCTGCCGTCCTTCGTGCGGTGGGGTTCCGTGCGGCACTCGGTCTGGTGATCTCCCACGGCGTCGTGCAGATCATCAAACGGAAGGTCCTTCGCGAACGACCGTCTACCGCGGTCGGGACTGAGGCGCTGATTACCAGTCCCGACGCCTTCTCCTTCCCGTCCGGTCACGCCACAGCTGCCATGGCTGTGGCGTTCGTCTATGCGGTGGCGTTTCCGGCGTGGGCGGCTCCGCTCATCATGCTGGCGGCCGCAGTCGGCATCTCCCGTGTCTGCCTCCGCGTGCATTATCCGGGCGATGTGCTGGCCGGGCAGGCCATCGCCATCCTCACGGATCTCTGCGTGATGCGCATGATGTAGCACGACATCCGACGGTTGCCTCTCGGTCAGTCGCTCGTGTACCAGGGTAGCCGCTGACAAAGGTGCAGCGGAGCGTACACGTCTGTTCACCGGTCTGAGTCGCATGGCCACCGTCAAGCAGCCCGATCCTTCGCCGCCGTCGGCGCTGAGTGCGTTACAAGCGAAGCGGGAGAGGCTGCGCTTCACCAATTTCCGGTTCGTTCGGACGCCGTCGGGGCTGTGTACAGCCGAGGTCGAGCTCGAGTGGCTCGATGGGGTGACGGTCGTGGGCAAAGCCAGCGGCCAGTCGAGCCCGATGGGTGATCTGCGCATCGCCGCCGAGGCCGCGTTGCACGCGCTGGAAAACTTCTCCGGCGGGGCGATCGAGTTCGAGCTGGCGGGGATCAAGGCCCTGCGAGCGTTTGACGCCAATATCGTGATCGTCGCCCTGGGGCTTCGGAAGGGCGAGGGTCCGCGACGGTTGTTGGGTAGCTATCTTGCCGAGCGTGATCCGGTGCGAGCGGCCGTGATCGCCGTCCTGAACGCCACGAACCGGCTGCTGGGCAACTTCATCGCGACGCGATGACCCATCGCTCGGACGCCGCGGACATCCGCCCTCGTTCGCGCGTGGACGTCGAGCTCAGCAGCGCGCCTTTTAGTCGTTGCCCCTTTGCGAATGATCGAGATTTGCCGCGGCACGTCGCACGCAATCTGCTGTCTCCCATGAGCGACGGTTCCCGGCGTTCCTCGACGCGCGCCCAGTGGACAGCTGGGCTCGCCGTCGTGGTCCTCTGCGCTGCCTGCGCGCATCACATCGCGCAGCCCGGGCCTGCGCCCGCGCACGGTGATTCTGGCGCGACGGGCGGCCCCGCATCGACAGGCACAGCTTCGACCGACTCATCGGCACCGACCCATGGCGCGCGCGCGATGGCGAGGGACTCGGCGACCGGCGCCGATCTCGTCACCCATCAGGATGTGACCCAACAGGCGCTGCGCGTCTTTGGCGACTCGACCGGCGACAACGCGGATGCCCACGCGACAACCGATAGCACCACACCCGGGGCCAGCGGGCCTGGGCCGACATGGGACATTGATGTCCGGTCGTATGCGACGCAGCGGCGCGTGGAGTATTTCGTCGCCCGATTTACGGGAGAAGCGCGCGACCGGTTCGCGCTGTGGGTGGAGCGAGGCACGCGGTACGAGCCTTTGATTCGTGCGAAGTTGCGAGCGGCGGGACTGCCTGAGGACATGGCGTATCTGCCGATCATTGAAAGCGGCTACTCCCCGGGGGCGTACTCGAGGGCCGCCGCGGTCGGCTTGTGGCAGCTCATGACGTCCACCGCGCAAGGCGCGGGTTTGCGAGTGGATTGGTGGGTCGACGAGCGGCGTGATCCCGTGCGGTCAACGGATGCGGCGATCCGCTTCCTGCGCTACCTCAAGGACCAGTTTGGCTCTATCTACCTGGCCGCCGCCGCGTACGACGGTGGTCCCGGTCGCATCTCGCGGGGGCTGGCGCGGTACGCTGACGATTTCGAGGGGACTTCGGGGGACGATCTGTTCTTCGCGCTCGCGGACAAGAAATACCTGCGCGTGGAGACGAAGGATTACGTCCCGCAACTCATCGCTGCCGCGCTGGTCGCGAAGGAGCCCGCCCGCTACGGCCTGCACATTCAGCCGCAACCGCTGTACTCGTACGACTCGGTGCGTGTGGGACCGTCGACGCCGTTAGTAGCGATCGCGCAGGCGGCGGCGACCGATCCTGCGACCATCGCGGACCTCAATCCGCATGTGCTGCGCGGCGTCACACCGCCCAAAGATTCCTTCACGGTCCGCGTTCCCGTGGGACGGGGCGCGCAGTTCGACGACGCGTTTGCCGCGCTCGACTCAGCGACGCGCCGCGCTTACGCCGTGTTGACCACCCGGCGGGGCGAGACCTGGACGACGTTGGCTCGACGATCCGGCGCCAGTGTCCGCGAGCTGCGTGTCTACAACCATGGGTTGACTGCGGCGAAGAGCGGTCGGCTCCCGGCGGGGGAGCGGGTGCTGGTGCCGACGACCGCGGTCGTCAAGGCAGCACGCGATGTCCCCGATCCATCGATCGAGCGGTATGGAAGCGGGCGGCAGATCCATATCGTGCGATCGGGCGAGTCGTTGAGCCGCATCGCCGTTCACTACCACACGACCGTCGCTTCGCTCATGCGGTTGAACGGGCTCCGAAAGAGCACGATTCTCCCCGGGCAAGCGCTCGTGATCTCCGGCGCGCCCAGGAGACATCGCAGTCATAGCTGAACGGCGGGTCTGGGGACGGTCGCTGTCGCGGCCCTGGAAAGGAGAAAGGGGAAAGGAGAAAGGAGACGGGCCATGTCTCGGAGCGCCTTGTCTCCTTTCTCCTTTCTGTGGGTCTCCTTTCTCGGGCGCGCGCAGCGCCCGTCCCGAACCCGCCGTTCGGTTTTCACACCGATGCTCTTGCCAGAACGCTGATCCAGCCCTAGCATCCACTCCCATAGACGTGACAAGGGGGGAGGGGTTACGCATGACGGGTGCGACACGGTCGGGCGAGCTGCTGCAGGGGACGCTCGCGATCCTGATTCTCAAAGCGCTCTACGCGGAGCCGACGCACGGGTATGGCATCGCGCGGTGGATCGAGGGGACGACGCACGACGTATTGCGCGTCGAGGAGGGATCGCTCTATCCGGCGCTCCGGAGACTCGAGGACCGGGGACTGGTCGACAGCGAGTGGGGCCTGTCGGAGAACAATCGCCGTGCGCGGTACTACCGGATCACGACGACCGGCCGAGCCTATCTCCGGGCTGAGGCAGTCGCGTGGACCCGCTATGCGGGAGCGGTGACCAGCGTCTTGCGCGCGGCTCCGGCGCTCGCGTGAGCACGCGGGGTCCGCGGCCGCCAATCTGGCGGCGGTACCTTCGGTTCTGGGGCGACAACCGGCCGGCGGACGTCGGCGACGAGCTGCAGTTTCACATCGAGATGCGACAGCGAGAGTACGAGGAGCGAGGCATGACGCCTGATGAGGCACGGCGCGCGGCCCACGCGCGGTTCGGAGACGTCGCAGGCGTAAACGCGCAGCTCCGCTCGCACGACGCCCGCCGCGACCGCGATACGCTTCGTCGGCTGACGGTCGGGACTTTTCTTTCCGACTTCCGCTACGCGATCCGCACATTGTGGCGCGCGCCGGGGTTTACCGTCGCCGCCGTGCTCTGTCTGGGCCTCGGTACCGGCGCGACCGCTGCGGTGTTTGCCGTCGTCGCGCATCTCCTCTTTCGTCCGTTGCCGGTCGCGAGCCCAGGCAACCTGGTCGTGATCGGTACGATCTCGAGCGGGACCAACCTCCCCGGCGACAATTCCTATCAGAATTACGTCGACATCCGAAATCTCCGGACGGTATTGAACGGTGCGGCCGCCGGCGTCACGTGGCCAGTCAGCCTGCGCGTGGGCGATCACACGGAGCGCAGCCTGTTCCAGGCCGTCTCCGAAAACTTCTGGTCGATGCTCGCTGTGTCGATGGCACGCGGGCGTGCATTCACGCCGGCGGAGGCGCTCGCACGAGAGTGGGTGATCGTCATCAGCTATCGTCTCTGGCAGCGAGAGCTCGCTGGCGCGCCGGGCGTCGTGGGACGCTCGGTGGTGCTGAACGGGCTGCCGATGACCATCGTCGGAATCGCGCCAGCCGACTTCGAGGGGACGCAGCCCGACATCCAGGAGGACGGTTGGGTCCGGCGATGCTCATTCACGACCTCGATCCGTCCGGGCCCGATTGGCTGAATCGCCGCGCGGGCGGAGGATTCAAGATCATCGGTCGCCTGCGCGATGGAGTCACGCTCACGGCCGCACGACAGGCGCTGGATCTGCTTGCGACGCAGCTGCAGCGCCAATACCCGGTCGAGAATGAAGGCAAGCGGTTTGTCGTGGAGCCCGAGCTCCGAGCGCGTCCGGATATCGCAGTCACCGGCTTCATGCCGCGCATATCGGCGGTCTTCATGGCGCTCACAGGTCTGGTCCTCCTTATCGCCTGCGCCAATGTCGCGTCGCTCATGCTTGCTCGAGCGACCGGGCGGCAAGCCGAGCTAGCCGTGCGCACGGCGCTCGGCGCCCGACGCACCAGACTCGTACGTCAGTTGCTCACCGAGAGTCTCGTTCTCGCCCTGCTGGGTGGCGTGGTCGGCATCGTGTTGGCAGCCGGTGCGGCCCGCTGGCTGCAATCGTTGCACTTCTCCTCAAACGTGCCTGTGCATTTCGATGTGACTGTGGATTGGCGAGTGCTGGCGATCGGGGTCGCATCTGCGCTCTGTGCAGCGGTCGTGAGCGGCATCGGTCCCGCGCTCAAGTCATCGCGGGCAGCGGTCGGCGAGGTATTGAAGGAGGGAAGCCGAGGCGCAGCTGGCGGCGCGACCGGCTCACGTTTCCGCGCCGCGCTGGTTGGTGCACAGGTGGCCGTCGCGTTTGTCGTTCTCGTCGCCGCGGGCCTCTTCCTCCGCAGCCTCGGAAGCGCGTCCGCGCTCGACCTCGGTTTCCGGCAGGATCACGGTCTTCTTGCGACAGTGGACGTCTCGCTCGCGCGATACGACACCGCTCGAGGCGAGCGATTCTTCCAGGCGTTGGTGACACGGGTTGGACGACTCGATGGCGTGCGAAGCGCCGCACTTGCCAGCTCGACGCCGCTGGGCACAAGCCACAGCGACCTGGACGTCTATGCCGACCTCCCATCGCTGACGACCGAACATGGGCACACGCATATCGAGGCCGTCAGAGTCACCCCGGGATATTTCGCGACGCTCGGGATTCCGCTGCTGAGCGGTCGCGACTTCACGATTCGCGACGACTCCCTCGCTGAACGCGTGACGGTCGTCAATGCGGTCGCTGCGGCTCGACTGTGGCCTGGCCAGGACCCCATCGGCAAGCGAATGCGCTTCGATCCGACCGGCCCCGAGGTGCACGTTGTTGGTGTCGCCAAGACGGTGACGTCCACGTTCGTTGGAGAGCAGCCGCAGGCGGTGTTGTATGTGCCCTTCGCGCAACGGTACGAGTCGGAGATGACGCTCCATGTCGCGACGGATGGAGACCCGGCGCGTCTGGCTCCTTCCGTTCGGACCGTCGTGGCGTCACTCGATGCCAACCTCGCGCCCTATGCGGTCGAGACGATGTACGCGCACCTCCATGACGGCCTTGCATTCCTACCATTACGGCTCGGCGCCACGCTTGCGACGGTCATTGCGCTCCTTGGGCTCCTGCTGGCGGTGATCGGCCTCTACGGCGTGGTTGCCTATGCTGTCGCACTTCGGACGCGAGAGATCGGGATCCGGATGGCCATGGGCGCTACGGCGCAACAGGTCCTCTGGGATGTCGTGCGTCGGGGCATGTTGCTCACAGCGGGCGGTTTCGCAGTCGGCGTCGTGCTCGCACTCGCAGCGACGCGCATCCTCCGCAGCCTGTTGATTGGCGTGAGCGCCCAGGATCCTGTGACCTACATCACACTGGCGGCCGTGCTCGCGGTCGTTACCCTTGCTGCCTGTCTCGTCCCGGCCTGGCGGGCCGCGCGGATACCGCCTGCTGGGGCGATAAGGGCGTAAGGGCGGGGTCTGGGGTCTGGGGTCTGGGGTTTACGGGGTACCAGCAAAGAAACCGCGAGGGCCAGTCGCAGTGCAGAGCGACTGGCCCTCGGTGCAGTTGTCGTTACCCTAAACCCCAGACCCCAAACCCCAAACCCGCCGTTTCAGTTAATAATCCCCGTCCCGCGATAGCCCTTCATCACGAGGCGTTCATACCCGTTGGAGGGATCGAGGCCCTGCTCGCGAGAGAGGTCGACCGCCAACTCCCCGCGGTTGTAGACAAGCAGTGCGAGGCGGAGGTCCCCGTGGTACTCGCGAACGAGCGTGCGCAGATATCGTAGCCCAACCCGCAGGTTCGTTTCCCGCTGGTACAGGCCGTCCCGGGTAATGCCGGGCACGAAGAACTGCGCGGTTGGCAGCATGACCTGCGTCAGCCCCAGCGCACCTGCCGAGCTGCTCGCGTGCTCGTTGAAGTCACTCTCGACCTTCACCAGACGAAAGGCGAGCTCGGGCTCGATGCCTTCGGCGAGCGCGACGTCGTAAATCGAGCCGGCGAGATCGGCGCCGATGTGATATCGGCTCGAGTATCCGACGACCGCGTTGAGTCGCTCCAGCTGGGCGTTCACCAAGTCCAGCTGTCCCTTGGTGGCATTGAGCTCGTCCCGAAGGTGCTGCGAACCGAGCCCCGAGCCGAAGTCGAACAGCGGCAGGGATGCCTCGCCAGCGCGTGCCTCGGGCAGGCGACGGCTCAGCACGAGCACGACGGCCAGCACGGCTACGGCGACCCCGACGATCACTTGTCGGGCTCGAGCGCGTCTCCGTGCGGCATTGCCGCGGCGCACATAGGTCCCACGCAAGGTGTGCATTCGCCTCGCCCTGGCCAAGAAGGTCAACGTACGAGACGGGCATTGCACGCCCGGAGACCCCCCGGAGGGGGGCTCTGGTGATGCCCTATTGGGCGGCAACGGCCGTGCCAGGCGCCTGGTGCTCATTGGCGCCTCCAATGGCCGCTCCGCCCGCCACCCTTCTCCTCGAGGCGGACGTCCGAAATGACCATGGCCTTATCTACACCCTTCGCCATGTCGTAAACGGTGATAAGGGTCACGGCGGCGGCGGTCAGCGCCTCCATCTCGACTCCTGTCTTTCCGACAGTCCGCACGGCCGCCTCGACACGCAGGCCTGGCAGTGCATCGTCGCTGGACAGCGTCACTTGTACGTCAGTTAGGGTGATGGGATGGCATAGCGGAATGAGGTCGGAAGCGCGCTTGGCTGCCATGATGCCAGCCACTCGGGCGATGGTCAGCACGTCGCCTTTTTTGACACGATTTGTGACGATTGCTTGTAGGGTCGTCGCGGCCATTTGTATCGAACCTGTGGCGCGAGCGACACGCGCGGTGTCGGCTTTGCGGGTCACATCGACCATCTGGGCCTTACCGGTACGCCCAACGTGCGACAGCCGCGGTGTGGCAGGGGTTGCCGTTGAGCGTCCCCGGCGATTCCCTGATTGCCGCGAGCCTGCCCTCACGGCCGGGCCCCGAATGCGCTCGCCATACTCCTCACCAATTGTCCGGTGACGAGTTGGGGATTGGCATTCCCATCAGTGCGCAGCTTCGCGCTTTCGACGTCGGCCAGGGCCAGGCATGTCGCACGGGCCAGCGCGACGTCCTGCCGATCGACGGCGGAGCGGAGTTGCCCATGTAGCACGGCGGTCAGCCCATTCAGGGCGTCAGCGAACGCCCCACGTGCGCCGGCCGACCCCTGCCGCAGGGCAGTGGCGTACTGGAGGGCCGGTTGGCGGCGGGTAGCCGCATCAACCAGCGCTCGAGCTGTGGTCGCCGCGACGCCGGACTCGGCTACGCCCAGCAGCGACCCCGGGGCGCCGGCAGCGTGACGGGCTCGCTCCTCGTCGGTGCCCTTCATGCCTGCTGCGTCCAGGGCGGCGCGGACCCATTTGTCGCGCACCCAGGTTGCCACGTCCTGGCTCTGGAAGGCGCGGCACACGCACCGCGATGACGCGCGATCGAATCGTCGGCAGCAGCGCGCCGGGGGCGCTCGATGTCAGAATGATCGTGACATCCGGCGGCGGCTCCTCGAGCATCTTGAGAAACGCGTTTGCCGCAGCGTCGGCGCCCTCCTGAGGCACCATGCGCTCCGCGTTACCGACGACGATGACCTTGCGGGACGCCATCGCAGGGGTGAGCGCTGCGACATGGACGAGCGCGCGGACGGTCGCAACGTAGATCGCGTCAGCGCCGTCGGCAGGACCGTACAGGAGGTGACCGCGCACCCGTTCGGCAATCGCCTCGGCGTAATCGCGACGCACGTCCGCCGGCGCCATGTCAGGGTCTTTGCCGCGGGGTCTTGGGAAGACCCAGTGGAGATCGGGGTGGAGCAGCGGTGTCGAGAATCGACAGGCTGGGCAAGCGCCACATGGCTCGTCGGGCCTGCTCTGTCCGCCAGGCGCGGGATCGGTGCACAACAAGCGTTGCGCCAACCACAACGCGAGCCGCTGCTTCCCGACTCCCGGGGGGCCGTGGAACAGGAGGCTCGCCGGGAGGGACCCTCGATCAACTGCTCGGGCGAGGCGCGTCCGCAGGCCGTGGTGGCCTACCAAGGGGGCGACGTCGAACGCTGGCACACCGAAATATGTCGATGGCCATAGCGGTTCGTGAGGGCGACAGTAACTTGCGTTTCGTGTCCCTGGAGCACCTCTCACCTCCATCGGCCGATACGGAATCGGTGACGCGCCCGTTGCACGTTCGGGCGCTCGACAACCTGCAGTTCATCCGAGACACGATGGAGCGGGCGAGCGCATTCACGGCGATCTCGGGGCGCGGCATGCTCGCCATGGGGATGCTCGCGATTGGTGCGGCGGGTGCTGCTTCCGTGCAACGCTCGCGCATCGAGTGGCTCGCGATCTGGATGGCCGCGGCGGTACTCGGCGCGGCGGTCGGAGGGCTCCGCGATCGTGTACAAGGCTCGCGCCTCGCGCACGCCGCTGTTGAGCGGACCGGCTCGCAAGTTCGCGCTCGGGTTCGCGCCGCCGATCGTCGTGGGGGCTTTGCTCACGTGGGCACTCTACCGCGCAGGGCTGGACGGCGTCTTGCCCGCGGTGTGGTTGTTGCTCTATGGCACCGCCGTCGTGTGCGGGGGTACATTCTCGGTACCGATCGTCCCGGTGATGGGGCTTTGCTTTATGGCCCTTGGCGCCGTCTCGCTGGTGGTGCCGCCAGCGTGGGGTTGGTTGGAGCTGGGTCTGGGGTTTGGGCTGCTCCACATCGGATTTGGAATCGCCATTGCGCGGAGGTACGGTGGCTAAAACTTCGGGAGTCGCCAGGCATCGCGATCGAGACGCGGCGGATGCGCGGCCGGTGACCGGGCGTGTCGGCGGTCGGGCGGCGGCGCGCGCCTCGTCCTTGCTCGACCGCATCATTCATGAGCGGCTGCGTCTCGGGATCGTGAGTGCCCTGGCTGTCAATACTGCGCTCACGTTCAACGAGCTGAAGCAACTCGTGCGCGCGACCGACGGGAATCTCAGCGTGCACGCGCGGCGGCTCGAAGAGGCTGGTTACATCGCCTGCTCGAAGACGTTCGCCGGCCGGGTGCCGCGGACGGAGTACCGGCTCACGGCCGCAGGCCGCCGGGCGCTCGAGCGGTATCTGGAGCACATGGAGGCCCTCATTCAAGCGACCCGGGAACGGTAGCCAGACCACGCCCCACTTTTTTTTGGAGACTGACTTCGTGCTGCAAAGTACTTCGCCGATCTTGCCTGCGCCGCAGGGCCTGCATGTCGCAGTCATCATGGACGGCAATGGCCGGTGGGCGACCGCCAGGGCCCGACCGCGCTCCGCCGGCCACGCCGCCGGCGTGGCTGCGCTGCGTCGAGCGGTCGAGGCCGCGCCGGGCGTTGGCGTGGGGACGTTGACCGTCTATGCCTTCTCCTCCGACAACTGGAGCCGACCCAGCAATGAGGTGAGTGCGCTACTCCGGCTCATGCGCCGCGGCATCGGGACGGAGGTCGATCGCTGCGTGGCGAACGGTGTCCGGCTGTCGATCATCGGACGGAGGGACCGCCTTCCGGCCGGCCTGCGCCACGCGATCGAAGCGGCGGAGCAATCGACCGCTGGTGGTCGGCGACTGTGGCTTCGGGTGGCGATCGACTACTCGGCACGCGACGCGATTCTGCGCGCGGCCGATGCGTGGCGAGGACCGCGGCCGCCAACGCGCGACGAGTTCAGTGCGTTGCTTGCCGGGCACGACCACAGCCAGCCGGCGGGCGACGTCGACTTGCTGATCCGCACCGGGGGCGATCAGCGGCTCAGCGACTTCCTGTTGTGGGAGTGCGCGTACGCCGAGCTCTACTTCACACCCCGCTTGTGGCCTGAGTTCGACGGGGGCGACCTGTCGCGTGCGGTCGCGGAATTTCACCGGCGCGAGCGGCGGTTCGGTGGGTTACCCGCGGCAGCGGCGGGGTGACGGGGGCGGGCGCTGCGCGCCCGAGAAAGGAGCACAGAGAAAGGAGAGAGGAGACCAGCCCTTGCCTCGATGCGCAGTCTTCTCCTTTCTCCTCTCTCCTATCTCGGGCGCGAAGCGCCCGTCCCGATCCTCTTCAGTCTCCCGAGCGCTTCCAGGGCGCGGGCCCTCGCCTCGAGCGGCGTATCCGCTCCGGCTGCCAAGTGCCCCATCTTCCGGGCGGGCCGCGGGTCGCGTTTGCCGTACAGATGGATCCGCGTTTCGGGGACGGCGAGCGCGGCCGTGAAGTCGGGGCCGTCCGGATGTGACCAGGCGTCACCCAGGATGTTGGCGATCGCGGCGGGTCGCACGACGTCGGTGGCTCCCAGCGGCAGATCGCACACCGCGCGAATCAACTGCTCGAACTGGCTCGTGACGCAGCCTTCGATCGTGTGGTGGAAGCTGTTGTGTGGTCGCGGCGCCAACTCGTTGACGAGGACCTCGCCCGACGCGAGCACGAACATCTCGATCGCCAGAAGGCCGACGACCTGCAAGGCGTCGGCGATGGCTGTCCCCATCTCGCGCGCCACGCCCGCCACTCCGGGGTCGATCGGTGCGGGTATGACCGACCACGCCAGCTGGCCGGCATCGTGGTGATTGAGGGCGACCGGAAAGCTCGCGGATTGCCCCGACGGGCGGCGCGCGATCATGACAGAAATCTCGGCCTCGAGATCGAGTGCACGCTCGACGACGCACCGTTCGGCACGCAGTGCCAGCCATGCCGCCGCACACTCGGCCGCGCGCTGGACGCGGACCTGCCCTCGTCCATCGTAGCCACCGGTCGACGCCTTGACGTACGACGGGCCAAACGCGTCGACGGCGCGCTCGCATTCCGCGGCGCTCCCGACGGCGAGGAAGGGGCCAACGGGAAATCCGTGAGCGAGGAGCCAATTCTTCTGTCGCTCGCGATGCTGCACGATCTCGAGCACCGCCGCATCCGGGCGGACCGGGGCAAACGCGGCTGCGGCGGCGAGGCCGGCAACCGCGACTCGCTCGATCTCGATGGTCACGACGTCCGAGTTCCTCGCCAACTCTGTCATCGCGTCGACATCGTCGAAGTGCCCGGTCACGACGCTGGCCGCCAGCGCGCATGCCGGACACGCTGGATCCGGGTCGAACACTCGCACGTCGTAGCCCATCTCTCGAGCGGCGAGCGCCGCCATGCGTCCGAGCTGGCCGCCGCCGAGAAAGCCGATCGTGGCACCAGGAACGATGGGGCGACGACTCACGCGGTGCTCATGCACCGTAGCTGTCGCGCCGCGAGCGCCGACCCGTCTCGGCGCACTGCAGGCTCACCGCGAGGACGCGGGTGGCAGTGTTTGGGCAAGGACTTCGTCGCGGCGTGCGTCGCGCCAGGCCTGCAGCCGCTGGCGCAGAGACCCGTCATGGATGGCCAGGATTTCCGCAGCGAAGAGCGCGGCATTTGCCGCGCCGCTCGCACCGATCGCGAGCGTACCGACCGGGACGCCTTTGGGCATCTGCACGATCGAGAGCAACGCATCCAGTCCATTGAGCTGGGTGGCAGGAACCGGCACGCCAAGGACCGGCACGAGAGTCTTCGCTGCGATCATGCCCGGGAGATGCGCAGCGCCTCCGGCACCAGCGATGATGATGTGCAAGCCGCGGCTGGCCGCCGTCGCGGCGTACTCGAAGAGCCAGTCCGGTGTGCGGTGCGCCGACACGACACGCGCTTCGAACGGGACCGACAGGTCGCGCAGCATATCGCACGCGACGCCGAGGTATTGATAGTCGCTCTGGCTCCCCATCACGACGCCAACGCGCGGCGCGGATCCGGTTGCGGAGCCGGTGGACGCCGACGGTGAACCCGCCGCGCCGGTGGTCCGGCTTCGGCGACTAGGCATCACTGGCTAGTGTCGAGTTGGGCAGTGTTCGCACCGCAACTCCCGAGGAGGGACTCGAACCCCCGACCCGGCGGTTAACAGCCGCCTGCTCTACCAACTGAGCTACTCGGGAAGAACCTAAAAACCTAGGTCGCGCCCGAACGTGGGTCAAGCAAACCATTGGCCGTTGCCGCGGCCAAGGGGGCGTGGGTGCGCCGGGTCGCTCGATGCACGTCCGTCTTCGCCTGTGAATCATCCAGCCGGAGCAGCGGTCGGAGCCACTCGGCGGTGTAGGACCCGGCCACATTTACCACCGCTTCGGGTGGCCCGATTGCGACGATGCGACCGCCTGCGTCTCCGGCGTCCGGGCCTAGATCGATGATCCAGTCGGCGAGCTTGATCACGTCGAGGTTGTGCTCGATGAGCACGACCGTATGTCCTTGATCGACGAGACGGTCGAGGACGTCGGCGAGCTTGCGGATATCCTCGAGGTGCAGCCCGGTCGTCGGCTCGTCCATGATGTAGAGCTTCCGGCCATGCGTGCGACTCGCCTGGGCCAGTTCGCGCGCGATCTTGATGCGCTGCGCCTCGCCGCCCGACAACGTCGTCGCTGGCTGGCCCAAGCGCAGATACCCCAAGCCTACCCGCTGCAGCTGCCACAAGAGCGACGTCAGGCGCTCTTCCAGCGGGAACAATCGAATGGCCTCGTCGACCGTGAGCTCGAGCAGCTGTGCCACGTTCCGACCGCGCAGTGTGACCTCGAGGACCTCCGGCTTGAACCGCGCACCGCCGCATATCTCGCACGGCACGAACACGTCGGCCATGAAGACCATCGCGATCTCTGTGTATCCAGCCCCTTCGCACGCGTCACAGCGGCCACCCGGCACGTTGAAGCTGAACGTCCCACGTGTGTAGCCGCGCTGTCTGGCAAGCGGGGTCGCGGCGAGCAGGCGGCGGAGCTCGTCGAAGGCCTTCACGTACGTGACGGGGTTCGAGCGTGGTGATCGCCCGATGGGCGACTGGTCGATCAGCACGACATCGTCCAGCGAATCGACGCCCGTCAGCTCATCATAGTCGCCCACCCGTTCGCCGAGATGCTGTTTGGCGGTGTGCTCACCACGCAGATGCGTCTCGAGGGCGCGATACAGGACGTCGTGGACCAGCGTGCTCTTGCCCGATCCCGACACTCCGGTCACCACCGTCAGGGTGCCGAGCGGGATGAAGACGTCGATTCCCTTGAGATTGTGCGCACGGGCGCCTCGCAGCCGCAGCCATCGTGGTCCAGCCAGTCGCCGCTCAGCGGGCACCGGGATCTCCCGCGCACCCGAGAGATACTGGCCGGTCAGCGGGCTCTCGGCGATCCGGGCAATCGGTCCACTGAAGACCACCGAGCCGCCATTGGCGCCACTTCCCGGACCCAGCTCGATCATGTAGTCCGCCTGCCGGATCGCCTCCGGGTCGTGTTCCACCACGAGCACCGTGTTGCCCGAGTCTCGCAGGCGCCGCAACAGAGCGAGCAGACGATCCATGTCGCGCGGGTGCAGGCCGATCGAGGGCTCATCCAGGACGTAGAGCGTGTCCACGAGCTTGGCGCCGAGGGAGTTGGCGAGCGCGATGCGTTGCGCTTCACCGCCGGAGAGTGAGCGCGCGGAGCGGTGCAACGAGAGATACGTCAATCCCACGTCGCAGAGGAATTGCACGCGCGCGCGGGCTTCCTCCAGGACGTGTTGGGCGATACCGAGCTCGAACGGCGAGAGCTGGACTGTCTCGAGCCACTCCAGCAGTTGTTCGATGGGGAGCTCAGCCACGTCGGCGATCGTGCGACCCGCGATACGAACCCGCAGCGCCTCAGGACACAGCTTGCTGCCATGGCATGTCGCACACGTGTTCGCGGATTGGTACTGCCGCAGAAAGACGCGGATGTATTGCTTGTAGCGTTTGTCCTCCAGTCGTCGGAGGAAGGGGAGGATGCCCGTGTAGGCGCGTCCAGTCGCCGTGAGCAGCCGTTGCCGCTGCGCTGATGACAAGTCCGACCACGGCACGTCGAAGGGAATGCCCTCCCGCCGGGCGAACTCCGCGAGCATTCGGCGCTGCTTGTCGTATCGCGGTTTCGTCCAGGGATCGATCGCGCCGTCGCGGAGCGATCGGTCCGGGTACGGCACGATGAGATGCTCATCGTACTCGAGCGTTGCGCCAAACCCATTACACGTGGGGCACGCGCCCCGGGGGCTATTGAACGAGAAGAGCTGCGGCGTCGGGCTCGGCGCCCGCGTGCCATCGTTGGGACACTCGAACCGTTCCGTGAAGTTGAGACGGGACGTCATGCGGCCGTCGACCTCCAGCGGTTCTGGCAGCAGGATCACGCAATCGCCGTCGCCCTCCCGGAACGCCGTGCCAACCGCATCTGCGAGACGTCCGCCGATATCGGGATGGATCGTCAATCGGTCGACCACGACGAGCGGGTCGCGCGCGGCTGCGAGATCGACGCCGGACCCAGGCAGATCTTCCAGCGACCGGATCACGCCGCCTACGCTCACCCGCACGAAACCCTGCGCGTTGAGGTTCTCGACCGCCAGTTCGTGAGTGACGGCCGCGGACAGGCGCAGCGGAAAGGCGACGGCGATCCGAGTGTTGTCGGGGAGCGCGAGCACGGCGTCGGTCACCGACTGGACTGTGTCCGGGCGCATCTGCCGGCCGCACAGCGGACAGAACGTGTGACCGATGCGACTCCACAGGAGACGCAGATAATCGTAGATCTCGGTAGCCGTCCCGACAGTCGAGCGCGACGTCTTCGTTGGATTTTTTTGTTCGATCGCGACGGCGGGTGAGAGGCCCTCGACCGCGTCGACGTCGGGCTTTTCCATCCGCTCGAGGAACTGCCTCGCGTATGCGGACAGCGACTCCACGTAGCGTCGCTGGCCCTCGGCGTAAATCGTGTCGAACGCCAGAGAGGACTTCCCGGAGCCCGAGGGGCCCGTGATGACCGTGAACGCCCGTCGCGGAATCTCGATGTCGAAGTTCTTCAGGTTGTGCTGGCGCGCGCCACGGACGATCAGCCGGTCCTTCACAGATCGAAAGCTAGCCGGGTGGGGAGCGGTCGGATCGGTCGTCGCTCCAGCCGGAATGTGGTGCGCCGCGGCGCGACCGCGCCGTGAGGCGTTTCACGACACGGCCGATCACCAGGATGACCACGGCGCCCAGGGTCGCCAGCGCGAGCGACCACACATCGAGTCGTCCGGCGGTCACCGGTCCCAGACCCAGTCGGGTGCCAATGAGGCCGCCAATGAACGCGCCGAGGATCCCAAGCGCGGTCGTCACGATGCAGCCGGACGGGTCCCGTCCGGGCATGAGATACTTGGCGAGCCCTCCGGCGACCAGGCCGAGCACGATCCAGTGGAGCCACAATGGCACGAAGCACGTCCCTAGTAAAGCGAGTCGCTGCGGCGCGAGGAGGATGGGCGCGCGCGAAATCCACGTCAAGAAACGCGTCCCTCCCGTGGTGGTTTCGCGGGCGTTAGCCTTCGGCCTACATGGCAGATGGGCCCGGCGGCGGGATACACGACGAAGAGGTTCTGGGCAAAGCGTACAATGCGCGGCTGACGCGGCGACTCGCTACGTACGTGCGCCCGTATTGGCTGCTGGTGGCCGCAGCCGTAGCCTTGTTGTCTGCCGACGCCGGGCTACAACTCGTCCCTCCGATCCTCACGCGCCGCGTGATCGATGTGGCGCTCCCGGCCCGCGATGGGACAGCGATCGCGCACGCCGCCGCGCTGTTCGCGCTGACTCTGGTGATCCAGTTCGGATGCCAATACGGCGAAACCATGCTGACCAGTTTGCTCGGTCAGCGGGTGATCCGTGATCTCCGACTCCAGCTCTTCGGTCATTTGCAGCGGCTCCCGATCGCGTTCTTCGATCGCAATCCCGTCGGCCGGCTGATGACCCGTGTCACGTCCGACATCGAAGCATTGAACGAGTTGTTCACGTCAGGAGTCGTCGCCGGGCTCGGAGACCTTTTCACGCTGCTGGCGATCGCGGTCTTGATGGTGGTCATGGACTGGCGACTCGCGCTCGCTGCGTTCGCCGTGATTCCCCTGGTCGTTCTGACGTCGCACCTCTTCCGCATCAACGTCCGTCGGTCCTATCGTGACATCCGCACCCGGCTCGCGCGGATCAACGCGTTCCTGCAGGAACGACTCACGGGCGTGCGCATCGTGCAGCTCTTCGGGCGCGAGGACAGCGAGGCCGTTCGGTTCGACGCACTCAATCGCGCCCACCTGGACGCGAACCTGCAGTCGATCACGTATTACGCCCTGTACTTTCCGGCAATCGAAGTCCTCACGTCGATAGCCCTCGCCAGCCTGCTCGTCACCGGGGCGGCGCGCGCATCGGCGGGTTCACTCACCGTCGGCACGGTCGCCGCGTTCCTGCTGCTCGTTCGGCGGTTTTTCCAGCCGTTGCAAGACCTTTCGGACAAATACAACATCTTACAGCAGGCGATGGCGGCTTCGGAGCGCGTGTTTCGACTGTTGGACGAGCCGGAAGGCCTGGCCGGCGATGCATCTGCACCGCCAGACAGGACTCCGGCGGTGCGTCACGCCCCTTCCGCGATGGTGATCGACCGCGCGGGTGGTGGGGGAGTCCGGGGTGTAACGGTTGCCTTCGAGGATGTCTGGTTCGCGTATGACGTCGCGCATCTCGCGGCCGACGGCCAGGCGCCAGGCGAGCCGGAGTGGGTGCTCAAAGGCGTGAGCTTCCGGGCAGCGCCGGGTGAGACCGTCGCGCTCGTTGGCCATACGGGTGCGGGCAAGACGACGGTTGTGAGCCTGTTGATGCGATTCTACGATCCGCAGCGTGGGCGAATCACGCTCGACGGTGTGGACATCCGGGAGCTCTCGGTCTCGGATCTTCGTAGCCGGATCGGCTACGTGCAGCAGGACATCTTTCTGTTCGCGGGCGACGTGGCGAGCAACATCCGGCTCTCCAGCCCGCTGTCGGACGCCGATGTCACGCGCGCGGCCGAGCGCGTCGGCGCCGGCCCGATCGTCCAACGCCTACCTGGTGGATACGGATACTTACTGGGTGAGCGGGGTGCGTCGATCAGCGTCGGCGAGCGTCAGTTGCTGGCGTTTGCGCGTGCCATCGCTGCCAACCCTTCGCTCTTGATTCTCGACGAGGCGACCAGCGCCATCGACAGCGAGATCGAAGCCGAGATTCAGGCTGCGTTGCGGACCTTGATGGAGGGGCGGACGACCATCGCCGTTGCCCATCGCCTCAGCACGATTGTCGACGCCGACGAGATTCTCGTCATGCAGCACGGCGAGGTCCGTGAGCGCGGCACTCACCGCGAGCTTCTTGCGCTTGGCGGCGCCTATGAGCACTTGTATCGGCTGCAAGTTGGTGAACCAGCGGCGGCACTGTAGGCGTGGCACCTCGCTCGCGCTTCCTTGCCAGCCCCGGCAGTCACTCGTAGCTTTGCCGTCTTAACCGAACCCCGTGATGCCGTACCTCCAGATCAACGATAAACAGGTACAGCTCCGTCCCGGCGAGACCCGAATCGGTGTCGGCGGCCAGGTGGAGGTCCGGCTCCCGGGGCCCACGACAGGGGCGGGGCCGTTGTTGGCGATCGTCGAGGTCGGACGCGACAACCATGTCGCCGTCCGTCGGGCGACCGCCGACGCGGTCGTGCGCGTCAATGGCGTCTTGCTGGGCGCCGAGCCCACGCCTTTGCTGCACGGCGACAAGATCGAGGTTGCCGGCACGGAGCTGTATTACGGGGACGATCGGAAAGGGGGCAGCACGCAGTTCATCACCGCGGCCAACGTCCCGGACATGGCCCGTCTTCGCGTCGCGGTGCCCCCGCGCGCGACGGCCATCACCGGTGGTCGGGTGATCTCGTTGGTCGATGGTCGCGAATACACGGTCGGTGCGGGGTTGGTGTTTGGCCGTGATGCCACCTGCGACGTCGTGATTGCGTCGTCCGAAGTGTCTCGGCGGCATGCCGAGATCGTGGCGGGCGACGCAGGATATGTCGTGACGGACAGCAGCACGAATGGCCTCTTCGTCAACGGAGAACGCGTCGAGGGGATGCAGATCCTGGGACGGGCCGACATCCTCCGCATCGGGCCCGAGGAGTTTCGGTTCTACGCTGACGCGGCGGCTCCTGAGGCTGCCGCATCGCCAGCGGCCCAAGTTGGGCCTGCCAAGAGCGCTCCGTCGTCGTCCCCGCCCGTGCGACCCGGGGCCGCTGGCGAGCGGCCGGTCGGTCAGCCACCTATTAAGGAAGTCGAGGCAGCCGATGACACGGGCGAGGCCGAGGCTGCGGCCGCTCCGTCGCGTGCGCCGCGCGGGGCAATCGCCACGCTCCTGGTCGTGAGTGGGGGCGTGCTCAAAGGCGAGATCTATCCGGTGAAATCGATCCTGGCGCACCTTGGGCGCGGAGAGCACAACGACGTCATCGTCCCGGAGGAGAGCATCTCCGACTCTCACGCGAAGCTCCAACGCCGGGACGGCGTGTGGTATATCACTGACGTGGGATCGACCAACGGCACGTACGTTGCCGGCCGACGTATCACGGCCGAGGAACGATTGGGGCAGACAGCCGAGATTCGGTTGGGTGGCGTCAAACTCTCGTTCGAGGCCGTCGCGACAGAGCCGAGCACTGGGCCGAGGGGTGCGACGCGCGAACTGACTGGCGCGGCGCCCCCCGAGACCCCGCGGCGTGCGGCACCCGCTCCGCGCCCGGCGGCGGGGGTAGGGGAGCGCGCTGCGGCTCCGGCGCAAGGGCGTGGTGGTGCTGCACAACCCGCCCGTCGCGAGCCATCGATCGCTGCGCGCGCGGGGGAGGGGAAGGCGGCCACCACTTCGTCGGAATCCCGAACTCCGTGGGGCTGGATCCTGCTGGTAGTGGCGGCGATGGCCGCAGTGGCGACGTTCTATTTCACGAAGGTGCGGTAGTGCATCTCACCTACGCCTCCCGCAGCGATGTGGGGATGATTCGTTCCGGCAACGAAGACAGTGTCTTCGCCGATGCCAACGCCTTCCGGGGCGTTTTCATGGTGGCTGATGGCATGGGTGGTCACGCCGCCGGTGAGATCGCGAGCGACATGGCGGTTCGCATAGTCACACGCGAGCTGGCTCGGCTCCGCGACATCGCCGCGCCAGACGGTGAGGCCGCACTCAAGACGGCTCTGCGCGATGCCAATCGGGCGATCTTCGAGCGCACGTTGGCTGAGCTCGACAAGCAAGGCATGGGCACGACTGCATCGGTGCTGTTGCTCGTCGGCTCGCGGTACCTGATCGGGCAGGTGGGAGATTCCCGCGTCTACCGCGCGCGAAATGGAGTCCTGGAGCAGCTGACCAAGGACCACTCCTACGTCCAGGAGCAGGTGGACGCAGGGTACATCACGCCGGAGCAGGCCAGGTTTCACCCCTACAGCAACGTCATCACCCGTTGCGTTGGGGCCAGCCGGGAGGTCGAGCCGGACACCTACAACGGCGTTGTGCAGGCTGGCGACGTATTTCTGGTAGCCAGCGATGGCCTGACGGGGATGGTGGATGACGCGCGTCTGCAAACCCTGCTGACGTCCCGTGCGTCGCCAGGGCGCCTGGTGGATGCGCTGATCAACGAGGCGAACGGACGGGGCGGCCTCGACAACATCACGGCCGTCGTCGTACAGGTGCTGTCGGCCGACGACCCATGCACAGACGGGCCGACTGGGGAGAGCCCCGCCACCGTGGACAACAACACGCCGACGCGTCCTGTGCGGCGGTAGTGCGTCGTGCGCGACCGGTGAGAGGCGGATCGCTGTGACAGATGAACGCCCAGACTCGGTCGGAGAGGTCGCTGAGCTCTATCTTGGCAATATCCTCTTCGCCCTCGAGCGCACTGCAGTCGCGCTGGAGGAGGAAGCGCGCCGCGACGACGCCGCGTTTTATCGCGGGATCGCTCGCGCGCTGGCCGAGGCCCGTGGGCGTGCGCTTCGGGCGGGAAAGTAAAGGCGCCGACACCGTCGATCGTCACAGGCTCGCACACCCCCACGAGGTCGCCTTTGCGATCGCCTAACGTATAGGTTCCATCTATGCCAACTCCTCAGACTCCCTCTCCGCTGCAGCGGCTTCACGATGCTGGCCAATCCATTTGGTTGGACTTCATCGACCGGACCATGCTGCACAATGGCGACCTCCAACATCGGATCCGTGACGAAGCCGTCACGGGCATGACCTCCAATCCAACGATTTTCGAAAAAGCGTTGGCTGAGGGAACGGCATACGACGCCCAGCTCGCGGCGATCGGGAGCGATCCCGAGGGCACGCCGCAGGCGCTCTTCGAGGAGATCGCGACGGAGGACGTCCGGAGCGCGTGTGATTTGTTCCGCCCGGTGTACGACGCGACGCGAAGTGGAGACGGCTATGTGTCGATCGAAGTGTCGCCCGGGGTCGCGCTGGACGCGAAGCGCACGATCGACGAGGCACGGCGCCTCTGGTCATCCGTTGCGCGACCGAACGTCCTGATCAAGGTCCCGGGGACCGTCGAAGGGGCGCGTGCCGTTCGCGAGCTGACGGCGGCGGGCATCAACGTGAACATCACGTTGCTCTTCGCCGTCGAGGCCCACGCGCGGGTGATCGAAGCGTACATCGCGGGTCTCGAGGACCGTGTCCGTGCGGGGCAGCCGATCGATCGGATCGCGTCGGTTGCCAGCTTCTTCGTGAGTCGCGTGGATACGGAAGTCGACAAGCGGCTCGATGCCCTTGCGGCGCAGCGCAGCGGGGCCGACCGCGACCGCATCCTCGGTCTTCGCGGGCGTGCGGCGATTGCCAACGCAAAGCATGCCTACCAGCTGTTCGTGCAGCGGTTCGCGGGCCCTCGGTGGGCGCCGCTCGCGGAAAAGGGCGCACACGTGCAGCGGCCGCTGTGGGCGAGCACCAGCACGAAGAATCCTGCGTATCGCGATGTGATGTACGTGGAGCAACTGATCGGGCCCGACACCGTCAACACCTTGCCACCCGCGACCCTCGAGGCGTTCCGTGACCATGGAGTCGTGGCGCGCACCGTCGACGCGGACCTGCCACAGGCCGATCGCGTGATCGCAGATATCGAGGCGGCTGGCGTGTCGATGACTGACGTGACCGACCAACTCCTGCGCGAGGGGATCGCGAGCTTTCAGAAGTCCTACGATTCACTCCTGGCCGGCTTGGAGCGCAAACGGCACGCGTTGGTGTGAAGAGCTAGACGCTGGACGTTGGACGTTAGACGTTGGAAAACACACCTCGAGGGCCAGCTACTGGTTGCGTAGCCGGCCCTCGAAGTTTGTCCAACGTCTAACGTCCAACGTCCAACGTCCTACTGGCAGTCGAACACATCGCCGGTCACGAGGTTGACTTCGCAGGTCATTGTCGTCGTCCCGATCACCTGCAGCTCTGCGGTGTCGGTCCCGTTGAACGTCACGACGATATGGCGTGTGATCGTGCCGGTCACGGTGCTCGGACCATTCGCGGTGAAGGCCCATGTCGCCCACCGGTGGTACTGACCGGAAAGCGGGAAGGGGTTCTGTCCGCGGGGCCGCTGATAGATCACGTCGGCCGTCGTGTCATACGCAGTGCCGGTGTAGTCGACCGACCAGACCGTGCCTGTGTATGCGGCGGTGTCGTTCGCGACGGTGTTGCCGTTCCACGTGCTCTGCTGCTTCGAGTCTTGCGCGAACGACGGGTGGTCAGTGACTGAGTGGTTGCGCACCCGGTGGCTCTTGCCCTCCCAGCGTGTTCGGTGAATCGCGGCGTACACCAGCACGCCGTTCGCACCACCGAAGTTGATCGAATCGGTATAGCTGTCCGGCTTCGACTGCGCCGTGTCCTCCGCGAAGAACTCGTAGTTCCACGTGCGGATCAGCGTGTCTGCGCGAGGCGGCGCAGACGTCGAGATCGTGAGGGTGTCGGGCGTGCAGTAGTAGCGCAGGTCCGATGGCAGGCCGGTCTGCGTGCAGTTGGTGCCGCCCATCCCGAACGACACCGAGGCGGCGTGCGGCATCATGAATCCACGGGGCGTCATCACGACGGCGGAAGTACCTTCGTCATCGCCTGCGTCATTCCCGGTCTCGTCGATATCGGACACCACGGCCTGACCCGTGCTCGCCGCGACGTCGTTGGCGATCTGCGTTTGCAGCCCGCTGTTATTGGGGCCGATCGCCGTTCCTGCCGACGAACAGGCAGATAAGGCGGTCAAGGCCGCCAAGGCACCTATGGCCGTCAACGTGTTACGGTACTCCATGGGACACCTCCTGAGTGCGGCAGGGCCGCGACTGGTTCTCACAAGTCCGGGCCGATCCGGCTGCGCCCGCGGTGCGGCAACACTGCCGCAGTGATCGGAGGGGATGACGACGTATTGTTGGGGGCGTTAAGTAGGGCTGCAGATCTTAACAGGACGACGTCCGCCGCCGTGTCACCTCGTGACGAGGGCGCCCCTGGGTGTGATGGAGGTCCGTGCTCGAGTGGCCCAAGGCGCAGTCCAGCCGCTCCGCTCTCGCTGCGCGAGCGCTGGTGGCCCACTGGTGGCAACGCGCTTGGACCGTCTGGGGACGGGAGTTAACCTTCGCCGGTCGCCAGCCCCGTTCGACCGCCTCGCCCGCAGACCGCCGTGGCCACACCCAGCACATCGACGCCCATCCTGACGCCAACCGTCACTCCGCACGCCTCACATCGGCCGGTGGGTGCTGCCGGCCTCACACGGCCGCGAGCCAAAATCGTCTGCACCCTGGGTCCAGCAACAGCCACAGACAGCAGCATTGGCGACCTGATCGACGCCGGTATGAACGTGGCGCGCATCAACTTCTCGCACGGCACCCACGCGGAGCACGCGGACACGATCGCTCGGGTGCGCCGGGCGGCCGCGGCGCGCGGGCAGCCAGTGGCGATCCTTGGTGATCTTCAGGGCCCGCGCATCCGCATCGGCGATCTCCCGGCCCCGCTCGTGCTGGCGCCTGGCGACGAGGCGGTGTTGGTGCCGGAGCATCGGGCGCGCGCCGGCGAGATCCCCATCACGTACGACGCCCTGGCGAACGATGTGCACACCGGCGATCGCTTGCTCATCAATGACGGGCTGCTCGAGCTGTTCGTGATGGATGCCGTGCCACCGCGCGTCGTCGTCCGCGTCGTGCATGGCGGCGAGCTCACGAGTCACAAGGGCATCAATCTGCCCGGGGTGCAGGTCACCGCCCCGTCGATCACGGAGAAGGATCGGGAGGACGCGGCGTTTGCCGTCGCGCACGATCTCGACTACCTCGCGATGAGTTTCGTGCGAAGAGCAGACGACATCGGCGCGCTGCGGGCGATCGTGCCGCCGCGGCTCCTCATCGTGGCGAAGATCGAGAAGGATGCCGCACTCCACAACATCGACAGCATTGTGCGGGCGGCCGATGGCGTCATGGTGGCGCGCGGCGATCTGGGTGTGGAGCTGCCGTTCGAGGAGGTACCGATCGCTCAGAAGCGGATCATCCGTCTCGCGAATCTCCTGGGCCGTCCCGTCATCACCGCCACGCAGATGCTCGAGTCAATGGTCGAGCATCCGCGGCCGACCCGCGCGGAGGCGAGCGACGTGGCGAACGCCATTCTCGACGGAACGGATGCCGTCATGCTGTCGGCGGAGACGGCCGCGGGGTCGTTCCCTCGTCTGGCTGTCGAGGCGATGCGGCGCATCACCGCTGAGATCGAGGCGCACGCACGCCCCGCGGGGCGAGAGGAACAACGCTCGCGCCGCGCCGACCGTGAGCGTGTGGTTCCGACGGAAGAGGCCATCGCGGCGGCGACGTGCGCGGCGGCGCGCATGCTGGCGACGCCGCTGGTCATCGTGATCACCAAGAGCGGGTTCAGCGCGCGAGTCGTGGCCTCGCATCGGCCCACGGTTCCTATTCTTGCGCTCACCGATGAGCCCCGGACGTATCGTCAGCTGGCGCTCGTCTGGGGCGTGATCCCGCACCTGATCGAGCACGTGTCCAGCTACGAAGCGGCCGTGCCGCTGGCGCGCGCGGCAGCCCTCGGGCATGGACTCGCACACGCCGGCGACCGCGTGTTGGTGACTGCCGGCGTGCCGTTCGACGTGCCGGGCACGACCAACCTCCTGAAAGTGGAGCGCGTCTGAAGCTGACGTTTCTCGGCACCGGCACGAGCTTTGGCGTGCCGCAGATCGGCTGTCACTGCGCGGTGTGCCGCTCGTCCGACCCCCGCGACAAACGCACACGGGTCGGCGCGGTCATCGAGACGGACAGCGGCACCCGGTTTCTGATCGACACGCCGCCGGAGTTGCGTATCCAGCTGATCGCCAACGGCATCGATCGTGTCGACGCGGTGCTCTTCACGCACGATCACGCCGATCACACGCACGGGCTCGATGACGTGCGGGCCGTCTCCGTCCGGCGCGACGGTCCGCTACCCATGTACGGGTCTGCGAGCACCCTCGAATGCCCTGGCGCGCAAGTTCCCGTATGTCTTCAATGAGAACATGCGACCCCTGCCCGGGACGTCGAAGCCCGAGGGGCGCGCCCTGATCCTCCGGCCGCACGAGGGTACCCTCATCGGTGATGCGGTTGTGCTGCCCATCCCGGTGCCGCACGGGCGCTCCGAGGTGTTCGGCTATCGAATCGGTCCGATCGCGTATATCACCAATGCGAAGTCTGTCCCGTCCGATGTGCGTGCCGCGCTCGCCGGGGTGAAAGTGCTCGTGCTCAACGCGCTATTTCGGACCGAGCACCCGACGCATCTGAGTGTACCGGAGGCGGTGCGGACCGCGGAGGAATTGAAGGTCGAGCGGACCTACTTGACGCATCTGACGCATGACAACTTTCATGCGGACCTCGAAGCCGAGCTGCCGCGGGGCATCATGCCGGCGTTCGATGGCTTGACGGTCCGGGTGGATTGACGGATTCGCATCGCGGGCGACCAGCGAACTCGGCAAGCAAGTTGCTGAAGAACTACTGCTGGTCGGTCCTTTGCCACGACGATAAATTCTAGAGGCGCCCAGTCGGGTCTCAGACCGTAACTCATTTGTGCATACGTAGTTACGTTATGCGGCGGGGTTCGGGGTGCCGGCGTTTCGGGATCGGCGCCGATCGATCCGTGGGGTAAGGTGTTTCACCGTCTACCAGCGTGACCATGCCGACATTCACTGCTCCATACGTGCACCCGTTTGGCGATGCCGTTGCTGTCGACCAGGCTCGCGTGATCGTGCGCCGAGCTGACGCGCTGGCAACTGATCGCATGGACCGGCTTGCGCGCGATGCCGTCTTTGGCGATGGGCCGGTCCGAGAGGCGGCGCGCTGGTTGATCTGGGAGCTCGCCCAGCAGGTCGGTGTTCGGCCATCATCGATCCACGGGCTGTACATGGCGCGCGGACGCGGCTTGGTGCACGGCTTTACGGTGCCGGCGATCAACGTGCGTGGCATGGCATACGACACGGCGCGATCGGTGTTTCGGACGTCCAAACGCCTGGATGCCGGCGCGTTCATCTGCGAGATCGCTCGATCGGAGATTGGATATACCGACCAGCGACCGGCGGAGTACGCGGCGGTGATCCTGGCGGCCGCGCTGCGCGAGGGCTTCCGCGGCCCGGTGTTCATCCAGGGGGACCACTATCAAGTCAACGCCAAGAAGTATGCGGCCGACCCGCGTCCCGAGGTCGATGCGGTCATCCAGTTGGCGCGTGAATCGGTGGCCGCCGGCTTCTACAACATCGATGTCGACACCTCGACCCTCGTCGACTTGCACCGTCAAACGCTGGCCGATCAACAGCGGCTCAACGTCGAGGTCGGTGGTGAGATCTCGGCGCACGTCCGCTCGATCCAGCCGAAGGGTGTGACGATCTCCATTGGTGGCGAGATCGGCGAGGTCGGCACCCAGAACAGCACGGTGGACGAGCTTCGGGCGTACATGGATGGCCTCAACGCCGTTCTCGCAAAGCGACTGCCCCCTGACACGCCGGGCCTGTCCAAGATCAGCGTGCAGTCCGGCACGTCGCATGGCGGTGTCGTCCTGCCGGATGGATCGATTGCCGACGTGAAGCTGGACTTTCACACGCTCGAGGATCTCTCGCGCGTCGCGCGTCACGATTATGGATTGGCTGGCGCGGTCCAGCACGGCGCGTCGACGCTGCCCGACGCGGCCTTCAATCACTTTCCGCGCACGGAGACGGCGGAGATCCACCTCGCGACGAACTTCCAGAACATGTTGTACGACGGCATTCCCGCCGAGTTGCGCGACGAGATCTATCAATGGCTTCGGGTGAACGCCAAGGATGAGCGCAAACCAACGGACACTGATGAGCAGTTCATCTACAAGACGCGCAAGAAAGCGCTCGGACCGTTCAAGCGCGCGTTCTGGGATCTCTCGCCCCAAGTCAAGCAGCAATTGGCGGACGCCTACGACGCGAAGTTCGAGTTCCTCTTCAAGCAATTGGCGGTCGGGGGGACGACCGGCATGGTCGCGCAATACGTGCAGCCCATCGAGCTTCATCGAGCGGTGCCGGGCACGTCCGGGCATCCCCAGGTCGATGCCGCGCCCGATGATCTGGAGCTCAGTGACTGACCAACTTGCGTTCCGCGCGAATCACGCGTGTCAACGAGTGGAGGAGGCCACGTGACTGAGTCGGCGACCGGGCCGGCGGAGGCCGCGTTTGATCACACGGTGCGCAACTCGATCAACGCAGTGCTCATCAGTCTCGAGGCGCTGCGGGCGTCACTCGCGCGGTGCGACACGGTGCCGCCGACGACGACCCGATTCCTGGACGCGACCGTCGCGCACTGTCAGGAACTGGCACATCTCCTCGCGACCGGCTTACGCGATTCGATCCCCAATGCGTACGCTGGCGCACCCCACGAGAGCCAGGTGGCGCAAACGACAACTGAGGGCGATTCAGCCAGTGTATCGGCTTCGAGCGCTCCGTCCGACACATCGCGTGCCGACCACGATCACGCAGCGTCCGCCGCGCGTCACAGTTACATTGCGCACCAGCCCAAACCCGCACCCATGACCCAACCAAAGATTCTCATTGCCGATGACGAGCCGGCGATTGCCGCAGGTTTGAGCGCGATCCTGGCCGATCTCCAATACAATGTCGAGATCGTGGGTGACGGTGAGCAGGCGTTGGAGCGTCTGTCCAGCGAGCGATTTGGCCTGGCTCTCGCCGATCTGAAGATGCCGCGTGTCGACGGACTGACCTTGCTCGACGAGCTGCAGCGTCGCGGGATCCCGACCGAGTGCATCATCATCACCGGGCAGGCGTCCATCGGCTCTGCCGTTCAGGCGATGCAAAGCGGCGCGTACGATTACATCGAGAAGCCGCTCAACGCGGAGAAGCTGAGTCGGCTCAAGGCACTCATTCCCAAGGCGCTCGACAAGTATGCCGTGCGCGAGCGGAACCGCGAGCTGTCGTCGCAGCTGCAGGGCCTCACGCACTACGCCGAGCTCACGGGCGCATCCGAGGCGATGCGCGAAGTCTACCGCATCATCGATGCCGTCGCTCCATCGACGGCCAATGTGCTCATCCTTGGAGAGTCGGGGACTGGCAAGGAACTGGTTGCGCGCGCGTTGCACAGCAAGAGCGAGCGGAGCAAGGGCCCGTTCTTCGCGCTGAACTGCGCCGCGTTGCCCAAGGAGATTCTCGAGAACGAGCTGTTCGGGCACGAGAAAGGCGCGTTCACCGGGTCGACCAACGAGAAGCCCGGCGCGTTCGAGATGGCGAGCGGAGGTACGCTGTTCCTGGACGAGGTGGCCGAGATGCCCCCAGACATTCAGGTCAAGCTCCTGCGCGGCATCGAGACCCGCACGGTGCGCCGCCTCGGGGGGAAGAAAGAAATCCCGGTCGAAATCCGCGTCGTCGCGGCAACGAACAAGGACTTGCAGCGCGCGTTGGCGGATGGCGAGCTCCGCGAGGATCTGTACTATCGTCTCGCAGTCGTCGAGCTCTTCTTGCCCCCGTTGCGCGAGCGGGCCGGCGATATTCAGCTCCTCGCCAACGAGTTCCTGGCGCGGTTTTCGGAGCAGAACGGCAAGACCATCAGCGGATTCGACGACGCGGCCATGGAATGGATCCTGACGTATGCGTGGCCCGGCAACGTCCGCGACCTCAAGAACGCTGTGGAGCGGGCCGTGGTTCTCGCCCGGGGTCCGGTGATCACGCGGAGTGAGCTCATGCCGCGACATGTGCGTGTGCCGACCGTCGTCGATACACCGACATCAGTGACGTTGCCTGTCGGCTCATCGCTGCGAGACGCGCGGCGGCAGCTCGCGATCCGGACGTTCGCGTCGACGAACGGCGACTTGCCGCGCGCTGCCAAGCTGCTCGGCATTCCGGTGGCGGAGCTGCGCGCCGAGCTCGTCGCCGTCCTCGAGGAGAGTCCAGAGGGAGGCGACGTGGGCGAGTCGGCGCCGCGGGAGTCCGGCCCGCCGGCGGTCGAAGCGGTTGCATCGGGCGGCGTGACGCGCTCGCCCGTCCCGGCCGACGTGAGATTGGATGCCGTCAGTACGCCAGCTGGCTTGAGTGCGATGGACCCGCTGGGAGGCGGGATGTTGGCCGCGCCGCTGATTGGGGCGGCGGCGGGCAGCGGGCCGGGATCCCGAATCGCTCGGCCCGGTGACAAGGGAGGCGCGAAGAAGCTCGCGCCGAAGCGGCGCCGCTAGGCGCGCGACGGAGCGGATTGGGACTCCCTGGCCGTCGAAACGCCGACGAGGAGTGTGTATGACACGCAAAGAGCCATCCCCGGACGACGAGCCGTATGTCGTCATCGCCGATCGGTCCAGCGATCTCGGGCCATTTCTCTTTGGTGCGGCGCTGGGTGCGGTCATCGCACTGTTGCTCGCGCCGCGCGCGGGTGCTGAGACGCGCAAGGCCGTGCGCAGCCGGCTCCGGTCGGCACGCGAGAGCGCGCGGGATGCGGCCGAGGGGGTTGCCAATACCTTCACCCAGGCGCGAGACGAATTGGAGCG
This sequence comes from uncultured Gemmatimonadales bacterium, assembly GCA_963737835.1. Classification (GTDB taxonomy): domain Bacteria; phylum Gemmatimonadota; class Gemmatimonadetes; order Gemmatimonadales; family Gemmatimonadaceae; genus Palsa-1248. Next base: position 3,840,334 of record CAVTUH010000001.1, read on the forward strand.
ACGGATCGAGTCCGCACGTGCCGCGGTGTCGAATCGGAGTCGCCACCTGAGCGACGCGGTCGCGGTGGGGCGATCGGCGGCACGGGAAGCGGAGCGCGATCTGCGCTCGCGCCTGGACAAAGTCGGTCCCGGCCAGCCCGCCGCACCTCGTCGGACCGATTCTGACAGCTCGCCGCCGGCTACCGAGGTGTCGTCGCCCCAGGATCCTGCGCCGGGACAGCGCCGCGCGCAACGCGGCGGCCGTTAGCGGCGCCGCGGCCACGGCCGCCCCGACGAGCGAACGCATGCCGGAGATCCACCAGGGGCGCGCGGCGATCGAGTCGCCGCCGGTAGCGGGCCATGCTCTCTGGCCCCGGTTCGTCGCTGCTGCGCGGAGGACGGTGTGGGGGCGTCAGGCTGCGTTGCAGGACTACGTGCGACGCGTGTGGGACAACAGCGCCGAGGACAACATTTTCTTCCTGGCGAGCGGCGTCGCGTTCAACATCATCCTGGCGGCGATTCCGTTTTGCCTGCTCGTGGTGAGTGGTCTGGGCTACGCCCTGAACATGTCGCCGACGACCTCGCTAGTGAACGTGTCAGATCTGCTCGACCGCCTCATGCCGCCAGGGCAGGGCGCGGGCACTGCTCGGGCGTTCGTCCACTCCCTGCTGCTCGACCTCATTCGGGGGCGGAGCCGGGTGGGACTGTACGGCGCGATCGGATTCGTGTGGTTCTCGACCCGGTTGTTTGGCTCCTTGCGGAGCGTGCTGGCGAGCGTGTTCGACATCGACCGCGATCGAGGCATCATTGCCGGGAAATGGTTCGATGTGCGGGTCACGATCATTGCGACGCTGCTGGTCGTGGCATATACGGCGCTCAGCGCGTACCTCGCCATCGCGACGACGCGCGGCGCGCAACTCCTGGCGGAGCTGGGGGTCGAGGCGCGGACCATGGGCAGCTTGCAGTACAACGCCGGCCGAGCGCTCGCGGTGCTCGTGGTTGGCCTCATCTTCCTCTGCTTGTACAAGTACCTGCCGAGCCGCCGCATCCCGCTGAAGAAGGCGATAGTATCCGCAGGCGTCGCCGTGCTCCTGTTCCAGCTCGCCAAGACGGCGTTCCGTATTTACTTGCGCCACTTCAATCCTGGCTCGGTTTACAGCGGCGCTCTGGCCGCCGGAGTCATCGTCTTCTTGTGGGTCTACTACCTCGCCCTCGTGTTCGTCATCGGTGGTGAAGTAGGCCAGGTGTACGAGCTTCGTCGCGTGCGGCGGCTTCAGCAGATGAACTTGATCTAGCGTCTAATCCCCGTTCTTGTCTCCCTTCGTGCGCCGGCGTTAACTTAGGGGTGCTCCAGGTCCCGGAGGGCGCGAGCCCGCTAACCCCGTCAGGACCCCGCAGGTAGCAGCGGCATGCGGTGTCTTTCGTTGCTCCGTCAGGCCTGGAGTATTGCGCGGGCCGAATGTGTCGCCTCGTCGGTGAGGCGACGACACGCCCGCGCTTTTCATCTCCCACCGGTCGGGTTCGTCCGGGACCGACGTCGATGCCGCTCGCTCTCGCCCGCAAGTACCGTCCGAAGTCGTTCGCCGATGTCGCGGTGCAGTCGCACGTCGCGACGACCCTCAAAGGCGCCATCGCCCATGACCGTGTAGCGCACGGGTACCTGTTCTGCGGACCGCGCGGCACGGGGAAGACGACCTTGGCGCGCGTCCTGGCAATGGCGCTCAACTGCGAGCGCCGCGCGGGACGGGATGACGGCGAGCCGTGCGGCGAGTGCACGTCGTGCCAGCGCATCTGGAGCGGAGCGGCCAGCCTCGACGTCGTCGAGATCGACGCGGCATCGAATCGCGGCGTGGACGACGCTCGAGACCTGCGTGAGCGGGCCATGTACGCCCCGTCCACCGCGGAGCGGTACAAGGTGTACATCGTCGATGAGGCGCACATGCTCACGCGCGAAGCGTGGAACGCGCTTCTGAAGATCCTGGAGGAGCCGCCACCGCGTGTGGTGTTTGTGTTCGCGACGACAGAGCCGCAGAAAATCGCGCAGCTTGCCACCCCGGTCTTGAGCCGACTGCAGCGGTTCGACCTCAAGCGCATCGGGTCTACCGTCATCCGGCAGCGTCTCCGTGATGTGCTCGCGCGAGAGCAGGTAGGCGCCGAAGACGACGCGCTCGCGCTGATCGCTCGGGCGGCGGATGGGTCGATGCGTGACGCGTTGAGCCTGACCGACCAAGTACTGGCGTTGGGTGACGTCACGGCCGTCACGACACAGCTGGTGCGTGATGCGCTCGGTCTGGTGAGCGAGGACGAGTGCGTCGCCATCCTCGAGCTGATCGCGCGAGGCGACGCGGCGGCGATTTTTCCAGCGGTCGACCGGTTGGCGGACGCGGGCGTCGATTTTTCCGCGTTCCTCGCGGCGTTCGCCGATCTCCTTCGCTCGCAACTCGCGGTGCTGCTCGGGGCCGATGTTCCGGCCGTGAGCGAGCGAACGCACCGGGCACTCGAGGGCCATCGCGACACATGGTCCGCCGCCGATGTGTTGCGCATGGTGTCGGCGCTGACCGAGCTCGAGCCGCGCTTTCGCCGAAGCAGCCAGCAACAGATGCTGCTGGAGACGCTACTCGTGCGCTGTGCCCTGCTGGATCGGTCCGTCGCGCTGGAGGAGGTGCTTCGTACGCTGGAGAACCACGGCCCGGGTTCGACTTCTGAGCCGGAAACCCCATCGGCGCCCAGCCACCGCACGGGGTCGGGGGTGGCCTCGCGGGAGACCCGTCAATCGATGCCGGCGTCTTCAGCGGCGAGTGCGGCGAGGGAGCCCAAGGCGGAGGACACCCGACGTGTGGCCGACCGCGTGGTGCAGGGTGCGAGTGCCGCCGCGATCGATGCGGAGGCGTTGCGTGCGCGCTGGCCGGAGATCGTTGCGACCGTTCGCCGCGAACGCCACGCGCCGATGCTGGTCGCTGCCCTCGAACAGACGATGCCGGAGCCTGGGCCAGACGCCAGCGTGGTCACGCTCCGGCTCGCCGAGCGCAACGAGATCTTCGCCCGTGCGGTGCATGCCGGACGGGAGGACGTCGTCCGCGCGTTGCGCGGAGTGTGGCCGCAGGTCGAGCAGATTGTGGTTGCCGAGCCCGGCGAGGGGGGCGGTGGGGCGCCTCCTCAGCGACTCAGCGTGGCGGCGCTCCGGGCAGAACAGCTGGCTGCGCTGCGAAAGCGAGACGCCGTCCTGGGGGCTGCCATTGACGCTTTAGACCTCGAAGTGATCGAGTAGCAGCCGCGGCCAGCGATTAGATTTGTGGCCATGGCGGATATCATGAAGATCCTGCAGCAGGCACAGCAGATGCAGGGCCGGCTGCAGGAACTCCAGGATCAGCTCCAGCAGCAGACTGTCACCGGTAGCGCCGGTGGCGGCATGGTCACCGTGGAAGCCGACGGCAAAGGGCAGGTCCGGCGGGTGAAGTTGGATCCCAGCGTGGTGTCGGCGAGCGACGTCGAGATGCTCGAGGATCTGATCGTTGTGGCGGTGGCGGATGCGCAGACCAAGGCGACCGCGCTGGCCCAGGCGGAGATGGGTAAGCTGACGGGTGGTCTGTCCTTGCCGTTCAAGCTCCCGTTCTGACAAGGCCACGGCGGTGTATGCCGCGGCCGAGCACCAGATGCGGGTGTACTGCACGACACCCGCAGGCGGAGTCGACGTGTCAGTGATCGATGATCTGGCGACAGAGTTGGCCAAACTGCCGGGTATTGGGCGCAAGACGGCCCTGCGTTTGACGTACCATCTCCTCAAGCATCCGGCTGAGCAGAGTCGGCGGCTGGCGGCTGCCCTGCTGGCGGTATCAGACCGCGTCCGGACGTGCGAACGCTGCTTCAACTTGACTGAGGACGATGTCTGCGGCATATGCCGCGACAACCGGCGCGACAACGCCCTGATTTGTGCGGTCGAGGAGGCGTCCGATATCGGCGCCATCGAACGCGCCGGGGAGTTCCGCGGGCTGTATCATGTGCTTGGGGGGAGGCTCTCGCCCCTGGATGGGGTCGGTCCCGAGGATCTGACGGTCTCGCAGTTGGTGGCCCGAGTCGCTGACGGTGCTGTGCGAGAGGTGATCATTGCGACGAACCCGAGCCTCGAAGGGGAGGCGACGGCTCTGTACCTGCAGCGGCAGCTCGGCGTCCTTCCCGCTGACCGTCTCGCGTATCGCCCGTGGATTACCGGTCGGAGGTGACCTTGAGTACGCGGACGGCGTCACTATCGCGCAGGCGCTGTCAGCCCGCCGGGAGATGCGGTGAAGCTGGCGGGCCGGCGGCTCGTAGTCGTCGTCGGCACGCGTTACCCCGGTAGCGTGGGCGCCCGGGGGGCGGCTGGACTCGCGACGCTCGGCTTCTTGAGCGGGCTCGCGATTGGCGTTGTACTCTGGAGCGGTCAGCAGCAGCGGCATCGGCGAGGCTTGTTTAGCCGGAATCCGCTTCAGCGGCTGGCAGCACTTGGGTACCTCAGCCGGCAACCCTCGGCGGCCACCGCGCGGCTCCTGCGCGACTACGTCAGGTGGGAAGCGCGACCCGTCCTCCGACGGCGCGGCCGGCAGGTGCTGCGACACGTGGAGGCGTCACTCCAATAGGTAGGCCACATGGTTGGCGCAGCGAGTTGGTCCTTCACAGAAGATGACTACGGCGCAATCACGCAATCGCTGCAGCGCTTCCTGTACGAGAGCAACGCCCGCTGCGCGCTCCTGGTCGATCGAACCGGACAGCTGGTCACCACGGTCGGTGAGCCGCCTGCCTTCGACCCGACCGCTTTCGCGACGCTGACAGCCGCGGACTTCAGCGCGAACGATCAGCTGGCTCGCCTGATCGGTGAGCGTGATTTCAACACCCTGTTTCACCAGGGCGAGCGCGAATCCATGTACCTGGCAGACGTGGCGCGGCGGGTGATCCTGGTCGTGCTGTTCGACAACCGCACGACTCTCGGACTCGTTCGTCTGAAAATGAAGGGTGCGGTCGACGACCTCACCCGTCTATTCGAGCAGGTCTTCCTCCGCGGGGCGGAGGGCGGCCCCACGACCCACAATCTGCTTGCCGGCGCGGATGATGAGATCGACCGACTGTTCCAGTAGGGAACGGAGGGCCCCGTCGTGTCGATGATCAACTACGCCTCGCGCGAGATCAACTGCAAGATCGTCTACTACGGGCCCGGGCTCGGGGGCAAGACGACGAACCTCGAGCACGTGTACAGCAAGGTGCAGCCCGACACGCGGGGCAAGCTCATCTCCCTTGGCGACGGAGACGGAGCGCACGCTGTTCTTCGATTTCCTGCCCGTCGACCTGGGGACGATCCGCGGCTTCAAGACCCGGTTTCACCTCTACACAGTTCCCGGCCAGGTCTATTACAACGCCAGCCGAAAGCTGATCCTGAAGGGCGTCGACGGCATCGTGTTCGTGGCCGACTCGCAGCTCGAACGGATGGAGGCCAACCAGGAGGCGATGCAGAATCTGTACGACAACATGGCCGAATACGGATACGATCTCCGTCGCATGCCCTTCATCGTGCAGTACAACAAACGCGACTTGCCCAATGCCGCGGCGATCAACGATCTGCAAACTGCCCTGAACCCCGGGTGGGAGGTGGAGGACACGACCCGTCACCGGGTCACGCCGGACCTGGCTCACCCCGGCGAGAACCTCATCGAGCAGATTCCGACGGGCGAATGGGTCGAGCGCGCGCCGTACTCGGAAGCCGTCGCGGTCAGCGGTGACGGGGTGTTCGACACGTTGAAGGCCGTGAGCAAGTTGGTGCTCAAGTCGCTGGCCTAAGCGCGAACCACAGAACTGCGGGGTCAGGGGCGGGCGCTAGAGCGCCCGAGAAAGGGGAACTCCAGAAAGGAGAGAGGAGACGATGCCTCATGGTCCTGGTCCCGTCTCCTTTCTCCTTCCCCTTTCTCCTCTCTCGGGCGCTCGAGCGCCCGCGGCGCCCGCCCCTGACCCCGCCGTTATAGTCTGCAGTAATCGCCTCGTTCCTTGCTGTTAGATTGCCCACATCGTGAACCTGCCGAACGCTCTCACCATTGGACGCATCGCGATCGCGCCGGCTTTGGCCATCCTCGCGCTGGCGCCAGCGTGGCCGCTCCGACTACTCGCGTTCACGGTGTTTGTGGTCGCGGCGGCTACCGACTACATCGACGGGAAACTGGCGCGCGATCGCAACCTGGTCACGAATCTCGGGCGCCTACTCGATCCGCTCGCGGACAAGGTCCTGTTGGTCGCCACGCTGCTCCCGATCTTTCTGCTGCAAGGCACCGGGATCGACAACATACCGGCGACGGTCGCGCTGTCGGCACTGCCTCAGGTGTGGCGCGAACCGGCTCCGTTCGTGACGCCGTTGGGTGTGGTCGGGCTCCCGCTCTGGGTCCTCCTCGTCGTACTCGGGCGCGAGTTGTTCATGACGTTATTTCGTCAGGCCGCGGCGTGGCGCGGCGTCGTGATCGGTGCGATCGGATCCGCAAAACTGAAGACCGGCTTCCAGTGGACGTGGATGGGGACGGCGCTGTTCTGGTTCGCCGCCAGTCGCGCGGCGACGGTGTACGGATGGACCGGACTGCCGGTATGGCGTCCGATCGAAATGTTCATCGGTACCGTTGGCGTCGGTGCAATGGCGGGCGCGGTCTCGCTCACGCTCTATTCTTTGGCGCAGTACCTGCTCCGATACGGCGGCCTGTTTGCGCATCGAACTGATCACCATCGGGGATGAGCTTCTCCTCGGCTTTACAATCGATACGAACGCTGCCTACCTGGCACGCGAGTTGGCCGACGTCGGCGTGCAGCTGGTCCGTCGAGCGACCGTTGGCGACACCGCGGAGGATATCGCAAGCGCCGTTGGAGACGCACTCGACCGCACGGGCGCCGTCATCACGACTGGTGGGCTTGGGCCGACGAGCGATGACCTGACGAAGCCGGCCATCGCGGCGCTGTTCGGCCGTAGCATGCACTTCGACGAATCGATGTACGCACGGATCGAGCAGCGGTGGCGAGATCGGGGCCTGCCCGGCACGCCGCCGGCGACGAATCGCCAGCAAGCGTTGATCCCCGACGGGGCGGCCGTGCTCGTGAACAACCAGGGCACCGCGCCAGGGATCTGGTTGGAGGATGCGAAGGGCCGTTGGGTCGCAATGCTGCCTGGTGTGCCGCGCGAGATGCGCGCGATGCTGAAGGACACCCTACTCCCGCGTCTGCGCGACCGAGGCATCGATGCGACCACGGTGGTGCGATCGCGCACGCTACGCACGACTGGGATTGCGGAATCGGCGGCGGCCGAACGACTGGGTGATCTGGCCTCCGGAACGGGCGGTATGCCGTTGGCCTACCTGCCCGGCGAGGAGGGTGTGGACTTGCGTCTCACGGCGCGAGATGTGTCGCCGCGCGACGCGGACCAGATCCTGGCGGCTGGCATCGCTCAGCTACGGGAACGGATTGGCCGGTTTGTCTACGGAGAGGACGGGGCGGATCTCGCCGCCGTCGTGCTGGACGCGTGCCGTACCCGTGGTCTTCACCTGGCGGTCGCGGAAAGCTGCACGGGCGGCCTGCTTGGTGCACGCCTCACGGCAATACCGGGTTCGAGCGAGGTGTTCCTCGGTGGGGTGCTCGCCTACGACAACGCGGTCAAACAGGAGTTGCTTGGCGTCCCGGAAGCGGAGCTCGTCGCGACGGGCGCCGTTAGCGAGCCCGTCGCTCTCTCGATGGCACGAGGTGTTCGCGCGCAGCTCCGGGCCGACATTGGGGTGAGCATTACCGGGATCGCCGGACCGGACGGTGGCTCTCCTGAGAAGCCAGTCGGGACCGTGTGGATCGGACTATCGGTCCCAGGCCCAGCCAGTGACGTCGCCCTTGTGGCGGCGAGGCGGTTCGCATTCGTCGGGGCCCGCAACGAGATCCGGCGTCGCGCGGCACAAGCCGCCCTGGACATGGTGCGTCGCGCGCTTCTGGACTGACAGGGGCGACCTGCCCAGCCTGCCGATGCGGCAGCGCCGGGGGGCACGGCCGTTGCACCTGCGGTGGGTGGCGCCGAAATTTCGCCTCGATACGCGTTGCGAGCGGCCGCCGGGCTCGCCCCCTGGGCCCTCATTCAGAACCTCAACGCCGGCTTCTGACCCTTCCCAACATGGCTTTCTCTCGCCGAGCAAGACACGGTATGCAGTATGATCAGGGCGCTGACGGTCGGCTCGAGTCGCAGGCCGACGGCGATCCGCGTGGAAGCGACGCCGGTGCGGAGGACGACCCTACGGCGACCGCCCCTGGCGTCGAGATGACGCCGGCCGAGCCGGACGCGCGGGCCGCCAACGAGGTCGAGACTCCGGAGCCCATCGGCGGCGATGGGGAGACCGCTGCGGCGGCGGCGGAAGTGGCCGAGCTCCGGGACAAATATCTGCGCCTCGCAGCGGAATATGAGAACTACCGCAAACGCGCGACCCGCGAGCGAATCGAGGCGAGCACACGAGGGCAAGCGGATCTGGTCAAGCAGCTGATTGACGGCCTCGATGATCTGTCGCGGTTCGCGCACATCGATCCTGCGTCGATCGATCCCGCCACCCTGACTCAGGGCGTCGAACTTGTCGAGCGCAAACTCCTCAAGGCACTCAACGCCGCCGGTCTCGAGGTCGTGAACCCGGTCGACCATGCATTTGATCCGAAACTACACGAGGCCGTTGCGACGGAGCGTGCGCTGAGCCCAGAGGACGATCACCTCGTCGCGCGGGTGTATCAGCCGGGTTACGTATTCAACGGTCAGCTGCTCCGACCGGCGCGCGTGGTCGTCAAGCAATGGAACGGGTAGCGCGCGGTCGCTGACCGCCGGACGTTTTACATTCCGCTCATGGCACAGACGAAGGACTTCTACGCAGTCCTCGGCGTGTCCGCATCGGCCACGCAAGACGAGATCAAGAAGCAGTATCGCAAGCTCGCCAAGCGCTATCATCCCGACGCGAACGCCAACGACCCGAAAGCGGCAGAACGATTCAAGGAAATATCCGAAGCGCACAACGTCCTCGGGGACGCCGAGAAGCGCAAACAGTACAATGACATGCGCCGGCTTGGTGCCTTCGGCGGGTTTGGCGACGGGGCGCCCTTCGGGGCGGGGCGAGCTGCGAGCGCGCGTCGCGGTGGAGGGCCGTCCACCGGGGCAGGCCCAGCTCCCGGCTCCTCATTCCGCTTCGAAGATTTCGATATTGGCGGTCTTGGCGGGCTCGGTGATTTGTTCAGCAACATGTTCAACGGCGCTCGAGGGGCAGGGCGCTCCGCCGGTCCCGAGCGTGGACAGTCGGTCGAGACCTCGGTCGAGGTGCCGTTCCGGACCGCCGCACTCGGCGGAAAGATCCCCATCGAGCTCGAGGTCACGGAGCAGTGTCCGACGTGCCACGGCGCCGGCGGCGCCCCCGGCGCGACGTTCAAGACCTGTCCTGAGTGCAGCGGTCGGGGCGTCGTATCCCTCGGCCAGGGTGGCTTTGCCGTCACCAGGACGTGTCCGGTCTGTCTCGGTCGCGGGCGCGTCCCGTCGCAGCGGTGTCCGACGTGTAACGGCATGGGCGAGGTCCGGAGTCACAAGCGGGTGCTCATTACCGTGCCGCCCGGCACGGACACGGGCAGCAAGGTGCGCCTGCGCGGACAGGGTGGTAAAGGAGCGGACGGTGGGGCGGCGGGCGACATCGTGATCACGTTTCAGGTGCAGCCCGATCGCTTCTTCCGACGCGACGGACTCGATGTCATCGCGACCGTGCCGCTCAACATCGCACAGGCGATACTGGGCTCGCGAATCAGTGTTCGGACGTTGGACGGGAAGAAGGTCGCGCTCCGTATCCCCGAGGGAACGCCTGCCGGCAAACGATTCCGGGTGCCGGGGCAAGGCATTCAGAAGGACGGTAAGTCTGGGGACCTGATCGTTGAAGTCACGATCAACGTGCCGGAGCATCTGACCGAGGATCAACAGCGGATGATGCGGGAGTTTGCGGCAGCCGGTGGGCTGAAGTACTAAAGGCAAGAGCCGGGTGATGGTGAACTACCCCAGACCCCGTAGTTCACCCGTCACCCGCGTCTTTCTGTAGCCCGGGCACCGCCAGCCCCGCGAGTATCCAAAGGACCGGCCGCCAGAGGATCCAATAGCGAAGGCCGACGGGGCCAAGGGTGAGCACACCGAGCATTTCCAACCCCAGCAGGCACGCGGCCACGCCAGCAAGGTGCAGCATGGGGTCGCGCTTCCGCTTCACGTGCGCGAGGCGCGTGACGCCCACAGCGGCGAGGCAGACGAGCACCAACGTGGACAGCATCGACACGATGTTGCGCGGAGCGGCGATCGGGAGCTCCGGCCGTATGCCAGCGATGGACATGGCGACTTTGCGCATGCCGAACGCGGCGACCCGAATCGGATCATCGCGCATCTCCCGAATCGCCGCCTGCAGGAAGACCTCGTTGGCGCCCACCTCGTCCTTCCCGGCCGTTTGTTGCCAGATCGCGCCGACGACGGATGGGTCGGTCGACAGGGCATCGACCTGGCCGAGTGCCAGAGCGCGCATCGCGCTTGGCTCAGTGGATTCCCACAAGGTAAGCCCATCGTGCGTCGACCCCGTCATGACGTGATGCTGCACGATGACATTGCGTCCGGCCCACGCGCCGACACCGAGCAGCGTGCCGGCCGCCAGAGCGATGCCGGTTGATCGCAGCGCACGGAGACCGGGCACCAGAAGGCAGCATGCCGCGACGCCAGCGACCGCGACGAGCGTCTCGGTTCGCGTGACCACTGCCCAGGCCGAGCCGACCACGAGCACGCCCGTCACGAGCCAGACATGCTGCGAGGATGCGTTGCGGCGAGCGGACCTCATCGCGCGCCAGCGACTGAGAGCGATTGCGGCGATCAGCCAGAAGAGGGCCGCTCCCAGAAACGTGTCGTCGTAGACGGCACCGTGCGCGACGATCAACGGATCCAACGCGCCGATCAAGCCCGCGAGCAACGCTGCGTCCGGACCAAACAGGGCCCAGGCACACGCTGCGGTAGCGACGACCAACAGCACTGCGACCGGCACGTGCCAATACGTGAACAGCTCGGGCCGACGAAGTGCAAGCCCCGCAGCCAGGTAGGCCGGCTCGCCGGGCAGGTGATATGATCGCAGCGGCGGATCGGTCGGCGCGACCACACCCTTGAGCCGAACCCAGTTGCCGCCTTCGTACCGGCCGGTCGTGGCGAGATTCCATGCGATGACCAGCGCCATGTTGGGCATCGGGTACGGCTTCAGCCACCATGTGGCGTTGGCGACCTGCATCACGGATGCGAGGACGGCCGCTGCCAGGAGCGGCCGCCGGCGCAGCCAGGCCAGTGTCTTACGTGCCAGAGCTCTCTCCGGCGGATGGCGCGGACTCGATGACGCCTCCGCCGAGCACGCGGTCATCGTCGTACAGCACAACGGACTGCCCTGGAGTTACCGCTGTGAGCGGAGCGTGGAGCGCCAACTCCATCTCCAGAGGGCCACGTGGGCCAACGCCGTCGACCCGCCGCACCTCGCCCATCGCGACTGTCCCGCGATGCCGGACCTGGACGCCGACCCGATGACCCAGTCGCGGCGGTGCGTCGACCAGCCAATTGATTTCTCGGGCGACGACGGAGCGCGCAAGCAGTGCGTCCTGGTCGCCAACGACCACCGCACGATCCGCAGGCCGAATCGCCACGACGTACAGCGCCCGCGACGAGCCACCGGGCAGTCCGCGCCGCTGACCAACGGTGTAGCGAGCGAACCCATTGTGCTGCGCGAGGACTCGTCCCTCGCGCGTGACGACCGGACCTGGCTGCAGCGCCGGGGCATCCTCACCCAACTGCTGTGCGATGACGCGAGCATGATCGCCATCGGGCACAAAGCAGATGTCTTGACTCTCCCGCTTGTCCGCGACGCGCAGGAGTCCGAGGGCGCGAGCACGCGCGCGCGTCTCGCTCTTCGTGAGACCGCCAACTGGCAGCAACAGACGTCCGAGGACTGCGCGATCGAGTCCCCACAGGAAGTAGCTTTGGTCCTTCCCGGGGTCGCTGCCCCGGCGAAGCGCTTCGCCGTCGGCGCGCGCGTAATGGCCCGTCGCGATCCACTTCACGTCCAACGCGTCCGCCTTGCGGAGCAGATCGCGAAATTTCGTGAAGGTGTTGCACCGCACACACGGGATCGGCGTGCGGCCACGGGCATACTCCGTCACGAAGTCCCGTACCACGTCTCGCGAAAAGGAATGCTCGAGATTCACGACGTAGTGCGGGACGCCGAGCTGCGCGCAGACTCGCCGGGCATCGTCAATCGAGTCGAGGGAACAGCACGGCCGGTCCGGCACTTCGGCGCCATGGCAGAAGAGCTTCATCGTCACGCCGATGACGTCCCAGCCCCGCTCCGCGAGCAGCGCGGCCGCGACCGACGAATCGACGCCGCCGGACATGGCGACGAGTACGCGCTCGCCCATCAGGCAGAAGCTGCGGCGTGTCCGCGGGCCTTGGCGACGAGGGCCGGGAAGAGCTGCGCGACGCGCTCAGTCGCTTCGGCCGTCGTCAGCGCTCCGAGGCTCATTCGGATGGCTGCGACGGCGAGCTCGGGCCGGACACCCAGCGCCGCAAGGACATGCGACGGCGAGACGCTCCCGCTCTGGCACGCCGACCCCGACGAAGCGGCGACGCCGGCGAGGTCGAGCGCCATGAGCAGTGACTCGCTGTCCGTGCCGGGTACCGAGATGTTGAGGATGTGCGGCGCGCGCGGGGCTCCGCGGCCATGCACAACTGCGTCGGGGATGCGCTCGAGCAACGCGCACTCCAGGCTGTCGCGCAGCGCGGCCAGTCGGGCGCATTCGGCGCCGGCTTCGGCCGTCGTCAGCTCTGCCGCTCGGGCGAAGCCGACGGCGAACGCGACGTTCTCGGTGCCGGGGCGCCGCCCGCGATCCTGCGTGCCGCCGTGCATCAACGGCTCGATCGCGACGCCGCGGCGGACGTAGAGCGCACCGACGCCCTTGGGCGCTCCGATCTTGTGGCCTGACACCGTCAACAGGTCGAACGCCTGGCGCCGGGCATCGATCGAGACTTTGCCGAACGCCTGCACGGCATCCGTATGAAACACCACGCCGCGTGCATGCGCCGCGTCGGCCAGCGCGGGGACGTCCTGCATCGTGCCGATCTCGTTGTTCACCCACATCACCGAGCAGACGGCGACATCGTCACGAACGAGATCGTCAAACGACTCACGCAACACGACGCCCAGCCGATCGACCGCGAGTGTGCGCTCGTCAGCGCCTTCAGCGGCCGCGTGGTGGACCGATGCCAGTACGGCTTTGTGCTCGATAGGGGTCGTGACGACGGCATTGCGTCCGCGCGAGCGCGCCGTGCGCCACGCGCCCAGAATCGCCAGGTTGTCGGCCTCGGTGCCACACGAGGTGAAACAGATCTCGTCCGGTGACGCGCCCAGACAGGCCGCCACGCGCTCGCGGGCCTCGTCGAGCGCGACGCGGGCCTCGCGGCCCCAACGGTGCAAGCTCGACGGGTTGCCGAACCGAGGCCCGAAAAACGGCGCCATCGCCTCCCGGACCTCGGGCCGCACCGGCGTGGTAGCCGCGTGATCTAAGTAGATGGGGTCAGGCATGGGGCAAATATACTGGCGTCACGCGTCGTTGGCGGATTGCGAAGCGCTGGTGGACACGCTACGCTCACACTATGACGACTCATCTTGCTCCCGCGCTCAGTCCGAGGGCGCGCCCAACGGCCACGTTCAACCCGCGGCTCACCGGCCTCACCTGCTTCGCCTGCGGCCAGCGACACGACCACCGCACGCCGCAGACCGTATGCCGGTCGTGCGGGATGCCCCTGCGTGTCGACTATGCGATCGACCACGGGACGATGCCGCTTTCGGCGCTGCGCGACGGCCCCCCATCGCTGTGGCGCTATCGCAACGTGCTCCCGCTGATCTCGGGCGAGGTCACCCTCGTCGAAGGATGGACACCATTGATCCCGGTGGACTCGTCGGTCTGGATCAAGGACGAGGCGCGCAACCCCACGGGATCGTTCAAGGCACGCGGCATGACCGCTGCGGTTTCGGTCGCCGTCGCACTCGAGGCGCGAGCTTTTGCGGCGCCTTCGGCCGGTAACGCGGCGGGCGCGCTCGCCGCCTATGGCGCTAGAGCCCAGCGTCATGTTGTAGTGGCAATGCCGGACGACACACCGACGACATTCGTCGCTGAATGTCGCTTGTACGGCGCTGACGTACACCTGGTGCGTGGCACCATCGCCGATGCCGGAAAGTGGCTGCGAGCGAACGGTCCCAGGGATGCATGGGACGTGTCGACGCTGCGGGAGCCGTATCGGATCGAAGGCAAGAAGACCATGGCGTATGAGTTGTTCGAGCAGTTCGACGGCGAGCTGCCGGATGTCATCGTGTATCCCACGGGCGGAGGTACGGGTCTCGTCGGCATGTGGAAGGCATTCGGGGAAATGCGCGCGTTGGGCTGGCTGCGCGAAGGCGCGCGTGTACCGCGGATGGTATCGGTGCAGGCGGCCGGGTGCGCGCCAGTGGTACGGGGATTCGAGACCGGCGCCGAGCGGACGGAGCCCTGGGCGGATGCCGAGACTCGAGCCTACGGCCTGCGGGTGCCGTCGCCCCTCGGCGGCTTTCTCTGCCTGCGCGCCTTGCGTGAAACACAAGGCACCGCAATCGCGATCGCGGAGGACAGCATCGCGGAGAAGACCGTGGAGCTCGCGGCGCTCTCGGGCGTCGACATCTGTCCCGAGGGCGGCGCTGCGTGGGCCGCGGTCGATGCGTTGCGCGAGCGCGGCTGGATCCAGCCATCGGAGCGCGTCGTGGTGTTCAACACCGGGACGGGGCTGAAGTACCGGACGTGAGATAAGAAGACGGGTCTGGGCCTTTCAGCGTCTCACGCCGCTGCCTCAAACGCCGGTGTGTCCACCGACGCGACTGGCAAACGCGCCCAGCGCTCTTTGAGCCGCAGGAAGGGCGATTCATACAGCCGGTAGCTCAGCCAGGCGAGCAGGATGGACAGCAGGACCGCGCCGGCGGCAAAGCGCAGTTGATCGCGCTCGAGCCAGGGCACGTCCCGGGTGATCCACCACATGACGAGAGGGTGGAACACGTAGAGGCCATAGCTGTAGCGTCCGGCCGCGCGCAGGGGGCGGGCCTCCAGAAGATCGGACCGCGTGGTGGCAGCAATGAAGACGAGCCCCGCGAACGCCCAATCGAACGCCATGTACCCGGCGACGATCATGCCCACGTCATCGAATTGCATGGTCGGGCGTACGATGATCAGCGCGATCACCGTGAGAAGGCCGAGGAGCGCGAGTGGCAGGAGCCAGCGACGGACCGCTGCGACGCCGCCGGGGCCGCGTAGTGCGAGCGCGACGACCGCCCCGATTGCGAGGGCGTCGGCCCTGCAGGGGAGCAACGCGTATGCAGTGCCGGGAGTGGTCGTCGCGAGCGCCAGGTAGAGCCTCAACACACACGCGATCACGACGAGCGAGATCGCGATTCGCATGGTGCGACGCCGTGTGCAGTGCCAGACGACGAAGGGCCACACGAGGTAGAACTGCTCTTCGATCGACAGGCTCCAGAAGTGCGTGAGCAATGTGAAGGCGTGCGGATGGCCGAGCGCGATGCGCCAGTCGCAGAGATACGTCCAATACCAGATCTGTTCGGGTGCGAGGGCGACGTCGTCGAGACGATGGTTCCAGCCCAGCAGCGGACGGACGACGAAGACCGCGACGAGGACGATGTAGTAGAGCGGCAGAATGCGCAGCGCACGGCGGATGTAGAATGCGCGCGCCCGGCCCGGTGCGTCCCGGGTGTCCCAGAGAATCCCGGTGATCAGGAATCCGGAGAGGACGAAGAAGAGGTCGACCCCTGACCATCCAAGAGCCGTCAACGGGGCGCGCCAGAATGTGGAACGCCATCACCATGGCCACGGCAATGCCGCGGACGCCGTCCAAGGCGGGTACCTGACGCCCCACCATGCTGACTGCTGCGCTGGATCTGGCTCGATCAGCGGCGGGATGACTCACGCTGAGCGACGAGGCTCCAGCGAGACCGTCACGCCCGTGACATCTTACGCCTCATGGACGCAGCGATCTCAGGGTCCTCCAATGGCCGCACGCGCCTCGCCGTGATCCTGCTGTTGGGAACGGTCTCGCTCGGGGTTGGTGCGGCCCTGCATCCCATGCTTCCGGGCGACCTCGCCGGCCAGTTGGCCGTCATCGCCGAGACCAGCTATTGGCGTGCGATCCATCTGGTCATGCTGGCCGGCTCAGCGCTGATCATGATTGGCATCTGGGGCCAACTGTTCGGCGAGCAGCCCGGTATGCGGCTCGCGCTCGCGGTCGTCTTTGCGATCATCGTCTGCGGGCTGGCGCTCAACGCGAGCAACGTCGCGTTCATGGCGCAAACGGGGACGGGCGATGCCGCGCGCTACATGCAAGGACACCAGGAGGCGGCGGCCGGATTTGCCCGCGGCCACGCTGACTCGCTGGCCCGCGCCCGCTTAGGCAATGTTTTCATCGCGCTGGCGTGTGTCGCGCTCGCGATCATCATGCGTCGGGACGCGCGGCACCCACTGTACATGGCGGTTTTGGCAGCCGTTGCGGCGATCGGCGGCCTGATCGGCGTCATCGCTTTCGACCCGGCGAGCCGCGGCGCGGTGAGTGCGGTCGCGCTCTTCAGCGTCTGGGCGGCCGTTGCAGGGGTGCGCACGCTGTCGGGCCGATCGCAGGCCCGTTCGGCGGCGGCGGCGCGCTCGCCCGGTACCGATCCCGTTGCCGCCGAGCGGGGGAGGCACAACCTTTAGGGCCCAGCCCTCACAGGGAGTGTAGGTGTCAATCACTCGTCGTGATTTCGTCGGCGCAGGTGCGGCCGCGGCCGTGAGCTCGATACTGCCTCGGGATGCGTTCGCCCTGCCGGCCGCTGGTGACCCGAGGGCTGTCTTGTGGCATGCGCCGGCCACGCGGCCTGTCGTCATTTCCTCAGCCAACGGCATCCGGGGTGTCGCCCGCGCGTTCGAGATGATCTCGCAGCACGGGGCCGATCCGCTGGACGCCGCGATCGCGGGTGTGAACATCCAGGAGCTGGACCCCGAGGATCAATCGGTTGGACTTGGCGGACTGCCCAATGAGGACGGAGTGGTCCAGCTCGACGCGAGCGTGATGCACGGGCCGACCAAGCGAGCCGGCGCAGTCGGGGCCCTCGAGGACATCGCCACGCCGTCGCTAGTGGCCAAGGCCATCATGGACTACACCGATCACATTTTCCTCGTCGGGGCAGGGGCCAAGAAGTTCGCTCTCGAGATGGGCTTCAAGGAGCAGAACCTGTTGACCGACAAGAGTCGTCAGGCATGGTTGCGCTGGAAGGCGAATCTCAACCCGAACAATGCCTGGCTGGACCACCCGGGCGACGTGAAGATCGTCGAGGCTGTGCCATACACGCATGGCACGATCAACATGAACGCCGTCGACGCGAAGGGCGACATCGGCAGCGTCACGACGACGAGCGGCCTGTCCTGGAAGATTCCGGGGCGCGTGGGCGACAGCCCGATCATCGGGGCTGGCCAGTACTGCGACAACACCGTGGGTGCCGCGGGGTCCACGGGCCGCGGCGAAGCGAACATCAAGGTGTGCGGTGCGTTCCTGGCGGTGGAGTTGATGCGACAAGGCAAGGACCCGGAAGCCGCCCTCATGACGGTCATCGAGCGTGTCGTCGCCATGACGGAGTCACGATTGCTCGACGAGCGGGGGCGACCCAGGTTCGACCTCGATTACTACGCCGTCACGAAGGACGGACGCTACGCGGCGGTCTCCGCGTACGAGGGCTCGCAGTTTGCGGTTGCGGATGCACGCGGCGCCCGCCTCGAGGCGTCCGCCTATATGTACAAGGCGGGTGAGCGGCCGCGCTCACCCGATCGACGATGACGAGAGGCAGGAGGAGCTGATGGCGACGTCGTGCATGCACGTGAAGGAGGTCCGACCGGTCCAGCCACGGGCCAAGGGATGCGAGGAGTGCCTCGCCATGGGCGACTCCTGGGTTCACCTGCGGATGTGTCGGACCTGCGGCCACGTCGGGTGCTGTGACTCATCAAAGAACAAGCACGCGACCAAGCATTTCCATTCCACGAAGCATCCGATCATGCGCTCGATCGAGCCGGGTGAATCGTGGAGCTGGTGCTACGTGGATCAGACGGAAGTTTGAGCGCCGCGCCTACGGGCGCTACGCGCCACGTAGAAAGGAGAAAGGAGACGAACAGCAACACCGTCCGCACGAACCGTCGGATCGGCGGCTAGGGGCGACGCTATGCGTCGCCCTCCATCACCGTCCGCAGATTCCGGCCAATGGGACAGGTAGGGCCGGCCGCGCAGGGCCTGCGCTCAAAATGTCCCAACCTCCAGCGCGGCCACGTCGTCGACACGCATGGTTTCGAAGGTGAAAAACGGCTCGCCGTAACGGGAGCGGATCAAGGATCCGTAGTGCGCGGCCTGATGCCGAATGATGTCCCGCAGCGGGTCGCCGTTGGGATAGACCTCGCCCGCTTGCGATACCCCTTCGAACTGCGATGCATAGCAGAAGATGGCTTCCAGCTTCCGATCGAAGACGCTGGAGATGTCGACGACGAATGAGGGCTTCTGCCAGTCCTCTCGAAACGAGAGGCAGTGGAGCACCTTGAAGGGTCGGTGTCTCGGGACATCCGCTGCCACGTTCGCGAGACCCGCGACGAAGCACGCATCGCGCACCAGCTCAGCGGCGGCCCGGTGGTCCGGATGGCGGCCCTGCAGCGCCGGGGCGATCACCACGCGCGGTGTGAATCGGCGGATGACGCGCGCGAGTGCGATCCGCGTGTCGGGCGTGTTGACCACGCCCGCGTCCGGCAGACGCAGATTTTCGCGAGCGCTCACGCCGAGTACGGCCGCAGCCTTTGCGGCTTCGGCGGCGCGAGTGGCCGGCGACCCTTTCGTGCCGGTCTCGCCTGCCGTCAGGTCGATGATCGCCGTCCGCCGACCGAACTCCAGGGCGCGCAGGAGCGTGCCGCCGCAGGTCAGCTCGACATCGTCGGGGTGCGCCGCGATCGCGAGGACATCGACGGCGACAGCGGTCATGACCCGACCGCTGTCATTCGTGGCGGAGCGCGTCGACGGGGTCGAGGCGCGCCGCGCGGAAAGCCGGGTAAATCCCGAACAGGATTCCGGTGAGGACGCTGCTCGCGAGCGCCAAGACGACAGCGATCGGCGGCACCAATGCGGCAACCGGCGTGGCGAGACGTACAATGGCTGCCAGACCCCAGCCCGTCACCAGGCCAATCACGACACCGATGCCCGTCAAGGTGATCGACTCGACGAGAAACTGCCACAGGATGACGAGCTTGGTCGCTCCCAATGCCTTTCGGACGCCGATCTCGCGGGTTCGCTCCGTGACGCTGATCATCATGATCGCGATCACGCCGACGCCGCCGACCATCAGGCCGACCGACGCGAGCACCAGTACCACCAGGAACATGACGCCGAAGAATTTGTTGTAGACCTCGAACAACCGGTCCTGGGTCAGCACGTAGAAGTCGTTGGGCGCTGCGGGACGGAGGCCGCGGGTCCCTCGCATCGTCGCGATGACATCATCGATCGCCTCATCGCGGCTGACCCCTTCTCGCGGCTTGATGATGAAGCTGGCCCAACCCATCCAGACCGGGAAGTGCCGCACCAACGTCTCCATGGGGATGATGGCGACCGCCCGGTCCCCGCCCGTCAGGAAGCTCGCCTTGTAGTGATACAGGCCGATCACCTGGAACGGGTTGTTGTCGATGAAGATGGTTTTCCCCATCGGATCTCGGTCCTGAAACAGATTGGTCGCCATCCGGTCGTTGATCAGCGCGACCTGCGCGCCGCTCGCATTCTCCTGTGGTGTGAAGGAGCGTCCCGGATCAATGTCCCCGCCGTCGGTGCGTGGCCAGTCGGGCGTGTAGCCCCGCAGCTCGGCAGACCGGAGGCAATGGTCGGCGTACTTGAAGGCCGCCGACCAATCGATCTCCGCCGTGACGCCGGCCAGCGATGGCACCTGCGCCAGCCGCTCGGCCTCGGCAAGGCGCAACGGCGGGTTGTGGCGCCACGGGCATTGCGCATCGCTGCCATCGCAGTCCGTGAACACGAGCGGGTACCGTTGCAGGAAGAACGTCGTCGCCCCCGCCGACTCGATATCGCGAGCGACACTCGTGTTGATCCCGTTGATGGCCGCTTCCATCGCAACGACCACGAACACGCCGACCGAGATACCGAGGATCGTGAGGCCTGCCCGCACCTTGTTCGCACGCAGCGCGTCAATGGCGATGGCGACGCCCTCAAATACGGCGCTCCCGCGCACACGGAACGCCACCGATCACTCCTGCCGGAGCGCGGTGATCGGATCGAGTCGCGCCGCGCGGCTCGCCGGGTAGACCCCGGAGATGATCCCGACTCCGGCGCCGACTGCAACGGCCACGCCGATCGACCACGGGACGATATACACGGGCATGAACGTCGTATGGCGCACGACGAACGCAACGAGCAGTCCCAGTCCAATGCCGACGAGCGAGCCGAGTGTACTGAGCGTCCCCGCCTCGATGAGGAACTGCGCCAGGATGTCGCTGCGCCGCGCGCCGAGTGACTTCCGGATCCCGATTTCCCTGGTCCGTTCCGCGACCGCCACGAGCATGATGTTCATGATGACGATCGCGCCGACGACGAGCCCGATTGCAGGCAGCACGATCGCGGCGAATACCAGGTACTCTTGGATCCTTTCCCAGAAGGCGAGCGCGGACGCCGGTGTCTGTTCGGAGAAGTTGTCTTTCTGGGCCGGGCGCAGGTGATGGCGCGTACGCATGACCTGTCGGACCCGCTCCTGGGCGTCCGCCATCACCTGGTCGCTGACGCCCTGCACGACGATGGCGTCGACCACGCCGCGGTCGCGGTTCAGCAGCCGGTGGACCGGCGCCCGGTACGGCGCGATCACGAATCGGTCCAACGATTGGCCAAAGATGCTGCCCTGTTTTTCGGCGATGCCGACGATCGTGTACGGGATTCCACCCATACGGATCGTGTGGCCGATTGGATCGACCGTAGGGAAAAAGTGACTCTGGATGTCCTGCCCAATGACGGCGACGAGGCTGCCAGACTCGAGCTCCTGGTCGGTGAATATGCGGCCGCTGACGACGCCCAGACTCTTGATGTTGAAGTAATCCCCCGTCACGGCGAAGACATCCACCCGGCGAGGCGCTGAATACGAGGACTGGACCGAGAGCCGGTCCTGGCTGATCATGTACCACCGCGTGCCGGGAGGCAGGGCATCGACGACCGGATGCAGATCTTCCTCGGTGATACGGGGACGATGCTCATACTCGATCCACACGCTTTCGTCTTCGTCGCCCATGTTGATGTCGGGACGGCTCCGGAGCTCGAAACTGTGCACCGCCATGAGCTTCCCGACCAGGTCGTGTTCCATGTACTGACCCATGCCCTCGACGACCGCCACGACGGCAATGAGGAACATGACGCCGATGGTTACGCCCAACAGCGTGAAGAAGCTCTTGAGCTTCTGCACCCGTATTTGCTGCAGCGCGAGTCGAAACGCTTCCAGCCACGACATCGGTCAGGCGACGGCTGGAGGGGCGAGCGCGATCCGAGCGGCCAGCGAATCGCGGCGGGTATCGCTGGCCACGCCGCCGTCGCGCAGCACGACCACGCGCCGTGCATGCGCCGCAATGTCGGCTTCATGCGTCACCATGATCACGGTCTGTCCGTGGCTCGCGAGCTCGCTGAACACGCGCATGATCTCGTCCGACGTCCCCGAGTCGAGATTCCCCGTCGGCTCGTCGGCCAGCAGGATGGAGGGACGATTCACGAGTGCCCGAGCGATCGCGACGCGCTGCCGCTGACCACCGGAGAGCTCGTTGGGCCTATGGAGCACGCGATCGCCGAGCTGAACCGACTCGAGGGCCTCAATGGCGCGGGCGCGACGCTCCGCGGCCGGCACGCCAGCGTAGACGAGCGGCAGCTCGACGTTGTGCAACGCGGTGGCGCGCGCCAGCAGATTGAACGTCTGGAACACGAAACCGATCTCCCGGTTTCGGATGCGTGCGAGCTCGTTGTCGGACATGTGACTGACCTGAACGCCGTTCAGCCAGTATTCGCCGGCGGTCGGGGTATCGAGGCAGCCGATCAAGTTCATGAGCGTCGACTTGCCAGAGCCTGACGGCCCCATGATCGCCACGTACTCATTCCGCCGGATTGCGAGGTCGACGCCGCGAAGGGCGCGCACGATCTCGCCCCCCATGTCGTAGTCGCGACGAAGCCCACGCGCGACGATGACCCAGTCCTCCGCCGGAACGACTCCGGTCTGCGCGACGACGGCCCGGCGCTCAGCAGTGGTGCTGAGGCCGATCATTTCGGACTCGTCCGCGACCAGGGATTGGTCGGTCATGACTTGAACTGTGCCGCCGCCGTGGGTTCGGGCTTCGCCTCGTGCACGAGCGTCCCGTCCTTGAGGTCGCGGATCGCCTGATAGGTCCCGGAGACGATTCGCTCGTTCGGCCGGAGGCCGCTCAAGACCTCGAAGTACGTCTCACCCGCGATGCCGACCTTCACCGGCCGGAACGTGACTTTGTTGTCCGCGCCGATGACAAATACCCCTTCTACGTCTCGCTTGCCGACCTGTTTCGTCGGCGCCGCCGTCCGCCCGATGGTGACGCCCGCGGTATCCCCCTGTGGCAGCGCCTGGTTGTCGCGCACGGTCAGGGCGATGATCGGAATCGCCAACGCGCTGGTCCTCGTGTCGGTGATGATCTTCGCGGTGGCGGAAAAGTCGGGCCGCGTGTCACGGGGCGGATTGAGCAGCTGAATCGTGACCTGATAGTCGACGGCCTGGTCAGTCGTCGAACCATTGTTGTTGTCTCCTTGCGACGCGGCCGCGCTCTTCATTGCGCTATTGGCGATCTTCGTCACACGGCCGCGAAACACGGTGTCCGGAAACGCGTCCAGCTGAATGGTCGCCGTATCGCCGAGCTGGATGTGGGCGACGTCGCTCTCGTCGACCTTGACCTTGGTCTCCAGGACACTCATGTCGCTGATCGTGAGCAGCGTCGCGGCATCCTTGTTCAACGTGCCCTGGATCGCCGTCTCCCCCTGCTCGACTGCGAGGCGCGTGATCTTTCCCGGCATCGGCGCGCGAATGGTCGTCTTGCTGAGCGCACTTTCATCGTCCCGCAACGCGGCTGCGGCCTGATCGACCTGGTCACGCGCCGCCTGGGCGGTGGCGCGCGCGACATCGAGCGACGTCCGCAACTGCTCGAGCTGCTCGTCCGAGATGAGCAAGGCATTGCTCTTCTTGATGGCGGCCGACCGATCGTAGTTGTGTTGCGCCTGGTCGGCGTTCGCTGCGGCCTGGAGTGCCTGGGCATTGGCAGCGGCGACGGCAGCGCGTGACCGCTCCACGGCAGCCTGATACGACGCGGGGTCGATCTGCACCAACAGCTGACCCTTCTCGACGTTTTGGCCTTCTTTCACCGCCAGTGTGATGATGCGGCCGGAGATGTCGGCACTCAGGTCGACCTTGGTATGCGGCTCGACCTGACCGCTGGCCGTGACCGACGCCACGAGGTCACGCCGACCGACCGACTCGATGCGGACGGCCACACTCTTGGGGCCGCGCGTGGCCGCAATGGCCACCCCGGCGACGAGGGCGACAACGGTGATGGCTCCGACGATGGACCATTTGGTGCGTCGCGTCATACGGGATCCTTGTACCGGGCGGGCGTCAGGTGTGCGAGCGGCCGGGGAATGTGAGGAGGGCGTTGACATGGTCATCGGAGTGGTCGGCCGACAGCGCTTTCCAAGGCGGCGAACGCCTTGTGGTAGTCGTACACCGCAGAGATGCGATCGTTTTCCGCACGCTCGAAGGCGGCGCGGGCGTCCGTGACATCGACGAACGTGGCGGCCCCTACGCGGTAGCGCTCTTCGGCCAGCGACAGCGCCTGGCGCGCGGCGCCGGCGTTCTGATCCTGGATGTCGACGGTGCGGACGGACGTCGTGAGCGTGAGGTACGCGCTCGTCACGTCGGCCGTCAATTGGAGGTCGCGAGCCCGCTCATTGTACCGTGCGTTCTCCCGATCGACCTCGGCTTGCTCCACCCGCTGCTCTCGCTGGAAGCCATCGAAAATCGGCAGGGTGAAAGTCGCCTGGAGCGAGCGGGGGATGTTCTGAAAGGCGAAGGGAAACCCGGTGTACATCGCCTTGGTTTGTGCGACCTGGGACGGCGTGAGTGTGGGCGACCCGCAATTGCGCGCCGGGAGGTGCGCGGCCATGGCAATCGTGTCGAGAGTCAGACACGACCCGTACTGCTGAGCGACAAAGGCTTGCGCCTGGCCGACGGGGAAGGCGTCATTCGCGTACTGGAATGTTTGGCCTCCGACTCCGGTGGAGATCTGCAGTTGGGGGGTGTAGAGGCCATGGGCGCGATGGACCCCCACGTCGGCTGCATGCGTCCGCGCGCGGAGTGCGTTCATCTGTGGGTTCGCGCGGCGGGCCAGGGTCATCACGCTGTCGAGCGTGAATGGCGGCATCGTGACGGCGAAGGCATCCACGAGCCGAACGCCGGG
Source organism: uncultured Gemmatimonadales bacterium (assembly GCA_963737835.1). GTDB lineage: Bacteria > Gemmatimonadota > Gemmatimonadetes > Gemmatimonadales > Gemmatimonadaceae > Palsa-1248. Next base: position 3,864,958 of record CAVTUH010000001.1, read on the forward strand.
CGGCTGGTTCACCCCCAACTGCTGAAACAGCCGCAGCTTGTCGATGTCGACCAGGTTGTGCGCCTGGAGGGCCTGCACTTGCTGCTGCCCCAGTGTGACGGCCGCTCGCTGCTGGTCGAGGATCGTCGCGCTTCCGACCGCAACCTTGGCTTTGGACAGATCCAGCTGCGCCTGGTCATCGACAACGAGCGTGTCCTGGAGCGCCGCCTTGGCCTGGTCCTCCAGCACGGTCACGTACTGTTGTGCCACGCCGGTCTCGAGGGTTTCGGCCTGCCCCGCGACGTCGGCTTCCGCCGCATCCCTCGAGGCGTTGGCGTAGGCCGGTGTCAGCAGCGTCGCCGCGTTCAGCGTGTAGCTGAGGTTCAGCCCGTATTGCGAGTACATATAGTCGGCGCTGGCGCCGAGGAAGCTGCCGCTGAAGACTTGCTGTCCGCCCTGCTGGTAGAGGCCGAGAAGTTGCGCGTTGAATTGGGGCAGGAGTTGCCCGTAGGCCATCCGTACATTGGCGCCGGCGAGCTGTCGTGCCTCCACGCTCTGGAGGAAAGTCGGGTTGTTGTGGCGCGCCACGCGCAGGGCGTCGGAGAGCGTCAGAATCGGCCCGGTCGAGTCAGGCACGGAGGATCGCGTGCTGTCGGCGGCGGGCGCGGCCCCGACGCGCGCAGCGGAGGTCTGCTGCGCCGCCAGAGGCGTCGCCGCAACCCAGAGTGTCGCGAAGAGTACGAACGGTCGCATCATAGTTAGTCCATCGATGGGTGGGACCCGGTTGCCCCGCCCGGCTGAGGCGCCCTACGCAAACGCACGGTCTGCGGTTTCAGGCGGCCCGGGCGAGGGTCAGGAGGGTACGTCGTCGCGAACGGCCACGAGGCCGCGCGCGGGGACGGCGACTCGCAGCAGACGGCCTTGTGTGTCTGCCCAGATATCGCGGGGATCCCCTCCAGGGGGCTCTATACGCATGTGCACTGCTGTACGGCTCTGTCCGCCGATATCGAGATGTTCGTTGCCGATGATCGAAACCGGCGCCGCAACGGTACCTCCCCTCCGAGGGACCAGGAGGGTCATCATCATCACCCGCCCAGGGGTGAGCGGCTGCGCGTGCACCATCGCGCGCGCGATGAAGTAGTACTGCGCGAAGACATCATCATCAAGCAGGTGCGCGCCCATGCCGACCCGGAACTCCTTGGCCGACTCGCCGCCGCGGGTCTGTGTGCGCTCACTGCCGCGTCCGCGCGCCACGTTCAGCGTCAACTGCGCCCGTCGGCGGTCTCCCACGAATTCATCGACTTCGTACCGGAGCGGCGTTCCTGCGGAATCCGTTCGCAGGAGCGGGACCAGGCGGCGCGTCACGTACACCGCGGACCCCTGGACGACATAACCTGCATCCGGCGGGGGTGTTTGCTGGATAGTGAATACCTCGCGGCCGACCTTGACCCCAGCTTGCATGATCGTAAAGCTGCCCGCGTCGTCGATCAGCGCTTGCGCAGCTGCGGAGCGTGCCACGGCCACGCCGGCGCCAGGGCGCACCGCCCCTGCACGACGAGGCGGTGCTGCGATTGCCATCAGCAGACCTGCGAGCACGAGGCGCAAGCGGCGCGTCCGGTCGTGCTAGTCGACGACGCGCGGAGATCGGAAAATCTGCTCGGCGATTCGTTCCCGGATCCGCCGGTACAACACCTCCCCCTTCGCCGCGGACGCCGCGTCGACCTCCCCCGGCGGCAACTGGTCCGTGCGGGCACGCGGGCGCCCCCAGCGATTTGGTCGCCGCACGGAGGGCTCCGGGGTATTATCCTGCGCCAAGCGCAGATCCACGAGGTGCGGAGCCAAATACAATATGAGCGATGTTTCCGCTTCGCCGCCGCGGGGCCACCCGGCCTGTCCGGTGGCTGGCCCGCCTGCCCCGGCTCGTGCCGCGTCGACGACGCGCACGCGGGCATCGATGGTCATCACCGTTGCGAGGGCCTCCTGATGCGCGTCGTCGCCGTTCGCCGTCAGGAGCACGAACTCGCGCACACCGGCCTGTTCCCACGACGCCAGCAGATCGTTGAGCAGCAGGTGCAGGGTCTTCTTCCGGACGCAGCCGGGGGCGGCGGATCCATGCGTCGCCGCGTCGCTGGCGCCGTATTCGATCGTGGGCGCCCGCAAGATGCCGAATTCGGCGGACAGGTCGTCGGCCAATCGGTCGACGAGAATCGTGTCGCAACCCAGCGGCAAATGCGGAGCGTGCATATCGCAGGTTCCCACCGGCACGATCAGCCGCGGGTCGGCGGCGACCGCTGCGGCGATGCGTTCGGGTGAGAGAGACTTCAGTCGCTGCGGAGTGGCCATTCCTGATCGTCGCATGAGAGCCGCGAGCTTCGAGCCGCCAGCCGACGCGCACACCGCACCTGTGGCGCCGTCCGGCACACCGAACGAGAAGGCAGCCCGCACGCTTCCGTTTTGGTGGACCGCCAGCACCACGATTGCCTTGCTATCAGGCACCGCATGGCTGCGCGACCCCGCCGTACCTTACCTCGCGGTGTGCAGCGCCGCCACAGTGGCGACCATCGCGCAAACCGTCGGACGGCGGCGAATCGGCGCACGGCTCGCCGCGTTGGCGCTCCTCGGCTTCTGCGCCTTGGCCGCTCTCGGGCAGTGGACACTCGCGAAGATCGAACACGCCTGGCCAGCCACCGAAGCCGATATCGCGACGCGGGCGACGGGGGTGATGCACGAAGAGTTGACGCGTCTGACGCGGAGTCTCGCAGCCGATGCGGCCAGGACGCTTGACGCACCAGCGTCGCCGGCGGCCGCGTTCAGCTGGATCGCGCCCCTGGTGCGCGGGCCCGGCGACCGTGGGATCGTTCTCTACCGCGCCGGGACACCGGTCGCGTGGGCCGGACGTATCAGCGCGCCGATCGACTCCAGCGGCTCGGCGTTCGCGGTCATCCGCACGTCGTTTTACACCGTCCTCCAGGCCACTGTAGCTCGCGGCCAAGACCGCGCGATCGCAACGGCTGTCTTACACGCGGACCCGCCGGCAGACCGACTTTCCGACCCGCTCGATGCCGGCGTCGCTGCTCGCACGGATGTCGACAGCTTCGCGGTCTCCATCCCGTCCCTCGTCGATCGAGAGCTGCAAGGGCCGGATCCCGGGACCACCTTGACGGTCGACGGCGTCGCGCTCGTCACGCTTCGAGCCGTGACGCCAACGAGTGAGCAGGCGCGAGTGAGTGCGGCGGAACGGGTCACCAGTCGGGGGGCTCTCGTGATTGCCGTCGCCATGCTCGCGTTCGCGGTCGCGGAGTGGCGGCCGCGAGCGACCATGTGGTGGCGCCGTATGCTGGCGCTCGCGACGCCACTTGTCGCGTTGGCCATCGTGCCCCTCAACGCGTTCTCCAACGCGAGCCGCCTGTTCGATCCCACCTATTTTTTCTCGCCGGTCGGTGGGCCCTACACCGCGAGCGTCGGCGCACTTGGCGTGACCGGAGTGATCGTCTTGCTTGCGGCGCTCGCCGCGGCTCGGGCGCGTTTTCGAGTGCGGCCGCGGTGGCTGGCGCTGTCCGCGGCGGTGGTGACCAGCATTGGGGCCCTCGTCGCCCTGCGCCAGGTGGCTGGCGGCATCACGCCGCCCGGGGCGGCCGTGTCGCTCCTGCTCTGGGTTGGCTGGCAGATTGCCCTCGCGCTGGTGACGACAGCGTTGCTGGTTGGAGCGGCCGTCGCTGCACACAGCGCGATCGGCTCTCCGCGCGGGCTCCCCCCCGTCGTACCCATCGTATTGGCCGTCGTGGCGGCGGCGCTTGCGCCGGTCTTATGGCGCGTGAACGAGGGATGGCCGGGGCCCTATCAACTGCTCTGGTGTGCTGCCGCACTCGCCGCGGCGTTCACTCGTCGCACGCGGTGGGCGGTGGTGCCGCCGGCTGTCGTCGCCTCACTCGCGTCCGCAGTCATCATCTGGTCTACCACGGCTGACAAGCGCGCCCTGCTGGCCGAGCGCGACCTCGCGGGCCTCATGACTCCCGACCCGATGCAGGTGACGCTCCTCGAGCGATTGGCCGCGGAAATCGCCTCGGAACCCGCGCCAACGAGCCGGGCGGACTTGCTGAAGATGTTTGCGCGTTCCGACTTGGCCGCCGCTGCATATCCGGTCAGGCTCGGTATCTGGTCGCCGGAACAGGGCGAGTGGGCCTCACTCGCGCTTGCGCGCTTTGACCGAGATTCCGGCGCCATCGCATCGGTCGTCGCGGCGGCGCGCAGCCGCGCGACCATCGTGCTGACGCCGATCATGGGTTACCCAGGCGTACGCCTCGTGCTCGCGGTTCCGGGGGCGGATGGGCAGGTGACGACTGCGGTTGTGGCGCCGCCCTCGCGCCTCTTCACCGAGAACGCGTTCGCCATGCTCGTCGGGCTCGCGGCCGACGCCCCCACATCCGATGAGTACTCGATTTCGCCGCTCGAGCTCGTTCCCCGGCGGCGTGAGGCGGGTCTTGCACTCGATACGATTGGCGCAGCGGGGTCCGATTCGGTTGAGGGCGGCCCTGTACGACTGCCGTCCCGCGCGAGCGCGGACGCGGCCGTGCCGCCAGAAGAGGTACGACGATCCACGTTCGGCGCCATTGGCTGGCGACGCATCGGCAGCGACCTGCACGGAGACTGGCTCGTGCCGAGCAATCTTGGCGCCGTCCGACTGCACGTGGAGGTGCCGCTGCGCCCCTTCGACGCGCTCGCGCAGCGCGCGTTGCTCCTGGTCGTTGCCGATCTGCTTGTGGTGCTGGTCCTGTGGGTCGTGAGCGCCGCCGGCAATGGGGTCCTGACCCGGTGGCTCCGCATGCGGGGAAAGCTCTGGGCCCGCAGCTACCGCACGCAGCTCATCGTGGTGCTGTTCATGTTTTTCGTCGTGCCAGCCGTGCTGTTCGCCGTCTGGTCCTATCGGCGCCTGCGCTCGGACGACGCCGAGGAGCGCGCACTACTCGTCTGGCAAACGCTGCGCGCGGCGGCGACGGGCGGGTTGGAAGAGTTGCCGTCCGACGCGGACCGGGTGGGCACACCGCTCCTGTTGTATCAGGATGGCATGTTGAGCTCGGCGAGCGACAGCATCTTCCTGGATGTCGCGCCGCTCGGACGGTTCCTGCGTCCGGACGTCGAACTGGATCTCGGATTGGGCAAGGAGGTGCGGACCAGCCACCCGCAGGCACTGGCCGGGACGCCAGTGATCTTCGGGTATCGCGCCTTCGAGGAACAGACGATCCTCGCGGCGCCTGCCAGGGTCGATGAAATCGGGGTCGAGTCGCGACGCACCGATCTCGGCATCCTCGTCCTGTTTTCCGTCGTGCTCGGCGCCGCGGCGGCGCTTTGGCTGAGCGGCCTGGCGGCTCGCCAACTGGCGCGACCGATCGAGTCGTTGCGGCGCGCTGCGGTCGCTGTGGCCGCTGGCGAGCGTGAACCGGATCTGGCCGGCAATCCGCCGGCGGAGTTTAAGCAGGTATTCGGCGCGTTTCGTCGGATGGCCGCTGACTTCGGCGAGAGTCAGCGCGTCCTCGCGTGGGGTGAGATGGCCCGGCAAGTGGCGCACGAGATCAAGAATCCGCTCACACCGATCCGCCTCGGCATTCAGCATCTGCAGCGAGCGCGAGCCGCGGGTCGGACTGACTTTGACACCATCCTCAACCAGAACGCGGGTCGCATCCTGGCGGAGATCGATCGGTTGGACCGGATTGCACGTGCATTCAGTCAGTACGGGTCCGGTTCGACCGAGCGCGCACCTGCGGAGCCGACCGACCTGGCGCCGGTGTTGCGAGATGTCGTGGAACTCGAGCGCCTCGACGCGGCGACCGGCATCGCGTGGGAATTGAGCGGCGTTAGTGAGCCGGTCGTCGTCCACGCACGGGCCGATGAGACGCGCGAAGTATTGTTGAACGTGTTGGAGAATGCACGACTTGCCGGCGCGAGGCGTGTCCGCGTCCGCCTGCGAGTCGTCCCGGGCGAGGCGGAGGTCACGACAGCTAGCAGTGGCGGCGCTGCCATGCGCAACGGCGCAGGGCGCGCGGTGATTCTCGTGGAGGACGATGGCGAAGGTATTCCGGCGAACGTGTTGCCTCGCATTTTTGAGCCGCGCTTTTCAACCCGGACCAGCGGGAGCGGGTTGGGGTTGGCGGTGAGCCGACGCGTCGTCGAAGGATGGGGCGGCACCATGAGTGTCCAGAGCCAGGCGGGCAGCGGAACCCGGGTGACGATCGTGTTACTGTTGGCTAGGACATGAACGGTCTCAACCAGACGACCCGTGACCTTCCCGCCCACCTGGCCGGGTGGCAGTTGCCGACGGACTGGCGATGGGGCGCGACCGGTGTCGCGAGCGATTATCGACACGCCCAGGAGGTCATCGACGCCCTGGGGCGGTCGCTGGCACTCATCACGGCGCCCAATCCCGAGCACGCGGGGTGGCTCGCGGCGGAGGCGCGGCACCTGGCGCATTTGAGCCACCCCTCGATCCCGACGACGTACCACTTCTGGTCGGTCAACCGCGACACGCGTCGCGGGCCCGGCTATCTCCGTCGGTGGATCGAAGGCGAAACGATTGCCGCGCGCATCGCTCGACTTGGAGCTGGCGATGCCCCGTTTGCCATGCAGGTGCTCCGAGCGGCCGGCGGTGCCCTCGCGTACCTGCACGACAGCGGCTACGTCCACGGCGCGTTTGCGCCGGAAACTGTGTGGGTGTCGCCGACCAGACGATTGTGGCTCCTGGGGTGGCAGTGGGCAGTGCTGCGCGACACCATCCCGCCTGGCCTCTCGCCGGATCCTCAATGGCTCCCGATGGCGCCGGAGTGGGAATCGGGGCGATGGGCCCCGGATCCCCGGAGTGATCAGTGGCAGCTCGCCGCGCTGTGCTTCGCGTTGCTGACGGGCGAGCTCCCACCGGCCCGGGACGTGCCGCCGATTCGCTGGGTGCGGCCCGATTGCCCGCAGGCGCTCGCCGACGTGGTCGATCGCGCACTGCAGCCATCCCCCGCGGCCCGCTTTCCTTCGATCAGCACATTGCTCCGTGCGCTGGAACGTGTGACCTCTCCCCGTGCCAGCCAGGCGCTGGGCGATGTCGAGGACAGCGACGTCGAGACGCTGGGGAGTGAGCAACGCTTGCGGTGGGCGCTGGGCGATGACTACGAGGTGCTGTCGCCCCTCGGGACCGGCACGTTCGGGTCCGTCTGGCGGGTGCGTGACCTGTCGCTCGAGCGCGAAGTGGCGCTCAAGATGTTGCACCCTCAGGTGGCGCGTGACGACGCGGCTGTCGCGCGCTTTCGGCGCGAGGCGCAATTAGCCGCGCAGCTCGCTCATCCCGCCATCGTGCCGATCTACGATTGGGACCGGCGTGGCCCGGTTGCCTGGTACACCATGGAGCTCGCCGAGGGCGGCTCGGTAGCGGATCTCGTCGTGCGCAGCGGCCCCAGGCCGTTGGTCGAGATTGGACCGCAGGTCGATCTCATCCTGGATGGACTGAGCGCGGCACACGCGAGCGGTATTGTGCATCGAGATCTCAAGCCCGAGAACATTCTCATCGACCGCTATCGCCGCTGGCGCATAAGTGATTTCGGTGTCGCGTTCATACCCGGCGAGACGCCTGGCGGTCCGACTGGCACGCCGGCTTTCGCCGCGCCCGAGCAGCTCCTCGGAGAGCCGCAGGGGGCGAGTGTCGACTGTTTCGCTATTGCCGCCATCGTGGCGTACGTGCTCTCGGGCCATCCGCCCTTCGGCGATGGTGATGTGCGCGCGATCATCGCGCGACAGCTCGGGGGCGAGCTGGAGTTCGATACGTATCACGAAGCGCTGGCGGACTGGCTGCGTCAGGGGTTGGCCGTCGCTCCCGAGGCGCGCTTTGCCGATGCGGCCGCGATGCGGCGCGGCTGGCACACCATGATCCGAACCGTGACGCGAGCCGAGCGGCGAGCGGGATGGTGGCGGCGTTTGATGTTCGGCCCGCCCGTCCCGGCCGTGCGCGCGCCGTCACCTTTGGTTGCACGCGGCACGTAACGCGCCCGCGCGCGTTACGAGAGAGGAGAAAGGGGAGAGGAGAAAGGAGAAAGGAGAGAACTGCGAACCCTACGCCGCTGTCTCCTTTCCCCTTTCTCCTCTTTCCTTTGTGCGGCCCCGAAGGGGCCGTTGACGGCGCGCTGACGGCGCGTCGCGATCAATCGCTCCATGCTGGCCGCCGTGCGCTCTGCGGCCGTGCTCGGGATCGACGCGTACGACGTGACTGTCGAAGTCGACGCCGCGCTCGGACTGCCAACGTGGACGATCGTTGGTCTTGCCGCGCACGCGGTGCGAGAGAGCCGTGAGCGGGTGACGGCTGCGGTCCTCAATGCCGGCTTCGCGCTGCCACCCCGGCGGGTTACGGTAAACCTGGCGCCGGCTGATACGCCGAAGAACGGGACGGCGTTCGACCTGCCGATCGCGCTCGCTCTGCTGATGGCGACCGGCCAACTGACGCTGGCCGGCGCAGACGCGCTCACCATCGTCGGCGAGCTGGGGCTCGACGGGTCCATCCGCCCGATTCGCGGTGCGCTCCCTCTCGCCAGACACGTGGCGCGCGAGGGCGCTCGCACGCTGGTGCTGCCCTTCGAGAATGTCGTAGAGGCCGGACTCGTGTCGCGCGTCCGACTGGCCGCGCCTCACACGCTCCGCACCCTCGTCGATGCGCTTCGGCGGGGGGTATTGCCGCTGGCCGAGCGGCGGCCGCCGGAGGACAGGCCGAGTAGCGCCTCTGACGTGGACTTCGCCGACGTCGTCGGGCAGAACGCCGCAAAGCGCGCGCTCGAGGTGGCGGCCGCCGGTGCGCACAACGTCGTACTCGTCGGACCACCTGGAGCGGGGAAGACCATGCTCGCTCGCCGCCTCCCAACCATTCTGCCACCCCTAACGGAGGAAGAGGCGCTCGAAGTGATCGCCGTACGATCGGTCGCGGGCCTCATCTGCGGTGACGACCCGGTGCCTCCGCCACGTCCCTTTCGTTCGCCGCACCACACCGTCTCTTCCGCTGGCCTTCTGGGCGGCGGCAGCAATCCGCGACCCGGCGAGGTGAGCCTCGCACATCGAGGCGTCCTGTTCCTCGATGAGTTTCTCGAATTCCCGCGTGCGGTCCTCGACGGTCTGCGTCAGCCTCTAGAAGATGGACGTGTCGTGATCGCCCGAGCGCGCAGCGCGGTGGTGTATCCGGCTCGATTCACCCTCGTCGCCGCGACCAACCCATGCCCCTGCGGCCGCGCCGGCGATCCTCGAGCGCACTGCACGTGTCCCGAGAGTACGGTCGTGAGGTACCGATCGCGTCTTTCCGGGCCGCTCGCCGATCGCATCAATGTGCATGTGACCGTCGGCGCCGTTCCGCTCCGCGCGCTCGCGGCGCGCGCGGCGGAGGTGACGTCGCGCGAGATGCGCGAGCGGGTCCAGCGCGCGCGTGCGCGGCAGCTGCATCGGTTCGCGAGCGGTGCAGCCGGCGTGGGCGTCAGCTGCAACGCGCACGCGAGCGGCCGCTGGCTCGAGTCGCACAGCGCCATCACGACGGAGGGCCACGACCTCCTCCATGAGGCGGCGGAGCGTCTCTCGCTCTCGGCGCGCGGCTATCATCGGGTGCTGAAGGTGGCCAGGACGATCGCCGACCTGGCTGGCGACGACGCGGTGAGCGCGGTTGCGGTCGGCGAGGCGCTCCGCTACCGGCCAGTCGTCGCGGGCTTTGCGGCGCCCACGCCCAGGGGGGCCGCCGGGGCTGGCGCGGCTTGATCCCCGTCGGCGATCATACGGAGGGATCAAATGCCACTCGCCGAGACTCACGACCACGCACGCGCCTCGGGCGCGACCACCGCCGCCGAGAAGGAGGTGAGCCTGAAACAGTGGCTCATCGAGCATGGCTCTGTGCTGATCGGGTTCAGTGGTGGGGTCGACTCGACCTATCTGGCGTGCGTGGCCCTGGAGACGCTCGGCGCGAGCCGTGTGCTCGCGGTGACTGGGGTCAGTGCATCGCTGTCGAGCGAGCAGTGCGCGCTGGCACGCGACATAGCGAGGCAATGGTGTTTGCCCTGGCTCGTCATCGAGACGGGCGAGCTCGACGATCCGCAGTACGCGGCCAACCCCACGAATCGGTGCTACTTCTGCAAGCACGAGCTCTGGTCGAAGCTCGTTCCGATTGCCCTGGCGCGCGGCCATTCGGTCGTCGTGGACGGGACGAACGCAGACGATCTCGCGGACTATCGCCCCGGCTCACGCGCGGCGCACGAGCATGGCGTCTCCTCCCCGCTCGCCATCGTGGGGCTGACGAAGGACGAGATCCGGATGCGCTCGCGCGCACGCGGTCTTCCGACCTGGAACCAGCCGTCGGCGCCCTGTCTGGCGTCGCGCCTGCCATACGGGACGCCCGTCACGACGGTACGATTGCGGCGCGTCGAGACAGCGGAGGCCGCGCTGCGATCGATCGGGGTGTCTGGCGATCTGCGCGTGCGCGACTACGGGGACATGGCTCGCGTCGAGTTGAGCGCCGCGCACCTATCGGCATGGCTCTCGGCCTCCGGCCGTCGGCGGATCGCGGCGGCGCTGGAGCCCGTCGGATACACACGAGTGGCGGTCGACCTGGCGGGATTTCGCTCCGGATCGCTCAACGTGCTGGCGGGCATCGATGCGGCATGAGCGCCCGTCGGCCGCATCGGGAGAGTCCTCCCACGGCTTCGCGAGCGATCTGGCCCGCCTTGGGATCAGCTGCGGCGTCGACGTCCGTGATGCCGTCGCGCTGGTGATGCCGGCCGATGACCAATCGGCGGATCGCTTTGCCGATCAGGAGGTGCGGCGCGCGGTCCTCGAGATGGGACGCGCGCATGGTATTGCGCGTGTCGCTCTCGTCGTCGAGGATCGCTGAGGCGTGGGGTGCGGCCGACGATTGGGATGTCTATTCTTCCTGCTCGTACTGGGGGTCGCCGCGTGGCTCACGCGCGACCAGTGGGGTGTGTACCTCCCCCGTGTCCGGCGCTGGCTCCCGAGCGAACGACAGGTCCCGTCTACAGATTCGACGAGTCGGACGGTCGCATGGCGACCGGTCACTCTTGGAGGGGCGTCACATGCCGAGCGGCTCATTCTCGTCCCTGGGCGATCGCGGGGCGCCACCGTATACAATGGTCCTCCCTGCGGACTTCGGCGCGTTCATGCTGATGGATGTCGCCGGCCACGTACCCCCGCCGCAAGACAGCACCGAAGCGGCCGTCATCGACCACACGTTCGCGCTTCGCATGTCGCTCGACATCAAGGCTCTGGGCGGGCGCACCGCGTTCGGGCCGGCAGGTGGCATGCTCGCTGATCGCGAACCGCTTACCCTTTCAGGCAGCTTTGACGTCGTGCGTCCGGGGGTCGCCGAGTTCCACGTTCAGGAGCTGTCGGTCCACGGACTGCCAGTGCCAACTCCTCTCATCCCGGGTCTGGTCCACAAGGTGGAGATCGGCCAACATCCCGCGGGACTCGCACCGGACGCGCTCCTGCTCAACGTACCGCAGTACGTAGCCGACATCCGCCTCGTGAGCGACAAGGTGGCCATCTATCGTACCATGCCATGACGCGACGCGTGCTCGTAGTTGACGATGAGCCCGGCGTGCGGGGCGCACTGGGGCAATTGCTCGAATACGAGGGGTACAGCGTGCGCACGGCCACGAACGCGGCTGATGGCATCGCGCAGGTCGGCGCCTGGCACCCGCACCTCGTCTTTCTGGATGTGAAGATGGCGGGGATGGACGGCCTCGAGGCGCTCAAGCGCATTCGCGAGGCCGATCGCTCGGTCGCGGTCGTGATGATCAGCGGACACGCGACGATTCAGACGGCCGTCGAGGCCACGCAACTTGGGGCCTACGATATCCTCGAGAAACCACTGGATACCGACCGTATCCTGGTGACGCTGCGCAACGCGCTGCAGCATCTCGAGCTGTACGAAGAAAACAGCCGGCTCCGCGAGTCCATTGAATCCCGCTACGAGATCGTCGGAAAGTCGTACGTGATTCGCGCGCTGATCGACAAGATCGACAAGGTCGCGGGCACACCGGCGCGTGTGCTCATCAGCGGTGAGAACGGCACAGGGAAGGAACTGGTCGCTCGGGCCATACACCGACAGTCGCCCCGTCACGACAAGCCGTTCGTGGAGGTGAACTGTGCCGCGATCCCGGGTGAGCTGATCGAGAGTGAGCTCTTCGGCCACATGCGCGGCTCCTTTACGGGGGCCGTCAGCGACCGCGCCGGCAAGTTCGAGCAGGCCAATGGAGGTACGCTCTTCCTCGATGAGGTCGGGGATATGAGCCCGGCGGCGCAGGCCAAGGTGCTCCGGGTGTTGCAGGACGGCGTCGTCACACGGATCGGCGGGGCCAAGCCGATCTCTGTCGACGTGCGTGTGCTCGCAGCGACCAACAAGGCATTGGAGAGCGAGATCGCTGCCGGACGGTTCCGCGAGGACCTCTATTACCGGTTGAATGTCGTCCCACTGTCGGTGCCTCCGCTGCGCGAGCGGCGGGAGGACATCCCGCTCCTGGTCAGCCATTTCCTGCAGACCACGGCGGCGCGGGATGGCATCGCGCCTCGCGGGATCACGCCGGACGCTGTCGGCGCGCTTGCCAGCCTGGAGTGGCCTGGCAACGTCCGTGAGCTGCGCAACACCATTGAGCGGCTCCTCATACTCGCGGCTGGCCCGACGATCAGCGTTGCCGACGTCGAGCGGCTGGCCGGGCGGCGTCCATCCGACGACGGGGCCGGCATCGGATCGCTCAGCACCTGTGCGACCTTCGAAGAGTTCAAAGCACAGGCGGAGCGTGGTTTCCTGCTGGCGAAGCTCCGCGCATTCGACTGGAATGTGTCCGAGACGGCACGCGCGCTCGCGATGCCCCGGTCCAACCTCTACAAGAAGATCGAGCGTTATGGCCTCACTCGCGAAAACTAAGGCGCGCCGAGCGACCCGCTCGCCGCGAGCTCGCGCCGCGACCCGTCGTCCGCGGGCATTTCAGAACTTCATCGCCGGGCAGTGGGTGGACGCGGCCAGCCAGGAGACGTTCCTCAACGTCAATCCGGCTGACACGCGGGACGTGATCGGGACCTTTCCCAGATCGGGCGTCGCCGATGTCGATCGTGCGGTGCAGTCTGCGCTGCGCGGGTTCGAGCGCTGGCGGCGCACGCCCGCGCCTGCGCGCGGAGATGTCATCCGCCGCGCGGGTGACATCCTCACACGGCGAAAGGATGAGGTGGCGGACCTCATGACCCGTGAGATGGGGAAGCCGCTCGCCGAGACGCGAGGCGACGTCCAGGAGGGAATCGATACCGCGTACTACGCGGCGACAATGGGCCGGCAACTGTTCGGCCACACGGTGCCGAGTGAGTTGCGCGCCAAGTGGGCCATGAGCTATCGGCGCCCGATCGGCGTCTGCGGGATCGTGACGCCGTTCAATTTTCCGTTGGCGATCCCGACGTGGAAGATGTTCCCGGCCCTGGTCTGTGGGAACGCGTGCGTCTTCAAGCCGGCGGAAGACGTCCCCCACACCGCCACGGTGTTTGTCGAGATTCTGCTCGAGGCCGGCCTGCCACCGGACGTCGTACAACTCGTGCATGGCGATGCAGAGGCCGGCGCGGCGATCGTGGGCCATCCGGCGGTCCCTGTGATTTCGTTCACCGGGTCCACGGAGACCGGCCGTCGCATCGGCGAGGTGTGCGGCTGCATGCACAAGCGATTGTCACTCGAGATGGGAGGGAAGAACGCCCAGATCGTGCTCGATGATGCGGATCTCGAACTCGCTCTCGAGGGCGTCGTGTGGGGTGCCTTCGGGACGACGGGTCAGCGGTGCACAGCGACATCGCGGCTCATCCTCCAGCGCGGTATTCACGACGCCTTCCTCAAGCGACTGACGGGCCGCGTCCAGGCACTCCGGCTCGGGGACGGCCGCCAGGAGGGGACTGACGTCGGGCCGCTGATTCACGCGGCCGCGCGGGCCAAGGTGGAGGAATACATCGAGATCGGATATGCCGAGGGGGCGCGCCTGGTCACAGGGGGTCGACCTGTGACGACGGGCGCCTTCGCCCACGGCTTCTTCTTCGAGCCAACGATCCTTGCGGATGTCCGGCCACAGAGCCGAGTGGAGCAGGAGGAGATCTTTGGGCCGGTCTTGTCGGTCATCCAGGTCGCGACCCTCAATGAGGCGATCGCCGTGAACAACGACGTCGCGTATGGCCTCTCATCGGCTATCTACACGCGAGACGTCAACGCCTCGTTCCGCGCGCTGACTGAGCTGGACACCGGGATCACGTATGTGAATGCCCCGACGATTGGCGCGGAAGCGCATTTACCTTTCGGCGGGGTGAAGCAAACGGGTAACGGGCATCGCGAGGGAGGCTGGCAGGTGTATGACTTCTACTCGGAAACCAAAGTCGGGTACATCGACTTCTCCGGGACGCTGCAGCGCGCACAGATCGACACCTATTTGGGCACGCCCGATTGACGGCGGCGCTACAGTCTCTGTGCGGCTCCGGCGTCTTGCGGTTGTGGGAAGCCGCGGGTTAATTGGGCTGCAGGAGGGGATGTGACCGAGCGCATGCCGACCGATCCAGTCGGAACGCCGGGATCTGCCGGGTACTCCGTAGAGCGACGCCAAGTCGCGCTCCGTCGGATCAATCGCGGTGGAATCCGCTGGCGATTGCTTCGCGACTGGGCGGAGTCATTTGTGATCGCCGTCGCGATCTGGCTGGTTCTGAAGGCCTTCTTCGTGGAGGCCTATCGCATTCCAACAGGCAGCATGGAGCGGACCCTCCTCGTCGGCGACCGGCTGTTGGTCAACAAGCTAGCGTATGGGGCGGACCTGCCCTTCACCGCGCACCGGATCCCCGGATTTGAGCACCCGCAACGCGGCGACATCATCGTGTTTAGGTGGCCGGTCGATCCGCACACTAACTTCATCAAGCGAGTCGTCGGTGTGCCCGGCGACACGCTGGCGATGCGCGACGGCACGCTGTTCCTCAATGGGAAGCCGCAAAACGAGCCATATGTAGTCCACATTGCGGCAGCGACGGATGACCCGGCGGAGCCGGAATTCAGCTGGCAACGGGCGTACGTCGTACATGGGGCGGCGACTGACGAGGCAGACCATCCATCGCGAAACAACTGGGGGCCGCTGGTCGTCCCTCAGCAGAGCTATTTCGTGCTCGGCGACAACCGCGACAACTCGAACGACAGCCGCTATTGGGGCTTCGTACCAGCGTTGCTGATCGAGGGACGTCCGATCTTCGTGTATTACAGTTATGCGCCGGATTCCGCGGGCCACGTGTCGCTCTTGACGCGCGTGCGGTGGCACCGGATCGGCGAGCGGGTGGAGTAAACGCACGTGGTAGTCCGGACCTCGGCATCGCAATCGGGTCACCAAGGAGCAGCCAGCGGCATGGCAGCGGCAAAGAGCAAGAAGGCGTCGTACGAAGAAGGCTCACTCGACCAGTACTTGCGCGACATCAGCGCCTACCCGCTGATCACGCGCGAGGACGAGGTCGAGCTCGCGAAACGCATCCGGGTGAACGACCAGGAAGCGTTGGATACGCTCGTCCGGTCGAACCTGCGTTTTGTCGTTTCCGTGGCGAAGAAGTATCAGAACCAGGGCGTCGCTCTCTCGGATCTCATCAACGAGGGCAACCTGGGCCTGATCCGCGCCGCGCACAAATTCGACGAGACGAAAGGCATCAAGTTCATCTCGTACGCCGTGTGGTGGATTCGTCAGGCGATTCTGCAGGCGCTCGCGGAGCAATCCCGCATTGTGCGCGTCCCGCTCAACCGCGCCGGTACGCTGCACCGCATCGGGAAACGGGCCAGCACGCTCCTCCAGGAGCTCGGCCGGGAGCCCACGCACGAAGAGATCGCCGAAGGCATGGACATCACGGAAGAAGAGGTTGCCAAGACGATGTCCATTTCTCAGACGCATCTCTCCCTGGATGCGCCGATGTCGCCGGGCGAAGACAATCGCCTGCTCGACTACCTCGCCGACACCATCAATCCGACCCCAGACGAGCAGACGTTCGAGAAGGCGCTCACGGAGACGGTCGAGGAAGCACTCGCGGGACTCAAGGAACGCGAGTCGAAGATCCTCCGACTGTACTTCGGCCTGGATGGCGAGGAGCCGATGACGCTGGAACAGATCGGCTCATTGATGGGCATCACGCGCGAGCGGGTGCGCCAGATCAAGGAGAAAGCGCTCTCCCGGCTGCGGCACGTCAGCCGTGCCCGGGCTCTCGAGTCGTACCTCGGCTGAACCGGTCCGCGTGCCGGCGACGAGCTCCTTCGATGTGACGACGGGCGTCGATCTCCAGGAAGTGGACAACGCCGTGAATCAGGCGCAGAAGGAGATCGCCCAGCGCTACGACTTCAAGGGATCCAAGGCCAGCATCGAGTACAACCGCGCTGGCAACATGCTTGTTCTGGTCGCCGATGACGACTTCCGCATGCGAGCGCTCTTCGATGTGCTGCAACAAAAGCTCATCAAACGGGGTGTCTCGGTGAAGAACCTGACGGTTGGGGAGATCAAGCCGGCCGGCGGGGACACCGTCCGCCGCGAGATCACGCTCAAGACCGCGCTGGACGGCGAGACGGCCAAGAAGGTCGCGGCCGTCATCAAGGACGCCAAGATGAAAAAGGTCCAGGCGTCGATCCAAGGCGACCAAGTGCGTGTGTCGTCCGCGTCGAAGGATGAGCTGCAAGATGTCATCGCGCTGCTCCGCGCGCGGGACTTCGGCGTCGAGCTGAAATTCGGGAATTATAGGTGAAC
Source organism: uncultured Gemmatimonadales bacterium (assembly GCA_963737835.1). Classification (GTDB taxonomy): domain Bacteria; phylum Gemmatimonadota; class Gemmatimonadetes; order Gemmatimonadales; family Gemmatimonadaceae; genus Palsa-1248. Next base: position 3,881,724 of record CAVTUH010000001.1, read on the forward strand.
GGCTAGACGTCCAACGTCTTAACGTCTAGTCTCTAGTTCCTCGCCTGTGCCGCGGCTAGCTTACGCGCCGTGCCGCGCTCGCCCCAACATCGTGCCGCCACCTTCGGGATCATCAGCCTCGGGTGCGACAAGAACACGGTCGACACCGAGCGCTACCGTGCCGAGCTCGCGACGCAAGGCGCGAGTCCCGTCGAGGACCTCGGCGAGGCCGACGTGATCCTCGTCAACACCTGCGGATTCATCGACGCGGCGAAACGGGAATCGATTGACGCGTTGGTGGATGCGGGTCGCTTCAAACGGCGCGGTCGGTGTCGGGGCGTCGTCGCGATCGGCTGCATGGTCGAACGGCATCGAGCGGAACTCCAGGCAGCGCTACCCGAAGTCGATCTCTTTCTCGGCACGTCGGACGCGACCTCCCTGGTGCCGGCGCTCGTCGAGCGCGGCTGGCTGCCGCCGACGGCGTCGACGGCGCACCCCGGGGTGCGGCTCTTCGCGGGTGAACTGCCGCACGTTCGCTACCTCAAGGTCAGCGAGGGCTGTGATCACGGCTGTGCATTCTGCGCGATTCCGCTCATGCGGGGCCGGCATCGGTCGTTTGTGCTCGACGATGTGGTGCGCGAGGCGCAGCTCCTCGAGCTGCAGGGCGCGAGAGAGATCAACCTGGTCGCCCAGGACCTCGCGCACTACGGCCGCGACCTGCGGGTCGGGGTCGGGTTGCCGGAGCTTTTGGACGCGCTAGTCGCCGAGACCGCGATTCCATGGATTCGGCTGCTGTACGTGTATGCGGCGGGGCTGGATGAGCGCGTGCTCGCGGCGCTCGCGCGAGAAGCCAGACTCGTGAAATACCTGGACATGCCGATTCAGCACGGATCCGACGCGGTGCTGCAGCGCATGCGGCGGCCCGAGCGTGCCGCCACGATCCGGGCAACCGTGGCGCGGGTTCGCGAGGCGGTTCCCGGTATCGCCTTGCGTACGACCTGCATCGTCGGCTTCCCAGGCGAGACCGAGGATGACCTGCGCCAGTTGCTCGAGTTGTTGGAAGAGGTCGAGTTTGATCGGGTAGGGGTGTTCACGTACTCAGCGCAAGAGGGCACTCGGGCCGCGCAACTTGCGGATGATGTGCCTGAAGTGGTCAAGCGGGAGCGCCTCGAGCGCGTAACCGAGCGACAACGCCTGATCACCGCAGACCGATACGACGCCATGGTCGGCACTCTATCGGAGGCAATCGTCGACTCGGCCGATGGCGGGCCGCGCGATCCGGGGAGCGCGCTTCGTGCCGGCGCTCGAGGACGCCTCGCTTGCCAGGCTGATGACATCAATGGCGTCACGTTCCTCGACCGCTCGGACTTGTCCGCAGGGTCGATCGTCGAAGTACTTGTCGACGGTGTGGTGGACGACTATGACTTCGTCGCGACCGTGCGCCGCGTGATCAGCGTTCCGTTACCGGCTACGGTCGCTGCGCGACGGCCCATGTTACCGATCGCGTCGACGGCGTCCACGGTAGGAAGCTTCGGGCGGTGACGACCGGCGTCGACCCCGACGCGCCGACTCGCGACGCGGCCACCGGCGAGTCTCGCCGCGATAGTCACGCCGCCGTGTCAGCCGCCATCATGGCGCGGGCGAGGGCTGTGTTTCCGGGCGGAGTCAACTCGCCGGTGCGGGCGTTCGGCCGTGTCGGAGGGGAGCCGTTCGTGGTCGCGCGCGGCCAAGGGGCGCGCATCTGGGACGTCGACGGGCGGGAGTACATCGACTACGTGCTGTCCTGGGGGCCGCTCGTGCTCGGGCACGCGCCCCCGGTCGTGCTCGATGCGCTCGACCGGGTGATGCGGGATGGTACGAGCTTCGGCATCCCGACTGCGCTCGAGGTGGAGTTGGCCGAGGCCATCCGCGAGCGATGGCCGCACCTGGACAAGCTCCGCTTCGTGTCGAGCGGCACGGAAGCTACCATGAGCCTCCTCCGTCTCGCGCGCGCACACACGGGTCGAGAGCACGTGCTCAAGTTCGATGGCTGTTATCACGGCCACGCGGACGCGTTCCTGGTGCGTGCCGGCTCGGGCGTAGCCACGCTGGCGCTGCCGGATTCGCCCGGCGTCCCCGCGGCGCTCGCCGCGCTCACGCTCGTGGCGCCATTCAATGATCTCGAGCGTGTCCGGGAGGCGATCCAGCCGCACCGCGACGATCTGGCGGCCATCATCGTCGAGCCCCTCGTGGGGAACGCGGGATTCATACGCCCTCAACCCGGCTTTCTCGAAGGGCTGCGTGTCCTCGCCGACGAAACCGGAGCGTTGCTGATCTTCGACGAAGTCATGACCGGCTTCCGGGTGGCGCTCGGCGGCGCCCGAGAACGCTTCGGGGTCACGCCCGACCTGACGGCACTGGGCAAGGTCATCGGCGGGGGACTGCCCGTCGCGGCCTACGGGGGACGTCGGGAGATCATGGACCGCGTCTCGCCCCAAGGTCCCGTGTATCAAGCTGGGACCCTGTCGGGCAATCCGCTCGCCATGGCCGCCGGGCTCGCGACCCTTCGGGCGTTGACCCCGGCACTGCACGACCGCATCACGCAGCGAACGGGTGAGCTCGTGAACGGGCTGCGCGAGATCGCCGCACGCCGTGGCTTCCCGTTCGCAGCCGACTCGGTCGGGTCAATGTGGGGTTTCTTCTGTCGTGAGACGCTGCCCGCGTCGTTCCAGGAAGCGCAGACGGCCGACGCGGAGCGCTTTCGTCGCTTGTTTCACGCGGCGCGCGAGCGCGGGCTCTACCTCGCTCCGTCACCGTTCGAGGCCGCATTCATGTCCGCCGCACATGGATCGCCCGAGCTGACCGAGACGTTGTCGCGCTTCGACGATGCGGTTCGTGTTGCGGCGGCGTCGTAGGCCGCGCAGCACCACGGCTCGGCCGTGGCGCTGCGAGCGCCCGCGCGTCCGACGCTCGATCTCGTGTTTGCTCATCCCGTTCGTTGCTGCGTGCCGCTCGGGCGCGGCGACGCCCGCGACTCCGGCCCCGCACGTGGTCGCGACGACCGGCGAGGTCGCCAGCCACCGGCGTCCGGCCGGAAGCGACTCCGCTTCAGTCGTCGGCGTCGCGCTCACGACCGCTGCGCCGTCGGGTCAGGTGTCCGCCACCGGGCCCTGGCGTCTGGTCACGCGGGCGGGTCGCGTCGTCGTTCGAGGCACTGGTCGCGGGTCCTGGACGATCGAGCGGCGGGATGACCGGGTGCACATCAGCACACACGGAGGATTGTCCGCGACGCGCGATGGGCCTTTGATCGCGGAGCCCGCCGATTCGTCCGCGTTTCTGACCTGGAACGGCCGGCGCTATCGGGGGTCGATTGCCGTGTATGCAACCGGGCGGGGACTGCTAGTCGTGAATCGACTGCCGGTCGAGGACTACTTGCGAGGCGTCGTGCCACTCGAGATCGGCGCGACCCTGGGCGATCCGGAACGTGCCGCGCTCGAAGCGCAAGCTGTCGCGGCGCGCAGCTACATCTACGTGCGTCTCGAAGACCCAGACCGACCCGCAGGCGGCACGCGCTTCGATGTCCTCGCGACGGTGACGGACCAGGTGTACGGCGGTATGGCCGCGGAGACGCCGGCTGCGGATGCGGCGATCGCCGTGACAGCGGGCGAAGTGCTGACGTACGGCGGTCGTGTCGTCAACGCGCCGTACCACGCTGCCTGCGGCGGCACGACCGCCGAACCCGAGGAAGTCTGGCGCGAGGCGCCAGTCCCGTACTTGCAGCGGGTGAGCGATCAGATCCCCGGCACCGACAACTACTACTGCGAGGGATCGGCGCACTTCCGCTGGACCCGCACTTTCTCGAAGACCGAATTGGCAACCCTCCTCGAGCGATACCTGCGCACGTATGCCGTGCGTCGCGACGGGGCCGCTGCCGCATCGAGCTCGAGTGCGGCAGCGGGACGGGTCGGCACGGTGCACGCCATCAGCATTGAATCGCTCACGCCATCGGGCCGCGTCGCGTGGCTCGCTGTCGCGACAAGCCGTGGGACCTATCATGTGCGCGGCAACGACATCCGATTTGTGTTGCGCGAGCCCGATGGCGAGATCCTCCACAGCACCTATTTTCAGATTCGAGACGAACCGGTTCGCGGTGGCTCGGTCGCGGGGCTCACGTTGGAGGGTCGAGGCAATGGGCATGGGGTCGGGATGTGCCAATGGGGTGCCATCGGCCGTGCTCGCGCGGGGCAGGACTACCGGACGATCCTGGAGACGTACTACCCCGGCACGGTCCTCGCCCGTGAGCGCTAGACTTGTGGTTATGGCGCGAGCGTGTGGTCCTGGAGTGAGCCAACCATGACCGAACGGGTACGCATCGGTCTTCTCGGGGCGGGCGCGATCGCGCAGCTCGCGCATCTGCCCGTTCTGGCGAAGATGCGGGGGATCGAGCTCGTTGGGTTGTGTGACAGTGACGCGGCCAAGGCCCGGGCATTGGCCGACCGGTTCTCCGTGCCGGATGTCTTCACAGACATCGACGACCTCCTCGAGCTCGAGACGCTCGACGCGGTCGTGGTCGCCACGCCGAATCACCTGCACGAGCCGCACGTCCTCAGCGTACTCGCGCGCAAGCTGCCGGTGCTCTGCGAGCGACCGCTGGCGCTCTCGGCGCGCGGCGTCGAGCGCATCCTTGCAGCGGCGGCGCGAGTCGATCGTGTCGTGGCCGTCGCGAACAACCACCGGTTCCGAAGTGACGTGCAGGCGCTGGAGCGGTTCCTCCAAGGCGGCGAGCTGGGTCGAGTACTGGCCATACGCGCAGGCGCGTATCACATGGTACGGCCAGACGGCTGGCGGGCACGGCGCGCGGAATCCGGCGGTGGCGTGTTTCTCGACCATGGCCTGCCGTTGCTCGACCTCGCACTGTGGCTGGCGGACTTCCCGGAGCCCCAGCGGGTGTCTGCCCACATGGATCGAGGGCGCGGAGGAAGCGGCGTCGAGGACAGCATGCTCGTGCATCTGGAGTGTGCGCCGAACTTGAGCTGTGCGTTCGACATTTCCTGGTCGTACGTCGGCGAGCAGGATCGCTGGTGGTTCGAAATACTCGCCGCGCGGGGCAGCGCACGGCTCGCGCCGCTCCGAGTGGTGAAATCACTCAACGGCCGACCGACCGACGTGTCGCCGACCGGTGCCGCAGCCCGAGAGAGCGTCTTCCTGCAGTCCTATCGGGCGGAGCTGGCGCACTTCCTGGCTGTGCTGCAGGGTGAGGCCAAATACGAGGCTCCATCGGACCAAGTCATCGTGATGCGCGTCCTGGAGGCCATCTATCGGTCGGCGGACGACGGCCGAGAGATCAAGCTGTGAACGGGCGGGTCGAGGCGTGAACACCGTAAGTGGCGCGGCGATCGTCCCCAACCGCGCGGTCGCCCAGGAGGCCGGTCCCGGCAGTCAATTGCGACCCGCGCCGCGCCGCCTGGGATGGGGCGCGCGCGGGATCGCGCTGGGCTCGGGCGTCCTGTTCGCGCTGGCATTTCCGCCGCTGCCTCTCGCCGTGCTCGCGTTCGTCTGTCTGGCACCCATTGCGGTGTTGATCGCGCGCTGGGCCGACGACGGCAACCGCGCGGGGATCTCGGCACGGCTCGGTGCCTGGTTCGCGGTTGCTGCGTTTGGCCTGTCGCTGTACTGGATCGCAGTGGCGTTGTCGCTGTTCACATCGCTGGCATGGCTCGCATACGTCGCAACCATCGTCGGCATGTCGCTGTTGGTCGCCGCGACGACCTCCACGCTGCACATTGCGCGACGCATCACGCATTGGCCCATGGCGGTGCTGCTCCCTGCCATGTGGGTCACTCTGGAGATTTTTCTCGCCTACTTCTCCGACCTGGCGTTCCCGTGGTTCCCGCTCGGGCTCGCAGTCGCGATGCATCCGACGCTGGCCCAGGCGGCTGACGTGAGCGGCGTGCACGGTCTGAGTGTGTGGATTGCGGCGACGAACGGGTTGCTGGCCGATGCGTGGCTCCAGTGGCGGAGGGGGGGCGACCCGTCGCCCCCCCTCCGCCGCGCGGTTCGACCAGTGGCCCTCGCGGCCGCGCTCTGCGCGGCCGTGTGGGCGTACGGGATGTGGCGCCTGCGCACGGTGACGCTCGAGCCATTGGCGCGCGTCGGCATCGTGCAGCCGGACATCCCGGAAGACGAGAAGATGCAGCAGGAGATGCGCGGTCGGTTCATCGAGCCGCTCGCGGCGCTGACGCGCCAGGAGGAAGCTACGGGACCGCCGCCTCAAATGGTGGTCTGGCCGGAGACCGCGCTGCCGGATTTCCTGATCAACCATCCGGCGTGGACCGATTCACTCCGGTCGCTCGCGCGCAGTGGCCATGCGCCGATTCTGTTCGGCCTCATCGACTACACGGTCACCGGGCCTGGACCATCGGACTTCGAGTACTACAACGCTGCGACGGTAGTCGATACCAGTGGCCGGATCGGCGCCGAGCCGGCGTACCACAAGGTGTACCTCGTTCCCATCGTCGAGCGCGTGCCGTTCCTCAATCCGCGGTGGTTCACGGGACAGAAGCATTTCCAAGCGCTGCTCCGGTATTTCGGCGGATTCGGACGCGGCACATCCGCGATCCCCTTCACGTTCGCGTTCGGGAAGGTCGGCGTCCTGATTTGCTATGAGTCGATCTTCCCACAGCAGTCGCGGGCGTTCAGACGGGCCGGAGCGGACCTGATCGTCAACATTACCAACGACGCGTGGTTCGGCCGCAGTCTCGCACCGTACCAGCACGAGGCGCATCTCCACCTCCGCGCGATCGAGAACCGTGTGGGGATCGTGCGCGCCGCCAACACGGGGATCTCCGAGTACATCGATCCACTCGGCCGATCGCACGACGCCATCGGGCTGTTCGTGAGGGCGGCTCGCATCTACGACGCGCAGACCACGTCGATCCGCCCGCTCGCCGTGCGATGGGGCGACTGGATCGGCGGTGCCTGCGTCCTCTTCGCGGCGGGCGTGTTGCTGGTTCGGTTCGTCGCCCGGCGGCGGTACACACCGGCGTAACGGCAACGGCGGGCGACGCATGCGTCGCCCCACCCGTCACCCGGAGGCGGTACACGCCGGCGTACGGCAACGGCGGGCGACGTATTGCGTCGCCCCTACCCGCCGATCGACAGGTTTCGGGGGGCGCTGATGGAACGGCGGGCGACGCATTGCGTCGCCCCTACCCGCCGATCCACAGGTTCCGGAGGGGCGGTGATGGCCGCCGCCAGGTCCACACGGTCAACGACGACGGGCGACGCATGCGCCGCCCATTCCGTGGTCGGTTACGTCCGCGGGAGGCGTTCGGCGCCGCCGGGGTCGAAGGCGCGTTCGTACACCCGGGCGCCTATGAACGTCCCGAGCAGGTCTCGATCAATGAATCCGTCGCGGGCTTCGGCATCGAGGATGGCGAGCGCACGGTCCGGAGGCACGGCCTTCTTGTACGGTCGGTCGGCGGCGGTCAACGCATCGTAGATGTCTGCGATGGTCATGATGCGCGTCTGCACCGGGATGGCCTCACCCCGGATTGCTCGCGGATAGCCGTGGCCGTTGAGCTTCTCGTGGTGGGCCACGGCAATCTCCGGCACCCCACGCAACTCGTGCGTCCAGGGGATTTGCTGGAGGAACCGATACGTGTGCATCACGTGCGATTCGATCTCCCGGCGCTCCGTCTCGTCGAGGTTGCCCTGACGAATCGTGAGCGACCGCGCCTCCTCGGGACTGAGGACGGGCCGGACTTTGCCATCCAGGTCACGATAGGTCTCGCCGGCGAGCCGGGCGAGCTCGGCGAACTCCCCTTCCGGCAGCACGGTTGGCTCGTTGGCCGCAAGGACCGCGCGGAATGCCCGCTCCAGTTGGAGCTGTGACTCACGGCGAACGGCTTCGAGCTCGTGGAGCCGGCGCGCGTATCCTTCCTGACCAAACCTGAGCAGGTGCTCCGCGCGTCCGCGCTCGTACTCCGCGTCGGCTGCCTGCATCACTGTCGCGAACCGAAGACGGATGACGTCGAGATGCAACGGGTAGAGCTTCTTCTGCTTGAGCAGCACCTGCTCCCGGACGCCGACCTTGCCGAAATCGTGCAGGAGTCCCGCGTACCGCAGCTCTCGCAGCTGCGCGCGGCTGAAGTGGAGGCCGCGATAGGCGCCGGAGCCCGCACCTCCATCGACGGCCTCTGCCAACGCGACGCTCATGGCCGCGACGCGCCCGGAATGCCCATAGGTGGTCGGATCGCGCGCTTCGATCGCGGTCACCGCGGCAGTGACGAACCCCTCGAACAAGCGCTCGATATCGGCGTACAGCAGGCTGTTCTCGATGGCGACGGCGGCCTGCGCCGCCAGCGCGGTCACGAGCTCCACGGAGCGCTGGTCGAACGGTTGGACCTCGTCGTCGACGACAGCGGCTGATACGAGCACCGCATCGGCCGTGCGCTTGCGATTGATCAGCTGCAAGACGCCGATGACTTCGTCACAATGCGTCTTCATCGGTATCACGAGGACCGACTTTGTTCGGTACCCAAAGCGCTCGTCGAACGTCCGATTCTGTCTATACAGCACGTCGGACGGCAGGAGATACACATCTGGAATGACCAGCGGCTCTCCAGTCGCCGCCGCATAGCCGGCGAGACTCGAGGTATCGATCGGGACCGTCGACTCCGTCAGGGGCAGGTCCGGACGGGAGAAGTTCTGCGCCAGCTTGAAGCGCAGGGTGCGAGGCGCCGCCGCGGCGGAGCGATCGACCAGGTACAGCGATCCGGCATCGCTCCGGGTGATGCGACGAGCCTGCGTGAGGATCATCTCGAGGAGCGTGAGCAGGTTCCGCTCCGTGGTCAGCGCCACGCAGATGCGCATGAGCTCCTTGAGATCGTCCGCGCTCTGCTCACCGGGTGCCGCAGGCCCCGATGCTGCCGGCGGCGTCACCGGCTGGGCGTGCCCGCTCGCCAGTGATGTCGGCTTCGCGTACGGGACGTGGGGACCCTCATGGCCGATTGGCCTGCCGCCCTGTGGCGGCGTGCGTGAATGCATCAGGCGTGCAGAATGAGACCTTCCGCCGCTGCGACGACCTCGAGCGTGCCACCGCGGCGCTGGACCAGTGCGCGACAGGCGTCCGTGTGCCGGTCCACCTCCTCGTCCGTCCGCTCGGGCTTGTGATGGAACAGCACGAGCGTGTCGACTCCGGCTTCCAGCGCCAGGTCGACCGCGTCCTCGTACGTCGAGTGCCCCCAACCCTGATGCTGGCCATACTCTTCGGCAGTGAACATCGTATCGTGCACGAGAATGCGCGCGTGCTCGATAAACCGAACGAGCTCGCGTCGCCACGAGGCAGGCGACTCGTATGGCGCGGCAGGATTGAGCTCGTTGTCCGAGATGTACGCGAGTCCTTGGCGACCCGTCGTTGTGCCGGACATCGATCCCTGCGCCCTCCGCGACGCGGAGAACCGGTATCCGAGGGCGCCGCCGGGGTGCCGCACGGGGATCGCACGCACGTCGTAGCCGCCGCGCACGTGGTGGGAGTCGCCCAACTCGCGAAACTCGATGGTCGCGGCGAGCTGCTCGAAGGTGACCGGGAACACCACTGGCGACATCTGGTCGCGCACGACCCGCCCGATGCTGGTCTCCATCGCCTTGGAGCACCAGATCGTGAAATGATTGCCCGGGTGGAAGATCGGCGCGAAAAAAGGAAGTCCCTGAATGTGATCCCAATGGGCATGCGAGAGGAAAATGTCGCCCTTGACGGGTGAGCCATTGGCGCGCGCCATGAGGGAGCTTCCGAGCTCACGGATGCCGGTGCCGGCGTCGAGCACAATGAGCCAGTCGTCCGGAGTCCGGAGCTCGAGGCAGGGTGTATTGCCGCCGTATCGCACCGTCTGTTGCCCAGGGCTCGGAATCGACCCGCGGGTTCCCCAAAACCGGACGCGCAGGGTCATGACACCCGCTGCCCCCGAACCATGCCCGTCACGCCGCGACGTCCAGCGTCGGCCAGACCGACCCGGTCGCAGCGCTCATTCGTCGTCCTCGGTGTCATCGGTCGACCCAGCGTCCGGCAGTGGGCCGACGGTGCGAGCCTGAGCCCGCGCGCTCAGGCGCACGCGATCCTGGATCGTGATGCGGCGCCGATCGACCCCAATGAGGCCGGCTTCTTGAAACTCGCGCATTGTCCGCGAAACGGTCTCGCGGCTGGCGCCAATCATCTGCGCGATGACTTGATGGGTGAGCGGCTTATCGATGGCCGGCGCGCCGCCCTCGTCGGCCGTGTCGAGGAGCAGCTGCGCAATGCGCCCAGGGACGTCGAGCAGCACCAGGCCCCCGATCTTGCCATCGGCTCGGCGCAGGCGTCGAGACAGCTCCGCCAGGAGCGCCCAGGCCACGGAGGGGTTCACTTCGACGCGGCGCCGAAAATCATCGCGCCGCAGGACGAGCAGGGTGGCGTCCTCCATCGCGATGACGTGAGCCGATCGGGGCTGGTCGTCGATGAGCGACAGCTCCCCAAAATGCTCACCGACGCCGAGCACACCGAGTATCACCTCGCGCCCATCCTCGGACACCAGGACGACCTTCACCCGGCCGGACCGGACGATGAACAGCGAGTCGCCAGGGTCGTCCTCGAACAGGATGACACTGCCCTTGGGGTACTGTTTCTCCCGCGTGAGCTCCGCGAATCGACGGAGCTCATCCGGGGCGATTCGGCTCAACAGCGGAACCGTGGCGAGAAAGTCGGCGATGTCCATGTCAGTCACCCGTCACGAGGCCAGAGGGGAGCAACCGCCTATGATACCGCTACGCGCGCTGGGCGCCCGTAGAAAGGAGACGTGCAGAAAGGGGAAAGGAGACAAATAGGCTCCCCGGGGGGGCGGGCGCCATGGCCACCCTCGGGGTTGGGGCGGCGGGCGGGCCCAGGGGTGTTATATTTTTATGCTAACGCAAATTCAGGACTGTGAGGCACCTGTGAAAGCTGACATTCATCCCGAGTACGCTACGGCGACGGTTATCTGCGCCTGCGGTAACACCTTCGAGACCCGATCGACGCAGGCCCAGATCCATACCGACATCTGTTCCGCCTGCCACCCGTTCTTTACCGGCAAGCAAAAGCTGGTGGACACCGCCGGGCGCGTCGAGCGCTTCCGGCAGAAGTACGGTAAGCAGGCCTGAGTCTTCGCGACCGCCTCGCAGAGGCGCTGGCCCGGGCGACGGAAGTCGAGCGTGAGCTGTCGGACCCCAAGACAGCTCAGGATACCAAGCGGCTCGCGAGTCTCGCCCGGGAATATCAACACCTCCGAAGGATCGTTGACGTCTCGCAGCGTCTCGCCCGTCTCGAGCAGGAGCTAACGGGCGCGCGGGAATTGGCGCACGCCGACGACGCCGAGCTCGCAGCGGAGGCGCGCGCCGAAGAAGGTCGCCTGAGTATCGCCGTGGCAGCGGCCGAAGAGGAGCTCAAGCGATGGCTTGTGCCCCGAGACCCACTCGATGACCGGCCGGCGATTGTGGAGATCCGGGCGGGCACCGGCGGCGACGAGGCAGCACTGTTCGCTGCAGATCTCGAACGCATGTATACGCGGTTTGCCGAGCGCAAGGGCTGGCGGGTCGAGATGATTTCTCGCTCCGATGGGTCTCTCGGGGGCGTGAAAGAAAGCATTCTCAAGGTCGATGGTCCCGGTGCGTTCGGCGCCATGCGGTGGGAGTCGGGTGTGCATCGGGTCCAGCGCGTTCCTGTCACCGAAGCGCAAGGCCGCATCCACACCTCGGCGGCCACGGTCGCTGTCCTGCCAGAAGCCGAGGAGGTCGACATCCGGATCGATGATAAAGATCTCCTCATCGACGTGTACCGGTCGTCCGGCCCGGGCGGCCAGAGCGTCAACACGACGGATTCCGCGGTGCGAATCACACACCGCCCGACCGGCCTCGTGGTGACGCAGCAGGACCAGAAATCGCAGTTGCAGAACAAGCGCAAAGCCATGGAGGTGTTACGGGCGCGCCTGCTCAATGCCAAGATCGCCGAGCAGGAAGCGGCGCGTGCACGCATGCGCCGCACGCAAGTAGGGACCGGCGACCGATCTGCCAAAATCCGAACGTACAACTTTCCCGACAATCGGGTGACGGATCACCGTATCGGCGTACAACTGCACGACGTGCCCGGGGTGTTGGACGGCCATATCGAGCCGTTCATCGAGGCCCTGCAGCTCGCCGACCAGGAGGAGCGTCTTGCCAACGGTGCGCAATGAGTCGTCGGGGCAGGAGGTGACGGGTGCGATCGCGAGCCCAGCGCGTGAAGGCGCGGCGGCCGGCAGTCCCGAGCGGCTCTCGATCGGCGATCTCCTGCGGGAGCTCGAGCGCGCTCTGGCGGGCGGGATGGACGTCGAGCCGGCCCGGGATGCGCGAGAGATCATTGCGGCCATTCTGGATGTGCCGCGGCACTGGCCGGCGGCACACCAGCTCGTGATCGCCGATCCTGGGCTGGTCAGCGCGGCGCGCAACGCCGCCGCGGCGCGACGGTGTGGCATGCCGCTCCCCTATGCGGTGCGACGCGCGGCGTTTCGACAGCTCACGCTGGAGGTCGACGAGCGCGTCTTGATCCCGAGGCCCGAGACGGAAGGGCTGGTCGATCTCGTGCTTGCCCAAGACCTGGCGGGCGGGGTCGCGATTGACGTGGGGACCGGCTCTGGTGCGATCGCTCTGGCACTCGCGCAAGAAGGTCGGTTCGATCGAGTCATCGGGACCGACGTCTCGACAGACGCGATCGCGGTCGCGACCTGGAATGCCCAGCGACTTGCGGGCGCCTTCTCGACGCCCGTCGAATTCCGCCCCGGCGCGGATCTGGCCCCGGTCCGCGAACAGCGGGCGCGCGCCATAGTGTCCAATCCACCATACATTTCGTGGGCCGAAGCCGCGGTGCTGCCGCCAAGCGTGCGAGATTGGGAGCCGCCCGTCGCGCTCTACTCGGGCGCGTCAGGACTGCATGCGACTGCGGCGCTGGTCCGGCAGGCTGCTGCCGTCCTCGAGCCATCCGGCATCCTGGCGCTCGAGGTGGACATGCGACGTGCCGAACGGGTTGCTGCAATGGTGATCGCCGAGGGGCGGTTCAGGGACGTGATCGTGACACGAGATGTATTTGGACGGGAGCGTTACGTAACGGCCTTGCGTTGTACTGGAGACTGACAGACCATGTTGGAAGACAAGGCAATCGAGCTCGGTCGGCTGATTGGCCAGAGCCCGGAATATCAGGCGGTCAAGCGTGCGAATGACGCACTGAGCGGCGATCGCGAGGCAGTCACTCTGCTGCAGCGGCTCGAGCAGTTGCGCACGGAAGCACAGCGGCTGATCGAGCGGGGGGAGACGCCTTCGCCGGACATGGACAAGCAGCTCGATGAGCTGCTGTCGTCGATTCAGAGCCGAAGCGTGTATCAGCGTGCGGTGGCGGCCCAGGAGAATTTCGACAAAATCATGCTCCGCGTGAACAACTGGATCCTGGACGGCATCAAGCGGGGCGCGACCAGCTCGATCATCACGCTCGGATGACATCGCCCGTCACGCCGCCATGCCGCGCCCGGTTGATCGTCTTCGAAGGCGCCGAGGGCGTCGGCAAGACGACACAGGCTGCACGGCTCGCGGACGCGCTCCGCGACGCGGGCAAGCCCACGGTCATTGTCCGTGAGCCCGGCGCGACATGGCTCGGCGAAAAGATCCGTGGCCTCCTGCTGGACTCGCACGTCGAGGTCGATACTCGTGCAGAGGTCCTGCTCTTTCTTGCCGCGCGCGCGCAGCTCGCTCCGGATGTACGCGCACATCTCGCTGCGGGGACGACGGTCATTGCCGACCGATTCGTCCTGTCGACCTATGCGTATCAAGTGGCCGGGCGCGGCCTGCCTGCGGATCTCGTCCATTACGCCAACACCCTCGCGGCAGGCGACCTGGTGCCTGATTTGACCGTTCTCCTGTCGTTGCCCGGCGGCCTTGCGCGCAAGCAGGCGTCCGGTGCGCGGCAAGACCGAATCGAGAGCGCCGGTGTAGATTTTCACGAGCGGGTCGCCGCGGCGTTTGCGGCGTGCCTCACGCCCGAGTGGCAGGCGGAACACCCGGAATGCGGACCAATCATCGGGGTCGACGGGTCAGGGAGCGAGCGGGCGGTCGGTGCACGAGTGAGCGCGGCGATCACCTCTCGGTGGGACGACATGCTGTGACGGCCGGCCGTCGCACGGCGGTCCACGATGGCGGAGTGAGTCTCATGGAACCGATCGAACTGTCGTGAGTTGAGGACGAGATGCGATCACGGGTCCTGATCGTTGTGGGCGCGCTCGCAGCCGCGCTGGTCTGCGGCGGGTGGTTCCTGGAAGCGGGTTTCCACGGCGCCGGACGCTGGTCGCTCGGGCGCGGCGGTGACGGCGCGCGGGTGTTCGAGGATGTGCTGCAGCACGTCCAACGCGACTATGTGGACTCCGTACCCACTCCACAGATCTACGACAAGGCGATCGACGGGATGCTGTACGAGCTGCGCGATCCTCATTCCGCCTTTCTCCCCGCTGAGCGATTGCGGCGGCTGACCGAGAGTACTACCGGCACTTATGTCGGACTCGGCATTCAGATCGACATTCGCGACGGCTGGATCACGGTGATCGCCCCGCTGCCTGGCTCGCCGGCGCAACGCGTGGGATTCCAGGCTGGCGACCGCCTGGTCTCGATCGAAGGACAGTCGACGCACGGCTGGACTCAGGAAGAGGCGAGCGCAGCGCTGCACGGGGTGGCAGGCACCCCTGTGCACGTCGTGATCGAGCGGCCTGGCGTGGACAGGAAGATTCCCATGGTCGTCATACGGCGCGAGATCCACGTGCGCTCCGTGCGTCACGCCGAAGTGGTCAAGCCAGGCGTGGGGTACGTGGAGATGGCCGTGTTCAGCGATTCGACCGCGCGCGAGCTCCGCGAGGCGATCGACTCCCTACGGGCTTTGGGTACGCGGACGTTGATCCTGGACCTTCGCAATGACCCCGGCGGTCTTCTCACGCAGGGCGTCGCCGTCGCCGATCTGTTTCTGCAACGCGGACAGGCTGTGGTGGCCATGCGCGGCCGGAGTCCGGGCACCACGCGACAATTCGACGATGACAGCGCGACGCCATGGCCCGGTCTCGGCCTGATCGTGTTGGTGAACGGCGGCACCGCGAGCGCCTCTGAGATTGTGGCGGGCGCACTGCAGGATCATGATCGGGCGCTGATTGTCGGCACGGCTTCCTATGGAAAGGGCAGTGCCCAGACGCTCTATCATCTCGGAGACGCTGCCCTCAAGCTCACGACTGCGTTGTGGTACACGCCATCGGGACGCAGCATCAGCCGGCTCCGCGCTCGCCGCGCCGACAGCGATGACGAGGGCGCCGACACCGAAGAAGAGCCAGACACGACCACGTCTCGAGCTGTGTTCCACACCGATGCCGGGCGGGTGGTGTTCGGGGGCGGTGGCATCAGCCCCGACGTCATCGTGAGCGATTCCGCCATCCACGCCGCGGACGTCGCGCTGCAGCAGGCGCTGGGGTCGCAGGTCTCGCTCTTCCGAGATGCGTTGACGGCCGACGTACTGGCCAATCGGGCGAACAACCCGTTGCCATCACCCAACGCGCCGACGACGGCGGCAATGCGCGAGGGACTCTGGGAGCAGATGCACAAGCATGGCGTCAGCATGAGCCGCCCGACCTTCGATCAGCTATCGCCGACGATCGACCGGTGGCTGCACAACGAGATGGTGCGATACGAATTCGGCACCGACGCGGCCTTCCGCGTGGAGATGCGAACCGACACCACGTTCCTGACCGCCCTCGATCTCGCGACTCACGCAGCCGATGCCCGGGAGCTGGTGTTGCACCCGCCAAAGGCGTTGGACCTGCGGGGCGCGGTGAGCGACCGAGTTGCTGACCGGTCGGAGGACCGGGCGCGCATACGCTGACGCTCTTCATCCTGGGCGCTGGTCGCGCCGGGCGTGGGTTGGCGCGTGCGTTCCACGAGAGTGGCGTCGCCCTCGTCGGGGTGCATGGCCGCCATCAATCGCCGGATGATCCATTTGCCGTGTCGACCGGGCCCATTCCGGCGACCATTTCAGAGGCGTCGGTCGTCCTCGTCACAGTGCAGGACAGCCAACTCGCGGCGGCGCTGGCCGAGCTCGAGGCCGCTGGCCTGGCGCCGGGGACCGTGGTGCTCCACGCCAGCGGGAGCGCGTATCCGGTGCAGGCCATACGGCGCCTGCGCGAGCTCGGCCACCCGGTGGGCACATTCCACCCGCTCGTGCCCATTCCGCGACCGGACCGCGCACCGGCGCTCATGCGCGGCGCGTGGGTCGGTGTGGACGGCGATCCGGAAGCGGTGCGGGCCGCCACTGTGCTTGCGGCCGCCGCTGGCGCGCGGTTGCTCGCGATTCCCAGCTACGGCCGGGCGGCGTATCACGCGGCCGCCGTGATGGCCTCGAACTTTCCGACGGTGCTGGCGGGACTCGCCGCCTCCCTCATGCATAGTGTGGGGGTCGACGAGGCGAGCGCGCGCGCGGCGGTGCGGCATCTCATGCGCGCCGCGGTGACGAATCTGGCCGAAGCCGAACCTGATGTCGCCCTCACGGGCCCCATCACGCGCGGCGATGTGGACACGGTGGCGAGCCATCTCGGCCGTGCTCGCAGCGTCGCCCGAGCTCGACGCCGTTTACCGTGCGCTCTCGCTGGCTGCGATCCCGATGGCAGCGGCACAGGGCACCGATCGAGCGGACCTATTGCGGATCGTGGACCTGCTTGCCGCTCAATCCGTGCCGTTAACCAACGCGGATTGATCGACGACCTTGACGCCGTGCGGCGGCTTGAACGTAAACGCGGACTGTTCGACCGGCACGTTGAATGATTCCGTGAGCACCCGCACGCGCCGGACGGTGCTGCTCGCGTCAGTCCACTCGAAGCGGCGGACCATCCCGTCACCGTTGTCGATCCAGAGTTTCGCGCGCGCAATCTGATCTTCGGGATCGTGCGGCACGAGGACGGCGATGGTCGTCGAGTGCCCATTGAGCGTATCCGAGCCGGCGCCCGTTACCGTGAAGCGTACCGCGGGATCCGTCAGGAATTGGCTGATGAAGTCGAGACTGACCGCGCCACCAGCTGGCGTGTTGTGTCCGTCACCGACCGGCATGCGTACGACCTGGTCAGGGGCCGCGCTCGGGAGGTAGGCCCAGACCCACTTCCCGTCTGCCACGATCCGATCGCCCGACGGGTTCGTGAACCGGATGTCCAAGCGCGACGGGCGCTCCTGCTGGAAGTTGGCCCGCGATGTGTCTGATCGGCCCGTCAGCGGGTTCTCAATGGTCATCTCGAAGCTGCCGCGCGCAGTGGTCACGTGCGAATACACCTCGGAGGCGTGATTGAGTGCGGCGGCCGTGCTATTCGACTGGGCGAGTATCGAGCGGGCCGGGACGATCAACGCGCCGACGATCGCCATGGCGGCGATTCTACTCCAATGCAATGCCATAGACCCTCTACCCGGCAACGGCGACCGCGGTTCCGGCGCGACGAGGCGCGGCGACGAGTCCGCGCCCGATCGCTGCGAGAATGGGGCGCAACTCGCCAACGAGCTCCGCGAACTGTTCGGGATACAACGACTGTGCGCCATCGGAGAGGGCACGATCGGGCTCCGGATGCACTTCGATCAGCAGCCCATCGGCACCTGCAGCGACCGCGGCGCGCGCCATGGGCGTCACATGGTCGCGGAGGCCGGTACCGTGGCTCGGGTCGGCGATGATGGGGAGGTGCGAGAGTTTGTGCACGATCGGGATCGCGGTCAGGTCGAACATGTTTCGCACGGCCGGGTCGAAGCTGCGAACGCCGCGCTCGCACAGGATCACCTGTGAGTTGCCTTCGGCGAGCACATATTCGGCAGCGAGGAGCAAGTCCCCGACTGTCGCGGCCATCCCGCGCTTGAGCAGCACCGGTTTCCGCATGCGACCGACGGCGCGCAGCAGGGAGTAGTTCTGCATGTTGCGGGCGCCGATCTGGATGCAGTCGGCGTACTCCGCCACGAGATGAGCCCCGGCTTCATCCATCGCCTCCGTGACGACGGCCAGCCCGGTCTCACGACGGGCCAGGGCGAGCAGCTCGAGGCCGCGAACCCCCAGCCCCTGGAACGAGTACGGTGACGTCCGTGGCTTGAACGCTCCGCCACGCAGCGCCGCGGCGCCGGCGGCGCGGACTGCGCGCGCGGCGGCCACGATCTGTGCTTCACTCTCGACCGAGCACGGCCCTGCGATGAGCACGACGTCGTCCCCGCCGATCGTCACACCGGGCGCGATGGTCACGACGGTGTTTTCCGGTCGCCACTCCCGAGAGACCTGCTTGTACGGCTGGGTAACGTGGATGACCTGCGCGACACCGGGCAGGCCCTCGATGCGTGACGAATCGACCCGGCCATCGTTGCCCACGAGGCCGACCGCCGTTCGCTGGGCCCCCGGCATGGGACACGCCTCGTATCCCATCTCCCGGATGGTGCGCACGACCCGATCGATTTCCTCCTGAGCGGCGCCGTGCCGCATGACGACGAGCACTAGACCTCCTGCAACGCGGGTTCAGCCGCGCCGTTCCGTTCGCTTGGGCCCACCTCGGTTTCGGGCCGGTGGAGTCGGACACTGACCACGGCCGAAACGCCAGGCTCTTGCATGGTTACACCGTACACTGCGTCCGCGGCTTCGGTCGTGGTCCGCGGGTTGTGCGTGATGATGATGAACTGCGTCCGTGCCTTGAACTCATTCAGCATCCTGACAAATCGACCAATGTTCTGATCGTCGAGCGGGGCGTCGACCTCATCGAGGAGGCAGAACGGGCTCGGCTTGGTGAGGAAGATCCCGAACAACAGTGACAGCGCCACCAGGGCTCGCTCGCCGCTCGACAGCAGATGGATGCGCTGGGTACGCTTGCCACGTGGCGAGGCGTGAATCTCGATGTCGCATTCGAGCGGCGCATCAGGGTTCTCTAGACGCAAGTCGCATTCGCCGCCCCCAAAGAGCGTAAAAAAGATCCGTCGGAAATTCTCACGGATGAGCTCGAACGTGTCGAGGAACAGCTCACGCGCCGTCGAGTCGATCTCGCGGATGGCCTGCTGCAGCGACGCCTTGCCGGCCGCCAGGTCCGCCCGTTGCGTAGTCAGGAACTCGAGCCGCCTGACCTCTTCCTCGTGCTCTTCAATAGCCAGTGCGTTGACTGGGCCGAGCGCCGTGATCTCCTCCTGCAGCGCCGCGGCCTCTGGGCGGAGCGCGTCGCTGTCGGTGTCGAGCAGCGTGCACGAGGCAACGAGCGTCTCCCAGGGGCGCCGCCACTCCGCTTCGAGCCGTTCACGAGTTGCGTGCTGTCGGCCAGCGATGTCACTCCGGCGCAGTTCCAGACGATGCAACTCCGCGGCGAGCGCGGCACCTTCGTGGCGCGCGCTGTCCAGCGCCTGATCGGCGGCCATGAGTCGGGTGTCCGCATCGCGAACGGCCGCTTCGGCGTCGGCCAGCCGCGCCTCTGCATCCGCGAGGGCGGCGTGCCGCGCGGCGAGGTCGACGCGCCAGGTGGCCATCTGCTGGGCAAGCTCCCCATCCGCGGTCGACAGGGATCGCAACTCCGTGCGCAGGGCCTCCAGTCGGCCGGTCGCGCTCGCGCACTCGTCGGCCAGACGCGTGTCACGGTCAACTGCGACTTGGGATCGAGCTTCGGCCTGGGCGAGATCGACCTGCGCCCCAGTGCGCGCCTCACGCGACCCTTCGTAGCGCCGCTCGGCCTCCGCCAATGCCGTGCGCGCCTCGACCGCCCCGGTACGCGCCTCGGCGAGTCTGGCCTCGGACGCGATTCGTTGCTCGGCGAGCGAGGTCACGCGAGCCTCCATCGCTTCCCCCCGTGCGGCGAGTTGCGCCCACAACTCTTCCGCCTGCGCAATGTCCCGACGCACGCGTTCCAGCTGACGAGTGCACTCGGCGCCGTGTTCCCGTGCGCGTCGGGCTTGCTGATCGGCGTTGGCGGCTGCCTCTTCGGCGCCGGCCGCGTGGGCCTCAGCGGCCGCCAATGCGGCATGGGCTCTCGATGCCGCATCCGCCGCGGCTTCTCTCGCAGCCGCACTGGCCGAGCGCGCCGAGCGCAACGACGCGAGCTCGGCTCGACGGCGGAGCGGGCCGTGCCCGGTCGGGTCGCCTGGCAGCCACATCGCGCCCTGTGCGTCCTCGAACGCAAGCCCGTCGCCGAGATCGCGCACACGTCCGAGCAGCGAGTTGACCCAGTTGCGGACCGAGTCCGCCGGCGTCACGCGCTCGGCGAGCGAGCGAGCTTCTCGAGCTGTGGTCGAAGAGGCGCCTGTTGCGACGGCATCGACTCTGCGGCCCTCCGCCGCATTCGCGACCGCGTCAAGCGGCAACAGGCACAGCGGACCCGGATTCTCCGTGGCATGCCAGGCGCGGATCGCGGCCGCTGCGGCTCGATCTCGCACCACGATGGCGTGCACCGTCGCGCCCAGATAGCGCTCGACGACGGCGGCGTCCGAGGTGCCGGCGGTCAGGAAGTCGCTCAAAGGCCCGAGTACCGCGTCGGCGCCAAACCGGCTGCGAACAGCCAACAGCTTCGCCGCAGCGGGTGCGAGGCCTACGCGGTCCCGCTCGAGCCGTTCGAGGGCACTCACCTTGCCGTCGACTTCTGCGAGACTGGCCTCGGCCCGCGCGAACGTGCGATAGGCGTCCGCTTCGTGCGCGCGAGCGCTGACGGCATCGGCGCGCCGTGCGATGGCCCGCGCCTGCGCCGCGGCGAACGCTTCATTTGCGACTGATTGCTCTCGTGCAGCGTCCTGTTCATCGCGGTCTGCGCTGGCCTCGCGGTCGGCGAGCGCTGCGCGCTCCGTCGCCAGGGCGTCCAGCCGCTCGAGCAGCTCCCGCTGCTCGCGCTGCGCGGCCGCGCGTTCGATATCCAGATGGGCGACCGCATCGCGCAGCTCCCGCGCGAGCTGCTCGTAGTCATCGGCGGCCCGACGGGTCGTCGCGACGCTTTGCCGGGCTGCGTCCTCATCGTCGACACGGCCGGCCAACGTCGCGCTGGCGGCCGCCACGGTGCCTTCGGCCTCGCGCCGCTCGATAGCCGCGGCCTCGCGTTCGGCGAACACGCGCGTCCCGACGGCTTCGCCGGCACGTCGTTCGTCCTCCGCACGTTGTCGGCGGGACTGGGCGTTGCGCTGACGCTCCTCGGCCACGGCGATCTCACCCTGCAGCGCGGACGCCTGCTGGTGCTGCGCCGCCACCAGACGGGCAAGCTCGGTTCGCATCGCCTCGGCGGCCGCTCGATCGCGATGGGCCGCGTCGCGCTGCTGCTCCGCGGCGACTGCCGCTGCGTCGCTTTGCGGCACGCGCTGCCTCAGGTCCTCGGTCCCACGATCCAGTCCTGCGGTCTCGACCTGTGCTGCTTCCAACTCCCGTGCGGCCAACGTGACCTCGACAGCGAAGCGCCGGGCCGTGAGCTCGCTGTAGCGCTCGGCCCGGCGGCGTTGCCGGGCGAGCGAGCGGACCTGTGTCTGCACTTCGGCGACGAGATCATCGAGTCGGGACAGGTCGATGGAGGTTTCCTCGAGGCGCCGCTCCGTCGTCCGGCGGCGGTCACGATAGAGACCGATGCTCGCGGCCTCCTCGAAGAGCTCCCGTCGATCATCCGGCCGATCGGATAGCAGGGCATCGATCATCCGGCTCTCGATCACGACTCCGGCGTCCGCGCCGAGACCCGTGCCGCGCATGAGATCATGGATGTCGCGCAGCCGGCAGGGTGCACGGTTGAGCAGATATTCGCTCTCGCCAGATCGGCTCAGGCGGCGCGTGACCACGACCTCACGGTATGCGATGGGCAGCATCCCGTCGTCGTTGTCGAAGTGCAGCGAGACTTCCGCGACGCTGACTGGACGCCGTGCAGAGGACCCCTGGAAGATCACCTCGTCCATCTTCACGCCGCGGAGCAAGCGGGCCCGCTGCTCGCCCAACACCCATCGGACCGCGTCGGATACGTTGGACTTCCCGCACCCGTTCGGGCCGACGATGGCCGTCACGCCGGGCTCGAATGCGAATGTGGTCGAGTCGGCGAAGCTCTTGAAGCCGTGCAGCTCAAGTCGTGTCAGGCGCATGAGGAACCGCGGGCGCTGCGCGCCCGAGAGAGGAGAAAGGGAAAAGGGGAGAGGAGACGACGGCGCGGGCGCGGCGCGCCCGAGAGAGGCGAAAGGGGAAAGGAGAGAGGAGACGACGGCAACCACGTTTTATCAGCGGTGTGCGAACCACACCCAGGCCGGGCCGACAGGACGCCGTTCACTATGGCGCTTGGCCGACGCGGTACGCTAACACAGCTGTGATGCCGATGTTGTGCAAGGACGTCGCGAGCGCCTCGGCCTGGTCCGCGGACACGAACGCGCCCGCATAGACTGCGGCACGACCGTCGGCGGCATCCAGCGCGTAGGCCGGCACGCCACGCAGGCGCAACGCGATCGTCGCGCGACGGGCGGAGTCCGGCGGGATGCGGCCGGTGAGGCGCAGGGCATACGGGGTGTGTGTCACGGCGCCGCCGACAAACCCCCCTGCCCGCGACCATGCCTGGGCCACAGAGTCGAGTGTCGCCGCGGTTGATGCAGCACCGACGTAGAGAGCGAAGGTCTGTGCCGGCGCGCCAGCAGGCGACGACGTCGTGCCGGGTTGCGGGAGGGGCGTGATGGTCGCCGCTCCGCGCTTGATCTGCTGGCGCAGCGCACGAAGGGCTCCCTCATAGGTGGGATATGTGCCTACGCGGATCGCGAACGCGGACGCTACGGCCGAGTCTTCTGGATCCGCCAGCGCGCCGACCGACCCAGGCGGAACATCTCCTGCGCGGTGCTCGGCGAGTTGGGCCGTTGAGGTCAAGGTGTCCCTCCGGTCCGTGTCGCTCGCGGCGGCTGTTGCGACTGTGCGCGATCGCGTCGCCGTCGATCGACGCACAGCCCACGCGGTGCCTGCTGCCACGAGTACCACGGCCAGGGCCGTGGCAATGCCAACCACGCGGCGCCGGGACAATCCGGGTGACTGGGAGGCCAATACGCGCGGCGCGCGGGGGCGCGCCGGTACGTCGGCTGCCGCGGTGGACGTCCCGGTCACGGGTGTCCCGGCGGCGACGGGCGGCGTCCGGAGGACAAGACCCTCGGGAATCACGAAGTCGATCCGCGAGATGAGTGTGTCGAGGCCGGGCGTGCCCGCCAACGCGGCGAAGACGACCAGGTCACCGCGTTGGCGCGTTTGCGCGATCAAGCGTTCCCACCGCCGACTCCCCAACGTTTCGGGGTAGGCCAGGGGTTCACTGCCAGACGGGATGACGGACACGTGCGGGTCAGCGGTGGTCGGGCGGGAGACGGCGCCGAACGACATGCCATATGTGAAGCAATCCGCAACGCCGTGATCGTCATCCGACCGCACGACCCGCCGGAGCGGAGGCGCATCGCCGATCAGGTCCACGATCGTGACCGCGCGGTGGCGCGCTTCCGCCCGCGCCAGCTCGAGGGCCGCGCTGCCAGTGGCCACCGCATCACGCCCAATGACCGCCACCGCGGCGGCGTCTTCAGTGCCAGTCAATGTCACGGTGCCCCCTCGTACACCCATGGACTGGGCTGGTGGCTGGCGCGAGCGGCCGCATCGGCCGCGTCGCGCGTAGGATACGGGCCAAGCACGACGACGTACACGGTTGCCGTTCCACGCAAGGTCGCGACGACACGTGCGTACTGGCCGTTGGATACAATGCGCGCCGCCCGGCGCCGCGCGGAATCCGCGTTGAGCAGGGCAGCAAACTGCACCGTGAAGCCTGCGGTATGCGGGGCACTAGGCGCGTTGAGTCGTCCCTGGGCGCTGTCGACGACGGGGCCCGAGGTCGTCGGCGATGGCGCCGTGGTCGGGTGGACCGCGGTGTCCTGTTGGCTCCGGCGGATCGCCGCCAGGATCGAGTCGGTGGTGTCAGCGGGCGCGTTGGGAAAGGTCACCGGCTGGTCGAGACCCGGTGCCCGTGGTCGGAGCCCATTCCAGCGTACAGGGATCCAGAAATCATGTGCGCCGTCTGTGACGGTGCGACGGACAGCGAAAGACTGGGGGTCCAACAGGAGCACATCCGCGCCCTGGGCAACCACGATGGATCCATCGACGCCGACGAACGGCAGGTCCGCTGTCCATGCCGTGCGAACATGGCCGACGACTCGGTCGGTGCCGACGGCAACAACCCACGCCGAATCTCCGCCATGCAGGGGTCGGACCAGCAGGAAGCGGCCCAGTGAATCCATCCGCAACTCACTGGCCGGACCCGGAAGGGTGACGGTCCCATTATCCTGGCCGCTATACCGGTCGATCACGCGCAACGCACTCACGGAATCGAGGCTAATGAACAGACGGTCGCCGCTGGGGGTGGGCGCAATGGCCCGCAGGCGCCGATCGAATTGGACTGGCTGTGATGGTTGGAGGTCCCGCGTCCGGACCGCTTGCAGCGCGGAATCGGACGCGAAGTAGGCTCGATCACCAACGACTGTACGCAGCAGGCGTGAGGCATGGGGCAGAGACGCGCTGTCCAGCATCGTGGTTCCAGGTGGCCGGACGAGCCACAGCTTGACGGGGCCGGTCCCGTCGCCCACGATCAGCACACTGCCATCGGGCTGCGGCGCGACGTCGCGTGCGGCTTCCGGGGGTCGAAGCGTCCACGGGTGCACATCCGTCGGGGTCAAACGCGTGACCACGCCGGTTGGCGACACTCCGTAGACAGATGCACCGTCCACGGAGCGGAGGGCGGTCAACTTGACGTCAGGGGGATCACTGACCGCCCCGGTTCGGAGCGCAATTCGGCGAGGTGCGCCGCGCGTATCGACGACGACGGCTGACCCATCATTGTCGTCGAACGCCAGCGCCCGCGTGATCGCGGGCACCCGGTCTGTCGACGTCCAAATGGCGGAGTCGAGGCGGTCATAGTCATAGGCATGCGCGATGCCTCCCGTGCGCGGGACGCGCAGGACGAGGGCTTCCGGGCCGGTGGCCGGTGGCGCCTGCCCCGCGGTCGTCGTGGCCGGCGGTGGGTTTGGGGCATGCGCCGACGCACGGTCCCTGTTGCACGCGACAAGCGTGAGCACGGCCAGGGGCCAGACGGATCTCCACACGTGCTCAATCTACCACGCGCGCGGGTTCCCGCGCGAGAAAGGAGCGGAGCAGAAAGGAGTAAGGAGACAACAACGAGCGCTTGCCTGGGACTGGCCGTAGTGACGCAGGGCGCCGCCTGTCAAAAATCCGGACCTAACGACCAGCGCCAATAGCCTCGCCAGCCGGCGTCAATGGGGATGGCGAAATCCCAACGCATGATGGCGAGGTTGTACAGATTGATGCGGAGGCCGGCCCCGTAGCTCGCCAGCGGGTAGCGCTGCCGCGACACGTCAAAATTCGCGGGCCGGGTCCAGTACAGCGTCTGATTGCGACTCCAGGCAACACCCATGTCTGCGAAGATCAGGCCATCAATCGGCGGGAGCGACACCGGAAGCGGGCCCAAGTCGACTCGACGTACCACGGGGAAGCGGAGTTCCACATTGCCGACCAGCAGCCGGCTGCCGAGCGCTTGCACGAGACTGCATCCGGGCGAGCCGGGGTTTGTCAGAGTGCATCCCGCATAGTACTGGTCGGTGCGATCGTACCCGCGCAACAGGTACGGCGAGGCGACATCGCTTGGCACAAACAACTCATCCGGGCCCGTTTTCACGTCGCCCAAGACTCGTGTCGCCAGCGTGAGATAGTCGAACAAAAGGGGGATGTAGCGCCGAATGTCCGCGGTGTACTCGGTCCAGGATCGGCTGCCGAGTGTGGGTTGGACCTCCAGGCGGAACCGATGACCCGAAATGGGACCAGTCGCCCCGAACAGCGCGTCGTCACCCACGAGTGCCACGAAGGGCTGGACGAAGTTGTCCGTCGAGATGGTGCGCACGCTGTCCAGTCCGAAGCCGGTGGCGGTGTTGTCGATCACATCGACCTGACGGCTCGTGAAGTAGGTCGAGCGACCCAGGTCGGTGTAGTGCGCCCCCACCTCCCACCGCATGAACCGATTGATGGGGTACTGGGCGACGGCGAACGCCTGTCGGACTTCATCACGTGTGAGCTGGAGCGATTGCGCGCCGCCGGTCGCACTGGTCGTTTGAAACTGATCGGCGGAGTAGTAGTAGTACGGTACCTCATAGATCCCAATGCTGTACTGCACGCGACGCGCGAGATTCGTGTACGCGGCGAGCAGCTGCGCGTCGGCGAGCCGTCCTGTCAGCTGTGCGGCAAGTGCGACCCGTTGCTCGCCCAGGAGATCGCTCAACAACACAGCGGTCCCGCCGTATACGCCGCTGAAGTAGCTGCTCGACACGTACCCAACGGATGGGTCGGCGAAATAGTCGGCGCGAAATCCGACCCGGTATGGATGGTCTTTGAGGTGCGCGGAGTCCGGTAACACGAAAGACGCGGTGTCGCCGAAGTCTCGCACCGCTGATCGGCCGGTCCATCCGCTCGGGCCCCACTCGTTCTCGCCCGGAGACGAGAGCGTGTCGCGTGGTGGTCGCACGTGATCCAGCCGCCAGTCACCTGTGCGGCGCCCCTCGTGCACGGATGATGTCGTCGGCACTGGCGCGTCGGCGAGCGCGCCAGCGGCGGTATCGACGATCCGTCCGGCCACGGTGCTCGCCGCCGCGCTGCTGTCAGTGCGACTTCGATCGCGCAAGTGCCGCGGGTCATCGACGGCCCACACGCGATACTGATCATTCTCGTAATACGTGAAGGCGAGACGGTCGGCCTGTCGGGCCCACGTAATCGCCGGGCTGTACTCTGTGAACGCCGACACGGCACCGATGACGCGTGTCAGCTGATCGTGATGCCCGGTGGCGAGGTCGTACAAGAAGATGTTCGCCGTACCGGTCCGATCTGAGATGTAGGCGATCGAGCGCCCATCCGGGGACCACATTGGGTTCAAATTGAGGCCCAACTGTCCGGGCGGGACCGTGATCTCGCCCGAGGCGAGATCGTAGAGGCAGATTCGCCATCGCGGCAGGCGCAACTGCTCCAGGTTGGCATCCGGACCCCGGTCACTTGCAAAGGCGATGGTGCGGCCGTCAGGGGACCATTGCGGCTGCCGGTCGCCATAGTGGTCGTCCGTCAGCTGGCGGACATGCGTACCAGCGACGTCGATCATGAACAGATCCGTCACGCCGCCCCGCATACCCGTAAATACGATCCTCGAGCCGTCGGGCGAGAACGCCGGACTCGACACGTCGACCGGCAGGCGATAGCGCTTCACCACCCGATCGCGGCGCAGGTCCAACAGGTACAGCACGTGTTGGCCATCGGTGAGGGCCGTGAAGGCGAGCAATCGCCCATCGGGTGAGAAGTCGTTTTGCGAATACAGGAGATTCAATTCGGTGAACTGCGGATTCGTGGTGCTCTCGACGAGTCGCTTGATCCGCTTGCCGCTGTGCGCATCGGCGAGCCAGAGGTCGGGAAACACCTCACCGCGCAGGAAGCTGCCGGTCGAGATGAACGCAATGTAGCGGCCGTCGTGAGAGAGGGTCGGCGCGACGAAGACGGTCCCGCCGGTGCGCCGCGGCGTCAGCAACGGCTGCGCGTAGAGCCGGGGTCGCTGCAATCCCGCGACACCGGGGAGGTAGCGCGCTTCCATCGCCGAGCGCCAATCCTCGCTGAGATCGGCGAGGGAGAGACCGAGGACGAGCTGGAACGCCCGATCGACGCCGGCGAAGGGCACCTCAGCCATGATCTCGCCGATCACCTCGTCTCCCCAGCGATTCCCGACGTAGGCCCACAGGGCTTCACCGTATCGGTACGGGAAGTAGCGGTCCGGGCTTCGCGTCATCTGGTCGAGGGTGGGCATGTGCCCGTTGACCACCGCGTCGCGCATCACCGCAGCCGTCAGCGGATGGTCGGGTCCCAACGACAGATACTCTGCCATGCCCTCCATGAACCACAGCGGCGGATCGACCGCGGCCAGGCGTCGCAATCCGGCTCCGGCGTGCCCGCGGCCGAAGACGTCGTACTGGAAGGCGTGCGTCATCTCGTGCGCGAGGACGTGCTCGAACGACCGCAGATCACCAGTGAAGGGCAGGAGGATCCGGTCGCGTGTCGCTTCCGTCACACCACCCACGCCCTCCCCCAGATCGCCGGTGACGTTGTTCTGGCCAAAGTCGGCCCGGGAGGCGAACAGCAGGATCGGTTTCTTCTCGACGAATTCGTGATTGAGCAGCTGCGAGAGCCGAGCGTACTCGCGCTCGGCCATGCGTGCCGCGTCGTGGGCGGCGACCCGCTCTGACGGGTAGTAGTGGACCGAAAAGTGTGCGGTCTCGATCACGCGCCACTGCAAGTGGCGATACTCGACCTGGTTTTGGCCGAAGTAGTCCTGCGCTCCGAGGGGGCGGCTCGATGGGGCAGCCAACCCAGCGACGCCGAGGGCAGCGCCCATCGCCGCCCGCACCAGCTCGACCCGCATCCTGCTTCTCCTCCCACATGCGCAGCGCTGGGGAGGCCCCCGTACGGTCTAACCGACCGTCGCGGTCCCGACCGGCGTCACGTCTGCATCGCCCCACAAGCGCTCGAGCTGGTAGAACGAGCGCAGCGCTGGATGGAAGATATGCACGACGAAGTCCACGTAATCGAGCAGAACCCACCGACCCTGCGCGAGTCCCTCAATGTGATAGACGGGCGTGCCCTCTTTCTTGAGCTCGGTCACCACGTGCTCGGCCACGCTTCTGACATGCGTATCTGAGGTGCCGCTCGCGATCACAAAGTAGTCCGTCATGTCGGTCAGCGGCTTCAGATTCAGTATGACGACATCATTGCTCTTACGATCCACACACAACATCGCCGCGCGATGGGCGGCCGCGGCTACATCGACTGTCGCAACAGGTCGGGGCATTCGACTCGGGTGAGAATCCGGCAGGGCGCGGTCTCGCGAACCGCAAGAACGAGTCCTGCTACTAGGCCTTGATGACCCACACTTTGATCTCGGGTTTCACGTCGGCATGCAGGCGGATCGGAACGCGATACACGCCAAGCGAGCGGATCGGCTCGTGGAGATCGATCTGTCGCTTTTCGACGTTGAAGCCCTGGCTCTCGAGTTGGTGCACGATGTCCGCGGCTGTCACCGACCCAAAGAGCTTCCCTTCGTCGCCGACGCGCGCCGAGAAGGTGAGAGAGACCTGTTCCAGGCGCTCGCCAAGCTGGGCGGCGGTCGTCCGCCGCGACGACTCCGCGGCTTCGAGACGCTGACGCTCCTGCTCCATGCGCTTCTTGTTGCCAGGCGTTGCCGCATACGCGAGGCCGCGCGGGAGCAAGTAATTGCGCCCGTACCCCGCCGCGACGTTCACGATGTCGCCCGGGTGGCCCAAGTTTTCCACTGCAGCGCGCAAAATGACTTCCATGGCCGTTCACTCCGAAAGCGAAAGAGACAGTTGGTGTCGTTCTCTAAACCCTAACCCTTAATACGTAATCTCTGTAGTTCACCGCGTCGCGGGCCGCGCGCGGCTGCGCCAATCGACCCACGAGTCGGTCAGTCCGATCAGTGCCAGTGCGAGCGACGCCGGGGCGGACAGCAGAGCGGCGACGAGCGCCAGCGCGGTGACCGCCGGGGCACTCACGCGCAGGGTCCGCACGAACCAGGCGACAACAGCCAGACCACGGAGGGCATACAGCGCCCCGAAGAACAGGAGCAGGTTGAGTCCGAGCGCCGCCCAGTCGCCTGTGGGGCGCAAGAGCACCAGCAGCGCGCCGGCAATCAGCCCCCACGCGAGCTGGTCACTAAAGCGAAAGTCCGTCAACCGGTTGAGCGGTTCGCCGATCCGTGCTCGACTGATGCGGTGATAGACCGCCCATGCCAGCGCGAGGGCGGCAAGCGATTCCAGGCCGAGCAGCGCGGGATAAAACGCCACGGCGTCTTCGGGTAGTGAGGAGAGCACCTCATCGAGCGCTTGCTCCGCGGTCGCGAAGGCGGTGCCCTGGCGTGAGCTCGCGGTCCAGTCCCTCCATTCCTCGGTGCTCGCGGTCTCCTTGACCCAGCTGAGGGCTTTGTTCGGCCGCGAGGTCGCATTCAGAATGGATCGATTGGCTCACGGCGCTTGCCGCGTTCCGGCTGCCGAGGGTCAAAAGCCCCACGAGTGCCACGCTGAGGGCGAGCGCTGTCAACGCGCGCGACAGAAACCGCGTTGCCGGAGGACTGGCGGCGCACACGAGGCCGAAGGACGCGGCCAGCACGAGCGCCCACCCGCACTGCAGCGCGGTGTAGGTGATGTGCGAGAGTCCGTGCCACAGCACGAGGACTACAGCAAGGCTCGCCCATAGGGCGGCGAGCCACGCGCGTCCCCCGACCGCCCAGCCCAATGCCGCGCACACCGCGATCGCCGGCACGAGCAAGAGCGCCGTGTCCATCACCGGCGCCACGTTCTGCAGCAGCGGCGTCGATGGCACGAGCAGGAAGGCGGCCACCGCCATCAACAGCAGCATGCCATGGCCCCGGCCGGCTGCCTCGGCGGCGCCGGCGGGGACGGGCGTGCGTGCGCTAAGCGGTGTGACCTTTGACGTAAGGAATCAGCGCGAGATACCGCGCGCGCTTGACTGCGGTCGCAAGCTGGCGTTGATGTCGCGCGCAGGTCCCACTCAACCGACTGGGAAGGATCTTGCCGTGATCGGTGATGAAGCGACCCAGGGTCCGATCATCCTTGTAGTCGATGAACCGCACACGCATCTCGCAAAACGGGCAGGACTTCTGTGGGCGACGCATCAGTTATTCCTCATCATCGTCGTCATCGTCGCGACGCCGAGCTGCCACGAGGTCTTCCTCGGACATGGGCGGCGCGCCCACCTCGTGGTCATGCAGCGAGATCAGGTAGCGCACGACTCCATCATCGAGTTTGAGCGCGCGCTCGTACTCGGGCAGCGTGTCGGGCTCGGTGCCAA
Organism: uncultured Gemmatimonadales bacterium; assembly: GCA_963737835.1. Classification (GTDB taxonomy): domain Bacteria; phylum Gemmatimonadota; class Gemmatimonadetes; order Gemmatimonadales; family Gemmatimonadaceae; genus Palsa-1248. Next base: position 3,912,667 of record CAVTUH010000001.1, read on the forward strand.
AGCGTGCGACGGCGTAGTAGCCGGTCTCGCGCGGACCGATAGTGTAGGCCAGTTGGCGTCGACCCCACAGGTCGACGTGCAAGTCGGCCGGCGGGGTACCACTCGTCCCCAGCATGCCGTGGAATCGCGTCAGCTTGTCGGCGATGACGCCGTCTTCGAGCGACGAGTCGAAGATGTACACCACCTCATATGGGCGGGGCATTTGGCAATCCTCCCTTTGGTCTCTGAGCCGCCTCCCGGGGGTTGCCGGCCGCGGGAGGAGGGTAAGTGTCGAACGGCAAAGCCGCGAGCGCAAAGCTAATGCAGGGTCAGGACCGAGGCTAGACGCAAACGTTTTAGACGTTAGACGTTGGACGTTAGACGTTGGAAAACAAACCTCGAGGCTAGCTAGACGTGCCAAGCCTGGCCTCGAGGTTTGTCGCTTCGGTTCAACCGGTGAGTGCAACAGTAGTTGATTGGAGTTGATTGACCATGCACTCATCGGAGGTGGAGGAATGGCGCGACATCAGGCCGCACAGGAGTACGGGTGGTCACCGGCGCAGAGAGCTGAAGTGTGGGCCCGGTGGAAGGTCGGGGAATCCACGCTCAAGATCGGCCGGGCGGTGGGCAAAGACTCGGGGTCGATCTTTGCGCTCCTCGCCATCCAGGGTGGCATCCCGCGGCCGCCCCGGCACCGCGCGGCGCGGGCATTGACGACGGCAGAGCGCGAGCAGATCAGTCGTGGCGTGGCCGCGGAGGAGGCGATCCGGGAGATTGCGCGCGACCTCGGGCGCCCCGCCTCCACGATCAGTCGCGAGGTGGCCCGCAATGGCGGACGGACCCAGTATCGCGCCGTGCGAGCGGAGGCCCGGATGTGGCGCACGACCGCACGGCCCAAGTGCTGCCGCCTCGCGCGCGAGCCGCGGCTGTGTGCGCTCGTCGCGGCGAAGCTGCAGCGGGACTGGTCGCCGGCCCAGATTGCAGGGTGGCTCCAGCGCACGTACCCTCGGAACCCGGCCATGCACGTGTCGCACGAAACGATCTATCGCACGCTCTATGTCCAGGCGCGGGGCGCCCTGAAGAAGGAGCTCCTCGCGCACCTCAGGCGGTCGCACGCAATGCGCCGGAGTCGGCGCTACTCGACCCACCGGCAATCGCGGGCCCAGATCCCCGCCGCCGTCCCGATCGCGGCGCGACCGGCGAGCGTGGAGGATCGGGCGGTGCCCGGCCACTGGGAGGGGGACCTCTTGGCCGGGGCCGGCCGGCGGAGCCACGTGGCGACTTTGGTGGAGCGGAAGTCGCGCTTCGTCCAGCTCGTCAAGATCGCCCAGTGGAATGCGCCGACGGTGAACCGCGCACTCACGCGGCACGCACGGCGCTTGCCGGCGGGGTTTATGGCGTCGCTGACGTGGGACCGCGGGCTCGAGATGGCCGAGCACCAGCGCTTCACCGTCGCCACGGACGTCGTGGTGTATTTCTGTGATCCGCACAGTCCGTGGCAACGGGGCACCAACGAGAATACGAACGGGCTCCTGCGGCAATACTTGCCCAAGGGCACCGATCTCTCGACGTTCACGCAACGGCAGCTCAACGCCATCGCGCTCAAGCTGAATACGCGGCCGCGCAAAACGCTCGGCTTCATGACGCCGGCAGAGAAGTTGGCCGAAACTGTTGCAACCAGTCGTTGAACTCACCCTTCCAACGTCTAACGTCCAACGTCTAGCAGTTCACACATTAAACCGAAAAAGCATCACATCTCCGTCCTGCACGACGTACTCCTTGCCTTCCGAGCGTACGGCGCCGCGCTCGCGCGCCGTCTTCCAGCCGCCGAAGCTGACGAAGTCGGGATAGCTCACCGTTTCGGCGCGAATGAAGCCGTGCTCGAAATCGGTGTGGATAACACCGGCGGCGGTCGGCGCGGCATCGCCGCGGTGGATCGTCCAGGCTCGAACTTCCGGGTCGCCCGCCGTAAAGAATGTCTGCAGTCCGAGCAGGTGATAGCCCGCCTGAATCAAGCGATCCAGGCCCGCCGACTCGAGACCCAGCGACGACAAGAACTCGGCGCGATCGGCGGGCGGGAGCTCGGCGAGTTCCGACTCGATCTTGGCGGAGAAGGCCACCACCTCGGCGGGTTCTCCCGCTGCGGCGACGGCTTGTCGCAGTGCGGTGAGGTGCGGTCCCTCATGGCCCGACAGCTCATCGTCCTTGACGTTCGCCGCATAGAGCACGGGCTTCAGCGTCATCAACTGCAGCCCTGCGAGGACTGCGTATTCCTGCTTCGTGAGGCGCACTCCGCGGAGCGGGCGTCCCGCGCCCAGCTCGGTGGCAGCCCGCTCGAGCGCTGGGAGCTCCGCTACTGCGTCCTTGTCGTTTGCGCGTGCGGCTCGCCGAGTGCGATCGAGTCGCTTCTCGAGCGTGCCGAGGTCAGCGAGCGCCAACTCGATATCGATGACGTCGCGATCGCGTACGGGGTCGACCGCCCCCATCACATGCGTGACATCCGGGTCCTCGAAGCATCGGACGACGTGCACGATCGCGTCGGTCTCGCGAATGTTGGCGAGGAACTGATTCCCCAGTCCTTCCCCGCTTGCGGCGCCTCTCACCAGCCCGGCGATGTCGACGAACTGCACGACCGCCGGCACGACCCGCTTGGGCTGTACGATCGCCGCCAAGTGCGTGAGCCGGGTATCCGGCACCTCGACCATGCCGACGTTGGGTTCGACCGTGCAGAAGGGATAGTTGGAGGCGTCCGCGTGCGCCGCGGTGAGCGCGTTGAAGAGCGTCGACTTGCCGACGTTGGGGAGCCCCACGATGCCGAGCTTCAGCATCGCAGTTAGCGGTTGAACCGGTTCATCGCGACGTCGACGCCTTCATGCAACCAGACCTCGACCGCATCGGTCAGCGTTGGCATGAGCGCGGTGAGCGTCGCGCGCTCTTCCTTGCCGACGGGGCTGAGGACGAAATCTGCGTGCCAGCGGTCCCGAGTCGGCTCCACATCGGGACGGATGCCGATCTTGAGTCGCGCGTACTCGCGTGATCCGAGTGCTGCTTCAATACTCTTGAGTCCATTGTGGCCTCCGCTGCTGCCGGCGCGCCGGATCCGGTACGTGCCGATGGGAAGGGCCACGTCATCTGCAATCACCAGCAGGTCGGTCGCGGCGGACCAGGTCGGGCGTCGCACATACGGACGCAGCGCGGCGCCACTGAGGTTCACGTACGTTTGCGGCTTGATGAACCGCGTACGTATGCTGTCCACGACGCCCGAGGCGACGAGCGCATCTTTGTCTCGCTTCCACCCATCGAACGACCACACGGCAGCGAGATGGTCGAGGACCCACCACGCGATGTTGTGTCGGGTGAGTGCGTACTCGCGATCCGGGTTTCCGAGCCCGAGGATGATCTTCACGAATCGTGCAGTCCGACGACGCCTGAGACAAGCCATGATGGGCTCGTCTCAGGCAGCGACTACTTCTTCTCCTTGTCCTTCTCGTCGGTCTCCTCTTCTTCCTCGGTCTTCGCCTTGCGAATGACCTCTGGCTCGGCGGCCGGCTCGACCGCTTCCGCGGCGGCGGCCGGCGTCTCCTCGATGACCGCTCGAGGCGCGGCACACACGCAGATGGTCGTGTCGGCCTCGTTGATCGCCTCGACGCCCGGCGGCAGCGCGAGGTCGGAGACGTGAAGCGATGCCCCAATCACCAGGTTGGTGACGTCGAGCTCGATGTGGTTGGGCATGTTGACGGGATCCACCTCGATCTCGAGATCGCGCAGTGTCTGGTCCAACACGCCGCCGTCGACTCGTACACCGACGGGTGAGCCCGTCAGGACGATCGGGATGCGCACCGTCACCTTTTCACCGGCGACGAGCTCCTGGAAATCGATGTGCAGGATCTGTCGCCGAAACGGGTGGCGCTGGATCTCGCGAATGAGCGTCCGCGAGGTGTGCCCGCCCAGGTCCAGCTCGACGACCGTGTTCTCAGCGGAGATCTGTTCCAGGAGTCGGTCGAGCTCACGCGTGTCGATCGTCAGCGGCTGCGGCTCACGAGCGTGTCCATAGACGACGCCGGGCACGCGCCCCGAGCGTCGCAGCGCTCGCGCGGCGCCCTTGCCTCGCTCGGTCCGCGGTGTCGCCCCCAATTGTGCAGTTGCCATATAACGGCAGGGGTTAGGTGTTAGGTATCAGTGATTCGTCGTGCAAAAACTCGAGAGCCAGTCGTTCGCGCAAGGCGACGTGGGGAGCGGCCGGGATCCAAACCGGTGCTCCCGCGGTCTCTCCGCGGCCCTCTGCAGGAACCAACCAATATAAGCGCGGCCGACCGCCGATAACAGCGGGTCGCGGGGGCGGAGCCTCAGTCGAATAGCGAGCTCACGGACTGCTCACTGTGAGTGTATCGGATTGCCTTCGACAGCAGTTCGCCGACTGACAGGATCTTGAGGTGAGGGAAGCGACGCTCCGGCGGGATGGCTACCGTGTCGGTGACCGTGACCTCCGCGATCGGCGCCCCTGCGAGACGCTCGCCTGCCGGACCCGAGAAGAGCGCATGCGTGGCGCAGACGAACACGTGTTCGGCGCCGAGGCGGGTGAGCGCGCGGGCTGCTTCGACCACTGTCCCGGCGGTGTCGATCATATCATCGACGATGAGGCAATCGCGGCCGGCGACTTCACCGACGACGTTTACGACCTCGGCGACGTTCGCACGCGGGCGTCGCTTGTCGATGATGGCGAAGGACCCGTCGAGTCGCTTCGCGAACCCACGTGCCATTTTCGCCGCGCCGACGTCGGGCGCGACGACCACCAGGTCCTTGAGCTGCTTCTTGCGATAGTGGGAGACGAACACCGGCGCCGCGTACAAATGGTCGACTGGGACGTCGAAGAAGCCTTGCAGCTGATGTTGGTGGAAGTCGATGCCGAGCACGCGGTCAGCGCCCGCCACCTCGATGAGGTTGGCGACGAGCTTGGCACCGATCGCGACACGGGGCTGATCCTTGCGATCCTGGCGCGAGTATCCGTAGTAGGGCATCACGCACGTGATGCGGGCCGCTGACGCGCGCCGCGCCGCGTCAATGAGGAGCAGCAGCTCCATCAGGTTCTCGGCGGGAGCGTTCGTCGGCTGCACGATGAAGATATCCGACCCACGGATGTTCTCATCGATCCGGACGAAGATCTCGCCGTCCGCAAAACGCGACACCGTCAACTTGCATAGCTCGACGCCGAGGCACTTGGCGATTTCCTCGGCGAGCGGCCGGTTCGCGGTGCCCGCGAGCAGCTTGAATCCGTATTTCGGAGTGGCGATCCCGTCCATCGGTCCCTTTTGCTGGTTACGTGCGACTCGCGCGTGATTGCCCCTGGTGGATTCGAACCACCATTCCCAGATCCAAAGTCTGGTGTCCTGCCATTGGACGAAGGGGCACCAAGGAGCAAATCCGCGCGATCGGAGATCGTAAAATGTCGTCGAATCGACCAGAATCGCTACTGGCTTTGAGGAACACGGTGCCGTCGCAGCATGCTTCGCGAGCCTGCTCGTCCGCGCCGCGCTACCCGATGAGGCGCACCGCGGCGACGTGATCAGCCGTTTCGGTCTCGATCAGTGCCGCGCCGCGGAGCGGCGGCAGTGGCCACGGTCGCGGGACCACGTGGTCGAAGACACAGAAGACGGTCGACCCCGAACCGGTCATGGCACACGCGCGTGCTTCGGGCAAACCCGCCAACTCCGATATCGCCCGTGCGATCTCGGGATGTCGTTGGCTGACCACGGGTGCGAAGTCGTTTGCCACGAGCGGCGCGACCGACTCCCAGCGGCTGAGCGCGAGGCCATCGAGCACCCGCGCGGTGTGAGGGAGGGAGGCTGTCGCGCTGGCGCGTGAGGCTGCGAGCCACTCGTAGGCTTCCCGCGTCACCACACGGGCCTCGGGGACGCACAGCACGACGGGCTTGACGGGCAGTCCCGGGAGCGCGAGCAGTCGCTCGCCGCGCCCGTAGCCGAGGGCCAGCGGCGCATCCATCGTGAGCGCCGGTACGTCCGCACCAAGCCGCGCGCCCCAATCGAGGAGTTCTTCCGCGTTCGGTGGCTGTGGATCGAGGGCCTGCAAGCACCGCAGCACGGCAGCCGCGTCGGCGCTCCCGCCACCCAACCCCGCACCGACCGGGATGTGCTTCACGATCTCGATGGCGCAACCCACGGGCCAGTGGCGGTGTTCGGCATAGAGTCGGGCCGCGCGATACGCCAGGTTCTCCTCGGCCGGACCCGTATCGGCTCCATCGCACGTGAGCGTCCAGGCGTCGGCGAGTCGCACGACCACGTCGTCGGCGAGGGCCAATCGACAGAAGAGCGTCTCGATCTGATGATAGCCCGAGACCTCACGCGCGAGGATGTGGAGAAAAAGGTTGATCTTGGCCTGCGCGGCGACCGCTGCGGCCGAACCGGTCACGCTACGATGCGCTCGCGGTCGACAACTCGCCGCCCTCCGCCGATCGCACGTCGCGCATGTGCAAGCCCAGGCGCGCGAAGTACCAGATGCCGATCAACGTGATCGGGATGAAGGACACGATGTGGTAGCCGATCGCCCACGTGACCGCCACGTCCCGCGGCACATTGTAGACAGAAAACCCGATGATCGCGGCCGCCTCGAACACGCCGAAAAACCCCGGGGCGGAGGGCACCGCCACGGCCAGTGCCACGACGCCCTGCAAGAAGAGCGCAGCGCCGAACGATGCATTTAGGCCGACCGCGCGAAATGCGAGCCAAAATCCGAGTGCGTTGACGACCCAGAGCAAGGTGGCCCACCACAGCACGGCGAGAACTCGGGGTCCGTGCCGCAGCACGCTGAGTCCATCCGTGAACGCCTGCAGGGCTCGCCGGCCCGGCCCTTCCAACGCAGGGGCCACGCGACGCGCCAATAGTTCGAATGCGCGCATCAGCCAGCCCGGGAAGAAGACGAGCGCGTAGAGGACGAGCATGAGTGCGGCCATCCCTGCGAGCCCGATCCACGCCCAATGGGCGGCGGACATGTTGCCGACATGGGCCCCACGGGGAAAGTCAGGCAGCACCATCGCGATCAAGGTGAGGACGAGCACGACTAGCGCGTCGAACACACGGTCCACGGCAACCGAGGCAACCGCTGCGGGGAGGCTGACCCGAGACGTTTCGCGGGTCAACGCGTACGCGCGCATCAATTCGCCCACACGCGCCGGCGCGACGTTGTTGATCATGACGCCGATGGCCGTCGCCCGCCACAGCATGCCGAACGGCAAACCGAGGGCGACGGAATCCAGAATCGGTCGCCACCGGCGCGCTCTGATGGGGAACACCGCGGTCGACACGGCGGCGGCCGCGAGGAAGTACCAGGGGTTGGAGCGGCGGAGCGCGCCCCAGACCTCGTCGAAGTGAATGCCGTGGAGCGCCCACCACAGCAGCGCCACACTGATCACGATCCCGGCGGCGCCTTTCCAGTCGAGCTTCACTGATTGTGCGCTTTGAGCAGTCGGTTACGCCTCATGACGCCGTCGCCAAGTCGAGCAGGTCGTACAGCTCTGCAAGCGAATCAGGTGCCGGCGCGTCTGCCTTTCGGAGGGAATCGCGGAGCGTCCGTGCGCGCGCGAGCGCCGACTCGCCGCGATAGAGCAGCGTCTCGATAGGGACCACGCTTGCTTCGCCGTGGGGCGCTTCAGCAGCGGGCGCGGCTGTCGGCGCGGCCAGAGGCGCACCCTGTTCGGGCAACGGCATCTCCAGTGGCTCGGTTTGGTCGATCAGAGGCAGGTCACCGAGATGCGCGAATCGCGCGATGCCGTCGGCGAGCATTGCCTGGAGCTGGCCGCCGGTTGGCGTGCGGAGCCGGTCGCGACTCGCGCGCTGGGGCTGCACGGCCGCAGGCGAGGCTGCTGGCGCAGGTCGCGTTGGAGCGGGCGCGACCGCGGGGCGCGGCGGCGCCATCAGCGTGTCGGCACTGTCGTCCGTCGCGGGCCGCAGTCCGTGGCCGATGCCGGCATCGACGGCTCGACCCCGCGCCAGTTCCGTCATGCGGGCGGCGAGTCCGGCAGCGGTCGCCCTCGGCTCTGTCAGCAGCGCTGCGAGATCGTCGATCGCGTTGAGCGTCAAGAAATCGAAAACGGGATGGCCTTCGGTGAACGTCCCGATAAACTCGGACACGTCGTGTTCGCCAAAGCTTTCGGCCGCGTTGCGGACTGACAGGAGCGCTCCCCGCAATTCGACAACGGTTCGGTCAGGCACTCGACCGGTGCCTGTAGCCTGAGCGTCCCGGACCAGCCCCCGCAGATGTTCTGCCAAGCTCACCACCTCGAGCCGGAACCGATCCGCGGGCGTCGTCGGCGGACTCGGCGCGCGCGACACGACTGCCTCGGCATTGTTGCCGTAGAAGAGCTGGCTGATGGGGAGAATGTGATCCGCGTCCGTGCTGGTTTCGGCGAGTGCATCGCAGGTGGCCTGGAACCGCCGCTCTTCGACCGTGTTGCGTTCTGGCCGACCGAGTGTCCCCAAGTCCTTTGCGGTGCGCCGCAGCAATCCAGCCGCCGCTGCAAACAACGCGATCTGAGCCTGGGTGGGGACGGAGCGAGACGTTGTGATCGCCCGAGCGGCTCGGTCGACGGCATCCAAAACGTCTGGAATCGGCGGCATGTCGTGGATGGCAGCGACGCCACGGAGCGTGCGCACGTGACCGAGCGCTGCGTCGAGTGTGTCCTGGCCATCCGGCGCAGACGTCGCAACGGCTTCGAGAGCGGCCGCCGTATCGGTGGCTTCCCGCACGAGGAAGGCCACTCCAGCCTCGGCCGAGTCTGCATGAGGGATCGGCGTATGCGGTCGGTCCGGGTCGGGCGGGACGAGCCGCGCAAGGTCCGCGAGGCGGTGCGTGGCGCGGGCCTCTTCGTTTGGTCCCCAGATTCGGAGGTTGTGCAACAGGATCTTCAGGTCGTCCACTGCAGCAACGAGGGCCGCGGCGACCGCGGGCGACCAACGGATCGACCCGTCACGCAACGCGCGACCCGCGCGCTCCACCGCCGCGGCGAGGTCCGCCATGCCGGAAAGCCGATGCATCAGCGCCGCGCCTCGAAGCGTCCGCGCGTGACGGACAAACTCGGCTGCGTCCGGCCCTGAGGGGCCCGCGCTCGCCAAATTCGCGTCGAGTCGCTCGAGGCATTCCCCCGCCTCGAGCACGAAGAAGTTCAGGGAGTCGTTCGTCGTTGTCATTCGCGCCTCATGCCGCCCCTTGCACGGTTCGGCCGGACCGCCCGTCGCGGCGCATCGCGCGCCAGCGCATCATCGGCGCCCAGTCGACGGTCCATGCTCCGCGTAATGTGACGAACGGGCGGTGTCCATCGCCACCCGCATCTCTCGGACTGCCTCACCCAACCCGACGAAGAGGGCACGACCCACGATCGAGTGCCCGATATTGAGCTCCTCGATCTCAGGGATCGCCGCGACCGGCCCCACATTGCGCACAGTCAATCCGTGGCCGGCGTGCACGGACAGGCCGCATTCGCGGCCTGTCCGTGCGGCCGCCGCCAGGGCGTCCAGCTCGGCGGCACGCACGGCGCCGCCGCGCCGCGATGCTTCGGCGTACCGTCCAGTGTGCAACTCGACCGCTGCCACGCCGAGCTCCCCCGCGGCCGTGACCGCGCGGGCATCCGGATCGATGAACAGGCTCACGCGGATTCCGGCAGCGTGGAGCTCGGCGATCGCGCGCTCGAGGCGCGGCCGGGACGCTCCGACGTCGAGTCCCCCCTCCGTCGTAATCTCTACACGGCGTTCCGGGACGAAGGTTACCTGATACGGCCGGAGCCCGCGAGCGATCCGGATCATCTCGTCGGTCGCGGCCATCTCCAGGTTGAAGACGGTGCGGACCTCCCGCGCGAGGCGTTCCACATCGGCATCCTGTATGTGCCGGCGGTCTTCGCGAAGATGCGCGGTGATCCCATCCGCGCCTGCAGTCTCGCAGAGCGCCGCGGCCGCCACGGGATCCGGTTCGTCGGTCTTTCGCGCCTGGCGGACCGTCGCGACGTGATCGACGTTGATGTACAAACGCAAATGCTTGGCGCCATTGGAGCGCGTCGAGCGGGTTGCTGCCATTTGCTCCTCCTGCTAGCTTCGCCCCGTCCCATCGAGCGAGTGATTTCAACGTGCGATGTAGATTAGCGTCTCTCGTGACCATCGGTGTGGCCGTGGCGATTGCCGCGTGCCATTCGACATCGACGACGCCGACGCCGGATCTGGCTGGGGCGCCGACCGCGCGCGGCGCGGTGGAGCGGTTCCTCGCCGCCGTACGCGCGCAGGACCTCCAAGCGATGGGTCTCGTGTGGGGCACCAAGAAGGGCCCGGCGCGCGAAACGGTCCCTCGGGAAGACATCGAGAAGAGCGAGGTGATCATGGCGCAGTGTCTCGCCAACGACTCGGCGCGATTTCTCGACGAGAACGCCTCGCCCAATGGCGACCGCCAAGTCCGATTCATTCTGCACAACGGGCCAATCACACGGACGACGCTCTTCACCACCCAGGAAAGCCCCGAGGAGCGGTGGTACGTCAAGGAGATCGATCTGCGCGATGTCCACTCGTGCACCGTGAACGCTGGTCAGCCTGTCCACTGACCGTTCGGGCGATGGAACTGACGGGGCGCGTGCCGGATTAGTCTTCTGTCAGTTCGAGTAAGACGCCGGCTGTGGCGCTGGGATGAATGAATGCAATGCGCTTTCCCTCTGCGCCGGTGCGCGGCACTTCGTCGATGAGACGTATGCCGGCAGATCGGCAGCGATCGAGTGCCGCATCGAGATCAGGTACCACGAAACACACATGATGCAGCCCCGGACCGCGTCGGGCGACGAATTTTCCGATAGGGGTGTCGGCAGCGACTGGCTCGAGCAACTCGATCAGCGCGTCGCCGGCTGCCAGTCCCGCGATGCGCGCGCCGTCGGCGTCGTCGAGGGGTACGATCGGAAGCCCGAGGACATCGCGGAAGAAGGGGAGCGCGTCACCGAGGGTACGAACGGCGATCCCGATATGCGCGATGCGGACCGCCGCGTCAGGAGACGGCTGGGAACTATGAGGCATGACGAAGAAGGGACGAGGCTTTATCACACCGAAGTTAACGCCCCCGCTGGCTTGCGTCTGTGGCACGCCGGACGTCCGCCGTCAGCGGAGGTTTGACTCGTACACCAGCGCGAAGCGCGCGCAGGGAGAACAGCAATGACCAAGGCACGTGCAGTAAGTGACAGTGATTTCGCGGCCGAGATCGAGCAGCATCCCGGCTTGGCCGTCGTGGACTTCTGGGCCACGTGGTGCGGCCCGTGCCGGATGATCGCTCCGGTACTGGAGCAGCTCGCGGCCGAGTACGAAGGCAAGGCAAAGGTGGCCAAGGTCGACGTCGATTCGAACCAGGCCACGGCGACGCGGTTCAACGTGCGGTCCATCCCGACGATTCTGTTTTTCAAGGATGGCAAGCTCGTCGACCAGGTGATCGGCGCCGTCCCGCGCCCGCATTCTCGAGCGGAAGTTCAAGGAACACCTAGGCGTTCCGTCGGCGGCGTAGGCCGCCGACCGAACGCCTAGAGAGGAGAGAGGGGAAAGGAGAGAGGAGAGTTACAGGGCGCCAACGCGCATTGGCAGGCGCCCGCAGATTTGGACACCTTCCCTCCTTTCTCGTCTCTCCTTTCTCCTTTCTAGCGTCCGAAGGACGCTCATGGCTCTGTACGTCGTCAGCACGCCGATCGGGAACCTGGGCGACATGACCTTTCGCGGAGTCGAGGTGCTTCGGCAGGTCTCGCTCATCCTAGCGGAGGACACTCGTCGGGCGCGCACGCTGCTGACCCGGTTCGACATCGCGACCCCGACGGCCGCGTATCACGAGCACAACGAGGCGGCCACCAGTCCCCGGTTTGTCGCTCGGATGGTGGCCGGTGAAGACCTGGCGCTGGTCAGTGATGCCGGCACGCCGCTCTTGTCGGATCCCGGCGGCCGGCTCGTGCGGGCCGCGCTCGATGCTGGGGTCCGCGTGATCCCGATCCCAGGCGCGTCCGCACTCCTTGCCGCGCTCGTGGCGTCGGGCCTGGTCGGCGATCGTTTCACCTTCTTCGGGTTCGCGCCACGTCGCCTCACCGACCGCAGCGCAACGATGTCCGACATAGCTCAGCTGCCGCACGTGGCCGTGCTCTACGAGGCTCCGAATCGGACCGCATTGACGCTCGCGGCGTTAGCTGATGCCGGAGCAGGGGGACGGCAGGCGGCGGTGGCGCGAGAGTTGACCAAGGTCTATGAAGAGGTTCGGAGGGGAACAGTTGCCGACCTTGCTGCGTATTACGGCAGCACCCCGCCGCGCGGCGAGGTCGTGATCGTCATTGAGGGACGGGCCGACACACCATTCGATGAGGGCGCCTGGCGGGCTCGCGCCGATGCGCTGCGGGCAGCAGGTACACCGCCCCGCGAAATCGCGACGGCCCTCATGCACGAGGAAGGGGTGCCACGAAATCTGGCGTATCGGTTGGCGCACGAGCCCGGCCGGGAATCGACAGACGCCGAGTGAGGGAGGACGCGTGGTGAAGTTCGTTCCGTTCCTGGTGATCGTTGGACTTGCCGCTGGGGTGTCCGACCCGGGGCCGCAGGCCGCGGCGGCCCGAGGGCCCGCACGCTCGGTTGCGCCGATGGTCGCGGGGCTGCGCGCTTCACACGCTGCCGTCGCCTCGTCCGAAATTGGCACCACGCGGTCCGACCGGCAGGCATCGCCCCAACTGGCGATCGCGCGCCTGCAGTACGACGGAGGTGGTGACTGGTACGCGAATCCGTCCAGCATCCCCAATCTCATCGCCGCAATCAATGAGCGCACGACGCTGAAGGTCGACCCCACTGAAGCGCGCGTGAGCTTGATGGACGATCGCCTGTTCGATTATCCGTTTCTGCACGCGACCGGCCACGGCAACATTCATTTCAGTGACGCCGAGATCCAGCGGCTGAGGGACTACCTGGCTCAGGGCGGTTTCCTGCACGTGGACGACAATTACGGCTTGGATCCCAGCTTTCGGCGTGAGATCGCGCGGGTGTATCCCGACCGGCCGCTTGTGGACGTCCCCCTCAGCCACCCCATCTACCATATCGTCTACGACTTCCCCCGGGGCATTCCCAAGATTCACTTGCACGACGGGTTGCCGGCGCGAGGATTCGGCATCTTCCTGGGGGATCGGCTCGTCGTGTACTACAGCTTCTCTTCGGACCTCGGCAATGGGTGGGAGGACGTCGGTACGTACGACGACCCGCCCGCCTTGCACGAGGCAGCACTCAAGATGGGTGTGAACCTGTTTGTCTACGCGGTGACGAGTCGTCCTGCGGCGTAGGCCACGACTGACGGCGTGCGGTCGGACCCGGCACGCGGAGGTTAGCTTAAGTCCGTGACGGTAGTCGAGTTAGTCGCGCGCGAGCGAGCACGGCTTGGCCGCATCCTCACGGTCTGGGGCGGCGGCCTCGTGCTCGCCGTCGCCACGGCTGTCCTCGCCATCGCGGCGCTCTCGTTGGGCAGCGGACGGTGGATGTCGCTCCCGGCCGCGGTGCCGTTTGTTGCTTGGGCCCTGGCTGGCGCCGCCGCGGCCGGTTTGGTGCTGTTCACGATTCATCGCCTTCGGCAAGATGCCTCGACCGCACAAGTGGCCGCGGCGATCGAAGGCGAGCGCCGCTTGCGCCTGGGTGCTCTGCGCGGGGCGCTCGAGGTCGCTCACACCGGGGCCCTTGGGCGCCGCGGCGCCCGCGACCTTGCGGCGCGCCTCCAAGCTACCGCGCCGCGACGCGGCGGCGCTCTGGCGCCGCATCTGCAACAGACGACGAGGCGACGCGCCCTCGTCGGCCTAGCCATCGCGGCTCTCGGCCTCGCGAGTCTGGCCGCTGCCGCGATCCGCGAACCGGACGGCTGGGACGTTGTGATCCATCCGATTGCGGCCTGGCGCGGGACCCTGCTCCCGGCACTGCATGTCCAAGCGCCGCGCAATGTGCCGCGCGGTCACGAAGCGCGGGTGCACATCCTCGCGGAAGGGCGGAGTCGGCTGCGCGTGTCAACGCGAGCGACTGGAGCGTCGTGGACGTACGGCTGGTATCCTGTCGTGCGCGGGCATGTCGATTTGAGCACCGGCCCGGTCGCGGCCGAGATGCTGGTGGTCGCCACCGACGGCCGCGCGACGAGCGACACGGTCGTGGTCAGGGCCAGCGATCGTCCATTTGTCGGCGGATTGGCGTTGCGAGCGGTTTACCCGACTTACCTGCATCGGCCGGATGAGCCGCTCGCAGCCGGCGAGGTCGCGCGCGTCCCTCGGGGCACGCGGATCGAGATCGTTGGGGAGGCGTCCGCCGCGCTGGCGAGCGTTGCGCTGGTGCGGGGCCGCGACTCGGCGGTCTTGCAGCCGAACGGCCGTCACTTCACGGGGCACTTGCTTGCCGAGCTGCCTGGGGGTCAGTGGACGTGGCACGCTGCGGCGGAATCCGGACCCATCGCTGACGTGCCGCCGGCGCTCGACGTCAATGTGATCCCCGACTCTGCGCCCCACGTCGAGATCGTCGGTCCGTCGCACGATACGACCATTACGATCGGTGACCGCGTTCCGGTGGCGATTGCGGCCTCGGACGATCACGCGCTCGCACTGGTACAGCTGCGCAGCTGGCGCACGAGTGCCTCTGGTGAGGCGCTCCCGCCGGTCGTGCAGCCGGTGATCGATAGCGCGGTCGCGCAGTGGTCGGGAATCGTGGCGCTCGATCTCACGGGTCGCGGCCTGCAACCCGGCGACGCCATCCATATCGTCGCCGAAGCGACCGACGGCTCCCCCTGGCATCAGACGTCGGCCAGCCAGGAGCGACTCCTCCGGGTGCCGTCGTTGAGCGAAGAACGCGTCATCGCCCGCACGTCGGCCGACTCCGCCGTGTCTGCGGCGACGGCGACGGCTGCGGCCGAGCGACAACTCGAGCAACGGACAGAGGAAGCTTCGCGCGCTCGGGGAGCGAGGAGTGGCGGGACCAACGGCACCTCCTCAGCCTCGTCCCCGGCGCACACCGCCATGTCCTACGAGACCGCGGAACGCGCCAAGGCTCTGGCCAACCAGCAGCGCGACCTCGCCAACAGAGTCCAGCAACTGCAGCGCCAGACGCAGCAGCTCGAGCGTCAGCTCAAGCA
The DNA here is from genome assembly GCA_963737835.1 of uncultured Gemmatimonadales bacterium. GTDB lineage: Bacteria > Gemmatimonadota > Gemmatimonadetes > Gemmatimonadales > Gemmatimonadaceae > Palsa-1248. Next base: position 3,927,790 of record CAVTUH010000001.1, read on the forward strand.
AGCCGGCGCGCTAGACAGCGCGCTCGCCGCCGAGCTGCATCAAGCGCAGCAACTCCTCAACGACGCGCTCACTCCCGAGTTACGGGACCAACTCTCGAAGCTGGACCAGAGCGCAGACTCGCTCCGCAGTGGTGACACGCGACAGTCGCTCGAGCAGTTGGCGCAGCAAGAGCAGCAGATGCGCGCGCAATTGGACCGGAGCGTCGACATCCTCAAGCGCGCGGCGCTCGAGGGCGCCATGCAAACGTTGCACGACGAAGCGCGTGACATCGCCAAGGAGGAGCACGCACGGGCTGAGTCCCGTCCGAATACGCCGCCACCGAACGCTGCGGCACAGGCGGCACAGGCGGCCGCACGGGCCCGCGCGGACTCTGAGACCTTGGCGAAGGCGCGCTCCGACAGCGCGCGCACCGGCACGACGGCTTCCCGCGACGGTCGACTCCGGCCGGGGCAACAGCCGCAGCAGCAGGCGAATGGCGGGTCCCCATCGCCCGACCCGACCCGCCAGGATAGCGCTCGTCCGCAGGACCCGTCGCAGTCTCGTCCCTCGCCCGCCGCTGGGCAGCGATCGACTGATGAACAACTCGCGGAGCGATCGCGCACGCTGTCGAAGGACGTCGATCAGCTGTCGCACCGGCTTGCAGACCAGCAGGCACAATCGGGCGCGCAGCAGGTCGGCGCAGCGCGTCAGCACGTCGACTCGTCGGCGCAGGACATGTCGCAGCGCCAGACCTCGAGTGCGGCGAGTCAGATGGATCGGGCGGCGCAGCAACTGGCGCAGGCTCGCCAGTCACAGATTCAGGATTGGAAGAATGCGCTGACGCAACAGCTCGATCAGTCGATCCAGGAGACGATGCAGCTTGCGCGTCAGGAGAGCCAACTGGCGCAGCAGGCGCAGGGGGCACAACAGCAGTCAGAGCGGAAGGCCGTGCAGGCGGGACAGAGTGCCGTGCAACAAGGTGCCGAGCGCACCGCCGACCGGCTGCAGAAAGCGAGCAAACAAAGCGCGCTTGTGTCCGGGAATTCCCAGCGTGCGCTGGGCGCGGCGCGCACGCAGGTGCAGAACGCCACGAAACAGGCCGAGCAACAGTTGGCATTTGGCGCTACGGCCAACCAGTCGGGCTCGTCGAGCGGCGACCAGTCCGGCAACAATGGGCAGACCGCGGCCTCAATGCGCGCCGCTGCGGATGCGCTCAATCAGGCCGCGGCCGCGATGATGCAGGATCGCGAGCGTGCCGCCTCTGCGACCTCGGCGTCGGGGCTTCCAGAGATGCTGCAAGAGATGCAGCAGTTGGCGAAGGCCCAGGCCTCGATCAACGCGCAGGCGCAAGGTCTGGCGATGAGTCCCGGCGGTCACAATCCGGGCGGCGGTGTCAATCCAAATGCGCGTGGCGTTGCCGAGGGCGAGCGCAAGCTGGCTGATGCACTCGACCGTCTCGGGGACGATGATGTCAACGGCCGCGCGCAGGGCCTCGCGAATGAAGCCCATCAGATCGCCGACGCCCTTGCGCGGTCCGGGATCGATCAACAAACGCTGATTCGCCAGGAGCGGCTGTATCACCGGCTTCTGGATGCCGGCTTCACACTCGAGCAGGATGAGCGTGACAGCACGGGCAAGCGCGTGTCACAGTCGGCGACGGGGAAGGAGCAGTTCACACCGCCGGACGTCGCGGTTGACGGTCGGCCAGCGACGCGCTTCCAGCAGCCGTCGTGGTCGGAGCTGCGCGGCCTCTCGTCGGACGAGCGGCAGCTCGTGCTCGAGTATTTCAAGCGGATCAATGCGCAGTCGCCATAGCAGCCGGGTACCCGGTCACGGGTTCCGGGCGACACACATCGCGAGGGCTGGTGGCGGCTCGCCGTCGGCGGTTCTCGCCAGCTCGAACGCGTGCGCTGTTGTGTGGTTCGCTGCCGTTCTCCTCACATCCCTCGCGGCACCCGCGCCGTTGCCCGCGCAGGATCAAGTGCTCGACACGGCGTACGTGGCGGCCGAGGGTGGGGCGTGGGCGACGTCGGCCAGGGCTTGGAGACGCGTGCTCGATCGGAACCAGAACTTGGCGGTCGCCGCGGCCTACACCCTCCGGGCCGCGCCCTCGGACGCGCGAGGCGGCATCGCGGCGGCGTTCATGACACCACCGATCTCCCCGGGGGCTCGTCGCGCGATGGCGCACCTGGAGCTCGGATGGGGAATGCCGCGCGAGGCCTGGTCGGCGTTGCAATCCCTTCCACCCAACGACTCGACTGCCCAGGCGTGGCTGGAGTTTGCGGATGCCGCGCGGGCCGCCGGTGCGCCAGCGGTCGCAAAGGACGCGTATTCCGCCGCACTGACTGTCCATCCGAGCGCGGATGTGGCGGCGCACGGGGCGGCGGCCGCTTTGGCGGCGGGTGATGCCCCCATGGCGCTGTCGATGATGCAGCGGGCGTCGCAGATGCCGGGCGCGACCGATTCGGCGACGATCGCGACGACGCTCTTGCCGCTCCGCATCAAGGTGCTCGCCCGACTCGGGCGGATGAGTGAGGCGGAATCGGCCGTGGCCCAGGAAGGGCACCTGCTGAGCGACGACGAGCGCGTGCGGGTCGAACGAGAGATCGCCTGGGGGTACGTACGGCTCGGCGATCTCGCGCACGCTCGTGCGGCCGCGACCACGTTCGGCCTCACGGACGATCCCGAGGTGAGCGGCTGGCTGGCCCTCTATGCCGGCGACCTGAAGTCTGCCCGCGATCACCTCAAGCATCCGTCGAACACCACCTCTGACGCTCTCACCGCACTGCTTCTCCTGTCGCGGACCGCCGTGGACAACGCGCCGATCGTCGGCGAGGCGTTCGTCTCGCTTGCGCGCGGCGACACGGCGGGAGCGGCGGACCGGTTCGTCGCCGCGAGCAGCGTGGTGCGGGACGCGGCACCGCTGCTGCTGGCGACCGCTGCGCGACTCCATGCCGCCCAGCATCACGATGCACTCGCGATTCCGCTCTGGCGCACGGTCATCGAGCAGTACGCCAGCGCGCCGGAAGCGCCGGAAGCCGATCTGGAATGGGGGCGAGCGCTGCGGCGGAGCGCGGACAACGCGGGCGCGATTGCCCGCTGGGAGCACCTCATTCTCACCTATCCCGAAAGCGCGCTCGTGCCCATTGCGCGCCAGGAACTCGAGGCGGCAAAAGCCACTGTATGATGGACCCTGAAGTGACCGATCCGAAGATTCCTGACGTCACACGCCGGCAGTTTCTCGTGACATCGGCGGCGGCGTTGATCAGCGCGCGCGGATGGGCGAGGAGTGCACGCGGCACGCTGGACGGGCATCTCGCTCGTCCCGATGGACGACGATCAGCAGAACCACCTCAAGGCGTACGGGCTGATTTACAACGCTCTGCGAGATGGCGCGCGCGGCGAATGGCTACTGAACTATCGAGGCGGCTCATTCCTGCTTCCGGACACGCCCGAGATCCGGCGGCGAAGTGCACTCGATGGCGTCACGCTGACGTCGCTCGACGACGGGGCAGTTGCCGCGATCCGGAGCGAGATCGCCGGCGCGAACATGGATTCCGTCCCGCTCGAGAAGGCCCCGACGGTCGCGATCTACAAACCCCCAACCTCGCCACCGTGGGACGACGCGGTGACGCTGGCGGTGCAGTATGCCGGGATCCCGTTTACGCAGATCTGGGACGATGACATCCTGGGGGGTAACCTGTCGCGATACGACTGGGTGCACCTGCACCACGAGGACTTCACGGGACAGTTCAACAAGCTGTACCTGAACTATCGCGGAGCGAGGTGGTTCACGGACCAGGTGATGCGCGACGCGGAGACGGCCAGCCGTCACGGGTTCCCGAATGTGCCGGCGCTCAAAAAGGAAGTCGCCAACGGCATCCGGATGTTCGTGGACCGGGGCGGTCTCTTGTTCGCGATGTGTGGTGCGACCGAGACATTGGATCTCGCGAACGCGGCGCACAACGTCGACATTGCAGGCACGTTCTCGGACGGGACCCCGATGGACCCCGAAGCCGATGCCAAGATGGACTGGTCGCGCGCGTTCGCTTTCCGCGGGGCACACCTCGAGATGTCGCCGAACGTCAACTCGATGAGCGACATCGACGGTCACCAGGTGAATGTGCCGTCGCGGAAACAGCCATTGGGTGAAGTGACCCTCTTTGCCTTTGCGGCCAAGTTCGACCCGGTTGCATCGATGCTCGTGCAGAATCACCGGACGGTGATCCCGGACTTCTACGGCGTGACGACCAGCTTTACCAAGGCGACGCTCAAGCCAACGAACGTCGTACTCGGGTTCGAAGAAGGCGCGCCGTGGGTGAAGTACATTCACGGGGACTACGGCAAGGGATCGTGGACGTTCCTGGGCGGGCATGATCCCGAGGATGCGCAGCATGCGGTCGGCAATGCGCCGACCGACCTGGCGCTGCACCCCAACTCTCCCGGGTACCGTCTCGATTCTCAACAACGTGCTATTCCCGGCAGCGAAGAAGAAGCCACTCAAGACGTGATCGCATTTGCGCCTGGACACACGGCGGGATCAGGGGTCGGGGATCAGGTGTCAGCGGAACTACACCAACCGACCGCAGATGCCGACGCCAGCGACAGGCCGACGGACCCCCTCGATGCCGACGCCGTCGCTCGTGATCTCGGACCGGGCGGTCCGGTCGCGCTCGCGCTCGCGGAGTCGAGTGCGGCGGCGGGCTATGAGGACCGGGCGAGTCAGCGTGACATGGCGATGGCAGTTACCGGCCTGTACAACGCCGGCGGTGTTGCGCTGCTGGAGGCGGGTACCGGAGTAGGGAAGTCGCTCGCGTATCTTGTGCCGGCGCTTCGCTGGGCGGCCCTGTCTGGTGAGCGCACGGTGGTGTCCACCAACACCATCAACTTGCAGGAGCAACTGGTCGGCAAGGACCTGCCACTCCTCGCCGCGGCGCTGCAGGACCAGCCGGTCCGATTCGCGCTTCTCAAGGGGTGGCGCAACTACGTCTGCCTCCATCGGCTCGAGCACGCCGCTGCGGGAGCACTGGCGCTCTTCGACGCCGACCAGGAGCGGGAGCTGAGAGCGCTCGTGACGTGGTCGCAGGAGACGACGGACGGTTCGCTCGCGGACGCGCCTCATCCGCCGCGCGCGGAGGTCTGGGATGAGGTGACGGCGGAGCCGGATCTGTGTGGACGGCAACGGTGTCCGCACTACGACCGCTGTTTCGTGTTTCGAGCGCGCCGGGCGGCGGCCCAGGCGGACGTGGTCGTCGTCAACCATCACCTGCTCATGTCGGATGTCGCCGTGCGCCGTGTGCAGCACAACTGGCACGAGGCCGCCGTGATCCCGGCATACGGGCGGCTGGTGGTCGATGAGGGTCATCATCTCGAGGAGGCGGCGGGCGCCCATCTCGGTGCGACGGTCACGCGACGGGCATGGCAGCGCCTCATGGCTCGTCTGGACCGGCGTGGAGGCAAGGGGCTATTGACCCGCCTTCTCGCGGGATTGCGTGGGATCGACGACCTGCTGTCGGCGGCGAGCATCGATCTCGTGCACGACACGCTCCTGAGCGCGACCAGCGCCGTCCGAGAGCGGAGTGAGCTCGTCTTCGATCTTCTGGCCGCGTTGCTCGCGGAGACCGGCACTCCGCAGCTGCGCCTCGATGACAGCTTTGCCGCGCACCCGGTGTGGGCCGCCGGACTTGGCAGCCTCCTCGAGTTGCTGCTTCGGGATGTCACCGCGCTCGACGACGGTCTTCGGATCATCCAGGGACGACATGCCGATGAGGAGCTACAGGACGAGGCACTCGGACGAACGCTCAATGAGCTGCGCGGGGTCGGACGCCGGCTCACGGCGGCGACGAGTGCGCTGTGCGAGAGCCTCGCTCCCTCGCCAAACAGTGAGCCGGCGGTCCGGTGGCTCGAACGACGCCGCGCGGTCAGTGATCGCGAAGGGCCGGCGGGAGAGCGACGTGCCTCGGCGGGCAACATTGCCGTGTGCGCCGTACCGCTCGATCTCGCTCCCATCCTACGCCAGGATCTGTTCTCCCGGGTCGAAACCGCAATCGTGACGAGCGCGACGCTGGCGGCGGAGGGACGGTTCGATTTCCTCGCGTCGCGACTTGGCGTCGATACGCCGGAACTCGCGTTGCGAACGGCGCGGTATGCCTCTCCGTTCGACTATCCGCGGCAGGCGCTGTTGGCCATTCCGACCGATGTACCGGCCCCGAACCTCGACCAGGTTGCGCATGCGGCGGCGGTGGTGGGCATCGTGCGCGACGTGGTGCGGGCTGCCGGCGGGGGAGTGTTCGTGCTCGTGACGAGTCATCGTGATGTGCGGGCGCTGGCGGAGGGGTTGCGGCGGGACGATGGCGATGTGGTACGGGACCTCCTCGTGCACGGAGACGGGCCGCGTGACGACCTGCTGCGGCGCTTTCGCGCGTCGGGGGACGCGGTGCTGCTCGGCACGGCTTCGTTCTGGGAAGGCGTCGATGTCCCCGGACGCGCCCTGCGGGCGCTGGTGATCGCCCGGTTGCCGTTTCGCGTACCGACCGAGCCGGTGACGGCGGCGCAGTGTGAGCGCATCGTCGCGCGTGGTGGCGACCCCTTCGTCGAGTACATGCTGCCGCAGGCGTCCTTGCGCCTCAATCAGGGATTCGGCCGGTTGATCCGGTCGGCGTCCGACCGCGGTGTGGTCGTGATCGCGGATCCGCGCGTCGTCACCAAGGCGTATGGCCGCGGCATGCTCGATGCGCTCCCACCTGCACGACGAATGGTTGGGCCCTGGCCGGTTGTGCGACATCACATCGAGTCGTTCTTCCACTTGGAACCCTGCACCCCATGACACAGCGCCCGTCCAAGATCGTCGGCGTGGGCCGTAACTATGCGGCGCACGCGGCAGAGCTGGGCAATGATGTGCCAACGTCCCCGCTCATCTTCCTGAAGCCGCCGTCGAGCATTCTGCCGGACGGTGCGGCGATTCTCCTGCCTCGTGAGTCCTCTCGCGTCGAATTCGAAGGAGAGATCGGGATCGTGATTGGGAGCCGCGCGCGGCGCGTGTCGGAGCGGGACGCGGCGCGCGCGGTCCGAGGCGTCGTCGCGTTCAACGACGTCACGGCTCGCGACATCCAGAAGGCGGAGGGTCAGTGGACGCGGGCCAAGGGGTTCGACACGTTCGGCCCGATCGGGGCCGAACAGGCGTACGTCGGGGATTGGGGAGCGTTGTCGGTCGTGACGAGGGTCAACGGCATCGAACGTCAGCGCGCGCGCGCCGACACCATGGTCTTCTCGATTCCGCGCCTCGTGGCGTTCATTTCCTCGGTGATGACGCTGGAACCGGGTGACGTCGTGGCCACGGGCACGCCGTCCGGGACCGCGGCGCTTGCCGCCGGGGACCAGGTCGAGGTCACGGTCGAGGGCAGCGATGGTCGCGCGCTGAGCCGGGTTGGGAACCCGGTTGTCCATGGGGAGTAACACCGGTATGCCACCTCTGGCGGCCCGCATTGCCACCCTGCCGGAGTATCCGCTCGCCGCGATTCCGCAGCGGAAGCGGGCGTTGCTCGCGCGTGGAGTCGATGTGATCGATCTCGGGGCCGGGGACGCCGACCTCGCACCGCCAGCGGCCGCCGTCGAAGCGCTGGCGCGATCGGCACGCATTCCCGCGTACAACCGCTACGCCTTCGGGCTGGGTCTCGTGGATTTTCGCGAGGCGGTATCGGCGTGGATGCGGACGCGGTTCGGAATGACATTCGATCCCTTGCGCGAAATCGTGCCGCTCATCGGATCGAAGGAGGGGCTGTCGCACCTTGCTCTCGCGTACGTGAATCCCGGCGATGTCACGATTGTGCCGGAGCCGGGCTACGCCGCATACGCAGGGGGGTCGCTGCTGAGCGGTGGCTCCCCGTATCGGTACGCCCTGCGACCGAAGACACAGTTTCTCGTCGACCTCGATGACATCCCGGCCGACGTGCTGCGGCGCACGAAGCTGCTGTATCTCAACTATCCGAACAATCCGACGGCAGCGACGGCGCCGCGCGACTATCTCGAGCGCGTCGTGCGCCGATGTCGCGAGCTCGACATCCTGCTCGTGTACGACAATGCGTACTCGGAGCTTGCCTACGACGGGTACGTGCCGCCGAGCATCTTCGAGATCGACGGCGCGCGCGACGTCGCCATCGAGTTTCACTCGGTGTCGAAGACGTACAACATGACCGGGTGGCGCTGTGGCTGGGCTGTCGCGAGACCGGAGATTTGTGCAGCGCTGGCACAGGTCAAGTCGTTTGTCGACACCGGCCAGTTCATGGCGGTGCAGGCCGCGGCGGTGGCGGCGATCGGGAGTTGGCGCGAGTTCGTTCCCCGCAACGTCGCGACGTTCCGCGAGCGCCGCGACGTGGCCGTTGCGGCGTTCCGTAGTGCGGGGTTCGCTTGCGAGACGCCCAAGGCCACGATGTATCTGTGGGCCGAATTACCCGAAGAGATCCCGAGTGCGGTGTTTGCGGAGCGCCTCATGGACGAGGCCGGCGTGATCGTCATGCCGGGGTCGGGATTTGGGGCGGGCGGAGAAGGCTTCTTTCGTGTATCCTTCATAGTCTCCCCGGAGCGGCTCCACGCCGCCGCCGGGCGTGCGGGGCAGGTTCTTGCAGCTTTCGCTGACCCGGTTGCATAGTCTTCTATGGATTTGACGGCGCAGAACAGGACGGGGGGTAAGAATCGACGGGAATCCCGTCGGGCGCTCGCCGTCTCGATCGCTCTGCACGTGCTGGTGGGCGCGGGGCTGATTCGTGTGCTGCTCATGCCCAGCGCCCTGGGCGGCTGGCTGCACTTCTCCAAAGAGGCGCGGCCCCAGGTTGAGCATCTGCGGTACGTGGCCTTGCCACCGGCAGGCCCGCCGCCGGCCGCCGGGCGTGCGGCACCGCAGGCAGCGCATGTAACCCCACCGCCGGCAGGCCCGACCCTGGTTGCGCCGCCGGCGACGGTGCCGACAGCTCTTCCACCGGCCCCCAGCAAAGCCGCTCCGCCGGCCGAGGTACAGGGTGTAGGTCCCGTGGCCGCGACGGGCGGCCCGGGCGCAGGGGCTCGGTTCGAGTATCATGGGCCTGGGGTATATGTGCCCCCGGCGCCCCCTGGGACTGGCGAGCGGCAGCTGACCACCAATGAGCGACTCGACAGCGCGGCACACGCGATTACCGGCCACTACAACGACTCAGTGATGGCGTTGGGCCCGACGCGTCAGCCGGGCGACTGGACGAAGACGATCGGCGGCAAGAAGTGGGGATGGACCAGCAGTACATCCACCTGGGACCGATTGCGATCCCGAACGCCATCCTCGCCGCGCTGCCGCTCAACATGCTCAACGACAATCCGATCGCCGCGGCGAACAACCGGGCCATTAACTATCGCTCGGCCGATATCGCCTTCCAGCGCAACAAGCAGCTGGACGACGAAGAGTTTCACAAAGCGGTCAAAGAGGAGCGACTCCGCAAGGAGCGTGAGCACCAGCAGCAACAGAAGAAGGACCAGTCACCGCCCCCGAACCAGACGCCGACGGTCGCACAGCAGCAGGGAGGATCGGCGCCGACGCAATAGGGGCGCGGGCGCTCGCGCGCCCGGGAAAGGAGAAAGGAGACGGGTACCAGGACCGTAAGGTCTAGGTATCGTCTCCTTTCTCCTTTCTGGAGGTCCCCTTTCTCGGGCGCGCTAGTGCCCGCGCCGTCAAGCCCCGACGACTTCCTCCGGTTCCAGCTCGCTGCCTGCCAACCCCACGTCGCTTTCCCCGTGACCGTCGTGGAATGGCCGGAAGACGCCGCAGACCACTCCGAGCACCGCGAAGTTGTCCTGCGGTCCCACGGTGATTTCGCGGTCGTTCGTGCTTGCCGGCTCGAGCACGATGGCGGCGCCGCAATGCGTCAGCGTTTTGACGGTCGTGTCTTCACCGATCCGGGCGGCGACGATTTCGCCATCGCGGGCGCGGGCCGACGGGTTTACGAGGACGAAGTCTCCGTCCAGAATGCCCCGTCCTTCCATCCCATTGCCTCTGATCCGAAGGGCGAAGACATCGTCGCCCGGGACGAATCGCCGATCGACTGTCAGGAAGCCTTGCCGGTGCTCGGGCGTGAGCGCGGGCTCGCTCGGGGCGATTCGCCCATAGATCGGGATCGGCTGAATGCGCGAGGTGGCGGCGAAGCCTAGGAGGCGAACGCCCCGTGAGCGGGACGGGTCGCGCTCAATGTAGCCTTTCTCGGCGAGCGCTTGCAGGATGTCGGACACGGTCTTGGTCGACTTGATTCGAAACCGTTTACCGATCTCCCGGATACTTGGCTGGTACGTGTTCTCGGTGAGGAAGTCCAGCAGATAGTGGTAAACGCGTCGCTCAGTCGGTGTCAGGGGCTCTGCCATGCCTGCCTCCGCGAGTCAAATGGCCGGGTCAGTGGGCGCTGCTTGTTTGCGCTAGGGACCCATTACCGCGGCAGGCCAAGCGCCCTCATGGAGGGCACCCGTCTGGCGGGCGCAACCACATTCAAACTTATGATCCTGCGCGGTCCGGTCAATAAGTATGGATCACACAAGAGTTCGAATAGCTGTATTGATTCTTGACAAAGATGTGTCGCGTCCAAGCAACACTAGCACGTCGAAGATCCCAGGGCTCACGGTCAGGCCGGTAAGCGCGACCCGGAGGGGTTGAAAGATCTTGCCGGCTGCCAGCTGACGCGCGGCGGCCAGATCGCGGAGTGCGGCCTCGAGTGCCTCGGTCGTCCAGGACGACACGGCGGCCAGCGCATCGCGCGTAGCGGTCAACAGCGCCACGGTTGCCGGGCGGTCCTTCCACTGCTTCGCCACGGCATCAGGGTCGTACGAAATCGTCTCGCGAAGATAGGGCTCGGCCTGCCGCACGATGTCGTTGATGGTGCGTGCGCGGACACGCAGCAGGTCGATGAGGGACGCGTACCATTCGCGCCGCGCGGCGAGTGCGCCTGCGTCCGCCAGTCCCGCCGCCACGAGCGCGGTCGTGACTCGGGGCAGGAGCTCGTCGAGTGCAATCAGCGACAGGTGCTGACCGTTCATCCACTCCAGCTTTTGGGGGTCGAAGATGGCGGCCTTCCGTTGCAGCCCCGCGGGAGAAAACAGTTCGATCATCTCCGCAGTCGTCATGATCTCGCGGTCACCGCCGGGGGACCAGCCGAGGAGCGCGAGGAAGTTGGCCATGGCACTCGGGAGGATCCCTTCCCGCTGGTAGTCGGCGACCGCGGTCGCGCCGTGGCGCTTGCTCAGCTTCTTGCCGTCGGTGCCGTGCACCATCGGCAGATGCGCAAACTCCGGCAGCGAGGCATTCAGCGCCCGGTACAGCAGGATCTGTTTGGGCGTGTTCGAGATATGGTCATCGCCGCGCATGACAATGCTGATGCGCATCGCAATGTCATCCGAGACCACGGCCATGTTGTACACGGGCGTCCCGTCGGACCGGAGAACGATGAAGTCCTCGATGTCCTTGTTGGGGAATGCAATGCGGCCGTGCACGACGTCTTCCCAATCGGTCACTCCGTCAGGCACGCGGAAGCGAATTGCACTCGGCATGCCCGCGGCCACGCGCCTGGCGATCTCGTCAGCTCCCAACTGGTCGCAGCGCCGATCGTAACGGAATGCTTCGCGACGGGCATCGGCGGCCGCGCGTCGCTGCTCCAGCTCCTCGGGCGTGCAAAAACACCGGTAGGCGGCGCCGGAGGCGAGCAGCCGCTCGGCGTCCCGGCGGTGCTGCTCCAGGTTCGCGCCCTGATACAGGACCTCCTCATCCCAGCCGAGCCCGAGCCATCTGAGTCCCTCGAAGATTGCCCGGGTGGATGCTTCCGTGCTGCGGGCCCGATCCGTGTCCTCGATGCGGAGCAGGAATTGCCCGCCGGTATGTCGGGCGTAGAGCCAATTGAGGAGCGCAGTGCGCGCACCGCCGACGTGGAGGTAGCCGGTCGGCGACGGGGCGAAGCGGAGCCGCGGCGCGGAGCGCGCGGCTGTGTTGGGCGCGGTATCAGGCACGTAGGAAAGTAGTGGCGAACGGCAGGACGATGGACGTTAGACGTTGGACGTTAGACGTTGGACGTTGGAAGAGAAACCCCGAGGGCCTGCCACGGTGCACCGCGACAGGCCCCCCGAGGTTTCTTCTCCAACGTCTAACGTCCAACGTCCAACGTCTAGCCCCAACGTCCAACGTCCAACGTCTAGCCCCAACGTCTAACGTCCAACGTCCAGCCCCCAACGTCCAACGTCCAACGTCTAGCCCTTTGGTCGACGTTGCTTGCCTCGGGGCCATGTCCCTAGGCTAGACGCATGCAGGCTGGGCGCACACTGGGACTGCCCATCCGGATCGCGATCATTGCGCTCACGGCGTGGGGCCTGCTGATGATCGTACCGGACTTGTCGCGCGTGGTGCGCCCGCTCGCGTCGGCCGGTTTTGCTGCCGACAACGACGGGCGCATATACGACGTGCGCGGACCGTTTCCGCGGGAGCAGGATTCGCCGGCCTGGAAAGCCGGCCTGCGCGTCGGCGATCAGATCGACTTCGCGGCAATGCAATGCGGTCCGCCGCGCCCGCGCGCCTGCACCAGTCTTCTCTCCGTGCTAGGTGGCATGGGCGGCGCCCAACTCGTTCGCCGTGGCCGAGTGCTGAGCGTGACGGTCCTCCCTGCGAACGGCGGGCCGGCTCGAGTCGTCAATGTGGCGGCGCAGCCCAACCCCGCGAGCTGGGTGAGTCGGTTCATTTTGCTTTTGAACGAGCTCGCGGGCATTGCCGTAGTGCTCGGCGCCGCGTGGCTCGCGTGGACGCAGCCCAGTGCGATGACGTTGGGGTTCTGGCTCTACGCGCTGTGGTTCAACCCTGGGCAAGACTTCGTCTACTTCCTCGCGTTGCAGGAGCGACCGCTGCTCCTGATGGCCCAGGAGGTCCTCGCGTCGCTGGCGCATGGAGCCGCGTGCGCGGGGCTCCTGCTGTTCGCGCTGCGTGTCCCCAACGACCGGTCCGAGAGGGAGTGGTGGTTCGTGATGCGGATGCTGCCGGCTGTGGCGTTCGCAATCGCCGGCATGCAGTTGATCAGCTACACCAACATCTTGGGGTACCAGACGGAGGGTGTCAGCCGCGCAACGTTTTTCGCTGACTACGCCATCGATATCCTCGCGCTCGGGATCCTCCTGCGGCGTCGTCATGGCCACCCGCCGCAAGAGTACCAGCGCATGCGCTGGGTGATCTGGGGGTGCATGATCGGGCTGCCCGCGTACATCCTCTCGGGGGTCCTGCAGTCGACCTCACTGTGGTACACGCTCACCGGCAGCGCGACCATCCCACTCGGGGTGATCAGCGTCCTGCTGCTCACCTACGGCATTCTGGGTTGGTTCGTACTCGAAGCCATGCGACGGCCGCGGGTGGTCAACGTATCGATCCCGTTGCGTCGCGTGACCGTGTTTGGCCTGCTGATCAGCGTCCCACTGGTCTTCGCGGATCGGGCGACGGAATGGCTACGCGATACGCTGGGGCTCCCCGACTGGAGTTGGATCCTGGTGGCCGCGCTGCTGCTTTATCTCACAAGTCGCGTTCACGACTTGTCGGCGGAGGTCGCGGACCGCGCATTCAACCGAACGTTTCGGCGTCAAATGGTGCGCCTCCGTCAGGTCGGCCGAGAGATCCTGGAAGCCGATACGGTCGGAGCTGTCGAGCGGCTCCTCGTCGAGGCGCCCGTGGAACATCTGCATCTGGCTTCTGCGGCGGTGTTCCGGCGCGAGGATAGCGCCTACCGGCGTTTCGTCGGCGCAGTCGGCTGGTCTGCGGGGACGGCGGATGCACTGGACCCCCGCGATGGAGCAATGCGCGGTCTCGACATGGAGGACCCGGTTCAGGTCGATCCTGGGGATGCCGAGCGGCTCGGCTTCCCAACTGGCCTCGCGGCGCCAACGGTCGTGGTGGCGGTTGAAGACAAGATCAGGCGGTTCGCGCTCGCCTTGTACGGACCGCACGACAGCGGCGCCGATCTCGCCGCGGACGAGCGCGCCGCACTCGTCTCCCTCGCCGGCGACGCGGCGTTGGCCTACCGGCGAGCCGAAACGCTGGAGCTCCGGCGCGAGGTGGCGGACCTCGAGCACCGTCTGGCGAGCGCGCACGAGACCGATCGCCCCTCGCCCGAGGCCGTTCCATGGAGTTCCAATAACAACGGGCCCGCCTGATCGACGGGCCCGCAGCGTCCTCGACGGAGGGGGAGGGATTCGAACCCTCAATGGGGCTTTAAGACCCCATGGCGGTTTAGCAAACCGCTGGTTTGAGCCACTCACCCACCCCTCCAAACTCGCGTTCTAATCTAGCTCGCCCCGCTTGCTCGCGTCGCTCGCTTGCGCGGTTTTGCCTTTGTTCAGCCCGCGCCGATCCCGTTTCTTGTCATAACGCCCATGGGCGGCTAGGAAGCATGTACGGCACATTCGCCGAACGTGACCCTCGCACGCCCCATGGCGATACGCCATGCGACGCGGTGCGCCAACTCCGACTTGCCGATCGGCGTCCGAACGAAACCGTGCCATCCCTTTTATTTGTGCCGCCCCACAGAAGGCAGGCATCGGTGTCGTGACACAAAACCATGCACACGAATCGGTCGTATGAGCGCGATCCCCTTGCCACGACGTCTCGGTTGGCCGGCGCGTGAGGGTGGGGCCGAATGATGAGGTACTCGATGCCCCATTCCGGTACATCCTCGACCAGTAAGCCGAGCCCGAACGTCAAACAGGCCGTGCCGTTTTTTGGCGTCACGAACATGGAGGCCTCGCTACGGTTTTACGTGGAGGGACTCGGGTTCACGATGCGGTACAGCTGGATCCCCGATCGTGCCGAGGATCAACCCGACGGGAGGATTCGCTGGTGTTGGCTCGAGCGCGGCGACGCGGCCCTCATGCTCCAGGAGTTCTTGCCCGCCCGTCGGCCGAGTGAAACGCTGGGCACGGGCGTGCACGTGTGCTTCATGTGCGAGGACGCGCTGGCGCTGTATCGCGAGTTTACGTCACGCGGAGTACACACGCGGCGACGGCCATTCGTCGGGAATCGCCTGTGGGTCGTGCCCGTGGCTGACCCCGACGGATACTTGATTGAATTCGAAAGTCCAACCGACGCGCCAGAGGAAAGCGAGCTGCAAGAGTAGCATGGGCGGCGCGCTGCCTGCTGAGACCAGCGCGCATTGACCCCGTTCGTTTGCGGCTCTACGCTTCGCGTACAGTAGTACTCCCAAGCGCGAAGCTGGACGCGATTTGGCGGATTCCTGATGACTTCCACGGCAAGAGGCGGCCGTCATGACTGAGTCCATTGTTACGCACCGTGGCACGGTGTATCCCTGGCAGTGCGATCACATGGGCCATATGAATGTGATGTGGTACGTGGGGAAGTTCAATGAGGCGACCTGGCACCTGTTCGCCGCCATTGGCTTGACGCCGAAGCGACTGCGCGAGGAAGCAATCGGAATGGTCGCGGTCGAGCAACACATCGAATACAAACGTGAACTGCTCGCTGGCGATTTGATAACAATTCGCTCATCCGTGCGGGAGGTGCGCGACAAGGCGATTGTCTTGTTGCACGAAATGACCAATCAGGAGACGGAGGAAATGGCCGCTCGCACTGTCTTGACCGGCGTCTGCATCGACATCGCTACGCGAAAGGCGAGGTCTCTCCCACCAGGCGTCCGCAGACGCTTTAGCACAGAGGAACCCAGCCCAAACGAGTTCTCGTCCAGCGACCACCAGTCGATTGTCTGACGGGGTGCCTCACGCTCAGCGTTTCGCCGGCTACCTCGCGGCGGGCCGTCCTTCCATCACGCCCGCCGGACCGGCACTCAATCACCGAATCTCAGGAGGGAGTGATGCACTCTCTACCTGCGCAACGTCGCGACGGAAAGCTCAAGGGCTGCTCGAGAGAGCTGCAGTGTGAGCGAGGTACGCCTTGGTCTGATGCTCCAACAAGTCGAGAAGATTGCCCATCGCCAGGTCAACATCCAGGAGGTGTAACCCCCACTCGGGAAGTATGTGATCGCCATAAGCCAGGTCGCCGCCAATGTCGTGGGCGCGACGATCGCTACTGTTGCTGTGGACTGTCACTGCGAGGTAGGAGCCGTGGTCGTCGAGCACGCACTCCGCCGTCACCATGCCTGGGACACTGACAAAAGGGGTTGTAACCAACTGCGGCGGTTGCACCCATGGTCCCGGACTGCGGTGGTGGTCCGGCGCGAGGCCTGGCGCCTTCGCGGCGAAATACGAGCGAAGCGTGGCGCTGCCGCCCGAGAGTGCTGCGGGATTCGTGCACGCCGTGACGATATCGGTATCGGCCTGCGTGGCGTCACCGGGGCGGACGACCGTCTGGCGGAGTGCATTGGTTCCAGTTCGTAAGTTGCCAAACAAGCTGTTCGAAGGCGGGGGAGCGCTGGCGCGGAAGGATGTGTATGAGACGACGCACCCGATCTGACCGGGAGCGCGACACAGGGAGAATGTGATTGTACGCACCGCCAACGTCTTTCCCTCTGGGAACGGGCAGGTTCGTGCCAAGCAGGATCGCGGTCACCATTTGCGACTGAACGGGTTTGCCGTCGAGCTCGTTCTTGATGATTTGCGCCAGGAGCCGAGCGCCTTGCGAATGGCCTATGAGGACGAATCCGCGCCCTTTGTTGTCGTGTTGTAGGTAATAATTCCAGGCCCCGAGAACGTCATCGTACGCAAGTGCCCCGTTGGCCCCTCCTTGATTGCCGGCCAATAGCGCCCGAAGCCCCGCCAATGTGACCTGTCGATACATGGGTGCGTACAAACGGCATTTCGCCGCGAAGCGAGCGAGCTGCAACCGTACGACGTCGCGTTCTGCGGCGCCGGGCACCATGCTGCTATTTGGAGCGGTGTCAGTTGAGACGGTCGGATATACATAGAAGCAATCGATCGGCGCGCCGGAATTCGCCTTCCACGCCTCGCGCGTGAGTTTCCCATCCGCAGTCACGATCGTAGCTGTTAGGTCCACAGTGCAGGCATCCTGTCGACCAGGCCGACACAACCAATAGTCCGCACGACTGTAGTCGTTGGCAGTCGCACCCGCACGGCTCTGTGCTTCTGAGGTTGCCGCGCCGCCAGGTGCCTGCGCGTCGCACCGGAGGCCCGCACCCTGCAGGACCACACCGGCCATGACCGACGCGGCGATCAGGCACGAGCGGCGCATCACGCGGCGCGCGATTTCGGTCCCCCCGTCACGGTGACTCATGGGTATCGAGCCCCTCGCTTGTAGAATGGCCCGGCTGCGGGCAGCGTTGCGACACGGGCAACGTGGAGCTGTGGCTTCCTACGTTTCTTTGACCATCGACCGGCGCGAACCGCGCGCAGAACGTACGTGGTCATGGGGATCGGCGCTAGTTGATCAACTATCAGGCCCTGCATAGCGCTGGCAGTTCAGCAGAACTTGCGCCTCCGCCGTGGTGGGAAGCGTCTTGACGGTGTACCCGCGTGGTCGGGCACGCCGGACGGCCGTTGGCCACCACTCGATCGCGTACTGGCTTCCGAGGAGTGTCTGGGGCAAATTCTCCAAGCGGCCGTAGGCCCATTTCGAGGAGATGCCCGTGGATCGTCGCGTGGCTAGACGAGTGTTTGGGTTCGCCCTGGCTGTGGTCGTTTTGGATGGGAGCCCCGCGATTGGACAGGCCCGGTCCGATACCAGCGCTGCTCCAGTGGACCTGACGTGGGGCGTGAAGATCCCTGTGCGCGACGGAGTGTCTCTCAACGCGACGGTGTACCGACCCCACGATCAGAAGGGTCCGCTCCCGGTAGTCTTCACCTTCACACCATACATTGGCGACAGCTACACCGACCGAGCGACGTACTTCGCAGGTCATGGCTACGTGTACGCGCTCGTCGACGTGAGAGGCCGAGGGAACTCGGATGGCCAGTTCGAGCCGTTCGCGAACGAGGGACGCGATGGTTACAATGTGACCGAGTGGTTGGCGAAGCAGGCGTACTGCAACGGCAAGGTCGCGATGTGGGGTGGTTCGTACGCGGGATTCGACCAATGGACGGTGGCCAAGGAGATGCCGCCACACCTGGCGACCATCGTGCCCGCGGCCGCAGCCCACCCAGGCGTGGATTTCCCGTTCAGCGACAATATTTTCGGCCCGTATGAGATGCAGTGGCTGACCTTCACCAGCGGCCGGACAGGGAATGAAAAGACGTTCGCAGCCGACACCTTCTGGTCGAACAAGTCGCGGGAGATGTACAAGGCGCACAGCGCCTACGCGGCCTACGACACGCTGGTGGGGAATCCCTCGGCGGTCTTTCACAAATGGCTGCAGCATCCGATCCCGGACGCCTACTACGACGCCATGGTGCCGAGTCCGGCGGAATACCGGAATCTGAGTTTGCCGATTTTGACCATCACCGGACATTACGATGGTGACCAGCCGGGGGCATTCACGTTCTACAAGCGGCACATGCTGTACGGGTCGCCAGCGGCGAAAGCGAATCACTATCTGATCATCGGGCCGTGGGATCACGCTGGCACGCGCACGCCCAAGCGAGAGATGGGCGGGTTGAAATTCGCCGAGGCGAGCGCGCTGGATCTGAACAAGCTGCACAGCGAATGGTACGACTGGACGATGAAGGGCGGGGCGAAGCCGGCTTTCTTGAAGAAGCGTGTCGCGTACTACGTCATGGGCTCGGAAGAGTGGAAGTACGCGGACAGTCTGGACGGCATCTCCAATGGAATGTTGAGACTCTACCTTTCGTCGGCCGGTGGTACACCTGACGTCTTCCATTCAGGCACGCTTGGCGCGGCAAAGCCCGCTGGGGCACCGGACCGTTGGACGTACGACCCGCTGGACAACCGTCCCGGCGACGCAGAGCCGGTTGAGAATCCGGCGTACCTGACGAATCAGACAGGCGCGATCAACTTGTACGGCCAGGGTGTCGTGTATCACAGTGACGCATTCGCGGATGCGACGGAGGTCAGCGGCTTCCCGAAGTTGACCCTCTGGCTGGCGATGGACGTGCCGGACACCGATCTCGGCGCCGATCTCTACGAGATTCTGGCGGATGGCGGCTCGATCGCGCTGTCCACCGCAATCATCAGAGCGCGGTATCGGGAGTCGGCGAGGGATGCCAAACCCGTTCCCGTTGGACAGCCGGTCAAGTACGTCTTCGACTCGTTCACGTTCTTCTCCCGGCAAGTGGCGAAGGGCAGCCATCTGCGCCTCGTGGTGCACAGCCTGAATTCGACGGGTCTCGAGAAGAACTACAACAGCGGAGGAGTGGTCGCGAACGAGACGGGAAAGGATGCGCGAACGGCGCACATTCAGTTGCTGCACGACGCCGAGCATCCGAGTGTGTTGGACTTGCCAACGGTCAGGGCGACTGAGCATCTGGCGCGAGAGACCAACGTGCAATGATCTCAACGTCCAGGCAGCCAGGTTGGCGAAATCGGTAGACGCAAGGGGCTTAAAAGACTCCGCGTCTCACGCCCGAACTACATGTTCACATTGCACGCACTGTGGACTTGAGCGCACGACTTATCTCGAAGTAAGCAGGCTCGTGGCGGTGCACTGACGACCGGCGGCGTCCCCGGTGCACCGGCTTTCCGGTCCCGCAGCTGTGTAGCACCAGCATAGCCGCCGCCTATCGCTCTCCACCAAACAAAGTATTGGACTGCTCGGACGGTGATCGGATAGCGTGAGTGAGCACACCCATCACGCCGATCGCTCGTTGGAGGAGGGACATGATGACGACTGCCGTCCGTGAGCCGATGACCCAATCGTCGGCGTCGACCAACGACCTGCGCATGGCGATGATCGCCGGGGCGGGCGCGACGCTCTCAGTCGCGGCGGTGGTGGCCCGGGCCGCCGGGGTGATGCCCAGCGGCGCGGCGACCGTGATTGTCCTCATCGGCTCCGCGATCGCGCTCAAGGTGGCGTTCTCCTACGCGGCGAAAGCCGCGTCCGCGCCGAGCCGCGCGCGCGTGTTGACGATCGTTTCGAACGTCGGGTTGGGAATCTCGGCGGTGACGATCCTTGGGGCGTTGCCCCACCTGACGCACACCGGGGGATTCGAGAAGTTCGCGACGGATCTCGTTGCACAGCTGTGGGGCCTCACCGTGCTGATGGTGATCGCCGGCTCGGTCCGGACCCTCAACTGGCGGGCCTTCGTCGGCGCCGGAACGACCGGCTTCCTTGCGCTGACCGCACTGGCGACGCTCCTTGGCAGTCCGGTGGTCGGAGCACTCGGCCGGTCCAGCCTTCTCGCCGTCAGTGTCTGGGTGCCGGTCACCGAGGAACTGTGCAAGATGATCCCGGTGGCGTTCGTGGTCATCGTGGCGCTCAAGCGCACGACCGTCCGGCCGTCGGCACTCGATGTCATGCTGCTCGGCGCATGGACCGGAGCGGGATTCGGCCTCTATGAGAACGCGACGTTCGGCCGAGGATCCTTTGGCCTCTCCACGGTGCCGGTCATCTCGCTGTTTTTCCCGAGCGAGACATCGAGCACAGTGGCCGGCTCGACCATGGTCCATAGCGGCCACCTCATATTCTCGGCCCTTCTCGCCCTCGGCATCGGCCTCACGTTCCTGTATCGGAACCGGTTCAAGCGCCCCGAGCTCGTACTCCTTGCGGTGGTGCTCGTGGCGCTCCTGGAGCACGCTTCCAACAATGCGCTCGCGCTGGCCCGCTCGGACAACGCGCTCCTGGACGTGGCGCTCGCGCTCACCCTTGGCGGATTTGCTTCCTCGATCCTGCTGATCGCGGGCATCGCGTACGCTTTCTACATCGACCGGCGAGCGATCGGCGCAGTCGTGTCTCGTCCGGAAGAGTGGCTGCAACTGCTGCACCCGGACTCGTGGTTCAAGCTCCCGGCGACGGTCGCGCAGCGCCGGTCAATGCTTCTGGCTCGTGCCCAGCTCGCGGCATCTCCGTCCGCGGGGTCTTCGAAGCGGGAGACACTCGTATGATCGACATCCTGATTTCCATCGTGCACTGGTGCACGAGCTGCGCCCCCGCGGGCACGGGCGTCGCACCGTCGCTGGGTGCCGCTGCGGGTGCCGCGGGTGCAGCGGGTGGCATGGGTGGTATGGGTGGAGTGGCCGGCAATGGTGGAACGGGCGCGGGTGATGGGTCTGGTAGCGGGGATGGCTCTGGCGCTGCTGGTGCAGGTTCCGGATCCGGCTCAGGGGGTTCAGGCGGTTCAGGCAGCGGCGGTTCGGGCAGCGGTTCAGGCGCGGGCGGTCCGGGCGCGCCATCGACCGAGCCCACGATGACCATGCAGGCGACGTTTGGTCCGGGCGGAACCACAATGACGACGACCTATCCCGACGGGACCACGTCCACGACGACGACGCAGACGACGTACAACACCGACGGGAGCAGCACGACGACGGGATCCGATGGCAGTACGTCGACGACGGTGCCGGAGACCGTGGTCGAAGGCGACCCCACCGCGAGCACCGCCGACGGGACTGGGGCCCCCAGCCCCGCCGAGCCCACGATGACCATGCAGGCGACGTTCGGCGCAGACGGGACGACGACGACCACCACGTATCCCGATGGGAGCAGCACAACGACCACGCCTGACGGGAGCACGACGACGACCCTTCCCAACACGACGATCTCGTCGGGCGACCCCGGCGCGACGGGGACGAGCGCGCCGTCGACTGAGCCCACCATCACCACGTCGACCACGTTCAGTCCCGACGGCACGAGCACCACCACCAACCCCGACGGATCCGTTACGACGACCGACCCCACCGGGTCCAGCACGACTACGCTGACCACGCCCGATGGGACGACGATACAGGCCAACCCCAATGGGTCGATTACGACGACGAACCCCAATGGGACGGCCCAAGTCGATAGCCCCGACGGGACCACCACGTCGACGAACCCAGACGGGTCCATCTCGACGCTCAACCCGGATGGGAGCGTCCAGATCGCTCACCCGGACGGGTCCACGGCCACGGTCACCGACTCGACCACTACCATCACCAATCCGGACGGGACAGTCTATTCCGTCACGCAATCCAACCCGGATGGGTCGCTCTCAATTAGCTACGGGGACGGCTCGACTCGAACGATTGGCACTGATGGGACCGTGACCACGAACGACCCAGGGGGGCACGTCCAAGTCATCACCCATGATGGGACCACGATCGAGAATAACCCCGACGGATCCATCACGACCACGAATTCCACCGGCGCGGTCGAAGTGGCTCACCCCGACGGGACTATCACGACAACACCACATTCTGGGACCACGACTACGCCGCCCCCCGGGACGCCACCCGGGCCGGGGAGCGGATCTCCGAAACCGGATCACCACCCTGGCATCAATGTGCAGGTCGCAGAGGAGCATCTCATCCACACCCCCTAGCGAGGCTTCGACTGGGCTTGCGAGCCAGGGAATACTCCGGAGGCCAACCTTCGGACGGCGGGGATTGAACGGAGTGCTTCACAGACCGGCGGTCTGCGTTAGGATGAGGGATCGCGTGCGCGTGGCGGTGGTCGCGGCGAAACCGCACCCCGCCGCGTTCGTATTGAAGACATCTCCCACCCACCTTCGAGACACGGATGCGTCTGATTTCAATCGTTGCTCTGATCATGCCTTTGTCGTGCGAACTGCTGCTCGCACAAGCGTCGGGACCGGACACACGTCAGCTCACCGATCCAGGCTCTATCACATCTGCCGTCGATCAGCGGGCGCGGCCCGTTCCCATTTCTGATCTCTTTTACACTCGATCAACATTCGGCGCGTCGTGGTCTCCCGACGGCAAGGAGATCGCGTTCACGACGGACCTGGCAGGCCGGTTGAATCTCTGGAAGGTGAGCGCGGCCGGCGGATGGCCGATCCAACTCGTCCAGTCCGACGACCGCCAGTTCAACGCGACCTGGTCCCCCGACGGAAAGTGGATTGCATACCAGCAGGATGCAGGCGGCAACGAGCTGTGGGACGTCTACGCAGTGTCGAGTAGTGGCGGGACGCCCATCGACCTCACAAACACCTCGGATATCCGTGAGGAAGCCCCGCGCTGGTCGCCCGATGGGCGCACGATCGCGCTCAACTACAAACCGAAAGACGGCATGGTGTACGATCTCGCGCTCCTCGACTGGAGCACCCGCCGGGTGTCCAAGCTCACGCACGAGGCGACGCCCGATCATGGGTGGAGCTCCGTGGCGTGGAGTCCCGATGGGAAGACGCTCTATGCCAATCGGGTCGACATCAACTTCACGGACGCGGATGTCTATGCGGTGGATGTCGCGAGTGGCGCGACCACGAATCTCACGGCGCACAAGGACAAGGTGATCAACGTCGCAACCTCGCTGTCGCCCGATGGGAAGACGCTGCTGGTGTCTTCGGACGCGAAGGGAGGATTTCTCAACGTCGCGCTACTCGACGTTGCTACGAAACGTCTCACGTGGGCGACTGACACGAAATGGGAGGCAAATGCGGGGGACTTCTCTCCAACTGGCCAATCATTCACGTACAGGTTGAATGCCGATGGGATGACCAATGTGTACGTCGTCGACCCTGCCACCATGCACGCGACGCGCGTACCGATGGACCCGGGGTTCACTGGGTTCGCGGCATATCCCACGTCATTCGCGCCATCGGGGGACCGGCTCCTCATCGCGCACGAGAGCTCGACCCGCCCGGGGGATTTTTGGGTCTATACGATCGCCTCGCGCACGACGCACCAGCTGACGCATTCGGCGATCGCGAGCCTGAACGGTGCGGCCCTGCCCTCCGCACACATCGCGCACTATCGTAGCTTCGATGGGAAGATGATCAGCGCGCTGCTGTGGGTGCCGAACAACCTGCAGCGGACAGCCGCGGCACCGGCGCTCGTACTGCCACACGGCGGTCCGACCGGGCAGGATGTCGATTCGTGGAGTCCCGACATCGCCGCACTGGTATCGCGTGGCTACGTCTGCATCGCTCCCAACGTGCGCGGATCAACCGGCTACGGGATGGATTTCCAAAAGGCCAATTACAAGGATCTGGGCGGCGGAGATTTGCAGGATGAGGTCTACGCAACGAAGTTCCTCGTGGCGACGGGCTACGTGGATCCGAAGCGCATCGGCATCACCGGTGGGTCCTACGGCGGGTTCATGACGCTCATGGCGATCGGCAAGGTGCCGGACATCTGGGCCGCCGCCGTCGAGGAATACGGGATCATCAACTGGAGCACCATGGTGCATCGGTCGGATCCATCCCTCCAGCAATACATCATTGGGCTGTTGGGCGATCCGGAGAAGGACAAGAAAGTCTACGAGGCTACCTCGCCCATCACCTTCATCCACGACGTCAAAGCACCGCTACTGGTGCTTCAGGGCGACAACGACCCCCGCGTGCCGAAAGAGGAGGCGGAGCAGGTCGTCGATCTGCTCACCAAAGACGGAAAGACGGTCGAGGCCCACTACTACGCGGGCGAGGGGCACGGCTTCTCCAAGCGAGAAAATCAGATCGACGCGATCACCCGCACCGTTGATTGGCTCGACAAGTATCTCAAAGTGACGCAGTGACATTGGGACCCGTACTGCGGCACCCGCGTAGCGCCGCGCGGTAGCCGTCCCCTAC
This sequence comes from uncultured Gemmatimonadales bacterium, assembly GCA_963737835.1. Taxonomy (GTDB): domain Bacteria; phylum Gemmatimonadota; class Gemmatimonadetes; order Gemmatimonadales; family Gemmatimonadaceae; genus Palsa-1248. Next base: position 3,952,337 of record CAVTUH010000001.1, read on the forward strand.
GTCTTCCACGCGCCGAGGGCGCGACGCACGGCGACCAACTGGCCGACGTGATAGGCAGCGTGGTCGATGGCGAGGAGGACCTCGCGCGCGTACGTCTGGCCTTCGCCATGGGGGATGCGGTCCTCGAGCGTGATTGCCGGGTTCCGCACGAGTTCCTGGAATGCTCGCCGGTCGTCGCGGTAGGCTCGCAGGCTCTCGTCCCATGCACGCGGTCCCGGCGGCGCGGCCTCTTTCGGCCAGTAGCCATCCGGCCAGGATGGGGCTGCATACGCGGGGTTTCGACAGAAGTCGAGGAGGTCGTGTTGGGCGAGCCGGAGGTGTTCCACTAGCTCCCACGGCGAATGCGGGAATCCTGGAGGACGTCGGCCGCGCAGGTTCGGTGAGAGGCCTTCGACCGCGTCATCGAAGGTCACATGGGCCTCGTGCCAGCCGAGGGCGTCGGCGAGGTGGTCGCGAGTCGTCTTGCTGTGCGCCAACGCTAACCCCTGGTCCCAGCCGTCACGAACGTGCCCTCCTTCAGCTCCTCGAACGCCTGGCGCAATTGCGCCTGCGTGTTCATCACGATGGGCCCGTACCAGGCGACCGGTTCCTGCAGCGGCCTCCCTGAGACGAGAAGGAAGCGAACGCCCTCGTCCCCAGCGTGCACGACGACTTCGTCTCCACTGTCGAAGAGAAGTAGCGACCGATCATCCGCATCAGCGGGCGGGGATGTCTCGAGCCACTGGATGCCTTCGGTCGGGACAGCGAGCGGTTCCGATGCGTTGCCGAATTTGCCGCTTCCCGCAAACACGTACGCGAAGGCGTGCCGCGTCGTCTCCACCGGCAATCGTTTGCGCACGCCGGGTGGTACGGTGATGTCGACATAGGTAGGATCCGCCGCGATCCCTTCCACCGGACCCCTCCGGCCCCAGAAGCTTCCACAGACGAGTCGTGCCTCGGTCCCGTCGTCGTCGACGACGTGCGGAATCTCATCGGCCTTGATTTCCTGGTACCGCGGAGCAGTCATCTTGAGCGACGCAGGCAGGTTCGCCCACAGCTGGAACCCGTGCATCCGGCCGACTGGGTCACCGCGTGGCATTTCTTGATCGATGATTCCTCGACCGGCGGTCATCCACTGCAGTTCACCGGCGCCGATCGAGCCGCGGTTGCCCATGCTGTCGCCGTGCTCGACATGCCCGGCCAGGACGTAGGTGATGGTCTCAATGCCGCGGTGCGGGTGCCACGGGAATCCGGCGAGATAGTCGTCCGGGATGTCGTTCCGGAAGTCATCGAGCAACAGAAAAGGGTCAAACTCCGAGGTCGTGCCGAAGCCGAACGCTCTGCGCAGATGGACTCCTGCGCCTTCGAGTGTCGGCTTGGCTTTGGAAAGTCGGTGAACGGGTCGAATCGACATCGTGTCTCCGAGAGTCGCGAGCGTGGTCACTCGAGCTGCTCTCGAATAGTAGCGATGCGTGGCAGAGCTGGCGGTCTCGCCGAGACCGGATGGCTTCCGTCTACCCGGCCGAGTCTGCCGAAGGCAGGGCGTTGACGGCGATCGCGGTGACGATCCGGCCGGAGCCGACAGCGTAGCGGCCTTCGAGCCGGTGGATGAGGCGATCGTCGACCGTGAGTGGCGACGCGAGAAGTTGCACGGTGAGGGACCCGCGCTGCCGGTACGCCGGGTCGGGACAGATGTGGATCCGGGCGCCGTCGAAATCCAGCCATGATCGCATGATCGGATACCACACTTTGTACGCGCTTTCTTTCGCGCTGAAGACGAGGCGGTCCCAGGCGACGCCAATGCGCGGAAGCGCCTCAATCGCCTCGCGTTCCTCTGCTGAAGTGACGACCGACAACGTGGACGGCGGGAGGGCCTCATTCACCTCGGCGTCGATGCCGACGCCGGCGACGCGCGCACGAAAGGCAACCGCGGCGGCCCGATAGTCCCAGCAGTGTGTAATGCTGCCCACGACCCCGTGCGGCCAGATCGGGCAGCGATCGCGGCCTACGGGGATTGGCCGCGGGGGGAGGCCGAGCTGAAAGAGCGCGCGGCGTGCGCACTGACGGGCGAGCCGAAACTCGCGCAGTCGCCCCTCAGCCATGCGGCCGAGCGGTGCGAGCTCCTCAATGCACGGATCCGCGGCGACCGGTTCGCCGTCCGTCTCGATCGCCCGGATGCACGCCGGGAGCAGCTCCGAGATCACGTCTCGTGCAAAGCCGGTTGCGGCGCGTCGACCTGCGCAAGGACCGTGGACAGTTGTGTCGCCAGGACGTCCAGGTGATCGGTCAGGCAGGTCTGGTGCTCGCCGGGGATGAAATGCAGCTCGGGGTCCGGCACGACGCGGCGCCACCCTGCGGTTGCGTCGCGCGGTGAACGCTGGGTCATGGCGCGAGAGTGGAAAAGAGCCACTCGGCCCTCGTACCGGGCGGGCACGTATCGATCCATGACGTCGCGGTACACGTTGAACGCCTCGTCATAAATGGCGTCGATCGGGCGCGCGTCGTGTGCTCGCACGGCGGCGGCCCCAATGCGTCGGTGCGCCGGTGCATGCGCGCCGCCTTTCATCCGGTGGGCCGCCTGCCGCGCGCGGTGCAGCAGCTCCCGGCCAAAGGTGCGAGGGCCGTTGTGAAGCGCGATAGCCAGCGATCGCAGGACGGAGAAGGTGTCGGAGCGCGCCTGCTCGCTGAGACCGATGACTCGCCCGAGGGTCGTCAGGAGACGTTGCAGCCATGCGAACCGGACGTTCAGCGCTCTGGCATCGACCAGCATGAGCAGGTCGACCGATGCGCCGCGCCGCTTGAGTTGGCGGGCCATCTCGAACGCCACGAGACCGCCGTTGCAATAGCCGCCGAGCAAGTATGGACCCTGGGGCTGGTATTCGAGCAGGGCGTCCAGTCGGTCCGCGGCCATCGCTTCGATCGTTGGCGGGATATCGTCACCGTCGTGGCCATGCGGCGGAATGACGGCGAAGGGCCGGTCGGGTCCAAGGTGCGCGGCCAGCTGCCGGCAATAGACGCCGCCGCCGTTGACCTGTCCGTGCAGGAAGACGAATGGCCGCAGTCCCGTGCCGGGCTGCAACTCGACGAGCCGAGCATCCATCGGGCTGGGGTCCGATCGGAGCATTTCGGCGGTCAACTGCTCAATGGTCGCGCCGCGAAGCAGGGTCGACAGCGGCACTCTCAATCCGCAAACTGTTTCGGCCCGATCCATCATCTGGATCGCGAGCAACGAGTGGCCGCCCAGGTCAAAAAAATCGTCCTGCACACCGACAGGACGGACGTCCAGCAACTCCTCCCAAATGCTCGCGAGCTGGATCTCGAGCTGCGTGCGCGGCTTTGTGTAGCCAGTGCTTCCACCGGTGCGTGGGGAACTGATCGGTGGCAGTGCCTGCACGTCGAGCTTGCCGCTTGGCGTGAGCGGGAGCGAATCCAGGATCGCGAGTGCGGCGGGAATCATGTGCACCGGGAGCCGGGCCCGAAGGACTCTGTCCAGCTCGCGGGAGGTGAGAGCCGCCCCGTCGCGCAGAACGACGTAGGCAGCCAATGTGGCTTGACCTGCATCATCGCGTAGCACACGCACGACTGCCTGGCGCACGGCAGGATGTTCGACGATCGCGGCTTCCACTTCGGCCTTCTCGACTCGAAAGCCTCTGATCTTCACCTGGTCGTCGCTTCGTCCCAAGTAGACCAGCCGTCCGTCGGGCATGATGCGTCCGTGGTCGCCCGTGGAGAACGATCGAGCCGGTCCGCCACTCGGGTCGGAGCGGAAGGCGGCGCGCGTCAGCTCTGGGCGCTTCCAGTATCCCGTGCTGAGGTATTCGCCGCGCACGACGATCTCGCCCGGGTCGCCACGAGGCACCGGGTGCCCGTCGGCATCCACCAACGACACGTCGACGTGCTCGATGGGATACCCGACGGGAACGACGCTGCCAATGTCGAGGGGCGCACCATGCTCAATGTGTATCTGGCGCACGACTCCTGTCTCACTCGACGACAGCGCGTTGACGAAGACGCAATGCGTTGGGAAGTGCAGCCGCCACCGGTCGAGATCGCGCCGGTACACCTGCTCGCTGCCGAGCTTCACGACGCGAACGCGTGGAAACGTGTCGGTCTCTTCCAGCGTGTCGAGCAGCGACCGAAAGATCGAGGCGCTGGAATGATAGATCGTGATCTCCTGGCGACGCAGCCAGCGCGCGAGCTGGTTGAAGCCCACGTTGCGTACGTCCACCGGATAGACTGTCGCACCGGTGAGCAACGTGCAGTAGATGTCGGTCGCCGCTTGCCCCGTGAATGGGGACGCGATCAGCGTGAGGCGATCGGCGTGTGTCACGCGTAGCGCCTTCACGTGCCGGCTGGCGTTGGAGAGCACGTTGCGGTGCGTCTGCATCACCCCCTTCGGTGCGCCGGCGGATCCCGAGGTGTAGATGAGGTACGCCAGCGCGTCCCTGGCTGGGGTGAACTCGAGATCGACCACGGCATGCTCGTCGAGCGCAGGGTCGTCGATGCGCAGGACTTGATGGCGCGAAGATGTCGAGCTGGCGATCTCGCGTGCAGTCGACTCCAGGTCCCGGTCCGTGACGATCGTGGTCCCGGTGCCGGCGTCGTCGAGCAGAGTTGCGAGACGGTGCGCCGGATGCGACGGGTCGAGCGCAATGTACGCCTGACCAGCCTTGAGCGTGCCGAGGATCGCAGCGAATAACGCGGCATCCTTGGGAAGCAGGATTGCGACGAGCTCCGACGTCGGGCTGGAGCGCGCCAGCAGCTCTCGAGCCCATCGATTGGCCCATGCATTGAGCTGCTCGTACGTGAGGGTCGCATTGGCGCCGACCACCGCGGCGCGCGAGGTGTACCGTCTTGCCAGGCGCTCGAAGCACCGTGAGATCGACTGTTCGATCGTGAATGGGATCGTTCCGCTGCCCGCACCATCGTACGCCGTGTCCGCTGCTGGCATGCGGGCGATCGACGGCCCCGCCGACGTGCCGGTCGCGTCGCTAGGCATCGAGCGTGCGTGCCACGCCGACTAACGCCGGATCGTATGCCTCGAACAGCTCGGGATCGGGCAGATGGGCGGGAGATCGGTGCATGACGGCGAAGCGGCCCACGACCGGTGCGAGTGGCGAGACCGGGACACCACTTTCTCGTTCGACAACGACTGAGAGTCCGTGGAGCTCGGTGAGCACGACGCCGGTGTGTCGGCCCGCGAGGGTCAGGGCGAGCGCGACCTGCTCCAGCGACGCGTTGCCTGCGCGATCACCGAGGCCGTTCACCGTGACGTCGAGCCCATCGGCGCCCGCATCCACGGCTGCCAGGGCATTGGCGGTTGCGAGCCCCAGGTCGTTGTGGCCGTGGTAGAAGATGTCGATGGCGACGCCGCGGCCAACCGCGGCAACGAGGGATCGCACGGTGGCCGGCGTCGCACTGCCATTGGTGTCGTAGATGGTCACCCGAGACGCGCCAGCGGCCGCAGCCACCGCCGCAAGCTCGGCGACGATCGATTGTTCCACCTGGGTGGCGTGCGGAAAGCCGACACCCGCCTCTGCACCCACGTTGCGGGCCATCGCAATCACTTCGAGGAGACGCTCGCGCTTCGCATCGGTGCTCTCCGGTCCGCGTGCGGCCGCGAGTGGCACCAACAGGTCAATGTGATCCAACACACCCACGGTCGCGCACACGTCTTGTTCCGCTGTCGGCGCGAACGCATAGATCAAGCCCGTCAGCCGGACCGGCGTGCCGATATCGCGGATGCCGGCGGCGGTCCCGACGTCGGCCCGGACGCGGCTCGGTGCGACCACCTCGAGCTCACGAATGCCAGCGGTAGCCAGGGCGCGCGCAATTGTTGCTCGCTGACTTCTCGTGAAGGCGACACCTGGAGTGTCGAGTCCTTCGCGAAGCGTGGCGTCGCGCAGCGCGACCGCCGGCCCGGTCTCACGCACGTGCGTCGGCCCGCATCACCTGCTCGCTGTAGTCGCCGAGGACACTGTGGAGATTCCGAATTGTGAACTCGGGGCTCGCCCGTCCGTCACCGGTGGGGATGCCACTCGTGAGGCAGCACAGGAGGCGCTTCCCGCGCGGTACGCCACCGGCATCGATGAGCTTGAGTGTGCCGGCGAGTGCCATGAGTCCCGTTTTTTCCGCCACGCTCTGGCCAATGTCGATACCGAGTGCGGCGAGCAACTCGCGCACCGATTGGCCACCGAGGTCGGTGGCGAGGAATCGGTCGAATTCGGCGTGGTCGATCGTGAGCAACTCGCCTTTGGTATCCTCCAGCAGACCGAGGAGCTCGCGGTAGGTGCCATAGGTGTGCGGCTTGACATCGTACATCGTCCGGGCGAGCAGCCCGCTCGTCAATGTGAGCGGTGTGGCGCGAAGCGTCTTGCGTCGGCCGGTCCACGACCGGTACATCGGGCAATTCGCCCGCTGCTGCACGCCGAGGAAACGCGGCAACCGGTCGGCTTTCGAGCCGAAGTGTCGCAGCGTCCAATAGATCCCAATCGGACCGAAGGCGGCGCTGATGCTTTGCGCGATCCAGTCGAAGCGACCGTCCTCGAGACCGTGTTCCAGGATGAGCATCCCGCGAAAGCGCGAGGCATCGTAGCGCCAAGCAACCTTTGGGATGTGTGTGAGGCCGTGCATTTCACCGAATGCTCGCGCCGCGGGTTTGACCGATCCGGGGTCCTCGACGGCGACCAGGTGGGCGCGGGGTGAGGCAAACGCTTTGCTGTCGAGCAGCGAAAGATTTTCGGCGGGAACGAAGCAGTAGGTATCGAGTCCGCAGCGGCTTCCGTAGGCGGTGAGCGCCGATCCCGTGTTGCCACCGGTCTCGAGCACCACACGGTCCACCCCACCGAGCTTGCAGCGCGCGGTCGTGACGCATCCGTCGATGGACTTGAGCGTCCTGGTGTGCATGAGGGACGTCTCGTCCATGAGCCAGATATCCACTCCCTTGTAGCGGACGAGTGGGACGATGCGGGCGCCTTCGCGAATGCTGGCCGCGGCGAGCAGGTCCTTGAACTGACGGTCGACGGACGGCTCGCCGAATGCAAACGCGTGCCGGTATCGAAGGACGATGCTCTGTGTCGCGGGGACGTCGCGATCGATCCAGTCCGCGAGCTGGGATCGCGTGCGGCTGGCCGGCCTGGCAATGGCCGCGTCACACGCGGGGCCGTACGCCTCCCGGCGATCAGAGGTTCGGACAGCCGAAGCGGTCATAGTGGATCATGTCCTGAAGAGGGCGAAGGGCCTTCACGTCGGCCTCTCCGGTGGGATAGCCGAGGGGGACGAGCGAGACCGGCAGAATCGAATCCGGAATCGCGAACAGCCGTCGAATGTCGCCGGTCAGGCTGGGCTCCTCGGCGCTGATCGCGGAGAGGTAGACGGTGCCAAGGCCGTGGCGAGTGGCCGCCAGCATGATGGAGAAGGCTGCCAGGACGCCGTCCTCGAGGTGGCGGCCAAACGACCGGGCGAGGTCGACGCAGACCACGACAACCGCAGGCGTATCGGCGAGAAAGTCAGCCCGGTACCGCTGTTTGGCCGGCGGGCAATAGTGATTCTTGATCTCGGCGAGGCGTGCCTTGCTCTCAGGCTCTCGTACCACGAGGAAGTGCCACGGCTGGCCATTCATCGAGGATGGTGCATGCCGCGCGAGATCCAGCAACGAGGCGATGACCGTGTCCGAAACGGGGGTCGGGCCGAAGGACCGGCATGAACGCCGCGCGACCATCACGTCGTTCAGATCGACGGGCTGCCGATCGGTCATCATTGATGCCGGCGCGTCGCCCGCCGCGTCGGGATGCGTTCCCCCGATCATCAAGTCGCCGCCCGCTTCATGGGGCGCCTGATGAGAAGGGAACGTGACTGTGGAAGCGCCGCCGTTCGAGCGCACGGTTTCCGTCGTCCTGCAATCAGCAGGCCCAACTGCACTCGGTGGTTATGTCCTCGTCGACAGGGTGCAGAGGCATCCGAGTGGCGGCGTGGGGCTACGCCGCGTGGTGGATCAATGCGGCGCCGCCACACTCCGGCCGCATCAACCGCGTGGCGGACCGAGACCTGACCCTGCCTCGTTTGTCGTCCCGCGGCGAAACATCCGGCGGACGTCTCGAGTGAGACAAGACGGAGAATTGGGCCGTGCTACGGATATCCTTGACTGAGGCTTGACCGATGTCGCTGGGTGTCGGCGTTCGGGCGTGGTCGATCAGCATGTTCGGCGTGGTGTTTGCGCTTACCGCCTGCCGTCGCAGTCCGCGGAGCGCCTCCGCGAGCGATGACGAGGCGGTGAGTGACGCTCCGGCCAGTTCAGGGGAGGCCTCTCCGAGCGTGCCGGCGGTGCAGCGTGTGACGTTGGCAACGCTGACGGCGGCGGATCTCGACGCCTATGAGCGCGCAATGAAGCGAGAAGCCCAAATCTGGCAGGAGACCGCGGCCACGCTGTCCCGCGCCCGGACTGGCGCCGATAGCAATGCGGCTGCCGCGAACATTATGCCCGCCAGTCTTTTCGCCGCGAGGGCGAGCGCCGCAGGCATGCCTTCCGACCGCCTGAATCAGGTCGCTGATGTGGTGAACAGCGCCCTCGTGGGAATCATGGGCGCGCAGATGACCGACTCGGAGGCGACGGTCGACTTGCCCCTTTTGACCGGTGAGGCGCGGCAGCCGGTTCTCCAGGCCCAGGCTGACGCACGAGCGAGCCGTGACAGTATCTTGCACGCGATGACTCCCGACGTGTCGGCAGCGTTCACTCGGCGTCGACCGGTGCTCGACTCGTTGCGCTTGGCCGCCGCGGGACTGATGCTCGCGAAGTAGTCACGCGATTGTCGCTATGCCTCGGCACATCGCGCTGCTCCGCGGCGTCAACCTGGGCGGTCACAAAGCCGTGAAGATGGCGGCGTTGCGGCAATGTCTCACCGAGCTTGGATGTGCCGAGGTGCAGACATTGTTGCAGAGCGGCAACGTGGTATTTGGGGGCGAGCGCCGCGCGGGGAGCGCGTTGGAGCGGTGGCTGGAAGAAGCCGTCGCGACGCAACTCGGCGTGCGGACGGATATCTGCGTGCGAAGTGCAACGGAATGGACGGCGCTCATCGCGGCGAATCCCTTTCCGGACGAGGCGAAGCGTGATCCAGCGCATCTCCTCGCGGTGTGCCTCAAGACCTCACCGGTGCCGGGCGCAGTCAATGCGTTGCGCTCGGCGATCACCGGCCCGGAGCGCGTGGAGGGCGGAGGCCGTGAGGTCTACATTGTGTATCCCGCCGGGGTCGGTCAGTCGCGCCTGACCCCCGCGCTCATCGACTCCAAGCTTGGCGTTCGCGGAACGGCCCGCAATTGGAACACCGTGCTGAAGCTCGGGGCGCTGGCGTCGGGCGCTACGCGCCCGAGAAAGTAGAACCACAGAAAGTAGAGCGTCGACGAGGGCAGGGACTGGGGATCGGGACCTGATGGGGCACCGACGTCGCGTTCGGGTCCGGGCGCATACGCAACTCCATTTACGCCGGCTATTTTTCCCGCATGCGCAGCTTGCGGATCTACGCCCAGATGCTGTTCCGGTACCGGCCCCGCGAATTCTGGAACGAGGTACTGACCGAATCGTTCGACCTGCGGGGGGTCGGGCACTTTCGGCTCAGCGAAGAAGCCAACCGGCGGATGTACGAGGCCAAGCGCGCAATTATCGACGCCCAGCTGGCGCGACACGGCGTCGAGGTCGGGCCGGCGACGCGCGTGTTGGAGATCGGATGTGGTGTCGGCTACTGGACGGAGTACCTCACGGGTCGAGGCGTGAGCGACTACACAGGTAACGACATCACGCCGATCTCCGTGACGACGCTGGCGAAGCGATACCCGCAGTACCGTTTCGTGCAGGGCGACGCTGGGGACATCGTGCTCCCGCCTGCACATTTCGCGCTCGCGTTGATGATCGACGTCACACAGCACATCACGGAGGACGTCGCGTTTGCTCGTGCGATGCAGAATGTGTGGCAGGCACTGGGGCCCGGCGGCACGTTCCTCGTGACCTACTGGGATCCTCGCGCGAGCGCTTCGCTCACGACCAAGCTCCGGCTCAATCGCATCGAGAAGCCGCGACCGCTCTCCGCGTATATCGCGCTCTGGGGGCCGACAGCGCAGGTCGTCGAGACGGTGCCGTTCAATGACAAGGAGTTGGCGGTGGTGAGGAAGGGCGGCGGGGCGTAACCCCAGACCCTAGACCCCAGGCCCCAAACCCGCCGTCGCACTTACTGCGTCGTCTCCCCGGTCTCGACCGGCATTTCGAGGTATGATGCGTGCGGGCCAGAGCGGTAGATCGTTTCGCGCGCGACCTGAAAATCTGCGTCCGTCGCTTGGAAGATGTTGGGGACGTAGCGTTGCGGATTGCGATCAATGACGGGGAACCAGGTGCTTTGGACTTGCACCATGATCCGGTGGCCGGCCAGGAAGCGGTAATCCTGTGTGTGCAGGTCGACCGCGTACTCTTCGACCTTGTTGGGTGTGATCGGGTGCGGTGTCACAAAGCTCTGACGGAAGCGCCCGCGGAAGACGTCGTTGGCCACCATCAGCTCGTACCCACCGTACGACGGTGCCATTCCCGTAGGCGCCGTGTCGGGATAGACATCGATCAGCTTGACGATCCAGTCGGCGTCCGAGCCGGTCGTTGCCGCAAAGAGGTGCGCAGTCACGGATCCGGCAATGATCACATCGTGCGTGAGTGGGGGCGTGGAAAACGTCAGGACGTCTGGACGTCCGTCGACGAACCGCTGGTCTTGCACGAGCCATGTGGTCCACCCAGAGCCGCCCGGGAAGTAGGTCGGCGGAATCGGCCTCGGGCGATAGGGAACCGGATGCTGGGGATCGGAGACGTAGCGATCGAAGCCGCTGTCCCCCGTGGCGGGCTTGGGTGCCTCGAACGACGCCTGGTGGTCGGCTTGGAAGTAGAGGCGCTGCGGGGAGATGCCTGTCTTGGGTGGCCAGCTATCGTGTCGTCTCCACGCATCCGCACCGCCCTCGAAGGTGATCGCCTTGGGTAGATCGAGGCCCGGCTGATCCTTGAGGAAGTGCGCGAAGAACGGCGCGAGGATGTGCTGGCGGAAGTAGAGCAATGTCTGGCTGCCAAAGTCGACGGCGCCCAACTTCTGCCCGTCCGGTCCCATCCAGCCGCCGTGATTCCAGGGTCCGACGACGAGGTAGTTCATGTGGTTGGTGTCGTACTTCTCCAATTGCTCGAAGATCGTAACGGGCCCGTAGAAATCTTCCTGATCCCACCAGCCTGCCACGTTGAGCGTCGGCACCGTCACCCGATTCATGTAGGTGATGGCGGTCTGGCGCTGCCAGAACTGATCGAAATTGGGGTGTGATACGAAATCGTTCCAAGTCGGGATCGTGCCGTGGAGGTACCGCGCGTTGAAGTTCGAGAGCGCGCCCGCGTGCAGGTACCAGTCGTACGTGTCGTACCGATCGAACGCAAAAGGCTGCTGCTCCTTGTTTGTTTCCATCCGGGTTGCGTACTCGAATCCATAGCTCAGGCGGAACGCGCCGTTGTGGTGGAAGTCGTCCCCGAGGAACATGTCGACGGGTGAGGCCTGCGGGGACACTGCCTTGAGCGCGGGGTGGGGGTCGAGCATGGCCATCACGGTGAGCCAGCCCGGGTATGAGACGCCGAGCATCCCGACCCGCCCGTTGTTGTTCGGTACTTGCTTGACCAGCCAATCAATGGTGTCGTAGGCATCCGTGCTTTCGTCGACGCCGTGCGGATCCTTCGGATCATGGGGTGCGCGCTGCATCACGAACTGCCCTTCCGACTTGTATCGGCCGCGGATGTCCTGGAACGCGAAGACATATCCGTCGGCGGCGAGCTCTTTGTAGGAAGCCGTGAGCTGTCGCTCAGAGGCGTCAATGCCGTAGGGCGTTCGTACGAACAGGATCGGCAGGGCGGGGTGCGGCGCAGCGGGCGTGAACACGAGCGTGTGCAGTCGAACGCCGTCCCGCATCGCCACCATGAATTCCTGCTTCGTGAACCCGCTCTCGGAGGTGCCGGCTTGACCCAAGCAGGGCCGGGCCAGTGAGAAGAGGATCGCCGCGGCGGCAGCGAACGGGCGCAGAAGGCGACGGTGCGGCATGAGTGTCGGCGAGTCGAGGTGTGAATGCGCGTCGCAGCGTCGGCTCCTGCGGAGGGCGCGCTCCCCGCGTCGGGCCCGGGTCAATATACGGCCGGATGGGCGCGGCGGAGAGATATGGACGCGCGTGTCACCGGCCGATCTATTATGCGCCAATGGGACGCCACATCGTCTGCCTCAGCTTCGACTTCGACGCAATGTCGGGGTTTGTGGCGCGCGGTCTGACCACCCCGACGTTCATCTCGCGCGGCGAATTCGGAGTGGTGGGCGCCGAGCGCGTCCTGCAGCTGCTATCCCACCGCGGCATCCGGTCGACCTGGTTCATTCCCGGCTACACGATCGAGACTTATCCCCGCGAGTGCGAGGCAGTCGTCGCAGCGGGGCACGAGATCGGCCATCATGGCTGGTCGCACACGCCGCCGGCGAGCTTGACGAGGGACGCCGAGACAGCGGAGCTGGTCAGGGGGAACGCCGCGATCGAGCGTCTGACTGGGCGGCGCGCGCGGGGGTATCGATCGCCGTCATGGGATCTCAGTCCGCACACGGCGGATCTGTTGCTGTCGCATGACTTTACGTACGACAGCAGCATGATGGGTGACGACTATACCCCCTACCGGGTGCGGCGCGGTGACCGCTGCAATGTGGACCAGCCCTATCAGTTCGGCGAGGGGACGGCGCTCGTCGAGATGCCTGTCAGCTGGACGACGGACGACTATCCCCACTTCGAGTTCGTGCGCGCATCCGGATGGATCCTCCAGGGGTTACACCCGCCGAAGGCCGTCATGGAATGCTGGCGCGATGAGTTTCGCTACATGCAGGAGACCGTGGAGTGGGGCGTGCTCACGTACACCTGCCATCCCTTCGTCATCGGTCGTGGCTATCGAATGCTCTGGTTCCAACGATTCGTCGACGATCTCGCCGCGGCCGGTGCGGTGTTCTTGACCCTGGAAGACGCGGCCGCGGAGGCGCGAGGCACCATCAGCCGGCTTCGCTCGCCGTGATCCGCGAACGCCGAGCGGCGGGGCGCAGCGCGCGCGCAGGCGAAGGCCTGCGCGCGGCCTAGTGCACGACGACGACGCCGGAGATGCCGTGGATGAGGCAGTGGTAGGTGTATGTCCCGGCCGTTGTGAACGTGCGGTTGACGTTCGCATTCATCGATTTGGGAATGCTATCGGGCGCGTTGGCGACCGCATCGAAATGCACGTTGTGGGCGACGCTCCCGAAGGCATAAGTCACCGCCGTTCCAGCTGTGACCGTGTCGGGCGTCGGCGAGAAGTAGTAGTTGCCGCCGCCGCCGTACGCTCCACCGCCGGTCGTTTGCGAGCTCGCGGTGATGGTGTTGCTGGACCCGCCGCCACCGCCGCCGCCGCTGCTATTTGGCGCCGTGCTACTGCTGCAGGCGGCGAGAGTTGCCACTACCAGGGTCAATCCGATCGTCGTTCCGTGTGCGCGCATTCTTCACCCCTCTGAGTTTGGCTTGGGCTTATCCGGCCGGCGGCCGCCGCCCTGCGACCATTGGCCCGTTCCTTTCGCATAGAGGGATACCCCGTTCGTGACCCCCTGTCGTCGAGTTTGGGACGAACGACTATTGCGCCGGGGTCAACGTCTTGCAGTTGGCCGTCGCCCGCCTGGCCTGCGCTGGAGGGGTTAACACACCAAGATGGCGAGTTTGCCGCGTACCGGGGCGCAGGCAGACTCGACCGGGCGCCGACCGGCGCAGCCGCGCCGGTAGAAAGGTGAAAGGAGAGAGGAGAAAGGAGACAAGGGCCCAGCCGCGCGGCGTGGGATGGTTGGCGGCGGGTCCGCCGAGGCGCGGGTGCCGCACTTCCTGTGGGGGCGTATCTTGGCAGCGGCGACACTAAGGAGCGGACCAATGGCACGGCATGCGATCGCGGTGGTTGGGGTGGGGGTGGGGCTCGTCACACTTGCGGCAACAGCGCGAGGACAGGACACGAGTGTGGCTCGCACCGAACAATGGCGGTTTCTCTCCCCATCCACGTCGGTGTCGGATGACCCGCGGCGCACGCCGGTGCCACCCGGATCAAGTGGCCCGATGGGCACGATTGTGTTACGGGGGGGTCGCATCTTCGACGGCACTGGCACGCCGGCGCACGAGGCAACGCTCGTCATCGTGCGCAACCGCATCGATCGGATTCTTCCCCCGTCGGCGACTGGATGGCCGGCGGACGCGCGTGTGATCGATGTGCCCGGAATGACGGTCATGCCCGGACTCATCGATCTCCACACCCATCTCACCTATCCCGATCCAGACACTCCGGGTCCGATCGCCGATAGCCATGCTGATGCGGCGTTGCGAGGCGTCGAGCATCTGCGGTACTACATCGAGAGCGGGATCACGAGCGTGCGCGATGTCGGATCGCAAGGTGATGTGCCGTTCCGACTGCAGGAGTGGGTCGCGCGTAATCGCGTGATCGGGCCGCGTGTCTTCGCCGCGGGGAAGCTCATCACCGGAAAGGGCGGCCACGGCGACGACGGTGGGGATTACAACAGCACAGCCGAGGGGATGATCCGCGTTGCTTCGGGGCCGGACGATTGGCGCGAGGCGGTTCGCGAAGAGTTCGCCCAGGGCGCGGACCTCATCAAGATCGCGAGCCACTTCAGCCCAGCCGAAGTGTCCGCTGCCATTGAGGAGGCCCACGCACTCGGGCTCAAGGTGACGTGTGATTGTGAGACGTTCTACACCAGGTGGGCAGTCGAGGCCGGGATCGACATGATCGAGCATCCGCTGCCGCGCTCGGACGAAACCATCCAGCTCATGGCGCGCAAGGGCACGGAGTCGGATCCGACGCTCATCCCGTACATCATTATTTTCAATTCCGCCGGCGCGTACTACGGAACGCCGTCACGGCGATTTACTTTCTCGAAGGACGCAGACCTCGAACTCGTGCGGAAGATGAAGCAGGCCGGAATCAAGCTGGGCATCGGCACGGACCTCGTGCGCGACTGGTTCCGGTATCTGCCGGGCCCGTACATCACGGAGCTCAAGCAGTTCGTGAGACTGGGCTACACCGTGCCCCAGGTGTTGCAGATCGCGACCCGGACGAATGCGCAGATGCTGGACATGGGCGACAAGCTGGGCACGCTCGAGACCGGAAAGCTCGCGGACGTGACGGTGGTCAGCGGGCGCCCGGATGTGACACTCAATGATCTGGCGAACGTATCATTCGTGATCCGCGACGGATACATCGAGGTCGAGCAGGGACGCGTGTCTCTGCCGCGACACACGCCGCTGGCAATGCCGCCATCCCCCGAGCGAGATCGCGCGCCGTGAGCGCCCGCAGTCGCGCAGCCAGCGTCTCAGTCATGCTGGCGCTAGCGGTTGCGCATCGTGCGGTCGCGCAGTCGGACTCGACGCCATACGTCAACTTCTGGGATCATCCGGTTCACGCGAGCGCGTTTGCGGGTGGCTCGTTTCCGACAGGCCAGTGGCGGGACGCCTTCGACGCGGCGTATGACGGCGGACTCAGCGTCGCGGTGCCTTTCAGGTCAGGCAGCGGATTCTGGCTCGAGGGACATTTCAACGGACAGTCTCAACTCATGAATGACGGCACACAGACGGCATTCGCTGCGGTAGGCGGTGGTGCGAGCATCCTGTCGCTGACCCTCAACGTCGTAGCGAATGCCCCTGACCTGCTCGGCCGCTTTACGCCCTATGTTGTCGGTGGCGGCGGCGGGTATTCACGCAAGGTCGAGATCAATGGCTTCACTGGCAACACCACATGCGACCCCTTCATCGGGTTTTGCGGTGTCTACGGGGCGCCAGCCAACCGCACGCGAACGCAGAATGTACTCGGATGGGATGTGGGTGGCGGGTTCCGTTTCCGGGTCACGTCGTTCCGGGTCTTCGTCGAAGCCAGGTACAACACCGCCTACACCCGCTACGCGCCGACGACGTTTGTACCGCTCGTGTTCGGAGCAGAGTGGTGAGCACTACGCGTCGACGTGCGAGCAATGGTCGCGCGACAGCGTAACGAGGCCTGCAATTCGACTGCAGCTGACGCGCTCGTTTTCACGAACATTTTACGAGTTCGATTTCACGAACATTTTATTTGAGCGCACTGACAGCCCCCTCATACTTCAGGGGCTGAGCGGCGGGCGTTGCCCATTGCGACGATCCGACGCGGACACGGTTGAGAAGTGACCTGATGGCGGATTCGTACACACCATGTCGGCGCACGAATCGCTCGTGCGGATGGGGCTGAGAGCGGTCGACGGCATCGCTCACGCGTAGTGACTCTGCTGCGATCGCCGGATGGTCGCCGCTGCGCGGTACAGGCTTTCCCGACGGCAACCAGACTGTGTAGTACCACCCGGTCATCGCCCAGGATCTCGAGGCTGCTGGGGCGCTCGGAGGCTGGGTGAGGATGTGGTGCCATCGGTACGCCGCGATGCCGGAAATGCATTACGCCGTTGTGCACGGTGGGAGGCGAATCCTGGGTAATGTACCGTTGTGGATCGGGTCGGCAAGCTGAGGCAGGATCCCGATGATGCATTCGGGCGATGAGGCCGGGGTCGTTGCCGTTGTGGTCGTGTTGGCGACGTTTCTGGCGACGCGGCTGCTCGGAGCGATTCGTGGGGACGTATTCCGTGGGGACTAACTCTTAGGACGTAGCGCGGAGCGACGCTCCGTGCGACCGGAGGAGGACGCGCAGGATGCTCGACTTTGTTTACCTGTTGGCCACCGTCGCGTTTTTCGCGCTCATGCTCGCGTTCGTCCACGGCTTGGAATTGCTTGGGCGCGACGCCGACGCTGAGGGGCGGGAGCAGTCATGAGCGCCGAGAGCATCATCGGAATCGCCGTGTCGGTTGCGATGCTGATCTATTTGGTCTATACGCTGCTCCGGCCGGAGCGATTTTGACATGACGATCAACGGCTGGATGCAGATTCTGCTGTACTCCGTCGTCCTCTTGGCGCTCACGAAGCCGGTCGGCGTGTACCTCGTGCGCGTCTATGACGGGTCGCTGCGCTGGTGGGGCCCGATCGAACGGGCCCTGTACCGCGTGGCCGGTGTCGATCCAGCCGAGGATCAACATTGGACGCGGTACGCGGCAGCGCTCCTCATTTTCAGTGCCGCCGGGATGCTGGTGACATATGTCGTGCTCCGGCTGCAGCAAGTGCTGCCGTTGAATCCTGAGCGCCTCGCCAATGTCGTCGACCGGCAGGCGTTCGAGACGGCGGCGTCGTTCACGACCAACACCAACTGGCAGTCGTATGCGGGCGAATCGACAATGTCGTATTTGTCGCAGATGACGCAGCTGGCATTTCACAACTTCGCGTCTGCGGCCGTGGGCATGGCGTCCGCCGCGGCCCTCGTGCGCGGCCTCGCGCGCCGCCAGGCCGGGGGGCGGGTCGGCAACTTCTACGTCGACCTCGTGCGAGGGACGCTCTACGTCCTGCTCCCGTTCTCGCTCGTGCTGGCGCTCCTCTTCGTGCAACAAGGCGTCATCCAGAATTTCCATCCGTACGTCCACGCACTGACGCTCGAGGGTGCACACCAAACGATCCCCATGGGCCCGGTCGCGAGTCAGGAAGCGATCAAGCAGCTCGGTACGAATGGCGGCGGGTTCTTCAACGTGAACGCGGCGCATCCATTCGAGAACCCGACGCCGTGGAGCAATTTCCTCGAGATCGTCGCGATCTTCGTCATTCCAGCGGGACTCGTGTACATGCTCGGCCGGATGGTGAACAATGGCCGCCACGCGTGGGCGATCTGGGCCACAATGTTCATCCTGTTTGCGGGCGGGACGACGACGGCGTATTGGGCCGAAGCGCGCGGCAATCCGATTCACGCGGCGCGTGGAATCAATGTGGCGACCAGTGCCGTGAACCCGGGCGGCAACATGGAGGGGAAGGAAGTCCGGTTCGGCATCGCGAGCAGTGCGCTCTATGCCACCATCACGACGGATGCCTCGTGTGGCGCGATCAATGCGCAGCACGATTCCTTTACCCCGATCGGCGGCATGGTGCCGATGGTCAACATGCAGCTGGGGGAGCTCGTGTACGGCGGCGTCGGCGCTGGCCTTTACGGGATGCTCGTCGAGGTCGTGCTGGCGGTCTTCATCGCGGGCCTCATGGTCGGACGGACGCCCGAATATCTGGGCAAACGTATCGAGAGCCGCGAGGTGCGAGTGGTGATGCTGTTCGTGCTGGTCTACGCGTTCGTCGTCCTGACGTTCGCCGCGGCCTCCGCCGTCACCAAACCCGGGCTCGCCGGGCTCAACAATGCGGGGCCACACGGGTTCTCGGAGATTCTGTACGCGTTCAGCTCCACGGTGGCCAATAACGGCAGTGCGTTCGCCGGGCTCACAGGCAGCACGTACTACTACAACACCATGTTCGCGTTCGCGACGCTGTTCGGCCGCTTTGCAATGAAGGTCCCCGTGCTGGCCTTGGGCGGGTTCCTCGCCGAGCGGCGTGTCGCTCCGGAAACGGCGGGGACGTTCCCCGTCACCACGCCGCTGTTCGTGGGTCTCTTGCTCAGTGTCATCGTCATCGTCACCGCACTCACTTTCTTCCCGGCTCTCTCGCTCGGCCCGATCGTCGAGCAACTGCTCATGCGAGCCGGGCATCTCTTCTAACCGCTCAATCGGTCATGGCCGCCACTGCACGTCCGCTGTTCGACCCGGCGATTGTGAAGCGGGCAATTCGCGACGCGTTCGTTAAACTCCAGCCGCGCCACATGGTGCGGAACCCGGTTATGTTCGTCGTGCTCATCGGGAGCCTGCTGACGACGCTCGTGTTGTTCCGCGACATCATCACGGGCCACGGACGCACCGGCTTCACGCTGCAGTTGGCCATCTGGCTCTGGTTCACGGTGCTGTTCGCCAACTTCGCTGAAGCAATGGCGGAGGGCCGGGGCAAGGCGCAGGCTGACACGCTGCGAAAAGCCCGCACCCAGGCGCAGGCCAAGCGCATTCCGACCATGGATCGCAAGGCGGAAGCCGTCACGCTGAGCGCGTCGAGCCTGCGGAAAGGTGATCTTGTCCTGGTCACGCCGGGTGACCTCATTCCCGGGGATGGTAATGTCGTGGAAGGGGTGGCATCCGTCGACGAGTCGGCTATCACGGGCGAATCCGCACCGGTGATCCGCGAGTCGGGGGGTGATCGCTCGGCCGTCACCGGCGGCACGCGCGTCCTATCCGACTATCTCATCGTCCGGATCACGGCGAATCCCGGAGAGACGTTCCTCGACCGCATGATCGCGCTGGTCGAGGGTGCGGAGCGGCAGAAAACGCCGAACGAGATCGCGCTCACGATCCTGCTGTCGGGCTTGACCATCGTGTTCCTGCTGGCGGTGGTGACACTGCAGCCATTCGCGATCTACAGCGGTACCTCACTCGGGATCCCCGTCCTCGTCGCGCTGCTCGTCTGCCTGATCCCGACCACCATCGGCGGCCTGCTCTCGGCGATCGGCATCGCCGGCATGGACCGGGTGATTCAGCAGAACGTGATCGCCATGAGTGGACGATCCGTCGAGGCGGCGGGAGATGTGAACACGCTCCTGCTCGACAAGACGGGCACGATCACACTGGGCAATCGACAGGCCGTCGAGTTCGTTCCAATGACCGACGTGGCGCCCGAATACCTGGCGGATCGGGCGCAGCTCGCATCGCTCGCCGATGAGACGCCTGAAGGGCGGAGCATTGTCGTACTAGCGAAGGAAAAGTTCGGGTTGCGCGGGCGGACGCTGGGCAATGGGAGTGCGGTCGAAGAGGGCACTGGCCCGGGCGTCGCGGTCGCCGCTCCGGCGATCGAGTTTGTCCCGTTCTCCGCGACGACACGCATGAGTGGCGTCAACCTCCCGACCGGCGTGCAGCTGCGGAAAGGTGCAGGTGACATGGTGGCGCAGTGGGTGCGCGGCCACGGGGGCACGATTCCCGAGAGCCTCCAAGCGACCGTCCAGCGGATTGCGCGTGAGGGGGGCACACCGCTGGTCGTCGCGGAGACTGAAAATGGCGCGGCGAAAGTGCTCGGCGTGATTTACCTCAAGGACATCGTGAAGGGGGGTATGCGGGAGCGGTTCGACCGCCTGCGCGCCATGGGGATTCGCACGGTCATGATCACCGGGGACAACCCGTTGACTGCGGCCGCCATCGCTCAAGAAGCCGGCGTGGATGACTTCCTGGCGGAAGCGACGCCGGAGGACAAGATGGCGCTCATCAGGCGCGAGCAAGCGGGTGGGCGCCTCGTGGCCATGACTGGCGACGGGACCAACAATGCGCCGGCGCTCGCCCAGGCCGACGTAGGTGTCGCGATGAACACCGGCACGCAGGCCGCCAAAGAGGCCGGCAACATGATCGATCTCGACTCCAATCCGACGAAGCTGATCGAGATCGTGGAGATCGGGAAGCAGCTGCTCATGACTCGCGGCTCGCTGACGACATTCTCGATCGCCAATGACGTGGCGAAGTACTTCGCGATCATTCCGGCGATGTTCGTCGTGACGTTTCCAGAGCTGCAGGCGCTCAACATCATGCGTCTGCACTCGTCGGAATCGGCGATTCTCGCCGCGGTGATCTTCAACGCGCTCATCATCGTCGCGCTCATCCCGCTGGCCCTGCGCGGTGTGCGCTATCGGCCCATGGGAGCGGCGGCGATTCTGCGTCGCAATCTCTTCCTTTACGGGGTCGGCGGCGTGATCATCCCCTTCGTGTTCATCAAGCTCATCAATGTACTGCTCGTTGCCATCCATCTCGCCTAGTATGTCTCGTATGCTGCGTAATCAATTTCGCCCGGCGATCGTGTTGACACTCCTGCTCATGATCATTACGGGCTTCGTCTATCCCGGCGTCGTGACTGCGATTGGCCAGCTGCTCTTCCCGCACCAGGCGAACGGATCGCTCGTGTTGCGCGGCGGTGAGCCCGTCGGCAGTGCACTCATCGGTCAGGGCTTCAGTGCGCCGTACTACTTTCATCCGCGGCCGTCGGCGGCCGGGTCGGGGTACGTCGGTGACTCCTCGAGTGGCACGAACCTTGGTCCGACGAGTCTCAAGCTTGCTGACACGCTGATTGGGCCGGCAATCGACAGCGCGGTCAAGAACGATGGTGCCGTCAAGGGCCACATCCCGTCGGACATGGTGACCTCGTCCGGGTCCGGTCTGGATCCGGATATCTCTCCGGCCAATGCGGCGCTGCAGGTCGCCCGCGTCGCGCGGGAGCGGAGCGCGAGCGTAGAGGCCGTTGAGGCACTCGTTGCTGCTCATACGACGGGCAGACAGTTCGGCATCTTCGGCGAGGCACGTGTGAACGTCTTGCTCCTCAATCTCGCGCTGGATTCGGCGTATCCCCGTCCTTCGGCTGGGGCGCCGCACGCGCTGTCCCAGGCGGCATCGCCGGAAGCCGTCCGGCCTGGGACCGCGACCGGTGGGTCTGTCACTCCTGGGAGAACGCTCTCAGACACGGCTCTTTCGCACTGAGCTTGACCATGTCCCTACGACTTCTCGCCAGTGTCCTCGCGGTGGCGCTTGCCGGCAGCCTGCGCGTCACACGCGCGCGCCCGGTGATTCGACACGGGCCGGTTGGTCAACCCACCTGAGGGTTTCGCGCGCGCAAATGGAGGCAACCCCGTATTGACTGGGCGGGTGTCAACGAGGTGGCGAAAGCGCGGACAACCTGCACGGTATTCCCTGACGCCAAATGACACGCTACTCGCCACTTTCCCCCGGTGCGTGTCTGAGACATGGGGGTCGATGGAGTCCCTTCAATCGGAGATCAGTTCAATGCACGTCATTGCTCGTATGTGTGCTGTTCTCGCCTTCGTAGCGTCGCCGCTGTTGGCGCAGAAGCCGTCTGCCGACACGTCCAAGGCTGCCGACACGTCAAAAACGGCGGCAGCACAGCCCGACACGACATCAGCGGAACGGAACTCGAAGTCTACGCCCTTCGCGTGGGGCGACTTCACTTGGGTGAACGGCAACGGTCGGACCCACACCTCCCCACTCGCGACCAAGTATTTCACACCCGAATTCCGTGCCGACCTGAACTACGTGGCGGATGTGAACCAGCCCAAAGACCACACGCTTGATGGGGCGGCCGAACTGGGGCGCACCAACGAATACCAAGTCCAGCAGCTCGGTGTCGGCGGTGATTTCCATTACGACAACGTCCGCGGCCGACTCATGACGCAGTTCGGGATGTACTCGCAGTTGACCCCCCGTAATGACGCGAGCCCGGGCCGAGGCCAATGGAATCTGCAAGACGCCTACCGCTACGTGTCGGAGGCGTACGGCGGCTACCATTGGGACACGTGGCACGGGATCAATCTCAATGTCGGGATCTTCCTGTCCTACATCGGGTTGTTCAGCTATTACAACGCCGATAACTGGGCGTATCAGCCATCCTACGTGTCCGCGAACACGCCATGGTTCTTCAACGGCGCGCGTCTCCAGACATTCCCGAGCGACAAGCTCAAGATCGAGTATTGGTTCATCAACGGGTGGCAGTCCTACGGCATGTTCAATCATCAGCCGGGGTGGGGCCTTCAGCTCACGTGGCGGCCCAGCGAGCGATTCACGATCATCAGCAACAATTACTATGGCTACGACGACCTCGGCGAGCCCGACCGGATGCGTATCCATACCGACGATAGCTTCTTGATGAAGTACTATGATGAACCACAGAATTTTCTGAGCCGAGCGGCGTTCTCGTTCACTGGCGATGCCGGTTGTGAGAGCGGCAATCACGTCGCTTGCTTCAACGGGAATCCGACGACGAACCCGGACCAGTTCTTCCTTGGGTTCATGCTGTACAACCGCGCATGGTTCGTGCACAACCACTACGGATTGACCATCGGAGGCGGGGCGATCAACAATCCGGGCCGGTACCTCGTGCTGCTTCCCCCGATCAACGGTGCGACGGCGATTTCTGGCACTCCGTACTTCACGACGAATCCGGGCCAACAGTTCCAGGCATGGGACTCGTCCATCACGTTCGACTGGGCGCCGGACGACTACGTGATGTTTCGGGCCGAGGCAAACCATCGGGAGGCGGCGCAGCCCTACTTCGTGGGGCGGGGCGGTATCACTCCCGTCGGTGGCAATCAGGGCAGTGCGGGCTCGTTGGTGCCGGGGTTTACGCCGGACCTCGTGCGGGCCGAGACACGGTTCAATTTCTCGCTGCTCGTGAAGCTGTAGACTCGTGGTGTAGTCAGCCGGACAGGTCCAATGGTGGGCGGTTCGAGTGGTGGTGCGTCGGCGGGCATGTTAGCACTCTTGTATGCCGGCGCACTGCTCCTGATGCCGACAGCATTGGCGGCTCAGGCGGCGCCATCGGGGAGCGATACATCTCGCGCAGCGCATGACACGTCGGGTGGCAAGGCGTCGAGCGACACCGTGCCGCGCGTTGCCTTCGGTGCCTTCATTGACACGTACTACGCATACAATGTCGATCGGCCAGACGAGTTCGATCGTTTCTATACGACGCAGCCGGCCCGGTGGGACGAATTCAACATCAATCTCGCATTCCTCAGCGCGACGCTGACAGGGCCACGCTATCGCGGCCGGCTCGCCGTGCAGTACGGCACATCCGTGCAGTCGAATTACTTCGGGGAGCCCAGGCTGGGCGAGGTCAGTGGGTCGTCGGTGGCCGAGTTCATTCAGGAGGCGACGATTGGCTATGAGCTCGGAAAGACCGTCTGGATCGACGGCGGCATCTTCTTCGCACACACCGGCTACGAGGGGTGGATCTCACGCGACAACTTGACGTACACGCGATCACTGGTGGCCGACTATTCGCCCTACTACGAGGCAGGCGTCAAACTGACGTGGACTCCCTCATCGCGTGTCGCCATGCAGTTCCTCATCCTCAACGGATGGCAGGATATCTCCAACTACAACTCGCCACAAGCTGGCGGGTTCCGCGTGGACTACACCCCGTCATCCGTGCTGACGCTCTCCTACGATAACTTCATCGGCAACATGGCGCCGGACACCGCCCGAGCGCAGATCCGGTTCTACAACGACTTCATAGCGCAGCTCAACCCACAGGGGCCCTGGCAATGGGCCGCCGTGTTCGACATCGGAGCCCAGACGCACTCCGCGTCGAACGGTGGCTCTGCAGGGTGGCTCGGCGCGACGCTCATCGGCAAGTATCATTTTTCGCCCGTCGTTGCTGTCGTCGGGCGGATCGAGGACTATGCCGACCCGAGCCAGGTCATTGTCAAGACGGGCCTCCCAACGCCGTTTGTGACTTCGGCCGCCTCACTCGGCGTAGACGTGAGCCCAGCCAAGCAGCGGTTCCTCTGGCGCACCGAAGTGCGGGGCTACGTGTCCGACGGAGCGGTGTGGCCCACACACCAGCCCGGCGTGTATGATCGGACGGATCTCTTCGCCGTGACGTCGATGGCGTTGACCCTTTGACCCAGACGCCCTGCGGACCGCGCAGGAGGGCAAGGCGTTGCGTCGCGCCTTCCCGTCCGTTGCCAACGTGGTGCGGACGGCGCGGGAAGCGCCGCAACGCACGGCATGCGGGGCGATGTTGCGGGGCGGCGGCGCGACCGTCACCTCGACAGTATGCGAGTAACCGACAGATGGACGGAGCGATTTCCCGCGCTCGAATCCCTCGAGCAGCGCTGGCAGCCAGTCTCACGCGCAGCGCTGATCGTGGCCTGCGTTCTGTACGGTCTCTTTGTGGTCCAGGCAGCGCGGGGGGCCGGCCTCCTGCTGACGA
>CAVTUH010000002.1:0-868061 GCA_963737835.1 uncultured Gemmatimonadales bacterium
TGGGGCGGGAGGACTCGAACCTCCAACTTCCCGGTTAACAGCCGGGCGCTCTGCCATTGAGCTACACCCCAAAAAGGCCGCGCACGGCCAGCGTCAGCAATATAAAACGGTATCTCACTGGCCCCCACGCGGTGCCGAATCCGTGCGGGCAAGTGGTGACTGGTAGTAGCGCTTGATACTCTCCTCGAGAAATCGGCTGAACCGCTCCGGGAGGATGAGGTACCAGGGCACGAACAGGATGCCAAACAAGATAGCCCACGCACCCACGGCCTCGGTCACCGATTGTGCCGGATGCTGACTCAGAACGGCGAGGGCGGCGAGGGCGGCGGCGGTGATCGCGAGTGGGATGAATGACAGCGTCACGCGGACCTTGCCGGACGCACCGGTTTCACTCAGGTCGATCACCCCGCCGCCGATGCCCGCGAGCGGTCCCCCGATCGTCAACCAACTGCTGAACCGCACCGACGCATCGACGAACTTGGTGTCCAAGGCCCGGCTCCGGCGCAGATCGGCCTCGAGCCAGTCCGCGAATCTGCCGATGTCGTCAGGACCGACACCGCCTGCCGTAATCGTATCGGAGACCGAGAACGGAAACGGCATAGATTAGCCCGAAGACTCGCCTGCGGGAGACTGAGGAACAGACATGTCGGTTGTCATTCGCCGGGCTGCGTTACAGGATATCGATGGACTCCGGGTGCTCATGGATCGCTCCGTGCGCGGGCTGCAAGCCGGGGATTACAGCGCCACTGAGATCGACCTCGCGCTCACCAGCGTCTATGGCGTGGACACGCAACTCATCAAGGACGGTACCTACTACGTCGTCGAGGCGATTGGCGTGACGGCGGACGCAGCGTCCACCGCAACGGGATCGGCCCCGCTCATCGTCGGGTGCGGCGGGTGGAGCAAACGGCGGACGCTGTTTGGTGGAGACCAATTCGCGGGCCGCGAAGCGACGGAGCTCGATCCCGCACGGGATGCGGCGAAGATTCGCGCCTTCTTCGTCCATCCGGATTGGGCGCGCCGCGGAATCGGCTCGCTCGTCCTCGAGGCGTGCGAGCGCGCCGCATTCGAGGCGGGATTCACGCGGCTCGAGATGGGCGCGACGCTCACCGGCGTCCCCTTCTACCGCGCCCGGGGCTACACTGAGCGCGAGCACCTCACGGTCGCACTGGCGCGGGGTGAGTCGCTCGCGATCGTCCGGATGGAGAAACAGCAGTCGTCGATGTCGCCGCCGGTGGAGAGTCCGGATATCCGCCGATAACGAAGCGAAAGGACCGGCCGTCGGATGCGACGCCGTCGTGATACTTCGCAACGAGAGCCGCCACCGCCCGGGTCAGCTCGTCCGCAAACGCATGCTGCGCAGCCGGACTCGCAAATCGCACCTGCGTCTCGAGACTGAACGTCGCCAATCGCTTCCCCGCTGCCGTCGCCCGCTGCACGAGGCTCGCGACATCACGGATCACTCGGCCGGCCAGCGCCAGCAGGTAGCCGGCCGAGAAGCGATCGCCCACATCGCGGAGATCCGCCGCCAACTCCCCCAGCGTCGCGGGTGAGACGACGTAGGCGGACGCAGTGGCTTGCATGATGCGCTCGACGAACCCGCGCTGCGGCCGTTCCTCGACGAGGGTGATGAGACCCGCGCTCTCGAGGCGGCGGAGGTGGTAGTTGATCTGCTGGCGCGGCTCATGGAAGCGTCGCGCGAGACCGGCCGCCGAATCCCACGGCCAGCGCCGCGAGCAATCGGAGCCGCGTGGGCTCGAGCGCCGTCGCCGCCTGCACCGTGTCTTCAATGACTCCGACTGTGGGTGGTACCGACATCGGGAAATCCTCTCCGGCCGCACCGGGCGACGCATGCGTCGCCCCTACCCGCCGCCCGACGATCTCGCCGCGAGTGAACAGGCAACTGCCGCCCGGCAAACATGGACAGGTGATTTTGTCTATTATACTAGGGCGTACGTATGTCGCAACTCGCCGCGCGGTGCCAGGAGTTTCGGCGCCTGCACCAGTCTGGGTGTTTCGTCATCCCCAACCCGTGGGACGTTGGGAGCGCGCGGCTCCTCGCTCAGCTCGGCTTCCGCGCCCTTGCGACCACGAGCTCGGGATTCGCGTGGTCGACCGGCCGGCAGGACAACGCCGTGTCGCTGGAGGCGACGCTCGAACATCTGCGGGCTGTCGCCGGTGCCGTCGAGGTGCCCGTCAACGCCGACTTCGAGGGTGGCTTCGCCGTCGCGCCAGCTGACGTCGCACGTCATGTCGGCGCAGCTGTGACTACCGGAGTCGCCGGACTCTCGATCGAAGATTCGACCGGCGACTCGGCGAACCCACTCTTCGAATTCCGATTGTCAGTCGAACGAATCCAGGCCGCGCGGCGCGCGATCGACGAGAGTGGGACCGGCGTGCTGCTCACCGGTCGGTCCGAGGGCTTCATCGTCGGCCGGCCCGACCTCGACGAGACCATCCGCCGGCTCAGAGCATACGCCGCAGCGGGAGCCGACTGTCTCTACGCGCCGGGGATTCGCAGCAAGGCAGACATCGCCGCCGTCGTCACGGCCGTCGCGCCCAAGCCCGTCAATGTGCTCGTCGGCAGTGACTTCATTACGGTGGCCGCCCTGAGGGAGCTTGGTGTGCGGCGCATCAGTGTGGGCGGCGCACTCGCACGCACAGCCTGGACGGGATTTCTCCAGGCCGCACGGGAGATCGCGGAGCACGGCACGTTCAAGGAGCTGGGGCAGGCTGTGTCGTTCGCCGAGGTGAATGGGTTGTTTGGGAACGGCTGAAAAGCCGGGCAAAAACATGGGCGGGCTAACGCCCGCCCCATGGCCTATGCACGGACACCGCCGAGCATGATCCGCACGATGGCCTCCGCCACGTCTGCTGCAGGACGCCCGGCCACCTGGACGATGCCCGACAAATCCGCAGAGAACCATTGCATGAGGAGCCGGACAAGCAGTGGGGTTGGCAGGTCGGGAACGATGCTTCCTTGACGCTTCCCTTCTTCGAGCCAAGCCCCCAAACGTGCGCCGGCCTGCCGCCGGATGCGGATATAGTCTTCGTGTCGTTCCAAAATCGAGCGCGGTAAGGGCTGCCCCCAGGCCCAGAGCGACAGCCTACGTCGCACGGCAATGCGCAGCACTTCAGCGATACGGTCCATCGCGGAAAGAGACGGATCGACGGCATCGAACGCGCGCACGACCTTTTCCATTCCACTCGTGACGACGCGCACGACGAGCAGTTCTTTCGACGCGAAGTGATCGTAGAGCGTGCGCTTCGAGAATGCCGACACGCGCCGCGACATCCTCGGTACTCATTGCGTCATACCCGACCTGCGCAACGAGTTCAGCAGTGGCTGCGAGGATAGCCTCTTCGCGAATTGCCCGCTGTCTCGCCCGAAAGTCTCGCGGATCCTCCAGGGTCGTCAAGCGGCGCTCGCGAGTGTCACTGGGAGTGTCGCCACCGGCGTCCATGTCGCCGTCACGCGCCAGCCCGGCCGTTTCCGTATGGAGGCGCCATGGTCCAACGCTCCGACGATCGATTCCTGAAGATCGCTGGTCGTAAATCCTCGCCCTATCGAGACGAGACCATCGTGGCGACTCACAGGATGAAATCCCAAGACGATCGCCGCCGCCGAGAACAGCGTCGCCGCTACTCGGCTCCGGCGCAGATCGCCAATGATGACGCGCACTCGCGCCACGCGATCGAGCTCCCGCAGGACTCGCGGCACATCCCCGTCGAAGAAGTGGTGGAGCACCTGCGAGCAGACGACGACGTCAATGCTCTTGTCGGCGAACGGGAGCCGGCCCGCGTCGCCGCGCACGACGTGCGTGCTTCGATCAGCGGCCGCCTGCACCAGCGTCTCGTCAATGTCGAGTCCGATCGTTCGGAGGCTGACATCATGCTCCGCGGCAATGCGCTGGGCGAGCACAGTGATGTCACCCATCCCCGCGCCGACGTCGAGCAGCGTCGCCGGCCGCGGGAGTGACGGCGCGATGGTGCGGAGTTCGGCGGTAATGGCCGCGGCGCCGCCGAAGAGCTTGTTGGCACGCATGACATCACTCATCGCCTGGCGAATGACCCGAGGATCGATCCCAGGCCCATCCAGGATTTCGACGCCTCGATACCGACCATCACCGGTGGTACGCATACGTCTCATTCTGGTACTGTAGCGTACCCTCCGCAAGGCGTCAATGGTTAGAGGTGGGTTAGAGCCAATGTCGCATGCGTGCGGTTCCCCAAACCCAGACGCCAAACCGCCGTTCAGCCCTCCCCCGCAATCCGCAAGATCGCCTCTAGACTCGCCTCCACATCTTCCTCCGTCGTCGCCCACGAGGAAACGCTAATGCGCATGGCGGCGCGGCCTTTCCAGATCGTGCCGCCGCACCAGCAGGTGCCGTCTTGCTGGATCCGGGCGATGACATCGCGCGTCCGGCGGTCATCGCCGAAATGCACGAGCACCTGATTCAACACCACGTCGTTGGGCACCTCGTAGCCCGCGCGACGCAGTCCTTCGGCGAATCGCGCGGCATGTCGGCAGCACCGCTCGATGAGATCGGCCAGGCCTGAGCGTCCGAGCGACGCGAGTGCGGCCCAGAGCTCTATCCCGCGTGCGCGCCGGCTGAACTCGGGGACGTACTGGCACGGCTCGCGTGACACGCCTTCGACCAGGTATGGCGCAGACGCGCTCATCGCCGACCGCAGCGCTCCGGGATGGCGACAGAGCGCGATCCCGCTGTCGTACGGCGTGTTGAGCCACTTGTGCGCATCGATGCCCCACGAATCAGCCAGCTCGACGCCGGCCACGAGAGGCGCGCGCGCTGGGGCGCCCGCTGCCCACATGCCAAACGCACCGTCGACGTGCACCCACGCCCCCGCCTCGCGCGCGCGCGCACACACCTCACCCACCGCATCACACGCGCCGGAATTCACGTTGCCGACCTGCACGCACACAATCGTCCGGTCATCGAGTGCGCCGAGTTGGTCGACTCTGATCCTCCCCTGGCCGTCAGCCGGCACGCGCCGGATCGTGTCGCGACCCAGACCGACCAGCATGAGCGCCTTGAGAATGCTGACGTGCACGTCGTCGCCCGCGACGATCTTGAGAGATGGGGCCCCGATGAGCCCACGCGCCTCGACGTCCCAGCCCTGGCCTTCGAGCAACGCGTGCCGCGCCGCCGCGAGGCACGTGAAGTTCGCCATCGTCGCGTCCGTCACGAACCCGCCGGCGCAGGTCGCGGGGAGTCGGAACACCTCGAGCAGCCAGCGCAGCACGACCTCCTCAATTGAGGCGCTGACTGGTGACATCACCGCGAAGCAGGCGTTCTGGTCCCACGCGCTCGCCAGCCATGTGGCGGCAACGGTCGCCGGCAACGCGCCTCCGATGACGAACCCGAAATACCGCGGGCCCGCCGTCGTGACCGTGGCCGGCGAGCCGGTCTCATCGAGTTGCGCGAGCACAGCCTCCGGTGTCATGGGCTGCGCCGGAAACGGAATGTCGAACCGTTTCAAAGCAGCGATCGCATCCGCGGTGGGTATCACGGATCGCGCTTCGAGTCCGTCGAGGTAGCGGACGGCCCTGGCCGCCGCGTCTTGCATCAATGTCGAGTGGTCGGGCATGAACCGCAGGAGTTGCGGGGCGGGCGGCGGGCGCTGGCGCGCCTGAGAAAGTAGACAATCAGAAAGTAGATAACGGAAGTAGAAAGTAGCTAACGGTTTCGAGTAGTTGCCCCGTCTACTTTCTACTTTCTGGGGTTCCACTCTCTCGCGCGCCTCAGCGCGCGCCCCAGACCTCCGCCGTCGCCAGCTCCACGCTGTTGCCCGCCGGGTCACGCACGTAGATCGAGTGTCCGCCGCCGGGCCACGTGACCTCCGCCTCGATCGCAATGCCGGCCGCCGCGAGCTTGTCACGCCAGCCGGCGAGGGACGAGAGCGACACGCGAAACGCCACGTGCCCAGGCCCCTCCGCGCCGTGCTGGAGGCGGAGGCCCCCGCCGGTAACGCGCATGCCCAGGGCGGTCGCGGATGGGTTGAACACGAGGAACATGGCGTCGCCGCACCGAAAGAACACGTGCCGGCCCTCCACACGAGCATGCACGGACAGGCCGATCACCTCGCTGTAGAATCGCTCGGCCGCAGCCAGGTCGGCCGCATAAATGCACGTCTCGAGCACCCCGTCGACGTCGAGCGCCGTCAACTTGGTCATCGCAGCCTCGTGGCAGCTAGCTGTCCAATGGGGCTCCGCCGATATTGCACCACGTTGGGAATCTCTGAGCTGCTCTATCTGTACGCCAGCCGACGATGGGCTGATGGATCGTCGACCGGCAACTGCTCACCACCACAGGAATTCTCAGGCCGGAGGCGGAGGCACGATGCACCGATATGACAGTCGTTTGTGGATGGCGGTCCTGCTCGCGAGTCTCGCCGGCAGCCAGCGCGTCAGTGCCCAGAGCCCCGCCCCGCATCCCCCCACGGCGGACAATGTCGTCACGCTCCGGCAGGCGCGGGCGGTAGCCGTATCGCCGGATGGCAACACCGTGCTCTACGTCGTCATGCACTTCGATCTGTCGGGCCCGGCAAAGTACGAGTGGCACACCATCAACACCGCGGGCAGCCGCGATCAAAAGCTCACTGTGCCCGAGTCATTCAACCCCTCGGGCTTCATGCCTGATGGCGCGTCGCTGTTCGGTACCTACCGCGTCGCCGGCAGCCGGAGCGTCGCGATCATGCCCCTCGCAGACCTCCTCGGGCGCGCGACCGGCGACAGCGTCAAGCCGTCTCGCATCCTCTCGATCTCATCCGATATGCGCTCGCCCGCCATTTCACCGGACGGGAAGCGATTCGCCATTCTCGCCGACCCGCAGGCAAAGGACACACTCGCTGGCGTACACACAGTCGTCGAAAACGGTGAGCAGGGGCTGTATGTCCTCGGGGTCGATGGGTCCGATGGCGGCTGGTGGTGTCCCAGCCTGCATCACGTCAGCGATGTGTCGTGGACACCGGACGGCAGTCGACTCGTGGTCGTGAGCGGGACACCACGCTATGGGCATCACGAAGTGCGCTCGACCATCGACCTCTGTGGTCGCGAGGGCGTCAAGCGCGTGGCTGACGTCGCCGAGCCGACGAGCGGACTGGCGTGGGCCGATGCGGGGCGGACGCTCGTGTTCGTGAGCACGACCACGGATGTGCTGACCCCTGATCATGTGTGGAGCGTGTCAATTGACGGTGGCCAACCGGTCGACCGGACCCCGCGCCTCGCCGGCAGCGCCGTGGGTGTGAACAGCGACGCGCACGGAAACGTCTGGGTCGAAATGCACAAGGGCGTCGTGGTGGAGATCGATCGGTTTCAAAATGGCCAGCTGACGCCGGCGTATCGGTGGCCGGACGGGATCGTCGCCGGGCTGCCCCGGTTCTCGCCCTACCCGCAGTCGACACCCGCGTTGGCTTTTACTGTCGGCGATCCAACGCACGCAGCCAATGTCGCGGTGAGTCACAGTGACCAGCTCGCGAGAATCACGCACGAAGGTGATGACGCGCTTGCGCACCTGGCGCTGGGCGATGTGCGCGTCGTGAGTTGGACGGCGTCCGATGGGACGCACCTGGAAGGCATCCTCACCTTCCCGGCCGGATATCGCACCGGCACGAAAGCTCCGTTTCTCGTCCTTCCTCACGGGGGCCCGGAGGGAAACGATGCGCTCGAATTCGACATGTTCTCGAGGTTCGTCGCCGGCCAGGGCTACGTCGTGCTGCAGCCGGAGTATCGCGGCTCGACCGGGTACGGCTCGGAATTCCTCAACGCGATCTATCAACACTTTGGCGATCGCGCCTACAGCGATGTGAACAGCGCCACCGACTATGCGGTCACCCAGGGATGGGCCGACTCCAGTCACCTCGCGATTTTCGGTTGGAGCGCCGG
Organism: uncultured Gemmatimonadales bacterium; assembly: GCA_963737835.1. GTDB lineage: Bacteria > Gemmatimonadota > Gemmatimonadetes > Gemmatimonadales > Gemmatimonadaceae > Palsa-1248. Next base: position 7,907 of record CAVTUH010000002.1, read on the forward strand.
TGGCTTCATGACCGCCTGGACGGTGACACAGACGCACCGCTACCACGCAGCGATCGAAGGCGCGGGGATCACCGACTGGTTGAGCTTCATCCCGACGAGCGACATCGCACAGGTCGACTACGATGCGCGCTTGCAGGAAAAGGACCCGACGCCGTTCCTCAAATTCTCGGCCGTGATGTACGCAGACCGGGTGACGACGCCGCTCCTCATTCTGCATGGCGCCGCGGATGAACGGGTCCCGACGTTTCAGGGGCGCGAGTTTTACGTCCTGCTCGCCGAACGCGGCAAGACGGTTCGCATGGTCACCTACCCTGGCTCGCCACATTTCCCTGTCCTGGCCGAACAACGGCGCGATGTGTTCAGGGAAGTCGCGGCCTGGCTGCAGAAATACGACGGGTCGCCGGTCACGAACTAAGCGTCGCGGAACGACGGCCCAAGCGCACCTTGGGCCGTAGGGGGGATCCCGGGTCGTGTCGAGATGAGCGGGTGGAGCGCGCGGGAGCGGATTCCGACAGTCGTCGTCAACGATCCGGGTGACCTGTCCATTCGGGTCGCGCGCCGCATCGCGGAGGTCATCCGAGATCGCCAGCGCGCGGGCCGACCAGCGGTGCTTGGCCTCGCCACAGGATCGACGCCTGTCAATGTCTACGCCGAGCTCGTGCGACTGCACCGAGACGAGGGGCTGTCCTTTCGTGGCGTGGTAACGTTCAATCTCGACGAGTACTACCCGATGGACCCGAGGAGTATCCACTCCTACGCGCGGTATATGCGGGAGTACTTGTTCGACCTCGTGGACATCGATCCCGCAAACACGCACATCCCACGAGGTGACCTTCCGCGCGCCGAGCTCCCGGACGCGTGCCGTCAGTACGAAGAGGCCATTCGCGCCGCTGGAGGCATCGATCTCCAGCTCCTCGGCATTGGCAAGACAGGTCACATTGGATTCAACGAGCCCGGCTCGGGCGTCGAGAGTCGGACACGCACGGTCACGCTGGATCCCGTGACCCGCCTCGATGCAGCCGCGGATTTCTTTGGTGAGGAGCACGTACCGCGGGAGGCTGTGACAATGGGAGTCGGGACCATCCTCGAGGCCAAGGGGATCGTGATCCTCGCCACCGGCGAGCACAAAACCGCGATCGTGCGCCGCGCGGTGGAGGGTCCCGTCGACGTCGAAGTCGCGGCGACGTTCCTGCAGCGACATCCTGCGACGACATTCTATGTGGATGCTGCGGCAGCAGCCGAATTGACACGCATCGCCACACCGTGGGTCGTGGGCGACGTTGCGTGGGACGAGGCGCTGGCCCTCCGCGCAGTCGTGTGGCTGTCGCATGAACGAGGCAGCCCCATTCTCAAGCTCGCGCGACGGGATTACGCCGAAGGCGGCCTCTCGTCACTCGTCGCGTGGGCAGGGTCCGCCGGCGCTCTCAACGGGCGTGTATTCAACGCACTCGGCGCCAAGATTCGGGGGAAGTCCAAACTTCCGCGACACATGCGAGTCGTCGTCTTCTCTCCCCACCCGGACGATGACGTCATCTCCATGGGCGGCATTCTCCGGAAGCTGGTCGAGAACGAGAACACTGTCACGGTCGCGTACATGACGAGCGGCAACATCGCGGTGTTCGACCACAATGTGCGCCGGCACCTGGACTTCCTCACGCGGCTCGCCAGTGAGCGACACCTCGCCGAAGCCGCGGTCTCCACCTTTGTCGCGCGTGTCAATGCGGCGCTCGCGTCGAAGTCGCCCGGCGACGTGGACGTCGCCGAAGTACAAGCGGTCAAGCGGCTGATTCGAGAGTCAGAGGCCGTGAGCGCGATCCAGGTGCTGGGACTGCCACCGTCCGCCGCCAGATTCCTGAACCTTCCCTTTTACCAAACGGGGACGGTGCGCAAGGCGCCAATCGGCTCCGCCGACGTCGCCCCCGTGCGCGCCCTTCTCGACGCGTGTCGCCCCGAGCTCGTGTTCGTAGCGGGCGACTTGTCCGATCCGCACGGCACGCACCGGCTGTGCAAGGAAATCGTCTCGCGTGCCCTCGCCTCCTACACGATGAACAACCCGGCGCCGGAAGTGTGGTTGTACCGCGGAGCGTGGCAGGAATGGTCGCCATCGGAAGCGACCTGGCTCGTGCCAATGTCGCAGGACGAGATGCGGCTCAAGATCCAGGCGATCTTCAAGCACCAGTCGCAGAAGGACACGGCGCCGTTCCCCGGAGCCGACGAACGGGAGTTCTGGCAGCGGGTCGAAGCTCGCAACGCCGGCCTCGCCGCCGAGCTGGATCGCCTTGGCCTCGCGGCCTACTTCGCAATGGAGGCCTACGTTGTGGCTAGAAGCTAGACGCTGGACGCTAGAAAAAAACTCGGGGTCAGCCGCGGCGCACTTCGCTGGTCACCTGACCTGGCGCACGCGCCGCCACGCGGCGGGAGACAGTCCGGTCTCTCGTTTGAAGGCCCGGCTGAAGGCTGCTACCGAATCGTAGCCCACCTGCGCTCCGACCGTCGCAATCTTCGCGGAACCTTTTCTGAGCTGCTCCGCCGCGAGCTGGAGTCGCCAGCGCGTGAGATACAGCATCGGGGGCACTCCGACGCACTGCGAGAAGCGCTCAGCGAGGACCGTGCGTGAGGTGGCAATCGTGCGGGCCAGGCCCGCGAGGGTCCACGGGTATGCGGGCTGACTGTGCAGGTGGGTCAGCGCGGGCCCGACCACGCCGTCCTTCAATCCGGCAAGCCAGCCAGTATGCTGCCGCGGAAGTTGCTCGATGTGACGGCGGATCGCTTCAACGAACATGAGCTCCGCCATAAGGCGCCGTTCAGTCTGACGGCACGCAACACATCGGACAGCGGGTCCATCACGTCTGTATCTTCAGCCGAGGTCGCTCACGGGCTGCGCGCACCGACTCGCGGTAATGCGAGGCGGCGGGATGGGCACCGGACGCGCAGGCAAGAGAGGCAGACTCCGTGTCATTCGCCGGTGAGTCCCAGACCGTTAGGCTGCGCCCGTGAGCAAACCAGTTGCTACCACCACTACACAGGAGCGGACAATGAGCCAGCGTACTGAAGCCCTTGCCGTTCGTCTCGAGCAGGGGGCGCGTGCGCTCGCCAGCTATGCGCGCGGCCTCACTGACGAACAGTGGCAAACCCGCATTCCGCACGACGGCCGAAAGGTCGGGGTCGTCGTGCATCATGTCGCCAGCATGTACCCGTTGGAGATGCAGCTGGCACAGGCGCTTGCCAAAGGTGAACCGATCGCCGGCGTCACGTGGGACGCGGTCAACCAGATCAACGCCGAACACGCCAGGACGTTCGACACGGTGACAAAGGAGCAAGCGCTCGAGCTCCTTCGCCGCAACAGTGCGGCGGCAGCGGCCGCAATCCGGGCTCTTCGGGATGAAGAACTCGATCGGGCGGGTCCCGTGTCGCTCAACTCCGACGCGCCCCTCACCTGCCAATTCTTCCTGGAGGACCACCCAGTCCGGCATAGCTACCACCACCTCGCGCGTATCCGAGCCGCAACGCCAGCCCTGGAAGTCGCCGTCTAGGTTCCCCGCGGCGCCGCGATCGACGCTCACGCCACGGTGTTTCGATCACGGCGGCGGCGTGGCCTGCGAGCACTCGCCTCCATTTCCAATACGCTACGTATCCTGTTTCGCCGCTTGGCGGTTCCAGGTCCCGACGGTGGACCGCGTCCACAAGGCCTTTAGCCGGCATGCGCGGTCCGGGCGCGGGGGTCCAGACCAAGCGAACTGACCGGGAATGCAACTTGCGGCCAAGTCCGGCGTGGCCCAACCGGAGTTTCCAGCACCCTCTCAGCCCATCACTGAGAGGCTAGGTCCGCCGCATGCGGCGGACCCAGCTCACGCCTCGGAGGCTTCGACCGCTGCGGCGATTCGCCTCGCGGTTGGTAAGGAGCCACAGTCCAGGTCGCTGACCAGTCCTGAACTCGAACAAGCCGTACGCGCGTTTGCGGCGGGAGCGCGCGCGATACGCATGCCGCCGGAACGGATGCTGGCCGCTCTCGTTGCGATCATCGCCGATAACACGCCGCTGGATGCGAGCGACTGGTGGCGGGCCGTGCTGCGCGACCGGATCGTCGTCTGGGCCATCGAAGGGTATTACAACATAGATATGGACGCTGGACGGTAGAGGTTAGACGTTAGACGTTGGACGTTAGAAAACAAACCTCGAGGCGAGTGCACGTAGCTCACCCCTGAGGTTTGTTTTCTAACGTCTAACGTCCAACGTCTAACGTCTATGTCTAAGACCATCGTTACCATCCTGGCCACCGGGCGTGACGGCGTCCGCCTCCCGGCTGGAGGCGGGCCGTTCCCGGCCGCGATTGATGCGAGGCCGCAGCTGCGCGACGCCGTCGAGGTGCGATTCGCCTCGATTCCCGGTGACATCACCGCAGTCCACGACACGGAGGTCATCGCGTGCGGTAACGTGCCAGCCAATGTCCTGGCCGCGGCACCGAAGCTCAAGTGGATCAGCTTCTGGGCATCGGGACTGGACGGGCGACTGAGTCCCGACATGAAGGCCCGAGGGCTGCTCGTGACCAACGCGGCGGGCATCCATGGGCCCAACATCGCCGAGCACATCATCGGCTATATGCTCGTGTTCACGCGTCGGTTCGACACGTATGCGCGCGCGCAGCAGGCGCATCGATGGGTGCACCACGAGGAACCGTCCGAGGAGCTGAGCGCCCAGACCCTGGGGATCGTAGGGCTCGGCGCCACGGGACGCGCGCTCGCGGTGCGCGCCCGCAGCTTCGGCATGCAGGTCCTGGCGACGAAACGCGACGTCGGGAGTGGAGGAGATGTCGTCGACGAGTTGTTCGCCCCCTCGCAAATCGGCACCCTCGTCCGACGCTCCGACCACGTCGCGATCACCGCCCCTTACACGAAAGAGACGCACCATCTGTTCGATGAGAAGCTGCTGGCAACGATGAAGCCGACGGCGTACCTCTACAACACATCGCGCGGCGCGATCGTCGACGAGGCAGCGTTGATCACCATGCTGCGCGAGGGGCGGCTCCGCGGCGCCGGGCTGGATGTGTTCGAGACCGAGCCACTGCCAGCCGATAGCCCGCTCTGGGACATGCCGAATGTGATCGTGACGCCCCACGCATCGGGATTTACGCCGTACTACTTCCCGCGTGCGGCGGAGCTGTTCGCCGACAATCTCGAGCGCTACCTGGATGGGCGACCGCTCGAGAACGTCTATGATTGGACGCTCGGGTACTCGCGCGCGGCGCGCCCGTCGTAGAGCTATCTGCTCTCTGCCGCCATGGGCAGCGGCGCCGCTTTGGGGACAACTGCGGAAGGCGTCGAGGCCCGAGCAGCCACAACAAACAGGACTGCGGTCGCGATCGCGCCGGGGATCACAACGGCGCTCAAGGCGACCGCGAGGTGCTGGTCTGGCGTGATGCCGAGCAGCCGCAGCGGGGCCCAGAGCGCTTCGTCAGTTGATCGGTGCTGCAGCGCTGTCGACAGCGCACCGACGAGCGGAATGGACGGGATGTCGCCAACGGCGTGGCATGTCGTCAACGCGATCGCCGTGGCGATCGATCGCATCTCGGGCGCGGCCGCGCCAACGATCAGCGTCATGATGATCCCGACCGAGGCATTTCCAATAAACGCCTCGCCGAAGACGTTCGCGAAGAGCGGGACTCTTGCGGCGCTGACCGCGATGCCAAAGACCGGAACGGTGAGAAGGAGGGCCATCGCAGCGGCCACGTGCGCGTACGCGTTGACGTCACGGCGCCTGCGCGCGTCGGCGATCGTGGCACCAACCAGCGGCCCGCCGATGCCCGCGATCAACCCGACCGCGCCGTACAAACTGCTCGACACCGCGAGTGGGACGGCTTTGTCTCGATTGAGGACGCTCGGTAGCCAATACTCGACCGCATTCTGCGTGAACACCGATCCGCCGTAGGCCAGCGTGAAGAGCACGAATGCACGATTGCGTGCCAGCGTCACGAGTGTGGTGCCTATCGACCGACGACTTGGCACTGGAGGGTTGACATCCATCTGGCCACGCACCGGCTCGCGTTGACGAAGCACGAGTGCCGCCACGACGAGCCCCGGGAGACCAACCATGAGGCACGCGCTGCGCCACCCGAAATGGGCCGCCAGGACGCCCGCTGCAGCCACACCGACCGCTGCGCCGGCCGGCGACGCCGTGTAGAACATGGACATGGCACGGCCACGCTGCGCGGGTGGGAAGATGTCCATGATGAGACTCGGCGAGTTCGCCATGTACGAGGCCTCGCCAACGCCGACGGCCGCCCGCATCGCGCCGAGCTGCCAGACGCGTCTCACCAGCGCAGTGGCTCCCGTCGCCAGGCTCCAGAACGACGCGCTCGCCGCAATGATGGCGGTCCGCGGAACGCGATCGCCAAGCCAGCCGAAGACCGGCGGCAACACGGCGTACGTCGCGAGAAACGCGACGCCGACGATGCCCATTTGGGCGTCGGTCGCGCCGAAATCGCGGCGGATCGGTTCCAGCAGCGCTGGAATCGCGGCGCGGTCGATGTAGTTCAGGAGATTGACGCCGCACAGGAGAAAGAACAGCGCCGGATCGCTCCCCCAACCACTCCAGCGCCGATCATCAACCACGAAGCCGACCTGGATCGAATGGCGAGAGATCGACCGCCGAGTGACTGTCCGTGATCAGGTCCGCGACCAGCGTTGCAGTGGTGACCGCGCTCGTCACGCCCAGCATTTGATGACCCGTCGCGAGATACACGTTGCGTCGCTCAGGCACACGACCGATCGCGGGCACGCCATCGGACGTCAGCGGGCGCATCCCGACCCACTCGACGCCATCGATCGCGTCAGCCGCGAGCGTGAGGTACCGTCGCGCCGAGCGACGGATCGCAGCAATGCGCGCGGGGACCAGTCGGTCGTTGAGCCCCGACAGCTCCATCGTGCCGGCAAATCGATAGCCGCCGACAAACGGAGAACAACCCAACCTCGCTTCGTCCAGGTACAACGGTCTCGAGAACGGCGCTGGCCGTCCGGTGACGGTGACGGCGTAGCCCTTCCCCGCCTGGATTGGCAGCGCGACGCCGGCCACGGCCGCACTCACGCGACCTGAAAGCGCGCCGGCGGCAATCAGGCAGCGGTCGGCCGGGATATCCCCCTGTGTCGTGCGCACCGCTCGCAGCGACTCCCCTTCGATGACACCGCCGGTCGCGGTCACACCGCTTCGAACCTCCGCGCCCAGTTGCAGGATCCGGGTGAGCAGCCCGTTGCAAAAGCTCTCCGGGCGAACGTGACGCTCCTGCCGCATCAGAAACCCCGCCACGACCTGACTCGACAAGGCAGGTTCGAGCGCGTGCAGCTCGCGACCCACCAGCGGCTCCGGGACTTCCCCTCCCGCCGCGGTGATCTGTCGTAACACGTGTCGCATCGTCGGCTCGCTGAGGAACACGAAGAGGAGGCCTGCCTCGTGCATCTCGAGCTCGACGCCGCCCGCAACGAGTGCATCCATCGATTCCATGATGCGATCGGTGAGGCGAGTCCATGCTGCACGCCCTGCTCGATAGTCCGTTGCATTGCAGTGGCGCCAGAATGACCACAAGAAGCCCACGAGCTCCGGGAGCGCGTGTGGGGCAATGTGTAGCGGGCTGTCCCGATCGAGCATCCAGCGGAGCGACGTCCACGTCAGTCCGGGCGCCGGGAGCGGCTCCGCCAGCGATGGCACGATCCACCCGGCGTTTCCAGCAGAGCAGCCGGCACCAGGTGCTCCCTGATCGAGAAGGACCACGTCCTCACCGCGCTTTCGAAGCTCGTAGGCACACGACAGCCCGATCACGCCGGCGCCGATGATGACCGTCCGACTCATCCGACCTCCAAGCCGTCTGCCGCGCGCGGGTTCGCGTCCGAGCACACGCGCATCGTTCAGTCCGCAATCCCGCCGCCGTCCACAACCAGGGCGGCGCCGGTCATGAAGGACGAGTCGTCGGACGCGAGAAACAATACGGCCTTGGCGATTTCCTCGACGGTGCCGATGCGACCCAACGGCCGCGCGGCACACCCCGCCCAGTACGTCTCCCAGTCCATGCCCCGCATCTTGGCGTCGGCAGGCAGCATCGGCGTGTCGACGTCTCCCGGACAGATGCAGTTCACGCGAATCCCGTCGCGGCCATGGTCGATCGCCATGGCCTTGGCCAGCACGATCAGGCCGCCCTTCGCGGCGCAATAGGCAGCAGCCTTGTCCCCGCCTTGAATGCCCCAACCCGAGCTGTTGTGGATGATCACGCCTGACCGCTGCGCGATCATGATCGGGAGGGCGTACTTCGACATGAGAAAGGCACCCTTGAGACTCGTGTCGACCGTCTCGTCCCATTCCGCTTCTGTCATCTCGGCAACGGTGCGCGGCGTGAACACCCCCGCGTTGTTGAACAGGACGTCGAGTCGCCCGAAGGATTGCCGGGTGGCGTCAACGGCACGACGACAGTCGTCCGCTCGCTGCACATCGCCGGGGAGAAACGTCGCTCGACCGCCGGCCCGCGCGATCGACTCGACGACGACCTCACCACGCGAGGCGTCGCGTCCCATTACCCCGACAGCAGCCCCCTCGCGGGCAAGGAGCTCCGCGGTCGCTCGCCCGATGCCCGACGTCGCACCCGTGATCAGTGCGACCCGTCCGGCGAGTTTCACGCCGGAGCCCGGGCAGGCGCAGGTGACGGCGGACGCATTACCACTGGCCGCCAATCGACGCGTGGTGTCGACGCCTCAGCGTTCGCGGTTGTTTGGGTCGATGGACGCGCGGAGGACCCGACCGATAATGTCGGCGCAAACGCAGCAGCCCGGCGATCAACACCAGGAGGAGACACAGCTCAACGTAGAGCTTCTCGCCATCGAGAGGATCGAGGTGGAACGGCGGGTCGCCAAGCTCCGGGTCGGTCAAGATCCCGTGGATGTAGAAGAAGGGGGCCATCGCGTAGGCTGTATAGTGGAGCCGCTTCCACCAGGTGCGGCCGATCCGCCGCCGAAGATATGAGGTCACCACCACGAAGATCAACAAATACAGCGCGATCGCCCCAAGCGTATTGACGGTCGGCTGCTTGGGACTGTTCAGCGGGTACAGGAGATCCAGCAGGCGAAAGTGCACCTTTGACGAGAACAGCAGGATCGCGGGATGCAGACACGCCACGGACAGCGCGGCGTATGCGGTCCAGTTGTGCAGCTGGAAGGTGTTGATGCGTCGATGCGGCCACTGGCGCACGGGATTGTACTTGACCGCCATCAACAACCCGATCAACAGATTGACCGTCAGCAGCGTCATCGCCGTGAGTCCGGCGTAACTCGCGAGATCGATCGCGCTCATCAGCGACAGCCTGGTCGCCGGCGAGCCGCCGCGTCGCGGCTACTTGGCATCCAGTACGCGACCAGCGTTCAGGTAGTCCCAGTTGAGGAGGACGTTGAGCACCATCGGGTAGCTCCCGATCGTCTCGCCGCGGTAAATGGGGTTGATCGCAAAGAGCACGATGTGTCCCTTGACGACCGGCACGTCGATCACCGCCGCCCGGTTTGCGATATCGCCAGCGCCCTCGAGCAGTCCCGAAACCAGCAAGTCGCGCGACGCGCTGAACCGGCGGACGACGCGAGGCCGCTGGTCGGGAGGAATAATGTTGATGGGATTGCGCAGCTGCTCATCCGTCGGTGGCTGCGCCTGCCACTGCTCGACGGTCGGCGTGGGAGACGCGGCAAACAGCGAGTCGAACGTGGCTGAGCGGCCCTGTGGTACATCGGGATCATCGACCAGGCCGCGTCCGGTGACGCGCGCGGTGTCGGCACCGAACCGACCGCCGAACCCCCCGCCGCCCTGACGCAGGTTGCTGACCGAGAAGCTCTGGCCGCTCGCGCTGTATGCGGCGAGGCTGTCGCTCACGCCGTAGTTGATCGGGCTCGCGTCGTCGACCATGCGCGTTCGCAACACGCTGCCGACGACGTGGCCCTGAGGCGGCTGTTTGAACGTGACGCCGGCCGCGAGGCCAAACGTCGTCGCGAGCTCCGCGGTGTTCTCGACGGCCACGAGGACGCCGCCGTGCTCAACAAACTCCTGGAGGTGGGCAATGCCCTGCCACCCCAGGCCGGGCCGGATGTCGTCAGTCTGCGCCCACGTGCCGATGTTGGGTGTGGCCGGCGTGTTCTTCCATGGCATCGGGTTGCGCCACATCGGCATGCCGTACACGATCGACTGGACGCTCCCGTTCACCGGTGGGAAGACGATGACGTCGAACCGCTCGTTGAGATTGGTGAGCTTCGCGACGTCCTGCACGCTGATATAGTCGTACGGGATACCGAGGACGTCGAACGCCTGGCGCCACCAGCCTTCGGTTTGCGTCCCCGACCACGTGTGCAGGACTGCCACCCGGGGCGCACGCGCCGGGTGCATCGCGACGGTCGGAGCCGTGGCCAACGCGTAGCCCCGGATCCCCAAGGTTTTGGCCACATCTTCGACCGTCGCGGCCTTCGCCCCGCGCACGAGCAGTGTCCCGCGTTCGAAGTGGCGCGCCGATCCCGGCGTCGGGGCAGTCGCCACGACGGCGGCGCTCTGCGTGCTCGCAACCCGCCCGAGATCGCTAGCCGCATCGAACGGCTGTTCCGCAACCTGGATGTCTGCCGTCTTGAGGCGGTACCGCAGTTGGGCGAGGGCGTTGTCACCGTTCGGTCGGAACGCGATGACGGGGCCCGCTCCGTCGACGCCACCAGGCGCCCGAATGGTGTCGGTCACTCGCTCCATGGCAGCGGCCAGGATCGCAGGATCAGTTACCCGCGCGACGTCGACCGCGAACAGCTCCGGGAACGACCACCCGGTATCGTCGTAGGGCGTCTTCTGCGGATCGTCCGGGCTCCAGTACTCGTGATCCAGGAGGGCGTCGGCGATACGAGAATACGGCTGATCCATGCGCACGACGTACGTGCCCGCCGGGAATACACGCGTGGTCGGCGAGGGCGGCGCGTGTGTCGTCGAGTCCTTGCGCGCGCGATGGGAGCCGCTCGAGACCGGCACCGTGACGGGCACGTTCGTACGCGAGATCTCGACGTGCTGGTGCTGCAGCACCTGCAGCAGCGCGGCTTGCGCACCAGGTCGGGGCTCCGAGGCGGACAGCACGTAGGCGGCGGGCCCTTCGTTGTGCGCCTTGAGGATCGAGCGCTTGCTCTTCTGGTAGAAATTGTCGAGGAATTGGCGCCGGTTGTCGGCGAAGTACGACAGCGAGATGAGAAGGCCCGTTTCCTCGTAGTTGTTGTTGTCGCGCATCGACCACTTCACCCGCGGCAGTGGCGGGTTCTGGCGCCACCACGTGCGCGACGTGGCGTCGGGCGCGAGTGTGCGCTCCTGTGTCTCGGGCGTGCCGCCGTTGCCGAACGTTTCGTACAGCCGGCTGATCCCGTTGTGCGTCGCCGCCATGAACATGAGGTAGCCGGGCGACCACGTGTCGAACTGCCCGTGCGTAAACACACCGGGCATCCCATAGCGCGTCATCTCCTGCACCTGATGCCACCCGAGCAGCTCCCATTCGTTCGTGAGCAGCGGGTCGAGCCAGGCGTTGTATGGGCCATCGCCTGCGGTGTTGTCGTACTGATACGGCACGGACTCGTGGAGATCATGGAGCACCTGCGCATGCCAATCCAAATACGTGTCCAGGACGTGTTGTGACAGTTTCAGCGTCAGGCCCATCGCGTCGCGGTTGTTGTCGTGCCCGACGTAGTGGCCCCAGTAGATCAGCGGCGGATAGGTGGCACCCGGGTGCGCGAGGTGCCACTTCACGAGGTCGACCTCACGATCACGACCGTCCACCTCCACGATCGGCGTGATCAGCGTGATCAAGTGGTCGCGGATGTTCTTGACGTAGGGGCTCTCGTCGACCGCCAGGCGATACGCCAGCTCGGCCACAGCGGACGGAGCGCCGGACTCGGGCGAGTGGATCGCGCCAGTGATGTAGTAGACGGGTGCCGTGTGCTGGATGAGGGTGTCCGCCTGTGCGTCATCGAGATGGACCGTCCGCGGGTCGGCAAGCGTCGCCAACCGTTGTCGATTGGCATCGAGACCGGCCAGCAGCGACTCCGAGGCCACGGCCACCGCGATCATCTCTCGCCCTTCTTCGCTTTGTCCGATCGAATACACGCGGACCCGTGGGCTCGTCCGCGCCAGCTGCCGCATATAGGCGTTGATCTCGGCCGTGTACGGCAGCTCGGTGGGTGATCCCGCGATGTCCCCGAACGCTGCTGCCGGCGTGGGCACCGTCGCCGATGCAGGTAGGTAATCGACGAGCGGGGAGAGGAAGAACGGCTCGGTGGTGTACTCGTGGATCTTGCGGGTGTAGGCCGTGTCGAGAGGTTGGCCGAGGCTGCGGCCTGGCTTGGCCGCGGCTGCATCACCGGACGTCGTGGGTGGCGGTGCGTTGCCGCTGGACATCTGCGCGCTGATTGACCGGCCACCAAATGCAGTCAAGGCTACAAGTGCGTAAGACGCCAATGCCTGGCGGCGAACGGTGCGCCCTGCGAGGCGGCGCAAGCGGGTCGGTCGGTGCACCAACATGGGATCGCGGTCCTGAGGAGGTCAGCCAAAAGGCGATCGTGGGCTTGCTCGAGCGTCGAGGTCGGCGAATATACCTTGTACTTTCTGCGGGTCTACTCTCTGGGTGCGCTGCACCCGCCCCCTCCAAGGTTTACCCATATATGCCGAACGCCTACGATGTGATTGTGGTTGGAGCGGGGCACAACGGTCTTGTGACTGCTGCGTACCTCGCACGAGCCGGGCTGCGTGTCGTCGTGCTCGAACGCCGCAACGTGATCGGCGGCGCGTGCGTGAGTGAGGAGATCTGGCCAGGCTTCAAGGTATCGACTGCGTCGTACGTCAACAGCTTGCTGCGGCCCGAGATCATCCGCGACCTCGATCTGCGACGATACGGGTTCGAGATGCTGCCACGGAATCCGTCGTCGTTCTCCCCGTTCCCGGACGGTCGCTATCTCCTGCTCGGGCCCGACAAGGACCTCACCCGCCGAGAGGTCGCCAAGTTCTCGGCAGCCGACGCCGACGCGTTGCCAAAGTACGAGGCCATGTTGGAGCGCGTGGCGGATTTCATCGAGCCGACACTGCTCATGACGCCGCCCGACCCGTGGTCGCTGGCTCCCGCCAACCTGGCCAAGCTCGCCAAGCTCGGCTGGGAATTTCGCAAACTGGGTCGACAGGATGGGGCGGCCGCCATCGAGATATTGACCGGCGCGGCGCGGCCCATCCTCGACCGCTGGTTCGAGTCCGAGCAGCTGAAGGTGACGCTCGCGACGGACGCCGTGATCGGCGCAATGGCGGCGCCGTCGATGCCCGGAACGGCGTACGTGCTGTTCCACCACGTCATGGGTGAGACCAACGGCGTCCGCGGCGTGTGGGGCTACGTCCGTGGCGGAATGGGCGGCATCTCGAACGCCATCGCCGGCGCGGCGCGAGCAGCGGGTGCCGAGATCCGCACGAACGCGGAAGTCGCACGGATCATGGTTCGAGGTGGACGCGTGGAAGGCGTCGCGTTGGCCGACGGCACCGAGCTCCGGGCCTCTCGCGTGGCGTCGGGCGCGGACGCGCACGTGACGTTTGCTCGCCTCATTGAGCCCGCCGCGTTGCCCGAGGACTTCCGCCAGGCGGTCGCGAGCCTCGACTACCGGAGCGCAAGTCTCAAGATCAATGTCGCGCTCAGCGAGCTTCCGAATTTCACCGCGTGCCCCGGCGCCGCGGCGGGGCCGCAGCATCGCGGCACGATCCACATCTGCCCGACGCTCGACTACATCGAACAGGCATACGACGACGCCAAGTACGGACGCCCGGCGAAAAACCCGATTCTCGAGTGCACGATCCCGTCCGTGCTCGACGACACCGTCGCGCCGAAGGGCCAGCACGTGATGTCGATGTTCATCCAGTACTTCCCGTACCGTCTCGCCAACGGCGAGTCGATGGAAACGGCCAAGAACGCATTCGCCGACCGCTGCTTCGACATGCTCACGGAGTACGCACCGAATTTCCGGCGCTCCGTGATCGATCGACAAGTCCTTGCCCCCGTCGACATCGAGCGACGATATGGACTCACGGGCGGCAATATCATGCAGGGGACGATGGGGCTGTCGAGCCTCTTCTTCATGCGGCCGCTCGCCGGATACGCGGACTATCGCACGCCGATCCGCGGTCTCTACATGTGCGGTGCCGCGACCCATCCCGGCGGCGGCGTCATGGGCGCGTCCGGGTACAATGCGGCGCGCGAGATATTGAGGGACTAACTGGGACGTTAGACGTTGGACGTTGGACGTTGGAGACAAACCTCGAGGCTCGCCACGGTGCATCCAGCTGGCCTCGAGATTTGTCTCTAACGCCCAACGTCTAACGTCCAACGTCTAACCCTGCAACACTCGCACCGCCCGCGGCCAAAGTGCCCGCACGCCGCACACGCCGTGCGCTACGTCACCGTTTTTACGCGACCTAAAGGGCAATACTGAAGGTCTCTAGCAGCCTCGTACAGGCTGCGGTTACAGAGTGCGCGTCGGAGACGTCTCGGTGTTGACATCCCTCGTGTTGCGCGTGCATAGCGACGCGCCCCGCGCTCATCGAGCCGCTCTCTCTCGGCAGTCTCGCGCGGCCGACCTGTTTGCCGGAGGCCTGTATGCGCGTATCCCAATGTCGCCTGGTTGATGCCCTCGCCCTCATCGGTGTGGTCGGCGCTGCTGCTGCCTGCGGCAGCAACAACACCGACAAGGTCAGTCCGAGCGCGATCGCATCCGTCGTCGTGACACCGCCGACTGCATCGGTCAATGTCGGTACGACCATGACCGTCACAGCACAGGTGAAAAACACGCAGGGGTCGGTGATTGCGAACCAGCCCGTCATCTTCTCGTCCTCGGACGCGACAAAGGCGACGGTGACCTCGGCTGGTGTCGTATACGCCTTCGGGCCGGGCACGGTCAGCATCACGGCTGCCGTCGGCACGCACTACGGCACGTCGCAGTTGACGATCAATCCGATCACTGACAATTGGCTGACGTATGGGCACGATGCCAATCGCACCTCTGCGTCGTGGGCGAGCTTGTCCGGTCCTCTCAAGCTCGCGTGGCATTACGTGCCAACCGGCACACCGGGTCACGCGGTGGCGCAGGCGTTATACGCGCTCGGGCGCACAGATCTGGTTGTACTACGCGAGCAGCTGTTCATACCGAACTACGGCTACGGACTCACGCCGAGCGCGGACCGCGTTTCGACGACCGGTCAGCACGTGTGGACGTACATGATTGGATCGGACGCGGACTTCGGCGACTGGAGCGCACTCGTCGGGAATTATCTGGTGTTCAATGATGATGGCGTTCGCTACGTCAACCTGGGGACCGGTGCCTCTGTGCATGGCGGCGGCGTGGATTCGTGGGGCGAAATGCTCGCGGATAGCGCCACCGTGTATGTCGAGCAGGATGCACAGATCGACGGACCTGGCGTCTACGTCGGCGCGCTCGACACGACCGCGAAGTCCCTCTGGCAAGCCAACAAGTTCGCAACCTGCCGCGGATCGTCAGCCGCCCTGGCGGGTGGACTGGCCCTGAACAACGGCGTGCTCTTCTACGCGCCCTACTATCAGAAGGGCACGGACAGCACCAAACTGCCCTACGCCTCTGGCGTGTACGGGTTCAACGCCAAGACCGGCGCAAAGACCGTCTTCCACGCCACCACGCCATACAGCCGCATGAGCGCCGACAGCGCGAACGTGTATCTGATCGAGAACCAGAACGCGCTCGTCGCCCGCGCACAGTCAAGCCTCAACACCGTCTGGTCTGTGGCGGTGACGCAGCCAGGCGAGCAGGCACCGGTGTTGGCTAATGGGTTGGTTATCATCGGGACGGGCGCCGGTGTCGAGGCGCACTCGCCCAGCACCGGCAAGATCGTCTGGTCGACGGGCATTCCCGGTGTTGATGCACACTGGAGTGAGACGTACCAGGCCGGCAGTTGCGGCGTCATCCAGATCCCTGTCGCCGGATACGCGTCGGCCACGATAGTCGCGGCCCTCTCGAGCCGCACGCTGATTGTGACCGCACCGGACGGGATCCACATTCTGTCGTTGCTCAATGGTCAGGACCTCTGGCACGGCAAGCCAAGCGGCATCTCCAACCAGATCGGCAACCCCATTATCGTCAACGACCCGCTCAAGGGCGCGACGCTCTATGTGAACGATTATCAGGGGTTGTATGCTTTGACGAACTAGACGTTGGACGTTAGACGTTGGACGTTGGAAAAAAACCTCGAGGCCAGCGAAGTGCACCACTGCTGGCCCCGAGGTTTTCTTCGAACGTCTAACGTCCAACGTCCAACGTCCAATCCTAGTGCCTCTTCGCCGCCGTTTTCTCCACATCAATGCTGTCGTGCGGCAACCGCTCCTCCTCCTCGACGTGCTTTTGCAAGTCGATCAGGCGGCTGCGCTGATCCGGCCTGAGGATCGCGACCGCTTTCTGCTCTGCGTTGAGCGCGGCATCGTGGAGCTGGCCGTTTGCCGCCGCCACCGCTTTGCGGTGCGCGAGGAGTGAATCGCGACCCGCCGGCGTGATGTGCGCGAAATCGATAGAGGAGATGGGCCGATTGGGGCCCAGCGTGTCCAGCGCATTCTTCGCCGACTGTTGGCTGGTCTGCATCTCCATCCGCACCCGGTACATCGCAGTCACCTCGCTGTCGCTGAGGCTGAGATCCTGCCGGGCAGCCAGAATGAACGCGGTCGGATCGTTTGGGTTGGTGGCGCGAATGAGATCCGCGATGTGCGGATCGAGGGTGTGGTGCTCCGTATCGTTGTTCTTCCCGCCGCCCGAGCCAATTTGAGCGAACGCGAGGCCGGGCGCACCCAACACGCCCGCCGCCAGCCATAGAGTCCAAAGCGACCTGCCGAGCCACGACATCTTCGTACGTCCCCCCTGTATTTGTCTCCTTTCCCCTTTCCCCTTGCTCCTTTCTCGGGCGCGCTAGCGCCCACCCCCAGACCCCAGTGGTTAGGCCTCAAACACGAGGCTCAAACACGTCACGCCTGCCTCGGCTTTCTGAAGCTCCGACACGTCCACGGCTATGGTGGTAAAGCCAATGCGTTCCACGGCGGCTCGCGTCTGCGGCTCACTGGCAGGAAATATCACTGTATTACCCGCGCGCACCGCATTCGCTCCCCAGGGCTCGCTGTTGGCGACCGGGAGCAGAGTGGCCCCGCCGAAGACGGCCGGGTTGACCCACGCCGGATTCACCAGGACGGTCACATCGTCCACGGGGGTGCACGCGCTCTTGAGATGCAGGCACTGCGTGACCGGCACGGCGACGACACAGTACCCGCGCGGGGCCAGCAAGCCGCACAGCTGTTCCACGGCGGCCGCATTCGTGCGCGGCGTCTGGCCGACGTAGAGGGTCTTGCCGAGCCGCAGGACGTCGCCGGCGTCGAGCGTGGCGGGCGGCCTTAGCCAGTGTACAGGCCGGTACTCCGACAGCACGGTGGCCATCGCCTCCGATTCGGGGCGTCGACTCGTCGCTCCCATGGGGGAGAGGATGGCCAAGTCATCGAGCACGATCGCCGTGTCCTCCACGAAGCAGGCGTCCGGCAGCCCATCGAGCGGAGGAAGCTCGACGACGCGGGCTCCTGCTGACCGGAGGGCGTCCTTATACAAGCGGTGTTGGGCCCGCGCGCGCGGCACATCGATCGGCTGGCGCTCGAGAAACGACAACTCGCAGCTGGGGAGACTCAGGCTCGGAACTCGGGTAAGTGCCGTCAGCATGTCCCGAAATATGGGCGGGTGAACACCCCCCGGCAGCAGAAGGGCCTACAGGAGGCGGGATGGAGGACTGGGGACGCCGTCCGTTCGAATGCGGTGAATCGGCGGGTAGGGGCGACGCATGCGTCGCCCTCCCAGACGCCGCTCGTCGGCGGGAAGGTCAGGTTGTGCGTACGTCTCCGTGCACTCAGGCGCACATCATCGTAGTAGCGCCCACCATGTCACTGCCTCAAGATTAGCCTTGGTGTCGACAGACGTCCTTGTATCCGCCACGTCGCCCGTCGCGCAGACTGTCTCGTTGAGCGAGCGTCGGAGACTGTCAGCCATCGAGCGCGCGGGATTCATTTTGGGTCCGGCGGTCGTCGTCGCGCTCGTCGCCGCTGCTGCGTTGTGGAGTGGACACATTGCAATCGTGCAGGACGGGTGGGTCCAGCATACGATGCAGGTCCGGCTCGAGCTCGCAGTGGTGTCCCAACGTCTGACCGACGCGGAGACGGGGGAGCGCGGGTACATCATCACAGGAGATCGCCGTTTCCTCGCGCCCTATCAAGGCGCAGCCGATGATGTCGATCGAGGCCTCGACGACCTCCGTGCACTCACCATCGACAACCCCGCTCAAAATCCGCGCATCGACAGCCTCGCGCAGCTAGTCACGCGCACATTCACCTGGCTCGACGCAGCGATTGCGCTCCGGCGCGATCGCGGGGCCGCCGCGGCGGATGCCGCCGTACAAACGGGCACCGGACCAGCGCTCATGGATTCGTCCCGAGCGTTCCTCGGTCGTCTGGGGGCCGAAGAAGAGCGCTTGCTCGCTTTACGCCAGGCCGCGATGATCCGACAACGCCGCGTTACCCAATTCATTCTGCTCGCCGGTGCCCTGATTGCCGCCGCTTTCGGCATTGCGGTCAACGCGGCGCTCGGGCAGAGCCAGGCCTCGTTGGCGGATCGGAATGCTCGCCTGATCGATCTCACGGTCGAGCTCGAGACACAGAATCAGGAATTGCAGGAACAGGCGGTCGAGGTCGAGACGCAGAACCAAACACTGCAGGAGCAGGCGACCGAGCTAGAGCATCAGTCCGAGCACGCAAGTCAACAAGCGATTGCGCTCGAGACGGCGAACGAGCACCTGCGCACCATCAACGAGGCCCTCGGCGCCGCGAACGAGCACCTCGAGACGGCTCGAGTCGCGGCGATCGAAGAACGTGCGGCCGCTGACCGCGCGCGGACGGAGGCCGAAACGGCCAACGCGGCCAAGGCGACCTTCCTCGCCACGATGAGCCACGAGCTCCGGACTCCGTTGAATGCGATCTCCGGATACGTCGATCTCCTGCTGGCGGAGATCCGCGGGCCGTTGACAGAGCAGCAATCGAGCGACCTGGAGAGAATCCGGCGCGCGGGCACGCACCTCATGGGCTTGATCAATGATGTGCTCAATCTTGAGAAGCTCGAGACCGGCCAGGTCCCGTTCTTGTCCGACGTCGTGTCGTTGAATGAAACGCTGACCAACGCGTCGACCATGATCGAGCCCCAGGCGGCGGCCAAAGGGGTCGCGTTCAGCTGCGCGCCGGTCGACCGCAGCCTTACCGTGCAAGGTGACCAGGACAAGGTGCTGCAGATCGTGCTCAACCTGCTCGCCAACGCCGTGAAGTTCACGCCCGAGGGCGGCCGCGTATCGCTGTCTGCCGCCCATGCGCCCGCGGACGGCGCAATGCAGATCACGGTACTCGACACCGGCCGCGGGATTCCCAGCGATCAACTCACGCGGATCTTCGAGCCGTTCGTACAGGTTGGGCGCCGGCTGTCCGGTGCGGATGCCGGCGCCGGTCTTGGCCTCGCGATCAGCCGTGAGTTGGCGCGCGGGATGGGCGGCGAGATCACGGTCAAGAGCGTCGAGGGCACGGGAACCACGTTTGTGGTGACGTTACCGCAGTTGCGAAAGAGCTGACGGTAGGGGTCAGGGGGTCAGGGGGTCAGGGATCAGGGAACGACAACGAAGACGTAGGGCGAGTCCACGGCGCGTGCGGTGTTGGGGTCAATGACTCAGAATGCAGCGCGGTGCAGATCGACTGGAGTGCTGACTCTTCCACGCTACCGGGGTTCTCGGGACCGAAATCGTCCTCTCGAACTATGAAGGTCTGGGTCTGCGAGAGCAGCTTCCCATCCGGAGCGTACTTCGCAATGGAACGAACGGCCGACTGTTGTCCTGGACAGTCGATGATGACGCGCATCACGATGGCTCCGACGACTCCGACCGGATCGTGTCTCGGCGGATGCAAGGTGAACCGCTCATAGAGCTCGGCCCGTCCGTGCGGCATGGGACTCACGCGCGACGTATCGTATGCCACGACCGTCGGGAACTTCGGGCCCGACACCACATGCCAGGGGTCGTGTGCCTGCGCAAATCCCGATGCGCCCACACCGGTGATGAGTGCCAACCCAAGAGCCCAGTGCCACACGCCGACCACCGTCATGCCGCGGGCGACTCGGCCGACGTGGACGCACCACGCGTTCGCCAGTAGCGCGCGAGTCCGTCCCAACTCGATCGCACAGAACCGCGATAGCGGTCCGCGACCTCTGGCGGCAACAACCGCTTCAACTCCGCGTCGATCTCGCGCGCAAATCGCTCCGCGCGCTGTTCGTCCGTCCCCTCTCGTTCCAGCGATTGCCGCACGGCGTCAGCCCACTGACGCAGCCGTTGCTCATGCTCCGCGAGGTGACGAGCAGGATCCGGGAACGCACCGAAATGCGTGATCACGAGCTGCGTCGCCTTCCATCGCCCGATCCGCGCCGAGCTGACCATCCAACGCTCGATGTCGACGTCGGGCGGCGGCGTCACGGGCAGCACGTAGCGCTCGCCCGGGAAGCGCTCGCCGGCTGTGTCGCCGACGCAGACGACGCCTGATGTCTCGTCGAAGTACGACACGTGATGCCACGCATGTCCCGGCGTGTACGCCGAGCGTACCCGCCGGCCGACGACGTCGATCGTGTCCTCGTCCCCCAACGCCTGGATACGGTCCGCCGGCACGGGCAGCATCTCGCGCCAGAGTCGCTCCATCTGGTCGCCGTAGATCCGTGCCGCGCTGCGCAGCAAACGCGACGGATCGACCATGTGCGGCGCGCCCCGCTCGTGGACGTACACTCGGATCTCTGGATTCTCGCGCAACAGGGTGCCAGTCGCGCCAGCGTGATCGAGATGGATGTGTGTCAGCAGGATGGCCGCAATGTCGTCGACCGACGCGCCGAGCGCAGCGAGTCGTTGCCGCACCACTGCCAAGGACGTGCTCGGCCCCGGATCAACGATCGCGACACTCTGCTCACCGGTGAGGAAAACCGAGGCGATTGACCGCGATTCGCCCAGATACTCGAGATCGATGACCGCGACGCCCGGAGCGATCGCCCCGGACGCGGCTGCGTGCGTAGAGTCCATAGTGCCGTAAGATAGAGATCCCCGACCGTCCGCATGGCTCAAAAGCCGTCTGCATGGCTCGAAAGATAGACCGGCACATCCCTGCGCTTGTATCTCCATTCTCCTTTCTGCAGTTCTCTTTCCTCGGGCGCGATAGTGCCCGCTGGGGGATGAGGGGTACGCGTGAAGCGGGCGAGCGACGTCGTCGCCCGCCCGCTTCCGTTCCCCCAACCACCGACGCGTTGCGCCGGAGAGAATAGAAGGTCAGCCACTATGCACCGACTGTGAGCGACGCCCGATCGTTTGCCTCGCCGCTCGGTAACGCCGGCGTTCTATCTCTCCGGCGCGACTAGCGCCGCCGTCGAGCCCGTACAGCGTCTTGCTGTAGCTAGACCGACCGTTGACGGGAGATCAGGCTCCACAGGATTGAGAATGATTGCGGCAATGAGCAGGATGTGAATCAAGGCACCGGCGACGTGGAACACGCCAAAGCCGAGTATCCAGAGGATGAAAAGGACCACCGCGATTGTGTACAGCATGGCTGCTCCCAGTTGAGGTCATCCGGTCCACGCAGCACAAATTCAAGAACCATTCCGCGCCGGCGCTTGTGAGCCCCGAGACACGACAAAACGGAGCGGCGGCCGCGAACGCAGAGTGTCGAGGCGGGGCAACCCCGCGCCGCCTCGTCGCTTGAGCCAGCCCCAGCCGTGCGCAGGGCACGGAAAGCGGCGCGACCGCTGTTAATGGGCGGACGTCCCAGAAACTGAGACACGATCCCTCGCGCGCCGACGGATCGCTTGCTAGATCGGCGATTGGGATCTACATCTTGTCGCCCTCTCGACAACGGAGCTGAGCGACATGGGTTCGACACGCATTCCCGCCAACCTTCGGGCCGCGGCGGCCGCCGGGTTGATCCTCGGCGCCGCGACTACCGTCTGCCGTGCGCAAGGCATACAACCTCGCGACTTGACCCGCTTTCGCAGTGTGAGCGAGGTCGCGCTTGCACCGGACGGACACGCCGTCGCCTACATCGTGACAATGTTCGATCAGCCCGGCCGGCCCTACGGACGCCTCTGGCTGATCAATGTCGCGACCAAGAAGACGGTGCGTGTCGGTGGCGACAGCGCGGCTGCAGACGAGCCGCACTGGTCTCCGGACGGACAGTGGGTGGCGTTCAATGGCAGCCAGGGAAATCAGAGTGGACTGTGGGTGGTGCGTGGCGACGGCAGTGCTCTCACGTTCGTCGCGCCGATCGCCGAGTCCAACGCTCCCCTTCCTGAACGAGGACAGTCGATCTCCTGGTCGCCCGACAGCAAGCAAATCGCATACGTGAACTCGGTGGCAGGACCGGAGACCGCTGACGCGACGGGCGACCCAATGGTGTTCACCCGCTATCTGTATCACGCGACGGCG
Source organism: uncultured Gemmatimonadales bacterium (assembly GCA_963737835.1). Lineage (GTDB taxonomy): Bacteria > Gemmatimonadota > Gemmatimonadetes > Gemmatimonadales > Gemmatimonadaceae > Palsa-1248. Next base: position 30,494 of record CAVTUH010000002.1, read on the forward strand.
AGCGAGGGGTTCACACACTACAACGACAACCGTCGGCTCCATCTCAATGTCGTCAATGTCGCGACCAAGCAGGTGCGGCACCTCACGAAGGGCGTCCGTGACGAACACTCCCTCGACTGGTCGCCGGACGGCAAGCAGATCGTGTTCATCTCGAACTACGAACCCAACGCCAATGAGTTCTTCAACTACGACGTCTTCTCCGTGCAGGTCGCCGACGGCGCGATTCGCCGGCTGACACCGACCGAAGCGGCCGAGTACGGCCCGGTGTGGTCGCCGGACGGCAAGCACATCGCGTACTCAGGAACGCACCGTGGCCTGACGGACCGCGAGACGACAATGGAAGACACACACACCTGGATCGCCAATGCCGACGGCACGCACCGGCGAGACATCGGTGGCGTGATCGACGGCCGCGAGAGCCAGCCAAAGTGGGCCGTGGATGGCGGCGCCGTCTACTTCACCGTCGAACAACGTGGCAGCGTTCACCTCATTCGATTGCCGGTGTCGCCGACGGGCGTAGTCGGTCAGCCCGAGACAGTGGTCAACGAGGTCGGCACGGTGGAGGACTTCTCGCCGGCGCGGGGCGGCGCCGTCGCGTACGCGCTCACAACCCCGGCCGACATGGCAGAGTTGTACATCAAGCCAGCCGCAGGGGCGGCGCGCAAGCTGACGGACCTCAACGCCGAAGTGCTCAATGGCAAGCAGATCGCATCGGTCGACTCGATCAACTTCATCAGCAACGACAACAAGTATGAGGTCGAGGCGTTTCTCGTTCGTCCACTCGGGCTGCACGAGACTCCTGCCGATACATCGCCGGCCGTGAAGTACCCGCTGATCGTCGAGATCCACGGCGGTCCACACGGGCAGAATGGCCCGGCGTTCGATTTCCAGGATCAGGCCTACGCGGCGCACGGGTGGGCCACGCTGCACGTCAACTACCGAGGCTCGACCGGCTACGGACAGAAATTCGCCGACGCCGTCTTCGCCGATCAGGATGGCAACGAAGGGCAGGACGTGCTGTACGGTGTGAGCGCGGCGACGCGCCGCAACCTCTGGCTCGACCGCGAGCGCATGGGGATCGAGGGCGTGAGCTACGGCGGACAGCTCACCGACTGGCTCATCACTCAGACCAATGAGTTCAAGGCAGCGGTCCCGACCGCCGGCATCAGCAATCTGATCGACTTCAACTACATCACGTACTACAACCAGTACATGGAGATGGAGTACGGTCAGTTCTACCATCAAGGGACGACAATGGACGACGTGTGGAAGCGGTCGGCCATTCGCTACGTCGCGCAGGTCCATACGCCGACAATGTTGGTCCATGGCGACAACGATCCAGACGTCCCGACCGGTCAGGCGGAGCAGTACTTCGTCGCGCTCAAGGACGTTGGCGTCGAGACGATCTTTGTGCGCTATCCACGCGAGGGCCATGGACTGGCCGAAACCAAGCACGTCATCTATGCGATCAACCGCAAGTTCGCCTGGTATGAAAAACACTTCCCACCGGTTGGCACCACGGTGGTCACGAACGTGCAGCCATAGGGCTTGAACTGCGGGGTCTGGGGTCTGGGAATTACCACGGCGCTTGCGGTCCGGCGGGTGGGGGCGACGCAATGCGTCGCCCTCAGGTGCGGCAATGCGACCCATGATTCTCGACGCCCCAACGCCAACCCTCGGGGATCGTGCGGTTCCGCCAACGGCGGGCGACGCATTGCGTCGCCCCTACCCGCCGTTGTCGCATGTCCCGGTCGTTCCCCAACCCCAGACCCCGCCTCTTAGGCTTTGCCTGGAGTTGCTAATTTCTAGCCACCAACGTCGTCACGGCGCTATCTTATCCCCTCTCTCTTCGGGCGAGCGGCAAGGTGGAGTACACTTTTCACTTCTCGCATCGATCAGGCACCGACTACCTCGTGTCGGTTGAACGCCTGGTGGCAGCGGACTCCGAAAAGGTTGGCTGGTATTTCCGGTGGCGGAACACCGCCAGTGGGTCGCCGTGGGTCGAGTGGAGCCCGCTCGGCATTCCCCCGACCGCCATTCTGGACGACGCGACCGCGCAGGCGAAGGTGTTGGTCAGCCGGCTGTGGCAGACGGGAGACCATCGAGCGGCGACGAGGACGGAGTAGCGGAAGGGCAAACCGCGGGGCCAGGGGTCAGGGGCCAAGGATTGGGCGTTGGGGAACGACAACCAACCACCGCGACAACGGGCGACCGGTGCGACGATACGACCTATGATTCGTGGGCGCCCCAACCCAATGGCGGGCGTCGTCCACGGTTCCGCCAACGGCGGGCGACGCATTGCGTCGCCCCTACCCGGCGTTGTCGCATGTCGTGATCGTCCCCAGACGCCTGGCATTTAGCCCGCCGCAACCCTTCCCAACATCTCCACCACCTGCTGCGCCGCTCGGTGCCCCTCGCCGGCGGCGATTGGCCAGTGCTGGTTCCCGTTGAGCTCTGAGTGCGCAAAGGCCAGTCGCCCGATGGGTTGGCGCAGCTGGTCGGCCGGTGTCGGCTTGCCGTTCTTGGGCGTGTAGAACCCGGGGCCCGCGTTGCAGTAGGCGTGCCCCCAACGATTGATCACGATGCCCGCAATGTCGCGGGCCGGGTCGAAGCCGGCGCTCGCGAACAGCTTGACCATCTGCTGCCGCACCTGGGTCTCGTACGACTTGTAGCTCGTGGCGAAGAGGCGCGCGCGGCCGGCATGCCCCTGCTCCACCAGCGAGAGTCCGTACTGATTGAAGGGGACGTAGAAGGTAAAGAGATTCGGCTGGTCGGGGTCGAGCGGTGGCCGATAGTCCCCCACGTACATGTTGGGCCGGATGTTCGCCGCGAACCCGAACCCGCCGCGCCAGGAGCAGCCGCTGTAGCCGAGCTCGTAGAGGAACCGCCAGTTGTCCAGGGCAACATTGACCGACAGCATCGGCGAGCGGGGGAAGTTGTCCATCGCGTTGCGATAGTCGTCCGGCAGGTTCTGGATCGCGTGCTTGCCCGTAAAGCTCGCGCCCGCCCAGATCACCGACCGCGCACGCACGGAGTACAGTTTCCCGTCCTTCGCATACGTGATCTTCGCTGGCTCCCGCGCACCAGCCCCATCCGGATCCTGATCGAGCCGTACGACCATGGCACCCGCCCGCAGCCGGCACGGCGTGTTGGGGCGGTCCATCATGTCGAATCGGATCCGTCCATTGTGAACGTCGGGGAACTGCGACGAGCCCTCGATCACCTCGGGATTGAGCCACTTCACGATGCCGCGCTGGATGGCGTCGTTGCCTCCCGGGAAAGAGTTGCCGAGCTGCGGATCGGCCAGCGTGTGGTTGGCCATCCGCGCCTCTCGGGCCTTGTCGACGCCTAGCCCGAGGAATCCGGGGAGGTTCACCATGTAGGCGGAGTACGCTGACAAGACATCGGCTCCCAATCCGATCCCCGAGGCATAGATCGGATCGACGTAGCGCGACACGTCCGGGTGCAGCTTGCGAACGTTCGTCAACCACTGCTCGTACGTCATGCTGTCGAGGTGCAGCTTGAGGCTCTCGGCGTCTCCCTGCCACGCCTCCCCGGGCTCCGCACGCCAGCGCAGGAGATCGCGGCGGACCTCGTCCGGCCACGGCGTGCCCTCGAGACCGTGGCCCCACGGATTGCGGACCCAGTGCGGCTTCGGCGTGTCGAAGTAGAAGCCGTGGTTCTCGAACTCATCGACCCAGAGCTGCCAGACGTAGTTCGTCTTGGGAATGACCATCGGCTTCCGGTTCGGCCCCAGCTTGCCGTACTCGAACTCCATGGGCAGCCCAATGTCCTGCCACATCTCCTTGCGCCAAGGCTCGGAGGTCGGCCCCGGCGGCCCGCCCTCGTTCGAGCCCTGGGGGCCGATCAGTCGCTGGCCACGCACAATGAACTCGTTGCGCTTGGCCTCGCCGCCGATGATGGGATGGTTGTCGAGCAGCAGACAGGTCTTCTGTCGCGCGGTCTCCTTCAGGAACGTGTACGCCGCAACCGTCCCCGAGAATCCGCCGCCGACGATCACCAGGTCGTAGATCTCGCCGGTATCGCTGGCATGCGCCATGTCCCGTTCGTACGTGCCGTCCCGGAGTCCATGGGCCGCACTGACCACGTCCCACGTATTGCCATTCGAGATCTTGTAGTCGCCGATCCCCGGGTCGCCGGTCCACGGATGCCACGGCGAGTCTGGATCCGCCGGCGGTGGACGGAGCGGCCCGACCGGGCGCGGGCGGAACGCCGGCGCAGGTGAGCCCAGGAGCGCCGCACCGGTCCCCAAAGCGACCGCGTTGAGGAAGTCGCGCCGGGTGATGTCGGTGCCCATCCCGAGGTCTCGCTCCTCGGGGGTGAGCGCTTCGCGGGGGTCAGCAGTGTCAGACATGGCGGGCGGGCGCTGCGCGCCCGAGAGAGGAGAAAGGAAGAAGGGGAAAGGAGACCTGCATTCGGCACTGTCTCATTTCGTGGTATCCAGTCTCGCCTGGCGGGGCGATATTAGCCCCGCCTGTGTTAACCAGCAAGACCTGGAGAAACCAGCGGGCTCGTCCACTTGCGCTCAAACCGCTCGACGTGCACGGTTTTTTGCAGACGACGCGCGCGAGCCACGAGCGCCCCCACCGGAGATGACGAGCATGAGCGGAGCTATCGTGTTGTCGCGAGGCGCAATGCTGCGGAGGCTTGGCGGGTTTGGCGTGCTCGTGGCAGTCATGTGTGCTGCGCCGGCCGCGGCACAAGGGACGAGTGGCGGCGCTGGCAGCGGCGGCGGCGAAGTCCCACAGCGAATGTTCCAGGCTTCACCGCCGTTCTTCATCGAGCATTTCAACACGCCGATTCAGATCAGTCCAGACGAGCGGCTTGCGATCATCGGCTCGCGGCACGCGTTCACTCTCGTAGATCTCGCTACCGGTCAGCCGACGAACGGGGACATCTGGACGGGGCTCGACAGCGTGTTCTTCGCGGTGTTCGGTCCGCGTGGCGACCTGATTCTCTTGGGTTCAAAATCGGGTAGCACCGGATGGTTTTCGCACGGCGCCAGCGGTCCGGAGTCGGTCGCGATACCGCCGGACGCGGCCCCCAAGTGGTCGCCGGACGGGCGGCTCGTCGCGTTCACTCGCAGCAGCGCGCCGGGGAACGGCGTTTTTGTCGGCCCAGTGGGAAACGCGCAACCTCACGCGATCGCCGGAGCAGTCTCAGGTTTCGCGTGGTTCCCCAACAGTAAGGCCGTCCTGGTCGCGGTGACTGATCCCGTCACGGGGCTCACTGCCCTGCTACGCCTGGATGCGGCGACGGGTCAGAGCGCGGCGGTCGCTCGGGAGCTGGATACCGAGCCGTTTACGACGCCGGTCGCAGTGACCGCGGATGGTCGCGGGGCGTACCTCGGCCTGGCGAGCGCCGGCCGCCCGAATGATTCTGTGCGACACGTACCGCGGGACGCCAAGCGATACCTGCGCATTTACCGAGTCGATTTCGCAACGGGAGAGCGTCGACCTGTGGCGACGGCCCCAAGCATCGGCGACTCGTACGCGCCTGTTGCGGCGGGTGGGCATCTCTACTGGGTGCGCACCAACAACAATGTGGCCGTTGTGGTTGTGCCCATTGGCGGCGGCCCCGCGCAGACGGTTTTACAAGACATCATGATCCCTGCGTGGCGACCAGACGGGCGACAGATCGCGGCGGTGTATGCCGACTTCCGCCAAGCAGATTGGGGACTGAACCTGGATGTTGGCGTGGTCGACGTGGACGCGGCCGCTCACGCGACCGGTGCATGGCACCCGTTCATTGCGGGCTGGGGCGAAGACTTCGTTCCCGCGTGGTCACCGGACGGCCGTTGGGTCGCATATCACTCGCATCGCTCTGCCAATCCCACCCCCTACTACATGGCCCCCCGGCCGGACCGACGACATCTGGATTCGGCGTGCCGGCGCGCCGGCGCACGATCCGTCCGAGGTACGCCTCACGGATTTCGGTTGGGAGTGTGGCTTTCAGACCTGGTCGCGTGATGGCAAGCATCTCGTTTTCATGTCCTGGGACAAGATGAGCAACAAGCCCGGCATCTCGCACGCCTATGTGATCACCGTGGATCCAAACACGGGGCAAGCCATCGGACACGGACGATTGCCGCTTCCCGAGTTCATGACGAACACGCCGTGGGCAGCCTGGTCGCCGGCAAACGGCGACGTCGGTGTCATCCAAAGTCTCGGCGATGACAAAGCAGCGCTCTGGGTCGTTCCTGCCGCGGGTGCCGCCCCACGAAAACTCGTCGACTTCGAAGCGACGACCGATTTGGGGATCGCCGGGTGGACGTCTGATGGGAGCGGACTCGTCTACTCCGCAACAAGTGGAAGCACGATGCAGCTCTTCTGGGTCTCGGCCCAGGGAGGCGAAGCCCGTCAGTTGACTCATGACAGTGGGAATCTCCTCCAACCTGCCGTATCGCCGAACGGCTCCCTGGTGGCCGCGACACGGCTGGTTCGACACGAGGAAATCTGGCGGCTGCCCGTTAGTGCGCTGGGTCGCGTCAACTCCGCCTCTCAGAATCTGAAAATGCGACCCGATTCTACGCTGGCGATGAGGCGTAGAGGATAGCCTGACGCCCGCGTGGTAGGGCGGCGTGTCCCATTTCGTGACAGAGGTTTCGCTGATTCAGACCGACCTGCACACGACGGTCTTGCCGGTCCCCGCCCCCGAGGTCGCAGGGCGAGGCGGGTCGTACGTGGTTACGTGCCCCTAGGCACGTATGGTAAACTGGTTGGGTACTGCATCACGCAGGGAACGGCCCGGCTGACCAGCCGGGCCGTTTAGTCCTCTTGCACGCGAGGTCATGTGTCTCCGATGTCGAATGCGTCCCGGTCTCTCTGCTCCGGCGCACAAGTCTCCCGCCGCACCAGTTGCCATGGTCGCGTCCTCGTGCGCGTCGTCGTAGGGCTCGCGTCGATTGGCGCGTTTAGCGCTACGCCTATCCGTGGCCAGTCGGATGAGCAGGCCGTCGTTACGGTCGCCACGCACCTTTTCGACGGCATGCGTGCGCGCGACACCGCGTTGATGCGGTCCACCGTCGTGCCGTCGACCATGCTCGTGATTGCTGGCGGCCCGACTGGACTCGAGACGCCGATTTCGATCAGCCAATTCATCGGTGGGATTGGAAAGGGCACCGGTCCTGGCGGCGATGAGCGGATCACCGACCCCAAGGTGCACGTCAATGGTCCCATGGCGTCGTTATGGGCGTACTATACGTACAAGAAGGGCGGCGAAACGAAGATCGACCACTGTGGCATCGACGCATTCCTGTTCCGCAAGGGCCCCAATGGCTGGAAGATCTTCAATCTTGCAGGCACGATACGAAGGGATCAATGCACGCCTATTGGGTAAAGAGGACGTTAGACGTTAGACGCTGGAGAACTAACCGACGGGCTGTTCGCGCTACACCGTGATCAGCCGTTGGTGTTAGTTCTCCAGCGTCTAACGTCTACACTCCAACTCTCACCAGCCATGGCCACTCAACTCTCTGCCACACGCAGCTCCCACACCGAAGCGCTGCTTCGAGACGCGCTGGTCTGGGACGATCACGGCTGCATGCCGCTTCGGCCCGACGACACGTCGTTTCTTCCACAGCTCGCCCGGTATGCGCACGCGGGGTTCAACGTCGTGTCGCTCAACGTCGGCTTCGACGCGGTGCCATGGGAAAACACCGTTCGCATGCTGGCCCAGTTCCGGCACTGGGTCCGGCAACATCCGGACGAGTATCTGCTCATCGAGTCGGTCGATGACGTACTCCGCGCCAAGGCCCAGGGCAAACTCGGAGTGACGTTCGACATCGAGGGCGGGTGCGCGCTCGTCGGACAGCTGTCAATGGTCGAGCTCTATTACGAGCTCGGTGTGCGATGGATGCTCATCGCCTACAATCGGAACAACGCGGTCGGCGGAGGCTGTCAGGATGATGATCATGGGTTGACCGCGTTTGGACGACAGGTACTCGACGAGATGGCCCGCGTCGGGATGATCGTCTGCTGCAGCCACACCGGCTGGCGCACCACCATGGACGTGATGAGCTACTCGAAGAACCCGGTCATCTTCTCCCATTCGAATCCACAGAGCGTGTGGTCCCACAAGCGCAACATCCGCGATGACGTGATCAAGGCGTGCGCCGCGACCGACGGCGTCGTCGGCATCAACGGCATTGGGTCGTTCCTCGGCCAGAACGACACACGGACGGAGACGCTGGTTCGCCACATCGACTACGTCGTCAACCTGGTCGGTGCGCGACACGTGGGTCTGGGCTTCGACTACGTGTTCGACCGCGCAGAGCTCGACGAGTACCTCATTAACCATCCCGACATGTTCCCGCCCTCGGAAGGCTATGGCGTCGGCATGAACATGGTCGAGCCCGAGCAGCTAGCTGACGTCGTCGAGCAGCTCGTGCGGATGGGATACTCCGACGAGGACATGCATGGCATCCTCGGTGGCAATCACCTGCGCGTTGCCCGGCGTGTGTGGAAATGAGTGACCTGTTCGATTTCCTCTCACAGCACGCCATTCCGTTCGAGCGGTACGACCACGATCCGGTCTTCACCTGCGAGCAGGCCGAACGCGCCGTGCCGCCGATTGCGGCAGCGCACACGAAGAACCTGTTCCTGCGAGACAAGAAAGGACAGCGGCACTGGCTGCTCGTAACGCTGTGCTCCAAGTCCGTCGACCTCAAACAAGTCGCGGAGCAGATCGGCGCCGACAAGCTGAGTCTCGGCTCGCCCGAGCGCCTCGCGAAACACCTAGGCGTGACGCCCGGCGCCGTGACGATCCTCGCATTGATCAACGATCCCACTCACGCGGTCGAGCTGGTCGTCGATCACGATGTCTGGCAGGCCGCGGCCATCCGCGCACACCCGTTGGTCAATAGCACGACGCTCGCCATCCCGCAGCCGGATGTGCGCCGGTTTCTGGTGGCCACCGGCCATGAGGCGCGCGTGATCCACGTCGCCAACAGGGCGAATTAGGCGCACGGCGGGATGTTAGACGTTGGACGTTGGAGACAAACCTCGAGGCCAGCCCGAACGCGAACCGCGGCTCCCCTGCGCCATTCCACCGTCGGCGGGCGACGCATTGCGTCGCCCCTACCCGGCGTTGTCGCGTGTCGTGGTCGTCCCCTGACCCCTGACCCCCGCAGTTAGCTCCCTACGTCACCGGCCGTTGCGGCGGCGGAGGCGGGTGCAGCTCGAAGCCAGCTGGCGGTTCGGCGCCCAGGAGATAGCGGACGAAGTAGTCCCAGCGACGGCGGATCATGTACGGCTCATTGCCAAAGCCGTGAGCTTTGTCGGTGAACAGGATGAGGTCAAAGTCCTTGTTCGCCTTCATCAGCGCATGCTCGACGAGCAGTGTGTTGTATGGCGGGACATTGTCGTCCATCAAACCGTGCGCGAGCAGGAGGTGGCCCTTCAGGTTCTGCGCACGCAGTTGATTGGCCTGCTCATCGTAGTTGGTGCTGTCGCCGTGCCGGACGAGCAGTCCCTCCCACTTCTCGCCCCAGTCATCCTCGTAGACGCGATTGTCGTGGTTGCCGGCTTCCGACACACCGACCTTGAAGAAGTCGGGGTAACGAAACATCGCGTCCGCCGTGGCGAAGCCGCCGCCGGAGTGACCGTAAATGCCGGCCCGCGTGATGTCGATCCACCGGTATCGTTCCGCCAGCTCCTTCATGCCGGCCACCTGATCCGGGAGCGTGTTGTCGCCCATCTTCGCGTAATAGGCGTCGTGAAACTGCTTCGACCTGAGCGGCGTCCCCATCCCATCGAGCTCGATCACCACGAAGCCGAGCTCCGCGAGCGCCTGCGCATCGCCACGTGATGCAATGAAGGATCGACTGCCGACGCTCCCCGTCTGCGGCCCCGGGTAGATGTGGTTGATGATCGGATAGCTGTGGGTCGAGTCGAACCTCGTCGGCCGGTACATGAGGCCATAGAGGTCTGTCGTGCCGTCACGCGCCTTGACCGTGAACGGGACGGGCGGTCGCCAGCCCGCTGCAAGCAGTCGCGAGATGTCGGCGATCTCGAGCGAGACAACGAGCTTGCCATTGGCATCACGCACTACGGTCACGGGTGCCACATCGGGCCGCGAGTAGCTGTCGACGAAATACCGTCCGGATGGCGACATCGAGACGTTGTGGTTCGCATTCTCCGACGTGAGGAGCAGCAGGTTCTTGCCGTCGAAGTCAATGCGATACAGGTGGGCGAAGTACGGGTCCGTGCCCTTCACCTTTCCGACGGCGAGGAAGTAGATCTGCCGCTTGGCCTCATCAATGTGAAGCACCTGCGTCACATCCCCTTCCCCACTCGTGATCTGATTCTTGAGTTTGCCTGTCTCGAGGTCATAGAGATAAAGCTGGCCCCAGTTGTCGCGCTCCGAGAACCAGATCACCTCGTGCGAGGCCGTCAGGTAGTGCCAGTTGATTCGACCCGCGCCCGACTCGAAGTACGTCGGCGATGTCTCCTCGAGCACATCGCGCACATCGCCAGTGGCGGCATCGGCGACACGCAGCTGCTCGCGCTTGTGGTCCCGTGACGTCGATACGAACGCGAAGTGGCTTCCGTCCGCACTCCATTCGGCGTCGCTCAAGTCGCCGCCGCGGCAGGCAATGTCGTCGCACAGCGTCGAACAATGCTGATCGGGGCCCATCTTCAGCCGAATCACACGGGCGCTGTCGACATCGATGATCACCCGTTGGATGGTCGTGACCGTGTCATCGCCGGGCAGTGGGTACTTCCACTCGCGAAGGCGGGGGTGCCCGGTCGTGGTCTCGACCAGATACATCTCCCCCACTCCACGCTGATCCTGCTGGAACGTCGCGACTTTGCGCGAGTCGGGCGACCACAGCACGATCGCTCGGTCGCTGTGGGTCCACCCGGCATTGTCCGTTGCGTATCCAAAGTCGGCAACACCGTCCTGCGTCAGCTGCCGTTCCTGGCCGGTGCCCAGGTCTCGCACCCACAAATTGTTCTTCCGGATGAAGACCGCGCGCTTGCCATCGGGCGACCGCGACTCGGGCGGTCGACCCACATCGCCAGCGGGATCGTGTGGCCCTGTGGCGTCGGCCTGTGCGCAGCTGTACGCGTGCAGATCGCACCGCCAGCGCACCGGGCCCAGCGGGAGAGAGACGCTGGCCGCATCATCGGACACATCGATCGCCGACACCGGTACGCGCGCCAGGTCGACGGCGGAGCCGCCGGCGGCTTTGAGTGCTTCGGTCAGGCGGGTCGCGTCAAACGCTGGCCCGCGCGTCTTCGCCGACGGATCCACCAGCACGAACTCCACGCCGCGCGCCGTCGTCGTGCGATACCAGAAGCGATCGCGCGCGAGCCAGGTCGGCTGCACGTCCGAGTGAAGCACGAGCGGCGCCGTGTTGTAGTTCAAGAACTGTTCAGCGTGCGCGTATTCGGCGGCCGTGACTGGCGGGGCTGGTGAGCGACCCCCATCCGTCTGTGCCCACACCGTCCCCGTCCCAATGGCACTCGCAACGATCACTCCAATCAACGCTCGCATCGTGCCCCCCGGCGCGCGAACGCACCGAGCAAGTAGAACTTCAGCAAGTGAAAAGTCGACAACTAGCCCAGCCCACAAATTACGGCCCGTGGAGAAATCGTGTAACCTCGAAGGGCGACAGATCAGTCTGTGAGGCGCTGGTCGTCACGAGATCCGCGACAATGTCCCCGATCGCCGGCGCGAACTTGAAGCCGTGGCCCGAACAGGGACTGCAGATGAGGACCTGCGGAGCCGCCGGGTGCGGGCCGATGACGAAGCGGCTATCGGGCGAGTTCGTGAAGAAGCACGGCGCGCTCGCGCGAACCGGCGCAGCGCTCAGCGCCGGAAACGTCGGCGCGAGGGCGTCCCGCACGATTTGTATCTCGCGGTCGGTCGGCTCAGCCTGCCCGGGATCGGGATCGGTGACCGTTGGACCGCCGTGAAAGACCGCGGCTTTGACGCGACCCGCGATTCGTGGGAACCCATATGCGGTCTGCCCGCCCCGGTACTCATAGACGAAGATCGGGAAGCACTTTGAGTCGAACAGGTCCGGGGCCGCAGCGGGGATGGTCGGATCGAACCAGACGAGGACCTGGCGCTCCACCACCAGCGGCAAATGCAGATCCGCCAAGGCTCGCGGAGCCCACGGCCCGGCCGCCAGCACGAGTCGGTCGGCGTGATACGCGCCCAGTCCCGTCTCCACCGCCACACCATCGCCGCTCACATGCCATCGTGTAACGGCTTCGCCGTAGTGCAGCACCGCGCCGCGGCGGTCAGCGACCAAACGAAACGCATCGATCGCGAGGTCCGCACGCACATAGCCGCCGCGCTCATCCCACACGCCAATGTAGTCTGCTGGCGGACGGATCGCGGGGAATCGCCGCGCGACAGCGTCTGGACTCAGCTCTTCCAGCGGCAGGTTGTAGCGCCGCGCGGCCTCACGTGCCCCCGGGACCACGCGTCCCGTCGCAGGGCCGAGCGTCAGTCCGCCCTGCAAATACAAGAGTCGCGTATCGCTTTCCGACTCGAGCTCTCCCCAGAGGGTGTAGGCCCGCTGAAGAATGGGCACGTACAGCGGGTGCTCGAAGTACAGCTCGCGGATGATGCGGCTCTCGCCGTGCGAGGATCCGCGGGCGTGACCCGGCTGAAACTGCTCCAGCCCCAGCACGCGCAGGCCGCGGCGCGAGAGCGCCCAGGCAGCGGCGGTGCCCATCACGCCGAGCCCAATGATCGCCACGTCGTAGCGATCCGATTTCATGCGCAGACCGACGCGGTGCCTAAACCGACGCCGAAACGTCGATCGCCTGGTCCGCTTCCCGACGTGCGGCGCCCGCCCGCCAGAGGTAGTACACCGGGACGCCGAGCGCGACGATAACGAGCCCCGGCCAGGTGTACTGCGGCTTCTTCACCAGGAGGTCGATGCACAGCAGTGCGATCACCCCCATGTACAGTGCGGGCAGTAGTGGGTAGCCGACCGCCTTGACCGGACGAGGAGCGCCGGGACGCTTGACCCGAAGGGAGAAGAGGCAATAGACCGTGAAGAGGTAGAACAGGAGTGACGCGAACACCATGTAGTCGAGCAACTGACTGTAGGTTCCCGACAAGCACAGGATGGATGACCACACGGCCTGCGCGATCAACGCGACGGTCGGGGTCTTGTACCGTGGATGCAGCCGCGCCGCCGGCTGAAAGAAGAGGCCGTCACGCGCCATCGCATAGTACACACGCGGCGCCGAGAGGATCAACGCTGCATTGCAGCCGAAACACGAGAGGGCAACAGCGGCCGCCATGATGTAGAGGCCCGGCGCGCCGAATACCGCCTGCAGCGCGGTCGAGCCGACCCGATCCTGCGGCGCGTTGGCGATGGCGTCGCCGGGGAGGATGCACAAGTAGGCGACGTTCGCGAGGAAGTACAGGATCACCACGAGCAGCGCGCCGCGCACCATCGCGGCCGGGATGTCGCGCTCCGGGTTCTTGATCTCGCCTCCGGCATAGCCGATCTGGTACCAAAGATCGGCCGCCGCGATCGAACCCACCATCGCGGCGCCAATGATCGGCAGGGTAGACCAGTGAAACCCGCCCGCCGGCCAGAACGTGGCACCGAAGTTGGCCGTGACGGCGGCCGGGTTCCGGCCAATGGTCAAACCGATCACGATCAGCGCACAGAGCGCGCTCGTCTTGAGGATCGTGAGCGCCGTCTGGAGAGCGGCGGCCCGTTTGACGCCTCTCACGTTCACCCACGTGAGCACGACGATCGACAGGATCGCCAATACGCGCTGCCACGAGAGCCCGACTTCGATCGGCCCGCTGGGCAAGTGGACGGTTACGCCCGCGAACACATCCGGGCTGACTGCGGGAAACAGCACGCCGGTGAATCGCGCGAACGCGGCCCCGACCGCTGCAATCGCTCCCGATTGAATCACGCAGAACAGCGCCCACCCGTACAGATACCCAAAGAGCGGAGAAATCCCCTCCCGCAGGTAGATGTACAGTCCACCTGTCTGGGGGTACATCGCGCTCAGCTCGCCGTAGCTCAGCGCGCCGAAGACGATCACTACCCCGGTGACCGCCCACACCACGAGCAGCAGGCTTGGTGATGTCACCTCGCGGACAATGTCGGCCGGCACGATGAAGATGGCCGAGCCGATCATTGAGCCTGCGACGAACATCACGGCATCGAACCGTGAGAACGCCTTGACGAAATCCTCGCCGTCGCGTCCCGCTTCGGCCTCGACGGGTGCCATCACAGTCGCAGGGCTAGGGGTTGAGGATCAAAGGAGGGTGAGGTCCTAGCCGGGTTGGTCGTTGCCTACGTTTCTACGTTCTGCCCGTCTATTCTCTTGGGCGCGAAGCGCCCGCCGCCAATGTAGGAACCGCATGTCGCACACACAAGACAATGGGGAGCGACTCGAGATCGCTTGCGTCACCCCCAGTGCGCCCGTAATATCACCGCCCTGAGACTGAGTGCCAGTTTGTGGTACTGAACTGCTAGACGTTGGACGTTGGACGTTGGAAGACAGACCTCGAGGCCAGCCGCGAGGCACCTGACTTGCCTCGAGGTTTGTCTCTAACGTCTAACGTCCAACGTCCAATCCCTTCTCCATGGCCCTGCTGATCGGTTGCCCCAACTGCGGCGCTCGGCCCTTCACCGAGTTCTGGTTCGGTGGTGAGGTGATTGCCCAGCCACCCGCGCCGGGTGAGCGCCTCGACCCTGCGATCGAGTTTGCGCGCGTCTGGTATCGCCGCAACGTGTCGGGCCTCCAGTCCGAGCAATGGTATCACTATGCGGGCTGCCGTCGCTGGCTCACGGCGCAGCGGGACACCTCGACCAACGTCGTGCATGGCGTCGATCCAGTTTGAAGGGCACGCCGTCCCCATTCAGGACGGCGACACGATTGCGGCTGCACTCCACCGCGCCGGCGTACAGACCCTAACCCGCTCGTTCAAGTACCATCGGCCGCGCGGCCTCTATTGCGTCAGCGGCGACTGCGCAAACTGCCTGGTCAAGGTCGGCAACGAGCCGGCGGTGCGCGCCTGTGTCACCCCCGCGACCGATGGACTGCAGGTGAAGCGGGAGAATGGGTGGCCATCGGTCGAGCATGATGCGTTGTCGATTTTCTGGCATCTCCGAGCGCTCCTCCCGGTCGGCTTCTATTACAAGACCTTCGTCCGCCCGCGGTGGGTCTGGCCGATGGCCGAGCGATACGTCCGCCGCGTCGCCGGCATCGGCGAGGTGGACCCCCACAGCGTCCCCGATCACCGGGAACGACGGCATCACCATCCGGATGTGTGCGTCATCGGCGGCGGCGTGGCCGGACTGGCCGCAGCCGGCGCCTGCGCCGAGCAGGGCGAGTCGGTCGTACTCGTGGACGAAGGCACCATCGGCGACAAGATCGCTGCCGGTCCGACGCGATCGGCGATCGCCCAGCTCCAGCGCGCGCTCGTTGCGCAGCGCGGGGTCACGGTGCTCGAGCGCACGAGTGCGACCGGCGTGTACGACGGTCCATTGGTCACCGCGGCTGGCCCGGACTTCATGCACCTCATTCGCCCGCAGCGGATCATTGTTGCGACGGGTGCGGTCGAGCGGCACGCCGTCTTCCCCGGCAGCGACCTGCCCGGCGTGTGGCTCGGACGTGGCGCGGCCCGCATGGCTGGCGTGCATGGGGTGCGCCCTGGCCACGCGGCCGTGATCGTCGCCTCGACGACGGAATCGCTCGAGCATCTCGCCGTACTGCAGGCAGCAAATGTGGCTATTCGCTGCGTCGTCGTGCCGTCGACGCTGGCCGCTCGCGTGCCATCCGGACTGCGGATCCTGGTCGATGGTGAGGTGCTCGCGGCACGGGGACGGCGCCGGGTGACCGGGGCCCTCATCGCACATGGCAGCAGTGAGCAAACGATCGGATGCGATGCGCTCGTCCTGTCACTGGGATACAGCCCGCGCGACGGGCTGCTGCGCCAGGCAGTGCATTGTACGGTCGACGCGGCCGGCAATGTCGTCCTGCCTGGTGGATCAGTCGAGAGCGCGATGCTGAGCGGGCGCAACGCCGCGCGCCAGGCGCCGGCTGTCCCGCCGCCGGAGCCCGGCGCGCTGCCCCCGGCGCCGACGCTCGGGATCGTCTGCACCTGCGAGGACGTGAGCGCCTTGGAGCTCGCGCAGGCCTGGCGGGAAGGTTTTCGGTCGACGGAGCTGCTCAAGCGGTATACGACTGCCACGATGGGTCCGTGCCAGGGCGCGCTCTGCCACGCCCATCTGCGATCGTTCGTGCGCACCCGCGCACCCGACTCACAGCTCGCCGCGCCGACGACTGCTCGGCCACCCGCGCGTCCGTTGACGCTCGAGGATGCTGCCGCAGGCGTGCGCGACACGATCGAGTACCGCACCGGACTCCACGAGCGCCACGTCGCACGCGGGGCGCGAATGGACTGGGCGGGGCATTGGAAACGCCCAGCGAGTTACGGCGACACGGTGGCCGAATACTGGGCCGTCCGGAAAGGTGTGAGCATCATGGACGTCGGCACGTTGGGCAAGTTCCTTGTGCACGGGCCGCAAGCGCGCGAGTTCCTCGACCGACTCTGTCCCTCCAACATCACCACGCTGCGAGTCGGCAAGAGTCGGTATACGCTCTACCTGAATGAAGCAGGTCATATCTTCGACGACGGGATGATCGCGGCGCTGTCGGAGGACGAGTATTACGTGACGGCCACGTCGAGCGGCGCCGAGGGCGCCGAGGCGTGGATGCGCGACTGGGCCGAGACTTGGCGCCTCTCGGTGCATATCGTGAATCAGACCGCGGGATTTGGCGCGATCAATGTCACCGGGCCACGCGCGCGCGACGTGCTGGCGCGACTGACGAAAGATGCCGTCGACAACTCGAGCCTCCCCTATGCCGGCATCCGCCGTATGGACGTGTCGGGCATCCCCTGCGTGGTGTTGCGGGTCGGGTTCACCGGCGAGCTGAGTTTCGAGCTGCACCACCCGCGCTCACGCGGTGGCGAGCTGTGGGACGCGTTGCTCCAGACGGGCGCTGACTTCGGCATCGTCCCGCATGGACTCGATGCACTCAAACTGCTGCGACTCGAGAAGGGACACATCCTCGTGGGCCAGGACACCGACTTCGATACGACACCGCGAAAGCTCGGGTTGGATGCGCTGGTGAGCATAGACAAGCCCTACTTCGTCGGCCAAGCCGCGCTCAAGCGACTCGGGACCCTGCCGCTCCAGCGGCGCCTCGCTTCCATCACGTTTACCGGACAGCAAGCGCCGGACGAGGGCGCGCAGCTACTCGCCGGGACCGAGCGGGTCGGATATCTCACCTCTTCGCGGTACTCGCCGAGCCTCGAGCGTCCCGTCGGGTTGGGGTGGCTCAGTGCGACGAACGGCACGTTCGCGGAAGAAGTGGTCGCGGTGAGTCGTGGCGACCGCCGGACCGTGGGCTCCGTCGTGGAAGGGGCGTTCTATGATCCCCAGGGGGCGCGGCTCCGTGCTTGAGATTCGTCCGGCTCGCGCGACGATCGTGTTATGCATGGGTGATGCCCACGCCTGGCCGACTGTCGGGCCGCGAACGACAGCGGCGGTGTATCCCATCGCCGCAGATGAGCGCTGGATCGTCGGACCAGCGCGGGTGGGCGATCAGCTGATGGCGTGGGCGCGCGAACAAGTGCAGGCGATCGGGAAAACGGCCTACGCGGTCGACGTGACCAATGCGTGGTCCGTGTGGACAGTCGTCGGTGCGGCAGTGGACGAGGTGTGGGCTCGCTTGAGCGAGAACCCCGTGCCGCCAGGGCGGCCCGCGTTCGTCCAGGGCGCCGTCGCAATGGTGCCGGCCAAAGCCATCGTGCAAGAGGGCACGATCCACTTCTTCGTCCCTGCTCCGGTCGGTCATTACCTGCCGCAACGCATCCTCGAGGCTTGCGCGGACCTGGAGCCGCAGATGGGTCCGGCGACGGACCTGGCGGTCGACGCGGCCGCGGTCGCGCCGCGCGGTGTCGTCTCGGGCGTGATGTCCGGAGCGCGCGTATGAGCGGTTTGTTCCGAAAGCGCACCTACCTTACGACTGCCGAGATCAAGCCATCGTACGATGTGGTGGTGATCGGTGCCGGCGGCCACGGCTTGGCAGCGGCGTACTACCTCGCGAGCCGCTTTGGCATCACCAACGTCGCCGTCATCGAGCGCGCGTACATCGGTGCGGGTGGCACAGGCCGCAATACGACGATTCTTCGGGCGAACTACAAGACGCCGGCGACGATCAAGTTCTTCCAGGCCAGCTTCGAGATGTACGCGACCCTGGCCGCGGATCTCGATTACAACATGCTCCGCTCGGAACGCGGGCTGCTCTGGCTGGCGCACTCGGAGTCGCAGCTGCAGAACCAGGTCGAGCGGTCGTTGCAGAACCAGACATTTGGGGTCAACACCGTCTTCCTGACAGCGGACGAAGTGAAAGAGGTATGCCCGCAGCTCGATATGACCGGCGGCGGGACGCGCCCCATCCTCGGCGCCGCGTATCATCCCCCCGGCTCGACCATCCGGCACGATGCCGTCGCGTGGGGCTATGCGATCGGGGCCCAGCGACTCGGCGTTCACATCCATCAGGGTGTGACAGTGACCGGGGTTCGCGTCGAGCGTGGTCGCTGCGTGGGGGTGGAGACCACCGCCGGCCCGATCGCTGCGGGGACCGTACTGAGCGCCGTCGGCGGCTACGTGTCCAACATCGCCGCGATGGCCAAGATCTCCATCCCGATCATTACGCACCCGCTGCAGGCATTCGTGACTGAGTCGTACAAGCCCATGCTCGATCGGGTGGTGGCATTGGCCGATCTGCACATCTATGTCTCGCAGAGTGCGCGTGGCGAGGTATTGATCGGGGCCGAGATCGATCCCTATACCAGCTACTCGACGCGTTCGACCTTTCCGCTGCTGTCTTCGGCGTCGGCTCGCGCTTTGGATCTTTTCCCCTTCCTCGCCAAGCTCCGGATTCTGCGGCAGTGGACCGGCCTGTGTGACATGACCCCCGATTACTCGCCGCTGATGGGCGTGACGCCCGTCGAGGCGTTGTACCTGTCGTCCGGGTGGGGCACCTGGGGATTCAAAGCCATCCCGGCGTCGGGTGCCAACATGGCGGAACTGGTCGCGACCGGGAGGGTACCGCCTCTCATCGCCCCCTTCGCGCTCGACCGATTCGAGCGAGATGAGGCCATTTCGGAGCGCGCGTCGGCGGGTACCCATTGATGGAGGCTAGACGTTGGACGTTAGACGTTGGACGTTGGAACCAACCGTGGGGGGCAATCGGCGTGGCAGGCCCTTGAGGGTTGTTTTCCAACGTCCAACATTTAACGTCCAACGTCTAAGTCAGAGACGCTTCAATCCGAGCTACTCGGGGGTCTGCTGTGCTACAGAAGCTCAGTGACGTGCTGTCGCTGTTCACACCGGACCGGCCGGAGCTTTCGGTGCGCGAGATCGCGAAGCCCTTCCGGTGGCCGAAGAGCACTGCGTATCGCATCCTGGCGCGCGTCGAAGACGCGGGGTTCCTCGACCGTGACGAGCGTTCCGGACTGTATCGACTTGGGATCCGGCTCGCGACCCTGGGTGAGCTCGCCCGTCACTCGACGTCACTGCAGCGTATCGCGACGACGGCCTTGCACCGGTTGAGCGCGGAGACGGCCGAGACCGCGACGCTGATGCTGTTGCACGGTCCGGAAGGGGTGACGGTGGACGTCGTGGAGAGCTACCAGCCGCTGATGCTGCCCGGATTGCTCGGCGCGCGCCAGCCGCTGCACTCGACCGCCGGTGGCAAGGTCTTTCTGGCGTGGGCGCCCACTGGTCGCCAGCGCAGCATGATCCGTCCGCCGCTCAAGCGGTACACGTCGACGACGATCACGGACGTGGACGCATTGCTCCGCGAGCTCGAGACCTCACGTCGCCGCGGCTACACGATCGTGAACGGCGAGAACATTGAGGACGTCGTCGGGGTGGCCGCACCGATCCACGATCATCACGGGAACGTGTCAGCGGCGCTGACGGTCGGCGGTCCGCGATCGCGTGCAGCATCGAATCTCGACAGCCTGGGTGTCGCGGTCATGGCCGCAGCCGCGTCGGTGTCAGCCGCGCTGGGCTACCACGGCCCGCGCTCGGGGGCGTCTGGCGGCGGCGCGCGCCGATCGACGACATCGCCGTCGAAGCGCGTACGCACGTCGGCTCGGTCCACCAACGGCACGAGCAAAGGGGCGAGGCGCGCGGCGGGCAAGCGCACGACCCTCGCGGGACGGTGATCGAGAGCGACGCGTGCTAGGCTAAATACTCGACGCTGGACGTTAGACGTTTGACGTTGAAAAACCAACCTCGAGGCCGGCTAGGCGCACCAAGCCTTGTGGCACGCGTTCGCAGCGATCACTCACGATAGGAGAAGCGACGATGGCTAGCTACCGATCGTGCGTGTCGTTGTTGGTCTGGCTTGCCGTGCCCGCAGCGGCACAGTCGCCAACGCCGGCGCGGGACTCGGACTTTGTCCGCTGGGCGAAGGCGAATTCGATCCCGCTCGAATCGATCGACCGGCCGTACGCGGATAGTTCGTTCGCATTCTTGCGTCCGTTGGTGGGCTCGGCCCACATCCTGTCGCTGGGCGAGGTCATTCACGGCGGACACGAGCCACTGGAGTTCCGGAATCGCGCGATCAAATACGCGGTGACGCACCTGGGGTTTACCGGGGTGGCGCTCGAGTCGGGGCTGACCGAAGCGGATCTCATCGACGAGTACATCCATGATGGAACGGGCAACCGCGACAGCGTCGCGTGGTCGGGGTTGACCTACGGCTTCGGGAGTCTCATCGAGGATCGCGAGCTGGTCTCGTGGTTGCGTGAACACAATGCGCACGCGACGCGGAAGGTGAACTTTTACGGCGTCGACCTGACCGGCGGCGATGACTACAACGGCGCGTTTCCTGGCGCGCCCAAGGCCGTGTGGACGGCCCTCGACTACCTGGGCGAGGTCGCGCCGATGACGAGCGCCGATCTGCGGTCGCGTCTCGGCCCGATGATGGACCGATTCATACCGCCGCGGTACCACGAGTACGCGCCCGCGGAGCGAACGCGGCTGCGGGTAGTGCTCGACAGTCTCTATCAGACAATGGTTGCCGATTCGAGCCGCTACATCCGTGCGAGCTCCCCGCGCCGCTACGCACACGCGCTGCGCAATGCGTGGATGGCGGGTCGGCTCAACGACTTCATGGCCATGATCAAGGACAGCACGATGCTGAACGGGAGCATGCTGGCACTTCGAGACTCAACGATAGCCGAAGACGTCCGCTGGGCCCTTGGCCAGGAGGGGGATGGCGGGCGACTGGTGTTCTTCGCGCACGACGGCCACGTCATGAACACGGTGAACGATTTTCGGAACTCGAACATCGCGGCGTTCCGTAACCTCGGCGAATATCAGACGGCGGGCCACCACCTCCGCCAATGGTTTGGTCAGGACATGGTCGTCATCGCGTCCACGGCGTCCAGTACCAACGTCCGCAGATATTGGACGAACGGGGCGTCCGGCAACCCGTCCGACCCGAGCAGCTGGGACGCCGCGCTCGCCCGCGTCGGCCGACCGGAGTTCGTGCTGG
Source organism: uncultured Gemmatimonadales bacterium (assembly GCA_963737835.1). Lineage (GTDB taxonomy): Bacteria > Gemmatimonadota > Gemmatimonadetes > Gemmatimonadales > Gemmatimonadaceae > Palsa-1248. Next base: position 52,096 of record CAVTUH010000002.1, read on the forward strand.
ATTTGCGGCGTGCGGACCGTGTCCCCAATGTCGCGTCCACGCTGACGACGCGGTGGCCGTTCAGAGTCCAGACCTTTTTTGTGCCGGTCGTTCCGCGCGAAGCGTTCGATGCCATCGTGTATTTCGACCGGGATGCGCCGGCGCCGGACAACTTGCAGAATCGCAAAGTCGATCCCCAGCTCATGTTCTTCACCGACGATCGCGGCGGGGATCTCTCCACGCGGCACCAGACAAACTAGTCGTCGGGTTTCGGTCGCTTCAGCGGTCGGGGGAAGGCCAGTCGCCGGGCGAGGTGTGCGGTGAAACAGCTCATGCATGCGGCGGTCGTGGCGGGTGCGCTCGTAGCGGGGGGACACGTCGCTCGAGCGCAGAAGGCTGACGAGGACCCACGGCTGATCGCGGCGACGCGGCAATTCACGCGCGACGTCATGCAAACGTTTGGGGTTCGTGGCGTGCAGATCGCGATGGCACGGCACGGGACCGTGATCTGGGAAGAGGGCATCGGTTACGCCTCGCTCAGCGGGCCGACACGGATGACGGTCCGGACGGCCTTCTCCGCCGGGTCGATGAGCAAGACCTACACGGCGACCGCGGTGATGCAGCTCGTCGAGCGAGGCGTGCTGGCACTCGATGAGCCGATCAACACCTATCTCCGCCGCGGTGCCGATTTCACCGTCGTCAATCCGCTCGGCGCCCGCGAGATCACGATCCGCGACCTCATGTCACATCGGTCGGGGCTCACCAGCGATGCGGGAGGGAGTGAGCTCGATACGCCCCTGCCGCTCGGAACGTATTTGCGCGAGGAATACGCGCGACCGATGCTGGTGGTCTACAGCTCGACCTCGCTCCCGCTCTGGAGCGCGAAGGTGGGCGAGAAGTACCAGTACTCGAATCTCGGCGTCGCGACACTGGGCTATCTGGTCGAGATCACGAACCCGGAACACCTGACCTTCGAGTCGTACGTTCAACGTCACATCTTCGATCCGCTCGGGATGCGCTCATCGCAGCTCCCGGCCATTCGCGATTCAGCGCATCTGCGCCCCGAGCTAGCCCGCCGGTTTGTGCGCGGATACGCCAAGCTCGGTGCCGTCGATTTGCCGTCTCCGCAGATCTATCTGAGCGCGTATCCCGCTGGCACACTCGTTACCACGGCGGGCGACCACATTCGTCTGCTCCTGGCGTACCTGAACGGAGGGACCTATGCGGGCCGCCGAATCCTGCGGCCCGAGACCGTCAAGCAGATGCTCACCCCGGGACTGTCGCCGTCCACTGGGCTCATCTGGCAACTCTGGAATGCCGGAAGGCCCGACTTCGGCTTCGGCCATGGCGGCGCCTACATGTATGGGTGGCGCAACGAGTTTCGCGCCTATCCGGGGCTCGATGTCGCAACGGTCGTCGCCACGAATCAGTGGGATATGATGTCGCCGCACTACGGCGTGGCGTCGGCCACGATCGAGGACTTCGTCGTTTCGTGGATCGAGCACGAGCGCGCGGGTCTGCGGCATCCACAGCCCGCGACGACGTGGGCGTGGAAATGCTCCTATGTGATGGGGCTCGTGTGGGTCGATCAGATCATGGGCGGCCTCGGCGTCCGGACGCCGCTGACCGACGAATCCATCGATGCTACGGTGCGCGGCGCGCTCGTACGCGGTGCCGCGGCCGGCGGCGCACCCATGTGGGACTCGAGCGGGTTCCGCGCGGGCGTCGAGGATCTCCGACTCGTGGCGATGCGACCCGACTCCATCCGGGCGTTTCTCGCATCGGACCGAGTCCGTGTGTGGCCCGAGGAACTGAACCTGATCTATGCCGCGCTCGACGGGCCGCCCAATTGGGTCCCGTGGCCGGAGTTCGCGGCACCGGGCGGGCGCTAAAGCGCCCGCCCCCTGATCCCTGACCCCGCCTTCAACGGTCCCATTTTATAGGAACATGTCCCGATAATACCAGCGACACCCGTTGACAATCCGAACGGACGTCGTAGTATCGACCCGCGGCGGGCGCTGCCGCGCCCGAGAAAGGTGAACCACAGAAAGGAGAAAGGAGATCATGCCACATCCTTTCATAACCGCTATGCGGCGTCGATTTTGGTCTCGAACAGCACATGCACGACGCGTCGCTGGCGGCGCCCATACCGGTCCTCGGCGGACGCTGGCGGTGGCGGCCCTCGTCCTCGTAGCGTCGGCCTCCGTTGCCCATCCGACTCGCGCTCAGGACATCCAACAACGTCATGCCGCGGCGCTCGCGTACATCGCGGCCCATGCCGACAGTGAAGACATGGTGATGACGCCGATGCGCGATGGCGTCCGACTCTATGCGCTGATCCTCTTCCCCAAGGGGCAACCACGGGAGCACCTGCCGGCCGTCTTGCTGCGCAATCCGTATCTCACGGAGGGCATGGTCACTGGGTTCGCCGACTACGTCGCCAGCTTGCTGCAGCACGGCTACGCGGTCGTGTTCCAGAACGAGCGGGGACGGTACTTCTCCGAAGGCACCTATACGTACCTCGTCGGGTCGGGCAACGACGGCTTCGACACCGTCGAGTGGCTCGCGAAGCAACCGTGGTCGAACGGGAAGGTCGGAACGTTTGGCTGTTCCTCGAGTGCGGAAGAGCAGCACAAGCTGCAGGGCACCCAGCCACCTGGCTTGGCGGCGGCCGTGCCCATGGGGTCCGGGGCGGGGATCGGCAAGGTCGGCCCATACAACGAGATGGGGAATTTCTACCGGGGCGGTGCGGTGCAGATGCTCTGGTTCGCGTGGTATTACGACGCCGGGTACACGTACCGCCCGCTCTTCCCCGCGAACCTGACGCAGGATCAACTCCGGCGGCTCTCCCGATACTGGAATCTCGACCCCGAGCACATTCCGCCGTCGGGCATTGACTCGCTCATCTGGACCCTCCCCATCGACCACATCATGGCGCGCATGGGCGCGGCGCCGAGTGACCTGGACGATTTCGTCGAGCGTCAGCCCAACGATCCGCGGTGGAAATCGGTGGATTTCGGCGGCGAGGGTGATCGCGCGGGCGCCCCGATGCTCATGGTCAACTCCTGGTACGACGTCTCGATCGGCCCCAACGTCGCCATGTACGAGTACCAGTCCAAGAACGCCGCCAACGAGACGGCGCGCAACAACATGTTCATGGTCGTCGCACCGACGCCGCACTGCCAGGAGGGCAGCGTCGAGACCGAACATACCATCATCGGCCAGCGCGACATGGGCGATGCACGGTTCGACTACGTGGGGCTCGTCCAGCGGTGGTTCGACCACTGGCTCAAAGGCGTCGACAACGGCGTCACGAACGAGCCCAAGGTCCGAGCCTACATGATGGGCGTGAACCAGTGGCGGAGCTACGACAGCTGGCCGCCCAAGCAGGCGCGCTCCGTCTCCTACTACCTCGACAGCGACAACGGCGCCAATTCCCTGGCGGGTAACGGTCGCCTGACCCCGACCCTCCCCACACGCGCCGGGACCGACGCTTTCAGCTACGACCCGGTGCGTCCCGTGCCCTCACTCGGCGGCAGCGTCTGTTGCTTCAGTCCCAACTTCGTCGGCGGCTCCTTCGACCAGTCCTCGATCGAGATGCGCAGTGACATCCTGGTCTACTCCACGCCACCGCTCACGCATGCCGTGGAGCTGGCCGGCCCGGTGCAGGTCAAGCTCTATCTCGCCTCCGACCGCAAAGACACCGACCTCACGGTCAAGCTCCTCGACGTCTATCCCGACGGCAAAGCCTACAACCTCGATGAAAACATCCAGCGCGTACGCTGGCGTGACGGCTGGGACCACCCGCTGTTCATGACCCCGGGCCAGGTCTATCAGGTCGCGGTCGGTCCACTCCAGACGAGCAACGCGTTCCTGCCCGGCCACCGGATCCGAGTCGAGGTGTCGAGCAGCAACTTCCCGCGCTTCGATCGGAACCTCAACACCGGCGGGAACAACTACGACGAAGCGACCGGTCTCGTTGCGCACAACGTGATCCACCATGGCGGCCAGTATCCCTCCGTCATCGTACTGCCAGTGGTCAATGAGGTCACTGCCACGGCCGCTCCGCGGCAGCAGTAGCAGAAAAGAAGGGTCTCAGTCGCGCCCACTGAGATGGCTTGGAAAACCGCTGACCTGTCCTTAACGCCGTTTTGTTGACAAGGCGCTGGCCGGCTGTAATATCGGGATCCCGATGCGAGACGAGGTGCCGCGCATTGGGACAGACACCTGCTCCAGTCTCCTACTGAGGCGGGTGCGAGCACGGTTGTGCCTCAGCGGGCGTCAGCTTGACGCGTCGCGTCTCATGCGTGTTGTGGAGAGGGAGCATGTTAGTCCCGCCCAGATGCTCTTCCGATATGTGGTCGGCCCGACGACGCTCCGGCGACGCCACAGACCGCCGGTACGCATCCCTCGTGTTCCCCGTGGTCAACCAGGGCCCGACGAAGGCCGCATGCACGGCCCGCGCCGGCACTCCTTGACGGCTGTTCTCTCGTTCACCCTCACTCCTTCCCTTCCCCCTCTCGGAGGCATCGTGATCAGAGATGTTCGTCGAAGGTTTCGACATGCGGCGTGGTCCGGAGCGTTGCTGGCAGCAGCGCTCGGGATCGCGTCGCTCGCGCACGCCCAGGAAGAGCGCATCACCGGCCGCGTCGTCGACGCGACGGAGCATAGCGCGATCCCGGCTGCGCAGGTCGTCGTGACCGGCACGACCATCGGCGCAAGCACGACGGACAGCGGCGTCTTTACGTTCCGCGTCCCGCCGACGGCCCGGTCGATCACGGTCCGGCGAATCGGCTACCTCGCCCAGAGCGTCGCGATTACGCCGGGCAAGACCGACTACACCGTCGCGCTGCAGAAGGATGTGCTGCGCCTCGAGGCCGAGGTAGTCACGGGCGTGGCGACAACCGTCTCGTCGCAGAATGCTGCCAATGCTGTGAGCGCAGTCAACTCGGCAGCGATCGAGGAGACACCGGCACCAACGATCGAAAACTCCGTCCAAGGCAAGATTCCCGGTGCGGTCATCACCGCCAACAACGGCGGCGCCCCCGGGGGCGGCATGCAGGTGCAGATCCGCGGGATCACGTCGATCAATGCCAACGCGAATCCGCTGTACATCATCGACGGCGTGATGGTCAACAACGAATACATCCCGAGTGGCAACAACGCGCTCACGTTGGCTGACGGTGGCGTCGAGCCGAACACAGAGGACAACAACGCGAACCGCATCGCCGACATCAACCCGGACGACATCGAGAGTATCGAGATTCTGAAGGGTGCGTCCGCGTCGGCGATCTACGGATCCAAGGCCTCGGCGGGCGTCGTCGTCATCACGACGAAGCGAGGCTCGGCTGGAAAGGCCGCCTGGTCCCTCTCGCAAAAGGTTGGCCACTTCACGACGGCCAATTCGCTCAACCTCCGGCAATTTCCGACGCTGGCCAGCGCGGAAGCATGGGGTGCCGCTTTCGGTCATTCGAATGCGAACATCGAGGCGAATTACGCCGGCAACCATGACTTTCAGTCCGAGTTATTCAGCAATCCTGAGGCCTCATACCAGACGGACCTGAGCGTGTCCGGTACCGCGAATCAGACACAGTACTTCCTGTCTGGCCTCGCCAAGTACGACAACGGCCCCATGATCAACACCGGCTACAACAAGCAGACGGCTCGGGCCAACGTCACGCAGCAGTTCAACTCCAAGCTGTCGGCGAGCATGAATCTCATGTATGCCCACTCGGTCACGCGCCGGGGGGTATCGTCGAACGAGAACAACGGCATCGCGCCGATGGACGTGATGGGGTACACCCCGCAGTTCGTCAACCTCGATCACCAAAATCCGGATGGCAGCTGGGCCATCAACCCCTACGGGGTGGCGAACATGTTCGCGGATGCCGCTGAAGTGCAGACGCCCGAGGAGGTCTATCGCTTCATTGGCGGCGGCAATTTCGACTGGACGGCATATACCTCCGAGCACCAAAACCTGCATCTACGGGCGATTGGCGGAGTCGACTTCGCCACTCAGCACGACGCGCTGTACGCCCCTCCTGATCTCCAGGTCATGCAGCAGATCGCGAGCGGCCTTCCCGGCGTGTCCACGGTGCAGAACGCGAACGCCAACTTCCTCAATTACTCGCTCAACGCCGTGCACCATTGGACGCCCTCGCCATCACTCGACGCGACCACCGCCATTGGGTTTGTACGAGAGCGACGCACCAACAACTCGCTGGACGACGTCGCGCAGAACCTGATCGCCGGCGTGAACTCGCCGACTGCGGGAACGGTGAAGAGTCAGTTTTACAGCCGCAATGCCGCGTACGATCAGTCGCTCTACCTCCAGGAGCAGGTCCTCCTGCTCAACAACAGACTCGCCGTTGGAGCGGGCGTGACGGCTGAGCGGACGACAAACGACGGCGACATCAAAAAGTTCTACTACTACCCGCACTACTCCGGATCGTACCGAATACCGCAGTTTGCCAGCTTCCTGGATGAGCTGAAGCTGCGGGTCGCCTACGGCCAATCCGGCACGGAGCCCCTCTACGGTGTGAAGTACACCCTCGATACAACGGCCATCATTGGTGGCGGCCAGGGCGTGTACCCGGCGCTGGGACATGGCGCCGCGGGCATTCGGCCCGAGGCAGAGACCGAGATCGAGACCGGCTTCGATGCCACGTTCTTCAAGTCGCGCGCGCAGTTCACGTTCACGGTCTATCAGAAGCGCATCCAGGATCTGCTCCTCCAGGCCAACCTGGCGCCGTCGCTGGGCTTTAACCAACAGTGGTTCAACGGCGGTGAGTTCACGAACCAGGGCATCGAGCTTTCGCTTTCTGCGACGCCGGTTCAACTCCGGAACGGGTTCACCTGGAACACGACGGAGACGTTCTACCGGAACTACAGCGTGGTGAACTCGCTTCCCGTCCCGGCAACCATCATTGGTAATACGTTTGGCGGCATCACCGGGGGCTTCGGATACCTGGCTCAGGGACGTTCGGTCTCGGAAATCGCGGATCCTGCCATTGTGGGCGCCAACGGTGTCCCCATTCAGATTGGCGACTTCCAGCCGTCGTTCGTGATGAGCTTCTCGCAGGAGTTCACCTTCAAGCGGTTCCGGGTCTACGGACTCCTCGACTGGCATCGCGGCGGCAATATCCAGAACATCAGCAACTTCGTGTTCGACGCCGAGCCGCGGCTCCTGGCCGACACGGCCGGCAGCGCCAGACGCTGGGCCGAATTCACTGCCGGCAGCCCGTACCCCTACAACGAGAGGGCGGATTTCATCAAACTCCGCGAGCTGACGGTCAGCTACACCCTGCCAGCCAGGCTGTTGAGCTGGACGGGCGGCACAGGCGTGCACGTCTCCAGCGCACGACTCTCGCTCACCGGGCGCAATCTGTGGATGTCGTTCCCGTACACCGGTCTCGACCCGGAAACCAGCACCTTCGGCAATCAAAACGTGACGACAGCGCAGGATGTGTTCGAGTATCCTCCCTCGCGCAGTTTCTTCCTCTCCCTCGACTTGGGCTTCTAACATGACTGCGCATACATCACATCGCATGAGCAGCGCCGCGTCGGCGAGGGGTTGGCGAAGGGCTGTCGCGCCGATCGCCTTGTCCCTGATAATGGCGGCAGCTGGTGCATGCTCGGACTCCAACGTTCCGTTCTTTACTCAGCCCACCTCAATCGAAAACAGTCCCGCCGGCATCCAGAACGCAGTCACCGGGCTCTTCGCCGCCGTGCGTATCGATGTGGGGGACTACATCTATTGGATGCCGATGTTCGCGCGCGACGTCGCGCAGATCTGGATCGACAATCCACAGAACGTCCAGTTCGGGACCGGATTGAGCGCCATACCCAACGCTGACGGTGGCCCCTGGGACAATGAGTACCGTGCGGCCACCGCAGCCGCCGGAGTCATTGCAGCGATTCCCAATGTGTCGCCCGCCTACACGGCGGGTCAGGCCGCCGCGCTCATTGGAGTAGCACAGACGATGGAGGCGGTCGCGTACATGTCGGTGGCGGAAATCCACGACACGTTGGGCATGCCGGTACATCCGGCGAGCGGCGGCACGCCGGGACCGGTGTATTGCAACAAGGACGCGTGGGCGCAGATCGTCGCCCTGCTGGACTCCGCGAACGCCAGTCTCAACACGGCTGGCGGAACTCCCATCCCGGTCAACTTGCCGCCGGGATTCGCATCCGTCAGCGCAGTCGCCGGACCCAGTACAGCCAGTGGCTCATTTGCATCGTTCAATCGAGCGCTGGCCGCAAAGGCGGGACTCGAGCTCGCCTACGCCATGGCCCGGTCCAGCGCTGCCACCAGTCCCACCCCGACGGCGCCGGGCACGCCGAACGCGGCCGCGCTCACACGAGCGGATAGCGCCGCGCTGGCTTCGGCGCTCATCAACGTACCACTGGCTCCGCCCGCCCCTGGCCCGTTTACCACCACTGCCGGAGGGGTGTATTGGGACTTCAGTGCCGCAGCGGGCGACCTCGGGAACCCGATCAGTGGGTTGCTCGGCACCTGGCGCACGCTGATCTACCTGACTGCCGACGTGGATACGGCGAATGACCAGCGCTTCAAGAACAAATTCCAATTCGTTTCCGAGGAGGCGAACCCGCTCCAAATTCCCGGGGACGCGTTCATGAACACCGATTGGCAATTCAGCGCGTACAACGCGATCAACGCGTCGGTGCCAATTATCCGCAACGAGAGCCTGACGCTGTATCGCGCCCAGATTCAGCTTGGTCTTGGTAACCTGCCGGCTGCGATCATTCTCATCAACCAGGTTCATCAGCAAGCCGGTGGATTCGGCTCGCCGCTCACCATTGCCCAGACCTACACCGCCGTCCGAGACACGCTGCTCAAGGAGCAGAGAATATCGACTGTCTGGGAGGGAAGCGGGGATCGGAATATCTCGATCCGGATGTACAACCTGGCGGCCCAGGTCGATACCACCTGGTCGTCACACGCGGCGACCGTTGCGGCGGGCAAACAGCAGGTCGACTTACATACGACGGTCAACCCGTTTCCCGCGACAGAGCTCGAAGCTCGCGGCGGGTCGTACACGTTGACGTGCCAGTAGGGCGCTCGCGCGCCCTAGAGAGTAAAAACACAGAAAGTAGAGAGTAGACAAGGACCGAGGGCCGGGGACGAAAGTCCCTGGCCCTCATGGTCTACTTTCTGACCTTGTACCTTCTCCGGCGCCAGAGCCGCCGGCGGGGTGCGAACGCACAACTCGAGGAGCGCACCGTGCAGAGAATCAACGTTTGGGTCGTGACCACAACGGTCGGCGCCCTGGTCGCAGCGGCTCTGCCTCGAGACATCCGTGCGCAAGCGCGACCATCGATCGATCAGGCGATGGCGCAGCTCACGGCTGTGCGCCGATACGGCGAGGCGATGATCTCGCCCGACGGCAAGTCCGTCGCCTGGGTCGAATCGTTGCCCACACGGGGCGACGCTCCGTCGGAAGGAACCGCGATTTACGTCGGGGCCGTTGCCGGGGGTGAATCGCCGGCACGACTGACCGCTGGTACGGGAAGCGGCGCACTGGATGAGCACAACATTGCCTGGTCGCCGGACAGCCGGTCGATCGCGTTTCTCTCGGATGCGGGTGACCCCGGCCAACTGCAGCTGTACGTCGCTCCGGCAGCGGGCGGGTCAGCCCGCAAGTTGACTAGTCTCAAAGGCTATCTGTCCACGCCTCAGTGGTCGCCCGACGGACAAACGATCGCGATCCTCTTCACGGAGAACGCTCCGCGCGCATCGGGTCCACTGCAGCCACGCACACCGGATGTCGGGGTCGTGGAAGATCACTACTTCGAGCAGCGGCTCACGGCCGTCAATGCGGCGACGGGCCAGGTCCGACAACTGACGCCGGCCGACCTGTACGTCTACGAGTACGACTGGTCGCCGGACAGCAAGCGCTTGATCACGACGGCCGCGCATGGGGAAGGCGACGACAACTGGTACATCGCCGAGCTGTACGCGGTCGACGCCGCGTCGGGCGACACCCGGTCGATCCTCAAGTCAGGGATGCAGATCGCGTCGCCCCGGTGGTCACCTAATGGGCAGACCGTGGCGTTCATCGGCGGCCTCATGAGTGACGAAGGCATCGCAAGCGGTGACGTGTACACGGTGCCAGCGGCGGGCGGGACGGCGCGCAACATCACCGCCGGCATGAAGGCGTCGGCCTACTATCTCACGTGGCTGCCGTCGCCGAGTCGCATCATGTTCTCGGCCGTGGCGGACGGACAGAGCGCGATCGGTGTGGCCAACCCGGCGGGCGGCGCGGTGCAGCTCCAGTGGACCGGTGCGGAAAAGATTCACGGCGCGCGCGACTTCGATTTCGGGTTCACGATCACGCGGGACGGGAAGACGAGCGCGGTCGTGCGGGAGTCGTACGCGCAACCGCCCGAGATCTGGGCCGGCCCCGTGGGGGCGTGGCGCCAGATCACGACGGCCAACCGCGACGTGCATCCGATCTGGGGCGAGGGGCGGAGCCTGCATTGGAAGAGCGACGCGTTCAACGTGCAGGGCTGGCTCGTTTTCCCCAAGAACTACGATCCGACGCACAAGTACCCAATGGTCGTGTGGATCCACGGTGGACCCGAGTGGAGCAATGCGCCCGAGTGGCCCGACACGTTCAACAACGCCACGATCCTCGCGAACGAAGGCTACTTCGTGTTCTATCCGAACTTCCGGGGCGGCAGCGGTCAGGGCGAGGCCTTCACCCGAGCCAACGTCAAGGATTTCGGGTACGGCGACCTGCGCGATGTGCTCGCGGGGATGCAGGTGATCACGCACACGCTTCCGGTGGACAGTGCGCGCATCGGCATCACGGGGTGGAGCTACGGCGGGTACATGACGATGTGGTCGGTGACGCAGACGCATCGGTTCCGCGCTGCGGTGTCCGGTGCGGGGCTCGCGAACTGGCTCTCGTACTATGGTGAGAACGGGATCGACAAGTGGATGGACGCGTACTTCGGCGGGAACGTGTACGACCATCCCGACGTGTACGCCAAGAGCGCGCCCATCACGTTCATCAAGAACGTGCAGACCCCGACGCTCATCGTCGTCGGTGATCGCGACATCGAGTGTCCGCCGCCGCAGTCATACGAATTCTGGCACGCGCTGCGCACGATGAACGTGAAGACCGAATTCGTGATCTATCCAGTGGAAGGCCACACCATCTGGCAGCCCGAGCATCGGCGCGACATCATGCGGCGGATGGCGGCGTGGTTCGATGAGAACATGCCGCCGAGTGGCACGGCATCGCGATGACTTTCTTCCTGCTTCGTGCCGTACCGTCCTAAGGCGCCGCTGGCCACTCCTCCCAACCTCGTGCGCAACCGCGGCGTCACCGGCCCTAATCAGATCTGGTACGTAGATCTCACCTACATTCCGGCTCCGCACGGGGTCTGTATTGCTCGCAGAGACTCCATCATCACGAGCCAAACCGTGCGATAGCCGCCAGAACCATGCACACTCCCATCGTAGCTGCGAGCAGCCAGTAGAGGACTCCCGTCGGAGCGGCAGCCGTGAGAACTCCCTCGCACAGCAACAAAGCCAACCCAGACAGCTACCTGATCCTGCCGCTCCAATGCTCCACGCGCCCTTCGCTTCCGCGCAAGCCATAGCGGCATGACGGCCCCATACACTCCGCAGTTCCAACGAGTGCTGGCCGCAGCACCATACCATAGTCCTCATTTAACTCTGTCGTATGACGTAGCCCTGGGCCGGGCTGAGCTCCAGCCCAGACGCTCGCTAAACTAGCGGTTCTCGCGAACCCCATTTCGCGTTATCTGCTCAGCGGTGGTCAGCGCAAGACAAGTCGTGCCGGCGGCATCTCGCTCTACGCACTTAACTCCGCTTCCATGCCTAATCCAATCCCAATCCACGTCCCGATCGGCCGAAAATGGCTTGGTGGCCTTCGGAAGTCCGGACGACGGGTCATCGCGCTCACTCGGCCGAATTGAAAAGAAGACAAGCGCCACTCGCGGAAGTTGGACCGAGCCAGAGTCCTGACGTCTATGTACGTGGCGCGGTAAATGACTCTGACACCTATTTCTCTCTGCTCCCACGAGCTGCTGGCGGCCGAGGTCAGTCCTTCGTGACCGCCACGCAATCGACCTCGACGTCGAAAGGCCCGGTCCACTCAGGCACGCAGAAGAAGATCCGGGCTGGGGGGTTTTTCGGGAAGTAGCGTTTGTAGACTTCGTTGAAGGCCTTGAATCGGTCCGCCGAGATGCACAGCACATTGCACTTCAGCACATGGTCGAGGTCCGACCCGGCGGCCTCCAGCGCCTTCTTCACCTGCTCCAGGATCAGCTCAACCTGGCGCTCGAACGGGGCGTGGGCGAGGATCTCGCCGGTCTCAGGATCGAAGGGCGGCATGCCCGAGACGAACACCATGTTGCCGGCGCGGGTGCAGGTGGACACCGGCGCGCCCCACTTCTCGAAATTGCTGTCAACCGGCTCGACCCGGATGATCTCTCGTTGCATGCGTCCGTTCCTGGTTGTGTCGTCAATCTAAGGTCTTAGAATGGCCATGTGTACTCGAGCAATCGGACTGCGCATAGCGTCGCGCCAAACTAAGCGCTGAACACCAACTGAATTTCCGACCTGGAGCGCTGCTCATGCTGCCGGCGATCACGATCGAGAATCGCGCGCTCGCGCCAATGGGCAATGCCCTCAGGGAAGGCGCTAAGAATCACCATGACGAGTGGCCCACATCGATCACCCTTTACCCAAAGCGTTTGAGCGCCCCCGCGTGCTTGTGACCGCGTAGCAAGCTCTGCATATTTTCGGCCCTTCTCGCACAAACGGGGCGGCTCGACTTGGGCCACCCTGCACGCCGCTGATGCTACGACTGTCAATGTCGCGCCGCCTTGCACTCGCCGCCCAGGCGATCGTGTGTACCGTTGCGACGGTGCGGTGCACCAAGGGCGATACCACCGGACCACGGCTCGGCCGCGTCACAGTCGTCGTGGAGCAGCCCAGTGTGTTCGTCGCCGTCGGCGATTCACTCCTGTTGCTCGTCGACGTCTTGGACTCGGCAGGCAATCCGATCAGCCAAGCGCCAGTCACTTGGAATGCGCGCCAACCCGCCACCGCGACCGTCACCCAGCACGGAACGGTCACCGGTGTCCGCACGGGTCAGACATGGGTTGTCGCGCAGGTCGGCGATGCCTTCGACAGTGCCGCCATCACCGTGACGCCCCACCTCACGACTACCGTGACACCACACGGCGATACGTTGACCTCCATCGGCCAGACTGCAACGCTCCACGCCCGGTCAGCCGACTCCACCGGGCACGTCACCCCCGGGAGCTACGTATGGGTCGCCCGTGACACGACTGTCGTCACGGTTTCACAAACCGGCGTCGTCACTGCGCGCCACAACGGCCTCACATCGGTCCTCGCCATCGAACGCGGTGGCAGCAGTGACTCCGCCGCCATCCTCGTCGCTCAACGCGTCACCAAGTTCTCGATCGCGCCAACCCGCGCGACCCAGCCACTCATGCGCGTGCAACAGTTTCAGGCCACCGCACTCGATTCCGGCGGCACTCCCGTCGCCAACGCCCACATCGCCTGGACATCGCGCGCACCTGCCGTCGCCTCGGTCGACTCCACCGGCCTCACAACCGCGCTGACCGTCGGGACGGATACGATCCTGGCAACCGCCGGCGGCATGCACGCGTCCGCCGTGTTCGTCGCCACACCACTTCCCGCGCTCCACTTCAGCCAGGATACGATCGGCGTCGGGGTCGGTCAGGAGCCCGTCGTCACGATACCAGACGTGACCGCCGACACCGCGGGATTTGACCAAGCCTTCAACCTGACCGTCACGGTCGCCGACTCCACGGTCGCCAGTCTCCCTGGCGCGACGCAAACGATCAACCTCTACACGCCCACGAACGGATATTTCAGACCAATCGGGAACCGCCTCGGTACCGTCGTCGTCACCGCGTCCGCACCACGCTGGAAATCGGCGACCGCCATCATCAATGTCACGCGCCCACGATTGGTCATCAACCGCGCACCCTCCTTTGCTCCCATCAACCCCATCCTCGGCAACCAGCCAGGAACCATCTGGGTCCTCGAGGAGGATTCGCGCGGCAACATCAATGGGTCGACGACGGGGATGCGGCTGGCAATGCGCACATCGAACGCGGCAGCGATCATTGCGCAACAGGACACGGTCTTCGCGACCGGTAGCGGCGCACAGTTCACCGCTGTGGCCGTTGGCGCGGGCCAGTCGACGCTCACCGTGAATGCGCTTTCGAGCGCGAACTACGCCACCGACACGATCACGCTCTCGGCAGCGCCGGCAAAGCTGTTGTTCGAAGACTTGGGAGACGGGCGGATTTCGCAGGCCGACGTCGCACTCGGGCAGAAGGTGGTCGAGGAAGGAGCGGTGAACCCGGTCTACTGGGTAGACCTCGGTTGCTTTGCGCACATCACCGTACAACTGACCATCACGCAGAAGCATCCCACGCGTGCACAGGTCTCGCCCTTGTCTACTCCGGTGACGGGCGGAAACTGTGGCCTCGTTCGCGTCCCGTTAGACTGGACCGGACTTCAGCTCGGTGCCGATACGCTGATTGCCTCGGCGCCAGGATTCCAATCCGACACCCTCGTCCTGCACGTCACGACGCCCTTCCTCAGACTCAACCCGCCACTCAGCGGCAGCGACTCGGTCGGCAATGCCGTCCCCCTCGGCCTCTACCAGGCCGACTCCTCCGGCGAGAGTTGGGATCTCACGGCGCCCGTTCCCGTGCTCATCACGTCGACCGATACCACGATCGTCCGCATGAGCTGCGACACCGTCGTCCTGGGCGCGTCCTCTACGCCACCCGGTTGCGCTGCTGCAAACGCCTTGTTGGTCGGCGCCGGCACGGCCACGATCAATTTCCGCGACCTCTCAGGACACTCGGCGCCGCTAGCGAGCACGATCTCCGTCAATCCCGGAGCACTCGTTATCGGCGTCGACAACACCGCCGAGCGACCCGTGCCTCTTGGGTTCGGGCAGGAGCTCGGCCCACCTGGCCACTTCTTCGCTGGCCTACCGGTGAATCAGGCGGGAGCCGCCATTCATATAAGTAGTACCAACCCGGCGGTAGCAATGCCTTCGGTGACCGATACGGTGCCGCCTGCATACGCGAGCCTAGTCCCGTTTAATGTGGCCGCCGGCACCGTCCCGGGCACGGCCTGGATCGTCGTATCGGGTCGCGGCATGCTGTCGGACAGCATCGCAGTGACCGTCGGTCAGCCGACATTTGGAGTCTTTGCGGCGAGTACGGGGACCTCAGACGATTCCGTCGGAGGCGCGGTGCTCGAGCTCCTCGATCAGGAAGGACAGCCACGCTTCACCACACATCCCGTTGTGGCTCGACTGCAACCGTCGAATCCCGGAATTCTCGCGCCCGACTCGACGTCCATCACGATTCCCACTGGCTCCTACGTCAGCGCTCCGTTTACTGTGCAGCTGCTCGCGCCGGGCACGGCCGCCCTCTTGGCGAGTGATGCATCGACTGGCCCAGGACGCTACGCCGATGGGGCCTCGGGCCTCATTACCGTCACCGCAGCTACTGCGGGAAGCGCGCGCTTGGTGCATTCGCCGCTGTCGCCGCTCCGGATACCAATGCCGGGAGTGCGGCCGCCCATAGCATCCGCGTCGCGTGGCCGCGCTCCCTCCAGCGCGACGCTCCGATCGGCCCGCACTCGCCGGCAGCGTTGACCAGGCTACGCCACGTACGTGGGCCGATCACTTCATGGATCGTTCTCCCCACGACGCACCGGTAAGTCGTCGCCTTTGGCGATCTCTTCTAAGGCAGAGTCGATCGCCAACAGAACTCGCACGTCCACTTCGAGGGGCTTTCGTGCCTTTAGAGCCGCCTCGGCCGCAGGGGTGCTGGCGCTCCCAAGTTCACGGGCACTCGCGATCCGCATGCTCGGATCATCCGCGTTGAGCAACGGCGTGAGCAGAGGCACCAGCTCATCGGCTTTGGCTTCGCGCATGAAGTGGTAGTGCGCGTTGATCCCCATCTGACGCATCGCAGCCTGGCGGACGGCCCGGCTGGACGCCGGGTCGGAGAGATACTTCTTGCCCAATGTCCAGGCGGCGGCCGAACGCGCGCCAGTAAGCTCGGCGACAGCTTGCGCCTTCGCCTCGTCGGATGCGGCCGGGTCGGTGAGCGTCGCACGTGCTGCGGCGTCGGCCGGCCCTCCCATCCCCATCATCGATAGGTTCTTTGCAGCAATCTCACGTACGTTCGGATCGGAATCACCTGCCGCCATCGCCTGTAGCCGCGACAATGCATTTGGCGCGTGAGTTGGGAACAGGGCTAGGGCACTCATCGCGCGGGCCGCAGCGCTCGAGTCGTGAGTGAGATCGAGCAGCGCCTGACGCGACTCAGCATCAAATGCCCCGGCAAGTGTTTCCGCCAGCCCAGGACGCAGATCGGACAGACTCTTTGAACGGACGGCGTCTAGCACAGCCCTAAGTGCCTCCGGGCTCGCAACCGGCGGCTCGTTGCCCGCCGACCAGCCCCACGAACCCTGTCCCTCCATTCCGCGGCCTCGCGCCACGAGCGCGCGGGCTGCGTCGATCCTGCCGGCGTAGTCTTGGGCGTGCTGCAACTGCCCGATCAGCTGATCGGTGGTCTTGGGAAATTCGACGTCGCTCAGGAGCCACTTCTCAGGATCCCACTCCACCCAGAGAGGAGCCTCGTCGAGCGCTAGATGCCAGTCGGTCGTTTCGCCGTGAAGCGCGACGCGTTTTTTGAGAACGCCGCTCGGCGTTCCGATCGCCACGTCGACTAAGGCATCAAAAAAGCCGGTCAGTGTGTCACGTGGTTGAACCTGGCGCACAGTCAACGAAAACTGCCGCGTCGTTGAGTCGTAGGACTGCGCGATTTGAAGCTTCGGATAGCCGCTGCCGTATACCCATTGGCTGAAGAAAGTCTCTAGGCTTTGCCCGGTCGCTTCCTCCATCGTCCGCTGAAAATCGGCCGTCGACACGGCCTGACCCGCATACCGTACAACAAAAAGGTGAATCCCACGCCAAAACGCCGAATCTCCAAGTTCGTGTCGCAGCATGTGCAGCACGGCGGTGCCTTTCTGGACCACGTGCTGGGTCATAAGCAGTTCCAGGGGGCCGTATCGCCAGCGGTCAAACACAAGCGGTCGACGTGCGTCGCGATCGGACGTCGTCGCACCAATGTACGACCATTCGCGAATCTTTGCTGCCGCTTGGGGCGGGCCGGACTCTTCCGCGTAAACCTGCGCGAGAAAATTGGAGAGGCCGTCGCTTAGCCACAGGTCGGCCCAGTTCCCTGGCCCCAAGCTCTTCCCGAACCACTCTTGAGCGACCCCGCGGGCGATCCCTTGTTCGGCATCCTCCCCCGGCCACCCCTGGCCCGCCCGCAGCATGAGCCGATCGTCGAGCACGGTGGTGGTTACCAGAGGGCGCCAGTTCTCCAACCACTCCCAGAAGATGTAGTCTGGAACAACTATCTGGTTGAAACTCGCCGTGGGGAACGGGGCCTCGAGTCTCTTGCTCAGGGTTTCGACGATGCGCGGCGTCATTCCAAATGCCGCGGTGGGGCCCGAGCCACGATAGGTCCAGCTGTGAACCGAGGTCGTACCGGCGAGGGCATCGATTACAGTGTACGGCCCGACGACGATAGTGACATACTGCGACGGAATTGGCCTGAGTTCTCTCCAGTGCCACTCGATCCCATCGTCTGTCGCGTGCTGGTCGATCAATTCGCCCGTCGCAAACGCCCGCTCATCCCCAGGTGTGCGAACGAAGATGTCCCACTGCGTTCGCATCGCAGGGTCATCGACCGTGGGCAGCCAGAAATGGTTGTCGACCAGCCTGCCTTGAGTCCAAACCACTGACGGCGAGGAAGGGAAGTACACACCTGCTGGGGGTCGCACCGCTTTATAGTCGACCACCACACCCGTTTCCTGTCCGACCTCGAGCGGCGCACTTAAGCGAATGGACAGTTGCCGGCCGTCGTATTGGTAGGCCAGGATCTCGCCTGAGCTTGCCCGCGTCCGCTGGACGGTTAATCCAACGGCTTGGAGTACAACTGTCGCCAGTGGCTCGCCGACGGCGGTAATCCGCAGTTCTGTCTGCCCACTCACGCTTCGAGAAGGCGCGTCAAATTGAACTCGCAGGATCTGGTGTGGGATGCGGAAACCGCTAGGGGCTCTCGGATGTGCATCGCCCGGCGGTGGCGCGGCCCACGCCTGGTCCGCCTCGGAAACCAGCCTCCCGGTGATTCTCGTTATCGGCACGTCGGGCTGATCGGAGTTTCGCATGACTTGGGAAGGTTGGCGCGCTTGGTTAGAGGCACACGCTAGGGCGAGGCATACCGAGGCAGTATACGCGCGCTCCGCTCTTTGGGACGTATAGGAACGCGTATTTCCACGTCGGCGAGCCATGGTGTGCTTCCGCGGTGGCAAAGTTGGCGGCAAAGTTATGCGCCAGATCTGCGTCACGCGACCGGCCGCCCGAGGGCAGAGTGAATCGCGCAGCCGGTAACACCACCGGTCAAGTAGCAGCGACGTTTGGACCGGCGAACTAACTCGAGGTCGCGGCCTGAGCGTCATACACAGCGGGACTTCCAGCGAGCAACGAGACTGGCGGTCCCACTTCACAGGCGCCGACGGCGGGGCAGACTTTACTTGGCAAGAATCGGGACCGGTCGTGCGACGGGTACTCAGGCCTCCGCCGAAGGTGCCGGCACCCGGTCAGGGCGTATCTAGGTGAACGCGGTCCCGCCAGCGTCGCCGGGCGGCTGGTTAACCAAGACTGGCGACCCTCAAGCCATCGATGTCAATTGTGGGTGATCGGGGGTGTGCTCGGTCATCGCCAATGGCTACACCATTGTGGGAGAACCGATGAACAAGCTGACACCGTGGATCGTTGTAGCGGTGACGCTCGCCGGTAGCACGCTGAGCGCCCAGACATCGCTGGGACATGGCAGGGCACGATCACGAATGCAGGGGCTGGGCGCCTAGCCGACGTTGTCATCGACACATTGCATCACTATCCGCAGAATCCGTCCCTCGCCCACGTGTACGAGGGCCGCGTCTATGTCCGTGTTAGCCCACTCAGTGGATTTCGCATCGACTCATGGATCTCGGATGACTCGGTGCCGCCAGCCGAGCTTCTTCGCATCCTCTCGCGAGTTCGGGGCGACGGCGAAGGAAGCGGTTGAGTTGTGTGATGAAGGCGGCGCGGTGAGTGCGAGTTCTTTCTCCACGTTGACCGGCCCAGTCACCACCTCGTGCCCACGAGCGATGCCGGGACGTTGGCGTTCGCGCGCCTATGCAACGGCATTGGTGTTGTTGCTCGCAGCTTGTCAAAGGCGCGAGACGAGCGACGCGCGGGTCGACCGGGCCAAATCGATAGCGTCCATTCTGGTCCCGGCCATCGAGCATTACCACGCAGCGACGGGGCACTATCCAGACAGCTTGTCAGTGCTCCGGGTTGTGGACCTCAACGTAGCCCAGACCGATGCCGCCCCCCTCCGAGCGGCCCAAGCTGCCCTGGAGCGTAAGCCTGGCGCAAATACCCAGTGGACTTACCAGAGTCTGGACACGGCGTATTTCCTGGGGTTTCGAACAGGACTCGATTCAATCCCAGTATGGGGTACCGTCGACTGTGTCTTTGAGCGCAACCGCAGCGGAACCTGTACCTTGTGGCAAGTCACCGACAATCGGGGCGTCCACCCCGTTCGTGTCCAGTCGTGGGGAGGCAACTCCCTCTGGCTTTCGTTACGGAAGCCTGCTGCTTACGCAGTGATCATCGCCACAGTTCTTCTCGTCGTCGGCGCGTCGGCACTCCTGTCACAGCGGGAGGACGGCATCAAGTCATTGCTCCAATTTGCGCAGCGACTAAACGTGGTGAGCGGCATACTCGCCCTCGTGATTATGGCTCCTGTGAATGCCCCGCCTGGAGCCATCGACATCACTCTGCTAGTCGTCGCGACGTCGGCCATCTGGTTCGGCCTTGGCGGAGGTATCATGTTATCCAAGGTTGCGGGCGGGAACTCACGTGTCGCGTTCGGCGGTGGCGCGCTGCTAGGGGCTTTGGTCGGTCTGTTCGCCGCGTTTGGTTTTCTGTTTCTCCTCTGTTTTGATTGTGTTAGTGCGCTTTGGCCATAGGCGCGGCGATGTCGGGCAGGTCTAGGCGCGCCACGACGACTCCCTCGCCCGCACCCGCGACACTTCTGTCTTAAGTGCCTCTCGCACGACGGCCAACGGAATTAGGTGTCGAGCCCCTAAGCCGCCTGTCTTACCATTCCCACATTGTCTCACCGAGTCGGATCGTAATGAAGTCCACGACCACCAACGGCACTTCCGGGTCTTTCCCGTCGGCAGGAGTTCACTCGTGGCGGAGTGCGACGTTGGGGTCCACCCGCGCGGCGCGACGCGCCGGAATGATGCTCGCGACGCCGGCGACGCCCAGCATGACCGCGACCGCCGCCGCATAGACCAATGGATCCCGCGGCGACTCGTTGAACAGCATCGGTGTGAGCGGTCCAGCGGTGGCGACCGCGACCCCCGACCCGATCGCCGTCCCTAGGCCGGCCACGATCAGACCCTGCCGCAGGCCGAGCCAAAGTACATTCGACGTCCGCGCGCCGAGGGCAATCCGGACGCCGATCTCGTGAGTTCGTCGGGTAACTGTATAGGCAATCAGCCCATAGAGTCCAATACCTGCTAACACGAGGGCCAGCAGGCCGAACGCGAGGAACATCGTCGCACCGATCTGCCATGAGCGCGTTTGACGCCCAATTACCTCGGTGAGCGGTGTGACAGTCACATAGGAATCGCCCGGCATCTGTCGCTGGAGGTACCGCCGAATGACGTCCCGGTGGCGCGATGCTTCGCCTCGCACCCGTACCACGAGACCTGCTTGCTCCATGAGCGAATACCAAGCCGGCAGCTTGCGCGAATTCTGCGTTGACTAGACGAGCCGACATCGAGACGTGTGCAAGGCGACCACGGTTTGGCGTCTTATGCAGGCAGACCGTGCCTTCTCGCCATCCTGTCGCATGGGGGACCAATGTCCGACTCGACGTACTCGAACGCCCAGATCGTTGCCGACGTCCGCAGGCTCGAGCGGACAGTCCGGCGGTTCCAAACAGTGCTCCTGGGCGGCGCTTTCGCCGCGTGTGTCGTCGCCGCAATGGCGTTCACGACCGGGCGCCCGCTCAAGTCAGCTGACACCGTTACGACCAAACGACTCGTGCTGATCGACGAGAACGGCGCCCCCGGAGCGACGCTGGACCTCGTGAGCGTGGGCATCTCCGGCGCCCAGCGCCCGTCGTGGCGCCGTGCAGGCGAGTCGCTGAGAATCACCGTCGATGATCCGGCGTCCGATAGCGCCCGCAACTCGTCCGACAGCGCGAAAGACGTCCTGTGGCGGGGGCATGCCGCGGTCGCGCTCAGTGGCCAAGGCTTCTCGGTCACGCTGAGCCCACCGGGTCCCGTCCCACCCCAAGAGTCAGGGTTGCGCTTGGACCCCGGCCCGACGTTCCAGCTCAGACGCGGCGATCAGTCAGTGTATCGCATCGAGCCGTCGGCCCCTGCTTGGCCTGCAGTGAGGTAACTGCCGCCGCACACGCTCGGCCAAGCCCCTCTAGCGCCTCTCTCCGCCCAGCATTGTTGGCCGACGAGGCGATCTTCCGCCTACTCCGGGGAACGATCAATTGTGACTAGAGTCAGAATTGGGCTTCCTGTCAGGAGCGGGTTCTTTGCGCTGCTCAGGCGGCGGTGACGATTGGGGTCGGGCCTCGGCCTTGGGCTGTTCATGGGGCTTCGGCGGCGGCTGCTTCGCTTTGAACTGCGCCTCTTTGGATTGATCCTGTGCCCTCGAGTGCTCCTCAACCTTGGGCTTGGCCGCCGCGGGCGGCGCAGCCTTCGTTGGAGCAGGCGCGGCCGCTTTGGGATGCGCGGCGTTCGACGGAGGCGTACCATTTCTGTTTGCGACTTCGCCGGTCGCTACCGCACGATACGTATGCGACACTTGGCTCGCTCTGACCACGCCCTGGCCAGTAAACGCGCCCGGTTTTGCAGTTGCCACGACCGCCGGCTTACCGTGGTTTGTCGATGCCCACTGATCGCGGTTGCCGGCGGCTGTATGCTCGTGCTGCGTTTGTTCGGCCGTCGGCGGGACATGTCTTGCGTGGACCACGGCCAATTCCGCTGGCGTTGGACGAGCGCTCGTCCCGCCCGTACCGCCGTTGTAGCTCACGTTGGTGACCGTCGTGTTGTTCACCACCGTCTTGTTGTACACGTTGGTGATGGTCGTGGTGTTGCTGATGCGATTGACCGAACGGTTGTAGTACAAGGCGCCGTTGTTCCAATAACCGCCCTGGTATCCAGCACCACCGTAGCCATATCCGTAGTTGATCCCGCCGTAGAAGCCGACCTCGGGAGCCCAGTACCCCGCATTCCAGACATACCCGTTGTCACTCCAGGCCCAATAACCCGGGGTCCACAGCAAGCCCGACTGGGGTACGAGCACCCAAGTGCCCGGCACCCAGTAGTAGCCGTTATCTGGGTCGTACGCCCAGTAACCGGGTGTCCACAAGTAACCGGCGGCGGGACATGGTGGCTGCTCATAGACAGGCAGCTCGGGCGGACCGCCGACGCTGATCGCAACGACGACTTGTGCGGACGCCGTCGCGGCGAGAGTCACGCTGAGGGCTCCGGCCAGCACCGAACGCACAAAGGGTATGGTCCTCATTGGCTGCCTCCTCACAATGTCGTTCGAGGTTCTTCGACGACCGGAGTGCTGCTCCCCGCCAACTCTCGTCGTGCGCACAAGGGGCTCAACACGAATGCACCTTTGGCCTTTCCCTCGGGCAAGTTTCATGCACACCCATGTTTCGTCGCGCAACGCCCTGGGACTCAATGAGATGCGGCTGGCCCCTGCGGCGCTCGATCTGGGATCGATCCGTCACCGACGCAATCACTGCGTGTGTACGTTTCCGGAAACTGGGCAGCCGCGCTGTGTCGAAGCGAGAAGCCGGTCGCGATGAAGCGGCTGCTTTATCGCTTGCGCCGTTGACAGCGAGCTGCCAGCGGCGTGGGATCCCACATCGCGATCAACAGCGCGATCGTAGTATCGGCCAGGAAATAATCAGCGTGCTGAGGACATTGGCGGCGAAATTCGACGGCCGACGTTGCTTTCGCTGGCTCGTGCACCGTGCTAGTCACCGGTGATCGGAAGCATCACCTGCCACTGTCGCCATTTCGCGGGCTCATCCTCGAGCCGCCTTCCGTGTTTCTCAAGCGATGGCGTTGACGGTGACGACGGTCACGCACCGGAGCGGGGCCAATATGGCTTCGACCGGCTACTCTCCATCACCCGCAAACAGAATCAGATTGCCGTCGGGGTCGCGCACGAGAAAGGTTTGCGCACCCCAAGGCTCGGTCCTGAGCGGCTGCGCGAACTCGACACCCGCAGCTTGGTATTCGAGATAGAGCGACTCCGCATCATGGAGAGTGATCGTTGCCGACAGAATCTGCTCTCGGTCACGGAGCGCTGGGTCGAAGCGCGCCGTATCGAGGTGGCGGAGGTTGAGCCGCGCTCGGTCGCGGAATACCTGTGCATAGAAGGGCGGCTCGCCATAGCTGAAGGCCACCGCGAACCCCAGCTTTTTCGTGTAGAACTCAGAGGACGCTACGATATCCGAGACGATGAGTTGGGGCTCGGCACCTGAGAGCGTCGTCTTGCCCAGGGTTTGGGGTTCTGCGTCGGTCATCGTGAGATCTCCATGAGTGCAGTCTCGATAGTGACTAAAGTTTCTCGCCAACCGCCGGGTCAGCAGCATACAGGGTCAGTTCGGGCGCGCACGTGACGTTGGGTCCCGTGTCGTCTTTGCTGTCGAGACGAAGGTGAATGTGCCAACCGGGCGTGAAACCTGCTAGCGCACACTGGACGAGGATGTTGGCGAGATGCGGTAAGCCGTCACGATTGCCGAAAACGTCGACACTGCCGTCTGCCAGTACGTCAACGTGGTACCGTCCTCCACCGCTCAGAAGCTCCTGAGGCAGGACCATAGTCTCGGGCTTCGGTGTCTCGACACCGAACGTGATACTCGGGCATGATTCAGCACCTCGTCCGCGAATGTCGGCAGGATTCCGCGTTCATATCGACCACTCCCACTGGCGCGGCCCGTGCTCGGGCTGCGCCCCTCCCTTGGCGCTTACGCCTGAAATTCCCACCTGATCGACATGAGCCCGTAATTGAGTTACATTGATGTCGGTGATAAGGGCTGCCTAGCCACAGATCTAAGAGGGTCCTCTATTATCGGAACGTATCTGACGCGGCTTCTGGTGATCCTGATGCCAGTGCTGGGATCGGGATTCAGTCCATCGAGGCTGCAGACCTATGCCGTCGCGAGTCCAGACCCGTGGCTGGTGCTGATGCGAACGCCGGACATCATCGTTTCCCTGGACACGCGGGTGCAGCCACGGGCGGCTGACTCAGTCGACGTGTGGCTCAGATACTCGCTCCCGCACTCCGAATCACTCTCGAATCCGGGCGCCCGACGATATCAGAGTCTCGATCTCGAGGTTGTGGTGCGGTGTAAGGATGCGTCGGTACGAGCATCCTCAGTTGTATTCTACGACTCGACCACCAAGTTGATCGTCCAAATCGCCGTGCCCCCCCGGCGGCGGAGGTCAGAGCAGCATGTCGGCGGCCGTGCAAAATGTTCTACCGGTCGTGTGCGTGTGGCTCCGAGCGCGGCGACAGTGACGACGACCGGAGATCGCATATGAGCGAACAGGCAGTTGCCTTCGACCGCGAGACAAGACGGCGATTCGTCGGCGCTATCAAGAGCTTCTTGACGTCGGACGTGCGCTGGCGAGCTCGCGCCATGTTCGCGTTGCTCATCGCGTTCGCACTCGCCATCAACGGGCTCAACGTCGTCAACAGTTATGTGGGCCGCGACTTCATTACCGCAATTGCCAACCGCAACCAGGCCGGATTTATTCGCCAAGCCGCGCTGTACGTCGGCGTGTTTGCGGCCTCGTCAGTCGTGCTCGTCCTGTACCAATTCACGCAGGACCGGCTGGGGCTGTTCTGGAGAGTGTGGCTGACGCGCCGTATCGTCGGGCGATATCTCGCGAATCGCGCGTACCTTCGCATCAAGGAGTCGGCCACAGTCGGGAACCCCGACGAGCGCATCGCCGAGGACGTTCACGCGTTCACAGGGACGACGCTGTCATTCACGGTCATGTTCGTGAATGGAGTTCTCGCGGTCGTGTCATTCTCCGGAGTGCTATGGACGATCAGCCGGCTCTTGTTCGGTGTCGCCATCGGGTACGCCTTCCTTGGCTCGCTCGTGACGGTCTACCTGGGTCGGCGGCTGATATCGCTGAATTACCGTCAGTTGGACCGCGAGGCCAGCTTCCGCTCGGGCCTCATAACCGTAGGCACAAACGCCGAATCGATTGCCGTCTCGCGCCAGGAAAGCAGGCTGATGACCGTGCTCATGCAACGGCTCGACAGCCTCGCGGACAACTTCCGGCGGACGATCTCGGTCAATCGCAACCTGGGCTTCTTCACGACGGGGTACAACTATCTGATTCAGATCATCCCGGCCCTGCTCGTGGCGCCGCTGTTCATTCGCGGTAAGGTGGAATTCGGAGTCGTCACGCAATCGGCGATGGCTTTCTCCCAGGTGCTCGGCGCCTTCTCAATTTTTGTCAACCAGTTTCAGTCCATCTCGTCGTTCGCCGCTGTGATCGTCCGGGTGAGCGCGTTATCTGCCGGCATCGAGGACGTGCCAACGAACAAACAGGCAGGGATCAGTGTCGTCGAGGCCGAGGGACGGATCGCGTACGAGCAACTGACATTGTCATCGCCGGACAGCAGCCATGCAGTGCTCGAGAACCTCACCGCCGAGATACCGCGCAAGACGAGGGTTCTGATCGTGGGGCCCAACGAGATAGCGCGGACTGCCTTGTTCCAAGCAACGGCAGGCATTTGGTCCGCTGGCACCGGGACGGTCGTTCGCCCGCCGCTGGACGAGATCTTCTTTCTGCCACAGCAGCCCTATCTGCCGCCCGGACCACTCCGGGACGTTCTCGTCCAAAACGGACGGCAGCAGAAAGTCACCGATGACCAGATCACGACCACGCTCCGCGATATGGGCCTGGACTCCCTCGCCCCGGACGCAAGTGCGTTGGACAGTGAGCGCGATTGGCCGGCAACCCTCTCGCTCCGCGACCAGCAACTGCTTGCCCTGACGCGCCTGATCCTCGCTCGGCCCGCCTTCGCCATGCTGGACCGAGTGAACGTGGTCCTCGAACCGGAGCAATTCGGCCATGCACTCCAGCGTCTGGGGGAGAGCTCCATCACGTATGTCGCTCTGGCCGAGCACGCCGAACTGGTTGAGCGATACGACGCCGTGTTGGAGATCGGCGCCGGCGGCGTGTGGAGTTGGAAAGCGACCGACCATGGCACGACTCATCCGCAGGGCAACTGATCACGGTAGCGCTCTTTTGCATAGCACGCAGCGGCTTGGGAGCAGAGACTATAGCAACGAGCGCACTCTTGCTCTAGCCGTACAGTCCATATAGATTGGCTGTATCGTACAGCCCACTGACCATGCCGAACCCTACGCGACCTCGCAAGAATGCCCGCCGCCTGAAGGCTCTTGCCTCGGGGGGCAACGTGCAAAAAAAGACGGTGCGCCTCGATCAGGATCTCTTGGACGCCGCTCGACGCGCGCTTGGGGCGCGAACGGAGACGGAGGTTATCACGCACGCCCTCGAGGCGGTTGTGCAGCGGGAACGCCAGGTCGAGGGTCTGCGGGTCCTTGCCGCGCTCGGCCCGATCGACGAACGCCGTATCACGGACTGATCACTCGCATAGCGTCCACCCGCGCACCGTAGTGCCGATGTACGTGGCCGACACACACATTTACCTCATAGCCGCGCGCGACGAGGCATTCCGCAACGAGTTCGCGAGCTTCATCCGAGAGCACGGGCCGTTGTGGGTGAGTGCGGTGGTGGTCGCCGAAGTGCTGATCGGCATTGCGGATGCCGCGAACCATGCTGCCGTTGTCCGAAGCTTGGAAGCAGGAGCGCCGATGCTCGCACCCACCGAGGACGACTGGGTCGCCGCAGCTCGTGCCATCGCGCGACTGGGTGGGGGCGCCGTCACGAAGGGTCGCTCATTCTGGAACGATGCCCTCCTCGCGGCCCAATGCGCGCGCTTGAGCGCGACGCTTGTAACGGATAACGAGGCTGATTTCCGGCGGTTACGCACACATCTCCGGTATCCGCACGGCGCGACCATTTCCATAAAGGATGGGCAGAACGCGCGCTCGTCGGCGTTAGGACCTATCCTGAGGGCAAACACGCGAACGTCCTGCCTCGAACCGCCGGGGAGGCGCAATCTCCTCCGTTGCATCATGACTTGCCGCCGTTCACGTCGAGCGGGGGCCGGTCACCCAACAGGACGCCTCCGAGTACGACGCGACCGCTGACCGATTCGATCGAACCAGGGACACCCCATGTCCGGTTTCGGGATATGGCGTGTCGATAGCGGACGAAGCGAGATGGAGGCGGTCAACGCCTGGAGCGTGTAAGTCGCTGCTAGACAGACGGTTCACCCGGCTTGAGGCGCGGGCACGATTCGTTCGGATTGCGCCCCGCGACCCTCCTCAACTGTCCAATTCATATGGAAGCAGCCATCCAGGAACTGCGCTACGCCGCGCGCCGGCTCGCACGCACGCCCGCGATTGCTGTGATCGCGATCGGCACCCTGGCGCTCGCGATCGGCGCGAGCACCGCGGCGTTCAGCATTGTGAACGGCGTGCTCCTCAAGCCACTCGGCTTCGAGCGGGCGGACCGACTGCTGTACCTGCACGGGACCGACGCGCGGGCGGGAACAATGGAGATCTCGCCGCAGGACTTGATCGATTTCCGGAACCAGACGCACAGCTTCACCGGCATCGCTGCCGTCGAAAGTCGACAGAACCTCAACCTGGTCCGCCCCAAGGCTCCCCCGCTGCGCGTCAACGCAGCTCGGGTGGGCGCCGAGTTCTTTTCCCTGCTGGGCACTCGCGCACAGCTCGGGCGAACGTTTGCGCCCGGTGAAGATGCGAGAATAGCAACCAAGGTGGTTGTCCTGTCCGACGACGCATGGAGGCGCTACTTCGGCGCCGACCCGGGGATCGTCGGAACCCAGCTCACGCTCGACGGCGAGCTCTACGTCGTGGTTGGTGTGGCGCCGCGTCGGTTCACCTTCCCCGACAACGCCGAGCTCTGGTTCCCCGCGGTATGGGAAAACTGGGAGATCGGCGACGTCGGCCGCGGCGATCACACGACAGAAGCGATCGCGCGGCTGCGCGACGGCGTCACGCTCGCGAGCGCACAGCGCGATCTGAGCACGGTCGCGAGCCGCATTGCCCAGGCATTCCCCAAGGCCGACGCAGGAGTGGGCGTGGCGGCAGTCCCCCTTCGGCAACAGATCGTGGGCGAGGTCGAGGCGCCGCTCTGGGCAATGCTGGGCGCGGTGATGTTCGTGCTGTTGATTGCCTGCGCCAACGTGGCCAACCTGCTGCTGGTTCGCGCCGCCTCGCGGGCCTCCGAAGTAGCTGTGCGAACCGCTCTTGGTGCAGGGCGGCAACAGCTCTTCGGCCAATCACTTGCCGAGAGCGTGCTCATCGCCGTGGCCGGCGCGGTGCTCGGCACGGTGATCGCTGTACTCGTCGTGCATGTGCTGGTGGCAGGGGAGACGCTTGCCCTGCCGAGCACGCAAGATGTACGCGTCGATGCACGCGTGCTCGCATTTTCGGCCGCGCTTGCCGTCGCCACAGGTCTAGGTTTTGGCCTCGTGCCCGTGCTGAACGTCTCTGGCTGGGACATCGCGCGTATGCTCCGCACGGGCAGGGGTGGCAGCGCCTCTGGCAGTGGGCGCGCTCGATCCGTTCTCGTATTCACGGAGCTCGCGCTTGGCACCGTGTTGTTGGTGGGGGCTGGCCTACTGATTCGCAGCTTCCAGCGCTTGACCAACGTGGATCCGGGCTTCAGACCAGATCACCTCGTGGTCTTCGACGTCGCCTTGACCGGCAAAAAATACGATTACGACGCACCCGTGAACGCATTCGCCGATCGTGTGCAGGCAGGGCTAGCGGCGCTGCCTGGCGTGGAAAACGTGGCAGTCGCGGCCAACCGCCCATTCGACCCGGAACACTTCGGCCCTTCGACGTGGTTCACCATCGATGGCACACCGCCTCCCGCCCCCGGCACGGAGCCCGAGTCCGGGCTCCGACCGGTCTCCCCCGACTTTTTCCGGACTATGGGGATGGCGCTCGTGCGCGGGCGTACGTTTACGGAGGACGAGAACCGGCTCGACGCTGTCCGGGTGGTCGTGATCAACCAAGCCCTGGCAGACCGCTACTTCCCAGGGCAGAACCCGATCGGGGAGCACCTGACGTACGCGTTTTGGCATGGCGGTTCCGCAGACAGCGCTGTACATCCCAGCGGGGAGATCATCGGTGTCGTGCGCAATGCGTATTACTCGTCGCTCAAGAGCACGCCCGAGCCGGCGACATTCCTCCCATACCGTAGGTTCCCGCTAGGAACGACGTTCGTCCTTCGCACCGCACTGCCGCCCGCAGGGCTGGAGCGAGAGATACGGCGCGTCGTCGCATCCGTCGATCCAGACGTGCCGACGTATGAGCTGGGCACCATGAACGCGGCCGTGGCGGAGTCGGTGTCGCAGTCACGCTTCTACACTCTGCTTCTCACGGCCTTTGCCACGATCGCCCTGCTGCTCGCGACGCTTGGCGTGTATGGGGTGGTCTCCTACGCGGTGAGTCAGCAAACGCGGGACTTCGGGATTCGCATTGCGCTCGGCGCGGACTCGCAAGACGTCGTGAACCTCGTGCTTGGACGTGGCGCGGCACTGATCCTGCCCGGCCTGGCAGCGGGCATTCTCGGTGCGGTGTTCCTTACACGCGCGATCCGCGGGCTACTGTTCGGCATCGAGCCATTGGATCGGCCAACTCTCGCGCTCGTGTGCCTCGTCTTCGCGGCCGTCGGGGCGATCGCGTCCTGGCTTCCAGCCCGTCGAGCCGCGCGTGTGGACCCCATCATCGCGATCCGCTCTGAGTGAGCGCGAACCC
This sequence comes from uncultured Gemmatimonadales bacterium, assembly GCA_963737835.1. Lineage (GTDB taxonomy): Bacteria > Gemmatimonadota > Gemmatimonadetes > Gemmatimonadales > Gemmatimonadaceae > Palsa-1248. The sequence goes on from CAVTUH010000002.1 coordinate 82,246, forward strand.
GACGGGCTCGAACGGTCGGCAGCAAATCACAGCCGGAAGACGCGGGGAGCGACTCAAGAACTAACCCACGGGCAATATTCTGTGGTGATGTCACGCAGTTGACTCGCGCTCAGTGCCTTCCATTTGAACAGGGAGCCAAATGAATAACCAGACGACTACCGTGCTGTATGCAGTGTCGATGGCGGCCGTTATCGTCGCGGTAGATTTTCTATTCTTCAAGAACCGCTTCTGGGAACGGCTGATGGCGAATATAGGAATCGTCCTGGTATTCGGCGCCTTCTACTTCAGGTTCCTGAAACGTCCTTGAGCAAAGCGGCCTGCCGCGGCGAGAGGCAGGCCACGGAGCACAGCGAAAGTCCAGCACCTGAGCGCCAAACGGCAAGACGCAGCACTCATCGCGAAGTCCACTTGAACCACTTGATGCCCGCTGCGATAAAGACGGCGGAATACGCCAGGGTGACGAGCAGCGCCAGAGAGGTGCCGCCGCTCCAGGCAGAAGGCTGCATCGCGCCGTAGATTATCGCTTTGACCGTGCCGTACGGCGACCATTTTACGATCACCTGCACCGCCCTGCCTAAAACGCCCAGCTCGCCCAATGCTCCGAGGATGGGACCGAAGAGTGCGATGCGTGTGACGGCATCCAGCGTCCCGGCAGACGCGATAAGCCCGGCCAAGGCCTGCCCGAATCCCAGATAGACCGATCCGCCGACGAGCGCTGCCACGAGCGCAAGCGCGTACTGGGCGGGCGTGAGCTCGAACTTGTCCACGAAGAAGCCGGCCACGAAGAGCGACACGCACATCACGAGCATGAGCGCCAGCTGAACCGCAAGACGGCTGATCATCATGTCCCACGTGGTGGCGGGCGTGACGCGCAGGCGCTGAAATACGCCGCGTTCGCGGTCGCGCCCCATCATGTTGGTATATCCGACGAGGCCGATCGCCACGAGGCCGAACGTGATGCAGGAAGCGACAGCGAACGCGCCGCCCACTTCCTTCGCCACCGGCACCCACGAAACCAGAAAGATGAGTGGCACGATCACCGTGAGGAGGCCGGCGCGGTAGTTGCGCCGCAGTACGGTAAAGTCGGCCTTCAGCAAGGACGAAAGAATTGTGAAGCGCGACGGATTGGTCGAAGTGGTATCCATATAGTTGTTCTCAGGCCCTCACGGCGTCGCCGGTCAAACCGATAAAGACGTCTTCGAGCGTGATTTTGCCTCCGCGAGAGACCGCCGTGACGCGCGGATCACTCTTATGTCGCTCGACGAGACCAGCTGGCGTATCGATCACCACAATTGTGCCGTGGTCGATGATGGCAATGCGGTCGCACACGGCCTCGGCCTCTTCCATAGAGTGCGTCGTCAACAGCACGCCCCGGCCGTTACCGCGCATTTCCTCTATCCTGCCCCAGAGCTGACGACGCGATTGTGGATCGAGCCCCGTGGTGGGTTCGTCGAGCAGCGCCAGACGCGGGTTAGCGATGGTGGCGATGAGAAGTGACACGCGCTGCTGCTGTCCCCCAGAGAGCTGCCCGAAGTGCTTCTTGGCGGCCGCTTCGAGCTGGATATCGCGCAAGAGCTCTTTCACGCGTCCGGGCGGCAGCGACAGCCCGTACAAGCCCGCGTACAATTCTATGATTTCCAGAATGGTGAGCTCGGGCTGGAAGCTGGTGGCTTGCAATTGCACGCCGAGGCCCGCACGCGCCTGCGCCGGATTCTCGCGCATGTCGTGCCCGGCTATGGTCACCGATCCGGATTGTGGCTGCACGAGCCCTTCGATGACGCTCAAGGTGCTGGTCTTGCCGGCCCCGTTGGGCCCCAGCAAGCCAAAAATCTCACCTTCGTCGATATCGAACGTCACATCGGACACGGCATGCTGGTCGCCGTAAAACACATTGACGGAAGTGACTTCCAATATTGTGGCCATGATTCCATGAGCGATTAGGGGTACGCCCGTTCCCGGCTACTGGACACTTAGTGCGCCCCAATTAGTATATATACACTATCAATGGCGCACTATATCAGCCTTTGGGAGGTGGCGGTACTCGCCCTGTTGCGGGAAGCGCCGATGCACCCGTACGAGATGCAGCGGCTGCTGCGCGAGCGACACAAAGCCGAGTTGTTGGTGCTGAAAGGCGGATCGGTCTACAACGCGATCGGGCGGCTCGTGCGATCCGGCCTGATCGAGGCGGCGGGCACCGGACGCAACGGACTCCGGCCGGAGCGCACCACGTACCGCATCACAAGTGAAGGCCGGGAAACATTCATGAGAGTGCTCGAAGAGATGGTGGGGCGCCCCCGGCGGGAATCATCCGAATTCACGACTGCCCTCAGCTTTCTCGTGCATATGGCGCCCGATGACGCCATCCCGAAGCTGGAAGAGCGGGCCAGGGTTCTAGAAGAGGAAATCCGGGAAACCACGACTACGCTGAAGTCGGTGCTGGCGCGGGTCCAGAGAATCAACCTTATCGAAAGCGAATACGATCTGGCCATGCGGCGGGCAGAGTTGAAGTGGGTCCGCGGGCTGATCGGTGAACTGCAGTCCGGCACGTTGAGCTGGGACACCGAGGCGATCCTCCGCGCGGCCCGGAAAGGGCAACTGGTGACCAGCCCAAAAGGGCGAAGAAGTCCTGAGCTGCCCGACCCGGGTGGCTTGGGAGTACGGTCGCATAGCTCGAGGAAAATCCGGACTCGATAGCCTTTCGACGTTCGTACGCCCTCCTCCGAGTACCCGTCAGAACGCATGCATGAACGCGACGGGCGCTTACAGGCAAGCGGTCGACCCACCTTGCCTTTCTCTCCTCTCTCCTTTCTCCGTCACTCCTCTCTCGGGCGTGTCAGCGCCCGTGCTGACTGCTCCCTCGTCACTTCCGCCCGACTGCACAGAAACCGGACATCTTGTCCGACCCGTTCCACGTGCGATGCGACGAGTGGTGGGGCGCAATCGTCGAAGAGGGAGAGCGCTCGCGGCAAGGCCGCCATCAACGTGTGAGGTCGACGGTGCCGGTCGAAAACATGAGATGGACCGCAAAACTGCGGAAGATCGAGCGACAATTCGATGGCTTGCCTGCCGATCCATCACCCGCTGCCGTCAGGATCAAGCGCGATGTCGAACGCCGGATTCGCGAGCGGCGTGAAGGACAGTTCAGGATGTTCGGCACCTGGGGCCGCCTCACACTCGTCGCCGCCCTCGCCGGCGGCATCACCTTCTGGTGGCCCTACCCACACGCCTGCGGCGCGGACTTTCTGCAATACGGCGCCGTCGCCGGTCTCGTGGTCATCGGCGGCGTCTGGACGATGGTCTCGAGCTGGCGCGCCCGCCTGGGCGTGGCCCACACGATCGCGCTCGCGCTCTTCCTGTGGGGCCTCGGCCTCGTCAGCCTCCAGGTCGCACCGCGCATTGGCCTGCCCGCTCCGCCAGGCATGCGGCAAGCTTCGTGGCGCTGCCCGACCAACCCGACCGTTCCGACCAAGGCCTGAGGACGTTTTAGACGTTGGACGTTGGACGTTGGACATGGACGCACACCGATGCATGCGTGCAGCTCAGGCTGAAAGAGCAATAGCGAAAGCGAAGGTCTGCTGTTAGGGTCCAGCGTCGCCCTCCGCCGGATGCCCGACATCGATTCCACGCACAGTCGCTGGGTCCTCGTTGCCTCCGTCCTCGGCTCCGGAACCGCGTTCCTCGAGGGGACGGTCGTCAACGTCGCGCTGCCCGCGATTGGCCGCGGCCTCGGCATCGGCGTCGTAGGACTCGAGGTCGTCACCAACGGCTACCTGCTCACGCTCAGCGCGCTGATGCTCCTCGGTGGCGCGCTCGGCGACCGGTTCCGTCGCTCACGCGTGTTCGCCCTCGGACTGTGCGGCTTCGCGCTCGCGTGCGCGGGCTGCGCCATCGCTCCCAATGCGATCGTGCTCGTCGCCTGCCGCGTGCTGCAAGGTGTCTTCGGCGCGTTGCTCGTGCCCAACAGCCTCGCCATGCTGGAGACGGCGTTCACCGGTGAAGCGCGTGGCGTCGCCATCGGACAGTGGTCGGCATGGTCCGCCGTCTCCACGGCCATCGGACCACTGCTCGGTGGCGTGGTGGTCGATCGCATCTCCTGGCAATGGGTATTCGCTGCCATGATTCCACCGGCGCTGGCTGCAGCAGCGATCGCACTGCGGCACGGCGAAATAGCGGACACGCAATCGCCCGAGGACCACGCGGTACGAGGCAGTGTCGACTACACCGGCGCCGCACTCATCACGCTCGCGCTGGCAGGCTTCGTCGGCTCGCTCACACTTGCGACGACCCACGGGCTCACGAGCCCGCCCGTCGTGTCGCTGGCGATCGGCGGCGTCATCGCGTTCGCCTTCTACGTGGTCGTCGAGCGGCGCGCACGCTATCCCCTCGTGCCACTCGCCATTTTCCAGTCGCGCGTGTTCACCGGCGCCAACGTGGTCACCCTGCTCGTCTACGCCGCCCTCGGTGGATTGCTCTTTATGTTGATGCTGGAGCTGCAGGACGCCATGGGCTACAGCGCCCTCGAGGCAGGTGCATCACTCCTTCCCGTCAACGCGCTGATGCTCCTCATCTCGCCCACCGCCGGGCGACTCGCACAACGCATCGGCCCGCGACTCCCGCTGACGTTCGGCGCGCTCATCACCGCAGCCGGCATGGCGCTCTTCACCCGGGTACGCCCCGGAGCCAGCTACGTCGCAGTGCTACTCCCCGCAACGCTGGTCTTCGGGGTCGGCTTGTCGATTCTCGTCGCACCGCTCACGGTCGCCGTCCTCGGTGCGCTCGGCGAGCAGTTGGCCGGCGTGGCATCCGGGGTCAACAACGCGGTCGCACGACTCGGCAGCCTGATTGCGACCGCGGCACTCCCACTTGCTGCCGGCGTGGGCCAGTCAGACCCTGCACACGAGGTGTTTACAGAGAGCTTCAGGCGAGGCATGTGGATCAACGCGGCCGTCTGTGCAGCCGGCGGTGTCGTCGCCTGGGTCGCGCTCGCGCAGCCGGCGCGCGCGGGCGAGCAGTGACTTACAGCGTCAGTGTCGAGGGCGGACGCTCGCCACGGGGCGGCCGTCGGGGTTATAGGCCTAGCGATCGGAACTAGGTTCGGGCGTCAGCCAGCTTGTGGCACAAACGGAGAACACGCCTAGATTGATCAGGTGCAAGCGACACCCCTGGTTGGGTATGTCTTTACCGAGCACGCGCTCGCGGAAATGGGCCGCCGCGAACTCTCCCAGGAGTTGATTGCCGAAGTCCTCGCTGGACCGACCCAGCGTTTTGAAGATCGCTCCGGGCGCGATGTCTTTCAGTCGCTTGTCTCGGCCGGCAAACCGCCCCGGCAGTATGTGGTTCGCGTTTTCGTGGATGTAGGCCGGCGCCCCGCCGAAGTCGTGACAGCTTATCGGAGCAGCAAGATCGCCAAGTATTGGCGGAGGGATCTGTGAAAGTGACTTATGATTCGCGCACTGACACCCTGTCAGTGATCTTCCAAGAGGGTCGAGCGGTTTGCGAGAGCGATGAAGACAAGCCCGGCGTAATCCTCGACTACGACGCGGCTGGGAATCTCATCAGCCTCGAGATTCTCGACGCCTCTCGCCGCGTTACCGAGGCAAAGAAGGTCGATTTTCGCGCGGCCTAAGACTGCTGCGTCGTCGCCGCCCCCGGATTCTCCTGAGCGCCGGCCCAGCCGGCAGAAACCAAAATTACCGCGAGGAAGGGTAAAGAGGCGCGATCGAAGCGGGTCTCATCGGGGGGTCGAGTACACCTCGCGCGGTAGCGACGCGCGCCCGCGAGCGGTGACTTACAGCGTCAGTGTCGAGGGCGGGGATTCCATCATCGGTGCGTCCGCCACCGATCGAGCCGCGAGCCGCTGGCCGTCGTGCGGCCGCGCCTCATACAGACTGAACTCGACCCACAGAGTCGCGCCGGGCCCGTCGTTGTTCGTCGCCCAGAGCCGCCCGCCGTGCGCGCGCATGATCGAGCGACAGATCGCCAGGCCGAGTCCCATCCCATGCTCCTTGGACGTGAAGAACGGCTCGAACATGCGATCCATGATCTCGTCGGGGATGCCCGCACCACGATCCGCGATCGAGAGGACGGGATGACGATCGCGCACCGTCGTCGCGATCGTCACGACGCGTTCTTGCGGGTCGTTGTGCGCCATCGCGTCTGATGCGTTCAGGATGAGGTTCAACAAGACCTGCTGCGCCTGCACACGGTCGCCCAGCACCGCCGGAAGCCCGGGGGAGAGATTGGTCTCGAGTGTGACGCGCCGCTCGATCAGATCGCTGTGCACGAGCACCAGCACATCGGCGACCACCTCGTTCAGATCGAGGCGCGCTAGCCGCAGCTCCCCCTTCTTCAACAAGGACCGGAGCCGGTTGATCACGGCGCTGGCGCGACGGTCGTCGTGCACGATGTCCTGCAGTATCTCCTGGACCTCGTCCAGGTGCGGCGGATCCTTCGCGAGATAACGCTGCGCCGCGGCAGCATTCGCGAGGATCGCACTCAGCGGCTGATTCAACTCGTGCGCGAGCGCGCCTGACAGCTCGCCCAACATCGCGACGCGGCCCAGATGCGCGAGTTGCCGACGCTGCTCCTCGACCTCCGCCCGGGCGCGCCGGCGCTCGGTCACGTCGGTATCGGTCCCGATCACGTGCACCGCACGACCTTCCATGTCCCTGATGATCGTGCCACGCGCCTGGAACCATCGCAGACTCCCATCCTTATGCAGCATGCGATGCTCGATCTCGTAATGCGAACCGCCCTCGGCGATTCGAGCACGCGCGAGTGCCGCCACCGCGGCCGCATCATCGGGATGCACATACGGGAGCCAGCCATCGAGTGGCAATTCCCCATCGTCCTCCTCGTACCCGAGCATGGACCTGATGGCCGGGTCGATATAGACCTCGTTGGTCGTGACGTTCCAATCCCAGACGCCGACGCTGCCGCCCGCAGTCGCGAGCCGATAGCGTTGCTGCGTCACCATCAGAGCTTCGTCAGCCCGCGAGCGCTCGATCGCGACGCGCGCAATGGGTGTGAGGCTGTCGATCAACTTCCGCTCGGCCTCGCCGGGGGTCCGCGGCTCGCGATAGTACATGACGAAGAGACCGAGGACGATCCCCCGCCGTGAGACGACCGGCGCCGACCAGCAGGCGCGCAGCCGATGCACCACGCCCAGATCGCGGAAGGCATTCCACAGGGGATCTTCCATGACGTCAGCCGTAGTGACCGGCAGTCTCGAGTACATCGCCGCGCCCCAGGTAGCGGTATAGGGGCCGACGGCCGAGCCGTCGATGGCCGCGACGTACGACCGTGGCAGACTCCCAGTCGCCGCGTGCCAGACATGCAGGGCATCGGCGTCGGGAAGCAGCACCGAGCAGAGCACCCCGTCCACCTGCGACTCCACGAGCACCGCGAGCGCGTTGAGCACGGATCGGAGAGGGGCACCGACAGCGATCATCTCGAGCACGCTGTTCTGGCCGACCCGCAACGCCTCCGCCTTCTGGCGTTCCGTCACGTCAGAATTGAGGCCCAGCATGCGGGCCGAGCTGCCCACCCAGTCGCGAATCACGCGTCCTTTGACGTGCATCCAGCGAATCGTCCCGTCCGGACGCACCACGCGAAACTCGATGTCCGTCGGCGTCGCATCCGCTGCCGCACGCGAGAACGTGCTGACAATACGTCGCCGGTCGTATCGGTGGACGAGCCGGTACAGCTGGTGAAGCGGTACGGTGAGGGCCGTAGTCGACAGGCCGAGCGCACGACTCGTCTCGAGCGAGAGCCATACCGCCCGCTCCGCAATGCGCCATTCCCAACTACCCATCACCGCCGCACTCAACGTCAGCTCGAGCTGCGACCTGGTCTCGCGCGCCACGAGTTGCGCGCGTTGACGCTCCTGCACCACCGCCGCGAGTGACAGCAGCGCGAATGCCATCATGACGAAGAGCAGTTGTACGGTCCGCGCATTCTCCACAGCGGAGGTCGTGACGAATGGACCACGTCCGTGGACGGCCGCCCAGATCGAGAGCAGCGTCACGATCAGCAGCGAGGTGCTCGCACCGGCCGGACCGAACCGCACTGCCGCCCACAAGAGAAACGGCACCGGCGCGTAGAGCAGCACCGAGTTCGTCTCCGGCCCAGCAGCTTGCCAGACGAACGCACCCATGCTCACCACCACGAGCGTGGTCAGGAGGACACCCAGCTCGATGTATCGCCCCAGCGACGCACGCCGAAACTCGGACAGCGCACCGCTCGCCAGCGTCACGATCGGGGGAGTGACGGTCAGCATGGCCAGCATGTTCGACAACAAACGCGCTTCCCATACGTTCCAGAAGCTGACACCCTCCCAATGGTTCAGTGCGAAGCCGGCATGCATGAAAGACGACACGACGTCGGCAACCAAGGCGCCGGCTACGAAGAGGCAGAGCCGGCGAAAGCTGCTGAACCATTGTGGACCGAGATTCAACCAGCGCAGAAGCGTCGCGCCGATCAGGGCCTCGGCCGAGTTGCTCAGGAACCAACAGAGCACGAGCGGCGGCGTGACGCCGGCCTGCAGCTCGACCAGCACATGCGCGGGGAAGACGGCGGCGAGGATGACCCACCACCACGGCGTGGGCGTGAGCAGCAGCGCGGCGAGCAGGATCGCGTTCGGAGCCCAGAGCGCCGAGATTGGGTGTGGATGGAAGATCAGGCCAAAGCCGATCCGGCCACCAATGTAGTACCCGAGCGCTGCCAGGAGGGCAGCCACTGGTTTGGAGACGACCGGCGGCGCGTCCGGAGCGATCTGCGCGCGGCGTCGCACGTCCACTTTCTTCTGCTTAGTGCTCGCCCGTGCGGCGTGTCGTCCGGGGCGTGCGCGGCTCCGATGTCAGGCGCCGTCCTTCCGGGGTCTTTCGCCGCACGTCTGAGCGCTGTCGAGCAGGTTTGGTACTCGGAGGAGGAGCGAGCGCAGCGATCCGCTGAACCGCATCGCACAGCGGATCGATCTCGCGGACCAGCGAAATACGGAAAAATCCGGCGGCGCCGCTGCCGAAGGCATGGCCAGGCGTGATCACGACGCGCGCCTGGTCCAGGCATGCCTGCACCCATGCCCAGTCGTTGTACCCTCCCGGTATGCGGAGCCAGTAATAGATCGCGCCGAGCGGGGGCACGACCGTCCAGTTGGCGCGCTTGAGTGTCGTCGTGACCGCGTCGCGACGTGCTTCATATTCCGCGAGGATGGGGGCGGTCAACGCACGATAGTGCACGAACGCGTGCGCCGCGGCGCGCTGGATCACGGTCGGCGCCCCATAACCCATGTTCGTGCGATACGCAGCCAGGACATCCAGTGCGCGAACGCTTCCCACGGCGAACCCGATCCGGAATCCGGCCATGCAAAACGACTTCGAGCACGAATGAAACTCGACGGCGACGTCCGAAGCCCCGGGCACCTGCAGCACGCTCGGTGCAACGTTTCCATCGAACGTGAGCTCACTGTACGCCAGGTCGCTGATGAGGAGCAGCCCATACCGCTTGCAGAATCGAACGGCGCGCTCGAAGTACTCGAGCGACGCCACCGCACCCGTCGGGTTGTTCGGATAGTTGAGGATCAATACCTTGGCAGCCTGCACGACGTCGACCGGCACACTCTCGAAGTCGACCAGATATCCAGACTCCGCCCGCATTGGCACGAGATGTACGCTGGCCCCGTTCAGGAGCGCCGCGCGACTGTAGACCGGGTAATGAATGGCTGGCACAAGCGCGAGGTCGCCCGGTCCGCAGTAGGCCATGATGAGATGCGCCAGTCCTTCCTTGGCACCGGCAACCGCCACGATCTCATCCGGCTCGACTTCGACCCCGAAGCGATACCGCATGAATCCCGCAGCCGCAGCCTGGAAGCGCGAGTCGCCGCGGAATTGCGGGTATGGGTGAGTCGTCGGATCCGCTGCCGCACGCTGCATCGCATCAATGATCGGGACCGGAGTCGGGCGATCGGGACTGCCAATGCCGAGGTCCACGAACGCACGTCGGTGTGCGCGAGCCTCGGCCTTGAGCTCATCCAACGCGGCAAACACATACGGCGGCAACGCTTGGAGCGCGGCCGTTGGTCTCAACTCATTGGGAACATTGAGGTCAGGCATTGGAAGGGAATGTGCGCGACGAGTTCAGAAAAGCCAGGGGACGCTCGCTGAAAACGCCCGAGAAAGTAGACCCGCGAGCGCTGCACGCGTCCGAGAAAGTAGACCTACAGAGAGTGGAAAGTAGACCACTACGGGACTGACCCTGGAGAACTAGGCATGAGGCGTGCGCGATGGGTGCTGACATGCCCCGGCGTCGTTCAGCTTGACCTGGCGCGGCGGCGAGGCAGAATACAACAGTAGAGATCGTGGACGGCGGTTGACGCCCGATAGGGCACACGCCGTGGGCCTGGCTGCCGATAGCGTCGAGGACGCTACTGCTCGGGCGACAACCAGTGAAGCCATGGCGTGGGAACCCGCGAATCAAGGGGGACCCATGGACAGGGCACGAGGGACGACTGGGGTCGTGGTCTGGGTGCTGAGCGTGCTCCTCGCGCTCATCTTCATCTTCGCTGGCGTTCCCAAGATCGTCGGGGGCCAGACCTTTTTGCTCCAGGCCGCGGCCATGCACGGGTTTCCCTCGTGGATGCGCGTCGTGGTCGGCGTGTTCGAGGTACTCGGCGGCCTCGCCCTGTTGATACCGGGACTCGCCATCTATGGCTCGATTGGCCTCGGGATTCTGATGATCCCCGCGGCGATCACCCAAGCCATGAGTGGCGAAAGCGGGCTCTACATTCCGTTCATTCTGTTCATCCTGCTCATGATCGTTGGGTGGCAACGAGACACGGCGACAATGCGCGGTCTCTATCGCGGAGTGGCAGCCGCCAGTGGCCCTGTGGTCCGGGAAGGCGTGATCGCCGGTTTGATCGGCGCAACGTGCGTCGCCGTCTGGTTCTTCATCATCGACCTGGTTGCTGGTCACGCCCTGCTGACCCCGATCACCCTCGGCCAGTCGTTCTTCTCGCTGTTCCGGAACACGCAGCCCGCCGTGTCACCGCTCAATGCACTCATCGGCTACACGATCGTGCACTATGTCGCGTTCGCGATCGCAGGTGTGGTCGCGGCCGACGTCGTGGCATGGGCCGGCCGCGAGCCGACGGTCCTGTTCGGGTTCGCCATCTCTGTTCGTCGCGTTCGAGGTGGGGTTCTACGGATTCGTGGCGCTGCTCCAGCACGCGAGTTCCCTGGGCGCGCTCGCCTGGCCGCAGGTCATGGTCGGCAACCTGATCGCCTCAGCCGCCATGGGGTTCTTCCTCTGGCGCGCGCATCCCCAACTGCGAGAGCAGTTCGCGCATGCGTTGGACTAGAGGCAAACGGCGGGGTCAGGGGTCAGGGATTAGGGATCAGGGAACAAACTTCGAGGCCGGTCACAGTGCACCGTGACCGGCCCTTCGATTTGTTCCCTGGCCCCTGACCCCTGACCCCGCAGTTTGCCGTCCTGTCCCTCTCACCTTGCCGAACCCTCGTACACCAACTCCGGCCGCGGCGCCTTGACGGGTTGGCGCTCGGAGGTGACTCCAATGCGCTCACGCGGGAATTCGACCCAAAACGTCGCTCCGTCCCCCGGATTGTTCGACGCCCATAGCCGTCCGCCGTGCGCGCGCATGATCGACCGGCAGATCGCCAACCCGAGCCCCAGCCCATCTTCCTTCGACGTGACGAACGGCTCGAAGATCCGGTCCAGCGTTGCCTCCGGGATCCCCCTGCCGCAATCGACAATGGATAGCCGCGCATTGCCGTCGCACATCTCGGTGAGGATTCTCAGAACTCGGTCCCCCTGGACGTTGTCGCTCATCGCGTCACAGGCATTCAGGATGAGGTTCAACAAGACCTGTTGTGCCTGCACCCGATCGCCGAATACCACGGGCAGACCTGGGGCGAGGCGACTCTCGACCAATACCCTTCGCTCGATCAAGTCGCTGTGCACGAGTTCCAGGACGTCGGTGACCACTTCGTTCAGGTCGAGCCGCTGAACCCGTAGCTCCCCCTTCTTCAGCAGCGACCGCAAGCGCGCGATCACTGCGGCGGCGCGGTGATCGTCGTGCACGATGTCCTCCAGGATCTCTTGAATCAGGTCGGCCGTCGGGCTGGGTGGCATCTGGGACAATGACCGCTGTGCGGCCGCAGCATTCGCCAGGATCGCGCTCAACGGCTGATTCAACTCGTGCGCGAGCGCGCCGGACAGCTCGCCCAGCACCGCCGCCCGACCGAGGTGCGCCAACTGACGTTGTTGCTCGTCCAGTTCGGCCCGGACGCGTCGCCGTTCCGTCACATCCGTGCTCGTACCCACGACGCGAATCGCTCGTCCGTCGCCACCACGTATCACCGTCCCGCGAGCAGCGATCCAACGCACACCCCCGTCCCTGTGGAGCAACCGGAGCTCGACCTCATAGTTCGCCTGGTCACCAGCGATCCGCGATTCCACGAGGCACAGCACACGCTCGACGTCATCCGGGTGTATGTGGGCTATCCAGGCCTCGAGGTGATCGTCGATTTCGTTGTCCTCGTACCCCAGCATCGTGTTGATGTATGGGTCCACATAGACGTGGTTGGTCCTGAGGTCCCAGTCCCAGACGCCCACGTTTCCACCGGTCGTCGCCAATCGATACCGCTGGTGACTCAACCGCAGAGCATTGTCCGCCTGCGAGCGCTCAATAGCCACGCTCGCCATGGCAGTGACGGAATGGACCAGACGCTTCTCGTCCTCGCCTGGCACCCAGTTCTCTGGACACGACACGAGGCACTCGCCCAGGACGGCGCCCTCTCGTGACAGAATTGGCGTTGACCAGAAGGCGGACATGTTGCGAGCCGCGCCGTTCTCACAGAGGGGATTCAATCCACCATCGTTGGAGAAGTCAGGAGGCGCGCCAGCGTGCAGCGCATCGACTGGGAGAACCGTGCACGTGACACCGTCGATCTGGGATTCGACGATGCTGGACAGCGCCAGGAGGACCTCGGGCAGCGGCACTCCGACCGCGACGATCTCGAGAATGCTGTTCTGCGCCACCTTCAACGCTTCCGCTTTTTTCTGGTCTGTGACATCGGCGCCGAGACCCAGCATGCGCACCGCGGCGCCCAGCCCATCCTCGACGACACGCCCTTTGGTGCGAACCCACCGCAGGCTGCCGTCTCGACGCACCACGCGAAACTCGATCTCGGTCGAGTTCTTATCCAGTACGGCCCGGGAGAGCGCATCGGCGACGCCGCCGCGATCGTCCGGGTGCACGATATCATAGAACTCCTCGACGCTGAGGCTCGTTCGGTTCGCCGGCAGGCCCAGCACGCGTGCGCTCTCGCCCGACACGGTTATCACCCCTTCGGCGATGCGCCACTCCCAGCTGCCCATGACCGCAGCGCGCAGCGCCAGCTCGAGCTGCTCCTTGTTCTCGCGCGCGGACTCCTGATTGGCCAGAGCCGTCTGTCGTTCCTGCTCGCGCTGGCGGACGGCTGCAGCCAGCGACAGCAACGCGACCGCTGCCATGATGAAGAACAGCTGAATCGCCGCCGCGTTTTCTCCCGGTGACTGCACAACGAACGGGCCGCGGCCATGCACCGCGGTCCAGAGTGTCAGGAGCGCAACGACGACGAGTGACGCACTCACACCGCCTGTACCGAATCGAATCGCGGCCCAGAGGAGAAGCGGCACGGGCGCGTACAACAACGCCGAGTCAGCGCCCGGGCTGGATGTGCGCCGGCCGAAGGCGATGATGCCGACGATCACCAAGGCAACGACGAAGATCACGGTTTCGACGCTGCGCCCGATTGTCATGGTGCGTAGCCGGCGGAGTCCGGCCTGCCCCAGCTGCACGAACGCAGGCGTCACCGCCAGCATGGCCAGCATGTTCGACCAGAACCGGATGTGCCAGACGTCCCAGTAGACGGCGCGCTGCTCGCCATGTAGGACGAGAGGCGCGGCCAGCAGCGTCGACACAAACGCGGCAATGAACGTCGAGACGGCGAAGGCGCTCACGCGACTGAAGGTGTCGAACCACGGCGGCCCGGCGACGGTCCAGCGCAGGAGAAGCGCCGCGATCACGACCTCGCTGACGTTGCTGAGGTACCACACCGGAATCAGCCAATGCAATCCGGCTTGGAGCTCGACGATCACATGCGCGGGAAACGCGGCGAGGAGCACGACCCACCATGACCTCGTCGGTGTGAGGAGCAGGGCCGCCAGCAGGATGCCGTTCGGCACCCAGAGCGTGGATACCAGATACGGTGTGACCGACAGCGCAAATCCGACCCGCGCGGCGGCGTAGTACGCTACCGCGACCAGCACGGCGATCGGGAGTCTCGATCTCATCCACGTCGGGGCGGCAAGATCGTGCCGCTCGGGTGTCATTGATAGACGGGCCGGGTCCGCTGCTTCGTTGCTCACGGTCCTCCCTCGTGCCAGCCGTCACACAACACACGATCGCCGGCGTGGACGAGCATCCACGCGACGCTTCGGGTGGAATCAGCGGTTCTACGGGGTGGCCAGGCAGGTGGTAAGTACGACCAAGGTCTAATAGCCGCAGCGACAGGGGTTACCATTACAAACGGTCCCCCATAGGCGGTGCTACAGGGTCGGCTTGTACACCATCGCGCAAATGACGGAGAACAGGAGCAGGAGGTTCGCGGCGGCTAGCACGCCGAGTCGCCGTTGGAGCACACGCATACGCGATTCATCGCGGGACGGCGAGGCGGCGAGCGTACTCATTGCCCCTGGCCCCTGACCCCTTGTCGTCTACGCAAGCGCCTTCAGCTCCATGCCGACACCGCGCTCGCGCGCCCGCTGCACGACGAGGGACGCGGCCGCCACGTCCTGGACGCCGACGCCGGTGAGGTCGCAGACGATGGTGTCATTGGCGTTCTGGCGGCCTGGTGCGGTGCCATTCACGATACTCCCGAGCTCCGTCACCGCGGCTGCGTCGATCACCCCGGCATCGAGTGCGTGATGGATCTCACCGATGCGCCGGCACTGCGGCAGACTATCTGCGACGACGCGATCGGCTGATCCGAGCACCCCGACATCGAGCTCCTGTTTGTCGGCGCCATCCGACCCGACCGCAACCACGAGTGCACCGCGCGCAAGCCACTCGGCACGCAGCAGCGGCGCTCGACTCGACGTCACGGTCACCACAATGTCCGCATCGCGGACGGCCTCTTGCACCGAGGAGGCGACGGTCGCCGTGCATGCCGACGGCAGTGCATGGCCCTCTTCCAGATCGCGCATGCAGTCAGCCGCCGCTTCACTGCGGCGGCCCCATATGCGCAGCGAGCGAAACGCACGCACTCCCGCCAGCACCCGGGGCTGCAGTCGGGCCTGAATCCCCGTTCCCACAATGGCCACCGTGTCGACCGCTTCGCGCGCAAGATGCTTCGCTGCGACCGCTCCGGCCGCGGCGGTCCGCAGGTCAGTGATGTAGCCGTTGTCGAGGAGGATCGCGCGCGGGACGCCGGTGCGCGCGTCGAACACCATCACTATCCCATTACCGCTGGGAAGACCCAGCGCGGGGTTGCCGGGAAAGCCGGACGCGGCCTTGACGGCGTAGTACTCACCGCCGTGGAGGTACCCGGCTTTGATGTGAATCTCGCCCTGGTGCTCCGGCACATCGAGGTGAATGACGTTGGGTAACTCGGCCGCCCCTCGCGCGTACAGCGAGAACGCGCGCTCGACGGCCGCGCTGCACGCTGCCGGATCGAGCAGCGCGCGGATCTCGGGTTCGTGGAGGACGAGGACGGAAGCGGGCACAGATCGGGGTTCGAGTCCGGGTCACTACAACAGTCCGCGGATGAACAATATGTTGACGCTCGTATGCCACGAGCGAGGGTCAATCGGCTGGCGGCATTGGTCGCCGGCGCCGCCCTCTTGCTGGGCGGATTCTGGCTCTTGCGGGTCTCGCGACTCGCGGCCCCGAAGGGCATGCTGTTCGTCGTGGTCGGAGTGCTGCTGCTCATCGTGGCCGCATGGCCAGACGGTCGCGGGGCGTAGTGGCGACGACGGATCGCGATGACACGCCGGCATCCCGGCGGAGGCCGGAGGGCGACGCACTGCGTTGCCCCTACCCGCCGCGATCGGGGTCGGTACGGACGGCGTTGTCCTGGAGGGCGGCGCAGGTGTCGCCCTTCGATGCGTTACGGCACACACAGAATCGAAGCGGGCCGCGTGTATGGACGACACATCGTGGCGCACGGGTGCTCATGGCGGTGGTGCGAAAGACCACATTGCCTGAGATTCTTGGAACCATCAACGCTTGGGGTCGGCGATGTCATCACCAACACTCAACAATGGCAAGATTTGCTACCTCGAGATCCCTACGCTCGACATCAAGAAGT
The DNA here is from genome assembly GCA_963737835.1 of uncultured Gemmatimonadales bacterium. Lineage (GTDB taxonomy): Bacteria > Gemmatimonadota > Gemmatimonadetes > Gemmatimonadales > Gemmatimonadaceae > Palsa-1248. The sequence goes on from CAVTUH010000002.1 coordinate 98,610, forward strand.
CCGCGGACTTCTACAGCAAGATCTTCGGCTGGCAGATTCGCACCTGCAAAGATGGGAGCACCGCGTTCGACGACACCGTCGGCCAGGTGAGCGGCAGCTGGGTGCTGGGTCGCAAGGCATGGTCGGAGCCCGGGCTGCTCGTCTACGTCATGGTCGACAGTGTCGCGAAAACCGTCGACGCGATCGTCGCTCAGGGCTGCGTGATCGTCCAGCCGATCGGCCGCGATGCGCCCGAGATCACGGCACGCTTCAAAGATCCCGGCGGCAATGTGATCGGGCTTTACCAGCAACCCGCATAGACCCGCGTTACTCCGCGGCGTGCACAGCGGTGCGCAGAACCGCAGCCGTCCGCTCTCTCGGCGTGTGCTCCGCGAGTCGCGGCCGAGCGTCCTGGCGCCGCGTGGCGCGTTGAACGAGGACGACGCTCGCCAACACGAGCAGTGACGCCCAGAGTGCGTGCGGCGTGAGGTCCTCGCCCGCGAACGCGTATCCGAGCGCGAGTGCGATGACGGGGTTCACGTACGAGAAGCTGGACAGCCGTGTCGCCGACGTCCGGCCGAGGAGCCAGATGTACGCGTTGAAGGCGACGATCGAGCCGACGAGAATGAGATAGGTCATCGCCGTTAGTGCTGCAGGTGTCGGCACAGTCACCCGGTGCCATTCGCCGATCGCTCCACCACAGAGGAGCAGCAGCGTACCGCCGACCGCCATTTCCCCGCCCGAGGTCACAGTCGACGAGCCTGGTATATCGAGTCGCGCCGTGATCACGCTGCCGACCGCCCAAGCCATCTCGCCAAAAACAATGGCAACACACGGGAGCCACGGGATCGCGCGTCCAGTGCTGCCGCTCCCCTGGGCCAGGAACAGCACACCGATGAACCCCGTGGCGAGGGCGACAATGAGCCCGGGCGTGACCCGCCGGCCTTTGACCAGCGCCGCCTCGACCAGCACGGTCCACAGCGGCAGGGTCGCGATGAGCACGGCCGCGACCCCCGACGGCACCGTGCGCTCCGCCCAGAACAACGCGGCATACCCGGGCACGAACATGACGGCGCCCAGCAGCGCGAGGTTGATCCGCTGGGTGCGTGAGGGGTTGGGAGCGCCGCGAAGCCGAGCCCAGCCGTATACCATAGTACCGGCAATGAGGAACCGAATCCCCGCCGCCGTCAGCGGAGGGATCGTCTCGACCGCGACCTTGATCGCGAGGTAGGTCGACCCCCAGACCACGTAAATCGCCAGGAACGCCGCCACCACCTTGATCTGCGTCGCATTCGTCAGCCGCCTGCTGGTCATGCCACCACCCCCCGACGACGATACTAACCGTCTATTGCCAGATTAGCTGGTTACAGTATCGCAAGGCGGCGCTAACCAGTCAAGTGGCAATTTGAGGGTTACTCACATTATCTTGGGGCTGTGAGCATCGCGCAGGAACGTACCGAGCCGTTCCAGCTCTTCGCGCACCACGTCGCGCTCGACTTCGTCAACACGCTCGACGACCGCTACGCGCCGACGGGTCCGGCGGAGCTGCTGACCTCCTACGAGCGCCTGCTGGCCTTTTGCGAGCAGGCGGGCCTCCTGAATTCGCTCGAAACTCGGCGATTGAAACGCAGTGCCGGGGAGTCCAACACCCAGGCCGTCCTCGAGCGCGCGAAGAGGCTGCGCGAGGCCTTGTTTGCCATCTTCACGGCCGCGAGTCAGGGCGCGCCGCCCCCTGACTCCGCGCTTGATATCCTCAACCAGCTACTCGTCGAGACCCACTGCGCCCGCGTGATCGTGTCGGATCCTCCGCGCTACATTTGGCAGACCGAAGGCAGTGATCTCGAACCGACGACGCCACTCGGACGAATCGCCGACGCCGCCGCCGCGTTGCTCACGTCTGCCGACGTCAACCACATCAAGGAGTGTGGATCCGCCACGTGCCGGTGGCTCTTTCTCGATCGCAGTCGCAACCACTCGCGACGGTGGTGCGACATGAAAACGTGCGGCAACCGAACGAAGGCGAGCCGATTTCACGCCCGTGAAAAGGAACGAGAGGGGTGAGGAACGCCGGAGAGTTGAACACGTCCCAATGCCCCATTGGCGGCGGGTAGGGGCGACGCAATGCGTCGCCCGCCATCCCGCACCGGATGCACCGGCGTCGACGTGGGTGATATCCGGGACGTTCTGGCGTGTGGTGTGGCCCGCGAACAGCGGGCGACGCATTGCGTCGCCCCTACCCGCCGTAATCCGGGTCCGACCGCCAAACGTCTAAAACGTCACCGTTGTCATGCCGTTGCCATTCCGAGAACGGTGCGATCTCGAGGACGCGACGGTGTGCTCCGCGGCTTGACCCTCGGCGCGCGGAAGCTACCATGGTGATGGCCGCGGCCCCGCTGCCGCGTGCGTTCCCCCTCACCCTCCCCCTCCCCTCCCCTCTCGCTCGCCCTCGCCATGCGCATCGACCGCTTTGAGATGGAACGGACGCAGTGCCTTTACGAGAACCAGGTCGAGTTCAACCTGTCCGAGAGCGGCGTGCAACCGCTGACCATGCAGGAGTTGGTCGAAGGGGACCAGGAAAAGCTCTCGGCACTGCTCAGCCTCGGACTCCGATATGACGAGTCCGACGGGTCGCCCGAGCTCCGCGAGCGGATCGCGAAGTTCTACCCAGGCGCGACAGCCGAAAACGTCGTGGTGTCCCACGGAACGTCCGAGGCCAATTACACGACGTTCTGGGGTATGCTCGATCACGATGGACGCGCGGCGGTCATGCTCCCCAACTACCTCCAGACCTGGGGCCTGGCTCGTGCGTTCGCGCAGCGCGCGGACGCGTTTCGCCTCGTACCGGCGACGGAGAACGGGCGACGCCAATGGGCATTGGATCTGGACAGCCTGCGAAAGGCGGTCAGCAGTCGCACACGACTCATCCTCATCACGAACCCCAATAACCCGACGGGCACGATCCTGACCGACGACGAGGTCAATGAAGTGATCCGCATCGCCCGCAGCGTCGGAGCCTGGATCGTGTCCGACGAGGTCTATCGCGGCGCCGAAGTCCGCGGCGATCAGCTCACCCCGACTTTCTGGGGCCGCTACAGCAAGGTGATCATCACCGCAGGCTTGTCGAAAGCGTTTGGCCTCCCCGGGCTGCGCATCGGCTGGATCGTTGCGCCAAAAAAGACGGTGGCGCAACTCTGGTCATACCAGGACTACACGACGATCACCCCTGCCATTCTTTCCGACCGCCTCGCGCGCATCGCGCTCGAACCGGCGAGACGCGACCGCATCATTGCCCGTACGCGCGGCATCCTCGCCCGGCAGCTTCCACAGGTCGAGGCGTGGGTCCGGACACATCCCGACGTGTTCGAGTACATCCCGCCACAGGCCGGCGCGATCGTGCTGTTGAAGTACAAGCTCCCGATCACACCGTCACGCCTCTTCGAACGACTCCGTCTCGAACACTCCGTCCTGATCCCGACGGGCCCGCAGTTTGGCCTGACGAAGTACATCCGCGTTGGCTATGGCTACGACATCAAGCACACGGTCGCCGGTCTCGCGCGATTCGACACGTTGATCGATCAGCTGACCCGGCGCCGCCCCGCACGGACCTCACGCCCGCGGTTGGCGGCAGCATCGGTCTGAAGTAAGCTCGGCCTCAGTGTTTTTTATTGTTGTTCTGAATCCCGAGTCCCGAATCCCGGATCCCGAAGGTTCGCCCTGCCACGCGTGAGCAATCACGAGGCAATGGCCAGTCACCCGAGACACGCACGACGCATCGTGCAGTGCGTCGATACGCACTGTGAAGGCGAACCGACGCGCGTGGTCGTCGGTGGCGTGGTCAACGTGCCCGGCGCGTCGATGCTCGAGAAAATGCATTATCTGGAGCACCACGGAGACGAGCTTCGACGAGCGCTCTTGCTCGAGCCACGCGGATCCGCGCCGCTCTCGGCCACGCTCGTGCTGCCGCCGGTGCATCCCGATGCCGACGCCGGCTTCATCATCATGGAGTCAGCATCGTACGAGGGCATGTCGGGCACCAACACGTTCAACACCGCGCTCGCACTGCTCGAGACCGGGATGCTGCCAATGCGTGAGCCAACGACTCACATCGCGCTCGAGCCGCCAGCCGGTCTCGTACGCGTGACCGCGGAGTGCGCCGGAGCGCGCTGCCGACAGCTCACCTTCGAGAACGTGCCGTCGTTCGCCACCCACCTCGACACACCGGTGGAGGTGCCAGGCATCGGGAGGCTCTCGGTCGACATTGCGTATGGCGGCGCGTGGATTGCATTCGTAGACGCCGAAGCGTTGGGCTACGCCATCGTCCCCAGTGAAGCACGGGCACTCGCGGACCTCGGCGAGCGCATCCGGCCCCATGTCACGCAGCAAGTCGCGATCTCGCACCCGACGATTCCCGCGCTGAGTCGACTGTCCTTCGTCGCGTTCACCGCAAGCCCGAGAGCCGGTGGCGATGGTCGGAACGCGACGGTCGTGAGCCCGGGCCGACTCGATCGATCCCCGACGGGGACGGCGACTTCCGCGCGACTCGCTGTCCTCGCGGCCAAGGGGCGGCTGTCGGTTAATCAGCCTTTTGTCAACGAGAGCATCATCTCCACGCGTTTTACTGGGCGCATAGTCCGCGAGGCCCGTGTCGGTCCGCATGTCGCTGTCGTCCCAGCGATCACAGGACGCGCCTGGATCACCGGCTTTCATCAGGTCGTCGTCGAGCCGGACGATCCCCTTGCCAATGGGTTTGTGCTGAGCGATACCTGGGGCGCCGCTGTGCGGGACAGCGTGCCGTGACGGACCGCGTTCGTCAACTCCAAGATCCTTCCGAGGTCACTGCGATGCATTCCGACACGCTCGGCTCACGCTTCCACTGCTTCGTCGGCGCAACTTCTCTAACGTCTAATGTCCAGCGTCTGACGTTCATGGCGGTTGCCATGCTGCTCGCTGTTCACCCGGCAGCCGCACAGGCGCCGACCCCGCCACCGCACCACGTCGTTGTGACGCACGTCGCGCCACGCCCCGAGGACGTTTCCACCATCGACGGCATCATCAAGGCCTACTACGACGTGATCACAGGCCCCGCGGGACAGCCACGTCAGTGGGGTCGTGATGAAACGCTCTATTGGCCAGGATTGCGATTCTTTGCCGCCAGCGTCAAACGCGACGGCACGCCAACAATGCATGTCATGACGCATCAGGAGTTCGTCGACGCGACCAATGCCGAGATGGTCAAGAACGGCTTCGAGGAGTCCGAGATCCACCGGGTGACGCATCGCATCGGCAACATCGCCCACGCCATGAGCACGTACGAGACTCGCTCCGTGGGCGGCGGCCCGGTCACGGGCCGCGGCGTCAACAGTCTCGACCTGTATTGGGACGGCAAGCGCTGGTGGATCACTGCTGCCTCCTGGGACGATGAACGGTCAGGAAGTCCGATTCCAGCGGAACTGCTGAAGTAGGGACGTGCAAACTGCGGGGTCAGGGGTCAGGGGTCAGGGGTCAGGGCAACTACGGGGCCAGTCACGGTGCGCTGCGACTGGCCCTCGGTGTTGTTCCCCGGTCCCCGACCCCTGACCGCTGACCGCTGACCCCGCAGTTAAGCTCTCTCGACAATCTCGCCGGCCGCCCCTATACTCGCGCCGTGACCGGCTCATCCCTCCCCGTCGTATCTCCGAATACGCTTGCCGCGTCGGACGCGTTCATGTACACGTGTCACCGATGCCGGCGCTGTTGCAGCCACAAGCGGATTCGCGTGAATCCGTACGAGGTGTACCGGCTCGCACGGAATCGCGGCATGTCGACCACCGAGTTTCTTGCCGCACATACCCAGTGTGGCGGAACGGAGCTGGCGAGGTGTGAGGATGGCGCCTGCGTCTTTTTGACCGAATCAGGCTGCGGCGTGCACACCGATCGTCCATTTGTGTGTCGCCTCTACCCACTTGGGCGCCGTGTGCTCGCGGGCGAGCCCGATACGTACTTCCTCACGGAGACGCATCCGGAGAGCGAGGGGGTGTTCAGCAATGACGGCACCGTAGAGGCTTTCTTGGAGAGTCAGGGTGCACCTCCGTTCGCCGCGGCAGCCGATCGCTACTACCACCTGCTCCTCCGCTTGGTTGACGTCATGTCGCAGCGAGCAGCCACTGACGCACGCGAACACAATGCCGCGGCGGGAGTGCTGAGCGCTGCCCCAGAGCTACAGCAATGGCTGGACATCGACGCGGTCATCGCCACCGCTGGTGATGATCCCTCCGTCTTTGCATCCTCGCCCGAAGCTGCAATGGCGCGTCATATCGCCCTGCTCGAGCGCCAGTTCCTCCCCGCGGTCACTGAGTCCCCTCTCACTTCCGAGGTGCAGCCCGCATGACTCCTCCTGACGGTGCATCGAATCGTACGCTGGCCGGCATCGCTGCCGCGCTTGGCATTGCGATCGGGGTCGCCCCCACATCCTTGCTCGCCCAAGACACAGCTCACGCGAAAGGAGCCGAGGTCGCCAAGAACGTCAAGATCGGCGCGGTGCAAGACAAGACGGTCCTGGGCGCCACCAACAACAAGCTCAACTCCTTCACGTACAACAAGTCCGTCGCCGGCACCGGTGGCAGCGCAACGGGCAAGATCAGCACGCTCGACAAATCGAGCCCGCCGCTGTATCAGCAAAAGGCCGTCGTTGGCACCCAGGGCAAGTTGTCGGCAACTCAATCGAAGGCGTTTGCGCCACCGGCCAATCAGATAAAAGGGGGAATCCCGGCTGTGCAGGATAAGAGTGCCACGCAGATGAAGACGGTCACCGGAGCTCAGAATCAAGGCGGCTTACCGGCCGTGCAGCAAAAGGCGGCCATCCAGAGCAAGACGAAGGAGCTTTCGACGCCGCAGTGAGGAGCGGGACCAGGGGCCAGGGGCCAGGGACCGGGGAACAACACCGAGGGCCAGTCGCAGTCCACCGTGACTGGCCCCGTAGTTTGTCCTGACCCCTGATCCCTGACCCCTGACCCCTGACCCCTGACCTAATGCCCGCCACCTCCGCCGCCACCGCCCGCTCGCGGTTTGCCGAGCAGGAAAATCGCCGGCGCCGTAATGATGAATGACACCAAGATCACCATCCATGCGTCGTTGTACGCGAGCATGGACGCCTGGCGCGTCACCATCTGATCGAGCACGCCGATCGCAGCCTTCTGAGCGTCGAGCGACGCATAGCCATGTGCCATCAGCCCGGCCGTGATCGCGTGGAGGCGGTCGACGACCTGAGGGTTGTATGCGTAGGTGTTCGTGACCAGGTCCACGCGGTGGAACTGAATCTGATCCGCGACGTACGTGTTCAACACCGCGATCCCGAATGATCCACCGAGTTGGCGCGCCAGATTGATGAGGCCCGAGGCCTGCTGCGCGTCACGCGGATCGAGCGCACCGTACGCGATGTTGTTGATCGGCGTGAACAGGAATCCGAGGCCAAGTCCTCGAATGAAGAGCGCGAATCGAGCCTCCGGTTCACCGGCTTGCGTGGTCAAGTGCCCCAATTGCCACATCGCGACCAGGAAGATCGACACGCCGAGCACGATGAGATACCGACCATCGACGAGCGGCTTCGGTCCATTCAGCAGCCGACCACAGATCAGCGCGGCGGCCGCCGTCGCGAGTCCGCCTGGGAGTAGTGCGAGCCCGGTCTCGGTCGGTGTGAAGTTCAGGATGCTCTGGGTAAAGAGCGGGAAGATGAAGACGCCGCCGTAGAGCCCGAACCCCAGCGTGATGAAAAGGAAGATCGACGCTGACAGCTGTCGATTCTTGAGCACCCGGAAATTCACCACCGGGTGTGGATTCCGCCGAGACAGCTCCCACCACAGCATGCTGCCCAGGCAGATCGCCGATACGATTGCGAGGCGAACGATCGTCTTGTCATTGAACCAATCGAACCGCTTTCCCTCCTCCAGCACGTATTGGAGGGATCCCAGACCCACCGTCAGAAGACCGATGCCGATGACGTCGATCCCCTCCGGCCTTCGCCGCATCCACGGCGGGTCATGCAGGAAGCCCGTGACGAGGAAGATCGACGCGACGGCGATCGGGATGTTGATGAAGAAGATCCAATTCCAGTTGTAGTTGTCGGTGATCCACCCGCCCAGCGTCGGCCCGATCGTCGGTGCGACGATGATGCCGAGGATGAAGAGGGCTTGCACCATGCCCTGTTGTTCGCGCGGGAAAACCTGGCGCAGCGTCGCCTGTGCGGTCGACAGCAGCGCCGCACCGCCTGCGCCCTGGACAATGCGCCACATCACGAGCTCGATCAGCGTGTGCGACGTGCCGCACATGAACGACGCAAACGCGAACAGCACGATCGAGAAGGTGAGATAGTTCTTCCGCCCGAACCTCGCCGTGAAGAACGCGGTCATCGGCAGCACGACGACGTTCGAGAGGATGTAGCCGGTGGCGACCCACGCAATCTCGTCATACGTTGCGCCCAGATTGCCCGCCATCTGGGGCAAGGCGACGTTCACGATCGTGGTGTCGAGCACCTCCATGATCGCGGCCGTGATGAGTCCGAGGAGGATGAGCCATCGGTACTCATGAACGTCCGAGTCGTCGTGCGCTGCGGGGGCCGCTGCCGCGGCCGGTCGAGCCGCCGCAGACCCACCGGCAGGGATTCGTGCAACGTCAGTAGCCATGGATCACTGCAAGAGCCGGCGACGGGTTTCGGGTGACGGGTTTCTGGCACACCACACGAGGAGCGTCAGTGCGCTGACGCACCACTCGCTGCCTGAGCCGCTGGCCGGCACTCGGATGCGACTCGCGGGGTCGCAATATCTGCGCGGAAAGCAAATCCGTCGTAGCGGAGCTTGGTTCCGCCTCGCGCACGCCGTTGAGACGAGGAAGAGGACGCAACGGCGCGGGCCAAACGCGGGTCGACCTTTAATCCGCTTGCCGCAATGGAGCGAATCCCGCTGGCATGGCCGGCCCGCAGCTCATTAGGTCGTCTACCGCACATTAAGTACGAAGCTTTGAGTCACCAGCTGAGGCACTGGACACGCACCCACACGGGCCGGCGTGAAATGGAATTGAGAAAGGGAGTCAAGCACACGAGCCTCAAACGCACGAGGGTGGTAACCGACCGGTTCCGGGGGGGTGTCGGCGTTTCGAGCTGTCAATGTGATGGGGTGACCGCTCGCGTCCACCACAAATTGCAGTGTAGTGATGTCGTTTATGCGGTCTTTTGGCGCCAAGCCACTCAATAGGTCCGGGTGCAGCGACGCATCCAAATATGCTTCGTCCTGCGTTGCCCAGACTGGCCCTTCAATGCGGCCAACGACAATGGTCTCCTCTTCGGGGCGAGGGTCGTTCATCGAAATTACCACGTCGAAGGTCACCGGCGTGTGCTCCCTGTCCGTCGGAAGCGCGGGAAAATCAGTCGCGGCTGCACCGCGGAGGGACGCGACAATGAGAGTGTCAGCAGGTCCGGAGGCCGACGACGCCGCGACGTGGGCGTCTCTCAACGATCCCTCCGCATCGAGAGTAACAGTAACGACTGTCGACAGCATCAGCGTGACATAGGCGCTCGGGCGTTTCCCCTCGACGGTCACTCGGCTCAGCCGAACCGGCGCGCGGGACATGTGAATCGTGTCGATCCTGACGGGCGTCTCTGCCCCGATCACGACCACCGTGTCTTTCGGCGTGTAGCCAATCCGGCGGACGTGGACGTTATAGCTGCCCGGAGCGACCCCACTGATACGCCATGCGCCGCTGGAGTCAGTGAGCCGCCTCTCCCCGGCTTCTGAGAGAGTAACAGTGGCATACGGAACTGGCTTACCGTCCTCCTGGTCCAGAAGCACGCCACGTTGCTCGCCTCGGACATCTTCCCTCCAGTCGGACCCAAACCTCATGATCGTCGCCGCCGGCCGTTTGTCGTCCTGCGGCGGCGTTGCGTCGGCGCTCGCGCGCCTAGGGGATTCGGGCATGGGAAACGGCCAGCTAAAGGCTGCGAGCTGGATATCGTTTGGTAGAACAAGTGCTCGCCGAACTCCCTCGAGCACCCCTCTTTGGTAGCGCAGCCAGGCCGTGTCCTGCATGCCGTTCGGGCGCGTTCCCCGCAGGGCGGCATGTAAGAGAGTGGCAATCGTATCCGCCGGTGGCGGCATTTGGCACGAGTAGCCAGCCGGAACCACGAGCCGGGCATGCGTCACACTGACGGGGTTCGGTGTGCCCTGCGCTCCTATCGAGGCGGCCCCGAGAGCTACGGCGGCCGCGGCCGCGAATCGCGCACAGGCGCCCGGGCAACCGAGTGTGTCCGGAAAGACAAATGAAATGGTGCGGCGCCACGGCACTTTCGTGAGCGCACCACGGAAGTCCCGAAGGCTGAAACGCATCCCCCGCCCGCGTTTTGCTCGGACTGCAACGCTGAAAAAGGAACGCTCTCGTCACCGGTTTTGAAATTGGACAAAGGTTGGAGTGGAGCGGCCCCCATGCTCACCAGCGATTCGACAGGTTCGTTCGCCGGTCGAGTTATTCAAGGTGATGGAGGCATGTCGTTGGCGGAACGGCGCGATTGGGGACCGGTGCGTCTGTTCCGGTGCACGCTTCTCCGGAATCACAGGCCGCGGTGCTCAAGACGCTGCCCGATGTACGGATTGATCCCGCGCTCATCGGGACCTGTCGGGTGAACGAGTTCATCGTGCAGTCCTTCACACCGCCGAAACCCGAACAGCGCTAGGCCTTGCAGTGGACGGGATCGTGACCCGAGTCCACAGCCCGGAGACAGGGTGTCCGTCAGCAGCAGGGAGATATCTCTCGCCCCCCTTCCCCGATATCCATCCTATTGCTTGCTCATGAAATAAGCGCTGCGCGTCCCGAGCGGTAGCGATTTATTCGGCGCCAAGAAGCGGTGGCGGCACTGGAGGAGGTGGCAGCCATGCAGGCGGAAGCGGCGGAGGCGGAGCGCGCCCGCACAAGTAGCGGCCGCGCCTGGTTTTCGCGCCCGCCGCGGACGGCACGGGCCACGCCTAGCCTGCGAGCGCGGCCAATGCGACCCGGGCGGACTCGGCCAACACCGCAGCACCGACGAAAATGCAGCTCTCGGCCGCGGTAAAACGGGGAGAGTGCGCCGGGATCGCCTCGCCGCCCGGCTCGCGCGCACCAATGCGCATGAAGCACCCCGGCATGCGCTCCTGATAATGGGCGAAATCCTCGCCGGCCAGATTCAGAAAGCCGAGCGGGACCAGCGCAGCGCGGCCAAGCACTGACGTCACGGCCTCACGCGACCATGCGGTTGGCTGCGGGGGATTGACCACTGGCGGCGTGCCAATGCCCATGGTCACGCGCGCATCGAGGCGGTAGGTGGACGCGGTCGCTGTTGCGATCCGTTCGACTTCGTCCCGCAGGAGCTTGCGGGTAGCCGGATCGACGGCGCGCAACGTTCCGGTAATGACGGCGCGCTCGGGAATGATGTTCGTGGCGGTGCCGGCATGCACGGTCCCGATCGTGACCACTGCCAATGTCGCGGGGTTGAGCCGACGTGCGACAATGGTCTGCAGCGCGCCGATCAATGCGCCCGTCCCGACGATCGGATCCGCGGACTCGTGTGGTCGCGCCGCATGTGCGCCGCGTCCCACTAACTCAATGGAAAAGGTGTCGGTCGACGCCGCGAGTGGGCCTTCGTCAGCGACGACCTGCCCCACGCCAAAGCGTCGGTCGACGTGTCCACCGAAGATGGCCGCCACGCCATCGAGCGCGCCCGTCTCGAGCACGTCCAGGGCACCGCTGCCAGTCTCCTCGGACGGCTGAAGCACGATCAACACATCGCCCGCGGCCGGTGCCGCCGCCAACAACGCAGCGGCCCCGACGGCCCACGTCGCATGCACATCGTGGCCGCAGGCGTGCATCACGCCCGGCACCTGTGATGCAAACGGAAGCCCGGTCTCTTCCTGAATCGGGAGCGCGTCAATGTCGCCACGGATCGCAACAACCGGCGCGCCGGCGCGGCGACCCGCAATCCGGCCAATGACAATGTTGCCCGCTCCCAAGCGCTGGACGACCGCGCCGCGACGCGCCGTCATCGCGGCGAGTGCGCCCGCGAGACGAGTCGCCGTGTCGCTTTCGCGGCCCGACAGCTCCGGATGCTGATGCAGCGTCCGACGCAGCGTGATGAGCTGACCGCGCAGCTCGTCAGAAAAGAGATTCTGGAGAGCGCCCGGGACCAGGGCCGGCTCGGCTGCGTCAACCACTGTCGCGGTCATCACGCCACCGCGCCGGCACGCCGACCGAGCGGCTGCGTCCGCACGGTCAGCGCGTCAATGCGGTCCATGTCGACTGCCACGCCAATGCCCGGCTTCGCCCGCGGGACGCCGACCATGCCCTCCGCATCCATCGTCCATTCCGGTGTCACGATATCGCGCTCCCAATACCGTGCGCTCGGCGAGAGATCACCAGGCAGTTTGAAGTTGGGAAGCGACGCGAGCGCGACATTGTACGCACGCCCGACGCCGCTCTCGAGCATGCCGCCGCACCACACGGGAAGCCCATGCTGCTCACACACGTTGTGGATCCCGCGAGACACGGAGAATCCGCCCACCCGGCCTGGCTTGATGTTGACAATGCGTCCGCTCGCGAGCGTGATCATGTCCTCCGCCCGCTCGACGCTCGTGATCGACTCATCCAGACAAATCGGCGTCTTCATCTGTACTTGCAGCTGGGCATGCCGCACGAGATCGTCCTGCGCCAGCGGCTGCTCAACCATGATCAGGTCGAAGGCGTCGAGCTGCGCGAGGTGCTTGGCATCTTCCAGCCGGTATGCGGAGTTGGCGTCCGCCATGATGTGCACCTCAGGCCCCAGCGCCTGACGCACCGCTCGCACGAACTCGATGTCCATGCCGGGGGCAATCTTGAGCTTGATCTTGCGATACCCCTGCGCGAACGCCGCCTTGGCTCGCTCGACGAGCGCCTCCGGCGTTTTCTGAATGCCGAGTGAAATACCGGTCGGCACACGCGTACGCGTCCCACCCAGTCGCTCGGCCAACGGCACACCCTCGGCCGTCGCCGCGAGGGCCCAGCACCCCATTTCAACGGCGGCCTTGGCCATCTGGTGGCCACGAAAGTCGCGTTGCAGAGCCGAGTGGACGCTTTCGGGCCCGTCAAAGCGCGCGCCCAGCACCCGCGGCGCGACCCATTGCTCGATCGCATACCACGCCGTGTCGATCGTCTCGGGACTGTAGTTCGGATGCTCGCCTGCGACGCACTCGGCCCACGTGCTCACACCGTCAGCATCATGCAACTCGAGTAAGAAAATGCGTCGCTCCGACACGATGCCGGAGGAGATCCTGAACGGTTCCTTGAGCGCAAGCCGGAGCTCGCGCAAGACGATTCGGTCGACAACGAGCATGGTTAGGCAAGGTTAGGGGTTGGGGAACTCTACACCGACGCGAAGGCTTGGTCGTCTCCTTTCTCCTTTCTGTGTTTCTCCTTTCTCGGCCGCGACAGCGGCCGTGGCGCAGTGCGTCGCCCTTCATAACGCGCGCACGTTCTCGGCTGCGTCACGGAGATGACGGAATTTCCAATTCATATACACCGCGGTCGCGGCCGTCGTCACGCTGAAAGCCGATAATGCGATATCCGAGTGCGAGCGCTCGTTGAAACACGGGGCGGGTGTTCGCACGCCACTGCGCAGCCTGCGCGAGTGACGTGCGCTGGACCTGGTCAATGTGGAGCGGAATCGGCACGCGGACCCGAGGCGGACGGCGTGCGAGCAACTGTTGATCAGCCGCCGCGGGCGAATCGAGGATCGGGATGTTCGGCGAATCGAGCGGCGGAAGCGGGCGTCGCGGCGGTCGATCCGCGTCGCCGCCAATGTGCCAGGCGACCACGAAGCGGTCGGTGCCCAGCCCTTCATGCAGTGTGCTCGACGTGCGGGCGCCGTAGAAATCCGGGACGTACTCCGTGATGTCGGTCCCGAACTGCTCTAGGTTGAGGTACGCGTTTCGGGCCACAAGGGGGTCATACGTCCAGTAAATGGTCGACACGCCGAGCGGCCGAAGGGCATCGCGTTGGAACATCTTGAGTCGTCGACCGATCCCCAGGTCCCGCGCCTCGGCACGGACGCCCAGCATGTCGGACCAGTGGACCAGTTTGCCACGCTCCGTTCCAGTGATCCCAAAGACGAACCCGAGCATTCGCCCATCCGGCGCGAACGCCCCGGCGGTCACCCCACCCAGCCGCTGCGAGACCTTGAGAATCGACGCGGGCACCAAGTCAGCGAAGTCGACACCCCAGACCTCCTGCTGGAGGGTCAGAACGGCTTGGTATTCCCCCCAACTGGTTAGGTGCCGGATGGTGACAGAACCGGCAGAGACCCGCTCCCCAGTGCTCTGAGGATCGACAGTACGTGATTCCAGCATTATGGGATGAATAGCCAGAAACGGGGACTGGCCGCTAGAGAGAGCCGACGCCGGATGTTAGACGCTGGACGTTAGACGCTGGACGCTGCAAGAGAAACCTCGAGGGCCAGCGACGGTGCAGCACATATGGCTGAGTCTGCTTCGCCCCTGCACGCCGCACGGGCGAGTCTCGCTGCACCGCTTACGTCTTGGCTGAGAATCGCCGAGTTTGGTAGTCGTAGGCCATCACTCTCGGAGGCTGGAGGGTATGCGCTACCGATTCGACAAGCTCGACCTGAGCCCGCGCGAAGCACGGTCCGCCTCGTGGACGTTTGCTGGACAGGCGGTCGCGGGGACTGAGTATCCGTTCGCTCTGACCGACCGAAACCTGCGGCGGCAGAACCAGTGGGAGTTTGTCGTTCGGGTGCCCAAGGGACCCAAGGGACGGATCGAAGTCCGCCCATCGCGCGTGCCGGACGACAAGGCGTGGGCGGGACTCGACCGGCGAGGCCTGACGTTCATGCCAGCCACGCGCCGCGGCTACACGAGCTACCGCTACTGCCAGCTTTCGCTGCCGAGCGATGATGGGAAAGCGAGCCGCCACATCGTGCATCGAGCAGATGCGAATCGACTGCCCTATTGGATTCGCGATCTCAAAGGACTCAGGAACAAGATCACCGTGACGACCACCCGCGCGCGTGACGGCGACTCGCTCGTGATCCTCGTCCCACGCGACGACTACCAGGCCATGGTGCGGACCTACGTCGCAACGAAGGCGTGGGTGCTGAAGGCCGGCAAAGGCGTGCGGGCGTAGGAGCACAACGGCGGGGCCTGGGGTCTGGGGTCTGGGGTAAGGGAACAAACCGAAGCCCGATCACGGTCCACGGTGACCGGCCTTGGACCGGTACGGGCGACGCAATGCGTCGCCCGTCGTTGTCGTTGCGGTTGTCGTTCCCAGACCCCAGGCCCCAGACCCCAAACCCCCGCCGTCCTACTCGCGAGGCCCCAGCCGAATCTCATACAACGTGGGCCACAACTTCCCCGTGACAAAGGTCCGGTCGCTGGTCGAGTCGTAGGCGATACCATTGGCCACGTCGATCGTGTCGCCGGGAGTCGTCGGGGGAACGAGCGGCGCGATATCGACCCAAGCGATGACGTGGCCCGTCTGGGGGTCAATGCGCGCGATCTCGGGGACCTGCCATACGTTCGCCCAGATCTCTCCGCGGATCATCTCCAGCTCGTTGAGTCGCGGGACGTCCATCCCCTGCGCGGTGACGGTCAACGCGCGCTCGACTCGCAGGGTCGCGGGGTCCAGGAATCGCAGCACGTTGGTGCCATCGCTCATGATCAGCGAGTGGGCGTCGTGCGTCATCCCCCACCCTTCGCCAGAGAAAGCAAATCGACCGCGCCGCGCGAGCGTGCGCGCGTCGTACTTGAAGCCGACGCCGTTCTTCCACGTCAACTGGTACAACGTGTCCCGAAAGACGGTGATGCCCTCGCCGAAATACGGTGGCGGGAGCTGCGCCTGCGCCAGGACATTGCCGCCCAGGAGTTGCCGCCGCACTCCTGAGTGCCCAACCAGCCCGGTACTCTCGTAGAGCGCGCCGTCGTGCCATTCGAGGCCTTCCGTGAACGCCGTTGCGTCGTGCGGATACTGGTTGACGATCGTCACGCTGTAGGTCGCCACGCCCGTCGGCGCCGCGGGCTTTGCCGAATCGGCGGCTCGGACCGCATCGCCACCACTTGCGCGGGTCGTTGACGCCTCACTCCGGCAGCCGACGATCGCGATCAGGAGAAGGCTCGCTGCTCTGACATTCCTGTGCACAACACAAAATATCAGGCGGGGGCCAGGTTGGTGGTACAGACGCTAGACGTTAGACGTTGGACGTTAGAGACAAACTTCGAGGCCAGCTACGGTGCATCCGGATCGCCCAGAGGTTTGTCTCCAACGTCCAACGTCTAACGTCAAGCGTTATCGCTGCTATAGCTTAATTCCCAATGCGCACACGTGTCTTCTGGTGGATCGTGGCCGGCGGCGTCGTGTCACTCGCCGCAACGGCGCTGGACCCCTGGGTGTATCAGCACGTGGTATGGGCCAGAGTGTACGAGACGGACTGGGGCCGCCTGCTGCGCATGATGGGGTACTGGCCGACGTGGATGGTGGTGGCTGTCGCGTTGTGGCGCGATGGCCAGCCCGCGGCGTTAGCAGCATGGAGGGCGCGGCTGCTGGTGGTTGCAGTCACAGGTATCGGACTGTGTGGCGAATTGCTGAAGCTCGTCATCCGGCGCGAACGACCAAACGCGCATGACGGCGCCTCGGTCTTTCGACCATTCACCGAGCATCCGTTCAGTACGGCTGGGCTGAGCACGCCGAGCAGCCATGCCCTGCTGGCATTTGCCGCGGCGGCAACACTCGCTCGACTGTTCCCGAGGACCGCCGTGATGTGGTATGCGCTCGCGGTCGGGTGCGGTGTGACGCGGTTGCTGGCTCGGGCCCATTTTCTGAGTGACGTCGTGCTCGGCGCCCTCCTCGGTGTGGCAAGCGCCTACATTACGGCAGCGGTGATCCGCATGCCGTCCAACGCCGTCAAAGGCCGCGTGATCACGGTCAATGGGACATAAATGCGCGCGTCCGTCGTTGATACCGACGCGACCCCGAGTTCACCTGGAGGCCAAACGTACATGCACGTAGCAGCCGAGGCGCCAGTCAAGAATCATGAGCTCACCGGGCAGGGCAATCGCCTGCCGACGCTGGGTGAGCTCGAGGCCGCAGCAACGCTGATCTATGGAGTCATGGCGCCGACACCCGAATACCGGTGGCCACTCCTCGAACAGCGTGTGGGCAGCGAGGTGTGGGTCAAGCACGAGAATCACGGTCCGCTGGGGGCATTCAAACTGCGCGGCGGCCTGGTGTATTTCGATCACCTCCGCCGCACCCAACCCAAGATCGAAGGGATCGTCTGCGCCACACGGGGCAATCACGGCCAATCGGTCGCGTTCGCCGCTCGGCGCAACGGCTTCCGCGTGGTCGTCGTCGTCCCGCATGGCAACAGCGTCGAGAAGAACGCCGCAATGCGCGCGCTGGGCGCTGAGTTGATCGAGGTGGGCCACGACTTCCAGGCTTCGCTCGAAGCATCAGCGCAGATCGCTGAGGACCGACGCTGGCACCGCATGCCGTCGTTTCACATGCTGCTGGTGCGCGGAGTCGGGACGTACGCACTCGAGCTCTTTCGTGCGGCTCCCTCGCTCAATGTGGTGTACGTCCCGATTGGCCTGGGCTCGGGGATCTGTGGCGTGATGGCCGCGCGTGACGCGTTGGGATTGGGAACCAAGATCGTCGGCGTCGTGTCGGATCGCGCACCGGCGTACGCGGAATCCGTCGAGTCCGGGCACCTCGTCGAGCATGAGGTGTCGACTCGCATTGCGGACGGCATGGCGTGTCGCACACCGAACGCCGAGGCGCTTCCGCTGGTGATGAAGGGCGTCGATCGCGTCGTGCGTGTGACCGACGACGAAATCGAAGCGGCGATGCGCGCGCTGTTTTCAGATACGCACACGATCGCCGAGGGCGCCGGTGCAGCGGCTCTCGCGGCGCTCCTACGGGAGCCCACCGCAATGCGGCCGCGCCGATCGGGGGTCATCCTCACGGGCGGCAACGTCGATCGAAACGTCTACGCCCGGGTTTTGGCGAACAACGGGGCCTCGTAGCGGCGTTGGGCGGCCGGTAGGGGCGACGCATTCGGTCGCGCCGTTGAAGGAAAGTACACGACTCCTCGAGGATCAGGTCCTTGTCTACTTTCCATTTTCTGACCTTCTACTTTCTCCGGCGCGAAGCGCCGGCAGGGTCAGGCTCCTTGTCTACGTTCCACTTCCTGGCCCCCTACGTTCTGCGGCGTGTAGCGCCGGCGGAGTCGGTACGACGGCGACGGCGGTAGCCACGCCGGGCACGCTGCCCCTGCCTCCGGGGCCGCGGAAGCTGTTCCCCGGGCAGCATCTCTTGCTGCTTCGGCGCGACATCCTGGGCACGCTGACGGAGCTGGCCCGCGAGTACGGCAATGTCGCACGCATCAAGGTGGGCCCCCAGCACGTCATCGTGGTCAGCCACCCCGATCTCATTCGCGCAGTAGTGATCACCGAGGCCCGACGATTCGTGAAAGGGCGCGGGCTGGAGCGGACACGGCGCCTGCTTGGCAGCGGGCTGCTGACGAGCGAAGGCGACTTTCACCTGCGCCAGCGGCGGTTGGCACAGCCTGCATTTCACCGCGAGCGGATCGCCACCTACGCAGCCGTCATGCAGGAGCGCGCATCGTGCGCGGTTGAGGGCTGGCGCGATGGTGAGACCATCGACGTATCCCGTGCCATGATGCGGTTGACGCTCGAGATCGCCGGGACGACGCTCTTCGGCGCAGACCTCGCGTCGGAGACCGAGGAGATCGGCGCCGCATTGACCGAGGCGTTCTCGCTGTTCCGCTACTCCACGTTGCCGTATGCGGAGCTCCTCGACTCGTTCGACGCGCTGCCGTTGAATCGCCGCTTCGCCGCGGCGCGTGGCCGCCTCGACCGCACCATCTATCGCATCATCGCCGAACGACGCGCGACCGGCGGTGACCACGGTGACCTGTTGTCGATGCTGCTCAACGCGCGCGACACCGAAGGCGACGGCAGCGCGATGACCGACCTGCAGCTCCGCGACGAGGCGCTCACGATCCTGCTGGCCGGACATGAGACCACCGCGAACGCGTTGGCCTGGACCTTCTACCTGCTCGCGCAGCACCCACGGGTGGAGAGCCGGCTCCACGCGGAGATCGAGAGTTGCCTGCACGGTGGACCGGTGACAGCCGACGACACCGCCCGTCTCGTGTACGCGCGCGCCGTTCTGGCCGAATCGATGCGCCTCTATCCGCCAGCCTGGACGCTCGGGCGGAAGCCGATCGAGGATGTCGCGCTCGGCGGGTATCGCCTGCCCCGCGGGTCGCTGGTTCTCATGAGTCAGTGGGTCGTTCACCGCGATGAGCGATGGTGGCCGGCGCCGCTGCGGTTCGATCCCGACCGCTGGCTCTCCGAACCGCAGCCACCGAGGCCGAAGTTCGCCTACTTTCCGTTCGGCGGCGGGACGCGCGTCTGCATCGGCGAGGGCTTCGCGTGGATGGAGGGGCTCGTCGTCCTGGCGACCATCGCCCAGCGTTGGCGCCTGCGGCTCGTGCCGGGCCAGGTGATCACGCCCCTCCCGATCATTACTTTGCGGCCAAAGCCAGGGATACAGATGGTGCTGGACGTTAGACGTTAGACGTTGGACGCTGGATGGACAAACCTCTCGGCTAGTCGTTTGACCCATGGCTGCCCCTCGAGGTTTGTACTAACGTCTAACGTCCAACGTCCAACGTCTAACGTCCAACACCCCCATGCTCCGACCCACACGCATCCCCGCACTCGCATTCGCCGCGAGCCTCATGCACGCCTCCGCTGCACTCGCGCAGGCGCCGACCGGCGGCTCAATGGCGGAACGAGTCCAGCGCATCATCGACCGACCCGATTATCAGCACGCAATGGCGGGAGTCGAGGTCTATTCGCTCGACACGCATGAGGTCCTGCTCGCGATCAACGGCAACAAGCTCTTTGTCCCGGGGTCGACGACGAAGCTCGTGACGACCGCGACCGCGCTCGACGCATTGGGTGCGAACTACCGCTTTCACACGCGCGTGTACCGGACTGGCCCGCTCACTTCCGCCGGCACAATCAATGGGGACCTCGTGCTCGTGGCGAGCGGCGACCCGGACCTCTCCAGTCGTGGCCTCACGGGCGATACACTGGCATTCACCAACGAAGACCACAGCTACGGCGGCAGCGTGGACACGAAAGCGGTGCCGGGCGATCCGTTGCTCGTGCTCCGAGACCTCGCACGCCAGGTTGCCGATCATCATGTGAAGCAGGTGCGGGGCCGCGTGCGCGTCGACGCCACCCTGTTTGCGCAGGGCGACCGAGAGCTGGGGACCGGTGTCGTGATCTCGCCGATCGTCGTCAACGACAACGTCGTGGATGTCACGATCTCCCCGGGCGCCAGTCCAGGCGCGCCAACGACGATCGCCGTTTCGCCAATTACCGCGTATGTGCACTTCGTCAATCATGCGACGACCGCGGCCGCCGGTACGCTGTCGTCGGTCAACTTCGGTTCGGACTCGACCAATAAGGACGGTTCGCACACGGTAGTCGTGATGGGTTCCATCCCCGCCGGCCCGGGCATCATGTACAGCTACGCAGTGCCCGACCCGCAGCGGTTCGCCGAGGTCACGTTCGCTCAGGCGCTGCGGGACGCGGGCGTCAGCGCGAGCGCACCACCACCAGACAGCACCGCGACGCGTGCCAAGGGAAGCGTCGAGCGCCAGGCGGACGCCATGGTCGCGGAGCATGTCTCACTGCCGTTCTCCGAGGAGATCAAGGTCACGCTCAAGGTGAGTCAGAACCTCCACGCGAGCATGATGCCGTACATACTCTCCGCGGTGAAGGGACAGGGAGACAGCGCACCACAGCCCGGCTTCGACCAGGGACACGCCTTCCTGCAGCGCGCCGGCCTGGACGTGAACTCGGCCATGCAGAGCGACGGTGCCGGCGGACTCGCGGAATTCACCCCCGATTTCATGGTGCATCTCCTGGCGTACATGACCACGCGTTCAGACTATCCGCTGTACCTCCGGGCCCTGCCGATCCTGGGCCGCGACGGAACCCTCGCCAAGATTCAGATTTCGTCGCCGGCAGCGGGCCACGTCTTCGCCAAGACCGGCACCGCCGTGAACGAAAATGCGCTGGATCGCAATCTCATGGTGGCAGGCAAAGGACTTGCAGGCTATATGACGACAGCCGATGGGAGGCACCTCGCCTTTGCGGCGTACTTCAACAGTGTCGCGGTGCCGCTTGGCGAAAAGGGCGTCGAATCGGTCGGCGACGCGCTGGGCGAGATCGCAGCGGCCGCGTATGACAGCCCCGCACCCGCACCCCGCCAGTAGGGGCGACGCACCGCGTCGCCCGCCAATGTGTTGCCGTCCGCAATCCTCTATCGCCATCCAATCATCTCCTTTCTCCTTTCTCCTCACCCCTTTCAACGTGGCGCGCAGCGCCCGTCGACAGCCAACCACATACCAGGAGGCGGCGGTGACACGGCGTACGCTGTTTCTCGCTCGACTCATCGGGCTGGACTGCATTCTGATTGCGCTCACGCTGAGCGCGCACAAGCAAGAATCATTGATGGCCTTCGATGCAGTCGCGCACTCGCAGGACATCCTGCTGGTGACCGGCATCATCGCCCTCGCGGCGGGACTGGCAATGGTAATTGGCCACAACGTCTGGTCGGGTGGCGCGCCGACGGTGCTGGTCACACTCGTCGGATGGATCCTCTTCGTGCGCGCGGTGGTGATCCTTCTGCTCCCGGCAGATGTGCTGGGGTTCCTGTTCGATATGATCCGCGTCGACCGCTATTTTTACGTCTATATGGCGATCACGGCGGCGATCGGCATTTACCTCACATGGGCGAGCAGTCGCGCCACACAGGTTGCGGCGCCGGACAGCCAGTAGCATGAAGCAACGCACCTCGAAACGCAGCAGCACGTCCGCGCGCGCCAAGCCTCGCAAGTCGGCGAGCAAGCGGCAGTCGACCCGCGGACCGCGTACGGTCGGCCTGACCTACGACGACCTGCTTCGTATCGCCCGCGCCTTTCCGGACATTGAGGAGAGTACCTCGTATGGCACGGCCGCGCTCAAGGTCCGCGGTACGCTGCTCGTCCGCTTGAAAGAGGATGGCGAGACCGTCGTGCTCAAGACGACGTTTACCGATCGCGACCTGCTGATGCACGGCGATCCCGACGTGTATTTCATCACCGACCACTACCGCAATTACCCCTACGTGCTCGTGCGACTGCCACGCATCCGGACCAAGGAAATGCGTGAACGGCTAGAGGAGGCGTGGACACGGGAAGCTAGAAGTTAGACGTTGGACGTTGGACGTTGGACGTTAGAGACGCTGGACGCTAGAAGACAAACCTCGACGCCAGCCATTGTGCATCTTGCTGGCCTCGAGGTTTTTTGCCAGCGTCCAGCGTCTAGCGTCAGCGTCTAACGTGTGACCGGTTCCGGCTCCGGAGTGAAGTCCTCACCCGGATTGATGAACTGGTCTTCCTGCACGCTATGCTGGCGCTCGTACAGGTCGCGGTACCGACCGGACAGCGCCATGAGCGTCGTGTGGTTGCCGCGCTCGACGATCTCGCCGTGCTCGAGCACCAGGATCTGGTCCGCACTGCGGATCGTGGACAGGCGGTGTGCAATGACAAAGGTCGTGCGACCCTGACGCAAGCTGCGGAGCCCGGATCGAATCTTGGCCTCGCTCTCGCTGTCGAGACTCGACGTCGCTTCATCGAGGATCAGGATGCGCGGGTCGGCCAGGATCGCCCGCGCGATCGCCACACGCTGGCGCTGACCGCCGGACAGTTTCACGCCGCGCTCGCCGACGATCGTGTCGTACCCGTCAGGGAACTGCTCGATGAACTCGTCGCAGTGCGCGATGCGGCTCACCTCGCGGACCTCTTCGATCGAGGCGCCAGGCTTTGCGAAGCGGATGTTGTCGGCGATCGAGCCATCAAAGAGAAAGTTGTCCTGCAGCACTACACCCAGGTTGGAGCGGTACTCGCTCATCGGCAACGTCTCGAGGTCACGACCGTCGACGAGAATGCGACCCGCGGCCGGTCGATTGAACGCCATCACGAGGCCAATCAACGTGCTTTTCCCAGACCCGCTGGAGCCCACGAGCGCGGTCGTCGATCCCGCCGGCGCCCGG
Source organism: uncultured Gemmatimonadales bacterium (assembly GCA_963737835.1). Lineage (GTDB taxonomy): Bacteria > Gemmatimonadota > Gemmatimonadetes > Gemmatimonadales > Gemmatimonadaceae > Palsa-1248. The sequence goes on from CAVTUH010000002.1 coordinate 121,761, forward strand.
AAGGAGACGTGCCGCAGGACGGCGATACCGGGTGTGTAGGCAAACGACACGTCGTCAAACACGAGCTCACCACACACCTCGCCCATCGGCGCACGCCCCGCGCTCGCGGCATCCTCGCCCTCCATCGACATGAGCTCACGGATCCGGTCCAGCCCCGCAAACGCTTCGCTCACCTGCGTGCTGATCGATGCAATCTGGACGACGGGCATCGACACCTGAGCGATGAGCGCGGCGTAGGTTATGAGACCGCCCAGCGTCATGGTGTGGTTCAGGACCGCGCGCCCACCCACCGTCAACATCAGAATGCCAATGCCAGCGATGACGACCGAGGTGAACGAGGAGAGGGCGGAAACGCCAGTGATGGTCTGTGCCACGTTGCGGAGCAGACGGTGCACACCGGTCGCGAAGACCTTCTGCTCACGCCGTTCAGCCGTGTAGACCTTCACGACGCGCACGCCTCCCAAGGTCTCGCCAAGGCGGCCGGTGACCTCCGCATTGATCTTGCTGCGCTCACGAAAGATCGGCCGAAGTTTGGCGAACGCGTACGCCATCGCACCGCCAAACGCCCCTATTAACAGCAGGGTCAGCAACGTCAGCCGCCAGTTGAGGTAGAAGAGGAAGCCAAGCGCGATGACCGCCGTCAGGATCCCACCGACCAGCTGGACGAGTCCCGTGCCGATCAGGTTGCGGATGCCCTCCGCATCCTCCATGATGCGCGCAATCAGCACGCCGGTCTTGGTCGAGTCGAAGTACGCGACCGGCAGTCGCAACACCTTCCGCTGGACCGCGCGTCGCATGTCGGCGATCGCCCGCTGCGCCGCGACGCTCATCACATTGGACAACGCAAAAGTGGTCACGGCCTGGATCGCTGTCGCTACTGCCACCGCTGTGACGAGCGGGAAGAGCAACCGGGGCCGGTTCTGGCCGACCACATCGTCAACGAAGAATTTCAGGCTCCATGGCATGACGAACCCACACAACCGGTCGAGCACCATGACCAGCAGGCCCAGGGTGATTCGAGCCCGGTGTCGAGCGAAAAGCTCGCGCGTCTCGCGCCATGCGTTGCGCGGGTTGGGCTTCCGCTTGGGTGTCGGTGTCTCGGGGTTCGGCATGGGAATAGAATGGTGACGGACGGGAGACGCTGGAAGTTAGACGCTGGAAAGAAACCTCGGGGCCAGCAGCGGTGCACTTCACTGGCCTCGAGGTTTGTCTCTAGCGTCCAGCGTCTAGCGTCAGCCGTCTGTGGTGTCCACTTGCACCTCTGCATGCCCGTCGCCGTGCCAGCGGACGTGCACCTGCCAGGGCTGGCAGCACACCTGACAGTCCTCGACGTAGTCCTGAACAGCCCCGCCCCCGGGGTCCACTCCGATTTCCGTGGGTTCGCCACAATAGGGACATACGACGGTCACTGACTCATCGACCACGTGATCGTCCTGATCATCGTCTCTGGCCATGAGCACCTCGGCCGCGAAGGGGACAGGATAACGAGCCGAGCCCTCGCGGGGATACCGGCTCGTTCCAAGGCTGTTGCACAGGTCCACAGCCTCTAGCATCATAGCATCCTCACTGCACCCATTCGACCCACGTCGCCTCCTACTGTGCTCGTCACGGACCGCCTGGAACTCGTGCCCGCCATGGTACAGACGACCCGTGCGGCGCTCAGCGACCTGCCCGGCCTCGGTCGCGCGCTTCGCGCAACGATACCGCCTAGCTGGCCCCCGGAGTTGCTCGACCGCCCGGCGCTCGAGTTCACGCTCGACAAGCTCCGGCAAGGACCGTCACAGGCTGCGTGGTGGCTCTACTTCGTCGTGCTGCGCGATGAGTCGGACAGTCGCACGCTGGTCGGCAGCGTTGGGTACAAAGGGCCGCCTACCGAGGATGGGACTGTCGAGGTGGGGTACGGCATTCTGCCAGAGTATCAGCGCCGCGGTTACGCCTCGGAGGCCGTGCGCATGCTGGTCGCCACCGCGTTTGCCGTGCCCACCGTCCGCCGCGTCATCGCCGAAACGCTCCCCGAGCTCATCGCCTCGATCGGCGTGATGACGAAATGCGGGTTCACGTTCATCGGTGACGGATCGGAGCCGGGGGTGATACGGTATGAGCTACAGCGGGACGTTGGACGTTAGACGTTGGACGTTGGAAGACGAACCTCGAGGCCAGCTGGATGCACCGTAGCTGGCCTCGAGGGTTGTCTCTAACGTCCAACGTCTAACGTCCAACGTCTAGCTCCTCACACTGGCTGCTCCAAACTCTCACTCTGCTTCGTGAAGAACTGCGGGCCGCTTTCCGTGATGTGCAGACAGTCCTCGAGGCGGACACCGAACTCGCCATAGATCGCGATCGTCGGCTCGTCGCTGAAGCACATGCCTGGCTGGATCGGAGTCTTGTTGCCACGCACGAAGTTGGTCCATTCGTGGCCATCGAGGCCGATGCCGTGTCCGGTCCGATGCGGCAGGCCCGGCACCTTGTAGTCCGGACCAAAGCCCGCGTCCGTCAGCACCTTTCGCGCCGCCGCATCGACGGATTCGCACGGGGCACCGACCTTCGCCGCAGCGAACGCTGCATCCTGCGCCTTGCGCTCGGTCGCCCACACATCGAGCTGGCGCTGGGTTGGCTTGCCCAGGACGGCCATGCGCGTGATGTCGGATTCGTAATCCTCAATGCGACAGCCACCGTCGACCAGCACCATGTCGCCTTGCTTGAGCTGCTGCGGCTGGATGCTGCCATGCGGAAACGCCGTGTATTTGCCAAACGAGATCAGTGCGTAGCCAGCCCCGGCACCCAACTGCTTGTACGCTCCAGCGATCAAGCGGTTCAGGTCTTTTTGGGTCATCCCCTCGCGCAGCAGCGGGAACACCGTGCGGTAGACCATGATCGTGATATCGTTCGCGCGTTGCAGCAGCGCGATTTCCGCGGGCGACTTGATCATGCGACACCCGGCAGTGACCGGCGTCGCGATCACGTAGTTGGCGGCCGGCAATTCCTTCCGCACGCCGTCGACAATGAAGAACCGGGTACGCTCCTCCCAGCCGACGTGCGCCGTTGCGACGCCGCGGTCGCGAAGGATCTGCGCAACGAGATGGTAGGGGCTTTCGTCCTCCTGCCACGTGCGGACGTCGTTGGAGAACTTGATCAGCTCGCGCGCCCGCATCTCCTCGAACGCAGGCGTGACGTAGGCGAGGTCGCCCGAGGCGGGGATCACGACGACAAAGGGCCGCTCGCTCTGCCCCCACTTCACACCGGTGAAGTAGGTCATGGACGACCCGGGCTCGAGGACGATTGCCCCGATCCCCTGCCGCTTCATCAGGCTGCGTGCCTTCTCGATGCGACCCTGTCGCTCATCGTCCGAAATCGGCACGACCCCATCGGTCATCGGCTTGAGCTGCGCGATCGGCGCCGGCATCGTGCAGTCGTCGTCTGCCTGGGCACTGGCCATTTTCTGTCCCTGCTGCTCGCCGCCGTTGCACGCGCCAAGCGCGATGCCGCCAGCCACGGTGGACAGGGTTCGAGTGAACGTGCGACGGTCCATTGGGAAGTCACCGACGAAAAAGAATGAAGACCAATAATCGAGAGATCGCGCGTCTTGCCGGACGGCGCGATGGAAAGGATACGGCCGGTATGGGGAGAGCAGAAGGGCAGGGGGTCAGGGATCAGGATTCAGGGAACCACGACGCAACTACACAACCCGGGCGGCCTGAAGGCCGCCCATGGTCGGGCCGCGCCCGTTACTGTCGGTCGGTCAAGACGGTCGCCAAGACCGAAATGGCGGCTTCGATGTCAGCATCCGTCACATCGCGGTGGGTGACCATTCGAACGCGTGACGGCGTCCACGCGATGATGAGCACACCGGCGGCGCGCGCCGCACGGACGACATCGGCCGCGACATGTGGCGCTTCGAGCTCCAGCATCACGATGTTGGTCTGGGGCGCAATCACGTAGACTCCCTCGAGACCCGCGAGCGCGTGCGCCAGACGCTTCGCGCGCTCGTGATCGCGCGCAAGGTCCTCCAGGTGGTGATCCAGCGCGTACAGCGCCGCCGCAGCAAGAATACCATTTTGCCGCATCGCACCACCAAACCGCCGCCGCACCGGACGTGCAGCATCGATGAGTGCCGCCGTGCCGGCGAGCACGGACCCTGCGGGCGCGCCCAGCCCCTTGTCGAAACAGACCATCGCGGTGTCCGCCAGGGCCGCGAGGTCGCGCGGCGCGAGTTGCAGTGCGATCGCCGCATTCCAGATGCGAGCGCCGTCGAGATGCACCGGCACGTCGTGTCGCTGCGCTGCACGTCGAATACCCTGCATCGCCTCGCGCGTAAGTGCGAACCCGCCGTACCCATTGTGCGTGTTCTCGACTGAAACGAGCGAGATCCGGGACGGCGACGGCGTTGCGAGCTCGCGCTCCACTACCTCATCGATGTCGGGGCCCGCCTGGTCGGCACGCAGCGAGAGCAGCATACGAGGCTGCACGCCACACAAGGCAGCACACGCCGCGACTTCACGCCGCACCAGGTGCGAGTCGGGGTCCGCGAGCACTTCGGTGCCACGCGGCGCATGCATCCAGACAGCCGTCTGATTCGCCATCGTGCCCGTCGGGAAGAACAGCGCCCGCTCCTTCCCCAGGAGATCGGCGACCCGCTCCTCCAGCTGTCTCGTGGTCGGGTCGCCATCCAGCAAGTCATCGCCGACAACCGCGGCGGCGATCGCCTGCCGCATCGGTGCGGTGGGCTGTGTGACGGTATCGCTGCGGAGATCGAGCATGAACTGTCGGGTGTCGAGTGTTGGGTTCCGGGAACGACGACGACGGGCGTGAGCACGATCGGCACAACGGACACATGCGTCGCCCTGAAAAATGGCACCCGAGGCCCGACCTGCGTGATGGTCTCCGTGACCGCCTATGCCAAGCGGATGCTCGGGCCGAGGATACCGATGAAGAGTGCGGCCACGATCGCCGCGGCGGCGATCCAGGCCGGCCGGCGTGTGACGGGGCCGAGCTGCAGCTGGCTCTTTGGAAAGTCGGGATTCTTGAGCACCATCCACATCCACGCGAGTCCCGAAGTACCCCCGAATGATGCCGCGGCGGCCGAGATCGCGACGAGAATCATCCCGACGGGATTCAGCAGGCCGGCAAGACAGGAGAGGACGCCACCAGCGATGTACGGAACGACGGCGAGCCGCCGCGCGCTTTGCCACCGTTCGGGCAATCGGTCCCCCAGCAACGGAAGCAATTCCACCAGAGAGCGACGCACGCACTCGATGTAGAGTCCCGAACCCAGGACCACGAGCGCCGTCCGCCACGCCCACGCCGGCTCGAGACCCTTCACGAACGCCGCCCAGTCGCCGATCCCCGCGACGCCTGAGAAGAGAAAATATCCCGCGCCCTGAAGGAGATTGACCGTCATCAACAGCCACAGGAAGTAGCGCAGGTGCGGCGAACCGTTCGTGGCGCGACCGAGTCCCCACGCCACCGCGCCCGCGATGAAGTTGGCAATCGTGCCACCGGCCATCACCAGGCGATTGTCATGGCTGCACTCGAAGTGCACGGTGGATAGCACGAGTGGCTGGCCGCCGGTGAGGAGGCACGCGCCGCCGTGCCCCAGCCCCTCGTGTACGACGTCCGCGATCGCGTAGGCGACGACGGCAATTGCTGCGATGGTGAGGACGTCGGCGGCGGGTTCTTTCATTGCAGCTTGGCTAACAGCGGGGGCCAGGGGCCAGGGGCCAGGGAACAAACCATAAAGCCGCGCGATGGCAGCGGTCCCGCCGCAAGGTTTTGTCCCCTGACCCCTGACCCCTGGTCCCTGCCGTTAATGCATTCGGAACAAATAACTGAACTTGACGAAAAAACTGTCCGCGACGCGGCGCAGCGGATTGAAGTTGAAGCCGTACGGCTCCGTCAGGTTGTTGCCGTAGCCGACGAAAGCGACCGTCCCCGGAATCGGCTGGTACGCGAACAGCGCCTGGAGCTGCAGCTGGTTCGACTGATACGCGGACAGGCGGGTGTACTGGCCGTTCGCCGGATTGAGCGTGAAGAGCGGGAGATCGGTGCGGGAGTCATCGCGCAGGTTGTTCTGGTACGTGGAGGCGTACTGCGTGACGAGGCGCAGGAAGATCGGCCGCGATAGCTGATACTCGACAACCAGGCGCGGAATCAGCGTCTTCGCCGCGATCGAGTAGTCGTCGTGCCGCCAGTAGATCTGCGCGTTGTACATGAGCTGCGCGCGCAGCCGCTCCGTGGGCCGGTAGTTCAGCGTCGCCTCGGTCACGCTGATGTCGGCCTGCGCCCACTCGTAGAAGTTCTCGTCTCGCCCTGCGAGCTGCAGCAGCGTGAGATCGAACTTCGAGAACACAGGGGTGCTGAGCTGGAAGATGTAGTCCGTGTTGGGAATGAACGGGGTGCCGACGAACTTCGTATACGTCGTATCCACCACGCACCCGGGCTTCCCACCGCACGCACTGATGTGCCCGAGGTAGTAGTTCCCATAGAGCGACTGATCGTACCCGTACGACTCGGCGTACAGGCCGAAGAGCAGCTGCCAGCCGCCGTGCAGCGTCGAGAGGAACGTGATGTGGTACCGGCGGTCCTCCGGCGCACTGAGCGACGTCAGCTCGCGGTAGACCCAGGTGTAGCTGATGTTCGCGTCGATCCCGAAGGTGTCGATGAACGTATGCGCGGGATAGAACGTGTACCGCCAGTCCCCGCTCCCCTGCCCGACGCCCGCGCGAGAAATGAAGCCACTGCCGGCCACGAACTGCGGATCGATCCCCGAGAGGTTATAGCTCGTGACGAACGATCGCCCGGCTCGGACAAACGTCGCTTGCCACAGCGGACCGGCCGTCGACAGCCCGTCGGCGCGCGTGCTGCTGCCGGCCGCCTGCGCACTCAGCGTATAGACCTTGTCGAAGACGATGCGTGTGTCGACGCTGGCCATGCGATTGTACGTCCCACCCAGCTCCCGGTCCGTGAACGCGGTCCCGATCTGCGAGCCCTGCGCGAAGTCGTCGCGCAATCGCAGGACGTTGAAGGCGGGATGGCCGCCGCCCGCAGCCAACGAGCCTTCGTCATCGATGGCGCCCAGATACGCCATGCCGATGTCACCGACCTTGCCAGTGAGCTTGGTCGCGGCAATCGGTGCCTCGATGTCGCGGGTGTAGATCAGGTTGTTCGGCGTGTTGAACTGCTCGAGCCCGTCCAGGAAGAAGGGGCGTTTTTCCGGGTACGCCACGGCGTTGCGTGGATCCAGCTTCAACTGGGTCGCGTCCGATTCCACCTCGGCGAAATCCGGCCGATAGGTCCCGTTCAACAGAAGATTGTTGGTGATGCCCCAGCGGACGTTGGCGCCGAACTGCGGCCGCTGCACGCCGTACTGCCAGCCAGGCACCGTGCCGACCGCCGGGCTGCCGAGCACTTGTTCCGTGACGAACGGATTGAGGTCGAGCGCGAGGCCCTGCTCGAGTTGAGACAGGCCCGCGAGCACGCCCGATTGCATGAGGTACGACGACGCCGCCAGCTTCGCCGGGTACCAGGAATCGACGTGCCCCGAGTGCTGAACCCGGCGGATGACGTTGATGCCCCAATCCTGCGGTGAGTTCGAGGGAAACTTCAGGCTCCGAAAGGGAATCCGGACCTCGACCTCATACCCATAGGGAGTGACGCGCCCCTTGGAGTCGTACACGAAGTCGGGACTGAGATCGGTGGAGTCCGGCCCTACCTGGCTGCTGACGCCGAACCCGCGGACCGTCGTCATGCCCTCGGTGATCGTGCCATCCTGCTGCACCCCGAGCGGGTTGACCCCGAACACGAGCGCCTGGTGCGAGTTGATGAACGGCCGGATGATGATCTGGACGTTGTCGTCGCCGTTGATCGCGTCCCGGTTGGCCTGCGTCGCGTGCACCGCCCCATGCACCTCGTAGGCGCGGACGCCGAAGTAGATCGCTGTCGGCGAGTACCAGACCAGGACGTCCGTCGAATCCTCAGCCGGCAGACCGTCGACCGGTTGATACTCGGAGAACCCCGTGAGCACCGCCGCCTGTTGCCACACCGGGCTGTCCAGTGTGCCATCGAGGTCGAGGTGCGTGTTGATGCGCGGTGTCCGGACGCGCAGGTTGCCCGCGCGGCCGCTGTACAGATCTGCGTGCGCACCAAGCGAGTCTCGGGGCGCCGTGTGATGTGCGCTCTGAGGGGCGCGACCAATTAGGGGCGCCGCCAAGGCCATGGCAGTGCCCAAGAGTGTTAGAAGCACGTGCTATGGTAATGTGTAGGGTGGAGGGAAGCTATGGTGTGGCTCAACAACGGGGGTCAGGGGTCTGGGACCAGGGGCCGGGGGAACAAACCACTATGTGGGTCACGTTGCACTGCGACATCGTTTGCGATTTGTTCCCTGACCCCCGACCCGGACCCCTGACCCCACAGTTCCGGACTCACCTTCCGACTCACCCAAAGATGTCATTCAAAAACCCCACTGTCTCGGCCCACGACCGGGCATCGGCACTGGCGCTATAGCCGAGCCCGGGGATATTGCGGGTGTCGGAGCCGGGGATGGCGAAGCCATGCTTCGCGCCGCCGTAGACGTTCACCTGGTAGTCGACACCCGCGTCCCGCATTTCCTCGGCGAATGCCTTGACCTGCTCCCAAGGCACATGCGCGTCGTCGCCGCCCGTGCAGACGAGCACGCGAGCCTTGACCGTGCCGGGCGCCGCCCGCCGCTTGGTCTCGAGCCCAGCGTGGAACGCGACTGCACCACGGATTGGCGCCCCGCTCCGGGCAAGCTCGAGAGCGAAGCTGCCCCCCATGCAAAAGCCGATAGCAGCCACCCGTTTGGCGTCGACAAGGGGCTGCTTGACGAGGGCGGCCAGCGCTGTGCCGATTCGATCCCGCATCTTCGTCGCGCTATCGCGGACCGCCTGCGCGACCGGCCGTGCCTCCTGAATGCTGCTGAACTCCTGGCCGTTGCCGTACGGGTCGCCAGCCAACGCGACATAACCCAGTGCAGCGAGTCGTTGCGCGCGCTCCGTCGCGTGCTCGCCAAGCCCCCAGATCTCCGGCATGACGATCACGCCAGGGCGCACAGCTCGCGAGCTGTCATCGTACACAAGAAAGCCGCGCAGGGCGGTGCCGCCGTCCTGGTATTCAATCGATTGGGTTTTCATTGGGGAAGAGGGGTCGGACGGCAACCGGCGGGGTCAGGGGTCAGGGGTTGGGGGTTGGGAACGACAACCAACCGCCGTGACACAACGGGCGACGCAATGCGTCGCCCCTACCGGTCCAAGGCCAGCCGCGGTGCGCGCGGTCGGCCTCACGGTTTGTCCCCCGACCCCCGACCCCAGACCCCAGACCCCAGACCCCCGCCGTCTACGGTTGCACATTCGTCACACGCTCGTTCGCTGGCTGCGGGAAGTGCTCCTCATACCACTGGAACTTCCGGTTGATGTCGTCGATGACGTGGCCCGTTTCGGCGAGGCCGTGGCCTTCGCGCGGATAGCGCACAAAGACCGTCTCGACGCCGACGTCCTTGAGGGCGACGTAGTATTGCTCGGCTTCCTCGGTGGGGACGTCCGGATCGTTGTCGCCATGGACCAGCATCGTGGGCGTGTGGACCTGCGCGACGTAGCGAATGGGTGAGCGCTTCCACGCCTCATCCATGGTGGTACCCTGCGTGAAGAACTGACCGAACTCCATCTCCTCGTACTGGTTGTAGTACGTGATGTAGTTATAGCTGATCAGGTTCGTGATGCCAGCAATCGGCACGGCCGCCTTGAACTCGTTGGTCTGCGTGATCAGCCAGTCGCTGAGCTGACCGCCGTAGCTCACGCCCTCAATGCCCATGCGCTCGCGGTCGATCCACAGGTTGCGCCGGGCCGCGGCGCTCACGGCGTAGAGCACATCCTGACCTTCGTCGCCATCCTGATCGCCGAACACCGCATCGGCGAATTTCTGTCCATAGCCCGTCGAGCCGCGATAGTTGACGTGCAGCGTCGCCCAGCCATGGGCCGCGTAGACCTGATCCTGGAAATTGAAGGCCGGCCCGTTTTGCCCATGCGGGCCGCCGTGCAGCTCGACGATCATGGGATACTTCGTCGCTGGCGACGTGTCCTGTGGATTCTCCTTGAGATCCAACGGCTTCACCAAGAACGCTTGCACGTCCCACTTATTGTCGTTGCTCACGAACGTCAGGGAGTCGACGGCGGCGATCTGCTTGCCGTTGAGGACGTCGGCATTGAGATCCGTCAGTCTGCGCGGGGCACCCGTGACGGGCTTCACGTAGAGCTCGGGCATGTCACGAGTCGTCGACAAGGCATACGCGACCTGGCCGCCCTTCCCCGCCGCAAAGCTGCTGACGGCGCCGAGGTCGTTGACGACGACCTGCGGCTGTCCGATCACGCCAGTGGGCGAGACGGGCATCCGCACGAGGTGCACGTTGCCGCGTTCCTGTACGGTGAAGAGCACAGCGCTCCCGTCGGCGGCCCAGTCCGGATGTCCCTGACGATTGTCGATCACGGCCCCGATCTCGCGGCGATGGCTGCCATCGGCATCCATGATCCAGACGTGCGTGTCTTCCATCGTCGTCTCGCGGTCCGTCACACCGCGCTTGGTCCCGGCGTAGGCGATGTGTTTGCCATCCGGTGACCACACCGGCGCATACTCGGTGTACTCCGACGCGGTGAGTCGCTGGATGGCACCGTCCGCAACCCGAATGGCGAAGACGTTATAGTCGAAGAACTCGTCGGAGGCAGGGTCGTAGTTGGACACGAACGCGATCTCCTTCCCATCCGGCGACCAGTCGATCGAGTGCTCGTCGCGCGTGCCGCGAGTGAGCTGGCGACTCTGTTTCGTGGCAATGTCCACGACAAAGAGATGCAGCCGGCGATTGTCGTTGTAGTGCGTGAAACCCTCGCTCGCCGTCGGACGATAGAGATACCGGCGGAAGACCAGAGGATCCCCGGTCGCTTCGGCGGTCTCGGGGCCCGGAGTCGCTGACACGTACGCGATCTGCCTGCTGTCAGGTGCCCACGCGATCGTTTCCCCCTGACCGGGCAGCGGTGAGTTTGAGCCCTGCGTCTCCACGAGGAACGTCGGCGACGATCCATCGGGGTGAATGACCCAGATGCCCGATTGCTGGCCGTCGGTGCCATCGTAGGCGATCCACTGGCCGTTCGGGGACCAGTGCGCCTGCGCAGCCCGCATGGTCTCGCCACCCAGACGCGTGCTGCGCTGTGTGGCGATGTCCGCGACCCAGAGCTCCCCATAGGGTCGCCCCGGCTTGTCGCGCATGATCACCGTGTATGCGACGCTGCGGCCATCAGGCGACAGCGCCACCTGACCGACGTTGCGGAGCCGGGTGAGGTCGCCGCTCTGTAGCCCCTGCGCATGCGCTGCCGCCGCAATGACGAGGTTGGCGCCAGCGACGACGATCGTCGCGAGTTGCCGAGTGAGGAAACAACAACGCATATCGATTCTCCGCGGCCGGACCAGGTGTTACGGGTTAAGGTCACCAAACGAACGGATGGGACTCCACTTCACCGGCGCACAGGGTCTCGCGGATCGGCGGGTAGGGGCGACGCATGCGTCGCCCGCCAATCTGTCGCCGTCCGCAATCCTCCATCGGCCGACCAATTATCTCCTTTCTCCTTTCTCCTCTCTCCCTTCTACGTGGCGCGCAGCGCCCGTCAGGGCGTCGCGCGCCCGTTGTCGGGCTTCCTCTGCCTGGCGCTCGACATCACTCAGGTGCGAGTCCAGCTGCTGGTAGTCGGGTGAGCGTCGTTTGAGACGCTCGGCCAGCATTGGGAGAGACAGGCCGGCCAGGAGCCGCGGACTGATCTCCGGCCGTGCCTCGCCGGGTCGGCGCCGACTCGGTGGCACCGGCATCGGATTGTCGCCCTCGGGGATCGCACCGAGTGTCGACGCGTGCTCCTGCCCTGTCGGCCGATCGGCGTCGGCCGTTGCCCGCGCTCCCAACTCGGCCTCATCGCGGGCGATCGCGTCGCGCCACTCGCGCGCACTCATCGTCGCGCTGCGTCCCCTGCCCTGTCGCTTGCGCTGTCGAGCGATCGCGACGTCATAGTGCGCGGTCGCTTCGGCCGCGATGGCCTGAAGCGCCTCCCGCACCCGCTCGAGAAAGAGATCAGGGTCCGTCTGCACGCCGCGTGCACGCCACGCCATGCGAAACGTCACCGATGTGCCACGCGGATTCCGTCCAACTGCGAAGTTCAGCCCGCCAGCACCGAGCGCCTGGCGGCCTCTGCGCCCGCGCAGAGCGGACTCATGTTTCAATTGGTGACTATTAGTTACTAAAGCGTCCCCCGGCGTAGGCCGGCGAAACTTCCCTGCCGACACATCCAGTTCGTCGCTAAGTGCTTCTAAATCATCGGCAGCTGGTGAGGTCGCGATGAGCGATCCCAACTGGCGGTGAAACGCCTCCGGCGTGCCGCTGGTTGCCGCGATCGCGCGAAGCGCACGGTGGCTGACCGCGGCCGCCGCGCGGGCGCGGGCGCGCTCCTCATCGGAGAGCGTCACGAGGAACGAGCCGATGCGGGCGAGCTCGGAGACGCGTCCCGTGCTGAAGCTCGTCGTGCGCTGCACCGTCTCGCGCGTGAGCCCCTGCCCCAGGAGCGTCAACACATACGCCGCCTGGTCGACAACGTGCATCGAGGCGCGCACCTCGTTGGCCATCGCCTGAATCGCGAAGGCCTGGTCGGCGCTGATCCGACCGAGGTTGACTGCGGGCACCGGGATGTTGAGGCGTAGCGCGGCCTCCAACCGATGGGTGCCATCGACCAGGACGTATTCGACGCCGCCCGGTGGCCCCTCCACGCGAACCAGCACCGGCACGTGGATCGTGTGGCCGGCTTCGGCGATCGCCGCCAGCAAGTCCCGGAATCGGCGATCGTCGGTAAAGGGCCGCACATATCGCCCTCGGCGGACGATCCGGTGCGGATCCAGCATCAGCGCGTTGTCGGCGCGGGCCACGCCCGACTCGACGCGATCGCGCACCGGATGTGCGCCTTCCGGTGTGCGAGTCGCCTCGCCGCCGGCCAAACCGCGCAGATCCTCTTCGGCGGGTGATGATCCCGGAGGCCGTTGGACACCCAGCATGCCGGCGATTGCCGCACTTCCGACGCGCGACTTGGGCTTAGCCATCAGACGCTTGCCTCCTCATGTCGGTTGGCCGACTCGTGATCCGTGTGGTTGACGCCACCCAAGGCCAGGCGGTCGTTGAGCGAATCCGCCAGCTGCCGGAAAACCTTGGCCTCCTTACTCCATCGCGCCGCAAATTCGACCGGTATCCCCGTGGTGGCCGCATCGCTGATACCGGCGAGGTCGGGAATCGGCGGCTCGAGAAACGCGGCGGGAAAGGCGGCGCGATACGCCTCGAGAAACGCGTGTGGGTTTGCGCGCCGCGACTTCACGGCATTGACCACAAATCCGTCGAGTGCGAGGTCCGGGTTGAGGTGCGCGTCCTCGCGGATGCGGCGCGCTGTCTCCTGAATCAACTGCACCCCCTCCGCGCTGTACCGCTCGCACTGCGCCACGACGATGTAGCCGTCCGCGACCGTGAGCGCCGCCTGCAGCCACAAGCCGCCCGCCGGAGGCGTATCAATGAGCACGACGTCGTACTCGCGGTGCTCGCCGGCGTCGGATCCGTGTGGACGCGTGCGCAGGACCTCGCGAAAGCGCAGTACAGTGCTGTTCCAGTCTCGGATCTCCGGCTCCCAGGCGGTGAGCCCGCGCGTGCCGGGGACGACATCGAGCGCCGCACGTGCGGAAAACTCCGTGCGGACCGCTGCATCCGGGAGGGAAACTGACTCGCGCAGCACGGACTCGATCGTGGTGCCGCCGTCCGCGATAGAGCCCAAGAGGCCAACTGTTGTGTTGCGCTGCCCGTCGAAATCCAGCACGAGCACACGGAGCCCCAACCCGCCAGCCAGGGCAGCCGCGAGATTGGTGGTGAGCGTCGTCTTACCGACGCCCCCTTTCTGCATGCCGATCGCGATCCACCGCGTCACAGCACAACCCGAGCGGGAGAATGAACGAGCGTAAGGAACCGCGGACAATAGTAGCGAGGGACGGGCGCTTCGCGCCACACCGGGCGCTGCGCGCCACGTAGAAAGGAGAGAGGGGAAAGGAGAAAGGAGACAGACGGGCAACGGTCCTCATTTCAACGGTTGAAACGCGGACGACGTCGCGAATGTGCGTCCCTTTGTGCGAGTTTAGTCAAGACCATGTTCCTGCACGCTCCAAGCGGCGTAAACGGACGCGGTCGTTAGAACGTGCCCTGCCAATACACGTTCACTCGGACGTTGTGCGTCGGGAAGATGCCGTGCGCGATGTCCAGGCGGAGAATGCCGTCAAGCAGGGAAGCACCCAGCCCGGCGCCGCTCAGCGGTCGGCCCTGGTGGTTCCAGTCTGATCGGTCCCCGGCCCACCCGATGTCGTAGAAGACAAGCGGCCGGAAGATGTCGCTGTGCGCACCGAGCTCCGTCCGCACCATCCAGTAGGCGTTCCCGACGTCCGTGCCGGGGGCAATGCCGCGAATGGTTCGGAGTCCGCCCAGGTACCAGAAGCTCTGCGGTGGGACGTCGCCGGCAGATGTGCCCGCGCCGGCCGTCACGGCGCCGTCGGCGAACCGCGTCACGGGATGCAACACGGTGAAGTCTGCGGCGCCGCGGATGTAGGTGGCTGCGCCCCCCGCGCCCTCACCCCGGATGTCGGCCAAGAGCTGGAAACCGTTCGGATCGGTCCCCCAGTTGGGGGTAATGCGAAATTGCAGCCCGGTATAGGTGCCCGCCACGGCAACCAGGTTCCGCGCCGACATGCCCTCTCCGCCCAGCGCCTTGCTGAACGCGAACTGGGTCGCGACTCGGGCCGTCCACTCGTCCTCGAGAAACAGTCGCCAGGAGAAGGGCAGGGCGGAGGCCGCTACTGTGCCCCGCAGTTCGCCGCCCCACGCGCGGTAATAGAAGCCCTCATCGTCTCCCACAAGGAGATTCCAGACGGAGGCGCCGACGGTGAATGGATCGCCCCAGTCGTTGGCCGACGCGAGCCGCCGGTAGACATCACCCGCGACGGTGCTGGCCGCACTGGTCCGTGTGAGCTGTGCCTCGGCGTTCGGCTCGAGGTCGGCCGTCCCGATCCGCGCTTCGACGCGGGTGCTGAGTCCGAGCCCGAGCTCATCCGCCACCGCGGCACCGACCGACAGCCCCTCGATCCGGTTATATCGTGTGAGGTTGTCGTCCAGACCCCAGCGGAACTGCATGGGACGCGGCGCAAAGTCCGGCTCGGGCGCCTTGGCGAGCTTGGCCAGGATGCCCGACAGGTCCTGTTCGTTGAATGTGGTCTCCCCCGGGTCGTAGATCGACGGCGGCAAGTCGGGCGACCGGGCCAGGGCGACCGAGTCGCAGGGAGTCCGCACGACCACGCGGACCCCGCCGTCGTGGACTTCCACATGGTCCCAGGTGGCCTGGTGCGCACACTGCCCCTTCCGACGCGCTAGCTCCACGGAATCGCTTTGGTCCGTGCGCGCCGTCCCAGACCGCATGTCCACGTGCGCGCTCCCACGTCTGGGACGTCCGCCGGCGCGAACCATTCGGCTCGTGTCTGGCGGCCCGGGCTTAGAGGGTGGCGTCTGAGACGTGATCCCAGAAGATGGCGCTGATTGTGGTGATATTGTCGCTATACTGTCTTGATAGAGGCGTTTAAGCGGGCGAGTGAAGTCGGCGAGTCTGGGTAGGGTATCGGGGCCGTTCACGGACGCGTACCGGTACCGGACCTCCCACAGGATGCGCGCGCGGAACAGGTTCACTTTGGCGCCGCCCTCGGCGTAGCGGCCGATCGGAAGCCAGAATCGGTCGCCGAAGAGACCGTACTCCATCGTCACGGCGTCGAGGCTCGCCGTCATCGGCATGATCATCGGCTTGACCCAGAATGGCACATCCTTGAACGCGTCCGGGTCGGCGTCTTTGGCGACGGCGACCACGTCCATCGGTGCCGCGAAACGATAGATGGCCCGCACAAGGTGCCCGTTCGCGAGGTCGAACCATAGCGAGCCAAGTGCGATGTTCCACACGGGCCGCCGCGGGTGGAGCTGCACTTCTCGCAGACGGATCGTGCGCGGCGCGCCGCTCCGCGACGGCAACGTGACGGCCTCCGAGTCGCCGAGCGTGTAGCGGTAGTACGCCTCCGCCCCCGGTGCGAGTGGATCGATGATGTCGTCGATGTCCGTGTATTGCGTGGTATCGGCCCCGCGCTCACCGCCCAACGCCAGCGTGCGACGACCGGGCACGTAGGGCAGGGCAATCGCTTCGTCCATGTCCTGCACGTCTTCCCCGTCATCCCCGCCCACCATCGGCAGCGCGCGGCGGGATCCGGTCACATCGACGATCGCACCCAGGCCCCGCTGCCAGCGGACATGTTCGGCCCGGTCACGCCGGAATAGCAGCCGCTCGCGGCCGGTCGCACCGATCGTCAGCCACGCGGAAATGCGCTCGAGCGAATTCGCGTCGTAGCCGCGAATCACTGAATCATCACCCGCCCGTGCGAGTCGCGCCTGTTCGATCAGCGCTCGCGTCGCCGCGCCATCGTACGCCGACGCGAGCAGCGCAGCGGTGAGCGGGACCTCTCGCTCCGCCTCGAGTGCCTCACGTCGCGAGCGACGCGCCTGGTGACGCGCCCGCCGCGCGCTGTCTCGCCCGCTGTCCGCCGGCACGCCCTGCGCCGCCGCGGGCGGCGTCGGACTCGTAGCGCCCCCCTGCGTGGCGCCGCCCTGCAGCACGAACGACAGAAGGGAGATCGCGAGGTTCAAGGCCAGTCCATCCAGTGAAATGAGGGCAGTACGCAGGGCAGGGGTGCGGGTTTCGCACTCTTAAACACCGGGATTCGCATCCGGAGTTCGGCATCCGGAACTAAGCGCGAGAGCATCGCGCGGAGAACCATGGCCCGTGGCATCACGTTTGCGACTGTCGAACTCAGGACCTTTCTAAACGGGTCGCGAACGGCGGGCAATGTGCGAGCTGTGCCGCTATAATGTTGGCTTACTGTCTTGATAAAGGTGGGATCGTGGATTTGGTAAGCGTCGGGCGGTTCGTGCCGGAGGCAGGTAAAGGGGGCGACGCGTGCGTCGCCCCTCCCCGACGAATGGCTGGCTCGTTGCCCATCCGCCTAATCACGTTATTCGCGCCCCTCTCGTTTCTCGCCGCCGCTTTGCATCGTCTCGAAACTACAATGCGCATTCTACGTCCCGCACCTCAGATCTTGGTGGCCCGCAATGTGGCGATCGCGCCACGCGTGATCGGCGGCCTGCTCATGGCCGCAGCATTGGCGCTCGCCGCCAGGGCCGACGCGGTACGCGAGCCGGTAGAGCTGTGGGCCGCCGTCGTCGCATGCTTCTGCGTTGCGATCCTGATCTGGCGCGGCGTGTCCGCCCAAGTCGTCACGCTGGACCGCGGCAGCGGTGTCGTCCGCGTCCGGACGCAACACGTCCTGGGCACGTCCTCGGTCGTGCACCGCCTCGTCGATATCGCCGACGTCGTCCTCGAGCGCCGCCCGATCAGCGACGGACGCGACGAGTTCCGACCCGCGTTCGTGATGCGCAACGGCACGCACCAGGGATGGGGCACGCACACGCTCAATTATGCCCAGGCGGATCAGATTAGCGCCGTTCGTCTGGTCCGCGAATTCCTCGGCACTGCCGCGTCGCCTACCGCGCCCGATGGCTCGGTAGCCATTCAGGGCAGCGGGCGCTAAAGCGCCCGAGAGAGTAGAAGCACAGAAAGTAGAGAGTGGACGAACCGCCTGGATCGAGACTCCCCCAGGTTGTTGTCTACTTTCTACTTTCTGCAGGTCTACTTTCTCGGGCGCGTCAGCGCCCGTCCCACCACCAAATCGCCCCCGCCACAAGCGCCGCTGCGGCCGCATACACCCACACCCGCTGATTGCGCAGCAGCATGTTGGGCACGGGCCGCTGGCGATCGTAGACGTAGCGCGCGTTGAGGCGTGCGAATTCCTGCGCGTAGCTCGGTCGCCCGAACACGAAGGTCCGCCACGCCGGCTCGTCGGCGGCACTCCGGTCGTCCGAGAAATCCACCGCACGTGCCAACGCGGTCGCCGGCGCGGTCATGATCGCGCGCGCGCCAAGCCACGCTGGGACATCCACCGCGTACTGCGCGTCCGGCCAATCCGCGGGGCAGACGATCGCGCGGTGCGCCAGCCAGCCGCCGGCCATCAGTCCGAGTCCCGTCCCCGCGATGCCCAGGCCGAGCGCGGCGATCGTCGCCGATCCGAGCGCCGACGTTCGACGGGAAGCCGCAGTCACGCCAACGCTCGCGAGCAGCACGCCGCCGCCCAGCACCAATGCGCCGGCCAGAATGATCGGAAGCCCGTTGGTCGCTTGTCGCTTGGTCGCCTGATTCACGGCCGCAGGATCCGGCCGTACGATGACTTCGTGCTCGTGCACGCACGCCGCGCAGGCGTAGACGTCGACGTGATAGTGGATCCACACGACTTCGCGCGCCGTGCGTCGCGCGAAGATCTTGGTCACACGAACGCGCGTGTCAGCAGCACTGCCGCACCGAGGGCACTCGCGCGGAAACCGGAGTGCTCGCCCGGTGTCGAGAACGGCAATACTCGGCGTCTCGCCCACGCTCCCTCAGAGTGACTGACGACGCGACATCATAACCCTGGCGGATGCGCACGTCTACCAGTTAGACGATCGCTCCCCGCCTCTGACACGCGCGCTGGATGTTGCATTTAGCTGCAGTCACGGTGGCACACGTCGGCCTGCGGAACAGTTGACCGGCTGGCGCATTTTCGCCGCCCGCAACCACCCCAACACACGCGTGACGACAACTCGCACGGGCAGTCAAAGAGCAACAGGCAATCTACGTCGGACTTTTTTCGGAGACTCTAGTATGATCACGCTTCCGAATTTCAAGAAGCAAGCGCCGCCCAACGGTTCGGCAGAGCGCTCCGGAAATGGCCGGCCCGCGGCGCCGGCGTATGACGCCGCGAAGCTGGAAGCCTTGATTGCCCGTGCTGAGCGCGCGGCAGAACAGCTGCGAAACCTCGACGCCAATGCCGACCGCGCTGGCCAGCTGTCCTCGATGAACGAGCGCATGGAGGTCCTCGAGCGAACGCTCGCGGGCGTCGACCGGCTCGAGACCCAGCTCAAGGCGGTACAGGATCGCGCCACCCGACTGGGTGCGTCCCAGGAGCGTGTCGAGGGTCAAATCGGCGGATCGGCTGCGGAAGTCGAACGGATTCGCGCGTCCTGCGCCGACCTCCTCGCCAAGATCTCGGCCGCGTTCGAGCTCCGGGATCAACTCGATCGATTCCTCGCCTTGCAGCCACAGTTCGCCACCCTCCGCACGGAAGCGGAATCGGTTGGCGAGCAGGTTCGCGAGCTCACCGGGAGCGTCGGACGGCTCCGGGCAGTCCACGAGGACGCCGTTCGGGCACACAAGCACGCCACCTCGCGCATCGACGGCATCGAGCAGCGGTCCGTCGCGACCGCCGGGAAGATGGATGCCATCGAGCGCAAGGCCAGCGCCTCCGAAGAGGCGCTCGAAGCCCTCTTGCGGATCGCGGCCACCGTCCCGGACGTGCATCACCAGCTGGGCGTCCTCAAGGCCACGGCCGACCAGGTCGCGCAGAAGACCGCCCTCGTCGAGCAGCAGCGCGAGGCGGTCGATCGGGCAGCCGGCCAGGTGGCGCACATCGTCGCAATGAATCCGCAGCTCGAGACCGCGCTCCGTCGCCAGGAAGAGCAGGGGCGTGAGATGACCTCGCTCGAAGCGAAGCTCCTCGAAGTGCAGTCACAACAGTCCATGGTTCTGTCTCGCGCTGCCGAAATCACGGCCAGTCAGCGCAAGCTCGAGGAAGCCGAGCAGGAAGCGACCCGTGCGCTTGCCGAGTTGCGCGAGACGATGCAGGGCAGCGCCGAACGGTTCGAGCTCGAGAATCGGAGCCTGGATGCCGTCAGCGAGCGCATCGCCGAGCTGCGCAGCAGTGTCACGGAGTGCGAGAACCGGACCGCGGCGCTCGGCGCCGTGCGTCGATCGCTCGACGAAACCGACACGCGCGCTCGCAATCTCGTGGGCGAGGTCGCGTCGATCTCCGACGATGTCACTCGCATTGCGGCGCAGTCCGAGCGGCTGCGCGCCGTGCGCGATGACGTCGGCCAACTGAATCGGACACTGGACGAGATGAAGCAGCGCGTCGATCGCGTCGAGGAGGTGCGCCCCACGCTCGATAGCATGACGCAGGACCTTATCACGCTTCGTGGGACCGAAGAGGCGATTCGCGATGGCCTGGAGCAGGTCCGCGCAGCGCACACGGAAATGACGCGGTTGCGCGAGCGACAGGCCGAGACGAACAATTGGCTGAGCGGCACCGACGCGCGGCTCGTGACCTTGCAGGGTCATGTCGCGGAAATCGAGCGCATGCGTCCTGGTATCGATTCGCTCCGCGCAGATGTCGACCGGCTGACCGCGTCGACCGGTGCACTCGAGAGCCGCAGCAAGACGGTCGATGAGCTCCATGGGCGCTTGAGCGACCTGGAGTCCCGCGTCGCCCAGCTGCACGATCGCAGCGACGCCGTGCGCACGCGCATGGATGCCGCCGACGCACGGTTCACCGACTTGGCGCGTCAGGCGGGCGAGGCTCAGCGCGTCGCCAACACGATCGGCGCCGTCACGGGCGCCGTCGAGGGTGTCGAGCGTCGTCTGGGGGTCCTGAGCAGCACCATGGACAACGTCGAGGAACGCGTGAACTCGCTGGACACGCTGAGCGAGCGGACGCGAGTCTTTGGGCAGGAGATCGAGCAGCGGCAAGCCGCTCTCGATCGTGCGGCGGAGCACCTCACACGGGCGACCGACGCTCGCCGCGAGGCTGCCGATGCCGCTCAGCGCCTGGAAGAGCTCACGCGCGGGATCGCGAGTCAACTCGCAGGGGCCGACTCACGGTCGTCGACTGCTGCACAGCTGCTGCACGATCTGGATGGCCGGATCGCATCACTCGGCAATGTCGAGAAGCGGATGGCCAACTTCGAGGATCTGCTCAGCAAGTGGGAGGCCGCCCAGTCCGACGCGAGCACGGCACTGGAGCACATTGGCAGCCGACAGGCGATGCTCGATGCACTCCGCGCCCAGATCTCACATGTGGTGGAGCTCGCCGAGCGCGCCTCCGACAACGTGCGCTCAATCGCGGAGGGCCGGCGCGAGGTCGAAGAGACCAGGGCGATCCTCGATTCGACGCAGGAGCAGCTCAAGACTGCTACGTCGTCCATGCGCGATTTCGCCGAGCAGCGCAAGCAGATCGAGGAGTTGGAGCGCCGCATTGCTCGAGCCGACGCCCTCGCCCTCAATGTTCGCCAGAGCGTCGAAGTGATCGCAGCCCAGCGCGCGTACGTTGACCAGGTCCTCGAGCGCTCGGGCACCCTGGCATTCCAGATGAAACAGGCCGAGGCGCTCGTGGAAGCGCTGAAGCAGGAGTGCTCCGTGGCTACCCACATGCGGGCCGCGGTCGAGGGAGAAAGGAAGGGGTAAGAGCGGAGGGGTTAGGGGTCAGGGAACGACCAGGACCTGTGACAACGGCGGGTAGGGGCGACGCATGCGTCGCCCTCTGGTGCGGCGATACGACCCATGATTCTCGACGCGCCCACCGCCAGCGCGCGGGCATCGTGCACGGTTCCACCAACGGCGGGCGACGCATTGCGTCGCCCCTACCCGCCGGATTGCAAACGGCGTTGTAATTCCCCGACCCGTGATCCCTGCTTTATTCCGCCGGCGTCACAAATACCGTGAGTTGACGCGTCGTCAGCCGTCGCGCGATCCGGAGAGCCGAGTCCGAGTTCGCATAGCGGCCCACTCGGACCTCGAAGGGGCGGACCGCACCGCGGATGCGGGCCTGATAGCCACGGCTGCAAAGGCTCGCCTGCATGGCGAGGGCCTCGTCGAACGTTTCGTACGACGCCACCTGGACCGTCCAGACGCGGGGGCGCCGGGTGGCGGCATGCGTCTTCGACGAGCCAGTGGCCGCGGATCCGGTGCCTGCGACGTCGCCCCCAGCGTGTGTCCGCACTGTGGTTGCACTCGTCGACCCGCTCTGCGTCGAAGACCGTGCCGGGCGACTGCCGGTATCCGCTGGCGACACCACCGCGCCACCATTGTAGAACACGCTGTGCTGACCCGCTGCGTTCATCCCGGGCGTATTACTGGATTCGTCCAGCGTGGCGATCGAGACGTCGCCTGGCGACACGGCACGAGCGACTCCCGTCGGCGTCGGACAACCCGGCGGCATGACTTGGGCCGGCCCCCCAGGGCCGCCCGTATCCGGACGCCCCCGCTGCTGCGCAGCGACGGAGACCCCCACCGCGGTCAGGACGGCGTAGGCGCACACGAACCCTTTTGCGGAGCTCCAGCCCATCGTTGCGCCGCGACCTGTATGACGAGACGAGACTTGCATCTACAACGGCCAATTTCTCGCTCCTAGTCTAGCATGCGCGCGACCACCCACCAGTGGACCCCGGGCGCTTCGCGCCCGAGAAAGGGGAGAGGAGAAAGGAGAGCGCCACTGTCGAGGTCGCTTGGGGGCGCTCGATGGCCGCCGTTCAGTCATCTCCCTCTCTCCTTACCCCTTTCTCCTTTCTCGGCGAGCGAAGCGCCCGCCGCACGGCCCCACTATTGCCGATCAACCACGTGATGGCCTCTGTCTGGAAAGGCGCCCTCTCATTCGGGCTCGTGAACATCGTGACGCGACTCTACCCCGCCGTGCGGACGACCGGGGGTGCGATCCACTTTCGCCAGCTCCACAAGACCGACTTGGCACCGATCAAGGTCGAGCGCGTGTGCACCGCGGACGGGAAGGCCGTCGTCTGGGACGACATTGTCAAAGGGTACGAGTACCGGAAAGGGAAGTTCATCGCCCTGCCGGACGAGGACCTCAAAGCCGCTGCACTGGAGTCGTCCTCCGTCATCGAGATCCTCGATTTCGCGAAGGAACAGGAGATCGACCTCCGGTATTTCGATACCCCGTACTATCTGGTCCCGCAGAAGGGCGGCGAGAAGGCCTACGCGCTGCTCCGCGAGGCGATGCGCACGACGGGCATGGTGGCCATCGGCAAGTTCACCATGCGACAGAAGCAACACCTGGCGAGCGTCAAAGTGGTCGGCAATGCATTGGTGCTCGAGACGATGCGCTTCGCCGACGAATTGGTCGACCCCTCACAGTTCACGTTCCCGTCGGCTGAGGGCGTGCGCCCCCAGGAAGCCAAGATGGCTGAGCAGCTGATCGCAAACCTGGCGCACCCGTTCGACGCATCAAAGTACGCCGATGACTACCGCGACAACGTGCTGCGGATCATCAACGCCAAGCTCCAAGGCGAGAAGATCGAAGTCGAGGAACCCGAAGCAACAGGCACGCCCGTGACGGATCTCCTGGCTCGGCTGCAGGAAAGCCTCGCACAGGGGAAAGCCACGGCGAAGAGCCAGACGCACACGGCTCGGACACATACTCCAGCTCGCACGCACAAACGCACAGGTACCCGCAAGTCCGCGTAGCGCTCAGTCAAGACAGCTCGCACGCGTTCATTTCTCTCGGGTTCGCACGGTGATCACCTGATCCGATGATCGTCCTGTTGGTCGACGACGACCTCGACTCCCGTTTGATCTACGGGCGGGTCCTCTCGCACGCCGGGTACCGTGTCATGGAGGCGGTCGGCGGACTGCAAGGACTCAACATCGCCCGCATGAGCAGGCCGGACGTCATCGTCGTCGACCTCGGGCTTCCAGACATCAATGGGCTCGAGGTCATCCGCTCACTGCGCGCCGAGCCCTCGACACACGATTCGGTGATCATCGTGTTGACCGCCTACGTCTCGCGCTCAGACGAAACGTACGCGATGGAAGCCGGCGGCGATTTGTTCCTCGCGAAGCCGATCCCTCCACGCGATCTCGTCGCCGTGATCGACCGAATGGTGGCCAACCGCTCGCCGACTACACCTGCTCCACCTCTCGAGCCGCAGGGGCCAAAACGGTATCGATCTCCGTCAACACATCCGGAGGCAGCGTCACCCCCGACGCCATTGCGTTCTCCGTCACCTGATCTGGTCGACTCGCACCAATGATCGCAGCGGTCACCACGGGCAGCCGCAACACCCATGCGAGCGCCAGCTGCGACAGCGTGAGACTGAGGCGCTGAGCAATTGGCTTGAGCCGCTGCACCGCAGACAGGACGTGAGTGTTCCTCAGCGCCGGCCTGAAGAACGCGTTCATCTCGGGGCTCGCCGCACGAGAGTCGGACGGCGGCGGGTGCCCGGGCAGGTACTTACCGGTCAGCACGCCCTGCGCGAGCGGGGACCACACGATTTGGCCGATATCGAGCTCGCTGCAGAGCGGAAAGATATCGGCTTCCGGCTTCCGCCAGAGCATCGAGTACTGCGGCTGGCTCGAGGTGAAGCGGGTAACATCTGGAATCGCAGTCAATGCGCGGATCTGGTCCGCTGTCCATTCGCTGAAGCCAATGTAGCGAGCCTTTCCTTGCTCCACCACCTGCGTCAACGCCCTCATCGTTTCCTCAAGCGGAGTGTTGACGTCGTACCGGTGGCACTGGTACAGGTCGACGTAGTCGGTCCTGAGCCGCTTGAGCGACGCGTCGATCTGCTTGTGGATCTGCGCGGCGGACAGTCCCCGATCCTCGTCCGACATCGGGAAGAACAGTTTCGTCGCGAGTATGTACGAGTGCCGGTCGATCCCCGCGAGCGCCTCCCCCAGAAACGACTCGGCTGCCCCTCGTCCATACACATTGGCTGTGTCAATGAAGTTGATACCGACATCAAACGCGCGTCGGACGCACGCCAGCGCGCGATCGCGATCCACTCCAACGCCGAACGTCAGCCATGACCCGAGTGCCATCTCCGATACCTCGAGGCCACTGAATCCCAGTTGTCGATAGCGCATGCGTCCTCTCCAGCGAGGGGCTTGAGGGCCGGGTGACGGATGACCGGTCAGCTAACAGCCTAGTACATTCGCAGCCTACGGCGAAGTTGGAGGCTCGGCAGATGCCGCTTTCACCGACGCGGTCTGACTCATCTGTCGTTCACGCCACTTGAAGATCACGAAAGCCACGATGCCCAGGCCAAGAAGCACGATACCTACGCGGGGACCGTATCGCTGCTGCAGGCGAACCATATCGTGGCTGAACTCGTAGCCAAGCACGCCAAATAGCGTCGCCCATACCGCCCCAGCGATCGCATTGACGGTCGCGAACTGCCAGAACGGCATCTGCGTGATGCCCGCGACGAGCCCAGTCAGAATGCGAATGACCGGAAGGAATCGGCCCAATGCGACGGCCACCGTTCCGTGCCGTTCGAAGAACCGCTGCGCCATGTCTAGCTCATGTTCCTTGACTCCGAACCACTTGCCAAACCGCACGACAAAGGCGTGCCCCCCTGTGAACCCGATCCAGTACCCGCCAGCTCCTCCCAGAGCAACTCCGAAGGCAGCAGCCACAATCACCCAGACAAGCATGAGATTGCCGCGAGCGGCCAGCGCCGCGCCAGCAATGAGCGCCGTCTCACCAGGGAGGGGAACACCCAGGCTCTCTGCCCCCACGAGCAACACCACAGCCACGTAGCCATAGTCCCTGAGGAGATGGTGCATGGCGTCGATGTGAATGTGGTTACGCGTCCGACGCCGTGCGAATCCCTGCCCAAGGCCAATAGGCAGCCAGGCCAAGTCCAACCAGGAGCGGGACGATAGCGAACACGTAGGCTCGCCAATCACGATCCTGGATGAGGAACGCAGATCCCGGGTCGAACGGGCTTACGTACGCCGTCACGGTTTGGCCTACATGAAACTGCCCCACGATCTTTTCCGCCCATGACGCGCTATGCGATCGCCCAAGCGAGGTGATTCGATCAGTTGTATAGCGCACGCCACCGACCGAGTAGGAGTAGATGACCAGAGGCCGTCGCAACACGTGGCCATTCGGGTCCTTGATCGAGACGAGCTCAGTGTGCTCAATGCGCGCTTGTACGGGCTGGGTGTTTCGGGTTGGCCCCGCTTCGACGTAGACGAGATACCAGCCCGCGCCGGAGAACGCGAGACACGCCACAACGAACAACCAGTACGCGACACCCGCACGCACGCGCTCCGTACGAGTGAGTGGTCCCGGTAGGCCGCCGATCGCGTCCGCCATCAGACAGCGATGCTCGCTAGTCGGGATGTGGGGTGTCCCTCACGCGCTTCAATCACTTGGCAGTTATCCCGGCGGCTTTGAGCTCTTGCTCGAGTGTACGGAGTTGACGCGACCAGACATGCACCGCGTAGCGAAAAAAATTGGCCCGCGCAGCAGCATCCTCAATCAGAAATTCGCCGAGCCGTCGACTCCCCTTGCGAGTATTACATACTCGGCAGGCCGTAACCAGATTCCCAGGTGACTGATCCCCCCGACGTGCCTGCGCTTGAACGTGGTCAACCGTGAGGTCGGCTGGCTCAAACACCTCTCCGCAATAGACACACCGCCAGCCATCCCGGGCGAAGACGTCGAGACGATTCATAGGGACTGAGGGGTCTGGGTTTTGGGGTTTGGGATCTGGGGACGGCAACCGCGACAATGCACCATGACCGGCCTTTCGACTTGTCCAAGACCCCGAACCCCAAACCCAGGACCTCGCCCTTCACCCCCCCTGCTTGATCCTGAGATGCGGGCCGATCTCGTAAACGGACGCGCCAGTTGCGTCTACACCCATCGAGATCACAGTCCCCTTGGGAAGCCTGAGCACGAGTCCGCCAATCTCTACCACCATAGCCGCCTGCGGGTCCACAGCAGTGGGAGGAGCAGGTACAGTGCTCGGCGGAGAAGCGGCCAGGACGATAGGACGCCGTACGGGGCCTGTGCTGGGAATATCCGCAAATGACGGCGACGCGTTCGAAGCATCGACCAGCTCCGGCTCGGCATACCTTGGCCCACCATGAAGTCCCAGCGATGAGCAGCGATACTCGTGGCTCCGACCACTATGCGAACTGCGCTCCAGGATGCCCGCGGTCAGCAGCTGGTTCATACCGTGCCGCACCATGCCTAGTGAGTAGTACGCCCGCTCGGCCAACATTCTCATACGGCAGCGACACCCACTCCCACGGCACTCGCATCGTGTCGACAACTGCCTGGATGAGGAGCAGCGCCGTCGTTTGCCCATGGAGCCGCGTGAGCACCAACAACCAGTCGATATACTCGGCCCCTCCCACCGGCCGGAGTACTCGCTCGGCAAAAACCAACCGTGGATCGACTCCGTCCTCGACCAGCAAGGCGCCAGCCTCCACCAGTCGCGTTATGGCCGCACTAACACGCTCTCGTGAGATCCCGCCGAGTGCCATAATCCGGCTGGCGGTGTGGTCGTTGTACACCACGCTCGCAGCCCCTGACTTCAGGCCTCGCGCGAGACGTCCTCCGTCCACCTCGAGCAAGAACACCACCAGCTTCAGGTCACGAATGGCGCCCGGGTCAAGTGGAGACCGTATGTAGCGAGCGGCCACGAGCTGCACTGCTGCATCGGGAGATGCCGCGGACAAGGGTGCACCCAAGCGAAGCTGGGTGGCTGCATCAGGCTGGAAATCGCCGACAAGGGGCATAGAAAAGTTCGTCAACGCTCAGACAAAGATCTGTAAGTGCCGTCAACTAGAGGAAGCACGTAGAACGTACGCCAACCCTCAGACGCAGCTATTTCACCGGTACCCAGCTACTACATAGCTAGGTAGACACATCGGCT
Source organism: uncultured Gemmatimonadales bacterium (assembly GCA_963737835.1). GTDB lineage: Bacteria > Gemmatimonadota > Gemmatimonadetes > Gemmatimonadales > Gemmatimonadaceae > Palsa-1248. The sequence continues at coordinate 149,515 of CAVTUH010000002.1, forward strand.
GTTCACCGCTCTATCTATCATAGCAACAACAAATTAGCCGCTAGCAGAACAGGTGATATGTATCCGCTCGATACTACTCTATAGCGGCCTCTGGACTAGGGGGCTACGGGCATATCTAGATACCTGGATTGTTACTCCTTTAGTCAGGTACAACAGCGCTCTCCTACCTCAGAGAAAGTGAACTGCCAGGTCTCAGGTCCAGCTAGAGTAATGCTCTGAGCATCGGCGTACGTTTAGCCGAATTACAATCAGCCTGAACAGCAGCCGCTATCCAATAAGAGGGTTGGCGTACAAGTGCCTGTAGGCGCAGTAGGCCCTAGAAGATCCACCGCAGATACAGACACACATTACAACCGCTAAGTGGCTAGTGACTTAGCGAGAATTCCACAACTCCTTGCACACACAGTCAATGAGCACCTGATAGAAGGACAGGAAAACAATTAAGAAACCTGAAGAGCAAGAAACCAGGAGCTCCGTGGCGGCCCTTTGCTTTCAGTGCTGTTTCGAAGTGGATCTACTTACTGGCACTGGAGTGTTGGTCGTATAATTTCTCGCCATGCGTCGATCCTTGGTGCAGGCAGTTGTGCCGTGGGAGAATGTGCTTCTCGAGGCACGATTGACAAGTCTCGGGCCCAACCCGGTTGCGCTACGCCTGGTTGACCTGCCTCTGATTCGCGCGGTACAGAAGCTTGAGGCGCCAATTGATGGGGATGGACGGCTGCCGGTGCACGCCTATTGGGCCTCACTTCGTGGCCGGCGGCCCGATGGCTCGAGTTACGATGTCATTGTCAAAGGTGATGACAAGTATGGCCTTCCATACGGGTCAGATGGCGACATTCTCTTTGCTCTGTTCAAGATCGCGGATGACTTAGGGGAACCTGCACGTACGCAGCTGATCATGACTGGCAAGTTCCACGATCCAACAGTTGGTATGATTGCGCGGGCGATGGGTCGGCCGATGAATGGTGAGACCAGTCGGCGCATTCGTGAAGCCCTCCACCGGCTCTCCCATCTTCGGATCGAGATGCATGTGACGCAAGCCGCGCAGGAGTTGGGTACTCTATTGCTCGCTCAGTCTACTGCGGCTGATGCTGATGTATCCGGCATCATCCATCCGGTGGAACCAGATGGCGCTCCTGTTCCGAAACCACGGAAAGGGGTTGATACAGTTGGTGTGCTACACGTGCTGGAATATGCTGTCAGCCGTAGCTATGACCGGCGGTCTGATGGAGAGGACTGGATCTCTCATCTGCAGATCAATCCACTTTGGCTTCGTGAACTCGCAGCTGGATGGGCTGCATGGATTAATGTGGAGCGCTATGTCGCTCTACGTAGTCCGATTGCAAAGCGGTTGTATCAGCTCTTCGCCGGCGAGGCCGCACGAGGTGTCGCCACACCTTGGAGTTATGGATTAGCGGATCTACAGCAACAATGTGGAATGGTCGGCATCGCTCGTCGACCAGCTGCCGTCCGCGACTCGGTCAATGAAGCGGCAGCCGAATTGGTCGAGTGGGAGATCCTAGGGAGCGTGGACTGCGCCAAGATCGCACACGGCCGGTATGCCTTCAGCTTCGAGCCTGGGCCGCAGCTGCGGATGGCTGCATTGCTACGGGGTGTAGGTGCACTTGATGCACGGGAGTTGCGTGTGCAGCGCATGCTGCTGCGATACTTTGGTGTGACGCGTGATCATGCGGATCGGATGTTGGCCAACCGGCCGAGTCGAGTCCATGATGCACTGCAGTACCTGTTGTATGTGCGGGATACCGATCATACGCGTGTGAAGCGGAGCTGGGCAGCCTACCTGCTGAAGCTTGTTGACGGAGAGACGAACCTGGCTGGCGATGTGCGCTACCAGGCTTGGCTGCAACGTCAACGGCAGCAGCGTGCATTGTCGGAGCCGATTGCCCTGGGTAGATCTGGTGTCGAGGCTGATGGCGAAGTGGCTCGCGTACCTGGAGACGGTGGACAGTATCGTAGTCTCACCGTGGTGAAAGCCGCCGAGGGTGATCGGCTGCCGGAGAGTGATCGTGTGCCCGCAATCGATGTGGCGCGCACGGTGCCTATCTCCGAGGATGCCGTCGCAGTCTGGTCTCGTACACGCGAGCGGGCCGTCGCCCGGTATCCGCAGACTCACCGGGCATATGTCGAGGACCTTGCTCCGTACGATCTCGTCGGAGACACCCTGACCTGTATCAGCGCTTCAGAGTTCACCTTGCGCAAGGTGGAGTCCGTTGGGCTCGAGGCGATCCAGGAAGAGCTTTCTGCTGCGTCCGACGGCCGGGTGACGGTGCTGCACCTGGAAGTGTTCCAGCGTGAGCGGCACGAAAGGCAAGGGGACGGGCGCTGACGCGCCTGAGAGTAGAAATCACGCAGGTAGACAGGGTAGACATCACCCGTCACCGGGTTTCTCACCCAATGCAAGAGGGCGACGCATTGCGTAGCCCCTACCCGCCGGGGGTAAGTCCGTGCACGCCTTCAGGCTGGCCGCGCGTGGCCGTTGTCGTCGCGCGTCACGTATCTACTCTCTACTTTCTGTGGGTCGACGCTTTCTGATTACCAGGCAACCCCACCGTCAGTAGATCAATCATACTGGTGGCGTGAGTAACGGCTGCCTCATGCCGAGTCTCTCCGATTCCCGAATCTCTAACCCTGGTTCCTAGACCTGCGTGCTTTGGCCAGGGCCTCGTGGTTCGTTGACCTGTCACCCGTAACCCGTCACCCGATGCTTCACTTCACCTTTGTCTTCGCGAGCGCCTTCGTCATTGGTTGCGCGGTACTGTGTGTGCCGCTGTCGGCCCAGACGCCCTCCGGTATGCCAGCACCGCTGCACGGGACGCTTCTGGCGGCCAACATGAACGACAATACCGTCACGGTGCTGGACCTGGCGACTCAACACACCGTTGCCACGTTGGCGACGGGGATGGCGCCGCACGAGGTCGCGATCTCACATAGTGGGCGGTGGGCTGTCGTGTCGAACTATGGTCCGCGCGGCCAACCAGGCAATTCGCTGACCGTGATCGATCTGTCGGCGGCGGTCCCGACAGTTGTGCGAACAATCGACCTAGGCCAGTACCACCGGCCGCATGGATCCGCGTTTCTTCCTGGCGACTCGACCCTCCTGGTGACTGTCGAGGCGAATCAGTCGGTGCTCGTCGTGAACATCGCAGCCGGCACGGTGAGCGCTGTGATTCCGACGACCCAACGAGGCTCGCACATGGTCGCGCTGACGGCCGATGGCCGCCACGCCTTCACGAGCAACGTTGGAGATGGGACGATCTCCGAGCTCGACATCGCGAAGCGTGCGTTCGTTCGAACCATCCCAGTGGCACCGGCTGTCGAAGGTATCGCGGTCTCGCCGAAGGGTGACCAAGTCTGGGTGGCGAGCAACAAGGCGAAAACAGTGAGCGTTGTGACTCCAGCATCCGCTTCGATCGCTGATACCGTCGGGAATTTCGGGCTGCCATACCGCATGGCCATTACACCCGATAGCCGAACGGCAATTATCACGGATCCTGCCGGCGGGTCGGTTCGCTTCGTCAACACCGCGACGCGAGCCGAGCTCGGGCGCGTGCCCTTTCCACCCGATAGCCTCGTTGCCACTGCCGAAGTTCCTGGCTCTTCCTGTCCAGAGGGCATCGTGCTCACGCCCGACGGCCGCACGGCGTTCGTCACCCTGCAGGGCAGGAACCGAGTCGTGGCGATCGACGTCGCGAGTCGTACGGTGCTGGCCACGATGCCGACCGGCGTGTGGTCGGACGGCGTCGCGTACTCGCGACTCGAACGCTGAGGATTGGTTTCCAACGTCCAACCGTCTTTCGCACTCCCCGAGTCTCGCCTTGATGATTGTCTCGCTTTGGCATGAATTGACACTCGCGGCGCGCCGGCTCCTGCGCCGCCCATCGTATGCGATGACTGCGATCGTCACGCTCGCGCTTGGCGTGGGTGCAAACGCAGCGGTGTTCAGCGTGGTGCGCGGCGTGCTCGGGCGTCCGCTGCCGTACCCGCAAGCCGATCGCATCGTACTACTGTCGAGTCAGAGCGAGGTCTCGATTCCGGACGGACGCGACTGGCGCAAGCAGAGTCGTACACTCAGTGGCGTCGCGCTCTTCCTTCGGAAGTGGGACTTCGATCTGGTCGGCCAGGGCGAGCCGCTCCGGCTCTCTGGCAGTGTCGTCGAGCCGGAGTTCTTTCACATCCTCGGCATCCATCCGGTCGTCGGACGTGTGCTCGAAGCGACTGATGATGCACTGACCGCGCCAGCCGTCGCAGTCATCAGCGTCGGCCTCTGGCGTCGTGTATTCGGAGGTGACCCGAACGCGATTGGCCGGACCGTCACGCTCAACGATCACCCGACGACGATTGTCGGCGTTATGCCAACGTCCGCCGACGTGCTCGGGGATGGCGTCGAGCTGTGGACACCGGTGGCGACGCAGACGCCATGGGCGCTGGCACAACGCGGCACGAATAATTTCGAGGCCCTGGGAGTATTGCGTCCCGGCGTGCGGCTGGATGATGCGCGGCACGAGCTGAAGAGTATCTCCGACGCGTTGACCGCGGCGTATCCGCAATCGAACTCCGGCAAGGTCGTAGTGCCGGTGCCACTTCTGACGGCACTGGTCGGCGATGTGCGCACGCCGCTACTGGTGCTCGAAGGGGCGGTGGTATTGGTGCTGCTCCTCGCGACGGCGAATCTCACCGGGTTAGTGCTGGCGCGGGGCGGTGTGCAGCATCCGGAGGTGGTTGTACGGGCCGCGCTCGGGGCCAGTCGGCGCATGCTCGTGACGCTCTTCCTTGCGGAAGGCGCCGTGCTGACGCTCGTCGGTGGTGGCTTGGGGATCGGGCTCGCAGTCGCGGGGGAACGCGCGCTCATCGGCCTTCTGCCATCCACACTGCCGCGGGTCGGCGACATCCGGATCGATATGTCGGTGATCGCGCTTGCCGCCGCGCTCGCGCTGGCAAGCGGCCTGGTACTCACGGTCGTGCCGGCGATCCAGGAGCTCGCGACAGGTCAGACGAAGGCGCCGAGCTCACTCCGGACATCGCCCAGCAAGGAGCACGATCGGTTGCTCGGTGCTCTCGTGATGATCGAAGTCGCGCTCGCAGTCGTCGTGCTCTCCGGGTCCGCGCTCCTGGGACGCACGTTCGTCGCGCTGCAACGTGTCCACCTGGGTTTCGATCCCGATTCGGTCGTCACGGGCGAGCTGGTATTGCCGGAAGTGCGGTACTCGGATATCCCGGGCCAGACTCGGGCCATCCGCGGCGCCGTCGAGCGTATCGCAGCGGCTCCTGAAGTGGAGGCAGCGGGGTCGGTGATTGGACTGCCCCTAGGCACGAGCTCGATTGGCCACCGGGTGCTGATCGAAGGTCGGCCGGCCGCGGCGCCCGGTCAGGAGCCCTCGGCTGACAGTCGGCCCGTTGTGGGCGACTACTTCGCGGCGCTGCGTATTCCGATCGTGAGCGGGCGCGGTCTCACCGCTGCCGACGATGAGCACGCAGTTCCAGTGGCCATCGTCAATCAGGCGCTCGCTCGCCAACTCTGGCCGACGACATCTCCCGTTGGTGCGCGGCTCAAGTGGGTCGGCGCAGACAGTGCGCAGTGGATGACCGTCGTCGGCGTAGCGGGCGACACGAAGTCACACGGCCTGACCGAGGCCGACGTCCCTGCGGTGTACACGCCCTACGTGCAGCGTACCGAGACGTGGCAGCGTTGGAGCAGCCTGGTGGTGCGGAGTCGCGCGCCGCGAGCGGAGATCGAGCGCGTCATGCGTGCTGCTATGGCTGCAGTCGACCCACTCGTGCCGATTGGTCGTATGACCTCGATGAGCGCGCTCAGATCGGCCGCGACGTCGCAGCAGCGCGTCGACGCCATTGTGCTCGCAGCGTTCGCCGCGGCGGCGTTGTTGATCGCGGTGCAGGGGATCTACGGGACGATGGCGTATGTCGTGGAGCAGCGGCGCCGCGAGATCGGCATTCGCATCGCCGTCGGGGCGACTAGCTCGCAGGTGCGGCGCACGGTTGTGGTTCGTGGGATGCGGTCCACGACCATCGGCGTCGCGCTGGGCCTCGTTGGGGCGATGCTGGCGGGGCGCGCGGCCCGCAGCGCGTTGTTTGGTATCTCGTCGGCCGACCCGAGCACCTACCTCGCCGTAGCGCTCGTCATCGGCGCGGCCGCCTGGTGCGGTGCGCTCGTCCCGGCGATCCGTGCGTCCCGCGTGGATGCTGCGACGGTGCTGCGGGGGGAATGACGGGTAACGGGTGACGCGCAACCAGGAGATCGTGGTCAACGCCAGAGGGCGACGCATTGCGTCGCCCCTACCCGCCGGGGGTGAGTCCGTGCACGCGTTGAGGCCGGTCGCCCGTGGCCGTTTGTCGTTACCCGTTACCCGTTACCCGTCGCGCCGATCTTCCCTAACCTTACTCATCCCGTAGCGCGATAGCCGGATCGACTCGACTACCTCGACGTGCCGGCACGTAGCTGGCGGCGAGGGTGACCACGGCGAGCAACCCAGCGACCGCAAGAAAGGTCAGCGCGTCGGTCGGACCAACTCCGTAGAGCATCGCGCGCATCAGCCGGCCCAGCAGGAAGCCTCCGACTGCGCCAGCCACGAGGCCGGTCGCGGCAATCACACTGGCTTCTGCGACGAAGAGTCGGACGACATCGGTCGTCTGCGCACCCAGTGCCAATCGGATGCCAATCTCGCCGGTCCGGCTGGTGACGACGAAGGAGACGATGCCGTACAGGCCGAGCAATGCGAGCACGAGGGCGATGCACGAGGAACCGTTCAAGAGGCCTGCGGCGAATCGCTGCTCGCCCGTTCCCACGAGAAGTGTGTAGACCCCGATCTCGTTGACCGTGGCATTGGGATCGACAGCGAGGAGACTCCGGCGCACAGCTGGCAGTGCAAGGCTCGGTGCGCCCGCGGTCCGCACGACGAGACTTGAGTGGGTGAAGGCCACACGGGTGTAGGGCAGGTAGACCAGCGGTGACGGGATATCCTGGGTGAGCGAGAAGCGCTTGACCTCGCCGACCACACCGATGACTGTCGCGTCTATCGGCTTCCCGTAATCGGGATCCGCGGTGGACACGTCAATCAGCCTTACGAGGTGCCCCACGGCGTCGCCACTCGGCCACAGACGATCGGCGATGACTCGACTCACGATCGCCACACTCGAGCCGGCGTGCATGTCCGCGTCTGTAAACTCCCGCCCGCGCAGGACCGGGATCCGCATCGTCGAGAAAAACCCCAAGCTCGTTGTGGCGAACCCTGCGACGAGCGAATCGCCGCCGCTCTTGTCTGCATCGCCCCACACAGGGGTGTCCAGACCCTCGTACTCGATCGCGGCGGATTGAACTCCCTGGACCGCACTGACGGCATCGAGCTCGCGCCGATACAGCGCCAGCCGTGCGGCGAGGTTGTCGGTCTTGTGCGGATAGGGGCTGTCCCACGCGATCAGATGGCTATCGTCGTACCCGTAGTTCTGGACACGGATGTGGGCGAATGTCCTGAGGAGCAGTGCAGCGCCGACCAGCAGCGTCATGGCGATCGCGAGCTGGCCGTTGACGAGCACCCAGCGCCATCGGAGCCCGAGCCGGTCACTGTTCCGCTGGCCCGCTCCGGTGTTCAGCGTGCGCGCGAGCGCCGTACGACGAACCGCTGCGAGCGGCAGGATGGAGCACAGCATCGTGGCCGTCACCGCACCGGCTATCGCGAACAGAAGCGTCGAGCCGTCTACTCGGATCTCGTCGATTCGGGGGATAGCGTTGCGGGCGACGGTCGTGAGCACGCGAATCGCGACGATCGCCAGGCCTGCGCCCGCCAGGGCGCCGAGGCCTGCCAGGAGTGCACTCTCGGTCAGGACGTAGCGCGCGATCCGTCGGCCGTCGGCACCGAGTGCGGCTCGCACGGCCAGCTCGCGCCGGCGCGTCGTCACCCGGACGAGGGTCAGGTTTGCCGCGTCGAGACACGCGAGCAGGAACACCAGGCTCACGGCGGCAACGAGGACGGTCACCTCGCTACTCACGTTGCCGACGACCTCACGCTTGAGCGGCTGGATATCGACAGCGCGCCCCGAGTCGGCTGCCGGAAACGTCGCGGCCAGACGCTGCGCCACGACCGCCAGACGCGGCCGCGCCTGGTCGATCGACACACCGGATTTGAGGCGGGCCACCACGCGCGCGTCGGCGTGCAGCGACCGGTGTCGCAACTTCTCGGCAATGTACGGCATGGAGGGAATCGGCACGTAAAGCGCGCTCGACATGCCCGGCGCCCACTCGGGATAGCCTTCGCCGCGCGGGAGCACGCCCACCACGGTGACGACGCCGGCCGAGAGGCTCACCGTTTGTCCGATCACTGCTCGTGAGCCGGCGAAGTGCGATGTCCAGAAGCGGTACCCGATGACCGCGACCGGAGGGGCACCCGGAGCGAAGTCGCGTGCCTCGAGGAGGCGCCCGAGGGCCGCTCGCATGCCCAGTACGGTGAAGAAGCCATCGGATACCATGGCGACGAGAACTTCGGTGCCTCCTTCGACGCCGTGCACCGTCATGCCGTCGCCGATCAGGAACCCCATGTCCGAGAACACGTCGTTCTGTTGCCGGTAGTCCTGAAAGTCGAGGAAGGACATCGGGACCCGTCCGCTCTGGCCCGTCAGTGTCGAACCCAGCGTCACGAGCTCGTTGGGCGCGGTGTACGGCAGCGGATCAAGCAGGACGCGATGGATCACGGTGTACGCAGCCGTGGCCGCCCCGATGCCAAGCGCGAGCACGAGCACGACGGTCGCGGCGTACGCCGGTGCGCGCAGCAAATTGCGCGCGGCGAGCCTCATACCGGCGGCGTCCCGCTCCACACGCCCCATGCGTTGATGCGCGGCAGAATCAGTCCGGCGAACACGAGCCATCGCCCCATCGGGAAGCGCTCGATGACCTCATTCGCGCCAAGTGACGCGTGGCAGAACAGGCAGGTCGAGTACACGGCCAATCAATATTCAATGGGACAGCACGGGTGGCCAGCTTGCGCGTTTCTTGATTACGGTCGAATGTGGGGGCGTCCGCGCTCCGGTCCCGGCAGACTCGCGCCGTTTTGGGCCACTGGTCGTGCTGGTCGCACTGTGGCGCTGGTACGTTCGAACCGTCAATCAGTAGACGAATTCCCTGGGTTCGAGCCAAAAAAGGAGAGAGCATGCGCGTCCGCTTCACCGCACCTGCAGTCGCCGTCGCTCTGCTCGTGTCCCTAACTGCGGCCGTGCACGCCCAGTCGATTCGCGTCGGCGTCGGTGGCGGATATACGGCCGCGCCGAGTAATGCCGACGAGTCTACCGTCGGCGACTGGAACGCAGAAGTGTTCCTCCTCGTGGGAGTGCCCGTCATACCGCTGGAGCTCCGCCCAACATTGTTCACGTACGGTCGTGGGACCAACACGAACGTCGTGTTCACTACCTGCCCTGGAATCACCTGCCCGCCCAGCTACGCGAGCAATAGCGGCCCTGAGCGGGCTACGGGTGGCGCCCTCGATGCGATCGTGCGCCTCGGCAACGGCCCGTTTGTCCCGTATCTCGTCGGAGGCCCCGCCGCTGTCGTCGTGAGTCGTCAAGACACTCCGCAGACACCAACGGCGCACGACAGCGGTCTTGGGTACGAAGTGGGCGCGGGTGCCCGGATAGCGATTGGACCTTTGATGATTTTCGGCGAGGCGAAATACTTTGCCACGAGCGCCACAGCAAACCGGTTCGCCGGTCACTCCGTCCACATGATTCCGTTGACGGTCGGTTTCGCGCTCTGACCGAGAAGGCCAGGCCGTCCCTGTTTTGGAGGCCTGCGCAAGAAAGGTTCGTGACGTCCTTTGGCGGGCGACGCGTTGCGTCGCCCCTACCCGCCGATCCGAGAGACCCTGTGGGCCCGTGAAGTTTTGAGGCCCGTCCGTCGTTTGGTTCCCTAATCCGTTTGCTTGACAGCGCTCGGCGGCGACTCGTATGGTAGCCACGATGTTCCGCCGAGCGTCGTGTGCGCAGCTCTCGCGGCCACACACGCGCGATCATCGGCGGCTAACCGTTTCACGGTGGAGGCCCCAGTGTGTTGCTCCATCCGCGCGCTCGTGCGGCTCGGTCTCGGAGCCCTGGCATGCATCGCGACCACCATGCCGATCCTCGGGATGAGCGTTGCTCTGGCTCAAGCGCCCGACCCGGCGCGGCCCAAGATCAACGGCAGCCCCAACCTCAAGATGCTCGGCCACCTGCCGTTGGACGGATCGCTGTCGACCGCGGGCCTCGACATGGAGCAGGAGCTCTCGCGCCCCTACGTCTACCTCTCCGGTATGACCGATGACACGGGCTTCTGGATCGTCAGCGTGGCCGACCCCACGAAGCCCAAGGTCCTGTATCACTGGCATTTCCCGCGGAGCCCACAGGACACGGGCCTGGGCGGCGAGAATGGCCGCTATTTCAAGCTCGACGGGCGCTACTACTTCGCGAAGAACGTCTCGTACACCAAGGGAAGCCCGCACGACTCGCTGGGCGTCATCGTCTTCGACGTGACCGGCCTTCCTAATCCCGCGACCGTCAAGGAGGTCGCGCACATCGGTCCGATCGGCGCACGCCCCGTGCACATCTTTGCGTACAAGCACTCCGACGGCCGCGTCCTGCTGATCACCACGCCGACGATCGGCCAGTATGCGCAGATCTACGACGCGCGGAAGCTCATCGCCCAGGGCGCCAAGGACGCGCTGCTCGGCAGGGTCGACATCCCGCCCGACGTGAACCTCAAGCAGTTCACGCGCGGCTTCCATGATACCTACGCGGCGTACGATCCCGCGGTGCGGCAGGACAGGCTATACGGCGCCGGGACCGGCGGCTTTCACGTCTACGACATCACCAGGCCGGAGGCTCCCCGATATCTGTTCACGATGTCGCCACAGAGTGGCCTCGTCACCAGCGGGTCGCACAGCGTCATCGCGTCGCCGGACGGCCGCTACGCCGTCGCGACCGTCGAGCAGCAGTACTGGCCGATGTTCGTGTTCGATCTGCAGCCCGCAGAGAGCGGCGAGACCAAGGTCGTGCCGCCGCTCTCGGCCTGGACCGCCGATTGGCGTAACGGTCCGCACTTGATGGCCGTGCGGTGGCCGTACGTCTTCGTCGCTGCGTACCTGGATGGTCTCCAGGTCGTGAGTCTGGCGAACCCGAAAATCCCCAAGACCGTGGGATGGTATTACACCTGCCTGTGCGAGCCCGACCCCGGCTGGAACGGGTCGATCATGGCGGACAACAGCTACGCAACGGGCGCCAACGATGTCGATGTCCGCAACGCGGACGGACTCATCGTGCTCACCGACTACACGAGCGGACTGTGGACCTTCCACCTCGACGGCTTCGACGGATGGAACGGGAAGCAGTACCGGATGCCCAACATCTCGAAGGAGCAGGATTGGGATAGCGAGCCGACGGGCCCGCCGAGGCAGTAAGCCGCTCGTCGACCGTCTGGCGCCTCGAGGGATCAGCGTCCACGAATCCGCGCGCGTCAGGTTGACTCCCTGACGCGCCGCCGGATGTACCGCGACTAACTAGTCCTCAGGCCAATGGCGTCCGCCACTCGGGCTTTTGCCGCGCCGAGCCGGAAGAAACCGACGAGCAGGAGTATCCCTCCAACGATCGCGAAAGTCGCTATCAGCGCGAGGATCACGGCCAACGTGACCCGGGGCACGATGATGCCATAGATGCCCGCCAGTACGCTGAGAATGCCAAAGGCGAGCGGCCAGCCCCAGGCGGCATGCACGCGACGCTCCTGCATCGAGATATAGATGCTGAAGAATCCAGTCACGAGGAGCCAGTACGACGCCCAGATAACGGCGAAGGCGAGCGACAAGCCCGGATAGTAGTAGAGGGCAGCAACCCCAAACCCGGCGCTCACGAGTCCAGCGATCAGCATCAACCACCAGTGGGGCAGATCATCCCGGAGTTGGATTGCTTCAACGACCTCAGCGATGCCAACCACCAGGGCCCAGACAGCGATGACCAGCGCAAACGCCGCGGCGGAACCGATGGGACGAGTCACAATCAGGATGCCGAGCGCGAGCGCAATCAGTCCTCGTAGCAAGAGTCCCCAGCGCGTGCGCTTATAGGCCTGCTCCAGCGCATCGGATACCATGGCGCCCTCCTTCACACACGGGGTAAAGGTTGGGCAGATCATTCATGCTGCCCAACCTGACAACGTGCCCGTCCGCTAGCGTCGGCTCCTTTCTCGACCGACTCTCATGCAGGTAAACGACATCATCTCGCGTGCGCGGGCGTCTCGATTTCAGCCTTGATCCGTGATGATCGGTCCGTGTGAGGACGCCCCAAGTGGGGAAACTCGGCGAGCAGATCGCTGTGCGGGCCGACCCCTTGAGATCCGCGGTCGGCAAAGAAACACAATTCGAAACCATCGCCTCTGGCGCACAGCTGACGGTATTGGACCTTGGGCTAGCGGCCGGGACAGTGAACGAATACGCGGTCATGGGTGGGGTGCGCGCGGGTTTCTCCAAGCGACAATCGCTGGACGTCGAAACCACACACACGCCGGCGTATGTTTGAGCCCGACAGGCCGGACCCAGTCGCTGCGCCCCCTTATGAGGCGGCCCCTGGGACAGCGGGCCTCTTGTCCATCCAGACGTGCCAAGTAACTGGCCCGGCTTTCTCATCGCCCAGTGGGCGACCCGCACTCTTGAGGGCCAGCTTGATCTGACCGTGATGATAGCCCTCGTGCCAGATCATGTGCTGGAGCAGTAGGATGGGATGGTCGTAGTGCATGTTCATGTCCCGACCCGCGTCCAGCCTACCTCTTACCGCATCCCGCACCGTGTTGGCGCTTTCTTCCAGCATCTGCGCGATGCGCCCACGGTTACGTTCGTCGGCCCACTCTTCCTCGGGCTGGCTTGTGGCAAACTCCGGCGCGTCCTCGAAGACGAATACAAGTCGCACCGCGTGGATGTGAGTGAACATCTGCGCGACAGTCGGGCTACCTGGCATCGCGCGAGCCTCCAGGCCGCCGTCCGGGAGCGCCCGCAGGATGTTGAGCAGGATTGTATTGTTCCGGTCCCAGGAGTCCAGCAGAGCGTCTAGCAGGCCCTGGTTCCCAACGTCCGACGTATCCATATCAGCGTTTCTCGATGCGAAAGTTGTGACGCATTTCCTAATCCCAATTTCCGCAAGTCGGTGGGTGACCTGCGATGGTGTCACGCAGGTTGTTGCGCGTTCGCAGCAGCCGGTCGAGCGTCGCGTCTCGCCGACTCGATCGCGACGAACTCCCCAATCCGGTCCATGGTCAGCAATCCCACGAGGACACCGTCGCGCAATACGGGCAGGGTCCGACAGCGACACTGCTGGAGGCGGGCGACAGCGACGCTCAGCATCTCGTCCGGCGTAGTGGACGCAAAGTCGCGCTGCATGACATCGCCGACAGTGTACCCCTGACGCCCCGCGGCCAGCGCCCGTAGCAGATCCGCACGGGTCAACACGCCGGTCACCTTGCGGTCGCTGACGACCGGGAAATCGTGCTGAAAGCCAGACACCACTTCCTGGGCCGCGACGCTAAGTGGTTCATCGGCAGATAGGGCTCGCATGTCCGTTGCCATCACACGAGAGACAGGTACCCCATCGATCGCACTCGTCACTCGAACGGTCGCCGCCTCGCCGGCCGCCCCGACCCAGATGAAGAATGCCACCAGCACCAACAGCACGTTGCTGGAAACGAACAATCCGTAAAGCCCGAACAGCAAGGCGAATCCCTGGCCAACCCGCGCCGCAATCTCCGTTGCACGCACGTAATCGGTCCGCATCGCGATCAGGGCGCGAAGCACCCGGCCTCCGTCCAGCGGAAACGCCGGGAATAGGTTGAACACGGCGAGCACGACGTTGATCCACATCAAGCGCGCCACGAACGATCCGCCCGTTCCGCTCAGCGCTTGCTCAGGGTCAGCCGGCGTGCCCGTGGCCCGGAGGACGATGTACAGCACGATTACGAGACCTATCGTGACCAGCGGGCCCGCAATCGCGATCGCGAGCTCCTGACGCGGGTTCCGCGGGATCTGCTCCAGCTGCGATACGCCGCCGATCGGCAGTAGCAGAATTGCGCGCGTGCGCACCCCAAAATGCGCCGCGGTCAACGCATGGCCGTACTCATGTAGCACCACGGACCCGAATACGGCGAGCATGAACACCACGCCCTGGACGGCAGCCGCGCCGGATCCGACCCGCTGATACTCGGCAAATGCCACCCACAACAGGAGCAGCAAGAACGTCGCGTGGACCCGGATATCAATTCCGGCAACCCGGCCAATCGTCCAGGCCCACCGGTTCGGAGAACGCCGCGTCGGGCCGGGAGACCCGGGGCTGGGAGTGCCCGGCGTACCGACGGTTGTCGCTCGAGGTTCAGCGCTCGTCACCTGTCCCGCCCGCGCAGGAGTTGTGCGTGGTCGCTGCGCGACTCACAGCACGCTTCTGCCACCAAAGCTATACCGGGGCGCAAAGCCGGCTACCGAGATGGAACAAGTCGAGGCCGCTTGCCCGCGGCTGCACGCCGGCACCGCACATTCGCGGACATTTTTCCCTGCGCTTCGGGCCATGACGGCGGACCCGCTGGAGATCCTGCGCTCGACGTAGGAGATTCGCACGTTGCCGCCGCCTCGCTTCGGAGCCACATTCTGGCCGCGACGAGAAGTCTGGATGCTCGGCTACGGATTGGTACGTCCGCCAAGGAGCTAGCTACGCGAATGGGTCGCCGCGCGCCTGGTCGAGCACTCTCGGTGGTCGTGGGTGCGCTCGCGGTGGGCTGTGCTGACCTGGCTCGTCAACTTCAGGACCTCACCCAATTCCAGGCGCAGGTCCAGGCGGACGTTGGGGCTCCGGTCCAGGTCAACCTGCAAACCGCTCGCGGCAGCAGCAACCTCTTGCTCTTCGTAAGCAGCGCGGCTGTGAGCAAGCTGAGCGACGCCGGAGTGATCGACTACGAGACTCGCGTCGCCATGTCCGCCTATCACCATTACCCGCGCAGATGGGCGGTTGCCAATATCTCGGTCGCGGCAGTTGATGTGCAGCAGAAGGGTCCATTCACGCTCACACACAGGGGGCCCACGCACTCCTGGAGCGTCGCGGCGCTCGACGCCGAGGCCGCGCATATCCACCAACTGATCGGTGGTCGGGATCCTCAGGCAGACCGCATCAACCAGATGCTCGTCGACACCAACCCCGAGGCGACGCGGATCCACCGACTAATCGCCGGCAATGACAGCGGCTCGCACCTCCCGTCCGGCCTCTTCCCGCAGCCATCTCGCCGCAACACCTCGCCTACACGACCATAGGCGCGCCGGCTACGATGCACATGTAGGGGCGGGCTTCAGCCCGCCCTGGGAGCGATGCAGATACGGCCATCATAAAATGGCAGGCATGGCATGACCGTCGATCCACACATCGGTCGGGCGTTCGAACGGGGTGGGCGGCATGAATGCCGCCTCTACATGTGCATGGTGCCCTTGTCCTCCTTGACCGCTGCCCTGACGATGCGTCGACCGATTGGCGAGGTGGCCGATGCGACGGTGGCTCACTGCCGGACCGGAGTGCCCTCCAGTACGCGCACGTCGATGCGGGACAGTTGGCCAGGCGTGTGATACACCCGCATCGTCGCGACTTTGTAGTCTTCCGGTTTCGCGAAGAAGATATTGTCGACGAACGTCTGCGGGTTGCGGTCGAAGGTGGGGAACCAGGAGCTCTGGATCTGCACCATGATCCGATGCCCCGCGCGGAACGTGTGATTGATGTCCGGCATCTCGACTCGCAGCGAGTCCACTTTGTTCGGGACGAATGCCTGTGGATGCGTGAGATCGTGACGGTAGCGACCGCGGAACGGCTCGCCGCGCACCATCTGCTGATAGCCCGCCACCTTGAATCCGGTCGTGTCGCCCGGCCAGTTGGGTGCATCGTCCGGGAAGACATTGATCAGCTTGACGTCGAAGTCCCCATCCGTACCGGTCGTCGAGACGTAGAGCTCGGGGCTTGGCGGACCGTAGAGCGTGACGTCCTCCGTCAGCGGATCCGTCTCGAACGTCAACACATCCGGACGTGCCGATGCGAACCGGTTGTCACCGGCCATGTACGAGCGCGGCATCGGGCTTGGATCCGGATGGTCGACCATCGGCACCGGGTGCGCTGGGTCGCTCACGTACTCGCTGAATCGCTGGCCGCTTGCGCCCGCAGGGGCGCCCCACCCGAGCTTGCCGCCGGGGAGCAGGTACAACGACCGCGCGCTGCCAGGTGGCTTGGGCCAGTCGTCGTAGCGGTCCCATTGCTCGCCACCGGTTCGGTACACGAGCATCTTGGGCAGCAGCGCCATCGGCGCGTCTTTCAGATAGTGCATGTAGAAGGGGAACTCGATCGAGTCGCGGAACCATGGGCCGGTCTTGGTCGACCAGTGTAGCGTGCCGAGTGAATTGCCATCGGACTCGGGCCCACTGTGGCCGCCGCGAGTCGCCCAGCCACCGTGCGACCACGGCCCGATCACGATGTGGTTGTCGGAGCCGGGCGCGAGTTTCTCGATGGCGCGATACGTCCGCCACGGGCCGGCGAGGTCCTCCGCGTCGTAGTAGCCACCGACTTCCATCATCGTCGGCACGCGATGCAGATGCTGGCTGATGTCGCGCGCCTGCCAGAACGCGTCGTAGGTGGGATGATGCAACACGAGATCCCAGCGCGGCGCGGTCTCCACCGGAAGCCACGGCCGCGTGCCCGACCCGACCGCCCCGATCCCGAGGAAGAACGTGTACGCGTCGTGTACTTCTGGCCGCGGGTATTTGGGATCCGGGCCCAGCTCCGGCGCTCGCGGCGTGCGTCCGAACCCGAGATAGAAGCCGAAGTTGTTGCCGAAATTGAACGCCCCGTTGTGGAACACGTCGTCGCCGCGCCACAAGTCGGTCATCGGTGCGCCCGGCTCGCACGCCTTGAGTGCGGGATGCGGGTCCACGCAGCTCGCGGTCGTATAGAACCCGGGATACGACGTGCCGTAGATGGCCACACGGGGCACGCTGTGCGGGATGTTGTGGATCAGCCAGTCGATGGTGTCATAGCTGTCGGTCGACTCGTCGACGTCCTTGGGCCCCTTGTGCTCCTTGTAGGGCGTCATCTCGGTGAACGTCCCCTCCGAGTAGTACCGCCCGCGCGCATCCTGGAACACGAAGATGAATCCCGACTCGGCGAACTCCGGGTTGCCGCTCGGACCCAGCGTCCCCGGATACGCGTCCGGCCCATACGGGCCGACGCCGTACGGCGTCCGGTCCATGATGAATGGCATGCTCACCGACGTGTCACGCGGCACGTAGATCGCCGTGAAGAGGCGCACGCCATCACGCATCGGGATCCGGACTTCCATCTTGCGGTAGCGAGCCTTGATCGCCGCCACCGCCGCGGAATCGACGGGACGCTGTGCGCCGGCAGTGGACGCAGCACACGCGAGTGCAAGAGCGAAGGTACAACGCAGCATGGTGGGTTCAGCCCTGAGAATGGTCGCTGGGCGGCGAATCCTTCGGAGTCGCTGCCGCCATCGTGCAGAACATAGGCGAAAACGACGGGCTCCGGGACTCGCGATTGGAGAGGCCCACCCGGCCAGCCGCACCGACATACCTGGGTCAGCGTGGTGAGCTGTGACTGCCCCGGGGGTTGACTTCCGTCCGCCTATGCTGAATTATCAGCAGTGAGATGCTGATTTTTCAACGTTACCCGCAGCCACGGTTCTGCCCGGTTCGACTGCTACTGCCAGCCAAGGCTCGGGCGCGGACCACGTCCATACTGGCTGCCGCCGTGATCGGTGCGGGAGGCGCACCCCCGCATGTGCACACGCCGGCGCAGCGCCTCGACCAGTACTTCTCGGCACTCGCGCGCTACGATCAGTTCACCGGGAGCATTCTCGTCGGCGATCACGGCCGCATCGTCTATGAAGGGTCGTTCGGGATGGCCGACCCCGCGACGCAGCGACCCAACACGCCGACCACGGCGTTCCCGATCGCCTCGATCACGAAGACGTTCACGGCGACGGCGATCCTTCAGTTGCGCGACCAGGGCAAGCTCCGCCTCACCGATCCCGTCGTCCGGTATCTGCCGGCGTTTCCCTATCCCACGATCACGATCCGGCATTTGCTGTCGCACACATCCGGCCTGCCCGAGTGGGGTGTCGTCTTCGACTCGCTGCGGCTCGCGCATCCCGACACGGTCTTCACCAACCATGACTTGCTGGCGGGTTACGTGGCCAAGCGTCTGCCCCTGTCCTTCCAGCCCGGCGACCGTTGGGAGTACCAGAACGCCAACTACGCGGTCCTGGGCCTCATCGTCGAGATAATCACAGGGCGCCCGATCGACGACTACATTGCGCAACACATCCTGCAACCGGCCGGCATGACGCACACTTTCGTCCCCGCCGTCGCGTCCTACCACTACGCGGCGGCCGAGCGCGCCGACCTCGCGATACCGACTGTGATCCCCTACATGTACGCTGACCAGCGCGTCGATCCCGACACCGTTCCGTACATTGCGCGGTACTGGTACAACTACAACATCGGTGGCTACGGCGACATCATCAGCACGCCGCGCGATCTCCTGCGCTACGACCAGGCGCTCTCCGAAGGCCGGCTGCTGAGCGACTCGACGCTCCGCCAGGCCTACACGCCGATGCGCCTCGCTGATGGCAAGATCAATCCCGCCGGCTATGGGCTCGGCTGGGAGGCGGAGCGCGATATGTCACTCGGAACGGTCGTGAATCACGGCGGTGGGATGTTCGGCCTCAGCTGCATTCTGCTCCGCGACATCTCCAAACATCAGACCGTCATCCTCTTCGACAACGAGCAGCACTCCACCGTCGTGCACACCCACGATCTCGCGCTGCGCGCGCTGGCGATCCTCAATGGTCGATCGGTTCCCGTACCCCGACCCAGTGCCGCTCGAGCCTACGGGCATTTGCTCGCGACTCGTGGCCTCGCTGCCGCGCACGAGTTTCTCCTCCACGTGCTGCTCCACCGGGAACAGTTCTCCATCGACGAGGAAGAATTCAACGCGCTGGGCTACGACTTCATGGGCGACAGCACCCGGTTGCACATACCGGTCTCGCATCGCTACGCGGACGCCGTCGATGTCTTCGCCACGAATAGCCAGCTCTTTCCGAAGAGCTGGAACGTCTACGACAGCTACGGTGAGGCGCTCTTTCGACTCGGCAGGCGCGACGAAGCCATCCAGCTGTACGAAGAGTCGATGGCGCTCAATCCCGCCAACGAGAACGGCAAGAAGATGCTCGCCGAGATCCGCGCCGGCGATCATCAATGAAGGTCGTAGTTGTTGTTCCCAGACCCCAAACCCCAGACCCCAGACCCCAGTTCACAGCGCGCCCTCGGCGGTCGCTGCGCTGCTCCCCTGCACAGGAAGCATCAAGGTAAAGCTGCTGCCGCGTCCCACCTCGCTCTCGACGGTCAGGTCCCCTCCCATCCCGCGCGCGAGAGTGCGGGCGATGGAGAGTCCGAGGCCCACTCCGTGCTTGCTCGCCTGCACGGAGCGCCGGTCGAGCTGCACGAACGGCTCGAAGATGGAAGTGAGATACTCGGGCGCGATGCCCTTCCCGGTATCGCTGATCCGGATGCTCACGATGGCGGCACGCATTTCTCCATTGGTCGGGTCGCGCTCCTCGTTGCCGCCCGCCGAGCTACTGCACTCGACCGTCACGCGTCCACCGGAATCGGTGTACTTGTAGGCGTTGGTCAGCACATTGATCACGATTTGCTGCACCCTTGCGGGGTCGGCGTACACGGTCAATTGCCGATCGACGTTTGGCCACGTAAGGGTCAGCCCCTTCGACTCGAACATCGAGGCGACCATCTCCTTGGCGTTGTGGAGGATCTGAAACACTGGCACGTGCTCGAGCCGGAACTTGAGCTGCCCGGCCGCGATGCGGCCTAAGTCGAGCAGGTCGTTGATCAACTCCCGGAGGTGCGCGCCACTGTTGCCGATGCGGGTCAAATGGTCACGCTGCGTCTCGGTCAACGGTCCGGCCAACCCCAGGTTGAGCAGCTCGACAAATCCGAGGATCGCGTTCACCGGCGTACGAAGCTCGTGGCTCATTGCCGTCAGGAACTGTGTCTTCGTCGCGTCGGCGCGCAGTGCGTCACGTCGCGCCTCCTCGGCCTCACGAAGTGCGATGTCCCGGGCCTCCTTCTCGCCCTGGAGGCTCGCCGACGTCGCCAGCAGGATCTGATTCGCGGCCACCAGCTGATTGGCCTGTCCCTGTAGCTGGGTGGTTTGTCGCTCCAGCTCCGCCTGTTGCGCCTCGAGCCGCTGGGCCTGTGTCGCCAGATCGCTGGCCGCGCCGGCTTCGGACACCGCAAGCCGGGTGAGGAGCCCATTCAGAAGGACCGCAGTGATTACCGAAAGTGCCGTGCCGATCACCAGGACCGTCTCCGTCAGCTCGGCCCCGCGCTCTTCGCGAGCGATTCGCTGCGCGGACACCCGATGTTCGTCTGCGACGATCTGTGCGAGCACGCTGCGAATCACGTCCATCGTGCGCTTACCGCTGTCCGTACGGACGACCACCGCCGCAGTATCGAATCCGCGGGCGCGACGCAACGCGATGGTGTTGGCCATCTCCCCTCGCTTCTCGTCGACCAGCGACTGCACGGAATCCACACGGGCCTGGGCGTCCGAGCCCTGAACGAGCTTTCCGATGGCGGCGACATCCGCATCGATCTGTGCGGTCGCGCGATTGTACAGCCCGAGATAGGCGGCGCTCCCGGTGATGACATACCCGCGCTGGGCGGTCTCGGCGTCCAGGAGGTCCGTATACAGGGTGTCGAGGCCAGTATAGACGGCATCCATATGCCTCACCGAGACACGCGCTGCCCGCGTTCGTTGTATCGACAGGTAGGTGAGGATGCCGACGAGCAGCAACATCGTCGCCGGCCCGAACACTGCCAGTATGCGCCAGGGCCGCGTGAGCAGGCGTGACGGCGGTCGTGAGCTGAGCTTGGCTCCCGGCGTTACCACGGGTACCCGTAGTCAGAAGTGGCGAGACCGGCGCTCAACACGACTACGGCCACGCGTCTGATGCCCATGCCTCCCCGCATTGCAAAGAGATGCTAGCGCGCTCTGGACGGAGCGATATTCGAGGCCGACCTGGCAAGCGAGCGGAGCCGGGGCAAGTCCATAGCGAAAGATGCACGGCGGCTGGCAGCGGACCGCTACGCTGCAAGACCAAGGTGCACCTCTTAGCAGGCGGGCTCTGCCGCTACGGCGCTGGAAGCGCCTGCAACGTCCAACGTCTAACGTCCAACGTCTAGCCTCTAACCAAGCCAGTCACGAACGGTCGCCGCCCCGCAGCTCACGCCGCCGGGGGCTGAGCTGCATGTGAGTCAAACGCTGGGACCGGAGCGCGTTCGGAGGAAGCGATTCTCGCCGCGTGACGGCGCTGCAGCGCGACGTACGCGACGCAGGCGGTCCAGGTGGGGGCGACATTGACGACCGGGATCAGCTTGAGTGCGAAACTCGGCAGGAGCGCCCAATGGAAGCCGAGGAGCCAATTCACGAGTACAGCAGCGACTACGTCGATTGCGGCATCGAGTCCTTCAGCCGGGACGAAGCCAGCGAGCAGCGAGAGGCTGACAGGCAGTTGGAGAATGTCCGCGAGCACGCCGACGACGAAGGCGAGTTTGATACGACGGGGTGTGATAGCGTGCGAAGGCATACTCTTCCTACGCGTTTTCCGCAGCAACGTTTCACTGGTGCTGGTTGATCGCCCCAGTCCGACACTTACCTTACAGTACGGGCTCACCGCGAGCGCCGTGTGCCTTGCCCCACTCTCCCCTGGCGTCGCGCAGGCGCCGCCGGCTAGTCGAGGGAGACGGGAGGCCGCCACCGGAATGCGTTGGCCCTTTCTCGGAATCAGATCCCGGTCCCTGTTCCCGACGAGCGCGATTGCCGTTGATCTCGGCACCGCGAACACTCTCGTCTATGTCCAACGCGAGGGCATTGTGCTCAATGAGCCCTCGGTCGTGGCGCTCGATCGTGAGACCAAGAAGATCAAAGCCGTCGGGCTCGACGCTAAACGCATGCTCGGCCGCACCCCGGCTGGCGTGCTCGCCATCCGACCCATGAAGGACGGCGTGATCGCCGACTTCGACGTCACCGAGCAGATGCTGCGGCACTTCCTAACGCGCATCATTGGCAACCATGTGTTCAGGAGAAAGCCTCGAGTCATCGTGTGCGTCCCGTCGGGTATTACTGAGGTGGAACGGCGTGCGGTCCGCGACGCCGCCCTCGGCGCCGGCGCCAAAGACGTGTTCATGGTGGCCGAACCGATGGCCGCGGCGATCGGCGTCGGCCTCCCGGTGGAAGCGCCGACCGGCAACATGGTGATCGACATCGGGGGTGGCACAACCGAGATCGCGGTTATCGCGCTGTCCGGCATTATCAGCAACACGTCGATCCGTGCGGGTGGCGATGAGCTCGACACGGCGATCGTACAGTTCGTGCGCAGGAACTACACCTTGCTGATCGGCGAGCCCACAGCCGAAATGATCAAGATACAGATCGGCTCAGCCATGCCGGTCGGCGAAGAGCGGACGATGGACGTCAAGGGGCGCGACCTCGTATCGGGCATCCCGAAAACCATCACTCTCCATTCCGCGGAAATCCGCGAGGCGATTCAGGAGTCGATTCAACAGGTCGTCGACGCCGTCCGGCGCGCGCTCGAGATCACGCCACCCGAGCTCGCGAGCGACATCATCGATCGTGGAATCGTCATGACTGGCGGCGGTGCGTTGATCCGTGGCCTGGACCTGCTCCTGAGTCAGGAAACGAGCTTGCCGATCCACGTCGACGAGGATCCACTCACATGTGTCGTTCGCGGTGCCGGTCGGATACTCGACGACGAGGAGAAGTACTGGTCTGTCTTGAGCAATTGAATCCGAGGCGTGCGAGGCGCGATTGACGACGTCGCCAATGAGGGTTGCCCGCCGGCGTTCCAGTAGACGCGGGACGCTGCCGGCAGACGCCGGTCATCGCCGCTGAAGAACGCTCCTCACACCACTTGCACAGTCCAGAGGACGGTATTCACCGTGGAGCGTGGTTGAGGCATTGTGCGCTCCTGCTCGACTTACGGCTCTTGAGCGGCGAGCGGCGACCAATTCGCCTCCTTCGCGAACTGCTCGCCATACTCGGCGTTCAATCGCTGCCAGCCGGGGAGCTTCATCGCTTCGGGACCGACGATGCGGCCAAGGGGAGCTCCGCTGAGGAAGTGATCCAGAACATCGAAGCACAGGTGCCACCCGGCAGCACCCATTGCGATGAAGCGGCGACCGATGTTGGTCCACAGCGTCAGGCGCGTACCGCCGCCAAGACGCTCCAGTTTCCACCGCATATCGAACTTGCCCCAGTTGTACTCCAGCAACGTCGGTGCGACGGCTCGCGTCACCGTGGTCTCGGTAACGTGCAGCGCGGGCGCTCCCACCGTGGTGAGCTTCACCGTGGTGCCAGCTGTATCCAGGCTCCTATCGGCGTCGAAGGGAGCCCACTCGCGCAGGTGCGCCGGGTCGGTAATCGCTTGCCAGACTTTCTCCGGCGCGTGGCGCAGCTCTCTGACGAGAACGAGCGTCCACTTCTCCCCGTCTTTTTGTATCTGCGCCCCGTGGGCCGTGCCCAGTGTGTACTGCTCGCGAGTCGTCACACTCCTGTCCTCAGCTATAGCGCTTCAGCTGCGTGAGCTGAATGAGATTGCCGCAGCTGTCCTTCAGCATCGTAATCGTCGACGCGGTCACGTCGGTGGGCGGCATCGTGAACTCGGCACCGCGGCTCTTGATGCGCTCGTAGTCAGCCTTGACGTCGTCGGTGAAGAACATCATGGCTGGCTGGCCCTGTTGAAATAACGCCTGCTGATATGCCTTGGCTGCGGGGCTGTTGTTCAGCGCCAGCTGCAGCTCAACGCCGTCCGGCTCCTCGGGCGAGGCTACGGTCAGCCAGCGATAGGGCCCCTGACTGAAATCGGTCTTCTTGGCGAAGCCCAGGACTTCCGTGTAGAAGCGCAGCGCCTTCTCCTGGTCGTCCACGTACAGGCTGGTCACTTTGATTTTCATTGTCGTGTCTCCTGTGTCAGGTTCGCGGTTTGGGCCGTTTCGTCTTGGTGGTTGTCTTCCTTGGTGCTGGTGTTGGCTGATCCATGCGGTCGAGGTAGCGCTCGAGCGCATCCACGTGATCGGACCAGAGCCGGCGGAACGGAGCCAGCCAATCTTCCAGTTCCTGAAACGGCTCCGGCTTGAGCCGGTAGAGACGGCGCTGTGCGTCGACCGTGGCCTCGACAAACCCAGCGTCTCGCAGCACTCGCAGGTGCTTTGACACCGCGGGCTGCGACATCCGCAGCTTCCGCTCGATCTCGCCGACCGAGCGTTGGGATGAGACCAGGAGGCTCAGTATCGCGCGCCGGTTCGGCTCGGCAACGATTGCGAATACGGATTCCATGATCCTAGTATACTACGGAGTGCATATGCGTGTCAAGGCATATACTGGCAGGCGCCCAAACGCCCGAGGGGGTAGAAGCACTGAAGGTAGGAAGCAGGCAAGGGCCGCCTGTCTACTTTCTACTCTCTGCAGGTCTACTTTCTCAGGCGCGCAGCGCCCGACGCGCCCGCTCCCTCTACTTCAGTTGCCCCGTTGTCGGATCGAGCGGCACTGCGCCGGACCCGCCGATGAAGTCGACCTGTGCCTCCTGGTCGACGACGAGCGTACCGTGCAGCACGATGATGTAGGCTGTGCCAACATTTCGATGAGCCGTGGCCTTGGTGCTGTCGCCGAGGAACGTCGCGGGATACCGCTCGCGGTAGACCTGAACCTCTGTGGCGGATGGATTCGTCCGCCCGACGAGATTCATCCGCGCAACGCCGCTCGGGGCCGTCCGCCAGGGCGAGAGGCCGCTGGCGAGGAAGCGCTCCGGACCGCCGGGTCCCTTGCACGCGGCCGAGTCTTGTGCCGCAGCCGGTAGTCCCACGGCAAGGCTAAAGAGCAACGTTACGACTGGCCTTTTCATGCATGTCTCCGCTCGAAGGAATTCGCCGCGTGCCGCCCAAACATCCTACTCGATTCTCATGACCGTCAACACATCGACTTTCGTCGCACGGCGCGCCGGCGCGACGCACGCGAGGATCGACACGCTGGCCATCACAGCGACGACCAGTGCGAACGTCACCGGATCGGTGGGTGACACGTCGTAGAGCAGCCCACTGAGTACCCTCGTCCCCAGAAATGCGAACAGGACGCCGATGAGCGAGCCGCCGATGGTGAGCACGACGCCACGCTCGACGATGGCTTGTGCGAGTACCCGCGGGACGGCACCCAGCGCGAGCCGAATCCCCATCTCTCGGCGACGCGACTCCACGAGCGCTGTGAGAGCGCCATAGAGGCCGGCCACGGCCAACACGAGTGATGCGATCGCGGCGAACGAGAGCAGTAGCGCCGCGAATCGCGAGCGCGCGAGTATCGGAGTCGCGAGACTCATGATCGGGACGAGCCCAGCGATCGCGAGTCTGGGCTCCGTTTCCTGCACCACGCGACGGATCGTCGCGACCATCGCGCCCGGGTCGCCCCGGGTACGCACCGCGAGCGTCAGCGCACCGATCCCCGCCTGCGCATCGGCGAGATAGATGGCCGGCCGTGTGGCTTGCAGGTCGCGGTAACGGCTGTCGCCAATGACGCCGACCACCGTGAACCACGGGTCTTGAGGCGTGCCAAGACGAATCCGCTGCCCGAGCGCGTCGTGCCCCGGCCAGAGGCGCCGAGCGAGACCCGCACTCACAATCGCGACCCAGTTGCCGCCGTTCCGATCGTCAGTCGTGACATTCCGCCCGCTCACCAGCGGAATGCCCAGTGTGCGGAAGGTCTCAGGGGCGGCCGTGTACAGCGCGATGAGCGGGTTCGTCTTGAGCGCCGTGATCGGCTCGCCCTCGATCATGTAGGTCGCGTCGAACCCGATGTTCCCGGTAAACGGCGGAGCGATCATGAGAGTGGCGCTCGTGACGCCGGGGACGGCATCGAGGGCCGGGATCACGCGCGCCACCGCGCGAGTCCACTCGCTGTCTGACCGCCATTGACCATCGGCTGGAAACCCGCGGCCAATGAGCAAGTGGTCGGACCGGAATCCCATCTCGACATGCGTGAGCGCCTCGAGGCTACGGATCGTCACACCGGCGCCCGCCATGATCGCCACTGCCAGCGCGACCTGCGACACGACCAGTCGACTCGGCCACTGCGTCGTCCGTGGCGCTGTGCGCAACCGGCCGCTCAGCGCAGCCGATCGGTCGGCGCGGGCGACACGATTGCTGACGATCGCGAGGATGACCGCGAGTACGCCCGCCACCACGGCCGCGTACGCGAACCCGCGCCAGTCGAGTGCTACCACGTCCAGCCGCGGGAGCTCCGGAGGCGCCAACTTGAGCAGTGCGCCCAAGCTCGCTGCACCGATTCCGACGCCGCCGATCGCGCCGGCTCCAGGGAGACAGATGCACTCCCATAACAGACCCGCTGCTGCCGCGCGTTCCGATGCCCCGATTGCCAACCGCAATGACACTTCCGTCGTCCGCGTGGCAGCCCGCGCGAGCACGAGCGCGGCCACGTTGACCGCGGTCATGAGCAGCAGGAGGCCGACACCAACCGAGAGAGCGATCATGATCGGGCGGGCAGATCCGATCACGGCCTCCGTCAACGACATGCTCTGCGCACGTATCCCGTGCAGCTCGGCAGGATCGGGCGAGTTGGGGACGACCGCGTCCGCTTCGGCCCGTGCTGCTGCCGGAGTTGCACCGGGCGCGAGCGTTCCGACGAACCCATACCAGGGTCCCGAGAGTGTGTCCGGTGCAGGGGCCCACACGTCCGCGCCGCGCGGATAGTCGAAGCCTCGAGGAAGCACTCCCACGATCTCTCGCCGCTCGCCGGATACAGTGAGCATGCGGCCAATGACACGGCGATCCGAGCCGTATTGCCGCTGCCAATACCGGAAGCTGATCATGGCGGTTGGTGCCGCTCCCAGCGCGCCGGCCGTCGAGTCGAATCCGTGTCCGAGAATCGGAACGACACCGACAGCCTGCGTGAAGCGAGCGCCGACCAACGCCGCGTTCACGAGCTGCGCGTTGTCGGAGGAGCCAACCGGTTGCGGGAACGCGCCGTTCAGGTCAATGAACGACACCTCGCGGAACGCTCGCGTCGACGCTCGCAAGAGCCGGTAGTCCGCCATCGAGTACTCGGCCTGGTCCTTGGGACTCTCCGGGCGTATCGGCCACACGACGATGACTCGCGCCGCCTCGCGCACCGGCAGAGGACGCAACAGCGCCCCCTGCACGATGCTGAAGACGCTGACACTGACGCCAATCCCCGTCGCGAGCGTCAGAACGACGATGGCTGTGTACAGTGGGCTGCGCCGCAATCGTCGCAGCGCGTACCTAAAGTCCCGCCAGCCTTCGTCAAACACGGTGGCCTCCGTCGCACGTGAGATAGTGCCCTCGAATTGAGGCTGCTCGGGCAGCGTCGCGTCAACCGCGGCCGAACGCCCGACGCCCGTTCGAGGTCCGGCACTGCGAGAGACAACCAGCCGACGGCGAAGAGACGGGTGGGCCCCATTTCTCGGCGTGCGGATGTCCCTCGATCGCGCAGTCGGCTATCTAGCCGAACTCAAGCATGTCCGTTTCGTCGAGTTGGTTGGTCCAAAGCCGCCAGACGTGTGCGTCAGTCACAGGCGTTACTGGGTCGCACCGATGGCCGGCGCGCGGGGCGTGTCGCCTTCCTTATTGGTACCCGATCCGAGTTACACTAATCACATCTTGCACGTGGAGACTGATCATGATCAGAGCGTGTGTTGCCATTTCGGTCCTCCTGGGGGCGTTGGTGGGCACATCGGCGGCGCAGGATCCGCCCAGTCGTGCACAGGCGTCCGGAGCGAGCGCGGAGATGGCGAGCGTCATCAAGGCGCTGAGCGGGCGATGGACGGTGACGGGGCAGTTTGAGCCCAGCGCGGAGCTGCCTCGAGGCGGCCCGATTTCGGGCGTGCAAACATGGCGAGCGGGACCCGGCGGCTTCACGTTCATGCAAGAAGAGGACATGCACACGCCAATGGGCGAGCTGTTTGGGACAGGCTTCATGTGGTGGGATCAGTCGCACGGCTTCGCCGGCCTTCGATGTTTGAACGTCGACCCGCGGGGGTGCGATGTGGCGGGCTCCTCTCGCGTTCGTATCAAATGGGATCGGAAAGCCCTCACAATCGACTTCCTGAACTCGAAAGACACGACTAAGGTCAGCTGGCACGAAGTCTTCTCGGACATCAAAACGAATTCGTTCGTGCAGACCGGCTACACCGGCGACGCGGCCGGCACACTGCACAAGACGCTGTCGATTCTCGCGACTCGTGTTGGTCGGTAGGTCGGTTCGGTTGGTCAGATACAACGAACACTGTGAGTGCGACGGCGGGTCATCGAGCCTCACTCGTTGTGACAGGTAGCGCCCTGGTAATCACGCTGGAGCTTCTCTGGAGACGCCGATCAGTGTCCGTTCATCCCGTCACAAACAGCCGGCATCGCGCGCTCAATGCGTGAGCCCCAAGTTACACCACGAACTCCGCAGTTTGGCCACAGTTCGTCCCTCGGCGCCGAGAAGCCATGGACCGCCTGACGCACGACACGCGCGTGGCACTCCGCAGCTTGCGTCGCTCACCCCTGTTCACGACGGCTGCGATCCTGATTCTCGCCGTCGGCATCGGCATGGCCGGGGCGATGTACTCCGTCATCGACGGCGTCATGCTTCGGTCGCTGCCCGTGCGCGACCAGGACCGGATCGTCGTGCTGCACGCGCGAGACCGCGACGGTGTGGACCTCGCGCTCGCTGGACAAGACTTCGAGGATCTGCGGCGCGACAGCCGACTCGTTCAGAACATTGCGGGGGTATACCACGCGGGGGCCTTTGTCATGCCGCTCACGATGGACGGGCGCCCCGTTGTGCTGAACGAAGCGATCGTCACCGGCAACTTCTTCCAGCTGCTCGGCGTCCGCCCTGTCCTGGGCCGACTGCTGCGCCCTGCGGATGACACGCTCGGCGGGTTGCAGTCGATTGTGTTGAGTTACGGCACGTGGCGCCGACAGTTCGCCGGCGATACCGGCGTACTCGGCCGACACTTTCGATCGCCATACGAGACGCCGCCGTACAAGTCTGGCTTCACCATCATCGGCGTCGCGCCACCCGGCCTCGATTTCCCCGTCGGCGCGGACTTCTGGAGCGACGCCGGATATCCCGACAACTGGCAGATGGATGTGGTCGGCCGCTTGGCCACGGGCGCAGCACCCGGCGCAGCACGATCCGAGTTTCTCGGACTCATGCAGCAGCTGGGGCGCCGGCAAACGGTGTCGGTCGATGTCGAGACCGCCGATATTCACACGCTCGCCGCTGCGATTACCGGCGAGGCCAAACCGGTGTTGATCGTAGTCAGTGCGGCCGTCGCCTTCCTGCTCATCATCAGTTGTGTCAATGTCGGCAACCTGCTCATCGTTCGCGGCGCGATGCGCTCCCCGGAGCTCGTGCTTCGGCGAGCGATCGGCGGCACATCCGGCGACCTGGCACGCCTCCTGTCGCTCGAGAGCACGCTGCTCGTGGTTGCCGGAGGAATGCTTGGGCTCGTCCTGGCGCAGGTTCTCGAGACACTCCTGTTGGCGCTCGCACCAGGCGAGTTGCCACGCACCGACGTCGTCCGTCTCGCCGGGACACCAGTGACGGCCATCTCGTGCATCGTCGCGGCTGGCGCGGCGCTGTTCGCGGTCGTGTCCTGGTTCGTAGTCAACCGATGGGCCGCGTCACCTCGACTGTCGGTCGACGGGCGCTCCGGCGCGCGCACGCGGCAGCGCCGGCGTCTCGGTCACATCTTGGTCGGAGCGCAGACGGCGCTCGCGTTGATCATGCTGGTTGGGGCAGGTCTGCTCGTCCGAACGCTGTATCAGCTGCAGCGCGTGCAACTGGGCTATCGCGCGGATCGACTCTCGATCTTGACCGTGGCCTTTCCCGCGACGACGTACGACTCGCTACGGAAGCAAGTCCCGCTGGTCGACGCATTCTCGCGCCAGATCCGTGCGATCCCCGGGGTGACCGCAATCAGCCCCATCATCGCTCCGGCATTCGCGGGCCCGCAAGTGTGGACCGACCCGTGGGAGGCCGAGGGCGAAGCCATCGCTCGAGGACATGGCCCCGACATTCCGATCGAAGTGGGCGGATCGGAGTACTTCCGCACCTTTGGGATCCCGGTGCTCAAGGGCCGTGGCTTCCTACCGACCGACCGCCTCGATGCGCCACGAGTGGCCGTCGTCAGCACGGCGGTTGCGCAGCGCTTCTGGCCAGGCAGAGATCCCATTGGCAAGCGCATACGCGTGGGCGCGTCGGATCCATGGCGCACGGTCGTCGGGGTCGCGGGCGATACGCATTTTCGCGCCCTTCGGGCTGCGACGCCGATGGTCTACGTGCCGTGGCAGCAGTACTACTGGCAGGGATTTGTCGCGATCCGGACGACGGTCCCTCTGTCCGCGATACTCCCCAGTGTCCGGCGGACCCTGCAACAGATTGATCCGCGTGTAACGCTGTGGCAGGCACGAAGCATGGACGAGGCGCTCGACGAGCAACTTGCGCAACCAAAGCTCAGCACCTTGTTGATGTCAGGCTTCGGGGTCGTCGCGTTGCTGCTGACGGCCGTTGGCCTCTACGGAGTCATGGCCGCCACGGTCCGCGAGCAGACGCGCGACATCGGCGTGAGAATGGCGCTCGGCGCCACGCCGGGCCAATTGCGGGGCGACGTGCTCCGTCGCGCGCTGGCTGTCGTTGTCGCTGGCGCGCTTCTCGGTCTCGTGGCTGCGCTGCTCATGGCTCGGCTCGTCCAGTCGCTCTTGTTCGACGTCAGCCCCGACGATCCGGTCGCGCTGGCCGGTGCGTGTGGGGTGTTGCTAGCCGTCGCGTTGCTCGCGGCCTACCTGCCGGCACGACACGCGAGTCGGATCGATCCAGCCCGAGCCCTGCAGGTGGAATAATGTCACGAAAAGAGCTAGCCAACCGCCTGCCGCGGCGGCAACGCCCGCGATGCCCGTTGAGTCAGTGCCCGCGAAACTGACCTATTGATTGAGACCGCCACCGTTAGAGGGACGCAATGGCCGCCAGGACAGCGACCGCCGAGACTCGGTTATCTAAGGGCGACGGGGAAGGGTGGTGTCCTACCTAGGCACCGCCCATCGTTCCTTGTCTGGGGCCGAGTCAATCGCACACGCAGAACGGAGTGAGTGCATGGGCACGATCTGGAAAGACGTTCGCCTCGCACTGCGCAGCCTTCGCCACTCGGCGACGTTCTCGGTGGCCGTGATCGCGACGCTCGGGATCAGCATCGGCATGTCGGCGGCGATGTTCACGAT
This sequence comes from uncultured Gemmatimonadales bacterium, assembly GCA_963737835.1. GTDB lineage: Bacteria > Gemmatimonadota > Gemmatimonadetes > Gemmatimonadales > Gemmatimonadaceae > Palsa-1248. The sequence continues at coordinate 180,966 of CAVTUH010000002.1, forward strand.
TTACAAGACCGTGCTGATCGATCGGTTTCCGATCGTCGCACAGGACCAGATCGTCATCATGCACCCGCTCGATCGCCGCGGGACACATCTTGACGTTCCGTCCGCGTACCTAGCAGAGATCGCGCGCGACAGTGCGGTGTTCCGGTCCGTCGCCGGCGTGTATCACGTCGGTGTGCGGACAGTGCCATTCCTGTATGGCGGCGGCACGATCCAGCTGGGCGCTTCGAACGCGACGACGACTTTCTTCGATCTGTTCGGCATGCGGCCCGTAGCGGGGCGCTTTTTCCGGCCGGAAGACGGGCAGCCTGGTGCGCGGCCAGTCATCGTACTCAGCTACGGCGCATGGCGCCGCCGTTTCGGCGGCGACTCGTCGGTTGTCGGTCACACGCTCGTTCTGCCGTTTACGGAGGGCCGCGTGGAGATCGTCGGCGTGGCGCCCCCCGGATTCGAGTACCCCACCGGTACCGACGTTTGGCTCCCGTTTACGGACCGACCGTTACAGGTCGACATCGTCGCCCGCCTGGCGCCTCACATCACGATAGAGATGGCGCAGGCTCGCCTGTTCGCACTCACGCAGCGGGTGAATCCGTTTGCTACCGCGTGGAACAGTTCGGCCCCAAGGCCCCGGACAGTCGATATATCGGGCGCCGGGGCCCAGTCCTTCGTCGATACGGTGTTGGGCCGTTCCAGTCCGGTGATCATCGCGCTCACACTGGCCATTGCGCTGCTACTCCTGATTGCCTGCATCAACATCGCCAATCTCATGCTCGTGCGACTGCTCGGCCGCAGCCGCGACATCGCTGTCCGCCGCGCGCTCGGTGCCAACCCGGGCCACATTGCGCGTCTTTTCGCCGCGGAGGCGACGATCCTGATTACGGCCGGCGGGATCATCGGGTTGCTATTCGCTCTCGGCGCGCTGCGGCTGGTGCATGCGGCAGCGGCAGTCCAGCTCCCACGCAGTGATGCGCTCGACGCGGTGGGCGCACCACTCGGCACGGCGGCGGGACTGACGCTCTTCGCCTGGCTGCTGTTCGGGGCTCTGTTGAGCGTTGTGGCGTCACGGATTGGTTCCCACGCCCCGCTGCGCGCCGGTACACGGAGCGGAACCGACAGCCGACCACGGCAGCGTGCACGACGCGCGCTGGTCTCCACCCAGATTGCCCTGACGGTCGTCATGCTGACTGGCGCCGGACTACTCGCGCGCACGCTCATGCGACTCGAGTCGATTGACCTGGGGTACCACGCAGGTCATCTCTCGATTCTTCCATACACCTGGTTCACCGACCCGCAGAAAAGGCTCGACAATCCAGCGCAGCTGTTCCAGACCCTGGGGGACCTGATCGCGCGCGTCGAGGCCACGCCGGGGGTTGTGGCGGCGACCCCGATCGAAAGCGGCCCGTTCAGAGGTCAATCATTGTACCTCGTGCAGATAACGGCGGGCGATCGGCCGGCATCGGATCGTGAACAGGTGCCATTCGTCCCGTTCGAGTACGTGGGTCCAGACTATTTCCGAACGTTCCAGATCCCGATCAGGCGCGGGCGCGCCTTCCAGCCGTCCGACACGAAGGGATCGGCTCCGGTAGTGGTTGTCAACGAGACGCTGGCCCGCCAACTCTGGCCGAACCAGAACGCCGTCGGGAAGCACCTCCGGCAGTTCGGGGACACCGGCACGGCCACCGTTGTTGGCGTCGCGAGCGACACGCGCTATCGCGAGCTGAAGAAGGTGGGCCCGGTCGTGTACCTCGACTGGGAGCATGACCTGCCCCCCATCTACAATTGGCTCATCGCCGTGCGCACGACCAGTTCGTTGGCCGCCATGCTGCCGTCGCTGCGCGCCGCGATGCGGAGTGTCGATCCTGACCTCACGATCTATGACGCACGGACGATGGATGATCTGCTCGGGACGCCGCTGGCAGAGCCGCGGTTGAGTGCCCTCCTCATGACGGCCTTCGGCGTCGTGGCGCTCTTGCTCTCGACGATCGGACTGTACGGTGTGATCTCGTCGGCTGCGCGCCAGCAGACCCACGACATCGGCGTACGCATCGCACTCGGGGCCAAGTCGCGCGACGTACACCGCCTGGTGCTCAGTGACGCGTTATCGGTCCTTGGCGTAGGAGTGGCGATCGGCATCGTGGTCGCGCTGAATGCTGGACATGCTCTGTCGTCACAGCTGTTCGGGGTCGGTCCAATCGATCCTGTCTCGCTTGCGCTGGCCACTACGGTGTTGGTGGCCGTGGGTCTCGGAGCGGCCTACCTGCCGGCCCGCCGCGCCAGCCGGATCGATCCTGTGGAGGTGCTGCGGAGCGAGTGATCCGACCGGGAGACTGGACCGCGCAAGCTAGTCCGCGGCCATCTGGAGAAGGCTAGAGCTGGGCGCCTGCTGGTCTCGAAGTGCCGTCGCCGTGTACAGTTTGCCCGGGCGAGACGCTTTTCCCCGTGGGCACTCCAATACGACGCAAGAGCGTCGTGAGCAGTTCCTCGGCGGCGGGTGGGTCGATCGCGCGCATGAGAGCGGTTTCGACGAAGGCGGCGTTCACCAACCGAACGTTCCGCGCGGAAACCCAGGCCGGCATCGGTTGAGGATCTGGTATCGGGACCGGCGTTTGGGTGCGATTCGCAGGATTGGTCGCCTTCCAAAAATCACTGCGCGCCTTATCACACGCTTGCTCGTCTTGCTGAAATTGTTCATCCCAATTGAATTCATATCCAATGAACGGCACGACAACCGTTGCGGTCCGGTCGGCTCCTGTTCCGCCCGGCGCATCCTGTTCTGAGACCGCGACCGAGACCCGAACGTCGAAGTTGCCAACCATGTCATTGTTCGCCAAAAAGAGGCCGGGTGGGAGCACCTCGTAGTCGAGAGCGACCGTCGTCAGATTGGTCGTCACGCCGTTCGGGCTCTCGCGAGTGACCTCGACTTGCACATTGACCGAGCCGGATCCGGATACTGTCTGGCCACCGCATGTCCATGTCACCTGCGGAGAGTGATATCCAGTAGCCGTCAGCCGCACGGTCGTGGACTCGCGGCGCTGGAAACGCTGCCAATGGTAGGGGCCCTTGAAACAGCAGGGCGGCAACACCGAACACAGACCTCGTCCAGGAGCTCCCATGGGATAGGATACATCGCCTTCGGCAACGAGCGATTTCTGTCGAAGCGCAACCTCCCCGTCGAGCCTTACCGATAGCGGGTAGGTCGGAATGACGCACACGTTGTCGCGCGCGGACCAATACGCGGGGACCTGCACGTCGCCGACCCACGCGGTCTTATTGTTCCCGTTCTGCTGGCACACGTCACCGATCTCGCCACCATCGTGCCCGATCGAGGCACTTCGCCACCCGTCTTGCTCGGGATCCGTGGCCAGCTCGACCAGTTCGTGGGCGAACGCCCGCGTCATCGTGTCCACATCGCCGGGACCATTTCGCCCGAAGTCGACATACGCAACCCAGACCTTGTCGATGTCGAATGGCAGATCGAAATGGGCATACTCCGCGTGGGCACCACTCGCCGTTGGAGAGGCCGGTGTGGTCCCGGGTGGCATGAACGCCACATAGGCATTGCGCCCGCCCGGATCGTCGGGATCGGGGAAGATGCCGACGTCGATGAGATTCCAGACTAGATCGCTTACATCGGCGCATGAGTACGGATCGGTCGGCGGCGGCCACTCCACCACGACGCGGTAGCCAAGATAGGTGGGCGGAGTGACACCGTACTGATCGAGTGCCGAGGTATAGGGGCCACTCAGCAGGTCTTGCACCTTCGCGACCAACGTGTCTACTATCGCGGGGCGATCGTACCAGTAGACGCCCCAGAAGAGGAGTTGCACCGGGACGCTGGGCGCGATCGCGCCGCCTCCGCTCACGACATCGGATACGGTGTTGGCGCCGGGGAACCGCAAGAGGGTCTGGGCTGGCTCACTCGGCGGCTGGCCTGGCGGCACTGACGAGAAGGTCCGACCCGTCAGAAAGACGATCGCAGGATCACTCCCGAGAAACGTGCCGACTTGCACGACCCGATACGGAATCATTTGCTCTCCCGAAGCATGCTCGTAGTCCTGCTGCTCTTCCTCCCATCGCCTGCGAACGCCCGCTTCATGCCGCCGCGCCGCGGATCCCGTGGCGACACACCGAGCGGCGTGTCGGTCTGGGGCCGCAGCGCTACGCGAGTCAAGTTAGCACACAGGGTCCCGCGCCGGCGGCCACTCGATCCAACGGTTGCAATTCGTTTGCACTTTCCCTTTCGGCCAGCTCACCGAGCAAGCCGAACGCGTGATCGAGCGCGAGCTAGGCACCTGCTACTGCACGGCGCTCTTCTTCGGACCCGACGGGCATTTGCTGGGGAAGCACCGGAAGCTCATGCCGACGGCCATGGAGCGGCTGATCTGGGGGTTCGGGCTCGACGCTCACCGCCGTGGACAGCCCGTACGGCCGCATTGGCGCCGTGATCTGCTGGGAGAACTACATGCCGCTTCTGCTCTGATCGAGCGCGGTCTGGCGGCGCTAAGAAATAGCGCCGCGAGCGGTGACTTGCCACATGCACTCGACGCGGTCGTTTCGGATACCAACGTACCAATCGTGGAGGCTCACTGTGGGATCACAGTGGCCGGGAATCAGCTTGAGTTTGGTCCCCAACTCGTAGCCATTGGAGGCGTTCCGTTCGTCGAGCACGCCATGCTCGTCAGAAGGGCGGGTGTACAGCACCTCCGGCCGGCCGGCCACCCACGGCATTCCGGAGTCGAATGCGATCGCCTTGAGCCCCGCGTCGACGATCGCAAGGCCGCGCCCCTGCGCGCTCATGACCTGCGTGTACACGAAGAGGCTGTGCCGGTAGGCGGAGACCCGCTTCCCCGACTCGTCCAGATCCTGCGCGTAGTCGCCATCCATGAAGATGTAGGAGCCGGGCTGCAGCTCCGTGTATACGCCACTCGCTGCCTCGAACCCGTATGTCCCGGTGCCGGCGCCTCCCACCACCTCGCACGGCAAGCCACGCGCGTGCAGCATCGCCACCGTCTCGCCGACCTTTTCGGCGGCCCGTTCGACCGCAGCGCGCCGCTCGTCGAAAGGCCGGATGTGCTGCGCGCGACCCTGGTAGGCCTGTAGGCCCCGCAGCCGTACATGCCGAGTACGAGCGACCGACTCGGCGAGTCGCACGGCCGGCTCTCCAGGCAGCTGACCGCACCGCAAGCCACCCACGTCAATCTCTACGAGGGAGTCGAGGACGACACCCGCGCGTCCGGCGGCCGCGCTCAGCGCTGGCAGTACCGAAGAGTCGTCAACGCATACCGCGATGACCGCCCGTCGTGCGAGGGCTGCGAGCCGGTCCAGCTTCGGAGGCGCGACGACCTCATTGCTCAACAGCACGTTCAGGATGCCAGCATCGACAAACGCCTCAGCCTCGCTCACCTTCTGACAGCAGATGCCCACGGCGCCGAGCGCAATCTGTCGGCGTGCGATTTCCGCGCACTTGTGCGCCTTGCCGTGTGGGCGAAGCGTTAGGCCGGTGGGCCCGATCTCATTGGCCATCCTCGCGAGGTTGTACTCGAATGCGTCGAGGTCGAGCAGGAGAGCGGGGGTATCTATATCCTCGAGCGCCATGCCGATATCGGCCGGCGGAACGGTGACTGTCATCTCCGAAGGACCCATGCGGGCCAATATACTGATGTCCTTCAATCGTTGTCACCGCGCGAGACGCTTTGACCCGCGTACATGCGCACTCGCCGCGGTCTGCCTGGCGCTCTTCGGCCTTCCACTTCCGGCACAGAGGCTGGCCGCGGCGGGCGGTGGCCTCCCGACATCCGCACCGGTCAGCGATCTCCGCTACGAGGTGACGCTGGACTCGACCACGGCCGCAGCGCGCCAGATCGACGTGGTCACGACCATGACCGTTGACGGGCCAGGACCCGTCGTTCTTTCACTCCCCGCCTGGACGCCCGGCGCCTATCAGATGGTCTGGTTCGCGCGCTGGGTTTCGGCATTTACACCAACGGACGCGCATGGCCGTGCGCTCACTTGGGGCATGCTCGACTACCAGACCTGGCGCATCGATCCGGCGGGCAGCCACGAGATCCGTGTCGCCTTCACGTACACGGCGGACACCCTCGATAACGCGATGTCATGGACGCGGTCGGACTTCGGCTACTTCAACGGCACGAATGTCTTCCTGTATCCCAAGGGTCGGCCGCTCGACTTCCGAGCGACCGTCGTCGTCCGCACCTCCCCTGGATGGCGCGTCGCCACGGGGATGCGCCCGGTCGGAGGCCGCGCGAATGCGTTCATCTCGCCCACCTACCACGACCTCGTCGACATGCCCTTCTTTGTCGGACGGTTCGCTATCGACAGCGTCCAGGTCGCCGACCGCTGGGTGCGCTTCGCCAACTATCCGGCCAATGCAGTGAGCCCCGCGCGGCGCGCCACGGTATTGAAATGGCTCTCTGCGATCGTGCCGTCGGAGGCCGCCGTCTTTGGCACCATCCCGTGGTCCAGATACACGGTCCTGCAGGTCATGGACTCCACACATTGCGGGACGAGCGTGCTCGAGCATCAGAACTCGCAGCTTGGGATTGGCGACGCCGCACGCACCGACTATGCGTTCCGAGCTGAGGTCTACGCGCATGAGTTGTTCCACTCGTGGAACGTGAAACGCATGCGGCCGGCCGACCTCATGCCGTATCGCTACGATGTGCCCCAGCCGACACCCTGGCTCTGGGTGAGCGAAGGCATCACGGACTATTATGCCGACCTCGCCGTGGTGCGTAGCCCGGTCGGTACCGACAGTGTGTTCTATCGATTAACGGCGCAGAACATCGATGAGGTCGACGCGGCGCCGCCCGTAGCGCTCACGGACGAGTCACTCTCGACGTGGATTCATCCGATTGGCACACCCGGGTTCCAGTGGCTCTACTATCCGAAGGGCGCCCTCGCGGGCTTCATGTTGGACATCCTCATCCGCGATGCCAGCGACAACCGGGCGTCACTGGACAGCGTCATGCGTGCAGTGTACCAGACTACCTACGAGCGACATCGTGGGTTCACGAGCACCGATTGGTGGGGAGCCGTGAGTCGCGCAGCGGGCGGCCGATCGTTCGACGAGTTCAATCGACGCTACATCGAGGGACGAGCGCCGTTCCCCTGGGACTCGGTGTTGGCGCTCGCGGGACTGCGCCTCGTGACGCCGCTTGCCACCAGCACGCGCCTCGCCCACCGCATCGTCTCAGACTCCACGGCATCTGCGAAGGCCATTCGCATTCGGACCAGCCTCCTGCGCGGCGCAGCTGTATCCTTGCGCGCGCGCAACTGAGGACGATGACACCCGACGACTCGCTGCAGATGCCGCTAGATTGGGACCGCTGCCTTGGCCAGTCCTGAGATTCGCGGAGATTTTGCGCATGGACCGTCGAACAATGCTCAAGGCGCTCGCCGTGTACTCAGGCGGCGCGGTGTTGGACGGGTGCGCACCGAAGGGTGCGCCACCGGCGCTCACGCCGGCGCCGTCAAGCCCCGTGCACCTGGCCAAGGTGCTCGTGTCGCCGGATCGCGAGATTCGGACGACGGTCTGTCTGCGCCCGTTCCGCGCGCCTGGTTTTCGCCTCGTCGCGGAGAAACTCGGTGACAAGCTCTGTGTGCACAACTACGGGCACGGTGGTGCGGGAATCACCCTCTCCTGGGGGACGGCGCAGCTGGCGTGCGATATGGTCCGGAGCGCAGACCAAACGCAAGTCGCCGTGCTCGGTTGCGGTGTGATCGGTCTCTCCACCGCGCGCCTCCTGCAGCAGAATGGGACGAGAGGTCACGATCTACGCCAAGGCCCTCCCGCCCGAAACGACTTCCAATTCAGCCGGCGGCTTGTGGCAGCCCTACTCCGTGTTCGATCCGGGCAAGGAAATGCCACAGTTCAAGCAGCAATTCCAGGAATCGGTAAAAACCTCCTACCTCTATTTCCAGCAATTTGCGGGTGATGACTACGGTGTCCGCTGGCTGCCGACTTTTGCCCTGAGTCCGAAGCCGTTCGCGGACCCGCAAACGAGCGCGTTTCCGATGTCGGCGGTACGCGACCTGCAACCCCGCGAGCACCGTTTTCCCTCGCCGTATGTGCGGGAGTGGGAAACCATGTTGATCGAACCACACGCCTACATGCGCGCACTCCTTCGGGATTTTCGCCTGGCCGGTGGCAAGGTGGTCCTGCGGGAATTCCATAACACGGGCGAAATCACCGCGTTGACGGAGGTCGTGATCGTCAATTGTACTGGGCTCGGAAGTCAGGCGTTGTTCGCGGATGCCGACCTCATTCCGATAAAGGGCCAGCTCACGTATCTGATCCCGCAGCCGGAAGTCGACTACATCGTCCTCGCGGGCGATCTCTACATGTTCCCTCGCCACGACGGCATCGTGCTTGGCGGCACGCACGTCCGAGGCGACTGGACTCTCGAACCCGACCCGACGGCAAAGAGCCAGATTCTGGCGGGACACGCCAAGCTGTTCAGCCAACTCTGAAATCCGCGCGCGCCTCGACTGCACGGCGACCAGGTGCGACACAAATTGAACGATCCGCGAAAGTCGATCGTAAGATGAGGTGAGAGGCGCCTGCGATCCCCAGCGTGAGGTGGGTGATCGGTCGTGCGACGACTAGCGACGATCAGAGTGGTGCGTGTGCGCCGCGTCGTGGCTCTCGCTGCGGCTGTGAGCGCAGCGGGCCTGTCGGGCTCGCTCTCGGCGCAAGAACCCACTTCCGGCCGCCCCGCATCAGCCGCCGGCGCCGCCGACACCACCGCGAGCCACGGGCCCGCCTTCTTCACGATCCGGGCCTCGGATGGCGAGCACGTGGATGCGAGCGACGCCCCCGCGCTCCAGCGCCGCATCTCACTCACTCTCATCGGCATCCCGCTCGGCATGGCTGTGCAGGCGATCGCGGATCGCGCGGGGCTCGAGACGACCTTTAGCCCGGAGACCATTCCACTCGGCGCTCGGGTGTCGATGAAGGCCGACGACGTCACGGTGGCGGCGGCACTCCGCTGGGTGCTCGTCAACGCGCGCGTCGACGTGATGCTCCAGAATGACACGCACCTAACGCTCGTCCCCCAGACGAGCCCCGCCGCCAGTGACGATTCGTCCGGTGTGCTCGCGGGCGAGCTCGTGGACACCGAGACGGGCGAGCCTGTGCCCTACGGCACCGTGACGCTCCTCGGCACCGGGATCGCACGATTTACCGATCGCACCGGCCACTTCCGGATGGCCCGGCTCCCGTCCCGGCGCTACGTCCTCCGCGCGCGACAGATCGGCTATTCGCCAGTGGATTCGACCGTTGCGGTCGCGCGCGAGTCCACGACCCGCCTCACCATTCGCATGCATCGCGTCCCCGCAATGCTCCGCCTCGTGCGCGTCACGGGGCATCACACGAAGGGCTGCGTGGCCACCGGCATCCCTGACTCCACCGTCGACCCGACGCTTTTTGCCGTCTTCGCCCAGATCCGCGAAAACGTGGACCGCTACGGTCTGCTGCTCGAGGAGTATCCGTTCCGGTACGGGCGCGAGGAGCAGGAAGTGCTCCAACGCCCTAGCGACGGCGACTCCGTCGAGTTCGTGGACACGGTTGCCTACGAGTCCCAAGAGCGCCGGCCGTACCGCGTCGGTGGGCTCATTTTTCGCGATTCGATCGTAAGCCTAGATTCGGTGTTCCTCGATCTCTTCGGCGGGCTGCATGTCACAAGAGCTCGTTGCCCGGCCATCTTCGCGCCCCCCACTCCATGGTCCTCACCCGGATGCGTATTCGTATTCCTGCGATCCCGGGTGACGATGCGACGTCGATTGATGGAGCTGCCGACATTTGCCGACTTGGTGGAGCCGGCGTTCCTCGCCGCGCACTGCTTCGAGTATGGCGGTACGACGGCAAGGGTTCTGCACGCCTCATTCGCGTGAACTTCGAGCCCGCGAAGAGCATCAAGTCGCCTGACGTCTCTGGCTCGGTCTACCTCGATGCCGACAGTCTCGTCCTCCGCCGGGCTGTTTTCGATATGACGAAGTCGGGAGCGGCCGAGCCCCCAATCCTCGGATTCACCGTGACCACGACCTTCCGGGAGATTCTGCCACTCCTGCCGATCGTTGACTCTGTCGAGACGCTGCAGCCGCTCCTGTTTGAGCGGACCGTGCGGGGATTCGATCGGTTGACTGGCTTCGGTTTCGAGCGGCTGACCCCCGGCGACCTACCGTCCACTGCACCCGAGCGCACGACGGTCGCGAGCGCGCCGGAACGCGACACTGCGGTCGGGAGCTCCGCGACACCTCTCGTCGTGAAGCCCGATGTCACGCGACTCCGCGCCGTATTCCCCGTAGACCCATCGTGCAAGCCAACGCCCGCAATCGACACGATCTCGGTGATCTTGTACGGCACGCTGCATGGCCGCCGTCCACGTGGGCTCTCCGACACGGCGTGGTCGACGTATACCAGCGGCGTGCTCAGCGCCCTTTCGCAGTGGTTTGCGCTCCCCGACACGCTCTCCTTGAGCACCTTCAGCTGGCCCTTCGAGCATGCCGTGCGGCGGACGGGCGCGGTGCCCGATCGTGCGGGAGCGGATCTCGGCGCAGCTCAGGTGCGCGGCCCGGAGTTCGTGCCACCGATCGATAGTTCCAAACCGCGCTCCGGCGTACTCACTGTCGTGGTGCTGGATGACGCAGGCGACCCCGTCCCCTTCGCCACGGTCCGACTCGCCGGGACCGCGGAGCCCCAACGGACGGATTCGATCGGGTTCTCACGGATCCACCGACTCTACCCCGGTGCATATCTCCTCCATCTGCGGCGGATCGGTTACGCCCCGGAAGACACGATGATCGTCGTGGCCGCCGGTCCGGCCGTGACCATCGATACAATCCGTACCGCACGCGTGGCCGCACGGCTGGCCGTCGTGAGCGTGCAGGGACGGAACGTCGGTCCTTTCGTGGTGCCCATGATCTCGACCGCGGTCACGCTCACGCTCGGCACCGACGGATCGCTGAGGGACGTGCGCCTCACCGACTCATCGACATCACAGCCTACCGATTCGCTGGTCCTCGCCGCTGTGCGGCGCGCTGCGGCGGCGGATGCGTTCCCCCGACTCGAAGGCACGAGCGTCCATCGGGACTCGGTCACGGCCGAACTGGTTGTGTCCATCGCGGAGCCCGCACCAGGTGACCAGGCCGTCGATCTCGGGTGGCTCGATGCGCCCGCATGGCCTTCCGTGTCGGCTCCGCGGCTGGCGAACACGCCATCGCTTCCCGCCGACCTCCTGAGACATCTCTTGGTGGGTGGTCCGCCCCCGGATATCGAGTTCGTCGTGAGCGACCGGGGTGAGGCGCTTCCAGCGACGGCGCGCCTCGAATACTCGGACGCCGGTCAACTCTTCGCGCACGACCGCGAGCGGTATACCCGGCGCCTCGTGTCGATGCTCAGCGAGTTCCGCTACGACGCTGGCCGCATCGCGGCATGCCACGTGCCGGAGTTCGTGCGCTACAACATCTACCATGTCAAATGGGGAGTGCAATAGCCCGCATTACCTTCGTGCGCGTCACATTGAAAAGGCGTTCTGGAGCCCGGTCATCACGCCCATAATAAGGATGAGCGCACTATTCGTTTGGTCCGACGCGAAGACTTCAGCGCCTTAGGTGGCCCTCGATCGCAGCGCAGATTTTCGTGCCCAGCAATTGCCACGCATCTTCCTGATCCCAGAAGCCAGCAACGTTGAGATTAGGGACCGTGGAGGAGTGTAATTGGTCAACCTAGTGGTGGCGTTGACATCGACCTGAGAACGAAATCGGGCGAGAGGAGGATCCGGTTTCATGCCAATGTCGCTCTACATCCGGGCTGCGCGACTAGGTCGGACGGGATCTCGTTGCTCGACAATTGCTTCGTCTGATCGTGTCCTTGTGGAGGCGCGTGTCGCGAGCCACAGGACACAGCCCCGGCTAGTTTGTACCTCCTGGGTACGCGTTCGAGCGGAGAATACCAGGAGAAGTTGACCCGCCCGGGATGCTTCGCACTCCGCAGACGGCCTCGGTGGGCGATATGGGTGCACCGGGCCGCGCCTCGACCGACACCGCGCCAGGAGCGCTGACGCTCGAGGGCCGCGTAACAGACGGAATCGGAACCGCAGTTCCTACCGCAGTCGTGGCGTTGATCGGCACCCATGACACGACGGTGTCTCATTCCGACCGTAGCGACGTGGTCAACGTCATGAGGCGCCCGTCTCGCAGAATGCGCATGGAGATCTGGCCGCCCGGCTTTCGCGAACTCAGATAGTCGTGCATGCGGTCGAACGCTGTCGCGTCGGCCGTAACGGGAGTGTCGCCTATCTGGAGGATCACGTCGCCGCCGGCAAGCAGTTCCTGGCCTGCTATGGTGATGCGCATTATGCCTGACCGAAGGCCGAGCTGCGCGGCGGGCGAGCCCGCGGCAACCCGCTGGACGAGCAGGCCGGCCGATTGTGGCACGTTGAACACCCGCGCGAGCGTGTCGGTGAGCAGCAGCTCATCGGCCCCGGTCCAGAACGACGGCCGCTCGAGCAGCAACTTGCGGGCGACGTTCACGCTGACAGCGAAGCTCATGCCTTCATACCCACCGGACATCGTCAGAATCCGCGACACGATCCCGACGACCTCGCCCCTCATGTTGAACATGGGGCCACCAGAGTTGCCCGCGTTCACAGACGCGTCAGTCTGGATGACCTCCATGCGCTCGCCACTGACCAGCTCCGGCAGCACATGCCGGCCGGCGACATGTCCGGCCGTCAGGCTAGCGCCGATGCCGAACGGCGCCCCGATCACGAAAATCTGCTCGCCGACTTCGAGCGAATCGGAGTCCCCGATCCTGGCTGGGACGAGCTCTGGCGGCACGGGGTCGAGCTGCAGCAAAGCGATATCAGCTCGTTGCACGGAGCCGAGCACATGCGCTGACACGATCCGCCCGTTCATGAGCTGAACGGAGACCTTGTCGGCTGTCTGGACGGCGTGCGCTGCGGTGATCACCCTGCCGTCGGCACTCACAACGACTCCCGATGCCACGCCGTCGGCGCTGGTGAGACCAGCCTCCGAGGTTGGGGCGATGGTGGTACCAACCGTGTGGATCAGGACGACCGAGGGGCCGGCTTCGCGAAACAGCGCCCGCAAGTCCTGACCGTGTGCCTGCAGTGCGGGCACTGTCTCGCTCAGGGTCAGCAATGCCAGGATGGCGTGTGCTCTGATCACAGCCTTAATACATCTGCCTAGGGACCCGTCTGGATGTTGACCACTCGCGTACCTCCCACCTGCGGTGAGTAAACGAGCAGACTCACGACGCCATTGGCAGCATGAGAGAGCGCGGCCCGTAGGTCATCAATCGAGCGCACCGCACGGGCCGACCCTGGGCCGAGGATCGACTCGATGATGTCCCCGGGCTCGATCTGCATCGCGGCCGGCCCAGTTGGGTCGACTCGTTCGACCAATAGCCCGCTCGTGCCACTCGGCAACTGCATCTGGTTCGCGATGTCGGGTGACACTGGCACGACCGCGAGACCAAGTTGCGCCGTGCCGGTTCCGATGACATGGCCCTGCATGTCGACGAGTGGGCCACCCGAGTTACCGGGATTGATGACCGCGTCGGTTTGGATGAAATCCACCACCGCGTACTGGCCGGAGAAGAGGCCACGGAGGGCGCCGCCGCGGCCCTTGGCGCTGACGATTCCAGAAGTCACGGTGAAGTTGAGACCGAGCGGATTGCCGACAGCCATCACGGCGTCGCCGACTTGCATCGTGCTGTCGTCACCAAGGGGGAGCGTTGGGAGGCGACTCGCATCGATCTTAATCAGCGCGACGTCGGTGGCCGGATCGCGACCAATGACCGTAGCGGTGAAGACGCGCCGATCAGGCAAACCGACGGTAACGCGTTCGGCATGCGCCACTACGTGATTGTTGGTGAGGATGTAGCCGTCGGTCGTGACGATGAATCCCGTGCCAAGAGCACTCGTGGGGGGCAGCTCGGGCGCGGCGAAGGGCGACGGGCCTTGGGGTAGCATGCCCGGTGCGGGGGTTGGGCTGGTGTTACTGGCGACCTCGCCGCTGTCGGAACCGAAGAGGGACTGGATCGCGACCACGGCTGGGGTGACCCGCCGAGCGAGCGTTGCGAGGCTGGGAATGCCCGCGAACGAATCGGGCGTCTCGGCACTTGCACTCCGTGGCACGATCGTCTCGATCACGCCCTCCGCTGCCGCAGCGAGTTTGGCACGCGTCGAGCGTGATCCGTCGCACGCTGTCAGTGCGCCTGACACGGAGAGGAGCACCGTCAAAGGGATCCTGAAGGTCCGTACGTTGTCTTTTCGCACCGCACCTCCGTCTAGGCGCGCTTCGTCGGGATACAGCACGAGATTGGGCAATGATGCCAGGAAACCGCGAGGTCCTCGCGCCACGCGCCGCGTGATTCGACGACGAAGCGTTCCGCCGGATGCCGGAAGAGGCAAAAAGATGCGCTCTCACGGTTCCCAACGTCGTGGTCGATCCAGCTCAAGACTCACACGCAGCGAGAATTGTGCCGGTGCCTCACGACGTTATGGCCTCATGCTCCTTGTGTGGCGACCACTTGTTGATCGACAACTCACGATCGGCGTCGATCGCGCTCCGCAATTGGTGTGACTTTATTCATGTTGTGGTCACGTCGTTGCCGCATGACGTGACTCAGTCGGGCGAGGTATCTGCGGCTATGATTTGTCGGTAGTACGTTGCGTTCTGCCGGGCCTGGAGCTGTGCGCAAACGGGGCAGTGGTGATGGCGGTGTGGATCGATTGAACGACGACACGGTGTCGCGAGTGTCGAGGGGGGTCGTGGCCATGTCAGCGAAGTGCCGCCGCCACGGCAAGTAGGACGAGAATCAGTTCCGCGCCGGTCATCCGCCAGCCCTTCAGTCGCTGCGCGTTGTAAGCGCCGGGCGACCTGTCATCAATCGGGTCGCTCCGGCCAATCCCTGTCCGGACTGAGCGGAAGCGGCTGAGCGAGGCCCGCAACGTCCATGTGTCGAATCAGCTTATGCCGCGTACGAACGTGGGCGACAAGTCGAGGTGAGCTGTCCAGATGTCATGGCGTGATGCGTCCGCGTTCGAAGAGGGTGCGGATCGCCGTGAGGTCGTCGGGGTCGGTGATCCGATCGTGATGTGGCCGAGTGAATTCGTGGTGAGCGTCATTCACGACCAGTTGGTACCTGCCATTGCCTTTGGGCGAGACGTGGCCAACCTCTTCGACCAAGTGGAGCAAGTCTGCCCATTCGAGGGCTGGGCTGCCGTGCTGAAAGATCAGGTGCAGCGTGTGCTGGTGGTCCGCTGAGAGATTGCGATGACTCGGCATTGCTGAGCCTCCGGTGCCCGTGCGGTATGTGGAGGAGTGAGATGCCTTCCCGGATAAGAAGGCTGTTCGGTCAGCGAAGATGCAACTCTACGGCGTGGGAGGACCCCAATGCACGGAATCGACCGGTTCGCTTAGCACTCGGCGTAGCCCAATCACGCGTCGAGCAATCGGCCCCGTGTCTCGGGACCAAAGACGGAGTCAACAGACCCCGCGATGTGCGTTTCATTGACCGGCAGGTGGTTGCCACAATTCGATCTTGTTTCCCTCAGGATCGATGACCCAGGCAAACGTGCCGTACTCAGATTCATCGATCTTGTCGAGGACGGTGCAGCCTTCCGCTTTGAGCGCCGCGACCAAAGTGTGAAGGTCCTCAACGCGGTAGTTGACCATGAACGAGGCGTTGCTTGGAGCAAACTGCCTGCTTGCCTCGGGCACAATGGACCAGGCGGTCGTGCCGCCTGTGGGTTTGCCATCCGAGTCGGTCCAGTCGAACGCCGCACCGCCCCAGGCCTGGACATTGATGCCGAGATGACGCTTGTACCAAGCCTGCAGCGCAGCTGCATCCTTCGCCTTGAAAAAGATGCCGCCGATCCCGCTGACTCGCTTCATGTGAACCTCCGGAGAATCACGCTGTGATCGTTCTGACGGCCTGCTGTTCCTGATGGATTGTGACAAACCAATGCCACGCGTGGCCGAGTAGACGTGCGGACCATTTTGGCCTCGGGATGAGGGCTACACGCCGCCAGAGCGCTGCTGCAGAACCGTGAACACTAGACCAGAGTCGGCCGTCCACGTTAAGCTAAGACGGCTGGGCAGCGCTTGACCGCTACGGCGGCGATGAAGTTGTACAGCCGAATGGCCAACGTGATCGTGAGCCGACGAGTGGTGGACCGGGGAATTGGTTACACACTGCGGGTGCGCTACGCCACCTGCGCCCCTCGCCAGCGCGCCTGCGGACTCGCCGTGCTCTTGACCGTGGTGGCTGCCGCACCAGTGACCGGCTCGCCAGCGGTCGCTGACAATCCCCGCGGGCATCCACCAGTGCATAGAGTGGTCGGAGCCACGCCGGGCCCACCAGACTCCACTGGCGCAGTTGCCGCCGCACTCGTCGATGCAGCGAGCGGTGAGCCCATCCCGTACGGCACGGTGACTCTCGGGGGGACCGGCCACGAGAGCTTTGCCGACGCGCGAGGGCGATTCCGATTCACGGGACTCCCCCTCGGAACGTATCACCTTCAGGCGCGACAGATCGGCTACTCGCCCAGGGACACCACGATCGTCCTGACAGCCATTGCGACCAGCGTGGACGCGACGCTCAAGATGCAGCGCATTCCGCTGCGCCTC
This sequence comes from uncultured Gemmatimonadales bacterium, assembly GCA_963737835.1. Classification (GTDB taxonomy): domain Bacteria; phylum Gemmatimonadota; class Gemmatimonadetes; order Gemmatimonadales; family Gemmatimonadaceae; genus Palsa-1248. Next base: position 197,640 of record CAVTUH010000002.1, read on the forward strand.
CCCATAGTCGCCGTCCTCGGCGCCCAGGCCCGCGGGTGCGTGACTCCGGGTGCGCCAGATTCGGCAGCGGATCCGGCGCTCGCTACCGTCTTCGCTCAGATGCGAGAGAATGCCGACCGGTTCAGGCTACTGGTCGATGAGTATCCGTTCCACTACCGTCGGAAGGAAACGTTCATTGTGCGAACCGATTCGGCGGGACGTGACAGTACGATATCCGTCGATACGACTGAGTACGAATCGCGGGCGCGGCGGCCCTACCGTGTCGGAGAAGTGACGTACGTCGACACGGATGCGCACGGGCACCGTGTGCGCCATATGTGGCTGTCGACGTTCCGCGATCTTGCAGACTCGATTTTTCTGGCGGCGCGTTGCTTCCGATACAACGGAACGGAGGACCTTGGCACGCGCCACACGGACCCGGCGCTCAGGATTGATTTCCGTCCTGCGGACACAATCCGCGCGCCCGACGTCGCCGGGTCGATCTACCTCGATTCGACGAACCTTCTCGTGCGCCGCGCCGTGTTCCACTTGGTGAATTTCCGAGCCTTGGGCCTGCCCGTCCTCGACCTCACAGTCACGACAACCTACCGAGAGGTTGTCCCCCTCGTGCCGGTGATCGACTCGGTGGTTACCTACGAGCCCTTGGCGCCGAAGGCGGGTGCAGTGGACGGAATCTTCTCAGATGCCCAGCGCGCACAGCAAGTCCAGATCGAGCAGGCACGCCTATTGGATTACACCTTCGAGGGTCGCACACCTGGGCAGATCGACCAGCGTTTGCCCGCAGAATCGCTAGCCGCTGTCGGTATTTCTGCGGCGACGTTGTCCCCTGTCGCGCAGCCGGGAGTGCCCACGCTCAAAGGTCGGGTTCTGGAACCAGGTGGGGCACCGGTCCCCGTCGCGGTGGTGGGCTTGATTGGGACGGCCAATACGGTCACCACCGATGACAGTGGCTCCTTTTTGATCCACGCAACCGCGCCTGGTGCTTACGTCCTGAGCGTCCTGCGGCTGGGGTATGAACCTGAGCGTCTTGCCGTGACCTTGTCACCTCAGCGCGTGAGTGACATCACGGTCACCCTGACCCGGGTCGTGCCTGTGTTGCCGACCGTCACGACGACAGCCGCGGAACGAGCGGCCTATCATGACGTCGGTTTCGAGCAGCGAATGCGCGCAGGACTTGGCTTCTTCCTGACGTACGACAAGATCCTAAAAAAACGCGCTACGCAGTTTACCGATTTGCTGCGGGAAGTCCCGGGCCTCAAAGTGACCTACGCGGGATTCCCAGCCAGGGCATTCGTCAGCGGCACGCGCGGCCTTCCAAATTGCGTGTCATACGTCGTCGACGGTTCCGAGCTGAACGTTGGCACCGAATCCGCTGACTATCTGATCGGCGCGAGAGATATCGGCGCGATCGAAGTGTACGCACCCTCCGAGCGGCCGACCATGTGGGGTGCGGTTGGGGCGGCGTCTGGCACGGATGAGTGTATGCTGGTTGTGATTTGGACCCGTACGCTCTTGGGACTTTCCCTCGCAGCTCCAAGCGCGGCCAATGACACCGCAACCGGGCGGGACCACGTGATCCGAGGCGTTCCCGCCTTTGACAGCGGCTCCCAATGTGTCCCGCCTGCTGCCACCGACACCCTGGATTTCCCGATCTATGCGATCCTTCGGGGTGCCCCGTCCCTACCTATGCCCAAAGCGGCGTGGATGGCGTACTCGGACAGTGTGCTGTCGGTGGTTGACCGATTGTCTGTCCTCCCGACTGAGCTCATGCTCCCGAGTTTCGGAATACCGTTTGTCAGAGGGCCTGAAGGGAACAGCGCTCGTGCCCATGGTGGCGAACGACTCGTGTCGCCGGCTCTGTCGACGGTGATTGTGTTCACGCTCGATTCCAGTGGTGGGCTCGCGGGCGCCCGCGTGGCCGCGTCTTCACTATCAGGCGCTGCCGACACGGCTGTGCTTGCGATGCTCCAACGCGCTGCAGGAGCACATGCCTTGCCGGCACCGCCATCTCTCGCTGGTGCGGCCGCATCAGCGCAATTCAATTTGGTCGTCACCTCGATACAGCCCGCGGCAGGTACACGGGCGGCAGTGCTGGGGCAGCTCGAGGCCCCGGTATGGCGCTTATCCAGCGCGGCGCGCCTCGCGCCTGGGCCGCAGCCCGGCGACTCGACCCGGACACTCGGCAGGCCAGTCACGAGCGACAGTGCCACAGTCGAAATGGTGGTCGACGCGCTGGGCCGAGTGGCCAGGGGCACGGCGCGGGGCATTGGCGCGCCAGTTGGCATGCGTTCCGGAGAGGTCGAGGCGGGATATGCCGGTCGCATCGCTCAAACGCTATCGGGGCTGCGATTCGAGCCGGCACGTATCGGTGGCTGCCCGGTGTCCCAGCTTGTCATTCAGTCGGTCGCGGTGCCCAGGCGTGAACCGTCAGCGCAGTAGCGGATCTCGCGTGAGCCAGGAGGGACTGCATCACGATGCTGGTTCTCGCGGCTTTTACCGCGGGTCGTGCAAGTCGGGTGCGGCGGGCCCTCAAGTGGGTAGCGGCCTAAAGTCACTCTGCATAGGCAAGTACTACATGGCGGCGAGTGCAGCGGATCGCGCCGCCCATGCGAGCCGTCTGTCAAATCCCCTCAGCACGGGAGTCGGGTGATACGTATGAAGAACCGCCCATTTTCGGAGCGACTGCTTGCCGCCGTCGCGGGGCTCCGCGCCGGCTGGCAGCGGGAGCGAAGCTTCAGAACCCAAGTCGTGGCGAGTGGCGCAGCACTGTTGCTTCTGATTGTGATGCGTGCTCCAGCGATCTGGTGTGCCGTCGTCGCTCTGGCCGCAGGGCTTGTCCTCGCGGCGGAGCTCGTCAACGCCGCCTTGGAAGCACTGGTGGACCGGCTACACCCGGACATTCATCCCGAGATGCGCGCAGTCAAGGACATGGCTGCAGGAGGCGTCCTGCTCAGCAGCATCGTCGCACTCGTGGTCGCCGGCCTCTTGCTCGTCGCACTCTCGCATCCCACATAAGGTCGCGCGGCGCCAACTCCGCGTTGGCGCCGGACCCGGTTGTCTCGCTCGCCCTACCGCTGCGTGCTAGCGGTCGTCTGCGTGGCCCCCGCAAAGTACTTGTCGTACCACTGCAGGCTGCGGTTCAGTTTGTCCACTTGGTGGGCGGTCCCGCGGATGCCGTGCCCTTCGTTTGGATACAGCACCAATTCGGTTTGGTCGCCGGCGTCTTTGAGGGCGATATAGTATTCCTCCGCCTCTGGCCACGGCACGTCGTTGTCGTTCGCGCCGTGTAGGATCAGCATCGGCGTCGTCACCTTATTGGCAAAGCGAATCGCCGAGTGATTCCAGAGGATGTCCTTGCGCTCGGGCGAATTGAACTCGCCCTTGTACTCCGCCGGCAGATAATCGTGGTAGTAGGAGACATAGTTTTGCGTCACCAGGTTGGAAACGCCGGCGGTGGGGATGCTCGCCTTGAAGCGCGTCGTCATGGTGGGGATGAAGTCGGCGACCTGTCCACCGTAGCTGGTGCCCTCGACGCCGAGCCGGTTGGGATCGAGCCACGAGTACTTGGCCAGTGCCGCATTGACCGCGTCCAGCACGTCGCGCATTTCGCCGCCATCCTGGTCGTTCAGGATCTTGTCTTCAAACGCCTGCCCGTATCCCGTCGAACCACGGTAGTTGACCATCAGCGTGGCGAAACCGTGGCCGGCATAGATCTGGTTGGTGGAGTTGAACTCCGGCCCCTGCTGCCCGTGCGGGCCCCCGTGGGCGTTCACCACCAGGGGTACGGAGTGGGGCGCGGGCGAGGCGGCCAGGTTCGCCGGACGGGTCAGGAAGGCCTCGACCGAAAGTCCGTCGCGACTCTTGAACTCCAGCCGCTCGACTGGCGCGATCTGCTTGCCGCTGAGCACGTCCTGGTCGAGATGGGTGAGTTGCTGCGGCGAGCCGCTCCCGCTGGAGAAATACAGCTGCGCCGGCGAAGCGGGCATGGCGTAGGCGTAGGCCACGGCGCCCGACTTGGCCAGCGACCATCCGCTGTACCCCAGCGAGCCATCGCCTCCGACTACCACCTGCGGCGCGCCACCGGCGGCCGGCTCGCGCTCGAGCTTCACCTGGCCGTGGTCCTGTAGGGTGAAATAGAGCTGCGAACCGTCCGCCGACCACTGCGGCGTGCCGTAGCGGAAATCGGGTTGGCCAGTAACCAGGTGCGCTCCCGATCCGTCGGCGTTCATGATGTAGAGGTGGTCGTCCTCCGCCGTCGTTTCCATCGAGGTGATCGGGCGGACGGTGTGGGTGTAGGCGATCTTCGACCCATCTGGCGACCATACGGCGCCGTACTTGGGGCCGACCTGGTGGGTGAGCTGGTGAATGACACCATCGCCCACGCCGACAGTGAGGATATCGTAGTTGAAGTTCTGATCCGGGTTCTGTTCCATATTCGACTCGAACAGAATCCGGTCGCCGGACGGCGCCCACTCGACGGAGTGTTCGTAGCGGTCGCCGCTCGTGAGCTGGCGCACCTGCTTGGAGGCGACGTCGGCGAGGAATACGTGCAGCCGCCGGTTGTCCTGGAAGGGATGGACGCCTTCGCCGGCGCTGGGCTTATAGAGGTAGCGGGTAAACACGTGCGGATCGCCGTCGGCATCCGCAGTCTCCGGGCCCGGGGTCGACGAGACGAAGGCGATCTGTTTGCTGTCGGGCGACCAGCTGATGGTGTTGCCGGCGCCGGGCACGGGACCGTCGGTTCCCTCTACCGGGGCGATGAAGGTGGCGCCCGAGCCATCCGCCTGGGCGACCCACAGCCCGGACTGACCATTGGCGCTCCCCACATAGGCGATCGATTTTCCGTCCGGGGACCAGTGCGGCGCGCTGCCGCTCGAATTCGCCGGCCCGATGGGGGCGGGCTGCCCGCTCGGGAGCTCGAGCACCATCAGGCTCGACGTCGTCCGCTGGGGTGCGTCGTGATGAGTCACGCCGTACGCCACCCGGTTGCCATCCGGGGAGATGGCCACGGACGAGACGGCGTCGAGATGGTAGAGGTCCGTCGGTTGCAGCGCCGCGCCGGTTGACACTGGCGGGGGAGCGAAGGCCGGCGTAACGTCGCCCGAGGAGGCCGCGGTCTTGGCGCTGCAGGCCGCCAGGCACGCGGCGAGCAGTGCTACGGCGCCAACTTCAGCCGCAGTTCGGATGGGCAAAGAGCGGGAAACATGTTGGAATGGTTGCACGTGCGCGCCCTCCTCTGGCTGCAGTGACTGCGAAGGATTGAGCAGAATCGCCTTTTTCGATTCTCCACCGTGAGATTGAGCCTTCCGGTGAGCGCGGCGTGGCTCGATTCCGGCCCGCATTCTGCTTCGGGCAGGGTCGAACCATGCCGTCCCGGACCACATTGCACCCAAAATCCTGCACTATCAAGTGAACCTGTCCGTGCTGATTGGCGGGTTGCCCGGGCGATCTGATCGCGGTTCGAGATAGAGGGCAACAGACCCCCCTCGCCGAGCCTGATGTCTTGATCCGAGCCTCAGGAGGGGGTCGCCCGGCAAAGTAGCCTTCACGAAATACACCCGTGAGCCGCACTCACTGCCCAGTGGGTCGTCCGGATGAATACGTTGGAAACTCGCCGACCGCTGAGACACAGGCCGGACCGGCGAGTTGCAACCGTCGCAGGTGGATCGGAAGTGACCAGACAATCATCTGGACACAGGACCGCCCTACGCATCACGCTACGTAGCAAGCGTGGTCGTGTCTTGCACCTCGCTGGCAGCACTTGCCTTGGGTATCGTCGTCTCAGTTGCTCAGGGCCAGTCGACACGTTGATGCTTTATGGCATGATCGGGAGCTCGACTCGAGACGGCATTTCGGCGGAGCTATAGACCCGCTGTGTCGCCTTGACGTAGTCAGCCGCAGTCGCCTGGTATATGCTCGGGACAAACTTTTGCGGGTTGCGGTCGATGAGCGGGAACCAGGTCGACTGAACTTGCACCATCAGTCGATGCCCCTTGAGAAAGACGTGGTCACGATCCCGCAGCGGGAATGTCCAATCCGTAGCCTGACCCGGCACGAGGGCATGCGGCTGCTCGTAGCTCGCGAGGTAGCGCCCGCGTCGCACTTCCATCGCAATCGGCAGCTCGTAGCCGTTGAGCGACTGCGCGTACTGTCCGGGACTGGGGCCCTCCTCAGCATTCCAAGCGTTGGCCTGGGCGCTCTCCGGGTAGACGTCGATGAGCTTGACGATGAAGTCGGCGTCCGTCCCCGAGGTCGACGCGAACAAATGGGCAGACACAGGGCCGCTAATCGTGACGTCGTGATCGAGTGGCGTGCTCTCGTACGTCAGCACATTCGGGGCGATGGTCGACGAATTGTTGATCTGACATCTCCCACGTCCGCCAATCTCCCCACGGGTACGTCGGCGAAATCGGGCGCCGCCGGTAAGGCACCGGGTTGGCCGGATCAGACACGTATTCTCTGTAACCGCTCGTCGGCTTGGTAAACGACAGCGTTCCGTCCGCGTGCAAGTAGAGGCTCGTCGGGACGGCCTCCTTGGGCGGCCACGCGGCGTACGTCCGCCATTTGTTCGAGCCCGACTGGAAGGTGGTCGCCTGCCACGCCGGCTTCTCACCAACTCCATGGAGATAGTAGCGGAAGAACGGCGCCTCGATCGTCTCGCGAAACTCGCGTGCCGTCTCGTGCCCGCCGAATGAGACCAGGCCAATGCTGTCGCCCTTTGGCGACTGCCACTCCCCGTGATACCAAGGACCCACCACGATGAAATTGGTGTGATCGGGATCGTGTTCCTCGGCGTGCTGGAAGACCTGCCACGGGCCCCACGGATCTTCCTGATCCCAGAAGCCAGCAACGTTGAGATTCGGGACCGTGGAGGAGTGTAACTGGTCAACCCAAGCCTCCTTCTTCCAAAACGCGTCCCGGTTCGGGTGTTGCACTGTCTCGTTCCACTGGGGGATCGAGCCGTGGAGGTACTTGGCGTTGACGTTGCTCAGCGGACCGAGGTCGAGATACCACTGATAGGTGTCGTAGGTGTTGAAATTGAAGTGCGTGTTCGCGGTCTTGCTCGCCTGCTCCATGACGTCGTACTCGACGTTGTAGCTCTCTCGCAATGCGCCGAAGTGGTGCATGTCGTCGTTCATAAACCAGTCGACCGGTGTGGCCTGCTCACTGACCGCTTTGAGGGCCGGGTGTGGCTGCAGCAGCGCCATTGCGGTCGTGAGGCCGTCGTATGAGACTCCGAACATCCCGACTTTGCCCGAGTTGTTGGGCACGTTCTTGATGAGCCAGTCGATGCTGTCGTACGCGTCGGTGGTCTCGCTGGTCGCCTTGGGGTCTGTGAGGTCTGCCTCAAAGGACTCCTTGAACACGCCCTCGGACTTGAAGCGCCCGCGCAGGTTCTGTACGACGAAGATGTACCCATTCTTTGCCAATTCCCTGAGGTTGGCCGGGACGCTGTCTGGCGCTTTGTCGGGGACACCGTACGGGGTGCGTCTGAACAGGATCGGGAGTGGCCCGCTCTGATTGACAGGCGTCAGGATCGTCGTTTGGAGGTGCACGCCGTCGCGAACCGGGATCATCACTTCGCGCAGCGTGAAAAGGGCGTCGGGCTTGGCCGGAGCCGAGCTGCCGGTGCAAGCTCCCAGGAGTACGGTGAAGCCGAGACAGGCTGTGTATCGCATGGACAATCCGATGGTGGAAGCCAGCTGGCGCTGGCGAAGGAGGCTCTCTGCCGTCGCGGGAAATCATGGCATTCGCGAGGCGTTATCGGAATGGCTGCGATGCCACTTTCATTAGATGAGATGCGTTGGTGAACAGATGACTGGGCCGGACCGGGCGGACATTGACGCCGGGGGCATCGCTTGCTTAGCTAGAATCAGCACATTGGGTGGCCTGATTGCCGTCGGATTGACCGTCGGAAACTTGGAATGCTAGGGAACGGCCGTGACTATCGGCCATAACACCGCTGCGTGGTTGCCGCGAAGCACGACGGCGCTGCTGGCCATTGCCTTCGGTTGGGCTGCTGCTACCGCGACTTCCCAAGCGCAATCGAGTGCTGATACCGTGGCGCTGAGGCGCAGTACTGGTCTCGAAGTGAATCCGCCGCCCTCCGCGACGCTTTCTGGCCACGTGCAGGATGACGCTGGGAAGCCGGTGGCACACGCAATTGTGACGCTCGGCAGCGACAGCGCGCTAACCGGTGATGACGGCCAATTTGTGCTGCACGCCTTACCTGGCGCCTACATGCTGATAGTTCGACGGCTGGGCTTCCGAGTCGAGCGTTTCGCGCTCAGCCTCTCGGCAGGGGAGCCCCGAGACGTGACCGTGGTGGCGACACAGGTTGTTCCTGTTCTGCCTACTGTCACCACGACGGCACAGGAGCGGGCTGCATACCGTGAGGTCGGGTTTGCCCAGCGAATGAAGGAGGGAATCGGCCAGTTCATGACCTACGATCAGGTCGTGCACAGGCAGGCGTCGAAATTCACCGACCTACTCACGGCGTTCCGAGGACTCCGTTTGTACAACGCAAATAAGAACTTCGGCCAGGCGAAGGTCGAAGGCACACGTGCCGCCGGGAGCTGTGTGTCGTATGTGGTCGACGGCGTCCCGCAGGGCCAGCAGAACGATTTCTTTTTGAACGGGAATGGGCAGATGACTTCATTGGGTCCGGAAACGCCGGACACCTTCATTGACCTGTCAGAGGTAGGGGCGATGGAAGTTTATACTACGTCGGACCGCCCGGCGGAATTCGCGAGCGCTTACAATGCGCCGCCATCCTTGCCTGGTGACTCGGCGGAATATGGGCCTCAGAAGATTGACGTGGGCCAACAGTGTGTCCTGGTCGTCGTATGGACCAAGGGGCGCCTTGGGATAGGCGGGTCGAGCGTGGCGAGCGGCGAGACGCGCAGCGCTCGCGAGACGGGGACCATTACGTACGGCCGGCCTGTGTTCCTGGATGAGGCGCGGTGCCGCCCGTCGCCTGCGCTCGATACGACGGACTTAGTGATCTATGCGACGGTCGACGGATCGGCGCCTCGCGGAATCTCTGACTCAGCGTGGTCGAGTTACAAGGCAAAAGTGCTTGAGGCGATCGATCGGTCAGCGGCATTGCCGACCGAGCTATTCCTGCCCGTCTTCGGAATGCCGTTTTCAACTACGGCTGAAAACAAGGCGGAGGGGCGCCGTGACCAAAAAGTCGCGCCGACTGTGTCGAACGTCATCCAGTTCACGTTAGACACTGGTGGCGCATTGGTCAGCGCTCATGTGGCTGCGTCCTCCCTATCGCCCAGCGCCGACACTGCGGCACTAGCAATCGTCGAACGTGCGGCAGCTACACATACCTATCCACGACTTTTGTCTGCGTCCGGTGGTCTGGATTCGGCGCAATTCTTCCTGCTCATCGCTTCGATTGAGCCCAATGTCGGCACACGAGCTGCCGTTATCGGGCAGCTCGAAGTACCGGCTTGGCATGCGACAAGAACTGTGCGAGTTGCTGGCTCGGATCAATCGCGCGAGAACGAAGATTCGCGGAGTAAGCCTCCACAGGGTGATATCACCATTGAGGCCGTAATTAGTGACGCTGGTCGCGTAATCCCCAGCACTGTGCGTGTCATTGGTGGACTAGACGGCGCCTCGCCAGCGAGCGTGCTCGATCGGACGCTAGCATTGCAGTTCGAGCCCGCGCTAATCGGGAGCTGCCCTGTGCCGGAATTAGTTCTTCAGCCGCTCACCTCTCACTAGCGGTGGAGCTGCCGCGCACAACGGACTTGCCGTCCAGCCCTTAAGTCGCGTTGAGCGCGACGACGGGGTTGACTCGCGTCGTGCGGAAAGCCGGCACGCTCGTCCCCGTCAGCGCGACGACGGCGAACAGAACTGCGGCGCCAGAAAAGATTTCCAACCCGCGACCCCCTTAACACCATTTCGGGACAGCGGGCCACGAATCCCGTTGTGTTGCCGGAATCCAGGATCGGACGCCGCGATCTAACCTGTTGAAGCAAGAAAAAGTCCGGCTTCTCTCTCGAAAGCGTAGCAGCAGCGTAGCATGCCGCCCGGTTTGCAAGGCCTAGCGCTGTACGGCTTTCGACGGCGTGAAGGACTGCACGACGAACTCGTTCACCCGACAGTTCCCGACGAGCGCAGGATCAAACCGTACATTGGGCAGCGTCTTGAGCACCTCGGCCTGAGATTCCAGAGAAGCATGTCCGGGCACGAACGTGCCAGTCTCCAATCGTGCCGTCCCCTGAACCACGCGTCCAGTTGGATCGACCGCCATCATGACTGTGACGCGGTCCGGCGTGGTCGAGTCGGCGATTAGGCCTACTGGTAGCGGCCCGTGTGGTAATCGGGCCGGCCGCGAAAGTCGCCACTCTGGCACTCGCAAGGCGCCGAGCACCGCGGCATGCGTCGAGACGGTCGGCTCGGCAGACTCCACGACCAGATATAGCGGGACGGAATCCGCGTTCGCCGGTGTCGGTGGGAATGCGTGCGCAGCGGCGGCCTGCTCGACAATGGCCAAGACGCTGGTGTCGGCACCGTCTGATAGCGACGACGCAGCCACTCGGACCCTCTTGAGCCCACCTGTCGCATTGAGTGTGAAGGCGAGCACGGTCGAGAGCGAGGGCGTTACCTCGAGATCCTGTCGGGCGCCAGCCTGTCGGGACTCGGGCCGCGAGAAGCTCGGCAGAAAGAGCTCGCTGGGTAACTCTGCCCATTGATCGACTGCCGTGAGCACGCGGTACTTGTAGTCGGCCCATGCGCTATCCGACATGCGGTCGGGAGACGTGCCCTGCACCGTCGCATACACAAGGAGATCAATTGTGTCCCTTGGCGGCGAAGGAGAACAGCTCGAGTCGAGCGCGAACGTCGTGACGGCGCGGGTCGGCTCCTTTCCCAGAGTGTTGCTCGCCGCGGCCTTGGTCGGCGTGGTGTCCGCAGCGACGAGCCCGAGGCGAGCCCGCGTCCAGACCGCCACGAGCACGCATTGCTGACCCACTATGACTGTGCCGCCGTTCTTCCCTCCGCCCGCGGCGCTCCCGGAAAGGGTTAGACCTGGGGCCGCGTCCGTCGGTGGTTCGCTCTCCATCATGCCACCAAATTCCCCCGGTCGCTCGGCTGAGCTGTAGACCTCCACCGCACCCACCGCATTGAGGTCAATCGCGTGGTTGGGGGTTTGTCCGAGTAGCTGAGGTACGCCGTCGACGACGAACGTCACACAACTCCCAGGCCCCCGCGTGCCGACGACTGCGTCGTCGTCCGGGTCTGCTCCTGGCCGCACAGTGATACCACGCATTTGGCGTAGAACGTCTGTGAAGTACGACGCCTGCTTGCGGACAATCTGATCGTAGGTTAAGAACTGCCCCATCCCCGCCTTCATTCGCTGATCGAATCCCACGCTGCGGTATGCCGCTCGTTCTTCAGCTGTCGTCGTCACGGTCGGCAGGACAGGCACGAACCGCATCATCGTGATGGTGACCTCTGGCGCCACCCCTGGGGCTATCGTCAACGCGAAACGTTTCAAGGCAAGGCCGAGTCGGCGAACGCTTACGATGTGCGCTCCGAATGGGAGCCGATGCAATTCGAAGTGCCCGTCAGTTGTCGTCAGCACGCTGTCCGACGTCCCAAACACCGACACGACCGCACCTGCCACAGGCGTTCCATCACGTTGAACGACCCGACCCGCGATCGAGCCGGTTGAATCGTTCGTGAGCATCGCGGCGCGCCCGGCGGGCCCGGTGCGTCCACTGTCGATGGCCGACTGGCCGTGCGCCGCCGATGCGCACAGGACCAACACCAGCGCCGCCGTCGCAAGTTGATTAGGAAACGAGCGCTCGCCGCCCTGCGACCATGCTTGTGCAAGCGTGGCACGCAGGGATGTCCTTGGGCCTTTCTCCAGCAGCCGGAGAGATTTCAGAGGGACTCCTGCTCGCTGCACCCGAAGGTTGGGCGACTCAAACAAGGTGCGCAACCGGCCCGCCAGGCGCGGGCGCGGCAAGGCACGCGCAGCCAGTCGACCTCAGGTTGAGTTAACGGTTGAGGCGGCAAGTCGCTGCGGGTGCCTTTCGACGTCCGCGGATTGGGGGGGCGATAGTGGGAGCCGGCGGAGCATAACGAGTTGATTGAGAACGCCGGCTAGCAGCCTATCGGGAAGCGGCCAAAGAGGTCCGGGCGGATCGCACGCGTGTCAGAGTGCAGTGCCGCCATCGGTCGGACTTGGGACGGGCAGGCATTTGCCTGGAAAGCGTGCGCCTCACCACGATCTGATTTGCCGCTCAGCAGCTTCTCGCAACAACCGATCGCGCTTTCGCCCACCTATCATCGGCGATCGGGGACCGGGCGCTCACTGCCCCTGCGCGCAATTCGGGCGGCGCTCCGGGGCACTTCGCACCCGGTCCCCGATCGCCTCCACCCGAACCGACTCACGCGCGACGGGGGCGCACCGCGCCCACGCGGTGCGCCCCCCGTCGCCCCAGAGCCTCCTTCTGCTGCCGGTGAGTTGCGGATGTCGAAGGCGCACCCACACACCACCCGACGACGGTATCGAGCAATGTGGGGTCCGCGGCCGATCGACCGCGTGGTCAAGTGTGATCGCCGCAACAGCACACGAGGCGGCCTTCCGCTTCACGGCCATGAGGGCCTGATCGACCCTGGCCACGTGTGCTACCGGCTAGCGCCTCGACGTTGCGTCGGCCGCGAGCACGCGTCAGCACGATAGCTGCCCCCCACAGTTTCTCAAGACACAACACAGCAGGAAAGGAGACTCTATGGTGCTGCCATCACGCTTAGCGGGACTGACGCTCCTCGCCGGCCTGACGACCACTCTTCCCGTGAAGACGCCGCAGATCCACCACGTTTCTGGCCCAACGTGTAGCTATGCCCCGACATTCCTCCGGCAAGGCACTCAAGCGAACGAGCCGAAGATCACGGTTGTCTATCAGGACAGCGATATCCGGAATGTGCTAGCCGCATTCGCGATGTTCGCAGGGCGCACCATCCGCGTCGGCAAGGAGGTACAGGGGTCAGTGACCGCGGAGCTTCGCGATCAACCCTGGGACGTAGCCATGCAGTCGATTCTCGTGACGCACCAGCTAGCGGCCTCCGAGGACCAGTACGGAATCATCACCGTCGACATCTGCAAGCAGTAATAGCAGGGTTGGCCGACGCCGGGTTGAGGCGCTCTGGCCCGGTCATAAGTTCAAGCCCGCATTGTTGGTGGCCGAATCTCTGGCGCCCGGTGCGGGCTTCGGCTTTCGCGCGACTTACAAATAGCGCGTCAGGCGAACCGACAGAAGGGGGCGCACCGATCCCAGCCGCGGCGAATGACCAGGCGCACAGGATGAGGCGGTGCCGCACCTCGAGCGCGTCTGCGCGCAACTGCGGGAGTCACGATAGCATACGGCGGTTATCACTCTGTTTCCGGTGGCGGTCTCCACGAGGGACTAGCAAAGTAGGGCGGCGCACGGCGATCGAAGGCTCTTGCTACCATGTCGGCCGTCCAGGGTGCCATCGGTAGCAAAGTGGATTCAGTCTGTGTCACGTAACGGAGTGTCCTCGCCTCCGACCCATCCGCCCGAAGGGTTCCGCCGACCTGGCACCCCTCAAATACAATCGCGACATACGAAGCGATGTCGCCGTTGGCGTACGAGATCTGAAACCGTGGCCCCCCGAATACGCCGATGAGTCGTACGAGCTTCACTAGGAGACCCGCCTCTTCATAGCACTCACGGACGGCTGCGTCGGGGGGCGTCTCGCCAGGCTCTATCGCCCCTCCGATCGTCATCCACAGCCCCGATTCGGTATCTTGCGCCAACAGCATCCGTCCACCTTCGTCGAACACGACCACTGTAGCCGATTGTAGAGCAAGGAGATCGTGTCCGACCTTGTCGCGCAGCGCGCGGATGAAGGGCGATATTGGCATGAGACCGGATCCTCCTCGCGCCCGATTTCGTTCTCAGGTCGATGTCAGCGCCACCACAGGATTGACGCGCGTGCTGCGGAACGCGGGCAGGCTAGCCGCCAGGAGCGCGATGATCACGAATGCGATCGCGGCGCCGACGAAGGTGGGGACAACAAGCCACCCCTGCGATGTAAAACCGGGATCGTAGGCGTTCCCTCCGCCCAACAGTCGGACCAGCATGCGTGTCAGGGCCCACGCTGTGCCGGCCCCGAGCACCACGCCCGTACCCGCGAGCAGGAGTGCCTGGCGTAGCACATCGCCGATCAACTGCGCATGACTGGCCCCCAAGGCGAGCCGTATCCCGATCTCGCGCCGTCGCTGGCTCACGACGTACGCGAGCACGCTATAGACGCCAACGATACCGAGGATGAGCGCGACTCCTGCGAACAGCGATGCAAGAACGCTAGAGAATCGGATCGTGCCCACAGACCGGGTCAAGCGCTGGGCCATGGTCTGAACGTCGGACACCGGTACCTCGGGATCCACGCCGGCGATTGCTTGCTTCAGCGCTGCCGTCTCCCTCTCCGGAGCGCCGGAGGTGAGCACCTCGACGTAAGCGAAGCCGCCTGGGGACTGTGCGAAGGGCATGTAGATCCCCGGGAAATCCTCGTTGGCGAGCCCCCGCTGCTTCACGGTCGCGACAATCCCTACGATCTGCGCCGTGTCGGGCCCGAAGAACGCGAGTCGCTGGCCCAACGGCTCCTGGCCTGCGAAGTAGCGCCGGGCCATCAGCTCATCGATCACGGCCACCTTTATGGAACGCGCGGCGTCGGTCGAACGCAGGACCCGCCCGCGCAGCAATCTGATTCCCATCGTGCGGAAGTAATTCGGAGTCACCCCAGTGGTGCGCGCGAGTGGTGTATGGCCGGGGTCGGGGGCCGGAGCTCCGACGATCGTGAATCCAAACAGCGATCCGCCGCCTGCCGGCACTCCGTCGCTGGCACTGGCAGCCGTCACCCCAGGGAGCGCCGTAAGCCGGTCGACAATGGTGGCGATGAACGGGGCCTGACGTTCTGGCGTCGGATAGCTCTCTTTTGGCGGGTCAATCTGCGCCGTCAACACGCCGTCAGGCTTGAGACCGGGATCGATCCGTTCAAAATGCTGAAAGCTCTCCACGAACAAGCCCGCTCCAGCAAGAAGAACCAACGCGACGGCCACTTGGAGAACGACCAGTCCGTTTTGCAAGCGGTGCTGCTTTGCCGACTCCGTTCCGCGTCCCCACTCTTTGAGAAACACCGCGAGGTTGCTGTGCGACGCTTGCCAAGCCGGGAGCGCGCCGAAGATGAACACCGTTACGATCGAGGTGAACGCACAGAACGCGACGACCTGGCCGTTCATCCCAACCTGGCTCAAACGCGGCAGGGTCGGGGGTGCGAGCGCGCGCAGCGCACGCACACCAGCCGCTGCGAGTCCCACGCCGAGCGTGCCGGCGGCGAGACTCAGGAGCCCGGCCTCCACAACGAGCTCCCGCGTGAGGCGCCCGCGCGTCGCGCCGAGCGCCGTCCGGACCGCCATCTCCCGTTCTCTCGCCACGCAGCGGACGAGGAAGAGATTGGCTAGGTTCGCGGCGCCGATGAGGAGCACGCACGTTGCTGCAGCCAGTAGCATAAGGAGTGCGGGTCGTACCCGTCCGACGAGCTGGTCTGCCAGTGGGATGGTCACCGCGGACCAGCCCTTGTTCGTTTGTGGATAGGCCTGGGCGAGTCTCGCGGCGATCATTTGCATGTCATGCTGCGCGGCTTCTACGGTCACACCTGCCTTGAGGCGTCCATACACCATGAGGGGGTGAATGCCTCGCTGGAGCTCGTCGGCCGCCGTGAAACTGCGCCGTGTCCACAGCTGCGGCTCGAGGGCCGCCCCGCCCACGACCACCATCATCCCAGCGGGCATCACACCGACAATGGTGTAACGATGCTTTGATGCGGTGCCGCTAAGCGTCAAGCCGTCCCACGTCGGTGTGTCGAGGGTGAGCGTTTGCCCGAGCACGGATCGCGTTCCCCCGAGCCGTGCTTGCCAGTAGTCGTAGCCGACAACGACCTCCGACGGCCCGGCTGAATCCGAGGCCAGGCCACGACCGAGCACCGGCCGGACGCCGAGCACGTTGAAATAGTTCGGGGTGACAGCGAGGGCCCATAGGCGCTCGGGCTCACCTGTTCCACTCACCGTGAACTGCGCCGTCTGCGCAGCAGCAACGGCCGCAAAGGCGGTGTTCTGTGCCCGCCAGTCGAGGTAGTTCGCCGGTGCCACGGTGTACGTGGTCAGATGCTCTTCAGGATTGCCGTCCCAGACGGTCAGCACGCGCTCGGGGTCCTGAAAAGGGAAGGCTTTCAGCATCACGCCGTCGACGATCCCAAACACGGAGGCCGTCGCGCCGATCGCGATCGCTAAGGTGACAATCGCGGCGACACTAAACACAGGGCTACCGCGCAATCGGCGGAGAGCGTATCCCACTTCGCGCATATAGCTCACTCCCCGCGGAGAACCTGCACGGCGTCGATTCGTGTAGCTCGTTCGGATGGCACGTATGCCGCGCCGAGGCCAACCGCTAGCAGAAGGACGGCCGCACCAGCAATCGTGAGTGGGTCAGTGGGGCTTACCTCAAAGAGGGCTGCCGAGAGCAGCTTTGAACAGGCGAGCGCAAGCCCGGCGCCGACCACTGCGCCACTGACCGTCATAACCAGGGCGTGTAAGAGGACGCCACGCCGAACGCGTGCCGGCGTCGCCCCGAGCGCCATGCGAACTCCCAGCTCTCGTGTCTGCGCGCGGACTGCTGACGCCACGGTGCCAAAGAGACCCAAGCTCGCGAGGACCAACGCCACGACGCCGAATGCCACCATGAGCAGTGTCTCCAAGCGGGGAGCCGCAAGCGGCCCTTCGAGGTAGCCATTCATGCTCTCCGGGGCGACGACCGTGACGCTGGGATCGACATCCGAGACCACCCGTCGGATTGCCGGAAGCACGCTCGCGAGATCGCCCACAGTTCGGGACGCGATATTCCCCTGCCACCAATACTGACGCCAACGGAGGAAAATGGTCGGTGTTCCCTCGCGTAAGGAGCGGTAATGCAGATCGTGCACGACGCCGACGACCGTCAGCCACTTCGAGTCCGCGAGGTACTTGTTGTGGACTCGCTTCCCGATCGGATTCTGGCCAGGCCAAAACTGTCGCGCGGCGGACTCGCTGACGAGGATCTCGGCTGGCGCCCCAGGCCCTTCCGCTGGTGAGAATTCGCGACCCTGCACGATCGGGATACCAAACGTCCGAAAGTAGTCCCGCCCCGCAGCTTCGAGCGCCACCATGGGGAGGCTCGAGTTGGTTGCGGCGGTTGCCCCTTCGAGTTCGAGCGGGGCGAGAAATACGTTCGCTCCAATGAACGGAGGAATGACGACTGGCGTCACTGCGGTCACACCGGGAATCTCCTGCAGCCGCGGTAGGACCGCCTCGCCCAAGGCGAATACATTCGCGAGTGTGTCGTACTTCGGCTCCGGCAGCGAGATCGCGAAAAACGACAAATGGTCGGGCCGATAGCCGAGGTCTAGACGTTCGAGACGTTCGAGACTCTTGGCCAAGAGGCCGGCGGCAGTGATCATGAGCAGCGCGAGTGCCACCTGTACGGACACAGGAACTCGCGGGCCCGTCGCCCGCGCCCGCTTTGACCCCCGGAGCGATCAGCCGCTCGTAGCACGGGTTCAATGTTGAATCGAGGGGCTAGCAGCGCGGGAGCAACTCCGAAGCACAGCACAGCAACGAGCGTGGTTCCGATTGCGAGCGCCACGGGGATACCACTCACGCGCACTACATCAAGTCGTGGCAGCTCGGCCGGAGCCAGCGCGAGTAGCACTCGCAAGAAGCCCTCGGCCGCAATCAGCCCCAATGCGCCGCCGAACAGTCCCAAGACCAGGCCCTCCGCGAGTGTCGGTCGCACAATGTCGCCGTAGCTCGCGCCGAGCGCGCGTCGAACCGCGATCTCACGACCACGCGTGGCCGCCCGCAGCAGCAGGAGACTACCAACGTTGACACAGGCGATCAGGAGCAGCAGCACAGCAGCCGCGGTCAAGATGACGAGTGCTGGGCGCACCGCTCCCAGGATTTCGTCGGGAAGTGTGCGCACCCGTGCGCCACTGAGTGTCAGCTCTGGCGCCCAACTCGAATCGACGTGGCGCGCAATCGTGAAGTACTCGGCGCGGGCAGCCTCGAGGGTGGCGCGCGGCCGAAGTCGAGCGACGGTGATCAGATTGAGGTCCATGTCGCGCGCGACCGCGACCCAGTAGTTGACACCGGCGGGGTAGCCGAGACCCGGGGGTGCCACACCGATAATGGTGTATCGCGACCGAGTGTAGGGATTGATCAATTGGCGTCCCACCACCCGAGGATCTCCACCAAACTGCCGCTGCCATGTTTGGTAGCTGATCACGATTGGCTGTTCTGGCCCCTCACGTTTTGCGGCCTCATCGCCCGAGCGAAATAGACGGCCAAGCGCAGGCCGCGCTCCCAATACGTCAAAGAAGTTCGACTCGACGATGGCCTGGTTGAGAACGATGGAGCGGTCGCCGTCGATCAGTGGGAATTCGGCTGAGCCCCAATGCGCGACCCCTACCGCGGTCGTGACCGTTCGGCCCTCGCGGCGCAGCGCGTCGAGGATCAGCTTGTTGCCTCCCGCCTCGACGCCGGTGGGGCCAACCGCCCACAAGACGACCAATCGATCTTGGTCAGCGACGGGGAGCCGTTGGACCAGGAGCGCTCGGAATGTTGTGAACATCGCGACCGACATTCCAATCCCCAGCGCCAGGATAATGATCAATGTCGCCGAGAAGGTCGCTGAGCGGCGCAGGGACCGGATGGCAAGCCGGAAGTCGGAAGTGCGCAATGGCCGTGAATGCTCGGAGGGCGAAGCGTCGGAACCTGCACCCGTGAGTTTGAACGCGCGAGTCCGGCATTTTGTGACTGCTTGACCCCGTGGCGGAGCCGTCACAAAGGGGCAACTCGCGAGTTCATATCGTAGAATTGGAGAGCCAACCGACCAGAGGGCTGCATGGACCGTTTCGTCCAGGACCTTCGCATCGCAATCAGAGGACTGCGGCGCTCGCCGTCGCCTGCGGCCGCGACGGTGGTCATCCTCGGGTTGGCGATCGGCATGGCCGTCGCCATGTCCACGCTAGTGCAAACGGTTCTCATTTGCCGGTTGCCGGTGCAGGACCCCGACCACGTAGTCGTTTTGTGGACCTATCGCATCCCGTCCGTCGAGTTGTCTGCGGTGGCGAGCGATTTGCCCGAGATCCGACACAGCGTTCGGACGATGCGAGACGTCGCCGGCGTCGAGCACCACGGTACAGTCCCTACTCCATACCTCGACGGCGACCGAACGTGGATGGTCCCACTCGCCTGGGTCACCGCGAACTACTTTGACGTCCTCGGCGGGCCGAGCAGGCGCGCTTCTGCAATCACGACGCATCAGCTATTCGGCGGCTCATCTCCTCTGCTACAGCGCGCATTCTGAGCTCATACATCACTTGGCCCCAAGGAGACCGCGACTCCGCTGGATCGGCTGGGTTAAACGGCGGAATGTCGAACAGGTTCTGAGTAAGGAGTGTGTCGAACGCCCGGTCGCGCAGTCGGTCCTCAGGAGTCAATACGTACCGGTGCTCACGAGCGAGCAGAGCCTTTACGACGAGCGGGAAGATGAACGCCCCGAGGAGTAGGTGCTCATCGGTCGACCAACGCGAGTCGTAGGGTGAGCGCACCCGTCCATGGCTGTATTGGCTGCGCAGCACGTAGGCATCCGCCAACCATGCTGCGCGAAGGCTCCCATGCTTCTGGATAAGCCCCTGAGTGCGGGCGTCCTGCCATTTCGGCCCGCGCGGCAAAGGCGGTGGCGCAAACGGCCCGGTTGCTGCGGCGGGCTCAGGAGCCAGGTCGACGAACGCTTTCACCATTCCATCTTGGTCCCAGGCGTCGGCGAGCCGCCCGAACGCGCCGACGAGATCCGTTAGTTCGCTGTGCGGACTCACGTCGGGGCTGTCCGTGTTGGCTCGGACGTATAGCTCGATCGCCTCGGACACTCGGGTCCAGACAGGTGCATCGCTGGAAGCCAGAGGTTCCAGCGCCAGTAGTAACGAGGAATCGAGATCGCGAGGGAGTTCGCACGAGATCGATACGTGTGCTGGGCGCTCGATGTGTAGCCGGCCCACTGCGACAATGTTGAGAGCAGATCCGTCCCGCCTACGTGTCTGGATGGCCGCCCCGCCCGCACTGTCTGGCGTAAAAGCTTGGACCACGAGCTGCAGGTTGTCGGCATTGCAGTATCTGAGGCCGAAAAACTGTCGATCGGCCAACGTGGCGAAGGCGAGGCGTGTGCGAAAGACGAAATAGTCCCGCATCTCGTCGGGACTGAGGTCGTCGAGTAAGCCACGACTGGCCAGTCGCAACAACACGCGGCGTTCCCAGTCGACCTGTCGCTCGTACCCGTGCGCCTTAAAGATCGCTCCGATGGCAGAGATCAGCTTCGTCGAGATTTCGCCTTTCGACACAGCGTCGTCGAACGGAACAATCTCGAAGTCTCCCACCTGCATGCGCTGGGTCACCGTGACCCATGGCGCGAAGGCCACCATGGGCATCAGGACCTTCGCGGCTTGGCCGCGGCGGCTGCCTGCATCACTAGAAGCATCTGATTCACCTCAAGGCACAATCTGAACTTGCGGGTGGTATGGGCGCCGGATCGTCACAAACCAGACATCTCGCGAGTTCACAATGTAGGATTCTGGCAGACCGGCTGCCCGGAGGAACTGCAATGGATCGTCTCGCCCAAGACCTTCGGATCGCGATCAGAGAGTTGCGCCGTACGCCCACGACTGCCGCGGCGACGGTGCTGATCCTGTCGCTGGGGATCGGGATGGCCGTTGCGATCTCGACCGTCGTGCAGACGGTTCTCATTCGCCGTCTGCCGATCAAGGACCCTGACCGCGTGGCCGTCCTCTGGACCTATCGCGTCCCGTCCGTGGAGTCGTCGGCGTGGGCGTTCGATTTACCCGAAATCCGGCGCTCGGTCCACACGATGCGAAACGTGGCCGGCGTCGAGCACCACGGCGCATACCGCACGCCCTTCCTCGACGGCGACCGCACGTGGGCGGCGCCGCTCTCCTATGTCAGCGCCAACTACTTTGACGTGCTTGGCGCACGGCCAGCCCTTGGTCGTCTGTTTCGTCCCGAGGATGATTTGCCAGGAGCACCACGGGTGATGGTCCTCAGCAACCGCTCGTGGCGAACCGATTTTGGCGCCGACCCGTCGGTGGTGGGACGACAACTGGTGGACCCCTTCAGCCATCAAACCGTCTCTATCATCGGCATCGCGCCCCCAGGTCTTGACTATCCGGTCGGCGCCGGTGCCTGGACCGCCATGGACAGTGCCATGACGCACTATGGGGCGGGTACGGTAATTCTGGGCGTGGGTCGGCTGGCGCCAGGGGCCACGCTCGACGCGGCGCGAGCGGAGTTCTTCTCGATCGTCAATCGTTTGCAACCGGAGATGCGACTTACCGGAGCTCACGTAGAAACGTTCATGACGGCCGTGGTCGGCAATGTGCGACCGATTCTCGTGGTACTCGCCGCTGCCGTGACGTTGCTGCTGGTCATAGCCTGTGTGAACGTCGGCACGTTGTTCCTCGTTCGCGTCGTAGCGCGGGCGCGGGAGCTCGAGGTCCGGCGCGCGCTCGGCGCGACGTACTGGGACATCGCCCGACAACTTGGCAGCGAGGGTGCGGCACTCGGAGCAATTAGCGCGGTCGGAGGCATTGTGTGCGGTGCGGTCATTCTGCACGCCCTCGTCGCTCTCGCACCCGCTAAGCTGCCGCGACTCGATATCGTTCGACTGCAAGGCCCTCCAGTAGCCGTCGCACTCGGCTTGACGTTCGTTGCTGTGCTGTGCTTCGGGCTCTTGCCATCCTTGGCCGTTGTAGGCCTTCACACACGGGCGGCACTCCGGGTCGATGCCCGATCGGGAGGCGAGAGCAAGCGCAGACGACGCGTGCGACAGTGGCTCGTCGCCTCGCAAGTGGCCCTCGCGGTCGTGTTACTGGCCGGCGCCGGGCTGCTCACGCGCAGCTTACTGCGCCTGGAAGGACTGCAACTTGGATTCACGACACAGCATTTGTCGATCATTTCAGTCGCGTTCGACGTGACCAAATACGATTCGGCGGCCAAGCAGATCCAGCTCGGCGAGCAACTGCAGCAACGGATCCGGAGCCTGCCAGGCGTCAGTGCAGTGACACCGGTCCTGATGGCGCCATTCCTCGGCGCAAATGTGTGGCACCCGGAGTTCCAAGCCGAAGGCGAACCGGTAACGGGATCGGACGAGAATCCCAACCTACCCACGGAAATGGGTGGCTCCGAGTATTTCAATACCTTCAGGATCCCGATCCTGCGCGGCCGGGGCTTCGTCGAGACAGATCGTGAGGGCGGAGCGCCGGTGGTGGTCGTCAGCGCGTCGGTCGCTCGACGATTCTGGCCTGGACAGGACCCGATCGGCAAGCGCATCCGGCTCGCGCCTCCGCCGAATGCCCCGGACAGCGAGATCGCGAAGGACGACGGCCTCGCGTGGCGGTCGGTCATCGGCGTGGTCCCCGACACGCGCTTTCGCGCGCTTCGCGAGACCACACCGACGGTCTATTTGCCATGGCGCCAATTTGTGAATTTCCAGGGGATGTTCGCCGTGCGGGCGCAGACCGACGTGGCGACGCTCGCCAGGGAAGTCCAGCACGCGATCGCTGGGATCGATCCCACGCTCGCGGTCTACCAGGCCAGATCGGCCGACGATCTGCTTGGCAAGGCACTGGCAGAGCCTCGTTTGAGTGCTCTCCTCTTATCCGCGTTCAGTGCAGTCGCCTTGTTGCTTGCCGCGGTTGGACTCTACGGCGTGATGACCTCAGCCGTACGCGAGGAGACACGCGAGATCGGTATTCGCTCAGCACTCGGTGCGACGCCGGCGCTGATTCGCGGTTCGATTGTGCGGCGCTCGCTCACCATTGTGTGCGCGGGCGCAGGCGCGGGACTCCTGGCCGCAATCGCAATGACGAGGGCGTTGCGGTCGCTGCTCTTCGGAGTCACGCCTTTTGATCCGGTGTCGCTAACAACCGCATGCGTTGTTCTGATAGCGGTTGCCCTGGTTGCCACCTACCTGCCGGCGCGTCGTGCGACAGCTGTTGATCCGGCACGTGCCCTTCGGGCAGATTGAGGACGTTGGTGTGACTCGATCCCTCAGCGTCACATAGAGCAGCGCTCCGCGCTTTACCCGTTTCTTTACCCGTTTGTCGCGGCAGAGTCGAACATTCTAGGAGAAAACTGCGGCGCCAATGCCCGGTTCTCCCTTCCATGAGAAAGCTTGTCCGTCAAGGCCAACGTGGTGGCCGATGGTCGCCGGCGACCGCACTCCCCTCGTCACGCTTCCATTCGCACTCGAGTGAAGGCGCATTCTGGCGCCTGGTGCACATTGGGGTCCGACCAGCACAGGTGCTGCCAACTCTGACCCGATCTCGAGGATCAAGGGAAACCTCGCAGTCACCTGGACTGGACGGAGGAATGCTGTCGACGACTATCGGTATCACGTCATAGCGTCGGTTCAACCGGTATCAGGTCATAGGGCCTGTTCAATGACTGGGTATACTGATCAACTGACTGCCAGCACGCGCCCGGCGCGAAGCGGCTCGTACGCGGCGCCAGTGAGCCAGAGTCGATGGAGGAGCACCGCCAGCTTCCGCGCCACGGCGCGCTTCTTCGCGTTTTTCCGTGCCGAATCGGGGACAGCAAGGCTGGATCTAACCGGCCAATGCGCGCCAGCGCCTCGGCGTCCGCGCGATCGTTCTTTGAATCACTCGCGGCAATGAGACGCAGCCGCCGGGCGTTCGCAACGATAACCTCGTGGCCGCATGTCGTGAGCATCCGGCTCATCCACGGCGAATGCGTCCCCGTCTCGAGGACGATGCGCATCTGCTCTGCCTGCCCGAAACGCCGCTCCAGCGCGACGGGTGTTGTCGGCAGCCGCCTCTCCTCGATAACTGCTCCGGCAGCATCGACCACGCACAAGCGGGTGTACCGATACCCTACGTCCAATCCCACTGTTACGGTCGCATCGGGAAGATTAAGATGTCGCATAGGGCCAACCTCCGGTCTGTGAGCCACGAGCTCGCGTTTCTACTGGGGATCCACAATATCGGATACCCCGCGACGGAGGTTGGCTTTCTCATCCCAATCTCTGAGAGCCATCAAGTTGTTGGAGTTTCGTTCGCCTGGTCCGCGAATGGGGTTCAGGTGGTCAGGGTCCCCTCTGGGTCGTAGAATCCCCAGATGCGTGAAGAAGAATTCTTCGACCGGCTCCAGCAGTTAACGGAGCGATTCCTTAGCCACGAAGCGACGTGGGATGAGCTTTGGCGGACCTTCTGTTCGGGGTTTTATACAGAGGAACTCCCGGAGGGGGCCCTTTCCACGGCACTGGGGAAGTATTGGGATGGCGTGTATGACCTCGTCTATATGTCGCAGCCGGATTCGCCTTCAGCAGAGGATCGGGCCGTCGGGTTGATAGGTGAGGAAGAACTCCGGAGCTTGCTAGCCTCGCATCTGGCTCGTGGCGCTGGGTAAGGAGTTGGTGTGAGCGTCCAGACTCCAGGCTACGAACGGTTGCAGCATGAACTGGCACCGTTGCTAGTTCAGGATGGTGTGGATTGCGGTGTGGATTGGGGCCGGCATCGAGCGGCATTGGACGACCAAAGCTCCGGCAGGTTGCGCGCTGCGCTCTATGAAAAGCGACATTGCGCCGGAGTTCGGTCCCTGTAGATTGCCGCCTGAAAAGCGTGCGCCTCACCGCGATCCGATCACCGCCTCAGCGTCTTCTCCCAATAACCGAACGCGCTTCCGTCCACCTACCGTCGGCGATCGGGGACCGGGCGCTCACTGCCCCTGGGCGCAATTCGGGGGGCGCTCCGGGGCGCTCCGCGCCTGGTCCCCGATCGCCTCCACCCGAACCGGCTCACGCGTCGCCCCAGAGCGGACGCAGGTTGACTTGGGCGTAATGCCTTAGGTCGAGTTCAGCGCCACGACAGGATTGACGCGCGTCGTGCGAAATGCGGACACGCTCGCGGCGGCGAGTGCCACGATCGCGAAGCCCGCCGCTGCACCGAGGAACGTGGTACCGGCGCAGGAGCTCACCCCAACCAAGAGGCTGCTCAGCGCCCGATCGGCCGCATGCCGCCACGGCTGCGCACGTGATCCCCGAGCCTGTCAGCGCGAGCGCATGTCGAACAACCAACGCTAATAGGTCGACGGTGCGAATCCTGAATTGGTGCCTCGAGTGCGGGCTGACACTCCGGCGTGCCGCGCCGTAAGTTGGGCGGATCAAGCGGTCGCCTCTGGAGGAACCAATGTCTAATGTGATACGCGATGTGCATTTTGCGGCGCGTCGGTTGCGACAGAGCCCAATGTTCACGACCGCGGCTGCGCTGACGTTGACGCTCGCCATCGCCGGCACGACGTCTGTCTTCAGCCTAGTTGACGGCATCCTCCTTAAGCCGTGGCCGATCCACGATCCGGATCGCGTGATGACGGTCGTGGAGAGCAGTCCGAGTAGGGGCCTGGCGCAGTTTGCGGTCGCCCCGGCGAACTATCTGGACTGGCGAGCGCAGAATACCGCGTTCACCGATCTCGCCGCGTCTTGGCTCCAACAGTTCAACGTGGTCGGCACACCGGAGCCCCAACGGCTCGACGGTTTCGCCGTGACACCTAACTTCTTTTCGGTGGTGGGTGTCACACCGGCGTTGGGCCGTCCCCTCGCCAGCGACTCCAGCGGCGTCTCGGAAGCTGTGATCGCGTACGGCTTGTGGCAGAGGGAGTTTGGCGGCGCGTCGAGTGTGCTGGGGCGAACATTAACGCTCAATGACCACCCCTACACGGTCGTGGGTGTGATGCCGCGCGGACTGCCCACGAACTATCAGATCTGGACCCGGCTCACCCTCAGGGGCTCGGATCAGACCGAGCGAGGGGCCCACTACCTATCGCGCGCGAACAGGACCTCGCGATCCGCACGGCGCTCGGCGCCACGCGTAACCGTCTCGCCCGTGAGCTCGTTATTGAGGCTGCGATTCTCGGCGCCGTTGCCGGCAACTTTGGCATTGGGGCAGCTGTCGTGGGAGTACGTGCGCTGCGCGCTCTGGCACCGGCCACGCTCCCTCGCTTGAGCGAAGTCACTCCGGATGCGCGCATGGTCGTCTTCTGCGCGATCGCGTCTGCAGTGACAGTGCTCATCTTTGGCGTGCTGCCTGCGTACCGCGTCTCGCACGGTAACCTCGGCGATCTTCTGAAAACGGGCGCTCGTCAGTCCGGCTCAGCGCAACACTATCGTCTGCAGGACGCGCTCGTCGTGCTGCAAGTCGCTGTCGCCCTTGTGCTCCTGACGGCTGCTGGGTTGCTCACTCGTGGCTTCGAGCGCTTTTATCGGGCGGACCAAGGATTCCAGTCGGATGGCGTACTGACCGCCGAAATCGGTCTTTCCGCTGCGCACTACGGCACAGCGGCGCGTCAGGCTGATCTCGTCGCAGTGCTCGTCCAGGATTTGTCCAAGCAACCAAGTATCGTGGCAGCCGGCGCGGGCTCAAGCCTACCGGGCGCGAGTGGGCCCGTCACGGGATTCTCGGTCGCCGGAGAGCCGCCTCCAGAGCCCGGCCAATTGCCCATTACCAGGGTCATCGCTGCCACCCCCGGCTACTTCCGGACAATGGGGATTCGCCTGGTGCAGGGGCGGGACTTACTCCCAACGGACGATGCGCGCGCTCCCAAGGTTGCGGTGATCGATCAGTCACTGGCACGCCGCTTTGTCGCTGGTCAAGGTCCATTGGGTCAGCGGCTCCTAGTGGGAGGAGATACGCTGAGCATTGTGGGCGTCGTGGCGAGCGTGAAGGAAGAGCCCGGGCTCGCAGTGCACGGGGCGCCCCAACTCTATCTGTCGTTCGCTCAATATCCCGACGACTTCGCGTACGTCGTCGCGCGCACGGTAGGGGCTCCTCGAATGGCGGTCGCCGTGTTCAGGCACACGGTCGCGAGCCTCGACCAATCGATTCCGATCTCCGATCTGGAGACGATGAGTCAGCGGGTGGTCGATGCCGTTGCATCGACTCGATTCTCGAGTTGGTTGGCGTCCCTGTTCGCCGTTGTTGCACTCGTTTTGGGTTCCGTCGGGATCTACAGCGTGCTCGCGTTTACGGTCGCGCACCGTCGGCGAGACATCGCCGTGCGCATCGCTCTGGGAGCGGGGCATTCACGCGTTGTATTAGACGTCGTGCGGCGAGCGCTCTTCCTGACCTTCGCCGGCATGATGTTGGGGTCTGCCGTCGCGTGGGGACTTGCACGCGTGCTCGAAACGCTCCTCCTCGGCGTTAGTCCCCACGACCCCGTCGCGTTTGCGGGCGCTGCTGGCCTCTTTGCGTTGGTCGCCACGCTTGCAGCGAGTCTCCCAGCGCTGCGGACGACGCGCGTGAACCCGGTCACCGTCCTGACGTCCAGTTGACACCTCTGGTCGCCAGGCGGCGGGGCGTCGGTAGCGGCCCGTCTACGCCGGTTCGACGCGCGGGGTCCTTTGCCGGAGATGTGCGTATTCCGTCGCGTGATCGAGAGATCCTCGACCTGGGAGCGTGGGTCGGAGCGTTGGTCATCGGTGCGATGGCGGCCGGTGCGTGCACGAGTGGCACAGGTCCGAGGAATACGCCAAGCTGGTCGTCTCAGGAGCGGGCCAGCCGCCGCGCCTCTGACACTCGCGGCCGGCCCACTCCCTATGCGGTCAGCCGCTGCATGTGCGCGTAGTACCACTCCCGCGATTCCACGATCACCTCGCCGAGCGTCGGCCACTCCTCCGCTGAGACCTCTTCGATGCCACTCTCGCGAGGAGGGTCGGCGGTCCAGTCGAAGCGGTGGCAGTGATGGTACGGCCGATGCTCGTGCGGACTGTCGTACCGCAACACGTTGCCAATGTTGCGCACGCCGACATGGTAGCGATAGTCGACGGTCTCGACGTATGTGACATCGCGTCGCGGTCTGGCCGCGAGGAGCTTCCGCACGTTGATGTAGATCCCGCCCACACACTCGATCGTGCCGACGATCCCCACCCAGCCGGGATACGCCCAGAACTCAATGTTGTCCGTTTCGATGAACTTCTCGCGTTGGTAGCGATCCATCACCGCGTGGTGGATCGCCCAGTACTGGGGGAACAACGGGACCGCTTGGTGCTTAGCCGCCAAGCCGGTTACTCACGGAGACCCAGAAGAGCCACGCCGAAATCTCCGCGGTCTCGGTGACGCGCCCCTCGGCCAGCGCCGTCGGCAAGTCGCTTGAGCGCATCTCGTAGCGCAGTTCGTACGCGTGCAGTCGCGCGTGGATCTGCGCCCTCGCGACGACCGGATCTCCAGACTCGCAGGAGGTGCTCGAGCGCGCGCGCCCGGTCCGACTCGCTCATACTGGCGAGCTCACGGGATGCAATGCTGTTCATGGGGACAAACGTAGCAATCGGGCGCGCGGTATGGGCTGCCTATAGGGTGCGGGCGTCAATGGCCGCATGGGCAGCGCTCTCCTCGGCGGCGCGGGAGGCGGTGTCCGGTAATCGACAGTGGGGGCCGGCGGCGCCGTGTCCACGCCGGTCGCGACAGTGCCGGATCTTGTCGCAGCTTGCAAGTTTCGGCACGTTGATTTCGGCACGGGTTTTCGGAACCGAAGAGATTCTCCAAGGGGCTGTGAACTCGTGCGCTCCGGCCGTGTGCCGCAATTGCCCTTAAAGGGACGTTATTGGTCGGCAGATGAGGTCGGTCTAGACTGTCATAAGGTGAACGCCGGGATCGTTCGTAGGACGGGGGCCCCGTAATGCGAATGCCATTTGCGATGCTGTTCACAAACGCTCGCGTTTCGCTACGCGATCTGCGCCACCGCCCGACCTTCGCCGCGACGGTGGTCCTGACAGTGGCTGTCGGAATCGCCGCCGCGACTGGCGCGTTCGCCCTCGTCGAAGCTGTCTTTCTCACTCCACTCCCAGTGCGGGATCAGAGTCACGTCGTGGTGCTCACCGGCGCACCGCCGTCCGATTGGGCGGGCGCAAAGGCGCCTTGGGCCGTTCCGTGGGAAGTGCGACGGCTGCTCGACGACCGGCGTCGCGTATTTGCTGGCGTGACAGGGTACAGAACGCCAGAGCCCTATCCGTATGAAGCGCGAGACGGGACTCGGATACTCCACGTCGAGAAGACCGCGGTTGCAGGCAATTTCTTCGAAGTCCTCGGCGTCAACCCGGCCCTTGGGCGTCTAATCGATCCAGGCGACAATGTCCCCGGCGGACCCGATGTCACGGTGCTGAGCAACGAGCTGTGGCGGAGCGAGTTCGGCGGAGATCGGAACGTGATCGGGCGTCTCATCTTCTTTTCGGGCGCCCCGCGGCGAGTGATCGGCGTCGCGCCGCCGGAGTTCGACTATCCCGGCGGCACGAGCGTCTGGGTCCCAACCGTGGAGGAGAGTTACGCGAGATGGAGATTCCCGCCCGATGACTTTGGATTCTTCCTGGTGGCCCGATTGCAGGAGGGCGTCACATCTCACGCCGCGCAAAAGGAGTTCGAGGCCGCCCTCCAGGGGTATAAGCCGCCGGCGAAATTCACCGAACGATGGGGCTGGGGTGCAGTGCCCACGGGCGGGAGGGTGGAGCCTTACACCAATGTGGTCATGGGCCACGAGGTGCGGCCCGGTGTGATCGTGCTGTTCGGTACCGTTTTTCTTGTACTCGTGAT
Source organism: uncultured Gemmatimonadales bacterium (assembly GCA_963737835.1). GTDB lineage: Bacteria > Gemmatimonadota > Gemmatimonadetes > Gemmatimonadales > Gemmatimonadaceae > Palsa-1248. The sequence continues at coordinate 227,385 of CAVTUH010000002.1, forward strand.
CGCTTGCAGTAACATCGCAGGCCTGCTCCTCGCTCGGGGCATCGCTCGATCGGAGGAATTGCGAGTCAGGGTCGCACTCGGAGCGACTCGATGGCAGCTGGTCACACCGCTTCTCTCCGAGGCCGGCATGCTAGCTCTGGGCGGTGGGATAGTTGGTCTTGCGATCGCTGCGGCCCTCGTACGAGCAGCTGTGACCCTTTCACCGCCCGGCCTGCCGATGCTCGCGACCGCTCACCTCAATGCGCGAGTGCTTGCGTTCACCGCGACGATCACGATTGGCTCCATTCTCGCGTTCGGGCTGGCACCCGCGTTTCGCGTCACAGGAGCTGGTGCAGCTTCGCCGGTGCGCGGTGTTGCTCGATCCGTCACCGGCGATCGGGCAATCGGTCTGATGAGGCGACTAGTGGTGGCCGGACAGGTGGCCCTCACCGTCGTCGTGCTCACGGGCGCGGCGTTGCTCGGACGAACGCTCGCGCACCTCGAACGCGTGCCGCTCGGATTCGATCCAATGCATCTCTTGTACTTTCGCATCGATTTTATGGTGCCGAGTGCGGTATCCCGCGACTCAACATTTAACGAGCGCGCCGAGGGATTCCTGCGTCTCTTGCCGGATCGCCTGCGTGCAACGCCCGGGCTCGGCCCCATGACAACGTCGTTCGCGTTACCGTTCAGCGGACAGCTTGGCGCGACCACTTACGTTCTCGACGGTGACACACGCAACGCAGCGGAGCGAGGCCGCCTGGTTCAGGCTGACCACGCGTTGGACGATTATTTCGGCGTCATGCGCATCTCGCTGATTCGTGGTCGATCGATCAGCCCAGCTGATGACGCCAGTGCACCCCCGGCGATGGTGGTCAACAACGCGTTCGCCCAAACAGCTTGGCCTGGGCAGGACCCAATCGGCCGCCGCGTTCGGTTCCCGACCGACACCGTCGAACGTTGGTGGACGGTTGTCGGGGTCGCAGCTGACACGCGATACACCGATCCCGCCGCGCCACCGGCACCGACCGTATACACCTCCGAGCGGCAGGGGCCCTGGTACGATCCGTGGTATGTCGTGCGTACGAGGCTCGATCCGCGGAGCGCCGTTGCCCTGCTTGACCGGAGCATCCAGTCGGCAGATCCAGGCTTTGGACTCAGTCAGACCAGGACCGGACCGCAGTTGCTGTCCGCTCGCCTGGCTCGGCCACGCGCGCTGGCAACGCTCTTTGCCGGGTTGGCCGGGACGGCGCTTTTTCTTGCAGCCCTCGGTTTGTTCGGAATACTCGCCGCATACGTCAGCGAGCGTCGAAGAGAGATTGCCATCCGCTCGGCCATCGGCGCGACGCGTGGGCGTGTGCGCCGGCTTGTTTTGGTCCAAACGCTAGTGGTGGCCGGCGTCGGCTTTGCCTGCGGTATACCCATGGCCTTGGTCGCCGGGCGCCTGCTTGCCGAGATGGTGCAAGATGTCCGGCCGCTCGAATGCGTTGACTCTGGGTCTCGTCGGATTGGTCGTCGTCGTTATCGTCGGCGTCGCAACCTACGGCCCAATGGTACGTGCGACGCGAGTAGACGCCCGCACGGCGCTGGCAGCAGAGTAAGAAAGTTAGAAGGTCGTACCACAAAGGATCGTTGAAGGGATGTTAGTGATCGGAGTTGACAAGCTGCCTAATGCCGGACGGCGGGATACGCGCGCCGACCGTGCAGAACCGGGACCCTACTGGACCCAGTGTCCGATCCGACTCCAGCGGATCTCGGTCACCGCTCGAAAATAATCGAGGCCCGCCTCGGTATCGTACGAGTAGTACACGAACATGGGCCGTCCGCGGAGGTTCGTGCGTGGCACGAAGCCCCAATATCGGCTGTCCTTCGAGTCATACCGATTATCTCCCATCATGAAGTAATGCGCAGGCGGTACTAACAGCGGGCCCCAGTTGTCGTGCGTCGGCTCAGCAGGGGCCGAGCCGAAGCGCGTATTGGTCAGCCCGTATCGTTGCTGCCAAGCGAAATGCATAGTATCGGGCGCGTCGGGCAGCGTCATGTTTCCAGCGAACGCCGGCCCTTGTGGATAGGCCGTGCCATTGATGTAGAGGACCCGGTTACGCATGTACAGCGTATCACCCGGGAGTCCCCACAGCCGCTTCACCAGTGTGGGGGTAATCTCGGGCGCGTTATCCGGCTGAGGCGGCGAGACGAAGACAACCACGTCGCGCCGCATGGGAGTCGCATAACCGGGCAGGTTGACGTTGAGCACGGGGATGTGCGGCCCGTACGCCAACTTGTTCACGAAGAGCCAGTCGCCCACGAGCAGTGTGGGTACCATGCTAGCGGTTGGGATCCGATATGCCTCGACCAGGAAGACGCGAACGAACAGAAAGATCACGATCGCGCCTATGATCGATTTCAGATTTTCCCAGAGCCGTCCACGCGGATTACCCGCTCGAAATTCAAGATCGTCGGCACCGGCTTTGTAATTCGTCGCGGCACTCTACTAACTGCTCGGCACGTTGTCGAGAAGTTAGCCGCGCTGCGCGAGCGTGGCATTCCGGACTTGTACTTTCGTGCTTTGTTTAACCATCCAGTCCGGGGAAAAGTCGTGCAGCATCTCTGTAGGATATTGCGGCACGCTTGGTTGTCTGACCGTTCTAAGGATCTCGGGCTGGTCGATTTCCATCCCACCGAGGGCGACTTTCGGGCTGCTTCTATGCCGCTCGGCGTGGGAAACGTAGTCGACGTGCACATTGGACAGCTGATAGCCGCACTCGGCTACCCGTTTGGATCCGATGCACTAGAACGCGACGACGACGTCGGAGAGCGTCGTGTATATCGAATCGGTCCCGTGCTTCAGCAGGGGCACCTCTCGGGAATATCACGCTGGGATGGGAGAATGGATCGCCTACTTCTCGATGTCAGAACGGCGCGCATCATGAGTGGGGCACCCGTGTTCGATACAACGACGGGTGTTGTCTTAGGCGTCCACACCAGTGGATTGGAATTGGTCACCGCCTTCGCGGTCCCCATCGATCAACCTCTCATCTCAAGCATGCTAGCAGGGTGGGACCTTCTGCCGTCAATGAGCCTCAGTCACAGCTAGACCCCGAGCCGCTCCGAGGGCTACGGCACCGCGCGTTACGCTGGCGCCGTGCCATTGGGCCTTGGGGGCACTCGCTCACTGGCCATGGTGCTGACGCCGCACTCGTCATACCTTAACGGTTGACCACTCGGCGAGTTGAGAGGGCGAATTTGCCAAATGCACCGCGCCCAACGAGCGGCGATCCGGCGACCACGCTCACCGAAACGCCCGATACGAGACTGCGCCTCGTTCCGAGCGGCGAGTGCCCCGACCGCGATCTCGTAGCGCGGATCCAATGCGGCGACCCCGAGGCCTTCGAGCGCGTCTTCCGGACCTACTATGCCTCCTTGTGCACGGTCGTCCGCGGCTACGTCCACTCACGCGAGATAGCCGAAGAGCTGGTCCAGGATCTCCTCCTCACGCTGTGGCGACTCCGCGGGCAGCTCGAGGTGCAGCACAGCCTCCGAGTATACCTGTTCAGTGCAGCGCGACACCGGGCACTCAACGCGCTGCGGCGTGTGCGACGAGAGGTGGCCTGGGCCCGAGACGAAATCGCAACGGCCCAAGTCTCGCCTCGTCGAGCCGACGGTGACGAGCGAGTTGCATCCCAGGAGCTCACGGCCGCTGTCGACGCCGCCGTGGCCACGCTACCCGAGCGTCGGCGACTCGCGTTTCAGCTCACGCAGCTGGCCGGACTCAGTCATGCGCAAGCGGCGTCGGTCATGGGCATCGCCCCGAGGACCGTTGCCATTCACCTCGGCCTCGCCCGTCAGGATCTCCGCGCGCAACTCAGCGCGTTGGTCCACCCGTAGCCCTGCGTTAGGTATGTCAGCCGCGTCGGGTGTCCTTCGATCACGTGCGCAGCATCGAACTGTCTGAGCGGTGACTGATCCCCTCGACGAGGCTCTGATCGACCGCTACATCGCCGGCGAATGCTCGCAGGACGAAATCGACCGCGTCCAGGCCTGGGTTGGGACCGACCCTGGGCGACACGACCAAATTGTGCGAGCCCGCGCGCTCTGGCAGGCGGCGCACGCAGTCAACGACCAATGGGACGTCGACGGTGCATGGGCGCGCGCACGCAAGGTAGTCCGTCCGTCGGCGCTAGCCGATCAATCCACGTCGCCACTTCCACAACGCGTTGATGACGCCGCGCGAGCGACGCCGCTGGTCATCATGGACGGTGCACTCCAGCGCCATCTGTCCGTCCGGCAGCGGCTCCTGTTCGCGGCCGCTGCGTGCCTGCTCATCGCTATTCCCGTTCTCGGGTGGCGCTTGCTCGCCGCGAGACACGCGACGGGCCCGACGCCGGAGTCGATTGCGACCGCCCCACGCCAGCGCGTCAATTTGCAGCTCTCCGATGGAACGCGGGTGGTGCTCGCTCCGCAAAGTCGGCTCCTCGAGGGCTCACGATTCGGGGAGGCAACTCGCGAGGTCACGCTCAATGGCGCCGGGTATTTCGACGTAGCGCACGACCCTCGACGACCCTTCGTCGTCGCGACACGTCGTCTCCGCATCCGCGATGCCGGAACGCAGTTCGCCGTCGAGGCGTATGGCGAAGACTCTGCAGCTGCGAGCGGGTCCCCACCGCCCCGGTCGACGGTGGCCGTCACCGCCGGTTCCGTTGAGATCGAGCCCCTCACGCCGCACGTCCCAACGCAGTCCAGCAGTCCTGACCGAGCGGCGATGACCGGCCCGGTGCGCGTCAATGCGGGCAGTGTCGCGCACATCGACCCCCAGGGCCGCGCCACGCTCGAGCAACCGGCGGATATGGGTAAGTATGTTGGCTGGACGACGGGTGTTCTCACGTTTGACGACCTGCCGCTGAGCGAAGTCGCCGGCCGTCTCGAGCATTGGTACGGCGTAAGGATCGTCCTCGGTGATCCGCGGCTCGCCTGTCGGCACGTCACGGCTTCGTTTCACGATGAATCGCTCAAGGACGTGCTTGCTGAGATCGGCGTCGCGCTCCGCGTCCGGTCGGTGTGGACCGACGGACCCGTTACGCTGGAGCCGATCGACCGCATGCTCTCCCCACATGCGCACGATCGAGGCGCTGCCGCTGGGGGCCCCTGTGTCGGACCCGCTGGGCGGTAGGCCAGCGTCATGATGCGGGCGCGCTGGGCAATGGCGATCACGACAACACTCGCCGTTGGCGCTCGGCTGTTGGAGCCGCAACAACCAACTCCGAGTCGGACGGATGCGCCGTCACTGTCGGCGTCGCACGGCAACCAGGATGGCGCCCCGACACAGGATCCGCTCGCCAGGCGCATCTCGTTGTTGCTCGTCAATGCGACGATTCCAGACGCGCTGACGACGATTGGCGCCCAAGCCGGCGTGCGCCTCACCTACAGCTCCGACGACATCCCGAGCACGAAGCACGTCTCGTTCGCAGAGCACAACGTTACGGTCGGCGCCGCATTGGATGCGGTGCTCGCGCACACCAAGCTCCACGCGGTGGCGATGCCCGACGGCGCCATCGTGCTGGCCACGGGTGGAGCGCAGGCAACGGCGCCCGCGAGATCGGCTTCGCTGGCCGACCGGACGCCGCTGCTGACAGGTCGCGTGCTTCGTCCGGATGGACAACCGGTGCAGGGGGCGACCGTTGGCCTAGTGGGCTGGGGCGACACGCTAGCGACGAGCGACAGCGGTCGATTTGCATTCCCAGATGTCGCGCCGGGGACCTACATCTTATGGGCGCGCCAAGTGGGATTTCGTCTCGTCGGGATGCCCGTCACGATTGCAGAGCAGCTCCCCACGGTGGTGACCGTCACGCTCATGCCGTTCATCACGAGCCTTGCTGCGGTGACGACGACGAGCATGCATACTGGCTACCAGCGAGTCGGATTCGACGAACGGATGCGATCAGGCGTTGGCCAGTTCATGACCTACGAGGAGATCGTCGCGGTGAATGCTGAAGCACTGAGTGAATTGCTGCGGCGTTTTCGTGGTATCAGTGTAGGAGGCAAGCAGCCGGGGCTCACCTCGGGGGACGACGGCCCGATGCCATCGCTCAATCCGAGCGGTGGCATGTGGCTCGAGGGGAACTGTACGGCGATCGCCATCGACGGCATTGCCCAGGGCGTGTTGGATAGCCACGACCTGGACGACGTGATCAAACCGGTCGAGATCGGCGCCATCGAGGCGTACCCTGCGTCGGAAATGCCGGGGGCGGTCGGCCCAATGCACGGGGGCGCCCGGCTCCCCGTCATGATCGTTGGCGATCGGGATCTCACCCCGCCCCAATGCGCCCTAGTCGTGATCTGGACTCGCCAGCACCTCGGGATACGGAGCCCATAACGCGCCCAGCAGGTCTGCACGTGCGTTAGATAGTTTCGCGGTCCTTGGTGTCATGCCCTACATGCAGCCGACACGTCTCCGCCCGCGGCGATCGGTCGGATCGCCGCAGCAGCGGTGCATGTGTTGGACGAGTGGTCCGATACCGGGCTGGGCCGCGCTCCTCCTGGTCACGGGGACGCTAGCGCTTGCCGTGCCGACGGGTGGTCAGAGTCAAGGCACGCGCGATGCCACGCGTGGCGATTCGACCGCTTCGGTGAGCGGATCCGTCGTGGACAGCGCTGCTGGCCGGCCGGTGGCGTATGCCACGGTGCTCCTGCTCCCCGGTAATCGCGAGACGTTTACGGACGACAGCGGAGCCTTCCGCCTCGGGACCGTGCTATCTGGCACCTACCGGATCCGCGCGCGACAAATCGGCTACGCTGCCGCCGACACGACGATCACAGTTGCTACAGGAGCTGCGCTGCGGCTCTCGTTGCGTCTGCATCGCATTCCCCTGGTCCTGCCTCAGGTATCGGTGCAGAGTCGTCGCTCGAACGGCTGCGTGGCGACGGGCCCGCCCGATTCCGCGGCAAACCCCCAGCTATTCACGATCTTCGCCCAGGTTCGGGCCAACGTCGATCGATTCCGACTGCTCGTCGACGAGTATCCGTTTCGGTACGCTCGCGAAGAGGGGCGCCTCATCCGCTCCAGCCCTGGTGACGACAGCACCCTAGGGGTCGACACCGCCGCATACGAGTCGACAGCCCACGGAAGTTACCGCCAAGGCGGCGTCATCTACAATGACGTTGACGCACGCGGTCGCCGCACGCAGTACATGTATTTGCCGACGTTCCGCGACTTCGCGGACTCGGCGTTCCTGGCTGCGCATTGTTTCACATTTGAAGGCACGCAACATTCTTGGCGGTAAGCAAGGGCCGCTCGTGCTTCGGATCGATTTCCGTCCGGCAAGTCGGATTGCCGCGCCCGACGTATCCGGGTCCATTTATCTCGATGCGGAACGGTACGTCATTCGCCGTGCCGTCGTGCACATGACGCAGCCCGAGGCGGCCAAGCCAGGCGTCCTTGGTCTCACCGTCACGACGACCTTTCGCGAGCTGGTACCGCTCATTCCGGTGTTCGATTCTATCGAAACTGATCAGCCGCTCCCGTTCATCATGATTCCCAGCGTCGGGATGGTGCATTGCCAGGTCGTGGAAAATGATCGGATCCTCAGCTATGCGTTCGAGAACCGCACGCCGGGCGAGCAGGGAGTGTCGGGGTCTCCGCCTCCGGCCGGGGCAGCGAGCGTGGCTTCCGCACCACAGCGGGCGTCGGCAGGGGCCGCCGGCATTGCTGCTCCGCCCAGACCGGTAGCGCCTCTCGTAGGTCGCGTCATCCAGTCGGACGGCACTCCAGTCGTCGGCGCGGCAGTGGGACTCTTCGGGACGCGCGACACGACGAGCACGAGCGACAGCGGCCGCTTCGCACTGGGAGCGGCGCCATCCGGCGCCCACATGCTCTGGGTGCGCCGCCTCGGCTTTGAACCGGCGCGCGTGCCAGTGACGATCTCAAGCAATCGGTCCCACACGGTCACGGTCACACTTGTCCGGAGCGTCCCCGTTCTCCCGACCGTGTTGGCGACTGGGCAAACCCCTGCCTACCATGACGTCGGGCTCGATCGACGCATGCGGGCCGGTCAGGGTCAGTTCCTCACATATGATCAGATTCAGCGCAAACATGTCACGAAGCTTTCGCAGTTGCTGCAAGGGATGCGGGGCATCCGGGTATGGCTGGACCCGCACAATTTTAGTGCGACCGTAGAGGGAACGCGCGGCCTCGGGAGCTGTGTGTCGTACGTCGTCGACGGCACCCCTCAGACACAACTCGCCACCAAGGGTGTGGGGGGGGACCCGCTCCCGGGAGACGATGCCGACAACATGATGGATCCGTCGGTAATCGGTGCGATCGAGGTATACAGCTCGTCCGAGCGACCGCTGGAATTTGGGGCAGGGCTTGAAGAGCGGCCGCTGCCCATCCCGGGCCTGCCGGCCCCAAAGGTGGACTTCGACGCCCAACAATGTGTCCTCGTTGTTATCTGGACCCGCGCTCGCTTGGGGCTGCCGGAGAGCGACGAGAAGAGTGCGGCCACCACCGCACGCACCAGGACACCCGCCAGCGCCACATTCCCCACCATACCCGCCTGCGAGCCACCGCCAGCGGTGGACACGAGTGACGTCGCGATATATGCGACGCTCGAGAGCGAGCGGTATCACACTACGTCCGACACCGCCTGGTCCAACTACGTTGACCAGATCCTGACGGCGCTGCGCGGTGCGTTCATTATGCCGACCGATCTCTCGTTGCCGGTGTTCGGGTATCCGTTCGGAGAGCATGCCCGCGCGCGAGGAAAGGCGGCTTCGAGGGTCACGAGTCCAGCGCTGGACGCAGCACCGACGCTGTCGAACGTCCTTGTCTTCACACTCGATTCAAGTGGCGCCGTGGAGGAACTGGGCGTGGTCGCCTCATCGCTCTCCGGCCCAGCGGACACGAGCCTCCTCGCGGCTATAACGATGGCTGCAACGACGAACACCTTTCCCCGAGCCCCGTCCTCAGAACGGGCTCAGGGGGCCATTCAGTTCGACCTTATCGTGCGGGCCGGGCAACCCGCGGTGGGCGACGGTGTGACGGTCCTCGGTAGAGTCTCAGTCCCCACGTGGCCGCTTACGCGTCGGGCATTGCTGGCCGATGGGCCTCTGCCGAGCCTGGCTCCGGACTCGGCGCCACCCGGGATGAGCGCCGACAGTGCGACGCTTGAGTTCGTGGTGGATGAGCAGGGACGGATCGCGATGTCCAGCGTACGTGCGGTCACGACGAGCGCCAGTGCCTCCGAAGCTGCCTTTCTCACGAGGGTCGTCCGCGCACTGCCCCAGATGCGCTTCGAGCCGGCGCTTGTCGGGCCGTGCCCCGTTCGCCAAATCATGATGCAGGGATTCGCGTGGCGGCCGCCCGCTGGAGGACAATGAATAACCGGGCTATGCAGGTGGTGTGCTCCATGCAGCGTTCGTGCTGATCAACTCATGGGCGTCTGATGGTGTGGATTGTGATGTGGATTCAATCCGGCATCGGGTGGCATTGGCGTCTTTCAACTCCGGCAGATTGCGCGCTGCGCTCTATGAAAAGCGACATCGCGTCGGAGTTGGGTACCAGCGGGACACGCCTGGAAAGCGTGCGCCTTACCGCGGTCTGATTACCAAGTCAACATCCTCTCGGAACAACCCCGATCGCGCTTTCGCCCACCTACCCTCGGCGATCGGGGACCGGGCGCTCATTGCCCCTGCGCGCAATTCGGCGGGCGCTCCGGGGCGCTGCGCACCCGGTCCCTGATCGCCTCCACCCGAACTCGTCCACCCTTGCTCCAACCCAGCCTCAGCCGTATGGTCGATAGTATGTTCGTGGTTGGCTGGACGCCTCTTCGGTGCATGGTCGGGCTGGCACTTCCGGTGTGGATGCTACTCGCAGCCTGCGCTTCGGCCGGAGGCGTACACGAGGGCCACGTGGTCACGCTGCAGCTGCCTTCCGGATTTGCCGGTACCTGGGCGCTCAACCATTCCGACAGTCGTGTGAATCCCGGTGACGCGCAGATGCCGGAGACCATTCGCTTCGGCGACTCGATCACGTATCGCACAGAGCACGTCGTACACGACCAGTCCGACGCCGCATTGCAGGCAATCCTTGCGCTGCCCGATGGTCCCGAACTCGCCAACAAGATCACCGTGGAGGGACGGTCATCGGACGACATGCTCGTTAAGAGCAAGACCGTCACGATCAATGGCGATACCGTAGTCGTCGAGAGCGAGACGACACGCCTACACGCCGGCGCCATCATGCGGGCGACGACGCACGAGTACCTATCGCCCGATCGCGCGCGCCTCACCGTCACAACTGCGCTGGCCTATCCCGCCGACGAGGCTGGCGTGGCGAGCGGTCGGTTGATCAGCGTGCGTGGGCCGACCGCGCGACTCCTCGTATTCGACAGAGTGCAGTAAGGGGCGCGACTCCCGGCGTACTCGCTGCGACCCGGTTCGAAGTCGTGTCCGCCTTGCTTCAGAACAGCCTCAGTCGTATGGTGGTGACGCGGACCCGCGCCGCAAGAACCGGTCGATGATGCGCCGCTTCGGTAAGTAACTCACGCGGTACTCGTATCCAGGAGTCTTCACACTGCCATCCCACTCGTCTCGCAGCTTGCCAGTCCTGGGCGATGGAGGTCGAAGCAAGTGGTTGGCCGATTGCCGAAGGCGCGTTAGGAATTGCGGAAGTGATCCATACAGTTCCCTATCTTCGTCGCGCTCATGTGTCCAGACTGTTGTGCGACCCTTGATGTAGCCGGCGACTTCATTGGCTGAGAGGTGCGCAATATCGACCAGCGAATAGTGGTCGCCCTCGTAATCCATCAACCCCGCCGACAATTCCGAACGCTCTGCCGCTTCCAACTGCTGCCGCGTAATGACCAGGAACCCGCTAAGATCACAGAAGAACGGTCCAAGCAAGTAGTCGCTCTTCGCATGGGCGAACGTCCGAACGCGAAATGCGATCTCGGCGCCTGACCACGGCGTGATTCCGTTCGGAGCCCAAAGCTGGACTCGAATCGTCACGCGGTCAGGAAATACGAGGCGGCTCATCGCAATCTCGGTACAGCGTAGACCACCCGCCGTCCGTCGAGGCAAGGCGCTCATGCGCGTGGGCGATGAGCCTCTCTACACGACGAGTCACCGGGTCAGCGCGAACTGGCCAGTGGAAGCTGAACCGCGCCCGCCCAGACGCTGATGAACGCCGTGCTCGTGCCCACTCCGGCGTCGACGCCGTACGTACCCGGAGGAAACGTCGCGAGCGTATCCGGGGCTAACACGTGCGTCAGCACGGCGCTATCGCGGGGGGCGAGTGCGAGCGTGGGGCCGCCGGGCGGGCACGCCATCGACCCAACAGTGGAATTAGCGTACTCTCCTGTCGGATCTGCAAAGAGTCGTACATAGAGTTGGCATTGCGCACCGACGGCCACCTGAATTCCAGTCGTCGTTTGGTTTCGCAGCAAGGCCGATACTTCTAGCTCTGGGAAACCGCTGGCATCGGATATCACCCGCGTCGTCGCCGTGACCGAGAGAGTCGGAGGCGGCAGTCTGTCGACTTGCGTTTGCGTTGGAGCTGGGCTTGTGCAAGCCAACAGGCTGAGAGCGACCAGCGGTCGAATTGGGTTATGCATAGAGCTATCCACGAGTGGCGCTTGACATTCTTGATGGTTACTTCAAGATTTATCTTAAGGCGCGTAGCACGTCTTTCCGATCGGGCTTGAGGTAGCTGATTGAGAACGTACCGATCTCGGAGGGCCACCCTTCTTCATAAGAGTATCCCTCAAGCATGTGCGACAAACCTTGATCCACAAGGAGCAGGAAGCCGGCCCCGTGCCGCAGGCCGCTAATCGTCGCCGCAACATCGCCGAATCGTGTCTTGCCAGACGGCAACGGTGCGGGAGGCGTGTCTGGCGACGGCGAGAAGCCAGTGAAAAAACCGGCCCCCGTGAACTCCCTTTGCTTCACGGTCAAGCCGGTCATCTGCGCGCGCAAGGCAACAAGCACTGGATGGTCTCCGTCTAGGAGCTTCTGTAGTACGGCGAGTTCCAAGGGATTTAAGGGCATGGGGTTTACTTGGCTCTCTCGTACCGATGTAGCAACAGCGACGGTTCCACTTCGGCGTCGAGATTGGTCGATTGCGCGGTGAGGTCTGCCGGCCGGTAGGCGATCGTTGCGCAACACGCCGGACTCCTATCCTGCTCCGCGACGTCGCGAGAGGTCCGCAGGGCGGTCACAGCGCAAACCCGATTGTCAGCGGGACCATGTGCACCGGGTGGCCGTAGAACTGGTTGGCCGAAGCGTTGGTACCGAAGTATTTCGCCTCGCTGAACAGCATGACCAGACCCACGCTTATTCGCGCACCGGCCCCGAACTCGTACCCGACTCCGTCGCTGTGCATGGTCGCGATGGAGCTCATTTGACGAGCGACACCGACAACGCCGAGGCCGCCGACCAGGTAGGGGACGAAGCCGCTGCGAGCGAGTGGGACGAGGACATCGAGCGAGCCGCCGGTGGCGCGCTCAGGGCCGCTGCCGCTGAGATACCCGCTCCCGCAGTTGCACGGACCACCCAGAGCGCAGGGACAGGTAAACACCACCGTTTGCTCGCCGGTTCCGCGACCGTACGAGAAGAAGGTGGGACGCAGCTCCAGCGGAATGACGCGAGGCGCGAGCAGGATGAATACTTCGCCATTCCAATCGCCGCCCGAGCCCTCAAATGGGTAATTCGGCGCGGCCGTGTATCCGCCGCCGATTCCGAGACGAACGGAGAGCTGCTGGTTTCCAAGAACCTGAGCGTGCGCCACCGCCGTCAGACTCAGGAACCCGCCGATCATGATGGCGGCGACACTGCTCCTCACAGCGAATCGCACATTGCGGCGAGCCATCTTTCCTCCTCAGGCGCGCTTGATCCCTTTTCGACGAAGCGAATTACGCTATCTCAGTTTCCCCGCCGTGCCAATGCTCTGGCTCGCCGACACGCGGCGGCCAGCGCCATCCTACGTATCCGTAAGTGTTGCGCACGCGACGTGACCGCCGCCAATAGAGACCCCAGGCGATCGCAAACGCAATCGCCCACACGTAATGTCCTAGCTGCTGGAAAGCGGTCTTCGAGAAATCATCGCCAGAAACGAGAGTCGTCGACGCCGCGCTGAGGAGGCCAATCGCAACCAGGAGCAGCACTTCGGCTGCGAAGTACACCGTCCAGGACAAGGGCGTCCGACGATCTTCGTGGGCAAACAGCCACAAACCCATCAGCAGCCCAGCGAACAGGACGCCTGCCGTGAGTGTGAGGAGGCGCAGCACCAGTACGACTATGCGCGCGTGTGGTAGTCCAAAGTGGCCTCAGATGAACAGCGGCCGGCCGGATTGGAACAGGGAATATCCTTCGGCGATCGCCGCACCGAGGGTAGAGACGAAGAAGTACACGAACCATCCTGCGAATCCCCCGGTCCGCCTCCATTCCGGGGCGCGGCGTTTGCCGTTCCCAGCGCGCATCGGTCCTGCAGGACATCAAGCTCCACAACGTGAGAGCCCAACCCTTCACCTGGACGTGCGCCAATCGCAACACCGTGTGCGTGCCATCAGAAAGTCGGATTCCTCAAGAACGTAGACCCGAACGGCATACCGAAGTCGTTGTGCAGGTAGCGAGATGACTTGGCAACCGAATCAATCTTGCTCTCGATGGCCCACAGCACGTGGGGCGCGGCGTGGCAACCAAGGTAGTGTTCCACCGAATGCGTCCGGCCGCGGTAGCTGACCGACACGGTCGCGCTCGGAAAGTCGGTGTTGTACGCCTTCGTGCACACGGGCGCAGTTTCCGGGTAGCCTGGTAGGGTGAAGAACCCGACGCTGTCGATGAATGCCAGCAAAGCCATGAATCGCGCCGGATCGGCCGTACCAGTGGACCGGACCGTTTGCGCCGTATGCGCGGTATCGGCCTGAGGCGGCAGGCGCCCGTGGAAGTCAAACGTCACATTGCCGGGCGCAGCGATGGTCACCACATACGCGGCGCACGTGCCATAACACGTCGTCCGCTCCATCGTGACAAAATCCGCTGGCGCTACCGAAGGTGGAGGTGGACGATGATGGCAGGCTTCGAGGCTCGCGACCGCTCCGAGCACAACCGCTAGGCGGAGAGCGTCGGCCGAGGCGTGGCGGAGGAGCGCGACCGCGCGCGCCCTGCACTCCAACGGGTAGCTGTTCATGGTGCCTCCGGGTGCGCGCGAGAACCCTCCACTCGTTGAGACGCTACTCCGAGGCCGACTTACACAGCCCGGGCGCTGCACCTGAGAACGTAGCCTACAGGAAAGACAGCAGAAAGGAGAAGCGAGACGACAGCGCCTCGATGCGCCATTCGTCTCCTTGCTCGCGCCGCCGCGCACGAGTCGTGGAACCTTGAGGTCTCCCTAGATTAGCCCTGCTCACTTTCCGTCATCTCTCGCTCATCGTTGCGTCTTGTCTGGTCGCGGAGCGAGGATGCCGGTGGCTGAATGCGCTTTGGTCCATCCTCCGGCAAGCAACGGCGCGGAGTCAGTTGCCCTGGAGCGAGGGGCAGCGCCCGAAGTCCCGGATGATGCGGTCCCGAAGCGTTACAAACTCTGGCATGGTTTGGAAGTGCCGGTGCTGCGGCTCTTTTTCAGGAGGGCGGGCGGGGAAGCCCGAGCCCAAGCGACTAGCTGCGCTGCCGGCCGCCGGCAGTGCGCACCAGCAGGAAGCCGGGCTCCACGCCAAGTGCGGTCGCGAGCCGATCGAGCACCCGGAGGTCGATGGATGTCGGCACGGCGTTCTCGATCCGTTCACGGTGGCGCGACGAATACCGGCACGCTCGGCGAGCTCGCCCTGGGTAAGTCCCAAGGCCTCACGCAGCTGCCGCACGCGGAGGGTGACAGGTGTCATGCCTTGAGTGTACGCGCGAGCCCCATGCGCCGGCGCACGTCAGCGGCCCGCGTGCGGTCGTCGAGCTCTTGGCGCCGCTCGCAGCCATCGAGCCTGGCGAGGTGTTCTGGATCCTCGCCCTCAACTCGCAGCACCGCGTCCTCGGTGGCCCGATCGTGGTCACGCGCGGCCTCATCAACTCGTCCCCGATCCACGCCCGCGAAGTCTTCCGTGCCGCGATCGCCGCCGGTGCCGAACATCGCACGAGGCGCTGGGCGCAACGGACGGGCGGTTACTTCAAGCAGCGAACGCCCGTGCCAAGGTGCGCCGCGTGACCCCTGCGGCCAAGAGGGCGCGGATGAGGAGGTCGAGGGAGACGCTCGGGTCCCCGGCCTCCATCTTGGCCACGCGTGATTGGCTGGACCCGAGCCGCTCAGCCAGGGCCGTTTGCGACAGTCCCAACGTGCGGCGCCGGTTCTTGAGTGCGGTGCTCAGGTTGACACGTAGTTCGACGATCGCTTGCTCCTCAGCGCTCAGGTCGAGAAACTCTGCCGCGGATCCCACGACCCAGCCTGCCGCCTCGAGCCGGTTCCGTTTCGCTGCCGCCATTTTGGTGCGGCGCTTTCCTACAATCGTCATCGGTCCCTCCCCATAACCTTTGCCCCCTCAACGCCCGGCTGCATCGTATGCTCGCAGGCGGCGCTGGCACGCCTCGAGGACGTGGGTCGGCGTCCGCTGCGTCTTCTTGGCTACGACCGCCGCGATCACGACGGCATCCGCGTCGAGCCGGTACATGATCCGCCAGGACGTCCCGGCGTCCGGGATGCGCAACTCATGACACCGCCGACCAATCGCCGGCATCGGCCGCGAATGAGGCAGGCCGAGCCGCTCACCACGCTGCAACCGCCGCAACAACACGCCAGCCTCGATGCGTGCCGCAGATGAGAACGGCGGCGTCTTGACTTCCCCCGCGAGCCAGACCAACGGCTTATCGTCAGGCCCCATGGGCTAACCTATGTCGATCGGCGTTGTATGTCAATCCTGACATGGAGTCCTGCCGTTGCCGTCGGCGCCACATCAAGCCGTCTTAACAGACCTCATCGCGCTGAAGTGTCGACTCGCTAGGCGTGAGCGGTCTTGACCTCGAGGCGTACGCCTTCGTAGTGCTGCAGCTCGGCAACCACTCCAAAGAGGTTCTCGGCGCGAGGATCGCCAGCCGGGGCTCAGCATCCGCTCAGGCGGGGAGCGGTACGCGACGACGATCCGCCAGCGGGTTCCGGACGCGTCGAGGAGGAAAAGCTTCCGGCCCTGACGCTCGATCCGAGGCATGGGTCGCCGGCGCAGCCGGCAGGAGGAGTTTCGGGCCATCTCGGGCCGGCGTTGGCGCGACCCATGGCTCGTCGCCCGCTCCGATCCGCTTCTTCGCTTACAAAGACCTCGAGCAGCACACTTGCGAACAGATCAAGAAGGTCAGATCACATCCTTGGATTGCGAAAGAGGTCCCTGGGCGCAGCTTTGTATTCGATATGAAAACACGTCCCTTCAGGTCGAGGCGGTGCCGTAGGAATCTGCTGGCTGAAGGGAGGACGCCTCTATCAGAGGAGTTCAGCCATGCGCTCTGACATTGTGCCGGGAGGGGTCTTTCCCAACTACGAACTGCCCGATCACACGAGCAACCTGCGCAAGCTCAAAGAGCTGCAGGGCGACGATCCGCTGATCCTCACGCTCGCGCGCGGTCACTACTGCCCAAAGGAGCACCAGCAGCATTCGGAGCTCGCCGCGTTCTATCCGAAGATCGCCGTGGCGTACACTCAGATTGTCACGATCACCACCGACGACCACCATACGCTCCAGGAATTTCGCGCGTCAGTCGACGCCCAATGGACCTTCCTTTCCGACCTCGAGCGGACCATTCAGAAGGATCTTGACATCCAAGAGTACACCGACCCCGAGCACAACCCGATGATTCCGCACACGCTTGTGCTCAAGCCAGGTCTCGTGATCTACAGCATCTACAACGGCTATTGGTTCTGGGGACGTCCGTCGGTCGTCGATCTTTGGCACGACCTGCGCGCCGTGACGCGCGAAATCCGCCCAGACTGGGACCTGAGTACCCCTGGGCTGCGCGCGGCATGGGATGCGGGTGACGTGTCGCGTTTCCACGGGTGGAACAAGCGGGCGAGGTTGGAATCGGCGTCGCTCAGAGACAGTCAGAGCGCACCGGGGGCGGGCAGGCCACGCCTATAGCGAGAACCCAGTGCTCCCAATATGAGCACTCCGATCTCCCGCGCTCGATGAGACGCACGGTCGCCTGTGTCACCCCGGCCTTCCGCGCGAGCGCGTGCCGCGACAGGCCTCGCGTGTCACTCGTCGCGTAACACCACGATCGGATCGGCGTGTGCCGCTCGGTGCGCGGGTCGGATCGCGGCGGCGAGCGCCGTGGTCGCCACCAGCGCGACCGTCGTCGCGAACGTGGCCGGATCCCACGGCGCGACGCCGAATAGAAGCGTTCTCACCAATGAGTTACGTAGGATCAAGTGGTGTTGCATTGACGGGTCGAATTCACCAGAAGAAACCTCGAGGCTAGCGGGATGCGAAGTGGCTGGCCTCGAGGCTCTTCTCCAACGTCCAGCGTCTAACCATCAGCTATTCTGCAGAATGCATTGGTCCGATCTTGCCATCGCCGCCGCCTGCGTGAGCGCGTCCTGTCGCGTGCAGGCCTGCTCGGGAAGATTGCGACTGACGTTCCCCGGGCAGAGCATCTGGAACTGAAACGACAACATCCGCCCGTCTGGTGTGATGCCTGGGCACGGCAGCTTCGGCCCGGCGGGAGTCCCACCTGAAGAACTGCCACTCCTCGCATACATGGGCATTGGTTGCGACGCCGGCGGGGACTCGCATTTCGTCCCGGGCGCCAATTCCGTGATCACCACGTTGAAAAAGCCGGAGTTGTCACTGAGCTTGGTGTCGTTGATGCCGAACTGAATCTGCGTGCCAGGCGGATCGTAGGGGCCGAGTTTCGCCACCGAGTGGCCCGACCCCAGAAGTTGCCACGCCCCGGTGGAACCCACGCGAAAGAGCAACGAGAACGTGTAGGCGTCCGGATCGGGGAAGCCGGTGCCGGCAGAGCCTTGCGGCACCCATCCGTCCGGCGGCGTACCCGTTTCACCAAATACCCCGACGCGGATCGACCCGGTCGCGGTCATGTCGTAATGGTAGCCGGGCTTCATTTGCACTCCGCTCGGGAAGCCACCGGCCGACCCCGGCACGACGGATGTGAGCACGAGGCCGGTCGGCACGAACGTCGAATACAACCGCTGGCCCACGGGACACGTTTGCGCCATGAGTGCCGGCGAGAACGCCGCACCAAGGACCCAACAGGCGGCGAAGCACATCCCGGACACGCCGGCCTGTCGGCCGCGCGCAGCCATCGCAACCAGCTTCATACTGTCTCCTTGACCCGCGTCATTGCGGCGTCGGTCGATGTTTCGCGTCAATTCGGTCTCGTCCGCCGCCAGATTGGAATGCCCGCCGATCGGACCAATGGCGTGGTGGAGTTCCGCTTCGGCAGTTGGGAGGTGGACTCATCCCGAAGACGCCGCGAGAGGCAGCAGCCTCTCACTACGCGCCGACGCGGCATGGCGGTGCGCGCGTGTGAACGAGCGCCGACCCCTGACATCGCTCGCGTTTGGACAATCCGGACCCCTCGAACTTCCCGGCGCTGTCCGCCGCGACCGTCAATCTGAACCACGTCCCGGATTTTTTGCCCACCACCTGCACTAACGCCGCACTCGCACGCCAGAATCAGTGGGTGTCACCGTTTGTCAGATCTCGCACGAACGGGATCAGTGACCTCTGTATCGCGCCGGTCCGGTCCGATCGCCCGCACGGCGAGCACGTCGCGCCGCAACGCGGCGAGCCGCGCGATTTCGTCGCCGACGGCCCCGGCCCCCGCCTCCTGTGCACGGCGCGCACGGGTCGCTGCGCGGCTCGCCGATTCGGACGCAGCCTGCAGCACTTCCTCGACTTCACTCTGCAACTCGCGGCGGCTCTCCAGGACGCGCTCGTCGAGATCGTTCTGGACGCGCGTAGTGTTGATCGCCATGAGCTGAGTGAGATACTCGATCGAGTCGCGAATGACCGCGCGCCGGGCCGCCATGGGCGTCCGCAGATGGTCGGGCCACCACTGGCCGCGAGCGGTCGCTGCGACGAGGACGGGCAGATCGTGAAATGTGAACCCGCTCAGGTGCCGGAAGCCCCCCTCAGGAGCAAGCATCTGCGGCAGTGGGCCGGCCGCGAAATCCGGCCACGAGACGAGCCGACTCAGAAAATCGTTCCCGAGGGTGACGAAGCGAGCGGCGATCGTGCGGTAGGCCTCTTCCGCCGCCTCTTGTTCCATGGACAGCCATGGCTCGATGTACTCACGAGCGATCTTCTGGACGTCGCGCACTGCTAGACGACGAAGCGCTGGCCCCCGCTTGACGGGCATCGCGTCGATTGCGGACGTGATAGAGGCGACCGCCTCAGGGAGGGTGGTCTGCAGAAACGCCTCACGCCGCGCCAGGAACACCGAGGTGAGCGCCTCGTGCTCGGCTTCAAAGAGATGGCGCAGCTCCAATGACCGATGCGCGACCTCGTCCACGAGACGTCGGAGTGTGTTGGCATTTCGCTCCGATTGCTCGAGCGGCTGCCGGAGCGCCGCCTCGGCTTGGTCGATCTGCCGGAGGCACTCGCCGATGAGTCGCATCGCGCCACGAGCGGCGCCGGCCTGCGCGAGGCTTGGACCGGACTGACATGCCAGCGACTCGACCGCGACGGTGAGCGCCGCCCAATCCGCAGATGTCCGTTCTTCTGCCAGCGCCTGGGCGGCACTCACCGCGTAGATCGGGCCAGGTGGGCGGCCCAGCGCCGTCGTCAGCACACGCTCGGCGAATCGCGTCGCCTCGCGCCGCTCACCGTCGGTCACCCGATCGGACTTGTTCAGTACGACAATGAGTTCCGTGGTCTGCTTCGCGACGGTGCGGACCAGCTCGAGTTCATCACCGGCGAGGGGCGGGTCCGCTCCGATCACGACCAGCGCTGCATCGATGTGTGGGACGAACCCGGTGGTCGCCGCGGTGTTGCCACCAAACACAGAGCCGAGGCCGGGCGTGTCGACCAGACACAGGCCCTCACGCAGGAGCGGCGCCGGCGTGAAGACCTCGACGCCAGTGACACCCGCGGCGTTCTCGGGGTTCTGATCTTCGGAGACGTATCGGGCGAGCACGCTCGTCGCGATGTCCTGCCACCGGCCATCGCTCAATCGGATGCGCGCGCTCGTCGTCGTCCCGAATCGCACGACGGTCGGCACCGTCGTGATCGGCACTACACCCGTCGGAAGGAGCGGCGCGCCAATCAACGCATTCACGAGCGTCGACTTGCCGCGCTTGAACTGCCCGATACAGGCCACATAAAAGCGACCGGCCAGCGCTCGCTCGGTGAGGTCGGCGACCTCGCGGGACAACCGCGCATCCTGCAGTGCGGTCGCGACCGCAGCCAGACCGCTGAGGGGGTCGGCGTAGTCCACGGCGCCGGTCATCGTTCACCCATCTGCGCACTCACACGCAGCATCGTGCGCCGCTAACGTGGAACCCTGCGGGCGTGATGCCGCGCCCGGCCAACGCGACGGCTCAATGGCGGGGGCAGAATTTCGGCGCGGATGCGCGAGGCACAATGCACGGATGGTCGGCCCTCCTCGTCTCCCACATGCAAAAACTCCTGTCAAGCCGGGTCCGGCTCAGCAGGAGTCATTAACTGCGAAAACGCAGTGGATTGGGCGAACTCCATCGCCCGTGAGTTTTGCCGAAAGATAGGCGCCGGCGCCGTTAGTCTCCAGCGTCCAACGTCCAACGTCTAAAACGTCCTAACGTCATCAGCGGAATGCTGGCATATGCGTCTCGATCAGTGCGGCCATGCGCTGCCAGACCGCCGAGTGGCCGACCGGAAGTCGGCCCTGCTGCACCGCGAGCAGGAACACCGTTGACCAGATCGTAACCCGCTGCACCCGGCCTAACGACCAGCGGTCATACGCCATCATCGCGAGAACCAGCGGCACGAAGCAGATCAGGTGCACCTGCCACAACGGATAGGGATCAAAGACGGTCCACCGATCGAATCCGGCATCAATGAGTGCAAAGACCGCGAACAACATGAGCCGTTTGTGCACCACCGGATTGCTGCGATTGCGGTAGCCAAGCCAGACAAACGTCGCGAACATCAGCATGCCGCCAATCCCGACGGCATAAAAGGCTCGCGCACCCTCGAGCGTGTCGTTGGGAGTTTCGCCAATGTGTCGGGCCAAGCGATCGCTCGCGGCCAGCACTCCCAGGACGACCATCACCACCGCGAGCCCGAATCCGAGCCGGCCAATGCGGCGGTGGAGAGGCAGCCGCTTGGTAGCGACGAGGCCGATTTGAGAGATGAACAGGACGATCCACAGCGTGAAGGCCGCGCCGTGGATGTGGATGAGCCGATTCGGAAGCGGGGCCCGGAACAGTCCGGCGAGAAAATACGTGCGAGCAAAACCGACGAAGACGGCAATCGCCGCGACGGCAGCCATGCCCAGAAAGAACAGATCGTCGGGACGGACTTTCCGGCGCGGGCGCGCCACAACCGCAGTAGCCACGGCACCTCCCAGAAAATCGCTGAGCCGTGATGCCGCCTGCACGATATGCTCAGCCCTGCTTGCGGTAAAGCGACGTTGAGGACGGCAAATGCCGCGGTTCGCGTGGGCGGATACGGCTGAGGCCGCCGGCAGAGAGGCTACTCGCGCACTCAGGATCCCTCCGTGCGATCGAAGGCGACGAGCCGTCCTATGCCGACCTGACCACGATATCAACGACCAGTGGAGCATCACGCTCCGAGCGTTCAACCGCCCGAATGCGATCGCCAGCGACTCTGACGAGTACCGCGTCTCCCGTCTGAATGGTGAACTGTTCGCCAAAGCTGGCCCGTATGGCGCCGGAGGTCTTTCGACTCGGGTTCCCTCGCACTATGATCGTTCGCTGGCGAGCAGCAGCAGTGTTGAAAAGCGGAGTCGAGGAACAGATGTCGATGCGTGGGCGTTGCGGTCCGTCTCTTGTGCTGAGCGCAGGCGTTGCCATGTGCGCGATGATCGCCTGCTCGCAGGCCGCCACAGCACCTGACGGTGGCGTACTGACGGTCACGATCACCAGTCCGGCCGGCGTGGCAGTGCAGGCGGTCGTCACGGGTCCTGGCGGGTTTGAGCGGACCGTCACGGCGACGGAGACGCTCACGGGGCTCTCGAGCTGGGAGCTACGTCATCACGGCGAAGAACGCGACGACGAGCGGCCCGGTCGTATCCACCGTCGAAGCGGGAACGGTAACCGGCAGTCCCGCCACTGTCGTTACCGGTCAGAGCGCGAGCGCAACCGTCGTGTATGCGCGCCGCCCGGGTTCGGGCGCGCTCTGGGTTGTCGGCAATATCGACACCACGACCAACATCGCCTATGAGTTCACGCCCGATCAGCTCCAGACGAGCGGTGCGCCGGTGCCCGCGATCACGCTGCGCATCCCGCACACACCGACCAAGACCGGTGACGTCAATGCCATGGCGTTCGACGCCGTCGGCAACCTGTGGCTTGGGCACTACCACCTGAATACGGTGACGGAGCTGTCGGCGAGCACACTAGCCGCGAGCGGCGTCGTGACGGAGCCGGTCACGATCAGCGGACCGGCCCTCATGGCGACGCAGGGACTCACCTTCGACGCTCGAGGCAATTTGTGGGTCTCGAATAACCTGCCCATCGGATCCGGATATACGATCGTCGAGTACAGCGCCGCCCAACTCGCCGCGACCGGCAGTCCAACGCCCGTTGCCACCATCTCCGGGGCTGCGCTGCAAGGCCCCGAGCAGATGGCCTTCGATGCCCAGGGCAACCTGTGGGTCGCGAATTCGTTGACCAGTACCCTTATCGAGTACACTTCCGTACAACTCGCGACCGGCGGCGCTCTCACACCGGCGATCACGCTCGGGAGTGACACCGCGATCGGCACCGCGATCTCGCCAGCGTTCGATCGCCAGGGCAATCTGTGGCTCGCCAATGCGTTTCAGGTGGTGAACGGCGCCACCGTGCTGAGCACGATCGTCGAGTTCCCGCCGAGCGCGCTCGCGATCAGCGGCGCGCCGCTCCCGAAGCAGGCCATCACCTTGCCAGGCAACGTGCCGCAACCCTGGCAGATCGGGTTCGACAACAGCGGCAACCTGTGGGTGGCGACGAGCAGCGGGCACGACATTCTCGAATACACCGCAGCCCAATTGGCTGTGGGTAGCAATCCCTCGCCTGCCGTGACGATCTCCCTGGGAGCACTCTATCCCTCGGGGCTCGCGTTCGACCCGCATCCGCCGGACTTGCCGCTTCACTGACGGACGCTCGCACCGTGACCGCGCGCGTTCAGCTGGGCGGTGTATTGGTCATCGTGCTCGCTGCGTCCGTCGTACACCGACTCGCCGCGCAGGCTGACACAACGTCCTCCAGCTTCTGGGACCATCCCGTCCACATCGGGACATTCGTCGGGGTGTCGCTCCCTGCAGGTCAGTGGCGCAACAGTTTCGAATCCGGCGACGACGGCGCCATTGCCCTCGCGTGGCCCGTCGTGCCGGGTAGCAGCATTTGGCTGGAGGGACAGTTCAACGGCCAGTCCCAGTTGATGGTCAACACGATACAGTCAGCGTTCCAGGCGACTGGTGGCGGCGCCAGTATCTATTCCCTCACGCTCAACGTCGTGCTCAACAAGCCCGATCTGCTGTTCGGCCGTCTGACGCCATACGTGGTCGGCGGCGGCGGTGGCTATTCACGGCACATCGAGCTCGATGACTTTGCTGGTACGGCGGCGTGCAGCCCGTACCTCGGCTTCTGCGGCGTATATGGGCCGTCCGCGGTTCGGACGCGCACACAGAACGTGCTGGGCTGGGATGTGGGCGGGGGGATGCGCGTGCGGCTGAAGTCCTTCTGGGTCGTCGCCGAGGCGCGTTATAACGTGGCGTCGACTCGGTACCACCCCACGACGTTCGTGCCGGTCGTCGTGGGGATTACGTGGTGATGTAGGGGCGGCCCCTGCGTCGCCCTCGCCGACAGCGTCGCGCCGATTTGTTGGGTCCCCGCATTGTTTGGTTGCACGATCCTGAGGATGAGTCAACCAACCGTCACGCGGCGGGTTGGGGGCGACGCATGCGTCGCCCTCAGTGAGGTGGCACAGGCGCGGACGAGGAATGTCCGTTCCGGATGCGCCAACCTGCCGGCTCGTGGGTCCACCTCGATCTGCGCCTTTGGGCTCACTTGCTGGGCGACATCGTTCGACGCTACACATTTTGCAGCGGGCGTCGTCAATGATGCGAGTGTTGAAATGACTCAGCGGTCGGACGACCTGTCGTTGTTCAACGAAGGGCCGTTCCATCGATTGCAAGTCTTGTTGCGCTTAATGCGGCCTCCCAACACGGATCTGCCGCGTCGCGCGTTCACGCTCGTAGTAGTGGTTTGGTTGCCCCTTGTCATCCTGACGGCTGCGACCCATGCGGATCAGTTGTCCAGCCTGTTGCGAGACTACGTCGTGTACTCGCGCATGGTCATCGCCGTGCCGGCCTTGCTCATCGGACAGCTCGCGATGGACAAGCGTTTGCGCGTACTCATCACGCACGTGCGCCAAGCCCGCCTGCTCGACGAGGGCGACCAGCAGAAGCTGGATGATCGACTCGCGGGCCTGCGTCGGCCGCGTGACGCAACCCTGGCGGAGTTGATCATTGTGGGCCTGGTCGTGGCCGAAATTGCATTGATCGGTCCCGACCGCGTGGCGAGGGGATCAGCGTGGGCCCTTGTTCTCCGCGGCAATCGGGCCAGCCTGGCACCGGCGGGCTGGTATTACCTGGTCGTCAGCATACCGATCTATCAGTTCTTGTTGCTGCTCAATATCTGGAAGTGGCTCGTGTGGTCGTATCTGCTGTACCGCCTGTCGCGCATGAATCTTCAGCTGGCCGCAACACATCCGGACGAGCACGGTGGACTGGGCTTTCTCGGACTGGCGCCGACGGGATTCATACCGACCGCCGTCGCGCTCGCGGCGACGATCGGTGGTGCCTGGCGCTACGACATCCTTCACGAGGGGGCAAGGCTTGCGAGTTTCGCGCTCCCCGCAGGGATCCTGCTCGTCATCATTTTCCTCTTCGAGCTTGCTTCTCTCTGCTTCTTTGTGCCAAGACTCGCCGCGGTGCGCTCGCGTGCGCTCCTCACCTATGGCGTCATCGCGCAAAGCCACGTGCGGTATGTACAAAGCAAATGGGTCGGCAGCGGGGAAAACCGCGAGACCGCAGGTTTGGATTCGGGAGACGTCATCAACCTGGCGCTCTTTGGCGCCAGCTACGACCGGATCAAGCGCATGGGGCCTGTACCGATCGACAAGGGCATGCTCATCGGCCTGGCGTTGAGCGTGTTGGTTCCTCTCTTTCCGGTCGTCCTCGCGGAGATCCCACTCTCCGTATTGATCAGGGGCATGATTAAGGCCGTCCAAGCCACGCCGTTCTAGCGCGCCGGGGCGAGGCAGATCACCAGTCGCCGATCTCAGGGCTGAGCGTCGGGTAGGCTGTCGAGATACGCCGTGAGCAGCCGTTTCAGCTCTCTGATCTGTTCTGACCGCGAGCGCGCGTCATCGATATGCTGGAGCCGATCCATGACCCCGGCGACGGCGGCCACTCACCCAGCCAGCCCTTGCAGCTCTCCTGTCCGCGCGGGCATCGAGCGGCGCGGAGCCGGCCATGCACAGTGTGCTGGCAAAGGGTCTGATCGAAGCGGCCTCGGCGCGAACCAGTGGTGATAGCGCGCGCGTCCGCATCACGCTGATGGGCCTGTCCCGGCAGACCCTGGCCGCACGAGCCCTGGATGAAGTCTCCGCGACGTTCGCCGCGATGATCGCCGACGCCGATCGCGCGGCGCTCGACCGCATTCTGTCGAGTGTCCGCACGGCCGGACAGCCTCCGGCCCGTTCAGCGGGACGCGGCGCGGCCTAGACGGTGCGGTGTGGATCCATGCTCGACCACGATACGCACTGAGGCGGGAGGGACATCGGATGACGCTGACCGAGAATTGTGTGAGGCGGCGGGAGGCGCCATGGGCAGGGTCTGTTGCATCGTTGCGATCGTCTTACTAGGCCAGAGCGCCTACGGCCAAAGTGCGTCGCAGGGCGCGCCGGGGGGAGTGTGTTTCGCTACGCGCTCGAAGAGGACGGAGAGCGACTCCGTATGATCGTGCACATTACGAGTCCGCACCTCGGCGGACCAGTGGACTACGCGATCGAGGTTTCACCGGGACTCATCGAGGTCCGGACCGTGACCTCCCGCCAGCGTCGGTGCACGTGTTTGCGATCCCCGAGTCAACGGCACGTGGGAGTGTGCAACAGGGCTGCGCCATCAATGGTGGTTTCTGCAGCGACCACAGGCCGAAAGAGCGAAAGTGGACCTAGGTCGCAGGGATGCCGCCCCTGGTGTCCAATACCATTCCGACGCTCCTCGCGTTAACGCACTCACTGGCTGCGACGCCACGCGTCCGCGCATCGCGGTACGAGGGAGCAGACTGACGACGGGCGACTCACGAATCGCAGGCCGGCAGTGAAACAACGGAGTCTCGCTCGAACAGTTCAAGGGGAGGGGCAGACAATGAATAGAATGCTCGTGGCCGTGTTCGACAGTGAACCGGCCGCCTACCAGGGTCTCAACGCACTCAAGCGCCTCCACGACAACGGCGACATCTCGCTCTATGGATCGGCGGTCATCGCGAGGGGTCCATCGGGCGCCATCGTGAAGCAGTCGGCCGACCAGGGGCCCGCTGGAACCGCACTTGGCATGCTGACTGGGAGCTTTGTGGGTTTGCTTGGTGGACCCGCAGGCGCTGTGGCGGGAGCTTCCCTGGGTGCAATGTCCGGAGCAATCGCGGACTTGAGCTACACCGGGGTCAATCTCGACTTCGTAGACGACGTGTCGAAGGCTTTGACCCCTGGCAAGGTCGCGATACTCGCTGATGTCGATGAAGCCTGGACGACGCCTGTGGACACAGCGATCGGCCAACTGGGGGGGAAAGTCTTTCGACGCGCGCGCCAGCAAGTCGTCGAAGACCAGCTGGTCCGAGAAAGCAACGAGTTCAAAGCCCAGCTGGGAGAGCTGAAAGACGAGTTGCGGCAGGCCACTGCCGAGAACAAGGCTGAAGTTCAACGCGAAATCGACAGGATCCAGCAGCAACTCGCGACGACGCGCACGCATGAGCGGGAGCGCGTATCACAGGTCAAGACCGATGCCGACGCGCGGGTCGCCTCACTGCGAGACCAAATGAGTCGGGCCAACGCCGATCGCAAAGCGAGGATCGAGAAGCGGATCGCTGATGTCAAAGCCGACCTCGAGTCGCGAAATGCGAAGCTCAAGCAAGCCGAGCGATCCGTCACGGAGGCGCTGGCAGGCTGACATGCGCCTCCAATGCTACCCGGGTGACCAGCGCAGGCGCTCGGACCAGGCCGGCTGAGGCCTGCGACAGAGCACGGTGAAACGAGCAGCGGCGGGATCGACAATGCAGTAGCTCCCACGTCGATCTCGCTCGTTGCGCGCGGCCTGTGTCTGACAGCAGCCCGCATTGCAATTGCGCCGGGGTTGCAGCACTTTCGTGCTCCCGATGTCCGCAGCGTCCCGCGGGACAGGTCACATCTGGAGGGAGCCGTGCCCACCAACCGCCTGAGCGCCGAGCTCGCCCCATCCCCCGCAGCGCGACGTCACGCTGGACTCCTCGTGGCGGTGGCCGGTCTCGCGCTCCTCGCCGCCATAGCGCCGATCGCAGGGGGCATCCTCGGCGCGCTGGTGCTCGCGGTCCTCCTCGACTCCCCCTATCGGAAGCTGTCGGCAATTTTCGGCCAGAATGGCGCGGCAGCCGTCCTGCTAGCCCTATCTGTGGTCCTCGTGTTCGTACCCGCACTCGTCGTCGGCGACCTGGCGTGGTTGCAGTTGCGGAGTCTCGACCTCTCCGCGCTCCAGAACGCACGGTGGCCGGATTCTTTGCTCGGAACCAGCCTCCTGTCGGGCGAGCTGGGTGACGCCGTGAAGCAGCTCGCTGCGCGCGCAATGGCCGCAGCGGCGGCCGTTGCAACGTGGGCGATGGGAAGCGCCGCCCATGGTGCGGCTGACCTCGCGGTCACGTTCTTGTGCCTGTTTTTCGTCCTGCGCTCCGGCGACACGCTCTGGCTGCGAGTACGCGGCTACCTGCCCTTCTCGCCGGAGAGCAGCGATCTGCTGCGCGGTGATCTGCGGCGCGTGACGCAGGCGACTGTCCTTGGCACCGCGCTCTCGGCAATTCTACAGGGCGCTTCAATGGCAATTGGCTTCCAGTTGGCGGGCCTGCCCGGTCCAATCTTTTGGGGCGTCGTTACGGCCTTCGCGTCGGTGCTGCCTGTGGTAGGGAGCGCGATCGTGTGGGTACCAGCCGTGGTCCTCCTCGCCGTCCACCGCCAGACCGGCCCGGCGCTCATCATGGTTGCCTTTGGCTGGCTCCTCCCGAGCGCGATCGATAAAGTAGCGCGGGCCAAAGTGTCCCGGCGGCTGGGGGACGTACACCCGCTCACGACGCTGCTCGGTGCGCTCATCGGGATCAGGTTGTTTGGGGTGATAGGCCTCGTGGTCGGCCCACTCATCATCGCCGTCTTCCTCGAGCTCCTGAATTTGTACGAGCGCGATTACGGAACACCGCAAGGGCGCGCTCAGGACGGATCGGCCGCGGCACCACTCGCCATCGATCTGCGGACGCCGTGATCATGGCACGTCCGTCGAGCGGCTGCGCCAATGGCGCCAGACGCTGGCGCCTACTCGCGTACGCCTGCTCGTTGTGGATAGCCACCGTCGTTACGACGACGGCCAGTGCGCAGGATCTGTCGCCCAAGCTCGTCGATTTCTTGCAGGCGAAAGTTGGTTTCACGGCACAGGAAATCACGTCAGCGAGCAACGGGAACCTTGTGGTGAAGACGTTGGGCGACTCCGACGCCCGGGAGATCGCACTGGTGGGCGTCGTCACCGTGCATGCGCCCCGCTCACTAGTCGTCGCCCAAGTCACGGACTCGCTGGCGTCGCGCCGAGATCCAT
Source organism: uncultured Gemmatimonadales bacterium (assembly GCA_963737835.1). Lineage (GTDB taxonomy): Bacteria > Gemmatimonadota > Gemmatimonadetes > Gemmatimonadales > Gemmatimonadaceae > Palsa-1248. Next base: position 256,374 of record CAVTUH010000002.1, read on the forward strand.
CGCGGTTGGGCTTCGGGGTCTTCTCCGATCCCGCGGCGCCGGGAGATGTCGCGACGTTCAAACTCCCGCATGACGACGTACAGGACCTCGCCAAATGCCGGCCTGGCTCGTGCAAGCTCAAGCTTCCCGCGCAGTCCATCACGGACATGCGGTCGGCCGTTGATCCGCAGTCGCCGTCCGCTGATTCGGTCGCGAGTGCCTTCGTCGCACGTCACATGGTCGCCTACGTCACGGCGTACCGGGCCCACGGGGAACCGGTGCTGGTCGTATACGACGATCAGGCACACCCGATAGCCTCGTCGAGATGTATGGGCAGCCATCCTGTCACGATCTCGTTACATGTATGAGTACGCGCCGGCGCTCGAGCAGTACCTGGCAAACTATCCCGAAGACCGACCCGCGACTGCGCGTGACACGTTCTTCTGGGCAGAGGACGACATACCCGGCGCCAAACCCATCTTGACGATCACACACGAAGTCGTGTACCAGCCCCCGGAGCTTCCGGGGACGACGCTCATCGCCCGGCAGCTCCTCTATAGCGATCATTTCCTCGACGGCGGGTTGGACCTTACTACAGTCATCGATCGCTCGGCTGTCGGCGGTGCCTCATCGGACAGCGCTGGCGTCGCCGTCCTAGTGCTCCGCCGGTTCCATTTCGACGATCTCCCGAGCGGCGGCATCGTGAACGTGCGCGGCAAGGTGATTGGCAAAGCGCGAGGGAGAACCGAGGCATTCTTGCGCGACACAAAACAACGGAGCGAGGCAGCGTACGCGGCGAGACGCGCTGGTTCATCCTAGCGTGCCGTGCCGAAGCGGTTCGCGCCGCGGCACCGTGCGGCGTCGACCAAACCCCTGACAAAAGGACACGCGCATGGGCACCGTAATCCCTCTCAGTGATGCGACGCGCAGACCGGTCCGCGTGCCGGTCGTCACGATCAGCATCATCGTGGTCAACTTCATCGTCTTCCTTCTCGAGCTCCAGGGCGGAGACGCGTTTGTGACGAAGTGGTCGGCAATCCCCGCGCACATCACCGCCGGCCACGACTGGATCACGGTGCTCACCGCCATGTTCATGCACGGGAGCTGGTCGCACATTCTCGGGAACATGGTCTTCTTCTGGGCATTCGGGCCCGAGATGGAAGACTCGATGACACCGCTCCGGTATCTCGTGTTTTACTTGCTTGGCGGAATCATCGCGATGCTGGCGCAGGTCTTGATCACGCCCGGGTCGACAGTCCCCAACCTCGGGGCGAGCGGCGCGATCGCCGCAGTAATGGGTGGATTTCTGGTGACCTATCCCCGCGATCGAATTCGCTCGATCCTCGTCATATTCATTTTTATTCGCGTGACGTTGATTCCAGCCGCCCTCCTGATCGGTGTCTGGTTCCTATTGCAGCTCGTCAACCTCGGTACCGTTGCGACGGCTCAGACGGGCGGAGTGGCGTACGTTGCCCATGTCGCTGGCATCATCTTCGGGATGCTTACGGCTCGGTTCTTCGAAGCCAGATCAGAGGTTGCCGCGTAGTGCGGCGTCTTGCAACAAATGTCCCTGCACGGACTGGTCGACAGGTGGTGGCAGGCATGGCCCAGGTCCAGTACATTCTGTTCCCCGCGGCGACATTGTCCCCCTGATTGGGAGGTCTGAATGCTGGCCGATGCACTGAACCACGCGTACAACAGGATTCGCGGTGGATTGCTGCTGCGAGGGCTGGTTGCGCTCGCGCTCGGAATCTTCATCCTCGTGCGGCCTCTCGACTCGGTCGCCGCCTTTGCGCTCGTGATCGCGATTTGGGCCATTGTGATCGGCATCAGCCAAATTGTCGACGGAATCGAGCTTCGAGGGATGATGCCCCATTGGTGGCTGCTCTTGGTCAGCGGGCTTGTGAGCGCGGGCTTTGGGGTCGCGGCTCTGTATTACTACCCGGGCCTATCGCTGACCTTTGCCGTCGTGTGGGTATCCTGGTGGCTGCTGGTCACCGGATTCCTGAGCATTTACGTCGCAGTACAGGAGCGGCGCCTCGGCATGTCATGGGGCTGGACGCTGGCCTTCGGAATTCTCGGCGTTCTGGCAGGCGTGTACGCGATCGCAGTGCCACCCGCGACGCTCGCCGTGATCATGGGCCTGATGTCGGGGTTCGCCATCGCGATCGGCATCATCGCACTCATCGGATTCTTCAAGCTCACCAGCGCGAAAGCCAGCGCTACGAGCGCAGCAGGCGCAGGGGCACGCGCGTAGAGCGGCCCCGCTTTCCGCAGGGCGGCGTTCGTGTCGAGCGGGCGACACGAATGCCGCCCTTCGTCATCAGGTGCACATGCGGTGGCCAGGGAAGGCGGCCTACAGCTGGCTCTTTAGACGCGACAGGAGTAGACCATCGCTGGCGGAAGATTCCAGATGACGCGCTCGGAAGCGACGTGGCGGAAGTGCGCTTTCAGAAACTCCTTTTCAGGGAAACGGATCAGACCCACTGAGGAAACCCAGTTCGGCTCACCGTTGGCGTGCAAGTATTGATACTGTGTCAGCACACCGTCTCGAGCCAGGCGCGCGGCGGCTTGCGTCATGATGGTCGACCGTTGAGATGGGTGCATACCGGTCAGGCCGAGAGACGACACGATCGCGTCCACCCGGCTGATGCCGTGCTGGCTCAGCAGGGCGCCCAGCCGTTCTGCTTGTCCGAGGATAGGGACAAAGCGGGAGTCCTGAGTCGTCCGCCCGACGTGGTTTACGAAGGCCGGATTCAAATCGACGCCCAGCAAAACGGCGTTCGGCTTCAACCGCCGCAGAATCTCCTTCGTGATTGCGCCCGTGCCCACCCCGAGCTCGACAATCACCCTCGCGGCACTGAAGTCGATGGCTCGCAGCAGCGCTGAGGCCAGGAACCGGGAGCTTGGAAACAGTGAAGCCGTGACGGAGAGCGATCGCAGCGCTTGAGAAAAGAACAGGCCGTAGTCGCGGCCGAGGCGCTGCCGGCGTTCCTGCGATCTGCGTCTCTGGGAGACTTTGGACTCAAAATGCTTCGGCAGACTGGTATTCAAAAAACGTTCTCCTCCGATTGGAACGCGACTCGTGAACCTGCGGCCCGATCGCTTTCTAATGCAGGTGATGCGATCTGCACCCTCGCGTGACTTCCGGGCCGACCCTCGATCCGCGTGCGATGCCAGGCTCCGAATAGTACTTTCAGGCGTGGGCGAGCCACAGGCACCTGCAAGCCGCCGCCGGGGCTATTGCGCCGCGAGCTCGGTTGGGCCCGCAGATGGGCACGATCCGGAACCCCGACCACTCTTTTCGGTGATTGACACACTCCAAAGACGACCTATATAATTCAGCCATGAAGCTTACAGGGAAGCGCTCGACGGCCGGCCGACGGCCTCGGGGCGGGGTGCCAGCGGAGGCCCCCAAGCGGCCCGCGGAGGCGTCCAAGCGACCGGCCCACGAATCCGGGCGCCTCGACGCGTCGCTCGTCGCCCTGTTGCGGGCCACCCACGAGTGGCAGGACCGCATCGAGTCCACGCTGAACACCATTGGGCTGTCCGCGGCCAAGTTCGAAGCGCTGCGACATCTCGCGACGTCTGCTGAGCCGCTCACACTCAGCGAGTTGGCCGACGAGGCTTCGTGCGTCCGGTCGAACATCACCCAGCTGGTGGACCGCCTGGAGGCCGACGCTCTGGTCGAACGGGTCGATGACTCGTACGATCGGCGCGTGATCCGGGCACAACTGACGCCGTTGGGTCGAGACCGCTACGCGGCCGGCGCCAAGCTGGTCGACGCCGTCTCTGCCGAGTTTTCCGCCGCGATCACGGCGCCAGACCGCGCGGCCCTCAACCGCTTGTTGGCGCGGCTGCAGTGAGCCGTGCACCCGGGCGTTTTTTGTCTCGCGATGCTTCAGCCATGTACTATACGGCCACGTACCATCCACCGCCGACTGTTGGTCCGCCTTCCGGGGTTTGTCGGCCAATCCCACTCTCCGGGAACTAAACAGAGCCTGAAGGTCTAGGCATGAATAATTAAGTGCTTTGTTATCTAGCTGGCGGCGGGTCACCCGAGATGGAGAGCGACCATGCATACCGAGACTGCGCAGCTGCTCACGCGGGTGTTGGCACGGCGCCACCCATCGCTGCAGCGGGCCCTTGTGCAGGCCGCGCTGCACGGCCGCCCCGACATCGTGACCCACGCGCTCTGCTCCTGGATCTTCACTGGCAACTCGGAGTTGCAGCTCCCATGCGACCAATGACCTCACACTCGCCGCTCCGGCCGCGTCATGGGTGGACCCCCACCCTGAGCGCCATCGCCCTCACCTTTGTGGCCGCCTGTCACGGCGATCCACCGCCGCCCGCACCACCACTCCCAGCGGTCACGGTGGCCCCGGCGAAACGCGCAATAGTGACGCCGTGGAGCGAGTTCCCCGGACAGTTCTCCTCGGTGCAAACGGTGGAGGTGCGGCCTCGCGTGTCGGGCTACATCGCGCGCGTCGCGTTCCACGAGGGAGCCGAGGTGCGCGCCGGCGACCCGCTCTTCCTGATTGACGCCCGGCCGTATGCGGCCGCGCTCGTCGGAGCCCAAGCCCATCTCGGCACACGCTCAAGCCGCGGTGCAGCTGGCGAGGAGCGAAGCCGCTCGTGCCGACACATTGGTCGCCGCGCACGCTATGGCGCGTGAAGATCAGGAGACTCGCGCGAGCGCACTCGCCCAGGCACTCGCCGATGAGCGATCAGCGCAGGCCGCCATCGATACGGCGACCCTCGACATGAATTGGACCGTGGTCCGGGCGCCGATCACCGGGCGCGTGAGCCGCGCCGCCGTGACGGCGGGGAATTACGTGCAGAGTGGCGCGTCGCTCAACGCGCTCACGACGATCGTGTCGCAGGACCCGCTCTACGTCTACTTCAACGCGGACGAGCAGTCATACCTCGCGCTCGTGCGTGGTGGCGCATCCGGTGTCCACGCTGCGGCGAGCGGAGCCACCGTCGCGATCGGCCTCGCCGATGAGACGGGATTTCCGCACGCCGCCCGCATCGATTTCGTCGACAATCAGCTCGACGGCACGACCGGCACCATCCGAGTTCGGGCGGTCGTGAACAACCCGGATCACCGGCTCACGCCGGGACTCTACGCCCGTGTCCGGCTGGCCGCAGGCGGGCCGTACGAGGCGACGCTCATCGAAGATCGCGCCGTCGGGACTGATCAGGACAAGCGATACGTCTATGTCCTCAAGCCGGACTCCACCGTCGACTACCGACCGGTGCAGGTCGGGCCGATGGACCAGGGACTCCGCGTCGTCACCAGCGGCGTCCAGCCAGGTGACCGTATTGTCGTGGACGGTCTCCAGCGGCTCCGACCTGGCGCCAAGGTCGCGCGCAGCTCGAGGCACCGGCCACGGACTCGGGCTCCTCGAGGGTTCTCAGCGCGCTGGGCGGAACCATCGCCGGCGCTCACACCGAGCAGAGCCAAGTAACCCATCACTCTCTCATCAAAGGATTCGACGATGGGCTTCGCGCGCTTTTTCATCGACCGGCCGATTTTCGCCGGCGTGATTTCAATCGTGATCGTCCTCGCGGGCGCGCTGGCGATCGTCGCGCTGCCAATCAGCGAGTACCCCGAGGTCGTGCCGCCGACGGTGCAGGTCTTGGCCACCTACCCGGGGGCAAGTCCGTCGGTGCTCGCCGCCACGGTCGCCACGCCGCTCGAGGAGCAGATCAATGGCGCCGACAACATGCTCTACATGGCCTCGCAGGCGCAGCCCAATGGCAATCTGACGATCACCGTGACGTTCCGGATTGGCACCAATCCGGACATCGCCCAGGTGCAGGTCCAGAACCGCGTCTCCCAAGCGCTCCCTCGGCTGCCGGAGGAGGTCCGGACGCTGGGCGTGACGACGCAGAAGACGTCCCCGGACCTCATGATGGCCGTGGCGCTCATGTCACCGGACCATCGCTACGACGCGCTGTACCTGCGCAATTACGCGATCCTGCAGGTCAGGGATGTCCTGAATCGCATTCCCGGGATCGGCCAAATCGTGGTGTTCGGCGCCGGCGATTACGCGATGCGGGTCTGGCTCGACCCCGTACGCTTAGCCGATCGCGGGCTCATGCCCGGCGATGTCGTCCGTGCGATCCGTGAGCAAAACGTGCAGGTCGCTGCGGGCACGATCGGCGGCCAGCCGGTTGATCGGCCCGGAGCCTTTCAGCTCATCGTCAACGCGCACGGTCGCCTCACGACGACGGCCGAATTCGGCGACATCATCGTGAAGGTAGGCGCGGGGCAACAGGTGATCCGCCTCCGCGACGTCGCGCGGGTCGAGCTGGGAGCCTCCGACTATACGGTCCGGAGTGCGCTCAATAACGAGCCCATTACGGGTATCGGTGTGTTCCAGGCGCCAGGATCAAATCAGGTTGCGCTCGCTCACGCCGTTGTCCGCACGATGGATGAGCTCAAACGCGACTTTCCCCCTGGGCTCGACTACCGCATTGCCTATGACACCACGCCGTTTGTGGTCGAGTCGATCGCCGACGTCGTGCGGACACTGCTCATTGCGATCGGGCTTGTGGCCGTCGTCGTGGTGGTCTTTCTCCAGACCTGGCGAGCCTCGCTCATCCCGTTGGCGGCTGTGCCCGTGTCGATCGTCGGCACGTTCGCTGTGATGCTCGCAGCCGGCTTTTCCATCAATACGCTCTCGCTGTTTGGGCTCGTGCTGGCCGTCGGCATTGTCGTCGACGACGCGATCGTCGTAGTCGAGAACGTCGAACGACATATCGAGGAGGGCTTGAGTCCTCGCGACGCAAGCCACAAAGCGATGGCCGAGGTGAGCGGGCCGATCATCGCGATCTGTCTCGTGCTCTGTGCGGTGTTCGTGCCGATCGCGTTCATCAGCGGGCTCACCGGCCAGTTCTACCGCCAGTTCGCGCTCACCATCGCGTTCTCGACGGTCATCTCGGCCTTCAATTCTCTCACACTCTCTCCGGCGCTCGCCGCCCAGCTGTTGACGCCGCGCGGCGCCCCGCCCGATGCGCTGTCTCGCGCGATGGACCGCGTTGGGGGATGGTTCTTCCGCCCGTTCAACCGCCTGTTCAAAGCGGGCACGGAGCGATACGTCCGCGGCGATGCGTGGGTGATCGGCCGCAAGGGTGCCGCTCTCGCGGTGTACGGCGCCCTGCTCGCGCTGACCGTGCTTGCGTTCCGCCGCGTGCCGACGGGGTTCCTGCCCGCGGAGGACAAACAGTACCTCGTCGCCGTCGCGCAACTGCCCAACGGGGCGTCGCTCGATCGGACGGACTCCGTGGTGCACCGGATGGTGAGCATGGCACTCGAGAATCCGGCCGTGGATCACGTGTTCGGCATTGCCGGACTGTCCATCAACGGGTTCGCCAATAGTGCGAACTCGGGCCTGCTCTTCATGATCCTCAAACCGTTCGACCAGCGGAAGAGCCAGGCTCTCTACGGGCTCAACGTGGCGCAGCAGATGAACCGCCAGTACGCGGCCATTCAGGGCGCGTTCGTCGGCGTGTTTCCGCCGCCGACGGTGAACGGCCTCGGACAGGTTGGCGGCTTCAAGCTCGAGGTCGAAGACCGGGCAGCGCTCGGAGACTCGGCGCTCTACGCTGCGACGCAGGCGCTCATGATGAAGGCCTATCAGACGCCGACGTTGGCAGGACTGTTCACGACGTTTCAGGTCAACGTCCCCCAGGTGTACGTCGATGTCGATCGAGAGAAGGCCAAACGGCAGGGCATTGACCTCGGCGACCTGTTCGAAACGCTCCAGGCCACGATCGGCTCGGAGTACGTGAACGACTTCAACAGCTTCGGCCGCACGTACCAGGTCATCGCTCAAGCCGCCGCTCCCTACCGCGCATCCCGCGACGAGATCGCGCAGCTGCAAGTGCGAAACGCCTCAGGCGCAATGGTGCCCCTGGGGTCAGTCGTGACGGTTCGTCAGTCGTACGGCCCCGATCAGGTGATGCACTACAACGGCTTTCCCTCCGCCGACATCACTGGGGGCCCGGCGCCAGGCGTCAGCTCGGGCCTGGCGCAGGCCACGATCGCGCATCTGGCAAGCGAGGTGTTGCCGCGGGGGATCACCATCGACTGGACGGAGCTGGCGTACCAGCAGATCCTGGCAGGCGATTCGTCCATGTTCGTCTTTCCGCTCTGTATCGTGCTGGCGTTTCTGGTGCTCGCGGCGCAGTACGAGAGCTGGACGCTGCCGCTGGCCGTGGTGCTCATCGTGCCCATGTCGCTGCTGTTCGCGCTCACCGGCGTGCTCCTCACGCACGGCGACAGCAACGTCTTCACGCAGGTGGGGTTCGTGGTGCTCATCGGGCTCGCGTGCAAGAACGCGATCCTGATGGTGGAGTTCGCACACGACCAGGAGACCGAGGAGCATGCCGGGAGTGGTCGAGGCGGCCCTCATGGCTGCGCGGCTGCGGCTGCGGCCGATCCTCATGACTTCGTTCGCCTTCATCATGGGCGTCGTGCCGCTCGTGCTCGCAACCGGCGCTGGGTCCGAGATGCGGCATGCCATGGGTGTCGCGGTATTCGCCGGCATGCTCGGCGTCAGTCTCTTCGGGATCTTCCTCACGCCCGTGTTCTTCGTGGCGATTCGCTCGATCGGTGCTCGCCGCGGATCGCGTGCTTCATCAGCGGTGCGCGGAGTGCCACCATCAGCTGCGCTCCCCGCACCAGCAGGAGATGACTAATGCGCCATCGACCCTTTCCGATCATGGTGTGGGCCGGCGTCTTCGCGGCAGTGGCCGCACGAGACACCCTCTCCGCCCAGCCAAGCCTGTCAGCCGCGTCAGCGATTCGGCAGACGCCAGTCCTGTCCGGCGATACGATGCTGACCGTGAGCCTGAGCGATGCCGTGCGCGCAGCCTACCAGGTCGCGCCTCGGGCCGTCGCAGCCGGAGGGCTGATCGGGACAACCGCGTGGCAGCAGCGCAACGCACTGCTGTCGCTCACGACTCCGAGCTTGAGTGTGGGGGGAGATCTGTACTCGCAAACTCCCAAGGTTTTCAATTTCAACGTCATCCCTCCGACCGGGTTCAACCCGGCTGCACTCTCGCCGACATCGCAGACCACCGACGCGAACGTCACCGCCGCCTACACGTTTTCCCTGGGGGGGCAGAACATCTCCCGCGTCCGCGCGGCACGCTTTGCCGTGGCGAGCGCCGAGGCGAATCAGGACGCCGTGCGGGCCGACACGCGCGTCTCCGTCGAGACGGCCTACTACACTGTGACGGCCGATCAGGAACTGCTTCGAGTCGCCGAGGAGCAGGTCCGCACCGTGACCGATCAGCTCGCGTTGGCGCGCGCGCGTGTCAACGCGGGTGCCGCGGTCGAGACCGATTCCTTGCAGCTTGCGCTCCAGCTCACGACGGCGCGGGTCACCCTGCTGCAGCAGCAAGCGGCGGCGCAAGTCGACCGGCTCGCATTGGGCCGGCAGATCGGTGTCAGTCAGCCCGTTATGGCGCAAGCGCTGGACACCGTGCCGCCGCCCGAGCTGCCTCTGACGATCAATGACGCAGTGGCGCAGGCCCTCAAGACGGGCCCGGTGTACGCACGGGCCCGCGCTGCCGAGCGGGCGAGCGGTGCTTCGCTGGCCGTCGAGGCCGGAAGCTTCCTCCCGTCGGTGACACTGTCGGCCTCTCGTTTCGCGTTCGGCGATCAGGTCATGCCCAACCAGCTGTATCGGAACCAGTTTGCGGTGTCGCTTTCATTTCCCATCCTCGATCAGGGGCAGCGGGAGTACGCGGTCGCCGTCGCAAGCGCGTCCCTCGACAGCGTGCGTGCGGTGCGCGCCGACCTGGACCGCGGGGCGCGGCAAGACGTCACCAACGCGTACGACGCCTATAACACCGCGCGTGCCACCGTTGCCCTCCAGCAGACGAGCGTCCTCGTGGCGCGCGAGAATCTCCGCGTCGCAACGCTCCGCTATCGGTCGGGCGTGGAGAACGTGCTCAATCTGCTCACGGCGCAGCAGTCTCTGACCCAGTCGGAGTCGGACCTCGTCAACGCGCGCAAGACTGCGCGGCTGGCACTCGCGACTCTGCAGGCGCGGCTCGGGAAGCAGCTCGTGCCCGAAGAGGGGCTCTGATGCGTGCGACGCACGCTTCCGATCTCGTCACTCGAGGCCGCAGAAGCCTGGCCTCGCGCCGACCGCAGCATCCCGAGTTGCCCGTTTTACCCCCGACTCTTCGCCACTGACCTCCCCACTCCGGTTCCGGATATCACGTATGACTGCTCTCGCTATGGCTGCCGAGTCCCCGTTCACGGTGGCGCCAGCTGCCGTCGCAATCTCCGACTGGCGCATCGTGCCGCAAAAGAGCCGCGTCGCGTTCTCCGCGCGGCACTATCTAGTCTGGACGTTGCAAGGCGTCTCGCGCGCACCGCGCGGCGTCGTTCGCCTCAACGAAGCGGACCCCCGCTTCACGCACGTCGATGTTCGGATCCCGGTCGCAAGCTTTACGACCGGCCGGCCGTGGCAGGACCGCCAGCTGCGGTCGCCCGCGTTCCTCGATGCTGAGGTGCACCGAGACATCGTGTTCCACGGACACTGGCTCCGCGGCGAGCCGCGTCGTGAGTTCGCGCTCGATGGCGAGCTCCGCCTGCGCGGCGTCGCACGCGAGATCACTCTCAACGTGAAGGCGCGGGACCGTCGCATCGACGAGCGCAGTGGCACTGAGCGCGCCACCTATCACGCCACGACAGTGCTCGATCGCCGCGATTTTTGGCACACGCCCCCGGTCGCCGGTCGTGCGGTCCTCGGGGACACGATCAGGGTCACCCTTGACCTGACACTGACGCGCAGCGTGGCTCAATGGGAGGATCAGAGAGATGTCTCGATTCCTCTCGTCTCCTAGTCGACATCTCGACGAGCGGCCGTTGTGCTCAGTCGCAGTGAAAATAGAATCGGTTGCCATCGAGATCTTCCACAGTGAACTGGCGCAAACCCCACGGCTTTTTCTCGAGAGGTTCAACGATTCGTGCGCCCTGCGAGCGCAATTCCTCGTAAGTCGCGTCAATGTCCGGCGCAAATACCCAGTGAACAGCAGGTTCGAAAGGGCGGCTTCTTCTGCGAAAGAAAATCGCGCCGGCGTTCTCGCGCGAGACGGCACCGATACCGCCTCCCGGGTATAACCAACCAATCTCGAAGCCAAACACATCGTGGTAATGCTGCTGCGCCCGCTCCACGTCCTCAACCGGGAGCTCCGGTGTGGGGTGGGCGAGCGTCGCTCGCAACTGCTTCTGATTCACAAAAGTCTCCTCCCGTGTTGCCCGGCTTTTCAGGTATGACGCACGCGGCTGACTGATAGCGAGTACGGTTTCTCGCAGCCAATCGGACTCCACCGTGAAAGCGCAACACAGCACAGCAATCGCTGCGTGTGCGCGCGTACTGCTAGCCGTTCGATCCTAACGGAGGAGACCGACGGTGGACAACTCGTCGGCAGTGAGTGGCGGATTTTGCGCAGGGAGCGGTGCGCGGGGCGGCATGCCGGAAGAGAAAGCAGTGTACGTCGGCTCGTGTAGAAGAAGCCGGTGGCTAAACTGCTCCAGATGAGAGTCTCGCTCATTGACGAAGAGCCACTGGCCCACGTTGCGTTGCGAGCACGCGGAGCGACCAGAACATTGGATTGAGACGGAGCTCGAGCGGCGACATGCCGCATAATGGAGGGAGCGGATGGGCCGCTACATGCTGGTTTTCCAGGAGATCGACCGCGCACAGGTCGCGGTCGTTGGCGGCAAGGGCGCGCACCTGGGGGAGCTGTCGCGGATCGAAGGCCTCCGCGTGCCGGCTGGTTTTTGCGTGACGACGGACGCGTTCCAGGGGATCATTGCGGAGGCGCCGTCGCTCGACGATCGGCTGGACCGGCTGTCGCGCCTCGAGCCGGACGAACGGGAGGCCATCCGCGCGCTGAGCGCGGAGATCCGCCGGACCCTCGAGGAGATCGCCATCCCTGACGATCTGGCCGCGGCGATTACCCGAGCGCTCGCACGGCTTGGTGAGCACGCCGCTTACGCCGTCCGATCCAGTGCGACGGCGGAGGACTTGCCGACGGCCTCGTTCGCGGGCCAACACGACACGTACCTGAACGTCGTGGGGGCCGCAGCGATCCTCCAGCATGTCAGCCGGTGTTGGGCGTCGCTCTTCACCGAGCGGGCCGTGACCTACCGCCTGCAGAACGGCTTGGACCATCGGAAGGTCCACATGGCCGTGGTTGTGCAGAAAATGGTCTTCCCGCAAGCGTCCGGCGTCCTTTTCACGGCCGACCCCATCACGGGCAGCCGAAAGGTTGCATCGATGGAGGCCAGCTTCGGCCTCGGCGAGGCGCTGATCTCCGGCTTGGTGAACGCGGACGTCTACAAGGTGCGCGACGGCGAGGTCGTCGGTAAAGCGGTTGCCACCAAGCAGCTTGCCATCCACGCCGTGCCGGCAGGCGGGACGGAGAAGCAGGCGATCGAGCCGGAGCGGCAGGAGCAGCCGGCGCTGACGGATGCGCAGGTCGTGCGGCTCGCGCAGCTTGGCCGGCGGATCGAAGCGCATTTCGGCCGCCCTCAGGACATCGAATGGTGCTTGGTCGACGATGACTTCCAGATCGTCCAGAGCCGGCCGATCACCACGCTGTTCCCCTGCCCGGCGGCCGGCGACCGAGAGAACCACGTCTACGTCTCCGTCGGTCATCAGCAGATGATGACTGACCCCATGAAGCCGCTGGGGCTCTCCCTGTTCCAGTTGACGGCCCTCCGGCCCATGTACGAAGCCGGCGGGAGGTTATTTGTCGACGTCACCCGCGAGTTGGCTTCGCCGGCGAGCCGCGCACGCCTCCTGGCCCTGGGGAAATCCGATCCGCTGATCGGAGACGCGCTCGAGACCATCCTCGAACGCGGCGACTTCATCCGATCGCTCCCGGACGCGGGTCCTGGCCCGGCGCCGGCGGGCGGCGCGCCAGCCCCGATTGAGACCGATCCGGCTATCGTCGCCGGTCTGATTGGGCGCAGCCAGGCGTCCATCGCCGCCTTGAAGCGCGACATCCGGACGAAGTCCGGATTGGCGCTCCTCGACTTCATCCTGGCGGACATCCTGGAGCTGAAGCAGATGTTGTCCGATCCGCAAAGCTCTCAGGTGATCATGGCCGGAATGGAGGCTACCTGGTGGCTCAACGATCACTTGCAGGCGTGGCTGGGCGAGAAGAACGCGGCCGACACGCTCACGCAATCCGCGCCCAACAACGTCACGTCGGAGATGGGGCTCGCGCTCCTCAACGTCGCGGACGTGATCCGCCCACACCCGGACGTGGTAGCTTGTCTGCAGCGCGTCGAGGACGAGGGCTTCCTGGACGAGCTGACCACGTTCGCGGGCGGCCGGGAAGCGCGAGACGCCATCCGGGACTACCTCGACAAGTACGGCATGCGCTGCGTCGGCGAGATCGACATCACGAGGCCGCGTTGGAGCGAACGTCCCACCACGCTCGTGCCCACGATCCTCGGCAACATCAAGAACTTCGAACCGGGCGCCGGCGAGCGGCGCTTCGAGCAAGGGCGGCAGGAGGCCTGGACGAAGGAACAGGAGCTGCTCGCGCGCTTGCGTGCCTTGCCGGACGGGGAGCGGAAGGCCGCAGAGGCCAAGCGGATGATCGACCGAGTCCGGACATTCAGCGGGTACCGGGAGTATCCGAAGTACGGCATCGTCAGCCGCTACTTCGTTTACAAGCAGGCCTTGTTGGAAGAAGCCGAGCGCCTCGTGCAGGCCAGCGTGGTTGGTGAGAAGGAAGACATCTTCTACCTGACCTTTCAGGAGCTCCACGACGTCGTGCGCACGAACCAAGTGGATGACCATCTCATCCGCCAGCGCAAAGACGCGTTCAGGTCGTATGAAGGGCTCACGCCGCCGCGGGTGCTCACGTCGGATGGTGAGGTCATCGCTGGGGCGTACCGACGCGACAACGTGCCGGCCGGCGCGCTGGTCGGCTTAGCGGTTTCCGCCGGGACCATCGAGGGGCGGGCCCGCGTGATCCGGGACATGGCGGAGGCCGAGCTCGAAGGGGGCGACATCCTGGTCACCACCTACACGGACCCCAGCTGGACGCCCCTTTTCGTCACGATCAAGGGCCTCGTGACGGAGGTTGGGGGCCTGATGACACATGGCGCGGTGATCGCACGGGAGTACGGCCTGGCGGCCGTCGTGGGGGTGGAGCATGCCACCCGACTGATCCGGGATGGGCAGCGGATCCGCGTGCATGGAACGGACGGCTACGTGGAGATCCTGGCGTAGGGGTAGCCTATCCCGCCGGCTGCGCGTCGGGTATTCGCCGACGGCGTAGCTCGAGACTTCTTCGCGCCACGCGGCTCGGAGCTACGCCGCGCGCACCCACAATGCCGCGCGGCCGATATGAGTGCTTCTAGTTCCACGCTGGTGGTTGGGCGCCAGGTCATAGTTGCAAGTAAGGCCCCGGGCGCGTCGCTGGCCCGAATGTCTAGCGTTCATTGAAAAACGAGGGAGGCGAGAACTCGTACGTCGCCATGATGACGCCGGTCGACGTCACCTCGCTCGCCACAAGCTTCATCGCGACTGGATGCGTGGTGTGTCCGAAGAGCTTTTTGCCCTTTCCGAGCGTCAAGGGAAATGTGAGCAGCAGAAAGCGATCGATGAGATTGGCCTCCATCAGCTGCGGATAGAGGGTCGAACTGCCCCACAGGACCATGTCAGCCCCGTTACCAGCTTTGACCTTCTTCAGTTCGTCAATGCTGCGCAGCTGGTGGCTATTGGCCCAGGCAAAGGTGCTCGTGCCGCTTGTCATCACATACTTGTTGGCCTTTGTGAACACAGACCCAATGGGAGACGGAGTGCATACCCAATTTCGCGCATGGTGTTTCGCCCCGCGTGGTCATTGGCCTCAAAGGCGCGTTAGCCGCTACGTCCGCTCCGTGGCCCAGTCTTCGCTCACTAGCCCGGACACGCGCTCGAACTCCGAGCGCTTGCTTGTCACGAGCGTCGCCCCGAGGCTGCGTGCGTGCGCGGCGATGAAGAGATCGGTTGGGCCAATTGGTCTTCCCCGGCGCTCGAGCTCGCAGCGAATGTCGCCGTAGTGACGGCTGGCATCAGTGTCGAACGCGATGATCTCCAGTGGCGTCAGAAAACGCTCGAGGGCGGATCGATTGCGGTCGATTTGTTGGCTCTTGGCGATCCCGTACTCTAGTTCCGCAACCGTAATCGCTGACACGCCTACGACGTCATGTCGGGCAGCCTCCGCGGCGAGGCGCTGCACGAGGTGCGCAGACCGGCGATTGATGATGTAAATGCAGATATTCGTATCGAGAAGGATCACGAGCGCGTCCGCGGCGTCCGAGGCGCCCGTTTCTTGTCACGGGTGGCATGCGCAATGTCGATCGCGGGACGCTCCTGGTGCGCCCCCTGCTCGCGCGTGAGTTCAAGATCAGGCGCGAACTCGTCGAGGCTAGCTGCCATCTCGGACCAGGGGTCGATACCCGTCGGCAAGAGCAGCACGCCCGATCCGTGACGTTTGACGAAGACCGAGGTGCCCGGAAAGCGAAACGCTTTCGGCAGTCGCACTGCCTGGCTCTTCCCGTTCATGAACAGCTTGGCTTCTTTCACGGACGGCTCCATGGGATATAGACTAAAAAATATATACTTCCCGACAGCCGTCAAGTGACATGAATGGAATGGACGGGCGTATTCGCGGTGTATGCCGTCTGGACGTGCCGACGAACTACAATCAATGCCGTCTCGGCGCCGTCATGTGGCTCGCTGCGCGGTGGCCGGGAATCCCCTCATTCGACGCGAAGGGACAGCGCGGGGTCGATCCTCGTGGCCCGGCGAGCGGGCAGATAGGCCGCGGCGAAGCCCACACCACAAACGATGACGCACGCGGCGGCGAGCATCGTAGGGTCGGTTGGGCTGACTTCATATAGAATGGCCGCGAGCAGCTTGGAACTCGCGAGCGCTACGAGCACGCCAGCAGCGATGCCCGCGAACGTGATCGCGAGGGCCGCCCGAAGCACTGCCCGACGCAGTTGCTCAGGCGCCGCTCCCAGCGCCATGCGCACGCCAATGTCGTGTGTCTGCTGTCGCACGGCCGATGCCATGACGCCGTATAAGCCCACGGCCGCAAGCGCCAGGGCGACCAATCCGAATGCCGACAGCAAGAATGCATCGAATCTCGGCTCCGCGAGCGGACGCGCGAGGTAGTCATCCATCGTCGCTTCGCCCCAGACCGTGAGTCGCGGGTCGGCGTCCCGCACCGCGGCACGGATGACGGGAAGAAGAGCGGCCAACCCGGCCGCCGTGCGTATCGCGACTTCTCCCTGCCACCGCGACTGTCGCCACCGGAGGAACACGGTCGGCGTCGGGTCCCGAAGCGATCGGAGATGGATGTCGGGGGTGACACCGACCACGGTACGCCACCCCGAGTCAGGCACCACGGTATAACGAATCCGCTTGCCTACGGGGTCTTGCCCAGGCCAGAACCGATGAGCCGCAGCCTCGCTGACGACGACTTCCAGCGGCGCGCCGGGCCCGTCAGGCTCCGAGAACCCCCGCCCGCGAATGATTGGAATACCCAACGTACGGAAGTATTCCGGATCGCCGCCTTCGACCGGCACCGGCGGGTTCTTGTCCGCTTCGGACGGCGCCTGTCCTTCGAGCGTGAAAGGCCACTGGTAGAAGTTGAGTCCGTGCATCGGTTGGAGGATGACTGGCGTGACTGCCGTCACTCCTGGAATCGCGCGCAGGCGCGGGAGGACTTCATCGCCCAGCGCCAGGACTTGAGGCTCGGAGTCAATCATTTCCTCTGGTATGGCGATGGCAAAAAACGCCAGGTGCTCCGCCTTGTACCCCAGATTGACGTGCTGAAGCCGCGCGAGACTCTCCGACAACAGGGCCGCCCCGGCGACCATCACGAGCGCAAGCGCCACCTGAGTGGCGACGAGCACTTCTCGCAGTCGGCGGCGACCCTTGGAGTCGTGGCCGGAGCGAGTATCGCTCCGAAGCGGCGATCCAAGATCTGAACGCGCCGCAAGCAATGCGGGCGCGAGGCCGAAGATCAGGATGGCGATGATGGTCGTGCCGGCGGCAAGCGTCACGGGACCGCCGGAGGCGCGGATAACGTCAATGCGCGGTAACTGTGCCGGCGCCAATGCGAGTAGCGCGCGGAGCAGCAATACTGCGCACGCGAAACCCAACAGGCCGCCACCGACGCCGAGCACGCCGCTCTCAGCAAGGAGTTGTTGTACGATGTCGCCGTACCGCGCCCCGATGGCCCGCCGGATCGCGACCTCGCGACTACGGCCAGCCGCCCGGAGCAGGACGAGATTGGCTACATCGACACACGCGATGAGGAGAAGCAGCGTTGCGGCCGCGGTGAGGGTGACGAGCGTCGGTCGCGCGTTCCCCACCATTTGGTCCGAGAGCCTCCGCGCGACCGATCCGCTCAGATCGAACTGGGGCGCGAGGCGGTGAACGATCGCAAAGAACTCGGAACGAGCCGCGGCGATGGTCATGCCAGGCTTGAGCCGCGCAATGGCGGTCATCCACTGGTTGACATCCTTACTAGCGGGGGTCCAGTAGCCGACGCCTGCCGGATAGTCGAGCCCGGGCGGCGCGACGCCCACGATGGTGTAGGCCGACTGCGACGAGGGATCGCGCAGCAGGCGGCCAATGATGCCAGAATCCGCGCCGAATTGCTGGGTCCATGCGCCGTAACTCACAACGATCGCCTGTTCGAGCGACTTGTCGGCTTCCGACTGCGATGTGCCGCCCGGTTCGTCGTCGCGGCGGAGCATACGCCCGAGTGCGGGACGCACACCGAGCACGTCGAAGAAGTTGCCGTCCACGACCGCCTGGTTCAGCACGATCGTCCGGGTGCCGTCACTCAACGGATAAGGGACAGCACCGCAATGTGCGATCCCAGCAACGTCGCGAAGCGTGCGAGTGTCCTTTGCCACCTGTGCCAGGACGCCCTTGGTAGTGCCATACTCGACCCCTCCCTCGCGTGTCGTCCACAACACGACAATGCGGTCCTGGTCGACGACGGGTAATCGGCGAAGCAGGACGGCACGAAAGACGGTGAACATGGCCACCGACGTTCCGATACCGACACCCAGAATCAGTAACGCGCTCGCTGCGAAGGCAGGGCTTCGACGCAGAGAGCGCGTCGCCAATCGTAGGTCAGAAAAAGCGGCTGAAATGGGGTCACTCATACCTGGTAGATGCGGCGAGTGGATTGCTGGGCAGCCGACGCATCGCGTATCGCCATTCACGAACGGCTGTTCCCATCGCCCCTCCCCGGAGGTGCGACCAGATGCGCGAACTGCCCGTGGACCGTACGGAAGAAATTGACCGCTCGACTCCGGAGCACAATGGGCTGCCGCATCTGACGTTACGCCTCGGCCTTTGCTTCGGGATCCAACGCGCGCCTATCTCGAGGCCGTCTTCCCGTGCGGGTACGTCAGAAGCTGGTCAAAACTGCACACGTGAGGTCGAGGGAGGGGTCCAATGCCTGGACGACCGGCGCGACCATAAACATCGCCCCGATCGGCGTTCGCAGCCGATCATGCGACTCGATCCCAGGCGGCACCCGATGGAACGAAGGATGGACCAGCGAACGTTTTTCCAGCGTGCACTGGGTCTCGCAATCGTCGTGGGGACCGTCCCCGTCGGCGCTCGAGATGCGGCGATGTTCCGCAGCGGTCCGGCGCACACCGGCGTGTATGAGGACGCTGGGATTGCCGTGTTCACCGCGGTCAAATGGCGATTCCACACCGACGGCAAGGTCATCAGTTCCCCCGCAATCGCCGGTCGCGCTGCCTATGTGGGCAGCACGGACGGCAACGTCTACGCGGTCGATCTCGATCGTGGCACAATGCGCTGGAAGTTCGCGACGAAGGGTCGAGTGACCTCGTCTCCGGCCGTCGCTGGCGGACTGGTCTACGTCGAAAGCTACGACGGCAATCTGTACGCCCTTGTTGCCACGAGTGGCGCACTGGCGTGGAAGTTCGCGACCGCGGGGGAGCGGCGCTTCGCCGCGACTCACCTTCACGGCGTGCTTCCGGTGGCGGAGCGGATGCCCGATCCGTTCGACATCTATCTGTCCTCGCCTACCGTGTGGCGGGGATCGGTTTACTTCGGCAGTGGCGATGGCAACATCTACGCACTCGACGCCACATCGGGGAAGCTCAAGTGGAAATACCATACCGGCGATGTAGTGCACGCTTCGCCGGCGATCGCAAACGGCCTGCTCTACATCGGGAGTTGGGACAGTTACTTCTACGCGCTCGACGCGCAGACCGGAGCGCTCGTGTGGCGATTCCGGACCGGCCAGGATACGGTCATCCACAATCAGGTCGGTATCCAGAGCTCGGCGGCAGTCGTCGACGGCGTGGTGTACTTCGGTTGTCGCGACGCGCAGCTCTACGCGTTAGATGCTCGGACAGGCGCGAAGAAGTGGTCGTTCGACAACCAAGGGTCTTGGGTGGTGAGCTCGCCGGCAGTGCGCGATGGGACGGTGTACTTCGGCACAAGCGATTCGCGTCACGTGTGGGCATTGGATGCAGCAACCGGCAAGCCAGTGTTCTCGCTCCCGACGCGATGGTACATCTTCGGGTCGCCGGCATTGGCCGGCAACTGGCTATATGTCGGCAGTTGGGATGGGACGTTGACCGCCATCAATCTCACGACCCACAAACCGGCCTGGGTCTATGAGACCGATGCGTCGCGTACGAACCTCCCACCCCACCTGACCAAGGACGGTGCCATCGACTTCGAAGGTCCAAACGCCGAACTGTTCTATGACGCGATGGTGGCCGCTGTCGAGCAACACTTCACGGTCGGCTCCATCGTCTCGTCGCCAGTGATCGTCGATCACGTGCTGTACGTAGGCAGCGCCGACGGCAACCTGTACGCGATTCGCTAGCGCCGGCTATTGACGTGCTGGCGCATCGGGAGATGCTGTGGCGATGCGTGAGCGCTTCCTCCACGTGGATGCTCAGCGTATTGCAGATCAGCGCGCAAGCCATCGGAAGGCGCGCTCGACGAACGGCTTTGCGTCTTTCTCGATACAGGGGCCGTGAGCGATGATCAGCTTGTCGAAGTCCCAGGATAGCAGTCTATCAAGCGATTGCCGCGCGAGTCTACGGTTCGTGAAGGTTAGGCGAATGTCGAGGCCAACTCCGCCGCGCGGCGATCCAACGCCCTCTACGTCAATCAGGGCGTTGCGGATCGGCTTCCCGCGTACTTTCTGATGCACTTGCACCAGGTCATCGAGCATGACCGTGCCCGATGCTCTGTGAAAGAAGATTATCTCCTCGATTAACGGGCTGCCTTTGAAGCGAAGTTGGTCCAGGTCGGTCGCCCATCCACCATACGGCGCGTCCGCCAAGACGCCGGTGAGCGGGAGGTGGCCTTTACTCAGTGTGAACAGCGTCTTCGGCGCGGCCCACAGCTGAGCGCTCGGGAACAGCGTGTGCCAGGCCGCGAGACGCCAGACGTGGCGCGGGGTCGCTGCGACGAGGTATCGAACTGGGTTTAGTTCAGCAATGGATCTCAGCGTCTCGAATGGCACGAGCACGGGAGAGCTTATCCACAACGAACCATCGCCGAGCCTCACGACGGTCATGCGAGTCGTGAACATGACCCCGAAGTCGCGGACGTCCGGCCCGTCGATAATCCAGACTCCCTCTGCGAACGCCTTAAGCGCGGCCATGTCGCATCTTCATCATTAAATGTGATAGCAACCCACTCATCAACGGCCCCTGAGCAGAATTGAATAGGATCCAATACATTTAGGGAGGGTAGAAAGGATCAGAGCAGGTGGCGCCCTCATGGACGGCCCCGCTGCTGGGCAAGGCGGCGCACGGCGAGGGGTGGAGCGAGTGGTGTGACCAATCGACGCGTGCTCATCTCCGGGGCCGGGATTGCTGGCCCAACACTCGCGTACTGGCTGTTGCGGCACGGCTTCGTGCCGACTCTGGTGGAGCGCGCCCAGGCGTTTCGAACCGGCGGCTACATGATCGACTTCTGGGGCGTCGGCTACGACGTCGCGGAGCGCATGGGCCTTCGACCGGCACTCGATCGGGTCGGGTATCGCATTCGCGAGCTCAAGGTCGTCGACGCCAAGGGACGCCAGACCGTGGGGCTCGACGTCAGTCGGTTCCAATCGGCAACCCACGGCCGCTTCGTGAGCCTGCTGCGCGGCGATCTCGCGGGCGAGATCTACAGCCTCATCGCCCCAGAGGTGGAGACAATCTTCGGCGACGGCGTCGCCGCCGTCTGCGAGAACGGCAGGAGCGCTCTCGTCATGTTCAAGCATGCACCCTCGCGACGCTTCGATCTCGTCGTGGCGGCCGATGGGCTGCATTCGCCGCTGCGGTCGTTGGTGTTGGGTGACGAGAAAGGGTGTGAGGTCGACCTCGGCTACTACACAGCGGCATTCACGACGGACGGATACCCGCACCGGGACGGTGACGCCTATGTCAGCTTCTCGGCCCCTGGGCGGCAGATCGCTCGGTACGCGCTCCGCGGTGAGCGAACGGCCTTCTTCGTCGTCTTCGCGCGGGAAGAGCTCGTGCCACTCGCGCACGACGCCGAACCTGCCCAACGGGCCGCCCTGCATGCGGCGTTTGCCGGACTTGGCTGGGAGTGTGATGAGATCCTCGCCACGCTGGATCGCGCCACGGATTTCTATTTCGATGTCGTCGCCCAAGTGCGATTGCCGTCGTGGTCGAGAGGGCGCCTCGCCCTCCTGGGCGATGCCGCATATTGTCCGTCGCTGCTCTCGGGACAGGGTGCGGCCTTCGCGATGGCGGGCGCGTACCTGCTCGCGCACGAACTTGCCCGTGTGGGCGGGGACTACACGATCGCGTTCGATGCGTACCAGCGGCAGTTCAAGCCGTTTATCGACGCCAAGCAGCACGCCGCCGCAGGGTATCGCTGGTGGTTCGCCCCGCGCACGCCGCGAGGCGTCTGGCTCCGCAATCGGGCAATGCAAGCCCTGTCCATCCCCGGCCTAGGCAGCCTCCTTGTCGGACGATCGTTAGGCGATCGGTTCGCCCTGCCGGAGTAGCGGCCGGCCGAGAGATAGCGCGCAGCGGCCAGCCGACGGCACAGGCCCTATCCCCCGACTCAGGCGCTATTGTCCCGCGCGCAGCTGATCGCCACCCGCCACGATCTCGAACTGGTCGTTGCGATTTCGCGCCCACGCAGCCTCGTCGTTTCCCTGTGCGATCGGGCGCTCCTTGCCGTAGCTGATGATGTCGATGCGCGAGGCGTCGACGCCATGATCGGTCAGATAGCGCTTCGCGGCTGCCGCTCGGCGCTGGCCCAACGCCATGTTGTACTCATCCGACCCGCGATCGTCGCAACTCCCGTCGACGCGAATGCGCAGGCTCGGGTTATCCAGGAGAATAGGGATCTTCGCGTCGAGCGTCGCTCGGTCCTGATCGGTGAGCAACGACCTATCGAAGTCGAAGAAGGTCATTTGCGCCAACGTCTGACGCATCTGTTCACTATTGACGCGCGCAGACGGGTTGTTCGAGACCGGGGTCACGGGGGTCGGACTCGACGGGGTAGGGGCCGCCGCCGCAACCGGCGTGGGGGCCTCCGTGGGAGTTGGCCGGTGGTGCGCGCAGCCGACTGTGAGTACGACCAGGCCCGCGGCGACGGCGGGGCCAAGGGGGACGGAAAGTGGGCGGAGGGGCGACATGGCGATAGATCCTCAAACGAAGGGCGGGGCGGCCAGAACCTGGGTGCTACCCTCTAGACGAGCGAGGCTATTCTATGGTACCCAATGTATTGGGTCAATACAATGCGTTTCTGGACCGCCGACAGGACGCTGAGTATCAGGATGTGACGCTGGCGACCCGGGACGACCACTTGTGGTGCGTGCATGGCACTGCCGCCAGCCCATGTGGGCCCCCGAGAGGACTAGCAGGCTTCGAAATGGCGGGCGGTGTGGGGGCCGCCGGCATCAGTGACTACGAGAACGAGTTTGTCGCCGGCCTCGAGCATGGTGTCCGCGTGCGGGGTGAGCGTCCGGCCACCGCGGATGATCGCGAGAATGGTCGACCCGTCGCCATCCAGCTTGTCTCCGCTCGCCGCGACGGTCGTGTGTGCCAGTGGACTGTCGGCGCGCAGGATGCCGAGTGCCAGACGGCGATCGTCGCCGAGCTCCACAGGGATGCCGGCTTGCAGCAGCGCGACCAGATCCAGCTCGCCAATTTGTTCGGCACTCGCGCGCCCACTCTCGCGCAGCAGCCGCAGCGCAATGTCGAGGTGCTGCTTGTGGTGCGCCGGGGAATCGGCCCGCGACGTGACTTGTGCCTCGTAGATGCTCCGGTATCGGGCGTGGCCGGAGAGGCGCGTCTGGACCAGGTAGCTGACCATCACGGCGAGCGCCGCGGGCACGAGCAGCGTGTAGCTCCCAGTCATTTCAATCACCATCATCATGGTCGCAATCGGGACGTGCGCCGCCCCGGCGAAGACGGCGGCCATCCCCACGATCACAAATGGCGCGGGCGGCAGGTGCGTCATCGCGGCTAGCGCGCCGCCAAGCATCGCTCCCGAGAACAGGCTCGGCGCGAACACGCCGCCGGAGCCGCCCGATGCCACGGTGAAGCTGAGTGCGACGATCTTTACGACCGCCAGCGCCGCCAGGAGCTCTAGTGCGAGCTTACCATCGATGGCGCGTTGCATCCACCCGTAGCCACCCCCAATGACCTGCGGGAAGACCAGGGCGATGGCGCCCATGACGAGTCCACCGATCGCTGGCTTGAGGAACGGCTGCACCGGCATCGCGCGAAACAGATCGCGGACCCGGTAGAAGACGATGGGGAGCAGCGTACCCAGGGCGCCAGCTGCGATGCCCAGGACAGCATACCATCCGTACTCGAGCGGCGTCTGCAGCGGGGCAATTGGCGGAATGCGAAAGAGCGGGCCCCAACCGGCAACGAAGCCGTTCAAAGCATAGGCGACAATGGCAGCAAGCGTCGCGTACAGCAGCGCGCTTGCCTCGAACTCCATGTCGGCGTAGAGCACCTCGATCACAAGGAGTGCCGCGCCAATCGGTGATCGGAAGATCGCCGATAGCCCAGCGGCGGCTCCGACGAGCAGCAGCAGGCGACGATCGCGTCCGGTTCGCCCAGTCAGGGTCGCGTACCACGAGCCGAATCCAGCTGCCACCAGCGCGATCGGGCCCTCGCGCCCAGCTGCACCGCCAGAACCGATCGTGATCGCCGACGCGATGAGCTTGAGGGGAGCCACACGAGCGCGCACGAAGCCATCGGCTCGGTGGAACGCGCGGATCACCGTGTCCGTACCATGGCCCTCGACTTCGGGCGCAAGCCACTCCGTGAGGAGGCCAACGAGGAGCCCGCCGAGCGTCGTCGCGACCGGTACGAGCCACAATCCGTGGGGGCCAATGACCTCGGGGCCTCCCTCGCCCGGCAGCGCTGGCGGGCGGTAGCCGGCAAGGCGCACGAGAAAAATCGATATGGCTCCCCGCAGCATCAGCGTGAAAAGTTGCGCCGACGCGGCTCCGACGACTCCGAGCAGCAGCGTGTCGAGAATGAGCCGACGCTGGCGCCCGCGGGCCGCTGTGGCTAGGTCACGTCCCAGTCGCTCGACCAGCCGTCGCGCCCAGCCCAGCAGTCTTGCGGTGGCGGTCTCGGTCAAGGCCCTGGATCCTTGCCCCTGCGGGCGTTGTTGACGCCGGCTTGCTTCCAGCCGTTCGACCGAGGCCCGAGCGTCCACAGCACGGCACCAATGACCCAGCCAGCAACACAAGACCATTCTGCAAAGCACGCGAACACGAGTAGGACGAGTACCAACGGCTCTTGCCGAACGCCGCGCTGCATTGGCCAAAGCGACGTCGCAAACAGAATCGCGGTCGCCAGAGCGCCGACCAGCATGCCCCAGGGTCGCACGCCGTGCCGAAGGATGAAGCGCGTCCGCTCGCTCAGGGGTGGGAGGTGTACGGAGCCCCACAACGGCGCATGCATCATGGTGATTCTCCGGTTGAGCGACGGTGGGCCCGCGCGACATGAGGCACAGTGGACCTGTGCAGCAGTCGTCGACGCTGGCTCCTCGCAGTGCTCGCGGGGGCGTATCGAGTTGGGGGCGCTTCCTGCTCGAACAGCATGCCGGTGGCTCGCGCTGTAGCCCCCATCGCCTCGGTCAGTGCCTGCACGCTGCGTCCCAACTGGGCGACGTCTTCAGGCGTCATGCCGACGAGCGCCGCCAACAAGCGCCCAGTGGGTGGCTCAGGCGCGCGTTTGACCAGGCGTCGTCCCGCAGGGGTCAGGCTCACCAGGACGCGGCGTCCATCATCTGTCGCTCGCTGACGGCGGACGAGACCTCGGCGTCCGAGCCGCGTCACGATCGTCGAAATCGTATTTTGCCCGGTGAGCGCCCGCGACGCGAGATCGTTGATCGACAGGCCGTCGCTGGTGGCGAGCTCGCGCAGGATGAAGAGCTGCGCGTTCGTCACGCCGGTGCTGCGCTCGACCGCCCGCGCGGACTCATGCAGGGACGCGACCAGTGCCCGAATGGATTGGAGTGCACCCACATGCCGCTGCGTGTTGGCGCGCCCCATTGCGCCCATCGAGCCCTCCGCCGTTAATTACAATATATCGACGTTGATGTATTCGCGACGAGCCTCGCAAGGAGGCGTGGGCTGCACTGCGAAAACGAGGGGGTGTGACGACCCAGTCCAGATGGGAACGCCAGTCTGACGGAGTCATGTAGTGCGTCGGCGCCGATGGGTCACGCAGACGTGGCGAGTTGTTGCCATGGTCGGGCCGGCTGCCGTGGTGCTGGTCGTCGGGTGGGCCACCAATCTCTGGGTCGAGCGCACGCGGGAGGAGCGCGCCCTGGTGAAGCAGACAGGTGCCGTGATCGAGGCCCTCAATGCAGCGTATGCCGATCTGCTGAACGCCGAAGTGGGTGAACGGGGGTACGTGCTCACCGGCGACTCTGCGTTCTTGCAGCCGTACGCACGCTCCGCCGCGGCAATCGCGGGCGATCTCGCCACCCTGCGCGCGATGATCCGCGACCCCGTGCGCCGCCGTCGCGTCGATGTCCTCGACTCGCTGGTGACCCGCAAGAGTGCCGAACTCGCGAGGGCCGTCGTGCTTCGCCGGGCTAGCGGGCTCGAGGCGGCCCGAGCTGTCGTCGCCTCCGATCGGCAGAAGCGCACGATGGAGGAGATCCGGCGTGTCGTCGGCTCAATGCTTCGTGAGGAGCACGACCTCGCGTTGCGTCGCGGGGCGGTCGAGGAGCAGCGCGCGCGTGTGACGGAGGCGGTGCTGGTCGCGGGCACCGGTGCGTCGGCGGTGATCGCGCTGGTGTTGAATGGCATGCTCACGAGATACGCGGAATCGGAAGCATCGGCCGCACGCGAGTTGGCCACGCGAGCGGAGGCGCTCGAGGTGCAGCAGCGAGAGCTCGAGCGGCAGGCACGGCGGCTCCAGGAGCAGGCGGGCGAGCTCGAGACACAAAACGAGGAATTGTTGACGATCGCCGAAACGCTGCGCGAGCAGACGGAGGCCGGCGAGGCTGCCCGGGTTGCGGCCGAGCAGGCCCAGGCCGAGGCGCAGCGCGCGAATACAGCGAAGACACGGTTTCTAGCCGCCATGAGCCACGAGTTGCGGACGCCGCTCAACGCGATTCAGGGCTACGCCGAGTTGCTCGATCTCGAGCTGCAGGGACCACTCACGGAAGGTCAACGCGGCTATCTCAGCCGGTTGAGCAGCAGCGGACAGCATCTGCTCGCACTGATCGACGACCTGTTGGATTTGGGCCGGATTGACGCCGGGCAGGTCAAGCTCCGGCCACGAGCCGTGGCGATCGACGAGATCCTCCGAACCGTCGAAGGCATCGTCGGTCCGGTGTTCGATGCCAAGGGCGTCATGCTCACGTGGCCGCAGGGTGGCGCCGCCGCCACTGTCTATGCCGACCCTGAACGCGTCCAGCAGATTCTCGTGAACCTGCTGACCAACGCCTGCAAGTTTACCAGCGCCGGCGGCGGGGTTGCTGTCGACTGCGTGACACCGTGTTTCGAGGACGAGCCCAGGCGGGCACAGGCCGGCGAGCGAGAGGCGGTCGCGATTCGCGTGAGCGACACGGGGCGGGGCATTGCTCCCGAGCATCTGGCTTCGATCTTCGAACCGTTCGTCCAGATAGACAGTCACCTCACAAAGGCGAGCCAGCGAGGCGTCGGGCTTGGCCTGGCCATCGCTCGCACGCTGGCGCGCCAAATGGGCGGTGACTTGACGGTCGAAAGCGCTCTCGGGCGCGGCACCTCGTTCACGTTGACACTGCCGTTCGTAGCCGCTGGCGTCCGTACGCCAAGTGCCGTGTAGTGATGCGCGAGACGCGAGTCCCGCTCGCGCGCGGGATCTTCGTGTCGGCCGTGTTGGTTCGTGTCGATATAGCAGTCGACTTGCTGGTGGCTGATGCGCGATGTGCGCCGAAGTGATATGCGCCCATTGATATGTCGCTATGACGGCGCAGTGAGGGCTGGGCTCGAAAATAGCACCGGTTTTCATCAGGACGCCTCAGCGATGGCCCACATTGTGATCACAAGAGACGGTGCAGTCTCACGTGACACGGGTGCGCCCGTGTTCTGATGAATGAAGAGCGAGTTCCTGAGAAATGCTGCTGCACGAACTCATCTAGTCTCTGGAGGGATCTTCAATGTTAGTCGCCCGCAAATCAGCGATCATCGCTGCGCTGTGCTGCGCCGTCGCGATGCGTGGCAACGCTCAGTCGCCAACGATTTCGACTACGGAGGCTGGAGGGGGTCCCGAACGCTCAGCGGCGCTAGCTGGGCGCGTGTTTCGGGCGTTGATCCAACCGATGAACAACAGCACGGTGACGGGCACAGTCATGATGGCGCCGTCACAGCAGATGGGTGTGACGACTGTCGTCGTTTCGCTCGTCGGAGCCGAACCCGGCACCTACTACTGGCATCTCCACGTCGGGCCCTGTAGTGAGCCAGGCGCTCTCTTGGGCGACCGGTCGGACTACATGTCGATCAAAGTCGGCACGTCGGGCCGCGCGACGCTACGAGACCACCTCGACGTGGCACCGCCGAGCGGTGGAAACTATCATGTGATCATTCACCGGTCATCCGATCCGAAGGATGAGGCCCACATTGTTGCGTGCGGTGAACTTCTCGAGACCGGCGTCTGATCTGCCAAGGGTGCGCACCTATCGCGTTCGCGCTGGGAGGCGGGGTGCTCAGCCAGAGGTTCCAGGTGTCCTCGATTCCGTAGAGCGTCGCGCGCCACTCGAGATTCCGCGTGAGTATGGTCCGCAATGCTGGCTCGCTCCTGACCCCGTCGCTTGAAATCGCCTAACGACTGCCGGCTTATCACTCTTGCGTCACACCACCTTCTGAACGGCGCGGATCGCGCGGTCGATGCCCTCTTCCTCGTTGAACAGGTGGCACGCGAGTCGGATCATGTTGAGCCGCGGAGCCGCGTGGATGCCCTGGCCCTGGAGAGCCTTTGCCAATGCCACTGCGTCCCGACCCTTGAACTGGACCGTGATGGTGCCCGCCCGCTTCGCCGGATCCTCCGGCGTGATCACCGTGCCGCCAGCCTTCCGCAGCCCCTCGGCCAGGATGGTCCCGAGTCGCTGCGTATGCGCCTCGATCCGCTCAATGCCGATGTCGAGCATGTAGTTCACGGCCGCGGTATAGGCGAACGGTCCGTTGTCCATGTCCGAGTATTCCCACCGGCTCGCGCCGGTAGGAAAGCTCAGGACCCGCGTCGGGGCCACGTTGAACGGTGGCCTCGCACCCGATGACATCGAGCCGACAATGATGGGGTCGAAGCGCTCTTGGAGCTCGGGACGCACGTAGCACGCGGCGCCGCCGTCCCCCGCGCCCAGCCACTTGACCGGGCCCGCGACGAACACGTCCACGTCACCGGCGTGCACATCCACCGGGATCACTCCCGCCGACTGATAGCCGTCGATGATGCACATCGCCCCATGGGCATGCGCCAGGTCCGCCAGCGCCTTCAGGTCGAACCGGAAGCCGGTCGCGTACTGCACGTGCGACACGCAGATGGCCGCCGTGTTCTTGTCCACGAGAGCGGCCACTTTCTCGAACGACAAGCTCCCCGGATCATTTGTGGCGTTGACCATCCGCAACTCCACGCCGGTCTCTTGCGCAACGCGCACCCACGGGAGGGTCGTGGCCGGAATCTCAATGTCGATCAGGACGACGTTCTTCCCCTTCCCCGGTCGCAGCCACCACGCCATCTGCGCGATCGCCTCGGAGACAGATCCCACGCGGGCAATGTTGGCGGCCTGCGTTCCGAACAGTCGCGCCGCTGCTTCGTGCGCATCGGTTGCGTGTCCCTCGACGTGCGGCGGCGAATACTCCTCACCCGCCGCGCGCGCGGCGAACTGCGCCTGGATGAGGTCGGCGACGGGCTTGGCGATGAGCCCCTCGCCCGCAGAGTTGAGGTAGCCCGCCCGGATTTTATAGGGATAGTGCTCGGCCGGCACCAGCATGCCTTCCGTTCCGACCGGCGGCCGCGTGGGCAGAGGCGCCAACTCCTTAGCCCGCTCGGGCAATGCCGCGTGCAGCCACGCGGTGCCCGCATCCTTTGCGAAGGTCGGCGTCGTCGCCGCGGCCAAGCCGACAATACCCGCTCGAAGAAATTCTCGTCGCTCCACCACAGCACCCTCCTTTGCCCTTTGGGTGTCATGCCCCGTGCACATGGTATCCACTCTCCCGATCCACGTCCACATCAGGCAATGCTTCGCGACGGGCTGGATAGGCAAGGCTACAAGCTGTTCACACCGCCGGTGTACCATCAAAACGGCTTTCGCCATGACATGCGTCCGACCGCCGACCTGGCGCACGCGAGCGGCGCGGTTTTCTATACGGATCGCTGCAGGCGGTGGGCGCCACAGATGAAGTCGATCGGTGTCTGGAAGTGACACGCCAGCCAGTATAGATCAACGACACGGGAGCTCGGAGGAGTGACTATGCGCAACGGCCCTGGTTTCGATCGGCGGGAGTTTCTCGGCGTTGCCGCGGTGGCGTCGGCAGGATGGGCCGCGGAGCTCGGCGGGGCGGGGCACGCTGGCACGTTTGCGAACCTTTCGCCATGGACGGGCGGATTGACCGGCCGCGACTCGCTGGACGACAACATCTATACGCAGATGCTCGGCGTGCGGCCGCACTTGCCCGCTCATGACCACATCTCGCGCTTGGGCGGCGGCCATATGTCGCCCGAAGTCATCGCCGCAATGGCGCGCGCCAACGACTACTACGTCGATCTCGCTGAGCTCAACGACGCAGCCGGGAAACGGGCCGCGGAGCTGCTGGGCGCCGAAGCGGCGATGATCACGTGCGGTGGATTCTCCGCGCTCATGCTCGGCATGGCCGCGTGTCTCACCGGCACGGACAAGACCAAGGTGGAGGCGCTCCCGCGGCCGGCATGGCCGCGCGTGGAGTGCCTGATCCAGACTTCTCAACGCTTCGGGTACGATCGGGCATATCGCGATGCGGGCGCGACGATCGTGGAAGCCAAGACGCGCGCGGAATTCCTCGAGCGACTCGGCGACAATACCGCGATGATCTCCGGACTCGCCATCGCTGAGCGGCAGGGAGTGTTTGCGCCACCCTTCGACGTGCACCGGGCGCCAGCGCCCGACCCCGATCTGATCAAGGCCGAAGAGCTGGTCACGATCGGCCACAAGGCAAACGTCCCTGTCCTGATGGACATGGCCTCCGACCTCCCGCCATGGGGCAATGCGCGCCGCTTTCTCGATGCGGGCGCCGACCTCGTGGTGCTGAGTGGCGGCAAGTGCATCGGCGGGCCGCAGGCAACCGGCATTCTCTTCGGCAAGCGCGAGTTGATCGAAGCCGCTCGTCTGAATGGGTATCCCAACGAGACGCTGGGGCGCGGGATGAAGGTGGGGAAGGAAGAAGTGATCGGTCTCATCGTCGCGCTCGAGCACTTCGTCAAGACGGATCATGCCGCGCAGGCGGAGCGCTGGAATGCGATGGCGCGCCGCGTGGTTGCGGAGCTGCAGGGAGTACCAGGGCTCACCGCGACGTACACGCTCGACACGGTCGGCCTGGGCGATGCGGCGCTCGAATGGGATGAGCGCACCGTTCCGCTCACCGGCAAGACGCTCACCGAGCAACTCGCAGCCGGCTCGCCACGCGTGCGGCTCGAGGTGATCATGGGGCAGGACAAGGGGACGACGCGGTGGCACGCCCTGGCGCGCACCCGATTGCTGCGCGATGGTGAGGAGTTGCTCGTCGCGCGTCGAGTACGCGAAGTGTTCCTGGCAGCAGCGCATTCCGGAGGAGCGAACACGCGCACCTGACCTGACCGTCCATCGAGCCTGCTTTGCGTGGCGCCCCCTGCTTAGGTCGAGCGCCTCACAGGCAACTGGCGCGCGTGCAGCCGTAGCTGGCGAGATACAGAAGAATGAGCGCGCCACCGACGACTCCCACACATGTGGTCGTCTGACCGCGATGTGCGCCCTTTGTGAGGTGTGACTTCACGGCCACGGCTGTCAAACAGTTTCAGCGTGAGCGGGGCCGAAGCCGTGGACGGACCGAGCGTCGCGACCCGCGGAAGACTTTCCCTACGGCTTCGATTTCCGACACCCATCGTGGCTTCAGCGGGAAATCGCCTTCCCTTTGCCGCCACGAACAGTCCGTCGGGAAAGCACCTGCCGCTGCGGATCTTGCGGCGAGCTCAGCCGTATCAGATATTAGCGCTACTGAGCTGCAGGAGCCGATCGTGAGAAGCCTGCCGAAGTGGTCGCCAGGCGGACTGGCCACGCGCGTCGCGGTGTTGTCCGCCGGGCTCATTGGCGCGTGCAGAAATCCCGTGAGCCCTATCAGCGGGACGTTGTCGGTCGGGCTCACGAGCACCCGCGCCGCCCAGGGCGACACCATCAGCCTCTCCATCGTCCTGCCGGACGGGCCACTTGCCGGCGACCTCCTGCTTATCACGTTCTCCGGATACGGCCAGTCCGTCGACAGCCTGACCATTCCAGCCGGCGTCGGGGCCTACGGGGGAAGCCTCGTCATCCCACCCGAAGTGGGAGACGGCGTTCTGGTGATCCAAGCTTCGATCCCGGCGATCCACCAGAGCGCCGCCGACTCACTGGTGATCAAAGACAACGTGCCTCCGCAGATCGACTCGATGCAGCTCGTGCCACCACGCCCGCTCCCGCCCTACGCCATGGGCTTGTCTGTCAAGCCGCCCTACGCTCCCGGCGTCACGTTCATCGCGGGCATAGCGGACACGTTGCACGCCATTGTCTCCGACAATCATGCGCTCGGCTGGTTGCTCCTTTCGTGGGGGAGTCCCATCAACCAACGCGACTCCGTCCGATTGAACGGCCTCGTCGACACGCTGACCCTTCCCATCCAGCTCCCGACTTCCGCAGCTGGCACTGCGCCCGAGCTCACCGTCACCTTGCGCGATGCCGACGGCAACATCGACCCAATGTCGTATGGTCAAGCACAAGTCGCCCAGTACGCCGATTACCCGGCCCGGACAACTCGGCTCACGACACCCGTGGCTGATCTCGCCTTCGATACCAAACGCAATCTCATTTATCTCGCGGAGCCCACAGCGAACCAGGTTGCCGTGTTCTCGCCCGCAACAATGAGTTTCCAGACGCCCATCGCTATCGCCGGACGGCCCGTCGGCGTCAATGTGCGACCGGGGGGCGACACGTTAGTCGCGACGCTCGACAGCACAGCCACGATTGCGCTCATCAATCTCACGAGCACTCCGCATCTGACAACCACGCTGACGATGCCCGTGTTGACGGATACGGTTTCCGCCCAGGACACAGCGAAATTCGTCTCGCAGGTCCGCGTCGCGGCGGACAACCGTGCGATCGTCTCCATGTATGGCCCGAACTGGTTTCCCAACATGTTTTCCGACGCTGGCGTGGCGGTGAATCTGGCTACCGACAGCATCACGGTTCTGTTCGCGCCCTGGATAGATGGCGCGGTGCCTCCGCCGGTCCTGCGATCGCCGGACGGGACATGGGTCATGCTGACCAATGGCACTCCTGGTCCGTATAGCGCAGTCACGCACTCGTACACGACTTGGAATCCGGGGAGCGATGGACCGCCCGAGATGACTTCCATCAGCAACGGGCCGAATTACTCGTTTCTCATGGACCACGTCTTCTTCTCGTATGTGAATGCGGCAGTGGGGGAGGTCGGGCTCGACCGGTTCTTCGGCGCTGCATTGTCCCCTACCGGGGCGGATGCGTACGTGGCCGACGCGCCCTGTGCGGCCGGCGATAGTGCGTGCGTGGATTCAGCGAGTGGCATCGTGCTGCACTACGCCGAGCCGGTCATACTGAATGGTCCCGACACGGGCCTCATTGGCACCCATGAGGTCGGCCAGCTCACGAGCATCTCTGATGCGCCGTTCGTGGCGCGCTCACTTGTCGTAACGCCGGATGGAAAGAGTCTCGTGGGGATTTCACCAACTGGCCTCGTCATCTTCGACCTCACCCAGACCACGCCGCCGCCAGAGTTGGCGCGAATGGCTCGAGGGGCCAATCACGGAGCCGCGGCCGAGACGATGCGCGGAGTCGTTCGATCGTCACCGTCGCGCGCCGCACCGTTGCGCCTCCGCGTCACCTTGACGCCGCGGAAGACGAGACAGCGGACGCCATCGTAGCGTCCGCTTGTTCCACGTGGCCGACGGACGTCTTCCCTCGCTCAACGCGTTCGCCCAGCTGGAGGCGCGGTATCCGCCGGGCGGCATCGCAGCCATCGAAGTCTTGGCCCATCATCTGCACCGGCCGGACTGCCTAGCGGCGGAACGCCCGATTGCGCCGCGGTCGTGCTCTGGACCAAGCGCTATCTCGGCATGAGCAACTAACTATACCCGGGGACACCGCCATGCCGCTCGATCGCACCGTGCAGCGAGAGCTCCGCGTCCTGCGCGCCTACGCCGCGGTGAGCGGCGCCGCCCTGACCGCACTCTCGGTCGCCGCGTTCCGGCGGAGCGCCGTCCCCACACGATTCGACGAGATCGATGTGCATCGCATCAACATCGTCGAGCCCGACGGCAAGCTGCGCATGGTGATCTCCAACAAGGCGCAATCGATCGGCCCGATCGAGCGCGGCAAGCCGTTCGGCTACCCAGGCGGCACTCGGCCCGGCATCATTTTCTTGAACGACGAGGAGACCGAGGACGGCGGCCTGATCTTCGACGGATCGAAGTCGAACGGCAAGATCGACGCAGGCGCGCAGCTCTCGTTCGATCAGTATGACCAGGACCAGGTCGTGTACCTGAGGTATGCTGACCAAAAGGGCGCCCGCACCATGGGCCTCTACGTCGACGATCGTCCTGACATCCCGGGGTTTTTTGATGCTATACGCCGGCTCGATTCCATGCCTGCAGGTCCGGCCAAGGACTCGGCGCGCGGCCGACAGCGGACGCGTCGTGCGGTCGTTGTGATCCCGTCGGGTCGGCTACGGCGGCGCTCGAGGGTCCGTCATCGAAATACACTCCGTACAATATGACCCTGATCAATGGGGTGAACGGCATCGCGGGGTGCTGACTCCGCGTCGGTAGGCACCCTGGCGTAGACGGCTATTCGGACGGCCCTTCGCTGTATGCGTACCACCCGTCGGCCAACCGTCGGTAGGAGTACCCCAGGTCGCCGTACCGCTGGGTCGTGTGTTGTCCCGATGGTGCCGATGCGGCGCAGGGCACGAATCAATGGTACGGGCCAGGCCCGCAATGCACGAAGCCGTTCGAGTGGCCCCGATTCACGATGCCGACTGATGCGACGATGATGAATGCATCACGGCTCACCGCGTCCCGCAGGATGCCCTGCGTGATCCCGTTTCGTGCGAAGAGCCAGCGATACTCGTTCCACCGCGCCTGCGTGATGCCCGTCTCCGGGCTGTACGTGAGGTATTGGTGCTGCAATGTCGCCAGCCACTCGGGGTCGATGCGAATAAGTTGCCGGTCGGTGTCGGACATCGCGACGATCGCCTCGAGATCGTGGCGCTCGCGCGGGAAGCGGCGGGCCAATGTGGCGAGCGATGGCGGCTCACAGCTCCAGAGCAAGAGCACTGTCGCGCCCAGGACGATGACCACACATGACGCCAGGCACCCGACCAGCGTTCGGATCACTCGCACGGTGCGGCGTCGAGCAGGTACGATCGGTGTCAGTTCCTTGTTCACGTCGCGGGTGCTCGCTTGAGGCCCTGGCTCAGTGTCCTATAGGCGCATTATAGCACAGTATACTTTACCACGCAAAGCCACCCGAACACCAAGGGTACGATCGCGAACCAGGCCCGGTGGGTCCGCGTCGCACCGTGACCAACCCTCGAGGTTGTGTCCTGACGTGGCGCGGTATGTTCCCATGGGCGCAGCTCAGCGAGGCGCGCGACGAGCAAAACCGCCAACGTCCAGCGTCTAACGTCTATCTTTTCACCCATGTGCGGACGAACCACACTGACGAAGTCCGCGGCTGAGATCGCCCGGTGGCTGAACGGCGAGGTGCCCGCATGGCAGGCTCGTTTCAATCTCTGCCCCGGTCAGGACTTGCTCGTCGTGCGCCGCGACCCCCAGGGAGCGACCGAGGCAATCAGGATGCGCTGGGGCCTCATTCCCTCGTGGGCGACCGATCCAACGATTGCCAACCAATGCATCAACGCCCGCGCGGAGACGATCGATACGAAGCCGGCTTTCCGCGAGGCATTCCTCCGCGGCCAGCGCTGCCTTATTGTCGTCGATGGCTGGTACGAGTGGACGACGCTTCCGAGTCGGCGCAGACAGCCGTATGCGATTCGGATGCCGGATCGGTCGGTGTTTGCGTTTGCCGGTCTCTGGGATACCTGGCGCTCACCCGCGAGCGGCGAGGTCGTGACGACCTGCACCATCGTGACGACTGCCACGAATCGACAGACCGCACATCTGCATCATCGGATGCCCGTCGTGCTCGCACCGCCCGAGTATTCCAAATGGCTGGACCCCGGGACGCGCCCCGCCGACCTGCGCGCCCTCCTGACACCGTATCGCGACGGACTCGACATCTTCCCGGTCTCAATGGCGCTCAACACCGGCACGATCGACGAGCCACAATGCCTGGATCCTGTGACTGACGAAGCCGAGCCATCGCTCTGGCGTTAGCCGCTGTCGGGCCCTCGCGGTTTGTTCACCCTTAGAAGGTGCTGCGATCCGAGGGCTCGGGACGACACTCAGGGTTGGGGGATCGCAGACGGTGGGTCGTGATATCGCGTGCCCAGGTTTTCGGCCAATAATCGCATCTGCGGTGACGATCTCTTTCGTGCCGCCCTGGTAGTCGCTTGGGCTGCCGTCGCGGTTGGCACGGGCTCTGAAGGGTCGGCTCAAGACTCGGTCACACGCCGGTCGCCGTCTCCGGGGCAGCTCAGTAGTGCCGAAAGCCAGCGCCCGAGGTTCTTTGCCGTGCGGGCTGAGGACGGCGCGCGACTTGATGTGCGAAACGCTTCCGTGTTGCAACGCCAGGAATCCCTGGCGCTTATTAGCGTCCCCCTTGGTGCCGCGGTCCAAGCAATCGCCGATCAGGCCGGACTCGAGGTGACGTTCAGCGACGAGCTCATTCCGTCAGGCGCCAGTGTGTCGATGAAGGCGGACGACGTCACTGTCGCTACGGCTCTGACTCGCGCATTGTCGCATACGAACTTGGATGTACTCGTTGGCGGAGATGGGCACCTCACGCTCGTGCCTCGTGGTGGCCAAGAGGTGGCAGTTGATTCCTCGGGCGTCCTCACCGGGTCGCTCGCCGATGCTGAAGACGGGGAGCCTATTCCGCACGCGAGCGTCGCGATACCAGGAACCGATCAAATCGGTTTCACTGACGCGCATGGCCGATTTCTCCTCGCGGGACTGGCCGCCAAGTCGACGCTGGTCCGGGCTCGTCAGATCGGCTACGCGACGACAGACACGGCGGTAGTCGTGTTAGCGGGCCCCGCGATCACCACGGCGACGATTCGGTTGCGCCGTACTCCGGAACCCCTGCGACCGGTGGAGGTGCAAGGGCGCGCGCCGGCACCGCCCGTGCTGCCCGCTTCCGCACGCGGATATCGACTCGCTGAGGGTCCGGTATTGGATCCGACTACCGGTGTCCTGCGTTCCCAGTATCGCCGACAGCAAGACCGCATTGAAGTTTCGGTGACGCCGTACGACACTGCCGCCGTGCCTCGAACCACGGACGACACCGTACAAATCGTGCGGGACGACATCTATGTCATGTACGATAGCGTGACAAGGCTCGCCGACAATAATGATGCGCGCGTCGAGAGATATGTCGATCGCGAAGACGACGTTCACATCAATGGCCATACGTACCGGGGTTGGGTGGCGCATTGGGCCTGGGAAGCGCGCCTCGAACGTGACAGGGGTTGCGATATTGTGTTCGTGACACAGGGGCGCGCCAGCACGTCGTCGTCGTGCTACCAACAGAACTACGCGACGCCGCATGGACTATTGAGGGTGAGGGCGCAGCTCGGTCCGCAGGGGGCTTCCATCGGCGAGCTCACCGCGTTTTCTAACGAAGTCCTGGCTGCGATTGTCTCGCAGCCTTAGACGCCGCTGCGGTTCCTGTGTGGGCGCCGTTGAGGGGTGCGCCCGTTTTGGTCGTATGAGACGTGTGACAGGCGCAATCGCCAGATTCAGCGCTCGAGCCCCCGTGAGGCACAATCGACCGACGTGCGGCTCGTGGGCGTGACCTCGTGCTGCTCATCCACTTGTTACGACCCTCGGAGCCTACCATGCCCGCAGCCAAGCTGCATAGCAGTCCTCGTACGCGCGTTGCGTTGTCCTCGGGCGTCCTCGTGGGTGCCCTTGCCATCGCGGGCTTGGGGCCGTTGGCGTGCGCGGCTCACCATCATATCAGCGAGGCGCCGCCGCATCCCATCGCTGTGGAGATCCAGAACAACTTGGCGGTGCCCAGGGTGCTCACCGTGTTCATCACGCACGATCAGGGCGGGTTTAGCCAAATGCTCGGCATCGTGCCTGGCGACAAGGTCGAGACCTTTACGTACACGCCGACCTCGTGGGACATCACCTACCGCTTGGCGGCGACATTGGGGGCGCAGCCAATTGGCAATCAGGCTGAACTCAGATCCCCTCCGTTCAACGTGAACGACCCGAACACAGGTTCCGTGGTCTGGAACCTAAATGCGAACCAGGTCCAGTTCTATGACTTGCCACAGCAGCAGGTACCGGCCAAGGACACGACAAAGGCAGCAGCGCCTAGTGGCGCTTAGGCAAGCGGCCTTTGGCGTCGGCCACCAGCACGTCGAGCGCCCGCGTCGGAGCGGGCCGTCCGCACGGCAAACGAGCGCACAGTCAGGCGCTTGACGGCGTCTGTGCACCGACGGTCGTCGCGGCAATGAATTTCCTCGCCCACGTCGACGCGCTCATCATCGATACCCGAGAGAACCACGGTGGCTCGCCAGGGATGGTGTCCTTCATCCTGAGCTACCTGTTCGCCGAGCCAACGCACGTCAACGACATGTATGAGCGCGACAGCAATCGCGTCCAGCAGTACTGGACCCAGTCGTACGTACCCGGCAGCCGGTTGGATAAGGTGCCGGTTTTCCTGCTGACATCGAGGGAGACGTTCTCAGGGGGCGAGGAATTCGCGTACGATCTCAAGAACCTCAAGCGAGCGACGATCATCGGCGAGACGACGGGCGGCGGGGCGCACCCGGTCTCCGGCCATCGCATCGACGATCACTTCGTTATCGGCGTTCCGTTCGGCCGACCGATCAATCCTGTGTCGAAGACCGATTGGGAGGGAGTCGGGGTCGAGCCGGATATGAAGGTGCCGGCTGCGGAGGCGCTCACGCGCGCGGAGAAACTCGCGGCCGACACGCTCGCGGCAGGGAAGAAGATGGCGGCAAATGCCGCCGGCTCGAAATAGCCAGCGGTGGTGGGAACGCTGGGCCACGCGTCGAGCCGGGTCGTTTGCCCGGTCGAATAGGACCCCATATATTTGGCTCCCTCGCGCCCCTGGCTCGGCCGTGACGCCGACCGGTGCTCGCGCCCACAGGAGTTGCTCCAAGCACGCGACTTTCTCGGAGGGATAGCGATGCTGACATTCACCGGCCGCGGACGCGTGCCGCGCACCCTGCCACTACTCGTCGCGCTGACCCTCGCGCCTGTGGCATCGGTCCTGTCGCAGGCCGCGCCGGGCGGACCCGCCGACGCGCCGCCAGGAGTCACCCCGGGCGTAAAGATCGGCGGAAGCGCCAACGTGCACCTGGTGGGGCATCTGCCCTTGGGCGGCTTCGCACGCGTCATGGACGATGAGATCGAACAGGATCCCGGACGGCCGTACGCCTATCTGAGCACGGGACGTGAATGGGCGGGCTTCACGATCATCGACCTCCATGATCTGAACAATGTGCGCGTGTTGTATCGCTGGACGATCGAGAACCTCGCGTTGCACCAGCCGATGCTGGGCGGCATGGACGGCAAGTACTTCAAGATGAACGGCCCGTGCAGCGGCTCCGCAAAGGGCCAGAAGAACGCGAGCACGTCCTGCGCGCACTACTACTACGTGCAGTCGCTGCAATTCGCCCAGGGCACGCCGGACGCGGACCTCGGAGCCGTCGTCGCCGACGTCACCGGTCTGCCTGACACGAGCAAGGTCAAGATCGTGGCGCGGCTCCGGGATGCGGTCGAGCCGGGCGGATTCCACAACACCTTCATCTACCGCCACTCCGACGGGCACACGTATCTCGTGACGACCGTCAACGGGCCGCACACGAACGTGTTCGACCTTGGCAAGGTGGTATCGGATCCGGACTCGTCACACTGGAAGATCGGGGAGTTCCCGGTCCCGGAGACGCAGACCAACTCTCGCTTCGGGCGTTTCGGCTACCACGACTTCTACCTCGGCTACGACCCCGCCACGCACCAGGACAAGTTCTACGGGGCCGGACGCGGTGGGTATTACGTCTACGACATTACCGACATCAAGCAGCCCAAGCTCATCACGTCGATCACCGGATCGGCGGGCATCGAATTCGGCCACACCTTCACGCCGACTCCCGATGGCAAATTCGCGGTGACGGAGACCGAGTACACATACGCACCCCTGCGGATCTTCGACCTGCAGCCTGGCCTGACTGGCAAGGTGCAAACGGTCAACCGTCCGGTCGGCGCGTGGACCGCTGACTGGCACGACCTCTCGCACAACCACGAGGTGCGCTGGCCGTTCGTATTCGTGTCGGGCTACGAGGACGGGCTGCAGATCTTCAGCATGTACGACCCGACTCACCCGACAGAAGTTGGCTGGTACTACACCTGTCAGTGCACCCACAACAATGGCATCGCCAGACCGCCCGACTGGCATGGGCCGAGCACGATGCAGGGCGCGTTCGGCATCGACATCCGGAATCGGGATGGCTTGATCATGATCAGCGATTCCAACACGGGTGTCTGGTTCTTCAAGATGGATGGATTCGACGGCTGGAACGGTCATGACTGGGGCATGCCCAACATCTCCAGCGTGCAGGACTACGATCACGGTCCGGACGGGGCGACGGCGCCTGCAGGCCGGCCCGCCGCGAGTCCCTAGCCGAAGCCTGCCCGCAGCTGGCCAGGACGCACTCGAGCGCACGGCCGCGTCTCGCACCAGCCCGCGCGGTCCCGCGAGCGTATCGCCTCACGGCATCAGGGGGGGGTGCCACACTATAACGCTAGGCGTTATAGTGTGGCAACCGCGAAAAGGGTGACCCCAGAGGCGCTGTACGGACTGTCGTGATTCAGTCTTTTGCGGAGCAGGGCACGGCCAATGTGTTCGCCGGCCGCTCGACACGGGCGGCCCGAGCGGCGTGTCCGGAACCGCTGTGGCCGGTCGCGCGTCGTAAGTTGGACTATGTCAATGCCGCCGCCACGCTCTCCGACCTGCGACAGCCACGTGGGAACCGTCTCGAAGCTTTGCGCGGTGATCGGCGGGGTCAATACAGTATTCGAATTCACGATCAGTACCGCGTCTGCTTCGTCTGGACATCGCAAGGACCTGCCAATGTTGGCATCGTCGATTACCACTGAGTGACTTGCCTGTTTTTGCATCTCGTTCTGTGCAAACGTGGAGTCAGCTATGGTTCACCTCCCAACGGATCGTCCGCCGACTCATCCCGGTGAGGCATTGCGCGAGGATTTCCTGCCAGACTCTGGTCTCACGCAGAGCGCGGCGGCTCGACGGCTCCGTATGTCGTTTCGCCGACTAAACGAGATTATCAACGAGCGCCGGGCCGTGACGCCAGACACGGCGCTGCGACTCGGGAAGCTGTTTGGGCAAACGCCGGACTTCTGGATGCATCTGCAAATGCGGTGGGATCTCTATCACGCACTGCGGTCGAAGACTGCCCGGGATCTGGATCGCATCGACCCGATCGCGGCGGCATGACTGGCACCCGTGGCGCCCCCCGACTGCGCCTTATCGTCGCGGCCCTGGCATCGATGGGCGGTGTCGCCTGCGCGCACCGGCCAGTCGTGCTGCATCCCGAGGCAGCGCCCGCGCCGGCCACGGTCACCGAGGTCGTGTACCGGAGCGATCCCTTCCTCGCTGAAGTCGAGAACCGAACCTTCGACTTCTTCTGGCGGACGACCGATCCTCGCACCGGCCTCACACCGGATCGCAGCCCGTCTCCAGAGATCTCCAGCATCGCGGCAATTGGATTCGCGCTGACGGCGTACCCGGTCGGCGTCGCGGAAGGATATGTCACGCGCGAGCAGGCGGCTGAGCGTGCGCGGAACACACTCGAGTACCTGTACGACCTGCCGCAGGGACCGGGCGATAGCGGCATCGCCGGCTATAAGGGTTTCTTCTACCACTTCCTCGACACCAACACCGGACTGCGGTTCGCGCACGTCGAGCTGTCGACGATCGATACGGGCCTCCTCTTGGCCGGCGCGCTCTTCTGCGGGCAATACTTCGATGGTCCCTCGCTGGCCGAAGCGGGCGTGCGAGCCTACGCCGACTCGTTGTACCGACGAGTCGATTGGAACTGGGTCGCCCCCAACTCGCCGGCGCTTTCGCTGGGCTGGACGCCCGACGCCGGTTTCATCCAGTACGACACCCGCGGCTACAACGAGGCGATGATCGTCTACCTCCTCGCCATGGGATCGCCGACGCACGCGTTACCGAGTTCCGCCTGGGCGGAGTACACCCGCACGTACCGATGGGAAAAATGGTTCGGCCAGGATTACCTCGATTTCGGCCAGGCATTCGGGTACACGTACTCGCACATCTGGATCGACTTCCGTGGCATGCAGGACCAGTTCATGCGCGAGCACGGGATCGACTACTTCGAGGACTCGCGCCGGGCCGCGTACGCGCAACGGGCCTACGCCATGTACAACCCCATGGGCTGGGTCGGCTATGGCCCGAACAGCTGGGGTTTCAGCGCCAGCGATGGACCAGCCGACATGCAGGTATCGCTCAATGGCGTCGAGCGCACCTTCAGCTCCTACTGGGCACGTGGGAGTGCGTACTCGCGCATCGCCGACGACGGCACGATCACGCCGTCCGCCGCGGGCGGCCTCATCCCGTTCGCACCGGAGATTGCCATCCCCGCGCTCAAGGCGATGCGGGCGACCTACGGCAATCTCGTGTACTCCACCTACGGTTTCATCGACGCGTACAACCCGTCGTTCACGCTCCCGATCCGCACGCCGCTGGGACGCGTCGACGGTGCGCGCGGCTGGTTCGACACTGACTACCTCGGCATCGACGAGGGGCCGATCCTGGCGATGATCGAGAACTACCGGACGGAGTTGATTTGGACGACCATGCGTCGCAACCCCTACCTCACGAGGGGCCTCGAGCGAGCTGGGTTCTCAGGAGGATGGCTTGGCCACCAGCTAGCCGCTCAATGAGACACGCGCGGAGGCAACGTGACAACTGAGCCTGAGTCAGTCCTTGGTGTGAAAGTGTACCCGTTCGTGCCCCTGCATTTCACGCCGCTCAGCGTCGATGAGTCCCGCTCACGTGCGACCGCGTTTTACGAGCTGATGAATGCCCGTCGCACGACGCGTCACTTCTCGACGGCGCCCGTGCCACGGGATTTGATCGAGAGCGCCATTCGGACGGCGGGCACGGCGCCGAGTGGCGCGCATCAGCAGCCGTGGACTTTTGTAGCCGTCTCGGACCCGTCGCTGAAGCAACAGATTCGCGACGCAGCCGAGCGCGAGGAGTACGACTTCTACCACGGCAAAGCGCCCCGCGAGTGGCTCGAAGCCCTCCTGCCGCTCGGCACAGACGAACACAAGCCACACCTCACGGATGCACCATGGGTGGTCGTGCTGTTCCGGCAAGCCTACGGCCTGGACGCCACCGGCAAGCGGGCGTACTACTACACGGAAGAGTCGTGCGGCATCGCGGCCGGGTTCTTCATCGCGGCCGTGCACCACATGGGCTTGGTCACGCTCACCCACACGCCCAATCCAATGGGCTTCCTCCGCGATCTGCTCGAACGCCCAGTCAACGAGCGAGCGATGCTCGTCATGCCGGTCGGGTATCCCGCGGCGGACGCCAGAGTTCCGGATATCACTCGCAAGCCTCTCGAGGCGATCGCGGTCTGGCTGTAAACGCGCCGGTACTGGTGCCGCCCGCCGGACAGGGCTACGTACCACGTCGCTCCTACCGGTCCAAGGCAAGTACTGGCGGGCAAGCGAGACGTCGTCTCGGCCTCTCCAGAATCCATCTGTCTCAATGCGCGGCCAGGTCCGTCGATAGCGCCAGAAGATTCTGCGGCGCGACTTTGATCAGACCTCCGCGCGGGCTGTCCAGGTCGCCAAGAAGGAAGAACGCCACCGAGAAGATCACGGGCAGCGCGAGCAGCAAGTGGTGCCGGCTCTCGAGGTTCGCGTTGTAGCCGAACAACACGTTGCAACAGACCCCGATCATCACCATGAGGGCCCACGCCGCAATGGGGATGCGGTTCCACCACGCAGCCTGCGCGCGCCTCCCAGAATCGACGACCTCGTTCATTCCCCGTGCGATCAACGCCCCGACCGGCGTCGGCTGCGTGTGCACCGGCTCTCGAATGGCGGATAAGAGGTCGTGCTGCAATTGATTCGCCGAGGCTTTGGCGCGGGCGAGTTCATCGGCGTCGGCGACTGTGTAAAACAGAATGCGTTGATCGAGATACCGCTTCAACAACGCGCGCACGTTGTCCGCATCGCCGGGCGGCAACAGGCCTGCCAGGGCGTACTCTCCCTCGATCGCGACCGTCTCCTCTGCCTCGAGGTGCTTGCGCTCATCGTAGCGCCCGGTTGCCATCGAAAAGCTGAAGCCGACGACGAGCGCGAAGAGTGTCAGGACGGCCCCCAGGATGATCTCGAGATCCTTCCGTTCTGGCTCCCCGGGTTTCGCGCGTGTCTTGCGAAGAAAGGCTCCGAGTTGCTCCGACACCCAAAAGGCGACGAAGCAAATCGCAAGAACGGAGAATGGGCTGTTCATGATGTCGGTCAAGCGTGCGTGGGGCTGAGGTCTTCGAATGACTGCGGCTCGGCAACGATCGGCAGAAGTAGATCTCCGGACTATTGCGCTTGCCGAGTCCGCCAGACACCGCGGAACTTGCC
The DNA here is from genome assembly GCA_963737835.1 of uncultured Gemmatimonadales bacterium. Taxonomy (GTDB): domain Bacteria; phylum Gemmatimonadota; class Gemmatimonadetes; order Gemmatimonadales; family Gemmatimonadaceae; genus Palsa-1248. Next base: position 300,991 of record CAVTUH010000002.1, read on the forward strand.
GTCGATAGCTGGCGTGGTTTGGTTACGCACGCCGAAGCAATCGGAGGGTTGCGTGAGTCAGACGCTCGAGCGAGTGAAGGCATTTTGCTCCCGGTTTGGACTGCAGACGCCGATTTGTCTCGCACCGATGGCCGGCTCGACCCCGCCGCCACTCTCGATCGCTGTCACCGACGCCGGCGGGCTCGGCGCCTGCGGTGTCCTCTTGATGACACCCGGGGAGATCGAGGCATGGGCGCGTGAGGTGCGCGCAACCAGCCGCGGCCCGTTCCAGCTCAACACCTGGGTTCCCAGCCCGTCGCCACAGCGCAATCCAGCAAGCGAAGCGCGGATTCGAGAGTTTCTCGCTGCCTGGGGACCGGCGGTCGCCGCGGACGCGGGGAATGCGGTGCCGCCCGACTTCGCCACTCAATGCGACGCGATGCTCGAGGCGCGACCAGCAGTCATCTCATCGATCATGGGTCTTTTTTCGCCGGAGTACGTGCGCATGCTGAAGGACCGGGGAGTGGCCTGGTTTGCGGTCGCCACGACGGTGGCGGAGGCGCGAGCGGCGGAAGCTGCTGGTGCGGATGTCATCGTCGCCCAGGGATCGGAAGCCGGCGGCCACCGCGGCGCTTTCGATGCGAGTCTCGCCGAACGACAACTGGTAGGACTCGTCGCGCTGGTACCCGCGATCGTCGATGAGGTACGTGCACCCGTCGTTGCCACTGGCGGCATCGCCGACGGTCGCGGCGTCGCGGCAGCGCTTGTCCTCGGCGCAAGCGCGGTACAAATCGGCACGGCGTTTCTGCGCTGTCCGGAAGCCAGGACCAATGCGGCGTGGGCCGCGGCGCTCGGCCAGACGGCGCCGGAAGACACCGTGGTCAGCCGCGTGTTCAGTGGTCGCCCGGGTCGCACGATCGCGACGAAATACGTGCGCGCCGCGACTGCGCCGGATGCGCCTCCCCCGGCGCCCTATCCCGTTCAACGCGGCCTGACAGCCGCCATGCGGACCGCCGCGCAAACCGACGCTCATGTCGACCGAATGCAGGTGTGGGCCGGGCAGGCTGCGGCACTCGGACGATCGGAACCAGCAGCTCAGATGACGCGCAGGATCTGGGAGGACGCGTGCGCGTTGTTGGCGTAGGATCCGACGCCGCGTCGTATAACGGCCACGGCACGGTTCGACATCGTCCGCGCGAACCCGTCACCCGCCGTGCGTTAACCCCGCCGAGAGGCTCAACAGATTTTGTGGATGCAGCAGAATCACGCCGCCGCGCGGGCTGTCCAGGTCGGCAAGCAACAGAAAGGTGATGGCAAGGATCACTGGGAGTGACACGAACAGTATCCTGCCGCTTTCGTGCGTCGCGTAGAAGCCGTACAGCACGCAGCAGCAAAGGCTAATGGCCACGATCAGGCCCCAGGCCGCGAGCGGGATGCGGTTCCACCACGACGCTTGGGTGTAGCTTTGTGAGTTGAGCACGTCGTTCATGCCCGTAACGATCGTTGCGGCGACTGGCGTGGGCTGCGCGCCCGTGGGCCCCTGGACGCTCGACCAAAGTTCGTCTTGCAAGTGTGCGGTCGACGAGTCCACCTGTGCGAGTGCGCGCGGATCCCGGGTGGTATAGAACAGGATGCGGTCCTCGAGATAGCTCTTGAGCAGGGTACGCGCGCGAGCGGCGTCGGCGGGCGGCAGCAAGCCGAGCCGGAGGTATTCGGTGCCGATCGCGTTGGCCTCGGCCTCCTCGTAATACTTGCGCTGGTCGTACCGCGCGGTGGCCATGGAGAAGCTGAAGCCGATGATGACGGCGTACAGTGTCAGCACGCCCGTGAGTATCACTCCCAGCACGTTTCTTTCGGTGTCCGTCAGCTTCGCCCGCCTCTCGCCGAGGATCGCGCCAGTCATGTCGGCGAGCAAGAGCGCCGCAAGGGACAGGACGAACACCCAGAGTGGACTATCCATGATCGGCTCGACCAGTGGGGGCCTGCTTCCAGACCGGCATGACGGGCGGACGCCGAATGGTACGACCTGTGCGCAGGCGCTCGTCTATGGCCTCTTGGTGGCACGGCCGGACTGCGAGGAGCGATGGTCTGGGGGGCTGAGGCCTGGCGACGTCGCTGGGCGCAATCCCACGTCGACCAGTCGAGCCGCCAGCGGCTCGTGGCCTGGACTGTGCTTGCCACGCTTCTCCTCGCCATCATTCTGGTGATGTCCCTGCATCGGATTCGCGATCACCAGAGACTGGAGTCACCGGGCTCGGTCAGCCCGCCGCCAGCGCAGCCGGTCCCTGCCCCCGTCCGTGGGGCACCTGAGGGGCCGACAACGCCGCGCTAGGGCGGGAACTCCCCGGGCAGAGGGCCCGGGTACCAGTTGTAGATGTAATCCTCACCCTTCAAGCCTCGAATGGCAGAACTGACGCTGGATCTACGCGACCTCCCCAAGGCGGAGGCGTATACCACCCTGGCGACGCACGTAGCCAGTGTGTTGGATGGCATTGGCGACCCCATCGCCGGCATGGCGACGATCACCGCCCTCGTGCACCATGCATTTGGGTGCCTATGGACGGGCTTCTATCGGGTCGTCGAGCGGGAGGGCGCGACGCAGGCGCCGCCCCTGCTTCGAATAGGGCCCTATCAGGGGACACTCGGATGCCTGGAGATCGAGTTCGGGCGCGGCGTGTGCGGCGCTGCGGCCGCCGAGCGCCGCACGATCATTGTGCCCGACGTCGGGGCATTCCCCGGACACATCGTGTGCGACCCGCTCGCCCGGTCTGAGATCGTCGTGCCTGTCTACGGGCCGGGCGGCGCGTTGATCGCCGTATTCAATGTCAATGCCGCCTACCCGGGAGCGTTTGGGCCGATCGACGCCGCGGGCCTGGAGACGATGGTGCGGTGGTTCGGAAAGGCTGGACGTTAGACGTTAGCGGCTGGACGTTAGACGTTGGAGAGGTGAGTTCAACGACTGGTTGCAACAGTTTCGGCCAACTTCTCTGCCGGCGTCATGAAGCCGAGCGTTTTGCGCGGCCGCGTATTCAGCTTGAGCGCGATGGCGTTGAGCTGCCGTTGCGTGAACGTCGAGAGATCGGTGCCCTTGGGCAAGTATTGCCGCAGGAGCCCGTTCGTATTCTCGTTGGTGCCCCGTTGCCACGGACTGTGCGGATCACAGAAATACACCACGACGTCCGTGGCGACGGTGAAGCGCTGGTGCTCGGCCATCTCGAGCCCGCGGTCCCACGTCAGCGACGCCATAAACCCCGCCGGCAAGCGCCGTGCGTGCCGCGTGAGTGCGCGGTTCACCGTCGGCGCATTCCACTGGGCGATCTTGACGAGCTGGACGAAGCGCGACTTCCGCTCCACCAAAGTCGCCACGTGGCTCCGCCGGCCGGCCCCGGCCAAGAGGTCCCCCTCCCAGTGGCCGGGCACCGCCCGATCCTCCACGCTCGCCGGTCGCGCCGCGATCGGGACGGCGGCGGGGATCTGGGCCCGCGATTGCCGGTGGGTCGAGTAGCGCCGACTCCGGCGCATCGCGTGCGACCGCCTGAGGTGCGCGAGGAGCTCCTTCTTCAGGGCGCCCCGCGCCTGGACATAGAGCGTGCGATAGATCGTTTCGTGCGACACGTGCATGGCCGGGTTCCGAGGGTACGTGCGCTGGAGCCACCCTGCAATCTGGGCCGGCGACCAGTCCCGCTGCAGCTTCGCCGCGACGAGCGCACACAGCCGCGGCTCGCGCGCGAGGCGGCAGCACTTGGGCCGTGCGGTCGTGCGCCACATCCGGGCCTCCGCTCGCACGGCGCGATACTGGGTCCGTCCGCCATTGCGGGCCACCTCGCGACTGATCGTGGAGGCGGGGCGCCCGAGGTCGCGCGCAATCTCCCGGATCGCCTCCTCCGCGGCCACGCCACGACTGATCTGCTCGCGCTCTGCCGTCGTCAATGCCCGCGCCGCGCGGTGCCGGGGCGGCCGCGGGATGCCACCCTGGATGGCGAGGAGCGCAAAGATCGACCCCGAGTCTTTGCCCACCGCCCGGCCGATCTTGAGCGTGGATTCCCCGACCTTCCACCGGGCCCACACTTCAGCTCTCTGCGCCGGTGACCACCCGTACTCCTGTGCGGCCTGATGTCGCGCCATTCCTCCACCTCCGATGAGTGCATGGTCAATCAACTCCAATCAACTACTGTTGCACTCACCGGTTGAACCGAAGGAAGAAATCTCGAGGGCCGCTCCGGCACATCAAGCTGGCCCTCGAGGTTGTCTTCTAACGTCCAACGTCCAGCCTTCGAACCCTCCCTTCCGCCAGGCTGTCAAAACGATCTAGCCCGGCTGACGCCGAATGGAGAGGCCAATGACCCCGAACGCCTGGACCGCGCTCCGGACGATCGCCCGGACCCGCGCGGATGCGATCCGCCACGACGTGCAGCATGCACTGCGTCAGATGAGACGCGCGCCCGGCTTCACTGCCGCGGCCGTGCTCACGCTGGGACTCGGGATCGGAGCGACGACGACCATCTTTGGCGCGGTCGACAGCGTGGTGCTCCGCCCCTTTGCGTGGGCCGACCCGTCGCGTGTCGTCGCGGTCGCCGAGCGTTGGCACGATCTCGACGGCAGCGCGTCCGTCGGCAACTACACCGACTGGCGCGATCAGAGTCGATCGTTTGCTGCGATGGCCGCGGAACAGTTCAGCCCGATCAACCTGTCGGACGGTGGGCAACCGGAGCGGGCGAGTGGCGGCCGTGTAACGAGTGACTTCTTCCGCGTGTTCGGAGTCAAGCCGCTCCTGGGCCGCGTGTTCCGTCCGGGCGACGACGAGCCCGGGCAGGATAACATCGCCGTGTTGAGTTACGGCTTCTGGATGCATCATTTCGCCGGCGATCCCCGCATCGTGGATCGTGTCGTCCGGCTCAACAACGCGCCGGCGACGATCGTCGGCGTCATGCCGCCCGGGTTCGATCCGTCGGCCTCGGGCGAAGAGCTGTGGGTGCCGTTGGCGTTCACCCCGGCGCAGCGGGCGCAGCACGACGAGCACTACCTCTTCGTTGCGGGGCTGCTGCGGCCTGATGCCACGGTCGCACGCACGCAGGGAGAGCTCGATCGGATCGCCGCGGTGTTGCGCCAGCGCTATCCGATGGAGGATGGGGATCGCGGCATTCATGTACAGCCGCTCGGGGATATTGTCATCGGCAGCCAGCGCGCGAGACTCCTGACCGTGCTGGGTGCCGTGTCGTTCGTGCTGCTGATCGCGTGCGCCAATGTGGCCAATCTGCTGCTCGCCCGAGGGGCGGCGCGGTCGCAGGAGCTCGCGATTCGTGCGGCGCTGGGTGCGGCCCGGAGCCGGATCGTCGGACAGCTGCTCACGGAGAGCGTCGTGCTCTCACTGCTCGCGGGCGGCGTGGGCCTGGTCCTGACTTGGCTGGGCATCAAGCTCGTCATCGCCGGTGCCCCGGCGGGTGTCTTCCCGCGGCTCGAGGACGCACACATCGATCCGGCGGTGTTGATCTTCGCGCTCGTCGTGAGCGGCCTGTGCGCGGTGCTCTTCGGGACGGCGCCGGCGCTGCGTGCTGCGTCACAGGACGTTCAGACCACACTGCGTGCAGGCGGGCGTGGCGTGGCAGTGGTGCGAGACACGCTGCGCAGTGCGTTGATTGTGGGTGAGGTTGCCCTGGCGCTGGCGCTTCTCGATGGAGCGGGCCTGCTGGCCCGCAGCGCCATCCATCTGGACCGCACGCCCTTGGGATTCGACCCAAGTGGGGTGCTTACGGCCCGCGTCGCGTTGCCGCCAACCACGTACGCCGAACCGGACCATGTGAAGCAGACCTTCGGCAACATTGCCGATGCCTTGCAGCGTGCACCCGGGATCGAGGCGGCGGCAGTGGTGTCCCGCGCACCGATGGGAGCGGGGAGCAACGACAATGGGCTCATACCGGAGGGTCAGCCGATCGCTCCGGCGAGCGCGATCAACTCGCAAATGTATCTCATCTCGCCCGGGTACTTGAGCGCGATGCGAATCCCATTGGTCGGAGGCCGCGCCTTCACTGATCACAATGTCGCAGGCGCGCCGCGCGTCATGATCGTGAGCCGTGCATTCGCCGAGCGCGCGTGGCCGGGCGTCGACCCGATCGGGAAGCGCGTCCTCTGCTGTGAGGGGTCGCCAACGGATCCGAAGTGGAAGACCATCGTCGGCGTCGCGGGCGATGTGCGGACCAACGGGCCAAGCGTCGAGGTGGCGCCGCAATTCTACCTTCCGCTTGCGCAGGCGCCGGACGACGCGTGGAAGTGGATTCAACGTGCGATGACCCTGATGGTCCGCAGCACTTCGCCCGATCCGTCGACGCTGTCGGCGACGCTTCGCGAGTCGGTGCGGTCCGTCGATCCGACACTGCCGCTCTACGACGTCAGCACGATGCGCCAGAGCGTGCGCGCGGTGACGGCGGAGCACCGGTTCAATACCGCCTTGCTGCTCGTGCTCGCGTCGGTTGGGCTCGTGCTCGCGGGGGCCGGCATCGCGAGCGTCGTGGCGTTCTTCGTCAGTGCGCGCACACAGGAGATCGGCGTGCGCATGGCCATGGGCGCCACCAGTGTCGCGATCCTCGGCCTGCTCGCGCGCCAAAGCCTGCGCCCGATGCTCGCAGGCATCGGCGTCGGACTGGTTGCGGCCTTCGCGACCACTCGGTTCCTGCGCAGCTCACTGTATGGGGTGAGTCCGATCGACCCGTTGACGATGGCGGCCGTCGTCCTGGTCCTGCTGCTGGTGGCGGCGATCGCGGTCCTCCTGCCCGCGCGTCGGGCAGTCGCAGTCGATCCCGTCGAGGTGTTGCGGGGCTGAGGAGCGAACTGCCGGGTCTGGGGCGCGGGCGCTAACGCGCCCGAGAAAGTAGACCTGCAGAGCGTAGAGAGTAGACCGGGGCGGTCCTGGTCTACTTCTTACTTTCTGTGCTTCTACTCTCTCGGGCGCTTTAGCACCCGCCCCTTGTCAAACGCTCGTTTAAGACACATGTTAGAACCGCCATGACACGTCAACGCGTGCTTCTCTTCGCTGGCCTTGGGCTCCTCGTGCTGATCGCGGCGGGCTGGGCGATCAGTCTCCGCGGTCGCACTCTCGTCCTCACCGGGATCGTCACGACCGACGACGTGATCGTGAGCCCCCTGGTCGGCGGACAGCTCGAGCAGCTCCTCGTGCACGAGGGCGACTCGCTCGTACCCATGCAGCTCGTGGCCCGCATCGCCCCATCCGAGCTCGAGGCCGACCGCTCCTACTATGCGCACAGCGCCGAGGATGGCGTGGTCCGCGTGGCCGAGAGCGAAGCGGGACTCCGTTTGCAGCAGGAGCAGACCGACGACGAGATTGCGCAGGCCGAAGCGACACTGGCGACCGCGGTAGCGCAGCAGGCCGAAGCGGTCGCCAATCAGTCGAACGCCAAGGTGACGCTCGACCGGTACCAGGGGCTCGCCCGCAACGGGACGGTCTCGCAACAGGACCTGGACCAGCGACAGACGGCATACACCGTCGCACAGGCACGGGTCGAAGCCGCGAACAAGCAGGTCGCTGCGCAGCAGGCCGCGCTGGCCATGGCCCGGGCGGCTACCGAGCAGATCGCGATCAAGCGCAGTCAGTTGCACGGGGCCGAGCAACAGCAGCAAGCCGCCGACGCGCAGCGGACCAAGGCCAACGTGCGGCTCTCCTATACCGAGGTCCGCTCGCCGATGGCCGGCATCGTGGACGTCCGCGCGGTCAATCAGGGCGAGGTCGTCAACGCCGGCCAACCGATCATCACGGTGATCAATCCGGACTCGCTGTGGGTGCGCGCCAATGTGGAGGAGACGTACATCGACCGCGTGCGCGTGGGCGATTCGCTCACGGTCCGCCTGCCGTCGGGCGACACGCGTCGGGGACGGGTCTTCTATCGCGCCGTCGATGCCGACTTTGCCACCCAGCGCGACGTCAGCCGCTCCAAGCGCGACATCAAGACTTTCGAGATCCGCCTCCGACTCGACAACCGGGACCGCCGGCTTGCGGTCGGGATGACCGCGTATGTGTTGTTGCCCGCGCCTGCGGGCGCCTGACGCCACTGGTCGGTCGCTGCATGCCCATCGTCGACGTCCGCCAGCTCACGAAGACCTTCGGCACGTTCACAGCCGTCGATGCCATCTCGTTCACCGTCGACAGTGGCGAGATCCTCGGCCTCCTCGGACCAAACGGGGCGGGGAAGTCGACGCTGCTCCGCATGCTGACGACGCTGATCGAGCCGACAAGTGGCACGGCACTCATCGACGGCGCCGACATCCTGCTGCAGCCGGACGCGGTCCGTCGGGCGATCGGCGTGATCCCACAGGCAATGACGAGCGACCTCGAGCTGAGTGCCCGCGAGAATCTGACGATCTTCGCCAAACTCTACGGCGTGCCGCGCGAACGCCGGCGCCGGTTGACCGAGGAGTTGCTGGCCGCCGTCGAGCTGACCGCGTGGGCCGACAAACCGGTCAAGCAGCTCTCCGGCGGCATGCGCCGCCGCGTCGAGGTCGCGCGTGGCCTCGTGCACGAGCCCCGGATCTTCTTTCTGGACGAACCGACCACCGGGCTCGATCCGGTGTCGCGCACCGGGGTCTGGGAGATGCTGCGACGCATCAAGGCGGAGCGCAATCTCACGCTCGTCCTGACGACGCACTACATGGATGAAGCGGACAAGCTCTGTGATCGCATCGCCATCGTGGACCACGGCAAGCTCATCGCGCTGGATTCGCCGCTGACACTCAAAGCCGCCGTCGCAGGCGTGAGCACGCTCGAGGTGAGCTTCGCGGCGGCGCCGTCTGGATGGGCGGATCGCCTGGCGCAATTGCCCGGCGTGGACCAGATCCACGCCGAGGGTGCGGTCGCGCGACTCACCTCGCACGAGGGGCCGGTCACGACACTGGCCGTGCTCGAGGCCGCAGCCCAGGCGGGTGTCACCATAGAGTCGATCTCAGTCGCCAGCACGACGCTCGATGATGTCTTTCTGCACTATACCGGTCACGATCTGCGAGACGCGCTGCAGGCGCCGACGGCTGCGGACAGCCCGTTCATGCTTCGCCGCTAGCGAGAGGAACCACGTCCATGCACCGTGTCTGGGCGATGATCGAGCGAGACCTGCGCCGCTTCCGGCGCAGTCCGACGCTTTTAGTGATCTCGCTCGTGATGCCTGTCGTCCAGCTCGTGGTCCTCGGATACGCCTTCGGTGGCACCGTCAAACATCTCCGAGTGGGCGTGGTCGATCAGGACCATGGCCTGTCGGCGGTCAAGCTGCGCGAGCTCTCGGGCGCGATCGCCGCCAATGCACGCACGTTCGAGACGGTCTCGTACGATGATCCCGGCGTGGCCATCAATGCACTGCGGGAGGGACGGATCAACGGCGTGTTGACGATTCCGCCCGGCTTCTCGCGCCGGGTGCTCGCCAAAGACAATCCGCAGATCGCGCTGATCGAGGACAACACCGACAACTTCGTGACCAGCACGCTCGCGTCGAGCATCTCGGGTATGCTGGCTGCGTATAATCGGCCAGCCATCGATCCGGATCGCGTATCCGGACCCGCCCGGCTGAGCGTCGTCGAGGTCTATCCGTACGTTCCGTACATCCAGTACCTGCTGGCCGGGTCGATCGTGCTCGCGATCTTCACGATGGTCATGATCGGCGGCGGCATCATCTTCATCGATGACAAAGCGCGCGGACTGCACGAGGGCTATCTCGTCACGCCGATCACGAAGTTCGAGCTGATACTCGGCTTCAATCTCTCCGGCACCATCAAGGCAGTCCTCGCGGGGACAGTCCTCATGACCGTGGGCTCGGTCATCGCCGGCATCCCCAACGCCTTCGACCCGCTGCGCCTGATCAAGCTGTTCATCGTCGTCGTGGCGACCGCGGTCGCCCTGGTCAGCATGATGTTCATGCTGATGGCCCGGATGAGTGACCCGCTCGTGCCGCGCGCACTGTTTGGCGTTCTGAACACGCTGCTCTATTTCCCCAGCGGTGCGATCTACCCGCAGCAGGCGTTCCCGGCCTGGATGCGCGCGATCGCCGTCGTCGACCCGTTCACGTATGGCGTGCACGCCCTCAAGGCGGTGCTCCTCAAGAACTCGGGACTCGGCGCGATCGCTGGCGACCTGCTCTACCTCACCCTCTTCACGCTCATCACGATGACCGTGGCGACGCGGCTCTTTCGGCGCACGTTATGACGACGCGATCGACTGTTGCCGTCGCTCGCGCTCGGCCGGGGCGGCGCGAGACGGTGGACGAGCGTGGGACGCGTGATCGGCTTCTCGCGGCAGCGATCGACCTGTTCGCCGAGCACGGCTTCGACGGCGTGACGGTCCGGGAGATCTGCCAGCGCGCCGATACCAACATTGCGGCCGTCAACTATCACTTCCGCGACAAGCTCGGCTTGTACTGGGCCGTGATCGGGATGGCGATCGAGCATATGCGCGACACCGGTGACCTCACGAAGCGTGTCGCGCCCGATGCATCGGCCGAGGAGCGCCTGCGCCACTACGTCCGTACGTATCTCCGCCGCCTCACGACCGTCGACGGACCCGCATCTTGGATCCACCGCATCATGCGGCACGAGACGACCAACCCAACCCCGGCCGCGCCGCAGATCTTCGATCTCGCGATCCGGCCGCGCCTCGAGTATCTGAGCGGCGTCGTCGCGGAGTTGATCGGATGCGCAGCCACCGATCCGCGTGTGGTGCGCTGCGTGATCAGTGTGCAGGCGCAGTGTCTCATCTATCGCCCGGATCCGTTCCACAGCGCCATCCGCGCCAAGTGGCCCGTCTTTCCCGGCCCGTCCAATGCACTCGCCGATCATATCGCGGAGTTTTCGCTCGCCGGCATCCGCGCAATGAGGTAGGGGCGAGGCATGCGTCTCGGGGACAACCACGATCCGTCCGTCGGCGGGTAGGGGCGACGCAATGCGTCGCCCTCTTGGGCATACCGCGATCGTCGCAATGCGTTACGGACCGGTAGGGGCGACGCATTGCGTCGCCCGTCGTTCATGCACGGATCCCGTGGATGGGCGGGTAGGGGCGAGGCATGCGTCGCCGCCGTTTAGCGGGCGCGTTCGTGCTCCAGAACGTAGACTTGTAGAGACAAAGCTTGTGGGGACGGGTAACGACACGCGTATCCGACGTGGGGGCGTGTGGACGCGTTGTCGGGCGACGCATTGCGTCGCCCCTACCCGCCGATCCACGGACCGTGTGCGTGCGGCACGGTCCGGCGCCGGTTTACCGGTTACCTGTCACCCGTCACCCTTAACCCGTCACCCGTAACCCGGCCGTTGCCCCATCCGCCGTTCAAACGCTAGCTTCCTCCAGATTGTCTAAAGGAGCATGAGGCATGGCTGCGGAGCACGGCGAGCTGTTGCAGGGGACTCTGGAGATGCTGGTGTTGCGGACGCTCGCCCTCGAGCCACTACACGGCTGGGGGATCGCGCAGCGCATCCAGCAGATGTCGCGCGATACGCTCGTCGTCCAGCAGGGGTCGCTCTACCCGGCGCTGCAGCGCATGCGCCGCCGCGGATGGCTCAGCACCGAGTGGCGCGTGACCGAGAACAACCGCCGTGCCCGGTACTACGTGCTTACATCGGCGGGGCGGCGACAGCTCGGTATCGAACGGGCCGCATGGGACCGAACGGCAGCCGCGATCAATGCGGTCCTGACTGGCGATTGGTCGCCGCTTCCGGAACCAGCCTGATATGAGCATGTGGTCCGACCTTGTCGCGCGTGCACGTGCGCTCTTCCATCGCTCGCGAGAAGAACGGGAGATGGCGGAGGAATTCCGTTTTCACGTCGACATGCAGGCCGACGCGCTACGCAAGGCCGGCGTGGACGACACCCGTGCTCGGCGCGAAGCGACGCGCGCATTCGGCGGCGTGGAGCAAGTCAAGGAAGAAATGCGCGACGGGCGGGGCACGCGCCTGCTCGAGGACGCGATGAGCGATGTCATGCTCAGTCTGCGCACGCTGAGACAAACGCCGCGATTCACAGTGGTTGCAGTCCTGACGATTGCGATTGGCATCGGCGGCACGACAGCGGTATTCAGTGCCGTCAATGCGGTGCTACTCCAGCCCCTGCCGTACCAACAACCCGGCCAGCTCGTACGCCTGTACCAGTACTATATGGGGCACCGCGACTCGCCGACGTTCGTGAGCGTCCCCGAGTATGAGGCGTACCGGAGCCAGGTATCCGCGTTCGACGCGCTCGCTGCGGTCGATACCTATAGTCGGGTCGGAGCCGACGTCAGAGTCGCCGACCAGCCGGAGCGGCTGGAGCTGCTCCCAGTTTCGGCCGACTACTTCCAGGTCCTCGGCGTCCAGCCCGTAATCGGACGGGCATTTCAGCGCTCGGAAGAGACCAACGCGCCAGTGGTGATTCTGAGCTATCAGCTCTGGCAGCGGCTCTTTGGCGGACACGCCAATGCGATCGGCTCGTCGCTGACCATGAACGGCATCCCGCGAACGATCGTGGGCGTCATGCCCCGCGGATTCGCTGACCCCCTCGTCCGAGCTGTCGACGCCTGGGTGGCACAGGACCTCCGCCCGATCAACGGCCAGGAAGAACCGCAGAACCACTTCCTCACCGTGATCGGCCGCCTCCGACCGGGTGTGACGCTGGCACGCGGGGCATCCGAGCTGATGGTCGTCAGCGCGGCGCTTGGCGAGCCCTATCCGAGGATCAAGGACGAGCGCGCGACCATTGTCCCGCTCAAGGACGATCTCGTCGGCCCGGCGACCAAGTCTCTGGAGATCATGCTGGGCGCGGTTGGCCTGGTCCTTCTGCTCGCCTGCGTCAACGTGGCGAACCTCCTGCTCGTGCGGGCGTCCGAGCGGTCGCGCGAGCTCGCGCTGCGGTCGGCCCTTGGTGCAAAACGCGGACGGCTCACGAGACAGCTCCTGACCGAAAGCATTGTGATCGCGGGTGCCGGCGGCGTCGCAGGGATCCTGCTCGGGCGGGCACTCATGCCGCTCGTGTCGGCGCTTGGCGCCGCGTCGATCCCGCGCGTCAGTCACCTGGCACTCAACTGGCCGGTGCTCGTGTTCGCACTCGCGATGTCGTCGGCGAGCGCGATCCTCTTCGGGCTCGCACCGGCGCTCCGTGGGTCGCGCACGGACGCAATGGGTGTGATGCGCGAACAAAGCAAGGCGGCGACGAGCGGCCGATCACTCGGACAGCTACGCTCCGCGCTCGTGGTCTCGCAGGTCGCGCTCGCCCTCGTGCTGCTCGTCGGTGCCGGTCTGCTCCTCGCGACGGTCGACCAACTACGCCGAACGAACCTCGGCATTTCGCCTGACAACGTCCTGACCTTCGATCTCAACCTGCCCGACGCGCGTTACGACTCGACCGTACGGGCGCACTTCTTCGAGAACTTCGCGCAGGCGGTGAGCGCACTCCCTGGCGTACGAGCCGCTGGGGGCATCTCCAAACTCCCGGTGACTGGGTTCTATCACACGTGGGGTTCACCCGAGCCGCTGACCGGACCCCTCGCCGGTGTCGCCGAAGCCTCGCGTCAAATCGGGGAGGCAGACAATCGCATTGTGTCGGGCGACTATTTCAACGCGGCAGGCATTCGGGTCATCCGCGGTCGCGCCTTCGACCGCCGTGACGTGAATACGGCGCCGCAGCGCCTGGTCATCAGCGCGTCGCTCGCGCAGCAGGCATTCCCCGGGATCGATCCCATCGGCCAGCGCCTGAGCGTCGCCGACAAAGAGTCCGAGGTCATCGGTGTCGTCAACGACGTGGCTTACGACGTCGAGGGTCACACCACCAACATGGTCTACCACGCTCATACCCAGTACGCGGGAGATCGCAACTGGGCGTTGACACAGGTGATCGCGGTGAATGGCGACCCTGTGGGCATGGAACCCGCCGCACGCCGTGTGCTCGCCAGTCTGGACCCCTTGCTGGTCATGTACCAACCGGCCACGCTCGATCAAGTGGTCGGCCAGGGACGCGCGCAACGCGTCTTCACGCTGCGGATTCTTGTCGCGTTCGCAGCGGTCGCAGTCGTGCTGGCAGGGCTCGGCCTCTTCGGTGTCCTCTCCTACGCCGTTCGGTTGCGCAGCAAGGAGATCGGCATTCGGATCGCGCTCGGCGCCGACCGCGCCATGATTCGCGGTATGGTGCTGCGAGACGGCGCGTTCGTCACCGCGATCGGCGTCGTCATTGGCCTCGCCGGTGCCGTCGCGCTGTCGAAGGTGATTGCGTCAGTGATATTCGGCGTGAGTCCGCTCGATCCGGTCGTGCTGATTGGCGCAACGGTGTTCTTGATGCTCGTCGCCGCTATCGCCGCCTACCTGCCGGCACATCGCGCGTCAACGCTCGCTCCGCAGCGGGTGCTCCAGGGCGACTAGGAGCTGACGCGGCGCGGTCAGTAGGGCTTGAACGAGAACTTCTGGCCGCCGATACTGGCCTCGTACATCAAGCCGCCCTTGGCCGACGTGAAGACGGCCACGCCGTTTCGATACGCGGCGTTGGCGGACGCGCCGGATGCGAGCGCGACCGCAGTGGCCTGCGCCGCGAAGGCAAAGTCGCTGTTCTTGAACCCATCGAGCGTATTCTGACTCTGAAAGAAGATGATCTCCGAGTACGCCTGGCCGCCAAGCTGGAAACCGATCGTGACTTGCGTCATCGAGATTTTGCCGATCGCCTTCCCGCCGACGAGCAGTTCGCCCGTCCCATGTGCACCGCCAACGCCGATCGCCCCTTTCGCGACCGTCGGTAGCACCGCGATCCCAACGGCGTCGTCGAAGAATTTCTGAATCCCGGGATCCTTCTTCTTGAATGTGGCGATCGTAGCCTGGACATCGTCGTGCTGGCTCGCGGTTTCCTGTGCACGCGCAAGCGGCGTCAAGACCGGAAGCACGGACAGGGCGGCCGAAACCATCGCGATGAAGCGCATATGTGAACCTCAATCAAATGGACGTTGGACGTCAGACGTTGGACGTTGGAAGAAACTTCGTGGCCAGTCCTATTGCAAACAGGCTGGCCTCGACGTGCGTTAGCGACGGGTTCTGACTCCCGGCGCGAATCACGGTGCACATGGGACACCAGCACCAGACCGCGGGTTCTTGGAAGGCCCACTCGGTGCGGAGTCCACCGTCCGCTGTCTAACGTCTAACGTCCAACGTCCAGCTTCTAAGCGTTCGCGCTTCGACTCGAGGCGAGAGCTCGTCGGTCCAGCGGGAGCCGAGTCCGCTGGAGTCGAACGTCCAGAGGTAGTCCAGCGCCGTTTCCATGAAGGGTCGCCGCACCCAGCCGGCGTCGTGAGCTTTCTTGCTGCTGACCTGGAAGAATCCGACCCGCTCGGGCTCGGGATGCCAGTACGGGAACTTGCCGAGGTACGCGGGAATGGTCGGCGAGTTCCACGGCGCCGGGTCGAGCCCGTGCTGGTGCAGGAAGTCGCGCGGCATCCACACGAACTCGGCACTCGACCGGGTGACGGCCTTGCACTCGTTCAGGAACTCGCGAAACGTCATCGCGCTACCCGCGACGTTGTACATCCCATAGAGCCGACGCTCGATTGCGAGGATGAGAAAACGACCGACGTCCTTCACATCAACGTTTTGTACGTGCTCCTCGCCGCTCCCCGGGCCAATGTGCCGACCGCCGCTCTGCGCGCGCCGAAGCCAGGCGTAGAGGTCAGGCGTGTCGTCCCGGTCGCCCTTGATCGCGCCCGGCCGCACCACGGTGAGCTTCTCGGCCACGAGCGCTTGCAGCCGTCGTTCGCTTTCTGACTTGCCGGGACCGTAGCCGCCGATCGCGGGGTCCCACCGATTGAGCGCCGCATCCTCGGTCAGGCCAGGTCGAGCGAAACCGGACGCGGCGTATGTGGCGATCGACGACACGTAGAGGTAATGCTCCGTTTGCGTACCCAGCAACGTCGCCGCCGATTGAGCCAACGCAGGATCATTTGGCCAGACGTCGACCACCGCATCCCAGTGACGACCTTTGAGCGCGGACAGGTCTTCCTCCGCGGCGTTCGCGCTGCGCAATCCCCGCAGCTTTTCCAGGCTGGGGAAAAGGTCAGGATTGGTGATTCCACGATTGAACAGGGTCACGGAGTGTCCCGCGACGAGCGCGGCCTCGACCACCGCCGGCCCGAGGAAGCTCGTGCCGCCAAGCACGAGGATCTTCTTCGGGTCGGCGGTCCGCAGCAGTCGAGCGGCGATCGGCCGCGGGAGCATCGCCGTCAGCGATGCGGCGATCGAGGTCTGGAGAAAGCGTCTCCGCTGCATGTGCGGTCCCCGCGGGTAGGGACGACGCAATGCGTCGCCCGCCAATGTGTCGTCGGCCGCAATCCTCTAATCGGCCGACCAATTTCTGGAATCGATAACGCTGAGCCGCACCACGGGCGCACGCCGTGGGATGGGTCGTTGTGGGAGCGGGGCGAATCGTAGGTGGACTGCAAACTGCGGCGTCAGGGGGCGCTCACCGCTATTTTCCACCTACACCCATGGCCAACACGTGGCGGAGTGCGCTGTCGACGAGGCGGTTGACGATCGGTCTCGGATGGGCCATCGCGGTCGTGTTGTTTGCGGCACAATGGTACGCGTATGATGCGACGCGCGGGCTCGCCGAGCCGTTCAGCTACTACCTCTGGTGGTCGGGCTACATTTGGGCGCTGCTGACACCATGTGCGCTGTGGTTGGCGTGGCGGTTCCCGATCAACGCTCGGAACTGGCCGAGTCGCGTGCCGCTGCACTTGGCCGCCAGCATTGCACTCACCGGGGTCCAGCTCTCGCTCGAGGCGTACCTCGGCTGGCTGCGGCGCGAGAACAGCCTGTCCGTGGCGGAGGCGCTCAGGCACTACTTCAGTCAGCACACCCAGGCCAGTCTTCTGACCTATTGGCTGCTCGTCGCGGCCGTGATGTTCTACAAGTCCTGGCAGGAAGCTCAACAGAATCGTCTGCGCTCCGCGAAGCTCGAGTCGCAACTCACCGCGGCCCGCCTGGAGTTGCTCCGGAGCCAACTCCATCCTCATTTCCTGTTCAACACGCTGCATGCAGCCACGACGCTGGTACGGGAGGATCCGGATCGCGCTGAAGACATCTTGCTGCGGCTCAGCGATCTCCTGCGGGCGACGCTGCATGAGTCACAGATCCAGGAGATCTCCCTGGGCCGCGAGCTCGGGATCCTCGAGGCGTATCTCGCTATTCAGACGTGTCGGTTTCAGGACCGGCTGCGGTTCACCGTGGATGTCGAGCCGGAATTGCGTGGCTGCTTGGTGCCCTCGCTGCTCCTGCAACCCATAGTCGAAAACGCAGTGCGCCATGGCATCGGCACGCACAAGGGTTGCGATACGGTCACGATCCGTGCCTCGCGGAACGGGCGAAATCTGCGGATGGAGGTCCGTAACTCCATCAATGCATTACCGGACGGAGCGCCGAATACGAACGGCGGTGGCTTTGGGCTCGCCGCGACGCGCGAGCGCCTGGAGCAGCTGTACGGAAGGGAGCAGAGTTCCTTCGAGCTCACAAAGGTAGAGCCGGCAGGGGTGTGCGCAGCGATCGAGGTCCCATTGCGCATGGCGACCGAGGGGTCACTCGTCGAGGAGGCTGTGGATGTCCATCCGCGTCCTGATCGTTGACGACGAGCCACTGACGCGGCGCAGCATTCGGCGTTTGCTGAACGGCGCCGCCGACGTCGAGATTATCGGCGAGTGCGGGGATGGCGACGCCGCGGTTGCGGCGATTCGTAACGAGCGGCCCGACCTGGTGTTCCTCGATGTGCAGATGCCCGAGATGTCGGGACTGGATGTCATTCGCAGTGTCGGGGCCGCGGCGATGCCAGTGGTGGTGTTCGTCACGGCATATGATCGCTACGCGGTATCCGCGTTCGACGCGAATGCGATCGACTACCTGCTCAAGCCCTTTGGCAAAGAGCGCTTCGGCCGAGCCCTCGAGCGCGCCCGCGAGCGACTCGCCGCAAAACTAAATGTCGCGGACATGCGACTCGCGCTCGCGAGCCTCGCCCGCGCCGCATCTCCGACGTACGTGGACCGGCTGACGGCTGTCGACAACGGACGCCTCCGCTTGATCAACGTGGACGACATCACATGGATCGGCGCCGATGGCAACTATGTCCAGGTGCATGCGGCGAATCGTACCTATCCGATCCGGGACACTCTTGCGCATCTCGAGCAGAAACTCGACCCACGGCATTTTGCCCGGATCCATCGGTCCACGATCGTGAACGTGCGCCGCATCAAGGAGATCCAGCCCTGGTTCCAGGGGCACCACGTCGTGATCCTGGAGAGCGGCGAGCAGCTCCGCATGAGTCGCTACCAGCGCGAGGCGGCGAAGCAGTTGGGGATGTGAGGGGCTGGACGTTAGACGTTGGACGTTGGACGTTAGAAGACAAACCTCGGGGCCAGCACAGCGCACCGCTGCTGGCCCCGCAGTGTCTTTCTAACGTCCAACGTCTAACGTCTATCGGATACGCTTCAACACGCATGGTCAACCATTCGCCCCTACTTCGTGGCCTCGGCGCGGGCGACAGGATATCGATGGGAAATGGCTGGCCCCGAGGTTTCTATCCAGCGTCTAACGTCCAGCGTCTAATGTCTACTTCGCTTACCGTGAATGCGAAATCGTATCAGATAGACGTCGCGCCCGACACGCCGCTGCTCTGGGTATTGCGAGATACGCTGGGACTCACCGGGACGAAGTACGGCTGCGGGATGGGACTCTGCGGCGCGTGCACCGTGCATCTTGACGGCGAAGCACGTCGGTCCTGTCAGACGCTGGTTGGCTCGGTCGGCGCGAAGCACGTCACGACGATCGAGGGGCTCTCTGCCGATGGCACTCACCCGGTTCAGCGCGCGTGGGTGGCAGACCAGGTGCCGCAATGTGGCTACTGCCAGTCGGGACAGATCATGCAAGCGGCGGCCTTGTTGGCGGCGACGCCGCATCCGACGCTGGCACAGATCGACGCGGCAATGAACGGCAACATCTGTCGTTGCGGCACGTATCAGCGCATTCGCCGTGCCATCGAGCTGGCCGCCACGGAGCGGGTGTCGTGAATGGAGCGGGACGTGTCACCCGGCGTGAGGCGCTGAAAGCTGGGGGCCAGGTGGTCGCCGCGCTCGTGCTCAGCTTCAGCCTGCCGGCATGCGGAAAGTCGCGCAGGCGGCGGGCCGGTCGATCCATAGCCGAATTCCAGCCGAACGCGTGGCTCCGGATCGGGGCGGATAATCGCATCACGGTCGTAGTGGAGAAGCCGGAAGTGGGGCAGGGCTCGCACACGTACGCGCCGATGATGATCGCGGAGGAGTTGGAAGCGGATTGGTCATCGATCCGCGTCGAGCAGGCGCCGACCATTCCTTCCATTTATCACGAGCTTCGTACCGGCGGGAGTGGAGGTGTGGTCAGCACGTACACGCCGATGCGAAAGGTCGGAGCACAGGCACGTGAAATGTTGCTCGCGGCCGCGGCGCTCTACTGGCGTGTCCCGAAGGGCGACTGTCGAGCGGAGCTCGGCGCCGTCGTGCATGGGCCCACTGGCCGCCGTGCGCGCTACGGTGAGCTCGTCGAGTTGGCTTCGCAGCTGCCTGTGCCATATCCCGACTCGGTTCCTCTGAAGCAGCGGCACGCATTCCAATGCATTGGCACACGGGTCCCGCGCACCGACGTGCCTGACAAGGTGACCGGCCGGGCGGTATTCGGCATCGACGTCCGCGTGCCCGGCATGCTGTTCGCCGTCATCGCGCGCTGTCCGTCCTTCGGCGGGAGCCTTGGCCACTTCGACGCGACTCGCGCCAGGGCGCTGCCCGGTGTGCGAGCCGTGTTTCCCGTTCCGGCATTGCCACGCCACTTCAATACAGCGGGAGGTGTGGCCGTCGTGGCCGACTCGACATGGGCCGCGATCCAGGCGCGCAAAACACTCGTCGTGACGTGGGAGCACGGGCCCGGCCAGATCGAAAGCACGGAGTCGCTCCGGGCGATTGTCGCTCGGCAGGCTGCGGGCGTGCCTACATTCGTCGCGATCAATCGTGGCAATGCACGTGAGGCGTTGCAGAGCGTTGCATTGACGGTGGAAGCCTCCTACGAATCGCCCTTTCAAGCGCACGCCACGATGGAGCCCATGAACACGACCGTTCATGTGCGGGATGGCGAGATCGAAGTGTGGTCACCGACACAGTTCGCCGCGGAAGTGCAGGCGGAGATCGCAACGCTGGCGGGTCTGCCAGCGGACCGGGTGATCGTGCACATGACGCTCTCGGGCGGCTCATTTGGCCGGCGATATCAGTGGGACTACGCGGCCGAGGCGTGGCAGGTCGCAAAGGAAGTGCGACAGCCGGTGCAGCTCCTGTGGACTCGTGAAGACGACATGCAGCACGACTTCTACCGCCCCCACAACTATCAGCGTGTCCGCGGAGGCTTCGACGATCGGGGGAAACTCGTCGCCTGGTCGACACGTGTCGTCACGACTCCGATATCGGGATCGAATTTGTACACAGGCTACACGGAATCTCCGGAGGCGCTGCGCGACCCGGAGACCGTCGCGGCACTTGAGTGGTATGGCGGCGAAGTTGCACCCTATTCGGTGCCGCATTTCCGGCTCGACTACGCGCCCGCGGAGTCTGTCGTGCCGCGGTCCTGGTGGCGATCGGTCTCGTCGTCGTTCACGCCGTTCGCCAAGGAGAGCTTCGTGGATGAGCTCGCGCACGCGAAGGGGCGCGATCCGCTGCAGTTCCGGCTGGACTTGTTGACGGGCGGCTCGCCGGACTGCGTGCGACTGCGCACCGTCCTGGAGCTGGCGGCGCGGCATGCGGGGTGGGGGAAGTCCTTGCCGAAGGGTCGCGGGCTGGGGATTGCGTGCCGGTCGGGTGACACGTGCTGCGCCCAGGCCGCGGAAGTTGTGGTCGGCCCCGGTGGAGACGTCCGTGTGGTTCGCATGGTGAGCGCTGTTGACTGCGGGCTCGCGATCAATCCCGACGGCGTGCGCGCGCAGATCGAAGGTGGCACCAACTTCTCCCTCACCGCGGTTCTATCTGGCGCCATCACGATCAAGAATGGCGCGGTCGAACAGAGCAATTTCCACGACTATCGAGTGTTGCGCCTGGCGGAGTCGCCAGAGATCGAAGTGCATATCGTGCCGAGTGTGGAGGAGCCGAGCGGAGTCGGTGAGCTGGGCGTGATGCTCGTCCCGCCAGCCGTTGCGAATGCCGTGTTCGCAGCGACGGGCGTGCGCGTCCGGCGGCTTCCGATCGATCCGAGCGCGTTACGTCAGACGTGACATGTAGGGGCGCCGCGTGCGTCGCCCGCTGCCGTTTGTCTCCTTTCTCCTTTCCCCTTTCTCCTTGCTACGTGGCGCGAAACGCCCGTCGGGCTACCGCTCTTCTAGCGCATCCGACATCGTTGATACGGGCGGGTGCTGCGCGCGATGCTCGGTACCCGTTTCTCTCCTTCCCCCTTTCTCCTTTCTCCTTTCTACGTGGCGCGAAGCGCCCGTCCGGGGCCGAGTGGTGCGAATTCTATCGGTTACAGCAGCGCCTTTTCTCATGTGGGCGGCACTTGTTCTGCCGATGCCGCACCGGCCGCCGCCCAGGCCAGTCCGGCATGTCTTTTTGATTATTCTGGAGAACGAGTCGTTCGATCGGACCTTCGGGCCGACATCGCAGGCGCCCTACCTCGCGCGGACATTGCCACCGCAGGGCGCATTCGTGCGGCAATACTATGGTATAGGCCACGCCAGCCTGGACAACTACGTGGCGCTCGTGAGCGGGCAGGCGCCGAACGAGGCGACGCAGAAAGATTGCAAGACGTACGTTGAGTTTCAGCTTGCGGAGCCGCGCTTGGATGCCCACGGTCAGGCGATCGGTACCGGCTGTGTATATCCCACGATGGTGCGGACGCTCGTCGACCAGCTCGAGGCCAAGCACTTCACGTGGCGTGGGTACATGCAGGACTTGGGCAACGACTCTGCACGCGAGAGCGCCGCGTGCGGGCATCCCGCGATCGGCAGCATTGACCCAACGACTCACAAGGAAGCACGCGATCAATACGCAACGAAGCACAATCCCTTCTACTACTTCCACACGATCATCGACGATCGCGCGCGGTGCGCCGCCCGCGTCGTGAACCTCACACAGCTCCCGCACGACTTGGCGACGGCGGCGAGTACGCCGAACTACGTGTTTATCACGCCCAACCTGTGCAACGATGGCCACGACGCGCCCTGCGTCGATGGCGCGCTGGGCGGCTTGGAGCAAGCGGACAAGTTTCTCCAGGAGTGGGTGCCGGTGATTACGCGGTCGCCAGCGTTTCGTGCAGACGGGGTGCTGATCATCACCTTTGACGAGGGGCTCGAGTCATCGGCCTGCTGCGGAGAGCAAGGGCTTGCTGGCCAACTCCATCCCCCGGGCTATAGCGGGCCGGGCGGCGGCCGCATCGGCGCGGTGGTGCTCTCGCCCTTCATTCCGGCCGGCACGGTCTCCGACACTCCGTACAACCACTACTCGCTCCTCCGCTGGGTCGAAGACACCTTCGGCCTCGATCACCTGGGCTATGCCGCCGACTCCGCTGTTCACCCCTTCGGCGCGGACGTGTTCACGCGGCGGTAGGGCCGCCTATCCACGGGTCCGTGCGGTCGGTGCATGAACGGCGGGCGACGCATTGCGTCGCCCCTACCCGCCGGTCCACGGGTCCCGTGCGGTCGGCGCGTGCACGCGGCAATCCCGACCACCCACGCGTACCTGGGGGCGGTGGATGAACGGCGGACAACATGTGATTTGCCCGACGTCGTAAACCGACCATAACAACCCGGGCTTGCGCATGTTTTCCCCGCCCACTATACTGAACCACATGGTTCAGTATGCAGCGAGGTTGGACGCGAGCTTCGGGGCGCTGGCGGATCGGACCCGGCGCCGGATTCTCGAGCGATTGGGGCGCGGGCACGCCTCGATCACGGATCTCGCGACGGGCTTCGACATGACGCTCACCGGGATGAAGAAGCACGTGCAGGTATTGGAGCGGGCGGGGCTCGTCACGACTGAGAAGATCGGTCGCGTGCGGCAGTGTCGACTGGGCTCGCGCCGACTCGATGAAGCGAGCGACTGGATCAGGAACTACCACGCGATGGTGGAGGCGCAGCTCGATCGTTTGAGCGATTTCCTCGAACGCACAACAGGAGATGAATCATGACGACGCTGACCAAGGACGCAGTGATCACGGCGACAGTGACCATGCCGGCCGACCGAGAGATCCAGATCGAGCGCGTGTTCAACGCCAAGCGCGAGCGCGTCTGGCGCGCCATGACGGACCCCAAGCTCCTGGCGCAGTGGTGGGGGCGTGGCAACACCCTGGTCATCGAGCGTCAGGAGCTGCGACGTGGCGGACACTGGCGGTTCGTCGAGCAGGCGCCGAGCGGCGCGCAGGGATTCGAGGGGCGTTACCGCGAGGTGGTGCCGCCCGAGCGATTGAGCCTGACGTTCGAGTGGGACGGCGCACCGGGTCATGTCGCGGTCAACACGATGGTCCTCGAGGATCTGGGTGACGGGCGCACCAAGTTGCGAGGCACGCTGCAGTTCTTCACCACAGAGGACCGCGATGGCATGGTGCACTCGGGAATGGAACAGGGCATGAATGAGAGCTATGCCGCACTGGACCGTGTGCTCGCCACATTGAACGACTAGGTCTCACGGCATCCAGATGCGAACGCTCATCGAGTCCACGTTCGTCTCCCTTGGCGGGGTCATCGGCGATCCGCAGGTCTGGGGGCCGCCCTATCTGGACAGCGAGCACGCCGCGTACGCCAACCAGCTGCTCGCGCGCGCGGACGCGCTCGTACTCGGTCGTCGGACGTACGAGGGTTTTTCCGCTGCGTACCCGCACATGGAAACCGACGCTCGACCAATGGCGACGAGGGCGTTCATCGATCGGATGAACGCCCTCCCGAAATACGTCGTGTCCAACACACTGCGTGAGACGACGTGGAACGCGACAGTCGTGAGCGGCGACGTCGCCGGCGCCATCGCGACGCTGAAGGTGCAGCCCGGTCAGAGTCTCCTGAAGTACGGCACTGGTCCGCTCGATCGACTCCTGATGGAGCGCAAGCTCGTCGACGAGTATCACATTCTGGGTCTTCCCCGTGGCGGTCCCGAGCGGACAACGATTGTTCGAGGATCTGGATGCGACCCAGGACCTACGGCTCACTGGCACCAAGGTGTTTCGGAGCGGCATTGTCGTATTGACGTACGAGCACAAATAGTTGGGTCCGGTGGGCGCGGGGCAGGCGTGCTGCAGCCGTCGTGGCCGACAGGGGCGCAACTGCAATCACAAATTCTGGTTAGAGGAGGAGCCCATGGTGACCAAGACACTTCGGCAAACGGTCACGTTCCAAGCGACGCCGACCCAGGTCTTTGACCTGCTCATGGACTCCCGAAAGCATCAAGCGCTGTCTGGGAAGCCGGCGCACATCAGCAAGAAGGTCGGCGCGAAATTCACAGCCCGGGGATCGCGCATTCGTGGATACAATCTCGCGGTCAAACGTGGGAAGAAGGTCGTGCAAGCGTGGCGTGCGACGAGTTGGCCACCGGATCATTACTCGGTCGCGACATTCGACCTGGCGAAAGTCCGAGGTGGCACGCGGCTCCATCTCACCCAGGTTGGCGTCCCTTCTGACCGTTACGACGGTCTCGACCGCGGGTGGGTCGAGACCTACTGGACGCCGATGCAGGAGAAGTTCGACACCGGCGCCATCCTCCACAAAAGGCGCGAACGAGGCGACAGCGGCAAGCGAGAGCGGATGCGACGGCGACAGCTGCGGAGACGTCTCGCCAAACACGCCCGGTAGGGGCGACGCATTGCGTCGCCCTCCGTACGCGATCGCAGCATTCGGGAAAAACCACGATCCGTCCGTCGGGCGGCAGGGGCGACGCATTCGTCGTCCGCCCTCGCGTCTAAGCGCGCGTTTTCGCGATGAACCGCACGCCGGCAATCCTCCGGAAGTCATCGTCTTGAGTCCAGAGCGTAGCCGCGTGAGCGCGAGCCGTGGCCAGGATGATGCTGTCCGCGAGCGGCAGCTTGAGTTCCACCCCAAGGCGCGCCGCCTCGAGAGCCAGGTCAGCGGTGAGATCTACGAGGGTGCCTTGCCGCATCTGAGCGGCGAGAAGGAGCGCCGGCTCCTCTCCGCGGTCTCGGAGCACTTTCTTGAATACCTCATACAGGCAGATGGCCGGCACCAGGAGTTGCGCGATGTCGAGGATTGCCGGTTCGAATACCCGGGCGTTGGGGCCGTCATCCGCATATTCGAGCCAGCCCGAGGAGTCGACGACATTCATGGCTCGCGTTCCTCGTGCCTAAATGCGGTCGTCCTCGCGTTCCACGTCTGAGCCGATGCCTTTAAGAGACCCGCGAATCGTGCGCATCGGTCGGAGCGGGATCATCCTGATCTGCCCACCATAGACGATGACCTGAAGCTTTTGCCCAGGTCGAATCCCAAGGCTGGCGCGGGCAGATTGCGGGATCACGACCTGGTACTTGGGCGATACGGTTACGGAGGACATATCGATCACCATCGATAGTGATGTCGTAAAACTAGCACCGCGGGGCCAGTCGGTCAATCGCGTGGGCATTCGCGTGGGAGAGTGGAGCCAGAGCTGCACGTAAGTCAAGCTGTGGTAACGTTGTACAGTCTCAGTGGCTCCGGCGCGTGGCTCCCCACCGCTCTGTTCGCGAGGTGACAACGCCACCAAGGCCCTCCCCGCGGACGTCGGTAGCGGAGACACCCCCATGGGTACGGCCCGGGCGCCGGACGAACTGTCCATTGCCGGGCGTGCCGCGTCTCCTACATTCGACTCATATGGATGAGTCCGTCACTCCAGTGACGGGGTGCCCTTCTAAGGGCGGGCGCTCGCGATAATGGCAAACCCGGCGAAAGCCGGGGACGCAAAGCTCTGGAGGCTACCGCGACTCAGCGCACGCTGAGCGCCACGCCAGTCCGGCCGCCGAACTGAGGTCCGAGGGTACTGCTATGCGTGCACGCCATCCGCGCGGCCGCCGTCGCCTCCACTGCGCTCGGCGCGTAGCCATTGGGGTGTCCGCGGCCTGCTGCGCTTGCGCCCTCCTCCTGCCGACCGCACCGCTGTCTGCCCAAGCGGGACCACAAGAGCAAGAGATCGGCACCCTGCACTGGGGTCCCGCGGTTGTCTGGTTGCGGGCGACCCAGACTGGCCAGGTCGAGCTCTTTGCTTCCGCAGGATACCGCAGCGCATTCGTCCAGCCGGTGATGCTCAGCGCCGAAGATGCGGAGCGTTGGGCGGCGGTGCTCGACCGGCTGGCAAGCATGCCATTGGCAGACCCGGCGGCGAGCGCGGCGCCGGTAACCACGACAGACACGTCGCACGTCGTGCTCAGCGACGGCGATCTCGTGCTCGAGATGCAGCCCCCGGGCACGAGTGAGGCCAAGCTGCGAGTCTGGGTTGGAGCCTCACGCCCCGACGCGGTCGTCGCGGTCGTCATCCCCGAGGGCGCCGCGGAAAGCGCCCGCATGCTGCGCGACGCGACTCGGGTCGCTCGGGGCATGCGCGATGCCGCTCTCGCAGCCGCGCCAGCGCCAGCACAATCGGCCAATCCTCCAACTGCCGCACCAACTGATCTCGCGAGTCAACAACCTCGCCCGTCCGCGCCCCCATCCCCGCCGGCGGCAACGACAGTCGCAATCGCGCGCCAGACGACAACCGTCGTCGGATTCGATGCGCCACCAGCTCCGGTGGCGCGCACGGCCCATGCCCATGCGACGGCCCTCTCGGTCCTCAAGACGACCACCACGACCACGCCCACGCATTTCGCCTCGCCGGCGCTCGCGACTGTCACCACGGTCAACCGCGCGCCGCAACACGCGCACGAGGTTGCGCTCGCCACGCCGGTGGTGGCTCGGACGACTGCGCCGGCGGCGACTCGCACGGTCGCTGCGACGAAGGCGGGCGATCCAGATGCAGGAGGCGTCAACGACGTGACGGTGCAGAACCTCGTCGCCCAATGGCGGCCGGACTTGATGTACTGCTACACGCAGTTCGGACTGCGCGAACACACGGCCCTCGCCGGCACGGTCGTCGTCCGGTTTGCCCTCTCGCCAAACGGTGCCGTCGGACATTCCGTGATCGACTCTCGAAGTTGGAACGGTGTCGGGGGCGCCGATGTCGAGACCTGCATCCGCACGCGCGTCGCCGCCTGGCATTTCCCGCCCGCCAGCGCCGGCAGCATGCATGAGTTCAGTCTGGAGTTTGCGCCCGGGAGGGGTTGAGAAGGGCGGGGGTCAGGGACCAGGGGTCAAGGGGTCAGGGCACAACAACGACGCAACCGCACCACCAGGGCGGGCTGAAGCCCGCCCCTACGTGTTGACGCCCGTTGCAGCCACCGCGGTTCGTCGGCTAGCCAACCCAAAGTCTGTATCGCGCTCTGGGATCGCGCCGTCCCCGCCGACATGTAGGGGCGGGCTTCAGCCCGCCCCTTTGTCGTTGCGGTTGTCGTCTCGTGATCCCGCCGTTCGCCCTTCGCAAACCCTTTCACCACCCACCGCATCCCATTTATCATCACGCGCACGGGTGTCCGTGTCACAATCCCGTCGCCGTCCCCTCCACTCTTGTCTCCATGATCGACATACAGCACGCGCTGCGGCGACTGGCTCGGACACCGGGGTTCTCGCTCGTCGCGGTCGCGACGCTGGCTTTGGGAGTCGGGGCGACCACGGCGATCTTCTCCGTCGTCAACGCCGCGCTCATCCGGCCACTCCCTTACCCCGACGCGGACGACATCGTCCGCATCTATTCGCCAAGCTCGCAGGGCCGCAGTACGGTCTCGCCACCGGATTTCATGGATTGGCGCCGCGCCGCGACCTCGTTCAGCGGCATGGCCGCGACGAACCAGACGTCGTCCGCCATCGCCAACGCCGGTGCCACCGAAGAGATCGATGGCACGCTCGTCACCGGCGACTTCTTCAGGATCATGGCCGAACGCCCGGCACTGGGACGCACACTCGACTCGACTGACACCCAATCGGTCGGCACCAACACGGTCGTCCTCTCGGATAGCGTGTGGCGGCGCCTCTTCGCGGCCGACCCGGCCGTCCTCGGTCGCAGCGTGCGACTCGACGATGTGCCCTATACGATCGTTGGGGTGATGCCGAGGGGATTCAACTATCCGGCGGGCTCGGAGTACTGGACGCCGCTCGCCTTCAGCGAGGCCGACCTCGCCACCCAGCGCGGGGCTCACTATCTCGACGTCGTCGGCCGGCTCCGCTCCGGTGCGTCCCTCGAGCACGCGCGCGCCGATCTGACCACAATCTGGGCGCGACTCGCCCAGGAGCATCCGACACAGGACGTCGCAAGAGGCGGCGTCGTGAGCACGTTGCGGACGTCGCTGGTCGGCGACTCCCGACCGGCGTTGCTCATCTTGCTCGCCGCCGTGGGCCTAGTCCTGCTCATCGCCTGCGCCAATGTCGCGAACCTCCTCCTGGTGCGCGCCCTCCATCGATATCGCGAGATCACGGTCCGCGCCGCCCTCGGCGCGCAGCGCTCCCGGCTGATCGCCGAGTCCTTGACGGAAGCGGTCGTGCTCGCGGCGGTCAGCGGTGTCATCGGCGTGGTGCTCGCGGTGGTTGCCACTCGGTTCGTCGATAGGCTCCGCCCCGACGCCGTGACCCTCGCGACCGCAGCGCTCGACTGGCGCGTCCTCCTGGTCGCCGCTGCCCTGAGCCTCGCTGCCGGGCTCCTGTTCGGCGCGATCTTCGCCTTCCAAACGGCGCCGCGTGACGACATTGCCCCGCGACTCGCCGCTGACGGTCGTGCCGGGTCGGCAAGCGCCGCCAACCGCCGCACCAAGCGCGGCCTGGCCGTGGCCGAGATCGCGCTCGCCGTGGTGCTCGTGAGCTGTGCGGGTCTACTGCTCCGAAGCTTTCTCGCCCTCCGGGCTGTCGATCCCGGCTTCCGACCGGA
This sequence comes from uncultured Gemmatimonadales bacterium, assembly GCA_963737835.1. Lineage (GTDB taxonomy): Bacteria > Gemmatimonadota > Gemmatimonadetes > Gemmatimonadales > Gemmatimonadaceae > Palsa-1248. The sequence continues at coordinate 329,919 of CAVTUH010000002.1, forward strand.
GAACCGCCTGGTCTTCGACGTCGATCTGCCGGACGTGCAGTTCAACTCCGCCGAACGATGCGCGCTGTTCTTCTCCGATTTCCTGACGAAGCTCCGCGCCATTCCCGGTGTCCAGCGCGCCGCGGCGAGCACGGGCGTTCCGATGAGCGGGTTCAGGTACAGCATATCGGCCCATTCGCTAGACGGCAGGGACCTGTCGTCGGACGAACAGGACCGTCTGTCGACGCAGGTCCGCCGCGTCTCGGATGACTACTTCCGCGCGATGGGCATGCAGTTGCGGGCTGGACGCACTCTTACGCCCGCGGATCGCAGCGGCGCGGCGCCGGTCATCGTCGTCAACGAGGCGGCCGCGCGATTGTACGTTCCGAGTGGCGACGCGATCGGGCACACGGTGATGATCGGCACCAGCTTCGCGCCCGGCCGCCCACGCGCTGGCGGATTGATCGTCGGGATCGTCGGTGACGTTCGGGACGACGGTCTCTCGAGACAGCCCGGGCCGGCAATCTATTTGGCGATCGATCAGTTCCCGCCGGACTTCGGGACGATCACGATCCAGTCGACACAGGATCCCGCCACACTCGTCGCGGCCGCACGCAAGATCCTGGCTGCGAGCGCGCCGGACGTCGCGGTCTTTCACGTGACGACCATGGATGCGCTCGAGGCGGCCTCGATCGGCCGACCGCGTTTCATCATGACGCTCCTCGCCCTCTTCGCGGGCATCGCCATCGTCATGGCGATCATCGGCCTCTACGGTGTGATCGCCTTTGGCGTCGGCGAGCGCACGCGCGAGATCGGCGTTCGAATCGCCCTTGGTGCGCAACGCACCGATGTCGCCCGTCTCGTCGTGTCCGAGGCGCTGATACTCGGCGCCATCGGCGTCCTGTCCGGACTCGCCATCTCCCTCGCGACGTCCCGCGCCCTGCAAAGCCTGCTCTATGGCGTGCGCCCTGTGGATGCGTTGACCTACGTCGCGACCGCTGCCGCGATGCTCGTTGCCGCGCTCGCCGCGGCCTGGCTGCCCGCGCGCCGCGCGACGAGGCTGGATCCAGTGACAGCGATTAGGGCTGAGTAACGGACCTTAGACGTTGGACGTTGGAAAGAAACCTCGGGGTCAGCGGCGGTGCACTTCGCTGGCCCCGAGGTTTGTTTTCTAACGTCCAACGTCCAACGTCCAACGTCTATTCCCTTACGGCACCCCACTCGTACAGGTAGTTACAAACATCCCGCCTCGACCATCGAGCTCGGTCGCCGGGATCGGCTCAAGCGTGATGTGCGTGTCCCCGGACGTCACCGCGGGATCTTCGTTGGCGTTCCCCGGAGTACCCCACGTCGTATCCGCCACCGTTGCCAAACCGTACATCCGGATGGCGATCACGCGGTCGGCACTGGATTCCCAGGCCATCGAAACGCGTTGCTCCTTCATCAGAGCATCTCGGATGCTCGTGTAGGTGCTCGCGACGCTCGCTGGTAACGGCGCGAGCCCGCCCACGATCGTACGCACCTGGTTCACCAGAGCGAGTGCCCTGGCAAAGTTGCCCAATCCCATCTGGATCTGCGCCGCAATCAGCGTCAGTCCTTCGGCGCGCAGGATCGGAATGGGTGAGTTCGTATTGGGGTACATGTTGTACAGATAGCTGTACGTCGTGTCGTGCCCAATTGCTGCGTCGAAGACGGTCGTGAGCGCAATTGGGTTGTACTTTTGCTGCTGCACCGGGTTGGGATTATGGGTGTACTTCGCCCTGAACCGGAGATCGTGCGCGGTGTCGACATCGGCGAGGAAATCGTTCAACACCGCTTCCGTGCCGATGTTGTTGAACACCGGATTGATGAGGTCGCCGGACGCCGCGCTGTAATCGTGCATCACGGTGTGCACATCCGGCTTGAACCCGCCGGACACGGTCGGCGCGAGAACACCGCCCGTCGAGTCATACATGGCCAATGAATCCAGGTCCGCCATCGCCGCGTTGAGTGCAGCGAGGTTCGGAGCTCCAGCGGACGTGGGGGTCGGTGCAGAGCCGGCATTCGCGCGGGCGATCGCGTAGGCCCACTCCAGACGCGCCTTGGCTGCGAGCGCGCGATTGAACGACGCAAACGAGCCGACCGTGTTCGCCGGACCGGAGGCGGCGCCCACTCCCTGAAAGCCGTTGGGAAGCGCGACCGGCGGTGCAACCGCGCCTGCCGTCTCCAAGCTCTTCTCTGCCGTATCCAGGTATGCCACGATATACGACCACGCATCCTTCAGGCACACCGCGGGCGCCGGCGTCCCGAGTGTGACTTGCGGCGTCAGGATCGCGAGACCGTTGGTGTCGTGGACTTCAGCGATCAGCAGATAGTTGTACGCGATCATCGTCTGCACGACGCCATTGAGCGCGGCCTGCTGTGCTGGCGAATAGGTCGGTGACACGTTGGCGAGTGCGGCGAGGATCTGTTGGCCCTGCCGGATGTTCTGGTATTCCTGCGCCCAGACGCTGCCGCTCGTATTGGGGAAGCTCAGCACGCCTATCGGGTATTGAACGGTGCGCGGCTCCGTGTTCGTAAAAATCGCGCCGTCGCGAGCCATACCCACAGCGACGGACAAGAAGCCGGAGATGCCGTTGTTCATGTCAACACGCGAACCGGCGAACATGCCGCCGAGCGCGTTCTGGATGCCGGCGGGCGACGCGGCGACGGACGTGGGAGCTGTCAGGAAGGGTACGTTGCTGTCCTTGCATGCGACGCCGCTAACGACCGCACTCGCGGTGACAAGCGCCACGAGGCGACGTGCCAGGGGCGCGCCCGAGAGATGATGGATTGTGTGTGTCATGGTCAGAGCCCCAGGTCGATGCCGAGGAAGAAGCTGCGGGCGGGCGGATACGGTGTGACGTCGTAGCCGCGGCCGACGGCCTGGTTTCCGAACGCACTGACCTCGGGATCGAGGCCATGGTAGTGGAAGATCGCCCAGAGGTTGTAGCCGTTGAGCGAGAGGCGCGCGCTCGTGATGCGGCTAAACCCGTACCGGTTCACGAGCGACGCGGGCAGTGCCCAGCTGATCGCGACCTCGCGGACCTTGAAGAAGGTCGCGGTTTGCACGTAGGACTCCGCGCCCCCGTTGAACGCGTTGAGTCGATTTACCGCAGCAACGGAATCGGTGCCCAGCTGTGGACCGGTGTCAAAGTAGTTGTCCGTCAGGTTGATGGTGTTGCCGCCGCGGCTCCAATCCAGCATCCCGAACACCCGGAAGTTGTGCCAGGTGAACTCGTTGCTCATCGAGATCAGATAGCCGGCGCTGAAATCGCCAGTCTGCGGGTTGATACCACTCGATCCCGGCTGGAGGGTATTCGCGATCTCGGACACGGAGCGACCCGGTGTGATCAGATCGGCGCCGTAGCCGAAGTTGGTGTTGATCGGGATGAACGCTGGCACCGGCAGTGCGTTGACGACGCTGTAATTCCGCGAGAAGCTCAGCGTATTGACCCATGTCAACCCGTTCCGCATCTGGAGCGGCGTTGAGGTGAGGGCCAGCTCGATCCCCTGGTTCGTGAACTCGCCGCCATTGAGCCAGATGTTGGAGAATCCATACGAGGGTGTGACGCCCGCTTGCAGGAGGAGACTCGTCAGCCGCTTCTGGTAGACGGTCGCGGAGAACTGCGCCCGGGACTTGAACATCGTGGCGTCGAAGCCGACCTCGATTTCCTGCTCGGATTCCGGCTTGAGCGTCGAGTCACCCAGCGTATTTGGCAGGTCGACCGACTCGCGGCCGTCGATGAGGACCGGGTTGTACGGGGTGTATTTGACCCCATAGTTGCCCAGGTTGCCGGACTGGCCGTAGGCAGCCCGGACCTTGAATTCATTTAGGAATCCGACGAACTGCGGGATTCGGTAGGACGCGGCGTAGTGCGGATAGGCGTAGAACTTCCCAATGTTGCCGTCGAGGGTGGACCGCTCGGCCGTCACGCCGGCCGTCACCGACAGCCGTGAGTCGAGCGTGAGGATCTGCTCCTGTCCGTAGAGGGACTGGTCTTTCTGCGCCGTCGCGTAGAAGAAATTATTCTGGACCGCACCCACCGTTGGCGCATTGACACCCGCCAGCGTCGCGTAGCCGATCGACACCGGGTTATTGAGGCTGCGGCGCTCTCGGACGAAGCCGACGGCGGTCGTCGCGTCGAGCCAGGAGAAGCCGGTGTAGTGGTGGACCAGACTGAGTGAGTAGTTGTAGTAGTCGATGGTCGCGTCGTTCGACACTGATGTGCCCGGCAGGCCAGTCGCGATCTCCTGCTCGACCTGCAGCGTGGGGGGTGCGTAGAGCAGAGCATGGTAACTCGTCAGATCGGCCCCGCCTACCGCGTTGAATTGGAGAGTCTGGTGCTCGGTCTTCCATGGCGTCCAGTTGAGCGAGCCGCTGCCAATGAAGCGGCTCACTTCCTGCGGCGTCGCGATTTCCATCGCATCGGCGAAGGGATTGGCCGGCCCGAACGGATTGGTGGCCCACACGCCCGCAGCATTCCGGTGATCGAGATTCATGAACTCCGGCGTGTACGAGAACACGTCGTAGGGGCTGATCCCAATGTTGTCGTTCCCGCTGATGCCGCGCTGCGTGAGATCGTGGATGTAGTTGGCACCTGCGGTGATCGAGAGCGCCGACGCGAACTGCTGCGTGATGGTCGTGCGCATGGACTGCTTGGTGTAGCCGGTGTTGAGCATCGTCCCGTTGTCGAACTTCGACAGACCGGACAGGTAGTATTGGGTCTGATTGAGCGTGCCGCTGACGCTCACGTTTCCCTGGTACGACGCCTGACCGTTGCCAAACAGTTCGGACTGATAGTCGTGCGGCGAGTAGATGCTGGAGATGAACGTGTTGTCTGCCGCGATCAATGCCGCTCCGGTGTCCCGGCCGAGGTTCTTGTCGTAGAGACCTCTGATGTCGTTGTTGTACCAGGCTTGTGCGCTGGCGAGCGTCGGGAACTGCCGCATCGGGTAGTTGTTTGCCGACGCGTACTGGCCCACCTGGCCGCTGACATCCCACTTGGCCTTGCCGGACTGGCCTTTTCTGGTCGTGATGATGATCACGCCCGCCGAAGCTTTCGATCCGTAGATCGCGGACGCGGACGCGCCCTTGAGGATCTCGATGTTCTCGATGTCGGCGGGGTTGAGGTCGGCGATGCGGTTGACACCATTGTCCTGCGTGCTCGGCGCGCCGCCGGCCGCCTGCCCGGTTGCTGAGAGGCCGCCGCCCGATCGATTGATGGCGTTCTCGCCGGCATCGACCGTTTGGTTATTGACGACGACGCCGTCGATCACGTAGAGCGGCTCAGCGTTGCCGTAGATCGACGTAATTCCGCGCACCTGAATCTCGAGGCCCCCGCCGGGCGCGCCGCCGTTGTTCGACTCGATGATCGCGCCGGGTACTTTCCCTTCCAGCGAGTTTTCGATCGTCGGCGCCGGTACCTCGTTCACCGACGCAGCACTGATGACTGCGACAGCGTTGGCGGCGTTCTGGGACGCCACCGTGGTGGCGACCCCTGTCACCACCTGCGCGTCGAGCCGGAGAATATCGCGCTGCAGCGTGACCGTGTAGTCGACCTTGCCGGCCACGACCGGCACGGTCTGGGACAGGTACCCAATCCGGCGGATTGTGAACGTCCTGGCGTCCGCCGGAAGGCGGAAATTGAACGTGCCGCTGTCGCTCGTGTTCTGGCCGATCGTGGTCCCGGTGACCAGCACCGCGGCAGTGGGGATCGGAGTGTGCTCCGAGGCATCGAGGACGCGGCCGGTGATGCGAACGTTGTCCTGTTGCTGTTGCGCGTGCACCGGTGGCGCGATCGCGAACGCCACGGCCGCTCCCAAGACCGACACCCTTCGCAGACATGAGTGGATGTGCATACGAGTCTCCTGTACCCGCGTGTGAGATGCGGCCGGATGGCATGGATATGCCGCCCGTCCGTCGATGGACCCGCGCTGACAAGCGGTCCGAACTTATTGCGGCGTTTCATTGCCACGGCCATGTCGCGCGAGTGCTAACGCACGTCTTGCGAGAGCGGGAGCGAATGTGAACATGGGCGATCCGGAACCCGGGACCGGCGATCCGGAAAGCGCAACTGCACGGCGTAGCGTCGCGGGGCCGCGCGGCGTTGGGTGCGTACAGGAGCCGTGCAAGTTCTGTCGTGAGGCGAGTGCACGTGTTCGAGATGTGCAAGGCATCGCGACGAGTGGATCCGCGCCGCAGATCGGCGATGTCCAACTCTGGGGGGTGTTGCCATCCGGATCGTCTCGAGCGGCCGCATTATCCGACCGCTCGAGTTGTCGTGTGGCGGAGCGAAGCCGCCAATGCGTTCGGGGGGCGAGTCCGCTAGTGCTTCGACGAGACCCGGACCAGACGGGCGGGTGAGCCGGCGCTCTTGGTGATCCGGCCGTCATCGCCGAACCGGTCCCACCCGCTGTTGACGATGTAGTAGAAGTCGTCGCCGACGACCACGCCGTGGGTTGGATCACCAAGGCCCGGCGTCGCGCGCTCGATGACCGACCAGTCGACGACGCGGTGCAAGTCGGGGTCGAGCATGAAGCGCGTGACCCGTTCCGGGGTCGTCCCGTTCTGGATCGCGTAGAGCGAGTGCCCCGAGAGATACATCCCGTCGATGCCGCTCAGCGCCACGGTGTCGGCATGGGCGAGCCACGTGACCGCGTGAGTCGTGGGGTCGATGATCCCCACGCCCAGGGCGTAGTCGGCGACGAAGATCCGTCCGTCGGGCGCCACGGCCGGGGTCTGGGGCGATTCGAACGTGCCCGGTGGGACGAGCGTCGACAGCGTGTCGTTGGCCACGATGTACACAGCACCACCTGCGCCATCGGAGACAATCGCGTTCCCTGCGGCATCGAGTGTCATGTCGCCGAGCACTTTGTTCGTACCATCGAACGGCAGATCGTAGCGGCCGGAGAGTTGCCTCGTTCGCAAGTCGTACCGAATCACTCCGGTGTGCCCCGAATCGGCCAGCGGGACCCCTTCGGCCTGCGGCATCGCCGCCACCGTCGCCCACAGCGCATGACGCCTGGGATCGACCACGAGCGCCATCGGCGCCGTGGTCGTCGTGGCGAACGTGCCATGAGATACGGCAAGGATCTTTCGACGGTGGATGGCGCTCACATAGAACGTCTTGGTGGCCGGATCGAATGCCACGTCCTCGGTGAGCAAGTTCGGGTCGCCCAACGTGGCGACAGTTGTCGAGTGGCCGAGTGGCAGGCGATTGGCCGCCATCGCCGCCACCACGGCCTGATAGTCCGCGCGATCCCTCAGCGCCGCGAGCGCCGTATCGTGCTCGGCGTCGTACCAGAGTCCCATCGCGGCGATCGTGCGCAGGTGCGAGACGGCGGACTCGGGTTGCCCCAAACGCACGGCGTTTCGCGCGAGCAAGTAGTAGGCGTCCGGATGTCCGTGGAGCAATGCGAGCGCCCGTACGAGATGCTCATGTGCGACCGCCGGCGTGCTCGCGCCGGCCGCCGCGATGTGATCTTTATAGGTCGAGTCAGCGCGTTGCGCGCCCGCGACGGACGCCACAGCGGCGGCGGTCTGCGCCCCTATCGGTACCGCTATGGTCCCTTGCGCAGCGAATACAATGAGCGCGGCGCTAAGGGTTGCCAGGAAGCGAGGCATCGAGAGCTCCTCCCCACGCACGTGTTCGTCGTTATCGCCAGAACGATAGTCGTACTAGACGCCGGGCACACGTTCGCAGTCCGCGAATGGTGAACTGCGGCCATCTTCCTCGCGGTCGTCGTCACTCGACCCGAGGCGACGTCGGCCGGCTCGTGGCGTCGCCTCACGGAGCGCTCCATACTTCCCCGATCTTCGTCGCCACTCCCTCCCGGCTGTCCTGCCCCCACCGCTGGGACCCACCGTTCGGAGGCACTTCATCATGCTGCGTTTGATCCCCCTGCTGTCCCTTACCGCCCTCTTGGGCACCGCGCCTTCGCATCCCGTTGCCCCCGCCGCGCCGTCGGTGTTAGCGGCGGATCGCGAGATCTGGACGACCGTGATCGGCTACGTCACCGCGGCCGCCGAGCAGGTGCCGGACTCGAGCTACTCGTACCGCCCCGTGCCGACGGTGCGCACCTTCGGCCAGCTCATCGCGCACATCGCCGGCTCCCAGGACATGTTCTGCGCCATGGCACTGGGCGACAAGGCGAACCCCTCGGACGCGATCGAGAAGACCACGACGGGGAAGGCCGCATTGGTGGCGGCGCTCAAGACCTCCACCGAGCACTGCCAGAAGGCGTACGCGATGACCGACGCCGACGCAATGAAACGGACCGTCAAGGTGTTCGCCGGCGAGCGGTCCGCGCTCTGGGCGTTGCTCTACAGTACGGCGCACGACAACGAGCATTACGGAAACATCGTCACCTACATGCGGATGCTCGGCATGGTGCCACCGTCGAGTCAGCCGGCGCGCTAGCCGGCATCGTGCCGTATGTCTTCCTCGTGGAGTCCGACACTTCCCGGTCGCGTGCATAATGTTGCAGCTGGCCGTCCACCGGGTTGCGGATCAGACGCTGGCTCGGATTCCCGCGGGCCCATCGGCATATCTCGGTGTCCTGCACTGCGACGGACACAGCAATCCGTAAGCAGGCCGACTCCACGTCCAATCGGGCAGGTATGCAATGTCGATGCGCTTCCACTACCTCGCGCTGTCGACAACGATCGTCGCTGCGGCGCCCGGGATGGCACAGGACCGGTTCGCAGACTTGGTTCGCGCGTTTGCCTACGATAGCACGGCGCCGCTCAATGCGCATCAACGGGATTCCACCGTCGAGGGACGGGCAATCATACGGGACCTGAGCTATGCGAGCCCAAAAGGCGGCCGCGTTCCCGCCTATCTGGTTGCGCCGTCAGGCGCCGGCCCATTCGCCGGCGTCGTGTTCGTGCACTGGGGACAGGGCAATCGCTCCGAGTTCATTGCTGAAGCGGTCGAGCTGGCCAGCCACGGAGTCGAGTCGCTGTTGATCGATGCGCCGTTCAATCGTGTCGACGATCCGAATCGGAAGAAGCCAGATCCACAAGGGGAGCGGGACGGTTACGTCCAACTGGTGGTCGACATCCGACGTGGCATTGACCTGTTGCTCGCGCGACGTGACGTCGACCGAAGTCGGATCGGCTACGTGGGGCACAGTCTCGGCGCGACGTGGGGCGGGGTGGTCGCCGGCGTCGATCACCGAGTCCGGGCGTTCGTCCTCATGGGCGGACTGCCGACGCTGACCGATTTCGATTTTCCGGATCCGCTGATACAGCAAGAGGCGAATGCCCGGTCACGGGCGGCGCTCGACGCGTACGACCGGGCCATCTCACCGATCAACCCGATCCGATTCGTGGGGCACTCGTCGCCGGCTCGGCTGTTCTTTCAATGGGCGGTGTTCGACCGCTACATCTCCAAACGCGCCGCACAGCGCTACTTCGACGCAGCAGGGGAGCCTAAGACCCAACAGTGGTACGTCTCGAGCCACGAGTTCACCGATCCGCGTGCACGGTCGGATCGCGACAAGTTTCTCGCCAGGGAACTGCGGTTTCGCGACACCATCGCTGGCGACAATTGAGCGAACGGCCAGCTCCGCCGATCGTGCGTACGTGCCTTAAGCGTCTGGCTCGCCTCGACGGAAACCAACGACCTTCAAAGACGCGGCGACGACGACGCATACAGGAGACGTCTGACGACCACCGAGTGACACAGGGCGGCGCGTTCCTGGCGTCGGATGCCGTCATCGCCCGCTGCGGCTCGAACTCCGAGGCTGAGTTCCTACTTACTTTGCCGGCAGGATGATCTGCTCCAGGTACTCCAGCGGTAGAGCCCCTTGGTCGAGCGCCTGGTTGTGGAACTCCTCAAGATTAAAGCGATTTCCCTTCGCCGCCTCATATTTGTTGCGCAGTGTCCACCACTGCCGGTTGCCCAGGAAATAGGTGGGCAACTGCGTTGAGGTCAGCTTGGCGCGCTGCAGCTTACCCTCGGCCTCAGCCTGGGTCTGGAAGGTGTCGTTCAGCATCAAGTCCATGGCCTCCTGATCGGTCATGTTCTGCGTCTGCATTTTGACATCGAGGATGGTGTTGGCAACGGCGCGCAGCCAGATTTTCGAGCGCATCATCAGGAACTTCTGGCTGTGTTCCAGGTAGCCTGCCTGCGTCATCACATCGGCAATGTACTCGGCCCAGCCTTCGGCGTAGGGCCCGTTGCCGTAGAGCGCGCGCAGCACACGGCGGGTGGGGGGCTGAACGTCGTCGGCGTGCTCGGACTGCACGTAGTGTCCGGGAAGCGCCTCGTGGATAGTCAGCCACTTCAGGGTGTAATTGTTGTATTCGCGCAGCTTGCTCTCGGCCTTTGCGTCGGGCACCTTCGGATCAATCGGCGTTACCCAGTACTCTGCTTCGGCCGTTGGCTCCAGCGGCGGCGCGGAGTGGAAGCCGGCTACGGAAAAGGAGCCGCGCATGAACTCCGGCGTAGGAATCACTTTCAGGTTGTCGCGGCTGCTGAGGGCGACAATCCTCTTCTCGCGAATGAACTGCTTGATGCCATCCAGATCAGCATTCACCGCGGCCATGAGTTGATCGCGCTGGGGATGCTCATCGCTAATTTTGTTCAACACCTCACTAATGATCTTATTCTCGTACTCCCGGCCCGTCAGATTGCTGTGGTCGGGATGGTCGCGGAACATCTGCTTGTGCAGCGGAATCGCAACTCGCAGCATCTCCGCGCGCGTTTTCTTTAGCTGATCCTCAGCTTCAGCCAGCAACTGCTCGGGCGTGACCTTCGAGGTCTCCATTACGTAGCGAAATTTCTCGGCGTACCACTCGCTGCCAAGCCGCCAGGTGCGATTGTTGGTCGGGCGCTTCGCCAGATCGTTGTTCATCCACGTGGTGAAATCGGCCAGAGCCTTCTTTGCTGCGGGCGCGACCTTCGCATACTGCGCCTTCAGCGTCGGAGTTGCTGCGGCGTCGTTCGCAACAGCATCCACGAGGTGGATGTTCCCCTCATTCTCCTCAACCGCAGTCGAAATGAAGATCGGGTCAGCATCGGTCAGGACCGACTTTGCTTGATCGAGAAAGCGCGGAATCTGCCCGATGCGAGAGATGATGTGACCGGTGCGCACGCCTTTGGAGGCGTACGCCTGCGTCATGGGCAGAAACAGCGCGCTGCCCACGCCTTCTACGTAGCCAGTGGGATCATGCTTGTAGCTCTGGATCTTGTCATGGTCCAGCAGACTAAGCGCGATCTGGTCATCAATCAGCCGATAGTCCGCGGCATCCTGTGCATTGAGGGTCGAGATCGGCGTTTCCTTCGCAAACCTTGCGCGCCACTCGCGATAGAACTTCTCTGAGGCGGCGACGCCCTGTGGGCCGACATCGTCGAGCTCCGCGTCCAGCTCGATGACCTTGCCGGTCTTCGGATCGGTGTACTTGTGCAGTCCGGCAAACGACGCGGCAATCGGTGAAAGCGCCAGCGCCTCATGCACGAACTGATCACTCAGCTGCGCGAACGTCGCGTTTGCCAATGCGGCAGTCTCTTGACCTTCCGGACTTGGTATTGCGACAACCCCCAAAGCGTGGCTTATCAAAAAGAGTAAGAGAAACAGCGCGACCGATTTCATGATGACCCTCTGGATTGCGAATATGCGTTGTTATGATTGCAAGCGAGTCAGCCTCCGCCTGTCTCGGGAGCCAGTTTGGGGTTGCGGTTAACGAAAACCTACGACCATACGCTCGCGCGTTGGTCGTGGACAAGGCCGCCGCGGGCGAGCATCCTGCGGTCCTCACAGTCCGGCATCGACCGAGCGCACGCATTGCCCGCGATAAGCCACGCCTGCGTACCGTGGCGCTCATCGCCCCTTGGACTGCCGAATGATCGCCTGGATGCGGGGATCGGACCGAATGGGGTTATAGAACGAGTCCACCGGAAGGAAAATGAGGCGAGCAACGTTCGATGCTCCACCCTTCACCCACCATTGGATTGCCCGCTCACGGTCGCCAAGCCTCTGGTAGTCCTCGCCGATATTGTCTTCGCGAACGTACTCGGTGTTCGCGCGCGCGAGCGCCTGCCGCAGCGCGTCACGCGCGCCCGATGTGTCACCCGCTGTGAGCAGTCCGCCCGCAAGGTCGGCGAGATCCCTACCGCTTGGCGTGGGGCCGTGATAGCGCCTGATCGCGGCGGCTGCTGCGCGTCGGTCATTCGCGGAGAGGTCCCGGAAGTACTCGCATAGCGCCGCCAGCCGCTCCTGGATGAGCGCAGCGCGCGTGCAGATCGCACGAGCGCTGTCCGGCGACAGCTTCGTGAAATCAAGCGAGGGGAGAAAGGCCAGGGTCCAAACCGCGAACGACAACGGGTTGAGCCGCTCCGCACGTTGTGCTACTGCCTTCGCGGAGTCCGGCAGGTGCAGGTAGCTCCGGAGCAGGAAGCCGTAGAACGTGCCGGCGTTTACATTGGCGGAATCGAGCGCCAGGGCCTGCTCCATCTCCCTCGACGCCGCTGCGGGGTCGTGACCATAAAATTCCCACCAGGCTCCCATCTCCGCGTGCGCGTCCGCAAGGGTGGGGTCGAGCGCCAGCGCTCGCTCCGCGGCGTGCTGCATTTGCGGCCCTACTGTCGCCGCCGACACGAAATTATCGGCGGTGACGGCCGAGGCCCAAGCGAGCGCGGCCCACGCGTCGGCATAGGTCGAGTCGATCGCGATCGCGGCCTCGGCGAGTGATACGGCGGACCGCAACGATGCGGCGGTGAACAGGTCTGCCTCGAACCGCGAGCGCTGGACCAGTTCGTGCGCTTCGTTGCTGCGCGTCCCGCGCGCCCGCACGGCGGTTGTGGTCGGGGCCGAGAGTGAGAGGTTGAGCGCGCCCGCGATGGCCGTGACCAGCTTGTCCTGGAGCGCGAACTGGTCCTCGTTACTCGCCTCGAACGCCTCGGACCAGAGGAGGTCGTCGGTCGCGGCATTGACGAGCGACGCTGTCGCGCGGAGCGTCGCCCCGGAGCGCGCCATGCTCACCATCAGCACGGCCCCGACACCGAGTTCCTTCCCCGCCTCGCGCACCGTACGCCCGCGCATGACGCGCGACGACGAATAGGCGCGCACCGAGAGCCCCGGGATCTTCGACAGCTTGGTGGTGAGGTCGTTCGACAGCCCATCGGCGAGAAACGCGTGCGCGGTGTCCGCGCCAATGTCTGTCGGGAGCACGGCGATGCTCCGCACCATGGGCGCGCCGCTCTCACGGTGGCGCCAGGCAAAGAGAACTCCACCGCCGATGAGAACACCGAGCCCCAGCAGCGCGGCGCCCACCGGGATGCGACGCCGCAAAGCAGCGGGGCTCACAGTCACACCAGCCGGTGTACCGATCGCAGGCGCGCTGGCCGTGCGTTCGGCGGTGTCGAGCGCGCTGGCGAAGAGTGCGGCTGTCGCGTACCGGTCGGCTGGCACGGGGGCGAGCGCCTTGTGCACCACTGCGTCCACTCCGGCCGGCACCATCGGTCGCGTCCGTCGCACCGAGGGTGGGTCGCCCGCCATCATCTTGGCCGCGATCGCCTGCGCGGTGGGGCCGGTGTACGGAAACTCGCCAACCAGCATCTCGTACAACACAGCCCCGAGCGCGTAGACGTCCGTCGTGCTGTCGAGTGAGCGTTCGCCCGCCGCTTGCTCCGGCGACATGTAGGCTGGCGTCCCGATCGCATGCCCAATCTCGGTCAACGTGACTCCAGGCGTCCGCCCAGCGGAGCCCAAGGCGCGGGCGATGCCGAAGTCCACGATCATGGCTTGACCATCGACCAGCAGAATGTTTTCGGGCTTGATGTCGCGGTGGATCACGCCGTGGCGATGCGCATAATCGAGAGCCAGTGCCACCTCGCGCGTGATCCGGAGTGCGTCATTGAGGGGCAACTGATGCTGACGGCGGAGTCGCTCCCGCAGACTCTCGCCCTCCACGTATGGCATCGTGAACCACAGCAGCCCGCCTGGGGTTTCGCCGGAGTCGAGCACGGTCAGGATGTGCGGGTGCTGCAGCTTGGCGACGACGGTGATCTCGCGACGGAAGCGCTCGGACCCAAGGCTCGTCGCGAGGTCGGCGTGCAACACCTTGATGGCGACTGAGCGGCGGTGCTTCGCATCTTCCGCGAGGTAGACCGTCGCCATCCCGCCGCGGCCAATCTCGCGCTCGACGGTGTACTCGGTGCCGAGGGCAGTTTGGAGCTGGTCCCGCAGATCAGATGTCGCCACGACCCCCATAGTACGCGCAGAGCGGGCCACCGGCTAGCAATCGGGGTTTGCAGACGTCGCCGAAGGGGTCTGCGATCCGTACCCGCTGACGCCGTTGAAGTCGTGCATGCATTTGTGGGTTGTCCGTGATCTTGCCGGTCAGACTCGTACAGTTGCTAGCCATGGACGGATCAGCGGTTCGAGCATCCGAACATGCCGAGACCGCGGGCGGGAGTTCATCGACGACGCAGGCCCCGCGGCTGGAAAAAGATGCAGTGGGTTTTGCCGTTATCTCCTAACCCCGCTACACCGCGCCGGGTTAGTATGCCACACCTCTCTAAACCGTACTTTTCCGTTCCAGGCGCCTTGCTCGACCTGGTCGTTCGCTGTCGCCATAGATTGGCTGCGGAGAGAAACGTCGATCCTGGTTCTAATTCCAACAGCGCCTGAAGGGATCTTCGAGCCACACCCGTTAAGCAGAGCAGCGCAACCGCACCTGTCGCAATACGCGTAGTTGGAGTCGTTGCACCCGTTGTGGATCAAGTAATAGCCAGACCCGCCATTGGTCCGGAGTTCCTGAGTTTCAATCGGCAGAGAGGTAGGAGCTAATCATGAGATTCAATTTTCGCGGTTCTCGCCAAAGAGCGCTTGGAGCAGGGAAGTGGCCAGTTTCATCGCTGATCGCTCTGCTCCTGGCCCTGCCAGTCGCGGCCTGGCCGCAGGTTCCGCCCAATGATCCTTCCGATGGCCTCGGTTTGGCCAGGTTGAAGAACTACTCGACATATCGCGTGTCGAGCGGCAACCGCGATGTGAAGAGCAACGACGACAGCAAGCGCATCATGCCTGGCGAAACACTTGTGATGGCTGACATCACAGGTCCGGGGATGATTACGCATCTATGGCTCACGGTAGCGCAGAATGAATTCGGCTGGCCGCGCCTTCTGCGTTTGCGGGTCTACTATGATGGGCATAAGACGCCGAGCGTGGATGCCCCGCTCGGTGACTTCTTTGCCGTCGGCCACGGGGCCGAGCGCAACGTGAGTTCGGCCATGATCGAGAACAGTTCCTTTGGACGGGCCCGCAACAGTTATTGGCCGATGCCCTTCCATAAGTCCTGCCGGATCACTCTTACCAACGAAGGGCACCGCTTCGTGCCCATGTTTTATTACCACGTCGACTATAGAAAGTATCGTTCCCTGCCGGCGGATATCGCGTACTTTCATGCCTATTTCAGGCAAGAACGGCCCGCGCGCGTAGGCCATCACTATGAATTCCTGAACATCAGAGGCACGGGCCATTACGTCGGAACGGTCTTAAGTGTTGTGCAGACGCAGTCCTCATGGTTTGGCGAAGGGGACGATCTCTTTTACATCGACGGGGCAACGCTTCCGCAAATCTATGGAACCGGAACCGAGGACTATTTCAACCAGGCATGGGATCTTCGCAACGAGACCTTCACATGGACGGGAACTCCGATTGCAGAAGGGGAGTTAGCGGGCTCTCGTCTCTCCGCGTATCGTTGGCACGTTCCCGATCCGATCGCATTCACGCAATCGATTCGCGCGGAGATTGAACACTCGGGATGGACAGCGAACCCCAATGGTTCGGTCCGTTCCGGTTTCGAGGATCGGCCGGATTACTTCTCCAGCGTGGCCTTCTGGTACCAAAAAGGAGTCAATGAGGGCCTTCCCGAACCACCGTATGGGGATGAAAGGCTCCCGTTTGGAAACGCCACACAGATCGCGATCGAAGACTCGATCCAGGACATCACCGCCGAGGGTGGAAAAGTGTCTGTGCAGCGCGATGTGGATTGGTCAAAGGACCTCCTCTTCTTCGCTGCAAACGGCGAAGGCGCGAAGATCGACGTCCCGATCGATATCCCGGAAACCGGGAGGTATGCGATTGTCGCCGAAATCGCGCAAGCTCCCGACTATGGAGACTACATCGGATTCATTGACCAACAACCTGCGAACATCGATACACGAAAGCCGACGACCTCCGAAATTCCCCGGCCCGGCCCCGACGTTTATCACAACTATTTGCCGGAAGTCTATGTGGCGAGCGACCATCCCATGGGCATGCTCGACCTTTCAAAAGGCCGGCATATCCTCACCTTTACATGCGTTGGAAAGGATCCCCACTCGGCGGGCTATCACCTCGGCATCAATGACATTGTGATCGAGCGAGTCCCCGACGGTACACAATCGGCAGTCTCAATGACCCCTCTTGCGCAAGAGACAAGAAACTCCGGCGTCGTCTATCGAGGCCGCCCTTTGCAATTGTTTTTGGAGCAACTCCAAAGCGCGTCTGGGCTAGCAAGGATTCCACCTGTGCGCGCCATCGGCAGTTTTGGCAGTGACGGCGCCGCGGCTATTGCGCCACTCGTCTCTCTGCTGGCCGACTCATCTCCGCAAATTCGTGCTGCCGCTGCAAGCGCCCTGGGGCAGGTAGGCAATTCACGCCACGAGGCGGTACTTGCGCTCAGCACTGCGCTTTCGGACCCCAGTCCTTCTGTGCGTGAATTTGCAGCTCTGGGATTGAAGGCCGGCGGCCCAACAGCAGCATCGGCTGTTCCAATGCTTGTTCGCCTCCTGAGCGATCCAATCGATTATGTCCGCGCCACGGCCGCCGACGCGCTCGGAGCGGTCGGCCCCGAGGCCAGTGTGGCAACAGACCCCTTGGCAAAGCGCCTGATCGATCAGGATGAGCAAGGGTTTGTCCGAATGAGCGCGGCCTACGCGCTCGCGGACATTGGCCCAGGCGCTCGAGACGCCCTCCCGGTCTTGCGGCGGGCGATCGTGCTGCGCCGGATCGGCGCCGCCGCGCAAGAGGCCATTTTGAAAATCGACGGCAAACCCGTCGCGGTCTATCACAATTGAAGCGTCACTGGGGCGCTATCAGTAGCGTGCTAGCGAGCTATACGTCACGTGACTGAAACGGACGCAGAGTGCATCGGTAATCGTCGGTCCCTCACCCTCCCAGCTGCGCAGCCACAACCTTCGCCAACTCGATCGCTAGCGCTTGCTTATCACCGCCAGTTACGCCCGTGGCGACCGCAATGTAATACCGAACTTTCCCTTTGAGCACGTGTATGGCGTGCTGCTTGTCCACGTACGCGTCGTCACCGACGCCGCCAGGCTTCGCGGTGGCCGTGTAGGCCGCAGCCAGCGTCCCGAATGTCGTTTTGGCCTCGTCAGCCGAACGATCGGTGTAGGCGATCAGCAGCACATCCATGCCGCTGCGTGACTTGTACTCGCACTTCGTGCCCGCTGTCTGCCCTTGGAAGGCGGGCTCCGCACTACCCTGTTGCGGGGCGTCGAAGGTCTGCCCCAATGTCTTTTGCAGCTGGGCTGGAGTGAGCCAGGAGCACGCATTCCCTGGCTGAATTGATCCGAGGGTCACGTGGCCAAGAAAAACAAGCGGCATGAGACCGGTCGCCCACCGACCAACACCCAGGAGCACGTGCGCTGGCATGTGAACCCCCAGTAAGAGTGGAGATGAGAACATATTGAGCAGAGAGTGGAACGCAACGCGCGAGAGTTGGACTGAGTGGGAGACTGGCTACGGTGCACCGGACTGGCGGACTAGTGACCGGAACGTGGAGCATGGGGTGACCACGAGCAAACTCGCAGATACCGGTAGCCATATGGCGCGGGGCCCCAGGGGATGGGCCTTCGCCCACGCCAGACTGCCGCGCGATCACTGGGGGCGTCACCCGTCCGATTCGCTACTACCCCGGCCAGTTGTAGCAGCGACGCGCGACGCGCGACGCACAAATTCGTCCACATCGACACCATCGGGCACGGCCCCGGATCGAGTGGTGTATATCAGCCTCACCGCGTCTTCACCAACGGGTTCCGTGCCAACGAGGCGAAGTGCCGGCACTGGACCGGCAAAGTACGGTTTGCCACCGCCGAGGACGAAGGGGCGGAAGTAGAGACGATACTCGTCAATGAGGCCGGAGGCGGTAAGGCTGCCGGCCAGTTCGGGCCCGGCGACGTCGATTTCACCACTGATTTCTTCCTTCAGTTTGCGCACGAACGCGCTGGCGTCGTCGCGGATCAGCGTGGCGTTGGGACCGACATCCTTGAGCGTGTGTGAGGCGACCCACTTCGGCTTCCCACGATACGCCATCGCGAAGTCGCGCTCGACGGCGTCCCAGTCGGCTTGATCGTCGTCCCAGTAGCGCATCACTTCATACATGCGCCGACCGTAAACCATGCCGGCGAGGGCGCGGACATGGTCGTTGAAGTGGCCAGCGAGCTGATCGCCAGGGGGCGGTAATTGTGGTCCACCGCCGACACCGGCGATATAGCCATCGAGCGATTGCATCATGCCAAAAACGAGTTTCGCCATGGTGTCAACCCTGCGCCAAGTTTTGAGAAGCCGATGAGAATGTAGTGGCTCGGTCTCGTTTCTCTCCTTATGCGACGCACGGGAGGAGTCGAAATCGACATCGTCCACGTTGCGGCCTCATGCGACGCCTTCAGCAAATGACAGGGACAAGCCAAACCGCCAAGGCGGCAACTGGGTCAGTAATCAAAAGGAACTTGTTGCCCTTCCGCAATATTGCCGTCAGCAACATGCCCAAGCCGAACAGAGCGAGCGGCAATGCCGCAAGCGACCTACCTCGCATGACCCTGAAATCCGACGCGCCTAATGAAAGACGTGGTCAGAGCCACGCCGCCAGCCAGAAGCAGTAGACCCAACACCGCGACTTGGATCCGGGCAGCATTTCCTCGTGGAGGGGGCCAGCCCCGAAGAAATGGATTGGACACGGCTCCATGATACCGTCCGCACGTTGGCATCGCTGCGACGACGTCACGAACTGCAACATTATCACAAATCTGATGTCGCGTTGATTCGTGGCGCGTCGACTCCGTGATCGTCGTCGCTCGCGTTCAGTCGCCGCACCGGTCCTGGCATCTGTTGCTGCGTAATCCGCTATTTCCCGGCGGTTTGCACGAATCTGATGTTGCTCGGGGTTCGACGTGGCGTACGTTAGATGCCGTTTTCAGACGAACCCCGTGGCCTTCTGGGCCTCGGTCCTCGTGGCAGCCATCGCACGCATGATTGAATCTTTCTACCAGTTCCTCCACGGCTCCACTCCAGCGGAGTTCAAGAGCGCCTTTGGTCTGCAGGAGTCCGTCGAGCGCCTTCGCGCTGCGACGGAGCGGTCTGTTTGGTCCGCGTTGGCGCAGCCTGCGGCTGTCGGCCCGGTGAAGGAAACCAAGGTGCGACTGCAACGTGTGATCCCAATGGTCCACAATTCCTTCAAGCCGGACTTCTTCGGGCGCTTCGAGGTAAGGCCGGATGGCGTCTACTTGTCGGGCAGATTCACCATGCCGCCGTTCGTAAAGATCTTCATGACGTTCTGGCTTGGAACAGCGATCCTCTTTGGGATCGTTGCCGCGATCGGCGTTCAGGCTCAGCACGGAAGCCTACTGGCACCGTTCGTCTGCTTCGGCATGGCCGGGTTCGGAATTGGGTTGATCGCATTCGCGAAGTGGCTCGCCAGGAACGACCCTGCGTGGCTGTCCGCTGTCATTTGCTCTGCGCTTGCGGTGCCGGGACGGCCAGAAGCGGCTGCCACTATCAGCACGATATCGGTGGAAGAGGGAACCCCCACGGTGTTGCGCGTCGCCGCCGGCGTCGTGGCAATCGGCGGGGTGGTGAATCTTCTAAGCGTGTCCACCAATTGGATGCCGAACGGAGCCGGTGGTCCGCTACTCGGCGAGCCGGTCTTAAGGACAGCTATTAGGCTCATGAGTGTGGCCATGATCGGTCTGGCAATCGGGATCTACCAGCGGCGGCTGCTCGCGTGGCGGTTGGGCTTCGCCTTCTTAGCAGCCACGACTGCGCTCGGCCCGCTTCAGATATTCCTTTTCACTACGGTTCCTCAGCCCCTGGGGATCAAGATTGGGGCATCTGTCGCGGCGCTGGTCGTGTGGGGACTCTGGACGCGGTGGTGGTACGCACAGCGGACACACTTTGTCTAAACCGCCTCTACACGCCCGTGCGCAGGCGCCTCGCGCTCGCGGCGGCACAGGGAGCACGCGTCGTCCCTAAATGCAACGCGGCGAACTTGACGACCGGCGCAAAAGCGACGATATCGGGCAGCAATGTCGCTCCTTCAACACCGGGGGTCAGATGTCGCGCGTTGTCGTCTCGTCAATGCTGTTGATACTTTGCGGTTGCCAGACTGCACTGCGACATGTCGCTGGTAGTCGAGACGACGATTTCGCGCGAGTCTTCATCCACTCGCTGCACACCGGTTCGAAGAGCGACCTCACGCCTCTATTCTCACCGCGCCTCGCTCGGATGCCGGGGCTCGCCGACAGCGTGAGCGCGGTCGAGCAGCTCTTCCCGTCAGGAGCTATAGAGATCGAAAGGCTGATCGGCGTCCATGCCTCTAAGCCTGCAGGTGGCGGCGCCTCTTGGCACGTCCTGACCTACGAGCTGCGTGCATCCGGGGGCTACGCCATCGTCACCCTTACGGTCGCCGATGAGCTGGGGCACTCGTTCATCGACGGGGTGCACATCCTCCCGGTCCCTGATTCCGCCATCGCGCGTACCGCGTTCACGGCTGCCAACGCATCCGCTGGCGGGGTGGTCGCACTCCTGCTCGCGGGCGCACTGGCGGTGTTCTGTCTCGTCACGGCGATTCGAGTGCTACGCAGCCGCATGCCGCGATCCTGGCTCTGGGCGGCGGCTTCACTGATCGGCGTAGGCGGCCTCGCGGTTCCATGGAGCGGCGGCACGGTTGGTTTACAATGGATGAGCGTATATGTCCTGTCTGCCGCACTATCGCGCGGGGAGATCGGTTCGCCCTGGTACCTCCTGCTTTCGTTCCCGATCGGCGCATTGGTTGCGGAGAGCCGTAGACAGCAGCATCTGAAGCGCGAGGGCTGGTGGGCAGCGGTGCTACCGTGGCATGGCTCATCATTGGGCGAGGTCGGGCGATCGTTCGTGCCCAAGACTGACCCGATCACAATACCCATGTCCTCACGTCAATTCGTCGCTGGCGTGGAGATACTCGGCGGCATCGCTGGGATCGTCACTACCGCCTACATATGGCATGAGCCCAACCATCCAGACAATCGCGCGCTCTGGGGATCGATCATTATCGCCCTCTTCTCAGTGGCCGCCGGAATTCTCTTGTGGCGGGGAACGCGGCTCGGACTCGCCTCGTCTCGCCTGCTTCAAGGCAGCCCAGACCGCCCTGCCGAATAGGCCGACCAGCGAGGATCAGTGACAACAAACGCAGCCGTCATCACCAAATCAGATACCCGTCCGACCGTTGCCGTCGCGCCTCTTACTCCGTCGGCTGGGGTCCTCACGCTCCGGGGCTATGGCATCCGAGTCTCGGTCCATCACGGTCACTTATTCGTCGAGGACGGCGTCGGCACAGATCGACGGTGTGGCCTGTTTTCTCGTGTGTCGCCAGGCTTCCAGCGACTCATCCTCATCGGCTACACGGGCTACATCTCCCTCGAAGCGACGCGCTGGCTTGCGGACCTCGGCATCACGTTCGCACACCTCGATCCAACCGGGCGCGTCCTGGGTGTCGCCGGCTGCGCCGGTGTCCGCGACCCTCGCGTGACGCGCGGCCAGGCGCTCGCCGCAGACACAGGTGTCGGCCTCGCTGTGACGCGCGAGCTGCTCGCAGCCAAAGTCGAGGGACAAGCCATTGTCAGCGAACGGCTCCCGGGCGTCGATCCAGACTTGAGCGCGTACTTGAGAAGTCAGGCGGCGCTGGTCGAGCGGGCCGACTCGATCCCCAATGCGTGCTACATCGAGTCCCAATCGGCCGACGCTTTCTGGGCTGCATGGTCGGCTGTGTCCACGACGTTCACCCCACGCGACGAGAGGCGCGTACCGGGTCACTGGCTCGCATTCGGCAGGCGGCAATCCCCGGTGAGTCGGAAGAATGGACAGGCGGTGAATCCGGCCAACGCCCTGCTCAACTACTTGTACGCGATTCTCGAAGCTGAGGCGCGTCTCGCACTGATCGCAGTTGGATGTGATCCATTGCTTGGCGTTATCCACGCCGACCGCATGTCGCGCGACTCCCTGGCCCTGGACGTCATGGAGCCGGTGCGTCCGCACGTCGACGCGTACGTACTGGATCTGCTGGCTACTCAAGTCTTCACGCGCCAGGATTTCTTTGAAGGTCGGAACGGCGTAGCGAAGCTCATGCCCGCGATTACACTGCCGCTTAGCGAGACAGCGTTACGGTGGGCGCAACTCGTCGCCCCGGTTGCTGAGCGCGTCGCCTCGACCTTTGCGCGATCACTCACGAGGCGGACCCGAGAAGGCATCGGTGCGCGACGGTACCAGCGCACCGCCCTTGATGAAGGGCGGCTCCTTCGCACGCCACTCACGAACCGCAATAGCCGGCCACCGTCTGCCCATCACCGACGAGGTGATGCTGCCCACCACTCCGCATCTGCTGGCGTTCCGTCGCCAGTGAGCGCGCTTCCGGCACGCTGTCAGTCGTGCGGTGCCAAGCTCACCGCTCCTCGACGCAAGTACTGCGATACCTGCTTGGCTGCGGCTCCAGGGCAGTCGCAGGCGGAGGGCGCACGCTCAGCAACCGCGAGACGCAAAGCAGCCGGCATTGCCGACGGACGCAGCGCTATTGAGACGAAGGCAAATCGCTGGCGAATGCTCGTTGCGAGAGAGGCAGAGCATCGGGAGTGGGACACGGAGCACGGCGCCGGTCCCGACCGCGACGTGTTCCTCAAGGAGATCACTCCGCTACTCAAGTCGATTCCGATCGATGTACTGGTCACTGCGACTGGGCTGTCGAAGCCGATGTGTTACCGTATTCGCCGAGGGCAAGGCGTACCGCATTGGCGACACTGGGACACGATCCGGACGGCAGTGGCTGAGCACCGGCCACCGCGGAAGAAGGACTGGGAACGGTTTGCCGCCACCACGTACGAGGATCAGATTGCGCCAACACTTCGGACGCTCTCGACGGTGGTGATTCGTGCCGCGACTGGGTGGAGTGAGTCGTACGTCTCACTCGTGAGACACGGACACTACGTGCCACACCGCCGGCACTGGGCCGCCCTGTTGCGCTTGGTCGAAAGGCGAGACGTACCGAGAATGTCAACGCGACAGAAAGAGCACCGGACTTAACGCAGGGCGCGACGGACAATTACCTTCGACCGGTCAATGTTCAACGCATATTCCGCGTTCTGGGGGGCAGAGCATTCAATCCTGCCTGACGGCGTAATGCACTCACGCAGAGCTTTGCCAAGGCCACCCCGCACACGCGACGATCCGCTTATCGGTTTGTGCCATCCACGATCGACTGCGCCGCAGTTTCCCAAGCCGATGGTTTTCGCGCCATGACGCACTTATTGAACCCCGTTGGCCAGGTCTGCGCGTAATGGCAGCGCCCGAGGTATTTGGCCGCTGGACCCGCGGCGAAAAGATCGGTGACGGCGGTCAAGGGGACGTCTACCAGGCAACTGGCGGAGAGGGCGAGGCGCTGGTCGCCATTAAGGTTATCAAGACGACCCGATCGAAGAACCGCACTCGGTTCCAGACCGAGGTCAGGGTTCAGGCGGATTTGTCAGACGCTAAGGCGCCGAACGTGATGCCTATTCTGGATCACAACCTGCAAGAGGTTGAGAACGGAGCTGTTCGCGGCTACATCGTGATGCCATTGGCCATAACAAATCTTGAAGACCAGAAGGCCCTGCTGCGTGGACGACTCGAGCTCTGTTTAGAGATTTTCCTAGGCATTCTTATCGGAGTAGGCCAGGCCCATTCGAAGGGCGTCATTCACCGGGACCTCAAGCCCGACAACATTCTCTTCGTGGATTCGACTCTGCGGACACCGCTGGTATCAGATTTCGGCATCTGTCTGTTACGCGATACAGCTGATGCTGCCAGGATAACGGAGCCTAACGAGACGGTGGGTGCGAGGTGGTTTATGTCCCCAGAGCAGCAACGGGGTGGCATCACAGACGTCACTCCCGCAGCGGACATTTACACACTCGGGAAGCTCCTGACGTACATGCTCACAAACAGCCTGATGTTTAGAGAAGAAATCGAGCAGGCGTTCACGACGGACGAGATAGCGGCAGAACCGCGACTCGCCTTAGTACGCGACCAGTTGTTGCGACGAGTCGTGCTCGAGCACCCCGCGAATCGAATTCAAACTATCGAAGAGCTGAACAGAATCGTTCAGTCCATCCGACGGGGACCTGGCAACTCAGGTGTCGCGACATCGCCACCGCCGGAACAACCATCGGTTGGTGAGTCACTGGAGCCAAGGCTGCATCGACTATTCAGTGCGATCAACACTCAAATCAGTAATGATCAATTCAAGGGCCTTCGTTTGCGCTTTACCTCGGTCCGACAAGAATTCGATCGTACTTGGGCAAGAATCAAGGCGAGCGGAGCATTCGAGAATATTGGCGCAGGGAAACTGATCGTGAAGCAATTGCTCGATTCTCAGACTGAGGCGATTGCACTTGCAGTCGCGATAGCACGCTCCGATGAAACGGCGCTGTTTGCAGATCTAAAGAGTCTGATCGAGTACTTCACCACCGTGGCTGCCAACGAGCCTGGGTTCCCTCAATTGACCACCGCGCCCCAAGTGCTCGGTGGCTTCCTCTATATGGCAGCCAGCGTCACGGCCCTCGGAGCTGAGTCGTGGGGAGTCCTCGATCCGCTTCTCTCAGAGACTTTTCGATATCTGTATCGATCAGATCGACCACTGTTCACGTTGGGCTTCGGGTCACCTATGTTCTTTCACGCGGAGGCTATGGGTCGATCCGCGTCCGAAACCCATGATCTATTCAGAGCGAGATTGGAGGACGGCGAGATCCGTATGGCAAGCGGCTCAGTCGTGGAGCCCCTCACCACCTACGCGCAGACGCAGTTCCTCATGTCCGTGAGGGGTGCTCAGGCTAACGAGAGCGACGGAGGAGTTCGCATGTGGGCGGATTTCGGCCGCTTTCACAAAGAACGCATCACGCCCCTAATCGATCGTATTCGCGGCGATCCCAGATTTTCCCAAGACGTTCTGCGGAGCTTTCGAGAGCCGCGTGATCAGTGGCTTGCGCGTCTCAACGGCCGCCTAGAGTCCATCAGGATCAATTTCTGGGGTGAAGGCAGTGGCTTCATGTGGGATTCTATCCGTCCCTGGGAGTCACAGTAGGCCCGTTGGAGCCGAGCAGCCGGACGACACGTGTCCTAAACGAAGTGGTACCGCAGCATCTGCTCCAAGTACTCCGGGCGCGGCGGGAAGCCGCCGTACGGAGCCTGCCCTTGCACGTCACCTTCTACGCGTTCGCCGACCTCCAGACGCATGTCGTCATAGCGGAGGCGGAAGCGATGCCAGCGAAACTGCCGGTGCGGGTACTCGACGAAGCCAATTAACTCAGCATCCGTCGATCGCTCGAACACAACACAATGCCGTCGAGCGCGACCTGATGGATATCCTGCATAGGGATAAGGAAGGCCGGCCCAGTCGCCCGCACACCATCGTTGTCACGCCGACAGGCCCAGATATGCTGATTGTCCGCGACGATTACGAAATCGCGCGTGGGTGGGGCCAGGGCGCTGTAACTGTAGAACCAGTCCGTCTCTCGCAGCACCGT
Source organism: uncultured Gemmatimonadales bacterium (assembly GCA_963737835.1). Classification (GTDB taxonomy): domain Bacteria; phylum Gemmatimonadota; class Gemmatimonadetes; order Gemmatimonadales; family Gemmatimonadaceae; genus Palsa-1248. The sequence continues at coordinate 355,730 of CAVTUH010000002.1, forward strand.
GCCCGAGATTCGGTCCACGATGTAGCCTTGGCCTCCCGCCACCACCAGCACGGTTCGTCCCCCGTCATCATCGAAGGGCACGACGGCGCAGTATGGTGAGACGTCACCCATGCCGAAGACTCCAACCCACGGCTCGGTGGCATCGTCATCGAACCGAACCCATAGGTTTGCACCGCCAGAGACGCCGTAGCGTCGCTCACGAATCGTGCCGGAGATTGGTTTCTCGGTCAGCAGGCTGTCAGGCATCCTAGAGCACCTAGCTACGGCGCGTCGACCCTTCAATCCTCATCTCGGCGAGGCAGCTGGTCCTGGCGCCAAAGCCGGTGGCAACCCGAGGGGAACCTCTCTGTATTGAGACGGGATGGCGAATACCGTGCTATCGGGCGCCGTCCGCCTGATCCTCGTCGCGATCATGACCATCGAGGTGTCCGATCCGTCGACCGACGTGATGACCTCCTTCAGCGGTGCGAAATTCCCGCGGATCAGCTGCCCCGCGTCGAGGTGTGCGCCGCCGATCCCGGTTAGGCCCAACGGGCTTGGTAAGGAATCCGACCCTAACAGATTACCCAGCCCGTTCGCCATGCAAATGTTGAAGACCATGTTACCCACCGTGGACACGTAGTCCTCGCATGGCGTGCCGGCAATGACCTCCTGCTGTCCGGTCGGGTTGAGTCCGGGCGCCAGCGCTATGCCACGATGGGAGCCGGCGGTATCCCTTGTGGATAGTGCGCTGTCACCGGAGCGCCGCGAGCCAATTGGGAACTTCATGAACGTCTGCCCTGGCAGCAGTATGTACCCGACTCCGTGATCACGATCTATCACGATGCTTGTCGCGGACTGCGGGAGACTGTCTCGTCGCGTGTCTATGCGCATCAATCTGCCGCGGACGGAGTACTCCTGCGTCCCCCGAAGTCCCGTCGCTAGCCGCATGCTGTAGGTGATAGACCCACCCGGCGGCTCTTGTGCCATGGCCGCTGGCGCCACACACGAGAGCAGTGCCACTGTGGTCGCGGTGTTGAAAAAAGAACTTGAGGACATAACAACTATCAAACGACTATGGTGGGACGAGGGAACAGCAAATCTTGCATTTGCACCTCCGGGACGATAGGGAAAGCTGCAACTCAGGAATTTCAGGTTCCCACGGACACGGCGGAGCTCCCAACAGCACGCCTTCCGTAAGCGCCCCGCCCATGAATAAGGGCTGCTCGCCCCGATGCGCGATCATCGGCGGAGCCCGTTTACGCCGTCCATCGAGTCGGGTGAGAGATTTCGCCAAACGTGCTGGGCATCAACCGGTTTTCCGCCAGGCCCGACGTCGATCACGTCGTACAGCTTGCCGTGAGGGCGGTACAAGTAGGGGATTCCATTTGTGTTGCGAAGAAACAGTGCCCGAGGCAGGAGCCGAAACAATCCACTGTCGCCGGGATACGCCTCCACGGCGGTGCGCGGCAGACGTCCGTGTGCCCGATAGTAGCTGCTGACAAAGCCGCTCAACACCGTGGGCCCGACGCCGAAGCTTTGGTGCTTGTAACGGTCGAACGCGGCAATCGCGCGTTGAACGACGAGGGCCGTGTCGAGGTGCTGCACCTGCGCCCACTGGTTCAGCGCCGCGCGGCGTTCTCGCCATGCCGATGTCGTGGTGTCCCGCAGGGAGCCCGAACCGCTCGGACTGGTGCCCAGGGGTCGCCGAGGACCAGCAGTTGGTCAGTTTGAAAGTCCGCGATTCCGTCAAGCGTATCGCCTCGCACCCGAAGCTGAAACGACGTCTGACCGCCCAGCGATAGCACATTCGGGAGCCCGATTGCTGGATCCCAGAAGACAGAGAGCGATTCGGGCGCCGTGAAAGACCACACGACTGGCCAGATGGTTTTCTCATTTCGAGTCTCTTCGCGTGGGACCGCGCTGACAAGTCGTGCCGTGTCATCCGGTGTGGCGCGTTTCGCCTCGGAGCGTAGCTCGAGTGCTGTGGGAACCGGTGTGTTCCCGTTCGCGCGCGTGTGGCCAAGAGCATACGGAAACCAGGCGCCATAGGCTAATGCATAGCACCCGCTGACCGCGTCTGGATCCGGCCGCGGCGCTCGCCACGACACCCAGCCCATGGTGACGATCAGAGTGAGGGCCACAGTCCAGCGGTGCTGGCCCACTCGGCGAGATCTGATCATCGGTGCGTCCCGGTGCGGAGGCTTCTATTACTACCATATGACGTTCTCGATTGTTGCATCTGCACACTGGCTAACCATCTTCGCAATCCCAATGGCCAGCCGCGTCCAGAAGTCGGGGGTGGCGCTCGAAGCAGCACGCGAGCGATGCTAACGCTAAAACTCAGATCCACGTGGCCAGAGCGAGGCAGACTGCGGGCGAGGGAGTGTCACCGGCGGCGTTTGGGATGAGACCCGGAGCCGGACCACCGTGCGGTCAGGGCATCAGAAGCGAGTCAGGCCAGAACTGCGCAGAGACCTACGACCGAATGATTATGCAAACGACCGGGAAGTGCCGGATTACGCGGCAACCGATGCCAGGACCGGTGCGGCGACTGAACGACACAGCGACGACGATCACGCGAGTCGGCGGAGCACCGACGAATCAGCGTGACATCAGATTTGTGATACGCGACCGGGAAGTCGGGAATTTCGCGGAGGCTGGCTACTTACCCCGGATAGCACGCCCGGGTTAGTATGCCAGACCCCTTCAAACCGTACTTTTGCGTTCCACAGGCCGCCGGCGCCTAACCACCTTGTCGCGGCCGCAGTGGCTGACAGTCGGCTCGCCTGCGACTAGTTTCGGGCGACATGTGGTGCATTGAAGGAACGGCGTGTCGTTGATCGACTCAGGGAGCCGAAACTGTGTCGAAGGGATTGATGGCGCCATGACCAGCGGCCAGCCACGGAACACCGGTTGAACTCACGAGGGGCGCGGTGGGGTGAAAGCCGGCTCGTAACTGACCACGTATTCATACTCCCGACTCGGCGCACTCCTATCCCACTCGTCGCGGCGGCGCCCACTCGCCCACGCAGGAACGAAACGCTCGTTCGCGGCAGCGCCAAGTAGACGCCGGAGCTCTTTTAGGGAGGCGTACAGCTCCTTGATATCGTCGTCCTCGCTAATCCAGGTGCGCGCGTAATGCTCGTTGAGGTTCTGCAATTCCTCTCGCGAGAGATGCGCGATCTCGACGAGCGAGAAGGAGTCCTCGATGCCAACGTAGTCCATCAGCCCGTAAGAGAGCACGTTGCTGACGGCGGCTAGCATCTGGCCTCTGGTAATCTTCACAACGCCATCGCGATCGGTGAAAAAAGGTCCCAGGTGATAATCGGCTTTCTGGCGCGCAAACGTGCGGATCATGATCGCGATGGGGTCACTCGCGTAGCGTGTGACGACGCCATGATCCCATACAATGACGCGAATTGTCACCTCGTCCGGAAGCACCATGTGGCTCATGTTGATAAGCTCGCTCCGGCGATCTATCCGATCAACAGTCTGGGAGCCGGCGGCCGCACCGGCGACGGGAAGGAAATTCCGATGCAGCCGTGGAACGGCGCGTGGATCTGGTATGCTCGCGTTCGCGAGGTAGACTTGGCTGCGGCATGTGGCCCGACTCGGTACTCGTCGAACTCCTGCTGGTTGGTGCTGCGGGGTTCGTTGTCGCGCCCCTCCTCGGCGTGGGGATTGCGAGAATTCGCGGGCCTCTCACATGGACGCGCGGTCTCATCGGCGCCGTCATGATCCCGATCGCATGGTCGGTTCTGGATCAGCTCACCACTCGTGCCGCACGGCTAGCCCTCGATGCGCAGCAGCTGTCGGTCGCGCGTTACTGTGCCCTGGCGTTCACCGTCGGTTGGATCGTGGAAGCGGCTCTCATCGGCGCTCTTGCTACTGCACTCTGGCGTGCGTTCGAATCGTCGCCGCGGGCGTCTCTAAACCCCTCCAAACCGTACTTTTGCGTTCCATCACACGGGTCGTTCTCGCTTGTCTTGCGAAAGCCCGCTAGTATTGTCGACCCATTCAACAAAGGCCGATCCGTGCGCGTCGGGACCGTTGCCGCACTCCTTGGCGGCTTGATGCTCGGCGGTTGTGGCTCGTCGACCGCGCCGCGCCTCGCCGTGCCGGGCACCTGGAATTATCAGGCTCAGGCCCAAGTCTCGACGGGCGGCACGTGCGCCGTCGCGGCCACGATGACGTTCACCCAGACAGAGCCAGCCACCGGCGACACCGTGTTCACCGGCACCTATACCAACGCCACCATCACGTGCGAGATCTCCGGCGTGCAGACCGTCTTGGGCCCGTATACCGGGATCATTCAGGGCGCTGTTGACGCGCAGGGCCATGTCGGGTTTCAGTGCGACTACGACAGTTACACCTCTGGTCCGCAAAGCTGGGAGACCGCAGGCACGATCTCGGGTGAGTCGATGGCAGGGGGCCCGTATGGCCCGGGCATGGGCATGAACCTCCAGATAGTGGCGGGGGGCCAAGACCTGATACTCGCCGGGACGTGGTCCGCCAAAAGGCAATGAGCCGGAACGCAGTCGAATACCCATAAGCCGCAGCCGGGATCGCGCACCGCGACCGCCGCCCACTCACAGAAAACTCAAAGCAAGGGCGGTCGGACTTGCCGCCAGGCGGAAGCTGGGGCCAAGCGTCCCGCTCCGCGGCGGCCTTGGCAGCGACTTCTCACATGCGCTGATTCGATCGCCAGCCGTCAGTAGTCAGTGGCCGCACTGCACCTCATATTCTCTGTGGGATTGAAGTGTCGGAGTCGAGGTTTGCCTCTTAGCACCTTCTCCTCGGGGCACTCTGCTATGAAGCGATCCGCATACGCGGCGGTTCTCGGGGCGGCGATTGCCTCGAACGTCATGCTCGCCGCGATCACTGATGCACAGCCCGCGCGGTCCGGCGTCGTGACCGCGACCTTCTCCGGCATCGTGCCAGTGCCCGTCGGCCCGCTCGTCGACAACCGAGACGTCGGCATCGGCGGTGTCGCCGGAATCCGCTACGCCGTGGCTCCGTCTTCGCCTTTCGCGATGCGCCTGGAGCTGGCCGGACTGCTTCCCTCGTCGCACGACAACGGTCTGCCCAACGCTACGCCGCACATCATTAACGGAAGCAGCGCGCTGTTCGGCACCGTGGGCCCCGAATTCGACATTCCGGCGATGAGCGGGCATTTCTACACGACCGCGGCCGCAGGCGTCGCCCACATTTGGGCATCGTCGTCCGCGTCGAACCCGGGGACGACTCCCGAGTTTGGACCGTACTCCACGCTGACCAAACGGCAGGCGACCAACTTCGCGTGGGCTGCCGGCGGCGGCTTCGTCACGGTGCGGTCTCACTCGGGCTTCGCGGGCGACATCAGTCTGCGCTACTACGATCTCGGTCGCGCGACCTACGCCACGCTGTATCCGGGCGGTTCGTTCCCACTTAGTAGTGTCGTGACCAAGCCATACGCCACGATCGGCCGTCATCAAACGACGTTAGTCGCGCCATCAATTGGCTTGAGCTGGATCCCCTGACTCGACCATGCTTCGTCCGAGCACTTGCTCGAAGATTGCGTTCCTCGGTGTCATAGGCATCCCGAGTGCGGCTGCCTGGCTCGCGGGCCTGCACAGCGGGATTGCGTTCGCTTCGGGCCAATCAAGTTCCCCTGGTGTCTTGAGGAAGGCCCCGCTGTCGTTTGCCGATTGGCAGCCGACGGACTCACTCGTGCCGTTCGTCCCGCATCAGCGGACCCTTCAAAGTGGCTCCGTGAACCTGAACCGGTACACGCCGGGCGAGACAGCGTTGGGATGGACTGATAGCGGACAGTCGTTGTTGTTCACGCATCAAAGCTTGTACGTCGCGGGCTTTGACGACTTCGACGTGGATTGCTCTACGACCGGGATCTACGCACTCGACCTGCGAAGCGGCAGGATTACCCGCCGAGCACCTGCCCCACGTGAGAAGAACGGTTCATCAGAAGGGAATCGCCGGACCGGTCGCCCGATGACGTGTGGGCCGTTCACTGGCCCCACCATTGAAGACGTCAGTCTTGAGCCGGGAGGAGCCAGCGTACTCTACGTCGACCCGGCGCCAGATTCGGACGCCTGGGTAGTGTACAGATTTGATCTGCGGAACGGCCAACGCACGCGTCTCGGGCCTTCGTGCTCGCTGGGCGGGATCTCGCGCCCACAAGCATCTCCCGATGGACGCACGATCGTTGCCGCCCGCCTTTGCGGTGAGAACAGGAAGGACTCGATCCTTCTCATGCGTTCTGACGGAACGGGAGCGCATGCGATCGTGCCTGCCGATACGCTCGGGCCGATCTCGTTCACGTGGAGCCCGGATGGGACCCAACTGGCGTACGACGATGTGCGACGCGGACGGAAGACTGTTGTGGTGGATACATCGGGCGCAAATCGACGTGTCGTAGGGAACGGTCGGAGCCCGTCGTGGAGCCCGGACGGGCAGTGGATCGCTTATGTCGGCGACGATAGCATACCAGAAATCCACGTGGTGCGACCCAGTGGAGTTGATGACCGGGTTCTGCCGGTCAGCCGACTTCATGATGAAACGGACTGCACCCCGGGCGGCCCCTTGGTCTGGTCGCCAGACGGGATGTACCTGGTATTCTCGCGATCGCTCTGCCGTGGCGGCTCCACGCTGTGGCGTGTGCGTGTCGCTGACGGTATGGCAACACAGCTCACGAGCGCCGATGGTCACGGTTCTCGCTAATGCTTCTTTGCCTGTAAAGGAAGAGGTCGAGTCAGGCGCTGACCTACCGCACGGTCCCGCTTTCGTAGCGCACGCTTCCTGCACGGGGCCGAACAATAACGCGCGCGTGCGTGTGACGAGGTAAGCGGTTGTCCGCACGTTGCACATTGGCGGAGCGGTAGTGTTGTCGATCGCGAATTGACCACCAGGATCTCACACCGCGATAGGGCATCTGGTGCCTCAAGCGCCAATGCAAGTTGAACGATCTCGTCGATTCGGCGAGTCCATGACCGTCGTCGTTTCGACAGGCTTTCATCAGAGATCACCGTTGCGATCGCACCCGCTACTTGCGTCAACCTCGCGATCGATCGTGGTGCGTATTTCGGTCAAGCTGATCGCACATTCCGCGCGAAGCTGATCAGCCGTTTCGCTCCAAGCTGATCACGCGATGCAGGGCACGCCGATCGCGTGCATCCGCGCGAGGCTGGTCACCGAGTCGGTGGGCCACGAGATCAGTTAGTAATGATGGCGCGTGAGTCTCACGTGTTACTCCTGATCGATCTTTGGTTGGCCGAGCCGGCGGAGTGAGCCGCCGGTCAGGGTGATGCGGTGCGCGTGATGCACCAAGCGATCAAGGATTGCGTCGCCAAAGGTGGCGTCGCCGACCAGCTCGTGCCAGTGCTCCACAGGGAGTTGGCTCGTCACGAGCGTGGCGCGTCGGTCGACCCGATCTTCGACGATCTCGAGGAGATCGCGTCGTTCACGATCACCGAGAGGCGCGAGTCCCCAGTCGTCCAGGATGAGGAGGTCCGTCTTGGCGAGGTGCTGCAGCAGCTTGCCGTAGGAGCCGTCGGCCCGGGCCCGCACTAAGTCTTCGCCCAAGAGACGCGGGAGTCGGAGGTAGCGCACGGAGTGGCCCTGCCGGCAGGCGCTCAGCCCGAGCGCACAGGCGAGCCACGTCTTACCGGTGCCCGTTGGACCGACGAGCAGGACCACCTGGTGCGTGCGGATCCAGTCGCCGCCGGCGAGTCGCAGGACGAGCGCGCGATCGAGTCCACGTTTCGCGCGGAAGTTGATGTCCTCGACACAGGCACTCACGCGGAAGCGGGCGAGTTGGAGGAGCCGGGTGAGTCGCCGATCGGCGCGCGCAGCCTGCTCGCGCTCGAGGAGGAGCGCGAAGCGGTCTTCGAAGCTGATCTGAGCGATGTCGGGTACGCCGCGTTGCTCGTCGAGCGCGGCGGCCATGCCGGTCAGACGCAGGGACTGTAACTGGGAGAGGGTTTGTTCAATCAGCATGCGAGTGGTCCTCCACGTAGGGGTCGAGCATGACGAGCGGGGAGCGAGCGGATGCGGGTGGCGGCGCGGCGAGCGCGCGACGGTAGTAGTCGGCACCACGCACGTAGGCGTGGGTGGTCGGGAGATGGAGATGCGGCGCGGAGTCGATGTCACTGAGTGAGAGTTGGTCCAAGTGCGTCGCGAGGATCGATTTGATCGAGCGGTAGCTCACGGCTCCGGTGGCGAGCGCTCGACCGGCCGCGGCCTCGAGGCGCGCCGGGGTGTAGCGGCGCGCGAGGGAGAAGAGACCCAAGCACGCCCGGTAGCCCTGCTCCGGGTGGGGGTAGCGCTCCAGGATGTGGGTGACGACCTGCTCGGTCGACGCCCCGATGTGCGCGCCCCAGGCGATGAGCCGCGACGGCGTCCAGTCGAGGTGTCGCTCGTGTGACTTGGGCCGGTGCGCGGGATCGGTGGTCGCGCGTCCGGGCACAGTGCTCCGACGGTGGGCCGCGACGCGCGTGCCCTGGTAGAGTATCTCCACCATGGTCGCCGTGAGCCGGACGTCGACGGTCGCGCGGACCAGCGCGTACGGTACGCTGTAGAGATGCCGCTCGACCGACACGTGATAGTCGATGTTGACCTTGGCCTGCCTCCAGTCGGCGAGCTCGTAGCGGGTCTCGGGGAGCGGACGGAGCGCGGCGCGCTCACTCGCCTCGAAGAGCGAGCGGCGGCTGCCCAAGAGTTTCTGAAACGGGCGATCGTTCACGCGCTCCCGGGCGAAAGCGAGAGCGTGATTGAGTTCGGCGAGTGAGGTAAAACGCTCGTGCCGGAGCGGCGCCAGCATCTCGCGTTCGACGATCTGCACCGCGGTCTCGACCTTCGCCTTGTCCCGAGGGGAGGCGACGCGCGTGGGCAGAATCGCCGTGTGGTAGTGGGCGGCGAAGTCGCGGTAGGTCGGGTGGACTTCGGGCTCGTAGTAGCAGGGCTTCGTGACGAGCGCCGACGCATTGTCCGGGATGATGAGCGCGGTGGCCCCGCCGTAGTACTCGAGCATCCGTACATGGGCCGCGATCCAGTCGGGCAAGGTCTGGGTCCACGTCGCTTCCACGTAGATCAGATTGCTCGCACCCAGCGCCGCGACGAAGATCTGCGCGTCGCGCACCGCCGTGCCGGGCCCCTCGACGATCGGCACCGTCGGGCCGGCATAGTCGACAAACGTGCGCTCGCCGGCCACGTACACCTGGCGGAGCACCGGATCGATCGTCGCCGCCCACGCGTGGTAGTGCCGACAGAATTGCGTGTACTGGTAGCCATCCGGCCACCGCGCCTTGTACTCCTGCCAGAGGAGCTGCAGTGTCACGCCCTTCCGCTTGAGCTCCGCGTGCACAGTCGACCAGTCCGGGAGCGCCCGGGCGGTCGGAGCCGGGATGGGCGGCCGGCGGAAGAGCTGGGCCTCGAGCGCGGCCTCGTCGAGCGCTGCCGCCAGCGGCCAGCCGACGCCACTCGCCACGAACCGCGCGAGATACGACTGTACGCTGCCTTGCGCGATCCCCAAGGCGCGCGCGATGGCCTGGTGGCTCAGCCCCTGGTCGAATCGGAGGCGCAGGACCTCGATCACCTTCCGCATGGCTACCCTCGCAGCTGGCACGACCTCGCTCCGGGAAAAAGTCCCGGAGGAGATAGCGCCGCCGGTGGGATCCCGCGGCCCCCCGACCCCGGTGATCAGGATCGAGCGAAATGGGTGATCAGCTTCCGCCGAAACGGGCGATCAGCTTGGAGCGAAACGAGCGATCAGGTTCGAGCGAAACGAGGGATCAGCATCGCCCGAAATCCGCACGTGGCGACGGCGCCGTGCGGTTGCCGAGGATATCGGCAAGGGTAGCCTTACGGAGCCCGGTCAATTTGGCAAGGTCGCGAATGGGCACGCACTCAAGAATTGGACGTACAAATGTTGCGAACCAATTCCGCGCCGGGTCTCGGTACGTCCGGCAGACCTCTTCGGGGTCGTGGAGAAGTCCGCCCGTCCACTCCTCGATCCGATTCCCCTCTTTGCCGATGTGCCGACGGAGGCGCGGATCGATGACCACGGGGCGCGGTCCGAGGATACCCACGGTTGATCGGTGATAGGGCAGGCCATCCGCGCCGAGACGTTTCGCCTCCGGGTGGACCGAGTACTGTCTCACGATGTCCTCCATCGACTTGACCCGGACGTACGGACGCGAGTCTGCCTTCTGCGGCCGGTAGCGGCGCTCCTGGACGACGCCCGCTGGGTCGCAAGGGGGCCCATCACCCGTGTAGAGGCGGTATCGATCGCACGTGTGGGAGTCGACCCAGTCCGTGGTCGGACTCAGCCAATGCTCGGCGACTTGGTCGTACGGCGCCGTCAGGCGAAACCGCTGGACGTCGATCTCGCCAACTCGCGACCCCGCCGCATCCGTCACGCCGCTCAGTTTCGGCGTCTGGACGTATGCGACGAGCGCGAAGTTGAACGGTCGAACCTGCTCGTCGACTGGCGTGGTCCCGTTGTACGGCCCGAATGCCTTGAGATGTTCCGCACGTGACAGTGTAAAACGGCTCACCGCTGGGCGAATAAACCAGTCGGGAGCGGGGCGTGGCCGGCCCAACGACTCACTGAGGACGTATTCCCAGAGTTCCCGAAACCAGTTCCGTCGCGTGCTGCTCTCAGACGCATCATCCGTCTGGAGAGGCGCGTGTGTCGAGTCGTCTTCCAGGTCGGCGTCACCCGTGAGGCGAGTCGCGTCGAAGTCGTCAGTAGTCCGCGTCGGGTCGAGCAGATGGCCGAGTCCGTGCTTTGACCAGGCGACCAGTCTGAGACCGCCATCATCACATCGGGTGAAGAAGACGTATCGCTTGCTGGCGATCGAGTAGCACCAGAGCGGTCGTATCCCAGCCCGTTTATCGGGTTTGTCGTCATGCCCGATCGCAAGACTGATATCCTCGATCTTGAGGATCGAGCCTCGAAGCACGCTCGGGTCGTACGGATTGACTTCGCCGAACGCGTCAACGATCTCGCGGACCTCGCGCCACGACAGCGCGCGGAGGGTGACATCGATCCGTCTCAAGTCTCCATCTTCTCCGGGGGTCCAGGTGCTGCATGTGACGGGCCCTCCATGCTCGGTCGCCACAATGCTCGCACTATCGGTGTCCATAAAGACCGAGGCACCCCCTCGCTCAGCGATACGGCGCTCCAAGAGCGTCAGCATCAGCCGAGCCGCGGCGGTCACGATCGATGCGAAAGGCATGAAGCACATGCTTCCAGGCGTTTCGATCCCGTTGACCGTTGTCCAGAACGTCTCATTTCCGGTGTAGACCCTGACGTCATCCTCCTGGGTGCTGGGCGCGTCCTCTCGGTTGATCTCGGCCGCCGTTCCGTACCCGATCGCGCTCGCACACGTCTTGTGCAGTTTTTGGAGACGTTCGCGCGTCGGGTCGTCGAGATCGGTCCGTTGCTTGATCCGTATGCGCTCCTCGATCAACGCTCGGATGGGGTCAATCACACGCGGGTCGATCGGTACAACGCCGCCGAAGGTGACGGGCTTCAGCTCGGACAGTTGCCCAGTGGCAGTGAGGCGGATTCCCCGGAGCACCCGAGGGACACGACCGGTCTTGAGCACGGAGGCGACCACGTCTGGTAGGGCGTACCACATCGCCTCGCCGCGGCTACTCACCGGGCCAACGGCGACGTTGTTCGTGTTCGTGACGCCGTCGAAGTCGGCTCGAATGGGGAGCATGTCGCCGTCGGGAATGATCTGCACGAACCCGGCGAGTCGTGGCCATAACACCTTGTCGAAGCACTGGTCGAGCGTAATCGAGTCCAGCAGCCCCTGACACTCCGCCGTCGCGTCCTCGACTCCGATCTCCGCCCCGATCATGTAGCGATGGATGTCCGTCAGGCAGTAGAGGGTCGGATACATGCTCGTGAAGTCCGTGTGCACCACGGGCACAGGCACCTTGCGGACTCCGCATTCGGTTCGCCCGCCGTAGTACGCGGCTGCGCCAATGCCATGCACCTCAGGCCCGATCGTTGGCGATCGAGTCAGGGGCGGACTAATGCCCATCTTCCGCCAGTACGCTTTCGCGATCGAGGCTGATGACCGCGCCCGCTCCGGCAACAGGCCGATCGGATGGGTGTCGAATTCGATGCGGAGTTTCTCCAGCACCTCAGCCGTGACGAGCGCGTCGTTGCGGGCGTACGCGATGTATTCCGGTGTAATCTTGCCGTGTTCCTTGGTTCGCGACTTCTCGTGCTGCGTTTTCAGGGTCTTGGCGAGCGACGCCAGCGAGTGACTGCGGTCCGTAAGTGCGAAGCCCAGGGTCTTGAGGTCAAGGAATCGGCCACGGTGCGTATATCGGGAGTCTAATATTTCGCAGGACGCGCCATCTGGCACGAGGAGGCGTGCCTCGCAACGGCCGGCGCGGGTGAAACGGACTTCGGCGCGCTTCGAGTCCTGCGATTTGATAACAACGCGGGGGTGCCACACACTGTCCTTCCATTCGCCAGTTGACGCATCGCGCTGCCCAACCAGTCCGAGCGAGTAACCTCCGTACAGCGGTGGATCGGCAGCACCCCAATGGACCGCGAGCCGTGACAGGTCAAACGGCGCGTTGAACGTGACGACGTGTCCCCGCAACCGATACGCGACCCGAAAGAACACTTTACGGACGAAATCGTCGCGCGAGCGCAGCATGAGACGGGGATTGCCGCCTCGGGCGACTGTTATCGTCTCGTCCGCGCATGTGTCGACGAGCAGCTGATACGAATCGGGGTGCGTTGTCCTGAGATCGTTGGCGTGAACGAATCCTTCCTCAAGCAGTTCGAGTCGGGCCTGAGCTCCCCAGCGCAGGAACCGGTACGTGCCGAAGAGGAGTGCCTGTGCAGCGTCGACGGTTGTCTCGATGTCGAAGACAAGCACGTAGCGAGGCCAGGTGCGCGGCGTCGGCCACCTAACGCGTGCCAACTTGCTCGATGCCTCCATCGGCACTGTCCAGACACGGGTGACGACATGCAACGGACGGATTTGGCCCACCTTTACTTGCCAGCGACGCCGGTTGATGTCGACTCCTCGTTCTGAGGCTTTGACATATCGGTGGTGGACGCAGGTTGTGGACGGTTCGCCAATGACACAGGCCTCGCGGCTGGCACCGCCGTCCAGCCAGGAGCGTGCTCGTCGAGCGCGGTGCGAAACTGCTCCAAGAGATCGGCGAGCACCCACAACCTCTTAGCCAAGTCAGAGCACCACACGGCCAAGGCACGCTCGTGCTGGATCGTGCGGTCAATGATCGTTCGCGGCGGTGTCAGGGCGACGCCTTGGCTCGCCAAACTCTCGTGAGCTATCCGATGACAGTTGAGACAATCGGATTCCTTGAGCGTCGCGTCGTTTGCGCGGCCGAGGCTATGATGCTGCTCGATAATCGTGAGACCTGCGGCCTTGAGCGCCTCAGGATTCGCAATGCCGCAGTGGAAGCAGGCGGCACCTGAGCCCAATTGGCGCTGGCGCGCGTCTACGCGAATAGCGGTGCCGATCGGATCGGGGTCCACGGATTCGGGGCCGCGTTAGGCGACGTCGACGTAGATCGACTCGAAGTTCAACTCTCCGGCGTCGGCCAGCTCTTCGAGCTTCTTCGGGTCTGTCTCCAACCGGTAGGTCGTCTTTCCGGTGGTGAACGTCTTGTTGCGGTACTGCCGAAGGTGACTGGTGCGTCCGGTGTTGCCATACAGCTTAATGGCGTTCGTGTGCCCACCAATGAGGCTGGCGGTTCGCGAATCACGCGGCGTGACGACCCGAACGCCGACCGTTGTCACGGCTTCCATCTGACGAAAGATCCGATCGACTGGACGAACAGTCACAGAGCCGTCTCGCACGTCGAGCGCCGCAGCCGCATATCGACGCACGGCGTTTGGTGTCGTATGCACCTCCCTTGATGCGCGGGTCAACGACACGCCCGTACGACGCATGAAGGCGATTGCATCGAGCGCCCGTTTACGGGCACCTCGCTTCCCGGGGGAAAGCTCGGCGAGCGCCTCGCGAGTGCGGACGGGGACAGCCCGTCGTTGACGCGCCGCTGAGGAGGCCAGGCCGCCGCTGCGTGCGAGGGCGTCCTCATAGGCACGCTGTGATGAGAACGTTCGACCGGCCAGCCGACCCCGCGTTGGGGTATACGGCGTCCGACGCGTAATGGATTTGGGACGAGCCACGGGTGGTCCGGACCCACATCACCCGCGCGTCCGTGCGACCTCACGGGCCGCCGCCAGCTCCTCCACGTCACGTCGTCGGTAGAGACGCACCCCGTGGTCCGTCACCTGGGCGACTTGAAGCCTACCGGACCGGGTCATGAACCGGACCGAGGCTGGAGTGACGCCGAGCGCCTGCGCCGCCTCAGCCGAGCGTAGGTATTGTGACTGATCCACGCGTTGCGCTACTAAGGCGTCGACATCGCCTTGCTCATAGAGGCAGACGCCGCCCGGGGTTTTCACTGCAACCGGAAGGCGTCCACTGTGAGCCATGAGTCGAACGGCCGCCGGGGTGAGATTGAGGCGCTTCGCGACATCGGCCGTTGAAAGAAGGGATTTCATAAGATCGAGTCTTCGACTCTGAGACTTCGCGAGAGAATGGCCGGAGACTGCAGGCGAGTGCGTCGACAGTGTACGGCTTGCACGAGGAAGCCGCAACCCATGCAGTCCTCCTCTCGCGTACACCTCCATTATTGCTACGGCCGCAACAAGAAAGTTGCCACTGCTACCAGGCATTGCTGATTCTCGCGTATAGCTCCATATTGGCGCATTGTGGAGCAAGCGAAAGCATGGGAAACCGCAAGCCAGGTCCTCGCTGAGGCTGCACGCTCGGGCGTGTCTGTCACGCCTAGCCAGCTCCATCGCTACCAGCGCGAGGGCCTGATTCCCCGACCTACGCAGCGGGGCGCGGGTCGCAAGAGGGGCTCGGTCGCGGTGTACCCGCCAGGGACCGCCCGACAGCTCATCGCGCTCGACCGATTCATGAAGATCGAGCGGAAGGTCGCCTCAGTGCGATGGCGGCTGTGGCGGAACCGCCTCGCGGTCGACTCGGAAACCGCCCGTGCCCAAGTCATCGCTGTGCTTACTGATGTCCGCGACGGGGTAGAGCGCCTTGTGTCGCCCGATGGGCCCTTGACCAAAGAGGCATTTGCGCACTTCCGCAACATGGCGAACCGAAAAACCTCGTCACCGCTCATGTCCCAGATGCGCGAAAGTCTCGGACGCGCAGCGCTCCTTGATCTTTTCGTGCTGTACACCGAGGCGTTCACCGGCACGCTCGGGACCTGGCGGCGGTCGGAAGCGCGCGACCCGGTCACGGCATTCACGAGAATGAGCGCGTTCTTGATGCCAGGACTATCCACGACTCCAGACGAGGACTCAGGGGCACATGCGCTTCGATCGCTCAAGTCAGGTAGCATCGAGGACGCTCTCACCGCGGTTCGCGATGCACCGATAGCCGAGCTTGAACGCGCCCGCGACAAGTGTCTGACTGTGGCGTTCTGGTTCGCACAGCTGCTCCTGCGAGTTGCGCCCCGCGAAACCCCCTATACGGTCGACGACGTTTCCGCTGAGAACCAAATGCTGCTTTTTGGGCTGTTCCTCAGTGTCGCGCGCGCTGCAACTGTCGCTCAAGGCCGAGACGTGTTGGGCGACATCCCAACCCTACCAATCGAGGGATGATGAGCGCACCAACACACGGCACCACACCAGCAGTCGCGCCAATGCGTGTGATTCGCACGTCCAATGGTGTCTTGACGCTCCGCGGATATGCGGTGCGAGTCGCAGTGGAACGAGGCGAGCTCGTGGCGAGCGATGGATTCGGGAGGGACCGGGGGATCGGGCGTTTTACGCGTGTGCAGCCGGGCTTCCGTCGAGTGGTGGTGATCGGCCACGCGGGAGTACTCACGTTGGAAGCGTTGAGTTGGATTCGAGATATCGGCGCGGCGTTCGTCCAATTGAGCGCTGATGGATCCGTGGTGGCCACCGGCGCTGCACACGGCCCGGTAGATGTCCGCGTTCGACGCAATCAGGCCATGGCGATGGAGACCGGCGCGGCTCTTACGGTTTCGCGACAGCTGCTCGTCGCCAAAGTGGAAGGACAGGCTGCAGTGGCAGCGCGTCTGCCCGATGCCGGCCCGGGCGTCGCCGATGCTCTCACCGCGTTTATCCAGGGGATCGAGAAAGCTACGACCATAGCGGAAGCAACGTACGCTGAATCGCAGGCAGCCGCGCACTACTGGAACGCGTGGGGGTCGGTCCGAGTGGCGTTTCTCCCACGCGACTTGAGACGCGTTCCCGAGCGGTGGTTAACTGCCGGTCCGCGTCATTCGCCGCTAACGAATGAGCCTCGGCTCGCAACGACGCCCGGTCAGGCGTTGCTCAACTACCTCTACGGGCTGCTTGAAGCAGAAACGCGTCTGGCAATCGTCGCTGTGGGACTCGACCCGATCCTGGGTGTCATCCATGCTGACCGGCCGTCTCGGGATTCCTTCGTCTATGATGTCATGGAGCCCGCACGGCCCCACGTAGACGCGTATCTGTTACACCTCCTGAGGACACGCCAGTTCGCGCGATCTGATTTCTTCGAGACGCGCCGCGGGGTCTGTCGCCTGATGCCGACCCTCTCCACAACGCTGACCCAAACAATGCACCATTGGGCGAAGGTGGTGCGCCCGGTGGCCGATGCCGTTGCGCGCGCGTTTAGCCACGCGCCTAGCCGGTCGTTTGGGAAACCAGTCGTAATGCCTACAGGTCCCGACAGATCCGTAGTTCACGTCACGAGGGCACCGATCTCGCAGCGACACAGCAACCGGGACTCGGCGAACCGACGATTTGGCTTGGGTATCGCAGATCCGACCGTCACACTGTTTACGCCTCAATGTCGGAGCTGCGGGAGCAAGCTAAGTGCTCGTAGGAGGAAATACTGCGACATCTGCTCGGAGTCGGGAGCCGCCCGTGAGCGTGCGGAAGGCATCCGGAACACGTCTGCGCGCCGCAAGGCTGCCGGCATCGCCGACCGACGCAGCGCGCCTGATGTCCGCACGAGGCGTTGGCCAATCCTTGCCGCACGCGAAGAGGAGCATCGAGCGTGGGAAGCACGGAACGGGCAAGGCCCGGAACGCAATGTGTTTCTTCGCGAGATCACACCTGCGCTGCAATCGGCTCCCGTCAATGTGCTAATCGCCGCAACAGGACTCTCCAAGCCAATGTGCTATCGCATCCGTAGGGGCCAGAGTGTTCCGCATTGGAGGCACTGGGACGCGATCCGCTCTGCGATCCTGGCTTACACGCCACCGCGAACGAAGGAGTGGGAGCGGTTTCCGGAGGACGTGTTTGAAAGTGAGATTGCTCCTGCGTTAGGCGCCCTTCCAACGGTAGCTGTCCAAGCGGCGACTGGATGGAGTGAGTCGTATGTCTCGTTGGTGAAGCGCGGTCACTATCGACCCCATCGGCGTCACTGGGGAGTGCTGCTAGAGTTACTAGGGAGTCTACGGCCCAGGCGAGGGTAAAGCGGAGTCATGACTGCTACCGGCACACCAGATATCGCAAAATACTGTGGTTTGATGGAGGAGATCCGACTACGACTCGACGTCGTCAATGCGTTGATTACCCGTTGCAATGAGGTTTTGCATCAGGTGGCTGTAGTGGAGTCCACCTACCTACAATACCGCAAGATTCTCGAACTGATCGCATTGAGCTCCCTCGTGGCGAATCAAGAGCACGTCGCTCGCGTGCATAGCGACTTCGCGCAAATGTGGCACGCTGGACGTATTCTGCGAGACGTCAAAAGGCTTAATCCGGACTACTACCCGCAGCCAGTCGTTGAGAAGCCAAGTGGCAGGCCCGAGGGACCCTCCGAACTTGTACCTCCCGATGCGGCATTTCTGAACGAAGACCAGTTCGTGGAGCTGTACGGTTTGTGTGCTGACTTACTCCACGCAGCCAACCCTTATCGGTCACCCATCGATTATGGCTCCTTTGCGAGCAGAATACCGCTCTGGCACCATCGCATTATCAATTTGCTGAATTCGCACTACGTCCGACTTGCCAACGATCCGAACCTTTATCTGGTACACTTGCATGAAGCCGATGGACGAACTCGCGGCTATGTAATGGTACCGAAACCGCAGGACCCGTCGCCTGGTGCCACGAGTGATACGTGAGATCCTTGCGTTCCAGGGTTACGTCCTAGACCGCGAATCGGGAGCGCTGTTGCGACGAACGGATTGGGAATACAGACTGCAGCCATTGACCCCGCGCGCGGGACTTCGTAGGCATTTAAACTTTGGTCCTTCTTGTTACGAACCTTGTAGCCGACTCGGCCTTTCTCGATAAGGGTAGGGGGCACTGGAACCAAATCTTAGACGTGACCTAAGGTCAGTGCTTTTTGATGGGCTGGATTGGTATCAAAGCCTCCCAGCTCCTGAAAATGGCGGCAGCTACGTCTGGTACGTCGTTAAGGGTCCTCTTGATGATCTGTGGGCGCGATTGCTGAACGCTGCCCTTCGATTCGCTGCGGATCATGATCTAATCGAGGTCTATCGCAAAAAATTTGCTGGCGTTTCTCTTTCAGACTTTCAGCCAAGCCGCGCAAAAAAAGAACGTCGCTCTCAGGCCTTCCCAATCTGGAGGATTGCGAACGAGCTGCTTGTTGCACGCTACCTAGAGCGCGTTCTCAATTGGAAGTTCACAACTCACGAGCCGAAGGGAGCTGCGGACTTCGTCGGTGACTGGCAATTTGCGGCCCCGTCCGGCAAGGCTGTGTTCGTAGAGGTCGAGTCGCCCGGAGAGCCAGATCCGGCTCCGAGTTCAGGTGCGTATAGCGAGGCGATTCCTACGGGGAGAGTTCAAAGGCTGCTAAAGGAGGCTTACCGCCAGCTCCCCGACGACGACCGTGCGACTTTTGTCGTGCTTGTGGGGGGTCGGACGCTCTGGACGGCACCCTATGCACCCTTGATTGGTGCGGTGCCGAGCGCTCTCTTCGGTAGCTACGGAGTCACCGTTCGCGTACTGCCGTACGATCCCAACTCTGTCAGAGAGGGACCGTCCTTTCACAACATGTTCGTGCACGCTGACAAGAATCGTGGGCTGGGTTGCGTTGGCGCGCTTCGACCGGCGGGCCTGGATGACCCTACGTTGGCTTTTTACGCGATACACAACCCATCGGCTCGACAGGGCGCGATCCTCGACGCCGCAGACTTGGGAGTGGTCTGGCAGTTCGTGGTAAATGCCAGCGGAGAAGGTCGTTTTGTCGGCGAGGATGATCCTGACGAAGCGTGGAGGCGCGTCGACTCAAATGACTAAGGACGCTACGGCCTTGATGCGGGCGACTACTCGTCGCATTTCTGCAGGTGCTTCAATCAGGGTTCCATCGCCGCCCGTTTCGCGTTCGGGCCTTGTGGTCATTCTACCTTGACTCCGGACGCTGAGGAGCGTTTTTCAACCCGTCAGTGGAAATACTCGACACATACTGATGCCGCATGCATTTGGCACGATTCAATACTTTCAGACGGATCTACGCGAGGACCCGGAAACGGTCGTCGCAATCATTGGTTTGCTGCGGCGCCTTGGGGAATCCGATCGAATCATCTTCCAAGGTGAGTACGCCGGCACAGACACGTGGTCCCGGGCTAAGGTTGTTAATGAGCGCACCTTGACCCAACTCCGTACTGACGTAGCGGGAGGGGTCTTCGATCACGTTCTGGCTCTGCGAGGTGCAAGGGACAAAGAGACGGCGAGCGTGTCGATAGACTGCGCTCGGACCAATAACAAGGCCGCACTTCCCTGCGCCGTAACCCTGGATCTTCCAACGGCTCGATGGGCTCGGGGCAGGCAGAGGGGCGTCTGTCAGCGGCAGTGCCGGTCAAAGCCCACCGTAGTTCTCCGCACAAAACGGCGCGAGACACGCGACCTCGGTCGTCGATCTGCGCCAGTCCAAACTCGTCTTCCACATCGTCGAAGAAGACGACACCATGGTCGGTGCGCGCGACAACATAAACGGACTCCTCGCCCGCTTTAGCCGTGCGAGTGAGATACGCCTGCTGAAACGGATCCACTCGACACCGCTCCCATTGCTGAGCGGTTAGCCCATCGAGATGCACTGTCTCCTCGGCTACTCGTGCGCTCATTCCCGCGTAGCTGATTGGCTTCCAACTCATACTCAGCCGCCCTCTGGTGTACGCTTCAGCTCGGATTGGGTGACGCCCACATCGCTCCGACACATTCGCCATTGCCTAACCCTGAGCTAATCATGGCGCAATGTAGGCATCTCTGCTCGGTGGCATCGTTTATCTAACGCTGGCCGGATATACCTTGGCCTTTTCCAAAGTCCCCTTCACGTTTGTCGGCCTGCTCACCATTGTGCTGCTCGTGGTTGCGCCGATGGCGACCCAAGAAAGCCGGCGATCGCTGCCCTCTGGAGCGCCTGTGCCGCCGTCTTTCGGGCAGAGCACTCGCTGCTACGAGTTGTATTTCCGACCCTCGACTTTTGCTCCTCGTGCTCCCAGGCGCATTCGGTTACACGATGCGCCCAGCCTCGCGCTGTGGCGCGATGCAATGGCCGACACCGGCAGCCAAGGCTCCGACCGGAGGCAGGCGGCGTGGGTCATGGCCGGGCCCGATTCCGTTGACGTGCTTGTCCCATTTCACTGGTACATGGGCGTGCGGATCCGCCTGCCCGCGGTGAGCGGGACTTTGGCGGGGCGCGCCTGGACGTGGGAGGATACCCCGGGTGTTGCCCCCGGCGCCGATGTTGAAGCGATTCCTCAGCCGTGTCGATGACGAGCGATA
Organism: uncultured Gemmatimonadales bacterium; assembly: GCA_963737835.1. GTDB lineage: Bacteria > Gemmatimonadota > Gemmatimonadetes > Gemmatimonadales > Gemmatimonadaceae > Palsa-1248. The sequence goes on from CAVTUH010000002.1 coordinate 376,506, forward strand.
TCGCGGACGACATTGTGCGCCGCAGCCACGGCCTCCACCATCAGACCCCAACGGCGACTTTGAACCTCTAGCCATCAGCGGACTTCAAGAGCCTTTGAAGTTCAATTACCCTATCATCCAACTGCGCCACGCCGCTCCTGCCCTCTGGAGCAACGGCTCGATCCATGGCTGCACGGACGGCTACCCAAGCGGATAGCATGGGATCGGGGGGGGCGCAGGCTCTCGAAGACTCGCGAGGTCGCTTCGATGGCCACGGACACGGCGTCAAACCCCGGTACGTTTGTAACTGGCGATTCCGGCGCGATCGGAAGATCACAGAACCCACGCCAGCGCGACACATACGACGCCAAATGATCGACAAGCCAGCGCCGCCGAGCATGCTCATCAAAGCTGGGATCGGCGGCGCATTCCTCGAGGAGCTCGTTAAGCCGGTGCCTGAATTGTTCCTCGCTAAGGGCGCTCAATGGACCCTCCCTAAAGCATTGACAAGGTCTGGTAGCCAGCCGTCGCGCCCGGCGATGCCGAACCAACGACCGACAGGGCGCTGCGGACTTCGAGGACTTTATTCGCTAATCGCGGGACGGCCTTAGCAACGAGGGTCGTTTCGGCGCTGTCATCACCTATGCCGGTGCGCTCTGGCGTGTGGAACGCAAAAGTACGGTTTGGAGGTGACCCGCATACTAACCCCGGATAGCACGCCCCCGCCGCTTGAGCCCCAGATAGCGGTTTACGCTCTCCAGAAATGAGCGTCCCGGCCGAGACGTTCGCCTCGATGGTCGAGACCGTGTTAATAGCCTCTGCAGGAGCGCGGGAGCGCCGGTGCCTGAGCTGACCGGTGCACCGGAGGTGTCGCGCACGGTGGGCGGGATCCCGATCCTCCGCGTCCCGCTTTTGGCGCTGTGCTCGACTCTAGCGACAGCGTCGTCGTCCTGCTCGCTCGCCACCCCCTGACCCTGGCAACCCAGCCGATCTGCGCTGACGCGTGCGCGGCGCGGTCAGAGCGCTGCAAACTTGCTGCGCATCGACCGACAAGCAACGCCGCACTGATTATCCTGCAGCCCGCACACGGCGGCGCATTGCGAGGCGCATCGGTCGGACGGTCGAGCTGTATCCGGTGCATCCGTGCCAGTCGCCCGAGCCGGTCCATCTCTTCTTGACGGAGGTACTCCGATGCACATCTCGGCAGTTCTCGGGCTCGCCGCGCTCGTAGGAGTGCGAGCGGGTGGAGGAGGGGATGCGCCCGAGGCCCTGGCGCGGTTGCAGCAACTGCAAGGCGACTGGCGTGGCACGTACGAGTGGACTGGCGCCCGCACGGCCAAGGGAGCGCTCGAGGCATCGTATCACGTGACCGGGCTCGGGTCGGCGCTGATCGAAGAGCTGATCATGGATCACCAGTCCGCGATGACCAGCGTCTATCATCTCGACCACGATGACCTGCGCGTCACGCACTTCTGTGCTGCGAAGAACCAGCCGCGCCTCAAAGCCGACGCGATCGACCTCGGACAGAACGTCTACCGGTTCAGTATGGTGGACATCACGAACCTGTCGGCCCCCGACGCGCCACACGTCCACGCGCTCACGATTCATCTCGTCGACCACGATCATCTCGAGATCGCATTCGCCATGGTGGGCCAGGGCAAGGAGAGCGTCGAGCACCTCACGCTCACTCGCGTCGCCACCTAGCCCGGTCCGTACCCTGGTCACCCGTCACCCGTGTTCTACTCCATGGCGAACAGCGGCTGGGAGCGGTTCCGCGCGCACGATAGGGCGGCGGCCGCTGGGGCGAGCCGGCCGCTCATCCCGCAGGTGCACGCCCGGTAGCGTCGCAGTGTCTTACCTAAGGGCCCCTGACCCCTGACCCCGCCTTTCTTGCGTCCGTGATGTCCGGAGTGAGCTCATGGCGATACCTCGGTTCGAGACTCTGCGTCGCGCGCTCCAGCCGCGACGTCGGGTCCAGTTCTTCGTCGTCCTGGCCTGCGTGCTCGCGGTCGCCTTTGCGCTCACGACCTGGCGTACGGCGCGCGCGGAGCGACAGAAAGTCGCCCTGGGGACCTGCTTCTTCGCGGTGGACGCATCGCGAGTGCTGCAGGCCCAGTCCCACTACTATCTCGAGGCCATCGCCGATCCTGTCTTTGCAGCGGTGGGAGGACGAGCCCCGCTCGCGGCTGGCGCGCTACTGCCTGCCCCTGCGGTCCTCAGGGCCGCGGATAGTGCGGTGGCCGCCTGTCACTGTGCGCCGCGGCTCATCGCGCGCGGATACTTTCGCCTCGACTTTGGCCCCGATGGGAGCGTCGGCGCGCTGGCTCTGGAGCGCGCGGACGTCGACGGCCCGCCACGCGCTGCACAGGCCCAAGGCGCGCGACGCGAGATCATGGCAGTCGTGCCGGCCCTGCGTGTCGATTCGATTCGACTCAAGGAGGCGGTAGCGCGGCTCGTGCCCACACTCAGGGGCGGCGGCGTCGTTGCAGCGGCGGTAACGAATTCGCCGAGTGATACGGATGCGCTCGAGGCCATCGCGGTGCTCAATCCGAAGTACGGGGCCGACGGTCAGCTGCGAGCCGTGTACGGAGTACTCGTTGGGCCCGGGGCGTTCGCATCGCAGGTCATCGCGCCCGTCTTCGAGCGTGTACCGCTGTTTCCCTCGATGTTTGCCGTGCGTGGCATTGCGAGCGCCTCGCAGCCGCGTCTCCGCCGGCCGCGCAATACGGAGCTCGCCAATCTGGCCGTGTTGGATTCGCGCTGGACGACGTTGTATCAAACCGGGCCGATGGCCGACACGGTATCCACAGCTCCGGGCTGTGTCGCGATGGCGGTCCAGGATCCCTCGCTGGCGCTGCTCATGCTGCATATCAGTCCCCCGCTCGACGTCTACAGCCGGTGGATCCAGAGCAGTCTGGCGGAGTCCTACCTGCCGTTCCTCGGCCTCATCGCCGTCGCGATGCTCGCGTCAGTTGTCGCGGCGGTCGTGGGAGCTCGGCGCGAAGCGGAGCTCGCGAGGCTCCGGGCCGACTTCGTGAGCAGCGTGTCGCACGAGCTGCGGATGCCGCTCGCCCAGATCCTGATGTCGGGGGAGACGTTGCGGTTCGGGCGCATCAGGTCACAAGCCGAGCACGATGCGGAGGCCGATTCGATCGTGCGCGAAGCCCTGCACCTGACGGGCCTCGTGGACAACGCGCTGTTCTTCTCACGCATCGAGCACCACAACATGAGCGTCAACCCTCGGCCCGCTGATTTGCACCGCTTGGTGACTGACGCGGTGAATTGCGTGTGGCTGCTGGCCGAGGGCTCCGATGTGACCATCACGAACCTCGTGCCGCGGCATCTGCAGGTGCCGCTCGACCCGCAGGCGTTTCGTCAGGTGCTGGTGAACCTGCTCGACAACGCGATCAAGTATGGTCCGCCGGGGCAGGAGATCCTGGTGGGCACGTCGACGTCGACGGACGACAGTCGGATGCTGCTCTGGATCGACGACGAGGGACCCGGCGTGCCGCATGGCGAGCGATCGAGCATCTTCGAGCCGTTCATCCGGTTGGATCGCGACCGCAATGTCGGAATCGCCGGAAGTGGGCTGGGCCTCGCAGTGGTCCGCCACATCGTCGAGCAGCACGGTGGTCGCATTTGGGTCGAGCGGAGTAGCCGCGGCCGCGGCAGTCGGTTCACGATCGAGCTGTCGGCTGCGGCGACACCGACTCAGCACATTGCGGCGCTGAATGGCGCTGGCGCGGGAGCGTCATGAAGAGTGGAATCACAGCGATGAAGTCTGTTCCATAGCGTCACCGCCTAACCGACATGTAGGGGCCCCCACTCGTTTGGTCGAACGGCTCGCGACGATCGCGAACGCGACGCCAGAGACCAGAAACCACACGACCAAGGCGCCCGCGGGCTTCGATCGGGGCCGAGTTGAAGCTCGACGAGCCTACCGTTGCCACGCCTTGTTTTCCTGCGTGCGGCCGGCCATACGTCTTTCGACGGCTCCACCACGCGGCTGACTCCGCTCCGTTCCCACCCGCTCCTCGATGCCCTTGACCCGACGCAAGGCCCTGGCCCAACTCGCCGCCCTGGTCGCGCTCCCGCTGCCGCCCTGGGGCCTCCTCGATCGCGACCCCCTCGGCGGAACCATCGCCGAGTACCAGGCGGGTCGCCGTCGTCGTGCCTGGACGGTCGCCGAAGTCACCGCTCGCGCGCTCGAACGGTGCCGCTCCGAAGGACGCGTGTGGCGCGCCATTGACGCGCTCGCCGACAGCGCCCTGGCAGACGCGCGTGCCGCCGACGCCCGTCGGCGCGCAGGGCGGACGCGCGGGCCGCTCGACGGCGTCCCCGTGTTCGCGAAGGCGATCTACGACATGGTCGGTCTCCCCACGACCGGATCTAATGCCGAGTGGGCGCGCCTTTTCCCCGACGGTGTGGGGCGCGATGCACTCGAGGTGGCGCGGCTCCGTGCGGCTGGCGCGATCGTCCTCGGGAAGACCGCGGCCGACGACTTCGCCTATCGCGGCAACGGCACGAGCAGCCACTCTGGGCAGGTGCTCAACCCGCACGACGCCACGCGCACACGCACGCCCGGCGGGTCGAGCGCGGGTTCGGCGGTCGCGGTCGCGGCCGGGATGGCCTTCGCGGCGCTCGGCACCGACGACGGTGGCTCCAACCGCATCCCGGCGCAGTTCACCGGGGTCGTGGGGATGAAGCCGACGTTCGGACTCGTGCCCCGTACCGGTGTGATCCCCACCTGGCCGTACCTCGACACGCACGGACCGCTCGCACGCAGCGTCGCCGATGCGGCGCTCTTCCTCGCCGCCATCGCTGGAGCCGATCCGTCGGACCCGCTGACACGCGCGGGCGTGTGGGATGGGGCTTCAGTCGCCGCACTACACGATGAGGCACTCGCTCGAGTGCGGCTCGGGCTGGTCGAGGCGCACGTCCCGCGCGCGCAGATGACTGCCGAGGCGCTCGCGTTCTGGGACCGTGCCGTCGGGGACCTGCGCGCTGCCGGCGCGACGGTCGAGCCGTTTGCCCCCGCGGTCGACCGTGCGAACGTTCGTGACGCGTTTGCCGCCGCAGCGCACGAGCGCCGGGACGTGGCCGTGGATCCGAAATCGCCGGCCCCGACGGCGAACGCCCTCTTCCGGTACTTCGCGGGCCGTAGCGACGACCCGCGTGGCGCAGTGCGACGCGGGTACGCGGCCTATCGCGCCTTCTACGATGTTCTTCCCCCCACGTTCGAGCAGTGCGAGCCGCTCCTCGATCGGCCCATGGCGAACGACCCGGCCGGGCAAGCGTTCGCTCGCTCGCGCGCCACCGTTGTGGGGGCCCTCGCAACCTCGATGCGCACGGTGGGGGTCGCAGCGATGGTCTACCCGACGATGCCCTTCAACGCCCCGCGCGCGATCGACCCCTGGCCGGATATCCCCACAGCGCTCGGCTACGGCAACTGGCTCGGCCTGCCCGAGGTATCGGTGCCGGCGGGGCTCGGTGCGGACGGGATGCCGGCGCTCAATCTGTCGATCGTCGGACTGCCGGGAGAGGACGCGCGCGTGCTGGCGTTGGCGCACGCGTACGAGCGGCAATCACGCCGCTTCGTGGCGCCGCCACGCGCCCGTCGGTGATACACGCTCGAGAGCGGTGGGTGCGGCGCGAGCATTTCGTCTCGAAACAGAGCAGGTCCGATGGAAAGGAGGCCGGCGGGGCCAACTTCGACTATGATTTCTGCGTGTCCGTTCGGCTCTTCGCGCCTGTTTTCTCCGCCCTCAATCGTTCCGGCACGCGGTATGTCGTGGTCGGAGGAGTGGCGACCATTGTCCACGGATACGTCCGCGGAACGACTGACGTGGATGTCATTCTGGATCTTGCTTCCCCCACCGTCGGGCGCGCGATTGAAGAGCTCGAGCGTATCGGGTACCGGCCGCGCGTCCCGGTGGCGGGCTCGGACTTCGCTGATGCATCTACGCGGGAGCGTTGGGCACAGGAGAAGGGGATGGTCGTCTTCTCCATGGTCAGCGATCTGAACCCAATCGTTGTCGACCTGTTTGTGCGTTCCCCGCTCGACTTCGACGAGCTGTACGCTCGGTCTGAGATCAAGGCGGCGGAGGGAGGGGGGGTGCGGGTGGCATCGCTGGACGACTTGATCCGCCTGAAGCGAGACGTTGGGCGGCCGCAAGACCTGGCCGATGTGACGGAGTTGGAAGAAATCCGTAAGGATCGTTCAGGAGGACCATCAGCGTGATTGACAACGACCAACCACCAAGCTCTGACATCACGTCGGCAGAATGGCAGGCTGCAGCGGGTTGGAACGCTGCCGCTCGATTGCGGCGAAGCCGTGCGCTCGCTCTGTCACCAGATGAGCGTTTGGCGATCGTTGAAGCGATGATTCAGCTAGCGGTGGCTGCCGGAACTTTCCGGCCCAAAGGCGGACGGAACGCCGGATAGACTGGGCCGGCCTCGGACGTCCGCCGTGCAGCGTCATGAAGAGTGGAATCACAGCGATGAAGTCTGTTCCATAGCGTCACCGCCCAACCGACATGTAGGGGCGGCCTTCAGGCCGCCCATGTAGGCGGTCCGGAACCCTATCGCTGGCGGAGCGAAGCCGGTTGACCTGGCCGGAACACCGGCGCGCCGTACGTTCCGATGCAGCTTTTCCCCATATGACGCTCATTTGGACGGTGCTGACCCGCACACCCATCGGATGGGGTGCGTTGACGTTCGCCGCACTCGTGTTCCTGGTCGAGCCGCCAGGAGGTCGGTGGTATTGGGCTGCGGCCGCCTCGACCATTGTGCTGGCGGGCGTCGTCGGCCTGCTCGTCCCGGTGAGTCCCGGCCAATCGCGCATCGCATTCAATATTGTGGCCGCGACGTTGACGACTGGCGCCGGCTTGGGTGTCGTGCTGTGGCTTCGCAGGTACCACCCGCCCCGCGCCCTCTTGTCCCTTTCGGCATTGGTCGGCGGCGTGGCTGGCGGCGCCGCGGCATTCCTGCTGCTGTTCGCCATCGGCTGCATTGCCTCGGGCGGCGCCTGCTAATTCAGCGTCCTTAGGTACGCGATGATGTCAGCCCGCTGCTTCGCGTCGGACAGGCCGGCGAACGGCATGACGTTGCCCGGCACGACCTTCTGCGGGTCAGCGAGATAGTCCGTGAGGTGCTGTGCATCCCAGGTGATGTCGGCCGTTTTCATCGCTCGGCTATACCGGAAGCCCGCGACCGTGCCCGCCTTCCGGCCAACGACGCCTCGGAGCGTCGGGCCAACTCCGTTGCTGCCATCCGTGGAATGGCACACGCTGCACTGCGCGAAGACCTGATGTCCGGCCGCGGTGTCCTGCGCACGCAGCGGCTGCGCGCACCAGATCCATAGGCCGGCTCCAACAAGTGCGACCACCGCACGAAACGCCACGTGCATGCACCGCTCCTTGTGCGTCGTGATCGAGATGCAGCGCTGCACCCGGGCCGTCGCTACAGCACGCGAGGCCGCTGCACGTACGAGACGATGTCGTCCCCCAAGCGCAGGGCCAGTGCACCGAGCGGACCGGTCGGATTGAACCCCGAGTTGTGCGGATACACTGACGCAGCGACCACGAACAGGTTCTCGGCGTCCCAATGTTGCAGATGCGGCGACACGACGCTGCTTCGCGGATCCTCACCCATCGGCGTGCCACCAGTCACGTGGGTCGTCTGGTATTGACGAGTGTCGAACGGCGCCTTGCGCCCCGCGACCGGGCCCATGATGTCGGGCCCCATAGCTTTGGCGATCGCACCCATCTTCTGTGTCACCCACTCGGACATCTTGAGCTCATTGTCGCGGAAATTGAACGTCATCCGCAAGAGCGGCTGGCCATAAGCGTCCGTGTAGGTCGGATCGAGATCCAGATAGTTGTCGCGGTGCGGATAGCAGCTGCCCTGTGCGGTGAGCGCAAAAGAATGCGCGTACCACGCGGCGTTGGCTTCCTTCCACTTCGTGCCCCACAAAGGTGTCCCTGGCGGCACCCGCCGAAGGTGGATCGGGCGACCGTTGTAGATGTAGGCGCCGATGCTCGCGCCGCCCAGGAAGCCAAGCCCGCTGTGATCGAAGTTGTCGTTGTTGTATTCGTCGACGTTGATGGAGGTACAGCCAGCAGCGAGAAACGGATTGATCCATCGATCCTTGAAGAACACGTTGACGGTCGACATGGTCTGGTAGCAGAAGTTCCTGCCGACCACGCCAGTCCCGGTCAGGGGATCGTAGGGCCGCCCGATGTGGTCGAGCAGCAGCAGTCGCGTGTTGGACATGGTGAACGCGGCCAGCACGACGACTTCCGCAGGCTGGTCGTATTCCTCGCCCGTGACCAGGTCCACGTACCGCACGCCGGTGGCTCGCTTCCCCTGCCTGTCGTAGCGCAGGCCCGACACGTGGCAGCGTAACCGGATCTCGAAGCCCTTCCGTTTCAACAGCATCGGATACAGCAGGAGCCCGGGCGATGCCTTGGCCTGCGCCTCGCAGATGAAGTGCTCGCAGTGCCCGCAGTACTGACATTGGCCGAGCTTCTGGCCGTCAGGATTCGTGTAGACGCCCGACGAATTCGCCGCCGGCTGGGGGAACGGTTTGAGACCCATCGACTCGGCGGCGGTTTTGAAGATCGTCCCCCCTTCCGTTATCTCGAGGGGTCGTTGTGGGTACTCATTCGTTCGCGGCCCCTCGAACGGATTCCCGCCCGGCTGGATCCGTCCCTGGATGTTGCCGGCCTTGCCAGAGATGCCGAACAGTTTCTCGAAGAGATCGTAGTACGGCTCCATCTCGGCGTAGGTGATCCCCCAATCGTGCAATGGCATGTCGGCGGGGATGATGTCCTTGCCGTATCTCGACGCGTAGCGCGTTCGGATCGTCGGGTCGTACTCCGCCCACCGCCACGTAACGCCGTTCCAATGGTTGCCAGCGCCCCCCATCCCTTCGCCCGGTTGGAACGCCTCCATCCAGCGGACGGGCAGCGCGTGCTCGTTGCGCTCATGGCGGAGCGAATAGGTCTCGATGGACCAGTCCTGTACAAGGCCCTGGTGCGTCTCCCAGCGCAGCTCATCCCGCTGACTCGGTAATTTCGATTCGGCGCCATTGCGCCGGTCCGTGCCTCGCTCGAGCACGAGCACATCGATGCCTTTGGCCGTGAGCTGGCGCGCGACCAGGCCGGCGGTGAGGCCACCGCCCACGATCACCACGTCGCGCTTCTCGAGTGTCTTCGGCATCGTGTGTGGCTAGGCGAAGTCAGCGATCGACTTTGGGTCCTGAGCGCCCGGATACGGCTTGCCGCGGTACTGCACCATGTCGAGCGCGTGGATCGCCGGCAGACCGGGATAGCCAATCAGTTTCCAGAACACCTTGTTGTAGTTGCCACCATACATCGGATCGGCGAAGCAGGCCTGCGCGAACAGCGGATAGGCGAACTCATTGAACCACGTTTCGAGCGGCACGCGCGAATCCGTTTGGTGCCCAGTCTGCAGATCTACCAGGAAGGCGTTCGCATCGGCGGCCGAGAGTTGGTCGAAAGGCCGGCCATACCGTTTGACGCAGGCATCTCCGGCGGCGCTCAGCCCAGCTCGAAAGAACTCAGCCGGCGTCAGGGGAAGCTGGTAGCCCAGCTGTGGCTTCCCCTCGAGCCATGGTCCGCGCATGTAGCGGCCTTGACCTTGGCCGAACGGACCAGCGAGCTGCCGGTCGAAGTAGTTGGCAAGGCCGCAATCCACTCCGTTCGGTGTGTACTCATCGGCGGGACACATGACGTTGACCAGCGCCTCGACGAACGTCGCTTCATCGGGCCCGAAGAACTGATAGCCCGTAAACGGGGCCGCGGCCGGTGCCGCATTCGTCGCGTGCGCGATGGTCGGGGCTGGTGGGCCCCCCTGCGGCCTCAACCCGTCGGGCACGCGCACACCGAGCGGCACCGCAGCCGCGAGAGCGGCGATCTGCCTCAGGAATTCACGCCGGTCGTCGCTTCCGCCATTCGTTTCAGTCATTGTCACCCTCGAACGCATCCGCGCTTGCCATTGTGCCCCTGTCCGGGCGCTATCATACCACCATCGGCGGCGCCTGGTCAGATGCCCGCGTAAGATCCGCAGCTGGCGAGCAATTCTCTCGACGGTAGCAGCGCCCTATCCTATGTTTTCGGACCCCGTCCACGCCCACGGAGTGAGCGCGTAGCAGGGATGCCTTCATTCGCCCATGGCGCCACTGGCAATTAGCCTGGTCACCGCTGCGAGCGCCGCAGCAGATTCGGCGGCGCGCGGCTACCTGGAGGCGCGCGGCCACCACTACTTCCTCGCGACGCTCTACGAGTTGCTGCTGCTGTGGCTCGTGCTCATGGTGCGGCTTGGTCCGCGATACCGCGACGGGCTCGCACGCGTCGTTGGCCGACGCTGGGCCAGTGCCGCGATCTATGTGCCCGCGATGCTCTGCACCATCGGCGTCGTCAGTTTGCCGATCGACGCACAGAACCATGCGCTGGCCGTCGATTTCGGCCACTCGCACATGGACTGGTTCGTCTGGATGTCGAGTTGGGCGCGAACGCGCGCGGTCGATCTGGCCGCCGCGTCGATTCTTGTGCTCCTGCTGTACGCGATCATTCGTCGAAGCCCGCGATGGTGGTGGCTTGCCGTTTGGATCGGGTTCCTGGCTAGCACGACGCTCGCCGGATACCTGCGGGTCCAGACCTTCGAGATCACCGCGAAGAGACTGGAGCCGGTCGGCTGGCGCTACCCGGAAGTGGTCGCCGACATGGAGAGCGTCGCGCGCAACGCCAGTGCAATCATTCCGGCGGAGCGTCTGGTGGAGCTCACCATCCCGTCCGGCCTGGGACGGCCCGGCTATCAGCCGGAATTCGCGGCCGCCACCCCGATCGGAACGCCTCAACGGATCATCTTTGCGGAGCAGCTGATCGACGACACGAGCCGCCCCGGGATCCTGTTTGTTTTTGGCCATGAGATGGGGCATCTCGATGCTCCACCACGACCTGAAGAACCGACTGCTCGATGCCGTCATCCTGCTGGTGCTCGTGTACCTGAGTTTTCGTGCCTGCGGCTGGATACTCTCGCGGTGGGGGCCGGGATGGGGCATCCCGGCGATGTCGGATCTCGCCTCACTCCCACTGCTGCTCCTCATGCTGGTCGCGTTGAACTTCGCCAAGCTGCCGGCATTCAACCTGACAAGTCGCTACTTCGAGCGCGAGGCGGATCGGTACGGATTGGAAGCGATCCATGGTATCGTTCCCAACCCGGGCGCCGCCGCGGCCGGCGTGTTCGAGCTCTGCGCCGAAAAGTGCGGACCCGATGCGAACCTCGACGGCCTCATGGGGTTCTGGTTTCGAGAGCATCCCACTGAGGTCGAGCGCACACAGTTCGCGATGACGTACGATCCATGGACCAACGGCCAGCAGCCACGCTACATCCAGCCGGCGTCGGCGAACGCCGCGGGACTTGAGGCCTGTCCGCCCGCTGCCATCTGCGCGGTGCACAAGTGACGATCGCCTTGACTTGGAACCGTTGGAGTAACGGGTGTCGTCGGTCGCACAGGTCCGCTCACCTGCTCGCTGCGTTGACTGTAGCCCTGTGCCTGGGATGCGGGTACGGTTTCGGCAATCGAGAGTTTGCTGATGCGAGATCGGCAGCTATTGCCTTCGCGAAGGCGCTCGAAGTCCGGGATACCGCACGTATGCGTCAACTCAGTTGGGGCACCGTGCGAAGCGGCATTCCTGTAGTCCTTCGAGAGATGCCGGCGGCGTACACGCAGTTCGCTAGCCCGACGCCGCAGATGGTCACGATTCACGGCGGCGGCATCTATGGGGGCTACAACGAGTTTCTCGTCGAGTCGCGACGACTGGAAAGCTGTCGTGGCGGGATCCGCCTGCTGATGCTGACGGAGAAGGACACGTCTCGCGTCGCGTCGATTCGTTTGGTTCCGGCGCTCGATTCCGTGAGCGACGACGCCTGCCGCAGGCAGATTAACGGCACCACATAGAACGGTCCAGCCTACGGAACAGTTGGCTGCGCGGCAACGATTCTCCTCTGACAGGTGTCAGAAATTGGTCAAGGTCGTAGACGCCGCTGAGCCTGTGCCCTGGCCTCGAGGGTCACTGGTGTGTCCGCGAGCGAGCGACCACGGAACAACGACGCGCGGTCGCGGCATGCGTGCATTAGCGCGCCGGCGTGGAGGGATCGATGCTGACGGCGAGCCGGATGGCGAGCGACGAGCGAGAAGACGTCCACACCGCGGTCCGCATCCTCGTGGTGGAGGACAACCTCCCCTTCGCGACCACGCTCCGCAACAACCTCGAGATCGAAGGCTTCCGCGTCGATCACGCCACCAATGTCGCGCACGCCCATTCCATCATTCGCGCCGCACGACCTGCACTCGTCCTCCTCGACATCATGCTGCCGGGGCGGGATGGCTATGACCTCCTCCGCGCCCTCCGGAGGGAAGGCACTGACGTCGCGGTCGTCGTCCTCACCGCGCGCCGTGACGAGGAAGACAAGCTCCGCGGATTCGGGCTCGGCGCCGATGACTTCGTCACGAAACCCGTCACGTTCCTCGAGCTCGTCGCGCGCATTCGCGCCGTCCTGCGCCGTACCCATCCGGCCTTCGACAGCGCACCACCCAACTGGATCCGGTTCGGCGACGTCGAGGTCCACCCGCCGAGTCGCACCGTACGACGCGCCGGTGCCATTGTCGGCCTCCGCCCCAAGGAATTCGATCTCCTCCTGGCGTTGATGCGACACCACGACCGCATCCTGTCGCGGTCCGAATTGCTACGCGACGTGTGGGGCTACCGCGCCGGCACGTTCAGCCGCACGGTCGACACCCACGTCGCCGCGCTCCGGCAAAAGATCGAGGCCGAACCCCTCAACCCGCAGTTCCTGCTCACTGTACGATCCGCGGGCTACATCCTCCGGCTGCCCGCCACCGCCTGACTCCCTTGAGCGTTGCGCTAGGTGGCCGCCGCGAGCGCGGCGGTCGCAGCAGTCGCTAAGCCCTCCACCAGCAGCATTTCCGTCTCCGCGCAAGACTGGCGCAGCGCCTTCGCCTCCGCATACTCGGGCGACTCCCACCACTCGCGCGCCCGCTCGACTGACGGGAACTCCAGCACGACGAACCGCGTCGGGCTCCACCTGCCTTCGAGCGTCTGTGTGTAGCCACCCCGCACGAGATACTTGCCGCCATACTGCGCGATGGACGGCGGGGCGAGCTTCTTGTACCGCTCATACGTCACGGGGTCTTGGACCGCAACCTGGACAATCAGATACGCCGCCATAGGATCTCCAGACTGGGAATCAGGACAACGCTGCCGATCGAACTGGCTCAAGATACACAGACGTGTGCCCGCAACAGAATGCTCCCCTCCTCGGATGTCCACATGGCGTCAGAAACGGTGATTGCTATTGTCCTTACTTCGCCTGATCGACATTTATGCGAAGACGACGACCATATGACAGCTCAGTCGTTGATGCCCTTGTCTACTCTCTACTCTCTGTTGTTCCACTCTCTGAGGTAGGGCCCGCTCCATGACCACCAACTCGTTCCCCGTCGACGCGCCGAACAAGACAGCGACGCAAGCAACCGTGGTCGGCGTGATCCTGCAGCTCGCCATGGTCGGCATAGGCCACGCAGTCCCCTCACTGCGAGCGATGTGGGGCCCGGTCGGCACACTGATCTCACTCGTCGTTGGCGTGTGGGCCGGATGGCATGTTGCCACCACGGGAAGCGCGGCGATCTGGGGGGCCGTCGCCGGCGGCCTGGGCGCACTCATCGGTATCGCGCTCGCCGCAATGCTCGGCGACGTCCCCACGTCGCTGCTGGTACTCGGCACTGCCGGTTCGACCGTCGCAGGCGTCGTCGGTGGCGTCGTCACACACCTGCTGCGACGCCGGTCAGCGACGCGCTAGCCAGCCCGCTATCAGCGGCCGCGATGTGCGTGTCATCATTGCCCGTCGACGAACCCCGTTCGTAACACCAACGCGCCGACATGTAGGGGCGCCCTTCAGGCCGCCCACTGTATGATGCCTGGCCCAGCTGCACATTGAGTAGCAAAACGGCCATGCCTCCACCGACTCCCACGCGCTCGCTCCTGCAGCGCGTCACCGCCACGGTTGTCGTGCTCCTGCCAATCGTCGGGTTGATGGCGATCGCCATGCGGAGCGGACACCTGATGCTCGGGAGCGTTGGCGTCGCGCTGAGCGCCGGAGTCGCATGGTGGCTCGCCGGCGGACGCGAAGGCGGCTTCGCGGGTCTGGGTCTCACGCGACCACCGTCGTGGGTGCGGACCATCGCGGGAGGCATAGGACTCGCCATCGCAGCGGGTGCCGTGCTCGCACTCCTTGGACATCCAATCGCCAGCAGGTTCGGAGTGCCCAATCTCAACGCCTTCGCCAGCATGCGTGAGCATCCCGGCGAGTTGGCGCAGTGGCTCGCCGTCACCTGGACGACCGCCGCCTTTGGCGAGGAGATCGTGTTTCGCGGGTTTCTCATTCCGCAGCTCTCGCCCGTGCCACGCCTGGGCAACACCGGCTGGGCGCTCGGCGTCATCCTCTCGTCGGTCCTCTTTGGCCTGGCGCATTCCTACCAGGGTGCCGGTGGCGCCATCCTGTCTGGCAGCATCGGCGCCGTCCTCGGCACCGGCTTCGTACTCGGCAAGCGCAACCTGTGGCGCACGATCGTGGCGCACGGAGTGTTCGATAGCATGTCGCTGGTATTGCTGTTCATGCAACTGGGTAAGGGCTGAAAAGCGGGTTCAGGGATCAGGGGTCAGGGGTCAGGGGTCGGGAACAAATCGAAAGGCCGACCACGGTGCACAGTGACTGGCCTTGGACCGGTAGGGCGACTCATAGCGTCGCTCGTTGTTGGCGTTGCGGTAGTCGTTCCTGGCCCCCGATCCCTGACCCTTGGCCCCGCCGTTTGTCGTCATTCCCTCATAGCCACCACCGGATCGATCGCCGCCGCGCTCCGAGCCGGCAACCACGACGCCAGTGCGGCCACCACGAGGAGCGGCACGCAGACGATCTCGTAGGTCGTGAGGTCGTTCGGGCGGACGCCGTACAGGAGGCTCGTCAACAGCCGGCTCCCCAGCAAGGCAATCACGCAGCCGAGTGCGAGTCCGATGCCCGCCAACCGCAGGCCCTGGCCGATGACGAGGCGGATCACCTGGCTCGCGCGTGCACCGAGCGCGATGCGAACGCCGAGCTCGCGCCGGCGCTCGCGCACCACCGACGCCAGCACGCCGTAGATACCGATGATCGCGAGCAGCACCGACACGACGGCGAAGATCCCGACCACCACAGCGTACAGCCTCGGTCTCTTGATCGATTCACCAATGGCCGCCGTGAGCGTCCGTCCGCGGAAGATAGGGACGTCGGGGTCCACGGCCGCGACGGCCCGGGCAGATGCGCGGAGCACGGCTGCCAGATCGCCCGTCGTGCGCACGACGAATGTCATGAAGGCACGCGACACCTGTTCGTGCGGCTGATAGATCATCGCCGGTGCAGGGGCGATGAGGTCATCGAACTTGACGTCGCGTACGACGCCGACGATGTCGCCCCCCAGTTGGAGGGAATCACCCTTGCCGGTCGAGTCGGCCGTGACCGCGATCGTCAGGTGGTGGCCGATCGGACTGCCTTGGGGGAAGAACCGGCGCGCAGCCGTCTCGTTGATCAGGAGCACACGAGGCCCGCCCGACCGGTCCTCGTCGGTAAACTCACGCCCTTCTTTCATCGAGGCGCCGAGCGTCGCAAAAAAGCCGGCGGAGACGGGCTCAATGATCGAGGCGGGCTGATGATCCGCCGGCGCCGGGTGCCCGTCGATCTCGAAGTTGACCGGGGCATCGGGATACCCCGCGAACGGGACACCGAATCCGTACGCGGCAGACTGCGTCCCCGGAATCGCCATCAGTCCCTCTTTGACCGAGTGCACGAACGCCCGCACCCGCGACCAGTTGAGATATTTGTTGTTGTAGAAGTTGACGTCGAACATGACGAGTTGCGTCGGCTTGAACCCCGGGTCGACGTCCATCATGTGGATCAGGCTCCGCGTCAGCAGCCCCGCGCCGATGAGCAGCACGACCGCAAGTGCGGTTTCAGCCACGACGAGCGCGCCCCGCATCCGTCCACTGCGCCGGTACGCGCTCGAGCCTCGCGTGGCGGACTTGAGCGTCTCACCCAGGTCGACCCGCGCTGCCTGCACCGCGGGTGCCAGACCGAACAGCGCGCCGGTTAGGATCGTGACGGCGAGGGTGAAGAGCAGTACACGTCCATTGAGTGCGACGTCGTCCAGGCGCGGCAAGCCACCGACATTGGTTGCGACGACCAAATGGATCGCGACGAACGCGAGCAGGATGCCGAGCACGGCACCGGCCAGCGCCAGGAGCAGGCTCTCGATCAAGAGCTCCTGCATGACGCGACTGCGGCCGGCGCCGATGGCCACCCTGAGCGCGATCTCCGTCGCTCGCCCGGTCGCGCGCACCAGCAGCAGGTTCGTCGCGTTCGCGCACGCGATGAGCAGCACGCACCCCACCGCCCCGAATAGCAGAAACAGCGCCGGCCGCACATTGCCAATGATCGCATCCCGCAGGGGGACGATCGTGTAGTGCGCATCAATTTCCGCCGCCGGGTACTGTTGTCGCAAGCGATCGCCGATCGTCGCGAATTCCTCACGCGCGGCCGCGAAGTTGGACCCCGCGGCGACCCGGGCGATCACTCGGTGGAAGTGCTGGCTGCGCTCGCCCGGCGCGTAGCTGTCCGGCGTGAACACCTCCGGCGCCCAGAGGTCCGGCGTCTCGGGGTAGGTGAATCGCGGTGGCGCGACGCCGATGATGGTGTACGCGTCGCCGTCCAGGTCCAGCGTCTGACCGACGAGACCCGGCGACGCGTTGAATCGCGTTCGCCAGAGTGCGTCGCTCAGCACGACCACTCGTGCGGCCTCCGGTCGGTCGTCGCGCACCGTGAAGACGCGTCCGAGCTGAGCAGGCACCCCGAGGAGCGCGAACCAGTTGGCGCTCACAACCGCCGTGTTCAGGCGCTCCGGTGTGCCCCTGCCGGTCAGCGTCGCGGGCCCGAGCCCATATGTCGCATACGCGTCGAGGCGCGTGCTCTGCTGTCGCCAGTCCAATAAGTCCGGCACGGATGCCCCATCCGTCCCGCCCGGCGTCGCCGACACGATCCCGACCAGCCGCGCCGCGTTGCCAAATGGCAGTGGTCGCAGCAGCACGCCATCGACGACGCTGAAGATCAGCGTGTTGGCCCCGATCGCGATACCGAGCGTCGCGACGACTGCCAGCGTGAACCACGGGGCGCTCGGCAAACGCCGCAGGGCCGCTCTGAGATCGTACAGGACGGAGTTCATGAGACGACCAGCTCCGGGATTCGGGATTGGGGACTGGGGGTTCGGGAACACGTCGAGCCAGCCAGCCAGGCGACAGCCAAGGGTCGACGGTGCGAAGACACACAAACGGAACGTGGGAACGAGGTGTCCATGTGCGGAGGTCGGTCGACTGGTGCCGCCATAGCCGTCTCGTTGTTGGGGGTTGTCGAGTCCCGAGTCCCGAATCCCTGCCGTCTTGCCCAGAGCCTTTAAATGCTGACCTTCCCGTTTACCGTTGCCTTTGCCGGTCTGGCCGCGATTTCACCCAACGTTGACAATCCGGCTCATGGGCTGCCACCGGCGCGTGTGACAGTCGCGATCGACACGAGCGGCGCGGGCGTGGTCCTCGCCGCAGCGCTGGCCGACCCCGCACACGCGCCAGAGGCCGCCGACGCCGCGCTCGCGAATCGGGCGGTCCAAGCAATGATCGCGAAGATGGCGATCTACGATCACAAGGTGACTCCCGCGGCGTTCAAGGCGGCAGTGGTCTCGCTCGCGAACGGTGGCTCGGGCGACCCGTTCGACCTGGACCGTCTCAGGAAAGACCCGGAGCCGACTCGCCGGATGCTGAATCGGTTGGTGACGGAGCACGACGCGATCTCGCGCCGCATTGCCGATCGCTTGCAATCGTTCACGCCGGATGGCCTCAATGTGCACGCTATGCTCTTCGTCCTCGTCGGCGCCGCGCACCAGAATGGCTGGGTGCCCGACCAGAACCGGCCGGACTTCTACGTCGACCTCGGCTTCCACGGTGAGGAAATGGAGAGCCTGGTCAACGTCTCCGCGCACGAGCTCTTTCACGTGATCCAGGGGATGGTGCAGCCCAACGTCGACTCCGCGTTTGCCGACCGGCCAGACCTGCCCGTCGATGCGCGCGAGCTGCACCGTGCACACGCGGTCGTACTCAATCTCCTTATCGAGGGCACCGCGGACTATGTCGGCGACGCCTCGCTCTACGTGGCAACGGGACCGCACTTGCAGCGCGATCAGCGTGAGCTCCAGCGAGAGCTCGCCCGCGCAAACGAGATCTTCGGTCTGTTCGATACGATTCTCTTCCGCGCGCGCCATGATCCCGATGCGCCAATCGCCACGCTCTTGAGAATCGGATTCGGCGGCTCCTGGGACCAGACCGGGTACTACGTCGGTTATCGGATGGCCAAGACGATCGACCGATACTCAGGGAGAGACCGCCTGCGCGCCCTCATCTCGTTGCCACCGGAACAATTCGTCGCCGACTACATCGCCTTGGCGAAAGCGCATCCAGACGACCCCGAGATCACGCCGCTTGCTCCGGCTTCGGTGGCGACGATAGAGGAACTGGAGGTTAGACGTTAGCCCTCCAACGCCCTCGTCGGTTCGAGCGCTGCCGCGCGCCGCGCGGGGATCAGACTGGCGACGGCGACGACCAGTATCAGAGCGACTGGAGCGAGGAGGAACGACACCCAATCGGTCGTCGGCACGCCGTAGACCATGCCGCGCATCACGCGCGACAGGGCGAGCGCAAGCGAGAGGCCGACGACCGCGCCGAGCGTGGCGTAGGTCAGACCCTGCCAGACGACGAGGCTGAGAATCGCGCTCGGCCGAGCGCCCAGGGCCATGCGAATCCCGATCTCCTTGACGCGCTGCGTCGCCGCGAACGCCACGACGCCATACACACCCACCGCACTCAGCGAGAGGCCGATCCCCGCGAAGAGAGCCAGCAGGATGAGCATCATGCGCTGGCGGGCGAGCGACGCCGCGAAGCGATCGTCCATGGTCCGCACGTCGGAGATTGGCACGTTCCGATTGACGGACCAGATCTGGTCGCGAATGGCCGACGCGACCGAGAGCGGCGACACCGAGGTGCGCACGACCAGGGAATTGGCGTCGATGGTCCGTTGCGAGAACGGGACGTACACTTCCGGCACCGCCGGTGCCGTGAGGCTGTCGTGGCGGACGCTGGCCACGACGGCCACGATCGTCGCGATCGAGTCGTTGGTCGCGTGGCCCGCTCGGATCCGGTGACCCAGTGGGTTCTGACCGGGGAAGAGCTTGACCGCGAAAGCCGAGTTGACGGCAATGACGCGTGGCGCAGTTGGACCGTCCGTTTCATCGAATGGTCGGCCCTGGAGCACGCGCACGCCGGCGGTGTGGAAGTAGTCGGAGGAGACGACCTGCCAATGGGCGTCGGGAGGTTGCTCGCCCGGCGGCAGCGGGCGCCCGTCAATGAGGATTGCGGCGTCCCAGGCGCGTCCGCTCGTCGGCAAATGCAGGATCGTTGCTGCCGACCGTACGCCGGGCACGGCGTTGACGCGCTCCAACACGGTCTTCCAGTAGGCGCGGTACTCGTCATCGGTCGTCAGGTCCGGCTCGATCTTCATCGTCAGCAGGTGATCGCTCTCGAGACCCGGGTCGACGTGGTACAGTGCCACGAGCGTCCGCCCCATGAGCGTCGCTCCAATGACGAGGATGAGCGCGAGCGTCATCTCGAACGCGACGAGCAGGCCGCGCTGGCGCTCACCCGCTCTCGACATAGTACGTGTCGCGCCGGCTGGTCCGGACGGGCCGACGCGTCTCGATTGCCACGCGGGCACAAGACCGACGACCGCGGTGACCACGAGCGTCAGCACCGCTGACGCGATCAGCACTCGGAGATCGAGCGTGATCTCCTCGCGGCGGGGAAGGCCCGCGGGCAGAATGCCAACGAGCAGCCTCACACCGACCGTCGAGAGGGCGATGCCCAGGGCCCCGCCGGCGACGCTGATCGCCACGCTCTCGGTCAGCACGAGTGCGGCGATCCGGCGCGTGGTCGCACCGAGCGCGGCCCGCACGGCCATCTCCTCGTGTCGCTCCGCCGACCGGACCAGAAGCAGGGTTGTGACGTTCGCGGCGCCGAGCGCCAGCAAGAGACCGACGGCGCCGGCCAGCAGGAGGACCATCGCTCGGAGCGCTCCCACCATGCTTTCTTGCAGCCCAACAATGCGGGCGCCGGTGGTCCAATCCGGCGCGAGATGAAACTCGCGCTGGATGCGCGGCGCGATCGCGGCCAGCTCCCCGGAGGCCTCGCGAGGCGTGACCCTTGCTCGCAGTCGGCCGAATGCTTCCGTGGTGGCCTGTGTCCACCACATCTGCGAGTGATCGGCCGGCAGCGGCACCCACAAGTCCGACGTGAACATGAATGCCCGAAACCCCTTTGGCATCACGGCCAGCACCGCGTAGGCCTCGCTGTTGAGCACGATCGACCGACCAATGATCGATGGGTCGCCGGCGAACTGCGATTGCCACAGGTCGTAGCTCAAGACGGCGACATGGTCCTGGCCGGGCACCTCCGCTTCCGCGTCAAATGGGCGTCCCAGGAGTGCCGGCACACCGATGAGCCCAAACAGATCACCCGAGGTCCTGCCCGCGTCGACCTGTTGAGGCACCGCGACGTGCGTGAGTGACATCAACCAGCCAGGACTCAGGCTCGACACTCTGGCGAGCGTGGTCGCCTGTTGCTGGATCGCTTCGACCTCGCGACTGGCCAGGCCTTTTCCCGGCCAGATGGCCACCAATCGATCCGGGGCAGCGTAGGGAAGTGGGCGGACGAGGAGCGTGATGAGCACGCTCAACACTGTCGTCGCCGCGCCGATGCCGATCCCGATGCTGAGGATCGCCGTCGCTGCAAACGCCGGACGCCGTCGCAACCCGGCGACGGTGTATCTGAGCTCCCGAAGGATCACGACCCTATGGACACCAAGAGATGGAATTTGGTTGGGTCCAGTCCTCCGCCTCGGTGTGTTTCGCGGCATTTTCGCGTCAGTTCGAGGACTTGGGGGACTGAAGCGTCCGGGTTCGCTCACCTGCAAGTCATTGACTGCCCGGCGCCGCGTTATGTTGGGGCGCTTAATCTCTACACGCGACCCGAACCTGATCGTCATGCGAATCTTGCGAGTTCTTTGCCTGGCGTTTGTCGGCCACGCGGTGGTATCGGCCCGTGTCGCCGGAGCCCAGGGCGCCCGTGACGTGGTGCTTCACCTCCACCGCGCGGGTGACACCGTGTCCATCCGGGGCGCGGTCGTCAGGATCGATCACACCATCGAGGCCGGAAACACCGATTCCACCGGCAACGTGCTGGTCCCCGACTTGGACGACGGTGGGCACGTTGTCGAGGTGGTCGCGCACGGCTACCAGACGTTTGAGGACAATTTCAACACCGGGCCGAACCTCCCGCAGCCCGTCCAGCTGGTGCTCCTCCCCATTCTCGCGTCGGACACGGCGAAGGCGAAGGGACAAAAGACCGACCTGACGTTCGCGGGGTTCGACGCTCGACGAACGAAGGGGCAGGGCAAGTTCTTCACCCGTGCGCAGCTCGACGCTGCTTCCGGACGTCCGCTTGCCGGTCTCCTCAAGATGGATGCGGGCGCGTTCATCGTGCCGGGACCGCACGGAGCGTCCCAACTCGCTCTGCGGTCACCGGCGAGCGCGTCCTCGCCCTGCTACGCCGCCGTGGTCAGTGACGGCGTTCGGATCTATCCGTTCACAGGCGCCCAGCCGCCCGATCTCGATAAGATCTTCGCCGAGCAACTCGCAGGGATCGAGTTCTACGCGCAGCCCGCGGCGGTGCCTCCCGAGCTTCGCGACGCCGCAACCTGCGGGGCGCTCGTGCTTTGGACCCGCGACGGAGCCCACTAACAGAACGGCCCGGCATCAACGAACGAAAGGCGCCCGGAACCGGACGCCTTTCGTCTCCCGCTACGTACCGCCCGCGGTTACTTCGATGCCGAAGCCAGTTGTGACGCCGGCACCTGTGCCGCTGCCAGCCGTTTGATCGCGGTCGACATCATGCGCACGCGCGCCGCGTCCTTGGCCCCGCTCGCGTCGCCATCCACCTCCCTCGCGAGCGCGGTGAGCGCCGCGGCAGCCGCAGCACCGTTCTTCTGCTCCGCTGCGTCGAGCGCCGCCGAGATGGCGGTGGTGCGATCGGAGGCGAGGCCGTCGTTGCGCACGAGCTGGTCGAGGTACGAGCGCACCACGACGTATGCCGGTGGCCAGACGAGCTTCGGCTGGCTCGTCGGGTTGTACTCCTTGAACCTCACCAGCTTTGCCGCGGCCAGCTCGTTCGCCGAGAGCTGTGGGGTCGGCGTTAGCTCCAAGACGTCGAAGCCGCGGTCGAGTTCCGACGAGTAGATCATCCCGTTCCAGTAGTAAGCGCCCCATGATCCGCCGATCGTGTAGCGTGCGCGCCCGCTCGCGTTCGACGTATCGCCTGGCGGGTCGATCGGACCGCGACTGAAGTACGCGATCTCGAACGGATGGTCCGGGTCCGTGAAGTCCATGACGTCGATGCCCCCTTGGTACCAGCCCTGCACGTAGAGGTCGCGCCCCGGCACCGGGACGAGGCCCCCGTTATGAGCGACGCAGTTCTCCCGATCGGTTTTCGCGGCGGGGAGCTTGAAATAGCCGCGCTGGGTCATCTTCCTATCGTCGGCGCTCAAGGCGACGATCGTGTTGCCGCCCTGCTCCATCATGCTGGTGGCCTGGCACATCGGGCCCGTGCCACCGCCCCACTCATTGGTCCAGAGGGTCTCCTTACCATCGTTGCTGAATCCGGCTGTGTGCCGGCCCTGGTAATTGTTGGTATCCATAAGGGCGGCTAGCCGCACCGGTTTCTCAGGGTTCGAGATATCTACGATGATGGCGTCGGCCGTGCATGCGGCGCCCAGCAGGTGGAGCGCCGGGTACGCGGTCACATCGTGGCAGTTGTGCGGGCCCGTGTGCATCAGCGTGGCGTTAATCGCCGAGTCGGGGCCGCCACGTCCGCGGCGAAACGTCGGCGCCGGAACGCAGAAAGCGGCGCAATCCGGGGACCCTTTGAGGCCGGTGAAGATCCGCGCGCCAGGGATCACTCTGGCCTGCTCGGGGTGATCGAGCGGCACCTTGATGATGTCGAGCATATAGAGCGAGTTCGTTGGGTCCGCGGGATCCGTGCCGTTCTTGCACCCAGCCAGTTCCGTGGCCGGCCGCGCCGTCTGCTGTCCCGACACGTAGAGGTAGACGATCCTGGGATCCGTCGGGCTCGGGACGACTGTGTACGTGTGTGAGCCTTTGCAGGTCTGCACGTTCTTGATCAGCTTGGGCGCGTGCGGGTTGGAGACGTCGAAGATCCGCACGCCCGCAAAGTGATCCTTCGGGTCCTGCACACCGCCCTTGCTGCAGTCAGTGCGATTGCCCGCGCCCTCGGCGGAGATGAACAGCAGGTTGCCGACGATCTTCGGGTCGCCCTGCGACGTGATGCACTCCATGACCGACGCGATGACCGGCTTTGCGGGATCGCTGATGTCCCATATCGTGAAACCCGCGAAGTTGCCCTGGTACGCGTAGTGGGTGCCGAACACCACGTCGGAGTTGATGAACGTCAGGCCGCGCGCCGTGTCGAACTGCGGCGGTTTGCGCGAGAACGACACGAGGCGCATGCCGCTCGCCGCCTCGCCGGCGTCGAACCGGCCCGGCTTGAGATTGCTCCGCGGATCGGTGGCGCTCGGATAGGTCGTACCTGGCGTCATCGTCGTGCTGGGCGCGCCGGCCTGCGCCGACACGAGCGTTGGGGCGACGAGGGTCGCGATGAGGCCTATCACCTTCAATGAACTACGCATCAGGACATACTCCGGTGGCTGGTGTGGGACGGGCGACTGCGACGGGCTCACTGCGCCGGCAGCTCTTTGTACAACCTCTCCATGATGCCGATCTCGGTGGTTTGCGTCGTGGCGACATCGTTCGCGAACGTGTTTACGTTGACTTCCTGTCCGGCGTCCGGAGTGTTGAAGAGGTCGTCCACCATCTGCAGCGCGCCGGCGTGGTGCTGGATCATCAGGCGGAGGTACGCCCGGTCGAAGCCGACCCCCTTGGCCGCGTCGAGCTCGGTGAGTTGTGCGGCCGTCAGCATGCCCGACATCATCACGTGGTGCCACGACGACGTATCAGGTGCGAACTGGTTGTTGCTCTGGAGCCAGACCTGCATGATGCGAATCTCCGGCACCTGCGACTGATCGATCTTGGTCGAGAGTTTCAGCACTTGCGGATTGGCGCCGTGCGACTCCGCCATCCGGGACATGACGATCGCCTGCGCGTGGTGCGCGATCATTCCCTGCATGAACTCGACGTCGGCCTTGGTGAAGAGCGCGCCTTTCGGGATTACAATCTCATGACCCATGTCCATGCCGGCCATTGCCGTCATGCTGTCGCCCTGGCAGAGCGCGAGCGATGGGCCGCCGAGCAACACGACGGAGAGTACGAGCGCGCCGGCAAGGCGTGTGGTCGTCATGATGACCTCCTTCTGTCAGTTTGCTCGATGGGAAAATGCATCGGCTCCGGACAACTGTGAATAGATACGCGGCGTCGGGCCCGCTCGCTGGATGTCGTGCTATCGTCGTGGCGAGTTCTCAAGCGCGACGGACCGGCTTGTTCGTGGCGTAAGTTCGTGTACGGTTTCACGTGTCGAAAGGCCCGAGTGTGATGGTGGCAACGCGGATGTCGCCCCTCAGGGACCGAGGGACCATCGTCTTAATGAACGCCAACGGCATCGGGATCGTTGAGACCAATCTCTCAGGCCTGACGAACATTTGGTTGCCGCTTCCAAATGGCAACGTCAGAGACGGGACTCACCAATGTTTCGCCGGAGTTGGGGACCGCACCCGCGCAGGTAGAAGCGCGGCCGGCCGCTTGAAGGTGATCGTGTGCGGTGCCAACGGACTGGCGGGAACACGTATCACGTAGGAGGTAGCCTGTTTGCGGGAGACTCTACCCCCCGAGCACGTAACTGTCAAATCGTTTAGCCGGTTCTCGCCCGCCGCGGTCCGTCGCTGCTAAATGTTGGCATTGGGGTATCAGCTGCGGCAGAAAACTCGAGCACCTAAGCGTGCCGCCGACGCAGACAGGTTCCGTATCCGTCGAATCGCGCGTTTCGAAGGGAACTACCAGGACTAGGAACTAGCAGGACTACTCGGCGGACTGCCACAAGCGAAAGGGATCGGCGGTCGACCGGGCTCACTAGAAGCTGACCCACTAGCCCTGGAAGATTGAGAGGGGCCTGGTCCGATCGATCAGGCCCCTCACGTAAGATACAGCAACTCCCTTCTCCCCTATGCCGTTTTCGGTCTCGGCCTCGCGGTCGGCGGAAGGATCCCGTTCATCCGGAGATACATCGCCAGCTGGGCATAGTGGTCTTGCCAGTCCATGGGAAGCACAATCAGCGCGTGGGCCCGGGAGGTTTTTGAATTCGGCCCACCGAACCAGGGCACCTGTTCATCTAGCTTCGAATCGTCCACGTTCGCGAGCGCGGTGGCGCAATACTCGAATGAGCGCTGGAGGTGAGCTGACGCTTTGGGTCCGTAGCTCACCCATCCCGCCTCGGTGGTGTCGTTGGGCCCGGGTTTGGGCTCCATGGGCGGCTTGGTCCCGGAGACCCATGAGCAGACGAGTTCGTTGAACTCCGCCGAATGTACCAACACGCCGCCGAAGCTGAGCTGCGCGGGCGTGGGCCGGTATCCCAGTTTGGTAACCGGCATGTCGTCACCAGCCGCGACCAGATTCTTCGAAAGCCGCTGCATGATGGTGCGGACCGCGTCGGCCACTGGCGCACCCGAAGATGTCGCTTGCTGCGCCGATAGGGGAGACACCGTCAGCCCGATCAGCACCGCCACTGAGAACACTCGCATCATTCCTCCTGTAAGGTCTCGATCAGGTCGATTTCTATGAAAGCACACCTAGCACCAGAGGGCAGAACCACCTCCGTCGTGGCGGGTGCCGGGTTGTTCGGTTGGTCTTTGGTGCCGAAGCATTGGGTGTATCCGCCCACCATTCCGCTAAGCCCGGCCAGTGGATGACGTGCTCGTTTCTACGAAGGGCTGATCGGCAATTGGGCCCCTACGTTGGACGCACTGCGACGAGGTCGACTTCTATCAGTGCGCCACGAGACGCAGCGGGGAGCACCACCTGCAGCGTGGTGCGGGCTGGCTTGCTCGGTTGGTCTTTGGTGCCAAAGAATTGGGTATATCCGGCCATCATCCCGGCGAAGTCCGGCTTGCCACCTGTCGCAGGATTGTTGCCGAGGAACACGCGCACCATTGCCACATCACCCATCGTCAGCTTCTGCGACTCGAGGAGCTTTTGGATGTCCTTGAAGATGCCCACGGTCTGTGACTTGGTATCGGTGTCTGCCTTCATGTCCGGGTCGAGCCATCCACTGACATACAGCGTATTGCCGGCCCATGCAGCCGCGGAAATTGGAAGGTCAGCATTCGTGGGGTTTTGACTCGGCGGCAGCGGAATTTGTTTTGCTGTTTGCGCTGCAGCTGTCAGGGAACCTGTGAGTGCGACTGCCACGAGAAGGAGTTGCTTGATCATCATGCCGTCTCCACAAACGAGAAGATGCCGGTTCATCGTGTGGTCAATGTAGAATTGGAACGGCATGGAGAAAGGACGGGCCGCGCACATTAGAGGATTGTCATCTTTCTCTCATTGTGGCAGGTTGCCGGGCAGAATCACCTGGCCATAGGTTGGAGCATGCAGGTTCTGGTGGTGGAAGATGACCGCAACTTGCGGCGGTTTTTGAGTAAAGCCCTCCGAGAAGAGGGCTTTGGCGCGGACGAGGTCGAGTCGGGTGATCGCGCATTAGATCGTGCTCTCGGTGCGAGCTATAGTTGCATCATCCTCGACGTCATGCTGCCTGGTCGCGATGGATTCGACGTCGTGACTGAGCTCCGGTCGCGGCGCGTGTTCACTCCGGTGCTCATGCTGACCGCGAAGGACGAGTTGGAGTCGCGCGTGCGAGGCCTGGAGTCCGGGGCAGACGATTACCTGACCAAGCCATTCGACTTGGCGGAGTTACTCGCGCGGGTGCACGCCTTGATTCGTCGCGCGGAGTTCCACCACAAGGATGCGACGTTGACCGTCGGGAGCCTGATACTGGATCCGCTGACCCGGCGAGTCACGCAGGGTGGGCGGCGGGTAGACCTAAGCGCGCGCGAGTTCGCCTTGTTGGAGTTCCTGATGCGGAACGCAGGCCGCACGGTCTCTCGGTCTCGCATCGCCGAGGCAGTCTGGAACTACCAGTTCGACCCTGAAACCAACGTCGTAGACGTGTACGTCAATTATCTCCGCAAGAAACTTTCCTTCGAAAAACGGACTACGGCGATCCAAACGGTACGGGGCACGGGCTACCGTCTCGAGGAGCGGTGACCGAGCCACGTCTCGCCTCCGTTCTCACGAAGCGCACACAACGCGTCACGTGGACCGCGCTCACCGGCTTTGCGCTTCTTGTGGTCGTGGCCTTTGCCGTCGCGGGTGAAGTCGCGCTGCAGCGCTCCCTGCAGCATTCCGCCAGCGTGATTCAATCGCTCTTGAGAGCCTACACCGACTCCACGCGCGGACCCGGTGGCGTGATGCCCGCTGCGCTGGCCGACCGGCTGCTGAGCATGGGGGGACAGGTTCTGATCACCCGAACGACCACCAACCCTGGCGGCATGGCACAGGTCTACTATGTGAGCCCGGGGATGCCCGAGAAACGCCTGGAAGGCCTGCCCGGAAGCGCCTCACCCGAGCAGGTCCGGCAAATCCTGCTTGCCGCCATCACGCGGCGGTCACGGTGGCGGTTCGGCGTGCTACAGCGAGCGCGGGATCCCTTCGACATTTACATCGTCGCAAGTCGTGATCCCTATCTCATCGGGCTTGTGGCACTGGCAGGTGTGGTTGCCCTGTTGCTTCCCATCGCGGCGCTCGGTGCCGGCCGCGGCGCGCGCCAGGCTGTGGCCGCGACGCTTGGCCCCCTCGAGCGGATGACGGCCGACACGCAGGCAATAAGCCCGGCGGAGCTGGGTACCAGGATCGCGAGTCCCACGGGTCAGGCCGAGGTGACGGCACTGGCTGACAGCATTAATCGGATGCTGGACCGCGTCGACCGCGCCCATCGGGCGCTCAAAGCATTCACGGCCGACGCCAGCCACGAACTCCGCACGCCGCTCACGCTCGTGCGAGCGCATGCGCAGTGGGGTCTGGCCCACCAGCGGCAAGAGGCGGAAGTGCGTGACGCGTTGATGGCCATCGAGCGGGAGGTTGAACGGACCACCAAGATGGTGGAGGAACTCTTGCTCATCGCCAGGGGCGAGAATCGCCAACTGGCACTCGCGCGCGTTCCGATCGACCTCAGAACCATCGTCGACGAGGTCAAAGAGATCACCGAGGCCATGGCGATCGACAAAAGCCTTGCGGTGCGCGCCGAGCCGGCGGAACCGGCGTGGGCCTTGGGAGATGCCGACCGCACCCGGCACATCCTATTGAATCTTGCCACCAACGCGGTGCGCTACACGCTCCAGGGTGGTATTAGTTTCCGCCTCCGGAAGGACGGGAGCATGGTCGGGGTGTCCGTTCAAGATACTGGACCAGGGATCGCGCCTGAACATCTCGAGCTGGTCTTCGACCGATTTTTCCGGATCGACCAGTCCCGCAGCCGAGAGCTGGGCGGCACCGGGCTAGGTCTCGCCATCGCCCGACTGCTTGCCGAGCTCCAGCAAGGCCGGGTCACGGTCGAGAGCACGCTCGGAGACGGAAGCGTGTTCACCCTTTGGCTCCCCGCATCGACGACCTAGGCAGACACCTGGCCGGCTTGCCGCCTGGACGCGCCGCGTTCCCCCTGAGTCAGGGACTCTGCGTGATGGTCGGCCCGTCACTCGATCCGAGATATTGCCCGAGCCACCCCAACATGCGCCGAATGACATCCCGACTGTGTATGGGATCACCGGGGAAATGCCCCGGCACCGGCTCCACCACGAGCGATACATGCACGCCGTTGTCGTGCAACGCATGGTACAGTTTGATGGCTTCCGTCGGCGGCGCGCGCGAATCCTGCAGGTCCTGCAGGATCAATGTGGGCGCGCGGACGTTCGGTGCTCCCGTGATCGCAGACTGTGTGCGGTACCGGTCCGCCGCGTCGCCGCGCCAGGGCGAGCCGCCGAACGCGTAGTCGTACGTCACGTTCAGGTCGGACAGGTTGTACTGATCGGTGAAGTCGACCGCCGGTGCGCCGGCAACGGCGGCAGCCCAGCCGCCGTAATGCCCGATGAGCCACACGGTCATCGCTCCTCCGTATGACCAACCGGTCGCCGCGACCCGGGAACGGTCAATGAAGCCCTTGCGTTCGAGCGCGGCAACGCCCGCCATGATGTCGCGGCCTGGCCCGTCGCTGGCATCTTTGGCGATGGCCCGCTCGTAGCGGTTCCCCAGATTGTCGCTGCCGCGATAGTTGGGCGAGAAGACGACGTACCCCTGCGCGGCCATGAGCGCCGGGATGAGGTCCCATGTCATCGTCGACGCCGCTTGCGGCCCGCCGTGGATCCAGAGGACGAGCGGATACTGCCTGGCTGGTGAGAATCCGGGCGGGTACCGCACGACACCGTCTTCGACGAAGTGGTTCGGGCCGACCCAGGAGAGGGAATCGCCGCGCGCGTTCGCGAGCGTCGCGGCCTCGTCGTTGAGGTGAGTGAGTTGTTTTGGTGCTGCATCCGGCAATGCCATGTAATACAGCTCGGTGGGATGCGCCGGCGTGCTGCCCGTAAAGGCGATCGACCCGTCGCGGCCGACATCGACATCCATCCAGAAGAACGTCCACGTCGGACTCACGTCGCCAAGCGCGAGACGGTGCGCCGCGCCCAGCGCCGGTTTCTCCCATAGCGAGACCCGGGCGCCGTCGTTGCCGCCGAGGATGAGCGACCGGCTATCAGGCATCCACATCACACGGACAATGGAGCGATCGATCTCGCTCGCGGCCGCTGTCGGTGCGCCGCCGGCCAATGGCGCGACGTCGATCTCCGTCTCGCCGTTTGGGTCGCCGCCGCGCGGATACCAGAACGCTATCCGGCGCCCATCGGGCGAGAACACCGGGTAGCTCTCGAGGTTGGTGCGCCCGGTCACGTCGCGAATGCCACCATCGTCGGCATCGACGATCTGAATCTTGGTCTCGTACTGGTCGCCTTCATGGGCCGACTTCTGCCACATGAACGCGATCGACTTGCCATCCGGCGACCACGAGAGAAACGGCGTTGGCGGCCCGCCCGCCACCGACCAGGAGCCGCTCGTGAGCCGTTTTGCCGCGCCGCCCGTCGGTGCAACGAGCCAGATATGTGATGGCGTCGGGGCCGCCGACGTGAACAGGTCGTCATTCTCGAATTCGAATGCGTTGTCGCCCTTGTCGATTGCGGTCTGGTTCGGCGCCGTATCGGCCGCGACGTACGCGATCATCTGTCCGTCGGGCCGCCACGCAAAATGCTGCACGCCAGTGATGGCGCTCGTAATCGCCGAGTCGTGGCCGCCCGAGGCCGGTACCACATAGACCTCCGGCTGGTCTCCCTTGGGCGTCGGTGCCAGTGCGAGGAAGGCGAGCCGGTCACCGGTCGGCGACCATCGGGGCTGGGTCATCGCTTTGCGGCCGGTGACGACCACCCGCTGCGCCCCGGTGCTGACCTCGACCGCCACAATCGCCGCCATCGGAGGTTTGTCCGGACTCAGACGGCCGGCCATGACGACGGCGATCGACTTCCCGTCCGGCGAGAGCTGCGGGTCCGCGATCCGCACCAGTTTGCCCGCGTCCTTGAACTCGAAGTGATGCGCTTGAGCGCGGACGAGCGATGGCACGACGAGCACGAAGCAGCCGACCGCCACGCGCCGCACGATGGTCACGATCGAGGAACGCGCGCTACGCGCCAAGCACCCTGGCACGGTCAATGTCTCCATTCACCTCTCTCCACTCTCCTTTCTACGGCGCGCCAGCGCCGCCCTTACACGCTAAGTCGGACGGGCAGCTCGGGTGATCGATTCGCGGTCTTCTTGACAGACCCCTGACAGCGAGGGGGTTGCGGTGCCTGGCCCGAACTACCACCAAATACCCCGTGGCCACCGCCGCGCCAGGTATCGGTCGATGCCGAAGACGCGGCCCGGCGCGGTCAGTAGCACGACAATGAACCCCACGAGCAGCGCGCGGTCGTTGCTCACATCGGTCAGGCTCGTGCCGTTGAGCAACGCGTAGTTGGTCGTGAGGATGATCCCGACCGCGCCGGCGAAGCGCGTGGTCAAGCCCAGCAGCATCGCCATGCCGACCGCTGTCTCGCCGATCGCGACCAGTCCGGCGAAGAGCGCGCCGTGTGGAACGACCACCGATCGCAGAAACGCAATGTAGAGCCCCGTCCCGTGCTGGACATGCTGCGCGATGAACCCCGGCATCCACGAGATCCAGCCACCCCATGTCCCAGGACCGACCTTGTGTCGCGCCTCGTTCAAGAAAGCCGTACCGAGGTACAGCCGCAGCAGGAGGGTTGTGCTGCGCGGGACGGTGGCGTGTGTTGCCATGACCGACACCCATCCCGAGAGACGCGCGCCGACAGTCTCGGTGCCGGCAATCGCGCTCCCGGAGGTCGATGGCGCGCTCACCCGAGCACCATCGCCGGCTGTCGGCGTGCGAGCACTGCGTCGACGCCCCAGGTGCGGCCCGCCCGTCCCAGCCATACGGCGACAAGCAGCGCGAGGTAGGCCGACGGGTCGGCGGCACCATACAGGGCGTTGCCCGCGGCGGCCGCGTAGCTGAGCAACAGCACGCCCGCGATCAGTGCGGTGAGCCGCGTCCAGATCCCCGCGATCAACGCGATCCCCACGATGAGATGGACCCACCCCAGCGCGGGTGCGATCACATCAGTTCGCGGCAACACGACATGCGTGATGAACGGCCCATACCACACCGCACTGTGTGGCAGCCACGACGTGAGTTGCTCGCGTAGCGCTTGCGGCCAGCTCTGTCCCGCCGCCGTCCAGGTCGTCGATCCCGTGAGCTGTTCCGCGCCGGCGAGCTGTGAAGACCACACCCGCGTAAATCCGCGGGATCACCAGCGGCCAGCGGGGAATGGCATCGGACGGTGGGACCTCGATCGTGCCTGAATTCCAATGCAAGGCCATCTCTTTTCTCCTCTCGGCGGTTCTCCTCTCTCAGGGCCTAGCGCTCCGCCCCTGACCCCTTGTCCAACGTCCAACGTCCAACGTCCAACGTCTAGCGGTTTCAGTTATGCCACAAACCACCGCATTGCCCGCTCCACGTTCTCCGGTCTGATCTGATGTCCGCCATCGAACTCCACGAACTGCACGCGATACCCGTCGTGCTCCAGCTCGGCGGCGATGCGGCGACCGCACTGATCGATCGGCAGGATCTGGTCGCGAGTGCCGTGCGCGATGAATACCGAGGGATGACCATGCCGCTCCCCCGGGATGATGAACCCCGCGGAGTGCGCGACGATGTGCGTGAAGAGGTCGCCATTCACAAGGCCCAGGGAGACGGCGTACGTCGCGCCGTCGGAGAAGCCGGCAATCGCGATGCGCCGCGGATCGACTGCGCAGTGCTGAAACACGTGGCCGAGCACATCGTCCGCGCGCTGCAGGTCGACGCCGTACCCACCGTGAATTGCGTCCCAGGTAATCGCCTCGGAGCTCGGCGCCACCAGGATTACACCGGCGGACGTCACCGCGTCCGTGTTTGCGTCGAGTGACTCGCTCACGCTCATCGTCGCGCCGTGAAATGCGAGCAGCACCGGCGCTGCCTGGCCGATGCTGACCGTCGATGGGATGAGGACGACAGTCGGTCGGCCGTTGCTCGTCGCGAGCGTGTGCAGGCCATGCGGGAGGAGATCGGACGGGCTCGGCACCGGGCGAGCGGTGAATCGTCCGTCCTCCGGTCGGCTGAGTCGCTGCCATTGGCCGGCCGCCGAGTGCAGTCCAACCGCGCCGGCGGCCAGGGCGGTATCGATGACGAATTGTCGGCGCGTGACGAGGTGCGTGGCTTCAAGGTGCATCGCGCTGGCGCAGCCGGTGAAAGGAAACATGTCCCCACGTATTTGATCCAGGATCAGGACGGGAGGCTACCGGCGTACCCGATTATTTAACACAGCGTTGACGTCCGACGCAGTTGTGCAGCCGACGCCTGCGCGCAAGAGATACGTGCGTGGACCTGAGCGTGCGACGCCGCTATCGCTGGTCGGTCGTTGTACTCCTGGCTACGGCTCCGGTGCCCGCACAATCGGCGGCTGCTCCCGAGCAAGTCAGCTTCAGGAGCGGCGACATCACCCTCGTGGGCACGCTCTACCTTCCCGCCCAGCAGGGGCGGCACCCCGCGCTGGTCGCGCTGCACGCGTCCAACGGCGGGACGCGCGACTATCCCCCCTATCAACACCTCGCGACCGACCTTCCTTCCGCAGGCTTCGCAGTGCTGCTGTACGACCGTCGGGGAGAAGGCGCGTCCGGCGGCACGCGTCCCGCCGACTTCGATCAACTCACGGCAGATGGCGTCGCCGCCGTTGCTTACTTGAAGTCGCGTCCGGACATCGATCCGGCCCGCATTGGCGTGTGGGGCTTGAGTCAAGGAGGGTGGCTCGCGCCGCTCGTCGCGACCAAGTCGCCAGATGTCGCCTTCGTCATCGCGGTGTCGGCGCCAGGCGTCACGCCTGCACAGCAGAATGGCCTACTCCGCGAGCTACGCACTGCACGCCGCCGGCCAACCTGCCGCCGTCGTCGACCATGCGCTCAGTGTCCGCGCGGCGGTCGACAACTACTACCGCGGTCGAGTGCCGAAAGCGGCTGCAGATTCCGCCGTCAGCGGCATCCAACAGGAAACATGGTTTAGCCAGGTCCTTCTTCCTGGCGGCGGCCGTCTGCCAGACGACCCCACGCATACGCAATGGTATGCCACGATGGACTACGATCCGCTGGCCACGATTGCTCGGATCAAGGTCCCGATGTTGTTCTTCTTTGCGGAGGACGATGCATATGTCCCCGTGCCGGAAAGCATGACGCGCTTCCGTGAAGTCGCGCGAACGACAGACGTGACGATCCTGCGGATTTCCGGCACGAACCACTTCATGGACACCGGCAAGCCAGCCTACGCCGGCCCGACATCACCCGTCTACATCCACGATCTCGTGGATTGGTTGACGAAACACGAGACGTTAGACGTTGGACGTTAGACGTTGGAAGACAAACCGCGAGGCCTGCTGGATGCACCGCGGCTGGCCTCGAGTCTTGTCTTCCAACGTCCAACGTCTAACGTCCAACGTCCCTTATTGCTTCAATCGGATCCACGCGCGACGCGCGAAGCGCAGGGACAGTCGAGGCGACCATTGCCAAGCACAACAGCGCACTCCCGACGAGCACGAAGGTTGGCGCGTCGACTGGGCCAATTCCATAGAGGAGCCGCGATAGGAGCCGGCTCGTGAGCGCCGCGACGAGAAGACCGATCGAGCCGCCTGCCACGCACAGCGCGAGGCCACGCAGGACGACCGCGCCGACCACGGCACGGGTGTCGGCTCCAAGTGCCATGCGGACCCCCAACTCTGCGCGTCGCTGGGTCACGCCATACGCGATGACACCGTACACGCCGAGCGCGCTCAGGATGGCAGCGACGGTCGCAAACACCCCCATCAGAATGACGAGGGCACGCTGCCGCGCCAGATCGGTTGTCACCAAAGCGGAGAGAGGCCGTTCGTCGAAGATCGGCACCAATGCAGCAAGCGCGTGCATGATGCGACGCGATGCGGTGATGGTCTTCGCCTCGGGCAGTCGTCCGTAGAGCACGACATCCATGCCCCAGTCACCGAAGTGTCCGAACTGAGCACGCGAGAAGGGTACGTACGCGATGGGTTCCGCAGCGCTTGCGAGCCCTGGATGCACGTCACCCGCTACCCCAGCCACCGTATACCAGCGTGCGCCGGGAGTGGCCGGATCGAAGGTGACGCGCCGGCCGATGGGATCGCCCCCCGGCCACCCGCGAGCGGCAAAGGAAGCGCTGACGACGACGGGATTCGCATCGCCATGCTCATCCCCCGCATCCAATGCCCGCCCTCGGAGCAGGGGAATGCCCATGGTCGATAGGTAGTTCGGCAACACCACACGATAGCTCGCGGTCGGCTCACGCCCCGCTTCGTACTCCTGGCCTTCCGGGCGAAAGTCTGTCGTCCACCATGAGCCGGTGAGCGGCAGACGATTGACCGCGGTCACGGCGCGTACGCCCGGCAGTGCACCCAACCGCGCAGTCAACTCGCTGTAGAACGCTGCCGCCTCGCCCCGCCTGCTCATCACGGCCTGGCTCGGCGCCGCGCGAAACGTGATGCGATCCTCGACTGCAAACCCGGGCTGCACACGACTGAGCTGCTCGAAGCTCCGAAAGAGCAGCACCGCGCCGACGAGCACCACGGCAGCGAAGCCCACCTGCGCCGCAACGAGGCCACCCCGAATGCGCTCGCTGGCGTGCCCCGACGTCGATCGCGCAGTGCCGTGCAGCACCCAGCCTGGCGCAGTGCCGGCTGCGCGAAGCGCGGGGATGAGCCCGAACGCGAGCCCCACGAGCAACACCGACACGATAGAGTAGGCGAACACCCAGCCATCGATCGCGAGTGTATCCAGGCGCGGGAGCTGCAGCACGGCCAGATGTCGGACGAGCGGGGCAGAAGCGGCGGCGACTACGGTGCCGAGCGCCCCGCCCGTCAGTGCGAGCAGCATGCTCTCGAGGAGCAGCGCGCGCGCGAGTACGCGCCCGTCCGCACCGAGCGCGACGCGGACCGCGACCTCCGGCTCACGCTCGGCGGCGCGCGCCAAATAAAGGTTCGCTGTCGTGATCGTCACGATCAGGAGCACGAGCACGGCCATTCCCCATGCCGCGAGCAGCGGCGCGCGCACCTCGACCGTCTCTGCCGAGAGCAGAGGCTCGACCAGCACCGAGACGTCGCGATTGCTGGCGGGATAGGCTCGCGCGAGCCGAGCGGAGATCGTGTTCATCTCGACGCGCGCTTCCGCCAGTGACACGCCTGCACGCAGTCGCCCAACCGCAGCCACCCAACGAGCGATGCGCGGGCCTGTCTGGTCGGCTGCGGCGGCGAATGGCCGGAGCACTGCGGTGGCTGGGTCCGGAAAGGCGAAGCCGGCAGGCATCACGCCGATGACTTGTAGTGGGTCGCCGTCGAGATCGATCGTGCTCCCGATCGCGTTGGGATTGCTCTCGAGCGCGCTCGCCCAAAATCCGTTCGAGATGATAGCGACGCGCGCAAATGCGCGATCATCGGCATCGGTGGTCACGCGTCCCAGCGCTGGTCGCAAGCCAAGCGCGCGAAAGACGCCGGCGCTGGCGAACGCGACCTTGATGCGCCGCGGCTCGCCGGCGACCACCACGTTCGCCTCCTGCGGGACATACGTGCCGATCGTCGCGAACGACCGGCTTTGCTGCACCCAGTCGTCGACGTCCTGCCGCGAGACCCCATTCCGCATTTCGCCGCGAAGCTGATTCGTCGACCAGAGGGCGACTGCGCGATCCGCCTCGGGATACGAGAGCGGCTTGAGCAGGACGTTCCGAACGACGCCGAAGATTGCGGTGTTCGCGCCCACGCCAATCGTGAGCACGGCGAGCATCACGAAGGTGAAGCCAGGTTTTCGTGCGAGGCCCCGAACGACATATCGCAAATCCCGCAAACCATTACCTCCGAAACCGGTGGATCGCCGCCGGATTTCACCGCCCGCGCGTAAGGCAGTTGACCGGCGGGTAGGGGCGACGCATGCGTCGCCCTCTTTGACGCCACAACCTGGCGGCAAGGTTTGCACGGACCTGACCTGCTCACGGCAACCACCTGCCCGGTCGCCAATGTCCGATCCCGTATGAACCCACTCACCCATGCCCTCGCCGTGATGGTCCTGGCCGCCGCCCCATGTCTCGCGCAAGACGGCGCGTCGGGCGACGCAGTCGATGTTCCGCTCACGCCGGATCGGTGGACCTTCACGCAGCTCTACCGTCGTGATGCCACAAAGGACACGCTCCCCAGCTTCGAGACGCACCTCGGGCGGCCAAGCCTGTTTCTTCCTAGCGGCTTTGCCGGGGCGAGTGGCGTGAGTCTTCAGAACGGCACGTTGGAGGCGGACGTCGCGGCCTATCCGGACGGAAACTTCTTCGGCCTGGCATTTCATGTTGCCACCCCGCCGGACCAGTATGAGATCGTGTTCTTCCGCCCGCATTCGACCAATGTGGTTCAGTACGCGCCGTCGTTCTTCCACATGAATGCGTGGCAGTTCTTTCCGGCGCCGGACTTTGTCTCGTCGCCCGACTTTCCCCAGGACCGCTGGGTGCACGTCCGCATCGTGATCAAGGGGTTGATTGCGTCGGTGTATCTCGACACTGCCTCGACGCCGACGATCGAAGTGCACGATCTGACGCTGGGGAGCGTCGCCGGCAGCATTGGATTCTGGGCCAGAGCGGGCGGCGGTTACATCTCCAACGTTCGCTATCGGCCAAATGCAGCGACGTACGCGACGACGCCGGAGCGACCGTTCGCACCCGGTGCGCTCACGGAGGGATGGTCGCTTTCCGACGCAAAGCCGGTCTCCGAGGTCGATCCTGGGGTTTACCCCACCGTGAGCACGCTTCGGTGGCAGCCCGTGCGGGCCGAGCGCGATGGGTTGGTCTTGATCGGCCGCTACCGGCCGGATCCGGACGTCGGCGGGACCAAGCCCCGCAGCAACGGGCCCGGCAAGGCGCCGCCCGAAATGCAGGTCGCGTTTGCCCGGACCACGATTACGGCGCCCCGCGATACCGTGCGCAAGATGTGGATTGGCTACAGCGACGAGGTCGTGGTCTATCTCAACGGGCGTCCGCTGTACTCAGGCCACAACAACATGTCCTACCGCGATCCATCCGATTTGGGCTACGTCTATCCGTACGCGGACGCCGTGTTCTTGCCACTCAAGAAGGGGAAGAACGAGTTGCTGTTGGCGGTGAGTGAGGCGACGGCCGGGTGGGGATTTACCTGCAGACTCGATCCGCCGTGAGACGCTGCCGAATAGCGGTTCCGGGCCCGACCGACCCCAAGGGCGACGCGTTGCGTCGCCCCTACCCGCCGTTCCTCACGCATCGTGCGCTCTCTCACAAGCGGGATCTCCTGAGCATCGACGCGCCTCCTGACATCACGCGTCACAACGGATTAGTCGTCCGAGCGTTTCACCCTGGTTGCCGGGGACGCGGGGCGCGGGCGAGCGGCCCCGGGCGTTCTAGCGCGCGCCGCTCGACGGCGTGAGGGTTTGTGCGTAGGGTCGAGTACCGCGCGCAGGACGGCCACGGCTTGGTCGAACGCATCGAGGCTGCGATCCGTCCGCGAGAGCATCACGCCGCCCTCCATGGTAGTCAATACGAACGTCGCGAGGGCCCGTCGGTCGAACTGCGCGGGGATGCGAGGGCCTGCCTCCACGAGACAGCGCTCGATCGCCTCGATCCAGGCGGTGAAGTTGGCGGCGAGGCGTT
The DNA here is from genome assembly GCA_963737835.1 of uncultured Gemmatimonadales bacterium. Taxonomy (GTDB): domain Bacteria; phylum Gemmatimonadota; class Gemmatimonadetes; order Gemmatimonadales; family Gemmatimonadaceae; genus Palsa-1248. Next base: position 415,178 of record CAVTUH010000002.1, read on the forward strand.
CGCGCACCACCGGATCGGGTTCGTGAAGCTCGAGTGCGAGGCTTCCAATCGGGCAGCCATACGTACAGTCTGTGGATTCGAGCGCGAGGCGATAGCGCGCGAGAAGCGCAAAGATGCGCTCGATCGGATCGTCAACGCGGCGCCACGCCGGCTCGAGCAGCATCGGACCGATGCCTTCGCGGTACGCGTCGAGTACGGCGACTAGCAGATCCTGTTTGCCGGGAAAGAAGTAGTAGAGGCTCCCCGCGTTGACCCCGGTCGCGTGGAGAATGTCGGCGATAGTCGTGCCCGCATAGCCTTTGGTCGCGAAGAGGCGCATGGCCGCCGCCACGAGCGTCTCGCGCGTATGACTGGACACCGGGGTACTCGCCCGCTCCGCTCGCCGCGTGCTAGGAATGCGGCGTGGTTCTGCGGTAGACGACCTCGATCGTGCTCGGCTTCCCGTTCTCATCGAGGATGTCGCTGTGGGCGAACATTGCGTTCTGACCACGCTGCGTCCATGAAGACACGCGGGGTCGCGTCGAGAGCAGTGTCCTGTCGAACGCCACCGTGTTTTCGAATGTGTCGCTGCTGTCGGTCAATGTCGTGAGCAGCATCGTCTGCTTGAAAGTCGACTCCATTTCGGAGAGAGCGCCATTGAAGTGCCGGAACCGCAGCTCGACACCGTTCGATCCATCGACGAGGGATATGAGCTCGAGAAGGACGGGCTTCCCATCCTGAGAGAGCCGCATCAGGCCGCTCATGAGCCCTCCCCTGGGCGGCTGGAACGTCAGCTCCGTGACAATGTTGTCCACGCCCACCAGCCGACCCTCCCAGCTGCCGGCGAGCCACGTGAAATCGCTCGTCCGATGCAGCGGTGCGGCCCGCGACCCGCCCGCGAGGGGTGGTCCGCCTCGAGTGGCCTGCGCGTGGAGACCGTCTGTCCCCGCGAGGATCGTTGCGATTGCGAGGATGAACGCAACTGTGACCGCGCGCGGTCTCTGCATGTGGCTCTCTAGAAAGGTTTAGTTGAATATTCAACTAACACGCGCCGCTCGCTAGGGGGCGACGCAATGCGTCGCCCTAAGGTTCCGCACGCGGCGCCACGGCCTTGGAAAGCGCGGAACTCGGGGCTGGCCCCCCCGGGCTCGTCGAGACACCCGAATCCGGCGTCTTGCCGGTCTCACACCCGCCATTCGCACCGATCGAGCTGATCCATTCGTGCCGCTCAGTCTGCAAAGGCATAGGAAATGCCTCAGGTTGTTCCCCCCGGCCAGTCGATAGGCGGGCAGACGCTTCCAGGGAGAGCCTTACCATGTTGTGGGCTGTCGTGCTGGTGAGCTTCGTGTTGTGGATCGTGCTGTTCGTCTTTTTCCATGCAGCAGGCGGACTTGTGGACGCAGTGCTGGTGGTCGCAATGGCCGCAGCCATCTACGACCTGCTCATCGACCGGCGCCGGGCGATCTAGCATCGAATAGTTGAGCACGGGTTAGATTGTTCTCGAGCTCGTTGGCAAGAGCGTTGCTAGACAGAAGCATCGACGCGCCAAGTTGTGGCGCGCGCGCAAGAGTCGGCAGCCACCCTCTTTCCGCCCACGCCCCGTGCAAACGAATCATTTGCGAGTGAGGGTGACGTCTGCGTCGCCCGTATCCGGTGCTAGCCGGTTGCTTTTTCTACTCTCCACTTTCTGTTTCGCTACTCTCTCGGGCGCACAAGCGCCCGCGCCGCCCGCACAGCCTCCGAGTTCGAGTTCGGCCACGGATCCGCCGGGACGAGTGGGGCGATTGACCGGGATCAATGGCGCGGTGTCGTTCCGCGCGGCGGCCGACACTGAATGGGGCTACGCCTCTCCGAATCAGCCGGCAACGACTGGCGATCGCGTCTGGTCGGATACCAACGGACGCGCAGAGATCGAGGTGGGCAATGCGACCGTGCGGATCTGGCACCAGACCGAGGTCGACGTCGTCCGTCTCGATGACCACACGGTGCAACTGGCTGTTCCACAGGGGTCCGCAGCACTTCGCCTGAGCGCACTCACCGCCGGATCGCTCGCGGAGATCGACGCACCCAACGCCGTCGTGACGCCGACTTCGACGGGCGAGTATCGCGTCGACGTAAGTGCCGACGGCGCGATGACCACGGTCACGGTTTGGTCCGGCGCCGCAGACATCACATCCGGCGGCTCGTCCTTCACCCTGCAGGGGCATCAGGTCGCGACCATTCGGGGAGACTCGAGCAGCTCGCCGACGTACGACGTGAGCCAGACGCACGCGCCCGACGAATTCGACCAGTGGTCGACGGATCTCGACAATCGCGTGAACAGCCGAGTGGCGCAGCGGCAATACGTACCCAGCGGCATGCCCGGATGGGAAGACCTGGACGACAACGGCAACTGGGACTACGACAACAATGCCGGGCCGGTGTGGTACCCGTCGGGCGTGGCGGCCGACTGGGTGCCGTATCGGTTCGGGCACTGGGTCTGGTTCGGCGCATGGGGATGGACCTGGGTCGACGACGCACCGTGGGGATGGGCGCCGTTCCACTATGGCCGGTGGGCATGGTTCAACAATCAATGGGGATGGTGCCCGGGCCGCGTGATCGCACAGCCGGTCTTCGCGCCCGCGCTCGTCGTGTTCGTCGGCGGCTCGACATGGGCACCAGGCGGTGGATATGGCTGGTTCCCGCTTGCCCCCGGCGAAGTGTATCGGCCGCCCTATGTCGTGAGCACACCCTATCTGCGTCGAGTGAATATCACGACCGTCACCAACATCACGACGATCACGAACGTGACGAACGTGACCAACATCACCTATCGAAATCGCGAAGTCACCAACGCCGTCACCGTCGTCTCGCGGAACACGTTCGAGACCGCGGCCCCCGTCGGCCGTGCTCTCGTACACGTGCCGCAAAACGAAGTCATTCGCGGCCCGATCACGACGAGGATCGCCGTCGCACCGACGCGAGCGAGCGTGGTCGTTCGGCCGGAAGGCCGCGCCATCGTGGTCCCGCCACGCTCCGTGTCCGAGCGGACGGTCGTCGCGCTGCACTCGCCCCCGCCGGCGCGGGTGCCGTTATCGGAGCAGCTCCACACGATCTCAGCCAACGGCGGCCGGCCACTGACGTCGCAGCAAATGGCCTCGCTGCGTGCGACGTCGCCGACTGTTCGCGCTCGATCGGTTGTCTCTGTGGCCAGGCCAGCCGCCCCGCACCTCACCGCCGCGCGACCGGGCTTGCCGGAGGCGCATCCTGCGCTCGAAACCGGCGCAGTGGGGCGTCCGATGGCCATGCCGCCAAATCGTCCTGCTGCCATCCCGCCCGCAACGGGCGTGCGGACGGAGCCCGCTGCACCGGCTGGGCCACCGCCACCCGTTGCGCGACCAACGGAGCGCGTCGGCTCGCCATCGCTCGCAGCGTCATACGCGGCGGAACGGGACCAGCAAGAGACGCGTCACGTGCAGGAGTTTGCGAAACCACCGGCCGGTGAGTCGCAGGCTGCGCTCGCCGTGCGGCAGCAGACGGAAGACCAGGCGCTCGAGTCCCGCTACCACCAGGCAGCGACTGCCGGTCGCTCCACGATGCCCCCGCGCACCAATGTCCCAGCGCCAAGACCGGCGAGCGGTGGGGGAGGGGCGAGGAAGAAGTAGAGGGTTAGACGTTAGACGTTGGACGTTTTAGACGTTGGAAGACAAACTTCGAGGGCCAGCTTGATGCGCCGGAGCTGGCCCTCGAGGGTTTCTTCTCCAACGTCTAACGTCCAACGTCCAACGTCTAGCCTCTCACTTCACTGCCCGCACCACATAGATATTCTTGAAATCCACCGAATCCCGCGCTCCGTGCGCCCGAAGAAAGGACTGCAGGGCCGCGGCCGCGGTGTCGGACTTCCGAATGTATTGCTTGGAGACGACGACCAGGAAGTCGCGTTGGACGTGCGCTGCGGACATGCGCGCGTCGATTTGCGGCACCCCTGTGAGTGGCACCGCGTCCGGAATGTAGGTCTCGACCAATGCGTCGATCGGGACGCCAAGCACCGGTGCTCGGCCATGGTCCCGGCCGCGGTAGTAGTAGCGAAACGGGAATACGATCTCGGGGCCGACGATCAGTACCGGATCCGTCAACGATTGTTGTGCGACGTACGCCGCCGCGCCGCGGGAGTCGGCGACGTCCGCGTCGCGCTCGTAGCTCGCCAGGGTGAGCAGGCAGACCGTGAGGAGGGCTGCGCTGGCGATCCAGGCCCGCGTCCTCGACCGCGTGCGCGCAATCCACGTGGACCACAGCAGGAGGAATCCCGGCGTGAGCACCGCCATGTGACGCGGCAGGATGAATGCGAAGTTCGTGACACGAAGGATCACGAACGACAGGGTCGTGACGGCGAGCGCGATCGCCAGGACTCGCTCGTCGGCCGTCTGCCGGCCGCCAGCATGATCGGAGCCCGCACCGATCAGCCGGAGGAGTGGCACCGCGGCCAGAAGCGCCAACAGCCCGAACGCGACGTAGGGGCGGTTGAGCACCGGCGCGACAGCGAAGACGGCGCCGAAGAGCTCCCGCAGCATGAACGCGACTGAGCCGCCTGGCAGATGCGCCTGCACGACGTCAGCCGCGAACGGGGGATTCAGGTTTGCATGACCGGAAACCTGCTCGGCGATCACCCCGATCCACGGGATGAGCGCGACGCCCACGACGGCCAATACCCCGGTCACGACCCAGCGCGCGCGACGGCTCGTCAGCGCCGCGACCCATTGCCCGAGCAGAATGAAGCCGGAGTAGTACATCGTGAGCAGCGACGCGTACGCGACGAGTCCGTACCAGAGCGCGTCCCATTTCATCCGCTTCGATTGGCCCGTCACGATGCGTAGCAGCAGCCAGTACGAGAGCGCCGACAAGAGGAGCAGCAGCGCGTAGTCTCGCGCCTCGGCCGCCGCCCAAACGCACGTGGCGGTCACGGTCGCCACGACCGGAGCCGCGAGTCCACGTCCACTCCATGCGGGTCGCATCGCGAGCCACAAGACGACGATGCAGCCTACGATGCAGAATGTCGAAAACGTACGTGCCCACTCGATGCTCCCGTCGCCCAGCCGAAGCCACGCGTTGAGCAGCACGAAATACAGCGGTGGCTGCAGCTCGAAATGCAACGCCCAATGCCACGTGCCCGCCACGGATTGGTGCGCCGTGATCAGTGTATAGGCTTCATTGACCCAGAGGCTCTTGCGCGCGGACGTCCAGATAGCCAATGCGATGATGCCAGCGCACGCCGCAACCAGGGTCCAGACCTCACGATCGAGTCGGGTCGCAGATCGCTCGACCCGCGGCCGCATCGCGCGCGCGGATGGCGCGGCTACGGTCGCCATGGGACGACGCGCGGGCGGATCTCAGTTCGTGCGCGTGAGGAATGAATCACGTGATGACCATATAGTCTGCTGGTTCGCACACGACCACTGCACCGAACGGGAGGGACCCTCCTCTCCCGCTCGGAACCTACCGTGTTACCACGTGGGGTTGGCTTCCAGCAACCGTTCGATCGCGGAGGCTTCGCCCGCCGGTGCAAAGAGATGCCCCTGGGCGAAGGTGCAGCTAAGTGCGCGCAACTCCCGCAGTTGAGCGTCCGTGCTTACCCCTTCGCCCACGGTCTCCAACCGCAGGCTCTGCGCCAGCGTCACCATGGCCCGGACAAATTGTGTTGCCCGTGCCTCGCGACTGAGCATCTGCACGAATGTCCGATCGATCTTGACCCCATCCAGGGGCAGCCGGTCCAGCACGGCGAGCGAGGAATAGCCGGTGCCAAAGTCGTCGAGATGCACGCGGATCCCCGTGCGTCGGAGCGTACTCAACGCGGCCAGGATCAGGTCGGGGCGCTCGATGATCACACTCTCCGTCAGCTCGAGCGTGAGACATTCGGGCGGAATGCCACATTCCCGGACCACGCGCGTGACCATGTCGACGAAATCAGGGCGAAGAAGTTGCCGCACTGATACGTTCACCGCGATCGAGAGTCCGCTCCAGTTCGGATGGCTTTCATGCCACGTGCGGAGTTGGCGGCACGCGACCATCATGACCCACTCGCCGACGGGCACAATGATCCCGGTCGCTTCGGCCGCGGCGATGAACGCTGCGGGTGGCACGAGCCCTTTCTCCGCGTGATCCCATCGGACCAGCGCCTCGACTGACACGATCCGCCCAGTCGAGAGCGACACGATCGGCTGATAGTGCAGCACGAACGCGTCCTGCGCCGCGGCGACGCGCAGCTCGGTTTCGAGTTGCAGCCGCGCGAGGGCCTCCGCGTGCATCACCCGGTCGAAGACGGCGAACCGAGCCCGCCCCGCACGCTTGGCGCTTCCGAGCGCGAGGTCGGCACTGCGCAGCAGATGCTCGGGCTCCCCCGCCGCACCCGCCTCGAGCGCGATTCCGAAGCTGGCCGATGTATACACCTCGTAGCCATCGACATTGATCGGAGCAGTAAGACCCGCCTGGATACGCTCGGCCACGCGCGCGGCATCGGCCGCGTGCGTCACCCGATGGATGAGTAGCGCGAACTCGTCAGCGCCCAGCCGCGCGGCGGTGTCCCCGGCCCGGGAACAATCCAACAACCGCTGGGCCACCGCGACCAGCAACGTGTCACCCGCAGCGTGGCCGAGGCTCTCGTTGATGGTACGGAAGTGATCGAGATCGAGCAGGATCACGGCGAACGGCGCCGGCTCGCGTCGGTTGCGCGCAATGGCTTGAGCGAGGCGCTCCATGAAGAGCACGCGGTTGGGCAGCCCCGTGAGCGGATCGTGGAGTCCTTCGCGCCGGGTTCGTTGTGCGCTTCGCTCGCCCAATCGCTGCCGGCGCCGCATCGCCAGCGCCGGCGCCGTCGCCGCAGCGTGCTCAGTCAACACCCGGACTTCCTCCGGCGTCCACGTCCGCGGCTGGTCAGCAAAAACGCAGATGACGCCGGCGGGGCGATCGTTGCTGGCGCGCGGCAAAGGCGCGATCATGTAGGCGGGTACACGCAAGGCCTTTGCGTGCGGAGGCGCAGTGGGCGAAGCAGCTCCCGCGTCACCAATGGCGAGAGGCTCACCAGTTTCGAGCACCGCCGTACACGCGCGCGATCGGATGAGCGCGCCCGGGTCGCGGTTCAGCAGTGCCGGCGGCGCGCTCCCCCCGAGAAAGCAGCGGCGGTCGTCGCCAATGAGCACGATCGCGACCGCGGGGACACCGAATACGGCCGCCGTTCGATTGGCGACCCGTTCCAGATATGAAGCCAGCGTCCCGTCGAGCGCGGCATCAGCGCGCGACATCGGCGGGCCGTTGAACTCGTCCGATTGCCGGGCGTGGGCTGCCGAAATGGCTGCAACCGACGCGACGGGTGTGGCCGCTCGGCCAACCACAGGTTGGCCCGCGCCGGCCTCGGGCTTGCGCGGCTCCGCATTCCCCGGCGCCCCAAGCGCGGGGACGCCTGGGTTTTGGGGAATCCGATTGGCCGGCGGCTTGGGCAATGCCCCACTCGACCGTTTGCCGTTCGGCGTGCCGTTGTCTGGCGGAGGGTTCATGTCAGGACAAGGACGGTCCGTAGTGGCCATATGGCACAGGGCCAGACTGAGACCGGGCGGTCGGTGTCTCCTTTCTCCTTTCCGCAGGTCTCCTTTCTCGGGCGCGCAGCGCCCGCCCCAGACCCCAAACCCCAGACCCAAGACCCGCAGTTTCTTTATAGCTTCTTAACATCCCCGCTCCAGCCCCTTAATGCCTCGCGCTCCTGCTCAGCCGCCGATCCCGCAACCATCCGGGCCCGAGTCTCCCCTGCCAGGGAGCGAGCTCTCGTCGGCACCGCAGCAGCTATCCATTGGACTCGAGGCGGCGGTGGTTCGCTTCGGCGCACTCGTGCGCCGCGTCGCCTGGCGGCACAGGCTCAGCGGAGACGATTTGGATGAGGTGCTTCAGGACGTTCGGGTGCGCTTGTGGCGTGCGCACGGTCAAAGTGAGCAACTCGCGACCGTGTCGGCGTCCTATGTATACAGGACGGCAATGAGCGCTGCGCTCGACCTCCTCCGGCGACGACGGCGCTCGAGCACAGTCTCAGCAACCTCTCGCGACACCACGGAGGATTCGGACACAGCTGTCGATGATTTGGCGGCGAGTGTAGAGGGACATAGCAATCCCCAAGCGGCGCTGGACGCGAGTGAGACGAGTCGCGCAGTGTTGGCGGCGATCGAGCGCATCCCGAAGTCTCGTCGCGCGGTCGTACGTATGTATCTCATGGGGCATCCTCCGATGGAAATCGCTGGATTGATGGGCTGGACAGAACCCAAGACCCGCAATCTGCTGTACCGCGGACTCGCCGACGTGCGCGCAGAGCTCGCGTCGAGGGGATACGGCCCGAGCGGCCAGGTGACACCATGACGGATGCCGAGCTCCAGGCACAGTACCAGAGGGCAGTGCGCCGCGACGGTGCCGCGCGTGCGGCCTGTCCGTCGCCAGAGCAGCTGCAGCAGCTCGTCGAGCGGACCGGCGCCGAAGAGGAGCGCGTGGACATTCTGGACCACGTGATGTCCTGCGCCGACTGCCACCGTGAGTTGGCACTCTTACAGGGGATCCATGCCGCCCAGCCGCGGCAAGCGCTGTTGCGCCCGCGGCACTGGCTTGCCGCAGCAAGTCTGCTCATCGCGTTCGCCGGAGGTGTTCTGCTCACGCGCGGCGTGCTGACTCATCCCGCCACGGAACCGATGCGCGGCGCGGGTGAGACGCCCGGGGATGGCATCAGGGTCGTTGGCGCCAGCGCGCCTGTGGCACAGGGGCAGCCGGGTACGCTCACCTGGCACGCCTTGCCCGGCGCCGTTCAGTACACGGTCGAAGTCCTCGACGGCGCGGACCGGGTGCTGTTCACGAGGCAGACGACGGACACGACCGTCGCCGTGCCCGCGCTCGCGGCGCCCGCCGCCTGGTGGGTCCGCGCTGCCCTCGCCGACGGCACTGACCATAGGTCGGAGATAGAGAAGCTGGACGTTGGACGTTAGACGTTGGACGTTGGAAACAAACCTCGGGGCTGGCAAAGCGCACTGCTGCCGGCCCCGAGGTTTGTTTCCAACGTCCAACGTCTAACGTCCAACGTCTCTGCCTTTCCACTGAGAGTCGTCCCCATCCCCCAGCGTCTCCATCCACAGAGCCCCTCATTTCCGAGCGAGCATCGCAGCGGGGCGACCCCGGAATCGTGGAGACGACCACAATGGAGACCTCACGCAGGTATAGGAACCTGGCGCTTGCAGCGGTCGCCGCGGCCGCAGTCCCGTCGGTCGCGCGCGCCCAATTCACGACCGCGACGTCGACAACGCATCACTGGCTCGCCGTCGGACTTGGCTTTGGCGACATCATCCCGACCGGCAATGCGACGCAGGACTACAGTGGCAGCTTTCAGGGACAAGCCTACGTCGTGATCAACCTCGGTATCCTGCCCGAGCTCCGCTTCAACCTCGGCTACCAGCGGATGAATTTTTCGCAGCAGTTGCTGAGCCAGCTCGGCTACCCCACGACGGCCAGCGGTTACAACAGCGTCCTCGCCGGGATCGCAGGCACGCGCATCGACTTGATTCGCGGACCCGTCCGTCCGTACCTCACCCTTGGGGTCGGCGCGTTCAACTTCAAGTCGAGCATCGATAGCGCGGGGACCGGCAGCTACAAGGCCGGAACGGCGACGAACCCCACCTCGGCCCTCCATTTCGGGCTCGACGGCGGCGCCGGACTCGCCGTGCACGTCGGGCGCTTCGAAGCGTTTGGCGAAGGCCGCATCCAGAACATCTACACCAACAAGGGCTTCATCTCGAGCGCGAAACAGATCCAGGCCGTGCCGGTGACGTTCGGCTTCCTGTACTCGATCTTCTAGCCGAAACGCTCGCGCGGGCGAACCTTACGCACCAACGAGGTTCGCCCGCGGGTCGATGATCTGTAGCACCTCGCTGATGCCCGGTTGATTGAATCCCTTGTAGCCCTGATTGCGCTCGAGATTCTCCAGGTGCGAGCCAATCGCGCCATGTCGTCGGAAGTCCGCCGCCTCGACATCGCTGATCTGCCCGGCGCGCACCAGCGCGTCGATCCGGTCAGGCCGAACGGGCCACCACTCTCCCTCGGTCAATTGCTGAAAGAGGTGAGGGAAGTTCGAGAACGGCGCCATCATGCGCACACCGCGTTGCTCGAGTTGTGCCCGGAGCGCTTGAGCGTCGTAGGTGCACTCGAGAATGGTTGAGTCCCGCTTCCAGCATCGACTCACCATGGAGTGCGCACCACAGCCCCGCCCGTCGAAGGCGCGGCAGCGGCTCGAGCGCCGCATGCGCGAAGTCACCGGTCAGCTCATCCGGCGCCAGATCGATGTCCGCGAACACGACGGTCCCGAGCACCGGTTGCTCGAGAATCTGCGAGCCCCAGCCGGCCTCGGCTCCCGCATAAAACCGTTCGCGACAGGTGAAACCGAGCTGCTCGAGGATTCCGATGGTGCGGTGAAACCGCTGGCGCGATGCATCATACGTATGATGGTCGTCGTTGGCCCATCCGATCCCGAGTACGTCCTGTCGCGCTTTCTGCACTCGGGCGGCATGGTTGCGGCGACCCCAGTACTCACGCTCCGCACGAAGGAAAAGCGCGCAGGTCCAATCCGCACCGAGATCGTCGATCGCCTCCGCAACGATCGCTGCGGTGTGGTCGAATCCGCGTGCCGTGTCATCGAACAGTCGCCGGCGCCGACGCAAGCGATCGAGGTGCCCCTGGCTCCGCAGCAGTCGATCGGGCGAGAGGTCGGGGATGTCGAAGCCAATGTGTCCGTGGCGCTCGACGACCCAGCACTCGACGCCATGTTCGCGCCACACACACGCGCGCCGATACGTGGACAGCGGTTGCCCGTCGATCTCTGCCTCGATGCCCTGTGCGGCCAGAAAATCCGCGACGGATTCGACTCGAACGGCGAGCACTACCGTCTCAGCGGGCCCCAGTACAATGTCGGGAAAGATGCCGAGCTCGTGAATGCCGTAGGCGGTGCCGTCCGATGTATGACAGATCTTGAAACCCGTCTCCACGAGACGGTCACGCTGGCCCGGATCACCCGGCACGACGACATGATCCAACAGATCGGTGAGTCGAATGCCGGCTGCCGTCCGCAGCCGCTCCGCGAAGTCCGCCGTCTGCGAGCTTCGCCGCAGCGCATCGTCGACGATCTCCCGGACCAGCGTGTCTGCAGCCGGCTGCACGACCCAGCGGCCGAAAGGCGTCGTCGCGGTGGGAAGAGTGGCGGATTCCATTGGTGTGTCCCCCGGTCGAGATTGCGGACCGATGCTTGAAGTCGATTTACCGGTTTTTCCGTAGCCGCTGCTCAGCCAACTGGTCGGCAACGGCCGCCGGCGGCAACTGTTGCGCGTCGGACGCGGCGAACAGCGCGAGGAGCGTGTCGTAGATGCCACCCACATGCGCGTGGCACTGCGCGGGGTTCCACAGGCCGCGGTGGATGTTGATGGTCATGAGGCCGCCGGCGTTGATCACGTAGTCGGGCGCGTAGACGATCCCCTTCGCCTGCAACAGCTGACCGAGATGCGGTGCGGCGAGCTGGTTGTTCGCCGCCCCTGCGATGATGCTGCATCGCAGCGTATCGATGCTCGCTTCGTCGATCACGGACCCCAGTGCACACGGCGCCAACACATCGACGTCGGCACTCACAATGGCGGTGGGCGCCACCACGTCGGCGCCAAACTCCGCGCGCACGCGGTCGACGCGGGTCTCATCCACGTCCGCCACGATGAGTCGAGCGCTCTCCGCAGCCAGGTATCGACAGAGCAGGTAGCCGACATGACCGATGCCCTGGACCGCCACGCGCCGTCCGACAAGTGAATCGTCGCCATAGCGGTATTTCGCGCACGCCTTGATGCCGCAGTACACCCCCCACGCTGTATAGGGTGAGGGGTCGCCCGATCGGTCGGCGAGGCCGGCGACGTGTTGCGTTTCATGGGCCATCGTTGCCATGTCGCTCGGGCTGGTGTTGACGTCTTCCCCAGCGATGTACTGACCGCCCAGCGATTCCACATGCCGGCCGTGCGCGCGGAAGACGCGCGCGCGGTCGATCGTCGCGGGATCGCCGATCACGACGCTCTTCCCGCCGCCGTAATCGAGACCCGCCATCGCCGCCTTGTAGGTCATCGCCCGCGACAGTCGCAGCGCGTCGGCAATGGCGTCCTCTTCGGTGCGGTAGTGCCACAACCTCGTGCCGCCGACCGCCGGGCCCAGCGTGGTGTCGTGGATCGCGATGATCCCGTGATACCCGATCGCCGGATCGCTCGCGATGCTCACGCGCTCGTGATCGGCGAAGCCGGCCAACCGCGCGAACCGCTGCGTGTCCGTCGTGACGGAGGCCGTCATGGCTCAACCACCGAGGTCGACGGACGCCGTGTTGCCGTAGACGGCGACACCCGGCCCTCCGCCGATCGGCCCGTAGCCCGCAAATGGCGGCAGCTTGTACTTCCGCCACGTCTCATACCAGGCGAGGTCTGCCTGGATGAGGAAATCGAGCGGCACGCTCGGATGACCAGCGAGCGCGGTCCCGGGCTCGACGCACCACGTGTCGAGATGCGGAACGACTCCGCGCGACATGAGGTACTCGAACCCTTCACGCGCGGACGCGACGGCGTCGGACACGGACGTGAAGCCCCATGGTTGGGCCATCTCCACGCCGGACACCATGTTCGGGCTGACCCCGCCCTCGCCCATGATCGGTACCGCGTCGACGAGCCGGGCGACCCATGTGTCGTAACCGACGTACTTCTCCTTGCCGGGCGCGATCACCCGGAACAAGTCCTTGTTCCACACCTCGAGGTTCGCGTTGTGCGACGTCACGCCCGCATCGCGGAACCGACGCACGTTGTCGAGTGGCTGCGACTCGGTGATCATGACGATCGGCACGCGCCGGCCCAGGCGGGATCGGATCGCTTCGACGTACGGCAAATTGAAATCGGTCGCGTTGTCTGCACCGCCGCGGACGGGACGCACGATCGATCCGCCGGTCATGATGATGGTGACCATCCGGGTCGCCGGATCGGATTCCGCCGCCATCGCGTCCAACACCTCGACGACTTTGCCGACGTCTTTGATCGCGTCCGCAGTGACGTGGTCACCCGTCAGCTTGCGAATCTCGCGGAGGTTGTAGTTGATGTCGCAGAACCGGCACTCCTCCTTGTCGCCCCAGTAGTGACACGCACGGAAGGTCGTGATGAAGGCGTAGGAGTTGTACAACAGCGGAATCACTTGCTCGTAGCGCGTCCCGTCGGGGAATGTACGCCCGTAGTACGAGGGCTTCGGCGGATAGACCACCTCTGCAAGCGGCACGCTGCTCTCGCAGAGCATGGTCACGCCGTCCACGACGTCCACGACGTACGGTGAGGCGCCATTCAGGACGACACGGACCCACGTACGCTGGAGGCCGTACGGGCCGCCGCGGAAGAGGAAGTCCTCGGGCGCGGCCGTGCTCATCCCGGCCTTGAGATCGTGGTGCGCCGAGATGTTGTAGGAGAAGAGATAGTAGGCCTGCGCACGACATCCACGCGCCGCTTCCATCGCGGCATCCGTGAAGGTCACCCCGCGCCGAAGCAGATCCTCCTTGAGGATGACCTCCTTTGGGACCGTGGCGTACTTGCGGGCATAGACGTCGAGTGTCGGGCGCGTCGCGGTTGCCGTTGCGGTCATGCGTGCTCCCCTCGGCTCATGCGTAACTCGTCTCTGGCGAGTCCGGGCGACGAGTGGCTACCTTGGGACAGGGGTCGGCTCCGGCAGCACGGTGCGCCCGGAGGCGCCGGGTACCCAGAGAGCTAGCTCCCGCTCCTACACCTGTCTAGAACGCCCTTAGCGTGATGCTCACAGCCAACATCCACGGGGAATTTCCGACGCCCGACTCGCACGCCCGCAGTCGCATCCACCGGCTACCGGACTGAACACCCCCGTATGTCGCCTCTCACCGTTCCCCTTTCTCCTTTCACCGGCCGGCCAGCGCCGTCCTCGTCGGTTCCGATCGCAGACGGCATGCGGCGGGTGGCTCGTGCCGCGCGCGGCTTCGCATTGACAGAAGCTCGCTACGATGCTGGAAGCACACTCGCTCCGCATGCACACGAACACCCTGTGCTCACGTTCATACTGGCCGGCCGCGTGCAAGAGCGGTTTGTCTCACATGGCCAGATGTGTGATCCGCGGAGTCTCGTCGTCATCCCCGCGGGCGCGCCACACGGAGAAACCTTCCCCTCTCCTGGCGCGCGCTGCCTCATCGTCGAGATGAGCGGCGAGCGTGCCGCCGCCATCGGCGCCTACTCTCGGTTGTTCGACGAACCGAAATGCGCGTCGGGCGGCGAAGTCGCCGGCCTCGGCATACAACTCCACCGTGAGTTTCGCCACATCGATGACGTGACTGGCCTGGCCATCGAGGGGTTGATCTTCCAACTCTCCGCGGCGGCCGTGCGGGCCGGTCGACGACCGCTGTCCGGCGCCGCGCCGTCGTGGCTGGTGCGAGCGCGCGATGAGATCCACGCGACTGTCGGTCGGGCAGTGTCGATCACGGATCTCGCCCGGGCAGCAGGCGTGCATCCGGTCCACTTCACGCGCGCCTTTGCCCGATGGTACGGATGCCCGCCGGCCGAATATCTCCGACGACTCCGGATCGAGGCCGCGTGTCAGGCGCTGGCACATTCCGACGCGTCGCTCGCCGACATTGCGATCGCATCAGGTTTCGCCGACCAAAGCCACATGTCGCGTCAGTTCCAGCGCCGCATTGGGATGACGCCGGGCCGGTTTCGCCAGACGGCCGCGTCCAGCGTCTAACGTCCAGCGTCTAACGTCCAGCGTTGACGCATTCTCCGGTGCGCATATTCCTCGCCGGCGCGACAGGCGTCGTCGGTCGTCGTTTCATTCCACTCGCGGTCGCAGCCGGCCATACGGTGACGGCCGTGGGCCGGAGTCTGCGCAAACGCGACACGTTGGGACGGCTCGGTGCGGCGGCCATTGCGTTGGACCTGTTCGCCCCTGACCTGGTGCGGCGCGCGGTCGCCGGCCACGACATCGTGGTCAACCTCGCAACGCACGTCCCACCCTCGACCACGCGGATGTTCCTGCCCGGCGCCTGGTGGGAGAACGATCGATTGCGGCGCCGTGCCTCAGCGATACTTGCGGAGGGCGCCTTGGCGACCGGAGTGTCGCGGTTCATCCAGGAGTCCTTCGCGGTGTACGCCGACCACGGCGACGAGTTGATCGACGAATCGGACCCGCCGGCGCCGGTCCGCTACAATCGGAGCATCCTCGACGCCGAACGCGCAGCCGCGCGATTCACGGCCGCGGGTCGCATCGGGATCGTCCTGCGGTTCGCGAACTTCTACGGGCCCGATGCATTCCAGACCATTGATTCGTTCGTCCTCGCACGCCGCGGATGGGCGCCGATCCCCGGGCCGCCAGAGGCCTTCGTCTCGTCGGTGTCCCACGATGACGCAGCGGCTGCCGTGCTCGCGGCTGTCGAGTTGCCGGCAGGCACCTACAACGTGACCGACGACGAGCCGCTGCGCCGCCGCGACTACGCGGCGGTGCTGGCCGAGGTACTCGGTCTGCCGGCACTGCGGTTCCCGCCGGCGTGGACGACCAAGCTGGCGGGATCACTCGGCAGGTTGTTGACGCGCTCGCAGCGCATCTCCAATGCGAAGCTCCGCGGTGCCTCGGCCTGGCGGCCGCAGTATCCGAGCGTTCGCGAGGGATGGCGGGCGCTCGTCGAACCACCGGATGCCCAAGCGGGTAGCAGGACGGACACGGAGAAGGAAGCAGGCGCCTAGATTCCGAGGCGGCCTGTCTTCTTTCGTCTGGTGGTCACTGTCATTCCCGAATCCTCAATCCCGTCGTTTCTCTCTGGCGCCCAGCGTCGCCAAGGTATGAAATCTCCTTTCTCCTTTCGCCTTTCTCCTCTCTACGAGCGCGCAGCGCTCGTCGCGCTCGTCGCTACTTTCTGCCTCGCTGCCGTCTCAGGCGCGCAGGCGCCCGTGTCCGATGCGGAGCGAATCGCGACGGCATACGACACGCGCTCGCACGACTACGATCTCGTTCATCAACGGATCGAGTTGAGCGCGATCAGCTGGGACTCGACTTCGTTCGCGGGGCGGGTCACGACGGTCCTCGTGGCTCGGCGGCCCGGCATGGACTGCGTGACGCTCGACGCAGGCGCGCGGCTCGATGTGTCCCGCGTGACGACACCCGAGGGAGCGCCGCTTCGCACCAGCCGGTCGCGCGACACCCTCGTCGTGCACTTGGCGCGGGCCGCGGCGATGGGGGATACCGTTCGCTTCAGTATCGACTATCGCGCGCACATTGAAAACGGCCGTGGCCTCACGTTCATCGAGCCGGAAGGTCGCACGCATTGACCCCAACAGATCTGGAGTCAGGGTGAGGCGCAGGACAATCACTACTGGTTTCCCACGTACGACTTTCCCGACGACAAGATGACGTGGGAGGTCGTGGCAACCGTGCCCACGCGGTATACGGTCGTGTCCAACGGACGGCTCGTCTCCGACACGCGCACGAGAGACGGTCTCCATACCGTGCACTGGTCGCAGGACACCCCGTCGGCGACGTATCTCGTATCGATTGTCATCGCGCCGCTGGTCCTCGTCGAAGACCATTGGCACAACGTGCCGATCGACTACTACGTGTATCGGGACGATAGCG
Organism: uncultured Gemmatimonadales bacterium; assembly: GCA_963737835.1. Taxonomy (GTDB): domain Bacteria; phylum Gemmatimonadota; class Gemmatimonadetes; order Gemmatimonadales; family Gemmatimonadaceae; genus Palsa-1248. Next base: position 431,843 of record CAVTUH010000002.1, read on the forward strand.
CTCGCGCTCGGCGCGCCTTCGGCGTCACCCCCGACATGATCGATGTCTATAGCCGGCTCACCGGCGTTCCCTTTCCCTGGGCGAAGTACGCACAAACGACAGTTGCTGATTTCTTCGGGGGTATGGAGAACGTCAGTGCGACGACGTTGGTGGACTGGGTGCCGGACAGTGCGTCCTATCACGATCGTCCGTGGTTCCAGTACATCCTCATCCCGCACGAGCTCGCCCATCAATGGTTCGGCGACTATGTGACCACTGAGAACTGGGCGAACACGTGGTTGAACGAAGGGTTCGCGGAGTTCATGCCGGGACAATACTGGGCCGTGAAGCTCGGCGCGCACGCCGAACAGGACTACTATCTGGATGAGTACAGGCAGTTCCTGGCGATCGAACGCCAGCGGCCGATGCCGGTTGCTGCGCTCGGCTCCAACAACATCTATCCCAAGGGCGCGCTCGTGCTCGAGATGCTGCGGCAGTACCTGGGTCCGCAGCGATTCTGGGCCGCGATTCACTACTACCTTGTGCACCACGCACTGGGGACGGCCCTGACCGAGGACGTGCGTGAGGCGGTGTTGCAGACCACGGGCGACAATCTGACATGGTTCTGGAAGCAGTGGTTCTATAGCGCAGGCTTGCCGAAGCTCGTGGTCACGAGCGCGTACGATTCGGCCGCGCATTGGCTCACGCTCACCGTGCGGCAGACACAGGGCGACAGCGCGCGCGTCGACAGCACGGACGGTGCCGGCGGGCTCTTCACCATCCCGCCGGTGTTCCGCATGCCGCTGACGATCCGTGTCGGCACCTCAGGGCCGGATGTCATCACCCATGCGGAGTTGTCGGCACGCGACCAGACCATCGCGATCGAAGGTCTGTCCAGTGCGCCGACCATGGTCATCTTCGATGATGGCAACCGCATCCTCAAAGAGCTGACATTCGAGCAGCCCACGGCGTGGCTCGCCACCGAGCTCCAGCGCGATTCGAACCTGTGGGACCGATCCTGGGCGATCCAGCAGATGAGCCATCGCGTGGATGACTCGGCCGCAGCTGCGGCGCTGGCCGACGCGGCGCAGCACGCCGACTACTGGCTCACGCGACAAGAGGCCGCCGCAGCGTTGGCTGACTTCCCGGGTCGGTTCGTGACCGCCGGCGCCGGAGCGGCGACGCACGACAGCTCGGCAGCCGTCCGACAGACGGCAGCCACCGCGCTCGCGACGGTTGATAGCGGAAGTGCCGCGCCGCGCCTTCGCGAGCTTCTGCGCGATCCGAGCTATGCAGTCCGCGCCGCTGCGCTCGCGGGCCTTGCGCGCGTCGATCCTGCCAATCGCTCGGCCCTCATCTCACAGGGCCTGTCGACCTCGTCGTACCGCGACGAGATCCAGGATGCCGCGTTGAGCGCGGCCGCTGCCGCCAACGACACGACTTTGCTGCCGACGCTGGACACGCTGGCGCGAAGTAATCGCGGCGCGATGATGGCGATGGCAGCGCTGGGAGCGCAGGGCAGCGGTCATGCGGTGGCGCTCCTGGGGCAGGCCATGGATGATCCCAAACCTTTCGTGCGCCAGTCGGCCATTACGGCTATCGTTCGCGGGTTGCCGCCCACCCTCGCCCTCGAGACGTTGCGCAGCAAAGCCGGTTCGCTGAGCTACGCTGATACGCGCAGCTTCGTCGAGATGATCATCCCGCGGCTCGAACAGCGTATTGCGGCTACTCGAGGTCAGCACCGATGACACTATCGGGTGACAAGCTGGTCGATCTATTGAATGAACTTCTCGAGGTATGCTACGACGGACTCGAGGGGTTTCGGACCGCTGCGTCCACGGTGACGTCGCCCGAAGCGATCACGTTGTTTCAATCGCGGGCACAGCGCCTCGACGAAGCCGCAGCCGAACTCTACACCGAGGTCCGGCAGCACGGCGGACAGCCGGTGGATCATGGACATTCGGAAGCACTCGTCCACCGCGGTTGGATGCATTTGCGTGCTGCCGTGGCCGCACGGACCGATGACGCCGTACTTGCCGAAGTCGAGCGGGGCGAAGAGGAGGCCGCTCGTCGCTACCGCAAAGCGTTGCATCACGACCTTCCCGCGGACATCCACGATCTGCTCGCCGACCACCTCGCCGCGATCGAGCAAAGTCTGGTGAACGTCAAGGCGTTGAGGTAGGCGTAACAGTTACAGCAACAACTGCCGCGAGATCCACGCCTTGCATTGGTACGGCACGCCGTCGTGCCGCTGGTAGACCTTGAAAATGAACAGGTCGCGGTCGTCGCGATCGTCGAACCGCGGCCGCATTCTGCTTGACTTCGGCGCCTGACATCTGGACACAGACCGGCCGAAGCGCCGCAGCAACCATCGCCGCGACGAGCAGCAACAGCAGAAGCGTGGTCAGGAATCGCATCACGACGCACCTAAAGTGCATGCCCGTATGGCGCCTCGCCAGTTAAGAACGCGCCGTGGGGTTGGCGAACTCACCCCCCGGTCCGACTCAGAGGTCGGCCGACAGTCGACACGGGACGACCCCGACCTCCCTCCTTTCTCGGTCCCGCTACGGCGAGTCCCTCTACCGCGCCGACTCTGTTTGGCCAGATTCATAGGTCAATCCCCGTGCGTAGGGGATTGGCCAGCATGATGGTTGCACGCCCCTGTCGGCCCACAGCGTGGCAAGGCCAAGCACAAGACGGAGGGGATGGCAGTGCTCACCGAATCGCAACGAACGCACCTCTACAATCGACTCCTGGAAGAGCGCCAGCGCGCCCTTCGGGACCTCAATCGTTCGCAGGATGACGCCGAGGAGGGGGAACTCGAGCGAACCGGCGACCTATCAGAGGCGCCCACCCACCTGGCTGACCGAGGGACCGAGACCGAGGACGAAGAGCTCGAAGCGTCCCTGGCGGATCGCGAAATCGTCGAGCTAGGGGAAATCGACGCCGCTCTCGAGCGCCTGTACAAGCATCCCAACCGATTCGGTCTCGACGAACGCACCGGGAAGGACATCCCGTTTGAGCGGCTGGACCTCGTGCCGTGGACGAGGACGGCGAAGTAGCTGAACCAGGGGTCAGGGACGGCAAAGAGCGGGGTCAGGGGCCGGGGAACAAATCGAAAGGCCAGTCGCAGCGCAGTGCGACTGGCCTTCTGTGTTGTTCCCTGACCCCTTTCCCCTGGCCCCTGGCCCCGCCGTTAGGCGCATGCGCTTTAGCGCCCGCCGCCCGCCGTCCACTCCAGCACTGCTCCGGCATGCACCAGCCCTCCGCCAAATCCGTACAGCAGGATCATATCTCCTTGTCGGAGCTTCCCTTCTGACATGGCGATGGCGAGCGCCAGCGGGATGGAGGCGGCGGACGTATTGCCGAAGCACTCGATGCTCGACAGGGTGCGCTCCAGCGGGATGCCGGTGCGCTCGCAGACCGCTTCCGTGATCCGCATGTTCGCGCTGTGCGGTACGAACCAGTCCAGTGCTTCGGCTGTCAGCCCCGCTTGCGCGAGGAGTCGGCAGACGCTGGTCGACACGGTCTCGACGGCCCACCGGAATACCTCCCGTCCGTTTTGCCGGACGAGCCCCGGGGCCTGGGTCGCACCGGCCGCGCCGGCAATGCGGCGAGAGAGGCCCGTGCGGTAGAGATGGGGGGCGCCCGATCCGTCGGCACCGACCATCGTTGCGAGGATCGCCGGTGGCGTCGACGCGTCGACGAGTGCGGCCCCGGCGCCGTCGCCGAACAGCACGCAAGTGGCGCGATCTGTATCGTCGATCACCTTGCTGAGCGTCTCACCAGCGACCACCAGTACACGGTCGTGAATACCCGCGCTCACCAGCCCGTTGGCCAGGTGGAGGCCGTACGCAAAGCCGGCACAGGTGGCCTGGATGTCGACCGCGCCGGCGCGGGCCATCGAGAACTTGTCCTGGAGGAGTGCGGCGACGCTCGGAAAGGGGTAGTCCGGCGTGGTGGTGCTCACGATCACGAGCTCGACGTCGGCGGGCGAGGCGCCGGACCTGCGAAACAGATCGCGCACCGCTCCTTCACAGAATGTCGCTCGTAAACTCGTCTGCGCGCGCGATATGGCGCTCTCGAATGCCCGTTCGGCGGACGATCCACTCGTCGCTCGTCTCGACCATCTTGGCGAGATCCGCGTTCGTGCGGATGCCACTGGGCGCGTACGTCCCAAGTGCACTTATCCGCGCGCCCCGCGCGCCCATCGCTGTCGTCACCACTCCTCCAACCGTGAATAAAGCAGGATGCGCCTACTGTATCCTGCGGGCCGCCCACCCAACTCGGCGCCAGATCCCAAGGTGACCGCCAGTCCCGACCGTGACGCAACCTACCGTGCGCCGAGTCTCCCGGCGAGGCCCCGAGGCGGGGTCACCAATGACCAAAACAACGTCGTGCTCCGCGGTCGCGGCGTCCTGGCGGCGCACGCCGCCACTTGACGCCCGTCCAGCTTGTGGCGACTCTATGAGGCTCCACCGGGCGCAGCCACGTCGTGCTGCCCCGAAACCTCGTCATCGCGGCCTGCGACCACCTCTGGGGCACCATCTGTGCATGGCGAGGCCAACGTCGCCTCACGGTGTGCTCGGAATTCTCGTTGCAAAACGCCGTCGAGGCGACCGCAGCGCTCACATCGATTGGAGGATAGACATGCTCGTCCCACGCTCAATCACGCTCACCCTCGTCGCCTTGGCTGGCGCGACCGTCCTGCAGGCATGCAGCGGTGGCAAAGAGGCTAGCCAGACGTCGAACTCTGCAGCCAGCACCGCGACGCCAGCCAACTCGACGGCGACGGCCACTCCCGCCGCGGGCGCGCCTGCGGCCGGGGCCGCTACGCTGCCGCCGATGCCGGCCACCGGCAAGACCGCCAAGGTGCAGATGATTGTGGATAACAAGGGTGATCGCGAAGATCCGCTGAACATTACCGTCAAGGTCGGCGACGCCGTTCAGTGGGTGAATGTTTCCGGCGGGCCGCACAACATCTCCGTTCTGGCCAGACAGCATTCCCGCCGGCGCCGATCAGCAGCTTGCTGCCAACATGCCGTCGCAGACCGGTGCGGGACCGGCGGATAAACTCGGCCCAATGGCGGGTCCGCTCCTGACGGCCCCGAATGACACCTACACCGTCTCGTTCGCGGGCGTCAAGCCTGGCGTCTACAAGTACTACTGCACGCCCCACCTGGCCATGGGGATGAAGGGCTCAGTCACGGTCCAGTAAGGGGAAGGGAAGGGATTAGGGGTTGGGGTCAGCGACGAGAACGGCTTCGGCCATCGACGCGCCCCAACCCCCCGCGGGAAACGCTTCCCGTCGCGTCGCCGTGCGGCGGCTGATGCTGCTTGCGCTCTGCGGAGTGAAGCGACTAGTTGTGATGGGAAGCGCTTGTTTGTTCGCCGCGCGGGATGCCTGCTGGTGATACCCCGCCCTTGGCCGGTCCGTCGCGCTATGACCTCGCCACTCCCGGTCCTCCTTTCCGCTTCCGCCGGTTCTTTCGCCCGCGGTTAGAGAGGAGCCGGTGCCCTCGCCGGCCCCGCAGCCCGTGGCGACTGATGGCGAGCAGATACGAGTGGGGTTTCAGGGTGAGCCAGGGGCGTTCAGTGAAGAGGCCGTCTTCCAGCTCTGGCGCGACCAGGTCGAACCGGTCGCACTGCGCAGTTTCGACGACGTCATGGATGCGGCTGAATCGAAGACAGTCGACTACGGCCTCTTGCCCATCGAGAGTACGCTGGTCGGGGGTCTCGACGTCGCGTACGACTTGCTCGCCCTACACGATGGGCTGTCTGTCGTGGCCGAAACGGTTCTGCCGATCCGATTGAGCGTTCTGGGCTTGCCCGGAGCCACGATTCCGACGTTGCGGACCGTCGCCAGCCATCCGCTCATGCTGGCGCAGTGTGCGTACTTCTTCAATCGGCACCCCCACATCGCAGCCGAACCGGTCTGGGATACGGCGGCAGCGGCGCGCGAGGTCGTGGAACGCGGCGATCCCACCTACGCGGCGGCGGCTGGGCCGCTCGCCGCCGAGCGCTTTGCGCTCGAAACGGTCGCGGCGCACATCGAGGACCGGCCGGACACGATGATGCGCTTCGTCGCTGTGGCGCCGGAACCGGCTCAACTCAAGGAAGGGCAGGCAGCGCGCACGGCGTTGCTCTGCGTCTTGCCCAACGCGTCCGGCGCGCTACTCGCCTTGCTGCAGCCGATTGCGGTTCTCCAACTCAACATCAGCCACTTCGCCTCTCGCCCGACCCGAGAGCCCTGGCGGTACCAGTTCTTTCTCGAGTTCGAGCATGAGGCGCACGATCTCCGCTCGACGAAAGCGGTCGCGGCGATCCGGCGTGCCTGTACATTCTGCCGCCTGTTGGGCACGTTCCCGCGGTGGCCAACCACGCCCGGTCTTGAACCGACGCGATTGTGAGCGCCAATGGACGGGTTTTCGGCGCCGGTATCGGGTTCCGGATAGCCTGAGGAACCGAGGGCCAGCGGTCGCGCTATGTGACCGACCGGTTGCTGTTTCCTGGCCCCTGGTCCCGTGTCGTTACGGCGCCACCTGCTCAGTCCCGAAGCCGAGAGGCCACTCCAGTGCGACCAAACTCCACCGCACCACATCGGCTTCCACTGGGTCCGGAGACCGGGTGACGGCTGCGCGTCGCGGCCGACATGCGCGCGCAAAAGCCACCACGCTCTCCAGGACCCACGGCGACGAAATCCCCTCTGCGCGGAGCGCAGTCACGTACGCACTCACAGCATTGCGAAGTGCGGCGCGTGACGCCAGTGGATCGCGGTCGTGATCTCCGCGCACGACATCGAGCGCGGAAATCAATCGCTCGCACACGGGCCGAAGCCACGATCCTGCCGGTGCGCGCGACGGGGTCGCGACCGCGCGCGCTGTTTCTCCTACCATGGGAATCCTCTCAGCAATAGTGACACTTGCCTACAGTTGCGCCCGCGTCGCAACCAGAGCGACACGAGTTGGGGGGCTGACTTTAGTCGCAAGGGCTGCGCCGCTCGGGCTGGCCACGCCCGCCAGGCTCGACCCCAAATTCCTCCCGTGACCCACCCGTGACCCCGGTACTGCCCCGTCCGTCGCCGTTCGGTTCTCTCCTCTCTCCTTTCTGCGGTTCTCCTTTCTCGGGCGCGAAGCGCCCGCGGCCCACGTCATGACCTCTACGCACGCTCCTCGCCCATCGTTTGATCTCCACGCGGCCGCGCGCGCAGCCCTGCGCAAGTACGACCTCGACCCTGACATCCCGGCGGATGCGGCGCATGAGCTTGCAACGTTGCCGCGCTCACCCGCAGCCCCGACTGACTCGACGGTCGTCGATCTGCGCAGCTTGCTCTGGTCGTCGATCGACGACGACACATCGAGAGATCTGGATCAGATCGAAGTCGCAGAGACGGTGCCGGCCGGGACCAAAGTGCGCGTCGCGATCGCGGACGTCGATGCACTCATTCCGAAGGGCTCGGCTCTCGATCAAAGCGCCGCGCGGAATGCCACGACGGTGTATACCGGCGTCACCACATTCCCGATGCTGCCGCTTGAGCTCTCGACCGATCGCACCTCGCTCGCGCCGGATCAGGATCGATGGGCCGTCGTGTTCGAGTTCTCCGTCGCACCTGATGGATCGATGACGGCTGAGACGGTGTATCGCGCGCTCGTGCGCAATCACGCGCAGCTCGCATACGACAGCGTGAGCGCGTGGCTGGCCGGAACGGGACCGGCGCCATCGCGTGTGGCGGCCAACGACGCGCTCGCAGCCCAGCTCCGCCTGCAAAATGCCGCAGCACAGTGCCTGCGGCAGCGCCGCATTCAGCGGGGTGCTCTCGAGCTCGAGACCATCGAGGCCGGTCCGGTCATGGACGATGGCCACGTCGTCGACCTGCGCTCGGTCAAATCCGGCGCGGCGCGCGACCTCATCGAAGACTTCATGATTGCGGCGAACGCGGTGATCGCGACGTTCCTCGACGCGAAAGGCCGGTCGGCGATCCGTCGCGTCGTGCGGAAGCCCAAACTGTGGCCGCGCATCGTGGAGCTCGCGCGTGCACAGGGGACGACGCTGCCAGCCACACCCGATGGCCCCGCGCTCGCAGACTTCCTTGCTGGCCAACGCGCGGCAGATCCCGCGCGGTTCCCCGATCTCTCACTCGCCGTCATCAAACTCCTCGGCCCCGGCGAGTATGTCGTCGAGCCAGCGGGTGAGCCCGGCGCGGGGCACTTCGGCCTCGCCGTGCCCGACTACACGCACGGCACTGCACCAAACCGACGCTACGCGGACCTCGTTACCGAGCGTCTGGTCAAAGCCGCGGCCACGGGCGCGGCGCCGCCGTATACCGATGCGGAACTCTCCGCGATCGCGACGCACTGCACCACGCAGGAGGACAACGCCCGCCGATGCACCCGGTTCGTCCACAAGCAGGCGGCAGCCGTCTTGCTCGCTCCTCGTATTGGCCAGGTGTTCGATGCGGTGGTCACCGGCGTGACTGATAGCGGCACCTTTGCCCGCGTCTTCACTCCGCCAGTCGAAGGCCGCGTCATGCAGTCGGCGCAACGCCTCGACGTCGGCGATCGTATTCGCGTGCGACTCACCGCCACCGACCCCGCACACGGCTTCATTGATTTCGACGCCGTCTGAGGCGAGTGCCGCGCACCCGAGAAAGTAGACTTGCAGAAAGTAGAAAGTAGAAAGGAGCCCACGACTGACCTGACCGCAGTCGTAGTCTCCTTTCTCCTTTCTGCAGGTCTCCTCTCTCGGGCGCAAAGCGCCCGCGCTACACCGTCCGCGGTACGACCAGATTCCACCGGCTCACATAGCGACCACTCTGGCGCTCGGTGCGCGACAGATAATGTGGCCCTCGTGGGCGCAGCCGCTCGATGCGTGAGAGCGTCGAGCCATCGACGCCGAATTGCTCCTGGTGGCGTTCGAGGATCCAGCCCACCTTCGCGGCGGTGGTGGCGTTGTCGAGGCGTTCCACGTACCACACGACGCGATCGAGATTCAGCATCGGGATGCGGCCGATGACTTCGATGATGTCGGGCCAACTTCCCGTGATGCGTGGGCGCTCGAGAATGTCGACGAATGCACGCTCGATCGTCGAGACCCGGACCGGCTCCGACGCGTTGCGCTGGAGTAATTCAGTCTCGGCGAAGGGGCCGCCATTTCGAACGAGCGCCGTCGGATGCGACACGGGCTGCAGCACGGCACCGTGCCACACCGGACCGGGCCCCGCGCTCGCCAGTCGTGTGAAGTACACGCACCGAAAGGCCGAACCTGGCAACACGCCCCGCACCTCGAGCGCACTCTTGAACCCGAGAATCGCATTGGGCGCCAGCCATCCGGCGAGCTGATACGCATTGGGAGTCTGCCCGTCCGGAGCCGCCGTGGCGTACAGGCCCCGCCGCACTCTGACGAGCGTGCCCGAGGCGCACAGCGACGCCCGCAAGCGATCTCGGCTTCGCCGCGACCGTTCATCCCACCGTTGGAGGTACCGGTCGACGTCAGCCGTCGTGAACAACCGGAAACTGGCAGGCAAGGCAGCTCGGGAGGGCATTGTCAGTATGACACCGCGATTGGCGAAAGCGATTGCCCGAACTACGAGGGATGAGCGGTGCGGGATTCGGAACTAATGAATTTGGGTTTTTGACTCCGTCGTTCACCCTTCTTGTTACCGCATTGGTTCTATCAGATGGCGACCCATCGTGTCGCCTGGATCACCCCAATCCCCAATCCCTAGCCCCCGGTTCCTAATCCCTGCGCCGGGGCCGCTCTGTACCTAATTTGGTCGTTGCACCTTCCACATCATCCGCCCTGCCGGAGCTTCAATGTCCCGCCATACGATCCCACTTACACCCGCTGTCTTCGCGGAGTCTCGCCGCCGGGTGTCCGCCCATGCGTATCACACTCCGCTGCTCACCTCGCGGCTGCTGAGTCAGCACTCGGGATACGACGTTCGTCTCAAGGCCGAAGTGTTCCAGCGGACCGGGTCATACAAAATCCGGGGGCCGCTGAACAAGTTCGCGGAGCTCACCCCCGAGGAACGCAAGCGTGGAGTCATTTGCTCGTCCGCCGGGAACCATGCGCAAGGTGTTGCCCTGGCGGCTGCGATCTATGGCATCAAGGCGGTGGTGTGCATGGCCGAAAACGCGACGCCCTCCAAGGTCGAGGCAACGCGCGCCTATGGTGCCGAGGTGGTATTGCATGGCTCGATCTGGGACGAAGCCAATGAGCGCGCCAAGGAACTCGTCGCCGAGCGCGGGCTGACGTACATCCATCCGTTCGACGACCTCGATCTCATCGCTGGCCAGGGCACAGTCGGCCTCGAGATTCTCGAAGACTGGCCAGACGTCGACGTCGTTGTCGTGCCGATTGGCGGAGGCGGTCTCATCTCGGGGACCTCGATGGCCCTCAAGACGCACAAGCCCAGGGTCAAGGTCATCGGTGTCGAATCAACAGGCGCCCCCGGGATGCTCGAGAGCGTGCGCGCAGGTCACCTGGTCACGCTGCCATCGGTCAGTTGCATCATCGACGGGCTCCGGGTGAAGCGAGTGGGTGAGACGACGCTCGAGGTCGTGCGACGCTACGTAGACGAGATCGTGACAATCAGTGACGAGGAGATCTTCGAGGGACTGCGGTGGGTCATGGGGCACTGCAAGCTGGTGGTCGAGGGCGCGGCCGCGGCTCCGGTCGCCGCACTGCGCCGCGGACTCATCAAGGCCCCTCCGGGTGCACGCGTCGTGTGCGTGCTCAGCGGCGGGAACGTGAATCTGGACCAGCTCAAGGGATTGCGGTGGAACTGAGGATATCTTGTCGTTCAAACCCTGACCCCGCTTCGACCATCTCGAATTGCAGCGACATGGAGGCCAGATGCGGGCAATGATTTTCGGGTTGACGCTGGTGGGGCTCGTGAGCCTGCCTGCGGCGTCCCAACAGACGACAGGTGCACCCGGTCCTTTCGATTGGACCGGCCAACTTGCGGCGGGCAGCCGAGTGCGAGTCGCCGACGTACGGGGCGACGTGCGAGTCACGGCGGCGACCGGCGATCGCGTTGTTGTACATGCGGACCTCCATCGCCGCGGCGGGCGGCGAGGCGGTCAAATCGTCTTCGACGTGGTCCGGGCCGGCAACGATGTAACGATCTGTGCGCGCTGGGCCGACGGCCGCGCGTGCTCGGCCCGTGGGTTGGAGGATGAGGACAACGACGACGGCGAATCCGAGTCGGCCGACTTCACCGTTCAACTGCCCCGCAACCTGCGCCTGGCCGCCGAGACGGGAAATGGCGTGATCGACGTTGCCGGCACCGGGACCAATGTCTCCGCCGCGAGCGGGAACGGCCGGGTGAGTGTCGCGGGCGCCTCCGGCAGCGTTCAGGCGAGTTCCGGAAATGGCGATGTGACTGTCGACAACGCCGGCGGCCCAGTGAACGCCAGCACCGGAAACGGCTCCGTCCACGCCTATACCTCGGTGGGCCCGGTCACCGCGTCGACGGGCAACGGAGATATCAATGCGAGGATGCAAACCCTCAAGGCACCCGGCGCGATGTCCTTTTCAACCGGAAACGGCAGCGTGACCGTCGCCGTGCCGGCCGCCTTCGGTGCCCTCCTCGACGCCGACACCGGCCACGGGCGGATTGAGAGCGACTTCCCCCTGACGGTCCAGGGCCGCATCGACCCCAGCCACGTCCGCGCCGCCATCAATGGCGGTGGCCCGTCGCTCCGCCTTTCCAGCGGCAATGGGGATCTGGTACTGAGAAAGATCTGAACCGCAGGGACCAGAGGTCAGGGCTCAGGGGTCAGGGAAAAAAACGCAAAGCGAGCCGCGGTGCACTACAACTAGCCGCTCGGTTTGTGTCCTGACCCCTGACCCCTTTGCCCCGCAGTTCATCCACCGACCTCCCCACCACTGCCGCCACTGTTATTGCCCACCGCTCCCATTCGTCTTCCGTGCGCTCACGGTTCTGTCTACGTGTTAAAACAGGGGGAACGTATGCAGGTTCGATTGGGGCGGTCGGTCGTATCGATGGCAGTGGTGGGTGCGGTCGCGACGTTCGCGGCCGCGTCGGTCGCGGTTGCATCCAACCCGCCGGCGCGCGCGCTCGCGCTTCCGCCGGTCGTCGTGACGGCCACGCCAGTTGTCGCGCGCAAGGCTGAGCCTCACCCGGAGATCTGGGAGGCGATTCATTCGCTGGAACATGCGAAGGACCACCTCCAGCACGCGGCCCACGATTTTCATGGCCACCGCGTCGACGCCATCGGCGCGATTGACGCGGCGCTGCACCAGCTGCACGTCTGTTTGGACTACGATCGGTAAAGGCAGGAACGGCGGGTCTGGGACGGGCGCTACGCGCCCGAGAAAGGAGAGAGGGGAAAGGAGAAAGGAGACCCGCGCCTCGGATTCAGCAGTCGTCTCCTTTCTCCTTTCTGGCGTTCTCCCCTCTCGGGCGCGATAGCGCCCGTCTCACTTCCTCCAATCCGCTACAAACACGTTCAGCTCACCCGGCGCCGCATTCCGCCCCGACTCCCAGACGAGCAGCTTCCCGTTGGGGCTGAACATCGGGAATCCGTCGAACTCCGGGTCGTTGGTCACTTGCTCGAGATGTGAGCCGTCGAGATTGATCAGGTAGAGGTCGAAGTTGCGTGCGCCCGGCCCCCGTGGATTGCGGTAGTTCGACGAGAAGATGAGCCGGCGGCCATCCGGTGTGAACGCGGGCGCGAAATTGGCGCCCCCCAAATGCGTGATCTGGTGCTGATTGGAGCCGTCGGCGTTCATGATCCAGATTTCCATCTTGTTCGGTCGCACGATGTGCTGGGCCAGAAGCGCGCGATAGTCGGCGAGCTCGGCCGAGTCCGTCGGATGGTACGCTCGGTAGGCGATCTTGGATCCGTCCGGCGAGTAGACCGGTCCCCCATCGTATCCGAGAGTATTCGTCAGCCGGCGGAGATTGGTACCGTCGATTGACATCGTGTAAATGTCGAGATCGCCGTCCTTGAGCAATGTGAAAACGATCGTGCGGCCGTCCGGCGAGAGCGTGCCCTCCGCGGTGTACACGCCGAATGTCGTGAGGCGCTGGAGGTTGGATCCGTCTCGATTGGCCGTGTAGATGTCGAAGGGGTCGAGCCCCCACACGTACCCTTTCGAAGGATCGGGACGCGGTGGGCACGCCGTGTCGCTCGCGTGCGTGGACGCGAAAAAGATCTTGTGGTCGTGGTCGAAGAACCACCCACACGTAGTCTTGCCCGTGCCAGTCGAGACTTCTTGCAGTCCCGTGCCGTCCACGCGCATCACGTACTCTTGATCGCACCGGCGTCCATGGCGCGTCGACTGGAAGATCAGCCATTGGCCGTCCGCGCTGAAATAGGCCTCGGCGTTGGTCCCGCCAGCGGTGAGCTGCCGGATGTTGCCGAAATGCGTCTCCCCAGGCCGGACGAGCAATGCCTCCTTCTTCGGCGGTCTCGCGGTCAACGAGATCCCCGCCACCGCACCCCACACCGCAATCCGAACTCCGTTCAGCATCAAGTCCTCGGGCGTTCAACGATCCCATGAGAAGCGCCGCACGCCATCGTCCGGGTCACCCGGTGTGCGCGCGACGCTGTTGCATACCAAAACTGCATCGCGCACGCCCAGCCGACCACTCGCTTGCTCCTTGTTGTTCCCTGACCCCTGGCCCCTGACCCCCAGCCCAGCCGTTCAGCCCTACCCCGATCCGCATCGCCGCCATACACTTTCCACCATGCCAATTCCTGCTTCCGTGGGCGGCATCATTGCCCCCGTCGTGACTCCGTTCGACCCCTCGGGCGACGCGCTCGAATGTCGAGGCCTTTCGCTCGAATTTGCGGGCCCATCTCGACGCGGGCCTCGCGGGCATCGTCGTCGCCGGCTCGACCGGCGAGGCCACACTCCTCTCCGAGTCCGAACGAGCGGATCTCCTGGAGGCCGCTCGCGCGGTCGTCCCGCGCGACCGCTGGCTCGTCGCCGGTATCGGCGCCGAGTCCACGCGACTGACGGTTGAACGCGCCCGCACGGCGGGCGACATCGGGGTCGACGCCGTCCTGGTGGTTGGGCCACACTACTACCCGCAATCGGGCACCCCTCAAGCGTTGATCGGGCACTACACACGCATTGCCGACAAGAGCCCGGTCCCCGTGATGCTGTACAACATTCCCCAGTATATGCACTACAACTTGCCGCCCTCCGTCGTCGAGCAGCTGGCAAAGCACGCCAACATCGTGGGGATGAAGGACAGTGGCGGAGATCTGTCCATGCTGGCGGGATTCCTCCAGGCGCAGTCGCCGACCTTCTCGGTGCTTACGGGAAATGCCTCGATTCTGCAATCCGCCCTGACCGCGGGCGTGCGCGGCGGGATCCTGGCAGTGGCGGTTTTTGCTCCGGCCCTCGCCCTCGCGCTCGTTGAGGCGGTGCGGTCGGGACGAGCCAACGAAGCAGCGGCGATCCAGGCGCAATTGGTGCCGCTCGGTCGAGAGATCGTCGGCGCCTTCGGGCCAGCGGGCGTCAAGGCCGCCGTCGACGCGGCGGGGCTCCGCGGCGGGCCGCCTCGCTCGCCCCTCCAGCCCCTGGACGCCGAAGCGCGTGCACGGATCGCACGACTCGTGCAGGCCGCAACGGCAGAGGCGGCAGGGGTCGGAGCGGCGGGGTAAGCGGCGTGCACCGCTGGACCGCATGGTCTCGCGTCGCCAGTTCGTATCGCTGCTCGCGCGGGCGGGCGCCGGATCCGGCCTAGCACCGAGCTACGTGCTGGCCCATCGGCCGGCATTCGGCCGACACGCGATGCGCGCGGTCGCGGAGGCAGCCGCCGGGGTGGGCAACCGGTCGGCTGCAGATGTCGCGACGGACGAGGCGTATTGGGCCGAGATTCGGAGTGCGTTCGATCTCGATCCCGCGCTCGTCTATCTCAACAGTGCCGGCTGTAGTCCGACACCCCGCCGGGTCCTGGACGGCATGATCCGGGATCTGCGATACAGCAATCAGGCGCCCGTCCAGCACATGTGGCGCGACCTCGAGCCGCGCATCGAGACCGTGCGCCGCGAGCTCGCGGTGGAGTTCGGGTGTGATCCTGAAGAAATGGCGGTCACGCGCAGCGCGTCGGAGGCAAACCAGATCGCAATCCTGGGCCTCGATCTCAAGGCCGGCAATGAAGTGATTGTCACGACGCACAATTACGATCGGATGCTGACGACATGGGAACAGCGTGCCGTGCGGGACGGCGTCGTCGTACACCGCGTCGCCCTCGAGATGCCACCCAGGTCCGACGACGATGTCGTCGCGCGGCTTGCCGCGGCCATCACCGCGCGCACGCGCATCGTGGAGCTGCCGCAGCTCACCAACTGGACCGGACAGCCGTTGCCGATTCCCGCGATCGTCTCGCTCGCTCGATCGCACGGAGTCGAGGTCATCGTCGACGGCGCGCAGGCGTTCGCCCACATCCCCACGAGCCGCGATGCCGTGGCCTGCGAGTACTACGGGACCAGTTTGCACAAGTGGCTGCTGGCACCGGTCGGCACCGGCTTTTTGTATGTGCGGCGAGACCGCATCGAGCATCTCTGGCCCCTCACGCCCGCTCCCGCGACCAAGCGCGACGACATCCGCAAGTTCGAGGAGGTCGGCACGCACCCCGCGGCAAATCACAACGCGATCATCGCCGCGCTTGCGTTTCATCGCGGCATCGGCGGCGCACGCAAATTGGCCCGCTTGCGCTACCTCCGTGACCGATGGGCCCGGACGCTCATGGCGGAAAGCGACCGGGTGCACATCCGGACGCCGCTCGACGATCCGCGGAGCGGCGCGCTGGTCCTGCTGGAGATCGCCGGGCTGGACCCGGTGCGGCTCCACGACTGGCTGTGGGCCCGCTATCGGATCATCACGAGCCCTACGAGCTTTGCGGGGTTGAGCGGGTTGCGCATCTCACCGAATGTGTTCACGTCGCTCGCGGAAATCGACACGTTGTGCGACGCGCTCAGGCGCGCCATCACGGTCGGCGTCGCCGGTCCGTCATCCCCTCATTGATCGGTGCCCTGCGCGCCACCCTGCTGACTGCGTTCAAGGCCAGCGGCGCGTGCCATCCGATCCACCGTCTGCATGATCTGCGCGGCGGTGTTCCGGTCGCCCAGCTGCCCGGTCGCGTTGCCGAGATAATACCCGACGAGCACATAGTGGTACGCGATGCCCACGGACGCCCGGTCGACCCATTGCCCTTCTCTGATGAGTTGGGCGGGCGCTTGGTAGACTGTCTTCCACAGCTCGAGTGATCGGGGCACGTCCATCAGTCCCATGGGCGTGTTGACCGTGTCGCGCGATGGCACGAGGGTTTGCATCACCAGCTTTTGCGCGACGCCTTGCATGAGCATGTGCGGGCCAAGCCCGAGTGCATCGGGCGTGTTGCGCGAGGAGAAATAAAACGGGCGATCGGGATACGAATCCTGGATTAGATGCAGAATCGCGAGTTGGCCGCGTGAGAGCACGCCGGGCTTGAGCGTCGCTTGAATGCTGTCCTTCTTGAACACGGTCGGCTTCTGAATTTCTACGTACGCCGGGATCGCGTCGGCTTGCGCCATTGTCATCTTCAACGGCGGCCCGGACGGCTTGGGCCACGTGTGCCCGCGATAGATGGCCGGGCCCGCCAAGCTGTCATACGGAAAGATGGGACGTCGGATGATGTCCCGGACATTCCAGTCCGTCTCCAACAGACATGAGCACGCGACGACGACGTCCTTGCGGATGCCCTCGACCTCCTGGGCGTACCAGAGCGGGAATGTGTCGTTGTCGCCGTCGGTCACGAGGACCCCATACGGCTCGACCGAGTTCAACAGGTCCGCGGCCCAGTCGCGAGTGAATCGCTGACCGTGGCGTGAGGCGGCCCGCCAGTTGGCGAAGAACGGAACGAGCGCGACCAGGAGGATCGGCGCAGAGAGCAGCCAGCCGCGCGTGGTGATGCGGCGAGCGTTGAGACCGGATGGCGACATAGGGGAAAACTACGAGGGACGAGGGGTCAGGGGTCAGGGACGGGGGTCAGGGGGGACAAAACGGCGAGGCGAGACGCGGTGCTGTGTCGCTCACCTGACAGTTTGTTCCCAGACCCCAGACCCCAGACCCTAGATCCCAGACCCCGCAAGTAACCCACGCCGCGGAAGCGAAAAAAAGCGGCTAAGCCCGCCGCGCAGGACACTTCTTGCAGTAGGAGCGGGCACGCTTCGGTTTCGCCCCCCCATGTCCCGCCCGCTGTAGACTCGCTGCCCCCCTCGAGATCGCCCCTCAGATGAACCCGGCCTGCAACCAGGAGCGTGCAACGGCTGCCGCTGCCCGAAAAAGCGACACCGTCGCTGAAGAGCCGGCGCTGCATCGAGGTCCGGAACGGCGCCGCCCGGTCATCGACAGCTATGCCCGCGTGTTGCAAGCCCTGGACGCGGGTGGGGTGGGGACGTGGGAGTGGGACCTGACGTCCGGGCGGTTCAGCACGTCCGCGACACACGACCGCCTCTTCGGTTATGCACCGGGCGACTCGCCCGGCACGGTCGAGAGCTCCGTCGAACGCGTGCATCCGGACGACCGGGCAATGCAACATGCAGCGATTGCGCAGTCGCGGGAGCAGCACACGGACCTTCGGCAGGAATTCCGCATCGTGCTCCCCGATGGTACGGAACGCTGGATCCAGCGCGTCGGCCGGTTCGTGGGGCAGGGTCATGCCCTCATGGCGGGAACGAGTGTCGACGTCACCGAGCGCCGCGCGTCCGAGAACGCCGTGCGCGAAACCGAGCAGCAATACCGGGAAGCGCTGGGCGCGCTCTACCAGGCCGAGCGCGTAGCTCGTGCGGAAGCGGAGCGTGCACGGTCCGATGCCGAAATCGCCAATCGAGCGAAGACTGAGTTCCTCGCTGTCATGTCGCACGAGTTGCGCACGCCGCTCAACGCGATTGCCGGCTACACAGACCTGCTCGCGTTCGGCATTCGAGGACCAGTGACCGCCGAACAGCGTGAGGATTTGGGCCGTATCCAGCGCGCGGAACAGCACCTGCTTGGGCTCATCAACCAGGTGTTGAGTTACGCCCGCATTGAGACGGGAGCGATGGGCTACGATCTCAAGGCCGTGCCGCTCCTGCCGACCATCCGTGCGGTCGAGCACTTGATGACACCGCAGCTCGCCGCCAAGGAGATCACGCTGCAATTCGGTGGGTGCGACCCCAACCTTGCGGTGCGCGCGGACTCGGACCCGCTCCGCCAGATCCTGTTGAATCTCGTGGGCAACGCCGTGAAGTTCACCGACCGCGGCGGGCAGATCGTGATCGAAGCCCACGCGTCCGATGACACGGTCGACGTCTGCGTCGAAGACACGGGCATCGGGATCTCCCCCGATCAGCTGGACTACATCTTCGAGCCCTTCGTCCAGGTCGACCCCCGCCTGACGCGCAGCGAGGGCGGCGTGGGCCTGGGACTCGCCATCAGTCGCGACCTGGCCCGTGGCATGGGCGGCGATATCGCCGTCACCTCCCGCGTGGGCGAAGGATCCGTGTTTACGCTGCGGCTACTGCGAGACGGGCTTGGGCCGTAACTGGAGGGTCTGGGGGGCGGGCGCTGCGCGCCCGAGAAAGGAGAGAGGGGAAAGGAGAAAGGAGACCGGCACCTGGGTTTCGGCCGTCTTCTCCTTTCTCCTTTCTGGCGTTCTCTCTCGGGCGCGTCAGCGCCCGTCCCAGACCCCGCGGTTCACGTCCCCGACTTACAACTCGAATTATTTAACGCACTCAACACATTGATGCGTCCGTAGTTGTAATTCGGGTCCGGCCGCTTGCCAGTGACGTTGGTGGCGGACACCAGGACGCACATCTCGAGCGCGCTCCCCGTGATCGCGCCGTGGGTCTGCGCCTTCACGACGGCCGCCTCGGCCGCAGCCATGGGGGACGAGAAGCTCGTTCCCGCGCCCACGAGATACTCGTTCTCGGAGCCCGTACAGAATGACGTGGCCGAGCTGCACACGCCGAACACGAGGTCGGTCTCGACCGTGTCGACCACGTTACCCCCGGGAGCGAAGACGCCGACCCCTGCGTCGCCAAAGTTCGAGTACACGGCGATCGAATCGAAGTTCGCCCCGTCAATGGGGCCCGTGGCCCCGACGCTCATCACGTGGCGCAACCCGGCTGGCGTGTTGAGGCTGTCGGCGTAGCTGCCGTTCTGGGACATTGCCGTATTGGTGTTGACGGACTCGTTCCCCGCCGCGGCGACGAGCACGACGTTGTGCTGCGCCGCATAGTCGACCACGCGCTGATAGAAATCGGCGAACGCCAGGTAGCTGCCCGATACGCGGCTCAGGTAGCCGCCGAGACTCATGTTGATAATGTCGGCGCCGCTGTCGACGGCGTAGAGAATGCCGCTGAGCAGAGCCGAGGACGACCCCGACCCGCTGTCGTCGAGCACGCGGACCATGACGAGTTTCGCCTGCGGTGCGACCGCGGCCACCCCGATCGAGTTCGACGCGACGATCGACGACACGAAGGAGCCGTGCCCGACGACGTCGTGCGAGAATGGCAGCGGATTGAGCATGAGCGTGTCCGTCGACGCGAATGCGAACGACGTGCACAATGGGATGTCGATGAGCCCCTTGAGATCCTGGTGCGCGGTGTCGACCCCGGTGTCGAGAATGAAGACTTTGACGCCGGAGCCCTGAGTGGACACCTGCCAGGCGCTATCGGCCTGCGTCTGCATCATGCTCCACTGGGCCGGAAAGAAGTGCGCGTTGCGTGGATTGCCGCGTGCACTGACGGCGCCCCGGGGCGCGAGGCGCATCCCGCGCAGCGCGACAATGCGGCGCATCGTCGGGTCGTGGATCATCTCGATGGTGAGGTCCGGCATCACGTACCGGACGCCGGGGGCGTGCTCGAGGGCCGTGGCCGCCTGTGCGGTGATCCCCGAGACGATGACCATGCCGACGCCCTCGTGTACGCGCAGAATGCGTCCGTGGGCCGACGCGACGCTGGCGACGAGCGTCGCCGGCACTTTGCCGGCGGCCGCAAGTTCGATGATGTAGCGAGGCGAGGACGGGAGCGCTTGGTTCGAGATCCGCGCCGCCACCGGGTCGACGGGCGCGTGCTCGGAGCACGCGACGAGGATGGTGCCACCGATGATTGCCGCCACGAGCAGCAGCAATGCCGGTCGGCGCGGGACACTGCGTTTACACGATGTGATTGAGCGAGCGATGAGTCGCGCCATAACAGGGAAGCTTCCCTCGGGGGCATAGGACGTCAAGCGGGCCGAATTGCTACTGCGTGTAACGCTCATGGGTTGGGTCGGCCAGCGAACCCGTGCGAAATGGCGATCCGATCGACCCAACGTCGCACTCCCAAACTGTAGGTCCCTCGTGCATAATGTAGCGGAACACCGATCGTGGCACCCCGTCGAGAACGGCACATGATGATCAGACGATTGACGATTCTGGCGACGCTAACATGCGGACTCGCAGCTGTGGGCTGTGGCGGAGGCTCATCCGTCAACCCGGAAAGCTCCCCAGCCTTCGTGCAGGGTGCGCATCTCGACTCGCTCGCCGTGCAAGCCGCCAACGGTCATTTTTTCGATCGCTACCGACTGCTTGCCTATCCGACCGCCGCGCTGATGCAGAACCTTTCGCCATCGACGGTCTCGCTGAAGGTGGACGGATCCTCGAAGTCGTATGAGGGCGTGGTCCTCGAGCTTGTGGGCACGACAGCCGGCAGCAATCCCACCCCCAGCGACTCGATCTACGCCATCTCGCTATGGTCCGACAGCAACGCTGATGAGATCGTGTTCACGGAGATCGCGCTCCCGGACACCTTGGAAGACGCGGAGGATCTCGCTGGCACGGTCTCCAATCCGGCGTTCGACTCCGCGACGGTGCTCTCGGTCTCCCTCCCCAGCACGCCGAACAAGTGCCACCTCTTCACGCCGCCGGAGACCAACGCGGCCGTAACAAGCCTCACCGCCGGCACCACGTGCTCGGCTGGCACAGCCACGGCCGCGTTTACGCTCTATTTCACGCCGGGCACGTCCAACCCGCATAGCGTCTTCGCGCTGGCGAGCCAATCCATCAACGCGGTGCGCATCGTCCTGCCCGCCAACACCGGCGGCATGGAACGCCTCCGATCGCTCCTCGCCCGCCCGCGCCACATGGCGTCGTTCCTTCGAACGGACTAACCTCCCGCACTCGTATACCGCCGTATCGCCGCGCGCCAGAGCAATCGCGTCAGCCCCAGCGCGAGCGCCCCGACGCCTGTTGCCACGACGGCCGTGCCGATCCCAATGCGGCCAGTCAATGCGGAGGCAGGAATCGTGGTGGTCCAGGCGACGGGAATGAGGTAGACGAACAGGAAGCGGAGTGCCCCCGGATACGCGGAGACGGGATAGCGCGCGGCCTCGTACACGCCATCGAACAACACGGAGAGGTTTTCCACGGCGACGAACCAGAACGCCAGACTCATGAGCGCCACCCAGATCGCGTAGACGACCGCCACGGCCGCCGCGAGCGTGAGCGCAAAGCTCACGATGGTCACGACCGCGACGGGTCGGCCGATGCGAACCAGCGCGTAGCCGGCCAACGCGAAGCCCAACACGACGTCGGTAATGCGCCAGATGTCGAGCCGCCGCACCAATGTATACAGTTGCGCATCGACGGGCCGGACCAACACCAGATCCAGCGCGCCGCTTCGGACGTCGTCGGCCAGCTGCCCGATCCCGGGGCGCAGCACGGTCTCGATGACACCGGTGAGCGCGTTGAACACACCAAGGAGCACGACGACATCCCAGAGACCCCAGCCACCGAGTTGCGTCGTCTGGCTGAAGAAGAGCGCGACTGTGAGGAGTGCGGTGGCCATCCAGAACGTCGTGCCGAGGAGACTCGCAATGAAGTTGCCCCGATACTGCAGCTCCTCCGCGAGGTTGATCCTCCAGCACGCGGCGAGGAGGCGCAGCACCCGCCGATGTGGACTCGGCGGCGCCTGGGCCCCGTCGATTCGAGTGGCCGCCGTCATCCGCCGACAGCACCGTAGCGCCGCAGTCCGCGCCACCAGATGACCCGGTACGCGAGCCACCAGGCCGCGAGCCACAGTGTTTGCATGGCGAAGCCGCGGATGATGGCGCTCGGCGCGCTGACCGCACCCGTGAGCAGGTCGACAGGGAAGGCGAGCATCCACGGAAACCACAACACACTCGCTACCTGTTGGACACCGGCAGGAAGCAGCGTCAGAGGCGCGATGCGGCCGGACAGGAACAACGAGAATGCCAAACTGCAGCTCGACGAACGCAGTGGCGCGAGTCGTCCAGAAGGCCAGCAGTCCCGTCGCGTATCCGTTGAAGAAGCGAATGCCCGCAGCCAGCACGACGGCAACCACCGCGAGCGCCAGGCGCGTCGGATGGAGCGGCAATCGGACGGCGGGCCAGAAGACGGCGGTGACGGCCCAGGCGATGAGGATGATCGTCGCCGTCCGGGCTTTGTACGCGAGGTTGTCGGCAATCGCCTCGTGTACGGGCGCCACGGGCCGCGTCAGCCGGTAATTCAGCTCGCCGTGTCTGATCCAGCGATCAATGTACCAGGCGTCCCACGCGACCGTCAGCTGTCCGACGAGCGTGATGGCGAAGAAGTACCGTGCGAAGTCGTCCTGGCCGTAGCCGCCCACCGCGCCATGACCCGCGATGGACCACCAGAATGCCCAGGGCGATGAGTGGCTCGAGGATGCCCCAGAGCATCCAGATCGCGATCGTTGCTCGGTACTGCAGGTCGACGAGCCACGCGATCCGAATGAGTGCCGCATACCGGCGCGACCACGCGCGCACGGAGCCCGCGCTCAGGTCTTCGCCAGCGCGCGCCGTCATGCTGTGCGCGCGCTCAGGCTGGAGCCGGTCTCGTTGGCCTCGGCGAGCGCGGATTCAGCGAACGCCTGTTGAATCACTTCCTCAATCGGCGGATCTTCGATCGACAGGTCGACCACAGGCACGGCCGCGAGCAGTTCCGCACTCACCGCGGCCGCGTCACCTCGCGGAATCTCGAGCGTCGCGTAGGGGAACTCGAACCGCCGCAGCGATCCAAACCGGCGCAGGTCGTCGGCCCGGACCTCTCCGCCCAGGACCACCGCGAGCCGTTTGACCGGCGCGAGGCGCGCCGCGAGGACGTCGAGCGACCCGTCGTACAGCAGCCGGCCGTGATTGACGATGAGCACGCGAGATGCGAGCGCAGTGACGTCTGCCATGTAGTGCGATGTGAGAAGGACGGTCGCGTTATGACGGTCGCGATACGCCCGCAGGAAGTCGCGCACCGCCGCCTGGCCCGTGATGTCGAGACCCAGCGTGGGCTCGTCGAGAAACAGGATGTCCGGCTGATGCAACAGCGCGGCGGCCAGCTCACACCGCATCCGCTCGCCAAGCGACAGCTGCCGGACGGGCTTGTCGATCACCGGCTCGAGCGCGAGCAGCGTCACGAGCTCATCACGACGTCTCTGATAGTCGGAGGGCGTGATCGAGTAGATCGCGCGATTGAGCTGGAACGTTTCCTCGGGCGGCAGGTCCCACTGCAACTGCTGCTTGTTCCCCAGGACCAACGCAATCCTGCGTTTGAATACCGCACCGCCGGTCCATGGATCACTGCCCGCGACCACGGCCCGCCCGGTCGTGGGCACCAGCAGCCCGGTCAACATCTTGAGCGTGGTCGTCTTCCCGGCGCCGTTCGGCCCGAGGAACGCCACGATCTCACCCGGTGCCACCGCGAACGACACGCCGCCAACCGCACGCACCTCGCGGTAGCCAGGTCGAACGAGCGCGCGGAACCCCCCGCGCAACCCGGCCTCCCGCACCTTGACGCGGTATGTCTTGGACAGGCCCTCCGCGAGAATGGTGGGCGCTGGGCCGGCGGTCATGGGGTGAACCTAACGCCGTTGCCGCTCCGCATTACTTTCCCAACGAATGGCCACGATCGAGCAATTCAACGCAATCGACATCCGGGTGGGGACTGTAGTCGAGGTCGCCCCATTTCCAGAGGCGCGGAAGCCCGCTTTTCAACTCGTGATCGACTTCGGTCCGGAGATCGGCTCACGTCGATCGAGTGCGCAGCTGACGAAACGGTACGTGCTCGGCGATCTCGTGGGTCGCCAGGTCGTGGCGGTCGTCAACTTTCCGCCGCGACGGATCGCCGGATTCGTGAGCGAAGTCCTCGTGCTGGGCGCAATGCCCGCGCCAGACGACGTCATCCTGTTGATGCCTGATCGACCCACCCCCGACGGGAGCCGCATCGCGTGACACAATCTCCAGCAACTGCGCTACATGTGGGGCGTCCGGACCTGTCCGAGTACGCGCCGTTCTATGCGGGGTACATCGAGCGCGTAACCGAGGAACCGCTCGTCGCGCTCGAGCACCAGGCGGACGCGACGGCGGCGCTGCTGCGCCGGATTCCGGCGTCGTCCTCAGGCCACCGCTACGCCGAGGGCAAGTGGACGGTGCGGGACATGATCGGGCACATGGCGGACACCGAGCGCATCATGAGCTATCGCGCCCTGCGGATCGCCCGCGGCGACGGGACACCGCTGCCCGGGTTCGACGAAGGCGCGTACGCCAAGGTGGCCGGAGCCAATGCACGCGGCTGGAACGATCTCGTGCAGGATCTTGCCGTGGTGCGAGCTGCCACGCTTGCGCTCTTTCGAGGCTTCAATGGCGACGCATGGCGCCGCGCTGGCGTGGCCAACGGTGCTGCCATCAGTGTGCGCGCCGTCGGGCACATCATCGTCGGACACGAACGGCACCACCTCCACATTCTGCAGTCGCGCTACGGGCTGCCCGCGAGCTGAGTGGCAGTGCCGTGGGGACGCCGCTGGCGAGGCCGGCGGATGGGGCGAGCCTCGGTTGCGCTGTGCGGAGTGTTGGCCGCGGCCAGCACCGGCCTCGCATGCAGCACGCACAACGTGCGTGGCAAGATGCTCGAGGTCGGGCGCGACACGGCCGTTACTCCCGCGATCCCGGTCGTGGTTGGCACCAAACCGGTCATCGTCGACAGCGTCGAGTATCGTGCAACCAACAATGGGTGGCGGACGCGCTGGCCGCCGTTCATGGTCCAGGTCAGCGTCAACGTCAAAAACATCGGCCAGCACCCCGTCCGCCTCGAGGTGCTTGGTGGCAACTGCGCCGTCCGCGTCCAGATTTATTCGGCGAACGAGATTGCCCAATCCGCCCACGGTTTGTCGGCCGTGCGTCCCGTTTTCAATGCGACGGAGCAAGGATTCCAGTGCTACGTGCAATCGCTCTATTTCGCACTCGCGTCGGGCCATGATACCACGCTGCGATCGGTCAGTGGTCCCGGCGTACGCCTCCTGCCCGGCCGCTACGACCTGGTCGGCATCGTGACCGTCATTCCGTCCGCCGATTCGCTGCGGCGCCACGGCCCGACGATCGTCGCGGTTCCGGCTGGGTCGATCCGTGTGCCGCAGCCGTTTGATTGAGGGCTGTGTTCGAGGGGAGTTTGGGGGTCACGATGCCCACGCGCTTTCTCGACCGACGTGACGCAGGCCGCCAACTGGCGGATCGGCTCAGTGCGTACGCCGAGCGTCCGGATGTGCTGGTACTGGCGCTCCCGCGCGGCGGCGTGCCCGTCGCCTACGAGGTCGCTCGCGCGCTGCACGCCCCGCTCGACGTGCTCCTGGTCCGCAAGCTCGGCGTTCCTGGCCACGAGGAGCTGGCCATGGGTGCCGTCGCAAGCGGCGGCGTCCGCGTCCTGGATCCCGAGGTGATCCGTGTGGCGCACGTCACGTCGCAGGAGCTCGAGGCCGTGACCGAAGCGGAGCAGCGGGAGCTCGACCGTCGAGCGACCGAATACCGCGGCGACCGACCGTTCCCGACGATTCGCGGTCGGACGGTCATCCTGGTGGATGACGGACTGGCGACGGGTGCCACGATGCGGGCGGCCATCATGGCGCTGCGCCAGGAGCAGCCCGCTCGCCTCGTCGTCGCGGCCCCAGTCGCACCGCCCCAAACCTGCGATGACCCCCGCGCGATCGCAGACGACGTGGTATGTGCGGTGACCCCGGATCCCTTCTACGCGGTTGGACTCTGGTACGAGGATTTTGGACAAACGAGTGATGCGGAAGTGCGGGAGCTGCTCAACGCGAGGGCTCAGGGGTCAGAGGTCACAGGGTAGGACAGCAACGTCCAACGCCTAACGTCCAACGTCCAACGTCTAACGTCCAACGTCCATGTCTTCACGTCAGATGACGAGAACCGAAAATGCCCCGCCGGTGCGCGAGCGCATCGTGACCTGGAGCGATCCTGCGGCGACGTTGGCCGCGACGCGCGGGCTGACTGGGCGCGAGGTGCTCGAGGCGCTGACGGCGGGACGCATTCCGCCGCCGCCAATCGGCCGCCTGCTGGGTATGGAGTTCGTCGCCATCGGCGATGGGGAGGTCGAGATGGCGCTCGAGGTGGGTGAATATCTCTACAACACGATCGGGAGCGTGCACGGCGGCGTGCTGGCGACCGTGCTCGACTCCGTGATGGGGTGTGCGGTCGCGACGAAGCTCGATGCGGAGACGCGCTACACCACGCTCGATCTGCACACCCGCTTCGTGCGCCCGCCGACAATCGAGACCGGCCGGCTGCGTGCGACCGGCCGCGTCGTTCACCTCGGCACTCGCACCGCCACGACCGAGGGGACGTTGCTGGACGCGTCCGGCCGGCTCTGCGCGCACGGCACGGGCGCCTGCTTGCTCTTTGCGCGCTCGGGCGTCGCGTCATCCGCGGGCGGTGGCCCGGCATGACCAGCGACCGAGCGCCGCTCGGCACCCCGGGTCCCGCCGCGATCGACCGAGCCATCGTCGCATTTCATCTCGACAATGAGGGGCACTGGGTCGCAGACCTCGAGTGCGGACACACACAACACGTGCGCCATGACCCGCCGTGGCAGCTACGGCCGTGGGTGACGACCCCCGAAGGTCGCGCCAGTCGGCTTGGGATGCGGCTCGCGTGCGTGCTCTGCGCCCACGACGAATGAGGCGTCGGCGGGTAGGCGCGACGCGCGCGTCACCCTTGGATCTCGCCGCCACGGCACCGACCGCACCCGCCGATTGATCGGCGGGTAGGGGCGACGCAATGCGTCGCCCGTCGTTGCGTCGACCGTCCGTTCACCCGTGCACGCGCCGCCACCGGCGGAACGCGACCCAATACGCGGTGACGTTCACCAGCACCACGCATGCGCCCAGCCCCCATTGCGTCTCGCGCGTCAACCCGGCCGGATACAGCGCGCCCACGACATAGTGGTCGATGAACCCGCCGCCATATCCCATCTCCCCGGCGCGCACCCGCCATGCGTTCTCGAGCGGCGTGAGTGGACAGATCCACCCGGAGAACTCGATCCACGCGCCCCAAATCGCGGCGGGGATGTGCACCCACGCGAGACGCGGCCAGCGAATCACCGCGAGTCCGCCCAGGACCACAAATGCGACAAATGCGGCGTGCAACGTGACCAGCCCGTCCGCCAGCCACCTGTATATCATCCGGTCTCCCCGCTGACAGAGGCGAGGTTTGCTTTCTAACGTCCAACGTCCTACGTCTAAAGTTCCGAACGCCCCTGGTGCCGCGGAAAGGGAAACAGGCGCGGCACCTGCCTCTCGTACGCCACGTAGGCGTCGCCAAATGCGTCCCGCATGAGCCGCTCCTCAGCGCGCAGTTTGAACGTCAGCATCACCGCTGTGAACGGCACGATGACGATCCAGAACCCGATGTGGTCGATCAGGCCGGTGCCCACGAGCATCCCGAGCAAGCCCGTGTAGATCGGATGCCGCGTGACACCATACGGCCCCTGCGTGCGCAGCTCGTGGCCGGCGCGCTTGGCGGGCATCGATGACCACATCACGCCGAGCGCCACGCGAGCCCACAGCGTGAACGCCGTCGACGCGATAAGGATGGCAGCTCCCACCGCTTGCACCCACACATCGCAGACGACAACCGGTCGCCAGAGCGATGGCGGGACGACCCAGACCAGCGCGGCCCACACGACCATCGCCACCACCCAGCCGCTCGAGCCTCGCCGCTCGATCTTCCCCGAACGACGCACGTTGTACACCGCGCCGATCGCCCAGACGACCATGAACACCGACCAGCAGCCGACGAGAATCGACCACGCCACGTTCTGGGACGGCACGGGACAGATGGACATCATGCAGCTATCTTCGTATCGCTGCTATCTGCGCCTTTCGAATCTTGCGCCGCTGCACGGCGACAACGAGTGCCGAGAGGATCGTCCAGATCACGATGTACGTGTTCTGGCCGGTGCCGGGATGCTGGTTGAGGTGAAGCAGGAAGAAGATCGGGATCGCGATCGCATTCAGTATCACGATCGCCGCGATCATCACGAGCAGGTGATGCTTGACTGCTGCGGGCGCCGAGGGTGGTTCAGGTGGAGGCGGTGACATCGTGGGCAAGGTGTCGGGTATGGGGTCACCGCGGCCGACGGCACACACTCAACAAATGCCGCGGCTCCGGGGCACTCGGATAGAGAGAGCGCGCCGCGATCGCTTCCGACCGCACGCGAATGCAGAGTTTTCCTTCGGCGTACGCTTCGGCCAAACGCATGCGAATGCGATAACTGCCTGGGTCGACGGCCGCGGCCAGCTCCAGGGCATGCTGCCCGCCGCCGGCCGTCATGGCTGAATTGTACAGCGCCATCGCAGCGATTTGGGCGCCGTTTCGCGCGAATGCGGCGCCCATGGCGAGCACGGCGGCGCCGATGAGCACGCGCTGCGTCATCGTCGTCCACGGCACCGTCGCGCGCGTCGTCGGTGCGGGCACCAGCATGCCCGCGAAGGTACCGAGCAGGATCCACGCGATCAGCGAGGGAGCGGGTAGCAGGAGGACCGCATCGAACAGGCCGACCACGATGAGTGCGGTAACAGTCGCGATCAGGCCCAGCGCGCGAAGCAGGCGATCGACCCGTCCGTCGTCAATGGCGAGGTCCGCGGCCCGCCAACCACCCACAACCAGCCCAACGAACGCCAGTGCGAGACAGCCCGTCGCGATCACACCCCGCTCCGAGATGAACGCCGCCCAGTCACTGCTGGGCCACGGGTTCGCGGTCATCCCATCGTCAGGGTCGAGCGCCGGATCGTTGCGAGACGCCACCTGCGGGTACAGCACGGCCCAGTTGCCGGGCCCTACGCCAAACACTGGATGCGTGACCGCGAGCCGCCCCGTGTTGAGGTATTGCACGACTCGGCCATGCCCACTCCCACCTCGGTAATTCGTCACGCCCAGCACAGAATCCAGATAGGGCGACGTGCTGCGCCACTTGAGCACATTCGGCAGCATGATGGCCGCGGATGTCCCTACGAGGGCGGCGACGACGAGCGTCGCAGTTCGCCTCGCAAGCCGCCCGCTGCCCAGTCGTCGCGCCAACGACACGGTCTCTCGGGAGCTGCTGCGACTGCCGCCGTTGCCAGCCGCGCCACGCTCCTGCGCGACCCGCCAGGCGCGGACGGCGATCGGTAGCACGCTCGCCAGCGCGAGCGCGATGGCGACCCAGGCGCCGCGCGAACGCGATAGGATGATCGCCGCCGCAATCGGCACGGTCGCGAGTGCACCCAGGACCACGCCGATCGTCCGCCGCGCCCGGAGCGTGGCGACCAGGAGGACGGGGGCCCCGATTGCGGCGAGATGGGCGACGAAGTTCCGGTTGCCAAGCGTCCCACCAGGGGACCGGTTGATGCTGAAGAACTCGCTTTCGACGCCGTACGCCTGTAATAGCGTCGTGATGGCCGCCAGAGTGACCGCGCCGGACACCATCACCAGGATGGCCTCGGCCCGCCCGAGTCGGGCGAGGTACTGAGCCACCCAGAACAACACGACTCCAGAAATGCTGATGGCGAGCGCACGGGTCGCCAGCCACCCGTTCGGTGCAAGCGCCGCCGAAATCAGACTCAGCCCCAGGAACACGACGAGCAGCGTGTCAATGCGCGTCAACGCCATTCTCGGACGCCACGAGCCCGCCGGGTCGGCCGCCACGATCACGGCAACGACGGCCACGAGCGCCGTCGCATGTAGCACGAGCTCCTTGGGCACGAAGTAGCGGTCCAGATCGAACGCTTTGTACGGGACCGCCGCCAGCACGACGGCCGACGCGCCCACGGCGAGCGCTGCCAAGCCGATGGCAAATGCGCGGCTCGACGTCACGGGACTACACCTGATTCGATCATCTCCACAATTATGGGTGCGGAATTAGCATACTGACAGGCTGAGGCTTGGACGTTAGACGTTGGACGTTGGAAGAAAACCTCGAGGCCAGCTACGCGGCTGCACGCCCGGCGCTGGGGTTCGTTCGAACGTCTAACGTCTAACGTCCAACCACTAACGTCCAACGTCCAACGTCTAACATTCATGACCCGCTTCGCCGCCCGAATCCGCGCGCTCGGCACCGAGAACGCCTTCCGCGTGGGGGAAGACATTGCACGCTGCGTGGCAAGGGGCATGGACGTCGTGCGCCTGAACTTGGGCGAGCCTGACTTCGACTCAGCGCCCCATATCAACGAATCGGCAATCGCGCAGATCCGCGCCGGCAACTCCCATTACACGGACCCGCAGGGCACGATCGGGCTTCGCACCGCAGTGGCCGCCCACGTCGCTCGCACTCGCGGGATCGACGTGGACGCAGCGCGCGTCGTGATCACAACGGGTGGCAAGCCATCGATCGGGTTCACGATGCAGTCGTACGTCGACCCCGGGGATGAGGTGATCTACCCCAGCCCCGGGTTTCCGATCTACGAATCGTGGGTCACGTACCTCGGGGCGACTCCGGTCCCCCTGCCGCTGCGTGAGGCGACTGGATTCACCTTCACCGCCGCCGATCTCGCCGAGCGCGTCACACCGCGCACGAAAGTGATCATCCTGTGCTCGCCGTCGAATCCGACGGGGGGCGTCCTGAGCGCGCGAGACCTGACGGCGTTCGCGGAGGTCATTCGGACCCGAGCGCCCGCAGAGGCCCGCGTCTACTCGGACGAGATCTACGAGCACATCCTCTTCAATGGACTGCGTCACCGTTCGATCGCGGCAGAAGACGGAATGACCGAGCGCACGATCATCGCCTCGGGACACTCGAAGGGCTTTGCAATGACCGGATGGCGCCTCGGATGGGCGGTGCTTCCAACAGCTGAAGAGGCGCAGCTCTTCAAGCAACTCAACATCAACTCCGTTTCCTGCGTGCCGCCCTTCATTCAGGAGGCCGGTCGCACCGCGCTCGAGAGCCCGCTGTCCGTCCCGGTCGTCGCGGGGATGGTGGCCGCGTTTCAGGAGCGGCGCGACTGGATCGTGCCCGCCCTCAATGACATCGAGGGAATTCAATGTCAGGTGCCACAGGGTGCGTTCTACGTCTTTCCCAACGTCTCCGGCATTTGCGCGCGGCTGGGGATCGAGGCAGCGTACGCCAGTCTTTCGGACGGCGACCGCGCGACGACATCCCCATCGCGGCTGCTCCAGGGCTTCCTGCTCGACCGCTACGGCGTGGCGACCATGGATCGCAATTCGTTCGGTCGGATCGGCGCGGACGGAGAACACTTCCTACGCCTCTCCATCGCCGCGAGCCTCGAGCGCCTTCAGGAGGGCGTCCGCCGGGTCGCGAAGGCGTCCAGCGACCGGGCCGGATGGAAGGACTATTGGACGACCGTCCGAGCAGCCCCGAACGAAGAGAGCCGAGGGGAGAGCGGGGAAGCGAGTGAGAAGAAAGGAGCCGGGGGACAGCGTAAGGGTGGACGAACCACCGCCAAGCGCTCTTAAGAGCCGCGTCCCCAACTCCCTTCTTCTCTCTCCTTTCTCCTCTCCCCTTTCTCCTCTCTCGGGCGCGTCAGCGCCCGTTGCCGCCTTCTATTTGTCCCGCGAACTTGACGCGGGCCAGGACGTTGCGAGTGGCGTTGACAAGCTCGCGGTCGAATCCGCCGGAAGTCGTGGTCGTCGCCAGCCGCACGTATACGGGGTCTTGCGCGCGCCACACGCCCACCTCGGCGCGATCACCGGGATAGACATCCCACATCGACCCGTCGGTCAGCGACACGAAGCGGTTCCCCACCTGGACCGACTGCACGGCGAGACCCGTCTTCACGATCGCCCCTGCGGGGGCGCTCGGCGACGCTGGCACGATCGTCACGGCGTATGGGCTGGCCGCGGGCGCCACCGGCTGGGCATAGGGTGTCGGCGCTGACGGAGCCGTCGGATACGCAACCGTCGGGGCCGCGGTCGTGGCAGCCGGCGCTGGTGCGTACGCAGGCGGTGCCGCCGCGGGGTACCCCTGCGGCGCATAGGCGGGCGCGCTCACGGGAGCCGGAGCGGGCTGAGGCGCGGGCTGGTAGCTGGGTTGGTACGTCGGGTACGTCGGCTGCGGGGTTGGCTGATAACCCGGCTGATAGGTCGATGGTTGATAGGCCGGCTGGTACCCCGGCGGCGCAGCGGGCTGATACGTGGGCTGCGGTGTTGGTTGCGGCGCCACGGGCTGATACGTGGGCTGCGGTGTTGGCTGGGGCGCCACGGGCTGATAGGTGGGCTGCAGCGTCGGCTGAGGGGCTGCGGCGGGCGGGTACGGCGCGGGCTGGCTGGCGGCCGGCGGCGGCCCTGAAGCCGGTGCATAAGTTGGCGCATACTGTGGCGCGGCCGCGGGTGCGGCGTAGGCAGTCACGGGATACGCGGGTGCACTGGCAACGGGTGCCTGGCTCGCGACCGGCGGGGAGGCCGGCACTGCGAAGGCCGACGCGTATCCCGTTGCGGGCGTGGGCGCCGGTGCGGGCTGCGCTGCGGGCAGCGACGACGACACATCGCCATTCGACGCCACAGGTGCCGACCCACCCGCGTCCGTCACGTGGGCTGCGTTATCGAGCAAGTCGCCGCGATACCTTTGCACCCACGCTTCCAATGCCGCACGCTCGTCGGGTCGCAGGCGCGCAACACCTGTAGCATCCCATTCACGGAGCGTCATGAGTTGATCGAGGTGCACCAAAGCTGCTTCGTCGTTACTCGCGGCCGGCTGCTGCGGCGTCTGGACGGTTGGCATGACGACCGATGGAACGCCATACGCGTAGCCGTGCCGCTCGGTTTGTGGCTCCGGAGTAGGCGCTGACTGGCTCTGTTGGGCGCCAAGTCGCTGTGGCACCCAAGCCGTGAACACAAGTGCGAGGGCAGCAACAGTCCCCCGCGTCGCTGCAGCGCGGGAAGGCAAGCGGTCATGGTACATGGGGCACCTGCCGGGTAACGGGACGACAACAGACCGCCGGTGCGTGCCTACCTGAAGACACACCGGATGCGATTGGAGGGACGCGCTTGTTCTGCAAGGAGCGGGCGCGCAGCAATCGCATGGCGCGGTTTGATGTCACACCCGCATACTCGTCACTCAACGTCTACTTTCTACTTTCTGCGCTTCTACTCTCTCGGGCGCTTTAGCGCCCGCGCCCTCTTTCACGGACGAAGCACGTGACCTTTCTCAAGGACATGGATCATGAGTGACGTCACAGGTCGATCGCCCACGCCGCCCGGCGGCGTGCGATCCGTGTCGGGAGCGCGAGGCCGTAGAGACTCCGATATGGCGCGGCGGCCGGGCTGGCGGTCGGCTGATATCGTCCGCGCGGCGGCGCTCGGGACCGCGGTCGTCGCTGCCGCGATTGGGTTGTGGGAAGCCAGCACGGTCGTGTTCACCGTCTTCCTGGGCGTCTTGTTCGGACTGGCCATTTCCTCCGGCGTCGACTACCTAGCCCGATTCCGTATTCCGCGTGGCGTGGGCGCACTCCTCGTCGTTCTGGGTGTCGCCGGACTGCTCGCCCTGATCGGCGCGGCGATCGCTCCAACCGTCAGCGACCAGGTCCGCGAAATCCAGTCACGGCTGCCTGAGGCCTTTCGCGAAGCGGAAACGTGGATCAGCCGACAGGAACGCTCGACACTCCGCAACATCACTGGACGCCTTCCCTTTACCTCGCGGAGTGAAGGGCAGCCGCCCCGTGACACGGCCGCCGCTGTGCAAGGCGCTGGCGGGGGAGCGGTCGCCGCGGCGCCCAGCATGGCGAGCGAGGTGAGGAGCGGCATCACGGGAGTCGCAGGGCGCCTCTTCGGCGTCGTGGGGTCGACGGTCGAGCTCGTTGTGTACCTGCTCCTCATATTCTTCATCGCGGTTTACATCGCGTCCGACCCCGAGCTCTATCATCGCGGCCTGATGCACCTCTTCCCGCACGCAGCGCGCGCCCGTGCGGGCGAAGTGCTGTCGCACGTCGCGTCGGTGTTGCGGCGCTGGCTCCTCACGCAGCTCATTGCGATGATCACGCTGGGCGTTGTCTGGGCGATCGTCCTGACGATACTCGGCGTCAAAGCGGCGCTCGCATTGGCCGTCATCGCTGGCATTCTCGAGTTCGTACCGACCATCGGGCCAACGATGGCCGTCGTCCCCGCGCTGGCCATGGGCCTTCTGGACTCACCGGCGAAGGCGCTGTCGGTCCTCCTCGCCTACCTCGTGATCCAGGGATTCGAATCCAATCTGCTCATTCCGCTCCTCATGAAGGGCGGTATGGATCTGCCTCCGGCGCTCACCATCATCGCGCAGGCGGTCATGACGCTCGCCTTCGGGTTTCTCGGACTCATGGTCGCCGTCCCCCTGCTCGCCGCCATCATGATCCCAGTCAAGCTGCTCTACGTCGAGGACGTCGTCGGCGATCAGGTGATGGGGGAGGAGGAGGAAGGGTCGGGTGACGGGTAACGATACGCGTATCCGGCGTGGGGGTGTGTGGACGCGGTGTCGGGCGACGCATTGCGTCGCCTACCCGCCGATCCACGGACCGCGTGCGGGCGGCACGGTACCGGCGCCGGCTTACCCGTTACCCGTCACCCGTCACCCGGCCCTTTCACTGCGCCACAGCTGGCCCCGGCGGCAAATTCCGCAGCAGATAGCGGTGCAGCAGCTCCATGAGATGCCGGGTCGTGCCGTGTCCCTCGCAGATGCAGTGTGAGCGATTGGGGTAGTCCATCATCGTGAACGGCTTGTTCGCCGCCACGAGCGCGTTGATGAGCGCCTCGGTGTTCTGAAAGTGCACGTTGTCGTCGCCGGAGCCGTGGACGAGGAGCAGGTTGCCGCGGAGACTGTCGGCGAACGTCATGGCAGATGCGGTGCGATATGCCGCTGCGTTGTCCTGCGGCAATCCCATGTACCGCTCCGAGTAGATCGTGTCGTAGTACCCCTGATCGGTGACGGGCGCCACCGCGATGCCCGTTGCGTACACTTTCGGCGAATGAAAGAGCAGGTTCAGCGTGACGGTACCGCCGTTGCTCCACCCCCATACGCCGACGCGAGTCGCGTCCGCGTATGGCCGTTGCACGAGTGCCAGCGCGGCGGCCGTCTGGTCTTTGATGTCGACCATGCCGATGCGCTTGTAGATCGCCTTGCGCCACGCGCGGCCGCGGGGCGCCGGCGTGCCGCGATTGTCGACGCTCGCGACAATGTAGCCGTCCTGCGCGAGCATCGTGTGGAACAGATATGAGAAACTGTCCCACTGATCGAGCACGGTCGCCTGCGCCGGACCGCCGTAGACGGTGAAGAACACCGGATAGCGCTTCGTCGAATCGAACGCCGGCGGCTTGATGATCCACGCGTCGAACTGGATGCCGGGCTCGCCACCCGCGGCTCCGTCGAGTCGCGTGAATTCGACCGGTCGCCGGGCAAGCCCGGCGACCGTCGCTTTGAGTCGTGCGTTATCGATCAGCGTGCGGACGCTCGTATGCTCCGGCAGCCGCACGAGATCCGTCGTAGGTGGCGTATCGAAGGTCGACCAGGTGTGAATCGCCCACCCCGCGTCAGGCGAAATGTCGTAGCGATGGGCGCCCCGCTGATTCGCTGACGTCACTCGCTCCGGCCGGCCCGTGCCGTCGAGACGCGATCGGTAGAGGTAGACCTGCGTCGCGTTGTCCGGCGATGCCAGGTAGTAGACGAACCCTCGCGTTGTGTCGATCGCCTGAATGAAGGGCGAGCCGAACGGACTGTTGGGTTCTGTCAGGTCGAAGTTGCCTGGTGTGAGCAGCTTGATGTCGCGTCCGTCGCGAGAGACGAGATAGGCGTGGCGCCAGCCGTCGCGTTCACTCACCCAGACGAATTGCCGTCCTCCGTGGACCCAGTGCACCTCGTCGTCGACGTCGACCCAGGCACTGTCATGCTCTTGCAGTACCGAGTGGACAAGGCCGGTGCGCGCGTCGCCGATCATGACGGTGAGTGTGTCCTGGAGCCGATTCGAGATGCTGCAGGACGATCTCCGACGAGCTCGCAGCCCACTGCATCCGGGCGATGTAGTTGTTGCGCGGGTCGCCCGGGACATCGAACCAGCGGGTGGGACCGCCGCTGGCGCTGACCACGCCCACGCGCCCGGCGGAGTTGGTCGTGCCCGCCTTCGGGTATTGCACAGGGTCGACGAAGGAGTACAACGAGTCCGTGTCGTCGATCAAATCGTAGTCGCGCACGCCGCCGGCATCGAGTTGCCAATACGCGATGGACTGTCCGTCCGGGCTCCACCGAAAGCCGTTTCGGAGATTCAACTCTTCCTCGTAGACCCAATCGAACGTGCCGTTGATGATCGTCGTCGAGCCGTCGCTCGTGAGCGGCGTGATGCGCCCCGAGGCGAGGTCCTCGACGTAGAGGTTGTGCTGGCGCACGTAGGCGACGCGCCCGCCGTCCGGCGAGAAGGTCGCGAACATCAGCGTCGAGGGCGGGGCACCACCCCCCAGCTGATGCAGCTTGCCGGTTTTCAGCTCGTAGACCCAGTAGTCACCACGTGTGTTCTGTCTCCACACTCGGCGCGAATTCGTGAACACGAGGACGCGTGTCCCGTCGGGAGACCACTCGTAATCCTCGATCTCGAGCGGCGCGGCGCCGGGCGGCGCGAGCTTGCCGGCCGGGACGAGTACATCGCGCGCACCGGTCGCCGCATCGAAGCGAACAATGTCGGTGCCCGCGCCTCCACGCTCACCGGCGGGCATCGTCATTGTGTAGGCAGCGTGCGCGCCCCCGGGGAACCAGTGCACCGGCCCGAGTCCGTCCTCCTGGAAATCCGGAGTGGTGAAGAGCCGATCGAGGGTGATCCGTGAGCCACCAGCCGTCTGCCCCCTGGCGACGGGCACGGTGGCGGCGAGCGCGAACGCGACACACGCACAAAGAGCGGTGGGCCGGCTGGAGCCGGCCAAGTGGGTGAATCGAAGCATCCAGAACGATAAGCTGCCCCGCCAGACCATGCACTGCGCGCGGTCAGCGCTCTCTCCTTTCTCCTCTCGCCATCTCTCCTTTCTCCGGCGCGAAGCGGCCGCGGCCCCACACCCCGCCGTTATTCCGCGTCCTGCCCTCGCAAACCGAGCCGCGTTTTCGTCCAGATGACGACGGTCGCGCACCCATCGGTGCCGTTGGTTTCAGCCCCGGTGATGGTGCGGCCCGGGAGGGACCGCACACGAAACTCCGCCGGCACAGAGGCCGCACTGTAGATCTCGAGGGCGCCAATCTCGTTCGGGCGAAGCGTGGCATCGAGCTCACCGTTGATCACGCGGTTGAACGGCTGGCCGTCGACCACGTACACGAGACAGGCATCGACGCCGCGCTCGTTCGCGAGATTCGTCCCGCCAGGCGTGTAGGCGAGCCCGACGCCGGACACGCTGGAGAACAATTCGGAGAACGTGCTGGCGCTTTTCGCGGCGATCTCATCGGCCGTCAGGAACTGTCCCACTCCCTCCTGCCGACGCCGGTCGAAACCGATGCGCGCGTACGCGATCGCCAGCCGGTGGGCTTGCACGACCACGGGATCCAGCTCGTGAGCGGGAGTCGTGAGCGCGATGCTGACGTGCTGCGGGCTCCGGCTCGTCAGCTCGACGACGTCGGAGACCGGCTCGAAGCCCATCGATCGGACGAGGACCATGTGGGTTCCGACCGGCAGTCCGCGCATCGTGAACGCACCTGTGCTGTCGACGACGGTGGAATCCGATGTTCCCTCGAGGACGACCTTGGCACCCGTGAGGGGACTGCCGTCGGGTCGCTCCACGTCGCCGGTAAGTACCCCGCTGTCGCGCGCGGCCTTGGGGCTCGCGCTCTTGGACGCCGGCAAATGCAGGGTCGCCATTGTCACGATGCGATCGTCGAGCGCGAGCTCGCGTTCGACCGCCATCGTGCCATCAGGGCTGGTGGTGACGCGGAGCACCCCGGTGAGCCCGGTCGGAAGCGCGCAGAAGCGAAAATCGCCGAGATCGCTCGTGGTCGTCGTGCGCGTGTACGGCGTCACGTGCACCGCCGTACCGGCAAAGTCGGTCTGCACCCACGCGAGCGTCACGGTCGCGCCCTCGATCGGGACCAGGTCAGAATCGGGATCGAGTACGCGTCCGACGAGCACGGCGACGCCGCTGTCCGCGTGTTCGTAGCCGCTCACACGCGAGGGCATCTCCGGGCAGATGGCTCGTCGAAGCGTCCGCCCGGACGGGGTGGCAAGAGAAATGAGCATCGGCTTGCCAGCGTTGAACCGCACCGGGCGGGTGGCAAGCGAAGTGCCGAGCGAATCGAGGATCGGGTGAAAGATGCCGACCCGGTACAGGCCGGCGTACACGCTGTCCAGCCGGAAGCGACCGACCGAATCGGTCACAGCCGCGCGCGGCTGCCCATCGAGCATGATCACCGCTCCGGCGAGCGGACCACCGTGGAGACTGTCGCCGACGACGCCCTGGATCGAGGTCATTGACGACGAGTTGAGCCCCCTCGAGCGAGTGCCCTGAGCGAGCAGGGCGGTGCTCCCGACGCACGCGAGGCACACGGCCAGCGTCAGGCACACGCCGCGTCGGCGTCGTGACCGGCTGCCTGAGTGTGCGTGTCGACGGACCCGTGCGGGCACAGCGACTCCTCGCGTAGCGGACCCGCAAAACGCAGATCCTGGGCCGTAGCCCTGCGACGCCGCGAATGGCGGCCGCAGACGATGCCTACGGGTGTACGCGGCACGCGGCAATGGTGCCCCCGGGATTCTTGCGAGCCCTTAACCTACCTGCGCGCCGTGGCTCGGGTAATTGTCTACTGCGAATCCTCGTCGAACACGCGGAACGCCGCACACGTGTTGTGGCCGCCGAAGCCGAACGCGTTGCTGAGGGCAACTCGCACTTCGCGCCGCAGCGGCTTGTTGAGCACGTAACAGAGATCATCGCACGCGGGGTCCAGCTCGCTCACGTTGATGGTCGGCGGCACGACGTGATGGACAATCGACAGCACCGACGCGATCGCTTCCACCGCACCCGCAGCCCCCAGCATGTGACCGGTCATGCTCTTGGTCGAGGTCACGCTCATCCTGCGCGTCCGCGTCCCGAACACCGCTTGGACCGCCCGACTCTCAGCGGTGTCGCCCAGCTCGGTCAATGTCGCATGCATGTTGATCGCATCGACGTCCTCGAGCTGGAGCTGGCTCGCGGCGAGCACGCGCTCCATCGCGAGGCGTGCGCCCAGCCCCTCCGGATGTGGCGCAGTCACATGGTGTGCATCAGCCGACGAACCGACACCGAGGACTTCGGCGTAAATGCGCGCGCCCCGCTGGCGCGCGTGCCCGAGCGATTCCAGGACGAGCGCGCCGGCGCCGTCCCCCATGACGAAGCCATCGCGGTGGATATCGAACGGCCGCGACGCATGTTCCGGATCATCGTTGCGGGTCGAAAGGGCATGCATCGAGGCAAATCCGCCCAATCCCAGCTCGCAGATGGCGGCTTCGGCGCCACCGCACAACATGAGGTCGGCGTCGCCAGAACGGATCAGGCAGAGCGCGTCCGCAATGTTGTGGTTGCCCGTGGCGCACGCCGACACGACGCAGTGGTTCGGCCCCCGAAATCCATGGCGGATGGCGATGACGCCGCTTGCCATGTCGGGGATCATCATCGGGATGAAGAACGGGGACAGGCGGCGGGGCCCGCCCTTGAGATAGGCCTGCGTCTGTTCCTGGAAGGTCTGCAGTCCGCCAATGCCGCTCCCAAACACGACGCCGGAGCGTTCGCGCGAGAGAGGCGACAGCGCGTCCGACGTGACGCCCGCATCTCGCAAGGCCTCCTCGGAGGCCGCGACCGCGAACTGCGCGAAGCGATCGAGTCGTTGCGCCTGTTTGCGATCGAAGTAGTTGAGCGGGTCGAATCCTCTGACCTCGCAGGCGAAGTGCGTCGTGAACGCGGACGCGTCGAAGCCGGTGATCGTCGCCGCTCCACTCTTGCCGGCGAGCAGCGCTTCCCAGAAGGCGGGCACTGACAGGCCGAGTGGCGTGATGGCTCCGAGCCCGGTCACCACGACGCGATGGCGACCGCGTGAATCCAGCCCATTTCCATTGCTCGTCGTGTGGCGAACGGCTGAACTCATGCCCTACCGTCGGCGGAGTGTGGAGCGGGAATCGCGAGTCGACAGGTCGAACGCGACAATCGCATGTTGCGGAATATCACAGGGCGAGGCCACCGCCGACAGCGCCTGCAAGTCCGCGGGCTCCCGCTCGGGCCGCGCCCACGCCTGCGCGCGGCTGCCTCACCTCGGGATTTCGGAGTGCCGTAAAAACCCCGGTTTCCGGCCGCCGGGTGCGCCGGGAAACAGCCAGAATGACCAAGGGCGTCCTGACCGCCTCCCGGGCGTAACCTCTGTAAACACTTGGATTTGCAATGTCGGTCAGAGCGGCTGTTACGCCGGGGGCCTTGACGCTGTAACGGTTGCGCTCGTAGCGTGACTGTTGCGCAACGTGAAAGGTCGCATATTACAGCCCCGTGACTCAACAAGCCCCGGCGTCTCCCGCTCTCCCGTTGATCACCAGCGACACCGATTTGCGTCATCGGCCGTTCCTTCAGGCGTTGGCGCAGGGCGAGCCGACCTCCCCTGAGTGGTTAGCCGCGCGCGCCGGCTTGTTGCTGCTGCGTTACATGGATGCGTGGTCCACGGGCGAGTGGTTGCCGGTCCAACTCTTGGCCGAACGGGCGGCAGTGTCGGAGGCGATCTGCGCGATCCCCTCCGGCGATCAGTTCCGCGGGCTCCTGGCCGTACTGCTCGAGCGGACGACGACAGAGTGGGCGATCAGCGCTGGGGGTGAGCCGTATCCCCTTCCGCCGTCGATCGCTCGCATCGCATCGCCACTCCTCGCGTATGCGCACGCGCTGCAGTTCTCGTCCCAGTGGGCACTGGCAGCCGACGTGTACCTCACGGTCTGGGAAGCGTGCGGAGCGCATGGCAAACAGTTGCCGCGCCCCGTCGACGACGCCGATTGCGCGATGACCGCAGCGCTCCGTCTCGGCGCCTGCTATCGCACGCTGGGTGAAGCAGACCGGGCGGCGACGGCCTATGCCGCCGCCCTGGCGATGTCGGAGGAGCGTGGGGACGTCCGCACGATACTGCGGGCGCGACTCGGCATCGCGAAGCTGATTCAGGACCGCGGAAATCTGCCGCTCGCCGACGAGCGCATGGCTGAGATCATCCGCGACGCCAACACCTCGCAGCTCCAGGACATCCGGGCGTGGGCATTCCACGACCGGAGTGCCGTCGCCGTGCAGCGGGAACGCTTCCGTGAAGCGGTTGAGTATGGATTCGAATCATGGGCCCTCGAGCGCGATCCCAGCGAGCGCGAACGTGTCCTGGGTGACCTGGCTGGCGCTCTCTTGGGCGCTGGATTCATCAACGTCGCGAGGGCTGCAAATCAGTTGCTGGCTGCGACTGCCCAGGAAGCGCTGACGCGTTGGTGCGTGATGATCAATCTCATCGAGATCGCGACGATCGATCGAGACGAACATGAGTTCGACGATGTGAGCCGAACGTTGCGTTCGGCAGT
Organism: uncultured Gemmatimonadales bacterium; assembly: GCA_963737835.1. Classification (GTDB taxonomy): domain Bacteria; phylum Gemmatimonadota; class Gemmatimonadetes; order Gemmatimonadales; family Gemmatimonadaceae; genus Palsa-1248. Next base: position 473,605 of record CAVTUH010000002.1, read on the forward strand.
GCTGCCTCCACGGATCCTGGCGCTCTACCACTTCTACGCCGGGCAGGGAGAGGCGGTATTCGGCCGACCGCTCCGAGCGTTCGGTGACCTGAAGCGCGCGCTTACAATCGCCGAAGAGCACGGCTTGGGTGAGCTGGTGGTCAAGGCGGAGGCTGCGTTGATGCGCTTCAACGAAGGCCAGCGCGTCGACCCGCCGTATCGCTCAGTGCCGGTGCCGGCGGAGTTCGCACACATCAACGACGCGCTCCATGGAGCGTACGCCGCCGCATTGGTCGAACAACAATAGAAGACGCGGGGCACCCGGCCGCACGACGTAGCGTCTCGCGGCGGGGTGCCCCTCAAGCTGTACCGTCGTCACGCCGTAGGCGCGACGACGGAGGGTCAACGAGTTAGCAGCTGCTTCCGATCGTGGCGCCGCACGTGTGCGAAACGGGTGCTGTCGGGCTCGCGCATGCCGCAGCGGCTGTGAGAGCGAGGGCAGCCAGCGTGATCATGGTACGACGAATGGAGTTGCGCATACAGACCTCGATCAAGCAAGGTGAGGGATAGCTTGGGCGGTCTCTACCGCAACGATCACCCCATGCACGGGCCTGGCGAAGTACCGGATCGGAAACACGAGCCGCGACATCGGAACCTTCCGGTGGCGAATGCGGGGGCTGCCCATCAGTCCGGCTCCCGGGCGCGCCCTGTGATGGTCATTGTCGCCCGGCTCAGTGCGCCGCTTATGGGTCGTTTTCGGGTTGTCGTCGGAGACGAATACCGGCTGGTCGAAGCCGACAGCTGGACAAATTTACGCAAGCTGGTCCGTTCGGCCCCTGCCCAGGTCGCAGTGGTCGATCCGTGCGCGGATGGGTCCGACGATGTACTGACGGCCAAGGCCGTTGATGCCATTCGCAGCATCGCGCGCACCGTCACCGTGTTCATCTACGCGTCGCTCACACCCTCCGCGACGCGCGCGATGCTGGCGCTCAGCGCAAACGGGATCAAGCATTTTGTCATTAGCGGTGTGGACGATGATCCGACGCGATTTCGCGAACGTCTGGAAGAGTTCCGCGCGCCGGGGATGGAAGAGGAAGTGCTCGCACCGCTGCTCACCGCGCTCACCGCGGTACAGACCCCGGTCGCCGTCGGTGATGGCGTACGGATGCTGTTCCGCACACCGCGACGATTCCAGACCGCCGAAGATGTCGCCATCTGGTCCGGCGTCACCCGCCAGTACTTCAATCGATGCCTGGGCGTTGCCGGTGTCGTTCCGCTGCGGATTCTGGTGGTTGCTGCGCGTATCCTGCGCGCGTACCAGTACGCGCAGATCCCGGGACTCACGCTGACCGACGTCGCTACTCGCCTCCGCTACACCGACCCGCGCACGCTGACCCGCCACGTTCGAGAGCTCACCGGAACCACCCTGTCGCTGTGGAGCTCCACTGTCACGCCTGCGGAGTGCGTTGCGCAGATCCGCGCTCGGCTGGGCATGGGTGCCAGCAAGCCCCTCGTCCTGCTGGGCGGCACTGAGCAGCGCGACGTGAAAGGCCGCGGCACTGGAGGCTGACGCGCTGGTGGCGGGTCGGGCGGCCTTGTGACTGCTGCCGCATCGGGGGCCGGCGCACCGTCGAAGCGCCGGTGGCCGTCGCTCACGCAGTGGATCCTGATTTCGATGGTCGTCGGCACCGTCGTCGGGTGGGTGTTCCCCGCCGCGGCCATCACGCTCAAGCCGCTCGCGACGATTTTCTTGCGACTCATCAAGTCGCTCGTGGTCCCGCTGGTCTTCAGTACGCTGGTCGTCGGCATCGCCGGACACGGTGAGGATCTCAAGCGCGTGGGGCGGCTCGCCCTTGGCACCCTCGTGTACTTCGAGGTCATGACGACCATTGCGCTCGTGTTCGGCCTCGTCGCGGGCAACGTGGCGCGCCCGGGTGCGGGCGTCGCGATCGGCGCCTCGACGTCGGCGGCACCCGCGTTGGCGACAACCAAGATCACACTGGCCGCGACGCTCGAGCACCTCGTCCCGCAAAGCATCTTCGAGGCGGCGAGCAGCAACAATGTCCTGCAGGTCGTAGTGTTTGCCGTGATCTTCGGCATCGCCCTCGCGCGCGTGCCCGGAAACCCGCGCGGCGTGATGCTCAGTTTTTGCAACAGCCTGGCCGAAGTGACCTTCAAGATGGTGGCGCTCGTGATGCTCTACGCTCCGATCGGCATCGGGGCAGCGATCGCCGTGACGATCGGGCAGAACGGGCCGGCGGTCCTCATCGGGTTGGGCAAGCTGGTCATCACGATGTACGTCGCGCTGATCGCATTCGTGGTCGCGGTCATGGTGCCGGTTGCGATCGCGTTCCGAGTGCCACTACGGTCGTTTGTGCGCGCCGTCCGGGAACCAGCCCTCATCGCGTTCTCCACCTCCACGTCCGAAGCGGCGTTGCCCGTCGCGATGCAGATGATGGAAGCGATCGGCGTGCCCCCGCGGATCGTCGGCTTCGTCATCCCGACGGGGTACACGTTCAACCTCGTCGGCAGCACGCTCTATCTCGCCGTCGCCTCGCTCTTCGCCGCGCAGGCGGGCAACGTGCCATTCCCGTTGAGCACCCAGCTCTTGCTGATGGTGACGCTCATGCTCACCAGCAAGGGGATCGCCGGCGTCCCGCGCGCGGCACTGGTCGTCCTCTCGGGCGCCGTAGGTGCGTTCAATCTCCCGCTCCAGGCCGTCGCCGTGATCCTCGGCGTCGACGCTTTCATGGACATGGGACGCACCGCGATCAACGTCGTCGGCAACTGCCTCGCGGCCGCCGTGATGGCGCGCTGGGAGGGCGTCCCGCTCCAGGACACCGCGCCGCCCGCGGCCGCGGCGCTGTCTGCGGCGGAGATGTAACGGGCGCTAAAGCGCCCGAGAGAGTAGAACCACAGAAAGTAGAAAGTAGACAAGGACCGCCCGGTCTACTTTCTACTCTCTGCAGGTCTACTCTCTCGGGGGCGTTAGCCCCCGCACCCCCTGCTGCCGCAACCACGTCTCCATCTCGTTGCGGATCGCCGCCAGCCCCGCGTCCGTCTTGGCCTCGAAACGGAGCACGAGCGCCGGCTGCGTGTTGGACGCGCGGATCAGGCCCCAGCCGTCGGTGAACTTCACCCGCGCGCCGTCCACGGTGATCACATCGTGCGTGGCCGACCAGTGGGCGACCGCGCGCTTCACGATCTCGAACTTCTCGTCGTCGGGACAATCCACGCGAATCTCGGGCGAGACTGGAAAGACCGGCACGCCATCGAGCAGTTCCGTGATCGTCTTGCCGGTCGTCGCCATGATCGCGAGGAGTCGCGCGCCGGCGTAGAGCGCGTCGTCGAACCCGTAGTAGCCGTCGCCAATGTACATATGCCCCGAGAGCTCTCCGGCCAGCGGCGCGTGGATCTCCTGCATCTTCGCTTCGATGAGCGAATGTCCCGTCTTCCACATCACGGGTTTCCCACCCGCGCTCGTGATCGCTTCCTCCAGCGCCTGCGAGGATTTCACGTCGAAGATGATGGGTGCGCCCCGGTACGCCGGCTTCGCCAGAATGTCGCGAGCGTAGATCGCCTCTACGCGATCGCCCCACACGATGTTGCCTGCAGCGTCGATCACGCCGACGCGATCTGCGTCGCCGTCGAACGCAATGCCGGCATCGACCGCCGCGCCCGTCGCCGCGGCCTGTCGAACGGCCGCGATCAGGCCCGCGAGATTGTCCGCCGCGCTGGGATCCGGTTGCCCGTGCGGGAAGGTGCCCTCACTCTCACAACGCAAGCACTTGGTCACCGTGACGCCGAGTCGCTGCATCAGACGGGGGCCGACGAGCGAACCGACGCCGTTCATGCAGTCGACGACAATGCGCAACGGGCGCGCCAAGGGAGCCCCGATGCGGTCGACGATGTCATCGGTGTACCGGTCGAGGATCGCAACTGACCGAACGGTACCACGCCCAGTCACGTGTCGCCCTTGTTGAATGAGCGCCAGCAACCGCTGGATCTCCTCGCCAAACAGCGCACGCGTCCCCACGCACATCTTGAACCCGTTGTACGGTGCCGGATTGTGCGATGCGGTGATCTGGATGCCACCGCCGACGCCGAGCGTTGCGAGACTCCAGTACAACGCAGGCGTGGGCACGATGCCCACGTCGAGCACGTCGAGTCCGGATTCGATCAGGGCTTGAACCAGCGCGAGGTGCAGGCCAGTTCCGCTGGGTCGATTGTCACGCCCGACCGCAATCGGGCCACGGACGCCGGCGTCGGCGAGAAACACCGCGAACGCCGTTCCGACCGCGCGGGCCGTGTCAGGCGTCAGCTCCGTGCCCGCCAAACCCCGGATGTCGTACTCGCGAAAAATCCCCGGTGGTACGGTACTAGCCGTTGCTGTCTCGGTAGGTATTGTCATCGGTCGGAGTGCTGAGTGTCGATGAGGTCTATGTGTGATGTCCGCCCTGGACGTCCTGCAACTTCTCGGCCTCTCGGCCCGTATGGGTGTTGCCGGGTCCTCTTGAGGAGACAGGATACGATGACTGGGCCGGGGTCTACAGGAAACGTGATCGCTGCACTGGCCAGCTTCTTTATTCCTGGCCTTGGCCAGCTGCTGCAAGGACGTCTCTTCATGGCACTGTTTCAGTTCGTCCTCGCGGGCGTGATGTGGATCTTCTGGCTCGGCTGGGCGGTCCACCTCTGGTCGACCCTGGACGCCGCACTCCACAAGCCCGCGACCTGACGACGCCCGGCACGGGCCGTGACCGTCCGCGCGTAGCGTCTCCTTTCCCTCACTGTGGCGCGCAGCGCCCGTCCCCGCCCGTGCAGCGACCTTTGGCGCACTCACGACCATTCTGCTGCTGGGACTCGTCGTGACCCGAATCTTGCTGCTCACGTGGCGCGGGATCCGCGCGATGTATTTCGGCCGCATCGACAAGACCGAGTTCCTCAGACGATACCTGTAGCGGTGGTCGCGCCCTCGTGGCAGGGCTCGACTGAGGCCCGCGGCACATGATGCACGAGCAGGGCGGACACCCGGCAGATCACGCCGCTCACAGGGGCCATGACGCGCACGCCGGCCACGATCCGCACGCTGGCCACGAGGCGCATGCCGGCCATGACCCGCATGCCGGCCATGACCCGCATGCCGGCCATGACCCGCATGCCGGCCACAGCGTGGCGATGTTCCGGGACCGGTTCTGGATCTCGCTTGCCCTGACGGTCCCGACGCTCGTCTGGGGCCACATGCTGCAAAGTCTCCTTCGGTATTCCGCGCCGGCGTTCCCGGGCTCTGCGTGGATCCCACCACTTTTCGGCACCGCTGTGTTCGTGTACGGCGGCCGACCATTCATCCAGGGCGCGGTGCGCGAGCTTCGCGACCGGCTCCCGGGCATGATGACGTTGATCGCGCTTGCGATCTCCGTCGCCTTCGTGTTCAGCGTGGTCGTGACGGCAGGCTACCCGGGTATGCCGCTCTGGGAAGAGCTCTCGACACTCGTCACGATCATGCTACTCGGGCACTGGATCGAGATGCAATCGGTGACACAGGCCCAGGGTGCATTGCGCGAGCTCGCGAAGCTCCTGCCCAACGAGGCCACACGTATCACGGGCGACGAGACCCAGACCGTCGCAATCGACCAGTTGCACGTCGGCGATCTCGTGCTCGTCCGCCCGGGCGAGCGAATACCGGCCGATGGCGTGGTACGGCAGGGCGCGAGCGCAGTCGACGAGTCGATGATCACCGGCGAGTCCCGCCCGATCGAGAAAGCGTCCGGCCGCACGGTGATCGCAGGCACCGTCAATGGCGCCGGCGCACTCCGCGTCGAGGTCACGGGCACCGGCGAGCAGACTGCACTTGCAGGCATCATGCGGTTGGTGGCCGACGCGCAATCCTCGCGCTCGCGCGCACAGGACCTGGCTGACCGCGCAGCGTTCGCGCTCACGGTCATCGCGATCACCTCTGGGGTCGTCACACTGGTCGCGTGGCTCATGCTACGGCCCGGCGATCCTGCTTTCGCCATCGAGCGCCTCGTCTCGGTCCTGGTCATCGCGTGCCCCCACGCCTTGGGCCTTGCGATCCCGCTCGTGATCGCGATCTCGACCACCCTCGGCGCCCGGAACGGTCTGCTGGTGCGCAATCGTCGGGGACTCGAGGACGCACGGACCTTGACCACCATCGTCTTCGACAAGACTGGCACGTTGACCAGGGGCGCGTTCGGCATCATCGACGTTGCGGTGACCGATGGCCTCTCGGCAGACGATGCGCTCCGATTGACGGCATCGGTCGAAGCGGCGTCGGAGCATACCATCGCCCAGGGCATCGTGCGGAGCGCGCAGGCGCGCCACCTCGCGATGGCGCCCGCGGACGACTTCGAGGCGATCCCGGGAATGGGCGTCCGGGCGCGCATCGATGGCCGCGATCTGTATGTGGGTGGCCCCGCGCTCGTCCGCGATCGCGCCCTCCATCTCGGCGCCGGCCATGCAACAGGCGATCGATCGCGCGGCCGCGCGCGCCGCTACGCCCGTCGTATTGGCGGACGACCGAGCCGTGCTCGCGACCTTCGCGCTGGCGGATGTCGTCCGTCCCGAATCGCGCGAGGCTGTCCGGACGCTCCGCGACCGGGGCATTGACGTCGTCATGATGACCGGCGACGCGGGGCCGGTCGCCACCGCTGTCGCGCGCGATGTCGGAATCGAGAGGGTGTTTGCCGATGTCATGCCGGCCGACAAAGCGTCGAAGATAAAGACGCTCGAGCAGTCGGGGCAGCGCGTCGGCATGGTCGGCGACGGGGTGAACGATGCCCCCGCGCTCCTCACGGCCAACGTGGGAATCGCAATCGGTGCCGGGACCGATGTGGCGGTCGAGGCAGGCGATATCGTGCTGGTACGGGACGACCCGCGCGACGTGCCACGCATCCTGACGCTGAGCCGGGCAACCTACCGGAAGATGGTGCAAAACCTCGCGTGGGCCACGGCGTACAACGTGGTCGCCATCCCGCTGGCCGCCGGCGTCCTGGAACCGTGGGGCATTGTGCTCTCGCCGGCCATCGGCGCCGCCGTGATGTCGCTCAGTACCGTGATCGTCGCCATCAACGCTCAACTACTGCGCCGCGTCAAGCTGTAACTAAACTGATGACGTGAGCGGCGCTGTGAGACGCTTTTGTCTACTTTCTACTTTCAGAGTTTCTACTCTCTCGGGCGCGAAGCGCCCGCGGCGCCCGCGCCCTACGTGATCAACAGCCGCTTGACGACGTCGCCATCGATGAGAAAGCTCAATGCCCCTGGCCCGTTGTACCCGTCCCCCGACACGACAACGTCGACCTTCACTTCGTAGCCTGATCGGCGGACGTCAGTTACCTGGAGCCGGTTCTTGGTGCCAATGTTCTCCTCGGCATTCCACCGGGTGATCTCCTCTTTCCCGGCGAACGTGCGACCGGAATCGATGAGCACCGCATCATCGGCGAATGCGTTCAGCAACTCTGGCGAGTCGCCGCGATTGGTCGCCTCGATCACTGTCCGAATCGGCTTTTCCAGTTCAAAAACCGTGGTTGCGCGTGCAGACCGTGAGTCTCTTGGCGGCGCAGGGCTCGCTGTGGACGTCTTTGTTCGACCGCTCATGGCAGCATCCTCCTGCAATAGTAAATCCACTCGGCTGCTGACCGCGGTACACGAATACATGAGTTTGGTGTCTGTCCAGTCCCGCTCGCGATTGCCCCAAACGCCCATTGCGCGCTGGAGTTCCTGACCTTTGCCGGGGGGCCGGCTCCGTGCCTGTTCCTGAATCCCCGAGTCCCACGTTTCGGCTTCGCCCCCAAGGCCTGGTAGTTGCTGCGGTGCTGCAGCACGTCTCGATCGGAACGCGACATAACCCCCCGCCAGGAGCGTGCGCAATGGACGCAACGTGGCAGCCTCACACCAAGCACGGTGCACTGACCAAACAGAGCGATCTGCCCGACACCGTGTTCGCCTTTCCGAAGGAACGCAAGGAGCCGCTCACCGATGCACAGCACGTTCGGAACGCAATTGTCCGATTCGATCAGGTCATCGGGGTGTCCGATGCTGAGCGGGAGTTGGCCTTCGCCAATATCGAGAAGGCCGCCAAGCACTACGGCATCGATCTCTCGGAGACGTCATGGCGGGACGTCGGCGTGCATCCACAACAGCACCGGCAAGAGGCCGCCAAGAAGGCCGCCGACACGCGGGCTCACCATCGGTAACCAGAGCCCGTCGCCTTCCCCCTCTTTTATCCATTCTCGGGCGCGGTGGCGCCCACGGCGCGTGCGGCGCCTTCGTGCGCCGCACGCGCCGTCTAGATTGCATGTCCATCATACCACATCACCCGTATGGGTGATGTGACCAACGACCGGTACGGCGTACGTTTCGGCTCCAGCCGCGGGAGCGCAGGGATGATGGAGACTCGAGTCGAGGAGGCAATGTCGGAGCGGTCCAGCCCCGGCGCCGCACATGCGCGACCAACGGACGATGCGAGCGTGTCCGGGATCACCGGTGTCGCACCAGGATCGATGGTGACGCCCGACGCGGTGCGCCGCGTGCGCATCTTCAGCGATCTGGACGACGCGGACGCCGCATGGATCGCCGCGCACACGGAAGTCCAGGTGCTCGAGCCGGGCGACATCTTCATGCAACCTGGCGCGCCCGCCGACTGGATGTTCCTGGCCTTCGAGGGCGTGCTGCAAGCGCGGCGCGAGCATATGCCCAACCTGCCGGCCTACGTGGTCCGCGCCGGCGATATCTTCGGCGCGCTCCCGTACTCGCGCATGACCGTCTTCGCCGGCACCGGACGCGCAGTGACGCACGTGGTCGCGGGTCGGTTTCCGCGGTCACTCTTTGCGGAGCTGGTCCGCCGCGTGCCGGCGCTGCAGCAGCGATTCGTCGCGCAACTGCTCGACCGTGTGCGCGATGCCACGCGCCGCGACGCCCAGTTCGAAAAGCTGTCGGCGCTGGGCAAGCTGTCCGCGGGCCTCGCGCACGAGCTCAACAATCCAGCGGCCGCAGTCCTGCAAGCCATGGATGAGGCCAATGCTCGGCTCGACGAGCGCGGTGAGCTCACGGCTGCGCTCATCAGCTGCGGGGTGTCCGCCGACGCCGTTCTCCAGCTCGATGCGCTGCGCCGTGGGGCCATCGATCGCACTCGCGCCCTCGCCATCGACGGCGATGCTGCGGCCACCGACGCGGCCATCACCCTCGACCGCAGCGATCGAGAAGAAGCACTTGCCCGTTGGCTCGGCGACGTCGTGGGCGCCAAGGACCCGTGGTCCAGCGCCCCCATCTTCGTCGATGCGGGGATCGAGCGGCCGGCGCTCGAGGGTGTGCTCTGTGAGATTCCGACCACCGCGCGTGCATCCGCGCTGCGATGGCTCGAAACCGGGCTCGCGGCCCAAGCGTTTTTCGACGAAGCCGAGGCGGCAATGCGCCGCATCACGCAGTTGCTCGATGCACTCCGGGAGTACACCCACCGCGACCGCATGCGGGAGATGGCGGACGTGGACATCCGCGAGGGGATCGAGAGTACGATCACGCTGTACGATGGGCGTGCACGCGGCAAGGGCGTCAAGATCGAACGTGCGCTCGACGCCGTGCCGAGGATTCGCGCGTACCCCGGAGATTTGAACCAGGTCTGGGCGAACCTGCTCGACAATGCGATCGACGCTGCACCGCCGGGCACAGGGGTTGTGACGATTCGAACCGGAGTCGAAGGGAGTAGCGTCATCGCGGAGATCCGGGATAACGGACCCGGCATCCCGGCCGAGCTGCAGGAGCGAGTGTTCGAGCCATTCTTCACGACGAAAGATGTCGGGGTGGGCACGGGACTCGGGCTCGATGTGGCCCGGCGGGTCGTCGTCGACCTGCATGGCGGGGAACTGTGCCTCGCGAGCACGCCGGGCGACACGCGATTCACCGTAGGGCTGCCGCTCACGACGGTCGGGACGATCGGATAGCGATCGTTCTGCGGGCGAGTCGGCCCTTCGGTCGGCCGATCAGTGAGCAACGAATGGTGGGTTCTGTGTGGGGGAGATGCTGATGGCCGTGCGACCAGTGCTGCTGACCGTTGATGATGACCCCGAGGTGCTCCGCGCGATCGAGCGCGACCTTCGCCGGCAGTACGGGGAGCACTATCGAGTGCTTCGCGCGGACTCCGCGGCGGGCGCGCTCACGTTGCTCGAGCAGCTGAAGTTGCGCGGCGACCCGGTGGCACTGTTGCTCGCCGATCAGCGGATGCCGACCATGACGGGCGTCGAGTTCCTGGAGCAAGCGATGGGTGTGACGCCGGCCGCGAAGCGCGTGCTTCTCACCGCCTACGCAGACACGGACGCCGCCATCAGTGCCATCAACAAGGTGCGGATTCACTACTATCTCATGAAGCCGTGGGATCCGCCGGAGCAGAATCTCTATCCGTACCTCACCGACCTGCTCGAGGATTGGCAGGCGAATTATCGTCCGCCGTTCGAGGGGATTCGAGTCATCGGCAATCGGTGGAATCCGCGCTCGCACACGGTCCGGGATTTTCTCGGCCGCAACCTGACCCCATTCCGGTGGCTGGATCTCGACGTGTCCGCCGAGGCGCGCGACCTCTTGGCGACGCTCGAACGACCGCACGAAGGCACCGCGGGTTCGGAGTCGGCACAGACAGCGACCGCGACGCTCACGCCGCCGGTGGTCGTTTTCCCGGACGGGACCGCGCTCGCCGACCCTGACCTCGTCGCACTCGGTGAGCACATCGGGCTCCGCACACGGGCCGAGCGGCCGTTCTATGACCTCGTGGTGGTGGGCGCCGGCCCGGCAGGTCTCGCCGCCGCGGTGTATGGCGCCTCCGAAGGGCTCAAGACGTTGCTGGTCGAGCGCGAGGCGCCCGGTGGCCAGGCAGGCACGAGCTCCAACATCGAGAACTATCTCGGGTTCCCCACCGGGCTCACCGGCGCGGACCTGACGCGCCGCGCGGTCGCCCAGGCGCGGAAGTTCGGCGCCGAGATCCTCACGCCGGCGGAGTGCCGGTCGGTGCGTATCGACGGCACCTATCGAGTCCTCACGATGAGCGACGGCAGCGAAATCTCGAGCCGCGTGCTGCTAGTCGCGACGGGAGTCCAGTACCGAAAGCTCGCCATTCCCGGCTCGGACCAGCTGACGGGAAGCGGGATCTATTACGGTGCGTCGCTCAGTGAAGCGCTCTCCTGTGGCGGCGAGGACATTACATCATCGGCGGCGGCAATTCCGCAGGCCAGGCGGCTGTGTTCTTTTCCCGGTATGCGAAGAGCGTGACGATCATGGTGCGTGGTCGCTCGCTGGGCGAGAGCATGTCGCAATACCTGATCGATCAGATCGCGGCGATTCCCAATGTGGCCGTCATGACGAGCACGCACGTGACCGCGGTTGCCGGTGACGGCCATCTCGAGACCATTACGATCGCATGCGAGGGCCCCGGGGGCCGGTCGGAGCGCACGCTGAGCGCAGCCTCAGTGTTCGTGTTCATTGGCGCCGTCCCGCGCACCGACTGGCTCGGCAACGGCGTCGCGCGCGATGAGTTCGGGTTCATTTATACGGGGCCGGACATCCCGCGGGATGGCGGGAAGATTCCGAGTTGGCCACTCGATCGCGATCCATTCCTGCTTGAGACCAACGTGCCCGGGATCTTCTGCGCCGGTGACGTGCGCCACCAATCGGTGAAGCGAGTGGCGAGCGCGGTCGGCGAAGGGTCCATCGCCGTGCAGTTCACCCACCGATACCTGGCGGAAACGTGATGATGCCCGCCGGCGGTGGAGTGCCGATCGATGGTGCCCGAACGCCAGGTGCCCCGACCGACCCGATGTGGCACGTCCTGGGCGACAGTGCGCTGCTGCGGAATTGCACCGACGTCGAGCTCGCCGATCTCCGCGCCCGATCGTCCGAGATCGTGCTCGCCGCAGGCCAGTTGCTCTTCGACGAAGACGACGTCGCCAATGCGGTGTGGGTGGTGGCCGAAGGTGAGCTCGCGATTACAAAGGTGACCGAGGGCGACGAGATCATCGTCGATCATCTCTCGCCGGGCGCGTTCCTCGGCGAGATCTCGTTGCTCACGCAGTCGCCGGCGGGACACCGCGCCCGAGCCAAAGACGCGGTGCGGGTGCTCCGGATCCCGGCTGCGGTGTTCTCCGATCTCCTCAAGTCGTGCCAGGCCGTGTCGGTGACGGTGCTGCGAACGATGGCCGAGCGGGTGCGTCGGATCGAGCACCTCCTGCAACAACGCGAACGCATGGCCGGACTCGGGACGATGGCGGCCGGCCTCGCGCACGAGTTGAACAACCCGGCGGCAGCGGCGAAACGTGCGGCCGTACTGTTGAAGGAACAGGTAGCGGCACTCGAACCGCTCGCGCAGCGCCTGGCATCGCGATCGTGGTCGCCGGCGGAGGTCGCCCTGCTTGGGCACCTCGAGGCCGTGACGGGGCAGGGTGACGCGGCGACGCGTGACCTCGATGCCCTCGCGCGCAGCGACCGGGAAGACGAGGTCGGGAGGTGGCTCGACGCGCATGGTATATCGCGCGCGTGGGAGCTCGCCCCCGTGCTGGTCGACCGCGGGGTGAGTGTCGAGACGCTGGAGTCGGTCATGCGAGGATGTGATCCATCCACCGTGTCCGATGCGCTCGCGTGGGCCGAACGCATGGCCGCGATGCGCCAAATTTTGGACGAGGTGGAGGGCAGCACCACGCGGATCGCACAGATCGTCAAGGCGGTCAAGGCATACTCGTATGCCGATACATCGTCCCTGCGGTCCGCCGACGTCCATGAGGCGCTCGACATCAGCCTCACGATTCTGGGTCACAAACTCCGGGATGTCGGAGCCACGGTCGAGCGCAAGTATGATCGTTCATTGCCGCCGATTCAGACGTACGGGACCGAGTTGGGTCAGGTGTGGACCAACCTCCTCGACAACGCGGCAGATGCCGTTGCGGCGGGCGGCACCAAAGCGGGCGCACAGGGCGGCCAGATTAGCGTGCGGACCATCGGCGACCACGGAGGCATTCGCGTCGAGATCGCAGACTCCGGCCCCGGCATTCCCGCCAATGTGCTTCCCCGGATCTTCGACCCGTTCTTCACGACCAAGGGTGCAGGGAAGGGCACCGGCTTGGGCCTTGAGATCGCTAAACGCATCGTGACCCGGCACGGGGGCACGATCGAAGTGACATCATCGCCAGGCGCCACGCGGTTCACGGTCTGGCTGCCGGTGCGCCAGGGCGCCCGTGATGGGACGGGCAATATTCCCGACGTCAGCACGCCCGCGAGCGAGCCATCGTCATCGGCCGCGTAGACAATCAAGGCGCACTACCAGGCCGGGTGACCCGCCACCCAACCCTTGGTCGTTTGTCTCCTTTCTCCTTTCCCCTTTCCCCTTTCTACGAGGCGCGCAGCGCCCGTCCGCCCGTCACCCGGCCCTTCTCAGTTCCCCACGTAAAACGCGTTCACGGTCCATCGGACGACGGCATCGAGCAACGCCGGGACGCGCGAGGTGTCCCCGCCGCGATCCGGCAGCACGGCGGTCGCCACGCACCCCGCCACGTCGCGCTTCACGGCCATGAGCACCTGATCCACCCGCCAGCCCGCCGCTCGCAGCTCGACGGCACGCTCGCGAATTGCCTGGTATAGCATTTCCAATCCCTGCTGCGCTTCGCGCGGGTTTGCGTGGAGCGCTGCCTCGACACTCTTCTGGACATACTCGAACCAGACGGCGGTCGGCGACGGTATGCGCGAGCGTTCCGCGCGCCGTTCGACGAACCCGTCACTGGCTAGCCACCGACTTGTCATTCCAGACCCCTCGAATTGGGCGAGCGATCGTCGCCACGAGATCGCCCGGGTGTCGAGGATTAGCGGCTCCTCGTCATCGTTCGGTCATGTCTGGGTCAAGATCCGTCACGACGGACCCGACAGGCGATCAATGATCGACGTGACAGCTGGTGCCAGGCCATCGCCGTCCCGATCGGGTCGTGCTACCATATCGGGGATGCGCAATCTCGCCGGCGCGCTGGTCGGATTCGTGCTCGCGATGCCCCTCCGCGGCCAAAGCACCGTCTCCTTCCCGACGGACAATGGCGGTGTGATTTACGCTGATGCCTACGGCCATGGCGATCGGGCCGTCGTCCTGGCTCACGGCGGTCGCTTCGACAAGGAGAGCTGGCGCCCGCAGGCGCAGGCGCTGGCAGCCGCAGGGTTTCGAGTATTGGCGATCGATTTTCGCGGCTACGGCCAATCGCGCGGGCCGGGGCAAGCCGATCCGATGAGCGCACCACTGCAGCTCGACGTCTTGGCTGCCGTTCGATATCTGAGGAAGGCTGGCGCCAAGACCGTGTCGGTTGTCGGGGGTAGCATGGGTGGTGCGGCGGCCGGCGACGCCGCGATTGCGGCGCGGCCGGGCGAGATCGATCGTGTCGTGCTTCTTGGCGCAGAACCAACCCGGCCCGCCTCGAAGCTCCACGCACGATCGCTCTTCATCGTCGCCCGATATGACTCGAGTGAAGCCGGCCCGCGCCTCTCGGGAATTCGCGCGCAATACGAGCAGGCTCCCGACCCGAAAGCGCTCATCATTCTGGATGGGTCAGCCCACGCCCAGTTCCTGTTTCAGACCGACCAGGGCGAGCGCGTCATGCGCGAGATTCTCCGATTCCTCTCTGCGAAGTGACCGGATGACGACGCGTCGATCCGGCCGATTCACTCGGTGCGCATGGCGATATTCGGATCCACCCGGACCGCTCGGGCAGCCGCAACCGAGCACACGCCGACCGTGATGGCGATGAGCAGCATGGTGACGATCGCGAATGTCGCCGGATCCACGGCGGCGACGCCGTAGAGCATCGAGCGAAAGCCACGCGCGGTGGCCACCGCCATTCCGAGGCCGATCGCAATGCCGAGCGCCGCAGAGACGAGTCCCTGGCGCACCACCAGCTCACCGACGGTCCACGCGTTGGCCCCAAGCGCCATCCGGATGCCGATCTCGCGCGTGCGGCTCGTGACGGCGTAGGCGAGCACGCCGTACGTGCCAACCGCCGCGAGCACGAGCGCCAGCGCGCCCAAGCTCCCGATCAGGGTCAGGCTCAGGCGGCGACCCGCCGTGCGCACGCCCACCGCAGCGTCCAGCGATCGGACGGCGGTCACCGCGACCGACGGATCGGCATCGCGGATCGCACCGCGAAGGAGCGGCACGAATCGATCAGGATCGCCAGTGACGCGTGCGACGATCGTGAGCGAGCCCCACGCATTCTGCTCGTCATCTTCGATGGCCATCGGCACGGGGTTGCTCTCGAGATCGCTCTGGCGTACGTCGCCGGAGACGCCCACGATGCGCTCCCACGGCAGCTTCGGATCAGGGCCGAGTCGGATGCGTTTGCCGATCGGGTTCTCCCCTGGGAAGAACTGCCGCGCCGCTGCTGCGTTGATGATGACCACGCGCGGAGTACCCGGCCGATCAGTCTGATCGAAGATCCGGCCAGCCAGAATCGGGATGCCCATGGCCTCGAAGTACGCCCCACGCGCACCGGCGCAGAGCGATTCGCTTGGATAGTTCGGGTCTTCGGCCCGACCCTCGATGGCGAATCCGCAGCTCGAGCTCCCCAGCGGGGGCAAGCTGCTCACCGCTCCGACCGCGCTGACTCCGGCGGTCCCACGGACTCGGGCGAAAACCGCGTTGAAGAACGCGTTGACCGCATCGTCCGACTGATAGCGTGGACCAGTCAGCACGATATTCGCAGACAGCGCATGCTCGGGCTCGAATCCGAGACGGATGTGTCGAAGCGCGTCAAGACTCCGCACGAGCAACACGGCCATCACGAGCAAGACCACCGCCATGCACGTCTGCGACGCCACCAGTGCGCCACGAATCGATTCCCTGCGACGATCTCCCGCCGTCGAACGCGTTGAGGTCTTCAACGACGCGCCGGCATCGACTCGGGAGACACGAAGCGCTGGCAGGATTGCAACGGTCAGTCCGGTGGCGATCGATACCGCCGCCGAGAAGATCAGCACGCGCCAGTCGAGCGTCGGCATGGCCAGCAGCGGCAAGGCGCCTGGGTAGGCCCCTACGATCAAGTGTACGGCCAACAAGGCGACGGCAATGCCGCCCGCGCCGCCCAGGATCGCCAGTACGAGGCTCTCGGTGAGCAGTTGGGCAACCAGGTGCGCTCGGCCCGCTCCGATCGCGGCCCGTATGATCATTTCCTGCGTGCGCGCCGTCCCACGGGCCGCCATCATGTTGGTGAGGTTGGCGCATGCCGCGAGCAGGACCAGCGCAGCGGCGCCCACGAGGACCAGCATGGTGTCTCGAGCGTCAGCGACGAGCGCCGTCCGCATCGGCAGGACAGTCACGTAGTGGCCGGTGTTGGCATCCGGGTAGCGCGCCTCGAGCGCTCGCGCGAGCGTGTTGAGGTCTGCACGAGCCGCCTCGACGGTCGCGCCAACCCGCAGTCGGCCGATGGCGAGCAACCAGTGGAGTTTCCGCGCGCGATTGGGGTCGGCGAGCCGCGGCGTCATATCCAACGGTGCGTAGATCTGTTCCCGGTATCCGAGCGCGAACCCGGGTCGCATGACGCCGATGATGCGAGTGGGCTCATCGTCCAGTGTCACCGTTCGCCCGATCGCGGATGGGTCCGCGTGGAAGACCTGCTGCCATGTGTCGTACGACAGCACGATGACCCTGGCGTGTGTGGCGCCATCTTCGCCGGGTGCAAACGTGCGACCCCGCAGCGGGCGCACCTCGAGCACATCGAACATGTTCGCCGACACGTCCAGCGCACTCACGGCCAGGGGATCGTTGGTCCCGTCGCGCAGCGTAGCCCCTTCGTTCGCCACGATCCCGATGCCCGTCAGCGTGCGCTGCGCTGCCCGATAGTCCACGAGGTCGGACGCGGACATCTGGGACTTGGGATTGCCGTTGCCCACGTTGTTCTCAAAGAGCGACACGAGCCGCCCGGGGTCCCCATATGGCGGCGGGGCGAGGAGGATGGCGTTTGCGACGCTGAAGATTGCGGTGTTCGCGCCGATCGCGAGCGTGAGCGTGACGAGTGTAACGGCGGCGAATCCGGGGCTCCGGCCCAGCACGCGAAACGCGTAGACGAGCTGCTGTCGAACTTCGGCCAGTCGATCCCGCCGCCGTCCGGCACGCACCGCGCTCCGGTCCTGCGCTCGACAATAGCTGCGCGTCTGATCGAGGTCGCCGAACTCGCGCTCAGCCTCCCCGCGGGCGTCGGCAACCGCCAGTCCCTGCCTGGTCAGTTCCGTCGCGCGCATCTCGAGGTGGAACTCGAGCTCGGCCTCGAGATCCGCGTCGATCGCGGCGCGCGAACGCCAGGGCAACCGGAACCTGCTTCGCTTCTCCATCATCAGAATCTCAGGTGGGGGCCAGCACGCTGGAGACCGCCGCCGCGTAACTTCGCCACGCCGCCGCGTCGGCCCGCAGCCGGGTCCGGCCGGCAGGCGTCAAGGAATAGAACTTCGCCCGGCGGTTGTTCTCCGACGTGCCCCATTCCGTCTCGACGAGCTTCTGCCGCTCCAGCCGGTGGAGCGCCTGGTACAGGGCGGCGCCGTCAATCGTCAGTGCACCGTCGCTCCGGTCGGCGACCCAGCGTGAGATCGCGTAGCCGTGCATGGACGCCCAGGCAAGCGTGCGAAGGATGAGGATGTCGACCGTCCCTTGCAGGAACTCCGGCGGTGCGCGGCGCAACGGGCTCTCCAGTCACATGGTGAGTGGAACGTAGATTCGACACCGGCCCGTCCACAAGGGTTTGAGGCAGCCCAGGATCGTGCCGCCGGCAGCACGGTCCGTGGATGGGCGGGTAGGGGCGACGCAATGCGTCGCCCGCGACAATGCCACCGCCCGTACATCGCCGATCGGTGCCCGATGGCACCCACATCAGTGTCACGGCGTCCGACCGGGCCTCATGCGCATGCGAGAGCGCCTAACGTCCAACGTCCAACGTCCAGCCCCTACCTATCTCTCCATGTTCTGCGCGCAGCTGCCGTTATTGAAGCTGTTGACGTTGACGTTGGCCTGGTAACCTTTTTTCGCCAGCAGCTGCATGAAATCGACGGCCTTGTCCGACGGCTGAACCTGGAAACTGATGGTGGCGTTGTACTGGAAACGCACCTCGCCGTTGGTGCCGCTATTGAAGACGGTGCCGATGTTGTAGTTGTGCGACTGTACCACCAGCTTGGTAAACTCCTGCTCCTGCGCGAGCGACTTGATCTCGGCCATCTTGGCATCGAGCTTGGACCGGGCCGCGGTCACATTCGTGTCTGTCCCGCTGAAACTCACCGAGACTTGCGCGTTCTCGACGGGGCAGCTGCGGGCGACCGCCAGCTGCGCGCTGGCGACGACCGGCACGGTGCTCACGACACCGACAACGACGGCGATGATGGCGCTGCTCCACACTTTCATACGTGCTCTCCTGGCGTTCGCGACTCCGTCCTGCCCACCGCCGGGTCCCGGCGTCACCAACTCAACGACGTTGCCACGGTCTTGGTAACGCGTGGCCCGTTGGGTTGGCGACCGGCTCGCCTCCCGATGCGATGCCGTTACGCCCTGGGCAGAGTCGTCGGCGCGCTGCTCGCCGCAGCGCGGCCACGGATGTCGTCAATGTGGAGCCGCACGATCTGGCTGCGCTGCGGCAACGGGTCGTTGGCGGTAAGCACCTGTGGCACGACCTGCCGCATCAGGCGCACCGCGTTCGCGAACTCGAACCAATCGCGCCCGTGTGACTCCGAGGAGAGAAATTGCACTGCACCCCGCACCTCGACGGAGCGCCAGTCGTAGATGCTCTCGACTTCGTCCACCTCGAAGGCACCCCATGGATGGTGCTGCACTGTGGTCAGCTCGTCGCCGAGCTCCATGCGCGCGTAGATCCAGTCATCCGCATAGACGTACGCCGCGATCTCGACGCGCAGGATGTCGTGGAAGCTGATCCCGACGTGACCGATGTGATGTCTCGCAAGCAGTGCCAATGACTGGTCGCGCGTGAGCTCCCGAATGTCCACGACCAAGCTGCTGGGGTCTGCAACGGATGCGCCGCCGGGGCCGCCGCGCGAGACGGCATGCGGAGTCTTCCGACGTGATCGATCCATGGGTCCCTCGTGTGGCGAGTGCGCCTTCGTGAACGCCGTGCGTATCACAATTTACTGAGCGGTCGCTCCGGCCGGCGACCGTGTTATCCAGCCGTTGTGTCGGTGCGCGCACGGACTTGCCCCCGGCGGGTAGGGGCGACGTATGCGTCGCCCTCGGGCATTGGCCACGATGCCTCTGTTCCACCGACACGCCGCACGACCGGCATCGTGGTGCTACCGGTGGAGCAGGGCTTCCCAGTTGGCGGGGACCCGCCCCGCGGGACCAGGCACGGGTTGATCCAGCGGATGTGAGTGAGGCGCGACGAGAGCAGGCCCCGCGAAGAACTCGCCCGACCGGTAGTCGTAGAACCACCGCTCCCCGCGTTCGAAGCTGGTGATGATCGGGTGATGGGTGTGTGCGTTGTGCTTGGAGGCGTGCTGGTTCGGCGAGTTGTCGCAGCAGCCGATATGGCCGCACTCCGCGCACCGACGAAGGTGCAGCCACCACCCACCCGTCTCGAGACACTCGACGCACCCTGTACCGCTGGGCTCTGCGGCCGGATTGATGCCATCTATGGCGACTTCCATACCCTCTCCAGTCGAGGACCGCGTTCGTCGAAGACTAGCAGAGAAATGTGGGCCTGCTAGTCAGTAGTCCGCCATCGACCAGCCGCGCTCGCTTGTTCGTTCCGTCGCCGCACGTTGACGCCGCGCACGATGAGCCACAGGGTCAGCAATGTCTCGCCGATCACACCTGACGCAACCGTGCTCATGGTTCTGTCCTCTGGTCGGGTCATGCCGTCGTCCACTGCCCGGATCACATGACGGATCAGGGAGCCGCCAGGTTGCAATCGCAATACGCAACGGTGCCGCGTTCCAATCCTTCGCACAAGAGCGCAAATGCGCGAAGGGCGACGCATCGCGTCGCCCCTGCACGTTGTTGGTCCGCCTTTCAGACCGTCATCTCGTCACGTCGTTGACCGTGATCGTTTTGAGCGGCAGCCCGCCCTTCTTGGAGTCCAACAGAATGATGGTTCGGACGGTTCCGTTACCGAGACTCGGCAACGTGTCTACCGCAGCGATCGTGTTCGGGTCGCCGGGGGCGGTGGCGACCACGTAGTATGAGCCCGGTTTCTTCAGCTCGTATTGTGACACCTGCTCGAACAGGAACGCGCTCAGAGTCGGCGACGCCGGCAGCGCGCTGCCCTGCGGCATGATGTACACGTCCGCGCTCTTGAAGCTGGGAGCCGCATGAATCACCCGCAGCTTCACCGCGTTCGAGGCGGGCGCCGTATTCGAGTCGGCGATGAACAGGGGCGTCAGCCCACTCATGGAATCGGCCGCCATGAGCGTGTAGGTGTGGGCCGCGACCACGCTCTCCGTCGTGGTGACGAGCGGCGTCGCGTCGTTGATCTTCGTGACGGCAAAAGATATCGCCTGACCCGAATCGACGACGAAATAACTCGTCGCGTTCTGGAACTCCAATCCGTTGACCTCGCGTGAGCTGTTCGCGTAGAAGTCGAAGGGGCCGCCGTTCGATACCGCGTGGACGAATCGGACCAACGCTGTCGTCTTGTTGGCGGTCCCCAGATTACAACCGGCGACCGACACAGCGAGTGCTGCCGCTGCCCCAAGGGCGAGCGGTGTCGTGCGGGATGGCATAGTTCCGTTCCTCATCCAAGTGGGGCAATCTGCACAGGCTGTGCAGGCCGCCAGACCCCCGTCCGTTTTCCCACCTGTTAGGCAAGTGTCGGGCCTACGGGGGACGGGCCTGCGGTGTCGGAGATCGCCCGCGGGCCGAATTAGCGCGCAGCCCTTAGATTGTCGCCTGAGTTTTCTGCCTTCGGGCGCTCGTCGCCTCGACCCTTCCTCGCGACCCTCTCATGTCGAGCAGCACGGTAGTGCCTACGCCCTCAACCGGTTCGACGAGTGGTAGCCGACGCGGCGCCTCCGTCCTGCCCAACTTCATCGGGGGAGTGGCTCACTCTTCTACATCGAGCCAATACGTCGACGTCGTCAACCCGGCCACTGGCGAGCTGCTCGCGCAGACGCCGCTGTCCGACGCGTCCGATGTCCACTGCGCCGTACAGGCAGCGGTCTCGGCTTTTCCTGCCTGGCGCCGGACACCTGTCGGCGAACGCGTGCAGTACCTGTTCAAGCTGAGGTCGCTCGTCATTGAGCACCTCGACGAGGTGGCGCGGCTCATCACTCTCGAGAATGGGAAGACGCTGGGCGAAGCGCGGGCCGAGCTCCGGCGCGGCGTCGAAAACATCGAGGTGGCGTGCGGGGCGCCGGTCCTCATGCAGGGGTACAATCTCGAGGACGTCACGGCAGGCGTCGACGAGATGCTCATTCGTCAGCCACTCGGCGTCGTCGCCGCGATCACGCCGTTCAACTTTCCGGCGATGATCCCGCTGTGGTTCCTGCCGTACGCGATCGCGACTGGCAATACGCTCGTGCTCAAGCCTTCGGAGCGCGTGCCGCTGACGATGCAGCGCGTGATCGAGTTGATCGCGCAGACCGGCTTGCCGGCGGGCGTTGTCAATCTGGTCAACGGTGGCCGAGCGGCGGTCGATGCCTTGCTGGACCACCCGGACGTGCGGGCGATCAGTTTCGTGGGATCGACGGCCACCGCGAAATACGTCTATGCGCGCGCAGCCGCGGGCGGGAAGCGGATGCAGTGTCAGGGTGGCGCGAAAAACCATGTGCTGGTTCTCCCCGATGCGGACATGGAGCTGGCCACCCGCATCGTCTCGGACAGCGCGTTTGGATGTGCGGGACAACGGTGCCTAGCCGTGTCCGTGGCGGTGACGATCGGTGACGCACAGCGCGCGTTTCGCGAATCGATTGCCAATGCGGCGACGCGGATCCGTGTGGGGAATGGCCTGGACAGCGGCGTCCAAATGGGGCCGGTCATCAGCCCCGACAGCCAGCGTCGGATTCAGTCACTCGTCGCGGCCGGCATCAGCGAAGGCGCCGCCCCCGTCGTCGACGGTCGCGATGCACAGGTAGACAATTGCCCCGGCGGCTCGTTCGTCCGGCCCACGGTGCTCGACGGGGTGAGCGCATCGAGCAGTCTCACCGACACGGAGATCTTTGGGCCCGTGCTCAGTCTCGTGCACGTGCGGTCCGTCAATGAAGCGATCGAATTCCTTCGGCGCAGCGTGTATGGCAACCAGGCGTCGGTCTTTACATCGAGCGGGGCCATCGCACGCCGGTTTCGATATGAGGCGCCGGCTGGCAATATCGGCATCAATATCGGTGTGGCCGCACCGATGGCGTATTTCCCGTTCAGCGGCTGGAAGGACAGCTTCTTCGGGATCCTTCACGGCCAGGGACGCGACGCAGTCGAGTTCTACACCGAATCGAAGGTGGTCGTCGAGCGCTGGTCCGATCGAGAGACGCGGATGTTCTGAAGGGCCGGCATCAACGGGATGTCTCTGAGTCTGAGCCCAGTCGCGTCGTAGATCGCGTTGGCGATGGCCGCCGGCACCGTGCAGGCCGCGGGCTCGCCGGCCCCCCACGCCGGCGCGTCCGGATGATCGATGAGGGCGATCTCGATCGAGTCCGGCACTTCGGGGAAGGTGAGGATCGGGTACGACTGCCAGTCGACGCTCGTGACGCCCGCGCGGTCCCACACCACGCGTTCCTTGAGCGTCCGGCTGATCGTCTGCACCGTCGCGCCCTCGATCTGATTGCGCAGTCCGTCGGGATTGACGATCAGGCCGCAATCGTGCGCCACCCACACACGTGGCACACGGATTGTTCCGGCGTGACGGTCGACGTCGACGTCCACGACTGTCGCGACGTACGTGTAGGCGGTCTCGTACTGCGCAAAGGCGACGCCCCGACCGGTTGCCATGCCGCTGCGCGCGTCCGCTCTGTGAGGCCGCTCACCGGATTGCGGCTGCCAGTGCGAGAGCTCCGCGACCCGCTTCACGACCGCCACGGCCCGCGGGTCCGTCAGATGCCGGAGCCGGAACTCCACCGGATCTGCGTGAGCGGCAGCTGCCAACTCGTCCATGAACGACTCGATTGCAAACGCGTTGGCCGGAGCACCCAGGCCTCGCATCGCCGACGGCCGCAGGACACTCGATGTGAGCCACCGCACGGCCACGCGGTTGTTGGGGATCCGATACGAATGCCGCGCGTTGCGATCACCGCCGCCGGTCCCGAGTACGAGCGAGGCGCCCATGAGCTGGCCGGCCACCAGCTCACCCCGGTCGCCGCTCGGCCGCGTGGTATGCGTTGGCGTCGTGACCGTATAGTCCCACGCAACGATCGCCCCACTCCCGTCCACGGCGCCAGCGCACTCCATGAGCATTGCGGGCCCCTTGGGGTCCCAGCCCAGTTCGTCCTCCCGCGACCACTGGACGCGGACAGGTGCGCCCACCGCTTGAGAGAGCAGGGCAGCATCCGCCGCTGCATCGTCCGCACCATTGTGCCCGTAACAACCCAATGCCTCCGCCCACACGACGTGTACGCGCGACGGTTCGAGCTCTAACAGGTTTGCCAGCGCCTCACGCAACGAGTACGCCCCCTGTGTGCCAGACCATACGGTCGCTTCGCCGCCGCGCACGTCGGCGACTCCGCACGAGGGACCGATCGAGCCGTGCGATTGAAACGGCATCCGATAGGTTGCGGTCCGTCTCGCATCTGCGCTCGAGGTGCCCGCGCTGACATCCCCCGTCGATTCGAGCACCTTGGGAGGAATGGGGGATGTGCGCATGGATTCGTACATGGCGTCCGCACTCATCAGGCCTTGCTTGGGCGGAAGCCATGTCGCGCGCAGCGCCCGGGCCGCGGCGATGGCATCGGCTTCGCGGCTCGCCACGACGCCGAGAAAGTTGCCGCGCCGGACGACCTGTACGGCGGGCGCGACCTGATGCACCGGGGTCTCGTCGACCGAGGCGAGCGTCGCTCCGATCGCGGTCGGACGGACCACGCGGCCGTGTCGCATGCCCGGCACCCGGACGTTGTGCACGTACGGGTGTGTGCCGGCGATCTTCGCAGGCAGCTCGACGCGCGGCACGGGCTGCCCGACGATGCGATACTGCGCCACCGGCTTCAGCGCGACGGCCGGGTCGATCGTACGATGGAACCCGTCGCCGATGAGCGCTGCGTACGACACGGTGGGGGTGGCCGACTGCGACATGGAGACGACGCCATCGGTGACCGTGAGGCGCTCGACGGGCGCGCCCAGGTGCTCCGCAGCGCGCGCCAGCAAGACGGCACGGGCCGTGGCCGCCGCACGACGAACGGCGGGTCCCCCGTTCTGCAGGGTCTTGCTCCCCGTGGTGGATCCCTGGTTCGGGGTCCGGCCAGTGACACTCTGCACCACAGTCACGCGACCCACCTCGACATCCAGCTCCTCGGCGACGATCTGCGAGAGCGCGGTCTGGACGCCGGTTCCCAGCTCGACTTTGCCGCTGAAGAGCGTGACGGATCCATCACTGTGGACAACGAGCCACGAGTCGGCCTGGTCGAGCGGCGGTTCTGGTCCGGACCCGGGCGCCATTGGGACATCGGGACTCTCGTCGCCGTGCACGATGGTCGAGAGCCGGGCCACGGAGCCGGCGTGAAACGGCCACGCGAACGACACGACGAGCGCACCGGTCGTGTGCACGAACCCGCGCCGCGACATCACGCGTGGGTCGTTCACTTTGCCGCCTCTGCGCGACCCGCCGCTCGGCGAACCGCGCGCAAGATGCGCATGTGGGTCCCGCACCGGCACAGATTGCCCACCAGCGCGGTCCGGATCTCCTGCTCGCTGGGGGCCGGATTCCGCGCGAGTAACGCGGCCGTCGTCATGATCATGCCGGCAATGCAGTATCCGCACTGCGCGGCTTGTTCCTCGACGAACGCCCGCTGCACCGGGTGCGGGGCAGCGCTCGTCCCCAGCCCTTCGACCGTCACGACCGAGTGACCCACCGCGGTCGCGAGCGGGGTGACACACGATCGCACGGGCCGACCGTCGAGATGCACCGTGCACGCCCCGCACTGTGCCAACCCGCACCCGAATTTCGGGCCGTTCAGCTCCAGTTCATCGCGAAGCACGTACAGGAGCGGCGTGCGTGCGTCCGCCGTTGTTTCGTGACGCGCTCCGTTGACGGTTAGCTCGAGGCGAGTAGTCATGCGTGGCCCGGTGTCGCCCTACCGTCCAAAACGTCCCTCGATCGAGCCCTTCGCGATGAGGTGCCCACGCATGGAGAAGACGAGTCGCGCGCCGCTCGTGCTGGGGCCGACCCCCTCGACCGACGGGATGTCCAGGGCGTAGACGGTGAAGATGTAGCGATGGGGCGAGTCACCCGGCGGTGGACACGGACCACCCCAGTGGCTCGCCCCATAGTCCGTGTAGCCCTGCACGACACCGGCCGGTAGCCCCTTCGTGGCCGCCTTTTCTTCGAAGCTGGTGATGCGCGCCGGGATGTTGGCGACGATCCAGTGCCAGAAGCCGGAACCGGTGGGCGCATCAGGGTCGAAGCAGGTCAGACAAAAGCTCTTTGTATCCGGCGGGAAGCCAGTCCACGACAGTTGGGGCGAGACATTCTCGCCGCCGCATGGCGTGAACGCGACCTTGTTCGGAATGGCACCGCCTGCATGAAAGGTGGTGCTCGTGATCGTGAGCGGCGCGCTGTGCCGCGGTGGCTCCGGCGAGCGGACGCTGACTTCCTTTTCCTTCGCAGTGGTCGTCATGGCGGGGCGGGCGTGAGTGCGCCCGAGCAGGTAGGGGTACGGAGAGGCAATGGAGGCCGAGGAGCGGAAACGGGCTAGGGATCGGAGCGGGCGCTGAATACAGAACCTGCTAAGCTGCACAGGTGCGAACACCTATAATAAGTAGAATGAATATATGAGAGTCCGCCGCGGGCTCTCGGGCGAGTCCCCTGTGCTTCTCACCCGTCGAGTCTGATATGAATCACCCTGCTCTCGAGGGCTGGCCGAGCCCTGGTCCTGGTGGACAGGCTGTCCCGATGCAGGCAACCTGTACTCCGCGTTTGTGATCGTGGAGCGCCACGAGCTTCGCCACGTCGTGCAAGCCGAACGCGCGTGGAGAGCATTGAAGAAATGCGTCGCCCTTGGCGATCGCACGGTGTCCGGATCCGGCGGGTAGGGGCGACGCATGCGTCGCCCTCGTGCACCGCCCGCGCGTTACGTGGCCATTCGGTCGCCGTCCCGGCATGCGAGCCCAATATCATCCCACACCATCCAATGGGGGTTGAGCGGTCGCGCGCCGTGGCGCGCGTAGAATCGCCGCGCCCGCGCGTTCTCAGGCTCGACGTCGACGCACACGTTCAATGCCTGCTGTCCGACGAACCACGTCGCGAGCTCGACGCAGGAGCCCGGACGCCACGCCTGTGCCGCGATGAGTCTGCACGACGTCGATCCACTGTAACTCGCCCTGGCAGCCGTACCGCTGCGTCAAATGGCCGGCGACCAGTCCAGCGAGTCGTTCGCCCTCGACCGCCACGTACAGCACCCGTGGCGCAAGCGCCTGGCGCGGATTGCTGGCACCGTCCATGTACTGGGCAATGCGGCTGTCCCAAAAGTCCTCAGTGCCCCACGACGCCGCGCGAATCCGTGCCATCTCCGGCACGTCGCGCTTGTCAGCTTCTCGATAGCGCATGTGACCTGCTGGGTAGGGGCGATGCACGCGTCGCCTCTGGGATTGACCGCGATCTCTCGGTTTTCACCGTCCACAATTTGGTGTGGTCGAGGTCGCCGAGGTCTATAGAGACCAAGGTCGAACTGCGCGGCGATATCCAACGCCCCACTGTCCGGCCATAACAATCCGTCGACTGCCGGCTCCGCCACATCGCGCCGCCTGGTCGGCGGTACAGGTCTCGAACGTCCATCACTCGATGGTCCCGTGGTCGCCCCTGGCCGCGGGATACGGTCCAACACACCCCATCTCGCTGAGACGATGGTCTCAGGGAATCGCCCATGATTAATGCCGATGTTCTAGCCGCCCTGCCGCTCACACGTCCTCTATCGCTCGCCACTCGGCGGACAATGGCGAGACATGCGCTCGTTTGCGAGTATGGAACCGGTACGATCCTCTGGACTGCCGGCACGGAGATCGACTACCTGGCCGTCGTCATCGACGGCCGCGTGCGTATCGCTCGGGAAGGGCTGGGCCTCCAACACGTCGTACATACCGAGGGACCCGGCGGAACTTTGGGCGAGGTGCCGCTGTTCGCGAGCGGCCCCACGCCGGTGACCGCGATCGCCCTGGAGCCCACACGCTGTCTCATCATCACCCGTCGCGCGCTCGAGAGTGCGATCGCCGTCGATCAGCAGGTGGTGTGGATTCTCCTGCGGCGCATGGCCGAGCGCGTGCGCTTGCTCGTCGACCGTCTCGACCGCCTGGCCCTGCACAACGCTCGCACTCGATTCGCCCCGCTGTTGGCCCACACGACTGCGGAGTGCCCTCCCAGCTGACACTGGCGCCTCTCCCCGTCAGCGGGTAGTGAGGCGCAGAAGACTGAGGGCCGACCGCCCTTCCGGATGCAATTGGGCCGTCGTGCATTGTCGTGGTGCCTTGTCGGGACGCCAGCGACGGAAGGCAGTTCCGTGGCGGAATCGTCCGCTTGCAAAGTGATCGTATGCCACCTCGACGACGAGCACTGCCTGGAGTGGGACCCACTCCGCCGAACGCTCGGTGCTCCAGCGACTCGGGCCGCCCGGCGCCCGCCCGGTGAAGCCCGCGCCGCCGATGAGAGGCGTGACTCGCGACGTGAGCGTCTTTCGCTCCGCCGCGCTGAACGAGGAGACAAAGCCGACATGATTGAGCAGGTCGTGCTCGTCGTAGAGGCCGAGGAGTAGCGACCCTATGGCGCGCCCGCGCGACGCGTAGCGAAAGCCACCGACCACGCAATCGGCAGTCCGCACGGTCTTGATCTTCTGCATGGCCGTGCGCTTCCCGGACTCGTATGGCAAATCCAGGCGCTTGGCAATGACGCCATCGAGTCCGAGCCGCTGCGCCCTGAGCCATCGTCTCGCGATCGATGCACTCCCCGTCGCCGGTGAAAGCCGCAAACCCGAAGGGCCGGCGCGCCGCAGGAACGACTCGAGGCGCCGACGCCGATCCGCGAATGGCTGATCCAGGAACGACGTGTCTCCGATCGCGAGCACGTCGAAGACAATGAGCAGAGCAGGGGAGTGCTCCGCTAACATGCGCACGCGACTGGCAGCAGGATGAATACGCTGCAGCAGTTGATCGAATGACAGCGCGTGGTCGAGCGGGACGACGATCTCGCCATCGAGTACGAATCGCGATGCCTTGAGTGCACGAATGCTCGCCACGACGTCTGGGAAGTATCGGCTCAGCGGCTTCCCGGACTTCGACATGAGCGACACCCGCTCGCCGTCGCGAAACGTCAGGCAACGAAAGCCGTCCCACTTGGGCTCGTACGACCACTCGCGACCGACCGGGAGGTCGTCGACCGGTTTTGCCTCCATCGGCGCGTATCGCGTTCCGAGCGGGAGCGCCATTGATGTTACAGCACGCGCCGAAGATCGAAGCAATGTCGACTGTGATCGACGTCGGCCCAGAGGTCGCCAACGGCCCGGATCCGGTCAGGTACGTTGGACATGCGAAAGTCCGCTGTTTCCACGCCAGCCTCCATCTCCTCCCAGGTGACGGGCGTCGACACTGTTGCGAGGGGGGTAGGTCGAACGGAGTACACGGACGCCAAGGTTCGTCCCCAGGCATTCTGATTGTAGTCGATGAGCACTCGACGCCGTGGACAATGTGCAACGCGATACTCCGTCGTGAGCAATCGCGTCGCACGCGGGGCGAGCGTCCGCGCGAACTGCTTCGCAAATGCCCACACCATTTTTTGGGTGGGGTCGCGGACGATCGGGACGTAGAGGTGCACGCCGCGTGACCCCGTCGTCTTGGCGACGGGGTGCATGCCGACATCGGCGAGCGCGTTGCGGACGAGCAACGCGGCCTCACGGACCAACTTGAACAATGCCTGTGGGGTCGGATCGAGATCGAAGTGCAGATAGTCCGGTCGGTGGACATCGTCGCACCGGGCGTACCACGGATTGAGATCAATGCAGGCCAGATTGACCATCCACAGCAGGGCCGCTGTGTCGTTGATGACGGGGAACGCGATCACATTGCCTGAGGCATGTCGAATCGGGCAGGTCGTGAGCCACTCTGGATGGGGATTGGGCGTGCGTTTCATGAAGAAGCTCGGGCCCGCAATGCCGTGCGGGTACCGCTTCATGACCATCGCCCGACCCACGAGGTGGCGTACAAGCACGGGCGCGACCGAGGCGTAGTATCGCAGGAGGTCGCCCTTCGTCGTGCGCAGTCGAGGCCAGAACACCTTCCGCAGATTCGTCAAGCGCACCGACCGCCCCGGCGGTCCGATCACGGCTTCGTCGGTATCGTGCGGGACGGTCCAGATGGTCGAGGACAAGAGCTTGGACGTTCGACGTTAGACGTTGGACGTTAGGGAACCTCTGCAAAACTGAGTCTTGCATCGGTGGATGAGAAGTGATGTATTGCCAGCCCGAGCACACACCTCGTGAGGAGCGCATGGGACTCCAGCGGACGTTTGCCGGGCTGGCCTACTCGGACAAGAAAAAGGTCACGCGTCGCGAGCGGTTCTTGGCCGAAATGAACGCGGTGATGCCGTGGGCCGAGCTCACGGCGCTCATCGCGCCGCACTATCCGCGGCCGCACGCGGGCGCGGGTCGGCCGGCCATGCCGCTCGAGACAATGCTCCGGATCTACTGTCTGCAGCAGTGGTTCGATCTGTCCGATCCAGCCGCGGAAGATGCGCTCTACGACAGTGACGCAATGCGGCGCTTTGTGGGTGTCGAACTCAGTGAGGATGCCTTGCCGGACGAGACGACGATTCTCCGGTTTCGGCGGCTGTTGGAAACGCACCGGCTCACCGAACAGGTGTTCGCGCTCGTGCGCGGCCTGTTGGAGACCAAGGGGTTGCTCCTCAAGACGGGGACGATCGTCGACGCGACGATTATCAGTGCGCCGAGTTCGACGAAGAATGCCGCGCAGGCGCGCGACCCCGAGATGCGGCAGACCAAGAAGGGCCAGACCTGGTACTTCGGGATGCGCGTGCACACGGGGACGGACCCGCACGGCTTGGTGCACACGCTCACGACCACGCATGCGGCCGCTGGCGAGCTGGAGCAGCTGCCCTACTTGCTCCATGGCGAGGAGCGGGTGCTCTATGGCGATCGGGGCTACTGGAAGGAGTCCGATCGGGTGGCGTGCAAGCTCGCGGGGATTCGCTATCGGGTCAACCGCCGCGGGTGCCACCACCGACCCATCACGCCGCGGTGGCACGCGATCAATCGGGCGCGCTCGCGCGTGCGGGCGCGGGGCGAGCATGCCTACCATGTGGTGAAGCGCCTCTGGGGCTTTGCCAAGGTGCGCTATCGGGGCTTGGCCAAGAACACCGTGCGGGTCTACGCCGCGTTTGCCCTCGCGAACCTGTACTTGGTGCGCTACAAACTGGGGGCCCGTAGGGCGACGTGTCTCTGCTAACGACGCAAACGCGTCCGGTGGCGCCGGCACTGAGCCTCGCGGCCCAGGCCGGCCTGCATCACCGACCGATCTTTCTCGATCACCGCTCGCAATCACACTGACTCGCGTCCGAAGACGGCATTCTTCAGAGCTTCCTTAGACGTTAGAAAACAACCGCGAGGCCAGCTATGGTGCATCTAGCTGGCCTCGAGGTTTGTCTCCAACGTCCAACGTCCAACGTCTAGCCCCTGCTTATGCTGCCGGCTTACCCGGCGGTGGCATGGTCGCACCTTCCGGCCCGTGGTCGTAGTCCTGGACACTCGACACGTTGGGCATTCCCCAGTCGTGTCCGTTCCAGCCATTGAAGCCATCCATACGGAAGAACCAGACGCCGGTGTTGGAATCGCTGATCATGATGAGGCCGTCGCGATTCCGGATGTCGATGCCGAAGGCGCCCTGCATGACGCTCGTGCCTTCCCACAGTGGCGGGCCACCGAAGCCACGCTCATGGGTGCACTGGCAGGTGTAGTACCAACCCACCGTCACGGGATGCGTGGGATCGTACATGCTGAACACTTGCAGCCCGTCCTCGTACGCCGACGAGAACACGAAGGGCCAACGGACTTCGTGATTGTGCACGAGGTCCTGCCAGTCGGGCGACCACGCGCCAATGGGGCGGTTGACCGTCTGGACCTTGCCAGTCAGGCCGGGCTGCAGGTCGAAAATGCGAATCGGCGCATACTGGTACTCGGTCTCCGCGATGCCGAATCGGCCGGTGGGATCGGGCGTGAAGGTGTGGCCGAACTCGATGCCCGCCGATCCGGTGATCGACGTGATGAGCTTGGGCTGCTTGATGTCGGTAATGTCATAGACGTAATAGCCACCGCGTCCGGCCCCGTAAAACTTGTCCTGGTGCGTGGCGGGGTCGTAGCCGAGGTAGAAGTCGTGGTAGCCGAAACGCCCGAAGCGAGAATTGGTCTGCGTCTCCGGGACCGGGAACTCCCCGATCTTCCAGTGTGACGAGTCCGGATCCGATACCACCTTGCCAAGGTCGAACACGTTCGTGTGCGGCCCGTTGACGGTCGTCACGAGATACGTGTGCCCGTCGGAGTGGCGGTAGATGAAGGTGTTGTGGAATCCGCCCGGCTCGACCGCATCCCGGAGCCGCGCCACGATCTTGACCTTGTTCGTGTCAGGCAGACCGGTGACGTCGGCGACGACGGCTCCGAGGTCCGCGTCCGGCGTGCCCTGGGCGAATTGCAGCGACTGCACGTAGTAGTAGTGCGCGCAGGACGTGCTCGCGTTCTTCTGGCCCTTGGCGGAGCCGCTGCACGGGCCGTTCATCTTGAAGTACTTGCCGTCCATGCCGCCGAGCCCCTGGTGCAGCTGGGGGTTCTCGATGCTCCAATGATAGAGCACCTTGACGTTGTTGAGATCCCGCAGGTCGATGATCGTGAACCCGGGGCGGTCGCGGGCCTGTGAGACATACGCGTACGGACGATCCGGGTCCTGTTCGATCTCGTCGTCCATGACGCGGAAGAATCCACCCAATGGGATGTGACTCACGAGGTGGAGATTCGGGCTGCCGCCCATCTTCACACCCGGTAGCACACCGGGCGGTGCCTCTCCCGGGGGACCCGGCGCCGCTTGTCCGAATCCGAGTTGCGGGAACGCTACGAGCGCCACACCGGCACAGAGGACTGCCGCAGCGCTCCGAATACCAAGCCTGTTCATGTGCTCCACCTCCCAGGGTGACATACCACTGGCCCGTGCGAGGCAGGGCCCCGACGGGCAAGTACCGACGGGCGGGCGCCCACGAGACGGCCCCCGCGCCCGGCGATGGTACGCATTTGCAGAAGGGGGGTCAAGCAACCCCTCGTGAGTGATCGGGACATGGCAACATAATGACAAGACCTTGGGATATTAGACGTTAGACGCTTGACGTTAGATACAAACCTCGGGGCCAGCGCGGTGCACCACTGCCAGCCATGAGGTTTTTTTCCAACGCTCACGTCTAACGTCCAACCTCCAACCTCCAACGTCCAACGTCCAACGTCCAACGTCCAACGTCTAGCTGTA
Source organism: uncultured Gemmatimonadales bacterium (assembly GCA_963737835.1). Classification (GTDB taxonomy): domain Bacteria; phylum Gemmatimonadota; class Gemmatimonadetes; order Gemmatimonadales; family Gemmatimonadaceae; genus Palsa-1248. The sequence goes on from CAVTUH010000002.1 coordinate 506,234, forward strand.
ATTGATCAGGAGGTTGTTCACTGAGGTGTAGTGGTGCCAAGCTGGGGTTGTCGAAGCCACATCAACCGGCAGCCACCAGAGGCCCCAGTGAACATGCACAAGAATGCACGACTCACGCCCGTCGGGCGATCCCTCGTCGTACACCGGATTGCCCGCGGGGAGTCCTTGATCCAGGTCGCGTGCGACGTGGGCGTGAGTCGACGCACCGTCTGGAAATGGGTGCACCGCCATCGGGCGGCGGGCGACGCGGGCCTCACCGATCGCTCGAGTCGCCCGCACCGCTCTCCGACCGCGCTCCGCCGCACGCCGCGCCGCCAGATCGCGCGCCTGCGGCGCAAACGCCGCTCCAGTCTCTACATCGCGCGGCACTTGCAGCTCCCGCTCTCCACCGTGGTGCGGGTCCAGCGCCAGCTGGGCTTGAATCGCCTCGACCGGCTCGAGGCGCCGCCGCCCGTGGTGCGCTACGAATGGCCCCGACCCGGCGATCTGCTGCACCTGGATGTGAAGAAGCTCGGCCGCATTGGGCGGTTCGGGCACCGCATTACCGGCAGTCGGCGCTGGCAGCACCGCACGCGGGGCATTGGCTGGGAGTTTCTCCATGTCGCCATCGACGATCGCTCCCGGGTCACCTATGCCGAGCTCCTGCCCGATGAGCGCGGCGAGACGGCGGCGGCGTTTCTCACCCGGGCCGCCGCGTGGTTTCACCAGCACGGCGTGGCCCGCATCGCGCGCGTGATGACCGATAACGGCGCGGCCTATCTGAGCCGCGTGTTTCAGCACGTCCTCGGCGCGCTCGGCGCGCGCCATGTCCGGACCCGACCCTACACGCCGCGTACGAACGGCAAGGTGGAGCGGGTCATCCAAACCCTGCTGCGGGAATGGGCCTATGCCCGTCCCTACCGCAATTCGGCCCGCCGTGCGGTGGCGCTCGAGTTGTATCTCCTGTATTACAACACCGAACGCCCGCACACCGCGCTCAACTTTTTGCCCCCAGCCCACCGTCTCACTTTGGGAACAACGTCCTGATCATCAACATCTAGCCCCTCATATCGCCCGCAGATTCGGGCTCCGGCCGCGCGGGCCGTGCCCCACGCGCCCCAGCGCGCGGCGCAGCAGGTCGGGGAGCTCGGTCCGCTCGTACGGCGAAAACCCGGCGAAGGTCTCACTCTCCACACGCCGCACCCGCGCGAGACCCTGCTGGAGCACCGCGCGGCCGCGGGGCGTGACCTCGAGCCGGTTCATGCGGCCATGCGAGGGGTGGGGCTGCCGCACGAGATAGCCCTGCCCCTCGAGCTTGGCCACCGTGAGACTCATGTTTTGCGGGGTCACGCCGCTCAGCCGGGCGAGATGGGCCGTCGAGATCGACTCATCCCGCACCAGGTGGGCGAGCACCCCCAGCTGCGACAGCGTCAAGTTCAACTCGGCCAATGACATGGTCATCGACTGCTGCATCGAATGGGCGAGCTGCCACAGCAGGTAGCTCACTTGCTCTCGGGGGTCGGGTACTTGCGGCATCCCCAGATCTTAACGCCGGGCCACGCCATCGCAAGCACTTGCGATTCAGTGGCCCCATCCCGTCCCCGTGGTAGGCATCGCAAATTACCGAGCCCTCTCGTCTATGCCCGCTAGTCACACCCGGTGGTCATCAGCACGTAACAAATCAGCCCGACTCTTCCGCCAGACAGCGACACGCCGTAGGCGTTAGGCACCAGCCGTCCCCGTCGGCGTCGCTGTTACCGGTATCGTTGTCCTTGTCGTTGTCGTTGTTGCTGTTCCTGTTGCCCCTGCTGTCGTTGCTGCTGCTCCCGTTGTCGCTGTTTGCCGTTGCCGTTTCCCCGTCACCCGTCACCCGGCTCTTGGCCCCCTGTGCCCTACGACTTCGATCTCCTCTGTTTGGGCAGCGGGCCGGCCGGTCAGCGGGCCGCAGTGCAAGCCGCCAAGCTGGGCCGTCGCGCGGCGGTCATCGAGCGGCGCGCGACCATCGGTGGCGTCTGCGTCGATACGGGCACGATTCCGAGCAAGACGTTTCGCGAGGCCGTCACGTCGCTCACCGCGGTGGCCGACGTCCTCGAGCGACAGGGATTGGGGCGTGTCCTGCCACGTCCCACGGCGGAGCAGCTCCTCGTCCGCGTCGGCGAGGTGATGCGGCGAGAACGCGAAGTCCAGGAACACCAACTGCGCCGCAACGGCGTCGATGTCCTGAGCGGCTGTGCCTCCTTCGTCGATCCCCATACTGTGCGGGTGACCTCGCCGCTCGGTGTTCGCGATGTGTCGGCCGCGTTCATCCTGATCGCAGTCGGCACGCGCCCGGCCGCACCACCCGGCGCAGCAGTGGACGGTGAGACGATCCTCACGAGCGATGAAATCGGTTGTCTGACACGGATCCCGCGTACGCTGGTGGTCGTCGGCGCAGGCGTCATCGGCATCGAATACGCCTCGATGTTCGCCGCGCTGGGGTCCGAGGTGACGGTGATCGATCGACGGGATCGCCCTCTCGAGTTTCTCGATACCGAGATTGTCGACGAGCTGCTCCACCAGATGCGGAAGCGCAACGTGGCCTTTCGCCCGGGTGAGACGGTCGAGCGGCTGGAGCCGCTCGACGGACCGACCCGTCGCGTCGCCGTGTGGCTGGAATCGGGCAAGCGCATCGTCTCCGATGCCGTGCTCTTCTCGGTCGGACGGGTCGGCGCCACCGATGGGCTCTGTGTGGAGCGAGCGGGCCTCGCGGTCGACGATCGCGGACGCGTCGTCGTCGACAAGGAGTTCCGGACAGCAGTCGCGCACATCTTCGCCGCGGGTGACGTCATCGGATATCCGAGCCTTGCGGCCACGTCTAGCGAGCAGGGGCGACTCGCCGCTTGCCACGCGCTCGGCGTCGCGGCGCGACCGATGGCGCCGCATTTCCCCATCGGCCTGTACGCCATCCCGGAAGTCGGTATGGTCGGAGAGCCCGAGTACACGCTCACCAAGAGCAAGGTGCCGTACGAGGTCGGCGTGGCGCGGTATCGCGAGATCGCCCGCGGACAGATCCTGGGCGACGAGAGCGGCTTCTTCAAGATGCTCTTTCACCGCGATGACCGGCGCCTGCTCGGCGTGCACATCATCGGCACACAAGCCACCGAGCTGCTGCACATCGGCCAGGCCGTAATCGGACTGGGTGCCGGTCTCGATTATTTCCTCGAGACGGTCTTTAACTATCCGACGCTGGCGGAGTGCTACAAGGTCGCCGCGCTCAACGCCGCCAACAAATTCCTCGCGTAGCCCACCAAGGTGACCCCGCTAGCGCCGACCGACGCCAGGGGTGTGCATGCCCGCCGGCAGCGCGGGCGGGACCCCGCCGTACAGTTGATCCCGCTGGCCCCCGCGTAAGCCCCACTCGCCGCCGTCCTGGACATACTCGGCGATATCCATGACGAGCCGGCGCAGCTGCGCCTGCCGATCGCGCGCGACTGACGAGTAAATCCCTCGCGCCAGCGCGTACGAGCCCCCAGCAACAGACGCCCACATCGCAAACGCGAGCGGCAGTGAGTGCAAGCTGCCTGCACCCACCGCCATCGCGACGCCGCCGCCCCCGCCACCCACTCCACCCATGATGCCGCCAAACAACCCGCCCGCGAGCTGACCGAGTCGCTCGTTGGCACGGATCATCGTTTGCCCACTGCGAGCGACGATCGTGATGTCCACCTTGCGCTCGTCGCCAACGGAGCTCCACGACAACGACCGGCCGATCCGACTCACGACGCCGACTTGCTTCATCGCGCGACGGATCAGTTCGACGGCGATCTCGAGATCGCGCTCCGATGCCTCCCCGTCGACTCGCACCTCGTACTCGAGCGTTCCCGGGGCTCCGCGCCACCGGGTTGCCCACGGCACTGCACCCTCTGCGCTCGACGTCACGGTGATGGTGCGATTCGTTGGCGCGGCCAGCGATCCGCCTTGGAGCACTGCCGGCACGCCGACCGGCGCCGACACGAGCCCGAGCTCGGCCGCCGCGCGCGCCACGAATTCATCGCCGATCCCGGCCTCGGAGGCCGCACCGAGCACATCACCGACGCGATAGGTCGATGTCGGCGGCGTGCCGGGCGCGGCGTCCGGCGCGCGCAGCGCCGGCAGGGCAGGCGGCCGAGACATCCGTCCGGTCTCGGCTTGCAGCTCAGCGGCCCGTCGCCATAGCGCCTGCGCGTCCGTCTCGGACAAGAACGCCGGCATCGGCGACGGATCGTGCCGTTCAACCGCGGTCGCAGGCGATTTCGCAGCAGCTTCGAGGGCGCGGGCGAAGTCCTCGCCGCTCTGATATCGGTTGGCGGGGTCCTTGGCCAGACATTGATCGATGACACTCGCGATGTTGCTCGGCAGACGTGGCGCCATCGTCGAGAGCGGCGGCGGCGGTTTCGTCGCGTGTGCGACGAGCACCGCTGCGGGCGCCTCGTACTCGAAGGGGAAGTGACCACTCAGCGCGTAATAGCCGACAACTCCCAGCGCGTAGAAGTCAGACCGACCGTCCATGGGCTGACCCATCACTTGCTCGGGGCTCATGTACCAGACCGTCCCCAGCAACTGGCCGGTCGCGGTCATCGATGCGGCGGCTGCGACACGCGCGATTCCGAAGTCGGTGATGAACGCGTGCCCGGTGCCACGCTCGATCAGGATGTTCTCCGCCTTGACGTCGCGATGAATCACCGATCGGCTATGTGCATAGTCGAGCGCGCGCGCGATCTCCTCGAGCAACGGCAACGCTTCGCCCGGGTGGAGCGGCCCGTTGGTGCGGACGCGTTGACCGAGCGATTCGCCGTCGACGTATGCCATCGCGAAGAAGACATGCCCGTCGATCTCGTCGGCTCGATAGATCGGCACGATGTTGGGGTGCGACAACGATGCCGCTGTGCGGGCCTCGCGCAGGAAACGCTCGCGGACGGCGGAGTCCCGCTCGATGTACGGCGGCAGCACCTTGATCGCCACGATGCGATCGAGCTTGAGATCGCGCGCCCGATACACCACGCCCATCCCCCCACGCCCGATCTCCCCCTCGAAAGCGTATTGGCTCGCAAGCGATTGAGCGAGTGCGGTGACTTCGGGCGGCAACTGCCGAGGGTCGGTCATGGGGCGGGCGCTGACGCGTCCGAGCGAGGAGAGAGGCACAGGAGACCGCAGCCGACGGGCTGCCATAGGTAAGGTGATCGTGCCATGCACCGCGGGGCTAGGGGTCGGCGCGCCCTACAAACCGCCCCCAGGCTTGTAACCGGTGTCTCCATTCTCCTTTCCCCGTTCTCCTTTCTCGGGCGCGTCAGCGCCCGCTCCCTGGTCCCGCTTTTCAGGAAATACGACCAAATCCGGCCGCAGCGTCCGATCGGCCAAACCCCGCCCAATGTCTTCGACGAGCGACCCGAGTTGCCGCTGGCGGCGCGCAACCAGACGCGTGTAGATCGCGCGCGTGGCGCCCCAGCTCGCCGCGACCATCGTACCCCACAGCCCGAGCGCGATCGGCGTCGAGTGGAGGGTGTTGAGACCGACAATGAAAGCGAGCCATCCAAGGCCAAAGACGCCGACGCCCCAGACGCCGCCACCGTAAATGACGCCGGCAAGTGGTGCGAGCTTCTCATGCGCCTCAATCGTGGTTTGGCCACCGCGCGTCAGCAGCGAGATGTGCAGCTTGCGTGCGCGACCGTTTGCGAGCCAATTGAGTGAGCCGCCCACGTGACTGACGACTCCCACCTGACCGAGCGTCTGGCGGATGTGAGTCACCGCGGCCTCGAGCTCGCTCTCGGTGACATTCCCCCGCGCTACCTCCGCCGTCACGTCGATCTCGCGCGGCGGTTTGCGCCACGCCGACAGCGTGCCGCCGGCTGCGCGCGCGACGAGCGCGCCATGATCGGCCGGCGGCCCAGCCTCCGGCTTCACGCCCCCCATTGTGCCTCCCAAATCCGCGGCAGTGATCTAGAATTCGCTGTCATCACACCACCCCGGTCCAGGACGCCATGCCCGTACTCGCTACCGCTACCACCCCCGCCGAGCTGGCCGCGGTCACGCAACACGTCCGCGAGTGGTGGTTCGAGCCCCATGCCATTACGGAGCAACCCCGGGGCGAGTTGCAGATCCCGCTGACGATCGCCAGCGGGCTGGACGTACTCGTGCCAAAGCGTTGGCTGCGGATCCGCGGCGTCAAAGCGCACCGCATTACCCCGGCTGCCGACATCCCGGCGTACGATATCGATCGGCTGGTGTATCAGCCAGCCGCACGCCTCCTGCGCATCAGCACTGGCATCCCGCTCGACTTCGAGATCGAGATCGATACCCTGGACGTCGACGTTGTCGAGCCCTCCGCTGTCTAGATCGCCGCGTCGTTGTAGCTGTTGACGTTTCGTTCTCGCCTCGAACTCAGACTCGACGCCGCCCGCAGCAACATGTAGGGGCGGGCTTCAGCCCGCCCGGTTGTCGTTGGGGTCCGTAATTCCCGATCCCCCACCCCTCTTACCAAATGTGCGCGACCTTGTCGGCCGGACGAACCATCGGGTCTCCGGCCTTGCAGCCGAACGCGGCGGCGAATGACGGCATGTTGGAGAGCGGCCCGTTGACTCGCCATCGCTCGGGGGCGTGTGGATCGACAGTCACTCGCGTGCGGAGCTGCTCGGAGCGGTTGTGGACGCGCCAGCTCTGTGCGTAGGCGAGGAAGAATCGCTGCTCCGGCGTGAATCCGTCGAGCGGGCCCGGACGGCCTTTCTGAGCCAGCACGCGTTCCATCGCGTCGTAGCCGGTCAGAAGCCCGCCGTAGTCGGCGATGTTCTCGCCCAGCGTCAATTGTCCGTTCACATGAAAGGTGTCGATCTGGATGTATCCATCGAATTGCCGCACCATGAGCGCCGCCTGCGCGCCGAACCGGGCCGAATCGGCGCTCAGCCACCAGTCGCGCAGATTGCCGGCCGCATCGTAGTGTCGTCCCTCGTCGTCGAACCCATGGGTCAGTTCATGCCCTGCCCAGCTCGCGCCGAGTGATCCATAGTTTGCCGCGTCGTCAGCGGACGGATCGAAGGTCTGCGGCGCCAGCGCACCGGCTGGAAAGACCATCTCGTTCTTGCTCGGGTCGTAGTACGCATTGACCGTGGGGACACTGAAGCCCCACTCGGTCGTGTCGACCGGAGCGCCCGGTCGGTTGACGACGCGTTGCCACTCGAACGTATTCGCCGCAATGAGGTTCTTGGCAAACGGTCCGTCGGATACCTCGAGCCGTGCATAGTCACGCCAGTGATCGGGATAACCGACCTTCTCCCCGACCCGCTCGAGCTTGGCTACCGCATGGGCCTTGGTGGAGTCCGACATCCACGTGAGCTGGATCAGGCGCGCGCGGAATGCGGCGCGAATGTTGTCGATCACGGCTTTCGCACGCGCGCGCGCTTCCGGCGAAAAGGTCTTGGCGACATATGCCTCACCGAGCGCTTCGCCGAGCTCACCGTCTGTCACGCGTTCGCACCGCTTCCAACGGGGGAGCAGGGCCGTCGCTCCAGAAAAGATTCGGCGAAACGCGAAGTCCTCCTGCACGAACGGCGTCGACAGCCACGGGGCTGCCGCCGCGAGCACATGGAAGCGCAGATACGCACGCCAGTCGGTCATTGGTGCGGTGGCGAGAAGTGAGTCGGCCCGTTTGAAGAACGTAGGCTCGGCGACGTTCAGCGTCGCGACCGGCGTCGTGAGCCCAATGTCTCGCGCGTATGCGGTCCAGTCGACGGCCGGAGCGAGCGCTCGGAACGCAGGCACTGACATCGGATGATCCGTCGCCGACGGCTCACGCAGCGCCACGCGCGTGAGTGACGCTGTGGCCAGCGACGCCTCGAGCCGCAGCACGCGCTGCGCGTCGGCACGAGCGGTGGCACTGTCCTCGCCCGCCAGCACGAAGAGTCGGACAATGTGCGCCACGTATTGCCGGCGGATGGAGTCCGGGCTGGCACCGCGGCGGATGTAGTAGTCGCGGTCCGGCAGCCCGAGGCCGCCCTGCGCCAACCAGGCCATGTAACGCCTTGCCTGGTGTGGGTCTGGGGCCGGCGAGTACCTGAACAGCGCATTGACGCCCTGTATCTGCAGCTCGGCCACCTGAGACAGGAGAGCCGGCCGCGTATCGACTCGCTCGATCTCCGCGAGCGTCGGGGCGACCGGCGCCACGCCCTGTGACTCCGCCGCAGCAGAGTCCATGCAGCTGGCGTAGAACGTGCCGAGTTTGTGCGCTGTGCTGCTTGCAGGAACCGAGTCGCGGCGCGCGCTGGCATCGTCGAGGACCGATCGGACCACGAGTTCGTTGCGGTCACCCATGTCCCGACCGACACCAGACAATGCGTACGCGGCCGGAATCGTATCGTGGGCGATCCAGCCGCCGTTTGCGAATTGGAAGAAGTCCACGCAGGCATGGGACGTTGTGTCCACGTACCGGGGGTCGAACACCCGCAAGACGGGCAGCTCCGACAGCGAGGCTGGCTCGGCTTGTGCTTGGCTATGACTCACCGATGGCACGAGCAGGAGCGTGGCCAGCACGAGAAGCGATGGGCGGACCATGCGGCGACGGCCGGCTACGGCCGGGGCAGGCAGGGGAGCCGGGGCGGAGGCTATTTGGTTGCGGTGACAGCGCATAAAATGAGGAGAGCGCAATGAAGATCGGTATCGTCGGATCCGGACGGATCGGTGGAGCGGTGGGCACACTGTGGGCGCGCGCTGGTCATCAGGTGCTGTTCTCGTCGCGCCACCCTGAAAGCTTGGACAGTTTGGTCGACCATGCGGGTTCCGCCGCGTCGCGAGGGACAGTCGCCGAGGCGGCTCGCTTCGGCGACGTGGTCCTCATCTCCGTGCCATTCAAGGCGCTCCGGGCGCTGGGGCAGAGCCTGGCGCCATTACTTCGAGGCAAAGTAGTGCTGGAGACAGGGAATCCGTATCCGGACCGGGACGGCGACATCGCACGTGCCGTGATCGACTCCGGCCGCGGGACTGGCCCCTACGTAGCGGAGTGGTTTCCCGGGGCGCGGATCGTTCGCGCATTCAATACTGTCTGGGACAAGACCCTCATTAAGGAGGCACACCGGCCTGCCCCTCGCGTCGGTATCCCGTTGGCCTCCGATGACCGCGCGGCCCTCGAGGTCGCAGCGGACCTCGTACGAGACGCAGGCTTCGACCCGGTCATTGTGGGTGGCCTCGACCGAGCCAAGGACTTCAATGTCGGTACCCCCGTGTACAACACCGGGATGGCGGGCCCGAATCTGCGAGCCGCACTGCATCTCTCCCGCGACGTCGAGGGACGCGCCGACGCGAGGCCAGAAATGAGGCCATAACGGGGGCGCGGGCGCGCGGGCGCTACGCGCCCGAGAAAGTAGACCTTCAGAAAGTAGAGAGTAGACGACCGGCAAACTCGTGTCTCGAGCCCCGTTGGTGTCTACTTTCTACTTTCTGCCCCGCTACTCTCTGCGCGCGCGGAGCGCGCGCAACCGTCTCCTGGCTCGCTGTGTCACACGGGCGGACCAGTACGGACGTCGTGGGGAATGGCCTGGAGCGCACGAGTGTGCGACTCCTTGACACCGAGGTCGGGTGAGGGAAGACGAGCTCGTTGCGCGTGTCGTTGCAGGGGATCCGCTCGCCGAACGCGCGTTGTACGACGCGCACGTCGACCGGGTCTACCGGCTCGCCTATCGCCTGACCGGAGATGATGACCAGGCCCGCAATGTAACGCAGGAGACTTTTGTGCGCGCGTTCGATCGCATTGCCACGTTCAGACACGAAGCTGCGCTCAGCACGTGGCTCCACCGGATCACGGTCTCGGTGGGCCTCAACCATATGCGGAAAGTCAAGCGAGAGCGCACTCGCGAGACGCCACTCAATGAAGCGCCCGAGCCGGCGGCGATGGGACGGGTGGCAGAGCCCGATCTCAAGGTGCGACTGGCCGCGGCCATCAAGGACCTGCCGACGGGTTATCGAACGGTGTTTCTGCTGCACGACGTCGAGGACTTCACCCACGAGGAGATCGCGACCTCGCTCGGCATCGACGTCGGCACCTCCAAAGCTCAACTCTTTCGAGCGCGCCGAAAGCTGCGCGCGGCGCTCGCTGATTTCGCCGGGGAGTGGTCCTCATGATGGATGAGACGCACGGTCCGTCGCACGACGAAGACGAGGAGCCGCTTGATCCCATGCTCCGCGCGGCTGCCGCGGCGTACCACCCGCCGCCGGCCACCGTGCCTCGCGACGCAATGTGGGAGGCGATCCAGCAATCCCGTCGCGACCGCCGCGACAGCGTCGAGGACGTGGTGGCGCTGCCGCGTCAGCCACGTGCCGGTCCGCGAGCGGCGCAGACGTGGCACCGCTGGTCGAACCCGATGCTGGCGGCGGCCGCGAGCGTACTGATCGCGCTCGGGATCTCCCTCGGATGGTGGGTGCGAGGCGCCGCGCACGGCCCGTCGCTGACGGCGCCTGCCGAGCGACCCGCGGAGCTCGCCGTGGCCAATGAACCGGCCTATCGGATCGCGGTCACCCGCGACCTGACGCAGGCCGAGGCGTTGCTGACGACCTATCGCGACGACGGACGCGCCCGCGATACCGCTGCTGACCTGCAGCTCGGGCAATGGGCGCGCGAGGTGCTCTCCAACACCCGACTGCTGCTCGATTCGCCCGTGGGCGATGATCCGCAGCGTCGACAACTGCTCCAGGATCTCGAACTGGTACTCGTGCAACTGACCCAGCCTGCAGCATCTCGCACTTCAACCGATCGGGAGATGATCGACCGCACGTTGGACAACGATCATGTCCTGCCCCGTATTCGCGCTGCCGTTCCCGCTGGCAGCGCTGGCACCTGAGGATATTCGCTATGTCAGTCGTGCTCGTGATGTACCTGATGGCGGCGGTGTACGCGCCGCAGAAAGTAGACCCACAGAAAGTCGAGAGTAGACCACTGCTCGTAGCGGTGGCCGACAAGCTGCCGGACCAAGCGCCAGGTACCGTCGTGAGCGACGATCCGGCCGACTCCCTGTACCGCGCGGCACGGGCGGCGATGGCCGATGGAGACTACCGGCGGGCGGCAGGGCTGTTTCGACAGATCGGGACGACGTACCCCAAGTCGACCTACGCGGCAACGGCGCTGTACTACGAGGCATTCGCGCTCTATCGCAGTGGCGAGGTTGGCGATCTGCGCGATGCGTTGCGTGCGCTGCAGCGGTTGAACACAGTGGACGCGCAGTCGGCGACGCAGGCTGATGCGGCGACTCTCCAGACGCGGATCTGCAGCGCACTCGCCCGCGATGGGGACGAGTCGTGCGCGGCGCACATCGTCACCCAAGCCGACTCGGCGCTCGGCGGCTGCCCGAGCTCCGGTGACGACAACGACATCCGCATCGCTGCGCTCAACGCGCTGCTGCAAATGGATAGCGAGCGCGCGCTGCCGATTCTTCAGAAAGTGCTCGCGCGTCGCGACGCATGCTCCGTCAAGCTGCGACGCAAGGCAGTGTTCCTCGTCTCCCAAATGCAGCCGCCGGCGAGCACGGACCTGCTCATCGCCACCGCCCGCCAGGACCCCGATCCGGAGGTGCGCGAGCAGGCGGTCTTCTGGATGTCACAGTCCCACGACCCCCGCGTCGCCGGCATGCTGGACAGCATCGTGACGCACGAGGGGGATCGACAGGTGCGAGAGAAGGCGTTGTTCGCGCTCTCGCAGCAGAACGACCCGCGGTCCCTCGCCGCACTGCGCCGGTTTGCCGAACAAGAAAGTGCGCCGGAAGACCTCCGCGAGAAGGCCGTCTTCTGGATCGGTCAGGAGCACGGCGATAGCAGTCAAGCGTACCTGAAGCAGCTGTTCGCTCGTACGACCAATGCAGACCTGAGGGAAAAGATCCTGTTCTCTATCTCGCAAGAGAGTGGGAATTCCGAATGGCTGCTCGGCGTCGCCGCTGATGAGCGGCAGCCGGACAACGTGCGAGAGAAAGCCTTGTTTTGGGCCGGACAGAGTGGAGTGCCCATACCTCGAATGCTGGAGCTGCTGAACCGCATGCACGACTCGCATCTGCGCGAGCAGATCGTGTTCGCGCTGTCGCAGCGCAGGGAACCGGCGGCGGTGGACGCGCTCATGCACATCGCGAAGTCGGATCCGGATCCGGAAACGCGCAAGAAGGCCGTATTCTGGCTCGGTCAGTCGTCCGATCCGCGTGCGGCGCAATTCCTCCAGGAGCTCGTCAACCAATGAGCACCTCATCATGGTCAATGGGACGCGCGGCCGTGCTCAGCGGACTGGCACTCGCGTGGAGCACAATGCTGCAGGCGCAGGAGACGATTGGTGCACGCGTGGCCGCGGCGCCGGATGGCACGGTGCGCATGGCCTTCACCGCTCGGCCAGGCGTGTGCGGTGACGGGGACTGCAACATTTCGACCCGCCATGGGCATCGGTATTCCTCGCACGACGGGGACGTGGAGTGGGACGTGAGCTGCGATGGCGGGCCGGTGCGCGTCGTACTGAGCATCCGCGACCACGCGATCGTGGCGCTCCATACATACGTGGGCGGCCACTGGCGGACCGTGTCCGCTGGCGAGCCGACGGTGACGGATCTTGGCACCGTCCCGGCGAAAGACGCGGCGAATTACCTCATCGGACTCGCGCGCACGCTGCCGTCGTCCGCCGGGCGAGACGCGATTCTCCCGGCGACCCTCGCCGACAGTGCGAAGATCTGGCCCTCGCTCGTTTCTCTCGCCCGCGACGACTCGCGACCCGGCGAGACACGCAAGCAAGCCGTGTTCTGGCTGGGACAGGCAGCCGGCGACGTGGTCGGGAGTCTCGACTCCCTGGCCACCGACGACAACGTCGATCGCGAGGTGCGAGAGCAGGCAGTCTTTGCGCTCTCGCAGCGTCCGCACGACGAGGGTGTGCCGGTGCTCATCCAGATCGCGAAGACGAACCGCGACCCGGAAGTGCGACGCAAAGCACTCTTCTGGCTCGGCGAGTCCGGCGACCCGCGCGCAATCGATTTGTTCGAGCAGATTCTGACGAAGCAGTGAGGGTGGGCAACCAACCCGGGGGCCGTCTACTCCAGCTGCCTCGAGGAGCCCGTGTCACCACACCGCCACTAGTTCACGCCGGTCGAGCTCCATGACGCGCCAGAATGGCGTCGAGTTGCGCGTTGCCGGAGGGGAGCTGTAGGCCGTCCGCCCGCGCGCCGGCATCGAGCAAGCGCTCGACAATCGGCGCGTAGTCGACTCGGCTGAACGTTCCGACGTGGAACACGCCGTCGACGTGCACCGCTGCCCAGACCGTCTGACCAAGGACGGTGCCACCGTAGACATTCTGGACCTCGAGCGGCGCGCGACGCTCGAGCAGTACATCGACCACGTCGCGGTGACCTTGAAAAGCGGCCCAGTGGAGTGCCGTAAATCCCTGGTTGTCAGAAGCCGCGAGGTGGACGCCGCGATCTGCGAGGAGCGCGACGATGTTGGCATGGCCGAGCGCGGCCGCCCAGACCAGCGCGCGCTCGACGTGGGCTTTGCCTTCGTGCGGCAGTCCGAGCCCGGCGGCCGGTGGGAGCGGCACCCCCGCTCGCAGCTCGCCGTCACCGCCGACGAATTGGTCGACGAGGTCTGCGCGACCCAAGCCGGCCGCGGTGAGGATCGTGTCCACCCGCGCGCCGCGCGCGACGAGTCGCTCCGCCGCGAGTGGATAGTGGAAGGCGAGCGCGGTCTGGAGCGGCGACTCATCGTTCTCCACACCATCGACCGCGGCGCCGAAGTCAGCCAAGACATCCACCAGCAGCGCCTGAAGCCCCGCGCGCGCCGGGTGCGTGCTCGACACCAGGAGATTGAGCGGCGTTTGCTGCGGACCGCCGCCATACGTGTCGGCACTGGCGTCGACCTCAGCGCCAGCTTCGAGCAGCGCCGTTGCGACGGCGACCGCATTCGGCGGTGTCCGCTGACGGATATCCTCGACGCCATTCGCCGAGACGTAGTGCAGGAGCGTGGCGTGATGGGGTCGAGACGATCGCGCGCGCACCAGGTCGTGATGATGGCGCAGCAGTCGCTGGAGCGCCGCCATATCGCCCCTGACCACGGCGTCGGCGGCAGCTTCGAAGTGTGGCGGGGCGGGGGAGAGGAGCGCGTCGTGCACGAGGGCCGGGCGCTTCGCGCCCGAGAAAGTAGAAGTACTGAAAGTAGAAAGTAGACCTGACATCGCTGGTAGCGGGGTTGGGGTGTGATTGGCTTTGCTTGACGTGTGGTGATACTTCCGATAATCAGTCATTATCGGTACCTTCACCGAGTCGCCTCAGGTCTTCCCCCTCCCGGGGTTGCTCTCAGCTCTGGTCATGCCCCGACTGGATATCGCTGACTCGTATCGCGCTGCGGCGCATGCGCCCAACACGATGCGCGCGTATGGCGCGGACTGGCGACATTTCGCAGCGTGGTGCGAGCGCCAGACGGTGCAGCCGCTACCGGCGCCTCCCCGCGCCGTCGCGCGCTATCTCATCGCACTAGTCGATGGCGCTCGCGCCGTCGACGGGACGTGGGTCGAGCGGCCGCGGAGCATCGCCACCCTCGCCCGCCGGCTCGCGACGATCCGGCAATACCATCGACTCGCCGGGCACCCGTTCGACAGTCGCGACCCGGTGCTCCGCGATACCTGGCGTGGCATCCAACGAGCGCACGCCGGCCCTCCGCGCAACAAGGTGCCGACGGTCACCGAGATATTGCGATCGTGGCTGCAGGCGCTACCAGATACGACCGCCGGCATCCGCGATCGCGCCCTGCTGCTCATTGGATTCGCGGGGGCTTTTCGGCGTTCAGAGCTCGTCGCGATCGACGTCGCAGACTGCGCCTGGCACACCGACGGTCTCATCATCACGGTGCCCGCGTCCCCCAGCACGCCCGACGGCCCCGCGGTCGACATCGGATTGCCCTACGGCGCGCATGCGGAGACGTGCCCGATTCGCGCGCTCGCGCACTGGCTGGCGATCGCAGACATCGGCGAGGGACCGCTGTTCCGTCCCGTGACGCGACACGGGTCCATCCTCCCACAACGATTGTCGGATCGTGCCGTCGCACTCGTGATCAAGCGGACGGTCGAGGCGGCGCGTGAGACGGCCCGGACGCAGGGCAATGCGGTCCTGGCCGACAGCCTGGATCCCGCTCGCTACGCTGGCCACAGCCTTCGTGCCGGCTTCATCGTCAGCGCTGCGGCCGCGGGTGTGTCCGAGCGCGACATCATGCGCCACACGCGCCACAAGCGAGCTGACACGCTCCTCAAGTACGTCCAGCACGCCGCGCTCTTCCGGCGAAACGCGGCCGCACAAGTCGGCCTCTGACGGCTCGACCTGCCGCACAAAACTCGGCGGCCCGCTCGAGAGCGGGCCGCAAATGTCAGAAGTCTCGCTTCTTCATCTCATTCAAGAACTTCTTGAGGTGCTCGACGTCTTGCGGGTCGGGCAACAGTGTGCTGTCATACTTCGGCGTCACGGCCGGCTTTTTGAGAGCCGCCGCGGCGTTCTTCTTGGCGAGCGCCAACAGCTTCCGGTCATCCATAGTTTCCCTCCGCCTACAAATTTCGCTTCGATTCGGATCGCCGCCAAGCCCATACCTACGGCTCCTGGCTCCCTGGCGCCGAGTGGGTGCGTGACTAGCGTTTAGACTTCCGGCGCGCGCCCCACGGCAGGCTCCCAGGGCATGCCCACGTCGCCGCCCACAGAACGACGGGCTGCACCCCGAGGGGGCAACCGGTGTGCGGCACAGCCCGCGCGGGGAGCGGAGAAAGGGACGAACTGCCCTGCACTCGGACTGAATGACCCGTCGGCGGATGGGCTACCAGCAATGTCGGGTCTACTTTCTACTTTCAGTACCTCTACTTTCTCGGGCGTGAAGCGCCCGCCCCAGGAGGGGGGAAATGGAATCGCATGCAACCGGCGGAGGGATGGGCGGCAAGGTCGTCGTCATCACTGGCGCGACGTCCGGCATCGGCCAGGTAGCGGCGGAAACGCTGGCGATGAAGGGCGCACGTATCGTCCAGGTTGCACGCGACCCCAAACGCGGCGACGAGGCAATGGCACGACTCCGCGACCGCTCACCGGGCGTCGCGCATACGATCTACTACGGCGATCTTCTCCGGCTCAGCGAAATGCGGCGAGTCGCGGCGGAGATCGGTCGGGCTGAACCGCGCATTGATGTCCTCATCAACAACGCCGGTGCGATTTTCGGCACGCGAGAGCTGACCGAAGATGGCCTGGAACGCACGTTCGCCCTGAACCACATGGCCTACTTCGTCATCACCCAGGGGCTGCGCGAACGCCTGATCGCGACCGCGCCGGCACGAGTGATCAGCACGTCGTCCGACGCGCACAAATACGGGTCCATCGACTTCGGCGATCTGCAGTTGGCGAAGGCATTCCGCGGCGGGATTCTCGACTGGGTGCTCTACGGCGGGCCCGCGTTCAAGGTGTATGGCACCTCCAAGCTGTACAACATCCTGTTCACGCGTGAGCTTGCCCGTCGTCTCGCCGGCACCGGCGTCACGGCTAACTGCCTGCACCCGGGCCTTGTCGCCACGAGGTTCGGCGACGCGATGGAGGGTTTTATGAGGTCCGCCATCCGATGGTCGCAGCGCTTCGCTCTGACGCCGGAGCAGGGAGCACAAACGCTGGTGTACCTCGCGTCCTCACCCAATGTGGCCACCATCACGGGCCAGTATTTCGTGAAGTGCCGTCCGGTCCAGCCCAGTGCCGCCGCGCGCGATGATGCCGCCGCGAAACGGCTGTGGGACGAGTCGGAGCGGCTGATGGGGCAGCCGGCTGCGGGTTAGCAGTCAGGGGTTGGGGTCACCCCGGTCGCTGTCGGGCGCTCACTTCGTCGAGCCAGGCCAGCTCGGCCTCGAATTGCTGCACCGAAAGCCGCACCACCATGGCCGCATCGGAGTTGGCAGAGGTCTCCGCAATCACTGCCTCCAATGCCGCGCGATCGTCGGCCAACTGCTGCTCGAGAAACGCGCGGCGCCGCTCGAGTTGCGCGAAGTAGTCGTCGGACCGCGCCTGCCACGATAACACCATCCATGTGAGAAACGGCGGCGGCGGGCGTTGCGTCGCCCACGCGGGACGGGCGAGCGAGTCCGTCAGCTCGCGCCGCCCTGCAGCCGTGGGCTGCAACACCGTGCGCTCGGGACCGAGCGCGGGATCGGGGTCGCGCGTCGGCCGCACGAACCCGGCGTTCTGGAGCTTGTTGAGTGAGTAGTAGACCTGCGGGCGGGAAATCGCTGCCCACTTCCACACGTGCCGGCGCAAGAGCTCCGCCCACAGCTCGTACCCGTGCATGGGCCGTTCGGCCAACAAGCTGAGAACGACCAGGTCGGCCACGGACAATTCGGCCCGCGTCATCGAAAATGCCCGCTTGACATGGCAAGAAGTCTAATTTAGACTAGCGGCAACTTTAAGGGGGTGCTCATGCAGTTGGCGACGGGATGCGTTCTCCTGACGATCTTGACCCCGATGATCGGGGCGGCACAGTCGACCGGTTCGGCTGCACTTTCACTCGCGAGTGCACACACCATGCAGACCACAACAGGAACCTATGCAGTCGGAAGCCTCGCACCGGTCCTCATCGTCGATGCGGTCGAGCCGTCGATCGCGTTCTGGACCACGAAGCTGGGATTCACGGCAGAGAATCAGGTGCCGGGCCCCGACGGCAAGTTGATCTTTGCCAGCGTGAAGAAGGGCGGCGTCGAAATCATGTATCAGACCCGCGCGTCGGCTATCGCGGACAATCCGAAGATCGCCGCCGAATTGAACGGCCGCAGCGTCGGCCTCTTCATTACCGTCCCGACGCTGGCAGACCTGGACGCCGTCGAACGACGCGCCGCCGGAGCCCCCGTGGTCAAAGCGCGGCACGACACGTTCTACGGTACGACCGAATTCTATATTCGCGAGCCGGGCGGCAACGTCGTCGGGTTTGCCGCCCCCAAGAAGGCATCCTGATCGTCGACCGCCACGGTGGCACCGACCGCAATTAACCGGTGCATCGGCTGTAGGGGCGACGCAATGAGTCGCCCTTTTTCACCGGTTGCGCCCCGCCGACCAAAACGCGCGACGCGACCGCGTCAGGTCTCGGTCGTAGCTCGCGCCGATTCCCGGCCGTCCTCCGCCCCGGCTGGCAGGTCGAAAGAGTCGCTGACAATGAGTTGACCCACTCGGAGCCGGTCGACCGACAAATCCTCAATGTCGACCGTTTTGAAGCTGGCGTCCCCGACCGCGACACGGCGGATCGCCAACTGCCACACGGCCAACGCCCCGATCGCGAAAGCGCCGGTGGCAACGCTGGCCAGCGCCAGTCCAATGAGGGCCGCGCCTGGCGCGGCGAGACGCTCCTTCCTCTTTTGTAAACCCCTCAAATGTAAGCCTCTCATATCGCGAATCCTCGTCGGCAAGGAGTTCGAGTCCCATCGATCTGTCTGCAAACCACCCGCACAAGCCGGGCCCGCGCATGGCGCCGACCGGTCATAGCCGCTGTGCCAGCAGGGATTCCAGTCCCTCACGCCGACTCCGCGTGAGCCTGAGCCGCGTCCCGTCGCGCAGGACCAGCACGTTCTCGCGTTTCGAGTAGGGCTGCAGCTCCAGCACTCGCTCCAGATTCACGATGGCCGACCGGTGCACACGAAAGAAGGTCGCCGGATCCAGCCGCGCCTCGAGTGCTACCATCGACTCGCGCAGCATATGCACCTTCCCGGCGACGTGCAGCTTGACGTAATAGTCGGCCGCCTCGATCCAATCAATGTCCTCCGCCCGCAGGAACAGCACGCGCCCGGCGGTCCGCACCAGGAACCGCGTACTCCGCCCGGTCCGCCGCTCCGCCGCATCCAGCAGCCGCGTCAACCGCTCGACCATGCCGCCGCCACGTCGGTCGCGGGCCGTCGCCTTCGCATGCGTCAGCGCCTCCGCGAACCGTGCATCGTCGAACGGCTTCAGCAGATAATCGACCGCGTGCACGTCAAAAGCCCGGATGGCGTACTGGTCGTATGCGGTGACGAACACAATGATGGGACACGGCTCGCCACGCAGCGCACTGAGGACGTCGAAGCCATCCATGTCCGGCATCTGGACATCGAGGAACGCAATGTCGGGGCGCACCGTCCGGATGAGATCGACCGCCTGCTGGCCATCGCCGCACTCACCCACGAGTTCGATCTCGGGATCGGCCGCGAGCAGCGTGCGCAAGCCCGCTCGCGCGATGGGCTCATCGTCGACGATCACCGTGCGGCACACCTCGGTCACGACGCCGATCCGTCGAGCGCACGGTCGTGCCAGGGCAATACCACCGTCGCGACCGCGCCGCCGCCGGGTACCGACGCCAGCGAGAGGCTCGCTCCATCGCCATAGAGATAACGGAGCCGCTCGCGGGCATTGCTGAGACCCACGCCGCTCGACGGCGTCTGTGGCGGACCCGGCCCGTCGTCCTCGACAGCCACCCGCAGCACGCCATCCGCGCGGTTCGCCGTGATCGTGAGCGCGCCACTATCCGTTCGTTTCTCGATCCCGTGCCGGATGGCGTTCTCCACGAGCGGCTGTAGCATGAAACGCGGGACGAAGGCCTCCATCGACTCTGGCTCCGCGGCAATCCGTACCCGGAGCCGATCGGAGAAGCGGACACGCTCGATGCCGAGGTAGCGCTCCAGAAACGCGAGCTCCTCGCGCAGTGACACCTCCTGCTGGCCTGCGTCGTCGAGAATCTGCCGCAACAGGTCACCGAGCCCTGCGATCATGGTCAATGCGCGCGGTCCGTCACCGGTCCGAATCAGCATCGCGACGGTGTTCAACGTGTTGAACAGGAAATGCGGATGTAGCTGCATTTGCAGGGTACGCCACTGCGCCCGCGACAACGCCAGCCCGAGTCTCGCCGCCCGGAGCTCGTGCGCCCGCCCCCGACGCCAATGCTCGACCGCGAGCGCCCCGGCGACCAGTGCACTGTAGATCACCAGGTTGAAGATCATCCACCCGCGCACGTACAGCGCGAACGACGACGGTCGCCCCACCCCGGCCGCGAATATCGACCGAACTCCGTACACGACGAGCGAGTGCAAGAGGACCGTGAGCAGCCCCACCGCGACGTGCACGGCGACCTGAGTGGAGAAGCGCGGGATGCGCGAGATCTTCCGCGTCGCGTACACGATGAACGGCAGGAAGACGCCCCAGATGATCCAGTACGTCATCTGCGACCAGAGCATCGCTGCCCACGTCACACTCTCCCCTTCGGCACGGTCGACGTAGTAGTTCTGGGCGGCTGACAGCACGCCGATGAGGGCGCACGCACAGAGGAGGCCCAAGGACGTCAGGGCGCGACGCGACCGGGACTCGGTACCGATACGCACGTCTTCTACAGGCGGCGTTCGCATAGTCGTAATCTGTGATCGCCGTCCGAGAAGGACAAACCACCGCAGCCGATCTTGCTGCATGGCCCGCGTCGCTCGCCCAGCAGCGCGCACCGTTGGCTGCATTCCCGCCGCGATTCCCTGCATTTTCCTACGCCGCCACTCGCCGTGCCTCTATTGTGCCGTTGTGCCACATTCCATGCGACGTTCGCTGCACAGGGATGCTCGACTCTCTAGTGGTCGCCGCGCGACGATATCGCGGTCGACCGCACAGGGCCGGCGTCTCTCCCGGACTGTCTGCGTCGCGACTGCCGCGTTGAGCCTGTCGTGCGTCAATAGGCCAGCCTATCCACAAGCCGACCGCGGCGCATCGCCCGGCATGCTCCTGCCCGGCAGCCCGTTGCTCACGCCTCCCGCACTCGCCGACAACAGCGCGCGGCTCGTGGTGTTCATCAAGCGCACGACCGGTGATACGACGGAGCAGCGGATGAGCGAGGTCCGGCGCGAGCAACGAGCGGTCGCCGGCCACCGTGACGAGGTCTTGCTCGCCTCGACCTGGTCGCCCCCCTTCGTGTCGATCGATACCGTCGTCATTGAGCGGCGCGGACTCGCACCGGTCACGGAACACCTCGAATACCGCGGAGCGTTCCGCTACCAGTACTCGCACCGCCGCGTCACGGG
The DNA here is from genome assembly GCA_963737835.1 of uncultured Gemmatimonadales bacterium. Lineage (GTDB taxonomy): Bacteria > Gemmatimonadota > Gemmatimonadetes > Gemmatimonadales > Gemmatimonadaceae > Palsa-1248. Next base: position 527,247 of record CAVTUH010000002.1, read on the forward strand.
CACGATTGAGCGGCAGGACTCTGCCGCACGCGCGTTCGATCAGGCGTTCGCTCAGGACATCTTCGCGTTCTCGGAGGTCGATCTCCTCGTGCGGTGCCTCCCGTTCAAGCCCGAGCTGAGTCTCGTAGTGCCGCTCTTCTCCGAGAGCGATGCCGCGCAGGAGCTGGACACGATGACCGTCGTCGGACCTGACAGCACGATGCCGTCGCGCGGCGGATGGGTGGTCCGCTTTGCGGATCCGGCGATCGTCACACGCTACGTGATTGATGGAGTATCGCGTGCGATCCTGTCGGCCGAAACCACCCAGCGCCGCACTGGGGCGCACATCCGATACGCACCGACATCAGAGGAACACTGAATCATGGATCATCAACCGCCCTCTCCATCAGCGACCTCCTCGCGCGTGCTGTATGGCCTGGCCGTGCCGGCGGCGGCGTTGCTGCTTGTGAGCAGCTTCCGCCCACCGGTGCGACATCCGACCACCGAGACCACGCCACGTGATCTCGCTACCACCACCCTCGGTAGCCGGCCGCCGGTCGCGCCGTGGATCGTCTGGCCCGCCTTGGCGGAACAGTGCCGCCCATCCACGGGCGATGCCGTCGCGCTGCTCGCACGGGCGCGCGCAGCCATCAAGGTCGACAGCCTGGGACCGAACACCCTTCGGCACGTGACGTCGCACCTCATCGAGTTCCACAACTACGAGTCGGACCGCCCGTATCGTCCGTTCCTGACAATGGTGACCGACGACCAGTCGGCTATGGACCCGGCCACCGGCGTCGTTCGCGACTCGACGTGGTTTGGCTTCGACGGATTTGGCGGTCAACCGCCGAACGTGACCGTGAGCATGACCACCCCACACGCGGTGTTCGTGCACGGCGACACGGGCTGGGCGAAATCCGATCCGCTGTGGCGGACCGCCGAAGCGCGCAGACAACTCGATCCGTGGCTGGTCGTACTGGACTGGAGTGCGACACCCGGCGCGCGGGTGGTCGCCCGATGCCGCTATCGGGACTACGATCGCACAGTGCTCGAGCGCCAGGGCACATTCGGCCCCGAGCGTCTCTACCTGGACCCCAAGACCGGCTTTCCCATCAAGGTCGATCGCGACGAACCGCAGTATCTGTGGGGTCAGCAGCACGTCGAGTACGTCTATATGACCTGGCTGCGATTCGGCGGGACGCTGATGCCGGTGACATCAGCGAAGCTCATCGATGGCGATGAGGAGCTCCTGAGCGAGGTGACCGGTGCGCGCACCATTCCCGCCGATCCCGCCCTGCAACTCGCGCGGGCCGGCCTCGAGCAGCGATCGACGGTGACCGCACCCCTCTTCATGCGACCCGCACCCATCGACACGGTTCGGCTCGCCCCGCACGTCGTCGCGCTCCGCAACCGCGGCTTTACTGAGCTGGTAGCCCTCTCCCGAGACACGGTCGTGGTCCTCGACGCCACGCAAGGCGAAGAGCGCGCCCGCGCGGACTCGGCGTGGATCGCTCACCTCTTCCCCGGCCACCACCCGGTCGTTGTCGTGGTCACAGACTTGGCCTGGCCCCACGTGTCCGGGGTCAGGTTCTGGGTGGCGGGCGGCGCGACGATCGCCTCGCGGAACATCTCGGAGCCGTTTCTCAAGGCCGTCATCGATCGCCAGTGGCTTCTCTCCCCCGACAAGCTGGAACGTGACCGAGCTCGGGCATTGATGCATTTTTTGCCGGTGCGCGATTCACTCCACGTGGCCGGCATCACGCTCTATCCGATCGACGGGATCGGGAGCGAAGGCGCGCTCATGGCGTATTTTCCCGTTGATCGCCTGTTGTGGGCGAGCGACTATGTCCAGGATCTCACCGCGCCAACATTATATGCCTCGGAGGTCGTGGCCGCCGCCTGCCGCGTCGGCCTCGCTCCCGAGCGCGGGGCAGCAGAGCATGTACCACCATTCAGTTGGTCCACGATCGCCGAGCTCGCGCGGCAAACCGGCACCACATGCACGTCAACATGAGAGAGGACCGCGCATGCCGGCTCGCAGCGTCCCGATCGCGCTCGCACTCACGATGCTGGCGACCGCCAACGGTGCCGCCGCCCAGACGGTGGTGCACGCCGCGGATTCCGCTCAGCGGTCGATACGGCTCACCGCCGCGCCGACGGTGGTCGGCCCCGGTGTAATCTCGACGCCGGTGGAAGAGTTCAAGGCCACAGTGTCACCGGACGGCGGCACGCTGCTGTACGTCGTCACCGATCACCAGTTCCGACACATGACCATCGTCGAATCGCAACGGAGCAGCAGGGACTGGGAGCGTCCAGAGGTCGCGACGTTCTCCGGCGTGTGGCGAGACGGTGACCCATCGTTCGCGCCCGATGGGAAGGAAGTTGTCTTCATCTCGAATCGACCGTACCCGAACGACTTGTCGCAGGCCCCACGCCACAACTTCAACATCTGGCACGTCGGTCGGCGCGCAGACGGGACGTGGATGCCGCCGGAGCCGTACGGTCGAGAAATCAACACGGACTCGAATGCCTTTGCGCCGTCGCTCACCGCGACCGGCGTCCTCTACTTCAACCGCGGGGATGTCATCTTTCGGGCCGAGCCCTTCGGCGACCATTTCCGTCCGCCGCAACAGTTGTCGATTCACGGATCGGACCCGAGCATCTCGCCGGACGAGCGCTTCATTGTCTTCGATGACACGCCGCCCGGCCAGGATCATTCGAGCCTATTCCTCAGCTGTCACATGCCCGACGGCTGGACACGGCCCGCTCGATTCGCCGAGCCCGTGAGCTCGCAGGCCAACAATGGCGATCCCTCGATCTCGCCGGACGGCCACTGGCTCTACTTCTACAGCCAGCGCTCCGCGCCGGAACCCAACCGAGCGCCGCGCCCGCAACGAGCCACCTACGCCGAGGTCGAGCAGGAGGCCTTGAGCGACATCTACAACGGCTCGCGCAATCTCTACCAGGTCGATCTGACGTCCTTCGATTGCGACAATATCCAGTCTGCGCGACAGTGAGGGACGGAGGGGTGATGACACAGCGTTTCCGCGTGCGTCTCGAGAGACCGGAAGGCTTTGCGCAGGGCGCGTTCATCCGCGTGCCGCAGCGCGTCATGGATGCGTTCGCCCCGCAGCTCCGGGTGCCCGTCGTCGTGACGATAAATGATTACAGCTGGCGTACCACGATCGCGCCGTACGGAGAGGAATTCTTCGTGCCGGTGCGGGCTGCGGTGTGCGCGTCGATTGCCGCAAATGCAGGCGACATGGTCGACGTCGCGATAGAGCGCGATGGGGGAGTACGAAAGGCGGACGTGCCGGCTGACCTCGCGCGCGCCCTCGACGCGGCCGGTGCGCGCGCAGCATTCGACCAGCTGGCGTTCACGCACCAGAAGGAGTTAGCGCAGTCCGTCGCAACAGCCAAGCGTCCGGAGACTCGACAGAAGCGGATCGACGCAGCGGTTGCCAAGTTCCAGGCGAAGGCCGGCAGCGGCGACGCCCAGCGTCCCCCTGCACGACGCACACAAAACCGGTAGCGGCGACGTCATCGCCCCTCCGCTGACGCTCAGCGGGGCGCGACGCCCGCCTCCGCTGGGCTCGGCTTCAACGTGTCGAGTTGGCCAGTCACAATGTAGGTCACGATGTCCCACGAGTTGTGGATGCCGATGATGATCAGCAGCAGGACGATCGCGGCGACCGCGAACAGCGTTTCGCCTGGAACCAACAGGAACACCATCGCGCACACCCCGAGCGCGATGTAGGCGATGCTCGGCAAGATCGAGTACCAGATCCAGTCCTCGAGCACCGGCTCGTACGCGCGTTGCCGGAAGGTGCGGAGCAGCACCCAGAGCATGTACAAGAGGCCGTATACGGCCGCGGCGCCGATCGCGAGCGCGACTGCGCTGAGTGAGGCCCACGGTGCGCTGAGCATGGCTGACAGGACGAGCGCCACACACATGTGCACGACGGTCGGTGTGCTGAAGGTACCGACGCCGGCACCCGTCCGTTGCGACCGTTCGAGGGTGGCGACCAGCGTGACGACCACGAACATCAAACCGGTCAACGCGCCCGCGGAGGAGCCCGTGATGACGTAGAAGTTGGACCAGGGTCCAAGAAGGGATTGAGCGGGCGGCACGGGCGTTCCGGTCGGGGTGTACAGATCAGCAGCGACCGACAGTGATCAGGCAACTATTATATCAGCCTCGCGAACCATGGCTCTGAGAGTGCTCATCACCGGACGCTCCTCCGCGCATCGATGACCGGACCCCTCGTTGGCAACGTGTCGGACACGGCCCGCTGGGTCGCCATCTACCGAGCGTGGGAGTCGGCGCGGCCGGATGCTCTGTTCCACGATCCGTTCGCACAACGACTCGCCGGTGAGCGCGGCGCGGCGATCGCGTCTGCCGTACCGCGAACGGCCCGCAGCGGATGGCCGATGATCGCGCGGACGAAACTGATCAATGACCTCGTGGTCGCGACGGCCGGGAGTGGATACGACCGCGTCGTGAACCTCGCGGCAGGACTCGATACCCGGCCGTATCGGCTGCCCCTGCCGCCGTCTCTCTCCTGGGTCGAGGCCGACCTGCCGGCCATGATCGAGGAGAAGACGCGGCTCCTCGCCGACGCGACCCCGGTGTGCCGGCTCGATCGCGAAGCGGTCGACCTCGCCGATCCGGACGCTCGTCGCGCACTCCTCGCGCGCGTGTCGGTCGGCGCACAGCGGGTGCTCGTGATCACGGAAGGCCTGCTGGGCTATCTGAGCGATGACGTGGTGCGATCCCTCGCCAACGATCTGGCCGCATCGCCCGCGGTCCACTCGTGGATCCTGGATATTTTCTCGCCAGCGATCCGGCAGATGATGCAGCGAGGGATGGGCGACCAGCTGGCGCGTGCTCCCCTGATCTTCGCACCCAGCAACGGAGTCGCATTCTTCGAGACCCTGGGGTGGAAGGCGGTACGCATCGAATCGATCTTCCACGCAGCGTCCCGCTTCCGGCGCCTCCCGTTGCCGCTTCGGCTCTTCGCTTTCCTTCCGGCTCCGGACCCCAGGAACATAGGTACCAAACGATGGTCCGCAGTCGTGGAGCTCGAGCGCTGATGGAACGAACGGGCCAGCCACGGGTTTGGGAGGCACACGACCCGCCGGTCGCGGTGGCTGGGGCCCACGCACGGGTGGCCGGCCGCGAGGCGCGACGATGCGTCATCGTCCGAGGTGTGCGCGCCGTATATTGACTGCGACTCGTAACAGGCGGCGCCGTAGGGGCGACGCCTGCGTGGCGCGTGTGGAATTGGACAGAGGCGACGGATACGTCGCCCGAGAATGCACGGATGGGGAGGATTGGAATGTCTGATCGTCGTGATTTTCTCAAGCAAGGCGCGGCAGCCGCGGCGTTGATCGCCGTCCATACGCAACGGGGCGATCTCTGGCGCTTGCCAGCCTTCGGGACTGTCACCGAGTCGCTTGGGGAGGCCGCGCTCGACGTGCTGGCCGATCCCGCGCAGATCAAGGCGCTCCTCATGGCCGCAATCAACGCGGCGCAGGCGGCGGGCGCCCAATACAGCGACGCCCGCATCCAGCGGCTGCAGCAGAACTTCGTGCTCACACGCGAGCATCAGATCCTGAACATCGTCGACAACGACACGCTGGGATGCGGCGTGCGGGCGTTGGTCGACGGGACGTGGGGCTTCGCTGCGAGCCGCACCCTGACGCTCGATGGCGTCGCCAGTGCCGCCCGCCACGCGGTGGCGACGGCGCGCGCCAGTCGGATTGCGCGCGACCGGCCAGTCGAGCTCGCGCCGACGGAGTCGTACCCCGACGCCAGCTGGACGAGCAGTTTCACGACGGACCCGTGGACCATTCCGGTCGAGCAGAAAACCGATCTGCTTCTCAAGGCCAACGCCGAAGCGCTCAAGGCACCCAACGTCAAGTTCGTGAACAGCGGGCTCTTCTTCGTGCGCGAGGAGCGAAACTTCGCCTCGACGCAGGGCTCCTACATTCGTCAGATCGTCGTCCGCAGCTATCCGACAATGCAGATCACGGCCATCTCGGCCGACCGCACCGACTTCCAGACGCGGACGAATGTCGTCGCGCCCATGGGCCGCGGGTGGGAGTACGTCGTGAGTTGCGACCTTCCCGGCCACGCGCAGAAGTGGGGCGAGGAAGCAGGTGAGCGGCTGACCGCCAAGCCAGTCGAGGTTGGACGCTACGATCTCGTGCTGCATCCGACGAACCTGTGGCTCACCCTCCACGAATCGATCGCGCATCCGACGGAGCTCGATCGGGCGATGGGCTACGAGGCCAACTACGCCGGTACGAGCTTCGTCGCGCCACCGGAGAAGATGCTCGGACAGTTCCGCTACGGACCGCCCCTCATGAACATCCAGGGCGACCGCTCGCAGGCCGGCGGAGCCTCCTCGATTGGATACGATGACGAGGGCGTAAAGCCCGACACGTTTCTCATCATTAAGAACGGGATCGTCAACGACTACCAAACCACTCGCGAGCAGGCGATGTGGCTCAAGTGGTGGTACGACAAGCAGGGCAGGCCCGTGCGATCCCACGGCTGCTGTCACTCGCAGAGCTGGCGCGATGTGCAGTTCCAGCGCATGCCCAACGTGTCACTGCTGCCGGGGGCCGACGATCATACCTGGGATGACCTCATCGCCGCGACGGATCGGGGGATCGCGATTGTCGGCGATGGATCGTTCTCCATCGACCAGCAGCGATACAACGCCCAGTTCAGCGGGCAGCTGTTCTACGAGATCCGCGGCGGCAAGATCGTCGGCATGCTCAAGGATGTCGCCTACCAGATACGGACACCCGACTTCTGGAACTCCATGAAGATGATCGGCGGCAAGCGCTCGTACGAATTGAACGGTACGTTCTTCGACGGCAAAGGCCAGCCGCCGCAAAGCAACGCAGCCAGCCATGGCGTCGTGCCGGCACACTTCGCACAAGTCAACGTGATCAACACGGGGAGGAAGGCATGAGCGCCGCATCGTCTCGGCCACTGGCCCGCCGAGCGGCGCTTACACGCGCCGCGTCCGCGGTCGCGGGCCGCCGGCCAGCCGACGACAGTTTTACCGTGATGTCGCGCGATGCCCTGGAGGGGATCGCCGAGCGCGCACTCAAGCACTCGACGGCGGATGGATGCCAGATCGACATCACGAGCGTGGTGCGCGGGAACACCCGGTTCGCCGCCAACCAGCTGTCGACCGCCGGCGACATGGTCGACACCAACGTCGTGGTCCAGAGCTGGTTCGGCCCCAAGCATGCGAGCGTCCAGATCAATGACACCGACAATGCCGCGATCGCTGCAGCGGTCACGCATTCGGAGGCGCTCGCTCGACTCGCGCCGGCCGACCCCGACGCGATGCCGCCCGTGGGCGCACAGACGTACGAATCGATCATGGCATTCTTCGAAGCGACGGCCGACGTCACGCCGGAGCAGCGGGCGCAGGCAGCTCTGCTCGCCCTCCAACCCGCGCGAGCCGCAAAAGGCCAGGACGCGCTGGTCGCTGCGGGCTATATCGTCGTGACCAACGAGGCGACACTCTCGGCCAACAAAGCAGGGATGTCGGGGTTCCATCGCTCGACCAATGCGAACTACACACTCACGGTCCGTACCGCCGACGGCAGCGGCTCCGGGTGGGCCGGTGCCGATGAGCGCGAATGGGGGAAGATCGACCCGGCGGACGTGACGCAGCGGGCCATGGAGAAAGCGCGACGCTCGCGCAATGCCGTGGCCGTGGAGCCGGGACGCTACACGGTGATCCTCGAGGCCCAAGCCGTCGGCGACCTCGTGCAGCTGCTCGGTGGCTCGCTCAATGCTCGACAGGCAGACGAGGGCCGCAGTCCGTTCACCAATCCGTCCGGCGGCAACAAGATCGGCCAGAAGGTCGTCGACGCGCGCGTGACCCTGTTGTCCGACCCGGCGGATCCGCAGCTCCTGGCCGCACCCTTCGACCGAGAAGGCCTCGCACGTCCCCGCGTCGTATGGATTCAGGATGGCGTCCTCACGAACCTCTCGTACTCGCGCTTCTGGGCTCAGAAGCAGGATAAGCAGCCCACGGGTGGCGCCAACCCGGGAGCGGGCGGCGGCGGGCCGTTCGGCGGCGGGAGGCCGATCAAGCTCGACGGCGGCCCGACCAGTGTCGCGGACATGATCAAGGGCACGGATCGTGGCATTCTCGTCACCCGCTTCTGGTATCTTCGCCCCGTCGACCCGCGCACCGCATTGTTCACCGGTCTGACGCGTGACGGCACCTTTCTCATCGAGCACGGCGAGATCAGTCATCCAGTCAAGAATTTCCGGTTCAACGACTCACCGATTTTCCTGCTCAACAACGTCGACGCACTCGGCCCGAGTGTCCGACTGGGCGGCACGGAAGCTGGCGGCGACATCGCGATGCCCGCGATCAAGGCGCACGACTTCAACTTCACGAGCCTGTCGGACGCGGTGTGACCGAATGCACGTGGTGACGACATGACGAGCACCGTCGGCCGCATGAGCGAGCACTTGGACCGCGATCGTCTGCTCGCCGCCGCTGGCGCGCTCCGGGACGCGATCGGCCGGCGAGTCATCGGCCAAACGCCAGTGGTCGAAGAGGTGCTCATGGCACTGATCGCCGGCGGCCACGCCTTGCTCGTCGGTGTCCCCGGCCTCGCCAAGACCTTGCTCGTGCGGACGGTAGCCGACGCTACGCACCTAGGCTTTCGGCGCGTGCAGTTCACGCCAGACCTCGTCCCCAGCGACATCACGGGGACCGAGATCATGGAAGAGGATGCGGTCAGTCGCCATCGGAGCTTTCGCTTCGTCGAAGGCCCGGTGTTCACCAACATTCTGTTGGCGGACGAGATCAATCGCGCGCCGCCGCGCACACAGGCGGCCCTGCTCGAAGCCATGCAGGAGCACCGCGTCACGGCGGCCGGTGACACACGCGCGCTGCCTGAACCGTTCTTTGTGCTGGCGACACAGAATCCGATCGAACAGGAAGGCACCTATCCACTTCCCGAAGCGCAGTTGGATCGCTTCTTGTTCGATATCCGCGTGGGATATCCGGACGAGAGTGAGGAGATCACGATCCTGCGTGCAACGACCGGCGTAGAGTCGGCTGCGATCGCGCCGATCCTGTCGGCAAGCGAGGCCATCGCCATGCAGCAATTGGCGCGCACCGTGCCGGCAGCCGACGCCGCCTTACGGTACGCCGCCCAGCTCGTGCGGGCAACTCGTCCCGACTCGCCATCCGCGCCGGAAATCGTGCGACGCACCGTCCGCTGGGGGGCGGGTCCGCGCGCCGGTCAGGCGCTCATCCTCGGGGCCAAAGCGCACGCTCTGCTCAATGGGCGGTTTGCCGTGAGCCCGGCGGACATCCGCCGTGTAGCGCTCCCAGTGCTTCGTCACCGAGTCCTCGTGTCCTATGCAGGAGAGGCCGATGGCGTCACCTCCGAGCAGATCGTTGCGCAAGTGCTCAATGCAGTCGCACCGCCCGCCAGCAACCTTCGCGCGTAGCGCGGGACGGCCACGGGCGCTTCGCGCCCGAGAAAGGAGAGACGGAGAAAGGAGAGAGGAGAGAACTGATGCCTGCCCATCGGCCGCGATGACCACCGATTTGTTCGCCGCAGCGGCGCCGTTGTTCGACGTCCTCCGCGGCGAGCGATGGGTCACTCCGCGACTGGCCCCGCACGGTCCGCCGGGCGCCCATCGGTCGCGCCGCCGCGGCTCCTCTCTCGAGTTCACCGAGTACCGGCCGTATCGACAGGGCGACGATCCACGACGGCTCGACTGGAAGTTGCTCGCGCGGACAGATCGCGCCTATGTGCGCATCACGGACGACCACGCGATCATGCCGACCGTGTTCGTCGTCGACGCCAGCGCGTCAATGGGGTTTCCGCTCCCGTCGCTCGCGAAATGGCGTCTCGCGCAGCTCGTGACGCTGGGACTCGCGTTCGTGGCGGCCGGCGAGGGCGATCCGGTCGCGCTCGGCGTCGTGACGGACCCCACCGTGCGACGACCGCTGCAGACGCGTCGCGGGGTCGTGGCGGACCTGACGAGGGCACTCGACAGCGTCGCGCCGGCGGGGTCGGGCGTCCTGACTCCTCTCATCGATGAGCTGGTGGGTCGCACACGCGGCCGTCTGGTCATCGTGAGCGATTTTCTCGGTGACAATGCGACCCTCCCGGCACGCGCACATGCATTGGTGGCGGCCGGTGTCACCGTGCACGCGGTGCACGTGGTCGCGAGGGAGGAGCTCTCTCCGGCGGACCGCGCCACTGTCGTGAGCGACCCGGAGGATGCCGCCGTGCGGCGGCTACTGACTCGCCGAGCTCGGGCTGCGTATCTCGCACGCTTCGGCGAGTGGCGCGCGACACTCCGGCAAGGCTTGCGTGCCGCAGGCGCCTCGTACGTTATGGCCGCGACCGACGAGCCCGTCGATCGGGTCGTCCACGAGGTGATGCAGTCGCACGCGGGTCGCGCGTGACCGCGCCGATCTATTTCCTGGCCGCCTGTGTTGCCGCCGTGGTCGTCGGCGTCGCGCACTTCATCGTCCTGCGCGAACCACCGGGCGAGCGGCTCCCGACCGCGCGGTTCGTGCCCATTGGTCCGTCGATCGTTCGATCGTTCACGCCCGTGCCAACCGATCGGTGGCTCCTGGCTTCACGGATCGCCGCTGTTCTTCTCATCGGGCTCGCCTTCGCGCGACCGCATCTCCCGCGCCGACGGGCGCCGCTCGTGACGATCGTCGCCGTCGACCGATCGCGTGCCGTTCAGGACCCGCGTGAAGCCGCCGACTCCGCCCGGCGCGTACTCAATGGAGCGGCGCGTGCGACAGCGCATGGGATGGCGCCCTCGACGTCCGTGCTCATCCCCTTCGACACGGCGGCTGCCATCGTCTCGGGTCCCACGGGAGGAGATACGTTGAGTCGGCTGCGCCGGTCGGACGCGCGGGGGTCGCTCACGTCGGCGCTGGTGAGCGCGCTGCGCGTCGCATCGGGGTGGCGTGACCGTGCGGACTCGATCGCGTTGACGATTGTCTCGCCAGTCCGCGCCGACGAAGTCAATGCGGCACTCACGTCGGTTCGCGCGCTATGGCCAGGGACCGTGCGACTGATTCGCATCGCCGCGCAGCCACCCACACCCGCCGTCGGCCGCTCGCCGGCGATCGATTGGCCGCGCGATGGCCATGTCGCCGGTGCGAGCAGGCGCACGGGTATCGACACGGTCGGGGCACTGGTGCTGGGCGACTTGGTTGTCGCGCGACCATTCGAGCGTCGGTGGGCGCCCGATACGACCGGCGCACGGGTCATCGGCCGTTGGGTCGACGGCGCGCCGGCAGTCGTCGAACGCGCGACGGCGACGGGGTGCTCGCGGGCTGTTGCCGCCGGGATCGACACTGGCCGCGGACTCGTCCGCGACCCCGACTTGGCGCAACTCGTTCGCACCATCCACGCACCATGCGCGGCATCGGTCGGCGCTGAGATGCGCGCGCTCCCGCCCGACCTCTGGCCCAGCACGAACGGCGCCCTTCGCGTGGCCGCGGCGGCGATTCCGGCCACCTCGGTCGAGTCGAACCGACTGTCATGGCTGTTGCTCGCCCTCGCGCTCGTTTTGGTCGTGATCGAGATGGGCATTCGCGCGCGACGCGGAGCGCTGCGTGCCGCCTGACGCCGTGATCGACGCCGCGGGCATGGTCCGCCGCGCGCAGCGCGTGCTGATCGCTGTGTCGATCGGATCGGCGCTGCTCTGGGCGATCGGGACAGCCACCGTGATCGCCGGGCTCACCACGAGACCGACGGGAGTCGCTGCGGCGTTTGTGATCGGTGCCCTGCTGATCTGGCGCGACCGCGCGGTCTGGTCGGCCGAGCGAGTCGCCCTTTGGATCGAGGAGCACCATCCGGGCCTCGACTTCGCGCTCGTCACCGCGGTGGATCCCGCCGCTCGGGCGACCGCGCCGGATCGGTCGCTGGTTGATGCACTGCTCGCCCGCGCGGTGGCAGCTGCAGACGTTGACCCGCGCCGTCTGGTGCGACACGCGGCGGTGCGCCGCATTGGCTCTGCGGTGGCGGGCCTCGCGGTGAGCGCGCTACTGGTGGCCATTATGTCGCGCTACCCGGTGCGGCGCTCGCTCGCACGCTTCACGACGTCGTCGTTGACGCACGAGCCGCATGGTGTCGACCGACTCGGACGAATCGCCGCGACCGTCACCCCGCCAGCGTACAGTCACCTGATGCGACGAGAGGTCGCCGACCCGAGTGAGATCGGCGCGCTCGTCGGCAGCCAGCTGATCGTGCACGGCCGCGGTGCGACTGAGGGGATGAGCGCCAGCATCGGAGGTGCGGCCAGACGGGTCGTCCCGATCCAGGATAGATGGGAAGTGGTCGTCACGATGCCGGCGGCGCCGACGCTGCTACGGCTCACCGAAGAAGAATCAGGCGCGGCGCCAGTGCGTTCAGCACCTCGGCACCGCCTCGTGACGCTGATCCCGACGGCGGACGAGCCCCCCGCGGTCGAGCTGCTGACGCCCGTGCGCGACTCCGTCATGCCGCGCGCGACCGGGACACTGGCGCTTCGCGCTCGGGCAACCGACGACATCGGACTGGAAGCAGGTCATTTCGAGATCGTGGTCACGGCCGGCAATGAGGATGAAGGCGGTGTGCACGCACGGACGCTCACGGTGGGAAGCCGCTCGCTCGACAATGCACGAGCGAGCCAGTGGCAGGGGAGCGTGCGACTGGACTCGCTACAGCTCATTCCGGGGGCCGTCCTCTCGATCCGGGCCATCGCGCGCGACGGCAACACGATCACGGGGCCGGGGATCGGCACCTCGGACACGCGCACCTTCCGGATCGCTCGAAGGGATGAGTACGACTCGGTCGCGATCGAGAGCGCCGCGCCGAGCATCGCAGACAGCTCGGCGTTGAGCGAGCGGGTGGTCATCATCGGAACCAATGATCTGATCGCGCGGATGACGGGCCATCCGCCGATTGCACGCGACTCGGTGGCCCAGGCGTCACGGCGGCTGGCTGATCAGCAGGAGGCCATTCGCCATGCGATCACCTCGGTCATTAGTGCCGATGATGAGAATGAGCTCCCGATCGCCGACGTCCTGAGCGCACCCGAACGCGCCCTGCTCGATTCCGCCGCGTACGCGATGGAGGAGGCGTCGGCACGACTCGCAGCGCGGACGCCGCAGGCCGCGCTGCCCGCAGAGCGACGAGCGTTGACGATGGTGGACAGCGCCCTGTCGCTCGCGCGCCGCGTGTACCTGCGTAGTCGGCCGCCGCGGCTCCTCGTCGACGTCGCGCATGTGCGCCTCTCTGGCACGGACCATCTGGATCCCGCACCTCGGAGCCTCGGCCGTCCCGACACCGCCGACGCGCACTGGCTCGACCGACTGGGCGCGGTCGGCCGCCTCCTCGTATCCGCGAGCGCGGGCGGCGGGGGTCGATCGACCGACGTACGCCAGGCAGCGGTCGACTCGCTGGTTGTTCTGCGCGTCACCGTCCTGACCTCCCGTCCGGCGCTCGCGGCCGCACTCACGCAGGCGATCGGTACCATCCACCTCGGCGGCGACCCGACGCCAGCGCTCGGTCGAGCCCGTGCGCTCATGGCCGACCCAGTGACCGCGACAGGATTGTCCGGACCTGGCGACGGGGGCGGGCGATGAGCGCGTTCGTCTTCGCCACCGGCCGGTATCAGTCCGGCGATTGGGACGCCTCGCCGCTCGTGCCGGCAAATCTCATCGATTCCGTCGCGCGCTATACGTCGATCAATGTGGCGCCCGCCGGCATTGTCGTCGCTCTCGATTCGCCCGCGCTCTTCCAGTACCCGCTGGTGTATCTCACCGGCCACTTGCCCATGCGGTTCACCGACAACGAGCGCCAGCACGTGCGTCAGTATCTCGATCGCGGTGGACTGCTTTTCGTCGATGACCACAATCACGACGTGGGCGGCGTGTTCCACCGCACGGCGACGGAAGAACTCGCACGCACCGCCGGGCCGCTGTCGGATCTACCAAACGACGACGAGCTGTACTCGTGCTTCTTCCGCTTTCCCGACGGACCACCGACGACGAGTCACGAGCTGAACGGCTGGGGTGACAATCTCGTGCACACGCATCTCCAGGTGGTCCGCCGCAATGGTCGCATCGCCGTGCTCTACTCCAGCAAGGATTACAGCTCGGAATGGGGCTACCATCCCGAGATCAAGCGGCAGCAGTCGATCGACAACACGAAGTTTGGCGTCAACATCATCGTGTACGCGCTCACCCGCTGACCATGACGCTGGCGACGTCGCAACCGATCATGGGCGAGCCGCCGATTGGCGGAGCACTGCCCGACAATGCGCCACTGGACGCGCGCGGAGCGCCGGACGCATCACCGTGGCGACTCGCGATCGAATGGGCGCTGCGCGCCAGCGCCCTTGGTCTGATGGTGTGGTCGATCGGCGTCTTTGCGTCCGGCGGTCAGCCAATGCGCCGCACGGTGAATGGACGCGAGTTGCAGTCCGCGCTCACCGCCTGGACGACCGGCCCTGCACCGCGAGACGTGCGAATAGACCTCGACGCAGTGCCGAACGCCGCGACTCGGGCGTGGGTTGCTGCCCTTGCCGCTGGAGGCATGCACGTCAGCTGGATGCCACACGGGCCTGGCGTCGTCGGCGCGGCGCTTTCAGTGGTGCCACGAGCCGATCCGGCGGGGCGTGTCCGCATGATGGTTGCGGCGCCGGCCGGCACTCGCATCACCGTGAGCGACGATCTTGGTGCGATCGATTCGATGACGGCGCACCAGGGTGGAGAGGCGCTCGACGGGCCTCCGCCCACCGGCCTGGCATCGGCCACGGCGACTGGCACCGTCGCACGCGCCGCAGTCGCCGATTCACTACTCCTGCGGCCGCTGCTCGTGGTCGGGCGTGTTGGCTGGGAGTCGAAATTTCTGGTGCGTGCGCTCGAGGAGCGCGGGTGGCGCGTTGACCTGCGGCTCACACTCACGCCACAGGCGCATGTCGCGCAGGGCCCGCTCGCGCCCCTCGACACCGGCCGCGTCGCCGCGGTGCTCATCGTCGGAGAAGCAACCGGCCTGGACCCGTCGGCGTTGCAGCGTTACGTGCAGGATGGCGGCGGTCTCGTCCTGCTCGACGGTGCGGACCGGAGCGTGCCTGTGCTCGCGGCCGCCGACACCGGCGGCGGCGGACCGGCAGGAGACGCATCAGGTGGCGAGCGTGCTGGTGTGCCGCCCGCGCTGGTGCCCGCACGATCCCTCGTGACGCTGCGCGACAGCGCGATCGCCATCGAGCGCCGAGCTGGCCATACGACTGTCGCGCTACGCGCGTTCGGCGGCGGGCGAGTGGAGCAAGTCGGGTATCGTGATCTCTGGCGCTGGCGCATGATGGGCGGTGACAGCGGCACCGTCGCGAGTCGACGCTGGTGGGCGGCACGCGTGAGCGACGTCGCCTACGCCCCTGCGATCCGCGCTCCCCAGCCGACGGCCGCCGACGCCGCGCCCCTCGTTGCGTGGATCGATCGCATCGGTGCTCCGACAGCACCCACGCGCCACCTGACGTTTCAGTTGCCTCAGCCGTCGCTGGCGTGGCTCTTCGCTGCACTCCTCGCGGTCCTCGTCACGGAGTGGTGGTCGCGCCGACTCCGCGGAGCGCGCTAAAGACCCAACCCGGGATTGACGTCTAACGTCTAACGTCCAACGTCCAAGCTCAAGCAGATGACGGCTGCGTTCGCTTGCTCTTGTCTACTTTCTACTTTTTGTGCTTCTACTCTCGCGGGCGCTTTAGCGCCCGCCCGACCAAGGTCACATGGCGGACGGGCCTGGCCCGGTCATAGCGTGAGGGGTGGGCGCCTGTGGGTCGTTGCGGCGCCTGGCTTCATCACCTTCGCCTGGGCACCGGCGAGCGGCTGCCAGGAGTGTTCCGATGTCTGCTGATCACGTGCCAGCGCTCGTTCGCCGGGCTTGGTGGGCACTCGCGTTGCGCGGACTGTTTGCGCTCGCGCTGGGCATTTTCGTGCTCACGAAACCGCTTGCGTCAGTCGCGATCTTGGCGCTCGTTATCGCGTTTTGGGCGCTCTTTGCCGGCGTCACCGGCATCGTCCACGCGATCGAATTGCGGAGCATCCTGCCTCATTGGTGGCTCAGGCTCCTGGGCGGAATCGTGAGCGTGATCTTCGGCATCTGGGCGCTCTACGACTATCCGGTCATCTCGCTCGTGTTCGCGGTCGTGTGGGTTGCGTGGTGGTTGATGCTCACGGGGATCTTCGAGTTCGCTGCCGCGCTGCAAGACCGCCGCGCCGGCCTCCCCTGGGGCTGGTCGGCCGTCTGGGGCATCATCAGCATCGTCATCGGTGGCGTGGCGTTCGCGGATCCGCCGAATACGCTCAGGGCAATCATGCTCCTGATCGCGGTCTTCGCCATCGTTTCCGGCATCATGCTGCTCATCGCGGCCGTGCGAGTACGGTCCGCGGCAACTCGTTTGGCGGGGGCGGTCCGGCCGGCGCCGGCCTGACAGCGTCGGGGCGGAGCGTAGGTACTGCACACGGCACGCTCAGCCTCTAGAAGGCACCAGACGCCCGACACCCCTTGATACCCGCCCGCGGCACGTCGCGGGCGGGTATCTGTTTGTGAGCGCTGGCCGTTGTCTGCGTGGCGGGCGACGCATTGCGTCGCCCCTACCCGCCTATCCGCACACGTGATGCGGGCATACGACGGTCTGCACGCCTATCTTCTCGGGCGGGCGAGCGCCCGGCAGTGTCCGGCTCCGGGATTGAGCGTCCCGCCGCAAAGCAGCGGCCTTCGGCGCCGACCGCACCACCGATCGCCTAAGTCTCGTCGACCACACAGGATAGACAGCGGACACGTCGGGGCACGGTCCTTCCTTATCGCCGACCCTATATGTGGATCATGCCAAACAGGCATCGGGCCGCCAGTTGTATCGCATCGACGCGCGGCACGAGCCCGACCGGACAGTCCTCCAGCCTGGTAGGACGGCCACTCTGGTGACCCCTCACGACGACTCAATGAATCCGGGCTTCCGCTCGCGTCCCAGGGACTCGCGCTGGCTGGAGCAACTCCGCTACGATGTCCACCACGCGACGCGTGGCCTTCGGCGCGCGCCCTGGTTCGCGGTCGCTGCCATCCTGACGCTGACCCTGGGAATCGCGGCGAACAGCGTCGTCTTCTCGCTCGTCGAGGCGATCGTCCTCCATCCCCTACCAGGGATCATGGACCCCTCGCGACTGTTTCAGGTGGTCATCACGCCGTTGTCGTATCCAGTGTTCTTGGATTACCAGACAGGCGACGCCCGGACAGCGGAGCTCGCGGGGTTTGCCAATCGGCAGCTCGCCGTGCGGGTTGGGCAGCTCGCGCTCCCCGGCACGGTGACGCTCGTGACGGGCAACTATTTCTCGGTGCTCGGCGGCCACCTGCAGCTCGGGCGTCCGCTCGACACAAATGACGATGCTCCCGGCGCAGCTCCGGTGGCCGTCGTCAGCCACCGGTTCTGGCAAGAACGCCTGGGCGCGGATCCACACGCGGTCGGCCGCACGGTGTTCGTGAGCGATGCTCCCCTGACCATCATCGGAGTGGCCGATGACGCGTTCCACGGCACGGAATTGATTCGTGAGCCGGACGTGTGGACGCCCATTGCCGATTGGTCGTTGGTCCGGCCAAGCGCATTCGTGAGCCTCGATGTGCACTTCGAGGGCTGGGGATGGATGACCGCGATCGGACGGCTGCGGCCGGGTGTGTCGCTGGCCGCGGCGCAGCAGCTGGCTTCGCGAACCGCGGCGCGCGAGTTGGTGCGGTACCCGAAGCTGCGGAGGCTCTACGCCTCCCTCGAGCTGCGGCCGCTCGCACAGATGGTCGTTGGCCCGGATGCCCATGGCACGGTCGTGCAGTTCGCGGTCCTGCTATCAGCGGCCGTCGCCCTCGTGCTGCTCATTGCCTGCACCAATGTGGCGATGCTCTTGCTCTCGCGCGCTTCACGGCGCCAGCAGGAGATCGCCGTCCGAGTCGCCCTTGGCGCGAGTCGCGGGCGCGTCGTGCGCCAACTGATGGCGGAGTCGGTGGTTTTTGCAGTATGCGCCGCTGCGGCCGCACTGACGGTGACGTGGGCCATCCGCAATGTGATTCGGCACACGACGCTCCCAGGCGGTATCACGTTGCACAGCCTGCAGGCGGTGACCCCCGGGATGCTGCTGTACGTCACCAGCCTTTCACTCGCGACAGTGCTACTCAATGGGCTGGCGCCCGCTCTGCACGCGGTGAGCGACTCCTCGCTCGCAATCAACGAACGGTCCCGCACCCAACCGCGCACGCGACTGCGCGACGCGCTACTGATCACGCAGGTCGCGCTTAGCCTCGTCCTGCTCATCAGCGCAGGACTATTCCTGCGAGGGGTCAAGCAGGCGCTGTCGATCGACTTGGGGTTCGCACCCGATCAGTTGATCACTGCGATGACGAATACGGGCCTGGTCCGGTTCGACACGGCCAGCTCGGAGCGGTACTACGCGGACGCGGCGCGGGCTTTATCCGCACTCCCCGGCGTGCGCTCGGTCAGCTGGACAGCGACACCGCCTCTCTCGAGCCACAACACGTTGGATGGCACGATCGAGGGCCACGTGCTGCCAACGGGTGGACAGACGGAAGAGTTCATGGTCGATATCGTCGGTCCCGGGTACGTGCACACGCTGGGTGGCACGGTCCTGCAGGGTCGTGAATTCACGGACGCGGATCGCAAGGGCGCACCATTGGTCGCGATGGTCAATGAGTCGTTCGCCCGCCACTATTGGCCGGGCGCCGATCCCATTGGGAAGCGCATCACGCTCACCGATCCTGCGACAGTGGTTGGGGTCCTTCGCGACATCAAGGCTGAGCATTCTCGATGAGCCTCCCCAGCCGGTCGCCTACTTTCCGCTCACCCAGCAGCCACACTGGTACCTCGACGAGATCTACGCGCTGGTTCGCAGCGATGGTCCGCCGCAGGAGCTCCTGCCCGCGATCGTGCACACGTTGCGGGATGTCAATCCATCCGTGGCGGTGGAACACGTCGCCGCCTTCGACGGAGTGCTCGCCGATGTGCTGCTACCCCAGCGGCTGGCTGCTGCCGTACTCGCGGCGTTGGGACTGATGGCGATCATCGTCGCGGGCGTCGGGATGCACGGGGTCCTGGCATACGTCGTGAGCCAGCGGGTCCGGGAGATCGGCATCCGCATGGCGCTCGGCGCACGGCGCCGAGCCGTGCTGGCGCTTGTCGTCGGCTACCACATGCGCCGCGTCGGCATTGGGATCGCCATTGGCCTGGTGATCGCCGCGGCCACAACGAGGGCAATTGCCAATCTGATCTATGGCGTCAGCCCCCTGGACGGCCGGACGTACGCGCTGACGGCCGCCTTCCTTGCCGTCGTCGGCTTGGGTGCAGCCTACATTCCGGCCCGCCGGGCAGTCCAGGTCAACCCGGTCGAGGCCATTCGGGCCGAGTAGGCGCTGTTTGTGCTCTTGCACTGGTCCACTTTCTACTTTCTGTAGGTCTACTCTCTCGGGCGCGTCAGCGCCCGTGGCGCACGCCCTGGGTTTGGCCGGTGCACCAATCTTGCGTTAGACCCTGACGACGGTCGCGATGGACGTTTCAGGGCCTCTAGACCGGCTCTATGACGCTGGCGATGTTTGTGCCTCATCACAGTTGCCGGGTCAACCCGGATATGCGCCGGTCACCTGTTCGCTGGAGTTGAGGCCTGGCGTGGCGATCGCGCGAGGGGTCCAGCAACGTGGCCAATTCTGCTGATACAGAGACGCCGTCAGTCGTCGAAGAAGGCGCTCAGCAAAGTGAGGCGGTAGAGCCGATCGGCGCAGACGTCTTCATCGGCCGGAGTCAGATGGCGGCGCTCATGCGCTCGATCGACTGGAGCCAGACGCCACTCGGACCGGTCGAAGAGTGGCCGCAGAGCTTGCGCATGATGGTCCGGTTCCTCCTCGCCAACCGGTTCCCAATGCTGTTGTGGTGGGGCCCTCAGTACATCCAGCTGTACAACGACGCCTATCGGCCTGTCCCCGGGATCAAACACCCACGATCCATGGGACAGGCGGCGTCGGAGTGCTGGCCAGAGATCTGGGACGTCATCGGTCCTCTCGTCGACACTCCGTTCAACGGTGGTCCGCCCACGTGGATGGAGGACCTGTGCCTCGAGGTCAACCGGCACGGCTACGTCGAGGAGACGCATTTTACGGTCGCCTACAGCCCGGTGCCCGACGAAAATGCGCCGCGGGGGATCGGCGGGGTGCTCGCGACCGTTCACGAGATCACGGACAAGATGGTGGGCGAGCGTCGCATTGTCCTCTTGCGCGATCTCGGAGCCCGGTCAGTCGTCGAGCGGCAGAGCGCGGAGGCGGCGTGCGCGACGGCAGCAACGGTCCTGGCCAAGGACCCGCAAGACGTTCCATTCGCGCTGCTCTACCTGTTCGATCCAGATGGCCGCCGAGCGCGTCTGGCGGGTGCGGCCGGCGTCGAACCCGGGCGCGCCATTAGCCCGCGCCTCATCGACCTCGATGAGGCGGTTGCTGGCTATGAGTGGTCCCTCGAGATGGCAGTGCGGGAAGAATCGCTGCAAGTCATCGGTGGCCTGGAAGCTCGCTTTGATGAGGTGCCACGCGGACCGTGGTCAGACGCGCCGCGCATGGCCGTGGCGCTTCCGATCCCGTCGAACAAGGCCCATCGACCAGCGGGCCTGCTCATCGCCGGCATCAGCAGCCGGCTGGCGATTAACGAGCAATACGTCGGCTTTCTCGAGCTCCTGACGGCACAGATAGCGACCGCCGTCGTCAACGCGCGCGCGTATGAGGAGGAGAGGCGCCGCGCCGAGTCGTTGGCCGAGCTCGATCGGGCCAAGACCACGTTCTTCTCGAACGTGAGTCACGAGTTTCGCACGCCGCTCACGCTGATGCTCGGCCCAACCGCCGACCTGTTGAGGGCCGGACACCTCGACGCGGCTGATCGCGAGCACGTAGAGCTGATCCATCGGAACGCACTCCGCCTGCAAAAACTCGTGAACTCGATGCTCGATTTCTCCCGCATTGAAGCAGGCCGCGTCGCGGCAATGTACGAGCGCACCGATTTGGTCGCCTACACGGCCGACTTGGCGAGTGCGTTTCGCTCGGCCATCGAACGTGCGGGACTGACGCTCGTCCTCGACGCGCAACCCTTGCATGCAGCTCTGTACGTCGACAGGGAGATGTGGGAGAAGATCATCCTCAACCTTCTGTCAAACGCCCTCAAGCACACCTTTGCAGGATCGATCAGCGTGCGGATCCACGACTCCGATGAAGCTGCGATCGTCGACGTCATCGACACCGGCCTCGGCATCGCCGCCGAGCAGCTGCCTCGCATCTTCGAGCGTTTCCACCGCGTGCCGAATGCGCGGAGCCGAACCCACGAGGGCACGGGGATCGGGCTGGCCCTCGTACAGGAGCTCGTTCGTCGACATGGTGGACGGATCGAAGTGACAAGTCGGGAAGGCGAGGGGACCACATTTACGATCTCCATCCCATTTGGCACTGCGCACTTGCCGCCGGACCGCATCGCCTGGGAGGATGAACCACCGCGCGACTTGCAACGCACGCGCGTCGACGCGCTGTCCTATGTCGAAGAAGCCCTCCGCTGGCTGCCACAGGCCGCGTCGAACGGCGGCGAACCGCCGAGCACCGCGGGAGCGGAGGTGCCAGCAGGAGACGCGGCGAGTCCACGGGTGGCCGCCGACGCGCCACTGATCGTGCTCGCCGATGACAATGCCGACATGCGTGATTACGTCGCCCGGCTCTTGCGCGGGCGCGGGTGGCGCGTGACGGCCGTCGCCGATGGCACGGCCGCTCTCGCAGCGGTGCGCAACGAGCGACCGAGCGTCGTACTGAGCGACGTCATGATGCCGGGGCTCAACGGATTTGCCTTGATGCAGGCACTCCGTGCCGACCCGGCGACGGCCACCCTTCCCGTGATTCTCCTCTCGGCACGCGCCGGCGAAGAAGCCCGCATCGAGGGGGCAGAGGCCGGGGCAGACGATTACCTGGTGAAGCCGTTTGGGGCGCAGGAGCTGCTCGCCCGCGTTGGCGCACAGCTCACACTGGCACGCGCGCGGGCGAGCGCACTCGAAGCCGCCGAAGCAGCCAACAAGGCAAAAACCGACTTTCTGGCTGTCATGAGTCATGAGCTGCGCACGCCCATCAACGCGATTGCCGGACATACGCAGTTGCTGGCCATGGGCGTGCACGGCGCGATCAGCGAACCCCAGCGGCAAGCGCTCGAGCGCATCCAGCGCAACCAACAGCACTTGCTCGGCCTCATCAACGACGTGCTCAACCTCGCTCGGATCGAAGCGGGCCAGGTCGAGTACGCCCTGCAGGACATCAACCTCCACATCGTGATGGCGCAACTCGCGCCAATGATCGAACCGCAGCTCACCGCCAAAGGCATCACCTACGACGTCCAGGTGACCGACCGGTTTCTCGTGCGCGCCGATCAGGAGAAGCTGACGCAGATCCTGCTCAATCTGTTGTCGAATGCCGCGAAGTTCACTCCGCCGGGCGGGCGTGTGGTGGTCGATGCGACCTATCGTGCCGACGCGCCGGGCGATGCCTTCGTTCGCGTGACGGACACCGGCCCCGGGATTCCGGAGGATAAGCACGCGATGATCTTCGAGCCGTTCGTCCAGGTCCACGCGGGTCTGACGCGAACGGTCGAAGGCACCGGCCTCGGTCTCTCGATCAGCCGCGATCTCGCCCGCGGCATGGGCGGTGATATCCGGGTGCGGAGCACCGAAGGCCACGGCTCCGCCTTCACGCTGCGCCTCCGACGAGCGACCACAAGCGCCGCGCGCCCGTAGGTAGAACAAAGTCTCGTCGCCCCAACGCATCGTCCGCATAAAACCAATCGTGCGGCGGGCAGGGGCGACGCATTGCTTCGCCCTCGTGAATCATCGGCGTAACCCACGGTCCTCAGCGGTTGCACGGCGGGAGACCGACGAGCGCGGCCCCCGTCAGCAGGATCGCGAGCATGAACAGCGCACTGACCAGGATCCCGGCCATCCCCATGAATCGGGTGCGCCCCTCGCCGATCTCGAGCGCCTCCGTTTCCTGTCCTGCCTTCTCGCCGCGCGTCGCCCGCCAAGCGCGAATCGACACGAGAAGCGCGCCGAGCGCCACCGCCACCGCCAGAAGACCAACGCCCAGCGTCGACCACCACCAGCCGCCGCTCGTAAGTACGGCCACGGGCGTCCGGCGCGGGAAGCATCCGTGGGCCATACCCGCATAGCCGTAGAGCTCCTGAACGCTCCATGCGAGCGGCGCGCCGAATACCCCGTACAGCAGCACACTCGGACTCACCAGAATGCCGGTGCGGAGCGGGATGTTCCTCCGACCGCACATCTCGCGAGGACACCACCGAGTCGGACGTCATGCCAGGCGTGGCATGATGTAGATCGACCAGAACACAAAGAGCCAAACGACATCGACGAAATGCCAATACCACGCCGCGTTGGTGACGAAGGCGTGACGCTCGGCAGTAAACGCGCCCCGCCATGCCCAGATCTGGACAGCGACATTCATGAGGAGTCCGGCGATCACGTGCGCACCATGAAAGCCGGTGATCGTGAAATAGGCGGACCCATATGCGCTCGTCGTGATCGAGAACGGCTGGTTCGACCACTCGATGCTCTGAAGGATGAGGAAGATGATCCCGAGGATCAGTGTGATAATGAGACCGAGTCGAAGACGACTCGGCTGACCACGCACGATCCCACGCTCGGCCCACCACATCGTCCCGCTGCTCGCCACCAGGATGATCGTATCGGGCAGTGAGATCCGGATCGGAGGCGCCCCACCCGGCGCCCAACCGGGATCCATCGACCACAGGTAGTAGTAGCTGAACAGGAGATACGCGAAGAAACACGCCTCCGTCGTGATCAAGAGACGCATCGCCCAGAAGCTCGAGATGCGTCCTGCCCGCAGCGCCGCCGACGCAGAGAGCGGAACCGCAGCGCTCGTCATCGCCCTGCCCCCCGCGCCAGCGCCAGCGAGGCGTGCGTCGGCCACAGCCAGCCCAAGAGGCTCGCCAGAACGCACAGCACCGCGATCGCTACCCACACCCACGCGTGTACCAGCAGGGTGACGAACACCAGGGTCAGTGCCAGAGCGAGCACCAGGGGTGCGTAGGAGTCCGACGGCATGCGCAGCGGGCCGATCGGGTCCGCATCGAGTCCGCTGGTCTCGATGGTCTCCCGTCCGTCATCGAGAACGGGCCCCGCGTCGATGACACTCGGCGTTCCCTCGCGGAGCCGGTCTTCCCACAGCGGGTGCCGGCTCCGCACGGTCGGGAGCACGGCAAAGTTGTACGCCGGCGGGGGAGAGGGCACCGACCACTCGAGCGTCGGCGCGTCCCAGGGATTCGGGCCCGCAATGGCGCCCTTGCGGCAGCTCCGAATGGCGTCGATCAGGAACATCAGCAGGCCGGCCGCGATCACCACGGCGCCCACCGACTCGATCATGCTCATGGCATCCCATCCCATGCCCGCTGGGAAGGTGTAGATCCGTCTCGGCATCCCCAGCATGCCGGTGATGTGCATCGGGAAGAAGGTGAGGTTGACGCCGATGAACATGAGCCAGAAGGTCCACCGCCCGGCGACTTCGCTCAGCATGCGGCCGGTCATCTTGGGGTACCAGTAGTACAGCCCCGCCATCACCGGGAAGACGTTGATCCCCAGCAGCACATAGTGAATGTGCGCCACCACGAAATACGTGTCCGTGAGCTGCCAGTCGAAGGGCACCGCGGCCGTCATGACACCACTGACGCCGCCGATTACGAACAGAATGATGAATCCACCCATGAAGAGCATCGGAGTCTTGAGCACCGGACGACCGTGCCAGATCGTCGCCAACCATGCGAAGATGGACACGGCGCTGGGGATCGCGATCACCATGCTCGCCGCGCTGAAGAAGGACGTGGCTGGCTGCGGAATTCCGGTCGCGAACATGTGATGGACCCACACGCCGGAGCCGACGATCGCGGTGGCAAGGGTCGCCATTGCCACGAACGTGTACCCCGCCAACGGTCGCCGCGCGAACGCGGGAATCAGATCCGAGGCGAGACCCATGGCCGGCAGCACGATGATGTACACCCACGGGTGGCCGAACATCCAGAACAGGTGCTGCCACAGCATCGGATGGCCACCGTTGGCAGGGTCAAACCAGTGCGTGCCCACATTCCGATCCATCCACAGCTGGACACACGCGACGGAGAGCGCCGGCATGAAGAACACGATCGAGAACGATGCCGTGAGCGTGCCCCACACAATGATCGGCACCCGATTGATCGACATGCCCGGTGCGCGCACGTTGAAGAAGGTGCCGATGAAGTTCACGGCGCCGACGGTGCTCGAGACCCCGAGGAAAATCAGCCCCAGGGTGTAGAAGTCAATGTTGTGACCGGGTGAATACGCCCGGGAGGTCATCGGGACGTAGTTGAACCACCCGCCGTCGGGCGCCTGCCCGATGAGGAAGCTCGAGTAGATGAAGAGGCCCGACAACAGAAAGGTCCAGTAGCTGAGCGCATTGACGCGTGGATACGCCATGTCGCGTGCGCCCAGCATGAGCGGCCACAAGTAGTTGCTGAAGCCGGACAGGATGGGCGAAGCGAACAGGAAGATCATCGTCACGCCGTGCATCGTGAACAGCTGATCGTACGCTTCGGGCGTCAGCAGATGCGCATCGGCACGCGCGAGCTGTAGCCGCATCACGGCGGCCTCGATACCCCCGGCGAGCAGGAAGGCGAACGCGGTCACGAGGTATCGCTTACCGATCGTCTTGTGATCCACCGACGAGAGCGTTCCGAAGAAGCCGCGCGGAGTCTCCCAGATCTGCTCCAACTCTCTGGCAGGCGCGTCGGGCAGTGCGACAACCGTGGCCATGCGTGCCTCGCTACTTCAGGGTCTCAATGTACGCCGTGATGGCGCGCAGGTCGGTGCCGTCGAAACTCATGGCCGGCATCACAATGCCGGGCTTGAGCGCCTGCGCGTTTGCGATCCACCCGCCCATAGCCCCGTGCGAGTTGGGTAAAAGACCTGCACCAATGGTGAGGCGGCCAGCGACATGCGTGAGATCGGGACCGAGCGTGCCCAGCATCTCGGTACCGCGCACCGCATGACACGCCATACAGGAGGCGTGGTGAAAGACCCGCTCGCCAGCGCTTGCGACCGAGTCAGTGGGCGGCCGCGCCGGCTCACGCTGCTGTGCCAGCCAGGTCTGGAAATGCGCCGGCGACTCGGCGACGACAACGAAGTCCATGTGAGCGTGTTGCGTTCCACAATATTCGGCGCATTCACCGCGATACACACCGGGATCACGCGCCTCCACCCACATCGAGTTCTCCTGTCCCGGGATCGTCTCCATCTTTCCCGCCAGCTGCGGGATCCAGAAGCTGTGAACCACGTCGGACGCCATGAGCTTGATGCGCACTGGCTCGCCGACCGGGAGATGGATCTCGTTGGCGGTCGTCACGGTTTGGTCGTCCGTGGCGCCGTCGTAGCGCACCTCCCACCACCACCGATGACCGGTGACCTCGATCGTGGTCTTGGGCGTGCTCGGCGGAGTCGCCAGATCGTTTTGGACAACAAGCGTCGCACCGAATGCGCCAACCAGGATCATCGCCGGAATGGCAACCCCGCCAACCACGATGATCCGCGTTGCACGTTCAGGGTTCGCCCGACCGACCGCATCGTGCGGAAGCTCCGGCCGGGGACGCAGAAAGGCGACGAGCAGCAGCACGCCAACGACGATCACCACAAGACAGGAGATCCCGGTGAGAGCCCAGCCGAGCGACGTGATGAGCGCCGCTTCGGTCCCATGCGATCCGAAGATCGATGGAATCCCGCTGAAGACCCACGAGGTTTCGCTCACGGCGACTCCTGCGATCCCTTGAGTGGTTCGCGCCAATCGCCAGGTGCATTCGCATTCGGCTGCTGGGCCGACCCGGGCGCCGCGTGGCCGCCGGTCTGCGCTTTCGCTGCCGTGTCCGGCAGCGTGCGAATGAAGGCGACCAGCTTCCAGATCATGTCCTCGGTGAGCGCGTCCCGCCACGCGGGCATGCCCTTCCCGCGCCCATCGTATATCGAGTTGAAGATGTCGGCGTCGTCGCCGCCGAAACGCCAGTATGCGTCGGCGAGCGCCGGCCCCATGCCCCCCCCACCCTCGAATCCGTGGCACGAAGCGCAGTTCATATGAATGAAGAGCTGGCCGCCTTCATTGATGGCGCTCTGGTTTCCGGTGTACGGGTTCTTGATGGCCTTGCGCGCGGGGTTCACTGCGTCGCCTGCGAGCGGGCCCACGGTGACCGCGGTAACGGCAGCGAGATCTGGGAGCCCCGCGCTCGCTGCGCCGGTCTCTGTCCCCGTCGCTCTGGGGCCGCGTACCGCACTTTGTCCGTTCGTGGTCGCGTACGTTGCCGCGGTCGCTCGAGCAGTGGCGAGGCCCGTGTCGCCCGTCTGCGTCGGCGAAGCGGTCGTGGAGGTGGTCCCACGTTGACCCCCACAGGCCACGGCGAGGAGCACGACCACTGCTGGGACCAGAAGCGCGCGTCTCATGGCGACCCCGCGGCGTGACGCGTGGCCGATCGAACCGCCGCTGTTTGTGGACCCGGCCCCGCTGGCGCGCCGAGTCCGTAGACGTAGAGCGTCCCGCCCTGCGGAGTATAGCCCGCAATCCCCTTCTGCGTCAATGCGGCCCCGCCCACTCCGCTCAGGACAGCGACATATTGCTTGCCGTCGGGTCCGAGATAGGTCATCGGATTCCCAATGATCCCGGAGCCCACCTTGGATTGCCAGAGCGCTTTGCCGGTCGTGGCGTCGACCGCCTTGAAGTAGCCATCCACCGTGCCGTAAAACACCAGGTTCCCACCCGTTGCCAATGCGCCCCCGAACACCGGGAATTTCTCCGGCACCTGCCAGCGCGCAGTACCGGTCGTCGCATCCCAGGCGATGAGCTCACCTCGGTGACCGCCAGGCGCGGGGTACCGCTTCATACGCACACCCCAGTATGGCGTGCCCGGGATGTAGCTCACCCGGTACGCCTGATAGTCCATACACAGGTTGATCGCCGGCACGTAGAAGAGCCTCGTCTCCGGTGAAAACGCCGCTGGCTCCGCGTCCTTTCCACCCACGTCCGGCGGACAGAATGTCTCGCACGGTGACACCTGCCATCGTGTTCTTATCCGGATTGAGCTCGGGCGCGCCGGTCTTGAGGTCGATGTCCTTCGCCCAGTTCTCGTACGCATACGGCTTGGCGATCAGGATCTCACCGGTCGTGCGATCGATCGTGTAGGCAAACGCGTTCCGATCGAAGTGCACGGCGAGCTTCCGCATCTGCTGGTTGATCGGCAGGTCGACCAGGATGTATTCGGTGACGGCGTCATAGTCGTGCTCATCGTGCGGAGTGATCTGGTCGGCCCACTTCGCCGCCCCGTTGTCGGCGTCTCGCGCGAAGAGTGTGCTCGTCCACTTGTTGTCGCCGGGCCGCTGATCCTGCGTCCACGGGCCCGGGTTGCTCGTGCCGTAGTAGATGAGGTTCTGCGCGGGGTCATAGGACACCCATCCCCATACGGCGCCCGCTCCATGCTGCCACGCATCCGCCGGCCAGGTCGTGATACCCAAGTCCTTGCCGCGATCCTTCGCATAGAACGGGTGGAAGTCGGCTCCGATCTTCACAAGACTGTCCGGACCGGTGCTGTACGCACGCCAGAGCAGCTTGCCGGTCTTGATGTCGAGTGCGGCGACCCACCCCAGCACACCCATTTCGCCGCCCGAGTTGCCGACGATCACCTTGTCCTTCGCGATTAGCGGGGCCATGGTCATCGTGGCGCCTTTTCGGATATCGTCGAGCCTCGTCTCCCAGAGCTCCTTCCCCGTGTTCGCGTCGAGCGCGATCGTGCGGTCATCGAGCAGGTTGTAAATCAGCTTGCCATCGCCGTAGGCCCAGCCTCGTGTCACGACATCGCAGCATGCGATGCCGACTGACCAGGGGTCGGTGTTGGGATGAAACTCCCACTTGACCTGCCCGCTGTGTGAGAGATCGAGCGCGTACGCCACGCCGGGAAACGGCGTTACGATGTACATGGTCGACCCGATGACGAGCGGCGTGCCCTCGTGGCCGTGCAGTTGCCCCGTCGAGAAGGTCCAAGCCTGCTGGAGCTGGGCGACGTTGTCGGTCGTGATCTGATTCAGCTCGCTGTACCGAGTCAGCGCCGTGTTCCGGCCATCGATACGCCATTCGCCGACCGCGCCCGCGGTTGCGCCGACCGTCGGGGCCGGCGCGGGAGCGGATGACAATGAAACGTCTGCGCCCGCCGCAGCCGGGATGGCGGCCGCAGTCTCCGGCTGGGATCCATTATCGCGGCAGCCTGCCGACATGACCAGGACGCAGAGCACCAGCGCAGCCGCCCGGCGAGTCGCCGCCCCGAGCGTCCGCGCGTGCGCGCCTGCGTCAGCTGCGCCAAGCGCGCCTCCAGCGCGAACACGAAGTCGTAACTCGACCATGCGACCTTCTCCAGATTTCAACGGTTCGTACAATCGTGCGGCGCAACGGGGCGAATGCGGGGACCGACCATCTGTGCCCGGTGATCTGGCTGTTCGAGGCGGGGATGCGTGCGACTCGGCGTCACGGCGCCGCGATGAGTGGAGCGATGGGGATCGACAAGCCAAGGAGAAGGAGTGCCGGTCGCGAGTTCGTGAGGAATACGCGCTCGCCTTTAGGCACCTCATCACCCGCCTGTGGCATGTCCGTCGCCCGATAGTCCAGCACGACAACCACGCCAAGCTGATGAATCCACACCTTGTCCGGCACCCAGCTGAACGCATGCACGGTCGTGCCAATGCCAAGGTCCAGCTTGTGCGTGAACGAACTCGCATCGCTCGGGCGTTGCGCAGGACTGAAATTGTCGCCGATATACGGCGTCACCGTCAACCACCCGCCTGTGAGTTGCGGCGTCACGACGTCGTAGGAGACGGCACCGGTCACCGACAGCCCCGGCGTTCGAATCGGCGTTCCAAGCTCGCTCGCCGTGTATTCCGTATAGGGGTTCGCGTTTGCGGTCGCCGTCGGCAGCCATTGCGTGCTGACGAACAGATTGAGGTGCGGGACGAGCGTTGGGATGTTCGTGAACAGTATGAGCTCCAGGTTGTTCTGCGGCGCGAGGCCCGTGACGGCCCCCGTGGTCAGCGACTGCACCGTGGGTCCGCCGAACAAATGCGAGTGATTCAACACCGGTTGGAGCGTCAGCGTTGGCGCGCAGAGAATCTGCTTGCATGGTTTCGGGGGCTGCGCACCCGCGCGATTGGCGGCGAACGGGATGGTGCTGACGAGCAAGGCCACGACGCGCGCCGCTGCGTCCCCCCGCGATTGTGCGCCCAGCCCGCCACCACGTGTCGTCGCCGCGAGCTGCGCGCGAGCGCCCGGGCGTGGGCGAAGAATCGATCGCGGCAAGCGGGCAATCAGGTAGCGCATGACTCCTGGCAGCGTTGTGGCAATCCACGCCGTTTCGCATGGCGTGTGCCACTTCGGTGGGCCGCCGCGCCTTTCGCCATCGCGGGCCCGCGACCGGTTCTCATGACATCGGCTCGCGCGTCGCCGGCGCTATGCTTTGATACCAATGGAGCGTTCACTGCGGGGTGGGAGCCGGCCTGAGCGACTGTCACCGGCTCGCCATACCCCCGTTCATGTCCCAGACCTGGAAGGCACCTGGGTTCATCTCGGTGATCCCGAGGCGGTGCCAATGCGTATCCATTGTCACGTCCGACGGGGAAGTCAGCCCCTGCACGAGGGGCACCAAATGATCGCCACTCAGCCGAAACACCGCGCCCGAGCCCCAGCTCGTGAGGAGGACCGTCCCGTCCGATTCCACCTCAACGCCGTCGAACTTGCCCTTGCCCGCCGCGATCGGCATGGGAGCGGTCTCGCCCGGCGCCCACGCCAGCACGGTGTCGCCGCCGAAGGGCGTGATTATGAACCGGCTGCCCGTGGCATCCCAGGCGATCCCGTCGGGGGTATCGAGCGCCTTCAATGCCAGAGCGACCACCGGAGAGCGGCCCGGCACGACCTTGAGGATGCGCATCGGGGCGCCCGGTGTCGGCTGCCCATGCGGATTCGGATGCATGCCCATGTCCGTGACGTAGATCGCCCCGTCCGGACCCCAATCGAAGTCATTCAGGATATGGGGGTGCAAGGCCGAGAAATCGATCCTGCCAAGCGACTTGCCCGTCCGGAGGTCGAAGGACCGCAGCACGTCAATGTCCAGCACGAACAACGTGTCACCCCGGACCCGCGACCCCATGGGTCCGTTGAGCGTCACGCCGCCCACTCCGTTTCTCAGGAAGTGCAGACTGTCGATCGTGCCGTCCGGTCTCACGCGACTGATGAATCCCTTCCCGTCCTTGATACCGACCGGGCCTGCCACATTGCTGACGTAGAAGAAGTCGGTCGCCCTGTCGTACACGACCGCCTCGGGTTGCTCGAAACCCGTAATCGCAGCAACTCGCGGGGAAACGGCCGCGCGGCCCACCGCATTCATAGCCGCCGCAAGGGTCACCTGCTGGCCTTGCACTGGTGTCGGGTGTATACCACGGTGGCCTGCGGTCGCGCCCACAAGGAACACCATGAGCAGGAGGCCTACACCCCCCGCGAGCAATGCTCCACGATCGTCGTTGTTTGCCTTGGATCGTTTCATCACCCACCTCTCAGCAGATAATGCCGGTACTGCGCCACTCCATTGGTATCCATACGATGGTCGCTCTAGCACTCGGCGTGCCGACAGGGCCGGATGTGATGCGGGATCGGTCTGTCGCTGGCGCGGAGAGCATCCTGCTGCGCACCGATGAGCCCCCCGCGGTCAGCGCATGGCGGCCGTCGCGGACCGTGGCGGTACGGTGCCGCACAAACCGGCGGCGAGCGGGCGGCCGGCCTTTCGGGGACGCATCATGCTGGCCGATCGGCGCGGGGCGACGAGCTGGAGCGATCCGCCGCGCCGGCAGGGCGGTGGTTCTCGCCACACTGCTCACGGGCTGCCGCTCGGGGCCAGCTGGGTGGTACCACGCCGCCCGCCGAGCGCGGGAGATCATGGGTCGGTCGCGCGTCGCGTTGCATATGTGTGTCCCACGAGACGTCCCTGGCGCACTGGCGTTGTGTGGTGTGCATGTGGTCTACGAGAACCGAGCCTTGCAGTCCGGACGACCGGTTCCGCTGGAGATTGTCATCTTGCCTGCCACGGGGCCGCACCCGCAGCCGGATGTCATCGTGCCGCTCAACGGCGGACCGGGACTCGGAGCGGCGACAGAAGCCGGGATCGCGGGCTTCGTACGCGGGGCCTGGCCGACGCATGACATCCTGCTGGTCGATCAGCGAGGCACCGGTCAGTCCAATCCGCTGAACTGCCAGCTCTTTGGCGATGGACAGCATGCGTCGGCCTATCTCGGATCGCGGTTGCCCGCGGCGCGCGTCCCCGCATGTCGCGCAGCGCTCGCGCGTCACGCCGACCTCACGCAGTACACGACGCCCATCGCAGCCGATGATCTCGACGAAGTGCTGACTGCGCTGGGCTACGACCGCGCGGATATCGCGGGCTTCTCGTATGGCGGTCGCGCCGCACTCGTGTTCCTGCGCCGCCACCCAAGTCGCGTGCGGAGTGTCGTGGTGGCGTGGGGCGTCGGGCCAGAGGTCACGATTCCACTGTCGATGGCGTCGGCCGCGCAGCACGCGTTGACAGCGGTGCTCGACGATTGCAGCCACAATGCGTCGTGTCACGCCGCCTACCCGCACGCGGCGAGCGAGCTGGACTCGGTCCTGGCACGACTCGCCCGCGCTCCGGCGCGCGTCTCGCTGCGGGAACGGTGGTACGGTACGCCGGATACCGCGACGCTGACGCAGCTCGGATTCGCGGAATCGATTCTCGAGTTGCTGTACGGCGCGACCCACGCCAGACGGGTCCCGTACTGGGTCCACCGGGTCTACGAAGGCGACATGGCGGCGTTTGCGACGGAGGTCGCACGCACCCATCGGACGCGTTGGAGCCGCAACGCCAACGGGCTGCTCTTGAGCGTGCTGTGCGCCGAGGACGCCCCCTACATCGACAGCGCCTCCGTCGCGCGCGCGATGGCCGAGCAACCGATCGGCGTGCCACTGCTGCCGGATCTCGTGGCGGCCTGCGCCACCTGGCCACGTGCGTCGCTTCCGCCCGATGAGCACCAGCCGGTCTCGAGCGACGCGCCCGTGCTTCTCATCTCCGGCGCGCGCGATCCAACCGGGTCCGCGGACTGGGCGGCCACCGCGCACCAACATCTCCCGAACAGCATCGACGTGGTATTCCCCTACTACGGTCACGGTGATGCGAACGCCTGCACACTCGATCTCATCGCCGCCTTCATTGCCCGGCCGGAGCCTTCGGCCCTCCACGTCGACTGCGCGGCACAGATCACCCCGCCACTGTTTCTGGTCGCGACATCCGCGGCCCGGTGAGGGCGCTTGCGCATTCGCAACCTGTTGGCTATCGTTCGCGTCACAACCGAACGCTCGTGGTGAGTTGCGGCCTATTGCAGCCACGTTAAACAATTGCTAAAAAGCCCTCGCGTCCCCGCGGCTTTTTAGCGCCGGGACGCGATCACGTTTACGGCGCTCGAGAGGCGGGTTCGCTGGGCGGGAGAACCGGACCGTGACAGCGACTGTACACATCGAGATCTTGGCGTCTTCGGGGACGCCGCCCACCCAGCTCCACCCGGTCAGCGCCAATGCTCGAGACGCGACGGCCGATGGCGCTGCGCCGTTCGCGGCGCTGCCGCTCATTTGTCATCGCTGCCACACCAGGTTCGCTCCGCGACCGATCGCCGTCTGTGAAGAGTGCCTCGGGCCGCTCGAGCCCCTGTATGACCCCGCCCGCGCGCTCCCCGATCGCGCGACGATCGCCGGGCGCCCGCGGTCGCTCTGGCGCTACCGCGAATGGCTCCCATTCATCGGCACTCCGACGCTCTCGCTCGACACCGGGGGCACGCCGCTGGTGGACGCGCCCGCACTCGCTCGGCAACTGGCTGTCGCCCGTGTCTGGATCAAGAACGACAGCGTCTCGCACCCCTCGCTGTCGTTCAAGGACCGCGTCGTCACCGCCGCGATCAATGCCGCACGCGCGTTTGGGATCGATACCGTCGGCTGCGCCTCGACGGGCAACCTCGCCAACGCGGTCGCTGCGCACGCCGCCCGCGCAGCGATCCCGGCGTGGATCTTCATCCCCCACGATCTCGAGCTCGCGAAGATCGTGGCCACGGCCGTCTGCGGGGCACACGTCGTGCGAGTGCGCGGGACGTATGACGACGTCAACCGGCTGTGCGCACAGGTGGCCGACGAGTACGGGTGGGGCATTCTCAACGTCAACCTCCGGAGCTATTACGGCGAGGGGTCGAAAACCGTCGCGTTCGAGATCGCGGAGCAGCTGGGATGGCGAACGCCGTCAGCGGTGATCGCTCCGATGGCGGGCGGATCCCTCGTCACGAAGCTGTACAAGGGGTTCACGGAATTCCGGGACGCGGGACTCGCCGACGGGCCAATACCACGCCTGTACGGTGCACAGGCTACCGGATGCTCACCGATCGTTCACCTCATCGAAAGCGGAGGCGACCGCATCGTGCCGCAGCTGCCGCGCACCATCGCGCGCTCGCTCGCCATCGGCAATCCCGCCGACGGCACGCTCGCTGCCACCCGCATCCGAGAGACCGGCGGATGGGCGGCCGCCGTCACCGATGAAGAATTGGTGCGCGGGATCAGGATCCTCGCGGAAACGACGGGCATCTTCACCGAGACGGCCGGCGGCACCACCGCGGCCGCCGCGTTCGCGCTGAGACAGACAGGCCATCTGCGGGCTGACAATGAGGTCGTGCTGTGCATCACCGGCAATGGCCTCAAAACGATCGACGCCGTGACACCGACCCTGGCCGAAGCGCCCGCCATCGCACCCCGGCTCAAGGAATTCGACGCACTCATTCGCACGACTGTACCAGCCCTGGCCAGCTAATTCACGTCAACACCATTTGCGGATCACACCCCCCATGCCAATCACGCTGCATCTTCCATCCGTTCTCGCGCGGCTCTCCGACGGCCGTCGCACACTCTCGGCCTCCGGCACGACAGTCGGCGAGGCGGTCGCTGACGTGTCTGCGCGTTTCCCCGCACTTCGGCCGCGATTGGTCGACGGTGGCGGGGATCCGTACCCGTACATCACCTACTACCTCAACGATGAGGACATCCGATTCTGCGGCGGATTCGCCGCCGCCGTTCGCGACGGAGATGACGTCGCCATCGTCCCTGCGGTCGCCGGAGGGTGAGCTAGTGTCTGCTTCACTTCTGGCGGTCGACGATCGGGCTCCCCGGGAGGCGGTCGCGCCCCCGCAGCTGTCCAACGACGAGATCCTGCGGTACAGCCGGCATCTCATCCTGCCGGAGGTCGGCCTCGAAGGACAGCGTCGCCTCAAGGCGGCGCGCGTGCTGCTTGTCGGTGCGGGTGGCCTTGGGTCGCCTGCCGCCCTGTATCTCGCCGCTGCCGGAGTCGGGACGCTCGGTCTCGTCGACTTCGATGTCGTCGACCTCACGAACCTCCAGCGACAGGTGCTACATGGGACGCGCGACGTCGGCCGCCCGAAGCTGGCATCCGCGAACGACCGCATCCGGGACATCAATCCGAATGTCGCGGTCGAGCTGTTCGAGACGCGCCTCACGTCGGCGAACGCGCTCGAGATCGTTCGCGAGTTCGACATCGTCATCGACGGCGCCGACAATTTTCCGACGCGGTATCTCGTCAACGACGCCTGTGTCCTGACCGGCCGGCCCAATGTGTACGGCAGCATCTTCCGGTTCGAGGGCCAGGCATCGGTGTTTGCGACGCGAGACGGGCCGTGCTACCGGTGCCTCTTTCGTGAACCGCCGCCACCGGGACTCGTGCCGAGTTGCGCGGAGGGCGGCGTACTCGGTGTGCTGCCGGGCCTCGTGGGGACCATCCAGGCAACCGAAGCCATCAAACTCATCTTGAAGGTGGGCGAGTCGTTGATCGGCCGGCTGCTGCTCGTCAATGCACTCAGCCTCCAGTTCCGAACGGTCACGCTCCGGCGAGACCCCACGTGCCGTTTGTGCGGCACGCATGAAATCGACACGCTCGTCGACTATGAGGAGTTTTGCGGCCTGAGACGCGCGCAAGCGGAGGAGCTGGCCGCGCCGCCACTCCGCGAGCTCACACCCACGGAGCTCGTGCAGAAGCTCGCGCGAGGAGACGACCTCGATCTGATCGATGTGCGCGAGCCGCACGAGTACGCGATCGCGCGGATCGACGGCGCACGATTGATTCCACTCGGTACGCTCACCGAGGCCATTGCTTCGCTCGAGCGCGAGCGTGAGATCATCGTGCACTGCAAGAGCGGCGGCCGAAGCGCGCGTGCCGTCCGGTTCCTCCAGGACGTCGGCTTCCGCAACGTCTGGAACCTGACCGGTGGCATCACGCGCTGGAGCGCGGAGGTCGATCCGTCGATACCGACCTACTGATTCTCGCCAACCGGATCACGCGCGTACGTTCGCTCCGCGATCTCCTACGCCGTCATCGGCGGCCCCGTCGATACCACAGCAGAAGCAGCAACAAGAGCACGACAAGAGAGACGATCGGCCAGAGGGGCAAGCGCACCGTGTGTATGGTCCCTGCGACGATGAGTTTGCTTCCTTGTGGCGACGCACCCGTGAGTACGAACGGCAACGTCGGACCAGATGCAGTGGGGGCGACGTTGAGTGGCGTCGCCCCACTTCACACGCGCTCAGGACCTCAGCCACCGATTTTCTTTTTCGTCCAGATCACGATGACTTCACATTGTGCGTCGGTGCGCGTGCGGAACTGATCTGGTGTCTCTGGAGCCGCGTACACCTCGATCGCCGACACATCGCCCGGATGCATGAAGCTGTTGAAGTCTTCCGGATTGGACATAATCACTTGCTGGCCATCGACGATGTAACTGACGCAGCCCCCGGAGGGCGTGCTGCTCGCCGTGAGCAAGGGGTAGCCGCTCGAGTAGTCGACTCGGATGCCGGAGACCTTCGTGAACAGGTCGGTCATCTGTGCGGGCTGTCGCTGCGCGATCTGATCCTCGTTGACGAACTCGCCCACTCCCTTCTGCGCGCGCGCGGTATAGCCGACTTCGCGCAAGCCTTTGTCACGCGCGCTTTCGCCCTGTGCCGCGAGGCGCTGGGCGAGCGCACCAAATGCCACCGCGACGACGAGCGCGGCAACGAGCGTGGTGGATCGGTGGATGCTGCGGGCTGGGGGGTACCGGTGCTCGGACATCGCAATCATATAGTAGGCTCCTGCGTAGAGGTGGAGGGCCTGCAGGGAAGCGATGATCACCAGTGATGCCCGCTATCATACTCCTTCCGGGCAGCGCGCGGCGCAGGACGGACATTGGGGTACAACGCGCCCGCCGGGTGTGGATTGGCTTTGGCACCGTTCTACCCTAGCATAGTGTAGCCATATCGGCTACACCAAGACACGGGGAGCAGTCGGACGAAAGGCCAGGGGCGCCGCCTGAGGGCGCCCCTGTCAGCGACACGGCGGCTGCTCAGGGTCGCCGATCGAACGCGGGCTCGATATGGGCGAGAGTGAGAATGAGTTGAAGGTGGCGGCGGCGCGTTCCGCGGTGCGACTCGTCGCGGACGGTATGATCGTCGGCCTCGGCTCCGGTTCGACCGCCGCATTCGCGATCAGCAGCCTCGGCGAGCGCGTGCGCGAGGGACTCCGCATCGTCGGCGTGCCGACGTCGGAGCAGTCCGCCACGCAGGCACGCGCGGTCGGCATCCCGACCATCCAATTGGGAGACGCGCCCCGGGTTGACATGACCATCGACGGCGCGGATCAGGTCGAGGAAGAAACGCTGGATCTCATCAAGGGACTGGGCGGCGCGCTCCTCCGCGAGAAGATCGTCGCGTGCGCCAGCGACCGATTGATCATCGTCGTGCACGGCGCCAAGCTGGTGCGACAATTGGCAAGTCACGGAGTCGTGCCGATCGAGATCGCGCAATTCGGATGGCAAGTCACGGCGCGACATCTGTCCGAGTTGGGCGCACAGCCGACGCTCCGGCGCATGCCGGACGGTACACCGTTTCAAACTGATGGCGGGAACTTCATCGCGGACTGCGCCTTCTCCGCGCCCGTCTCGGCCCGCTCGATGGCGGAGCAGCTCGACCACGTGGTCGGAGTCGTGGAACACGGCTTCTTCATCGGCCTCACGTCAGAGGTACACGTCGCGGAACGTGGCGGCGTGCGGGTGCTAAAGCGAGACGTTAGACGTTAGACGTTGGACGTTGGAAAGAAACCTCGGGGTCAGCGGCGGTCCACTTCGCTGGCCCGGAGGTTCATTTTCTAACGTCCAACGTCCAACGTCTTACGTCTTCGGTTTTCTGTCGATTTGGGGTGAAGCCATTCGTATAGAGGGTGTACAAACCGGCCGATACCGGCTTCAACCCAGGGAGGAACAATGCGGAGAGTCGTCGTCACCACCAACCTGAGCCTTGATGGCGTGATGCAGGCACCACGCCGGCCCGACGAAGACCTGCGGGGCGGCTTCACGCGGGGCGGTTGGACATTGCCTTACGCCGATCCTGTCATGACACGCGTGATGGGAGAGGGAATGGCCAACTCTGGACCCCTGCTGTTCGGACGGCGCACCTATCAGGACTTCTACAACGTGTGGCCCAAGCGAAGGGGCAACCCGATTACCGAGGTCTTGAACAACTCGCACAAGTATGTGGCGTCGACGACGCTGGAAGAGCCGCTTCCGTGGGCCAACTCCACCCTGCTCAAGGGTGATGCCGCGGAAGCCATCGCCGCTCTCAAGGCGCAGCCTGGCAAGGACCTGGTCGTATTGGGCAGCGGGGAACTCGTCAGGTCCCTCATGCGGCGTAATCTGGTTGACCTCTTCGTGCTCCTGATCTACCCAGTCATTCTGGGCTCGGGGCAGCGATTGTTTGCCGACCATGCGGGACTCGCCTCACTTCGCCTCACGGATAGTGTGACGACGACCACCGGCGTCATCATCGCAACCTACCAGCCAACGGAAGTAGCACGAAGCATCGACGGCACCGGGGCGACATCCGATCATGCACTCAGCGCATCGCGCGCGTGACTACCACCAGAGGATTGCATTACTTGAAGGAGGAACGCCAATGACGCTGTACCTGCTGAGCGTGTATCAACCCGACGGTGAGCCACCGCCGCCCGCGGTCTTGCAGAACATCATGCACGACGTCGACAACGTACGTCGCGAGCTCCGGGCTGCCGGTGCGTGGGTCTTTGCCGGCGGACTACACGCCGCGAGCACGGCCACCGTGCTGCGACCCCACAAGGGTGAGGTGCTGATGACCGACGGCCCGTTCGTGGAGGGCAAGGAGCACTTGGGGGGCGTCAGCATCATCAAGGCACCCGACCTCGACGCCGCGCTCGAGTGGGGGCGCAAACTCGCTCGGGCCACCACGCTCCCGATCGAGGTGCGACCGTTTCGCAGCGAAGACGATCGCTAACTGCCAGATGAGCATCACCACCGGCGAGATCGAGCGCGTGTTCCGCGAGGAGTACGGTCGCGCAGTGGCCGTTCTGGTGCGGTCCTTCGGAGACATCGACCTGGCGCAGGATGCTGTACAGGATGCGTTTGCCCGGGCTGTGGAACGATGGCCCAACGAAGGATTACCACCCCGTCCAGCGGGTTGGATCATCACGACTGCGCGCAACTGGGCCATCGATCGGTTGCGTCGCGAGGAATCGCGCGAGGAGCGGCATGCCCAGGCCGTATTGCTGCAGGGTGGCGCGGAGCCGGCGGACGAAGGGGCGGTGGACGACGACCGCTTGCGGTTGATCTTCACCTGCTGCCACCCCGCGCTGGCTCGCCCGTCGCAAATTGCCTTGACTCTGCGGCTGGTCGGCGGCCTCGCGACGACCGAGATCGCGCGCGCCTTCCTGGTGCCGGAGTCCACCATGGCTCAACGGCTGGTCCGCGCCAAGGGCAAGATCCGCAATGCGCGGATCCCGTATCGCATTCCCGAAGCAAACGATCTTCCGGAACGGCTGGAGTCGGTATTGGCAGTCGTGTACCTCATCTTCAATGAAGGTTACGCAGCGAGCTCGGGAGATCGGCTCGTTCGTGACGACCTGTGCGGCGAGGCAATCCGTCTGGGACGGTTGCTGGCGTCGCTCATGCCCGACGAACCAGAGGTGATGGGGCTGCTCGCCCTCATGCTGCTAGCCGAGTCACGCCGGGCAGCACGGACCGGTCCCGATGGCGAACTCGTGCTGCTCGTCGACCAGGATCGCAGTCGGTGGGATCGTGGGCTGATCGCCGAGGGCCACGGCATGGTCAGGCGTTCCCTCGAGCGCAACCAGCCAGGTCCCTATCAGATCCAGGCGGCGATCAACGCAGTCCATTGCGACGCGCCGACCGCAGCTGCCACCGACTGGCGGCAAATACTACGGTTGTACGATCAGCTCCTGATGTGTGGGGCGAACCCTGTTGTGACGCTGAACCGCGCCGTGGCGGTTGCCGAAATCGATGGACCAGAGGCGGCGCTCGCCATCGTGGAGACACTCGATCTCGGCGAGTACGCTCTCTTTCACGCCATACGCGCAGACATGCTCCAGCGTCTGGGCCGCGGATTTGACGCGGCGCTCGCGTACGAATCGGCGATTGCCAGGACTGAAAACGTCAGCGAGCGCGATTTCTTGAAGCGCCGGCTCGAGGGCTCGATTGAGCGATAAGACGTCTTACGACGCTGGACGTTGGACGTTGGACGTTAGAGAAAAACCTCGAGGCCGGCGAAGTGCACCAGTGCTGGCCCCGAGGTTTCTTTCCAACGTCCAACGTCTAGCGTCCGGCGTCCAGTACCCATATCACATTGCCCGCCGCAGCGTCGCAACGCTACGGCGGGCAATGTAATAAGGGAGGGAGTCGACCCAGACTCCTAGACCCTGTCTAGCGCATTACGGGCAATACGGCGCGCCTTCGTCCTCGTTCGCAGTCGTCGCGTACGTGCCGATTGCAATGTGGCACCCCGACGGCGTGGCACCGACCAACCCCACGTGGGTCGCGGTCGCTTCCCAGCCGGTCCCGCTCGCGTTCGAGACGCTGTACGTCACACCCTGCGACGCGTCGAACTGCGTGGTCGCCAGCGAGGTCGTGTAGGTGGTGTTGTCTGCGAAGTACGCCTCCTCAGCCGTGACCAGGTTGCGCAGGTCCGACTTCAGGGTGGCCAGGTAGGCCTGTTGCTTCGTGTTGGCGAACTTCGGAATCGCGATCGCCGCCAAGATGCCGATGATGACGACCACGATCAACAACTCGATCAGGGTGAAACCCTTCCGGTCCTTCCGCATTCTCTCCTCCCCGGCCTTCGCGGCCCTCGCGGCGCCCTAGCAGCTCTTTCGAGGCTAGCGCAATGGTGGCTTGGCCTTTCGGCTATTCGCCTTAAGGACTCGCCTAGGGGCGGAGAGTAATGGCGATTTCGCACGCCGTGCCGCTGTTTTCAGCGCACGATCGCCACAACGTGACGATCGTGTCTATGTTGTGGCTGCGTGATTTCGATACGGCCACGGGCTCGCCGGCGGTCATCAGACAATTCGCCGGAACTCGCAGGCACAGTGATGGCGGCATTGCCGCGAGTCTCGGGTCGGAAAGTGCGTCGGCGGACATAAGGGGCTAGACGCTAGAGCTGGACGCTAAATGTTGACGCTAGACGTTGGACGACAAACCCCGAGGACCAGCTAGATGCTCCGTTGCTGGCACTCGGGGGTTCTTCTCCAGCGTCCAGCGTCCAGCGTCTAACATCTAGCGTATATTGGAAAGGTCCGTTCCAGCGGCGAGGGTCGGATGGGTCCATGAGCGACCAGTCAGTGCCGAGGAGGATCGCGTGGTGATATCGACTCCGCGCTCGTCGTACTCCAGCGACGGCTCCCTTGCAGCCGCTCTTGGCGAAGCTGCGCGTCGGGCGAACCCGCCGAGATTGGCCTTGATCGCCATCGGCGGCTTGATTGCCGGTGTCAGCATCGCGCTGTTGTGGAGTGGACACCGCGTGGCATCGGTCCCGTTCGTGATGCCCATCGCGTTTGGTGTTTGGGGGCTAGCCGTGCACGGCGAGCGCAGCCTCGCCGACGTCGCAGACACGAACGTCGAGCGCGTGCTGTTGCGCGTCCTGCGCATCGCGATGGCCGTCATCGGTGCGATCGCCGCGACCGTGACGTTGTTCGCCGTCACATTCGCGCTGGCTGGTTCAGGCGGCTTGCAACTCCGCTAGAACCGGCGACAAGTCAGGGATTTCGCCGCGCTGCCGACCCTTGGGTCCGGAGTGAGGTCGGCCACTCTGCTTGCAGCTTAGTGGTATTCCCGCGATCAGGCATGTGGCGTCGTTGTCTGCGTGATTCACTGGTTCAAGTTATAACATCTGTTGACACCGCTCCACGGTGTTATTACCTTTGTTCTAACGCTGACAGGCGGCTAAATGGTCAAGGAAACCACTCTCCGATCGGTGGGCAATTCCACCGGGGCCACCATCCCCAAGGCCATGCTGGACCGTATGCATGTGGCAGCCGGAGACACGATGTATCTGGTTGAGATCAATGGCGGCATCTTGCTGACTCCCTTTGATCCCGCGTTCAAAACCGCGATGGAGTCGCTCGACAAGGGGATGCGCCGGTATCGTAACGCGATGCAGGCCCTTGCGAGCAAGTGAGTGACACCGGGGCGACACGCGTTCCCGAGCTGCCGGAACCGATCTGGGTACCTCGTGCCGCCGTCGGCGTGATTCACGCGCAGTTGGTATCTACCTTCGGCGGACTCAGGGGAGTTCGCGACGGCGGTCTCGTTGAATCAGCCATGGACCGGCCACGCAACCGCTGGCTGCACCAGCCGACTGTCGACCTAGCGGATCTGGCCGCTTCATACTGCGTCGGACTCACGCAGAATCACGGGTTTATCAATGGCAACAAGCGCACGGCTTTCCAAACGATGTTTGTGTTTCTCGACATGAACGGCCTGGAGTTGATTGCCGCAGAGGCCAATGTCGTCCCTCTCATGCTCGACGTGGCCACCGGTGAAATCGACGAACGGGCGCTCGCGGAGTGGGTGCGAGAGCACACCAGTCCCCGGAGCTAATCAGTGCCCGGAGAATGGCGATTCACGAACGTGGAGGATGGCGAGATCTGGCTTCGTCAACCAAGCATGTCACCCGCATATGTCGACTACCGATCTGCACAGACGGGGCAGTGGCGGCGCATTACAGTCGCGAAGCTGAGTTGGATTAGTGAACTACTAAAAGGTGTGCGGACGGTGGATGCGAGACCACTTTCAGCAATGATCCCAGCGACGCTAGTCCTTCCCGATGCAGATGGCGAGGTCCTCCGCGGGTTCATCACTGCCGCTGTTGAACGAGATGCGCTGGACCTCTATTCGAAGCCGGCGAAAGAGGCGCCCTGATGGTCCCAGTTGTTAGGCATCTTTTCCGCATTGGATAGCCACCGAAGCCCTAAACCCGGCGACCGAGATCGCCAGCGGTCGCTGATGAATAACCCCAGGCCGCGGGCACGATCACTTATTAGAATCAGCGTTCTAGACAGTTAAGCAAGGAAACGAGCCCCGGCGCTACACCGAGTTCGGCGGATATTCGGTCTTAGCCTACATCCATTCGTGTCGTCGCCGAGGGACCTCCCGCGGGATGAGCAGGTCGGCGGGGAGAGCCAGGCGCGCACGCGGGCCGCTGGAACGGCCGGGGGTAGCCGTATAGACAATGGGCATACAACGTTGTATGTTTATTGTACATACGCCTCAGGGAGTTCATGGCATGCCCCCATCAGCTGCGAAATCAGCGACAGCGCGCGGCGAGAACATCAATCTGCGGATTAGCGAGCGGCAGCGAGCGCTCATCGATCGCGCCGCGCAGGCGCTGGGGCGGAGCCGCTCGGAGTTCATGCTCGATGCGGCGTCCCGCGCC
This sequence comes from uncultured Gemmatimonadales bacterium, assembly GCA_963737835.1. Classification (GTDB taxonomy): domain Bacteria; phylum Gemmatimonadota; class Gemmatimonadetes; order Gemmatimonadales; family Gemmatimonadaceae; genus Palsa-1248. The sequence goes on from CAVTUH010000002.1 coordinate 571,290, forward strand.
GCCACTGCGGTGCTACTCGATCAACGGATCTTCATGCTCGACGAGTCCACGTTCAAACGCTTCGTTGCGGCGTTGGAGAAGCCAACGACTACACCTGCTCGCCTCCGCCGGCTGCTGGCTACCAAGGCGCCCTGGGACCGATGAGCGAACCGGGGGTGGCGAGCGGCGGGTCCGTCACAGCGCCCGAACCCCTCCGTCCGACCCACGACGTCTCGCGTTTCGACTGCGGTCATGCAATCCTCGACGACTGGCTCAGGCGGCGAGCCCTCGCGAACGAGGAGGCCGGCGCCTCGCGGACCTTCGTCGTGTGTGCCGGTGCGCGCGTCGTCGGTTACTATGCGCTCGCGAATGGGTCCGTTGCCGCAGTGAGCGCGACAGGGCGCATTCGCCGCAACATGCCAGACCCGATTCCTGTCATGGTGCTTGGTCGACTTGCCGTCGATCGTGCCTGGCAGGGGCAGCGCATCGGCCACAGCCTGCTGCGTGACGCGATACTTCGGACCATGCAAGCGGCCGCCATTGGCGGCATTCGGGCCATTGTCGTGCACGCGATCTCTGAGGAGGCGAAAACGTTCTACGAGCGCGCAGGGTTCGCTGCGTCCCCACTTGATCCCATGACCCTCATGATCTCGATTCGGGATGCGGTCAGCGCGCTCGAATGAGCGACGCTGTGCGAGCGGCTAAGGCCTTGACCTATCGTCCCTGGGCAAAGCTACGCGTTCGCTTGTCACCGTAGCTCCCAATCATCTCTGGCGGAACCCTAGCCTGTGGTACGCGTTACGTCGAGCGTACTGACCACGCCGGTTTTTGTCCCGCCAGATACGAGAATGGCCGCCTCTTGGCCGCACTACGTGTCGCGCCGCGGTCATGACTGGTCGGGACGACTTGGCTGAACCACGAGATCGAACGCGCTTCCGTCGCGCAGGCGGATCGCTGAGAAGTGGCGCACGTCGCGCGTCGCAATGCGTCGAATGCCCAACTCGTCGGCCAAGACGACGATCGAAGCGTCGACGAGTCCGAGGCGCATCTCCGCAACCCGCTGGTCGACGGCCATCGCTCGCTGAAGAATGCCCAGCGTCGGAGGTGCGTACGTGAACGCGCCCGCGACCAGGTCGTCGACGAAGGCGCGCATCGCCGAGCGTTCCCGGCGGAGAAAATAGTCGACCTCCGCCAGCACAAGGCCCGGGACATATCGAGCGCGGGCACTGTCGATCGCGTCTCGAAAGGCCGCGTGGTCCGGCGCGTCCTGGACCAGATAGTCGAGCAGCGCGCCGGTGTCGCAAATCAGCGCTGGCGTGTTACCCGTCGGCACCGAACAGCTCGCGCTCGTCGCCGCGTTCGGAAAGTGAGCGAACGGCGCCGGCGCTGCGCGGCTTGGGATGTCGGCGATACTGCTCGAGGACGAGGGCGAGTTGGCGTCGGATGAACTCAGCGCGTGAGACGCCGCGCTCTCGTGCGGCGCGGGTCAGCAAGCGATCGTCCGTGGGATCCAAGGCGATCGTAGTCGCCTTCTTTCGAGAGAGTGCCATGGAAGTAATATTACTTCGGTGATCCTAGCGGTCAACGTGCTCCGGGTCCCTGGGCTACTGCCCTCCGGACGCGCGACCGGCCACTGGCGTGACAGGTCCTTGCGACTGTGCAGTCCACCCGTGGCGCCAGTTCTGCGTAAAAACTCGCGATGTCGCTTTGGGGGGTAGACAGCCTACACCCCCAGGCTGTAGAGTCTCTACAGGCATCACCTTGGGAGACCTGCAATCGCCCGTCAGGACCGGCTGTACTCGCGCATCGAGCTGCTGCAAGGCACGCTCGACCTCCTCATTCTGCAGACCCTGCGCTGGGGCCCCAGGCACGGGTATGGGATCTCGCAGCTCATTCGCGATCGCTCACGAGAGGTGCTGCAGGTAGACACAGGCTCGCTCTACCCCGCGCTGCATCGCCTCGAGCGCGACCGCTTGATCTCGGCAACGTGGGAGACCTCTGCCAACAACCAACGAGTCAGGGTCTACTGCCTGACGCCCAGTGGCCGAAAGCGACTGGCTGCTGAACGGTCGCGGTGGGAGCAGTTGAGCGAAGCGATTGCCGCGATTCTCACGCGCCCACTGTCGGAGGGTACGTGAGGGTGCCGTTTTGTGGTTCGCGGGCGCGTCGCGAGCGTGACCTGGAAGAGGAGATCCGCGTTCATCTCGCAATGGCCGCAGCAGACTATCAAGCCCGTGGCGACTCGGCTGAGGCAGGCGTTCGCGCGGCGCGACGCGAGTTCGGTAACGTCACGCACGTGAAGGAGCTCACGCGCGAGGCGTGGGGTTCGCTGTGGATAGGGCACCTCATTTCGCATCTTCGGCTTGCTGTCCGATCACTCCGCCGCACGCCGGGATTTGTCATCGCAGTCGTCCTCACGCTTGCGCTCGGGATCGGCGCGACTTCGACCCTGTTCGCCATCGTTGATCGACTGTTTCTCAAACCGCCGACAGGCGTCGTTGCGGCACACACGCTGCACCGGCTGTACGTCACAACGACACTGACTGATGACGGTCTCCCGGCGCTGCAGGCAGAGTTTGGGTACGATGATTACTTGGCACTCGCCGATGGCTTGCGATCGGACGGCGAGGTTACTGCGTTTACGCCCCCCGATTCGGTCAGCTTGAGTACCGCCGGGGAGGCACAGCCGGCCAGAGCTGTGTACGCATCCGGCAACTATTTCTCTCTTTTTGGCGTCCGACCGCAGCTCGGCAGGTTCTTCTCCGCCGACGAAGTGCGCATGGGCTCGCCGGTACTCAGCGCGGTCATCAGCGACGGCCTCTGGAAGCGGAGCTTCGGCGGCCGTCGAGATGTGGTGGGCGCGACGGTCGCGATTGATGGCCGGCAGGTCACCCTGGTGGGCGTCGCGCAACCGGGGTTCGTTGGTACCGATCTGAGTGACGCCGACCTCTGGCTGCCGCTGCCGACGTATCCCCAAGCGCCGATCGGGTTTGGCCCGAATCGGGGAAAGCCCTGGTACGACGCGTCGCTGGCGTTGTGGATGGCGGCTCCCCTCGAAGTTGTCGCACGCGTCCGTCCGGGAGTAACGACGAATCATCTGGCTGCGATTGGCACGACCGTGTTGCGACGCTCGCTCGGCGGCGAGGGCGGGCCGACACAGTTCCGCCCTGACTCAACAGCAGTCGCTCTCGTTGGTTCGATCAATCAGGCGCTGGCGCCCACGCTCACAGGGAAAACCGCCACCCTCACCTTGCTCCCGCACGCCGATCCAAGTTTGGGCATCACCTGGCGGCTCATGGCCGTCGTGATCGTGCTCCTCATCATTGCGTGCTTGAACGTGGCCAACCTCATGCTCGGCCGCGGCATGCAGCGGCGGCGCGAGATCGCCGCACGCATCGCGTTGGGCGCCTCACGCCGGCACCTGGTCGCCCAGATCCTGTCGGAGTGCTTCGTCCTGACAATGCTGGCCGGTCTGGCCGCAGTCGCGATCTCGATCTGGGGATCCGCGACGATCAAAGGATTGTTGCTGCCCGGTGCGCACTGGGCAGGCGGTGCGGTGGATCTATCGGTTCTGCTGTTTACTGGGGCTGTCGCAATCATGACGTGCGTCATCGTCGCGCTGATTCCGGGCGTGCAGGCCGGTCGGGAGGATCTGGCGCGCTCTCTTACTGCGAGTCGCGGCACCACGGGCCAAATGGTTGTGCTCCGCCGCGCGTTGGTGATCAGCCAATCGGCGCTGTCTATGGTACTCCTGGTCGGTGGCGGAGTGTTCTTCCAGAGCCTGTCTCGCGTGCGCAGCATCGATCTCGGATACGATGTGGAGCGCCTCATTTCAGGATCGCTAGTCTTCCGCGACCCACAAGCTAGGTACGACGACACCTGGAGTCACGCGCAAGAGATAGGGCTTGGCCTGGAACAGATTGCCGCTGATCTGTCACGAGCGCCGAGCATTCAAGGCGCCGCGATTGCCATGCGGAGCCCCATGTCGTCGCACGTGTTTACGATTTCATTGGACATTCCCGGACGTGATTCCGCTCAGCTGGCGGCGGCCGGGTTTACCGGAGCTGCGCCGATCACGCCCGTATCGCCAACCTACTTTGAGACCACCGGCATCCGCTTGCTCAAGGGCCGGCTCTTTAACGACGCGGATCGATCAGGCGCGCCCACCGACTACTTCGTGAAAGAGCCCTACCGCGCTGCTGTCATCAGCGCAGCGATGGCCAAGGCGGTGTGGCCGAATGAGGACCCGATCGGAAAGTGTTTTGTCATCGGCATCATGCACGGGTGCGTGCCCGTCGTCGGTGTCGTGACCGACGCGCACGTGATGGACGTCGTCGAATCAGAGTCCATGCAATACTACGTGCCCCTTCGACCCAACGGCGGCAACGCTTTGACGATTCGCGTGCGGCCGGGTCAAGAAGCTCAGGCGTCGCAACTGTTGTGGCGGGCGCTTCGGCACCGGTTCCCAGCCGCCGAACCGCCTGTGGTTCAATCGCTCGCCGACGTCATCACCCCTCAGATGCGACCCTGGCGAATGGGCGCGTCGCTCTTCTCGGGGTTCGGCGTGCTGGCGCTGATCATTGCCTTCGTGGGACTGTATGGGCTCATTTCCTACAGCGTCACACAGCGCAGCTGGGAATTGGGGCTGCGATTGGCACTCGGAGCGCGACGCGCATCGATTTTGTCCCTCGTCGTCGGGGAGGGCCTCGGCTTCGTGGCAATCGGTATCGCGGTCGGCACCGTGCTTTCGCTCGTCTCTGGCCACGCGATCGCCGCTCTGCTCTACCAGACCTCGCCGTACGATCCGCGTGTTCTGATCGGCGTGGCGCTTCTGCTCTGTGGGTGTGCGGCCGCTGCGAGCTTCGCACCGGCTTGGCGAGCAAGCCGAATCGACCCGGCTAACGCGCTTCGAGCTCAAACATGAGGGCGCGCAGAACCCACTGAGCGAGGCTCGAGCGGCCACGCGTTGACCTGCTCGGCTGGCGCACAGCTGCGCGGTATGATATATTATCATACTGGAGGTTTGGATGCCCAAAACCAAAGTCGCCGTCACGCTCGACGCGACGCTGCTCAAGCGCGTTGACGAGCTCGTCGCCCAGCAGCGTTTTCCCAACCGGAGCCAGGCCATCGAAGCCGCCCTCGCAGAGAAGCTCGACCGGATGAGTCAGTCGAGGCTCGCGCGCGAAGCGGCGCGGCTGGATCCACGGGAAGAGAAGGCGCTGGCCGAACAAGGCCTCGCGACCGACTTGGCGGCGTGGCCCGAGTATTAAGAGGGGACATTCGGTGGGCCGATCTCAACCCGGTCCGCGGACACGAACAGGCCGGGTTGCGGCCGGTGCTGGTGCTCAGTCACGACGTGTTCAATGATCGATCGGGCACGGTCATCGGCGTCGCGCTCACCAGTCAAGAGCCACGCGCCGGCTTTCCGCTGACGCTCGAGAGTCATGCGCCCGGGCTGTCAAAGCGCTCCTGGGTGAAGATCAGCCAAATTCGCACGTTGGCGGTTGAACGGGTGGGCAAGCGCCTCGCGCGCGCGAGTGGCGAGGAGCTCGCCCGGATTGTCGAAGGTCTCAACGAGATCATCGCGTAAATCCGACCCTTCGCGCCATGACGCTCAGTCGTCCTTCCTCGGAAACGACGGGTCAAGCTCGGCCTCAGCGAAGCCGCCATCCGAGTAGAGCTCGTACCGCCAGCTGTCGACGTCGGTGATCAAGGGGAAGTCATCTTCCTAACGGCTCGATGGGATCCGTCTCGCCGCTGCGGCTCACATTCTCATTCGGACCGTGACCAGTTCGAGACGTAGCAGGCTCCGCGACAGGGCCGCGCTTCCACTGTCCTTGCGGGAATTGAGACCGCCGGTTACCGGCACCCCAAAGTCGTTCTGCCCAGGACCCAATGCCTGACAACACACGGTCGCGCGGAGACACTGTGAGCGCGATGCACAGTGTCGTGAGCGCCGTCGTCGGTTATGCGGAGCGGGGCTGGCGCGTCGTGCCGCTCGCGAGCAATGGCCGTTCCCCGCTGATCGAACTGGCTCGTATCGTCGGTGACCGAGTGTCCGACGCTCGAGAGATCAGGCACTGGTGGCAGATCTGGCCGTACGCCGCGGTTGGCATCGCGACCGGGCAGCCCAGTCGACTGGTGGTCGTGAGCGTGCCGCGAGACCCGTTCACGTCAGTACGTCGCCTCGAATGGCGACGAGGCCTGAGGCGTTTACAGGTGACCCGCTCACTCCCGGGCGACTTGCCCCGCACGGCTGTGGTCAGCCACGCCGGGCGTCTCCACTACTACTATACGGCGCCGGAAGGCCCTATCCCGACGTACGAGGTCGGCGATATCCTGATTTTTGGCGAAGCAGGCGTGGTCGTCGCACCGCCGCCCTCCATTCATGGAGATTCCCCGCGGTGGGAATGCGCCCTGTCGGCGACCGCCGTGTCGTTGGCACCCGACTGGGTCGCGGAGCTGGCGACGATCTAGCCTTCGCAGCGATTCCAGTTCCGCGGCGAAGGGCCACCTCGCGATAGCACCTCGCCTACGCGACCGTGAGGTGGCTACGATGCACATGTAGGAAGGCTCTAGCCCGCCCCTCCTGCCCGTCCCGTCCTTCGCCGGATAGCGCGCCGTGGTTGCATGTGGGCGTCGAGCCGGTGTCATCGCGAGCGCGTTCCCCTCGCCTTCCCGCTCCGTCTCGTCATTCGAACACGGACGGGTCGGACCGCTCTCACTTTCCCGGTCTTGCCTCCGCCGCAGAAGAACTGACCGCGGCCATCGGACTCCAGCCCCGAAACGTTTACTCCGGGGGGCAGCGCCACTTTCTCCAGGACCTCTCCTGTTCGGGGATCCACTCGCCGCAATTCGCTCTCCTCACCTTCCCAGGTGGCGTGCCATAGCTCGCCATCAACCCAGGTGACCCCCGTGACGAAGCGATTCGACTCGATGGTGCGAAGAATCGCCCCCGTCTCGGAATCGACCTGATGGATCTTTCGATTCCGATACTCCCCCACCCAGAGCGTCCCCTCGGCCCAGGTCAGCCCCGAGTCGCCATCCCCGCCGGGGGCCGGGATCGTTGAGACCACGCGGCCGGTGTTGGGATCGATCTTCTGGATGCGATCCTCGGCGATCTGAAACAGGTGCTTGCCGTCGAACGCCGTCCCCGCATCCGCGCCGACATCAACCGAGCGGAGCGGCTGCCCGCTCGAAGGATCGAACGCGTGCAGCTTATCTCCGGACGCAAACCAGACGTGCTGGCCGTCGTAGGAAACGCCAGCCACCTTGTCGGCTCCCGGAAAAGGGCCGTACGCACGGGTGATTTCGGCGGTTGATCGCTTCATGGCTGTATCCTACTCAGTCGGTGCTTGGGCCAGGGAGTAACAAAATCGTCGTGAATCCAGCGAGGGGCGGAGTCATCCAGCGACGAGCTCGTGCGCGGCCAAACGACCGCACCTTGCCCGCTGCCGCGAGGGAGTCGAGAGATCGCTGCACGGTCCGCTGACTGGTTCCGAGCGCGAGCGCCAGCGCTGAGCTCGACCACCTCTCACCGTCGGACAGCAACGCAAGCACCGCCGCACGCTCGCCATCGACCGGCGGTGCCAGTACGACGACTTCGCGTGCGCGATGCGGCGCGAGTGCGAACCCCGTGGCCGTTGCGTTGATGCCGGCAATCATCCGGACCGCTCTCCGAAGCCGCCCAATCTCGACACGCAACCGCGCGCGATGCGAGTCGTCGGTGAATTTCGCTCCGAATGCCCGCGCAAGCAGCGCGTCTCTCGGGACGTCACCGGGCCACGATTCGCCCAGTGCTCGCGCGAGCGCGAAGAGGACCGGACGCCGTGCGAGTGAAACTGCCGTGCGTCCGTCACGGACCACGCGACGGCACGCGTCCACGAGCAGCGCTTTGGAGGCCAGCAATTCTTCAACCTCTGTGAGCAAGAGAAGTCGATCCCTGCCACTCCCGCCGAGACGTGCGGCCGGCGCGTTGAGCGCGAGCGACGCGCGTTCAACCTCTGCCGTCAGCGCAGGAATGCCTGCATCGCGGGCGGCCTGCTCAGCCCTAGCGAGCGCCGTGCGCGCCGCTCTTGGTCGAATGCGCCGCGTCGCGATGCCTGCCACCACGAGCTCGTGCGCGGCTCTGAGCGCGGGTGGCAACAGCGCAGGATCGAGGTCGGCGAGCATGCGCTCTGCATCGTCCAGGCGCCCGATCAAGAGGAGGCGGCGGACCTGCAGATACCGCGCATGCGCAGCATTCAGTCGATCGCCGTGCGTTTCGAGAGTCGCACGCGACGTGTCGAGCGCTTTCGCGGACCAGTCCAGGTCGCGTGAAGCGAGCGCAACCTCGGCTTCGGCCACCACGCACCTGGCGCGGGCCACCGCTTCTCGTGGACCGAACGCCCGGGCAGCCCTTCGTAGGAGCGCCTTGGCTCGCACGAAATCACCAAGCTGGGCCATGGCAATGCCTCGGAGAGCGAGCGCAGCCGCATCATTGCGCAGCGCGACTCGCTTCAGTGCGCCGAGGGGATCGCCCGCCGCGAGCGCGCCGGCTGCGGCCGAGATCAGGGAGTCCATGGGAATCGCGTCACAGTTGTCACTCCCAGCCCGTCGACATCAGGCGCTAGATATATCCCATCACCATGGGACACGGGATCAAATCGCGAGTAGTAAGGATGAAATCTGACCAGGGGAGAAACCCGATGCCGACACAGATGGCAACAAGCAAAGAGAGGGACAAGAAACAGGTGAGAGATCTTGCGATCGCCACACCCCCGATCGTGTCGCAACAGGAGTGGGACACCGCGTGGCAGCAACTCCTCGTGAAGGAGAAGGCCTTGACCCGCTCACGTGACGCCCTCGCCGCCGAACGCCGGCGGATGCCTTGGATGGCCGTGGACAAGAAGTACGAGTTCGTCGGACCCGCGGGCAAGGTAAGCCTGCTGGATTTGTTCGAGGGGCGCCGGCAGTTGATCGTGTATCGCGCCTTCTTCGAGCCCGGAGTGTTCGGCTGGCCCGACCACGCGTGCCGCGGCTGCTCCTTCGGCGCCGATCAGGTCTCCAACCTGGCCCATCTGAACGCCCGCGACACCACACTCGCGTACGCGTCGCGCGCGCCACAGAAGGACATCGAGCGCCTGAAGGCACGCATGGGCTGGACGATGCCGTGGTACACCATCACCGACAGCTTCGACATCGATTTCGGCGTGGATCAGTGGCACGGCCACAATGCGTTCATCCGCGACGGCGACAAGGTGTTCCGCACATACTTCATCAACAGCCGCGGCGACGAGGCGATGGGGTCCACTTGGGCCTACCTCGATATGACGGCGCTCGGCCGTCAGGAGACGTGGGAGGACTCCCCGGCGGGTTATCCCCAGACCCCGCCCTACAAGTGGTGGAACTGGCACGACAACTATGAGGCCGAAGCCTCGCCTGACTCGAAGTGGGTCGAGGTGAGCGACGCTGGAGAAGCCGCCTTCCGAAAGCGCGACGCAGAGGCGAATGCATGACCGAGCCGGCGTCTTTCGTCGCAATGTGGCTCGTGATGATGGTGGCCATGATGCTGCCATCGTTGGCGCCCATGCTGCGGCGCTACCGCCAGGCTGTTGCGAGAACAGGCGAAACCCGCGCCGGCCAGCTGACCGCGCTGGTCGGCGCGGGGTACTTCTCCCTCTGGATGGTGGTAGGAATAGCTATTTCCCCGTTGGCGGTCGGGTTGGGGACCATCCAGATGCGGCTGCCGGCACTGGCGCGCGCAGTACCCGCTGCGATCGGTGTGGTTGTGCTGATTGCGGGCGCGCTCCAATTCTCACCGTGGAAGCTGCATCACCTCGCCTGCTGGCGCGAAGCTTTGCCTAGGGGCTGCGTGGTGTCGCCAAACCCTGGCACTGCGTGGCGACACGGCCTTCGCCTTGGCTTCCATTGTGTCTCGTGCTGCGCCAATCTGATGGCGATACTCCTCGTTGTGGGGGTCATGGATCTCCGTGCGATGACTGTTGTCACGGCGGCCATTACCGCCGAGCGTCTGGCACCTGACGGCGAGCGCGTCGCCAGAGCACTCGGAGCGGTTGTCGTCGGCGCAGGGATGCTCTTGATTGCGCGAGCGTCGGGCCTCGCATAAAGGCCTGAGCTGGAACGGCGCGTTGGCCTGAGGCCCGGGCCGGATGATGATTGACGAGCTATTTCCGCGTTGGCCCAACATCGCCGACCGCGAGGACACGGCGTCGCTCGACGCCTATCCACCTACTGTTTCGTCGCCGACCAGGACCCAGACAGGGTGACCATCCCGCCGGTCCCGGTGGCGTACGTCACGTTGGCACTGCCCGTCATCGAGTTACCCGAGATCGTGCCGGTCTGAACCCAAGTGCCCTGTGTTTGAATGTTGAAGGAAACGGCGTCGCCGCTGACCGTCCCGTTGAAAACGCTGCCCTGGACGGGACCACTGCTGGACTGGACGCCGTTGATGACGCACGTCCTGAGCCCGTCGGAGTAAGTCCCGCTGAACGTGGCCCCAGTTTGGTCCAAGGTCAGCGTGGCCGTCACGCTGCACGACGCGCCGCTCGTCGCAAGATCCGGCGCTTCATAACTCCAGTCGCCATTCACGGTGATCTTTGGGCCGCTGGAGCTGCTGCACCCGACGACCACGACCAAAAACAGTAGGCGGCGCATGCTACCCTCGTTACGTAATTCGGCAGCGAATGTAGGAGCGGGCACCACGCGCCGCTAGAACGCCGCGATGGCCTGAGGCCCGCGCCGGTCACAAACCGAGCGGCTCGCGCGGTCATCGGATGGCGGACACGGTCGGGACGACACGCTTTGCGACGTTTCTCGCCACACTGTTTGCCATCGTCGCACTCGTTCTCGGTGTTGTTGGCATATACAGCGTGCTCGCCTACGTCGTGGCGCAGCGCCACCGTGAGATCGCGGTCCGGATGGCGCTTGGGGCGGACCGGTGTTCGGTGATGGCAGGTGTGTTGCGGCTAGCGCTGGCGCTGGCCGCGATGGGTATCGCACTGGGTGGGCTGACCGCCTGGATGGTGACCCGCGCGCTGGCTGGCCTCTTCGTCGGCGTCAGTCCTCACGATCCAGCGGTATTCGTCGGGGCGGCTAGCGTGTTCCTGTTCGTGGCGCTGGCGGCGGCGAGCATCCCCGCGTTTTCGCACAACGCGCACCAACCCTATCGTGGCGCTGTCGGCGAATTAGTAGAAGGCCGACTCGAAAGATTCTCGCCTGGCCTCGCTGCGGACCTTCGACTTCGGCGCCTTTGCGCTCTTTCTGGTGCAGACCTATCGCGCCTGACCTAGCGCGTCGAACGTGTCCCCAAGTAACGCGAGAAAGCCTCGAAGGTCTGCGCGCGCGACGTTAGGATCCGTCACCCGGTCGCGCTCTGCCAGCTCGCGAACAGCTGAGTCGAGCGTTGCCCCTGGCCAACCCGATTGAAGGTTGCGAACGGCAGCCCGCGCCGCTCGCGTTGTGGCGCGTACCGTGATGTCCGAGACGATGACGGCGAGGTCACCGGCGATCTGCGCGCGGACGCCCGGGCCCGCGGCCATGAGATCGCGGAGATAGACGAGATCCTTGCCGCCGAGCGGGTTCGTACCGTCGGCAGCTTGCGGGCGGTGGCCGAACGTCGCGACCTTGTTCACGACGTATGCGCCGAGCGTTGGAACGCGCACGGCGATGGGCACGCTCGTTCCCTTCCCCGGTCGGGGAATCGACAGTCTGCCGCACGAACCGCGAGAGAACGGTCAGATCGGTGAGTGGGATCGCCCCGATGCCGGGTTGGCTAGGAATCGTGCGCAGTCGCCGCCGTCCTGCTTCTGGGCCGACGTGAGGAACGAGGAACTCGATGCGCAGAGGCTGTGCGCCTGTCGTTTCCCAGACTGCCGCAGTGGGACCCTGCGTCGTGGGCTTGAACCCTGCTTGCCGTAGCAGAGCCGTGAGTGGCGGGCGATCGCTCTCTTGAATGGCAGGATCAATGAGGAGATCTGCTTCAGTCGTGAGTGACAGCGAGCTGTCCCAGCAGAGGAATCCGCCAAACGCGCGATAGACATGTGGCACCCAACCGCCGATGAGCGTCATCTCCGGCAAGTAGGGCTCGACCGCGGCCAGCGCCTGAATGAGGACCGTCGTGTCCGGCGCCGGTGTCACCCTTTTCCCCTGGTCACACGCGATTGTCCTTTCGAAAGAATCCAGGGCAGTCGACGGGCTAACAGCACCTCGGCTTGCTCGCGTCCGCGGACGGGGAAGTCCCAGAGATCGAGGGCGAGCTGGAGATCGCTCACGACGGGGATTCTGCGAACGAGTCGGACGCCGTTCCACAGCGAGCGGCGATAGAACGGGCGGAGCAGAACGACACGCCCCTCCGATGCAGGCGGCCAACCCAGCGCCGTCGCGACATGCGCGAGATCGCGTGGCATGTCGACCTCCACATACACGTGCACCCGATCCCAGGTCGCGTGCCTGGCGACGAGCGACGCACCGGCGTGGAGAGTCAACGCGACGCGCAGCTCCGGGAACAGACCTCGCACGGCGGGAACGATCCGCTTGAGGAAGGCAGCCGGATCGCCGACCGGTGCCGCGACCGCCACCGCGGCGTTTCGGGTCCACTCGTAAGCCGCGGTCCATGCATGCCACACGGCTGTGGGTTCCGGAACGGTAATGCGGGCGGCGCGGCCGACGCGGGTCACTTGGACTAACCGAGCCGCCTCGAGCGACTGGAGCACGCGAGACGCCGTTCCCAAGGCGACGCCGGTCGTCGCGGCGAGCTCGCGGACACCCCAGGCGCGATCAGGTGGATGCTCGAGCAGCGCCCGCGTGACCAGAGACCCACGATCGGCGAAGGGGTCGAGTGTCGGAGGGGTCAAGGCGGGTGCCCGCGAGACCCGAATGCCTCGGTCGATCAGAAGGCCGGGGATTTCAATGAAGACCTGGCTCTTTAGATCAATGAAGCTCTGGCCCTCGGAGCGCCAGGCTGCAGCGGTCGCCCGCGAGACCCGCTCGGCAACGAATACCGGATGCTCGTTCCGACGAACAATGGCCAGGTTGGGCCGTGTTCCGCTCGGGACGAGAATCAACCGCAGGATCACTGACCGCTGCGCCCCAATGGTGAGACGCACAGCGACACTGCTGTCGGTCCGCCGATCACCCAAGATCGCGACGTGGGTGCGCGGGCCGACCGCCGCCTCTAGCAGTGCTATGACGGCAGCTAATTGAGCAGCGGGAATCCTATGTTCACGCATAAGGCTGTGTTCACTATTATAGTGAACATGACGATTAAAGTGAACAAGGTAGCAATCGACGGGGCACGCTGGCGGGGACGCGATAATCCGCGTGAGAGCGGGTCGCCGAGTGTGAGCGAGCGCCGTCGCGGCGTACCGGGTGAGTAAAATCCCGCCCGGCCGGACAGGTAACCGGGCTGCGGAGCTTGCTTGACCCCGGGGCCCGTGGCGGGCACTATGCCGGACCTAGTCGCCGGGCCTGGCGAGTCGCATCGCCATGCGGTGCCGGCCGCATGGAATCCCGAGATGCGTCACACCCGAGGAGTGATCCCATGTCTACCCAGCTCCGCAGCGCCCCCCAAGTCCGCCGCGCCGACTCTGGCGCACAACCTCCCCACCTGCCGTATCCCACCGTCCCGACCAACTTGCCCGGCGTCTACTCCATCGCGCCCTTCACCAGCCCTGACCTCCGCAAGGCCACCGCCACGGAGCTTCTCCGCGAGGGATCCCTCATTCTTCTGCCTGGTTCCGCCGCTTCTGCCGCCATTCTTCGCGCCTGGAACGGCGCCCTGTGATGCGGTCCACTGACTAGTCGCGTCAGAAGAGGTCACCATCGACTTCACTGGCTAGCGCGGGGTCATCCAACCATCCACCGTGCATTCGGATGAATAGCCCGGGCAGCAGCGATGGATTATCCTCGCGTTAGGTCCGATCGTGGTCGGGCAATGATAGGCAACCCTTTACCCGGTGTTCAAACGGCGCGAGGTCGAGACCAAGGTGCGATACACTAAAGCCATCGCTTCGATCGCGATGATTGTCACGCTGCTTCCGGCATGCGTGGCGTCGGCACAGAGCAGTCCGGACTGGACCGAGCCGTTCCCCCCTTTTCGGATTGCCGGCAACCTGTACTACGTCGGCAGCAGGGGACTGGCAAGCTTTCTCGTCACGACGCCGAAAGGGAACATCCTGATCAATAGTGATCTGGACGCCAATGTGCCGATGATCGCAGCAAGCATCGAGAAGCTCGGATTCCACTTCAACGACACCAAGATTCTGCTGATCAGTCACGCGCACTGGGACCACAATGCTGGCAGCGCAAGAATCAAGGAGTTGACCGGAGCGAGCTACATGGTAATGGATGGCGACGTCTCCGTGGTCGAATCCGGAGGCAAGAGCGACTTTCAGTACGGCAATGGTCCTGATCTTTATCGCCCAACAAAAGTCGACCGCGTGTTGCACGATGGTGACGAAGTGGCGCTCGGGGGCACGGTGCTTGTCGCCGACCTGACTCCCGGGCACACGAAGGGCTGCACCACATGGACCCTGAAGGTGACTGAGGGGGGCAAGACGTACAACGTGGTGATCGTTGGCAGCCCCAATGTCAACCCCGGCTACATGCTCGTGCACAATCAGAAGTATCCGCAGATTGCGGAAGACTACGAGCGGATGTGGCGCGTTTTGAAGTCATTGCCGTGCGATATCTTCCTCGGTGCACACGGTGACTACTTTGGGCTGGCAGCGAAGTACGCGCTCCTAAAAGACGGGGGTACGAATCCCTTCGTTGACCCTGAGGGCTACAAACAATTTGTAGCGGAAAAGGAGCAAGACTTCCGCGCGGAACTAGCCAAGCAGCAACGCGTCTCCGATTAGGAGGCGTCAACGCGCAGGGTATTGCCGTTTCCCCGCCGGCGCGCCTCGAAACGATTACCGCGGACGTCGGAATCGTCCGGTCGCGCTCTTGGTAACCGGCTTGAGTAACGTCCACTTCGTCAGTGCCAAAGCCGCGCCAAGTCGGGGCGAGGCCCTCCCTCTGAGCGAGACCCTCCCCCCAGATGGTATTCGCTTTGTACGAGACCGCTTGGGAAGCTTCGAGTCGCAACGTGCCGCACCGGTAGATCACCAGAGAGCTCACCAAATAACGGGATACCGCTCCCAATGAGGACGGGAACGCGACTGATGATAAGCCTCTGAATCATGCCGGCGCGGAGGAAACGTTGGACTGTAATCCCTCCATCGACGTAGACATGCCCGATACCGCGGGCGGCGAGACAAGGAATCACCAGGTCACTCGCAACGCAGAGCGATCAGAGGATCGACGCGCACGGCGCGCCGGGCAGGCAGATACGCCGCGAGCAGGGCGACTGCGAGAACGACCATGCCGGCCATCGCGAAGACTGTCGGGTCGGCGGGCTGGACTCGGTAGAGCAAATTGGCAATGAAACGAGTCAGACCGAACGCCGCCGCCAGCCCGATGATGATTCCGACGACCGCCAGCTTCGCCGCGTTGCCAACCACGAGTCGCGTGATGTCTCCCCGGTTCGCACCGAGCGCCAGTCGTACGCCGATTTCATGCGTGCGCCGTCTGACCTGGAAGCTGAGCACGCCATAGACGCCCACCAGCGTCAGAAAGAGAGCCAAACCGCCGAAGGCACCCATGAGCATCGCTTGAAAGCTCGGCTGCGAGACGGACGCGCTGATGAGCTGCGCCATGGGCTCAACGTCGACGACTCGCTGGTCAGGGGCGACATCCGTGACGGCCGTCTGTAAGGCGGCGGCAATGCCGGTGGCGGAGCGAGTTCGAATGACCCAATCAGTTGATCCCATCATGAGGGCTTGGGTGACCGGGACATAGATCATCGGCGGCGCAGGCCTGCCCATCGTCATGCCTTTGACGTCGGCGACGACACCGACAATGGTCCGTGCGGGCTCCAAAATGTCAGGAATCTTCTGGCCCTGGACCTCGCCGACAACCAGGTGGTCACCGATTGGGGTGGCGTTCGGCCACCAATCCCGGGCCAGCGTTTCATTGACGACGGCGATTGGCGCAGCGGAGGCTAAATCGCTTTCGGCAAAGCCTCGCCCCTGCACGACTGGAACTCCCATGGTCGAGAAGTAGCCCGGACTGATGGCGCGGTATTCGGTCGCGCCGGTGCTGTGTTCCGGATGGCCGTCGCGCTGAGCCGGCAAATTGTTCTGACCGTGCAGCGGAGCAACCGACACCACTGCTGCCGATTGCACTCCGGGAATCGCTCGGATGCGCTCGAGCACTTGGCGCTCAATTCCCCATATAGCGCCCCTGGCCGAGTCACGCCCCTCGCCAAACGGCGTTTGCATGAGGAAGAGATGGTCCGGATTGAAGCCAAGCTTCTCCTGCGAAAGGTTATGGAAGCTCTGAATGAGCAAGCCCGCACCCAAAGCAAGCGTCAGCGACACAGCGATTTCGCCAACGACAATGCCGCGGAGGAAGCGTCCGCCAGTGCGACTCACTCCGACGACCGCTCGGCCGTCCTTGAGGGTGCCAGTCAAATCGAGTTTCCGCGTGTAAGCATACGACTTAAGGCCAAAGGCTACGCTGGCAGTCGTCCCGATGAGCAGAGTGAAAAAGAAGACGTGGCCATCTACGCCGATCCGATCGATTGTCGGCAGCTGCCAAGGGATGGCCGACACCGCGACTCGCAAGAGGCCGTACGCTCCGACGAAGCCCGCGACCCCACCGGCGATACCAAGGCACAGTCCTTCGGCAAGGAATTGTGCGAAGAGGCGGCTTGGGCTCGCGCCGAGTGCGAGCCGGATCGACGTCTGGCGCTGCCGAGCGTTCGCGCGCGCGAGGAGCAAGCTGGCGACGTTGGCGCAGGCAATGAGCAGCAGGAGACCGACCGCTGCCAGCAACATGAGTACGCTCGTGCGGTAGTTGCTGGCGAGCCAGCTCTGATAACGATCGAGATGATATTGGCCGCGTCTATCCTGCGACGCTGGCGCCTGAGCCCAGAACCGTTGACCGAGCAGCGGCATCTCGGCTTGCGCCTGGGACAGAGTCACCCCGGGTCGAAGCCGGCCGATCACATCAGTGTTCGCGCCGGCGTCAGCAACCGTGGTACCCAACGCCAACGAGACAAACAACTCGGCCGGGTACGCGGACTGGAAACCGGGAGGCAGGACTCCGGTAACTGTATAGGGCTGATCATCGAGCGTGATGGTGCGACCAATGATCAGTGGGTCGGCCCGGTAAGCGCGGTGCCAGAGCGAGTTCGTCAGCACCGCGGCAAACGGCCCTTGAGGGCGCGTGTACTCGCGGGAGAAGCCGCGTCCAAGCATCGGGTTCACGCCGAGCGCCTCGAAGAATCCATCGCTGACGGAGAGCGTCTTCACCCACTGCGTTGAGGTCCCGTATTTCAGTTCGCGCTCCACGACCTGTCCAATGGCGGCGACCGACGCGAACGCGTGGCTCTGGTCGCGACAGAACTCGAATTGAGGCACGGTGAGGTCGAGACCTGCATAGCCTTGGCCTTGCCACGAGACATGAATGATCTGATCGGGGTGGGCGTATGGAAGTGGACGCAGCAGAATCCCATTGACCAGACTGAAAATGGCGGTGTTGGCTCCGATGCCGAGTGCCAGTGTGAGGATGGCAACGGCACTGAAGCCGGGTGAGCGCACATACATGCGCACGCCGTAACGCAGGTCGTGCAACAAGCTGCCCATGCGACGCTCCTGGACGCGACGCTCCAGCAAATCGATCCCCGGGCCTCGCCCTCAGGCAAAGGCCACGCCGATAGTAATCAGATACGGCAGGCGGACCCAAAGGTTTCGCACCGCTACGCCGCGGCCTCCGACGGCGCCCGCCGGGCGCGCGCGAGCGCGATCGCAAGCCAGATCGCCGACACGAGCAGGGCCGCGAACGTGATTTTCTCGCCTGTGGGGAACGCCGGATCGTGGAACGCGAGATCCACGGTCGTCGCGCCCGCCGTGAGCGGCACGCCGATGAGCGTATAATCCGCCCGAGCGGTCGGCGCGCTCCGAAGAGCACCAACACTGCCGCCCGTAACGTCCGCACTCGTGGGGTTGGTCTAAAGACGTTAGGAAGGCCTCGTGGCGGCGGCAGGCGTACTCCAACTTTTTCCGCGTTTGGGAGCACCCATTTCCAAGCGACGCTCGTCACGCGAAGGGCGCGCCGTGAGCGAAGTTCACATCAAAGAGGAGACAATCAATGCTCCGAAACAGAGGCGAAGCGATCGGATGGGGAAACGTAGTGTTGGTCGCCCTGTTCGGCGCTGCGTGGCCGATCCACGCACAGGACACAAAGGCGCAGGATACCAATTCGCCGTATCCCAGCATGGCTCCGATCGAGCAATACCGGATGGACCGCGATGCAGAAATAGCTCTGGCACGCACCGCGGCCCCTCCGTCGATATCACGCGACGCCGAGGTCTTGGTGCTGGGACAGAAGAACTTCGAAACCGCGGCCAAAGGCAAGAACGGTTTCGTCTGTCTGGTGGGCAGAGCGTTTGCGGGGCCATTGAACAACCCGGAGTTTTGGAGTCCCAAAAATCGGAGCCCCATATGCCTCAATCCACCCGCCGCGCGGTCCCTCCTGCCTTATGCTATGAAAGAGGCCGGGATGGCATTGGCTGGCGCCTCTAAAGCCCAAATCACTGACGCGATCAGGACCGCAGTCGCCAAGAAAGAGTTGGGTGTTCCGGAGTCGGGTTCCATGGCCTACATGATGTCCAAGGAAGCGTACCTTACCGATCGGGGTGACCATAATCTGGCCCACGTGATGTTTGAACTTCCACGCAACGGCGTATTTCAGGACAACCCGATCTTTTTTGTGTCCTGGGATCCAGCGCCAGTGATCGAGTTTAACGTTCCCGTGGGTCAGTGGTCGGACGGAACGGGTGTAACCGCGTCGAATACACACTGAGCGCGTTCTTCACTCTGACCGCGGCCCTATACGGTGATGCCGCGTTTGGGCGAGGAAGTTCACCGTCGTAGCCGCAAACTTGCTCGGCCTAGCGGATCGACGGCACTCGCCTTCGCATTCTGGCGCTGGTGAGTCACCGCGCGCGCCAGAGAGAGTCGTTGGCGCTGACCCACGAGAGCGGGACCATCCACGTGCGGTCGCCGTCGAGGTATGGCATGGGGAACGTACCATGGTGCTCGACCCCGGCGACGTCTCGCATCGTGCGGACGGAGCGCCGGATTTCGGGCAAATCGAACGCCCACGCAGACGATTCCACGGACGGGACGCGATAGGTCCATAAGACGACCACGCGCTCGGGGTCCTGCATGGGCAAACGGTGAATGAGAAACCGCGTGCAGCAGCGTGGCCATCGCGACAGCCATCCCGATCGCGAGCCCGAGGATGAGCACAGTCGCTGCCGCCGGCGTCGGCGAACGGCGCAGGGCTCGAAAGGCAATCCGAAGGTCCTGGGCCAAGCGATCCATACAGCCTCCGGTTGGCTGGCTCTCCAACAATCCTATGATCTGAACTCGCGGGCTGCCCGTTTTTGTGACGACTCGCGGCTCGCCCCACCGGGGCTGGTGGACCCTAGGTGAGCTATTTATCATGATAAATATGAGACTACCCCTTCTATGGATCGCCGCCCTCCCATGGGCGGCCGCCCGTGCGCAGGACGTCCGCATCGAGCACGTCACGGTCATCTCCCCCGAGCGCGCGGCACCAATGCGCGACGCGACCGTGAGCGTTCACGACGGCCGGATCGTCGCGGCGCTCAACACCACGCACGTCATCGATGGGCGCGGGCTGTACCTCGTCCCCGGGCTGATCGACAGCCACGTCCACCTGTACTTCGTCCCGGGGATGACGGATGAGCAGGAGCGCCAACATCCCGATATCGTCGGCAAAGCACGCGAGCAGATCCCGCGCAGCTATCTCTACGCCGGGTTCACGACGCTGATCGACCTGATCTCGGCCCCCATAGCGATGGACCGCTGGAAGAGCTACGACCCCGCCCCCGATACGTACTTCTGCGGCGGCGCGGCACTGAAAGACGGATACCCGATGAACTTCATGCCGGCGCCCGAACGGTATGCGCTGTTCCCGTATATGATCGTCGACACCGACAGCTCCGCCCGCGCGTCCGTCGCACGCATGAAAGCCGATGGCGCGATCTGCGTCAAAACGTTCTTCGAGCGGGGATTCGGCCCGACGCATGACCTGCCGGTGCCGTCGCTGCACACGATCCAGGCGCTGGTGCGCGCAGCCCACGACGCCGGGCTCCCGGTACTGATCCACGCCAACGGCACCGAAGCCCAACGGTTCGGCCTCGCCGCCGGCGTCGACATCATGGCTCACGGTCTGTGGCACTGGAACGAAGCACCCCAGGCGACCGAGCTGGTGCCGTCGGTTCGCGGACTTCTCGACAGCATCGTGCAAGCCAAGGTCGGATGGCAGCCAACCATCCAGGTCTTGCCTGGCCTGCGCGATCTCTTCGATCCGGCGTACCTGTCGAACGCGACGCTCCGGAAATTCCTGCCGGCGAACCTCATCGCGTGGTACGGCACCAAGGAGGGACAGGCGTATCGCGATGAGGTCGCCGCAGGGGGCGACGTGACGTGGGCCCGCGCACGCGCCGACTACGCGGCCCCGATTGGCCGCGACATGGTCGCGACATGGTATCTCGCCGAGCACCATGCGCGATTGTTGTTCGGGACCGATACGCCGAGCGCTCCGACCTACGCCAATCCCCCGGGCCTCAATGGGTGGATGGAGATGCAGGACCTCGTCGATGCTGGCGTGACCCCAGCGCAGATCTTCCAGATGGCGACGCTGTCGAACGCCCAGGCGCTCAAGCTCGACAATGAGATCGGCACCGTCCAGGTCGGGAAGCGGGCGAATCTCCTATTGCTGAGCGAGGACCCGACGCAGACCATTCACGCCTATCGAACCATCGTGAAAGTCATACTGCACGGCCGGGTGCTCGACCCGCGCGACCTGGCGGCCCAGTGAAACGGGCCGACCACGTCGCCGAGCAGGTCAAGCGCTGGATCACGGACCAGTCGCTGCGCTCGGGCGACCGGCTGCCCAAGGAGCGGGAGCTCCAGGCGCTGTTCACGGTCAGCAAAGGGACGATGCGCGAGGCGCTGGCGCTGCTCGAGGCCGAGGGACTCGTGCGGATCCGCACCGGCCCGCGCGGCGGGGCGACCATCAGCGAGGTGCCCTTCGATCATGCGTTCCGGCTGCTGCAGAACTACCTGTACTTCCGCGAGCCGACGGCCGAAGACCTATATGATGTGCGGCTCCTCATCGAGCCGGAGCTGGCGGCAGGCGCGGTGAGAGCGCTCACGTCCGACGATTTCACCGCGCTCGAGCAGACGATCGATCTCTGCGCACCGGCGCTCGAGCAGCGCCAGGAGGACCTGCACTTCCACGACATTCTGGCCAATGCGCACCCCAACCCGCTGTTGCGGTTCATGGGGCAGTTCATCAATCGCTCGCTCCGCGAGCTGATCGTGATCGAAGGACATGCGGCAGCCTACCAGCGGTTCGGGGCGGCAACCGTCGCCGCCCACCGCGCCATCATCGACGCGGCGCGCAAGGGACATCACGAGAAGGTGCGAACGTTGATGCACCAACACATCGAGGAAGCCTACGCGCATGTGCGCAAGCTGCACGGCACCGTGCAGTCGCGCCTCATCCTCGAATCGGAGCTTGGCGCGCAAGCGCTTCCGGAAGTGCTCCGTCGAACGTGATCGAGCGTCACAGGCAACCACCCGGGGCCGTGATATACTCTTACGAAAGGGGCGATCGCCTCGCGCTCCCGCGCGTCACCCAATCGAGTCGGCTTTCACCCGTACACCCATCATCACAATGCGTCGCTTTGTGTTGGGGGTCATCGTCGGGATACTGATCGTCCCGCTTGGGGTGTTTGCCGCCGGATCGTTGGGCCTCTTCAACACAGCAGCCAACGTAGTGGCTCCCCGCTGGGAAAAGGCATTTGCCCACCGCGCGCTCGTCGCGACGGCAGACCGGCGGGCGAGCCATCTCCAAAATCCCGTGGCACCGACGGAAGCCAACCTCCGCGCCGGATTGCAGCTCTTCAAGGACAACTGCGCGGGGTGCCACGGAGTGCCCAACGCGGGGAGCAACACGAGCACGGGACTGTACCCCCCTGCCCCGCACTTCGCGGCGCACCCGCCGACAGAGCCCGATTGGCAGCTCTATTGGATCGTCAAGCACGGCGTGCGCTACTCGGGCATGTTCGCGTGGGACGGCCAAATGGGCAAAGATTCGACTGGCCATGACGTGAGCGCTGAAAGGATCTGGACCGTCGTGACCTTTCTGCATCACCTCGACTCGCTGCCTCCGGCGGTCGCCACCGAGTGGCAGAGCACCCGGCAGCAATAACATCACCGGAGTGCGGACGAGCCTCGTACAGACCCTGGAGTGGGTTTTCACAGTCACACCGCCATGCAAGTGCGCGTTTGTTCGGCACCCGGTGCCGGTTCTCGTAGGAAGGGTGGACGATCCTTGGCCTGCCTGACCGAGCGGGCTCTTCGTAGGTTGCGACAGCGCAGCTGAAGGCAACGATCCGGCCTTCGGCGTGGATACCAGCGACCATATATTGCGGTCTGCTGATCCTCGACGACTTGGGAGGCGATATGCGCGCGTCGCTCCTGCTGCTAGCCGTGTGCACCACCCTCGGCGCTCAAGAACCGCACGAGCACGATGTCGGTCAGGTGCACTTTCCGACGTCGTGCTCGCCTCAGGTGCAGGTCCGGTTCGAGCGTGGTGTGGCCCTGCTCCACTCGTTCTGGTACGAGGAGTCGTTTCGCACGTTTGCCGCGGTGAGCGCCGCGGACTCGAGTTGCGCGATGGCGTACTGGGGGCAGGCGATGAGTCTCCTGCATCCGCTGTGGGCACCACCGTCGGTCGACGATCTGAAACGCGGGCACGAGCTCAGCGAACGAGCGGCGCGGCTCGCGCACACGGCGCGCGAGCAGGGTTACACTGGCGCGATCGCGACGTACTATCGCGAGCTGCCGACTCCGTCATATGGTGTCCGGATTGCCTCGTATGAGCAGGCAATGGAGAAGGTCTATCGGCAGAACCCAGCGGATCATGAGGCCGCCATCTTCTACGCCCTCGCCATCATCGCGAATGGCGCGGCGTTCGACACCACCGGGGCGCGAACGCGACACGCCGATTCCATCCTGTTCCCGCTGTTCCGCGCTGACCCGACACATCCTGGGCTCGCGCACTACGTGATCCACGCAAACGACTCGCCCCGCCTCGCCCCTCTGGCGCTGGATGCGGCCCGGCGTTACGCCCAGATCGCGCCCGCGGTACCGCACGCGCAGCACATGCCCTCCCACATCTTCACGCGGATGGGGCTCTGGGACGAAGCCATCGCGGCGAACGTCAAGTCAGCCGACATCGCGCGCCAGTACGAGGTACACCAGGGGTGGCACGGGATGTGGGACCAGCGCGGACACGCGCTGGACTACCTCGTCTATGCGTACCTGCAAGAGCACCGTGATAGCGAGGCCAAGAAAATCGTCGATGAGGCGAACGCCGTCACCGTGAGCTATCCGGAGGGATCGTACACGAATGCGTACGCCCTGGCTGCGATCCCGGCACGCTACGCGCTCGAACGCAACGCGTGGAAGGAGGCGGCGGCACTCGCAGTGCGGACGGCGAGCGGTGCGCCAGAGGTCGCGGCGATCACCTACTTTGCTCGCGCGATCGGTGCCGCACGGAGCGGCGATACGGCCGCGGCACGGGGCGACGTCGCTGAGCTCGAGACGGTCGAACGCGACATCCCCGCAGTGAAAGTGCAGCGGCTGGCCGCGTCGGCCTGGCTCGCGTTTGCGGCGGGCGACACGGCGACGGCGATCGCCCGGGCGTCGGAAGCGTCCGATCTCGAGGACCGCGAGCCTGTGCTCCCGATTTCCCCTGGACCCGTGCTCCCCGCGCGTGAGCTGTACGGCGACCTGCTACTCGCCGCCGGCCGGCCCCGCGAGGCGCACGCGGCGTATCTCGCGATGCTCGTTCACGCGCCACACCGGGCGCGGAGCGAGGAAGGCGCCGCGCGCGCGGCCGCCCTCCAGGGGCAGTAGGGGGAGCCGCCAAGCGTGCGTGGCCTGCCAACGGCACGGTTCCCATACGCATCGCCTGGCCCGATTCGGCACTCTGCAAGCCCGCCCTTAGCCACCCGTCAGCTTAAGGACCTCCTCGGGAAGCCGGGCCCCTTGAACGACGACCTTCGAAGTGCCCTGCTCGATCTCGCGGAGATCGTCCCGTGTCAGCTGGACCGAGGCCGCGCCGATATTCTCTTCCAGGCGCTCCACCTTCCGTGTTCCGGGGATTGGTACAATCCATGGCTTCTGAGCAAGCAACCAGGCGAGCGCGATCTGCGCCGGCGTCGCCCTTTTCCGTTCGGCCACGCGTTTGAGAATATCGACGAGCGCCAGGTTCGCCGCCCGGGCATTGGGAGCGAAGCGCGGCGATCGATTGCGAAAGTCTGTGCTGTCGAATGTCGTGCTCGGGTCGATCTTCCCCGTGAGGAAGCCCGCGCCCAGCGGGCTGAAAGGGACGAACCCCACGCCCAACGCTTCGCACGTCGCCAGCACGCCATTGTGTTCAGGATCCCGCGTCCACAGCGAGTACTCGCTCTGGACCGCGGTGAGCGGCTGCACGGCGTGCGCGCGCCGGATCGTCTCGGCCTTCGCCTCCGACAGGCCGAAATGCTTCACCTTCCCCTGCTGGATGAGCTCTTTCACTGTTCCGGCGACGTCCTCGATGGGGATGGCCGGATCGACGCGGTGTTGGTAGAGCAAATCGATCGTTTCGACCTTGAGGCGCTTCAGCGACGCGTCAGCGACCCGCCGGATGTGATCGGGGCGGCTGTCGAGTCCGTGTCGAGTACCGTCCGGGTTGATTCCGAATCCGAACTTCGTGGCAATCACCACCTGCTCGCGAAGGAGCGCGAGCGCGTCGCCAACGAGTTCCTCGTTCGCGAAGGGGCCGTATACCTCCGCGGTGTCGACGAACGTCACTCCCTGCTCGACGGCGGCTCGAAGAACGTTGATGCCTGCCTGTCGATCGGGCGGCGCTCCGTAGCTCGGGCTCAGCACCATCGCGCCGTAGCCGATTGCCGAAACCTCGAGGTTGCTATTGCCAAGTGTGCGTTTCTGCATGTTGGCCTCTGTATGGTCTCCCGAACGATACCGTCTCCAGGTGAGACCGCCTATAGCCTCAACCCGAAAGAGAATCGCCGGCTTCGTGCTAGCTTTCTAAGAGACTCGACGGCCTACTATGTACGCCTGGGGCGGACGGCGACCGGAAGCACTGGTGAGAGAACAACCAATGAACGAGTAGGCGCCGTCGCCGAACGGGATACCAGGACTGGCCTGAATGTCGGGTAGTACCGGGCTGCCGGGTACCCACTCGGAGCGCGCAATGTTGGATGACCTGAAGGCGAATCTGCCGGAAGTCATCACGAAGCTCCGCCAATTTTCGCGAGGGGCCGTGAATGTCTGATGACGATCTGCGAGCGGAGCTCGAGCGTCTTCGCAAGGAGAACGAGACGCTCCGCCAGAGGCCCGTGAGCCGCGTCTCAATGAAGGTGAGCGAGAAGGGTGGCGTCTCGGTGTATGGGCTCGGACGGTTTCCGATCACGCTTTACAAAGAGCAGTGGACCAAGCTGCTCGACATGGCGGATGAGATACGGTCGTTCATCGCCGAACACGCGGGCGAGTTGAAGACCAAGCCGTAAGTGCAAGCGCAAGGCGATCGCCCCATGTCATTCAAGACACTTGGCCAGGTCGGTACAGCGCTGTTCGCTGTATCGCTGGCGTTTTTTGGGGTGCAGCTGCTACTCTTCGCGACCGGTTTGCGCGACCCAAACCCCATGTCGCCTTGGACCGTCACGGACCGCGTCTGGGCGGGTCTCATGGGCGTCGTCGCCCTCGCCGGTACTATCGGCCTCGCTACCTCCTACGCACGTGCGGCCGCGACGGTACTGGCGCTCTTGGCGTTCGCCCGCGCCCTGGTGTACCTCCCCGACCTCGCATGGAGCGTTCGCGCGGAAGGCGACTGGGCGAACGCGTTCCAGCTGCTGGCATGGTGCGGCGCCTGCTTGGTCTTAGCAGGTGCTCCATGGGTTGCACCAACGGTGAAAGCGGAATGGAAGCCATCCCTGCCGACAGTGACCCGCGTGGGGTGCCTGCTGTTCGCGAGCAGTCTCCCGGTCTTCGGGGTCGAGCATTTCGTGTCTGCGCGGGACATCGCCCCGATGGTGCCGTACTGGATCCCGTGGCATCTCCTCTGGACGTACTTCGTCGGCCTCGCATTCTTCGCGGCCGCTGCGGCCATGGGCACACGGATCCAGGCACGCCTCGCCACAACGCTGTTGGGCGTCATGTTCTTGCTGTGGGTGCTCGTCCTCTGGCTGCCAGCGATTGCGGCGAACCCGGGCAGTGAAGACGACTGGACCAACGCGGTCATCACGTTGGCAATGTCTGGGGGAGCGTTCCTGATCGCCGCTCTCGCAACGGTACCCGGCCCGCGCCCCGCCCACGACGATTTGATGGCGAGCCTCGAAGCGGCTCAAGCTTCCTTCGAGGTCGAGCGGCGCAATCTCTCGTGAGCGCACCGCGCGGCCGCGCTCGTCCCTTATCGCCACCGACGAGAAGCGATCGGACCGCGTGAAACGTGCTCCTGGAGCAGAAGGTCGAGCCTTACTCGCTTGGCAGCATGCGCTCGCCGGAAAGCGGAAGCTTCATGCCGGTTACGTGCCAGACGCTGTCGACCGCGAGGTGGAAGGCGTTACGGGTGCCGCCTCCCAATTGGCCACTCATGATGAGCGAGTCGGGTCCGTTGCTCGCGACCGTGAAGACGTCCGGCGTCGGGTTCCCTCCAAGGAACAAGACAGGCACACTGATCGAGTCACCGCCGAGCGCACGCGCGCGCCGCAGGAGCTGCTCGATGAACGCCCCGGAGCCGTGCATCATCGGCATGGTCCCTTGCGGCATCACCATGTGCCTCGCGTGCACTGACGCGCCTCGGCCGTGGCCGCGCGAGATCAGGTCAACCGACCGCACGAGCCCCGAATCGCCGAGCCACACGACGTAGAAGATCGAATCTCGGCGAGAGCTGATCACGCCACGGAGATGCTGCGTGGTTCGCGAGAACGACTCGACCTCGGTGTCCGTGTAGACGGTGGTGACGAAGCCCCGCCCAGCTTCAACGGGCTTTTCAGCGGGAGCCGCGCACGCGCCTGCCGTGGCGAGGAGGCCCAGCGCGATGATTGACGCCCGGAGGCGTAGGGCGGCCGCACTCATTGACCGGGCCGCACGTGTGAGGGTCGCAGGCTTACGTCACCCAGGAGGACGCCGTGCGTGGCGAGCTTGCGACCGACACGTTGCCGCGTCCACCGTAGCTGGTCTTGCGCGTAGGAGACCCGGCGCGTGAGATCGGAAAGCGCGTCGCCCACGGATGCGCGACACGCCGCCGCGATCGAGTCCGCGGTCATTCGTGCCTCCGAGTCGATTTGTGCATCCAGCGCGGCAAGCGAGTCAGTGGCGCGGCTTCGCGGTTGCGTTGACGCGGCCGAGACCGCCGTCGCTGGCGTCGGTGGTCTCGACTTGCTATCCGTGCACGCCCCCATGGCGTCGCCGAGCGAGGCAACGCTGTCCGCGATGCCGCTCAGCTCAGCCAAGAGGCCATCGTGCTCCTGTGCCATCTCCGGGTCTGGAGGACCCAATTTCGCCAGATGGGCTTGGTGCTCATGCAGTACTTTGGCTGCACGCCCAAGTTCACTCGCCCAGACCGGCGCGCTATCCAGGGGCACGTGACCATGCACGATGGTGAGCTGGAGTCGGGCCCTCGTGGCGCCGAGCGTCGACGCCGACTGATCGACGTCGCGGCGCACGGCGCTCGCGTACGTCTCATATGGGTCCGTGTGGCAGCCGCCGAGCAGTCCGACGAGAGTGATCGTACAAAGCAGCCCACGCCATCGACCAAGGCCCGCCGGCATTCTCCCCCGCCGGAAAGTTCTAGCCCAGAGACAGCGGCGGCCCGTCTTACTGACCGCCGCTACGACCCACATAGGATCTCTCTACTTTGGCCCGCTGTGCGGGCCAAAATCGGCCGGATCGACGTGCAGTACCGTCATCATCCCCGCGCCCAAATGCTCCGCAATGTGACAATGCAGCATCCACGATCCCGGATTCGAGGCATCAATAAGGACATCGACTGCGGACCCGACGGGGATGATGACCGTGTCCTTCCAGACCAGATTCGGCGTCGGCGTCCCGTCGCGGTCGATCACGAGCATACGCTGGCCGTGGAGATGGATCGGGTGCTGCATCGGGTGGAACGACGTCGCGTCGTTGACCAGCCGGAGCTTGACCACCGATCCCTGTGCCACGTGCCAGTCGATGGCCATGTTCTCCTTGCCGGACGAGGCGTCTCGCAGGATCCAGCGCACCTGGCTACTGGTTGAGAGCCAGTTCATATCGGGCATCCCGTCGACCCACTCCACCGGCGCAAAGTACGCGGTGTCCACGCTCATGAACTGGACCGTCGCCAGCGGTAGCCCGGTGACCTCAACGGTCAGGTGCAGTGTCTTGTCCGGCGGCCGGCTGAATGCGGAACGAAACCGGGCGATGTCCTGCGTCACCGCGGCATTGGCGCGCAGCGTGCTGAATTCCTTCCCGTAGTCGGGCCCCGCCGGCGTCGACCCCACGGAGACCGTGCCCAAGGTGTCTACCTCGGGTTCGAATTCACCGCGGAAATGGTTGATGGCCTGCACTTCGTTCGTGAATGCGTACTGGCCGGGATGCTCGAACCGCACATCCACGACGTAGCGCTCGGCCGGCGCCAGTATCACGCTCGGCACTCGCTCCTCACGCTCGAAGCGGCTCACATCCGAAGCGACGACTTTGATCGGCGCGCCGCCGAAGGACACGTTGTAGGTACGCGAGCTCGAGACGTTGGTGAGATAGAAGCGCACGACCTCGCCTTGCCCAACCGAAAGGCTGTACCGCGGCTCGCTGTTCACCAACAAGCGGTTCCCGACCCGCCCCATGAGCACGAAGTCGGGTCCGGTCTTGCCGAACGGGATCAGGGTATCGGCGTTGATGAGGAGGTCATCCAGCATCAGGACCTCCTCACGATTTGCCGGTGCATAGTAGTCCTTGTCCGGCGAATCGACGATCATGTTCCCGAAGAGCCCCATCGCCTGCTCCACGTCTTCGCGCACGTGGGGGTGATACCAGTAGATGCCCGCATCCGGGAAGTGCACCCGATACACGAAGCTGCCGCCCGGTGCCACCTCCGTCTGCGTCACACCCGGCACACCGTCGAAATGATTGTCGAGCCGGACACCGTGCCAGTGCACAGTGCTCGGCAGGTCGATCTGGTTGTGGAAGCGGACGGTGATCGTCGCGTTCTGCGGCACTCGGATCAGCGGGCCCGGGATCTCGCCATTGAAGCCGTACATCGTATACGTGTGCCCGGCGATCGTCCGCCGCACCAGCATCGCCGTGAGGTCGAGGGTGTCGCCGTCGTGCATCTGCGCGACCGACCGCGGCTTCGCCGCCGGCAATGTGGTGGGATTCACCCCGAGGCCCGGCAGGAACGCGCCGCCGCCGGGAGTCAACCCGACCAGACCGGGCATGACGATCATCCCGGCAGGCATCGGGATCGGCATCACCATCGATGCGCCGCCGCCCATACCCCGCATGCCCGCCATTCCGGAGTCGTGCGACGCCGATGGTGACGACGTGTCCATCCTCATCCCCGCCATCCGTCCCGTGTCTCGTCCCGGCGGCGTGCCTTGGGCTCCGGCTCCGGCAGCTGCCGCAAATGCGAACGCCGCAGTGGCCATTGAGCGCCGCCAGATCATCACGCTGCGCCTCACTGCGGCAATCGGAACAGACCGTGGCCGAGAAAGGTCTGCAGATATCCGCTGGGCGAGGTCCCATGCAGCACGGTCGGACCCGTTTCCCGCGTCACCGTATCCGCTGCCTCAGCGGAAATCACGAACAGGAACTTGTTGAAGTCGACCGGGCCGACGCGGTTGGTCCCGTTTCCTACCGTTCCCAACCGCGCCCACCGCGACAGATCAGGTGTTGCGGCCCACGCGACGTACGTCGTGTACTTGCCGAGGCTCGCCGGCGTTGGGAGCCCTGTCGCCGTGACTTCGATATTGTACACCGCCCGCCCGTCCGTCGTCACCGCCACCCCGAACGGCGAGTGCACGTAGATCAGTCGGGCCGTCGCCGAAGCTTTCGGCGCCGTGGCGGTGTTGAACAGCAACATCGTGAACGGACCGCGCGGCAGGCCGGCGGCGACGCGACGGGCCCCACCCGGCGGTGCCACCAGCACCGCGCAGATGAGGCCCCCTACGAGCGATCGAGTGCTCAATCGCCGACGCTAGGCACGGAATGCGGCGCCATCGAAATTGGCGCCCCCGTTGGGCCGTGATCGTAGTCCTGCACGCTCGAGATGTTGGGCATGCCATAGTCCTTGCCGTTCCAGTGCGTGAACCCGTCCAACCGCATGAGCCAGAGCCCACTGTTCATGTCCGAGATCACGACCAGGCCATCGCGATTTCGGATGTCGACGCCGAAGGCGCCCTGCATCACGCTCGACGTGCTCGCGTAGTTGTTGTCGGGGCTCATGCCAAACCCGTGCTCGTGTTCGCAGTTGCACGTGTAGTAGTGCCCGATGGTTTTCGGGTGGAGCGGATCCTTGAGACTGAAGATCTGGAGCCCGTCCTCGTACGCTGACACGAACACGTAGGGCCAACGGACCTCGTGATTGTGCGAGAGGTCGTGCCAATCGGCCGCCCAGGCCGCGATCGGTGTGTCGACGTTCTTCACCTTGCCCGCCTGCGCGTCGCTGAGATCCCAGATCCGGAGTGGCGTGTATTGGTACTCCGTCTCGGTCACCGCGTACTTCCCATCCGGTGACGGCGTGAAGGTGTGGGCCAGGTCCATCCCAAAGCTCGTGATCGTGAATAGCTGCGTTGGCGACTCGGGGCGTGTGACGTCCCACACCGAGTAACCGCCCAACCCCGCGCCGTAGAACTTGTCCTGATGCGTGGCCGGATCGTATGCGACATAGAAGTCGTGGTAGCCGCCGTTCCCGAGCTGCTTGAGCGGCGTCGGGTTGGGAACCGCGCCGATGAGCCAGGTGCCGGCGTTGGTATCGCTCACGACCTTATCGAGGTCGTAGACCAGCGCCTTGGAGTCATTGATCGTCGCGAAGTACAGCACTCGCCCATCCGAATGCTTGTATGCGAACGTGTTGTGGAATCCGCCCGGGGTCTGCGGGTACCGGATACGCGCGACGACCTTGACCGTGGACGTATCGGGGAGCCCTGTCACGTCGAAGATGACCGCGCCCAAGTCTGCGTCGGGGCTGCCCTGCTGGAACTGGTATGACTGTGCGTAATAGTACCGGTTCTTGATCTTGAAGTATTTGCCGTCCATCGCGCCGATGCCTTTGTGCAGCTCCGGGTGCTCGATCGTCCAATCGTACAACAGCTTGGGATGCGCCAGGTTGCTGATGTCGTACATCATCGCGTCGTAGTTGACGAACCCACAGACGTAGAGGAATGGCCGGCCGGGATCCTGCTCGATCTCGATGTCAGCCGCCTTCCACTTGCCCTGATGGGTGACGACGTGGGCGAGCTCATGGACCTTCAAGGTGCCGCCGTGCTTCAGTGAGTCGGGAACTTCGGCGCCTGGGTCCTGGGCAAGTGCGACCGCCACCGGTCCCGCGACCAGTCCAAAGAGCGTGAGAGCAACGCAGAGTCTCCGCATGCAAACGTCCAGTGTATGGGGTGGAGTAGCGACCCGACGGCGCCTCCGGAAGCGCCCCAGTGGCGCCCGGCCTGCCAGCGAGCATGAAGGGGCGGTGATTCAGAGCCGGCGCCGTTCTGAGGCGTCAGCCGTCAGACTATAAGCCCGCGACCGGGGCCCGGACAAGGCATGGGCGCGTAGCCGCGGTCGCTTCGCCCACGCCCAGGGATCTTGACCGGTCTGGCTGTCGCTTCCGTCAGCGGGTGACTGCAGGGTGCGGTTCGGGCCCAGCGGGATGGCAGCAGCCGTCTGCCAAAGACCCAGCGCGCAGCACGAGCGCGCCCTCACGGACAATGATTGGCACGAGCCCCAATCCGGCAACCGCATCCACCCACCACCAACCGGCTGCGGCGCGGAGCGCGAGACCAGCGAGGACGATCGCCGAGAGCCACGCACAGAGGTCACTCTGCCGCGCATCGCCAGCCAACGCAGCGCTACCGACCTCGGTGGCAACACGACGCTTCGCTCGAGCCAGCGCAGGCATAATGATCACTGATGCCCCCGTGAGGATGAGC
The DNA here is from genome assembly GCA_963737835.1 of uncultured Gemmatimonadales bacterium. Lineage (GTDB taxonomy): Bacteria > Gemmatimonadota > Gemmatimonadetes > Gemmatimonadales > Gemmatimonadaceae > Palsa-1248. The sequence continues at coordinate 603,607 of CAVTUH010000002.1, forward strand.
CCGACCACGCTGATCGCTGGCGCTTCGCGGCGCACCAAGCTCCGTAGGCCGTCGACAGTGACAAACACGCCGAGCGCCAGCAAACTCCACCCGACGGCTTGGGCCGCGCGGCGCTCGCGCGAGTCTCCCCCGCCGTCAGCAATGCGCCACAGTACAACCGCCCCGGAGAAGACTTCGATCGCGGAATCGACACCGTAGCCCAGGAGCGCCACGCTCCCGGCCGCCGCGGCTGCCCATAGCGCGACGACCGCCTCCAGTCCAGTCCAACCAATCGTCGCGTACGCGAGCCGGCGAGCGCGGCCTCCCGCTGCCGGCGTTCGCAGACTCTCGGAGGACACAGGCGTGCCAGTCATCATGTCCGAAGTCTACCCGGAGTCGGGCGCGGCAGCCGTGCCTCGGTTCCCGGAACCCAGCGCGACCCCAGCGACCCCGTGGGCTACGCGACCAATGCTACGGCGGTCACCTGCGTCGCCTGCGAACGGGAGCCCGCGGCCGGCAGGTCTGATACGACCGCAGCCCCCCCACGCGCCTTCCGCGACGCGCTCTGCATCTGTCGAACGGAATAAATGCCGACCGCCACGTACCCGGTCACGAATAGCATCTGGAACGGGACCGCGCCATACTGCCGGAAGTGAAGCGCGATGATCACCGAGGCGGTCGCACAGGCACCCAGCACAAACTCCGCGGCCGTGCTCCACGACGCACGGCTCCGATACCGCACGCGAGAGGGATGTTCTCCGTTATTGCTCGTCCGGTATTTCGGCGTCCGCTCGAACGGACTCCTCTTCCCCACCATCGCCTCCAGCGTCGCGCGCGTGTTGTGCACGCTCATACCTATCGAGAAGACGAGAAGCATCGGGAAACGGAGGATGCGTGAGCGCCATGCCCCGCCCAGGTCGTGCGTCGCAGTGGCGTAGCACGCGAGCGAGCCGGCGATCGAGAGCCAGTTGAGCCACGCGATCGGTTGGATCACCTGCACGTGATGGGTGGCCAATGCGACGATTGCGACAGGACCGAGGAGCGCAAGAATCGTAATCAAGGGGTATGCGCACGCACCCAGCAGGTGGAGCGTCCCCTCACACTTGACGCCCAGTGTGTGCTTCGATCGCCAAAGCGCCGGCAAGATCTTGTGCGCCGTCTCCTGCGCGCCCTTGGTCCACCGGAACTGCTGGGTCTTGAGACTATGGATGTCGACGGGAATCTCGGATTCACATGCCACGTCTCTGCGGTACACCGCCCGCCACCCCGCGAGCTGCATGCGATAACTGAGATCGAGGTCCTCGGTCAGGGTGTCATCCTGCCACCCGCCGACGTCCCGAATGGCGCCCGCGCGCAGCACCCCACCGGTCCCGTTGAAATTGAGAAACCATCCTGCCCAGCACCGCGCCGACTGCTCGACGACGAAGTGCCCGTCCAACGCGAGCGCCATTGCCCGCGTCAGCTCGGAATCCGAGCTGTTGAGGTGCGCCCACCGCGTTTGCACGATCCCCACCGAGGGGTCAGCAAAATGGGGAACAATGCGCTGCAGGAAATCCCTTGGCACGATGAAGTCGGCGTCGAATATGGCGATCAACTCGCCTCGTGCCCGCGCGAGTCCATGAGCGAGCGCGCCGCTCTTGAACCCGCGCCGGTCCGATCGGTTGAGATGCGCGATCGACACCCCACGCGCCTGATACTCAGCCACGAGGCGCCGCGTGAGCTCCAGCGTTTCATCGGTCGAATCATCGAGCACCTGGATCTCGAGCAGCTGCGCGGGATAGTCCACCTCGCACGCCGACCGAATCACACGCTCGGCGACGTACCACTCGTTGTAGAGAGGCAGCTGGATGGTGACCAGTGGCTCGAGGCCCGAGCTGCCCAGGGGGAGCGGACGCTGGCGACGCCAATGCCGCCAGAACAGCACGCAGAGCGCCGCGTGATTGAGGCCGTAGAGCGACACCCCTAGCAGCGCCAGACCGTAGATCCCGACGACCACCGGCCAGAGGCTCATCTGCGTGAGTCTCGCCCTGAACGCCGGCGCACCGGTGTCGATGAGCCCTCGGTGTGGCACTCGTGCCGTCGACACGATGGGCCCAATGCCCGCGACAGGTCGCGCGGGACAGTCGACCACCTATCGACCGTCACACTTTGATAGACCACCGACGACCCCTCAGGGGTGAGCGAATCCGGATCCGCAACCTGTTTGGAGGTGGTACGACCCTACCGCCGAGTTTGTCTCACCCGCCATCTGTCCCGCCGACCCTCGCGCACGAGTGAACGGCAGATCGGCCTCAATGCCGCGCGGGTACGCCCGCCAGCCAGCGAGGAGGTGCGCGAGCGCCTCGAGCGAAGGCATCGCCGTGTCATAGCACACGTCCAGGTCATCCGTCACCCGGGCCGAACCATGTGCCGTCGCGGCGACGCCGCCCACGACGACGAACGGCACTGACTGGCGAATCGAACAGCAGCGCGTCGTGGACTACGTCGCGTCACGCGGATACTTCGTGACCGAGACACCGCCGGACAAGGGCGGTGCTACTCGCGCACACCAAGGTCGCGCTGGTGACGCGCGACGTTGCCAGCTACAACGCCGTTCGTCTGCCGATGGATCTCCCGATCGCGCAAGTGGTCATTGCGGCCGTCGAGAGCGCGCGTGGGCCCGTCGTCAAGGTTCCGACTATGGGCGGCAGCGTACCGCTCGAGGTGATCGAGCAGACGCTGGGGGCCCACACAAGTGCGGTGCCGATCGCCACCTATGATGACAACCAGCACGCGGCGAACGAGAATATCCGGCTGCAGAACCTGTGGGATGCCATCGAGACGATGGCCGCGCTGGAGGCAATGCAATAGCGGGCATCTGCTGACACATCGCGGGACAACAACGCCCCGGATTGTCGCGCTCCTTGGCAGTCTCGCGGTCGCGGCCTGCAAGAGCTCGACCGCGCCTCCGGCGCCGACGCAGGTGGCGTTCATTGTGCAGCCGAGCAACACCGTCGCGGGTCATAAGATCGGCCCCGCGATCCAAGTGGCCATCGAAGACGCGGCGGGCAATACCGTCACGACCGCGACGGGCAACGTGACACTCGTCCTGGCGTCCGACCCGTCGGGCGGGGTGCTGTTGGGTACGGCGACGGTGGGCGCCGTCCAGGGCGTTGCGACCTTCCCGTCACTGGTCCTCGACAAGGCGGGCACCAACTACACCCTCTCGGCCTCGACGAGCGCGTTCCCATCGGTGACGAGCAAGCCGTTCACGATTACGCCGGGGCCGGCTGCCCAACTGGTATTCACAACGCAGCCATCCACGGTGCCGGCCGGTCAGGAGATGACGCCGGCGGTTCAGGTTACGGCGCTGGACTCCGAGTCGAATGTCGCGACCGGTTTCAGCGGGGCGGTGACGCTGACGATGGGGAACAATCCCGGTGCAGGCACACTGGCCGGGACGCTAACGACGCCGGCGACTGCTGGCGTGGCGAGCTTCCCCAACCTCGTCATCAGCAATCAGGGCAGCGGGTATACGCTGGTCGCGTCGGCCGGCACGCTAGCGGTCAGCAGCAACTCATTCATCGTTGGCACGACGGGCATCCAATATCACGGTGGCCCGGTCTTGTACACACCCAAGATCGCCGCGCTCTATTGGTCGCACAGTGTGATTTACAACGGCGGGCCAGCCCCAGGGACACACGGTGCACCGGCCGGGTCCGACCAGTCCATCATCGGCTTCTTCTTCAACAACCTCGGTGGCTCACCCTACTTCAACATCACCGCCACGTATTTCGACGCGACGAACAGCTTCGTCCAGAACGTCGCCACGTACACGCAGTACTGGGCCGACTCCATCGCCCCTACCAGCGCCGCTCCGACGGATGGCAATATCCAGACCGAGGTCGAGCACGGGCTCACGAACGGTACCTTGACCTACGATCCGAGCACGCTCTACGCGGTCTTCACTGGCACGGGTATCAACCTGGGCGGCGGGTTCGGGACCCAGTATTGCGCCTACCATAGCTTCTTCATCGATGGCCTGGGCCGCAACGTGAAATACGCGGCAATGCCGTATGCGAACGATTACGTCATCACGTCGACCGCTGCCGGATGCAGCGAGGTCGGGTACGCGGGATCGCCCAACAGCGACCCGGCTGCGGATGCCGAGGTGAACCTCCTCGCGCATGAGCTGGCGGAGACGATCACGGACGAGAACGGGAACGCGTGGTGGGTCACGACGAGCGGCGATGAGATAGGAGATCTGTGCGCGTGGATGTTCGGCAACGTCTACCTAGCAAACGGGGCCTACGCCAACGAGTCAATCGGCGGCAAGTACTTCCTGCTGCAAATGCTCTGGGTGAACGCGGAGACCGCACAGGGTGCGCCCGTGGGCTGCCAGCAGAACTGGACGGCCCCGGCTCGACCCGGCCTGCGCCCCCCGCATCCCCTGATCGCTTCGTGGCCCCTCGCTGTCCCGAAACGCCACGTGATGCACATGTCCAGGGATCGCTGGCCATAACCTTGAGGGGGCGGCTTGGACCGAGTCGGCCCGAAAGAAGTGCGCTTGCTCGACTCAGACGTGGAAGCGTCAGGCCTATCGCGCCGGCAATCGATTCGTGACGAAATCCGATATCCGGCTCGCGGCCGGGGGGTCCATGTTCGAGAGGACTGCCACGACGTAGCCCGGCCCCGGGCAGATATCGAGGTCGCCGTTCATGCCCGGCGCACCCCCACTGTGACCGTAGCAGCGAGTCCCATTGATGGTGCGATCGCCGAACCCGTACGCGTACCGCCCCATCCCTGCATCGACTTTGCCTGTCGTCATGAGCTGGACATAATGCGCATTCAGCACCGTGCCGTGCTGCAGCGCCTCGGCAAACCGCAAGAGATCCCCGACCGTCGTGTAGCCACCGCCCGCCGACGTCCCACGATAAGGCAGCGTCTCGGTATTGGGGCGCAGACCGCTGTCCCCCATGGTCGTATATCCGACGCTGAGACTTTCCGGGTGCTGATCCTCGGGCTCTGACGCCGTGGACGTCATCCCCGCCGGCCGGAAGATGTGGTCTCGTACGTAGTCATAGTAGCTCTCGCCGCTCACCGTCTCGACCACTCGGCCGAGCAGAATGAACCCGTAATTGCTGTACACCCACTTGCTCCCGGGCTCGAACTCCGGGGCACGGTTGCCGTAGAGCGTGACGTAGTCCTGCAGCGTCCGCAGCTGGAGGCGGCGCGCGTCGAACTCGGGGCCGAAGATGTCGCCCGTGCCGCCAGTGTGCGTCAACGGCTGCGCGATCGTGACCTTGGTCGCGACATCCTTGTTCGGGTAATCCGTGAGGAATTTCCCGAGCGGATCGGAGAGCCCCACCTTCCCTGCCTGAACGAGCTGCATGATCGCCGTCGCCGTGAACATCTTGTTCATGGAGCCCATGCGAAAACGCGTGTCGAGCGTGTTTGGCGTCTTGTGCTCGCGGTCCGCCAACCCATAGGCCTGCTCGAAAATCGGCTTGCCCGCGGCGGCCACAAGCACGGCCCCGGCAAAGCGGTCCGCCGCCACCTCCTGTTCCAGCTTCTTGCGGAGCGCGGTCGTCAGCTCGGTCGCGCTCATGTGAGGCAGGGCGAACGCCGGCGGCCGAGGGACCACCATCAGCTTCAGGTCCGTGATATGGTGCGTCGCGGCCGGTTCCACGGTCATCGTTACCTGGGCGAATTGATCGGACAACCGCTCCTGTACGAGCGCGACCACTTGCGTCGGGGTCGACTCCTGTATGCGCCGGAGATCGAATCCGCCGGTCATGCCGCGAAGTGCCACCTGCCGCCCCGCCGCATCCGCACGCGACGGGAAGTCCTGCTTCAGGAACGCAGCCAGGCTGTCGCGGTCACCACCGTTGAAGACCGTCATCCACGCGCGAAACTGCTGCGCCGCGGGCGTATTCGAATCCTGCGCCTGGGACACAGAAGCGCTGACGACGAGCAGCAGCGAGGCAACGAAATGGCGGACGTGCATACGATCTCCGGTGAGGGGCGCTGGCGATCTGCGCTGTACACCGGTGGCGCGCACGAGATCCCGGGTTGGCCACGCCTAGCGCGAAAGCCACGCCATCATGAATCGTGGTGGTGTTTGTGGCTGGTCACGGTGACGGTGGCAGTGGTCGACTGACCTTCCGCCGCGGCCATGATCGTCGCCGTGCCCGTCGCCACGCCGGTCACGCGTCCGGATTGACTCACCGTGGCGATGCTGCCGTCGCTGGTCCCCCACAACACCGGGATCCCCTGCAGCTGTTGCCCGGTCGCCGCGTACAGCGTGACCTGCAAGTTCGAGGTCGCGCCCACCTGGACGCTGAGGGTCTCCGGCGCGATCGTCATCGCTGCGACCGCGAGCGCCACGACCGTGATCGTCGCGGATCCGTTGACGCCGTTTGAGCTGGCCGCCACTTGCACTCGACCCGCTGCCTGTGCAGAGACGACGCCCTCCGACGAGACCGTCGCGATGCCCGAATCCTGACTCGACCAGTAGACGGGCACCTGCAACGCCTTGCCGTTCGAGCCAATGACAGTCGCCTGCAACGTCATTTGCTGCCCGACATCGAGGCTCGCGGTGTCCGGCGCGACCTCGACCCGCGCGCTTTGGATGGGTTCGGTCGGCCCGCCGCACGAGCTGATCAGGGCCACCGCGGCTATCAACTCAATGGCTGCTACGACCGGTCGGAGTTCGTTCCGAAGAGACCGCCTGAGGGGCATGCAGGTCTCCCAAGCGACGGTGTCCGTCTGCCAGAGATTGGAAGGTTGTGCATGCGATCGAGGAGCACAATTTGGCCAAAGGGTCATCGATGTCGACCATCCCTTCCAGACAGGTGGTCCGAGCGTGCCGACACCATCGCGAGGCCACGCAGTCGCGATTGTGACCAATACCTGACATAGTCGCGAAGGTCGTAAACGGTCTGTCAAAGCCTCGTAACCGCCGTTCGCCCTTTATCGGCGTGGCGTGTCTTACGAGTGATGCAAACGATCAGCGATTTTCTCGCCCCGCGCCGCCTCTTCACGACGGCTGACCTCGACGGATGGCTGCTCCGAACCGGGCAATCCTCGCGCGACCATCGCCGCTGGGTACTCGCCGCGCTGCACAGCACCGGTGACCTCGCGCGCGTCCGCCGTGGTCTGTACATCAGGACGTGGACCGATGACGAGATGCCCGACGCCCATCACCTCGCCGGCTGGTTCGCGAAGGACGCGATTCTTGGTCTCCGAACCGCGCTCGAGGTTCGCGGCATCGTGACGCGGTCGACCAATGACCCCCAATGCATCTATTTCACGCGATTGGGGACGGCGGGGTTCGGACCCGACTGGTACGGAGTGACGATGCACCCGATCGTGCATCCGACGGCCTTGGTTCGCGCGGGCAATATCACCGTCGAAACGGAGCTGCTCGATGGCGATGGGTACGGACCGCTGCGGGTAGCGACGACCGAACGGGCGTTCGTCGACATGCTCGCGCGCTCGTGGGTCAACAGCACGTGGCAAGACATCATCACCGCGATCGACGCGATCCCGGCATTGGACCTCGATCGGACGGTCCGCTATCTCGAGCAGCTCGCAAATGCGACGACCACGGCCAAAGTCGGCTGGATTCTCGAGGGCCGCCTGGAGCAGTTCGGTGTCCCTGCGTCCGTGCTCGAGCGCATCGAACGATCGGGCCCCCGCAGCATCCGGTACGTCTCTCGGTCGCATCGCCAACGCGGTCGCTATCTCAAGCGCTGGAATCTCGTCGTGCCGCCAGACGCGCGAGTCGCCTCGCTCGAGCCCTCGTACTGCCAAGCCTAGCGCGCTCGCTGCCGCCGTGTCTCCTTTCTCCTCTTCCCTATCTCCCCTCTACGGCCGCGCAGCGGCCGTCCCCGTGTCTCCTATCTCCTCTCCCCTTTCTCCTCTCTACAGCCGCGCAGCGGCCGTCACCGCGTGTTGCCTGCTACTCACTGGCCAGTTGCTGTCCGCGGCGGCTGTGAGCGCCCAGGCTGCGTCGCCCGGGCCTCAGCCCGTCGGCGCGAACGCTCCAGGCGCGGTAGAGCAAGAGGTACTGCTCACCGTCACACACGCGCGGATACCCTCAAAAGCATTTCACACGGCGCGCGACGTGTCGATCTGGCTGCCGGAGGGAGCCGTCGGTTCGTCAATCCGGTACCCGGTCGTCGTCTTCCCCGACGCCGAAGAGAAAGGGCAATTCCGGTCGGCCTTGGCCAATATCCAGTTTCTCGTCGACCGAAAGCTGATTCCGCCACTCTTGGTCGTCGGCGTCCCGTACCTGGCCAACCGACGACACGAGCTGACACCGCCAGCCAGCGGGTCGACTGCGCAGCTTTACCCGGGTGCAGGCGGAGCCGATCAGACGATGCAGTTCATGGCAGATGAGCTGCTACCATGGATCGACGGACATTACCCCACGTTGCCCACGCGTGTCCTCGTCGGCCACTCGTTGGGCGGGCTGTATGCCCTCTATACCATGACCGCCCGTCCGGACGTCTTCCGGATTGTCATCGCCTTGAGTCCGCCGCTGGACTGGAACGACGGCACGTTCAGCACGGACATTGCTATGCGCATCGCCACAGACACGCTGCACCGCCGCACGTTGTTTCTTGCCAGCGGAGGCCTCGAGCCGCCCATCGACGCACCGACGACCGTGTTCGCCGCGCGCTTGAATGCGCTGTTGGATAGCCTGCACACGAATCACCTGCGGTTCGAGCGCCGCCGATACCCGCGTGACACGCACGAGATGACGCCGCTGCCTGGCCTGGTGGACGGCTTGAGGATGGCGTTCGATCCGATCCTGGTTCCCATCGACTCGGTCATTGGCGAGCTCGCGGCCCACCACGTCCAGGACCCGTCCGAGATTCGGGCGACGACCACACAACTCGAATCGCGATACGCCGCCGGCGCTGCCATGCTAGGAGTCCCTGCCCTTTTCCCCGAGGCACCGCTCGACGTGCTCGGCGGATACAGTCTGGACGCCAAGCAGTCGGCTCTGGCCGTCGACCTCTTGCGTGAGAACTGCGACCGCTATCCGCATTCGTCCAATGCACACGAGAGTATGGGCGAGGGGTTGCTCGCCGTGGGTGACACGGCTAGCGCTGTCGGAGAGTTTCGCACGGCAGTGACGATTGCAACGGCGGAGTTGCAGAAACCGGGATCGGTTCTCGCCCATGGCCACGAACGTGACGTCAGGGCGGCCGCCGTGGCACAGCTGCAAGCCCTGCACAAGGACTAGACGGGCATCGCGAGAGCTGGTGCGATGCCAGGAGGTCGGCGCACGTGGAATTACCCCACCAACCGGTGAGTAACGTCGATCGGGGTGGCCTCATGGTGCTGGATCGCCTTGGCCGGGACGCGCTGTACGGCGTTCGTCAACTCATGAGTGCGCGGTCATTTTCAATTGCGGCCGTCGTGACGCTCGCGATCGGGATCGGTGCGACGGCGGCGGTATTCAGCGTGATCGACGCGGTGGTTTTGCGCCCGTTTCCGTTGGCGGCTCCCGACCGTGTCGTGGACGTGCATCCGGCACGCCAGGGGACGCCAGTCGCGACGTCCTCGAATCTCGAGTATGCCACATGGCGTGCCCTGCCCCAGGCGTTCGACGCAATGGTTGCCATCACGCCGCAGGCGTCCTTTACGCTCACGCATGGCGACGCACCCGAGGTAGTGACCGGGTCGCGCGCTACAGCCGCACTTACGCAGGTGCTCGGCGTGACTCCGGAGCTGGGCCGTGGGTTCTCGAGGCAGGACGACCAGGTCGGCTCTCCGCACGTCGTCATCCTCAGCCACTCGCGATGGACGCGAGACTTCAACGCGGACCGAGGCATCCTCGGTCGCCAGCTCCGGCTGGACGACGAGTCGTACACCGTCATCGGCGTGATGCCGGCGTCCCTGGATCCCGTAAGCAACGGCACCGATCTCTGGGTCCCGCTCGCGCTCTCGTCGACCGATCTCCTCGACTTCAAGGCCCGCACGCTCCAACTGGTCGCGCGGCTCGCACCCGGGGTATCCGTGACGCAGGCGCGGGATGCCGTGAACGGGGCCGAGCAGCGCCTTGCCGCAGAGTATCCCATGTGGGGCAGCGGATACACCGGCGAGGTCACGCTGTACTCCGCCGACTTGATCGGCAATCTCCGAGGCCGACTCTTCATCCTGTTCGGAGCCGTGTCGTTCGTATTCCTCATCGCGTGCGTCAACGTCGCCAATCTTCTTCTCGCCCGTGGCACCGCACGCGCGCGTGAGCTGGGCATTCGCACCGCCCTCGGCGCCACGCGGCATCGCCTCGTCGGACAGCTGTTGACTGAGAGCGCCGTCCTCTGGACCGCGGCGAGTGTCGTCGGGGTTGGACTGGCCTTTGGACTGGTCAGAGGGCTTATCGCGGCCAGCCCGCCTGGCGTCCCACGGATGGGTGACGCGCGTCTCGACGGCCCGATGTTGCTTGCCACACTCGTGATATCGGCGATCTGTAGCGTCATCGTCGGCCTACTGCCTGCAATCCGCGCGGCAAATCCCGGGATCGAGGCCGCACTGCGCGATGACAGCCGAGGAGTGGGACCAAGGCGGGTGAGAACGCCCGGAGCGTGCTCGTCGCGGCGGAAGTTGCGCTGGCCATGGCCTTGTTGACCGGGGCGGGACTGTTGATTCGTACGGCGTGGGACATCAGTCACGTCGACCCCGGCTTCAATGGCGACCACGTCCTCACCGCGCAGGTCGTGTTGCCCCGCGCCCGCTATGGTGACATGGCGACGTCGCTCCAGGCCTACCGCGCGATCCGCGACGAGCTCGATCGCACCGCCGGTGTGCAGTCAGCGGCGCTGACGGCAGTGCTCCCGCTGACGGTCGGAGCGCGTGCCGGCGTTGGCCCAGAAGGGCGACCGACCATTGACGGCGAACGATTCATCGCAATGGTGCGGCCGGTGACACCGGACTACTTCAAGACGATGAAAATCCGGCTGCGCGGTGGACGCGACTTTGCCCAGACCGACAATGCGGACGCTCCTTACGTCGCGATCATCAACGAGACGCTGGCAAAGCGCTTTTGGCCTGGTCAGGGCCCCATAGGCAAACGCATGGAAGGGATGGACCCGAGCCACCGGCACTTCATGCAGGTGATCGGCGTGGTTGACGATCCTCGAAATGTCAGCTTGGATCAACCCGCAGATCCGGAGTTCTTCATCCCCCTCGAGCAGATGCCAGCTCCCCTGTGGGCGGGGGCCCAAGGATCGGTCAACATCGTCGTGCGCACGGCGCCTGACCCTATGACGATGGAGGCGGCGATTCGCCGAGTCGTGGATGCCATCGACCCGAGTCTACCAGTGGCGAGTGTAGCAAGCATGGATGACTTGGTGCGGGCGTCGCGAGCGACCGCTCGATTCAACACCGTGCTGCTGTCGGTCCTGGCCGCCATTGCTCTGGTGCTCGCGAGCGTCGGCGTCTATGGCGTGGTCGCCTACGCTGCGAGTCAACGCACCCGCGAGATCGGCCTCCGCATGGCGCTGGGCGCGACGCCGGCGGCGATCGCGGCGCTCGTCGCCCGTGGAGCGCTCGGGCCCACACTCGTTGGCGCGGCCATGGGCGCCGTTCTCGCGATGCTCACGACGGGACTGCTTCGCGACCAACTCTACGGTGTCACACCGCGCGATCCAGCGACCATCGTCATGATCGCACTGCTCCTGCTCGTCGTCGCGGCGCTGGCCGCCTACATCCCCACGCGGCGCGCGACGCGCATGTCGGCAACGCGGGCGCTGGCCTCGTCCTAAGTGTACGCCTGTGATGGTTTTGCAAAATCGGGCACCCGGATGAAACGTATCCGATCTCGCGCGTAGTCTCACATATATAGGTTCGCACTTGCTCTCCGCTGTGCAACAGCACGATCGCGGGCCGGCAAACTGTGTGGGCGGCGGCCGCGAGGGGCCCGGACGTGCGTGCCATCGCCCAGTGCCCCGCCGGAGGAACCATGGTGATGATGAACGGCGAAGCGTCTGAGTCGGGTGAGGCAGCATCTCCGCTGCGAGTCCTCATTGTCGAGGACAACACGCATTTTGCCTCGACGCTCCGCAACAATCTCGAGATCGAAGGCTTCCTTGTCGACATCGCCGCCACCGTCGTGTTGGCCCAGCAACAGATGCTCCGTGACCAGCCCGAGCTCGTGATCCTGGATGTCATGCTGCAGGGTCGTGATGGATTCGACCTCCTGCGGAGTCTCCGCAGCAGTGGCAATAATGTGCCAGTCGTCGTGCTCACGGCGCGGCGCGACGAGCAGGACAAGCTGCGCGGCTTCGGACTCGGCGCGGACGACTTCCTCACGAAGCCTATCAACCTCATGGAGCTGCTGGCCAGGATTCGAGCGCTGCTGCGACGGGTCTACCCACGCTTTGCGGCGGCCGCTCCACACTGGCTTCGCGTGGGGGACATCGAGATCTGTCCGCCCTCTCGCACCGTGAAGCGCGCGGGCGCCGTGGTTGATCTTCGACCAAAGGAATTCGAGCTCCTTCTCGCGCTCTTTCGGCAACACGATCGGATCGTGTCGCGAGCCGAGCTGCTGCGAGATGTGTGGGGCTACCACACGAGCACCGTCAGCCGGACAGTCGATACGCACATGGCGGGACTGCGACACAAGCTCGAGGCCGATCCTCTCAACCCCCGCTACCTGCTCACTGTTCGAACCGCTGGCTACCTCTTGCGACAACGGGTCGAGATCTAGCGTGCGCGACGCCATGGGCCCCGGCGACCGCACGCACCGAGCGCCTGACGACCTGAGGCGACTGGCCCAGGACGTCGGTCACAGTCGCACCGCGCGCGCGAATCGCGAGTCTGTGCTGCTCATCGCTCCAGCCGGCACGACGACCGACGCCTGGTGCTTCGAGCTCGATCAGGATGGCTTTCTCGTCGAATGCGAGCCGAGTGCAATCCTCGGCGTCGCGAACGCCAGCGCCTCGGGGATCGCGGTGATCGTGATCGACGTGGCGGGCGCGCCGAACCACGGGGTGCACGTCATCCGTACGCTACGGGATCAAGGCAACCCGGCTACGATTCTCGCCATCACCGCCGCGGACGATGTGCTGACGGCAATCGACGCGATCGAGGCCGGGGCGGATGGCTGTACGGACCACGCCTGCTCGCCCAAAGAGCTTGCCGCACGCCTGCGAGCCCTCATCCGTCGACAGGGTACCAACGGTCACGGCGCACAGCTGCAGGCTGTCTCGTGGACACTGGGCGACCTGCGCGTGGATCCCGTGGCGCGGAGCGTCTCTCGCGACGGCAGACAGGTGCAACTCTCGCCACGTGAATTCGACGTGCTCGTCGCCTTGCTGCGTCGGCGCGGCCGCGTGGTCTCCTGCGAGGATCTCCTGCACGATGTGTGGCGGGACCAGAAGCATCCGATTAGCCACACCGTGGAAACCGTCATCTTCTCGCTGCGCCACAAGCTCGAGTCGGACCCCACCCATCCGCACCACATCCATACAGTGCGGAGTGGCGGATATGTGATCTTCTAGCCGCGAGCAGGAGGTCTTCAACGACGGGACCAGGGACCAGGGGTCAGGGATCAGGGAACGACAACAAGCACCAAAGGCCAGCCGCAGCGCACCGCGACTGGCCCTCTGTGTTGTTCCCTGATCCCTGACCCCCGACCCCTGACCCCGCCGTTCGCTGTCCGACACAGCTACGGATTCACATTCAACACCCGTGGAAGTTCGGGTTGTTCTGCTCGGTCTTGCCGTCGTCAGGCGATCAGAATCACGCTCAATACCAGCCCAAGAATCGCGCCGCCGACGATATCGACGAGATCTGCCGTGATTGACGGCGGTGCGGCTGGAGGAACCTCACGACAATCGGGCTCCGACGACGGTGCGCGAGCGGATGCCGGCGTGGTCGGCTCAGATGGCTGTACAGACTCGAGCATAGTTCGCTCCAACAACGACGTGGCGGGCGCTGGCTGATTGGTGCCGTTCCCCCAAACGCCCTGCATGTCGAAGTCTTCGCGCACAGGGAAAGTTCCCCGCCGGACGTGGGACGCGTGCCTCTCTTTTTTGCGGCGACAGCTAGAGACGAGCGTCGAGCGGCGCCGACTTGATCGCCTGGTGTGTCTCAGTCCATTGGGTGTGCGCGTCGAGGAGTCTGCGGACGATCGACTCGAATCGGTCATCTCCGTGTCACGAGATCCTGCCGCAGACCCGCGAGCGTCTCGATCTGTGTCTCATACCCCACGGCCGCAGCCAGATTCATGGCGATCTCGCACGCCGGGATCGCCATATGGATCGCCGTCCGCACGACGACGGTCAGCGCGATGTCTTTCGCCTCGCCTGGCGCCCAACCGGAGAGCCGCCGCGTCGCGTTCCCAATGAGCGTCTCGAGTTCCGCTGCGTGTACACGAGCGGGTTGATTGAAGCGCGCCAGAATGGTCTCGAGTTCGCCATGGCGGTGACTCGCCAGTCCGAAACAGTCGCGGAGCAGGGTCGCCAGCTCAGGGTCCGACGCGATGCTCGCCATCGTCGGCAACTTGGCGAGCATGATGCGGGTGCTGGCATCGATGTTCCACAACAGGTCGAGATAGAGCTCCGGCACGGAAGCGAGCGATTGCTCACGCATTTCGTTTGGCATCGAACCTCACCCTCCGCAGGTCAGGGACTAACCCAGCGTCATGCTGCAACCCAATGGCTGCCCAACTCTTCACGGACCCTTGGCCGCCTGCGCGGGCTGGACGCCGGCATCGCGCAGAAAATGCCTGAGCTGCATGACTTGCTCACTCCCGAGTGTCTTGTGGTGAGTCCCGTGGAGAATGACTGTCTTGCCATTCACGGTCGCATGCAGCGTGTCGTGACCGCCTTCCTTCGTGGTACCGATCGAAGCGAGTAGCTGGACCACATCCCGCCACTCGATGTTGTGGGACATCGGGTGCTCGAAGAGCATCCCAAGGATACGCTCGTGCGGCCCGGCAGGGTGAATGGATGCCATCGGAGTCGAATCCTCTCAAGAAGCGAGGCACCGTTATCGGTGGTGCCGCTTGTGCTCCGGTTGGTTGGGTGTTGCTTCGCGCGGACTCTCCGCCTGGCCCTTGCGCGAGTGTTGCCGGTGCGGTTCCGGGTCGGCAATGTACTCTTCCTCGTCCGGCTGCCCCTGAAGCGGCTCCGCGTCTTCCCGCATCAGCCCCTCCATAGAGCTGGCTGTGCGCTCCTTGGAATCGCGCTCGAGGTCAGCAGTGAACTGGTCGTCCGGCAGCTCAGGGTGCGGCGCCTTGTGTGGCATTGGCTCTCCGAGAAGGCGAACCAGTAGTGTAGCGCACGGGCGCGCGGGTGGCGACCTGGGCTACCCGGACAACGCCCAGACTGTCATCCGCATTGGGGTCAAGCGAGATCCGTATCCCCTGACGGGAGTGGCAGCTACGCAACAACCGCCCCCTTACTGCGCGGCCTGTCGCCGGATGAGCACGCGGAGCTGCGCCGACCGCCGCCGGCTGACAGGCACACGCGTGTCGTCGGCCAGCACGACTTCGACACGTCCGCCACTTCCCTGGACTCGGCGGATCCGGTCGAGCCGAACGATGGCCGACCAATGCACGCGCACGAACACGCCGGGGTCCAGCTGGTCACCCAGCACTGCCAGTGATTGCCGCAACAAATGCTGCGACCGGCCGACGTGTAATCGTGCATAGTAGTCGTCTGCCTCGATCCAATCGATGGTATCGACATCGACGACGGTGTCACCGGTCGGCGTCGGCACGACGAGTCGCCGGGTATAGCGAGTGTCCCTCGCAGGCCGGAGCGCGCCGTCTCGAGCGCGCGAAGCGTCCGTACCGAAGGCGGCGAGCACGGCGCCGAGCTGGGAGGCGAGCTGCATCACGGCACGGGCGCGATGGCGCTCCCGCACCCGGTTCATAGTGCGCGCAAACCTGGCCGCGTTGAGCGGCTTCACCAGGTAATCCACCGCGTGCGTCTCGAACGCTTGCACCGCGAATTCGTCGTGCGCCGTAACGAAGACGACCAACGGCATCCGTTCCACGCCGTACTCGCGCAGCACGCCGAAGCCATCCAGGTCCGGCATCTGCACATCCAGGAACACGAGATCGGGCGCCAGTTCGCGAAGCGCTCGGGTTGCCTCGCGGCCATTCCTGGACTCCCCGACCACAATGGCATCGCTCTCGTGGGCGAGCAGCTGGCGGATCCCACGTCGCGCGAGGGGTTCGTCGTCGACGATCAAGACGCGCAGATCAGCCATTGGGCCCCCCGTCGGTCCGGGTGCGTGCCTCTCGATACGGGAATCGTAACGTGGCCACCGTCCCACCGGTTGGCGCGGCCTCGAGGGTGAGGCGTGCCCGGCCTCCGTACAGAGTGGCGAGACGCGAGCGAGTGTTGGCCAGCCCGACGCCGGTCGGAGACCCGACAGTGGCTGGCCCTGGCCCCGGTCCGTTGTCGCTCACCGCGAGGACCAGATCGTCGCCCTCACGCCGAGCCGCCACACCCAGCACGCCTGCGTGCGTGCGCTTCGCAATGCCGTGACGCATGGCGTTTTCGATGATGGGCTGCAGCACAAACGTGGGGACAGCGGCCGTGAGCACTGAGGGGTCGATCTCGAAGACGACATTCAGTCGGTCGGCAAATCGCACCTGCTCGATGGCGAGGTAGTTCCGCACGAAGGTGAGCTCGTCGGCGAGCATGATTTCCTGAACGCGCGCTGCGTTGAGCACTTGGCGCAGGACGTCGCTCAGCAGCTCGACCATGCGGGACGCTGCCGTTGTATCCCGGTCGCGGATCAGAACGCCGATCGCGTTGAGGCTATTGAACAGGAAGTGCGGATGAAGTTGCATCCGCAGTGCACCGAGGCGCGCTTCGGCCAGCTGCGCTGACAGACGTGCAGCCTGCGTATCTCGTTCGCGGACGGCGACGAAGTAGTAGGCCGCGTGTTCGACGCCAAGGACGAAGAAGTAAATGGCGACGCCGAACGGCAGCGTGGTGAACAGCCAGCTCACGAAGAAATGGACCGATATCGAGCCGTCGGCTCCCGGTACGAGCACACGCCGAAGCAGTACGCCCATTCCGGCCCACACTCCGCACAAGAGCAGCGCGAATGCGAAATGCAGGAGGAGGTGGCGACCGAGCACACCCCGACGGAGCGGGAATCGGCGAGCTACGGCAAACACGACCGGCGTCAGCGCGCCATAGATAAGCCAGTCCGCGCCACGCCAGATCATGTCCCAGCCACTCGGCGCGGGACCGCCGCCGAGCCGATTCTGCATGTAGTCGTCCAGCATGGCCAACACGGCCGGAACGAGCCACGCCACCGAGACGAGCACCCACACGGGCACTCGAAACGGCGCCGGCTCCTCGTTCAAATTGGCGCTGGCTGTTGATCTGTCCGGGGGCTGCACGGCCTAGCAAAATCTGGCGCGAGGAACGGTCGCGCAACGTTGCAGCGCCACGAGTCAGCGACTGGGCCGGCCGGTGCCGGCAATGGGGACATCCTGGCCGACGCCCGGGCCCCGGGCGCCGCTCACTGCACCGGCGAGACCACTCGCTGAGTGGGCGTTGTGAGTGGGACGAGAGGCGAGTACCCTCTCGAGTCGGCACCCTTGGCGCAGTCGCGCCACTGCATGGTGCGCCGCCGCCGCACGCGCCAGAACGGCGGGCAACACTCGACTCCGTGGAGGCTGGGAATGAGCACCGTCGTCTCGGACCGTCCGGCGGCCCTTACGACCCCGGCACGCCCGGTCTCCGGTACGGAGCCGGCGTGGCCAGCGAGGAAGGGACGCATCGGGTCGATCGACATCGTGCGCGGCGCGGTCATGGTGCTCATGGCGATCGACCACGTGCGCGTGTATTCCGGCCAGCCACCCGGGGGACCGACACCAGGCATCTTCTTCACCCGCTGGGTGACACACTTTTGCGCCCCGGCCTTCATCTTCCTGGCCGGTACCGCCGCCTATCTGTTCGGTCAGAGGTTGAGCGGTGGCCACTCGGCGACCCGGGAGTCTCGCGGCCGCCTCGCGCGATGGCTCGTGACACGAGGCGCCTGGCTCGTCCTGCTGGAGCTGACCGTGCTGCGCTTCGCGTGGACGTTCAACTTCCAATACACGCAGTCCGCAATGGCCGGCGTGATCTGGTGCATCGGCTGGTGCATGATCCTGTTGGGCGCGCTCATCTACCTGCCGATGCCGGGGATCGTGGCCTTTGGCGCTGTGATCGTCTTCGGGCACAACCTCGTGGACGCCCACCTCGAGCAGATCGCGGCCGTGCTGCAGAACAGTCCGTGGGCGTGGTTCTGGCAGACGGTCTATTTCGGCGGCGTGATCGAGCACGGCAGCCTGACGTTCGGCGTCCTCTATTCCATCGTGCCGTGGGTCGGCGTGATGGCGTTGGGATACGCGTTCGGTCCGGTCATGCGGATGGACCCCACACGGCGCGCCCGCATCTGTTACTCGCTGGGCGGTGTGGCGGTCGCGGCGTTTCTCGTGCTCCGTGGCTTCAACCTCTATGGCGATCCGCGCCCGTGGGCCACGCCGCCCACGCCCGCCGCGACTTCGCAGGCGTCGGCGACGTCATCCGGCACCCCTGCAGCGTCCAGCCCCGGCGCGCCGGCGAATCGGCCGCGCGCGCCAGCCATCCTGCGGTTTCTAGGCACCACGAAGTATCCAGCGTCGCTGTTGTTCCTGCTCATGACGCTGGGCCCGATGCTGATCGCGATTCCGTTGCTCGAGCATGCGCGTGGCCGCGTCGCGGGCGTGCTGACGACATTCGGTCGCGTGCCCTTCTTCTACTATGTCTTGCACATCCCGCTCATTCACCTGGCGGCGCTCGTTGCGTCGGTCGTGATGTTTGGGCACATCTCGCCCTGGTTGTTCACCAACCATCCGATGCTCAACCCGCCCGCTCCGGACGGATATATGTGGAGCTTGCCAACTCTCTACCTGGTGTGGGGACTCGTCTTGATCCCCCTCTATGGCGCCTGCCAATGGTACGCCGATTTGAAGGCGAAGAGCCAGAATCCCCTCTTGTCATACCTCTGATGCAGGTGAGCATTGCCAGCGGCCGGGATTCGGGAACTGCACGCCGCCTGGGGCGCAAGCCGTTGGCGCGGATGCGCGTACGCGTGGCGTGTGTCTGCGTGATGATCCATCCGATGGCAGCGCGGGCACAGGCAGCATCCGCACCGTCAGATGCGCAGCGCCAGCAGTTGCTCGCAGTGCGCGACTCGGTGTGGTACGCCTATTACGCGAACGACCAGGTTCGCATGCGGGCCTTGATCCCCGAGAATCTGGTCGCGATCAACCCCGGCGACACCGCGTGGCAGTCGCAGGCCGAGCTCCTGGCCGACGCGACACGGTTCGCCGAGCATGGGGGGCGCCTAGTCTCGCTGACGTTTCCCAGGACCGCGGTGCAGGTCTTCGGCCCCGTGGCCGTTCTGTACTCTCGCTACGTGCTGCGCTTCATCGTCGACGGCGCGCAGCGGTCATTGAGCGGCAGAGCGACCGAGGTGTTCGTGCTCGATCACGGCCGGTGGCGAAACCCCGGCTGGCACCTCGATTCCGGTACGTAGGGTCGGCTGAGGCCAGCTAGTCGCAGACTGCGTATGCGCGGACTGGGAATGACGTGCCCCCGCGGATGGCGGGTGGCGCGGCCGAAAAGCGAAACGACCGGCGGCCGATCCTGTCGAGATTGGTCAGGTGCTCGACAATGGGGACCGCAGCAGCGAGCAGGCGGGTATGGGCCGGCCGCTCCGCATCCTGCATGTCATCGATGTTCGCACAGTCGATACCGACCAGCGCGGCGCCGGCGGCGATCAACAGGTCGCAGGCTTCGCCGGTCAGGTAAGGGCCGGACCGGAAATAATCGGCGCCCCATCGGCGCGACCAACCGGTGTGCACGAGCACGGCATGCCCCTTGGCGAACAAACCCTCGAACACGCTGGGATCGATGGGGCCGTCCTCCCGAGCGTGCACGAGCACGCCGGGCAGGTCCGCCAGTTTCTCCAATGGCACGCCCGCAAGGTCGGCGCCGGCGGGATAGCGGTGAAATGGCGCGTCGACGTAGGTGCCGGTGTTCCCACCGAGATCGTACGCCGCGATCTGAAAGCTGGCCACGCTCGCCTGACCAGTCGCATCTCCGTGCGCGCGGACCAGGCGGAACTTGGGCTCGGGCAACCCGGGATACGACGGCATGCCCGGCTGGATCACGTGACTGAGATCAATGATCATTGCGATGTGCGTAGTCCGTTATCCCGGCGCAGGAGTGTGCAAGCGACTGCTCGTCACGCACCTCCGGCTGGGGTACGTAAACGCGGGGCCGGCTCGTGGCCGGCCCCGACCGATCCGAACGTAGTGAGCGAGGAAGCGTAAGGCAACGTTCTCCTACGCGCCGGTTCAACGAAATCCTCTCCGGCCACCTCGAGTCGATTGCGCGCGTGACTCATCGGGCCTCCACATCGGTCGGCCCACGTCGCCGCGCCGTGCGCGGCGTTACCGAGCCAGGATGAGATCGAGGTAGCGCCGAGCCTCTTTCAGCCGGCGATCCTCGATCCGCCAGATGTTCTCCCGTCCCTGTCGAGTGCTGCGGACGAGCCCCGCATGCTCCATCACGCGGAGGTGCTTCGTGACGGCCTGTCGGGTCATCGCGGACCCGGTTGTCAGTTTGGTAATGGATAGTCGGGCTCCGTCGGAGAGCCGTGCGGCGAGCCGCAGCCGCGTCCGGTCGCCCAACGCGGCGAACACCGTCGCGGTAGCTCTGAGCCTCGAAGTACCGTGGGCCCTACGGCGCATCGCGCACGTGCGCCCGGTCGAGGTCGCGCTCCATCATCCTCTCGCCAGCGTTGGCGGCGAGGCCATTGGCCCGCCGCGCGAGACTCCAAACGAACGGGGACATGGCGATGGCTCGCATGCATCATGCCCGTCGCCATCGCATCGAGGCCGAACACACGGGCGACACGTCGCTCGTGCGCGCGAACGACGTCGGGCTCGGTTCTGACAGCCTGGGTCGTGGCGACTTCAAGCGCGCGATCCGTCCCCATGCGCAACCTCCGGCCGGCGGATGGACACAGGCAACTGTCTAGTTGCATGTTATGCAACAGCCGGGCCAATGCAACCGTCGCGTTGCTGGTGGGGGGCTAGACGTTGGACGTTGGACGCTGGACGTTGGAGACAAACCTCAAGGCCAACCACGGTGCATCCAACCGGCCTCGAGTTTGTCTTCCAACGTCCAACGTCCAACGTCTAGCGTCGAGCCTCTCTTGCGCAGTTCGCTTTACTTGCTAGAATCGCCCTTCGTAGCAGCCTATGGCAGACCAAACCAGCGTCGGGACCCGACTCGACAGCCCCATCGGGGCCCTCACGCCCATCATCGTTGACGCCGGCGATCAACTGCCGGTCCAACATGGACTCGCGCAGGACCTCGGTCGCCATCCCGCGTTCGTCTATCTCGCACGGCTCGCTCCAGGGTCCCGCCCCACGATGGAAGGAGCCCTCGCCTCCGTGGCGCGCGCCTTTGGGGGGCCGGGCGCGACGATCGCGAGCTTCGCCTGGGGCGAGCTCCGCTACCAGCACACCGCGGCCCTCCGTGCCGCCCTCTGGGACCGCTACGCCCCTGCCACCGCGAACAAGATCCTCGCCGCCGTACGCGGCGTGCTGCGCGAAGCCTGGCGCCTCCGGCAGCTCCCCGCGGATGAGTTCCAGCGGGCAGTCGACGTCCGAGCCGTGCGCGGCAACCGACCGCCCCGCGGCCGGCATCTCGATGCCGCCGAGGTCCGTGGCCTGTTCCAACACTGTGCCGTGGACGAGGGTCCCGCTGGCGTGCGCGACGCCGCGCTGCTCGGCGTTCTCTATGGCGCGGGCCTGAGGCGGGCGGAGGCCGTGGCGCTCTCGGTCCCGGACTACACCGCGGCAGACGGCGCGCTTCTCGTACGCGGCAAGGGCAACAAGACACGCATCGCCTACCTGCGCGGCGGCGCAGCCCAGGCAGTCGCCGCCTGGCTCTCGGTCCGCGGTGACACCACGGACCGAGACGGCGCGACGCCGATGTTCACACGCATCTACAAGGGCGGAGTCGTCACACCGCACCGGCTCACACCACAGGCCGTCCTCGACGTCCTGCGCCGCCGGGCCGCGCGCGCCGGTCTCCGGCCGTTCTCGCCCCACGACATCCGCCGCACCTTCATCGGGGACCTGCTCGACGCGCGGGTCGACCTCGCCACCGTGCAGCAGATGGCGGGGCACGCCCAAGTGACGACGACCGCGCGGTACGACCGTCGGGGCGAGCGGGCGAAGCGCGCCGCGGCCGACGTGCTCGATGTCCCCTACGTCGCGCGCGCCCGATCCGGCCAATAGCCTCAGCGGTACCGCGCCGCAGGCCGTTGCGTCACGGCGAGTCGGCTGTTGGAGAATTCCTTGCGGCCCGTGATCTCCCTGCCGAACCAGTCGGGTGGAGTGAAGTGGCGTAACGCGCGGTCAGTGCGAAATTCGACTTCCACCACGGCGAGGCCGCGCGCCGCACCGCGGTACACATCCAGCTCGATGGTGAGCGCACCATACGGGATCTTGTATCGCACCTTGCTGATGCGGAGTCCCCGCGTGAGCGGCCAGAGCAACCGGGCCATCGCACTCGAGAGCGTGACCTCCGTCTCCCACCGTGATGCGCCGTGGCCTCGCTTGACCGTCAGCATGCACTGTCGCCCTATCCGCCGAATGCGCACCTCACTCCCCGCGCCATCCTTCCCGATGATCGCGAGGTAGCCCTGCTCGATCAAGGCGTGCGGGTGCCGTGATCGGTCAGGCGGCAAGTCTTTGACGAGAAACTTCCGCTCTCGCTCCATCGCGCTCCGCCGGGTGGCTGCGGCCACGGTGTCACCTCCGCTGAAAGTGCTCCTCGTACCACCGCTCCGGCGCGGTGGGACCCCATTCGATGATGCGCGATGGCGCGCGGAAATCACTGTATCGCATCCAATGCGGCCGCACACGGACGTATGTGATGCCCGACCATTTCTGCCGCTCGACACCGTCAGGATACGCCGTGAAGTAGACCGCCTTGAGTCGCGTCAGCTCCTCGGCCGTCGGCTCGTCAGCGATTCCCTCGATTTGCACGGTCTGCTCGTCATCCCACCCGATCACCACAGCGATCCGCGGGTTGCGGCGGAGGTTTATGACTTTGCGTGTTGAGCCAAGCGAGTCGAAGACGACCTCGAATCGGTCGCTCACTGCAAACCCAACAACCGCTGCCTGCGCATGGCCCACAGCGGAGACGCTCGCCTGCACGGCAAGTCGATGCGATCGCAGGAAGCTGAGCAGTTCCTCGTTCGTCATGCCTCAACCTCGGATGGGACGAGGTCGCAGAACACGAACCCCTCCCAATGCACGACGACACCGGGCGCACATGCGACTGG
Source organism: uncultured Gemmatimonadales bacterium (assembly GCA_963737835.1). Lineage (GTDB taxonomy): Bacteria > Gemmatimonadota > Gemmatimonadetes > Gemmatimonadales > Gemmatimonadaceae > Palsa-1248. The sequence continues at coordinate 626,947 of CAVTUH010000002.1, forward strand.
GTTCGAGAAGATCGGGCCGTCGGTGACGAACGTGTGGAACTCACCATTCTCGCCGCATGGATCCACTCCGGGAGGCAGGTCGCGCAACAAGTCGGCATCGAAGGAGCGCCCCGCAAACGACGCGTCCAGTCGGCGCGGATCGATGCACACGAGCGTTGCGCGGAAGCCGAGCGCGATGAACGCCCGCGCCAGCTCGAGCGTGTCGCGCTCCCACAGTGGGAAGAGGCCAGTCATGTGGAGGGCCGCAAGCTGTCGCTCACGGTAGGCGCGAATGTCGGCGAGAAAGAGATCGCCGAACGCGACCCGCCGCACCCCCAGCGAGTAATGCGCGGCCAGCGCTGCGCCGAACGACTGCTCGTAGACGGCGTTGGACGCGCCGGCGGGGATGCGCGCCTCGGTGAGCGTCAACCCGATCGCCGCTGCTTGAGCTCCCAGGAGTGTATGACGGACACCATGCATGCTGACACGATCGTAGGGATCGGTCAGCGTTGTCAGAAGGGCTGCTACGCGGACATGTGGATCGGCGATGAGCGCATGCAGCGCGAGCGCGCTGTCCTTGCCACCACTCCAGCCGATGACGATAGGCTCGCGGGCATCGACTTGCATGGTCTACTCTCTACTTTCTGCGGTTCTACTCTCTCGGGCGCGCTAGCGCCCGCCGCCGGCCACTACATCAGTCGACACGACCTCGAAATGGGTTGCGCGGCGGTCATACCTCGACAGATAGCGTCGTCGCTCCTCGGGAATGAGCGCGACTTCATAGTCCGGGCCCGCGACTGCTCGAATGGCATCGACTGAGTCCCAGAGGATAATCGTGATGAACTCGACTTCAGCCTCTCCGTCTCGGCGCAGCAAAAAGCTTCCCCGGTATCCGCGGACCTGGCTGATACCGGGGAGCAGCTCCGGCTGCAACATCGCCGCGTACGCGTCGGCATGCTCAGGCTTGGTGAAGCCATGCCACAGTCGCGCGATCACGTGGGTGCTGCCTGGTGCCTTGACACGCGCATCAGGCCAGACTCCCCCTCTTGAACTGGTCGAACTTGTCGAGGAATCGGTCGATGTCGGCCCTTTGCAGGTAGTACGGCGTAGACAGGCGAAGCTTCGAAGGATCGCCACCCCGTATACGGATCTTGTGCTTTTGCCACATCCAGTTCTCGAGGTCCTTCCGCGAGACCGGCGGCACATTGACGGTGACGATCGCGCAGCGAAGCGCCGCATCGGGCGAGGTCCACGACTCGGCTCCGCGCTTGACCATCTCTGCCAAAATGTAGTCGGCGAGTTGGCGATGTCGGGCCTCGATGCGTTCGAGACCCATCTCATTCGCAAACTTGATGGCCGCGGCCAGTCCCCACAGCGATGGGACGTTGGACGTCCCGATCCGCTGGAAGCGCTCGGCCCGTATCTTCGGGTCGTCCCATCCCTCGGTGACGATCGTGTTCCAGACCCGATCGATCACGTCATCGCGCACATAGAGATAGCCGACGCCCTTGGGCGCCTGGAGCCACTTGTGCGGACTGGACGAGTAGGCATCGCATCCAATATCGGTCACGTTGAGGCGCATCATCCCGGTCACGTGCGCACCGTCGACGACTGACAGGATGCCCTTGGATCGCGCCAGCGCGCAGAGATCCTTTGCAGGGAGGACGACGCCAGTAGCGGTCGTGATGTGACTGAAGAAGATGACGCGCGTTCGGTCAGTGACGGCGTCGTTGAACAAATTCAAGACCTGGGCGCCGTCCTTCACCGGCTTGGGCAACGCGACCTTCTTGACGACAATTCCGTACCGCTTCGCTTTGAGATTCCACGGATGCTCACCGCCGGGGTGCTCCTGGTCGGTCATGAGCACCTCGTCGCCCGGCTTCATATCGATGCCGTTGGCCATGTAGCTGTTCCCCTCGGTGCTGTTGCGCACGAGGGCGATCTCGTCGCGCTTGCATCCAACAAACTCCGCGAGCGGATCACGGAACTGATTCCACGGCCCATATCCCCAGATGGGATAGTCCTCGGGGTCTGCGTCGGCCATCTGCTCGAGCGTATTGTATCCGTCGAACACCGCCCGAAGGACTGGCTCCGGACACGATCCCACCGTACCGTTGTTGAGATAGATCTCGTCCCGAGGGATGACAAACTTCTTTCGGATCGCAGCCCAGTAGGCGTCGGGATCGCGGCCGTGCAGTGCCACGTCTGGCAGCCTGGACGGGACCCGCTCCAATTGCCTGAACAAGTCCCTGGGCAGGGCAATGGCCGCAGCCAACCCCGACCCTGTGGTGAGGAAGCGTCGACGGTCGAGCAAGGAACCTCCCGACAGCGGGTTAGACTGCTGACGTTATGGTCCTTGCGCCGCTGGCGCAACCAAGGGGGCGACCGTCGCGAACCGTTACGTCCACGCCGTTTGCACGGTCAGTCCCCGGCTCCGTAGCTTCCATTTACCCCTCTTCGCGACGGTCTTCGCGCCATGCCGACGACGATCATGCTGTCCAATACCGGACCGCGCCCCCAAAGCCATTTCAACATCGTTTCGGTGCTGGCGCTCTTGGCCGGTGCCGGTGGTGGTTTGCTGCTGTCGGGGATCGGCAGAAATCCGTTCATCCTTGGCGCTGGCATCCTGGCGGGCCTCATCGGCTCGATTGCTCCGAAAGTTGCTTCCCAGTGGGAACGCGCCGTGGTCCTTCGCCTCGGGAACTACCGGGGATTGCGCGGTCCGGGGCTGTTCTGGCTAATGCCGTTCGTGGACTCCGTACCGACCTGGATCGATCAACGGGTCGTGACAACGAGCTTTGCCGCGGAAGAGACCCTGACGTTGGACACCGTCCCGGTGAACGTCGACGCGGTGCTGTTCTGGATGGTGCATGATCCCGAGAAGGCCGCGCTCGAAGTGCAGGACTATGCGCAGGCGGTCAGCTGGGCCGCACAGACTGCGTTGCGGGACATCATCGGGCGCACGTCGCTCGCGGATTTGCTGCGGGGGCGTGAGCGGATCGAGGCGGAGCTACAGCAGTTGATCGATGAGCGCTCGATGCCGTGGGGCATCACGGTGCAGTCGGTCGAGATGCGCGACGTGATAATTCCGGCCTCGCTACAGGACGCAATGTCCCGTGAAGCACAGGCGTCTCGCGAGAAATCGGCGCGCATCATCCTGGGGCAGGCCGAGGTCGAGATCGCGCAGCTGTTTGCCCAGGCATCGCAGGCCTATCAGATCAATCCGATCGCGCTACACCTGAGGGCAATGAACATCCTGTACGAGGGGCTCAAGGAAAAGGGCGCCCTGATGATCGTCCCCAGCACTGCGGTCGAGACGATGGGACTCGGTGGGATGCTTGGCGCCGCTGCCGCAAGCCAGGCATTCGCTCCAGGATCTGCGCCCAACACGCTCCCGGCCAGCGGCAGCGGCGCCGTAAGCGCGTCGCCGGCGATGCCGGCGTTGCCACCAAAGCCGTAACGCACTCCCTCAGTGTGATGGAAGCGTCGACGTGACGCGTCCGGTCGAGTCGACGAACTCGATCCGGGCGGCACCGGCCTTGTCGACAATCAATCGAAGCCGCTGGCGCCCCCGAGGATCGGACAGCGCCACGATAGCTGTGTGGTCCGCTGTCTTTCCTGCGAAGAGGCGCGTCGCACCTTGCGCACCGTGCAGCTCTTGGAGGGCTCGCGTACGCTCCGGGCCTTCTGGCATCGCCTGGATAATCTGGAAGCGCGCGAACACTTGCTCGATCGGTAGCGAATCCGGTCGATCCCACACGTGGAGGCCGGCGAGGTGCTGGCCTCGCTTGTCGGAATACTCGAGCCCGACCGTCTGGTCCTGATCGTATTGATCAAACATGAGTTCGGCATCGGCCGAACTGCCCGAGTCGGTTCCCGATCCGCGGTACGCGAGCCCGCCGTCTTCCGTGCCTTCGTCGTTGAAGAAGAGCAGGCCGGCGGTCGCACGTGGATGCGGATACTCTTTGCGCTTGAGGATGAGGCCGGGAAACCGCGCCTTGTCAGACAACACGAGCCGAGGCGTGCCGTCTGGCTCGATGATGTTGACGCGTTCGGCGTCGACCTCGGTAAACCGTTTCGTCCCCTGCCGTTCGCGCCACTCCAAAACACCGAGGACTACGACTGCGGCTGTGAGAACGACGGCATAACCCTGGAGAACGCGGACGGACCGCTGGAGATCGGCGGCCACGTCACGTCGCTTGGGGGGAGGGGATCGCCGACGGTCGTCGCGCGTTCGCAATGATTGTATCGAGGCTGTACGCGCCTGGCCCTACGATGCAGACGTACAGAAAGAAGAACGCCAGGATCGCCGGCACTTCGCCGTGATTGTGGATCGTGAACAATGGGCCGCCATGCGGCGCGTGCGCCAAGAAGTAGGCGAATGCCATTTCACCCAATGCGACAAAGGCCGCCACGCGGGTGAACAGCCCGAGGAGAACGAGCACACCGCATGTGATCTCGATCAAGCCCGCAAAGCCCATGAGCGACGGAAAATGCACGCTGCCACCATTGGGGCCGAACCCGCCGAGGAGGCCGTACTTCTGCAGCCCGTGCTGCAAATAGACCCACGAGGCTACGACTCGGAGGCAGCCATACACCACTTCCGTGCCGGTGGATCGACGGTCATCCGCCATGTGTCCTCCGGGAAAGATTGATCGCCAACGTATCGCGCGATCCCTGCGCGGTCCAGAGAGTTCGACGACCGGGTCTTGCGTCGAGAGTCGCGGATCGTTCGGTTTCTCTTAACGTCAAGGTCATGGTGCCGTCCACTTGTTACCACTTCCGGAGTCTACCATGTCCGCAGCCCAGGGTCGCCTCGGTCGTCGCGCCCGTGTCGTGTTGTTTGCCGGTGCCTACGTCAGTGCCGCGGCCGGTTTCGGCGTCGGCCTCGTGGGATGCGCGGGCCATCATCACATCAGCGAAGCACCGCCGCATCCCATCGCGGTCGAGGTGCAGAACAACATCACGATACCGACCGAGCTTACAGTATTCGTGACGCAGGATCAGGGCGGTGCCCGGCAAATGCTCGGTACCGTTCCAGGTGCCCAGACGAAGACATTCGCCTTCACGCCGGTTTCATGGGGCCAGCCCTATCGATTGGAGGGCCGGACCCCGCTGGGTCATTTGGTCTATTCACCCAGGTTCGAAGTCAGCGACCCGGAGACTGGCACCATCACGTGGGCCATCGTGCCAAACCAGGTCCAGTTCTACAACACCGCGATCGACACGGCCGTCTCGAAGCCAGCGAGCGACAGCACGAAGCACTGAGGCTAGTGCGTTAGACGTTGGACGTTAGACGTTGGAGACAAACCCCGAGGCCAGCTGCGTGCACCGCGGCTGGCCTCGAGGTTTGTCTCTAACGTCCAACGTCTAACGTCCTATTGTCCGTTCAAGTACTGCGCCGGAATCTTGTTGCCCCCGCGTTCGGCGTCCCAGTAGATCGTCACGACGTACCAGCGGGTGCCATCGTTGAACAGCTGGATGCTGTTGATCCCGCGGGCGAAGGGCTCGGGGTCGTTGGGCCCGTGGCGCGAAGCATATGCGCTGAACACCTGCGTGATCGCGCCAAATGTCTCGGCGGTCTTCCCGATCTGGCGTTCGTAGAACGCGTTCTTCGAGAAACCCGCGCCAGCGCGGCGCGCGTAATCGTCGGGGGACAGCACGATGACCGATATGTGGCCAGTCGAGTCATGCCGCGTCGGAATCAGGCGCGCGCCCGGCACGAACAACGAGCGAAAACGGTCCCAGTCGCGCGGCCCAGCCGGACCCGAAATGACGTCGTATAATGCTGCCAGGATGGCATCCATTGATGCGACGTCGGCTGGCCGTGCTGCTGGCGGAGCTGCCGCGGAATCTTTCGCCCCTGGCGCCTGCGCGGCGAGAAGGTTCGGAAGGCCCAGGAGAGAGAGACCGCCAACGACTGCCGCGATGTGCGCGCATCGGCGCGCGAAGGAGATGTAGTGTGCCATGCAGCACAAGCTACACCTCCCCCGACAGCGGCGGGTAGGGGCGACGCAAAGCGTCGCCCCTATCATCGCCTGCGTGAAACCCGGGTCGTTACCGCCACCGGCGGAAATACACGCGCGGTGCGGGCCGTACGAAATGTCGGTAATAGGGTCGGAACTCCCAGCGGTGATAGCGCGGCACCCAGAAATAGCCCGGACCCGGCGGTGGGCCGATTTCCACGTACGCGGGCGGCACCGCGACATACGGCGGTGCAACGGAAACCACGACTTCCTGCGCTGATGCTCGCGCGCCTGATATGCCAAGCAAGCCGATACTGAGTGCAAGCGCGAGAGCAGTCTTTCGAACCATACCGTCCTCCAGAAGCTTGTATCTGTCGGACGCCGCCGGGCGAGAAATGTTAAGGAGCAGAAGACGTTGGACGTTGGACGTTGAACGACAAACCGTGGGGCCAGCTTGATGCACTGCGGCCGGCCTCGTGGTTCTTGCTAACGTCCAACGTCTAACGTCCAACGTCTAACCCATACACCCGGCCCTTCCATGCCGCCCCAGACCCGCGCCAATAGCGAACCGCAGAGCTGATGGTCATGAGCAGATACAGTGTACCGGTGATCGGCAGCGCGAGAGCCCAGAGCGGGGACCGCTTGTAGAACCACAGTGTCGGCACATAGGTGATCACCATCGCGGTGAACGCGATGAGCCCGAGCGCGCGGACACGTGTATCTCCAGCCAGGATGGCAGCGGGCGGCACCCAGAACGCAACAGCGAGCAGCGCAGCGCACAGGCCAAGCAGGGTCACGGAGTAGCGGAGCTGCGCGTAGGCCGATCGCTGCACCATCCGCCAAATGTTTCGCAGCGAATCCATTCGCCGATGGCTCACGACTCCATGCGTCAAGCCGATCCACGTCCGGCCGCCCGCGACCTTGACACGGCGTGCGAGCGTGCAGTCATCGATCAGCGCACCCCGGAACGCGGCGAACCCGCCAATGCGGGTGAGCATTGCACTCTCCACGAGGACGCAGCCACCCGCCGCGGCAGCGACGCTGCGTCCCGACGCATTCGCAAGACGAAAGGGGTACAGCAGCTTGAAGAAGTAGACAAACGCGGGCACCAGCAGCTTCTCCCAGGCGGACCGCATCTCCAGCACCGCCATGAGAGAGACGAGGCTGCGATTGTCACGGCGCAGGCGCGCGAGGAGTGCGCCTACGAGTCCAGGCCGCAGCTCGATGTCCGCATCGATGAGAAGCGTCAGTGGTGTCTGGACAGCGCTGCGGCCTTGCTCGAGTGCCCAGAGTTTCCCCACCCATCCGCCGGGCAGCGGTGCACCAGCGACGACCGTGCAATCCGTGCCGCCCACTGACTTGGCGATGTCGCCGGTCCCATCCCTCGACTGGTCGTCCACGACGACGATCCGCAACCCTCGTCCCTGCCGTAAGAGCCCCTCGATCGTTCGCCCGATCAGCTGCGCCTCATCGCGCGCGGGAACGATGGCCGTGATGTCGGACAGGTCCGGCAGGATCCCACCGTCAGGGTCCGGCTCGAGGCGCTCCTGCGTGCCCCACGGGTGCCACGGCGCGACGAGAATACCGACCCATACGAGCGTGGCCGCGACGGTGAGCGCGATCAGCATCGCGTGCCGCCACGTCGGCCGACGTCAACTCGACTTGCGCAACGACTCTGACGCCGCTCCAGCTGAACGTTGGAGTACCGTGAGTGGCGCGCTGTTCGCCTCACGCGTGTACCGGATCGGCAACTCCGGAGCGAGCGGGCCATCCGTGCGCGGGCCGCGCAGGGCGACAGTCATGGCCTTCAGCGGATGCGCCAATGCGTCGTTGACTGCGGTGCCTTCGTACCCGCAGTGCGCCATGCAGTTGTCGCACTTCGGATTGCGCCCGGTCCCGTATCGCTCCCATGCTGTCTCCTCCATGAGAGCCTTGAAGGTAGGCGCGTATCCCTCGGTCACGAGCAGGTAGCAGGGCTTCTGCCAGCCAAACACGTTACGGGTCGGCGTGCTCCACGGCGTGCACTCGTAGGTCTGGTTGCCAGCGAGGAAGTCGAGAAACAAGCCGGAATCGGTGAGCGGCCACCGCTTGCCACGGCCGCGTTTGAAGATCTCCCGGAACAGCTGCTTGCTCTGCGTCCGGCCGAGGAACACGTCCTGGCGTGGCGCCTTCTCGTAGCTGTAGCCTGGCGAAATCGTCACGCCTTCGACCCCGAGGTCCGTGACGAAGTCGAGGAACCGCGCGACTTCCTCGGCGTTCTCGCCCTGGAAGAGCGTGCAGTTGATCGACACGCGGAACCCGCGTCGGCGTGCGAGTCTGATCGCGGTCACCGCCTTGTCGAACACGCCGTCGCGACACACGGACGCGTCGTGCCGCTTCTCGAGGCCGTCGAGATGGACCGAAAACGTGAGGAACGGCGATGGCGTGAACTCGTCCAATCGCTTGGCGAGAAGAATCGCGTTCGTGCAGAGGTAGATGAATTTCTTGCGCGCGACAATGCCCGCAACAATGCGCGGCATGTCGACGTGAATGAGTGGTTCCCCGCCCGGAATCGAAACGACCGGTGCGCCGCACTCATCGACCGCGGCCAGGCATTCCTCGACAGTGAGCCGTTTGCGCAGGATCTCGTTGGGATACGCGATCTTCCCGCACCCCGCGCACTCGAGGTTGCATTGGAACAGCGGCTCGAGCATGAGGACGAGAGGATAGCGCGTCTCGCCCCGCAGCTTCTTGTTCAGGACGTATTGACCAATTCGGTATTGCTGATGAAGAGGTATGCCCATGGTTCGAACCTCTGAGAGCCCGCTCTTAAGACCCAGCGTCGCCCGGTAGGGGTCGGTCCGCGCCGACCGGCCGTGGAAATCTACTCATGTCCCTAGCCTGCAGTCACGTCACGTACCCGTGCGTCCGGAACCAGTTCGCCGCGTCGCGCAACGCCAGATCCGGGCTCCGCGCCGTATAGCCAAGCTCTTGCTGCGCACGTGCGCTCGAGAAATACATATGCTTTCGCGACAGACGCACGCCATCCACAGTGACCCTGGGCGTTCGCCCGCTTACGCGCGCCCACGCCTCCGCGACATATGCAACCGGGAGCACGACTTCGTGCGGAAGACGCATCGGAGAGGATTTGCGACCCGAGAGGCGTCCGCACTCCATCAAGATCTGTTGCAGAGTCATGTCGGCACCGCCGAGCACGTACCGACGGCCGACCGTGCCGCGTTCGTGTGCTAGCATGTGGCCCTCGGCCACGTCGTCCACATGGACGACATTCAGACCGGTATCGACGTACGCCGGCATGCGACCAGCCAGCGCGTCGACAATGAAGCTGCCGGTCGGGGTTGGCTTCACATCTCCCGGGCCGATCGGCGTCGATGGATTGACGATCACGACCGGCACACCCGAGGCCGCCAGACCGCGAACGACCTCCTCGGCGAGAAATTTCGATCGCTTGTACGGCCCGATCATGTCCGTGAGCTCCGACGGTGTCGTCTCGTCTGCCGGACGCCCATCACTCCGCGTGCCGAGCGTCGCAACACTACTCGTGTACACGATACGCTTGACTCCGGCGCGCGCCGCCGCTTCGAGTAGGGCGCGTGTGCCGTCGACGTTGGTGCGATACATCGTCGCCGCGTCTGGCACCCACAGACGGTAGTCCGCCGCCGCATGGAAGAGCGCCTCGCATCCCTGGACAGCGCGGTCGAGCGACGCCGGATCCGCCAGATCGGCGACGACGCGCGTGACAGGAAGACCATCCAGATTGCGCAGATCGCTCGCCGCCCGCGTGAGCACGCGCAGATCGGTGCCACGCTTCAGCAACGATCGAGCGATCGCCGCACCGACGAAACCCGTTGCGCCAGTGACGAGCACGGTCACGTGGGAGGCCTCATCTCGGGGCCCTCCGCGCGATCCGCCTCCTCGGCAAAGCGCAGCGGCGCCAGCAGCGTCGCGTCGGACGCTTGGGCCACCAGCCGCAACGTGCGCAGAGCGGCATCAAAACCTCGGGCGAGCGCGGGTAGCGCCAGTAGCTCGCTCGGGTGCCGCGCCAGGGCGGCGAGGAGACGGCCGGCGCGTACGCGCCCCGATCCGTCTACGGCACTCAGCACGCCGGCAGGAAGCGCAGCGTCAAACGGGTCCGCCACGGCCCGCACCGCGATCCAGGGCACGCCCTTCGACTGCGCGACCGTCGCGACGGCCATCGTCTCCATGTCGGCCGCGATCGCACCAGTGTGAGTGAGGCCCCGCTTCGCTTCAGCGGTTTCGAGGACGCGATCGGTGTGCACGATCGGGCCGCATGACACCGGTACCCGCGGGCGCAGCCCAGCCGCGACGCGCTCGGCCCACCGTCGCGAGACGGAGGTCGCGACCACCGGGGCTGCTCTGTTCTGGTCATTGCTCACGACCTGCGCCGTGATGACCAGCGACCCGGGCGTCAACGCCGGATCGAGGCCGCCGGCGACCCCCCAGCTCACGAGCGCAGTTGCACCGGCCGACAGGAGGAGATGGGAGGCACCCTCGGCTCCCTTGTACCCGAGGCCGCCGCGACAGATTGACAGCTCTGGCGTAACGGCAATGGGACGATGGATGGGAGTGGGAGCGTGCGTCAGGCATTCCGCCTCGCGCGGGAGCGCGGTCACTACGCCGACGATCAGAGAGCGGGTCATCACCGCCCCATCTGGATCCGTCGTACGATCGCGTATCCCGGGGAGCGGCGCGCCGCCGGCGGTCACGGCACCGCACCTCGATCTGCCAGATTGCGGAAGCGCGCCAATGCCCACAGCGGGAAATATCGGCCGTAGCCATGGTACTTCAGGAAGAACACACGCGGGAACCCCGGCGCGTTGAACCAGGGGTCGTCCCAGAAGCCGTCCGCCTGCTGGCGACGAAGAAGAAATGCCACGCCACGACGCACTTCGCTCGAGGCACCCTCGCCCGCCTCGATCAGTCCGAGCAGCGCCCACGCCGTCTGACACGCGGTGCTCGGGTCCGAGCGAAGGACCGGTCCCGTGTCCCAGTAGCTCTCGCAGCTTTCACCCCACCCCCCATCGGGATTTTGACGGGACTTGAGCCAAGCCGCAGCGCTGGCGACACAGGGATCATTCGCAGTATCGGGTAGAACGGCGAGCGCGGCCAGCACCGACCATGTGCCGTAGATGTAGTTCGTCCCCCACCGTCCATGCCACGCGCCCGGTGGCTCGTGCTCGCGTCGAATGAACTCGAGGCAGCGCGCCAACGCGCCGCGATCGCGCGGACGGCCTGTGCGCGCCAGGGCCACCACACATCGACCGCTGACGTCGCTCGTCGGTGGATCGAGCAGTGCGCCATGGTCGGCGAAGGGGATTTCGTTCAAGTAGCTGAACGTGTTGTCCGCGTCGAACGCCCCGAATCCGCCGTTGCGACTCTGCATCCCCACGACCCAGTCCAGGGCGCTCGTGATCGAATGTCTGTAGCGCTCGGGACGCGGGGCGCGCGTCATGGCCCACACGACGGCAGCGGTGTCGTCGAGGTCCGGATAGTGCGCGTTCGCGAATTGAAATGGCCAGCCGCCTCCCCTGACGCCCGGGCGCACCGCGCGCCAGTCGCCTGGCGCCCGGTCGGGTAGCTGGCGCGTCACGAGCCAGTCCAGCGCGCGACCGGCTGCGGCGATCCGTTCCTTGCCACCCACCTCTTGGAGCGCGAGCGTGGCCAGCGCCGTGTCCCACACCGGCGAGACGCAGGGTTGGCACCAGGTCACCTGAGTTCCGCGCACCAACAGGTTGCGGATTGCCGTCCGGGTTTGGACCCGATAGGGGTGGTCGTAGTCGTACCCAAGCGCCGCGAGCGCTTCGTAGGCGTTGACCATCGCCGGGAAAATCCCCCCCAGTCCGTCCGTGCCATTCAGCCGGGCAATGAACCACCGCGCCGCGCGCACGATCGCAATGCGACGCCGACGCGCCGGCAGCTTCCCTTCACTCGCTCGGCCGAGCCGGTCCAGCGTCGTGAACGCGCGATTCAAGCGTGATCGCACCGGGAAGTAGTCTCGCTCCTGCTCCGGAGCCGTGACGAACAACTCGCGGATCGAGACAGCGCGTGGATTTCGCGCACGGACCTTCAGGCTGCATAGCACCGCGAGCGGTACCATCACCGTCCGCGACCAATACGAAACCTTCTCTAGGTGGAACGGAAACCACCGCGGGAGCAATACGATCTCCACGGGCAGGAACGGCACGCCGCGCCACGGAATCTGTCCGAACATGGCGAGGGTCATCCGCGTGAAGACGTTGGCGCGCGCCGCGCCGCCGCGATCGAGGATCGCCACCCGGGCACGCACCATGTGCGGCGCTGCCGGATCGTCGCCAGCCAGCTTCAACGCGTAGTACGCCTTGACCGAGCAACTCACGTCCAGGACACTGCCTGGAAAGAGTCCCCAGCCACCGTCCGCGCCCTGCGCCGCACGAAGGTAGGCCGCCAGTTGCGCCTGAAGGTGGCTATCGATCTCATCCATAAAGTGCATCATCAGCACATACTCGGCTGTGATGCTTGCGTCCGCCTCGAGGTCGAAGCGCCAATAGCCTTCGGGCGCTTGCGACCCCATGAGCGCGGCTGCCGCTCGGTCAATCCCGGCGTTCAATGCCTCCCGATCCACCCGTGCACCAGCGCGGGGTGGCGGGAGCGTTTCCGTCGACGGCTTCGCCCGAGTGAACAGTGCGGGCGGCTTCATGAGGTCGGTAACATGGCTCTCTGCATCATCCCGATACTAATGGCACCGGCGTGTCGTTGGGTTCGCACCGACCGATCCCGGCAATCGCACGGTCATGGTGCGCCGACCGCGACCGGGGCCGGCTGAAACGAGCCATCGGCCAGCGGTAACGCCGCCGCGAACTGGTCGAACAGCCGCGTCAGCAGCCAATCGCCGCGAACAGCGACTGAGGTGGCCACTACTGTCGCACGCACCGTGCCCCGCGACACCTTGACCTGCTGGCCGGCAAGAAATGCCGGGTTGTGGTGAATCTTGCGCAGTGTGAGGACGGCGAGACCGAGGGCCCACAGGCAGAATCGGCGGATGCCCGTCTCGCCCGCGGGTATCGCGAGCGTGTACGCGAGCGCATTGCGAAGATGGGCATGTGCAACCCCGATGAGCTCCTCGAGGCCGGCGGTCAGTCCGGCGCCGTTGCGGCCAGGAGCGAGCGTCGCCAGATCGACCCCAGCGCGGGAGAACACATCACGCGGGAACCAGCACATACCGCGGCTCCGGTCTGTCCAGAGGTCCTTGATGATGTTCGTCATCTGTAGCCCTTGACCGAAGGAGGTCGCGAGCGGCGCGAGCGTGGATCGATGGGCATCGACCTCCGGCGAGTGAGCGCAAAACAAGTCCGTCAACATCTCCCCGACAACGCCTGCCACGCAGTAGCAATAGCGGTCCAGCTCCGGCAGGTCTGCCAGCCCGCTCAAGCGCGTAGTGCGTTGAAAGGGGGGCATACCGGTGCACATGATCCGGACGCACCGTTCAATGGCCGCACGTTGGCGTGGCGCGCAAGCGTGTGTGATACGCACAACCGCCGCGGCCTGCTGAATCAACTCGTGCTCAGCCGGCAGCGTGGCGTCGGACAGGAGCGGTGCAAGGGCGACCGCGAACACCTCCGCGGGCTGCCGGCCGTCGACGACGGCCACAAATTGTTCGTGAAAACGCTGCTTCTGATCGACGGTAAGCGCGACTTCGTCCTCGATCGTATCAGCAGTCCGACAGAGCAGGTAGGCGTTGGTGACGACCGGCCGCAGGTCGGGCGGTAGCTGAGGAATCGTCAGCGCAAAAGTGCGCGAGACGCCTGGGAGCAAACGGTCCTGGAGCGCGTACCCGTCGGGACTGTTTCGGTCTGGCGATCGCATCATCCTGTACAACGAGTCCTAGAAGTGCAGCGCGTTCGGCCGCGGCCCGCTGCGCGGCCCAGGTCGGATGCAAACGCCACGCCGCGCAACAACGTACTCCACTCTAGCGCGCAACCGGACGGGTGCCGACCTAGGCCCACTACCGAAGAGTACCCAGATGCGACTAAAGTAGTCGAGTTCTGGCGCTGCGCTTGCCCGCAGCGGGTCGATCGGCCTAACTCATCGCGAGCACATGTGCTATCGGGTGCTGCTCGCGGTGGACCGGTCCCACCCCGGCGCCGGAATCCGCACATCTGGGGTCGTCCCTACCGGTCGGGAACCCGCCGCCCGGGTCGCGGTATTTTGTAGCGAGCAGGTCGGAGGCAGCACGTACCAACGACCGTGGACACGAGGGGTTTCTCGAGGTGACCTTCGGCTTGAGCACGGCCTTACTGTTCTTCGGCGCGATCACCCTCGCCGAGTTGTCGTTAGTCTACGTCGTTGCGTGCATCATCGTCACGTGGGTGTGGCAGCGCGGGTCTGCTCGCCGCCCCCCTCGGACCGCGGTCGGTGACGCGCACGCGCCGTCCGTCGCGGTGCTCAAACCGCTCTGCGGATTGGAGCCTGATCTCGACGCAAACCTGCGTTCTTTTTGCGCCCAGGCATACCCCCGCTTCGAAGTCATCATGGGGGCGCGCGATGCGACTGACGCGGCCTTGCCAGTCGCGCGGCGCGCGGCCACGGACGCAGGCGCACATGTGCGGATTCTCGTCGGCGGGACGTGGCTGGGGCCCAATCAAAAGGTCAACACGCTTGCCCATTTGGGCGCTCAGGTGCGCGCCGACGTGGTCGTGATCGCCGACAGCGACATCCGTGTGGACTCGCGATACCTCGCGGCCATCGTCGAGCCCTTGGCTGACCCAACCGTCGGCGTGGTGACGTGTCTGTATCGCGGCGCACCGACCGGTACGGTGTGGTCTCGCCTCGGCGCGCTCGCGATCAACGAGTGGTTCTTGCCATCGGTCCTCTTATCTCGCGCACTCGGGTCCGAGACGTACTGCTCCGGCTCGACCATGGCAATGCGGCGCGAGGTGCTCGACGCGATTGGCGGATTCGAAGCGCTCGCCGCACTCCTGGCGGATGACCACGAGCTGGGAGCCCGCATTCGCCGCTTGGGTTTGCGCAGTGTCGTGTCGCACTACGAGGTCAGCACGACCGTCGACGAGAAGAGTCTGCGCGCGCTCGTGGACCACGAGCTCCGATGGATGCGCACAATCCGCGTGGTCCAGCCCCTCGGCCATGCATGCTCGGTCGTAACCTACGCCCTACCGATGACGATTCCGGCCGCTCTGTTCTCAGCGCAATTCCGGCCGCTGTTGGGCCTGCCTGTGCTCGCTCTCGCGGCACGGCTCGCGCTACATTGGGTCGTGTCTCGTGGCCCAACGCCAATCGGGCGCGATCGCTGGCGGGAGGCCGCGCGACGCCTGTCCTGGTTGTGGCTGGTACCGCTGCGAGATCTGCTCTCATTTACCATCTGGACGGCTAGCTTCGCGAATCGTCGAGTCGTATGGCGACAGCAAGCGCTCCACGTCCGGGCCGATGGGGTCCTTCGCGGGGATGAGGAGGTGGCTGCTGCATGATGCGCACACTGTTTCTCCACCCGCCGTCCTACGACGGCTTTGATGGCGGCGCCGGATCTCGGTACCAGGTTCGTCGCGAGATACGGTCCTTCTGGTATCCGACGTGGCTCGCCCAGCCGGCGGCCCTCGTGCCCGGCAGCAAACTCGTCAATGCGCAGCCCGCACGACTGACGCTCGCGGACGTGCTGCCTCTCGCCCGCGAGTATGATCTTGCGGTATTGCATACGAGCTCACCCTCGTTCCCCGGCGATGTGCGCGTTGCCGAAGCGCTCAAGCGCGAGAACCCGGCGCTCCGCATCGGGTTCGTCGGAGCAAAGGTCGCCGTCGAGCCGGAGGGATCACTGCAGGCGTCCGAGGCGATCGAGTTCGTTGCCCGAGAGGAATTCGATTTCACTATCGCGGAGATCGCGGAAGGGCGGCCGCTGGGAACCGTCGACGGCGTGAGCTTTCGCGATGCGAATGGTCGAATCACCCACACACCGGACCGCGCCATCCTCGAAGACATGGATCGGCTGCCGTTCGTGACCGAGGTCTACAAGCGGGACCTGCAAGTCGAGAACTACTTCAGCGGATACCTCAAGCACCCATACGTCTCTTTCTATACTGGGCGCGGTTGCCGATCAAAATGCACGTTCTGCCTGTGGCCACAGACGGTGGGTGGGCATCGCTATCGCACGCGGAGCCCGGAGCACGTGCTGGAGGAAGTCGCGCTCGTCCCGAAATACTTCCCTCAAGTACAAGAGCTCTTCTTCGACGACGACACATTCACTGACAACGCGGCGCGAGCGGAGACGATCGCCCGCGGTATCGGCAAGCTGGGCATCACGTGGTCGTGCAATGCCAAGGCGAACGTGTCGTACGAGACGTTGAAGGTGTTGCGAGACAACGGGCTCCGACTCGTAGTAGTCGGTTACGAGTCAGGCAACGACCAAATTCTGATCAACATCAAGAAGGGCGTTCGGCTGGACATCGCCCGTCGATTCACGCGGGATTGTCATGCGCTCGGGATCACGATCCACGGCACCTTTATTCTGGGCTTGCCCGGCGAGACACGTGAGACGATCCAGCAGACGATTGAGTTCGCGAAGGAGATGAACCCGCACACGATTCAGGTATCAATCGCGTCGCCGTACCCGGGCACGTACATGTACAAGCAGGCGATGGATGCCGGTTGGATGTCAAGTGATGCGGGCGCCGAGGCCCTGATCAACGAACGCGGGGTGCAGATGAGCGCGCTCAGTTACCCGCATCTCAATCGGACGGAGATCTTCGACTCGGTCGAGACCTTCTACAAGCGCTTCTACTTCCGCGCGGGCAAGATCGCCGAGATCACGGCGGAGATGGTGCGCAGCCCACAGATGATGAAGCGCCGGCTGAGGGAAGGGGTCGATTTCGCGCGGTTCCTGTCGCGACGCCGGGAGTCGGGGGCGGCCACGCAGTCGTAGACGAAGGCCAGACGACCGGACCCGGACCCCGGACTGGGGACCCGGGTACTAGGAGAGACTCGGAGGGCCGGTCACGGTTCGCTGTGACCGGCCCTCCGTGTTTCGCCCCGTGATCCGGGTCTCGAGGCCCGGGTCCCGGCCACTCCGGTGACGGCCACCTAGCATAGCGCGTCGCTCCTTCCAGACATGTCCCCTGCGGTGGATGGCCCAGGGGCTCCATCAGGCACTGCCTGGCCATGGCTTGGAGCCGCGTCATGCAACCCATTCGCATCCTGTTGCAGACAAGCATGAACGGACGCGTGCGACGAGCAGCGCGAGCAGCGCGCATCCGCCGTGCGCGGCACCTTGCAACAACGCTCCCGGGGTGGTTCATGCTGATCGCCGTGTGCCACACGTCGGCCGCACGCGCGCAAGTAACGACCCAGAGCGACACGCTCTCCGCCCCTCGCGATAGTCAGCCGTCGCGGTCCGGGGAGACGCGCGCGATGCCTTGCGTCCTGGACGCGCCTCCCCTCCCCGCCGCGACGACGGTGAACGCTCGCGCTCCCGGACCGAGCATTCTGGAGGCAACTGTTCCGACGAAACCGGACCGACCTGGCATTCTCGGTGATACCGGCACCTACGTGTACGCCCTCAGCCCAACCGAGAGCGACGACGTTCGGGCGGCGATCGAGCGCACCATCGCTCACATGGGTCTCATCCCGCGACAAATCGCACGCCACCGCCTCATCCGGGCGAATCGCCCTTCGGCACTCGTCATCTTTGCGGTCGGCCTCGATACACTTTCGGTGACGTTCGACGACAACAACCCCATCGTCACGCCCTTGACGGGCGAGGCCGTGCCATGGCTGCGTCGCACGCCCCGCGAGACGTACGAGGTCCACGTCGCCTTCGCCGGAGATACGCTACAGCAGGTCATCGCGACCGACGATGGGGAGCGTGAAAACGATTTCGTTTTTCTCGATGGCGGCGCCACGATCGAGATGCTCGTCACGCTACGGGCGGAGCGACTCCCGACACCCCTCAGATACCAGGAAGTGTTTCGCGAGATCCGAACCCAGGCCGACCAGAGCGCGCACGACCAGCCGATATTGCCGCCGTGACCTACCGCAATCCGACCAGCCCTTGTATCGCCTTGGTGAGCGCGACGGGATCATAGCCGACCCCGTGTCGAAATACCGTGTTCACCGTCGTGATATCCCTCGGCCGTTTCGTAATGTCGCCGTCGAGCACCACCAGGTCCGCTTGCTTGCCAGCGGTGACGGATCCCGTGCGGTCCGCGAAGCCGAGGATACGTGCGCCGTTGAGCGTCATGATCTGAATCGCTTGCTCGGGTGAGAATCCCGCCTCGACCAGCAGCTCGAAGTTGCGTTGGTCTCCGTAGCCGGCAATCTCGCTGAGGCAGCAGGGATCGGAGCCCGCGCCCAGCAGGCCGCCAGCTTGCACGAAGGCTCGCTCGAACGCCATTGCCTTGTGAAGCGAGACACGCTCCGCGCTGTCGTTCTTGGTCTTGGCGCTGTCGAGCCAATTCCGCACGTCAGTGGCGATTTGTGGAGCGAGCGCCGCCAAGACGCGGGGATCGTCGGGTCGATGACTTGGCCCCGACAGCTCGAAGACCGCCAACGTCGATGTCATCGCCACGTGATGGCTCACCATGTCGTGAATGGTCTCCTGCACCGAATTGCTGCCGATGTCGAGCCCGTAGTACTGCGCCGAATCGCCCGGCAGTGGGCAGGCATCCGACTGCTTCTCCGGCCAGAACTCAGTGTCGGTCAACAAGCCATGCTCGAGGTTGTCGATCCCCAACGCCACCGCCTCTCGATAGCCGACCGAGCAGAGATGCGCCGTCACCTTGATACCGTGTTTGTGGGCTTCATCGATCGCGGCCCCAAGCTCCGCCTGCGAAATCGTCGTGTAGGCCTTGAACCACGTCACCCCTTCCTCACCCCAGTAGCGTACCGTACGACGAGCGTCATCCGGTCCCGAGAGCGGGTGCATCCAACCCACCATTTGTCCGGCGCCCTGGAGGTACGGGCCAGTCACCACCACTTCGGGGCCGACGACCTTCCCGCTCTCGATGTTTTGTCGGAGGTTGAGCTCTTGATAGGGGTCGATGCTCCCGGCCGTACGAATCGTTGTGACCCCTGAAGCGAGGAAGAGCTTTGGATAGCTGTACAGCATGGGTCGGGTGCTGGTGAAGCGAGACCCGTAGTACATGTGATCGTGCAGACCGACCAGCCCCGGAATGACCATCTTCCCGGACAGGTCGATCGTCTTGGCCCCTGCAGGGATCGTGGCGCTGGCCGACGGCCCGACGGCCGCGATCCGTCCGTCCCTGATCACGATCGTTTGATCGTCGCGCGCCGGCGCGCCTGTCCCGTCGATGAGGCGCGCATGGGTGAGTGCGACGACCGGAGCGTTCACGCTCACGAACGTTGGCTGCGCAGGCGCCTGGGCGCGCGCTGACGTGGCCAAGAGCGCCAGGGCACATGCGGGTGCTGCGCCAATCGCACGCACCCAACGAGACGAACCGACGTAACGACTCACAGGAACTCCATGCGTGAAGTGAGAGGCGGGCGGTGCGCGCCCGACAGAGCAGACCTTCAGAGAGTAGAAAGTAGACCAAGCGGTCCTCGTCTACTTTCTACTTTCTGTACTTCTACTCTCTCCAGCGCGCAGCGCTGGTGGCTCAGGTGTGCGAAACCGGCGACGGGTCCACCGTCAGGGTCATCATCATGTTCGCTTCCATGTGCTCCGCAATATGGCAATGGAGCAGCCAGCGGCCAGGGTTGGCGAGGTCGAGGAGCAGATCGACCGTCTCGCCGGCCGGGATCAATACCGTGTCTTTCCACACCAGGTCAGTGGCGGGCGCGCCGTTGCGCGCGAGGACGAGAAACCGCTGCCCATGGAGGTGGATCACGTGATCCATGGCATGCGGCATGGAGGCATCGTTGGCGATGCGCAGCTTCATGACATCACCCTGCCGCGCGTGCCAGTCGATGTCCATGTTTTCGGCTCCTGACTCCGGGTCGTGGAGCACCCAGGTGACCTCACGCGGGGTGAACACCCAGTTCATCATGCCCAAACCGTCATTCCAGTCGACCGGCACCGACAGTGCATTGAGCATCGCGGCGATGGGTAGTGGCATGGCGCGCAAGCGCATCTGGAGCCACAGCTCGTGGTCGACGGGCTTGGCGAAATAGCCTCGATACCGCGCCATCTCACGTGTAACCGCCGAATCGATGTGCAGCTTGTCAAACGGCACGGATCGATCCGGGACCGCCCGTTCCGGCGAGACACGAAACGTCGCGAGCGTGTCGACCTCAGGGAATTGCGATCCAGTCATGTGATTCAACGCCTGGACGCGATTCGTCAGCACGACCTGGCCGGTGGCTGGGAAACGGACATCGACGACGTAGCGCTCCGCGGGCGCGATGACCACGCTCGAAATCCACGCCTCGCGCTCGAAGTGGCCGCCGTCGGATCCGATGACTTTTGCCCGCGCGGCGCCGAATGCGAGGTTGTACGGGCGCGCCGTGGACACGTTGGTGAGGTAGAATCGCACCACCTCGTTGCTCCCAACCGTCCACTGGGGACGGTGCTCGCCGTTCACGAGAATGACATTGCCGAAGCGGCCCATGAGGGCGTAAGTCGGCGCGTCGGCGCCCCACGGAGCAGGTCCCCGGTCATCCAGCAGCACGTCGCCGATCGTGAGCACTTCCTCTCGATTGACACGAGCGGGCGCACTCTGGCATAAGCTGTTCCCTTGGCAGTCGTCTCCTTTCTCCTCTCCCCTTTCTCCTTTCTCGGGCGCGCCAGCGCCCGCGGGCCTGACCAGAATATTCCCGTACAGCCCCAGCGGCTGCTCGATGTCTTCGCGATGATGGGCGTGGTACCAGAACACGCCGGCGTCGGGGAATCGCACGTGGTAGGTGAACGTCCCGCCCGGCGCGATCGCACCTTGCGTCACTCCATCTGTGCCATCGTTGGCGTTGGCCACACGCACGCCATGCCAATGCACGGTCGTTGGCAGGTCCGTCGCGTTGTGGACGCGAACCGTGATCGTGTCGCCCTGCGACACCTCGAGCAGTGGCCCCGGTACCTGGCCGTTATATGCGTATGCGGCGAAGGTGCGACCCCCGATCGAGCGGCGGACCAGTGTCGCGGTGAGAGGCAGCGTATCTCCGGAGTGCAAGTGCAGCGATGCGTGCGGCGATCCGAGCGGGAGGGTCATGGGATCCGTCGCTGACGCCACTCGAAAGGGGCGGACGCTCGGTTTAGCGTCCGGCATCGGGGGCATGGACATCGCGATGGCGTCCATCGGCGGCATCACCCACTCGATCGAGTCCGATGAGGGCTGCCCGGGCACCGCGGGCAACGCGGCGCTCGAAGGCACGTGGCCGTTGTTCGTGCTCGGATGCCCCATCCCGAAAAGTTGCGTGATATCGCAATGCGCCAGGAGGCGCGAATCCGGCGACGTGCCACGGAGCACCAGACGGCCGGACCGCGTCGCCACCCCGGCCGCTGATTCGGCGCTGATCAGCACGCGGAACTGTGACCATGCAATGTCTCTGAGCAGGGTCATCCCGTTCTCAACCCTCCCAAGCTTGACCGTGCTGTCCATGGACAGCGTCATGGCCCATGCGACATACGCGGTGTAGTGACCGAGCACCAATGGTGCCGGGAGGCCGTCGATGCGCGTCGCGAGGTGATAGCGAGGCTCGCCGTCGCGCGTCACGGCGACACCGAAGGGTGTCGCCACCTGTCTGAGCTCGAGCACTCCCGTCGCGGTCTGGAGGTCCGGCGTCGGGATGAGGTCCGTGCAGAAATTGGGGGCGGTGGGCACCGGCAGCCCGATGCTGTCCGGGCACGTTGCCGGCGCGCTCCGCGTTGACGCGGGCGCTCGACGTACCGGGGACGCGGCAAGTGTGCTCGCCAGGAGGATGAGCGGCAGCACGGCGCGCCGGCGCAGGGTCGCCCCCTGCCGAGTGGTCAGGACGCGCGGGCCGCCAAGCGACCCGCTTGCGCGAAGAGTGCGGGAATTCCGCCGGTATGGAGGAACACGACCGCCTCCTGACCGGAGATGTCTTTCTGCTTGATGTGGTCGATGAGTCCCGACATGGCCTTCCCGGTATAGACCGGATCGAGCAGGATCGCCTCGGTCTGCGCCACGAGTCGGACCGCCGCGTCGGCCTCGGGGGTCGGGATGGCGTATCCAGCGCCGTAGTACTGCTGGTGCGTGATCACGTCGTCAGGCGCCAGACGGCACGGATGTCCGAGGAGCTCGGCTGCACCAGCCGCAAGCACCACTGCCCGCGTCGTCTTCTCCGGGTCTCCGGGGCTCACAGCGATACCGTGTGGCGTCCACGACGCGCTGTGCACGCGCGAGCCGAGTACGATCCCGGCCTGCGTGCCACGCGATCCAGCGGCATAGTAGAGCCGCGTTGCTCGTACTCCCATCGCGTCGAGCTGACCCTTGAGCTCGCCCATCGCATCGACGTATCCCAGGACCCCGAGCGGCGTCGACGCTCCCCCGACGATGAAATACGGGCGCTGGCCTTGTTCTTCGAGGTCACTCATGACCCGAGCGACGCATGCCTCTTCGTGCGGGTTGGGGCCGACCGGAGGACCCGGCGGCACGAACTCCACCTGGGCGTCGAGCATCTCATCGAGCAGCAGATTGCCCTGAGCCTCGGGGTCGGGCTCGTCGGCCGTGAGCACAAGCACGCATCCGAGGCCCGCCAAGCGTGCCGCCGCCGCGGTCATGCGCGCGTGGTTGGACTGCACGGCACCGACGGTCACCAGCGTCGTAGCCCCTTGAGCCAGGGCGTCCGCTACGACGTACTCGAGCTTCCGCGACTTGTTGCCACCGAGCACCGGACCTGCGAGGTCGTCGCGTTTGATCAGGATCGTGGGACAGTCAGCTCCGAGCGCACGGCGAAGACGCGGCAGCTCGTGCACCGGCGTCGGACCGGCAAGGAGTGGGAATCGGGGTCGCACAGGAATGAACAGAAGGGATGGGGCGGCCGCTGCGCGGCCGAGAGAGTAGACCTTCAGAAAGTAGAAAGTAGACCACGGCCACGCAAAAGGTCCGTGTCTACTTTCTACGTTCTGTGCTTCTACTCTCTCGGACGCGACAGCGCCCGGGGCTAACTATCGAGACGCTGTTGGCCGGGGATCGTGAGGAAGTCGACGAACGTATCCGTCAACACGAGCTCGTCCAGCAAGGCCGCAGCGGCTTGCCAGGAGAGGCCTGCCTCAGGGCGGGTTGTGAGCTCGCTCAGCACGTCGTTGCGGACAGCCAGGTAGCCCTCGCGGCAGAACGGCGTGCCGCCATCGACCGGGACACGGTGGTGCCGCCATTGCCAGAGCTGCGCGCGTGAGATCTCGGCCGTCGCCGTGTCCTCCATCAGGTTATCGATCCCCACGGCCCCAGAGCCCGCGAGCCAATCGGCGAGGTACTCGATCGCAACGCGGACATTGGTGCGGACACCGCCGGCGGTCACGCCCGCACCGGGAACCTTCACATCGAGCAGTGCGTCGATCTCTCGGAGCGCGTGGGCCGGCGCCGTAGCACCCTGCCCGCCCTCGAACGCCTCACGCGCGACGGCCACCAGATCGGGATGGGCAACCCACGTCCCGTCGAACCCCTGCCCCGCTTCGCGTTCCTTGTCCTCGCGCACCTTGGTGAGGGCCGTCCGGTTGATCGCTTCGTCGCGGCGACTGGGAATGAACGCCGCCATACCGCCAATCGCCTGCGCACCCCGCTTGTGACAGGCGGCGACCAGGCGTTCCGCATAGGCCTGCATGAAGGGAACGCGCATCGTCACCTGGGCTCGATCTGGCAGGATGAATCGTGCATCCGAGCGGAATTTCTTGATGACGCTGAAGATGTAGTCCCAGCGACCCGCGTTGAGGCCGCCGCTGTGATCACGGAGCTCATACAGAATCTCTTCCATCTCGAACGCCGCGAGGATCGTCTCCACGAGCACCGTCGCGCGGATCGTACCCCGGTCGACGCCCAGTGCGTCCTGGGCGGCCACGAAGACATCGTTCCAGAGACGCGCCTCGTGGTGACTTTCCAACTTCGGCAGGTACAGAAACGGCCCGAGGTGGCGAGCAGCCAACTCTCGCGCGTTGTGAAACACGAAAAGGCCGAAGTCGAACAGACTGGCAGATACCGGCTTGCCGTCCACGCGGACATGAGATTCCACCAGATGCCATCCACGCGGCCGGACGAGCAGCGTCGCGGTCCGCGGGGCTAACCGATAAACGCGCCCATCCGGATTCTCGAAGGTGATCGTCCCGCGGATCGCATCGATGAGGTTGGCCTGCCCGCGCGTGACATTCGCCCACGTCGGGGACAACGAATCCTCAAAGTCAGCCATGAAACACGAAGCACCCGAGTTGAGCGCGTTGATCATCATCTTGCGCTCGACCGGACCGGTGATCTCCACGTGCCGCTCGCGCAGCGCGCTCGGCACGGAGGCGACGTGCCAGTCGCGCGAACGGATGTCAGCCGTTTCGCGCAACAGCGTCGGACGCTCTCCCGCATCAATCGCGGCCTGCCGGTCGACTCTGGTTCGCAGCAGGCGTTCGCGCGTCGGATTGAACCGTCGGTGTAACTGCGCCACGAACGCCAGCGCATCAGGTGTGAGGACGTGCGCGGCATCGACGGGAGTATTGCCCGCGATCTCGACGCCGGGTGCAGTCTGCTCGACAGTCGTCACAGCTCGATCTCCAGTCAGTGTCGGACACGAGCCACATGCCGTGGCGTCCGCAAGGGGCGGTCGCATGTCCCGATGGGCCTCGGACCCCGCAAAATCGTTCGTGAGCGCCAGCACCCCAGGCGATCGGCAAGAACCAGGCTCGTCTTCCCGTTCCCATCATCGACCCGTACTATGTCCCCCCGATGGTCATCCTGCGCTTCAAGAGAACCCTCGATGGGGACGCAACCCTCACGCTAATCCGCCCAGACGGCTCGACCGCCTGGACTCCGATCGGGGCCGCCGATGGGATCGGCCCGATGCACGACCTGGCCCATGTGGTCGTGGAGCGCCAGTTGATGCTCGTCGATGCGCTGCTGGGGCGGGTGTCTCGAGGTGATGCCTTCACCGGGTTCGACGACGCGTCCGCGGGCCGGATCGGGCCCCACGCCGTGCGTGGCGAAGCGGTCGCCAGCTTGTTGTCGCTCGAAGCCATGACCGGCCGTCCCCTGGCGCTGGGAGCCTTCAACGACGCAGTGCACGAGCGCTGCGCGCAGATGCGCCCCGGGTACCACGCGCCCGACCTTACCCCGACTGCGCTGCACGCACTGCGTTCGGAGTTCGCCTCGCTCCGCCGCGAGTGGGACATGCTGGAGCCTGGAGCGGCACTCGAGCTCCGGTTCGGCGTAGGTGCTGGCGATACCGAACCGACGGGGTCAGCGGTTCGGTGAAGGGACGGTGCGGCTGCTGACCGTCGTTGCAGTGCAATGTGATGCCCGTCACGCCAGTCTCGTGCGGTTGCGCACGCTCTTGCGTCCAACGTCCAACGTCCAACATCCAGCGTCTAACGTCCAGCGTCTAACGTCCAGCACGTGACGTGCGACGCGCCGTCTTCGTCTTGAACAGTGCGCCATAGCGGACCTGACAGTATGTTGAAATGACTGTGCGAGGAGCGAGACCGGCATGACTGCACACGCTGCCACACTTCCACTGCCCGCCCCACGGCAATGGGCTCCGCCGACGCTGACGGAGCACAGTGATTTGGTCATGATGGCGCGTGCGATGGCGACCGTGTTCTCCAGCTTGATCGCCCAGCAGGGCATCGGCTTCAGCTGCACGGTTGGGCAGCCCGGCTGCACAGGGTAGTCCTAAGTCGCCGGTCGCCCCCGTAGCCGCTGCCACACGCGCTCCGCAGTGCGGTGCGCCCATACCAGAACCAGCACTGGAAACGGGAGCGGTGGTGGCGGTAAGGGCGGAAAGCGCTCCGCGAGATAGCGCTTTCGTGCGAGACATGTATCGCAGCTCCCCATGTGGGCCACGATCACAGCGCCGGGCTTCGCGCGCGGATCGTCGCGCATTTCGGCGACGATGTTCCGCAACGCGACGCACTCGGGCAATCCGCTCGCGACGAGCGCTTCGTCCCGGTCGAGCATCGCGGCCCGCCACACAAGCCACCGCTGGGCTCGCCGTGTGGGGCTTATCTTCCCCGCTTCCCAAGCAACGATGACGGCAGGGGTCAGGTTGAGCTCGGCCGCGAGCCCCTCCGTCGATAACCCCAGGCGCTGTCGGGCAGCCGCCAACTCCTCGGGAGTCACGCGGGGAAAGCTGGACCATCACACCAACGCACCGCCAGGCCATTCGACGGTGAGCACCCGCCACTGACCGATCGGACCCTTTGTCTCTTGCCGGCCCACGCGCTGACCGATAAGGTGCATTTGGGCGGGTCACCCGTTGAGTTAGCTGGCAGCCCGCCGGAAGGACGGCGATGCAGTGCCCGGGCAGCGTCGAGCCTGCCGCTCTGTATTCGAGGCAGGCCTGCAGGCGCTGGTGGGTGTTTCGATGGCTCGTCGGCCGCTCCCGAGTCTGATGGGGGGCCGCGATAACGGCAAACTCGGCGAAAGCCGGGGGCGCAAAGCTCTGGAGGCTACGGCGACTCAGGCTACGCTGAGCGCTATGCCAGTCCGGCCGCCGAACGGTTCCACCCGGAGACCTCGTTTATGCGGCCCGCGGACTCACTGGGCGACCCACCCGGCCGAACGCCGGGTCGTTCGACACCCCGCTCGCCATCTGCCGGACTACCCGTACTGCCGTCCGGCGAGCGTTTCTCGAAGGCACTCCGCGCAGCGATCGCCACTGGCGCGATCGACACCGACGCGCTCCGGTCGGCTCTGCGCGCGTACGTCGAGGACATGCGCCCCAACGATCCGCCGGAACGCGCACTCATCGCGGTGAAGGAACGCGTGCTCGTCGCCCTGCAGCGGCGCGCCAATGTCGATCGAGGGGAGGCTGGCGTCCTATTACGTCAGATCGTACACTGGACGATCGAGGCATACTTTCGCGCCGATTGACGGCACGCAACGCGAACGCTGACGCTCGAGTTGGGCGGCAACGTGACCGGTCGGATGATCGGCTGCCTCATGGCCTGCACATCCCTCGAAGAGGAACATCATGCGTCCCGAGATGACGACGACGGCGTTTAACCTCGATGGGTATCGCGTGACTCGAACGTTCGGCGTCGTCCGTGGAATCACGGTCCGTTCGCGCTCGGTGTTTGGCACCATCGGCGCTGGCTTTCAGACCCTGGTCGGCGGCAACATCTCGCTGTTCACCGAGCTCTGCGAGCGCACGCGGAGCGAAGCGTTCGACCTCATGTGTGAGCATGCCCAAGCCTTAGGCGCCACCGCTGTCCTTGGCATTCGCTACGACTCCACAGAGGTCATGAAGGGGGTAACTGAAGTGCTCTGCTACGGCACGGCAGTGGTCGTCGCACCGAGCTCGAGCACATAGCCCGCCCTTCTCTCGACGTCTTGCGGTCCGACAGTAATATTGGGCCCAATCCATCGAGCACTGGCGCCGCCATGCATAGCACAACAATGCTGTGATATGAAATCGCGACATCGTGACTGGTGCCTGACGGGCCTGCTCGGTACCTTGCCCCGGAAGCGACGCAGTAGGCGTCGGACACGGAACGGATTCAGTCGGAGGTAAACCGTGCACGATCGCATACGTCCAGCACGTCGTCAGCATGCGCCTAACAACACGCCTATGCTTCGCGTGGAAGGAAGCGTATCTGGAGACTCATCCGTCCGCGTCGTGTTTCATTTGCCCTTCCCGCCTCTGGGCGGCGCTGGAGTACGAGCGGTTCACGCACTCGAGCGACGGGCAAAGAAGGCCTACTTCTCAGTGCTCGATGCGATGCGCACTGGCGTTGTGGACACCGATCGGATTACGCAGCTCCGTCGCCTGACTGGCGAAGTCCGCACGCGCCGAAGCACGGAGATGGTCGCAGATGGGCTGGAGCAGCTCCTGGGCATGATGGGCGCGATCGCTGCCGGTATGGGCGGTGCCCCATTGCTGCCAGAGTTGAATCAGCCGCTGGCGGAACTCGTGATCGGGCTGAACTCCGCACCGGCTTCGCTGCCGCTGTCCACCGAATCATTCGGTGAAGTCCTGCGATGGCCACTGGAGTGGCTGCGCACGCGCGGAGTAACGGTTGCAAACGGCCTCGAAGTGCACTGGGCCGTACAGAGCTGACTGCCCAGGAGCCGCCACCACGTTGAACGATCGTTACCAGGGCGTGGCTGGTTGATCGATGACAATTCGCATCGTTGCCACATCTGCTGAGCGCGGGCGGCCGGTGCTGGCTGGTTCGCCATACGGTCCCCTTTCGACTTTCTGGGGTTCTCCTTTCTCGGGCGCGACAGCGCCCGCGGCACGCTAGGTTTCGACGGAGGGATGACGCGCTCGTACCTGGGAGGATACGCGGCCATATGCCGATGCCGAATACCGAGGCAGCGACCGAGCACGCGACGAAACGCGTAACGCTGCGGTGTCAATTCTGCGACACATGGAACCGCGTTGATGTCGCTCGAACGCAGGACCGCCCGAAGTGTGGCAAGTGCAGTCGCGCACTGCTCCTGGATCGACCAATTCCGCTCAATGACGACACGTTTCAACGCACGATCGAGTCGAGCGACGTACCAGTGCTGGTCGACTTCTACGCGGACTGGTGCGGCCCCTGCAAGATGATGGCGCCAGGCGTGGATGCCCTCGCAGCCGCTCACCAGGGGCGCGCCCTGGTCGGGAAGCTCGATACCGACCGATCTCCGGGCGTTGCGGGGAAGTTTCAGATCCGTGGCATTCCGACCGTCATCGTCTTCGATCACGGCCGCGAAGTGGGACGTCACACGGGAGCGATGCCGCCGCGCGACCTGGAAGCGCTGTTGGCCCAGGCGACTAAGGGGTCATCGGAGCAGCCGTCCTGATCACCACTCGAACTTCCATGCAAAGATCAGCAACAGGATTGCGAGGGCGATCCAGAGGACGGGCTTGATACGACCCAGCACCCGCGATTGCTTCTTGGCCACCGCGTCGGCGGCCCACGAGTCGTCATTGAGCGTTCGGCCCCGAAAAAAGCCGTCAGCCGCAAACAAGACACACAAACAAGCCAATACCGTGAGCATAGCGACTGGCGCGAGCGGGGGCAGCGAGACAGGGGCGCACAGCGCGCCCGCGAGGGAATCCAAACAAGCCTACGGTCCGCGCTCCCGCCCCGCCAGTTGCGGCCGCGCGGTGCGTCGCGATCAGGCGGGCGAGCCCGGCCACACGCGAACTCTGCCGCCCCTGTGAGCACGACCGCCTTCGAGCGACGGGCTGCCCAACGCCAAGCGGTGTCGGCGGCTCAGATTCGTCTCGCGCTGTTCTGCGACAGCTTCCTCCCGCAAATCAACGGCGTATCGCTCCTGCTTGCGCGCTTGAGATCTGCTGTTCAAGCACGTGGCGGCGCGGTCCGAGTGTACACGACGAGCGACCCCGCGGTCAGCGAGATGGATGACATCCGCCGGTGGCCTAGCATGGCCTTTTGGGCCTACCCGGAGCACCGGTTGGCGCTGCCGACGCAGCCGCGCGTGCGCCGAGAGCTCCGGGCGTGGCGACCGACCCTCGTCCACGCAGCGAGCCCGTTCGGCATGGGGCTCGCTGCACGGGCAGCAGCCCGCGGACTCCGCGTGCCGTTCGTGACCTCGTACCACACGAACTGGAGCGCGTACAGCACGTTTTATCGAATGGGCGCGCTGAGTGGGGCGGCGTGGCGATACCTGCGATGGTTCCACAATGGCGGCGCCCGCACATACTGCCCGACTCGAGCGGTCCAGCAGGAGCTCGCAGGCCATGGCTTCAGCGGGACCGCGCTCTGGGGACGCGGGGTCGATCGCGCGCTATTCAACCCGTTGCATCGCTCGCAATCGCTGCGCGACCGACTGGGGATCGCCGACGACTCGTTGTTGGCAATCTATGTCGGCCGTCTGGGTGCGGAAAAGGGGTTGGATGTCGCGCTCACCGCCATGCACGGCGTGCATCGTGCCGTGGGACAACGCGTGCGCTTTGCGATTGCGGGAGATGGACCGTACGGAGAGACCGCACGGCGGGTCGCGCCTGCTGACACCATCTTCATGGGCCGCCTCACAGGCCACGACTTGAGTGCGTTCTACGCGTCTGCCGACCTCTTTGTATTCCCGTCGACGACGGACACATTCGGCAACGTCCTGCTCGAAGCCATGGCTTCCGGCGTGAGTGTCGTCGCCGCCGACTCTGCCCCCACACGCGAGCTGCTCGCCAACCGACGGGGACTCACCTTCCCCGCGGGTGATAGTGGCGCGCTGGCGTGCCTCATTCTCGAACTCGCAGATGCACCGGAACGCAGGACGACATTTGCTCACCGCGCACTGCACTTTGCCCGGCGCTGCACGTGGGAGCGCGTGTTTGATGCGCTGATTACGGACTACAACCTGCTGCTGAACGGTCAGGCGCCTGCGAACGGGAACGGCCGCTTTCCAGGATCCGGATCTCACGTATCCGCGCAGGCGAAACAGGGGTTGGGGGCCAGGGGTTAGCTCCCGGCGTTACTCTCTGCCCGGGCCTCGCGTGTTATCCGTGTGAGCGCCCCTGCGAACTTCCGCTTGACTCGAGCCACCGTCGGCGCGGCCTGCGTACTTCTGGTCTCGATCTGCGCGTGCCAGCTCGACGCCAGAACCCCGCCACTTGGCAGCCGACGGGAAACCATGAGCGACGTGAATCACGGAGCGGCGGCGGCAGCGGCGGACGCGATGGATCGGCTCACGACCGACCCGGAGCCGGACACGGAGACCCACCTGTCCCTGTCCGTAAACCCTCCCGCGACTCCGGACGACTCGACGAGGGCCGACCTACTCCTACTGCACATTCGTGGAGCGCTGCGCAAGTACGGCGATGTCCGCGTGGCTGCCGCCGACGGATTCGAGGAGCTTCCGGCGACTGAGGGGAAGCACACGATTCATCATCTCTCCAACTGGGGATGGGCGCGTGCGGAAGCGAAGGGGTTCAACCCCGCGCGACCAACCTCACTGCTCTACCGCGAAGGAGCGGATGGCACTCTGGGCTTGGTCGGCGCAATGTACACCGCTCCGGCGAGTGCCTCCATGGAGGAGCTGGATGCCCGGATTCCGATCAGCCTCGCACGCTGGCATCGGCACATTAATTGGTGTGCACCGAAATCCAGCAGCGGCGCACAGTGGCTCACCGTACGAGATGGCGCACCCCTGTACGGCCCGCGCAGTCCGATCACCTCTCGCGAAGCCTGCGACGCGGCTGGCGGGGTTTTCTACCCGGGCGTTTTCGGCTGGATGGTGCACGTCACGTTCGTCGGTTCTGATGACCCCCGCATCGTGTGGAACGGAGCGTTGCCACCCACCGCGGATCCCGCGAACGATCACGACGCCGATCGCAAACAGCCCGTGCAGGTCGCGGTCACACCTCCGGCGCCTGACGTGGTGGCGCCGCACGCCGCGCCAGTCCCCGCCACGGAGCAACCGCGGCGCAACGCTCCGGTTTCTCAGCCGGCGCCGACCATGGTCGCAAACGAGTCACCAACGCCGGGACCGCCGCACCCACCGCCGCGGAATGCCGGTCCGCCCGGGATCCAGTCCGCTCTGCCGGCCGCTGCCTCGCCCCTGTCCACCGCAACCGCTGCGGCGCCTTCGGGTGATCGGCCCTCGCCCACAGTGTTCGCACCGAGCGAGCGCATCTCGAAGACGTTCATGAGTGGCCACCGGGACATCACCTACGATCGCTTCATGCCCGCGGGCGGCGGCAGTCATGCGGCGATCATCCTGCTGCACGGCGACGGAGGGCTGCCACCACAGGAGGATCGGTTCGAGGAATTCGCCGCCAACCTGGCGAAGCACGACTATGTCGTCGAGATCGTGCACTATTTCGATCGCACTGGGACCATTGCCGCCAGCGCGCCGGATCGACTGGCCCATTTTCGTGAGTGGGAAGGGACGGTGCGCGACGCGGTGACGGACCTCGAGCACGCGCCCGGCGTGGACTCGACTCGCATCGGGATCTTCGGTACAGGCCTGGGAGCCAGCCTCGCCTTGTCCCTCGGCGCCCACGATTCCCGCATCCGCGCGGTCGCGGAGTACGAAGGGTCTCTGCCAGTCTGGGCTGCTGCTACCGTTCGGCGGATGCCAGCCGTGTTCATCGGAGAGAGCGAAGCGGATCCGCCTGCTGCCGTACTCGAGGCCAACCGCGTCCGTGCAATCTGCCAGGCTGTGAACGCACCCGTCGACCTCCAGATCTACGCCGCCCCGAAAAACCGAGGCCGTGGAAGCGGCATCAAAGATCTCCGCCAGCGCACGTTGGAGTTCTTCGAGCAGCATCTGAAGGAAAAGCCCTAACGGCCGTGAATCGGGAAACCGCAACAAGGCCGGGCCGCCAGTCCTATCCCCGACTCGCCTCCTCGAGCAACCGCCACGCGGTTGCTACATGACGGCGCTCGGTTCGGATATTTCCGATCGCCAGGCGGAGCACGAAGCGACCATCCAGCTTCGTGTGTGACAGATACGCCTCGCCGGACGCGTTGACACGATCGAGGATCTGCGCGTTGTGAGAATCCGTGGCTTCCGCACTGAGTCCCGGCGGAAGATGCCGGAAACACACCAGCGAGAATGGCACAGGCGCCACACGCTCCCAATCCGGTGCCGCATCGACCCACGACGCGAATTCGCGAGCCATCTCGCACTGATGCCGCACACGCTCGATCAGGCCCGCGGTCCCGAAGACACGGAGCACAGCCCACAGCTTGAGTGCCCGGAACCGTCGGCCGAGCTGCACGCCGTAGTCCATGTAATTCACGACGTCGCTCGGTGCGGACGTCTGCAGGTAATCGGGGATCAGCGAAAACGCGCGTCGGAGGACCTCCGGCCGGCGAGTGTATAGCGCCGAACAATCCACCGGCGTGAAAAGCCACTTGTGTGGATTGACCACCAGTGAGTCAGCCCGCTCGACCCCCGCGAGGATCCCGCGGAGCTCCGGCACGATCGCCCCGATCCCCGCGTACGAAGCGTCGACGTGCAGCCAGACTCCCTCACGCTGACAGATGTCGGCAATGTCAGGGACTGGATCGATGCTGGATGTCCCCGTCGTGCCGACCGTCGCGACGACGGCCACCGGCCGAAGGTGTCGCTGACGGTCGCGTGTAATCGCCGCGGCGAGGGCGTCGGGTCGCATGCGGAAGTCACGATCCACTTCCACATGGACAACGTTCTCGTGTCCGAAGCCCAGTGTGATCGCACCCTTGTCGATCGAGGAGTGCGACTGCCCGGACGTGTAGACGCGAAGGACTGGCAGGTCTGGGCGGCCGGCCAGTCCGCGCTCGCGGACCATGAGATCGGGCTGTGCCTCCCGAGCGGCCGCCAGCGACAGCATCGACGAGATCGAGGCAGTGTCGCAAATGATGCCGAAGAGGCCTGGCGGTAAGCCCAGCATCTGTCGCAGCCAGTCGAGCACCACCTCTTCCAGTTCCGTCGCCGCAGGACTCGTTCGCCACAGCATCCCGTTGATGTTCAGGGCGGCGGTCAGGAGCTCCGCCAGGATGCCCGGGCCCGATCCGGAAATGGCGAAATACGCGAAGAACCCCGGGTGATTCCAGTGCGTCACTCCGGGCAGGACCGAGCGCTCGAACTCGGTCATCAACTCCGCGAACGGCGCGCCATTCGTCGGTGGCGTCGCGGGGAGGGCCGCACGCACAGCGCCAGGCCGAACCTGCGACATGACGGGATAGTCTTCGACTTCCGACAGGTATCGGGCGATCCAGTCGATGAGCGCGTGTCCCTCGGCCGTGAATTCGGCCGGCGACAGATCGCCGAGTGCCGGCTCCGTCTGCAGCTCCGTTTCACTCATCGCGACACAA
Source organism: uncultured Gemmatimonadales bacterium (assembly GCA_963737835.1). Taxonomy (GTDB): domain Bacteria; phylum Gemmatimonadota; class Gemmatimonadetes; order Gemmatimonadales; family Gemmatimonadaceae; genus Palsa-1248. The sequence goes on from CAVTUH010000002.1 coordinate 660,754, forward strand.
GTAAGGGCCTCGCACGGCTGGGCGCCACTGCTACACAGCGCTACCCCGATGACGGGCGCGTGCCCAGGCGCTGACGGGTGGTCCGCACCGGCTGACTGGCGCGTGACGGGTGCGGTCAATCGTGCCGCCATGATCGGCCCCACCATCGACACAGTGCGCAAACCGGGCCGCTGGCTCGCGGCAGACGCGTCGGCCACGCTGATGCGCGCCGCGCAGGGCGGCACCTCCCGTGACCTCGAAGTCCTCCTGCAGACGTTGCGGCCGACATTGCTGGAGTACTTCACCCGGCGGGTCGATCCCGCGGCCGCGGAAGACCTCGCCCAGCGGGCACTGCTGATCGTCGCTCGGCGATATCGATGCGTCAGCCCGGACGGAGCTGCACGCTGGCTCGTCACCGTCGCGCGCAACGTCGTCCGCGACGAGTTTCGGCGCACCTCGCGCGCCGCGATCCGTCGCGCGCCGGAACACGATGCCCGCGCCATCCCCGCATCCGGAATACCCGGCGCCCACGCGGAATACAGTGAATTGTCCGCCGCCATCGTTCGAGCTGCCTACGATGCGTGCAGTGCTCCGCTGCGCGCCGTCGTCTTCGGTGTGCTGCGAGGTCTCGAGGTGGCCGAGATCGCCCGAGAGCTGGGCGTGAGCGAACCGGCGGTCAGGGTACGGCTCACTCGTGCACGTTTCGTATTGCGCCGCGAGCTCCACCGCTTCTGGCAATGACCGCGATGACTATTCCGCGGTTGTAGTCCGCTGACCCCTGACCCCTGGCCCCCGACCCCGCCGTTGAGCCTTACAGCGTCACATGTGCCGACTATTCAATCGGCGCTCGCCGTTCGCCGGGGGCTCGGCCGCCTGTGCGCCCTTCACCACTTGAGTCTGTTTCGGCAGGACAAAACGAAATTCCTGGATGACCAGCTGCCGGACGCGGTGGCCACTCACCTCCGCGGGCTGAAAGTGCATGCCAGGGAGCGCGGCCCGGACCGCGGCTTCGAAGAGCGGGTGTGTGACGGCTCGAACTCTCATCGACGTGCTGTCAGCCAGCCCGGACGTGTCCACGACGAACGAGACCGTAACGCCCCCCTCCACATGTTGCTGCTGGAGCACTGGTGGATAGGCGGGTGCGGCGCTCGACGGGTCGCGCACCACCGGTTGGTCTGTTTCTGACTCCACGTAGACCATGCCACCAACCAGCGCACTATCGGAGAAATCCGGTGCACTGAGCTCCGGGGCTGCCGGTATCGCCTGGGTGGGCACTCCGCCGCCGCCCCAATGACCAGTCCCGCCGAACCCCTCGCCCGCGCCGCTGACATCAATGCCGTCGATGCTGGGCGCACTTGGTATCCAGTCAACGTGTATGGCTTGGACCGGCACGTGCGGTGGCAAGAGCGGCAACAAATATCTGACGCGCTCGGTCGGCGCGTCATCCGACTTGCCAGCGCGATGACCACCGACCGGCCAGGCCACGGCTCCTACGAGCAGCGTGACGATCGCCGTGGCTGCGGTCGCAGCGCCAGGCGAAATGAAGCGTGGCAGTGGCGGCGGAATGATGGGTCGATACATCCGTCCCCCAGGCCCTTCAGTACACGCTACGACAGAGTGCAAATACGCACAAGCCGTGCACGCGCAACCGGTCCGGAACTTGTCCTTTGGGCAACTAACTCCTTCGCACCACTAGACGACACCTGCCCAAGATCGGATACTCCACCCCGTGAACCACTGGCTTGATGTTCGACGGCTGATTATTGGACAGCGGACGTCCGTGTGTTTGTTGCTCGTCGCTGCGTGTAGCGGCCCGCCGATCGTGGTCCCGGCTCCCCCGCCGCCACCGCCGCCCATCGCGTCGACTCCAGAGGGGCGGGCTGTGCTGGCCCTGGCAGCCTCTACGCCCAAAGCGCAGCCCGACATTCAGGTCAAAGATGACACCGCCCGCGCTCCCATTACGGGGTCGAACGTCAGCGAGATTGCCAAGTCGCTCGGTATCGATCGGGCGAACTCGGACTCGGACTACATTGGAGCGACCGCTGCGCAGGTCCAGTGGCAATTCAAGCAACGCCGAGTCGGCGACACCTGTGCCATCACCGACGTGCTCGTCACGCTGCAGATTGACACGCGACTCCCCCAGTGGCAGCACAGCACTCATGTGCCGACCACGTTACTACAGCAATGGAACGCGTTCCTGAGGGCGACGGAGCTGCACGAGAGCGGCCACCGGAATATCGCTCTTCACACCGCCGCGGCGATCGCCCGATCGCTGGAAGGCGAGCATGGCCTCACCTGTGGCGAGCTGGCCGAGCTTGCGAACGCGAGCGCCCGGGCGCAGTGGGAGCTGGGGAATCAGCACCAGCTCACCTATGACGCCGCCACTCGGCACGGCGAAACCCAAGGGAGCCGGTGGCCCCCCTTTATCGGCTCCCCGCCATAGCTCAGCGCGAGAGGCGAGGTACGGTGTTCGAGCGACCGCCTCTTACCGCCCTTCGACCGTCGACGCCACCTCCGCCGTGACCACCGCGCCGTTCCCGCCCACGGCGACGAGTCGCCCGCGTGGGAGGGCCGCCACAGCGTTGAGGGCTTCTTGAGCACCTCGCTCCCAGTGCGACCCACCGGCGCTGACGAAGGTGCCCGATGGACCGACCCCGACGAGGGTCCGCGGGGCCCGTTTCGCGTCGACACAGGCAGCTCCCGACAGATAGGGCGTCGTGTGCGCGCTGTCACCCGCGGTCCAGGTCTCGCCGCCGTTAGCTGATAGCGCCACGTGCGCCCCGGTGCTGTCCGGCGTTCGGTAGTTGCCGCCGACCGCCACGCCATGGTCTACATCGCAAAATGCGAGTGAGAAAATTCCGGCGCTGGCATTCCCAGCGGTGATCGGCGTCTCGGCAAAGCGCCAACTCAGCCCGTAGTCGGACGTCCGCCACACACGCCCTGAGGGGCCGCCGCCTGTGGCGAGCCAGGCGCGACCACCCGACCCAACTATGAGAGTCGAGTTGCTGGCGGCGAACGCCGCTTCGCCAGACCGGGCGCGGGGCGTGGTCGAACTGTCGCGCTGTGTCCAGTGAGCGCCACCGTCATCCGTCGTGAGGATGAAAAAGTGACCGGCAATCGGATCGCCAGCCGCAATGCACCGCCGCGCCCTCCAGCACGCGACACCGTCCAGGAACACGCCGGGACGCTCATCGCGGTACTGCAGCTGCCAGCTGCGGCCGCCGTCGACCGTCTTGTAGATCCGGCCCGTATCGGCGCTCGAAACGGCCGCGTAGGCGGTCGCGGAGTCGACCGCGGCGACACCTCGAAAGTCGAAGCTGCGCGCACCTGGCACCGTGTCGACCGTCCACGTCAGCCCGCCGTCTGTCGATCGGATGACTGTCCCCCGGGTGCCACCCACCCAGATTGTGCCATCGGCAGCGACACCCAGCCCTCGAAACGACGAATGGGTCTGGAGATTCACCTGGTGCCACTTGATGGTCGAGACAGGTAACCCGGGCGCGAGGGGAGTGAGGAACGCGACGATGGCGGCAGGAATGAACGCGGCCTGCCAGCCGGAGGCGATTCGGGCCGCGCGTCCGGCCTGGTAAGCTTCGGGTACAATACTCCGATGATGCCGACTCACCCGGACATGCTCACGATCTGGACCGTGGGGCATTCGACGCTCCCGATCGAAGACTTTGTGCCTCTCCTGGCCACCCAACGCATTGAGGTGGTTGCCGATGTGCGGCGGTTCCCAGCCTCTCGCCGACACCCACAGTACAATCGGGAGCAGCTCGAGCGCTCGCTGGCCGAAGCCGGTGTAAAGTATGCTTCGTTTCAGGACTTGGGAGGCCGCCGCGAGCCGCGAGCGGATTCGACGAATACGGCGTGGCGCAATGCATCTTTCCGCGGGTACGCCGACTACATGGAGACCACGGCCTTTGAGACCGCAGTTGATCACTTGCGGTCGACGGCACGAAGTGCACGAGTCGCGGTGATGTGCGCTGAAGCCGTCTGGTGGCGATGCCACCGCTCTTTGATCGCGGACTACCTGACGGCGTCGGGGACGCAGGTGCTCCATATCGGGGCCGGCGGGAGAGTGACCCAACATTCGCTGACGGCGCCAGCCAGCGTGGTTGACGGCCGACTCTCGTACGCCGGCAATCCGACACTGGGCCTCTAGCGATTCGCCCCCACCATGCGTATGTCGTCCGTCGGTGCCAGTTCCGACGGCCCTGTCCAAGCGGTTAACCTCAGAAGTGTGCCTATCCTAGCCCGCCTTCCAGACCCGACATCCGCAGCACAGCCTGACGCCGTCGACCAACACTCGGGCGCCGCCGCCGCTGGCCGCACGCTGGCTGAGTCCGTCGTACGGGCGCGGGGCTGGATCGCAGCGGCGTGGGTCATCGTCCTGGCCATTCTCGTGCCCTTCGCGCGCCAGGCAGACAGCGCGCTCGACGTAGCTGGGAATCGAACGGGCTCCAGCCAAGCAGCCGCCGTTCAAAGCAAGCTCGCGACGGACTTCGCCTCGCCCTACGCCCGCTACGCCCTTGTCGTCGTGACCGGGCTCCCCACTCCCGGTTCCCCGGAGGGGGAAGTCGCGTTGCGGGAGATTCGGCGCGTCATCACCGCCGCGCCCGGCGTGACTCGCACGTTGTCCTACCTGACGTCGCACGACACGGCATTCCTCTCGCGCGAGGGAACCTTTCTCGTCGTGGGCCTCAACGGGCCTCGCGTCAATGCCGACGATTGGATTGTCGGCTTGCGGGCCGTGACGAAGGACCTGCAAGACCGGATGCGCTCCCAGTTCCCCTCGGTCAACTTGGCGTGGACCGGGAACGCCGCGCTGAATTACGATGTGCGAAACGCGACCGTGGCGGACGCCGCGCGCGCGGAGCACCGGATCGTGCCCGTCGTCCTCATCCTGCTGCTCGCCGTATTTGGGAGCTTGGTCGCTGCCTGCTTGCCGCTCGGCGCGGCGATGCTCGCCATCGTGATGAGCCTCGGCTGTGCCGTGCTGATCGATGCGCATTGGCCACTCAGCCTCGTGCTTCGCAACGCCGTGTCGATGCTCGGCTTCGGGGCTGGTGTCGACTACGCGCTACTGATCGTCACCCGATTTCGAGAAGCGCTTGCGAGTGGCCAGGGTGCTGAGGCAGCCGCCGTCACGGCCCTCCGACATGCGGGGCACACCGTGCTCCTGTCGGCCCTCGCCGTCGTGATCAGCTTCTCGGCACTCCTCGGCGTACATGCGAGCGAGCTGCGGTCCATCGCGACCGGTGGCCTGCTGGCGGTCGGCATTTCGGCCGCGATCGCGACCACGCTCTTGCCGGGAGTGCTCGCGTGGCTCGGCACACGAGTCGATGCACTACGGGTCCGGCTCGTACCGAAGTTTGTCCGACGACCCCACGGTCTCGGACCGTGGCGCGCGTGGGGTCATCTCGCTGCCTCGCATCCCTGGCGAGTGCTGACGCTGGGTGGGATCCCCCTGATCGCCCTGGGCAGCCAGGCATTTCGGCTGAATTCCGATCTTCCCAATGGAGACTGGCTTCCACGACATGCCGAATCGGCGGTGGCGCTTCGCAGTCTCGAGGTGATGGGCAAGAGCGGCCTCGTGCAGTCGCTCCGGATCTTGCTCGTGCTTCCCCACGGCTCAGGGCCGCTGACGCAGGAGGGCTGGGACGCCACCAAACGGTTCACCGAGGCTATCGCCAAGGACGGGCGAGTGGCGTCGGTGCGGTCACTCTATTCGGTGACGCGCGCGCTCCATCCCAGCTCCTCGCTGCTCAACATGCTTTCGCCGGACGTGCTGCGAACGTTCGTCAGCCGGGATGATCAGGAGACTGTCGTCGAGATCGTGCCGCGCGAGGGCGTTCCCATTAACGACATCGTGCGCCTCTCGCGTGACCTGCGGCTGGGCGACCCTGCGCGGTTGACCGGCATGTCAGGCGCGCGCCTGCTGGTCGGCGGCTTGCCTGCGTTCAACGCGGAGTACCAGGACGAGGTGCAGTCGCACATTCGCTCAATCATCGGGCTGGTCGTTCTGGGATCCTTCTGCGCCCTGTTGATCGGATTCCGCTCCATCCTCGTTCCAGTCAAAGCGATCGTCCTGAATCTCGCGTCGGTCGCAGCCGCATTCGGGGTCGCTGTGCTCGTGTTTCAGGACGGGTGGGGCGTCAGGCTCCTCGGTCTGCCGGGGCCGATCAATGCGCTGTTCCCAGCGGTCCCACTGGTTGTGTTCTGCCTGGTGTTCGGCCTCAGCATGGACTACGAGGTGTTTCTCGTCGCGCGGGTCGCGGAAGCCGCGCGCCAAGGTGCTGATCCGGAAACGGCGGTCGTACAGGGCGTTGCCCGCACTGGGGGAGTGATCACGAGCGCTGCGTTGATCATGGTGACGGTGTTCGCCGCGTTCGCGTTCAGCGACTTCCTCCTGATCAAGGTCCTGGGCTTCACACTCGCGGTCGCCATCGTGATCGACGCGACGATTGTGCGCATGGCCGTCGGTCCTGCGCTACTGCGACTCGCCGGCGAATGGAACTGGTGGCCCGGTGTGCGGGCATCCACGCGGCCGCGAGCCTACTCGACTCCTCCAGCCGTCGGCGAGCCGCTGTAGGCGCGGATCTTCACCGGAGAAAGCGCTCGGCAAGCTCAGCCAGCCGGTCGTCGCCCGTTGCGAGTGCTCGCTCGCGGATCCGCTCCACGTGCGGCCGCAGGCGCCGCTCACCCCAGTAGTAGCCGGTTGCTTCCTCGGCGCTCCCCGTGTCGCCGGCCCGCGCGTTCTCGAGCAGGGCCTCTGCTGCGGCAGCGTCGTACCCTGGGTCATCGCGCGGCGGGAGCGACACGTATCGCTTTGGGCGTCCGTCGCCAGAGTCTTCGCTGACAAAAGCTCTCGACACGGTCCTCCCCCTCCCCTCCCCTATCGAAGTCCGGAAAGCGCCAGGTTAATCACCCAGGGGAAGGGAAGTAGCATGCCGAATGGACCACGAAGAGGCAATCGGGGTTTGCCGCGCAGCAGTGAGTTGGACGTTGGACGTTAGACGTTGGACGTTGGATAAAAAACCTCGAGGGCCAGCGAAGTGCACCACTGCTGGCCCCGAGGTTTTCTTCCAGCGTCTAACGTCCAACGTCTAGCGTCTAGCCTTTCATCTCGTCGCGGCCGAGCACCGACTGGGCGATGTCGACCAATCGACGCCCTGTGTCAGCGGCCTCCTGCTCCATCAGCCGCATCGCGTCCGACCGAGAGAGCCCAGTGCGCTCGAGGAGGCACTCCGCCGCCTCGGCGATGATCTCGGTGTCCGAGTCGTAGTGCGGTGCCGGCGCGGTGGGCGCGGCGGGCATCGGCGCGGGCGCCGCGAGACTCGGCGGCGCGGCGGTGACCGGTCCAGGCTCGATCGGTCCAATCGCAAGCAAATCCTCATCGGTGAACGAGAGCGCCGGACGCCCGTTGTCCGGTGTCAGGGCGGCCGTGGCGGTCGGCGCGGGCCGGACCCCGGCGCTTGCAACCTGCTCTTGTGTGTAGGCTGCCTGCTGCCGCGAATCGGCTACGGCAGGCACTTCGGGAACCGGCGTCTGATACTGGGGTGTCGTGTCGACTTCCGGAATAAAGTCGGCTGGTCGCACCCGCTCTGAATGGAGCTCGGCTTCGGGCGACAACTCCATCGGTACCGCATCACGTGCCTGCTCTACCGCGCGCCGCAACTCCGCGTCGAGATCCGCCGGTTCGGCGTCCGCGGGAACGACGATCACGGCACCCCAGTTCGGCCGAGCAGCTGGGTCCTGCGCAGCGGGGTGCGTGGTCAGCACGACCGCGGCGATGCCGGGCAACTCGCGTGTCAGCGAGATAGCCGCCATGATGCCCGGGCCATCCTCGAGCACGGGCGCAATCAGCACCACGTCGGGGCGCAAGAGCTCGGCGTAGTCGAGCGCTCCCTGCGAGCTCGTCACACGGGCGAGGACCTCATGCCCTGCCCGATCGAGACGACGCGAGAGCTCCGAGTGCGCGCTGGCCCGGCGCTCCGCGATCAGGACGCGGAGTTTTGTCTCAGAGGTAGCCAATTGCGGTCGCACCGTGGTGGCGGCGGTCTGAGAGCGGGACTCCGCTCCTGAATCGTTGGTCACGAGCATCATCGACCGGGCGAGGACGGTTCCCATCTGTCTCCTTCCAGGGCTAGTGCCGTGGTTTGACGTCACACTTCGACGCGGTTAACCAGGCCTGCGACTCTTGCCGCAGGTAGGAGCCATTCTAAGCGGTCATTCTGTCGGTTGCGGTGACGGGAATCACAGGGGTCGCTTCCCGCTGTCCCGTTTCGTGACACCCACGCGAGGGGCGAGCGCCCCCGGGTGGCGGAGTGTTCGCTTACTTCACGAGCCGGACGAGCGCGCGTCGCCCGGCATCCGAGCTAACTCCGTCCACGGCAAGATCTTCAGCTACTCGCGCCGCGTCGAGCGCACCGACAGGCGACACGTCGTCGCCCAATGCATAGGCAAGCGCGCGGGTAAACAGCCGGAGAGCAACGGCAGCGACTTTGAGCAATTGAGTGACCTGGGCGGCATCGATCGCTTGACCGGTGAAATCTCGCCCGTGCCGAAACGCCACCTCGCCCGTCTCCCAGTCGAAGTCGAAGGCACCGATTGCCAGGAGCGAGTTCACGCGACAGACCAGCTCGAGCACCCAGTCCCGTCGGGCGGCGAGTGCATCGAGGTCGAGGTACACATAAAGGCGGGCGACGGCGTGCTGCTCATCGAGCAGGATCTGGGTGCGCCACCGCCGTCCGTCATCGGTGACCGCGTGAAACCGGAGGTCGAGACCGTCACGCCGACGCTCGACATCGTAGCCATGCTCGGCCAGCATGGCACAGATCGCGTCTCGGAGGTTATGCCACGAACCGTCGGGCGCCCGTTCTGGCCCAGCGGCTTTCCTCTCGTTCGTCGGGCTCATGGTCATAGTGCCCCCCACGGAGCTGTCTTGTATGAGACGGCTCGCCGACGATAACGGCACGCCCAAGGTCTGGCCGCACGCAGCGCGGGAACCGGGTTGTACGATCGCCACACGTTAGACCGACTGCGCGCCGCAGATTCTCACCCCAGCGCGCCGTTCGCGAGGAGGGTGCGAGACGGTGTCGACTAAGTCCGCCCCACACCCGCCCGTCGTACCTTCACGTGCCGTCGAACGTCCCAGCGTTCCGCTGGTGTACCCGAGATGTCGGGGCGGGCTTCAAACCCACCCCTGTTTTTGCCAGTCGTCGGGTTGTCCCCGTGACCCCGGACCCCTGCGCTAGCGGTAATACCCTCCGTACCCAAGAGCCGCCCCGCCAAGCGCGAGCCCAGCCAAGAACACGATCAGGACCCACCAGACGACGATTTCGGCGATAATGGTTACCACTGTGTAACCCATGGCCCGGTCCTGCGGCGCCTTCATCAGGACCGGAAGCCCGAGGTAGAGCAGATACAGCCCGTACAGACCGCCGATGAGTGCGAGCACGCTCAGCGCCGGGATCAACTGGAAAATGCCCGCGAGCCAGAACGGCGTGGCCGCATAGGCGGCAACCTTGAGCGCCTGGATCTGATTCTTTTGTCCCCCGAAACTCGGTGCGAGCGCATCAATGATCAGAGCGAGAACGAACGGCGTGATGAGATGGACGACATAGAACGTGATCGCGTAGCGAACGCCATATCCCGGCGAGAACCGAAAAATCCGAACGGCACCGCAGATCGCCGGGATCAGAGCGAGCGGGACAATGTAGCCCATGTAGATCGAGCCGACCGTCGCAGGCTCGCCGTCGATCACCTGCCACTCGGACTTGGGCTGCATCAGGATTGCCTTGACGCGATTGACCAAGGAACCGCGGACTGCAACGGGCGGTGGGGCCGACATCGACTCCTCCCAGTTGGCCGGCGGCGCACCCGCCGGATCCGTAGACGGTCGAATGTATTTGCCGCGACGAAGCGCCGCCAATATTCTCGTGCAAAAGGCGAACGCATGCGTCGCGACTGGCGAGCCGTTCCACATGCGAGGCGCGCTTGGCGACTCAGCCAATCGAGGACCATGGGCCATTGCTGGTCAATGCTGAGGTCGCTTCAGACGAGCTGTCGTTCCCGCCGCGGATTGTCGTCAGGCGCGGGCGCCCCAGTGCCATGGCGCGCGCGGTGGCCTCAAGCGACAAGGCCGCCATGCGATTCGCTGCTCTCGCACGACGGCCACCGTGTGATGCTGCTCCGCGCCCGCGGCGCTAGGGGCAGTATGGCGCTCCGGGCCACTCGGTTGCCGTCGTCTCGTCAGTGCCCGTTGCGATATGGCAGGTATTCAAACCCGCTCCCAGATCGTTCTGCCGTGTCACGATCGCGGACCAGCCCGTGAAGTCTGCGGCGGTGATGCTGTACGTGTCGTTGCTGGTGGGCATGTAGCGGTCGGCGGGCATCGTCGGCGTGTAGGTGTTGAACTCGACGAAGTACGCTTCCTCAGCCTCCTCGAGATTGTTCAGGTCGGAGACCATGGCCGCCACGTACGCATGCTCTTTTGTATAAGCGATGTGCACCACCGCGAGCGTGGCAAGTATTCCGATGATCACGAGGACGACCAGCACCTCGATGAGCGTGTACCCCGAGGCCGCGCGCCGCTGAGTGGGCGCGCCCCTCGACGTTGTACCTGCCGCTCGCCCAGGCTTGCAGCTTAATGCCACACGTACCTCGCCAGTGACCAGCCGGAAGCAACGGGAAAACAAGAGTCTGCGGTCGTCGAACCGCACGCCGCCGGAGGCATACAAACGTCGCTGTCACCGGCCACGCGGCACTGTGATCTACGTCACCCAGGGCTTGTCATGGCACAGGGCAGGCCACCGTCGAGCCCGGTTGGCCCACCGCCGAAGGCTTACGGGGTGAGTCCCCGTTGGAGAAACGCGACAAACGTGCTGGGGTCACGCGTCAGGCCTGGCAGAGCCGTCACGGTGCGTCCCTCGGCGTCCACGATCGCATAGAGAGGCAGCGCAACCGTGTGAAACTGCGCCAGCTGAAACGCTTGCTGCCGCTCGTACGGCGCCCCGTCCCCATCCGTGAAGAGGCGGGAGAGGACATAACGACTGAGTTCGGCGCGGACGTCTGGCCGTGTAAACATATTGGCCTCCATCCAGCGGCAGTTGGTGCAGGTGTAGCCCGTGAAGTCGATGAATACCCGCCGCCCGCCTGTCTTCGCCTCCTGGAGCGATGCTGCATAGTCGTTCAGGCGCCACGGAAGGGCCACAGGGACGGCCGCGGACGCAGGGCCTCCCACCTCTGGCGGCAGAAATGCCTCCAGCCCTCCCAGCGACCGACCCGCGAGCCCCGTCCCGAGCCACGCGCCGACTGCCAACCACGTGCCGGCGACGACGGCCGGGCCGACTCGCAGCCGGCCACCGCCCAAGGCCGACCGCGGCATCACGAGCAGGACGTAGCCGGCGGCCAGGAGCGACAACACGACCCAGCCAACGAGCACGACCTGGCGCGTGAAGAGCCCCCACCCCCAGACGAGGTCTGCATTCGACAGGAACTTGAACGCGGCCGCGAGCTCCACGAACCCCATCATGACCTTGGCTCCCACTAACCATCCATCCGCACGGGGGAGCCTGCGCATCGACTGGGGTGCGAGCGCCAGCACACAAAACGGCAGCGCGAACACCGTCGAGTACACGAGCATGCCGACGAGCGGCAGGCGCCAACTGCCCTGCGCTGCGGTCACGAGCACCGTGCCGACGAATGGCGCGGTGCACGTGAACGAGGTCAGGGTGAACGTCAGCCCGGTAAGTGCGGCACCGGTCACGCCCCAGAGCCGCCCTTGAATACCCGGGTCGCGCTGCATCCGATCGAGCGCGGCGAGCCACCGGCTGGGCACCGCCACCTGATAAAGGCCGAACAGGTTCAATGCGAACGCGACGAACACCGCGGCCAGCGAGAGGTTCACCCACGGGTTGGCGGCGAGCTGCAGCACCGACGTGGCGCCCACGAAAACCGCCAGGGCCAGGCCGAGTGCAGTAAACGACCCGATGATGCCGAGTCCGAAGAGGAGCGCCTGACGGATGCTTGCGCTTCGCGTCGCCGCGCCGTGCTGTGTGAAATACGAAACCGTGATCGGCACCATCGGGAACACACACGGTGTCAGGAGCGACAGCGCTCCTGCCGACGCCGCGAGCCAGAGGAACTGCGCGCTCACGCGTTCACCCGCTAGAGCCCAGCTCTCGTGGGCTGCGCGCCGGCTGCCGATGCCGCGGAAATCGTGATCGGTACCGTCACGCGCTCGGTGTGCGGCGGCAGGCACAGCGTCGCGTTGCACGTCTGGAATCGCGCGGTCAGGGCGAGGTTCGCCGGCCCGCGCGGCGCATCTGCCGCGACGCGAATCGGCACTGCGAATGTCGCCTGCGCATCATAGGTCTCGACGTTCAATCCGAAGTTCGGATCGAAGCGCTTGGTGGCCGCTGGCCCTTTGACCGTATCGGCCAACGTAAACGGCTGGCCCGGCGGTACCGTGATCTTGGCCGGCACCGGACCTCCTGGCCCCTGGGTCAGCGAGTACATGTGCCACCCGCCGTCGATCCGTGCCGTCAGATGCACGATGACCACAGCGCCGCGCTGGATGGCCGTCGTGGGCGCGCTCACGCTCCAAACGACCGGGCGCTCTTGCGCGGCCACCGTTCCGACGACCGATACCAGGGCGGCGGCCGAGACGAGTCCGGCCCATAGGCGCCGCGCCGCCGGCCGGCCTGGACACAGACCGGCCACGGACATGCGGCGCCATATGCGTCGCCCTTTTACGCGACTGCGCTGAGGCATAGGTGCCTCGAGGGCCAGTATCGATCGGTGCATAGCGATCATAATGCTACCCTACTGCCCGCTCTCGGTCCCGCGCACCTGGCCTCGACACTCGCCGAGGCCGATTCCGACCGCTCCCGTTCGTGCGCAGTAGCCGCGAAGTGTGACCTCATCACCGTCCTCGAGAAAGGTACGTTGTTCGCCAGTCGGTAACGACAGCGGCACAGCGCCGCGCTTCGTCAATTCGAGCAAGCATCCGAGGCTGTCTCGCGTTGGGCCGGAGACCGTCCCCGTCGCCAGCAGGTCACCCGGCTGAAGATTGCATCCCGTGCTAGTGTGGTGGGTGACGAGCTGCCCTGGCGTCCAGTACAGCTTTCGTGTACTGCACTGGCCAAGGCGGAAGGCTGGCACCTTCTGGTCTCGCATGCGTCGCGACGTGAGCAACGTCTCGATGGTGATGTCGAGGCCGGCGTCGTCGACGGCGCGGTGGTGCGCGAGATAGGGCAGCGGCTGAGGATCACCCGCCGGCCGACTGAACGGAGGGACACGGAAGGGCGCGAGGGCATCGACCGTCACCACCCATGGTGAGATCGTCGTCGCGAAATTCTTGGCCAGGAACGGGCCCAGGGGTTGATACTCCCACGCCTGGATGTCCCTCGCTGACCAATCGTTGACGAGGCACACCCCAAACAGGTGAGACGCGGCATCATCGATCGCGATGGGCTCCCCCAGCGTGTTGCCCGTCGCGATGAACAGGCCAAGCTCAGCCTCGTAGTCCATTGAACGCGTAGGCCCAACGGATGGCGAGGCGGCGTCGGCGCCTTTGGTTTGACCGCTGGGTCGGCGGATCGGCGTCCCACTTATCACGATGGACGACGCGCGGCCATGGTAGCCGATTGGGACCCACTTGTAGTTCGGAAGTAGCGGGTTGTCCGGTCGCATGAGCGCGCCGACGTTGGACGCGTGATACACGGACGCGTAGAAATCGGTGTAATCGCCGATGCGCGCGGGCCGTCGCATTGACACGTCGCGTGCATTGACGAGGATGCGCTCTCGGATGCCCGCGATCCGCGACGCCGTCGAGCCGGCGCTCAACAACGTCGACAGTTGCGATCGCAGCGCGACGCGATAGCGCGCCCCCAGACTCATCAGGTCGTCGAGGAACGACTGCGCGCAGGTGCGCGCCGCGATCTCGGCATCCCCCTCGAGCAACCCTTCGGCGTGTACGATACTGAGGTCGACGATCATGTCGCCGATGGCCACGCCGACGCGGCCCGGATCCGTCGCGCTGCGCGCGAAGATGCCGAACGGAAGGTTTTGGATCGGGAAGTCAGCCCCCGCCACGTTCGCCGAAGCGACCCAGGACGTGAGCTTCGGATCGTGCGTCGCGTCCAAATCAACTCTCCACTTTCTGTGGTTCTACTTACTCGGGCGCCCAGTGCCCGCAGCCCCTGATCCCTGACCCCTGACCCCTGACCCCTGTCTTTACAGCAGTCCCCACGCCTGCAGATCCTGCACAGGCTCGCGAAAGGAGCACGATCCGAAGGATCGAGCGAAATGCTCACGCGTGTCGCTGAGCTGGGCGACAGACAGCTGCCGATCGCGCCAGCGCAACCCTGCGGGTCCGAACCGAAAGACCGAGGAATCGGTCTCTTCCAGCAATGACGTCACCTCGTCGAGCGACCCACCGGCGCGTGCAAGGGCAGCCGCGGCGAACACGTTGACGAAGCCGTGCATTGTCGCTTCATTGCTATCAGGGGCGTAGGTGAGGCGGTAGCGGCCCCTGATCGCATGATGGAGTCCCGCGGTCGCCTTGAACGGAATACGGAGGGCAGCGACGCCGGTCAGGAACCGCGCGACGTCGGCCACTGTTGGAATGGCTTCCGCGGTGACCCCCCCAGTGCGGATCTTGGCCGTCGCGTGTACCCGGGCCAACGCGGCCAGCAACGGAGCCGGGTCGGGCGTGAGCGGCACTTCCACGGTCAACTCGATGTCTTGAGGCACTGCTGCGCGAAGGGCATCGATTTCTGCAACCGTGGCCGGCTTGACCTCGAGTGTCTCGACAACAGCACGGGTGGCGGGCGCGGCCGCGTCTGTCTCTCTCGTGGTTCCCGCGGCGCGCGGTGGCAGCGCGTGCAAGGCGGCGATCGTCTGCAGGTCATCGGCAACGCGCGCGCCGCCCAGCCCGGCAAGATGCCACGGCTCATCACCACGCCGTCGCGGGAGAAACGAGGCCGCGCCGTCGAAGAATTCGTGGAGCCGCGCGACTGGAACCACGAAGCGACCGAGGATCCGGGCGTGCAGCTCCGAGCGGTACACGTTGTAGTTGTGCACCGCCAAGGCCATGTCCAGGCTGGCCGGCGGGAACAGCCCCGCATAGTCGACCAGCCCGCTGACGAACGTGTCGACCGCGGGGAGCGCGGCCGCCGTCATCAAGTCATGTTCTCCACGACCGCGCGCGCGAATTCGCTGGTCTTGATTTCCGTCGCGCCGCTCATGAGTCGCGCGAAGTCGTAGGTGACCCGCTTCTGTGCGATCGTGCGCTCGAGGCCAAGGATGATGCGCTCCGCCGCCTCATTCCAACCGAGGTAGCGCAGCATCATCTCGCCGGAGAGGATGACCGAGCCGGGATTGACGACATCCTTGCCCGCGTACTTTGGCGCCGTCCCGTGGGTTGCCTCGAACACGGCGTGGCCCGTGACATAGTTGATGTTTGCGCCGGGTGCGATGCCGATGCCGCCGACCTGTGCAGCCAGGGCGTCCGAGATGTAGTCCCCGTTGAGGTTCGGCGTCGCGATCACATCGTAGTCCGCGGGGCGCGTCAGGATCTGCTGCAGGAACGCGTCGGCAATGACGTCCTTGATGACGATGCCGCCGGGGAGCTGCACCCACGGACCACCCTGAAAGTCGGTCGCGCCGTACTCTTCTCGCGCGACCCCGTAGCCCCAGTCACGGAACGCGCCCTCGGTGAACTTCATGATGTTGCCCTTGTGCACCAGCGTGACGCTCTTGCGACCCTGTCGGATGGCATAATCGATCGCGGCCCGGACGAGCCGCTTCGTCCCATCTTCCGACATCGGTTTGATGCCGATGCCGCTCGACTCCGGAAACCGGATCGTCGTCGCGCCCAGCTGGTCGTGCAGGAACTGTATGAGTCGCCGTGCGTCATCCGAGCGCGCCTTGTACTCGATCCCCGCGTAGATGTCTTCCGTGTTCTCGCGGAAGATGACCATGTCGACCAGCTCCGGCGCCTTGACCGGCGAGGGCACGCCGGCGAAGTAGCGCACCGGGCGCACGCACGCGTAGAGATCCAGTTTCTGGCGCAGCGCGACGTTCAATGACCGGAAGCCGCCACCGATCGGTGTCGTCAGCGGTCCCTTGATGGCGACCAGATAGTGGTCCATGGCGGCCAGCGTGTCGTCAGGGAGCCAGCTATCGAGCTGGTTCTTGGCCTTCTCCCCGGCCAGCACTTCGAGCCATTGGATGCGCCGGTCCCCGCCATACGATCGTTGAACCGCCGCGTCGAATACTTTTTGCGATGCACGCCAGATGTCCGGGCCCGTCCCGTCGCCTTCGATAAAGGGGATGATGGGCGAGTTGGGCACCCGCAACGTGCGGCCGTCGAGTGTGATCGCCTCGCCCGTCCGGGGCGCAGTGGGCGCAGAGGAGGCACTAGAATTCGCGTATGTGGGCATGGTGTGTGGCGTCGGTTCGGTCAATGTGCGGCACGGCCGCATCTGAGGAAGGCAGGTCGCGGGGTCACTCCGGGTGACCGCGAGAAGTATGCGGGGCACTCACGCACGCAGCAACCGAGAAGTGGCTCGCGCCGTCGAGGCCGCATCCCGAGCAGCTGATCGAGGCGTTCGCCGCCTACCACGCTGCGTTTCGCGAGATCACGCGGCGAGCGCAACGTCGGTTCGAAACGCGGGATTGGGCTGCCGCTCAGGCTGACGCGGCGGAGCGGTTGGCCCTGTACCGGGAGCGCGTCATGTGGGCGTTGGAAACGCTGCCCGTCCTGCTGCCGGCGCCGAAGGCGGCCGACACGTGGATCGCCATGAAGGCCGCGTTCGCCGACGCCGCGAGTCGGCGCGCCGACGCGGAGATCGCGGAAACCTTCTTCAATTCGGTCGCTCGACGCATGCAGGGGACGGTCGGTGCCGACCCGCGCACGACTTTTGTCGAGAGCTCGGCCCCTCCTCGGACGCCCGAGCCCGACACGTTCTTTGCGACACTGGAAGGACCCGCGCTGGACGAGGAGACCTTCGTTCGAATCCTCACGCTGTTTCCGTGGAACGTGCCGTACGTCGATGCGCGCGGCGACGCCGCGCGCGCCGCCAGAGTCGTCGCGGCAGATTTTCTGTCACGGTGTGGTGGTGCGGCCGATCGGATCGAGATCATCCGCGCACCGTTTTACCGCAACAAAGGTACGTACCTCGTCGGTCGCATCTGGTCGGGCCGGCGCGCCGTGCCGCTCATCATTGCCCTGGGGCACGACACCGCCGGCATCACCGTGGACGCCGTGCTCCCGACCCCGGACGAAGCGAGCATCGTGTTCGGGTTCAGCTGGTCGTACTTCGCGGTGGACGTATCGGATCCGCACGCCCTGGTCGACTTTCTGGGATCCGTCATGCCGCACAAACGCGTCGACGAGTTGTACACGGCCATTGGGTACAATCGCCACGGGAAGACCGAGTTGTACCGAAGCCTCATGAGCCATCTCACGCAGGATCCCGACGCACGCTTTGCGTTCGCCGAAGGGGATCAGGGGACTGTCATGAGCGTCTTCACCCTGCCGTCGTTCAACGTCGTCTTCAAGGTCATCAAAGACACATTCGCCTATCCCAAGACGACGACGCGGCGGGCCGTCCGGGACCGGTACAACTTCGTGTTCGTGCGAGACCGCGTGGGCCGCCTCGCCGACGCACAGGAGTTCGAGTTCCTCCAGTTCCCGGTGACGTGCTTTTCCGCGCCGCTGCTCGAACATTCTGCTCATGACCTGTGGCGAGACGGTACAGGTGGCCGACTCGCACGTGATCCTGCACCACGCCTATACCGAGCGCCGCGTGACGCCGCTCAATCTGTATCTCCGCGCCGCGCCGGCGGCGGCGGCGTTGCACGCCGCACTCGATTTTGGCCAGGCGATCAAGGATCTCGCCGGTGCCAACATTTTCACCGGTGACATGCTGTTCAAGAACTTTGGAGTCACGCGACACGGACGCGTGATCTGCTATGACTACGATGAGCTCACACTCCTCACGGAGTGCCAGTTCCGCGTCATGCCGAAGCCCAGGACCCTTGAAGAGGAGTGGAGCGCGGAGCCGCCGTTCTTCGTTGGCGAGAACGATGTGTTCCCCGAAGAGTTCCGCGCGTTCCTCGTGCCGCCGGGTACGCTCCGCGATGCCTTCCTACAAGCCCACGGGGACCTGCTCGACGTGCGCTACTGGCGCGAGACGCAGGATCGTGTGCGGACGGGCGAAATCCTGGACGTGTTTCCGTATCAGAGGCACAGGCGGTTGCATGATGAGTAGACGTTATGTCAACAGCCGCTTCGGTTCTGACCTCGTCTCTTCCTGACTCGCGGTGCGCGGGACCTCGGGCCGTGGCGGCGCTGGCGACGCGTCGCGCGGCGGCACACGCAAGTCCGTATGCACGTCGTTCTGGAGATCATTCAGGCTGCGCTTGAAGTCGCGAATGCCGCGCCCCAGCGACGAGCCAATCTCGGGGATCCGCTTCGCTCCGAAGAGGAGCAGAACCACCGTCATGATCAGAAGAATTTTCTCGATGCCGATCTCGCCCATAGCCGCTCCCTGCGCGATCTGTCCAACCTGTAATATGGGGGGACGAACGGCCGAGATTCTTGCCGTGGCCGTCTCAGGGCCGGACCGGGCTAGTGTGGCTGAGGCCCCTGCGGCAGATAGCGTGACTGATACCGCGAGTAGTACCGCACGGGCACGACACAGAAGTAGCCGTGCACGTCACTCGACCCGGCGGACCGCCAGGACCCGGCCAGGCCGTCGGCGCCGATCCGGTGCACGTCGAGCACCGCGCCCGGTCCGCTGGTGGGCATGACATCCCAGCAGGGATCCCCGCGCCTGCACGTCTGCCGGTCGTTGCTCGCGGTCGCGATCAGGAACCGCCAGGACGGGCTGGTATGCGCCACATTTCCGCGGTGCCAGACCAGAACGCCCGGGCGCTCGGAGCTGACCGAGTGCGCACTCGGCGCCTGGTTCGAGCCGTCCGACGAGACCGAGGCGCCGACACCCGTCAAATCGACTTCCGTCGAACCATACTGCGCCTCGAGCGGCTTTCCCTGCCCGGCTCGGTGCGGCTGCCCCGGCCCGGCGGTGTCGTGCGTCACGCCCTGGGCCGTGAGCCACAGTCCCCCGCGCGCCGACGCCCCGCTGGACTGACCGCCCGTTGCAACCATGGTCAGGGTGTACTGTCCTGTGTCGATCATCGCACCTGGCGCCACGACGTCCGAATTGCTCACGGCGTTGCAGGCCGGTATGCGCGGCTGGAGCGATTGGGGCGGAGACGTCGCCGGGTGGGTTGCCACCAGACTCGCCATGGCTGCCGGGCCCACGACCCACGCCGTCCGCCGCGAGACGGCCCCCCAAAGGGTGCCGCCTCGCCTCGCCGTCCCGGGCCTTCGACTATTCGGCGCCACCGACACCTCAGCGTGACGCAGCGACAGTGCCGATGCGTTCCAGGAACGACGCGTAAAGCTGCTGTGCGATGGGCCCGGGCCGCCCGTTTCCGATCGGGCGTCCGTCGACTCGCACGATGGGCATCACGTCGTTGAACGTGCTGGTGAAGAGCAGTTCGTCGGCGCGGTACAGGTCGTCAAGCAGCAGGGCCTCGGCACGCACGGTGAGGCCGACCTCGTGCGCCAACTCGAGCGTGATGTCGCGAGTGATGCCACCGAGGATGTACTGCGACGCCGGGTGCGTCCGAAGCTCGCCGTCGAGCATCGCGAACACGTTGCTGGACGCTCCCTCCGTGACGATGCCATCGCGTACGAAGATCGCCTCATCCGCACCCGCCTCGACGGCCCGCTGCTTCGCCAGCACGTTGGGCAGCAGGTTCACCGTCTTGATATCGCAACGCGTCCACCGGATGTCGGGCGTCGTGATGGCCACCGCGCCGCGTGCACGCACCGCATGCGGCAGGGCCACCGAGGTCACACTGGCAAAGATGGTCGGGACGGTGCCAGGCGGCGGAAATTGATGCACGCGAGGCGCGACGCCGCGAGTGATCTGCCAGTACACCAGGCCATCGCCCTCGGGCACATTCTCCCGGATCAGCGTGCGAGAGCCTTCCACCAGCTCGGTCACGCGCGCCTCGGGCACCTGGATCGAAAGCTCGCGCAGATTCCGCGTGAGACGGCGGAGGTGGCGCGCCAACTCAATGAACTCGCCGCCAGCGACGCGTGTGACTTCGTAAATGCCATCGCCGAACAGCAGGCCACGATCTGTAATCGGGACCGTCGCCGATTCCGCGGGAACGATCCGTCCGTTCAGGTAGATGCGCATGCGGGGCCGTGCACTCCACGAGGGGTATATTTGGAAAATTATGGACCGACATGCTGGTGGGACAGTGTCGCGGCCGCGGGACACACGGACACTGGCGATGGCTCATCGGTTCGTGGGCGGTTCGGTGAGTCTGGTTGGGCCGGCGCTGGCTCTCGCTCTGGCGTCGACCAGTGGGTGCGTCAGCTTGTGGCCGACCACACACGCCCAGGTGCAGGCGCCGCCGGCGGATGTGCGCTCATGCGCCACCGCGCAGGCCAGGGAACTCGGGTATCGGGTGTACCCGGATACTACGCACGGCAGCGTGATCGCGGAAAAGACGCTGCCGCTCAGTCAAAACGGACCGGACGTGACGGTCTACTCGGTCAAGAATGTGCTGGCTGTGTCACTGCAGCCCGACGGATCAGTCCACGGCTCCACGATGAGCGTGACCGCGCAAACGATCTCTGTGCAGCAGTCTCGCCGCGGCATGGCTGACGTTCCCATCACCGCGTCAGGCGAGGTGCGTGCCGACGCGGATACGCTTCTCGCCCGGTGTCGCCATACGGTGACGAATACGTCGTTGCCGTGACGAGAGCTAGACGCTGGACGCTAGACGCTGGAGAACGAATCTCAGGGCGTGGGAGGGGCCGTAGGGCTGCGCCTCGCGGTTGTTTTCAGCGTCCAGCGTCTAGCGTCCCTCCTAATCCACCTGCAACATTGCCTTCATCTCCAGGGCGTTCGTCGTGCCGTAGTTGGCGTAGCAGTTGTTGAACACCACGTGCACGGACGTCGCTTTGCCAGCCAGGCTCTTGATGCGCGGCACCCACTCGGTCAGCTCGCGCGAGTCGTAGAGATAGCGATAGCGCTCAGTCGTCGAGACGCCAGGCCGCTCCCAGAGGTCCCCGCGCCGGCCATGCATGCGAACGACCGCCAACGACTGAGAAGTCACATCGACGACCGGAGGCACACTGCTGTCGAGTCCCTGGGGCTCGTCGACGGTCACGTACGGGAGATCGTTGTCGGCGAGGAACCGGAGCGTCCGTTCCGTGGTCTGCGGAGTGAACCAGCGCCGGTTTCGGAACTCGACCGCGCAGGTGATGCCTTGCAGGCGGTCTCGAGCTTCCACGACCGCGGCCTTGGACGCAGCGTTCGGCAAGAACCAGCGCGGGTACTGCAGGAGCACGGCCCCCAGCTTTCCCGACTGCTGCAGCGGAGCAATGCTTTCGACAAAAGCCGTCCAGATCGCCGTCCGTACCTCACTGGGCAAGTCCTTTGGGTAAACCCGCGCTTTCTGAGCGACCTCCTTGGGAAGCGCGGCTCGGAGATCTGCCGGCAGTCGGGACGTTTCGGCAGGGTGACCCGTCATGAAGGCGAAGGCCTTGATGTCGAACACGAAGTGCGCCGGGGTCCGCTCGGCCCAATACGCACTCACCCGGGGCGCCATCAACGCGTAGTACGTCGCGTCGACCTCGACCATGGAAAACTGCGTCGCGTAGTACCGGAGCCGTTCTTCCGCGGACGTGGCGGCCGGCGGGTAGAAGACCCCCCGCGCCGTCAGCGTGCGGTCAGTCCAGCTGGCAGTTCCCACCAGGGTCCGGCCGACAGGCCCATGGACGTGGTGCTGGGGATGACTCCCTGGGTGCGCAGCCTGGACGGCCAGCGCCCGCTCCTTGGCAGCCTCCACCCCGGGATCATGCCCCTCGGCCTGGGCAGTCGTCACGCCACGCTTCCGGTGGACTGGTGAGTCCTAATTAATACATGACCGACCACTTATTTATCTTTCGGACGATGGTAATGTCCCGCGAACTCCGCGAGGCGATATGGGGTACGTACGTTCGATGAAGCCAATTGTCTGGGTCCGTCACATCAAGATTGCGACCAACGGCGAACAGCAGTCGCCCCTCCAGGAGCCGCCAAGTCTGTCTCGGCCGACCCTCGCCGACAAGGCCGCATTTTTCGTCCTAGCGGCCGGGTTGCTGGCGCTGGGCGGTGTCTTGTTCGCCGCCGGCCTCGCCGTCCTTTTGGCCCTTGCCGCGGCCGGCGTCGCGATCGGTGGGGTGGCGGTCCTGCGCAACCGGTTCTTCGGCCGGTCGCGGACGGCATTGGCACCCGGGGAAGTCGCCGCTGCCGGCGAAGTGCTCCCCGGCCCATCAGTGCGAGTACTCCCCCCCTCCCCTGCCCCGCCGCCTCCCGCCGGCCACGACCGCGCACCGCGAGGCGATTAGGAAGGCCAACATCAGGGGGTCTGGGGTGTGGGGTCTGGGGTTTGGGGTCTAGGGTAACCGAAAAGCTTCAGGGCCAGGGACGGCTTGCCGCCCCTGACCCTCGGTGTTTGATGCAGTTACCCGACACCCCAAACCCCAGGCCCCAAACCCCGTAGTTCGCCTCTAGTGCTCCGCGCCCCAAATCTGGGCGGGGTCCGTCGCGAACGGATGAACGTGGACCATCCACCCGAACACTTGCGGGAGAAAGCGACCCCCGGCCGCCGTACAGGCGGCCTCGGTCGTAATCGATCCGTGGACGCCGAATAGCGGCCGACCGTCCGGGCCCCGCGCGTTGTACTGCCCCTGCGCGTTGCGGCGAGGCAGGCACAAGTTCGTGTGCAGATGCCATTGCGCGACGCTCAGCGGCACGCGGGCGTTGAGATCGGCCAGCGAGGCGCGACGCGGCGCGGTGTACATTGCGCCGACGAGCCGATAGGTCGAGTCCCCGGTCCGTTCGTACAACAGGGAGCCGGGCCGCGAAGGATCGAAGTGCACGACCGAGAAAAGGCCGCGCCGCAGGCTTGAGAAGTGGTACACACGCTGCGGAATTCGCGGTGCGAAAATCCGGTACCCATCGGCCAGTGCGCGATGGTAGTCAGTATACGGCTCGAGGGCCTGACGAAGGGTCGCCACAATCGCAGCGGCCCGCTCGGAATCACCGGCGGCCGGCGGGACCAAGGCCGTCATCCGCATGTGCGCTGATTCGGTCATCTCGCCACTCATCGCCGTACTGACGGAATCGCCCGTGGCAGATCCGCCGCTCGACATACCCGGCATCCCTGCCATCTGCGCGTCCGTTATACCCCGCATGACCCGAGGGCTAGGGCGAGCGCCAGCGCGTAAAAGACCCAGTACTCGGGCATATCCATCTGACTGGGTAGCGTTTTGCGGCGGAGCAAAGAGAGTCGAGCTCGCACAGCGCCTCCAGGCTGGCGTTCGGCGGGACGCCGAACGGTCCAATCGGGAGACGACACGTGGCGTTCCCTCGTTAACGAGGGAACGCCACGCTCCTCACAAACCCGCGGTCTATTGAATCTGGATGACCGTCCCCACCGATGGGACGCCGTTGGCGTTGAGAACGTACAGCACGTAATGGCCGGGCGGCGCGAGGTTGGCACTCGTGGGAGCAGTCACGCTCAACGCTTGCCCAGACTGAGACGACGCCAGGTGATTGAGCCGGGTGTCCATGTTGATCGCGTGGGTGACGGAGCCCAGCTTGATCCAGAGCACGCTCGCCGTGCCGGCGGCGACGTTCTGCACAGTCAGTTGGAAATTGCTTCCGTACCCGACGGAGGTCGGAGCCGCCGTGATGACCGGACGCGACGTCGTCACCGAGCTGCCATCCGGGTTGAACAGATAGGGCGGCGAGTAGATCTCCGCATTGAAGTTGTCCGGCAGGCCCGCGGCCGCCGGCTGCCCCCCACCGACAGACAGCACCCGCGCATCGACCAGCAGCAATGTCTCGGAGTGATAAAGCCGTGGGATCTTGTAGTTGGCCTTCGGCGACCACACCTGCGTCCCCGGGTCCCAGATCTCGGGCGTGTACACGATGTTGGTCGCCGGATTGAACCCGCTACCGGCCGATCCACCCGAGGCCATGACCTGGCCATTGGCGAGGATGACGGCGTTCATCTGCCGCCGTGGATACGCCATCGACCCGGTGGACGTCCAGTGCGGCGAGCCCGAGTTGAGGTCGATGACCTCGGCCGTATTGGTGGTGTAGCCACCGCCCACGATGAGGATCTTGCCCGCGTCGTACATCACCGCGGAGCCATAGCTGCGCTGCTGGTCGTAGTTCGTGGTGAAGCCCGTGCCAAAGCTTCCGGTACCCGACGTATTCATGTAAAACGCCCGGCCCATATCGCCGGCGTAAAACAGTTGCCCATTCGGCGCGGCGAACAGCCATGCCCAGAATTGCTGCTGGGCGTTGAGGCCGGTCATTTCGGTGAACGTGTTGTTGCTCGGCTGGTAGATCTCCGGAATCGAATCCCAGGCGACGTTCGTGTCTTGCCCCGAAATGATGAACATCGTGCCGTTCGCGAGCTCCTGGACGGTCGGATACCAGCGCCCGTCGGCCATGTTGGGCGTCTGCATCCATGTGTTGGTGCGGTAATCGAAGATCCAGGCAAATCGCTGCCCGTGGTCGTCGTGGTCATCGCTGCCCCCCGCTTCCATCAAGCGCCCGTCAGGCAGGAACGCGTGACCGCTGCAGAAGAGGTCCGCGCCGGCGTCGTAAAACGTGAACGTCCCGCTCACCGGATCCCACACATTGGGGATGCCGTTGGACCTCCCCGGGGGAATCGTGTAACCATCGACCGTCGCGTGCTCGCGCCCCCAGGTCAGGACCTTCCCGTTGGGAAGCAAGTGCGTGCTGATCGCCATGATCGGCCACGAGAGCGTGTCGGTCCACTGGCCCATGCTGGCCGTCGTTGCACAGCCCGCGTTGGAATTGGCCTTCTCGGCCACGCGCGCACCGCCGTAATTCAGGAGCACGGGCCCGCGATTGTTTGTGTGCAACCACGTCTCGCTGAACGGGCTGCTGGTCGGCGCCGCGGGCAGCGTCACCGACCCATTCTCTGAAGTGCGGTACACCGAGTACTGCACCGTCACGTCGACCGTGTTGGAGCTGCGGATGCGGAACCAGTTGCCGCAGCGGTACGACAGCTTGATGAGCGACGTGTTGACCTGCGCGCCGGCGTGGATCGGCACGGTGGCGCCGGCAATGCAGCAGGCCAGCACGCAAAGGAATCGTCGGGCGGATGAGTATAGGCCGATGGCACGCATGGCAGGGAGGATCGAGTGTCTACGTCGCTGACGCGGCCGCATTAGGAGAACGCCGCCGCGTGTTGAGCGTCACCGCTGGTGGTGAGACTGTGGAGAGCCGTTGGAGCAGATGGGTCGAGCCACATGAGTCCGGCGACACCAGCCGTCCATTGTGTGAACACGATGTGCCCGTCGGGGAGCCACGCGGGCTGGCCGACGTTGCCCACGCTCGTCAATCGTGTAACTGCACCGGTCGCAACGGTGACGACGTACAGGTCCGTGGGCCCGTCGCGATTCGACGTGAACACGACTTGCGTCCCGTCGGCGCTCCACGCCGGTTCGACGCTCGCCCCCGTTGGACTACTCGTTAGAAGTGCGGCGGACCCTGGCGCGCCTGCGACAGCGCCGACGTAGATGCTGGCGTTGCCCGCGCGCGTCGAGACATAGGCAATGCGATCGCCCGTGGGCGACCACACCGGATGCGCCTCCGTTGCACCGCTCCAGCCGGCGGCAGCGGGAGGAAACCGCTGGGCCTGGGTGCCATCGAGATGGGCGATCCAGACGAGCGGCGTGCCGGCCGCCGCCGAGAGATAGGCGTACATCGTCCCGTCGGGCGACAGCGCTGGCGCATCGCCAGGCCCGAACACCGCGGGACTACCGCTCGCAGCGCCCACCTGCATGGACGCGATGATCGCACCGCCCGGGCGCACACTGCCAAACGCCAGGAGGCTGTCGTGCAGTGTCGGACCGTGGTGATCAGCGGAATCCGACGTGAGTTGCGCAAGACCAGTTCCGTCGAGCGCCACGACCCAGATGTTGCGCGGTCCCCCCGAGGCCATCTGCATGTCGAACGCAACGCGGTCTGGCGCAACTGGCGGAGGTGTCGGCGGCGGTGACGCTTGGGGCGGTGTCTGCACGCTGGTCGGCGCCGTGCTGGTCTGGCACGTCACGGTGGTCAACAACAGGACGAGCAACATGTGCAGCCGGGGGCGGCTGGATCGGGCCAACGCTGTCATGTCCATTACGGCAGCAAGACGGCCGTCGGCGTGAGGCGCTGATTGAATGTGCCGTCGCCGATCTGGCCACTCGAGTTGTCACCCCAGCAATAGGTGCCGCCGCTCGCGACCAGCGCGCACGTATGCGCGAAGCCCGCGCCGATCGCGGTATACGCGTTCGTGCCCGAGACCTGCTGCGGACTGGCATTGTCGTTGGTCGTGCCGTTGCCGAGCTGACCGTTGGCATTGCTGCCCCAGCAATACGCGGCGCCACTCGGCGTCGTGATGCCGCACGCGTGGTACCCGCCGGCCGTCAGCTTGGAGAACTGCAACCCGCCGGCTACAGGTTGCGGCGTGTTGGCGCTGGTACCCATGCTGCCGGTCCCGAGCGATCCGTAGACGTTCGCGCCCCAGCAGTAGGCGTTCCCCGTCATATCGAGCCCACAGGTGAAGTTGGTGCCGGCGACGAGCGAAGCGAACAGCACGCTCGTGCTGACCGCCGTCGGAGCCGCGGTCGAGGTGTTGTTTCCGGTTCCGAGCTCGCCGTCGGCGTTGGCACCCCAGCAGTATGCGTTTCCGCCGGCGGTGAGACCGCATGCGTGGGCAGCGCCCGCGGTGACGCCCAGGGGAAATTGCCGCCCCCCCGAGGCAACCGCTTGCGGCGACGGCTGCAGTGTCAGCGTCGCGCTGCCGGTGCCGAGTTGTCCGGTATAGTTGTCGCCCCAGCAATACGCCGTACCGCTCGCCACGCCGCAGCTGAAGTCCGTGCCAGCGGCGAGGTCGCTGAACGAGCCTGACGGGGGAGTCGTCACGACCGGCTGCCCGCGATCCGTTGTCGACCCGTCACCCAACTCACCGCTCAGGTTATCGCCCCAGCAGTAGGCGCCTCCCGTCGCCAGCGCGCAGCTGAATTCACTCCCCGAGGAAATGGATTTGATGCTCAGGTTGCCGAGTACGCCGCGCGGTGTGGTGACCGGCGCGCTCTCGCCGATGCCCATCGCGCCGTAGGCGTTGAAGCCCCAGCAGTATTCGTGATTGCCGGGCCGAATCGCGCAGGAATGCGCTTCACCGACCGCCAGGCTGTCGAATGCGTGCGCGGGGATGGACAGGGCGCCGCTGCTCGTGTCGGGGACCTGCGCTGCGACATCCACGTCGAAGTTGAAAGCCTGAACCGTCGGCGGCAGCCCGAATACCCAGTCGACGGGCGGACTCGTTGCGTTGCTTGGAAGCAGTCCCGGGTACTGGTAGTACGGTTGATTGCTGGCTGTAAAGGTGTTGTATCCAGCGACGCTGTCGACCGTGATGGAGCCACTTCCCGACGTGACGGTCGGCAGCTGGCTGAAGAACACCATGATGCTGTCGGACGACGGCGTGCGTCCGTCAGCCGAGCCCAGGGGTTCGGTCGAGAGGTTCTGGATGGTCGCAAAGAAGCGGAAATAGGTACCGTCGTACCTCACGCTGTCGGCGGCGACAAACACGTCGACGCCCTGCTGGCCGAAGTACACGTCGCGCACTCCCATGCGCGTGCGCACGGTCCCCGTGGGGCGCAGCAGGCTGGCGACTGACGGCGCCGGGTGGTTGCGCAATTCGGCGAGCGCGCCGGCGAGCGTTCGCGAACTGGCTTCGGCATACTGGGCACACTTGACCGCGACGTCACCGTTCGCGTAGGCGCACGCGATTGCCACCACCTGGTAGGAGGTGTGGGGGGTCGCGGCATGCGGCGCGACTGGCGAGTCGCTGCTGCACGCGGCTAGCGACACGCAAAGAGTCGCCGCACCGCCGAGACAGGCACGCAGCGATAGCCGACGCCACAGCACTCGGGTCTGCAATGCCATGCGTTGATCTGTGCAAGACGCGGACGGTATGACCGAACACGCCGTCGCCGCGAACCGTTGGCGTGCCGCTCACGCTCTCGAGCGGAGCTGCGGACCAAACTAACCGCGTCCCGATGATGCAAGTGCAGCGCTACGACGGCGGCACTCGCGGCAGAGTTGGTCAGATGATTATCGCGCAACGCGTTAAGAGGCCCTAACCCGCTGGTGTGGGCCGACAACCGCGCTCATTGAGCACGCAGCGTCACAGCGTCGAGTCAGGGCAATCATCGGCCGGTCCGGACCCGGTTGCGCTTCAACTGTCGCATGACGGAAACCGATGCCGTTGCACCGATACCACATTGCGTCGCGCGGGCCGGCAGTCCGCGGGAGACCTAAATGGCGGCGTGTATTCGAGTTTGACAGCAAAGGCCCGATCGCGACGCGCGGCAAAAACCGACGTTCACCGCCGGCGAATGCCGGCCGCGGCGCCCGTTACGGATAGCTGAATAGGTCGGGGGTGACCGTTTGCTCCCGGCTTCGGCTGACATCGCGAGGCTCTAGCCAACCCAACCGGACGGCAGTTGTCGTGGAGATGCGGAAGACCCAGCCGGCGTGCGGCTGCGGAACGAGCGGCGCCGCAACGTCGACGCGCCACAGCTGTCGGGACTCGACCGGCAGTCCAACAAGCAGCCCGGCGCCCGCTGCCGCGACGAAAGGCGACGTCTGACCATACGGCACATCGCCATTCCAGACGCGACCGCTCGCAACGAACCCAGCGAGCCCCCACGCTGCCACAGATCGCAGCAGCGACCAGGGCATGCGGAACAGGTGCCGATACTCGGCGCGACTGACCGCGCGAATGCCCCCGGCGACCTGTGCGCCGGCGTAGCCTTCGACGCCCCCGAGCGGATCGCTGAGGGTGAGCTCGAACGGAACGATCACGCGCTGACCCGCCGCACCGTCGGCGGTGAGGATCAGCGTCTGTGACAGCGACGGCTTCACGTAGAGAGCCGCATGGCCGCTCGCAATGAGTCCGTCCCAGTCATCCGTGCGCAGGTCACGCCGCGCTTCCACCTCGATCCCGCCCTGTATCACGGTTCGTCGGTTGCCGGTTCCGACGTCGATGCGGGAGGACACGAACGTGTCCGGATCCCCCGCGCCGCCAAACCATGGCACGCTGCGCCCGACCACGCCCGACGCTTGCACGCCGATCGGCACGTCCTCCTCGCCGAGCAACGAGTCGAAGCCGCGGACGGTTATGTAGTGCAGGCCGCGAAACCCGGCGAGCCCGTTCACCCGGCGCACATTGTGCGCCGGGTAGCGCCCGCCAAAAGGTGGGCTCCCGACGGTCGTGTCCGGCACCGGACCGCTGCCGGTGAGGTCCAGCGGCTTGCCCGCGATGCCGTCGCTTTCATGCGAAAGCGCGGCACCAATAAGGACGATCTGGCTGTATTGGACCGCGATGTTGGTCGGCCCCGTCGACTCGAACCGCGACGGGTTTCCCAACCGAAACAGCCCGCCTACGTTCGCGTAGCTCTGTTGGAAGTCGAGGGCCGGATACACACCACCGGGTCGTACGAACTGGAAGTAGTTCTGGAGATTGCCGCCGGCGACGCGCCACGCCGTGCGCTGCAAAGCCGTGAAGTACGGATGGGACACGGATCCGTCGATCTGCTGGCCGACGTGGGCCAGGTCGTAGCGCACGTCAGCGACCCACGGGTGGCCCAGGAACTGGTAGTCGGTGATCTCCCCAACGAACTGATCTCGATAGCCTTCCGCGAACGACCAGAGTCCGTCGACGCGCACGGCCGAGCCGAGCAGGTTGCCGTTGCCGAGCGACAGCATGTTGATGACGGGCGGACGACTCTCGAAGCTGATGCCGAAATGAGCCGCGAGCGCGTCCACTGTCACCACATCGAGCCGCACCCCGTTCGGCCCAACTCGAACCGCGGCAATGCGGACCCGGTCGAGAAACGGCTGAGCGCGCAACAAGCGCTCGGATTCGAGCCGGCGCGTCTCCGTACAGACATCGCCGACGCGGAAAGCAAGGAATCGACGAATCACTCCGCGCCGTGTCGTCGCGTGCAACGCGTTCAGGCGATGGACGCGCGCGGCAACCGCCGGATCGTTCGATGGCGTGAAAAAAATCGGGGGGAGCGCGTGAATCGCGATGGCGGTGATCCGACGGCCCTGGCAGGCCGTCGCACTCAGCGCCGAATCCTGCCTGTTGCGCGTACGAATCGAGTCTCGAATGACGGCACGCCGCAAAGTGTCGAGCGCCATCGAGTCGACGTGGTTCGTGTCGACGGTGATGTGAATCAGGTGCGTCGTGTCACGCAAAACGTGCGATGTATCCTGGGCAGCGGCTCCGGCAGAGAGTGACGCGAGCATCAGCAGCACCCGCAGCGCGTGGCTGAACGCCTGCAAGGCTCTCGTCGCGCGCCGGAATTTCTGAGTCATCATCCTCCGCTGCTGGCTCACTCAACTGTCGTGCCACACCCCAGCCGGCCCGAACCATCATTCGCGCGCGGCGGCTGCGTGAGTACACCACCGCAGGACAACCGGTCCGAGGATGTGGCGACGATCGCTCGGAATCGCCAGCCCGGGATACACCGGGTTGAGCGAAGAGAGCTGGAGTGTAGCGCCAGATACCGCGTCTACCCGCTTGACCATGTAGCCGTCACTTGCGCCGCCGTCGTCGACGCCGCGGGCCACGAGGATCGCGCCGGGACGCACGTCTCCGTCGAGGTCGACGAGAATGGTGTCGCCCGAGTGAAGGAGTGGGGTCATGCTGTCACCCACGATCCGCAGCGCCACGTACCGCCGGTCGGGAAGCTGCGCCTCGGTCGGCACGACGACCCACGAGTCGCTCGGTTCGTCCCATAGCGTACGGCCCGCGCCGGCCGCGACGGCCAGCTCCACGAGGGGCGCTGCTCCGGCCCGCCGAGCGCGATCCAGGATACTGCGCACCGGCCCGTGGGCCGGCGCCCTCATCTCGGTCGGCGGGTGATCGAGCCGCCGCACCTGCCGCGATGCGACCGACTCGCGGACTCGTGCGGTCAGCCGGTCTGCCGCCTCCATGGTCCGCGCTCGGTCCGCTGGCGACGCTCGATCAGTCGCGTCCCGCCCGAGCCACTCCCAAAAGCATTCTTGCGCGCGGGCGACCACCGGGTCGCCGATATCACTTGGCAGCAGCGGCGATCCGTGCTGTCCGACGAGCCACACGAGCGCATCGCGCTCCCATTCGCGACCACCGCCCGGGATGGCGTTCAGGGCATCGTGGCGGTTCCGGTCCTGTCGCTTCATTGGCGCGCCCTCATGGAACATGGGTTGCGTCGGGGTCCCGACGCGGGGCTGGCGTGCAGGCCAGGTCGCCGCGCGCGGCAGCCGTGGCTCTCCGCAGAAAGGTCATCACCTCGGCTCGTTCGCTCGCGCTGAGATGCTCGGCGTGTCGCACGGCGGCCGCCTGCAGGCGCGCTCGCAAGCGCCGGATACGCTTCGACGCCGCGTCATAGCCGATCCCGAGCCACGCGGCGATCTCCTGCTGCGGTATGTGGTGAGCGAGCCACTCGACGAGTGTCCGCTCCTCAACGGACAGCGTAGCGGTCAAGAGCGTCGCGAGCCGAGCCAGGCCGGGTGCGATCGCATCCGGACCATCCCACGCTGGGCCGTGACTGGCGCGCACAGAATGCTCCGAAGCGCAGCCGACGACCGCGTGCTCGAAATACGGTTCGGCATCGCGAGCGGAGTCCGTCGCCGCGACCGTCGCGCGCGAACGGCGATCGCGTGCGCGGCGTACGTTCGCTGCACGATTGCGCAGACTCCGCAAGAGGTATCCGCGCACACCCGCAGGGACGGGAGCTGCGCCATCCGTAAATCGCATCGCGGTGTCGTGCAGCACCTCGTCCGCGATCTCCTCGCGCTCACCTGCGGTGAGACCCAGGCGTCGCGCAGCCAGCACCAGCATCGGCCGAAAGCGCATGACGAATTCGTGAACGGCAGCCGATGACCCACACCGAATGGCCACGACCAGCGCGCGATCGCCAAGGGCGTCGACATCGCGCTCAGTGCGCTCGCGTCGCATCGCGCCATCCAGCCCATTGTTGCCTCGCCATGTGCGACACGCTCCCGGTGCACGGCCTGTTCGCTCACGGGTTGGCGGACTTGTCATCGCCACTGCGAGAACGGCCCGTGTGAGGCGAGTCGTACTCGCCCGTTCAGTGACACCGGCATTGGACGGCCACCGCCCGGTCGCCGAGCGATCGATCAGGAGCCCGCTTCCGCCGACATGCGGGAGGCGAGAAACGCACGCAGGCGGTGCTCCACCGCGGCCCGCTCCTCCGTCGGCCATGACTCGCGCGCCGCTCGCGCGCGTAACCGCGCGCCATCGACTCGAGACCAGCCCAGGCGCTCCGCCGATCGAATCAGCGCGATGAGATCACGAGCCGACGGCGTGAGGGGGCGGCGGGTGCGTTCGCGAGCCACCTTGGCCATTTCTTCGGCGCTCGGCCGCTGACGTGACGCCGTGAATCCGAGATTTGCCAAGGCCCGTCCGACCGCTGATGTCTCCGTATTCTCGAGACACGCCACGGTGTTGATCTCGCCGTCGCCCTCTCGTTCCGATGCCCAACCCGTCGCGGCTGGTCGCCGCTCGTCGGGTCCGCGGTACACAGCGGCTCGGAACACCACACCCCGGTCACTCCGCTCGATCAGGGAGGTCTCGATGCGTCCCATAGGGAACCGCTCGTAGAACAGTGCAATGCGATCAGCGACCGGTGCGTACGCGTCCCGATCAAACTCGCTGTCTCCCTTGCCCACGCTGGCCCTCCACGGCAAGCCCGAACGGCCAAGAATAATACCGAACAAATACCGAAGTCAACGCCGCGTCATGTCCGCCCCGGGTGTCTTCCGGACGCGAGAATGTCGCGGCCGACACCCGGCCCCCGGCGCCCTCGGACCCCAAGCAGGAGATGCCACACCGTGGCCACGCGTCCGACCCCCGCTCCCGCACGACAACCGCGCAATGTGTCACTGCAGCATCTGCTAGTCGCCGGTGCGGCGGCGCTCCCCACTGTGCGTTATGCAACCGCCAGCGTGGGTATTGCTGCGGCCGCGGCCCTCGCCGTCCGCTCGACGTCGTCGGCGTCGATGGCTGTGCTCGGCGGCACGGTCATGCTCGCCAGCATGGTCCTCATCGCCATCGTCGGTCGACTCGCCACCGGTCGGGATCCCGCGATGCGCGACTCGCTCCGGGCACCAGCCGTCGCGCTCGCTTGGGGTGTCGTCTGCGCCGCGATCGTCGTGCTCGGCCTCCTGATCAGCACGACGTTCTGGGGGATGCCGGGCGCCAAAGCGCCCGAGAGCGTAGAAGCACGGAAAGTAGAAAGTAGACAAGGACCGCCGAACTACAGGGGCCAGGGACCGGGGATCAGGGGTCGGGGAGCTACACCGAGGGCCAGTCGCGGCAATGCGTTCTGGCCTCGATGTGAGTTGCAGTTCCCCGGCCGCTGACCCCCGACCCCTGGTCCCGCAGTTACTTGCTATACAGAAACACCCCGGTCGACGTGCGGACAGGATGCGTCCAGGTGATCTGATATCCCGACGCGAGGATCGTGTCTGGGCGCAGTCCCTTGTGGTTGAATGTGATTTGCCCTGGAGCGACCAACGTGTAACCACCGAGCAACGTGTCGGCGAACGGCTCTTTCAACCCGAAGGAGACGGCCGTCGCCAACGTCCGACACAGATAGCTGCCATCCGGATTGATCTCGAGCACACCATCGGTGACCTGGATCGTGTGCCGCGGATCGTCACCCGTCAGCGTCACCGGCAGCCGCTCGCCGTTGACGGAGCGCAGGACGTAGCGACCAACGAGACTGCTCTGGCCGTGTGCGTCGTTGGCGAGTGTGTGGTGCGGTCGAGTCGCGGCCGGTACCGCGGCAATTGCGGCGCCCAGGAGCATCAGCCCCGCGCGCAAACGACGCGGTTGCCGCTCGACCGGTCGCCTGAGGATCGGGAACATGCCCGCACCCGGTGCAGACTCCGGGCCGCCGCGCGCCCGCAGACGGCTCTCGGCTGTTGCCTACTCCCAAGAGGGCGACGCATGCGTCGCCCCTTCCCGCCGATCCACGGACCGTGGTGCGGGCGGCCCGTTCAGTCGAGCAGGAAGGGCACCCGCCCGAGCCGGTCGGCGGCGGATCCTCCGCGGAACGGCGGCCAACGACGGACCGCATGGTCCAGCGCGGCCGTGCGCGCAGCCGTGGCGGTTTCGTCGCTGGCAGCATCCTCGCAATAGTGACGCGCTGCGAGAGGACTGTCGAAGATTTCACACCGCGCGTCGAGGCGTGACAGACCATCGGCCCCATCGCTCGCCGCTCGCTCTGACACCGCGTACAGACCGTCCGCGATGAGCACGACGTCGATACCGACGATGTGCGCCAGCTGACCGGCCTCCTGGCAATCCGCTCGCCCCCGTCCCAACACCCACCCCATTACCCGGAGCGCCCCCTCCTGTCGCAGCAACGTGATTGGCTCTGGAGGACCGAAGAGCTGATTGGCGAGGGCAACGGCGGCCTGAGCCTCGGGGTCGAGGCCGTTCGCCGCCCTGGCGCGTTCGATCATAACGGACGACGGGGGCGATGTGCGCGCCCCTGACCGCGAATGTGCAGTCACCGGTCGTTGCCAGCTGTCAACTCACTCGCAATGCAAACCAGCACCAGGCACTCTGAGTCTGAGGTAGGCCCCGTTCACCGTGGCCCTTTTGCAGCCCAGGCCATGGCGACGGTGGCATGCTGGGGCTTATCGAACGCGAACGCTTGAGGCGCTAGAGCGAGTTTCGCGCCGGCTACCGCAATGACCGCTAAGTCTCACTCCGCCATGTGCTTGCTGGTCCGCTCGCCTCGAGGTGCTGCGGGCGTACGGCGTTGCGAAATGCTCATGCCGGCGCGTTTTGCGAGGGCCTCGCCGATCCAGTCCTGATCAACCCTCACGCAGACGGCGGTCTGGGGTGAGGGGTCTCAGAGCCCAAACCCGCCATTAACGTCTAACGTCCGCCGTCCACGCATATTACGCCGTGCCTGTGAATGCGCGTCGTGCCAGCGTGGCCGTCGTCATGGCGACGCTGGTGGCCGCGGTGTTGCGTCTCACCAACCTCGGTGGCAAGAGCTTCTGGCTCGACGAGGCCTTCAGTGTGACGCTGGCGCGGACACCATGGCCCTCGTTCGTCCGACAGCTGCGGACGAGCGAGGCGAACATGGGGTTGTACTATGCCGTGCTCCGGCCGTGGCTGAGCTTTGGCTCGAGCGAATCGTCCGTTCGGATGCTGTCGGCGCTCGTGGGCATTCTGACAATTCCCGTGGTGTACGCCCTCGGCGCCCGGCTGTTCGGACGGCGGGCTGGGATCGCAGCCGCGTTCGTCCTCGCCCTCGATCCATTTCATCTCGGGCTTTCGCAAGACGCGAGGAGTTATCCGCTTGCGATCTTCCTGGTGGCCTGCTCGACCTGGGCCTTCGTCCACATTGTGGACGGGTCGTCGACGGGGCCAGAGATGGCAGGACCCGACGCGGCCGCACATCGCCCCTGGCGTCCCTCCGGTCCGACGGTGTGGAGTGTCATCTACGTGCTCGCGAGCGCGAGCGCAGTGTACGCGCACTTCTACGCGGCGTTCGTGCTCGTGGCCCAATACGGCTCGTTGCTCCGGCGTCCATCGCAGCGGACGCCCTGGCGTCGCCTTGCCGTGTGTGCAATCGCAATTGGCTTGGTCGTGTCGCCGCTCATCGTATTCCTGCTGCACGGCCAGCACAACAACATCAACTGGATCGGCGGCGAGATCGCCTACGCTTTCTTCCACTTTTCGCAGGTCGTGAGGACGCCGATCGGATTCGCGGCCGTGGTCTATTTGTCAGTGCTGATCGTGCTCACGGGAGCTGCACTGCGGAACATGAAGTCCGCACCGACCGGTCCCGACCGATGGCCGTACCTCCTTGTGCTGCTGTGGCTCGGCACGCCGATCGTGGTGCCGCTCGCCGTTTCCGTTGCCGTCAAGCCCGTGTTCGACCTTCGGTACGCCTCCGTGGCCATCCCGGCAATTGCGCTGTTGGCCGGCACGTTCGTGAGCCAGGCATCGACTCCACGACTCGCGATC
Source organism: uncultured Gemmatimonadales bacterium (assembly GCA_963737835.1). Classification (GTDB taxonomy): domain Bacteria; phylum Gemmatimonadota; class Gemmatimonadetes; order Gemmatimonadales; family Gemmatimonadaceae; genus Palsa-1248. The sequence continues at coordinate 696,979 of CAVTUH010000002.1, forward strand.
GCCAGTTTCGCGGCCATTGCCGTTCTCGAGTTGCTTGGCGACTGGGTGTACGGGACTCGCATTCAGAAAGAGGATTGGCGGAGAGCGACCTTCACGGTGCTGACCGCTGCCGCGCCAGGCGATGTCGTCGCCTTTTACGCGCCATACGTCCGGCGACCGTACGACTACTACGTCGAGCAATATGACAGCCCGGCCACCGCACCCCTCATCCTATATCCATCGAAGGGCTATGCGACGCTTGCTACCTCAGAGGGTCACGCGCTGTCGCTACCGGACGCCATTGCACGCGCCGCGGAGACGGCACCGAGAACGTGGCTTGTCCTGAGTCATGCCCGGACTGACAGCGCCTGCCGGCGCGTGCTCGATACGGCACTGCGCTCGGCATATCGTACCATGGAGGAACACCGGTTTGAGGGAGTGGAAGTGCGCCTCTATACCGATCGCGCCGGCGCGATCGACAGCGCCGGCCGTTCCGCCCCCGGACCTGCGGCGAAGGCGATTGGTCGTCAATGCCCGCAAGCTTGACGGCGCGCGCGCCATGGCGCTCATTGGGTGATCTTCGAACTCGAAGGAACCGCCTGCCCTGGGAGGCTCGATGACCGAGGAATTCAGGCAGCCCTTTGCGGTCGTTTCCTCGCCGCAGGGCGACGCGCATTTCGTGTATTGCCGGGACGGATCCGTGTGGCGCCGCTGGGTCGCCAACGGCAAATGGGAAGAGCTCGCGCCAATGCCATCGAGTCTACGCGCTGCCGAGCGTGATATATCAATGAGCGCCGGAGTGGCGCCGGGGTAGATGGACGTTAGGCGTTGGACGTTGGACGTTGGAGACAAACCTCGAGGCCAGCCACGGCGCATCCAGCTGGTCTCGAGGTTTCTCTTCCAACGTCTAACGTCCAACGTCCAACGTCTCGTCCTCTCTCTCAGTCCTGCCTGATCAACTCGACATCGAGCGTGATCTTCACATCATGGCCGACGAGCCAGCCGCCGTGCTCCAGCGCCTGATTCCAGTGAAGCCCGTACTCGCGGCGATCGATCGTGGTGCTGGCTGAGAAACCGGCGCGCTCTCCACCCCACGGGTCCTTGCCGTGTCCCTCCTCCTGCACGTCGAGCATGATCGGGCGCGTCACGCCGTGAATCGTCAGATCGCCCGCCACTCGCATCCGTTCATCCCCGACACGCTCGACCTTAGTCGATCGGAACGTGATCTCAGGGTACGTCTCGACGTCGAGGAAATCCGGCGACCGCAGGTGCGCATCTCGCTCCGGCACTCGCGTGTCGATACTCCCCGCCTTGATCGAGACCTCGATCCGCGAGTTGGCCGGATTCGTGTCATCCTGGGTGACCGTACCGTCGACTCCTGTAAAGCGACCACGGACCGTGGTGATCATCATGTGTTTCACCGCAAATTCGGCGTTCGTGTGTGCTGGATCGACGCGCCACTGCGTGACCGTCGACTTGGGTTGCTGCGTAGCAGCCATGGTTCCTTCCTCCAGAAAGACGTTGTTCGAATTGCACTCTGGCAATCGGTGCCTTGTGCTCTGAGCTCGCTGCCCACTGCGCAATTAATCTTGATATCGTGATATTAGTTTCCGTCCCGCCCGCCCGCGCCCGGCCGCTCACGGCCGGCGCCCGCCCGGGAGCCGGCCTCCGGCTCGAGCTCATTCGCGGCAGCCAAGCCGAGCCGTTTCAGGAGCACGATGAGCGTCCGCTTGTCGTCAGGCCCGAGTCCCGCCGTCGCCTGTCGGATCGCCTCCGCATGCGCCGGGAAGATCGATGCCATCAACGCGCGCCCCGCGGATGTAATGCTCAGGTACGTGATGCGCTGGTCCTCGGGGCACCGTCTCCGAGCGAGCAGCCCCCGCCGCTCGAGCTTGTCGACGACGTGCGTCATGCTCCCGCTCGTCAACAGAACGCGCTCGCTCACATCGCCGACCGGGAGATCGCCCTTGTGATAGAGCGCTTCCAGGGCCGCGAACTCGCTGGGTGCGAGTCCATGCCGCTCGACGTCGCGGCGAGCGCGCGCGGCCAGGGCGCGGTAGGCCCGCGCCAGGACGACCCACAGCTTGAGCGACAGCTCACGATCGGTTACGGCCGCGGTCGACATCTTGATATCAAGATAGCGTGCACGCATGCGCCACGCCACCCGCAGCGAGCCGGGGTCCACCCGGGGGCGCGGACCGGTCGCGGCTATATTAGCTTCACCCGGCCATGACAGCCTCTCCCCCGGGAGCAAATTCGCCCACGGCCGCCGTACTGGGCCGCGTCGGCATGCCGGAGCCGCTCAGTGATTTGGCGGCGCGCCGGTGGGATGCGGTCGTCGTTGGTGCGGGCCACAACGGACTCGCCTGCGCTGCGTACCTCGCCCGCGCCGGTCGCAAAGTGCTGGTGCTCGAGGCGCGAGAGCGAGTGGGAGGCGCCTGCACGCTCGAGGAACCCTGGCCTGGTGTGCGCTTCTCACCCTGCGCCTACGTCGCCGGGCTGCTGCACCAACTCGTGATCGACGAGCTCGCGCTCCCACAGCGCGGACTTGAATGGTTCCCGGCGGCGGGCGGGATGTTCGTGCCGTTCGAGGACGGTACGAGCGTCCAGCTGTGGAACGACGATGCCAAGTGCGAAGCCGAGATCAGCCGGTTCGCGCCGGGCGACCTCGCGGGCTGGAAAGCGATGATCGACGTCAAGCGCCGCCTGCGCGAAGCGCTCCGCCCCGAAGGACCGCGCGACATTCTGGGTCGGCCCGTCACCGACGCAAGAGGATATCGACTCACGGTTGGGACGCGACGAAGAGGCGCGCAAGCTCCTCTTCGAGTGGTCGATGGTCGACTACGTCGAGCACTTCCTGGACGATGAGCGCCTGCAGATGGCCTATCTGGGCCAAGGGGTCATCGGTACGAATGCCAGTCCCAGCGACGCCGGCACCGCGAGCATCCACTTCCACCACGCGTCGGGACGCATGTTCGGCCAGGCCGGGACCTGGGGCTACGTCCGTGGCGGGATGGGCATGATTTCGTTCCTGATGTGCGACGCCGCGCGAGAGGCGGGTGCAGTCGTTGCGACGGGCGTGCGCGTCGCGCGGATCACGCCCGGCGTTGGTGTCGAGGTGGAGTCCGGAGAGCGCATCAATGCGTCGTTCGTGATCTCCAACGCCGATCCACGGACGACCCTTGGGCTGCTCGGGCGTGCTGCAGACGCCGGCTGGCGCGCGAAGGTCGAAGCGATCCCAATGCAGGGCGTCACGGTCAAGGTGAACGTGACCATGCGCGAGCTCCCGAACTTTCGGGCGCGACCGGGGACGCGGTGCGACCATCATACCGGCCAGATTAACACGCCACTCACGAAGGACGAGTGGTCGCGCGGCTTTGCAGCGGCGCGCGCCGGCGAGCTGCCTGACCGTGTGTGGACCGAGCTCTATCTCCATACTGTGTATGATCCCAGCGTTGCGCCGCCCGGCGTCCATACCATGAGCGTATTCGCCCAGTACGTGCCGCATACCTTCGCCCAAGGGTCGTGGGAGGCCCGACGCGCGGAAGTCGGCCGGCGCGTCGTCGAAGCGATCGCCCGATTCTGCAGCAACATCCCCAGCGCGATTCTCGACGGTGAGATCCTGGGCCCGCCGGACATTGAACGCCGTCTCGGGCTGTCGGGCGGTCACATCTTCCAGGGTGACATCCTGCCGGGCTTCATGTGGGACCGGCGGCTTCCCGCCCAAACGCCGATGCCAGGGATGTATCTGTGCGGTGCGGGCACGTATCCCGGCGGGAGCGTGATGGGGATCAACGGTCGCAATGCGGCGAAGGCCGTGCTCCTCGATCGCTCGACCCAGGCGTAACCGAGCACGAGTGACGCGGCGCGCGGTGATCCGCCCGCTGTGTCCGCCGCTTCTAGACAGATGTTCACGGTGGAACCCCTGACGACCCCAAATCGTCAGCTTAGTGCGTTGTCTGGGGGCTCACGTCGCCGCGGACCTTGTCGTACCCGAACGCCTTCGATTATTCGTGACCGACGCATCGCCACAGCCTGATTCCGCAGCCATCGAATCGGCGCCGTCCGAGGCCAGTCCGGCACCTGCCGGCGCGCCATCGACGAAGAGCAACGCATCGACGCAGCTCCCCAAAGAGCTGTCCGATTTTCTCACGGAGCTGTCGGTGGCGTTGCATCGGCGCGCGATGTACCCGGGTGGGCATCCATCCCTCGCGACCGCCGAAGGCCGCGTGCTGCAGCGACTCGAGCCGCTGCTGAAAGGGGCTGGGCAACTCGCCGTCGGCGTCGCCAACGAGCAGCTCGTGATCGACGGCATCGCTACAGACGCCAAGCACCACCTGCTGCGGAATCTCGCCCAGCGGCTCCATGGCCATCACCTCGCCGGCTTCAAGCTGCACACTGGTGTGACCGGCAGCGAAATGACGGGATTCCTGGCGCGCCTGGCGTTGGATCCCAAGAGCATCAACGATCCCATTGCCCTCCCCGGTTCGAACGCGACACCGTGGCCGCACATCTCGGTCTTTCGCCTGTCATACGAGCGGCTCGAACTGGTCGACGACGACGAAGAAGCAGCTGGTGCTGGGCGGCTTCCCCGCCCCGCGCAGCTGTGGTTGGCGTTGGCGCAAGCCGCGATGATGTCCGAAGCGGATGTCTCGACTATTTCCGCGGACACGGAGCCCGATGATGTCGCGAGGGCGATCAATGCCCGCGCGGCGTCGCAAGGTGCGTTCGAGCAGGTCGTCGTGGGCTATCTCTTGCAAATCGCGGAAGAGCTCAAGACATCGAGCACGGAGGATGCGGCCGTCCTGCGAGCGCGCGTGTCGAAACTGGTGCGCGGGTTGAGCCCCGACGCCGTCCGCCGCCTGCTGGAAATGGGCGGCAATCTCGCGCAACGTCACGCGTTCCTGAACGACGCGACGGAGGGAATGGCCGTCGAAGCGGTGTTGACATTGACTGTCGCCGCGGCTCAGGTGCAGCAACAGGCGGTCTCGAAGCCGCTGTTGCGCCTCCTGGTCAAACTGGCGAGTCACTCGCGCCGCGGATCGGTGAATGTCCGCGCGACTACGGACCGCGCGTTCCGCGACAACGTGCACGAGTTGATCGACGGGTGGTACTTGCCCGATCCGGCGTCCAGCGACTACGGCAAGGTGCTCGACCGCATGGCCAACCCATCGTCCGGGCCGTTCTCGCTGGGGATTACCCAGCAGGCCGAACCCGAGCGAGTCATCGAGATGTGCATCGAGGTCCGCAACGCATCGCCGACTCTGTGGGAAGCGGTCGGTACGTTGATTGGCCGCGGCGACATCGTGATGCTCCTCGACACGCTCGACGCCGCGCCGGACGACAACCCGCTGCCGGGCGTGATCCGCGCACGGATCGCGACCCCCGAGTATTTCTCCCGGCTGCTCGACACCCCTGCCGTCGACCCAAAGCGCCTCGAGGAATTTGCCAGGCGCGTTGGTGATCCAGCGACGGCCGCGCTACTCGACGCACTCGCCGAGTCGCAATCCCGCACGATCCGGCGGAAACTGCTCGACGTGCTGAGCCATCTTGGCGACGGGATCGGACCGGCGGTCTGCGCGCGGTTGCCCGGCGCACCGTGGTACATCCAGCGCAACTTGCTGATTCTCATCGGTGGCCTTGGGAAATGGCCGACGGATTTCTCTCCCGAGCCGTTCACGGGGCACGCCGATAATCGGGTCCGGCGGGAAGCATTCCGACTGATGCTCCGCCGCCAGGCGACTCGAGCCAACGCGATCACGGGCGCGCTGGGCGACGCCGACATGCAGATCGTACGACTCGCGATCGACGCGTCTCAGAAAGACTGCCCGCCCGATGCGGTGCCGCGCCTCATCCAACGGATCTCCTCCCGGAGCTTGCCCGCCGACGTGGAGCAGCTCGCTGTTCGTACCCTCGCGTCGACTCGTGCCGCGGAGGCGCTACCGTGTCTCCTGTCCCTGGCCGTATATCAGACGCGGTGGTTGAAGCGGGAGAAGATCGCTCCGAAGTCGCCGGCATTGCTCGCCGCGATCGCCGGCCTGGCCGCTCATTGGTCAGGTGACGCGCACGTCACGAAGATCCTCAGTCGCGCGGCCCGCTCTGGCGACTCGGACATCCGAGCCGCCGCCACGAGGAGCGCTGCATGAGCGCCGCTCGCAATCCCGCCATCCAGTTCCTGCATTCGCTGTCGCAGGCGTTGTCGGCGAGCACCCTCTACGCGCCAGCCCACCCGGCCCGCCAACGCGCCATCAAGGCCTCGTACGACGCGCTCAGAATTCTCCAGTCGCAGGACGATGCACCCTGTTTCAGCTTCGTCGGCCGCGATGTCATCTATGGGTTCGACTCGTTGCGCGATCTCAAGGACTGGGAGTGGGCTGGCCGGCTCACGGCCATTGGCGTGCAGCGCGTCGAGATTATCGCCGACGTGCCGATCGAAGACTACCAGATCTTCATCGACGAAGTGCACGCTCGGCTCGCCTCTCCGGCTGCTGCGGCCGCCGCAGCGGCCCCGGCTCCGTCGACGGGAGCGGATCGGTCGCAGCAGAAGAGCATCCGATATGGGGCGATCGGCATCCAGGGGCTTGGCGCCAATGGCGCGAATGGTCCGCTCATGCAGGAGTTGCCCTTTACGCTGGAAGAGGAAGCGGAAGCGGTTCGCTACATCCATGCGCAGGTAGCCGAAAGGGGCACGGTCCCGATGGTCGAGGCCGAAGCGGTCGTGCGATCGCTGTCGGTCGCGTTGCACGCGGACGGGCGACTTCTTTTGCCGCTGCTGCGGATGAAGGCGTTCGATCAATACACGACGACCCACTCGATCAACGTCGCCTTGCTCTCGATGGCGCTCGCCGAGGGTCTGGGTCACAGTCCCCGCGACATTCGTTCGCTGGGCGTGGGAGGACTGCTCCACGACCTCGGCAAGGTGCGTGTGCCCCTGGAGATTCTGACGAAGCCGGGGAGCTTGTCACCGGAAGAACGCGAGATTCTCGAGCGGCACCCGTCGGACGGCGCCCGGATCATTCTCAATAGCGATAGCAAGCTCACGCTCCCGGCCGCGGTGTCTTTCGAGCATCATATCATGATCAACGGCGGCGGGTATCCGCGACGACACTTTGCTCGCGACTGCCATTACGCCAGCACGCTCGTGCACGTCTGCGATGTCTTCGACGCCCTGCACACGGATCGCCCGTATCGGGCGGCGTGGCCATCGGCGAAGGCGTTGCACTACATTGAGCGCCGCGCGGAGCGCGAATTCGATCCGACGATGGCCTCGACGTTCATTAACCTGATGCGCAAGAACGAGCGGGCCGTCTTCCTCGTCGACGAGACGACGCCGGTCGGTGTGCCGGACCTCCTGGCGATCGCGACGGGAGACGTAGGTTCGCCAGCGGCGCCGGCCGACGGGACCGCGCCGGCTGAGGGAGCGCCACCAGCCGATCCCGACGCTCCGACCCTGAAGTCGGCCTAGGTCGCATCGCCCGCGCCGTCCGAGCGCGGGATCCGGCGCCGCCTGGCGGCGCCGGTCCTAGTTCACTCGCTGGATCGCGTCCGCAACCGTGTCGAAGAGTCGGTCGATGTGCTTCGGCTCGACGATGAGCGGCGGCGAGAGCGCGATCGTGTCACCCGTAATGCGCACGAGGGCACCGCGCTCGAAGCAGTCGACCATGATCTCGTATGCACGGGCGCCCACAGCGTTCGCTCGAGGCTCGAGCTCGATCGCGGCCACGAGCCCGAGGTTTCGCAGGTCGATGACGTGCGGGAGACCCTTGAGCTGGTACAACGCGTTCTCCCAATAGGCGCCGAGTTCCTTTCCACGCGTGAAGAGACCTTCCTCGTCGTAGACGTCGAGCGTCGCGAGCGCGGCCGCCGCGGCCAGTGGGTGCCCGGAGTAAGTGTACCCGTGGAAGAATTCGATCCCGGGGCCTGCGCCGTTCACCACGGTGTCGTAGATGTGGTGCCGGACACACGCAGCGCCCATCGGGACCGAGCCGTTGGAGAGGCCCTTGGCGAGGGTCATGATGTCGGGGACGATGCCGAAGTAGTCTGCCGCGAACGGCGCGCCCAGTCGGCCGAAGCCGGTAATGACCTCGTCGAAGATCAGCAGGATGCCGTGTCGATCACAGATCGAGCGCAGTCGCTCGAGGTAGCCCCGTGGTGGCACCAGGACTCCCGCCGACCCGGCGAGCGGCTCGACAATGACCGCCGCGATCGTGTCCGCGCCGTGTTCCTTGATGAAGGCTTCGAGCGCATCTGCTCGCTCGACCCCGTGTGCCGGTTGCCCGCGCGAGAATGCATTGCGGGAGATGTCGTGCGTATCAGGTAGATGCAGCACGCCCGGGAGCAGTGTCGGGAACTGCTTGCGGTTGTTCTCGATGCCGCCGACCGAGATGCCACCGAACCCCACGCCGTGGTAGCCACGACTGCGTCCGATCAGTCGCGTGCGCCGCGTCTCACCCCTGGCCTGATGGTAGGCGAGGGCGATCTTGAGCGCGGTATCCACCGCCTCCGAGCCGGAGTTCGCGAAGAAGACGTGGTCGAGATCACCGGGCAGCACTTGCACGAGGCGGTCCGCCAGCTCGAAGGCGACCGGGTGCCCCATTTGGAACGAAGGTGCATAATCGAGCTCGCCGGCTGCGGTGCGAATGGCCGCGACGATGCGCTCGCGGCCATGACCCGCATTGACGCACCACAAACCGGCCGCTCCATTGAGCACCTGCCGTCCGTCGACGCTCGTGTAGTACATGCCTTTGGCGGATACCAACAACCGCGGCGCTTGCTTGAATGCGCGGTTGGCCGTGAAGGGCATCCAGAGGGATTCGAGCGAGACCGCGTTGTGCTCGCCCCGCGTGCGCTCGTGAATGGTCGCTGACATGGAAAGGACCTTGCGTGAGGGTAACGTGACGCTAGTAGGATGGTATCGCCGTGAACGGCTAGGGGTCAGGGGTGGCTCTGAACGGCGGGGTCAGGGACGGGCGCTACGCGCCCGGGAAAGGAGAAAGGAGACCCTCCACCACGGATTCACCTGTCGTCTCCTTTCTCCTTTCTGGCGTTCTCTCTCTCGGGCGCCTAGCGCTCGTCCCCGACCCCTGACCCCGCAGTTCCGTCCCTCAGTATCTCCGCCAGCAGCGGCAGCCCGATGTGCGAGCCACTGAGGATCAGCACGATCGTCCGCCCACGGCGATGCTCTGCCCGACGCCGCACCGCGGCGACAGCGAGCGCGCCCGCCCCTTCGACCAACACGGAATGGTGCTCCGCGATCATGCGGACGGCTGATCGCAACTCGGGCTCCTCAAGAAGGACCCACTCGTCGACGCATGTTTGGCAAATGGGGAAGGTGAGCGAGCCGGCCTCGACCAATCCAACCGTCGCATCGGAAATCGATTCGCGAGATGCCTGCTCGAGGAGACGGCCGGCTTCCACGCTATGCGTCATCACGGCCGATGCGCTGGGCTGACATCCCACGACGCGGACCGCCGGTCGCCGCGTCTTCAGGAACCCGGCAATGCCTGCGATGAGACCCCCACCACCAACCGGCACGATGACGCTGTCGAACGTCTCCAGCGCCTCGACCAGCTCGCGGGCGATCGTGCCCTGCCCTGCGATGACCTCTCGATCGTTGTAGGGAGAGACGTACACGCGGCCAGTCTCTCCTGCGTAGGCGCGAGCGGCCACTTCTGCGACGCCGGGATCGCCATCGATGAACCGCAGGTGAGCCCCGCGCGACCGGAGAGCTTCGACTTTGACCGCGGAGGCGGTCGCCGGCAGGAAGATCTCTCCCTGGATGCCCAGGACGGCGAGGGCGTGCGCCGTCGCGAGCGCGTGATTGCCAGTCGATGCCGTGACAATGCCGGCCGCACGCTCGGCGGCGCTCAGCGACACGAGCTTGTTGAACGCGCCGCGCGCTTTGAACGACCCACTGATCTGGGCGCTCTCGAGCTTGAGAAAGACTCGCGCGCCCACCTCGCGGCTGAGCACCACCGACTCCTCGAGAGGAGTGTCGCGCACATACTGACCGATCCGGCCAGCCGCCAGCTCGACGCCAGCCGCGACGTCGTCAGCCGAGTAGTTCGGGTCCAGCGTCCGCATGGGCGATGTTTACACTGCGCGCGGCGGTCTGACCAGTGCCCGGCCCTGGCGTGCAGAGCGGGTAGACTGTCAGACGGTAGACTGTCGACGTGCCTGGCCTCGAGGCTTCTGCTCCAGCGTCCAGCGTCTAACGTCCAGCGTCAACCTACCGGTTGCCCGCTTTCAGTCGGCTGCCAAATTGTCTACTCTCTACTTTCTGTCGTTCTACTCTCTCGGGCGCTTTAGCGCCCGCCCCCTGGTCCCTGGCCCCTGTCTTTTATGCTAGACCGTCGCGAGTTCCTGACCACCTGCTCCGCAATGGGGCTCGGTGCCACGCTGTTTCCGGGGACGCTGTGGGCGCTGGCCCACTCAGGGCGCGAGGTCACGCTGGAGATGATCGATGAGGCGGCGGCGATCGCCGATGTGCCGATCCCACCCGACGCACGCGACGCGATGCTGACGGCACTCAACCAGCGGGTCGAGAGCTACGAGGCGATCTATGCGCTGCACATATCCAACGGCGTCGCGCCCGCCCTGGACTTCAGCCCGGTCGTGGGGCGGCAACCGGCGTCCGAGCCGAAGCACGCGCCTCGCCTGTCGGCGGCGCCGGCGGTCGCATCGAGGGAAACACCCAAGCGCCTCGAGGATCTGTGTTTCGCCACGGTGCGCGAGCTCGCTGAGCTCGTCCGCACACGGAAGGTGTCGTCCGCAGCGCTCACCGCGATGTACAGCGACCGCCTCAAGCGCCTCGATCCAACGCTGAAGTGCGTCATCACAATGACGGAGGATCGCGCGAAGGCGCAGGCGGCCGAGGCGGATCGGGATATCGCGGCCGGACGCTATCGCGGCCCACTCCACGGATTGCCGTGGGGCGCCAAGGACCTGCTGGCCGCAAAAGGCTACCCCACGACGTGGGGCGCGGGCGGGTTCGAGCACCAGATGATCGACGAGGACGCGACTGTCGTGCAGCGTCTCGATGCCGCCGGCGCCGTTCTCATCGCGAAGCTCACGCTGGGCGCGTTGGCGTTGGGCGACCATTGGTACGGCGGGATCACCCGCAATCCGTGGAACACCGAGCAGGGCTCGAGCGGCTCGTCCGCGGGGCCTGCGTCGGCCACCGCGGCGGGGGCGGTGGCCTTCAGTATCGGCTCCGAAACGCTCGGCTCGATCGCATCACCATCGACCCGGTGCGGGTGCACCGGACTGCGGCCCACCTTCGGGCGGGTACCACGTACCGGCGCGATGGCCTTGTCGTGGAGCATGGACAAGCTCGGCCCCATCTGTCGATCGGTCGAGGATTGCGCGATTGTGCTCGACGCCATCGCGGGCCCCGATGGCCACGACCGCACCGTGCGGCCAGAGGCGTTCAACTGGGACGCCGCACTCAATTGGCGCACCTTGCGCATCGGATATCTCAAGTCGGAGTTCGACCGAGAACCACAGCCGCCGACGCCGCTCATGCCCACCGCGACGGCCGCTGCGGATTCCGCCACGCCCGAAGCACGACAGAAGCGCGAGGAGAGTCGCCATCAACAGGAGGCGTCCCGCATCCACGGCGAATACGACAAGCGGTACGATGAAGCCGCGCTCGACAAGTTAGCTGCCATGGGCGCCCGGATGACTCCGGTGGAGCTGCCTGCGCTCCCATGGCAGGCGATGACGACGATCCTTTTCGCGGAGTCGGCCGCCGCCTTCGACGAGCTGACCAGGTCGGGCCGCGACAAGCTGCTGACCGGTCAGGCACCAAACGATTGGCCGAACTCATTTCGAGCGGCGCGCTTCATCCCGGCGGTCGAGTACATCCAGGCCAACCGCGCGCGAATGCTCGGGATGGAGGCGATGGCAAAGCTCTTCGATCAAGTCGACGTCGTCGTTGCACCGTCATCGTCGGTGCAACTCACGATCACCAATCTGACGGGGCATCCGGCGCTGATCCTGCCCAACGGCTTCCGGGGCGCGGACGCGCCGCCCTTCGACGCGCACCCCGGGTTCAACAACTATGGCGGCCCGGGCACGCCAGTCAGCCTGACATTCCTCGGGCCGCTCTACGGCGAGGCGAAGCTACTCGCGTTCGCCCGCGCGTATCAGGACGCCACGGAGTTCCACCGACAGCACCCGACCCTGTGACCGCCTCGATGGCGCGCTAGGTATCGGATCAATTCCCTGGTCGGGGCGCCTGCACCGGCTGCGGCGGCGGTCCCGCCGTGTCCGACGGATTCTCCTCCGCCTGCAGCTGGACTTTGAGCCCGTCGGTGAGCGCGTCGGTGGGATTGACCACGACAGTCGCCCCTTCCGTCACCCCGGAGTCGGATTCGACGTAGCTGCCATAATCGCGCGCGATCTTGATGGTCCGATGATGCAGCCGATGATCGGGGTCCACCTCGATGACCTTGATGCCCCCATCGGTGAGCGGCATGAGCGCGGTCGCAGGGACGACGAGTGGCGGATTCGCTCGATTGAAGACGAACTGGACATCCGCATACATGCCGGGCAGCAGCACGCCCTTCGGGTTCGTGATCTGCACCTCCGTCAGGAGTGTGCGGGACTGTGCGTCGACCGCCCGTGCCGTGCGGACGACTCGCCCCACGAACACCTGCGCCGGAAACTCTCTGACGCGAATGTTGGCGGTTTGACCGGGCACGATCGACGTCGCATCGCTCTGCGGGACTGAGATGTAAATCCGCACCGTATCCGTTTCGCCCATCTGGAACAGACTGGTCGGCGCGGAGCTGCCGTTGGACGGCATGGCCGCCCCCATCCCGCCGCCCGCGGTCACAAAGGCGCCGACGTCGACATTGCGCGCCGTGACGATCCCGTTGAAGGGCGCCGTCACGCGCTCGAACGACTGGAGCGCCTCCAGGCGACTGACGTCCGCCTGCTCAGCCGCGACGGTCGCCGCCGCGGCGCGGTTCGCCTGCACCTTTTGATCGTATTCATCGATCGTCACGACGCTGTCCTTCACCATCGCGGCCCAGCGTTGCTCCTCGACACGCGCCAACTCGAGAGCAGACTTGCCCTGCTCCAGGGTCGCCCGCGACTGCGCCAGCTGCGCATCCAGATCCGGCGTCTCGATCGTGGCGAGCACCTCGCCCGCTCGCACGGTGCGGCCGATGTCCGCATCCCACCCCTTCACATAACCGGAGGTACGAGCATAGATCGCCGCTTGGTGGAGCGGCTCGAGCGTGCCGGGCAGGTCCAGGTTGGCGTGCGGAGATCCACGCTTGATACGCGTCACCTGCACGACCGGTGTCGCATCCCGGCCCGCGAGCGCGGTAAGCACTCGCGCCGTTCGAATGCGTGGAATCGTTCCGACCGCGAAAGCCGCGACGAACAGCGCCGCGAGAATCACGACCGCTGCTTTGATGCGCCCGCGCCCGATCGGCCGGGCGGGCGGTGCCTCCTCCGTCGTAGCGTGCCCCGTGCCGTGGACGTACGACCCGTCGGTCTGGGTCGCCGCCTCATGCTCAGGCACGTGAGGTGAGTTCGGCGTCATGCGCTCACCTCCGGGATCTCGATCTCGATCATCGGCGCTGATTTCCGGAGCGTCGTGTAGAGCACAGGCACCACGACGAGTGTGAAGACCGTGGCGACCAGCAACCCACCGATCACCGCTCGGCCCAACGGAGCGTTCTGTTCACCACCACTTCCCAAACCGAGCGACATCGGGAGCATGCCAATGATCATCGCGAGCGCCGTCATGCAGACAGGCCGGAGACGCGTGAAGCCGGCGTCCAGGACAGCCTCGACCGCGCTCCGACCGGCCATGCGCTGGTCTTCCGCGAACACGACCAGCAGAATGCTGTTGGACGTCGCGACGCCCATCGCCATGATCGTGCCCATCAGCGACGGCACATTGAGGGTCGTCCCGCTCACGTAGAGCATCCAGACGATGCCCGCGAGGGCACCGGGTAATCCGAGAATGATGACCAATGGATTCATCCACGACTGGAAATTGATGACCATCAGCAGGTACGCGAGCACGATCGCGCCCAGGATCCCGACCCCGATACCGAAGAACGAGGATCGCATGCTGGCGACCTGTCCGCGGACGATGATCTGCGAGCCACGGGGCAGGTGTTCTCGAGTGGACGCAACCAGCTTGTCGATATCGGCCGCGACACCGCCCAGATCGCGCTGGTCGTTCGAGGCGTACACGTCGATGACGGGCTGGATGTCGTAATCGTTCAGCACGCCCATCGACTGCTCGCGTTTGACCGTAGCCAGATTCCCGAAGAGTTGCGGTGTGCCCTGACCCACCGCCGGGACCGGCGTGTTCACCAGGTCTTCCATGTTCGACACGTCGTACTGGGGTGTCATGACGTTGACCGAGTAGTTGATGCCGTTACGGGGATCGAGCCAGTAATTGGGCGCGGTCTGACCGCTCGAAGCGAGGGCAATGTTCACCTGGTTGGCGACGTCGCGTTCCGCGACGCCAGCTTGCGTCGCGAGATCACGGTTCACCGAGAAAAAGAGGCCCGGGTAATCCATGAACTGCTGCACGCGAACATCCGCCGCTCCGTGTACGCGTCGGATCTTGCTCGCCAATGCCTGCGCAACCTGGTAGTTGTCCTGTAGCTTGCGGCCCTGCACCTGCACGTCGATGCGCGCCGGCAAGCCGAGGTTGAGGACCTGGCTCACCATATCTGCCGGTTGGAAGAAGAAGGTGACGCCCGGAAACTGTCGTGGGAGAGTTTCTCGGAGGGTCCGGATGTAGTCGTACGTCGGGTGATGCTTCTCGCCGAGGCTGACCAGGATGTCGGCGTCCTGCGGGCCGACGCTGGCCGACGACGATGTCGCGAACCACGTCGAGCTGGTGTTCAACAGCCCGATGATGCTCATCACGAGGTCGACCTCATCGGCCGGAATGGTCCGGCGGATGGCGGTTTCGACCTGCGCCACCAGGACCTCGGTTTCCTCGACCTGCGTGCCGGCCGGCGCCCGGACGTGCAGTTGGAACTTGCCGCCGTCGACGCGCGGGAAGAAATCCTCGCCGATGAACGGGACCAGGAGGAACGACCCGAGGACGAACAGGGATGCCCCGCCCAATACCTGCCGGCGGTGAGAAATCGCCCAGGCCGCAACGTCCAGATACGCGAGGCGGAAGCGCTCGAACCAGCCGTCGAAGATGATGTGCACCTTCTTGAAGACGCCGCCGCCCATCGCCACGGCGACCTCCGACTCGGTGAGCACGTGCCCCACACGCGCCCGAATCTCCGCGAGCTGGTGCGCTTCTGGTGCGAGGAGATGGCGCGCCATCGTCGGCACCACCGTGCGCGACAGCAAATACGACGCGAGCACAGCGAACACCACGGCCATTGCCAGTGGTCGGAACAGGGACGCGGCCGGACCGGTGAGCAGAAAGATCGGAATGAACACGATCGAGATCGACAGCGAGGCCACGAACGTGGGCGTCGCGGTTTGACTCGCCGCGTCCACGATGGCTTGGAGCACCTCCTTGCCCATGTGGACATTGCGATTGATGTTCTCGATCTCGACTGTCGCGTCGTCGACGAGAATACCCACCGCGAGGGCCAGGCCGCCCAGCGTCATCGTATTGAGAGTTTGGCCGAGCGCGTTGAGAATGATGATCGAGGTCAGGACAGCGAGCGGGATGGACGTGGCCACGATCAGCGTCGAGCGCCAACTGCCGAGGAACAGCAGGATCATGAGCGCAGTGAGGCACGCCGCGATCACCGCCTCGGTGATCACGCCCTCGATGGCCGCTCGCACGAACAGCGATTGGTCGTTGAACAGCCGCAGCGTGATCCCATCGGGTAACGTGGCGGCAACCTGTGGCAGTATCTTCTTGACCTTGGCGATGATGTCCAGTGTCGACGCCGCCCCTTCTTTGTAAATGGGAATGGTGATGGCGCGCCGCCCGTTGAGCCGGACGATGTTCACCTGGACGTTCGCGCCATGTCGGACCTGAGCGACGTCCCGGATGTAGACCATCGCACCGTTCACTTCCTTGATCGGCAGGTCGTTCAGATCGAGCACGGAGTCCGGACTTCCGTTGAGGCGCACGGTGTATTCGCGCCCGCCAATCTTGGCCGTGCCCGACGGCAGGACGACGTTCTGCGCGTTCAGCGCGCTGCTGACGTCGGTCGCGGTGAGCCCCTTGGCGAACAGGGCCTTCTGATCGAGATCGACCATGACGCTGCGAGGCTTCCCGCCGACCGACGGTCCGATCGCCGCACCACGGATGCTCGCCAGAGGCACGCGGACGAAGTTGTTCCCAATGTCGTTGAGCTCATCCTCCGGCATTGTCTTGCTGCCGACGGCGAGCCACACGATCGGCACGTCCGTGGCGTTGAACCGCACGATCGTCGGCGGCACTGCGCCCGGCGGGTAGATCTTCAGAATGGCTTGTGAGGCAGCGGTGATCTCGGCGACGCCCATGGCGACGTCGGCATCGGGCTGGAAGTAGATCTTGATCACCCCGACACCGTTGAACGTCGACGACTCGATGTGCTCGACGTCATTGGCCACCGAGGAGTAGAAGCGCTGCGCCGACTGAATCATCCGGTGCTCCATCTCCTCCGGCGCCATCCCCGTGTAGTACCAGACGACGGTCGCCACCGGCATCGGGATCACGGGAAACACGTCGACCGCCATGCGGCCGATCGCGAAGATGCCGAAGATGAAGACGAGCAGAGACGCGCACGCGAACGTGTAGGGCCGCCTGAGCGCGAGGATGACGATCCACATCATGGGAGCAGCTCTCCTCTAAAGCTCGCGACCCACGAGCGCTTCCAGCGTCGCGCGCGCGATCTGATAGTTGTATCGGGCGGTGACGAGCGCGACTCCCGCTTGCTGCTGGTTGACCTGTGCGGTGCTGAGATCGAGAAATGTAGCGACACCGTTTTGGTACCGAACGCTCACCACGCGGAGATCCTCGGCCGCGACCCGCGCCGCCTCTTCCGCCTCACCAATGCTCTGCCACGCGAAGCGCAGGCTCGCCAGCAGTCGCTCGGCTTCCGCGCGCGCGAAGCGATGTTGGTCCGTCGCGGTCACGCGTGCCGTGTGGGCATCCGCGGACGCGCGAGTGACGGCATCTTCCCGGACGAACCCGTTGAACAACGGATAGGACGTCCCGAGCTGGATCACCCATCCCGGACGTGCCGCCGAGTACGCGAGCGAGTTGTTGGCCCAGGTGTACCCGCCCGTCAGTTTGATGTCCGGCACGTACTCCGTTTGGGCCGAGCGCACGGCTGCGGTGCTGGCCCGCGCCGCCTCATCGGCCGCGCGCACCCCGGGTCCGCTGCGGACCGCGAGATCGACGATCGCTGAATCGCTCAGCGCGAGCGCGGCGGCCGGCAGCGTGTCCCCACCCTGCCCGGCGACAGCACCACCGACCCCGACCAGCCGCCCGAGCGCGTAGGCGGCCGTCGTCAGCGTGTCACGCGCGGCGATCAGCTGTTGTCGCGCCGTCGTCGCATTGAGTTGAGCGAGCAGCACGTCGGCCCGGGTCGCGGTCCCGCGCCGCATGCGCGACTCGGCGTAGTCCACAGCGCGCTGAGCCGTAGCGACCGACGCGGCCGACACCTGCACGAGACCGTGCGCGCGCCGTTCGGCGTAGAACGCTTGCTTCGCGTCGAGCACCACCCCGTAATGCTGCTCGAGCAAACTCGCGTCGGCCGATCGCGTATTCGCACGCGCGGACGCGACATCGGCACCGCGTCGGCCACCGGTGAACACATCGAACGACGCGACGAGACCGGCTGAGTACGATTGCGATGGATAACCGATCAGCGGACCCAGCGACGTGGTCGTCGGTGCCAGCGACGACAATGACTGTTGACCGGATTGATAGGCGCCGGCCACAAACGAGAGCTGCGGCAGGAACTCCCCGTACGCGACACGCTCCCCCGACTCGCCGATCCGCAGAGACCCGCTGGCCTGCGCCATCACCGGGCTCACCTGTAGTGCCGCCGTGACAACGTCGCCAATGCTCATCGTCTCAACGTAGCGGACGGTGGAATCCGGTCCGGCCGTGTCGACTGGCTGCGCATACGCGCGTCCAGATGCGACGGATCGGCTCGAGTCAGTCCCCTGTGCACGCGCCGCGCACGGCATCGCGAGCGCCGATACGACGGCCAACCCGAGCGCCGATACGACGGCCAACCAATGGAGTCCGTTCGTCCTTCCACTACCCAGCATCAACGTTCCTCGACAGCCCGTGCATAATTATGAGTCTTCCGGACACGTGAGACGGGCCGAGTGCACACCCCTGCGAACCTCGGCCCACGGGTGCGGGGATGTAGCGAACGTCCGTGGCGCGCCAAGCGGCGCTCGCACCCGGTATTCCCCCATACGCTGTACGCATGAGAGGAGACCGGCGCTGCACCCGACGCGGACGGCGCGCGAGCGCGCGGCGCCGACCACGCTCTAAGTTAGTCAGACGTATGGCGTTCCGCGACTGATTCGCATGCCCCGCCGTCCGTGGCCGGTGGCACGTCAATCGCTCGCTGATATCCACGCTTCGTCGCGAGGGTTTCCCAGC
Organism: uncultured Gemmatimonadales bacterium; assembly: GCA_963737835.1. Lineage (GTDB taxonomy): Bacteria > Gemmatimonadota > Gemmatimonadetes > Gemmatimonadales > Gemmatimonadaceae > Palsa-1248. The sequence goes on from CAVTUH010000002.1 coordinate 715,523, forward strand.
ATGCACGCAATGCGGCTCAACGCCCCCCGTACTCCACTGCAGTTGGCCGACGTGCCACGCCCGACGCCCGGCGCGGGACAGGTGCTCGCGCAGGTGCGAGCTTGCGGCGTTTGCCGGACCGATTTGCATATTGTCGACGGCGAGCTGCCGGACCCCACCCTGCCCATCATCCCCGGGCACGAGGTCGTCGCGACGGTGCTCGAGCGCGGGCCCGGAGCTGGGCGCTTCGACGTGGGTGGCCGGATCGGCGTCCCCTGGCTGGCCTGGGCCGATGAAACCTGCGCGTACTGTCGTCGCGGTCAGGAGAACCTCTGCCCGTTCGCCCGATTCACCGGCTATACGGTGCCCGGCGGGTACGCCGAGTTCGTGACGGCGGACGAGCGATTCTGCGTCGCCCTGCCGCCGTCGTATGCCGACACGGAAGCGGCACCGCTGCTGTGCGCGGGTCTCATTGGCTATCGCGCACTCCGCGCTGCCGGGGATCCGCGGCGTGTCGGACTCTACGGCTTCGGCGCGTCCGCACACCTCATCGCGCAAGTCGCGCGATATGAAGGGCGAGAAGTCTTTGCGTTCACCCGCCCCGGCGACACCGCTACACAGGCCTTTGCCCGCTCACTCGGCGCCGCGTGGGCCGGCGGCTCCGACGCGCAGCCGCCGGAGCCGCTCGACGCCGCCATCATCTTCGCGCCCGTTGGTTCACTCATTCCCGCTGCGCTCCGCGCGGTCGACCGGGGTGGGACTGTCGTGTGCGCGGGCATTCACATGAGCGAGATCCCAGCGTTCTCCTACGACCTGCTCTGGGGCGAGCGCGTGGTCCGGTCCGTGGCCAATCTCACACGACGAGACGCGGCAGAGTTCATGGCCATCGCTCCACGCGTGCCGGTGCGCGCCAAGGTCACACCATATCCCCTGGCGGATGCCAATCGCGCACTCGACGATCTGCGCCGCGGCGCCCTCGAAGGTGCGGCCGTGTTGCTACCGTAGAAACGCGACCGGTCGTCGCGGCCAGGTCCTTGTCTCCTTTCTCCTCTCCCCTCTCTCCTTTCTACGAGCGCGCAAGCGCTCGTCCGCGTCGCCCTAGTTGGACACGGCCGCGGATGCGATCACCTCGCCCACGGCGTCCAGGCACCGCGCCAGTCCGTCGGGTGTGTGATCGCCCATGTGGCCGATGCGGATCGTCGTCGGATTCAGCTTGCCGTATCCGGCGCCGATCGTGTACCCGCGCTCGGCCGCGCCCCGGATCACCGTTTCGGGCGTCAGACCCGCCGGCAGCGCGATCGCGGTGACGGTCGGCGATCGATGATCCTCGGGCGCCACGATGGAGATGTCGACATCCCCCGATGCGCGCAGCTCCTGCACCCATTGCGCGGTCGCGCGCGCCATCGCCAGATGACGTGCCCATGCGGCCTCGATCCCCTCGGCGAGAATCCAGTCGACCTGTGCATCGAGGGCGAAGTAGACTGGCAAGGCAGGCGTGTTGGGAGCCTCGTCCCGCGCGGCCGCGGCAGCGAGCTCGGACAGATCGAAATACACGCCGCGGCCTTCGCGCTGACCGCCCGCGAGAAAGGCAGGCGAAGCCGCCGCAAACGCCAAACCCGGGGGAAGCGCAATCGCCTTTTGCGATCCCGTGAACACGTAGTCGAGTTGCCACTCGTCGAACCGGAGCTCCGCACCCCGGATCCCTGACACGCTGTCAATGCAACACACTGCACCGGCCGCGTGTGCCGCATCCGAGATCGCACGTACGTCGTTCAGCGCTCCGGTCAATGTCTCCGAGTGAACGACGGTCACGGTCGAGTACTGCGCGCGACGCAGTCGAGTCTCGACCTCAGCCGCATCGTGCACACTCCCCCAAGGCACCTCGTACCGATCGACAGATCGCCCGCACGCCACGGCGATATTCGCAAACCGTTCGGAGAAGCCGCCATTGACGAGCGCGAGCACGCGGCCTGGCGGCGCGTTTCGGATGCCCGCCTCCATGAGTCCGGTGCCCGAGCTCGTGGCAATGAGCACAGGGTGCTCAGTGCCGAAGACGACCTTGAGGCCGGCCTGAGCTCGGCGAAACAGTTCGCGAAAGATGCGACTCCGGTGCACAATCATGGGCCGCGCCATGGCCTGCAGCACTTCCTGGCGTACCTCGGTCGGCCCAGGGACGAAAAAGGTGCCGTTTGCGGCTGTTGACTCGTTCATACGAGAACCTCGCCCAGGACAACGGGTGGCAGGTCGGAGAACCGGTCTACGATGTAATCTGCCACTGCGACGACCGCTGGCCGAGTGGCAACGCCGACAAAGGCGGCGAACGCGTCGACAGCACGTCCGCCGCCAGCCGTGCACGTCTTCAACTCCGCATCAGTGCTCCCATCCCCGAGCGCCAGGAGCGGGCGCGCGAGACTCAATCCACGGACCAGCGTCGGCTTGCCCCAGCGCCGGGTCAGGGGCGACGTCCGATCGAAGCCCGCATACGCGCCATCAGCCGCAAACGCGACCGGCACGGCGTGCACACGCTCGCCTTCGACCCCCAGCGCCGCAGCAAGGGGCTCGACTGCCTGCCGGATGCCGCCACTGACAATCGTCAGGTCGATCCCTCGATCCCGCAGCAGCGCGATGGTCTCACACACGTCCGGCATCATCCCGTGGACGTAGGCGGCCGCAAGAGCCGCAATGTCGTCCCTGGAGGGGCGCACAATCGCGAGGCGTTCGCCATAGACGTCCTCGAGCGCGACCGCGCCGCTCATCGCGCGTCCGGTCATCTCGGCGATCTCGCGCGCGACCGTCGGACCGCGCCGCGCGGCGAGCCACTCGATCCCCTCGATCCGGGTCAGCGTGGAATCGACGTCCAGCACCAGCCCGGCAAATCCCGCCATGTCGGCGCCTAGTCGATGGGCAGCGACGCGACGGTCGCCGACCGCACATCCGGCAGCGCCTCGAGCGCGCGCCGAAGACTGTCCGCCGCGTCGCCCTCGAGCGCACCGTCCACCGCGACCGCCGCGAGTGCGTCGCCGCCCTGCGCCAACCGCGCCTGGTGGTACTCCGCGATATTCACGCCCGCTTCGCCCAGTACGGTACCGACGTGTCCAATGACACCGGGGACGTCTCGATTCGCCAGGATGAGCAGCGTGCCGCGCGGGTGCACGTCGACGTGGAAGTCGCCAATGCGTGTCACGCGCGGCACGCCAGTCGGGTGCGCGACACCGGCGACGGTGATCTCGCGCGGGCCACTCGCCAGCCGCACGGCGACGCAGTGCGAGCGGCCACCACCCTCCTCCGCCAGCTGGTCGACCCCGCCGTCGGTAAACCCGAGGGCAATCCCGCGGCCCACCGCGAGTGCACGCGCGTTGATCAGGTTCAACCGCTCGCCCGCTACCACCGCGCTGAGCACGCCCATCGCCGCACCGGCGATGAGCGCGTCCCGTGCGCCGGCGAATGCCTCGCCGGCACTGACATCAATGCGATCGATCGCGCGGGCGCCCTGCGTCGCCAACAGTGCGCGCGCCACCGCCGCGAGTTGGCTGGTGAGTTTCACAGCAGGGTTGAGGTCACTCCAGTCCTGGCTGGCCATCCCCGCAGCGTTGATGGAGCGTGACAGTTCGCCGCGCAGCAACGCATCGCGAACGGCTCGGCACACATCGACCGCAACACTGCGTTGCGCCTCCATCGTCGACGCGCCAATGTGCGGGGTCAACACGACGTTGGCGGCACTGCGCAACGCGTGGTCTGCGGGGAGCGGCTCGACGGTGTAGACATCGAGCACAGCGCCGCCGAGGCGGCCGGCTGCGAGCGCATCGCTGAGCGCGGTCTCATCGACAATGCCACCACGGGCCATGTTGACGACGATCGCCCCGGCAGCGAGCCGTGCCAGTGCGCGCTCACCGATCAGGCCGCGCGTCTCCGACGTCAGGGGCGTGTGGACGGTGACGATCGTGGCCGCATCGAGCAGATCCTCCAGGCACGCCGCGCGCTGGACACGCAGCGCCTGGCAGCGCGCGTCGGCAATGTACGGGTCGTATGCGATGACCGACATCCCGAATGCATGCGCACGCAGTGCGACTTCCCCCCCGATCCGGCCCAAGCCAATGATTCCGAGGGTCTGCCCCTTGAGCTCCCGGCCCAGCAGCTGGCCCCGATCCCAGCGTCGGCCCCGCATCGATTGGTCCGCGCGGGGCACATGTCGGAGAAGACCAATCACTGCGCCAAAGAACAGCTCAGCCACCGCGATCGTGTTGCCCGCCGGCGCGTTGATGACAGCGATCCCGAGCTCGGTCGCCAGATCGACGTCAATGTTGTCGACTCCGACGCCGGCGCGACCCACGACGGCCAGCCGCGGCGCTGCCCGCAGCAGCTCGGGAGAGATCCGAGTGGCGCTCCGTCCAACGAGCGCATCGTACGTCCCGATGCGAGCGAGCAGCTCCTCGCGGGGGAGTGTCGGCACCTCGTCGACCGCGAGCTCTGGCTCCGCCGTGAGAAGCGCCACGCCATCCGCATCCACGTCGTCGGTAATCAGAACCCGGTACGTCACGTCGGTCCACTCCTCAAGTCACTAGGTGATGACAGCTGGGTCGGGCTTCCAACCGGACCCTCTCGTCGCTTTCGAAGGATAGCACGTCGCGAGGCCGGCGCGAGCCGACGCCAGATGATGATCTGCTACATTACCGCGTTGTGGCCGTCCCTCATGCCGGACCTCGTCCGCTCCGGGTCATCATCACCGCTGACGACTTCGGGCTGGCGTCGCCCGTGAATGAAGCGGTCGAGCGCGCACATCGCTCGGGCGTGCTGACGAGCGCGAGTCTCATGGTCGCGGAATCGGCGGCTGCCGACGCGGTGTCACTGGCACGACGCACGCCAAGCCTGCGCGTCGGGTTGCACCTCGTGGTCGTGGATGGCCGGACCGTGCTCGCGCCGGATCAGCTGCATCCGATCGTCAATGCGAGGGGTCGCGTGAGCGATCGCCTCGTCGCCGCCGGGTTCCGGTATTTCTTTCGGCCGGCCGCCCGTCGAGCACTCCGCGCCGAGATCCGTGCACAACTCGAAGCATTTCGGGCGACGGGACTCAGACTGGATCACGTCGATACGCACCGACACATGGTCCTGCATCCCACGGTGTTGGCGATGATCGTCGACCTCGCGCCAGAGTTCGGCATCCGCGCCGTGCGGTTGCCGGCAGAGCCGTGGCGAGCGACCCGTGGGACCTCGCCCGCCAAGCGCGCCGCGGCCGCCGCGCGCATCATATGTCTCGCCCCATGGCTTGGGCTCATGCGATGGCGTCTGCGTCGCGCCGGCATTCGTTGTAACACTGAGGTACGCGGGCTGGCCGACACGGGAACAATGGACGAAACGACCGTGCTGCGCCTGATCGACACCATCGATCGCGACGTGACCGAAATCTTTTTGCATCCCGCGACCGCCACAGCCTCCTCGGTCATGTTGCCTCAGCCGGTATCGCGACATGTCGCGGAACTGAGCGCGCTCTGCAGCGCGGGCGTCCGCGAGGCACTCGACCGCCGCGGCGTGGAGCAATGCGGTTTTGGAGACCTCACGGGGTCCGGCTCGCCCCGCGAAGTCGGCCACGTCGGGCCAGCCTAACCGCCGCTCGCCAGCAATCGGTCCAGGGCGGTCTGCCAGCGCTGTTCGAGTGCGGCGACGGTTCCGGCGCCCCATCGGGCTTCTGCATGCCGATCGCGAGGTGTCGATCGCGCTCCCACGCGACGATCGGCCAATTCTCGCCGCTGTGACGGTCACGCCAGCGCAACACAAAGTGGCCGCCTGGTCCTGGCGTCACCGCAGCACTCAACGGAAACCACCGCTCGAGCTCGTCCGCGTCCGTCAGCGCCGCCCACACGACGGCGGGTGGCGCATCGAGCAGGATCTCATAGCTCGCCGCGCGTTTCGGTTCCGTCGCCTTCGCCGTCACCCCTTGAGTCGTGCACCGTTCGTTCACAGCGCCCCCTGTTCGACGCGCGGGCCAGCCACATGCACCGCCCCTGGCCCCGAGATATTTCTCTGACAATTCCCGGCCCCAGGCTGGTGTCGATTCTGGCAATGGTCGTTCGACGTCTCAATAGGGCCGTTCCTTTCCAACGTCTAACGTCTAACGTCCAGCGTCTAAGAAACCCACGGCGCGTCGCCACCGTCAATGAATCGTAAATGCGGAGGCCGCCCCGCGCGGACAACGTTGCACTCCACCGCCTGCCCGCGGATCGCACCTCCATTAAGTTGTCCCGAACGTAGCGGGAACTCGGGCGATTGACTCGGTGATTCGTCTGTGAGTCGAATCGCCATCAGAGGGAGCACTTGATCGTGAAGCCCAATTGGCTGGACCGGGGCGTGCCTGCCCCGGGAGCGAGCGTAGCTGGGTTGGCGCTGGTGCTCGCAATAGCGGGATGTCATGCGGCACAGGCCGGTATGCAAATGCCGCCGACAAAGGTCACGATCGTGACCGCCAGGGCGCAAACGATTCCGGCGCACTTCCGGTACCAGGGTGTCGCGCAGTCGTCGAAGCACATCATCGTGCGCGCGCAGGTCGCCGGGGTCATCATCGCGCGTCCGTTCGTCGAGGGGACGGACGTCGCGGCAGGCACGCTGCTGTATCAGATCGACACGACTCAATACGCCGCACAGTTGCGGACGGCAATGGGCAATCTCGCCGATGCGAAAGCGAGACAGGCCACCGCCGACATCAATCTGAATCGCGCGCGCCCGCTGCTCGCCGAGCGCGCGGTGGCGCAGGCCACGGTTGACAGCGCCGAGCAGGCCTTGCGACAGGCACAGGCGGACGTCGCCGCGGATGAAGGAGCCGTCGATCAAGCCCGGAAGAGCTATAATGACTGCTTCGTGCGCGCCGAAGTGGCCGGGCGCGTGGGCCGCGCCAACCTGGTGCTCGGCTCCCGCGTGACCGGATCGAGCGACTCACTCACGACGCTCGATCAGATCGACCCGCTGTACGTCCAATTCAACCCGTCATACCAGGACATCCTCGCGTGGCGACGCGACATCGCCGCGAAGCAGCTGACGTTTCCCTCGGGCAGGCTGCGCGTGCGAGCCTTCCTGGAGGATGGCAGTGTCGTCGAGCAAGCGGGCACGCTCAGCTTCGCTGATATCTCGATCGAGGCCCAGACGGGCACTCAGACGCTGCGAGCAACGTTCCCCAACGCGGGCCACATTCTGCTGCCGGGTCAGTTCGTCAGGGTGGAGCTGCTCGACTTGAAGCGCGATGGCGCGATCCTCGTGCCGCAGCGCGCGGTACAGCAAGCGCTGACCGGTTCGTACGTGTACGTCGTGGGCGACAGCAACACCGTCGCCATCCGCCCGGTCGAGGCATCGAGTTGGTCCGGCTCCCAGTGGATCGTCGATAGCGGCCTGAGGCCCGGCGACAAAGTCATTGTCGACGGTACGCAGAAGATCTACCCGGGCGCACGGGTCGATCCGACGCCGGACGTGGCCGTTGCTGACACGAGTATCCAAACCGTCCGCCGGGATGTGCCGGCAGCGCCGGCGATTCCGCTCGCCACGGGGCGGCAATGAGCGCGCCGCAGACCGGCTCCGTCGCCGGGGGCGGTACGTCGGGCGCAGGAACACCACCTGGCCAGCAGGAGGAGGAGGTCCGCTACTTCTTCGTCAGGCGGCCGATCTTCGCGATGGTCATCTCGCTCGTGATCGTGCTGCTTGGCTTGTTCTCGCTTCGCTCCCTTCCCGTCAACACTTATCCGAAGATTACGCCGCCGACGGTCCAAGTGACGGCGACGTATCCTGGGGCGACGGCCGAGCAGGTGTGTACCGCGGTCGCAGCGCCCATCGAGCAACAATTACCCGGTATACAGGGACTCGAGTACTACAAAACGACCTGCTCGAGCGACGGGTCGATGTCGATCCAGGTCACCTTTGACATTTCGCGGGACTTGGATCAGGCAGCGGTCGACGTCCAGAATCGTGTGCAGATCGCGACACCGCGGATCCCGCTGCAGGCCCAGCAACTGGGCATCACGGTGCTGAAGGCGCAGACGGACATCCTCATGGGACTCGCCCTGACGTCCGACGACCCGCGATGGGACGCAGCGGCGCTGAGCAACTACTCGACGATCTACATACAGGACGAGCTCGGTCGTGCGTCGGGCGTCGGCCAGGCGCAGACCTTCGGCGGACTGCAATACGCCATGCTGATCAGCCTCGACCCGGACCGCATGGCACACCTCGGGTTGACGGTCACCGACGTGATCACCGCGATCAACGAGCAGAATTCGACCAACCCATCGGGACGCATCGGTCGCGAACCAGCACCGCCAGGCACGCAGTTCACTATTCCGGTCACGACACTCGGCCGACTCTCAACGCCCGAGGAGTTTGCCAACATCATCGTCCGCGCGTTGCCGGACGGCTCGGTCCTTCGCGTGCGGGACGTCGGCACAGTCAGACTCGGCTCGCAGAGCTACGACAACGTCACCCGACTCAACGGGAAGCCCACGGCCGGGTTGATCGTGTTCCTGCGCACGGGCGCCAATGCGCTCGAGGCCAAGAACGCCGTGATCGCCAGGATGCAGGAGCTCGAGAAACACTTTCCGCCCGGCGTGCACTGGGTGATCGGATTCGACACGACGCCCTTCATCACGGCCTCGATCCACGAAGTCGAGATCACGCTGGTCATTGCCATCATACTGGTCACGATCGTTGTCTACGTCTTCCTGCAGAAATGGCGCTCCACGCTCATCCCCGCGCTAGCGGTTCCAGTATCGATCATCGGGACGTTCTTCGGGTTGGCCGTATTCGGCTTCACCGTCAACCTGCTGACGCTGTTCGCAATGGTGCTGTCCATCGGGATCGTGGTCGATGACGCGATCATCGTCATCGAGAATGTGGAACGAACCATGGAGGACGAGCACGTGTCCGCGCGCGTGGCCGCCGACCGCGCGATCAGGCAGCTGCGGAGTGCGTTGATCGCGATCGTCATCGTCCTCTGCTCGGTCTTCATACCGGTCGGATTCCTGGGAGGGATCACCGGAGCGCTGTATAAGCAGTTCGCAGTGACGATCGTGATCGCGGTCGTGCTGTCAGGCGTGGTAGCACTGACGCTCACACCGGCGTTGTGCGCCGTGCTCCTCACGGAAGGCAAGACTGCGCCACAGACCGGGTTCTTCGGGTGGTTCAACAGGGAGTTCAACGCGATTCGTACCAAGTACGTCGCAGCGATGCACCGGATATCTCCGCACCCTGAAGCCGCATTCGGCGTGCTGCTGCTCGCTATCGCCGTCATTGTGGTCCTGTTCAAGACGAGGCCGACAGGTTTTCTGCCGAGCGAAGATAAGGGCTACATGGTCGTTGGCGTTGAACTGCCAGGCTCGTCGTCGACGCAGCGGACGACGGAAGTGGTCAGCAAGGTGGAGCAATTCCTCCTCCACCAGCCGGGCGTAGACCATGTGTTCGCCCTCTCTGGGTTCAGCTTCATCCAGGGCGGCGTCAACCAGACGAGCTCCGCGACCCTCTTCGCCGTGCTCAAGCCGTGGGAGGAGCGACGCAAGAAGTCCGAGCAGGTTGACGGGCTGTTGCAGACGACCAACGGATACTTCTTCACGCAGGTCCCGGAGGCTTTCGTCTACGCGTTCAACATGCCGGAGATTTTCGGACTCGGCACGACAGCAGGACTCGAGGTCAACCTACTGGACCAAGGGATCGGGAACGTGGGTCAGTTTGCCGCGGTCGCGCAGCAATTTAGCCAGGATCTCAATAAGACGGGCGACGTAACTGGCGTCAACACAACCATCCGCGCTGACGCGCAGCAATTGTACCTCGACGTCGATCGCGACAAGGCGAAGTCAATTGGCGTCTCACTCACCGACGTGTTCGCCACGCTGCAGTCGATGCTGGCGTACGACTACGTCAACGATTTCAATCTCTACGGCAAGACGTATCACGTGCAGATCGAGGCGCAGGAGCCGTTCCGTCAGCGACCCGAGGACATCGGGAAGTACTACGTCCGCAGCAATGCGGGCATGATGGTGCCGCTCACCTCACTGGTGCGCACGTCGTTCCGTGCCGGTCCAACGGTGGTCTCTCGATTCAACGGGTTCACGTCTGCGTTAGTGATCGGGACGCCGGGGCCCGGTAAGAGCTCCGGGGAAATGCTCGCGGCGACGGAGAGGCTCGCGAAGGACAAGTACGAGGCGCAGAACGTCGGCTACGCCTTCAGTGGCCAATCGTACCAGGAAGTGCAGTCGGGCGGCCAGGGCGGCGTCGTTTTTGGCCTTGGCCTCGTGATGGCGTTCCTGATTCTCGCTGCCCAGTACGAGAGTTGGTCGACACCGCTCGCTGTCATGATCGGCGTGCCCTTCGGCATCCTCGGTGCATTCCTGGGCCTCTTCGTGATGCAACATCCCAACGATCTGTACTTCGACATCGGGCTGCTCGTCGTGATTGGCCTCGAGGCCAAGAACGCGATCCTGATGGTGGAGTTCGCAGTGGAACAACGCGCCGCGGGCAAGTCCATCGAGGAAGCTGCAGTCGAAGCAGGGCGGGAAAGGATTCGGCCGATTCTCATGACGTCCTTTGCATTCATCCTTGGCGTCCTCCCGCTCGTCGTCGCGACCGGGGCCGGCGCATCGGCGCGGCGCTCCCTCGGCATCGCGGTCTTCTCCGGCATGCTCGTGTCGACGCTCCTGGGCGTCAACATCATCCCGAACCTGTTCATCTTCGTGCGCAAGTGGAGCGAGCGCCTCGCGGCCCGCCGGCACCGGTCCGCCGTGCTCACACCCGGTGCGCAGGTGTCGCCAGCGCCCGGAGATGACTGAGTGAGACGCCTCTCCATCGCGGCGCTCGTCGCGCCGCTGCTGGTGACAGCGTGTGCGATCGGGCCTGGGTATCACCGGCCAGACGTGCAGCCACCTGCCCAGTACCGTCCGCCCTCCGCGAGCGAAGACTCAATGGCGGCGACCTACGCCGCGCTCGCGGCCAGCCGTGACTCCATGGCGAACCGCAAGCCCGACACCGCGACGTCGGAGTCCGCCGCGCGAGCCCACCCCGATACGCGGCTCGATTTCCAGCTACCCAACGTCGCAGCCACGGTCTCGTGGTTCGACCTGTTCCAGGATACCGTCCTCAAGCAGTTGGTCCTCACGGCGATCAGCGAGAACCGCAATGTACGGGTCGCCGCCGCGACCGTGCAGGAGTACCAGGCTGACTTGTCTCAGGCGACGGCTGCGCTCCTCCCCGCGTTTACCGCTACGGGCCAATCCGGGCGCCAGAAGCAGACCTTCGGGAACGTCGCCGTACCCGGACCCAACGGAACGACGCAGACCTTCACGATCCCGCCGCAGAATGTCATCTCGGCGTTCGCCAACGTGTCCTGGCAGCTCGATTTCTTCGGTCGGCTGCGCAACGCGCGGACCGAAGCGAAAGAGACCCTTCTCGCGCAGGAGTCGAGTCGTCGAGTCGTATTGCTGACCCTCGTCGCCGACGTGGCCACCGCGTACCTCCAGTTGCGACAGGCGGACCTCGACCTCGAGATCGCCAAGCAAACACTGGCGTCGCGACAGGAAACGTACCGACTCTCGCAACAGAAGTTCGACCGCGGTGCGATTGCGGAGCTCGACTTGCGCCAATTCGAAGGCGACGTCGGTGACGCCGCATCCTCCGTCGCAATGTACGAGAAGTTGGTGGCTCAGACCGAGAATCAGCTCAGCCTCCTGTTGGGTCACTCTCCCGCGCCGATCCCGCGGGGCCGGCCGCTCAACGAAGTGCTGAACGCCGTCGATCTTCCCGTTGGGATCCCGTCGCAGCTGTTGACGCGTCGTCCTGATGTGCAACAAGCAGAGGCACAACTGCGTGCGGCGACCGCTGGATCGGGTGCGGCGCTGGATGCCCGCCTGCCGTCGTTCTCGATTACAGGGAACTGGGGCTACGAGAACTTCTCGAGCACGCAGTACATCCCCGAGTCCAATTTCACGAGCTCGAGCAACCAGGTCTACCAGATCTTCCTTGGCGTCTCGATCCCGATCTTCGACTTCGGAGCGCTGGCCGGGGCGCAGCACGCCGCCGACGCCCGCGTCGTGGAAGCGCGCAACAGCTATGAGCAGGCCGTGCTTGCCGCTTTGCATGACGTCAACAACTATCTGGTCGAAGTCCGCACGGACCGGCAGCAAACGGTCGCGCTGCAGACTCAGGTTCAGGCCCTGCGCATCGCGTATCGTCTCTCTCGGGACAAGTACGACGCCGGGTACGCGCCCTACCTCGACGTCCTGACCGCGCAACGGAGCCTCTTCACCGCCGAGCAGAATCTCGTCGCGGTGGAATTCCAGGCGCTGGCGGGAGTCGTCAACCTCTATCAGTCCCTGGGCGGGGGCTGGCCGACAACCGGGACGCGCTCACATCCTTCAGGCGAGTGACGGCAAGCCGGCGATAGCCGCCGAGCAGTTGCCGCCTGATACGGAGCGCCCCCATGAGCCATCGGTCTACCGTCCACTGCCTGAGCGGCGTGGTCTGCACGCTGCTGCCGTTCTTCTCCATACTGGGCCAGGCCCCCGCCACATCCGCAGGTGCGCGCGACGCGTCCGAGTGGAAGACGGACGACACGCAGCGCTTCACATCAGTGCGCGATGTGCAGCTCTCACCGGATGGACGGTGGGTCGCGTTCCAGGTCGGCCGCACGGACCTCGCAGGCAACCACCGGAGTGGCGTCGTCGCGGTCATGGCGACCGACGGGAGCGCCGCCCCGCGGACGGTCACGCCGGAAGGCGCATCGGATCGGTCTCCGCGCTGGTCGCCCGACGGCCATCACCTCGCGGTGCTCTCGCATGGAGGACTCTGGACGATGGACCCCGACGGCACCCACCGCCGTCACGTCGTCGACATCGAGGAAAGCAATCAACGATTCGCGTCCGGGGAGGAAGCGGATGCGTATGCGTGGTCCCCGGACGGAAAATCGTTCGCCTACGCTGGCGTCGATCCGCAGAGCAAGCCGGTCGGCCGCGATCCACTTGTCGTCACTCGGTTCATGTACATGGCATACGACGACTACGACGACGGGCGACCCACCCAGTTGTGGGTCGTGAACGCCGACGGGGCAAGCGCGCCTCGTCGGCTGTCCGACGGGCGGTCGATCAATGTGGCGCCCGCGTGGTCTCCCGACGGGTCGCAGATCGTGTTCGTCTCCAACGGCCGCGGTGAGGGCGACGACGCGGATTTCCATCGGAACGACGACCTGTGGGTCGTCGACGTGCACAGCGGCCAGCTTCGCCAGCTCACCAACACGATCGGCTCCGAAGTCAAGCCGAAGTGGTCGCCGGACGGAAAGTGGATCGCATACCTCGCGACGCGACGCAAATGGGCGACGTATGACAGCATGGCGGAAGACTTCCACGTGTGGGTGATGCCTGCGGCAGGTGGTGTGGCCCGAGAGCTCAACGGCGCGCTGGATCGACGCACTAATAGCGTCACGTGGCTTCCAGACTCACGTCACGTGGTATTTACCGCACAGGATCGCGGACGCGTGCTGCCCTATGAGGTCTCGATCAATGGCGGCGAAAGCCAGCCCTTGTTCTCCGCAAATGCGGAGATCGGTGCCCCTTCGGTCGCGACGAACGGGCGGCTGGCGTTTGCGCTGACCAGCGCGACCAAGCCCGCCGAAGCCGCCGTGCTCGACGCCGGCGCGACAGCACCGCACGTCCTGACGCAATTGAATGCCGCGGTCCTGCAGTTACTGCCCGTGCGCGACGCTGAAACCCTGTGGTTCCACTCGACCGAAAACACGCCCATCGAGGGCTGGCTGATCAGCCCGGCGCGCGCCAGCGCGAGCGCGCGCGTCCCCCTCCTGCTTTCCATACACGGCGGTCCGCACGGCCAATTCGGCTACGGCTTCAACCCCGAGTACCGAATGTTCGCGTCCCGCGGATACGCCGTGCTGTACATCAACCCTCGCGGCTCGAGCGGATACGGCCAGCGGTTCTCGGACGCCTGCATCGGCAACTGGGGCGGCGTCGATTACGAAGACTTGATGATGGGCGTCGACCAGGTGCTCGCCACCCACCCGGAGATCGATCCCGACCAGAATGTTCGTGACGGGCGGGAGCTATGGCGGGTTCATGACGAATTGGATCGTCACGCACACCGGTCGCTTCCGTGCGGCGGTCACGCGCGAAGGGATGTCCAATCTCATGACCGACCAGCTGCTATCGGACGCCTGGGATCTCGAGTTCATCGAGTTTGGCCCTCAATGGTCGAACACCGAGGAATATCTCAGGTGGTCGCCCATTCACTACGTCAACCACGCGGTGACACCGACAATGATCATTCAAGGCGACCGTGACCACGACGTCACGTTCGCGGAAGCGGGCCAAATGTATGCGGGCCTGCGCCTGAATGGCGTCGAGTCTGAGTTTCTGATCTACCCGCGCGAGCCGCACGGATTCTCGGAGCCGCGACACGTGGTCGACGCCTACGACCGCATGTGGCACTGGTTCGAGTCGCATCGGAGCTCGACGCAGCACCTCGACCAGGCATGGGACCACGACTGGAACGTGCACCAGTACGAGGGAGACGTGCGCGCGCCGGCGCCACCTCCCAAGACCTGACGCGTTCGCGTGCTCCCGAGGTCAGTGGCCTGTCGTCCGCAGGGTCGCGACAAGCCGCTTGACTTCGCCCACAACCATTGGGGGTGTCGGCCAGATCGCTCTCCCCAACCCCGGACCGCCCCGAGGCAGGCGGGCCCGCCGCTCCCCGACCAACTCGAATAAGCCGCGGCGCATGTTCATGAGGCGGCGGAGTGAGTTGATCAAGCCATAAGGCGTCGTATTGACGTCGATGATGTACGTTCGGCCGACATCATCCGCGAGCACATCCAGTCCGCAAAAATCCAATCGCGCCTGAACCAGAAAGCGAACGATCGTCCGGCCGACATCGGCCTCCAGTCCCCGTACTGTGCCACGCTCGAGTTGTTCTCGAGTCCCGAAGAGCGTCGTTATCGTTTGAGCGTCGTTCACTTTCTTGATCAACTGCGGGTTCACTATCCGCAGGATATCGACGCGATTACCGGCGACGCTCACGCGGTAGATCACGTTCGCGCGATTCGCGATATAGCGCTCGATAGCCAGCGCAGGGTCCATCCACCACGCCGCAGGTACGCCGCGGCGTGGCATGACCGGATACTCGTGGCCGCTCGTGACCTCAGTCGATGGACGCGACGCGCCGAGCGCCGTACGCTGCGCCTCCGTCAACAGCCGCTCCGACCGTCCCCCATAGTTCTGATCGGTCTTGACGATCACACGCTCATCCGGATCGCCATCGACTGACGCCGCGGCGACCGGCAGTCCCGACGCGGCGCACTGGGCCTGGACCCAGTGCTTGGAGATGTCGACAACCGAGGCGTTGATCGGCACAATGCCACGCGCTTCGAGGCCGTCGACCAGGGCGGCGCGGCCATGCGGACATTCGCCCGAATAGGTGGCATTGATGTGAAACGCAAATGCCAATGCATCCGGCGGACACCGTGCGAGCACTTCCTCCGCGCTCTCGCCAGGAGTCGCCGTCAAGCGGACCGCTTCCGGGACCGCGCGGGGCATCTTGAATTGCCACCAGGCGTCCCACTCGTAAATGACGAAGCGCATGCTCAATACACACCCAGATACGCTTTCGTCCAGATCACGGCGATCGTGCACGACGCTGTGCCCGGTCCGACCGCGAGGTCCGCCGGCACTTCACCGGGCTCATAGACCTCCACGCCCCCGATCTCGCTCGGACGGATGAACGTGTCGGCATCATCGGGACTGTAGGTCGGGAACTCGTGCCCGTCGACGAGATACCGGACACACCCGCTCATCTGCGAGCCGACCAGGTGCAGCCGACCGTCGCCCGCCGACGCGAGACGCAGGCCAGGCACGCCTTCGGCGCCCACGAGCGGCCTCTCTGCGCCGGCGGCCGACATCCCATGCACGCTGTCGACCGCAACGCCTCGCAGCAGGCCGGTGCCGTTGGGCGTGGTGGTCTGGCCGCCAACGGGAGTCCCCTGCGCAAGCGCACCGGCAGCCACGAGCGCGGCGAGCGTCGCGGCCACCACAGGTGCACGCAGTTTCCACTGGCACTTGGCATTGGGCTCAGTCATGCGCGCGCAGCCGGTCGTAGGGGGAACCCGCCCGTCGAGCAGCCCAAAAATACGATCGGATTGAAGCTGCGCCACCCGCATGCGCACACCCATTGCGACCGAAACGCGGCTCACCGATCGGTCGCCCTGACCGGCGATCGCCATGGAGTCGCCCCTCTCTCGCCCAACGCACGCAGTTCCGACATCTTCCACGCATGCTCATTCTCGATGAACCGCAGGTTCGTGAGTTACTGCGACTCGACGCGCTCATTCCTGCGATGGAGCGAGCGCTCATCGAGTTCTCCGCGGGACGAGTTGTCCAACCCGTGCGGACGATTCTACCGACCCAAACACCCGGCGGGCTGTTCGGCATCATGCCCGCGGTGTACGCCGACGTCTTCGGCGCTAAGCTGGTGACCGTGTTTCCTCGCAGCCCGCAGGCCGAGTTGCCCTCGCACCTGGCCAGCATCCAGCTGTTTCGGGCGTCTACTGGTGAGCCGATCGCGACAATGGACGGCCGCCTCATCACCGAGCTGCGGACTGCGGCCGTGAGCGCTGTGGCGACGAAGGCACTGGCGCGACCCGATGCACGCGTGTTGGCCGTGTTTGGGACCGGCGTGCAGGCACACGCGCACATCGAGGCACTGCAACTCGTCCGCCGCTTCGACGAGGTGCGCGTCTGGGGACGCACGCCGGAGCATGTCCGCAAGTTTGCCGATGAAACGGGGGCGCGTCCGATGGGCGCCAAAGAAGCGGTGGAGGGCGCAGATGTCGTCGTCACCGTGACCGGCGCCGCCGAGCCGGTGCTCCGCGGAGCCTGGCTGTCCGAGGGCACGCTCGTGAACGCCGTCGGCGCAGTCGGCAAGACGCGCCGAGAACTGGACAGCGACGCAATGCGCGGCGTCGTGGTCGTCGACTCGCGGGCCGCTGCCGAACAAGAGTCCGGCGACGTCCTCCTGTCGGGCGCAACCATCCATGCGGAGCTTGGTGACGTATTAGCACGCCGTACGCCCGTTCCGCCCGGACGTCTGATGGTGTTCAAGTCGCTCGGCCTGGCGGTCGAGGACCTCGCCGCAGCGCGTCTCGTGTACGAAGCGGCGACCGGGCACGCACCCTAGCTTTCTACGTTCTCGTAAGTGCCCTTTCTCCTTTCATCAGCCACGTCCGGAACTGCGTTGTCCATCATGCTCACTCACCGTGCTCCGACCCGCTCGGCCGGCCTTCTCGCCACTGCCGTGTCGTTGTTCGCCGCGAGCGCCGTCCCCGGGATGGCGATCGCGCAAAGCTCGACCCTTGGTCCGCCGCCGCCCGCTTTCACGCAGTCCGACTATGCGGCGCACCGCGACTCGTTGCTCGCCCATGTCGATAGCGGCATCGTCGTCGTGCCCGGTGGCCGGGAGCCGGTGGGACACTATCCGCCGTTCAGACAGGTGCCGGCCTTCCGGTACCTCACGGGCTTTCTCGAACCCAATGCGACGCTCGTGCTGGTCAAGCAGGGCGGACGCGTCATGGGCACCATCTTCATCGAGCCGCCGGCACCCCGCACCGAGTTCTACACCGGCACGCGCGTTCGCTACGACGATCTCGCCCGCGAACTGAACCTGGGCGCGCGCTCCAACGAAGAGCTCAACACGGTCCTCGATTCGCTCGCTGGCTCGCGCCTCCCATACTACTTCGTCGGCGACGCCGAGTCCGCCGAGTTCGTGCAGTCCGACTCCTTGACGTTCGGGCGCGCCCTGGCGCGTCGTCTCGTCGCGTCACACCCGGGGCTAGAGGTGCGCGACGCGACAGCGATCGACAACGCGTTGCGCGCGCGCAAGAGCGCCGCTGAAGTGGCGATGCTCAAGCGCGCCGCCGAGATCACCGATTTGGGGCACCGCGCGGCGATGCGCGCAGTGGCGCCGGACATGAACGAGTACCAGGTCCAGGCGTTGATGGAGTACACGTTCCGCAACAACGGCGCGGACCGGCCCGGATACTCGTCGATCGTGGGCTCCGGCCCCAATTCGACCACGTTGCATTACGACAAGGACAATCGCGTGATGCATGCGGGCGAGGTCATTGTGATGGACGTCGCCGCCGAGTACGACGGGTACTCGGCGGATGAGACTCGCACCCTACCGGTGAGCGGGACCTTCACGCCTGATCAGCGGGCGGTCTATCAGATCGTGCGGGACGCGCAGGCTGCCGGCGAGCGGCAGGTGAAGCCCGGTGTCGCGGCCATCCAGATGGTCGACTCGATCTCCGCGGTCATCTCCGCGGGCCTCACCCGATTGGGTCTCATTGACTCCGCCGGCGCGACGTTCAATGCGCCACCCGGCTTTTGTGGGCGGCCCGACAACGTGTGCGCGCAGCGCATGCTCTTCTATCCCCATGGCCCGACTCACGGGATCGGATTGGACGTGCACGACCCTGCGCAGTTCTATACGCCGCCCCGCCAGTTCGGCGTCGGCAATGCGTTCACGATCGAGCCGGGCATCTATGTGCGGACGAGTCTGATCAATGTCCTCCCCGATACGCCCCGCAATCGGGCATTCATCGCGCGCGTGCGCCCGCTGCTCGCCCGCTACTCGAATGTCGGCGTCCGGATCGAGGACGACTACGTCGTCACGTCGACCGGTGTTGAGCGCCTCACCAAATCGCCGCGCGAGATCAACGAGATCGAAGCGCTGATGAAGCGGCACGTGGCAGCCTGAAAGACTAGACGTTGGACGTTAGACGTTGGACGTTGGAGACAAACCTCGAGGCCAGCCACGGCGCATCTAGCTGGCCTCGAGGTTGCTTTCCAACGTCTAAGGAAGCTCTGAAGAATGCCGTCTTCGGACGCGAGTCAGTGTGATTGCGAGCGGTGATCGAGAAAGATCGGTCGGTGATGCAGGCCGGCCTGGGCCGCGAGGCTCAGTGCCGGCGCCACCGGACGCGTTTGCGTCGTTAGCAGAGACACGTCGCCCTACGGGCCCCCAGTTTGTAGCGCACCAAGTACAGGTTCGCGAGGGCAAACGCGGCGTAGACCCGCACGGTGTTCTTGGCCAAGCCCCGATAGCGCACCTTGGCAAAGCCCCAGAGGCGCTTCACCACATGGTAGGCATGCTCGCCCCGCGCCCGCACGCGCGAGCGCGCCCGATTGATCGCGTGCCACCGCGGCGTGATGGGTCGGTGGTGGCACCCGCGGCGGTTGACCCGATAGCGAATCCCCGCGAGCTTGCACGCCACCCGATCGGACTCCTTCCAGTAGCCCCGATCGCCATAGAGCACCCGCTCCTCGCCATGGAGCAAGTAGGGCAGCTGCTCCAGCTCGCCGGCGGCCGCATGCGTGGTCGTGAGCGTGTGCACCAAGCCGTGCGGGTCCGTCCCCGTGTGCACGCGCATCCCGAAGTACCAGGTCTGGCCCTTCTTGGTCTGCCGCATCTCGGGGTCGCGCGCCTGCGCGGCATTCTTCGTCGAACTCGGCGCACTGATAATCGTCGCGTCGACGATCGTCCCCGTCTTGAGGAGCAACCCCTTGGTCTCCAACAGGCCGCGCACGAGCGCGAACACCTGTTCGGTGAGCCGGTGCGTTTCCAACAGCCGCCGAAACCGGAGAATCGTCGTCTCGTCCGGCAAGGCATCCTCACTGAGTTCGACACCCACAAAGCGCCGCATCGCGTCACTGTCGTAGAGCGCATCTTCCGCGGCTGGATCGGACAGATCGAACCACTGCTGCAGACAGTAGATCCGGAGCATCGTCTCGAGCGGCATGGCCGGCCGACCCGCGCCCGCGTGCGGCCGCGGATAGTGCGGCGCGATGAGCGCCGTGAGCTCGGCCCACGGCATCACCGCGTTCATTTCGGCCAAGAACCGCTCGCGACGCGTGACCTTTTTCTTGTCCGAGTAGGCCAGCCCGGCAAACGTCCGCTGGAGTCCCATGCGCTCCTCACGAGGTGTGTGCTCGGGCTGGCAATACATCACTTCTCATCCACCAATGCAAGACTCAGTTTTGCAGAGGTTCCCTAACGTCTAACGTCCAACGTCCAACGTCCAGCTCTACGTCGTCGGTCGCCCCGTGTGCCCGAGATCTGGCGTCGCCTTGAAGGTTGGTTGCTGCCGCATCTTGGCGGCTTGCTCGTACGCAAACGCAAACTTGAGTAGCTGGCCTTCGCTGTAGGCGCGGCCAATGAACGACATGCCGACCGGGAGTCCCCAGATGTAGCCGACGGGGACCGTGATGCTCGGGTAGCCCGCGACCGCTGCCGGCGTCGAGCTGCTGACCGCGTCCCCGATGGATCCATCACCGTTCACCAGATCGATCGGCGTCGGCGGATTGCCAGTCGGTATGACAATCGCGTCCAGTCGATGAGCGTTCATGGTGTGGTCGATGCCCTGCGTCCGCGAGAGCTCCGTGCATTTGCCACGTGCCTTGAGGTACGCCGGCGTCGTGAGCGGACCCTTGGCCTGTGCCTTGATCATGAGCTCCTGGCCAAAGAACGGCATTTCGGCATCGCGATGCGCCTGATTGAACGCAATGACATCCGCTAGGCTGTGCACGCGCGCCGATCCACCGAGCTCCGACAGGTAGCGATTGAGGTCCGCCTTGAATTCGTACAGGAGCGCCTCTGACTCGGCGTCGTCGTACTTACCCGTCGTCTCAATGTCGGCGGGGTCGACGATCGTCGCTCCGAGATGCCGCATCACATCGATCGCCTGGTCTACCGCGTGGTCGAGTCCCGCGTGATAGCCAAAGAATTTCGCGCGTGCGATCCCAATGCGCGCCCCGCTCAGGCCACGTGGATCGAGAAACGTCGTATAGTCGGCCGCCGCATGGCCCTTGCCCTCGACCGTCGCCGCATCACGAGCGTCGACGCCCGTCAGCGCGCCGAGCAGGATCGCCGCATCCCGTACCGTGCGACACATGGGACCGGGCGTGTCCTGCACGTGTGAAATCGGGACGATCCCCGAGCGACTGAGCAGTCCAATGGTCGGCTTGAGACCCACGAGTGAATTACACGATGATGGCGAGACGATCGATCCGTCGGTCTCCGTGCCCACGCCAACTGCGGCGAAATTGGCGGCGATTGCCACGCCGGTGCCGGCACTCGACCCGGACGGCGTGCGATCGAGTGCGTAGGGATTCCGCGTCTGGCCACCGCGGCCGCTCCACCCGCTGCTCGAGTGCGTCGATCGGTAGTTCGCCCATTCGCTGAGATTCGTCTTGCCGAGGATGACCGCCCCAGCGGCACGCAACCGTTGAACAATGAACGCATCCCGGGGGACAGTCGCGTCCACCAGGGCGAGCGAGCCCGCAGTCGACTGCATCTTGTCCTGCGTCGCAATGTTGTCCTTGATCAACATCGGAATGCCATGCATCGGCCCACGAGGCCCCTTGCTCTTTCGCTCCGCGTCCAGTCCATCGGCGATTGCGACCGCATCCGGATTGAGCTCGATGATGGCGTTCACCGCGGGACCTTGTTGATCCATTGCGGCGATGCGACCCAGGTACGCCTCGGTGATCGAGCGAGACGTCCGCGCACCCGATCGCATCGACTCCTGGAGCTGATCGATCGTGGTCTCCGCGAGATCGAACTCATCGGCGATCTCTCTCTTTCGGGCGGCCGACTTGACAGCCTGCGCTGCATGAACCGTGCGTCGTTCCAAGCCGCCCGCCACGACCAGCGTGCCTGCAACGACGCCAGTTCGAACGAACTCGCGTCGATCAATGCCGGCTTCATGTCGATCGTTGGGATCCGTAGACATTGGCAGCGCTGACCTCACGGAGAGAGACGGCAGGCCTGTTCAGGCGACCGCGATCAATGCGACGGCGACCACCGCGACACATATTGATCGGGCGATGCCGCGCGCCGCCTGCGCAGGCGCGAGACGCATGCGTCGCCCCTACGGCGAATCTGCGCTGGCGGCGATCACTTTACCAGTCTGTCGAGACCCGGCCTGGGGCTCGTTTCTGGAGACCGCATGAGCGAACCTGTGCGCGCACACCTGTCACCAGCAGATGGCCTGGCACAACTCCCCGCTCCGCCCGAGGAACAGTATGCGATCCTCTTTCGGCACGGCACGCTCACCGTCGGGATGTACGCGCCGCGGGGGATCGACGACCAGACGCCGCACACGCGCGACGAGGTCTACGTCGTCGTGCGAGGCAGCGGCACCTTCGTAAACGGCGACGCCCGGCACACATTCGCGCCGGGCGATCTCCTGTTCGTTCCCGCTCACGTCCCGCATCACTTCGAACAATTCTCTGACGATCTGGCGGTGTGGGTGGTGTTCTATGGGCCAGAAGGGGGCGAAGGAGGTTAGACGTTGGACGCTGGACGCTGGAACAAAACCTCAGGGCCAGTACCGGTGCTGGCCCTGAGATTTCCTTCCAACGTCCAGCGTCCAATGTCTAGCGTCCAGCCTTTCCTCAATACCTCCAGCTCACCGTGTCCGCTCCCGGCGGCGCGCTCTTCACCCAGTGCGCCGCCATCTGGGTGATGGTTCGCTGGTTGAAGGTGCCACCGCCGATCGTGTTGACGTGGGCCGCGTCGCCCGTGAAACAGTGCTCCGCGCGAAGACCGTACACGAACTCGGCGTCCGCCGTCGGATTGGTCGCCGATGTCAGGAAGTCTTCCGCGAGGTAGACCGCGTCGTTGAGAAACCAGTTGTCGGAGAGGCCTGCGTAGATGTGGATCTTGCCGCGCAGCTTCGGGCCCAGCGTCGACCAATCGCGCTGCATGATGTGGACGAGGTCGTAGTGGTCCCGCCAGTACTGGGCGGTCACGTGATCAATGGCGCCGGTGCGCTTGTCATAGATGCGGCGCGGGTATCCGTCCGGGCCGACCGGCGAGAACACCGCTTCCCAGATGTCCCACTGCCCGCCCGACCGGGAGTGGGTGCCGAGGGCCAGCTCGTGCAGGTTCTGTTGCTCCACCGTCGATAGCATGTCGCCCAGGTAGTCGCGCTCGCCGTCGCGGGGCGTGCGGCGCCACGGGCCTGATGTGTAGTACGCGTTGCTGTCCTTGTAGATGTTGAAGTTCGTGTACTGCCGGAAATCGATCGGATCGGGACACGCCGCGTACGTACCGTTGTACTGGTCGGGATAGAGAACCTGCACGCCCAGAGCTTCCCACCCGCCGGTCGACCCGCCGTATAACGCGCGCGCCCAGGGACCAATGCCGCGATAGTGCTGCTCAATGTACGGGATCAACTCGTAGGTGATCGCGTCGCCGTAGGGTCCGACATTTGCCGAGTTGACCGCGTACGAGTCATCATAGTACGGGTTGGCGTGCTGGATCGTGACCTGAATGACACGCGGAAACGATGGCCCGGTCCACAGCTGATAGAAGCGATATCCCGCTTCCTGTTGTAGTCGGCGAAGCATACGGGGATCACACCCGCCGCGTTCCGATCCGTTGGGGCAGTTGCGCGTAATGAACGCCGTGTCAGGCGCCGGCAGGGACGCGTCCGGCGGCTGTTCTCGCCACCCACTGGGCTCCCGCTGGAAATGCCCCTGGTAGACCGCGAGTGGATAGTGCGCGTCCGGATGCGTATCGAAACCCTCGGGCAGGATCAGGATCGCGCCCAGGAACATCGGCTTACCCCAGAACTTCGTGAGCCGCTCGCTCTGGATGCGGATGTGCTTGACGTACTTCGTGTCCTGGATGTCGGGCAACGGCGGGATCACGGTGTCCAACGTGATATGCACCGTGCCCGCCTGGTGTGTGTCGATGCGCACCCACTTGGGGCGACTCATCGGCGACCCCGGCGCCCGCGACCATTGCTGGCCCTCTCCATGATCGGGGGGCAATTCGACCGTGTGGCCGTCCGCGAGATGCCAGACCTCGTAGGGATGGAGGACCGCCTGCACCCAATAGGTGCCGGGCCGGACACCGGCGAGACTCGGCTTCGGATAGCCGAAGACCCGCGCGTCGAAGACGCCGGGGTTCGCATCGCTCAGTCCGTGCACGTCGATCCCGAACAATTGCTGCGTGTCATCGTTGTCCGACATCTGATGGCGCGGCTCGCTGCTGCTGTCGGTCGAGATGACGAGCAGGAGCCGACCGTCGCGGGCGCTGCCGGCGCCCGCGGCCGACGCCGTCACGACGATGCGGAAGCCCGATTGCTGCGCTGAGGGCTTGGAACCCGCACCAGCGTTTTGAGCGCCGGCGAGTGACGAGCTGACCAAGGCCGCCGCGACGACTTGGGCGACCATTCGGAGTCTGCAGTTGGTTTGCATGGGCGGCCATGATACAGGTGCGCCAAGCCGGTCGCCAGGGCGCTCTGGCGCCAGCGCCAGTCGCGCTAGCGGGCTCGTCGCCGGCCCCGCCGACAGCGCCACTCCTGACCTCGGCGTACTATCATCCATAGAAGCGAGAGAAGCCAGGAAGGCCGACGCCACGAGACACCGCGGTTACGATGCACATATAGGGGCGGCATTCATGCCGCCCGCCTTCGCCGGAGGTCCGTATGCCGCTTCCCGAACGACGACGCGTTATCTGGGGCGCAATGGTTCTCACCGCGGGGAGCGGACTCGCCATCCTCGCGCTGGCCATCACCGGTGCCACGACGATCCCGAGCTCCGCGGCCGTGCCGCCGCCAACCGGCACGGTGGTCGAATACGTCCTGCCGCGGCCGAATGCGTTTCCGCACGACCCCGCGGTCGGACCCGATGGCATCGTCTGGTACACGGACCAGCACAACAGCTACATCGGGCGCCTCGATCCGACTACTGGGAAGGTGACGGACGTCGCCACGCCAACGCCCAACTCCGGGCCCCACGGCATCATCGTCGCACCGACGGGCGGAGTCTGGTACACCGCCAACTCGGCGGGCCGGATCGGGCGTCTCGACCCCGCGACCAGCAAGATCCGCGAGTTCGTCCTGCCTTCGGCGGCAGGCGACCCGCACACGCCGTTGCTCGTTGGTGGGAAGCTGTGGTTCACGGTGCAGCAGGCGGATCTGTACGGCGTGCTCGATACGACGACGGGACACGTCGTCCTCCATCACATTGCCACACCGCACGCGCTGCCCTACGGCATCATGCAAGCCCCGAACGGCATGATCTGGATTGCCCTCTTTGGGACCAATGCGCTGGGCCAAGTCAATCCAGCCACCGGCGAGATGCAGGAAGTGCGGCTACCGGATGCCGGCGCGCGCCCGCGGCGCCTCGTGATCGACAAGTCGGGCCGCATCTGGTACAGCGATTACGCACGCGGCAAACTCGGGAGCTACGATCCGGCGTCCGGGAAGTTCGCGGAGTATCCCTGCCCGGACGGCGACCGCGCGGCACCCTATGGTATCGCGATCACGCCCGACGGCCGCATCTGGTACGAAGAAAGTGGGAACAGCAGGGTGATCGTGTTCGATCTGCGCACCACGCAGACACAGACGTACGACCTGCCGACGAAAGGCGCGGTTGTGCGGAACATGTCGTTGGATCCCACGCACGGCCGGTTGTGGCTGGCCCTCAGTGGAACCGGTCGTCTCGGGCGAATCGACTACGAACAGAAGCTCGCGGGGCAGTAACCGCTAGGCGGCCAGCAGTTTCTCGACGCGGAGCAACTCGCCGATCGACCACGCCTGGAACGGGCAGCCGCCGGGCGTGTGTGGTGGATCGCCGTCGGCCACCTCGGGTACGTGGCCAAAGGTCAATTCTGCGAGGCGCGTTCGGAGCGGCTCGATAAAGCGCTCGTGAGCCGCCCGGCGCGCCTCCGGCGTCGTGCCTCGGACGCGGACCCACGCCTCGACGAACGGCCCAATGAGCCACGGCCACACCGTCCCCATGTGGTACGCGCCGTCCCGTTCCTCTTGGCTCCCTCGGTAGTGCCCGATATATCCCGGCTCATCACACGCCAGTGAGCGCGGTCCGAGCGGCGTCCACAAGCGCGACTCGACCGCATCTACGAGGCGGCGGCCATCGTCCGCAGGCAGTAGCCCAAACGGCAGCCCGCCGACCGCGAACAGCTGATTGGGACGGAACGACATGTCGACCCGGCCCGGTTCGTGATCGACGTCGACGACGTCGTAACACCACCCGACGTGCGTCCGCCAGAATCGCTCGCGGAACGCCGCCAGCCCCCGATCGAACTGTGGCTCCCAGCGAGGGTTGAGCGCCGCCCCGATCCGCAGCGCGTTGATCCACAGGGCCTGGATCTCGATCGGCTTGCCGATCCGCGGCGTGACGACATGATCGCCGATCTTGGCGTCCATCCACGTGAGCTGCACTCCTGGCTCGCCGGCCGCGAGGAGTCCATCGCTCGTCGCTTTGATGCCGTAATGCGTACCACGCGTGTACGCGCCGAGGATCGCGTCGATGGCCCCAGTGAGGACCCTGCGAGCGCCCGCGCTGATCGTACCGGGTCGGCCCGCGCTTGCTTGCAAGAGCTCGTGCACGTCGACGATGAACCACAACGACGCATCGACCGAATTGAAGAGCGGCTGTCCGCCGTTCCCCGGGAATGTGTTCGGCATGACGCCATCTGAGAGCAGGCCCGCCCACTCGTTGAGGATCTGCACCGCGTCCTCGAGACGGTCCGTCGCGAGGCAGAGGCCACGAGTAGAGATGAACGTGTCACGGCCCCAGTCACCGAACCACGGGTACCCCGCGATGATGCTTTCGCCGGCCCCCCGTTGCACCACGTAGGCATCGCCAGCTCGCTCGAGCGGACTGGTGAAGTGCAGGCGACGTGTTCGCTCCGTCGTTCGGATCGTCTCGAGCACCGACTGCGCCGACGCACCCAATGTCAGTATCGCCTCCGCTTCCGGCAGGTCGGCGCCAAGTATGAGGACCGCCTCGCCTGCCGAGAGATCCCAGCGCAACAGGCCGGGCGCCGCGAGATCCTCGACGAAGTCGTACCCGCGTGCACGTTCTTCATCGTATTGCACGTGACGGTACCACTGCGGGTCGGGCGTGTAGCTGCCGTTGTACAGGGCAATCACAGCGGGCACGGCGTCATATGTGTGCCAGCACAGCCGCCCGGGTGTCGACACCGCGTCGAACTTGAGCGCCGGGTTTTCGTGGTGCAGGGCGTTGAAGTCTCGGCCGCTCAGGAACGGTCGGACGACGAGCGTGGTGTCGGGGCGACGGACTTTCAGACGCCATGACAGCGCGGTGACCGGTGCGCCGTGCAACACGACGCGCTCGTGAATCAGGTCGATGGCGTCGCAGACGTGGTACGACCAGGTCGGCCACGGCTCCGCCGCGAAGCCGGTGACCGTTGCCGTGGCGTCGGGCGCGGTGACGTCTGGCACGTATCGGTGCGTCGTGAGCGGCCATCGCCCACCAATCGTCTCGATCCACGCCTCGAAGCCGTTGACGAGCACCACGCGCTCGGTGGGCGGTGTGCGCGCGGCCAGGAGCACCGCGTGGTACCGCCTCGTCGCCGGCCCGTTGACAGGACCCGAGGCGTATCCTCCGAGACCGTCGGTCTCGATCCACTCAGCGTCCGGGCGCATTAGCTCACAACCGCTTCAGCGTCGAGGTCGGATCGCGACGGCGCCGCCCGTAGTGGTGGTGCGGCTCGCTGCCTCTGCACGCCTGCGCGTGACCGCTGCTCCAGATCTTCCAGGATGTTCATGAATCGCACGAAGGCGTCGTACGGGGACTCGTAGGCCCTGAAGTACGCGTGCACTTCGCCATCCGCGTGATCCTTCGTCGCCATGTAGTAGAAGTGGTCGCTCGTGGTCAATCGTTGCCACTCATGGTACAGCGACTGATCCGCGGCTTGCAGCACGAGGGAGCGCATGGCATAGAGGCGGCGATGTGCGGCTCGCTGCAGGTCGTTGCCCAGCCAGGCGCTGACGTCGCGCTCCTGATCCGCCCAGGAGGTGGGTCGAGCCACCACGAGCCGATCTGCCGGGAGCCGGCTCGCCAACTCGGAGGGATGCACGAAGGCGAGACCGCGCGCGCGACATTCCGCGGGCAGATGCTCGAGAAACTCGAAGATCCCCGTATCGACCCATTGGTGCTCGCCGAAAGTCTCGTAGTCCATGAACAGGTTGATGCAATGTCCCGGCGTCGAGGCGAGCCACTCTGCGAAGGTATCGGCGCGCAGCGGCCACGAGTCCCACGCGCGAGCGGAGAAGCGAAACGCTACATCGTCGCTGAGCCGGATGTGCCGCGTCAGCAGCCGCAGCCCAGGCACGGCGGCAGACTCGTACACGTAGGTCGGCTCGCGCCAGCCCAAGATGTGCCGTGCCCCCTCGATGAGAACGCCATCGAAGCCGCGCGCGCGGACCGTGGGAGCCAGCTGATCGCTGAATATCAATTCTGTATTGCGGAACACTCGCGGGCGCTGGTCGAACAACGTCTCCATCAGCGCGCAGTGTCGATCCAGCTGCACACCGAACTCGTCGAGCGACGCGAGCGCCGACAAGCTGTGGTAGTACGTCTCCCCGAGCATCTCGACCCCGCCCGTCGCGATCAGTTCGCGAAATGTCTCGAGCGCTTCGGGCTGAGTGGCCATGAGCTGCTCGATCAACATGCCGCTCGTGCTCATCGCGATGCGAAACGCGCCGCCGGACTCCTTGATGAGGCGTGTCAGGAGTCGGTTTGCCGGGATGTAGCATTTCGCCGCGACGCGTGCGACGATGCGCTGGTTGTGCTCATCGTCGAAATACGGGGTGCCGGCTCCGATATCGAACACCCGGAATCGTCTCAGCCGGTACGGCTGATGAACCTGGAAATACAGACAGACTTCGGGCATCGCGTCGACTCCGAGTCCGGCGGCGGGCATCGGGCGCTAAAGCGCCCGAGAGAGTAGAACTACAGAAAGTAGAAAGTAGACCATCATCGAAATGAACTCTTGGTCTACTTTCTCCTTCTCTGCGGCCCCTACTTCCCCGGGTGGGGCAGCCCAGACCTGACGTCGAAGTTATCGCCTTTCCACGTGCCTCGGACGTAACGCTGCGATCACGCCAAACACGGCGACCGCGGATGGGCCTCCGCTGAGCCCGGCAGGCGCTGGCCTACCCGCGGCGGGCCGGTGTCATAGCTCCATGCGCATCAATGTATTGGGTGCCGTTGGCACCCTATGGACCAACCTGCCCGGTCGGAGGAATCGGTTGCGGGCGGTGATGCAGGGCGACGCATAGCGTCGCCCCTACCCGCTGGTCAGCGTGACCGGTGCGGGCCGTGTTGATGCAAGCCAATCGTGGCGTGGGTGCGCGTCGCGGACTATGCGGGTTCGGCCATCGCCAGGACCTGGTCTCGCGTCAGATTCATGTTGTGGACGTCCTTGGCGTGCTTCTGCACGTCGGCAACCTGGGTCCGAGTGACGCATTAACGAGCGCCGCCTGCGGGTCCGACGTGTCAACGTTTTCAGCAGGTCTTGCCCGGCGGCAGTGCGTGTGGTATGCTCCTCTCGGTTACCGATAGGGGCATCGCGTGAGCCGGCCGCAGGACCTGGTGCAGGGATCGCTGGACCTCCTCATCCTCAAGATGCTGGCGCTCGAGCCGATGAACGGCTGGGCGATCGGCCAGCGGCTGCGTCAGATCTCCGCCGACGTGCTGCGTGTGAGCGACGGCTCGCTCTACCCGGCCCTGCACAAGCTGGAGCAGGAGGGGTGGGTTACCGCCGAGTGGCGGCCGAGCGAGAACAACCGGCGCGCGAAGTTCTATGCCCTGTCACGGGCGGGTCGACGCCAACTGGCGGTCGAGACCAGTAACTGGGACCGCCTCGCTGCTGCGATCACTGCGGTCGTCCGACTGGGGGAGGTCTGAGATGAATTTCGACCGACTGGTCCTCATCATCCCGCTCCGACTGCGCTCCCTCTTTCACCGGCGTGCCATCGACGCGGAGCTCGACGAGGAGTTGCAATACCACGTTGAGCGCCAGACCGAAGAGAACATTCGCCGTGGCCTGGCGCCGGACGTGGCCCGCAAGGCGGCCCTCATCGCGATGGGTGGAGTCGCCTTCCGAAAAGATCAGATGCGGGACGTGCGTGGCGTGCGCTGGCTCGAGGAGCTCGTGAGCGATGTCAAGGTTTCATTCAGGAATCTCACGCACGCTCCGGGATACACCGCCACGGTCGTGCTCACGCTCGCCCTGGGGATCGGCGCCAACACGGCGATGTTCACACTCCTCCGAGGGACGCTGCTGCGGCCGCTGCCCAACCGTGCTGCGGATCGCGTGCTATACCTGCGCCAGGACGCGCCTGGAGCCGCGCGGACGGACACGCGCTTTTCCGTACCGGAGGTGGTCGACTACCGCGCACGCTCGAAGACAGTCGCGGAATTTGCTGAATACTCATCCGCGGTGCCGTTCACCCTGGTGGATGACAAGGGCCAGCCATCGCGCGCGACAGTCGGGATCGTCAGCGGCGACTATTTCGACGTCGTAGGCCTCGGGGCAGTGCTGGGCCGAGTCATGAATTCGCACGACGATGGCGCGGCGGCTGCGCCGGTCGCGGTCCTCACGTACGGATTCTGGATGGATCACTTCGGTGGCGATCCCCACATCATCGGCCGGCCGCTCCGGCTCAACGACCTGGCCGTCACCGTGGTGGGCGTGGCGGAGCCCGCGCCCCGGTTCCCCGATGCCACCGACGTGTTCGCGAACACGGTGACCAGCCCGCATCACCTGAGCGCGACGATGACTACGCTGCGCACGCATCGCATGTCCGAGGTGTTCGCTCGTCTTCGGCCGACAAGCACCGTCCAGCAGGCGCGCACTGAGCTCCAGCGCATCGCCGCCGACATGTTTCGCGCTCACCCCGACGCGTACGAGGCTGCGGCTCAGTACGCGATCGGCGTGCAGCCACTGCGGACGGCACTGAATGAGCGAGCCGCGCTGACGGTGTGGCTCCTGATGGCTGCCGCGGGATTCGTGCTGCTGATCGCTTGCGCCAACGTGTCCAACGTCACACTCATGCGGAGCGTCGGGCGCGAGCGAGAGATGGTGATTCGGACGGCGTTGGGCGCGGGCCGCGGCCGATTGCGCCGCCTGCTCGCCGCCGAGAACCTACTGCTGGCGCTCGCCGGAGGCGCCCTCGGCGTGCTGGTCGCCTACTCTGCCGTGCGTCTGCTCGTGGCATTCGCCGCCCAGTTCTCGCCGCGCGCGGACGAGATTCACGTCGATGGTATGGTGCTCGCCGTGGGGTTGGCCTCGGCCCTGCTGGCGGCCGTCGGCCTCGCGCTCGTGCACCCGCTCGACGGGTCGCCGGCAGTCGCCACGTCGCTCGCACCGGCCGCGCGGCGTGCGACGCTCGAACCTCGACGTCGGCGAGTCCAGCGGAGCCTGGTCATCGGCCAGGTCGCCATCTCAATGGTGCTGGTCACGTGCGCCGGTCTCCTGGCGCGCACCATCGCGAAGCTCCAGACGGTGGAGACAGGCCTGCGCATGGATCACGTGATCACCGTCGAGTTGCCGCTGCCGGGCGACATTTTGCAAGAGGCCCTGAAGCAGTCGGCGAATCTCACGCGATACGACGCCATGCGGGATCGCGTGGCGGCGATTCCGGGGGTGGACGGCGTGGCGTTGGCGGTGGCTCCGCCCCTCCGGCCATCGATCATCCAGTTCGAGGTGAAAGCCGAGGGCCGGCCGCTCGCACCGAATGAGCCGACACCACGCGCCCCATTCCGGCCGGTGGATCCTGGCTACTTCGGCGCGGTCGCTCTGCGAATTCTGCGGGGACGCGGATTCCAGGCGACCGACCGGATCGGGTCGCCGAGAGTGGCGATCGTGAGTCAGGCGTTCGCGCGGCAATTGTTCGGCGATGCCGATCCGATCGGTCGCCGGATCGCTCCGACGGGCGAGATCCTCAAGGTCACCCCGTTCACCGACGAATGGCGCACGATCGTCGGCGTGGTCGGTGACGCGCGCGAGGATGTGGAGAGCAGCCCGACGCCGACGGTGTATGAGCCATTCGCGCAGGAGCTCATTCTCAGTGGCGCGTTGGTGCTGCGAACCGCATCCGATCCGGCCGCGATACGACCGACGATCGTGCGCGCGATCCACGCCGTCGCGCCGCAGCAGCTCGTCGAGCATGTCGAGACCCTCGACCAGATCCGGGACGAGTCCGTGGCGCCGCGGCGTCTCAACGCGTTGTTTGTAGCCGTCTTCGGCGGCCTCGCACTCGCGATCGCGATGATCGGCATCGCTGGCGTGCTGGCGTTCTCGGTGCGCTCACGAACCGCGGAGATCGGGATCCGAATGAGTCTCGGTGCGGATGCGGCGCGCGTGCGTGGCATGGTGTTGGGAGAGGGTGGCGCGCTGCTCCTGGCCGGCGTGGCGATCGGTCTCGTGGGTGCGTTGTTCGCGACACGCGTGTTGCGCAGCCTGCTGTTCGGCATTTCGGCCCACGACCCATTCACGCTGGGTGCGGCTGCGATCGGCCTCGCTGCGGTCGGTCTCACCGCCTGCTGGGTCCCGGCTGCCCGCGCCGCCCATGTCGATCCCGCGGTCACGCTGCGGGCCGAGTAGGACGAGGGATTGATCGGCACGCGCCGGAAAGGCACTTGGGAAAGCACCCCTTGACGGCGCGGCGTCCTAGTGATCCGGCAGCTGGATGTTGAGAGCGATTCGGTCTTCCGAGCCGAGGGTCCGAGAGATGTGCCCGCGGCCGGTCGAGTCCTCCTCAATAACGATCGTTCCGGGTCTGAGCTCGACCTTGTGACCTTCTCCTAGATCGATTTCCCCACGACCGCTCAGCGTGATGATGTACTGATGACGCTCGGCCACGTGCCAAGTCCTCGCCCACCCCGGCGCCGTGCGGGCGAACTGCTCCCCACGACGAAGTGGAGATCGCGGGCGTGGAAGCGAAACACGGTAGTGCGCGGCAGTCGCTCGAGCACGGCGCTTTGGGGTTTGATGGTCCACATCCCGCGCATGCCCCACTGATCCCGCGCCAGACGTTAGGCAGCCGCTGCCGCGTGGCAGGTGGACCTTGGTTTAGCGCAGAACCCAAATCGGACGCAAGACAGCAATGACGCCGGCTGCCGGGACGGGGCCGAAGTAGCGCGAGTCCCTGCTCGAGGCGGTGTGAGTCGAAACGAGCCACGGCTGCCCCAAGGCGACCAGGTGTGCGCCGGACGGACAGGCCAAACCCCAGACCCGTCGTTTCCGCTTCGCGAAGTCCCGCACCCCGGTCCTTTGTGTATTACCGGTCCCGCCCGCATCATTCGAGCAAAATCACGACGTGAACGACACCAATGAAATCTCCGCAACACGTCCGACGTGCCGGCACCGCGGCAATCCTCGCCTTGGCCGTCGGCGGTGGATCGGCATGTGCGACGGGCCCCCGCCTCACCTTCTCTGGAAACTGGGTCGCCCAGCTTCCCGCGGGCAGCGAAATCTTGTTCACCGCGCGGCAGGTGGGGCCGTCGGTCACCGGAACCGTGACCAACTTCGGGCCACTGTCGATGAACGCCGGGCCCCTCTCGGGGTCAGTGACCAATGACGGAGTGACCCTCGCGTTCACCTATCCCCCCGGATCGGCCAACGGGCCCCCGCAGTCGGCAATCGGTTGGACCTACCACGGCGAGTTCACGAGCGCGACGACGATCAATGGCACCGTGGTGTCGGCGACGGGCATCACCGGGCAGATGGTCATCACTCAGGACAACGGCCCAGTGCCTGTAGCGCGTGTACGCCAGGTTGAGGTAGCGGCGATCCATTTCTGACCGAGGCCTGACATACCCCCGAGGGGTGCCGTTTGTCAGAGAACCCAAATCGGACGCAAGACGGCAATGACGTCGGCCGATGGAACAGGGCCGAAGTAGCGCGAGTCCCAGCTCGAGGCTGTGTGGGTCGACACGAGCCACAGCTGCCCCAATGCGACCGGGTATGTGCCGGACGGGATCCGCAGCAACGGGAGGCCGGCTCGGTCGTGGGCGAGGGAGCGGGTGTCTGCGGTGGGGATGCGATTTCGTGCGAGGCCGCTCAATGTCACCATCACGGTGTCTCCGCTGATGGCGAAGATTGGCTTGCCGATTGGGGCAGTTCCGCCCGGGCAGCGGCCGCGCATGAGGTACCCGCGCCTGCGGCCCCACGTTGCCAGTCCCTCTGGCAGGCAGACGGCGACGATCGTGCCGGGCACGAGCGCACTGGCTGCCGCGTTCGGGCGGGAGCGATACAGGCCGACCGGCATGCTCGGGCTCAAATTGAGCCACAGACCGGCGCTCTGAGCGACTCCGGCGCACACGATGAGCGCTCCCAGTGTGATGAGGCACCACCCGGTGCGGCGTCGTGCCACGTGAAAAGACCCGCGGTGCTCAGTCGGAGTCAGGCGAGCGACTACGACGACGTGTGGAGCGGTTGGGAAGTCGTCGCGCAGCGGCGCTGAGCCGCACTTCGACAGTGATCCCGGCGGCGGCCAGCATACCGACCAGCGTATCGATGCTGAAGAGCGCGACTTTGCCTCGTACGAGATCGCTGACCCGCGGCTGCGCCACCCCAAAGAGCTCGGCCGCTTCCCGCTGCCGGAGTCCCCGCTGCCGGATGACCCCGCGGACGGCGTCCATGAGCTCCGTTCGGAGCCGGAGATGCGGTTGCTCGCCGTCGTCACTCTTCACCATGGACGTTAGACGTTGGACGTTGGAACAAACCTGAGGGCCAGCCACGGTGCATCCAGCTTGATTCTCCGGTCGCGCCAGGCAGCATCGCCGCGCGTTATCTAATTAATGATATCATCGTCGAAATGCCGATCCGGTTGGCGATGCTCGTTCGACAGCGGCTCCTGTCGTGTGGCCGCGAGCTGCGCCGCCGCGACGGTCGCCGCGACGGTCGCGATCGCGAAAATGGCCCAGGCGACGAGAAAGAGCTGGCGATACGCACTCACGGTGTGGTAGGCCTTGTACCACACAAAGACGCGATCGGGTGAGTACAGCGGGGCATCCCGCAGGATCATCGCCGTGGCGGTGCTCAATACGAGGGGGATGGCGGCCCATCGCCACCGCCGCGTCAAGAGCGCGATGCCGGCCGCGACGACGCACACAGGTATGGCAACGCTCAAGCGCGCACGGGCCGGCGACGACGCCCGATAGAGCCACGGACCCAGGTGCGGGTGGTAGGCGAGCCGGGCGGCGACGTATTGGGTCGCCAGGGCAGCAGCCCACACGGCGCCCGCTACCGCGCCGGCGTGGACGAGGTGCGGCGGCCCGGGGCGTGGCGGGCGACGCGGTTTGGCCGCATACCCTCCGTACGGCGCAGCGCGCTCATTGTCCTTCGGCGACAACAGCGGGCCTGTACGATCCGGTGAACGCAAGGTCTCCGGCCAGAAAAACGTTGAACGGCTGGCCAGGTCGCACCACGATGGTCGGAGGGACGTCGAGCCCGCGGCGCGCGCTTTCTAGCGCCACGTCGCCCATGGTCTGGCCAAGTGCGCCTGCGGCGACCTGCCGTGACGACGGAGCGGCATAGAGCGCGGATTGTTGTGGCTGTGAGAGCTGGACGCCGGCAGTCAGTGCCGACGTGAGTAATGCCGCACCGTAAATCCGACCGTAGTGATGGTCGACCTGGTCATGCAGCCCCGCCTGTCCCTGGGCGTCGGTGCCCGCGAGACGGGGGAGCACCATGCTGCGACCGTCCGGAAGAATGAGACGGGTCCACGACACGATAAGGCGACCAGTCCCAACGGATCGATTGTCGTAGCTGCCGATCAGGCGCGAGCCTTTGGGTACGAGTAGGATGGACTGCGTACGTGAGTCGTACACGTCACGACTGGTCTGTCCAAGCACCTCACCGGGCAGATCGGAATTCACACCGGTCACCAGCAATCCGGGGATCACGGTCCCCGCCCGTACGGTGTACGGCGAGCCAGCTGAGTCGAGTCGCACGACAGTCACGGGGATTGGCGAAAAAGCTGCGGCAGCGTCGGACACGTGCACAGGGGCCGACTCAGGAGACCGAGCACCCGCTGCTGGCGACCCATCTCCGACCGATGGCAGCGGCAACGCCGACGGCGGTAGCTGCGCCATCGCCGGCAGATTGGGCGGCACACCCGTGATCGCGTCGCTCGGCACCGACTCCGCCGAGGGGCGCGGATTCGTGCTCCGCCGCTCGACAATCACGCTGCTCACGAGTGCCGCCTCGTACGCCTGATGCCGAGGTGATGATGCGACGGGTTGAAATCCTCCGGCGACCGCTGCGGCCTGGCCGACCGGCGGCGTGTCAATGAGCGGAGGCGGCACAGGCAGCTGGGTCTTCGCATCGGCCACAGGGTTCGGCGTGGACGGCGCCACGCCCGACGTGCCGGTCGCGGATCCACCCGGCCCCGCCCCGGCCTCCGCCTGACGGGCCCCGATCTCACCGCGCCCCGTGTCGAGTGGCGACATCGGCAAAGGTCTTGGAGGTGCATCCAGAAACGCCGGACGCGCCGGAACAGGTGGTGCCTGGCTCGGCGCGGTCAGCGACGCACCGCTGCCGCCGGACCGTGTCGGGCGCGTGACTACGAGTACCGTGATCACGGTGAAGCCCGCAAGAGCAGCCGCGACAGTTAGTGCATTTCGGTTGAGGCGTTTTGCGAGTGGCGGTGCCGGCCGCAATGGCGTGGCCACTACGGCCGGCTGGGGTTCAATCGGTGATCCGCTTCGCTCCGCTTGCAACCCGTCCGCACCATTCTCATGCTCGTTCATTTGTTCGGTGCCTCGGCGGCCGATTGACTTCCGGTCGGCGTGGAGTCACCCGCGTCGGTGTTCGCATCGAAGCGCAGATTGTCCATCCGCAACGCCTGTTCTGTCGCGGCCTCTCCGATCACCAGAACTGCGCTCCGAAAAACGCGATCCGTTACATATGTCTGGTTCGTGAAGCTGTAGTTGAGCACCTCTTTGGTCCCATCGTCGGCGAGCGCGAACAGCACCGGCGCATCTCGATGGGCGGCTTGCGGCGGCACCTTGATGTAGCAATGCGCGCCGTCGTCGAATACCGCGATCGGCACCCAAGGGAACCGATGCAAACGGCGGACCCGATACGCGAAGTTGAACGCATCCGCACGGACTGGCGCCGCAGCGTGCTCCACCGGTGGCGGAGCAACTGGCGTAGCCCACGCCTGAACGGTGGCATCGGGGTAGTAGAATCGCACATGACGGACGTACACGCCGTGTGGGTTCACTCCACCTCTCACGCATGGCGGACTATCGAGTGTCAGATCGTAAATCCGCCCGGCGGTCGTGGTCAGCACGAGGTTCGTCGTGAGACCGCAGTCATGGGGCTTGACGACGATCAGTGGCGTCCGCCCGTCCGAACCCGCAGGCGCCAGCTCGATCTCCCAGCGCTGCGTATCCCCGGCAATTCTGCTCAGCACGGTTTCGCCCGCCTCGAGCTCAATGACGCATGCCCGGAGTGGAGCGCAGGTGACCGTCGGCTGGCTGTGGCCATACGGGAAGGTGACGAAGGCGCCTTCTTCAACCGCCCGTGCGACGCCGGTTCGCTCATACTCGCGCGCCGCTTCCGTGACAGCATCGGTCGGCGCACGCCGACGCGGTGCTGACAGCACGTCTCCCCCTACCGTGTCTGCAGTTGTTTGCACGCTGTCGTGTGCAGTGGCTTCGTGCGGCGACGACAAACTGTCTTGTGTAGCATGCGCGGCGCTCGCGGCTCGATCACCCTGCACTGCGCTGCCTGTTTGAGCCCCCTGCGCGCGCAACACGCCGACACTGGAAACGAGCAGGAGCCCAACCAGTCGCGCGCCGCACCGCGACACGTGCCGTGCTGGCCATCGCCACTGAGTCATGACGTTGCTCCTCCGGTTATCTCCGTCCAATTGATCGACGTGATGAACACGCCGAGGGGGTTGTCCTGCACTGCATCCGCCGTGTCGGGTGGTCGCAATCGCACGGTCACGTACCCCTCCCACGCGGTAGTGCGAGTGAGCACGCCCACCTCCAACGGAAGCTCGGTCTCGGTCCAACGCACCTTCCACGTCGAAGTGCCCGGGATGAGGAGCGTGCTCGTCACGCGCACTTCACGGGTCAGTGTGCGCCCGAGCACCCGGGGGTCGTGTACGGGATCTGCGAAGTAGGCGTTGAGCGTATTCGCCGCGGGCAATGTCTCGTCGATGAATCCATATGCTCGCCGCATGACCTCGACGCCGAGCTCGGGCGGGGTCGCCGGCAGCACCGTGCGCACCGCGCGCACGAACGCCGCAAGCTGGGACGCGACGAGCCGCGGTTCGGGGTCTTTCATTGCGGCGACCGGTCCCGCCGCGGCGACCTGCCCCAGTCGATCGACCTCGACCACGTACGGGATGACTCGGGCTGAACCGGCAAGGCGCGCGTACGCGACGATAATCACGGTCAGAAGCCCGAGGAGCCAAAACGCGGTGAGCTGCCAGTTCCGCTTGCCCCGAGCGAGGTCGGCGAACGCGTTCGCGAACTCAGTCCGCGCAGCTATGAGACGAGGGTCGACGGCGTTGCTCATCGTCATCGTTTCAGCTCAACGCTCGCAGCGCTTGCGCCAGACCCAGGCTCTGTTGGCCCGTCAGCTTCCAGGCAACGTCATAGGGAATGCGCGAGACGATATAGGCGAAGGCCAGCGCTCCGCCGGTTATCTGCAGCAGTGGGCTGGGCTCGGCGAAGATGCTCGCACCTGCGATCACTTGGACGAATCGCTGGGTGACATCCATACCGACGCCAACCAGGAGGTACAGCAGGAAGATGCGAGCACCCAGAAACAGCGCGTATCCAATCACATGCTCAGCCATCGCCGCCGTCCACCGGGAAGCCGCAAATCCGAGGAAGAGCACCCCGCCACCCAGCACGACGACGTAACTCTCGATCATCACGACGAGCACTTGTATGGCGATGACAATGTACGATGCGGCGACCGCGAGGGCGCAGACGAGACCGAACGCTCCGATCAGGACATCGTGTGCCAGCACCGTAAGGGAAATCCCTTTCAGGATGTTGTACGCCAGCGACCCACCGACCCCGATGATCGCGTCTGGGCTCATCGTGCCTCGTCCGATCACCTGCTCTCCGGCAGTGGCAAAGCCGTTGAGGATGGCGGGGAACCAGACGTCGAACGACGTGATGAGCGTGAGCAGAAAGGCGATCAGCGTGAACTTCAGCAGGAACTTCGCGGCGAGGTCGTCCAGCGCGTCACGCTTCACCGCCCACACAAGTCCAGACACGCAGAACTCGATCGCCGCCAGCAGCATGAAGGTCCGCTGCGCCATGGGCACCAGCTGCGCGCGCCACCCACCGGCAGCCGCGCGGTAGGCGTCCCGAATGCCATCCAGGTAGGGAGGAGGAGTCGTGCCCTGCGCGACCGCCAGCCCAGTGGAGACGCCGAGCGCCATGAGCGCGATGACGGCCAGTGCGAGGTTCCTGCGGCCGCGCGTCACGGACTCACGCGGAGGCTAATGTCTGGCGAGGCCGCCGGCGTGGTCGCCAGTTGATCCAACACGGCCCGAGCCGTCACGTCACGCTGCGTTTCGGCGTTCATTTGATTGGCGTAGAAGACCGCTTGGATGTTGGTCTGCGCCATCGCCGCCTCACGTAGCAGCATCAACTCCTCCGCGGAGTAGATGGCCGCCGTGTTCTGAAGCTCGAGCGCTTCTTCGTGGCCCTGGACCGCGCCGTTCAGCTGCTTCATGCGATCGATCGCATCGGACCCGGGCGCCACGGCCGACTGCTGTTGTGCGGTCGAGGCGAGTGCCGCCTGCAGAACGTTCACAGAGGTCTGCGCTCGCGTCGTTTCCTCCGCGGGCCAATCCTGTACGGGACGAACTGTCGGAAACAGCGCCTGGAACGTCGTCGTGACGTTGGGCGCCGCGTACCCGAGCGATCGGGGCGCGCCCATGACCGACGCAATGGTGCCGAGTGGTGTGCCGACGTTGCGCCATGGCGCATTCCGCAGCTTGGCCAGGGCTTGTAGCTGATACTGGATCTGTTCCAACTGGTACTTGATCTGCATCAGTTGATGTGCGTACTGGAGTGCGTTCTCGACGTAGTTCGCCGGATCGTACACCGTCCATTGCGCACGCAGCGGCGTGGGACCGAGCAAGACCGCGGCGACGGCAGTTACGCACGCCATGATCGTGTGCCGCGCGGCGGGCCGGGCCGGAGTGGAACGAGGCAGCAAGAGGAAGGACAGCATCCAGCTCCAGGGCTCGGGCTTAGGCTGCCTGCGGTGCGCGCGGCCGCGACCCAGGTTGAGCGCTGTCGGTGGGAACGCGAGGCATCTGGCTGTCATCGACCGATTGACCTCCGCACGTGAGAAGGGGTCCAACATTGCCGTGATCCATGGCCTGTGAGTCGTTGCCGGATGCCTGCGCGGTCTCTGAGTGCAGCGTATCCGCCCATGCCGCAAGGCCGCAGTCCTCGAGCCACGTCGCCAGCCATGCCGCGCCGCGCTCACGCATCAGCGTCTCGACCCGGCGCTTCGCATCCTCGATCGTCGCGCCTGGAGGCGGCGCGAGGAGAGCAAGGGCCAACGGCCCCAGGCCGAGCTCAAAGAGACGGCTGCCCCGTGGAGTCTTCATGTAGTAGTGGCGCTTCGGGGTCGCCGCGCTGATCGTGCCGATCTCTCGACCATTGAGGCCGAGATCTCGATAGAGCTCGGCAGCAGCCGGAGCTGCTGCATCCGCATTGGGCAGGTAGAACTTGGTGGGACACGAATCGACCACGGCATGTCGGGCAGACATCTGGGCCAATTGCGCCGGACTTTGAGTAGCGAGCACGACGGCCGCATTCTGTTTCCTCAGCGTGAGCAGCCACTGCGTGATCCGCGCGCCGAAGCGGACATGGAGCAGTGCCATCCACGCCTCATCGATCTCGATCAGTGTTGGGCGTCCATCCAAGCGCTGTTCGATGCGGCGAAAGAGGTAGAGTAGGACCGGCAAGGCCACGCGGTCGTCGAGCGCGAGCAGATGCTTCATCTCGAACACGGTGAATCGGGTTTCCGCGAGATCGTCCTGGGCCGCGTCGAGGAGCTGCCCGTAGTGGCCCGCCATCGTGTAGGGGCGAAGCGCCGTCAGGAGCTCTGCGTGCTGCAGCTGCGCCATCAATTCCGTCAGCGTGCGGTGCGCTCGTGCATTGCCGGCCAAGAGCGCGAGCGCGTGATCGATACGCGCTCGGTGCACGGGCGTGATCGCAATACCCTGCAGCGTGACGAGCGTCTCGAGCCAGTCCGCGGCCCACGCACGCTCCACTGGGTCATCGATCCGCGCGAGTGGCTGGAAGCGCAGCACATCGGTCCGGCCGGCAGCGAGATCGTAGTGCGCGCCGTTGACCGCGTGCGCGAGAAGCCACATCGAGTACCCGACGTCGAATACGAACACTTGGGCGTTCGCGTAGCGTCTGAATTGCAGGGCGAGGAGTCCGAGCAGCGTGCTCTTCCCCGCACCCGTCTTGCCAAGCACCAGAGCGTGACCCACGTCCGAATCGTGCAGGTTCACGCGAAAGGGCGTCGCACCCGCTGTGGCCGCCCAGAGGAGAGGCGGGCTGCACGGTGGAAAGAGCGGCGACGGATTGGTTGCCAGTCCCGGCCAGACCCCTGTGATCGGCAACAGATCGGCGATGTTGCGGGTGCTGACGAGTGGCCGCCTCAGGTTCGGGTAGCCGTGGCCGGGCAGTGTCCCGAGGTACGCCTCGAGTGCGTTGACGCCTTCGATGCGGCCAGTAAAGCCCGCATCATGCAATGTCTTGAGGAGCGCCGCGGCCACAGCGTCAGCCCGCTTCGCGTCAGGATCCGTTACGACGAGGACCTGATTGAAGAAGCAGAATCGCACCGTCCCACTGGCGTTCGCGGCAACCGCGACGCTCGCGTCCTGTGCCATGTGGCGTGCGTCGTGATCCATGAACAGATCCGCATCGGCGGTGGCCGTGCGGTCCCGCTTGGCACCGCCCACAATCTCCTGGAGCCACGCGGCGGCGCCCTTCCGCTTCTTGTACCACGAGAGCTGATACCGCCGAATGACGCGCGCGGCGGTCGGCTGCGCGAGCGGCAGAATGCGGCTACTCCATCGGAAGGCGCACGGGAGCGTGTTGAGGGTGTCGAGCGCACCCGCGTGCGACGCCTGCGGATAGCCATGGACCGCAACGGTCCGAATGTGCTGGCGGCCAATCCGAGGCTCGAACCCACCAACGAGCTCCTGATCGGAAAGGATCACGTTGAGGTACGCCCCATGCGGCGGTGCCTGCACCCTGTGCGTCTCACCGGTCAGACACTCATGCAGGTGCGTCATCAGCGCGTCACTTTCGAGCCGGTGAAGCCGTAGATGGGCCGAAAGCCGGTGCTCGAGCGCAGTGAGGGCCGATCTGAAGCCTGCGAGGATGCGTTCCCAGTCCGTACCCACTTGGCCACCGCCCTGCACGAACCACGTCGCGAGACGGGAGTAGAGCTCGGGCGGCGGCAGGTAGGTAACGACCAAGACGTAGCTCGTCTCGAATTGTGAGCTCTCAGTGACCCGATAGGCGTTGCGACGCTCCTCATCGATCATCCCGCTGACCCGGTCGGGAAACACGGCAGGGGGATAGGCGGCCGCGACGCGACGAATGCCGTCGATGTGGAACATCCAGTCATCGGCGAAGGGCAGCAGGGCATCGTTGACGTGACGAGTGAGCGCGTCGAGTTCCGCCGCGGTCGCCGCACCGACGTCCGGACCCGCGTACTCGAACCCGGCGAGCAGGCTCCCATCCTTTTGGAGCACCACTCCCTCGTCGACGAGGAACCCCCAGCCCAGGAGATCCGCCAATCCTGTCGGCGATGTCCGATGTTCACGGAGCCGCGCGAGGACCTGTGCGGCCGCCGCCCCACCCGCGAGACCAACCGCCGTCGAAAGCAGTTCCATCGCGC
This sequence comes from uncultured Gemmatimonadales bacterium, assembly GCA_963737835.1. Classification (GTDB taxonomy): domain Bacteria; phylum Gemmatimonadota; class Gemmatimonadetes; order Gemmatimonadales; family Gemmatimonadaceae; genus Palsa-1248. The sequence goes on from CAVTUH010000002.1 coordinate 758,282, forward strand.
GTCAGTGGGTCCGCGGAATCGATGGCCTGGCGGCGACGGCTCTCGCACCAACCGCAGCATGCGCAGGGTAGTAGTCGCGTGCCGTCAGACTCCGCAGGTATAGCTGCGACATCTGGGGGTCCTGCGCGGCAACCCAGACCATTACCGCGTGGACCACGGTGATGTAGAAGACCGCCAGCAGGATGCTCGCGAGGTGGAACCCAACGCCGAAGAGCAGCGCACCAGCGGTCAGCGCCTCAATCGCCGCCGCCGCTGGCTCCGCGCCGGCAAACAGAATTGGGCGCAGCAGCGAGAGATGAAACGGATGCGCTTCCATATCAGACCACCGCACCAACAAAAGCCAACGACGTGACGATGTTGGCGGCTCCAATCGCGATCGCGGCACCAATCACGATCTGACCGAATCGCTTGGCTCCTTCTTCGGAGCGACTGAACGCCCAGATCCCACCGCCGATGACGAAGCCGAGTCCAGCCACGATCCTCGCGGTCGGGCCGGAGAGGTTGTCGAGCAGTGTCTGCAGGGGCCCAGTCCATGGCATCGCGGCACCCCCGCCGGCACCGGCCGCGTAGGCGATCGCGGGCGCGGCCAGGAGCGCGGTCATGGCTCCCGCCGCCGCCAGCGTCAGTTGTCGCGCGCGGAAGGCCATCCCATGACGGCGCACGCGCCTCGCGTGATTGCGGTTCATCCTCATTGCCAGCCCCCCTCCGATGTGAGGTGATAGAGTGTGATGCGGCCATTGGCATCGAGATCCGCGACACGCGCCAAGTCGGCTACGCGCCTGCCGCGATTGCCGCCTTCGACGACTGCCACCAGGTCGACGGCCTCCGCAATCAGCGCCGTTTGCGGCGGCACGTTGTTGCGCTGGGCGAGCCGATCGAGACGCAGCAACGCGCCCTCGGCCGTCGTGGCGTGACAGGTGCCGCACCCGCCTGGGTGCCCGGTCGCCCACGCATCGAGCAGATCCAGAGCCTCGCTCCCGCGGACTTCGCCCACGACAATGCGGTTTGGACTCGTGCGCAGAGCGGACCGCACGAGGTCAGCCAGGGTGATGCCTGACCCAGTCCGTAGCGCGAGGCAATCGCGCGCGCTGCACTGGAGCTCGACCGTATCCTCGAGCACCACGATCCGCTCCTCGGGATAGCGCTCGGTGATCTCGCGCAGCAGCGCGTTGGCGAGCGTCGTCTTGCCGCTGTTCGTGCCGCCCGCGATGAGCACGTTGTCATGGGCGACGACCGCATCCGCGAGGGCGGCGCGTTGGACCGGCGTCAGAATGCCCGCGGTGACATAGTCATCGAGCGAGTACACCACGGCCGGCGGCTTCCGAATGACGCAGGCCGGCGCGGCAGTGGCCGGCGGCACGAACCCTTGCAATCGGCTGCCGCGAAAGTGCCGGTGCGGCAACTCCGCTTCGATTCGCAGCGCCCCGCCACCAAGCGTCGCGTTCTGGCTCGCGGCAACGGTGTTGAGAAACATCTCGAGGCGAGCAGCTTCGAGGCGATAGCCCGAGTCGACGCGACCACGCCGGCGCGTGTCGTACCGCACGAAGCCGTCTTGCGGGTTGACGTAGATCTCGGTGACATCTTCGTCGTGGAACGCGGCCATCACCGTGTCCCCAAGAAACCGCGCCATCATGTCCGCGTAGGGCACCAGCGCATGCTCTGTCGCCGCACGCGCGCCGTCCGATGCGCTCGCGAGCGCCCCGTGTGATTCGGGTGCTGTCAGCGATGGTCGGCCTGGTCGTTCGATCGATCGGTTGACGTACATGGGTCTCGGTGCGGGACCCCTAGTACGTCGCCATTGGCGGATGTATTACAAGGACGCGGTCATCTCGCTCCCGTCTGCACGAGGGCAACGCTCGCTGACGACAATGAAACCGCAGCTCGCGCTGAGGATTGCGTGTATGAGCAAACCATTGCAGTTGTACCTGCGGCTCCTCGGGGGTCTCACCATCCTCTCCTGCGCGGGGCAGCTAGCGTTTCCGGTAGAGCTCGGCGTCCAATCCGCGTGGGGTGTGGCGCCCGGGTGGCAGCGCGAGATCGCGTTCTGGAATCTCGCCATGTACGTCGTCATAGCAGGGACGCTCCGGGCGGGCGAGAAAGGATGCGGCCGTCGGGTCGCGATGGCGCTTGTGCTGCTGCAGATCCTGGTTGCCACGAACCACGCCGCGGCGACGATCCAGCATCCGGCCATGCTGAACGCCGTGATGTGTGGGATCAACTACGGCTGTGCAGCGTTCGGAGTCTTCGCCCTCTGGCACGACCGGAAGTCGAGTCCTGGCTCATGAGGTCGTCGAGATGCACGCCGCTGCACATGGTCGCTGGGCGATTCCTCTCGCCAACCGCAGACCCTGCAAGATGCACTGCAGTTGCGGTCGACCAGTCTGTCGGTCAAGCGGTGCGCGTGGGCGGCATGCGTCGGATCAGGCTCTGAACGCTGAGACGAACTGACACGCTTCCGCGAAGCTGCGGGTTGCTGTTGTCGGCAGATTCCGTTGCTTCCTTCGGCCCAGCGCCAAGGTGGTGGCACAACTAACGCGCCGACGGCACAAATGCGGCGTCAGCAAAACCGGCCGGCGAGTTCCATTCCTGCGCCGGCCGCGCCGACATTTAGGGGCGGCATTCATGCGTGCCGCCCGTTCCACCGTCCAGCGCCCAGCCTCAAGCATCTAGTGTTCATAGCCGCCAGGTATGGCCTCATTCGAAACAAAGTATTGGCGACCGCTTCCCGAGCGCTCCCAGCTTGTTATCGGATACCCGTAACGCTGGAGCGATCATGACTCGACACCCCATGCCGGCCGTCGACGCACGTGGCGGCCGCGCTCGCTGGATCCGAATTCTTGTCGTCCCGGTGTCGTTCGCCATCGGCGCCTGTTTCGGCGGCCCAACAGGCGACGCCTGGAACGGCCCGCCGTTCTCCGCAGATCTCGTCGATCTTCGCAATGGCGGCGGCCGAGCGCCCACGCACGTCTACGTCGGTGTCGGCAGGCTGCGCATGGAGTCCGCGGAACCTGGAAAGACGACCGCGTTCATCTTCGATCCGCAAAAGGGCACCTTGCTGGTGATCGACAAGCAAGCGAAGACGTATATCGACGCCGGCATGTTTTCGTCGCTAGCCGCCGCCGGGATGACACCAATGCTTCGCCTTTTCCGGCCCGCAGCAGATGGCGATCCATGCACCACATGGAATGGTACCGTCAATCAGTTCACGGCCTTCACGAAGCACTCCGGGACGCCACCGCATTTCTCGTGTACTCCCATGGGAACCGACATCGTGAGCGGGCGACCAGCGCACAAATGGTCCGTTGTGGCGACGGGTGGCACCGACGATTCGCACGATCAGTCAACGGTGTGGATCGACGACCGCCTCCACATTCTCACCAAGTCCACAGACGCCAACAGCTCAATGGAGATGCGCAACGTGCGAGAAGGCGTGCCGTCCGCTGACCTGTTCGTGGCCCCCACCGACTACAAGAAGATCGGCGTCACCGATTTGCTCTCCTCGCTCGCCAAAAGCGGACAGACGGGACCTAGTGCAGTGAGTAACGCAGCGGGCCCCGCCAACGATTCCTCCAACGGCCAGAGCGCAGCGGGCGACGTGATGGATAAGGTGAAGAGCATGGTCAAGCAGCCCTGAGACGATCTTTGACCCCTGTTCTGCGCATGGGCTATCGTTAGACCATGCGCCCTGATGACATCTCGAAACGCTCCGCGCGACCGACTGGCTCCGCGCCCCGCGATGGCTCGCCCACTGTATCCGCACCAATCGACCGCCGAGGCCCACACCCTGGAGGCGTCTAATGCCTGACAACCTCGCGGATATCGCGGAGCTCGAAACCCGTATGGCGGACGTGCGCGAGAACCTCCGCGTGCTCGTCGAGCAAGCCGCGGCCTACTCGGGCGCAGGCGACGAGGAGCGCATGTCGGATCGCATCGCTGAGCAGGAGGAGGCACTCGACCGCCTGCAGAGAGAACGGGACGAGCTCGCTCGACGGCGGCCGCAGTAGCGGCGCAGGCGCAGTTGATGCCCAGCGGGGCGCTGACATGAACTGAACGAAGAGCTCAAACGGCTGCTGATAGGGCTCGTGCGACGTGGTGGGGCGAAGTGGCCGTGAGACCACCCACGCGACTTCGCCGGGAACTACGCCGCATTTTCCATCGAAAGGGGCCCCTCGCTGCCAGTCTGGTCTCCGGGTGGATACTCCGTCAGAACTTCGCCACCGACTAAGTCCAGCGAGCGCTGGCTATGGTCGCTGGCTTACACCACCTCGAGGTGTCAGGACGCTGCCCACACCATGTACGGGTAACGCTGCCTCCTTGGCGGGCACACGCTCTTCAGCTTCCGGAGTCCGAGGCCCACTATGGATCCAGTCACGAACGCCTTTCCGGCAAGCCTCACAATCGATTACCCAAGTCGGCCGCTGGACCGCCTCTCGACGTTCTTCCGACCAGTTGCCCTGGTCCCGATCACCATCATCCTGGGCCTCATCACGCGACCCGTGATCCGGTTCAATCCGCCGAGCGGGGCGTGCATTGCGGGGGGCAGTCTGTTTCTGGCCACCGCCTTCATGTTGATGACTCGCCGAAAGTACCCCCGCTGGTGGTTCGATTGGAATCTCGAGTTGACGCGGTTCGGCATGCGGGTGGCCGCGTATGCGACGCTGCTTCGCGACGAGTATCCGTCGACCGACGACGAGCAGGCCGTGCACGTCGCGTTGGAGTACCCGACGGCGGCACGCGACTTGGATCCGTGGATGCCATTCATCAAGTGGTTCTTAGCCATCCCTCACTATGCCGTGCTTTGCCTCCTCACCATCGGGGCCGTCATGAGCGTCGCGCTGTCCTGGGTCGTGATTCTGTTCACTGGCCTGTACCCGCGGACACTCTTCGATTTTGTCGTCGGCGTGCTTCGCTGGTGGCTGCGAGTCGCTGCGTATGCGTTCTTGCTGACGACCGATCGCTATCCGCCGTTCAGTCTCGCACCCTGATAGGCGGTCGGTTAGAGACGTTGGACTAGCGGTGACCACACCGACACACCTGGACCGGAGGGGATTATGTTGGGAGGGTTGCTCTTCGTCGTCTGCGTCGTTTTGCAGTTTCATTATCACGACCCCATTCCGTGGTACATTTGGCTGTTTGCCTTGCTGGCGCAATTGGTCGCCTTCGGCGAGCCAGCGATGCGATCGGCGGTCGCTTCGAGGAAAAGCTGAGCGCACGCGCGCCACGCGCGTGCTCGTGACGGAGGGCTCAGGGCTCACTTCGAAGCAGGTCGCCACCGGACCGCGGGAAGTGAGAAGCCAAACCCGCTGAAAGGGTAAATGCGTGAGCGGCCGCGTTGACCTAGTCCACGGGATGCTCAGTCGTTACGCCTTCGCCAGAATTACGCCGCATTTTCCATCGAGAGGGGCGCCTCGGCGGCAAGGGCGGCCGGCTGGCGAGCACGCAATGCGATCCACGACGCGAGATAACACACGCCGGCCAGTATCAGGAGCGACCGAATGCCGGTCCACAGCGACAATGATTCGAGCAGGCCGCCGACCAGCGCGCCCAACAGATTCGAACCGAGCGCGGTCCCGCTGAATTTCGCGCGCGCGAAACTCCGGATGAACACAATCCCCGCGAAAAACACAGGCAGACACAGCACCACGGTAGCCGTCAGCGCCTTGAGCCAGACTGATGCGAAGAGGAAACGCTCGACCGGCGTCAGGTACGCGGCGAGCGTCGACACGAGAATGCCGACGTAGGCAATGGTGATTGGGAAGTTGGGCTTCCATTCGGCGAGCAGGTTCGATCCGACGATCAGCAAGAGCAAACCGGAGATCACGATCGAGTTGACGACCCATGTGGTGCCGAACAGGAGCGCCATCTTGCTGATGATTTGGGCCTCGAGCAGCATGAAGCCGGCACCGAGGAAGAAGAAGTGCCATCGCAACGAGGCGGCGGATATGCCCGTCTCGCGCAGGAACCACCAGCCGATCACGAGCAGCAAGACCGAGATCACCGCAACCGACGCCGGTATCCCGGGCAGGCGCTGGTAAAAGTACGGCCAGTCATCCGTGGTGACGGGCGCGGTCTCAGTTTGGAAATCGTGGTGCGTCTTGTAGTACGCTGCCAGTGCTGGGTCGGCAAGCGCCTGAGCAATCCGCCCAGGCGAGCCCACGATGAAAAAGCGACCCCCCGTTGTGTAGAAAGAGTCGTCGGACTCGAGTTGCAACGGTGTGGCACCAAAGACATCAGTCAGTAATTGCTCGAGGCGGCCGGCAATGAACGGCGACGTAACCGCAAACTTGACGATGAACAATCCGTCCGGCTTGAGCAGCCTCCGCGCGGCACGCAGAGCCTCCAGGGTATAGACGTAGTTATCGATACGGATGTTGGAGTAGCTGGAGCTGGTAGTGTGCGAATCAAGGAGCGAGAACATGATGAGATCAAAGCGGTCGCTGCTCGTCTGCACGTAGCTGCGGGCATCGTCATTCACCACCTGGACCTTCGGCGAGCTATAGGGATGCTCGAAATGCAGCTTGCGACCGAGTTCCAGAATCAACGGATCGATCTCAACGGCCACGACGTGCTCGGCACCATGACGGAGAGCCGCGGCGACATCATTGCCCATGCCCGCGCCGAGCACCAGGACTGCTGGTGGCCGCTCGTAGAAATGGTAGGGCAAGTTGTACGATTCCCAATTGGGGCCCGCCTGCATGAACAGCATCGGGTGACGGGCCACAAAGTCGGGGGACAAATTGATGATGTGCTGATACCACGTACCATTCGTATTGAGGGTGTACGAGATCAGCTCATCGGTCCCTCGTCGCATCTTTGGCGTGATCGTCAGCTTTTGATATGGCGACCAATACGTGGTGCTGCCGCCCCCTGGGCCGAGCGTGGCAAGCAGCGCGCATAGTCCGAAGGCCCCGGCGCTTGTCCAGCGCACCAGCGGATTTCGCCACACCAACGCGACCAACATCAGCCCCGCGGCCACGAACCACCACGCTGGAGGCTGGTCGAGAAAGGAGAGCAGCGTGAAGAGACCGATCCCTGCCAGGCTGCCGAGGACGTTCACGGAGTACCCCCGCGTGCCGCGGTCCGTGTTCTCGAGGTACCAGCCGACGAACTGCCCTAGCGGGACGAAGACAAATGCGACGAGCGCAAACAGCGCCACACTGATGGCCGCAGCGGCGCCAAGTTCGGATACGGCAGCCAGGTTGTGCGCCATGGGTGGGGCATTCCACATGGCGACGGTCGAGAACGCGCCGATATAGTCGGGCAGACGAGTGATCAGCGTCCGCAGGGCGTCGGATGGCCATTTGATGAGTGCCGCGACGGTGACTAAGGGAGTCACAAGTGCCAGGAGGTTGGCGCTGCGCCGGCTCATATAGCAGCCGACGCCGAATCCAAGAAAGCACGCAACCAGAACAAAGTTCTTGAAGTACGCGAAGATGCGTACCTCCGAGGACACCCATCGGATCATCAGCAGTTCGAGGAACAGCGTCAGCACGCTGACCAGCACCAGCTTGCCGTACGTGAAGCCACCCAGGCTTTGCGGTGAAAAATCCCATGGTGCAATCAGCTTGCGCCATTTATCAGCCGCGTGCGGCCTTTGCTTCACCCCATAGAAACCGAGCAAGACCATGTTGAGAAGCAGCATGGGGACAAGCACGGCCAGCGCAACGACGAATTGTCCCACGTCGAGGGAGGGGGAATTCATTCGGATTCCAGGGTGGCTAGATGAGCAATGCGATTTCGGCGGTTTACTCGCGTGCTGTCCATTTCACGACTCTATCAGAGCGGTTTCCCCGCGCGGGGGAGAGACGCCGTGGGCCTGTTCATTATCGACACTGGCGCCTCGTACCAGAGCGGCGGATCAAGCCGCCGAGCGCGCTTCGAGCTCCGCGCTGGGGATTGCGCTCACTCCGATCCCGGCTTGTCGGATGGCGATGAGGGCGCCGAGGTAGCCAACAGCAGCGATAAGGTACAGTGCCTTGATGCCGGTCAGCATGACGGCGTACTCCAGCACACCACCGACGATTGCGCCGAGAACGTTGAATCCGAGTCCCCGCGCCGCATCGCGCTGGGCGCGAAACATGAGCGCAAACACTAGAGCGGCAAACAGAATCGGGAGCCCGACCAGGACCGCGCCGACCGACCACTGCAAGCCCGGAGTCATCCAGAGGAGCGCATGTGCGGGCACGATAAAGGCGAGACCGAGCGCGGTAAAAAGGGCTCCGAAGAGCCAGGGGATGGCGCGGTCGTCGACTCTGTGGACCAGCATGTTCGCCACGCCAATGACTGTCAGGATGGCTGCGAAGACGAGCAGATTGACCATCCACGTTGTCCCGAAGAGCAGCGACATCTCGGTGACGCTCTTCGTTTCCAGGAGCAGGAAGCCGAGCCCCATGCAGAACAGCGCAGTTTCTCGCGCGTCCGGACGTGCTGAGCCACCACCACCTGCTCTATGGCCTGGCCCGAGCTTCGGCAATTTGAGCGACAGCCACGCGATCAGGAGGACGCCAGCGAGCGCGAGGACGTAGTGGGCTGGAATCGTCGGTTGGCGGAGGTACAGATACGGCCAGTCATCGGTGGGGAGGGTTACGTCTTGCAACAAAGGTCGCGGCACGGAATCCAGCGTAATGCCGTGCGCCCCTGCCCCGGCGACCAACGCGAGGTCGAAGAGCCCGTCGTTCCGAAATGCAGCGCGCGGCAGTTGATGAAACGCGTCGGCGGCGAGTTGGTAGACTTTGGCGGCGATATCAGGACGGGGCGACATGTGATACGCAATGAGGCTCCCGTCAGGCTTGAGGCGTTGCTGAGCGGCGCGGAACGCCTCGACGGTATAGACGTAGTTGTCGAGCCGGACAGAGCTCATGCCGGAAAGCAGCGTCTGGCTGTCGAGCGTCCCCATGGTGATGACGTCGTACTGCCGTGACGTGCGCCGGAGAAACGCACGCGCGTCGTCAATGTGTACGTGCACTCGTGGGTTGCTATACGGGTGCTGGAAGTGCTCTTCCCTTCCCAATGCGTAGATGGTCGGGTCGATCTCAACCGCGTCAATGTATCGGGCACCCAATCGGAGCAGCAGCGTGACGTCGTTGCCAGTTCCCGCTCCCACGACCAAGGCAGTGTCTACGTGCGCCACGTAGCCATACGGTCTGAGGTAGGCGTCGCGCACCGGCCCCGGAACATCGAGATCGATCATGTACTGGTGCAACGCGCCGTTGACATAGACCGCTATCCCCTGCGGGACAGGCCCAGTTGGATGCGGATCCGTCGTGATTCTGACCGGGCGCGTGCTGATTCGGTAATAGGGCGACCACCGCTCGCCTGGACTGGCAGTCATGCGGACCAACGCGATGGCGGGGATTGCCACGACGGCTATCGCCACAGCTTGGCGCGTTTGGCGACCGCCGCTGAAGCACGTCACGCCAAGCCACACCCCGAGTGCCACACCGAACCATATGGTGGGATTCGAATGCAGCAGAGACATCCCACCAAAGACCGCGATGCCGGCCAGGCTACCGGCGACATCTATGGTGTACCCAGTCAGTGGAGGAAACCGACTGAATTCGGATCCCATGCCCGCACCGAGTGGCACGAAAAGGATTGCGCAACTCGTGAACAGAATGAGGACAACGGGGACCACGCCAATCTCATGTGGCAGACCGGCCGGGATCGCGCCTGTCCACAGGGCTTCCGTCTGAAAGTCGGCACGAACAGCAAAGCCTGAGAAGATCTTGACGAGCCCGAGAAGCAGGAGCAGCGCGGGAGGCCCAAGCCATTGTAGGCGATCGGCGATCCCCGCACGCAGTAGCCCCACCCCCATACCGAGAAACGTCGCGATCACCACGAAGTTCACGAAGAACCCGAATATCCTGACGTACGCCGCGACGTATCGGATGAGCGCGAGCTCGATGAACAAGATCAGAAACGAATAGCCAGCCAGCCGGATGCCCGATGGGAGGCGCGAGAAACGGCCGCGACGAGCGTCTCGGCCAGTCGGCCTGACATCTTGGCGATCCTCGTGCTCCGCGTTTCTAGAAGTGCGCATCGGGTGTGATGCTCGATTGCTCTGAGATGCCAGGAGGAGCTGGGCCGAAACATTGGACCGGGCTCACGTCCCTCAAGACCATATCGTCGCCAGAAACGTCACACCGGGCACTCATTCATACGTGCGCATTGCGCCTGACAGCATCGCCTTGCGCTGCACGTCAGTCCTCTGCACGCTCCGTGTACTGACTCGATTGCCTCAAGTGACCCACCTCAGGCAATGGAGTTGGCGGCAATCCCGGGAGGGGTTATGAGTCCGGCTTGGGCTAGGTCTGGCTGCACCTGGGCGATCTGCCTCGCCCTCAGAATGGGCAGGTCCCAGAGGAATGCGGCCGCATAGAGACCCATTGCGATCACGTACAGTGCCCTGAACCCCAGGTACATCGAATTGTACTCCAGCAAGCCGCCGCACATGGCACCCAACAGGTTGACTGCCATGACGCTGGATATCTCTCCACGCGAACCGAGCAACGTCGAGAACACAATCCCCGAGAACAACATTGGTACGGTCAGCACCAGCGCTGTCTCGAGCCGCCCCACCGGCGTGGAGGGCAGGCCGCCGTTCCGCGCTATGAGCCACCCCAGGCCCAAGCTCGCGAACAACAGCAGGTACGGGACCGTGGGTCGTTGGATCCGGAGCCATTGGACGAGGCAATTGCCGAGGAACGCCATCACGAGGATCCCAACGATGACGACGCCGATGACCTGCCACGAATTGCCAAAGGTCAGGCCCAGCTCCGTAATGCCCTTGGTTTCGACCAACATGAAGCCCGCCCCCAGGAAGAAAAACGGGAGATGGCTGAACTGCGGACGCTCGGACACGAAGTTGGCGGTCACCAGAAACGACAGCACCACGATCAGCAGGACCACGACCAAGTACGAGAGCGGATACACCCGTCGCGGCATGTAGAAGAAAGGCCAGTCGTCAGTGGAGACGTCGGCTCGGATCTCGGGATTTGCGAAGAAGGATGTCTGGTCGTGGAATCCGGTTTGTTGCAGCAACTGACCTGGAAGCACCAGGTCCTTGTCCTTGGCCTCGAGGAAGATGGTCGACAAATCGTAGCCCGTCCTGATACAGACTGGCGGGCGCCCATCGAAGGCTTGCTGCATCACGAGGTAGATCTTCCGGCCTATGTCCCTGTTCAAGATCGTAAACGAGAGGGAAATCATCCCACCGGGCTTCAGGCGCGCTCGGGCCTCGCGAAATCCTTCGACCGTATAGACGAACGAATCCAGCCGCACGCTCGAGTTGCTACTGAGCAGCGTGTGCGAATCCAGCAAACCATAAACAATCATGTCATACGTCTGATCAGTCGTGCGCAGGAACGAGCGGGCATCGTTCACAATCGCGTGCACCCGCGCATCTTGATAGGGGTGTTCGGGATGATCCGTCTGACCCAACATCAGAATGGCGGGGTCGATCTCGATCGCGTCCACGCGTCTCGCGCCCGACCGCAGCGCCGCGGCGACGTCATTGCCTGTCCCCGAGCCCACAACTGCCACGTCAGCGGGCGCCCCGTACACCCTGTATGGCAGCTCATAGTAGTCACGCATGCGCGTGAGCTCAGGATCGGAACCGACAGCGCCATTGGATTTGGCAAGGTCGAGGACACGCTGGTAGTAGTGCCCGGCCGCGCGTAGCACCAGCAAGCCCCTTGGTCCGGCCGAGAATTCCAGTTCTTGGTACGGAGAGTAGATCTTGGCCTGCAATGGGTCCACAGGCCACGCCAGAATCGTGAGCGCCACCAGGGCGCCGCCACCTCCCAGCAGGATGGAAGACGGCTTTCTCACGTAGAACAGCAGGATGCCGAGAAAGCAGAGCGCGAACCAGACGAGCGGAGGAGTCCACAACCAACTGAGAACAAGCATCAGCACGACACCGGCGAGACTCCCCAGCAAGTTCAATCCGTAGGCCGAGAGCGTCTGGCGCCGCTGCATGAGACGACCGCACAGCTGCCCGACGGGGAGAAAAGTGAGCACCGTCAAGAGAAAGATGAGGGACAAGAAGAGGTAAAACGCCGCCCCGTCAGCCAGGGTGCCCACAACCAGGAGGCCCATGTTCAGCTGCTCGCGGAATGGCACGACTCTGAGACTCTGCGTCCGCGCGTCACCCATCCCGAAACGAAGAGCGAGCATCAATCCGAACTGCCACGCGAGGAGAGGGATCACCATGCCGAGCGGAATGCGGCGACGGTTTGCCAACGCATAGCCCAGACCGAGCCCCGCAAAGCAGGCGAGCAACGAGATGTTTTTGTAGAAGGCAAAGAACTCGAATAGGGTGCTTTGCCAACGAATAACGGCCAGCTCCAGAAAGAGACTCAGCGCCGCCGCGCCTACGATTGCAACGCCCACGTACCTCGGCGAACACGTTTCGAGAAACTCGTCTTGCTCTCGGGCGTTCGCGTCGAGACGTGGGTGCAGTTTTTGGAGGAAGCGATGAAATCGGGCCGTGAGAAACACCACCACCAGCGCCGCACCGAGCTCTGTGAGAAAAAAGGCTCCGCCGATGGAGAGGCCGTCGTACTTTCGGCTCAACATCATCGTCACCAGTGGAACCAGACCGCTTCCCAAAAAAGCCAACACCACCAGTCGCGTAAAAGCCTTTGTCATTTTGACTCGCGCACCTTAGAGGATCTTGCGACTGGCCATGGCTCGACGGCCGTACGTCTTGGAAGCTGCACGAGGTAGGCGATCACCGTGTCCATCCACCCGTGCATGACCGCACTCCCCATCGAGTGCCGACACGAGATACGGACTCAGGTTGAAGGCCAATACCACAGCACCCGCCGTGTTCGCGCCGCTCGCATGACCGCGTCAGTCGCAAACAGTTGCGGCCAGCCACGGTTCCTGGCAAAGGACGAACGCATACAGGGGTGGGTCAAACCAGCGCAAGGCCCCGTCGACCGACGACGACCGGGCCGCGCTGCTGCGGACGATGTTTGCCTACACAGGTAGGTACCACCTCGATAGCGACAAGTGGATCACACAAGTAGGTGTTGCGTGGAACGCTGCATGGGTAGGCACGGACCAGGTGCGGTATTACAAGCTGGCAGGGGATCGTCTGACGATCACCTCTATGTGGCAGCACCCCCCCAAATGTGCCGGGTGCGCCGATTAGCCCAGGAGAGCGCGGTCATCGACCGGACTCGCACGTCCTAAAGGGAGAGGCTCGAAGGCGAACGCTCCAACACAACGAGAGGACCGAGTGGCTATCGGCGTTACCCTATCAGGACCGCTGGCTATTCACACTCAATGGGGCGTCTCACGGCGCGAGGAGAACCCCCGTGCGTTGCGCTGCGACGTTTGCATTGGCGGTAATTGGTGTCGTCGCCTGTCCGCTCCGAAGCTGGGGTGCCCCCGCGGCGGCCAGCATCCAAGCGTCGGATCAGGGTTATCAGGTCACCAAGACCAATGCCAGCCAGAACGCACCGCCGGGCTACGAGGGGCGCACCGATAACTCGACGCGGACCGCCGTGGGAAACACACCGGCGACCGCCGGCAAGCGCATCGTCTCGCACTTCACGCTTGGCAATCAGATCAAGACCTGCCCGAATGCGGATGGCACGGCCGAGGGGACGGGCCTGTTTTCAGTCATTCAGGATAAGACGGAGTCGGACGCGAACGGAACTAGCAGTGTCCACATAGAAATGACCGCGACCGCAAAATACAAAGGCCAGGTTGCAGACAATGCACATCTGCACGACCCGGTCAAAGCCGACATTGACTATACCTATGTCCAGTCGGGCAGCTTCCGTGACAAGAGCGGCGCCATCGCTTCATCACCGGGGAGCAACGTCTCGCAGCACGTCAACATCTCGTTCACCGTTGCCAATAATTTCGCCGGTCCCGATCTCGCGGCTTTTGCGGGTGGCGATGCGATGCAAGCTCACTTGTCAGATGCCTTTGCGGTGGGCACAGCGCTCACCTACTGGGCCGGTGTGTACTACTCGATCGCCCAGCTGAAGTGGAGTGGCGGCGAGAGCGCGCCAGGAGGGACATCGTTGAGGGGCGGACAGTGCGTTCAAATTGTGTTCAGTCCGCCTTCCAACACGGTTCAGCCGGTGCTGGGTGGCCAGGCGCAGGTGAGTGCACAGCTCAAAACCAAGGGTGGACAGAGCGTGAAGGCGCAGTTCCTTGGAGCACGCGCGCGTACAGGCGCTGGCCTGGTTGAGCCGTCAGTCGGCACATCGGACGTGGGATCGCCGATGAAGTTCACCTACACGGCGCCGAATCAGAAGGTCAAGGACGCTGGCTTCACCGTGTACGCGATCTCCCGCGCCGGTACAGGAGAGGGGGAGTGGCAAACAGGGCTGGGCACCGATTGGAGCGGTCAGATCAGCTATGCACTGAATGAAGAGGTTCGACAACCCGAGACGGACATGGGAGGCTACGCTACTCAGGAGACGATGCAATTCACGGTAACGCTCAAAGACGGCGTCGGAAGCGCTACTAGCTTCGCGAGCAAGACGGTGAATTCCGTGAGCCGACAAAAAGCGCTGCGTGGGGGAGCCCTTTCTCTGATCAAGATCGCCAGCGAGACAGCTGATGGTGCGGCGGACGGGAGTTCCAATGCCAAGGTCCAGATCAAGGTCGACAAGAACAGCGGGACCTATTCGATCTTGCCTACGTGGTCCCCGGCAACTGGCAAATTGCACGACGTCGTCTGCAATCATGACAACTGCCAAACCTCCGACAACCCGTACTACGCGACCCCCACCCTGGATACCGGAATAGAAGGAAAGCTAGAGGATGCCAATCACCTCAGCGGCTCGAAAACCGAGCGAACCCACCTCGGATCGACTGGTACGGGCGAGCGGACGTGGAGTGTGACCTGGGATCTGGCACGAACCGGTTCCAACTGACCCAGCTGACCGCTCGTTGTGGGACGGGGGAGTGACGCCGGTCTCGGTCCTTCGTTCATAAGAGATGACGGCTCCCGCCCGCGACTCACGCTCCGCTGTCGACGCGAGCCCATCGGCCACCTCCCCCACAGGCGCGACGATGCTCGCGCTGCCGCCCCGCATCGACGCGACGGCAGCCGCACACGTGCCCGCGCTGGATGGCGTGCGTGGACTGGCGATCGCGCTGGTGCTGCTGTCCCACGTCGCGCACGACCGGGTCTCGTCAGCCGGCTGGATCGGCGTTGACCTCTTCTTCGTGCTGTCGGGCTTTCTGATCACGGGGATCCTGTGGGACAGTCGCGAGAGGCCACACCGCGCCCGCACGTTCTACATTCGTCGAGCACTGCGTATTCTGCCGCTCTACTACGGCGTGCTGCTCGTGCTGTTTGTCGCTGTCCCGATTGTTCACGCCGTCCACACGGACGAGTATCGGCAGCTCGTGAGCGAGCAGTGGTGGTATTGGGCCTACCTGCCGAACTGGCTCATCGCGCTCAAGCATCCCGTTGACGGCGGTTCGCTCGCGTGGTTCTGGTCGCTGGCCATCGAGGAGCAGTTCTACCTCGTCTGGCCCCTCGTCGTGTGGCATGCGTCGCGCCGGTCGATCATGCGCGTGTGCGCCGGCACGATGGTCGCCGGCCTGGTGATCCGGTGCGTGCTGGTGTTCATGCACGCCGGCGCGTTTGAGTCGCGCCCGCTCGTGTACATGCTCACGCCGTGCCGGCTCGACGGTCTCGTCGTCGGCGCGCTGATCGCGATGAAGATCCGTGAGCCCGGCGGCTACGCCGCGCTGTCGCACCGCATTCGCGTGCCGGCTCTCGCCAGTGCGGCGCTTCTCTGCGCGCTCGCGCTGCTCCAGCTAGAAGCAGGGGCGCCTGCCATGGCGCGTTCACCGATCCTCGAGACTGTCGGCTACCCCGCACTCGCCATCGCGTTCGGCGGGCTCCTCGTGGCCTCGCTGGGACCATGGCGTCAAATCATGAGCAGTCGTCTGCTGCGGTGGCTCGGCCTCTACAGCTACGGACTCTACGTGCTACATCCATTCGTCATCCGCGTCTTCCGCGAGCGGAGCCCCCTGATCTTCGGCACATGGGGATTTGCCATCGCCGCCACAGCAACCAGTCTCGCGATCGCGTGGCTCTCCTACCAGAATGTACGAGCGCCATTGGCTGGCGCTCAAGAATCGGCTGACGTAGATCCGAGATCTGCAGCCAATCCGCCCGCGGTGACCGGCCCTAGCCAATCGGCGTTGCGACGTTGACGATTACGGGGTCGTGCGGACGGCGATGGAGGGCGACGCAATGCGTCGCCCCTACCGGTCCAGGGCCAGGGGCGGGGCCGAGGTGACCGGAGACCAACGTTCATGACGTAGAAGGCTGACGTCCATGGGTCGGTGCAGGACCCCGAGCACATCGCAATTGGCCGTTGTATTACAACGCCGCGGCTCGACGCACGCGCACAGCAGCGACCCATGGCTGCTGGCTGCGTAGCGGGATTCGTGTCATACTCCACCGGTGACTCGCAGACGGACGAGGACCGCCGGTGCGCTCTGACACCAAGCAGGGATTCCACTTCGGCACCAACTTCCTGTTCGCGCCCTCCGCCGGGTACGAACCCGCCGCGCTGCTCCAGTTCCAGCAGACGCTCGCGCAAACGAGCATCGTGTTCGACCAGACTCAGCGCACCCCCACCGGGATGGCGCTCGTCCGACAGGGACCCCCGCTCCACATCACCGTCGGCCTCGTCGGACCCGGCATCGGCCAGCTCCTCATCGCGGCACCGCAACCAGCCCGGCCCCTCATCAGCTTCATCGAGGACGCCGAGATGATCGTGAACGCCTACCGCGCCGTCTGGCCCGGCCCCCTCCAGATCGTCCGCCGCGATTGCACCCTCCGGTACCTCTACGCGGTCCGCGAAGGGCACGCCATGCAATTCCTCTGGGAGAAGCGCCTCCACCAGACCGAGGACACGCTGAGCGCCCTAGGCCGACCGGTCCTGGGCGGCGGCCTCCGGCTGGTCATGCCCCCGCGCCCCCAGGTCCAGGACGACGCCGGCGTCGAGGTCAAAGTCGAGTCGTTCCTCTCCGACTCCCGACAGCTCATGCTCGAGAGCCAGTTCGTCTGGGAGACCCCG
The DNA here is from genome assembly GCA_963737835.1 of uncultured Gemmatimonadales bacterium. Taxonomy (GTDB): domain Bacteria; phylum Gemmatimonadota; class Gemmatimonadetes; order Gemmatimonadales; family Gemmatimonadaceae; genus Palsa-1248. The sequence goes on from CAVTUH010000002.1 coordinate 775,351, forward strand.
GCGGCGCCCGGAACCGAGCCGGACCCGCGCCCCCTCATCGAGGCCGTGGACGCCTTCATCGACGGACCCCTGACGCAGTTCACCGGTGGGCGCGTGGGCGACCGGTCGGGGGATTGACGCCGTACGGTCCGGCCCGTTGGTTGATCTAGAGGCGGCACGTGTGGAAAACTTTTTGCCCTGTGTCAGACCGTGGCTGCCCCTCGACCTTTGCTCCAACGTCCAACGTCCAGCGTCTAACGTCCAGCGTCGCCCTCACCATTCGACCACCGCTGCCATGCGTACCAGCCCCCTTCTTCCCGCGCTGTCCGTTGCAGTCATCGCCGCAATCGCCGCCCGTCCCCACTCAGCCGCAGCCCAGGTCCAACAGGTCTACCAGTCACGCGGTGAGGTCGCCCTCCCGGACACCACCGCGGCTCCCTACGTGCGTGGCTCGACACTGCTCCGCCGCGCCGATGCGCTCGTGTCGATGGCCCAGGTGGCACCCTCAGGCGCTTCGACCTACCCCAACGCTCGCGAAGCCGCTCACGCCGCGCGCGCCGCGCAAGACGCCTACGACGCGGCAGTCTCGAATTACTCGAACGGCTATTACGCGGTCGCGGACAGCGCCGCCCGCGTCGCCATCGAGAAGGCTGAGCTCGCCGCTGCCGCCGCCGCGCGCGCACCCGCGCCACCGCTCCAGATGGTGAGCGAGGGGGAGGTCGGCGCCCCGGGACCGACCACCGTCCTCGTGCCCAATCCGGCGCCGGCGGTCCTCATCCGCGAAGCGAATGACTATGTGACGTCGTCCTATGCAGGCCTCACCCCTCAGCCATTCGGGGCCTACCCTGCCAACGGCCCATACCCGCCGGCCATGCGCGACTCCCTGCCCTTCGGAACGAGCGCAGTCGGACGGGCGCCGACGCTGGTAGCGCCGTAAGGGGAAGGGAGGAGCAGGGCCTGGGTCTGGGGTTTGGGTCTGGGAACAAATCGAAAGGCCGGTCACGGTGCACGGTGACCAGCCTTGGGCCGGTAGGGGCGACGCATTGCGTCGCCCGTTGTTGTCGTTGCGGTTGTTGTTCCCAGACCCAAACCCCAGACCCCAAACCCCGCTTTAGTCCCTCCGCATCACCACCGTCGTCACCACCGGATCCGGCAGGTCACTGCTGCCGCCGTCGATTTCGCGCAGTACCCCGTCCGCCATCCAGCAGCCCTTGTAGGCACCGGTCTCCTGGCGGGACAGGAGAAACAGGTAGGTCACCCGCTCGCCGTGAGCCCCCGTGATCGCCACCCGCTCACGCGCGTGCTGCGCGACGACCAGCACCGGCCCCCGGTCCGCCTTCGCGTGACCGATGATCGGGCGATACGCGGAGCTCTTCACGAGAGCGCGAAAGCGAGCGATCGGTCCGGTCACATCGCGGTTTTCCGGTGACGTGAACGCAAACGTCAGGGCAATCCCGTGGTCGGGCGCCGGATCGTCGTTGTGTTGCAGCGCGTTCAGCATGATGCCAATCACTGCGTCGGGCCCGAGTCCGGGCTCCGGTGCGGGATCGCGAGCCACCTTGTGGCCCGCGAGCGCCAGCAGCGGATCACCATCCGCCAACCGCATCTCGCCAGAAACGTTCTGCCCCGCCACGTCACCCGGTACGATCACCCAAGCCCGCGCGACCGGCGCTTGCACGGACGCAGTGACGATCAGGACTGCAGCCCATTTCGCGGAGCGACCGCCCCAACGACCACTCCCTCTAACGCGTTCACGATCGAGCCACGCCACAAGGCACCTCCGAGTCTCGTTGCCCTCGGCCCTCCGTCGCTCTGGCGGCCAGCCGCTTGAGGTACCAACCCGTACGCGCGACTGGCGACAGCGGTTTCGTCGGGTCGAGCTCGACACCAGTGCTGGCCCGCCCTCTCTGCGGCCGCTGGCGAACAACGATGCCGCGGTCAAGTCCAGACGGAAAGTCCTGTGTCCGCCCAAGGAAGGACTATGCCATCGTGCACACCGCCCGTATGTCACTATTTCGCAAGGAGTTATTCACCTTGCACGTGGAACGCGCACCCGGCCGATAGTTACGGGATGGGATGGGGCATCCCGTAAACGAACAGGCAAACTGCGGGATCAGGGGTCAGGGGCCAGGGGACAAATCGAAAAGCCAATCACTGTGCGCAGCGACTGGCCTCATAGTTTGGTTCCCCCACCCCTGACCCCTGATCCCCGACCCCGCAGTTCACCGTTCACCGCCCGCCGCTGTCCCGCTGCCCGGTCCGCCGCTTTGCTCGCTGCCGCGCGTCCACCGGAGCTCGGCGGTCCGGCATCGCACGCCTGGGTGGCGCGGTGTTGGGCGCGGTGTGGAGTCGGGCAGGATGGGGAGGCGCAGATGCGCCCGCGGCGCTCGCGGCCATCGCGTGCTTCGACAACAGGGCCCAGACACTGGCCGTGAGCGCGAGGCCAAGCACGACGATCGCGATCGCTCGTATCGCGCGGACGTCGATATAGCTCGCAACCGCTTGCACCGCCTGCCAACCGACTTCCACCGAACGACGCACCGCCGTCGCGGTCGTCTCCACCGCCATCACGATCGCTCGACGAGCCCGCACCATGACGGGGTCCGTCGATTTCGTCCGCGGCGCAGTCACCCGCATCTTCATCGTCAGCACCCGCGTCGTGATCGCGCCAGCCTGTCGCCGCCCCGCGTCCGCCGCAGCGCGCACCATCGCCTTGGCGGCCGCCGCGTCCGGCAGCGAGGGCCGCCAGCCGCCGCCCCGCGTCCCCTGTGACCGTCCGAACGACAATTTCCCTGAGAGGGAATGCCACGCAGCATCCGGATCGACGACGTCGGCGATGATGCGCCCAGGTCCGTACCAGGCGGATTCCATCGCCTCCAGCGCCGTCGGATCCCCACCCGCGCCCGCCACGTCTCGGCACAGCTCTTCAGCGTCCGCGGTGCTGCTCTCGCCCGCCAGATGGCGCTCGATCCGATCGGGGTCGATCATCGGGAACGGGTCGACGCCCTCGCCCGCGTCGCGCAGTGTCGACTGCGCCGACCGCTTCTCCAGTACCCAGTTCGTCGGGGCCAGGCGCTTCCGCATTGCCCGCGACGCCGGCGTGATCTGCGTGTGGACCGTGCGGACATTGCTGCCCATCACGGTTGCGATCTCCTCGCGCGTCAATCGATCGGCCCAGCGCATGAAGGCGACGGTGCGGGTCACCGCGGGCAGTCGCGCGATCGTATCGTGCATGACCGCGTGCAGGTCGGTGGGGCCGACCGCCAGCATGCCCGCCCCCGACTGGTCCAGCTCGCCAGCCGCGGTATCGGTTACCGGAAGCCCTGCGTGCCACCGGGCTTCAGACCGAGTCCGCTTGAGCTCCTCCAGCGACACGCGATGCGTCGCCGCATAGAGATTCCCCCGCACCGACCCGTGGAATGCCCAGCTGTGCCTGCCGCGCCAGAGACGCGCAAACACCTCGTCCACGACCCGCGCTGCGGCGTCGTACGTCTGCACGTACCGAAATGCGAACGCGGTCAACCCGCGCGCATGAGTCCGGAACAGCGACTCCAACGCGCGCGTGCTGCCGCCGCGAATGCGGTCGATCCATTCGCGGTCATCCGTCAGGAAAGCCGAGCCCGCACGGTCACTCACTGGGGGCAAGTTCACGGCTTGGTCCATGCGGCCATTATCGGAGCGGAGGGACTGACGCTCCATACGCACCTGCACCTGATGGGCGAGCCAACGCGTCGTCTCGCTACAAAAAAGGGGACGACGCACCTACGTGGTCAAACTTCGCTGAGGGTACCCCCCAACCTCTCAGAACGCAAGCAATACATTGGTCCACATCGGCAGTTGCGCGGAATCACGAGCAGGCCGGTCACGCTCGCCCGGCAGCGGCTCGCTTGATGACTGCGACCTGCCCCGCATGGTAGCCCGTGTGCTGGACGATGCCGTGCAGCAACACGTACAGACTGTGGGGCTTGCCCGGCGTGCGGTCCTCGAGATGCCCGTCCCCGAGCGCGAGCACCGCGCGCCGAAGATCGGCGTGCGATCGCTCGAGCGCTTGGGTTGCCAGAGTCCACGCCGCGGGGGTGGTCACCTCGACCGGAGGCCAGTCTTCGACGGGCGTCACCTCGACGATCTCGCCGCCCAATCGCCGCCGTGCGATCAATGCCCAGGCGGTCATGTGATGCACGAGCTCCCAAATGCTGTGCGCGCCGGGGATCGGGTGCGAGGCCGCAACGTCTGGGCTCACGTCCGCCAGCAGCGCGCCGACCGGCGGGCCATGCCACGCATCGCCTTCGATCATCCGGAACAACTGATCGGCGATCCGATCGCACTCGATCGGCATACCTACAGTATGATGCGGCTTCCGTGCACCAGGCTAGTCCTTTCGTTTCGCCGTTGTCTACTCCTAAGAACCTGCGCCAACCTGACATCCGAACGAGGCAATTTGGGCGTGCAACGAAATAGCCGGGCGACGCATTGCGTCGCCCCTACCCGCCCATCCCCAAGCACCACTGTCTGGACGGTTCGAGGACCTCACAACCATCGCTCACTGTTTCTGGTTCGATCCGTCCCGGTCGGATTGGGTGAACCGCTTTACTTTCTGAACTTCTACTCTCTCGGCCCGCGTCAGCGGCCGTGCTGCGCTTTCTTCACCAGCCCCGCAGCCAACAGTCCTTCGGTTAGCCGATCGACCGCCTGCACTGCATCATCGACCGGAATGCCGTATTCGGCGGCGATCGAGGACGCCGTGGCCGCGCGGTCACCCGACCCTTCGAGCAGGGCCCAGATCCGCGCACCGGTTTGATTGAGCGAGTAGTACCGCTTGGTGCCGGTGTGCACGACGACGCCACCGTCCGGCAGGTCCGCAAACACGACATCGGCCGCGACTTCGATCTCTCGCACTAGTGTCCCGCCGATCGCACCGCGCCGTCGGCCCCGGCCCCGGTCTGTCGCGCCTCCGCCGGCAGCCATGTCCCCGCCACGAGTTGCGCGGCCCGCCCAGGCATGACGATGGCGCGCATCGCGAGACGGACGATGCCGCGCGGTGATCCTTGCGCGAGCTGGCTGAGCACCACCACGCGCGGATCCGTGGCCGGCGGAATGTCGGCGCGCGCGGGGGCGAGCAGTCGCGTGCGGCCCACTCGCCGGATGCGCCGCCACGCGTGGCGCCGTTCCCGTGCTTTCTCAGCTCGCTCGTCGACGCCGGTCCTCCCAGCCCCCGGCACGTCACGCGCTGCCACGAGGATCGTGCGCAACGCAGAGCGGTCTGGATGTGCGGCGACGAACTGCCGCAGCTCCTCTCGATCGACGGCGTCAGTCATGAGGAGCGCGACGTCGATCACATCGCGCAGACGATACCGCGCGGCCCGATGCACGACGACGGCATGGTCGAGCGTGTGCATCACGAGCGCGGTCGCGTCAGGAATCCGAATCGATCCGCCGAGTGCCGCCGGGTGCGACCCACGCCAGACGCGAAGGGCGAGCGCGTCGGATCCGCTGTCGCTCAGACGGCGGTGAATCTCGACGGGCAATCCCCCTCCGGTGCTCAGCGCCGGAAGATGTCGGTCTGGAGTCCCTGGCTCGTCCGGCGTGTATCCCAACGTCGAGCGAAGGGCCGCGTGCAGCGCCTGGGCTCCGTCGCCTTCGACCAACAGGTCGATGTCCGACATCGTTCGGGCGCCGGCCGGCTCGCCACCCAACAGTCGCGCCGCGCCCTTGAGCGCCAGCACTGGCACCTTCACCGCCGCGGCGACGTCACCGATCGCCGACAGTTGCTGCATCGCCACAAGACTCGCGCGCAAGGCGTCCGCACTGCTCGCCCGGATCAGCCCATCGGCGCTCGCGAGCACCTGCGCGAGCGCGCTCGAGCGGCGCCGTGGAGCATCGAGCCACGCGCCACAGCTCTCGAGCGCGAGCACGCGCTCCCAGATCTCGATGGGAGCACGCAATGCGGTCGCCGCGCGAGCCGCGTCCGGCGCGGATCCAGCGACGATCGCCGCGACGACATCGTATACCGCCCGCGACCACGCGCTCTCCCGCAACCACCGCGCGACTCCAGCGCCTTCAGTCGTAAGGGCCACCGCTGGATCGCTCGCTACGGATGGGCGGCCAGCAGCGTGCGCTCGATCGCCCGCAGCTGCGCCGGAGAATGGATGAGTCGAAAGCTCGGCACCTCGGTGACAATGTGCCGCAACGCGGCGAGGTGCGCAGGCGCACCACCGTCGGCAATGAGCACCCACGCCGACTCCCGCACGAGGTCGACGAGCGCTTGTGTCGGTGACAGCGGTGCGAGCTGGTCCTCGGGTCCCTGTTGAATCCACACGAGGGCCGCCACCGGCGCGCTCGGCGCAGACGGCACGGACATCTCGGCCCGCTGGCGAGGATCTCCGGGGATTGCGCTCGCCGCCGCCCGCTCGGTCGCGAGCTCCGGGAACACCTCCGACAACGTCCGGCTGACCCGGAGCGGCTCGCGCCATCCCATCGCGACGACGCCACGCTGCTGCACCTCGACAATGACACCATCGTCCCCAAGCACCGCCCATCCCGAGCGCGCGAGTGCGTACGCGAGCGTCGACTTGCCGCTCCCGGTCGGCCCGACGAGCAGCCACGCTCGGCCCTTGGGATCAACCACACCAGCCGCATGAATGTGGTAGCGGCGGCGCTGGCGCAACCGGAGAATCGCACCGGCGCGGGCCAATTCGCGACGCGACCCGGCGGGCGCCGCACCGTAACCGACTCCTCGGATCAATCGACCACCGCGGACCAAGAGCTCCGCTCCCGAGAGCACGTGTGTCAGGCGCGCACCGTCGGCACTCGTCGTGCCCTGGACGGCGTTGAACTGCCACTCGGGACCACGCGCGGTCGCGCGTACCGGTGGTGCTGCGTGGTCCTCGGCTCCTGCGTCCTCGTGCGGTGTGCGTGCTGGCGTCAGCGGCATCTCAGCACATGCACGTATACCTTACGACCCAGTGCCCCACAAGATCACGCCATCATCGCCAGCGACGTATGCGTTCTGCTGGGCCGTGCCGTACATCGCACGCAGCGTCGTCGTCACTCCCGACGGCATCGCGAACCACACGGAGCCATTGAAGTACTGCACCGCGCCGCCGGCTCCGACGAGGTACACGTCCGTCGCGGACGTATTCCACACGCCACTGAAATTCGTGGACAGCCCGTTGGCCGGCGACGGATGTACGAACCCGCTGCCGATATCCATATAGGCCGCGCCCGAATTACCAGTCGTCCAGACATCGGTCGCCGACGTGCCGGTGACCGCGGACAGCGCAACCGAATTCGCCGGGTTGAAAGACAGAGCGGTCCACGACCCGCCATTCACACTCGTGTACGCTTTGCCGTCGGATCCTACGGCGAAGAAGGTCGGAGTCGACCCGCCGCCCCACACGCCAGTCAAGTTGCCGGCGCCCGTGTGTGTCACGACCGACCATGACGTGCCGTTGTACCGCTCCACGAGACCGGCATTGCCCACAGCGTAGATGTTGGATGCGCTCGTCCCCCAAATGCCATTGAATCCCGTGGGCGAGCTCAGCACGGTGGACCACGACGTACCGTTGTAGTTCGCGATCGTGCCCTTCTGCCCCGCAACATACACGTTGGTCGGTCCCGTACCCCAGACCGCGGCCAGCGCCTCAGCGTTCGAGATGTAGGCGCTCGTCCACGTCGTGCCGTTGTAGTGCAGGATCGTGCCCGGGCCCGCCGCCCACACGTCAGTGCCGCTACTCGCCCACACCCCGAGGAGCTGCAAGCCGGATTGGTTCGAAAGGGTCACCGTCGTTCCCGACAGCGTGAAGAGCGATCCGCTGCTGCCGACGGCCCACAGCGGATCGGAGCTGCCCGCGGCGACCGCGGCCAACCCTACACCTGCGACAGGCGACACCGTCGTCCACGTGGAACCATCGGCCGAGTGCATCGTGAGGCCGTTCAGACCCACGGCCCAGATGTCGGTCGCACTCGCGCCACCGACACCTGAGAGCTGGGGCGACGAAGCGTTCGTCGTTTGCACGGACCATGTGGTGCCATTGTAGTGGAGAATGGTCCCCCCGCCGCCAACCGCGTACACGTTTGTCGCGCTGGTTCCCCAAACGGCGTAGAGCGCTTGGGCCGTCGGAGGAACAGTGTCGTAGGACCACGCCGCCCCGTTGTAGGAGAGGATGAGGCCCTTGTCGCCGACGATGAAGACGTGCGAGGCGTCGGTCCCCCAGACCGCGTGCAAGTTGCTACTGAAGTTTTGGCCGAAGCTGACCTTGGTCAAAGTAGCGCCGTTGTAGAAATAGGCTTTCCCACCGGTCGCGACTGCGTAGTACCCAGTCGGCGAGAAGCCCCACACGCCGGCGAAGTTCACCGCCAGGCCGGTGCTGGCGGCCGTCCACGACGTGCCGTTGTAGTGAACGGCGACGCCGGAATTGCCCACTGCCCATACGTCGGTCGACGACGTGCCCCACACTGCGTTGTACTGATTCGTCGATGGCAGCCCGGTCGCTTGCAGGCTCCACGTCGTGCCGTTGTAGTGCAGAATGGCGGTATCACCAACCGCCCAGATGTCGCTCGCCGTATTGCGCCACGCGGCATTGAGCGAATTGGGCGTCACGCCTTGCCGGAGCGTCGTCCACCGCAGGATGCTGTTCTGTGCAGGGACCGCCGCGTCGACTTCCACTGCGAAATTGAAGCCAGGCGTACCCGGCGCCAGGAGGAAGTTCCACTGCTTGGCCGCGCTCGTCGCCCCAGCCTTGATGAAGGGCGTGTACTCGAAGTACGGGTCTGTCTGCCCTTGAAACAGCGTGTCACCGGACGCGTTGTTGACCGACACCGAGCCGGCGCCGCTCGGAACAGGTCCGTATGTGAAGTAGACCCGAACCCCGGCAGGCGTCGTGGTCGAGTTATCGGTCGACCCAATGGGCTGCGACAGCAGGTTCTTCACCGTGCAGTTGAGCGAGAAGATGTTCGTCGTGTTGCTGTACGCGAAATTGGAGAGCGTCAGGAGCACGTTGATGCCTTGATTCTGCAGCACGAGATCCTGCGGGCCGAACCGACCGGACCTCGCGGTCACCGTCCGGCCGGAGCCCGGCGTAGAGCAGACGACGCTCGGCGAGCCTTCGATGCCGGCGGCGGACAGGGTCGCGGTGCAGAGATACTTCGTATGTATGACGCTGGCCGACCCGGCGGTCGGCGCCGCCACGCGCGAGGGTTCGCCGCACGCCGCGAGCCCCATGGCCGCCAGCAGCGTCACGACCTCGACCAGCGTTGCCCGAGGCGTGCGTCGGTGCGCCTGCTGACAAGATGAGTGCCGCATTGCTTGGTCCTCAGCGTCCGAGTCCGCTCGGCCAACGCCCTGCCCTGCCCTTCTGCGTTCGCGATGGTCAACGTGGCCGGTTAACCCATAAGACGAGCCAGCCGAGTGGGATTAACATTCGGAAGCAGGTGTCCGGGGCCCGCCTCACCGGCACACGGCCACAGTGCATGTTGTCGTGCGCGAGCACCTTCCACTCCCCCCACTCGCTCCCAACCGACCGCTCCCGATGACCCCAATCCCTACCCGTGATGACGCCGTCACCGTCCTGACCGAGTACACGGCCAGCGACTCGTTGCGAAAACACATGTTTGCCGTGGAAGCCGCCATGCGCGCGTACGCAACCCGGTTCGGAGAAGACCCTGAGCGCTGGGGACTCGCGGGGTTGCTGCACGATTTCGATTACGAGCGGTATCCCAACGCGGACCACTCGCCGACCACGGAGCACCCGGCGGAAGGGGTGCGCGTGTTGCGTGGGCGTGGGTATCCCGACGACGTCCTGCAGGCGATCCTCGGACACGCGACCTACACGGGCGTCGCCCGGGAGACGCGGATGGCCAAGTGCCTGTTTGCGGTCGACGAGTTGACTGGACTGATCACCGCTACCGCACTCGTGAAGCCCACGAAGAGCGTGCACGATGTCGACGCCCGATCCGTGAGGAAGAAGATGAAGGACAAGGCGTTCGCGCGCGGCGTCAATCGCGAGGATGTCCTGACCGGCGCATCCGAGCTCGGTGTCGACCTGGACGAACACATTCAGTTCGTGATCGATGCGATGCGCGGCGTCGCTCCGAGCCTGGGCCTTGGCTGATCGCTGGCCGGGCTATCGATGATGGCGCAGCAACCCCAAACCACTCCCTCCGAGACCCGGCGTCCGGGGCGCCCGCCACGCCGGAGCCGCTCGGCCTGGCGCGTCGCGCTGTACTACCTGGGCGCGTGGATCAGCATCGCGATCCTCGCGCCGCGCACGTGGCTGGCTCTGAGTGCGGTGGCCGCTGTCGCCGTCGCAACGACGGTGCCGCTCATGCGCTTCTTTCGGAACGGCGGCTGGCGCGCCTATCCGACTGCGGCGTTCCGTGTGCTCATCGTGCGCCCGGTGCTCTATACGCAACTCTTGCTTCCACTGACCGCCGGCGCCGGCCTCGTAGGGCTAGCGATCGGGGCACCATGGGGCGCATCCATCGCGGTGGGACGCGTGCTGGCTGGAGTGGTGTTCGCGGTGATGGTGGTGCTTTTTGCCGCGGGGTACATCGGCTCCGGGTGGCTCGTCGTGCGACAGGTGGAGGCGACGGTTCCCGGGCTATCCGACGCATGGGAGGGCACCAGCATCGCGCAGATCTCCGACCTCCACGTCGGTCCGCAGACTTCGCGTCGATTCCTGGGGCGCGTGGCCGATACGGTCGCGGCGCTCAACCCCGATCTCATCGCCATCACGGGCGATCTCGTCGACGATCAGGCCGAAGACGTCGCGCACTTCGCGGCCGCCGTCGAATCGTTGCGAGCACCGCTTGGCGTGTATCTCATTCCCGGCAACCATGACGTGTACGCCGGATGGAGTGAGGTGGACCGGCGCCTGCGCGCCGCGCTCCCACGAGCGACCATCCTCGTGAACGAAGCTCGCATCCTGGAGCGCGACGGCGTGCGTCTGGCGGTCGTAGGTACCGGCGATCCTGCGGGCCGTCGTTCTGGCGAGGTCGCGCCGGACGTGGAGCGGACGCTCGAAGGGGTGCCACCCGGCACGACGACGATTGCGCTGGCCCACAATCCGGCGCTCTGGCCCGCGTTGGCAGAACGCGGGGTGGCCCTCACCCTCAGTGGCCACACGCACTGGGGCCAGTTCGCGCTGCCGCGTTGGGGCTGGAGTCTCGCCAGTCCATTTCTGGACCGGGCGATGGGAGCGCACGTCGAGGGTGCGTCGCTACTCTATATCAACCCGGGGACGGGCTACTGGGGACTGCCGTTCCGCATTGGGGCACACCCGGAGATCACAATGATCACGCTGCGCCGCGGGCCTGCGGCCAGCATTCACGTGGGGCGAGCCTCGAGCGGTGTCCCTCATCGGACAGCCGTCGCAGCAGATTGACCGTCGGCGTTAGAGCTGGGTGCAGGCAACCATGAACGCGCCGACACCTGCGACGACAATGAGCGCGGCAAGCATGGCCAATAGCTCACGTGCGCGGGACGCGGCGGCACGTTCGCCACTGGTCGCGGGCATGCGGCGAGCTTGACCCTCGTCGCTCGTGGAAGGCTGGGCAGGTAACGTCCCGATGCTGTGCATGGTGGCCCTCATCCTGACTGAATCGCGCGTCACGCGGGATCGACGACCAGGTACCGCCGGTCGTTCTGACGGCCGGCCCCCTGGGCGGTGCCCGCGGGGCTCCCCGTCTCCCGAGGGACGAGGATGCCGACAATTGGTTACGCACCCGTATGGCCAATTTGACTGACGGGACCGGGTATTCGGCCCGCTATCCAGGGTCGCAGCACCCCGCGACTGCCCTCTGTGTTGTTCCCTGATCCTGACCCCTGACACCTGATCCCGCCGTTGCCGTGGGCTGTGGACAACTTGGTGTGCCTGGCGTTCACTTTCTGCGCACCAAGCTCCGCGCCAGGACCCGCGTGATTCGCTATCTATTATGGATATGCCCCGGCATCTCACTCTTCGACGTGCGCATGGCGATCGGCGACGCTGGCATTCGACGTACCCCTCCCGCAGGCGCCGTTGGGTATTGAGAGGCGCTCGATGAAGGCGATTTCACTCCCGCCGGCCGCCGAGTTGGTAGCCGAACCCGCAGCGAGCGGCGTTCGGCGAGTCGCGCTGGCGTTGCTAGACAGCGCGATCGCGGCGCATGACCGCCTGGACGATCCTTCCAATGGCGAGGCACTCCACGACTTTCGGGTTGCCCTCCGCCGTTTGCGCAGCTGGATCAGAGCGTTCGACGACGAGCTGCGCGGAAGCATCCGCAAGAAGCACCAGCGGCGGTTGACCGAGATCTCCCGTGCGGCGGGCACTGCACGCGACGCGCAGGTGCACGTGGCGTGGCTCCGGGACATTGAGGAGTCGCTGCGGACGCGCGAACGACCCGGCGCCGAGTGGCTGCTGCACCGCGTCGTGGACAACCAACGCGACGCCAACGCCGCGCTTCGGACGATCCTCGCGGAGCATTTCAAGGGAACGGCGGCCGCATTGGCGAAGGACCTGTCGACCTATACGGTGCGGGTGGATCTTCGCGAACCCATCGCGCCGCAAACAATCGCGCAGGCCATGGCCCCCCGCGTGGTGGCGCTGGCGCAGGCCCTGGGTGATCGCTTGGCGGCCGTGCATTCGATGCAGGATCAAGCGGTTGCCCACGCGGCACGGATTGCCGGAAAGCGCATCCGCTACGTGCTCGAGCCCGTGGCCGCTGCGGTAGAGGGCGGTACGGCGCTCATCAAGCGGCTCCGCCTGCTGCAGGAAGTCGTCGGCGAGATGCACGACGTGCATGTCGTGGCCGAAGACGTGATCCAGGCGGCCGAAGACGCCGGCGCCGACCAGGCGCGCCGGGTGGCCACGGCGCTGTTGGAGGGTGAGACCGCCGATGACGCCGTGCGCGCTGAGCGGAGCCGCGACCCGCGGCCTGGGCTCCTGGCGATCGCCGCGCATTTGCGCGCCCGAGGACAGTCCGCGTTTCGAGAGCTCGAGCAACAGTGGCTGGGGGAGCACGCCGGCGAGCTGCCCGCTGCGGGTCGTCAGATCGCCGATCGACTGACCGGATCACCCGGTGCCGACGGCTCGACGCTCGACCTCTGGGCGGCTGTCGATGCGCGAGCCGACGAGGCGCTGCGAGCCAAGCACACGGCCGGCTCACAGGAGGAGGCACGCCAGCTACTGGCGGTGGCAGCGAGCGATGATGAGGTCGAGACCGCAGCCGCGGCACACGCTGGGTCGAACGAGTACACGCCCGCGCGCAATGGCGAGCATCGCAACGGCTTGAAGGGTTCGCATACGGTTGCGCCGCACGGGGACGTGCCGGTGGCCAGCGAAACCCGGCCCGGCCAGTCGGGGGCCGCTAGTCCGAGCGCCGAAGAAGAGAGCTCATCCAGCTGAGGCGGGAACGACGATCACTGAGTCAACTTGACGGAGCGTGTGACCGCGTTCTAACGTCCTGACCCATGCGGTACCGCGAGCTGTTGGTGGTCGCGCTTCTCGCTCCAGGTCTCCGGTTGCGCGCTCAACAAGCGGCCCCGACGATTCCTGCCGTCGGACCTGTGCCGCTCACGCCCTCTGCCCTCGCGCGCATTGTGCGTGACACCACGCTCGCCAACGGGCTCGAGGTCATCTCGGTAGAGAATCACACAGTCCCCCTCGCCACCGTCGAGGTCGTTGTGCACACGGGGTCGTTTACGCAGGATCCCGGGACCGAGGGCGTACCGCACCTGTTCGAACACATGCTGTTCCGCAGCTACGTCGGGCTCGACGAATCCTCGTTCGATGAGAGTGCCACCATTCTCGACGCGATTCACAACGGCACGACGCAAGAGGAACAGGTGTCGTACTACGTGACCCTGCCGTCGACGTACCTGGACCGGGCGATGGACCTCATGGCGCAGTTGGTACGCGATCCCGTGTTCACGCAGGAAACGCTCGATGAAGAACGCCGCGTGGTGCTCAATGAGTTTGGACGCGATCAGTCCGACCCGGAGTACCGTCTGCAGCTGCATGTGGAGCAGCAGCTCTGGACGACGGGTTGGGGACGCAAGAACCCGCTCGGCGAAGCCACAGCGATCAACAGCGCCAGTCTCAAGCTCCTGCGCGACATCTATCACCGGTACTACATACCGAACAACGCGGCGCTGATCGTCAGCGGCGATGTAACGGCCGCCCAGGTCGCGACCGCGGCTCAGCGACACTTCAGCGCGTGGCACCGGGGACCGGATCCGTTCGCGGCGCACCCGGTGCCACCGACACCGCCACTCGCACGGAGCGCGACCGTCATTCTCGAAGATGATGTGCAGAACGTGACGCTTCGCATCGAATGGCAGGGTCCGAGCGCCGCACAGGACGTCGGCGACACGTACGCCGCCAATGTCCTGGGATCGGTCGTCAATGCGCCCGGTTCGGCACTGCATCGCCGTCTGGTCGACAGCGGATTGTTGTCCTCGGTAAATCTGTCTTATCTCACCCTCGATCACGTCGGGCCCATCACGCTCTACGCCACCACGTCGGTCGACAGCCTGCCGCATGCACTCGACGCATTGGCGCGAGAGCTCGCCGGGCTGGAGAGCCGTGACGCCTTCAGCAACGAAGAGCTGACCAACAGCAAGCGTGCGCGCGAGGTCGACGCCGCGTTCGAGCTCGATCATCCGACCGAGATGGCGCACACGGTCGGGTTCTGGTGGAGCGTCCTTGGCCTCAACTATTACATGGATTACACCACACGGATGGCCGCCGTGACTCGCGCCGACCTTCGGCGTTACGTCCGGAGGTATATCCACACTGCTCCCGCCGTCGCAGGCGCCCTGGTCCCCCGTGGCCGGACGGCCGACGTACAGCCGGCCATCGACGCATTCCTTCGGCAGCTCGGGGGCCCGTCGGCTCCCGCGCCAACTCCAGCCGGCGGTCCGTGAGCACTCGGGCGAACCACTCGCCCACTGTCGCCCGCGGCCCGCTCTCAATGGGGATGGTGCGGCTCGCGGCGGCGGTGTGTGCGTTCGCCGGAGTCGTGTCCTGTGCATCGGCGCGTCCCACCGAAGCCATCTCAGTCACAACGCCCACCGGCCGCGTCATCTCGATCGACAGCTTGACCACCTCGTACGACGTGGGCGGCGTGCGAGTCATTCAGCGGCCGTCGTACGCGAATGACGTCGTCGCCGTGGACCTGTATTTCATCGGTGGCTTGCAGGAGATCACACCCGCGACGGCGGGCATCGAAGCCCTCGCCCTCAGGACCGCCGAATACGGCAGTGCGCGCTATCCCGACACGCTGTCGCGGTTTGCGCTCGCCGCAACGGGAAGTCGCATCGTCGTTGATCCGGAGAACGATTGGACGATGTTCGGTCTACGCGGCGTGACGGAGGCATTCGACTCGAGCTGGACCGTGTTCGCCGACCGTGTCGTGCACCCGTCGCTGAGTCCGTCCGCAATTATGCTCGTCCAGTCACAGAATGCTTCGCGAAGCGCGCAAGCGGCGCGACTCGCCGGACGGGGCGGTGGCGCTGCTCGCCGATAGCGTCGCATTTCTCGGTCATCCCTATGGGCTCGACCCCGCCGGCGATGAACGGTCGTTGAGCCAGATCACCCCGGAGGCGGTGCAGCAATTCGTCGCGTCGCAGTTCGTGACCTCGCGCATGCTGCTCGTTGTGGTCGGCAACGTGCCGCGGGATCAGGTCGAACGCAACGTCGCGAACACCCTCGCTCAACTGCCACATGGCAACTACGCGTGGCACCCCCCGCCGCATGCGCCCGAGCACCCCACATCGCTCGCCGTCCTCAACCGCCCGCTCTCGACCAACTACCTCCTTGGTCTCTTCCACGGTCCGCCAGTCACGAGCGCCGACTATCCAGCGTTCGAGATCGCGACGCAGATGCTGTCGACGGAGCTCAATCGCTCGATTCGCATCGAGCACAGCCTGTCGTACGCGGCCTACGCGCCGTTCCTGGGCCAGGCCCTCGCCACCGGCGGGATCTACGTCAGCACCGACGCCCCGGACGAAGTGCTGCCGCTGATCCAGGACGCGGTCGATCAGTGCCGCCGCAAATGGGTGACGCAGCCCTTCGTCGACCACTTCGTCGAGTTCTACATCACGCAGTACCTGATGGCGAACGAGACCAACGAAGCGCAGGCCGCCTCACTCGCGCGCGCGCAGATCTATCAGGGCGACTACCATCTGGCGAGTCGCACCATGGCGCAGTTCCGGCAAGTGACGCCCGCTGACCTCCTCCGCGTTTCCCGTCACTACATGCGGGACGTGCAGTTCGCGTACGTCGGCCGCAGCGACCGCATCGCTGGCGCGCATTTGGGCGGGATCTAAGGGCCAACGGCGGGATCAGGGGTCAGGGAACGACAACCACGACGTCCACCGCAAAACAGGCAACGTCCGCGGCGAGAAAAAGGGCGGGCTGAAGCCCGCCCCTCCATGTCGGTATGGACGGTGAAACCCCGGAGTGCCCTACCGGCACCTGGCATCGAGTGTCGACGAATCCGGAGGTGGGCGCCGCCCGCAGCAACATGTAGGGGCGGCCTTCAGGCCGCCCACTGTTGTCGTTGTGGTTGCCGTTCCTCCGACCCCCGCCCTTTTTTTGCCGTGGATGCCCCTTTTGTCAGAACGTTATGGACGTCTTTCCCTTGACCCCTGGTCCCTGACCCCTGGCCTCTTAGTTCCCCGACCCGTTGGTCCCGGCACTCTGCACCGGCCCCTTCGCCAACGCGCTCAGATCGTGTGCGGCGCCGGTGACGAGTGCGGCCTCGGCGTTGAGCACCGCGGCCACCCGCACGACTTGCGAATCGGCCTGTGCCCACTGGTGTTGCTCGATGGCCTCACGGACGCCGGGTACGGTCTTCACTCCGTAGCCCGTGTAGTAGCCCGGCGCGTAGAGCAGGTGGCGGTACCACGGCCGGCCAGGCAGGCCGTCGGGTGACGTCAACGTCTGCTCGCTCTTGAGGATCTTCTCATTCACCTGCGCGATGCCCGCCTTCGCGAGGGCCGCGCCGCCGTCCGCGTTGACGGCGGTCACCGCCTGCGCGTACTGCTGTGCCGCCCGATTGAGCGCGTCGACGCTGTTCTGAAGCGGCGCAAAGTCGAGATGCGGCGCCGGCGTCAGCGTGTCCGGTGCATACGTCGGCCGCTGAGGATCGTTCGTCGCGACGTAGATGCCGTCTCGCACCTGGCGGTTGAGCTCCGTGATCGAGTCCGCTTCATGCTTCGCGAGTGTGTCGAGCTGCGCCGCATAGAGGCTCACGGTTTGGGACAGACCCGTGTAGTCGTAGGGCAGCAACTGCGCGTCGGCGATCCGCATGACCGCTGTGCCGACGGTCTGCGACAGGGCGCGCCCGTAGACGAAGCTCGTGTCGGAGAAGTGCGTATACCAATAGAAGTCGTCGTAGAGCGAGTGATAGACGCCACCGCGGTCCTCGCCTCCAAAGCCCAGGTTCGCGGACGGAACGCCGTCGTGCTGCAGGAACGGCGAGTAGTCGGAGCCGGAGCCAAGCGCCGCGATGCGCAGGTTCGCGCGAGTCCGGGCCTCGCCCCGCTGGCCCGTGTTGCCGTTCTTGATATCACGCGCTTGCCACCGCTTCCACACCGACTTCTTGGTCTCGGGATCGGTGATGTCGTGCGCGACACCATTCAGGAAGCCCTCGAGGATGTGAGAGCCGCCGACCCCGAGGTACCCGCGTCCGTTGCCATCGGTGTTGAAGTACGCGACGGCGTGCTCCTTCAGCTCCGCCTCGTGCGTCTCGGCCCATTCGGTCGATCCGAGCAGTGCAGGCTCTTCACCGTCCCACGAGCAATAGATGATCGTGCGACGCGGCTTCCAGCCCTTGCTCAGGAGCACGCCAAGCGCGCGCGCCTCCTCCAACTGCGCCACCTGCCCCGACAACGGATCCGCGGCGCCCTCGACCCACGCGTCATAGTGATTGCCGCGTACGACCCATTCGTCCGGCTTCTCCGAACCGGGGATGCGCATCACGACGTCGTGCAGCGTCGCCATCCCCCAATTCGATTTCACGAGCAAGTGGACACGGGCCGGACCAGGGCCCATGCGATATGTGATCGGGAGACCGCCTCGCCACGCCTCAGGCACGACAGGCCCACGCAGCGCCTCGAGCAGCGGCTGCGCATCGCCGTACGAGATTGGCAGCACCGGAATCTTCGTGAGCGTCTTCACCTCGCTCAGTGGCAGCCGCTTGGCGTCCTTGG
Organism: uncultured Gemmatimonadales bacterium; assembly: GCA_963737835.1. GTDB lineage: Bacteria > Gemmatimonadota > Gemmatimonadetes > Gemmatimonadales > Gemmatimonadaceae > Palsa-1248. The sequence goes on from CAVTUH010000002.1 coordinate 793,523, forward strand.
TTGCGCCCACACCCGGCGTCAACGGATCGCCAGGATAGACCTCCATCTCCATCACGCTGCCGCGCTGGACACCATCGCGCGGACGCATTGGGCCCTTCGGAAACACCTCGTCGTCCGCATATCCGTCGTCCTTCGGGTCCGAGTAGATGAGGCAGCCGATGGCACCGTGCTGTGCGGCGAGCTTCGGCTTGATGCCTCGCCACGAGCCGCCGTATCGCGCAATCACGATCGCCCCCTTCACGCTCACCCCGTGCCGCGCCAGCTCCTCATAGTCCGACGGCACCCCGTAGTTCACGTACACGAGCGGAGCGGTCACATCGCCGTCGATGGAGTACGCGTTGTACGGCGGCAGCTGATTCTCGGTGATGCTCGACGTCGGGTCGCCAGGCACCGCCGGCTCGCGCAGCTTGGCGACGAACCGAGTGGGCGCGACCAGCTCCACGGCTTCCTTGAGCGGCGTGGGGTAGAGCACGTCGAACGATTCGATGTGCGCGTCGAGCCCATACGACTTGTACTGCGCCAGCAACCACTCGGCGTTGTCCAGGTCGTAGGGCGTGCCGACATTGTGCGGCTTGGCGGACATCCGCTGCATCGCGGCGCGCATCCGCTGTGGCTCGGGTATCGCCTGGAACTGGCTTTCCCACTGCCGCTCCGCACGGGACGCGTCGGCCGAATACCCGGCGAGTATCGCGGTGTCGTCGGGCGCGGTGCGCGCGTGGATCGGCTGTGTCGAAGCGACGAGGAGAGGTGCGCCACAGAGCGCGGCGAGCACCCACGGAGCGCGATCGGTCAACATAGGATTCGGGGTTGGCGGGTAACGACCAGGAGCAACCGGCCGGGCCGGCACTCAAACCTGAACCTGAGTTATGGCCCTCCGCAACCGTCCCGCCCCCGCCGTTGGCGCCGGCAAGAACGCGTCGCGCACCAGCGATAGCTACGGGAGCGGACAGGCCGCCCTGCCAGCCCTCAAGAGGGTCCGGCCGGCGAGTGCGACGCCCGGTGCCGCGCGATGAATTCGACCGTCGCCCGCGTCACCACGTCCGGTAGATCTCGGTGCGGCGAGTGGCCGCAGTTCTCGAGTTTGAGGAGCTCAGCAGTCGGCACGCGGCGTGCGATCGCATCGAGTTGCCCCATCGACCCGTACTCGTCGCCGACGCCCTGGATCGCCAGGATCGGGCAGCGAATCAATGCGAGCATCGCCTCGATATTCCAGTCCGTGAACGCAGGATCCATCCAGGCGTCGTGCCAACCCCAGAAGGCGGAGTCCGGATCCGCGTGATAGCGCGCGAGCCGCTCCTTGAAGCCAGCCGACTCGTATCGCGCACGTGTCGCCGCAATGCCGACCCGCGCGACGTGCTCGAGGAAGACATGCGGCGCCATCACGATCGCCCCCGGCACCGCGTCGGGGAAAAGGGCCGCGTAGATCAGCGCGATGGTCGCGCCATCGCTGTGGCCGAACAGCCACGGCCGTGCGTGCGCCACGCCGACGGTGTCGAGAAGCGCTGGCAGCACCTGGTGCGCCTGCCGGTCCAGATACTCCGGCGTCCATCGCTCGCCGGCCGGTCGAGCCGTCGATCGTCCATAGCCGTAGCGCGAGTACACGAGACCTCGATACCCGCCGGCTGCACACAGCTCACTCGGAAAGTCGCGCCACATTTCGATCGAGCCCAACCCCTCGTGCAGAAACACCACCAGCGGTGCGTCACCACCGCCGGCGTTTATCCACTCGTACTGGAGCTCGATCTGACGGCCGTCAAAGGGAACGATCGCAACATGGGTTGACCCCACTCGATGGGCAGGCATCAGACGAGCAGCCGAATTCCGTTGAGCGGCGGGTGGGGCCGACGCATACGCGTCGGTTAAGGGACGAGCTCGGTAAGCGTGCGCTCGTCGTCGCGTTCGAGGGCGGCCTCGGCCTCCAGGTTTTGCCGGTCCTCGCCGACGCTCGCCACAGCTAACGTCCTGGCCCGGTTGCGATATGCGACGGACATACGCCCCGTCGCCATCGCGCCGTCGGTCACGACGCGATCCCAGCTCCGCGCGTGGCCGCTATACCGCACCGTGGTGTCGTAGTGCTGACTCCAGAAGTAGGGGACTGCGTCGAACGGCTCCGAAGCGCCGAGCATATTGCGCGCAGCGGCCTGCCCTTGCCGCTGGGCGACCACCCAGTGCTCCACGCGAATCTGCTCCCCGGTGTGCGGGTCCGGCCACTGGGCAATGTCTCCGGCGGCGTAGACACGCGGCGCGCTCGTCTCGAGATACTGATTCACGATCACGCCCTGGTAGACGCGGAGTCCTGCCTGGCGCGCCAGCTCGAGCCGCGGCCTCACGCCGACACCGACGACCACGACATCGGCGGGCAAGGTCGTGCCGTCGTTGAGATGGACGCCCTGCTCGTCAATGCGCGATACCCCCGTCGACATGTGAAACACGACGCCATGCGACTCGTGCACCCGCCGAATGTCGTTGCCGAGCCCCTCCCCCAGGACGCGCGCGAGCGGGGCATCTTCGGGCGCGACGACATGGACATCAATGTCACGATGCCGCAACGACGCCGCCACCTCGAGACCGATGAAGCTGGCGCCGATGACCACCGCTTGGCGCGCGTTGGCAGCCGATGCAATGATGCCACGACTGTCCGCGAGCGATCGCAGCACATGGACGAACGGCAGGTCGGCACCCGGAACGTCCAGGTGATTGGGCTCCGCACCCGTGGCGAGCAAGAGGGCGCCGTACTGAAGCGTCCGACCGTCCGACAGGGTGACCGTCGAAGCGGATGGATCGATGGACGTCACACGCGCTCGCGCAATGTCGATGCCATGCTGGGCATAGAATCCATCCGGTCGCAGCGGAATCCATTCATCCAACGCCGTCCCGGCGAGATAGTCCTTGGACAGGTTCGGCCGGTCGTACGGCGCGTCGGTCTCGACGTCGATCATCGTGATCGAGCGAGTATAGCCTTGACGACGCAGCATCTCGGCGGCGGCGCTGCCTGCTGCACCCGCACCAATGATGACGATGGCATTGGGTTCGTCCTGCCGCGCAGCAGGGGGATGTAGCGGCGCGAGTGGATCGCGCTCGGCCCGCTTCCCCGTCACGAACAGCTGCCCGCCGCGCCGCTCGACGTTCCAGCACGCGATGGGATTGAGCGCAGGCGCGCGCAGTGCCTCGCCGGTACGGATCGAAAAGCACGCGTGATGCCACGGGCATCGTACGGTCTCGCCGACGACGATGCCTTCGGCCAGCGGACCACCGTAGTGCGTGCACGTCGCACCGACCGCGAAGTACTCCGTCCCGCTTCGGGCGACCAGGACCGCCTCGCCCTGAGCGTGTCCTAGCAGCGATCCCCCGTCAGCCACGTCGTTGAGCGGACAGCCGGCCTCTTCCAGGTCTGGACCTGCGAGCTGCGCCGTCTCGGTGCTCATATCATTGCGCCTCGAACGCTGTGGCTTGTGACAGCAAACGGCGGGATAAGGGTCAGGGACGAGCGAGTTGCGACCGCAAGCGCCAATGGCCGATCGGCGTGCCCGTCAACTGCGTCGCGTAGGGCGTTTCTTGCGTCGTGACGAGGTATGGCGTCTGGCAGCCCGTGCAGACGGTTTCGTCTTGGCGCGAGCGCGTTTTCTGGTTGCACGTTTCGATCCTGCGCGGCGCCGCGGCTTTGTCGCAGCCTTCGTCGGGGGACGTCGTCGCATGGACGCTGCCTCCGGTAAGTCCAGGCTGCGCCAGAGGTACCACGCCGCAATCGAAGCATACGGCGACCACGCCGCGCCACGCGCGAGCACCTCTTGAGGCGTTGGCATGTGACGCAACCCATACACATGCTGCACCGCCTTCCGGATGCCCAAGTCGAGATCCGGGAGGACGTCCGGCCGTCCGAGTCTGAACAACAAGAACATTTGCGCCGTCCACCGGCCGATTCCCTTCACGCCCGTGAGAGCCTCGACCAGCGCTGCATCCTCCAACTCGTGAAGTCGCTCGACCGCCAGTTTCCCGTCCACCGACTGTTGAGCCAGGTCCTTCAGATAGGCCACCTTGGCCCGCGACAGACCCGCCGATCGCAACTGCCCATCGCCCATGCGCAGCAACTCGTCTGCCGTCGGCGCCCGCCCGCCGAACAGCGCTTCGAAGCGCCCGTGGATGGTGCCCGCAGCACGCCCCGACAGTTGCTGGAACACAATGGAGCGCGCAATGTAGCCCAGGTGGCTCCCTTCCGTCCGCGGCCCTGGGGGCGCGCGCCCGACTCGGTCGATGAGTTCGCCGATGACCGGGTCAACACGCCGCAAGTGTGCGACGGCCTCGGGATACGCGGGATGGTCCATGGCCGACAATCTACCGGATCGTCGCAGGGGAGAGTATTCACGCGGAAAGTAGAAGGCGAATCCTGATCCCAAGCCACCCGCAGCAACTTGAGGGGCCGGCCCACAGGGGCGAGGCACACCTCGCCCTTGCCGTCCATCGGTAGAAACAGGCAAACTGGCTTTCGTTCGCGAACGCATTGGTCTACTCTCTACTTTCTGTAGTTCTACTTTCTCGGGGCGCGCAGCGCCCGCCCTCCAGCCTGAGGTGCCGATGGCCGTCCCCGTTCTCCACCCCACACGCGTTCACGACGAAAGCTTTGCCGGGGTGACCTACCATCTCGAGGGCGAGCTCGTACCCGCGCTACACATCGAGTTGCAGCAGGGCTCCGTCTTCTTCGAGCATCACGTGCTCTTGTGGAAGCATCCGCAACTCGACGTCGGCGTGCGAGCCATGAAGGGGGCGATCAAGCGGATGTTCGCGGGGCTGCCGGTGTTCCTGACGGAGACGCGCGGCGTCGGCCACATCGCGTTCAGTCGCGACGGCGCAGGCCAGATCGTGCCGATGCATCTGTCGCGCGGGCAGTCGATCGATGTGCGCGAGCACCAGTTCCTGGCCGCAACCGGCAATGTCGACTACACCTTCCAGACCGTGTCGGGCGTATCGAACATGCTGTTTGGCGGCAGCGGATTCTTCATCGACACGTTCACCGCCAATGCGAGCGACGGCATCGTCTGGCTCCACGGATACGGCAACGTCTTCTCGGTGGAGTTGGCGGCGGGCGAGCAGATCGACATCGAGCCGGGCGGCTGGGTTTACAAGGACCAGTCGGTGCGAATGGAGACACAGTTCCAGCGACTCGCGGCCGGCTTCCTCGCGAGTGCAGGCCAGATCTTCTGGAATCGCTTTACCGGCCCCGGTCGCATCGGCGTGCAGTCGATGTACTACCACCCACCCGTGGGAACCGAGTCGGCGACGACGCAGACGGCTACCGCGGGGGTCGTCGGGGGATTACTCGGGGCGATGCTCGGGGGGGATAGGTGAAGGGAGAGCGGGGTAACGGGTGACGGGTCACCCACAGATCGTGGTCAATTCCAGAGGGCGACGCATTGCGTCGCCCCTACCGCCGGGGGCGAGTCCGTGCACGCGTTCGGACCGGTTGCCCGTGGCCGTTTGTCGTTACCCGTCACCCGTTGCCAGTTACCCGTCACCCGTCACCCGTCACCCGGCCCTTTTCAGCGCGCGAACCTTCCCTCGAGCGATCCCTGCGCCAGCAGGTGACCACGCAGTGAAAACATCACGGTGGCAGCGGTCGATCTCGGGCCCACGCCCTCGAGCGCGGGCACGTCCACCGCATAGACCGTGAAGATGTAGTGGTGGGCAGGGTCGCCATTCGGCGGGCAGGGACCGCCATAGTGGCTGAAGCCGAAATCCGTGTAACCGGACTTCGCATGCGCCGCGGGAGAGGCATTCGATCCCGCGCCAACGGAAAGGCTCGTGACGGACGCTGGCACATCGAACACCACCCAGTGCCAGAACCCCGTACTCGTCGGCGCGTCGGGATCGAACAGGGTGATCACGAAGCTTTTCGTCGCCGGGGGAAAATTGCTCCACGTCAGCCTGCGGCGACTGGTTGCGTCCCCCGCACCCATCGAATTCCGTGCTCGTCGGCAGCGGAGCGTCCGGCTGAAAGGTCGTACTGGTCACGGTGATTGGCGTTGCGCTGACCGGTTTGGCCGGAGGCGCCAAATGCGTGGCCGATGGCTGCTCAGCGGCCGCGCTCGCACGTGATCCGGAATCCGCGCCAGACGCGGGTGCACCCGCCGCCGTCGAACCTGAAGGACTCAATGTCGCAGCCTGTTTCTCCGGCGCACCCGGGGAACAAGCCACGGCGCTCACGCCGATTGCAATCGCGAGAATCGCGTTGTGTCGAACCGATAACATGGCCGTTTGTCTCCTTTCTCCTTTCTCCTTCTCGTGCGCGCTGAGCGCCCGCGGCGGTCAGCGCCCCGCGCCGCCTATTGGCGCGTGACCATTCCGTTCGTAGACAACGCGACCGCCGACGACGGTCATGATCACGTGGGCATCGCGCAGCGTCTCGGGCGGCATCTCGGTGAGGTCGTGATCGATCAGCACAAAGTCGGCGAGTCTGCCGGACGCCAGCGTGCCCTTGTCGTCTTCCTGAAATTGGGCGTAGGCGCCGCCGGTAGTGTAGGCGTGCAAGGCCTCGTCGACAGAGATTTTCTGGGCCGGTATCCAGCCGCCTGGGTTCGCGCCATCGAGGGTGCGGCGCGTCACGGCTGCATAGATGCCTTCGATGGGCGTGGGCGGCGCCACGTCCCAGTCGCTCCCGAACGCGAGCTTGGCATGGCTATCGAGGAATGACCGGAAGGCATACGTCGTCTTGGCACGCTCGGGCCCGATGACCTGCTCCGCCCACCGGCCATCGTCGATCGCGTGATACGGCTGCATGCTGGGGATCACACCGAGTTCGGCAAAGCGAGGGATATCGCTCGCCGCGGGATGCTGCGCGTGTTCGATCCGGAAGCGGCGATCGCGCGGGCCATTCTCCCGCTCGACGCGCTGGAAAATGTCGAGTTGCAGTCGGATGGCGCGGTCCCCGATTGCGTGCACGATCACCTGCAGCCCCGCCTTGTCCGCCGCTGACGTCCAGGCATACAGGCTTTCGGGCGGCGTCACCAGGAGGCCGGTGTCGTGCGGCGCATCGGTGAACGGCGCGAGCATGGCGGCCGTGTGGGAGCCGAGCGATCCATCGACGAACGCCTTGAGCCCGCCGATGCGCAGCCAGCTGTCACCGCGACCGCGCGCAGCAATCGTGTCGCGCAGGCGCGCCCACGTGGCGAGCGGGACGGCGGCGTAGATCCTGGTCTTCATCCGGTGTGCCGCATGCGCACGCTCGAACGTCGCCAAGTCGTCCCAGGAGTATCCCATGTTGACGACCGAGGTGACGCCCTGCGCGGCGACATAGTCCATCGCCGCGTCGAGCGCGCCATCCTTGGCTGCATGCGACGGTTCCGCGACCGCTTCGCCGATGACCGACTGGGCGTTGTCCTTGAAGATGCCCGTCGGCTCGCCATTCGGGTCGCGCACGATCGTACCGCCGGCGATGTCCTTTGTGCCTGCCGAGACGTGCGCGGCCGCCATCGCGGCGCGGTTGGCGAGGGCCATATGGCCGTCCAGCCGGTTGATCCACACCGGATTGTTCGGCGTCACGGAATCGATCCACTGATGCCGCGGGAGCTCGCCGCCCCACAGGGTGTGATCCCACTCGCCACCCGTGATCCACGTGCCCGGCGGTTGCGTGGCCGCGAATGCCTTGACGCGGCGAATGAACTCCTCGCGTGTCGCCGCGTCGCGCAACTGCACCGATCGCAGGGCAAACCCGCCAGTAATGAAGTGCACGTGTGAGTCGATGAAGCCCGGCGTCACAAAGGCGCCGTGCGCATCGATCACCCGGGTGTCAGGCGTGACCACCTTCTGCACTTCCGCACTCGACCCGACGAGCGCCAGTCGATCGCCGCGGATGGCGAGGCCGTCGGCCCAGGGGCGAGCTGGATTGCCGGTCCATACCCGGGCGTTCACGACAGCCAGCGTGATCGGCGGAGGCGCAGCGCTCGGAGTGCCAGGCATATGTGGGTGCGCGAAAGGAAGCACTGCGACGATCGTCGACGCAGCGATCAATGTTTTTGCTTTCATCGGAATAAGAGTCCTGCCCTGAGTCCGGCCGTGGAAACGCACGAGGCCAATTTGCGACTCCTGACCACGCCCGCGCTAGCGCGTCAGTGCGCTGCCCCGCTCTGCGACCGGTGCTACATTCGGCTCATGCATACCCGCGCGCGGGCTGGCCGGCGTCTCCGGCACGCCGTCATCGCCATCGCCCCACTGATCGCCGGCTGCCACTCCAGTCGCCCCGAGAGCTCGACCCCTGCCCCGGCCAGGAATGCGATCACCGGCGCGCTCAATGCGCGCGTGCGCGAGCGCATCGAGCAGGTGCCCGGCGCCGTCGTGGGGATCTACTACCGCAACCTGGGCCGCGCCGCCGACACGCTCACCATCAATGCCGACAGCGTCTTTCATGCGGCGAGCACGATGAAAGTCGGCGTGATGATTCAGCTCTTTAGAGACGTCGATGCGGGGAAACTGTCGCTCGACAAACAGGTGACCCTCCAGAATCGCTTCTCCAGCATCGTCGACGGTTCGCCGTACGCGCTCGATCCCAAAGACGACTCGGACAGCAGCCTCTACCTGAAGGTGGGGCAGCCCGTCGCGATCCGGGAGCTGCTGGACCGGATGATCGAGCGTTCGAGCAATCTCGCGACCAATACCGTGATCGAGATCGTCGGCGCTCAGCGCACCGACTCGACTGTGCATGCGCTGGGCGCGACGCACATGCAGGTCCTGCGCGGCGTCGAGGACCTCAAGGCCTTCGACGCCGGCCGCAACAACGTCCTATCGGCTCGTGATCTCGGGACGCTCCTCGCAGCGATTCAAGACGGCCGCGCCGCCACGCCGGCGAGCTGCGCGCAGATGCGGCAAATCCTGCTCGCCCAGGAGTTCTCGACCGAGATCCCGGCTGGTCTCCCTCCAGGCACTCCCGTCGCGCACAAGACCGGCTGGATCACGGGCGTGCTCCACGACGCCGCGATTGTCTATCCGCGCAGCTCTTCACCCTACATCCTCGTCGTGCTCACGCGCGGCATTCCCGACGAGCATGTGGCACAGCACCTGATCGCGGATATTTCACGGTCGATTTACGAACACGCGATTGGCGCGCCGCAGAAGGTGGCCTTAAATGCTGGACGTTAGACGTTGGACGTTGGACGTTGGACTAAACGTCAATCTCTGTCGTTAAACGCCACGGGCTTGCCCTTGGGGACGCCCTCCGGACCGGTGTCCCAGTGCTGGGCGGTCGAGACGTTGGGCATGCCCCACCGATGGCCGTTCCAACCGTCGAAGCCGTCGAGGTGGAACGCCCAGAAGCCGGTGCTCATGTCACTGATCACGATCAATCCGTCGGCGTCGCGGACCTGCACGCCGAACGCACCGTTGTAGATGCCGTGGTCGCGCGGGTCCTGACTGAAGTCCGAGACATAGGCGTCCGAACAGCAGCCTTGCATGTGCGGGCCACCAAATGTGTCGTAGGTCGCGACGGTGTACGGGTCGGAGGGATCCATCATGTTGAACACCTGGAGTCCGTCCTCATAAGCCGACACGAACACCAGCGGCCAGCGCACCTCGTGGTTGTGCGCCAGATCGCGCCAATCGGCGGTCCACGCCGCGATCGGATGCGAGATGGTTGGCACCTTCTTGTCGAGCCCGGGCTGCAAGTCGAAGATGCGCAGCGGAGCATATTGATACTCGGTCTCCGTAACCACATATCGCCCATCGGGCGTCGGCGTGATCGTGTGCCCCGCGTACACGCCCATGACGCCGGTGATCGATGTGAGCAAGCGCGGCGACTCTGGTCGCGTGATATCGAAGACGTAATATCCACCGAGACCCGCACCATAGAACTTGTCCTGGTGGGTCGCAGGGTCGTATCCAACCCAGTAGTCGTGGAATGATCCGACGACACCCCGGTCCCTTTCCGCGCGTGGATCGGGATTCACGATTCGACCGATCAATCCCTGATCGGGCGCACCGGCCAACAGCTTGTCCAGGTCGAAGACCTCTGCGTACGGCTTGGCAGAGATCAATGCAAAGAGCAGCGCGCGACCATCCGAGTGCTTGTACGTGTAGATGTCGTGAAAGCCGCCCGGAGCGTCGGGCACTCGGATGCGCGCGACTTCCTTGACTGTCGTCGTATCCGGCAAGCCCGTGACATCGAAGACGATCGCGCCGAGATCGGCGTCCGGCCCGCCCTGTGCGAACTGGAAGCACTGCACGTAGTAGTAGCGTCCGTGCGTCTTGAAATAGCGGCCGCGCAGTGCGCCGAGCCCGAAGTGCAGGTCGGGATTGTCGATCGTCCACGAATACAGCACCTGCGGCTGCGATTTACCGATGTCCTTGAGGCTGATGATGTCGAATCCCGACGGCGGGTACAGACCGTGTGAGAAGTAGGCATACGGCCGGCTGAGCTCCTGCTCGACGTCGACGTCCGTTCCTCGCAGATATCCGGTCAGCGGTACGTGCCCCATGATATGGATATTGGGCGTGCCCTCCCTGCCGGGCAGCGGATGGCGCGCCTGGGCGAGGAGCGTCGTCGGAAGGCACGCGGCAGCGACCAGCCAACGGGCGCGCCGGCGCCCGTAGAAAGGAGAACCGCAGAAAGGAGAGAGGAGACGGCGAAGCGCAGGGTTCAATCCGCCCGGGCGAGAGACGTGCGGCCTGGCGCGATCGGTGGGCGACTCTCTGTCGTCAATCACGGTCTCTCCATGTGTCACTGGGCGCTCACCGTTACGGGGGCCATCATTCCTGACTCGGTGTGCTCGGCAATGTGGCAATGCAGCATCCACGTACCTGGATTCGTCAATTCGGCCAACAGATCCACGGTTGAACCAACCGGAATGATGGCCGTGTCCTTCCAGACGAGATAGGGATTCGGCACGCCATCGCGCGCGACTTCCAGGAAGCGCTGTCCGTGCAGGTGCAACGGGTGATCCATCGGGTGGAACGACCGCGGGTCGTTGTAGACCCGGATCTTGACGATGTCGCCCACGTGGAAATGCCACGCAATGTGCATATTTTCCGCGCCGGTCCGCACATCGCGGATGATCCAGCGGACTTCCTTGGCCGTCGACAGCCAATTCATGTCCGACATCCCGTCGGTGAACTCGACCGGCGGGCGGTAGACGCTGTCGACATACATCATTTGCATGACCGGGATCGGGAGTCCCTGGATCGCGGTCGTCAGGACGATCTCTTCGTCGGGCAGTTTGGCGAAGGCTGGCTTGAGGCGCGCGATGTCGCGCAGCATGGCGCTGTCATCGTGCATGGTCGCGAACGACTGGTCGGCGTCCGGGCGGGTCGCGCCGGCCACCGTCACATGGCCCAGCGTGTCCCGATTGGGGTAGATCTCGCCGAGGAAGTGGTCGACGGTCTGCACCCCATTGAGCAGCGGCACGTCGCCGGCGTGATCGAAGCGCACGTCAACGACATACCGCTCGCCGGGCGCGATGAGGATGCTCGACACGGAGACTTCGCGCGCGTAGGGGCCCTGGTCTGACGCAATGAGCTTCATCGGTGCGTCACCGAAGCTCACGTTGAACGCACGTGCGCTTGCGGCGTTCGTGAGCAGGAATCGTACGACCTCGCCGGTAGCGGCAGTGAATCGCCAGCGCGATTCACCGTTCACCATGATGACGTTGCCGAAGCGCCCCATGAGCGAGAAGTTCGGCTCGTCACGCCCATAGGGCATCAGACTGTCGCCGTCGACCAAGATGTCACTCAACATGAGGAACGCCTGGCGGGGTTGCGCGCCAGTCGTCGGATGGTCGGCCTCCACGTACAGATTGCCGAACAAGCCAAGCGGCTGACCAATGTCTTCCCGCGCGTGGTCGTGATACCAGAAGATGCCGGCGTCCGGGCAATGCACGGCGTACAGAAAAGCTCCGCCTGGCGGGACCGGCGTTTGCGTCATCTGTGGCGAGCCGTCGAACGCGTTCTGCAACCGCACGCCGTGCCAGTGGATGGTGGCGGGGCGGTCGATCGCGTTCTTGAACCTCACGTAGAAAGTCGAGCCTTGATGCGCCCGAATGAGTGGGCCGGGCGTCTGGCCGTTGAACGCGTACACGACGTACGGTCTACCCGCGATCGTGCGGCGAACGAATGCCGCGGTGAGCGTGATCGTGTCCCCGTTGTTCGCCCGCAGCTCCGCCGTCGGGACAGCCGCCGCTACGCTGTTGGCCGCCGCGCTCGTGCCGGGATTGTACAACGTGACGGTCGGTCGCGCGTCCTCGAGTCCCGGGATCATCGGGCTCTTGATCATCGGCACGATCGTCCGGCCACTGGGCGCCGTGTTGGAGTCCACGGCCATACCGGTCATGCCCGTCATGTCCGCCATCCCGCCGGCGCTACTCGAGTCGACGCCCTGCGCGCTCGCGCGCAGCGAGCCGAGTGAACCGGTCGCGAGCACGATGGCGCCGACATACCCCATCATCGACCGCACAGCCACCTCAGTCCGGCTCCGGGGTGCTGAACAGCGGATGGCTCGCAAACGATTGCATCAGTGAGCTTGGGGAGCGGCCTATGAGCGCAATGGCCGAGGTCCATTTGCGACCGGCCGGCGTGCCCTCCGCGCTCACGATGATCGTGAACTTGTTCCAGTCGGCCTGGGCGTGCACCGCGCGGTTGTTCTCGATCGGACCCAGGTCGTGGACCAGATCGAGCTTGGGCGTCGTGAGCCACGCCTCATAGTGCGTGTAGGGACCGAGATCGGACGCCGCCGGCAGGTCGGTCGCCGTGATGTCGAGGTCGAACACCAGGCGACCGTCCCGTGTCGTGGCAACGCCGAACGGTGATTGCGCAGGGGCGAGCTCGACCCAGCCGGACGCTTGCCGCGCGGCCGGTGTCGAGCCGAGTCGAAAGCGAGGCCGCCCGGCGGTCGTATCCGTCGGAACGCTGCGCACCGCGTTGGAGCGCATGACATGGGCCGCCGCGTCCACCGACGTCACTCCCGCCAGGACCACGAGCGACGTCGCGATGCGCGCGGCCGCGTGCACTGCAGCGAAGAGCCGGAGTCGCGCCACGAGCCAGCGCTGTTGGCGTCCCGGGGTCACCGCCGTACCGCCAATGATCCGGTCGTGCCCGCACTCGTCGCGGTCGCGGTTGACGCATGCACAACCTTCGGTTTCGGAGCGCCCTCGGGCCCGTTTTCCCAGTCCTGGACGCTCGAGATGTTGGGCATGCCCCAGTTGTGGCCGTTCCACCCGTCGAATCCATCCATATGGAGCGCCCAGAACCCCGTCGTGATATCACTGATCACGATGAGGCCATCGGCGTTCCGAACGGCGATACCCCACGCCCCGTTGAGCACCGTGCCGCTCCCGGCACGCAAACTGGCTTCGGCGGTATCGGGTCTCCCTTGCTGCGTCACGCCGGCTTCGTGCGGACCATCGTAGGTGCGGTAGTACCCGACCGTGATGGGGTTGGTGGGATCCAGCATGTTGAACACCTGCAAGCCATCCTCGTACGCCGACACGAACACGTACGGCCACCGAATCTCGTGATTGTGTGGGAGGTCTTTCCAATTAGCTGTCCAGGCGGCGAGCGGACGGGTGATCGTTTGGACTTTGCCCTGCAGGCCGGGCATGAGGTCGAACACGCGCAGCGGCGCGTATTGATATTCGGTTTCGGTCACGACGTATCGGCCGTCGGGTGTCGGCGTGATCGTGTGGCCGCGACCGAACCCCGACACCACGACATCCGGGGCGTCGACGATGGACGTCAGCAGCTTGGGCTCTTCCGGCTTGGTGACGTCGAACACGAAGTACCCACCGGGCTGCGCGCCCCCGTAGAACTTGTCTTGGTGCGTCGCGGGGTCGTACCCGACGTAGAAGTCGTGGTATCGACCCGTCGCGCCGGGTACGGGCACTCGGCTGATGAAGCCCTGATCGGGCGCTCCAGCCAGGAACTTGGCCATGTCGTAGATGCTCGCGTAGGTGCCGCTGAGCGTCGTGGTGAACAACAGCGTGCGGCCGTCGGAGTGCCGATAGGGAAAGACGTTGTGGAAGCCGCCAGGGATCGAGCACCCGGGCGTACCGCCGCAGCGGGCCGCCGTTCCAGCGGAGATGGCGGAATTGGGAGCGCGGATCCGACCGACTTCTCGGATCTTCGCGATGTCCGGCAACCCGGTGACATCGAACACGATCGCGCCCAGGTCGGCGTCCGGCGAGCCCTGGTTGAACTGGAAGCACTGCACGTAGTAGTAGCGGCCCCGGTACTTGAAGATCTTGCCTTCCATCCCCCCGAAGCCCTGGTGGAGCTGCGGGTCGGCAATGTGATACTGGTACAGGATCCGCGCGTGCAGCGGGTCTTTGACACTGATCAGCGTGAAGCCCGCTGGGCTCGTGGGATGCTGCATGCGCGACACGTACACGTAGGGCCGATCGAGATCCTGCTCCATCGCGATCCCCGAGATGGTCTGCGACCGCCCCAGCGGGATGTGCGAGAGGAGATGTACGTTCGGGCTATTGGGGAGGAAGATCGGACTGCCGCTCGGTGCGGTATCTGGCATATCTCGTTGCGCGGCCACGGGGGTCGCCAGGGCGGCGACAAACCCCGCCCCGACCATCATGCGCCAGGCGTGTGGCATCCTCATCTCCGTCTCGATTGGCTAGCGTCCGCCCGATATTGGCCCGCGTAACGCCCGGGGTCAATCGGAGTGTAATCCGTACCGCTGGCCTGCTCTGCGCTCGAACCCGGATTACGGCGGGTAGGGGCGACGCAATGCGTCGCCCGCCGTTCGCGGGGCCACACCGTACACCACAACGTCGGGGATGGCACCCACGTGGACGCCGGTGCATTCCGGTGCGGGGATGGAGGGCGACGCATTGCGTCGCCCCTACCCGCCGGATGCCGGCTGGGTGACCGTCAACCACATCCTGCCGGACCACCAACAATGTATCCATCAACGACCACAACATTGGGGATGGCGCCCACGTCGACGCCGGTGCATCCGGTGCGGGGATGGAGGGCGACGCATTGCGTTGCCCCTACCCGCCGGATGCCGGTTGGGTGACCGTCAACCACATCCTGCCGGACCACCAACAATGTATCCATCAACGACCACAACATCGGGGATGGCACCCACGTGAACGCCGGTGCATCCGGTGCGGGGATGGAGGGCGACGCATTGCGTCGCCCCTACCCGCCGGATGCCGGTTGGGTGACCGTCAACCACATCGTGCCGGACCACCAACAATGCATCCGTCGACGGACTCATGCCCGACCTGGTTGGCCATGACCGGCAGCCGTCGGCGTTCTTCGTCGAAGGCACGACCGTTCACCTGTACTCCCTGCTCACCCGGTATCTCACCACGCATCTCGAGGCCGGCCCGCACCAGCGTCCAGCCACGTGACCCTCTGGCCGCACGGCCTGCGACCCGAAGCCGCCATCGGTCGTCTGCTGTTGGACCAGAGGCGACCGTGGATCCACAACTCAAGTACGCTGGTGAAGCGATTTTTCTCGTCGGCATCGCCTTCCGCTTACTGCGGTGGGCGTTCGATGCCGTGCGCGAAGGCGACGCGCCGCCGAGTGCCTACTCGATCGATCTGACCGCGTCCAGTGGGGTGCACCCACCGAGCACCGGCGCTGCGTTGTCGGCACTCGTTTCCGACGGTCCGTCGGTGCAGCTCCACACGTCGACAGTGTTCAAGACATTCGACGGGTCGCAGTCGCCCGCGGACCCGAACCTCTTCCCGCCGGACATGCTCGCGGCCATGACGCCAGAGCAGCGCGCGAAAGTGCTCGAGACGCTCGCCACGATGCAGGCGAACAAAGCGAAACCCTAGTCGTTTCGCCGGGCGGCGCATGCGTCGCCCCGCCCCGCCTGCCGTCGTGGGCTCAGAGAAGTCGGTCTCTGACGAACTCCGGCGAGTAAGCGATCGATTTATCGCGATGCAGAAAATGCCCCAATGGTTTCCACCAATGCGGGTTGGTGGTCGCGAATTCGCCGCGTAAATGCCCAACGAGCCGCACATGCAAGAACCCACCGCCTCCATCGCCGAGCCTCTGCCGGGACTAGTTCAAAAAACTGCGAGTCCTTCGACACCATTTCTCGTGCGACCCGGATTGCGGTTGCCGCCGACGGTCCCGCCGACCGGACAAGGCTTGTCCAAGTCATCGCAGCGGCGACATCGGCGGAAACCCGGATGATCGACCGGGACTATGGCTCTGGCAATCGTTACGGAGCACGCGCCGGCCCGATCTGCGGCGCGCGCACCGGCTTGGCCATGCCATAAAAGACGGTGACGCCCTGGCCGCCACAGAGGGTCGATACTGATTCGCTCGGAGTGCCAACGCAGCTCGCGATGTCCTGCCAATTGTTGATCGCCCAGACGTTACCCGCTGGGTCGACCGCGATATCGGTCAGCATTTGCAGGCCCCCTCCCACGTAGCCATTGGGAGGCGATATCTGGTCGCCGGTCTTGACGCCGGGCGGACAGTTCTCTGTGCGAACGCCGCAAAGCTCCACAATCGGGCTTTGCGCCGACGCGAAGTTCGAAACCCAGACGTTGTCGTTGCCATCCACCACGATCGCCCAGGGCGCGGGCAGGCCGTCGCCAACAAAAGGCGAGCCCGCGTATTCGGTGCCGTCCGGTCGCAGCAGGGTGATGCTTCCGCCTTCGTGGCCTCCCTTCTGTGTGGACAAGGTCTTTGTCAGATAGTCGGAGGCCGCTGTGACGCCTTCGGTCTTCAGATGGATTCCCATGATTATCAGATGCACCCGGCCCATCACTCCATTTCCGAACCGGTTCGTCACCCAGACGTTTCCCCGACTGTCAATGGCAAGCCCGCTGCTGTTGAATCCGGTCTTGAAGGTCGCGACCTTGGTCGGGTCTGCAGCGGGGAACCGGACGACGTGATCGGCGCCACTGTTGGAAACCCAGAATGCGGTCCTGCTGATCGATGCCGAGGTGGAAAGGCGCCCGGAATGACTTGCACGGCTCGACTTTGTCGCCCTCACACACGATCTGTCCCTTGGTCGGATCGCCGCGGGGGAAGTGCACGAGCTGACTCTTCTCGATGCCCAATGCCCACAGATCACCGCTGGGCGTGGCAATGATGCCCTGCATGAGGCCCAGTTTGCCGCCAAAGGTTATGCCCTCGGGCGGCGTCAGCGGCTGGCCGTTCTTGTCGAATACCGCGATGGCCTTGCTGCCGTAATTGCTGAACCAAACGTTGTCCTTGGCATCGACCGCGGTACCGAATGTGCCGCCTTCCATCCCTCCGCCTGTGTACCCGGTGGGACTCGGCGAGAGCGGTTTGCCGTCCGGCGCGAACTTGGTGGCGTTGCCCTGCCACAACGCATCCTGACCCTGCCAGCCGACTGTCCAGTTATCCGCGACCCATAGGTTGCCTTCGCTGTCGAACATCGCCTTGCCGCCAGCGCGGTAGCCGCCGCCGTCGAACTTGAGCGGTAGCACCCAGGCGCTGGGCGCGAACTGGAGATACGGCATGAACGGCACCGGTCGCAGGTTCTTCCCGGCCGGGAATGGATAGAACGCATTGAGGAGACGGAAGATGCGTTCCGGCTTGTACCAGCTATACCGCGCGATCGCTTCGGCTGCGGTGAGCGTAGTCGTCGGCGCAGCGCCGACGGGACCGGCCGCCGCGGCGAAGAGCATAGGGCAGGCGTCGCCAATCACGCGCGACACGCAGCCGGCAATTACGCTCGCCAGCGTCGCGAAGTTGGCCATCGTCGGCGTCTGCGGACCGTTGAGTGGAGACTGGATCGCACTCCCATAGCCGCCGGTCACGGGGTCGACGAAGTTCGGCACATTACCGGCTGCGATTCTGAGACCGAGCGAGTGGCCGCGCATCGCGTCGCCGTCCAAGAACTGCGTCCCGGTCCAGACCGACGCGACCGTGGTAAGTTCGTTCACGATGACACTGGTCGGCGGGTTTAAGCCGAGTATGGCCAACAACGCGATCGCCGGATTGTCGCCCCTCGTGTCCCCCACCACAGTTCCTCCCTGGGCGACGAGATATAGGACAGACCCGGGCGGGCGCGAGGAGCCGATCCGCATCTTGAAGCGGCCGTCCGCGTCAGTTTTGGCTTGACCCATTTGCGTCGGTGCGTCGGATCCTGCCGCCCAGAGCGTCACGGTGCTTTGCGAGATGGGCTTCCCGCTGCCGAGAACGCGGCCGTTGACTTGAGCGGCTGAGCGAGCACTGCCGCACAACAGGAGCGCGGCGGCCGCCAGCGTCAGGGTCCAGATCGGTGCGTGCATTTGCGCTTCAACGCGTTGTCCGTTGAACGAGTTTCACCGCGTTCTAGCCGCCACATGTGGGACTGCAGGGTACCGAGACCAGAGGCGTCACGACCAGAACACCAAGGTCCTACGGCCAGTCGGGCTCGCGCATTCGGTGATACGATGGCCAGCCTAGATCTGTCGTACGGGTGAGCGACACGGCGCGAGCCAGAGCGGAAACACGCTGAGACACCGGAAGCAGTCGGCGGGAATACAGCTGAGCCTGCGTTACGGTTGAGGGACACTTCGCTGCCTTATCACCCAACTTCGTTCCCCATCCGCTCCTTGGACTTCGCGCAGGCAGTGACTGTCGGCGCGGTCACCAAGGCTCCGATGCCGCTGCTACTGCGCAGCGATGCGCCCGTACTTGACGAGCGCCGCCCGCAGCCGATCGTGCGGTAGTGCCGGCACTTCGAAATCGTCGCGGCCGACCATGGTCCGCGCCGCGACGAGTGCATTCGTGATCGCTTCCTCGGTGGCCTGAATCGTCGCCTCGAATACCGGATTCAAGCGCTCGTTGCGGAGCATCGTCACGGGATGTGTGAGCGTCGTGTCGTCGCCGTGGGTCGGCGCGGTCGAGAACGCGATGAACAGATCGCCGGAGCTGTCGCCGCCCAGGCTGCCGGTCTTGCCAAGAGCGAGCGTCACGCGCTTGGCGACCGCGCGCAGTTGCTGCGGGAGGAGCGGTGCGTCGGTCGCCACCACGATGATGATCGAGCCCGCATCCTGCCCGCTCGGCTCGGGATGATCGCACGAACGCCACCGGCGAGGATGGTCCTGCGGCGGATGCAGGAAACACGGCAGCGGCGTGGGGATCTCCGCGCCCACCGGCACGCCGGCGATCCGCAGCAGTCGGCGCTCGCCATAGTTGCACTGCACGAGGACGCCGACCGTGTATCCGCCATTGCGTGGCGCCAGCACGCGCGACGAGGTGCCGATCCCGCCCTTGAACTCGTGACAGATCATCCCCGTGCCACCACCCACGTTCCCCTCGGCGACTGGACCGGTTCGCGCCGAATCGATGGCGGCGAACGCGTCCGCCTTGGTGACGTGAAATCCGTAGCCGTCGTTGAGCGCGCCGTCCCACGTCTCCGCCACGACGGGCAGTCCCCAGTCAGCACGCGGCAGGTACTTGTACTGCCATTCGATCACCGCGTCGCGCACGGTGCCGACGCTATTGGTGTTGGTGATCATGACCGGGCCCTCGAGGTATCCCGACTCCTCGACCCAGGTGGTCCCGGTCATCTCCCCATAGCCGTTCAAGCTCGCCCAGTTGGCAAAGACTGGTTCGGTGCTGCGTTTGCCGCGCGGCAAGATCGCGGTGACCCCTGTGCGCACCGGACCCTTGCCAACCACCAACGGGCCGGAGCCCGAGATGAGCGTGATCTGCCCGACCTCGACGCCCGCGACATCGGTGATTGCGTTCAGGCGTCCCGGTGTCCCCTCGAACGGCACGCCCAGATCGCGCGCTCGAGGCTTCGTTCCCGTGTCGGCGGCCATGTAGTGAGCATGATGCGGACGAATGAGAAGTGTCCGACCACTCGAAACCGCGGTCGGCAGCAGCAGCAATAGGGCTGGCGTGAAGGCTGCAGGAATTCGCTTGGATCGGATCAGTGGAGCGCGCATGGGTCCGGTGGGATGGGGGCAGCAGACGATCGCTCTACGGAGCAGCCAAGCCGGAGACATGGATATCGACGCCGACAATCAACTTCGCCAGACCCATCCAACACAATGTCGCCGGGGTCGAGGGCGGCGCCCACGGTTTACCCCGTTTGTCTCCTTTCTCCTTTCCCCTTTCTCCTCTCTACGGCGCGAAGCGCCGTCCTCACTTCCAATCGGATCCGGTACCTGCCCCGGCCAATACCGGTTCGCGACCGCGCGCGGCAATCGGCCAGGACGTCTCGACCTGATCGCCACGCACGCCGACTGCCGTGTCGAACAGGTGCGTCACGATGCAGACGTGGTTCGGTATGATGCGCACGCGCTCGCCGACCGTCGGTCGCCACGTGCTGCGAGACAGATCCAGCGCGCCGTGCTCCTCCCACATCTTCGACACGACGACCTCCGGATGCTCCAGCACCTGTCCGTAGCCACGTCCCGTGCCCTCCGCGAGCGGTTCGCGCCCCAGCGCCTTGGCTCCGGCGTCGACGATCGCCTGACCAGACACGGCAGTGCTGACGACGGTCGCGAGCACGGTCATCGCACAGTCGTCCCAGGTGCAAGCACCCAGGTCGACCGTCGTGCGATCGTTATACACGTACGTCCCAGGTCGAAACTCGGTGACGCCACGCACCTCGTGGGTGTTCCACGCGGTCGGGGTCGAGCCGCCACTCACGATCGCCGGGGCCAGGCCCGCACGCTCCAGTGCCCCGACGTACGTCGCGATGTCGCGGCTCAACGCATCCAGTCCGGCGTCGTTCGGATGAATCGGCTCGCGCAGGTGGCCCGGGTAGAACGCGATCCCTGCGTATTCGAGTGGCGGCCGAGCTTTGACCAGGGCTGCGAGCGCGACGGCATCGGCCGGCGTGGTGACGCCGACGCGATGCAGTCCCATGTCGATCTCGATCAGGATGCGGACCGTACGGCCCGCGCGCGTCGCGGCGGCGGCAATGTCCTCGATGACGGCCGCGGAATCGACGGCGATCGTGAGGCGTGTGGCCGGCGAGATGGCCATGACGCGCTCGAGCTTCGCCGGTCCGACCGGGGGATACGCGAGCAGCAGATCGTTGGATACCTCGCTCATGACCTCGAGCTCGCGCGGTGTCGCGCAAGTCAGGCCGACGGCGCCGCGCTGGACCTGCTGTTTGCTGACGGCCGGCGCTTTGTGGGTCTTGATGTGCGGGCGAAGCGACAGGCCGTGCGCACTGGCGTAGCTCGCCATGCGATCGAGGTTCCGCTCGAGCCGGTCGAGATCGACGACGGGGATCGGCGTAGTGAGTTCGGGATACATAGAAAAAGGGGGAGAGAGATTATTGCTTGACCGGCGGGTGATCCAGCTGAGTGATGGTGGCAATCGATGCGGGGCGCTCGCGTTGCAGCCGCGCGGCAACGGTTTCGGCCTGCGCAAACACTCGCAACAGATTCTCGCCCGCGAGCTTCCGCAGGTCGGCCTCCGTCCAGCCGCGCCGCGCCAGCTCGGCCAGCAGGTCAGGATACTTGGACACGTCGTCCAGCCCCTGGACCCCGCCGCCACCATCGAGGTCGCCGCCAATGCCGACGTGGTCCACGCCTGCCACCGCACGCACGTGCTCGATCTGATCGGCGACCTGCGCCAGGGTCGCGACTGGCTCCGGGTGCGCGTCGGCCCACGCATGCATCTCCCGATGTTGCGCGGCGGTGTCGCCTGAGTAGCGCTCACGCAGCGTGACTGCGAGCGCTTGCATCGCGCTATCGTGCGCGAAGACCTGGGGCGACACGAAATCGCCGACAAACGGCACCATCACGACCCCACCGTTCACAGTCACGCGCCGCAGAATCGAGTCCGGGACGTTGCGGACATGGTTGACCAGCGCTCGGGCCCCGGAGTGCGAGAAGATCACGGGTGCCGCGGTCGCGGTCAGGGCGTCGCTCATCGTCGCTGGCGAGACGTGTGACAGGTCCACCAGCATGCCGAGCCTGTTCATCTCGCGCACGACCTCGCGGCCGAACGGCGTCAGGCCATTGTGCCAGACCGAGTCGGTCGCGGCGTCAGCCCAGTCGTTGTTCTTGAAGTGCGTCAGCGTCATGTAGCGGACGCCGAGGTCGTAGTAGGCGCGGAGCGCGCCCATCGAATTCTCGATCGCGTGCCCGCCCTCGATGCCCAGGAGGGAGGCGACCTTGCCTTGCTTGAACTCTCGGCGGATGTCGGCCGCCGACGTCGCAAGCGCGAGTCGGTCCGGATAGCGCTCGATCACGCGCCGCGCGATGTCGATCTGCTCCAGCTGCACACGCGCAAAGCCCGGGAGACTCACGACCGCACCCGTGGGCGCGTACGTCGGCGCATCGCGCTCGCCCGGTATGTAGACGGACCAGAACTGGCCGCCCACCATTCCCGTCTTGAGGCGGCCCAGGTCCGTCTGGCCCGGTGTCTGTTGGCGCAGGTCGTAGCCGACGACGTCGCTGCCGTGGACGCTGTCCTCCTTGATGCGCCAGGGCAGATCGTTGTGGCCGTCGATCAGTGGCGTTGTCTGGAGGACCCGGATCGCCATCGCCATGTACGGGCTCTGGCTGGCGGAGCTTCCCGTTGGTGCGGGTGCTTTGGTCGTCGCACCCTGCGCGCCAACCTGTTGCGACGCGAGACCCGCCGCGATCACCGCCGCCGCCACGCTCAAACTCAATCGTTTCATCCGACGCACCCCGAGTACAATCGTCATCCGGCGGACAGCGTCGGAGGGACGCGCCGCATCACGGTCATCCGCCGACTCCGTCGGCACAGAGACCATTTTGCTGGCCGGTGTCGGAAGATGCAACTGGGACTTAGACGTTGGACGTTGGACGTTGGACGTTGGAGACAAACCTCGAGGGCTAGCCACCGTACTTGGCCGCCAGGGTTTGTTCCAACGTCCAACGTCCAACGTCTAACGTCCAACGTCTATCCCCTATACCTGCAACGCCCGCTGCAAAGTTTCTGGAGTCACATTTGCGCCGCTCACGAGGAGCACCACGTCACCGTCGTGCGCGTCCGCCGACGCAAGCCACGCGGCTGTGGCTGCGGCTCCCGCCGGTTCGGCCACAATGTGCTCGTCGAGCAGGAGGCGCCGGATCGCACGCAGCATCGCGTCGTCGCTCACGAGGCGGACATCCGACAGCAATGTCCTGATCATGCGGACGTTGTCGGCGATCGGCGTCCGAGTGGCGAGGCCGTCGGCGATGGTGTCACAGGTGTCCGTGCCGATCACTTCGCCCTGGCGCCACGACAGGTAGTAGGATGGTGCACGGTCGGCCTGCACACCGATGACCTTGGTGTTGGGCGACAAGTGGCGCGCTGCGGCGGCCATCCCGCGAATGAGCGCCGTGTCGCCCATCGGCACGATCAATGTTCGCGCCGTGGGCAGCTGGTCGAGGATCTCGCACGCGATGGTCGCCGGGCCCGCTGGCAGGTCTGGGTCCGTCGCATCGTTCAGAAAGAATGCGCCCTGCGCTCGGGCGTAGGCCGTTGCGCCCTCGCACGCCGCGGCAATGTCGCGTCCCTCTTCGACGATAGAGGCGCCCAGGTCGGCGATTCGCTTTCGCTTCACCGGATTGGCGTTGGCGGGGAGGAAGATCCGTGCGCGAATGCCGAGCGTGCGGGCCGCGTACGCAACCGCAGCGCCATGGTTCCCCGTGCTGGACGCGACCACTTCCTCGATCGGGCCGCGTCCCACGCGCGTCGCCAGGGCGTGCAGCGCCCCGCGCACCTTGAACGACCCCGTCGGCAGGTCCGTGTCCAGCTTCAGGAACACGCGTTCGCGCGCGTTCTTGCTGAGCGATGGCGCCGGCACGAGACGGCTGACGGGCAGATGTTGAGCGAGCAGCGCCTGCGCTTTACGGATGTCGTCGAGCGTCGGTTGAATCGGTTCCATTAGCTTCCTCAGGGCCGGGTTTCGGGTCTTAGAACTACGCCAAACGCTGACGGCTCGCTCGCGAGTTACGTGGGAGCGGGCCGCGGCGAGCCCATAACTTACTTCTTACACCTGCGCTCGATGACGGATGCTGTGCGGGGCGGATCTGCGCATGCCCGAATGCCAAGCGGTGAGGGGCTTTTCACGCCGCTCGAGATCCGCGGGCTGACGCTGCGCAATCGCGTCGCAGTCTCGTCAATGTGCGAGTACTCGAGCACAGACGGGTTTGCCAACGACTGGCACATGGTTCACCTCGGCTCCCGGGCCGTCGGTGGCGCCGGGCTCGTCATGACTGAAGCAACCGCCATCACCGCCGATGGCCGGATCAGCCCCGAGGATCTCGGGCTCTGGAAGGACGCGCACATTCCGGCACTGGCGCAGATCGTCCGGTTCATTGAGTCGCAGGGCGCGATCGCCGGCATCCAATTGGCGCACTCGGGCCGCAAAGGCAGCACGTATCGCCCGTGGGCGGGCCGCGCGGGCGCGATCGCCGAGCAGGACGGTGGATGGCGCCCAGTCTGGGCACCAAGCGCCATCCCCTTTTCAGCCGACTATCCCGAGCCGACCGCGCTCAATGTGCGCGGGATCGCCGCGATCGTGGAGGCATTTGCTGCGGCGGCGCGGCGAGCGCTGGCGGCCGGCTATCGCGTGGTCGAGGTCCACGCCGCGCACGGGTATCTCTTGCACGAATTCCTGTCGCCACTGAGCAACCATCGCACGGATGCTTACGGCGGAGACTTCGAGCGCCGGATTCGCATCGTGCGGGAAGTCGTCGGCGCCGTCCGCGACGTCTGGCCTGCGGATCACCCGGTGTTCGTTCGGATTTCGGCCACTGATTGGGTCGACGGCGGCTGGATGATCGATGACTCAATCGAGCTCGCGCGGCACCTGGGTTCGATCGGCGTCGATCTCATCGATTGCTCGTCGGGTGGCAACACCGCGACGATCCACGCACCGATCGGCCCGGGCTACCAGGTGCCCCTCGCGTCCGCGGTTCGACATGCGAGCGGAGTCCCGACCGGCGCGGTGGGACTGATCACCGAGCCGGCCCAGGCCGACATGATCATCCGCCGACGGGATGCCGATCTCGTGTTCCTCGCGCGTGAGCTGCTGCGAGACCCGTACTGGCCGCTGCACGCCGCGCGTGCGCTGAGTGTCGATGTCCCTTGGCCGCCACAATATCTCCGAGCGAAGAAGTAGGCGAGTTGACGGCGCGCGGGTAGGAAAACAGTTATACCATAGGGATGCGGGACCAGCAGGGTGGTAGGCGGTCCGCCGTCCACCGAGATCCGGCGTGGCACCCTGTGGTGGAATTAGGTTTGAATACGTGACTGTGGCCGCCCTCGCCGACCGTTCGATCGCCTGATGTGCCACATGGGAGTAACCGGATCGCACCTATGACCATCGTGACACGAGACCAGGACGCGGTGAGCGAGGTCAGTCTGGACGCGCTGTTCGACCCAGCGGTCATCGCCGACCCATATCCGTTCTTTGCCCGGCTCCGCGAGCAAGACCCCGTGCACTGGAACGCGCCGTTTCAGCTGTGGGTGGTCACGCGCTATGAGGACGTGGTCTGGATGATCCGGAACCATGAGCTGTTTTCCTCCGCCGTCATCCGCAATGACCGCCGTCCGCCGCATCCACCCATTGATCCGGGCGACCAGCCGCTGCTCGAGGACGTGCGCGCGTACCGGTCGAACCAACTGGTGGAGCAGGATCGGCCCGCGCATTTGGATATGCGGAGTGTGGTGCACGAGTACTTCATGCCGGGTGCCATGGAGTCGTGGCGACCGTTCGTGCGCGCGGCCGTGGCCGAGTTGCTGGATGCAGTCGAGCCGCACGGGCGGATGGATGTGCTCGCCGATCTCGCCGCGTCGCTCCCCGTTCGCGTCATCACCCAGATGATGGGCGTGCCAGAAAAGGACCGTGAGTTGTTGCGGGAGCTCGCCGACAAGCTGCTCTACATCAATCGCGGCGAGTCGTACCGAATGCAACCGCTGATGGAAGGCATCCGCGGGATGATGGAGTACGTCGCGCCAATGGTCGACGCGCGCACGATCGAGCCGGGTCCGGACTTCATCTCGATCCTGGCCAAGGGAGAGCAAAAGGGCGTGTTCGACCGGCATCAAGTGTTGGTCAACACGGCGCTGCTGCTCTTTGCCGGCCACGAGACGACGATGAATCTCATCTGCAACGGGACGCTCGCGTTCCTGCGTCACCCGGATCAGTGGGCTCGTCTCGTGCGCGACCCCGTCGGGTGCGCACGCACGGCGACGGAGGAGTGCCTGCGGTTCGATCCGCCGGTCAAGTCCACACAACGCATTGCCGCGCAAGACGTCGAGCTCGGCGCCAAAACCATTCGCCGCGGCGATCGGATCCGGTGGATGATCGCGGCCGCGAATCGCGACCCCGCGGCGTTCGTCGATCCGGATCGCTTCGACATCACGCGGCAACCCAACGCGCACGTCGCGTTCGGGGCGGGCATCCACTACTGCCTGGGCGCCTCGCTCGCACGGATCGAGGGGCAAGAAGTCTTTCGGGCGATGGCCGAGCGCTTCCCGTCGATCGAACTGGAGCCGACGACGCTCGAGTACCAGCCCAGCGTGCAATTCCGGTCGCTCAAAGCGCTCCCCATTCGGTGGAGGTAGGCAATGCCGCGAGCCCTGCGCGTCTCAGTCGACCATGCGCTCTGCGTTGGCAACGGGACCTGTCTCACCATTGCGCCCCACGTGTTCGCGCACAACGCCAATCGGCAGTCGGAAGCGGTCGATCCGGCCGGCGATCCCGAGGCCGCGATCCTGCGAGCAGCGAACAACTGTCCCGTGTCGGCCATCAGCGTCGCCGTCGCCGACACCAACGAGCAGCTCTTCCCCTAGGTAGTCAGGAACGTCGCACGCATGACCACTGATTCGCAGGCACAGCGCCCGCCCGCCAAAGCCAAGCGCGTGACGACGGCCGACCTCGTGGCGATGAAGCAGGCCGGTCGAAAGATCGTCATGCTCACCGCGTACGATGCCCTCTTCGCTGCATTGCTCGATCAGGCAGGCGTCGACGTCATCCTGGTCGGCGATTCGGTGGGTCCGGTGCTGGCCGGCGAAGAGACGACGCTCCCGGTGACCTTGGCGCAGATGATCTACCACGGCCGCAGCGTGCAGCGCGGCACGTCGCGATCGCTGGTCGTCGTCGACTTGCCATTTGGCAGCTATCAAGTCTCCCGCGCCGCGGCGGTCGCCAACGCGTCCCGCGTGCTCAAGCGCACGGGTGCCGGCGCAGTCAAGCTGGAGGGCGGTCGCGCTTGGGCGCCCACCGTGCACGCGCTCGTCACGGCCGGCATTCCCGTGATGGGCCACTTGGGCTTCACTCCCCAGGCCATGCACGTTCTGGGTGGCATCCGCGTGCAAGGGCGCGAGGCGTCGGCCGCCGCCCGCCTGATCGACGACGCCCACGCGTTGGAGGAAGCGGGCGCCTTTTCGCTCGTCCTCGAGTTCCTGAGCGCGGCCGTCGCCGAGAAGGTGACCGCCGCCGTGTCCATTCCGACGATCGGCATCGGCGCGGGCCCGAAGTGTGACGGTCAGGTGCTGGTGCTCCACGACATGCTCGGCCTCAACGAGCGCTTCACCGCCAAATTCGTGAAGCGCTACGCACAGCTCGCTGGCGCGGTCCGCTCAGCCGCCGAGAAGTTTGGCGACGAAGTGCGCGCCGGCACGTTCCCCGACGAGGAGCATTCGCATGCCTGAACGGCCAACGGCAGGGCAGGGATCGGGGACCAGGGGCCAGGGAACGGCAAAAACCAAACGGCAAAATGAACGGGCGGGCTGAAGCCCGCCCCTACATGTCGGCGTGAATGCCCATCTTTCGGAGTTGCACCGATGATCAATGAGCATGTCGACGAATTCCCAACCAGCGCCGTGCGCAGCAACATGTAGGGGCGGCCTTCAGGCCGCCCATCCTACCGGTGCAATGCGTTGTCGTTGTGGTGTCGTTCCCTGACCCCTGACCCCGCCGTTCAGCCGTCCTACGCACTCGCCCCCTTAGCACCATCTAGCCTCTGCTTCGCAATCCGCACCGCCGCTTCACTCGACGGGATCTTCTGCTCGCTGGCGAGCTGGAACACTTCCGAGAGCGTGTCGAAGATGCCATCGAGCTTTGCGGTGACGCGGTCGGCGCTCCAGCCCAGCACTTCCTGGCCGAGGTAGATCAGGCCACCGGCGTTGGCAATGAAGTCGGGCGCGTACGCGACGCCCTGTGCTTCGAGCAATGCCCCGTCGGCATCGGTGAGGAGCTGGTTGTTCGCAGCGCCCGCGACGGCCTTGCACCGCAACTGAGGGATCGTTCGAGACGACAGACCACCGCCGAACGCACAGGGCGCGAAGACATCGACCTTCGCGGTCTCGATCTCCGTGGGTGCGACGACCTGCGCGCCGAACTCTCGGCCGACGCGATTGGCGCGGTCCGGTGCGGCGTCCGTGACGACGAGTTTGGCACCGGCCTCGTGCAGGAGACGGGCGAGGTGGTACCCGACGTGGCCGCATCCCTGGATGGCGATCATCCGACCGGCGAGGTCCGCCCGTCCGGACACGTGCTTGACCGCAGCTTCAATGGCACGCTGCACGCCGTGCGCAGTCGCCGGCGAGGGGTCGCCGAACGGCTTCGGGAGCCCCGCGACGTGGGTCGTCTCCTCGCGCACGTACAGCATGTCGTCCGGGCCCGTGCCGATATCGACCGACGTGATGTACCGGCCACCGAGGCGCTCGACAGCTCGTCCATGCGCCCGGAATAGGGCAGGACGGTCGATCTTCGAGGCGTCAGCCCAAATCACAGCCTTGCCCCCGCCCCACGGCATCCCGGCCGCGGCGGCCTTGAAGGTCATGCCTTCGGCCAGGCGAAGCGCGTCGGTGACTGCCTCCTCCTCCGTCGCGTACGCCCACATCCGGGTCCC
This sequence comes from uncultured Gemmatimonadales bacterium, assembly GCA_963737835.1. Taxonomy (GTDB): domain Bacteria; phylum Gemmatimonadota; class Gemmatimonadetes; order Gemmatimonadales; family Gemmatimonadaceae; genus Palsa-1248. Next base: position 822,275 of record CAVTUH010000002.1, read on the forward strand.
CCCCAGCGCGGGGCCCAACCGGGTGCTGTGGATCGCGATGATGCCGCGATACCCACTGCGAGGGTCGGACGCAAAGACGACTTCTTCATGGCCGCGTGCCGCGGCTCGGGCGAAAATGCCGGACTTGGTGCTGCTCGCCGGCTCGGACAGAGTTGTGGACGCCACGTGGAATGACCCGGGGCGGCCAGAGCCACCCAATCAAGAGGAAAGGAGGCAGGAGCTCGAGCGGCCCAACGCCGCGGCTCCGCACGTTGCAGCCCAAAGTTAGACACCCGGCGGGGGCTTCGCACCCGGAGACCAGGCGGCGGCCAGGGGGCTGGGGCGGCCTGCCTTCTCCGTCGCTTTCCTCGCCCGCGCGCCCCCGCGCCTCGCGCGGTCAGGGAGGAGCGAACCGCCGCGATTACCATACAAGACGTAGGCACAGTTGCAGCCCGGGCAACGAATCGTTAGCATCATGCCATGGATACCATTGATCTGAAAGCACTGAACGCACTCCAGACCGCCGGACGCGAGAGCTGGGCAGCGTTAGGTGAGACGCTGGGAATGACCGGGCCCGCGGCGGCGGAGCGGGTGCGGAGGCTCGAGGAGCGAGGAGTGATTCGCGGGTATGCGGCGGTCCTCGACCCCGGGGCCGTCGGCGCCGGACTCGCGGCCTTCGTCGCCATCACCCTCGAACGGCCCAGGGACCGGGCGAAGTTCCTCGCCCTGGTGGCCAGCTTGCCCGAAGTCCAGGAGTGTCACCATGTCGCGGGGGACGACGACTATTTCCTCAAGGTGCGCTGTCGCGACACGTCGGATCTCGAGCGGGTACTCACCCACGAGCTCAAGGGACTCACCGGCGTGGCCCGAACCCGAACGACCGTGGTCCTGAGGACGGTCAAGGAAACGCTGGCGGTTCCGCTCGCCGCCCCCGCCACGGCGAGGACGACACGGTGACAGTCACTCATGACACGGTCGGCGGCCGCGCGCGCCCGGTCCACTACCACACCACCGACGAGATCTACGCGCTGGTCCTCGCGTTCGAGCATACCTCACTGCCCTACCCGCAATGGACGCACGCGGCGCATCTCACCGTTGGGTTGTGGTATCGCCTCTGGTACGGCCCCGAGGAGGCCGTGGGCCGCATGCGAACGGGACTCAAGCGATACAACGCCGCGCACGCTGACGAGCCTATGCGGGTCGGATACCACGAGACCATCACACGCTTCTGGCTCTGGGTCATCGACGAGCACGTGCGAGCAACGGCCAACCCGGGCTCGATCGCGCACCTCGCCAATGGCCTCATCGCCGCCCGCGTCGATCGCGAGCTCCCATTCCAGTACTACTCGCGGGAGCACCTCCTGTCCGATACCGCACGCGCGGAATGGGTCGAGCCCGACCGCCGGGCGCTGCGCGCGAGAACCCGCTAAGTGCTTTTCTTGTGGCTCGCGGCGCTGGGCTTGTGCGCCGGCTTCTTGGGCGCTGGACGTGCGTGGGTAATCGCCGCATTGGCCGTCACCGGCGGCGGCACCATCATCTCGGCCGTGTCCCCAGCGCGACGCAGCAATGGCGCCGGCTGGTACGCCTGGTGCCCACGGGTGGCATATGGCACGTCAGCGGGCGCGCCGCCCAGCGGCCAGTCACTCGCCTTCCCCGGTTGGTCGGGTCGCGGATGGGAGAGCACGAACGTCGCGATGTCGAATGCCTGCTGATCGCTCAACGTCCCCGGCTTGTCGTAGGGCATCGCGACGCGGATGAACGCGGCAGCTCGTTCGATGCGAGCCATCCCTGCGCCCACGCTGAACGAGCGCGGCCCCCACAATGCGGGCGCGAACGGTGGCACGTTGAGTGCGCGGCTGGCCATCGGCACGGGGCCCCCCACGCCTGTAGCCGTGTGGCATCGCAGGCAGTTGGCGATATAGAGCTGCCCGCCGCGGGCCGCGTTGCCCACCAGCTTGGGCATCCGCAGCAGGCCTTCACCGCGAACGTGCGCGCCCGTCGGCACGCCGGTCGAGAGAAATGCCAGATAGGTAATGATGTCCTGCATCTCCCGACTCGATGGCGGCAGGCGGCGTCCCGAGAGGCTCCGCGTAAAGCAGTAGTTGATGCGTTCCTCGATCGACACGACCGCGCCCGACCGTTCCACGTATCGCGGGTATCGGGCATACACGCCAAGCAGCGGCGAGGCATCGGACCGGCGCCCGCCATCGATGTGGCAACTGATGCACCGCAGGTTTGCCCCGACGAACCGCGGCAAGCTGTCGTGCGTGTGCTCGAGCAGCGCGCGCCCTCGTCGCATCGACATCCCCAAGGCGCCGACCGGCATCGCCGAGTCCGGCGGGATGACCGCCGATTCGACCGTATCCGCGTCGGCATCGCGCGAGGGGACGTGGATATCGACCGTCTTGACGGGCGCCAGCTTGCACCCGGCCGCGGCGAGCGCGACCACCCACACAACCGCTCGGATAGCCTCACCTCGCGCTGCGGTGCGCGGTGCCCAGCGCCAGCTCGGCCGGGCGCGGCTTCTCATCGCGCGCGCAGTCACGCCGTCGTTGATCCCGTCACCACGCTCTGTCCGGCGTCGCGCCACGCCTTCATTCCTCCCCTCAGATCCCCGACGTGCTGGAACCCATGCGCCAGCAGCACGCTCGTGGCGATCGCCGAACGCGAGCCAGCCTGGCAGTGCACGACCAGCTCGGCATCGCGGCCGAGCTCACCCAGCCTGTCTGGCAGCTCGGTGAGCGGAATATGCACGGAGCCCGGGATCCGCCCTTCTTCGCGTTCGGCAATGGTGCGCACGTCGAGCACGGTGAGGCGATCATCGCCGAGGCGCTCGGCCAGTTCCTCCACCGACGCGCCGATCACCTGCTCCAGTGCGCGACCGCTCGCACGCCACGCGTCGATGACCTCCGGCCCGGCATGAGCGACGACGCCATCGATGCCGATCAACCCGAGGTCCGCCGCGGCGTGCGCCATGTGGTTGTCGTCTCCGATCACGAAAACCTTGGCCGATAGCGGCACGAGCGAGCCCGCCCACGCGAGAAAGGAACGATCGAGAGGAATATGGATGCTGCCGGGAATGTGTCCCGCGGCATACTCCTCCGTGGGCCGACTGTCGATGACCACATCGCCGCGCCGAACCGCGGTGGCAATCTCATCGAGCAATGCACGGGCCGGGCGAGTGACCGCCGTCCACGGTGGTGGCCCACTCGCGTTGAGGCGCTTCATTGCCGCGAAGTACGCCGGGGGCTCGGGTTGGCCGTGGAGCACTTCTGCGACGAATTGATCTTCGTCGTCCAGACGAAGCGCCCAGTTGTGACGGCGCTCGTAGCCGAGCGTGGATTGCGGCACCGCGCTCAACCCCTTGCCGCACGCGGATCCCGCGCTGTGCCCGGGCCACAACTGGAGGTAGTCGGCGTACCCACCCAGCCGGTCGAGCGAATGGTACAGCTGTCGCGCCGCACTGTCGGCCGAACCCGTCACGTGCACTGCCCGCTCGAGCAGGTCCGGACGCCCGACATCGCCGACGAACACGAAATCGCCAGTGATCGCGCCCATCGGCTCGCTCGCAGCCGCCGTATCGGTCACGACGAATGTGAGGTGCTCCGGCGTGTGCCCCGGCGTGTGCAAGACCTGCACACGGATCGCACCGATCTTGATCACGTATCCGTCGCGGAGCAGTACGGCGCCGCTGGATCGAACGAAGTCGTCGGTGTACGACCAGGGGCCACGGCCCTCGCCCGAGAGGTACAATCTGGCGCCGGTCTGCGCGGCGAGATCTCGGCTTCCCGAGAGGAAGTCCGCGTGGACATGGGTCTCCGTCACCGCGCTGATCCGGACGCCCTCTGCACGCGCCGCATCGAGATACAGCTCGACATCGCGGTGCGGATCGATGACGAGCGCCTCACGAGACGCCGTGCACGCAATGAGATAGCTGGACTGCGCCAGACGAGGATGAAAGAATCGTCGAAGTAGCATCTGAGCTCGAGACCGACAGGACACCGGCGGTGATCGCCGCGCGAGGCCGATTCGCGCGGCACCGTCGGCCGGATGGAGCCAGCGCAAGCTACCCCGGGGTCGCCCCCGGGGCATGCCTGCGACATCAGACGCTGTTTCAAGTCCTTTGTTGCGGGCGCTCGTGCAGGATCATCCAGGACGTGCCAAACTTGTCCAGCAGTATCGCAAATCGGAAGACGAAGAAGGTTTTCTCATGTACGCGTGGAGCTTCAGGTCGCCGCCCACGTCTCCCGCGCGACGACCGGTTGAACCAGCGAGCGCGCGCCCTCCTGCCAGTTCACTTCGCTGGACGCGTGCGACCGCGGCCCATCCTCGTACTCATCGTGGCGGCGGACGAAATCCATGGTCCGCTGCTCGTTGCGTCCCTTGGGCGCGCGGTCCAGGATCATGAGCGTACCAATCAACTCCTCCGGACCTCGTCCGTAACTCGAATACGTATGGTAGACCTGGCCGGTCTCATCCTGGTAGAACGCGCTCAGGCCGGGCAACTCGGTTTCCTTGGCGTCGGCTTTGGCAGGCACCAACTCGAAGTTGTACGACGCGGTCCCGTCGCGCACGGCGTCGGGCGTGAAGGACACGTGGTAGTCGAAGTTGAAATCGCTGCCGAACGCCGAATACCACGGGAACCGCCAGCCCATGCGCTTCTGATACTCCTGGATCTCGGCCAACGGCGCACGTGAGACGGCCACCAGCGTGACGTCGTGATGCTCGAGATGCGGCAGCGGCCCATCGAGATGGTCGGACAGGAACGAGCAGCCCGGACATCCCGCACGCCAGCCGGGACCGAGCATGAAATGATAGACGATGAGCTGGCTGCGGCCACCGAACAGATCGCCCAGCGTCCGCTTCCCCATGGGCGTGTCGAAGACGTACGTCTTCTCGACCTTCACCCACGGCAACGCCAATCGCTCGGCGTTGATCGCGTCGCGCAGGTGCGTGGCCTCCTTTTCCTTCAGCAGCAGCGCCTTGCGCGCCGCCAGCCATTCCTCTCGAGAGACGACCTGATGCTGCGCCATGTCTGCCTCCAGCGTGCTTGACGATATAGGGCGGGCCTTCCCCAAGGTCCAATAGGGCAACGGGTTAGATCCTGGGGTCCGAGGTTGGCGATCTGGGGACCAAAGACCCCGCGATTGTCGTGCCCCCGTTCCGGACTGGGGTTGCGCCGCCGGCCAGTCGTTGCCGTTCCTTTACCCACCGAGCCTAACTCTTATCCTGCTTTTTATTTGCGCCCTATTGACGCCCGGCTAAACATGCGTCAACGTGAGACCCCCGACCTGGCTCCGGGCTTCTCTCCCGAGGCGTGCGAGGCGCACATGGTAACCATAGCTGCACTGGTGTGCGACCGAGCTTCCCGAGCACGGCTGCGCGGCGCTGTACGCGGCCAAGCAGACGTCTCGTTCTGCACGACGGTGCCCGAACTCGTCTCGGCCGTCGCTGACGGCGCCGCGACCGCAGTCGTCACCGAGTGGCGCGATGCGACGGGGTCGACGGTCGACGAGGCCATCCGCACGCTTCATGCGGATTATCCCACCGTGCCGATTCTCGTCTATGCCCCGCTCACGCCGCAGGGCGCACGCGACATGCTCGACGCGGCCCACGCCGGCGCGACCGAGGTCGTCATCGCCAACTTCGACGACGTCGGCATCACCCTGTCGCAACGACTGGCGACGGCGCAGGCGACGGCTCTCGGGCGTCAGGTCATGACACGCGTGACGGAGCTCGTGCCCGAGTCGGTGGCCGCGTTGATCGACTACTTCCTGCGTCACGGACGATCGGCTCCAACGGTCGCCGCCGCAGCACTCGCGCTGGGCCTCCACCGCAAGACGCTGGCGTTGCACTGCGCGCGCGCGCAGTGCCCGGGGCCCAGCGCCCTCGCGTGTTGGTCGCGGTTGATTTTGGCTTCGCAACGTCTCGAGGACCCGGGGCGCACGACGGAGCGCGCTGCGCTGGAACTGGGGTTTCCCTCCGCCTCCGCATTCCGCAACATGCTCAAGCGGTATACCGGGTTGTCACCGTCCGAGGTTCGCGAACGCGGCGGCAGTCTGTGCATCGTCGACCTGTTCGCGAGCCGCCTCAGGGTGGCCCATGCACGCGATCAAGTCAGACGGGGCGCGGACGCGCAGCGGCCGGTAGAGTAGAACAAAAAAAACGGGTGACGGGGGACGGGGGACGGGAACGGCAACGACACCTGCTACCGGCGGGCAGGGGCGACGCAATGCGTCGCCCGCGTTGGCCGAACCGCACGCGACGCCCGCGCGTCGCATTTGGTGCGCCCGACGAATCATGGTCGCATCGCCGCACCGTAGGGCGACGCATTGCGTCGCCCCTACCAGCCGCGGTCACGTTCGTGGCCGTCACCCGTCACCCGTTTTTCTAACTGGCTCTATCACCGCCTTGATCGCCGTCTGCGCCTCGACGGCGGCCAGCGCGTCGCCGCACTGCTCGAGCGAGTAGCGGTTCGTCACCATCCGAGACCACGGCACGCGGTCACCGAAGCGCTCGGCAAGTCGCAGCGCCCGGTAGAAGTGCGAATAGTCCGCGCCCCAACAGCCACGGATCTCCACATGCTTCCGATTGACCTGTGTGTGCGGGTTGATCGAGATCGGTCCGTTGTCAGTGTAGTGTCCGGCGATGACCATGCGACCGCCGTCCCGCACGAGGTCGAGCCCCTGCGATACGGCGTCAGGACTGCCGCTCGCTTCGATGACGACGTCGACTCCATGCCCGCCAGTAGCCGCGCGCACGCCAGCGGCGCGATCGGGGGCGGGGATGTCTAGTCCCCATGTCGCCGTCGCACCCATCTGCTGCGCAAAGGTGAGACGCGTCGCGGGTCCGCCGATGGCGAACACCTGCTCCGCCCCGCCGAGCGCGGCCAGTGCAACCGCGGAGAGTCCGACGGGGCCGACGCCAAGCACGGCGACGGTGTGGCCGAGCCGGACTTCGCCCCGCTCGATCGCATGCGTGGCCGTCACCAGGCCACATCCCCCGCCGATGTACGTCTCTGGCGCGAGTCCCGCGGGGAGCGGCAGGAGGTGGACTCCCTGCCGCATCCAGATCGCTTCGGCCCACCCGCCGAGCAACCCGTCGCGCACACCGTACGTCACGCCGTAGACTCGACAATGCGGGCAGCGCGTCGTCTGCTTGGCGACGAGGCACTGGTAGCATTGGTGGCACGTGCCATGGACATCTAAGAACGCGACGGTATCACCCTCCCGGATTACGCCGCCATCGACACTCGTTTTTCTGCCACGCAGCGCTGCAACCCGGCCGACCGAGACATGTCCGGGGATGATCGGATAGGGCACGCCACTCAGTCGTCCGTGATGCAGGTGCACGTCGGTCCCGCACACCTCTGAATACGTGGTCTCGAGCAACGCTTCGCCATCTGACAAGTCCGGTGCGTTGAGCTCGCGCAACTCGATGGGCGCGTGGGGCGCTGGCATGACAGCCGCGCGGTATGTGGAGCGTGTCATAGACTTTAGACGTTGGACGTTGGACGTTGGACGTTGGACGTTGGAGACAAACCTCGAGGCCAGCCACGGCGCATCCAGTGAACAGAGGGCGACGCAATGCGCCGCCCGTCGTTCGCCGGCGACGCCACACACGACAACCTCGGGGGATGACGCACGTCGACGCCGGTGCATCCGGTGCGGTGATGGAGGGCGACGCATTGCGTCGCCCCTACCCGCCGAATGACGGTTGGGCCGCCGTCAACCACATCCCGCCAGATCACCCGAAATACGTCCACGTCTAGCGTCTGACGTTTCCATTCAAATACTAACCTGTGCGCGCGCCGCCATCCGCGTGAGCGGTCCGTGAAGCAGCACGCCGACGATCGCGGCTATCGTCATCGCGATGGCAATCGCGGCGAAGGTCGCCGCGTATCCGAATCGATCGATCGCCTCGCCGGAGAAGCCGGAGAGGTAGCCGCCAAGTCCGAGCGTCAACAAATACCAGGCACCCATGGTCATCGCTGCGAGTCCGGCTGGTGCCGCGCGCGACACGACACCGTACGTGGCGGTCCATGCCACGAGCTCTCCGATCGCCATGAGCGCGAGCGCGACGATCGGCATCCAGATCGGCGCGGGGGACGTCGGGGTCCCGACCACCGCGGCGCCATACATCAAGAGATGTCCGAGCGCAGCGGTCGTGAGCGCGAACACATACTTCTGCACGATGTCGGGCTGGCGATTGCGGGCGCTGAGCCGCGGCAGGATGGCCGCCCACACGGGCGTCAACGCGATCACGACCCCTGCGTTCATCGAGGCAAACCACGGGACGGGCACGACAAACGACCCGACCGAGCGATTGATCGAGTGCTCGGCGAACAGCGACCAGCTGCCGAAGAGCTGGTTCCATGCGGCGCTGAACGCGCAGAGCAGCAGCGCGAGGATCAGCAGGAGCACAACCCGCAATTGCGTGTTGCTTCGAGTCCGCTGCACGGCCACGCGGTCTGCTGCCGGCACGCTGACCGGCACCGGGCGATCAGGCCGCATGCCCACGTCGCCCAGCCAGCGGGGCCCGAGCAGCAGGTACGAGCCGAGCGCCACCGACATCCCGACGGCCGCGACGGCGAAGCCGTAATGCCACCCGTAGGCTTCCGAGACAATGCCGACGATGAGTGGCGAGACGAACGACCCAATGGCGATGCCCTGGTAGTAATAGGCGTAGGCCGCCTCACGCCGAGCGTCGTCTGCGCGGAACGTCTCGCCGCACAGCACCACCAGCGTCGATTTCATCACCGCGTTCCCAACGATCAGACAGAACAGCGCGAGGTAGAGCCCGACGGCCGACCACACGTAGGCCTGGGTCAACCACATTGTCCCGGCGCGTGCGTCGAGTACCTGGCCATGTGCGGTGATCGCAGCGGTTACCGCTGCCGGTCGGGTCAGGTAGCCCAGTGGCACGCCCAGTCCGCGCAGCGCCTCGAGCAACGGCGCACCGCGCCACGCACCGAGTCCCAGCGGCAGGAAGACCGGCGACGCCATCAGAATGTGACCGAGCAGCATGAAGGTGCCACCGATCGCGACCGCGCGTCGCCGTCCGAGGACGCGGTCCGCCAAATAGCCGCCGAACGCCGGGAAGGCGTACATCGCGCCGGAGTAGGCGCCCACCAGCAGCAGGGCATCTCCGGCCGACCACCCAAATCCACCTCGCGACGGATTCTCCGTGAGAAAGAGCGCGAGAATGCCGAGCATTCCGTAGAAGCTGAACCGCTCCCAGAACTCGACGCCGATGATGAGCCACGCGCCTCTGGGGAAGCCCAGCAACTCACCGGCGCGCGAGGGTACATCGGGCAACGCGCTCGCCGCGGGGTCGCTGGAGGCCGTTACCGTTTGCATCGCGAGGGGGCGACGCATGCGTCGCCCCTACATGCCAACGGAGGGCGACGCATTGCGTCGCCCCTACCCGCCAACGGAGGGCGACGCATTGCGTCGCCCCTACCCGCCGCTCGACAAGGTTCAGGGTCTGGTCCGATGGGTAGCGATCCCATAATAGGTCAACCGTTACCGTGCGCGGCCGGCCGCACGCGCGATGCGTGCCGCTTCGGCCGTGAGTGCGGTGCGGTCGATCTTGTGAGTCCCCGATACCGGGAGCGCCTCTCGCCACTCGACGAATCGCGGGTGCGCGTATGCCGGGGCGTGGGCCAGCGCGTACGCCTTGATGTCCTGCGCAGTCGGGTGCTCGCCGCGCGGCACGATGAACGCGACGGGAATCTGTCCTTTGATATCATCCGGCGCGGGGACGACGATCGCCTGCGCCACCTGCGGGTGCCGTTCGAGCAGTTTCTCCACTTCACCCGGATAGATGTTCTCGCCGCCGCACACAAACATGTCGTCCGCGCGTCCGACGAAATAGTAGAACCCTTGCGTGTCCCGCCGCATCACGTCGCCCGTGAGATACCAGCCGTCGCGCATCCTCGCTGCGGTTGCTTCCGGGAGGTTGAGATACCCGGACGTGAGCGCCGGCGTGCGCAGTGCGAGCACGCCTTCGTCAGCTGAGGGACCGTCGACGAGCGTGCACCCGATCTCGCTCATGGGAAACCCCAACGACAGCGGTGGCGTCGGCACGCCGTCGGGGTGCGGTCCGAACACCGCTGGTCCCGCTTCCGTCGTGCCATATCCGTTCTCCAGTTTCGCGGCAGGAAACAATCCTTGGATCTCCGCGAGCAGCGCGTCGGTGAGCGGGGCTGACCCAATGTGCACTTCTTGCACCGAGCTCAGGTCCAGCTCTCTGATCAGCGCGCGCTCGCGCACCATGAGCGCGAACATCGTCGGGATGCCAGACAGCACGGTGCAACGAGTCTGCGCGACGGTCTCGAGGTACCGACGTGCCTCGAACCGTGGCAACGAGATCACGGCCATCCGCGTTGCCAGCGCCACGGTCGTGAAGAACAAGCCGTTCATGTGGTACAAGGGAGCTACGACCAGTGTCGAATCCGTCGGTGGGGCGGCCCCGAACGGCGTGAGGTACTGGCTGATGGCCCAAACCTGGCCGCGATGCGTCAGCGGGACGCCTTTCGGAAAGCCCGTCGATCCCGACGTGTAGAGGATCTCAGCCAGGTCATCCGGACTCGGCACGAAGGTCGCGATTGGCCCCGAGTCGACGAACGCATCGAAGCCATCGGGCCCGCCGTCATCGAATCCGATGATGGGGAGCCCGGCCGGCACCAGGGACCGTCGTGGCGAGTCGCAAAGGACCAGGCACAGCGCGCTGTCAGTGGCGATGTGTGCGATCGTCGATGGCGGCAACTTGTAGTTGATCGGAACGACCACTGCTCCCATGCGCATCACGCCCAGGTAACTCGCTATGAACTCCAGCCGGTTCTCCGACAAGATCCCTACCCGATCGCCGGCCCGAACGCCACGTCGCACGAGTCCCCGGGCGACACCGGTGATCAAATCGTCGAGCTCAATGGCTGTGAGCGTCTTCGGGCACTGAAGATCGCGGTGGTCGGCATATGCGAGTCGATCTCCGTGCGCCGGCAGGCGGAGGATGTCACCGAGGTTGGTGAGCGGTGCCTCGAGGCCTGTCATCGCATCACGGCTCGAGCAGGACCTTGCCGAATACCTCGCGGTCCTCCAGCAATCGTTCCCCTTCGGCCGCCTGTTCGAGCGGCAGGATCCGGTCGATTACCGGAACGAGGCGCCGACTGGCGACGAGATCCAGCAGCGTTGCGAGGTCGGCCTGGAGCCACCCGTCGGATCCAATGATCGTGTGCTCGTAGGTCCACAGGTACCGCGCGTCGAGCTGGATGTTGAACCCCGCCGTGGCTCCACAGCAGAGGATGCGCCCGCCCAGTCTCACGCATTTCTGGGTCGGCACCATCGTATCGCCGCCGGTGAAGTTCACCGCCACATCGACGCCGCCGCCTCCCATGACACGAGGCTTCCCATAGATAGCCTTGACCGCGTCGAGAAAAGCGCCTTCGGTGTAATTGGCGACGTGGTCGGCCCCGAGTGCGAGTAAGCGCTCTACCTTTGCGCTGCTACTGGCGAATGCGAGCACTTCCGCGCCCAGCATCTTCGCGAGCTGCACGCACGCGACCCCGACGCCGCCGCCGGCGCCGAGCACCATGACACGTTCGCCGGCTTTGACGCCGCCACGGACCAGGAGCATCCGGTAGGCTGTGCCGTAGGCAAGTGGCAGGGCCGCTGCCTCCTCGACAGTGACGCCGTCGGGGATCTCGAGCAGCATCGACTGAGGCACAGCCACAAATTCGGCGCGGCCGCCCGGTAGCGTTTCGCCGAGCATCCCCATGCGGTCGCCGTCCCGGAGCACTGGATCGATCAAGACACGTCGACCGAGCCACCGCGCATCGACGCCGGATCCGATTGATTCCACGGTGCCGGCGATGTCCGAACCGACGATGAGCGGCAACTGGACATGCACGCCTGGCATGCCGCGACGCGTGAAGATATCGTGGAAGTTGATCGCCGTTACGCCGACGCGGACGAGCACTTCGCCATTGCCTGGATCCGGCGTGGCGACCCTGTCGTCGACTTGCAAATGCTCGCGGCCGCCGTGGGCCACCGTCAGTACAGCTCTCATCGTATGCGCATCACACTGCCGTGCGACTCATCCGGGTTGGGTGCCGTAGCATCCACGCCCGAGCGCAAGGAGCGTCCCGTCCGCGTCGGTCACGTCGATGTCGACCACGCCGATCGTGCGACCGGCGCGCCGGACTCGCGCGTGGGCAATGAGGTCGGTGTTGCTGGCCGGCTTGAGATAGTCGACACGGAAGTTGATCGTGGGCACACCGTAGCCAAGCGCGGCGATCAGAGCGAAATCGCCGGCGATGTCGATCAGGCTCGCGATGACGCCGCCGTGGTATTGGCCGGTCCCAGTGGCGCGCTCGACGTTCGGGCCAAAGGTCGACCGGATTGCGACGGTTTTCGCCGCCGAATCGAACGACTCCAGCTGCAGCCCCAGGAGCTGCTGGAAGGGGCTGTCAGCGAGTATCGTCTCAATTTGCTGGCGGGTGATGACGGCTGTGGCCACGATACGATATGTGTCCTACGGTGCAGCGAGTGCCTCACGCCCGCGATAGTACGCCGGCGGCGCATCCCCACGCAAGGAATAAAGTCCTTACAGCTAGCCCTGCAGCTGCTGAAACGTGGCCTTGGCGTCGGCCGCGGACGGATCGACGTAGCCCACCATCTCTACGGACGGGATACTGTCGTTGGAGGACGGCCAGTGGCACTTCGTGCCCTGCGGCCAGCCCGCATGGACTGGCGGCGAGATCTGTTTCTCCGGCGGATCGAAGTGGTGACCGAGGTTGGTCAGGAGCGTGGCTGGCGTGAGCCAGGAACAGACATCAGGTCCGGGCTGCGTCCGCATGAGCGGCGTCGCCGAGGAGATGAGAGCAAAGACCGGAGCGAGACAACGGCGGACAAATCGATCAACCGGCGTCCTGCAGGCAGCATGGTATCCTCCGGCGGCTGTGGGTCTTGGGGACTAAATAAGATGGGGAGGTCTTGCGGCAGAGTGGTCATTTAGGACATCCTAATCATGTCATGGTGTCGCTACGAAATAGGGATTTCGTCCAAAGACATTTTCGTGCCGCTGGCCGCCTCACGCGGCTCAGGTTCGCGGCGTGGGCTGCTCTAGCGTGCGTCGTTTGGACGGGAAAGGTCGCGGCGCAAAGCGACAGCGCCAAGACCGACAGGAGCGACTGGTCAGCGTGGTACGTCGGTGGTCAGGTCGGTTACAGCGCGGGACGCATAACGGGAGCTCCGCCAACCATGGGTGCAAGCCAGTCGAGCACCACGTTCGGCCGCATGGATGGCGGGTTCCATGTGGGACGCAACGACCTCGCGTCCTCTCGGATCCTGCTCGGGGCCGAAGCCGATGTCGCGTTCCCGGGGTTCTTCGAGGATGGCGCCATCGCGTCGCCAGTCGTAGCGGCGGGCGGCACGGTGACGCAGCGGCTCGATTTCATCTCGTCGCTCCGGGGTCGGCTGGGCTATGTCTCCGGCCGCTGGCTCTTCTACGGAACGGCCGGGGCGACGGTGTCGCAGCTACGGGTCACCGATAGCTCCAACACGACGGGCGCTCAATACGGGACAGTGCATCGACCGCTGGGGTGGGTAGTCGGCGCGGGCGCCCAAATCGCAGTCGCGCGCGGGTGGACTGCGAGAGTCGAGTACCTCTACAACGGGCTGGGCTCCCTGCCGGCCGCCTTCCCTCCTGGCCCGGCGGTCGCGTCGCGCTTGGCACTGCAGAGTCTGCGCTTCGGACTCAGTCGATCCCTCGGTGGTATGCGCGAGCGCGCTCCCATCTCACAGGCCCCGCAGTCCACGGCCGCGCCACGATGGAACCTCCACGGCCAAGCCACGTTGGTCGAACAGGGATATTTCGCGTTCCGATCGCCGTACGAAGGCGCGAACAGCTTATCCGGGAACAGCCAGGTCAAGAACACGGCGAGTGCGACCGGATTTCTCGGCTTGCGATTGTGGCCCGGCGGTGCCTTGTACTTCAACCCCGAGATCGACCAGGGGTTTGGCCTCAACGATACCCATGGTGTGGCTGCTTTCCCCAACGGCGAAGCGCAAAAAGCAAGCTTCCCGATGCCGCGCTTCGTCGTCGATCGACTCATACTCCGCCAGACCGTGGGCCTCGGGGGCCAGCAGGAGATAGTCGCGGACGCCCCCAACCAGCTCCCCGAGGCACGGGACATCTCGCGCGTGACGTTCGTCGCGGGTCGTCTCGCGGTCACGGATTATTTCAATGGCAATGCGTACGCAAACGATCCGCGAACGAACTTTCTGAACTGGAATCTCTTTGGCGCTGGGGCATACGACTGGACCATGGACCAGCTCAGCTGGACCTGGGGTGCACTCGCGGACTTCAACCAAAACACTGGGCGTTCCGTGTCGGGTACTTCCTCCTGCCGGTCGTGTCGAGCAACAACTCGTTTGATATGCACATCCCGGAACGGGGAGAATACACGAGCGAATTCGAGTGGCGGTACCGCGTTCGATCGCGCCCGGGCACGCTCCGGCTCTTTGGCTGGGTCAACCGCGGCACCATGGGCGGTTATGCCGCTGCTGTCGCGCTTCCGACGTCGACCCCCAACTATCCTGACATTGCGCTCACGCGTGAGGTGCGGACCAATCCCGGCGCCGTGGTCAATGTGGAGCAGGCCATTACCGCGGACCTCGGTCTATTCTCGCGCGCCAGCTGGAGTCCCGGGCGGGTCGAAATTCTCGGCGGAACGGATAACAGTCAGAGTCTCTCGCTCGGCACGCTCGTGAGAGGTACCGCGTGGGGACGCCCGAGGGATAACCTCGGCATCGCTGGGGTCGTGGGAGGCTTGTCGCCGGTTGCGCGCAGCTATTTCGCGGCAGGCGGGCTGGGGATCTTGATCGGTGACGGCGCGCTCAACTACCGCACAGAAAAGGTTGCCGAGGCCTTTTACACGTACGCCCTGGGAAGAGCGTTGGCGTTCAGTCTCGACTATCAGTTCGTTGCCAACCCGGCGTACAACGCTGACCGTGGGCCAGTTTCGATCTACGCCATCCGCGCGCACGCCCAATTCTGAGAGAGACTCGGGAGAGACGGACGGATCAGGCGCCGGGTCTCACATGGATCGAGTCGTATGCGTCGAAGAACGCGTCTGGGCCGGCCACGACGAGGTCGCGGAGCGTAGCCAGTCCACGCCTACGCTCGATACGACCTGCCATCAAGGCGCCGACCCGATACCAGAGCCGCTCGCCACTGGAGAGGCGATCGAGGATCGACCAATCGTGCTGCTGGAGTCGCCTCGCTGGTACCGCCGCCAGTGAATCGTAAATGCGAAAGTACTCCTGCTCGTCGCGACGCATGCGGCTCGAGTCCTCGAGCGCTGCGTAATCGCTGTCGCGGGCCAGCGCACCGCGTTCCGCGCGCCAGGCACGCGCGGCGTGCACGGCCATGCCCTCGAGAAAGGTGAGGTAGCGGACGAGCGCCACGAGCTGCTGGGTCGTCTCGACGCGAGATAGCGTCGGCAAATCATGAAAGTGCTCCACGCCCGCGTGATGCATCTCGTGCACACAGTAGAACCAAATCTCATCCGGGTCGGCGAGAAAGTGGCGGTTGGCGACGTTGAGGCTCGCGTCGCCGGCGACCGCCACGCCGATATCGTAGCCGATCTGGAGATAAAGAGTGCTTCCACGGAGCGCCGAGGGTGGGAGGTAGCGGGCTGCTTCACTCCAGCAGCGAGCCAACGACACCGTGTCGCCCACGACCTGCCTGACGAGCAGCCGGACGGCCGGCGCCTGCAGGTGCGCCACCCTCGCCGACACCAGGATGCGGTCGACGAGCTGCCGATCGGTTGGTCGGTCACCGCCGATCGCCACGCGCCGTGCGTGGGCCCCGAGGTGGTGTGCGGCCGCAGTCGAGACGAGCCGCTGGCGCAGGGATGGATCGTTGGAGTCGAGGGCGTCCAAGGCGAGGAGCGCGAATGAGGGATCGAGCCGCGGACCTACGGTCGGCTGCGCGGCCGTTGAAGGGGGCGGCACCCGTCGCGCCGCACGCGGGAGAGCCATCGCGGCGATGAGTACGCCGGTGACGGCGAGGCCGAGGCGGCTGGCTCGCCGGCTGTCGGAGCCCGTGCTCACTCGGCGGAGAGCTTCCATCTCGCCGAGGCCTGCGGGATGAGCCTTGGAAAGGATCCGAAAGCGCATTTCAGGGCCGATCAGTCAGGTGCCCAGCCCGAACGTTCGTCGACCACGGGTACTCGGGACCTGCAAATGACGGGTAGCGGCCAGAAACCGTGCGCGCTCCGCTCTATGAAAGGCAATCGTCTTGCTAACCACTCTGGTGTGCAGCACAATTGACGCCCCGTAGCCTATTCTCTCTAAGGGGGGCCATGCCCATGCGTGTAGCGTTGCTGTTGGTGGTCCTGCTCGTGGCCGGCGAAACCGCTCGGAGCCAACCATTGACGATGAAACTCGCTGGCACGTGGAAACTAAACGTCGCGAAGTCACAGCTGCACGGTCCCCCGCCCCAAAGCGAGACGGGCACGGTCGAGGCGTCGTCGACCGACACGACGGTAACTAAGTACACCGTCTCAGGTACGGGCGCCGACGGCAAGGCGTTCAATTTCTCGTTCAATGGGAAGGTTGACGGTGAACACTATCCGGTCATGTCCGACGGGCAGGAGACGGGAAAAATCGCCTGGCGCCGCACAGGGACGCGACAGTTGAGCGGGCATGAGATCCTCAATGACGGCAGCACCAGCAGCAGCACGTTGACGCTGTCGGCCGATGGCAAGAGCATGACCATTCGAGAACACGTGAACGGGAAACAAGGGGCGTACGACCTGATGGAGGTGTGGGACAAGATTTGACGCTCCGCGCGACCAGTATCCGACTGAGTGGCCAGGCGCAATCGAATGTTCCTGGAGGCGGTCTCGTCCCCATCGCCACAAAACAGGCGCGAACGTATCGAGATCACTCCACAGCGAAGCGCGCCCGCTCCTGCCCGTGATACCGCCGGCTCCATGTCACTATCGTCCCGTCGGTCATCTCCATGCGATAGTCCCCATGCGACCATAGATGCACCGCGCTGACGGCATCGAGTCGCACGATCATGGATCGATTAACGCGGAGAAACTGCTCCGGATTTAGACGCTCCTCGAGCGCGGCCAGTGTGCCGCGGACTACGTAGCGCGCACCACCGACGTGCACATGGACGTAATTCCGCTCAGCCTCGAGTCGGTCGATCCGTGCAACGGGCACGAACACTGAGGCCCGATCCCCTTCGACGAGCAGACGATTGAGATATTCCCGAGCGACACCACGGTCTGCGAGGAGCGCCGCCAGTCGTGACGCCAGGTCCCCCGCCGCCGCCTGCCGCTCCCTTAGACGCACGCGGGCGCGCTCGACAGCAGCCCGTAGCCGGTCATGCGAGACAGGCTTGAGCACGAAATCCAGCGCATGCACCTCGAACGCCCGCACTGCATGCTCATCGTGCGCCGTGATGAAGATGACCTCCGGCATCGCATCAGTGCCAATGTCCTCGACAACGCCGAACCCATCTAACTCAGGCATCTGCACGTCGAGCAGGACGAGATCGGGGGCGAGCTGGCGGATGCGCTCCACGGCTTCACGCCCGTTACTCGCCTCGGCGAGAATACGAACGTCGGCTTCGTCGGCCAACAGGCGGCGGAGCTTTGCACGGGCCGGAGCCTCATCGTCCACCACCAGGACCCGGATCTCCAAAAGGCTGCGCGTCATGGCGCAGCTGTCGCTGCGGGCAGTGTCGCCCGCGTGGGGACACCGGACAGCCGAGCGTTGTCGGTGTCGCCGAGCTGTCGAGCGCAACGATAAGGGATTCGCATGACCACAGCGAAGCCCCCCTCGGCGCGGTTCCCCGCCTCGAACGCGTGCGCATCGCCGTAGAACAACTGCAGCCGGTCACGCGTCGCGCTGAGCCCGACGCCCCCGCTCATAGTGGCGCCAGCGCTCCCGAGACCGACGCCGTCGTCGGCGACGGCCATCTCCACCCAATCACCCGCTCGTCGCACTCGGACATCAACATGTCCGCGCCCGCGTGGGGTTATCCCGTGTCGCACTGCATTCTCCACCAGCGGTTGCAGAACGAGACTCGGCACCGCGGCGTCCGCCGCGGCGGCATCGACATCCACTCGCACCTCGAGTGCGTCTCCGAAGCGCGCCCGCATAATCGCCACATAGTTCTCGAGGAGCGCGACTTCATCGGCCAGCGAGACCTCGTGCGCCAGCGGCGCGCGCAAGGCGTGGCGGAGGAGCTCCGCAAGCTGCGACAGCATCACGTCCGCTGCCGCCGCGTCCTCGTACATTCGCTCGGAGATCGTATTGAGCGCGTTGAAGAGAAAATGGGGCTGGAGCTGGAGCTGCAGGTTTCGGAGTTGCTCCTGCGCCAACGCCCGCTCGAGCTCCGAGGACCGCAGCTCGCGCTCCCGCAGCTGCTGCGCGATCCGCACGGCACTCAACACGGTGAGCACGATGCCGTAGACCACGACATCCATGGGCAGCTCCATGAAATATCGGATCGACATCCGCCCGTAGTCGTAGTCGCCGAGCCCCGCGAGAGGAGAGAGGATATCACGCGTGACCAAGTTGAGCGTGGTGTGGAGTGCCGAAAAAATGAGAAGTCCAATGGCGTGGACCGGCAGCGCCCTTCGCCACGTCTGCCGTGTGACGGGCCAACGCCGCTCGAGCAGCACGATGCCGATGACCAGCACGGCCGCCGTGATTGTACCGGTCCCCTCCTCCAACACTCGCATCGAGAGCAGGTGGCGTCGATTCCGCGCCAGATCGTCCAGAACGAGGTAGAGGAAATGCAGCGCTCCAAGGGCGAGGACGAGCCCAATCCCCGCCAGGCGAAGAGCGCTCTCGCGGCGCACTCGCCCGAGAAGCAGGGGGAGCAACGGAACACGATCAGCTGCAGGCAAAGATTGGGGATGGGTCATGGATTGCTGCTATTGAAACTGCCCACCGGAAACTTACTCTCCAGCGCTGACCATCAAATCTTGACTGACGACTACCGCGCTCAGAGTAGCGACGCGCCGTGCCCGCTCATCCCCCACTCGTCCCACTCGTCCCAGAGTGCTTCGGTGCCACGCGCTCACGTCCTACATTCGATCGCAACCCGAACCAGGTGGTGAGATTGTGCTCGTTGTCGACGTTCGACTATCGCTCGCTGTCCTTGCCAGCGCCATCCTGATATCGAGTGCACACGTCGCGAACGCGCAATCAACTCATGACTCGACGCGTGCAGCCGCCGCCGGGCGCCAACCGCCTGCCACTAGCGCCGCTGCACTCTCCTGGCCCGCCTACGGTCGCGACCCCGGCGGGTCTCGCTACGCGCCGATCAGCCAGATCACGACGCACAACGTCACTCAACTCCGCCTCGCGTGGGTAGACCGGACGGGCGACTACCTCACGGACCGCGGCCGCTTCGAGGCGACGCCCATTCTGGTACAGGGCACCCTGTACATCTCCACGCCGCTGGGAAGCGTAGTCGCCGTCGACCCTGCCACCGGGCACGAGCGATGGAAATACCGGGGGCCGGTGGACTTCGGATACAACGACTACGGCGATTTCGCGAACCGTGGCGTCGCGGCGTGGACAGGTTCGGCAGACGCGGGACCGTGCGCTCTTCGCATTTTCGGCGCCACCGTGAACGCTCGACTCATAGCCCTCGACGGCCATACCGGGAACCCTTGCTCCGATTTCGGCGACCACGGCACCGTCGATCTCACCGTCGGCCTTCGCCACAAGCCGGAATACCATTGGGAATACGGCGTGACGTCTCCCCCGACTATCGTCCACGATCTCGTCATCGTTGGCTCCGCCGTCCCAGACAATCACCGCATCGACGCGCCCGACGGCGTGATCCGGGCCTATGACGCGCACACCGGCGCACTACGCTGGCGCTTCGAGCCAATCCCGCGCGTGCCGGGCACTCCCGCATACACGACGTGGATCGGCCCCGTTGCTCACAATACCGGCGCCGCCAACGCCTGGAGCATCTTTTCGGCGGATACGGCGCGCGATCTCGTGTTCGTGCCCGTGG
Source organism: uncultured Gemmatimonadales bacterium (assembly GCA_963737835.1). Lineage (GTDB taxonomy): Bacteria > Gemmatimonadota > Gemmatimonadetes > Gemmatimonadales > Gemmatimonadaceae > Palsa-1248. Next base: position 842,315 of record CAVTUH010000002.1, read on the forward strand.
GGAGCGCCAGTCCCGATTTCTATGGCGGGGAACGCCGCGGCGACAACCGATACGCCAACTGTGTCGTTGCACTCCGTGCGTCGACCGGAGCCGTTGTGTGGGCGTTCCAGGTCGTGCACCACGATATCTGGGATTACGATGTACCGGCACAACCGGTGCTGTTCACGCTTCACCGTGACGGCCGGGACATCCCGGCGGTCGCCGTCGCCACGAAGATGGGGCACGTCTTCATCCTCGATCGTCTTACTGGCACGCCGCTCTTCCCCGTCGAGGAACGTCGGGTCCCAGCGAGCGATGTTCCCGGTGAAGAGGCCTCTCCAACGCAGCCGTTTCCATTGCCCGCGTTTCGTCTGGTCCCCGAGAGCCTCTCGGTTGCCGACGCCTTCGGTGTGACCGACTCAGAGCGCGATTCCTGTCGCGCACGACTCAGGGCGCTCCGCTATCAGGGGATCTTCACACCTCCCTCGCAGCAGGGCACGATCATTTGGCCCGGCGACATCGGTGGGATGAACTGGTCCGGCATCTCGATCGACGAACACCGCGGAATCCTCATCGCGCCCACCAACCACCTCGCCCACGTGGTACGCCTGATACCGCGCGACAGCTTACACGCTGCGGCTATGGCGAATCCCGATCTTGAGTATGGCCGCCAGATCGGCACCCCCTACGCGATGAGCCGTACCGACCTCCACACCTGCACACCTCCTCCGTGGGGGACCCTCGCCGCCGTGGACCTGAATCGTGGAACGGTGAAGTGGCAGGTCCCACTCGGCTGGATGCCTGAATTCGACAAGGTACCCGGTGGGCATACGTGGGGCTCATTCAACTTGGGCGGTGCACTCCTCACCGAGACCGGTCTCGTCTTCATCGCCGGCACCTACGACCAGCATCTCCGCGCGTTCGACATTGAGACCGGTCGCGAGCTTTGGAGCGCGGCGCTCCCTGCCGGCGCGCACGCGCTGCCGATGACATATGTGGTCGACGGTCGGCAGTACATCGTGCTCGTCGCCGGCGGTCACGACCGATTGCACTCCACCATGGGCGACTACGTCCTCGCCTTCACACTGCCAGGTCCTGGCGCTCCTATTCCCGACACCACGCCCGGTCAGTTTACCCGCACCTGGCGCGGCGAGATGCACATCGGTGACGCACGCTTTGGCATGGACCTCACGCTCCAACCGAGCGGCGACTCACTCGTGGCAAGCGTCCGCATGGATTCGGTGAGTATCACAGGTCCGATCGTGGCGAGGCGATCAGGACGCGGTGTCACCATTTCTTTTCCTCTTTTCTACGCGGGCAAACACAAGTGCTCGGGCACCCTCAGCACGACCCTGGCGCTCTGGAATGGCGGCACGCTGCTCGAAGGGGGCGGTAACTTCGACGGCCCCTGCGCCGACCGGGGACACCAGGAGGCCGCGTTCGTGTTCCGACCGCACGACGGCAGCAGTCAGCCCTCAGCGATCGGCAGTCACTAATGCCGCGTGATCTATCGGAGCCCAAGCTTAAACGCCCCAACGCTCTCCACCCAAAGGGCGATGCGATCACTCCTCTCTCAGCGTCGCCATCGGATCCACCTGCACCGCGCGCCACGCCGGGATCGCCCGCCAGGCCGAGACGCGAGCGGGAGTTGAGCACGTGTGCCGATGTCGCATCGAGGCGAGGCGCCAGCCATGGCGGCGGGACCAACTAACTCACGAGGACTTGTCGAACACGAATGTCTGGTCGTAGGCGCCCTGGCTTCCGGTCACGTGTTGGTGGGCCGTAAAGCTCTCGTCGTCTCGCCATCGTGAGAGTGTCGGCGTAAGTCGTTCCGTTGCTGAAGTCGAAGTGGTTAGTGTGCCGATGGCTCGACAGGCGCTGGTAGGTCGCGGTGCCGACCTGTCGCCCGTTGGACATCAGGGGGTACGGGCGCCCGTCAAATTTGCCGTCGTAGGTCAGATTGATTGGCGTACCGTCGCCGTGCGTTCCTGTGATGGTCCACTTGACTGTCAAGGTGTCGGAGCCGATCGGCGGGACGGTGATCGTCTCGTCCTTGTAGCCGGGCGGATGCACCTTCGACTTCGCGACGTTCAGCGTCCAGGTGCCGACCCACGCACTTTTAGACGGTTGATTCTGTGGGGCAACGAGGGTAGTGACCAACGGGATCGGCGCGAGCCCGAATTTCGTCCACATGGGTCTCTCCGCGGCAAGGATGGCCATCGAGCGGCTGGACGTCGTGTCTTCGGGTCATGGTTGTTTCTCCCAGACCTCCATCGCGTCGTATTGCCCCGTCGGCCCTGTAGAGTGTTCCCGTACAGTCGCCGTCTTGCCGTTGGGTGCAATGATCAAGGTTAACGATGCCTTGGTCCCATCGGGGGAAGTCTCCTCCTCCGTGTAGTGGTGGCTGGACTGGCGGCGAAGGGCGGCCTTTGCCACCTCCTGTCCGCTTGACATGACGGGGTAGGGGTTCCCGTCCATCTTGCCGTCGAAGGTGAAGTCAATCGGACTTCCATCGGCGTTGGTGCCCGTGACCGCATGCTTGACCGGGTGCGCCTGACCGCCGGGCGCTTCGATCCGCACTGTCTCTGTTTTAGGAGCGGGCCCGTGCTCCTTGGACTTCGCCACGTTCAGTGTCCAAGTCCCCGCCCAAACCGAGTCCGACGTGTCCTCCTGTGCGCGTGCCAAGCTACTGACCAACACCACTAAGCAAAGGCCAGATAGAGCGCGCATGCGACCTCCCACCGCAATGGGGGTATCCTAGCCCGCCGGTGAGCACAGGGCCAAGGTTGCGGCGGTTCAGCTAGCTATGCAAGGGCCACCCAGGTCGTCGTCTCCCACGCGACCGGCGGCCGCGCGCACTGCAAGCAGAGCGGTGACGCCGGCGCCGTGCTTTCTTGTCGTCCTGGCTGCCGGATGCGATTCAACCGACGACGCGATCGAGGCACATGTGACGACGCGCGGGCCGACAACACTCGCTTAGCGCGTGGAGGCTCATTCGGAGCGTAGCGTCACAATAGGATCCGTGCTCGCTGCACGATGAGCTGGAACAATGCTCGCAACCGCAGCAACGGTGAGCATCGCTAGGGTAACCAGTAAGTACACCAACGGGTCGCGGGGTGACTCGTCGAATAACAGCGGTGCGAACGGCGTCGCGAGGGTGAGTGCGCCCAACAGGCCGAATGCCGTCCCAAGAGCCGCCACGACGAACCCCTGCCGCATGCCGAGCCAGAGCACGCTGGTCGTTTGAGCCCCCATCGCAATGCGGACACCGATCTCGTTTGTCCGGCGGGCTGATCACGATCTCGTGCAGCACGACAGGCGCGAGATCTACAAGATTGAAGAGTAGACGCCTAGTCTATAGAAGGTCTTGCGACGGGAGGCATCATGCGAAGTCATCCGGTCGTTGCTGGCGTGTCGATCGTGGTTGTGGTCGTGCTCGTGGCGCTCGCGTCCAGATACCGCGTGCATCGCAAGCCCGCGCCGCAGGTAGCAGGTCCGGCTCCCGCGCAGGCGAGATCCACTCCTGCGCCGATTGGCGTCCCGGCACCGCCGCCGGTACATGGAGAGCACCGGCTCGTCGCGCAGATCCTCGAACAGGGGCTGACACCGGAGCGCGCCAAGCTGCTCTTCAGCATGGTGGTGGGGCCCTTACCCGGAGTGAGCGTGCCAGCGGAGAGCCGCAATCCCGCCGATTGGGATGGCACGCTGGCGGTGAGCTATCTCGGCCAAGAGTGGGATTCGTTAACGCCGGCACAACGCGCCGTCGCGACGCAGCTGATCAATCGGTCCGGCCAGGCCCCAGGCGGTCAACGCTCCTCGTTGCCTAGCCAGCGCCCGATGGTCGTGCCGGTGGCATACGTCCGCACGGCGGGCGCGCCGGCATTCAACTACCAAGCCTTGGCGGACACCGCCAATAGCACGTTGGCGGTCTTCCTCGGCAAGCCGCCTGTGAGCTTCAGCGTCGCGGTTGACTATGGGCAGCCATCCGGAACCGAGTGGGCGCACACGACGTCCTGGACGAAACCCGAAGACCTCGTGCTGTCGTCGTGTTACCTGCTAGTGTGGAACCAGAAGTTCACCCCGCTCAGCTACACTGACGCGCAGGCGGTCATCACCCACGAAATGGTTCACTGTTATCAGCAGCGGGAGACGGGCAGTCCTGAGGCCGCGATGAGCGTGCACCCCTGGGTCGCCGAAGGGGAGGCCACGTGGGTCATGCAGGTAGTCGTGCCGGGAGTGTCGGACTTCACCATGGACAGCTGCTGGGCGCCGTATCTCACTCAGCCCACGACGCACTTTGCGAAGCGGAGCTACGACGCCGTGGGCGTGTATGCGCACCAGGCCGATATCGGCGGGAATGAAACGGTCTGGCCGAAGCTCCTGCCGATGGTCACCATGGCCATGGGGGGCGGGCCGGGCGACATCAACGCGTTCAATTTCCTGACCGCCGGAAATCAGATCACTTATTTCACGAACTGGGGCTCCAGCTACTTCGAGGTCGAGCAAAACACGCCGTGGGACATGCTGAACCGGTACCCGGCGAGCGGCGGGGGACCTTCGGCACAGTCCGTAGTCGTGGATGGCGGAACGGGAGAGATGCTGCCCTCAGCCGCGAACTACGAGAGCGAGTTGTTCCAGCTTACCGGCTCGGCCGATATCGCGGTCGTGTCCCTGCTCACCGGATATGGGCGGATCCATGACCAAGCCTTCGCCATCGACGAAGCGCTCGATGTTTCGGCGCCACTCGCGCTCTGTCTCAAACAGGGCGGATGTAAATGTCCCGACGGCTCGCCGGGCGCATCGCTGTTCACTACACCCGCCGCGGCGCCAGTTTCGATTGGCATCAATGGAGGCGAAACCACGGGTCAGGTCGGAGTGGTGGGTGAGACGCTCGACAAGTTCTGTAAGAAGCCGGACCCGCCCATACCGCCAGGAACACCGCCACCCGGTAATGGCGGTGGGAGCGGTGGCCCTCCCGCGCCAGACCAGCAACCGCCCCCGCCGCCGCAACAGGGAGAGTCTCGCGGCGACACCCATGTCGTCACCATCGATGGCTTGCACTACGACTTCCAGGTGGTTGGCGAGTACACCCTGGTGAGGTCCACGAAGGATGACTTCGTCGTCCAGGTGCGAATGGTGCCGGTGCGAAACTCGCATGCGGCCAGCATGAACCAGGCGATCGCCACCAAACTCAATGGGCACCGGGTCACCGTGTCGATCCAGAACGCCACCGAGGTCCTGCGGGTGGACGGCAAGGACACGTTCGGCAAGCCGCTCCCAGCGCCTCTACGCCGCGCGGTGCTCTGCACCCAGACGATGTACGGCTCGAGCTGCCAACTCACGTGGCCCGACGGCACCATCGTGCGTGCGACGCAGATCGAAGCCTTCGCTCTCGATGTCGCTGTCCAGCCCGCCCGCTCGCGGCTCGGGACGCTCGTCGGCCTCCTCGGCGACGGCAACGGTTCCCCCGGCAACGACCTCGTCGGAACCGGCGGTGCGCAACTCGGGGCGCAGCCAAATCCACAGGACATCAATCATTCCCTGGCGAGCGCGTGGCGCATCAAGCCCGCCGCGTCGTTGTTCGATTACCTGCCCGGACAATCGAGCCGCACGTTTGCCGACACGACGTTCCCTCGCGCCGGTGCCGATCGTTCCGTCAACCGCGACTCTGCCGAAAAGGTGTGCCGCCAGGAAGGCATCACCGATGCGCACCTGCTCGACGACTGCATTCTGGATCTCGCTGTGACGAACAACTTCGCCTATGCGAGCGTCTATAGTCACGCCCAGCGTGTCGCGGATGCCCAAGCGGTATTGGGACAGACGCAGACGCGTGGGGTGCTGCGCAGTATGGTGATGGACGGCACGATTACCGACAAGTCGCAGCAACCGCTGTTCACGTTCCAAGCCGCGGACTCCAATGTCATGTGGATCGATTCCGCGGGATGCAAGGACGCCAACGGGACGATTCGCGTGCACCCTCTGTGGCACGCCCCCCGTAACCCCTCAACCACGTGGGATGATGGGCGGGATGAGCTGCCCGCGCCGGGAGCCAGACTCGAGAGCATCCTGACGGTGCCAGCCTGTCGCCTGGGGCGAGTCAATCTCCTGGCAGGCACGATCGCGCTCCTGGCCAATCCCAGCAAGGACGAGGAGGGCGCCTTCCACATCCCCGTGCGCCTGGTCCGTCACAATCGCGTACGCGCGATCACCTACGGCACCACAGTCGATGGCGACATCGAGAACCCCGGCGTCCAGGATCTGTACACCTTCATCGGGCACCCCGGCGACATCATTCGGATCTCTGGCGACAGCTGCGACATCGGCAACATGGTCACTGGGATCGCCGTGCCGGATGGCTATGCGGAGCAGGGCCCGCTGTGCAGCGGCGGTGATTTCACGCTACCAACGGGCGCCGCTCATGCCGCGAACGATTCGACGTATCAGCTCACCGTGAATTGGGTGAAGAACGCCGGACCGGCCAAGTACCACTTCGTGTTCCGTGGAACATCAATGAAATCGCAACGGTGACGTTGGGCGCTGCAGGCGCGTGCGCCGAGCGAATTGCCGAGCCCGTGTGTCTAAGCACGTGTCCTGACACAATGTGATGCACCTCCCGCGTTGATCCGAAAGGCACTAGAATCGTGCTGGAGATCCGGCGTGCTACGCGCCTGGATGCTGAAGCGTCTCGGAGACCAACATGCGCGTATTCGGCATTCCGCGCTTCGATACTGAAGCGACGGGCATCCATCTGCTGTGGACGTGGCCTGAGGTCCTCCCGATTTCCGCGCACGGCTACGACATCCAGCGACTCGAATACGATCAAAAGGACTGGCGATGGACCTGTGAGCTGATCTCGCGTGAAATGTTCGATCTGCTCCAGCTCCTGAACGAGCTTCCCGCCGCACTCGGGCCACTGCGGTTGCAGCCCGACGTCACGTTTCGTCGCGCCTGGGACCCGTCGCTGGGACTCCCGACAGTCGCTGCCTGGCATGCCGCGGTGTACAGCGCCGAACACGCGGCGCCGCTCCCGTTCGCGGCGCTTGTACAGGAGCTGAGTCAGCCGGCCGATCGGGTGTCGGTTCGCACCGAGACCATGCAGGAGCTCCTGGTCATCGCGTTGTCCGCAGGGAAGGCCGTGGCCGTGACGATCGGGGACGCCAGTCAGACGATCGAACTCGGTGCACCCGGGATCGACACGGTGATGGTGTATTACCCGTCAGCCAGACTGTTCGAGCTCACGATCTGCGTCGCTCGCGTCAGCGTGACCGACGCCCAGTGGGATCGGGCGCCCTACCTCGTGAAAGGTCTCACGCTGCCGATCCACGAGGCCGATCCAACGCTGACCACCGGCGTCGCGGAGTATGCGGCCGCGAGACATCGATTGGTCGGCGGCGAAACGCTGAGTCAGGGCGATTTCGATCAGTGCGTGGCGACACTGCGCAAGCCCGTCGCCACGAGCGATCTGGGACGAAGCGGTCAACGTATCGTCCTCGTGCGCCCCGACACGACGCAGTCGTACGAGGAGCTCACACTCAACCACCAGCTATCCGCCCTCGTCATTCATCCAAAGCTCCGGCGCGTCCTCGGTTTTGGATTTGCGGACCAGAAAGGATTGGCCGTCGGCGCGACGTATGTCTATCGCGTGACGGGTCATTTCGATGCTGCGGACGTGTCGGACACCATTTACGATTTTCATCTCGTCCCGTCAGGGACAGTTCTGCCCGCCGCGTTCACGATCGGCGGGGTGGGATTCCGATTCCCGGTCCCTGTGGCCGTCGTGCTCGACCCCCTGCCGTCGGCGACGGCGTTGCAGGACACCAGCCGGCGCGGCATCGCGATTCAGCCAAGCGTGAGCGACCTCTCGTGGCTCCTCCCATCGCTCGACAACTGGAGCGCGGTGATCGCCTTTCCTACGCCGGTCACCACGATCGTGCTCGACGTCGACATCTCACATTCGTTCACCTATGCGGCGGGTCTGGCCTGGAACTGGCCGCTAACCTCGACGCCGGAGCCGGTGCCACCCGGGCCGCGCGCCACGCTGACGTTCGGAACGCCGATTGCCGAATTGCGTTTGTCCGGCGCGGGAACGCTCTACGCCGTTCGTATTCCCTCGGGCACGAGTGGCATGATCGACATCTCGGCCGTTACGCCGCCGATCACGTACGAGCCGAACGCACTGCCCGTCCCGCCAACACCGTTTACCATCGAGAACCTGCAAGAGCCGCTCGCGACGCTGACCGGGCCAATCGATGAGTCGACACCGGTCCAGCCGCGGCCACCCGTCGGCATGCGTCTCAATTGGCTGCCGGCGACGGTCGGGGGCATCCCCATATGGGCAGACAATGTCGATGCCGGACCGCCGTTGGATGCGATTGCTTACCTCATTGACCATAGGACCGTGGACCTTCCCGCGACGTACGGTCAGTGGGAGCCGATCGAGGGCGGCGACAATCTGACGGTTGGCTCGCGCGATGACATCGCGCCGGATGTACCGCTCGTCTATGGGTGCGATCTCGCGCCGGTTTTTCCCGAGGTGCGACCGCGCTCGCCAGGCGCCGGATTGGCATTGCACGCGAGCGACGTCTTCGGGCAAACCGATCCGAGCAGCGGCGAGCAACGTCCGGCACAACCATTCGGGTCATACCACCAGTATCAGATCCGCTCGATGGACGCGGTCGGGCGCGTCGGGACCGTCGCCACGCTGTCCAACATCGCGCGGCTCGAGACACACCTGCCGCCGCCACTTCCCGTTGGTCCGCAGCCCGAGCCAGAACTCGACGCGACCGGACACCTGACGGCGCCGGTAGGGCCGAGGGCACGCGCCATTCTCAAGGGTGCGTCGGGGCTGACGGCAGCGGACATCGCCCTACTCGGGAGTCACAACAGCGCGATTCTGCTCCAATGGGGCTGGCGAGAGCAGGAGCGAGAGATCGATCCCGCCACGACAGAATTCCGTGTCTACTCGACCCGTCCGTTGGACGTCTTGCACGCCACGGTCACGAGCGTGACGTCGGCGTCACCCAACTGGGTGCTCGGTGTCACCAGCGATTTGCCGCTCGTCGCGAGTGAGCTCGTCGGTCAGTGGATCACGTGCAACAACTATCCTTTTCAGGTCGTTGCCAACGGCGCGGGGACGAGCACGACGATCACGGTCTCGATGCCCGCGCTGACCTCCACGGCCCCCGTCACTGGTCCCGTGCTGTTCGGTCGGCCGCTTGCACCGGAGCACCAGCGACCGGCGGGTTGGGATCAGCGGGTCGCCGTCGACCCACTCACCGCGTCGGACAGCTACCAACACATCTTCTACGACGTATTCACGCTCGGTCCCACGCAGCCGCGCGCGTCATTGTGGGTCGGAGTATCGGCGGCTGACAGCCAGACTTATGTCCCGGACGAGCGAACGACGGGTGCGAATGCCAATCGGCCCGGCAACGAGAGCGCCATTGCGACGTGCAATGTCGCGGCCCGGTATCAGGGCCAACCGGTTTTCAGCGTGCCGCCACCGCTTGGCGACGTGCCGGTGCTCATCACCGACGAGCCAACGGGCCGACAAGTGCTCACAACACTCGACCTCGTGGCGCTGCTCGGAGGCGCCCTGCCGAGCGGATCGCCGATTGTCATCGAACGCTCTTCGTCCGACGACGTGACATCGAGGCTCTCGGTCGTGGCGAATGCAGTCAGGCTGACCCATGCTGACGGCTCGCAAGAAACGATCACCTTCGCCAACCCCGGCGATGAGGCGACCGTCCTGGCCACGTTGTCGTCCAACGCGCCACAAACGCTCGCCAATCGATACCTGCTGTACATCGCTGGCGCGTCGGCGAGCCCGCAGTCGTTCTTCACGCGATTGAGCGCGAACATCGATCAGGTCGGGCCGCTCGACGACCGGCTCGCACCCAAGCCCGGTAGATTCCTCTATCGCGTCCGTGCGGCTGACGCGCTGGGCCACGTGTCCGACGGTGGGGCCATTCTTCCGATCGTCGTGCGAGTCCCGTCGATCTCGCCGGGCGCCGCCGCGCGGTTGCATGCGCTGAGCACGACCAACAGCAGCCTCTCGCTCTCGGTGGACGTGCCGAGCGACCCCGCGACGGTGCTCGCGCTCCTGTTCGCCGACATCGCGCCCGCGGGTGTGGATCCGCCCGCGCAAGGCGAAGCCAACCTCCTCCGCATCCCCAATCGTCGCGATCTGTACCCGATTGATGGGATCCGTCTGCAGCTGTCCGACGGCAGGTTATTGCCACCGGCGCTGGCCAAGTCGCTGAGCGATGCCGACGTGACGGTCGCCGCCGACGGATCGCGTACCGCGACGTTGACGATTCCGGCCACGAAGGGACAGTGGGCAACGTTGTGGTGTTTCACACTGACCGCAGACGGCTTGCCATCCACGGCGTGCGGACCGTTCGCCACCGGAGTCGGCGCATGACGACCTTCGTGACACCGGTCGCGCATGGCACTCCGCTGCAGCGGGTGACGCCGTCCGCGCCGTTGCCCGCCGGGACGACACCGGCGCTGCGATTCGGAGGCGATCCCATAATGTGGATCGGCGTGCCGGCGGGCACACCGATCGCGGCGTTCGCCACGGGTGGCGTGGTGCGGACGACCGCGGCGAGCGTGCCCGGCGTGACCGCAGTGGCTTGCACGATCTTCCAGTTCTCGCCGTTGCCCCAGATGAACGCCGCGGCGTTCAATGCGATTCTAGGCGGCCTGCCGGTCCAGATGGTGATCGTGACGGGCACCGTGAGCACGCCGGCGACGGACGACATGCTGATTGCGGGTGCCACGCTTGCAACCGCACCCAGCGGCAGCGGATCGACGGCGTTTCTTGCGTTCGCGTTTCAGGACCGCATCTGTCGCGACCCCTTGAGTTGGGCGGAGGCCATCGCGGCGAGCGGCGCGTGCGACGCCAACTGGCCTCAATTCATTCAGGACCTCGCAGCGCTCTCCAATGCGCGGAACCTCCGGCTCGTCGATCATCGCGGCGTGCCGCTCGCGGGCGGATCGGTCTCGATTGCCATCGATGGTGGCGCAGCGCAACCGGTGACGATCGCGGCCGACGGCGAGACCGGTATCGCAGTGCCAGCGGGCTCCCACGCAACCGTGGTCGCGACCGGACTCACGAACCCCATCGTCGCGGGCGTCGACGTGCCGGCGAGTGCACCATTCGATCAGTTCACCAACAGCGGGCTCCAGCTCCCCGCCGGCAAGCGCATCGCTCAGGTGCTCGATGCGAACAGCTGGTTCGCATCGCCCACGCGAGACGTGCAGGTCGCGCGCTGGCACCCCAACAACAACGTCGAAACGATCCAGGAAGGAACGCCCTATTTCGGTCGGCTCGTCGACGCCGTTCGGCGGGCGAAGCCAGCCGGTGGCGCGCCGGCAGGCGCGGTCGGACTCGCCGGCTGGGCGTTCGTAAAGGGGAGTCTAAAGGATCTTTCGGTCGACTGGCCCCTCGTTCCCGGCGACAGCTCCACGACGATTCTGAGTTTGATCAATGAGCTTCATGGGGCCGGCGTCAATGTGCGCCTGCTCGTCAACCAATTTCTCCAGTGGGATGAGCCGACGATCGACGACGCGGGATTCATCATCCCGGTCCTCTTTGCCTTCTTTGCGTCGCTAGTGCCTGCCCAGCTGCTGCTCAAACTGCAGACGGATCCACAGGGGTACGTCGTGGGGTTCCTCGCCGTCAACGCGCTGTCCGGTGTCCTTGCTAGTGCGGCCACGGAGTACATCGCGAACAAGGAGCTCGAGTACTCTCAGCCGCTCATGGATGCGCTCCAGGACATCGATTCCACGATTGCCAAGTGGACTCCCTACCCTGCGGCGTTCGCCGACAACCCGCTCGTCACGGTGCCACCCACGATCCTGGGCGTCACTCTCGACGACATCAGCCACATCGGCGTGTACCACCAGAAGTACGTCATCGTGAAGCCGTCGCAGGGCGATGTGTTCGCGTTTCTCGGCGGCATCGACATCAACTCGGACCGACCTGACACGACGATTCACCGCGCCGAGCACCCATTTCACGACGTACAGGTCTGCTTGACCGGGCCAGCCGTCATCGAGGTCATTCGCTCGTACGTCGAGCGCGCGACGCTGCACAATGCGCCGATCCCCATCCAAATTCCGACCGACCCCATCCCTGGTCCGGGATCGCATCTGGTGCAGATCGCCCGGACGTACTTCGCCCCGAAGCCGGGCAGTCCGACACAGCCGCTCAGCTTCGCGCCGCACGGCGACACGACGAGCGCGGACACGATCATTGCCGCCATCCGGCAAGCGAAGGACTACATCTACATCGAAGACCAGTACTTCACGCCGTCGAACTCCTACGTCGACGCGCTGCTCACCGCGGCCGACAACGGTGTGCGTGCGCTCATGATCACGATGCCGATATCCACGGATCAGCCGTACGGGAGCATCCGGCGGTCCGACGTGCTGAACGCGTTGAGCAGCAAGTGGGGCGCGCGATTCTCCGCAGGGACCCCTGTGCGGCGCTATCTGCACGAGGTGCCTGGTCTCGTCACCAATCTCGGGCGGATGTCGCTGGCCGCTGATCTCGACGCGGGCGCGACCACGGCCGTGCTGCAACCGATCGTGCGTTTCCCAGCGCCCCCGTTCTGGGCGTTCATTGGTAACGAGCTCGTGCTCGTGTACGCAATGTCGGGACCGCCGACTGCCACGACGCAGATGGTCGAAATACTCCGGCCGGGCGGCGCGCCGAGCTGGGGCGCGCAGCCCATCGATCACAGCGCGAACACTCCGGTGCTGGCCGTGCAGCTCCCCGGCATCTACGTGCACGCCAAGGTGATGATCATCGACGACGTCTTCCTGTTCGTCGGGTCGTCGAACGTCAATCGGCGCGGCCACTATCACGACGGCGAGATGAATTCGTTCACGATTCCGCAGCGCTTGCGGAGTGATCCGACGAATCCCGCGCGCATCCTGCGATCGCGCCTCATGGCCGAGCATCTCGGCCTGTCGCCTGAGAATGGGGCAGGCACTATTTGCAGACGCGCTCTCCGCGCTTCCCTACTTCAACGCCACCTGGTACGAGGGCGCACACCGGCAGCCTTTGGCTTTCTACGATTCGGCGCCGCCCGACGTGCCGATTGGGATCTCGTCGTCGATTCCCGGCTTCCTGCTCCAGGTATTGCTGGGGGCGGCACGGGAGACAGCCGCCAAGGCCGACATCTGGCCACTGATGGCCGATCCCACCACGATCCTCGACCCGTCGTCGACGGTGCCGGGCCCCGAGTACTGATGCAGATCACTTTCTTCGATCTCCTGGGCATCGACCCGTCGCTCGCGGATCGTGCGGGCGCGGCGGCGGCGATCTGGCCCAAGGCAATGGCGTCGATGACGCAGGGTCTGCACACCGGCGATGACTCGCTCACCATCGTCAACGATCTGCAGCAGGGCCTGACGTTCACGAACGTGCGCCCCGGCGTCGACCCGAGCGCAAATTTCGGGACGACGCCGGGACAGATCGCTTTCGCCGCGGACATGGCGGTGGCGGGGCCGTTCGCCACCTCAAACCCGTTCTATCTCGGTGCGATGCCGGACGTCGGCATCCAACTCCAGGCCACCGATCCGGACCATCCGGCGGCGGTCTTCTTCGCGCGCGACGGCCGCGGCTGGGAGCTGATCGTCGACAAGCTGCCAGTCACCGTTTTGCTCAAAGAGGGGACGATCAGCTCGCTGACCAGCTCAGCCGTGACCGTCGGGACGTTCGATCCGACGGCGATCGACAGCTTCGCGTACACGCTGAACGACGACACGCAGCCCTCGACACTGCAGATGTTCGTTCGGCTGCAGGTGACGACGGAAGGCAATGTCATCATCGAGCCGACGGTGCCGATCTCGTTCGGGCCCTGTCTCTTGCTCGGCATCCCGGCCAAGGCCGTATATGACGTGCTGCTCATTCCATCGCCTAACCGCCGCGACTACTACGAATGGGCACACAACGCGCTGGATTCGTTCTTCTCGAATCCGCCGGTCAAGGGCGCGCTGGGGTTCCGGAGCCTCGACGTCGACTTGTCGCTTCCGCCGTTCAGCGACCTCAAAAGCCGACTGCAGACAGGCGCCGTCAACGTCGACACCCTCCAACTCGTGATGGAGGATGTCGTCCTACCGCTGTTCGGCGTCCTTGGCCCGATTCCGTCGCACGGCACTTTCGGTTTCCGACGGAAGATCACCGATCGCGGCGACATCAAGGAGGCGTACTCATTCGCCAATGCGCCTGTGCAGATCCCGTTCTACACGTCGCGCGGCGACGGCGGGAATGGCGGGACTCCGCTCATCGTGGAGGTGGACAACTTCTTCTTTCAAACCGGCGACGTCGGTGCTATCGATCCCGCTGACCAGCCACAAATCCTGTTCGACACGAAGCTGATCTACCAAGCCACGACCGGTCAGAAGATTGGCGCGCGGGTCGCGATCGATGCCGAGTGGCTGCTCAACGCGGGCATCGTCCTGGACCCCAGCACCACGCCGGCGCAAATGGTGATTGCCGGTACGACCGTTGGAGTGGTGGGCCTCAAGTTCGGCGTGTCGATCACGCGGCTGTGCAAGAAGATGCAGTTCACGGACTCCATCGAGCTCGTGGGCGATCTCTTCGTGTCCGGCGCGCCCCCATCCACCAACAACGTGTTCCAGATCGCGTCGCTGACGGGCAAGCCACTCCAGATCGTGATCCACGACATCGGATGGAAGCTGGGCACACTCACGCTCAGCGGTCTGCAGATGCCGGATGGGATGCAGATCATCTTCGCCAAAACCGTCGCCATCATCATCGAAGAGATGGGATGGGTCGAGGAGCCCAACGGGACGCCGTATTTCTCGTTCAGCGGTGGCATCGCGATCGGCGCTGGCGGCGGCCAGCGCACGACGCCGGTGGGCGAGGGCTCGGATTCATCGAGCAGTGGCTTCGGCATTCGCGTCCGCCGGCTTCGCTTCCGATTGAACAGCGACTCGTCGCAGCCGCTCTTCAAGCTCAATGGCGTCTTCCTCAATCTGAGCTATGGGCCCGTCACAGTCTCGGGCTTCGGCTACATCAGCAACTATGTCGATAGCGGCTGGACGATCAACGAATGGGGATTTGGCGTCAGCGTCTCCCTCGCTCTTGGGATCGGGACGTTCCAGCTCTCCGCGGAATTCGTAAAGGGGAACCGTCGGAACATTGCGACGCCCTCCCAGCAGTTCGATTATTTCCTCGCTGCGCTTTCGCTCGGGTATCTCCCCGCCGGACCGGTCGCTCTCTACGACATTCGCGCGCTCGTGGCTGACAACATGGCGCCGAATCTCGACTCGACGTTCCCCGACGGCGAGGGGATGGCACTGCTCAAGTGGCATCAGAATCACGACCAGGCTCTCACCTTTCCCGCAAATCGTACACTCGCGGATTGGATTCCCGAGGACGGGGCCTTCTCGCTCGGTGTCGGCACGGGGTTCTCGATCAACGGCGCCGGCGGGGCCGTCCACATCGACGCCTTCATCTTTTTCTCCAAGAGCGCGGCCGATACCGGGATTCTGATCGTTGGCGACCTCTTTCTCCTCAAGAATCCGAACCCGGTCGCGTTCGTCGCCGTCGAGTACGACATCAGCAGCGGCAAGTTCGGCGTCATGGTCGGCGTGAGCTTCCGACTGAGCGATTTCGTCCCTGTGAATGTGCCCGAATGGGTGAACAACATCGCGAGGCTGACCGGCTCGCTCTATGTCGGCAACCAGCCCTGGACGTTTGCCGTCGGGCAACTGGCCGACCAGAGCACGTGGCTCACGTTCAAGGTCGACTTCGACATCTGGGTGATGGTGGAAAAAGTGCTGTTCGCGGTCTGCGTCCAGATCGTCGACGGGGGTCCAAAGGGGTTCGCGCTCGTCGTGCAGATCGCGACCAGCACCACGTGGGGGATCGGGCAATTCATCCTCTTCGGCTCGTTCGGGTTGATCATCGGCGCGTGGAAAACGGGTTCCGATTCGAGCGGCTTTGAGTTCTGGATTCAGATCGGCTTCAAGATCAACCTGTTCTTCGTCTTCAGCTTCGGTGCCGAAATCGGCATGAAGATCACGTACCTGGGCCGGACGCCGTGGTACGCCACCGTACACGGCGAAGTCAAGATCGACACGCCGTGGTTTCTCCCGGACGTCACCTTCTCGTTCGACAAGACGTACCAGAGCCCGCAGCCGTTCGACGTCTCGACCCTCAATCAGAGTCTGTCGCAGTCCTCGGGAATCGACCCGACGCAGAGTCAGGCACAGCCGCTGTTGGTTCCAGGCTTGAGTGATGGTGTCAACGATCCGACGACCGTCTATCCGTTCAACACGTTGAACGGACTCACCGGCGTGCGGATCGCCGACACATTGTCGCAGAACGTGCCATTGGTCTCAGTCGACGCGACGATCACGCTCGACTTCACCAACCCGATCTCCAACGACAGTGGCATCGCGACGTCGACCTATGGGGGGACGACGGACACGGGTGTACAGCAGGTCCAGGACATCACGGCGCGATATGGCCTCACGTCGATTGCCGTCCGCCGCGCGCCGCGCTTCGGACCGACCGCCGGGCAGTGGACGGATTTCCTTACCGATGCCGAGACGCAGTTGACAATTGGAGGTGATGCACCCGAGTACCTCACGTTCATCTGGGACGCCGACTCGCGCGCTGATGGTCAGCTCGCCCCGAAGCGCCTGCTCATGAACAGCGCCTCGCCGTACTCGTTCACCACCAGTGCGCCGCGGTCGGATGAGGAAGCGGTGAAGCATGACCCCAACTTCCCTTGCTGCAGCGCGCGTCGCGGCAGGCTGCCTCGTCCCTACGAATTGACCTTTGCGGAGCTCGGGATCGGCTCACGGGCGCCCGCGCGGCAGCAGTTCACGGGGCCGACACCGAATGGCAACTGGTGGAGCTGGGACATCGCGCCCACGCCGACGATCACGATGGGTTGGCCGGTCAACAGCACGCCTGTCGCACGGTGTATGCCGCGTGTCTCGGCGACGTTGGCGCACGTCGATTGTGCGACGCCGGTGGCCGCCGCGAACGTGTCGGTCCAATGGAGCGCGATGCCGGCGGTGCTGTATTTCGAAGGGTACCGGGGGCTCGACCTGGTTGCACAGCAAGCCCTCGATCTGCATACGACCGGGAGTGCAACGGTCGCTCTCAACCTCTCTGACGCTGCGGCATCGGCTGGCGTGACGCGACTGACGCTGCGCGTGGCGATGGATCCCGGGGCCGTCTTCGCGGGGCTCGGGAGCCTGTACGCAGCCGCGGGCTATGCCAGCTACGCCGGGATCGAGATCCAAGAAGCCAACTACACGACGGTCGCGGACATCAAGGCATATCTGGTCAACCAGCAAACCTGCCGCAACGTGTCCAACGTCGGTCCGCCTGGCTCGGACGCAGCCGGGAAGCTGGCGTTCCTGCCGAATCACGACTATGAGGTGGTCGTGACCACCTCGATTTCGCTCGGCACGGTTTCACAAGGCGCACGCCAGCTGGCACTCAGCGAGGCCACCTACTTCCGAACCAAAGGGCTTCCCGGTCTCAACGCCTGCGGCAACGTCGGTGACGACATTCGGCTGCACGTCGCAGCTACCTATCCGATCCAGCGCGCGATCCTGCTCTACCGCGAGGAGCCATGCGTGCTCGCGTTCGAGAACTCACTGAGCTCGATCCTCCCGATCGATCGCGCGCCGGGCCCCGATGACCCGCCGGAGAAGGCGCAGATGTTCTCACTCGAACTGAATGTGGACCGGGTGGCGTCGCTCAGTGGCTTGCAGCGACTCACCATGCCAACCAATGATTGGATCACGGCGCACCGTCCACATCCGCACCCTCCGACGATCTACGTCGCCGCGACAGGATTTGCCGAGTCCAAGGTGCGATACGCGCCGAGCAACGACCCCCTGGTGCGGCGCTTCGAGACAATTCAGGCGGCGAGCGGGTCGTCGTGCGGCGCGCCGGCCGTCAGTCACGCCAGTCAGGTCTTGCTGCATGAGCCGATCGACGCGACCGGCGCGGCGGGTCTCTGGGAGCCCAAGACCGGATATCGGGCGACCGTGCGGCAGGCCGGCGGTCCGTTCACCGAGCGAACCGGATTCGACATCTACGACGCGATGGCGTTCACGGTCCAGTCCGACGGCCCCCTCGCGTGGCCGGAGTGGGGAGTCGATGGCAGCGGCAATCTCGTCGCGCCAAACGTGAGCGGCGGTCGACAGTACTTCACCTGCGGAGACACCGACTGGGATCATCTGCAAGTACATGCGCGGGTCGACCTCCAGTCGGCTCAGGCCGTGGGATTCGCGGTCGGTGTCGGCAGCGGCACGCCCGTATCACAGGCAATGATCTGCACGATTGAGACGGACGGAAGTGGCCACGCGCTCGTAGTGCGATCTCGGCTTGGTGGCACCGAGACCGAGCTCGCGCGCGCGACGATCTCGGTGTCGGGGCCTGTGCTCCTGACGGTCGTCGCGTTCGACGACGTGGTGCGCGCGACGGTTGGCGATGTGTCGGTCAGCGGCGCGCGGAACGCAGTCCGCGAGGGGCGTGTCGCGCTCGTCGCGAGCGGGCCCGCCACGTTCGCCGGGATCGCCGTCGGCGCTCTCGACATATATGCGTTCGAGTTTGTCACGAGTCGATTCGCGTCCTTTGCCGAGCACTTGGGCACATACGACGGAACGACAGCGGTTCTCGCGGCTGGTGCGTTCGGTGGGACGCCAGCTTCCATCGCGACTGTGTATCCTGCCAGCGCCGTCGCAATCGCCTCTATGATGCAGCCGTCGGCAGATCCGCAGGCGCGGCAGAAGCTGTTCGACTCCGTGCTGACGCAGCTGGCGATCGGCCTCAAGACCAGTCGGCTCGGCGTGACGATCGCGCGACTCACGGACGCCAATGGCACATTTGGATGGCTGCTCGAGTCGCCGGAAGCCATTTCCATCACACGGGACGTGACGATTGCAGTAACGCGCGCCAGCCGCGTGTGGGTAAACGCGCCGATCGCGGTGCGGCCCGCGCGAGCCGCACTCTCAGTCTCGGGCGTTGCGGCCATGGCGCTCGGCGGCCCATCGGAGACTGAAGCGGACGACAATGCGACGCTCGAGATGCTGCAGTTCGACGCCGAACGCGTGGCGGTCTTCGGCACCATATCTCCCGGTGCGGATGATCAGATCCTCCGCGTGGTCGATGGTGGTACCGGCGGGGTGCGGGTGCAGATTTTTGCTGCGCCGAGCGGCGCGGCGAACGGCGATCTGCTCGAAACGCTGACGGCGACGCAAGCGACGAAGCGATTCGGCGCGGCAGCAGTTGCCGATCTCCGAGCTGGCGTGGCGGCAATCGTTCATAAGGGCGTCGTCGGATCGATTGCCCGCGGGTACTGGGAAACGATTCAAGTGCCCGTGCCGATCACGATCCTAAGCAATGGGATCGAAGATTCACTCTTGATCCTATCCGCTGGTACGGCTCCGCTGGGACCCGGCGTCTATACCATGGTCGCGACGATGGATCGGGATCGGTGGTCAGCGACCACGGAGGCGGACCCTGAGCAACATTATCACGATTCGGCAACGCTGACGGTGTCGTGGTAGCAGTGCAAGTACGACAAGATTCCAGTTGCCGGCCGTCGGTCCGACGGGAATGTCGTCCGAGAACCTGACAGACGATTCTCAATGTACAGCCGGACGGCGAGCTAGCCTTCGATTTTGTAAATCTCCCGCTTGCCGTGATCGACGAGATCGTGATAGCCCTTCATGATCTCCTCGAACTGTTTTGTTTCCGCGGCCGAGCTCGCCATGGAGTCCATCATCTTTTGGAATTCACCGAGATCAGCCACCTCCATTTCCGCGACGACAGTCCAATACTGTTCGGCGCAGAAGTCGGTCATGACGCGCATGGCTGGCATGCCGACCTTCTTGTTCAGTTTCGACATAGCCACAAACTTCTCAACCATCGGGCGCACTTTGCCCGGCTTGCAATACATGACGTCGCGGATCAGATACATGATGACCTCCGTGTGGGGCGCGCCAGTGCGTGTCGAGAAACATACTCACGCAGCCGGCGAACATCTCGGGCTCTCAAAGAAGTAACGTCTGGCCAGCGGTCGCTCGGAGATTGAGCTGGCCGGCACTGTGCCGAGTCTCTAGCTGTTTCCTCCGCTCGACCTGTCGACTACCTCTAATCCGCTGCGAGCGCTGTACGAGCGTCGACTTTAGCCGCGCGCACCATCGGTAGGTACGTGGCGATCGCCACTACGACAATCAGCACCACCGCGACAGCGAGGAGGGTGAGCACGTCCGTTGGCTCGACGCCGCTCACAACTGAGCGAAGCCCGTGCGAGCCGAGAATCGCGAGAGGCACGCCACAAACCACGCCGGCGGCGGCGACCGTGACGGTTTGTCCCAAGACCAATGCGCGAAGCTGTGAGGGCGTTGCGCCGAGTGCGCCTCGGACCGCCATCTCGCGACGCCGGTCACGGACGAAAGCGGACAGGACACCGAACAAGCCGATCGCCGCCAAGAGTAGCGCCGTCGCGGCGAGGCCGCAGAAGACCCACGCCAACGCCCGTGGGCGCGCGAGCCGCGTCGCGAGTATCTCGGGGCCTGTCGTCGTCAACCGAACAGCGAAGGTCGGATCCATCGATTTGATCGTCTGTGTCAAAACATGCTCGGCGGCACGAGGATCGCCCGGCGCTTTGACCACGAGCCACAAGTCGTCCCACTCCTGCTGACGCGTGGGGAAATATGCCGTTGGGAGCGCGGGCCCGGTCACGTCGGCAAAGTGGTTGTCGGCCACCACTCCGACCACAGTCCACCACCGGTCGACGGAATCGGTAAAGACCTTGATACGATGCCCGAGCGGATTCTGACCGGGCCAGGCCTCCTGCGCCATCGCCTTGTTCACCACGATGACGATCGGTGCCTGTCGGCCATCTTGAGGCGTGAAGCCGCGCCCTGCGAGCAGCGGGATCTTGAAAATGCCGAAGTAGTCGTCGAGTGCCGCCTCATACCGCATGAGGTGCTTGGGATCGTTCGGATTGAGTCGTTGCCCATCGACCGCGTACGCGTAGCTGGGCTCTGTCTGAGTGAACGGCAGCTGGTATACGGTCGTCACGCGGCCCAGTCCCGGTATCTGTGGGAACTCCTGTGAAATGCGGTCCCGTAGCGCTGCGAACCGCGTCTGCATGGCGAGGAGGGCGGTTTTCCGGTCGAACGGGACGACCGCGTCCACCTTGAAGAACAACAGGTGACTCATGTCGAACCCGAGCGGGGCGTTCTCCAGTTTCACGAGCGTTCGTGCAAGCACCCCTGCGCCCAGCAGCACGACGAGCGCCAACGCCACCTGAGCGGCGACGAGCGCGCGCCGCACGACTCCTGATCCGCGCCCGGTGGTGACGGAGCGATTGGAGCCCTGAAGGGTGAGCTTGCCAGGCGAGGCACTCTCGCGGATGGCGGGGACCATACCGAACGCGACCACGCAACCGATCGTCAGCACCACGGTGAACAGGAGGGCTCTGAGATCCAGAATGGGCCGCGTCGATCATCGGCGAGTCGTGCGGCGCGAAGGCCTTGATGCCGCGCACAAGCCCGGCGGCCAAGATTACCCCGAGAACTCCGCCGCCCAACCCAAGCACGGCGGACTCGGTCAAGAGGTGTGCAACGAGCTGCGGTCGGCTCGCGCCAAGTGCCCCGCGAACTGCCAGCTCTTGCCGCCGCGCGATCCCCCGCGCGAGCAGCAGGCCCGCCACGTTTGTGCACGCGATCGCGAGCAGAAGCGCCGCTGCCGCAAACAACACGATGACCGCCGGGCGCACCTCGCGACCGAGCACGACATCCGTGAATCGGTCTACGATTCCCGTCGTCGGAACACCGGCCTGGAGGTCGGCGTTTTGAGGGACGTACTTACCTGTGGCGGAGTCCGCGCGCAACGCGTACTCGAGTGCAGTCTTCGCTTTCCGTAAGGTGACTCCCGGCTGGAGTCGTGCGATGAACACCGACCACAACTTCTCGCGGGGAATGGCCCATTTGGCAACTTGCGGCTCGAACGGCGCCCACGCTTCAGCGTTACCCGGAAAGGAAAACTCCGGCGGGGCGATCCCTATGATCTGATACGTCGTTGCATTGAAAAACAGCCTGTGACCGATGATCCGCGGATCGCCGCCAAACTCTCGCCGCCAGAGCGCATCGCTCAGCACGACGACGCCTCGAGCTGATGGTACATCGTCCTCGGCACGGAAGAATCGGCCAACCGCGGGCTTAAGCCCTACAACGTCGAAGAACGACGCCGGGACGAACGTGGCCGACAGGGAGAGAGTGCGCTCGCCGTCACGGGCCGCGTAGGGGATCGCGCCACCGAGGACGGCAGAGGCGGCTGCGAAGGTCTCGTGACGTTCGAGCAGGAACCTCTGCGTGTCTAGCCACGGCATGGCCGCGCGCGGGAAGCCATTGCCGGTTCCCCACAGGACCACCAATCGACCCTGATCTGTAACGGGCAGCCGCGTGAGGAACACGGCATTGACGAGCGAAAAGCCCGCGGTCGTGGCGCCAATGCCTATGGCCAATGTGAGTGCGACTGCAGCCGCGAACGTGGGTTGACGCCGGGCGCCGCGGAGCGTGAGGCGGAGATTCACCAATGGCGTATGCCTCCGCGGTGTTCGCCTGGCAACGAGAGAGTGTGGCTCACGCAAAGTTGTTATTACCCCCTAGAGCGGGCCAGGGGTGCGATTCGTGACACGTCACCCCTTCGACGGCCAGCCGGCATACCTCTGGAAACCGTTCACCAGACTCCGCACGCAAGCGCTGAGGCGAGTCGGGATGAACTTTCAGACATGACATTGGCGTGCGTCGACGGAGCGAGGGACCTCTTAGGATTAACGACGCCGACAGAGGGACTTGCTTCGGTGTTGCAACGACCGGTTGAAGCGAAGACAGAAACCTCGAGGGCCGGCCGCGGTGCAACGCAGCCAACCTCGAGGTTTTTTCCAACGGGACAAATCGCGATTAGGTCCCTGTAGTCAGCGCGTCAGCAATGGTCTCAACGGGATCGATTCGAGGTCTCGGCCCGCGAAGTGGACGCGAATCGCGTTCAGCAGCGGCGGTGCCGCGCGCTTTCGAGCCGCAATCTTCGGGTGTGCGCGCGATCGCAGATAGCGTCGCGCTGCGGCATTCACTCGCGACCGGAGCGCAGCCAATGGGGGTGAGGACTGGGTGAGGTCGATCGCCATGATGGTATCGGCCGTGATGCCGATCAGTGTTTTCCCGTTGGGCGAGACTGCCAACTCATAGGGCGGGTGTGGCAGGATCACGTATTCCGTTGGGGACCTCACCGGCCTCGTGTAGTGCAGCAACAAACCAGGCAGCGTGTCGCTGCATGGCGCCGAGGTGCACAGGCCTGTCCCCATGAAGTAGTCCACGCCGTTCGGTGCGAGCGATGCGCCGTAGACGTCATCCACCCCGCCAATGAACACCTGGTTGAGAGTGGTGTCGATGACGATATGCCCAAACTGATATTGGTTTCCCGTATCGCTCGCGCTGGTCAAGACGTTGGGGCCTGCGATATTCTGGGTGAAGTCACCAAGGTTCTCGTACGATTGGGTGACGGTGGAATACAGCGTCGACGACCCATAATAGGGCGTCGCCAGCAGCAGCACATGGGTGCGGTCACCACTCCGCGTTACCCGTTGGGCGCGGCCATCGGTCGTGTTGGAATCGATGGTTTGGCGGGCGCCGGTTGTGAGATTGAGCTCGTCATCCAAGATGTTGGTCACGCCTGCCACTGTGTGGGCAACGTGTGCGAGGACGCGGTTATCACCCGAGATCCGGAACGATCGCAGCGTGTCGGGGCCCGATGCAGAATCCACGAGTCGCGAGCCAAGGATTTGATGTGTGGGCAATGCGATGTTCACGGCGGCGACGGCCGGTGGTGACGCGAGGCCGACAATGAGGGAGTCACCGCCCGGGCTCAGGTCGAGCGAGACCGGTGCGCCGGTGAACCTG
The DNA here is from genome assembly GCA_963737835.1 of uncultured Gemmatimonadales bacterium. GTDB lineage: Bacteria > Gemmatimonadota > Gemmatimonadetes > Gemmatimonadales > Gemmatimonadaceae > Palsa-1248. The sequence continues at coordinate 866,276 of CAVTUH010000002.1, forward strand.
ATCGGGCTTTGATAGCCAATGGGGTTCAGCGAGAGGACGGCAACCAACTGGCTGTCGGGCTTGGCGAGATACACAAGACCGCGCGTGGTGTCGAACGCGACGTCACTCACGGTGGCGCCGCGCGGCACACTCGTCGTGGGATGAGTCGTGAGGGTCGCGATCACTTCGGGTTGTTGAGCGGCGCTGGTGTTGCCGTCCGCGTCGATGGCAAACAACACGAGGTTCCCTGACATTCCGGCCAATGCGGCGGGCGGCGCGATTTGGAGTGCGAGGCTGCTGGAAAGCCCTGACACCTGAACTGTGTCGCCGAGAACGGCTAAGCCGGAGTCTGACCCGGAGCTGGTGGAGACGAAATACCAACCGGCATACGCGAGTGCGTGGTTATCCGTGACGGTCACGGCGAGCGTATCGGGTGTGCCGACCACAATGTTGGAGGCTGTGCCGCTACAGCAGTACAGCGGGAACGATCCAATGTCGGCTAGCAGCCGGTAAGAAGCGAGTGCTGGTGCTATGCGGTCGTAGATCTGAATCGACGCCGTCGCGGCCTGGCCAATGGCGGGGAGCGAGACCGTCATCGTGAGCATCCCGTCCGGCGTGTTGGCCGGAATGCTAATGTAGCCTGTGAGCGCAGCACCAGAGCTGTCGCTCGGCACGGTGAGTGTTGTGGAGCCTTCCGCTACGCCGGAGAACGTGAGGACCAGGTCCATGCCGCCGTCCCACGCCGCCCGTGGTAAGGTGACCGTGAAGTACGCGTTCTCGCCTTGCGCCCGCTGGGACAACTCAAACTGAACGGCGAGCGGGCCGCCGCCACCGGGCCCAGTTCCAGATTTCCCGCAGCTTGCGATGGCGGCGAGGACACCCGCGATGCTCGCAGCACAGTTCGCGCGTCGGCGGGTGAGTCTGTGGCGCGTTTCGGCGGTTTTCGAACGGAGAACACCCACGGGCGACCTCCGGCGGGACACGGATAAGCTCGCTTATCCATCAGTCCGCCGCCAGAATGTTCCGCTGTCGCGTATCTATACGGCTCAGGGTCCTGGATCGGCAATGTGAAGCCCGGGCTCGTCGCCCTCCTCGCCGCCATGCGCGCTACGCGTTGCTGATCGGTGCTGCGACGCTGGTCCATGCGCGCGCCATCCGTGCGGGTTCGAGCCCCGCCCCCGGCATGTTGTGACTGGGTTGTGCGGGCAGGAGCGGCTTGTATCTTCGCGTCCGTGCGACTCCGCTCTCTCCTGCTGTTACAGCTGTCGCTCGGTGCCGTTGTCGCCTGCAGTTCCTCGACCGGACCCGGGTACACCATCAATGGCACCTGGCTTCGGAGCGACAACAACGACACGACCTGGTTTGACCAAAACGGTCAGTACGTAGGCGGGATTTTTCCGCAGGGTGGCTTTCCGCGTGTCATCTGCGGCACGTTGTCGGGGAAGACCGTGAAGCTGACTTTCCAGTCCAACCTCCTTTTCCCCGACCGCGGGACGTACGACGGCACGTTCATTCGAAGCGACATGATCGAAGGCACATACACCGATTCAACCGGCGCCACGCAGCTCGAACTTCCTGAGAGTCGTAGCGGATACGCCGAGCACGTTGGACATCCTAGGGCAGTGCAGCGGCTTCCCGTACGGTGCTCGCGTGCGATAGGTCGTGCCGCCGGCGTGGCGTCGCAACGTTGCTCTCGGACCGCGAGTCGGAGGCAGCCGACTAATGCGGAAGCGATACTAAAGGGATACCGCGGCCGCACGCGGCCGCCGTCATTCCGAGTTGTCGCGCACAATTGGCGACAACGAGA
>CAVTUH010000003.1:0-491576 GCA_963737835.1 uncultured Gemmatimonadales bacterium
GCTAGCTGTCGGGTCGCCGCCGAGGGGAATCTCTCTACCCTCCGCGTCTTCAACTCGTCCATACCGACTGTAAATCTCCATCGCCGACCCGATACAGGCGAACACGAGGTCGGCACCACGAATACCTTCATTTTGGAGTCGCTCAATCCAATCGCCGACACGCATAGGAAGCCACGAATTATCTCGCCCCAGTCACCCGTTGGGGCATCTTGCGCCCGTGGGCGACAGATAAGGTGGACACTCGTTGCCAAAGCAGCAGAGTCTTGCGATTGTAGACGCCCCGGTCTTTCCGTTGCGATGGGCCATGACCCTGTTATTACCCATCCGCCCCGTATGATGCCCGTAAGCAGACCTTCCCAACCCGCGGTCGTCTTGTGGGCAAAAACCACACACCCGATACCATCTTCCTTCAGAATTCGGCGACCTTCGACGAAAGTCCTAGAAACCGCCTTCTCAAAAAACTCCCCGTCTTTCGGCGTGCCGTCCACCACGTAAGACTGATTCCAAACACATTCCCTCAATTTTGGGGATAACTGATTCGTGGCATCGAAGGGGTCTTTTAGAAAGGGGTTATCGGGCAGCGCCCTCTTCAGCCACACCAGAAAGAAGTCAGAAAGGTCGGCATAAGGGATTGCGTCGTAATACGGTGGTCGGTGAACCAGACATTAGCACTCTCGTCGGGCAGAGGCGATGATGCGGCATCCGCCAATGTTGTCTGTCCCCTTCGTTCAACTGCGTTCGCAACAACCTTCGACGCCGACTCTACCGTGTCTAGTGCTGCTCCAAACGAGCCTACATATCTACGAGGGGTGTCGGTTCAACAAAATCCCAAGTCATCGAAAGGGCTTGCTTCTAAAGGTGCAGGTGGTCTTCTCAAGGTTAAGTGCCAACGTGTCCCTGTGCTACCGTAGTCGGCACGCTTGGCGACGGCACACGCCAATGCTCCCAATAAGCTCGACTTCTCTCGATCATCCCGCGAAGCGTCAGCGACCGCATCGGTAAGGACGCACAGCGCCAACAGTTGGCGGGAGGTGAATAGGTCACCGAATGCCTGAATTCCATATCGCGTCACTGCGGAAAGCCCTCGCGCGTTCGGCGATGGGCGGATAGGATTCACAGGTTCGTCTGGTATCAAGGGTATCCCGATGCGCTCGGTTGCAAGGCGCTTCAGTTCCTTCTTTGCCTTCCACACAAACGTGTAGTCGCGTTCATCGGCAACCCTGTACCTGCTTCAATCCCGGCAGGATGTTCTCCCGCTTCGCAAGATCAAGCGAGGTGATTACCATCGGCGTTTCTAGCCATTGATTGATCCCGAACTGCTCCCGGATGAGGTCGCCCTTAAGTACGATGAATTTCTCTTCGAACTTTTCCTTCAGTTCGCGCTGCCATTGGAACGTCAGGTTAGCGGGACAGATGATCAGAACACGCTCTGCGAGTCCACGCAGCTTAAGCTCACGAATGAGCAATCCAGCCATGATGGTCTTGCCCGCACCAGCGTCGTCCGCCAGAAGAAAACGGATGCTTGGCAGCTTCAGCAAATAGTCGTAGACCGCTTCAAGCTGGTGCGGTAGCGGGTCTACGCGAGAAATCGAGAGTCCGAAGTAGGGATCGAATTCGTATGCGATGCCGAGGGAGTACGCCTGAACGCCGATCCTGAGAACCTGTCCATCACCGTCGTAAGTGAAATGGGGCTTCTGGACTTGAAGCTGCTGAAGATCGGCAGAGGTGAGGGTCACCTTGCGAAAGCGCTCGGTGTTGAGTCCGCACAAACCGACGACCCACGTGCCAGGTCCGCTCTCGCGAATGGTCTCGACGCGCATCGGTTCGCTGAAGAGCGTTCCCGTTACGACTTGCCCCTCGACCAATGGCGGGGCTTGGATTTTGGCTGCGGACTCCGACATGCCTACGACGCTCCCTCAGGACACACTTGCCCGCGAAGCACGCGTGTGTAATCTGGGGAAGCACGCTTGCGCGAAGCACTTAAACCCATGATTGTACTCCGCTTGCGGATCGTTGACTCTTGGGTGAGTGCTTGGCGGTTGACTATTTTGGCGAGTTATCCGAGCAAAGCCTTCGCGATACTGACCCACTCCTCATCGAGCGGCTCCTTGCACGTAGGCTTACCTGCACGGTTGTACCAGTATGCCGCGTTGCTCTGATCGCCTTCTTTGCGGTGCAAGTAGGCATGCACCCACGAACCCTCCGCGCCTTCGTCCTGCTGAGCGGATTCGTGTGCTCGTGTCCAATCGTTCTTGGCATCCCACCATAGCCCGGCGAGGGCGTGCGTGAGTCCGGCTGGCGGCTGGGCAGCGGTGAGTGATTGACGAAAATCGTCCAAGGTCATTCTGAAAATACCCACTGTCAATTCCCTTATTGTGAGTTGCTCAACGAGAATTTAGCAACTCTGGAGACAACTGTGACAGAGCCAGCAAAGAATGAACGCGCCAAGTCCGAAGCTGTCGAACAACAGAGCATCATGCTCACCGTGCAGGTTTTGTGGGCTTGCCATGCGTGGAACACGACGCCGAAAGAAGCGGCGAAACAGGTCGTCGCCGATCTCTTTGAGCATCTTTCGCGAGGCGGCAGCGTGTCCGTGCATGTCACCTCATCGGACGGCAGAGAACACACGCTAGATGTGGTGGCTGAGTCGCGGTGAGGCGCGGCGGGCAGGAGCACGACCAGAGGCACGCGCTATGGTGGTCACAAAACCCTGCGATAGATTTGAGAAACGTAAGGTGACTTGAACCCTGTCCAGCAGGACCTCGCAGCAGGATCAGGTTCCTCAGCTTCGCGTGCGAAATTCACCGAACCGGAGGCTCACAACCACCTCCGTCGCTTGCGGGCAGTGAAATCAATGGCATACGGCGCTTGACGAGCAGGATGTAGCGAAACGGCAAGCAGGGCGGTTTCGGTACACTGCAAGCCCCCGCAACCAACCTTCCATTTGGTTTCAATGGGTTGAGCCAATCTCATGAACTGGCTCGGCGACTCTAAACCCAACTCCCCAGCCGAAATTTTACGGACAAGTTCTAGGGGAACCCTCATCTCAGGTGTTTCCGCACCAACTTGCTCACTCGTTCGCGCCCACCGATCCCCGCTCAAACCCCGCATCACCCTTCTGCGGCCAGCCTGAAATCGCCGCCTCAAAAGGAGTCCTGCGTGGCGAGTCTTCTTGGGCTGAGCTCACCGTAGCCCCGCCGCAGCATTTTCTTGTACTTTTTCACCGACCACATGGACACGGACTGTTCCTCCCCACCTTCGGAGCATTGCGCCGTGGGATGCCGGTTCAAATCATGGCGGCGAGGGCGTTACTAGCTCGAATGAAGACGTGAGCCGGATCGCATTGTGCAAGGTGCGGTAGAGGGGGCACTTCATCGGATAGACCGAGTGCGCACGCTCCACCTTCTCTCTTGCATCTTCTGGGGCTGCCAACCGCAAGGCAACGTGAATCCTGCGGATGACCAGCACTCCTTCCTCCGCTTCGACCTCTCCCGTCACATCTGCCGTGAGCTTCCCATCGCTGGCATCAATTTGACGCACTTCCAGTGCGCCTCCGAAGGTGCCGATCATTCAACCAGCGGTCGCAGCGATAACGTAATCGATGGTGGCGGCGTGTGATTCTTTCAGGTTCGCCGGATCGACTTTGTAGTGCTCCGCTATAGCTCCATGTACGCTGAACACGACGGGTTGAGGCTCGCCCGGCAAATGTGCGATGCGCATGGGCCCATGTTTGCGCTCAATGCGCGACTTAGAGACGTAAATCACTTCACCCATGACTCCCTCCGACCGTCGTTTGGATGATCGACCTCCGAATTCGATTGCTGATCGACCAAGGAGAACCACCTCTTCCGATCGCGACGTCTCGCCCTCCCTAGAAAGTCTTATGGTTCCCATCTGTCTGCCCGGAGGGGGTTTGGGTCGGCTCCAGCGTTTCAGAGGTCATAGAAGACTATTGGGCCAAGCTGGCCACGGTATAGGGGAACCGTGACGACCGTGGATTGCCTCGACAACTGGCGGGAAGCTGTCTTCATCGCTTCCTCTACCCACGGCGAAATGCCATGCGCCGCAATGCAGACTGACCCACTGCCCAGCATCGCAAGAGATTTACTGGTACTGATCTACTTCCGTTTTGCCAGATTTACTTGCGAGGGCTGCTGGCTGAGGATGCCGGCGACATGGCCCTCGACTGGATCAGACCGATACCCGCTCCACCCACGGCACCAGCGACAAAGCCCAGCAGTATCAGCATGGACATGCCCTCAAGCCGTGACTTCCTCTTTCTGAATTTCGCCATTCTGCATTCTCCAATCGGAATTTGTCCGGCTAATGTAAGTTAACGCTGCACCCGGCAATCGGAGCAAACCCCTAGGCTAAGCAATCTTCTTCTCCGAAACAGGCGTGCTTATAACTTCGCCGAGCTTGGGATCGCAGACCTCTACTGCCTCTTGCGAACGCGGCTGCGTCCGCCAATTCAATTCTTCCAGCCGCTTTCGCATCTCCGCCCCAGATGTTCCACAATCATTACGACATTCGCAGTCTGGGCTATGGAGTTTGACGAGAGACAACAGGTAGCACTTCCAAGGTAGCTGGTTCACGACCCACCTCAGGATTCGCCTCAAAGCGTGCACCAGCAGCCTAAAGGGTCGGGGACTGCTCTTGGGAGAGACAGACGCATTATGCCATAGGATGAGGGTGTGGATTTCAGCAAAAGAGGGTTAGTCCATGCACGGAGATCGCCCGACCCACACCGCAAAGCCAGACCCTCAATGTCGAATCGCGTCAATACCAGCAGTCCGATTGCAAGCGACACCTATCACCGTAGTCCACAGGAAGCACGTGTTAAATCGCAACTGGTCAGCCACCGCGAGCGTTCCTCCCTATTGATCGCGTGAGGCATATATGTCCATTGTGTGACGAAACGGCAGGTCGGGAGGCTTCGGTGCGTTGCAAGCCCCCGCATCGATGAACGCCTTATGCTGTAGCGTTCGCCTTCTCCCCCCCCCGGCTGACCAGGCCGCACGTGCGCGTTCACCTGGCGGATTCTGCCTGAGTCACGGCCACTCCAACCTAGCGGGGCGACTCAGGGTCATCAGAAATGTGGAGGCCCGACATGACCGAAGTCCGGTTCTCGGAAGTTGAAGTTCCTTTTGTGACTATTTGTGTCTGCCTGTGATTAAATTCAGCACAGCATGAAAGCCCTTGAACTCTCCGCCGAAGACTTTCAGCGTTTGGCTTCTAACGTCGTCGACCTGTGTGCTGGATATTTGTGCACTCTGGACGCACGTTCCACGTTTCCTGAGACAACCGGTGCAGAAAGCAAACGCATCTTCGACCTCGACCTGCCAGAGCGCGGCATGGGCGATCAGGCCTTTGCCTCCCTTACTGATGTTATTGGAAACTCGCGCGCCCAGAACGGTCGTTTTTTCGGATACGTTCAAGGATCAGGAGACCCAATTGCCGCGCTCGGCGATCTCTTTGCGTCAATTCTGAACCAGAACATCACGGCCTGGCGTTCTTCGCCAGCGGGTGTCACCATCGAGCGCACCGTCGTTCGCTGGCTGTCAGAAGCAGTCGGCTGCCGTGGTTTCGTCGGGACGCTGAGTTGCGGAGGGTCCGCCGCAAACCTCATGGGGTTGGCCATGGCGCGCGAGAAGAAAACTGCAGCCAATGAGCACGGTCTTTACAACCGGAATGCGGGCGTTATCTACGCCTCAGAGTAAGTGCACATGGCCGTGCCCAAAGCCGTGGCCATGCTCGGGATCGGGCGGGAAAACCTGCATTACGTCCCATGCGATGATTCTTACCGCATGGTCCCATCGCTACTGGAGCGAACGATCCGTCGGGACGAGGCGCAAGGCCGAGAGGCAATTGCAGTGGTCGCATCCGCTGGCACAGTAAACACAGGCTCAATCGATCCGCTGCGAGAAATCGCAGCCATTGCCCACTCCCACAATCTCTGGATGCATGTAGATGGCGCTACGGCCCCCCCCTCTCCTCACGGCAACCCAATCTTTCGCACGAGCACCGCAAAACGGGGATCGGAGCGCAAAGAGTCGAGTTGATAATCGGTCTTGAGCCCGACCATGAGCCAAAACCTCGCCTTATACGCACTATCGAGCCACCGGAATGCCTCGTCACGTTCGCCAAGGTCCGCGGCCGCGGTCGCGACGAAGTACGGCGGTGTCAGACCCTTTCGCCACTGGTCCCGCTGAAATGCGAGCGCTGTCCTGAGCGCCGCCCGCTCGCCCCCAGCCCGATACGCGCGCTGCATCGCGAAGCCGTCGCTGAGCCCGCCCAGCCCAGTGCGGGAGAGACTGTCCAACGTCACGTACTCCGCAATCGCCTCCGGATACATGCGCTTCCCGAAGTATGCCTCCGCCAGAAATTCGTGCGCCATCGCGAACGTCGGATACTCGGCCAAAACCGTCCGCAGCCGCGCCACACTCTCGTCGAACCGACGCGCCCGGATCAGCACATCTCCGCCCGATGCGCTGATGATCGGTGACAGTGGGTCGAGCCCCCGCGCACGCTCGTTCTCGGCGATCGCTTCCTCCTCGCGCCCGCCAAGCAGCGCCAGGCACTCGGCATACCATTGATGCGCAGTCGCGTCACTCTCGTCCAACGCAAACGCCCGCTTGAATTCCGCCTCGCCGGTCGCGAAATCCCAGTGATACTCCATGTCGTTAACGCCGAGTACGGCGTGAGGGTGCGCGAGGGCCGGATCCAGCTCGAGCGCTTTCCTGGCTGCTGCGTCGGCCTTGGGAATGTCGTCGCTCGACGTGTCGAAGTATTGCGGCAACACCACGTATGCATCCGCCAGCCCTGAGTACGCCTGCGCGTACCCCGGGTCCTTGGCGATGGCCTGATCGAAGTACGCGATCGACGAACGAATGTCGGAGAGCGTACGCTTGTTCCATGCATATCGGCCGCGTAGGTACAGTTCGTACGCCTCACGGTCACGCGTTCCCGCCCGCGTCACCTGTTGCTTCGCCGAGTCGGTCAACGACCCGCGGAGCGCCGCCGCGAGATCGCCGGCGATCCGCTCCTCGATCGTGATGATGTCGGCACTCTTGCCGCCGTATCGTTGACCCCAAAGCTCCGTGTTGTCCCGCACCTCGACCAACTCCGCACTCACCTCGACGCTATCGCCCCGTGGCACGACGCGCCCGGTCACCAGCGCCGGCACCCCGAGCGCGGTACCGGCTTTCTCGATGTCGACATCCTTTCCCTTGTAGTGAAACACCGAGCTCCGTGACTTCACGCGGAGCCCGGGCACGTGCGTGAGACTCGCGATCAGTGACTCCGTGAGGCCGTCGCTCAAGTACTCCGTGTTGGCATCACCGGCCCCGTTCGCAAACGGCATCACCGCGAGGGATGCTACCTTCGCCCCGGGTGTCCCATTCCGCGCACGCCAGGCGAAGAGCGCTCCGATCCCAAGAAGAAAACCCAACCCAAGAAACGCGACGGCGGGCCGCATTCGCCTCGATCCCGCCAACGACCTGCCAGAGGGCGCGACGGACTCGGCAACGCCCCTGCTCGCCGCGGTCCCGGCACGCAGGCTCGCTTCCAGTGCGTTCGCCAATTGCGTCGCGCTCGCGAAGCGATCCGCGGGCACCGGCGCGAGGGCCCGCCGAATCCCGGCATCGACGCCTTCAGGGACCGCGGGCCGGCTCCGGCGCACCGACGGCGTCTCGCCCGACAACACCTTCGCCAGGATCGCTTGCGCCGTGGGACCGGTGAAGGGCGGCTCCCCGACCAGCATCTCGTAGCACACCGCGCCCAACGAGTAGATATCCGACCGTGCGTCGATCGTTCGATCTCCGGCCGCCTGCTCGGGACTCATATACGCCGGCGTCCCGACGGACATCCCCGTCGCCGTCAGCGTCTCGCGGCCCGAGGAAGGCGTGAGTGCCCGAGCAATGCCGAAGTCGGCGACCAGCGCCTGCCGATCGCGCGTCAGCAGAATGTTTTCGGGCTTGATGTCCCGATGCACCACGCCGTTCCCATGTGCATAGTCGAGCGCCAGTGCCACCTCGCGCGTGATGCCGACGGCGTCCTCCAGCGGCAACTGGCGCTCGCGCTCGAGTCGCGCCCGCAAGCTCTCCCCGTCCACGTACGGCATGGTGAACCAGAGAAGCCCATCCGACGTCTCACCAGAGTCGAGCACCGTCAGGATGTGCGGGTGCTGCAGCTTCGCAGAGGTCGCGATCTCGCGACGAAACCGCTCGGCCCCCAATGACTCGGCGAGCTCTGCGCTCAGCACCTTCAGGGCAACTGCCCGTCCGTGCTTGAGATCCTCCGCCAGAAAGACCGTGGCCATCCCGCCACGCCCAATCTCGCGGCCAATCTCGTATTGTGATCCCAGCGCCTGCCGCAGCCGGTCCGCGATCTCAGCCGACGTCACTCATGCTCTGGCGTTGAAGTCAGTGTGCAAGTTACAGGATGACGGCCCCACAGCCAGCCGTTGTGCGCTAGTTTCTGCGCATGCGAACACTGCGATGGGTGGGTCTCGCATCGATCGTCGTGAGCGCCCGCGTCCCAGGCCAGACCGCCGGCCCCAGGCCAGCAGATCCGTATCTGTGGCTTGAAGACGTGCACGGCGCTCGCGCCCTGAACTGGGTCAAGACAGAGAACGCGAAGACCGTCGCAGTTCTCGAGCGTGATCCGCACTACGCGACCCTCCACGCCGAGGCGCTCGCCATCGCCCAAGCCAAGGACCGCGTTCCGAAGCCGCGCTTCCTGCACGGCGACGTCTGGAATTTCTGGCAGGACGCCGACCACGTGCGCGGCATCTGGCGCCATACGAGCTTAGCGGATTACGGGAATCCGACCCCCGCGTGGCGCACAGCCCTCGACCTCGACGCGCTGGCGAAAGCCGAGCACGCCAACTGGGTTTGGGTGGATGCCAGTTGCGAGGAGCCGCGCGAGGAGCGCTGCATGGTCGCGCTGTCGGACGGCGGCGAGGACGCGCAAACACTCCGCGAGTTCGACCTCCGGTCCGGGACTTTTGTCGACCGCGGATTCGCGCTGCCGCGCGGCAAACAGGATGCGGCCTGGCAAGACGACAGCACGCTTCTCGTCGCCCGCCAGTGGGAGCCGGGCCTGCTCACCACATCCGGCTACCCGTACGTCGTCAAACGCCTGAAACGCGGACAGTCGCTCAACCAGGCCACCGAAGTCTTCCGGGGCGCGGCAACTGATGTCTCCGCCGATCCGCTCGCACTCGACGACGGCGAAGGGCACTCCGCGCTCCTCATCGCCCGATTTCGCACGACCTTCGAGACCGAGCATTTCCTCGTTGGACCGCACGACGTCGAGCAGCTCGTACTGCCACCCAAGTCGCAGATCGTGGCTCTGGTGTCAGGTCAGTTCATCGTCAAGGTTGCCCAGGATTGGGACGCCCGCGGCGTTCACGTCCCCCAGGGCTCCGTCGTCTCGATCGACCTCGCGGCCGCTCGGGCGCATCCGCACGATCTCGAGCCGGCCATCATTTATGCGCCCGGGCCTCGCGAGACGTTCAACAATGCGGCCGCGACGCGCGATGCCCTGGTCATGACCACGCTCGACAACGTCCGCGGCCGCGCGTTCGTGTATCGCCGCGAGCCCGACGGCCATTGGGCACGACACCAACTCGCGCTCCCCGACAATGCGGCGATCGACATTGTGGACGCGGACCTTCACGGCGACCACGCCTTCCTGAATGTCAGCGGCTTCTTGTTGCCGCCAAGGGTAACGCTGGCGGACGTGAAGCGTGACTCGTTGTCGACGGTGAAAACATTCCCAGCGCGGTTTGACGCCTCCCGGGATACGGTCGAGCAGTTCGAGGCCACTTCCAAGGATGGGACCAAAATCCCCTACTTCGTCGTGCATCGACGGGACATGCAGCTCGACGGCAGTAATCCAACGATTCTCGAGGCGTACGGCGGCTTCGAGATCTCGCTGACGCCGTCCTACCGGCCCACCGAAGGCAAACTCTGGTTGGAGCGAGGCGGCGTGTACGCGCTCGCAAACATTCGGGGTGGCGGCGAGTTCGGGCCTGCCTGGCACGAGGCAGGGCTTAAGACCCATCGACAGCGCATCTACGATGACTTCGCCGCAGTCGCCACGGATCTCATCACGCGACGGATCACCAGCCCACGCAGGCTCGGTATCGTCGGCGGCTCCAATGGCGGCCTCCTCATGGGCGTCGAGTTCACCCAACACCCGGAGCTCTGGCAGGCGGTCAGCATCGAGGTCCCGCTGCTCGACATGCTGCGCTATGAGCACATCGAAGCCGGCGCGTCCTGGGTGGGTGAATACGGCAGCGTGTCCGTGCCGGAGGAACGCGCCTTCCTGGCTTCGATTTCACCGTACGCGAACCTGCGGCGCGGCACCCAGTACCCAGAGCCTTTGATCTGGACGACGACCAAGGACGATCGCGTCGGACCGGAGCACGCGCGGAAGTTCGCCGCTCGGCGCGCGGAATTCGGGATCCCGTATCTGTATTACGAAGTGATCGAGGGTGGCCACGGATCAGGGGCGAATCAGTCGGAGCAAGCGCACACGTCCGCACTTGAAATGACCTACTTCACTCGCAAGTTGATGGACTAAGCACCGAGTTGGGTGCCGCTAACCCCGGGTCTCCTTTCTACGGTCGCGCCAGCGCCCGTCGCGGAACACCCCTGTAGGCCGAGGCCGGCCCGCGGGGGTGTCGTCGTGGATGGTCAGCACAATCCATGACGGGTCTTCTTGCACTACACCCGCCACCGCCACTACGGCACCACCGTCAAGATTTGCGGAGGCGACCTTGGGTAGGTGAACAGCCCGTTGACGAGGGTGTCCTGCAACAAGCCTCCAGTGAAGACGTACTGCGGGTTCCAATTCTTCAGAGGTAACTGCTCATCGAACACCACACGACGCGTGGCTCCGGCACTATCCGCCGGCGCCATCGTGAAGTAGTAATCCATTCTGGCTTTCGGACGCGCCCGCGGTTGAAGGGCTCCAACTCAGCGCCACGACTGTCAGGGGCAGTCCTTGAGGAGACGTGTCGACCTGAATGCGTCCGGGTCCCTCGGAGTAAACCGGCGCACACCGCTCGGCGGCCCGATCACGTCGCAACCGGCAACCCAGACCGATGCCGCAAGGAGACACGCAATCCGAGCGGGCTGATGGTTCATGGAACCCCAATTATGCCATCGGGCGGTGTGATTCACGAGGATGCTCGAGCCACCCGTCAGCACCACCCGACCCCCACCGTTCCCGAACCCTTGTTGCGTGTTTCGCCGTCTGACGGACCTCGGAGTCGTGCCGAACTGGCATCTTCCCATCGCGCCTGTTCCGCCACAGTATCAGCGTCAAAGACGTGACACGCCGCCCCTCGCAGGACTCTCCCGCAGCCTGTTACTCCTCCAAAATCGACTCGGCCATGCGTCGCTCTGCTGCCTGCCTCATTCTGATGCTGGTGTCGACCACTTCGGTCAGCGCCCAACAACACAAACCGCGCGAACGCGAGCTCGGACTCGCTGACAAGATCGGCGGCGAGCCGGGACCACTCGACGCGATCACCGATGTCGCGGGCGTTGAGGTCGGCAGCCGAACACTCATCAGTGGAGAAGGGAAGCTCGTCGTCGGGCGGGGACCGGTCCGCACCGGCGTCACCATGATCTTCCCCCGCGGGCGCAACAACATCGACCCGGTCTTCGCCAACTGGTACTCCTATAACGGCAACGGCGAGATGACCGGTACCACCTGGATCCAGGAAGGCGGATTCCTCGAGGGACCGATCGGCATCACCAACACCCACAGCGTCGGCGTCGTGCGCGACGCCATCATCCGCTGGGAGACGCGACCCGGCCACCAGATGTTCCAACCGTGGCAGCTCCCGGTCGCCGCCGAGACTTATGACGGCTTCATGAACGACATCAACGGCTTCCACGTCACCTACGAGACCGTCTACCAGGCCATCGACAGTGCGCGCGGCGGCGTTCCCCTCGAGGGCAACGTCGGCGGCGGCACCGGCATGACCTGCTTCGGCTTCAAGGGCAGCACCGGCACCGCGTCGCGCAAACTCCCCGCAAACCAGGGTGGCTACACCGTCGGCGTTCTCGTCCAGTGCAACACCGGCGCGCGGCGCGAGCTAAGGATCGGGGGCGTTCCCGTCGGCCACGAGCTTGCCGACACGCTCCTCCCGTGCACCGCCACACGCGACACGACGGTCCACCCACGCTTCGGGCACCGCTGCCCGGGCTTCGAGGTCCCCGGTGAAACGGCAATGTTGCTCCCGTTCGGCGGCTCGCGCGAAGCCGGCATCATGGAGGAAGGGCAGGGCTCCATGATCATCGTCGTGGCGACCGACGCGCCACTCCTCCCGCACCAGATCGAGCGCATGCTCAAGCGACTCCCCGGCGGCATGGGACGCGAAGGCACGATCGCCGGGAATGGCGACGGCGACATTTTCATCGGTTTCTCCACCGCCAACCCCGGCGCGGCGACCGACACCGCGCCGAGCGCGCGCTTCGTCGCCAACTCCCGCATCGCTCCGCTCTTCATGGCGACGGCCCAGGCCATCGAGGCCGCCATCACCAATGGCCTGCTCAATGGCCAGGAGATGACCGGCACCGACTACCGTCGGATGTACGCGCTGCCCGTCAGTCGTCTCTCGGCAATTTTCACTAAATACGGACAGCCCCTCAGCCCGCCGAGCGCGCCTTATCGATAGGGCGCTAGTCTGGCACCCGACTCACTCCGGGGGCGAGCGGCCAGACGGCCTCGGTGTAGTTATTTGCCCCCGAGGTTTGCCTCTAACGTCCAACGTCTAACGTCTAACGTCCATCTCTACATCCTTTGCGCCGCCGCCCGCGCGCCATCCAGCAACCGCTGACGCCCCGCGCTGTCAATGAGTTGGCCGCGCACCACGACCGCCGCGATGCGCTGCGTGTTGTGGATGTCGGCGAGTGGATCGGCGTCGAGCAGCACCATGTCGGCAACCTTGCCGCGCTCGAGCGTGCCGAGCGAATCGGTCGCCCCGAGAAAGCGCGCAGGCTCGATGGTCGCCGCCTGTAACGCCTCCATCGGTGTGAGCCCGGACTCCACGAAGTTTGCCAGCTCGTCGTGCAAGCTGAATCCCCAGTACACCCACGGGTTGCTGACATCGGTGCCAACCAGCAGGCCAACTCCGGCGCGGTGCATCGCGCCGACGATCCGCTCATAATGCGCGAACATCTCTTTTGCGACGGCGAGATCGCCGGGCCGAAAGACCTGTGAGCGCTGTCGGACCAATCCCTGCCACCACGCCGTGTCCGCCGCTGCCATGTATGCGCGCCGCGGGTCGTGTGTGAACGCGCTGTCGAGCGCGTACCAGGTGCCCCGCAACACGGTCAGCGTCGGCACCTGCCAGGTGTGATCGCGCACGAAGCGCTGCAGCAGCGGTGCGCACGCCTGTAGCGAGAACGATGAGTTGAGAAGGGTGAGGCGCTCGAGGGCCTCTACCCGAAACGCCGCCGGCGTTGGCGGCCGGTGCGTCCGCATCCGCGCGCTCAGCG
The DNA here is from genome assembly GCA_963737835.1 of uncultured Gemmatimonadales bacterium. GTDB lineage: Bacteria > Gemmatimonadota > Gemmatimonadetes > Gemmatimonadales > Gemmatimonadaceae > Palsa-1248. The sequence continues at coordinate 13,521 of CAVTUH010000003.1, forward strand.
CGTCCGCTTGGGCCGACCGACTGGAGCACGCCGCCTCCATCTTGATGAGGTGCTCCATGCTCACTTGGCCCGCGTCGGCGGCATCAGCCAGTGAGACCGCGATGGGCACGTGTCCCGCGAACGGAATGCCGCGCCGCTTCGCCTCGTCCGCGATCGCGAGGTACTCGGCGCGCGACAGTCCGTCGTACACCTTGATGAACGCCGCGCCGCGCTCCTGCTCCTTCCGTACGGCGGCCCGCGCTTCGGCGGTATCGTGGATCGGGATGGCACCATCCCAACGGGGATGCGGTCCATCGAGCATGTCGCTACCCACCACCATGCGCGGCCCGACCTGCGTGCCGGCCGCAATGTCGCGCTGCCACTTGTGGATCAGATCGATCGTCGGGCTGTGCTCGGGATTGTACGCGGTGTCGTTGTCGGCACACTTCCCGAAGCAATCACCCGCCATGTCACGCACACCCACTACGCCGTTGGCGATCTCGAGCGGCAACACGATCGTCCGCTCGTACCGATCGAACGTCGAGTGCATATGCATGTCCCACAGCCCGGGAATGAGATACTTCCCCGTCCCATCGACGACGGTAGCAGCACTGGGGGGTGAGATGGAATCGCTCGGTCCGACTGCCGTGATCCGGCCGCCGGTCACGACCACCGTCATGTTGGGTTTCGCCGCTGCCCCGGTCATGTCGATGACCGTCACATGGGTGACTGCAACGGGTCGACCGGCGCCGCCTGGAGTCGTGCGGTCGGCCGTCTGACCACCGCGGCACCCGGTTGCGGCAAACACGACCCATGCTGCCTGGACCAGCTGCCTCAGATATCGAGCGTTCACTTGTGGTGCCTCCGCGGCCGTCAGTTCGCTGCGAGGAGCGCTTGAAACCTCGGGTTGTCGCGTAACGGGGCAAACGAGGGATCAATGCGCAGCAGCGCCGGCGTGACCCAATAGGGCGTGTGCATCAACCGCGCGAGCGCATCGATCGCCTTGTCCGGCTCGCCGACGAGTACGTACGTGCGGGCAAGCAGATGCTCGTAATACGGGCCCGAGTATCCATCCTGCGCGATCGGCACCATCGCGGCCGCGTGTTCACCTTCGCGCAGCGCGTCGTTTTTCCGCCCGAGCATGGCGAGTGCGACCGCCATTTCCGCATGCGACTGCGCGTCCTCCGGGGTAGCCCGGAGCACGACCTCGAACGCCTCACGCGCGGAGTCCGCGTAGGCACGCATTCGTGCCTGATCGCCGCGTACAGCATACGTCTCGGCCCGAACCATCGCCTATGGCGCCCGGTCGCCGAAGGCCGCCACCGGTAGTGTCAGAAGGAATCGTTGCTGCGCGTCGTCGAGCACCCAGTATAGATCCCAAAAGTTCGACATCTGCACCGCGAGCCCAGCGGAATCAGCGACCGGCCACGCGTTCGCGACGACTGCACGCGCACCGGCCAGATCGCCCTGTGCAACGGGCACCATCGCTTTCGCCTCGATCAGTGCCACGTTTGTCGGCGAAAGGGTCAGCCCTCGGTCCGCCGCCGTTGCGGCTTCACTGAACCGGTGCAGCCACAGGTACGTCGTCGACAACCGTCGTGCCGTAAGGACGTTTCGCGGATCCAAGGACTGCGCGTGCTGCAAGTGCACGAGTGCTGAGTCCCATCGACCAAGGCTCTGCTCCGTCACGGCTGCCATAGTCAGGAGATCGGCGTTCGAAGGCGCGCTCGCAATCCCCGCGCTCAGCTCCGCAAGCGCGCGAGTGTTGTCGTTGCGGATGAAACCATCGTAGGCGCCCTCTGCCAGATACGTCTCGGCCTGTCGCGGCGCCAGCGCTCGCGCGCGCTCCGTGGCCTGGCCAGCGAGGGCTACCCGTTCGGGCGTCGTGCTGCCATCAAAAAACGCCGCTGCCTCGACCTGAGCGAGCTTCGCCCACGCCGGCGCGAACCCGGAGTCGAGCGCGATGGCCCCCTCATAGAACTGCGCGGCGCGATTGAGGGAGCCGATATTCGTCGATCCCAACGCTTGCATGGCCTCGCCTTTCAGGAACATGTCGTAGGCCTGAAGGTTCGTCGTTGGCCGTTCCGCCAAGGTCTGCTGCGCCCCGGCGTTCAAGGCAACTCCGAGCGCCTGGACCACGCGTCCGGCGATGTCGCCCTGAACTGCGAACACATCTTTGAACGGCGCGTCGAACGGTTGCTGCCACGCGTCTGTTCCAGTGGTCACGTCGATGAGCGAGGGACTCACCTGCACGCGACTTTCGCCGCCCGGCGCCTTCGCCCACCGCACCTTGCCCACGAGGAGATAGCGCACCCCGCCCAACTCCTCTGCGATCTGCTGCGGCGTCTTGTCCGTGTGCTTGTATTGGCTCGAGCTGCCCGACGCGACAACGGCGAGCCCCGGAACGGTCGTCAGCTTGCCGCGCACTGCATCGGTCAAGCCATCGGCGAAATACGCGTCGCTCGAATCCCCGATGTTCTCGAATGGCAGAACCGCAACCCGCACTGGACCCTCAGGCGCCGTTGCCGCGTTGTGCGATCGCCAGGCGAACAACACGCCCACGCCAATGACGAAGCCGAGCCCCAAGAGCGCAGCCCCAGCCGGCACGCGCCGCCGGCCGCTCGTACCTCCCGTTCCCTGTGACACGGGAGTGGACTGCGACGCCGCCGTCGGATGCGACGTCGTCCCGGTCGCGGCCGATCGCTCGGCTGTCTCGAGCGCTTGGGAGAACTGCACCGGCGTCGCGAATCGGTCCGCGGGCACTGGAGCCAGCGCTTTCTGAATTGCAGCGTCGACACCGGTCGGAGCCGCGGGTCTCGTACGTCGGATCGACGGCACCTCGCCCGACAGCACCTTCGCCAGAATTGCCTGCGACGTCGCCCCGGTGAACGGCGGCTCCCCAACCAGCATCTCGTAACACACGGCACCAAGCCCGTAGACATCAGTGCGCGCATCCACGTGACTGTCGCCGCTCGCCTGTTCAGGACTCATGTACGTGGGCGTCCCGACGGCAATACCACTCCCCGTGAGGGAGTGCTCACCGGTGTGCCCCTTCAGGGCGCGCGCGATACCGAAGTCCGCGACCAGCGCCTGGCCATCAGCCGTCAGCAGAATGTTCTCGGGCTTCACATCGCGATGGATGACGCCGTGCCGGTGCGCGTAGTCCAGCGCCTGCGCGACCTCCCGCGTGATCCGAATCGCGTCCTCGGACGACAGCTGGCGCTCCCGACGCAGCCGCCCGCGCAGGCTCTCACCCTCGACGAACGGCATCGTGAACCAGAGGAGCCCCTCCGCCGTCTCCCCCGAATCCAGGACGGTCAGGATGTGCGGGTGCTGGAGTTGGGCGGCAAATTCGATCTCCCGTCGAAAACGCTCGGGGCCCAGCGACTCCGCGAGCTCCGAGTGCAGCACTTTGAGCGCGACCGGACGCCGGTGCTTCAGGTCCCGGGCCAGATAGACAGTGGCCATGCCGCCTCGGCCGATCTCTCGATCGATCGAGTACTGCGAGGCTAGGGCGCCCCGCAATCGGTCGAGCAGTGCGCCTTGGGTCACGAGGGCAGCGAGCTCATGTCTGGACGGTGAAGAAGATACCTGCCAATCAAGAGAGTGGTAGACGCGATTTCGCAACGTAGTGCCCGCACCAGCTGGCAGATCCCGGCCACGGCTCGTCCCGCCGCCTGTCCCCGTTCCGTCTTTCGCCCTTCTCGGGCGAGTTCGCGCCCGCCCTGTCCGCTTCCTAGTTTCCGTATCTTCGTCCATACGTTCCCCCGCGGTCACATCCATCGCATGAATCACATGTCTGGTATCGCACGTTCGTCCCGGCGTCTCATAATCCACCTGGCGCGCGGTGCCGGCGTCGCAGTTCTTGCGCTCACGCTCTGCGCGACGCACGCCCGTGCCCAGAACCCCGCGCTTACGCCCGATCAGGCCCTCGCACGCGACATCCTTCGTGAGCTGATCGGCATCAACACCACGTACAGTGCGGGGAACACGACCGTCGCGGCCCAGGCGCTGGCCAAACGCCTGCTCGATGCTGGGTTTCCCGCGGCCGATGTCCAGGTCCTGGGTCCGCGGCCCAAAAATCAGAATCTCGTCGCGAGGCTGCGGGGAACCGGCGCACGGAAGCCAATCCTCCTCCTCGCGCACCTCGACGTCGTCGAGGCGCGGCGTGAGGACTGGTCGCTCGACCCGTTCACGTTGACCGAGCGCGATGGGTTCTTCTACGGACGCGGCACAAGCGATATCAAGGACGGCGCGGCGATCTGGGTCGCGACGCTGATCCGCCTGAAGCGGGAAGGGTACCGTCCCGACCGCGACATCATCCTCGCGCTCACTGCGGGCGAGGAAGCGAGCGACGACTACAACGGCGTCCAGTGGCTCGTCGAGAACCACCATGACCTGATCGACGCCGAGTATTGCATCAACGCCGACGCCGGCGATCCCGAGATCAAGAACGGCACGCTGATCGCACGCACGGTGCAGGCGAGTGAGAAAGTATTCGAGAGCTTCAGGCTCGAGGTCCACAACCCCGGCGGCCACAGCTCACTGCCCCGGAAGGACAATGCGATTTACCGGCTCGCTGCTGCGTTGGGCCGCCTGTCCCAATTCCAGTTTCCGGTCGACCTCAACGAGGTCACACGGAACTACTTCACGCACACGGCCTCGACAGAAACCGGCCAGGTGAGCGCCGACATGCACGCCATCGCGGCGAGGACTCCTGACCCGGCGGCCGCAGCGCGCTTGTCCGCCGTCCCGCTCTACAACGCGCTGCTGCGAACGACCTGCGTGGCGACCATGCTCGAGGGCGGCCATGCCGAGAACGCGCTCCCCCAAATGGCTCGCGCGACAGTGAACTGCCGCATCCTGCCGACCGAGTCCGCCAATGACGTTCAACGCACGCTCGTGCGAGTGATCGCTGACACCGCGGTGGCTGTGACCGCCCTTGCACCGGCGAAGCCCAGCCCACCCTCACCACTCACGCCCGCGGTGATGAAACCGATCGAGCAGGTCACCGCGTCGCTCTGGCCCGGCGTGCCCGTGATTACCGTGATGGAGACCGGCGCGACCGACGGCCTCTATCTGCGCAACGCTGGCATGCCGACCTACGGCGTCTCCGGCGTCGCGATCGACATCGACGACGTCCGCGCCCATGGGCGGGACGAGCGGATCGGCGTCGCTCAGTACTATGCCGCGCTCCCCTACATGCACGACCTCGTCGTCGCGCTCACGTCGCCCAAGGTCGCATCATGACGGCCATTCGCCGTTGTCTCCTATCTCCTCTCTCCTTTCTCCTCTCTACGCGCGCGCCGGCCCTGGTCTTTGCCGCGATCGCGTTACTCGCGGCGCGCGCGTCGGCGCAGGCGCCCGCGCCCGACCAGGCGCTCGCCCGCGACATCCTTCGCGAGCTCATCGACATCAACACGACGCATAGCACCGGGAACACTACGCCGGCCGCCGAAGCGATGGCCAAGCGATTGCTCGACGCCGGTTACACGGCGAGCGACGTCCAGGTCATCGGCCCGCGACCCAAGAACCAGAATCTCGTCGTGAGGCTCCGCGGCACCGGCGCGCGCAAGCCGATCCTCCTCCTCGCACACCTGGACGTCGTCGAAGCACGTCGAGAGGACTGGTCCGTCGACCCGTTCACCTTTCTCGAGCGCGATGGCTACTTCTACGGCCGCGGGACGAGCGACGTCAAGGACGGCGCCGCGATCTGGGTCGCCACGTTCATCCGCTTGAAGCGCGAGCACTACCAGCCCGATCGCGATCTCATCCTCGCCCTCACCGCCGGCGAAGAGTCGTCCGAGGATTACAATGGCGTCTCGTGGCTGCTGGCGAACCACCGCGATCTGATCGACGCCGAGTACTGCATCAACGCGGACGCGGGCGGACCGGAGATCAAGAACGGCAAGTTGATCGCGCGTCCCGTCCAGGCGAGCGAAAAGGTGTACGAGAGCTACGCCCTCGAGGCGCACAACCCCGGCGGGCACAGCTCGCTCCCGCGCAAGGACAACGCGATCTACGAGCTCGTCGCCGCACTCGGCCGCCTCTCGCAGTTCGACTTTCCGGTCGACTTGAACGAGGTCAGTCGGAGCTTTTTCGCCCGTAGCGCGGCGATCCAGACAGGGCAGACCGCTGCCGACATGCGAGCCGTCGTGGCCACCCCGACCGACCTCGCCGCCGCCGCGCGCCTGTCCGTCGTACCACTGTACAACTCGATCCTCCACACCACGTGCGTGCCGACGCTCCTCGCCGCCGGCCACGCGGAAAACGCGCTCCCTCAAATGGCGCGCGTGACGGTGAACTGCCGCATCCTGCCGACGGAAAAGGCGGATGACATCCACCGCACACTGGTCCGCGTCATCGCCGACTCCCAGGTCGCGGTGACGCCAGTCGCGCCGCCCAAGCCGAGTCCACCATCGCCGCTCACTCCGGCCGTCATGGGAGCGATCGAAAAAGTGACCGAAGCGCAGTGGCCGGGAGTGCCCGTCATTCCAATGATGGGGACCGGGGCGACCGACGGGTTGTACCTCCGCAACGCCGGCATCCCCACCTACGGCGTCTCCGGGGTGGCAGGCGATGTGGACGATGTGCGCGCACACGGTCGCGACGAGCGCATCAGCGTCAGCGCCTACTACGCGGCGCTCCCCTACATCCACGACCTGGTGGTTGCCCTGTCCTCGCCAGCCCCGGCGTCGTGACATCCGTTCGTGATCTGACGAGCGGGCGGGGTGGCGCCGCCCGGTCGTGCCGTTGTCTACTTTCTACTTTCTGTGGGTCTACTTTCTCGCGCCCGGAGGGCGCGTGTCGCGCGCCGGAATTGTGACCTTCGCCGGCCGACCCAACGTCGGCAAGTCGACGCTCCTCAATAGACTGGTGGGAGAGCGACTCAGCATCACGAGCCCGAAGCCGCAGTCCACCCGCGATCGGATCGTGGGGATCCGCACACTCGACGCCGAGGGGCAGGGAGCCGAGCCTGCGCAACTGGTCTTTCTGGATACGCCCGGGCTCCTCGACCCGAAGGATGACCTGCAACGGTCCATGCGGCACGCGGCCCTCGCCGCCTTGTCCGACGCCGACGTGATCGTCTACCTCGTCGATGCGACCGAAGGGGCGCCGCCACCGCTCGCGACCACGGCCGGCGTGGCGGCGCCCAAAGCGCCTGTGCTCACTGCACTCAACAAAATCGACCTCGTCACGCCCGACGCGCGGTCTGCTCTCCTCGAGCAGGTTCCCGACGGATACCAGATCTCCGCCGCGAACGGAGACGGCGTCGATCGGTTGCTCGACGCCATTGTCGCACGGGTTCCAGAGAGCCCATTCCTCTACCCAGCCGACGACATCAGCGCGCAGCCCGTCCGATTCTTCGTCGCCGAGCTCGTTCGCGAAAGCGCGCTGGAGCAGCTCAGCGAGGAAGTCCCGCACAGCGTGGCCGTGCAAGTTGACGAGTTTCGTGAAAACCAAAAACCGGTCTACATCCGCGCAATCATTTATGTCGAGCGGGAGAGCCAGAAGGGAATCTTGCTCGGGCACCAGGGCGCGCGGATACGTGAGATCGGACGCCAAAGCCGCCTCAAGATCGAGCGGTTGGTCGAGCAACCGGTCTACCTCGACCTCTGGGTCAAGGTGTTGCCCAACTGGCGGCGCAACCCGGAGGCATTGAAACGACTTGGGTACGGCGAGAAGTAGGAAGACCAAACGCCGCCGCTTGCCCTTTTCTTGCGGTCATCAAATCATGAAGAGAGCGACGGTGTCGCTTGTCTTCCTTCCCCCCAGGACCCTGACCCCTGACCCCCGATCCCCAACCCCATGTCCCTCGCACCGCAGCTCCTCGCCATCCTGGTCTGCCCGAAGTGCAAGGGCGACCTCGAGTACCGCGAATCCGAATCCAGTCTCGTCTGTCACAGGGACCGGCTCCGCTACGCCATTCGCGACGACATCCCCATCATGCTGATCGACGAGGCCGAACCGTTGGGCCGGGCTGAGGAGGAATCCCACCGCTAGGAGTGGGAAGGGATAGAGGACCAACAGCAGGGTCTACTTTCTACTTTCCGCACGCCTACTTTCTCGGGCGCGTCAGCGCCCGTTGCGTGAGGGGGCGGTGATTGGTCATATAGCGTGGCCGCCCACCCCCCCGACGGGCGCGGTGACCCTTCTCAGTCGCACCCGGAACCTGTGGCTCATTCAACCGCGATCATCTTTACGCTCGACCGGGCGGGGGCACCACCGACCGTGCTCGCGTGGCTCGCCGCGCGATCGCTCGCCGTCGTCACGCTCGACTCGGCGGACGAGCTCATGGCGCGGGCCCTCCGGGGACGGCCTCGCGTCGTCGTATTCGACGCGCGCGGGGGCGATCGGTCAGCGGTCCTGGCCGCGTGCACGCGCATGAAGCGCGACTCGTACACCGGCATCATCCCCGCCGTCGCGCTCTCCGGCCCGTCGGAAGAACAACTGGCGGAAGCGTTCGGCGCCGGAGCCGACGAGGTCGTGCGCGAAGGCGCCTCCCCGGAAGAGGCCACCCTTCGCCTCAACGTGCTGTTGCGGCGATCGGATCGCGACACCTTCGTGCACCCGTCGACGCGACTGCCGGGCACGGACGAAATCGAGGCCGAGATCGCGCGCCGGCTGCGCGTGGGGGCGACCTTCGCCGTGTGTTATGCGGACCTCGACCACTTCAAGGAATTCAACGACCGGTACAGCTACTACGACGGCGACCGCGTGATCCGGATCCTCGCCAAGATCCTCCACGACGTCGTCAAGGGGTTCTGCGGCGAGGACGGATTCGTCGGGCACATTGGGGGCGATGACTTTATCTTCGTCGTGCCCGCGCAGGCGGTCGCGGAGACATGCGGAGAGGTCATCTCGATCTTCGACGCCCTCGTCCCCTACCAATACTCCGAGCAGGACCGGCGCGCGGGCTACTTCTTCGGGAAAGATCGCCGCGGTCAGCTCCACCGGGTGCCGCTCATGACAGTCTCAATCGGTGTCGTCACGAATGAGCGGCGACAGTTCACACACGCCTCGCAGATGAGTGAGTTGGCAACCGAGATGAAGAGCTACGCGAAGACGCTCAGTGGATCGGTCTACACAGTAGATCGACGCCAGGACGCCGTGGCGGAGCACCCGCTGGTCGTGCACCGAGCCGGACCTGCCAACGTCGGAGGCGGACCGTGAACGTCGTCTGCCCCGAATGTCGGTCGGTCTTTCGGGTCGATCCCGCCCGTGTCCCCAGGGCCGGGACACGGGCGCGATGCTCCGTGTGCGGTGGCGTCATCCCTATCGCACCCGAGAATGCCAGTGCGAGCGCGCCCGCCGCCGAATCAGCTGTCGCATTTCCGCCGGCGTCTGAGTTCGCCGTCATAGGGGCTCGCCCCGCAACAACAGTGGCCGGTTCGCAATCTGGTGTGGCCACGGCAGCGCCGCGCCTCGGCGCGGCAGTCGCCGCACCCGAAGCGCGTCCGCAGGCTCCTCACCCGCCGACTCCGAGCGTCCCGGCTCCCGCGCCGGCCGCCGCCCCGCCGGTGCGACCCGTTGCGCCCGCGCCGGCAATTGCCGCGAGTGGGGCGCCGCGAGTTGCGCCGTCACCGATGTCAGCGCCGAGCGCGCCGCCTGCGCCGCGCCCAGCCCCGCCAGTTGCCCCCGCGGCGCAAGCGCGGCCCGTGGCCTCTCAAAGTGCGGCCGCCGCACCCCGCGCCAACGCCCCGGCCCGCCCGGCCGTCACCCCGTCGCGCGGCGCGCCATCGATCACTCGGCCAGCGGGCCCCGGCGGACCAGCGGCCGCGGCGTCCGCACCGAGCCGTCAGCCGGCCCCGCCATTCGAGCCGCTCGTCGTTCGCACGACGCCGACCACCGGACTTCGGACGCACGATTCGTTGCCGATCGAGCCTATTTCGGGCCCCATCGTTCCGCCGGCCCGCGTCGCGCCGCCGGCCACTGGTCTCCCGGGACTTGGGCGTGGCCCGGCACCGATGTCCTCCCGGCCCGCCGCCCCAGGCGCCCCACCACTCGCACCCCGGCCAGCGGGTGCGCCACCTGGGGCTGCTCCCGGCATGCGGCCCGCGATTCCCGCCCAGCCGCCACGCGCGCCAGGCGCAGCGGCGACACCCATGGCCCGCCACTCGGCACCTGCGGCTGGTGCTCCTGCCGCACCGCCACTTCGACAACCCGGACCTCTCGCATCACCGCCCAATCCTCGCGCGGAACCGCCCAGCGGTCCTCGTCCAATGGCCGCTGGAGCTGCCCCTGCCGCTCCCGGTGGGCTCGGCGGTGCACCGCGTCCGCCGCTCGCCCCCGGACACCCATCGGCGATGCCACCCGCGCGCCCCGCGGCACCCGTCGGGGGTGGACCGGTCGGGCCGCCTGGCGCGACCCGACCGGTGCCGCCGCGCGAGCCAGCCAGTGGTCCGATGCGACCGGCTGCGCCGGTCGGCCAAGCGGGCGCTACGCCAGCCGTTCCGCCGCGCGTCGCTCCAGGCGGAGGCATCGCTCAAGCCGCTGCATCGGCGCCGGCGCCGGCAAGCATGCCATCGAGTCCCGCTGCGCCCAGGCCTGGCGCGCCAAGCGCCGCCCCCCGTCCGTCGGGCGCCACGACACCCGGGGCCGAGCGCCGTCCGATCAATCCGTTCCTCGCGAACGATCCGAATCAGAAGGCGAAGCGACTCGCTCGTGCCCTCGTCTCGGACATGCTCGCGTATCACCCCGGCAAGCGAGACGAAGGTCTCGCCAACGGCACGCTCAAGCAGATGTTCCGCGAGGAGATCAAAAAGAGCTACGAAGAGTATGTCGAGCAAGTCGGCCGCGAGTTCGCCGAAGGCACGACGCATTTCCAAGAGGCGCTGAATGAACTGCTTGCGGCGGGCAAGAAAATGTTTTGAGAGGCTAGACGTTGGACGTTAGACGTTGGACGTTAGAGACTAATTCCGAGGGCCTGTCACGGTGCACCGCGAACAGGCCCTCGGCGTTTGTTCTCCAACGTGTAACGTCCAACGTCCAACGTCTAATTCCCTTATCTTTCCCCCCATGGATGACAGTGAGCGCCAAAGAGAATTAGAACGCAACGCAGATCGGCTGACCGATCTCCGGAGGTACCTTTGACGTCGACTCGAGGCGCCAGGCGCTCGACGAAGGCGAGCAGGCCATGGCAATGCCCGGCTTTTGGGAGCGCCCCGACCAGGCCCGCGAGGTCGTCCAGCGCGTCAAACTGCTGAAGGCGGTCGTCGAGCCATTCGATCGCCTCGTCGCGCGCATCAAGAGCGCGCTCGAGCTCACGGAGCTCCTCGAGGCCGAACCGGATGTCAGCATGTCCGCCGAGCTCGATCGCGAGACCGCCTCGATCGAGGAGGATGTCTCCGCGTTCGAGTTGCGTGCGTTGCTCAGCGGCCGCGATGACCAGCGCGACGCGCAACTCGAGATCAGCGCCGGCGCGGGCGGGACCGAGGCACAGGACTGGGCCGAAATGTTGATGCGGATGTACACGCGATGGGCCGAGCGCCGCGGCTACAGCGTCGACGTCCTCGACCTGAGCGAAGGGGAAGAGGCCGGCATCAAAGGTGCCGTCCTCGAGATCCACGGCGCCTACGCGTACGGGTTCCTGCACCCTGAGACGGGCGTGCATCGCCTGGTCCGGATTTCCCCGTTCGATGCCAACGCGCGGCGGCACACGAGCTTCGCGTCCGTGTTCGTGTATCCCGTCGTGAATGAGGAGATCAACATCGAGATCCGCGACGAGGACCTGAAGATCGACGTGTATCGCGCCTCAGGCGCAGGTGGGCAGCACGTCAACAAGACGAGCTCCGCGGTCCGCATTACCCACATGCCCTCGGGCATCGTCGTCGCATCGCAGCAGGAGCGGTCGCAGTTCAAGAACAAGGCGACCGCGATGAAGATGCTGAAGAATCGTCTCTACCAGCTGGAGGCCGAGCGGCAGGCGCAGCAAAAGGCGGCGCTGGATGCCACCAAACAGGACGTGACGTTCGGCAGCCAGATTCGAAGCTACGTGTTCCAGCCGTACACCATGGTGAACGACCACCGGACCGAGCTCAAGATCCCGGACGTCCAACGCGTCATGGACGGGGACATCGATCCCTTCATCGAGGCGTATCTCAAACGCCGGCCGGGCGGCGCGAACGGCACGGCTGCGGCGTGAGCCCCCAGTGACCACACGCGAAGCTGGGAGCGAGGATCTCAACTTCGTCCTCCGGGACCGCCGCGCATCGTTGAACGCGCTGGTCGCGGCTGGTATCCAGCCGTACGGCTATGTCTTCTCGCGGACCCACTCAGCCGCGGCCGCCGTTCAGGCGCTCGGTGCCGAGGCCGAAGGGCCGTCCGTACGCGTCGCCGGACGATTGGTCGCGTTGCGAGCGCACGGCAAGACTACCTTCGCCCATCTTGCCGATCAGAGCGGTCGCATTCAACTCTACTTCAGACAGGACGAGCTCGGGGCGGCGTACGACCTGGTGTCTCACCTGGATCTGGGAGACGTGGTGGGCGTTGCCGGCACGCTCTTTCGCACGCGCACAGGCGAACCGACGGTCCGCGTCGTTTCGGTGGAATTGCTCGCCAAGTCACTGCGTCCGCTGCCGCTCGGCAAGGAGGAGCAGGTCGACGGCCGGATCGTCCGGCATGCGGAATTCGCGGACCCGGAGCTCCGGTATCGGCAACGGTACGCGGACTTGGCCGTCCACCCGGAAGTGCGCACCATCTTCGTGGCGCGGGCGCGGATGGTCGGCGCGATCCGCCGATTCCTCGACGGACGCGATTTTCTCGAGGTCGAAACACCGGTCCTCCAGCCACTGTACGGCGGGGCGACGGCACGGCCATTCACGACGCACCACTTTGCGCTCGACATGCCACTGTATCTCCGGATCGCGGACGAGCTGTACCTCAAGCGTCTGATCGTCGGCGGGATGGAGCGCGTCTACGAGATTGGCCACGACTTCCGGAATGAGGGGATCGACCGGACGCATAATCCGGAATTCACGATGCTGGAGTTCTACCAGGCGTACGCCGACTACTACGAGATGATGGAAGTCGTCGAGTCACTGCTCGTCGCAGCGGCGGACGCCGTGCGGTCCGTGGCGCCGTATACTGACCTCGTGCCGGCCTTGACGCCGCCCTTCCCGCGTCTCGATTGGCGCTCGGCACTCGAGTCGAAGCTTGGTGTCGATCCCCTGTCGCTCGACGAGACGGAGTTGCGGAACCGCGCTACCCGAATTGGAATTTCGGATGTAGCGTCTCGGTCGGGCCCCAAACTGCTGGATGAGATGTTTCAGGCACTGGTGGAATCGACGCTCGACACCCCGACCTTCGTGACGGATTACCCCGTCGCGCTGTCGCCGTTGGCGAAGCCCAAACGGGGCAATCCCGCGCTGACGGAGCGGTTTGAGCTGTTTGCGAACGGACACGAGCTCGCGAACGCCTTCAGTGAGCTGAACGACCCGATCGATCAGCGGCGACGCTTCGAGGCGCAGGCCGCCCTTCGCGCGCAAGGCGATGTGGAGGCCGTGGGCGTCGACGAGGATTATCTGCGGGCAATGGAATACGGCATGCCACCAACTGGCGGTGTGGGGATCGGGCTGGACCGGCTGTTCATGTATCTCACGCGGACACACCATATCCGCGACGTGATTCTGTTTCCGGCCATGCGGCCGGAGGCGCCGATGGCGAGTGGAGGCGGGACTCATGGCTGAAGGCACTAGAGCGGCAGCGGCAGTGTCCGGCGCGGCGGGGTCCGTGGGTGGAGGCACCAAAGCCGCGAAATCGCCGGTCTTGCGCGCGCTGGAGTGGTCGATCTCCTGGCGCTACCTGCGGAGTCGCAAGGGCTCACGCCTCCTGTCGTTCATCAGCGTGGTCGCCATCGGCGGCGTCATCGTCGGCGTGAGTGCGCTCATCCTTATTATGGGCGTGATGACCGGGCTGCAGAACGATCTTCGCGACAAGATTCTGGTCGGCAGCCCCGACCTCCGAGTCTTGAACTACGGCGACGACTTGAAGATCGGCGCTTGGCGGGACGTGCTGGCCAAGGTCGACTCCTTTCCAGGAGTCGTCGCCGCCGCGCCGTTCGTTCTGACACTGGGCGTGGTAACGGCGGGCCACAACTACGCGGAAGCTGCCCAGGTGGCGGGCATCCTGCCACAAGGACCCCACGTCCCGCAGGTCACAACCATTCGCGAGCACATCGTGAAGGGGCAGGGTGACTTCCGGTTCGCCAGCTCCGACGGCCACACGCGTGGCGTCGTCCTCGGGAAGCTCCTCGCCGACCGGCTGGGTGTGCAGCCTGGGGACACGATTCACATGCTGGCACCACCGCCGGGCGGCAAGATCATGACCTCCGTCGGCACGTTCATTAAGCCGCGGTACTTCCAGTTCGAAGTCACGGGGCTCTTCGAGACCGGCATGTACGAATACGACAACTCGTATATCTACATGCCCTTGGACGTCGCGCAGGACTTCGCCAGTCTCGGGCCCGCAGTGACCGGTATCGAAGTACGGACCACCAACCGGTGGCATGCCAACGAGGTCGCACTGGCACTTGAGAGCGCCCTGGGCTTCCCGTACCGCACGCAGTCCTGGCAGGACCAGAACAGCTCACTCTTCCGCGCCCTCAAGCTCGAGAAGTTCGCGATGGGCTTCATCGTGGCGCTCATCGTGCTCGTCGCGGCGTTCAACATCGTGAGCACGCTTACCATGGTGGTCACCGACAAAACGCGCGAGATCGGGATCCTCAAGGCCATGGGGATGCCCGCGCGGTCGATCCGCCGCATCTTCTTGAGTCAGGGCGTCGTGATCGGCGCGGTTGGGACCGCGATCGGTGTCACGATCGGACTGGTCGCCGGCGTGCTGCTCGACCACTACAAGCTGATCAAGCTCGATGAGAAGGTGTACTTCATCGACCACATGCCGGTGACCATCCAGGCCACCGACGTCGCAATCACGATCCTCGCGAGTCTCCTGATCGCGACCATTGCGACGCTGTACCCGTCGATTCAGGCCGCGCGACTGTTCCCGATCGACGCCATTCGCCATGACTGACCCCGTAGGCAAGGGCCCCGCTGGCCAGCCCGCTTCCGAACCGACCAGTGTGGGCAACCCCCTCTCGGTTCTGGAGGCGCATGACCTGTGGAAGTCCTTCCGGGGTGGGGACGGCGCTCTCCTGCCGGTCCTCTCCGGGGTGGACCTCACCGTCGCGCCGGGCGAGATGGTCGCGATCGTCGGAGCGAGTGGGGCCGGGAAGAGCACATTGTTACATGTAATGGGGGCTCTCGACCGGCCGACCCGGGGATACGTGGTGATCGCCGGCACGCCCGTCGCAACGCTCGCAGACGATGAGCTCGCCCGTATCCGGAATCGCTCAGTCGGCTTCGTCTTTCAGTTCCACCACCTGCTCCGGGAGTTCTCAGCCCTTGAGAACGTGATGATGCCGCTCCGGATTGCCGGGACGAGCATCTCGCAGGCCCGCAGCCGCGCGGAGGAATTGCTGGCGCGCGTCGGGCTGAGCGGCCGCATGCACCATCGGCCGGCCGAATTGTCGGGTGGGGAGCAACAACGGACCGCAGTCGCACGGGCGCTCGCCGTGGACCCGGCTGTATTATTAGCTGATGAGCCGTCAGGCAATCTCGACCATTTCAATGCCGAGCGGCTTCATGAGTTATTTGTTGAGCTCGTCCGGGACCTCGAGGTAGGGATGGTCGTCGTGACCCATAACCGGTCGCTCGCCACGCGGGCGCACCGTGTGCTTCTATTGGAGGATGGGCGGCTGATCCCGACGGATGTGAGTGAGGGGGTAGCCTGATGCTGTGCGACAACTGTAAGGACCGCGACAGCGTCGTGAAACTCGTCCAAATGCTCGAGGGGGGCCCCAAGGAGCTCCACCTCTGCGAGAAGTGCGCGGCGGAGAAAGGGGTCGAGACGATGGCGGCAGCCCCCGCACCCCAGCTGGCCGAGCTCCTCCAAAAGCTTCAGCAGCAGCCGCTACTGGGCGGCTCAGGCGCGGGTGGAACGACAGCCCCGAGCCCCGATGCCGCGCGGTGCACATTCTGCCAGGCCAGCCTCGCCGACTTCCGGGCAACGGGACGGCTGGGCTGCGCACACTGCTACGGCGCCTTTGAAGCGAGCCTGCGCAGCCTGTTGCGCCGGGTCCACGGGAGTGCGCGCCATACGGGCCACCGGTACGTGCCCCCGCGTCCCGACGCTATGCAGCGCGCCGTGACCCTGGGCGAGCTACGCGACAGGCTCAAGCGCGCCATCGAGAGTGAACAGTTCGAGCTGGCCGCGGACATCCGCGACCGGATTCGAGTGCTGGAGTAGCGGCGACCATGAGCCTCGATCTGACTCTCCTACCGGATGGAGGCGTGAGCTGGCTCGACGCCTCGGGCGAGCACGCCGACATCGTGCTCTCGACGCGGATCCGGCTCGCGCGGAATGTCGAGGGCTTTGCCTTCACCGGACGCGCCCGGGATGGGGAGCGGTTGCGGGTGCTGGCGCAGGTCCGCGATGCCGCTCGCGAAGTACCCACTCTGAGCCACAGCGTGCTGCTTCGAGTCGATGAGCTCCCCGCCTCTGACCGGTTGCTGTTGCATGAGCGCCATCTGGTGAGCAAGGAGCTGGCGGGTCTGGACACACAGCACCCGGTGCGCAGCGGGGCCGCGGTGTTTCTTGGGCCGGACGTAGGCGTCATGGTAAATGAAGAGGATCACCTGCGTTTGCAGGCGCTCCGGTCGGGGTTCGGTTTGCCAGCGGCATTTGCGGCGGTACACCAACTCGACGCGGAGCTCGGATCGCGGGTGCCGTACGCGTTTCACGAGGAGTTTGGATTCTTGACCGCGTGTCCGACGAACGTCGGCACGGGGATGCGTGCGTCAGTGCTGATTCATCTCCCCGGGCTCGTACTGACGAAGGAGATGAGCAAGGTGCTCGCGAGCCTGCAGCAAATGGGTTTGACCTACCGTGGGCTGTACGGCGAAGGGAGCGATGTGGTCGGGAATTTCTTCCAGATCTCGAATCAAACGACGCTGGGCAAGAGCGAGGACGAGTTACTGGAGCAGTTGGTGCGCGTCGTCAAAACAGTGATCGATCGAGAAGAAGACGCGCGGCGACTCTTGCTGCGCGATGCCGGCTATATTATTGAGGATAAGGTGTGGCGAGCGTACGGCACTCTGAGATATGCACGGAGCCTCACGTTCGAAGAGGCGATGAATTTTCTGAGCGGCGTACGTCTGGCCGTGGGATTGAAACTGATCTCCGGTCTAAGTGTATATACTCTCAACAAGCTCCTGATTTTCAGCCAGTTGGCGCACCTCTCGCACTCGGAAGGGCGGGCGCTGACGGAGAGCGAGGCGAACGTGACGCGCGCACGCTACGTGCGGCACACGCTCGCCACCGAAGCAACGACGCGCGATTGATGGACCGAAGTGTGGCCGAGCCTCTGGTGTGCTCGGCACGTCGCGCGAGTGAGAGGGTCTCGGCGTCATGAACGGGTACAACTTCACGGAGCGTGTACGGAAGGTGCTCGCGATGGCGCGGGAGGAAGCCGCCCGGCTCCATCACGAGTACGTCGGGACTGAGCACATTCTGCTCGGCCTCATTCGCGAGGGCGAGGGCGTCGCGGCGGCGGTGCTCCAGAACATGAGCGTCGACCTCGACGAAGTGCAGCAGAAGATCGAGGATACCGTCAAGAAGGGCAAAGCCCAGCAGACGACGGGTCCTGATCTTCCCTATACCTCGCGTGCCAAAAAGGTGCTCGAGCTGGCGATGAGTGAGGCCCGGGAGCTGAATCACAGCTACGTCGGGACCGAACACCTGCTCCTCGGATTGCTGCGCGAAGAGAAGGGAATCGCCGCGCAGGTGTTGACCGACGCGGGCGTGAATCTCGAAGCCGCTCGGACGGAGACCCTCCGACTGTTGGGCACCGAGATGCCGCAAGGCGGCAGCGCGACGGCCCAGCAGAGTGGTGGACCCGCGCAGCCGGCATCACCTCCCGCGAAGGGCGAGAAGAAGTCCAAGACGCCAGCGCTCGATCACTTCTGCCGAGATCTGACGCAGCTCGCGGCCGAAGGCCAGCTCGATCCCACGATCGGACGCGCCAAGGAAATCGAGCGCGTGATGGAAGTGCTGACCCGGCGGAAGAAGAACAACCCGGTTCTCATCGGCGAGCCCGGCGTCGGCAAGACGGCCATCGTCGAGGGACTTGCGCAGTTGATCGCGAACGGTGAATGCCCCGAGTCGCTGCGCGACCACCGCGTGCTGTCACTCGACATGGCGGCGGTGATCGCGGGGACCAAGTACCGCGGTCAGTTCGAGGAGCGCCTCAAGGCGGTCATGAACGAGATCGCCCAGAACAAGAACATCATCCTCTTCATCGACGAGCTGCACACGTTGGTGGGCGCCGGCGCGGCCGAAGGCGCGATCGACGCGAGCAACATGCTCAAGCCCGCGCTCGCGCGCGGTGAGCTCCAGTGTGTCGGTGCATCGACGTTGAACGAGTATCGGAAATACATCGAGAAGGACGGCGCCCTCGAGCGTCGCTTCCAGACCGTCATTGTCGACCCGCCGACCGTCGAAGAGACGGTCGAGATCCTCAAGGGCCTGCGCAAGAAGTACGAGGATCACCACCGGGTGACCATTCCGGACACGACGCTCATCACGGCGTCCAAGCTCTCGGAACGCTACATCACCGACCGCTTCCTGCCCGACAAGGCCATCGACGTCATCGATGAGGCGGGCGCGCGGGCGCGGTTGGCGGCACAGGCCCCGCCGCCCGAGGTCGCGGAGCTCAAGACTGAGCTCGACGAGAACATCGCGCAGAAGGAGGCGGCCGTCCGCGACCAGAACTTCGAGCGGGCTGCGGCGCTGCGCGACAAGGAGCGCGAGCTGCAGACGGACATCCGCCGCAAGCAGGAGGAGTGGGAGAAGCGGCGCCAGTCACACCGGCCCGTGCTCGGCGAGGAGGAGATCTCCTTCATTGTGAGTCGCTGGACCGGGATTCCGGTGACGCGGCTCCAGGAAGCGGAGACCGCACGGCTCCTGCGCATGGAAGAGGAAGTCCACAAGTCGGTCGTGGGACAAGAGGAAGCCATCAAGGCGCTGGCGCGCTCGATTCGTCGCAGTCGCGCCGGGCTCAAGGACCCGCAGCGGCCGATCGGCACCTTCATCTTCGCCGGCCCGACCGGCGTCGGCAAAACCGAGCTGGCCCGCGCTCTCGCGCGCTTCCTGTTCGCCGACTCGTCGGCGCTGATCCGCGTCGACATGTCCGAATACATGGAGAAGTTCTCCGTCTCGCGACTCATCGGCGCACCGCCGGGATACGTGGGCTACGAGGACTCGGGCACGCTGACCAAGGCCGTCCGTCGGAAGCCGTACAGCGTCGTGCTGCTCGACGAGATCGAGAAGGCGCATGCGGACGTGTTCAACATTCTCCTGCAAGTGCTCGATGAAGGGCACCTGACCGACAACTACGGCCGCGTGATCGACTTCAAGAACACCGTCGTGATCATGACGTCCAACGTCGGGGCGAAGGACATCGCCCGGGGCAAGCAGCTCGGGTTCGGCGGGAGCGACTCGCGGCAGAGCTTCGAGCGAATGGCAGAGAAGGTCAAGGAAGAGATGCAGCACGTGTTCAACCCGGAGTTCCTGAACCGGCTGGATGACGTCCTGATCTTCCACCCGCTGAACCAGCAGCACATCAAGGAGATCGTCGGAATCCTCCTGCGTGATGTGCAAAAGCGCCTGACCGATGAAGAGTTGACCCTGCGCCTGACCGAAGCCGGCTCCGACTTCCTCGTGAAGCACGGGTACGACGAGAACTACGGAGCTCGACCACTCAAGCGCGCGATCCAGCGGTTCATCGAGGACCCGCTCTCCGAGAAGATTCTCCTCGCCGAGTTCCAGAAGGGTGACGAGATCGAGGTCGATGTCTCAGCCGACGGCACGAAGCTCGAATTCCGGGTCACCCAGCCGGCGGCGCATTCGTAGGGCGACCCACGGCGGGATCAGGGGTCAGGGGTCAGAGGTCGGGGAACAAACCACGAGGGCCAGTGACGCCACACGGTCACTGGCCCTCGCTGTTTGTTGTAGTCACTGACACCTGATCCTTCATCCCGCCATTTGGTCTGTCCGCACACCTGCGTCTAACTCCCGAATTTCCTTGGATCTACCATCAGCACGCCCGTGTATATTACCCCGCCATGCGACAACTGTTATACGTCGCGCTCGGCCTAGCCATTGTTGGGCCGAGCGCGCGTGCCTTTGCCCAAGATACCACGAACATGCTCGGTCGCTGCACGGCGCCGGACTCGGTCGCCGTCGTCGGCAACCGTCGTGTGACCGACGCCGATGTCCGTGCCGCGTCAGGGCTCGTCCCCGGCGTGCCGGCCAACGCGAAGACCGCGCAGGACGCTGTCAAGAACCTTTTCGAGACGGGGCAGTTTGATGACGTCCGGGTGACCTGCACGGTCCCCAAGGGCGGGCAGCACGCGGTCTGGACCGTTACGGTCAGCGAGCGGCCACTGCTGGAGATCACACGCGTCGTTGGGACAGACAAGCTCAGTCAGAAGACCGTCGAGGACCTGATCGATGTCACGCCCGGCCGTCCGCTCCAGGCCGGTGACGTCAAACGCGCAGTCACGCGGATCGACTCAGCCTACCAGAACGCCGGGTACTACCTCGCCAAAGTGACCGTCGATTCGTCGACCGCCGAGGGGCGAACGACGCTGGTGTTTCATGTCAGCGAAGGCCATCGCTTCGCGATCTCCGGCGTGCAGTTTCACGGCAATCACGTGATGTCCAACGCCGACATCATTCACGCGATGAGCACGAAGCCGGAAGCGTTCCCGTGGTGGCGAAAGGGTGAGTTCGACGAGGACAAGTTTGCCGCCGATCTGGCCGAACGCCTCCCCGATCTCTATGCCCGGCTTGGCTACGTCGACTTCCAGGTCCTCAGGGACACCGTGGTCGTCGATCGTACCCGCGGCAAGGCGCTCCTCGACATCACGTTGTCCGAGGGCAAGCAGTACCGCGTCGGCACCTTCGATGTCATCGGCAACCGGCACTTCTCGACCGAAGAGATCAACCGATTCTATCCCTTCGGTCCCAACCCGGCGACGCTCACCGAGCGCGCCGCGGATGTGTTGCTGGGCCGCAAACGTACGCCTCAGGGCATCTTCGACCGGCAGAAGTGGGACGACGCGACGACCCATCTCCGCACGGCGTACAACAACGAAGGCTACATCTACGCGTCTGTCCGCCCCGTGACCGAGCGTGTCGTCGGCCCGGA
Source organism: uncultured Gemmatimonadales bacterium (assembly GCA_963737835.1). Taxonomy (GTDB): domain Bacteria; phylum Gemmatimonadota; class Gemmatimonadetes; order Gemmatimonadales; family Gemmatimonadaceae; genus Palsa-1248. Next base: position 34,768 of record CAVTUH010000003.1, read on the forward strand.
CTCTCAGCCGCGAGTCAACCTGCGCTGGGAGATCGAAGAGCGCAATCCCGCGACCGTCAATCGCATCGAGATCACAGGCAACGACTACACGACCGAGGGGTGCATCCGGGACGCGCTCGTCATCATCCCGGGTGACGTGTTCTCGCAGGATCGCCTGATTCGCAGTTATCAGAACCTCGGCAACCTGGGCTACTTCGACACGCCCATTCCGCCGCCCGATACACGACCGACCAGCGACTCCGGTGGCGACGTCGACCTCATCTTTCACGTCAAAGAGAAGCACACCGGCAACATCAATTTTGGCGCGTCGACGGGCGAGGGCACCGGCATCGGCGGGTTTATCGGGTTCGACCAGCCCAACCTGTTCGGGGAGTGCAAGAAGGGATCGATTCAGTGGCAGTATGGCCGCTACATCAACAACCTGCAGGTCTCCTACACCGATCCGACGATCAAGCAATCACGCGTCTCCGGAACGGTCACCGCATACAACTCGCAGTCGCGCTATTTCATCGGCGACCTGGGACAGAGCACCAATCTCGGTGGATCCGTGCAGTTGGGCTGGCCGGTCGGCCGGTCACTCTACACGCGACTGTTCACGTCCTACACGCTGGAGTCGGTGCGCTATAGCGGCGATACGACGACACTCCTGGGCAGCGTCGCGAATACCTGTCACGGATGTATCCGCTCGGCGGTCAGCGTCTCCATGCAGCGGGATACGCGAGTGGGGATGCCGTTCCCCGTCGGAGGCACCCTGGAAACCGTCACGGCCGACTTCAACGGCGGGCTACTCGGGGGCGCCGCTCACTATCAGCGGTTGATCGGCGAAGTCAGGGGGTACGCGACGGTCGCCACGTTCGGCGCCACGGGGATTGGCTCCGAGCCGGCCGCCCTGGTGCTCGGGTTCAAGGGGCGGGCAGGAACGGTGTTCGGCAGTACCGGACCCTTCTTCTATACACAGGCGTTTGCCATGGGTGGGGTGCAGTTCGGCGAGCAACTGCGGGGCTACCCCGAGTTCTCGATCGGACCCAACGGGTATATCGCCGGAACGGGTACTTTTAACGCCACTCAGGCCTCGTTCGGCAATACCTTTCTGGTCACGACTACCGAGTTGGGACTCAGGTTGAATAGCTCGATTTACGCAGACCTCTTCTTCAATGCCGGGAATCTGTACGCGTCCCCGTCGGACTTTGACCCGGGACGGCTGTTCCGCGGCGCCGGCGTCGGGGTAGCAATTGTGACGCCACTCGGACCGCTCGGGCTCGACCTCGGTTACGGCTTCGACAAGGTCAACGGCATCGGGCAGCCCGACCCTGGTTGGCAGGTGCACTTCAAGCTCGGCAATATCTTCTAGCGCTGGATCACTCCTTTCGTATCACATTCGTTCGGTCGGTCGACCCTGAGCGCGAGTACGAACGAGTCGCGCGCACGGGGCCCGTATCGGCACAATCCACTTTGCCTGGAGTCAGAGATGACAATTGCCCGTTCACTAGCCGGGAGCGCGCTGTTCGCCGCAGCGCTGATTGCCGGTGCACCCTTGCACGACTTCGGTTTCGGTGCGCCCGTCGCATTCGCCCAAACCGCCCCGAGCGGCCCCCCGAAGTTTGCCTATGTCCGCGGACAGGACATCCTCGCGCAGACGCCTGGGCGACCCGAGCTCGAGGCCCAGTTCAACAAGGAAGTCGACTCCGCCAAGGCGGTGGAGAAGGTCTGGGGCGACTCGATGAACGCGCTGGTCTCTGACTACGCGAAAAACGAGGCGACGATGTCGGCTGATCAGAAGACCGCTCGACAAGCAGCGCTGCGAGAAAAACAGGCCTCATATCAACAGCGGACACAGCAGCTCGAGCAGAAGGTCCAGGCCGACAATCAGCGGCTCGTCTCGCCCGTCCTGCAGCGCGTAAACCAGATCATCGACCAGATGCGCACCGAGGGTGGTTATACGATCATCTTCGACGTGCAGAACCAGGGAAGTGGCATCGTGTCCGCGGACAAGAACCTGGACATCACTGACCAGGTCGTAACACGCCTCAAGGCAATGGGACCGGTCGCCGCCCCGCCCGCCGGCACGACACCCACGCCAGCAGCCACGACTCCGCGGACGGGACCAACCTCGGCGCCATCCGGCCTATCGCGGCAAAAGAATCCTCAGTGAACAGTTAGGGAGTCCAACACTATCCTGACCGCCGCCGAAGTCGCAGCAATTTCCCAAGGCAGGCTGGTTGGTGCACCCAGCACGCCCGTGCACGCTGTCGCACCGCTCGATCGGGCCGGGGCAGGGGACATTTGCTTCTTCGATACGCGACGGTACGCGCCGCTCTTCGCAGCGTCTCGCGCAAGCGTCGCGTTGGTGCCACCGGCGCTCGCCGATGCGCCGGGCCCCCCCGTGCGTGTCGTCGTTGCGAATCCTCGCGATGCGCTCCTGGCCTTGCTGCCGCGGCTCTATGAGCCGCCCCCACGGGTGCCGGGCATCCATCCCACCGCACACATCGGGCGGGGCGTACAGCTGCCGAACGACGCACTGATCGAGCCCTATGCAGTCATCTGCGACGGGGCGCACATAGGTGCCCGCGCGTGGATCGGATCGCACGTCGTGGTTGGCGATGGCGTGACGATCGGGGACGACGTGAGGCTGAATCCGTCGGTCACATTGTACAGCGGGAGTGAGCTCGGTGACCGTGTGGTGATCCATTCAGGCGTGCGCATCGGCAGCGATGGCTTTGGCTATGTGTCGCGGGCCGGCGTGCACGCCAAGATCCCGCACGTGGGGCGCTGCATCATCGGTGACGACGTAGAGATCGGCGCAAACACCACGATCGATCGAGGCAGCGTGGATGACACGACCGTCGGCGCCGGGACGAAGATCGACAATCTGGTCCACGTCGGACACAACGTGCGCATCGGCAAGCTGTGCCTCATCATGGCGCAGGTGGGTCTCGCCGGCTCGGTCCGCCTGGAAGACGGCTGCATCCTCGCCGGACAGGTCGGCGTCGGTGGACACCGGACCATCGGAGCCGGCGCGATGGTCGGTGGCCAGGCGGGCGTGTTCGGCGATGTGCCAGCGGGCGAGAAGTGGTCGGGCTATCCGGCGCGTCCCCACGGTGAGGCGATGCGGACGCAGGCCGCCATCCAGCGACTCGCGCGCCACATTCGTGCGCTCGAGCGCATCGTGGGACGTGAGAGCGGCTCGGAGAACCCATCGCGCGACGCGAGGCCTGCGGCCGAGCCATCTACGATTCTCGAGGGCGACGCGTGATGTCCGCTCGAGCCGGTGGGGCGAGCGCTCGGCGCCAAACGATCGCGCGACCCGTGTCGCTCGAGGGATTCGGCCTCCACCTCGGCGTACCCGCCCGCCTGACCTTCCGACCCGCACCGGATGGCACGGGCGTCGTGTTCCGGCGCACGGATCTCCCGGGCCATCCCACCATCCCGGCCCAGGTGGACCGCGCAGTGCTCACGGAGCGGCGGACGCAGCTGGCTGGATCGGAGGCCGGGGCAGAGCTCCACACGGTGGAGCACGTGCTCGCTGCGGTCTGTGCCGCCGACCTCGATGACCTCTGGATCGACGTCGATGGACCGGAACCACCAATTCTGGATGGGAGCGCGGCACCGTTCTTCGAGGCGTTGCGCGCCGCCGGACTGGCGGCTGGGCAGCAGCCTGCCGAGTATTTGGAGCTTCGGGATCCCGTGCGCGTCATCGACGGCGCGTCGGTCTACGAGGCGTTCCCGGCGACTACCTTCACTCTCGACGTCACGATCGACTTTCCCCACCCGATGATCGGGCGCCAACAAGGGACCTACGTGGTCACGCCCGAGCGATTCGGGGAAGAGCTGGCCCGCGCCCGAACGTTCGGCTTTCTGCATGAGCAGGAAATGCTGCGTGCCAAAGGCCTCATCCGCGGCGCATCCACAGCCAACGCGGTCGTGCTGACGGATGTCGGATTGCTCGAAGGCGCGTTGCGCTGGCCGGATGAATTCGTTCGGCACAAAGCGATGGACTGTGTTGGCGACCTCGCGCTGGCGGGCCGGCGCGTCCGCGCACGGGTCTCTGCCATCCGGCCCAGCCATCGCGGGACCGTGACCCTCGTTCGCGAGAATGGTCAGGGCCGCCGTGCGGGCCGCGGACGCGGCGCCCGCCGCGACGGCTCGCGTGAAGGACGGTACACGACACGATCTTGCCCATGGACCGGTATGGGCGACGCAGGGGTCGCCCAATGCACGACAGGAGACACGCATGTCGGAGTCGCCCCGAGACTCGAAGCCTGCCCCCAAGTCGATGTTGAATATCGACGAGCTGATCAAGATCATCCCGCATCGATACCCGTTTTTACTCGTCGATCGGATCCTCGAGATCGAGGAACGCAAGCGTATCGTCGGCTTGAAGAACGTCACGATCAACGAGCCATTCTTTCAGGGGCACTTTCCCGGGCACCCGATCATGCCCGGTGTGCTCATCATCGAGGCCATGGCGCAGGTCGGGGGCGTGTTGCTCCTCGGCGCCGTCGATAATCACGAGAGCAAGGTCGTCTACTTCATGTCGCTCGACAACGTGAAATTCCGCCGGCCGGTGCGCCCCGGCGACCAGCTGCGATTCGAGCTCGAGATAGCGCAAATCCGTGGATCGGTGTGCAAGATGCGCGGCATCGCGCGCGTGGATGGCGACGTGGTGGCGGAGGCCGAGATGGCCGCAATCGTGCGCGACCGGTGACCGCCGCGGTGGAGACATTCATCCACCCGACCGCCATCATTAGCGCGGATGCGCAGATCGGAGACGGGGTTCGGATCGGCGCCTATGCCATCGTCGGCGAGCAATGCGTCGTCGCTGACGGGTGCGTGCTGGCGCCGCGCGCGACACTCGAGCGCAATGTCACCCTCGCCCCGAACGTGCGCATCGGCATCGGGTCGGTGATCGGGGGCGACCCACAGGATCTCAAGTTCGGCGGGGAAGAGACCTTCGTTGAGATCGGCGAGGGCACGGTCGTGCGTGAGTACGCCACGATCAACCGCGGCACCGCGGAGTCGCACCGGACGACCGTGGGGCGCAACTGCCTCATCATGTCCTATGTGCATCTCGCTCACGACTGCCACGTTGCCGACAACGTCATCATCAGTAACGGCTCGCAATTCGCCGGTCACGTCACGGTCGAGCACCACGTGAACGTCTCCGGCCTCTGTGTCATTCATCAGTTCTCGACGATCGGGCAATACAGCTTCATTGGCGGTGGATCGCGGGTGCCGCAAAGCGTGCCGCCATTCGTGATGGCGGTCGGCAGCCCAATGAAGCTGTATGGCCTCAATAAGGTTGGACTGGCCCGGAACGGATTCCCCCCGGATGTCGTGCTAGAGCTCAAGCGCGCGTATCGGATCCTGTTCATGTCGGGACTCAAGATGTCGGATGCCATTGAGCGCGCGACGACTGAGCTGCAGCAACATCCCGAAGTGCAGACCCTCGTCGAGTTCATGAAAGAGGCTGGCCGGCGCGGGATCAGCTTTTGACCCCTGGCAATGGCTCGTCCCCCCGGCACCCGAGCGCGCCGCGCATCGGCGTCGTTGGGGCGGGCGCGTTGGGGTACCACCACATTCGGTTGCTGCGCGACCTCCCGCGCGTTCGGTTCGCCGGCTTCTTCGAGGCGCGCCCTGATCGGGCGAAGGCCGTGGCCTCCGAGCTGCGCGTCGAGGCGGCCGCGTCGCTCGAGGAGCTCTTGGGCCGCGTCGACGCAGTCACGGTGGTTGTGCCGACGCAGGCGCATGCGGAAGTCGCCACCACGGCGCTCGCGCACGGCGTGCACGTGCTCATTGAGAAGCCGCTGGCAGCGACCCTCGAGGAAGCCGATGCGATCGTCGCCGCCGCACACGCCAGCGGCGCGCTGGTCCAGACCGGGCATGTGGAGCGCTTCAACCGAGCGATTCGCGCGGCGGCCCCGTATATCGATGGTCCGTTGTTCATCGAGAGCGACCGGTTGGCGCCGTTCACATCGCGCGGCGCGGACGTCGCGGTGGTGCTCGATCTCATGATTCACGACATTGATCTGGTGCACACGCTCGTCCGCGATCGCGTCCTCGATGTCGCCGCGATCGGGGTGCCGTTGCTCACGCGCTCCATCGACATCGCCAACGCGCGTCTCACCTTTGCCGGCGGCGCCGTCGCCAACATTACCGCGAGTCGCGTGTCGAAAGAGCGATTGCGAAAGATTCGCATCTTTCAGCCCAGCGCCTATTTCTCCCTCGATCTCGCCGATGGCTCCGGCGAGCTGTACCGGCTCCGGCCTGACGTGGACCTCCCGACGCTGGCCACCTCGGGGCGCCCCGTCGAGATCGACGCGTTCGTGGAGCGCGTTCGCCTCAAGGCACCGGCCGAGGAGCCGCTCAAGCTCGAGCTCGAGGGCTTTGCCGCGGCAGTTCGAGGGGAACAGCCGGTCGCTGTCACCGGCGAAGAGGGGCGTGACGCTCTGGACATCGCCCTGCGGATCGTCACCGAGATCGAGCGATCCGCGATCCGTGCACCTCGATGAGGTACAGACGTTGGACGTTAGACGTTGGACGTTAGATGGTAATGAACTAGCCAAGAGGGCTGTCAGGATGCGCCGTGCCAAGCTCGCTCGATTAGTTCTCCAACGTCTAGCGTCCAACGTCTAACGTCCTGTAGTCCCCTTGACCCCCGTGCTTCTCTCGGCCGGCGAAGCATCCGGTGATTTGCACGCGAGCGGTGTTGCGTCCGCCATCCACGCGCTCCGACCGCAGTGGCAGCTCAGCGGCATCGGAGGGCCGCGCATGCAAGCGGCGGGCGTCGAGCTGACCGAGGACGTGGTCTCGCGTGCGGTGATGGGTTTCGTGGAAGTGGTGGCCCACCTGCCGCGACATTACGCGCTCTTGCGCCGACTCCGCGCGCGCCTGCGGAGCGGCGCCGTCGATCTCGTGATCTGCGTGGATTATCCAGGCTTCAACATGAAGCTCGCGGCAGCAGCGCACGACGCGGGGGTCCCGGTCCTGTACTACATCACGCCGCAGGTATGGGCGTGGGGCGCTCGCCGCCTTTCGGAGCTGGCGCGTACCGTCACGAAGGCCGCAGTCATCTTGCCGTTCGAGGAGGCGTTGCTGCGGCAACACGATATCGACGTCACCTTCGTCGGGCATCCGTTACTGGACCGCGCGATGGAGCTGCCCACCCGGATGGCCGCACGACGACAGCTCGGGCTCGCCGAATCGGATCGAGTGCTCGCGCTGTTTCCGGGCAGTCGTGCCCAGGAGGTCGAGCGCCACCTCGACGCGTTCGTCGCGGCTGCGCAGGCCGTCGCGCGCCGCATCGACGGCCTGCGCGTCGTCGTGGGGGAGGCGCCGGGCATCCGCATCGATCCCGCGCGATGTCCGTATCCCGTGGTCGCGTCGTCGTCCTTTGCTATACTCCGCGCGGCGGATGCGGCCTTGTGCAAGAGCGGGACGACCACCCTCGAGGCTGCGGTCGCCGGATGTCCCCTCGTCGTTGGGTATCGGACGAGTGCGTGGACCTACGCGTTGGCGCGGCGCGTGGTCAAGATCCCACGCATCGCGCTCGTCAACGTCCTCGCCGGGCGTGCGCTCGCCCCCGAGTTCGTCCAGGATGCACTCGAGCCCGGCGCGGTCGCGGACGCGCTGGTGCCGCTGCTCGATCCGTCGAGTCCGGCGCGCGCGGCGACGGTCGCTGGCCTCCGCGAGGTTCGCTCGCAGCTCGGGCAGCCCGGGGCCGCTGGGAGAGTGGCAGCGCTCGCGGTCGCATTGGTCGAGGCACCTGCGAGGACCGCGCGCTCCATGCCTGCACGGACGCCGGGCGCATGACGTCGGTCGGGGGCGGCTCCGAGGCAGGGCCCCATGCGCTCGACTGGAAGTCGCGCGCAATCGTACTCGCCGGCACGACCGTGCTGCGCGGTCTTGCTCCCACGCTGCGGATCCGTCGCGTCACGCCAGACGCGGCCATCGCCCCGGGACGCCTCGGCGACGGCCGACCACGCTTGTATGCGTTCTGGCACGCCCAGATGATTCCAGCTATGGTCGCGCACACGGGAAGCGGGATCGCTGTGCTGATCAGTGCGCATCGCGATGGCGAGTTGATCGCTCGCGTCGCGGCGCGATTCGGGATCGCCGCCATTCGTGGTTCGACCTCGCGCGGAGGAGCCGGCGCTCTCCGCGCGATCGAACGCGCCCTGGCTGATGGGCAGTCCGTCGCGATCACGCCTGACGGTCCCCGCGGACCGGCTGAGGTCTTTCAGCCCGGTACGCTGATCGCCGCTCAGCGGGTAGCGGTTCCGGTCGTGCTTGGCGCCATTGTACCAACGCGAGCGTGGCGGCTGAAGACCTGGGATCGCTTCATCGTCCCAAAGCCATTCGCGGAACTGCAGGTCGCGTATTCGGAGGAATTGAGTGTCACCGCCGAGACTCCGCGGCTGGCCGCCCGCTGCGCGACGGAGTTTCAAGCGCGACTCAAGACCCTCAATGACGCGCTCCCGACGGGGTGATCGGCTGATGGGAGCCTCGCATTTCGTCGAGCGTCTGTGGTTCGAGCAGTCGATGCCGGCTCGGCTCTCGCGAGTCGCCCTGGCCCCCGCAGCCGCGGCCTATGCGCTCGTCGCGGCCTCGCGGCGCAATCTGTACGACCGCCGCGTGCTCCCGACTCATACGCCGGCAATCCCCGCGATCAGTGTCGGGAACCTCACCGTCGGAGGCACGGGCAAGACCCCCGTGGCTGCCTGGATCGCCGCCGCCCTTCGCGACCGCCATTGTCATCCGGGAATCGCGCTCCGTGGCTACGCCGGTGGTGATGAAACGGCGGTGCATCGGATATTGAATTCCGATGTGCCGGTCGTCGCCGATCCGGACCGCCTGGCCGGCATCCGCGCGCTCGCGAGAGCGGGCTGCGATATCGCGATTCTCGATGACGCGTTCCAGCACCGCCGCGTGCGACGTGCCCTCGACGTGGTCTTGGTGAGTGCGGACGCGTGGCCCGACGTGCGATGGCCGCTCCCGTCCGGGCCGTGGCGAGAGTCGCTGCACGCACTGCGTCGAGCCGATCTGGTCCTCATCACGCGCAAATCAGCTAGTTCGGCAACAGTGGAGGCCGTGCGCGATGCCGTTCACCGTGTGGCCCCGCGGGTGAGCGACGCCGTCGTCGCACTGCAGCTCGACGAGCTGCGGACGCTGGACGGCCGCATGGAGCCGCTGTCGACGCTCCGTGGTGCTCGCGTGTGCGCGGTCGCGGCGATTGGATGGCCAGCCGCGTTTTCGGCCCAGCTGGAGGCCGCTGGTGCGAGTGTGGATCCGCTGTTCTTTCGCGATCATCACGACTACTCACCCGCCGATGTGGCCGCGATCATTCTGCGCTCATCCAGCGGCGCGAGGATCCTGTGCACGCTCAAGGATGCGGTCAAGTTGGCGGGGCAGTGGCCTCGCGAAGCCCCACCGATATGGTATGTTTCTCAGCGGCTTGAGCTGGAACGTGGCGCCGATGCGGTGTATGCCGCCCTCGACGCCGCCATTCGACTGAGGCCGTCGTCATCCACGTAGGACCCTCACCCTCGACCCGTTTGCCAGTGCGGGCGCTCTTCCCCCGCCGGCAGAGTTTCGCCATGGCCTCAGATCTGAGATTGCCGACCCACAAGATCGTTCGCCCCGATAAGGACCGCTTCCTCAACGAGGAGAACCCGTTCGAGGCCATGATGTCGCGGTTCGATCGAGCCGCGGAGCTACTCGATCTCGAGCCTGGCATTTACCGGGTGCTACGGAATCCGGAAAAGCAAATCATCGTCTCCATCCCGATTCAGCTCGACAGCGGAGACGTCGAGGTGTTCACCGGCTACCGGGTGCTGTACAACACGTCGCGTGGGCCTGCCAAAGGCGGGATCCGCTTCGACCTGCAGGTGACCCTCGAGGAGGTCAAGGCACTCGCCGCCTGGATGACCTGGAAGTGCGCCGTCGTCAACATTCCCTTCGGTGGCTCCAAGGGCGGCGTCGTGTGCGATCCGCTGAAGATGAGTGTGGGCGAGCTCGAGCGGCTGACGCGTCGCTACACCGCCGGGATCATCAACACGCTGGGGCCTGATTCCGATGTGCCAGCACCCGATGTGAATACCAACGAGCGGGTCATGGCGTGGATCATGGACACGTACTCCATGCACGCGCGCCACACCGTCACCTCGGTGGTCACCGGCAAGCCCATCGAGATGGGTGGCTCACTCGGCCGGCGCGAGGCAACGGGTCGGGGATGCATGATCGTCACCAAGGAAGCGTTGAATTATCTGGGGATGCCTGTACGCGGGGCGACGGTCGCAGTCCAGGGATTTGGCAACGTCGGTTCGATTGCGGCGGAGTTGCTCCAGGCCGAGGGATGCAAGATCACGGCAATCGGGGACCGCTCCGGCGCCATCCACAACAAGGACGGGATCGACATCGCCGACGCGATCAAGCACGTCAAGGAGCACAAGTCGCTCGAGGGATTCAGCAAGGGCGACGCGATCACGAACGACGAGCTCCTGACACTGGATGTCGACGTCCTGGTACCGGCGGCCCTCGAAAACGTCATTACGAGCAAGAACGCCGGGAAAGTACGGGCGAAGGTGATCTGCGAGGGTGCGAACGGCCCCACGACGGCAGGCGCGGACGCGATTCTGGAAGAGAAGGGGATCTTCGTCATTCCGGACATCCTGGCAAACGCCGGCGGCGTGACGGTGTCATACTTCGAATGGGTTCAGGATCGCGGGGGTTACTTCTGGTCCGAGGAGACGGTCAACGACCGGCTGCGCGACATCATGACGCGCAGTTTCCGCGACGTGCTGGGCCTCTCCCGACAGCACAAGGTCAACATGCGCACGGCCGCGTACATGCTCGCGATCAGTCGCGTATCGACCGTGCACAGACTCCGCGGGATATACGCATAGCGGGGGTCGGCGCGGCATGTGGACTTGCCCGCCGGCCTGACGTTGTCCAAACGACGTGCGCTTCGTCATTGTCGCTGTGGGCCGGCCACGGGCCGCGGCGATCGCCGCGGCGATCGAGGAGTACGAGGCGCGGGCGGCCAGGTACTGGCCGCTCGAACGCAGCGAGGTTCGTGAGGTTGCAGCGCGGGGCAGTACGCCGGACCTGGTCCGCGCGAGGGAAGGTCGGCAGATCTTGGACCGAGTGGGCGGGATGCGACTCGTGCTCTGTGATCGCGACGGGACGCGCCGGTCGTCCGAGGAGTTCGCGCGATGGATGCAGGAGACCCAGGAGCGGAGCCTTGACGTGGCGTTCGTCATTGGCGGGGCCTTCGGGGTCTCGGAGCCTGTCCGGTCGGCGGCCTGGGCGCGGCTGTCCCTGTCACCCTGGACCCTCCCACACGAGCTCGCGCGCCTCGTGCTGGCCGAGCAGCTGTATCGAGCGGGGACCATCGCGCGGGGCGAGCCGTACCACAAATGAGGTGCCGGGCATGCGGTACCGGCGATCACGATATGCGTGCTTCGCGAGGCAACCGGGAGTCCGCGAACCTATTGCGGACTCGACGGGTTTAGTTGGGTCATGACCGGCGCGACCGCCACGACAGCAGCCGAGCGCGCCCGCATCCGGGCCCAGACGATCGTGCGAACAGAGCCCTTGGGCGGCGGACCGCTCACACGTGCGGCACTCGCGGGCACCACTCCCCCAGGGTGGTACCCCCCTCGCCCGCACACGCACGCCGAATGGCGAGAGCGCGCCCACGTCATCAGGGAGGAGATGCGCGACTCCCGGTGGCTCGAAGAATTGTGGCCCGCCATCGAGCCGACCGGAGTGGCGCGAGAGCGCCTGCAACGCGCGGCGGAGCGGGGCATCGTCGTTACGAGCGGCCAGCAGCCGGGACTGTTCGGCGGCCCGGTGTACACCTGGTCCAAGGCGATCGCAGTCCTCGCGTTGGCCGACACGCTGGAGCGAGTATGCGGTGTGCCCGTGGCGCCGCTCTTCTGGGCCGCAACGGATGATGCGGACTTCGCCGAGGCCAGCACGACCTGGATTGCGGTGTCCGGAGGCGCGGAGCCAATTACCGCGGAGCCGATCGCACGTATCGGCACGGTGCTCGACGCCGCGCGCCTGGGCGACCTGTCGGTGCCACTGGCTCGCCTCATCGCCGCGACCGGGTCCGCTCCTTTTGCGGGCGCGCTCGATGCGGTCCGTGCCGCCTATGAAGCTCCCAGTGGGCTCGATGGGGCTGCACTCAAAGAGGTCACGGCCGGTGGGGCGTTCGTCTCCCTGTTGCGCGGGTTGCTCGCTCCATTGGGTGTGAGCGTGCTGGACGCCGCGCATGACGCGGTGCGTCGCCGGGCGTTCCCCACGCTGACCCACGCGCTCGAACGAAGCGAGGCGATCGCCCACGCGCTCGAGGAACGAAGCGAAGCCATTGCACGCGGCGGCTTCACTCCGCAAGTCAGCAACGTCCGTGGATTGTCGCTCGTGTTTGCCTGGAAAGCCCCGGAAGGGAGCGCAGCCGACGGCACCGGGCCAGCGGGTCCGACCAAAGTGCGAGTGCCCGTCGCGCAGGCATGCCAACTCGCGGGCACCGCAACGCCGGGCGAGCTGACTCACAATGTGCTCCTCCGACCGATCGTCGAGCGGGCGTTGGTGCCGAGTGCGGCGTACCTGGGAGGACCCAGTGAGATCGCGTACTTCGCGCAGACCAGCGCTGTCGCCGACGTGCTGGGTGTCCCGCAGCCGCTGATCCTCCCGCGATGGTCCTGCACGCTCATTGAGCCGTCCGCAGCCGCGCTGCTCGCACGCTACGGGACGTCGCTCGAAGAGTTGCGCGATCCGCATGGACCGGAGACGCGCCTCGCGCGCGCGGCGCTCCCCGACGCGCTGCGCGAAGCCCTCGATGCCCTGGCACATGCCGTGGAGACGGAGACCAGGCGGGTCGCCGCCGCCGACCGCGATGGCCTCGTGCCGGAGGCCGTGGTCGAGGGAGCACGCGCGCATTTGTCGCATCGCGTGAGTCGCCTGGAGCGGAGGTATCTCGCGGCGGCCAAGCGCGGAGCGCAAGCAGTCCTGCGCGATCTGGCCACGCTTCGGGGCGCGCTGTATCCCGGAGGCGAACGCCAGGAACGCGTGTTGAACTTCATTCCGTTCCTCGCACGTGGCGGAATGGCGTTGCTCGAAGCAATGCAGGGCGAAGCGATGCGACACGCATCCGACCTCGCGGGGGGAGATCCATCGAAGCTCCCGTAACGGAAGCAGAGAAGGGAGATACGGCGATCACGCCGCGGCCCACTAGCGCCCCCACTGGTGGCGCGTCGCTCGTCGCCGCCGGGATCTTATTGAGTCGGCTGACTGGGCTCGTGCGGGAGCGGGCGCTCGCGCACTACTTCGGCAGCGCGTATGTCGCCGATGCATTCCGCGCCGCCTTTCGCATCCCGAACCTGCTTCAGAATCTGTTCGGCGAAGGGGCGCTGTCCGCCTCCTTCATTCCCGTCTACGCTCGACTACTGGCGCGCGGGGAGCGAGACGAAGCCCGCCGCGTCGCCGGCGCGGTCGTGGGTCTCCTCAGTCTCCTCGTCTCGCTGTTCGTTCTCGTTGGAGTGCTCGGGACGCCCTGGATCATCGACCTCATCGCTCCGGGCTTCACCGGGGAGCGACGCGCGCTGACGATCGTTCTCGTGCGCATTTTCTTCCCCGGTGCCGGCATCCTCGTCCTCTCCGCATGGTGCCTGGGTGTGCTCAACAGCCACGGGCGGTTCCTGCTGTCGTACACGGCACCCGTGGTGTGGAACGCGGTCATCGTCGCGACGCTCATCGCGTTCGGCCGGCAGCCCGGCCTCGATCAGTTGGCCGTCAAGGTGGCTTGGGGATCGGTCGCAGGCAACGCGCTTCAGTTTCTCGTGCAGCTCCCGTCGGTGCTGCGATTGGCGGGCCGCATGTCGGTTCTGCCGCGGATCGCGTCTGCGCACGTGCGCACCGTCGTTCGCAATTTCGGCCCAGTGTTCGTGAGCCGCGGTGTCACGCAGCTGAGCGCGTACATCGATCAGTTTCTCGCCAGTTGGCTCCCGGCCGGTTCGGTCGCACTGATCGGCTACGCGCAGAACCTCGCCGTGTTGCCGGTGAGCCTGTTTGGCATGTCGGTCTCGGCGGCCGAGCTCCCGGCGATGTCAGGCGTCATCGGACACGCGGAGGATGTGGCGGCCGCGTTGCGCGTGCGCCTCAACGCAGGGTTGCGTCGCATCGCCTTCTTCATCGTGCCGTCCGCAATGGGATTCCTGGCGCTCGGCAATGTGATCGCCGCCGCGATCTATCGCACCGGCCGGTTTACCCGCGAGGATGCGCTCTGGGTGTGGGCCATTCTCGCCGGCTCCGCGGTGGGATTGCTGGCATCGACACTGGGTCGACTGTACTCGTCGGCGTATTACGCGCTGCACGACACGCGGACGCCGCTGCGCTTTGCGCTGGTGCGAGTCGGCCTCACCACCCTACTCGGGTACCTCAGCGCCCTTCCCGGGCCGCGGTGGCTGGGGATAGACCAACGCTGGGGGATGGTGGGGCTCACGGCATCGGCCGGAATCGCCGGCTGGGTGGAGTTCGCACTTTTGCGTCGCTCGCTCACACGACGGATCGGACCCGCGAGCGTCTCGCTCAAATTGATCGCGCTGCTCTGGGTTGCCGCTGCAGCCGGTGCGCTCGCCGGGTGGGCCGCTGGCCATGTGATCTCCATCGAGCATCCAGTGCTGCATGCGTCGGTCGTGTTGCCCGTGTACGGGTTGGTGTATCTGGGGGCCGCGCTGTTGTTCGGCGTTCCAGAGGCGAAGCGGATCAAAGAATTGGCGATTCAACGGCGGGGCCGCGGGTCGCGGAGTTAGGGGAACGACCACGGCACCCGACAACGGCGGGTAGGGGCGACGCAATGCGTCGCCCTTCGGTGCGGCGCCACCACCCACGATTTGGCGGCGCCCGGACCGCCCGCGCGCGGGCATCATGCGCGATCCCCCCAACGGCGGGCGACGCATTGCGTCGCCTCTACCCGCCGCCTCGCACGCGTCGCTGTCGTCCCCGCGAACCCGGGAACCCCGCGCCCGGACCCCGCCGCTCCCGTCGACCTAACCCCTTGTAGCAGCTATATTTCGCACATGCTCACCCCTCCGGACTCCGTGGCCGTCAAGGTGCCACATCTACCGGAGTCCGCCGGAGTGTATCTCTGGAAGGATTCCGAGGGGCGGGTATTGTACGTCGGCAAGGCCAAACGACTCCGCTCGCGGGTCCGGAGTTATTTCGGGGCGGATATCGCGGAGAGCGTCAAGACCTTCGCGCTGATGCGGCAGGTCGCGGATCTCGAGACGATCGTGGTCCCGAGCGAGGCCCATGCACTGATTCTCGAGGCCAACCTCATCAAGGAGTATCGGCCGCGATTCAACATCGCCCTGCGAGACGACAAGTCGTACCCCTACATCAAAGTCACCGTTCAGGAGCCATTCCCTCGTGTCGTCGTGACGCGGCGCCTCGAGGCCGATGGCGCTCGGTATTTCGGTCCCTACACGGACGTTGGGGCGATGCGACGCGCCCTCAACGTCGTCAAGCAGCTCTTTACCGTGCGCTCGTGCCGCTATGACATGCCGCGTGAGATGCCCGAGCGGCCGTGTCTCGATTACTACATCAAGCGGTGCAAAGCGCCCTGCATCCTGGCGCAGTCGATGGAGGAGTACCGCGCGATGATCAATGAGGTCGTCGACTTCCTCGAGGGGCGCAGCGGCGACGTGATCGCCGCCGTCCGGATCCGGATGGCCGACGCGGCGCAGCACCTCGACTTCGAGCGCGCCGCAGAGCTGCGCGATGTGCTGTCGCGACTGGAGCGGCTCGAGGAGCCGACGGTCGTTCTCGAGGTGGAGGGCGGCGACCGCAATGTGGTCGGGTACGCGCGGGATGGAGATGACGCATCGGTAGCGATTCTCCGCATCCGCAGTGGGAAGCTGCTGGCCCGCGACCACCGTCTCCTGGAGAACGTCGAGGAGGAGACCGACGCCGCCGCGCTGTCGGCCTACCTGGCGCGCTCATATGTCGGAGTGGCGGAGCGCGCGCGCGAGCTGTTCGTTCCGTTCGACTTCGAGGATCGAGAACCGCTCGAGACGGCGCTCACCGGGACGAAGATCGTCGTGCCACAGCGTGGCCCCAAGCGACAACTCGTCGAGCTGGCGAATCAGAACGCTCGGCATTTGCTCGAAGAGTTCCGGTTGGCGAGCGCGGAGACCGAGGAGCGAGCAGCAGATCCGGTCTACGACCTGCAACGTGAGGTGGGTCTGCAGCGCGTCCCGCGCTCGCTGGTATGCTTCGACATCTCACACGCCCAGGGGACCGACACCGTGGCATCGCTCGTGTGGTTCGAGAACGGACGACCCAAGCGATCCGAGTACCGAAAATTCAAGGTCGCCACGGTCAGCGGTGTCGACGATTTCGCTGCAATGCGGGAAGTCGTGACCCGATACTTCCGGCGACGACTCGATGAGCAAGCAGCGCTGCCAGACCTCGTCGTCATCAATGGGGGCAAAGGGCAGCTTAGCGCTGCACGGGACGCGTTGCTCGACCTCGGACTCGGGGAGCTTCCGCTCATTAGCCTGGCGAAACGAGAGGAGGAGATCTTCTCCGTGGGGCGAAGCGAGAGCATCCGCCTGTCGCGTCGTTCGGCCGGGCTTCGACTCCTGCAACAGGCGCGCGACGAGGCACACCGATTCGCGGTGACGTTTCAGCGCAAGCGGCGAGCGGTTCGCACCGTCACGTCCGAACTGCTACGTATTCCAGGCATCGGCCCAGTGAAGCGTCGCCAGCTGCTGGGCGCATTCGGAAGCATTCAGGGCGTGCGCGACGCGACCGCCGAGCAGATCGCGGCGCTCCCGGGATGGACCACGAAGAGCGCAACACACCTGCTCGAAGCGTTGCGCGCCGGCTCTCCCACTCGACCGGCGAGCGATTCGACCGCGCGATCCGGCCCTGGACCGGTAGGGGCGACGCACGCGTCGCCCTCCGTGACCGACCACCAAGCCCCGGTTGGAGCGACGAATGCGTCCGCCTCCGTCCTATCCGGCATCCAGACGGAAGGTGAGCCATGACGATCGCCATCCTGGACCCGTTTAGCGGCATCGCCGGCGACATGACCCTCGGCGCGCTGATCGATTGCGGCTTGAGCCCCGAGTGGCTGACTGCACTTCCCGGCCGACTCGGGTTGGAGGGAATCGGCGTCCAGATCCAGGACGTGCGGCGCGGCGAGCTGGCCTGCAAAAAGGTGGACTTCGAGATCCCCCCGCAGCCACACGGCCGACACCTCACAGCCATAAGAGCCATCGTGGCGAAGAGTGATGCGCCTCCCCACGTCCGCGAGCGGGCCGACGCCGCGTTTCTCGCGATCGCGAAGGTCGAAGGGGCCATTCACGGGGTGTCACCCGAGCGGGTCCATCTCCACGAAGTCGGCGCCGTAGACGCCATCCTCGACGTTCTCGGCTCGATCTGGGGCTTCGACCAACTCGGGGTCACGTCGGTCTATTGCCTCCCGCTCGCACTGGGGGATGGTACGGTCGAGGCTGCTCATGGCACCCTGCCGGTGCCGGCCCCGGCCACAATCGAGTTGCTCGAGGGCCACGTTGTCCAGATGGGCCCCGCGGGTTCTGGCGAGCTCGTTACGCCGACGGGAGCCGCGTTGGTCCGCGTCTTGTCGCAGGGAGCCCCACCCGCGTTCGTCCCCGTCCGCGTGGGCTACGGCGCCGGTACCAAGGTGTTTCCCCGACGCGCAAACGCGCTACGCCTCATTCTTGCCACGTCCGTCGGTGCCAGCGTCGGCGGCGTGCCCGGGTCCGACGGAAACGCGCGCGACGCACTGGTCGTGCTGGCGACGGACATCGACGACATGACTGGCGAATACCTCGCTCACGCCGCCGACGCCTTGCGAGGCGCCGGCGCGCTCAATGTGGTCCTCGTGCCCACCGTGATGAAAAAGGGTCGGCTCGGTACTCGGCTCGAGGTACTGGCCCGTCCCCAGGATGCGGACCGCCTCGAATCACTGGTGCTGTCGTCGACGACCTCCATCGGCGTCCGCCGCTGGTCGGTCATCCGCCGAGCACTACCCCGCCAGGACCGGGTGGTGGTCGTGCACGGGCATCCGGTCACCGTCAAGGAAGTCACCCTTCCGGATGGTACCGTGCGCGCCAAACCAGACTTTGATGCCGTCAAACGGGCGGCGGACGCGACAGGCCGACCAGCGAGCGATATATTTTTGCTCGCGGCAGAGGCCGCGCGCGTGCACCACGATTCACCCCAATCCAGCCTGCCGGGCGTCCGGCCTGCCCACGACGGGGAGCCGGCCCCCGATCACGTGCCTCATCTCGTACGCTCCAGGAGTCAAGTATGAGTCTTGTCGACAGTTCTCGCCTCCGAACCAAGGTCGCTCTCGCCCTGGCCGTGGCCAGTCTCGGGGTCGCGTCCTCGGCACAGGCGCAAAAAAACAACAAGAACGCCTGCGACGTTGGCGATGACCAAAGCAGCGAGTCCATGGGTGGGCGCCTCTTCCTGTCTCGGGCCACGGATCCAAAGGCCCCACAAGCGCAGAAGGATTCATTGGCGCGACAGGCCGTGGGCTCGCTGACGTCTACGAAGCTGAACGAGCAGAAGGACTTTGGCCGCGACTATCTCTTGGCAGAAGCCCTCGTCCTTCAGGCCGCGGACACTGGTCTTTCGCCCGTCGGGCCGCGTGGTAGCTACGGGTTCAAGAGTGACAGCGCCACGCAGGTCGACATTCTCGCCATGGCGGACACGCTGCTCACTACGCTGGCGGAAAAGAAGCCAGAATGCGCGACCCAGGCTGACAACATGCGGCAACAGGCGTACGTCCCGCTCACGAACGCCGCCCTCGCCAACCTGAACTCGCATAATTACGGGCACGCGGATACCCTCGCGCACCGAGCGGTCGCCATCTACACGAAGAGCCCGTACGTCTACAATGCGCTCGGCAGCGTCGCCATCACCAAGCGTGACTACGTGACCGCCAAGGAGAACTTCAACAAGGTCATCACGCTCGCCGGCACCGACACGACCGTTCGGCAGCTCAAGAAAGTGGCCATGTACAACTTGGCGGTGGTCTCGAGCACTCTCGCGGATTCCTTGAAGGGAACCCCACAGCACCAGGCCATGGCGGATTCGGCGGTCACCGCCTGGAAGGCATACCAGGCGGCGTATCCGACCGACCCCAACGCCCAGGCGGGTCTGACGCACGCGCTCCAGGCATCCGGCGATACCACGCAAGCGAAGGCCCTGTACTCGGACATGTTGAACAACCCGAGCAAGTACACCAACATGCAGTTGTTCAACAGCGCGATCTCCGCCGCTCAGGCGAAGGACGAGCCGACGGCGGTGAAGCTCTTCCAGGAAGGAATGAAGACCAACCCCTACTTCCGCGAAGCGCTGTACTACGTCGCCAACTCTCAGTTCAACAACGGCCAGGTCGATTCACTGATGCCGACGGTCCGGCGTCTCGTCGCCATCGACCCGAATAATCCGGATGACTACCGGTTGCTCGCTGGCGCGTACCAGCTGCGGTCGCGCGATGCGAAGGATCTCAAGATGAAGCGCGAGATGCAGGACTCGACATTGGAGGCGCTCAAGAAGTACAAGGAGCCGAAAGTCAGTCTCACGATCACCAACTTCGCGGACGACGGCGAACACGTCGCCCTCACCGGGCGCCTCGCGAACTTCGACACAGCCCAGGCGCACACCTTCCAGCCGAAGTTCTCGTTCATCGATGCGAACGGCAACGTTGTCGGAACAAAGGACGCCGACCCGGTCAACGTCCCAGCCAAGGGCACGGCGACATTCCAGGTGTCCGCCGCCGTCAAGGGCGCGGTCGCCTACAAGTACGCGCCGCTAAACTAGGATCGCGACGCTGGGAGTTCGACGATGCCTGCAGTCCGGGTAGCGCGTGTCGAGTGCGGCAGCATTGCTGCCGCACTTGGCATCGCGCCCGGCACTGAGCTGTTGTCAGTGAATGGCCGGCGCGTGAGCGACTTCCTGGATTGGGAGTTCCTCACTGCCGACGACGATCTGGTCGTAGAAGCGCGCGATCCTGGCGGCGATGCGGTCACCTACGAGATCGAGCGCGGCGAGGGCAATGTCATGGGCATCGAGCTCGAGCCGCCAACCGTCCGGCAATGCGCGAACCGGTGCGAGTTCTGCTTCATTGAGGGACTGCCTCCCGGGCTGCGGCGGCCGCTCTATCTCCGCGATGACGACTACCGACTGTCGTTCGCGTACGGCAACTTCGCGACGCTGTCGAACGTCCGAGAGCGCGACATCAAGCGCATCCTCGAGTACCGCCTCTCGCCGCTGTACGTGTCCGTGCACGCGACGTCGCCCGCGGTGCGGCGCGTCCTGTTGAACAACCCGAAAGTGCCCGACGTCGTCGAGCAGCTGCGGATACTCGCGGCGGGTGGCATTCAGTTTCACTGTCAGATGGTCATCGTCCCGGGCATCAATGATGGCGCCACGCTCGAGCAGTCGCTGACCGATCTCTGGGCGCTCGGGGACGCAGTGCCGACCGTGGCCATCGTGCCCGTCGGCCTCACCCAGTTCTCGCACCTGTATACCGGACGCTCGATGGATCGCCGGGCTGCACGTTCGTTGCTCGCCGTTGCGAGTCGGTGGGCCGCGCGCGCTCATGCCGATCGTGAGAGCACGTGGGTGTTCGGGTCCGACGAGCTGTACATGCTGGCGGGCGAGCCGCTCCCCAATGCCGCCCACTACGGCGAGTTCGCCCAGATCGAGAACGGAGTGGGCGCCGTGACCAAGCTGCGGGAACGCGTTGCGCAGGGGCTGCACTCGCTCCCGCGGCTGGATGGCCAACGCATCGGTGTCGTCACCGGGTCGGCCATGGCACCGCTCATGCCGGAGCTCCTGGATTCGATCCGGGGGTCGACTGGTGCGCAGTTCGAGCTCATACCCACGATCAACAGCCTGTTCGGTCCCACAACCACGACGGCGGGCTTGCTGGTCGGCGCCGACATCTCGCGCGCGCTCACGGGCCGCGTCGATCTGGACCTGGCTTTGATTCCTGCGGAGTCGATCAACGAGCGCGGCGAATTCCTCGACGACGCTCGATTTGTGGATGTTCGCGAGTCGCTGCCGATGCCGGTGTTTCCGTCCTACGACTTCATCGACGCCTTGCGTTGAACACGCCAACCGTCGCCATCATCGGCCGCCCGAACGTCGGGAAGTCGTCGCTGTTCAACCGATTGGTCGGCGGCAAGACAGCCATCGTCGCGGACGAGCCGGGGACGACGCGCGACCGCCATTTCGCGCGGGCAGAATGGGCCGGCCGCGGATTCTGGCTGGTCGATACCGGAGGCCTCGTCGAGGACTCGCATCTGCCCATGGATGTGGCGATCCGGAACCAGGTGCTGCAGGCGATCGACGAAGCCGACCTGCTCCTCTTCGTGGTCGACGCCAAGACCGGTCTGCAACCGAGCGACGCGCGCATCCTCGAGCTGTTGCGCGCGCAACGCAAGCCCTGGCTGTTGGTCGCCAACAAGGTCGATGATCCGGCGTCGGTCGATTTCTACGAGTTCTACGAGTTGGGGGCGGGCGATCCGATTCCAGTCTCTGCCGCCAACGGAAAGAACTCGGGTGACCTGCTCGATGCCGTCGTCGCACAGATTCCCATGACGGCGCCCGATGAGGGAACCGAGCTCCGGATCGCGGTGGTCGGCCGGCCCAATGTCGGCAAGTCATCGCTGGTCAACCGGCTGCTCGGCGCGGATCGGCTCGTCGTGTCTGCCGACGCCGGCACGACGCGAGATGCAATCGACACGCCGATGACCTATCACGGCAAAACCATCGTGTTCGTGGATACGGCCGGCCTCCGGCGCCAATCCAAGGTGCCCGACGGCGTCGAATTCTATGCGTCGTTGCGGACGCGGCGGGCCATCGAGCGCGCGGACGTGTGTATTCTCGTCATCAATGCCGTCGCCGGGCTGGGCGTGCAGGATCTCAAGATCGCGTCCCTGGCCTGGGACGCCGGACGGGGTCTCATCCTTGCCGTCAACAAGTGGGATCTCAAGGAGAAGGACGACAAGACCGCTCCGCATTTCGAGAAGGAATGTGTCGAGCGGGCTCCTTACCTCGCGTTCGTTCCGTTCGTCTTCATTTCGGCGTTGACGGGGCAACGAGTGACGCGACTCTTCGATATTATTCTCGAAGTCGCTGGCGAGCGGCAGAAGCGTGTCGCCACAGCCAATGTGAATGCGACGCTCGAGACACTCGTCGCTCGGCGGCAGCCGCCGCAGGCTTCGGGGCACGAGGTGCGGCTCATGTACGCGACTCAGGTCGAGGTAGCACCGCCCACGATCGCCGTGTTTGGCAATCGGCCGGACCTCGTCCAGGAGCACTACGTACGGTACCTCCACAACGGCTTCCGAGCGGCGTGGGGGTGGACCGGTAATCCGCTCCGCATCGTCTTGCGGGGCAAGGCGGCGTAGATGAGTCCTTGGGTCGCGATCCTGGTCGCGTACGTGGCGGGATCTATCCCGTTCTCCTACCTGATTGCGCGGTTCATCGGAAAGATCGACCTCCGCGAATATGGATCGGGCAATCTGGGAGCGACCAATGTGTATCGCGCGCTGGGGCTCCCTGCGGCCTTTGCCGTCTTTCTGCTCGACGCCGCCAAAGGAGCGCTTCCCGTGCTCCTGTTGCCGGCTCACGGGCCCCGCGGCGGGTGGTGGTCCGTAGCGTATGGTGTGGCGGCGATTCTCGGACACGTGCGCCCGGTCTTTTTCCTCTGGCGCCGCGGCGGCAAGGGCGTCGCCACCGCTGCCGGAGTCTTTCTCGCGCTGACGCTTCTGCCGGCCGCCATCTCCACAGGCCTGTGGCTCATCGTGCTCACGGCGACGCGCTACGTCTCGGTCGCCTCACTGGCCGCCGCCACCGCGCTTCCGATCGCCCAGCTGCTGCTCCGCGGCCCTCACCCGGTGTTCTGGATGTCTCTGGTGACCGCGGCGTTCGTCTGGCTGACGCACCGGGCCAACATTGAGCGGCTGCGGCGCGGGAAGGAGCCCAAGACCTGGGGGCGCGGGAAGGGCAAGGATCCCACGCGAGACAGCATCCAGATAGCGGGGGCCTCTGGCGTCCGATGACCCGCTGCGCCGTGGTCGGTGCTGGCGCGTGGGGAACGGCTCTGGCGAATCTCCTCGCCTGCAACGGCCACTCGGTGCGGTTGTGGGCTCGCGAGCCGGATGTCGCTGAAGGAATCGCGGCACGCCATGAGAACGTGCGCTTCCTTGCGGGATTTGCGCTGTCAACCGCGTTGGTGGCGACTCCAGTAGTTGCCGAAGCAGTTCGGTCGGCCGAGTTGGTGCTCTTCGCCGTACCGTCGGCGTACCTGCGCAGCGTCGTCGAGCGGGCGGCGCCCGACCTGCACTCCGATGCGACGCTCGGCGTCGCCACGAAAGGCATCGAACACGGCACGCTGGCCATCATGACTGAGGTCGTCCGCGAGGCGGCCGGCGGCCGCCAGCCCGTCGTCGCGGTCTCGGGGCCAAGCTTCGCCGCAGAGGTGGCAGCAGGTCAGCCGACAGCCGTGGTGGCCGCATCCGCCGTGCCTCGAGCGGCGGAGCTCGTGCAACACGCGCTGTCGTCCGGTGCATTTCGGGTCTACACGCATCCTGACGTATTGGGAGTCGAGCTCGGGGGCTCGCTCAAGAACGTGATAGCGGTGGCGACTGGTATCTCGGACGGATTGGGCCTTGGCGCCAACTCGCGCGCCGCCCTCGTCACGCGCGGCCTCGCGGAGATGACCCGGCTCGGCGTCGCGCTCGGCGCCCGGGCGAGCACCTTTGCGGGTCTGGCGGGGCTCGGCGATCTCGTGCTCACCTGCACCGGCGCCCTGAGCCGGAACCGCGCGCTCGGCGAGGCAGTGGGACGCGGCCAGACCCTGGCGGAGGCGCTCGCACATCGCGAAAGTGTGGCTGAGGGAGTCGTGACGGCACGGAGTGCCCTGGCGCTGGCCCAACGAAGCGGTGTCGAGATGCCGATCGTGCGGGCCGTCAATCGAGTACTCTTTGAAGGGCGTCCGGCGCGACAGGCGATTGGCGATCTCATGGAGCGCGAGCTGCGCGCTGAATCGGATTGACGCACAACAGCAGAGGGGGCCGCGGCCCGATGACCCGATCACCAGAACGACCGCCACGTGCAGCCACGCGCGGGCGCGAGGAGCCGGTGCGCCAGTTCTTTTCAATCGGCGACGTGTGCGCCCTGACCGACCTCAAGCCGCACGTGCTGCGCTACTGGGAAACACAGTTCAAATTCCTGAGCCCCGCCAAGAATCGATCCGGCAATCGGGTGTATCAGCGGCGCGAGGTGGAGCTGATCCTCCTCGTCAAGCACTTGCTCTACTCGGAGAAGTACACCATCGAAGGCGCACGACGAAAAGTCGACGAGCATCGCAGGACCGGGGGCGTGCGCACGATGTCGCGCACCGCGCTCGAGCGTGAGACGCTGGAAGCCATCGAACGCGAGCTCGCCGGGCTCATTGGCGACTTGTCGCTCGCTGCAGACCGCGCGCGCACTTCGCGGACCGCTACGCTATCGAGTGAATGGGACGAGGGCAGCGCCGCCGAGAGCGGCTAGGTGAGCGCGCCGGCCTGCGTCATCCCCGCACTCGACGCCAGTCAGACACTCGCTGGCGTCGTCCGCGGTGTCCGCCAGGCCCTCGGAGACGTCTACGTGGTCGTCATCGATGACGGTTCGCACGACGAGACCGCCGCCGTCGCACGGTCGTGCGCCGACCATGTCGTGCGATTTGCGGACAATCGAGGGAAGGGTGCGGCGCTTCGCGCCGGCATGCGCGTCGCCGCCGCATACCGCTCGCCAGCCGTTCTCACCGTGGACGCGGACGGCCAGCACGATCCACGCTGCGCACCGGCATTGCTGGCGGCGCTCGATCGCGCGGATCTCGTCGTCGGTGTCCGAACGCGGCGCGGAAGCCCAATGCCCTGGCACAGGCGCGTGAGCAACGCAGTATCAGCGGCGGCAGTCAGCATATGCGCCGGATGCGCCATCGCGGACAGCCAATCCGGCTATCGCGCATTTCGCCCCGAGCGTCTCGCGGCACTCGAGCCGCGTGGAGATCGCTACGAGTATGAGACTGATCTCTTGATTCAGGCAGCCCGCGCGGGGTTGCGCATCGCCTGGGTGCGCATCCCGACGATCTATGGGGCACCAAGCCATTTCCGACCGCTGCGCGACAGCATGCGCATCGCACAGACGATGGTGCGGCGCGGATTGGCGCCTGTGGCAACGCCCGCCGAGCAGTGAGTCCTACGCCTCGCAGTCGTGCGCGCGCGACGAGCTCCCGATCGCGTGCTCCCTTATGCCTGCTGTGCACGAATGATGACGGCGTGATGGCCCACGGCCTCGATGTCCTGGTGCGTGCCGCGGAGCCGCTCGGTGAGGTCACCGTCGTGGCGCCGGACCGCGAGCAAAGTGCTTCGAGTCACGCTCTGACAATGCAGCACCCCCTGCGGGCGCGCCGCCGGCCAGATGGCCGGATTCAGGTTGACGGCACACCGACCGACTGCGTGATGCTGGCCGTCGAGGCGCTCATGCCAAAGCGCCCCGATTTCGTCCTGAGCGGCGTGAACCACGGGCAGAATATGGGCGAGGACGTGTTGTACTCGGGGACCGTGGCCGCAGCCATGGAGGGACTGGCCCTCGGAATACCATCGATCGCACTCTCGCTCGCGGGGGGCGAATCAGCCAGCGATCCGTCGCTCCTGGTGAGCCAGGTGGACGCAATCACGGGCCTGCTGCGACACTTCGTGACCCTTGCGGACCTGCCCGCCGATACCTTGTTCAACGTCAACTTGCCGCCGCGAAGTGGCGCCGAGATCAAGGGAGTACGACTCACCCGACTCGGGCGTCGCGTGTTTTCGGACTCGTTGCAGCGCATGCAGGACCCATGGGGCAAAGAAATTTTCTGGATCGGCGGCGGCACGATTGCGTGGTCGGGGACTGCGGATTCGGACTTTCGCGCCGTGCACGAGGGATACATCTCAGTCACACCCTTGCACCTCGACTTGACCCATTTCGATATGCTGCGTTCAGCGGAGCGGTGGTGGCGGGAACCTTAGGGGGCGGCGAGGAGGGCCGGAGAGTAGGGGACGCTCGCCCCCCGGGCCCTGACCCCGTGGTAGAGCCCACCCTGCACGGGCCGCGGAGCCGCCTCATGGAAACGCTCCGGGAGCGGGGCATCACAGATCTCGCGGTGCTTCGCGCGATCGACCTCACGCCGAGACACATTTTTGTCCCCCATGCCATCCAGCATCGCGCCTACGATGATGCGGCGCTGCCGATCGGAAACGGCCAGACCATTTCTCAGCCATCCGTGCATGCGCGGTACCTGGCGGAGCTCAGGCTGAGTGGACACGAACGCGTGCTCGAGATCGGCACGGGGTCGGGATATCAGACCGTGCTGCTGTCCCACCTCGCGGCACAGGTGTTCTCGATTGAACGCATGCGAGAGCTCCTCGATCGCGCCCGCGAAGTCATTCGACGTGTCGGGGCCCGCAACATTTCACTCTTGCTCGGCGACGGCACACTGGGCTGGCGAGAGTACGCGCCCTACGATGCGATCCTCGTGAGCGCCGGCGCATCGGAAGTGCCGCGCCCGCTATTCGAGCAACTCGCTGAAGGCGGCCGCATCCTCATCCCGCTGGGCAGCCGGGAAGAGCAGACGCTGACGGTGGGAACGCGGCGAGGGGAGGCCCTGGTGCGTCGTGACATCGCCCCCGTGCGATTCGTCCCGCTCCTAGGCACCTACGGGTGGGCTGACTAGACGGCGGCTCCGCGGTTCCGCCGGTGGGACTTGTCTCTTTTCTCCTTGCTCGGGCGCGTAGCGTCCGTGGATCACCATGCCTGAGTCAGAGACCGAACCGCACGCGGCAGAGCGCGAGCGTAAGCCCGCGCTACCTCCATTTGGCGGCGCTGCGGCGGCTTCAGGACCGGTCCTGCGGCCCGCGACGGACCTTCGGGGCCGGAGGACCTTGCCGCCGTTTTTTGGCCCTCCGATTCGCCCGGGCGGACCGCTCCCCGGTGCGACCGCGCGACCGCCCGCCCCCGCCGTAGGCCGGCCTCGCCCGAGCATCCAACAACGACCGGTAGCTCGCCCGGTGTCGGTCGCCGAGCCTACGCCCACACGCCCTACGCCGCAGACCCCTCCGGCCCCTTCGTGGGACACCCCGCCGACGCCGCTAGCCGCCGCGTTCGCCCTCAATGTCTCGACGCGGCGCGCGGACCCAGCGACGTCGACCAGCGAGGCCGAATGGGCAGCCCCTGTTGCGGAACCCGAGCAGAGGCAGGTACGGGAGGAGCGCGTCAACGAGGCGCCAGCGACCGAAGCCGCCGAGCCAGTGGGCGTGGAACCGCCCGCCGCGTACCCTGCACCGGAAACTGCGGGCGATCACGATTTTCAGGCCGACCCGGAGTACGCGACACGGACCCACGAGAGCTTGCCGATGGCGGCGGGCGAAGCCAGTCCTGACCGCGACGCTGTTGATGCTCCGCCGGTGCCAAGGCGCCGCGTGACTCCCATCCTTGGAATGCCTGCACACGTCACACCGGTCACATCCGATCGCGTACTGCCACCGAGTCTCTTCGCGGACCAGGCGCTCACTGATCTCGAAGCCGCGCCAGCCGACGTGCCAGGCTCGGAGCAGGAGATCGCGGAGAACATGAGGTCGGATGACATAAACGACATGTTCGCAGAGCAGTACGATGCTCCGCGTCCGGCGCCTCAACCGGCGCCAGTGACACGCCGACCGTACCGGACCACGCCCCCGTTGGGCACTGCTCGGCCAGGTCGCACGACACCAAGCAGTGGGCGTGCGCAGGAGCCGCCGCGTTTCGGCCGTCGGGTCACACCGGTGTTGGGAGCGCACGCGATCACGCCGATCAGCGTACCCCAGATACGCCGGACACCAATGGCGCCACCGATCGCGATCCCTGAACTGCCTCCAGCGAGCGTCCCCAGCGCACCGCCTCCGCGCCAGATCGCATTTGGCGCCGTGGCGCCGTCGCCGACACCCGCGGTAGTGCCGGCACTGGATCTCGCCGCTTCGCGCGCCATCGCGTACGCGCTCGAGACCGTTGCCAACAGGATTCGCGCAGGACAGATCGTGGTCGCCGGCCAAGTCCCCGCCGGCGACAATGTTGCATCGCTCGCGGCCGCGGTCGCGGCGGCGCTCGCCGCACTCCTGGGGGTGCAGCGGTAGGGGCGACGCATGCGTCGCCCGCCACTGTTGCGCCGACCGCACCCGACCGGTGCACCGGCGGGTAGGAGCGATCGTTAGGTTATAGGCGTGACGCCGCTCTACCTCCGCGTCCGGGGACGCGTTCAAGGCGTGGGTTTCCGGTGGTACGTGCGGCAAGCCGCAGATCGCTTACGGCTCGCCGGTTGGGTGCGCAACTGCTCCGACGGCAGCGTCGAGGTAGCCGTCGAGGGCTCCCCTGAGGCGCAGGAGCAACTCGCCACGGCCGTTCGACGCGGACCCCCCGGCGCCAATGTCGCGACGGTCGAGCCTTTCGCGGCGGGCGCCGTCGACCCCCCCGTATTGAGTCCTTTTCGCGTGGTGCGCTAGCGGATGACCCGATCGCAACCGTTGTCGTCAGCGGACGCGCCGAGCACGGCTCAGGCGCATCCAGTCAAGGGACCGGACGTCGGACTAAGAGAATCGCTCGCGGCTGCCATCCGCGATGTACCCGACTTTCCCAGTCCGGGCGTCATCTTCAAGGACGTCACCCCGCTTCTCGCGAACGCCGCGCTGTTCCGTCGCGCGACCGAAGGACTCGCCGTGCCGTTTCAGCGTGAAAGCATCACGCACGTGGTCGCTGTAGAGGCCCGCGGCTTCATCTTCGGCGCCCCCGTCGCCCAACACCTCGGCGCGGGGTTCGTGCCCGTGCGCAAGGCAGGGAAGCTTCCCTGGCGTACCGAGCGCGTCGAATATGCCCTCGAGTACGGCTCCGGGGTGCTCGAGATTCACCGGGATGCATGCGATCGACCCATGCGTGTGCTCGTCGTCGATGACGTGCTTGCGACTGGCGGCACTGCCGCAGCAACGTGCGCGTTGATCGAGCGGCTGGGTGCTGTCGTCGTTGGCTGCAGTTTTCTGATCGAGCTCGGCTTCCTCGGCGGTCGGAAGCAGTTGACCGGTCGCCGGCTGGAGGCACTCCTGGCCTACTGACCATATGACAGAGTCTCCGCAACCACAGATCGGCGCCTTCCTGGATCAACTCGTCCGCGTCCATGAGCGAACCCGACGCGTCGCCGTGCTCATTCCGCCGGCGGAGATGGAGTGGACCCCGCAGCCCGGACGATTCACGCTCGGTGGCCTCGTCCGACACCTGGCGGGCGTCGAGCGCTGGATGTACGCGGAGACCGTTCACGGTCGTGCGTCGCGCTACCGCGGCTGCGGGGCGGAGCTCGCGAGCGCGGATGGCGGGACGCTGCAGTACTACGACCGGCTGCATACGGAGTCAGTGGAGTCCTTTCGACTTCTCACCGATGCACAGATGCAGGGGAAGTGCACGACGCCGGCGGGCACGCCGATCACCGTGTGGAAGTGGCTCCGGGCACATCTCGAGCACGAGGCGCATCATCGCGGCCAGCTGTATCTCATGCTTGGCCTGCGCGGGATCCCGACGCCGCCGCTCTACGGCCTGACCGAAGAGGAGCTCCGCACGAAGAGCGGTCCGCGACGGGCCGCCGACTGAGCCACCAGCGGAGACAACACGGTGCTCCGCGCATGAGCGGGCTCCGGTCGTGGCTCGGAAGCGTGGTGACCGTCACACGGGGAAGGCCACCGTGGCGACGCATGCTGCGGATCGGAGTCAGCGTCGCCGTCGCGGGCATGCCCATCGCGTACGGTATGCCGGCCCAGCCGCATCGCCTGCGCCCGTCTATCCCGGCGCAGGGCGGTTGACGCCGAAACGGGCCTCGGGTCACACGTCACAACCAACTGCGCATGGACTATGGCTTCATGACCGTCGTCGACTGTGCATAATCCCTCGAGTCCGCGCGCATCAACTCGATCACAAACCGAGTTCCATGGCCGGTCGCGGGATGTTCGACCCAGATCTTGCCGCCCTGACTCGTCACCAGGTGGCGAACGACGGCCAACCCGAGTCCACTCCCGGCGACCGCCTTTTCAGCCTCGCGGTCGAGACGCACGAAGGGTTCGAAGACCGCCGATTCTTGCCCCCGCGGAATCCCCGGGCCCTGGTCCTCGACCCACACTTGCACGCGATCGGGCGTCGACGGCGGGACCGTCACTCCGATGAACACGCTTTGCCCCGGCGGGCCGTACTTGAATGCGTTGTCGAGCAGGTTGTAGAGGACCTGCCGAAACGCGCTACGGTCGAGCATCGCCATGATGTCCGTCGGCACCGTCGCGTTGACGGACGCACGAGCGCCAGCGGCGAGTGGCGCAACGCACGCGACGATATCCGACACCACATCGGCGACGTTCGCCGGCACCGGCGCGACTTGCACGTTGTGGTGCTCGATCCGCGAAAAGAACAGCACATTGTCGACGAGCCCACTGAGCCGCTGGGCTTCTCGGACGATGGCGTCAGCGGCGTCGTCCCGCTCGGCTTGCGATCGCGTCCGACCCAGGCTGAGCGTTTCACCGGCCAGCAGGATTTGCGCGAGTGGCATGCGGAGCTCGTGCGAGATGCTTGTCACGAAATCCGAGCGCAGCGCAGCCATCTCGGCATCCCGTTGAGCCGTGAACGCCGCCGCCGCGCCGCAGAGTAAGACGGCCCCGAGCAGGATGAGGAGCGATGGCGCGCGCGAAAAGATCAGTGTCTTGCCGACCCAACTCTCCCAGGTGCGCGGCAGCGGGCCAAAGTCGATCCATAGTCCAGCGAGGGCCGGGTCGGGGATTGCCTCGCCGATGCATCCGGTGACGATATCAGGCATGGGACCGGTCGCGTACAGCGGACGCCAGTTCGCGTCATCGACTGCCATGTTGCCGACATCGCGGTTGCGAAGATTCAGGTTACTGCAGCAGGCCCACCCCTGTCGCCTCGAGGTGTCGGCCAGGGAACCGGAGAAGAGCGCGACGCTGTCGAACACGGGAGCGATGACGGCGCGCACAAACGGAAGTGTGGGCTCGATCAGGCCGTAGACGGCACGCAGTTGGCCATTCGTATCGAATTTACCCATCACGATGGCAACGGTACGGATCGAGTCGCGGCGCACCGCCGAGTCCCGGACGCCGGCCGCGAACGCGTCCGTCCCGCGCAGATGCGGCAATGCGGACGTCAGGGTCCAACGCAAGCCGATCGTATCCGCCGAGGCCGTGTCCGGTGGGGCCCCGCCATTGCGCGCGAGACCCGCGTCGGCCGCGGGCACCATGGTCAGATGGGAGAGCGCCTTCCCATCGAGATCGAAGCGGAAGAACCGGGTGGTTGGAAGCTCGGGCGCGCAGTGGCAGTCCTTCACCTTGGCCGACGCCTGCGCGAGCGCTGCGGGCGAGGGGAGAGGCTCCGCCACAGGCACTGGCGCCCGCCCACCCACACCGGCGAATATCGGATCGCTCGCCCATGCGAGGAAGACTTGGGAGCGCGCCTGGAGAATGCGTGCGGCGGCTGCGGCAAACATGCAGGTGGCCTGCTCGACGTTATTTCGATCAGCGGACGCCGTCCGCCACGCCGTCACACCGAACAGCACGGTCAGCGCGGCAGTCAGTCCGATGAGCAGCTGCGCGCGCGACAGCCGTCGGCGAGGTCGACCGTTTCGAGCGGAGGGAAATCGCATCGTTATCTCCAAAATCCCTGGCGTCCACTAATGTGGGCACAACGCGCCTCGGTCAGGCGGGGCGCGGCGCCACGATATGTGTCAGCGTTGGGTAAATTACGGAACCGAGCGCGGCGCCGCTGCGGTGTGCCAAGGTATGTTCGAGTGAGGTAACATTCTGTGTGAGAGGCGCGTCAAAGATGCATGCAGCTCGGCCCCAACCGGCCGGCCAGAACGGCGTAGACCCTGCCGGGGAGCCGCGACGAACACCATTGCGGGAGCCGTCGGCGCCGCAACTCCTGTTGATCGAAGACAACGTCCACTACGCGTCCGCGCTTCGCAACAATCTCGAAATCGACGGTTTCGTTGTGGACGTCGCCGGCGATGCCGTCGACGGGTTGCAGCGCATGCAGGCCAACCCGCCCGCCCTGGTCGTGCTCGATCTCATGTTGCCGGGCCGGGATGGATATGAGTTGCTGCGCCTCATGCGAGACCAGGGCATCGATGTCCCGGTCGTAATCCTGACGGCTCGCCGTGACGAAATCGACAAGCTGCGCGGATTCGGCCTGGGCGCCGACGATTTCATCACAAAGCCCGTCAGCATCCTGGAGCTGATCGCGCGCATCCGTGCGGTGCTCCGGCGTGCCCATCCGCGACTCGAGTCGGGAACGCTCTGGATCCGATTTGGCGATATCGAAGTGCATCCCGCGACTCGCACGGTGCGGCGGCGCGGGGTGGAGGTGGAGTTGCGCCCCAAGGAATTCGACCTCTTGCTCGCGCTGCTGCGCCACCAGGATCGGATCGTCTCTCGGTCCGAGCTGTTGCGCGATGTGTGGGGCTACCAGGCCGATACCGTGAGCCGCACGGTGGACACGCACATGGCTGGGCTGCGCCAAAAGCTCGAGGACGACCCACTCGACCCGCGGTACTTCATCACAGTGCGGTCAGTCGGATACATGATGCGCCGCGGCGCCCGCGACGGTGGCAATGTGAGCTGACACACATCGGCGTCCCGTTAGCGATGTGTTAATGGTCCCGTTTCCCGGCCCGCGCCCTTGATGGCGCGTCGTTCCGCGCACTATCGTGCATGCACAGTCCCAATGGCGACAGCCGGAGGGGGCGTGTTAGCGCATCTCGTTGCACCGAAGGCCGACCGTGTCGAGCTCGCGACCAGCATTCCTGATCGCGGCGCTGCTAGCGAACGCGCAGCTCGGACTGCTCATGCAGCCGAGGTTCGGAAACCGTACGCCGGCCGCCGTCAATCACCCGGTGCCAACGCCGGCGGTCTACCTCCTCCCCGCCTGGCCCACCCACCAGGGCCGACCGCGCGCCGAGCGCGTCCAGTGGGCGGCGATCGGAGTGGGGGGTGCGCAGGGACCAGGGGCTGGAGCCGGCGCGGGGATACATCGCAAGCGCGACCCCGGCCAGCCGCATCGAGCGGCCGTGATGGCACCGGTGGCGGTGCAGGACTCCGAACCCACGGTGTATGACGGAAGCCGGGTGTACATCGAGCCGGAGCTGGAGCGTCCGGTCGCCCGCGATCCGACGAGCGGTGGCCCCAGCTATCCCGATTCGCTGCGGGCGCACGGTGTGGAAGGGCTCGTGGTGATCCGGTTCATCGTGGACACCGGTGGACACGCCGACAGCAGCACGCTGCGCTTCGTGGAGGCCACACACCCGGGATTCGCTGACGCGGTTCGCAGCGCGCTTCCGCGCATGCGCTTCATCCCGGCGGAGCTCGACGGCCGACACGTACCGCAATTGGTGAGTCAGGAGTTCCGGTTCGTGATTACCCGCATCGACACGATCCCGGCGCGCGGCCATCATCGCGCGAAGGCGTGACTACAGGGGTCAGGGGTCAGGGGTCGGGGAACAAACTCAAAGGCCAGTCATGGTGCATGTGACTGGCCTTGCGATTTGTCCCTGACCCCTGACCCCTGATCCCCGATCCCGCCGTTTAGTCCCCAAGCATGTTGTGCATCCGGTCGATCTCCGACGTCTGATCGGCACCCACGTCGGAGGCGAACTTGAAGATGTCTTCGTCCTGACCAGCGCCCGGCGAGTCAAACAGCGTCTGCACCATTTGCAGTGCGCCCTGGTGGTGCTGGATCATGAAGGTCAGGAACAATCGGTCGAAATCGGGCCCGCGGGCGGCGTTGAGCTGCGCCATCTGCTCCGGCGTCAGCATGCCCGGCATGCGGCCTCCATTCATCCCGGGCATGTCACCCATGGTTGCCGTACCGGTGGTGAAGTCCGCCTCCGGCACCATCTGGTGACGCTCACGCAGCCACCGCTGCATCGTTACGATCTCATCGCGCTGCGCCACATCGATGCGTTCGCACAGTCGAATCACGTCCGGCCGCGCGCCATGTGTGGGCGCCCAGCGCGCCATGGTGACGGCTTGTGCGTGGTGATGGATCATGCCCTGCATGAAATGCACGTCGGCCGCCGCGAACGGCGGACGGCCACTGTCAGCCGCGGACTTTTGTGCGGGCGTGAGCGCTGCGTTTTGAGTCGCCGCCATCGGCGCGGCGAGCGCGATCGTCGCAGACACCAGCGCCGCGACCATCGGGCGAGACCATGTTCGCATTCTCAATCACTCTCCCCTGACACCCATGGTGTGACTGCCTGGACGGGGAGACGCTGGTGCCGTCATCGCCCAGGCCCCGGCGACCCGTTGCGCTCGCCGTAATGTGAGAACGTACGCCCGCCTTTCCGGGTTGGAAAGAGGACCCCCGGCGGCCCCACCGCGCATCGCACGCCGTTATCGTTCGCCGTTATCGCGCGCGATTGCGGCCATCGTTCGCCCACGTTCCACCCCCGTTCAATGCGTCCATCGAGGCACGAGCAGCGGCACCGATCCTGGCAGTGCGCCCTGCGCCTGGCGACACAGGTCGTCGCGGTCGCCGCTCTCGCGCAAGCGTGCAAGCCGGCGGGGCAGGGCACCGCAGCGGCGCCGAGCGACCGAGATCGCCTCGTGAACCGCATCGATAGCCTGGCGGACGCGTACCGCGTCGCGCACCACGCCCCGGGAACCTCGGTCGGCGTCGTCCGCGGATCGGACACCCTGGTGCTCAAGGGGTTCGGGTTGGCAAACGTCGAGGACAGTGTCCCGGCGACCGCGTCGACGGTGTACCGCATCGGCTCCATCACCAAGCAGTTCACGGCCGCGGCCATCCTGCGCCTCGTCGAGCAGGGTAAGGTCCAGCTCGACGCGCCTGTATCGACTTATTTGCCGAAGTTTCCCCGGGAAGATGGCCGAGTGACCGTCAGACAGCTGCTCACGCACACGTCCGGTCTGCCGAACTACACCGAGCTACCAGAATTCGCCGACGTGCGACGCGCCGATCTGGCCGACGGTCAGCTGGTCGCGCTCTTCGGTGGACGGCCGCTCGATTTTCCGCCCGGGACTCGGTGGCACTATAGCAACTCGGGGTATTACACCCTGGGGCTTGTGCTGCAGCAGCTGGGCGGTGTGCCGTACGCCGTCTACCTGGACCAGACGATCCTCAAGCCGATGGGACTGGAGCACACCCTCTACTGCGGCGTTGAGCCCCTCATCCCCCACCGCGCGGCGGGCTACTCGGTCACGAGCGACGAGGTGGTGAACGCGTCCTATCTCAGCATGCACCTGCCGGGCGCGGCCGGCGCTCTCTGCTCGACGGTCGGCGACTTGCTGCGCTGGCAGCAGGCGCTCGTCGGAGGTCGCGTCGTCCGACCGGAGACGTACCGCGAGATGACGACACCGGCCGCGCTGCGCGACGGGACGCACCCGACCTACGGCTTCGCCCTTGGTTTGTACACGCTGCACGGCCACACCGCCGTCGAGCATTCGGGGGGCATCAATGGGTTCAGTGCCGATCTGGCCTACTACCCGACGGACAGTCTCTCAGTCGTCGTGCTCATGAACAGCGACGGCGGTGACGCCTCGCTCCTCGCCCGCCGCATCGCCGAGCTCGTGATGCACACTCCCGACGAAGGCGGTCTCGATCTCGCCGTCGACCCGTCGAGTGCCCAGCGTTACGTCGGAACGTACACCGCCGAAGCGGGGCAGCCCCGGATCGAGCAGCGCGGCAGCCGCCTCGTGCTCGTCGAGCATGACGAGCATCCGTTGCGGTTCCAGGGGCATGACCGGTTCGTGATCGCGGATGACCACGATACAGAGCTGCGATTCACTGTCGTCGATGGCCGCGCCCGCGCGCTGACGATCACTGACCCGGACGGCACGCCGCACCAGTTCGCTCGCGCCGCCAACGCGGCGCTCCGCGACAAGCAGGGAAGAGGCCAGTAGGGCGGCACTACCACCCTCACCAGCTCACCGGCTTTTTCCCTGGCCCCTGACCCCTGACCCCTGTAGTTACTTGAGCTTCATGCTCTGAAAGACGTTGCTGAATCCGTCGGTCCAGGGCTGAAACCCCGCCGGGGCGCGGGCGGGCGACATGGTGGCGTCCTGGAAGCTCGGGGCGCTGAACCATGTGGTGTCGTCCGTCACGAGCACCCACGTCGACGAAGAGAAGTACGGCGCGCTCGAGCCATCGTCGTCGACAACCACGGCGTGTTTGCCGAGCGCTTCTGCGCCGCGCGCGCACACCGGCGCGAGGTCGAGGTATCGGTTGGAGATGTGCAGCGCGAGGATGCCGTCCGGCTTGAGGTGCCGGAAATACAGTGCGAGCGCCTCGTTGGTGAGCAGGTGAACCGGAATCGCATCGCCCGTGAATGCGTCGACCGATAGCAGGTCGAAGTCCTGGTTGTCCTGCCGCTCGAGCGTGAGCCGCGCGTCGCCGAGCAGGATCTGCTTGTCGGCTGCGAGGTGGGGGTAGAAGGAGAACTCCGTCTCTGCTATGTGTGGAACCAGCGGATTGATGTCGTAGATGCGGTACACATCGCCCGGCCGGCCGTAGCTCGTCAGCACGCCTGCTCCCAACCCGATGCTGCCGACGCGAATCGGCCTGCCAGCTTCCAACGCCAACAACGCGCGGCCGACGCCGGACTTCGGACCGTAGTAGTCGGTCGGCTCATATCGACGCGCCGAGTCCAACAGCTGCGATCCATGGACAATGGCGCCGTTGTACAGCGTGCGAACGCGATAGCCGACGTTCGGCGGATCATCCCGCACTTCCAGCACGCCGTAGAAATTCCGAGCCAGTAGGCGATACCCCGCACGGCCCAGCCGCTCCTCATGAACGATGTAGCTCGCGAGCACGACGGTGGCGGCCACGAGCACCATACGCAGCGGCCAGAGTCCGATGTCAGGGAGGTTGATGCGCCACAAGACGATGAGCCCGATCACCGCGCAGGCAACGACTCCGATCGGCAGCTCGAGATATGAGTCGAACAGCCGTGGCGCGACCAACACGACGAACGATCCGCCCACGGCCCCGCCCAGCGCCACCATGAGATAGAAGAGTGTCAGGTATTGCGGCGCGGGACGGCGGCGGGCGAGCTCACCGTGACACACCATACAGCACACGAAGAGGCCGCCCGCAAACAATGCCAACAGCTTTTTGCTCGGCGAGCCCGCCCACATGAAATGCGCCATGGCGGCAAGCGCAACGGCGAGGAGCGGGAGGAACAGCCACCGCTGGTACAATCGGTCGCTCTCGAAGGCGAGGATGAACGTCGCGAGGTACGCGGCGAGTGGTACAACCCAAAGGAGCGGGATCGGCGCGATGTCCTGGCTCATGTGGTGCGTCGTCGCGATCAGCAGCGTCGACGCACAGGCGGCCGTCGCAATCCAGAACACGATGGTTCCCAGGCCCGGCCGAACCTCGGGCGATGGCCCATGTCGCGCCGGTTCGCGCGGAATGCCGTCGCGCCGACTGACCCATGCAGCGGTGATACACAGCAGCACGAAGGCGACGTAGCTGCCCGACCAGCTGAATGCCTGTTGCCGTGATGTCAGCCAGGGCTCGACGAGAAACGGAAAGCTCAATAACGCGAGCAGCGAGCCGAAGTTGGAGAGCGCAAAGAGGCGATAGGGGACGGCGCGGTCGCGCTGGCGCACGTACCAGGCTTGCAAGAGTGGACTCGTGGCTGACAGCAGGAAATAGGGAAGGCCGACGCTGACGGTGAGGGTCGCGATGATCCGAAGTGCGGGCTCACGAGGGTCGCTCGGCTTGAGCCAAGCAGGGGGCAGAATCGGCAAGAGTGCACAGCTCGCCGCAAGCAACAGGGCGTGGATTCCAACCTGCGCCCTGGGGCGCACGAAGCGCACGAGGGCGTGCGCGTACGCGTAGCCGGCGAGGAGGACGATCTGAAAGAAGAGGAGTGCCGCGCTCCAGACGGCAGCTGACCCGCCAAACCACGGGAGGATGATCTTCGCGATCAGCGGCTCGACTTGAAACAGCAGAAACGCCGCGAGGAAGATCGTGACCGCGAACAGAGCTGTCATCGGTGGGCGGCAAACCTAGCCGCCCACCTGCGGCCATGCTAGCCGCGAGCGCGACGGCCTGGCCGGCCGGCGCGCCAGGCTCGACTGCTGGGAGCCCGAGCCCCCAAGACCTGCTCGATCGTCCCTCAATCAACTCAGCGCGCCAACTATGTTGCGCGCAACACCCAAACTACGACGACCATGGCAGCTGGGATCATCGCCGCCGCGGGCGCAGCCGCGGGAACGGCCGCAAAGCAGATGGCGGACACGCTCGAGCGGTTCCGCGTCGCCAATGCGACGGCGCCCGAGCGCGCGCAGTCGTTGGACAGCCTCGGGTTGCAGCACTCCGGAGTGGTCAACCGCCTCGCCACCGCGGGCGTCATCTTGCCCGGGACGCGGCCCGGTCGGTTCTACCTCAGTGAGATCGCGTTCGCGGCGTACCAGCGCCAGCAGATTGGCCGGCAGCGCATCATGGCCCTCGCCGGCGTCGGGATTGCACTGGCCTGCATATTGGCCGGTGTTGTGATGCTCGTGGCGACCAAGCACGCACGCTGACGCGCGACACGGGCGCTAACCGCCGATGCGGTTTTGCACCGAGCCGGAGCTGGCGGGGACAGCGCCATTCGCAGGCGGAAGCGCACGGGTTGCCTGCGCGAGCTCCGAGCGGAGCGCATACACCTCGCCGCGCAGCTGCGCGATCTGCGCGACGATGTCAACCGCGTCCGAGTGACGGAGCGTCCGCTGGCGAAGTCGCTCGACGAACGCGGCCCGAATGGACGGGAAGCACATCAAACCGAAGAATGTACTGCACCCCAACGCGACGATCGGACCGATGAGCTCTGACCACATTGCGATGGTTTGTGGATCGCCCATGGGGGTTGGTTCTCCTCGCCAAAGAGGCAGGTTGAAGCCGGGTGACGGGTGACGGATACGGGTGCCGGGTCAACCAAACGTAGCGCCTGTCGCGGTCAGGGCCACCGGGCCTTGGCGATTTGGTAACCCCTCGCCCGTCACCGGTCACCCCTTCCCTCTACGCGCGCTCCCGGCACCGTGTTTCGGCGGTAGCTTTCGGGATGCCGGTGTCTCGCGACACCCCCGTCCTCATCGTCGGCGCGGGTCCCACGGGCCTGGTCCTCGCGCTGTGGCTCACCCGCCTGGGTGTACGCGTTCGAATCATCGATAAGACGGCAGAGCCAGGCACGACGTCTCGGGCGCTCGGCGTTCACGCCCGCACGTTGGAGTTCTATCGGCAGGTCGGCCTCGCCGACACCGTGGTGGCCGCGGGCCTCCGGAACGTCGCGATCAATTTGTGGGTTGCAGGCGCGCGCGTCGCGCACGTCCCACTGGACAATGTGGGCGAGGGACTGAGTCCGTTCCCGTTCCTGCTCATTCTATCCGCAAGACGCACACGAGCGGCTCCTGATCTCGCGACTGGCAGACTCGGGGGTGATCGTGGAGCGGCGGACGGAACTCGTTCGGTTCGAGCAGGACAACGCGAATGTCCGCGCAACGGTACGAGGACCGAGTGGTGCGGAAGAGCAGTGCACGATTCGGTACCTCGCCGGCTGCGATGGCGCGCGCTCAACGGTGCGGGAAGGGCTTGGCATCGGGTTTCCGGGAGGGACGTACACCCGGGTGTTTTACGTCGCCAATGTGTCGGCGGCTGGCCCCGTCACCGACCACGAGCTGCATGTGGATCTCGACCAAGCCGACCTGCTGGCGGTCTTCCCACTGCGGGGCACAGGTTGCGTGCGTCTCGTCGGCACCCTCCGCGAGGAGCTCGATCGCGACCCACATGAGTTGACGTTCCAGGACGTTCGCGGGCGCGCGCTGCGTCAGCTCCAGCTCGAAGTGACTGACGTAAAATGGTTCTCGACGTACCGTGTGCACCACCGCGTCGCGCAGAGCTTCCGGCGCGGCCGCGTCTTTCTCCTCGGAGACGCGGCGCACATCCATAGCCCTGTCGGCGCGCAGGGCATGAACACCGGCATCGGTGACGCGGTCAACTTGTCGTGGAAACTGGCCAATGCCCTGCAGGACAGGGGGCCGGCGGCACTGCTCGACAGCTATGAGCCCGAACGCATCGCCTTCGCTCGCCGGCTTGTTGCCACGACCGACCGCGTTTTCACGATCGCGTCGAGCGACGGTCGCCTCGCCCAGCGAGTCAGGACGACGATCTTGCCTGCGGTGGCCCGCCCACTGCTTCGCCTGCGCGCGATGCGGCGCTTTCTCTTCCGAACCGCGTCACAGATCGAGATCGAATATCGACACAGCCCGCTCAGCGAAGGCCAAACGGGACGCGTTCACGGCGGTGACCGGCTGCCGTGGGTCCCCAATGGCCACGCCCCGGACGGAACTCCTCACGATAATTTCACGCCACTCGGGTCGCTGAGTTGGCAGGTGCACGTGTACGGCGACGCGCGCACGGAGCTGCGGGATGGATGTACGGCGATGGGACTTCAACTGTGCGTGTTCCCGTGGACACGAGAGGCCGGGCACGCCGGCTTCACACGCGACGCACTGTACCTCGTCCGGCCCGATGGCTATGTCGCGCTGGCGAGCGCAGTCGGAGGAGTTGATGCCCTGACACGATACGTGGCGTCGCGCGGGATCGGCCAGGGAGCGCGCGACCGAACGGCAAGGTGAGTCCTCGACGCATGCTCACCGTCGCCATTTCTTCGATTCGACGGCGCGCATCGATCGTGAGTGTCGCGGCCGCGACCGCTGCAGGCCTGGCCGCGCCCTGCGTGAGTCAGCCGCCGACACGGGACGCCGCGCGAGTCACCCTGGCCGCGACCCGAGACACGGTTCCGCACCTCTCGCCCTATCGCTACCCTCCGCACCTCCTGCTGAGTGACCGGACCTATTGGATCGTGTCAGGCAGCGCCTTGGCCGCGAGCGTATTCCTGGATCGCACCGCAGGCCCTGTCATCCGCAGCTACCGCACGCCTTTTCTCACACAGATTACTCCGCTCGGGGATGCATTCGGCACGGCGAACTACACGGTGCCGACCATCACCGCCGCGCTCGTCGTCGCACACCTCGCGCGTAACGCGAACTGGGAAGATGCAACACGCCATATCACATTGAGTTACATTGTTGCGGACGTGAGTGAAGCGCTGCTCAAGGGTGCCGTTGGGCGGCAACGGCCGGATTACTCCGGGAATCCGTGGCTCTTTCGGCCCCTCTCATTTTCGGACGAGTGGCATTCGTTCCCATCCGGACACCTCACCCACATCACGGCGATTGCAGCGGCGTTGGCGCAGGAGGCCCACCGGCCGTGGGTGACAGCGCTCAGCATGAGCGCGGTCGCGTTCACCGGGTGGCAACGCCTCTACCGCGATCAGCACTGGGCGAGCGATGTCGTAGGCGGCGTGATTGTCGGCACCGCAGCGAGCCGCGTGACCGCACATTGGCTCCGGCACAAGCGAAAGCCGCCCCCGCCGGCCTTGGCTGGCCCTACGTGAGCGCGCTGGCGAAGGGAGGCGGTCGTGCCTGAACCGGGACCGAAGTCGGCCGACAGGCCCGGCTTCAAGAAGGACCGTGTCTTGTCGCTGCAGGACGCCATCTTCGGTGTCGCAATGACCTTGCTCGCGCTGGACCTGTGGATCCCAGAAGAGCTCTCACACGAACAGGTCCGCCAGCGGTTCGTCGAGTTACTGCCCGCAATCGCGGTGTACGCGGCGACGTTCGTCATCATCGGCGTCGTGTGGCTTTTCGTCTACAGCTTCGAAGAGATGGTTCCCAAGTTGGATATCCCGGGAGCGTCGCTTCTGCTGCTCGCCTGCGCCTTCGTGGTACTGCTGCCCTTTACGTCAGCCGCGTTTGCCAACTACGCACACGAGCGAGTCAGCGAGTTCGCGTTTGTCGCGAACATCCTGCTGGTTGTGGTGACCTACACGGCGTATGCAGAGTATGCCGCCCGACGGCTGATACCGAGCACAGTCGATCGAGGTTTTCTTCGCACCGTGAGACACTTTCTGTGGCTCCAGGTGGCCTTGACCGCCGTGGCCGGTTTCCTCTGGTCGCAACCAAAGGTGATGTTGCTGTGGTGTTTCGGGTCTTTCACGGCCGCGTATGTCTTGCTACTGACTCTGCACGACCGATTCGTGCAAGCCTCGAGAGCGGCAGCGCTCCCTCTCGAAACGCGTCCGCACACCGAGCAGCCGTAACCGCTCGCGGTCAGGGTTGCACTGGGCCGGTCAGTTTCATCCGCTGCACCAAGTTGCGAAAGCGCGCGTCGTTGCGTACCGCATCCAGGATCGGATTGACGTTGAGGTACACCATCCAGCCTCGCCGCTCCGTGTACGCGCGCTCCATGGACTCGAGCGCCTGATCGAATTCACCGAGGCCCAGGTTGATGGTGGCGAACACGACGGGGGAGACGTACACCCTGCGAGCGCGATCCTCGAACTGCCGCAACACCACGCGAGCCTCCTCCGCGGCGCCGGAGCGCGCCAGCGCGTACGCCAGCGTCGCGAGCGGCCCGGTGCCCGGATCGGGCAGTTGCAGCGCGTCGCGGAGCACCCGGATCGCCTCTTCGTAGTGCTCCTGCTGCACCAGGAAGGACCCGAGCAACCGATAGTTCTCGACGGCGACCGGATCGAGCGCGATCGCCCGCTCGATGTGGTGAATCGCCTCATCGTATCGGCGGGCATACAGATACGAGTGCGCCACGCTGCGCCGTACCGATACCGACGCCGGGTCGAGCTCCAGGGCCGTGTGCGCCTCGAGCAGGCCCTCCTCGATCCTGCTCTGCGACAGCAGCAGAAATGCGTACCACTGATGGCTCGTCGCGTAGCGCGGATCGAGCTCGATGGCGCGCCGGAACTCGCGGATCGCACCGGGCCAATCCCAGTCATAAATGAACATGCTCCACGCGAGCGACGCATGCGCCTCGGCCACCCGATCGTCGAGCGCAATCGCTTGGCGCGCGTACGACTTCGCCCGCTCGAACCCTTCGGCGACCGGCATGTCGCGGTAATCCACCTGCAAGGCATACGAGTCGGCGAGGCCGGTGTACGCCAGCGCGTATTTCGGATCTTCGGCGATGGCCCGCTCGAAGTACCCGGCGCCCTCGAGCACGCTGTGCTGCGTGCGCTTGTTCCACTCGTGTCGGCCCCGCAGGTACAGGGCGTACGCTTTGAGGTTGTCAGTGTAGCGGCGCGTCACCGGCTCCGACAGATCGGCGAACGAAGTCGCACGCA
The DNA here is from genome assembly GCA_963737835.1 of uncultured Gemmatimonadales bacterium. GTDB lineage: Bacteria > Gemmatimonadota > Gemmatimonadetes > Gemmatimonadales > Gemmatimonadaceae > Palsa-1248. The sequence goes on from CAVTUH010000003.1 coordinate 78,113, forward strand.
GCGTGTTGACGATCGTACTGGCGATCTCGTCCTGCGTCGCGAAGAGATCGTGGAGCGTGCGGTCATACCGCTGCGACCAGAGCACCTGTCCATCATCCGTCGACGTCAGCTGCGCCGTAATGCGCAATCGGTCGCCCAGGCGCCGCACCGTGCCCTCGAGCACGACCGACGCACTCAACAAGACTCCGATCGCGCGCACGTCCTGCGGTCGGCCTTTGAGCGCGAACACCGACGTCCGCGACGCCACTCGCAGCCCCTTCACCTTGGCGAGCGCATCGATCAGTTCATCCGTGATGCCGTCGCTGAGGTATTCGCTCTCCGGATCGGGGCTCGCATTGACGAAGGGCAGGACGGCGATCGACCTGGTCTTGCCGGTCGCGAGGCGCGGCGCCGCGCTCGTGGCGTGGAGCGCGGCCAGAAACTCCGCCACCGTCGCAAAGCGCTGGGCCGGGTCCTTCGATAGCGCTTTCGCGATCGCGCGGTCGACATTCGACGAGACATTCGGTCGCCGAGCCCGTACGGATGGCGCCTGTTGTGTGACCTGTTTCGCGAGCAACGCACGGACGGTTTCAGCCTGGAACGGCGGCTCGCCCGCCAGCATCTCGAACAGCACGCAGGCCAGGCTATAGATATCGGTGCGACTCTCGAGCCCCCGCTCGCCGCTCGCCTGCTCAGGACTCATGTAAGCGGGTGTCCCAATGGCGAGCCCGCTGTCAGTCAGGACGTCGACACCCTGGGCATAAACGACCTGTGCGACGCCGAAATCAGCCAGGACCGCATGCTGGTCCGCGAACAGGATGTTCGCGGGCTTGACGTCGCGATGCACAAAACCACTGCGGTGCACGTAGTCGAGGGCCGACCCGATCTCCTCGACGATGCTCAGTGCCTCGCCCAGCGGGAGCGGCCCGTCGGCCGCCAGGCGCTCGCGAAGCGACCCGCCTGCGATGTACGGAGCGACGAGGAAGAGCTGACCCTCGCACTCACCCGAATCGATCAGTGGCAGGATATGGGGGTGCGACAGCTGCGCCGCGATCCCGATCTCGCGCAGAAAGCGCTCGGCCGTGACGGACACAGCGAACTCCGGTCGCAGCACCTTGACCGCCACCCGCCGCCCGTGCTTGGCATCCAGCGCCAGATAGACGACTGCCATGGCGCCGCGGCCCAGCTCGTGCTCGACCTGATACCGCGACGGAAGGGACGGGGCCGCCGGCGAAATCGTCGGGTTCGACATACCGGAAAGCTAGCGCGCTGAGCGCTGCCGGCGACTCGCCAGGGCTCACCGGTGAATCGTTTCCAGCTTGCGTTCGTCAGGTAGGAGGTCTCTCTCCCCACACTCCTGTGCCAGCGCCACTACCGCCGCACGCGTCTGCGATCTGATGTTGAGTGTCTGGAGTGGAGTCCCGTATCCGCCGGCGCGCCTGTACGTAACGCTGCTCGTCATGCTCGTTTTCGTGACCGCGACGGTCGCGTCCGTGAGACGACGGTTCGGCGATCGGCTGCTCGCCGACATCGCTGCGACGTTGGGTGTGTTTCTCCTGATCATTGGCAGCATCGTCTATACCGTCGCCTTCCGCGGGCTGCGACCGTTAGAGGTCGTCGTCGCCTGGGTGCTCTCGGGACCCGCGATCGCGTGGTTCGTCTGGCGTCTCAATGCGATCATGACGCGACCCCTGATCGTGCTCGAGGACCTCGGCGAGTCGATCAAACGTGGGCAATGGGCAGCGGTGCTCGCGACCAACGTCCGGCAGGCCGGTGCCGTCGTCGGTCATTCGAGCCAGACGAGTAACGTCCAGGCCGCGCTCCAGGACGTCGCCGTGCTGGTCGTCGAGACCCAGCGCACCTCTCATGCGCTGCTCGACGCGGCTACTGGCGTGGCGCACATCGCGACCAACGTTGCCGATGGCGCGGATCAGGTGACGGCGGCGTTGGGCCGGCTTACACGCGCCTCGGGTGGCAATACCGTCGCGGCCCGGCGCATCCGCAATGCCGCCTCGCAACTCGCCAGCGCCGCTGCGCAAGTCGCTGGCGCCGCGCGCGAGACGCTGGGCATCTCGGGAGACGTCGATGGGCGAACACAAGCTGGTGTAGCGGGAGCCGTAACGGCAACGGGACGTGTCGTCGAGATCGCCGGCGCCTCCCGCGACGCCGTCGACGCGCTGGCCGCACTCCGCGCGGCCGCCGGCAGCGCAGCGGATGTCACCGCCGAGATCGCGGAGATTGCGCAGCAAACGAACCTGCTCGCCCTGAACGCGGCGATCGAGGCCGCTCGCGCCGGTGTGGAAGGACGCGGGTTCGGTGTCGTGGCAACCGAGGTCCGGCAACTCTCCCGGCGCGCCAGTGAAGCGCTGAAACGCGTGAAGGCCCTGCTGGATGAGATCACGGCCAAGACCGATGGTGTCGAGCAGCAGATGACGTCTGCACGCCGCAGCGCCGAAGCTGGAGAGGAGACGATGAAAGAGGCGCTGGGAGTCTTTCAGGAGATCGCGCAGCGCGTGCAGCGCACGGTTGCATTGGCCCAGACCGCCGTGGAGGCCGCGGCGATGACCGAGTCACTCGTCGTCGAGCTGGGAGCCACCGCCGAACTGGTAGTGCAAGTCGCGGAGAGCACGGCGTCCGAGACCGCGCAGGTCGAGACGGCGACGGTGGGGCAGCGCGCGCTCACGGAGCACCTGCGCACGACCGGGTCCGACCTCGAGAAGTCGGCGCGGTCGCTGCGCGATGTCGTCGCGCGGTTCGGCGACCGATCGCGCGACGGGGTGGTGGCCGCCCGCCCGACGCCGACCACGATCGAGGCCGACGCCGCTTAGTCGGGCCGACGGCGGGGCGATGGACGCGCAACCGAACAGCGATCGATCCGCGCCTCAGGGCAGGCCAGCGCCTGGCACGGCGACGCGCGTCACCTCAATGCGGCCGGCCCGCTGGGCGCGGGTGCGCTCAGGGATGTATTCGCGCGCGGTTCCGATATAGAGGTCCCGACGATCCGAGCCCCCCAGGATACACGAGAAGGCGTCGCGGCCTGGCAACGGAATTCGGTCGGTGACCCGTCCGCCGTCCACCACGCGGATCAGTTCCTGGACACCGGGTGAGGCGACCCAGACGCCTCCGTCCTCATCCAAGCACAAACCATCGGGCGCAGTTGTCGCGAACCGGGCGAATTCCCGACGACCGGTCAGGGAGCCGTCTGCATCGATATCGAAGGCTGTGAGCGCGTGACCGAACGTCTCGCTGATGATCAGTGTCTTGCCATCCGGCGTGATGACGGCGCCGTTGGGGAAGAACAGATCCGATGCGGCGACCACGACCTCGCCCCCGGGCTGGACGCAGTAGAGCAGCGTAGGGCAGGGTGGCTCGCCCGCGTTGAGGTCGCACCCGAAGGTGCCAATGTAGGCGCGTCCCGCCGTATCGACCACCATGTCATTGATCACGTGGCGGCACACGGAACTCAAGTCAGCGATTGTCCGTGCGCCATCGTCCGTCAGCGCGAGCAAGCGCCGGTCGAACATGGAAACGACGTACATAGTGCCGTCTGGACTCCAGCCAAGGCCCGACGGCTGTGTCTCAAGATCCAGCACCCGCGTCGAATGATAGCGGTCGTCCAACCGCCAAACCACGCAATCGTGCATGTCGGAGAAAAAGAGGGCGCCGTCGTGCCACCGCAGTCCCTCGGGAAACACGAGTCCATCGAGCACGGTATCGGGCGCAGCGATCATGAACGTACTCTCCGCATCACTCGGGGGATTGTTCGTGGGAACGGGCGGAGCCATCGCCGGACCCGCCCGCGTGTCGCGATGAATCTGAGGCGCGAGGCGACCCCGGTCCACCTGCTCGGCCAGACCGCGGCACGCCCGAAGACGATCCGGGCGCGTACCCCTAGGTCGACTACAGTCGGTCGCGGCAGTTCGTATGGTTCGGTGATGTGCGGGCCGTCTTCGACCACATCGCCGGAAGCATCGCGCTCGGCCTCGACGCCGCGGGGACTCTACTCATTGCCATCGGCGCAATCAAAGCGCTGATGCTCTCGCTTGGACCGGTCGTTACGCGACGCCAAGTACCTGGCGCTCGCAAGGCCGCCCGGATTGAATTTGGCGTGTGGCTCCTCCTCGGTCTCGAGTTTCAACTCGGGGCTGACGTTGTGAGCACTGGGATCAGCCCGACTTGGCCGGCGATTGGCCAACTCGGCGCCATCGCCGTCATTCGGACATTCCTGAATTACTTCCTCGAGCGCGACATCGGTTTGGCAGGGGACCCGTCATAAGCCACTCTGGTCATGGCTCCCGGCCCTGGCACACGCCTGCGGTAGGCGGGCCGAGCTCATGCGGGGCGAGTAGGGCTCCCGCCCAACGGCGGAGCACGGCATTCCAGACCTAGGTCTACTGATTCGCGGTCCGGACTGATCGTACCATAGCGGTACGCGTCTGTTTTGCACGGGTCGTCCTCGACGCCGCGGAGGCGCGATGACCGCTGTAGCTATCGTTCTGCTCGTCGTGAAGTTGAGCATCGCGCTCAACGTATTTGCGCTCGGACTGGCAGCAACGCCGTCTGATGCCATCTATCTGTTCCGTCGACCTCGAGAGCTCGGCCGTGCGTTGTTGTCCATGAACGTGATCATGCCAGTTGCAGCGTATGCACTCGCCAGGGGATTTGATCTCGACCCGGCCGTCAAAATCGCTCTCGTTGCGTTGGCGATTTCGCCGGTCCCTCCCTTCTTCCCGAAGAAAGCGATGAAAGCGCAAGGCCACGAGAACTACGCCGTCGGGATACTCGTGGCCAGCGCCGCATTGGCGATTGTGCTCGTGCCCATTGCCCTGGGCGTCTTTGAGCGCCTGCGCGGTTCGCCTCTCCATGTACCAGTCACGCAGATCGTCGGGTTGATGTTCCTGACTGTGCTGCTTCCTCTATTTGCCGGCATTGGTGTGCACGTCCTGTCGCCGTCATTTGCCGATCGTGCGGCCAAACCGGTTGGCACCTTTGCCTTGGTACTCCTGATCGTGAGCGCGCTGCCAGTGATCGCTAAAATCGCTACCAACATTCCGCCGTTGATTGGCAACGGAACTCTTCTCGCCATGGCCATCTTCGCGTTCGTTGGCATTGTCGCCGGCCACGCGCTCGGCGGCCCTGACCCCGACAACCGCCACACCCTCGCCCTCGCGACGGCGAGCCGCCATCCGGCGATTGCCATCGCGATTGCCCACGCGAACTTTCCGGGGCAGCCGTTGACGGCGCCGGCGATCGTGCTGTACCTCCTGGCCAGTGGGGTCTTCGCACTCATCTACAATCGTCTCGAGAGCTCGCCTCGACACTCGGCCGCAAAACCGCCAATGTCTGGCGGCTCGTCGGCGGCCCCCGTGCGGCGTTAGGTCATCCACGAGGGCGACTGGACTGCCCGCGTCTCACAGGCTACGCAGGTGAGTCAGCCGGCGAGCCATGGTGCCGCGGGCGTATCGCTGAAAGGTTCCCTATAGTCCTAGGTCGACTACAGTGGTGCGCGGCTCACCCGTATCCTGGGCGCGTGAGCACGCCGCGGTTGTCAGAGCACCTGGCCAACGAGCGCACGTATCTGGCCTATGTGCGCACCAGCATTGCGTTGATCACCTTCGGCATCACGATCAACCGGTTCAGTCTGTTCTTGATCGAGACTCGGCCGGGCCGGCCGTACGAAGGGCCGGTGCCACCGGTCCCCGCGCCGCGCGTGCTCCTGGGAGATACCGAGCATCTCGGGATGGGCATGGTCATTGGCGGTCTTGTGCTCTTGGTCTGGTCGGCCATCAGGTACTCGAGGATCAGGGTGCAGATCCAGCGCGACACCTTTACGTCTGATGCGATCACGATTTGGTTCGTGACGGGTGGCGTCCTCCTGCTCGGCGCTTGGGCGGTACTGTGGCTATTTCAGCGATAGGCGTTGGCCCCTTATCCCTTCCTCAAGCTTTCGCCGGGCGGGTTGTGCGGCACGACCGACGGCCAGTGTTCTCGGACAGCGAACATCCGGAATACGAACGCGCAAAGCGCCGCAATCAGCGTGATCGGAAAGAAGCCAAGGCCCGCCGTCAGAATTGCGAGCGCCGAGTACACTCCGCTCGCTAGCACTGCCGTCGTGACCAGCTGCTCCGAGGGGATGAGAATCTCGGGCGTGACTCCGGAGAAGAGGTCGATCACCACTCCGCCCGCCGTCGTGGCGGCCACCCCAATGACGATGGCGGCGAAGACTCCAAGGTGGTGATCGAGTGCCCTGTGCGCCCCCAGGATCGCAAACCAGGGAAGCGTGAAGGACTTGAAGAACGCCAGCGTTCTCCTGCGGAACTGCGTCTCTTTCGAAGCGGCATAACGATAAATGGCCAGGCCAAGCAAGCCCATTAAGAGGCACACGACCAGATACATCGGGTCCTTGAGCGGCCCAGGGACCTCCCCGAGCAGGACGTCGCGCGTCACGCCGCCGCCGATACCGGCCATGAAGGCCATAATGAGAAGCCCCGAGAAAGTGTAGCCGCGATTGTGTCCGGGCTCGCGCGCAACGAGCACGCCATTCAAGGCGTTGATGCCGGCGGAGAACAAGTCGACGTTGGGAAAGCTCGGCGGGTTCATTTCGCGTTTCCCCCGGTGTACAGCCTCACGGTTAGCTCAATTGCATTGACATTGTTGAGGCTTCCGCTGCGGTCATTCTGGTGCACGTACGCACCGTCGAGCGTGAGGCTGTGCGTGAGTTCCAATACGGCACCGATCTGGGGCTGGATCTTGGTGATCGCCTCCTTGTTGAACTCGTAGTAGATCTCCACCTCGACATACGGAGTGACCGGGTGATTATGGTCGAAGGCGAGCAGTCGTCCGAGACGCAAGCGGTTGCGGTAGCGAGTCGAGTAGACACCGCCGACCCATCTGAACTCGAAGCGGTTGCGGTCTTCGAGGTGCAGCTCCGGCAGGAGATGGACCCCCAGCGTCCCCTCCGCCATGGCCCGGTCTTCGTTCTCGGAGTGCGCATCAGGCGAGTAGAGGTAGCTGTATCCGCCGCCGAGTACGAGGTACGACGCGACACGCCAGTCGACATACGTCCCAACCTCGATCTGTCGGTACGACGTGTCCCGGGACTGTGTGAGATTAGTAAACGGATTGAGCTGCGTCGCCGGCGCGACGGGGATATAGGCGTCGAACTCGGGCCAGAACTGCCAATTCTGCGCGCGCGCTAGGCTGCCGGTACACATGATGAGACACACGATGATTGCAGGGGCGAGCGACCGCCGCATTTGATCAAGTTCGTCGGCGGTCCAGACACGGCACACGTCCACCTAGGTCGAATGGCCGCGAAACTCGCGCGACGATTCCCCGTTGCTCGCAAACAGCACCGCCCGTATGTTGCCGCGAGGCGAAATGGATGTACTCGCTTGGTCTCGCGGAGATGGTGGTGTTTGAGATTCGCGTTGTAACGCCGGCGGTCACGAGCGCGCAGGGCTGGTTGCATGCCGGCGGCATGTTGAGAGTGGGCCCCGCGTCACTTCCGTTCATTGTCGACCTCACGGCGTGGCGCGTTGCGGACTACGAGCGGCAATGGCGGCAGGCGATTGATCGGGCGGCGCGCGGCGCGTCGACGACAGCCCTTGTCACCGGTTATGCCGGGCCCGGCAATCAACCCCACTCAATGTGGGCCCTGTGGCGCGATGGCGATTTCGTGTACGTGCAACCGCACATCGTCGTGCCGGACGACCGCGATGCCCCTTTTGATCCGGCCACCCCGGAGGCACACGTCGGTGCGAGACTTGGCCCGGAGCATGGGCTCCCGATCGCCGAATGGCGGGTCGAGCTCGTGCATCTCATCGCCGCGGCATTCTGCCCCCGCTGGCCTCAGCTCCCCCACTGACCTAAGGTGCACTAGCTCAGAGCTCCACGCATTCTCAACCATGGTGGATCCCCACCCGGAGCACACCATGGCAAGAGGCAAAAACGGCGAGGCGAAGCCCAACATCCTCGTCATCTGGGGTGACGATATCGGCATCTCGAACCTGAGCTGCTACAGCGACGGGTTGATGGGGTACCGGACGCCGAACATCGATCGGCTCGCCAAAGAGGGGATGCGGTTCACCGACTCGTACGGCGAACAGAGCTGCACCGCAGGACGTTCGTCATTCATCACCGGCCAGTGCGGTTTTCGTACGGGGCTGTCGAAGGTTGGTATGCCGGCCGCGCCGGTGGGGCTCCAGGCGGAGGACCCGACGATCGCGGAGCTGCTCAAGAACCAAGGCTACGCCACCGGACAGTTCGGCAAGAATCACCTCGGGGACCTGAACCAATACCTGCCGACGGTCCACGGCTTCGATGAGTTCTACGGCAACCTCTACCACCTGAACGCCGAAGAGGAGCCGGAGCTGCCGGACTGGCCACCCGCGAAAGACTTCCCGCACTTCAAGGAACGGTTTGGCCCCCGCGGCGTCCTCCACTGCCATGCGACGGATAGGGATGATCCGACCGAGCAGCCTCGCTGGGGCCGCGTCGGCAAGCAGAAGATCGAGGACACCGGGCCACTCACGAAGAAGCGGATGGAGACGTGCGACGATGACTTCGTCGCGTCGGCCAGGGCCTTCATCAAGAAACAGCATGTCGCGGGCAGGCCATGGTTCGTCTGGCTCAACACCACGCACATGCACTTTCGAACGCATCCCAAGCCAACCAGCGTCGGACAGGCTGGTCGCTGGCAGTCACCGTACCACGACACGATGATCGATCACGACAAGCACGTCGGGTCGATGCTGGAATTGCTCGATGAGCTCGGGATCGCCGACAACACGATCGTCATGTACAGCACCGACAATGGGCCGCACATCAACTCGTGGCCCGACGCCGGCATGACGCCGTTCCGCAACGAGAAGAACTCGAACTGGGAAGGTGCGTATCGGGTGCCGCTGTTGCTGCGATGGCCGGGACACATCCCTGCCGGCGCGGTGTCAAACGAGATCGTGCAGCACAACGACTGGTTGCCGACGTTCCTGGCGGCGGCGGGCGAGCCTGAGATCAAGGACAAGCTCAAGAAGGGCTACGCCGCCGCTGGCAAGACGTTCAAAGTCCACCTCGACGGTTACAACATCCTCCCGTACCTGACGGGCCACGCCCCGAAGAGTGAGCGCCCGGGCTTCATCTACTTCAACGACAATGGGGATCTCGTTGGTGTGCGGTACGACAACTGGAAGGTCGTGTTCCTGGAGCAGCGGGCGCCCGGCACGCTACGGGTCTGGTCGGAGCCGTTTGTCGCGCTTCGAGTGCCGAAGCTGTTCAACTTGCGCACCGACCCGTTCGAGCGGGCCGACATTACGTCCAACACGTATTACGACTGGTTGATAAATCGCGCCTACATGGTAATAGCTGCCTCGTCAGTCGTCGGGGAGTTCCTCGCGACGTTCAAAGAGTTTCCGCCCCGGCAGAAAGCCGCGAGTTTCACGATCGACGACGCGATGGAGAGGATGGAAGCCGTCGAGAGCGGGTCGCAACACTGATGACCCGAGCCGAACGTCGCGCACAGGGGAAGGCCCTACGCATCCAGGTGCCCCGGAGCATCCACGGCACCTGGCAGCCGGCGCCGCAGCGGCCGGATCCGATCGCCGTATTGAAGGCGAGCGATCGGGGCCGGCTCACAACGCTCCTGCCGATTCGCTATGGCCGGATGCTGGCGTCGCCTTTCGCGTTCCTGAGAGGCGCCGCAGCGGTGATGGCATCCGACCTGGGCGCCACGCCGCGGATGGGGCTCCATGTGCAAGCATGCGGCGATGCCCACATCGGCAACTTCGGGGGCTTCGCGACGCCGGAGCGGCGCTTGGTATTCGATATCAACGATTTCGACGAGACGCTGCCCGCACCGTGGGAATGGGATGTCAAGCGGCTCGCCGCGAGCGTCGTGGTGGCGTCGCGCACCAATGGACTGCCACGCGCCGCACAGCGGGCGGCGGCCTTCGCCGCCGTGCGAGGCTATCGGACCCATATGGCCGCACTCGCTCGGTTGTCCCACCTCCAAGCGTTCTACTCCAGCATCGAAGTCAGATCGCTCGTGCGGAGATTCGGCCCCGGGATCGACCGTCGCGGCCGGAAGCAGTTGAAGAAAGCAGCGGTCGGGGATGATCTCGAGGTAGGCAAGCTGGTCGCGATCGATCAGGATCGGCCGCTCATTCGTGACGCGCCGCCCCTGGTCTATCATCCGAGCGCACTGGCCGAGCACCGGCTGGAAAAGCTCCTACATTCGGCAATCCGCCGGTACGTCGAGACGTTGCCGCACGAACGGGCCGAGCTCGTGTCCCAGTATCAGGTGGACGACCTGGCGATGAAAGTCGTCGGCGTCGGAAGCGTCGGCACGCGGTGCGCCGTCTTGCTCTTGTCTGCCGGCGCTGACGACCTCTTGATCCTGCAGGTGAAGGAAGCACGAGCGTCCGTCCTCGAGCCGTTCGCGGGCGCGAGCCGCTTCGCCAATCACGGCGAACGGGTCGTCGTCGGCCAGCATCTGATGCAGTCGGCCAGCGACATCTTCGTTGGCTGGACGAGTGGTCCCTTTGGGCGCGACTACTATATCCGCCAGCTCCGCGATGGCAAGATCAAAGCGACCATCGACCGCTTTGGGGCCACGCGCATGATCGACTACGCCGGTGCCTGCGGAACGGCGCTCGCCGGCGGTCACGGTCGTTCCGGTGATGCCCCGCAGATCGCCGGGTACATGGGTACGAGCGACCTGTTCGACACGAGCATCGTTCGATTTGCCGAGCGCTACGCTGACCAGACCGAAAAAGACTACGCGCTGCTGCGCGCCGCCGTGAAGCGCGGACGACTGCCGGCCGATACGGCTAGACGTTAGACGTTCGACGTTGGACGTTAGAAAACAAAAACGAGGGCCAGCTCCGATGCGCATAGCTGGCCCTCGAGCGTTGTCTTCCAATGTCCAACGTCTAACCTCCAACGTCCAGCATCTAGGGACCAAGGTCCAATAGGCGCCCGAGGTTGCTGCGGCCAGGGTTGGATATGCCACTGACTGCCGATATGGTCTGGATTCCGGCCACCACATTCCGGATGGGATCGAATTGGCACTACCCGGAAGAGGGGCCCGTGCATCACGTGTCCGTCGAGGGGTTTTGGATCGATCGGACACCCGTGACAAACGCGGAATTCGCTCGGTTCGTGGCCGAAACCGGCCACGTCTCGACTGCGGAGGTGCCCCCCAGGGCAGAGGATTATCCCGGCGCGTTGCCGAATATGTTGTATGCGGGGTCGTTGGTATTCGTGAAGCCCTCTGGTCCGGCCAAGCACGGCTCGTGGTGGCACTACGTGGCCGGAGCGACTTGGCGATCCCCACAGGGCGCAGAGACCACCATCGAAGATCGGGCCGACCATCCCGTCGTACACGTGAGTTTTGCCGACGCCGCTGCGTACGCGAAGTGGGCGGGGAAGGATCTACCGAGCGAGGCCGAATGGGAGTACGCAGCGCGCGGCGGCCTGGAGGGGGCAGTGTACGCGTGGGGCGACGAGTTTCGGCCGGGCGGACGCACGCTAGCCAACACGTGGCAGGGTGAGTTCCCGTGGCAGAACCGGTGTGAGGACGGGTTTGAAGGGACGTCACCGGTCGAGGCGTTCCCGCCGAACGGATTCGGCTTGTACGACATGATCGGCAACGTCTGGGAGTGGACGACCGACTGGTACAAAGCGGGCCACCCGGCCGACGGGGAAGGCGTGTGCTGCGCGCCACTCAACCCGCGCGGCGCCCGCGAGACCGAGAGCTACGATCCGTCGCTGCCGAGCATTCGGATCCCGCGCAAGGTGCTCAAGGGCGGCTCGCACTTGTGTGCCCCAAACTACTGTCGTCGCTATCGCCCCGCTGCGCGGTTCCCCGAACCGATCGATACCTCGACGTGCCACGTGGGCTTTCGCTGCGTGGTGCGAGCGCCAGGTTAGACGTTGGACGTTGGACGTTGGACGTTAGAAAAAACCTGAGAGCCAGCCACGGTGCACCCAGCTGGCCCTCAGGTTTGTTCTCCAACGTCCAACGTCTAACGTCCAACGTCACGCCGTTTTCTCTATATCCGGCAACTTCCAGCGCTTGGCAAAGAACGACTTCTCCGGACCGTACACGCGGAACAGGACCTCGAACTTGCCGGTCGCGCTCGTCGGCACCCAGTTCTTCTCTTTGCCGGCCGGCGCCCTCGGCCCGAAGTACACATCGACTGAACCGTTCGCATTCTGCTCAATGCCCGGTGTCTGAGACGACCGGCTCGACCATAGCTGGTTGCGGATCAGCGCATGCGTGGCACGGTCGTACGCGGTCGCCGACCAGTATTCCGTGACCGGCGCATGCGCCGGAACCGTCAGGCGATACGTACTGCCACCGTCGAAGAAACGACCCTCCTTGTCCTTGATGGTCATGAGATAGAACTGTCCCGCGCCCAGATGCTTGGCGCTGAAGAAGGCGAAACTGAATGCCAGACCGCGGTCATCAACGGGATAGCTATCCGGCTTGGCGAAGAACGTTTCCTGCCCTTCGATCACCTCCTGCGACGCAGGCACAGCCCAGTAGGAGCCGTCATAGAACGGTGGGGAGAAGGCGCTCTCGTAGCGCGCGTTGAGCCACGCATGCGCCTCGGCGGCCGCGTCCCTGAGCAATTCCTGTGTGATGGCGTCGGGGTTGAACGTCTTGCCCTTTTCGATACCGATCGATTTGAGCTGGTCGATCATCGCTTTGTCCCGGGTCAACCACGGCTCGTACTGCACGATGCGGTTGAGTGACTGGAAGAAGCGAAGATCATAGGGAATCGTGGAATCGAACACCGCGTCGGCCGTATCGATGAACATGGTCGGCGGCGGACTCGCGGCGCGTGACAGCGGATACAGTTTGACGCGCTTGCCATAGGCAACGCCCTTCGCGACGTCAGCGTCGGTCCCGCCCTTCAAGATCGAGCGGATCAGCGCAAAGCCCTGATAGGTGTCCGACGGGAGGGCAATGAATCCCTTCGGCACCGGGCCGCTGTAGTTGGGGGGCAGAATGAGATATCGGCCGCCCTTGCCTTTGTCGACACCGGCCGGTCCGACGTCCTCCAATGCCGCCTGCCAGCAATCCATGATGCTGCCGTTGATGCTGCCCTCATCGGCGGGCGGAATCTCGAGCACCATCGGCCCAGTATCTCGCGTGTTGATGAAAGGCATGACGTAGATCGAGTCGGGGTTCGGCGTCAACGTCTGATTCTTCCAGTCCGGAAGACGCGACCAGTACACGATCTGATTGAACATGCCCCTCGCACGCACCATCGCTTGATACATGAGATCGTAGTTCACGGCCGGCATGCCCCAGATGACCGCTTCGACCGCACATCGCTCGATCGTCCGCCTCGTGAGATCCTCCCAAGTCAGATCGGATGGGTCGGTCGAGCCAGCCGGACGATGCGATGTCGACGTGATGACGGTGTGCGTCATGGCGTTCGCTCCCGGTTCATGGGATTCGTTTCAGGCCCTGGCGCCGTTCACGCGAGGCACATGAAACAGTCCCGGCGCCGGACTTCCCCGAATGCTGCGCTCGATCCGTAGGTCGACCAGTGGACCTTAGTGTGGCTGGCGGCGTCCTATCGTGGCGGCTGGTGGCTCGCGGTCAATGAGGATCTTGCCGGTCGCCGGATCGGCTGGCACGGACACGTCGTCATACATGCCCACGCATTTGTCGCCGACTTGCTGCAACACGGAGGTCACGCGCCGGGCAACCGATAGCGGACCGCTCGCGAGCGTCCCAGGACGCCCCGTGTGCCTGCAAGTCAGATCAAGGTCGCATATCCTACCGATCTCGGGTGGCCTACGATAACGATTGCAGAGAGCTGGAGGAGCTACATCCGTCTGGCTGACGCGTGACGCGTCTCCGACGGCGCAGGTAGTCTGACCATCAAGGTCGCGGTGCCATCCACCTGTCAGCGCTTCCGGAGTCTACCATGTCCGTAGCCAAGCGTCGCCTCGGTCGTCGCGCCCGTGTCGTGTTGTCTGCCAGTGCCTACCTCGGTGCCGTGGCCGGCTTCGGCGCGAGCCTCGTCGCATGTGCGGGCCATCATCACGTCAGTGAAGCACCGCCGCATCCTATCTCGGTGGAAGTGCAGAACAACATCACGGTACCAACCGAGCTCACGGTATTCGTCCAACAGGATCAGGGCGGAGCACGGCAGAATGCTCGGCACCGTTCCAGGCTCCCAGACGAAAACGTTCACGTTCACCCCGGTGTCCTGGGGCCAGCCCTATCGACTGTTGGGTCGGCCTCCAATGGGCAGTCCTATCACGTCGCCCAGATTCACGGTCAATGATCCGCAGACCGGCACGATCACGTGGGCCCTCGTGCCCAACCAGGTTCAGTTCTACAACACGGCCGTAGACACCACGGTCGTCACCAAGCCCAGCGGCGACACTGCGACCAAGCACTAGGAGCGGGCCACCCCCATGTCGCAGTCGACCGACAAGGCCAGGAAGTACTCCCGCGATCACGCAGAGCGGTTTCAGCACGAGCTACTTGAGTTTCTCCGCATCCCAAGCCTGAGCGGAGACCCGGCGCATGCGAACGACGTCAAGCGCGCCGCCGATTGGCTGGCGGATCAGCTGCATGGGTTCGGCGTCAAGAACGCCAAGGTGATGCCCACCGCCGGTCATCCGGTCGTATATGGCGAGTGGACCGAAGCCGGCCCGGAGAAGCCGACGGTCTTGATCTATGGGCACTACGACGTTGTGCCCGCAGCGATGGAGGACGGCTGGGATTCGCCCCCGTTCGAGCCAGTCAAGAAGGACGGGAAGATTTACGCGCGCGGTGCGACCGATGACAAAGGCCAGTTGTTCATCCACTTCAAGGCGCTCGAGTCGTACCTGGAAGCCGACGGCGGGGCACCGGTCAACGTCAAGCTGCTGATCGAAGGCGAGGAAGAGTTATCCTCTCCCAACCTCGCGCCCTTCATCAGGAGCCACCAGGACCTGCTCAAGGCTGACGTCTGCGTGATCAGTGACTCGTCAATGCGTGCGATCGAGGAACCCGCTGTGACGCACAGTCTGCGCGGCATGACGTACGCCCAGATCGAGGTCCAGGGACCAAAGGAAGATCTCCATAGCGGGTTCTGGGGTGGCGCGACGCACAACCCCGCGCTCGCACTCGTCGAGATTCTCTCGAAGTTGTACAACCCCGACAACACGATCGCCGTCCCCGGCTTCTACGACAATGTTGTCGCTTTGGGCAAGGAAGAGCGTGCCATGATCGCGAAAACCACGATCACCGAAGCGCAGTTCAAGGAGGCCACGGGTGTGCCCGCGACGTGGGGTGACAAGAAATACACGCTGCGCGAACGCGTCTCCGCTCGGCCGACTCTGGACATCAATGGCTTGTGGAGCGGGTATTCCGGGCCGGGCCCCAAGACGATCATCCCGGCCAAGGCCGGCGCCAAACTCAGCGCGCGCCTCGTCGCCAATCAGGACCCCGACAAGATCTTCAGGCTGATCAAGAAGCACATCGAGTCCATCACGCCGCCGACGGTCAAGCTCACGGTCGATCTGTTGACCACGGGGAAGCCGGCCCTGATCCCCTTCGACTTGCCGGAGATGCAAGCCGCCTCGCGCGCGTACGAGAAAGCGTGGGGCTACAAACCAGTATTCACTCGCGGTGGAGGCAGCATCCCCATCGTCGCCGACATCCGCAGCATGATGAAGATTCCCGTGGTCATGATGGGGTACGGGCTGGACAGCGATGGCCTGCACGCGCCCAACGAGCACTATAGCCTCGAGATGTTCCAGCGCGGCATCGAGACAGCGATCGTGTACCTCGACGAATTAGCCCGCGACCAGCGCGCGGCCTAGGCTCGCGCGCGCCTCGCCGCTCGCCGCTTTCGGCGAACGAGTCGCGCGGCACCCCACGCAGGAACCGCTCGCGCGGCGGCACTCCGCTTCTTGGTTGCAGGCCGCGACGATGGCCGCGCCTCGCGAGCGTCGTTCAGTTGCAACGAGCTCGTGCCATTCGAGCGCGCGATCAGGAACTCTGAGAGCAGTGGTACAGGCCGCCCGGTCGCCCCCTTCGCATCGCCTGACACCGCGTTCGTGCCGGCGATATCGAAGTGCGCCCACTTGAAGTCCGTTGGCAAAACGCTTGAGAAAGCAGGCCGCAGTGATCGCACCGGCCGGCCGGCCGCCGAGGTTGCTCATGTCAGCGAAATTGCTCTTGAGCAGATCCTGATACTCGTCAAACATCGGCATTCGCCACGCACGATCGCCCGAGTGTCATCGCCAGACTGCGAGCAATTGCTCGGCAAGTTCATCGTCGTTTGCGAACAAACCACTCGTGAGGTTGCCCAGAGCGATCACGCAGGCTCCCGTCAGTGTCGCGACGTCGATCACGTACTCCGGGATCGAAGCGCTCGGCATAGGTCAGCGCATCGGCCAGCGCCAGTCGGCCTTCGGCATCGGTATTCAGGATCTCGATCGTCTGACCGGACATGGAGGTGACAACATCGCCCGGACGGCGTGGCATTGCCGCCTGGCATGTTCTCAGCCGCGGGGATGATCGCGACAACGTTGATCGGGAAGTTCAGGCGCGCCACGGTCTTCATCGCGCCAAACACGCTCGCAGCGCCGCACATGTCGAACTTCATCTCGTCCATGTTGGCGCCGGGCTTGAGCGAGATGCCGCCAGTGTCGAAGGTGACGCCTTTGCCGATCAGCACGACGGCTTCGCGCCCACACCGCCGCCTTTGTATTGCATGACGATGAACTTGCAGGGCTGCGCCGAGGCTTGGCCGACGGACAAGTGCGGCCCCCATGCCGAGCTTCCTCATGTCTTCGCGCTCGAGCACATCGACGTCGAGATTGAATGCCTTTCCGAGCGCGCGGGCTGTCTCCGCGAGGAATGCGGATTGCAGACATTGCCGGGCAGGTTACCGAGATCCTTGGCGAGCGCCATGCCTTCGGCAACTGCCTGGCCTTGCCGCATCGCTTTGTTCAGCTCTCGGTGACCTTGTCGGCAGCCAGCAGCGTGATCTTGCGTGCGCCGCGCTCCTGCTCTTGCGGTCCCTCTGCCCCGGCGCGTCGAAGCGATAGGCGCCATCCGCGAGAATGCCGGCTGGCGGTCTGCGCGCGCCAGGTGGGAGACCGTCCCGGCACATCGACGCCGATCAGCGTGACTGACCGCTTCGCGCGCCGGGCCGTTTGCGAGCGAAATTCGCCGCGCCCTCAGTGCGTCCCGAAAGGCTTTGTCGCCAAGCCTCTCACGCGTGCCCAGGCTGACGAGCAGGACACGTTCTGCCTCCACTCCAGGGAGATCATACAACATGACGTAGAACCCGGCTTCTCTTCAAGATCGCCACGTTTGACGACGAGCCGAAAGCTTTCCTTTCGACGCTTCATCGATTTCTCTGAGGAGCCGCGGAAGCGTGCCGTCGGAAAATGCGCCGACGGCCAGCACGCCTGTTTTGGACTTTTCCGGGGACGATGCTCTCGATACGAGCTCGAGGGGATGTCGCTTGCTGGTGTCCATGCCTGCTCCTTGACAAGGTCAGCGTCGCAATGCAGTTCGGCTGGGATTGTCCGATCGGATGTCGTCAGAATCCCCACGGGAGCCCGAGCACCTGCCAGACCACCAGGAGCACATCCAGGCGATCTGGACGATGATGACATACGGGAACATCATGGCGATCGACCGTTCCCACGCCCGCGCCTTTCTGGTATTTCGCGGCGAATCCCACGATCAGTGGGAAATACGCCATCATCGGCGTGATAGCGTTCGTCGGGCGAATCGCCGACGCGATATGCTGCAAGCACCGCCTCGGGCGCAACGTCCAGCCGCATCATCAGCGGCACAAACACAGGCGCAAAGATCGCCCATTTCGGGAATGATGCCGGTGATGAAGAGATTGAGGACGGTGACGACGAGCACAAACCCCACAAGCAACGTGAGCGGGCCAAACCCCGCGTCTCCAGCCAGTCACCCACCTTCACAGCTGCGATCGTGGCCAAATTGGTGTAGGTGAAGAGCGCAATGAACTGACTGATGAAGAACAACAGGAACAGCAAGCCACCCAGTCCGATCACCGCTTTCTCCATCGCCCCGACCACGTCGGTCGCTCCCCTTCATCGTTTTGGCGCCAAGCCGTACGCCGCGCCCGCGACCAGGAACGCTGCCGCGATAAAGACAATGAGCCCGTTCATGAACGGCGAGTCACCGATCAAGGCACCAGTTTCGGGATTGCGCAGCGGTGCGCCGGAAGGAAGCGCCAGGAGTCCAAACAGCACCAGAACCGATCACGCCCCACGTCGCGAACTTCAACCCACGCGATTCCATCGCGGGGTCCACGTCGTCCGGGCCTTCCTCGGATTCCAGTTTCCGGTGGTATGGTGTAGGGACCCAACCGCGGCTCAATGAGTCTTGTCGGTGATCAGTCCGGCAGACGACCGTCAGCATGACGACCGACGCGACAGAGAACCAGAAGTTCGCCGTCAGCGCCACCGATAGATTCGGATTCAGTAGATGGATGGCGTCGTTGGTGATTCCGGTCAGAATGCCGTCCAGAGGCTTGATCAGGATGTTCACACTGAATACTGCCGACACGGCCGCGAACGAGGCGGCCAGCCCGACCAGTGGATTGCGTTTGACGCTGAGGAACGCCGCAGCGGCGAGTGGAATCAAGTACGAGGTAGCCGGCATCGGCGGCGATGCTCGACACAATGCCCACGAACACGAGGATGTAGGTCAAGGCCGCTGGTGGCGCCACCGCGACGAGCTTGCGAATCAATGCTTTGATCAGGTCCGCTCGCTTCGGCGACGCCCACGCCGAGCATGGCGACAATGATCACTCCTACGGCGTTGAAGCTCATGAAATTGGCGACGACGTTGGAGTACATGAAACGAAGGCCTTCGTTGGTCAACAGGCTCTTCGCCGTGGCGGTCACTGCTTCGGGTTCGTGCGTTTCCGGATTGATCGAGTCGAAGGTGGCGCTCGCGCCCAAAGAGATAGACAATGTGGGAGATGATAATGATGGCGATGATCAGCAGAATGAAGATCACCGCCGGATGGGGCACCTTGTTCCCCACGCGCTCGATAGCGTCGAGCACCTTTTCCATCCCCGTCTTTTCGCTTTTCTGTGGCGCGGTGGGGTGGGCGCCAACGCTCGTAGCCGCTTGAGCCATGGGTGTTACCCTCGTGAGGAACCGATCCGCTGGTCGCCAACGGGCGTACGACGGATCTCGACGCACGCCGCTGCGGCAGCTCGTGAGACCGGTGGGTTAAGCAGGCACGGCCTCGAGTGCCTCGCGCAACTTGGCCTCGTCGTCCGTATTCAGCGACGTCTGGTACACCGTGCCCTTTCCAACGAATTGCTTCAGGCCGTCGACGGTCGATTCGTCGGGAGACACAACGGCGGCGAGCGTGCTCATGGCATTCCTCCTGAGAAGGCACTGCTACCGGCTGTGATCAGCCCGCAATCCGCATGCTTGCCACGACCGCATGTGCTCGAACGTGCGGACGCGCGTGCTGGTCGTGCGGGCCGCCAAGGTCGGTCCGAAGCAGCCAGGCCGCAGCGAGCACGACGGCTCTTAGAAGCTGTACCCGATCGTGAACGCGAGTCCGAAGTCATTGGTCTGCGTGACCGGAGCTGGTGGATTGCTGTTGTACGAGTCGAACAGGTGTATGCTCCAGTAGAAGGTGCGGAAGAAATCACGTCGGATGTCCGCGTCCCACTCGACGCGAACGTGCGACACGTTCAACCCGACATACGTCGTCACGAAGGTCTTAAGCTCGGTCTTTCTGGAGCTCTCAAAGGAATCCCACTCGAGCGTCCCCAGCGCCTCCGCCACGCGCTCCGTTGCTGGCACGCCCTCGTAACTCGACACAGCATAGTCGACACCGGCATAGGCGCCGACGTTCGTGCCTTGCGTCTGCAGCAGATACTTGCCGCCCGCCGCATCGATCAGGAAACGAGAATTGAGGTCGAGTGCCTTGTCCTGCTGAAAGAGGAACTGGACCGGCACGAACCAGCCTCTTTGGAACAAGCGCCGCGTTTGCAGCTCGAAGTCGTTGCGCGAGGCGAAATCCTCTCCGCTGAGGTGCGTGAGCAACGACGAGAAACGCGCCTCGGTCAGGTAGAACCGTGTCCGGTTCTCGGCGTCGGCATCCAGGGTGTAGTTCACCTCATGATTCGCCTGCAGGTACTCGAAGCCGAGACCCACTGAACCATTGGTCCGCTGGAGGACCGTCGCGCCGACTGTCCTGATCCGGATGATGCTAGGCATGGACACCACGCGCGGCCCCGTTGGCGTGCGAATCTCGAGTTGGCCGGGCGTCGGTGTGCGGATGGGCCCGGACAGGTGCTCACCTGATGTCAACTCGACCTCGAAGGACCGCTCGCTCTCGAGGTGCTCAATGTTGCGCCAGTCGATGTCCACCGTGCCCGCATTGGCGATGGAGAATTCCAGGTTCCCCCGATCCATCGCTGAGATCGATCCCGTCAGGGTGTTGCCACCCTTGACGACGACGGTGTCGGGATCGGCGTAGGCGGCCGGCGCCATGACGACGGCCGCAACCAGAAGCAGCGCGCGCGCAGCAGACAGCGCAACGCGCCTCGGCGTGCCCAACCATGGTACGCGGTGCATCCAGGCGAACTCCGATCGGTGACTGGCTCGCGCGACAGGCGTCGCACGCCGCGCGTGACCCGCGGTGAGATCAATTCGTGTGCCCCGAACGCGTCGTCACCGTGTCATCGTGATTGACCCTTGGTCCGTGGAGCGGAGCGCAGTAGCGACCAAGGTCTAATGCGCCATCAACCGGTGTCGTCTATCGTCCAGCTGATGAGTCGCAAAGCCTGCCGCAGCGCGCTGCGCCCCATCGGCTGGTTGCCGATGATCATTGCGTTGATATCGATGGTCGCCGGCGCTCAGCTACCGGGGCGCGGGTCGGCACCAAAGGAGACCGCGGACACCGCCGGTCATTCCGTCGACTCGCTGGGTCGAGATACCCCGCGTGGCACCGTGATGGGGTTTCTCCGCGCTACGCAGGACAGTGACTTCCAGCGCGCCGCACAATATCTCCAGCTCTCTCATAACGAGCGCTCTGGCGAAGGGCCGCGCCTGGCGGGCCACCTCGCGGCCCTCATGGACTTTGCCTTCGTCGGACGCGCCGGACCGTTGAGTGATCGGCCAGAAGGGCCGGGTGGTGCCGGCAGCTCGCGGGATCGCATCGGGACGTTCCGCATTCACGGTCGCGAGGAGAACGTTGAGTTGGTGCGCGTGTCCAATATCGAAGATCACGACGTGTGGCTCTTCTCCGCGCAGACGCTCGCACAGGTTCCGGAGTTGTTCGAGGAGCTGCAGAGCAGCAACATCGAGCCCAATCTTCCGGGCTTCCTGGTGAATGAGCGTGTGCTGAGCACTCCGCTCTGGGGTTGGCTCGCCTTCCTATTGCTGATCCCCGTGGCGATCGCAGCGGGGTGGGCCCTCGTCAGGCTCGCCCGGTTCTGGCACCGACGGTGGCTCGAGCGGCGGGGGCGGCCCGTCCCGCCGGACGATCGGCACTCGCTCGCGGCACCCAGCATCCTGATCTTCACCGTCCTGCTCCACCAGATCGGCGTCGTTTCTCTCGGCCTGCCGTTCATCTTTCGCCTCTACAACTACCGGTTGGCGGGGCTCATCATTGCCGCTGGTGTTGCCTGGTTGCTCTTTCGCCTGATCAATCGCTGGTCTGACCGGGCCCGGACGAATGCACTGGCCGGAGCCCCCAATCGGAGCGGCGCAGTCATGCTGCTCGGCCAACGCCTGCTCAAAGTCGTCGTGGTGATCGTCGCCGGCCTCGTCATGCTATCGACGCTCGGCGTGAATACGACGGCAGCGGTCGCCGGACTCGGCATCGGAAGTCTCGCCATCGCATTTGCGGCCCAGAAGACCTTGGAGAACCTCCTCGGAGGCATCTCGATCCTCGGCGACGAAGTCATTCGCGTGGGCGAGCTGTGCCAGATCGGCGACAAACAGGGAACGGTCGAAGACATCAGCCTTCGCTCCACCCGGATCCGTACGCTGGATCGCACGGAGCTGTCGATTCCCAACGGGCAACTGGCGACGATGAGCGTCGAGAACCTGAGCCGGCGCGATATGATGCGCTTTCGAACGACGCTGCGACTCCGCCTGGACACGTCCCCGGATCAACTGCGGTCGCTGCTGTCGGAAATGCAGGAGCTCCTCAATCACGACCCGCGATTGATGCGCGACGGAGCAACCGTCCGATTCGTGGGATTCGGAGACGGCAGCCTCAACGTCGAGATCAATTGCAACGTGCTGACCACGGACGGTAGCGAGTTTCTGCGGATACGCGAGGCATTGCTGCTCCGGATCGTCGAGTTGGTGTCGGAAGCGGGCACTGGATTCGCCTCCCCCACGCCGACGCTCGTGGTCACGCCCCCCGACCGTGACGCCATCCGTCGACGGGCGGGATGAGGCGGGGCGTTACTCCCTTGGCGCTTCCCCCGCTCGGCCCGGTACGGTGACCCGCCGCGGCGGCAGCAGGGTGAGACGGTCGTTGGTCCCGACGCTGAGCGAGTGGATGTAGAACGCCGTCGGTTGATCGTTCATCGCCTCCATGACCGGAGACGGCGCCGACACGATCAGCAGCTCCCCGCATCGACCGACCCAATCAATGTGGCGGTGCCCGTGCATCACGACGACGCGGTGCGCCATCGGATTGAGTCGCCGAATGAACCAGTATCCGTTGATCAGCGCCGTCCCGACGCGTTCGGACAGGGCGCTCGCGGGGTGCGGATACTCGATGATGTGGTGATGCAGCGCGACGATCCACCGGGCGTCGGGGTATTCCTCCACGGCGATCCGCATGCGCGTCACTTGATCGGCCGCCATCATCCCCAGGGCGTTGGTAAATGAGAAGTGCGCGTCGGCGTTTGAGTTCAAAAGCAGGATGCCCAGGCCGTTCACTGGATCGGGCGGCCATACGAGCGGGAAGGCCGTCGCCCAGAGCTCCGTCAACTCCCGTGACAGCCGTGGCCGACCGGCATCGGCGAACGCGGTGATGGTGGGGAGGTGCGGCGCGAGCGCGTCAGCAAGGGTCCCGCCGACGCGTCGGCCTGCTTCGTCCACGACGCGGACACGCTCGCCGTGCAGCGCACTCATCGCGGAGAGCAAGCGGAGCTGGCGCAACCGCTTCATGGGGCTCGTCGGCAACTCGAACCGCGCTGGATTGGCTCGGTCGACGATGTTGACGTCGTGATTGCCCGGCAGCAGGAGCACGCGGCCCGCCAGGCGTGGATGATCGGCCACCGCATCGAGGAACTCTGACCATTCACCTGAGCGGCCCGCATCGGTCATGTCACCGGTAATGAGGATCACGTCGAGCGGTTCGGTCGCATCGATTGCCTCGAGTGCACCGAGTACGGCTGTGAACCGCTCGTTGCCGCGGGGCCCCAACCGACCGCTTTCGATGCGAAAGCCGTAGCGTTCGCCGACAATGTGAACATCCGATAAGTGAGCGACCCGCCAGATTCGCCTCCCGTCAACGGGCATCTCGAAGGTGGTGAGATCACGCGGTTGGGCTACGATCGCATCCGCGACCCCCCAGATTAGCGCAGCCGCAGCCAGATACGCCGCCACGAGCACGCAGCTGTTGGCCAGAGCGACGAGTGCCAGCGCGCGCGGTGTGGCGCTCCCCACCATGTCGCCGTTCCAGTGCGACGCCGGCCAGGCGATCACGAGCACAACGGCCGCGAGACCACACACCAGGAGACCCGCGACCAGCGTGGCAGCGCGCGCGCCAGCGTCGGATCGTGGGGAGAACACCCGATAGACGACGTGGCGCAACGCTTCGCGGAACATCGTGTACACGGGCTGGACGACCACCGAGTGGAGCGACCAGAAGCTACTTTCCGCCAATCGGAGGAAGGGACGACGGCCGACCCACGTGAGTCCCACGAGAAGCAGCAACACGAGCGTCGGCACGATCGCGTAGACGGGGGACAGCACCTTCGTCGAAACCGTCCGCAGCCACAGAGAAATCCCGATCGGCGCGAGGCCGAGGAGAATTGCGGGGACGACCACCAACACCAGCCACGCCAGGACCAGCTTCGGCAGGCTGATCTCGGCCAACACACTTCCAAAGAGGGAAACCATCGAGCGCTGCTTGGTGCTGGCCGCGTCGTCCTCAATGTCACCGTCGTGCGGATCGATGAGCGGGCGCATCCCGGGGCCCTCACTCATTATCGCCCGATCGCCAATGGTTTCGCGTAGCCGCCACCCCGTCATGACAGAACGTAGCTTGGCGCGCGGCGTACTCCATCGACAGACGACCTTGGTGGGCGCAGGTGAACCAAGGTCGACTGGCTGTCCCACACATCCAGCCGCAACCTCCGTCGACATGAGGGCCTCGCCAGCGGTCTACACCGTTCCCCACGAGCCTCGATCGTCCATCGTGGCCGCAAGCGGCGCCTCTCCGGTGTGAGCGCAACGCTGGTTAGGAGAACGCTCGCCGTCATCACGGCGCTCGTGGTGATCTTCTTGTTGTGGGGCATCTGGGATCTCGAGGCGATGCTGGCCTGGCAGCGGCGAGCGAGTCCGGTGCCATTCTTCGCCGTCATGTCTGTCCTGCCCGCGATCGGTTTCCCGATGACCCCGCTCTTCATTCTCGCGGGCGCCACATTCGGGCCCGCTGTCGGGCTGCTGGGATCGCTCGTCGCCCTCGTGCTGAACTTGACGCTGTGCTACTGGATCGCCCAGCTGATGCGTCCCAGACTGACCGCGCTACTGCGCCGGTTCGGCTATGAGTTGCCAGGTATGCAAGGCCGGAAGAGAAGCGACGTCCGCTTCACTCTGGCCGCCAAGCTTGCGCCGGGCGTGCCCGCATTCGCGAAGAATTATTGGCTCGGCGTTTCCGGAGTTCGCTTCGCGGTGTACTTCGGGCTGTCGATGCTGACCACCGGCGTGTATGCCGCGCTCCTCATCGTCCTTGGGGAAGCCGCCGTAAAGCACAGCACGGGTCCCGCCATCCTCGTGGGCGCAGCCGTCGTCGGGCTGGCCCTTGCGGTCCGCTGGTGGCGCGGTCGTCAGAGCCTGGACGCTGACACCACGTAGGGCGGATTGCGAGACAACCACACGGCCTGCGATGGCGCCGGCAGATGCGATCGCGTCAACCGACTCTCGAGCCCGTGGCCGTGGCCATCACCGGACGGTCCCTCACGCGTTTGAGCCAGAACTCGAAGGGTAGCATGACCGCGCCGCGCAGGAGCAGATAGACCGCGACGAGCGCGCCGGCCTGGTACCCGGGGTAGCTCACCTCGACCACCGCAAGCGCAAGTGCCGGATTCGTCAGCGCGGCTGCAAGCGCGATCGCCTTCTGATCCTCGCGATTGGGCCAGCCCGCCCAATATCCGATCAGCGCGTCACCGATGGTGATGACCCCCGCGGCGATGAACGTCCTGGGAGGGGTCTGGATAAGCAGCGGGAATCCCTGGATGAGGATGACGATCGCGCTCGCAATGAAGCCGACCAGGTACACACCGTCACTGAGGTGGGCGAGCACTTCTGTCGTCCGGGGCCAAAGCGCGCGCAGCGCGAAGCCGACTGCGATGGGCAACCAGAGCGTCGGAATGCGGACGCGCATGACATCGATCGGCCGGATCGTGAGGTTCGCGGGCTGGATCGCACTCATCACGTGCGTCCACAGTGGAAGCATCAGCGGCTCGATTGCCGCACTCAGCAGCAGCGCCAGGAACGCCGTTGACACAGCGCCCCGGACCGAACGGGCCGACGCCAGCAAGAGTGGCACGCCCGGACAGACCGACATCAGCAGCAGCGTGGTCGCGCCTAGCCCAGTGACGCGCAGGCCGAACACCACCACAATGGTCAGGATGGGGACCGCAATCCAGATCGCGACAAGCGTGCGGACAAAGAGGCCCGGCCGCTCGCGTAGCTGGAGGAACGCGGCCGGCCCGACGCGAAGGGCTCCACCCAACATGACGGCGAACGTCGCGGTCCAGACGGCGAGCCTGATCGCGTCCACGAGCATCGCGCCATGCGGCTGCAAGCATCAGACCCGACCCGCCTGCCCATTCACCGAGCGTGCACAACCAACCGCCGCTTCGCCGCAACGGACCATGGCTCAAGGCGGATCGCACCAGCCGACGCTGTTAGCAGGCTCAAGGGAGGTGAAACGGCGCCCGCCGCGAGTTGTGCTCACCTCGACCTTCGACAGAAGTGTGGATAACCGGTCCTACAATAGAAAGAAGCACGTCAACCGGGGACGGCCAGGCCCTGGCCGATGCCGGTGCTTCTGTGCAACGTCAACACCTCCAAACCATGTGCCGCGGCGCGCTATCTGATTGTTGAGCGACCAGCCCCGCGCACGGGCACACCGCTGTCACCCAGGCATCGCAGGCAAGGGACCATGACCAACACATTGGCGTCTCGCGTCCGAGCACGAATTCGGCTTCTTGTGGTTGTCGGCGGTGTCGTTACTGCACCCATGGTCTTCGCTCAAGCGCCAGCGAACGGGGTCCCAACGATCGACCAGTCGCTGGAGATGCGGAGCGCGTCTGGTCCGCGCCTGTCGCCGGACGCACGTCGCGTCGTGTACGAGGTGCAACGCACCAACTGGGATGACGACGCGTTCGAGCGCGACATTTGGATTGCCGACGTGGCGACGGGCCACGCCCACCAACTGACGACGGGGAAGAAGTCGAGCGTGAGCCCCCGTTGGTCGCCCGACGGACGCTGGATTGCGTTCCTATCTGATCGGCCCGGGCAGTTGAGCGGATCGCCAGCCGACAAGCGGCAGATCTACCTGATCGCTCCTGACGGCGGCGAGGCAATGCAGCTGACGAAAGTCGAGAAGGGGGTCGACGCCTTCGTGTGGTCGCCCGACTCGCGCCGCCTTGCGTACGTCGCCGAAGACTCGGAGCCAAAGTACTTGAAGGACCGCGCCGAACGATATGGCGAATACACGGTCGTACACGCCGACTATGTCATGCATCATCTGTGGGTGTTGGACGTCCCCACGACACCCGGCGGCGACGCGCCGCCCGCGAGACGGCTTACTGGTGGTGCCTTCAGCGTGGCGGCCAATGGCGGGGGCGCGGGCGCGGACGGATTCGCGTGGTCACCCGATGGCACGCGGATCGCGATCACGTACGTGCGAGATCCCGACCTCATCTCGACGGGCACGGCCAACATCGCGGTCGTCAACGTGGGCGACGGCGCACTGAAGAAGATCGTGACCGAGGGGGGCCCCAACACCACTCCGGTGTGGTCGCCGGATGGACAGGAGATCGCGTACCAGACTGCGGCGGGCTCCAAGTACTTCTTCTATACTGACAGCCGCATCGCGGTCGTGGGGGCCGACGGCGGGACGCCCCGAGTCCTGACGGACGCGTTCGATGAGAACCCCGGGATTGTCGTCTGGGGCAGGGACGGCATCTACTTCGGGGCCGCGCACGGAATGGAGCGGCTGCTCTATCGACTGAACCCGTCTACCAAGTCGATCGACCAGCTGAGCACGACTCCGCGCCTCGACGCCGGCGGCTTCTCGTTCTCGGTCGATTTCGCGCACGTGGCCTATGCGGCGGACCGTGACAACGAATACGGGGAGATCTACACGGCGTCGCTGGCGCCGTGGAACCCGACTGGCGTGACGACCATGGGCGACCAGCTCAAGGGGCTGAAGATCGCGCACCGAGAGGTGGTATCGTGGGCGTCGACGGACGGTACGCACATCGAGGGGGTGCTGATCACGCCGGGTGACTTCGATCCCCACAAGAAATATCCGTTGCTTGTCGTCATTCACGGCGGCCCCACGGGTACCGACCGCGCTGCGATCTATGCGGACCGCTATTACCCCATCGAGCGCTTCGTGGCCGAAGGCGCGCTCGTGCTGCGCCCCAACTACCGGGGCTCAGCCGGCTATGGCGAGAAGTTCCGATCCCTCAACGTGCGCAACCTGGGTGTGGGCGACTACGCCGACGTGATCTCGGGAGTCGACGCGCTCATCGCCAAGGGCTTCGTCGACAAGGACCGTGTCGGTTCGATGGGCTGGAGTCAGGGCGGCTACATCTCGGCCTTTATTACCGCGTCGAGCGCCCGGTTCAAGGCCATCTCGGTCGGCGCCGGGATCTCCGACTGGATGACCTACTATGTCAACACCGACATCACGCCCTTTACACCGCAATACCTGCACGCGACGCCCTGGGACGATCCGGAGATTTACCGGAAGACCTCGCCCATCTCGTACATCCTCAAGGCGCGCACGCCGACGCTGATCCAGCACGGTGAGCTGGATCGACGCGTGCCCATCCCCAACGGGTACGAGCTGCGGCAGGCCCTCGAGGATCGCGGCGTGCCGGTCAGGATGGTCGTATACAAGGGTTTCGGACACGGCATCGACAAACCCAAACAACAGCGCGCGGTCATGGAGGAAAATGAGAAGTGGTTCGACCGGTACGTCCTCACCGGACCCACCGCGGTCTCGGAGAAGGGAGGAACCGGCAGGTAACAAACACCGTCCGCACGACGTGAGGGAATCGGCCGGTAGGGGCGACGCAATGCGTCGCCCTCGCACATCGTCCGCACGAACCCAGAGGATCGGCGGGTAAGGGCGACGCAATGCGTCGCCCTTTCGCGTCGTCCGCACGCAGTCGCGTTTCCCCGTAACCATTTGGTTGCGCGTCGGCCGTGACAGCCGGACACCGTGTCAGATGCCGCGCAGTTTTGTCCACATGCCTCGGGTTCGGCAGCCGCGTGCCTCGCTCACGAGGCGACATGTTGGCATAAGTGACCGGTCGAAGCGTCCCGTCGGTTCGGACGGGAAACGCCTGGCGGCGAGTCACATGTCTCGATCTTCACCCGGAACATCTGTGGGTGATCGCAATCACGGTTAGTGCGCTGGCGCGCATTAGCTTGGACGGCATTCCGGGCTCCTATCGGGGACTGGACGTCCCGATAGCTCCACGACGCTGTCCGACCGCCGGGCACACGTGGTGACGCGTGCAACTCGCACGTGCTGACAAGTACTTCTCGATCGGTCTCTATGAAGCGCACTCAGCGTGGGTTCACGGCGATGGAGATGCTCATCGCCGTCTCCATCGTCTCGATCGCCTCAGCGATCGCGCTGTCCAAGGTCGATTACACGAGCTATCGTGTCGACTCGGCCGCACGCGGCCTGCGCGCGACCATTCAGCGCGCCCAGTCGTCCGCCGTGACGTCGCAGCACAACGTCCTGATGGCGTTCGACGCGGCGAATCAGCGCGTCTACGTGATCGACGACGTGAACAACAATCTGGCCGTCGATCCGGGCGAGCGCGTGACCAGTACGACCTTCCAGGACAACGTGATCTTCGGGGCTCCGCCGGACACCTGGATCGGTGCGCCTTCACCCACGGGACCGCTCAATGCCTCCGTTGTGACGACGGTAACGGTCAACGGGGCATCGCTTCCGGCTATCGTGTTCCGGTCGGATGGCGCGACCAGTACCGACGCACAGATCTACCTCACGTCATCGCGCGGCGTCAGCACCGATTTCCGGGGCGTGAGCATCCTGCAGACGACAGGCCGGACCGACTGGTACAAACGGTCGACGGGAACATGGGCGCTCGCCGGGTTCTGAGCCGATCGCGCTCCATCCCGAAAGGGATGACGCTGATCGAGACGCTCATCGCCGTGTCCATTTTGGCCACGGCGATGATCGGCATGGCCGAGTTCATGGCGAAATTCGCGCACGCAACGAGGACCTCGGCCGTCCAGGCAGGGGCCCTCGACCTCGCGACGCAACGCATCGACTCGGTGATGCATTCGCCAACCTACGCGTCGATCGACTCGATGGCCGCGACCGAGATGGTGACTGCCGACTCGACGACCTATCAGCGCCAAACGATCGTCCAGCACGTGGGCGGCGGGCCATCGGATACACAGGATTATCGGATTGTCACGGTCGCCGTCACCCCCCCCGGGGGAATCACGCCGACCCGGAAGACCACCGTTATCGCGGCCTTCTGAATCATGCCGGCACGCATCTGGGAACCTGCTTCGCGGGCTCGAGCTCGGCACGAACGCGCTCAAGCGGCCTCACTCCGTCAGCCGCGCGAGGCATTCACGCTCGCCGAAATCATGATCGCGCTGACGCTGCTCAGCATCCTGGGGGCGGCAGCTCTCAGTTTCTTCATCAAACAGACGCGCGCGGTGACCGTCACGGCCGGACGGCTCGATGCCCAGCAGAACGTGAGCTTCGCCCTCGACGAGATCGACCACGACCTGCGCGTGGCCGGCACCGGCCTGGGGATCAACCAGCCGGCAGTCATTGAGGCGCATCCCTATGCGGTCACCTTCAACGCCGATCTCGTCACGACCGACACCACCAGCGTCACCACCGCCAGCTACTACGACCCCAGCATGCCCGAGTCGCTGACGGTGGCGCTGACGCCGGCTCACCAGATCACCTATCCGTTTTCAGCCACGAGTTACCCGGATAGTCTCTACCTGCAAGCCACGGGCGTGATCAGTAACGCCGAGACGATCTCGTACTGGCTCACGCCGGACTCGACCACGCCGCGGCCGGACGATTACTTGTTGCTCCGCCAGGTGAACAGTGCCCCGGCGACGGTCGTCGCCCGAGGGCTCGTGTTCCCGGATGGCACACCAGCGTTCCGCTACTTCATTCCCGGCGCCGCGGCCAACTCGCGCGTCGAGGTCACGTCACCGACACTGCCGCTGTTCTTCAAGGCCGGTAACGTCGGGCCCGACACGCTGCTCGCGAAGATCAGCGAGATCGAGCTCCAGCTCCAAGCCGTGTATCGAGATCCCCTCGGTCACGACGTCTATCGCAGCATCAATCAATTCATCCCGGTGCTGAACGCGGGCCTGCTGCATCTCGCCGCGTGCAACTCGCCCCCGCAGGCGCCGACCGTTCTGACAACGACCGCATGGCCCAGTGGCGACAGTGTCGACGTGACGTGGCCGGCATCGGGTGACGAGAGTGGCGGGCTACACGACGTCAGGAGCTACTCCGTGTACCGACAGACGGGCGGCGCAGGGTGGGGAACGCCTATCTACACGACGCCGGCGGCAGGCACAGCCAGCTACGACTTCGAAGACAAATCGGTGCCTCTCGGTCCGCCGTATCAGTATGGCGTGGTCGCGCGCGACTGCACACCGGCATTGTCCGCGCTCACACCGTCGGGTACTCCCGTGACAGCAAACCCCTGACGCGGCCAGACGATCTATGACTCGCGCTCACATATATCCTATGCGTGATGGAATGGCGGCGCCGCGACGCACGCGGCCAGGCTCCGCGGCATTCCTGGTGCTCATCTTCACGATCGCGTTGGCCGCATTGGCTGGATCCGCCGTGCTGTTGACGTCGGGCGGGCGCCTCGTTTCCAACTATCACGACCAGGAGCGCGACCTGCGCTACGGGGCGGCCGCAGCGCTCCAGATCGGGATCAGCACGCTGGCCAACAATCCGTTCGCCGTACCGGAGACCGGCTATGTCCAGCTGGCCACGAGCTCGGCGATCCTGGCCGCGGATAACACGCCCGTGTCGTCGGTGGCGTACGATCTGTTCGCTGGCCCCACCGGTGCAGCCTCGCAACAACACGGGCGGTTTGTGACGTTGGTGGCCGTCGCCAAAGACACCACGCGACACCGGCAATTCATTCGCCGCGTGGAGCTGAATCAGGAGACGTTCGCGCGCTTCGCCTATTTTTCCAACAGCGAGAACGGGATCTGCTTCGGATCGGGTGACCGGCTGAGCGGACCCGTCTTCTCGAACGACGTCATCACGACCTGTGGCGCGCCGCAGGCCGCCGACTTCATGGACTCGGTGTGGACGCCCCAAACGTTCGTCAATGGCGACCCCGCGTTGGACACGCTCTACAAGGGCTGGACCAAAGTGGCGGCGCCGCTGCAGATGCCCAATACGGCAGGACTGGCAGCCCTGTTCCCGATCGCTGGCGCCGGCAGCACGGAATTCTTCACGCCCAACGCCAACACCGATTCGACAGCAGCTATTCTGTCGCGGCTCGAGTTTGCGGCCTACGATCTCAACGGTGATGCGGACAGCGTCAATCCGGGCGAGGGATTCGTCAAGTTCTATCAGGTCGACGCAGGGTCCAAGCCGCTGGTTCCGCCGCCGGTGGGAATCTGGACGCCGGCGCAGATCGATTCCGTCGCGGTGGGGTATCTCCGCTCCGGCATCAGCCGCCAGCATGACGTGAACAACTGTGGGGAGTGGCGGTACGTCCAGGACGACAACGGCAATCTGGAATGGGAGTTCTTCCCGATCGCCGCGCATCACACCGCCTGGTACAAGACGATCGTCGGGAGTGCGGTCGGCGGCGCCGTGCCGCCGGCCATCTCCGCGGCCAACGCCGCCGAAGTGACTGTCGTTGGCGCATTCGCGCCGGCCGACACCGTGAGCATGACGTGGGTGGCGAAGAACCCTTCCCGCAATGGGTCGCTCACGGAGCCGCCCCAGTGCTACCTCGGCGGCGATCCGCATCTCGTCGCGACGGAGCGGGACACGACCGCCGCTGCGCCCTTGCGGACGGGTTCACAATGGGGCGCTCAGAACTGGACCTACGGACGGCGCGGCGGCACCGACACCACATTCACCGGCGGTGACGCCACCGATCCGACCCATCCGACGCGCATGGGGCACTGGCTCCCGTGGCCCGGTGCAACGCCGGCGGCATTCACCGCCGCGTTCAAGGCGAGCCATCCCGACTGGCGGTACCTGTTCCCGATCGACACGGTCTACAACCCGGCGTTCAAGATGGTGGTCGCAGCGCACGGCAGCGTCGGCGTGAGCGGCACGATCAACGGTCGCGTGACTGTCTATTCTGACGGCAGCATCGCCGTCCTGGACAACCTGCGACTCACGAACGACGCGGATACGGCGTGCCTGCATCTGGCCGCCTTGCTCGCGGGGGCCGACATCCTCGCAGCCGACAACGGCATCAATGCACCAGCAGGCGATAACACGACCCGTCTCAACATGCGTGGCGCCTCTAGCGACCTGTGGGTCGAGTCGACGGTGATGGCGCTGCAATCCTGGGGCGCAGAGGGGTTGGTGAACGATCCCGGCGTGCTGTTCGTGCCCTTGCAACAGCCCTGCAACGGACAGAACTACGCTCGCGGATGTCTCCACGTGCAGGGCGGCATCATCCAGACAACGCGCCACACAGTGAACGCGGGGAACGGAACGACGACGGGCTACGGGTACGCCAAGCAGTACGTCTTCGATGACTGCTCGGTGAACAACCCGCTGCCATACTTCCCGGCCACCGGTCGATTCACGATCAACGCGTACTACGAGAGCGACCCGGCGCACTTCAGCGTGAGCGCGCTCTTCGCGGCGTTGAAGCCGTAGACTGGCCGCTAGCCGCCCGCGATCGCGCCCACGACCAGGAACGGTTCTTCACCCGACGATACCGCGTCGGGCACGTGGGCATCCGGCGATTCGTTCGACAGATCCTGACCGCAGGCGAAGAACCTAACAAAGGGCCGGCGTTGCTGCGTCACGTGGTCGCGAATCGTGCCGCTCAGGACCGGGTAGCGCGCTTCGATCGCGTCGACGATGGATCGCTGCGTCACCAATCCCCGAACGTCGACCACGACCTCGTCACCAACCTGGGCGAGCCGTCGAAGGTGGAAGGGCAATCCAACTCGAATCATCGCAGCGTCTGGACCTCCACGGAGAGTACAGCCGGGAGATCCCGTACGACGGCCTTCCAGCTGTCACCACCGTCGGCCGACACGTACACCTGCCCGCCGGTGGTGCCGAAGTAAATGCCGCACTCATCCATGGCATCAACGGCCATGGCTTCGCGTAGCACATTCACGAAGCAGTTTCGTTGCGGTAGCCCTTTCGTGAGCGCTTCCCACCCGTTGCCACCCGTGCGGCTTCGGTACACGCGCAGCTTGCCGTCGAGCGGGAAATGCTCCGAGTCACTCTTGATCGGCACGACGTAGATGGTCTCGGGCTCGTGCGCGTGCACGTCGACGACGAACCCGAAGTCCGTCGGGAGGTTGTCGCTCACCTCGTGCCACGATCCGCCCCCGTTGTCGGTGCGCATGACATCCCAGTGCTTCTGCATGTACAACACGTCCGGGCGATCGCGGTGCTGCGCGATCCGGTGCACACAATGGCCGACCTCTGCGGTCGGGTCAGGGAGAAATGGGGAGTGGAGGCCCTGATTCATCGGACGCCAGGAGTCGCCCGCATCATCGCTCCGAAAGACGCCTGCGGCCGAGATCGCGACGAACATGCGGGCGTGATGCTTCGGGTCGAGGAGGATGGTGTGCAACCCCATTCCGCCCGCCCCTGGCTGCCAGCGCGGCCCCGAGTCGTGACAGCGGAGC
This sequence comes from uncultured Gemmatimonadales bacterium, assembly GCA_963737835.1. Taxonomy (GTDB): domain Bacteria; phylum Gemmatimonadota; class Gemmatimonadetes; order Gemmatimonadales; family Gemmatimonadaceae; genus Palsa-1248. Next base: position 112,449 of record CAVTUH010000003.1, read on the forward strand.
CCAGCGAGCTCGTGCCACGTCTGGCCGCCATCAGTGGTGCGGAAGAGTGCCGCGTCCTCGACGCCCGCGTACACCGTGTCTGGGTCGTTCAGCGCCGGCTCGAGATGCCAGACGCGCTTGAACTCCCACGGGTGCGGCTTGCCGTCGTACCACAGGTGCGTGCCAGGCGTCCCGTCGTAGAGAAACTTGTTCCCGACGGCTTCCCAGGTCTTGCCGCCGTCGTTTGAACGTTGGACGACCTGACCGAACCAGCTGCTGGTCTGCGACGCGTACAAACGGTCCGGGTCGGCCGGCGAGCCCTTCACATGGTAGATCTCCCAGCCGCCGAAGTGGGGACCGTCTACCTTCCATTTCGCGCGCGCGCTATCCGAGGTCAGGATGAACGCGCCCTTTCGCGTGCCGACCAACAATCGAACTCCGCTCATGCTATGGACCTCACAATGTTGGCATCCAGACGTCTCAAGACTAGCAGCAACCCCGGTCCCGTCAACACCAGCGCCCTCTTGTAGACGCCAGTCCGTCGCGTGACCGATCGCGGTCCTGTTCGACGACCGTTACTTGCATGCGCTCTCGAGCTGCGACACGACCACCGGGATCCCATCCAGATCGAAGAGGAAGACGAAGGGCGGGGAAGGACGTGATCGCACAACCTCGAGCGTGAGACGCGAGGAGGTGCCCAGCGCGCGAACGAACGCGCGAACATCGCGTTGGTCGCCGGCGACGACGAGCGTCGTGCTGTCGTGTCCGAGCAGCCAGCGTTGCCTCTGGGGCGGACCGGCTCCCAGTCGCACGATCACCGTATGAGAGCGGCCCCGCCCCAGCGATTGCTGGCCATCGAGCGACGCCTCGAGTACTCCCTTGCGACAACGGAGGGCGAAGTCGGCGTGCGACGGTCCAGCGGCATCGGCTGACCCGAGAACAAACCCAACGTTCTTCTGACCAGTCACGCGGTGTGCCTCGATCAGTCCGTGCCAATCGCCCACCACAATGGGAATGCTATCGGCGGCGTCAACATTCTCGTCTGGCCTCGGCGGACCAGCGTGCACGAACGGCGATTCCAGGTGTCGGAACGACAGCACGCGGGCAGTGTCGTAGCGCGTTGGCGCCGGGATGTCCGAGACCTGGCAGCTGGCAATTGTTGAAGCCAGGTACGGAGCGTCGGAGTAGGTCAGGCAGCCCGAATGCCACCTGAGGCCGGACCTCGCTTCCACGGAATCCATCCAGCGCCTGGTCGCCTTGAGAACCGAATCCGCTACGCCACCCTGCGCAGCAGCCGCGGGAGGATGCGCGAGCACGAGGCAGCCGCTGATGACCGCCGCCCTGGTCAGGATGATCGCCCTCCCGCCGCGCCGTTCACCATCGCTGCGTCGCATTCTGCAGCATCATACCATCGGACCCCCGAACGGGTCCACGGGTGGTACCCACCAACGCTGGACGCTGGATGCTGGAGACGAAACCTCGACGCCAGCTGGATGCACCGACTCGGAGATGCCGGCGACGCTGGCGCCGCGAATCGAACGTACCGGCGTTGCTCAGATGATCGCCGGGGCGTATCCGACGTCAGAACCAAACGACCTGGTACGCCACCGCCCAAGTCGTGAAGCGTGAGCCGAAGGTGGCGGTGGCTCCTCTACTATAGCTGGGCTTGATGGACATACCGCTCGTGATCATGAAGGAAAACTGGGCGCCGACGCGACTATTATCCTGGCGCCCGCCCGGTGGCCCGCCATTCGTGCTCGTCGCGCCCCCGTTGTACCAGGTGCTCTCGATCGCCGCCCAGATCCGCTTGCTGAACGTGTAGCTGACGTGCGCCTGTAGCGACACCAACGGAGCCTGAGCGGTCGTAGACGACCCCGGATAGAACCGTGTGTTCTCGGCGAACCACTGGACGGCAGTGTAGAAATCGAGAAAGAGTTTCCTGTCAACAATGTATGAAACACCCACCTCGGGTTTCAAGGACCAACGATGCGCGCCAATGTTGATGACATGCGCGGGGTCATACTGCCCGGTCGGGGCGATGACCAGGAGGCTCGCACCGAGGATGAACGGGTGTGGGGGTGTCTTCGCGAATTCTTGCGGGCGGAGCGCGGGACTACCGATGATGTTGAGCGAGAGCTTGACACTCAGGTCGCCGATGCCCGACCTGGTGACCATGCTGTCGCTCGTCCCGACCATTCCCTTCAGCCCGCCCCAAACGTACGGAATCGTCCCGGTCACCAGCCCTTGCATCCCGCCGACGCCGAAGGTGTGCCCGTATCCGAGGCTTACCGAATTGACGTACGCGCGCACGTCCGTCACCGGGAGCGATGGATCGAAAAGGACCTGCCCAAAGGCGTAGCCGTAGCCGACGCCTGCGAAGTTGGTGCCGACCGGTGACGCCGAGTAGGCGCGTGGCTCCAGCTGCTGACCACGTGCGGCGGACGGCACAACCGCAATGACCACCAACGCAAATCCGACTCGGCGCATCATGGCCCCTCACTCCTGAGCACGGCAACCGCCGACGCGTCAATAACGACGGCGCGCGAGGGAGAGAGTGAGGCATGTGCCCATCATACCAATGGAACCATCCCCCGAGACGACACGCCATCGGCCTAAGGACCGCATCGCTTTGGTTCCGAAGCGGCCCAGCGGGTGGCCCGGGATTGAGCCTTTCGACGCGTATCGGCCTGGTCATCGCGGCGTCTGCTTCAGGTATCCCCCACATAGGGTTTCTCGGCCCATCCACAGGTCGGGGATTCTTGCGCCAAGCTGGTGCCCGAGCCGCCCGCCACCCCCGCATGACGGAGACCATGAGCGTCAGGGGACGGAAGACGTTGGGCAGCGAGGGGGCGGGCATATCCGCGGCCGGCGATTGAATACCGGCTTTTCACCCCCACAGGATAGTCATTCACCCCACGTGGCAGGCGTGCGTGCGGCAAGTCTGTTATCGAGGGTCAACTCAGGATTCCGCCGATTGGGCCACCGCGCGCGCGGTGAAGAGTACCGAACCGCCGGCCGATGAACACGCCGATACTCTGGTGATACCGGGCACCCCACGCATGTACGAACGTGATCCCTCACATTCACCTTCCGTGGACTAGCATGAGGATGACGCGCCCGACGCATGGGAGGGCGTGGCTCTCCTCTTCAGGCAACCTTCACCGACTGCTATGACCGCACCGCCACATCTACCCATCGGGTCTGGGAAATGGGGGGTCAATTGCCACCACAGGCCCGGAGCAGGGCGATTCCGTGTTGCGGCAATGGTGGCGTTCGCTCTCCTCGTTGCGGCCCCGTTGGCTGCACAAGGCACGACGGACACGCTATCGGGTGCGGTTACCGATACGACTGGCAGGGTTGTGCCCAACGCCGCCATCTCCATCAAGAACGTTGTAACGGGGCGGGTCAGGGAGACTCGAACGGATTCCTCTGGCATCTACCGGGCTCTCAACCTCGAGCCGGGGACGTACGAGGTGTCGGCCTCCGCCGAGGGGTTCAAGACGAGCGTGGCCGGCGTGCACATCACGGCCGGCAGCAACCTCACTGCGAATCTGCAATTGAGCCGCGAACTTTCCCTCTCAGATCTGGGATTTTCCGCAGGCCAGACGCAGGGGAGCACGGCCGAGCAGGCCAGGCTCGACAAGCGCTCGCATATGCTCAAGACGCATCAGCGGCTCGGCCTGATCACCGCGGTTCCATTGATCGCGACGATCTTTACCGGCCTCTCCGCCGGCGGTCGGCGCCCCACGTCTGCCGATCGCGACGTGCATGCGGCCCTCGGCACCGCCAGCGTGGGGATGTATCTCGCGAGCGCCTATTTCGCGGTGCTTGCCCCAAAGGTGTCGGGGACGGAGACTCGTGGCCAGATTCGCTTACACAAGGCGCTCGCCTGGATTCACGGGCCGGGGATGATCCTCACGCCGATCCTCGGCGCCATGGCCTTCGTGCAAAAGAGCGAGGGGCAACACGTCCAGGGGATCGCCAGTGCGCATGGCACAGTAGCGATCGTGACCGCCTCCGCCTACGGCGCCGCGATCTTGTCCGTTTCCATCAAGTTCTGAGGGCCTCGTGCACAAGACGATGTGGACTGCTTTCCTGCTCCTGTGGCATCGTCTTGCGCAACCCGCGGACGCGCAGTGGGTGCTCCAGCAGTCTACGCTCACGTACCATATTTCTCACCCGCTGCACCAAGTCGACGGTATTAGTCACGCAGCCCGAGGGAAGGGCGTCTGCCATGCCGGAGAGTGCGACTTCCTCATCGCGGCTCCCGTGAAGTCGTTCGATTCCGGCGACAGCAACCGCGATCTGCACATGCTGCAAGTCACCCGGGGCGCGGAATTTCCGATGATTACCGTTCGCAGCGAACTCCCCGATACCGGAGCGGCGGGGTCAACGATTCTTGCCGATCTCGAGGTCCAGTTCGCCGGTCAGACGGCCGAATACAAGCAGGTGCCGTTTCAGCTGGCCAGAAGCGGCGATGAGGCACGAATCACGGGGACGATTCCTGCAACAATTTCCGACTTCAAGTTTGAGCGGCCTTCGCTGTTGGCGATCCCCGTCAAGAACGAGATACCGGTCCACGTCGACATGACCTGGCGGCAAGAGAACAAATAGCGCGGGATATTATGGAACGTTTCTCACCCGTTCTCGCGTCGGCCTGCGCTGTGTGACATCCCCTCGCACTCGCGCGTGCTGACTGGCTAGTACATTAGCGCCCTCGTTCCCCCGGCCCAGGCTGCAACAGACGACGCGGCCGGTGAGCGGTGTCCCGTCGTTGCCGGTGAGTGGTAACCGCAATGATCTCACGTCGCGACCTGATCGGCGCCGCCGCAAGCGCCATGCTGCTTCGCCTGATGCGAACCGCAGAGCATGTCGGTGAACCAACGCCCATCGTCGATACGCACATTCACCTCGCACGCGGATTGCGTCGAGGTGAGCGACTCGGCGGCCAGGTCGGCGCGGCGCGGCGCGCGATGGACGCGTTCACGATCGACCGCGCGATCGTCTCCCCGCCACCCTTTCCTCCGGGCCATGGGGGACTCTACGGTGTCGCCGACATCGTCGAAGCGGTGCGGCACGAGCCCCGGCTTGCCTTTGTAGCCGGCGGCGAGTCCCTGAATCCCTTGCTGCAGTCAACCGCGGCCAATGAGGTCTCGACGGACGTGCTGAAGCGCTTCCAGGGTGAGGCAGAGGAGATCGCTGCGGCTGGCGCCGCGGGCTTCGGTGAGCTTGCGTTAGAGCACTTCTCGTCGAAAGTCGGCGCCCATCCGTACGAGAGTGCGCCGCCCGATCATCCGTTGATGCTGGCGCTCGCCGACATCGCTGCGAGCCACGGCATGCCGATCGACGTCCATATGGAAGCCGTGCCGCAGGACATGCCGTTCCCTCCGAATCGCGTGCAGGCAAGCAATCCCCGCACGCTCAACGCGAACATTGTGCGCCTCGAGCGCCTGCTCGATCACAATCCAGACGCGCGGATCGTCTGGCTTCACGCGGGCTGGGATCTCACCGGCGAGCGGACCATCCTGTTGATGCGCGGCCTGCTCGAGCGGCACGCCAATCTCGCGATGAGCATCAAGGTCGATGCCTCGGGCACTGCGCGGACCGCGCCGTTCTTTCCGGCCAGCTGGGAGATGCGTCCGGGCTGGATCGCGCTGTTACGCGCCTTTCCGGATCGCTTCGTCATCGGAAGCGATCAGTTCATCGACCAGGGGACCGCGCGCTTCGAGGCTGCACGGCGACTCGTCAATGCGCTGCCAACCGATCTCGAGAGCGTCGTTGCGAATGGGAACGCGCCGCGGATCTATCGCTTGCCGTTACGAAGTTGAGGCGGACTCCGTTTTGGGCAACGCCCGGCGGATAGCGGTGCGGACCTGGTTAAGGACACTTTGTACGGCCGCCGGCTGCGACCCGACGAGTGGCCGTGACGAATGTACGGCTGGCGGGGGTCAGGGATCAGGGGACCGGCGCTGCGTGCCAACTCTAACGGCCGAGCCGCCGGCGTGCTAGCGTCGCAGATCAGAATGCTGCCCGAAGGGAACTGAAGTCGTGCTGCACTTCACGCCCGTGCACAGGCAGAGCGATGTGCGGCTAGCGTGAAGAGCCGCCCCCGAGCGGCGACGTGTCCGTCGCGCCACGCCGGCGCGCCGCGACGGCGAACCGGAGGAAGTAGCTGTCAAGTCCCGCGGCCGATTCCGGACCAACCATCGGATCGAAGAAGAGCCGGCAGAACTCCTCGCGCGCCCGCAGGATCTCGCGGCGCCGCGGACCGGCCCACCGCACGTCGGCGGCTGTGAGATCGAAGAGCTCGAGAGCGCGCGCGAGCGCATGATCGAAGCGCACGGCTTTGCCGTCCGCATGGGCTCGCACCGACCGGCCGACTTCGCTGCCGACATTGGCCATCTGTTCGACGAGGGTCATCGCGCCCCACCGGCCGGACGCAGCCGCTCAATGGTGCACGGCCCCAATGTCGGTCACGCCACCAGCTCCTCGACGACCGAGCGGATCGTCTGGCGCAGCTCCGGATCCTCGACGCCACGCGAGCGATTACCCTGTGCCGGCCGCACGTTGATCATCGCGTCGAATTCGATCCAGTCGGCCCCGGTCTCCGCCGGATACAGGTTGATGCCCCAGAGATCCCGCTGTTCCGAACCCTCGTCGAGCAGCAGCGCCTCTTCGTCCGAATGCAACTCGCCGCCGATCGCCATGATCCGGCGGGTCACATCCACCACCGCCTTGATCATGTCGCCGAACTGGCGTTCGGCGATCGTCGCCAGCTCGGCGCGGCGGAGCGGTTCGCGGACCGTTCGAGGCAGAGACATTGCCAAAGTATGGCGCTCTGGTGTGCGCCGCGGAACTGGTGGCGATCGAGGCGGGCGGCACTGAACCGAGTAGCGCGGCCAATGAGGTGGTCGGCACGCTGGACTGGTGCCGGCGATCGTCGAGAGCCACTGCAAGACGGTATTGCCCGACGCGCCGGTTCTGTCGCTCTCTCGGGAAAGCGCGGCCGCAAGGTGCACCGAGCGCTACGCGGCTGGCCCGTCTCTCTCCCTTCGCGCTATTCTTCGCCGAGCAATCGCCTAAAGGCGGCGTTGCCGCGCAGCGGCGCGAAGGTCGGATCGACCCGGAGCCATCCGGGAGAGAGGTACGACGGCATGCGGAGCAGTTTGGCCGTGATCGCCACTGCCCGGTCGTTCTCGCCGAGCACAATGTAAATGCGGGCGAGCTGCTGTAGCACGTACCCGCACGTCATCTCGTCCGTCTCGGGTGGGCACATGGCCACGGCCTGCTCGCCCTGGCGGAGGGCCACCTCGCGCCGTCCCTCATAGGCGTTCGCGACTGCGAGGAGCGCGAGCGCCTGCGGGTCCTTCGGATCGTTGCGCACGCTCTCTTCCCCCGTGCGGCGGGCAGTATCGGCGTAGGCGCGCACCGCCGCGCTGTCACCATTGACCCACGACGCGCCGGCCAGCGCGTAGCTCCAATTGAAGTGGTCATCGCCAAATGAAGCCGGGGTCAAACGGAGCAACAGGGCGCGCTGACGCTCATCCAGCGCCCAGAGCAGGTCGCCGTACGTCGCCATGAACGTGACCAGCGTCGTCGGGTCGACCGACTCTCCGGCCCGGGTCATGACCGCGCGGGCGGCAGTGAGGTCTCCGCTGGCCAGCGACAGCATCGCCACGAGCTGCCAGGCTTGTGCGTCCGGGGCAAGCTCAATTGTCCGCTCGGCGGCCTCGCGAGCTTCGGGGAACCGTCGCAGCACAAACAGCGTGATCCCGAGATCGTACACAACCGTCGCGCTCCGCGGATCGATCGATCTCGCTTCCTGCAGGTGAGCGACCGCCGAATCCCACTGGCCGAGGGCGCGCTCGCCGAGTGCGACCAGGGTCAGGAGCGCGGCGTCACGGGGACTCGACCGCAAGCCAATGCGAAGCTCGCGCAACGCGCGCCTCTCGTCGTGCTCCCCGACCGAGTAGTAGCCCGCCATTGCCGCGCGCGCGTTGGGCAGCGTCGAGTCCAGCGCCAACGCGCGCTGGGCCGCGAACCGCGCCCGCGTGATGTCCGATCGTTGCAAACTGCCGCTATTCTCGAACAGCCGCGTCCGCGCGACCGCGAGCGCGGCCCAGGCCGGGGCGAAATTGGTGTCCAGCGCCACCGCGCGCTCCAACTCCGCCACCGCCTTGTGCAGTATCGTGGCGTCCGCCGGCCCGCTCGCAAAAATGCCTTCTCCCCGGAGATACGCGTCGTACGCTACGCTGTTGCCCGTCGGAAGGCGCGAGAGCGCAGCGCGCGCGCTGTCTTCGAGGCGCATGTTCAGCGCCTCTACGACGGCTTCTGCCACTCGAGTCTGCACGTCGATCAGCTCGGTGGGCGAGGCGTCGAATGGGACCGTCCAGGCGGTGGTCGCATCCGATACCCGGATCAGCTCCGGAGTCACTCGCACGTGTGTGCTGTCGCCTGGGCCCGCTCGCGCCACGCGGCCGGTGAGCAGATACTCCGCGCCCAGCTCGCGGCCAATGCGTTGCACGCCACTCGTGACATTGCGGTACTGGTCGGAGCTCGCGCCGGCGATGACGCGTAATCCCGGCAGGGCGGCCAGTCGGCTTCGAATGTCCTCGGTGATCCCACCCGCCAAGTAGCCATCGGTTGCCGGCCCGTCATGCTCGAAGGGAAGAACGGCAAGCGTGGGCGGGGCTGTGCCGCGCGCCGTCGCAAGTCGCGGACGATGCCCGAGTAGCCACACGCCGGCGAGCACCGCCGCCACGACGAGCCCAGCGGCGATCGCCTGCGCTGGACCACCGCGGCGGCTGACCGGCCCTGCGATGTCGCCCCCACCGGCGTCGTGCTCGCTGGTGCCGACCGCGCCCACTCGATCGGGTGTGGGCGCACGTGCGGGCGCGACGGCCGCGTCCGCGGGGCCGACACCGGCAATGGTGGCAGCGCGGGGCCCCTCCCGCGCGCGTGTGACGCCCGCGGAAGGCGTAGTGACCGGCCTCGGCGTGCCGGTTCGTAGGCCGGCCACGAGGGCCGCGGTCGCTGCCGATGGCCGAGTCTCGTACGCCGACCACAACCGGCGGGCAAATTCATCATAAGCCCGCAACGCTCCTCCGCGGTCGCCGCCGGCATCGAGGACTTCGATCAGGCGGCGTGTGGTTCGCTCATCGTCGGGAGATAGTTGAGCCGCCACTCTTGCCCAGGCTGATGCGGCATCGCGGTCGTCAGTCCGCTCGGCATCGTCTCGCAGAACGGCGGCGACCGCCGCTGCCTTGTTCCGATAGCCAGCGCGGGTGCTCTCGAGCCACTGCTCGAATTCGGCGGATTCGTTGGCGAATGCGAAGGCCGGGAGAAAATCCCCGCGATAGAGTGCCATCGCCTCCAGGTATCGCCGCCCGCTCGCGCATTGGTCGAACTCGACGGCGTCGCACCACAGGACACCGCGATTAATCGCGATCTCGTCGGCCGATCGCGCGTGGAAGACATCCTCGCCCGTCTCGCGGCGCAGGTGATACAGCGTCTGGCGGAGGGCCTGGCGGGCGGCTTCGGCGTCCGATTCTGGCCAGAAGAGGGCGAGCAACGTCTCGCGCCGGACAAAACCCTGGGACCCTTCGGTCGCCACGTAGGCAAGCACCGCCAGTCGCTTGGGCTGAGCCAGGACTGAGCGGATCTCGGCGCCCGCGGGATCTGCGAGCGCCGGGCTCCCGAGCGTGGTGAGCCGCAACACTACCAAAGAATCTGCCGTCGGGCAAAAAAAAAGACCAGGTGACGCGCAGGTGACGGCGGTGCGCACCCCCAAGTGACACCAGCCGTTCATCTTGGCTTCCGTTCTGGGTTGACATGCTGCCCCAGTCAGGCGGTGAGCCCCCTCGGGAGAGACCATGGAGACAACCTGCAAACTGGTGATTGCGCGTCGCGTGGCGATGGCTGCGACGAAGGCGGTCAAACGCCTCTCAGAGCCACTCGACTACAAGTGGTCAAAGGCCGTCGCCCTTGCTCCCAAGCCAGGAGCGCCTGGGTCGTTCTTCCTCGAGGTCTCCAGCCCTATCCCCTGCGCCGCCGCCATGGCGACGGCGTTCTGTACTGCCGTTCTCTCCAGCGCCGGGGTCGGTCAGACCCCGGCACAGCAACACGCCTTGGATTCCTGTCGATATCTGACCGCCGCTGAGGTCGAGCTCTACACCGGTCCCCTCCGGACGCCGCCATACCGCGTGACATTCGACAATGCGGTCCCGAGCAAGGACGGCGAGGCCTGTCTCTATCGGGGCCGGGACGGGCGCGAAGTGCTCTTCCAGCACTCGAGCGGCGGCGCCCGCGAGGTCGGCACGCTGATGCGCCGTATTCCCGTCGTCGCCGATCGCGTGCTGCACAACGCCGGTGCGTCGGGAGACGTCCCTCAACAGTCCAATCCTGCCGGAGGGGCGTCGGCTGTGATGGGGTCCGCCGGTCAGGGCCCCTGGGACAACTCCAACTGGTACCCGCAGGGTGTCCTCGTCGGGTATAAGGCGGACGACGCGTTCTACATCAATGTCTCTGGCACCAACGGGGGGAAACCGGCGGCCGCCGATCTTGCGACGCGCGCCATCGCGCGCATGGCGCAACCACTGACGTACGACGGCGCAGCGGCAGTCGGCCAGGCGCCAAAGCCCATCAAACCAATGCCCCCGTGCTCGCTCGTCCCTCGCGCGCGCGCCGAAGCAATCCTCGGTCCTCTGGCCAGCGATCCGGCGCCCGGTCCAGACGGCAAGTCGTGCACATACGTCGTGGGATCTCCCGATGGTCGCGTCAGCTACCAAATGGGCATCACTTGGACCGGCGGCTATCGCTCACTCAACATGATGAAGCACGGCACGTCAATGGTGAGCGGTATCATGGGATCGACCGAGGGAGCGCAATCGATTCAAGGAATGGACCAGCTCAAGGCGCAAGGGGGCGGCATGCCCAACATCCCCAAGCTCAATGGGAATCAGGCAAAGATCCTCGACGCGTTTACCAAGGGAGTTGGCATGCCCGGTATGGGTGCGGCAGTCACCCGCGGCATGAACTCGGACACGACCCTCGCCGGTCCGTGGGACGCTGGCACGCTCGTGCACGGGTCCTGGCTCATCGTCACCAAGGACGATGTGGGCCTCACGATAATCCTCGGCACGGCCGACTATGACAAGGCCAAGGCGCTGCTGGCCGCTGCCTGTGAGAAGCTCTGATGCCCTCGACTTCGGTCTCGAGGTGCGCCGTGCACGCCGTCATGGCCACCATCGTCGCTGCGGCAATGGTCGTCGCGGGCCTCGGCTCCATCGGAGTGCCCCGCATCGCGGCGCAGACATCAGGTGCGCCGACCATCCCGCTCGTGCCAGGTCTTCGCATTGGCATGGCATGGCACGGCGACTCCGTGGAAGGGGACTATACGCCTTACTTCCTCGTGCAGGGAGTGGACGCGGAAGCGATCAGCGCCATGGGCTACGCCTACAAGGGTGCCCGCAACGGCGGCATGGAAACCGTCAACATCGACACCAAGATGACCCGGCAGTCGATGCGAGACGGACGCACCTACCGGCAAATCTGGATCTCGACCGATCCGCTCGTCATGAACAACACGACAAGCATGATGCTGTCGTCCGCCGTATACAGCGACATCATCAAGACCGGATCGGCGCAACTGACTATAGTCGACGACATCCACGTCAACGGGCGAGCGAGCGAGGCGCTGGAGATGATCGCGTCCCTTGCTCGAGCCCTGACGTCCGATAGCATCCCCACCGGGACTCCGTACGGCGGCACGGTAACACGGGCCGAGCGGGGGGTCACGCCGTTCGCCGTGTTGATCAACAATCGGCTCGTCAGCGTGCCGACGGTGCACGTAGTTGGGACGCTCAGGCACGATGGCGAGCCGTACCGCGCGGACCTTCGTGTGCTGGCTGATCCGAACCTGCCGCTGATTATGGCGGCCGACTCGGCGCCTCTGGTGGCCGGTCAGCGGGGACGGCGCGGGGGCCGTGTCGTCAGTATCACGTTTCCGGATACGTCGGTCGCGCATCGGATGGAACAAGATCTCGCCGAGCGTCGTCCGGTCGAGATCTACAACATCTATTTCGACTTCAACAGCGCGGCGATCACGCCCGCATCCGACAGCGCGCTCCACATGATCGGTACCATCCTGCAGCGGCACCCGGATTGGCATCTGCAGGTTACGGGGCATACCGACAGTATCGGCGGTACGGGTCAGGGCAACCGCATTCTCTCAGCGCGTCGAGCCGAGGCCGTGCGCCAGGTGTTGGCCACGAGATACGGGATCGCCGCGAGTCGCCTCACAGCGGGTGGTGCCGGGGATTCGGCGCCGCTCGCGACGAACTCCACACTCGAAGGGCGCGCGCGCAACCGTCGTGTGGAGCTGCTCCGCCAGTAGAACGGGCGCCGGCACTCGCTCACGTGGCGACGCGTCGGTCCGTCTTCCTCGAGATCGGGTGCTGGCATAGCCGCCGAACGCAGCATACGCCCCAAACCACCAATCGCCAACGACGACGACGCACGCGCGACACACCGGTGCCCGCGCCTGGACCCTCAACTCCGACCCTCTCATGACCATACCTCTCGCACCGCAGCCGGTCGCCCACCACCGGCACCCGCTCGTCTGGATTCTGTCCGTCGCCATCGGATTTTTCCTCGGCGCGTGGGTGATGTATCGCCACGCGCCGCCCTGCTTCGCATCGACCGCGTCGGCCGCGTCCGCAACTGGTACCGCGAGCGCCCCAACCAACTCGCCGGCGCCCGATTCACAGACGCCCGCCAGCGCCATTGCGACCGCCAGCGCTTCGGGGGGTGGCGGTGACGCGGGTAGCGGTCCAGCTGGCGCACCTGCCAGTGCCGGCGCCGCCGACCATGGGAGCACGCCCACGGGTTCGGGGGGGAGCGGAGACCCGGGCCAAGGCAGCGTCCCGGCTAATGGCGCCGGCGATCCCGACCCGGCGGCGCTGGCCCGCGGATACGCCATGTCGAGCGGCAGTCTTGGGCCGGCCGGTCCGGACTCCACGTCGGCGCAACGCGGTGCCACGACAGTCATGGCTCGCGATTTCACGTACGATGTCACCGGCCTGCCGCGCTACCCGAACGCGGTATCGAAAGTGGCCAGCGCGCGGACGACGAAGAGTGATGTCCCCGCCGACACCGGGTCGACGTGCGTCCTGCTCACAACGGATTCGTTCGACCAGGTCGTCGCCTGGTATCACGGGCAACTGCCGAGCACGTGGAAGCAAGCGGTCATCCCCAACTTCGACGCGCTGGGCAAAGGCCTCTCCGTGTCCAACATCGCGAAGATGCTCACGGCCTTGCGTCCCGGTTCGACCCCGTCGATGAACAGTGTGCTCGATACCACGGGGAACAGCACGAACCACATCTCCGTCGCAGTGTGGGAGCCACCATCCAGCGAAGCAGGCGGGACCAAGGGTGTCATGGTCGTCACCAAGACGGGCAAGCCTACGGAGATCATCCTCAAGCGAAGCGTCGGTACATGATGCGCCGTGCCTTTGCGCTCTTGGGCGCAGCGATGACCGCGGCAGTCGTGGCCGGCGCCACGGTCAGAGACACCCGAGAGATGCGCCCTGGCGACTTTGCGCGCCGCGAACCAGGGGGCGTGCGTTGAAGCGATCGACCCCGACTCTCAACCGATCTTGAACCGGAGCACCTACAAATGACACGGACACCCGCTGTCTGGCTGGCCGCAATGGTCGTCGCGTTCGTGGCCGGCCGCTCGGTAGCTGCACAGGCACCGACGCCGAGCGGCGGGGGCGACCCCGGCGCGACGCTCACGGCGTCGCCGACCGACGTTCCCACCCACGGAACCGTCACCCTCTCCGGGCTCGCCTTCCCCGAGCCGGGGGTGCAGATCCGGCTCACGGTCACTCCCCCATCCGGCGGCCCGGAGGTTCTCCTGACCACGCCCGACAAGGATGGCCGGTACTCCTTCCTGTACGGCCAGACGAACGCGCAAGGGCTGTACAAAGTGAGCGCGCAAGCGGACAAGGGGGCACCGTCCACCGCGGAGTTCACGGTGAAAACGTACCTGATCGATATCGACGAGGACGTCGCCGACAACAAAGCCCTGCTCGAGGAGCCGGCAAAGCTCGTCGCCGCGGTGAAGCAAGAAGTCGACAACACGCCCGACTCACCGGCCAAGACGGAGCTGGAGGAGAAGCTCGACAAGCTCGCCACCGCGGTGAAGCCGCTCGCTGATCAGGCCCCGAAGCTGAAGACGGCCTTGGCGCCGTTTCAAGACATGATGAAGCAGCGAGAGGACGCTGACCTCGCCCTCGATCAGAATGTTCTATCACCTCGCCCAGCTCAACCAGCAGGCCAAGGACGAAAAAGATCGAGCCGACAAGGAGATCGCGGACAGCCAGAAAGCCTTGCCCGCGTGTGACAGGATCGATCAGGCAACGATGGCCCTGCGCGCGATCCCCGACATGATCTCAATCGTCAAGAAGCCCTGGCAATTCGCCGCGGCGTTCGCCACCGACATGGCGAAGTCGGCGCTGCCTCCATCAGCAGGGCCCGGCGCGGACGCGGTCGGCACCCTCGTGGCCAAACTGCCGGCGGCGGCAGGCAAACCAACCGAAGCGCTCGCGGAAGGCGAGTTGGAGCTGGGGTCCGAGACCGAGGTCGCCGAGAAAATTGTCGATCATATCCCCGAGTCGGTGCGCGCGACGCCGGCCTATAAATTCGTGGTCACGGAGACGAAGAAGTTCGTGCCGAGCATCGTGGACGGCACGAAGAGTCCCCTCGATATGCTCGACAAGGCGATGTCACTGGCCGGCGACGTCGCCGGCTTCGCCGGCGAGCAACTGTTCGCCCAGTACTGCGAGAAATTCGAGGGCCCGGTCACGGCGACAATGGTGGCCCACTTCTATAGCAAGACGACCGCGGGCAACGAACCCACCGAATGGTGGACCTACTCGACGGCAATCCAGGGTACGTTGACGCTCCGCTACCCCAAGACCGCCGAGGGCAAATCGGTCGCGCTGAGCGGCCAGATCCAAGGCGGGGCGACCCGGTTCACCTACAAGTCGAATGTCTTCACCGACGACCTGTACGGGAAGATGGCTCGGGGTGGCATCGTCCGGACGAAGGACATCGCGCCACTGGCCACCGACAACGCGTCGGGTGGCTTCGTCAACTCGTTGGCGTCACCGACGTCCTTCTTCATTCCGGTGACCGGCCAGTTCAGCAATGGGCACATCACGATCGAGATGCAGCCCGCCCGGACCGACTTCAATGAGACGTACACGCGCGGCTACACGTTCTACGTCGTCATCGCGCCGAGCACGCTCATGCTCCCGGTGCTGGGCCACTTCACCCTGCCCTATGTCGGCGCGCATTTCCTCCTCGACCACTTGTTCAAAGGCGACTATACGGTGGAGCAGAGCGGCAAGACCATGCTGATTCGCAAAGTCGCCAGCCAGGATTATCCCGCAAACCACAACATGGCCACATATACGATCAATCTCAAAGCCTGTAATCCGGGATGCCCTTAGCACACTCTGGTGCGTCAGTCCGAGCTTCAAAAAAGTAGAAGGAGAACGTAACAAGTAGACCGAGTAAGCGATCATGCGAGTACCAACTACCGACCATCTTGACTGAAGCTGACTGCGCACGAGCGGATCCGTGACGTACGGCGTACGACGCCTCGGCGGTGGATCTGCCGGACGCGGCGGCGGCCGCAGCACATTGCACGGACGCGGCCACTACTGCTTGGACTCGACCGACACTCTCCCGCCTAAGCGATGGCGATACACCCAGGTACTGAATCGGCGCGTACAGCGCCGCGATCGAGGGCCGCCTAGGGCGCTGAAGTCCTCGCGTCGGACCCAACGAACGATTGCATGACGAACTCGTTCACGCGGCACGCCCCGATGAGCGCTGGATCGAACCGCGCCTCGGCGAGCATCCGAAGAACACGCTCCTGCAAGTCAGCGGCCGGTCGTTGAATCGCGGCCGAACTAGCTTCGAGGCGTGGAGTTCCCCGAACCACGTGCCCAGTGGGGTCCACGACCATCATGATTGCGACGCGGTCCGTCGCGGTGGAGTCGGCGATCAAACGGCCCGCGTCCGTCAGCTGTGACGCGGGAGCCAGTCGCGCCGGCTGAGAAAGTTGCCACACCGGGACCTCAAGCTTGCCGATGACAGCCGCATGGGTGCCCGGCGCGGGCGCGGCAGACTCGACGATCAAATAGAGATCGACGGCATCGACGTTCGCCGGCAGCGATGGGAAGGTGTGTGCCGTCGCTGCTTGCTCGACGATAGCTAAGACGCTCGTGTCCGCACCGTCCGACAAGGACGAAGCGGCGATGCGAGCGCGTTTGAGCGCACCAGTTGCGTCGAGCGTGAAGGCAACCACAGTTGAGAGCGAGGGCGTGACTTCGAGATCTGGTGTCCCACTTCCCGTTGGCACGCCGCTCACGGTCTGTCGTGATATCGGCAAGGAAAAACCCGGGAGAAAGAGCTCACTCGGGAGCTCGGCCCACTTATCGATCGCGGCCAATACACGCTCTCTGTAGCTCCCCCACGCGCTGTCGGAAACCTGAGCCGGAGCCGTCCCCTGCACGGTCGCGTACACGAGGAGTTCTATCGTGTCGATGGCAAGCGGCGGCGTACACGCCGGACCGAGAGCGAACGTGGTCAGAGCTCGTGTTGCATCCTGTGGCGAGGTCTTCTCCGTCGACTGACCACTCGTCAGCGGAGCAGTCACAGCAGGTAGGCCGAGCCGCGCTCGCGTCCATATCAGCACCAGGCCACACTGCTGGCGGTCGAGGCCAACCTTGGGAGGTGCTGAGAAAGGGACAGGCGAGGGGTGCTCTTGCACCCCTCCAAACCCGGCCGGTCGCTCGGCCGCACTGTAAACCTCAATGGCCCCCACCTGCAATGCATCCACCAGGTTGTCGGGTGATTCGGCGCCGAGCGGCGTGCCGGCAATGTCGTGCTCCATCAGCTGTTGCTGTGGAACCCCATCGATGACGTACGCGACGCAGCTCCCCACGCCGCGAGTTCCAGTCACGGCCGTTCCAACAACTCCCGATTGGAGCGAGCCCTGCGTCATCCACACCCCACGCATCCCCTGCAGCAGCTCGGTGAAGTTCGCAGCCTGTTTGCGCACGATCTGGTCGTACGTCAGGAATTGCCCGTTCCCCATACGCATCCGCTGATCGAACCCAACGCTCTGATATGCGCGTCGCTCCTCAGCGGTTGTGACCACTGTAGGCAGGACTGGCACAAATGGGGTCATCGTGATGGTGACCTCGGTCGTCACTCCTGGCGCTAACGTCATCGCGAAGCGCTTGGCGCTAAAGCCCAGTCGGCGGACAATCACCACGTGCGCTCCCATCGTCACGCCGTGCAAAACGAATCGCCCGTCGGCGGCGGTCAACGCGCTGTCACTCGCCCCGAACACTGTGACTACCGCCCCAGCGACCGGCGTGCTGTTCCCTCGCACTACGCGGCCTGTGAGGGAGGCGGTCGTATCACTCACGAGTGGCAGTGGCTCTCGGGGCGGAAGTCCCTGTCCGCTATTCCCCGGCGGCCTTCCGTGCGCGGCAGACACAGCGACGGCCATTGCGAACACGCCGCCCAGCGTGTGCCGAGAGGTCGGGTTTCTGTGACGCCGTGGCGGCAACACGAGCGCACCTCCCATCACGGAGTGGCCTGCTTCAGCATGTAACGCTGCCACCGGGCTTCGCCACCGCAACCATTGTCCTTCTGCAGGACCGGCCCATGCAATCCGCAACGAACGACGCCACATGACCGCGGTCGAAGTCCGTCTGGGTCATGGAGTATTGGGCCGCCGCCAGACGAACCGCAATACGGTGGACCAACACGGCTGAGGCTGCGTTACGGCTGAGGGACACTGACCGCACTATCACCTTCCAATGGCACCGAAGCCGGGGACGTAGAGCCGCATCCCCAAACTACTTATCTACTCTCCCAGGGTCTGCGCTTTCGGACCCGAACCGTCCGCGGCCCGCGCGCAACCGTAACGGGACAAGACGTTAGCGACGTCTACATCCTGGACAGGGCGATGTCGAACGCACGATGTGCAGGACGAGAGCCCATGCACAGCGACTGATACCACCGTCGTTTCGCCCAGACCCGCGAGCCCGAGTGCCCATGGCCATCTCTGCTCCAGGAGGCCGAACCATGTCTTCCCCGTCGCCCAACGACCGGCCGCGAAGGACGCGCCTGTCTCTGTCTGCAGCCGTCGGTCTCGCGGCGGTCGCACCCATGCTCCTCGCCCAGAACGGGAGTCCGCCACGAGACCGAATCCTCGTGGGCACCTCGTGGCTCGCCAACCACCTGCACGATAAAAACCTCGTCCTGTTGCAGGTGGGCAACTCGACCGCGTTTGAGCAGGCGCACATCCCCGGCGCCCGGTTTGTGAGTCTCGCGCAGATCTCGGCCGGAATGGACAAGCCCTTCGACTGGGATCACAAACTGATTCTCGAGATGCTTCCGCCAGACGTCCTGCGAGGCCGCCTCGAGGCATTGGGCATCTCGAACCGGTCGCACATCATCGTCTACGACGCGAAGGATTCGACCAGCAAGATGGCGCGCATTCTCTATGTCACGTGGGCGACGCGCGTGCTCTACACACTGGCGTACGAGGGGCTGGGTTCGTCGGCCGCGATGCTCGACGGAGGCTTGCCCGCCTGGCAGGCCGAGGGGAAGCCGGTGGAGCATGGCCCACTAGGTGCGGTCACGCCCGGGACTATCACGGCGCGCGCCGACCCCGGGCTCATCGTCAGTGCCGATTGGGTCCGCACACACGCAACCGCGCCGGGCATCGCGCTGATCGATGCCCGCGAAGCGTCCTTCTACAACGGCACCGACAAAGACGAAGGCCCACGCCCCGGCCACATCCCGGGTGCGCAAAGCCTGCCGTTCGAAGAACTCTACGACGCGCAGGCGCATCTGCAGAGCGCTGACGCGATACGGGCGAGCTTCGCGCGGGCCGGCGTCCACCCCGGGGACACCGTCGTCGCCTATTGCCACATCGGTCAACGCGCCACGGCCGTGCTCTTCGCTGCGAAAGCCCTCGGATATCCCGTGCGCCTCTACGACGGGTCCTTCCAGGAGTGGGGCCGCAGGATCGACTTGCCAGTGGAGAATCCGAGCGCAGCAACGGGCCGGTAGCGGACGGCAAACGGCGGGGTCAGGGATCAGGGGTAAGCTGACGACGAAGGTACCGAGCTGGGTGAAAAATCCCACGCGCCTGTTCATTCGTGACGATGGGCTACTTCGGTAGCTCTGCCAAGAACACGGAGCCGTTGTGCGGCGCGTGCTCAAGCTGCCGCCGAAGGTCCCGCCGCCTTTTAGGGTGTATCGTCGTCCGCTCCGTCTCGTCAACGGCGACGCAAGGCGTCGTGAAGGCACTGCGAGTGTTCGGACCGAGCCCGAACATCGACAGCGTTACCGCGATGTATTTTCGCTATCACGGCGCGCCGCTTCCGGCGCGACGGTCGACGGCCAGCCACGGCACTCATCTGAGCAGAGCGCGGATCGCATCGATAAGCACTACTTCGGGGGCTACATGGGACCGGTGGGAAGCCTCATGGTGTTGGCCACGATGACCGCCGCCGCGGGGCAGGCAACGCCCGCGAAAGTGGCTGCGATCACTGTGACGATCCTCGGCACCGGGACTCCATATCCCACGCACGACCGCTTCGGCGCGGCGGTTCTCGTTGTGGCCGGACCGGATACGATCCTCTTCGACTGTGGGCGCGGCACCGTCATTCGATTGGCCGACGCCGGCGTGCCGGCCAGCAGCGTCACTGCCCTCTTCCTCACGCACCTGCACTCGGACCACATCGTCGGCATCCCGGATTTTTGGCTCACCGGCTGGTTACTCGGCCGGCAAGCGCCACTCCCGGTGTGGGGACCCACAGAAACCCGCGCGATGTTAGAGCATCTCGAGCGCCGCATATCGCTTCGCGATCGCAGCGCGCGAGGCGCCACCGGAGAGTCTGCCAGCGCAGGGCGCAGAGCTGACCGCACACGAGGTCAGGGATGGAGGGGTCGTGTCGGTTGGCCCGGTGCGCGTCACGGCATTCCTGGTCGACCATGGCGCCGTCAATCCGGCCTTCGGCTATCGAATCGACTACGCCGGACACTCCGTGGTCATCTCAGGCGACACGCGGTTTTCGGAACACCTCATCAGGTTCTCACAGGGCGTCGACTGCCTGATCCACGCGGCATGGAGCACCAACGCGAGCAACTCGACGCCACCCGAACAACGGTCGATCGCTTCGGGCGAGGATGCGGGACGTGTGTTCGCCGCCTCGAAGCCGAAGCTCGCGGTCGTCACGCACTACGTGAGTGACGCCGGCCTCGAGGCCGCGGTCCGCAGTGAGTACCGCGGCCCGGTGCTCATCGCCAAGGATCTCACCGTGATCGAGATCGGACCGACCGTCGTCTGGCATTATCGATGACGCAACGTACCGACTCGTCCTCATAGGTCATCAACCGGCGGCAACTTGCCGCCTTTCATTCTGACGGTGCCGAAGACGAGCAGATCAAAGCAACTAACGAGTTGGTCCTGAAAAAGCGGTAAAGGGAACACGCCACCGCCCGCCTGTGGCGCAGTTGATTCGCGCCGGAGCGCCTTCCTTTGAACGGGGGCGCGGGCCGGAGTGCCGCCGTGTACCCTCCTCGCTTCACCACTATCAACCCTTGCTCCGCCGATCTCTTCGCGGTTTATCTGCCCAAAGTTGTGCCCAAAAGCCAACGATCGACCTACAATGCAACTGGAGCGGGTGGCCGTAACCTTAAGATTGGTATTAGAATAGAAACACGCAGCCCCCGTAGCTCAGGTGGATAGAGCAGCGGTTTCCTAATCGCGGTCCGCCTTGGCTACGGGGCTGCTCTGACTCTAGAGCGACAGCACCGAGCGGCACCGAAAAGCAGGGTAGTGCAGGGGATACGACACACCATACGACACACGGAATTGGCGCGTTGACGATGGTCACTAGATGGTGCCCGTGTGGACGACGAAACCGTCGTAGCTAGAATCTTGAAACAGATCGTTGGCGCCTGGAGCCGTCACGACATGGACGCGTTCGCGAACCTGTTTACCGAGGATGCGGATTTCGTCAATGTGCGGGGGGCGCTGGACTGGGCGCCACGCCATTCGAGAGGCTCATGCGGCAGCGCACGCGACGGTCTTTCGGAACAGCCAACTGAGCCTCCGAGAGTCGTCGGTGCGGTTTCTTCTTCCCGATGTCGCGGTCGCGCGGTCGGTGACCGAGGTGACTGGCCAAATCAATCCGTCCGGCGAGACCTTACAACGGCGACGCGCAATGCTCACGCTCGTACTGACGAACGTCAATGGCAGGTGGACGATCGTGGTCGCGCAAAACACCGACATTGTTCTGGCCCCGCGCTAGGCGCCGGACCGAGCCCCATCTCGCGAACGTGATCCTCTCCGTCACGCGTTACGCAAAGTGAACCATGAAACGGTAGAGCTGACCGCTGCTCCGGATCAGATCCATCAGGTGCTCGACCTCCTGCGTTGTGCCCTCGGCATAGGTGAACTGTGTCCCGGTGTCCACGTAAATGATCCCAAAGTCGTTCTCGTAGCTAAGGATGACATTGACCTCGTCGATTGCTTGGTGCAGCGCTTCATCGGTGACGGCAACGGCGTATTCTGTCATGCTCTGCCCTCTGCCTCCAGGCATGATGCCGATCAGATCGCCCGAGGTCCCCCATCGCCACCAGCCAATCTGCGATCGTCCGTCTATCGTCACCTCTCGCGCCGGAACGATTACTGTCCCACCCGCTGCCAACTCGCCCGCCAGCTCCGCTTTGAGGCTGTCTGGTACAGATAGATTCGTGACATCGTTCACACCGGCCATTCCACTCCTCAGGACGCGCAGCGGCACGCCCTGGTTCTGGGCGGCCGCGAGAATTGCCGTCGTGTTCGTAACACTCCGTGACTTCGGCGCCCGGCTGGCCATCAACGACCATTCGAGCCGCGTGGCCAAGATGCCGCGCTGCAGCTCGATCTTGGTCGCTTGCAGGCGAGCGTCGCTAGCACTAGCGGTCGCATTGGCCACCGTGCGCGGCGTGAAGGCAACGATGTCGTACCCCTGTGTGAAGACCGCGTTGTCGGCGTCAGTAATTCGGCCCTCGTAAGCAATCAGCCCGGGCCGGGCAAAATAGCTGCGAACGGTCGGCGACGAACCACCAGGGAAGTACATGCTCGCATCGGCAAGCAGTAAGTCCCGGATTGATGCGGTGGATTGCTTGGAAAAAGTCGCGGGATCGGCGGGCAGTCCGTTTGCGCGTCTCGCGAAGGCGTCCAGCATCGGACGCGCAGTCTTGAGCGCGCCTAGCCGCAGGTACCCGGCGTAGCTGGGGACCGTTGCTCCGGACACGGGCAGCAGTTCGGCGCTCCACATCAAGCGACGCCGCAGCGCTTTGTCCGGGACATGAGTCGGCGTCACTTGCGGCTTGTCGGGGTTGCGCGCCGACCACGATGTCACGGTCACCGGGGCGATGATGTCGCGGTGATACCTGTGCTCCTCTACACCCGCACCCTTCTGCGCCGGCAATGTCAGCGTGTAGTCGACCCACTCCCCCACGATCCGCCCCTCGCCCGTGCTCGTCTTCGACGTGTCGCCACTCGACGCGCCGGCAATCCCGCCAAGGAGCCCACCGTTCGCGTTGCCGACACCCCCCGCCTGTTCCACATCGACGCCTTCGGGCGTCATGATGCCCGCAATGTGACCTTTGAGATCGAAGGCCTTGCCCATCGTCCTGTCGTCCCCGACAATGAGCGACGTCTGGTACGCTTTCGCCGCGTCCAGGATTTCCATTAGCGTGACGCCCGACTTCAACGGATCGAGCCGGGGCACTGGTAGACTCATGACTGTGACCGCCTTGCCCTGCAGATCGGCGACCCGGAGTTCTTGGTCAATGAGCGGCTGATCGGAACTACTATCGGGTTGGGTGCCCGTGGTCACCCGCAGGCTCAACGTGACGCGCAGGTGGTGATAGAGCTCCTCAGGCAGGGCATCCGGACCGAACGTGGCCGCCGCCGCAGTCCTGGCTTGGCCGGGCTCGGCGTTCGTGAATGCGGGATCGAGGTCGATCCATTTCCCGGAAGCATCCTGATAGCGTACCCAGTAGTGGTTGCTCGCCTCCGCGATCAGGCGGTTCGCCGGCGTCAGGACGGCCGGGTCCACCCCGGCTCGCGACAGCAGGTTACCCACGAGCTCGGCCTCGCTGTCAGTGTATGCGAGCACACTCCCGGCCTCGACGGCGCTGCGCGCGCTGTCCTGCTCGATGCTTTGCCGCAACTGTCGCTCATCCACGCTAAGTGCTTGGGCGAGGTCCGGCATCCAGTCGGCGTCCGCCGGCAGGGCGCTCGGCGTCGGCGTCGCGGGCTCGAACAGACGCTGGACCAATGTGCGAGCGTCTGCATCGCTGAGCTCACCGTTGGCAATCTGCACCGCGAGCCCACTCTTCTGGAGCAGAGCCGCTAGCAGCAGGCTACGATCGAGTGAATTCCCCGCGCGACATACGAGCGTGCCCAGCGCCCCGCGCAGCACGCCGACGTACGGTTCGTACCTGATCTGATCGCGGACGAAGTGAAAGATGGTCGTCGGATCGGATCCGAGCTTATCGGCCAACGCATTGATCTCGAACAGAGAGCGATCCAATTTGCCATCGAGGACATCGACTGCTGCATTCAGTTGGCCGACCTTCTCGCTCATGTGTTGGTAGCCGGCGCTGTCGGCGGGCGTCGCCTTGCTCACAGTCGTCGATGATCCGCTCGCCGGCCCGCTGGCACCGGATGCATCGGCTACTTCGACGGCCTCGTCGGCCACGCCTGTCCCTGATCGCAGCGCAGCGAGCGCCACGACGAGACTCATGCCGAGCGCGGCGACCCTCGCGAACACATGCGAGTGCTTGGTCGTGGCCTTACTCGAGAATCCGGTCACGATGTCGAGAACCAGCGCAACGGGCACCACAAATAGGCTGCCGACAACGGCGCCCTGAAGCCAGAACGGCAGCCAACGCCATTGACTCGCGCCGTGGAACAGCGCTGGATAGGACGTCCCAACCACGACTCCCCACACAATCGCCACAAGCCCATACACAGCCAGCAGCTCGCCGATCGCTCGGGCGGCGACTGGCAAGGAGCGATTACGGCCAATGACGATTCCCGCCAACGCGATCGCCAGTGCGCTCACAACGGCGAACACCGTGCTGGTCTGAGCGCCCAAGACACTCACCCCGTGAGTCATGCCACCCGGCAGCCAGGCCGTCACCCCGACAGCACCAATAACTACGATCAGCGAGATACCGGCTCGGGTCGCCCAGCCCGCGCGTTGCCACCGCTCGGGCGCGAGCCGCCAGGCCGCGAGACACAGCGCCAGGTAGGCGCCCGCCGCACCGACAATCCACCACCGGAGCGGCGACCCCCGGATGAACGTTTCGACCGCTGCCTCCGCGATGAGCGCGTAGAGCACCATGGCCAACGCTGCCCAGGTCAGCTCGCGCCACCGCGTGAGTTTTGCCACCTGCGCAGCGAGGTCGCCCAGCGCAGGACCGTGGACGTCCGAGGCCGCAGTGCCTCGAGGCACTGATGGCGCGTTGGGAACCGACTCGGGCGCCGGCGAACTGGAACTTTCGGCTGCGACCGGCCGCCCGCACGATTGGCAGAAGCGCTCGCCCGCGACCAGTTCATGACCGCACGCAACGCATCGCATAGACTCCGACCTCCAATTGACCGGCAGTGTTGCACCCGGCGGCGCCTTGGTTGATCGTCGCCGCTCGGCTGCGCGCATCACCCTCTACTGAGTTGCACCATCGGAACGCCCCAAAGGTCTCAAGGGCGACGTAGTACGGCCACCCCACGCTCAGGAAGGTTGAGGCTTCTGAGAACGTCAGTTTGCCCGGAAGCTCCCGTCGAGCGCCAAGCGCGCGAAGTTACCCACGGCGTTTCGACCACACGATCTTTGACACCGCCGTTTGACAAGGTGGCTTGTGGAAGGAAAATCGGCGACGCTCTCAAAGAGGTAGTCGGGCACACGGATCTACGCATTACAATGCTTACCACACATCTTGCTAAAGAGCTTTTGGAGCCTTCGTGGATTTGCCCCTGGGAGCGGCGAGCAAGATGCAGAACGCCGAGCGACGTCGGCCAAGCGCGGAAGCGCAGCGGATGGGCCCAAACCGCAGAATCAGCTTGAGGTAGTTGCAGCGAAGTACTAGCGTTGTAGCAACTTGCCCCCGTAGCTCAGGTGGATAGAGCAGCGGTTTCCTAAACCGTTGGCCGGGTGTTCGAGTCACCCCGGGGGCACTTGCGGGACAACGACTTAGGCGACAGGGCAGGGCCGCGAGACACCCGCATTGCACATGAACTGCACATGAACGTGCACGGAGAACGTACAATGCCGATCCCCATTGGCGAAACCATTTGCGACGCTGAGGGCCGTCGGCACCGCGCTGCAGGCGGCCGGGAAGATCGAGCTCCGCCAGCAGGTGCTCGACCTGCAGCAAACCATGCTCGACGCCATCGCCGAGAACACGCAGCTCGCCGCCGACAACAACCGCCTCACGCGGGACCTCGACGACGCGCGGAAAGAACTGCGAGAACTGCAAGACCGGCTGAAGGTGCGCGAGGACCTGACGCTCGACGGCGCCGCGTATTACCGCATGCAGGGCGGGCGGCGCGCGGCGGGCCCGTTCTGTCCCAGGTGTTACGTCAAGGACGACGAGGTGGCGCCTATGACCAACCGCCACAACGGCTACATGTTGTGCGTGGTCTGCGAAAACGCGATCGCCGGTACTGACATTGGTCGCTGAGTCCCTATGGTGACTCCCGCTGGCCTCGTATGGCTATTCGTTCTGGTTGAAGTGCTCATGGCCATCGCAATTGCCGTGTTGGTCGGGCTGGTGTCGTCGCTGGTGTTTGGCCTGCGTTGGAATATCAAGACGGCCGTGGCGGACGCGGCGCTCGCCTGTCTCGGGTACTTCGCGGTGGGTGGGGCCAATTTCGTGATCGCACAATTTCGAGGTAACTGGTGGCCACTGCTGGGCGAGCAGTGGTTCTTTGGCGCGGCTGCGGGCGTAGTCGTCCTGAAGCAGCTCGTCCGAGTGATCCAAAAGCCGCGTCGGAAACCTGGCAAGGCCACCGCGATGAACGGGCCAGCCACGCGGTACTAACGACCGGGGACTCACGACCCAACACATGAACGTAGTCCAATGGGTGGTCGTGCTGCTCCCCAGCGCCCCAGCAGCGGTGGCGATCTGGCTCGTCGTCCGGTTCGAGCGCGGGCTCGATGCCTACACGTCGGAGAAGGCGAAGAATCTCGCCACCAGCCAGGACATCGCGGCGATTACGCGCAAGGTGGCGGAGTCCATCCTGCGGTGCGCCGAGTGGGACGTCAGCTACTGCCCGGCTCACCAAGAATGAGCGAACGAGACGCTCCCACGGGGACGAAGCTCTTGCCAGCCCACTGCGCGCGCGTCGTTGCCGAGCTCGAGGCAGCGATCGCAGTCTTCAAACGCTGGGACTTCCCGGCTGAGAAGAAGGGCCCTCTCCCGCTCGCGCTCCGACGCCTGCGAGAGATCGTCACGCGCGACACCTACGGAACGACGGACGTCGACTTGCGCAGCGCAGGGGCGGCCGTGTCGATCGCGTTCGACTTCATCAACATCGTGCGCTCTCTTCCACCCGAGCCCAACGTCGTTCTCGCCCGCGAATTGGTGCGGATGTTCGACGGCACGCTCGATCTCAGGGAGTATCACGGCGCCCACGATCTGCGGGCTCAATTTGCCTTCGGAGCCGTTCTGATCAACGCGGGCTATCCTCTCAGCGTCGTGCAGACAAAAGACGACGCGACGCCTGACTTCGTGTGCAGCTTCGCCAATAAGGACGTCGGCCTCGAGGTGAAGCGTCCATCGAACGAAAAGCAGATTCTGAAGCGGCTCGACAAAGCAGCAGCGCAGCTCAGGACTCTCGGCCTGCCCGGGTTCGTTGTGCTCGATGCCTCACGGCTCTACTCGGCGTTTCAGGCGAGCGCCAGCCCTTGGGAAGGCACCATGTCCCTGCGAGCGATCGTGCACGCCAACGTCTCGCGACACGCAATGATGCTCATGCAGTACTGCGAGGCCCAGGTGCGCAACCCGATAAAGCGGGACAAATTCGCCTATGTGCTTGGCGTCATCTGCTTGGTGAAGATCCCGTTTTGGCTTGAGCACGATCTCTCGGCGCCGGCACTTATTCACCCACACGCCGAAGGCCCGGTCATGTGGTTTGGAACCAGACCTCGGGAAGTCCAGGCCATCTCACTGACGTTCACACAACGCGTTGGGAAGCTGCTCGGCGGAACCGTACGCAGCCGCTTCGGCATCATCCTCAACCCCCGGCCAGCAGGTGCGCCGTCGCCTCCGGCGGCTCCGCCAGAACCACCTCGAGCGGCCGCCGGCTGACGCCACTGTGCGAGCGCGCGGTCGAGCACTGCGGCAGTTCGCTCCTGCGCGTCAGGGCGCGCCGCGGCATAGCGCAGTACCATCTGCGGCGTCGTCCAGCCCACGAGCTTCGCGATCTCGGCAGGCGACTGCTGGTCGTCGAGCAACAGAGAGATGCCCGTGTGCTTGAGGTGGTACGGGCCGCCGATCGACGGCAACTCGGCGCGCGTACAGATCGCGTGATAGTGGCCATTGATGGCGTCCGTGATGTCGAGCGGGGCGCCACGGGCGTTGGTGAAGACGTAGCCCTGGTCTTGGCACTTGGCGCCGCGCCGGAGTCGCAGCTTCGACTGCGCCACGCGGTTGTCGCTCCAGCGCCGCCCGCAACGGCTCGTCGAGCCCGAGTTGCCGCACCACGTTCGTCTTGGTGCTCGGTGATCCGCAGGCGTTCGTCGCGCTGCCGCCCAGAACTCAACCCCGCCTTTCAGCAGTCGCTGGCGAGTCTCAACCAGTGGTGCACGGCGGTAATGAACGCGCTAGCCGACGCGATCGAGGACGGAGACCGCCGAACCCTCCCGGCTTGGGCTGGCCGTGCAACCGCGCCGTGCTCGCGCGACGTTGGCGTGTAGCGCCCGCCGACTGGTGTGGTGGACGTCGCACCGGCCCACGCGAATCGGCGCCCGCCTAACCCCAGCGGCGCCGTCAGTTGTCCTGCGCCAGCCCTTCGTACGGCCGCAGCACGTCGACGTCGCGGCCCAACACTTCTAGATCCACGTCTTTGTCCACGATCCGGTTGCCCGAGTAGTCCAGTCGGAAGTACCGGCCGAACCCGTCCTGCTCCATGCTCGGCGTGCGCCGCGCCTTTTTCACGACTGCGCTGTCGTCCTTCAGCTTGCGGTTGATCCGCTGCACCAGCGCCCGCTCGCTCACCGGCACCTTGACGTCCCTGCCTCGTGCCATATCCCAGCCTCCGCGGCTACGAGCTGGCGGGCCGTGTCCGTTCGCTCATGCGTCCCCGCGCCGAACGGCCGACCAGTAATCCGCGTTCAGCGCGTCGCCCAGCTTGTCCACCTGCGCACGCCCGGCGGCGGTGAGGCGCCACACCCCGTGACCCTTCTCGAGCCAGCCAGCCCGCCGCATGCCGAACGACGCCCAGGACAGTCCAGCGCCCAGCCGGGACTTGCCGCTCGGCAGTGGCGCTGCCTCGCGCGGTGTGAGCGGCAACCGGTCCGCGATCATGTCGTTGACGGTCGCGGTCTCTAGTCCGTCCGGGTATTCGTACAACAGCGCCAAGATCGCCAACACCAACCGGCGGCTCCGTTTCCCCAGGTGCGTCGGTTCCAGCCCCAGCGCCGCCTGCTCGCGCTGCGTCATGCCGGCCCGCGTGTGCCATGCCCTGCGGGCACTATCCGTCGTCGTCACGCTCTCTCCTTGTGTGTGTGGCCCGCCACTGGCCCAAATGTAAGCGCGTGAGCGTGGCGCGGTCATGAGCGGGACAAGCGTGGCAAGCGTCGCCTCGTTCGATTTCTCGCGATGCGTGGTCCAGTGCAGGTCAGCCGGGTGTCTCGGGACGTGGCGTGTCAGGTGTGGGGCGGGTCCAACTGCCGCCGCGTCAGGGCCATGCGTCGCTGATGGTGGGCACGAGGGCGAGCGATGCGTGGTGCTCGCGTCGTAGCTCGCGTAGTGTCAGGCGCAGGTCGCGGTCCGGCAACGTCTCAACGGCCGCTCGTCCGGCCGTCTCGTCGCGGTCGAGCGCCACCGCCACCCGTGCCCACTCGAGGAGCACGGCCCGTGGCGCCGTCTGCGCAGCGGCCCGACGCGCCTCGCGAGCGGCCCGGTGCAGCGTGCGCAGGGCCGTCCGGCCCGTGACGACGATGGGCCGTGGCGGCTCGCTCACCGGGCGACCGTCGGCGTCTTGTGTCGCTCGTTCAGCGCCTTGATGCGAATTCCCGGCCCGAAGAAGCCACAAGACTTCAGCAATCCCAGTCCGGCATCGTTGACGTATACGTCCCATTGGTCGGCGGGCGCACCGATCGTATAGACCTCTACACGGTCCTCATCCCGCATAAAGGCCCGGGCAATATTCCAAAATGAGAGCTGCGATGTCGCGACTCGTCCGAGCGCGTCTGACAGCGCCCGGCGGTCGGCAAATGTGACTCGGTAATACCGCTTCTCGCCCGCCATGCGATTTACGGCCTGGATACCTGCTCCACAAAGCTGCGCGCGATATCGATCCGGCGCATGAACGCGACATCGGGGAATCCCTGGGCATACGCAATGAAACGAGCCAGCGCGTCCGAGCGGGCCGGATTGCCCGTGATTCTCGGGTGTAGGCCGACCGACATCATCCGCCCGCAATCGTCGCCATCATTTCGCAGCCGGTCGAGACAGGCTTTGGCCGTCTCGAAGAAATGATCCGGGCTGCCGTAGCCGGTCCCCATGATGTAGCGTGCGTCGTTGACGACGAGGGAATAGGGCACTACCAAGTGGCTGTGGCCGTGGATCGTCGTCCAGTACGGCAAATCATCGCTGTAGCAATCGGAGTCGTACAGGAAGCCGCCCTCCTCCACCACCAGCTCGCGCGTGTTGACGCTCATCTCCCGGCAGTACCACCCGAGCGGACGCGCGCCCGTCGTCTGCGCGATCGACGCGATCGCTCGCTGGATCGCCTCACGCTCTTCGTCTCTGTTCATTTCGTAGTGATTGCTCCAGCGATAGCCATGCCCGGCGACTTCATCACCGCGCTTGGCGATCTTCGCCGCGACCGCGGGGTTGCGCTCGAGCGCGACGGCGGCCCCAAAGACGGTGACGGGAATCTTGGCTGCGTCGAATATCCGGAACATCCGCCAAATCCCAGCCCGCGTCCCATACTCGTACATCGACTCGACCGCGAGGTCACGTTGGTCGTCGACAGCAAACGGCAGCTCGTACATCCCGTCGTTGACCTGATCGCCCATCGCAAAGGTCTTCTCCGATCCTTCTTCGTAGTTGACCACGACCTGCACCGCCACCTTGGCGCCGTTCTGCCAGCGCACACGCGGCGGATGCTCGCCGTATCCGACCAACTCGCGCGGTGGACCGGGCACGTCGGCGATATCAGTCTGGCGAAAGAACTGCGGGTTGCGCGTCATGCCGGGCGGCCTCGGGGAAATAGGTGAGACGTCATAAGCCTGCCAAGCTCCTCGCTCCATCGACGACGAGGAGCTGACCGTTCACATAGGATGCCTCGTCACTCGCCAGGAACTGAAAGACGTAGGCGATGTCCTCCGGTGTGCCAATCCGCCCGGTCGGCACCTTGGACGCGACCTCCTCGATCGCCACCGGACCGAGCGAGTTGACGGGATCCAGCGCTTGCGGCGTGCGAATCACCCCCGGCGCCACCGCGTTGGCGGTAATGCCAAATGGTCCGAACTCCACCGCCAGCGACTTGACGAGCCCCACGAGACCGCCTTTGGCCGCCGCATAGTGCGCATGCTCGGGCCACGCCGAGACCGTGCCCGCGACCGAGGAGGTGGCGATGAGTCGCCCGAACCCGGCGCGTCGCATGAACGGGATCGCAGCTCGAAAACACCGCCACACGCCGGCGAGATCGACATCGACGACGGCATCCCACGCGTCGTCGTCGAGGTCCTCGAGCGCGACCTTACGAGCGATTCCAGCGTTGGCGATGACGATGTGCAGCCCGCCCAGTTGTGTGACCGCCTCCGCCACGAGCGCATCGACGTCGGCCGACTGTCTGACATCGACCGCGGCGACGATGGCGCGACGCCCGACCCGCTCCACGGCCGCACGAACGGGCTCGATGTCGTGCCCGTCTGGTGGGTACCACGCCAGCGCCAGATCCGCCCCGGCGGCGGCAAACACCCGAGCCGTCGCCGCTCCAATGCCGGATGCCGCTCCGGTGATGAGCGCAACGCGACCGCCGAGATCGAACACCTGGTCATTCCCTCATAGCATCACGTCGCCGCCGTTCGGGCCGAGGGTCTGACCGACGTAATACGACCCAGCGGCAGACGCGAGCAGGACCGCGGTCGGTGTCACCTCGTCCACCGTGCCGAAGCGGCCGATGGGGAGCTCCGCAAGTTTCGCACTCCGCCACGCCTCGGTCTCGCCGTCGAGCATCGGAGTCTGGATCGGGCCTGGCGCGATCGCGTTGACGAGCACACCACGACGGGATACTTCGCGCGCGAGCGACTTGGTGAGCCCGATGACGCCTGCCTTGCTCGCTGCGTAATGCCCGACCGATGTGCCACCGATCTGCCCGAGCTGCGAGGCGATATTGATGATGCGGCCATCGCCGCGTTCCAGCATCTGGCCGATGAGGGCCCGGATACAGAGGAAGGTACCGCGCAGATTGGTGTTGACGACGCGATCCCAATCCTCGAGCGGCAGATTCTCGATCAGCGACTCGGTGAAAATGCCGGCGTTGTTGACGAGAATGTCCACTCGGCCGAACCGCGCAAGCGCAGCATCAGCCATGGCCTTCACGCTCACCGGGTCACTGACGTCGGTCTGGATGTACAGGGCCGCCCCTCCGCGCTGGCGAATGCCAGTCATCGTCGCAGCCGCCTGCCGTTCGGCGACCTTGTCGGCCACGACGACACTCGCGCCCTCGCACGCGAATGCGATCGCGATGCTCTGACCGATCCCGGACGCCGCGCCGGTCACGACCGCGACGCGATCTTGCAGCGCGTTCAGGTGGGCTCCCCGCTCGCGCGTCCTGTGTCGCCCCGCCAGACACACTGGATTTGGGCACCCGTCGCCAAGTCGAAGCGGTGGCGCATGAGGAGCAGCGAGGCCGCGTGCTGGGCCCTGTCATCACTCGCTACGCAGTCCTCGGCAATGACGACATAGTAGTCGTTGAACATCGCATCCCGTGCCGTCGACTCGACGCACCCCTCGGTCGTGCATCCGCCAACGACGACCGTCTTGATGCCGTTGCTCCGAAGCAGCATGTCGAGATTCGTGCCCCAGAACCCGCTCGACCGATACTTGCGCACGACAAGCTCAGAGGGAAGCGGCGTGAACTCTCGAGCGAACGCGTGGCCCGGCGTCCCAGGCATGGTGTAGCAGAGCGGCGGCCCGTCGCCGCGTGCCGCCTGGTGCATGCGCAGGTTGAAGCGGATATAGGAGGGCGACTCACCGACCCGCCCAGGCAGCACCGTGTGCTGGAGGTGCACGATCATGAGGCGGGCCTCGCGGGCCGCCGCCAAGAGACCCGCCAGCCGCGGCCTCGACTCCGGATACATCGACAGGTCGATGCCAAGCGTGCCAAAGAAGCCGGTCGGCTCGACGAAATCGCACTGCATGTCCACCATCACCAGCGCGGTGTGTGCGGGATCGACGAGCTCCGCGAGCTCGGTGAACACGTGCTTACCGGCAATCGTGATCATCGTCGGCCTCTCGCTACTGAGCGATGCACGATGGCGGACCAGCACGGCACGAGGTGACGCTCCGGGCAGTCATCGGACCGGGTCATCAGCCGTTATGAACGCGCCGATCGCGGCGATCTTCTCCGGAGACTTGGCGCGGTAGTAATGGTGTAGCGCCCCGCCGGCGAGGAGCCAAACACCGATAATGATCGGGACCAGGTTGTAGGGATACAGCTGGCCCGGCGCCGCCACCGAGTATAGCGGGTAGGCGAGACTGATGACACCGAGCGCGGGGACGACGACATGTGTCACCACCCCACGTCGCGGCATCCGCCAGAAGTATCGGATGTGCGCAACGTTACTCAACATGTAGACGATGATAATCGCTACCGTGCCGATGGCCCCGGTAAATCCATAGGCCCCCGTGGCGCCCGGTCCGAGCCATGCCGCCGTCCCGAGCCCGACGATCAGGGTGAACGCGGTCTGCGCAACGATCGCGTGATACGGCGAGAACCAGCGCGGGTGCACGTCGCCGAGTGAGGCCGGGAGCACGTGGTCGCGCCCCATCGAGAACATCACGCGCACCGTCGTATTATGGATCGCGAGGAGGCAAGTGAAGATGCCACAAATTGCCGCGAGATCGATCGGTTGGACAAACCAGGGCGCCACACGCTGACCGAGCGTCACGATCGGATTGCCATCGGCCAGAAACGCCCGCACCTGCGCCGGGTCGTTGAGCCGGTACCCGGCCGTGAGCGCATACATCATGAGCACATAGAACACGCCGACGGCCCCCAGCGCTCCGATGACGGCGAGGGGAATGCTGCGCTTCGGGTTGCGGGTCTCCTCTCCGAGCGTTGCCGCGGCGTCGAATCCAATGAACGACAGCAGGCCGAACACCACGCCGAGTCCGACGCCAGCGAACCCCTTGGGTGACGACGTCACGAGGAAGACGGCGGTCGTATTGCCGCTGCCCGCCGTCGCGATGGCAAGCACGCCCAGGATGAGGAAGATGAGGATCTCACCCACGAGCAACGCCAGCCCCAGATTGGCCGACGCTCTGATGCTGCGGACAGACAGTCCAAAGACGATGGCCATCGCGGCGAGGCTGAACAGCCACCACGCGATGTCGACGTGAAAGGTGGAGACGACATAGTCGTGGCAAAACGCGCCGAATGCCGTGAACAGCCCCGGTGCCAGCATCGCGTACCCGATCCAGAAGAGCCAGCCAGTAAAGAAACCCGCGGTTGGCCCCAACCCTCTCGAGTTGAACGTGTAGAACGATCCAGCGGTAGGCATCTGACGGGCAAACTGGACGACGGTATTGCCCACCAGTGCCGCCGCCACGAAGGCCAGGACAAAGGACAGCGGGATCGCGGCACCGGCCGCCGGCACGGCGGCCGGTGCATTGAGCACGACGGCGATGACCGGCGCCATCGCGGCGGCCGACAACGCGATGGCGTTGGGGATCGTCAGGACTCCGTGCTGGAGTCGCTGTTCGCGGCGGGCGTCGTCGGGGGACGGCTGGTCGTGCGTCATTCCGGTCGGGCCACACCGTGCGTGGGGTGGGACGTGCGTGCCGGGCGGTCGTCGACCGGGTGGCGACTGTGGACCATTCACACAGAGAGATAGGCGAATGCGCCGCCTGGGTCTATAGGGGCGCCCGGTGCAGCGATATGCGTTCGCCAATGTCTCGACCTCTTCTCCGATTTGATGCCAGGGCCGTCTCGTTTGCCCAGCCTCGGGCGTCGCTCCGCCAGTCACTTGAGGAGCGGGCGCGGCGAGTCGAACAGCGCTCGTTCGGTCGTTTCGACCGCCCATGTGACGGGCTTCGGGGCCCTTCGTCGCCAAGGGAGGCCCCTTACCACTGAGATCTCGAAATGCTCCTGGATATCGCCGTCGTCGCTGTCCTCGTCCTGTGTGCCTATCAGCTCGGTGCGGTCAGAGGACGGCGCGGAGAATCTCGTTGGTGGACGGGCGCCGTCTACGCTGCGGGCCGCGGGAAGCTCGAATGCGCTACAGGCCTATATCGCGGCGCGGAATCCGCGCGCACCCGAGCCTCACGAATGCCCGGATGAGCTGGCATGTCATCTGGTCCTGCCGCACGTCGGCGACCGGGGCAGGCCGATCGTGCTGCCGGCCGACTGGGCCGCACCGGCCGCTGAGTCTGCGCCGAAACCGGCGAGTCAATCCGGCGCAGCGGCACCGGATGCGATGCGAACGACGGCTCGGGATGTCGTGCCGCTCACTGGGGCCACTCAGAAACGGGAGAAGGCGGGATAAGTTGGACGTTGGACGTTCCGCACGTCCATTCCGAGACGCTTGGCGGGACGCCCCCACCGCGCTTGACGGGCCCTGGATCGACCTACAACGTCTGGCAGCCCAAGAACCGCGAGGTCGGGAATGGCCCAAGTTGCCGTCACCGTCAACGGCGCATCCTATCAGCGCGACGTCGAGCCGCGCCTCCTGCTGGTCCACTTTCTCCGGGAGGCGCTCGGACTGACCGGCACCCATGTGGGATGCGACACCAGTCAGTGCGGCGCCTGCACGGTCCTCCTCGACGGACGCGCCGTCAAGTCCTGCACGGTGCTCGCTGTTCAGGCGGACGACAGAAACATTCTCACCATCGAAGGACTCGCCCCCGACGGCGCACTGCACCCGCTGCAGGAGGGATTCTGGCAGTGCCACGGACTGCAGTGTGGTTTCTGCACGCCGGGCATGATTATGACCGCCTACGGTCTACTGCAAGACAACCCGCGTCCGACTGAAGACGAGATCCGCGCGGGGCTCGAGGGCACGCTGTGTCGATGCACCGGCTACCACAACATCGTCCGCGCCGTGCAGTACGCCGCCGAGCGGATGGCAGAGGCCAAGGTGGAGTCCGACCTCGCCGACGTGGCGCGC
Organism: uncultured Gemmatimonadales bacterium; assembly: GCA_963737835.1. GTDB lineage: Bacteria > Gemmatimonadota > Gemmatimonadetes > Gemmatimonadales > Gemmatimonadaceae > Palsa-1248. The sequence goes on from CAVTUH010000003.1 coordinate 148,154, forward strand.
GCACCCATCCACACTCCGGTGACGGTCGCCTCGGTGGCCCCCGTAGCCGCGGACTGAGAGGACGCAACCATGACTGCCACAGTGACGCGCGAGCCGCTGATCGGTGCGTCGATCCTCCGCCGCGAAGACCGCAGATTCATCGCCGGACGCGGAACATTCACTGACGACATCACGCTCGCAGGCACCCTCTACTGCGCCTTCGTGCGCAGTCCGTACGCGTGCGCACGTATCCGCGCCATCGACGTCGAGGCCGCGCGCCGCGCCCCGGGCGTGCACGCCGTCTACACGGGTCGCGACCTCGCGGCGGGCGGCGTCAACCCGCTCCCGCCCGGCTGGCTGATTCCTGACATGCGGATCGCAGAGCACCGGGCGCTCGCGGTCGACACGGTGCGACACATGGGCGAGGCCGTCGCGGTCGTCGTGGCCGACTCGGTGTACCGCGCGAAAGACGCCGCGGAGCTGGTCTCGATCGAGTACGACGAGTTGCCGTGCGTCGTCGATGCAACGATCGCCAAGGCCGCTGGGTCGCCGCAGGTCCACGCCAATGCACCGACAACATTTGCTTTCACTGGACGATCGGGGACCAGAACGCCACGGATGCAGCGCTGCGCGGCGCACACACCGTCGTCCGCCAGCGGCTCATCAATCAGCGACTGATTCCGAACGCCATGGAGCCGCGCGCATCACTCGCAGCGTACAACCCTGCGACCGATGAGCTCACGCTCTACGTCACCTCACAAAACCCCCACGTCCATCGGCTCATCATGGGGGCGTTCGTCCTCGGCATTCCGGAGCACAAGTTCCGTGTCGTGTCCCCAGACGTGGGCGGCGGGTTCGGGTCGAAGATCTTCATCTACCCCGAAGAGGTCGTCGTATCGTGGCTCGCGCGCCACTCCGCCGGCCAGTCAAGTGGACCGCGGAGCGCCGCGAGAGTTTCCTCACGGACTCGCATGGGCGCGACCACGCGTCCAATGTCGAGATGGGCTTCGAATGCGCAGGGAAAGATCGTGGGCCTACGGGTGCACACCGTCGCCAACGTTGGAGCGTATCTCACGCTCTTCGCCCCGGCAATTCCGACGTATTTGTACGGCACGCTCCTCAACGGCGTCTACACCATCCCCACGATCTACGCCGAAGTCGACGCCGTCTACACAAACACGACCCCGGTCGAATGCGTACCGCGGCGCTGGGCGTCCGGAAGCCTGCTACCTCCTCGAGCGCACGATGGACGTCGCCGCCCGCACGATGCACACCGACCCGGCTGACCTGCGCCGGCGGAATTTCATTCCTGCGGATCGCTTCCCGTATCAGACGCCGGTGGCCCTGGTCTATGACAGCGGCAACTACGAGCCGGCACTCGACCGCGCGCTCGCCATGATCGGATACCCCGAGTTCCGCGCCGAGCAAGCGGCGGCGCGGCGCGAGGGCCGATACCTCGGTCTCGGGCTCTCCTGTTACATCGAAGCGTGCGGCATTGCGCCGTCGCAAGTCGTGGGCTCCCTTGGGTCCCAGGCGGGCCTCTGGGAGAGCGCGACGGTGCGCGTGCACCCGACCGGCAAAGTGACGGTCCTGACCGGATCGCACGCCCAGGGTCAGGGGCATGAGACGACGTTCTCGCAGATCGTCGCCGATCAGTTGGGCATTGGCGTGGACGATGTCGAAATCGTCCACGGCGACACGGGCCGCGTGCCGTTCGGCATGGGAACGTACGGGAGCCGGAGCGCGGCCGTCGGAGGCAGCGCGATTCTCATGTCACTGGCCAAGATCAAGGACAAGGGGCGGCGACTGGCCGCGCACCTGCTCGAGGCGGCCCCGGAAGACATGGAATTCGCAGCCGGACGGTTCTTCGTCGCCGGCTCCCCGGATCGCGCCAGGAGCTTCGCCGAAGTGAGCCTCGCCGCGTATCTCGCGCACAACATGCCCGCCGGAATGGAACCGGGACTGGAGACCACGAGCTTCTACGATCCTGCGAACTTCACGTTCCCGTTCGGTACACACGTGGCCATCGTCGAAGTCGACATCGAGACCGGGCATGTCGCGATCAATCGCTACGTCGCCGTCGATGACGTGGGACGCGTCGTGAACCCCATGATTGTCGATGGGCAACTGCATGGCGGAATCGCGCAGGGGGCTGCCCAAGCCCTCTGGGAGTTCGCCGCGTATGACGAGCACGGACAGCTGCTGACAGGTTCCTTGATGGACTACGGCGTGCCGAAGGCGGACCAGCTGCCCATGTTCGAGACCGATCGCACGGTGACCCTGTCTCCGGTCAATCCCCTCGGCATCAAGGGCGTCGGTGAAGCGGGGACGATCGCAGCGACGCCCGCCGTCGCCAACGCGGTGATCGATGCACTCACACCGTTTGGCGTCGCGCACGTGGACATCCCGCTGACACCGGCCAAGATCTGGCAGGCCGTTCACGACAGCCGCGCGTCTCAACCGCTCGGGAGGGCGTGATCATGTATCCGGCACCCTTCGAATATCACCGCGCCACGTCGGCCGACGAGGCCATCGAGCTGCTGAGCCGCTACGGCGACGACGCGAAGCTGCTGGCGGGTGGCCATTCGCTCCTCCCACTCCTCAAGCTGCGTGTCGCCCAACCGCGATACATCATTGACGTCGCTCGCATCCCGGAGCTCTCCGGTATTGCGGAGGTTGACGGATCGTTGGTGATTGGCGCGACAACGACGCACGGCGAAATCGCCCGGTCACCCATCGTCCGCACGTCGATTCCGATGCTCGCAGAGGCTGCCGCCGGAATCGGCGACCCGCAGGTCCGGAACGTCGGCACGATCGGGGGAAGCCTCGCCCACGCCGATCCGTCCGCTGACCTGCCAGCCGTGATGCTGGCGCTCGAAGCGGAGATCATTGCACGTGGGCCCAAGGGCGAGCGAACGATTCCGGCAAGCGCCTGTTTCGTGGACCTGCTGACGACCGCACTGGCGCCCACCGAGGTGTTGACCCGGATCCGGGTGCCAATCCCGTCGCGCACCGCGGGGAGCGCGTACGAGAAGTACCCGCATCCCGCGTCGCGGTACGCCATCGTCGGAGTCGCCGCGGTCGTTGGCATTGTGGGTGATCGTATCTCGCACGCGCGAGTCGCCGTGACGGGCCTCGATACGAAGGCGTTCCGTGCGACGGTGGTCGAGGAGATGCTGATCGGCAAGCCGCCGGACGCGGCCACGTTCGAGGCGGCAGCGGCTCGAGTGACAGAGGGTGTTCGTCTGCGGAACGACCTGCAGGGCCCGGAGCAATACAAAGCCGGCCTCGCGCGAACGTTCACGCGGCGCGCGCTGAGTCGGGCAGCCATGGAACGCGCCAGCAGCGCACGCGCCTAGCGCGATTCCCGCTGATCTGCGCCGAGCCGCTCCCGACGGACAGCATCCGGCCAATGCAGGCGGACATCCGGCGCATCCATGACTCGATGGAGCGCGAGGGATATGTCACGGACCGCGGTGTGGCCACCGCGGTCTACCTTGCCCTCGCGTTGCGCAAGCCGCTGCTCGTGGAGGGCCATCCTGGAGTGGGGAAGACCGACGTCGCGAAGGTGCTCTCGTGTGCGCTGGCGACGCGGCTCATCCGGCTGCAGTGCTACGAGGGACTCGACGCGGCGACGGCACTCTACGAGTGGAACTACCCCAAGCAGCTGTTACACATCAAGCTCACCGAGGGCTCGGGCGAGTCGGTCGCCGCGCGAGAGTCGACCATTTTCAGCGAAGCGTTCCTGCTCAAGCGACCGCTGCTGGAGGCCATCACATCCACTGGTCCATCGCCCGTCTTGCTCATCGACGAGATCGATCGAAGCGACGAGGAGTTCGAAGCTTTTCTGCTGGAGGTGCTGTCGGATTTTCAGGTTTCGATCCCGGAGCTCGGGACCATTCGGGCGACGGAAGCCCCAGCGGTCATTCTCACATCGAACCGCGAGCGTGAGCTGTCGGAGGCGTTGCGCCGCCGATGCCTGTACGTATGGATCGACTATCCGTCGTTTGAGAAAGAGATGCGCATCGTGCGCACCAAGGTGCCCGGCCTCAATGCCCGGCTGGCCGAACAACTGACGTCGCTGGTCCAAGGGCTGCGCCGGCTGCGGTTGACCAAAGTGCCGGGTATCGCCGAAACACTGGATTGGGCGGCAGCGCTCGTGGCGCTTCATGCGCGCCATCTCGATGCCGACATCGTGCGTGAGACGCTCGGGTGTGCGCTCAAGGATGAAACCGACATCAGGGTGGTCGAGGAGCGACTGACGGCCGGCGAGCTCGCGGGCCTCGAAGTGGCAGGCTGATGAGCGGACTCGCCGAGTCCCTCGTTGGCTTCTGCCGAACGCTGCGAGACCGCGGCCTGCTCGTGTCACCCGGCGAGTCGATTGATGCGGCCCGCGTCGTGTCTGTCGTCGACGTCGGTGATCGCGCGGACGTGCGCCTCGCGCTCCGGGCGCTTCTGACGTCGAAGCCTGGCGATCTGACGATATTCGACGCCGCGTTTGATGAACTGTGGCCGCAGCAGCAGCTTCCGACCTCCGGCTTTCGGGGGCCCAGGGCAGCTCGGGCGACAAGCGTCGCTGCCGCCGCCCGCCACCGAGAACGCTGCCGCGGCGACACTCAGTCGGTGGGCGCGGGCAACCGAAGGGATGACAGAGGATGCCGCGTCGTTGCGCCTCCCAGCCGCGACCGACGCGCGGCAGCGGCCGTCGTTTGTCACGTTCGGTGGTGAGTCGCTGCGAGACGCAGAGCGCGTGGCGCGTAGCATCGCGCGGCGCCTCGCGGCGCGGCCGAGCCGTCGCTGGCGACCGACACTGCGCGGTCCGCGTCTGCATTTGCGCAGAACCGTTCGCGCGGCGATGCGCACTGCCGGGGACTTCTCGCTACTCGTCTATCGGCGCCGCGCGCTGCGCCGTACGAAGCTCGTGGTGCTCTGCGACGTATCCGGCTCAATGGACCTGTATGTGCGGTTGCTGCTCCAGTTCCTGTTCGCACTGCAACACAGCTTCGCGCGGGTCGAAACCTTTGTCTTCGCGACCCGGTTGAGCCGCATTACCAACGACCTGCGGGCACGAGAGTATCAGGAGGCGCTGACGGCCGTCGCCCAACATGTCGAGGACTGGAACGGAGGCACTCGCATCGGCTCGAGTTTGAGCGCCTTTGTGGCCGATTGGCTTCGCCTCCTCGATCGCCGCACGATCGTCGTTGTCCTGAGCGATGGCTGGGACACCGGCGAGCCGGCGCAGCTCGCCGACGCCCTGGCCACCATCCATCGACGTGCCGGGCGCGTCATCTGGCTCAACCCACTCTTGGGAGGCGCCGGCTACGAGCCCCTCACTCGCGGCATACAGGCTGCGCTCCCGCACATCGACATCTTCGCCCCGGCGAACACCCTCGAGAGCCTGGAGGCGCTCGCCCGCTATTTGACGCTCTAGCCCTAGCGCGGAAAGGCCTCGGGAAGGCCCCCGTCGACGGTAATGATGTCGCCCGTGGTGTAGCGGAACCGGTCGCTCGCCAATAGCGTCACGAGATCGGCCACGGTCTCAGCCGGAATGAGCGACACGCCCATGACGTTGCGCCGGCGGTACGCCTCGAGTTGTTCCTCGACCGACACACCACGCGTCGCGGCGCGCTCCGCGACGAACCGCATGAACATCGGCGTCTCGATCTGGTCGGCGTTGATCGCGTTGACCCGAATGCCGTCCCCTCCCAGCTCGACCGCAGCGACACGCATGGCCTGGAGGAGGGCAGCCTTGCTCCCCCCGTACGCCACCGCGTCGCGACCCGGCGTGAGCGCCGCCTTCGAGACCGAGCACACGATCGACCCGCCCAGCCCCTGGCGTCGCATCACGGCCGCGGCGCCCCCCATCGCCAACACGGCGCCGACGTAGTGGACGTCGATCTGTCGCTGCAGGTCCTCCCGGCGAATGCTCGTCACATCCGCGAACCGCGGCGCCTGGCCCGCCGTATAGAAGAGGCAATCGAGTCCGCCAAACTCGAACACGGCTCGTCGCATGAGATCGGCCAGGCTCGCATCGTCCCGCACGTCGACGCCCGCGCTCACCGCGCGCCCCGGGTAGGACGCGTTGAGCTCGGCCGACACCGTGTCGACAGCCGCACGATCGAGATCGGCGACGACGACATGTGCCCCCTGCTCCACAAAGCGTCGCGCCGCGGCTTTCCCAATGCCGCTGCCAGCTCCGATCACCGCGGCGATGTGTCGTGGGAGCAGCAACGTGCCGCGCTCCCGGGCGTCCTGCTCGTCGATTTTCCGACGCTCGAGCGGCCAGTGCTCGAACTCGAACACGTCCCCTTCGGAGATGAACCGGAACTCGTCGACGGCTTCCGCGTTGGTGATGGCCTCGAGGACTGCCCGATAACACAGGTTTGCGGTCACAGCGCCCCGCTTGTCCCGCGCCGCGGTGATCATCCCCAGCCCCGGCACGAGGACCACCTTGGCCCAGTCCTCGAGAGGCCTCTGCCCGGCGGCCGCGTGCCGCTCGTGATAGGCCGCGTACTCCGCATGCTGTACGGCGAGCTGCGAGCGGGCCGCGTCCGTGACGGCGCCCGGCGATGCCGACAGGTCGAGGTCCAGCCACGCGGGTTGCCGCCCGGCGCGCAGAATGTGTTCGGGCGTCGCCACCCCGCGGCCGGCGAGCGCAGACATGTGGGGTGCGGCCAGCGCGGCCAGCACATCCTCGCCGTCATCGAAGTGCAGGACCACGCGACTCGCCGATCCGAGCGTGCCGCGCACGACGGGCAGCAGCAGCTCGGCCGACCGACTCCGCACATCGGGCGCAGCGAGAGCAGGGGATGACCGCGCGCGCCGCTTCGTCGACAGGAAATCTTCAATGACGTTGATGGCGCGAATGAGCCGCGTGTAGCAGTCGCGCGGATTGTCCGCCCAGACGACCATCCCATGGTGGGCCAACGCGAGGCCGATCGCCCCGGCGGGAATCCGGTCGACCATGTGGCTCACTGCTTGCGCTAGCGGGAAGCCCGGGCGCACAAACGGCACATACACGATCTCACCCGCGAACAGATCGGCGATGAGCTGCTCCGCGACCGCGTCGCGCACGTTGGTCAGGCTCATCGTCGCGACGTCGTGCGTGTGCGCGATGACGCGGTGGGGAAGCAGGGAATGGAGCGGTGTCTCGACACTCGGAGCCGGCGCGTCCGACTGCAGTGCGCAGCTCGCCATGAACCGCATCATCTCGGCATCGTCCATCGATTCGGCGGTGCGAAGCGCCGCCAGCGCGGGGATCGACAGGCGCGTGAATCCGTTGCGCTTGATCGTGCGGAGATCGGTACCGCTGCCCTTGACCAGCAACTCGGTCCCGATCTTGATCGACGTGTTCCCGCCGCCTGGCTGCACGAGCCTTGGCTCGCGACCGATCAGGTGCGAGAGGTAGATGAGCTGATCCAGCTCGTCGGCCTGGGAAGCGAGTCCGCTCGCCGTGGCCCACTGATCGTTGATGCGTGGCATGCGCCAAGTTATCGCGACTCGGTGCCACATGCACCGCTGCGCGCCCCGCCGCCGAGCGCTCCGCGCGTCACCGGTCGGCTGGCCCTTTCGCAACCCCGACCGTACTCTTGTCCGTCGCGCCGCGATCCTCGCCGCTGCGATACGGCTCGGCGTCGGGTAACTACTTCGCCGGCAGGCAACACCCTCGATTTGCAGCGGTGGCCTGCCCCTGAAGGCGACTGTCGGCCGCGGCGGCGGAAACCATCGACGCGGCCCGCGCCACCAAAGCACATGCGCCCAGCACGCGGAGCCGGATGCCGGACCCACACGGCATTCGGCAGCGTGACCACCGCGCCCGCCACTGACCATCGTACGCGGCAATCGTCAGGCGGACGACTGGCGGCGCCGGGTGGCCTCGCCGCGTGCGAGCAAGGGACCGATGATAGGACTTTGGACGACCTACTACTCCCCATGGCCCGTTACTACAATGCCCAATAAGGGTATTGAGGCGCTGAACAACGGTAGAGCAGGGCGCGGCCCTGAGTACGCGCTTCGGCAACTCGTGTGGAGACCAACGCTTCGAGGTGCAACGTGGCTCAGCTCAACCGTCACCTGACCGGCTGGACGGCCAAGGCCGTCTTGGCAGCGACCGTGCTCGGCGTCGGCCTCGTCGCTGCGCGAGAGCAACCCGATACCGCACAATTGTTCGAGAAAGTCCTGGCCCGCATCAAGGCGTCGAGCATCGAGCCGCTGCCCGATTCGGCATTGTTCATCAAGGCCGCGCGCGGGCTCGTCCGGGAGCTCAACGACCCGTATGCCGACCTCTACTCGCCCGCGCAGCTCGCGGAGTTCAAGCGCAACGCGCTGGGCAATGACTACGCCGGCCTGGGCTTGGGAATCGAAGACCTCAATGACTCAGTCACAGTCACCGCCGTTTTCCCGGGCACGCCCGCCATGGCCTCGGGCATCCAGCGTGGTGACCGGATCATCTCGGTGGACGGTACACGCGTCGTCGGGTGGTCGACCGACAACGTCTCCACACGTCTCACCGGCGCCCCCGGCACAAAGGTCCAGATCACTCTGATTCGGGCTGGTGTCATGAGCCCGGTGACGGTCCAGATGGCGCGAGCCGTGGTCCACGTTCCATCCGTCCCCTACGCGCTCCTCTTTGACGGCCACGTCGGGTACGTCCCACTGCTACGCGTCAATGAGACGGCGACCGCAGAGATCAGGGCGGCCCTGAAGCAGCTTCGAGCGCGCGGTGCGACTGCGTACGTGCTCGACCTCCGAGGCAATCCGGGCGGGCAACTCGATCAGGCGCTGGACGCGAGCAGCCTCTTTCTCAACCAGGGAACGCTGCTCGCAACAGTCCGATCGCGCGCCCCGACACCCGAGACGTATCTGTCGGGTCAGATGGGGATCGAACGCAGCGCGCCCCTCGTGGTGCTCGAGGATGGGTATACGGCGTCAGCCGCGGAGATCATTGCAGGGGCATTACAGGACCACGACCGCGCGCTCGTTATCGGCATGCCGTCCTTCGGAAAGGGACTCGTGCAAACAATGATTCCGCTCGAGGACGGCTGGCTCCTCAAGATGACGACGGGCCGGTGGTACACGCCCAGCGGCCGGTCGATTCACCGGCCACGCCCGTACGAAGACGGCCACTTCGTGAACGAGGACAGCGCGCCGCTGGGGCGCACCGCGGCCGAGATCCGTGCGGGACGCCCCATCGTTCGGTCGGACGCCGGCAGGACCCTCTACGGCGGCGGTGGGATCGTGCCCGATGTCGTCGTGCCGATGGACACGCTGTCGAGTGCACAGCAGCATCTCATGGCCGCACTTCAGGCGCACGCGGGGATGGCGCGCGCCATTCTCTACGCCGTGGCTCGCGACGTCAAGGCAAGTGTCACAGCCCAATTTACTCCGCAGGCCGAGTGGCGGGCAATGTGGGTGGCCCGCCTGCGGACCGCCGGGATTACGCTGAACCCCGCCCTGATGGATTCAGCGGGCACGTTCGTGGATGACCTGATCGCCGAGCGGATCGCCAACATCGCGTTCGGCGATTCGGCCGCCTTCCGCCGGAGCGTCGCCCACGACGCACAGTTTCAGAGAGCGCTCGCGCTGCTCGATCAGGCCCCCGACGTAGCGTCCTTGCTTGCGGCCGCAGGTCAAGGCGATTGATGGTGCGTGGACGCCGCTAGCGCCGATCCGCCTGGACCGGTAGGGGCGACGCGGTGTCGTCCGACCGCCGGCCGTCTCGTTACGGGTGCGCGGGTGTGAAGGAGAGCCTCGAGAAGTAGCCGACGGTGCCGGGACCGATCCACAGGCCGATCCGGCCACTCCCCGATCCGAGCTTGAGATCGTTCACGACGAGGCAGGGCTGCGGCGCGTCATCGACGTAGAGTTGCGCGCGCGTACCATCCACCACGATGCGCATCTTGGTCCACACGCCGGGTTGCAGGTCCGCATAGGATTCGTACTGGCCGGGCGTATCGTGGCGCAGCCGGTCCCACGGATAGTCCGGAATGGACTCGTACTGGACCGCGTGGTTGCGACGCAGCTGCTGCGGCGCGCGTCCGTTGGTCGGACGCAGGTACATGTTCTCGAAGTGTGAAGCGTCCGAGGCGCTGTGAAAGGCGAGCCCCACGAATCCGCGCGCCGACGTGTCCGCGTCGGGCGCCACGGTGCTCGCCACCATCACCTCGATCGTGCCTGCCCCGAACGCCGCGCCGTCGATCAGCGCGAGGTTCACGAGTCCCACGCGCGCGTCCGGTCGCGGAGCGACCGTCAGCCGCACGGCATCCCGGCCATTGTAGCTGACGGCGGCCGCCCTCACGCCAACGAGCGTGAGCCCGGTGGTCGAATTGAGCGGGATCACGACCCCGGGGCCTGGTGTGATCGCCAGAAGAGCGCTGAGACCGACAATGGTGCGATTGGAGGTCATGCTGCCTCGCCGTGCGGGCAATAGTGAACGGGACTCACACGGTTGGTCACCCGCCGCGGCCCAAACGCTGCCACGGCCTCTCGCGCCGCCGCCTCTGGTCGCCCTCCGGCTCAGTCGTGCTTCGGCTTCCCGTCGGCCGTGGCGTGGGTGCTCCACCACGCCGGCGACCCGATCAGGTTGGGGTCTTGTTGCGCCTTGAGCATGGTTGGTGTCACGACCGTCGTGCTGACGACCGCTCCTGTCGAGGTCGTGACCGTCGTTCGCGTGGCTTGTGTGCCCGGAGACGTCGCCGGCTGGCTGGTGGGCGCCGTCGAGCCTTGCTGAGCGAGCGCGACCGCGGGGAATGCGCCAATGGCGCCGGCGATCGCTAACAGTTTGATACCCATGGGTTCCTCCCACATCCCTGGACGTGGCTCTGCCGCCCCCTCGCACGCTATCCCTCGACGGCCTGTCCTCGACACGTCGCAAACCATGCACCACCGCAACGCCCGCGGGCAGTGCGCACCGGCAGGGCCCGAAATCCTGACGACGCTCCTATCGCGCGTGTCGGCGCAGTAAACGGGCGACGGATCGCGCTCCGGGCATTGAGGGCTGGGCTCCGGTACGGGTGACTGCGAGCGCGGCCACCGCGGACGCGTGGCGCACCGCGGCGTCCAGCGACTGGCCGCGCGACAGCGCGACAGCGAGTCCGGCGTTGAAGGCGTCGCCCGCGGCGGTGGTGTCGATCGCGCGGACACGATAGGCGGGGTGCACGCGACTCGAGCCGGCCGCGTCCGCCACGCAGCACCCGCGGCGCCCGAGCGTGACGATGACGTTCCGTGCACCGCGATTCCGCAGCTGCTCTGCGATCTCGCGCGCTGCCCGCACTCCGATCGAGGCACCGGTGCCCAATGCGCCGCCGCACAGCGCCACGGCTTCGAATTCGTTTGGCGTGAGCCAAGTCACGCGCTCGAAGATCCGGCGCGGGAGCGGACGGGCGGGTGCCGGATCGAGCATGACACTCACGCCCGCGCGCTCCGCGAGCTCGACGACGGCGAGCACCGTATCGAGTGGAATCTCGAGTTGCAGGAGCACCATCGTGGCCGACTGTACCACGTGTCGGTGCCGCGCGATGTCGGCCGGCGTGAGGCGAGCATTTGCGCCCGGGCTCACGACGATGCTGTTCTGCCCATTGCGGTCCGTGCTGATGAGGGCCATCCCGGATGGCACTCCTCGTGTGGTCATGGTGGCCTGCACATCGACGCCGCGGCGCGCGAGCGCCGCGCTCAGGCGGGCACCGGCCTCGTCGGCGCCGACACGACCGATCAGACTGACCGGATGACCGAGCCGCGCGACGCCAACGGCCTGGTTGGCTCCCTTGCCGCCTTCGAATAGCGTGACGTCTCCGCCCCGCACCGTTTCGCCCGGCCGCGGGATGCGGTCGACGCGTGACACGATATCGAGATTGATGCTGCCCACGACCACGATCCGCCGCTCTCGCGTCCGTCGTGGCTTCACGGTGCGCTCCATCGCACGACTGGCGCGATGGCCACGAGGGCGAGTCCCACCACGAAGCAGACAAACATCCACACGAGCAGACGCCGGGCCGCGGCCGGTGCACCACGGAATTCATGCCAGACGAAGACACCCCAGACGGCTGACACCAGCGTCGCGCCCTGTCCGATCGCGTACGAGATCGCGGGGCCCACGATCTGCGCGCGGGCCGCCACGAAGTTGAACACCGTGCCCGTGCACCAGATGACGCCGCCGATGATGCCGGCAATGTGCCAGGCCCGCCGGCCGCCCGCGTAGTCCAGCATCGTGAGGGGCGGGCCCGACGTGATCGGGTGACGCATCAGGACGTAATTCACCGGCACGGCGCAGAGCAGCACGCCCAGCGCGAAGACGAGGGCAACGGCATAGGGACCGAGCCTGTTCGGGCCCGTGCTGGCGCGCGTGACGAAGGGATAGAAGAGGCCCATCAGCACGCCGCACGCCAGGCTGACCACGATCGCGCGTACGCTCAAGGCGGGGTGCGCCGTCTCCTTGCGCCGATAGGCCGCCGCGTCGAGCACGATCGCAAGCACAATGAGCGCGACACCGCCGAACAGGAGGAGCGGGTTTCCCTGTGGGGCCAGCGCGTAGTTCAACAGCACCCCGACGACGAGCGCGAGACCGATGCCGATGGGAAAGGCGACGGCGAGACCCGCGAGTTCGATCGCTGCGACCAGGAGCAGGTTCGCGATGTTGAAGATCGCGCCGGCGGCAAGCGCGTTCGCCACGCTTCCCGCACGCGCCTGCATCAGATTGGCGACGAAACTCTCCGCGCTCCGGTCAGTGCTGCCCAGCGTGAACCCCCACAGCAGGCTCGCGAGCAGGATGCCGGCGACGTAGTCCCAGTAGTAGAGCTGAAACCGCCACCCCGGCGCGAGCTTCATGGTGTTGGCCCACGAGCCCCAACACATCATGCTGGTGAGCATGAAGACGAGTGCGACGGCGTAGGCCTGGGGTTGGTACACGGTCGGATGCGCCTTGGGGGGAGGGACGTGACGCGTTAGAACCGAGGGACCGCGCGCAGAGCTGTCAAGACGTCCGCGCGGTCGTCGTCACGCGCTACCTTCGGACTGCGACTCGCTCGGGCACGTCGGCGCCCGCCGCAAACCGGTCCACCCGCACCGGTGGCCACACAGCGACGTCCAGCCGCTCGGCGTACGCCAGGCGAGGCGGCTGCGCCGGAAGCGTGATCCCCGCCGCGAGCGCCATGCTGTTGGCCTCGATCTCGACCTCCGCCGGTTGGAGGGGCCAGGGCACATGGTGGATCTCCGCCCGATAGAGGCGCTGAGCCCAATCCATCGCGTACAGGCAATACCGCTCCGTGAGCCAGTGATCGAGCGATCCCGGCGCACTGTGCGACACGGGACCGGTCGCCCGGTATCGTCCGTGAAATACGGCCGGTGGTGCCATGCGCTCCTGGCGGCGCGACTCGTAGGCGATCATCCCATCCGCTTCAGCCCGAAGTCGCATCGCCGCCCGCTGATAGGGCAGGTGGTAGAGGATCCGCGCGGCGCGCACCGCGATCGCGCTCGAGGCATCGAGACTGAAGAAATAGACCCCGGGCTTGCCGTCGAGCGTCACGTAGGTGCGCACGTTGAGCTCGAGGAACGACGAGACGACGGGCAGCGGCGGACCGAGATGCGGTCGGAGGGCATCGAGGGAGAATGGCGTGACGGACACCCACGCCGAATCCTCACGGACATCGACCGACAACGTGCTTGGAACCAGCGCGCGCATCGTCGCCACGGGGACCGGCCAATGGGCGAAGAGCAGCGTGTTCCACCGCTGCGCCATCACCCAGGGCCCCGTCGGCAGCGCCCACGGCCGATGGGCCACGACCCCCATGACCTCTTTCAGAGAGCCGACCACGCCGTCCTCGCGAGAGAGGGCCGCGCCCGCGTCGCCTCGCGCGTGAGCCGCGAGGTGGCGGATGGCCGCGCGCCACTTACTGACAACTAGTGCCTCGCGCCCCTTTCTGCCAGAGTGCCAATGCCGCCTGCCGCGCCGGGCCGCCTCCACGCGTTCGAGCGGTCGTCAGGAGGGCGCCCTGCGTGACGCGTCGGGCCTGCTGAGCGCGACGTAGGTCTCGTCATACCACCGTCGGATGCGCTCCATGAGCCGCCCATTGGACTCCTCGGGCTCGGCTCGTCCGAACTCGTGCAGTCCTCGCACCCCGACGATGCGGACGTAGACGTCCTGCGCTGCCCCGCGAGCCCGCGCATCGGGGTGCGCGTCATCGCTCACGACGCTGAAGGTGCGTCCCGCGTGCGGAAATGTGAAGGGAAACGTGGCCATCCCGGCCTCCTCACTACGACGGCGGATTCGGTGTCTCTTCGGGTGTCGAAAGCTAACACCGATTGCACCGAGCGCGATAGGGCCGGCCGACCGCGCGGAAGCGGCGCGCTCGAGCGTGGCCGCGTGCTCGCACGCGAAAGCACACGAGATCGTGCTCACCAAGCGCCTGTCGAATCGGAGGTTGCTAGCGCGCGTTTCAGCGGGGCCTGCGCGCGCTTGCGCGGTGTGGACCAACTGGGCGCCGCAATAAATGTGATATGCGCCGGTCACTGTCGAACGCGTTACGGTCCGCGAGTGCTCATGCGGCCGCGACGGCGCGCTCGTCCAGCAGGCGCCTTATCGCGTCGAGGGTCCGCCAGTAGACGTCTTCCATCAACAGGTGCGAGAACTCGCCGTTGCGACCAATGCTCACGAGCCCGGACACACCGGTCGTGCGCGCGAATCGCAGCCGCGCCTCCTCGTAGGCCCGGAGATACACCGGGTACGCGATCGCCGAGCGCATGACCCGACAGCCGAGATAGCGCTCGCGCACCTCGGGGATCCATTCGAGATGCTCGAGGCACCGCGCACCGAGCTCCTTGTCCGAGGCGCGCCAGATCTCGTCGCCCACCGTGCAACCGAGATCGGCGGTGATCAGGGTCTTCCCTGGCGGGGCGAGCCACGGCATGGACAGCGGCGTCTCCGTCAGCCGGAAGAACGGCGCCCCGTCCTCCGGAGTCCACAGCATCGTGTCAGGGAGGAGTCCGCGCCCCTCCAGTCGCAGATTCACGAACACCATGGGCCGGTACTTGAAGCTCGCCAACGGCTGGAGCGCGTCGCTGCCACTCACCAGCCGCGGCAGCACGTGCACCGGTGCGGTGCTGACCACCGCGGACGCGGGATACTCCCGTCCGCCCGCGCGCACCCCGACGACCCGATCGTGATCGACGAGCACTTGCTGCACCGGGGTGTTGAGCTCGATGCAGTGCGCGATCGGCTCGAGCAGCCGCTCGCAGAGCACCGACACGCCGCCCTCTGGATAGACGTGCCAGACGTGCGGCGACTCCGGCATTTCCCGACTGTATCCGATCGCGACCGCGCGATGCGTCAGGCGTCCGTCCAGCTTGAGCAACAGCGTGTGCCCAATGCTGTGCGGGAACGCCTCCACGACCGACGGTGCGAGGTCGTCGGCCGCGGCGCCCGACCATGCCTCCAGCAACGGAATCGCCACGCGATCGGCCAAGGCGTCGCCGTAGCGCAGACGAAAGACCTCCCCGGCAGACTGGGGCTGGTGGCGCTCGTCGACCACGGCGCGCCGCCGGATCGCACTGAGTACGAAATCGGGACGGCGCATGAGGCCGAATGGGTACGCATACGTGTGCCCGCCGAGCCGCACCGACTCGCCATAGTGCTCGACCGTGCGACACTGCGCACCCACGCCGATCGCCGCTGCGAGGCGGTTCGTGATGAAGTGGGCGCCAAAGTCATACGTGAAGCCGTCAGTGTCACGTTCCGTCGCTGCGAGCCCGGCGATGTGCGAACCGGCCTCGAACACGCGCACCGGGATGCCGCGTCGCCGCAGGTAGGACGCCGCCGTGAGTCCGGCGAGCCCTGCGCCGATGACGACGATGGGCGCGCGATTCCCGAAGTCAGCCATTCACAGTCACTCGCCGCTCGCCGGGCGTGTACCGGGGTGCCGGACCCGCGATCGCCCCGCCGGCCGGCTCCGCGAGCGGGAAGGCCGCCCTGCGCTCGGCCGGGCGACGCAACACGGCGCGCAAGAGTGCGCCCGCGCCGCACCACTGGTGGATCGCGTCGAACACGGTGAAGACGGCAAGCCCGATCGGTGACGAGAGGCTGAAGCGGTCGACCAGCCACTGCGGCGCGCGCCAGTCAACCAGCGTGTTGCGGATCGAGTACACCCAGTTGACCGGGCTCACGACCGTCTTGATGGAATCGACCTCGAGACCGGCCCGCGTGGCGAGCATGGCGAGTGTCGCCCGGTTGAAGAGGTTGAAATGGCGTGGGAAGTGATAGCCGCCCCAGTGTCGTCCCCCGAAGATCGCGAAGTCCAGCGTGGCCGTGTTGTCGGTGACGATCACGACGCGACCGCCCGGCTTGAGGAGATGGCGCACGGCCTTGAGCACGCCTGGCGGATCATCGACGTGCTCGATGGTGGCAATCAGCAGCACGAGGTCGTACGAGCCCCCCGCCAGGCGAACCGTCTCGATCGTGCCTTGATGCACCGCGAGCCCGCTGTGCCGCGCGGCCTCGACCGCGCGCGCGCTGGCATCTACGCCTTCGAGCGACCAGGTCGAGACCCCGAAATCGCGAAGCAGCCGGAGGTGGAATCCATCGCCGCACCCGACATCGAGAATGCGCGCGTCGGGCGGCAGACCCTTGCACCACTGCATCGCACGACGCGCCTCGAGCCGCCGTCGCACGCGGTACACAAAACCGTAGCGCTCAGGCGAGAAATCAAACGCGTGGTAGGTCGCTGGATAAATGCGTCCGAGCTCACTCGGCGCCGGTCGCGGATCGAGATAGACGAGGCCGCACTCGCGGCATCGCATCGCGAGAAAGCTGTCGGGGCTCGTCCGATACTCGAAATCCTCGCCGACGGCAACGGGCTGCCCATTGGTCGCGCCGCAAACGCAACAGGGCACGTGCATGAGGACGAGCGGCTGATGTTGATCACTCGACTCGACCTCGCGGGGAGCGCGACCGGGCGTGGGTGCCGTCGGACTCGCAACGGCCGCACCAAACCTGGGAACTGCCATACGGCGATTGGACTCACCGAGAAATGTGAAATGGTCATTTAGCAACTCACGCGCCACATCCGTTGTCGGGGCCGCCGGAGCAGTGCGCGCGGTCACCTTGGTACTAGTGCGGACATCTCCCGGCTGCAGGCTGGGCCACGCGCGGCGCCTCCCGCCCGGACGACAGCGCGCGAACACACCGCTCCGTCGCCGTGGCACCGCGGGCGCCGCTTGCGTCCGGCAGCGCCCGACGCGTACTTACAGTGTTGCCCGCGGTCTGCGCGCGTTGCGTCCGCGACAGCGGGCGTGCCGCTTTTTGCTCGATCGATCGGACCCCTTACATACCGTTCCATGCCAGCAACCGGCGCGGCCGCACGGCCGCCCCTTCTTGTCGACGAAGACTCGTTCTTCGATTGGATGCAGCTCCACATCCGCGAGCTGCTCATTGCACTCCTGGTCGTCATCATCGCTGCCGGCGGCGTGTTCCTCTACCGGTCGGCCTCTGCCACGCAGGCCGCACAGGCCGAACAGGCGCTGGTCGGCCCGGAGCAGTCGCTGCAAGCGGGCAACGTGCCCCTCGCTCAGTCCGATCTGCGCCGCGTGATGACGCGCTACGCGAACACGCAGGCCGCCGCGCAGGCGGCGATGCTGTTGGCCGACACGTACTACCGGCAGGGGAAGTACGCTGAGGGCGTGGCGGCATTGCAACAGGCATCGACGAGCGGGGCAGCCAAGCCCTTCGGCGCGTCGATCGAGCGACTGATCGCGGATGGCTACATCCAGCAGGGCAAGGCGAAGGAGGCGGCGGCCCATTCTCGTTGCTGCTGCAGGCAAGACCCCGTACCCGACGGAGCAAGCGCGGCTGCGCGCAAGCGCCGCTCGAGCGTACGCGAGCGGGGGCGACACGGCGGCCGCCGTGGCGATCTGGCGATCGTTGCTCGATCAGTCGAAGAACGGCGAGGCGAGCGAAGCCCAGCTCATGCTCGGAGAGCTCACCGTCAAGGCGGCAAAGCCCTAGGGGTCGCGGTGCGGCGCGCAGCGACGCCGACGCGCGCGCGATGAACGTCACGCTCTCACTGTGAGCAACGGATGAGCCGACCAGCGCAGTGGTGGCGTCGCGCCGCTCTGACGATTGCCGTCGCGGCATCGGTTGCCGGCGCGCAACAGCCCTCGACGCTGGACGGCGTCTGGATGACTGAGGGGTACGGCCTTGCGCTTCGGATCCACCGGGATTCGATGCAGGCCTTCGAGCTGACGGCAATCAGTTGCATCCCCTCCTTCAGCGCGCACCGGGTCCGGACGGATCCTCAGGCCATCGTGTTCCAGGCTGACAGCGATCCGACCACGTTCCGCGTGCTGCCGGGCGCAGCGGCGGATGCCCGTCGATTCCACGAAGACGGCGCCGCCTCGGACAAGATCATCCGTCGCATCGCGAGTCTGCCGACAGTATGTGCACGCCAGGTCCCCAACGATCCCACGACGACCTTCGACGTGTTTTGGCAGACCTATCGGGAGCAGTACGCATTCTTCGCCCTCCGACACGTCGATTGGGACGCACCACGTCGCGATGTTCGTTCGCGCGCTGCCGGTGCGTCGCCGGAGCAGCTGTTCGGGATCCTGCGGGCGATGATCGAGCCGCTGCATGACGCGCACACATTCATCGGCGCTCAGGACCCGGCACTCCGGTACCACGGTGAGCGCCCCGATCCGGACCCGATCGGCGCGGACGGCAGGGAACGCGTGCTGCAGATCATCACGACCAGTTACCTCCGCACGCCGTTGCATCAGTTCGCGCGCGGGTGGGTGCGGTTCGGGATGCTCCGGGACTCGATCGCCTACCTCCGGCTCACGTCGTTTTGCTGCTACGTCAAGGACAGCGGGTATGCGGCCGATCGGCGCGTTCTCGACGCGGCCCTCGACACCATCTTTGCGTCCACGAGCGGCTGGCGAGGGCTCGTGATCGACGTGCGCATCAACGGCGGCGGCGCAGACCCATTGGGACTCGCGATTGCGAGCCGACTGGCGACGGCACCGTACATGGCGTACGCCAAGGTGGCGCGCCGAGACACGACGAATCCGGTCCTCATGACCGATCGACAGCCGAGCGTCGTTGAGCCCAGCACACGGGCGGGGTGGCGTGGCCCGGTCGCGGAGCTCATCAGCCGTCACAGCGTGAGCGCGGCGGAGACCTTCACGCAGGCCCTCATGGGGCGCCAGCCTGCCATTGCTCGGATTGGTGAGAACACCCAAGGCGTCTTCTCCAATGTCCTCGGCCGCCGGTTGCCAAACGGCTGGCGCTTCGGCCTCCCCAACGAGCTCTTCCTGACAGCCGAGGGGACGAGCTTCGATGGAGACGGGATCCCGCCCACGATTGCCATTCCGACGTTTGCGGCCGCCGACCTCGCGGCCGGGCGAGATCCGGGGCTCGACCGGGCGATTGCCGTGATTGAGGGTAGCAGTACCCGGTAAGCCTGCCCTCGGGCCACTGGCCCGATCGCTGCAGATACTGGCGAACCGAAGCGCAGCTTGCCGTGTATTAGGTTTCCCGCCGTTGGGATCGGTCGGACGTCTTTCGCTCGCTGGTGGGCCGGGAGCACTTCCGTGAACTACGGTGCCGGCGTAGGCAGTGTGAGCTGGTGTCGAGGCAGCCCGTCCAGGACATGGACGGCGTTGCTCATTGCAGCGTGTGCAGGCTGCTCGAGCGCGACCGCTGTCCACAGCGTCAGCCGCATCAGCGTG
The DNA here is from genome assembly GCA_963737835.1 of uncultured Gemmatimonadales bacterium. Classification (GTDB taxonomy): domain Bacteria; phylum Gemmatimonadota; class Gemmatimonadetes; order Gemmatimonadales; family Gemmatimonadaceae; genus Palsa-1248. Next base: position 167,843 of record CAVTUH010000003.1, read on the forward strand.
ACGCCGTCGACTGCGAACCTCCCGGTGCGCGATCAGCTGACCCTTCAGGCATCGCTGATCGCCGGGTCCGGCGGCGCGACCAGCAGCGGGGCATCGATCTTCTGGTCGACCGAAGACTCCTCGATCGCGCTCGTCTCATCCACTGGCGTGGTGACCGCGATGGCACCCGGCGTCGTTCGGATCGCGGCGAGTGCGGAGGGCGTCTCGGGGATCGCTACGATCACCGTGCCAGTCGTGCAGGTGGCCTCGGTCACGGTGGTACCTGACACGCTTCGCTTGACGACGACCGGCGCGGGTCGGCTCCTGGCGACGGCGTATGACGGATCCGGCAACATCGTGAACGGACTGGCTGTGACGTGGGGGAGCAGCAACACGGCGGTCGCCACCGTGGACCAGACTGGGGCGGTGACGGCGGTGAGCGCGGGCAGGTCGACCGTGAGCGCGTCGATCGGCGGGAAGATTGGCTCGGCGACCGTCATTGTCTCGGCACCGCAGGTGGCGACCGTCCTGATCGTGCCTGACTCGCTGACGCTTACGGTCGGCGGTGGCGGTCAACTGCAGGCCACCGCGTACGATGCGCACGGGAACACGATCACCGGACTGCCGATCACCTGGAGCAGCGCCAAGGCGTCGGTGGCGACGGTCAATGCGCTGGGCGGTGTTACTGCGGTTGGAAAGGGCACGACCACGGTGTCCGCAGCCATCGGCGGGAAGGCGGGATCGGCCACCGTGATCGTCAAGCCGCGTCCTCCGGGGCTGTAACGACCGCTTCAGGCAACCGAGGTCGCTCGCTCTCGACCCGGGGCCGAACGCAGCGTGGGACTTATCCTGAGACGACGAGGTACCAGGTCATGGAGAGGATGAAAAGACAAGCGTTGCAGGCCGCAGCGCACGGATGGGGTGTGGCACTCGCTACGATGCTGCTGAGCGGCGCACTCGTGGCGCAGGGAACGGGGCAGACCCTGTTCGTGGAAAACACGAACAGTGGCGATGTCTCAGTCATCGACAACGCCACGCTGCGAGTCGTCGGCACAATTCCGCTGGGCCTCTCCCCGGACGACGTGATCGCCTCGCCTGATGGATCGACGCTGTACGTGAGCCGCATCGTGCGGCAGGACAACGGTCGTCCGACCGGTCGGGGTGAAGTCGTGGCGATCGATCCGGCGACGCGAGGGATTCGCTGGCGAGCGTCGTTCGCGGGTGCCCCGAACCATCTCGCCGTGTCGCCCGATGGGAAGCAGCTCTATGTCACGATCGTCTCCACGAGCTACGTCGACATCATCGATCCGGCGCGGCACGCGGTAGTCGACAGCGTGGACGTGGGGATTGGCCCTCACGACATCGTCGTCTCGCCGGACGGGCGTCGTGTCTACGTGGGACTCATTCGCGGAAACAAGGTGACCATCTTCAATGCCGCGACGCACCACGTCATTCGGCAGATCCCCTTTGACGCCGGCGTCCGGCCGATCGCCGTGACCCAAGATGAGAACCGTCTCTTCGTGCAGCTCTCGGGCTTCCATGGATTCGCCGTCGTCGATCCCTCGACCGGGGCGACGATTCGCCGAGTGGCGATGCCGCTCGCGCCCGGCCGCACGCTGCCCGACTCGATGCCCGTGACGGCGGACCACGGGCTCCGCATCACCGCTGACGGCCACTATCTCATTGCCAACGGCAGCATGGAGAATCTGGTGGCGGTGTTTGCGCTCCCGGATCTGTCGCTCGTCGGCACCATTCCCGTGGGCGACGATCCCAACTGGGTGACCTTGTCGCCGGACGGCACGCGCGTCTACATCAGCAACCGCGGCTCCGACGACGTATCGGTGATCGAGCTCGGCACGCGGCGAGAGGTCGCGCGGATCAAGGTCGGCCGCTACCCGGAGCGGATGGCGGCGGTGACGGTGGCGGCGCGCTGAGCCCAGGAGCGGAGCCGCCGGCCGAGGGGCCGGCGGAGCGGCGCGTACTGCCGGTGCTCGCGACTCGGCGCGAGTTCGTGTGTGGTGCGGCGCGTACACTGGCCGCAGCCGGGGTGGTTGGCGTGACTGGGCCCTTGCTCGCGTCCTGTCACCACGCGCGGCCGCAGACGACGGCGGCGGCAGCGACGGCGCACTCGACGGCGGTGGATGTGAGGCCCCTCGCCGCGGACGCTGATTGGCTGCTCGCGCCGTGGACCGGGCCAGATGCAGCGCCAGTGCTGATCGTGCGCCAGTCACAGACTCAGTATGTCGCGCTCTCCATGCAGTGTACGCACATGGGCTGCCCGGTGAATCCGCCGGTGCAGGGGGTGATGACCTGCCCATGTCATGGATCGCAGTTCGACTTGGCCGGCAACGTTCGTCGTGGGCCGGCGCAGTATCCCCTGGGTCGGTACGATACGACCTACGACGCGAAGGCGGGCCGGCTGACGGTCGCGCTCCGCTAACCGGGGCGGTGACTGGTTGCCGCCGCCTTCGCGTCGTTGGTGGTTGGTGGTTTGTGGTTGGTCGTTTGTGGTTCGGTGAACCAGTGGCCGTTAGGGCTGGGCTGGCCGCGAGGTTTGGGCGTTGACTCGCTGGAGGGTGTCCACGGTCTGGGCCCCGTTGAGCGTCAGGGTGCCGGGGATGCTGGTAGTGCTCGCGACCTGTCCTGCGAAGCTGCCCGAGCCGGGATCCATCTCGAACGACAGTTGGAGCGAGGAGCTTACGAGCGTGCCGTGGACGGGGCTGCCGTCAGTGATGCTGCCGCAGGCCGAGGTAATGTTGCAGACCGCGACCCCCGAGATGGAGTCGCCCGAGGCGTTGAGGGTGAAGGTGAGGTCGGGTGACGTCCACGTGCCGGTGATGTCGAACGCGGCGGGCGCCAATGACGGCGCGGCGGAATCGGCACAGCCAGTCAGCGCGACCGCACAGGCGACGACGCACACGATGGCTCGACTGGCGGTCGAATCCATCTGGCGGCCCGCTTTGTAGCGCATTCTGCCATGCCTCTGTGCAACTCGGAGGCCTTGGGTGGTTCGGCCGCTGGCCAACCCGCGTACTGGGTGATGTAGTACTTCACATCTGACAATCCAGTCGATTGGTGGAGGCGAGTTTTCTCGCGTGTCCCACGGAGGTCTATTAGGGCGGTTGCGGCAAGCCCACCGTTGCGCTTGGTGAGTGCTGATGGGCGGCGAGAGCGGACGTCAGGGGGAGATGGGACTCGCGGTCTTGCTGGGACGTGCGGTGCCGGGAACCGATGCCGTGTCCGAGATGCCAGGGGCCGCAGGGCCGCTCAATGGTTTGCTGCCTGCTGTTGCGGCTGCAGATCCGGCCGAGCCTTTGGTGGCCGCCGCTCCGGCACCGGTGCCCGTCGACACGGGTGCGCCACCAGCGGCTCCGGCGCCGGCTCCCGCCTTTGCGCCGGCGGCGGCAGGGGCGCCAGACCCGGCCGCAGGAGCACCCGCAGCACCAGCACCGCCGGCGCCAGCGGCTCCCGCGGCCGCACCGCCGCCGCTTGCGGCCCCAGCCGCGGCACCAGCGGCACCGGCACCAGCCGCACCGGCACCGGCCGCACCGGCACCGGCCGCACCGCCAGGACTGCCACCGGCATCAGGTCCGGCACTGGCGGCGGTTGGTCCAGGAGCTCCAGCGCCGACTGCGCCTCCGCCAACCGCGGCACCCGCTTGCACGCCCCTCGCGCTCTGCGACACGGCACCAGCTGCCGGGGAGGTGAGCCCTGGTCGCCAGAGCGGGGCTTGCGGGGAGAACACGGTGGGGCGGGCGGTCTGGCCGACGGGAATGTTGGCCAGGGGGACGCTCCCGGACGTGCCGTCGGCCATGGTGACCGTGATGGTCGTGGCGACGGCGCCCGTGGTCGCAGCAGTGCAGATGTAGCCCGTGGCCGGATTCCCGCTCATCCACTGGAAGTGCGTCGGGTCGCTCGTCGCATAGTGGAATTGGCGCGTGTCGACGGTGCGGCCGTCCTGAAGCGTCGGGTGCCGATAGCCATTGTTGTCCACGATCTCAACCCAGATCGCGGCGCAGCGCCCGGCGGGGAGCGGGTTGGGCGTGGTCGTGACGCGGACCTGCCACGGTGAGCCGGGCGTGGCCTGCGCAGGGAGCGCCGACGCGCAGCCAGCCATGAGGAGCGTGGCAGCGTACGCTCTGGCGCGTGGGCGAACGTGCGCGAGGCCAGTCACGAGAGTCACGGCGCTCATTGGAGTGTGAAGGTGCCGTTCACGGTGTGGACTACCTGAGGCCAGCGGGTCGCACCCGTCGCGCGCCACAGACCATGCCCTGCGTTTCATTTTGAACCACTTTGGCCCACGACGATGGCGCCCGTAGTCGCCATCTGCGGCGTTGTCCCAGCCGCAGGCTGGGCCCAGCTAGGCTTGCTCGGGTCGAAGTTCCACTGGTTGAGCTTTTGATTGAACAGGGTGAGGCTGCAGCGGTAGCTCCACTGCGCACCAGGCGTTGCCACGGCAACCGTCACGGGGACGCTGACCGTCCCGTTGTACGCGCCGCCGGTAAGCTGGATGTTCGTGAACCCCCTCGCCGCCGCATTGTTGACCGCGCCCATCTGACAGAACACCTGGGCTTGCGACACGTCGGGGCTGAAGCTCTGGACCTGCACCGGCACGGCGAATGTGATCTGGGCGGTCGTGTTGGGCGTGCTCCTGGTGATTCCCATTTGGGCGTGCGCCAGGGCGGCGGGGCCCATCGTGCTCACGCTGAGCACGAACGCACACGACCAGCGAGCGCGGTATCGCATTGTGTCTCCGGGAGTGGGTGTGTGGGTCGTGACCCGGGTCATGGCGCGCCGGGCCCGGTGATCGAGAGCGCCGGCGTCGTCACCGTTTGGGGCGGGAACTGAACGAACGGGCCAGTAACAGCAAGCGCGCCGGTCGTAATCGTCTGGGCTGGCAGCGAGCTGTAGGGTCCGCTCACGACGAGCGCGGCGGTCGTGATCGTTTGGGGCGGCAGCGCGGCATAGGGTCCGGTGATGAAGAGCGGCGACGTCGCGACAGTCCCGGCCGCAGTGGGCGCGGAGAGCAGTCTCACGCCGGGGGTCGTGGCCGCGCCGGCCGCGGCTGGGACGCCCGTGGCACCAGCCGGGGCGATGATGGGGGCGGCCGCGCGAGGCATCCGTATAGTCGTCGGCTGGCTGGCCAGGGGGTGAGCGCCGGTGAGCGCGAGACCGAGCCCTACCAACCAAGGGAGCCCTGAGGGGCGCGAGGTGCTGGGTCGCAGGGTTGCGTCGGTGTGCATGACCGGTCGGCTCCGCGGGACATCGGGTCACTCGTGACCGAGGTTCGGGGCGACCTCGGCGAATCCAGAGGTGGAACGTCGTGGTACGCGCCTTTCTCTCAGCCCGGTGAGCCTGGCGTGCAAAGCCGATTCAGCCCGAAGCACGGCCCGTGGGGCAACGTTTCACTCGAGGTCACACGGCCCAGCGCGCTGTCGCCGCTCGACTTGGTGCTAGTCCACCTGACGCAATCCGCCGACTGGCCCGCCTGGTGCGGGCAGGCCGACACCAGCCGATCCCGCGTTCCGCTGTTTGACGTCCGGCGCGATAGTGGTGCCGAACTGTCGTCCTGACATACTACGTATAAGAGGTATTATGTAAACTCCCTACCCACATGGGCTGTGGAGAACTCCAACCCGTTGGGTTACCCAATGGGGCCGCGGCCCGGCCCGGCGAGACCGCCGCCCGGGCGCGCCCGCCCCTCCTCGGGCGCGCTCAAGTCCGCGACCGGATCGCGCTTCTCGGCGCGAATGAAGGCGTCCAGCGTCCGGTGCGTCACCCGCAGCCGACGCGCCAGCGCGGTCTCGATCGAGTCCGATCGGCGGAGGCCGCTCACGGTCGTGAGCAGCTGGTCGAGCGTGAACCGCTGGGCCCGGGCGGCGAACGCCGCCAGGCTCTCTGGCCAGAGGGCGTACCCGATGATCCGCGACGCCGGCATCGACGGCGCCGCGAGCGGCAGCACCGCCAGGGCCAGGCGCTCGAGCGGACTCGTCCCGTCGCGATGGCGCGGATACGGCGGTGCCCCCCAGTCGATCGGCGCCCGTTTGCCCCACCCGCTGAGCCCGGCGTCGGAGAGGATCGCCTCATAGCCCGGCGGGCGCTTGGCCGCCGGCACGGCCGCCGGCGCGTCGATCAAATGGTCGAGCACCGCGATCGGGACGCCCAGGCGGGTCGCCAGGAGCACGCGGACCCGGTTGTAGCGCCGGTGCCGGCGAAAGAGGTTCGCCACCTGCGAGTCGTCGACACCCGCCCCGCCCGCCCACGCCGCCAGCGACTCGGGGTACATGACGAGCTGCACGACTTCGCTCGCCGACAGCGCGGCGATGTGTCGCTCCACATTGTCGACGGCCGACCGCACGATGGGATCGTCGAGACTGCGCTCGAGGGACCCGAGAGCTCGCCCCTCCGGAGCGCCGTCCGCCGCGCCCGACCCCGCGGGTCCGCGCACCGGCCGGTCGGCCATCAGGCGTCCGGCCCCGCGTGGTCCACACCCGCTCGCACAATCGCGTCAGTCGTGTGCAACGGCCTCCCTTCGGCGAACCAGCGCCCCCCGCTTGTGCCCCCGGGGAACCGGCCTCGGGGGCGCGCCGGAGAACCTAGTGAGATCTCACGCGAGGGTCAATGCACTAAGCGGTTGACAGGGTGCCGCTTGTATGGCCAGTGGCGGCGGCCGGGCCCGCCCCGGTGGAAAGGGATCGTAGCAGAGGAAACTTTCCACATCTCATGTTCATTTCCATGGCGGCCGAGGCCCTCGCGACACCATCGCCGCACCCCGTGACCGATCAGGCCAAGAAAAACGCCCCGAGCTGGGGCTGAAATCGGGTCCGGACGCGCCTCACCAGGCAGGTCCCCCAATGAACGGCGGCCACTTCCCTATGAGTGCTGAGCTCCGCGCCGTCCCTGCGTCAGGGATTCGTCACCCCGCTCGCGACCGTCGATCCGCTCCCGCGACCCGAGCCGACCCGCTCCGGATCGTCGCTCAACAGGCGTTCGATCAGCTCGACCACCCCTGCACCATGGTCCCCCACGGTCACGAGGTCGGCGCGCGCTTTGAGCGCCGGCACCGCGTTCGCCACGGCGACACCACACCCGGCCGCCGCCAGAAACGCGTGGTCGTTCTCTGCATCACCCACCGCAACCACTTCCCGCGGCGACAGCCCCAGCTCCTCGACCGCCGCCACGAACCCCGTGGCCTTGTTCACCCCCGACGGCAGCACCATGACGGCGCCCTTGTTGAAGATCACCTCATGCTCGAGGCCGAGGTCCCGGATCGCCTCCAGCACATCCACCTCGTGCGGCTCCCGCGTCGCCACGATCACGCGTCCGACCGAGAGCGGTGTCACCCCACGCTCCCGAAGCAGGCGCACCAACGCCTCCGGCGCCGGCTCCGCCAGGACCCGCTCCCGTCGCGTCGCCGGGTCGTAGACCACCGCCCCATTCTCGGCCACCACCCGACTGAACCAGCCAAGCTCGGGACACGCCCGAGCGAGATCGTCGAGCTCCCGGCCAGTCACCAGAATGACCTGCCGGCCCGACACGCGGTAGCGCTCCATCGCGGCGGCCGTGACCTCATCCACACGGCCGTCCCTCGCCAGCGTGCCGTCGTAGTCCGTTGCAAGCGCCAGGTATCGCACTCGTCGCCCCCCAAGACCCTCCGGTGTCAGCGCACGGCGGGTGCCAAGACCCTCCTCAAGGCCGAGCCCGCTCCGCTCGACCCCACAAGCCGAGACCGAAACTCTACCTCCCGGCTCGCGTAGTGATCACAGACATAACAACGTACCCGGGTGGGCGCCGCATTTGGCCAGGCGCCCCCTTGGAGGTGGCCAGTGGCTCACGGGTTGGAAGGAATTGTCGCGATTGTTGGCTTCTTCGTCTTCGGAGCCTACACCGTGACGACGCTCGCTCGCACGTTCGTGCAGTGGCGGATGCACGCGCGCGGTAGCGGCGTCGACCCCGTGGCCCTCGAGGAGCGCTTGACCAGAATCGAGGCGGCAGTCGAGAACATCGGCGCCGAGACCCAGCGGCTGATCGAGGGCCAGCGCTTCTTCGCCGATCTCCTGACGAGTCGTTCCGCACCGCCCGCGGTCGTGGGCTCCAACAACGGGGACCACGTCGTGAGGAACGGGACACCGTCTCGCTTGAACTCGGGAGGCCTGTGACCGTGCTTGCCATGATCGTCGTCATCGCCTTTATCGTCGCCGCCGCCTATACGGCAACGACAGTGGCTCGCGTCGCCGCCCAGTGGAACCTGCGGAGGCACGGCCACGGGATCGATTCGGCCGCGCTCGAGGAGCGCCTGGCACGGCTCGAAGCCTCGGTCGAAGGACTCGGGGTCCAGACGCAGCGGCTCACCGACGGGCACCGCTTTTTCACGGAGTTGCTGACCAATCGCCCGCCGTCGGCGATCGGCGGCGCCAAGGGCGCCGATCCGGCCCAGAGAGGTAGCGGCACCTAAGACGCCGGCCCGCCGCCGCTCCCGCCGTCGTCGCCCTCACACGTCGACCAGCTCCCCCCGGAACACAATCCGCCCCTCGCCCCGGAGCGATGCCGCCCAACGGTCGTCGTCCCGGCGCACGGTCACGTCCACCGGCTTCCCCGACCGCGTCCAGATGCGCACCAGGGGACCGGCATCCTGCTGCCAGGCCAGAAGCAGCGTGGCCACCGCGACCGCGCCAGTCCCGCATGCGAGCGTCTCCCCTTCCACACCCCGTTCGTACGTGCGCATCGACCATCCGCCGCGAGCGTCCCGCGCGACGAAGTTGACATTCGCACCCGGTGGCCCCGCCCACGCGTCGTGCCGAAGCGTCCGGCCGCGTGCGATGACGTCGATCGACTCGACGTCGTCCACGACGATCACGAAATGCGGGACGCCCACGACCGCATACCCGATCGCCTCTTCTCCGTCGGCGCGCGCCACCCCCGTGTTCATCGTCACCCGCTCGATCCGTCCGACGTCGAACTCGGGCGTGCCCGAGACGATGCGTCCGCGCAGAATGCCGGAGTCGGTCGCGATGCGGAGCGTCGAGCCCGGTGTCGCGATGTCGAGCGCATGGGCGAGTCGCACGGTACACAGGGTCGCGTTGCCGCACAGGTCGGCCGGTGAGCCGTCGCTGTTGACGTAGCGAATCCTCACATCGGCAGCGGGATCGCCTTCCAGGAGCACGAGCCCATCCGCGCCGACGCCAGTGCCACGAGCACATAGCGCCCGAATGCGGTCCGCCGACAGGTCCACCGGGTCGTGGCGTGCGTCGAGGAAGAGGAAGTCGTTCCCCGATCCGGTCAACTTGAAAAACTGGGTCACCACGGCATCACCATCGGCCTGCTCACTCCTCCAACACGGCTATGCGCAACACGGCTATGCGCGTCCCGTCAACGACCACCATCGGAGACGCCAGACCATCCAGACGGCCTCTCGCACGATGCGCTTCGACATCTTGCTCTCGCCCTCGCTGCGATCGACAAAGGTGATCGGGATCTCGACGATGCGGAACTGCCGGCGCCACGCGCGGAATGTCATCTCGATCTGGAACGCGTACCCGTTCGAGCGGACATCCGCAAGATCGATCGTCTCGAGGATCCCGCGACGGAAGCACTTGAAGCCGCCCGTGAGATCATCGAACGGCATGCCGGTCACGTTGCGCGCGTAGATGTTCGCGAACCAGCTCAGGATGAGTCGCGACATCGGCCAGTTCACCACCGTCACACGGCCCTTCCGATACCGCGACCCGAGCACGAGGTCCGCGGTCTGGATGGCCGTCAGAAAGTCAGTCAGGTGGATCGGATCATGCGAGAAGTCTGCATCCATCTCGAACAGGTAGTCGTAGCCCTGCTCGAGCCCCCACCGAAACCCGGCCACATACGCCGTCCCGAGCCCCATCTTCGCCGGGCGGTGCAGCACGTGTACGCGTGTGTTCCCCGCCGCGAGCGAGTCGACGATCGCGCCCGTCCCGTCCGGTGAGTTGTCGTCGACAACCAGCACCTCGAGTCGTGAATCCTGCGCGAGCACGCTCGTGATCAGTCGCTGAATGTTGGCCTGCTCGTTATAGGTCGGAACGATGACGAGGGCCCGTTCAGCCATGGCGGCGGCGCGAGAGAAGGAGCGCGGCCAAGAGCCAGCCCAGCGCGAGCACGGCGGCACCCAGCGTGATCATCTTGCCCAATTCGTACACGTGACTCGTGAACGTGAGGTCGACTACCGTGGCTCCCGCCGTCAACGGCACACCGATCAGCGTATAGTCGACGCGTGCCGCGACCGCGGGCTTGCCATCGACGGTCGCGACCCAGCCGGGATAGTAGTTCTCGGACACGATCAGCGACGCATTCGCGGGCGCGGGCTTGTCCAATTTGAACGTCATGTGGCCCGGGTCGTTCCGCGTCGCCGACACGCCGATGCCCAGCGGCGTCGGCAGCGTCGTCACCTGCTGTGCCGCGACCCGGGCCGCGGTGTCATACACGGCCGCAGCCGTCGGATCGAATCGCGGATCGGTCACGGTCGCGAGCGCCTGGTCGTCGCCCGCCTTCACCGACACCGGAGTCGTCCACGCAAACGGATTGTCGCCGGGCAGACGGTACAGATAGATCGTCGATCCCGACGCGTCGCGCGCCGGCCCGACCAGCAGACGGAACCCGGGCACCTGCAGGTTGCCGATATTGGTCAACAGATATTGCACATTCAGCAGGCGCCAAATCTGGGGCGAGCTGAGGATCGCCTGGTATTCGCGCTCTTGCTCGCGGCCCGCGAGCACATCGTACCGATGGATCTGGTTGCCGTGGTAGCCAAGCGCCTCCGGAATGCGATGAATCATCAACGCGTTGCCTTGACCGATCTCCGGGTCGCGGACACTCAGTCCGGGACCTTGCACGGTCAGCACGCGGCCCGGTTGCGACTGACCTTGGATATACCGCACCGCGGAGTCCGACGCGTACGCGACGGACGCTGGTGGTGAGAACTGCCAGTAGAGACGCTCGATGCTCCAGAGGTCCGCTGCGACGACCACGGCGATCAGCCACAGCGCCACTCGTCCCGGTACCTTGTCGTCTCGGACCAGAAGCAGCACGCCCACGATCAGCACCACAAACAGCAGCGAGCGGGCCGCGCCCCACGAGACCGCGGACGCGTTGGCTTGGACGAGATCCGCCAACTGCGGTATGGCGAGCGCCGCCGAGAACGTGGTCAGGACGCCGCCGACCGCCATGAGGGCAATGAGCGCAGCGGCGGCCACCCAAATGACACCGTAGCGCATGCGCACATCGCGCCGGAGGACGTTCTCGACGCCGTACCCGGCGAGCGCGGCCACCGCGAAGCCGGTGAGGAAGAAGATCGTCGACGGCGCTCGAAAGTACTTGGTGCCCGGCACGAGCACATAGATGACGTGGAACAGCGGCGTATATCCGCCGAGCGCCCACACCGTGGCGACGAGTGCGACGATGAGCCAGAACCGGACCGACCGCCGCCGGGCCTCTGGCGTCCCGATGAAGGCGCATCCCGCGAGGACGAGCACTGCGGCCCCGAGGTACTCGCTGTGGAAATGGATGCCATTCCGTCCCCAGTAGTTCTCCAGGATCCCGGTGAACTGAGGCAGATACGTATTGAACAGCTCTTCTGGTGGCATCGCCCAGGAGGCGGCCCATTCATAGCCGTGCGTGGCCGCGCCGGCTGCCCCGCGGGGCGAGAACTGCACGTATTGCGCGACCGGCAGGAATTGGATGGCACCGATCGAGAGTCCGAGCACGACCGCGAGAAGTGCCCATCCCAGGCGACGAACGGCGACAGGTCGCTCGGGCGAGACACCAGCGCCGGCCCAGAACGCGAGATACACGGCCCACGCACCCGAAGCGAGCAACATGTACTGCAGCAGCTGCGGGTGGGGTGTCAGCACGGCCAGTCCGACGGTGAGCGCAAGCGCCGGCCATGCCCATCTGCGATCGTCCCGCATGCCAGACGTCAGCAGCAAGAGCGCCAGCGGGAGCAACGCACTGACGTACAGCTTCCCGTCGTGCCCTGGGGACACATACGACGAGATGGGCCCCCCCATCATGTAGGCGAGGCCACCGATCAGCGCGCCAGAAAACGCGAGGCCCACCTTTCGCAAGAACAGGTAGGTGAGCCAACCGCACAGGAAGATGTGGATGATGAACGCCCACGTGACGAACACGTCGGGCCGCAAGAGGAGCCGAAGCACGAGACTCGGCGGGTAGAAAATGTCCCCATTCATCGCGCCCACGTACGGCATCCCACCGAACAAGTACGGGTTCCACAAGGGGAAATGCCCGGTCTGGCGGAGGATCGTCGTGCCAAACGTGCGCACGGCGTAGCCACCGATAAACTGATCGCTCTGCGGCGGCGCGAGATAGCCGCCGCCGAACGCCGGGTAGCACAAGACAACCGTGCAGACGGCATACACGAGCGCGGCCCAGGCGCTGGCCAGACGCGGCGACTGCTGCGGCGCCTCAGGTGTGGAGCGGGCTTTTGGGGGAGCCATTGCTGACGAAAAGTGCGCGTTGCACGGTGCGTGCGCTAGCAGCTAGCTTGCGCGCCCATGCGCGGATCGGCGCTCCGCGACTTCTACGATCGCGAATATCACTTCGGGGAAGACGTCGACCGGCCCAATCCGGATCGGCTGTGGCGCGCGTTGCGCGAGCTCGAGCCGCTGGAGCACACGAGTCTGCTCGATCTCGGATGCGGCGTCGGATGGGCGACGCGGATTGCCGCCGAGCGTGGCCGTGTCGGCCATGCCGTGGGACTGGACTTCGCACGGACGGCGCTGGCCCTCGGTGCGCAGTCCACACGCGATTGGCAGGCGCCGGCCGCCACCCGCGTCTCCTGGGTCTGCGGCGACGGTGGAGCCCTGCCCTTCGCCGATCGCAGCTTCGATCGGGCGTTCTCGTTCGGGTCGATGGAGCATTTCCCGGACGTCGCGCTCGGCTTCACCGAGCTTGCGCGCGTGCTCCGGTCGGGCGGTCTCGCCGTGACGGTCGTTCCCAATTTCTACGTGCGCACCGCGCAGCCAGTTGAGCACCGCGACACGATCGCCGGCTGGAAGCGAGTCATCGCGCCATCAGGCCTCGAGGTCGTGCGGGTCGGCGCGGATCGCGGGCCAGCTATCTTCAAGAACCGGCGCCCCGCACGCATTGCGCTCCGCCTCGGACTCCGTCTCCTCGGTGCCGTCCCCGCCCTTCGCTATCAGTTCATTCTTGTGCTGCGGAAGCCCTGACGCGGCGCAGCCGCCAGTCGATCGCGACCACCGCGAGCGCCCCGATGATCTCCAGCGACACCAGCCAGAGACGCGAGGCTACCGCCAGGACGAGCGCACGATCGGATCCGATCGCCGAGCTGAGTTGCAGCACCAGGGCGCCTTCCCGCACCACGATCCCCCCGGGCGCGAACACGGCGATCAACCCGAGCAGGTAGCTCGACAGATAGGCCGTGCCGGCGAGCCACATGTGCGGGGCATCCGCACCGAAGAGTGCCCGTCCGAACAACCAGAAGGCCAACCCGTAGCCGACCCACCCCAGCGCCGCGCGGACCACGTACACCGCGAACGCACCCGGTGGTGGCGCCGGGAGCGGCACGGGCCGCTTGATCACGCGCTCAGCCCATCGCCGCACGACCGGCAGCGCGCGCGGACCGAGGCCGATCAGCGCCGCCGTGAGTAGCGCCGCGAGTGCGGCCTGCGAGAGGGTGTCCATGGTCTGCGCCCACGCGCCCAAGAGATGCGGCGCGCCACTCAGGATCAACACGAACCCCGTCGCGAGCAGCACGACCTGCTGCAGCAGCACGCCCACCGAGGCGGCAACGGGTGATGCCCCGGCCTGCGCACTCATCGCCGCCAATCCTGCGAACTGCCACACCGCACCGGGCACGTACCGCGCCAGATTCGAGACGAAGAAGACCCGCATCGCCTGAAACCAGGTCAACGGACGCGGCGTGGAGCGAAGCGCAGCGTTCCACCACGGCAGACTGCTGGACCAGAGCTGGACGAGCTGCGCGTACAATGCCATCCAGACGACCGACGCCGCCGCCAGAGTCCCCCACTGCAGCTTGGGGCGCGCGCTCCGCAAGGTCGGACCGGCCAGCCGGACCAACCCGTACAGCGCAGCCAACGCCGCGAGGACCGCTACGACCTCGCCAATGGTGACGAGCCGCCGCCGCCAGCGCGGGCGGCGCACATTCCCCGCTTCCGTCAGACCAATGCACCCACTGCCGCACCAGACACCCGAGCCGGCCCCGGGTGCGCGGCGGTCTGAGACCCCTGGCTGACAGTCAGCGGATGCGAGCGGAGCATCATCGACGGAGTATACCTGCGTTGCCGCTCGGACGCACGCCGGGCATCATTTGCGTCGTGCGCATTTTGATCGTATCGACCGCGTTCCCGCGGTATCCCGACGATCCGACGGCCAAGTGGCTCGTGGAAACCATCCGCCGCCTGGCCGCCGAGGGCTACGAGTTCGAGGTCCTGACGTCGGCCTATCGGGGTGGCGGCAATGCGTCGTTCGATGGCATTCCGGTCCATCGCTTCCGCTATTTCTTTGCCCGCTGGGAGCGCCTCACGCATGAGGAGTCCGCACCCGATCGGATGCGACGCTCGCTGCTATACAAGATCCTCCCGGTGTTCTACCTGCTGAGCGGTACCGTGGCCGCATGGCGACTCGGCCGTCGCGGCAACTTCGATGTCGTCCACGTCCACTGGCCCGTACCGCACGCGCTCTTCGGCTGGGCCGCGCGCGCGGGCGCGCGCCGACGCCCCTGGTTGATCGCGCATTTCTACAGCATCGAGTTGCGGTGGGTACGGCACTCGTTGCGCATACTGACCGGGTTTCTGCGACGCGCGATCACCACGGCGGATCGGGTCGTGGCGATCTCCACCAGCACGGCGCGCGAGATCCAGCACGTCGCGCCCGTGCCCGTCGAAGTCATCCCGTACGCCGTCGATCTGCCGCATCCATCACTGCTCGCCTCGCGCAACTCGGGACGCACGCGGCTCCTGTATGTGGGACGCCTCGTGGAGCGGAAAGGCGTGCGCTATCTGATCGAGGCGCTCGCCGCGCTCGAGCCCGGCCTGCATGCAGAGGTCACGATCATCGGTGATGGCCCGGAGCGGGAGGCGCTCGAATCGACGGCGCGCGACCTCGGCGTCGCTGATCGCGTGACGTTTCGCGGCTGGGTGACACCCGAGGAGCTCGACCAGGCCTACAGCGAGGCTACCCTGTTTGCCCTGCCCGCGGTCGTCGACGCACGTGGCGACACGGAGGGACTCGGCATGGTGCTGCTGGAGGCCATGACCTACCAGCTGCCAGTCATCTCGACGCCACTCGGGGGCATCACCGACATCGTGAGCGACGGCGAGACGGGCCTCCTCGTCCCGCCCAACGATGCGCCAGCTTTGGCCCGCGCGATTACGACGCTCGTGACCGACAAGCCGCTTGCCAGTCGCCTCGCGATCGCCGGCCAGCATTACGCCGAGCAGCACTTCGGTTGGGACGGCGTGCTCGCCGCCTGGCGACGGCTGTACGAGGGTGCCGCGCGCACCTCCACAGCCGCGCAGTAGACAGCCGTCCAACGGACACGACCTACCGGATCGCCACGCGCACTGCTGTTTCGTGGTCACCTCGCGGTACCGTCGCAATGACGCGTCCCGCACGATCGAGAACCGACACGTCGAACGCGCGCGGCGCAGGCGCCGCGAGGGTCACCGAGTCGACGTCCGCGCGGATGACGGTCACGGCTCGGCGAAGCCGACGCCACGCGACGATACGCTCGAGCGGTGCAACGTATGGCTGGTCGGCGACCAGCGACGCCACAAGCCGGCCGTACGCAGCGCTCGCACCCGGATAACCGAGCGGCGCGGTGAGGTTCGGATGCCAGAGGCCGACCCAGAGGCCATTGGCACGGCGACTGGCCGCCGCCACCTCGAGAGCGTCGTCGACCCAGCGGGCTGGATCCTCGACGCGCTGGTATTTGCTCTGCGCCCGATCCATCCAGGTGAGCGGTACTTCATCGAGCCGTGACGTACTGCCGTCTGTGGCATTCCACGACGGGACGACATCGGCAACGCCAAGCCGGAAGCCGTTGCGATCGGGAAAGCCGAAGGTAGCGTCGTAGTCGAAGCCGGCGGCGGCCATTGCACGCTGCGTGACGCCGGGTCGCATGCGGAGGAAGTGCTGCCGTACTCCCGACGGTGTGTGTCCGACGAGCTCCCCCAGGCGTGAGCGCTGCGAGACGAATGCCTCGCCCTGTTCCATCGTGATGAAGCTGCCGTGGAGGCCGATTTCGTGGCCGCCATCCCGGACCGCGCGAAAGACCGCGCGCGCGCGGGCAGAGGTCGGGCGATAGGTGAGATCGCCCTGTCGAAAGGAGTCGAGCGTCGGCGTGCCGCACAGCACGAACCATGTCGAGCTGATGCCCGCGCGGTGCTCGATGGTCAACACCTCGGAGACGCCGAGCATGACGGGGTCCCTCGGCAAGTGCCCCGCCGCGGCTCTCACCACCGCGCCAGCGGCGCGCACCTGTCCCTTGGCCAGAAGCTCGGCCAGTCGCAGGGCGGTGAAGATCGGCCAGACGGCCACCACGTCGACGTCGTGCGTGAAGGCCGCGGCCCACCGACCCCCCTCCGGCCATGGCGCCAGGGTGAGCACGGGTCGATGGCCGGCCGCGTTCTCGACCGCCGTGAGCAGCGCGTGCGCCGCGGTCGAGACGACCGGCTCACGCTCGCGCCCTGCCGCCGCCGCGGGATTGTCGATCGAGGGGACGCGGCCATGTCGGTCGACCGCCGTTGTTCGTTGCTCCTCCCCCGCCCCAGCCACGTCGCTCACGGCGCGGAGCAGCGCACGCGGCACCGACACGACGCCCTCTCGGACGTCGTAGCCGCGAGAGAGCGTCGCGATCGCGCCGCGACCGCCGTCGCCCGTCGGCTGCGTCGCGATGTCCGGCTCGAGCTGGACCGCCACGACGTCCGGCGAGCCCGTATCGCCGGCGGCGGCATCCGGCGCGCCACGCACGCCGTCGATCGCCACCAGTCGCGAGAGGTCCAGCAGCACCTCCCATCCAAACTGCTCTGCTGGCGTGAGCGGCGGGATCGGCCGAGCGAGGCGGATCACGTGCGCACCGCCACCGGATCCGCGTCGACCACCGGCATGCGCTTGACGGCCGGCAACTGCGCGACCCACCTTCCGGTGCGTGTCACGCCCGCTTGTCCCCAAATCGCGCATCCCGATGCGGCACCTCGTGCTCTTCGGCTGGCTCCCGAGCCCGCTGAAGGTGTGGGCCTATCGCACGTTCCTGGGATACCGGATTGGACGGCACGTTAAGATCGCGTTTGGGGGCGTGATCGTCGGACGCGATGTCGAGCTGGGCGATCACGTCGAGATCGGATTACTCGCGGTGGTCCAGGGTCGGCGGATTCGCATTGGGCGCCACTCGTCGATCGCGACAATGTCGTACGTGTCGTGCGAATCCATCGAGATCGGCGAAGATGCACGCATTCGCGAACAGGTCTACGTCGGCGGGCCACAGTTGCCCGAATCCCGCTTCGTGCTCGGCGACCGAACGATAGTGCTGCAAATGGCCTACATCAATCCGACCAAGCCGGTCATCATCGGCGACGACACCGGCATCGGTGGCCACTGTCTGATCTTCACGCACGGCGTGTGGCTCAATGTGCTCGACGGATACCCCATGACGTACGAGCCGGTCACGCTGGGCCGCAGCGTCTGGTTGCCGTGGCGCGTGTTCGTGATGCCGGGCACGACGATCGGCGATGGCACGGTGATCGGCGCGAACTCCCTGGTGTCCGGCACGATTCCCCCGCGGAGTCTCGCCGTGGGCTCGCCCGCCAAGGTCATTCGGCGCGAGCCGGACTTCCCACGGCCGCTCACCGAGCGCGATCGCGCGGCGCTCGTCGAGGAGATGGTGCGTGAGTTCGATCGCTACGTCGAGTACAGCGGCGTGACCGTGCAGGCCGCAGGCACCCCGCGCAGGTACGCCCGAGCGGGCGACAGCTGGCGCCTCTGGTGGGTGCGAGACCGTGCGGTGCTCGAGGCGATCCACCCGTCGCGCGGTGACACCGTGTTCACCGAGGCCGCGCTCACCGCCGAGGCGTGCACCGCCTACCGGGCCACGGGCGTCGACTGGCTGGACCTTGCCGGCTACACCCGCAGCCGTGACGGTACGCCTCTCACAGAAGAACTCGCCCAATTCCTCTGGCGCTACGGGATCCGCCTGATCCGCGATTGAGCGGTCGCTGTCGTCTCCTTTCTCCTTTCTCCTCTCCGGGCGCGCCAGCGACCGCGCCCCTAGTCCCCGTCCTGCCGCTCGTCCAGCCGTCGCCGCAGCTCCTGCACCTCCGCGCGCTGCCCTGCGATCTGCTCGCCCAGCAGCCCCGTCGCGAATGACAGGAACCCGAGAATGAGGCACGTCTCGATGAGGTTGAGCAGTGGGCGGAATCCCTGGTACGGCGGGATCACAAACCGCATCAGGAGGGCCACGATGCCGGTCACGACCCCGAGCACGAAGAGCGCGGCCCCGAGCAGGCCAAAGAGCAGGAGGGGTTTGCGTCCGAACCGCAGCTCGAACCAGACCGAGACGAGGTCCAGCACGCCCACGAAGATCCGCGAGCGTCCGAACTTGGATCGGCCGGCCGCTCTGGGATACAGCGGCACCGGAATCTCGGACACCGAAAAGCCCTCGGCCGCAGCGATCACGATCATGTAGCAATGCCAGTCCGGGCGGATCGGCAGTACGTCCATGATCTCGCGTCGATAAGCCTTGACCGAGTTGAGGTCCCGTACCGGCACGTCGAACATCGACCGACTCAGCCAGTTGTACACGCGCGAGACGAAGGCGCGCTCGTACTTGCCCTGCTTCTGGCCCGTGACCATGTCCGACTCACCCGACAGGATGGGGCGCACCAGGCGCGGGATGTCCTCGGGCCGGTACTGCAGGTCGGCGGGATAGAAGACCAGCACGTCGCCCCGCGCGTGGAGATACCCCGTGCGGAGGGCGTCAGCAATGCCGCGCTGGCGCCGATGCTGCACGCGGTGGAGGAACGCGTAGCGAGGCATCAGCGCCTCCAGGACCGACCAGGTGCCATCGACCGAGCCATCGTCAATGACGATCACCTCGAACGAGATGCCGGTCCCCGCGAACGCCGCCGCGATCTGCTCCATGAAGGGCGCCAGGTTCGCTTCTTCATCCTTGGCCGGCACGAGGACACTCACGTCCACGCGCGCTTGGTCGCGCGATGACAGGCTCACCACCGGGGTCGAGGCAGCCGTCGTCGTCACACCCGCTTCCGCATGCGCGCCGACAGCACGCCCAGCTGATCGCGGTACTTGGCGACCGTGCGGCGTGCGATCTGGACGCCGCCGTCCTTCAGGATGTTCACGATCGCCTGGTCCGTGAGCGGGCGCTTCGAGTCCTCATCCTCGACGAGCTTCTGGATCTGCGCCTTGATCCCGCGCGCCGAGACATCCTCGCCGCCCGACGTCGAGAGCCCGGAGGAGAAGAAGAACTTCAGCGGCAGCACGCCGCGCGGCGTCTGCACGAACTTCTCGTTCGTCACGCGACTCACCGTCGACTCGTGCATGTTGATGACCTCGGCCACCTCGCGGAGCGTCAGCGGCTTGAGGTACTGCACGCCTTTCTCGAAGAAATCGCGCTGTCGGTCGACGATGTAGTTCATCACCTTGAGCATGGTCTGCCGCCGCTGCTCGATCGCCTGAATCATCCAATTGGCCGAGTTGAGCTTGTTGGAGATGAACTCCTTGTTCTCCCCGTCGAACTTCTTCTTGTCGCGAGCGATCTCCTGATACGCACGACTCAGCTTGAGACGCGGCAGATTGGCGTCGTTCAGGAAAACGTGGTAGCGCCCGTCGATCTTGTCCACGACGAGGTCGGGCGTGATATAGTTGTCGCTCGCACTGCTGTAGACCAGTCCCGGCTTGGGATCGAGCTTGGCGATCTCGTCGGCCGCACGCTGGACTTCCGTCTGACTGATTGCGAACCGCTTGGAGATCTCGCTCCACCGGTGATTGATGAGCTCATCGAAGCAGTCGCGCACCAATCGATACGGGACGGACTGTTCGAGGCCAGCCTGACGCAGCTGGAGCATGAGACACTCGCGCAGATCGCGGGCGCCGACTCCGGGGGGTTCGAGGTCCTGAATGCGGGCCAGCATGCGCTCCGCCTCCTCGAGCGTGTAGAGCGGCAGCGGCCCCCCGTCGTCACGACCGGATTCGTCCGCGATGCGCGCGAGCTCGGTGTTGATGCCGTCGACGATCTCCTGCACCGAGCACACGAGGTAGCCTTCGTCGTTGACGTTGCCGACAAACTCCTCCGCGAGGGCCAGCTCGCGCGCCGAGAGATCGAGCAGGGCGATCTGGTCGACCAGGTGGTCGCTCAGGTCCCGCGTGGCTGCCGTCACCGGCTCGAAATACTCCTTCTCTTCGTGTTCCTCGCGCCGCCCACCGGTGTCGAACCCCTCGAGAAGAATCTCCTCCCAGTCGATTTCGTCCTTGCGCTCCTCCTCCTTCGGCTCTTCCGCGGCAGGCTCCGCTTCCGCCTCCTCTTCTTCTTCTTCCTCCGGCTCGACCAGCTCCAGGAACGGGTTGGTCTCGAGCTCCTGCTTGAGATGTTGCTGCAAGTCGAGCAGCGGCATGTACAGCAGGTCCATCGCCTGATACAGGCGTGGATTGATCTTCAGTTCCTGCTTGAGTTGCGTGGTCTGACTCAGTCCGGCTTTCATTCCGCTTCACTCCTCCGGCAGGCGCCGTGCTCGTCTGCGTGCATTACGCCGCGGTGAACCGCGAACGCAGGCGCGCAGTGAGCGTTGGGCCGAGATAGATCTCTGCCACTTGTTCATCGTAGACCAGCTCCTGCACTGTGCCTGAGACCTGCACCTTCCCATCGAACATGATGTACGCGCGATCGACAATGTCCAGCGTCTGCTCGACATTGTGGTCGCTAATCAGGACGCCGATACCGCGATGCCGGAGGCCGGCCACGATGGTCTGAATGTCGTGCACGGCGATCGGATCGACCCCGGCGAACGGCTCGTCCAGCATCATGAACTTAGGCTCCGTCACGAGCGCCCGCGTGATTTCGAGTCGGCGGCGCTCACCCCCCGACAACGCATAGGCTTTGCTTTGCCGGAGATGCTTGATGCTCAATTCGTCCAACAGCTCCTCGAGTCGCGCGTGCCGCACGTCGCTCTGCAAAGGCAACGTCTCGAGGATCGCCAGCACGTTGTCCTCGACCGACAACTTCCTGAAGACCGACGGCTCTTGCGAGAGATAGCCAATGCCGCGGCGAGCGCGCCGATACATCGGCATCTCCGTGATGTCTTCTCCGTCAAGGAGAATGCGGCCGGTAAGCGGGGGAATGAGGCCGACGATCATGTAGAACACCGTCGTCTTCCCGGCGCCATTGGGCCCCAGCAACCCGACAATCTCCCCTTGTTGCAATCGGAGGGCCACGTCGTTCACCACTTTGCGCCGGCGGTACACCTTCACCAGCCCCTTCGCCTCGAGCAGGCTCTGACCGGCATCAATGGTCGCCGCGGCGACTGCCCCCGAGGGTCGCTCACCAAGCGCGAGGAGCGCCTGCGCCAGGTCCATGCGATACCGGCCCACCTGCGACCAGATGCCCGGCGCGAAGGTGATCCGGGCATCCCCAACCAGCTCGTCGTGCGGCGGGAGCTGCACCACGTTCTCGCGCGCGAGGCGAGGGAGCAACGACCCGGCGAGATAGGTCCGGACCTCGTCCAGGGAGAGCCGGCCGGATTCGCGCTCGGCATCGCGCCCCTCGGCTCTGACGAGCCGCAGGTGTCGGTCACGAAAGGCGATGGCAACGTCGTTGAGCGCGACCGCCCCGGAGTCGTCCGTACCCGCCAGCAAGCAGCCCAGCAGCAGCGCCAGCGACCGGTCGCTTGCGCCGATGCGCCGCAGCAACGCCTGCACGTCGTTCGGGACCGCACCCGGCGTGGCGTGTGAGCGCTGGCCATTGCCCTCTACCATCCGACCGCCTCCTGGCGCACCGCCAGCGCCAGACCACCAGGCACACCCGGTGCCCCCGTGGGCGCCCGACGAGAGGCCGCTGCCTGGTGCGGCGGCGTCCCCCCCGCAGGCGGGGCTGCCGGGGGGGGCGCGGCGGTCGCCGGCGGCTGGGTCGCTGGTGGCATTTGACTCGCCGGTGGCGTACGCGCCGCCTTCGCGCTGTCGGCAGCCGCGCTATCGGCGGCCTCACGCACGGCCGCCGCACTATCCGCCATGGCCGCGCTGTCGGCCATCGCGGCACTGTCGACTACCGGTGCAGGACGCGGAGCAGCACGACTCGGCACCGCCGCGCTGTCGGGTCGACCTTTCGCGCCCTTCGGCCGCTTCTTGGCCTGCGGCAGGGTGTCCGTCAGAGCCCGGGCGCGTCGCGCCGAGTCCTTGTTGACGCTGTCCGCCTGCGGCTCGAGATAGATGCCGGCGGCGCTGTCCGTGACAAGGATCATCTGCACTTGCTTGTTCAGAAAATGGATCGTGATCACGCGGCCCCGCGTGTAATCGATGGCGGGCCGCGTCTCCTTCTTGTCGCGCGGCGCCAGCTGATAGAACGCGTGGGCGTTGCCGCTCGCGACCATCGTGCGTAGCTCCGGCTGGGTGTCCGCGGCCGGCGGAGCCGCGCGCGGCTCCCGGCCGGTTCCGTCCCCCTGACCAGCGGGACGCGTGTTGGCGACGGGTGCGGCGCCCGGCGGCTCGGCGGAGGCGTGGCCGGCCGAGTCGCGCCAATGCAGCTGAGTCGTGTCGAAGTAGGCGAAGATCGTGTCGCCTTTCATCCAATCGCGCTCCTTGGAGCGGAAGTGCGTAGTATCCGGCTCCCCGGTCGCATAGGCCTTTCGCACCGCCCGGATCTGATGGATCACCTGGCCCGGCATGCGCACGTCAAGCGAGTCGGCGAGAATGTCCCGCTCCGGCGTCATCGCATGGGCACGACCGGGCCCCCAGGCGAAGGCGCGCGAAAGCACCTTGTCCGTGAAGCGCATGTCGATCGTGTCGGACGTCAGGTGCATGTCCTTGCTCACCGCATCGGCATGCCGAATAGAGACGACCCGGACGAGCTCGTGGTTGACGGTGTAGAGGTCGACCACGTCTCCCTTGAGGGTAAACGGGTGCTGCTCCTGCGTCCCATGAATGACAGGATTGATCATGAGTTGCGCAAAACCGGTCCCCTGGTTCATGAACGCCGAGTCGCTCGTGGCGATGAGATCCGTACGCTTGATGACGACCTTCCGCGATGCATACACCAAACTGTCGCCATTCATGTAGACGAGGTTGGCGTCGACGCCCGCGGTGTCGGTCTGCGTGCTGTTGGAGTCTCGCTGCACGAGGTGAAAATGGGGCCGGCCCGGCGCAGTGAGCTGCGCGCGTGGCCGTACGTCGGGGATCGAGCGCAGGTAGTCGGCGTGCGGGCCGTGCATCGTCGTCCCGCTCGGCAACACCGCGACCACGTTGGTGTCCGCGAGCAGCCGCTCGGTCTGCACGAAGTACGTCATGTGGTGCGCGTCGATGACGGCCCGCGGATCGGTGTAGTGCACGTGCCCGATGAGATACAGGAGGCCCTGGTCTTCGTAATATTCGGCACTGTCCGCCTTGAGCCGAACCCCCGGCTGGTTGGCGCAGTGCGCGATCACCCGACCACCGCTGAAGGTGTTGTACGCGCCGCTCGGCTGCTTGATGTGATTGGAGTGCGTGGTGGTCGTGTCGTCGAAAACGAGACTGCACGGACCGCCCGGCTCCTGCGTCGCCGCCGCTTGCGCGCGGGCTGGGCGCGCCAAACCGGCCCACAAGCCCGCGACCGTCCCCGCGAGCATCAGAGCGTGACCACCCGGACGCCGCGTGGAGCGCGCGCCCAACCGTGGGCCGAAGGCAAGGCGGGCCACGCGCATCTCAAGGCGTCGGCCGGCCAGCCGGAGGAGAGGCCTGCGGTTGCGGCGCGGCCGGCACGGGGACCGTGGGAGTCGTGACCGCGCCGGGCATGCCCGGAGTCATGGCTCCCGTCGCACGGCCATGCGTCGCCGCGCGCACGCTCGCCCCCGGCCCAGTCGCAGCGCCGCCACCGGCCAATGGTGGCGCACCGCTGCTCGGCGCACGACGGGCTGCGCCATTCGGAGCGCGCACAGGAGCGCCGGCCCGGGCCGTGTCCCCTGGGCCACCCGGCAGCGTGACTGTTCCAGCATACCCGGAGCACGCCCTGAAGCACTTCATGTTGTTCATGTCGGGATCCGACGTGAAACCGATGCCGATCATTTGACGCGTCGAATTCGAATCGGTGAGAGTGAAGGAGCTATCACTCGAGATCTCGTTCCGCGTCTGGGAATAGCGCAACACCGGCGTGGTCAGGTGGCGGCCATCCTCGGACACCACCACCACGTGACCCCGCGCCTCCATGTTGTTGGTGCGCGTGTTGTAGGTGCCCTCCCGCGAGGTCAGGACGGCGTTCTTGGCACCCGTTACGGTGAAGAACACCGTCCGCACCCCGCGCATCTCGACGCGGGTATTGTCATCGAACACGTAGGCAGTATCGCCATAGACCTCGGCCTTCATGACACCGGCGTCCGTCACGATCGACTTGGTGTGATACAGGACCTGGTCCGCCGAATCAGCGAGCGCGTTCCTGACACCGACGGGCGGCTGCTTCTCACTGCTACACCCGAGCGACAGCGCCAGCACCACCGCGCCGGCGATCGCGACGCCACCGCGCATGCCGGGGCTCATACCACGCCTGCACGCAGCAGATCATGAAGATGCACGACCCCAACGACCCGCCGCGTCTCGTCGACCACCGGGAGCGCCATGATCCCGGCCTCCTGCATCCGATACACGGCCGCGCTCCCGAGCTCGGCGGCTTGGGCCGTGCGCGGTTCACGGGTCATGATCTCGGACACGGGGACGTTGAGCCAGCCGGTCTCGTCCCGATGACGCAGCCGGCGCATGTCGCCCGCAGTCACGACGCCGAGGAGTCGCCGGCCTGCATCCGTCACGATGAGGGTCCCGCGACGTTCCGAGATCGTGAAGAGCGCGCTCTCCATGACCTCGGTCGGTGGCGCTAGCGGGAGGTCCTCTCGGACCATGACGTCCCCGACGCGCGTGAGGAGCTGTTTCCCGAGCGCGCCGCCCGGATGCAGGCGGGCGAAATCCTCTCGCCGAAATCCCTTCTCCTGCAGCAGCGTCACCGCCAGTGCGTCGCCAATCGCCATCGCGGCGGTCGTGCTCGTCGTCGGTGCGAGGTCGTGCGGGCAAGCTTCCTCGTCGACCGCCGCGTCGAGCACGACGTCCGCATGACTCGCCAAGGTCGACGTCGCGGCGCCCGTCACGGCGATGATACGCACGCCCAGCCGTTGGAGATGCTCGAGGAGCGCGAGCACCTCATGCGATTCACCACTCTTCGAGATGAGGACGGCGACATCACCCGTGCCCACGATCCCCAGGTCGCCGTGCACGCTGTCGGCAGGGTGAAGAAACGTCGCTGGTGTGCCGGTCGACGTGAGCGTTGCCGCGATCTTGCGACCGACGAGACCCGATTTCCCCACACCGGCGACAATGACGCGTCCCGGTGCGCGGGCGATCAGATGCACCGCGTCCGCGAAGTGGTGGTCCAAACGTCGCTCCAGGGCATGCAGCGCCTCGCGCTCCGTCTGGATCACCGCCCGTCCACGCTCGACGATGCGCGTCTCGGCACCGGCACCGTCCCCGGCCGTCGCCCTAGGCGCCCCCGGCACCGCGAGCGTCGCCCTCCCGCGCGGCGCCACTGTAGTCGGACCGTTCTTCCGACTCTTGGCCACTAGGTGCGCACCTCGGGGGCGTTCATCGTCCCGGTGACATACTGCTCGACGACATCATCCCACTGGCCCCGGGCGCGCAGCAGCCCCTCCGCGAATTCGCGGACGGCACCCGTGCCACCAGCCCGCTGTAACTGAAGCGCGGCCACCCGTTTGATCGCGGGCACGGCGTTGGCGACCGCCACAGGCAGACCGACCGCTCGCATGATGGCGAGATCGGGATAGTCGTCGCCGACGAATGCCGTCTCGGCCAGCGATACCCCGCGTCGTTCCAGGATTCGCAACAGGCCGGGAAGCTTGCGCGCCTGTCCATCCTGATAAAGGTCATCCGCGCGCAGCTCTTGCGCTCGGAGCTCCACGCTCCGCGACACCCGCCCGGTCACGATCGCGACCAACAAGCCCGACTGTCGCAGCAGGAACACGCCAAGCCCATCCTGAATGTCGTACCGCTTGAACTCGAGCGGCGCGCCCGCGACGTCTCCGAGATAGATCCCGCCGTCGGTCATCACGCCGTCCACGTCGAGCCCGACCAATCGAATGCGCCTCGCGATTTCCGGATCGATGGCCGAGCTCGCACGGCGCGCCGCGGTGGCACGTGATGACACGCGCCCGTCACGTCCGGCTGCGCCGCCCCCCCGGCGCCCGGCGCCGTTTCGTCTCATCGTCGGCACCTCGCCCAGACATTGACGATCCGGTCGAGCAGCGAAGCCAGCTCGGTGAGCGGGAGCATATTGGGTCCGTCGCTGGGTGCGTGATCGGGGTCCGGATGCGTTTCCAGGAACAGACCCTGGGCACCGGCGGCGACCGCCGCGAGGGCCAGTGTTGGGATGAACTCTCGCGCACCCCCGCTGGCGCCCGCGGCGCCCTGACCGGGCCGCTGCACGCTGTGCGTGGCGTCGAACACGATCGGGGCAGCACAGGCTTCGCGCAGGCGGGGAAACGCGCGCATGTCGACGACGAGATCCCCGTATCCGAAGAATGTTCCGCGCTCGGTCACAGCGACCTCCGACCGGTCGTGCCCGTGAGCGGCGCCGCGCACCTTGTCGACCGCCCCGCGCATGCCTTCAGGATGCATCCACTGTCCCTTCTTGATGTTGACCGGCCGCCCCGTTGCGCCGGCCGCTTGCAGGAGATCGGTCTGCCGGCACAGAAACGCCGGGATCTGCAAGACATCGACGACCTGCGCCGCAACGGCGCATTGTGCCGGCTCATGCACGTCGGTCAGGATGCGCAGCCCGGTGGCCGCGCGCACCCGGTCGAGGGCCTCGAGCCCGTCCGCCATGCCGGGTCCCCGATGGGCCGCGACGTTCGAGCGATTCGCCTTATCGAAGCTCGCCTTGAAGATCACGCCGCCTGGAATGCGCTCGCTCAAGCGCGCCAGATATTCGCCAACGCCGAGATTGAGTCCATCGTCCTCGAGCACACACGGGCCGGCGATCAGAAACAGCGCATCGGCCGGGAAGGCCGGCGAGTGGCACGCCACCAGCTAGTCGCCCGCCCCGACAAGTCCGCGCGCCGACCCCGGGGACGCCGGGGTCGCCGGCGCGCCCGCCGCGCCGTCGGACGCCGCTGCCAGCCTGCTGCGTGCATGCTTCGCTGCCGCGGCAACGAATCCCGCAAACAACGGATGCGGCCGCGTCGGACGCGACCGAAGCTCCGGATGGAATTGGCAGCCGATGAACCACGGATGCTCCGAGAGCTCGATCATCTCGACGAGCGAGCCGTCGGGCGACAGGCCGCACAGACGCATGCCATATTCGACGAGCGTGTCGCGGTACGTATTCGACACCTCATACCGGTGCCGATGTCGCTCCTTCACCTCGGGCACTCCGTAGACCTCGGCGGCTCGCGATCCTCTCGCCAGTCGGCAGACATACGCCCCGAGCCGCATCGTGCCGCCCATGTCGGTCACGTGCTGCTGGTCCTCCATGAGCGCGACGACCGCGTTGGCGCATTCCGGCGCGAACTCGCTCGAGTTGCTGTCGTCCAGCCCGATGACGTTGCGGGCGAACTCCACGATCGCGACTTGCATGCCCAGGCAAATCCCAAAGAACGGCAGACCGGTCTCGCGCGCCGTGCGGATCGCCTCGACCATGCCGTCGACCCCTCGCACGCCGAAGCCGCCCGGGACGAGCAGGCCATCGTAGCCACTGAGGATCGCACGAGCACTGCTCGGCTCCAGTAGCCCGTCGCTGCCAACCCACGAGATGTCGACACCGACATCGTTCGCGATGCCCCCATGGATCAACGCTTCCTGCACGCTCTTGTAGCTGTCGACGAACTCCGTGTACTTGCCGACGACAGCGATGCGGACCCGCATCCGGGGCGCGATGATGCGCTGCACCATGGCGCGCCACGCCGACAGGTCCGGTTGCGCCGTCTGTAGATTGAGCCGTTGCACGATGCGCGCGTCCATGCCTTGCTCGTGGAACGAAAGCGGAATCTGGTAGATCGTCGGCATGTCGCGGCTCTCGATGACCGCGCCAAACTCGACGTTGCAGAACAGCGCGATCTTGCGCTTCGTGTCCTCGGACAGCGGACGCTCCGTCCGGCAGATGAGGATGTCGGGCTGGATTCCGATCTCCATCAGCTCGCGCACGGAGTGCTGCGTCGGCTTGGTCTTCACCTCGCCAGCGGCCGCGATGAACGGCACCAGCGTGAGATGCAGAAACATCGCGTTCTCTCGCCCGACCTCCTGACGGAACTGCCGGATCGCTTCCAGGAACGGCAGTGACTCGATGTCACCGACCGTCCCGCCGATCTCGACGATGATCACGTCGTTGTCGGGCACGATCCGTTTGATCGCGGCCTTGATCTCATCGGTGATGTGTGGAATGACCTGCACGGTCGATCCCAGGTATTCGCCGCGCCGCTCCTTGGTGATGACGTTCAGGTAGATCCGCCCGGTCGTGACGTTGTTGGCCTGTGACAGCGAGCGGTCGATGAATCGCTCGTAGTGGCCGAGGTCGAGATCCGTTTCGGCACCGTCGTCGGTCACGAACACTTCGCCGTGCTGGAACGGCGACATCGTCCCCGGATCGACGTTGAGATAGGGGTCGAATTTCATGATCGAGACTCGCAAGCCTCGTTCGACGAGGAGCCGCCCGAGCGACGCGGCAGCGATTCCCTTGCCCAACGAGGAGACGACGCCGCCCGTGATGAAAATGAAGCGGGTCGTTTGCTCGCGCATATCAGTCGGCATCACGCCTCTACCTCCGAAGCCACTGCATGAGTATGAACGGGCCGCGCGACGTGGCCCACCCCGTGCACCGGGTGCGCAGCCCACAACGAATTTGCACGGACCAGGTCCGCCTCCGTATCGATCCCGCCCATGAGGGGCACGGCTGCGATCAGGGCGACGCCCATCGCAGTACCGGCCGCCAGCGGGCGGAGTTGCTCGAGCCGCTCCACGAGCTCGAGCGGGTGAATCGGCAGTGCCACCCAGGCGGCCAGGGCGCTCGGCGTATACGCATAGACCCCCAAGTGCTGCCGGACCAGCGCGACGCGAAGCGCCGCGTCAGCCAGATCCCGCAGGAACGGAATCGGTGCGCGCGAGAAGTAGAGTGCGCGTCCGTCATCGCCGCACACCACTTTGACGATCGCGGGCTCGGCCAACACCGACTCGTCGGCCGGCACCGCAGTAGTCCCCAGCGGGAAGCCCGAGCGGACCTGGTCGACCGCCCCTTGCACGGCCTCCGCTCCGAGGAATGGCTCATCACCCTGCACGTTGACGACGACATCGAACCGCCGAAACTCACCTCGGGCCGCCACCTCCGCGACCCGCTCCGTCCCGGACGCATGCGTCGCGCAAGTCAGCACGCATTCGCCCCCGGCATCCCGCACCACCCCGCAGATCTCGTCGCTGTCCGTCGCGACAACCACACGATCGGCGACACCCATGTCTCGGACCCGCTGCCACACGCGCACCACCAGCGGTGCGCCGGCGAGATCACGTAGCGGTTTGCGCGGGAGCCGCACCGCCGCCAGCCGGGCGGGAATCACCGCCAGAACTGTCACCTGGCGACACCGCCGCAGCGCTCGCCGCGCTGCCGACACGGCCGGTGGAACGGGCGAAAGCGCGGCACGCTAGCAAGATTCACGCCATCGAAATTACCGGTCGGCGGAAGAAAAAGCAAACCACACTCGCGTATCGATTTGTCGCGATGCGCGCCCCAGCGAGGACCCCGCGGACCCGGCGGGATGGGGCGACGCACCGCCGGGATACGTGAGACCAGCGCCGAAACGCCCCTCGCTGCCTTCGGTGCGTCTGCGGAGCGGATGGCGACACGCTTACGCGCGCGCGCTCAGCTTGACCGTCCGTGTCTCCGACTTAGCATTTGCGGGCGAGCTCCACCCGGCGATTCCGTGCACGGCCTTCGATAGTTGCGTTGGATGCAACGGGCCTGGTATCGCCGAATCCGGCGGCCGACAGGCGTGCGGAAGCCACGCCGAATCGCGTCACGAGCGCATCGCGCACGGCTGCGGCCCGGCGTTTCGACAAGTCGAGATTGGCCGCGTGCGTCCCAATGCTGTCGGTATGGCCTTCGACCGTCACCACCCACGCGGGGTTGTCCGCGAGCAGCTTCGAGACCTGACTCAGCGCCAGGTCCGACTCGCCAACCAGCTTCGCGCTCCGAAAGGCGAAATAGATCCCATGGACCTCGGCCCGACAGGTCTTCGCCAGGTCGAGGCTGACGGGGCCAATGTGGCCAACGGTGCTGCCGTGCGTGTCCGGGTCCGGCCATTCGATTTCCGTTATCTGGAGCGATCGGCCCTGCGAGTTCCATTTGAGCCACAACGGATAGTCCGGATTGTCGAACACGACGATGTCGAGATCGTCCCCGCCGCTCCCGGTCGAGAGATGTCCCCGCGCCTCGATGGCGGGGAGGGCCGTGGGCGTGCCATTGACGATGACCGACACCGTGGTGCTGCCGATTCGCGTCAGGTCACCGCGGTAGTATTGCCGAGCGTCGAAAGCCCCGAACGACGCCTCTGCGCCCGGCGGCGCGTCGCCGACGATAACGGATGTGTGCCCCGCGCCTTTCAACTCGGCCAGGAGCGCTTTTGACGGGAAGAAGGTGGAACCGGGAAAGATCGAGGGATCGTTCGTAGCGAACGCGAAGTTCAGGCGATGAGCGAGCGAATCGTCAGCGACACGAATCGTGCGCCGAGTGGAACCGTGCCCCGGATTGGAGGGGTCGGCGGGGTTGGGGACGTCCCCGCTCACCACAAGCTCATACTTGGTGGGGGTGACGTCGTCGAGGGAGTAATGCACCTCGACATCGCCCACCTCACTGTGCTTTACGGCGGTGATGGTGAGCCCGGTAACCGGCCTCACTGCGGGACTTTGGGCTTGGCTAGCCGTTCCGAGAGCGACGACCGAGAGCAGCGGAACTCTCCATGAGATGCACGGTGTCATGGCAACAGATTACGGCTTCATAGCCGAGCACGCCAGACATGGGCGCGACGCACCGCCCTACCGTGCTGCTCCGTTCGCGGGGGCCGCGACCATGTCTCGGGACGTGTGATAGCCGTCCGCCAGCCGGAGGAAATTCGCCAGGAGGCGCTTCCCCCCTGCGGTCAGCACAGACTCCGGGTGGAACTGGACGCCCCACACTGGATGCCGGCGGTGCCGCATCGCGTGGACCTCGTCCGGGGCATCGGTCGCCCGGGCCAGGACCGACAGCGCGTCCGGAAGCGAGGCGCGATCCACGATCAGGGAGTGATAACGCATGACCCGCAGCGGCGAGGGGAGCCCGTCGAACAATCCGCTCCCATCATGCGTGACGTCGGACGTTTTCCCGTGCATGACCCGACCCGCTCGGACCACCCGAGCCCCGTACGCTTCGCCGATCGCTTGATGGCCAAGACAGACGCCGAGAATCGGGATCTCGCCACCCCAGCGTCGCACGAGCGGAACGCTTATCCCGGCCTCGGCCGG
Organism: uncultured Gemmatimonadales bacterium; assembly: GCA_963737835.1. Classification (GTDB taxonomy): domain Bacteria; phylum Gemmatimonadota; class Gemmatimonadetes; order Gemmatimonadales; family Gemmatimonadaceae; genus Palsa-1248. The sequence goes on from CAVTUH010000003.1 coordinate 199,583, forward strand.
CGTACACGGCCCGGGTGAGATCACAATCGCGCGTGGTGCGAGCGGGCCGATGTCGTCGACCGCCACCGCGTCGTTGCGCCGCACCACCGGGTGCTCGCCCAGCTCGCCCAGGTACTGGACGAGGTTGTAAGTGAACGAGTCGTAGTTGTCGATCACCAGCACCGGCCCGCTCGCCGGACTCGAGCGCGGCCGCGCGGTCGCCGCGGCGTGTGGGGTCACCTCAACCTCGGGGATGAAACTGACGATGCACACTCCGCAGATACTCGCGATCGACGTGTGTGTAAATCTGCGTCGTCGAAATATCGGCGTGACCCAGCATGTCCTGCACGGCCCGCAGGTCGGCGCCCCCCTCGAGCAGGTGTGTCGCGAACGAGTGTCGCAGCGTATGCGGCGTCACGCGCTTGGTGATGCCCGCCGCCGTGACGTACTTCCGGAGCACCTTCCACGCACCCATCCGGGTCAGCGGCTCGCCGCGCGCATTGAGTAAGAGCCTCCCGCGGCCGCCACCGCGCTCGAGTCGCGGACGCAGTTCGCGCAGGTACACCGCCACCGCGCCGATCGCCGGCCGGCCGATCGGAACGAGCCGCTCCTTGTTGCCCTTCCCCACGACACGCACCAACGCCTCATCCAACACCACATCCCGCACGCCCAGCGTGATCCACTCCGACACGCGAAGCCCGGCGCCATACGCGAGCTCGAGCAACGCACGATCGCGAAACGCGAGCGTCTCATCCAGTGACGGCGCCGCCAATAGTCGCTGGACCTCGTCGACCGTCAGCACCTCCGGCAGACTCCGCCACCGGTTCGGCATTTCCAGGCGCTCCGTCGGATCGCGGACCACATGGCCGTCGGCCAGCAGGAAGCGGTAATACGTCCGCACCGCCGACACGTTGCGACGGATCGATGCTGGGGCGAGTCCCAGATCCTTCAGGTGGTAGACGTAATCCCGGACCAGTCGCATCCCGATCGCCGTCGGTGCGGACGCCCCGTGCGCGGCGGCATACGCGGCGAATCGCGTCACGTCCCGACCGTACGCTTCGCACGTAAGCGGCGCGGCGCTGCGCTCGAGAGACAGGAAGTCCGCGAATGGCTCGAGGAGGAATGCGCGCCCGATCTGCGGCCCGATCGCCTCGCTATCCACCATCCACCGTCGCAACCGCGATGCACGCCAGCCCCTCGCCCGCGCCGATCCACCCCATGCCTTCGTTGGTCTTGCCCTTGATGCTGATCGCGCTGGTCGGGAGCCCCAGCGCGTTGGCGAGGGCCGTCTGCATCGCCGCTCGGTGCGGGGCGAGCCGGGGGCGCTCCGCAATGACCGTGACATCGATCTGTCGCGGAACGAGCCGCATCACGAGGAGACGCGCAACCGCAGCCCGCAGCATCTCCAACGAATCACGACCGCGATTGGCCGGATCCTGGTCAGGGAACATCTCGCCGATATCACCTGCGGCGCCCGCACCCAGCAGCGCATCCGTCACCGCGTGCGCGATCGCATCGCCGTCGGAATGCCCTGCGAGATGCTCCTCCGCCGGAATACGAATCCCTCCAAGAACGAGGGGGCCGCCGGGAGCGAACCGGTGAGAATCGTAGCCAATTCCAACGCGCGACGTCACCGTGCGGACCGCGCCCGAGCGCTAGGCCGCTGCCGGTGCCAGCGTCGACCGCGGCCTAGCCTCCGCCTCCTCTGGCGGAGCGATGATCGAGTAGTCCTGACGTCGGCGCGCCGGCCGGAACCCCGCGTCGCGAATCAGGCGATCGAGCTCGTCGATCGTCGTGCGATGGGTCGTGTTGGCCGCAGACACCACGTTCTCCTCGATCATGAGCGAGCCGAAATCGTTGCACCCGAAGCGCAGGGAAATCTGGCCAATCTTGAGGCCCATCGTCACCCAACTCGCCTGCAAGTTGTCGACGTTGTTCAAGACGATGCGCGCCATCGCGACCGTCCGGAGATAATCGACGGCATCGGTCTTCGGCTGGCGCGACATCGTCGGCGTATTCTCCGGCTGCAGCGGCCAGCAAATGAACGCGGTGAACCCCCCCGTCCGGGCCTGCACGTCGCGCACGCGCTCCAGATGCTCGATCCGCTCGGCCAGCGTCTCCCCGATCCCGTACATCATGGTGACCGACGTCTTCATGCCTTCCTGATGCGCGATCTCCATGATTTCGAGCCACCGATCCGCACCGGCCTTCTTCTTCGCCACCAGGTCACGGACGCGCTGCACCAGGATCTCGCCGCCACCACCAGGAATCGAATCGAGACCCGCAGCCTGCAGCTCGCGAATCACGGTGCGCGCATCCATCCGATACAACTTGGCGAAGAAATCGATCTCGCTTGGACTGAAGCCGTGAATGTGAATCGGGTGATGCTCTTTGATGTAGCGCATCAGGTTCAAGTACCACTCGAACTTGATGTAGGGATTGTGGCCGCCCTGGATGAGGATCTGCACCCCACCAAGGGCCTTGGTTTCCTCGATCTTTTGGCCGATCTGCTCGTACGAGAGCGTGTAGCCCTCGGGATGCTTGGGCCGACGATAGAACGCGCAGAATCCGCAGTCCGCGACACAGACGTTCGTATAGTTGATGTTGCGGTCGACGATGAACGTCACGACGTCGTCAGGATGCTTCTCGCGTCGAATGCGATCCGCTTCGGCCCCCAGCTCGAGGAGCGGTGCGTTCGTGTAGAAATCCAGGAGGTCATGCATGGCGGTTACCCAATCGCCTCACGCGGCCGGCAGGAACGCCAGCGTGCTGTGCGGCACCTGGCCGGCGACTTCGAGGCGCCGGAAAAACTCCGTCAGCCCCGCCAGGTGGGGATACGACAAGCGGTAATCGAGTCCGGACAGATACGCGAGACACGTCGCATCCGGGACGCCCGTCGCCGTGGCGGCTTGGGCGGCGAGCAGCGGCAAGTGGTCCATGCCCCAATCGCGGGAAGAGATCAACCCGCCGTGGACTGCCAACGCAGCCGCTACCGGTGTCGCACGGCGCGCGACCCAGACCGCGAACACGAACGGCAGGCCGGTCCATCGTTTCCATTCCAGGCCGAGGTCATACGCGTAGGGGTACGTGACACCGGTCTTCCCGTCCGACAGCACGAGCGCGGCATCGCCAATGACCAAGCGTGCTTCATGCGCCTCCGCCCCGAAGCGTGCGACGTCGCTCACTTCGGCGTCGCCCGGGACAAACTGGGGCCGCGCGTGCCACACGTGCCGGAACAGGAGGTCCAGCAACCGGACACTCGTCATCGAGCTGCGGCTGACCAGGACCTGCTGTCCGCTCAACTCGGGTGCCGGTCGCTTGGCAAACAGCATGACGCTCCGCACCGGACCGTCACACGAAATAGCGAGATCCGGCAGGAGCAGATACCGGTCGGACTCACGGGCGTATTCCACAGCCGACACCACACTCACGTCCAGCCCGCCCTCGCTCATCATTCGATTGAGCGTGGTCGGAACGCCATCGACGACGCGCGCGTCGAGCCGGACGATCCCGCGATCCACGGCGCCGTAGACGGGATAGCAGTTGACGTAAGGAATCCGTCCGACGCACAGCGCCGATGAGTGAGCCACGTCAGGCTGCCGCCGCGACCGCGGCGCCTCGTCCCGAGGGATCGAGGGGCGGTGACCCCTGGTCCGGCGGCGCCCCGTCGAAGGTTCGCACGACGCGGTAGAACGAGTCCCGCTCGATGGGCACCTTTCGCGCTCCGCGAATGAGACGGAGGATCTCGTCGAGCGACATCCCCTGCGCAGTGCGGGCGCCTGCCTCGTGGTAGATCTTCTCGCGCACAACCGTTCCTTCCAGATCATCGACACCGAACGAGAGGGCCGTCTGCGACAGGAAGGGCGTCACCATGATCCAATGGGTCTTCACGTGCTCGATGTTGTCGAGGAAGAGACGGGCCACGGCCAGGTTGCGCAGATCGTCGAACCCGGTCGTCGCCGTCCCCTGGCGGTTGAGGGTGACGCCAAGCTCGTTGTGGTCCGGGTGATACGCGAGGGGGATGTAGGCGAGAAACCCACCGGTCTCATCCTGCAGGCCGCGAAGCTGCGCCAGGTGCGCAATGCGATCCTCGACCGACTCGACGTGTCCGTACAGCATCGTACAGTTGGACCGGATGCCGAGCCGGTGCGCAGTCCGGTGCACATCGAGCCATTCCTCGGCCGCCAGCTTCCGGTCCGCGATCGTTGCGCGAACGGCCGCGCTGAAGACCTCGGCACCTCCGCCTGGAAGCGTATCGAGCCCGGCCTCGCGCAGGGCGACCAGCAACTCGCCCACTGGCATCTTCTCGATGCGCGCAATGTGCGCCAACTCGACGGCGGTGAGCGCCTTGATGTGCACCTGGGGGTGGCGCGCCTTGAGGGCTCGGAACATGTCGGCGTAGTAGGCGAGGCCCGCGTGCATGTCGAGGCCGCCCACAATGTGAAATTCGCGCGTCAGCCCTTGAGCGGCCCCTTCCGCCTCGGCGAGGACTTGATCGAGCGTGTAGCGGTACGCGCCGTCTTCCTTCGGGAGTCGCGCGTAGGAACAGAAGACGCACGTCCGACGGAGAATGCAGACGTTCGTCGGATTGATGTGCTGGTTCGCCGCGAAGGTGACCCGATCGCCGTGCCGAGCGCGGTTGGCTGCGTCCGCCAACAGCCCCAGACCAAGCAGGTCTGGCGTCCGAAAAAGCGTCACGCCGTCGGCGTGGCTCAGTCGTTCACCGGCTGCCACCCTGTCTGCGATCCGCTGTAGCGCTGGGTCCGTCAGGCGGTCCCGGTCGACAATCACCGCGCCCGGATGTGCGCCGCTCACGTCACCCCCACCCCCCGCAACGCTCACCGCGCGGAACTGCCATCGGCCGTGCCACAGGCCGACACCGACCCCGTCGGAGCGTAGGTTTGACCCCGAGCCAGCGTTGGGCTATCGCGGGGTCCACGGTCAGCTCAGGCGCCGACCTTCTGGTTCAAATAGGCCATCGCATCGCCGACCGTCTTCAGCTTCTCGGCGTCCTCATCCGGGATGTCGATGTTGAACTCCTTCTCGAACTCCATGACGAGCTCGACGATGTCGAGACTGTCGGCGCCGAGATCCTCGATGAAGTTCGCGTCGTCGGTCAGCTTGTCGCGCTCGACCCCCAACTCCTTCTCGATAATGTCCTTGACCTTCTCGGTGTTATCTGACATGCAACCCTCGGTGTGGTCCAGTAGTGGCTGACCGCCGTATACCTCGGGGAATCTAACCACAGCCAACGGCCAGCGGCCAGCGGCACGGGCGCCTCGCGCCCGAGAAAGTAGAGCCACAGAAAGTAGAGAGTCGACCCGGCGGCGGCCAGAAGCCCTTGTCTACTTTCCACTTTCTGATGTGCTGCTCTCTCAGGCGCGAAGCGCCCGTGCCTTACGCCGCCATCCCCCCATCCACGACAAATACCTGCCCGGTGATGTACGACGCCGCGTCCGACGCGAGAAACGTGACCAGATTCGCGACATCGGCCGGCGTCCCCAGCCGTTCCAATGGGATCTGCTGCTGCAGCGCGGACCGCGCGTCGGCACTCATGGCGGCCGTCATGTCCGTCTCAATGAAGCCAGGCGCCACGACGTTCGCCAGCACGTTCCGCGACGCGAGCTCCCGGGCGACGGATTTCGTGAATCCGATCAGGCCGGCTTTGCTGGCGGCGTAGTTGGATTGGCCTTTGTTGCCCATGAGACCGACGATACTGGAGATGTTGATGATCCGACCCCAGCGGCGCTTCATCATGCCCCGCGCAGCGGCGCGCGACGTGGCAAACGCACTCCGCAGATTCGCGTCGAGGACCTCGGTCCAATCGGCGTCCTTGAGCCGCGGCAAGATGTTGTCTCGAGTCACGCCCGCGTTGTTGACGAGAATGTCCAGCGATCCGAAGGCACGCTCGGCCGCGTCGATGAGCACGCTCACAGCGGCCAGATCCGTCACGTCGCACCCGAACCCCTGCGCTCCGCGCCCGATCGTGTTGGCCACCTCGCGCGCTCGCGAGGCATCGCGCCCGACGATGGCCACCCTGGCCCCAGCGTCGGTGAGCGACTCGGCGATCGCGCGCCCAATGCCTCGAGTGCTGCCGGTCACGAGGGCGGCTCGACCGGCCATCTCCGATTTTCATGAGCCCACCTGCGTCAGAAGGTGTTCGACATCGGTTGCGGTCCCACAGGTGGCAGTCGCGACGCGCGGCACAATGCGCTTGACGAGGCCGGTCAGGACCGCGCCCGGGCCCATCTCGACGAAGATCGCTTCGGGATAGGCCGTCGCCATTTCCTGCACCACCTCCATCCACCGAACGGGTGACGTGAGCTGGCGCAGGAGCCGATCGCGAGCGCTACTCGCCGTGGTCGAGGCCTGCGCATCGACGTTGGAATAGATGGGCACGATCGGGTCCGCGAGGTCGGCAGCCTTCAGGGCGTCGCGCAGGCCGGGCTCCGTTGGCGCCATAAGCGGAGAATGAAAGGCGCCACTGACCGGCAAGCGCACCGCTCGCTTCGCCCCATGTTGCTTCGCAAGCGCCATCACGCACTCGACACCTGCGACTTCTCCCGAGATAACGGTCTGCTCGGCGGTGTTGTAGTTCGCCGGGACCACTTCGCCGACCTCGGCCGACGCCTGCGCACAGAGCACATCGATCGAGGTCGTGAGATTGCCGAGGATCGCCGCCATCGCGCCGGGCCGCGCGTCCCCTGCCTCCCGCATGAGCGCCCCCCGCTTGCGCACCAGTCGCGCACCCGACGCGAGGGGCAATGCCCCGGCGGCGTGATACGCCGTGTACTCACCGAGGGAGTGACCCGCGGCGGCGCGCAGCGTAGGGCCAAGCCGGTCCTTGGTCACCGCCCAGGCGGCCGCCCCATGCGCGAACAACGCCGGCTGCGCGTTGTCAGTCATCGTCAACTCGTCGGCCGGACCCTCGAAGCAGAGGCGGCTGAGCGGGATACCGAGCGCTGCGTCCACGGCCTCGAAGACGGCCCGCGCGACGGGGAAGGCATCCGCCAGATCCCGGCCCATTCCCGGCTTTTGCGATCCTTGTCCTGGGAACAGCAGGACGATGTCCATTAGCTCGTGCCGGTCGCGCCAACTCCACTCACATCAGTCCCGGCGTCACGCTTGGGCGACGCAGCGAGCCGCCGGCCAATGTGCGCCGACAGGTCGGTCTCGACACCTCGCAGCGCCACCTTGATCGCGTTCTTCATCGCGCGGTCACTCGACTTCCCGTGCGAGATGATGCTGACGCCACGGACACCGAGGAGCGGCGCGCCGCCGCGCTCCGCGTAGTCGAGCGTCGCCATGGCCGCGCGCAATGCATCGCGCTGCAGGCCGTGTCGGATCAGCAACTCGCCCATGAGTGTCGGGACGGCCTCGTAGAACTTGAGGAGCACGTTGCCGACGAAACCGTCGCAGACCACGACATCGATCGGTCCCCGTTCGCTCGCGCCGGCGATGACGTCGCGCCCCTCGACATTCCCCTGAAAGTTGAGTCCAGCGGTGCGGAGCAGCTGGTGCGCCTCTTTGACGGCCTTGCTGCCTTTCTCCGGCTCTTCGCCCACACTGAGGAGCCCGATGGACGGCGCGGTCCGCTCGAGAAAATCTTCCGCGTACACCGCCCCCAGTCGCGCGAATTGCACCAGCTCCTCGGCAGAGCAGTCGACGTTGGCGCCGCTATCGATCACCACGACGGGCCGACGGGCCGTTGGAAAGACCGTGCCGATCGCGGGACGACGGAGTCCCGGATGCAGTCCCAGTAATTCCTTGGAGGCCGCCATCTGCGCGCCGGTATTGCCGGCGGACACGAATGCGTCGGATCTCCCCTCGGCCTGCAGTCGCAGGCCGACGACCATCGAGCTCTTGGGCTTGCCGCGCAGCGCGACGGACGGTCGGTCCGTCATCTCGATCACGTCCGGGGCATCGATCACCTCACACCGATCTCGGTGCGGCGCCAGCGCGGCGAGCTCGCCGGCCAGCACGGCATCGAGCTCGCCCGCAATGACCTGACGGCGCCCGACGAGTTGGATGCGATGACTTGCATCGAGCTCCGCGAGAGCCTGGAGCGCGCCTGCGATCGGGGCACGGGGGGCGTAGTCTCCCCCCATGACGTCCAGCGCGATCCGCGCCAACGCTATGCTTCCCGGGCTGCGACTCGCTGTTGGCCCGCGTAGTAACCGCACTCGGCACACACGTGGTGTGAGAGTTTCGGGCTCTGACACCTCGGGCAAGGCTGCAGCGCGATCGCGGGCGCAATCTTGTGCGTGTTGCGCGCGCGCTTTTTTCGTTTTGAGGTCCGGCGTTTCGGTACGGCCATCGGTCAGGTCTGCTCTAGGCTGAAGCGGGGATCGACAGGATCACGAAAGAGACTGCACAAGCGTTACACGAGCGTTGATGACATGCTAGCGGCGACGCGCCGCTCTCCACACGGCCACCGGCCGTTCAGGACGTGCGATCGGCACCGCCGTCCGAGCCGCCACGACCGCCGACGTGCCGCAGCACCGCCCACCGGTCGTCGACGGCCGGTGCACACCCGCACGGGCCGGCGTTGAGATCGGCACCACACGACGCGCAGAGACCTGCGCAATCGTCACGACACTGCACAAAGGCCGGTGCGCTCAAGAGCCACTGCTCGCGAATGGCTGGACGTAAATCGAGCTCATGCGTACGAGGATCAAATTCAAACACGTCTGGGTCGTCGGCCGCTTCCTCGCCCATTTCCGCAAACACCACCTGCACGCGCTCGCCGACCGCCGCCTCGACATCGTGCAGGCAGCGCCGGCACTCATCCTGAACCGCACCGGCGATGTGGCCGCTAAAGTAAAAACGGCCAGGGCCAGCCGAAGAGAGCCGCCCCCTCACCTGCACGCCCTCCGTCGGCCGTCGGTCTGATTCCTCCCACACCGCGTCGGTGGACGGTAACACGTCGTCGACCGCGGCAGCAGCGGACGCCAGGTCGCGGAGGTCGAATACCAGCATAACCCCTCAATCTAGACACGGCGTGAACATGAATCAAGTTCCGTCGCTGCGCAGAGTTACGAGTCCGAAGTCGCCCGGCGCGCAGGACGCCGGACCGCTTCACCGTGCTCGCAGCAACTCGGTCCCCGAGAAGAAGAACCGCTCTTCACGCGCCGCATTCTCGTCGGAGTCGGAGGCGTGTATCGCGTTCCGCTCCTTCGACTCGGCGTACAACTGTCGGACCGTGCCACGCTCCGCCTCGCCAGGGTCGGTCGCCCCAATGACTCGCCGAAGCGTCGCGACTGCATCGGCACGGGTGAGCACCACTGGCATGCAAGGACCCGATGTCATGAAGCCGACTAGCGACGCATAGAACGGACGCTCCCGGTGCACAGCGTAGAACGCGCCGGCTTCGTCGGCACTCAGATGAACGACGCGCGCAGCCGCGACGCGAAAACCAGCCTCTTCGAGGTGCGCGATGACTTTGCCCGCGAGCCGGCGCTCCATAGCGTCCGGCTTGATGATGGCCAGTGTGCGATCAGATGGCATGAGGAAGGGAGGTGAACTTGATGAGGGGCGGCCTCGAGGTGCCCGTTTTACGATCCGATCAATTTACGCACAATGTCACCGCGCGTGAGCAAGCCGACGAGGCGCCCGTCGCGCACCACGGGCACACGAGGCAGGTCTTTGTTGACCATGAGCGACGCGGCCTCGGCCAATGGCTGGTCCGGCGACACGCAGAGGACCTGGCGTGTCATGACCTCGCGCACGGTTCGGCGGGCGTCCTTCGCAATCGGATTTGGCGTCCGGACTGACGCCCCCATCTCCCGCCGCAGATACGTTCCGAGGAGATCGCCGATGAGCTCCCGCTCGGTCAGCATCCCAAGCAGTTGTCCATTGTCATCCACCACCGGCAGCGCACTGATGCGCGCGCGCGCCATGTCCCGCGCCGCGTCGCGGAGCGGCGCGTCGGGTCGCGTGACCTGCAACCGCTCGCTCATGAGCTCTCGCACCATGAGTTGATGCGGCAGCTCGTACTCGCGCAGCTCGGGGAGGGCGAGCAGAGCTTCCGCTGACGGCTGGGCGAGCACATGATCGACGCGCTCGGCGCTCGACAGGAACCGCGCGAACGCGCCGACCACCTGAAGATACCGCGCGGCAAAACGCGGCGGCGCGACGACGAGCAGAATCACGCGCGCGCACTGCCGCTCGGCCTCCGTCAGCTCACGACAGATCTGCTCGGCTGACGTGCCGAGCGCGACACACAATGTCGGTGCTGCGTCGATCCGGTAGTGCAGCAGGAACGCTCGATCCCCCATCGCGACGAGGTCTTCCGGCCGTTCTTCGTTCATGCGGCGACGGAGCTTGTCCGCGTCGGTCACGGCCCCGGTGGCGACGAGGCGGTCGCGAAGAATGCGCGCCGCACCCTCGACGGTTTCAGCCTCGAGCGGTACGACCGTGTGGTCCGCGCGGAGGAAGTCCGCCAGATTCACCGACCCACCCCGGACGCCGAGCCGAGCCGCTCGCGGAGCAGTGGTACCACATCGACGGGGCGCTCGGCCACCGGAATCCCTGCCTCGGTCAGCGCGTGCACTTTCTCGGCCGCCGTCCCGGTCGCGCCAGAAATGATCGCTCCCGCGTGCCCCATGCGCCGGCCAGGTGGCGCGGTGCGCCCGGCAATGAAGCCCACGACGGGTTTGCTCATATGCTCCGCAACGTACCGCGCCGCATCCTGCTCATCGGTCCCTCCAATCTCACCGATCATCACCACACCGACGGTGGCCGGATCGCGCTCGAATGCCTCGAGACAATCGATGAAATTCGTCCCGTTGATCGGGTCTCCGCCGATGCCGACGCACGTCGTCTGCCCCAAGCCGACGCGTGTGAGATGATACACCACCTCGTACGTCAACGTCCCGGACCGACTCACGAGACCGACGGGGCCAGGCGCGCAGATCCGCCCCGGGATGATGCCCACTTTGCACGCCCCGGGCGAGATGAGGCCGGGGCAATTCGGTCCGATCAGCCGAGCGCCGTGATCGCGCACGAACGGATACACCCGCGTCATGTCGAGCACGGGCACGCCCTCGGTGATGCAGACGATGAGCGGGATGCCGGCCGCCGCCGCCTCCATGATGGCATCTGCCGCGTACAACGGCGGCACGTAGATCACCGTCGCGTTGGCGCCCGTCTCCTCTGCAGCGCTCGCGACCGTGTTGTAGATCGGGATGCGCATCGGTCCGTCGTCGAAGGTTTGTCCGCCCTTGCCCGGCGTGACTCCCCCGACGACGACAGTCCCGTACTCTGCCATCTGCCGCGTATGGAACGAACCGTCGCGACCGGTGATCCCCTGCACGAGGAGTCGGGTGCTGCGATCGATGAAGATGCTCACGCCGCCCTCCCTGCCCCGACAGTGGCCACGGCAGCGCGCACCGCCTCGTCCATGTCCGTCATCGCGGATAGTCCGGCGCTCGCAAGGATGCGGACGGCGACCTCCTCGTTCGTGCCCGTAAGGCGAATCACGATCGGCACGGGCAACGGGTGCTGTTTGATGGCCGACACAATCCCGGTCGCCACGTCGTCGGTCCGCGTGATACCGCCGAAAATGTTGAAGAGGATGACGCGCACGGCCGGGTCGCTCGTGATGATGCGAAGCGCGTTCACGACTTTTTCCGGGTTCGACGAGCCGCCAATGTCGAGAAAGTTCGCAGGCTCGCCGCCATAATACTTGACCAGATCCATCGTCGCCATCGCCAGGCCGGCGCCATTGACGACGCAGCCGACGTTTCCCTCGAGCTTGATGAAGGTCAGATTCGCTTGACGCGCCGCAATCTCACTCGGGGCCTCGGCGCTCTCATCGCGCAGGGCCGCCAGACCCGGATGCCGTTCCAGCTCGTTGTCGTCGATGGACATCTTCGCATCCACCGCCACCAACTCGCCCGTTCCCTTGGTGGTCACCAACGGATTGATCTCCACCAGCGACGCACCATGCTCCATGAACGCCGCGTAGAGCTGCCGGAGGATGCGAGCGGCGGCCCGCACTTGTCGAACGTCCTTGTACAGGAAAAAGGCGAGATCCATCGCTTCGAAGCTCATGAGACCGTAGCGCGGATCGACCGCAAGGCGGCGGATGCGATGAGGGCTCGTCGCCGCGACCTCCTCGATATCCATGCCGCCGGCGGGGCTCACCATGACCACCGGTCGCTTCGAGGCTCGATCGACGATGATGCCGACGTACGACTCCGCGCCAATGTCGGCGGCCTGCGCCACGAGCACGCGCTGCACGACGAGGCCCTTGATCGACATGCCAAGAATGCGCTCGGCGGCGGCCCGCGCTTCTGCCGGGGTCTTGGCGAGCTTGACACCGCCGGCTTTCCCACGTCCGCCGGCGTGCACCTGCGCTTTGACGACGACCGCCCCGTCGGCCCGGCGAGCGATCGTCTCGGCCTCGTCTGGAGTAGTCGCGACCTCGCCCGGCTGCACCGGAATGCCGGCCTGGCGGAGTAGCTCTTTCGCCTGGTACTCGTGAATGTTCACGTACGAGGACTCCTAGACGTTGTTGGACGTTGGACGCTGGACGTTAGACGTTGGACGTTGGAGACAAATCTCGAGGCCGGCAGGAAGCGCCGCGGCTGGCCTCGAGGTTGGCCTCCAACGTCTAACGTCCAACGTCCAGCAGTTCACTTGCTCTTTCCAATCGGCGGCCGCTCGGCCGGGCGGCCGAGGAGCCGCCCCAGCTCTGCGTACGCCGTACCGAACGTACTCAAATCGCCCCGCTTGAGGGCACTTTGCATCGTATCGTACAACGCTGTTACGCGCGCCCGGAAGGCAGCCGCGTCGGCACTGCTCGCGACGGGCGCGACGGGTGACGGTGCCAGCGTATCGGCGCCGATCGCCTCCGCGAGAGACGCGCCTGCGAGAATGCTGTCGCCGACCAGCGCGGTGACGCCGAGCATCGTCTTGGGCCCATCGGTTCGCCACGCGTACTGCGGCTGAACGAACGCCAGTCGATCCGCCACGAGCACTGACCTCACGCGCCCGCGCGAAGTGCTGGCGTCGCGACGGCTGCCCAGGACCGAGTCGCCCGCCTGACGGAGCCTCGACACGACGGAGGTCCAGAGCGCTGGCGCCCCGTCGAGCGGGACCCACAGGACGCCACGCTCCGCCCCGCCCGTCGCGACCACAAGCCCCACCACGTGGTCCGTCACGTCCATGAGGGGCACAACGGTCGCACATGCATTGTCGCCTTGCGCGGCGATGCACGGAGGCTGGCCGCTCGTCATGAGGGAATCCGCGTTGTCCGCGACGGCCGGTTGCAGGAGCGGCCCCACGCCCGCACGCTCGGACGCCCGGGCGCCCACCGATCCGAACGCGTCGGCCAGTGCGCTCGCGGCGTCGGTCGCCGGTGGCGCCGCCGCCGCAAGCCCTGGCGCCAGAGCAGAGCGCGGCGTGAACAAGCTGGGAAACGCCCGCAACCAGCTGTCGGCCATGACGTCGCGGACGGAATCCGCGACGAGGACCACACGACCGGTATAGGCGTGGACGAAGGCGGTGGCCGCGTGCTGGAAGTAGCTGCGCTGCTCCCCGGCAAGCACGAAGTGCTCGCTGAGCGGATACATGTCGGCTGCCACGTACAAATCGATCACCCAGTACAGCGTATCGGCAGACAGCACCGGCGAGATGACACTGCCCTCGGTAAAGAACGGGGCGATCGCTCGCACGCGATCGGCGACATCGCGTCGATCCACGAGGCGCGGTCGTGGCTCCGGAAGAGGCGTGGCGAGCCAGTTCAGCCGCTGCGCACTCCACGACGCGGCCAGTTGTGCGATCACACCATCCAGCGCCGGCGCGGCGATGCGGTCGAGCGAGTCGGCGACAATCACCGGGCCCTCAGCGCCTGGATAGACCAGCACCGGCGGCACCAGCACCTCATCGCTGCTGGGTCGCCCCGCGAGATCTGTGCGCTGCGGGGCGCCGCGCTCATCGAGCGCCGTCGCGCGAGCCGGGAGCAGCGCGCCGGGTGTTGGCGGCGCAATGGACCCGCCGTCGGTTGGCGCTTCTCCCCCGTATTCCACGGCCAGAGCCAGCAAGCCTGCCGGAGACCACCGCCACGCCACCGCATCCGCCAGCGCGGCCTGGTGGCGCGGGACGGTCAGCGCTTCGGTCAACGCCTTGGGGTCCCAGATGGATATCCGTGGCACCGCCTCGCCGAGGGAGGAGAACGCGATGGGCGCGGCGCGGCTCGGGACCGTGACCAACCGATTGACGCCGTACGCGGTGCGCGTCGCCTGGCGGCGCACGATGATGTAGTCCTGATCACGGGCCGCGCCATCCGGCCCGGCGGTGCCGTGCTCGGTCAGTGATGCGGTGAAATGATAGGTGCCGAGCATGAGCAGCGCGGCCGTCACGAAAATCAGCGCCGTCTTGATTTGATTGCGCCAGAGCGCCAGCGCGGTGACCGCGCCGGCAGCGAGCAGCACGACGGCGAGCAGACGCTCCGCCGGAATCACGAAGTGATGATCCGCGTGGGTGAACAACCCGCCCGGGCCGGAGCCGTGACTCAAAACGGCGTAGGCGTCGAGCCGGTAGTTCCACGCCACCACGCCGAAGAACAATGGCGTGAGTGCCGCGAGATGGCGGCGCACATGCGCGGTGAGCCGGAACCGATTGCGGTCCCACCGCAGATTCGGCGTCACCACGACGTACAACACGGCGACGACGAATACCGTGCCCACCAGGACGAGAAGTGTGCGCACGTAGAGCGCGTTCTCGAGTGGCAGCCAGTACACGTAGAAGCCGAGATCGTGGTCGAAGTACGGATCCGTGGCGCCGAACGGCAGACCATAGCGCGCGGCCGCCGAGCTCCATCCACGGCTCGGGCGGCAGAGCCAGCAGCAACCCCAACACCACGGCCGCGATCGCCGTGACGGTGGTGAGATACCGACCAGGCAGCTCCTCGCCGATCTCGACGTTGGCCAGCCTGCGCGGGAGCACGACCGTCACGATGGACCGGCGTACCGCGTAGAGATTCGCGAACACGAACGCCGTCGTCGCGGCGGCGATCGAGCCCGTGAGCAGCAGCCGGTTGACCACCTGCGCCGCCCACACGCTCGTGGCGTGCATGTGCGCAAACCACTCGTAGTCGATGAACAGGCCGGACAGGATGCGGCCCACGAGGAGCACGCCCGCCGCGCCAAGCACAAAGAGCACCGCCATGCGGCGACGAGTCATTGCTCGGGCCACCGCGCGGGCCGCCGGGTTGCCGAACCGCCCCGAGCGGAGCGGGCCGCCATGGTCAGGTGCGGACGCCCTGCGTCGCGAGCCACGCTTCCATCTCGGCGCGGATGGCCGCCAGCCGATCGCTCGCCTGCGCCTCGAAGCGCAGCACGAGCACGGGCTGCGTATTCGACGCTCGAATGAGTCCCCATCCGTCGCCGAATAGCACGCGCACGCCGTCGACGTCAATCACGTCGTGCATTCGCTTGAAGTGCGCGGCTGCGGCCTCCACAACGGCGAACTTGCGGTCGTCTGGACAATCGGCCCGAATCTCGGGTGTCGAGACGAACGTCGGCACGTCGGCTAACATTGACGCCAGCGAGACCCCGGCGGCGGCGATGATCCGCAGGAGGCGGGCCGCCCCGTACAGCGCGTCGTCGTGCCCGTAGAAACCGTCGGTGAAGAACATGTGGCCCGACATCTCGCCAGCGATCGGCGCGCGCAGCGCTTTCATCTTGTCCTTGATCAGCGAGTGGCCGGTCTCTCCACATCACCGGCGACGCCGCCCGCGGCTTCGATCGCCATGGGGAGCGCCTGTGAGCACTTGACGTCGAAGATGATGGGCTGCCCGCGGCCGGTCCGCGAGAGGACGTCGCGCGCGTAGACGAATCAGGATGTGGTCGCCCCACACGATCGCGGCCGGCGTGGTCGACGACGCCGATCCGGTCGGCATCGCCATCGAAGGCAATCCCGAGGTCGGCGCCACGCGTGCGCACCGCGGCGATCAGGTCGTGCAGGTTCTCGACGACCGTCGGATCGGGATGATGATTGGGGAAGGTGCCGTCGCTCTCGCAGAACAGATACTCGCATCGAGTCCGAGGCGCCCGAACAGGCGACCGGCCACGAGCGAGCCCGCGCCATTCCCGCAGTCGAAAATGACCCGCAAACGGCGCGCGAGCGGCCCCGATGCGTGCCACGACGTCATCGACGTAGCGGTCGATCACCGCTCGACCGGACCGACCCCTGCCCGCTCGCGAAGGCGCCGCGTTGGATGAGCGCCAAGAGTGCTGGATCTCGTCGCCGTGGAGCGACTCGGTGCCGACGCACAGCTTGAACCCATTGTACTCCGGCGGATTGTGAGAGCCCGTGATCTGGATGCCGCCGACGACCGGCTCGTGATGCAGCGCCCAGTACAGGAGCGGTGTCGGGACGACGCCGACGTCGACAACATCCACGCCGCTCGCGGTGAGCCCTGCGACCAGAGCGTCGCGCAAGGCCTCCCACTCGGCCGGTTGTCTCGTCCGACCGCCACGGCGCCCCGCAGCCCTCGTTCCGCCAGGACCGCCGCATATCCGCGCCCGATCGCCCGCGCGGCTCCGGCGCGAGATCGCGTCCGACCACTCCGCGAATGTCGTACTGGCGGAAGATCCCCGGGTGCGACCGTCATGGCCGCAGCGCGGCGCTCGCGATGGGAGAAGTCGCTCGTCGATGCGCAGTCACGGCGACCGCACGCCGGCCGGCGGCGCGCCGAAGTACCCCCGCGGCGTTACCAGCGGCACGCTGCGCGAGCTCCAGGTCACGAGGTACGACGGCATGGCCCCCAGCGCCAGCAGCAGGACGACGCTGACCAGCACCACCGACTCGGTCAAGCCGCCGATCCGGCCGGTGGCAATCGGCCGTGGCTCGGCCGGCGCGGGACTGCATGAACATGATCGTGACCACCCGGAGATAGTAGCCCGCGGAAATCACGCTCGTGAGCACGACGGCGATGGCCAGATTGGTCTGCGGCGTGGGCGTGCCGAGATAGGCGGCCTTCAGCGCCGCCTCGATCACGTACTACTTGGCCACGAAGCCAAGTCCGCCGAACACCGGGAAGCCAAGCAGCGCAAGCATGCAGACGGCCATGCCCGTCGCTAGCCAGGGGTGGGTCTTCCAGAAGCCCGCGTAGTCGTCGATGTCGAGATCCCGCTCGCCAGCGCGGCCGAGCGCGACGACGACGGCGAACGCGCCCATGGTGGCGAGGGTGTACGCGGCCAGGTAGAAGAGGAACGCCGAGGCCCCGAGCGTGGTGCCGGCAACCACCGCCACCAGCACGTATCCCGCCTGCGCGATGCTCGAGTACGCGAGCATGCGTTTGATGTTGCGCTGGGCCAGCGCGACGATGTTGCCCGACCAACATCGTGAGGACCGCAAGGAACCAGAGCGCGTCGTGCCAGCGGAAGGCGACATCGGGCAACGCTTCCAGCCACACGCGAATGAAGGCCGCGAACGCGGCCGCCTTGACTGCCGCCGCCATATAGGCGGTGATCGGCGTCGGCGCGCCTTCGTACACATCGGGCGCCCACATGTGAAACGGCGCCGCCGCCACCTTGAAGCCAAACCCGACGAGCAGCAACGCGACGCCCGATGGTCACGAGCGCAGTCCCGCCCAGCGCGTGCGCGCGAATCCGCTCGCCGATGTCCGCCAGATTGGTGCTGCCGGTCGCCCCGTAGATCAGCGCCATGCCGTAGAGGAGAAAGCCCGTCGAAAACGCGCCAAGCAGAAAGTATTTGAGTGCCGCCTCCGCCGACCGCCCGCTTCGCCGGTTGAGCCCCGCCAGCACGTACACGGAGATCGACATCAGCTCGATGCCAAGGAACACCATCATGAGGTCCCGCGCGGCAGCGAGGAGCATCATCCCGACCGTCGCGAACAGCACGAGCACGTGGCCCTCGGGCTGCACGATACGCTCGCGCCGGTTGTAGTCGATCGAAAGCGCGATGGTCCCGAACGTCGCCACCAGGAAGATGATGTCCGACGCCCAGCGGAATTCATCGACGGCGATTGGGCCGGGCTCCGCCGTCCACACCCGCGACGCGTAGAACATCACCACCGCGAGCGTCCCGGCCACCAGCCAGAGACTCAACTGGCCGACCCGCCGCTGCAGTACCTCACTGTCCGGACGCGAAGCGGCGACGAGCATGAGGATCATCGCGCCGATTGCGAGCACGAGATCGGGGCCGAGCGCGACCGTCAGCTGCGAGGGCACGCTCAAATCGAAGACGGTCGCCGCGACCCGCGCACCGGGAAGCGGCACGGCCTGTTGCAACAGCGCCCACATCATCGTCGAGCGCCCCCAGGCGGCGCGGTACGCGGCGCCGGCAGACTGGTCGGCCCCGGCGAGCGCGGTGGCGGCGCGGTACGATCCACTTGTTGAACCACGGCGAGAGCCGATAACTGCGTGCGCCGCAACACCGGCGCGGGATAGATGCCCAGCCAGCAGATGCTGGCGACCAGCGGCGCCATGAGACCCAACTCACGCCAGTTCAGATCGCGCAAGCTGGCGTTCTGCGGCTTGTCGAGCGGGTTGAACAGGATGCGCTGAATCGCCCAGAGCAGGTACGCGGCGGCGAAGATGACCCCCACCGTCGCGAAGAGCACAAAATAGGGCTCGGAGCGGAACGACCCGATCAGAACGAGGAACTCGCCCACGAACCCGTTCGTCCCGGGCAACCCAATGCTCGAGAGTGACACGAAGGTCAGGATCGCGGCGAACAACGGGACGACGCGCGCGATGCCGCCATACGCGCTGATCATACGCGTATGCGTGCGCTCGTAGATCATGCCGACGAGGAGGAACAGCGCGCCCGTCGAGATGCCGTGGTTGATCATCACCAGGATCGCGCCCTGCACGCTCTGCTCGGTGAGCGCGAAGATACCGAGCATCACAAAGCCCAGGTGGCTGACCGATGAATAGGCGACGAGGCGCTTGAAGTCGGGCTGCACCAGCGCGACGAGCGCGCCGTAGAGGATGCCGACGACCGCCAGGACGAGAATGATCGACCGGATCGTCGGATCGATCGCGGCCGACGGGAACAACGGCAGCGCGAAACGCAGGAAGCCGTACGTCCCCATCTTGAGCATGATGCCCGCCAGGATCACCGAGCCCGCAGTCGGCGCCTCGGTATGCGCGTCCGGCAGCCACGTGTGGAACGGAAACATCGGCACCTTCACCGCGAAGGCGACGAAGAACGCCCCGAAGAGCCACCGGGCGATCACCGGCGTCAGGCTCAGACGGGCCAACAGGTCCGGATAGCTGAAATCCGCCGGGCCGGTCTCACCCCGCGGGCCACCGACGTGGAAGCCGACATACAGGATCGCCACCAGCATGAGCAGCGATCCCAGGAACGTGTACAGGAAGAACTTGATGCTGGCGTAGATTCGCCGTTCACCACCCCAGATGCCGATGATGAAGTACATCGGGATCAGCATCACTTCCCACATCACGTAGAACAGGAACAGGTCGAGCGACATGAACACGCCGATCATGCCGGCGGTCAGGATGAGCATCAGCACGTAGAACGCCGGGACACGCGACCGCACGCTCGTCCAGCTGCCCAGCACCGTGAGCGGCAACAAGAACGTCGTCAGCAGGATGAGGACGAGAGCCAGGCCATCGATGCCGAGGTAGAAGGTGATCCCCCACCCGGGGATCCACGGGATGCGAACGGCGCTCTGCCAGCCCGCGGCTGCCGGATCGAACGTCCACCAGAGGCCGACGGAGACCACGAATTCGAGCAGGAATGTGACCAGCGCCGCCCACCGGGCGAACTGGGCACTCGGCGTGATGGGCTGCGCGTCGGCTGGCCCTCCCGCCGGCCCAGCCGGCGGCGTGCCCGCCGTGTCCTCGCGCATCGCGCCGCCAATCCAGATGACCACCGCGCCAATGACCGGAATGAGCAGCAGGACCGGGAGAATCCACCGGTCGTAGCCAACTGACAGTAGGAAGTCTCGCATCGTCAGGACCGGAGTGCGACGGCGCCCAACACCGCGACCACGCCAGCGATCAAAGCCCACGCATAGGTGCCGACTTCACCGTTCTGCAGGGCGGACCCCGCGCTGCCCATCCATCGCCACACCGCCCCGGACAGATTGACGATCCCGTCGATGAAGCCATCGATCCCGCGCCACAGCACATTGCGCGAGACCACCATGAGCGGCTCGACGACGGTGCGATCGTACACTTCGTCGACGTAGTACTTGTTCGCGATCACGCGCTCGATGCCGTGCTCCGCAGGCTGGGGCTCGCGAGCGGGCTTGAGGGCGGCCGGCTTGAGTCGCAGGACGGCCACCAGTACGCCGAGGACTGCCACGATGGCGGCGACACTCGCTAGCATCTCCGCCATCCGCGGGTCGGCCTGCGCCCCCGTGCCGGCGAGGTGCTGCGATGCGGCCCCAGTCACGGGATCGAGCCATCGGTTGAGCACATCGGGTCGCACGATGGGCAACCAGTCGGGATCATTCGAGGAAGCCGCCGAACGCGCTCAACAGGCCCAACACCACGAGTGGCGCCGTCATCACCACGGGCGCTTCGTGGAGGTGCGCGGCTTCGCGCTCGCCCGTCCGGTTGGGACCGTGGAACGTATAGAGCATGAGCCGTGTCATGTAGATCGCCGTGAGGAACGCGGCGAGGAGCGACATGCCGTAGACCGCGTAGAGCACCGTGCTTCCGGGGAGCCCAAACCAGGTGGCCTGGCTCAGGGTCGATCCGTGCGCGCGCTCGAACACGGTGCCCAGGATCTCGTCCTTGGAGAAGAACCCTGAGAACAGCGGGATGCCCATGATGGCGAGCGTCGCGATCCACATGAGGGCCCACGTCCACGGCAGCTTCGCGCGCAAGCCGCCCATGTTCCGCATGTCCTGGGCATCCTCGTGCGAATGGGTCTCGTGATAGGCCTCGTGCATCGCGTAGATCACCGAGCCCGCGCCGAGGAACAGGAGGGCCTTGAAGAAGGCGTGCGTGACGAGGTGGAAGATCCCCACGGCGTACGCCCCCGCACCCACCGCGACGAACATGTACCCCAGCTGCGAGATCGTCGAATACGCCAGCACCTTCTTGATGTCCCACTGCTTGAGGCCAATCGTCGCCGCGAACAGCGCCGTGACGCCCCCGATCACACAGACCGTCAGGTCCGCCGCCGGAGCGATCGCGAACAGCATCGACATCCGCGCCACGAGAAACACGCCCGCGGTGACCATCGTGGCCGCGTGGATCAGCGCCGACACGGGCGTCGGACCTGCCATCGCATCCGGCAGCCACACGTAGAGCGGAATCTGCGCGCTCTTCCCCGCGCATCCCAGCAGGAGGAACAGACAGATCCACGTCACCACCGCACCGCCACTCGTGAGCGTCGGCGCGGCGGCGGCGATGCCCGTGTAATCCAGCGTCCCCAGATTGGCGAACAGCATGAACATCGCCATGAGGAAGCCGTAGTCGCCAATCCGGTTGACGATGAATGCCTTCTTGCCGGCATCGGCGTTGGCCTGGTCCAAAAACCAGAACCCGATCAACAGATAGGAGCACAGTCCGACGCCTTCCCAGCCCACGAACGTCACCGGCAGGTTGGCGCCCATCACCAGGACCAGCATGAAGGCGACGAAGAGATTCAGGTACGCGAAGAAGCGGGGGTACCCGGGATCGTCGCGCATGTAGCCGACGCTGAAAATGTGGATCAGCGCCCCGACGCCCGTGATGACCAGCACGAGGGTCATCGTGAGCTGATCGAGTTGGAATGCCGCGTCGATCTGCAGGTCGCCGACCGGCATCCATTGGTAGTAGCGCTGGATGAACGGCGTCGTGGGCGATGCCCCCACCATCGCCGCCCAGATCGCGCACGCGAGCCCGAACGCCGCGATGAGGACGAGCGGCCCGATAACGCTGACCGCCCCGGCGAACCGGTGCCGCGGCGGGTGGGCTGCCGCGTGCTCGTCGCCATGGTCGCTCGGCGCGTCCTGCCCGTGCCCATGGCCGGCGGCCGTCGGATCGCTCGGGCCGATGTGCGCCGCGCCCAGCACCGACAGGGCGCCGTTGATCACGAAACCCAGCAGCGGGAGCAGCGGAAGCGCCCACATCCACTCGGCCGCCGTGCCGGACAGGGGATGCGCAGCAGTCGACGCCCGCGCGGAGTCCGCGAGCTGAAACGCAGTGGGAAAGAGCATCACCCTTTCAGGAGATTGATGGCCGTCATGTTGACGGTCTGGCGATGACGGAAGATCGAGATGATGATCGCCAAGCCCACGGCCGCCTCCGCAGCGGCCACGGTCATCACGATCATCACGAACACCTGCCCCGCGTACCCGTACAGCCGCGAGAACGCGATGAACGACAGATTGACGGCGTTGAGCATGAGCTCAACACACATGAAGATGACGATCGCGTTGCGGCGCGTGAGGACGCCGACGACCCCGATGGCGAACAGCACCGCCGAGAAGAAGAGCGAGTCAACGACCACTGGTCACCATCCCGCCAGCGGACACCGCTGGCGCCGCCAGTTCGCGGGCCTCCACGTACGCGTCCGCCGCCGCCTCCTCCGCCTCGCTCCGCTTGCGGCCGATCGCGACCGCGCCCACCACGGCCGCCAGCAACAGCACGCTCGTGACTTCGAACGCCAGTAGGTACTCGGTAAACAGCGAGTGCGCAATCGGAGCGACGGCGCCGCTTTCGATTGTCGCGCGCGCGAGCGAATCGGGCCGAATCTGGAGCGCGGCCACCGTCGAGACCTGCGGCACGCGGGCGAGCACCGCGGCCAGGACGAGGATCGCCAGCCCACCGGATGCGAGCCAGGGCGCCACGCCGCTCGTGTCCACGAGCTGGCCGGGCTCCCCCAGGTTCAGCAGCATGATCACGAAAAGGAAGACCACCATGATGGCGCCCGCATAGACGAGCACCTGAATGACGCCGATGAACTGGGCGTCCAGCAGGACATACAGCGCCGACAGGCAAAACAACACGTTGACGAGCCACAGCGCCGCGGCCACCGGACTCTTCCGCGTGACGAAGATGACGGCCGAGACGACCGCGACCAGGCCGAAGAAGTAGAAGATGACTTGGTAGAACAGTGTCATGGGCGGCGCGCTACTCCCCAGCCGGGTCGGCCGGATCCCACATCTCGCACACGGGATGCGTCTGAGCCATCAGTCGCTCGAGATCGTACACGAAGCCATCGCGACTGTACTCGGAGTTCTCGTAATGTCGACCCACATGAATCGCCTCCTCGGGACACACTTCCTGGCAGTAGCCGCAGAAGATGCAGCGGAACTCGTCGATCTCGAAGACCAGTGGATAGCGGTTGCCCTGCTCGTCCTCGCCCGGCACGAGCTTGATGCAGTTGGCCGGGCACACGGTCGGGCACAGCCCGCACGCCACGCACTTCGCCTTGCCATCTTCCGTCGTGAGCATTCGGTGCGTCCCGCGCCAACGGGCCGAGATCGGGTCCCGCTCCTCCGGGTACTGCACGGTGACCTTGTCCGGGTTGATGAGATGCTTGAACGTGAGTGCCATGCCCTTGAGCGCGGCACGCACGTAGCTCACTTCCCCGATGGGACGCTCGAGCACTTTGACGGTGATCGCCATATGACGTCAGTCTCCCGATTCGAGCGAGCGTGACACCGGCGCACCACCCACGGCTGCTCGCCGGACGAGCGTGGAACGTCGCTCGACCGCCCGCAACCGCGCGAGCTCGACCTCGCGGATCCGGGCGCTGGCGGGGCTGATGAGACGGCCGCGGTCGATCACGACGAACAGGATCAGCACGATCAGGACATTGACCCCGAACAAGCACAGATCGTACACCTGCGCGGCATGGGGACCCGTCCGCCCCACCCCCAACGCGTCGAGGCCGAGCATCGCCGCCGCGATCACCACGATATAGCCGAGGGCGAGGGGCAGCATGAGCTTCCACCCCAACGACATCAGCTGATCGTACCGGAATCGCGGCAGCGTCCAGCGCACCCAAATGTACAGGAACAGGAAGAACATCACCTTGAGCACGAACACCAACAGCGTGATGATCGTTTTCCACCAGGCCCAGGGCGCGGTGTTCACGGCGTTCCAGAACGGCACTGTCCAGCCGCCGAAGAACAACGTCACGATGAGGGCGCTCGCCGTGACTATGTTGCAGTACTCGGCGATGAAGAAGAGCGAGAACTTCATCGCACTGTACTCCGTGTGGTAGCCCGCGATGAGCTCCGACTCGGCTTCCGGCAGATCGAACGGCAACCGATTCGTCTCCGCGAACGCAGAAACGATCAGCAGGAGACACGCCACGCTGAGACTGAGCGCGTTCCAGAGGCCTGTCTGCTGCTGGCGCACGATCGTGTTCAACGTGACGTTGCCCGCGAGCAGCAACACCGGGATGGTCGACATGCCGAACGCGATCTCGTAGGAGATCATCTGCGCGCTCGACCGCAGTCCCCCGAGCAACGCGTACTTGTTGTTCGACGACCACCCAGCCAGCACGATGCCGTAGACGCCGAGGGACGACAGGGCGAGGATGTAGAGGTAGCCGATGGGGAGGTCCGCGATGACCAGGTCCATCCGACCCCATGGCAGCGGCAACGGCGCCCCGAACGGGATCACTGCCCAGAGCGAGAGCGCCGGAATGAACGCAAGCGCCGGAGCGAGCAGGAAGAGCGGCTTGTTCACCGCCTCGGGCATCGTCTCCTCTTTCATGAAGTTCTTGACGCCGTCGGCCAGCGGCTGACCCCAACCTTTGAGGACGCGGTTGGGTCCCAAGCGGTCCTGAATGAACGCCGAGATCTTCCGCTCGGCCAGCGTGAGAAGCGCGGCCGACACCATGTAGACCGTGAAGACAACCAGGATCTTCACGATCGAGTAGATCAGCGACACGCTGATCGGTCCGAAAAACCCGATCGCGGGCGGTGGCTGCTGCGGATCCGCCACCTGCAGCAGCATGGGGACCATGGCGCAGGCCGTCACTGCGCCCCCGCCGCCGCCGTCACGCGGCCGTCCCCGCCGCCGTGCGGCAACTCGGCGCCCTGCAAACCGAGGCGGTCGTACGTCAACCCGGCAAACGCCGGCACCGCGCCAGCCAGCGCCGCAAACACGTCAGCCGGCTGGAAGTAGATGGCCGACTCCCCCAGCCCGGTGAGCACGTCCGAGAGGGCCGCCCATCCGGGCCGCACGAGCCCGGGCGCCTGCTTGGCCTGGAAGAACCGCTGCACGCGTCCGCGGAGATTCGTGAACGTCCCCTCGTCCTCCGCCATGTTGGTGATCGGCAGAACCGCCGCGGCGGCGCGCGCCCACGTCGGGAGCACGGTGCCCACGACAACAACCGCCGACGCCCGGCCCAGGGCCGCCGCGAAGCTCACCGGATCGACGCCGGCTAGCTCTTCGTCCGCAACCAGCAGCACATCGCCCGCGGTGATCGCGTCGAGCGGCGACTCCGCTCGCGTGAACCCCAGGAGCTCGGCCCCGCGTCCATTGGGCGCACGGTCGGCACGCAGCGCGAGGTCCTTCACCCCCGCGAGCGGCGCCTCCGGTCCCTGCGGCACCCGGAACTGTCCACTCCCGCCCACGCGGCGACGGATGCGATCGAGCAGGTATAACGTCTCATTGGAGAGGCCGGGCGACGCCAACACGAACAGGCGGCGGCCGCGGATCGTGCCGATCACGGCATCCACGGCGACATCCCAGTCCACCGGTGCGAGCACGCCGTCGCGTCGTACGTGCGGCACCTCGACCCGGTCGCGGCGGTTGAGCCAGCGATAGTTGAGTCGCCCCTCGTCGCAGAGGAAGAACTTGTTCACCGCGTCGTTGGGACGCGGGCGCATGCGCACTACGACATTGTCCCGGGTCTCGAGCGTGGCGCTGCAGCCTTGCGAGCAGTTGGGACACACCGACGCGGCGCGGTCCAGGTCCCACGAGCGCGCCTTGTTGAGGAAGTCCTTCGAGAGCAGGGCGCCGACCGGGCACAGCTCGATGACGTTGCCCGCCCACGGGTGCGTCAGATCCTGGCCCTCGAATTTGCCAATCAGGGCGCGGTCGCCGCGCTCGCTCACGTTCAGCACCGGATCGTGCGCCACGTCGTCCATGAAGCGCACGCATCGCGTACACAGAATGCATCGGTTGGCGACGTAGACCACGTCGCCACCGAAGTCCTCGACCGGATTGAACCGTTTGGCTTCCCGGTATCGCGAGTCCTTGCGGCCTTCGACGAACGTGTAGTCTTGCAGCTCGCACTCGCCCGACTGGTCGCAGATCGGGCAGTCGAGCGGATGATTGATGAGCAGCATCTCCAGGACGCCCTTGCGGGCCTCGGTGGCTTTCTCCGAATGCACCGAGATAACCTGACCGTCGGCGACACTGGTCGCGCAGGCCGGCGCGAGTTTCGGCGCCTTCTCCACCTCGACCAGACACATCCGGCACACGCCGGCGACCGGGAGTCCCGGATGGTAGCAGTAGTGCGGAATGAGCACCCCGGCCATCTTCGCCGCTTCCAGCATCGAGGTGCCCTCGGGCACCTGGACCTGTTGGCCCTCAATGGTGACCGTCAACATCTTCGGTTGAGTCGTCGTGTCCGGCATGCGCGACCGATGTCCTTGAGGGTTACGCGAGGCGCCGCATTATGCGGCCGCCGACGCCAAGGTGGCACCCGCCGAGCGGAACGGGCAGCGCTGCTGCGAGATGTGCGCCTCGAACTCGTCCCGGAACTTCTGGATCCCGGACACCACCGGCACCGCGCACGAATCGCTCAGCACACAGATCGTCTTGGCCGTCATGTTGTCCGCGATCGACAAGAGGGTATCGAGGTCCTCGCGGGTACCCTGCCCGGACTCGATCCGCTCCAGGATCTTCGTCGTCCACGCCGTCCCCTCGCGACACTGCGTGCACTGCGCACAGCTCTCATGCGCAAAGAACCGGGCGAGTCGGCCGATCTGCTTCACCATGCATTGCGAGTCGTCGATGCAGATCACGCCACCCGATCCGAGCATGGTGCCACCCGCCACGAAGCCCTCGTAGTCCATCACCGTCGATTCGACCTCGGCCATCGTCTGGATCGGCACCGAGGCGCCACCCGGGATGATCGCCTTGAACTCGCGACCCGGCGGCGGCCCGCCGCAGAGATCGTAGAGGAAATCCTTGAACGGAAATCCCATGACGACCTCGTAGTTGCCCGGCCGGCGGACATTGCCGCAGACGGAGTACAACTTGGTGCCGGTGCTCTTCGGGTTGCCGAGCGACATGGCCTTGTACCACTCCGGGCCATTCGTCAGAATCAGCGGAACGACGGCGAGGGTCTCGACATTGTTGATCGTGGTCGGCATGCCGAAGACGCCCGACACTGCGGGAAAGGGCGGCTTGATGCGCGGATTGCCGCGGCGCCCCTCCAGTGAGTTCATGAGCGCCGTCTCTTCGCCGCAGATATACGCGCCCGCACCCTTGTGCACATAGACGTCGACGCGTTTCCCCGACCCCAGCGCGTTCTTGCCGATGACCCCCTCCGCGTAGGCCTCCCGCACGGCCTCGGTCATCCGCTGCAACGGCTCCGTGAACTCCCCACGGATATAGATGTAGGCGGTCTCCGCACCGATTGCGTAGGCGCCGATCGCACATCCCTCGACGAGCGCATGCGGCGTCCATCGCATGATCTCGCGATCCTTGAAGGTTCCGGGCTCGGACTCGTCCGCGTTGCAACACAGGTAATGCGGCTTCCCGTCCCCGACCTTCATGAACGACCACTTGAGACCCGTGGGGAATCCGGCGCCGCCGCGGCCGCGCAGACCCGACTCCTTCACGGCAGCGACGATGGTCGCCGGTTCCATGGCGAGCGCTTGCTCGAGAGCGCGATACCCCCCTCGTTGGCGCCACCCGGCGAGCGACATCGCGTCAGGGTCACCAAAGTGCTTCGAGAGAATCGGCGTCTCGCGCGGATGCGATTTGTGCGGAAAACCCATGAGCGTGTCAGTTCCTCTCGGCCGACATTACTTGAGCGACCCCACGATCTCCGGGACGCGGTCGGCTGTCACTGATTCGATGACCTCGTCGTTGACCATGACGGGCGTCGCGAATCCGCAGGCGCCCAGGCACTCCACTTCGATGACCGTGAACCGTCCGTCCGGCGAGGTCAGCCCCAGCTCCTGTGCGCCCGTGTGCTTGAGAAACGCGCGCACCACATCCTCGGCGCCACACACGTTGCACGGCGAGGTCGTGCAGACCTGGACGAAGTACGTACCAACCGGATGCTGGTGGTACATCGTGTAGAACGTCACCACGCCTTTGACGTACGCCGGCGTGAGATCCAGCACGGCGGCCACTTCCGCCATACCAGCTTCGCTCACCCAGCCGCGCTCGCGCTGCACGATCCACAAGGCGGGCAGGAGCGCCGCCATCTTGGTCGGATAGTGGGCGAGCAGCTCGTCGAGCTCAGACCGGCAGAGGCCGACGAAGACCGGCTCGTAGTCCGCGGCGTGGTGCGCATCGGCCCGCGGTGCGCGCGCTAACCCGGTGAGGGTCGACGCCCCTGGCCCACCGGCAGCCGCGCTCACCGGTCGATCTCTCCCATGACGATGTCGATGCTCGCATTGATGGCGATGACGTCGGACAGGAGATGGCCTTCCACGAGCTTCGGGATCGCCGACAGGTTGACGAAAGACGGGGGTCGAATGCGCCACCGCACGGGCTTGGCGGTCCCGTCGGATACCATATAGTAGCCCTTCTCGCCGCGCGGGCTCTCCACCGCGACGTACGCCTCGCCGATCGGCGGCCGCGGGCCTTCCATGACCTGCTTGAAGTGGTGGATCATCGACTCCATTTCACTCGTCGCCTTCGACTTGGCCGGCAGGATGACGCGCGGATCGTCGACGTTGACGGGTCCATCGGGAAGCCGCGCCATCGCCTGCGCCAGGATGCGCGTCGATTGCCGCAGTTCTTCCATGCGCACGAGATACCGGTCGTACACGTCGCCATGGGTTCCGACCGGGACGTCGAAGTCGTACGTCTCGTAGTCGAGGTACGGGAAGTCCTTCCGCACGTCGTACGCGACGCCCGACGCGCGGAGCATCGCACCCGACAAGCCGTAGTTCTCCGCATCCGCCGCCGAAATGGCCCCGAGGCCGACCGTCCGCCCGACCCAAATCCCGTTCCGGGTGAGCATCCGCTCGACCTCGTCGATCGTGTGCGGAAACCGCTCGATGAAGCCCTGGAGCAAGTCGAGCCATCCGCGCGGGATGTCCGCCGCCATGCCACCGACCCGGGTCGCCGACGTGGTGAGACGGGCGCCGACCCAGTTCTCCAGCATGCGGTAGATGTTCTCACGCTCCTGGAAGGTCCACAGGAAGGGCGTGAAGGCCCCGATGTCGATGCAGGTAGTGCCCAGCCACACCAAGTGCGACGCGATCCGCGAGAGCTCCATCGCGATGACCCGAAGCACGGTGCAGCGCGGCGTGGGCTCGATCCCGAAGAGGCGTTCCGCGCCCAGGACGAACGCCACGTTGTTGCCGATGGAGTTGAGATAATCCTCGCGGTCGGTCCACGGGATGATCTGGTTGTACTGACGGTACTCCCCGATCTTCTCGAACCCGCAGTGCAGATATCCCACGTGCGGGATGCATCGGACGACGGTCTCGCCATCGAGCTCGAGCACGAGCCGCAGCACGCCATGCGTCGCCGGGTGCTGGGGCCCAATGTTGATCAGCATGTGATCGCTTTCGAGGTCCGGCTCAATGGATGGCGGCGTGGCGAACGGTCACCGCGTTGCCCGCGCTGTCCACGGCGATCGGCACCCGTTGCGGCCGGCCTTGGGCATTGAGTCCGGTCGTCGAGACGGCAACATCGACGGTACGACGAGCAGTCATAGCGCCTGCCTACTCCCCGGTCCGCTCACCGGATTGGATGCGCTGTTGCATGTCCGGGGGCAAGTCCTCGAAGGCATCCGCAATCGACAGCTCCTCCATCGAATACCGCGCTTCCGGATTGGCGGCCAGCGCCTGGCGGAGCTGCTCCGCACGGCTGAACCGGCCGCGGAGCGGGAAATCCTTTCGGAGGGGAAAGCCTTCGCGGTATTGCTCCCACATCAGGATGCGTCGCAGATCCGGGTGCCCCCGGAAGCGAACGCCGAACATGTCGTAGCACTCGCGCTCGAGCCAATCGGCACCGTTGTAGACGGACACCAGGCTGTCGACCTCCAGCGGCTCGCCCTTCGACAACTCGACCTTGAGGCGCAGGAATCGACGGAAGGGCAATGAGCGCAGATGCCAGACAACGGTGAACGGCTCCTCGGGGTCGCGGAACTCGACCGCCGTCACGTCCACCAGATAGCCGTACTGCTGGCTCGGATCATCGTGCAGCCAGCGCACGATCTCGACCAGACGGTCGCGGGCCACGATCGCAGTCGTCTCGCCCCACACGACGGCACTGCGGCGGATCGCATCGCCAAAGCGCGTGCGCAGCGCCGGGACCGAGGGATTCTCCGCGCCGCCGTGGTGTGCGACGTTCTTGGGCGAAACCGGTGCCGGTGCCGACGGGATGGCGCTGCCCGGGTACACGATGCCCGTCGAACCCGGTGCGTCGAGCGAAGTGCTCACACGCCGGACCGCGTCTGGTTGACCGAGTTGCCGAAGGGCTCCGAGAGCTCGTCGATCGCGGGCGGCGGAATATAGAGTCGGCTCGACGGATCGGGCTGCATCTCACGCCGCAGGCGATCGGTGTCGGACAGCCGCTCGCGCATCACCTTCTCTTGCAGCATCCGGATGCCGTACAAGAGGCCTTCGGGGCGCGGCGGGCATCCGGGCACGTAGACGTCGACCGGAATGATCGTGTCGATGCCCTGCACCACGGCGTAGTTGTCGAACATGCCGCCGGAGGACGCACACGCGCCCATCGAGATGCACCATTTCGGCTGTGGCATCTGCTGCCAGATGCGCCGGATGATGGGCGCCAGCTTGAACGGGACCCGTCCGGCGCAGATGAGCACATCGGCCTGTCGGGGCGAGAAGCTCATGCGCTCCATGCCAAACCGCGCAAGGTCGAACTTGCTGGCGGCCGTCGCCATGAACTCGATCGCGCAGCAGGCCGTGCCGAACGGCATGGGCCACAGCGAGTTGGCGCGTCCCCAGTTGACGAGGAAGTCCAGCTTGGTCGCAACCCACCCTTCCTGCGATTGCGGCTGGTAGGAGACTCGTGTGAGCCCTCGGGCTCCGGCGTCGGGCGTCGAGCCTGGGCCGCCGGACCGTGCGGGAATCAATCCCATTGCAACGCTCCCTTCTTCCAGACATAGACGAAGCCGGCGAAGAGGATCGCGACGAACACGAACATTTCGCCGAACCCGAACCACGACATCTGCCCCACTGGACACACGCCGTCGGTGAGCGCCACGCCGCACGAGAGCTGGCGGTAGGCAACACCCCACGGGATCATGAACACCGTCTCGATATCGAAGACGATGAAGAGCATCGCCACCATGTAGAACTTGACCGAGAACCGCTCACGGGCGTCGCCCAGCGGCGGCACACCAGACTCGTAGGGAGACTGCTTCTCCGGCGTCAGTCGCGGGCGGAGCTTCAGGTGCGACAGCCCGATGATCATCACCGCATTCGCGACGACGAACCCGAGCAGCAGCAGCACCGGAAAGTATGAGCTCGCCATGGTCGGCGGGGGGTCCTCCGTGGTTCGTGAAAAATTTCACTAGCTCAGCCGAGGGAACTTACCGATCGGGCGAATTGAATTCAACATAGCGGGACGTGGTGAGTTCCGCGGGCGAACGACGGGTGGGCCGTGCTGCGCGGGCGGCCAGCCTCGAAGCCCCCCGCCATGCTGCCGCGGGCGCCGTCACGCCCGATTTCGTTCACGCTCCCACGGCATCGCGGTCGGCCCGGCGCACGCTGTTATTCACGTCGCCAACCGGATACATTCGCCGGCCATGGGTATCCAATCGGATCGCTGGATCACGCGCATGGCCCTCGAGAAGCGGATGATCGAGCCCTTCGAGGGGCGTCAAATGCGCGAAGGCGTCATCTCGTACGGCGTGAGCTCGTACGGCTACGACATGCGCGTGGCCCGAGAGTTCAAGATCTTCACCAATGTGCTGAACTCGATCGTCGACCCCAAGAACTTCGACCCCCGGTCCTTTGTCGAGTTCGAAGGCGACGTCTGCATCGTCCCCCCCAACTCGTTCGCCCTCGCGCGCTCCGTCGAGTATTTCCGCATCCCCCGCGACGTCGTCACGGTCTGCGTCGGAAAATCGACCTACGCCAGGTGCTTCAGTGGTGACACCCGGGTCGCGCTTGTAGACGGCACAGCCCCGACCCTTGAGGAGCTCGCGGAGCGCGCCGCACGCGGCGAGATGTTTTGGGGATATAGTCTGGGCGAATACGGGCGCATCATCGTGGCACGGCTCGAGGCCCCGCGCTTCATCGCGCGCGATTCGCTCCTGGAGATCGTGCTGGACGACGGCGCAGTCATTCGCGCGACCCCAGACCACGGGTTCATCCGTCGCGACGGCCAGGTCACCCAAGCCGCCGATCTTCGCCCTGGCGATTCGCTCATGCCCCTCTATCGCGAGCTCGCTCGCGGGTATGAGTCGGTCTATCAGCCGCTCAACGGTCACCTGACTGGAACGCACCGTTTGGCAGATGAGTGGAACCTCCGGCATGGCCTGTACGGGGCTGCGGCTGGTACGCACCGGCACCACCGCGATCACGATCGACGAAACAACTGCCCATGGAACATCGAACGGATGCCTGCGGGAGAGCATATCGCCCATCACAACGCGCAGAACTACGGAGAGGACTTCGACCCAGACGAGCATAGCCGGGCGATTCGCTCGGCACTAGCAGACTTGTCTGCGGACGCGGCCTGGCGGTCCAATTACTCGTCGCTGCAGCGGGCACGCGTCTACGCATTTTGGACGGATGACAGGTATGCCGAGGCGCGCCAGCGCCTCTCGGCAGCACAGCTTGCCTCTTGGACGCCGACCCGACGCGCCGTCCAGAGCGCCGCCATGACTCGTCACTACGCTGCCCATCCTGAAGCACGGCGCTTGCGCGGTGAGCACTCAGCTCGAGCCTGGGCGCGCGATGACGGCAGGCGGCGCTCCGCACAACGTGAGCTTGCACGTGCCATGCGGATTCGCCCCGAAATTACGGCGGACGTCGTCCGAAAGGCTCTCAATGCAACGGGGTCAATCCGCGGCGCAGCGCGCATGCTTCGATGCGACCGTTCAGTCTTCCGGCGGTTCCGCGAAGTGGTAGGTGCTGCACGCGGCACTCCTGCCGTTAGAAACCACAAAGTCGCGGCTATTCGCGACGTCCCCGGTGAGCACGACGTTTACTGCTTGACAGTTCCCGAAGCCGGAAACTTCGCACTCGCCGCCGGCCTGTTTGTGGAGAATTGTGGTATTATCACAAATGTGACCCCTTTCGAACCGGAGTGGGAAGGCTTCGTCACACTCGAGATCTCCAACACCACACCCCTGCCGGCCAAGATCTACGCCAACGAGGGCATCGCGCAGGTCCTCTTCTTCAAGGGCGACGAGCCACCGGAAGTCTCCTACGCCGACAAGAAGGGGAAATACCAGGGCCAAAAGGGTGTGACCCTCCCGAAACTGTAGGGCGGCGCGCAACCGGACCGCCACACGGAGACATTTCGTGCGGCGGGTAGGGGCGACGCAATGCGTCGCCCGCTCGTGGGACCGGAACGACCCTCGGTGATCGTACGGGCGGCGATGGAGGGCGACGCATTGCGTCGCCCCTACTCGCCGGAAATCCGGTCGCCGGTTACGACCTCAGGCTACGCGGTCGGGCCGACCGTCTCCCGCTCGAAGCTGCCATGAATCGTCGCGCGCAGGTAGTCCGCGTTCATCCGCCCGATCGTATCGATGCTGATGAGTTTGGGGCATGCCTCCTGACACTCGCCGAACAGCGTGCACGAGCCAAAGTGCTCGGCGTCCATTTGCGCGACCATCCGCACGACGCGACGCAGACGCTCCGGCTGTCCCTGCGGAAGCTCGCTCAGATGCGTGATCTTGGCCGCGGTGAACAGGGAGGCCGATCCGTTGGGGCACGCGGCGACACAGGCCCCGCACCCGATGCACGCCGCTGCGTCCATCGCCGCCTCGGCCGCGTCCTTCGGCACGAGGATCTCGTTCGCATCGCGGGCGCCGCCCGTCGGCGCCGTGATGTAACCACCGGCCTGGATGATCCGGTCGAAGGCCGACCGATCGACCACGAGATCCTTGATCACCGGAAACGCGACCGATCGCCACGGCTCGACCGTGATGGTTGCACCGTCGGCGAAGTTGCGCATGTGCACCTGACACGTAGCGGCACCGCGGACCGGCCCGTGCGCGACGCCGTCGATCATCATGGCGCACGACCCGCAGATCCCCTCGCGGCAGTCGTGGCTGAAGGCGATCGGATCCTCCATCCGCTCGCCGAGCCGTTCATTCACGACGTCCAGCATCTCGAGGAAGGAAGCGTCCGGGTTGATATCGGGCGCTGCATACTCCACGAAGTGCCCCGGCCCACGGGCGCTGGCTTGCCGCCACACTCGCAGCGTGATGTTCATGGCGTCACTTGTAGCTGCGCTGGCTCAGGTGAACCGCCTCGAACTCCAGCGGCTCGCGATGCAGGAGGGGCGGTTTGCCATCGCCGGCGTACTCCCACGCGGCGACATATGCGAAATGCTCGTCGTCACGGAGCGCTTCCCCGTCGCTCGTCTGGCTCTCCTCCCGGAAGTGTGCCCCGCACGACTCGGTGCGATGCAGCGCGTCGATACAGCAGAGCTCCGCCAGCTCCAGGAAGTCCGCAACGCGCCCGGCCTTCTCCAGCGATTGGTTCAGCGTTTCTCCGGTCCCGGGCACGCTGACGTTCCGCCAGAACTCTGCGCGGAGTGCCGTGATCTCGCTCAGCGCTTCACGAAGCCCGTGATCATTGCGAGACATGCCGCACAGGTTCCACATGATCTTGCCGAGCTCGCGGTGAAACGCATCGACCGTCCGCCTCCCGCGGATCGCGAGCAGGGTCTTCGTCCTGGCCGCCACGTCCTGCTCGACCCGGCGGAACTCGGGCCCCATCGGGTCGATCGGTGTCAATCGCGTGGTCGCCAGGTAGTCGCCGATCGTGTACGGCAGGATGAAATAGCCATCGGCGAGACCCTGCATGAGCGCGCTCGCGCCCAGGCGATTGGCACCGTGATCGGAGAAGTTGGCTTCGCCGATGACGTGCAGCCCGGGGATCGTGCTCATGAGATTGTAGTCGACCCACAAGCCGCCCATCGTGTAGTGCACCGCCGGGTAGATCCGCATCGGGACGCGATACGGGTCCTCGTCGGTGATCCGCTCGTACATCTCGAACAGGTTGCCATAACGCTCGGCGATGCCTTCGTGGCCGAGTCGGTGGATGGCGTCGCGGAAGTCCAGATACACGCCGAGGCCGCCCGGGCCAACGCCGTGCCCCTCGTCGCAGACCTGCTTGGCCGCGCGGGAGGCAATGTCGCGCGGCGCGAGATTGCCGAAGCTCGGATACTTGCGCTCCAGGAAGTAGTCGCGCTCGGTCTCCGGGATGTCGTTGGGCGCCCGCCGATCACCGGCCTGGCGCGGCACCCAGACCCGCCCGTCGTTGCGCAGCGATTCGCTCATCAGCGTCAGCTTCGACTGGTACTCGCCGCTCACTGGAATGCAGGTCGGGTGGATCTGCGTGAAGCAGGGGTTGGCGAACGCGGCACCGCGTTTGTACGCGCGCCAGCTCGCCGTGACGTTGGAGAGTCGCGCGTTGGTCGAGAGGAAGAACACATTGCCGTAGCCGCCCGTCGCGAGTACCACCGCGTCCCCCGCCACGGAGCGCACCTCGCCAGACACCAGGTCGCGCGTCACGATCCCGCGCGCACGCCCGTCGACGACCACGAGGTCGAGCATCTCGGTGAACGTCCTGGTCTCGACCAGCCCGCGACCCACCTGGCGCTCGAGCGCTTGATAGGCGCCCAACAGCAGCTGTTGGCCGGTCTGACCGCGCGCATAGAAGGTGCGCGAGACCTGGGCGCCGCCGAACGATCGGTTCGCGAGGAGGCCGCCGTACTCGCGGGCGAAGGGAACGCCCTGGGCGACACACTGGTCGATGATGTTGACGCTGACCTCGGCGAGTCGATAGACGTTCCCCTCGCGCGAGCGGAAATCGCCGCCCTTGATCGTGTCGTAGAACAGACGATAGACGGAATCGCCGTCGTTGGGATAGTTCTTTGCGGCGTTGATCCCGCCCTGCGCGGCGATGCTGTGGGCGCGGCGAGGCGAATCGTGATACGTGACGACGATGACTCGGTATCCGAGCTCACTCAGCGTGGCGGCAGCCGACGCACCAGCCAGTCCGGTGCCGACGACGATGATCGTGTATCGCCGCTTGTTCGCCGGACTGACGAGTTTCATGTCGAACTTGTGCCGCTCCCACTTCTCCTCGAGGGGGCCGGGCGGCACGTGTGCGTTGAGCTCTAGCACAGCGTCACCTCACCCATCCAGCCAGGACGGCGATCGGAACGAGCGCAAAGCCGACGGCGATGACGATCGCGATCACCGTCGCGACCGGCCGCCGCAGCGGGTCGCGCGAGGGCCGCGCGAGCCCCAACGTGCGGATCGAGCTCCACGCGCCGTGGTAGAGGTGCAGTCCGAGCGCAAGCATCGCGATCAAATAGAACACGGCGACCGGCCAGACATGAAAGCCCGTGACGACGTTGAGATACACGTCCCCCGGGTGAAACACGGGAAGCAGCGTGCCGGTCGTGAAATGCAGCAGGTGGAACACAACGAAGACGAGCAACAGTCCCCCGCCCCACCGAATCGTGCGGGCCGCGAAGGTCGACACCTGGGGGTCGCGCTCGTCGTATCCCACGGGCCGCGCGGCGAGCGCGCGGCGCGTGAGGCGCACGGCGGCATTGATGTGGAGCACGACGGCCACCAGGAGCACGACTCGGACGAGCCACAAGAGTTCGCCCGTGCCGTGCAGGAACCGACTGTACGCGTTGATGCGCTCGGGCCCCTGGAAGATCAGCAGGTTGCCGAGCATATGCATCACGACGAACGCGACGAGGATGAGCCCCGTCACTGCCATGATGATTTTCTTGC
This sequence comes from uncultured Gemmatimonadales bacterium, assembly GCA_963737835.1. Lineage (GTDB taxonomy): Bacteria > Gemmatimonadota > Gemmatimonadetes > Gemmatimonadales > Gemmatimonadaceae > Palsa-1248. The sequence continues at coordinate 236,624 of CAVTUH010000003.1, forward strand.
CGATCGTCGACTGGTAGAACTGCCAGAGGCCCACGGCGCCGGCGTGTCGTGGCTAGAGCTTGACCACCGCCATCGGCTCGCGCACCGCTTCTGCGCTCTTCGCCAGCTCGGCCCGCTCACTGGCGGTCAACTCCACCTCGAAGATCCGCTCCAGACCACGACGGCCCAGCTTGCAGGGCACCCCGAGGAAAAGACCCGACATCCCGTACTCGCCCTCGAGCCACGCGGCACACGGTAGCACGCGCTTCTCATCGTGCACGATGGCCTTCACCATCTCGACCGCCGCGGCCAATGGCGCGTAGTAGGCCGACCCCGTCTTGAGGTGCTTCACGATCTCGGCGCCGCCGCTCCGCGTGCGAGTGACGATGGCATCCAGTCGTGCCCGATCCAGCAACTGCGTCACCGGAATACCACTGACCGAGGTGTAGGACACGAGCGGGACCATGGTGTCCCCGTGCCCGCCGAGGACCATGGCTTGGATGTCGCGCACCGAGACGTCCAGCGCTTGCGCCAGAAACGCGCGGAAGCGGGCCGTGTCGAGCACCCCCGCCATCCCGATCACGCGCTCACGCGGGAACCCCGTCACCTTCTTCGCCACGTAGCACATGACGTCGAGCGGGTTCGACACCATGACGATGATTGCGTCGGGCGACGTGGCCTTGATGGCCTCGCTGACCTGGCGGACAATGCCCGCGTTCGTGGCGAGCAGGTCGTCACGGGACATGCCGGGCTTGCGCGCAATGCCAGCCGTGATGACGACGATCTCGGAACCCGCAGTCTCGGCGTAGTCGTTCGTCCCGGTCACCAACGAGTCGAACCCCTCGATCGGCGCGGACTGGTACTGGTCGAGGCCCTTGCCCTGGGGAATGCCATCAGCCACGTCGACCATGACGACGTGACGTGCGAGCTGCTTCTCAGCGATCCGTTGCGCGGCCGTGGCGCCGACGTTGCCGGCACCGACCACAGTTATTTTGTCGACCATACAGCGAAGTTTACGCGGTCACCCACCAACTTGCGAGAGCGCGCGCAGCCCACCGACTTGCATCTGTAACAGCGCGTGTTCGCGCGGTTTCTCCGCGAGCGCGGCGCGGAATGCTGGCTCGAGCGGCACGCCGCCGCGGAGCGGCCCGCGCAGATCGACCTCGTGGTCGCCGAACAAACAGGTCCGCAAGCGACCGTCGGCAGTCAGACGCACACGGTTGCACGACGCGCAATACGTGTGGCTCATCGGCGTGATGACACCGATTGTGCCGGCTGCACCGTGGAGTCGGTAGTAGCTCGCGGGGCCGTTGCCCCGCGTGGGACCGGCCGCCGGCGCGAGCGGCGCGACCTCCGCGATGCGACTCAGGACCTCGTCGCTCGGCACAGTGTGCTCCCAGGTCAGCGCGCGCATGTCTCCCACCGGCATGAGCTCGATGAACCGCACGTGCCACTCGTGCGCCAACGTCAGCCGCGCAAAATCCTCGACCTCGTCGTCGTTGATGCCGCGCATCACGACGACGTTGATCTTGATCGGCGACAGCCCGGCTTGCTCGGCGCTCGCCGCCGCGGCGATCGGATCAAAGCCCAGGTCGCGACGAGCGATGCGCGCGATCCGATCCGCTCGCAGGCTGTCCGCGCTCATGTTCACGCGGTCGAGCCCCGCGTCTCGGAGCGGCGCCGCCAGCTCGGCGAGACGGACGCCATTGGTGGAAAGCGCGATGTCCTCGATCTCGGGAACCGCGCGCAACAGCGCCACCAGACGCACGAGATCCGGCCGGATCGTCGGCTCGCCGCCCGTAATCCGAATTCGGCGAAGGCCGAGCGGCGCCAATTGACGCACGACCGCGGCGATCTCTTCGTAGGACAGGATGTCCGCCTTGGGCAGCCATATCAGCCCCTCCGGTGGCATGCAGTAGAGACACCGGAAATTGCAGCGGTCGGTCACCGAGATGCGCAGGTACTCGATCTGGCGGCCGAACTGGTCGCGCGCGATGGATGTGGGCGTGCTCATGCGCCGGCTCTCACGTCATCGATTTCCGCGCGATGCTGCGGCATGCGCGTCGGATCCACCCACTCCCGCGTGCCGTCCGTGTAGTGTTCGCGCTTCCACACCGGCAACCGGCGCTTGACGTGTTCGATCACGTAGCGCGTCGCATCCTGCGCAGGACCCCGCCGCTCATGTGACGCCGCAATCGCGATACTGATGTCTCCGACGGCGAGGTATCCGACCCGGTGCTCGGCCGCGATCGCCCGTGTGCCAAACCGCTGCGCCGCTTCACCCACGATCGTCTGGAGCTCACGGGCCGCCATCGCCGAATACGCTTGATAGTCGATCCCGACCACGGGCCGGCCGTCGTTCGCATGACGAACCGTCCCCAGGAACACAGAGGATGCTCCCGCGCCCGGATCCGCGACCATCTGGACGAGGCCGCTCACATCCAGCACGCGCTCGACGATCGCAGCGTGCGCGAGCCCCGCGCTCGAGGCCATCGCCAGGTCAGTCATCCGCCCGCCACTGGAGGGATCAACGCCACCTCGTCGTCCGCGGCGAGGACGCGATCGTACTCGGCGTACTCGCGATTGACCGCAACCAATGGATGGGGCGGCAGCCGGTCGGCACCCCCCTCGGATCGAACCCTGGCGAGGAGGTCAGCGACCGTCGCGCCCGGAGGAGCCGTCACGTCCAGCTGCGTACGCCCGAAGGCGTCAGCATAGGACGCGAAAAGCAGGACAGTGATTGTCATGAGCGGCCTTCTCGGAATGTAACCGAAGCGCCGCGAAGGCCCCGCCGCCTAGGCTTCGGACAGCTCCGACACCGACACGTGTGCGACGAGCGCGCGCAACTCCTTGGACGGCTTGAACACCGGCACTGGCCTGGCCGACACCTCCACCGGCGCACCCGTCCTGGGGTTACGGGCCATCCGCGTCTTGCGCTGGCGGATCTTGAAGGTCCCGAACCCGCGAACCTCGATGTTGCGCTGATCGCGGAGTGCCTCTTTTATGGCGTCGAGGAACGAGTCGACCACGCGGGCACAGTCTTTTTTGGAGATCATCGGCCCTGCAGTGCGCGCGATTTGCGTTGTGACGTGCTCGACGAGGTCGGCTTTAGTCATCGGTAGACCCCAACGAAAGACGCTTAGGCGAAACAGATCCGTCATGCGGCGGGCCCGCCTCGGCCGCGCGCTCGTGGGTCGAAGCTACGGCGTTACTTATTACGCGTCAAGAGCTTGGCTCGCTGACCCCAGCCGCGGCGCCTGCTACTGCCGGGTTCGCCGGTTCCCCCCGTATGGACGCCATGAAGGCGTCGAATAGAGGCCGGGCATCGTGGGGCCCTGGGGCAGCCTCAGGGTGGTATTGCACCGCAAAGATGGGCAACTCCCGGTGGCGCAGCCCCTCGATCGTGTGGTCGTTGAGATTGACGTGCGTCACTTCCAGGGCAGACGCGCCAGCCACCCCCTCTCGCGAGCCGCTAACGGCGAATCCGTGGTTCTGTGACGTGATCGTCACGAGGTCTCTCTCGATCTCGAGAACCGGATGATTTCCCCCCCGGTGGCCATACGGCATCTTCTCCGTCTGGCCGCCAAACGTGAGCGCGATAAGCTGATGCCCGAGACAGATACCGAAGATCGGCACCCCGCGATCCGCGATCGCGCGGATGATTGGCGGCGCGTACGTCACCGCCGCCGGGTCACCAGGCCCATTCGAGAGAAACACGCCGTCTGGTTCCAGATCCAACGCCGCCTCCGCAGTCGTCGCGGCCGGCACGACCGTGACGCGGCAGCCCCGCTCGTCGAACAAGCGTAGGATGTTGGTTTTGATCCCGTAGTCGTACGCCACGATATGGTTGCGCGCCTTCGGGTTGCCAAATGCGTACGCCTCGCGCGTCGAGACCTGCGTCGCGAGATCCAGCCCGTCCATCGACGGGCAGCTGGCAAGCACATCGCGCGCTTCGTCCGTCACGTCGACGCCCGGCGCGATGACGCCGCGCATGACGCCCAACCTCAGAAGCCGCGTGAGCTTCCTGGTATCAACCTCAGCGAGGATGGGCACTTGGGCATCGGCCAGCCAACGGTCGAGCGAGCCGATCGCCCGCCAGTTCGAATACGCACGTGACAACTCTCGCACGACGATGCCGGCTGCCTGCGGTCTGCTCGACTCCGGATCCTCGTCGTTGATCCCATAGTTCCCGATTTGCGGAGCCGTCAACACCACGATCTGCCCGCCGTACGATGGGTCCGTAAAGACTTCCTGATACCCGGTCATGTTCGTCGTGAACACGACTTCGGCGCAGGTCGCTCGTGTGTTGGGACCGAGCCGGCCGCGAAAAAGGGTTCCATCCTCGAGGAGGAGGAACCCTGGCTGAAACGTCGGAGGCGTCATGAGGCGATCAGGTCAGGCGCTCTGCGTCGATAGACCCTGCGCGGTGCACCCTCATCCATACCCCGCCGTCATTTCTTTGAATTCGGGGCTGGCGTCGTTGGCACCGCCGTAGTCGGTGCCGGCGTTTGGGTCGCTGGTGCCTTCGCGGTGGCCGGAGCTGATCCCTTTCCAGCCGGAGCGGCCCCTTGGGCCCCCGGCGCAGCCTGGTTCTGCCCGGGAAGGAATGGCAGGGCCGGCGCCGATTGCGCCGGGGCGGGCGCAGGTGCGGCCGGCTGCGGCGTGAGCCCCTGCTCCAGCACGGACTTGGGCGTGCGTCCACGTGCGGCTCCGACCTGCAGCAGGAACGCGAGCGCGATGAAGATCCCGCCCGTCCACCACGTGATCTTGGTAAGCCAGGTCCCCGCTTGACGGGTCCCAATGAAGGCGTCCGGCGACGAGCTCACACCACCAAAGCTCGCGGCCATTCCCGTCCCTTTGCCCGCCTGCAACAAGAATGGCGGCCACAAGGACGAAGCTATCGAAGATGAGTAGAACCAGTATCAGCGTCGTGAACATCAGGCTCGAGGCAAAATTTCGTAACTTCGAAATCTGTCGGCCCGGACGGCACGGATCAACCCTCGGTTACGTGAGCCCCAGCCATGACGATCTCCGCCCAGGACGCAGGGTCCAGGCTGGCTCCACCGACGAGCAAGCCGTCCACCCCCCGGGCCGCGAGCAGAGCCGGCGCATTCGCCGGGTTGACGCTGCCCCCATAGAGAATGGGGACCATCGACGCACGCGGTGGAAGCAGCACGCGCAGGGCGTTGGCCAAGACCGCGTGAGTCGCGGCCGCATCAGCGGGCGTGGCGGTGCGACCAGTCCCAATCGCCCACACCGGCTCGTACGCGACCAGAGCCCGAGCGACCTGCTCGGGCGATAGTCGGCCAAGACCCGTGGTGAGCTGGCGCGTCACGACGGTGCTGGTCAGTCCCGCCTCCCGTTCCGCGAGGAGCTCGCCGACACACAGCACGGGCGTCAAGCCGGCCGCGGTCACGGCCTCACACTTCCGCGCGGTGTCCGCATCAGACTCGTGGAACACGTGCCGTCGCTCGGAGTGGCCCACGAGTGCGAAGCGAGCCCCGGACGCACGCGCCATCGGCGCGGAGATCTCGCCGGTGAACGCACCCTTCGGCTCCCAATAGACGTTTTGTACGCCGAATTGGATGTCCGGCCGCGCCGCGGCGGCGTCTCGCGCTGCCGCCAGTGATAACGCCGGCGGAAACAGAATGACGGTGCGATCCGACAGGGCCGGAACCCGCGCGACATAAGCCGTCACGAACCGGCGCGCGTCGTCCGGCGCGAGATTCATCTTCCAGTTGGCCGCCAACACGGGCCGTGGAACTTGGGCGCCGGGCGCGTCGGAGCTGACGCTCATGCTCCAGCCGCTCGGTGCGCGATCATGTCCGGCCCGTGGGCCTTAGCGCGCATCGTCGAGCGCGTCGACGCCTGGCAACACTTTTCCTTCGAGAAACTCGAGCGCCGCGCCCCCGCCAGTCGACACGTGGCTCATCTGCGCCTCGAGCCCAGCCTGCGCCACCGCCGCTGCGGAATCCCCGCCTCCGACGATCGTCGTCGTTCCGCGAGCCGTCGCCGCCGCCATCGCGCGCGCGATGGCCAGCGTGCCAGCGTCGAAAGGCGGCGTCTCGAACACGCCCATTGGTCCGTTCCAGATCACCGTCTTGGCGATCGAGATCGCGCGGCCGAACGACTCCGCGCTGCGCGGGCCAATGTCGTACATCGCTTCCGTCGCAGAAATCCCGTCGCGAGGCACGGCGTGCGCGAGCGCGCCTTGATCGAGAGCCGGCGCCACCACCGCGTCGTGCGGAAGCGTGAGCCGCGCTCCGGCTCGCGCGAGGAGGTCTTTCGCCATGTCGATGCGGTCGGCCTCGACCAGCGATTTTCCCACCGCCAGCCCCATCGCACGGAAGAACGTGCATGCCATCGCGCCTCCGATCAGCATGCCATCGACTCGAGGTAGGAGTTGCGCGATGACGTCGATCTTCCCGGAGATCTTGGCACCGCCCAGAATCGCGATGAACGGGCGCTTTGGTTCCGATAGCGCTTGCCCCAGATACTCCAGCTCCTTCGCCATCAGCAGGCCGGCGACTGCCGGGTGCAGCACCGCGGCGACGCCGACCGTCGAGGCGTGCGCGCGATGCGCGGCACCGAAGGCGTCGTTGACGTAGAGGTCGCCCAGCTTGCCGAAGTCGCGCGACAGGCGCTCGTCGTTGCTCTCCTCCCCGGGCAGGAATCGGGTGTTCTCGAGGAGGAGCACCTCCCCGGGCCTGAGCGCGTGGGTCGCCTTCACCGCCTCGTCGGTATCCGTGGATTCGACGAACTGCACCGCGGTCCCCAACAGGTCCGTCAGTCTCGCCGCCACCGGGTCGAGCGAATACTTCGGGTCCGGCTTGGCCTTGGGGCGACCGAGGTGGGAGATGAGCACCACGCGAGCGCCAAGCGCCCGCAGGAGCTGGATCGTCGGTAGCGCCGCCCGGATTCGGGTGTCGTCCGTGATGCGGCGGTCGGCGTCGAGCGGCACGTTAAAATCGACGCGAACGAGTACACGCTTCCCGCGGACTTCGCTCTCCGCGAGGTCCCGCACCGTCCTCTTGCGCGCCAACTTACGCAGCCCCGCCGGTAGGTCTCCTCGGCCGCCGCGTTCGGCGCTCGTGCACGATGTACGATACCACGCCGAGGATCACGCCGACGAGGATGGCCGCGTACCCCGCGAGCTCCATGTAGTAGTTGTGCAGCCACACCGCGAACGCCGATTGCCCCGGGGGCACGACGATCGCGTGCGTCGCGAGCTGGCTGTATACGCGATGGGCCACGACCACGAGCACGATGCCAACCAGGATCAGGGTGAGGGCGATCGCGTCGCGCACCCGATCGGCGCGTGTCGTGCCATCGCTCGGAGGCCCGACGGCTGCAGCGGCGTCGCGCACAGGCTGCGTCATAGCCGCGCCCCCATGTAGCGCAGCAGGTCCACACAGCGGCACGCGTAGCCCCACTCGTTGTCGTACCAGCCAGCGACTTTCACAAGCGTTCCATCAATCACGTTGGTGCTCTTGGCGTCGAGGATGCAGGAGTACGAGTTACCGATGTAATCGACTGACACGAGCTCTTCGTCCGAGACCGCGAGGATGCCGTGCATCGGTCCCGCGGCCGCCGCGGCCCGGAAGGCCGTATTCACGGCGTCGATCGTCGTCGCGTGTTCGACTTCCACCACGAGATCCGTGAACGACACGTCGGGCGTCGGCACCCGTATCGCCACGCCGTCGATCTTGCCTTTGACTTCGGGGATCACCAGTCCCGTCGCTTTCGCGGCGCCAGTGGTGGTCGGGATGATCGACAGGGCCGCGGCGCGCGCGCGGCGCAGATCCTTGTGCGGCAGGTCGAGGATCGCCTGGTCGTTGGTGTAGCTGTGCACGGTGACCATGGACGCATGGCGAAAGCCGAATGTATCGCGGATGACCTTGACCATCGGGACGAGGCAGTTCGTCGTACAGGACGCGTTCGACACGATCGTGTGCCGTGCCGGGTCGTAGCGCTCGGTGTTGACGCCCATCACAATCGTCACGTCTTCCCCCTTGGCGGGGGCCGAGATCACGACCTTCTTCGCGCCCGCGTCCACGTGCTTTCGCGCCTTGGCCGCGTCGGTGAACTTGCCGGTCGACTCGAGCACCAGGTCGACCCCGAGCGCGCGCCACGGGAGCTTCTCCGGGTCTCTTTCCGCCAGCACGCGGATGGTCTGCCCATCGACGTGCAGCGCGTCGCTCGAATGTTCCACCGTCCGATCGAACCGGCGGTGGACCGAGTCGTATGTCAGCAAGTGCGCCAGCGTCCGCGTGTCCGCCAAATCATTGACCGCGACGAACTCCAGATCTGCCACGCCCTCATCGATCGCCGCGCGAAGCACCTGGCGGCCGATTCGCCCAAATCCGTTGATTCCCACCCGTGTCGTCATGGGCCGTAGTCTCACGACGTCGGTGACGAGTGTCAACGGGCGCTGCGCATCCGTAGAGAGGAGAAAGGGGAAAGGAGAGAGGAGACGGCTCTTGACGTTGCGGTGCGCGGCCCTTCTCGCCTGTCCGCGTTTCCCCTTTCTCGAACGCGCAGTGGCCCTTCTAGCCGCCTACCGCACTCCGCATTGCGTGCCGGTCCGCGGGTCGGCCGAACCACTGCTCGAAGGCCAGCGCGCCCTGTTCAACCAGCATCGCCAGGCCATCGGACGCACGATGGCCACGCATCCGCGCCGCTCGGACCCACGGCGTCTCACCGGGCCGGTACACGAGGTCGATCACGTCGGCGCCGTGCGGCAGCAGCGCGGGATCAAAGGGGACGTCGTCGCGACTCATGCCGATCGTGGTCGCGTGCACCACGAGCGTCGCATCTGCCAATGCATCAGGAATCGCTGGGACGGCGACCGCGACGGCCGGAAACCGCGCGACGAGTGCCTCGAGACGCGCCGGTGTGCGGTTCCAGACCCGCGCCTGACACCCCGGCCACTCGGCGATCGCCGTCAACACCGCCGCGGCGGCACCACCAGCTCCGATCACGGCAATTCGGGCCTGCAATGGCACGCGGCCAGAAAGACGGCGGACCGCGGTGTGGAAGCCGGCAACGTCGGTGTTGTCACCGACGAGCGTGCCATTCTGAACCCAGAACGTGTTGACCGCGCCCGCGCGCTGCGCGACCGCAGTCACACGGCCACAGTATGACGCCGCGGCCTCTTTGTGCGGCACCGTGACATTCCCGGCCGCGCCCTGCTGCGCGAGGTGCGCGAGCGTCGCCCCGAGATCCGCCGGAAAGACGTCGATGGTCTCGTATGTCAACGGGATGCCTGCCGCGCCCAACGCCGCATTCTGCATCGCCGGCGACAGCGAGTGAGCGACCGGATGCCCAATGAGCACGAGCCGTCTCGGCGTCTCCCTCATTCCGCACGCACGTGGCTCAGTATCTCCTCTCCCCTTTCTCCTATCTCCTCTCTACGCGCAAAGCGCGTCCGCGTTAGCTGGCGGTGCGCTCAGTGACCAACCGATCGAGGACGCGCCGGATCTCGGTCTCGAGCTCGTCGACCGTCGACCGGTACACGTCGAGGTCACCGCCAAAGGGGTCTGTCACCGCGCGTGCGTCAGTCCCGCGCGACGAGTACGCGGTCAGCAGATACGACTTGCCGCTGCCCCCCAACGCTTCGACGCGCTCCAGGTGATGCGAGCCCATCACCAGGATCAGATCGGCCGCGTCCACGTGCTCTGGCGTCAGTTGTCGCGCGCGATGCGCCGTGAGATCGAGTTGCCGCTCGAGCCCGACCAGGACCGCACCATCAGACGCCGGCTGGCCCTCGGCCGCACTAGTGCCAGCGCTCGCAATCTCGACGTCCGACAGGCCCCGCTCGTCAGCCACCTGACGTGCGATCGCCGCCGCGATCGGGCTGCGACAGGTATTCCCCGTACACACGAAGAGCAAATGCATCGACTGCCTTACGCGTCTCCAATCAGGTCCGGGACCGTTTCCCGCAGGACGTCCGCCGAGATGGCACCGGGTCGGATCACCCGGAGCCGCCGTCCCGTGCAGTCGACGACCGTCGATGGCGCAGACGGCTCCAGTCGCCCCCCATCCAAGACGAGGAGAACGCCGCGCCGGATCGCGTCGCCCCACTGGGTTACAATCTCGGCGGCGGACATCGCGGGCGGTACCCCTGTCGGGTTGGCACTGGTCGACGTCAGCGGCGCACCGTGCACATAGAGGAGACGCGTGAGACCCGGGTGTGGCGTCCATCGCACCGCCACACCACCCTCGGGGCCGCGCAGCCGGTCGCTGATCCGTCGTTCCCCACCGGGGAGTACCAACGTGAGCGGGCCGGGCCAGTGACGGGCCGCGAGTCTCGCACCCGCGCCACCCAGGTGCAGTCCCAGGCGCGCCAACATGTCGCTGCCCGCTATCAGCAGCAGCACCGGCTTTCCCGCCCCGCGCCCCTTGAGATCTCCCAACGCCTCGACCGCCGCGCTATCCAGGGTCCCCCCGAACCCGTAGACCGTCTCAGTCGGGTAGGCCAGAACGCCACGCCGTTCGATGTGCGCGAGCGCCGCGGGGATGGCCGCTTCGACTTCGGCACTCGACCAGAAAGGCAGCGCGGGGTCTGGCAGCACGTCACTCCCTCTGGGTCGCCATCGCGTCTGCGCGTGAAAAATCGGCTTCCGCGGTGATCTTCATCGCCCGCTCGCTCCCGGGGACGACCACGACCGGGATGCCGAGGCGCTCGCACAGTCCGGCCTCATCGGTCGCGACCACACGATCTGCGCGAGCCGCGTCATGCGCCCGCTCCAGCATCGCTCGCGGAAATGCCTGCGGCGTCTGGGCCCGCCAGAGTCCCGTGCGTTCGACCGTGCGGACGATCCGCCCCTCGGCATCGACTTCTTTGAGCGTGTCGACAACCGGGAGAGCGGCGACCGCTCCCTGCCCGGCGCGCGCCGCCCGAATGACGGCGTCGATCGTCGCATCGGTGACCAGCGGCCGCGCGGCGTCGTGCACGACGACGATCTCGACCTCGCTGGGGAGATCCTCGAGGCCATTCGCGACCGATTCCTGGCGATCGCGTCCCCCGACGGAGAGCAGCAGCCGATCGAGGTCCGCCTGAAACAGCCACGGTGGCGGATCACCTGCGACCGTGCGCGGCAGGACACACACCACCATCGCAACGTCCGGCCGCGCCTGGAACCGTTGCACGCTATGCAGCAGCATTGGCTTCCCGGCCACCCACCGAAACTGCTTCAGCTCCGTCGAGCCTGTTCGCGTCCCGGCGCCCGCGGCGACGATCACCACGCCCACGTCACCCGTCATAGAAAGAGCCGAGCGAACAAGGCGTGCAGGGTGCCCACGCCTTCGACCTGCAGCGCCGACGGCTGACGCTTCGGTACCCCGCGCTCGGCGATGTAGGCCACCCGCATTCCCATCTTGGCCGCTTCCGCGAGCCGGCGCTCGATCTGCGACACGGGCCGGACTTCGCCCCCCAAGCCGACTTCGCCGATGAACACGGCATCGCTCGGCAGTGGGCGATCGAACACGCTCGACGCGAGCGCTGCCCCGACCGCGAGGTCGCCCGCGGGCTCCTGCATGCGAACGCCACCCACGACGTTGAGAAACACGTCGAGCGTCGCGAACGACAGCTCGGCGCGTTTGTCGAGCACCGCCAACAGCAGCGCCAGTCGCCGATTGTCATACCCCGTCGCGACTCGCTGCGGCGTCCCGAACCCGGCCTTGGCCGCCAGTGCCTGCACCTCGACCAGCACGGGGCGCGTGCCTTCGAGCAGCGCTGTCACGGCGCTGCCGGACGCGGTCCGGTCGCGGTCTCCCAGAAAAAGCTCGGAGGGATTCTCGACCGCGATGAGACCCGAGCCACTCATGCGGAACACGCCGATCTCGTCCACACTGCCGAAGCGATTCTTGGTCGCGCGGAGCACGCGGTGGTCCGCGACCGTCTCACCCTCGAAGTAGAGGACCGTGTCGACAATGTGCTCGAGAGTCTTGGGTCCTGCGATCCCGCCGCCTTTGGTCACGTGCCCGACGACGAACACCGTTGTCCCACTTTCTTTGGCAAAGCGCATCAGGCGCGCCGCGCATTCGCGCACCTGGCCCACGCTCCCGGGAGCGCCTTCGAGATCGCCGGTGAAGACCGTCTGCACGGAATCGATGATGAGCGCTCGCGGGCGCACTGGACTCGGCGGTCGCGAGAATCGTCTCGAGGTTCGTCTCGCTCAGCAACGTGACGTCGCCCGCTGCAGTCGGCCAGCCGATCGGCCCGCAACTTGACTTGCAGCGGCGACTCTTCGCCGGACACATACAGCGTGGGCCAGCCGCGGTCCTGCAGCCGCGCCGCCACCTGCAGCAGCAACGTCGATTTCCCGGCCCCCGGCTCGCCACCCAGCAGGACCATCGAGCCTGGCACGACGCCGCCGCCCAACACGAAGTCGAATTCGCCCAGGTCCGTCCGCCAACGCTCGGTCTCGGACCCGGTGATCTCGCGGAGTCGCGGAGTCGTCGCCACCGCACCGCCCGCGGCGAGATTCGCCGCGCGGCTCGCTCGGCGCCCATTACCCTTGGCCGCCCGCTTCGGCGCCGCGAGTTCCTCGGCGAGCGTGTTCCACTCGCCACAGGTCCCGCACCGCCCACCCCACCGCGCGTGCTCGGCCCCGCACTCGGTGCAGCGAAACACGGTCTTGATCTTGGGCATGGGGGAAGAATAATTGTGTGGCTTACCCCGTCGGCCGCGCCGTGTAGCTCTCGAATCGCGTGTAGTTCTTGTGGAAGTAGAGGTTCACCGTGCCGATCGGGCCATTGCGCTGCTTGCCCACGATGACCTCGGACCGACCCTCCAGCGAGTTCCCGTCTTTGTCCGTCGGTCCCTCGTAGACCTCGGGCCGGAAAAGGAACACGACGAGATCGGCATCCTGCTCGATCGCTCCGGACTCTCGAAGGTCGGAGAGCTGCGGGCGTTTCGACTCGCCCGTGCGCTGCTCGGGCGCTCGCGAGAGCTGCGACAGCGCGATCACCGGCACCGCGAGCTCCTTCGCCAACGCCTTCAACGACCGCGAGATCTGGCTGATCTCCTGTTGCCGGTTCTCAGCGCTCGACGGTCCCTGGATCAGTTGCAGGTAGTCGACGATGACCATCCCGACACCCGAATCGACCTTGAGGCGGCGCGCCCGCGAGCGCATCTCCAGCAGCGAGATCCCGGCGCTGTCGTCGATGTAGATCGGTGCGGAGCTGAGGATGCCGGCCGCGCGGGCGAGCCGCGGGAAGTCATCATCGCGCAGCAGGCCTTTGCGCAGCCGCTGCGCATCAATGCGGGCCTCGCTCGTCAGCAATCGCTGCACCAGTGATTCTTTGCTCATCTCGAGCGAGAAGAACGCAATCGGGATGTTGTGCTCGATGGCCGCGTGCTGCGCCAGGTTGAGGCAGAACGACGTCTTCCCCATCGCCGGCCGCGCGGCGACGATGATCAACTCCGATGGCTGAAAGCCTGACGTGATGTCGTCGAGGTCCGCAAAGCCGCTGGGCACGCCGGTGATGTTTTTGCCGCCCTTCGAGAGCGCCTCGATCCGCTCCATCGTGGGCCAGAGCAGTTCCTTGATCCGCGTGAAGTCAACCGAGCCGCGCGCCTGGCTGAGTTGCAGGATCTTGTGTTCGGCGGCATCCAGCATCTCTGCCGCTGTCGTCCGCGCGGCAAACGCCTCGGCGACGATGGACGTCGAGACCTCGATCAACCGACGCAGCATAGCCTTCTCGCGCACGATCCGCGCGTGGTACTCGACATTCGCCGCGGTCGGGACTGCGTCGATGAGCGACGAGATGTATTCGCCGCCGCCGCTCGCGTCGAGCTCCCCTCGACGCGCCATCTCGTCGGTGAGCGTGAGCGGGTCGACCACCTCGCGTCGCTCGGTGAGCGCCATCATCGCGCGGAAGACGCGGCGGTGCGCCTCCCGGTAGAACATCGTATCGTCGACGATCTCGGATGCGCGCATGATCGCATCCGTGTCGATCATCATCGCACCGAGTACGGCCTGCTCGGCATCCTCCGAGTACGGCGGGCGGCGGTCGGCGTAGGGGTCGCGGTCGGACGGATGGCCGTCGTTCCGGTCAGACCCCGGTGCCATCGAGGATACGACGTGCGTACTGGACATCTTCCCAAGTCGGACGTTTCCAGGCCGGATTCCGGAGGAGCGCGGCCGGGTGGTACGTGACGATGAGGGGCACACCGTAATACCGGTGGACCGCGCTGCGCAACTTCCCGATGGAATCCTTGGTCTGGAGGAGGGTCTGCGCTGCAAACGTGCCGAACGCGATGATCACTTTGGGGCGGATCACCTCGAGCTGGCGGACGAGGAACGGGCTGCACGCCACGACCTCGTCGGGCAGCGGGTTCCGATTGCCCGGCGGCCGGTGCTTCAGCACGTTGCAGATGAAGACATCCTCCCGCTGGAGCTGGATCGCACCCAGGATCTTGTCCAGCAACTTGCCCGCTTGACCGACAAACGGCCGCCCGGTCGCGTCTTCGGTGGCCCCTGGGGCCTCGCCAACGCAAACCAGCGAGGCGGCCGGCGACCCCTCCCCGGGGACCGGGTGCGTCGCCGTGCCGTACAATGGGCACCGCGTGCATGCAGCGATGACCGCGGCCAGCTCGTCAAGCGTCGAAAGGTTGGACAGGGGACCGCCAAAGAGCTCACTGTGCGGTTGCCCGACAGTCAGTCCCGTGGGCCAACGTGCCTCCGGGGTGGAGCCCCGTGTGGTCGGTTCGGCCGGAGGCGCCGGGCCGCTCTCCGGCGCGGCTGTCGACGTCGCCGCGGTCGACACGGGAGGTGAGCCGGTCGCGCGGCGCGGTGGCTCAGACGGGACATCGATCGGCCCAGTCACGCCAGCGTCCCGACGTATCGGCGTGCGCTCCGCGGCCGCCAGGACGGCCCGCCAATCGCCTGCGTCGGCGCCCGGCGCGGGAGTGCCCGCGTGAGGCATCGGCTCGCCGACGGATCGCGAAGCGCTAGACCTCGCGCCGACGATGCGCAGGACCTCCTCGACTGTCATTCCATCGAGCAGCAGGTCTCGCTCACCTGCCTCGCGCCGCTGCTCCAGATAGCGGCGCAACTGCTCCTTACCGTCCACGCATCAGCCCTTCGACTCGATCCAGGATCGCGTCCGCGACGTCCATCTTTGCGAGCAGCGGCATCGCTTCGACCTCGCCGTCCCCGACGAGGAAGGTCACGCGGTTGGTGTCGACGGCAAAGCCGGCGCCAGCCTCCGAGGCGTCGTTCACGACGACCATGTCCAGCGCCTTGCGCCGCAACTTCGATCGACCACCCGCGAGCGCCGCCTCGGTCTCCAGCGCAAACCCGACGACGATCGCCGACGGACCGCGCAGTCCGCGAGTCTCGACGAGAATGTCGTCGGTCGGCACGAGCGGAATGGCACGAGGGGCCGCGTCTTTCTTGATCTTCTGCGGCGCCGGTGATGCAGGGCGAAAATCCGCCGGCGCCGCCGCCATGACGAACACGTCGGCCGACCCGAGGTGCTGCGAGACGGCGGCACGCATTTCATCGGCCGTCTCGACCGAGATGATCGTCGGCCCAACAGGGAGCGGCACCGACAGGGGGCCCGCGATGAGCGTCACGTCCGCACCGCGCCGCCACGCCGCCGCCGCCACCGCCACGCCCATCTTTCCGCTGCTCCGGTTCGAGAGAAACCGCACCGGATCCACGGGCTCACGCGTGGGACCTGCCGTCACGAGGACCCGGCGGCCGCGCAGCAAGCCATCGGCATCCAGCAGCCGGCCGACGTGCGCGAGAATGGTCTCCGGCTCCGGCATCCGCCCGGGGCCACTGCCCTCCCCCGCGGCGAGCGGGCCCTCCTCGGGATCGAGCACGTGGTAGCCGAGGCCACGCAGGTGTGCGGTATTGCGGACCGTCTGGCGATGCGCCCACATCCGATCGTTCATCGCCGGAACGAGCAGCACCGGCGCATCCGACGCGAGGAGGCACGCGGCGAGCAGGTCGTCCGAGCGCCCCTGCGCGGCCCGCGCCATGAAGTCGGCCGTGGACGGCGCCACGACAATGGCGTGCGCCGACCGCGCGAGCGCGATGTGGTCGAGCGCGTGGCCCGCCGCAATCAGGTCCGTATGCACCGGCCGGCCGGTCAGAGCTTCAAATGTGATTGCGCCGACGAACTCCTGCGCGGCCGCCGTCATGACGACGTCGACCTCCGCGCCGGCCCCACTCAAGAGGCGTGCGAGCCAGGCGGCCTTATAGCTCGCAATGCCACCCGTGACGCCGAGGACGATCCGACGATTGGCGAACGGGCGCACCACGACTGTGTCTCTCGTTCCGACGGGGAGCTACTCGGCGCGACGCCGCGGCACCACGCGGTACTGGATCTGCCCGGTGGTTAACTCTTCTAGCGACCGCGTCGTGAGCTTCTTCTCCTTGCTCGACGATCGATCGCGCGGAAACTCATTGAGCCCTCGAGCGTACTTCGCCGCGACGAGCACGCCGAGATACTTGTTCGTTGAACGCGCCGCGACTTCGCTGGGGGTGAATACACGCATTGTCAGACCTCGCCTAACTGTGAAAGTCCCGAGCTCGCAGTTCAGCGATGTCTCGGTCCAAACCCTGCACCAACTCCATCACCCGGGCCGCAAGCTGCTCCCCGCCGCGCTCCCGACGTACCTGTTCGGCGTCGATGATGGCCGACACCTCGCAGATCGCGCGCTCGAGGTCACCATTGACCACGACGTACTGATACCAATCTATGGACGCGAGCTCGTGCTTGGCGGTTTCGAGCCGGACCAGGAGATCCTTGGGATCCTCTGTCCGGCGCGCCTGAAGCCGAGCGAGCAACACATCCGCTGAAGGCGGCAACAGAAAAACCAGGAGTGAATCCGGGAAGGCCTCACGGAACTGCCGCGCGCCCTGCACGTCAATGTCCATGATGACGTGTTGGCCCCGCGCCAGCACCCGCTCGACCTCCCGCCGGAGCGTCCCGTACAGTTTCCCGTGCACCTCCGCCGACTCGGCGAATTCCCCGCGCTCCCGCTTTGCAATGAACTCGCCGTGCGTCAGGAAATGATAATCGCGACCCTCGACCTCGTCATGTCGCGGCAAGCGAGTCGTCGCCGACACCGAATATCCGAGATCGGTGCGGCTCGCCAGGAGGCGCTTCGTGATCGTGGTCTTTCCGCCCCCCGACGGGGCGGAGAGAATGATCGGGAACGGACTCATCGGCGCGTGCAAAAGAGGGCGAGACGTGTCACCTGAGTCGGCGGCCATCGAGATCACTCGAGATTGTCCACTTGTTCACGGATGCGCTCGAGTTCCTCTTTGATCAATACGACGTCTTGCAGCATCCTGGCGTCATTGGCCTTGCTCCCGGTCGTATTGGCCTCCCGGAGCATTTCCTGAACGAGAAACCCGAGGCGTTTCCCCACCCCGTCCACCGCCCCATCC
The DNA here is from genome assembly GCA_963737835.1 of uncultured Gemmatimonadales bacterium. Lineage (GTDB taxonomy): Bacteria > Gemmatimonadota > Gemmatimonadetes > Gemmatimonadales > Gemmatimonadaceae > Palsa-1248. The sequence continues at coordinate 254,017 of CAVTUH010000003.1, forward strand.
CGCAGCGCGGTCCGGAATGCCTCGATATGCGCTCCGAACCGGTCGAGCTCTTCACTCACATCCAACCGGTCCGCGAGGAACGCGATCTCCTGCGCGATCCGTTGGTCGTCGACGACCGCCCCCTCGGTCAGGACGCGAACTGCCTCTCGCAAGCGATCGCGTGCCTCGATCAACCGGTCCGGCGCTCGAGCCGCCAACCGCACTATGGCAGCTCCCACAACGGCCACGCGCTCCTGCAGCAACACCGCGAGCCGAGCGCCTTCCGCCTCCCGCATCGCCGACAGGCGAGTGAGAGCGGTGTCCACGACGCCGAGCAACTGAGCCCCATCAGCATCCGTCGTGGTCTCGTCCGACTCCGAGACGAGAACATCAGGCAGCCGCAGGACCGTGGCGAGATCGATCTCTCCCCCCAAGGCATATCGCTGCTTGAGCCCGGCCAGCGTCGTCACGTAGCTGGCGAACCGTGCCTCGTCGATGCCGGCACCACCAGCCGTTCCGTCCTGCTGCCATCGCACGGCAACCGAGACATGGCCACGGGAGATGTGCTTCCGGAGAAGCTCGCGTACATCGGCTTCCCAACGACTGTAGCGCGTCGGAAGTTTGATGCTGGGATTGAAGAAGCGGTGGTTGACGGTGCGGATCTCGACGGTGACGTGGGCGTGGCCGACCCCACCATCAGCCGTCCCGAACCCCGTCATGCTCCGGATGATCGGCAAGGGCCTAAGTTATGACAGGACAATAACCTTGTCAATCCAACTAATGTGGTTGTGATGCCCGCCTTGCGCGATACCAACAATGCATTGCGGCGCCATCAATTCCAGAAGCTCCATCGAATGCCGTAGAGGTTGAGCGTGCGCGGCATGATGTACCCCGGCACCAGATTGTACGGGTAGCCGAGCAGGTTGCGCAATTGCCACGTGATCGTGCCCTGCAGGATGCGGATCTCCAGCAGTGACGTTGCCACAATGGCGCCGGTGCTTTCCTCTGGGCCGGTGCTCGTCGGAAAGAGCACCTTCGTCTGGTAGTCGAGGCTGCCGCTCACTTTGATGTGGAAATCTCCCCTCGGGAACTTCTTGAGGAGTGACGTCTCGAGCGACAGCTCGCCTCGCGCCGCGTAGTGGGGTCGGTAGAACGCCTCCGACCCCCAGTCGACGGCGTACAAGTCTGCCGTCAACAGGCCAAACAACGAGCCGCGGATCGTCCCGTAATATCCGGTCATGCGACCGAGTGCGGCCGGGACGAATGTCGTGTCGTAGATCGACATTCCCTGCACCAGCGCGGTATCTCGCGTGATCACGCCGCCGCTCACCCACAGCTGACTCAGTCGAAAGCCAGCTTCGCCTCGCATCGACATGGAGGTTGGCGGTGCATCTGACCCGCCGCCATTGGACGTGGTCCGAGCGACATCGCCGAGGAGGCTGAAGAACGGCAGCGGCGTCAAACGAACCGTGGCCTCCTCCGTGTTGAGCCCGAGCAGCCGCTTGCGGTTGAGCGAGTCCAGCGTCGGCCAGGCGGTCGGCGCGTTGTTCTCGGCGAACGCCTCGATGGCGAGTGGCCCGCTGCCCCAGGATGCACGTAGGGACGGCGAGTTCATCGTCCCCTTGCTCCCAAAGATCCGCAGGCGTTCGGTGCCCGTGAATTGAATCCCCCATTCGGAAAACCCGCCCGTCGCGACGTATTGGGATTCCGAGTTGGTCGTGTCGACCGATGTCGTGGTCGCCGTGAGCGTCGTGGTGGTGGTCGGCGTCGTCACGAGGGTCGACGTGGCGATGGGGCTCGAGTTCCTGAACGACTCCGAGCCGGCGATGACCTGAGCCCAGACACCGTGGTCGGGATTGCCGAAGCCACCGCGCACATAGGCGTTGGTGTAGGTCTTTTCGAAGTCGGGCAGCCCCGGTGCCGTCGACACTGTTCCGTTGAGCTCGACGCGCGCGAGCGCGTCCATGCCGCGCCGATACCGATCCACGAACGCATCGAACGCCCACGGGCCTCCGGCCCACCCGACTCGCCCGATGACCGAGGTGCCGACGCCACCGCCTCCATACGGCCCGATATTGGTGAATTGCTGGGCGGCGAACTGAATGTTGCCACCGTTCTTCAGGCGCTCCCCGAAGAATGCGCGGTAGAGATTGGTCTCTTCGTTGCCCGTCAGGACGTCGGCGCGCGTCGTTGGCGTGACGTGGTCGACCGCCCAGGTGCGGACGTACACGCGGAGCTCGTCGGCGCCAATCTCAACGGCCACATCCTGGAGCGTCCAGAGCTCGATTGTCCCGAAATCCTGCAACCCGCGCATCCCGGGATCGATCGGATCGGTCTCGAGCCCGTCGTAATAGACCCGGATGCGCCCGGGGTTGCCGAGGTACGTACCGACCATCGGCGTCGACACCCACCCTGCGGCGAACATCTCGAACCCGGGCACGCGAGTGAGCAGATCGGCGAGCGTGAGCGCACCGGATGCAAAGAGCTGGTCCCGATCCCAGTGGTAGCTGGGACCGACGCTCAACAATCGGGGCTGCTGGGCTCGCAGGAGTGGCGCCTTGAGCTTCGTCGTGTCCGGATGGAACGACATCAGGATGCTGTCGGCTTTCGATATTCGCCAATGCGCGGTATCCACCGGCAGGGTATCGAGGCGCGCCGAATCGGAAGGCAGCGGGACGGCGTGCGACGCCGTGTCGCGACGTGCGCGCGCGGAATCCGACGCCGTGACTTGGGCCCCGGCCTCGTTGACGGCGCATCCCAACGCCAGCCCGGCAGCCGTGGCCAGGAGGACCCACAGCCGCACGACGCGAGGTCTCCGCGCCGTCCGGCGTGCACGAGCACTGATGGTCAGTGCACCCGCCCGCGGGCGAATTCTACGAACATTCCGACTGGTACACCGGTTGGCCCCTTCGGGATCGCCACCAGGTCCGTTTCGGAGTACGCGGTCCCGGCAATGTCGAGATGCACCCACGGGGTGTCTCCGACGAATTCTTGCAGGAACTTCGCCGCTGTGATGGCACCACCCGGCCGGCCGCCAGTGTTCTTGATGTCGGCGACGTCGGACTTGATGGCGTCCTGGTAGTCATCCCAGACCGGCATCCGCCAGCCCCGCTCGCACGCCCGGTCGCCCGCGGCGAGCACCTCCGACACCAACGCGTCATCGTTGCCGAACACGCCGGTCGCCACGTGGCCCAGCGCGATGACACACGCGCCGGTCAGGGTCGCGGCATCGACGATGGCGGTGGGATCGAACCGCCGGACGTACGTGAGGACGTCAGCCAGGACGAGCCGCCCCTCGGCGTCCGTGTTGATCACCTCGATCGACTTGCCCGACGAGGCGTGAACGACATCGCCGGGCTTGACCGCCGTGCCGGACGGCATGTTGGTCGTCGCGCCGATCGCTCCCACGACGTTGATCGGCAGACGGAGCCGAGCAATCGCCTCGAACGCACCCAGGACCCCTGCCGCCCCGCACATGTCGAACTTCATGAACTCCATGCCGGTCGCCGGCTTGATGGAGATCCCGCCGCTGTCGAAGCAGAGTCCCTTGCCCACGAGCGCGATGGGCTTCGCTGTCGGCGCGGCCCCGCGGTATTCCAGCACGATGAGCTTGGGATCTTGCGGCGTCCCCTGCGCAACGCACAGAAACGCGCCCATCCGCAGCGCTTCCATCTCGGCTCGCCCGAGCACGGCGACTTCGACACTGTGCCGCCGGCCGAGATCGCGTGCGGTCTCGACGAGGTAGTCCGGCGTGCACAGGTTCCCCGGCATCATGCCGAGCCGTCGCGCCAGGTCGTGTCCGGCGGCGAGCGCTCGCGCGGCGGCGAGACCGGCCTCGACGCGGGCAGGATCGTCGACGTGAATCGTCGCAGCCGTGAGCGGCGTCCGTCGGTCTTCGGCGGACGGCGGCGTCTTGAGGTCAGTGTATTCCCAGCAACCGAGAGCCAACCCCGCGCCGATCTGCTCCACGTCGCTGGCCGAGGCGGCGCCAGCAAACCACGTCAGCGATCCCACGCCCATCGCATGCGCCCGGCGACCCGCCAACGCCCCCGCACGCCGCAGCATGGCGTGCCGGTCGGTGCCGCGACCGAGGCCGACCAACAGCACTCGGGCTGGGCCTCGCGTGCCGCCGGCGAGGGGCAAGACCTCGTCACGCGCGCCACGAAAGTCGCGGCGTTCGATCGCGCGACCCAGCGCGCCGCCAAGCGCCGCGTCGATCCCGCCCAGGGATGGCGGCAGCGGTGCCTCCGCAGGCAGTGGCACGACGAGGAGTGGGGTCTCGAGCGCCGCCAAATCGAGGCGGTGAGCCGACAACGTGAGAGGCATTGGGGAATGAGAAAAGGCCGATCAGAGTGCGCGTGAGCCTAGCAAAGTACGCCGAGCCTAGGACGGTGACCAGCGGCGCGCGGTCATTCCGCGGGGCGCGTCGATGCCGTTGTGGCCCGGCGATATCCGCGCTCTTTCCTGCCTGCTGACCCCGGATCCCTGGCCCGCAGCTCTCTTGTCAGACTGACGACAACTTGACGTCGTAGATGTGTTGTCATAACGTGAACAACTGAGGCCTGTGGTCGGGGTCTGGGGTTTGGGGTTTGGGGGTCCAGCGTCTAGCGTCCATCGTCCCGCTACAGGAACCGTGTAGTGCGCGCGAACAATGCACGAGAGTCGGCGAGACGAAAGAAGGCCTTTGGCGATGGCCTGGCGACGCTGCTCGGCCGCGACGCCCGAAGTGTCGCGACGGACCTCGGCATCACCCCGAGCGGGCTGTACGCACTGGCCCGCCGCGGGGCGGCGCAGATGCCGTCCGCGGAGCGACTGCGCGAGCTGGCATTGGTATGTGAGGCGGAAGCCGAGCGCCTCTCCCTGGCGGCGCGGGTGCTCCACCAGGAAGCTTATCGAGTTGACGCATTGTCAAAGTGAGGACATCTGGTCGGCGATGATCGCTTGCCGATGTAAGTACCCCTAAATCGACGCACGACGGCGAACCGGATGACGGCGCGCCCAGTCGGCGAGGACGGTCCGGGCCGCGTGGTAGCCGCACATCCCGTGGACGCCACCGCCCGGCGGGGTGGACGACGAGCAGAGGTAGAGGCCGGGCGCGCCGAGTCGATATGGCGCGCGACCGACCAGCGGCCGAAACACCAGCTGCCGCAGGATGTTCGCACCACCGCTGATGTCGCCCCCGACGAGGTTGGCGTCGTAACCCTCGAGACGCGCCGGAGGCATGAGCGACCGGGCGAGCACGACATCCCGAAACCCAGGGGCGAATCGCTCGACCTGTGCCTCGATCCGCGCCGCCATGTCCATCGTCGACCCGTTCGGGACATGACAGTACGCCCACGCGGTATGACGACCCGGCGGCGCGCGCGAGGGATCGAACAGGGAGGGTTGTACCAACAGCACGAACGGCCGCTCGGCGTGCTCACCGTGCCACGGCGCCGCTTCCGACGTCACCATCTCCGCCACCGTGCCACCCAGATGCACCGTCGCCGCTCCAGCGCAGACGGGATCCCGCCAGGGGATGGGCGCCGAGAGCGCCCAGTCGACTTTGAACACACCCGGGCCGTACCGGTACTTCGTGAGGCCGGCCCTGATCCCGCCGGCCAGGCGGCTGCCGGCGACCTGGAGGACCTGTCGCGGAGTGAGATCGAGCAAGATCGCATCGGCTGGACCGACGTCCGCCACGGACCGCACGGGGGTGCCAGTCTGGACCGTACCGCCCAAAGCCGAGAGGTAGCGGACGAGCGCGCCGGCCAAGGCCCCTGCCCCTCCGCGGGGAATCGGCCACCCCACTGCGTGGCCGGCAAACGCCAGCACGAGGCCGAATGACGAGGACCCGACCGCTGTCAGCGGCAGCACACTGTGGGCCGCGAGGCCGGCAAACAGCGCCCGGGCTCGAGCACCGGCAAATGTGCCACGCGCAACCGTTGTGGCACTCAACAGGCCCCGGCCGCCAAATCGCACCAGGAGGCCCGGGTGTGCGGGGAGACGGAACGGCGGAAGCGGACCCAGGATGTCGTCACAGAGGTCGGCCCAACGCTCGACGAACGGTCCGACGAACGCGCGATATCGCCCTCCGTCAGGGTCGCCCAGTCCGGCCGCCGTCTCGTCCACCGACCGGTACAGCGCCACCGCCGGCGCGCCATCCATCGGATGCGCGAGCGGGATGGTCGAATGCACCCATTCGAGGCCGTAGGCCGCGAGCGGCAGACTGCGGAAAAACGGCGAGGACAGGGCCAGGGGGTGGACGGCGGAGCCCACGTCATGCATGAATCCCGGAAGTGTGAGCGCCTCCGACCTCACTCCGCCCCCTGGGACGTCAGCCGCCTCGCGTACGGCGACCGACCAACCGGCACGCGCCAATGCCACTGCGGCCGCGAGCCCATTTGGCCCGGATCCGACCACCACCGCGCGACCCGGCTCACCCGCCTCGCCGCGCTGGTCGCTGGCCGCGCCGGCGTCCGACATGCTCTGGCCCAGGTGGATCTTCCTCCGCGCCATGGGGCTCATCTTCGGCTCCGCCTTCTACTCATTGCTCTTCCAGATCCACGGCCTGATCGGACAGCGCGGAATCCTCCCTGCGACATCATACTTGCACGCCGTCCGCGACGCGGTGCCGGGTGTGATTCGGTACTGGCTCGCGCCCACGTTGCTGTGGGTCTCGGCGAGCGACCGCGCCCTCAGTATCGTCGTCTGGGTCGGTCTCGCGGCGTCGTTGCTCCTGGCGCTCAACGTGGTGCCGCGGCTGGCCTCGCTCGTGTGCACCGTCGCCTTTCTCTCCTGCATCGCGGCCCTGCAGGACTTCGCCTCGTATCAGTCCGATGGGATGCTGTTGCAGGCAGGCATCGCGTGCATGTGCCTCGCCCCGCCTGGGATGCGGCCCGGACTGGCCGCGTCGACCCCTCCGTCTCGCGCCGCCATTCGGCTGCTACGATGGGAATGGTTTGCCATTCTATTTCGAGTCGGGAGTGGTCAAGCTCCTGAGCGGTGACGTCCAGTGGCGCACGCTGACAGCCATGGACCACTACTACGAAGATAGCCCCCTGCCGGCCTGGCCCGGCTGGTACGCGCAGCAACTGCCGCATGCCTTCCACGCGGCCACCGTCCTGCTGACGTTCGCGTTGGAGCTCGTCGCGCCCTGGGTGGTGTTCCTCACACGCCGGCCCCGAATCATCCTCGCGGGCATCGTCTCCGTCTTCCAGGTCGGCATCATCGTGACGTCCAACTACGGCTTCTTGAACGTGCTCGTCCTCCTGCTCGGGGTGGCGCTCGTCGACGACCGCGCGCTCACAGGAGCGGCACGGTGGATGATCCAGCGCGTCCCGCGCGCAGTTCGCTCACGCGGAGACGCCGTGCTCGCATCCCTGCGGGACGCCACGCGGCTCCGCCACCGCAGCGGATCGCCGGAGTTGCCCTCGACGAGACGTGGCTCGCGGTGGGCCGGCTGGCTCACCGTCGCCGTCCTCAGCATCACGGTGTACGTGGGCGTCGTCGACTTCCTGCCCGTCGCACTCCCCTCCGGACTGCGCACACCAGCGCGCCTGCTGGCGCCGTTCCGCGTGGCCAATGCGTACGGGTTGTACGCCGTGATGACGACCGCCGAGTACGAGATCGAGTTCCAGGGACGGGGCAACGATACGACGTGGGTGCCGTACCCATTTCGCTACAAGCCCCAGGACCCGAGTGTCGCACCACGCCTCTACGTCCCCTACCAACCGCGGTTCGACTGGAACCTCTGGTTTGCCTCCCTGGCCCCCTGGAACGACAACCCATGGGTCGTCATGACGCAGGTCCAACTGCTGACGAACGACCCGAGTGTGCTCTCCCTCTTCGCCGCGAACCCTTTCGCCGCCGCCCCGCCAACCGCCGTCCGGAGCGTGCTCTGGCGATACTGGTTCACGGACGATGTGACCCGCCGCCGCACCGGCCAATGGTGGCATCGCGAGCTGCTCGGTCTTTACGGCGGTACCGTTAGCCGCGCGAGCGATGGGTCGGTGCATTTCGACCCACCCAACAACGCCAGCCACTAGAGGGTCGGGGTCGTCACCCGGAGGAGTCCTTCTAGCTCCAAACGACTCTTCCTGGCTCCGGCTGACGCGTAGGTGTGCGGCTCCTAACCTAGCCGCGTGGAGTCAGCGTCGCACGGCCTCGCGCGCCTCGTCACGCCAGGCGGTGAAGAGCGAATCACGAGACACGGGATAAAAGGCCGGCGGCGCCCCCGGCGCGGAGGACGCTGGGTGGACGATGTACACCGGCCGGTCCGGGTACGCGGCAAGGAGGAGCGAATCACGCCCGTGTAAATCGCGCGCATACACGTTCCCGTCGGCGGCGCCGACGGCGAGGAGGACGGCAAGCGGCGAGCTCCCGGCGGCGGCTTCGGCCAGTCGTCTCGCGCAATGTGGCGGGTACGCATAGCCCCGCTGCACCCGCAATCGCTCGCCAGCAGGGCCGCCGGCCCGTGCGACGCCCACAGTCGCCGAGTCGCGCAGGAGCGGCGCAATAGCCGAATAGAGCGCAGCGTCATCGCGGCCCCCGGGTCGTGCACGCGCCTCCAGTGCCGCCACCGCCGAATCCAGGCGGCACACGTCGACCTCCCGATACAACGTCTCGACATGCTCATGCGACACGCCGAGCGCCCAGAGACGGGCAATCAACTGCGCGACCCACCCTTCACGAACGAAAACCAGTGCGTTGCGCACGCCCGACTGCGCCGCCACCTCTGGTGTCGCCCACCGCTCTGTCGCGAAGTTGTGCCGGTATTCAGCCGCCCGAAGCGGAACTCCGAGGACGAGGGCGATCGCGGCGCTCGTAGCGAGCGCACAGGTCGAGACGCGATTGACGAATGCTGCCGTCGCCGGCGTCAGCGTTGACAGGCGCAGACGCTCGCGCAGCAACGACGGGAAGCGCACGGTCCACAGCGCAGCGACCGGTCCGAAGGTGTACACGAACCGCGGCCCCAGGAAGTTGCCGTCCGCCCAATACGCGAAGTAGAGACCCGTGACGAGCGCGCAGCTGATCAGGAGATACCGATCGGGCGGACGCAGTCGCTTCGTCAGGGCGAGCGCGCCGATCGCCGGAAGCAATGCAGGGATCGGCGTTTCGTACAGATAATCCTGCAACCGGAGGAAATAGAGGTTGACGAGCTGCAACCCGCGCGCAGGGGTGTGCGTGCCGCCCCATGGTGCTCGGTGGAATCCCAGATCGTGATCCTGCCCCCATAGGACCTGATAGCCGAAGAGCAGCGGTGCCCCCGTCGTGTGCGCATTCACGTACAGCATTGCACCCATCGGCAGCGCCACGCCGGCCAGCGCGGCCAACGCATCGGCCCATCGGCGCGGCGCTCGAAGCGCGCGCCACGTGTACCAGACAGCGGCCGGCGCCGCGAAGGCCAGCGCATCGACCGGTCGAATCGTCGCGGCTGCACCAAACCCGAGTCCGCTGACGAATGCCAGCCCCGGACGTCCGCCATCCTGCGCCGGCCGCGCGGTGACATGCACAAGTGCGCCGGCGCCGATGAGGATACACATCAGCGCGGTGACATGGTTCATGTGCGATCCAGACATGAACACCGTAAAGGGAGCGACCGCAAACAACGCAACCGCCGCGATCGCGACGCGGGTGTTGGGCTCCGCCACCCGCGCCAACACCGCGAACGCAATGACAGACACCGCCGCGCAGATCGGCACAACGAGCCACGTCGCGCCCGCGAGGGCGCCGAGCGCGAGCAAGGCGGGGCCACCCGGCGGGAACTGGGAGTAAACCCGACCGCCGGCATCGACCATGAGGAGGGAGCTGAAGAACTCTGGATGAGACGGCGCGGGAAGCCACAGGTGGCCCGCGGCAAAGATCTGGGCCTGCCGTTCCTCGACGATCTCATCGACCAGCAACGGGCGCCCGTTGAAAAGCCAGTGCGCGACGGCAATGTACAAACAGGCGCCGACCAGTGCGGTGGCGGCGACGGCGAGGGAGGGCGACCGCTCGGTGCGGGATCCCAACCAGCCAGCCACCCTCGCAGGCACGCGCCACTGCGATCCGCGGCGCAGGATCGCGACCACCACTCCCACCCCTACGGCGATGCCGGTGCCCGAGCTCCACTGCGCGAGCTTGCTTGCATACTCGGGGAACTCGTAGCCGGCAGCGATCCAGTTGGCGATCGGCAGGAAGCCCAGCGTCGCGACGACCACGGCGGCCGCCAGCGGTACGGCGGACCACGCGCGCGGCGACGCATAAGGAGCGGCCCGGTCGATGTCATGAGCCCGGCCGCCGCCAGCGGTCGGCGGAATGGCGCTATTCCGCGGCGGCGTCCCGTCGGCCCTGCTGGCAGTATGGCCCATGCCCCATAGAGACGAGCCACATCAGCCGGTGATTTCGCCCCAGGCCATGGCGCCGCCGCGCCTCTAGCGTCCAGCGTCGAGTGGCCAGCCCTCCTGGCCGTCCAAACCCCGCCGCCCACAACGCTGTCAGAAGGCTGACCCTCGCCCAGGCGGACCGATGAGGGACAACCTGCGATATGCATGGCGGCGCGCCCGAGCGACGCCGATCGTCAGCGGCATAGCCGTCCTGACCGTGGCGCTCGGCATCGGAGCTGCGACGACGGTGTTCAGCGTCGCCAATGCAGTGGTCTTTCGCTCCCTGCCCTATCCGCAACCGGATCAGCTCGTGATGGTCTGGGATCGATGGACGGGCTGGCCGGCAACGTGGCTGTCGGACGCCGAGTTTCTGGACTATCAGGAGAAGGCCCGATCGTTTGCTGCAGTGGCCGTCGGCTTCGATGATTGGCGGAACCTGACCGGCGGCGACAGGCCCGATCGCGTGCATGTCGGCGTCGTCTCGCAGAGCACGTTTGATGTCCTTCGAGTCCCGCCGCTCGTGGGAAGGGTCTTCACGGCAGACGAAGACCATCGCGGCGGGCCGCGTGTGGCCGTGATGAGTGAGCGACTCTGGCGACGGCGATACAATGCCGATCCAGCGATCCTCGGACAGCACGTGATGCTCAATGACAGCAGCACGACGATTGTCGGCATCATGCCGGCGAGCTTCCAGCTGCCCCTCGACTTCGCCGGCGATCCAATCGATCTCTGGATGCCGCTTGCCCTCGGCAACGTCGATCGCACCGCCCGCGGCGGCCACTATCTCACCGCGATCGCCCGGCTACGCGCGGGTGTGACGCAGCAGGCCGCAGATCGCGAAGTCGTCGGCATGGCGAAGCAGATGACCATCGACTACCCGCGTGGCTACTCGCCGAACTTTGGTGCGTTCACGCGTACGATGACCAGTCAGGTGATCGGGCCCATACGGCCGACCGTGTTCGTGCTGACTGCGGCAGTGGGCCTCGTACTGCTCATCGCGTGCGCCAACGTCGCCAACATTCTCCTGGCGCGAGCGCACGCGCGCCAGCGCGAGATGGCCGTCCGAGCGTCGCTGGGCGCCAGCAGTCGAGATATCGCCACACAGCTGCTCACGGAGTCTGTCCTGCTCGCATCGATTAGCGGGTGCTTGGGCGTGTTGCTCGCCGTCGTCGGCACGCACCTCGTTGCGGCGTACGTCCCTCGGGATGTGCCCCGCATTTCCGCAGTCGGGCTCAGCCCGCTCGCGCTGGCGTTTGCGACCATGGCCACGCTCACGACCGGCGTGCTCTGCGGGCTTGCTCCGGCGTCGCATGCCATCCGTCTCGATCTCGTCGAAGCGCTCAAAGATGCGGGGGCCGGAGGGTCACGGATCGACCGTCGCGGAGAGCGCGCGCGGCGTGTGCTGATTGCCACGGAAGTCGCCCTCTCGGTCATGCTACTCGTCGCTGCTGGCCTCCTCGTGCGGAGCTTCGCGCGCCTCATGGAGGTCGATCCGGGCTTCCGACCACGCGATGTTCTTGCCGCGCGCATCTCACTCCCCAAGGCGAAATACGCCACCAACGACGCCGTCCGAGCATTCTACCGGCAGGCCATCGATCAGACACGCGCGCTGCCAGGCGTCGAGGATGCAGCCGCAGTTCGGGTGCTGCCGATGACCGCCGTCATGGGAGACTGGGGGTTTCGTGTAGAAGGTCAGCCCACACCGATGGGCCAGACAGCCGCGGGCGACTGGCAAACGATCTCGCCTTCGTATTTCCGAGTGATGGGCATCCCGCTGATCGCCGGCCGGGTCCTCACCGACGCCGACGACGATCGCGCACCACACGCGGTGGTCATCAATGAAGCACTGGCTCGCCGCGCGTGGCCGACTGGCTCACCGGTCGGACAGCGGATTCGAATGGGGGGCCTCGACACGTCGTGGTACACAGTCGTTGGCGTCGTCGCGAACGTCCACCACCGGGGACTGGACGCCGACCCTCGACCCGAGCTGTATCTCCCCCATGCGCAATGGACGAATGGTGGCGGCGCCATCCGCGACATGTATATCGTCTTGAGCGCGGGGCGCGATCCGAGTGCGCTCGTGGGCGCGGTTCGGCGAACGATCCGGGCACTCGATCCGGATCTGCCGTTGACGGACATCAAGACGATGGCCACGGTGCTGAGCGACTCGATGGCCTCTCGACGGGTCAGCGTGATCGTGCTCGTCACGATTGCAGCCGCTGCGGCGTCAATCGCGGCCGTCGGTCTCTATGGCGTGATCAGTTTCGCCGTCGCCCAGCGCACGCGCGACATCGGCATCCGGCGCGCACTCGGTGCGACGCCACGCGCGATCATCACCGTCGTCGCACGCCAGGGCGCACCAGCCATTGTGTCGGGCGTCGCGGTCGGCCTCGTTGGCGCCCTCGCCCTCACACGGCTCATGCGAGCACTGCTCTTCCAGGTACAACCCGCGGACCCTGTGACCTTCGTGTCCGTGGCTGCACTCGTCGCGATTGTCGCCGTGGTCGCCACCTACGTGCCGGCGCGGCGAGCAATACGCATTGACCCGCTCAGGGCCGTTCGATCGGATTGAATCGCGCCTCGTGGGACGGTCCGTTGCGCAGTCGCACGCGGGCTACAAACGTCGACGGAGCCAACTCCAGACCGCGTTCTTCCAGCGGATCAGCGGAGGGTCCGGGAGGACGACGGGCACACCTGTCGTCGCGTTGGCCACCGCGATCACACCGACGTCGAGCTCGCCGTCGGTATTGAACCGGTCGCCGCTCGCATTGTGCGCGTCGACACGGGGACCCATTCCTGTGACGGCATACCGCTCGCTGAGCTGCCCCGCCGTCGCCAGGTCAGCCATCAGGGTGTCGCGCTCTCGGTCGACATCCGTCTCGATGTGATGCGTCGGCGTGAGCGTGCAATGGCTGATGCCCGCTCGGACGTCGTAGGTCGCGTCGCCGATCCAGACTGGACGTCCCCGGTCGGTCACGCCGTCGGCGAGCCACAGCCGCACATGGTGCCGGCGACTGGCACTGCGGCCAACCTCTTTCTCGAAGGCCATGTCCTGGCGGCGACGAAAGAGATAGAGCGATGACACCGGCGCGGTCGAATCGGGACGGTGCAACAGGACGCTTTTGGCGATCGCCAGATCGGCCCTCCGACTCAAGGAATCGGCCTGCGCCCAGCCAGCCTTGGCGAACGCCTCCCGGACTTCGGCCGCAGTCCCGACGAGCGCGATGTTGACGGGGTCGGCTGGGTTGCCGGACCGATCGTGGGTCCGCGTTGGCACGCTCGCAAGCGCCGGGTTGTGCTCGTAGTGACGGAACAACACGGGGGCGACGACGTGCGTGAGGAGCGCGACGCCGGCAATGGCGACGACAATGGCAATGAGCGTCGCGCGCGCAACGAGGGGAACTGCCCGGTTCACTAGCCGGCCCGCATTGGCTCGGTCGCGTCGTAGTGCCGCACCGTTTCAGGTCGCGTAAGCAGATACCGGTCGTCGTCCGCGAAATATCGCGCCCGTTCGATATCCGGCCCCGCAAAACCCTTGATCGCTTCGAGATCGGTCCACCAGCTCAGCGTAACAATCTCGGAGCGCTCGGCATCCAGGTCTCGGCAGGCGACGGATGCACCGAGGTTGCCGGGCGTCCGACGGTAGGCCGCGATGCCCGTCGCTATCACGTACTCGACGTAGGCCTGTCGAAGGGGACGCCGGATTTCTGCACGCCACTCACGAAGGATGACCATGGGTTCCTCTGGCTCGATGGGAATCGACTCGACATGCGCAGCTCGCGCACGTGAATGCCTATCCAGGCCGCCCAAGCTCTGTGTCACGCGCCGTTCGAATTCTGCGGTGCATGGCGTAAATTGTCAGCACGCCGACGATCTCGCCGAATCGGCACGTGTGACCCGTCCGTAACGGCGTGCAGGCGTAGTTGTCGGCCTGTCGGCGAGGCGGCCCCAGCAGTATAGTAGGACCCTCATTCCGATTGGGGATCTCTGATGCGCGCGCTCAGATCGCTCAGGCCTGCTGCACCGTCGCTCCTCATGCTGGCCGTTGCTTTGGTCGCCACGCCGGTCGCAGCGCAGTCGCCGGCCATCACGCCACAGGGTGACCCGTCGATTGCGACCGATACGATCTACAAGCTGGCCGTCGACAGCGCGGCCTACCCCGAACAGGGATCTGTGCTCCTCCTCGACGATGGAGTAGTCAAGATCGAAAAGGACGGGCGCGCACGGCGCACATTTCACCAGGTCGTGCAAGTCCTGCGTGACCGCGCCGCGCGCTCGTATCAGGAGCGGCAATTCACGTTCGAGCCCGAACGCCAGCATTTCACGCTCAACTGGGTTCACGTCCTGAAACCGACCGGTGAAGTGATCAGTTCCGCGCCGGCGCACACGCAGGAGTCTGACCTCCCCGCGTCGATGGTCAACCCCGTGTATGTGCATCAGAAGAGCGTCCGGATGTCGCTCAGCGGCGTCGCACCGGGCACACTCGTCGACATCAGTTGGTCGTACGACGAGACCAGCCCATACCGGCCCGGCGACTTCTACCAAACATGGCTGGTGACTGCGGGCACAACCGTCTTCCGCTCACGCTTCATCGTCGATGCGCCCAAGGACATGGACCTGCGCATCGTCGAGCACCACCTGACATTTCCGCGACAACAAACGACCGTCGGCGATCGCATGGTCTATACCTGGGCGACCCGCAATGTCGCATGGATCAAGCCGGAGATGTTCGCTCCGGCCGCGGACTCGAACGACATGGTCATGTCGGTATCGATCGCGACCCCGGGGTCGTGGTCGGATATCGGCCATTGGTACGCCAAGCTCGCGGCCGATCGCACTCGACCGGATGCCAGGCTGCGTGATACGGTCAAGGCGCTCGTCGGGCACGCGAAGAACCTGGGTGACTCGATCCGCGCGATTCATCGCTGGGTAGCGCAGGACATTCGCTACGTGGCCCTCGAGCTTGGCATCGGGGGATATCAGCCCCGCATGATCGACACGGTGATCGCAACGGGCTTCGGAGATTGCAAGGACAAGGCATCGCTCTTCGTTGCCGCGATGGGGGCCATCGGGGTCGATGCGTATCCGGTCTTGCTGGAAGCCGGCGGTGGCACGGACCGGTCGCTGCCGACGATCGGTGCATTCAATCACGAGATCGCTGCCATCAAGCGCGGGAAGGCCTACGAGTTTGTCGATCTCACGTCAGAGCTGTCGCCGCTCGGCACTCTCCCCTATCCGGACGAGGATACGTTTGCCCTCATCGTCCACCCCAATGGACGGACGGAAGAGGTGACGACTCCGCCCGATCCCGCCGGTGCGAACCGGTCCGAGGTGCGCGTGACCGGCACGCTGACGGCCAATGGCGCGTTCAACGGACATGTCGAAGTGCGCGGGACCGGCACGGCTGGCATAGCGATGCGGGCGATGATGCAAAACGGCCTGGATACGGCACAACGCTCCGCGTTCCTCCGTTCCTTCGCGTCCGGCCTCTTCCCTGATGCCAAAGGCGACAGCCTCGTCACCTTCAACGGCAAGGATCTGCAGGCCGATCCCAGGATCTCGTTGGTCGTCCACAGCGGTCAAGCGACGCAGCGCTCAGGTGAAACGGATATCCTGACGACGCGGGACGTGTCGGCTCGCTGGACGCAGATCGCTGACGAGCTCGAAGCGCACGCCCCCCGCCGACTCCCGATCGACGCGGAGAGAGTCGCTGGCCTCACGTCCACCCTGGCGGAAACCCGCATCACGCTCCCCGAGGGATGGCACGCGCGCCTGCCTCCGAACGTGTCGGCCACGAGCGTGTTCGGCAGCTACGACGCGACCTATCGCCAGGACGGGCGCGATCTTGTCATCACGCGCCGCATCAGCGGTACGAAGGGCATCCTGTCGAAGGACCACACGGCCGAGCTGATCGCGTGGTTCCGCGCGATGGCCAAGGATCGCGTGCCGTTCGTCGTGATCGAGCACGGCACCTCGACCTAGCCCCCACCGTAGGTAAGCGGCGCGTTTCGCTTCATTCGCCGCGTCCATCCCTGGCATCGGCAACGGTCGATGTGAAGAGCTGACGCAGGGCCGCGTTCCAACGCGTACGCACGTCGTGTCGATCTACTCCATTGGCTCTGCCGGAGTGAGCACTGGCTCCGTTCCGGTGACGAGTGGCTCCCGTTGCCCTCGACACACCCGCAGGACATGATTGGCATATGATCGCCACCCCAATGCGGACGTCACGGGTCGTTGCGCTGTCCCTGCTCCTCGGGATCTTCTTCACGGCGCAGGTGGTGTTCATGTCGGTCGCTGCTGGACGGCCAATCAGCTTCCAGCAAGACGTCCTGCAGGAGTTGCTGTTCTGGGCAGTGTGGGCGTTTCTCACGCCTGTCGTGCTCGCCGCCGTGCGTCGGTGGCCGCTCGATGCGAAGCCGCCCTACCGTCCGCTCAGCCTCCACGCGGCAGCAGCCGTGTTCCTCGCCTTGTTTCAGGTGATCATTGCCTTCAGCCTGCGACCTCTTTGGGGCTGGCTCTTCTACAGTCTCGACGTTCACGGCGTCCTCACCGCGCTGAGCTACAGCAGAACGCCGATGGTGTGGGGCCTGTTCCAGGGAGTCTTCTTTTACTGGGTGATTGCCGGAGTCTACACCGCGTTTCGCTTCCGCGGTCTGTACGTGGCCGAGGCGCTGGGTCGTGCGGAGCTCGCCACGCGGAGCGCCGCGCTCGAGACCGAGCTGGCCAGGTCCAAGCTCGACGCGCTGCGCTCGCAGATCCGCCCCCATTTTCTCTTCAATACGCTCAATGCCATCTCGGTCCTGGCCGCGGAGGACACACACAAGACCCAGCGCATGCTGCTGCACCTCTCATCCCTGCTTCGCCGGAGCCTCGACGAAGAGGCGAACGAGGTCGCACTGGAGCAGGAGCTCGCGTTTCTCAACGACTACCTCGACATCCAACGTGTCCGATTCGACAATCGACTGACGGTGCGGTCGGCTATCGACCCCTCCGTGCTCGCCGCACGAGTCCCCGTCTTCCTCCTCCAACCTCTGGTCGAGAACGCGATCGAGCACGGCGCCTCTGAGGATAGAACCACGCTCATTACGCTCGGCGCGCATCGCACGGGCGACATGCTGCACCTGACGGTCGACGACAACGGACCTGCGAGGGGCGATGAGGCGGTACGCGAGGGTGTCGGGCTGGGCAACACGCGGGCGCGGCTGCGGCATCTCTACGGACCTCGCGCGACGATCGAGCTTCGAGTCGCTCAGGAGACGGAGGGAGGCGGAGCACGAGTGAACATCGTGATCCCCTTCTCGCCGGTGTCCGGATGAACGTGCTGATTGTCGACGACGAGCCTTTGGCGCGACGTGGGCTGCGGCGGCAGCTCGCGGACCTGCCGGGCATCATCTGCATCGGCGAGTGCGGGGGCCGGGAGGAAGCGATCACGGCGATCGTCGAGCGTCGACCCGACGTCGTGCTGCTCGACGTGCAACTGGCGCGCGCGACCGCGTTCGAGATCATCGAGGAGATCGGGGTGGATGCGATGCCGCTCGTCGTGTTCGTGACCGCATACGATCGCCACGCGCTGAAAGCGTTCGAGGTCCACGCGCTGGACTACGTGCTCAAACCAATCGACCCCGATCGCTTGCGGGAGGCGTTCCAGCGAGCCGCGCACCTCCTGTCGCTCGAGCGCGGAGCGTCGCTCGTGGAGCGTCTCGAGGGGTTGCTGGCGCAACGGCCGAACGAAGCGCTGTCGGAGCGGCCGGCGCCGTCCCCGGCGGACCGCTTGGTTGTCCGCGATGGCGACCGGTTGGCATTTGTCGACATCGGCACCATCGACTGGATTGAGAGCGCGGGAAACTACGTCCGGGTGCACACCGGTCCTCGCACCTATCTCATGCGAACCACGATGGATCGAATGGTGAGGCGCCTCGAGGGGCGCGGCACATTCGTTCGGGTCCGGCGGTCGGCGTTGGTGAATGTGCGGGCCGTCTCGACACTCGAGCGCTACGCGAAGGGCATGTTCGTGCTGCACCTGCGGAGCGGAGCCAAGGTCATCTCGAGCCGCTATCACCAAACCGGTCTTCGCGGCCTCCTCCGCCCCGAGGGTTGACCGCGCAACTGCGTCAGCGACGGTCCTCGAGGACTGGCGGCGACGTCGTTTCGACAAACTCCAGGCGGTTCCCCCATGGATCGTCGCAGTAGAAGCGACGCCGGCCGGGCAGCGTGTCGTCGTCCGCCGTCCGAAAGCCCTGAGAGGCCAGCCTCGCCCGCAGCCCATTGAGGTCGGATGCGCTGAACGCGACATGGGCCTTGCGAGCCGCTCGGAAGTCGGGGTCCACGCCGATGTGGACCTGGTGGCTTCCACACGCGAACCAGCAGCCGCCGCGCGCCTGCAAACTTGCCGGCTTCTCGAGCTCGGGGAGGCCGAGGACGTCACCGTAAAAGCGACGAGCCGCGGCCTCGCAGCTAGTGGGCGCGGCGATCTGCACGTGATCGATGGCGATACCGCTCGTGGCCAACGGGGCGTCGCGCTTCATGTAGAACTTGTACTCGTCCTCGTGCGTGATGCGAAACCCGTGCTCCATGTAAAACTGCACCGCCGGGTTGATCTTGACGACGGACAGAGTGACCGCCTTCGACTGACTGACCGCTCGCGCCCAGAATCGCTCGACGATGATCCGAGACCCTGCTTGCCCTGGCCCGGCATTATCGTAAGCTTCGATCTCAATTTTCGATGCACGAGGACGAAACGGTGAGCCGCATGCGCGGATACAACCTCTCGGAGCAGCCCGGTGGTCAGCAGGCCCTGCCGCACCAGCATGGGCCGTCGCGGTACACCGAACTAGGCTGCCGCATCCCCAAAGACTACTTCTGGACCATCGGGTGGGGCGAGAGCGATGTCGGCATCGAGACCGGGTCGTACGACGCGGCACTGACGATGGCCGGAATCGAGAACTTCAACATCATGCTCTACACCTCGGTTCTGCCACCCGAGGCGACCGAGATCTCGCACTTGCCGGACATTCACCACGGGTCTGTCCTCGAAGGGATCATCGCGATCCAGCACACCGACAAGCCCGGCACGCGAATCACTGCAGGCGTCCTCCTCACCAAGGTGTTCCGCAAGACCGATCAATCCTTCCTCGGCGGTTTCGCGTGTGAGTACGCCGGGAACGACGACGTCGCGCACGCGGAAGCGAATCTGCAGGAAGCCATGCGTCAACTGTTCGCGCGCCGGTATGCGGCTGACCTGTACCAGCTGGAGCTCGGGAAGATCGTCGCTCGCACGTTCGTGCCGTCCAAGGCCTTCGGCACGGTCCTCGTCGGGATCGGGTTCTCCAGCTATCTCGCGCCCGTCCTCAACCCGGGCGTCGCCATTGCACCCTCGCACAAGGACAAGTCGCACGTCAAGTACACCATGCGGTAGGGCGATCCGAGCATGCCTCTGCCACCGTGCGGCTCACGTCAAGGCTGCTGGGGTTTGCCGATCGCCTGCTTGGCCGCGCCGCTGATGGTGCTCTGGTTCCCGGAGGGCGGCGTGGCGATCTGCCCGGTGCTGATCGCCGGCGTCGTGTTCGCTGGCAGCCCCGCCCGCTCCGCGGGAATCACCTCCTTGCTCGACTTCTCGTAGCCCGCGGGAATCACGAACAGATCCGGAGCAGCAGGTTCGCGCGACACATTCGTGATGCTGGTAACCAGGATCGAATTGCCGGCGCCTCGGCTGTCCGTCGTCGTCGCGCGCGAGACAGACAAGAGCGGGATGCCCGGATCTAATTGGGCAACCGCGGCTTGCATCTTCGTGCGATAGTCATCGGCCTGCATGAAGATCCCGCCAACGTGAATGAACGGGTTGACGTCATCCTTCAGCTCGGGAACGAAGTAGTACTCGGTTACCTTCTGCACTTTTTGAGTCGACGACAGCAGGAGGACCCGCACTTTCTGCGTGTAGCTCTCGGTGATGCGCCAATGGTGGGCCTGCATCTCCTGAATACTGGTGTCCGGTTGGACGCGCTGCACCGCGATCGCGACGTCGCTGAGATCGATGTGCAGCAGCTTGCCGACGGCCTGATCTGCGGCAGCGTCACCCATCATCTCGAAGTACTTCTTCTTCGATGGCGCGACAATCGTGATCTCCGGTGCCCCGCGCTTGACGAGGTAGTAGGAACCGCGGCCATAGAACATCGGCTTGCTGCCCACCTGCTGGGGCCCATCAGTCGGCGCGTCGACGTTGGTGGGCTCGAAGTAGGTGACCCGCGCGTCGTCGCCGGAGAGCTGTTCCGTTGCGATCTCCTCGAAGTCGTTGGCTTTGCCCTCGGCGTTCAGCCCATTGGACGTGACGGTGAACGTGTACGTCAGGACCTGATTCGCGCTCGCGGCTGCCGGCGCGGGCGCTGCGGTCGGCGCGGGCGGTGGCGTGGCTGGAGGGGATGGCTGCTTCGTCTGCGCGTATGCCGCACCAGCGAGCGAGGCGACGGAGAACGGCAGCCATACGCGGCCGATCACGGATCGAAACGAGCGGTTCGGCAGCGGAATCATGGCGAAGTCCTCCGAAGAATGACGAAAATCGCGCGGCGCGCCCCCCCGAGATCCCTACTGAGGCAGGAGCTTACTCAGCCTCTTCGCCGCGGAATCCATTCCAGGGTCACTCGACGGCGCGCCGCTCGTCGTCCCGCCAGCGCCACTGGACGGCGTCGAGCCGTTCCACGTGCTCGTCGTGCCGCTCGCCGACCCGCTGGGCATGCCGCCCGTCGTACTCGGCGTGGCGCCGTTCCACTGGTGGCTCGTGGACGCGTTCCCCGCTTGACCGCCGGCAGGATTGCCATTCGTCATCGCGGTCGGCGCACCCCGGTTCATGAGACCCGAGAGGGTCTGCATGAGCGTAGCGGGCCCTTGGCCCCGGATCTGGGTGTAACCAGCGGGGGGTTGAAACGTGGCGTCGGGGAAGCTTGCGCGCACGAACCCGACCAATGCCCACGTAACAGTCGTCGTGGTCTTCGTGCCCGCAGAGTCCGTCGCGACGTCGGTCATGACCTGCTTGACGGGGATGCCCTTGGGCAGCTTCGCTTGCAACGCGGACAGCTGCTTCCCGTATTCAGCCCCGAGCCAAGCGGTTTCCTGAATTGTCTGCGCAAAGGGATTCACCATCATCGTCAGTGACGGCGTGAACCAGTAGTCAGTGGTCGAGTGCATCTTCGTGCTGTGGCCGGGCATCCCGAGGAAGGACATGGTGAGCGTATAGTCCTGCGTCAGCCGGTACTTCACGGTCGCGAGCGGGCCGACGTTGTCCCCCGCTCCGAGCGAAGCGAGGTCGAGCTTGACGTCGGTCGCCTTTACTCCGAGTGCTGCGCCAAACCCGTTGACCGTCTTGGTCAGACCCGCGCTGAGTTTTTGGAGATCGAGCGGGAAGTACTGCATCATCGAGGGCTTGTAGATCGTCACCGAACGGCCGGTGTCGCGATAGATCATGAAATCGCCGGAGCCCATGACCGCGCCGAATTCGCCAGAGACGACATCGATGCGCACGTTACCATTCGCCATCGCGACGTGGGCAAGGCCGGTGTTCGCGCCGGCGGTGGGCTGCCCGTCCGTGCTCGTCATGCTCGTCGTCGTGAACTGGATGTCGTAGCGGAGGCCGGTGGCATCGATGGTGCCCACGCCGGCTGCCGCGGGGTGCGCGGCCGCAAGGAGAGACCCAAAGATCAGGGGCGCTCCTACGATCCCAAGGCGACCCAACACCCGCAGATCACGCGCTCGAGACGACTGCGCCAACGATGGGTCGGAGCTGCCTCGTACCGAAAACGACGTTGCCATGGGCGATCCTCCGCGTGCGCCGACTCGCATGGTCCCCTGCGTGGGGTGCATCCGTTTGGATCGTACGTACGAGGCACCGGCGGTCGCCAATACTTTGTTTAGACCGCTATGATAGCCGCTGGCTATCACGGCGCTCGCCTGGCGTCTGATCCGACGCGCAATAGGCGCCGCCTATCGGCTCGCTCCAAGCAAAGTATTGGACCGGCCGTCGGAAGCGATGCAAGCTCTTGCTCAATCGCCGGGCGACGGACGCGAGCGTTGACGACCTCTTACAGGGCCCATGCATGAACCACAGCCGGATTCACTCATCGGTTGCATACGGCTTCGCCACACTGGCCGCGTGTGCCACTCTGCTGTCGGTGAGCGGCTGTCGAAAGCACGAATCCCCCGCCGATGCTGGCCCGCCATCACAGGCAGTCGCACAGCCGTCAGGCGCGACCGACGCGTCGGGAAGTACGCCGAAATCGCCGGCTCCCGCTTCGGACGCCGCGCCATCGGCTGCGCCGTCCTCCGACACCTCGTCTGGATTCGTGGCACCGGCATCGGCCCCGACCACTCCTGCCGCAATCGCAGCCGAATACGCCAGTCGCCCGGATGCGCTCAAACCAATGAGCCTGGCCGAGTTTCAGTACGGTGCCTCGCCGACGCGCAACAGCGACGTCTCGTACCAACCGGATGTCATCGTGATGGAGCACGGCGCTGATGCCATCCACGGGTACAGCTCCGACGGATTGACCTGGCTGCTGGATGCCGGCGCCCCGCACGTCTCTGAGCTCCAGCCCGGGAAGATCATGTTCGCCACCGGGCGCGCGGTCGGCCGCATCCTCGCGGTCACTCCGCATGGAAATGATATCGCCGTGACGCTTGGCCCGGCCGCTCTGACCGATGTCGTGTCCGACCTCCAGATGTCGTTCGAGCAACCGGTAGACCTGAGCTCCGCAATCATGTACTCGGCGCCGAACGCACCGCTGAGCGGTGACTTGGCGCCGATGGTCAAAGACACCACAAAAACGAGCGACGCCGAGACCGGCTCCGGGGATGAGGTCGTGGTGGGTCCGATCCCCGAGAGGGGATGGGCGACCCCGATCATCCCGGCGAGTGTCAGGGGCCGCACCGCAATCTCGGCTCGGCCAACGCATTGGGTTCCATCAGCGGCAGCGCCAGTACAAGGCGGAGCCATCGGCCAGGTGTTCAACCTGATCGGTCCGATGATCGGACTCCCCCAACCGGTCAATATGTCGGGGTTCAAGGTGTCGCCTTACCTGGGCGGAGGATTTGGCATCGCCATTGCGAGAAACACCCCGGACCTGATGATGGTCGCGAGCGGCGGTCTGAAGCTGAACCAGCCATCGCTCCGCGTGAATCTCAACATCTCGCACGGCAGCGTGGTGACGGCGGAGCTCGAGCTCAAGGGCGCAGCGGCGCTGCTGGTGGACATCCAGGCTGGCACGCAGGTCGGCCTCAACGGCAACATCAACAAGGTTTACTATCTCCCGACGGATTTCAGCATCCCGATCTTCGGGAAAGCCGTACCGTTCGCGATCACCTTTCACCAGAGCTTCATCGTCAACACCGCGTTCACCGCCAAGAACAGCACTTTGAACGCGGGCGGCGAGGAGGATTTCACTGGTTCGGTCTTCATGGGCCTCCACAATGGCTCGTGGGGCGTGGGAGCTCCCACGTCGATGACCGACAAGCGCGACTTGCTGCAGTCGATCAGTGGAGTGTCCATGGGCGCGACCTCCATGGTCTTCGGGTGGGGGACGAAGATGATCGTCGGTATCGGCGCGTTCGGTTTTGCGACCGGCCCGTTCCTCGGGTACAACACCTCCGTCGCGGCCTTACGCGGATCGGACATGACGACGGGGCTGGTACCGGTGCCGCCGTGTCACGGAGCGATCCTCTCAGTGGGCATCAACGCCGGAGTCGGATACTCACTGCCCGCGCCCTTCGTGAGCGCGGTCAACGCTGTCCTGAACTTGCTTCACATCAATACGTCGCTGCCGCCCACTGGGGGCGTGAGTCACCAAGAGACCGTGATTCGCAAGCAGAAGTCGGTCCCGAACAACTGCGCGTCGTTCTGAGCACGACCGCCATACCCGGCGGCGCAGGACGAGCGCGACCCCGGGCCGCCCCGCCCCGCCGCGACCGGCGTCTGCGCTGATCGATTCCTCGTCGGTTTGCCGCTATAATGGAGTTGATGACACCAGCGAAGGCGCCGCGCGACCGGAGCGCTGATCCCCAAGCGGTCGCGAGCCATATGCTGCACCGCACGATCTTGAGTCAGCCCGAGGTCGTGGTTCGCGGGGATCGGCTGACACTGACGTTGGCGGACGGCCGGCAGATCATTGATGCGTCAGGCGGCGCCGCCGTGGCGTGTATCGGACACGGCAATCGACGAGTGGCCGATGCGATCGCCGCCCAGGCGCGCAAGCTCGCCTATGCGCATACGGGTCTCTTTACGACGGAACCCGCCGAAGCACTCGCCAACCTGCTGCTGCACGATGAGCCCGGCGGGCTCTCCCACGCCTTCTTCGTCTCGTCAGGATCGGAGGCCGTGGAGAGCGCGCTGAAGCTCGCTCGGCAGTACTTCGTCGAGAAGGGCGAGCCTCGTCGCACTCGGTTCATTGCACGGCGCCAGAGCTATCACGGCAACACCCTCGGCGCGCTCGCCGTGGGCGGCCACCTCGCACGCCGCGCCCCGTACGAGCCAATCCTCGGCACCGCGTTCAGTCACGTCTCGCCCTGCTTCGCATATCACTACCAGGCTCCCGGCGAATCAGAACAGCAATACGTCGAACGGCTGGCGCAGGAATTGGACGGTGAGTTCCGCCGCCTGGGACCTGACACCGTCATCGCGTTCTGTGCAGAGCCGGTGGTGGGCGCTACCTCGGGATGCGTGGCCGCAGTCCCGGGATACTTCGAAGCGGTGCGCGAGGTCTGCGACCGCTACGGCGCCCTGTTGATCCTCGACGAGATCATGTGCGGGACCGGCCGAACTGGGACAATGCACGCGTGGCAGCAGGAGGGCGTGAGCCCCGATATCGAGACGCTCGGGAAGGGGTTGGGGGGTGGCTATCAGGCCATCGCCGGCATGCTCATTTCACGACGCGTGGTCGATGCTCTCGCGAACGGATCTGGCGCGTTCATGCATGGCCACACGTATCAGGCACATCCCGTCGCGTGTGCGGCCGCCCTCGAGATCCAGCGCATCATCCAGGAAGACGACCTGCTCTCCAACGTGCGCGCCATGGGACGGCTGTTGGACGAGCAACTGCGCGAGCGGTTTGGCGCTCACCCACACATTGGCGACATCCGCGGACGTGGGCTCTTCATGGCCCTCGAGCTCGTCGAGGATCGCGAACGCAAACAGCCATTCGACCCCCGACTGGGGCTGCACGAGCGGGTCAAGTACCGCGCGCTCGAATGTGGACTCGGCGTGTATCCGAGCGGAGGAACCGTTGATGGTAAGGTGGGCGACCATGTGCTCATCGCACCACCCTACATCGCGGGACCCGATGACATTGAGACGATCGTGGACAGGTTGGCGCTCGCCATCGACACGACACTCCGCGAGATCCCGACCGCGCGGCCCCTAACGTCCAACGTCCAGCGTCCAGCCTCTAGCGTCTCCGCGGTATCACCGGCAGCTCGATAAACGATCCGTCCGGGCCACCGCGCAGCACCGCGATCGTGACGTCGCCTTGGGCCATCGCGGGTACTCGAAGAAACGTGCCCTTGTCCGCCCCCGCGATTGCAACGCGCAGGCGGTGATTCGCCCGCAGCAACACCGACGTCGGCATCAGCTGGAACGTCAATGTCGCGGGCTCCCCGGGCACGAGCAGTTCGGCGTCGCCTCGCGAGTACGTGCGATAGGGATACGTAGTCTTGTATGGCGGCGTCGCGTGTGACAGTCGGCGATCCAGGGCCCGCAGTTCGCCTTCCGTCAGGTACGTGACACGGCCGTCGGGTGCGACATCTTCCAGGTAGACGAAGAAATTGCCGTCGGTATGCGTGGAGGTGACTCGCAGCGTGATGACCGCCTGCCCCGTGACCTCCAAATCCTCCGCGAGCGGCGCCCCCGTGTACACGAGTAGTCTGCGATCTGCCTCCGCCCGGTCTCCGTAATCGATTGGCGGCCCGCCGGCTTGCGTGGCCCACCGATTGGCCGGTCCTGCAGAGGCATTGAAATCCACTGTGTACGTATCACGGCCTGCGACCGTCGGCGCCGTTTTCGTGAGCGCGTTGCCAGCGGCGAGATACAGCCGCTCGCTGCGCGTGCCCGGCAGCGGCCAGACAGTTGTCCTCTTCCACCTGTCTTCACCCATCGTGAAGTAGTAGAGCGTGTGGGTCGCCATCGGCTCCGGCGTGTCGCTCACGTAATTGCTGAGAAAGCAGTAGATCATCTGCTCCTGGGCGTCTCGCGGTGGATCCAACGGCTCATTGGGATGAAAGACGTTCACGTCGTTGCGCGCGCCATGCGTCCAGGGACCGATGATGGTGAGCTGGGGATTGGTCCAGTTGATGAACCGATTCAGAAGTCCCTGCGCGATCCCCGAATCCAGCCAGCTTCCCCACCCGAAGACCGGAGCATGCGATTGCTCGACGGCGTGCTGGAGGTGGAAGACACCCGCGTCGTCGATCGGCATACCTCCGAATTGTGTCAGGGGCTCGTCCTTGTACGTCACCTGGTATGCAGCCTGGTCGAAGCCCCACGGATTCGCCTTGTGCTCGTCCACCGCGGCAGCCAATTGCGCCTCCCCGTCGGGTCCGTCGACAGGTCGCACACTGGCACTCGAACCGTCTGGTCCCTTGTTGAGATCCATCTGACGGACGAGGTCACCCCATTTGAGCGTCAGGGCCTCGCTGGTCACGCCACCCGGCATCAGCAGGTCAGCGTACAGATCAAAGTCAGCGAACTTGGGAGCGACTGCCTTGATCGCCGGTTCGCCATACGCGAGCGCCATGAGTGGCGTCGTACCGGGATAGGAGGTGCCCGTCATCACCACTTTCCCATTGGACCACGACTGCGTTGCGATCCAGTTCGCGATAAAGCCGACGTCTTTCGACTCCAACGGCGAGTATGGGATGTACCATTGGCCGAAGGACGCACCCGTGCCGCGTACGTCGGCGTTCACCACGGCAAACCCACGCGCAATCCAGAGCTTCTCACCTGCGGTCGGTGGGGCGCCCTTTTGGCCGCGCCAGTAGCGCGTCGCCGAATACAGGGTGGGGAGCTTCGCGCCCGATGCAAGGTTCCGCGGGAGCAAAATGTCGACCGCCAGTTTCACGCCATCGCTCGCCGGGACGTACACCGATCGACGCTCGACGTCGACGTCGCCTGACGAGATCGCGCCACCGCACGATTGCAGCGTGGCTGGCAGCATGTGTACGAGGTCGCCCGACGACTGGGCGGGCAAGACCGCTGCAATCATGAGTGAGAGGCTACCGGCCAGGCCGATCACTCGACCCGCTGCGTGATGCCGCATCATCGATCCTCCCAGGCGTCGGCCACCGATTGGTCCCTCGCCTCGCTGTTGGACAAGCCGCGTGAGCCAACCTATCATGGTCTGAGAGCTCAACGCGACGTCCGTGATTCTGGAGAGAGGCCCATGCGCCACGCAATGACCTGGTTTCTCAGAGGAGCACTCGTGGGTACCGCGATGACGGGTGTGGTCGCGCCCGCATCAAGCGGCCAGCAGCAAGGTCGCACCGAGCGCCCGGCGACCGCGAGCGAGGCATCCCCCCTCTCCGTCGAGCAGCTATTGTCGCTGAGCTCCGTCGTTGGCGGTGCCAACCAGCCCGTATGGTCCCCCGACGGATCGCAGATCGCCTTTCTCGGCGCCTTTGGAGGGCCGTCGGGGATTTGGGTTATGAGTCCAACTGGCGCGCCACCGCGCTTGATCGTCCGCAACATCCCGGTGAATGGCATGGGGTACGGACAGCAGCCCGCCTGGTCACCCAAGGGCGATTACCTCGCCTACGTCTCGACCAAGGCAGGCGACGCCCCCGAGATCTGGCTATGGAACGCACGCACGGGCACGGACGTGCAGCTCACGCGGATGGGGGCGGGTCTGTATTCAATGAGCTGGTCACCCGACGGCACCCGCATCGCATTCTCCGACGGGCGGTACGGCAACCAGGACATTTATACGGTTACCGTCCCAGGCGGCGAAGTGGTGCGACTCACCGGTGATCCGCGCTACGAAGATTTCCCGAGCTGGACTCCGGATGGCCGCACCATCGTGTATGACCGGTTGGACGAGCGGTGGGTCAGGCACGATGTGATGGCGGTGCCTGCGGATGGATCGGCACCACCCCGTCTCATCGTGAGCGAGCCCGAGTTGTTCGATTACGGCGGCGGTCGCGCGTTCGGCTTCGCGCCAGTCTCACCCGATGGGAAGCGCGTACTCTTCAAGTCCCAGCGATCGGGCTGGATCAACTACTGGACGGCCCCGCTGAGCGGAGGTGATCCGCGTCCAGTCGCGGCCGAGTCGGCCGAGCAGAGCGAGGGCGCGTGGTCACCCGACGGCTCCCGGATCGCATACGTATCGAACCGCGACGGAACGAAGGGACTCTACGTCGTCAGTGCCGGCAGCGGCACGCCGCGAGCTATCGTCTCGCCGGCCGACGGAGTAGTGTCCCGCATCGCATGGTCACCAGACGGGACCCGCCTGAGCTACACACTCGGCTCCACGACGAGTCCCGCTGATCTCTACACCGTTGACGTCCAGAGCGGCCGCACGGTGCAACTCACGTTTGCGACGCCGCCTGGCTTCGAGCGCAGCCGTCTCGTCACGCCTCGCAAGATCAAATACCCGAGCGCCGACGGCTACACGATCTCGGCGTATCTCTACGAGCCGCGAGGCGTGAAAGCGGGCGAGCGGGTACCTGGCATCATATGGATCCACGGCGGGCCCACCGGTCAGTGGATCGACAGCTACCAGCCGCAGGTCCAGTACTTCGCACAGCGCGGCTACGCCGTCTTGCTTCCGAATATCCGTGGGAGCTCGGGCTACGGTCGTGCATTCGAAGACGCCAACAACGGATGTTGGGGACACTGCGATCTCAAGGACGTGTTGGCCGGCGTGGACTACCTCAAACAGCAACCGTACGTGAACCCGCAAGAGATGGGTATTCATGGAGTGAGCTATGGCGGCATCATGACCATGACCGCGATCGCATTCGCGCCGAAGGTGTTCCAGGCCGCAATCGCGGAATCGGGATACGGCGACTGGGTGCGCTTCCACGAATTCAACAATGAGATGGTCCACAATCAGCTACTGGCATTCGAGTTCGGCCCATTTCCGGAGAGCGCCGCGGTCTACCGCCGCAACTCGGCTATCTACAGCGCTGGCCAGGTCACGACACCGGTATTCATCATTCACGGCGAGGGCGCAACGTCGACCTGGCGCCAGGCCCAACTCCCGGTTCCGGCATCGCTGGACTTCGCGCGAGCGCTGGACGCACACTACAAGCTCTTTCGTTACAAGAGCTACCCGGGCGAGACCTACTACATCACGTCTCCCGAGAACGTACGCGTGAAGCTGGGCGACATGCTCGCGTTCTTTGATCAATATCTCAAAGACGGCCTCCGCTCTGCGCCATCGGCGGTGGTCACGCCAACGGTGTCGGCAGCCGCGGCAGGGTCGAGCCCCTGATCGACTATTCCGCGCGCAATGTCACGAGCGGATCCGCTTGGGTCGCACGCCTCGCTGGCAAGTAGCACGCGAGGGCCGCCGACGCAAGGACGAAGCTGGCGACGCATGCATACGTCACGGGATCGCCGGGCGCTATGCCGAACAGCATGCTCCGCAAGACTCGGGTCCCGGCCAGTGCGCCGAGAAACCCCAGCGCACACCCGATAATCGCGAGCCGCATCCCTTGACGCAGCACGAGGCCTCGCACGTCAGCGCGTGCGGCGCCGAGGGCCAGGCGAATCCCCATCTCCACGGCTCCGCTGACTCACGGTCGCAGCCAGGGCGCCGTAGATGCCGACGATCGCAAGCAGCACAGTGATCGCCGCGAAGGTGACAAACAGAAGAGCACTGAAACGCGGTCGCGCGAGCGGCGCTGCGAGCAACTGACGCATGGAGCCACCCCCAGCAATCACCCAGGCCGGATTGACCTCCTGCAGGGCGCGCCGGATCTCAGGCACAACGCCCTCAGGATCGGCGCGCGTTCGCACCGCCAGCGTCATTGGCATCGGCGCGTCGGTTTGTCGGACGGGGACGTAGAGGCTTGGCTCGAGCCTGGTCAACTCATGATACCGCGTCTCGCCGACTACGCCGACCACGGTCAGCCAGTCGGTCGTGTCCTCCGGCGAGCCATTCTTGACCCGCTTGCCAATCGGATCCTGACCGGGCCACAGATGTCGCACCAGGGCATCGCTGACGATCGCCACGGGCAAGGCGTGCTCGCGATCCTGCTCACCAAACGCCCGCCCCCGCAGCACCGGGATCCCCATCGTGTGGAAGTACCCCGGACTGACCACCTCGAAGTTCACCAATGGGTTGCTCTTCTGTGCTTCCGCGCTTTGACCTTCGCCGGTGATCATCCCGAACCAACCACCCTGCGCGGAAAACGGAGGCTTGGGCATCATTGTCGCGGCGATCACTCCGGGACTCGCGCTCACCCTCGCGAGTGCGGCCTCTTGGAGCGCTACCCCTTCGCTGCGTTGAGCGACGAGCTGCGGCGGAATGCTCGTCTCGACCACAAGGAGCCTGTCGGGATTGAATCCCATGTTCACGCCTGTCAGCGCGATGAGACTGCGCGCGAGCAACCCTCCGGCGATTGCGACCAGAAACGCGAGCGATATCTGACCAACCACCAGACCGTGCCGCAGCCGCTGCGTCCGACGACTCCCTCCGAGCGCGCCGCGACCCGCTCGCAGCGACACGCCCACATCATCCGCCACAGCGAGAATCGCCGGCGCCAATCCCGCGAGCAGCACCGCCAGTGCCGTCACCACGATCGCGAACACGAGGACCGCAGGATCGATTGCGATGACGTCGCGTCGCGGTAGCTCGGGCGGAGCGAGCGCAACGACCGCGCGGATGGTGGCCGCCGCGATCAGAATGCCCAAGGCCCCTCCGGCGACACCCAGGACCCCACTCTCGATCAGAAGCTGTCGCACCAAACGGTGCCGGCCAGCTCCGAGCGCGACTCGAATGGCAATCTCGTTCGCGCGAGCGGAGGCACGGATCAGCAGCAGGTTGGCCACATTGATACAGGCGATCAGCAGCAGAAGGCCGACGGCGGCGCACCCAGCCCAGAGCATCGATCGCATGTTGCCGATAACGAGCGCGGGCAACGATGTGACGACCGGCGTTCCACCGCGCTCCGAGGCACTGCGCGCGGAATCCGTCGCTCGCAGAAACGACTGGAAGTCGTCCCTCGCCCCCCGCAGGCTCGTCCCCGGGCGAAGGCGGCCAACCAGGTCGAATTGAATCGCCGGCGACAGGGCGGAGATGTCCACCGTCCCGGGGAACCAGGGCAGCACGGCAAACCACGCCTGCGTGCGCTTCGGATACTCGAAGTCCCGGGGCAGGACCCCGACCACGGTATAGCTTCGGCCGTTCCACTCCAGAGCGTGTCCGATGACCGACGCATCACCGCCGAACTGCCGCTGCCAGAAGGCGTAACCGATGACCATCACCGGCGCAGCGCCCGGCACGTCGTCCGAGGGGCGCAGGAGCCGTCCGCGCGCAGGCGAGAGTCCCAGCACAGAAAAGAAGTTCCCCGTAACCCAACTACCGTCGAGCGTGACAGGCCTGCCGGCGTCCAGCATCACGAGCTCGGACGCGCCCTGAAAGTTCACTCCAGCCACCGACTCGAACGCATGCGTCGCTTCGCGGAACGCCGTCAGATCCCGATACTCGATCGGCCAGTGATCGACGCCACCGGTGGCCGCCTGCAGCCAGAGCACCGCGATGGCATCCTGGTCGCGAACCGGCAGCCTGCGAAACACGACCCCTCGCAGCGCGCTGAACATCGCGGTGCTTGCACCGATCCCCAAGGCGAGCGTCAGCACCGCAACGACCGTGAAGCCGGCGCTCCGCCACAGCGACCGAAAGCCGTACCGAGCATCCCGCAACCATGTATCGACTCGCAGATCGCCCCCGGTCAAAGTCCCTATTCCCGCAAAGGGTAATCGCCGAGCACGCTTCGTGACATCCGCTCGGCAAGCCACGCCTGTCGTTGATCGCGACCAGTGGCTCGGATCCCTGTCATCCTGCCCAAGGTGCGGTGCCTATGTCGCGCCGCTGCTGGCGCCTCCGGCTCCTACGTAATGGAACGTGTGTGCGCCACGGAGTAGGACGTTCTCGCTCCAGCTTGCCCCCGAAGCCTCGCCGAGTTCTCCGAACGCTGGCGCACATAAGAGCACCGTCGAGGCGACGAGAGGCTTGCGCTCCGGCGACACCCGGATAGCGCGCTCGCTCGGCGCTAAAATTGCCGAGTGTGACTCGCGTTTCGACACTGATGGTGTTAGACAACAGGATTCGCGGAACACCTTGATACGCAACCGATCACTTTCCGGTTCGAACAGAAGGAATATCGCACCCGTGTGGGCCGATCACGCAATCGCAATCCGGGTGTGGCGATGAGTGCTGTGGGAGACACGATCGCCGCGATGGCCGACCCACGGCTGGACGAGCGGTGGGGAGCGCTGAGGCAGACACGCGAATCGAACATCGCCCTGGTGGTGGACGACTCACCGGGCAACCGCTATGCGGTCGCGCACACACTGCGCTTGGCTGGGATGCAGGTGGTGGAAGGGATCACTGGCCACGACGCCCTACGCCTTGCTACGCACGAGCCAGACCTGATTGTGCTCGCCGTGAGTCTGCCAGACATGAGCGCCAACGACGTCGTGCGCACGTTGAAGCGCAGTCCCGCAACCGCGTCGATTCCCGTGGTGCACGTGGCCGCGACCTACACGCGAAACGTCGACAAAGCCGCGGGACTCGAGGCGGGCGCGGATGCGTTCCTGACGCATCCCATCGATCCGGTCATTTTTCTGGCGACGATGCGCGCGCTGCTTCGAGCGGCGCGCGCCGAAGCGCGCCTGCGAGACGTCGCCAATGAGTGGGTACTCACGTTCGACGGCATCGCCAATGCCGTCTTTCTGCTCGACGAGAGCGGCGGCGTCGTTCGGAGCAACCGCGCGGGCGCCGCCCTCGTGGGGCTCGAGCCAAGAGCTCTGGTCGGGCAGTCGCTGGCGGCCGCGATCGAGCAGCGGTTCGACGACGCCAGTCGAGACGCGATCACACGTGTCGTGGAACACGCGCCCGTGCAAGGACGTGAGGTGCAAGTGGGCGACCGGTGGTTCCTCGCAGCCGCTGATGACGTCCTCCTCGCGTCACACCAGCGACGCATCACCGTCGCGCTCACCGACATCCACGCGCGAAAGGCCGCTGAGCTCGAGCGCGAACAGCTCGTGTACGAAGCCGAGGTCGCGCGGCACATGGCCGAGCGGGTGAGTCGAGCCAAGACCGTGTTCCTCAGCGCCATCAGCCATGAACTGCGGACGCCGCTCAATGCGATCATGGGATACGCCGCCCTGCTTGCCGACGGGATGCGCGGACCCGTCACCCCGGAGCAGAAAACGGATCTCACGCGCGTGGACCGCGCCGCGCGGTACGTCACGCGCCTTGTCAACGACCTCCTCGACCTGGCACGTCTGGAATCCGCGGATACTATCATCGGCTGTGAGATCGTCGATGTCGAGGAGTGTGTCGCGGCGGCCGCCGGGCTCGTGGCGGCGCAGGCAAACGCGAAGGGTCTCACCCTGACGGTCGCCGGCAGCGTGGACAGTTTCACCTGTACGGGCGACCGCGATCGCATTTTGCAGGTGCTGCTGAATCTCTTGTCGAACGCGATCAAATTCACCGCAGGCCCGGGGGAGATCTCGGTGTGCGGTGAGCGCAGCGAGGACAAGACCTCGATATCCGTCCGCGACACCGGCCGGGGTATCGCGTCGGACCAGCACGACGCGATTTTCCGGCCCTTTGTACAAATGGGGTCGCGAACGCACGGCGCTGAGAAGGGGGTCGGGCTCGGCCTTGCCATCAGCCGCGAGCTCGCGCGCAAGATGGGTGGCGACCTGACTGTTCAGAGTGCGCTTGGAGTCGGCTCGACGTTCACGCTGACGCTCCCCTCGGGCTGATGTGAGCGGTGCTTACGCCGGGACTGCCCCCGGCAGCGCCACGCCCAGCTCCTTGGCCATCAACTCGAGGTCCAGCCCTTCTTTGCGGATGCGCAGGTCGAAGTACAGGACTGTCGCCACGACCGTAAAGAATGGATAAATGACGATCCTCGCGAGATTGTCCGCGACCACCGTCGCCTGCGGCCCCGCGTGGACCACTGAGATCAGCGACTGGAGAACGAGACCCACCACAAAGGCTGCCACCATGATGATGAGGCCCGTGAAGAAGAGCGTGCCCAGCACTCGCAGCACTGACCCCTTGGCGAGAAAATGGCCGCGGCCCAAGGCCTCGAACGGATTCTTCCCCTCGACCATCACGATGTTGACGGCCGAGAAGAACCAGGCGATGCAGAACAAGCCAGGAATGAGGAAGAAGACCAAGCCAATGCCAATGAGGATGCCTTGTACCACTCCGGTAATGATGACAGCCCAGAAGCGACTGAGCGCGCGGGCCAGGGCGCCCGCGATCGTCACCTCGCGCCCCAGGTAGTTGTCCGACACGATCACGACCGTCGTGGCTGACGCAAGCCCTCCGAACACGAACGCGATCGCGGTGGACAGCATGGCCCACTGGAACAGGCCCGTCGCATACACGCTTGCCGGCGCGGCGGTCAACGCATTCGTCCCGAACGGATTGGTCGCGATGCCTGGTTGGATCCCCAACCGGGGAGCAATAAATTCGTTCGCAATGAAGAGCGGGACCGTGAACAGCGCGGTGGCCGTCACTAACTCGAGGTAGTTTTGGCGCAACAGGCTGGCGGCCGCATCAATGATTTCGGTCGTTGACCGGGGGCGCAGGGCGACAGGCGGCACGGAACACTCCAGGTAAAAGTGGCCTTCCGGGAGACGATCAGCGCGGCGCTAATGTACCCTCACCCGTCCTAATGCGCGATGCTGAGCTCGCTATCCCCCCGCAGCGCAGCCCGCCGGTCATTGGTGCTGGGCCACGCGCGAGTCTACGTCACCTCGAGCGCGACCGACGGAGCCAGGTGCTCGAATTCCACATGCTCGCCAGCAGCTTTGCCGATCGCCGGGAATAACCGCGCGGACAGAGGCTTATGCAGGCGACTCGCCATCGTGGCGACGTCCTCGAGCACTTTGGCGATGCGCGGGGCCGGAGTGTCGCCCGCGATCGGGACGGTGTCCAACCCTGTGCCACACACCGACGAATAGAGCAAGAGCTCGCGGATGCCGTAGCGGCCTTCGCTTGCTCGCGTCGCAAGCACCGGGTCCTCGAGCACGGGGAGCATGAGGCCGGAGTATCCACACGTCCGGACGCGCAGTGACTTGATCGCCGCCGTGACCGCGGCGCACGCTTGCAGCGTCGACGCGCCACCGAATGGCACTCCGGTCAGTGTCTCGATCGCCGAGCCAATGCTCGCATCCGTGCTTGGCGCGGGGGACGAGTCGATCCCGAGATACTCGAAGCCGGCCTCGCGAGCGACGGCGAGTGCCGCCGCCTCCAGGGGCGCATACAGGGTGGACATGGAGTCGCGAAGCCGCGACTCGCCGACCGTCGCGTCTCCAGCACCGTCGAACGCATCATGCACGAGAAGCGCCGCCTCGAGGCCAATCGAGAACGACGGTGGGCCGTCGTGATATCCACCCGGAAAGAACGGCGAGCCGGGCGGCATGTTGGCGATCGCGGTGAACCGGAAATTCGCCGATCCCCCGGGGTTCGAGCGTGCGAGCGCAAGAATGACCTCGCTCGCGGTCTTCGCGCTCTGGCGACAGACGGGGAGATCCGGGGTCGCTATCATTGCGCTGAAGTTGATTCGCTGCGTGGTGCGCGTGAACTCCACCAACCAATCCACCAGGCTCGGATCGTACCGGTCGCCTTTGAGCACCGGACCCACGCAGAGGCCGACTTTCTCCTGCGTCGCCACGCGGTCGATCGCCTGCAGATCCTCCAGCAATCGCGGGCGCGCTGCGGCTGGCGCGTCGGCGACGAACGGCAATGTGGTAACGCGAACCCCCTCGACCTGGAAGCCGGCCGCCTCGATGCGGGTGCGGGCCGACCGGAGCATCGCAATTGCGCGATTGATGGGCTCCGGTGACGTGCCGTCGGTCGTGACGCCCGCAGTGATCGTGCGCACCTTGAACCGTGGTGGGGCGTCGTCGACAGACAACCCACGCAAGGCGCGGAGGAGCGACGGACCCACGGGAAGGACCGCGGCCGCACCGAGGGCCGTGATGAACTCTCGCCTGCTGTGACTCGGCATCGATTGCCCCCCTCTCGGTCCTCGATGATCGCGCGAGCTACGCTACGTTAAGCAGGCCGTCCGATCAAGGTTGCGCCTCAGCGATGGCAGGCACCCGGCTACCTCGCCCCCCGGGCGGCATAGTCGGCAATCACGGTTCGCACCCGTCGATTCCACCCCGGGAACGCGCGTTCGAGCGCGAGGACCGGCCAGCCGAACGCGTCGGACACGCCGAGCGCGACACCGGGAGACCGGCTGACCCCCGCGCCGCAGTGCACGACGATGCGGTCGACGTGCGGCCACCGCTCGACGAATCGCATGATCTCCCCTGCGTGCTCCGGGCCGAACAGTACATCGCTGGGCCCCGGGTCGGCCACGATGTCGTTGAAGGCCAGTTGAAGAACGGCAACGAACGCGGGAGAGAGATCGGCGGGCGTTGCGGCAGGGTCACCAATCGAAATGCAGGCCTCGACCTCGAGCGGCTCGTAGCGTTCGGCCTCAGCACGGGAGAGCACATGGAATCTGGTCGGGCGAGGCACCTGTCGTTACGAGGCGGTCAGGCGGCGCCGGAGCGCGTCATCGGTCGCCAGGTCAATGCAGGTCCATGCCATCGCGAGCGCGCCGTCCACGAGCGCCTTGTCGGCGTCCGGGGTGATGCAATGAGCGGCGAATTCCGGCTGGTGATTGACGGCCGGCAGCGAATTGATGCCGATCATCGGGTGGATCGAAGGGATGGCCAGCGACACGTTGCCCATGTCCGTCGATCCCGTCGGCCGGGTCTCCCACTCGCCGAGATTGGGGAACGGCCGCCCCAGCGCCTCCGAGTTCTGGCGATAGCGCATCGCCAGCGCCTCGTCGTGGTGCATTTCCGCGTACGGCTTGTCGCCGCCGGTGATGACTAGCTTCGCGCCCGTCGCCAGGCCGCCGGCTTCGAAGCAACGGTGTACCCTGGGGCGCAGCTCCTCGAGCTGGGCCAGCGTCTCCGAGCGGACGATGTACTTGGCGGATGTGTGCGCGGGGATGACGTTCGGCGCGGCGCCGCCGTTGGTGACGATGCCGTGGATCCGGTCCGTTGCGCGAATGTGTTGGCGCAGCAGGCCCAGCGCCGTTTGGGCGACGGTCAGGGCGTCGGCTGCATTGATGCCGAGCTCCGGGAAGGCCGAGGCATGTGACTCCTTCCCGGTGTAGTGCACTTCGAACATCGACGCGGCGATGATCTTCGACCGGAGCATGTCGAACGGCGCCGGGTGCACCATCATCGCCGCGTGAATGCCGTCGAACCCCCCGCGCTCCAACATCAGGATTTTCCCGCTGGCGTTCCCGACTTCCTCGGCTGGCGTGCCGATGACCGTGACCGTGAGGCCGACATCATCTGCGACCGTGGCCGCGGCCAGCGCCGCACCGACTGCCGAGGCGGCAATGACATTGTGCCCGCATGCGTGGCCGATCCCTGGCAGACAGTCGTACTCGGCGCAAATCCCGACGTGCAGCGGACCGGAGCCCACAGTCGCACGGAAGGCCGTCGGCAGGTCGCAGACGCCCTGCTCTACCTGAAAGCCCGCGTCGGACAGCGATTCGCACAGCCACGACGCCGCCTGCACTTCCTCGAATCCCATCTCGGGATGCGCGTGAATCCGGTGGCTGAGCGCCACGAGTTGGTCCTGTCGGGATTCGAACCGGGCACGCGCTGCAGACTTCACATCCATGTCGTTGTACCTCGCGGCTGTCGCTGCCGACGCGACCGGCGACCTGGTCCGTCGCGCCTGTGCCATCCCCTATTGAGCCCGCGCTAAGATATCCCCGGGACAGGACGGCCGCGATTCGTTTCTAACGTCCAACGTCCAACGTCCATCCAATGTGGACGCTCACCCGCACCAACCGGACGAACCGACCCTGGCCACTCAAGTCGCTCCCGTCGAGGCCGCGCATCCGCGATCGGCAGGTGTTCGGCCATCCCTCATCTCGCTGGCGATCGGGCTCGGCATCGTGCTGCGCGTTGTGCAGTACCTGGGCGATCGCTCCCTGTGGCTGGACGAGGTGTTTCTCAGCTACAATATCTTGGGCCGCTCCGCCGGCGAGCTCGCTCGGCTGCCGCTCAAGTACGGTCAGATCGCGCCGCTGGGATTCCTGGAGCTCGAGCGATGGGCAGCCACCAGCTTTGGTCCTGACGAACGCGCGCTGCGGCTCTGGCCACTCATCGCTGGCGTCGGTGCGCTCGTGCTGTTTGCGCGCCTCGCGCAACGCCTTGTCCCCTCTCTTGCCGCGGGAGCTGTGGCGTTGTTCGCGGTGGCACCGCCCCTTGTCTACTACTCTGCAGAGGTCAAGCCGTACGCGTTCAATGTGTTGGCGGCGGTGGCACTCCCCCTCGCCGCGCTGACGCTTGTCGACGCGCCGGTCGCTCGCCGTCGGTGGGTGGCGCTGGCACTCGGCGGCGCCGTGGCGTCGTGGCTGTCAGTGACTACCGTGTTCTCCCTGGCGGCGGTGGCAGTCGTGGCGGTCGCACACGCTTGGCTCGAGCACCGGCGTGATCGATGGTGGCTCGTCGGACTCGGCGCGATCTGGATGGCGAGCGCCCTGGCCGCGCTGCTCGATGCGCGGCGCCGCGTGGAAGGGTTCACTCTTGCGTACATGCACCAATACTGGGCGGCGTCCTTCTTCCCAATACCTCCGCGATCGTTGCACGAAGCCGGTTGGCTGCTTCGCTTCGGGCGTGACGCCTGTGGCTGGCTCTTTGCCGTTCCCGCACCCCTCCTCGTCGCCGCGTGCGCCGTCATCGGCATCTGCGTGCTGGTGCGGCGCGATCGCTGGGGCGGCTTGGCCGTCGTACTGCCGCTCATGTTCGCCCTGGGCGCCTCGGCGCTGCATCAGTATCCGCTGGAAAGCAGGCTGGCGCTGTTCCTCGCCCCGATGGCCGTCCTTGCGACCGCTTCTGCGCTGAGCCTCCTCGTGCAGCTACCGCGCGTCGGGCTCGGCGTCGCGGCAACGGGCTGCCTCCTTCTCACCGTCCGTCCCGTTTTGGCCTTCGCGCACAACCCCAGGGCCGCGCACGAAGATCTCCGCCCGGTGGTGGCCCAACTCGCGACGCGACGCGAGCCAGGCGATGTGATCTACGTGTACTGCGCGACAGACGCAGCCTTCGGCTTGTACGGCGTGCTCTACGGCATCCCGCCGGGCGCCACCGACCGGGGCGGCTGCGATCGCGCACACTTCGAGCGCTACCGCGGCCGGCGCCGCGTGTGGGTCGTGGCATCGGAGTACACGTGGGTATCGGCACACGAATCCCCGCGGTCGTTCGCGAAGTACGTGGCCACACTGGGCGTGCCGACCGACTCGATAGTCGCAACGGGCGCGTGGGCCCGGCTCTACGATCTCACGCAGCCGGCGACGCACGCGACATCGGGAGACGGGCCGAACCCGTAAGTCACCGCGCCGGCCAGTCAGTCTGCGGCAATGCCCTCGTGATTTTGAGCGCGTTCGCGAAGTACACCTTTTTGAGCACGGTGTCCGGGAGCGCGATGCCGTACAGCTTCCAGAATGCATGGTACGGCCGGTAGTAGTCGAAGTACTCGTCCGCTGTCTCGAATACGCGAAAGTAGTATGGATACTCGCTCGGCTGAAACGCATCCTTTCCGAAGAGAATGCGATCCTGATACTTGACGAAGAAATCGTGCGACGCGCGCGGCTGGCGGCCGATATCGTAGAGCACCGCCCCGACCTCCGTGTACACGTTCGGCATCGCATCGAGCATCGCGCCGAGCGACGCGAGGTCGTTCGCGTGCCACCCCATGTGCGCGGCGACGAACGTCGTTCGCGGATGCTTGCGGAACATGTTGTCCCGCTCCGTCATCAGCTCATCAAAACTCGGAAAGCGATCGCGAGGATACCGACGTCCCGGAAAGAGTGCCAGCTCGAGCCAGCGCTCATTGGAGTAGTCCAACGGCCGAAAGAACTCCTGCGGATCCGCTGTATGAATGAAGACAGGAATCCCCAGTCGGGCGCACTCGTCCCAGATGGGATCGAGCGCTGGATCGTCAATGTGGAGTCGCGAGCCGTCCCGCTTTCGGGTCGACAACCCGAGGCTTTTCGGGATTTCACCGACGCCGACCGCGCCAGCCGCCGCGTCGGCATCGAGCTGCTTGACCGCTCGCTCGGCCCATCCCGGTCCGACGTCGCTGAAGTCGATTCCGGCGAGCACCCGAACCCGATCTCTCATGGCGTCCGACGCCCGGATCGCCCCGAGTGCGCCGCGCAGCTCGCTGCCCGACAGGTTATCCGCGGAGATCAGCATGCGAACGTTCAAGCGATCCAGATCGGTCCGCAGCGTTTCGAGGCCTTGCGCGGACATGATGAGATCCTCGGGATGACCATGGAAGTCGATCGCCGGGTATTTCGCCGCCTTCACCAGGTGCGCGGCGGTGAGAAGCGTCGATTTCGGCCGATAGTCGAGAATGCTCGGTGGCGCCTCGCGTGGTGCGACGCAGTTGCCTGGCCTGACTTCGGTCGTGCCAGCGGGGCACGCCTCGCTCGCGGCCGCTTGGGCGCGCAGCCCAATCGGCATCGACACCAGCAGGATGGCGATCGAGGCCACGATGCAAGAAGCTGATGGCATAGTTCAATCGTACGAAGCGGCAGCGTGATTCGTCCAGGGCTGGCCGCCCACTACGCTACATCAGCACCGGCACTCGTTCGCGGTGCTGCGTCTGAGAGGTGACCGCACGGATCAGAGAGCTTCGATATACGCGACCTCGCCGTGCAGCACCATGTCGAGCCCCGCGGTCTCCCCCGCCGCGTCGATCTTCACTGGGGTGATCCGGTCGATGATCCAGAGCATAGCGTACGTGAAGACGAACGCCCACGCCGTGGCGATGCAGACGGCGCCGAGCTCCACGAAGAAGAAATGTGGGTTGCCGTTGAATAGACCGTTGTTGCCGGCGGGGTTGAATGCGAGACTGGCGTAGGCGCCGAGGCTCACGATGCCAAGGAATCCACCGACCCCGTGTACGCCCCAGACGTCGAGCGCGTCATCCCACTGGAGTCGATTCTTGAGCGCGACCGCGTAGAAGCAGACGATCCCCGCCAGGATCCCGATGAGGACCGCCACACCGGGCGAGACGTATCCGGAAGCGGGCGTGATCGTCGCGAGGCCCGCCACGGACCCGGTCAGCAGGCCCAGGAACTTCGGTTTCTTGCTCGTCAGCCAATCGATCGCGAGCCAGGTGATCGCCCCGAAGCTGGCGGCGAGATCAGTATTGATGAATGCGACGGTGGTCACCGAGTCGACCCTGAATTCGCTGCCGGCGTTGAAGCCGTACCAGCCGAACCACAGGAGGCCGGTCCCCAGCGCCACCAGCGGGATCGAGTGCGGCGCCCGATCTTCCGCCTTTCGCCGTCCGACATAAAGCACCGAGGCGAGCGCAGCGATGCCGGCGATGTTGTGCACGACGATGCCACCGGCGAAGTCGAGGACGCCCCAGTGTGCCATGATGCCGCCGCCCCAGATCATGTGCACAAACGGGAAATAGACGAGGATGAGCCACCCTGTGAGGAAGAGCATATACGCGGGGAACCGTACGCGATTCGCAAAGGCCCCAGTGATGAGCGCCGGCGTGATGATGGCGAACATCATCTGATATCCGAAGAACACGAAGAGCGGGATCGTGTCGTTGGTGGGGGACGGAGTGGTCAGCGAGACTCCGTTCAGGAACGCCCAGTGGAAGTTGCCCAGGATTCCTGCGAAGTCCGTCCCGCTCTTGAAATCACCGCTGAAGCAGAGCGAGAAGCCAAAGGCCCACCAGATCACGGTCGTCCACCCCATTGACGCGAAGCTTTGCATCATGATCGCGAGCACGTTCTTGCGGCCGACCAGCCCCCCGTAAAAGAAGGCGAGCCCCGGCGTCATGAGCATGACGAGGCTCGAGCAGAGGAGCATGAAACCCGTGTTGCCGGTATCGAGGTTGAGATGCGACATGCGATCGCGTCCTCACGAAACGAGGGACCCGGACCATCGGTGGATTGCGTCGTCCTCTACGTCGCGGCTGTTCGCCGTGTTCGCGTCGCGCTGATAGTATCCCGCCCTCGGGTCCGGGGGCAATACATTGGACGGCCGATGCCACCGACGGCGCGCGACCTTCGCGCCGGGGCCAACCTCATGGGAGCGATTTCGCCACTCGGAAGCCCATGCTGATATAGCGGTAGTCGGGCGGGTTTCGCTCGCGGGTGGCCGGGCGCAGAAAGCGCTCCGGGTAGAACCACGAGCCACCGCGATCGACGCGGAGACAACCGGTTTGGCCTTCGGCTGCAGCGCCGTGCGTCCTGCCAGCTGATGCAGACCGCGGGATCGCGAGCGGTTTGCTGGAAGCCCGGATGCTGCAACTGACGTCGGGGTTCTTGTTCCGCAGGAAGAGGATTCGAATCTGCGGCATTGGGGGCGACGCTCCTCGACGTGATTGAGTCCGGCGACACGGTTCGACGCCACGGGGTTCGTCTTCGCCCGGCGCGAAACCAACCGGAGGGAGGTTACCGGCGGCGCAGTTCGGCGACCACGTATGAGCGTTGGATCGCGGCGCTTGCAGGATTTCCTGTGCTTTTCGGATGATTCGCTGCACTCATCGACAGGGTGCGTCAACCCGCGTAAGTGAATCGGCTCCGATGCCAGAGCGCCTCACGTACCGGCGCGCTGCGGTTGCCGCTCTGACCGCTGGCTAGCCGCCCACGAAGCGAGCGCTCAGCCGTGACGCTCGCGCCGCAGCAGATGTGGTCGCATTGGACCAAAGTAGCGGGGTCACGTCGCGGCGCAGCGGATGCGAGCCTCTCGATGGGGTCTCGATTTTGCGTCCGACAACGGTGCGAGCAGTGATCGGACACTGCACAACGGTCGCGATCCACGCGGCGCGCATCACTCCCGTTGTGCCACTCCCTCCGCCTTGGGTCAACTTGGGGCGCACCTACCGAACGACGCACGGGCGCTCAGCTCAGACGGTGATGCCGCTTCACGGCGGTCACCGCGCCACTCCGTCTGTTTCTGGCGCCGCTGCGCTCGTTGTGCGTTTAGCGGCCGCGCTCGTCGCGGTATGTACGGTCGCCCCGATGGCGGTCGCCCAGCACGCGGACTCGAGTGTGCACGCCACGTCCGCCTCGAGGCAGATATCTGACACCACGATCGGCCCGCCTGAGCGTTTCGGCCACGTGCCGTTGCGATTCGTCATCGACCTTGGTGGCTACCTCCCTTTCATATCCACTCATGCGAGCCTCTCCTCACAGCTCCGCAATGGCACCCACGTGAATCTCGAGAACGCGCTCGGCCTGTCGCCCAGTACGCAGACGTTCAACCTCGGCGCATCCTGGCGGATCAGTAAGCACAACTTTCTCGCCTTCGACTACTTCGGCTTCAACCGGAGCGCCACCAAGACGATCAGCGACAGTATTATCTGGGGTGCCAACACCTACCACGTCGGCAGCACGCTCGACGTGAATAACAACATCGACTATTACGGGATCTCGTACCGGTATTACATTCTGGCGCGAACCCAACTGGGAGCTTGGCCCGGGCATCGGAATCGACGCCCTGCATGTTGGCAGCAGTATGGGTATTCGGGTTGCGGGGTCGGGAACGGGCACCGGAGTCGCTGACAGCGCGAAAGCGAGCGGCAGCATTACAGTCCCAGTTCCTCTGCTGGGCATTTACGGCGACTGGGAGTTTGTCCCTCGTGTGTTCGTGAAAGGCGGGTTTCAATACATCTATGTCAACGACATCGCCAGCTACGGCGGCCACGTGGGTGACGGCGTCCTGGGTTTCGAGTGGTATCCGTTCAACCATTTCGGCCTTGTCGCGATGTACCACTACATTGGCGCCAACCTCGACAAGATATCGCGCTCCGGTAATACGGTCAGATTCAACTACACGATCCAGGGACCAGCCCTCTACCTGTCGGCGACGTTCTAGCGGTCAGGGCGTCGGACCTCGAGTTTGATCGAACGGTACTCGCCTATTCCGTCCACAGCGACACGGTAGGGTCCACGCGCGTCGCGCTTGATACCGGTACGGCGGTCGCGACGATCGCTACAAGCACTAGCACAGCAGCCACCACCGCGTACACAAATGGGTCCGTCGGGGATTCCTCGAACAGGAGATCCGCCACTCGTTTCCCCGCCCACACGGCGATGAGGCTGCCCACTGCGAGCCCAGCGAGGACGACGCGCAGTCCGGCGCCGCCGACCGTCGTCAGGACATGTCTGCGCCGCGCACCGAGCGCGATGCGGACACCGATCTCGCGTCGCTGCTGTGCGACGCCA
Organism: uncultured Gemmatimonadales bacterium; assembly: GCA_963737835.1. GTDB lineage: Bacteria > Gemmatimonadota > Gemmatimonadetes > Gemmatimonadales > Gemmatimonadaceae > Palsa-1248. Next base: position 298,842 of record CAVTUH010000003.1, read on the forward strand.
TACGCAATCATGCTGTAGAGGCCGATGGCGGCGACCGCGAGCGCGAGCAGCCCAAACGCAACGAACATTGTCGCGCCAAAGCGCCAGCTCTCGAATTTCGGGTCGACCATCGCGCGCAGAGGAACGGCGGTGACGTACGCTGCGCCGGGCATGACTTGCTGGAGCTGTCGGCGCACCACGTCGGTGTAGCTCCCGGCCGGTCCGGCCGCGCGCACCAACTGCATGTTGGTTGCCTGCCCGTATTGCGTGATCGGGAGATAGTAGGTGTACTCGCGGCGGGCAGTCAGCGAGCGAATGTGCAGGTCTTCCGCGATGCCGACGACGCTCGTACAGGGCGCGCCCGCAGAATCGATGCGGATGCACCGTCCGAGTGGATCCACGGCGGGCCACAACGCGCGAGCCATCCCGTCGCTGACCACCATCACGCGGGGCGCGTTCGCTCGGTCCCCTTCCGTGAACCCCCGCCCCCGGACAATGCGGGTGCCGACGGTGCGAAAGTAGTCGGGATTGCCGGCTTGCAAGTAGAAATCGCCGAGTAGGTCGACGCTGTCGATGCCAGCGACATAGAGGGGGTGTCCCTCGAACGCCGAGAATGGGATCGACGCCGCCGGGCTCGTGGCGACCACCCCGGGAATCGCGTCAGCCGCTTGCGTCACTCGCCGCTCCAGGGCGACCTCCTCTGGAGGCGTCATGCGCGTACCGCGGCTATTGGTCATCACGACGATGAGCGGATCAACATCGAACCCCAAGTGCATGGCGCGAACGTTGGCGAAGCTGCGCACGAAGAGCCCTGCTCCGACGAGCAGTACGACGGAGAGCGTCGCCTGAACGAACAGCAGCGCCGCCCGCGCGCCCGACGATCGGCCCGTCGTCCCCCGGGCGCCGGCATTGAGCCCCGCCGCGAGATCGGCTCGGCTAACGTGGATCGCCGGTGCAATGCCCGTGAGGACGGTCGTGGCAACGGTGGCGGCGAGTAATACGAGCAACGTCCGATGGTCGCTGAGAATGCTCGACGCGGGATCGGTGAGAAGGAACAACCTCCGCACGAGCCCGCCGCCCAACTCCGCCACACCCATGCCGACGATGGCCCCAGCGCCGGCAAGCACGAGACTCTCGGTGAGGATCTGCCGCGTGAGCCGAGCGTGGCTCACACCCAGAGCGACTCGGACAGTGATCTCGCGACGGCGCGCCATAGCTCGCGCGAGCAGCAGGTTCGCCACGTTTGCGCAGGCGATGAGGAGTACGACTGCCGCCACGGCGGTGACCCAGAGCAGGACCCGGTCCTCGGGTCCTGCTTGCGGGCCGCGCGCCAGGCGCACCGGTCCCAAGACCGCCTGCGGCCGGGCAGACTCGATCGGGACTGCGTCGTGCCCTTCCGCGGCATTGCGCGCCAGCCAGATCCGCTGGAACGCGGCCGTGAGATCCGCGTTCGCCGCGGCGATGCTGGTGCTAGGCGGTCGGCGCACGAGGAGCTCGAGCCCGTACCAGGAGTAGTCCTGCGAACGGTCCAGCGGCCGTGCGTTCCACACGAATGCTGTGATCGGCACATACATTGCGGGGATGTCGTCGTCGCCTACGCCCACGAAGCCGTCCGGGGCCACTCCGATGACGGTGAAGAGCATCCGACCTACGCGGAGTTGGCGACCCAAGACATCGCTTCGGCCGCCCATCGCGGACTGCCAATACGCGTACGAGAGCACGACCACGGGCGAGCCCATTGGCATCACGTCCTCGCTCGGGCCGAAGAACCGACCGAGTGTCGGCTGCGCATCGAAGAGATCGAAGTAGCTTGCGCTCACGCCGGACACGGGCCATTCGTGGGTCTCGGCGCCCTCTCCGACGGCGATCTTCCACGTCCAGAACGCAGCGATCGGCGAGAGGCGGTGCGTCCAGTGGACGAAGTCGAGATAGGCCGCCACGGACGTACCGCGGTCCAGCTCGCGCTCCCGGTCCACGGTCCAGCTCATGTATACGCGATGCACGCTGCCGGGGTCCCGCAAGTATGGAGGGGGCCGGAACAACAGTCGATCGGCGACACCGAACATTCGCAGCGTTGGCGCCGAGTCCCAGCGCGAGTGTGAGGACAATGCCGGCGGCGAAGCCCGGTCGCGACCGCAACCCGCGCCAGGCATAGCGGGCATCCTGGACGAGCGACTCGAGGAACGCGACCCCCCGGGCGTCGCGGCTCTCTTCTTTCACGTGCTCGACGCGGCCGAATGTGCGCCGGGCTTGCCGCAGCGCCTCTCTTGGCGACAGTCCTTGCCGCAGCAGTTCGTCGGCCTCCCGCTCGATGTGAAACTGGAGCTCGGCGTCGAGCTCCTCATCCATCGTATCGCGATGGATGAGGGCTCTCACGCGGTACCACAGATCAGTCCAGATCTCGCTCAGCATGCGGCACTTCCAAGTCGCGCGTGAGTGCGTCCCCTGTGTGCTTCTACAGGAGGGAGTCTACGCGGCGCCCTGTAGAAGGACAAGGGGAATCAGTCTGGCCCTTCAGGGAACGGACCCGATGTTCAGAGCTCCGGTTTTTTGAGGCGGCTGGAGGTGGCGGCTGGATCACGCTTAGCCGACCTTTGTGGCCAAACGCGACGGGAACTGGCCTGCGCCGTGGTATCTTAGGCTTCAAAGAGTCGGCCGCCCGACGCCCGAAGTCTCACATTTGCTGGAGTGACCCTATGCACCACGCGATTCGCTACGAAGGTGGGTTCGAGCAAAATTTCTCGACACTGCGGCCCGGCGCAGTTGACTTCGAGGGTGAAGAAGGCGGCCGGCACGTCATGCCCGCGTGGCCGACGGATATCGACGGGCTTCGCTTTGGCTTCATGGAACGGCGCGGCAAGCGCTTCGTCGCCGTACGCGCGCAGTATGGCGAGTCGGATGTCATCGTCGCGAACCCCGTGCCGATCGACGCGTCACGCCACTTGAATGGCCGTCGATTGGCAGCGGAGGCGATCACCCTGTCCGATGAATCGGCCGGCGCCTTGCTCGGCGACATGATTCAGGCGAACCCCGACCAGCGCACCGCTCTCCTCGCGTTGCGGGAGCAGATCCGGCAGAAGCTCGACCGGTAATACTGGTCGCTCCGAAACACGGTCTCGCGCCTACGGCGCGATCCTAATGATCGCCATCATTAGACGGGCGCTCCGTGCACGCGACGCCACCCGTTGACTGAGAGCGGCGGATCGGCCTACTCGGCCAATGGTGGCTCCGCACCCTTGAGCCGGTACAGTGCCCCGGTTTTTGTCAGTCCGAATTGCAGCCAGTCGCGTCCCATTGTTTGCAGCTTGATGAAGAACTCCTCGCACTTCTTGATGGCCGCCTGGTCGAGGTCAGCCTGTGACTTGAATTTGTACTGAAAAGCGAACTCCCCCACGAGCGGCTTGTGTTCTCCCCTCGTGCGCCACATCCCCACATTGGCTTTGGCGGTCATCCCCTTGCCGAAGTCGAGTACGCAGATGTCTTGCAGCACTTCCTCGATGAACGTCTGGTTGACGAGCTCGACGTGTTTGGCGCCAGATGCCAACACAGGGTGCAATACCGGGAACACGTGCGACAAGAACGCTGTGGAAGTCCGGTCTCCCTCGGGGACCTGACTCAACGGAAATTGAACGTTGTGCGAGAAGAGAATACGAAAGGATCCCACCTGGTCGCGCAAAGTGAGCGCCTGGACCTTGAACTTGATCCGATAGTCTCCGGCGAAGTTCGGCCTCACATCGGTCTCGGCGGCCGCCTGTAGGTCCGGGTTGCGAAACTTGAACACGATCTCCGGCTCTCCAACCGGGAAGCCGTCTTCGAATCGAATTCGCCTCCGGAGGATGAACGACCTCTTATAGAGGCGGAAATCGGGGGTATCGACGAAGACCACCTCGCGTATTGTGGGCTTCGCTCTGACAAAGGGCTTCGTGTCGACGCCAATGCCAAACTCGTCGGCAGCATCTTGCACGACGTCGCCGAACTCCTGGAACACTTTCGACGAGGCGAACCGATCCGTCTTGAGGATCACCTTACATGCGAGATACTGCGGCGTACGAAAGGGCGTTCCGTCAGCGTAATGCCCTTTCTTGACGTGGAGCCCTCGTGGCGAGGGCCCGGCACCTCTCGCCTGGTGCTTCGGCACCCGCCCGGGTGCGTGGATCCGCTTGGCGCGCGCGCGCCTGGATTGTGTTGTTGGCATGTTATGATGCGTGCCGCATGAGACGAGCCACGCCGCGTCGTTCTCGACGGCAGCAGTCTCGAAAAGCTCGCCTCGAACGCCAAACCTCGGTCTCAGCCCTCATTTGGGCATGAAGGAGAAGAAGCCGACCACCGCCCCTCCCAACACGAGCAGAGCTGGGTTGACCTTGTATTGCAACAAGATCAGCAATACGCCACCAGCGATTGCAGCAGTCTCTACGCCAAAGATTGCGCCTTTTGCCATGGTGAAGCAGCCGGCCAGCAGGAGCCCGATGGAGACAGGAGCCAGGCCCTGTTGAATCGAAGTTCTCCACGGCCACTTCTCGAGTTTCTTCCACGCGCGGGCGACAGCAAACGCGAGCACAGCGGTCGGACCGAAAAACGCAATCAGCACGGCGACTGCCCCGAGTAGTCCACTCGTCCACTGTCCGATAGGGACAATCATCATCATGTTCGGACCGGGGGCCATCTGGCCGACACTGTACAAGTGGATCAACTGGTGAGCGGCGAGCCACTTGTGGACTTCGACCGTCTGAACCTGCATTTCGGGAAATGCCGCCATCCCGCCGCCGACGGTCAGGATGGATAGGTAGCTGAACACGCGGAGGAGCGCCGGAATCTGGTTCATTGGGTCACACTGTCCTTCGGCTTTGTGCGAGGCCGATGGAAGAGAATCGCCAAGATGCCGACGGCTACGAGGGTGAGCGGGACCCCCAGGTGCAACCGGTTCACCGAAATCACCGCCAGCGCCATGAAAACGAAGTCAAACTTCCCTGCGAGCGACTTCTTACTGAGCCCGACGACCGTGTACAGGATCAGGCCAACCGCCGCCGCTGTCACCCCTTTCAGCGCAGCAGTAACAAAGGCGCGATCCCCATGGATGCGATACAGGATGCCCACGATGAACATGATCACAGCGCCCGGCAGGCAGATGCCGACAATGGCAACCGTAGAGCCCAGCGCACCACGCAGCTTCTCGCCCACCAGGATCGCCATGTTGGTGGCGTTCAAGCCAGGGAGGCTCTGGCTGATGGAAAGCATCTCGACGAATTCCTTGTCGCCGATCCAGTGCCGCTTGGTCACGAGGCTGCCGCGAAGGTACGGCACCACGCCGCCGAAGCTGGTGGCACCGATGATGAGAAACTCGAGGAATATCTGGCCGAGGGAGACTCGAGTTTCGTCGGGAAGAGCGGCCGCTGCGGTTTCCAGCGGGGGTTGAACGACCGCGTCACTCATGGCTCTAGGGCTCGTGGCCGTTGAGGCGATAGATGTCGTGAGCCTCGGGGACAATTCGTGCTGCGCGTGGACGCCTCCACCCGTCGAGAGCCGTCCTCGCGTGAATCGATCTGCAGCATGCGTCGTTTGTCGGGGAGTGTTGGAGCTGCCGACCGGAGCCGGCCGTAGCTGCGGCTCAACGAATCAGAGGTTTTTCCGGCCGGCCACAGGATCGTAGATCATCGCAACAGGCACTACGTCTGATGCAGTAGACCTTAGACCTAGCCCGAAAGCCCATCACTCATGTTTACCATCGAGCAAATCAACGACGTTCACGCCCGCCTGGGCAGCGCGGAGATTCATCACCGCCGCCGGTGACACCGCCGTTCACATTTTCGATCTGAAGACTTTGCAGCCGGCGGGGACTGTCAAGGTGGGACTCCGCGACGACGCGATTGTCTACGATCCGGGCACGAAGTCTGTCGTCAGCATGAATGGCAAGGCGCACACGGCGAGCGTGATTGACGCCCGGACCCTTGCGGTCCTCGCGACCATCTCATTGCCGGGCAGTCCCGAGTTTGCCGTCACGGACAATCGTGGCACCGTGTACGTTCAACACCGAGGACACAAGCATCTTCGTGGTGATCGACCTCAAGACGATGAAGGTCGCGCGCCAGTGGTCGGTGGCGCCGTGTGAGGGCCCTCGGGCCTCGCCTTCGATCGCGCACTTCACCGCTTGTTCAGCGGGTGTCACAACCAGATGATGGCGATCTCCGATGCCCGAGCGGGCAAGGTGATCGCCACAGTGCCGATTGGCCGCGGCGTCGACGCAAATCGCTTCGACCCCAGCCACTCTCGACCCTGGCCCGATGCCCTCATACCTTGAGTTGGCAACGCATACCATTTCCGCGCTTGGAGGTCGGACCATGCACGTTACACGGCGGGAGTTATTGGCATCCCTTGGCGCGGTCGCTGCCTCCGCAGCGCTGAATCGGCTCGAGGCGAGCACACCCGGAAGTCGCGCGGCTGGCCCGTTCGGCGACGGCGTGCTGACTGCGTTTCCGCGCAAAGCCGATTTCAACATTGTCGACGATTACAGCTACATCAACGGCGCCTTCAGCCATCCCATGCCGAGAGCAGCCGCCGATGCGTATCACCGCGCGGTCGAGCGACGCGCGACGCTGGCCGCGCCGGGCGTGCCGTTCGTCTTCTTGAATCCGCCGCCCGACACCCTGCCCATGCCTGTCAATCCGAGGGCGGCCTTTGCTTCACTCATCAACGCAAAGCCGGAAGAGATCAGTTACGTCCCCAATACCAGCACCGGGGAAAATCTGGTGGTGGAAGCACTCGGCATTGCGCGCGGTGACGGAAACGTGGTGACCGACGGGCTGCACTTCGATGGCGCACTCGTCCACTTGATGGAGCTCAAGAAGCAGGGCCTCGACTTGCGGATCGTGATGCCGCGGGAGGGTCGCATCGACATGCGGGACCTCGAGCGAGTGGTGGACCACAAGACCAAGCTGATCGAAGTCTCGCTGGTGTCGATGTACAACGGATTCCAGCACGATCTCAAAGCGGTCTGCGACCTCGCACACGCACACGGCGCCTACGTGTACGCCGACATCATCCAGGGCGTCGGCGCAGTTCCATTGGACGTTCGTGCGGCCGGTGTCGATTTCGCCGCTACGGCCACGTACAAGTGGCTGATGGGCGACTTTGGGCTCGGCTTCCTGTTCGTACGCGAGGAGTTGCTCGGCACGGTGATCCGACGGACTCACTGGAGCTATGAGTCGGCCGCGGACACCGACATGCATCTCTCACCCTACGATCCGCAGTCTCCCACCATAGTGACGTGGACACCTGGCACGGACGCATCGCGGTATTTTGAGCTGGGCACCATGGCGAATGGTGTGGCCGCGGCGCTGCGGGTGTCGCTCCCTTACATCCAGCAACTGGGCGTCGAGAACATTCAGGCCTGGCGGCAGCCGATGCTCAAGAAACTGCAGGCCGAGTTGCCGCGGCTCGGATTCACACCGCAAACTCCCCTGGAGAGTACTTCGCCGATCGTCACATTTGCTCACAAGGACCCGGAGACCATCAACAAGAAGCTACAGACAGCGCGGGTCAGCGTCCGGGTGGCGCCGTATTGGATGCGCATCGCGCCCTCGATCTACAACGACCTGCGCGACGTGGACCGGCTACTCGAGGCGTTGTCCTGAGGCGGCCGGTCACTCTCCGATGGGTGAGTGGACCCGTCACCCGCCGAGATCGCCAATCTATTTTGGATCGAACGGCACGGCGCGGGAACCGGCCCCCGACACCGCAAGAGCGTTTCTTCGATCGTCCCCCGCACGAGCGGTGTAACAGAGAGGCGGCGGCGAACCGTCTAATCTGTGAGTGCTGGGCCAGCATGCGCATTCCGGGAAGCGGTCCGACGAGCCGCTGATGGCTGCGGTGCTGTTGACGCCGATTCACCCTAAGCGGACAGAGAGATCAACCATGGCGAGCCTTCGCTTCGTCGCATGCGCCTTGCCGTTGGCCATTGTCGCTTTCCCTGCTTCTGGGCCGGCCGCTCGCGCTGACCGCTTCGACAACGGAAGCCCCGGTCATGGCGCCCCACCCGCCGGTCGTCTGTCGGAAGCCGAGGACGTCGCCATTGCCCTCACCGCGGCTCCCGCGTCCATCACCGCCGGCGCGGCCGTCTACATCCAGCGCAACGGCAAGTTCGCGAAGGTACGCGATGGCTCGACTGGGTGGGTCTGCCTCGTCGCACGGGATCCACGCGTGAATCCGGTCGCCGTGGCCCCGCAGTGCTACAACCCGGAGGGCGCTCGCACGTCAATGCGGGAGGGGATGCTCCGAGCCGAGCTGTGGTCACGCAATCTCAGCAACACGGCAATCCAGCGCGAGGTCAATGCAGCATTCCAGCGCGGTACGCTGCAGCATCCGAGCAAGCCGGCCATGATTTACATGCTGTCGTCGCACCAAGTCCTCGACGCCTTTCAGGGAGATAGCCAGTGGACGACCGGCGCTTGGCACCCTCACGTCATGGTCTACCTGCCGCACGCCACCGCGGACCAATTCGCCCTCGGCGAACAAAACCAGGCCGGGCCGGTCTCAGTCTCCAGCGACGCTTGGGGCGTACAGCTGGTTGTCGTGGTACCGCATTGGGTCGACAGTCCGGCATCGCCCAATGAAGCGGCGGACCATCACGACGCGACAACCGGGCCGTGATAGGCGCGGCCCGCGCAGAACGTCAGGCGGCGGCGTGCCAGTGCCCTTCGACACTTGACGGGCGGGAGCCACCGCGGTACGTGGATCATAGCCCGAATTAGACAACGGGCCTGCACGACCTACTCAAATCGATCGCCGTGTAGCTTCAGAAGTTGCCCACAGATTTGCCCACAAGATTCCGGCGGCGGGCGGGCAGCTATCACGTAACTGCTTGCAGGACAATGCCGAGGGCGAGACTCGAACTCGCAAGGGAGTTGCCTCCGCGGAGCTCGATCGAGCGTTCAAATGCCTGACCCAATCGTTCGCCGAGTCGAATCGATCGGTGGTTGTCGGGGTCGACGGGGCCCTGACCATCAGTAGTCATATCGCTACGACGCGGCGCACGATCCGGGCGAGCCCGGCGATGAGTCGAGCCGACTCGATCCGCCAGACCGTCTCGATCGTGCGCCGGACGTCGGGCGCTGTCACGCTACCGAGCGCCGGCGCCCTTTGCGTGACGCTTGTTCTCCTGGGCTTCCCTGGCTAACGCGGCCGCCGCCTCTGGGTCCCCCCGCTCGGCTGCCTTCTCGGCCGCCAGTTCGTGTATTCGACCGAGCTGCTCGCTCACTTCGGGGGCAAACGACGCTCCGACATCCTCCTCGTCGAAGACCTGATGGATCTCCAACTCATGATCTTCCCCCGTGACGTTGGGCATGCGCTTGGCCCACTCGATCGCTTCCTCTTTTGATTTCACTTGAATGATGAAGAATCCCGCGATGAGCTCCTTCGTTTCGGTGAACGGCCCATCGATCACCGTTCTCTTCGTCCCCGAGACTCGCACGCGAGCGCTCTTCGAGCTCGGCCAAATCCCTTCGGCGGCCAGGAGCACGCCCGATTTGACCGACTCCTCGTTGAACTTCATCCCCTCCAACATCTGCTCGGTGGTCGGTGGCACACCGGCCTCACTGTCCTTTGTCGCTTTGGTAATCACCATGAACTTCATTGTCGGAATCCTCAGTTAGAGATCGGGTCCACGAACCGGGGATCGGAGGTGTCCCTGTATATTGGCGTCGAACGGGGCACGGAGAAATCGACATTGGCCTGAAACAATGCTTGCGACGGCTGGCGGGGGGACAACAAACTGCTGGGCCGCGATCCGAACCTGAGGGCAGACTTGGGGTTAGCGGAAGGCCAACACCCGACCCTGCGGTTTAGGTACCTTGCCAAACTAAGCCACCTTGGCGACCCCGAGCATCAGAGGCCTTCACTACAAACGCAGCCGTCTTTAGACGGCGTATGTCAGCCTCACCGCGTCCTCACCGACGGGTTCCATGCCAACGAGCTGAAGTGCGGGCCAATGGCGGGCGAAATAAGGTTTGCCACTGCCGAGTATGAACGGGCGGATGTAGAGGCGATACTCATCGATCAGACCGAGGTCGGTGAGGCTTCCGGCTAGCTCAGGGCCCGCGACGTCGATTTCTCCATTGATATCGGCTTTCAGCTGGTGCACAAACGCGCCGACGTCGGCGTGGATCAGCGTGGCGCATCACCCCGAACGCGGCGAGAATTGGGTCGACGATCCACTGTGCGTTCGCCATGAATCGTCTTGTGGAGGACGTGCTCGGGACGGGCCGCTTGCTTTGCGGCAGCGGCGGCGACGATTTTCCGCAACTGCTGGTCCCGATCGTCAGGGACCACGTACCACTGGTGGAACAGGAACTCGATCAGCCCGATGAGCAGTTTCGCTTCGTCGGGGTCTACATCGACGATCATTTGATGTCCTTCTCCATGTGTGCGCCCATGTTGCCGAGCTTGCGGAGGGCGTCGATCGCGTCCCAGCGATGCTCATCGTCTGTGCTTTTTGCGATCGCGTCGACTAGCGCGTGCGGGGCGCGAATCCCCCCGTCGATGCTCACCCCGTAATAGTGAATCGCACCGGGCGGAGCACCGGAGTGCTATAGCTCGGCGTAGTGCTGACAGTCGGCCAGTGATGTGAAAGCAAATACGCGAATCGGCGAGAGGGAGCGAGGGCCCTGCCATGTCGCGATGCTCATTGACCTCGCCGTGAGGGAAGCGCCGACAGCGCTCATGGCTCCGCCAATGTTGTGTTAAACCATATCATCAGGTTTTCGCAACGTCGGCGTCTAATCGCTCCAGGAGGCACGATGGCGAAACAGGCGAGCCACACAGGCGGAAGGGCGCCCGCCACGCATCACGAACATCCCCACAAGCACGGGCCCACATGTGGACACGTCGCAGTTCATCACGAAGGCCACGTCGACCACCTACATGACGGGCATCTCCACCACTCGGTTGGCGATACCGTGCACGAACACGTGATCGTCGAATCGGCGAGCAATCCGGTGAACTGCACACCCGACCATGAGTGCAAGGGCCATGCAAAGGACCATCGACATGGCCCGCAGTGTGGCCACCACTCGGTCCCTCACGGCAATCACATGGATTACCTCGTAGATGGACATCTCCACCACCCGCATGGGGCGCACTGCGACGACCACGGTGCGCTAAAGACCGCCTGATCGCCGGATTGAGCGCTCGAGCGCCAGTCGAGACGGCTGGCGCCTGACAGTTCCTTCACGACGTGACCAATGACAGCCTCGAGGTTGATCGCAGGATTGATCGGTCCAACGTTGGTGGCGGGGGCCGTCGCGATCTTGCTGAACCTCGCCGCCTGGCCTGCCCTGGTCGAGCAGGCGTTCCGCGATCCGGACCTGGTTTTCGAGTCCGGCTTCCCCTTGTTCGCCGCCGGCCTTGCCATCGTGCGCGCGCACAATCGATGGCAGGGCGGGTGGCCAGTGCTCGTCACTGTTTTCGGCTGGCTCGCCCTTCTTGCTGGTCTCTCGCGAATACTCTTCCCGACCCGACTGGCCCCGATCGCCATCCCCGCCGTTCAGAGGACCGGCGTTCTCCCCACAGCGGCGGTTGTTCTTCTGGGGATCGGCGTCTTTCTCTCCTTCAAGGGGTACGCCCAGGAACGAACCTGATGTGGGGCGACAGTTTGTCCCACAGTCTCATATTCCATCTCATATTCGGTCCACGTGTGGTCGCCGCGGCAGTGTCACCCGACGGCAAATACGCCGTAACCGAGACCGAGTACCAGTACACGCCGCTCCGCATCTGGGATCTCAGGGACGCGCAAGCGGGGAAGGTGCAAAACGTCGATACGCCGATCGCCGCCTGGACGGCGGACTGGCACGACCTCTCTCACAACCACGAAGTCCGCTGGCCCTACGTGTTCGTCTCGGCCTACGAGGACGGCCTCCAAATCTTCAGCCTGAAAGATCCCAGACATCCGAGAACGGAGGGCCACTACTACACCTGTGCGTGTGTTCACGAGCAGGGGTTCGTCAACATCGGTAACGCGCCGAACACGCCACCGCCAGCCAATCGCCCGCCGGCCAACGGCCCACGGGTCAACACGAACGTGATGCAGGGCGCGTTCGGCGTCGACGTGCGGAACCGTGACGGCCTCATTGTGATCTCCGACATGCGTACTGGCCTCTGGCTTTTCAAGATGGATGGCTTCAACGGATGGAATGGCCGCGACTACGGGATGCCCAACATCTCGAGCGTCCAAGATTATGACCACGGGCCGGCAGGCGTACCGGTTTCGATGATTCCCCGGACGACGAGCGTCGGTGAGTGACGCCACCTCGGATCAGCGCGAGCGTCAGGAGGACCTCATGATGACAATCTTGAACATTGACACTTCCGGCGCCGGCGCTTGCGCAAAGCTGGGCTGCGTCAGACGCTCCTGCGGCGAGCCAAGCAGATCGGTAGGGGTGGCCGCACTTGTCGCGCCTCCACGTGCGGGCACGGCGCCCCTCTCCCGCGGACCACTGGTCTTCGAACAGGCGATGACGAAGCGACAAATGCGACGAGGCGCGCTGCTGGCTGTATTGACGGCGATCAGCGCCGGCCGACCGCTGGCGGTGCAAGGTACGCCTGCCGCAGCAGGGGCAGGGCCGGACTCGGTCGCGTGCAGAGGACCAGGAGGTCCGATGCGGTTCCTCGCCAGCGGACTCTCGTCCTGGCACACAGGGCCGACCGGTGTGGCGCGCATGAATCTGGTCGGCCCGCCGCACCCATCTGCAACCGAAGTCCTGGCGTATCGCGAGCGATATCCGGCGACGTACCTCGCGGACAGCACCAAGGCCGCCGTCCACCGGAATGTCGGCACCGCCTATGTCCTCGTGCTCCAGGGAACGCTGGTCGTTGGACACGGCGCGGATGTGGACTTTGCCAAGGCTGTTGCCTACGGGCCACGCAGCTTCATCATGATGGCGGCGGGAGAGCCGTACTACGTCTGGAGTCGCGGACCCGTGGAAGTGCAAGTGGAGGCGGTTGGACCGCCGCACCCTGGGCCGATCCCCCGCGAAGGAGGCGGCGACTGGGCCACGACTCCGACCTTCCCGGCTGCTTCCTCCCGGACGCCGCCGCCCGCGTCCCAGCCGGCGCCCGCGAATGGGCTGACCGAATGGGAGCCGACTCGGTTTGGTGGCCACATGCGCCTGGTCGGGAGCACGCCGGCCTCTCCTACCGAGCTCACCGCATCTCGGTATTACTACCCGCCGACGTTCGTGCAGGACAGTACGAAGCTCATCTACCACTTCCACTACGGCACGGAGCTGGTCACGATTCTCTGCGGTACGCTCATGTACGGAGAAGGGAACCACGTCGACTACGTCAAAGCTCTGGACTACGGCCCCGGCAGCTTCCTCGAGAACACGGCCGGCAATCCGCATTTCGAGTGGTTTCGTGGGGGCGCGGAGGCGGAGGTCGACTTCATCGGCTCCGGCGCCGCGGTGCCGCTCGATCCCACTACTGGGCAGCCGAAGTAAATCGCCGCGGAGCTCCTCGTTCACGCTCGATGCAGCTCCACCGCCGTCGCGCCACCCGCTTGTGGCCTCCATCGCGCTCGCCATCACCGCGACGACGGCAGTAGTGCTGCCAGCGCAACGCCTCACCGACCCTGCCGTCAGTGCGGACGAGCCGAGCTCCACTGACGCCTAGGCGTCCTACTGGACGGACCGAGTGGTGATCGTTAGTCACCGGCTCTAGAGGGCCACGTGCGCAGAAATTCGATTCTCAGAGCTATCAGACCCCGCCGAATCCCGATCGGCGCCTCGTGGATGGCGTTGCTGACGGTAATGGCGTGTGCCGGGTCGCGCCCATCGACGAGCGTCGTTCCATCGGACGCGACGGCTCCGATCACCGGGCAGGTCCGAGCATTCTATGCCGCGCTCGGCAGCGGCGATTCGAGCGCACTGCGCGCCGTGGTCACTGACAACTTTTACTTCTTCGAGCACGCTGAATGGAATCTCGATACGCTGTTGAAACTGATGCCGAGACTGGCCGGGCGGCGGTGGGCGATCAGCGACGCGTGCGTCACGATCGGCCAGTCGCTGGCTCACATCACGTACCGAAGCACGCCGGTCGGCGGAGGACCGGGATGGTGGCTCGAAAGCATGTTGCTCAAACGCGATGACGGCCGCTGGCGCATCGCCTTCCTTCACGTCACCCGGATGCCTCCCCCGCTTCCGGCGGCGAGCGCGACTCGTCGATGAACACACACGCCCCGAACTGCGCGGGCAGGGCTTGAGCGGCCTGAAGACGATGATCGTCGGGCCGCCGGCGGATCGGCGGCTCAGTAGCCCGCATGATGCAGGACGGCGACGACCGCGGCAGCGAGCAGGCAATACACCCCGAACAAGTACCAACGGTCGGTCTCCAGCCATTTGCCGAGCCATTTGAGCGCGACGAGGCCAGCCACAAACGCGCACGCCATCCCGAGCACGCTGGGGCCCACCGCGGACGCCCACGGCGCTCCGCCGCTCGCGTGCCCCTCGCGCACGAGCCGCAGCGCTTCACGTCCGACCGCGGCAGGTGTGAGCACGACCGCGAGCGCAAAACTGAAGCTTTCCGCGCGCGATTTCTCCACCTCCGCGAGGAGCCCGACCGAGATCGTCGCTCCAGACCGTGAGAAACCGCGAAACGGCAGGCAAAATGCTTGCACGATGCCGATCAGTGCGCTCTGCTTCATCCCCAGACCACCGGTATCACTCGCGGCTGTGGCGGTGTGGCGTTTCTCATGAATGCCGGCAATGACGATGAGCACGCCCACCGCGGCGAGCGCTGGCGCGATGAGGTCCAGCCGTCCGAAGAGCAGTTCCACGTCCGCGTGGCTCGCACCCCGAAAACCGAAGTGCTCGATCGCCCGGATAAGGACTTCGCCGATCCCTCCCGTCAGAGCTGTGGCGACGATCAGTAGGGCGACGAATCGTTTGAACACCTGCACGCTCGGAAAGTATGTCCTCGCCCACTGCTTCCAGAAGTAGACGATGACGGCGAACATTGTCCCGGTGTGCAACATCACGAGCAGCAGCGTCGTCTCAGGTGACGTCGGGTCTATGTGCATGAGCTTTTCCGAGACCACGACGTGGGCGGAGCTTGATACCGGAAGCAGTTCCGTCAAGCCCTGCACGATGGCAAGGACCATTACCTGAATGAGCGTCACGGCCCTTCACGACTGGAGACACACCAATGCCGTGGACGCACCGCAGCGGAAGGAGAGCCCGACCGTCGTGGCCTCGCAGTTCGGCCACAAGGACGCGACGCTCGTGTTGAAGCGCTACGGTCACTACGTCCCGAACGTCGCCGAGCGGCTGCAGTCAGTCGCCGCGTGAAGTGCGGATCTCCTTTTTGCGCACCACTCCCTCGCGACGCAGACGGCCCGGATCGTCTAACTCGTTACGCCGCTATGCCGAGGGCGAGACTCGAACTCGCAAGGGAGTTGCCTCCCGGGGGATTTTGAGTCCCCTGCGTCTACCAATTCCGCCACCCCGGCCGGACCACAGTATACACGAACTTCGGTCGCCATGCCTACTTGGCGCATCAGCGGACTCTACGCGTTTCCTGCTGTTAGCCGCTGTCGTTACACAAATCATTCGTAATCCATTCACAGCTCAACAAGTAGTACTTGAGTCGCATCGCCGATTCCCCAGGGACTGATCGCCCAAGGGAAGGGCCCCCATGGTGAGGATCCCACCATGCCGGCGGAGGAAGATCGCGACACCCTACAGCGACCCGGGCACCGGGTCTGCTAACGCGCTTCCTGAAAAACGATCGTGTAGCCGTCAGGGTCTTCTACACTGAAAAGCTTGAGCCCGTATGGTGCCACTTTCGGACGCTCAGATTTCAAACCTCGGTTTGTGAGCTCCTGATATGCAAGCTCCACATCGGGGCAACCGATGTAAAACACAGCATCCTTGGACCTCTTCTCCGGAGGCCGCATCGGCCGCTCATTCGAATCGTATTGGGTGTTCAGCATGATCTCGGCTCCCCCAAATCGGAGCCACATCCAATGAGAGAACCGGCCCTCCGCCGTCTCCATCTCGGGTGAGGCCGCGACTACGGTGAACCCGAGCACATCGCGGTAGAAGGCAAGTGCCGTTGGCATATCGAAAACGCCGATCAGCGGCGTCAAGCCCAGCGGCGAGAAGCTCCACTGCGATCGGGCGGTCATTGGCCGTTTCGCTCCAAAAATCCGATGACCAATCGGCTGAACTCGGCGGGCTTCTCGACATACATGATGTGACCGACGCCGGACATGACAACGCGCCGCGCTCCGGGAATACCAGCCTCGATCGCGCCGGCATGAGCGTGCACGTCCGGGATGTCGGCGTCGCCGACCAGCAGTAGCGTCGGCACGCGGATCTCGCCGAGGCGAGGCAGTGCAGGCTTGGGCGGCAAAATGAAATCGACGTGGGTCATATCCTGCGGACTGGCCAACAGGATCGCCAACAGGCGTTGACGGCCGGCGGTATCGCCAGGGGCAATGAGGTACCGGTCGTTGGCCAGTCCGTTGGCGGCGGCCTTGACATCACCCTTGCGCAGGAGCTCATCGTTGTCGCTGCCGCGGTTGAGGAAGTGCGCCGAGTACGGCATCCCGCTCACTACGGCGCCGACGAGCACGAGTTGCTGGACGATATCCGGGTACGCGACCGTGAAGTCGATCGACAACGCACCACCATGCGAGCTGCCGACAATCGCGGTCCGGGACACCCTGAGGTGGTGGAGTAGGGCACGCAGATCGTCGGTCTCGGAGTACCAAGTCTTCGCCGCTGGCGACCGACCGTACCCTCGGCGGTCATAGCGTATTGTGTGGAAATGTCGACAGAACTCTGGCCACACCTGGTCCCAGACTGCTGAATTGACGACGCCGTCGTGGATGAGGACGACGGTCTGCGTACCCGACCCACACTCCTCGTAGTAGAGCGTTGATCCATCAACGGGTGCGAAGGCGCCTGGCCCGCGCTGCGCCCCGGTCCCTTGCGGTGTCGGTTGTTGTCCACGCGCATCACCGCTCGCAAGGCTGCAGGCGGCTGCAGTCGCCAGGGCAAGCAGGGTGCCGCTCAGGGATCGCATAGCGCCTCGGTCGCGTAGGAGCGACACAATGCGTCGCCCGTCGTTGCACGTCACGAAGTCTGTTGTCCCGGTCCGTTCACTTGTCCAGCGCTAACGATTCCAGAAATCCCGGACCGCGCGATAAGAAGGGACGACGCGCTCACACCGGTGGGCGCGCCGCAATACGCTATCCAGCGACGCACTGGACTGCAACCGATGAGCAGGATGCGACTGATCGCCTGGGCCCTGTGGTTCGTGTACCCACTGAGAGCGCCCCAATCCTGCCCTTGACGACCGCCCCAGAACCGCCGATGGTCACCCGCAATGCCAGCATTCACGATTCGCCAGGCGACAGCCGAAGACGCCGCCGCGATCGCGGACGTGCACGGGGACGCGGTTCGGAACCTCGGCGCCGCGCACTATCCGGCGGAGATCATCGCCGAATGGGGCGCGCCACGACCCGCCCAGCGCGTGCGCGATACCATGGACCGCGGTGGCATCTTCTTCGTCGCGACCAGCTCGGAGTCGCAGGGCGCAGAGTCTGTGCTCGGATTCTCGGCATACGCCGTCGAAGGAGACATGCATCGCATCGCCGTCTACGTGCGTGGCTCAGCCGCGCGGCGCGGCGTGGGACGCGCGGTCTATGCCGCCGCAGAATCGTTCGCGCGTGCCGCCGGCGCACCAGCCATCCGCATCGAAGCCGCTCTGGGCGCGGTCCCATTTTGGACCGCGCTGGGGTTCGAGGCCGTGGACCGGTTCGACCACACCCTTCCGAGTGGCCGTCTCATGGCCTCCGTCCGAATGCAGAAGCCCCTCGCCGCCGCGCCGCGCCGTGAACCCAACGCGTGAGACTTTGAGCCTGGTCCCACGGTACCACTGGGTACCATGACTCTCTCCACCACACCCTCGGCCATCGCCGGCGACCATCCCCTGTCCCCCGGCCCCCTCGATCGCGTCAGCTTCTTCGCAGAACAAGCGCGCAATCGTCGCGCGAGCTGGGTGTTTGGCGCCCTTTCCGCCGTTGCCGTCCTCATCACCGGCATCCCACTCGGCGTCCTCGCCGCACCCCTGCTCTACGTCATAGTCATGCCATTGGGCTTCGTGATGACGGCGCTGTTCCCGCACTCCGCGTGGGGCCTCCTGCTCGTCCTGCCGGCGGCTGTCTTCCCGCTGCTCGCCGGAGCCCGGTCCGATACGGCACACATCACGTTCACGGGTGCTCAGGGCGTCGCCGTTCTGCACGGGACCGCGCTACTCGCGCTCGCAACTGGCCTCGCGGTACTTCCTGGCGCACTGATGTTCCTTCTGATCTTGCTCGTCGTGCACGCCGTTCTTCGCCGCGCTGGCACGGGAGCGATCCTCGCGACGTTGCGTGCCCGCAGCGCCGACCCGAATGACAGTGAGGAGCGGCAGTTCACGGATGTCGTCGAGGAGATGGCCGTCGCCGCCGGTATTCCCGCTCCCCGCGTCGTCGTCATCGATGGCAAGACGGCCGGCGACGCTGCGAACGCCGCCACGGTCGGATGGTCCGTCAAGGACGCCACCGTCGTCGTTACCCGACCGCTCCTGGACCAGCTGACCCGCGATCAGCTCCAGGCAATGATCGGGCGCGTCGTGGCCTCCATTGGGAACGGTGATCTCATGATCGCGTTCCGCATGCTGTCGATCTTCCAAACGGCGCGCATCATCCAGTTCGCCCTCTTCGGCGTGTCACGCGGGCGCACGCTGCGAGTCTTCTGGCGCTGTGTGCGAGTCGCACTGAGACGCCACCCTCCGGCCACGGACGCTGAGCGGTTGGATGAGCAGTCGGTCGCGACCGACCTGCTCGCCGTTGGCAGCTTCCGAGCGACTTTGGACCAAGCGATCGGACACTCCTCACTCATCGGATGTCTGTTTGCCCCGGTTCTGTTCCCGCTTCGCTTCACGGCCTGGACCATTGGCTTCATCATCTCGACTTCGGAGTACCTCCTGACCGGGCCGCTCGTCGATGCCGCGCTCCGCCGTCGAGAACTGCTATCGGACGCAACCGCGGTCCGGCTCACCCGCAATCCTGACGGGCTCGCAGGCGCGCTGGAACGGCTCCGCGGGGTGGTGACGGTGGTGCCTGGAGCCGACAATCTGTCCAGTCTGTTCGCCGTGTGGTGGCCCGTGACACTCGCGGGCGAAACCGCACCCGTCGTGCTCTTCGCGCGGAAGCCCCACGCGACAGCCCGGCGACGGCTGGCGCAGCTCATCGCCATGGGCGCACACCCGGAAGCGGCGGAGCGTCCATCCGTGACGCCGGCTCATGCGTTCGTGTCGACACCGGCTCGCACGTTTGACCCGTCAACGCTTGCGTCTACCTTCGTTGGCTTCGCGCTCTTTCAGGTCGTGTGGGTCATGATGTGGGTGGCGATGTGGCTTACGAGCTTCGAGCTCTTCTTGCTGGGGTTCCTCGGTATTTGGATCGCGCAACGCCTGGCGCCGGGGCCTCATTGAGGCGCCGGTTTCCCCCGGAGTGGACCGAGATGTCGGACCCGACCGTGCTGGATCGACGAGACCGCCGGCTGACCGAAACCGCTGGACTTGATGCCATTGGTGCCGCGCGGTTGACGGACGCCGCGCACTCGCCCATCGTGCAAAGCCCTGCACGGGAATCCGGGCGAACCGGAGGAGGCCTCATGCCGACCAGCGATTTCGGCGCCGCCACCGTGACACCTCGATCGACAGCCATGATGTCGCAGCCACCCGACCGCATTACCGTCTCGAGCGGGACGCCGTGGGAACCGCTTGTTGGCTATGCGCGCGCCGTGCGCGTCGGGCGGCACGTGCACGTCTCCGGAACGACGGCGACCGCCTCCGACGGCACACTGGTCGGCAAGGGCGACCCGTACGCGCAGACGGTACAGGCGCTCGCGAATATTCGCAGCGCGCTCGAGCACGCCGGCGCGTCGCTCAAGGATGTGGTCCGCACGCGGATCTTTGTGACCAACATCGAGAACTGGGAGCGCGTGGGCCGCGCACACGGCGAGGTGTTCGGTGACATTCGGCCAACCGCGACCATGGTGGAAGTGCAGCGATTGATCGACCCTGCGATGCTGGTCGAGATCGAAGCGGAGGCGTACGTGGCCCCAGGCGCCACTGAGGCGTCGGCGCTCACGTTCACCGCGGAGCGATGGCCCGATTTGCCCCTCGCCGCGTGGCGCGACACGTACGAGACGCTGCACATGTGGACGCAGATCATCGGCAAGACGCGCCTCGCGCTCGCCGCGCCCGTCAACCACTGGTGGCACGTCGCACTCTACGTCACACCCGCGGGCCTCTCGACATCCGGGATGCCCTTCGACGGCGGTGCAGTCGACATCGAGTTCGACTTCCTGCGACACGCCCTCCACATCCGCACGAGTACCGGTGCAGCGCGCTCCCTCGCACTTGCGCCCCGATCCGTCGCGGACTTCTACGTCGAGTACATGACCGCGCTCCGCGAGCTCGGGATCGGTGTGCAGATCTGGCCCAGAGCGGTCGAGGTGCCGGATCCCGTGTCCTTCCTCCAGGACCATCGCCACACCTCGTACGACCCGGAGTCGGCGCGCCGACTCCATCGCGTGCTGGTCGAGTCGGATCGGGTGTTCAGTACCTTCCGCGGTCAGTTCATAGGCAAGTCGAGCCCCGTGCATTTCTTCTGGGGGAGCTTCGATCTCTGCGTCACACGCTTCTCGGGACGACGCGCGCCTCCGCGGCCCGGCGCCGACCGGATCACGCGCGAAGCCTACTCGCACGAGGAGATTAGCGCCGGCTTCTGGCCCGGCAGCGGTCCCGTGCAAGAGCCGGCGTTCTACTGCTATGCAGCGCCGGAGCCCCCGGGGTTCTCGTCCGCCACGCTGCGCCCACGTGCCGCCTATTACCACCGCGAGCTTGGCGAGTTCGTTCTGCCATATGAGGCCGTTCGCACCGCGGACTCCCCCGACGACACACTCCTCGACTTCCTCGAGTCGGCCTACGACGCCGGTGCGACCCTCGGTCGCTGGGACCGGACGTCGCTGGAGCGAGAGGGCTGAGAACTGCGGATTCGGGTCAGGGAACGCCAACGCCGACCGACCTGGGCGGGCTGAAGCCCGCCCCTACATGTCGCCGCGAGACCAAGGTCCGGATTCGTCGACGCACGATCGCAGAAGCGCGTAGAGCACTCCAATCTCACCGTCAACACCTGACATGTAGGGGCGGCCTTTAGGCCGCCCAAACAACCAACGGCGCGGTCAGGGCGTCGGCTGGATGCCACCCTGCATCATCTGCTGCCTCTGCCGCATCGCCTCGACACGCCGGCGCAGCTGCTCCTGCAAGGCGTAGTAACGCACCCGCTGCGAAGGCGTGAGGAACGTCGCGAGCTCGCGCTGCTCGGACTGCAGCATGTCGATGCGCTCGTGTTGCAACGCAAATAACGAGTCCACCAGCGTCCCGAGTCGCTTCTCGTCTGGTGCACCGCCGGGCTGCAACTCCGCGCGCATCGCCTGTCGGATCTGCCGCTCCCGCATCTGCAGGTCACGTCGCTGCGGCGCGAACCGCTGATTGGTCGCACGCAGCTGCGTCACCTGCGCGTCGGTCAGCTGGAGTCGCTGCCGAACGATGCGCTCGAACTGCATCCGTAACCGCTGCTCGAGCTGTTGCCGCGGCCCCCCGACAGGCGGTTGCGCCGCACCGAACTGCCGGCCCGCAAATGGGCGGCGCGGAGTGTTCGGCGCGTATGGCTGCGGAGTCGCCGACTGCGCTGGCGGTGCTGCGCCGTTGTCGGGCGGTGAGGCGGCGGCCTGCGCGGCCACGAGACGCGGTGCACTGATGAGGAGGACCGCGGCGAGAGCACTCAGCGCGGCAATAACCCCCGCATCGTGTACCCGCCCCGGCCGATCAGTCTGCCGCCGAGACACCACGTTCACGGAGTCGTCTCCGCCGGCAGCGCCGGCACGGCGGCGTCCGGGTCAGCCGGCAACTGGTCGTCGAGACCGTTCATGTCCTGCAGGAGCGACTGGACCTCGCCGTCACTCAACTCCGAAATGTCGCTCGCGACCGCAAGCCCCGGCCCTGCCTCTTCGGCACCGCTGCCGTCTGTTGGATTCTGCGGATGCGTCGCACTCGGCTGCGTATGACCTTGATTGACGTCACTCGGATGCGTCGCCGCCGGCGTTGTCGCCTGCGGAGCGACGGGCTGCGCCAGCGGCGCAACCGTCTGCACGACGGTGCTGTCAGCCGGAGTGCTGATCAGCGGCGCTGACCCGAGGTGCCGGATCACTGCCACAGTCAGACCGCCCACAGTCACCATCGCGACCGCGGCAATGCGCCAGGCCGTCCAGTGCGAAGCGTACGAACCGATACGACGTGAGGGAGCGCGCTGTCGCTGATCTCGTTGAGCACCAGGTGCCGAGATGCCCGCCCGCGCGGGCGCCGACCAAGGCACGAGCGCGGGCTTGGCTTCGGCTGCGGCCGGCGGCTTCGGCAACGCTGCCACCACCCGCGCCACGTCGATCGCGGGCGCCCCACGACTCATGACCCGCCGCGCCGCGCTCAACAGCTCGAGCTCCGCCGCACACGCCGGACAGCCCGCGACATGCGAGGCCACGCGCGTGCGCTCGGCGCCGCTCAGTCGCTCGGCAGCCAGGTCCGGCAGCAAGTCGCGCATTTCCACGTTCAGACAGTCACTCATCGACCAACTCCTTGATTGCCCGGATCGCGTTGTGATAGTGGACGCGTGCCGCCCCCTCGGTCGACCCCACAACGCCGGCAATCTCCTTGTACGACAATCCCTCCGTCACACGCAACACGAACACGTCCCGCTGCATGGGCGACAGACGACCGAGCGCTCCGCGAATTCGAGCCTCAGTCTCCCCGGCAACCAACGAGTCGAGTGCGGTGTACTCAGTCGCCGCATCGCGCTCATCGATCTCATCGGCGTCCGGTCGTCGCCGCGCGGCCCGCCTCCGATCCAGCAACAGCCGTCGCTCGATCGTGAAGAGCCACGTGCGCAGTGAGCTCTCGCCACGAAACTCAGCGAGCGATTGAAATGCTCGAACGAACGTGTCCTGAACCAACTCATCGATCTCTCCCCGATCCACGCCCGACGTCAAACTCGCCGCGAACCGCGCGAGCGCCGGCGCATGCCGCTCCACGAGCAGCGTCGCCGCCCGTTCGTCGCCCCCGAGCCAACGGGTCACGAGCGAGCGATCGACCGCGTCGTCCCCGTGTTCTCGCGGTTGACCCGGCGCCGGCCCTGCCGACCGCCGTGACGGCTCACTCATTCCGTCGCACCTGTCTGACGCCGACTGCTGCCACTTGTTAATGACACGCTGGCGTCCTCAATAGAGGACACCGGAACGGAAGTGGCCCAGCCACGGAGGGTTCCGGGGGGATGGTGGAAGGCCTACCTTGGCACACGTGACCGGTCTTTCGGTATCCCATACGCACTCGCCTCGTGTTGACCGGCCCGAGATCATCGCACACCGCGGCACGCCTCGCACACACCCCGAAAACTCCCTC
This sequence comes from uncultured Gemmatimonadales bacterium, assembly GCA_963737835.1. Taxonomy (GTDB): domain Bacteria; phylum Gemmatimonadota; class Gemmatimonadetes; order Gemmatimonadales; family Gemmatimonadaceae; genus Palsa-1248. The sequence continues at coordinate 322,374 of CAVTUH010000003.1, forward strand.
CCCGGATTCCGTTCCGCGCTCGACCTCGGCGCAGATGCGATCGAGCTCGACGTGCATTTGACTGCTGACGGCGTTGTCGTGGTACACCACGACCCCTTCCTGCACCGGACCGGGTCCGGCGCTCCTGGCGGCCGCACGCCGATCCGGGAGCTGACCGCGTCGGAGTTGGCAGCCCATCCATTAGCACCCGGCGTGCCGATCCCGACGTTGGCGGCGGTGCTGGATCTAGTCGGTGGTCGCGGGACGGTGTACGTGGAAGTTAAGGCGCCTCGAGCCGAACACGCCGTGCTGCGATGCATTGGCGAGTCCCAGACCTCCTGCGCGATCCACGCGTTCGATCACCGCGTGGCGCTGCATGTGGCGCAGATCGCCGGCGAAAGCCCATCAGGGCGCGCAGGCCGTTCGCGCACACCCACCGGCATCCTGTCAGCCAGCTATCTCATCGAGCCCGCCGCCGCGCTTCACGCCGCGCGCGCGCGCGACTACTGGCAGCAATGGGACCTGATCGACGACGAGTTGGTGTCACGCATTCACGCCGCCAGTGGCCGCGTCGTCGCCTGGACGGTGAACGATGTTTCCGACGCTCGTCGGCTTGCCGCCGTGGGCGTCGATGGGATTTGCACTGACGTGTGCGGGGACCTCGTGGAGCATTTTGGAATCGGCGAGCATAGCTGAACGGCGGGGATCAGGGGTCAGGGATCAGGGGCCAGGAAACAAATCGAAAGGCCGATCACGGTGAACAGTGAACGGCCTTGGACCGGTAGGGGCGACGCTTTGCGTCGCCCGTTGTTGTCTGGCGGTTGTTGTTCCTGGGCCCCTGAGCCCTGACCCCAGATCCCGCCCCCTGGGATTCAATCGCCGGCAGTCGTGTCCGCGTAGACGCTGACCTTATACCGCGTCCGGTTCTTGTGCTCGTACTTCACCACGCCATCGATCAGCGCGAAGATAGTGAAGTCGCTCCCCAGGCCGACGTTGCGGCCAGGGTGCCACTTGGTGCCGCACTGACGGACGATGATGTTACCCGCCCGGACGCGCTCGCCACCGAACTTCTTGACGCCGCGGTATTGCGGGTTGCTGTCGCGCCCGTTGCGCGACGAGCCGACGCCTTTCTTGTGAGCCATGGGAGAAGTCTCGGAACTCGCCGCGTGCTGTCGCTACGCGACGGAGATTTTGTTGATGCGAACTTCGGTGAAGCCTTGCCGATGGCCTTGCTTGCGCGCGTAATTCTTCCGACGCTTGAACTTGAAGACCACGATCTTGCGATCGAGCCCGTGCCGGACGATCTCTCCGGTGACCTTGGCCCCGGACAGAAGGGGCGCCCCCGTCTGTATGTTCGAGCCATCGGAGGACAACAACACCTCGTCGAACGTCACCTTCGAACCCGCGTCGCCAGTCAGACTGGGAACGCGGACGACTTTGCCGGGCTCGACGCGATATTGCTTGCCAGCAGCCCGGATGATTGCGTATGCCATAAGACGCGAAGTTGAAAGTGCCTAATGAGTTACAGCCTTGGAACGTACTGGGTTTGGCGGGGTTCGTCAACGCCGGCGAGCGCAGGAGCCGGGAGCCAGTGCGGTCGCGACCTAGAAGAGGAGACCATGAGGGACCAGTTGATCACACGTAGAGCCGGTACGCGGGCCGGGCCGCCGTTCCTCCCGCGTCGAGCCCACCTCGCGTGCGCGCTCGGGATAGCCGCCTGGGCGGCCGGGGCGAGCGCGGCCAGTGCACAGACACCCCAGACGGTGCCCATTACCCAGGAGCCGAGCCACCATCTGGCGCTCACCAACGACCACGTGCGCGTATTCAATGTGACCGCCGCTGCCAACGCGACGACACTCGTCCATCGACATGATCACGACTACGTGTTCGTGACGCTGGGCGATGCCGACATCACGAGCACGCGGACCGACGGCGCCGCACCGGCGCACCTGGTCTTGAAGGATGGCGCGATCGAGTACGCGCCCGGCGGGTTCGCGCATGCGGTGACGAACAAACTGGGCCGCCCCTTCCACAACATCACGATCGAGCTTCTGCATCCGTCGACCGGCGTCACAATGTGCACCACCGCCTGCGACAGGAGCCCACCGTGCAACACCCCGGGACGCTGTGCGACGATCACGCGCGATATCACCGCGGACCAGTGGGTGGCGGATGCGGTGACGCTCCCGCCCGGCGCGACGTGGATGGCCGACTCAGCGTGGGCCCCCCAGCTGGCCGTCGTCGTGTCGCCCTCGGAGCTCGAGATGCGCGGCGAGTACGAGTCGACCGCCGACTTCCACCGCACGCCCGGGAACCTCATCTGGATGCCCGTGCACACCGACCGTCGCGTGCTCCCCGGCGGCGCCGTCATGCAGCGCTTGAAACCGGGGATTACCAATGTCGGGCGGGCGTCTGCGCGATTAGTCGTGATACAGTGGAAGACGTGAACGGCGGGTTTGGGGTCTGGGGTTTGGGGTTTCGGGTAACTGCATCAAACACCGAGGGCCAGGGACGGCAAGCCGTCACTGGCCCTGAAGCTCGTGCGTTTCCCCAGGCCCCAAACCCCGACCCCAGACCCGTCGTTTAGGCCACTGCGTATTGCCCCGTCACATCCCGCCCAGCCGCCTTCACGACGATCTTGAACTCGTCGGGCCGAAGCAGCGGATCATCACGTAGCTCGAGCGAGAAGCCGGCACCCTTTTCCAGTTTCTGTACGAAGTCGTGCTCCTGCTCCAGTACGTAGAGCGCGACCTCGGGGTGTAACCTGATCACGAGGTTGTCGCGCTTGCCTTCGACGACGATGCGGCGCAGCGATCGTTCGATCCGCCGCGCAACCGATTCCGGCGTGAAGACGCGACCGGTACCATGGCAGGTCGGGCACGACTCCGTCATGCTCTGCAGATGGCTCTGGCGCACCCGCTGTCGCGTCATCTCGACCAGACCCAGCTCGCTCACGCTGAACGCCTTGGTACGTGCGCGGTCGCGGCCCAGATGGGTGCGAAGCTCCTGCAGCACGCGTTCGCGGTTGGCCCGCGTCTCCATGTCGATGAAGTCGCATACGATGATGCCGCCGACATCCCGCAACCGGAGCTGGCGCGCGACTTCCCGCGCCGCTTCCATGTTCGTCTTGAGAATCGTCTTCTCGGGATCCTTCTTGCCCGTGTAGCGCCCCGAGTTCACGTCGATGGACACCAGCGCTTCCGTTGGCTCGACGATCAGGTAGCCGCCGGACGGCAGGTCGCAGCGCCGCTTGAACAGATCGCGGATCTCGGTCTCGATGCTGGCCTTGTCGAACAACGGGACCCGTTCCTCGTACAGCTTCACGCGGTCGATCAGGTCCGGGGCGATCCCCTTGAGGTACTCCGCGATCTCATTGTAGAGCTGCTTTGCGTCCACGGTGAGACTGTCGACTTTGTCGCTGAACAGGTCGCGGATGATCCCGCGGGTCAGACTCGTCTCGCGGTGCACGAGCCGCGGCGCGCGGACGAAGTGCACTTTGCGCTTGATCCGCTTCCATGTCGAGATGAGCGCGTCGAGCTCACGCCGGAACGTCTCCTGGCTCGCGTCTTCGCCCACGGTGCGCACGATGACGCCGCCACTCTTGTCCGGGAGCACCGCCTGCACCATCTCCCGCAGCCGCTGGCGCTCCGCCCGATCGCCGATCTTGCGACTCACGCCGACGCGCGTCGCGTCGGGCATGTAGACGAGGAACCGGCCGGCCAGCGAGATCTGCGCCGTGACACGGGGCCCCTTCGTCGAGATGGGCTCCTTGGAGACCTGGACCAGGATCTCCTGGCCGCGCTTGACGAGGTCCTGGATCGGTGGCGTCTTGCCTCGCCCGTTGTCTCCGCCGTTGCCGCCGCGCCTGCCGCCCTCGTCACTGCCGTGCGATCCGCTGCTGCCGGATGGCGTGTCGGCATATGGTGAGTCGCTCTCGACATCGCCGCCGTTCTCGGCGGCGTCAGTCTCTTCGTCCTCGTCGTCCTCCTCGTCCTGCACCAGATCGGAGGCGTGGAGGAACGCACTCTTCTCTGTACCAATGTCGACAAAGGCTGCCTGAATCCCCGGCAGCACCGCTTCGACCTTGCCCAGATAGATGTCGCCGACCATTCGGCGGGCTTCCGGACGATCCACGAGCAGCTCGACGAGCTGCTCGTCTTCCAAAATGGCGACCCGCGTCTCCCGCGGGTTCGCGTTGATCAAAATTTCGCGTTTCATGTGTGTACGTAGTCAAACGGGTGCCGCGCCCGGCAACATGCCGGACGCGGATGCGACCGAGAAGCGACGCAGCCTCGAATAGAAGAGGGTGGGTCTGCATGGTCGCGTTCAATCCAATAGATCCTTCAGCAGGTTCCGACCGATCACCAGCCGTTGGATCTCCAATGTGCCTTCTCCGATCTCGCAGATCTTCGCATCGCGCATCATGCGCTCGACCGGATAATCCCTGGTGTAGCCATAGCCGCCGTGAATCTGAACGGCTTTCGTCGTCGCCCGCATCGCGAGCTCGCTGCAGTAGAGCTTGGCCATTGCCGCCGCCTGGGTCACTGGCTTGCCATGTTGCAGCAACCACGCGGCGTGATAGAGCGAGATGCTTGCCGGCTTCGATCTCAGTCGCCATGTCCGAGAGTTGGAACTGCACTCCCTGGAAGCTCGCGATCGGCTGCCCGAACTGGTGTCGCACGCTCGCGTACTTGAGTGCGTGCTCGAATGCCCCTTCGGCCAGCCCCAACGCCAACGCCGCCATGCCGATACGCCCGCTGTCCAGCGTGCGCATGAAGTTCGTGAACCCGCTCCCCTCGGCCCCCAACAGGTTCTCAGTCGGCACCTCGACGTTCTCGAAGAGAAGCTCGCGCGTGTCCGATGCACGCCAGCCCAGCTTATCCTCCTTCTTGCCTGCGCGAAACCCCGGCATCGCCGGCAGCGACTCGTCGTGCCCCATGCCGACGGCCCGCGCACGATCGAGATCCGCCGTCTGCTTCGTGAGGATGAAGGAGCTGATGCCCTTGGGACCGGCACCCGGGTCGGTCACGGCAGTTACCACGAAGATCTCGCCGACTCCGCCGTGCGTAATGAAGATCTTCGAGCCGTTGAGGATGTAGGCATGACCGCGCCGCACCGCCGTCGTTCGCGTGCCCGCGGCGTCGCTCCCGGCACCGGGCTCCGTCAAGCCGAAACCCGCGAGAACCCGGCCAGTCGCCAGCAGCGGGACGTACCGCTTCTGCTGGGCGGGCGTACCAAAGTTGACGATTGGCGACGTCCCGAGCGTCGTGTGCGCAGAGACCGTAATGGCGTGCGAGGCGTCGACCTTCGCGAGCTCGTGAATGACCATGACATAGGCAAGCACGTCGAGGCCGCTGCCGCCGAGCTCCTCCGGCCACGGTACCCCGAGCAATCCGAGCTCGCCCATCCGCTTGACCGTTGGCCATGGGAACTCGCCTTTCGCGTCGTACTCTCTCGCAATCGGTGCGATCTCCTCTCGGGCAAAGCTCCGCACCATCTCACGCACCGCCGCGTGCTGTTCGCCGAAATACAGTCCGTCGTCCATCAGATGACGTTACGCTCGCCCTGAGACGCGCGGTGCAGGACCGGCGCCCTGGCCTGCCCCCAGTACCACGTTCAAGAATTGCTCTCCATATCGCTCCAGCTTGACCGGACCGACCCCTCGGACATCAGCGAGCGCCGTCACCGATCGTGGCCGCCGCGTCGCCATTTCCATGAGCGTCCGGTCCGGGAAGACGACATAGGCGGGTACGCCGTCGCGCTTCGCGATTTCCGCGCGCAGCGTTCGAAGGGCCTCGAACAATGGGGCATCCCCGGCCGAAAGCGCCGCCGGCGGTGTGGCCGCTTCCGGCGATGCGCGGCGCCCGCCGGCCATCGACGATGTGCCGCCACGCCCGGCGGTATCGGTGGCCGCCCGCCGCGTCCGGGTAGCCGTCAATCGAGGGATCACGACCTTGCGGTGGTTGCCCAGACAGTTGTCGCATCCCTCACACTGGCCTGGCGCAGCCGGGTCCCCGAAGTAGCGCAGGATGAACGTGCGCCGACACCCTTTGGCGTACGCGTACCGTTGCATGATGTCCAGCTTCGCCAGATCGGCCTTCCGCCGCCGCGCTTCGCTGGCCGGGTCGGCGCCCGCGAGCGACTCGGATCGGCCATCCGATGACGCACGCGCGTTGTTGATCAGGAACTCGTGCGTGAAGCGATCCTGAAAGGCATGCAGCAGCACACAGTTCGCGCGCTGGCCATTTCGCCCGGCGCGACCCGCTTCCTGGTAGTACGCTTCGAGCGAGCCAGGCATGGTATGATGCACGACCAGCCGGACGTTCGCTTTGTCGATGCCCATGCCGAACGCGTTGGTCGCGACCATGACCTTGACGCGCTCCGACATGAAATCGTTCTGCGCGTCATGACGCTCGTCATCGGTGAGGCCGCCGTGATACCCGCGAGCCCGCACGTCGACGTCGCCGAGGACGACTGCCACTCGATCCACTGCCTTGCGGGTCGTGACATAGACGACCGCCTGCCCCGGATGGGTCTGGAGCAACTGGACGAGCGTCGCGTCCTTCTCGGCATCGTTCCGGGTACGAATCACGTGATAGTGCAGGTTGCGACGATCGAACCCACTCACCACGATTTCGGGTGTCTTGAGGCCGAGTTGCTCGGCGATGTCCCGTCGGACCGCTGGGGTCGCCGTCGCGGTCAGCGCGACCGTCGGTGGATCCCCAAGCGCCGTGCGGATGTCACGCACGCGCCGGTAGCTGGGGCGGAAATCGTGGCCCCATTCGCTGATGCAGTGCGCCTCATCGACAGCGAGCAACGACACGCCAACTCTGCGCAGGCGGTCCCCGGTGGCGCCATAGTCAAATCGTTCCGGCGCGACATACAGGAGCCGCCACTCGCCCCGTTCCGCGCGCGCGAGCCGATCGGCCACCTCGCCGTACGACAGGGAGCTGTTGATGAACGTCGCGGGCAACCCTCTGGCTGTGAGACCGTCGACCTGATCCTTCATCAAAGAGATCAACGGTGATACCACGACGGTAAGCCCGCGGAGCAACAATGCTGGCACCTGGAAGCACACCGACTTCCCCCCGCCGGTCGGCAGCACCACCAGCGTATCCCGCCCGGCAAGGATCGCCGCGACGGCCCGCTCCTGCCCGGGCCGGAATCCCTCGTACCCGAAGGCCCGGCTCAGGACCGTCCGTGCGTCGTCGATGCTAGACGGCACGCGCGAAATGGCCACGAGTGAATGCGCCGTTGACGAGGGCGCGGATGCGGGCCAGGTCGGGAGGCCGGCCGGCTGCGAGCGCCTTCAGCGCAGCGGTATACCCAGCGACGAGATCCGCGACGGGGTCTCCCGGGACGTTGAACACGACGTGGAACACGCGCAATCCCGTTCGCCACAGCGTCGGGAGGAATTCGGAGCCCTCGATCGGCCGCGAATGCAGCAACCGATTGCGACAGGCGCTATCCGTCGCCACGGCGAAGTGGTAGCCCGCAGGGTCCGTCAACTCGACGTGCGGATGCTTCTGGACGCAGAGGTCTCGACAGGTGGTTGGTTCGCGGTTGAACGCGGCCGACAACACGCAGTGCTCGATCGTCATGCCTTCCGGTCGCCCATACACGAATGCGACGAGCCCACGGGCACCGCCGACGGCACACGTGTCGGCAATCTCCCCGGTAGTGAGCTCGACCGAGAGGACGAGCCGCTCCACGCCCGTGCCGAGCACCGCTTCGGCCGTGTGGGGATTGAAGCAGTTGATGGCGTAGTCGGCCGTGACCCGACGCCCCTCGCGCGCGAGTGAGCGAGCCAGCCCGAAGTGCCCCGTGACAACCGGCAGCTCCAAGTCCAACCACTTCGCAAGGGTGCGGTGCTCGGTTGGCCGGACGATGGTCGGCAGTCGGAGCCAGACGGGGACGTCTCGATCCGCCAACTCCGCGGCGAGCGCCCGCAGTCTCGCTGCAGGTGGCGCGGGATGCCGAAGAAATGGGTCGAAGATGATCTCCGTGGCGCCGGCGCCCGCGGCAATGCGCGCATCCTCCAGCGTGTACACGCTCGCGGCGAGCTCAAAGGGTCGCGCAGGATTCGTCCGAGGCGCATTGCGATCCGCTCCTCCGAGATCCGCGACCGCGGCCTCAATGCGGGCCCGCCGGTCCTCTGATCGCGCAGCGCCCGCCAGCGCTCGGCCAGCGAGCAGCGAAGACACCGCCTCCTGGCGAAGGTGATTGAGCTCGCTCACCGGTAAGAACAACCCGGGCTTGAGCCCCCGGCAATCAATGTCACCGAGGACGAACGGCGTGTCGCCGAGTCGCCCCAGCTGCGCGCGAAGCATCCGCTCATCGAGACCATGTCGGGCTGCCGGTTGCAGCGTCACGGTCGAGCGAACGGTTACGCCGTCCGCATCCTCCTCCGCCGCCGTGAACACGGCCTTGAGAGGCGAACCCGCGGTCCCAAAGAGGCGCACCGAGAGCGTCTCGGATGTGGCGCTGGACGTCACGCCCTCATAGCTCGCCCGGCTCGTGGCGAGTAGCTGGGCGTCGGCATTCCGCAGCACCGTCGCCCCCACTGGCACCCGCTCGCGGAGCACGATGCGCTGCCGCAACCCAGCCCCGGTGCGCTTGGTGTCGTGGATCGCCACGACCGTCCCCCCTCTCCGTCTACTTTCTACTTTCTGTGGGTCTCCTTTCTCGGGCGCGTCAGCGCCCACCCCCTGACCCCGCTTTTCCTCAGGCACTTCGAATGCCAGCCCGTCCCCCGCATGAATCTCATGCGAGACATGCACCACCGTCTCGGGCCCCTCGACGGCGACGACGGTGCCGAGCAGTGCGCCACGATTGTCGGGGCGGTCACGCGTGATGTAGTCACGCCCCAATCGCCCGCGCAGGAGCCCGGTGCTGAACCCTCGACTGTAAATCTGTACCAGTGGCTCGACCTCTTCTGACGGGGGCACCGATCGCTCCCCTCGCCCCAGCCGGTCGAGCCACTCGCGGTAGCTCTGGGTGACCGTCGCGACGTACTCTGCGCGCTTCTTGCGGCCCTCGACCTTGAGGCACACCACGCCAGCATCGGCGAGCGCGGCGAGGTCATCGTGCAAGGCGAGATCCTTCGCCGAAATGAGATACCCCCCGTCGATGGTCTCGCCACTCGTCGCGTCGCGCAACACGTAATCCTTGCGGCATGCCTGGGCGCAGGCTCCACGATTGGCGCTTCGCTCCGGAGATGAGCCCGGACATGAAGCACTGCCCGGAGTAGGAGATGCAGAGCGCACCGTGCACGAACGCCTCGACGCCGACACCCGGCACCGCGGCGTGAATCGCGCGGAGGTCGTCGATCGTGTTCTCCCGGGCCATCACGATACGCGAGACACCCAGGTCTCGGGCCGCTTCTGCGCCGGCAATGTCGTGCACCGTCATCTGCGTCGAGCCGTGGATCTCGAGCTCCGGGTACACCGCCCGAATCAGTCGAATGAGTCCGAGGTCCTGCACGATGACGGCGTCAATGCCGCAATGCACCGCCGTGCCCAAGAGCTCGAGCGCCGGTACGAGCTCCGCTGGCTTGACGAGCACATTCAGGGTGTAATAGATCCGCGCACCGTGCGTGTGCGCGATGGCGCACGCGCTCTCGAGCTCATCAAGGGTGAGCTGGGCACCGTCGTCCCGCGCGTTGAAGCCACCCGCCCCGAGATAGACCGCGTCGGCACCATTGGCCACGGCCGCGCGGACGGCATCGAGGGAGCCCGCTGGTGCGAGGAGTTCGGGGACACGCCGATTGACAGCGCGCGCGCGACGCGACGCCGCAACTTGGCCTTGCGGACGAGGCCGCCCCCAACCGGTGTGGGAGGGCGGTGAAGACGCCGACGACATCCCGGTAAGCTAACGCCGCCTGGTCCGATCGACGAAACGCAGCAGGAAAGCCACGCCAAGCAGCGCAATGCCGGTCCAACGGAGCATCGGCGCGTCGGCTCGTGCACCGTAGGCGAATACCAGGATGCCGACCAGGGCCACGGTGGCCCGAAGGGCAACGGTCCCGGTCATGGGCGAAACGCGGGTAGATCGAGCCGCTCTACGACGTCGGCCGGCACATCCAGAATGAGCCGGAGGAGAGCCGTCGAGACCACCTTGCCCTGGGCATCGGTCTTGAGCGAGAGCGTTCCCCCGCCATCCAGGGCGCCGTGCAGCAGAAAGTTGAGCGCGTGGAGATTGGGAATCTCGAATCGCTCGACGTCGCCAGTGATCATGCCGGCGAAATGCGTGGCGACGCGCTCACGGGTCAGAAAGCGCTCCAGCACTTCATACCACTCCGGACGACGCGCGATCACGCCGACGTTCGCCGTATCGCCCTTGTCTCCCGAGCGGGCATGCGCAATGTCCAGCAGGCGCACGCGACTCATGAGACGACGCTCCCGGCAGGGGCGGTCAGCACAGGTCCACCGCAGTCTGCACCACACGCTTGTCGATCAAAGCCGGCCAGTAGGCGACGACTTCCTCGACCTTGGGTCGACCACCCGCGAACCCCGTCACGCTCGGCGGGCCATTCAGTACCAACGGCGCGATCTCCCGCGTGAACCGCTCGATGTCGGCACGGTTCGAGCCACGGACGCCGATCCGCAGCTGCACCTCTGCAATGTCCCGGCTCGGACGCCCCGCGAGCGCCCCATGTGTAGCGTCCACGCCGACGAACTCCGTCAGGATCTTGTCGAAGCGAAGGCCCAGGCGATCGAGGCGCTCGCGGAGCACGCGATCGGCCATCTGGGCTTTCTCGACCGCTTCGGGCCATGAGTACACGAGCGTGCCTACCGCCTTGAACCCGGCGCGGTACGCAATGGAGACCTTGAGCTTGTCGGTCGGCGGCCGACCGGTGATGCCGTAGACCCGCACGCGATCAGGTCCGTCCGCCGCGAGGCGAATCGAGGTGAAATCGGCAATGACGTCTGGCGTGATATACGAGCGCGGATCCCCCATCTCGTACACCAGCTGCTCGGTCACCGACTGGACCGACACGATGCCGCCGGTCCCTGGATGCTTCGTCACCACGAACGAGCCATCGCCAGTGGCCTCAATGATCGGGTAGCCCACGTCCCCGAGATCGGGAATCGTGCGCCAGTCAAAGAGGCAGTTGCCCCCGGAGCATTGGGCGCCGCACTCGATGATGTGACCCGCCACAATGCCAGCCGCGAGCTGGTCGTACGCGTCCGCGCCCCACGCGAACTCATGACGGAGCGGAGCCATCGTGAGCGCCGTGTCGGTCGATCGTCCCGTCACGACGACGTTGGCGCCGCGCCCCAGCGCCTCGACGATGGGCGTCGAGCCAATGTAGGCGTTCGCGGACAGCACGCGGTCCCGCACCGTCGAAAGCGGCTCGCTCGTGTCCATGTTGGCGAGCGTATGGCCGGACGCGAGGAGCTCATCCAACCGCGGGAGCAAATCATCGCCAGTGACCACGCCGATCCGGAGCGCTGCGTCCGCACCACGACTCCGCGCAAGCGCACGCACGGCGCTCGCGCACCCCCGCGGATTCACGCCACCGGCGTTGGCCACGACCCGGACACCCCGCTCCGCGACCGCGCCGAGGATGCTGTCCATGGCACCAATGAAGTCGCGCGCGTATCCCAACGCCGGATCTCGTTCCTTCTGCTTCTGGAGGATCGACATCGTGACTTCGGCGAGGTAGTCCATCATCAGGTAATCGATGGGCCCTCCCTCGACCTGGCGGCGCGGCGCTTCCAGCCAATCGCCCCAGAAGCCTTGTCCACTCGCGACGCGGACGACGCGTGCAGTCATGACCCGCCGTCCGAACCCGACACTCGGCCCGCATCAGTCGTCAGTCCGCTCGGAAGCACGAACGCTCCGAGATGCGGACCGGGGTTGCACGCAGCCGTGCGGAGCGCCGTCGCCAGGACCTCGCGAGTCTCCTCCGGGTAGATGATCGCGTCGACGAATCCACGCGCGGCGGCGTAGCGCGCGTCGAGTTGCGTCTCATATTCGGCTCGCATGGCCTCGACGGCTGTCTCCACGCCTGCACTGACGGGCCGCTTGCCAGCGCGAGCGGCGGCGAGCGCGGGACCGTGCACCGCCTGCACCGCTGACTCGCCCTCCATCACCCCCATGCGACCGGTGGGCCACGTGAAGATGAAGTCCGGATCGAAGCCCTGGCCCGCCATGGCGTAATAGCCTGCGCCGGACGCGTGATTGACCGTGAGGACGATCTTGGGCACTCGCGCGGTCGCCATCGCCTCGACCCAGTGCGCGCCCGCGCGGATGATGCCAGCCTGCTCGGCCTCGGGTCCGACCATGAAACCGGACACGTCCTGCACGAACAACAGCGGGATGCCTTGCCGGTCACAGCGCTCGATATAGTACGCGACTTTCTCGGCGCTCTCGGGGTAGATGATGCCGCCAAATCGCGGCTTCTCGCCCTGGAGTCCCTTGATCAGCCCGCGCTGGTTGGCGATCACCCCGACGGTCATGCCGGCGATGGCACCGTCTCCGCAGATGATCTCGCGCGCGCGGTGCTCCTGAAACTCGTCGAGTGCACCTCCGTCGAGCACGACACGGAGCACGGCGTGCATGTCGTATGACATGCGGTGGTCCGCCGGGAGGAGATCGTAGAGTGCCTCGGTGTCACTGGCGCTCGATCGGCCAACCGACTCGAGTCGCGGCTCGGTTGGGGTGCGGGGGAGCCGCCCGACCAGCGCGCGCAACTGCACGAGACAGGCCGGGTCGTCGTCGACCGCGTAGTGCGCCACGCCGCTGACCTCGGCATGCATGGTCGCACCGCCGAGCGTTTCGGAGTCCACGCTCTGCCCCGTGGCGCCCTTCACGAGGTTGGGGCCGCCCAGGCCCATGAACGAGGTGCCCTTCACCATCACGATCACATCGGACAGCGCTGGCAGATACGCCCCGCCGGCAATGCACTGCCCCATGACCGCGGCAAACTGCGGCACCCGCAGGTATCGCCGCATGATGGAGTTGTAATAAAAGATGCGCGCGGCGCCGTATTGCCCGGGAAACACTCCACCCTGATACGGGAGGTTCACGCCAGCCGAATCGACGAGATAGACGATCGGCACGCGACACCGCATGGCGATCTCCTGGGCGCGCAGAATCTTTCGAATGGTCTCGGGCCACCACGATCCGGCCTTGACGGTCGCGTCGTTGGCAACGACCACGACATCGCGACCGTGGATGAGACCAAGTCCGGTGACCACGCCGGCTGCCGGCGCCTGACCGTCGTATTGGTCGTACGCGACGAGCAACCCGATCTCGAGGAAGCGCGCGCCGGGATCGCACAGCTGACTGATCCGCTCGCGCGCGGTGAGCTTGCCTTGCGCGTGCTGGCGCTCGATGCGCTCCGGGCCACCACCCTGTCGGAGGCGCGTCTCCAGCGCCCGGAGCTCGTCGCTCAACCGACGCAACCGGCCTCCGCTCTCCGGTTGCGCGCCGCCCGTGCTACGCGTGGCGCGGTGCCCATCCCCCGTCGCCGGGGCGCGGTGCCCAGCCGTCACGCCTCCTGCCGCTGCCGCTGCGCGAACCACTCCTGGATGTAGTTCACGAGGTCCGATGTTGGTGTGCCGGGCCCGAAGAGCTTCCCCACTCCTTGGGCCTGCAGCGCATCCATGTCCGCCTGCGGGATGATGCCTCCCCCCGTCAACAGCACGTCGTCACGCCCCTGCTCCCGCAGGAGCAGCAGCACCCGCGGGAAGAGCGTCATGTGGGCGCCGCTCAGGATCGAGAGCCCCACCACGTCGGCATCCTCCTGCACTGCCGCCGTCGCGATCATCTCGGGGGTTTGATGCAGGCCGGTGTAGATCACCTCCATGCCGGCATCGCGCAGTGCCGCCGCGACGACCTTTGCACCGCGATCATGGCCATCGAGGCCCGGCTTGGCGACGAGCACGCGAATCGGACGCGAGTCAGTCATGGATACAGCGTGAAAGGATGACACGTTACAGCCTTGCATTTTACCCCGATCGCCGGCGTCGGGGCAACTCGCGCTTGCGCGCCACCAGTAGCATCTCGCCCGCGCGCCGCGTCAGCGGCTGGTCCGTCCACCCTGAAAACGCCTCCTCCACGATCAGCCCCACGTCGGACAACAGTTCCGCCAACCGTGTAGCCGTGTACAGCCGCAAGCGATAGGTGCGCTCGCCTGATCCCGCTGGACCCCGCCAGACAGTATCCACCGTCAGGATGCCCGATAACGCATCGAATCGGCGTCGGTGCCCGATCAATGCGCCGTCCGACGTCGGCCACCAATCGCGCGACAGGAAGCGGGCCATCACCCCGTCGCGATTGGCCCCGTGCCACACGAGCGTACCCCCGGGCACCAGCACCCGCGCGAACTCCGCGAGGGTCCGTGCATCGTCGGCTGGACGCTGAAAGAAGCCGAACGACGTGGCGACGTTCACGACGGCGTCGAAACGCGCAGTCCACTCCCGAGGCAAGGCCCGCATGTCGCCTCGCCGATACCGGAGCGTTCGTCGCTCACGTGCCGGGATGGCGGCTCGGGCGTGCCGCAGCAAATGCATCGAGTAGTCCAACCCGTCAACCTGGTAGCCGGCCTCCGCCATGAGCGCGGCATGCCGGCCCTGGCCACACGGGACGTCGAGGATGCGCGCGCCGACCGGCGCCTGCAGCACCTCGAGGATCCGTCCAACCTCGCGGCGCGCAGCCCGCGCGCCGAGCATGGGTTCGTGTTCGATCAGGTAGTGAGCGTCGAAATACGACGCCCACCATTCGGACGAGGATCCGGATCTCAGAAGAACACGGGCTCGCGGTACGCCCCAAACACCGATTCCATTGCCGCCCGAATCTCATAGAGCGTGCAGTAGGCACGAGCCGCGTCGAGAATCGCGGGGAACACGTTGCGCTCGGTTGCCGCCGTCTCGCGGAGCTGCGCGAGCGCGGCCTCCGCCCGACGACCATCGCGCGTCGCACGCACGTGAGCCAATCGCTGGTGCTGCTGGGCCGCCGCTTCCTCTCCGACCCTGAGCAGCGGGATCTGGTCGGCGTCCTGTTCGTTCGTGACGAACGCGTTCACCCCGACCGTGAGGCGGCGCTCCTGCTCTTGCTCCCACTGCTGCCGGAACGCAGCGTCGGAGATCTTCCGCTGGAACCAGCCGTTCTGCAGCGCGGTCACGACCCCGCCCTGCCGCTCGATCTCCTCGAAGAGGGCTTCCGCGTCTCGCTCGAGCTGATCGGTCAGGGCTTCGACGTAGTAGGACCCGCCGAGCGGGTCGAGCACGTTGGCGACGCCCGTTTCGTACGCGAGGATCTGCTGCGTCCGGAGCGCGACCTGCACCGCCGCCTCGGTCGGCAGCGCCAGCGTCTCGTCCATCGAGTTCGTGTGGAGCGATTGCGTGCCTCCGAGCACCGCAGCGAGAGCTTGATACGCAACACGCGCGATGTTGTTCATCGGCTGCTGTGCCGTGAGCGTGACGCCAGCCGTCTGGGAGTGGAACCGCATCATCCACGAGCGGGGATCCTGCGCGCCATATCGCTCGCGCAGATGGCGCGCCCAGATGCGCCGGGCGGCGCGGAGCTTGGCGATCTCCTCGAAGAAATCGTTGTGGATGTCCCAGAAGAACGAGAGCTGCCCCGCAAAGACATCGACCGGCAGCCCGCGGGCCACGCCGCGCTCCACGTACGTGAAGCCGTTCGCGAGGGTGAATGCCAGTTCCTGGGCTGCGGTCGCTCCCGCCTCGCGGATGTGGTAGCCCGAGATCGAGATCGTATTCCACTTCGGCGCGTGCTCTGCCGCCCACGCAAACACATCGACGATGAGGCGCAGGCCCGGCTCGACCGGGTAGATCCACGCGTGCTGCGCCATGTACTCCTTCAGAATGTCGTTCTGGATCGTGCCCCGAAGCCGCTCGGACGGCACGCCCTGCTTCTCCGCGGCCGCGACATAGAAGGCGAACAGGATGATGGCCGGCCCGTTGATCGTCATCGACGTCGACACCTCGCCGAGCGGGATGCCGTCGAAGAGGGTCTCCATGTCGGCGAGACTCGAAATCGCTACGCCACACTTTCCGACCTCGCCCTCGGAGCGCGGATGGTCCGAGTCGTAGCCCATGAGTGTCGGGAAATCGAAGGCCACCGACAGGCCCGTTTGGCCATGGGCCAGGAGGAACTTGTAGCGGGCATTCGTGTCCTGGGCACCGCCGAAGCCAGCGAACTGCCGCATCGTCCATAACCGGCCCCGATAGCCGGTGGCGTGGATGCCGCGCGTATATGGGTAGCTGCCCGGGACACCGAGCGACTCGAGATCCGCCGCGCCATCGAGCGGGGTGTACAGCGGCGCCACCTCGCCGACCGAGTTGGCGAACGCGATCGGCCGCAACTCGCCCGCCGCGTACCGCGCACGCCACATCTCGACCTCGGCGCGCAATCGCTCCAGCTCGTCCGAGCCCTCTGCGCCATTCGGGCCGGCGCTCACCGGCCCGCCAGCATCACGGATCGACGTCATGTGGTCTCCCGGTCAGCAGGGCCGCGCTACGTGTCAAGAGCGCGTCCGCCACATCGTATGGTGTCGTGCGTCCCGATTCCAGCGCCGGCAGCTGTTCATTAAGCCAGACCGCCGTACCCTGATCGGACCACAGCCGGTCCCGCACCTTCTGGTGCACGACGTCCTTTACGCGTTCACGCAACCGTGCACGGCGGCGGTCCGTCAGCAGACCCGTCGTCGAAAGATACTCGTAATGGCGATCGAGCGCCGTCGCCAGATCGGCGATGCCCGTGCCGGCCGTCGCGACGACCGTCAATACGGGCGGAATCCAGTGACCCGCGCCGTCGTCGCCCGCGGGACTGCCCCGATCCTTGGCGTCGAGCGCGTGGGCCCGCGCGCTGGGCATCGCGGCCCCGGCCGCCGCGGCGCTCGCGCCGGCCGGTGCAGCGGCCCGCGAGCGCAGCCTGAGCATGATCTGCACCTCGGTCCGCAACCGGTCTGCGCCAGGGCGATCCGCCTTGTTGATGACGAAGACATCGGCGATCTCCATGAGCCCGGCCTTGAGCGTCTGAATCGAGTCACCTGACTCCGGCACGAGGACGACGACGCAGCTGTCGACCGTTCGGGCAACATCCAGCTCACTCTGACCAACCCCGACGGTCTCTACGATCAGACGGTCGAACCCGAACGCGTCCAGCACGTCCGCGGCTTCGCGCGTCGCCGCCGACAGGCCGCCCAGCGCGCCACGCGTGGCCAGAGACCTGATGTAGACACCCGGGTCGAGCGCCACGGACTCCATGCGGATGCGATCGCCTAGCAGCGCACCACCGCTAAACGGCGACGTCGGATCGACCGCGATCACGCCGACGGTCAATCCCTGGGCACGATAACTCTGCACGAGCTGTGAGGTGAGCGTGCTCTTCCCCGCACCCGGCGGCCCGGTGATGCCGATACGCCGCGCGCGACCCGTTCGCTCGTGCAGCGCACTGAGGACGCTGTCGAAGCCCGCACGATGGTTTTCGACGACGCTGATGACGCGCGCCAGTGCCGCTGGCTGCCGCGCCGCAAATGCTTCGAGCAGGCGCGCCGATGCGGCATCTCGACTGACAACGGACGGTGTCACAGCGCTCATGGCGCACCCCGCAACCGCCGTTCGTCTCCTTTCGCCTTTCGCCTTTCTCCTCTCTCGGGCGGGCGCCGACCCGTGCTGAAGCGGCGAACCAAACTTTCCTGGCGGGACCACATTTGAGAGGCGGTACGGGCGGCGCCCGCCGCGTGGTCGTAGCCGATCACGTGCAACAGGCCGTGGATGACCAGCCGCGCGAGTTCCTCCCGAATCCCCACACCCCAGCGCGCGGCGTTCCGCCGCGCGACGGCCGGCGCGACGTAAACATCACCCACCAACCCGTCACCGTGCCCCGCGCGCCGCCCGCTGCCGTGTCGAGCCGGCGCACGCATGTGCCGCGGTGCGAAGGCAAATGCGATGACGTCGGTCGAACCGCGGTGGCCCAAGTGTCGCCGGTTGAGCCGGGCGATTGCGTGCGGCGTGACGAAGGCGATCGACACCAGGGCGTCCCGAACCCCTTCCGCCCGCAAGACGCCGTGCGCGAGTCGGCGCACACGTCCGAGCGCGATGGGTACCCGAACGCCGTCGGCTCCCACGGCGACGGCGAGCATCACCAGTGAAACCCGCCATCGAGGGTCAAGGCCGTGTCGAACGGTTGCAAGGCGCCCCGAGTGTGGTCCGCACCCCGACGAACAGGTAGCGGGCGTCCGACCTCAGGGCGACGCATCACGCCGGCGCGGCCGACGCGAACTCGGCGGTGATGCCGCCACTCGCCGACGGGTAGTCGATGCGATGGTGGTACATGCCAATCAATACCCGGGCGAATTCCTCCTTCACGACCTCCAGCTGCTTGAGCGTCAGCGGGGCCTCACGCAGTTGCCCTTGCTCGATCCGCTGGCGAACAATGTATTCGATCACTTCGCGGATCTTCTGGGGATTCGGGTCATTGAGGACGTGCGCCGAGGCCTCGACTCCATCGGCCAGCATGCAAATGGCGGTTTCCGCCGTCTGCGGCACCGGCCCCGGGTACGAGAACTGCGCCGCGTCGATGACACTCCCGTCACGCTCGCGCGCCTTCTCGTAGAAGTACGTGATCCGGCCTGTACCATGGTGCTCCATGATGAAGGCGCACAAGGCGGCCGGCAGGCGATGCTCGCCGGCGAGCTCGATGCCCGCGGAGACGTGATTGCGGATGATCGCCGCGCTCGCCGTTGGCTTCAGCTTGTCGTGCGGGTTGCGTCCCCGCGGCTGATTCTCGACGAAGTACTCCGGCTTCGTGAGCTTGCCAATGTCGTGGTAATACGCCCCGACGCGCGCGAGCAGCCCGTTGGCGCCGATCGCCGTGCACGCGGCCTCCGCCAGATTCGCGATTCGCATGGTATGCGCAAACGTGCCAGGCGCCTCGATGCTCAGCCGACGCATCAGTGGTCGGTTGAGGTCTGACCACTCGAGCAGCTTGAGGTAGGTGTCGACGCCAGCGAACTCCTCGAGCGGAGGTAGGAACATGAGCGCCAGCGCCACGGACACGACGGAGTTCGTCGCCCCCCAAATCACATGCCACCCGATCGAGACGTCGGATCCCCCGGTCGAGAGGCCGATCGCCACCTCCGCCAACGCATAGGCCGCGGCGGTGACGAGAATCGAGTAGAACACCTGGTCGCGCCTGCGGATCACCCGGACGCTGAAGGAGGCCGCGACGCCGACCACGAGGAACAGGAACAGCGCAGGCGTGCCGAGATACGGCGGCTGGATGCCAATCAGCGCCGCCAGCACGAGCGATGCAAACACGCTGACTCGTGAATCGAACAGCACGCTGAACAGCACGCCGGCAAACGCGATGGGCACGAATTCCGGCGTCGGAGTGCCGCGCGCCGCTACCGCAGCCGCCGCAAGGATGATCAGGAACACGCCGGCCACCAGCAGGACCGTGCGCAGCGACCGGTAGAGGCTGGGCCGGAAGAACGCCAGGGTCAGCCCGCACACGCCCAGGATCAGGGCATTCGTGAGTACGGCCCCAGCCGCGGGCGCGACGCCGCCGTGCAAGCGGCCGAACAGAAGAGCACACAGCACCGCGACGAGCACGAGCACGAGCCAACGCGCGAGGTGCGCGACGACCACGGCCCCGAGCGGCGCGCCAGGGACCAGGCGGTCGATATACCGCCACCAGGTCACCGCGCGACCGTCTTCCTCGGCGCGGATCTCAGGCGCCAGCGTCGTAGGCGTAGGCTCGAATGATGTCGCGGACGAGTCGGTGTCGGACGACGTCGGTCTCGTCAAAATAGTGGAAGGCAATCCCATCGATTCCAGACAAGATACGCTCGATCTGCATGAGCCCCGATTCTTCTCGGCGGGGCAAATCGATCTGCGTCTTGTCTCCTGTGATGACAATTTTTGAATTCACGCCGAGCCGCGTCAGGAACATCTTCATTTGCAACGTCGTCGCGTTCTGTGCTTCGTCGAGGATGACGAACGCATCCGCGAGCGTCCGGCCGCGCATGAACGCCAACGGCGCGATCTCAATAGTACGAGTCTCGAGCGCACGCTGGATTCGTTCCGGTGGCATCATCGCGTCCAGTGCATCGTACAGCGGGCGGAGGTACGGATCGACCTTCGCCTGCATGTCGCCCGGGAGAAACCCCAGACTCTCACCAGCCTCGACGGCCGGGCGCGCGAGCACGATCCGCCGCACGCGCTTGCGAACGAGCGCATCGACCCCGGCCGCGACCGCCAGATACGTCTTCCCAGTGCCGGCCGGCCCGATACCGACGACGATGTCGGTGTCCATGATCTTCGACAGATACTCCGCCTGTCCGGGCGTCTTCGGCACGATCACCTTCCGCACGCCCGGCAACGCGATCCGCAGGCCTTCCCCGTTCTCCGAGCCGTTCGACGGGCCGCGCCCCTCGCCCTCGTGCAGGCGCATCACATCGTCCGGCGTGACCGCCTCACGCTGGCGAGCCAGTTCGATCATCCGATGCGCAACCGCGACCGCCCGATCGACCGAATCGGCTTGGCCGCTGACCGACAGCTGGTCATCGCGCAGGGCGACCCGCGCGCCCGACAGACGCGCGAGCTCGACCAGATTCGCGTCGTTCACGCCCGCAAGTGTGAGGAGATCGGCGCCCTCGGTCGACAGGCGTTGCGTCACGGCCACATTAGTCACGGGCCGGCCCCTCCCCCGCACCGGCGTCGCTCACGATGCGCAAGTGCAGCTCGGAGAGATCGCGCGAGGGTACTGGGGCCGGTGCGCCCTCGAAGAGAGCCCGCGCCGCCGTGGTCTTGGGATAGGCGATCACATCGCGCAGCGAGGTCGCTCCCGCCAATGTCATGGCGATCCGATCGAATCCAAACGCAATCCCGCCGTGCGGCGGCGCGCCGCCGCGTAACCCTTCGAGCAGGAACCCGAATCGAGCACGGGCGTCGTCCTCTCCTATCCCCAGGACGCGAAACACTGATTCTTGAATATCGGGATCGCTGATGCGGATGCTGCCACCGCC
Organism: uncultured Gemmatimonadales bacterium; assembly: GCA_963737835.1. Lineage (GTDB taxonomy): Bacteria > Gemmatimonadota > Gemmatimonadetes > Gemmatimonadales > Gemmatimonadaceae > Palsa-1248. The sequence continues at coordinate 343,357 of CAVTUH010000003.1, forward strand.
AAGCTCCGTCCCGTTGAGCACTACGTCGTAGGCGACGGCGCGAACCCGCTCCGGGTCACGTTCCAGCAACGCCAGGTCGTCCGGATGCGGTGCCGTGAACGGGTGATGGACCGCGCCCATCGCCCCCGTCTGAGCGTCCCGCTCGAACGCCGGGAAATCGAGCACCCACAGAAATTCGTTCACTCCGCTCCGAATGAGCCCGAGACGCCGAGCCGCTTCCTGACGCACACGATCGAGCGCAGGGCTGGAGATTCGATCCGGCCCCGCGACGAGGAGCGCCGCGTCGCCCTCGGCCAGGCCCAGGCGTTCCTGGGCCGCGGCCGATAAGAATTTGGCCGCTGGGCCCTCCACGACGCCGCCAGCACGGCGGAGGCGAATCAGGCCGCCCGCTCCGGCTCCTTTCGCGATCGCCTCTAGCTCATCGACCTGCTTCCGCGACCACCCCGCAGCCTGTGGGATCTTGAGTCCCCGGATGCGGCCACCCGCCTCGATGGCGGCTCTGGCGATGCCGAAGTCGGTTCCCCGGAACAGATCGGTCGCATCGAAGATCTCGAGGCCGTAGCGCAGATCTGGCCGATCGATGCCAAACCGTTCCATCGCCTCGGCGTAGACCATCCGCCGAAACGGCACCGACACGCACACCCCGATCTCGGCGAAGAGCGCGGCCAGCAGTCCCTCGGCGAGCGACAGGATGTCTTCACGCTCGACGAACGATGCCTCGATATCAATCTGGGTGAATTCCGGCTGACGATCGGCGCGGAGGTCCTCGTCCCGGAAGCAACGCGCGATTTGGAAGTACCGATCGTATCCCGACACCATCAGCAGCTGCTTGTAGAGCTGCGGCGACTGAGGGAGCGCGTAGAATTCGCCCGCGTGCACGCGGCTCGGGACCAGATAGTCTCGCGCGCCTTCAGGCGTGGGTTTCGTGAGGATCGGCGTCTCGATCTCCAGGAATCCGCGCTCGCTCAAGAACCGACGAGTCGCCTGCATCAGCCAATGCCGCAGCACCAGGTTCCGCTGGAGTTCGCTCCGGCGCAGGTCGAGGTAGCGATGCCGGAGACGCAGCTCCTCGGCCGCGAGCTGCTCGCCGCGCAGTGGCGACACCGGGATCGCCGGAGTCGTTGCGGGCCCAACGACCTGCAGCGCCGCGGCCCGCACCTCGACGTCGCCCGTCTCGAGGTCGGGGTTCCGTTTGTCGTCGGGTCGCAGCGCAATCTCGCCGTCGATCAGCACGACGCTCTCGACGCCAACGGCCCCAGCCAGCCGGATCACTTCGGGCGGTGTCCACCGCGGATCGAAGGAGATTTGCACGACACCCGCGCGATCTCGCAGATCGATGAACACGATCGCGCCCATGTCCCGCGTGCGCTGTACCCAACCGCCGAGGCGCACCGCCGACCCGGCGTCAGCCGAGCGCAGCGATCCGCACATGCGAGTCCGAAGCGACGTGGATAACAGCGAGCGGTCGACCACCTCGTCCGTCACGGCCGACACGCCAATCGATTACTGTTCATTGACTTGCCAGTGAATCTAACGGGGCCACGGCCCCGTCGGTAGCCGCCCGGCCAGCGACACTGCATGAACGCCTGGCATGTAAGCTATTGAGCGATTATCAGATGCATGATCGACCTGTTGTGACGCATGAGGGCACCTCGACCGTGCCGGCCCGCGAGAACCTGCTCGACCTGACGCCCGCCGACGCGGACGCGCGGCTGCGCGCCTTCGTGATCCAGCACGGCTTCGAGGCCTATCGCGGGACCCAGGTGGCCCGGCGGCTCTGGCGCGCCCCAGTCGCGACGTTCGCGGACATGACCGACGTCCCGCTTCGCCTCCGCGAGCTGTTGGAATCGCGCTTCGCGATGCCGCGGCTCGTCACGGCCGAGCGACAACGATCCGTCGACGGCACGGAGAAGTTCTTGTTTCGATTGACCGACGGCGAGGCGATCGAGACAGTGGCGATCCCTGAGGGCCGACGTGTGACGCTCTGCATCTCATCGCAGGCGGGGTGCGCCCTGCAGTGCGCGTTCTGCGCGACCGGCGCCATGGGATTTGTCCGCAACCTGGCGCCGTGGGAGATCGCCGCGCAGGTGCGCGAGATGCTCATGCTGAGCGAACCGATCCGTCCCACCAACGTCGTGTTCATGGGCATGGGGGAACCGTTCATGAATTGGCGTGCGGTTGACGTCGCGCTCACTATTCTCAACGATCCGAACGGATTGGGCATCGGAGCCCGCCACATCACAGTGTCGACGGTCGGAGTCCTGCCGGGCATTCAGGCGCTGGCCGCCCGGGGAGAGCAGTTCCGACTCGCGGTCTCGATCCATGCCCCAAGCGATGCCCTCCGCCAACAGCTCATGCCGATCAATACGAAATATCCGCTCGCCGACGTGATCGCCGCGGCGCGGACCTTCGTGCGGCGCGTCACCTTCGAGTACGTGCTCCTGGGTGACGTGAACGATCGGGCCGATCACGCCGCGGCGCTGGCGCGGCTGGCGAAAGAGTGTGGTGCGTTCGTGAACCTCATTCCACTCCACCCGGGGGGTGCCCAGGGGTTCACGCCCAGCTCAGCCCGCGCTACTGCAGCCTTCGCACGGGCCCTTCGGACACGGGGCATCGAGGTCGCGATCCGCAAGAGTCGCGGCGTCGATATCAGCGCCGCGTGCGGCCAGCTACGGGTAGAACGGCTGGGCCGGCGGGCGCCACGTCGACCCCAGGTAGACGCTGACGTCTACGTCGCGTGAGCTGTCGGCCCACGCCTCGACTCGCGCCGCGCCGAGTGCCCGCGACACCAGCCGCGCCCAATCCACGTGCGTCCCTCGGCCGACGACCAACGTCGTGTCCCGCAGCGTGCTCGAGGTCCCCAAAGTGACGACGTCGAAACCCTGATCACGCAGGTAGAGCATCGCCCGGCGCCCGCGCCCGTGTTGTTTCGTTGCGTTGAACAGCTCGATCCTGACACGAGTCCCCTCTGGAGCCCTGACATCACTGCCATGAAATCGTGGCCCGTTCCGCGTTGCGGCACCGGCCCAGCGGCGAACAGCCGGCGCTCCGAGCCCGACAGCGGCGATCAGCGCCACCGCGAGCAGCGCGACGACATACCGTCCGACCCCTCGCGCGTGAGAGCCGCGCCGGGAGGCCGCGCTCGCAGCCGCCGGAACGTCCTCGACTAGCGAACCGCGTTCCACAGCGCGACGGTCTCGCCCAGCAGCGCCTTGCCCTCGCGCAGCGTCCAGTCCAGCCGCGTACGCACCACCTGCCGAAAAGTCCCCGTGAAGTCGAGTGGCACCAAATGCGCGAGGTAGGCGCGGTCCCCCCGTGCGAACGCTCGCCCTGGTTCCAGGAAGTCGGCCATATATAGCGCGCGCCCCGTGTCGGCCCAAGTGGCGCATCCCACCGTGTGCCAGCGGACGGCCTCGAGGACGTCTTCGCGCCGCTCCCCGTTTGCCGCCAACTGGACGGCGGCGGCGGGTCCGTGGAGCAGGTTCGCGTCCGAGTGCCAGTCACCTGTGATATCCCGGAGGACTGCCTCGGGGGCGTCCCGCAGTGCGTCGTGCCACATCGCCGCATCGTGCCAAGCCTGCGCGGCGTCGGGCGACAGGTGCATTGCGGCCGTCCATCCGTCAATCAATGCGACGACACGCGCGATGTGTCCCCGCCGCTTCTCCGCTACGACCGCCCACCCCGGTAACGTCACGCTCTTGCGTTCTCGAACACCACGTTGTCGATGAGTCGGGTTCGGCCAACTCGCGCCGCGATCATGGCGACCGCGCCGGCGCTCACCTCACGTACGGGCTCGAGCCCGATCGGATCAGCCAGCCCGAGATACTCGACTTTCACCGCCGGCTGCCGCCCGAGGAGGCGCCGCCCAATCCCTGCGAGCGCGTCGGCGTCCCGAACAGCATCGCGGGCCCACGCTTGCACCATGGCCTGCAGCGCCTGCGGAATCACCAGGGCCTGGGCGCGTTCGGCCGGGGAGAGGTACGCGTTGCGACTCGAGAGCGCGAGCCCATCGTCACCGCGAACGGTTGGCACCGTGACGACCTCCACCGGGAGATCGAGGTCCTGGACCATCGCGCGGATCAGCGTGACTTGCTGCAGATCCTTGCGGCCAAACATCGCAACGTCTGGCTGGACGATGTGGAACAGTTTCGAGACGACGGTCAGCACACCAGCGAAGTGCCCAGGTCGCGCGGCGCCCTCCCAGCGCGCATCCAGCGCCGGGCGGTCGCTCGGCACGATCGGCGCGACAGCCACCCGTTGAGTGATCGGGTACATCTCACCGACCGTCGGGGCGAACAACACGTCGACGCCACGGCCGCAGGCGAGCCCGGCGTCGCGATCGAGATCACGCGGATATGCCGCGAAGTCGTCGGTCGGAGCAAACTGCAGCGGGTTGACGAAGACACTCATCACGACCGTCGCGGCGGAAGCGCGCGCAGCGTCGACGAGCGCGAGATGCCCCTCGTGGAGCGCCCCCATGGTCGGCACAAGAGCGACGGGCGCGCGAAGCGCCCGCCGGAGCCGGCGCATTTCGGTCTTGCTGCTAACGAGTTCCACTAGCGATTTGGTTGTCGATCTGCTCGAGCTCACGCTGCCAAAAGGCGCGGTGGGGCAGCTCCGGATGCGGCAGGACGAGCCCGGGCGCATCGACGTGTCGATCACCGAAGCGCACGATATCGAGATCGAGCGTCCGCGGCCCCCACCGCAGGGTGCGGATACGCCCATTGGCGCGCTCGATCTCGTGCAAGTGACCGAGGAAGGCCGTCGGTTCGAGCGCCGTTCTCAACGCCACCATCTGATTGAGGTACCAGGGCTGGTCCGGAGGCCCGAGCGGCGCCGTCTCCTCTACGTCGGAGGCGGCAACCAACTCCGTCTCAGGCAGCGCGGCCAGCGCGCTCCGCCCCGCGGCGAGATATCCGGCGCGGTCGCCCAGGTTCGAGCCCAGTGCGACATACACGGTCTCGGGAGGCATACAGGGAAATTACACCGCCCCCGCCTCCACCGCAGTTGCGCTATCGCGCGGTCGTGATACGGCGCGTCAGATCCCCCAGGTACGTCGCGACGCCGCGAAGTTCGCGGGTAGCATTCTCCAACCCGGCAAGCGCCGTCGCCTGCTCCTTCGCCGATGCGCTCACCGCCGCGGCGCCCGAGCGGTTCCGGTCGGAGATGCCGGCGATCCGTCCGACACGCTCCTGGAGCCGGGCACACTCCTGTTCCTGATCGCGGGACACTTGTGCGATCCGTCGGGCGCGCTGCGCGCTCTGCGCCGTCGCCTCGAGAATCACGTCCAGCGCCTTGAGCGCCGCCTCCGATAGCGTCTCCGCGTCGCCGACAATCGCACGGCCGCGCTCCATTTGGCCGGCAATCCGGCGCGATTGTTCCTCGAACCCCAGGATGATGTCCGCGGCCTGGGCTGATGCGCGCGCACTCCGCTCGGCCAGTTTGCGGACTTCTTCGGCGACGACCGCGAAGCCTCGTCCCTCCGGCCCCGCCCGTGCCGCTTCGATCGCCGCATTGAGCGCGAGGAGATCGGTCTGCTCGGCGACTTCCTTGATGACGGCGATGAACTCCGTGACGTTGGCGGCCGTGCGCGCGAGTTGATCGACCTCGGAGGAGCTCTCACCGACGAATCCCTTGGCGCTCACCAGCCGGTCGATCGCTGTTGCGATGGTCGAGCGGTGCTCTGTCGCGACATCCGTGGCGCGCCGGCTGGCTTCCGCTGCAGCACTGCCGTCGCGGACGACACCAGTCGTCGCCTCGTGCAGGCCGCGTGTCACATCCAGGCTGCGAGACAGCTGGTCCGCCTCTTCGACGATTGCCCGGGAGATCTCCGCGATCGTCCGCGCGACGCTTTCGCCACCGCCGCGCAGCGTGCGAGCCGAGTGCCCCAGTGTCTCCACTTGCGCGCCCATCCGCGCGACTGCGTCGAGCAGCGGTTGTCGCAATTCGTGGATGTGCACGGTCATCGCGAGCTGGTTGGCGATGCGCTGGACGATCGGCAACTGTTTCGGTCCGTACGTCGCTCGCTTGTGATGCTCGAGTTCGAGCAACCCGACGCTGCGGTCGCCAAAGCGGAGCGGGGTCACCACGGTGCTCCGCGCATCCTGCCGCGGATTCTCCACCCGGTCATCCCGCATCGAATCCACCACGACGGCCGGCCGACCGGATTCCAGGGCGAGTGTGCGCAGAGCTTCGCCGTCCCGTCCAGGAGTGACCGGCTCGGGAAGCAAGCCTTTCTCGCTGCGGTAGATGAGGCGTGGGCCGTCAGTACCCAGCTGGTAGATCCGAAAATCGTTCCAGTCGATCAACCGGTGACCAATGCGCTCGATCAACGAACAGGCTTCCGCGAGCGAGACGTCTGCCGTGACCACGTTCTCCATCGCGTGAATCACGTTCTGCTCTTCGGCGGCAATGGACTCCTCGAGGATGCGCTTGAGCACATAGCCCACGGCCGCCAGTATCACGACCACCGGCCAGGCGCCCCACCCCAGGTTGACCACCGCCATCAGCATCGCACACATGGCCCCGGTGCCAGCTCCCGCGCCGACCAGCTCGTAGCGCAGGATCAGTGCGCGTTCATCTGGCAGCAGTTTCTCCCGGACCAGGAGTGTGAAGTACAGCATCGAACGACCCAACCCGTAGTACGCGACGACAAACACCGCGATCGCGAAGGTCGCGTCGGTCCCGAGATCGTTGACGCCGCTCAGCCGCAGTGCGCCAGCGAACAGACCGTACGCGCTCGCAAGCGACAGGACCTCGCGTCCGGCATTGATCCACGCAAACTCGAGTGACTTTCTGAGGAGACCGACATCTGCGATCAACACGCCGATGTAGACGGCAAGCAGGGTCACCGGCGCGCCGCACAGCAGCGTGCCGGTCAGGGCGACCCCGCCGACCAGGTGCAGCGTCGAGTACTTGGTGAGCGGTAGTTGGGTGGCGCGCAACACCGTCGCCGCTGCAGTCAGGGCGAGCAGATTGACCGGTTGGTCGAGCCACCGGCGGTCGAACAACAGCGCCGCGACCAGCACGATCGTGCCGCACGTGGCGACGCCTCGCGCGTACCGGTGCAGCAGGGTATTCATGGCGCCGACCCCGGCAGCCTGGACGCGGCGTCGATCTCCCGGACCGGCCCGCGCCCGGCAGCAGCGGCGGCCCCATCGAGAGCGGCGCGCAACCCACGCGCGAGATCGATGGCCGCACCCACGCGTTGGCCGGCCGCCGCGACGAGTGCACTGCCGACCACGATCCCATCCGCGATCCGGCCCACCGCGTCGGCGTGCTCGGGGCGCGAGATGCCGAATCCGACGGCGATGGGAAGCGTCGTTGCGGCGCGGAGCCGCGCGACGGTCGTCGGCAGCTCCGGCGGGAGCTCCGCCCGCGAGCCAGTTACCCCGAGTCGGCTGATCAGGTACACGAAGCCGCTGCCGTGCCGCGCGATGTCGGCCATTCGCGCGTCCGGCGTCGTGGGCGCGACCAGCCGCACAAACGCCAACGAGCTGCTGCCGAGCCACTCCTCGCGCACCGGATCGGCGCCCACGGGCAGATCGGTGACCAGGACGCCAGACGCACCTGCCGCCGCGGCGCGCTCCAATGCATCTGGTCCAGCAGCCAGCAGCGGATTGAGATAGCTGAAGATGATCACTGGGACCCGCAAACGGGCGCGCTCGATGAGCCGAAGCGCGCGGTCGTACGTCATCCCGTGAGCGAGCGCGCGCTGCGAGCTCGCCTGAATGACTGGCCCGTCCGCAAGCGGGTCCGAAAAGGGAATCCCGAGCTCGATCACATTGGTGCCGACGTCGGCGAGTCCCTGCATGAGGTCGACCGTCGCCGACTCGTCAGGAAACCCGGCCGTCAGATAGCAGATGAGCGCGCGCCGCCGGGCGGCCCGGAGCGCAGCGAATCGTTCGGTCAACGCGGGGTTCGTCACACGAAGTAATCCGACACCCGGATGCCGTAGCGATCCGGGTCTGCGGTCTTGATGATGGTCCGGACGAAGGTGCCGCCGGGATGGGCTTCGGACAGATCGACCAATGTCCCGGGGAACAGGATGTTGCCCTGCGGGTCACTGACGACCCGGACGATCGGGCGCGACATCATTTCGGAGTTCGGGTTGACGGCGTGGACGATCCCCAGCTCGAATGTATCCAGGACGACGAGCGTGCCGACCGGATAGAGGCCCAGCAAGTTGATGAACGCCTTGACGACGACAGGGTCCATGCCGCGTCTCGGATTGTCCCGCATCTCCTGCAGCACGGCCGCCGGAGTCAGCGGGTCCGTCTGATACGATCGGCGCGTCGTCGCCGCATCGAAGCCGTCAGTGATCGCGACGATCTTGCTGAAAATGCCCATGCGGCGGTCTCGGACCGGCTTCGGATAGCCGGTCAAGTCCGTTTTCATATGGTGCTCGTAGGCGACCACCATCGCGCGGTACGGCAGATCCTGCGCACTGCGCACCTGGAAGAGGGACAGCACGCCAAGCCACGGGTGATTCGCAATCGCCCGCCAATCCTCCTCGGACAACGCCGTCGACTTGTTGAGCACATCGACGGGCACGCGGGCTTTGCCGATGTCGTGGAAGAGCGCGGCGAGTCCGAGGTCATAGAGCTGGAGCTTGCTCAAGCCCAATCGCCGGCCCAGCGCGACAGCGAAGATGCACACGTTCACGCTATGCGTGAACGTGTACTCGTCGTAATCCCGCAGGGTGGTCAACCCGAACAGCGACGTTTCATCGTTCAGAATCTGATCCACGATCGCCTGCACGACGCGCTTCAACTTCTTGACGTTGGGCGCCCGTCCCATGCGAACGGAGTGCATGACCTCCTTGGACACCGCGACGGACTGCGCATATGTCCGCTTGGCCGCTTCCTTCGACTGTTGGCGATCGCCGATCTCGGCGCCTCCTGCCGGCGGCCCCAACTCGAGCGTGGTCACGTTCGCGAGTGTCAGCTTGCCACTCAACTGCTCGAATCGATCTTCGGGCTCGCCCTCGCCGGGCGCCTGGACGAGGGAGAGAAAGACGAGCCAGTCGCGCGGCGTGACCGTTTCGGCCACGCGCAGCGACCCGATGCCCCCGCTCCGAAACAGCGTCAGGAGGTGGCTGAAGCTCGCGTAGTTGTCCAGGTCGAGCCGCAGGCGCGTCGCATTGATGAAAATGAACTCGCCACTCGTCCGGAACTCGAGTTCCTGTTCCTCTGCGATGAGCGCGCGGGTGGCGTGCGTCAGATCGTCCAGCGCCTTGACGACCGCTGCGTTTTCCAGAGGATACAGCTTGATCGCCCGCATAGCACCGTAAAACGCGACCATGAACCCGCGACCGAGCCGACGGACGAGCGCATCGGACCCCGCCTCGTTCCGATGAGGGTTGGTATCGGGCTCGGGGTGCGTCGGCGGTGCATCGCCGACGGGTGCGGTGATCCCACCACTCAGGCGACCGGATGAGCGGCGAGGAGGTGCGGTCATGCAGCCCCGCGCAGCGCCTTGTTCACGGCGTTCCGGACCACCACGTCTTTCTCGTTGCGCGCGCGCCGCAGCGACTCCAGCGCGACCTCGGTCCCAATCCTGCCGAGCGCCATCGCAGCACACGCGCGCGTCTCGCTGTCGTCCCGCTTACCCAGAAATCCGCGCGCATTGAGCACGCCGTCGAGCAGCGGCACGCCCGCTTCGCCACCCAGCACGCTGAAGGCTTCGAACACGGCCATTTTCTCGGTCAGGTCGGCCTCTCGCAGCGCTTTGGCCTTGACGGCCGCCTCGAATCGCGGCAGCGCGGGGCGATAGGCGTGCGCCGCCAGGGCGCGGGCTACCGCCACGCGCACATCGCGGTCCGCATCGTCGACCGCGCGCTCGATCCCCTGCATGGCGCCCGGAGACCCGATCTCACCCAGCGATTGCACGACGGCGAGTCGCATCACGGCGTCCGCGTCCCCCAGGCGACGCATCAGCGCCGTCACGGCGGCCGGGCTTCGCACGGCGCCCGCGCGACGAACGGCTTCGAGCGCGACCTTGGGGTTCGCGAGGCCAATCAGGCGCACGAGCTCACTCGTGTTCGCCGCCGTGAGGCGTGTCGCGGCCCCCTGCAGCAACTCACGAACGCGTGGATCCTGGATGCGTGGCAGCCAGGCAAAAACCGTCTCCATGGCTCGCGGCCGCAACTCCGCGAATAACGCGGTCAGGTCCTCGACGGGAGGCAGCGCACTCGATTGCTCGAACGACTCCAGCAACTGTGACAAGGCGTCCGCCTGACTGAGTTGATCCGGCACCTTGTCGAGCCGGTCGCGCTGAGCCGGCGCCAGGTTCCCGGCCCGACCGGTCGCGACCTTCGCCTCATTCAGCAGGTACGCAACGGCGCGGAACTCGCGCGCCGTCAGAAAATGGACGATCAGCAGGTCCAGGACCCCGGCAATCTCATCGCGGATCCCCGCCTCTTCCTGCGTCTCGAAGATGTCGAGCAGGATCCCCATGACGTTCTGCCGGAGGTCGCCGGCATACTCCGCTTCGACCTCCTGGCGCAGGTACGCGACCTCGCCTTCGTCGAGGAAGTAGAGCGTCGCATCGAAGTCGGCGAGGTTCACGAGCCCGGGCCGTGATTCCAGCAGCTGCTCTTCCGGGCGGACCGGATCGTCCGCGCGAGGCGGTTCGATGCTGTGCGGCTCGTTCCGCGGTGTCAGTTCCCCGAGCCCAAGCCCGCCCTCCTCGGACAGCTCGACGTACTTGTAGCGGAGGTGCAGGAGATCGCGTTCCCACAGCATGACCAGCAGGTCGTCTTCATCGGGATTCTGCCGTCGGGCCCGCTGAATGATGTCCAGGAACCCGACCAGGTCTTCTTCCTCGAATCCTTTCTGGAAACGCAGCTCTCGCACGCCGTCCTTGTAGAACAGCCACGGGAGACTATCGGCGGTCTTCCCTGGTTCGCTCAGCACCGCCACCTGCTCCCAGACGAAATCGGTCTCAGTGACCTGCAGGGAGAAGTCGTCGGTGTGCTCCCAGATCGGTGCGAACGAGCCGCGCAACGCTTCCAGCGCCCGCACATACGTCGGGTTGTTGTGCAAGTAGAGCTGGTGCGCCCGCACGCCCTTCACGAAGACACGGAGCATCTCCCCGATGATCGAACTGGGGAACGGTGTGGGCGGCGGCGCCTCCTCCTCCGTGGTTTGCTCCACGAGGAAGGCGGTGGAATGCCGCGGCTGAGCCGCTCCCGGAGCAGTCACGACCGACCGACTCCGAGCGCGCTGACTTGCGCCACGTCCTTGTCCCCGCGCCCGCTGACGCAGAGGACGATCGGGTCATCGGCCTTCCACCGGCCCGCTTGAGCGACCAGCCATGCCACGGCGTGCGCCGTCTCGAGGGCGGGAATGATGCCCTCGGCCCGGCTCATCACCTCAAAACCATTCAGTGCCTCGGCGTCCGTCACCGCGACGTAGGTCGCGCGGCCGCTGTCCTTGAGAAAGGCGTGCTCGGGACCAACCCCGGGATAGTCCAGCCCAGCCGAAACCGAGTGGGCGGGATGCACTTGACCGTGCGCGTCCTGCAGCAGGTAGCTGAGTGCCCCGTGGAGCACGCCAGGCGTACCGCGACTCAGCGACGCAGCGTGCCGCCCCGTTGCCAGTCCCTCTCCGGCCGCCTCCACGCCGATCAGCTCCACCTCGGCGTCATCGACAAATCCGGAGAAGATGCCCATGGCATTCGAGCCGCCGCCGACACATGCGACGACGGTCCGAGGCAGACGACCCGCCCGCTCCAGGATTTGTTCGCGCGCCTCGCGCCCGATGATGGATTGGAATTCACGCACCATACGAGGGTACGGGGCGGGCCCCACGACCGACCCAATGATGTAGTGGCTGTCGGTGACGTTGGTGACCCAGTCGCGAATCGCCTCCGTAGTGGCGTCTTTGAGCGTGCGCGTACCGCTTTCGACTGGAACGACCGTCGCCCCCATCAGCCGCATGCGATAAACGTTCAACTCCTGGCGCCGCATATCCTCCGCGCCCATGTACACGACGCATTCCAGCCCGAAACGGGCACAAATGGTAGCGGTTGCGACGCCGTGCTGTCCCGCCCCGGTTTCGGCGATGATGCGGCGCTTCCCCATCCGCCGGGCGAGGAGCGCCTGCCCCACCGTGTTGTTGATCTTGTGGGCGCCAGTGTGGTTCAGGTCCTCCCGCTTGAGGAAAACCCGGGCACCCGCCATGGCCGAGAGACGGGGCGCATCACTCAATGGCGACGGCCGCCCTACGTAGTTCCGAAGGAGCTCACCCAACTCGGCGGTGAACGCCGGGTCGGCGAGAGCGCTTTGGAAGGCCTCGGTCAGGCCCTCGAGGGCCGGGATAAGGGTTTCGGGGACATAGCGGCCGCCAAACAATCCAAAGCGGTCGGAAATCGCGACTGTCATCAGATGCTCCCAGAGGGTTCGGGGCCAAGGCCGATGGCTCGGTCGGCCGCGCCGACGGCTTCGACGAAGGCCCGCATACGCGGAAGATCTTTGATGCCGGTGGCGGACTCGACGCCGGACGAGGTGTCAACGACATCCGGCCGAAGGGCGTCGATCGCCTCGCCGACGTTCTCCGCCGTCAACCCACCCGCCAGCACGAGACGCCCCCGGCGGGTGGCCCCTTTGCGGCTGGACCGCACTGCATCGCTCAGCGCCCGCCACGGCAAGACGACGCCGGTGCCCCCCAGCCGACCATCGACCCGGGCATCCAGGAGGATTCCATCGGCGACATCCCAGAGCGATGCGATCTCGTCGGGCAGCTCGCTTCCCAGACAGCGGACCACTGCCCAGATCGGCCGATCACACGTCTTGCGGACCGCGATGATCTCGGCAGCCGTCGGGTCGCCATGCAGCTGGATCACGTCGAGTCGTGCCGTCTCGATCGCCGTCGCCAACACCGCGGCATTGGCCGTGGCGAACACACCAACCCGCTGCGGCCTCCGCCCCGTCCCGAGCTCGGCAAGGACCTTCGCGGCAGCGTCTGGCGTCTGCTGCCGCGGCCCCCCGGCGAAGATGCATCCCACGTAACCGACCCCGAGGGACGCCGCCAGTGCCACATCGGCTGCGCGGGTCATCCCGCAGAGCTTGATGTCCGTCACCCTAGCGCCGCGGCCTGGTGGGGTGGCGAGGGACATTGGAGAGCGCACGCACTGACGCCGAGGCGTCGCGCGCTGCCGAGAGGACGGTACCGACCAGCACCGCATCTGCTCCTACCCTAGCGACCGCTTCGACGTCAGCACGGCCGGCAACGCCGCTCTCGGCCACGGCGATGACGTCGGGCGGCAGCATCGGAATAAGGCGGCGAGCCACCGTGGGGTCGACGTGCAGGGATTCCAGATCCCGATTGTTCACGCCGACGACCCGCGCACCGGCCGCCAACGCGACCTCCACTTCCCCCTCGGTGTGCACCTCGACAAGCAACTCGAGTCCCACATCGCGTCCTGCACTCACGAGCTCGCCCAGCCGGGTCGGATCCACCGCCCGCACGATGACGAGCCCGGCGGACGCACCGAACGCCCGAGCTTCGATGAGCTGCAGGGGGTCGATCAGGAAGTCCTTTCGAAGCACCGGCAACCCGACGTGCGCCCGAACGGCCGACAGATCTTCGAGCCGCCCGGCAAATCGGTCAGGTTCCGTGAGTACCGAGATGGCGGCAGCGCCGCCGGTCGCATAGTCACGAGCCCGAGCGGCAGCATCGAGTCCCAGACTGATGTCCCCCCGTGATGGCGATCTGCGCTTGATCTCCGCGATGATGGCGACGTGGTCACGACGCAGCGCACTGGCGAATCCCGGCGGCGCCGGGGCGCGGCGCGCAGCCGCCGCGATCGTCTCGCGGCTCGCTTCCAGACGGTCCGCGCGGACGCGCGCGGCTGTGACGAGCTCTCCCAGAGTCCCTGAAGGGGGCGTCCACCGCGCAGCTACTTGCACTTCGGGTATTGTTCGGCTAACGTGGGGTTTCGGAAGCTGTTCGGGACAATCGACCAACGAAGGATCGGGTACCGAGGTCAGCTATGTCACTCACGAAGCGGCAACGCGAAATCCTCAGTTATCTCGGCTCGTACACGGAGGCGAACGGGTACGCGCCGAGCTTCGAGGAGATCGCCGCGCAGTTCAACTATAACTCGCTGGCAACGGTGCACGAGCACCTGACCAATCTCGAGCGTAAGGGCTACATCCGCCGCAGCTACAACGAGAGTCGCGCCATCGAGATCCTGCCGTCGGATGTGTATCCTCGCGCCGTCGAGCTGCCGCTGTTGGGTACGGTTGCCGCCGGCGCGCCGATCGAAGCGGTCGAGTCATCGGAAGGGGTCGCGGTGCCCGAGGGGTTCGTGCGGCGTGGTGGCGGGCACTACGTGCTGAGAGTGCGCGGCAATTCGATGATCGACGAGCAGATCCGGGACGGCGACTTCGTGGTCGTGCACGAGCGCAAGAACGCCGACAACGGCGAAATGGTCATCGCGCTGCTCAACGGCAGCGGCGCCACGGTCAAGAAGCTCTACCGCGAACGGGATGGACGCATTCGTCTGCAGCCGGCCAACGAGGCGCTCCAGCCCATGTACGTGCACGAGCGCGACGTCGCCATCCAGGGGATCGTGGTAGGCGTGCTTCGGCGGTACTGACGGCCGCCAACGCGGCCGTAGAAAGGAGAACTGCAGAAAGGAGAGAGGAGACAAAAGCGAGCTAGGGGCGATCGCGGTTGTCTCCTTTCTCCTTTCTGGTTCGCTCCTTTCTACGGGCGCACTAGCGCGCGCCCATAGGCCTGCTGCATCCGCTGCAGCGCGGCGAAACCGGCGCCACTGTCGAGCGCTTCGACCGCGACGCGCAGCCCGTCCTCGTACGTCGCGGCGCGCCCGGCGACGTACACCGCGGCCGCCGCGTTGAGGACCACCGCGTTGCGCGCGCCACGCGAGCCACGGCCCGAAAGCACATCGACGAGCAGGGCCGCGTTCGCGCGCGGCTCATCGCTGCGCAAATCGTCGCGCGTCGCCTCGCCAAGGCCGAGTGACTCTGGATCGAGCGTCCAGTGTCGCTCCTCTGCCCCGCGCACTTCCACCACGTGCGTCGGCCCGAGCGGCGAGATCTCGTCTAGCCCGGGTTCCCCATGCACGACGAGCGCGTGGCGTACACCCAGCGCCGCGAGGGCGGCCGCGACGAGCGCGAGCCGTTGGCGGTCCGCGACACCGATGACCTGACGGAGCGCGCCTGCGGGATTCGCGAGCGGACCGACGAGGTTCATGAGTGTCGGCACCCCCAGCTCCCGTCGGACCGCAGCGACATGTCGCATCGCCGGATGCATGAACGGCGCAAACATGAAGACAATGCCTGCGTCGCCGAGCACTTCACGCAGCGCGGCGACGGGTGCCTCGAGAGGCACGCCGAGGGCTTCGAGCACGTCGGCACTGCCGCAGCGCGACGTGTACGACCGGTTGCCGTGCTTCGCGATGCGCACACCTGCCCCCGCAGCAACGAAGGCAGCGATCGTCGAGATGTTGAACGTCGTGACCGCGCCACCACCGGTCCCGCAGGTGTCGACAAGATCCCCCGGGCGGTCTGCCCCGAGTGGCACCATCGCGCGGCGCAGCGCTCGCGCCACCCCGGCCAATTCTGCCGGCGTCTCTCCCCTGGCGCGAAGCCCGAGCAGGAGCCCGCCGATTTGCGCGGTCGTGGCTTCGCCAGCCATGACCGCCCCAAAGGCATCAGCGACGACCCCCTCGCTCAGCGTCCCACCCTCGGCCACCGTCCGAAGCGCAGCGCGGAGTGCGGCCGCTGAGGCCATGCGAGCGGAGGGTTCGGCTCGTGACGTGGTGCCCACGGCTGGCGAAGGCGGTGAGACTACCTCACGCGACATGCATGTGCAGCATCAGTCGGTCAGCGAGGCGCGCGTGCGAGACGACCAGCGCGATGACCAGACCAAGCAGCCTGACGCGCTCGACATCCTCTTCCACGAAGACTCCTCGCTGTGCGCGATTCGTGAGGTTCACGACACCGACCAGCTCGTTGTGGTAGACCAGCGGGAAACTGATGAACGAGCCCGTCGTGAAGTATTGATCCTGAAGGAGCGGGTGACTCTGTGCTTCGGCGACGTCCTGGACCAGCAACGGCTGCCGGCTTGCCGCCACGCGGCCCGCGACACCCTCACCGATCGCGATGCGAGAACCCTGAACAATGTTGGGGGCCAGCCCGCGCGCCGCGGCAAGGTAGAGGTATCCCGGCTCCGGTGCCCGCAACATAAGCGAACAACGCTGCGCCTGCATGTCATCGCCGACGAGCGCGAGCAGACCGTCGACAAGTTGCCTCGGACTGGTCGCTCGATTGTCGACAGTCAGGACCTTGTCGATCAGATACAGCGTGCGCGTTTTCTGGCGAAGCATCTCGCTGCGGCGGTGCAGCTCGACGTGAGATTGCTGCAATTGACCGACCGCCGCGGTCACCTGCTGCTCGACCGCTTCAGCCCGATGCATGGCTCGACGCGCATCCTCTGCGGCGCGGGCCGCCTCTCGCTCGAGGGCCACGATTCTGGCGGGATCAGGGGCCGGTGCATCGCGGCCCGGGCTCGGCGCCTGGCCGCGCGCACGCAACTGCTGCTCGAGCGCCGCCAGCTTCTTCACGTACTCGCCATGCACCCGTTGTGTGACGTCCTCCAGCGTCTTCACCGCCTCATCGCGTGCCTCGCGTTCGGCAAATCGAGCGAAGCCCAGCTCGAACAGCGCGACGGCGGCGGCAAAGCGCTCCGAGGAACGGCTGCCGAAGATCTTTTTCGGCTCGTAGAGGGCGATGATCGAGGCCAGATACCCGTCGAACCGCAACCCGCGCAACGCGAGCTGTCCGTCCGGGACCGTGGGCAACCCGAACAGCCGCCCGTATTCGTCGGATTGCTCAGCGAGATCGACAAATCGCCCGCCGTGGGTCACCGCTTGTCGGATGGGACCGGGCAGATGGTCGAATGTGGTCTCGATCTGCGTTCGGGTCACGCGACCGCCTGCCGGCGTTAGGCGGTCGACCAGCATTCGGCGGCGCCCGTCGTACCTCAGGAGTGCCAGGTGCGCGGACCGATCGACTTCCGCGAGCCCTTCGCCGAGCGCGACGAGCGCAATTTCGAGCGAAGGCGCAGCCGCCAAGGCGTGCGCCAGGGAACCGAGAGTCCGAGGAGGCATACTAGGCTATCCGGCGCGCGAGGCGCGTCGGGAATGCTCGAAAGAGTCCAAGGGGCTGCACCGGTCCGTGTTGTCTAAGACGAGACTGCGCCGGACTCGTGACGGCGGCAATCCCCGGGGCCCCCGCAACCGACAGCGACTCGTGCCAAGGCCGCGCGGCCGCGACATGTCGGCGTCGTCGGTGCACAATTCGGCTGACGGCGGGTAGGGTCACGCAGGGGTCGCCCACACCGCGTACCTTGCGAAACCACAAGGAGTTCCGAACCGTGGACTGCAGGCTAGAATTCTTGACACCTCCCCCTCGACCAGTAACTTCACGACAATGGCGGAGCGCACGGTCCAGCTCGTTCTCCACTACGACGGGACCCGCTTCGCTGGCTGGCAGCGCCAGCCGGAGGCGAGGACCGTTCAAGGGGAGTTCGAGCAGACCCTCAGTCGGCTGTGCAACGTAAAGACGCGCGCGGTCGGAGCGGGCCGGACCGATGCGGGCGTGCACGCGCGGGGGCAGGCGGTTGGCGCTCTGGTGCCGGCGACGTGGACTGTGACCAAGCTGCGGCGAGCGTTGAATGCGCTGCTGCCGGACGACATCCGGGTCGCCGCCGCGTATGAGATGCAACCGGACTTTCATGCGCGATACAGCGCGGTGTCGCGCGCCTACACGTACCGAGTCGGGACGGACGACGAAGCGCACTCACCCTTTCGATCGCCGTGGGAATGGGCTGTCAACGACCCGCTCGATCGGCGGCAGCTCGCTGACGCGGCCCAGGCCCTGGTTGGCGACCACTGCTTTCGGGCGTACGCCGTGCGAGGGACGGCGCCGGCGCGCGACGATCATCGGTGTGTGGTGCACGACGCGCGGTGGCGCGAGCGCCCCGGAGGATTGACCTTTGAGATTAGGGCAAACCGCTTCCTCCATCACATGGTCAGATTTATCGTCGGCACCATGGTGGAGGTCGCGGCGGGGCGGCGCGATGCTGGCGCAGTGGCTCAACTGCTCGAGGCACCAGACAACTCGGACGTCTCGCCGCCGGCTCCTGCGCACGCGCTCTGCCTCGAGCAGGTCGAGTACCCCCGCGACTTGTACCTGCCTGGCGCAGAGCTGGACACGGAGCGCACGATTGCAGGCTGACAGACAGTCGAACGGTAGGCGGAGGCAATGAAAATCTTCGTAGCGACAGCATTGACGCGGGACGTGGAATGGGCGACGGAAGCAGGCCTGGCCGATGGCGTGGTCGTGCCGCCGTCGCTCCTGCGCGAAGTCGCAGGCCACGCCGGTGAGCGGGCCCTACTGGCGGATATTTGCAACGCCACGCCGCTGCCGGTGTGCGCCTCCGTCGGATCCGTCATGGCCGCAGACATTTATCGGGACGGCCGCGAGCTCGCCAAGATCTCGGACCAGATCCTGGTCCAGGTGCCGCTGGTGGAGGACGCAGTCCCCGCGATTCGCCGTCTGCGCGCAGATGGCGTGCGCGCAGTGGCGACACTGATCTTTGGAACCGCGCAGGCAGTCCTGGCCGCGAAAGCGGGCGCGTTCATGGTGCAGGTCGACGTCGATCAGCTCGACGCGATTGGCGAGGATGGCGCAGCGATTCTCCAGGACGTGCGTGCCGTGTTCGCCGCGCACGCCATCGGCTGCGACGTCGCCGCATCCATGCCTCGCAACAGCACGCAATTCGCCCGCTGCGCCAGAGCGGGGGCCGACGTAGTCGCGGTGACGACCGACGTGCTCCGTTCGTTGTTGCTGCATCCGCTCACAGATCGCGGACTCGATCAGCTGCTCCGCGACCTGAGTGCACATGCGCCCGCCCGGGCCACCGTATAGGCTGACGCATGAGGCTCAACCATC
Source organism: uncultured Gemmatimonadales bacterium (assembly GCA_963737835.1). Lineage (GTDB taxonomy): Bacteria > Gemmatimonadota > Gemmatimonadetes > Gemmatimonadales > Gemmatimonadaceae > Palsa-1248. The sequence continues at coordinate 362,342 of CAVTUH010000003.1, forward strand.
AATGATGTCGATGAGTGATGTCGATTCCCATGTTCGTCGATTCGAGCCGGTGGCGCCGCCCGTGACGTCGCCACGCGTGTCATTGAAACAGCCCACGCGTCGCCGCGCACTGCTCGTCCTTGCGGCCGCCGTGCTGGTGTGCGGGTGCCGGTCGCGTGCCGCGGCGCCCGCGACTAATGCCGGGTTCGTGGCGGACCCGGCCGACCAGGACACGGGCCGGACTGCATTGCTGGCTGCGCCGTCGGCGAACGACACGGGGGGATTAGCCACAGCACCGCGCACGGATTCACACTCCGTGCATCTCGAGCCCGGCTGCTCGGACCGCGCTCGCCATGCGCCGAACGCCGATCACCGACGCCGTCGCGCGAGTCGCCCCGGCGGTCGTGACCGTGCAGACGCAGGCGGTCACGCACTCGTCGGATCCATTCGACACGTTCTTTGGCGGTGGAGGGGATCGGACCACGCAGGGGCTTGGCTCGGGATTCATCGTCCGGCCGGATGGCGTCATCGTCACCAATGCACACGTCGTCAGCAGTGCGACGTCCGTCAACGTCGCGCTCCGCGACGGGACGACCTATCCCGCAAAGGTCGTTGGCGTCGACCAAGTGAACGACCTCGCGGTCTTGCGCATCAACGCCCAGCACTTGCCCGTAGCAACCCTCGGAAATTCGGACGATCTGCTCATTGGCGAATGGGCCATTGCGATCGGGAATCCGTACGGCTTCTTCCTCGGAAACACCGAGCCGAGTGTGACCGCCGGAGTGATCAGCGGCACGGGACGTAATCTCGTCGGCCAGGCCGAGGGCAATGGCGTCTACGTCGACATGATTCAGACGGACGCGGCGATCAATCCGGGGAACTCGGGCGGCCCGCTCGTCAACGCACTCGGGGAAGTGATCGGGGTCAATAGCTCGATCTACACGCCGAGCGGCGGGTCCGTCGGCCTGGGGTTTGCCATCCCGATCAACCGCGCCAAGCGCGTGACCGAGGACCTGCTCGCGCACGGCGCCGTCCGGCGCCCGTGGATCGGCGTGACACCCCAGTTGAGCGAATCCAGCAACCCGCGCGAATTGCTCACAGGCGGCGTGACGGTGCGCTCGGTCGCTCCGGGGTCGCCGGCCGCGCGTGCCGGGATCGTGCCCGGTGACATGATCGTGCAGTCCCGCGGACGCCCGATGCACAACCCCTACGACTGGGAAGCCGAGCTGCTCGACATGCGCGTCGGCGAAAACGTGGCCCTGCTGATCCGCCACGGCACACGAGAATTCACGGACACCGTGCAGGTTTCCGACCTGCCGGACGTCGCGGCACCGAAGGTCGAAGTCCTCAAGGAGCTGCAACTCGTGACGTTGACGCCCGCCATCCGGATCGAGCGCGGTGTGCGGAGCACGCACGGCGCCGTCATCTACAGCGTCACCCCGCGCGTCTCCGACGAGCTGGGAATCCGATCCGGTGACGTGATTCTGCAGGTGAATCGCACACCCGTGGCGAGCGCTGACCAGGCAGCCCGGGCACTGAACTACTATGCGGGCCGCGGCCTCATTCGGATGTACTTCGAGCACAACGGCCAGGTGTTCACGACGGACTTCAACATCCAATGAGCGCGCGCGACGCGCTCGACTCGGCTCGCAGCGCTGGGGACCCTCAGTCGGGCTACGTCTCCCCACTCGCTGAGCGGTACGCGTCGCCCGACATGCTGGCGCTGTGGTCGCCTCGCACGCGCTACGGGCTGTGGCGGCGCATTCTGGCTGGCGTTGGCCGAAGCCGAGCGGGAGTTGGGGGCCGACGTGCCAGCAACGGCGATTGCCGAAATGCGGGCCCATCTCGATGACATCGACTTCGCTGCGGTCCGTGCCTACGAGAAGCGCTTCCGTCATGATGTCATGGCCCATGTGCACGCGTTCGCCGACGTCGCGCCGGCCGCGCGGCGGGTGATCCATTTGGGTGCGACCAGCGCGGACATCACGGACAATGCGGACTTGATCCAGGTGCGGATGGGCCTCGAGATCCTGCGGTCGCGAGTGGTACGCGTGCTTCGGCTCCTCGCCGCATTTGCCGAGCGCTGGCGTGCCGAGCCGACCCTGGGCTATACCCATCTGCAGCCGGCCCAGCTCACGACCGTCGGGAAACGCGCAACGCTCTGGATGCAGGACCTGGTGCTCGACCTGGAGGACCTCGACCACTGCCACGCGACCCTGCCGTTTCGCGGCATCAAGGGCACGACCGGCACGCAGGGAAGCTACCTGGAGCTCTTTCGCGGAGACCACGCGCGCGTGCGCGAGCTGGACCAGCGAGTCACCCGGGCCCTGGAGTTCACCGACAGCCTGGCCGTCACCGGTCAGACGTACTCGCGCAAGCTCGACGCGCGCGTGCTTTCAGTCATCGCGGGGATCACGGCGACCGCAGCGAAGTTCAGCGGCGACATTCGACTGCTGCAGGCGTTCGGTGAGATCGAGGAACCGTTCGAGCAGGATCAGGTCGGCTCATCGGCTATGGCGTACAAGCGCAACCCCATGCGGTCCGAGCGCATTGCATCGCTGGCGCGTTTCGTCCAGTCGCTCGAACCCAATGCCAATCAGACACACAGTGTGCAATACTTCGAGCGCACCTTGGATGACAGCGCCAACCGGCGCCTCGTGCTTCCCGAAAGTTTCCTCGCCGCCGACGCCATCCTGTTGCTCATGGCCAATGTGTCCGCCGGTTTGGAGGTGCATCCGGCGCGGATTCGCCGCCGGGTCGAGGACGAGTTGCCATTCATGGCCACTGAGGAGCTGATTGTGCGGGCGGTGCGAGCGGGCGGCGACCGGCAGGCGACCCACGAAACGATCCGCCGGCACAGCCTCGCGGCGGCGGCGGCGCTCAAGGCCGGGGCAGCCCGGAATGACATGCTGGAGCGATTGGCATCCGATCCGTCGTTCCCGATGAGCGCGGACGACTTGAGAGGCGTGCCACTTGACCCACAACGCTTCGTCGGACGGGCCGCCGAGCAGGTCGATGATTTTCTGCGTGACGTCGTCGGGCCAATTCTCGCGACCGACGACGGCGTCCCGACGGCACTCGATGAACACGTACGAGTCTGATCGATGAGAGAGTCTCCACACGCACACCGTGATGTCGTGAGCAATCCGATCCGAGAGACGCACCTGCCGCTGCCACTGCTCCGCCAGGGCAAGGTGCGCGATGTGTATGAGGTCGATGCCGATCGCTTGCTGCTGGTGGCGAGCGACCGCATCAGCGCCTTCGACGTGGTCATGCGCGAGCCGGTGCCACACAAGGGCGCGGTCCTCACACAGCTGACCGCATGGTGGTTGCGACAGTTGGCGCGCGACGTGCCCCACCACCTGATCAGCGCCGACCCCGACGCGATCGTCGCAGCGGTGCCCGTGTTGGCTCCGGCCCAAGCCTCCTTGGTGGGCCGCGCGATGCTCGTGCACCGCACGACGGTGTATCCCATCGAGTGCGTCATGCGCGGCTATATCTCGGGATCGGCCTGGAAGGAGTACCGCTCGGGCGTGCCCGTCGCAGGCCACCGGCTTCCCGCTGGCCTGCGCGAAAGTGATCGCCTGGACCCGCCGTTATTCACGCCCGCGACCAAGGCGGAAAGCGGGCACGACGAGAACATCACGACCGACGAAATGGCGAAGCGCATCGGACGACCGGTCACGCAGGAGCTGGAGCGGTTGACCCGATTGATCTACGAGCGCGGTCGCACCGTGGCCGCGGGACGCGGCATTCTGATCGCGGACACCAAGTTGGAGTTCGGGCGCACCGGCGAGCGCATTCTGCTGATCGATGAGGTGTTGACGCCCGACAGCTCGCGGTTCTGGCCCGCCGACGGGTATGCGCCCGGCCGGTCGCAGGCGAGCTTCGACAAGCAGCCGCTGCGGGATTACCTGGACGGCGAGCGGCGCGCCGGCCGCTGGAACGGAGATGCGCCGCCCCCTGTATTGCCGCCGGAGGTGGTCCGAGCCACGAGTGCGCGGTACCTGGAAGCGTTTCGCCGACTGACGGGCGCGCCGCTGGCGCCGGGCGTCGGCGGGCCGGCGGCCACGTGAGCTTCGCGCGCGAAGGCTACGTCTACATGCTGGGGGCGGCCGCAGTCGCCGCCGCGCTGCTCGCGACAGCCCTCGTCCGCCGATCGTGGGCGCTGTGGGTCGCCGCGTTCGTGTGCGTGGTGATTGCGCTCTGGGTCGCGTATTTCTTTCGAGACCCCGAGCGGCACGGTGACCGCGGCGAGCGGTTTGTCGTCTCTCCGGCCGATGGCCGGGTGGCCATGATCGCCACGGTCGATGAGCCGCTCTTCCTCCGCGGGCGCGCCTCTCGCATTTCCGTGTTCATGAACGTCTTCGATGTGCATGTCAACCGATATCCGCTCGACGGAGTGATTCGGTACAAGCACTACAATCCCGGCAAGTTCCTCAATGCGGCGCAAGAGAAAGCCAGTCTGGACAACGAACAGCAGTCCGTTGGCATCGAGACGGCCGACGGCCGGCGGCGCCTGGTGGTACGCCAGATCGCCGGCCTCATCGCCCGGCGCATCGCGACCTACGGAGCGGTCGGCGACGCCGTTACGCAGGGTGATCGCATGGGCATCATTCGCTTCGGCTCGCGGGTCGACGTGTTCTTCGCACCGGAAGCGGTCATCAAGGTGAGCGTGGGCCAACGCGTGCTCGCGGGCGTCACCGTGCTCGCGGAGCTGCCAGCGTGATGCCGCCGCCCACCTCGCTCGTGACGAGGACGTCGTGATCCCGGTCCGCAGGCTGGTTGCGCGCCGGCTCGGGCGCTCCGACGTCCGGCGGGCCGCGCCTGCGCTGCCCAACGGGTTCACCCTCGGCAATCTCTTTTTTGGCATCTTTGCGATCGTGTCCGCCTCCCGCGGACAATTCGCCCACGCGGTCCTCTACGTCGTCCTCGGCGGCGTCTGCGATGGCTTCGATGGCCGGATCGCGCGCGCCACCGGCACGGGCAGCCGGTTTGGCGTCGAGCTGGATTCGCTCGTCGATGCGATCTCGTTCGGGCTCGCGCCCGCAATGATCATCTACTTCTCGGTGCTGGACCGGGAAGGCGGGGCGTGGTGGCTGCTCGTGTTTCTGTTCACCGCCTGCGCCGTCATCCGACTCGCCCGGTTCAATGTGACCCAGGCGGGAACGGCCAAGCGACACTTCCAGGGACTGCCGAGCCCCGCGGCCGGGGTGACGCTGGCGACCTACTACTGGTTCAGCCAGAGTGCGCTGTACACGCAGACGGCGATCGCGGATCTGCCGTGGCCGGACGTCATGAAGATCCTGATGGGCGTCCTGTCCATCCTCATGATCACAAATGTGCCGTACCCGGTCTTTCCCAAGGTGGGCGTGCGGAGTTGGCGCGCGGTCGGTGGACTCGTTGTCGTAGTGGGCGCGATTTGCGGTATATTTATCTATGGCCGTGAGTTCTTCTTTCCCGCAGGCATGGCGTACGTGCTCTACGGGCTCGTCAAGACGTTCGTCCTCGGCCTGGCAGATCGCATCCCCACAGGCGGCGGCATGGACGATGACCGCACCGAGGATGACGACGACGCGCTGGTTACGCGCCGCGGGCGCGACCTCGTCGTCGGTCGCCGCCGGCGCCAGCATCGACGGCGGCGCGGCCTGCTGCCGACACCCGGTGCCGGCAATCGCACCGCGGAAGCGGATGGAGTGCGCGACGGCTGATCGAGACATCTCGCGAGACGGAGACGCCCGCGTCGTGTGGGCGGACGCCGCCTGATGCGCTATCGAGTCGCCATTCATATTCTGCCCCGCGAGGGCATTCTCGATCCACAGGGACACGCCGTGGCCGACGCCCTGCACACACTGGGATTCGGTGGCGTTCGCGACGTGCGGATCGGACGACACGTTGTCGTCGACACGGATGCGGAGACGCCGGAGGCGGCGACGGAGTCCGTTCGCGCGATGTGCGGTCGCCTGCTCGCCAATCCCGTGATCGAGGACTTCGAAATCGCGTCTGTCACACGTACCTGACCTTCGCTCGAGGCCATCATGCGGTTCGGCATTATCACGTTCCCCGGTTCCAACTGTGACACGGACGCGTATTACGCGGTCGTGGAAGCGCTTGGCGAGGAAGCCGTGATGCTCTGGCACAAGGACCACGATCTACAGGGCGTGGATGTGGTGATCCTGCCGGGTGGATTCGCGCACGGTGACTACCTCCGCGCGGGCGCGATCGCGCGCTTCAGCCCCATCATGCGCGACGTCGCTGCGCACGCCGGCCGCGGGGGCCGCGTGCTGGCGATCTGCAACGGATTCCAGATCGCCTGCGAGGCGGGATTGTTGCCCGGCGCGCTCGTGCGTAACGGAGGCCAATCCTACATCTGCGATCAGATCTGGGTCCGCGTCGAGAATGCCGATACCGCGTTTACCAATGCGTATCCGGCGGGGGCGGTGCTCCGCATGCCGATCGCGCACGGCGAAGGGCGCTTCGTCGCCGATCGCGCAATCCTCGACGCACTCGAGAATGAAGGCCGCGTCGTCTTTCGCTATGTCGACGCAGCAGGTGTCGTGTCTCCGGAGGGAAATCCGAATGGATCGACCCGTGCGATCGCAGGCATCATCAACAGTGCAGGCAACGTGCTGGGCCTCATGCCACACCCCGAGCGAGTCGTCGACCCGATCCTCGGGCCGCCGGATGGCCTGCCGCTGTTCGAGTCTCTCGTCACACGAGTGGCGGCGTAGGATGCGGTCGTCGACTCGCCTCGGACACCTCGCGCGGATCGCGCTGATCGGGCTGACGCTCCCGCTCACGGCAACCTGGGCCTTCGCGCAGGCGCCCGCGCCCGTCGCCATTGATCCGGGCATGACGCGAGACGAGGTGGTCGCCCGGCTCGGGACGCCGAGCGGTGAGAGTCACGCGGGGTCCTTCACCTACCTCTTCTACGACAACGGCTGTGCCGCGCGCTGCGGGATCGATGACGTCGTCGTCCTCGAGAGGAACATCGTCACGGACGCCATGTTCCGATCGCGCAAGCGTGCGTTCACCGGTGTCAGCTCCTCACCCCAGGAGCTCTCAGCCGCGCCGGCCGGTCACGTCGGGCCGGAGCCTCTGCGGGCGAGCACCAGCGATGACAGCGCCCATCGCGGTGGCATCGTATTCGCGCAGCCGCACCCGATTGCCCAACCGCCCCGGTACGTCCGCATCATTCCCAATCGGGCAGACTCGGCTCGCATGGCGCAGCCGAGCGCCGGCGGCGCGGCCTCGGCGACCGGAACCGATTCGGCAGCGACGACCCCGCACTGACCGTGGCACAACACCCCGCAGGCCCTCAGCCCAGACCGGGCGATCCGGTAATTACTCCGGCGCTTGTCGCCGAACACGGGTTGACAGCCGACGAGTTCGACCGCGTCGTGCGCATGCTCGGCCGTCAACCGACGTTCACCGAGCTTGGCATCGTGAGCGCGCTCTGGAGTGAGCACTGCTCGTACAAGCATTCGCGACCGCTCCTCAAGTCCCTGCCCACCAAGGCCCCCTACGTTCTCCAGGGACCGGGGGAGAACGCGGGTGTCATCGCGGTTGGCAACGGCCTCGCGGTCGCCTTCAAGATCGAGTCACACAATCATCCGTCGGCGGTCGAACCCTATCAGGGCGCCGCGACGGGCGTCGGCGGCATCCTGCGTGATGTGTTCACGATGGGCGCGCGCCCCATCGCGATGCTCAACTCCCTCCGCTTCGGGAGCCTGGACGATCCGCGCGTGCGATATCTGTTCGCCGGCGTCGTGCGCGGCATCGGCGACTACGGCAACTGTGTGGGTGTGCCGACCGTCGCGGGTGAGGTCGTGTTTGATCCCGTGTACGCCGCCAATCCCCTCGTCAACGCGATGTGCGTCGGTGTGATGCACGAGTCCGAGCTCATTCGTGCCAAAGCCGAAGGAGTCGGCAATCCCATCATCGCAGTTGGCGCCCGCACCGGACGCGACGGGATCCATGGAGCCTCATTTGCCTCCGAAGACCTGTCGGCCGCGACGGATGCCAAGCGACCCCGCGTCCAGGTGGGCGACCCGTTCACAGAAAAGCTGCTGCTCGAGGCGAGCCTCGAGCTGATCCTGAGCGGGCACATCGTCGCGATTCAGGACATGGGGGCTGCCGGCCTGACGTCGTCCTCCGCAGAGATGGCGGCGCGCGGCGACGTCGGCGTCACCATCGACGTGACGAAGATGCCGGTGCGCGAAACCGGGATGACGCCCTACGAGATCCTGCTCAGTGAATCGCAGGAGCGGATGCTGGTCGTCGCGCGGCGCGGGCATGAAGACGCCGTTCGCGCCATCCTCGCCAAGTGGGACCTCGCAGCGGCGGTGATCGGGTCGGTCATCGCGGAGCCCGTCTATCGTGTGACGGAGGGCGATCGGACCGTTGCGGAGTTCCCGGGTTCGAGCCTGGTCACCGAGTGCCCGGCCTATACGCCCGACGCACGTGAAGACGAGCAGATCATCGCCGCGCGCGAGATGGACGTCTCGGCGGTCCAGCCTCGCCCGGAGGAGCGCGACCCCGTCTGGACGCTCCTCGCACTGCTGTCGTCGCCGACGGTAGCGAGTAAAGCCTGGGTCACGCGCCAGTACGACACATCGGTTCGTACGAGCACCGTCGTGGCGCCGGGAGGCGGCGACGCGGCCGTCGTGCGGCTGCGCGGATCTGAGCGGGCCCTTGCCCTCAAGACGGACGGCAATGGTCGCTACACCTACCTCGACCCGCGCGTCGGTGGCCGCATCGCCGTCGCCGAGGCAGCCCGCAACGTCGCCTGCGTGGGCGCCCGGCCCATGGCCATCACAAACTGCCTGAACTTTGGCAATCCGACCCGGCCTGAGGTCTATTACCAGCTGCGCGAGGCGATCGCCGGGATGGCGGAGGCCTGTCGGGCGCTCGGCACGCCGGTGACTGGCGGGAACGTGTCGCTGTACAATGAAAGTCCTGCTGGCGCCGTGTACCCCACCCCGGTGATCGGGATGGTGGGACTCATCGATTCAGTGTCCCACGTGACGCGCAGCGCGTTCCCGCCCGACGCCGATGTCGCGATCGTGCTGCTCGGGGAACCGACCGCGGAATTGGGCGGCAGTGAGTACCTCGCGCGCATCCACGGCCTCGTGGGAGGCCATCCGCCCGCATGTGACGTGAACGCCGAACGGGCCCTGATAGAGGCCGTGCTTGCCGCCGGTCACGCCGGGCTGCTTCGCTCGGCACACGATGTGAGCGACGGCGGCCTGGCGGTTGCGCTGGCCGAGTGCTGCATTGGAAATCGAGAGCGCGTCGTGGGCGCCGACATCGACCTGACAGCGTGGGCAACCCTGCCGCTGGCCGCGTTGCTGTTCGGCGAGGGACAGGGGCGGATCGTGGTGTCAGCCGCCGACGCCGCCGCCGTCCTGCAGCTGGCCCGCGAGCATGGAGTGCCGGCGCGCGCGATCGGGACGACCCGAGCGCAATCGAATGAGCTACGCATCGTCGCCGGAGCGACGACGCTTCGCGCATCGATCGCGGCGATGGTCGAGGCATATTATGACGCAATCCCGCGCGTGATGACGGGATCAGCCGCCGTCATTCGTGCCAGCGAGGAACCAAGCCCGGCCGAATCGTTCGTGTAGCCGACTACGTTTCACATCCGATCCACTGATCCGGTCCACTGACCCATGTGTGGTATTGTTGGCATCTATGGACACCCCGACGCCGTGGAGCTCACGCGTCTGGGGCTCTACTCCCTCCAGCATCGGGGGCAGGAGTCGGCTGGGCTGGTCGCGGTCGATGGCGAAGGACAGGCCTACGCCTATCGCGCGCTCGGGCTCGTGTCCGACGGCCTCGATGACGGTGCCCTCGGGCCGATCAAGGGACCCATCGCGATCGGTCACACGCGTTATAGCACCACGGGATCGACATCCATTGAGAATGCGCAGCCGGTGCTGGCACGCTTCCGCGGTGGACACATCGCGCTGGCACACAATGGCAACATCACCAACGCGAGCGAATTGCGGATCGCGCTCGAGGACCGGGGCTCGATCTTCAACTCGACGATGGACTCGGAAGTCCTCGTCCACCGGCTCGCGATGTCGGCGGCCGACACCCCGGCCGACAAGCTCGCTGATGCCCTGCTGGGGGTTGAGGGCGCATACTGTCTCCTGATCTCGATGGGGGCGACGCTCCTCGCAGCGCGAGACCCTCGCGGATGGCGACCCCTCGTGCTCGGATCGCTCGATGAAGCGACGGTGATCGCATCAGAGACGTGCGCGCTGGATATCATGGGCGCGCGCTACCTGCGCGAGATCCAGCCCGGCGAGATCCTCGAGCTGTCCGGCACCGGGGCGCGTTCGATCTCTCCGCTGCCGCCGCTACCACTGCACCGGTGCGTGTTCGAGCACGTTTACTTCTCCCGGCCGGACAGCATCGTGTTCGGTGGATCAGTGGAGGCAGCGCGGCGCGCCCTTGGCCGGCGATTGGCTGAGGAGTGCCCCGCGCCCGGGGCCGAGCTCGTGTTCAGCGTGCCCGACTCGTCGAACTCGGCTGCCCTGGGGTACGCGGAAGCGTCCGGGCTGCCGTTCGAATTCGCGCTCATTCGGAATCACTACGTCGGGCGAACGTTTATCCAGCCCACGCAGGCGGGCCGGGATGCCAAGGTCAAGGTCAAGTACAACGCGGTCCGACAACTGTTGGATGGCAAGCGGGTCGTGATGGTCGATGACTCGATCGTCCGCGGGACGACGACACGGGGCCTCGTGAGCATGATCCGGTCTGCCGGCGCGCGCGAGGTGCACATGCGCGTGAGCTCGGCGCCGATTACAGGCCCGTGCTACTACGGTATCGACACACCCAATCGCGAGGAGCTGATCGCCGCGAACCTGACTGTCGATGAGATCGCCCAGGACCTCGGTGTCGATTCCCTGGGATACCTGTCGCTGGAAGGCATGCTGGAATCGGTCCCGCAGGGTCCCAAGGGATTCTGCCACGCGTGCTTCTCGGGCGACTACCCCACTCCACCCCCGGCCGACCCGGATAAGCTGCGCTTCGGGTGCGGCTGCTGAGTTAGCCCACTCCTTGCAAGTGGCGGCTCACGTGCCGGCCAGCACTCTCGCGCCCGTCATGACCGATCGCGCGACGTCTCCCGCCTCATCGCGGCGCGTCTACTCGTTCGCGCGCGGCCGAGCCGATGGCACTCGCGACATGCGCGACGTGCTGGGTGGCAAGGGTGCCAACCTGGCCGAGATGACCAACCTGGGGATTCCGGTACCCCCAGGCTTCACCATCGCGTGCGCTGCATGCACGGAGTACCTGGCTACCGGGGCCGAGCCCGCGGGATTGCGAGATGAGGTGACGCGCGCAGTCGCCACGCTGTCCGAGGTGACTGAGCGCAGCTTCGGCTCGCCCGTTGCGCCCCTGCTGGTGTCGGTTCGGTCGGGGGCACCCGTCTCGATGCCGGGGATGATGGAGACCATCCTCAATCTCGGACTCAACGACCGGACCGTGCTGGCACTCGCGAAGGCGAGCGGTAACGCACGATTCGCGTACGACTCGTACCGTCGGTTCCTGCAAATGTTCGGCGAAGTGGTGCTCGGCGTGCCGCACGACCAGTTCGAGTCGCTCCTCAAGGCAAAGCGACTCGTCTCGGGCGCGACGTCCGACGCCGAGCTGCGATGAATCCGCACTCCGGAACCTCGTCGAGGAATACAAATCGCTCATCCGTCGGACGACGGGTGCCGATTTCCCGTCGGACCCCACGAGCCAGCTCTGGGGTGCCATCGAGGCGGTGTGGCGGTCATGGACGCTTCGAAAGGCTGTCGATTACCGCCGCGTCCATGGCATTGCCGACACGCTGGGCACGGCGGTCAGTGTCGTTGCCATGGTATTCGGCAACCTCGGGAACGACTCCGGGACAGGCGTCGCCTTCACGCGCGATCCGTCGACGGGTGAGCGTGTGTTCTACGGCGAGTTCCTCGTCAACGCCCAGGGCGAGGATGTCGTCGCGGGCCTTCGCACCCCGCTTCCGATCGCGGACATGGCCGTTCGACTCCCGGGGGCGTACCAGGAGCTCGAGGCGACGCAGCAGCGACTCGAGCGGCATTTCCGCGACATGCAGGATCTCGAGTTCACCGTCGAGCGCGGTCGACTCTATCTCCTGCAGACGCGGACCGGCAAACGCACCGCAGCGGCCGCCGTCCGCATCGCACGCGACATGGTCGCGGAGGGGCTGATCGACACGACCGAAGCCGTGCGCCGCATCCCGGCCCACCAGGTCGATCAACTGTTGCACCCCATCATCGATGCGGGTGTGCGCGCGACACCGCTCTGTCGCGGGTTGGCGGCCAGTCCAGGCGCGGCGAGCGGCATCGCCGTCTTCGATCCGGACGTCGCCGCGCAACGAGCGGCAGGCGGTGAGGCAGTCGTGTTGGTGCGCGACGAAACCACGCCCGAGGACTTCCACGGCATCGTCGCCGCCCGTGCCGTCATCACGGCTCGCGGCGGCATGACGAGCCACGCGGCCGTCGTGGCGCGCGGCATGGGCAAGTGCGCGGTGGTCGGGTGCAAGGACCTGCACATCGACGAGGGTCACCGCCGATTCCAGGTCAACGGGACGACGGTCCAGGAAGGCGACTGGCTCACTGTCGATGGCGCCACCGGCGCGATCTACAGCGGCGCGTTGCCCACCGTCCCGAGTGAAGTCATGCGCGTCGTGACCGGGTCGCAGCGCGCGGCCGATGCGCCGCTGTACCAGGCGTTCGCCAGCGTGCTCGAATGGGCCGACGCGGTCCGCCGCCTCCGCGTGCGGGCCAACGCGGACACACCCCGCGACGCGCGTATCGCGCGAGCCTTCGGGGCAGAAGGGATCGGCCTCTGCCGCACGGAGCACATGTTCTTCGAAGGGGAACGCATCACGGCCATGCGCGAGATGATCGTCGCGCGGGACGTAGCAGGCCGACGCCGCGCACTCGCCAAGCTGTTGCCCATGCAGCGCTCGGACTTCGAGGCGATCTTCGAGGCGATGGATGGCTATCCGGTCACCATCCGTCTCCTGGACCCGCCGCTCCATGAATTCCTGCCACACGGCGGCGAGGAGAGCCGACACCTCGCCGCAGACGCTCCAGCTCAGCCAGCAGGAGCTCGGACGCATCGTCGACAACCTGCGAGAAGTCAACCCGATGCTCGGCCACCGCGGCTGCCGCCTGGGTATCACGTATCCGGAGATCACGGAGATGCAGGCGCGCGCGATCTTCGAAGCGGCGGTGCGCACATCCCGGCGCGGCATCGACGTCCGGCCCGAGATCATGATCCCGCTCGTCGCGATCGACCGCGAGTTCCTCCACCAACACGCGATCATCACGCGCGTGGCTGAGCAGGTGCTTGGCCCAATGGGCGTCGCCGTTCCCTACCTCATCGGCACCATGATCGAGTTGCCGCGCGCGGCGCTCACGGCGGATCAGATCGCCGCGACGGCGCAGTTCTTCTCCTTCGGTACGAACGACTTGACCCAAACGACCTTCGGCCTCAGTCGCGATGATGCCGGACGGTTTTTGCCAGAGTATCTCGAGCTCGGGATTCTGGCCGACGACCCGTTCCAGGTCCTGGATGAGCGCGGCGTGGGAGCACTCGTGTCACTCGCGGTCACCGCGGGCCGTCGCGTGCGCCCCGATCTCAAGGTCGGCATCTGCGGCGAGCATGGCGGCGACCCGCGATCGGTGGGGTTCTGCCACCGCATTGGCTTGGACTACGTCTCCTGCTCCCCCTTCCGCGTGCCAATCGCGCGCCTCGCGGCGGCCCAGGCGACATTGGGAGAGAACGTTTCGGCCGATTAATACGGTGGCCGCGGTAATGTCGGGCGACACAACGCCGGGCGACACAACGGCGGGCGACACAACGGCGGGCGACGCAACGGGGCGCGATACAACGGCGGGCGACGCATTGCGTCGCCCCTACCCGCCGATCCCCCAACCCTCGGTGGTTAGTGCCGGTTGTTGTCGTTCCCCGACCCCTGACCCCTGACACCTGACCCCGCGGTTCCCGCCGGCGCAAACCGGTACAGAATCTCCTTGTTGCCCCTGATCATCCCGAACTCCTCTCGAGCGATGCGCTCCTGGACGGCGGGATCCGTCTCGAATGGCGTGGACCAGGCGCGTCAGCGAGTCCACCTGATGCCGGAGGCTGTCGATCTCCGCCCTGAGCGCGGTGCGCCGGGCGTGCTGTCGGAAGATGTCCAGGGTGCTGTATTCCCCACCCTGCACGACAAATGCGGCGACGGCGAGCGCGGCCGCAATCCCCGCAACGCGTCTAATCCGCGGCGCCGATGCCGTAGATAGCCCCTCCCGGAAACTCGGCGGTGTCGCCAAGTCGCTCCTCGATGCGCAGCAGTTGATTGTACTTGGCGACGCGATCCGTCCGACTGAGCGATCCGGTCTTGATCTGTCCGGCCCCCGTCGCCACCGCGAGATCGGCGATGAACGTATCCTCGGTCTCGCCAGATCGGTGCGAGATCACCGAGAGGTAGCCGGCACTCCGCGCCATGTCGATCGCATTCGAACGTCTCGGTCAGTGTGCCGATCTGATTGACCTTGATCAGGACCGCGTTGGCCACGTTCTGCTCGATACCCCGGGCAAGCCGCTCCGTGTTCGTGACGAACACATCGTCGCCGACGAGCTGGACGCGCTCACCCAATGTGCGCGTCATCAGTGCCCACCCGTCCCAGTCATCCTCCGCCATGCCGTCCTCGATCGACACGATCGGAAATTCGTCGAGCCACTTCCCGTACAGCTCGACCATCCCCGCGGCGTCTCGTGTGCCTCCGCCGCTCTTCTTGAACGTGTAGGCGCCGTTGGCATACAGCTCACTGGCCGCCACATCAATGGCGATCGCGACCTCGCGCCCGGGTTGGTATTTCGCGGCCTCGATCGCCTCGAGGACGACGCGGATCGCCTCTTCGTCGTTCGGCAGGTCCGGTGCGAAACCGCCCTCGTCACCGACGCCCGTAGCAAGCTTGCGCTTGCTGAGAACCTTTTTCAGCGCGTGAAACACCTCAGCTCCGATGCGGAGCGCATCGGCGAAATTGTCCGCTCCGATAGGGACGATCATGAACTCCTGGACGTCCACCGTATTTGCGGCATGAGCACCGCCATTCAGGATGTTCATCTGCGGAACGGGAAGGGTCCGCGCCATCGGCCCACCCAGGTAGCGGTAGAGCGGCATCCCGACCGAGACCGCCGCCGCTCGTGCCGCTGCCAGCGACACGGCGAGAATCGCATTGGCGCCCAACTTCGACTTGGTCGACGTGCCATCCAGCTCGATGAGCGCGTGGTCCAGCATGACCTGATCACGAGCGTCCAGCCCGTTGATGGCAGGACCGATCGTCTCGATCACATTGCGCACCGCGGTCCGCACGCCCTTCCCGCCATACCGCGACGAGTCGCCATCGCGCAGCTCGAGCGCCTCGTGCTCTCCCGTCGACGCGCCGCTCGGAACCGACGCGCGGCCCGCGACACCTGAATCGAGCGTCACCTCGGCCTCGATCGTCGGGTTGCCGCGGCTGTCGAGAATCTCTCGGGCGGTGACTTCGGTAATGGCGGACATGAGTACAGGCCAGAGGTGGCTAGGCGTTTGGCTCGGAGGAATCTAGCGAGGAAAAGGAGAGGAGAGCGCGGTTCTCGGCGTGGTGACTCATGGCCCCGCCAAACCACCCAAACTCTGTGTCTCCTCTCCCCTTTCACCTTTCTCCCCTCCATTTTCGCCCACTGTGGGGGAGAAGATCCCATACTCGCGCTCCAGCAGCTCTGCCATCCGCGTCCGTACCGTCCGCGAGAGCGCGTCCCGATCATCGTACGTGAGACCTGTTGTGGGCACTGGCTCGAGGACGTGCAGGTCGATCACGCCGCGACGGATGCGCCAGGATCCCTTGGGCATGACCTCCATCGAACCGTGCACCACCACGGGGACGACCGGGACGCCAGCAGCAATCGCAAGCACGAACGGACCCTTCTTGAACGGGCGGAGCGCGTATGACCTTCCCCGCGTCCCCTCGGGGAACACGACGACGGCCCGTCCCGCGCGGATGATGTCCGCGGCGGCGTTGTAGCTCGCGAACGCCGACTTGCGGTTGTCTCGCTCGATCGGCACCGTCCCGAGAGCGCGGGCCCCGGGGCCGAAGATCGGGATGCGCAGCAACTCAGCTTTGGCGACAAAAGAGTACCGTGGGAAGGTCGCCGCGAGAGCGAACACGTCGTACCAGCTCACGTGGTTCGACGCGAACACCTGTCCGGCCGGCGGGCGCGCGATTCGCTCGGCCCCATGCACTCGGACGCGCACACCAGCCGCGCGCAGCATGGCGCCTGACCAGGCGCGAGGTACCCACCACAAGATGCTTCCGGGGCGGTCTGGAACGTTCAGCAGCGCCGCCACTACCGCCGCCACAGCAAATGGCGGCGTCAGAATCAGGCCGGTCAGAGCAACGAGAAGCGTCCGCATCGCAGGGGTGAGCAGGAGCGCAGCGGCGCAACCCGCGCTTACGATGAAAAGTGGTCGTAGCTCGGCACGGGGTCAACGCGCTGGCCACCGACGAACACATTGACCCCCGCCGCCCCTGAACTGACGCGACCGATCTCGGTCAAGGGTACGCGAAACTCACGCGCAAACTCCGCCGCATTGATCGATCCTGGCACCGTGCAAGCTAGCTCGTACTCCTCCCCGCTTGCGCCCGCCTCGACCGCCGAAATGCCCGCCCACCGAGGCACGCGATCGAGCTCGATCGCGAGACGCACACCGCTCGCCGCCGCGACGTGTCGCAAGTCTCCGATGAGGCCGTCGGACACGTCGATCGCCGCCGAGGCGCCACGCGCAGCAAGCCAGCGCGCCTCCCGCAATCGGGCCTGTGGCCGAGTGAATCGCAGTCGCGCCGCCTCCTCCGGCGTGTCGCCCCGCTCCCAGGCGCGAATCGCGACGAGCGGCCCCCCCAACGTGCCGGTGACGTAGACATGATCTCCCGGGCGCGCCCCGTCCCTGCCCAATGGCCGCGCAGCCGATCCTAGCACCGTCATCGTGATGACGAGGGCCGGCCCCGCGACCGTGTCGCCGCCGACGATCGGCGCCTCCACAATCCGGGCCGCATTGCCAATCCCATCAGCAATCGCCGGCAGCGCGGCGACCCAGTGGCGCGGCACGGTGAGCGCGACCACGGCACCGATCGGCGTCGCCGCTGCGGCGGCGAGATCGCTCCACGCGCTCATGGCAGCGCGAAATCCGATGTCGCGAGGGGTGAGCCAGGACGCGCGAAAATGCACGTCTTCGACTGCGGTGTCGGTGCTCACGACCAGCCGCTCCCCGGCGGGCACGTTGAGCACGCCGCAGTCGTTGCCCAGCCCGCGCGCGGTCGTGCCCCATCGCTCGGTGAGTCCACGGATGAGATCGAATTCGACGCCGGGGCCCAACGTGACGTGCGACGACGCGGTTGCAGCAGGGCGGGCAGCGTCGGCAACACCGTCGCGAGGCCCGCGATGCTTCGTCACGACGGATCTCCGACAGCGGCGAGCTCGGCCAGAACCGGATATCGCGGCTGCAGCACGGGTGCGCTCCACACCTTGCCGAGCGCACCCAGCACCTCGTCGAGCCCGACACCCCGGACGCGGCCGCCGCTCGCTGCCTCGGCCGCCGCACCGTGCACCCATGCCGCGCACGACGCGCTCACAAACGGGTCACCGGTTTGGGCAAGCAGCGTCACGACGACGCCCGAGAGGAGGTCACCGCTCCCGCCGGTGGCCAGCACCGGCGATCCGGCCGCGCTCACTCGGCGCGAGCCATCGGCCGCCGTCAGCACCGTGGGCACACCCTTGAGCAACACGGTCGCGTGAAGTTGCGCCGCCAGCGGGGTCGCGATGTCGAATCGTTGCTCGAGCACCTTCTCGATCGGTACTCCGGCCAATCGACCGAATTCGCCGGGGTGCGGAGTAATGACCGCGGGCCGCCCGCCCAACAGCCCGGCCAGTGCGGCGGTCCTCCCCGCAAACATGTTGAGGCCATCAGCGTCGATCACGGTCGGGCGTCGGCACGAGCGGAGCACGCGCTCGATCACCGCGCGCGCATCGGTGCTCGTCCCGATCCCGGGACCAATCAACACCGCGTCCGCCCACCCGTCGATCTCGTGCTGCACCGTGTCGTCATCAACCGGCCACTCATGCGCGAGCGCGTGGTAGGCAGCAGTCTGCACCACCGACAGGTTCGTGCGAGCGACGAACATTTTCACGAGACCGATGCCGCTGGCCAGCGCCGCGTGGGCGGCCAAGATCCCGGCACCAGCCATGCCTGGCCCGGAGGCTACGATCGCGATGCGTCGACGCGTTCCTTTGTTCGCGTCGGCCGGGATGGCTGGCACGCGGGCGCGGACGAACGCACCGTCGACCAGGTCAGGGGCGCCGTCGGCCCCCTCGGCATGGACCCCGAGGCCGATATCCACCACGACGATCTGCCCGCACGTCCCGCGAGCGATCGCAAGCCCGCGCTTGAGAGCGCCGAACGTGATGGTGAGATCGGCCTGGACCGCTCCGTCCGCCGCACCACTGGTGGCATCGACGCCACTCGGGATGTCCAGAGCCACCACCCGGGCACCTCGCGCACGCGCGGCATGAATGACCCCGATCGCTTCAGCAATCTCCCCGCGAGGGGCCCCGGTCGAACCGGTACCGAGCAGGCCATCCACAACGATGGCCTCGTCGTGCTGGGGCACTCCGTTCGTGAGAAGTGGCTCGGCCGCCGCTCGTTCCGCGGCCGCATCATCGGTGCGGGTCGGGCCGGCGACCCCGACCCGTACCGGAACGCCGGCAGCTGCCAGCGCAGCAGCGGTCACCCATGCATCCCCGCCGTTGTTCCCAGGACCGGCGTAGACCGCGACGCCATGCGCCAAACGGTCGGGCCATTGGCGGGCGATCACGGTCGCTGCCGCCATTCCCGCCGCCCGCATGAGCGCACGGGACGGGACACCCGCGCCGATGGCAGCGCGGTCGCGGGCGGCGCTCTCTGCCGCACTAACGACGCGCACGCTCGGCACGTTCGGGCGAGCTGCTACTTCTGCGAGTGTGTGACGGAGCGACCGAAGCTGATGTCGCCGTTGTCGATCCGGATGTTGAACCCACACTCCGGGTTGCTGCACACCCACGCCTTGAACGTGATCGGCGCGCCGTCGCGCCCGTAATCACTCAGTGGGACCAGCACACCAGCGCCGCACTTCTTGCAAGCCGGAAGTTCCGGAAATCCGGTCATGCCTGTTGGGTGACATTCCAGGGGTAATTGTGCTCGAAGACCTCGTCGAATTCGAACACGCCGATGAAGTCGTCGCGACTGTCCGTCGGCTGACTGATCAGCAGGTTCAAGTCGACGAGCGTGAAAACAATATCGCCGATGTCGGCGGTCGAACGAATCCCCCAATGATCGAGAACGTGTCGTGCGAGGAGGCCGTAACGGTCGAGTGCGAGATCCCGGCAGGAGACGGCCAGCTCACGTCCCCCGATATGGCGACGCTCGGTGAGGCGGGATTGGCAGAACTCGAGCGCGGCCAGCACGAACAGATACGCGTGCTCGTGAAAGCGGCGCTCACGCAGCCGGATCTGATCCATGATGCCATCGCGAAACGCCAGCTCCGCCACCGCCTACCTCACTGCCTGAAGGTAACGGCGCGGAATGCGCCGCCTGCCCTGTCGCGCGCACACACGGCGCCACGTGCACTCGACGAGTAGCAGCAGACCGCGGCAACGGTCCTCCGTGACACCCGCGGCGCGGCAGAAACTACGCATCGGAACGCAGAGCGCCAGGAGGGGGAGGTCATTACGGCGCCGTCACATTGACGGTGGTGGTGTACAAGGGGAAGCTCGCGGCGAGCTCGACGAGCCTCCTCTCGCACCGCTTGCGCGACGCTGGCATCGTCGGGACGCATCAGCACGCGGTCGATCATCGAAGCGATGTGCACCATCTCGGGCTCCCGAAGCCCCCGCGTCGTCACCGCCGGCGTTCCGATCCGGATGCCACTGGTCACGAACGGCGACTGCGTCTC
The DNA here is from genome assembly GCA_963737835.1 of uncultured Gemmatimonadales bacterium. Taxonomy (GTDB): domain Bacteria; phylum Gemmatimonadota; class Gemmatimonadetes; order Gemmatimonadales; family Gemmatimonadaceae; genus Palsa-1248. Next base: position 382,369 of record CAVTUH010000003.1, read on the forward strand.
GCGCGGCACCGTGTTCTTGTTGACCGTGATCCCAGCCAGGTCGAGCGCGCGCTCGGCGACTTTCCCCGTGAGCCCCTTCGACCGCAGGTCGACCAGCATGAGGTGTGTGTCCGTGCCGCCGGCCACGAGGTGATAGCCGCGCGCGATCAAGGCATCGGCGAGCGCCCGGGCGTTGGCAACGACCTGCCGGCAGTACTGCACGAAGCTCGGCTGTTGCGCCTCACGAAATGCCACCGCCTTGGCGGCGATCACGTGCTCGAGCGGTCCACCCTGCGTGCCCGGAAAAACCGCCTTGTCGATGGTCTTTGCGTGCGCGGCCTTGCACAAAATGAGGCCCCCGCGGGGGCCTCGGAGCGTCTTGTGGGTCGTCGACGTCACCACATCGGCGTGCGGCATCGGTGACGGGTGCACGCCGGTCGCGACGAGTCCCGCGATGTGCGCGATGTCGACGATCAGAAACGCGCCAACCTCGCGGGCGACGTCCGCGAACGTCGCAAAGTCGAGCGTTCTCGCATATGCACTGGCACCCGCGATGATCGCGCGCGGGCGGTGCGTTCGCGCCGCCGCCCGCAGGGCATCGTAATCGATGTATCCCTCGTCGGTGACGCCGTAGTGCACCGCATGATACAGCAAACCGGAGAAGTTGACCGGCGAACCGTGCGTCAGATGGCCGCCCTGGGACAGGTCCAGACCGAGGATGGTGTCACCTGGTTTGAGGAGTGCCAGGTACGCCGCGGCATTCGCTTGTGCGCCAGAATGCGGCTGGACGTTCGCGTGCTCGGCGCGGAACAGTGCACGCGCGCGATCGATCGCGAGTTGCTCGATCTGATCGATGACCTCGCAACCCCCGTAATACCGCTTCCCCGGGAGCCCTTCCGCGTACTTGTTGGTCAGCGGCGAGCCCATGGCCTCGAGCACCGCGGGCGACACGAAATTCTCGCTCGCGATGAGCTCCAGCCCATCGGATTGTCGTTCGATCTCTCGCTCGATGAGATGCGCGACCTCAGGATCGGTCTCGCTCAATGCGTCGCCGGGCAAACACCGGTCCCATTCGGACCACTTCAGCATGGCCGTTCCTGTCTCCTCTGTCACTCGCGTCGACCCAAATATGCACGGCGGACCACGAAGCAACAGCGATCCAGCCAGATCACGCCGCGTACAGCTCTCGCGCGATCACCAGGCGCTGCACCTCGGAGGTGCCCTCGTAGATCTCTGTCACTTTGGCGTCGCGGAATAAGCGCTCAACGGGATAATCCGTGACGTAGCCGTATCCGCCGAAGATCTGGATCGCTTGCGTCGCGACCCACATCGCGGTCTCGCTAGCCGCCAGCTTGGCGATCGAGCTCAACTGAACGATCGATTCCCCGCGATCCTTGGCCCCCGCCGCGGCAAAGAGCATCGCTCGCGCCTGCGTCGTGCGCGCAGCCATGTCGGCGAGCTTGAATTGGATCGCTTCGAACTCGCGGATCGCCTTGCCGAACTGTCGTCGTTCGCCCGCGTATCGCACCGAGTGCTCGAGGGCGGCCCGGGCAATGCCAACCGCTTGCGCCGCGATCCCGAGCCGCCCGTGCTCGAGCGACTGCAGGGCGTAGACGAGGCCCTGATCAGGTTCGCCGAGCAACCGATCGGCGGGTACGCGCATGTTGTCGAACACGAGCTGCACTGTCGGCGACGCCCGCAGCCCCATCTTCTCTTCTTTCTTGCCGACACGGAATCCCGGCAGATCCGGCGTGATGATGAAGGCAGAAACGCCCCGGTTACCCTTTCGTTGATCCGGAGTGTCGGTGCGGGCCATCGCGAGGATCACGCCGGCCTCTCCGCCCTGCGTCACCCAGGCCTTCGTCCCGTTGAGCACATACCCGTCCCCGTCGCGCACGGCCTGCGCCCGGAGCGAGGACGCGTCCGACCCGGCGTCTGGCTCCGACAGCGCAAACGCGCCGAGCAGCTCGCCGCGGGCCATCGGTCGCAAGAACCGTTCACGCTGCGCCGCGGTGCCATGCCGCAGGATCATCTGCGACGGCAGCGAGTTGTGGACGCTGAGCAGCACCGCAGTCGAGGCGTCCGCAGCCGCGATCTCCTCGAGCACGAGCAAATACGTCGTGGTGTCCAGCCCGAGTCCATCGTCGCTCTCGGGGACCAGCATCCCGAGGAATCCGAGCTCGGCGAGTCGTGGCAGGAGGGATCGCTCGAAATGGGACGTGCGATCCCATTCAGCCGCATGCGGCGCGAGCTCCTCCGCCGCAAAGCTGCGCGCCAGCGCCTGAATCTCGCGCTGCTGATCCGTCAGAGGTAGAAACTCGCGCAGCATCAGGCGACGGTCGATTCAGGCGTACGAATGGAACCCCCGCTTCGTCTTTCGCCCGAGCCAGCCTGCTGCCACGTACTTTCGAAGCAGCGGGCACGCGCGGTACTTCGGGTCGCCCAATCCCGCGTGCAGCACGTCAAGGATGGCGAGGCACGTGTCGAGGCCAATGAGATCGGCGAGCGCCAACGGGCCCATCGGATGGTTCATCCCGAGCTTCATCACCGTGTCGACCGCTTCAGGAGTGGCCACTCCCTCCATGACGCAGTACACCGCCTCGTTGATCATCGGCATGAGCACGCGGTTGGCCACGAACCCCGGGTAGTCTTGCACCTCGACCGGCGTCTTGCCGACCCGCTTCGCCAGTGCGATCACCGCAGCAGCGGTCGAATCCGACGTCGCGAGCCCGCGGATGACCTCGACCAGCTCCATGACCGGCACGGGATTCATGAAGTGCATCCCGATCACGAGATCGGGGCGCCGCGTGCGGGCCGCGATCTCCGTGATGGAGATCGAGCTCGTGTTCGACGCGAGGATCGCCCCGGATGGCGCGATCCGATCGAGGTCGGCGAACAACTTGAACTTGAGGGTCGTGTTCTCGGAGGCCGCCTCGATCACGAGCGATGCGTCGGACACAGCGTCGAGCGTGGCGGCGGTGGCGATGCGCCCGAGCGTGGCGTCCTTGGCCGCCCCGTCAATGACCCCTTTCTTGACCTGCCGATCGAGGTTGGCCGCGATGGTGGAGCGAGCACGCGTGAGCGCCTCCGCCGCCACATCGATCAGCATGATGTCGAAGCCGTGCTGCGCAAACGTGTGCGCGATGCCATTCCCCATCTGGCCCGCGCCGACGACCGCGACTCGATCAGCCATCGTGCCCGTTCCGTCCGACGCGCTCGACGCTCAACGCCACCGCGTCGCCGCCACCCAGGCACAGCGTTGCCAGTCCGGTGCGTGCGCCGCGATCCCGCATGGCGTAGAGCAGTGTCGTCAACACACGAGCACCGCTCGCGCCGATCGGATGGCCGAGCGCGATCGCACCGCCGTTCACGTTCACGCGGCGCCAGTCCCAACCTAGCTCCGTCCCATCGGCAAGTGCCTGCGCCGCGAAGGCTTCGTTGGCTTCGATCAGGTCATAGTCTCCGATCGATCGGCCAGCCTTCCGCATCAGGTTCCGCACGGCGGTGACGGGCGCGAAGAAGAGCTCCTGCGGCGACACGGCGCCGGTGGCGTACGCGGTGATGCGCGCCATGATCGGCAGCCCATGCTGCCGTGCATACTCCTCCGACGCGACCACCAGCGCGGACGCGCCGTCGTTCAGCGAGGAAGCGTTCCCGGCGGTCACCGACAAGTCGCCGGGGCGCATGTCCTTCGGGGCGTCCGAGGCAAACGCCGGCTTGAGCTTGCCGAGCGATTCGAGTGACGAGTCGCGTCGTGGGCCTTCGTCGGCGGTGACCAGCGTCGGGCCCTTCCGGCCGGGGATCTCGACGGGCACGATCTCCGCCGAAAACTTGCCCGCGTCCATCGCCGCCACAGCCTTCTGATGCGACTCCACGGCGAATTGATCCTGAGCCGAGCGCGAGACGTTGGCCTTCCGTGCGGTATACTCGGCGTGCCCACCCATGTGGACGTCGCAGAATGCGCACCACAGGCCGTCCCGAATCACCCCGTCGACCAGTGTCTGGTCGCCGAGCTTGTAGCCAGTCCTCGCGCCGTACTGATAGTAGGGGGCGTTGGACATGGATTCCTGTCCGCCCGCAACCAGGAGCTCGGCGTCCCCCGCACGAATCGCCTGCGCGGCCAGCATGACGGCTTTGAGCCCCGAGCCGCACACCTTGTTGACGGTGACCGCCGATACCGTTGGTGGAATCCCCGCCTTGATCGCGGCTTGGCGTGCGGGCGCCTGGCCAACGCCGCCCTGCACCACGTTGCCCATGATGACTTCCTGCACGGCGCCCGCTTCGATGCCCGCACGCTCGACGGCCGCGCGGATCGCGATCGCTCCGAGCTCCGGAGCGGTCAGGGGTGACAGGCCGCCCAGGAACCGACCGATAGGAGTGCGCGCCGCCGATACGATGACCGGCGTGCGTGCCGCAGGTGAAGGAGCAGAAGAAGTGGACACAGTGAACTCCGCAGAGGAAAGGCCTCGGCCTAGTCGGCGGCGGCCCCCGCGACCTCGGGAGCGCCGGCGCGCAGCGTCAGCGATCGGGAATCGATCTCCCGCCGCAATGCACGAGCAAACTGATCGACCGAAATTGGGGCTGGGCGCTGCTTCTCGCCCGCGCCGCGTACAGTGACCGCCACGGTCCCATCGTTGGCCTCGCGTTTCCCGATGACGGCCAGATACGGGACCTTCATGACCGCACCGTCGCGGATGCGATAATTGAGCGTCTCGGCGCGCGCATCGAGATGCGCACGAATGCCGTCCGCCCGCAGGCGATCGCTGATGGACGCGGCGACACTGGTGACCTCATCGTTGACCGGGAGCACACGGACCTGCTCCGGAGCGAGCCAAAGCGGAAAGGCACCGGCGTAATGCTCGATGAGACCACCCACGAATCGCTCCATCGATCCAAGCAACACACGGTGCAGCATGACGGGCCGGTGAGGCGCGTTGTCGGCACCGGTGTAGGCAAGACCGAATCGTTCCGGGAGGTTGAAGTCGAGTTGCACCGTCGGGCCCTGCCACCGGCGGCCAATGGCATCTACAAGCTTGTAGTCGAGCTTCGGCCCGTAGAACGCCCCGCCGCCGGCGTCGATGGTGTACGCCTGTCGCCGTTCCTGGAGGACGGCAGCCAGCATGTCCTCGGCTGCTACCCACTGCTCCCGTGTGCCGAGCGCCTTGTCCGGCTTCGTCGAGAGCTCGATGGAATACTCGTACCCGAAGACGCGCAGCATCTCGTCGACGAGATCGAGCAGCCGCACGATCTCGCCAGGCGCCTGCTCCGGCGTGCAAAACACGTGCGCGTCGTCCTGCGTGAAGCCGCGAACGCGCAGCAACCCGTGGAGCACCCCGCTCCGCTCGTACCGGTACAGCGTGCCGAACTCCGCGAAGCGCAGCGGGAGGTCGCGATACGAGCGCGAACGGGTCTGGTAAATGGCAATGTGTCCCGGGCAGTTCATCGGCTTCGGCCGGTAGCCAACGCCTTCGATATCCATCGCGCCGAACATGTTCTCGCGGAAGTTCTCGAGGTGTCCGGAGATTTCGAACAACTTCTCATTCATGATGTGCGGCGTGTAGACGAGCTCGTAGCCGCGTCGCAGAATGAGGTCACGCTCGAAAGTCTCGATCTCGTTGCGGATCACGGCGCCACGCGGATGCCACAAGATCAGCCCCGGTCCAACACGCGCGTCGGTCGAAAACAGGTCGAGCTGGGCGCCCAGCGTGCGGTGGTCGCGTCGCTTCGCCTCTTCCACGCGATGCAGATACGCGTCCAGGTCCGCCTGCTTCCACCATGCGGTCGCGTAGATCCGCTGGAGCATCGGCCGTCGCTCGTCGCCACGCCAGTAGGCACCCGCCGTATGCAACAGCTTGAAGTGCTTCAGATAGGACGTATCCGGAACGTGCGGGCCCCGGCACAGATCAATGAATGGGCCGTCGGTGTAGGTGGAGATGACCTCGTCGGACCCGAGATCCGAGATGCGCTCGAGCTTCAACGCGTCGTCCGCAAATCGGCGTCTGGCTTCGTCGCGACTGACTTCCTCCCGCACAAACGGGTAGCGCTCGGCCACCACCCGCTGCATCTCCCGCTCGAACGCGGCCAGGTCGTCCGGCGTGAATGGCGCCACGACGCCGAAGTCGTAGTAGAAGCCGTCCTCGATCGACGGTCCGAAGCCGATTTGCGCGTCGGGTCGCAAGCGACGCACGGCCGTCGCGAGGATGTGCGCACCAGAGTGCCGCAGGACGTCGAGCGACCGGGGATCGTCGGCGGTCAGGACGCGAAACGCCCCCTGCGCGCGCAACGGTGTCATCAAGTCCTGAACGACCCCGTCGACCTCCACCGCGATCGCATCACGGAGCAGGCGCGGCCCGATCGACGCCACCACCTCTCGCGCCAGCGTGCCTTCCGGAACGTCCCGACCGGTGCCATCCGGCAACGTCAGGTGAAGCGTGGCGGTCACCGCCCCCGACCAAACAACGGCACGACGGCCTTCTCGTACCGGAAATACATCACGAGCCCCGCGACGAGGGCTGCCAACACGGCTCCCCACATGACAACCCGCACCGTGTCGCCGCCCCGCCGAGTGGCCCCGCGCCGCACACTGGCCGCGCGCACGTTCGCGTCCGGCTGGGGCGCCAAGGCTGGCGCCGGGCTCGGTACACCCCCGCCCTGCGCCCGCTCGTCGAGCGGCGGCTCGCCCGGCGTGGCGTCACTCTTGCCGGTATATTGTCCGGGCTCCATGTGTTGCCAAAGTTAACCGCGAACCCTTTGCGCTCGCTACCGACGTAGCGGGAGTCCTCATGCAGCGTTGGCGCGTGCGGCGTCGCGACGAAACCCCGTCAGTCGGTACCGGATTGGCGTTTCTCGCAGTCGGGTTGGTCACCGGATTGGCACTCGGGACCTATCTCGCGGACCGGCTGGGTGGCGTCGGCGGCATCTCCGCGCGGGTGCGCAGCCGCGTCGGCACTGCCGGCGGTCGACGAGGCGTGCGTGGCGCGCCCGAGCCACCCGGCGAACCCAATGCGGAGCGAGAGGACGAGCTCACCACCTTCGACCATGAGTATCAGGAGCACGAGGAGTGGTCGCCGGTAGATCTGGGGCACGATGAGCCGCTGGGTGTGTCGGCTGGCGACTTGGGCGACGTCGCCGACGAGGATGCAGAGATGGATGACGAGGACACGGAAGGCTTTGCGAGCGCCGATCCCGAGCTCGAAGACCGCGTGCTGGCCGCGTTTACCAACGATCCAGTGCTCTCCGAGCGCGCCATCGACATCGGGGCGATCAGTCCCTGCACGATCGAGCTGACGGGAATGGTGTATACGGACGATGAGTACGAACACGCGACCGTAGTGACGCGCGGAGTGCCGGGCGTCGAGACAGTCGTCAATCGCCTTTCCATTCGTGCAGATGATGCGTCCACTCAGCAGTCGGCCCGACGCTACACCGACGGGGACCCCCGCTACACTGGCGCGCGGTGGGAGAACGAGCGCGTGGGCACCGGCCGGCGACGCCAGGGCACATCGCAGGACGTCGGGCGGCACGCAGATCCGAAGGTCCCGCTCGAGAGTCGCGCCCTCAATGCCTCCGAAGCTGTGCGCGATGCCGCGGATGACCTTCCGCCGGCCCGCACCCATCACAACGAGCCGCCACAGGCAGACGCTGGCCGTTAGACGCCCGCCGCTGGACACTGGACAGGGCACGTCGAGGGCCGCCGGAAGTGCACCACGGCTGGCCCTCGAAATTTGTCTTCCAACGTCCAGCGTCCAACGTCCAACGTCCGTTCTTTATGCTACATTTGAACAATGGCGGCAGTGACCGCGCGCGACGGCGAGCTATCAGCCCAATATGACGCGGCCGCCACCGAGCGTGAAGTCACCGCTCGGTGGGAGGCGGCGCACGCCTTCACCGCCGACCCCGCCCAGACCACGCGTCTCGGCGGCGAGCACCCGGCTTTTGTGATTTGCATGCCGCCGCCCAACGTGACCGCGATCCTGCACGTGGGCCACGGGCTCGACATTACGGTGCAGGACGTCCTGATCAGGTGGCGCCGGATGGCCGGCGACGAAGCGCTGTGGCAGCCCGGCACCGATCACGCGGGCATCGCAACGCAGAACGTCGTAGAGAAGATCCTCGCCCGCGAGGGCACGACGCGGCGCGCCCTGGGCCGTGACGCTTTCGTCGCGCGCATCGCGTGCTTCGTCGAACAAACCGGCGGGACCATTCTGCAGCAGCTGCGGGGCATTGGCGCCTCGGCTGACTGGTCACGCACCGCGTACACCTTGTCGCCCGAGCTGTCCCGCGCGGTGCGCGAAGCCTTTGTGCGCCTCTACGAGGAAGGCCTGATCTATCGCGGACACCGCGTAATCCACTGGTGCCCGCGCTGCCTCACGTCGCTCAGCGATGAAGAAGCCGAGCATGAGGATGAGCAGGGCCGACTGTACCACATTCGGTATCCCGTGGCCGGCGACCCTCAGCGCGCGATCATCATCGCTACCACACGACCGGAAACGATGCTCGGCAATGTGGCCGTCGCCGTCCACCCGACCGACGAGCGATACCGCGACCTCGTGGGCCGCCGCGTCGTCTTGCCGATCGTCGGTGTGGAGATCCCGGTCATCGCCGATGCGGGGGTCGATCCGGCCTTTGGGACCGGCGCGGTGAAGGTGACGCCGGCGCACGACCCCAACGATTTCGAGATCGGCCAACGCCATGACCTGTCGGCGCCCGTCATCATGAACCCGGCCGCGGAAATGGAAGCCGGCGATGCCGCCGCGGGGCGCGTCCCGCCCGATCTCGCGGGTTTGAGTCGCTTTGACGCCCGCTCACGGATCGTCGAGTCCCTGCGCACGATGGGCTTGCTCGAGCGCGTGCAGGACCATGTGCACGCGGTGCGACACTGCTACCGATGCGCAACCGTCGTGGAACCTCGCCTTTCGGATCAGTGGTTCGTTCGGATGGCGCCGCTCGCGGCGCCCGCGTTGGCCGCCGTCCGATCAGGCGAGATCCGCATCGTGCCCGAGCGCTGGGTCGCGGTCTACGAGCATTGGATGGAGAACATCCGCGACTGGAACATCTCGCGGCAGCTGTGGTGGGGCCACCGCATCCCGGTGTGGTATTGCGATGCGTGCGGGTGGGAGGGCACCTCGCGCGATGACCTCGCCGCGTGCCCACGGTGCCATGGGGCGCTGAGGCAGGACGACAATGTGCTCGACACGTGGTTCTCGTCGTGGCTGTGGCCACTCTCGACGCTCGGCTGGCCCGACGACACGGCGGAGCTGCACGCGTTCTACCCGGGCGATGTCCTCGTCAGCGGCCCCGACATCGTCTTCTTCTGGGTCGCCCGCATGATTATAGCCGGGCTGCATTTTGACGGGCGTCCACCGTTCCACACGGTGTTGTTGCACGGCATCGTGCGCGATCTCCAGCGACGGAAGATGTCGAAGTCGTTGGGCAACGGGATCGATCCACTGGATGTCGTGGCGCGCTATGGTGCGGATGCGCTTCGCTACACGGTCATCGCCGGGATGGGCCTCGGCACCGACCTCCTGCTCGACCCGGACAGTCTCGAGCGATCGTTCGCGCCCGGTCGAAACTTTGTGACCAAGCTGTGGAACATGGGCCGGTTCCTCCTCACCAACCTGGGTGCAGCGGGCGACGAGGCCGACGATCTCGCGCAGCTCGAGGCCGGGCCGCTCACGCGGGCTGACCACTGGATTCTCGCACGCCTCGACGCGGCGATCGCGGCGAGTGACGCCGCCCTGGGCCCGCCACGACCCGGACCGGATGGGCATTGGGCGGACACCCAGCGCGAGACCGGGATGCGTTTGAGTGAGTATGTCGAAGCCGCACGCGCGTTCGTCTGGGGCGATTTCGCGGACTGGTACATCGAGCATTGCAAGGGACGGCTGGCGAGCGACTGGGATCGGCATGATGCGCTGACGGCACGCGCGGTCCTCGTGTACGTCTTCGACATGGCCCTGCGGCTGCTGCACCCGGTCGTGCCGTACGTCACCGAGGCGCTCTGGCAACGCCTCCCGCTCTCCTCGAGGCCCGATGCCGCCGTGCTGGCGCGGGCCGCGTGGCCCACTCGCGCCGCGGAGGGTGAGCACGCGTGGCCGATCCGCGACGACGCAGCGCGAGAATACGAATGGGTCCGCGAGGCCGTCTCGGCGCTGCGGCAGATTCGGACCGACTACGGCATCGGCGAGCGCGTCATCGTGGATGCGGTCATCGAGCCGGCGTCGACGGCCGAAAGTGTCTTTACTGATGAAGCGGCGGCGATCGGGCGCCTGACGCGGAGCCGCGTCCGCGTGGCCCGTGCCACGGCGCACGACGATGCCGCGGCGACGGCCGTGCTGTCGGACGGTTCGACCGTCGTCGTCCCGCTCGCGGGCGTGATCGACCTGGCGCAGGAGTGCAAACGCCTCCAGGCGGAGCTCCAACCGCTGGAGAGTGAGCTCGCGAAGGTGCGCGAGCGCCTTGCCAACCCGGGATTCACCACCCGGGCACCGTCACATGTCGTGGAGGCCGATCGCACCAGGGAACAGGAATGGTCGGCGCGCGCCGATCAGTTGCGCGCGCGGGCGCGCGCCGTGTGCCGCGGGTGAGCAGGCCTGAACCCGGGCCGCTCTGCGTCGAGTGTCCACCTCCAGCACCGCGCCCGCAGTTCGCGTCGCGAAGCGTCGGGCGTTGGGTCGCACTGGTGAGCGGGGCGCTCGCCGCCGCCTGTGCCGGCAACGTGCCGCCGCCCGGCGGTGCCCCACGTCACAACCCGCCACTCGTGCTGTTCTTTGTCCCGGAGACCAACGCCGTCAACGTCCGGGTGCACGACGCGTCCATCCAGTTCGACGAGGTCATCAACCAGCGGCCGCAGGGAGCCACCGATCTCGCGGGACTCTTTCTCATCTCGCCATGGGACGGAGACCCGCACGTGGGTTGGCACCGAAGCCGTATCACGATTCGCCCGCGCCACGGATTTCGGCCCAATACGGTTTACACGATCACGATGTTGCCCGGCATCGTCGACCTGCACAACAACCTGAGACGCAACGGCGCGACGCTGACGTTCTCGACCGGGCCGTCAATTCCCGCCACGATCGTGCGCGGACGCGTATTCGACTGGCTCACGGGCCTGGTCGCCCCGCGAGCCTTCGTGCAGGCGTTCAAGCCCACGGACACGACGCTCGTCTTCGTGGCGGAGGCCGACTCCAATGGGCTGTTTATCCTGCCGCATCTCGCCCCGGCCGCATACGTCGTCCGCGGCTTCGTCGACGCGAATCACAATCGCAAGCTCGACCGAACCGAGATCTGGGACACGGTCCACATCAACCTCGTGGACAGTGCGCGTGTAGAACTCCTGGCGTTCTCGCACGACACGATCGGACCACACATCAGCGAAGTGACGGTGCGCGACAGCGTCACCTTGCGGGTGACATTGGATCGCGGTCTCGACACGACGACCAAGATCTCGCCCGCGCTGTTCACAGTGAAGGATAAGGACTCCGCGCTGGTCCCCATCTCCGGCGCACGCTCGGCGGCCGCGTACGATTCAGCCGCTGACTCAGCCACGCGGGCACGCGCGGATTCCATCTTCCGCGGTGACTCCGCGCGGCGTGCCGCTGCGGGCCTGGGGATCACGGACACGGCGCTCGCTCGCCGCCGCGAAGCAAGACTCGCCGCGCGGCGCGACTCGGTGGCGCGCCTCCGCCGGCCGCGGCCCAGCAAGCGGAGCCCGGTCCACGAGATCGTCGTGCAACTCGGGACGCCCCTCAAACCAGGGTACTACCGGCTGAGTGCAGCCAATTTGAGGGGCCTCCTCGGGAAGGAACGCTCCAGCGAACGCGTATTCAACGTCCCGAAGCCGCCGGAAGCCGATTCCGCGGCTCGCGCCCGCGCACACGCCGACAGCGCGAATCGGCTGCGCCGTGCCCCACTCGGCCCGGGAGCGCCACCCTCTGGAGGTGTGCAGTCCCCTACCCCCAATCCCCCCGCCCAGCCTCCACCGTCGCCTGGCAATCCACCGGCGGTCACCCGGCCGCCAGGAGAGCGGTAGTGGACGCCCGGCGCACGCTGCCATCCGTGCACGCCTTGGTAGATGATGAGCTCGTACGGCCGTTGCTCGAGCGCGCGCCGCGCCCGTTGGTGACGGACGCCATCCGAGCAGTTATCGAGCGCGCGCGACAGGACCCCGCGAGCGCCCCACGCGATCGGGCGGGGTGGGCGGCCGCCATCGGGAGTGCGCTCGCCGAGCGGGAACGGCCGTCGTTGCGCCCGGCGTATAACGCGACCGGTGTCGTGCTGCACACCAATCTGGGTCGCGCGCCCCTCGCCGATGCGGCGCTCGCGGCGATTCAGCAGACGGCGGCAGGCTACTGCAACCTGGAATACGACCTCGCCGAAGGAACCCGTGGGTCGCGGTATGATCACTGCGTGGCGCTCTTGCGCGAGCTCACAGGCGCCGAAGATGGCATTGTCGTGAACAACTGCGCGGCCGCGCTCGTGCTCGCGCTGAACACAATGGCGGAGGGACAGGAGGCACTGGTCTCCCGCGGTGAATTGATCGAGATCGGGGGCAGCTTCCGCGTGCCGGACATCATGGCAAAAAGCGGTGCACGCCTCGTCGAAGTCGGTACGACCAATCGGACCTATGCCGCGGACTACGCGGCGGCGTTGACGGATCGGTGCGGCGCCATCGTCAAGGTGCATAGAAGCAACTTCGCAGTTGCGGGATTCGTCGCTGCCGCGACCCTCGAGGAGCTCGTCGCGCTCGCGCGCCCGAGGTCGGTTCCGGTCATCCACGACTTTGGAAGTGGACTGCTGCTCGACCTGGCTCCGTTCGGACTGACGGGCGAGCCCACCGCGGGTGATGCGGTCCGCGCTGGCGTCGACATCCTGGCGATGAGCGGTGACAAGCTGCTCGGTGGTCCACAGGCCGGCGTCATCCTGGGCCGCGCGGGCGCGGTCGCCCGTCTGCGCACGAACCCACTGCTGCGAGCGCTCCGCGTCGACAAGCTGACCATTGCCGCATTGGAAGCGACACTTGCCCTGTACCGTGATCCCGACCAGGCCGTGCGGCTCATTCCCACGCTCGCTATGCTCACGGCACCCGAGGCAGCGGTGCGAGCGCGAGCAGCTCGACCTCACAGCCACCCTTCACAGTGCGGGCATTCGGGGCCGAGGTTGTGGAGTCAGTCGCGAGTGTCGGCGGCGGAGCGTTTCCGACCGCACGCATTGCGTCGGCGGCCGTGCAACTCGCAGGTGACGCGGTGGCCACCGAAGAACGACTCCGGAGGGCTACCCCCCCCGTGATCGCTCGGGTGGCGAATGATCACGTCCTGCTGGACATGCGAAGTGTCCCGGTGCGCGATGACGCCGATTTCCGGAAAACCGTGGTCACGGCCCTATCGTGAGCTCCCAGACGACTCGCGGGCGCCCCGCAGTGTTCTTCGATCGCGACGGCACGATCATCAATGACAACGGGTACCTCAACGACCCGGACGGCGTGACGCTGGTGAGCGGGGCGGCTGGCGCGATCGCGCGTGTACGGGCGGCCGGGTTCACGGTCGTCGTGATCACGAACCAGTCCGGGATCGCCCGCGGCACGATCACGCCGGCTGCATACGCGGCGGTAGCGGCCCGCGTCAACGCAGCGCTCGGCGCAGCCGGCGCGGCAATCGACGCGACATACATGTGCCCGCACCACCCGGACGTGAGTGGCCCATGTGACTGCCGGAAACCGGCACCCGGGCTGTATCTGCGCGCCGCCCGTGAGCTCGACCTCGACCTCACAGGATCGGTCCTCGTGGGCGACCGGTGGCGGGACGTGGCGCCGGCGGCTCAATTGAACGCACGCGGGATTCTCGTCCCCAGCCCGGTCACACCGGCCTGTGACGCCGAGGAGGCGCAGCGCAACGCCCTCGTCGCGCCGACGTTGTCCGCAGCCGTTGACCTGATCCTCGACGACAGTAAACTGACGCCGTGACTGCACGCATCGCCGTGTTCGCGTCAGGAGCCGGTTCCAATCTCGAGGCGCTCCTGCAGTACCTCGGAACGCGTCGAGCCGCCCGATCCGGCTCCGCGGCCGTCGCGCTCGTCGTGTCCAACCGATCGAGCGCGGGCGCGCTCGGCGTCGCCGCTCGCTACAGCGTGCCGACGGCCGTCCTCATGGACCCCGACGACGATACCGCGATCCTGAGCCTGCTCGCCCGATCCGAGATCGACATCATCGCCCTGGCGGGCTACCTCAGGGCGATCCCGTCTGGTGTCACCGATGACTTTCGCGGCCGAGCCCTCAACGTACACCCGGCGCTCCTTCCGGCATTCGGTGGTCCGGGCATGTACGGACAGCGTGTCCATCGTGCGGTGATCGCGGCTGGGGTGCGTGTGACGGGGGTGACCGCCCACTTTGTCGACGCGGTATACGATCACGGCCCGATCATCACGCAGTGGCCAGTACAGGTGCGAAGCGACGACTCGGCGGAAACGCTCGCGGCTCGCGTGCTGCGCGTCGAGCATGCACTGTATCCCCGGGCGGTCGAAGCGGTGGCCGACGGCCGCGTACGGCTCGATGGTGACGGTCGCGTGCGGAGTCACGAGTTCGACGCGGCGGACAGCGCCCAGTTCACGTTACGGCCCGAGGGGGTCACGACATGCGCGTGAGAGCTCGCGGATTCGCAGGACGCGTCCTTGGCGTGGTTGTCGCCGGCTGTTGTGGGCTGCCGGCCGCGGCCGGCGCTCAGAGCGATGCACGCGTCGATGGGCGCAATGCGGGCGACGCGGACGCCGTCGCCCAGTGGATTGCGCTCCCGGCCGCGACCGGCCACGAGCGGCGAGCGATGGACATCATTGCCGCGTCGCTGCCCGGCTGGACACTCGATCCCAGTGGCAACCTCATAGCGCGGAAAGGGTCCGGGACACCGCGGCGCGTGGTCGCCTGTGGTCTCGACGAAGCGGCATACGTCGTGAGCGAGATCACGGACGATGGGTACATCCGGCTGCACATGGACGGTCGAGCGCGCCGGTCCGCACTCTGGGACCAAAGCCATGAAGGGCAGCGAGTACGGATCCTGACGGCCACTGGCGATCGGCCCGCGGTCGTGGCGGTGCGCAGCACGCACCTGTGGCGTGCGCGCCCGAGCACGGAGCCCCTGGTAAACGTCGACTCACTCTGGGTCGATGTGGGTGCCCGCTCGCGGGCCGAGGTCGCTCGGTTGGGTATCGCGGTCCTCGACCCCGTCATTCGCGAGTGGCCACCGTGGCGCTTCGCTGACATCGTCTCAGGTCCAGCCGCGGGAGATCGCGCGAGTTGCGCCGCAGTCGCCGCGAGTGCGCGACGCACCCCGACGACCGGCGAGACAATCTGGATCATCAGCGCGCGACACGCTTTCGGATACGAAGGGTTGGCCGGCGCCCTTGCCAGGCTGGGCCCTGTGGACACACTGGTCGTTGTCGATCCGTCGCTGGGGCGGGACACGACCGGGTCGAATGCCACCGTCAGCCGGCGTCCGTTGGCGGCATCGAGTGACATGCCCTGGGTCGCCGCACGCGTGCCTGCCGCAGTGGTCGTGAGTGTCCCGACGCGATTCACCGGCACTCTCGCCGAATCGGTTCGGGGCGAGGATATCGCATCCCTCATCGAGGAGACGGCGCGTGCGGCTGGCACGCTGAGCGTCGCCACGACGGATCCGCCCGGCGAAACCTCGCAATTCGCGTTACGGGGAGTTCCCGGACCGCCCCCTGCGGCGCCAGCCACGGACTCACTCACGCCGGTCGCTCGACTCCTCGGACACTTGAGCGACGTGTACGGTGTTTCAGGACGTGAGGCGCTGGTTCGCGCCGCCGTGAGGGAGGCGCTCCCGGACCGCTGGAAGGCCCAGCCAACAACGGTCGACACGGCTGGCGACTTGCTGGTCGAAGCAGGTCCCAATCGGGACACCGTGGTCATCGTCGCGCACCTCGACGAGATTGGCTTCCGCGTGGTGCGAATCAGCCACGCCGGCTGGGCCACGCTCGCACCACTCGGCGGATTCTATGCGTCGCTCTGGGAAGGACAGCCCGCGCTCCTGCATTCTGGATCCAGGCCAAAGCGTCCCTTCGACCTGTCCCCTCGGCCCGACGCCTGGAGGCCGCGCCGCCGGCGTGCCAGCGGTCGCCGGCGCACTGCCGGCACTCTTTGCGCCGCGCGAACACCCGACGACCAAGCAGCCCGACTCGCTGGTCGTGTGGGCCGGTGTCGATTCAGCGACGCTCGCCGCGTGCGGCGTTGGACCCGGCGTTCGCGTGTCGGGCTTCAAGGTCGCATCGCGCCTCGGAATGACGCGGTTCACGGCTCGATCGATTGACGACCGCGCGGGGTGCACGGCGTTGCTTCTGGCGCTTCGCACGTTGGATCCTCGCGCCTTGACACACAAGGTCATCTTCGTGTGGTCGGTCCGTGAGGAAGTCGGCCTGGATGGCGCGGCGGTCGTCGCACGGGCGTTCGGCCCTTCCGTTCGACGCGTACATGCCATCGATACGTTTGTGTCCTCGGACTCCCCGCTCGAGAGCCATCGGTTCGCCTACGCACCTCTCGGCAACGGCGCCGCATTTCGGGCGCTCGACAACTCCAGCGTGACGCCGCCGGCCGAAGTCGCCCGCGTGGTCAGCGCGGCCGCCGCGCAAGGCATCCCGCTGCAGGTTGGCACGACCAATGGCGGCAATGACGGATCGACGTTTGTGCCGTGGGGATCGGTAGACGTGCCGATCGGCTGGCCGCTGCGCTACAGTCATTCACCCGCGGAGCTGGTCGACCTGCACGATATCGCCGCCTTGGCGCGCATGGTTGCTGTGGTCGCGACGACGAGCCGCTAGCTTCCACCGCTCTCTCATGCCTCTCGCACTCCTGTCCGTCTCGGACAAAAGCGGTCTCGTCGACTTCGCGCAGGCACTCGCGCGCCTGCAGTGGGAGCTCGTGTCGACCGGGGGCACCGCCGCGACGCTCAGGAGCGCGGGACTCGTCGTTCGCGACGTGAGCGACTTGACCGGGTTCGCCGAAATGCTCGACGGTCGCGTCAAGACCCTGCATCCGGCGATCCACGCGGGCATTCTCGCGAGACGGGACCGCCCGGCGCATCAGCGGCAGATCGACGCGGCGGGGATCCGGCCGATCTCGTTGGTAGTCGTCAACCTGTACCCGTTCCGCGAGACCGCGGCGCGCACGGGGGCCACGCCGGAGGAGATCATCGAGCAAATCGATATCGGGGGCCCTGCCCTCCTCCGATCTGCCGCTAAGAATTTCGCCAGCGTAACGGCGATCGTGGATCCGTCCGACTACCCACGAGTCCTCGCAGGCCTGGAGAGCGGCGACGACGATCCGGATCTGCGTCGGTTGCTCGCGGGCAAGGTGTTCGCCCACACCGCCGCCTACGACGCGGCGATTGCGAATTGGTTCAGCACCGCCCGTGGCGATACGTTCCCGGAGCTGCTCACACTGTCGTACGAGCGCGGTCAATCGCTTCGCTACGGCGAGAATCCAGATCAGCGAGCGGCCTTCTACGTCGAGCAACCGGGAGCCGGGCTCGCCGGCCTCCACCAGTACGGCGGGAAGGAGCTGTCGTTCAACAACCTCCTCGATCTCGAGGGCGCGCTGATATCGGCGGATCCCTTTCGCGCGGTCGGCGAGGTCTGCTGCGCCATCATCAAGCATACGACACCCTGCGGCCTTGCGATCGGGGCGACGCCCCTCGAGGCGTATCGGAAAGCGCTCGCGTGTGATCCCGTCTCCGCATTTGGCTCGGTAATCGCCTTCACGGTGCCCGTAGACCAGCCGGCCGCCGAAGCGGTGTCGAGTCTGTTTGTCGAGTGCGTGGTGGCGCCGGCCTTCACCGAGACGGCGCTCGAGATTCTTGGTCGGAAGAAGAATCTGCGCGTGCTCGCGGGGCGCGCCGAGTGGTCACCCGACGCCCTGGATTTCAAGCGCGTGCGCGGCGGTCTCCTCGTACAGGACCGGCCGCCGCTCGAGAGCGGCCGGCGCACGTGGCGCATCGTGAGTCGGCGGCCTCCGACGCCGGCCGAGTGGGCTGATCTCGAGTTTGTGTGGCGCGCGGTCGCGAGTGTGAAATCGAATGCGATCGTGATCGCAAAGGACGGCGCGACGATCGGTATCGGGGCCGGCCAGATGTCGCGGGTGGATGCCGCGTTCCTCGCGGTGCACAAAGCCGCTCAGGCCGGCCTCGACACCAACGGTGCAGTCATGGGCTCCGACGCCTACTTCCCGTTCCGGGACGGCGTGGATCATGCCGCCGCGTCCGGTGTAACCGCAATCGTCCAACCGGGTGGATCGGTCAAGGACCCCGAGGTGATCGCCGCCGCCGACGAACACGGCATTGCGATGGTGGTCACCGGACGCCGCACCTTCCGGCACTAGGACCGCACCAGAAAGAGGGATTTCTGCGGGCAGTGCGGGCGACGCGTGCGTCGCCCCTAACCGTCAAACCCCATTTTGTAGTTATCTCCTTTCTCCTTTCTCCTCTCTCCTCTCTACGTGGCGCGCCAGCGCCCGTTGCCCTCGCCCCGCCGTCCAGGCACCTTTCTCCCCCATGGTACAGACGAAGGTAACAGCCCCGGCGAGCCGCCCATCGTATGGCGCGGCCGCAATCGCGGCGCTGCTCGTGTTTCTGCTCTACGTCGTCACGCTCGCTCCGTCCACCGCAATGTGGGACACGAGCGAGTACATCGCGGCTGCGTACGTGCTGGGCATTCCACACCCGCCCGGCAACCCGTTCTTCGTGCTGCTCGGGCACGTCATGAGCCTGCTGCCCGGTGGCAGCGTGGCGCAGCGCATCAATCTGATGGCCGCCGCGTGCAGCGCAGTCTCCGCGGGCATGTGGTTCCTGATCACGGAGCGGGTACTCGAGGGTTGGCTGCCAAGTCGGTGGCAGCGCATGGTCGGCGCTTCGATCGCAGTGCTTGTCGGCGCCACGGCATTCACGGTATGGAACCAGTCGGTCGTGAATGAGAAGGTGTATACAGTCTCGCTGCTGTTCTTCGCGGTCGTGGCGTGGCTCACCGTGATGTGGTGCGACGACCCGGATGGGCCCAAGGCCGACCACCTGCTGATTCTCATCGCGTATCTGGTCGGGCTGGGCTACGCCAACCACCCGGCCGGCTTCCTCATCGCGCCCGCGGCTGCGGTCGCCATCCTCGCCCGGCGCTGGCACACGGTGCTCCGGTGGCGTCTCATGCTGGCGTGTCTGGGCGCCCTCATCATTGGACTCACGCCATTCGCTTACGAGCCAATTCGTGCGGCGCACTTTCCGCCGCTCAACGAGGGAGAACCCACCGCCTGCACGACGACGTTCAAGGTGTCGTGCACACTCGACAAGGTCACCTACGACCGGTTGATGGACAACATCAACCGGGTGCAATACGGCAAGCCGGATGTCTCCGACCGGCAGGCGCCGTTCTCGGCACAGCTCGGGATGTACTGGCTGTACTTCAAGTGGCAGTGGTTCCGCGACGTCCACGACCAGCATCCCGGCCTGCAGAACATGATGGCGGCCATCTTCTTGATCCTCGGTCTATTCGGAGGCTACGCCCATTGGCGATACGATAGACGAAGTTTTTGGTTCTTCGGACCGCTGATATTCACGGTCACGCTCGCGCTGATCCTCTACCTCAACTTCAAGTACGGGTACTCGGAATCACCCGAGCTGGGTGACACGGTCGCCCGCGAGGTCCGCGATCGCGACTATTTCTATCTGTGGAGCTTCTCGGCCTGGAGCGTGTGGGTCGCGCTCGGCTTCGTCTTCCTCTGGGAATCCGTGGCGGCCGTTTTCGGCACAGAGATGGTGGGTCCGGCGCGCGCAGCCACCGAGCAACCGACGAAGCGCTCCTGGCTGCTGGCGTCTCCGTTGCTCGCGTTCGTGTTCATCCCGCTGTTCGTGAACTGGAAGTCGGCCTCCCGCGCTGGGCAAACGGACACGCGCGACTTCGCAGCCGATTTACTCAACTCCGTGGAGCCATACGGCGTGCTCGTGACGGTGGGTGACAACGACACCTTCCCGCTCTGGTACGCTCAAGAAGTGGAAGGGATACGCAAGGACGTCGTCATCGCGAATACGTCGCTGCTCAATACCGATTGGTACACGCGCCAGATGCTGCGACGGCCTGTGTTTCCATACGATTCGCTGGCAGGTCCGTCCGTCTATCGTGGCCACGTGTGGAAGCGACCGACGACGCCGGTCATGAACATGACGATGGCCCAGGCAGATGCCGTCCCGCTGGCGGTCGAACTGTCCGGCCCCCAAACGGTCCGGAAACCGGGCACCGACTTCGTCGCACTCATTGATCCGAAGAACCTGCCTCACCAGTTCCTGGAACGGGCCGACATCTTCGTGCTGCACCTCATCGTCGACAACCCGGACCGTCCGGTGTATCTCAGCGCGACCTCCGGGAATTACGGCGCGCAGCTGGGTTTCGCGAACTTTCTCCTGACCCAGGGGCTGGCGCGCAAGGTCCTGCCGACTCCCCCGCAAGCGACGAAGGATACGGTCAACGTCCCGGGTGAGGGCTGGATGGACGTCCAGCGGTCACTCGCGCTGTGGAAGGAATTCAAGGCGCCGCACTCGCTGATCCGCCGCGGCGATTGGGTCGACCGGCCATCGGTGAACATTCCGGCCCTCTATGTCATGAGTGGGTATTTCCTGGCCGAGGGATTGGTGCACGAGGGAGACCGGGCACAAGGCGACTCGGTGCTGCGCACGGCGAGTGAAGTCGCCGGCGCGGCTCATCTCGATCAGATGTTCGGCCCGCGTCTCCCGCCGGTACAGCCGCAACAGGCCCTCCCGCTGCCGGAGAGCGGCGATAAGCCGCAGGCGGCGCCAGTCCCAGAGGCGGCTCCCGGTCCACCAGCGCGAAATCCGCAGCGTCAGCCGGCGAACCCGCCCGCGGGCACGCCCGGCCCAGCTCCAGCTCCCAAGTAGCGACGCGTGCCCGAAGGGCCTGAGGTCGACACGGACAAGCTCCGTGAGCAGATCGACGAGGAGATCGAGCGCTCCGGCGGTCGGCTCGTACGGGTCATCGCATTGACCACAGCACTCCTGGCCGCATGCGCGGCGATCGCGTCGCTGGAAGCGGGTGCGACCGTCAACGAGGCCCTGGTCCTGAAAACGGAGGCGACGCAGTTCCAGGCGCGCGCATCGGACCAGTGGGCGTACTACCAGGCGAAGGGCATCAAGGGCGCGATCTCCGCAGCGACGGTCGCCGCCTGGCATGCCGCCGGCAAGACAGCGCCGGCGGCGGACAGCGCAGCCGTTAGTAAATACGCCGCTGATCAAAAAGCCATTGCCGATTCCGCGCGCGAAATGGAACACGACCGGGACGTGCGGTCCGCCGAGGCGGACCTGCTCCTGAATCGCCATCACGGATTCGCCTACGCTGTCGCATTCTTTCAGATCGCCATTGCGCTCGGGGCGGTCGCCGCGCTCACGAGATCGCGTCCGGTGCTCTGGGCGTCCCTGATCGCCGGAGTCCTCGGGCTGGGATTCTTCATCGCTCACCTACGAGGCTGAACCCCGTATGCCACAATCTCTTGCGTACCCGACCGCCAATAGGTGCCACGAACCGGGCCTTCGGCGGGTAGGGGCGACGCATGCGTCGCCCGCCTTTGCGATCCGACGGCGCAGAGAACTCAGACTTCCGGGCGGCCCTCCGCGCGCCGAAGCGGCGTGGTGATCACGAGACCGATGAGGAGGCCAAGGGCGATGGCGGTCGTGGTCATCACCACCACGCCGAAGTCGGCCGCCAGCTGAAGCGTGGGCTCCGTGAGAGCCGGGCCCTTGAGCGTCGCAAGGGCGACCACATTTTCGATCAGGTCAAACAAGGCGACAGCCGCGCCGAGGGGCAAGACACCCGTGACCAGCGCGATCATCGACAGGCTGGGCTGCCGGCGGACGACTACAGCGGCAACGACGACGCACGACGCGGCGGCCGCCGCTACCGAGACCGCGAGGCTGACACCGCTGCCGATCAGCAGGTCGCGCACGAGCCTGGCAGCAAAGCCGCAGGTGAAGCTTGGAGCGAGCGCCTTTGGAAGCGTCGTGAGCCCGACCCCGAGGGCGGCAGCGAACACCCCTGCCCAGATGCTGTCCGCGACCACGCTGCCAATTTCCATGCCGCCTACTGTCCCGCGACCGCCGCGCCGATCGCGATTCCAGTCGCGAGCATGCCGGCGACCAGGAGCGCATAGGCAATTCGCTGGGCCCCGGACGCCATGTATTTCGGCGACGTCGCGTCAATGAAGCCGTTGACCAATGCAAGTCCCGGTATCATGTACACGACCGACGCGACGAGCGTCGCGGGCTCGATCCTGCTCAGGTGCGCCCGCAGGCCCCACGCGGCGATGAACGCGGAGAGCGCCGCGCAGGCAATGGTTATCGTGCCACCCAAGTGGGTGTGGCGCTGGAGGAGCGAGCGCACCGTCTGCCCGATGCTGCCGGCCGCCGCGCAGATCGCGACGCTTCCCCAGTCGCCGCCGATCAGGTGGGCAAACGACCCCGCCGTCACTGCGGCTGCCAGGGCCACGACCGTCGATCCATACGGCGGTCGTAAGCCTCGGATACGCGCCAACTCGGCATCGATGGCCGATCCAACGACCTCACCCCTGCCAATTCGATCCGCAAGCGCGGCCGCCTCGGAAACGCGGACCAGGTTGGCACCAGGCGGAGCCGCGTGACGAACGGACATCGAGGACTGGCCGTCAACGACCGCCGTGGCAATGACGACATCCGTCCGCCAAAACGCTGTGGCGGATGTCGCGCCTAGTCCCCTGGCGGCAGTGGTGAATGCACGATCGGCACTCAGTGTGCTGCCGCCATTCTCCACGATGATCAACGAAACGTCGAGCGCGACCTCGATCGAGCGCACGGAGAGACGACCCGCGTGTGGTTCGTCTACCTCCCCGGCACAAAGACGTTGACGTGCAAAGCCTTCCCGATATCCTGGATCGCCAGCTTCGCGCGCACGCTGTTGCCTGCAGCGTCGAGCCGGGGCGAAAAGACCGCGATGCCGAACTTGCCGGGCGAGACGGCAATAATGCCTCCGCCCACACCGCTCTTTCCGGGCAATCCGGTGTCGTACAGCCACTGGCCCGAATCATCGTAGAGTCCGGCCGTCGCCATGACGGAGAGCACGCGCGGGACGTAGTCGGTGTTCAGCACGCGCTTCTTGGTCATGGGGTTCACCCCACCGTTGGCGAGCGTCGCCGCCATCGTCGCCAAGTCCTTCGCCGACACGTTGAGGGCGCACTGCCGCGTGTAGATGTCGGTCGCCGACGAAGGGTTCGAATACAGACGGTCATAGGCATACATCAGCTGTGCGATGGCCTGATTGCGCTGGTTCGTCGCGGCCTCCGACTTGTATACCGGCTCATTGACCGTTAGGGGACGCCCGGCGAACGCGCTCTGCGCGGCGACGATCTTGTCCCACCGCTCCTGATCACCCGTCGCCTTGACCATGCTCACAGAGGCGATCGCGCCCGCGTTGACGAGCGGGTTCATCTCCTTGCCTTTCTGCAACTCGATCGCGACGATCGAGTTGAATCGAAGCCCGGTCGCATCCACACCGAGCTTTTCGCGGACGGCAACCGGCCCCTGTTCCTGCATCACCTCCGCCATCGTGAAAACCTTGGAGATGGATTGGATCGAGAACAGGCTATCGACATCGCCAATCGCGTGCACCTTGCCATCGACGGTGACAATCGCAATGCCAAACTGTTTCGGGTTGACCTTGGCGAGCTCGGGGATGTAGTCGGCAACGGCACCACTATCGACGTTCTTGTACTTCGCATAGGCCGCCTTCATCGCCGAGTCGATCTGGGCATCTGTCTGCGCAACGAGCGCCGTTGGCGGTCCGCTCAACACGAGGGCCACGATCGCCGCACGGAGCGCATGATTGACGGCGGTGCGTCCAGTCAGGTACCTCATTGCTGCGATCCTCCAAACTCGAAGGTGTGACCGAAGTTGAATTTGGCCGAGAATTGCAGCCGGTAGTCGTTGTACGTATACCCGTTGCTCTTGTTTTGCCGTTGGCCCCACTGACCTTCAAGTCCCAGGAGGAAGTCTTTCACCGGGGTATAGAGGACGTTGGCCAGTGCGTATTGGCCGAGCCTGAAGTCGCTGGGGAGCTGACTCTCGGAGTTCTGGATGTTCACCTGTGAATACCCGATGCTGCTCGTCCAGTGCTTGCTCCACGTATGGTCGTAGAAGGCGACCATTGCGAAAATCGGCAGCGGGACACCGAGGAACGGCTGGAACACATTGCCAGGGTTGGTCTTGACGCCAATGTCGATGGGAGCGTCGTTCATGTAATTCTCGATGGCCTTCCCGTACAGTGCCTGGAGCTTGAGCTGGCTTCCCGCGCTCCCCACGTTGATTCGGCTGCTCAAATTGACGCCCCACCCGACCGTGGATCCGGAGAGGTTGCGCGTGGAGGTCGACGCCAGATCGTCCCAATAGATCGGACTCACCATGGTAGCGAGTTGGACGTACCACGTCGAGTGCGCCCAACGGTAATGCGCTGAGAAGTCGGGTGACGGGAACCGCGCCTCGATGTTCGCAAGCTCGACCCGGTCGGCATACGTGCCCGCGTCTCCCGACGCACCCGGGCGCTCGAGGGCAAACACCAACTCCGTCGGTCCACGAATCGGCGACCAGCGCACCTGGATGTTGCGGAAGAAGGCCATGCCGTTCGGGCCCCACGCCTCGATCGAGTTGGGGAAGATGTCCATGTCCATGAACGGGGTGTTCATTTGCCCGGCTGCGAACGCACCGAGCTGACCGTAAGCGAAGCGCAAGCGGAGCTGCGTCTGTCCAGCCTGGCCGCCGACACCAGTCAAGTCGAATTCAAATCGCGCGAACAGCACGCCCAACGGGGTCGGCGTCGCGCCTTTGACGCCAAAGCGCGTTTGGCGGACACTCTCGTAGAAGTGGCCGTTCTTCCCGAACTCGCCGTCGAAGGCTGGCAACTTGGTGGGCCGCACCATGTCGAACCAGTTCGGGTCGTTCGTGCCGAAGTCGCCAATGATGTCGGCCATCGCGAACCCATAGACCGAGAACATGGGCCTCGTCGTCTTGGTCGTGTCGTCCTGCGCCCGCGAGGCTGCGGGCAGCAGTACCATCGAGAAGGCCACCAGTGACGTGAGACGCCGAACAATTCGTACAGTCATGTTTCCTCCGCACGCGGCACCATCCGCGCGATCATTGATCGAAGACGAGCCCGCCCTGCGCGGTCGCAGGCTTGGCTCGCGCCCGGTCCTGGGCTTCCCACGCACGCACGTCGCGGCGCGCCTTGTCGAAGAGTCGTTCGAAGTTCCCTTTGCGGACCTTCAGGCTGGCGTCCGGCGAGAGCTTGGCCCACAGCGGACCGTACGTGACGTACACGCGCAGGTATGTGGCCTGGTCGGACGGTGCGACTTCATCGGTTCCGAAGAGAAAGCGGTCCGGAAAGCGGTTGATCAGCGCCGCCGTGTTCTCCAGCGACTGCGGCGTCGCAACGACGTATTTCGCCACCTCGTCCCATGAGATGTCGAAGTACAGGTTCGGAATCGACGCATCCTCGAGCAGCCCTCTGATGATGCCGATGTGGTAGGGACTGCGCTCCGCGGGTGCGGCCGAGGGTGACTCTGGCCGGGGCTGCACGATGCGACCAAGCCCGGTGTGTGCCCAGATCAGCGTGGTCGTTCGGTGCCGGTGTAGCAGCGTTTTCATTTGCGTCACGTACGCCAGCTCGGTACCCGGTTTGGCGAGGGGCACGTCGATGTCGTTGTGCAGGATGACGACAAGCCCCGCCGTCGCGGCGAATGCCAGGATGCTGTCGAGCGCAGGGTTTGTGAGGCTTGCCACTCCGCCGGCGATTTTGGAGGAGACGAATTCCTTGTGAACGGTGAACTCACCGATCCCTTCGAACACACCCGGAAACGTGCGGAGCACCCGCTTGATGTGGTCCGTCGCGTACATGTCGGTGGGATTGAAGCCCGTGATCATCGGGTCGAATCGCGCCTGCTGATCCTTCGTCAGCGACCGATACGCCATCGCGATGTACGCGTCGGTGAACGAGTAGTAGTAGAGCGGGGCATCACTCTGCAGGTAGTACGTGGGCGCGTACGTACCTGAATTGCCGTACGACCACATCTGCTGGAGCGGGATGCCGAATAGCGCGACGCGTCCAACCTTGTCCCCCATGATCTCGAGAAACCTGTGGATCTCGGTGCCGCGCTGGACGTAGTTGGTGAGGTGAAAGTGGGAATCGTTGAACTCGTAGTTGTCTGGCACCCGGGCATTCGCCCGCACTGCTACGGCGCGTCGCACCGACACCGCACCGCCAGTCATCAGCACGCCGAGCCCGATGCCAATGGCCAGGCGCACACCGCGGGCGATGCCCCGACGCTTCGGGTCCAGGGCCTTTGGTCTACGAGAACGCATGGGCGGCGATTGCAACGGCGTGCCCGGTCTGGCCACGGCCGTCATACACGAAGAAGCTGCCCCGTACCGAGCCACGCACAGCGCGCGCGGCGTCAACCCCGAGGTGAGGCGAACTACCGTCGGCGGAGACTCGATCCATATGACCTGCGACCAACCATACTCACGTCACCTCGGTCCTGATGCATGCACAGGCCTCGTGGCGTTTATGGAACAACGCTACAGCCGCCCTTCGGGCGATTATTCGTCGCGCGAGCATCCGCCCTGCCTACGAGTTAAGACGGCGCGCGCCACCACGACAATCATGACCAAGGTCTGAGCCATTAGCCGCGCAGCCGCGGAGTTGCCCAAGCGCCTCGCGGCCGGCCACGGCGGGTCGGCCCTTAGTCACCAGTACCAAGGTCTATAAGACGCATCCTGCCTGTTGCGGCGGGGCCGGCGTAGTGCTCCCCGAAAGGGGCCACGCAACCTTCTGGTCGCCCCAGCTCTCGGCCTCAGAACGTCAGCTGAAGCCGCGTTTGGAAGAATTGCGTCGCGCCCTTCGTCTCGAACCGGTCGAGCACCCCGTACCCGTAGGCGATCTCAATGCGCACGATGCTCGAGGCATACCAGTTGATCATCGGCGTAATGCGCCAGAAGCTGCCGCCCGCCACGGTCGCGTTGTTCAGATTGCTGTAGGAATAGCGGAGCACAACGTCGATCGCGCCCGTTCCCCCGCGAAACACTGACTTCTTGGGCGTGACGTCCTTGAAGTAGCCCCCCGCCGTGTTGTACGGCCGCACCTCTCCGGTGATCAACCATGACGCGAAGATGTCGCCGCCGTTGAATAACGGGTTGTGCGTCTGCGGCGAGCTCACCTTCATCAGGTAGTACTCCGATCCGAACAGCCACGACCCCGGCCGCAGGTACGCCTCGAGCCCTGCATTCTGCGTGTTGGTCGCCGGGAACTCGCCGGTGTCGAGGAAGTACGGTGCCGGAAAGGCCTCAGGCCTGGATCGCAGCCGGAGCGAGTCACCGTGGACTTTGGCAATGCTCCCATCGATGCCGATGTTGAGCACCGTTCCAGTTGTCGCCGAGACAATGGGCACCCATACCAGGCGCGCCGTGAACTGATTGTCGTACCAACCGAAGCTCTGCCCATTGGTGGTGAGCGCGCCCGTGAACCACCCGAGGTTCCAGATGAGGTGGCGATCCGGCAGGCAGCCAAGCCACTTGATGCCGTCGGCCAGCAGCGGGATGGTCGCGTCCGAGAACGTGAAGCGCTCCATCGTCCAGCCGTCGTATCCGGTCATGATCTTGTTCAGACTCACGCCCACCTTGGCGCGCCCAATGAAGATATTGCCCCAGAGCTCGGGAATGCCGACCATGATCCCCGTTTGGCGGATCAGCCAGGAACTGGTCGGGCCGTCATACATGACACCGATCTGCCATGTCACCGGGCGCTTGAGAGCGAACTGCCCGCCGAAGAGCAGACGGGCATCCCGGAACTTCCACTGATCCTTGAGCTCGACCTGCTCCTTGCTCGCCGCGTTCTGCGCGAATGCCGCGTAATCGGTCAGCAGGCCGCCGCCGAACGTGAGGGTCGTGAATCCCAGATTGTAGGGGTTGCCGAAGATGTTCAACTCCTGATCGGCATCGTCCCCCGAGGCGGTGAGCGGAGGTGCCTTCGTCGAATCGCGCACGGTGGAGTCTGGGGACTGCGCCACCGCGCGCACCGATAGGCATAGGCCGGCGAGCGCGATGAGCCCGCCAAGGATGCGCGATCGCATACGCAATCCCACCCTCGTTTCTGATAAAACGCTGGCTCAGTACTGGTCGAAATAGCGCTGGATCGTCTTGGGGTCCTGTGTCTGGAGCAGCGCGAGTCGCAGGAGGACCCGCGACTTTTGCGGATTGAGGGCGAGCGAGGCTACGAATCCGTACTTGTCGTCATCCACTTCCACGTCGCGCCCTACCTGGCCCGTCGTCACCCGCGACGAGCGGACGCACACAATGCCCTTCTTGGCTTGGGCCGCAAGTGCTTCCACCGCGGCTTTCGTCATGTTGCCGTTCCCCACGCCGGCGATCACGATGCCCTTCGCACCGGCTGCCGCCGCGGCCTCAATGAGCTTTCCGTCCATATTCTCGTACGCCATCACGATGTCCACGCGCGGCAGGACCGTGCTTGGCGTGACCGAGAATTCCGATTGCGTCGTGTTGCGGCCGACGCCGTTCCGATACCACTCGATCGTGCCGTAGGCCACCGTACCGACCAGACCCGAGAGCGGAGAGAGGAAGGTCTGCACAGCAGTCGTGCTCGTTTTGGTCAACGAGGCGGCCCCGTGGATCCAATCGTTCACCACGACCATCACGCCGCGCCCCGCCGCCTCCTTGTTGGCTGCGACGGCGACCGCGTTGTAGAAATTGAGTGGCCCGTCCGCCGAGAGCGCCGTCGAGGGCCGCATCGCCGCCGTCAACACGACGGGCTTTTTCGATTTGATCACCAGGTTCAGGAAATACGCGGTCTCCTCGATGGTGTCGGTGCCGTGCGTGATGACCACGCCCGAGACGTCGGGCTGCGCGAGCAACTCGTTGGTTCTGGTCGCGAGCTTGATCCACACCGAGTCGTTCATGTCCTGAGAGCCGATGTTCGAGATCTGCTCGCCCTTCAGGTTGGCGAGCTTCTTTGCCTCGGGTACGGCGGCGAGCAGCTGGTCGACGCCGACCTGCCCGCTCGTATAGCCAGCCTGCACGTTCGTCCCGGCGGCACCCGCGATCGTGCCCCCGGTAGCGAGTACTACGACTGTCGGGAGCGGCTGCGTTGCCGCTGTCTGGGCCGCAACCCGGACCTGACCGGTCGCAGCGACAAGGACAGAGGTCAGTAGCAGGGACGGTACACATCGCCTCACCATCGGAACCTCCTAGCGTGTCAGCATTGCATAATTCGTTTTCACCGAGCGACCAGTAACAGCCAGGGCGTACCCACTACTAGATAGAGCACCACGAACAGCCCCGTGAGGATTGCCCCGAGCCGATACAGCTCGCCCTGCGTGAGATAGCCACTCCCGACAAAGAGGAGGTTCGCACTCGAGGCTTGCGGTGTGATCGCCCCGAAGTAGTTGGTAGCGAAGAGCAGCTGGAAGGCGAGCGGCGCAGCGGGGACGCCCAGCTTGACGCCGACTCCGAGGAACACGCCGAAGAGTGCGAGGAGGTGCGCCGTCTCGCTGACGAACAGGTAGTGGAGCAGCACGTACACGACCAACAGCGCCACGGCCGCCGCGATCCCGGGCAAGCCTTCCAATGCGACCGCCAGGTGATCACCCACAAACCCCATGAACCCGAGCTTGTTGAGCTGACTGCTGAGCGTGAACAGCGAGGCGAACCAGATGTAAGTCGCGAGGACATCCCCTTCCTTTGAGATGTCACCCAGCGTCAGCACTCCGGTCGCGAGCAGGATCCCGAGCCCGAGGAAGGCGACAGCGGTCGAATCGATCCCGAGCGTTGACGCCAGGCCCCACAGGATGACCATCCCCAGGAATGTGAAGCCGACCACCTTCTGGTCACGGGTGAGCGGTCCGAGTGCCGCCAGCGACTTGCGTGCCGCCGCCGGCGCCTCCGGCATCGCAGTCACTTCGGGACGCATCATCTTGTAGAGCACGAACGGCATCACGATGATGCCAAGAATCGTCGGCACCGAGGACGCCATGAGCCACGACCCAAACCCAATGTTGACGCCATAGGGTTTGGCGATTTCGGCGCCCAGTGGATTGCCGGCCATCGCCGTGAGCCAAAGCGCTGACGAGAGGCAGAGGCTCGCCATGCCCGAGAACATCAGAAACTTCGCGAGCCGTTGCCGATCCTGCCGCTCGGGACTCACGCCGGCCGCTTCCGCCACCGAGAGCGCCAGCGGATAGAGCACGCCGGACCGTGCGGTATTGCTCGGAAAGGCCGGCGCAATCAGGGCGTCCACCACGAAGATGCTGTATGACAGGCCGAGCGAGGAACGCCCAAAAAGACTGATTGCGCGGTATCCCAGTCGCTGTCCCAGTCCGGATTTGACCACCGCGCGGGCGACGAGAAATGCGACGATGATCAACACGATCGTCGGGTTCGAAAACCCGGCGTACGCGTCGTCGCCCGACAGGGTCCCCGTAAGGACCGCGGCCGCCACTGCGAACAGCGATGCCGTGAGAATCGGCAACGCGCCGATCACGACCGACAAGATCGTGGCCGCGAAGATCGCGAACAGATGCCAGGCTTGAGCGGTCAACCCCTCAGGACGGGGGATGAACCAGATCAGGAGCGCGACCGCCAGCGTCACCACACGGGCGATGCGCTGGCGTCGCGTAACCGGTGCGTTCACGGTGCCGTTCGCACGGGCGCGTCCTTAGCGGCCCGCACCCGTCAATGCGGCGGGATCGAGGATCTCGTTGATCTGCGCATCCGTCAGGATGTGCTTTTCGCGAATCAGCTCGACAATCCCCTCACCAGTCTTCATCGCCTCCGCGGCGAGCTCCGTGGCACGGTCATAGCCGATCACTGGATTCAGTGCGGTGACGGTGCCAATGCTGCGCTCGATGTAGTGCTGGAGCACTTCCTTGTTGGCGGTAATCCCCTCGACGCAATACTTGCGCAAAGTATTGGCGGCATTGATCAGCGTCGTCTGCCCTTCGAAGATGCAGGCCGCCATCACGGGCTCGAAGGCGTTCAGCTGCAGCTGCCCCGCTTCCGCCGCCATGGTGACCGCGATGTCGCCGCCGATCACGCGGTAGCAGACCATGTTCACTACTTCCGGGATGACTGGATTCACCTTGCCGGGCATGATCGAGGAGCCAGGTTGCGTCGCCGGAAGGTTGATCTCGAAAAGACCGCAGCGAGGCCCGGACGACAGCAGGCGGAGATCGTTGCCAACCTTCGCGAGCTTGATGGCCAGGCTCTTCAAGGCGGACGAGTACAGCACAAAGGCCTGCGTGTCCTGTGTGGCCTCGATGAGATCCTCGGCCAGCTTGATGGGGAGTCCAGTGATCTTCGCCGAGATGATCGGCGCACTTCTGGGCATAGCCTTTCGGAGCGTTGAGCCCCGTGCCGATCGCCGTACCGCCCATGCTGATCTCGCTGAGGACGCGCTGCATCGCCTCGAGTGCTTGCACCTCCCCCTCGAGCGTGCGAGCGAACGCCTCGAACTCCTGGCCCAACGTCATCGGTACCGCGTCCTGAAGCTGCGTCCGGCCCATCTTGAGGAGGGTGCCGAACTCCTTGCCCTTCGCGCGGAACGCCTTGATCAGCGCTCTGATAGCCGCAATGAGCTCGACATTCCCAAGCGCCATGCCAACATGCATGGAGGTGGGGTACGAGTCGTTCGTCGATTGGGAGCGATTGACGTGGTCGTGCGGGTCGAGATACTTGTACTCGCCCTTCTTATGCCCCATCAGCTCGAGGCCACGGTTCGCGATCACCTCGTTCGCGTTCATGTTGGTCGAGGTGCCGGCACCGCCTTGCAGGACATCGAGCTCGAACTGGTCATGGAGCTTACCGTCGATGATTTCCTGACACGCCTTTTCGATCGCCGCGAGGATCTCCTTGGAGAATCCGCCAGTCTCGAAATTCGCGCGCGCGGCCGCGAGCTTCACCATCGCGAGCCCTTTGATGAAGTTGGGGTAATTGGAGATCGGCACCCCAGAGATCTGGAAGTTCTCGAGCGCGCGTGCGGTTTGAACGCCGTAATAGGCATCGGCCGGGACGGCCAGGTCGCCCAGGAGATCGTGCTCGATGCGTGTTTGCGCCGATGGCATGCTACCCCTCCGTGCGCAACGCCAGTGCGTCGCGTGGTTGAAAAGCGTCCCCAAGCGTCGAGGTTGGCGCCCGGTTTGAGATGCGTCTCGCAATGTCGAGAAACGTTCTGGTTGCTACTCCCGTTGATCATACCCCACGGGATCCAAGCGCCCGCATAGGACCTTGGTCGACACCGCCACGCCCGGCGCTGGCTACACCTTGCCCCGAAACATCCTGTAGATGAATACTGAGTAGCTCACAGCCAGCGCCATTCCGGCGAGCCAGATGATCAACCCCGCCGAGAGCGAGTACCCGCCAGCTGCAGCGTTGTGCACAGTAATGTCCAGCGCTGAGTCCGTTGTGGACATGAGCAGGTTCGGATAGACGGCGGCGGCCGCACCGACGAGCATCGCCGCCAGGTAGGCGGCGGAGCAAAGAAACGCTCGCGCGTCGTTGCCCTGTCTGCGGTACAGCGGCATCCCGACGAGGCTCGCCACCACGGCGAGCGGAATGACGAACAGCACCGGGTGCTCGCGATAGTTCCTGAGCAATTCGCCCCGGACGGATAACGTCATCACGAGGCTGGCCATCGTGAGCAACGCCAGGACCGGCCAGAGGCGCGCGGCTACGCGCCGGGCACGCAGATGCAGGTCGCCGCCGGTCTTGAGAGCGATCCAATGCGCACCGTGTACGGTCAGCGCCGCGAGTGCGAGCGCGCCGGCGCTGAGTGTATACCAGTCGAGGACACCCGGCTGTGGCCCCACGTCCCAAGTGGTCCACAGAGGCAGAAAGAAGAACCCATCTTTGCCGAGCGGCACACCGCGAATCACGTTGCCGAATGCCGCACCAAGAAAGGCAGTCAGGAGCACACTGGAAAGCGCGAAGCAGCCGTCGAAGAAGCCGCGCCAGACGATGGAATCCATGTGGGTGCGCAGCTCAATGCCGATCCCGCGCAGAACGAGCAGCCACAGCACAATCGTCAGCGGCAGATAGAACCCGCTGAAGCTGGAGGCGTAGAGCAGCGGGAAGGCAAAGAACAATGTTCCCCCGGCAGCGATGAGCCACACTTCGTTGCCGTCCCACACCGGGCCGATCGTGCGCAGCACGATGCGGCGCTCCTCATCGGTCTTCGCGATCAGCAGGTGCAGGACCCCAGCGCCCAGGTCGAACCCATCCAGCACGACGTAGCCCGTGATCATGAGGGCCACCAGCCAGAACCAGATGAAGGGCAGCACGCGGGGCTGCTACACGACCGCGGGTGCCGAGGGATTCCCGGCGACGCCCGTTGGCGGCCGCGGGCCCACCGCGATCTCGTGGCGGACGAGGTACAGGAAAAGCATCGCCAGCACGGTGTAGAGGCCCATGAATCCGAGCAACGTGAACAGCCCGTTGCCCGCTTGCACTCGGTCGGAATACCCCTCGCTCACGCGCATGAGACCGTAGACCAGCCATGGCTGGCGGCCCGTCTCCGCAGCCAGCCAGCCGGCGGTGTTGGCCACGAATGCCAGCGGCGCGCACAGCATGATGATCCACAAGGCCCACCGCGCCTCATATAGTCGCCGGCGCCACAACAGCACAGCGGCGACCGTCATCACTGCCGCGAAGATGGTCCCGAGACCAACCATGATGTGATAGCTGTAGTACAGGAGCGGGATGTCCGTCGGCCAATCCTCTCTGGGGAACGCGTTCAGGCCGCGCACCTCGCCCGCTGTCGTGCCGTAGATGAGGAAGCTGAGCGCATCGTTTGCAACGAGCGCGTTGTCGATCTGCTGATGCTGCAAGTCCGGCTGGCCGAGGATCACGACGGGCGCGCCAGCTCTGGTATTGAACAGCCCTTCCATGGCCGCCGTGGTCACGGGCTGTCGCTTGGCCACGTACCGAGCCATGGCGTCGCCGCTCGGAGACATTTGCAGAATGCACACGATGACCCCGACGACGACCGCCACCCGTAGAAAGAGACGGCCGTGGTCGATGTGCTCCTGTTGCAGGAGATAGTAGGCGCCCACGCCAGCCACGACCAGCGCGCCCGTGATCACGGCGCCGCCCATGGTGTGCACAAACTGCAGCAGTGCCCAGGGACTCGTGAGCAGCCCCCAGAAGCTCGTGAGCTGAAAGCTTCCGTCCGCGAGGCGCGCATATGCGACGGGGTCCTGCATCCAGGCATTGGTCGCGATGATGAAATAGGCTGACAACCAGGATCCCAGGAATACGAGCAACGCCGTCCACCAATGGGCGACGCGACTCAGGCGCTGCTCACCGTACAGGAACAGTCCCAGGAACGCGGATTCGAGAAAGAACGCAAACACGCCTTCCATCACGACCGTCGACCCGATCACACCGCCTGTCAGCCGTGAGAAGCGCGCCCAGTTCGTCCCGAACTGAAACTCCATCGGGATCCCGGTGACCACACCGAAGAGAAAGCTGACCCCGAAGATCCGACCCCAGAAGCGCGCGGCGTCATCGTACAGGTCGTTCTCGGTCCGTAGCGCGATGGTCTTGAAGATCACGATGAGCAGTGCGAGCCCCATCGTGAGCTGGGGAAAGAGGTAGTGGAACGTGATCGTGAATGCGAACTGAAGCCGGTGGATCAGGACCGTGCCGCCCATCGCGCATGACCCGCCATTGTTGGATCGCGGAGTCGACCGCTCAGCGCCAATCTAGGTCTGTCGCGCGTGGCATGGCAGTGCTTGCCAGCTGACCAATGGCCCCCGCTCGGCGCAGACATCAACAATCGTCAACCTTGGTCAACTTGCTCGGCGCTTCGTGGACGCCTTAACTGCAACCCGGCGAACGGCGCGCGAGTTACTAATCCGCATGCCGCGGGCGCTCGAACGGGAGCGCATGCGCGCCCAGAACGTGATCGAGGTCTGACCAAGGTGGCCCGCCACGCATCACGCGGCCGAGGTCGCGGACGTGATCGGGGGGCGGCTAAGGGATACGTGAGCGGGCCCATCTTGGAAGTACGTCGCGGCAACTGGGACGTTAGAGGCGTGCTATCGCAGGCAAACGTCCCTCCTCTGTGGTCGCACAACTGACGCGTGCGTCGCCGACGGCCGTCCTTCCGGCTACCTTCTCCGGAGAACGGAGGCCGGATGGACGCTGGGACGATTGGCGGGCTACAAGAGGCCTTGGGGGAGCGCTACCGCATCGAGCGCGAGCTCGGTCGCGGCGGCATGGCCGTCGTGTACCTGGCCGAGGACACGCGCCACGCTCGGCTGGTCGCGCTCAAGGTGCTTCACGCGGAGCTTGCCGCCGCGGTGGGCCCCAAGCGCTTTCGCCAGGAGATCGCGATCGTCGCACCGCTCCAGCACCCGCACATCCTCCCACTGCTGGATTCCGGGGAGTCATCAGGCGGCCCCCTGTGGTATACAATGCCGTACGTCGAGGGCGAAAGCCTGCGCGATCGCCTCACTCGACAGCACCAGCTGCCGCTGCCGGAAGCGCTCCGGATTGCGCGGGAGGTCGCGGATGCGCTCGACTACGCGCATCGCCGGGGCGTCATCCACCGCGATGTGAAGCCCGAGAACATTCTTCTGGCGTCTGATGGTCAGGCGTTGCTCACCGACTTCGGGATCGCCCGGGACCTGCTCAGCACGGGCGTCGAGCCTGCCTCGAGCAAGCGACGCCTGACTGATACGGGAGTGAGTCTCGGGACGCTCGAGTACATGAGCCCCGAGCAGACAGCCGGAGCCCGCGACGTCGATGCCCGCACCGATGTATATGCGCTGGGGTGCGTGTTGTACGAGATGTTGGCCGGCGAGCCACCGTTCACCGGCGCGACTCCCCAGGCCCTCGTGGCACGGCGCCTCGTGGAGCGACCGCTGCCACTCGGAGCGGTCCGAGACCGCATCCCTGATGACATCGAGCGGGCGGTTGAGATCGCGCTGGCTCGCTCTCCGGCCGATCGCTACCAGAGCGCAGCCGAGTTCCGAGAGGCCCTGGAGACGCCGTCGGCCGCGGAGCGAACATCGAGAGGGTACCGACGCCCGGCGGCCCCTGCTCGCAGACCGCTGGGGCACGCCGCAACCATTGGGGGGCTTCTCGTCGCCGCGCTCGTCGTCTTCGCGTGGACGCAATGGAATGCGCGGCCCAGCGCGAGTGCACCGGCATCCCTTGCCGTATTGCCGTTCGAGAATATCGGCGACACTTCCGGCGCGTACTACGGCAGCGGCATCGCGGACGAGATCAGGAACAAGCTCGCATCGCTGCCGGGCGCACGGGTGATCGCCCGGGCAAGCTCCGCGCAATACCGTCATACCGACAAGTCGCCGCAGGTGATCGCGCAGGAGCTTGGAGTGCAGCACCTGCTGATGGGACAGATACAGGTGCCCAGGGTCCCCTCCGCCACGGGTCGCGTGCACGTGAACGCGAAGCTGATTCGCATCTCGGGCCGGTCGGCGCCCAGCACTGAGTGGGAGGCCCCTTTCGACGGGCAACTGTCGGATGTGTTCCACCTGCAGGCGGAGATCGCCGCGGCCGCCGCGTCAGCCCTCGGCATTGCAGGCGGAAATGCCAGGACCGAGCTCGAGACCGACCAGCCAACGGCTAACCTCGACGCCTACGACGCGTATCTGCAGGCGGAGGCCCTTCGAGGCGACAACAGCCCCGGGATGCTCCGCCACCGGGCGGATCTGTACACTCGGGCCGTCACCGCCGATTCGAGCTTTGGCCTCGCGTGGGCGTCCCTCGCATTTGCTCACGCTGCGATCTTCTACTACCTGTCACCAACCGTCGATGAGGCGACCGGCGCGGCGTACGCGTTGTCCCGCGCGCAAGCGCTCATCCCCGAGCGTCCAGAGACCAAGATCGTGCTCAGCTACTATGAGTCGGCCGTTCGGCGCGATCCGACCGCTGCGCGCGCCGCCGCCGAAACAGGACTCACGACGGCCCCCGACAACGTCGATCTCTTGACCGCCGCGGCCAACGCGGAGCGCTCGGCCGGGGCCTGGGAGTTGGCACTCCAGCACTCTGAACGGGCCGCGTTGCTCGATCCCCGTTCGTTGGCGGCAGCAGCCAGTTTCGCAACGAGCCTGCACTACCTCCGGCGATATCACGCCGCACACGAGGCCTACGACCACGCGCTGGCGATTGCCCCGCGATCGATTGGGATGGCGCAATTCCAGACGATGGTGAGCATCGCGCAAGGTGATACGGTTGCTGCGCGGGCTGTCATCCGGCGTTCTTTGTCCGTCGCCGACACCGCCGCGCTCATCGCTTTCTTCGGCGAAGAGAATGGCCTGTACTGGATCCTCGACGACAGCCTGCAGAAGCGGCTCTTGCAGCTTGGCCCCGATAGCTTCGACGATCACGGATCCTGGGGATTGGTGCGGGCCGAGCTCTATTGGCTACGAGGCGATACGGCGCGCGCACGGGTGTACGCTGATACGGGACGCCGGGTGCTCGCTGAGCAAGTCAGAAACGGGGCGAACGACGAATTGCAGTACATCGTCCTCGGACTTGCCTATGCCTACCTCGGTCGGAAGGCCCAGGCGATCAAGTACGGCGAACAAGGGGCGGCCATGAAAACCCTCGCCAATGACCACGTCGCCGGCCTCTACGACCAGCAGGTACTGGCCCAGATCTACACTGTGATCGGCGAGCCTGACAAAGCGATCGATCACCTCGACACGCTACTCCGCGTACCGTCATTTCTCTCGCCTGCGTTCCTCCGCGTCGACCCTGTGTGGGCGACGCTGCGCGGGAACCCGCGCTTCCAGGCGATGACGCGCGATACGACCGCGACCGAGCATCAGCCGCCCGCGACCGGTCCGTGATTCGAGCTCAGGAAGCCGATGCGGGGAGGGCCTCAGCGGTTTCGTCCTGACGCGTCGCGCCCGGCTGCGCTGTCATCAGGCTGACGGCAACGAATGCGATCGCGGAGAGTGAATATGCGATGAGCAGTCCGAGATCGACGCTGAAGATGCCGTGAAAACGCCCCGGCAAACCGGCGACGAAGGCAGCCACTCCCGCGGCGCCACCGACCGCCATGCCCGCGAGCGCTCCCTGATACGTCGCCCCACGCCAGAGCACCCCGCCCAGCAGCGGCACGAGCATGCTGCCCATGTACGGGTAGTTGAAGATGATGATCGTGTAGAGAATGCCTTTGGCATGAAGCGCGAGTCCGCACCCGATCACGAGAGCCCCGACCAGGACGACCCGCGAGACGGTCTTGGCATGCTTCAATTCATCCAGCTGGGCTGTCGGGTGCAGGATCTTGTTGTAGAAGTCGCGCGAGACGCAGCCCGCGAGCGAGATCAGCAAGCCAGTGCCGCTCGACATCGCCGCACCGAGGAGCGCCGCGACAACCAGTCCGGCCAACGCCGGATGCAGCAGCGACTGAATCGCGTGGGGCAGTACCGATGCTGCAGGAACGTCCGGAAACGTGCGCCGGCCCACCGCACCGATGAACGCCGTGCACAGCGTCACGAAGATCACGATCACGCCGGCGAGCACACAGCCCCACTTGGCAATGCGCCCCGAGCTCGCCGATTGGTACCGCAGGAAGGCGTCGTAGGACACCGAAATCGAAAGCAGGAACGGCAACACGAGGAACACGGCCTTGGACGCCATGCCCGCCGGGATGAATGGCTGCGAGAGTATCTGGCCAATCGCGCTGCGATCGTGCAGCGAGGCGAACGTCATTACCGCGGCGAGCGGGATGCCAATCACGAGGATCCCGACCTGCACGAGGTCGACGGTCGCGATACTCCACATGCCCCCGAGGACGCTGTACACACCGATCACAGCGCCGACGACGACGAGCGCTGTTCGGAAGTCGAAGCCGAAGATGGACAGGACTGACGCCGCGGCGAGAACCTGCGCGACAAAGATCCCCAGGAGGCTCGGGACGTTGCAGACGGCCGCCCAGAGGCGCACCCAGCGGCGCTCGGCGTAGCGGACTCCGAAAAAGTCCAGGGGCACATATCCGTGATTCCCCCACAGCTTCGACGCGACCAGCAGCCCGGCGATGATGAGGCCGAACCCGCAGCCGAGCCCGTACCAGACACCTGGCCAGATTCCGGACTCTGCTCCCGTTTCCGCGCTGCCCAAGACGATCCCCGCACCGATCTGCACGCCAGCCATCGTCGCGGTAGTCAACACGAACCCAAGCTTGCGTCCAGCGACCAGGAAATCCGATGCGCTCTTGTTGCGCTTACTCAGTACGGCCCCGAGCGCAAGCATCACCGCGAAGTACAGCACGACGACCGAGAGGAGCATGATGGATCTCGCGCTCAGGTGCCGCTCTTGAGTTTCCAGTTCACGCGGCTGACGAAGGGGCGATTGAGTACGATAGCGCCTGGTTCCGGGCAGATGTCCACGCAGCTCCCCTCGAACCAGCACTCACCGGGGAACACCACCAGCGGTGCTCCCCCTCGCTCCGGGCTCGGCAGAAACAGGTCCACCGGACAGATATTGACGCACCGATTGCACCCGCTGCACGTCTCTGGGAAGATCGTGACCGGGTCCACCATCGCCCGCTCGTAACCGACCGTGATTCTCTCCGGTTCACAGTCGTTGCGGTTCCCTGACCCCTGATCCCCGACCCCTGACCCCGCTTTTTCAGTCATTTCGATACCCGTCGGCGTAGCGCTCGTAGTTCTCGACCAGATCGCCCCAGAAATCAATGGCGAGCGCGCCGGTGTGGATGCCGTCGTCGTCGCGTCGCACGGTGACCCACTTGTACCATTCGGGCGGATCCATTTCCGGATAATCGAGCCGCGCGAACTGCAGCTGTTTCGAGCTCGCCTTGCGAGCCAGGCACGAGTGAATCACGAGCTCGGCGTTGCGACGGATATTGAGCACTTCGTGCACCCGACCCAGCTCACGCGGGTTGCTCGCCGACAGCTTGCCCGCCTCCGCCTGATCGAGCTCGTACAGGGCCTTGAGTCCCTCGTTGAGCAAATCGTCGCTTTTCACGGCGCCACAATAGTTCTGCATGACGCGCGTCACTGCCAGATTCACGGATTGCCAGCTCGGACCGCGTCTGCGCTTCAGCGGTTCGTAGAGGCATGCGCGCTCGGCCTCCACTTGCCGGGGATCGAGCGTGACTGGCCCCGACTCGGCTGCGTAGTCCGCGGCGTGCCGACCCGCATAGTGACCGGTCGCCGCTGCATGACCGACACAGTCCGACGCGAACAGCATGTCGCCGGCCGCGAAAAGACCTTCCAGGTTCGTCATCAAGTTCCAGTCGTTGACGGCACCACCCGGTATGCCGAAAAATTGCCGCTCTTGCGGCAGGAACTGTCCAGACCGCCACCCATCCCCGTAGCTCTGGAGCAGATGTCGCTGCGGATCGAATCCTGCCGCGGTGTAGTTGGCCATCACCGGCGTCTTCGTCTTTCCCTCGTGCCCGACCATCATCCCCCAGATGACGCGGCGCTCCATGTCGGGCATCCCGGGCAGGTCCGCAAAGAGCGGCAGCTTGTAGCCGCGCTTGAGCAACTCGTCGACCGGCAGCGTTTCGGGCCCCTCGAACTCATAGATGGGAAAGTCCGGCTCACCGCCGCCCTTGAGAAAGAATTTCTGGCCGGGCGCCGGCCGATGGCGCTCGGCAACGGTCGTCAAGGTACGGCCGTCGCGATCGACCCACGGCACCTCGCGCCCCTCCGCGTCCACCATGCTGCACGCGTACCACGTATTGTGGTTATTGCCCGTGCTATACGGTGGGAAGCTGCGCAACCCACTCC
Organism: uncultured Gemmatimonadales bacterium; assembly: GCA_963737835.1. GTDB lineage: Bacteria > Gemmatimonadota > Gemmatimonadetes > Gemmatimonadales > Gemmatimonadaceae > Palsa-1248. The sequence goes on from CAVTUH010000003.1 coordinate 423,221, forward strand.
ACTCCGCTCGCAGCGATTTTTCCAGCATCGTGAACTCGAGCCCAGCTCGCCATCCGATCGCGTGGCCATCGCCGGTGCATTCCGGCGGCCGGAACTCCGATATCCCGCTGGCCTCCGGCGCGAACAACCACAAACGGGTCGGCCGAGAGGTGCACAGCACGGTCGCCTTGGCGCGACAGACGACGAACTTGCCGGTGCGCACATTCATGCCGACTGCCCCTACGACGCGGCCGCCGATCCGGCCACGCTCAGTCAAAAGGCCGGTCACCATCGTTCGATCGAGCAACCGCACTCGATGACGCTTCAAGCCGCGATACATCATCGGCTTGAAGGTGTCTCCCCAGACGCGGATCGTATAGCGATTCACATAGTCGTAGGCGAAGAGAAGCTTGGTCGCCTCGTCGCGAAAGTCCGCGCCCTTGAACTCGTCATCGGTGTCGCGGATCTTGGCCCCCATGCGTTCCAGATCCAGGAGCCGGTCGTAGCATTCGCGGGCTTCGATGTAGTGAGAAATGCCGTTGTTATAGCCACGGTGTCCGCGGATCATCGCGTCGGTCAGCTCTTCAGGGGTCACACGGGAGCATGGGTTGGTCGCCGCCATCTCCCAGTGATCACAGCCCGACCCCATCGCACCGCTGGCGAAGGTCGAGGCCTTTTCGAGCAGGACGACGCGCGCTCCTCTCGCGACCGCCCCGAACGCGGCGAAACAGCCGGAGGCGCCGCCGCCGATCACGAGGACGTCCGTATCAATCTCGTCGGTCCGATCCCATTGGATCGGATACGGCCAGGTCAGAGTACCTGAGGCGTTATCAGTCGTGCTGTCGGTCATTTCGCGCGGTTCCCGGCAATCTCGGTCAGAGTCAGGCTACGTAGCTCCCCAATTCTGCGCCCAAACCCCGAATCGCGGGAGACCCAGCGTGCGGGCAAAGGCCTCATCACGGAGCACCCGGGTCCAATCTTCGTGGATGCAGCGCGTGCTCTTAGCACTAAAGCCGGGCCGCTGCTTCCGGGGAGTCCGCTTGGCCAGTGACGCGCTGCCGTAAGGGCTCCGCACTCGCCATCGTCGGGCCTGCGACCTGCTTCCGGGCGCGGTAGAGGACGAGGCGGGTAACCCAGAATAGCGCGGTACCAACGACAATCAGCGCGGCAGCCATGAGGCCGAGGGGGCCTAATCCCGTGAGGTCGCGCTGTAAGGCGCCCTCGCGTGGACCGCCCAGAGCTGCGACGGCGAGCTCAATCACGAGGGTGGTCCCGAGGACGCACTCCGGCCACCACGTCGCAGCGTGGTGTGCAAGGCGCGGGTGTCTATCGGCCCAGTGGTCAAATGTAAACCCTACTCTGCGGAGCCCGATGCCTAATACGCCGAGCGCAACGATACCAAGCCAACCCAACAAGATGACTGACCCAAGCCACAGGACGAGATCAATCATGCGATCCTCGAGTGGTGCTGCTGGCACAGTGCGCCGCGTCGACAGTCGCGCAAGTCACATCTCGTCGAGACTCAGTCGCCACACTTTGCTTGTCGGCTTGGACGTCACGCCTGCCTCGATTTCGGGTACGAGACCACGGACCGTCGCGAACGCGTGCCCATGATCAGGTCCCACAGGGGCGACGTCACGCCATAGTCGCGATCGGGATCAGTAAAGTGGTGTCGGTAGTGACGCCGCTTCGTGTATCGGCCGATCGCCGTGCGCATGCGTCGATGATGCACCGCATAATGGACGGTGTCGTACAGGAGATACCCACCAAGGAATCCGGCAAACACCGGCGCCCACAGATGGGCGCCGACGGCGATGCGAAACAATAGGGCGAACAGCAATGCAAGTGGGACGCTCGCCCCTGGCGGCATGACTAACCGCGATGAGTCGCTCGGATACTCGTGATGCACGCCATGCATGATGAAATACACGATGTGCCGCCACCCTGGCAGCCTGGGAATGACAGCCTCGCCGGGCATGAGTCGAGCGACGACATCATGCGTTTCGCTCATGACAGCGTCAGGGGCGTGGAACAGATGCCTGTGCAGCACGTATTCGACGGCGGTCCACAGAAGGAGTCCCGCCCCCACCAGACCCGCGTCCAACAGGGGCGGCGTCGGTGTCCACCACAGCAGACCGGCGATCACAGGCACATAAATCAGATGCGGGATCGCTGGGTGCACCCGAGACATTCGTTCCAGCCAGTCGTGGCGAAACATCCGAACTGACTCGTCCCGCGCAGAGACGAAATGTGGATTCACGGTCATGCGCTTCACCTCGTGCGAACGGGTTGTCCCATGTCAGCGTTCTCCGGGCATTGCGGTTGCGACGAGTACGGCGGTGATGGTTAACACGCCAGTTGCGAGCACAAGTTCCAGCGCGACACTCCGTATGAGCAACTCGATCCCCTGCACAACTCGCAGCCTCGGGGGGCCGGTGGCGTGAAACACAGCGTTCACAATCACCGCTGCGCGGCCGACGGGACCGCTGCCGGTCGGCGAATCGCGAGACCCAGGCTGATGATCGCGACCAGCAACGCAACGCCCGAGACCAACGCGTCAGCGCCGATATCCCCTGTGTGTGGTAGCGGCTCAATAGATGTCACCGGCGCGGGCGTCTTCGACTCTTTGGGCCCAGCCCATTCGACGCGCTCCCCGTTGGCATAGGTCTGGTATGTCGGCCACGAGACGTCGGTCGTCGTCTTCGGGTTTGCTGCCTCGAAGGGGAACTCGACAAAGTGCTTCGCGGGTAGCGTGCCGGTCCACACAGCACCCGTGATCGCTTTCGCGGAGTCGGTAAGGATCGCGAGTTGCCACCCCGGCACATCGGCGAACGAGACCACCCGCATGCCGGCGGGGAAGTGAATCTCGACGCGGATGGTCGGAACATCCCTCTCGTTTGGTACACGCAAGACATACTTTTCAAACGCCCCGGGCGCCGACTTCTTCGGCAGGACGACGGCATGCGCCGCCGCCACAGCGGGCGTGAGCGCAGCAAGCGTCATCGCGACGATGGTCGACCGGGTCAGCCTGGAGGCGCGGTGCAAGTAGGTGGACCAAGTCATTTGGGCAGTCCAAGAGTGGGTGAGTGGACGGCGAGCGACCGGGCCTGTGCACCCGAGGGTGGCGCGACATAGGCTAACCATCCACCGAGCAGTACGACTATGGTCATGACACCCGCTTCCCAGGCAACCAGTCGCTGAAAATCGACGGAGCGCACACCACGCCGCAGTCGCGGCAGACTGTACTTCCGGTGATAAGTGCCGAACGCAACGAGCACGCCGAGCCCCGCGAGCTTCGCGACGACGAGCGCACCGTACGGTGATCCGAGCAAAGCCTTCGGTGATGCCGCGAACAGGAGGGTTTCGATCGTACCGGTGAGGAGGACGGCGATGACGGCGAGGAGCGCGACCGCCGATACGCGTTGGGCATCGATCAAAAATGCCCCGGATTCGCCGTGCTCACGGAGCATGAGCCACGCGAGCCCGCCAATCCAGGCCGAAGCCGCCAGGAGATGCACGGCTTTCAACGGCACGGCCCACGCGGGACGGATGGCCGCCGCGTGACCGATCGCGCTGGTTACGATCAGCGCGGCCAGCGTGAACAGCAGCGCGAGTGATGTTCGCCTAGCAACCCACACCGCCCACAGCGTGAGGAATGCCAGTGCGCACCGCGCGACCTCGGCACGCCCGGTGTAGGTAGCGAACGCGGCCCGCGCCCAGGCGGCGTCGAGGTGATGCTCTGGCGCTGTATCCGCTAGCCATGCGACGAGATGGCCGCCGATGAGCAGTGGCGCGGCAACCGTCAGCCAGCGCACCACATGCGTCGCTCGCGGTGCGGACGAGGGACCAATCCAGACAAGAAATAGCAACAAACCGCCGAGTGTCATGAGGCACCACGCGCTCCCGCCGCGCAGGCCCGCGGCGATCAAGGGTGCGCCAGCGACCACAGGCCCGACGGCAGCCGGCTGGTCCGATTCCGGTGGCGGCCCTTCAGCGAACGGCGTCTCGCCTGCCGTGTCCGCGCGGGCAGTCCCGACCGCGAAGACCAAGCGGCCGCTCACGGGGTGCCCGTCGACAGACACTACTCGCCAGACGATCCGATACACCCCGGAGCCGAGCGAGTCGATCGGTGCCACGAGCGCGTCGACGTCGCGGGGATCTCCTACAGGCCTAAGTGTGTGGGACGTGCCATCGGCGGCGACGAGCATGATCTGCGCGACCGACGGCTCGACCGGTTCGTTGAACACCAAACGCACGCAATGGGGTGTTGATCGCAGCGTACTACCGGCCGCCGGCTCCGCCGACACCAGCGTCGCATGCGCGTCCGCAACGGCAGGCATCGCAAGCAGGATGGCGACAGCCACCAACGCCGCCCCGACGAGACGCGCTATGGCAGCCGGCAGTGGACAGCGCGTCGTCCATTGCCGGCGACTTCTCCGTCCCTGCTCAGAACACGTCATAGTGGAGCGTCGTGTACACGGCGGTCGGCTGGCCGGGGGTGATGAAGTACCCCGACTCGAGCTCACGATACTGAGTGTCGAGCAGGTTCCGGACGCCGACTTCCAAGTGCGCATTGCTGGTGACTCGCAAACCGGCACTGGCATTGAACAGCGCGAACGCGGGCCGCGACAGTCCGATCGCTTCCTCGAAGGGCGTGTAGTGGCCCTGGTAGTTGGTGTCGAGCCGCAAGTGCCAAATGGCGTGCGGCGGCGCGATCAAGAGGGCGGTGTTTCCGACGAACCTCGAGGTGTTGAAGACCGGCTGTCCTGAGTAATCGATGCCGGCGTCACTGTCGAAGTATCGCGTGTACTTGGCATCGACGATGGTGGTATTCGTCAACAGCAGGATGGCAGGCGTGACCGCGACGCGCCCGCTGACGTCCACGCCGCGCCGGACGCTGGGTCCGCCGCTGATCGTCGTCACGCCGTTGAACGCCTGTTCGTTGCTCAGGTCCATGCGGAAAACACCGACATCGAGCGACCACCGGGCTTGACCCAGTTTGACCCCGGTCTCGTAGTCCCACAGCGTGATGAAGGGCACCGTCGGGTCGAAGATGACCCCGTCGGCCTGGCGCCATCCCCGTGAGACGTTGGCATAGAGCCCGGCCCACGGCAGCGCACGCACGAAGAGGCCCGTCTTCGGCGAGAAGATGCCTTTGCTATGCTGCACGTCGACGTCAGGCCCGAGCGAGTAGTAGGGCGCGTCAGGCGTGGTGCCATAGTTGTACGCGGACGGCGTGTGGGCGTAGCTCGAGAGTTGGTCCATCCGGCCGCCGACGTCGAAGCGGAGAAAGTGCGTCACATCGAAGTCCGACTGCACGAACATGCCGCCCGACGATTGGTGGGCCTGCGTGATGCCGAACGGCACGGAATCCGTCCGGAACCTGCTCCCGTACTCGCCCCAGTTGTCGTAGTTCGAGTAGTCGTAGCGACCCTCGCCGCCGGCCGTGACGTTGAGGTGCTCCGACGTGTACGTCAGCGCGGACGTGGCGCCGCCGCCGTACCGGCCATCGTACTCACGGGTTTCGACACCGCTTCCCTCGAGCAGGCCGCCGAGTCCCGGCGGGGTGCTCAGCCAGAAATTCCAGGTGTCCTCGATGCCGTAGAGCGTCGTGCGCCACTCGAGATTCCGGGTGAGTATGGTCCGGATGCTCGCTCGCTCCTGACCCCGTCGCTTGAATCCGCCATCGCCGAAGTTCGACACGACGTTGTACTTCTGCTGGAGGTATGACAGGGTATCCAGAAACCCCGGCGAGTTGTACGTCGTGGCGTACAGCTCCAGGCCGAAGTCGACCGTCGTCTTGTCCGACAGGTCGTGCTCCAGCCGGCCGTGCAGCTGTCCGAGCTGGTTCTCGGAGTGTGTGCGCCAACCGTCGTCGTGCGTTGCGCGGATGCCGAGCATGCCAGCCGTGCTGCCGTGGTCGAATCCGGTGAGCAGGACCCCTTGGTAATTGCCGTAGTTGCCGGCCGCGATGTCGAGCTGCGTGTTGTCGATCCGGTCCAACGTGCGGACGTTGACGACACCGGAAAAGGCGAAGTTGCCGTACAGGGCGCTCGTGGGACCCTTGATCACATCGATCCCGCTGATCACTTCGGGGAAGATCACTTCGAAGTCGTTGAGGCCTTCGGCGTGCCCGTTCACCGGCTCATTGATCGGCACGCCATCGATCCACAGCGCGATATCGGTCGAGTGGTCGGAGCTGAACCCCCGGATCGACATGTCGGACGGAAATCCCGGCCCCTGCCCTTGCTCGTGGGCCTCGACGCCGGCGGTCTCACGCAGAAGCTCCAACGGCGAGTTCGACGGAGTCTCCGCGATGATTGAAGGTGTCACACGGACGACGTTGATCGGGTCAGAGGGCTGGACCGGCGTCGACGTGATCGTCACGGCACCGAGCCGGACGGCAATACGAGCGAGGGAATCGCGCCGCGCGACGATCTGTTGCGCGCGCAGCGTGTCGGCGTGCGTGCGGAGGGGCCGGCCTCCCATGCCGACGGTGTCGATGTAATGCGTCGTATCCCTTGTCGCCTGCGCGTCGACGATTTGCGTTGCAGCAACGATCAGAGTCGCTGCGAGCACCATCCGACGGCTGATGGCCGCCGCCATCCCGATCAACTGCCGCGCGGTCCGTTGCGCCGGCCGCGGTGTCTCCGCTGCCGGGGCGGTGTCTGCGTGGTATCTCCCGCACGCGGCCAGATGAGGCCCGCTCTCGCAGGGCGCGGCCCTATGGGCGCGCCCAAAGTTGGCGTTCACTGTCGAACTCTCCGCGCGAAATGGACGAGCGGAGGCACGTTGCCTCGCTCGGGGCGGCCTGTTTTAGGCGCGCTGCTGTCTCGCGACCCCGGCTACGGGGTCAGGCGCGGAGTGCGGGAGGGCCGACTGGCGGTGGGAGTGTGACCTGAGGCGCGACATGCGGCAGGACGTCGCGCGTCGGAGACTGCTCGGCGCCGACAACGCGCGCCGGGACGACTGGAATTGCAACGAGCCGACCCGGAGCCAGCGTGATGACAGCCGGTGCGCAGCAAGCTCCGTCACATTTGTTGTGATCGTGATGCTTGGCCGGCACACCGGACCCACCGCGCGCGTCCGGCGCATTGTGCCCGGCCGCTCCCGGCGGGCACGGTGCCGGACCGTGGTGGTCCATCCCCGGCATATCCGCCATGCCGGCCATGGCAGCGTCGCCACCGCCGAGCACCTGAATCGGAAGCGCGATCCCGGGAACGGCAATGGCGAACCAGAGCCCAAGAAGGGTTCCGAGACCGCGCTGCCAGTGAGACCGGCGCATGCGCCGAATATATGTCAGGTGTCGCCATAGGCCAGGGGGCCACTCGAGGTGACAACGCATGGTCATCGTGAAAGGGCCTTTTCACCGCTCCCGATTATGGTGGATTACGACCGCCGGGCAAGAGTGCCACTTATACCCGCAATGCTAGAGCCGCAGCAGCGTGTCCCGGAGCGCGCGCGCACGCAGTCGGCTCACCGGGACCTGCTGGCCGGTGGTCAGCGTGACGACATAGGTGCCACCGGGCATCGGGCTCACCCGTTGGATGAGCCCGAGGTTGACCAACGCGCCCCGTGACAGCCGGACGAACTGCGCCGGGTCGAGCCGCGCCTCGAGATCCTTGAGTCGGTAGGTGATGACGTGGCGCTGCCCGCCGACGGTGGTCAGTCGCAGCAACTCGCCATGCGCCACGACGGACGCGATCTGCTCGGTCGGGACAATCACAATGTCGTCCCTGTGCCGAACCGGAATGCGGAGGAGATACCCGCCGGTCGGGACTCCGACGAGCGACGCGGCCGCCGCGGCCAGGCGCTGGGTCTCACGCGGATCGTAATCCGCGTGCTCGAGTCGGTCCTGGGCGCGCGTCAATGTGCGTCGCAGGCGGACCGGGTCGACGGGCTTGAGCAAATAATCGATCGCATTCACCTCGAACGCCCGGACGGCGTACTCATCATAGGCCGTCACAAAGGCAATGAGCGGAACCGCCGCCTTGTTGAGCAGCCGCACGACGCCCAGCCCATCGACTTCGGGCATCTGCAAATCGAGGAGAGCGAGATCCGGGCGCACACGCTCGATCAGCGCGACGGCTTCCATGCCCGTCGATGCTTCCCCCAAGACCTCGACATCTCGGGTTCGACCGCACGAGGGACACCAGGAACGCCCGCGCGGGTCGTTCATCATCGGCGATGATCACGCGCAATGTCCCACTCACGACACGATCTCGCGTGGTGCCCCAGTGAGTGACGACTGGCGCGCCCGTGACGACCGAGCCACCTGCAACGGAGTGCATCGCGTCACACTGCCACGCGAACAGTGTCGCGGACAGTCGCAGGGAGTCGAATGTCCACGGTCGTGCCGACTCCGACCGCACTGCGGATAGTGAGTGAAGCGGCGGCCCCGAAATAGCGCTCGAGCCGACGCTCGATATTGGCCAACCCCGTCCCGTTTTGTCGGCGCCGAGCCAATTCGGGGGCAGCTGTCCCCATCCCGGTGTCGGTGACAGTCAAGCAGAGTTGCTGCTGGCCCTCCGCGCTCACGGCAACGCCGGCCTCGTCCCGCGCGCCCGCTGCCTCGACCCGTGCGCTGATGACGATGCAGCCACCGCGCACCAGCGATCCAATACCGTGCTTGACGGCGTTCTCGACGACGGGTTGCAGCACCAACGGCGGAATCCGCAACGGGCCCAGCTCGGCAGCGACATCGGTGGTCACCCGCAATCGATCCTCGAACCGTGCGCGCTCGATGGAGAGGTACGCGGACACGATGTCCAACTCCTCGCTGAGCGTCGTGAATTCGCCGTCGGACCGCTTCAACACGGCTCGTAACACGTCCGTCAACCGAAGCAGCGTCTCGAGCGCCCGATCAGGCGCTTCCCGCACGAGGCACCCGATCGTGGTCAGGGCGTTGAACAGGAAATGTGGATTGAGCTGCGCGCGCAGCGCCCGGAGCTCGGCCTCGGTGGCGAGCCGCATGATCTGCTGCTCGCGCATATCTCGCTCACACCGCTCATGCGCGACCCGCAGCGCGTCGATGCGACGGGCAGCGAGGCGAGCGGCGCCATCGAGCAGCGCGTAATCATCGGACAGGAGCCGTCGACCGGCGGAGAACCCGCCGACCATGATTCGGTACCCAGGTGCATCACCGGGGGCGACTCGTACCGTCGCCTCCCTTCCGCCGGCCGGAACGGATACGAGCGTCTGAGCGATCGGTATAGAGGGATCGAAGCCGCCGGTCGTCATATCGACCACCCACGAGCGCCGCGTGGCCGAAAGACCGTGCGCGAGCGCGTCACATGTCGCGTCGAGCACAGCGTCGACTGTCGTGAGCGACGCGGCTGCCGTCGCGAGGTCCGCCAGCAGCCGTCCAGTCTCCGGCCGGCGCAGCACCGTCCGGTCGACGAATCGCGTCACCGCTCGCCGGAGCCTTGGGTAGGCGAGTGCCGTGCCAACCCACAGGGCCACGAGCGCCGCTGCCGCCAACGGGTCCGTCGCCCGACCGTCGACTGGGTTCACCAGGTGGGGCAGCACGCGGGGCACGACGACCCAGGCGTAGAGCCCGCCGGCGAGCGCCGTCACTGCGAGCAGTGTGACAGCTCGTTTGAGAAAGAGGTCCGCGAGCGCGAACCGATAGTCTTGATACAGAATGACGAGAACGACGAGGAGCGAACCGTGATGGCCAACGAGCTCAATAGGCCATTGATCGGTCGCGCTCGAATGCTGCGTGAGATGCGTGAGCATGATCGCGAACGTGGCCACGGCACCGGCCGGGAGTGCCTTTCGCCACGCCGGCTGGCGTCGCGAATACACCATGAGGAGTCCGACCACGACCACAAACCCGATGCTCAGAACGAAGAGCGAGGCGCGCGACGGAACCGGCTCGCCGCGCAACGTCGCGACTACGCTCAGCACCGTCGCGGTCGTACTCAACCCGTACGCTGTGACGATGAGGGTCCGCGTTGCGGGTGGTCGGTGTGGATCCGCACGCGCCTGCGACGCGCCGGCGAGGGCCGAGTGTATGACCACGGCGGGCAAATAGAAGAGCGAGGCAAACGCCAGGACGATCAGCCACGGCGGCGCGGCGCCCGCCGTCGCGTGCAGCCCGTACATCACGAGCTCACCGACGTTCCACACGAGCCCGAGGACTGCCGTGGCGAGTGGAATGAGATCTGACCGGCTACCCAACACCCGCCCCGCCCCGGCGCGCGACCGGGCGCCGAGCGTCATCGCCGCGAGCATCACATAAAGCGCGCTCGCCGTGAGAAACCCAAGCACGTGGAACAGCGCGGTCGCATTGGACGGCGTCATCCGACACTCGATCGATCGAGTCGCAAGCCACCCTCGCCCGGGAACGAATCGCCCGCCTTCGGCCAAACCCGGTCCAACAGATGAGCTGAGCGGACGGAAGGGGCCAGGGCTACGCAGAGGAAATGTAGGGGCAATCACAGCCAGCTCGCACGGCTTCTTCCTGAATGGCGGATTTGCGGCGGTGAGCGGCGAAATCAGCACAATGAACGGCGGCCACTCCTGGGCCAGCCGCAAACGTGCGGCCCCCCGTAGCTGCGCGCGTGGCGGCGGCCACATGCGAAAAACGGTCGTCGGAGGTCGCGCAGCCACGGCCGCGCAGCGTCGCACCCATTCACACGCCTTCTACGCCCGCCAATGCACGTGATCGGGTCATTCATTGGATTCAAGTAGACGGTCAACCTCTCCCGACGTCATCTAACCACGGATCGACCGCATCCGCTCATGCGCCATGGAGCGATTGCGCGGCGAGATCCCGGCTCCCGTCGGATCTGGGTCTTGCGAGAACTCACCACCGAGAGGCCTGTCGCATGTCCATGTCTGTCCGTATCCTGCCGCTGTCTTGCAGTTCGTTGCTGCTTCGCACGCTCGTATTCACGGCGGCTACGGTCGGCGTCTTCGCGACCGCAGTCCAGGCAGAACCGATCCGCGTCAGGCCCGCCGCGACGCATCGAGCGTTCTCGGCCGACGTAGCGGGCAGCGTCACCGACAGCACGAACGCGCGACCGCTGCAAGGGGTCGAGATCGCAGTGCAGCAGGCCAGCGCGCTCATCGCGAACACAACTACGGATGCGTTCGGTCGCTACGTCATGCACAACCTCCCGGCGGGCAAGTACACCGTCACGGCGCATTTCATCGGCTACCGAGCCAAAGCTGCAGAGATCACAGTGGGGGATGTCCCGGTGCATGTGAACTTCAAGCTCTTCCCTGCAGCTGCAACGCTGCAGGAGGTCGAAATCACTGCCCAGTCGCCTGTTGCAGTCAACACGCAGACGGGCGATCAGACATATAGCGAGAACGAGGCAGTCCACGCACCGTCCACCACGACCTCTGGCCTCTTACAACAATCGATAGCCGGCGCCGCTCGTGCGCCGACGGGCGAGGTCCACATCCGTGGTCAGCACGCCGAGTATACCTATTACATCGACGGCGTCCCGGTCCCGCCAGGGGTCTCGGGTTCCCTCAACGAGTTGTTCAGCCCCGAAGTGGCCCAGCGGATCGACTTTCAGACCGGTGGCTGGGATGCTGAGTACGGCGGGCGCCAATCGGCCGTCATCAACATCGAAACGCGGATCCCGGCCGGCCCATTCCACGCCGAGCTATCCGGCTCCGGCGGCTCATACGGTACGAACAGCACCGCGCTGAACATGAGCGGCAACTCGGGACGGTTCGGGGTATACGTCTCAGGGCAGGCAAATGGGACGGACATGCGACTCGACCCCGTCGTATCGGTCGCGCCCAATCCCACCGGGGCGAGCATCGGCTCAGGCAACGCGCCGGTCAATTATCACAACGCCGGCAGCGATTACTACGGGTTCGGGAAGGTCGAGTATTCGGCCGGGCCGCGCGACTTGCTCTCGATGGACGGCAGCTATTCGACGACGCACTTCGATGTGCCGTACGACTCGACGCAGGCAGTGCTGAACGACCATCAGACAGATGTGAATTCGTTCCTCAACCTCGCCTATCATCACCGGTTCGGCGAGGCCGTTGGCACGGACGAGCAGAGCCAGCCGATGGAGTTGTTCGTGGGCCCTTACTTTCGCGACGGTTCGCTGAACTATCGGCCGGGCGCCAACGACGCGCCCTCGTTCATCGACGCTTCGGACCCGACGATGACGCCCCGGGATGTGTTCGAGAGCCGCAACTTCTACGATCTCGGCGTCAAGACCGACCTATCCTTCCCGCTCATCACTGGCAAGTTGGACGGGAAAGTCGGGACGCTCTATCAGCACACCTACGGTCACGAGGATTTCTCCCTCACTGACCCGACCGGCGTACAGCCGCCGATCGCCTCCAACTCCGGACTCAACGGCTACGATTGGGGAAGCTATGGCGAAGTGAATGCGCGCCCCGTCGAGTGGTTCGAGCTGCGCACCGGGCTCCGGTTCGACAGCCACGTCGCGCCGTATGCGGGCAACCAGACGCAAGTCAGTCCCCGCATCCGGCTCAACTTCTATCCCAACCAGGCGAACACATTCTACCTCTATTTCGGTCGGCTGTTCATGCCGACCAACATCGAGGATTTACGAGAAATCACATCGGCTTCGCAGTCTGGTATGGCGACGAGCCCCACTCAACCCGAGCGGGACGCCTTCTACGAGGCGGCGTTTCTGCACCGCTTCCCGCTGGGGATCGTGACGAAGCTCGACTATTATCACAAGGAGAGCACCCCCGGGATCGACGACAACACAATTCCGGGAACGGCCATCCTGACGGACGTCAACATCAGCCACGTCTGGATCACCGGGATCGAGGGGGTCGTAAACTTCGCGCCGCCGGGGCCGTTGAGCGGGTACGTCAATCTCGCACTCAACCATGCCTACGGCCTGGGGCCGGTCACCGGCGGGTTCTTCCCCACTGCGACCCCCAACACCTACTTCGACCTGGATCACGACCAACGCTTTTCCGGCGTATGGAACCTGTACTACAACAAGAGTCGGTTCATCGTGAGTGCGACAGGGATTTACGGCACCGGACTCACGAATGGGTTCTCGCCCGACGCGAGCGTGCCCTACGATACGGGGAGCGTTGCAAACGGGACATTCCAGCCCGGCAGCAAGAGCTACTGTACGGGACTGTTTTGCTTCAACCGCGCGTACAAAGTCGCGCCGAGCTACATCCAGGACTTGAGTCTGGGCTATCTCTTCTACGCACGGAATACGTACGTCAAGCCGGAGATTTTCTTCACCAACCTGTTCAACCATCAGTACCTCCTGAAGGGCGCCTTCTTCAGCGGCCAATCGGTGGGCCGGCCCTTCATGGTGCAGTTCAAGCTGACGCTCGGGGTGTAGCGATGGGATAGCTCCTGGCGAGGAGCGACGCAGACGGCCGCCCGAACCGGGCGGTCGTTTTGCCATCTTGCCCACATAATTAGGATATACTAACTTCGTCTGCAGCGTGAGCGAATTCCATGATTGGTCGCACATCATTTCGCGTGGCCGTTGATGCGCTACCCCCAGAGCCGCGCTCCGGTCCTGGCGCTGACACTGCTGCTCGCCCTGGCCGCGGGCATCGACGTCGCGCGGGCGCAGCAAGGCGTGGCAGGAGCGGCCGTGCCACGGGTGGCGACCGAGTGGCGGATCGTCGGCCGCTTGAGCGACAGCGTCTCTGCATCGCCGGTCAGCGCGGCCACCATCACCTTGTCGCATCAGGGCGCAGTGGTGGCCACGACACGCTCCGATTCGAGTGGAGGCTATGTGCTTCGGGCCGGGCGCGGCGGCGCGTACGAGCTGCACGTCCGCCGGCTGGGCTACGCCGCTGCCACGCGGACGATAGCCCTCACGGATGCTTCGCGCCTCGTGCGTCTCGATATACGCCTGGTAACGGTCGCCTCTCAACTCTTGCCGGTTACGGTCACCGCGGGTGCTTCGGTCGCAGTCGACACGCACACGGGCGACCAAACGTTCCAGCAGAGCGACTACCATGGCGCGCCAACCACCACGACGTCGCAGATCGTCCAGCAATCGATCGCCGGGGCGGCGCGTGCGCCGACCGGCGAAGTGCACATCCGCGGTCAACATGGGGAGTACACCTATTACATCGACGGAGTCCCGGTGCCGGCCAGCATCTCGGGTACCCTCAACGAGCTGTTCGACCCGACAGTCGTTGACCGTATTGACTTTCAGACTGGCGCATGGGACGCGGAATACGGCAACAAGAATATCGCCATCATCAACGTGGCGACGCGGGTGCCGGCCGGCGGGTGGCACTCGGAGCTGTCGGCCTACCAAGGCTCGTTCGCGAGCAACGGCCAGACGGCGCTCGTGAGCACGAACAGCGGCCCATTCGGCTTCCTGCTCTCGGGCACACGCCAGGAGACGGAGATGCGCCGAGAGCCAGTCCAGGCGGGCCCTGGGAACGTGCCCATCAACTTCCACAATGCGGGGCAGGACGAGTTCGGGTTTGGCAAGATCCAGTACACGCCCTCTGCACGCGACCTCGTGACGCTCGATCTCAACGGGTCACGGACGCACTTTCAGGTGCCGTTCGACTCGAGCATCGGTGTCATCAACGACAACCAGACCGACGAGAACGGCTTTGCCAACCTTGCGTGGCGCCACCGATTCGCGACTGACGCCGGCGGGGGGCCGATCGTGTCGCACGGTGCGGAGCTCTTCACGGCCCTCTACCTGCGGCGCAGCACGCTCAACTACGTGCCGGGCGCGAACGACTCAGCCAGTTTCATCTTCTACCCGGATACGACTGACCGCTACAATGTGAGCGAGCGTCGCTCGGCGACGACCGTCGGTCTCAAGAGCGATCTGTCGTTCCCTGTCGTCCCCCGAATGCTCAGGGTCCAGACCGGGTTTGATGCGTCGCTGGTTGAGGGGCGCGAAGACTTCAACACTGTTGATTCGCTCCGGCGTCTGGGCCCATCGGTCAATGCGAACGTGCGAGGCGGCGACGCCGGCGGGTACGTGGAAACGGTATTCGACCCCTCGGCCCATTGGGAGCTACGCACCGGGGTACGACTCGATCACCACGTCGCGCCGCTGGCGGGAAACATCCACCAGGTGAGCCCGCGGATTCGCCTCAACTGGTTCCCGTCCCCAGGCACCACCGTGTGGGCCTACTTCGGTCGACTGTTCATCCCATCCAACGTCGAGGACTTCCATGTCCTCGCGTCCGCAGCGGACACCGGCAAAGTGGGTCTGCCGACGGTGCCCGAACGCGATTCGTATTACGAGACGGGTCTCACGCACCGGTTTCCGGGCGGCGTCGTCACGAAATTCGTCGGCTATTTCCGCGACGATTCGCCCGCGATCGACGACAACACGTTGCCGGGGACGGCGCTCACTACAACGGTGAACATCGCTCTCGTACACGTGACCGGGATCGAGTCAGTGGTCGAGGTCCACCCGGGAGGGCCGCTCTCGGGCTACCTGAACGCCGCGCTCAGCCACGCGTCGGCGCATGGACCGATCACGGGCGGATTCTTCCCGACTGCATACCCGACCGGCTGGTTCGATCAGGACCATGATCAACGGCTGTCGGTCACTGCTGACGGTGACTACAACTGGCGGTGGGGATACGCGAGCATGACGGTCATCTTCGGCTCCGGCCTGACCAACGGCGACCCCACCGCGGCACCAAACCGCACGGGGCTGTTCGACTTCAATCCGGGCGTCAAAGTCGCGCCGAGCACGATTGTCAACCCGAGCGTCGGTACGGCCTTCACCGTCGGCCGCACCACTGTGCGATCCGAGCTCAGCGTCGAGAACCTTTTCAACCTCCACTACATCCTGAAAGGCGCCTTCACCAGCGGCCCGTCCGTCGGACGACCGCGAAGCGTCCAGCTACGCGTGAGCCTGCAGCAGTGATTAGCCGTCGCATGCGCGGACATAGGCACCAATCAGCGAGCATCGCATCGCGCAGCAGTATCAGGCAGTTCACGGGCTAGGCCGGTGAGTCGTCGCTACCGACCCGACGAGCATCGCACGGGCCGGTCGACTCACGGTGGAGTCCGGATCTCGCGCCGCTTTTTCCAGCGCGTCGCGCGCCGCTTTTGCCGGTAGCGCATGCCCGAGCGCATCTGCAGCGCCTAGACGAGCACCCTGCACCGGATCCCGGAGGATGTGAGCCAAGGGAGCGATTGCGGCGTCTGGCACGGGATGGAGTGCACCCAGCGTGTACACGGCCTGCTCGCGCACGGACGGCGACGTGTCCACGAGCGCTGGGATTGCGACCGGCACCACGATAGCGGCATCGGCCCCGAGTTGCATGAGAGCACCGAGCGCCGCCTCACGCACGGGACTGTCGTGATCACTGACCATGTGTGCCACTGCCGAGATCATTCCAGAGTCGTTTGCTCCAACATCGGCCAGGGTGACGATCGTGGCGGCGCGAACGGAGGAAGATGACGCATAGAGCAGATCGGCAATCGTGGGTTCGGCGACTCTGCCCGCTGGTCCAATCGCCCCCAGGACACGAAGCGCTGCAACGCGAGTCTCAGGCGGTGTGCCGCCTCGCAGGCATTCAGCTGTGATCGAGACGACGCTGGCAGCGTCCCCATCCTTTTGGGCAAAGTCGATCAGGCCATTCGTGGCTTCGCTCCGAACATCTTCTTCGGCATCGCCCAGAAGGTGCGCCTCGGCCGTGAGCGCTGCGCGCCGCTCAGCAGGTGTCGAGAACGTGACCTGCGTCAGGGCATAGGCGGCTTTGGCCCTGGTCGCGGGATCTCGCGCCACGCTCGCCGACACCCAGGCCGCCGCGTTCTTTCCGTCGTAGCCAACGGTGTTGTCGACCTGACGGTGCCAAAGGATCCACCCCACGGCCGACGCTGCAGCGATCACAGCCGTCGCCGTTGCAGCGCGAGATGCTGCTGCCCACACGCGAGGCACCATCGACGTCGAGGCCGCGCCCCCGTGGGAGCGCCGGTTGCGCCGCGTCACCCTTCCTACTCGGGATCGGCTCATGATTCGACCGCCCAGCGACGCGGACCAGCGAGCGACACCAGCGGCGGGATGCGGACCGCCATCGGCATGTGAAAGGCCCCAGCGTAACAGGTTCTGGCCGCGTGGTCGCCTTGCCGGCGCTCGCCAATCAGCGCGCATCGATTGCTGTGCATCCGACCGCGTGGATGTGCGTTTCGAATGAGTGACGCGCTGGGATGCATCCGCCTAGGCGAATCCAATGAACGAACGCATTCACCCCACGACCGGCACATAGCCTCGGTGGACAGCGGCGCTCGCGCACGATCCCGCGGGGTGCCCCTTTTGACGAGCCATCCTGGCGGCCCCATCTGGTGCTCACCGGGTCCGACGGCTGGGATTCGCGGCGGTCGCCCTGGCGGCAACCGCGGTGGCCGCGCGCTTCGGATGAGCGTCGTGGGTCTCGCTCATCCGATGGCGATCAGTTGGGAATCGATTCAGGCAGCACGTAGGTCAACGGATTGACCACTTTCCCGTTGACGTGCACCTCATAGTGGAGGTGCGCCCCTGTGGACAGGCCACTATTGCCCACCGCCGCGATCGGGTCGCCTCGGACCACACGCTGCCCGGCGCGGACCAACGTCCGTGACAGGTGAGCGTACTTGGTCATGATGCCGTTGCCGTGGTCGAGCTCCAGGACCAGTCCGTAGCCGTTCTGGACCGTGATCCGCGCAACCGTCCCGGCGGCCGGTGCGACCACCGGCATGCCGTAGGGAGCCGCAATATCGATCCCTTCATGTGGTCGGTTGATGTGGAGGATCGGGTGGAATCGACTCAGCGAGAACTGACTCGACAGCCATCCCGTCGTCGGCATTATGGACGGCGTGCGGGCAGCCCGGTCCACATCGCGATGGAGCGCGGCCGACGCTTCTGCGAACCTCGTCGCCAGGGTGGACGCCCGCTGGATGAGCGCGTCGATGTCGCCAGACGGCATCGGTGTCGATATTGAATCGATGGCCGTCAACGAATCCGCGGTCTCGAGACCGGCGAGTGTTCGCACCTCGGTTTCGCGTGCTGCAAGGCGACCCACCGTGTCCCGAAGCGTCACGACCTGCGCGCGGAGAGACGATAGCAGCCGAGCCTGGCGTCGTGTCCCGGCGTCTGCAAAAGGAGAATGTCCGGTCAGGTCCAGGCTGACCGATACAACGGCCGCGCCGAGGAGCGCCGCTGCCACGACCAAGAGCCCGCACAAAGTCCGCGCGGTCCCTCTCGAGATGCGAACGGTGAGTGGGGCATCACTGCCGTCGGGGACGACGACGAGCGTGCACCCAGGCAGGCGCATGATGCGACAGATGTGGTGAGACCACAGATGAGCTCTCATCATCCGTCGACGACCGATGTCGTGTCAAAATCACAGCGCGGACAAAGTGACGCACATCCTTCCGTCGCCAGGGCGCGGTGCCCACGAAGGCGACGCCCCGTCGCCGCCGCAGGTGACGATACCGGCGAGCGTGCATGCACAAGGCCCGCCGCCATTCATCGGCCCTTTGGATCTACTCAACGCTCTCCAACGACTGCCCATGGAGCACCACTCCGGTCGTCGATGCGCGCCTCTACATTGCAATTTGTTCCTCAGATCCGGACTGACGTTGCTGCTGCCCTTGACCATCCCCTACCCGCACATCCCCCCGGACCTCCTGCATATCGGGCCGTTCCACATTCGGTGGTACGGGGTCATGTATGTCATCGGGTACTTCGTCGGCGAGATGCTCGCACGCTATCGCATCCGTCGCGGCCGCTCGTTGCTGTCCCGTCCGCAGATCGACAGCCTCTTGCTGTACGCCATGATCGGGATGCTCATCGGGGCGCGCCTCGTGTACATCATTGTCTATGGCCGCCTCGATTTCCGGCACGATCCGCTGGAGGCCCTACGGATCTGGCATGGTGGACTCTCCTTTCATGGTGCGATCCTCGGGATGGCGGTCGCCAGCGCCGTGTTCGCGCGGCGCGCCAAGCTGCCGTGGCTCAGCGTAGTGGACACGATCGCCGTGTGCGGAGCGCCCGGCCTGTTCTTCGGTCGGATCGGCAACTTCATCAACGCGGAGCTCTACGGCCGCGTCACCAACGTGCCGTGGGCCATGATCTTTCCGACCGACCCCACCCGGTTGCCGCGGCACCCCTCGCAGCTCTATGAAGCTGTGGGCGAGGGTCTGTTCGTAGCGGGGATTGTCTGGTGGGTCGACCGCCGTAGCCATGCGTCCGGATGGTATCGTCCGGGCACGCTGACGGCTGCGTTTCTTCTCCTCTACGGTGTCACCCGTTTCTTCCTCGAGTTCACCCGAGAGCCGGACGCGCAGTTGGGATTCGTCCTCGGCCCTCTCAGCATGGGCCAACTCCTGTGCATTGGGATGATCGTTGTTGGTATCGCGCTGGCTGTCGCCCTGCAGCGACAGCCGCCGGTTGCATCCGCTGATACACAACTGGGTACGGGATGAAACGTCGAACGCCAGGTCGTTTTCGCGATCCGGCCGGGAGCGTCCATGATTTATCGCACACTGGGCAAGACCGGCGAACGAGTGTCGGCAATTGGATTGGGCGGCCATCATATCGGTCGGCCACCGGATCCGAACGAAGGCATTCGGATCATTCGGTCGGCCGTCGACCGCGGCATCACGTTCATGGACAACAGCTGGGACTATCACGATGGCGAGAGCGAGCGGCGAATGGGGAGCGCGCTCCGTGACGGGTATCGCGAGCGCGTGTTCCTGATGACCAAGTTCGATGGGCGCACGAAACGCGCGACGGCCGACCAGATCGATGAGTCGCTGCGGCGGCTCCAAACCGATCGCATTGACTTGATCCAATTCCACGAGAACATCCGCATGGAGGATCCAGACCGCTTTTTCGCGCCCCAAGGATCCCTCGAGGCCGTCCTCGCAGCCAAACGGGCCGGCAAGATCCGGTACATTGGCTTTACCGGACACAAGGACCCAGTGGTCCATTTGCGCATGCTGGAAGTCGCGGCAGCGCACAACTTCCTGTTTGATGCGTGTCAGATGCCGCTCAACGTCATGGATGCGCACTTTCGCAGCTTCACTCAACAGGTGCTCCCGAGGTTGTTGGAGCAAGGCATCGCTGTGCTCGGGATGAAGCCGCTGGGCGACGGACACGTGATGCGCTCCGGCACGCTCAGCGCCCTCGAGTGTCTCTATTACGCTCTGAACCTGCCGGCGTCGGTCATCATCACGGGATGTGAGAGCATGCAGCGGCTCGACCAGGCGATCGAGGCGGTGAAGACATTTGCTCCCATGAGCGAAGCCCAGGTTGCGGCCCTCCTGGCTCGCACGCACGATCCGGCCGCGACCGGAGAGTATGAACCATTCAAGACGACCGAGATGTTCGATGGCACTGCCCATACTCCGGCGTGGATGGGCGAAGCCAGGATGATCTGATGACGCGACGGGCTTCGGGTCAGCCAAACCCGGTCAGGTCGTCAGTCATCGCTTCGGTCTTGACGCGGTGCGGAACGCGTTCGCCAACCTGCGCCTTCTAAACGCTCACCACTCTGCGCCCAACACGATTGGCACGTAGTTCGTGTTACCATGATGTCCGTACAGCGTGTTGTAGCGCGCCTCGAGGAAGAGGCGGACGGGCGGCAGCCGGTAGCGCAGGCCACCGCCCGCGTCGGCACCCCCGGTGAACTGCGTCCGGGTCCGCACCGGAACGTCTTCCCCATACGGGCCGCAGAACCCGACGAACGCGCTACAGTAGGCACTCGCGCCGTAGTTATCGAGCGCCGTGCTCCGCCAGTACGCGCCGCCGCCGAAGAGAATGTACGGCGTAAAGTTGCCCAGGTAGTCGCGCTTGTTTAGCACGAGGTTGAGCGTGCCCGACGTGAGACTGGCGCCGCCCCCGGTTGCGCCGTAGTCGACGAGAGTTGCGGCCGTCATCGGGTGGGCCGCATAGCTGAAGTCACCTTGCAGCCAGAGGCCGCCGTGCGTGCTTAGGGGCCGCGCGAGGTTGGCCCCGACGATCCAGCCGGTCTGAAACCGGTCGCCGAACTGGCCCGTCGGAATCGAGGCCCCAACATTGATGCCCGCGTGGAAGGGCCGCTGCCAAAATTCGCCGTAGCCTCCAGGGCCGCCAGCCTGGGCCTCCACCGCCCCCGCGCCGACGACGGTAGTGATCAGAGCAACGCGAGCCGCGCGAGAGAGAAGAGCCACGGGCGATCTCCAAAAATCGGATCTGCTCACCTCGCTAGACACGAGGGACTGGAATAGTAGCACATTGCACAGCCCGCTGCCGACCTGCAACCGGTCGGCAGCGGCGCCGTTTGTCGACTACTTATGCTCCGCCTTTGAGTGATTACAAGTGCATCGGTCTGGGTCGCCCGAGCTCGCTCGAAAACTCTGGCATCCGCACTTGGTGCATCCGCCCGCACCCTCATCCGCATGGCTTGATTCGTTTTGCATGCGCTCCTCCTCGGCTCGTTGTAGGCAGGCCTGATTTGCTGAGCGTGCAACGCAACAGCTGGACCGCCTCCGCCGTTGGTAGACGGTTAAGTGCACGTCGACCACTACTAATGAAAGGAGGCAGTCTCGAGACTCGTTACGATTAGCTCGGTGGCTGCTATCATAGATCGAGACCGGCATGTCGAGTTTCGGCGAGAAGAGCATGGAGAGCCCGTGGTGACCATCGAGACCGCTCCGGCGCCGCCCACAACCGCGGTGCCCGTCGAGCGTTTATTCCCCACGCTGACCCCAGCGCAGATCGCGCGGATCGCAGCGCACGGCCGTGTCCGGCCGAGTGCGGCTGGGGAAGTGCTGGTCGAAGCCGGAGATCAAACGGTACGCTTCTTTGTCGTGACCCGGGGCAAGGCCGAGATCGTGCGCTCGGGAAACTCGACTGAAAGCGTCGCGGTCCTCGGACCTGGCACATTCACGGGCGAAACCACCTTGATTTCGGGGCGCCCGACCCTCGTCCGCGTACGTATGAGCGAGCCGGGCGAAGTGATCGAAGTAGATCGCGACCAGTTGCTGGGCCTGGTGCAGACCGACAGTGAGCTCGGTGAGCTCATCATGCGGGCCTTCATCCTTCGTCGCGTCGAGCTGATCGCACAAGGCGTTGGCGACGTCGTGCTCATCGGCTCCACTCATTCCGCCGGCACGCTGCGCGTCCAGGAGTTCCTCACGCGCAACGGCCATCCCCACGCGTACATCGATCTCGACCGTGATAGCGGTGTGCAGCAGTTGCTGGATCAGTTTCACGTCTCCGTCGCTGACGTGCCTGTGGTGATTTGCCGCGGCACTCTGGTGCTTCGGAGTCCGACGAATCAGCAGATCGCGGACTGCCTCGGCTTCAACGAGGCGATCGAGCAAACCCACGTGCGCGACGTGGTCATCGTCGGCGCCGGTCCTGCTGGTCTCGCGGCGGCCGTGTACGGCGCCTCGGAGGGGTTGGATGTGCTCGTGCTGGAGTCGAACGCACCCGGGGGACAGGCCGGCTCGAGCTCCCGCATCGAGAACTACCTCGGCTTCCCCACAGGCATATCAGGACAGGAGCTCGCGGGCCGCGCCTATACTCAGGCGCAGAAGTTTGGTGCGCAGATCCTCATCACGAAGAGTGCCACCCGGCTCGCCTGCGAGAAACGGCCATATGCGATCGAGATCGACACCGGCGGGCGTGTAACGGCGCGCACGGTCATCATCGCCGCGGGCGCCCAATACCGACGACTCCCTCTCGCAAACTTGTCTCAGTTCGAGGGTGCGGGTGTGTACTACGGCGCGACGTTCGTCGAAGCGCAGGTGTGCCAGGGAGAGGAAGTGATGGTGGTGGGTGGCGGGAATTCGGCCGGTCAGGCGGCGGTGTTTCTCTCGCAGACAGCCAAACGAGTCCATATCCTGGTGCGATCAGGTGGGCTCGCAGAGAGCATGTCACGCTACTTGATTCGCCGAATCGAGGAGAGCCCATTGATCGTGCTGCGGACGCATGCGGAGATCGTGGCACTCGAGGGAACTGACCATCTGGAGCGTGTGCGATGGCGGGACACCGCAACGGGAGCCACTGAGACCGAATCCATCAGACACGTCTTCGTCATGACCGGAGCCGCGCCCAACACGGGGTGGCTCCAAGGGTGCGTGGCGCTCGACTCGAGTGGATTCGTCAAGACAGGGCCGGACCTATTGCCGGAAGATCTAGCAACAGCGCACTGGTCCCTCGGCCGGACACCGCACTTGCTCGAAACGAGCTTGCCTGGCGTCTTTGCGGTCGGCGATGTGCGCGGAGGGAATGTGAAACGCGTGGCATCGGCGGTCGGAGAAGGATCGATTGCCGTCAGTTTCGTTCACCAGGCATTGCGCGAGTAGGCCAGCCGGATGACGCCGCGTTGCTGCTGATCGCCAGCAACGCGGCGCAATCTTGCGAATCACTCCTCGGCTTGCGGCGCGGTCGGGTTCGTGCCGCTGGACTGCTCCCAGTTCACGAACAGGAATCCGCCCGGTGCGTCGAACTTCGCCTCGCCCGCCGCAGGCGTAATCTGGAGTTGTAATTCGTCGATCGCGTTCTTGGAGCAATCCCAGCACTCGAGCGCGAAATCGCCGTCGCGCCGAGTGCGCGACAAGAGCATGAAGAACCCCTCGCCCGTCTGCGCGTAGCGACGGAGATAGAGCCCGATGCCGAGCACCAACGCGACGCACGGCAGGACAATGACGACGTCGACCGGGCTGAGGGGCAGCAGCCGGGACGATGGCACCGGTGCGACGACCCCAGCGACGACCGGCACGATCACGCGCGGTTACTCCAAGGGCGCGTGATGTGACCGGTCGATGATGTTTGGAACGTTTTGTTGCCTGAGCGTAGCATTCACCGCGACCAAGTCCTTGGCCACCAGCTGCCGCAGCTGGTCGCGAATGCTTCCTACCTGTCTCCCCACCTCCTCACGGAATGCGACCTCTTGCGTGGTCGGCGCGAAATCCGAGCTGCTCGCCAAGCTTGCGAGGTAAGTGATCTTGTCAGCGAGCGCCGATGGGTAGCGCAATTGATCCTGCCCTCGGCCCGTGGTCTTGAGCTGAAGGATCCTGCTCTCCAGATCGACCAGCTTGGCATTGAGCGAATCCGCCGCACCACGAATCGGCCCCGCGTCCTCTCCCGGGCCGAGGTCGCGCGCGAGGGCTGCCAGTTGAACGCGCAGAGACTCCATCTCATCGACGCAGTCCACCAGTGTGGTGAGATCGCCGGCGAGCGAGGCTACGAACCGAGTTTGCGCACCGATGTCGGCTTCCGTCCCGGTCGAGTGCGGATCCTTGAGGACAGTGAGTTTTTGAGTCAGCTCTTTGTCGTCGACCTTGAGCGTCACCGTGTACGTGCCCGGGGGGGCCAACATCGCGATGCGCTGCGCGCCTGGCGACGGCCGTGAGCTATCCGCTGCGATGATGACGTCTGGGGCGTAGAGTGGACTCGTCCTCAAGCGGATCGCTCGGGTCGAGTCGTAGCGGAGGTCCCACCAGGCACGGTTCAACCCGGCCAGTTTGCCAGACTTGAACATCCTGACCGTGCGCCCACTCGAATCCTCGAGGGCGATCTGCACGCTATCCTTGGCTTCGGATTTCAGATAATAGTTGATCGATGCCCCGTACGGCGGGTTCTGACCCGCGCTCGGATCGTACGGCATCGCCGCCGGTGACGACGTGAGTCTGAACCGATAGGCATCGCGCGGGACGAACAGATAGGCGGCGGCATCCCTGACCTGATCCGTCAGCTGCTCGATCGGGGTCAAATCATCCAGGATCCAAAAACCGCGACCATACGTTGCGACCGCGAGGTCGTGAAAGCGTTCCTGCACCGCGAGCGAATACACGGGCGCGTGCGGGAGATTCGATTGGAGCGGCTGCCAACGGGCGCCGTCGTCGAACGATACATACAGCGCATTCTCGGTCCCCAGGTACAGAAGGCCTTTGCGCACGGCATCTTCCCGGATGTTGTGCGCGTAGCTCAGCATGCTGTGCGGAATGCCGGTTGTGATCAGTGTCCAGGTCTTGCCGTAGTCCGCGGTTTTGTAGACGAACGGATCACGATTGTTGACCTGGTGAAAATCCACGGTGATGTAGGCCTTGCCCGCGTCATATCGAGACGCCTCGATGTTATCGACCGTACCCCAAGGCGGCAGGTTCGGAATGTTGGCGGTGACATTGGTCCAGGTCTTTCCCGCGTCCCGCGTGATCTGCACCAAGCCGTCGTTCGTCCCAGCCCAGATCAGACCTGGCTCTTTGGGTGACTCTGTAATGGCATACACGACATCGGCGTATTCCACGCCGACGTTGTCGGCGTGAGACCGCCGGAGATTTGCTGCCGCGACTTGTCGTTGCGGGTCAGATCGGGACTGATGATCTGCCAGCTATTCCCGCCATCCGTTGTCGTGTGCACGAACTGGCTGCCCACGTAGACCCTGTTGTGGTCATGTGGTGAAATCGTGACGGGGAAATTCCAGTTGAAGCGATACTTCACGTCGGCAGCAGGCGAGCCAATCGTCACCTCCGGCCAGACGTCGACCTGGCGCGCCTGGTGATTGCGCTCATCGAACCGCGCCATCGCGCCGCCAACGCTTCCGAAGCCCGTACCGCTCGACCAGATGATGTTGTTGTCCACCGGATCCGGCGTCGCGAAGCCCGCCTCACTGCCCGCCACCGGATGCCAGGCACCGCGGGGGATCCTGCCACTCGGTTGGGTCTCGTCCAGCTCGTTCGGCTCGAGTCCGTTGCTCGGACCTCGATATGACGGCCCGTCTTGCCTGTTGCCGTAGACGAAATACGGAATCTGATTGTCGACCGTCACGTGGTACATCTGAGCGATGGGCAGCTGCACCAATTGCCACGTGACTCCTCCGTTGATGGAGATGCTAATCCCATCGTCGTTGACGACGATCATGCGATCGCTGTTGGTGGGGTCGATCCACATGTCGTGATTGTCGCCGCCCGGGCCAGTCACGAAGTCCGTAATGGTGCGCCCGCCGTCGAGGGACCGCGAGAACGCAGCGGACATGAAATAGAGCACGTTCTCGTTGTCCGGCGCGATCGCAAACCGGTTGTAATAATGCGTGCGCCCGCGGAGCTGCCGGTCGTAACTCACCACGTGCCAACTGTCACCGCCGTCGCTCGAGCTCCACAGCTGCCCTCGCTGCGTGGGTTTGCCGTTCACAGGCAGGCCGTCCCCAGTCTCGATCAGCGCATAGACGTAGTTAGAGTTCTTGCGGGCGATCGCGACAGAGACCTTGCCCACAGGTGCGTCGGGCAATCCGTGGCCCTCGAGACGCTTCCACGTCGCGCCGCCGTCTGTGGATTTGAAGAGACCACTGCCCGGGCCTCCGCTGGTGCGCCCCCACGTGTGTATCTCGATCTGCCACATGCCGGCGAACAAGGTGCGAGGGTTGTTCGGATCCATCGCGATGTCCGAGCATCCGGTATTCTCATCGACGAACAGCACCCTGTTCCAGCTTTTTCCGCCGTCAGTGGTCCGGAAAACGCCCCGCTCTGGCTGTGGGCCGTAGGCGTGACCGAGTGCGCAGGCGAGGACGTTGTCAGGGTTTGCAGGATCGATGACGATGCGTCCGATTCGGCCGGTCCGGTCCAACCCCATCAGCGACCACGTCTTGCCGGCATCGACGGACTTATAGATGCCGGTGCCCACCGAGATGTTGCTGCGGATGAACGCTTCGCCTGTCCCGGACCACACGACGTTCGGATCGCTCGGCGCAACGGCCAGAGCGCCAATCGAGGAGACAGTCTGCGAGTCGAAGATCGGGTCCCAATGGGCACCACCGTCACTCGTTTTGAAGATCCCGCCAGACGCCGCACCCGCATAGTAAACCCATGGGTTACCCGGTACCCCGACGATCGCATTGAGCCGATTGCCGGGCGGACCGATGAATCGAAACTTGAGGTGAGCGGAGATGTCGGTCGCGGCCTGAGCCTCCTGGGCATCGACCCGACACACGAGCGCCGTGCTGATCGTCGCGGCGACGATCAGAAGAGTGCTGGCCTTACGCATGGTGAACCTCTCGCCTAGACGAGGGAGCGCGTCTGGACTTAGGTATGAGGACCCGGTCGCCTGTTTCTCGCATTGTTCCGTCGCCCTAGATAACGCCATTGCCCCGGGAGGTGCCAGTCCGTCAGCACCCTTGCTTCGCATTGAAGCTCACTCTCCGGCCAGACCGATGACCACGGCGGCAATTCAATCGGGCGGCGCCATGCGGGGATGCCGCAGACCGACGCGAGGATTCATCGATCTCCCTCTGATCTCGTTGGGACGATTTCCGTCTGACGACATCCAGGCCCTATTAACCAGGCGCTTCCGGCTCGAGTCGCCGCCGGATCGCCTTAAGCATCGGCACATCCTGCCGGTCCTGTGGCCGGTCGGCCGCGACTTTCGAACGAATGATGTCGTCGAGGGCAGCGACCAGAACGGGTGTATCGAACGCCTCGAATCGAACGGCGTTCCGCATTAGATCGCCGTACCCCTCGGTGCCAGAGGGCCGAAAAGCCACGTCCATGCGTCCAGCGCGGGTGACGAGGTTCCAGACATTGGCGCGACTGAGCGCGGTCGCCGAGCAGTCGAAGGCAAGCCCCTCGGGCACGCTCTCCGTGTAGACCTTGGCTCCAAGTTCCCGAAGGGCCGCCGCGAGTCTCGAGAGATTATCGCCGTCGCGATCCGGCGTGATGTCGATGTCGGCAGTGACGCGAGGAAAACCGTACAGACGCGCCGCGAGCGCGCCGATCAGGACGTACCGCACCTTGTGGTGCGCGAGTGCCCGGATGACGCGCTCTGGGTCAAGGGGCTCGATGTCAGGCACGCCGAGCGGCCGCTACGAAGCGATTGAGTGCCGCCACTTCTCGAAGCCGGTCCTCAGGGGACAGTCGGAGAATGCGAGCGACATCGCGCATCATGTGGCTATCAGCGCGTGGCCGTGGAATCACCTCCGCGCGTAGCTCGCATCCGGCGGCGCGAAGCAGGTGCTGAAGCGTATCCCAACGCGGGCTCGTCTCGCCGCTCTCGATCCGCGCGATCACTGACTGCGTCGTCGCCGCACGACGTGCGAGCAGCCGTTGACTGAGACCGGCGCGCTTGCGAGCCGCCCGCAGGAGACGAGCGGCCGACGATCGGGCAGCCATGACAAATGATAGCCTTTTAGCTATCAGAGCACAAGTGACTAAGGGCGGCGCTGCTTCTGGGAACGGCAAAGCGGTCGAGCAGTCAGCTTTGATCGGGTTGGCATTGTGGAACCCCCTCACCGTTAGTGGGATTCGGCATCCATGCGCATACTCATCGTTGGTGCGAGCGGCACCATTGGTCGGGCGATTGTTGCCGCTCTAAAGGGTCGGCACGAGCTCGTCCTCGCCAGTCTCCGTGAAGCGCCCGAGCTGGTAGACATCAGTGACTCCGCATTGATCCGCGCCCTCTACGTTCGGGTCGGACGCGTTGACGCGGTGGTGAGCGCGGCAGGACAGGCGGCGTTCAAGCCGCTTGCTGAGCTCACCGATGCCGATTTCGCCCTCAGCCTAAACAACAAGCTGATGGGACAGGTGAACCTTGTAAGGCTTGGCCAGTCCTCGGTCGCTGACGGCGGCTCGTTTACCCTCACCGCCGGCTCGTTGGCTCGGGAACCGGCCCGAAAGGCGGCGGCTGTTAGTCTGGTCAACGCGGCGCTCGAGGGCTTCGCGCGCTCGGCCGCGCTCGAGTTGCCACGCGGGCAACGTATCAACGTGGTCAGTCCGCCCTGGGTGTCCGAGACGCTGCGCGCGTTGGGACAGGATCCGGGCATCGGCTTACCTGCTGCCGATGTGGCGCGGGCCTACGTGGCGAGTGTGGAAGGGAAGCAAACTGGAGCCGTGTTTGATCCGCGCGCGCTGTAACCGCCACCCGCCCCTTCGATCAAAGGAGGGGTAACTCTATCCCGTCGTACTACAAGGATGGCGACTCGTATCCCGTCGACCCAGCCCGCAGTGAGGCGCGATTCCACTTGCACGCGATGGGAGTACCAGTACTCCGCGGCACACTCCCACTGCAGGGGGGAACGCTCGTGATCGACACCAACGAGGGGATCCGCACGGCCAATTTTCGGTTGGATGCGTTGGGTGTTTCTTTCGAGGCGCCGTTGGACGAGCGCGAGACGACAGGACTGTTCGGCACGGCGTCGCATCCCCTCATTGAGTTCGAGACGCAGTGGGCGCGAGGGGGTGGCGCGGGGCGCCAACAACTCGACGGAGTGCTCCGGCTGCACGGCCAGGAGCACGTTTTCGTTCTTGGCGCCGACCGTGGCACGTGGGAACAGGTCGCGACCGACGCCCAATGGTATCGAGGGCTCGTCCGAGGCGAATTGGACCGCAAAGCCTGGGGGTTGCACACCCACACCCTGGCCGATGGTGCGCTCCTGCTGCTTGGCCATGAAGTCCATTTTGAGGTTCGCCTCTGCGCAGGGCCGCGGCGACCGTCGCCGGGGATCCCCCCAAGTCAGCCCTGACAACCGACCTGCATTGTTCGCGCAGGGTGGATGGCGCTTTGACGATTGGGGGCACGCTGCGATGGCGCCACAAGGTGATCCAATCCTTCACTTTCCCGAAGCGCCAGGTTCGGAGAGTATTGCTAGCGGCCGAGTCGGCTTTCCAGAGCAGGCCGGTGAAATCCTCCGACTCGAGAAGGCCCGAGATCGGCGACCTTGGAGTACAATCTTTGCGAGCGAGGTGTCCGAAGCGCGTCGGCAAGCCGGCTCGTGCAGCGAGCATCGCGCTCACCCCCCAATGACCTGCGCGAGATCGACACGATGCTGACTGCGGCCGTCCCGGTAGAACGGCCCTCACCCAAACGGATGTGATCCAGATGCCGCCCAGTCAAACTATTGCGGTCCTCGGCGTCGGTACGATGGGCTCGGCGTTTGCGCGGAGACTCCTCGCTGCCGGAATGCGCGTGAGGGTATGGGACGTTTCCCGCGCTGCGGCCGCACCGCTCGCGAGTGCAGGCGCCCAAGCGGCAGCGACTCCAGAGGAGGCAGTGCGCGATGCCGGCGTCGTGCTCACGATGGTCCCCACGATCGAGGCGATCGAGGAGACGATGCCACGCGTGCTGGCGGCGATGCCGCAGGCGGCGACGTGGTTGCAGATGAGCACCATTGGCGTCGACGGCACTGAGCGAGCTATCGCGTTGGCCAAAGCGCACCGGCCTGACGTCGTGTTCGTCGACGCACCCGTGTCCGGCTCCAAGACGCCGGCCGAAGAGGGGAAGCTGCTGATCCTTGCGTCCGGCCCTGCCGCGGCGCTCGACGCGCTGGGGCCGGTCTTCTCGGTACTTGGTCAAAAGACAATGCGATGGGAGCGAGCGGGCACCGGCTCACGGATGAAGCTCGTGCTCAATACGTGGCTCGCGGCACTCGGCGAGGGCATTGCGGAGGTAGCCGTGCTCGCGCGGTCGCTCGACGTCTCCCTCGAAGACGTCTCGGCGTGTCTAGGATCGACCGCGCTCGATGCGCCATGGGCACTCTCCAAGTTGGACAAGATCGAGCACGACGCCTTCAGTCCCGACTTTTCACTCGCCCTGGCCGCGAAGGATCTGCACCTCGCCTTGGAGGCGGCGGACCGCGCACACCAACGGCTACCGATGGCCCAAGCGATTGCGACGCAATGGGACACGGCTTTGCACGCGGGTTTAGGCGACCGCGACGTCGTGGGCGCGTACCTGGCGCTCGCAGTCGACCAGCCTGCGCGTGCGTGAGCGCAGTCTTGGGCCGACAGACGGGAGCAAACCCATGAATCCCGTACGAAATCCTCGGCGGTAAACCGCCAACATCCTGGAGGTGCGTGATGGCCAACTTCTCCGCATCGGGATCGACGAACAAGGTCAACAACATCGTTCTCGTCCACGGTGGGTTCGTGGACGGCTCAGGTTGGCGAGGCGTCTACGACATTCTGAAGCAGCACGGGTTCAACGTCAGCGTGGTCCAGAATCCGACCATTTCACTCGAAGGAGACGCGGCGGCTGCCAGGCTCGTGATCGACCAACAGCCAGGCCCGGTCATACTGGTGGGTCATTCGTACGGCGGCGCGGTGATCACCGAGGCCGGCACGGATCCAAAGGTGGCAGGGCTCGTCTACATCACGGCCTTTGCGCCCGCCAAGGGCGAGTCGGTGAACACCTTGATCGCCAATCCGCCGCCGGGCGCTCCGGTGCCGCCCATCCTGCCGCCGGTCAACGGCTACCTGTTCCTCGATAAAGCCAAATTCGCCGCGTCGTTCGCGGCGACCGTGGACGCCGGCACTGCGCAGTTCATGGCCGATTCGCAGGTCCCATGGGGCGTGAACGCGCTGAGTGGTCAAATCACGGATCCGGCCTGGAAGACGAAGCCGAGCTGGTATCTGCTCGTCACCGATGACAAGATGATCCCTCTCGCTGCGCAGCGCGCCATGTGTGAGCGCGCTGGCGCGACCGCCACGCAAGTGCCCGGGAGTCATGCTATTTACGTCTCGAACCCCCAAGCGGTGGCAACGCTGATCGAGACGGCCGCGAGCTCTCCCAAGTCGGTGAGCGCGGCGGAGCGCGAGTCTCTCGCTGCCAGGTGATGATCGTAATGAGCACTGGACGCTGAGCGAGCTGGAGGCAACCAGAGGGGCCCCGATCGCCTCGTTTGCACATTGATGCAATGGGCTGGCATGACGGGGGCGGCGCCAAGCCGGAGGGCGACGCGATGCGCCGCCCCTACCGGTTTGGGGCAAGTCGGTGCGAGGTAGGCCAGCATCGCCGCGAGGGTCGCGCTGCTCTTCAAGTCGTCGAACACCCCGCTTGTCGTACGTATCGTGGTTGCTATGCCATGTGTACGTGAAGTAGTCCCAACTCGCGCCCGTGATCGCGATCTCAGCGTCGCGCGGGGTCAGCCTGTAGCCCCAGTCGCTCGGCGATCGCGCGTAGGCGGGCATCGGCGGTCCAGATCGCTGCACCTGTGGTTAGAAGCACGCTGGCCACCAGATGTGCGTCGATATAACCGATCCCTCGTCCAAACAGCCGGTGATGCTCGATGAGGTGCAGCACTTCCGCGACTGATGCGACTCGGCTTTGGGGCAGGTCGGCCAGCGAGCTTAAGATGAGGCTGCGTTGGCTGAGATTCCCTAGCGCCAGCTCACCAATCACGAATGGATGCGCGAGCACCATCCCGGCGTTGAGCAGATCAGAGAGTGCTTGGTTCCCGGTCCGCAGGTGGTGGATCCAAACCGAGGTATCGACGAGTATCACGCCGCAGGTGGCCGGCGCCGGGATGGTACCTTGAGCTTGGGTTCACTTGCACCCAACATCGCCAGCCTGCGCGCGCTTTCGCGCTCAATAAGGGCTCGCAGGGCCTCGCGCACGAGGCGGGATTTCTCTCGCAACCCCGTGAGCTTCTGGGCCTTGGCGACCAGCTCGTCATCGAGCGCCATCGTCGTTCGCATTCCAAGTGCCTCCACTCGGGGGGAGGCACGAAATCTAGCACGAGATGGTGCCTGAAACAACGCCGACCGTCGGCCCGTGCGCGTGTTCCCCCGATGACGTCGCGGGCCGGCGCGCGTAGGGCGATATTTTAACACAAGTGGTCCGGGAAATAGTCCGCACGCACTTTCGAGTCGTTCGCGAGAACCATAAGTTGCAGTGTAGCAACACGTTGGGAGGGCTGGCAGAATGGCTAATGCACCGGTCTTGAAAACCGGCGGGCCGGAAGGCCCTTGCAGGTTCGAATCCTGCGCCCTCCGTTGAACGTACGCGATCCCGACTGACCGGCCGCTTGGCCGCTTGGGCACACCAGTGGGCACAGCGGCGGCCAATGGCGCCTTTTTTCGTGCCCTGGGCGCGGGCTCGGCGACGAGCGAGACCAGGCGCTCGCGGGTGAAGCGGTAGTAGCCCATCGTCGTGCGGTGATCCGAGTGGGCCGACCGCGTGCTGCACTTGCACGGGTGACTTCCCAGCGGAGAGCCAGCAGCTCGCGCCCGAATGGCGGAGATCATGCTGTGGCCGGACGCCCTATTAGGTCACAGGGTCCTCAAGGGTTGGCACCATCTGCGCAACCCCGATGAACAAGCCGCCGGGTCAGGACTGCCAACCTGGTCTTTGACTTCGCTTACGGAGACGAGACCATTGGACGTGCGAATGTACAGCACCGAACAGTCCCTCGCAGCCGATGGATTACAGCGTTCGTGCCTACGTATCGGTGCGAATGTCAGATGCACGGCGGGTTGCACGAGTTCGTAGCCGTGGAAGCCGGTCCGCGTATCCAAGGGAGCACCCCAAAGGTATCTTCGTCGCGTGTCGCGCCTGATGCCGTCGCTTGTCGCCGCCGGGCTAACCGCGATGTCGGCTGCCATCTGTCTAGCGCAGACCGAGTATCACGACTTGGAAGGCGGGCGCCCAACCTATATCGAGGAGGCGGCTGTCATCCCGCGCTACGCCTTCGAGTGGGAGATGGCACCCCTGCGCGTCGATGACTTCGGGAAGGGTCTCACGCGGTTTCAAATCGAGCCGGCTTTGTCGTATGGGATCTTGCCGCGCACCGACATTGAGGTGACCGCTCCCATCATCTTCCGGGAACGCGGGGCCACGCCGGCTCGAGGACTCACGGGGCTCGGCTTTGGTGCCGCGTACAGTTTCAACCCCGAATCGGTGGTCCTGCCGGCACTGGCGATCAAGGGGAACGTTTCCTTCCCCGGCGCAGGCGCAACGACGGTCGGCACGCTGTTCGCCGCCCGCGCTCTCGCCACACGAACATTTGGCAGCACGCGGCTGCACCTCAACATCGAGTTCAGCACCTATCGCGTGGCGACACAGAGTACCGCCACGGGTTGTGGCGCACCATGCCAGGCAGCTCCGGCACCAATCCCAGACACACCGTGTGGCGTATTGGGTCTTGCACCGAGCCCGGAGAACCCACGGGCTGCGCCGGGGGATTCCATTGCCGGCCACTTCATTCCAGGACAGCCGACCGGCCAGCAGCAAGCCGGCGGACCGACTCAGACTGGCGGCACGTTGCTCGTTTTTGGCCTCGCTGCCGACCGTACCATCCCGCTGTCGTCGATGTTGGTGGCGGCAGATGTGTACGCCACACGATACACTGGCGCACTGCCGAGACCCAACGACTGGATCGGCGAGATCGGGATCCGCAAGCAGATATCTCCTCGTACGGTACTCGACGTGGGCGCCGGGCGCCGGTTCGCCGGCTTACGGCTTGCGTGGATCGCGACGGTGGGGACGACGTACACGTTCGGTGTCCCAGCATTCACGTCTGGGGGCGGGATCGATGCGCCGGCGCACTAGCGCTTTTCGCACGCTTGGGCTGATCATCGCGGGTCAAGCGGTCGCGAGCTGCCACTACTACGAGCAGACGACTCTCCCTGCCTCGTACAACTGGGCCTTTCGGCACGGCTACCCGGATGCGGACCGTCTCTTCAACGCGTTCGATTTCGGCCACGCGATCGTGTACGACGATCTGGTCGCGCACCCGTCGGACGCTCCGCGGCGCCTCGAAGGAGGTCGGTTCCAGTTCATTGTCGATCAACTACTGGTCCATCCGCCTGCCGAGCCACTCGACGAAGAGGCGCTCGCCCCCCACTATGTGCGACTCGTGCCAGAAGCTCACGAAATGTTCGCCTGGGCGCACATGCTGCACCGACAGATCTATGACATCTGGGCGGACGACCGGATTCCACTCGCGCGCAAGGACGACGAGGTCGCGCGCGCACTCAGGTATTATCAGTCGCGCCCGGACCTGGCCTTCAGTGCCAAACCGAAGCGCATGTCGCTCATGACCGACTCGCCATACGCGGGCGCCTTCCGAGCGGGATACCCGAAATACAGCGGCCTGCTCTGGTCGTATCACTGGCTCCAAGTGGGGGTATACGACGCGTTGATCGACGGAGACAATCGCACAACTCGCCGAGCGAACGTCGAGAGCGCACTCACGCGCTTTCATCAGTTCCTGGAGGATCCGCCAAGGCACATGCCCACGGTAATGCCAATGACCGGGTCCGTCGCGCCGGTGTTCGCGCTGCGCTATCCGGAGGCCGCAATCATATTTGACAATCTGCACGCTTTCCACGACGTGGTCGCCGACGTGCTCGCGTCGCCCACCGTGCCGAGGAACCAGAAGCGGGGGGCGATTCTCGCTGCCGCGGCCCGATACCGCGACGACACGTCTGCTGTGACGTCGGTCGCGGATTGGCAGGCGATGGCGACGATGATGCCAGCACGCGAGATGGGTGGCGTCGCGTTCCCTGCATCGCGTTAGCTTGGCGGGAACGTCATTCTTTTCCACGCCCAAGGAAACGGTGGATCGAGCGCACCGCCATCGGCGTAAGTATCGATCCCAGCGCGCCGGCGAGATCGGAGGGATCGGCCACGACAAGGTCGGTCACGGACGGAACAGGGCCGCCTGAGGGCCGACCCGCGTGTTGCGCTTGACTTCACCTCTGAACGACGTACCTTCGTCCGCCAGCCCAAGTGGCTCGCTGCCAACTGTGGATAGCCGTTCCCTCATAGGAGAGCGTGTTGATCACTCGTGGTGGTGACGCGCCTGAGCGCCGAACCGCAGGAGTCGCTCGGACATGGGCCGCGCTGGCCTTCTTCGGCGTGTGTGTCGTCGCCTGCGCGCGGGATGCCGGGGCACCCGGCACCGCATTAGTCCTGTTTCCGCCCCAGCCTGTCGTGCAGGTTGGCGGCAACATACAACTCCGTGCCGATCCGGCTGGCGGTCCATTGACCTGGACGTCCAGCGACACAACGGTCGCCCAGGTCGCGAGAGGTCTCGCGCAGGGCGTGTCCGCCGGCACAGCCATGATCTCCGCGACTGACGGCGTCGATACAGGCAGTGAAGCGATCACGGTTACCCCAGCCAACACGGTGCCATCGTTGGCCACCGATATTCAGCCGATTTTCTCCAACTATTGTGTGTCCTGCCACCAGCCGCCAGGGGCGCAGGAAAACATCCTGTTGACGGATGGGACAACCTCCTACAACAACCTCGTCAATAAACCGAGCCCGTCGACCAGCAACACACTTGTGGTGCCGTTTGACACGACGGACAGCTACCTCTACTCAATGATTCGTGGGCGAGCCTCCCATTCCGCGGACAACATGCCGCAGGGTTGCACGTCGAGTGGTCAATCGCCTTGCCTGCCGCCGTCGCTCATCCAGCTGATCGCGACGTGGATCCTGAGCGGGGCAAACCCATAGCAGTCGGGCATCAACGCCGCCCCTGCCCCACTGGCAGTCCCAAGGTGTTGACGCGCCCTTTCCGAGAGGCTGCTCTTCCCCTACCATAGGACTTGGGCGTCGAGCGTCGACGCCCAGGCCTCTCGCGGCTTCCGCATGGGCGGCCACGGAGGTCACACATTGCGTCTTTCTGACCGATCATCTTCGTGGCCGACGAGACGTTAGCAGCCGTGCAACGAGCGGTTGGCGCCCGCTACGATGTACTTCGGGCGCTCGGCGCCGATGCGGAGGGACGTGCCGTGTTCCTGGTGCGCCTCCGGTCGACCGGAGAAGTGCGTGCGTTGCGGCGCCGAACTGGCGCCGACGGGTCTGTCGTTTTTGACGAAATGGCCGCGCCCGGCGGGTCGGCCGGATTTGGCGGAGAATCGGGCCGGGCCTCGGTCGATGAGGATGGCCCGACGATGCATGGCGGGGTAGATCGACCGGCGTCCAGTGCAGCATCGCCAACGGCGGTAGGGCCCTCTGCGGCCGGCCCAGCACAGGTCGAGCCGAGCCGTCAGCCCGTAGCACCCCCAAAGCCACCCCCGAAATCCGCCGCCCCGACCGCTGGCGGCCACGACGTTGCGCGAATCTGTCCGCAGTGCGGGGCCGAGTTTGGCCCGAATGACCGCTTCTGCCCCACCGATGGAAGCACGTTGATCGCGCATACGACTTCAGCAGGGCTAGTCGGCCAAGTGCTCGCGCGACGTTATGAGATTCTTCGGCTGCTAGGCGAAGGCGGGATGGGCCAGGTGTACCTGGCCGAGCAAATCAAGATGCGACGTCCGTGCGCTCTCAAGGTGATGCACGCTGAGCAGCGCCACGACGCCGACGCCGCCGGCCGATTCGGACGCGAAGCGTACAACGCAAGCCGGATCATGAACCCGCACGTCGCCGCGATCTACGACTTCGGTGAGACTGATGACGGCCGGCTCTACATCGCCATGGAGTACGTCGAGGGTGCACCGTTGTCCCAGCTCCTTCGTCGCGAACAACGCCTACCGATCCCGCGCGCCGTAGATATCGCCGCCCAGATCGCCGATGCACTGGGTGCGGCGCACGAGTTGAACATCGTGCACCGGGACCTCAAGCCCGACAACGTGATGATGGGAACGTCTCGTACCGGGCGGGATGTCGTGAAGGTCGTGGACTTCGGCATCGCCAAAGCGGTGCAGAGTGACGAGCAACAAATCACCCGGACTGGATTCATCGTTGGTACGCCCGCGTACATGAGCCCCGAGCAAATCACCGGCGAGCCGCTCGATGGCCGCAGCGATATCTACGCCCTGGGCTGCATCCTCTTTAAGATGTTGACCGGCACCGAACCGCTCACAGGCCAAGGCCAGGCCATGTTAATGCGGCGGTTGACCGAGCCACCTCCTGATCCGCGATCGCTCAACCCGGAGATCTCGCCGGCATTGGCGAGCGTCGTCTTGCGATCACTCGCCCGGCTCGCGTCCGAGCGGTACCCAACGGCGGATGCCGTTGGCGAAGCGTTAGCGGCTGCTGGGGCTAAGACACCGGCACGTCCGGACACCCCAGGTGTCTGGTCAGAACTCCGAGCGAAGCTCGTCGGCCTGGGGCGCCGCGGGTTCCACGCCTCACCCGACCCGCGGATGCGTCCGCCGGGGGAAGAGATTCGCGTGCCCACGCCGCCCTCGCCAGCTCTCGCGCAGCCGCGCGTCCAGTGGTCGGGCGCCTCATCTGCTGCGCCGGTCGCCGGCGGCGGGTCGGCCCCCACCGAATCAGCTGTCGCGGTCGCGGGCGCGCAACGCTCTCCGGCCGCGCCCTGGCGCGTCAACGTGGCACCGCCGGGCACTCAGACGCCCGACAGCCGAGCTGTCCCCGCGGTGGCCCCTCGGGCGGCGCGGTCCGTTGTGCTCCCAACCGCAGGCGCCGCGGCCCTCGTCCTCCTTGCCGCCGCAATATTCCTCGTTCGACGCGGACACCCGACGTCAGCGGATTCGGCACCCGCGGCCAGCGCTCTATCGACTCCAGCCGAGGCTCCGCGGGTCGCCCCGGTCACCTCAACGCCGGCGGCGCCAACACAGAGTGACGCCAACCCGGTCGCAACAAAGGCACACCCATCCGATTCCGCTGCCGCATCGAGCGCTGCCCGCTCGGCTGCACTCCACCGATTCCAGAACCTGGAGACAACCGCGCTTCATGCACGCGATCTCGCGGTGACTGGCGGCGCCACGACCTCGGAGTTGGCACCGGGCGACGCCCTGCGGGCAAAAGCCGACAGTCTGGCAGTCGCTGCACAATACGAGACGGCCGCAACTGTGGCGAGCGAAGCAGAAGACAGATGGAAGACCGCACAGCGGGCAGCTCGGGCGCGTGCTGTGGTAGCCCAGGGCACTCCGCCCACCACAATAAAGCAGTCGCCCCCTGGATCCGCGCCAGGCACCGACAGCGCGGCGGCGACGTCCAACCCGCCCGCGAGTGCCTCGGCTGGTACATCATCGGCTCCAGGCGCGCCGGCCGCGCCAGCCGGCGGCACGGATGTGCGAAGCGTGTTGGCGGCCTACGTGGCCGCGGTGAACTCGCGCCAAATGCCGGAGATGCGGCGCATCTGGCCAACCATGCCCGACGATGCCGCGCGCAACTGGCAGTCGCTGTTCAATGCCGCCACCGATCTGAACGTCGCGCTCGTGTCGGTGGATCCGCCGACGTTCAATGGATCGCGCGCAGAAACGATCTTCAGCTACACGATGAAGGGTTTTGTCCCCTCGCAGGGCGCGCTCCCAAGCTCGACGCTGCGGTTCAAGGTGAAGCTGGACCGCGATGCCTTCGGCTGGCGCATCCTGTCAATGGACCGCCAGAAGTAAGGCCGGGGTCCGACGTCCAGCGTCTCACGTCCGACGTCCAGCCCCTAGAAATTCCATTCCGCGCCTAAGGTCCATATCACGTTCGATCGCATGCCGGCGTCTGTGAACGGTACGATCACGTTCGCCACGCCGAGCACCCGCGCAGCTATCAGGAACTTCGCGCCGAGGGACCCGTCGATGAAGTTGTCGGGAATGCTCGGGATCGTCGTTCGCGGCACTACGCTGCCGTCAATGTAGTGTGCGGGCTGCGGCAGTTGAATCTTCGCCGGGCCAGCCTGCCATTGTCCGATGATGTCGCCCGCGATCGTGACGCGCCTGAGGACGAGGCCATCGGCCCCGAGTGTGGTCAGGATGGAGCTGGTCTCGGTCGCACTCGCCTGGTAGATGTAGCCAACATTGGCGTGCGGCGAGAAGTCGCCGAACGTCGCAGAGACGATTCCTATTCCGGCCGCCGCCATCCGGCCAGCTCCAAGCATGTTTTGGTAATCACCCGTTGGAAGCCACACCTCTCCGAGGACGGCAAAGCCAACCCGCGAGCTTTGAAACGCATTGACCTTGGCACGGAGCGCGATGTCGCCAATGCCACTCGCCGATCCTGACGCATGAGCGGTGTCCACGAGCTGATAGACGCCTGGTGCAGGGTTGGCGAAGTAGTGTGCTGGCGGATTCTCGACATTGCCAATCGTACCGATGCTTGTGCCGCTCAAACTCAAATTGAGAATCGGGACGACGACGCCGATATCGACGCGGTTTGAGACGCCGTAGGACATTCGCAAGGCGAACGCGGTGAGCGACGAATGAAGATCGGTCTGAATGTGGACTGTGTCGTACTCGAACTGCGGATCTCCGAGTCCGACGGGAGGTGTGTCTTCGTGCGTCAGGGTCAGGTTGAGGTTCGACAGCTTGACGCCGCGAAGAGAGACATAGTTGTCCTGCGTGACATTGAAGCCGATCAGGAACCGCCCGCGTCCTAGTGTTTGCGCCCGCTCCGCGACGATCGGGCCGTACGAGCCAGAGGTTTCGATGGGGACCCCAGTCGGTCCGATCACGAACGTGGCGCCACTGGTTGTGGCCCCGACCGGGATGTTGCTAACGCTCGTCGTGATCGCGTTCGATAAGAAGTTGATGAGCTCAGTACCGCTCGTGTCGGCGTCCGGCTTGAAATGCTCCTCGTGGTTCGCGAATGATGTCTGCAGACAGATGAACTGACCGCAATTCCCGAAACGGAACAGATTGCGAACTTGGTCTCGCAGTCCTTGCGCCTGAAGTGAGGCGGATCCGATCCCGAGAAGGAGTACTGCGCAAGCGAGGCGTCGCATCGGTCTCCAGGTGAGCTGTCTAGATGGGCGGGCCGAGGTCGCTGGGCGCGATAAAATTGCGCGTTCAGGTCTGGCTAGCAAGTCGCAATTACAATCGGTCGCGCGCTACACCCACCTGATGGGGCGACCCAACTTCATGAGTAGCTCGACGACGCTCATCCCGTTGAGCCTCGCAACCTCGGCGAGTTGCTCGATGCCCTGCGCGCCACGCGGAATGGCCGGAATCCCCGGAATCGTGTCCGGAGCGCTCGAGGGCGGCGGCGGCTCTACTTGGGGGACGGGTTGCGTCTTTGCAAGGGGGTCGACGATCGGGCGTGGCGCCGCTCCGGGCGCCCCTGGAGGGACGGCCGGGTCGACGATCGGCTCAGGCACCTTTGGCTGCTCCGGTGCACCTTCTTCACCACCCATCAGCATTGGCGCGATATTCGTCACCGCGCGCGCAAGCGCCTCGGCTGGTTTGTCCTGCCATGTTTTCCAGCCATCCGCGCCGGGTGCGAGAACGCCCTGCGCGAGTCCCAGGTCGTAGTTCGTGTCGTCCTGGGATTGCTGCAACGGATTGAACACATGGTTGGCTAGGTCTCCCCAGCTGTTGCCGTATTGACCGCCGTCGTTCGCCGCGAGATCGTAAGCGCCGTGAACGGCCTTGAGGGTTGATCCCAGGAACGGGACCGTGCTGTTGTGTTCGAGCATACCCTCCATCCCCGCAGCCGCGTCAACGGGGTGCAACACTGCGCCTGCGAGACCACCAGCGATGTCGCCCGCGCCTTTGACCACACCGCCGGCCGCCTGCGTTGTCTCGTCGGAGACCCAGGCCGCTCCTTTCGCGAGTGTCCCGAGGACCGGGATGTCTTTGGTTTGATCCACCATCCCCTGGCTCCCCTTTGCGGCAGCATTCTCCACCCAGTCGACGCCCTGACTCAGTGCGCTCAACCCCGGTTTGACATCGGTCGCGCTCTCAAAAGCATTGTAGCCCGCCGATGCCGCACCGCTCACCGCCCCTCCGACCGCTGACGCGGCGTCACTGACCCAGTCCATGAGATCGCGCGACACCGCCGCGACCGGCGCGGTCGATACTGACACATCGGACCCGCTGACCACAGCATCGGCCGCGGACACGGCTTCCCGCTCCGCAACGTCGGTCGGGTGACTCAAGGTCAGTGCTGTGTCACTGAGCGTCCCTGCTTCTCGTGACCAGTCGCCCTGATCTTGCTGCACGACGTGTGTGAGCTCGTGCGCCAGGAGCCGTTCGCCGTCACTCACATCCGGCGCGTACTGCCCTTCGCCGAAAACAATGTCATTACCGACGGTAAAGGCGTTGGCGGCCAGTTCCCCCGCCGAGCGGTTCGCCTCGCGTCCGTCGTGAACTCGGACGTTGGAGAAGTCATGACCGAACCGCGCGCCCATCGACTGCCGGTGCGCTGCCGGGAGTGGCTCGTGACTCGATCGCAGTCCATCCAGTACCGACGTCGATGGCGACTTGTTACTCGGCGGCCGTTGCGCATGGGCATGGTGCCGGGTAGGCTGCGTTTCGCGTCGTGCCATTTTTGCCTCAACTCTTGGTTCGTTTCGCGAGCGCCGCGCGTGCGGCGGTCTCGCCGCCCGCGGCCGCTTTCGTCCACCATGCAACTGCTGCGCTGTCGGACTTGGCCACTCCTTTCCCTTGCTCGTACAGCACACCGAGCCGATATGCGGCGCCCGGATGCCCGAGTTCGGCCGCCTGCCGATACCAATCAGCAGCCTGTGTGTAGTCACGCTTCACGCCATCGCCTCGCTCGTACGCCGTGCCCAAGGCAGACAAGGCGTCCCCATCGCCCTGGGCCCCGCTCTTACGAAAAAGGTCGACCGCCTTCTTGCTGTCAGATTTCACACCCTTTCCATCGCGGTAAAGCACGCCAAGCTGGTACTCCGCTAGACGGTCCCCGGCGTCGCTGGCCCGCTGATACCAGATCGCCGCCTGCTGGGGATTGGGGTGGGTCCCGAGCCCGCGATCGTAGAGTGTGCCGAGGGTCCGCTCCGAGGCGACGTTGCCAGCGACAGCTTCCTTTTGACAGATGGGAAGCGCTCGGTCCCACTCGAGTGTCGAGAACAGCGACGCACAGGTGGGAGAGCTGGTCGTCGTCGGCAGGGATGTGAGCGCCGAGTCGCTGCTACTGAGGCGGCTCGCGGGAGCAAGGTTCGGCGGCGTGGCAGCTGCTTCTGTCACCTTCACTGTCGGCTGGGCAGATGGCCGTGCCGGCGCAGGAGCCACCGCCGTCGCGTGATGCACGCCGCTCGATGGGGATGCGCGAGTGATCGTCGGCGTCCACACCAAGTTCTGCCCGGTCGATACCGTAAGTGATTCCACGGCTGCCGCATAGCCCGGCGCCGCCGCGCGAAACTTGTGTGCACCGGTGGCCACAGAGAACGTTGGCGGCGTGACCACCTCCCCGTCGACCGTGATGGTCGTCCCGACCGGTAGCGCGCCGCCGACCGTGACTTTCACCGAATCGACTTTTGCCGCCGCTGGCATGCCCTGCGCGACATTCGTTGTTGGCGCTGTCGACGTGCCTTGGCGCCGACCGGCAAGGAAGATGACGACCGCCGCGGCCGCAGCGCCGATAACGAGCGGCAGCACGAAACGATGCCAACCCGGAGCCGCAGGTGCTTCGGCGGGAATCGGCGTCGACGCGGGAACAAAGGCCGGCGGAGGCGCCGTTGCGACCGGCGGAGGTACGGTCGGTGGCGGCGGTGGGGCTGGCCGTACCGTCGGCCCCCCGTGCGATACCCCAAGCGACTCGGCAACGGATTTCAAAACAGTCGTGCGTCCCAAGAGATATTGGGGCGCCCCACCGGGAACGGCCGCGTCACGCTTGAGCCGCAACGCGGTCAACGCGCCGGTTCGGGGATCGCGTGCGAAATATACGTCGCCGCCACCATCGGCGCGGTTCATGGCGCCGATGACTTCGTATCGCGAGCCCGCCGCGTCGCGCACGGCCTGGAGCATCTGTTCCGTAGAGGCACGGTCCGCCGGCGCGCCGGCGAGGTCGGCCCCGCAGTGGCCGCAGAACCGGTCCCAGCTTCCAATCGCTTGATTGCAGTTGACGCACGTC
The DNA here is from genome assembly GCA_963737835.1 of uncultured Gemmatimonadales bacterium. Lineage (GTDB taxonomy): Bacteria > Gemmatimonadota > Gemmatimonadetes > Gemmatimonadales > Gemmatimonadaceae > Palsa-1248. Next base: position 466,579 of record CAVTUH010000003.1, read on the forward strand.
TCACGTGGGCCGGGGGTCGACGCATCGAGTTGGCGCATGACGTCAAGCCAGATCTCTCCCGCGCCCGCCGGCCCGTCTGCTGGCCGCGCTCGCAGAGCGACGAGCGACCCGACGCGCAACTGGCGAGCGAGAAAGACAATGACGCCTGCCGCATTCCGACCCAGCTCTCCCAGCACTTCGTACTCGCCCCGAACAGAGTCCCGCACTGCTTGCAAAACGCGCTGACTGGGCTCGACCGCACCCACGGCCGGCGCCAAGGCGATACGTGTCGTGCTATCGACGTTTGGCATGAATCGACTGTCCTCTGCGAGCCGCGTGGTGGTCAGTGCTTCCAGTACTGCACGACATAGTCCCAATGGTTCGGCCGCCGGTTTCCACGACCGATGAAGCAGAATTGATCGTTGCCGAGGGCGATGTCCCACGCATGCTTGGCATCGGCCTGTGTATCGGCCATGGTCAAGCGCAGTTTGCCGTCGGTCAACATCCATCCCTGTCCCGCAACTTCTTGAATGCGGAGATTGTTGCGGTCGTAGCGTTGGCAATCTTCGATATCCAGTGCCGTCGGAAGCCCCGACGCCCCATCCCAGTACTCGATGATGTAATCACTTCGATCGGGGCGCACGTTGGCGCGCCCGAGATAACAGTGGCGCTTGTATGCGCGGGCGAGTCCCATCGCGCGGCGCGCGTCAGTCTGGTTGTCGAGCGTAGCGATGTCGCGGCTGCCATCGCTCACGCCCCAGCCTGACGCTTTCTCATCAACGATCCGCAGGGCAGCCGGATCGTAGCCAACGCAATCCTCTGTCCCCGCCGGCGTTTCCCCCGCGGCGAGCGCCGCGACCGTCACGTCCGCAGTGGCAGTCTTGTTATCCGCCATCGCCGTGATCGTCGCCGTTCCCGCAGTCTTGGCGGTGACGCGCCCGTTGCCACCGACCGTCACGACCGTTGGATCGCTCGACGTCCACATCACGTCGCGATTCAAGACGCCGCCACGGCCATCTTTCGTCGTGGCTCGAACGACTGTCACGCCGCCGATCTTGAGGGAGATCGCCTTGGGGATCAGCGTGATCGCTTCGACCCGAGCAGCAACCACCGTGATCGGAATGGAAGTCAAGGTGCGACCGCTTGCGACGGCGATCTCCGTTTGGCCTTCGCGTCGGCCGGTGACCACACCGCTGTCGTTCACCGATGCGACGGTCGTATCGTGCGATCGCCAGGTCACCGGATGGTTCGGCACTACCTCGTTGCGAGCATCCTGCACCGACGCCGCGAGCGGGACTGTCGACCCGATCGCGACCTGCGCCGCTGGCGGCGTCACCGCCAAGTGGAGAGCGGAACGTGTTCGGACGAGAAACAGGATGCACGCGGCGAGCAGCGCGAGCACCGGGGGGACCCACATTGGGATGATCGGACGATGAATGAACTGTCCTTGCGCGGCAACTGCCGGCTCGGCGACTACAGGTCGACCCGGCAGCGCATGCCGCTGTACCCGCACGGTGAACGCACGGATCTGCCTCGTTCCGATCCACCGGATTGGCACCGACGCTCGAACGGCGACCGTGGTTCGCTCACACGGATCCAGAGACAACGACAGCGGCGTGAACGTACACCGCAGCTTTTGCTCTTCATCGGACGCACTGAGATCGTACTCGGCCGGTGCGTTGCCATCGTTCGCGACCACGGCCCTCAGTCGTGCTCGACGCCACCCCTGGACGCGTTGGGGCGCGAGCGCAAGAGTTGATCCGGCGAACGCGGCCACGGTCCACCGGCCAGCGACCGTAGTCGACTCTTCGGGTTTATCTCGTGAACGCGCGCGGACCACGACCTCGTAATCTCCAGCGTGATTTCCGCACTGCTTGGGCACCAACACCTTGATCGGGACCGTGGCGCGACTGCCCGGAATGAGCTGGGACGGCTTATGTGGCGTCTCCACCCACTCGCTGGGCACCCCCTCGACAGAAACGGCGAAGTGATCGACGAGGTGTCCCGCGTTCGCGAGCGTGACGCGCACGATCGCGGGCATCCCCGGCGTGAGCGTGAGCACTTCGGGTTCGACCGCGACGGTGATGCGCCGCGAGCGCTGCGCGCTACCGCTGCCGGCTGGAGCGCGGTCCGCAAAATCGGGCGGCAACACCGAGGGCCGTCGCTCGGGCGTCGTCGGTCGCCGCCTCACGTTGAGCGGACCAACGGCCGCAGATGTCATTTCGTCGACCGCCGGCGGCGGACGCATGTCGATAGCCGGGGGCGAATCGGCGAGGGCCGGAGTCTGCAGGGACTGTGCGGCGGACTCGCCCTGATCGCGGAAGACCACGCGCATCTGGCCTGGCCCCGGTGGGACCTCTAGTCCGCCCCCTCGACTCGTTCCGCCGCCACCCGACTCATCCCGCCAAACGACGTGTGGGCCGCCACCCGGCCGTATCGCACTCGGTCGCTCGTCCTCGAGCCGCACGCGCGGCTGATCGTCGCGCATCACCACTGCGGGAACCACCGGGACTCCGACCTGCTGCGCCGCCGCCTGGATGGCAAGCATGAGCTCGGCCGCGGAGCCGAAACGATCTTCCGGCCGCTTGGCCAGGCACCGGAGTACGAGCGTGTCGACGCCTTCGTGCAGGCCGGGCGCGACCGCGCGGGGCGAAGGCGGCGTCGCGTTCAGATGCTTGTCGACCGCGTCACCGAGAGTCTTGATCTGAAATGGCAGGAATCCCGTGACCATCTCGTAGAGCACGACACCGCAGGAATAGATGTCGCTTCGCGCGTCGATCGGTACGCCGCGGCACTGCTCCGGCGACAGGTAGGCTGGCGATCCAAACGTGGCATTGCCCGCCACGGTGGCACCGCTTTCCGCGAGCGGCTGCAAACCAGCATCGCCGAGTCGGATGACCAAGGCACCGGGCGCGTGCGCGCCCTCCATGAGTCCGCGTTCGACAATCACGTTCTCGGGCTTGATGGCCCCGTGCCACAAACGCTGCGTGTGCAGGACGGCGAGTCCATCGGCCATCTGGCGCGCAACCTCGAGCGCGCGCCAGAGCGGAAGATCTCTCGCCCGTTGCTGCAACAGACCGCGCAGCGACCCGCCAGCGAGGAAATCCGATCTGATGAAGTAGTGACGCTGGTGCTGGCCGTAAGAGCGGACCGGGAGCACGTGTGGTCCCGCAACCGTCAGCACAGTGGCCAACTGACGACGAAACCGATCGCCGGCACCGCCATCGCTCATGAGCTGCCCGTGCACGACCTTGATCGCCGCAACCCCAGTCGTACGAAGATTGACCGCGCGATACGTCTCCCCGACCGCACCCACGCCGAGGGATGCGTCGAGACGATAGTCCTCGATGATCTGGCCTCTCAGGTCCGTCATGCGCGCAGCCTCATCGAGGTCGATTCAGCGGACGTGGAGCACGTAGCCGACATGCGCCGGCTTGTGGGTGGCAATGAGCTCTTCGATCAACTCACGGTGCACCCCGCTTCCAGGTGGGATCGCGACCGCAATCTCGAACACGTACGGCGTATCCTTCTTCTCGGTGATGATAGGGGTAATGCTCGTGCACACCTCGATCATGCGCACCAATCCATACGGCGTCCCGCGCCAGCGGTACAGATCCATCGCCTCCGCGAGGAGGGCCCGTTGGCGCGGCTCAGGCCAGTGCGCATCAACGGTCAAGTGCAGCCAACTCGCCAACCAGGACACGAACCCGGAGGGACAGGTGCGCGCCGAGAAGTACATCGGAAAATGATCCTGTCGCTGCTCGATCGGCTCCCAGATCGCCTCGAAGATCAACAGCATCCGGGAGAGGAACTCGCTGTCTTGGTATATAGGCGGCAGGTCCCGCAGATAACGACTGGGTCCCGCCGGCAGAGCCGGCGCAGGATACGTGCGGCGTCGCGCCAGGTCCGGCGGCGCCGCTTCCTCGACCGCGGCCGGCATCGCCGCTGACGCCAGCGGCTCCGGCGGCTGATAAACGGGCGCCGGCGCCGGTGCGGCTGCCGCAATGACAGCGTATGTAAGCGTGTAGGGACCGAACAGCGCAGCATCGCCGCTTTCGAGCGCGACCGGCTCGTTGGCCTTGAGCTGTCGACCCCCAACCTGCGTACCACCCGAGCTCCCGAGATCTGTCAGGATCGCGTACGCACCGTCCATCCGAACTTCAGCATGTCGTCGAGAGATCGTCGGGTGCGACAAGACCAAGCCGTTGTCGGGAAGTCGACCGATCGTGAGCACTCGTCCGCTGAGCGGCACCACCTGCACCACGTTGCCGTCCACCGATACGGTGAGGACACCCGTAACGGCGGTCGGGCCGACGGCTGCCACGCCGATCGGCGGCGTGGCTACCGCATCACGACTTTGAGACATGGTGGATATCCGAGCAGATGAGACCATTCGGCGGCAGCACGAGACGCGGCGCCGTATGCGGAGTCGCCGTGCCCGACGCGGTATCGCGAACGGCAATGCGCAGATCGTCGACGTATTCCACGCCAGGAATCCGCTGCAGCAATGCGTACAGTTCGGACACATGCAGGTCGCGACCAAACGGCCAGCCGGTGCCGTCCGGGCCACCCACATACGGGTTGAGGTATCGATACAGCTCGGTCTCTACTCGGCGGCGAATATCTGCAGACCGCCCGGAATCGACCCGCTCTGGCAGTCGGATGCGCGCCGCGATCGAGACCCAGGTGAAGTGCGCCGGCTGAACATCGAGCCGCGTCCCGAGTAACCGGCGCTCGTTCAAGAACGATTCAACCGCCTGCTTGAGCTCGGCGGACAACGTGAGTCGATCCGGCGCGATGTATCCACGAGACTGATCGACCTGCGGGAGGACCGCCAGTTGGATCTCTCCCGGCTTGGGCTGCGCCGCGCCGTCGGGCTGCGCACCAGGTGCCAGACACCGCGCGCGCTCCACACCGGCGACCTGCCGAGCCAAAGTCTCGAAGTCGTCTGCCGTCACGGCCCGCGTCCGCGTCCGTAGCGTTTGGGGCGCCCGCAGCTTCGCATCGTCGAGACTCTGAGCATTGCGCCCACCAACGGCCTGCGCACGGTTCGTCACGCGCGCCACGTACGGGATCGACGACTTCAGGATCGACAACATCGACTTCGGCACGTTGCCCTCCATGCCGCCGCCGAATTGATACCGGCTGAATCGCAGCTGACTGCCCTTCGGCGGCACCGCGCCGAACCGATACACGGTCCCGTCGGGCTGCAAGAGCGCCGGCCCGAGCGCAATCGTTCCGTCGCTCCCATCGAGGGTGAAGTGCGAGTCGTCGGGTCCAGAGTCACCGAAGTCGTCGACCTCCTGCCACTGCTGCGGAGCCGACCCAGGAGCTTCGACGATCAGCGTCTCTTTGCCTTTCTCGCGAGTCAGGACAGGCGCGCGCAACAAACGCCATCGTTGACCGGGCGTGCCGTCGCTGCGACCCAGCACCTCATCAAAGATGGTCGTCGCGTGACGCGTCATCGTCGTGGCGCCTCGGGATTCGAGCCGGAGACGGTCGATCTCGGGTGACACTTGGTACATCGAGGTGCCATCCTCGGGTTCGAGTAAACGGCATCGCAACCAGTACGCCGGCACCTCGCGAAACGTCACTTTGCTCATCGCGGGCAGGTGAAGCACCATCTCGCCGGACGTGTTGAAGCCACCCGTCGTGTCGGATTCGACGTCGCATCGCACCCACCGCTCGGTCCCGCCGTGCCACGCCTCCCAGATGATCGGAGGGTTTGCCGGGTCGACACCGGCGCCGCCCGCGAGGTCGCACTGCATCACCAGTGCGAGCACATGGTGACTAAGATCCGACCGAAAAGCGAGGTAGAGCGCATTGCCAGGCACAGGATTCGTCGCAAACACGAGGATGCGCTGACCAGGCAAATCGATCTGAGCGAGGTCGTGCTCCGTCCACTGCTCTTCGCTCCGGCGTCCGATATCCCGCGTGAAAGCGCCCACCAGCTCCGGCGGCCTGATGGTCAACTCGGCCTCCGTCGAAAACGCGATCGCTGCGTGGCTCTCGGTTCGAACGGTCGCGACCTCGGTCCGCTCGGCGATGGTGACCGGGCCCGGCTGTGGCGCCGACAGATAGAACGTGACCGGCACACGCGCAGCACGCGGCGGCTCGAGGCGGACACCGATCATCTCCAGGAACTTCACGTACATCTTGTCGGGCGACTGATTCACGCGATACAGGACCATATCCGTCATCCAGGCGAACAGCTCGATCAGCGTGACGCCGGGGTCACTGACGTTGTGGTCGGTCCACTCGGGACAGTATTGCGGGATCAGGGTCTTCGCCTGGTCCACAATGTCCTGGAAGTGGCGGTCGTCGAGGTCGACAGTTGGCAGCGGCATAATCGCCTAGTGCGTCAGGTGACTGATTCGGATGGGTAACGACTACTCGCCCGGAATGCGGTAGAACGGAAAGACCAGCGCACGACGGTCGTACGTCGCTTTTACCTCGTACTGAACGTGAATCAGTAGCCGCTCCGGCGAGTCGGGATCGGGAGCCGCAGTGACCTCGAGCACACGGATGCGCGGCTCCCACATTGCCAGCGCCTCTTCGACGTAATAGACGGCCAGGCCGGCCGTCGTGGCGTCGTTTGGTGCGAACACCAGATCGTGGATGCCGCACCCGAACTCGGGTCGCATCACGCGTTGGCCCTTTGCCGTCAGAAGAATGATGAAAATGGCCTCTTCGATGTCGCGTTCCCGTCGCGCCAACGCCACACGCCCGCGAGCGTCAGTGCTTACAGGGAAGGACCAGCCGGTCCCGAGGACGTCGCTTCGTACATCGCTCATCCGATCATCACCGTGCCGGTAGCGATGACCGTGCCCACTGGCATCGGCGCCGGATCGTTGCAGGTCAGAACCGGGTCGCCATTTCGGGCTGCCATTCTGACTATTGATCATGACTGTCGGACTGCCCGTGAGGATCTGCCCTTGATTCGTCGGCGGGACCGCGAACGGTCCACCCTCGGGGATGTGTGGAGGCGTGTTGATCGCGATGCTGCCGACGATCGCCGCCGGCAAATTCATGATGTTGACCGTTGGACTCAGACCCACCTGGAGAATCCCCGAGAACGGATGCGGAAGTGGCGTCGGCACCGGACCGCCCGGGCTGGGGATCAGGATGATGTGCGTGTCAGTAGCCGTCACCATGTCGCCTTGCTTCGCCGCGGGTTGTCCCATCGTCGATGACCTATCAGTTCAGGTTGATGAGCGAGCCCTTCACGTCGACCGTGCCCGCACCGCCGTTCACCGTGATGCCTAGCCCGTCGATCTCGACCTGCCCTTGAGCCTTCACTGAGAAATTGCCCTGAGCCTCGATCGTGACGTCGCCCTGCGTCTTGATCTTGAGCGCATTGGATCCCGTGTCGAGCTGGATTTGATTCCCCGATCGATCGGCGATCGTGATCCCGCCCCCGCCGTCGGTGTCGTCCAAGGTCACGACATGCCCCGTGCGCGACTTGATGACGCGCTTCACGACCTTGCTGCCGCTCAACGCGTCGTCCGCCGGGGGTTTGTCCTGACCGTTCCATAATCCGCCCAGCACATAGGGGAAATGGATGTCGCCGTGTTCGAAGCCGATCAGGACTTCGTCATTGACTTCTGGGAGGAATTCGATGCCTCGTTGATTGCCGCCGCCCACCACGACAACGCGAGCCCAGTCACTCGCATCGTCGTCGCCCAACCACGGATACTTGACCTTGACGCGCCCCTCGTGGTTGGGATCCTGATTATCGGTCACGATGCCGATGACGAGACCCGGGATCCGAGTGTGCGCCGTCGGCTGGCCCTCGATCACCGACAGAAGCGTGATCGGATTCTGGCCGGACACGGCGAAGCGCGTCGTGTAGCCATCCTGCGCGTTGTAAACGTGGTGTGCGGACGTCACGAGGTACGTGCCGCTGAACCGATCTCCGACAGCACTGACTTTGATCGATGCGCCGGCGACAATCTTGCCATTTCCGGCACAGCTGCCCTCCGCCTCAATGAAGCGACTCGTCTGCCGGTCCAGCATCGCTTGCGCGAGCGTGTCGGCCTCGCCCTGCGATCGAATGGGCCGATCAGTAGTCAGTAGCGGAGCCTCCAGGTTGAACGCCGATTGCGCGAGGGCACCCGGAGCGCGTTGCTCACCGACGTGCGGCGTGCCGTTGCCATTGCTCGCCTTTCCGACGATCGCCTGTTTTGCCTCGGGATCCCAGCCGCGGACCGTCGAGGCGGAAACCTGCCCGACGGTCGTCATCCGGGGGTGGAACTCATGGAGGGTCTCCGCCCACTTCAGCTCGACGGTGCCGCCGTCGGCCTTCGGCGGAGACATGTTCAGCGTCTTGCCTTCCACAAAGACCAAATACCCCAACGCCTGCGCGCGCGACTGCAGAAACTCGAGATTCGACTGATTGTTCTGCAGGACGTAGGGATGGACCTGGGACGTCTGACTGACGTTGACCTGAAGTCCCTGCTCCTGAGCGATCTTGCTCGCCAGATCGCCGTCGGTCACGTTGACGAACGAGCGCACATAGCGCCCGCGCGCCAGTCAATGCAGCCGATCGAACGCGCGGATCACCAGACGATTGGCAGCCGGACTGTATTCGGGTTCCAACTCGATGATCTCGCCATCGAACAGCGGCTGCTCGCCCTGTTGCCCCTTCGTTGAGATCTTCAGTCCCTTGCCCGGCTCGAGTCGCGAGTCGTCCACCCATTTAAGCGATGTATCGTGCAGCACGACCGTCGCCACATCCGGGAGATGCAGACTGTTCTCGACTGTCACCTCGAGAATGTCAGCCATGACCTGGACCGCCGTCGAATCATCCATGCCTTCGACCGATACGTAGAATTGGCTGAGGAGCTGGGTCTGATCAGCCATTCGGAATGACGAGGGTTGTCCCGGGCTCGAGATGCCGAACCGCGGACACGTTGTTGGCATCGGCGATCATGCGCCATCGCGTCGCATCGCCGTATTCCTTGTATGCGATCCACTGCAGCGTGTCGCCGTCGACGACGGTCCAGAACCGCTCACCGCCCAGCCCGCCGGACGTCGGATTCTGCGGAGGCAGCTGCGGCGCCAGCCGCGCATCGTCCTTCACCTGCTCGAACGCCACAGTCAGCGTTGCGCGAACTGGCGTCCCGTCTTGCAAGAACAGCGTGAACTTCTGCTGAATGCTCGAAATGACGGCGTTGAAGGACCATGCATTGCCCCACTGAAACAGAACCATCGGCGGCCGGGCCTTCTTGCTCTTCTTGTCCTTCAACTTCTCGTCAACCATCATGAGCTTCCAAATCTTGTCCGTGTACTCCTTGCGGACGTCCTTCGCCTGACCGTCCGACGCCATGGCATAGGTATCGAAGAACAGTTCCATTTCCAACGTGGTCGGCTGACCGCCCGAGAAGGTGACTTGCGGCATGTTCGCGCCGGTCACCTTCTTTTTTTCCCACGTGTTTTGCTTGGCGAACGTGTACTCCTTCGGATTGAACAAACATTCCACGCGGTCGCCCGCGTCGACGTTCATGATCACGGCTTTGACGAGACCAGATGTGCTCACGCCCAGGATCCTCCCTCAGGTGCTGCGGCGACGCTCGGCCGCGAGCCGTCGCTTGAGAACGTCATAGACCTGCCGCGCCAGCCCATCGATATCGGGCGACGGTGTGAGCGCCGCTGCCGTACGAGGCGCCGTTGCTGCGGCCGACGCAGGCACCTCGCGGTCGTGCGCCGCCGCTGCGGCACCGGCCGCACTTGCGCCGTTACCACTCGACGCTCCGCCACTCGGTGCCCCCGTGCTTGCTGCCGCGGTGCTCGGGGAAGCCGTTGGGGCGCCGACGAAGCTCGCCGCATTGCCGTTTGCGGCCGCAGCGGCTGTCGCCGGCGACAGCCCGTGTGACTGGCCCGTCTCGGGCAGATCCGGGAGCGGCTCCCACGGCGCCGGTAGGCCACCCCACACCGCTTTGGAGCTGCGCGGACGGCCGAGCGGCGCAACCACCGCCTGCGGTGCCCCGGGCGTCGGACCACTGTCCCCATCCGCTCCCTCAGCTACGGCGCCCGCGTCAGACACGTCCAAAGCATCCTGTCGCTCACGCCCTGCCGCTGCGAGTGCACGCGTCTCACTCTCCACGGTGAGGGCGAGATCCTCTTCGCCTCGCGCCTCCTGTCGATCAGCGACGCCAGGTTGGGAAGCTGGCATAGGCACCAATGGCGCAGGGGCAATGCGCCCCGTCGTTCGAATAGCCGATGGACGTGCGATCGGCGGCACGAACTGCGGCGACCGCTCCCGAGCGACATGCGTCAATTCATGCGCCAGCAGACCCAGCCCCTCGGGTGACCGCAGGTCCTGATCGTTGGCGACAAAAATGTCCGCGCCACGCGTCAACGCGTCCGCGTCCGCCGCGCGCACGAGCGTGTCGGCAGCTGGCCCGCGATGCAGGCGCGCGGCGCCCGGATCGATCCCCACGAGTGGTCGCAGGAACCGTCGCGCACTCGGTCCGATCGGCGAAGGCACCGAGGGCACACGTGCCCCCGCCACTGCCGATTGCGGCACCGCCGGGGACACAGCGTCGCGCCGCACCAATGTCGCTGTTGGCTGGCGGGTCTCGAGCGCTGAGGCTCCAGAGCGCGATTCGGGTGGATGCGGTGGGACGGGGCGCGACCGCGCGGGCCGCTCGGGACCTCCACGAGAAGCGAGGTCGCGCTCGGCGGCAGCCGTCGCCCGCAGTCGCGCGAGCCACTCTTCGGGTGTGCGACCGGTCTGCGGGTCGGGCGTTTCTCTCAGAGCCCGGCCGAGTGGGTCCGTCATCGCGTTTGGCACCGAGAGTCTGAACGACGCAGCTGTCGTTTCGTCCGACGTGGATTCTGGTGCGAGCGTTCGCTCCGCGGCTGCGGCAGGGGGCGCGTCAGGTGGTGGCACCGCCGGTGTGAGGGTGCGCCGAGCCTTCCACTCCTCTGCGATGCGCAGCGGTCGATTTCCTCCTGGCACCGCAACCGGGGGCGATACGACGGGTCGCCCACCGGCTACCGCGGACACCTCGGCGAGGCGCGCGTCATCACCGACATCCGGTCTGTCTGTAGCCGCGGCATCGCCCGCCGTAAGGCTTTCAGGCGAATCAACCTGCGACGCCAGATCAGTGGATCGGTCCGCATCCCTACGAGGCGGGTCTCCGGCGTGGGCCACCGGTTCGAGGGCGCCTGGCGGCGCGGGTGCGGCGTCCGGTAGAGCAGGGCGCTCGCTCGCAACTGTTGCCGGCTCCTCCGGAGCAGGCACAGGACGGACCGCGCGATCCGCGACAGTGGCGGACGCCTGCTGGCGCGCGGCGTCGGCTAGGCGCTCGTCAGAATCGGATCGCGACAGGACTGCTGGCTCAGGACCCTGGCGGATTGGCATCGACACGTCCGGCGTGCTCGCCGTTTCGTGATCGTTCGGTCGTGAAATGGGCTCGTGTGTCGTAGGCGGGGCATGTGCCTGTCGGGATCCAACGGCCGCTGCATCGCGCCCCGACAATGCATCGGGTCGTGGCCTCGCGGGTGGGGGCGTCTCCGTCGAGCGGTCGAAATGCGCCGAGCGCGTCGCCGCTCCTGTCGGGCGATCAAATGCCGCGGCGGGGTCAGGCTTCGCCACAACCTGTTGTGCAGCGGAGCGCATGTCATGCCGATCGGATCGTGGCTCGAAATCCGCGGGAGTCGCCGGCGGATATTCGTCGGCGACAGATGCCTCAAGAGCCTCGAGTCTGCCGAATGGCTCCGGAAACGGCGCAACGCTCTCGTCGAGCGCGGTCTCCAGCCCAAGCGCCCGCAGCATCCGCCGGCCTGGCATGTCGCGACGCACCAGGGCGTGCCGCGTCGCCATGAGACGCGGAAGGCGCTGCTGATCGCCCAGCCAGCGGGAAATGCTGCGACGTCGCATCGTCAGTTAGGGACGAGCCCGTCGTGGGCCAACTCGAGCGATTCGAGCGCGGCTGTACGCCCATCGGCCGTGAATTGTGGCCCGGACCACTTCACCGGATATGCTTTGGCGAAATTCCACCGCGCCAGCTCACTTCCAGCCGTGTCGTACATGACGACCGACATGTTGCGCGGTTTGATCTTTCCCTCAAGGATGTCGTTGCACCACGAGAAGAACTCATTGGAGCCCGTCATTCCGCGCTTGAGCGTGATCGTGCCGATCTTCGTGCGGCCCGGGAGTCGATGGGTAAATCCGTTGTTCCCGCCCTCGTCGTACTCGAGGACGTCGGTCTCCACCTGGAGCCCGCTCATCTCCGTGAACACGGCCTGATTCAGACCGTCGATCTCGACGTAAAACCGGCAGCTCGCGTACCCGTCAGTCGCCATGCGTCAGCCTCCGTCTCGCGTCCCGCCAGCCGCGCTCCGCGCCCGGGCAATCCGCAGCTCGTCCAGCATCAAGCGATACACCCGATCCGCGACTCGCGTGACGTCGATCGTCGTCGACTGAGGATCGCGTAGCTGCGCGGACCTCGATCCGTCGTCTGTCGGTGCGGTATCGGCCATCGGTGGACTCCGCTATGCTCCCACGGCGTCCATCAAGGACACCGCGAACCGGTGCTTGCAATGCGGGCATTGCGTCTCGAGCGGTGCTGCGCCCACATCGTTGAGCTGCACGAACAGGTTCTGCAGATACACGAAATCCACCGAGAACAACCCCTCGAGCGTCTCCGGCGTGATCGCCGTCAGAGAGCCGAGCCGCGTGACCACGCGGCTCAGCAGCACGAGACTGAGATACGTCTCGCGTCCGGGTCCCTGCACGTCCCGAGTGGCTTCCAGCTCGTCTCTCGCAGTCGAGAGGCGCATCACGCCGTCGCGGTGCAACGTGCCCTCGTCGTCGACAAACCCGCACGGCAACGTGAACTCGAATTCCGTTCGCAGCATGATCGCCTCTCGCTCCGCGTCAATCCTGGCAGTCGTTTACTTTCTACTTTCCACTTTCTACTCTCTACTTTCTGCTCGTGCACTACTTCACCCGCTTATACCCTTCGTGGGTGATGGCCATCTCCTCGATGGCAACGTCGTTGGTGCCCGCGTTGGCGGTCGGCCCCGTGATCTTGCTTGGCCAGGCCTGCACGAAATCCCAGCGCGCGATTTCCTGCCCCTGCTGGTTGAACATCACGACCGAGCCGTTCTTCCGGGCCTCTTCGATCTTCCCTTCCTCGACCTTCTGGCGCCACTTCCACATGTCCATCGTGTCGGTGATGCCCCGCTTGAGCGTGATGTCATTCCACTTCATGCGCCCTGGCACCTTCTTCATCACGAATTCGCCCTTCGGTCCGCTCGCCTTGTACTCGACGACATCGTTTTCGCTGCCCAGGCCGGTGCATTCACGAAATGCTCCGGATACCTGGCCTTGGAATTCGACGCCGAACCACGCTGATACGAGAGGGTCTTTATCCGGCATGTGATGCTCCTCAGCTCAAGAAGTCGGTAGACAGAAATCGGTAGACGGTGGGCGCGATCACGCGCCACCGTTGGTGTATTGGCTGAACCTAAAGACCACGAACTCCGCGGGTTTCACCGGAGCGAGCCCGACATCGATATACAGCTGGCCGCGGTCGCGGACGTCCGGAGGATTGTTTTCCGCGTCGCACTTGACGAAGAACGCTTCGCCCGCCGTCGCGCCAAACAGCGCGCCGTCGCGCCATACGCCAGTGAGGAACGCACTGACATCACGGCGTGCGCGCGCCCAGAGATCGGCGTCGTTGGGTTCGAACACCACCCACTGTGTCCCACGCTCGATGGAAGCCTCGACGTAGTTGAACAACCGCCGTACGTTGACATAACGCCACGCCGGGTCGCTCGAGAGGGTGCGCGCACCCCATACCCGAACGCCACGACCGGGGAACGTACGGATGCAATTGATGCCGCTCGGATTGAGCGTGTCCTGCTCGCCTTTGGTGATCTGGCTCGTCGCGCCGAGCGCCCCACGCACCACTTCATTGGCTGGCGCTTTGTGCACGCCACGCTCGTTGTCGCTGCGGGCGTAAATCCCGGCGATATGGCCACAGGGAGGCACCTCGACCGCCTCGCCGTCCGGACCATCGACTTTGATCCACGGATAGTAGAGGGCCGCGAATTTCGAGTCGAAGTTCGAGTCCCGCTCGCGCCACCGTTTGACTTCCTGCGGTGTCATCCCTGGCGGCGCGTCGAGGATGGCGACCCGGTTGCCCGTGCGCTCGGAGTGAGCAATCATCGCGAGTTGCACGGCCTTGATCTTCTCGAGGGCATCCTTCCGCGCCTCATCGCCCTCGCTCGTCTTGTACGTGAACGCCGAGTACAGGTCGGGGCAGCACACCATCGTGACATCTTCCGCGATCTCCAGACCTTCGATCCCGGATCGCTCGGTGACATCTCCGACGAAGTGCGTCGATTGCACGTGCGGTACGACGGCCGTCTGCTCGTTCGCCTTGAGCGTGTAGGTGCCGAACCCCGGCGTGCGCTCGATCAGTGATCCTGGCCCGGGGAGCTCGAGCAACTGGACGAGTTGACTCGTCTGCGTCACGGTCTCCACCACATTCCGCCCGCCGCGCTTGGCGAGGGTCACGTTCTCGAAGGTCTCCTGCTTGTCCCCCTGCTTCACCTTGAAAGTGAACGTGCCTTCCGGCTGATCGTCGCCAGTCGGAGGGTTGACCTCGATCTGGATATCTGAGGTGGGGGTGCCCTTCGGCGAGACGCTGAGCGCCGCGAGCTGTTTGCCTGACCGACCCGGCAGTTGGAGCGTCGCTCGCTTGGCCGCGCCATCCGCTTTGCCCCCGCTCGCGCCGTTGGACGCGACCACTCGATCCACGTAGCAGCGGCCACCACCGTTCAGGAAATACCCGTAAACAGCATGAGACAGAAACGCGCCAGGAAGGTGCGGATTGCGGCGGCCACCCTCTTCGACAGCTCCAAAGGTCTCGACATACTGAGACCAGTTCGTGATGAGCGTGGGCTCATTGGCGGGTCCGGCGGGCGCGAACCCGACGAACGCGGCCATCGCCGTCCCCACGCCCTCGATCGGACGCGTGCCGCTGTTGACTTCCTGGATGTAGACGCCGGGCGAGAGGTACTCGGGCATGCGACACTCCTTGAGCGTGGAAGGTGAGCGAGCGAATCAAGTCAAGATTGTGACGTTAATCGACTACGACTTCATACGACGGCGAAGGCACCGCAATCTCCACGAGCCGCGGATGCCCACCCGGAGGCGTGATCCGCAACTTGATGGGTCCAGACGGAACATCGACCAACGTGAACTGTCCGCTCGAGTCGGTCACGACGGCCTCGCGCACGTGTCCGTCGAGTGCGACCCGCGCCCCTCCGACCTCCTGCCCCTTTCGGTTGCGGACACGTCCACCGATGTGCGTGTACGACTCCAGCGGCCGACTGGGGTCCGACGTGCGTTCGTAGCGGGCGGTGCGCGTCAACACGAGTGGCGCGCTGATCGTCACGTCGAGATCGATCGGCACCGTGACCACATAGAGCAGAGCCGGCCGCGGGCTCTCCTCGAGCGCAGTCCAAATCTCACCGAGCTCCCTGCCCTCGTCAGGGGTTTTGATTTGGGCCGTGACCGGCGGGTCGAGCGCCCGAATCGACGCCGGAACGATATCGGCCGGTAGCTCGGCATGCTTCAGCAACGTGACAAGCGTGCGCCACAAGAGGAGATGCTCATCTTCCGGCACCGTGGTCAGTGCGGTCACCATGTAGCGCAGATCGAACCGTCGCGGTGGCACCCGGTACGTCGCCCTGCCGTTCGCGCGATTGCTCTGCAAGTTCGTGTTCCGCAGCTCCGTGTTTTCTCGCACGTCATAGAGGAAGAGATCGACCGTCGGACGAGTGAGCGTCGATACCCACGCGTGGCGCGGTGCATCGAAGCGCACGTCGACGTCTTCCGCCGGGATCATACCTTTGACGCGCAACAGTTGCGTCAAGGCGTCGTGGAGATCAGCGAGCATCGACCCATCCTGCCGTCTCGGCGTCGGTGAGCGGACGTTCGAGCTTGGCGTATTCTCAATGCGCTGCATGCAGGACATGGCTCATCCGCACGGGTTCGTGCAGATCGGCCGCGAGGAACGCGGCATTCAGCGCAATGCTGCGGATGTTGCCCCCCGCCACAGTCAGTTGGGCGAGGTGATCCACATCGAGCCCCTCGAGAGGTGTTGCGCCCGGAAAGACGCGTCGCCAGATAGCGGCGCGTTGCGCTTCATCGGGAAACGGAAACTGCACGACAAAGCGCAGTCGTCGGAGAAACGCCGCGTCGAGCGCGCTTTTCAGATTCGTCGTAAGAATGGCGAGCCCGCCGTAGCTCTCCATGCGTTGCAGCAGGTAGCTGATCTCGATGTTGGCGTACCGATCGTGGCTGTCCTTCACCTCGCTGCGCTTTCCGAACAGCGCATCAGCCTCGTCGAAGAGCAGGATCGCCCCGCCTTCCTCTGCGGCGTCGAAGATGGAGCGCAGGTTCTTCTCCGTCTCTCCAATGTACTTACTCACGACCGCTGACAGATCGATACGATAGAGATCCAGCCGGAGCTCGTTAGCGAGCACCTCGGCCGCCATCGTTTTGCCGGTACCGCTCGCCCCGGCAAACAACGCACTTGTCCCAAGCCCGCGATTGCCCTGGTCAGCGAATCCCCATCTCTCGTATACTGTCGCGCGGTGTCGCACGTGCACTGCCATCTCACGCAACATCTCCCGCTGCGCCTCGGGCAGGACCAACGAATCCCACGTTGCTTTGCTCTCAATGCGCTGAGCCAGATCGTCCATGCGGGGGCGCGCCTGGATGCGACAGGAGTCCCAGAGCGCCACATCGGCGCCGAGCGTCGGCTGTGACGCGAGCCGGCCCGTCGCGTCCAGCGCAGCGGAGCGGATCGCCTGGCTGCTGAGCGCAAAATGCGACACCAGATCATCGAGATGCCCATTGAGGCGGGCCGCGCTCTCACCCAGCACCTGACGCCACGCGAGGCGTTGCTCGGCCGGCACAGGCTTGCTCACCGGAATGACCATCGTCGGCCGGGCGCCGACGTTGCGGCGTTCCGCGGCCGCGACAACCACGACTCCCCGGCATTGCTCGAGGATTCGCCCGACCAGCAATGGACGAACACGCTCCCCGCCCACGACCGCACCGAAGTCCACCAGCAGCGCACAGCCTGTCAGCGCGGCCTCGCGCTCCCAGCACCTGATCAGATGATCGATCTCGGTCACCTGCGTCGGCAGCGCGTCGACCAGCAATGACCACGCGGTCAGCTCTACGCGTCGGCACGCGGCAGCGGCAATGATGGGGACGTCGCCGCCTGTGTCGCCGCAGAGTTGCACGATCGGTATGGCTCCGCGCGGGGCGGATGTCGTCCAGACGCTGACGATCTGATCGACGATCCGCTCCTGCGATGGCAGGAGTGGCGCGTCGACGGTAATGCGCTCGAAGATGCCATTGAGACGCTCGTCGCGCCCGGGCACGCCCGCAAGAAAATGGAGAACACGTTCGTCGACCCGAAGGGGGGCGGTCGTGAGCCCGCGCCCACTCCCGAGCGTGACGAGCTGCCATCGACGCAACGGCGCTCCAGGTGCCAGTGCGCTCCAGTGCGCGTCCGGCAGCGCCGCAAGTGCGAGCCCGAACGTCGGCCCATCGCTCTCGGACTTGCCTTGACCGAGCGCGCACAGTGACGCAAATCGCGCGTCCAGCTCGACGCCGGCGCACATCACAAGGACCGCGCGCTCAAAGGTCGACAGCCCGAATTTCGCACACAGTCGAGCGAGCGCCGCGCGATCGCTGGCGGCGGTCGTCGAATCTGGGCGCTCAGTCGCGAGCGCAGCGGCCGACGGACCGTGGGCGAGCTCCGACGGCACCGGATGGCCAGTAACCCGTTCCACGTGCCGACACAACGCGGCGTGTACCTCTGCGACGGCTGCGGCAAGGGCACGCTGGTTTTCGGCCACCCAGTCAGCCGGAAGACTCATCGGGCTGCCGGCTGACGCCGTGCGGCTGACGGAGCGCGGACAGCTGGCTCGCTGCCGCCAATCATGATGGCGGACACCCTATACGTGGCGGACAGATGGTACTTCGCCTGCAAGGCGGACCACACCTTCGACACGGCGTCGGCGTTCATGAACTCTGGTTCGATCGTCAACCGCTCGAAGCCGTCCGCAACATCCGGTGCACTGACCGCCGCGAGCGGTGCAGCGACGACACGTTTGTCCCGCGCCTGACCCAGGGGCGATAACACCGACCGGATTCTGGCTTGGTCGAGCACTGGCGAGTCTTGCAACGCCGCAATTGCATGTCCTAAGAGGATTTCGGCCTGTAGGTCCTGGGCGCCATATGCGGTGACCAGGTAATGCAAGTCCAGCGCAAGACCGGCCGACACGCCGATTCGATCGCGACCGTTGCCGCCGAGTCCCACGCGCGGTGTGACGAGATACAAAAACAGATTCAGTTGCGGGCGTTCATCTTCGCCACTCGCTATGCGGTCCGGAGCGAGCGCGGAAACGATGGCATCGGCTCCGACCAGGCTACTGATGCCCGCCGAGGCGATCCCGTTCTCCAGCAGGCGTTTGAGCAGTGCCGTGACTGCTCCGAGTGCGAGCGCTCCGCCCATACGAACACCCCGTTACCGACCAACTCGAGCGCGATATCTGTCGCCTGCCAACCAGAAGGAAGCAGGCTCATGAGTAACAACGCGTGGTGAGCTTTCCACCAACCAGCAGGGTCGCCTGCGTTGGGGCCGCTACGCTAACGCCGCCCGCCGCCGAAGTAAACCCCCCAGCTGGCTTCGGTGAAAACCGACCGACTTCATCAAACGAAAACCGCGCCCCGAACCCGTCAGAGCGCGACGGAGAGTCTCGAAGTCGGGGCGACACCGCCAACCGAACCACCGGCCCCTGCGACCGCAACTCATTGCTTGCATGTGGGTTGTGACGTTCGAAGCTCCGTAGGTGGGTGTCGCCTTTGCCAACTGATTTCCGTTTCTCCTTTAGCACACCTTGTTCGGTCAGTCCGGGCACCGAGCTGAGCAGTGGTGGCAGGAAGGCGCGCTTCAAATAAGTAAGCGCTTCTCTGTTGCCAACGGCTCAGGGGCCCATATCGTAGTGAGACGTCAGCGTGGACGTCGCGGTCGCCCAGCCAATGAGGGTTTCTCATGCAGCGTATCCGGAGTCGCCGGGAAAGAGGTGACCGATCTGAGCAGACACATCGGTCACTCGCGGAGCAGGTGCGCCCGACAACAAGCAAGGCCGTCGCGAGGACCGGTTCGTCGAGCACCTCGGCACAACGCGAGCAGGTTTCCATCGTTGCCGTCGAAAGTGGACACGACTTCGCCGACCTGGCGATTCTGCCACCTCGTGTCGATGCATTCTCCCGATGCCTTGTCGTCCGACGCGGCAGGTGGCAGCCAACTGCCAGACACTCTCCGAGCGAAATTCGAGGGATCCTTAGGCATTGATCTCTCGCCCGTACGGATCCATGCTGACACCGCGTCCGGCGAGGCCGCTGATTCAATGCGGGCGCGCGCCGTCGCCGCTGGGGATCACGTCCACTTCGCAGCGGGAGAGTACCAGCCCGGGTCGCGAGCAGGCCAGGAGCTCTTGGCCCACGAGCTCGTACATGTGGCGCAGCAGAAAGGCGCAACCGGGCTCGCTGGCGCGGGCGAGCAGGTGGCTCCGTCGCCGGCGCTGGAAACAGAAGCTGATGCTCTAGCGCCCAGTGTCGTGCAGGGGGCTGCGGTTCATCCTTCCGCGGCTCCTCAGGTTGCGGTGGCGACCAAGCCCAAGGAGCGCAACCAAGCCGCTGAGATCGAGGCGAGGGCCGATGAGAGAGAGCAGGTAGATCAAGCGAGCCAACTCACGGGCAGTAAAGCAGCGGACCTCAACACGTTGACCGCCAGCACGGTGAGTGACGCTGATGGAGCGCAAGACGAGCTGCAAAAGATCAAGCAAGGGGACGAGACACTGAGGACGGCGATCGGGACGTCGGCCTTCGCGGGGATGGGAGAGGTGGACAAGCACACTCTCGAGGACAACAGACTTGCCGAGGCGGAGCTCGGGCAGTTCCTCGCCGAGTCCGGCATTCAAAGCACATCGCTCGGCAACTTTCAGCAGCAGTATCAGAGGCTAGCGATGGATCTGGATCGCCTGGACGCAATGTCCACGACGTTGCCCATATCCGACCCCGGCGGGAGCGGCGGTAAGACCGCCGAGAATCTCGTCAACATGGAGAAGCTGAAGGAGGCAGATCGCGCCAGGATGGCCGCAGATACCGATAACCCGGATGCCGTAGCGAGCGGGCCCCTCGCGGTCAAGAAGGCGGAAGTGCGACAGTGGAAGGACAAGATGATTCAGGCGTCCAGCGGCATGCAGGGAGCCGAGCGGGCGATGGCGCAAAAGGCGTACGAGTATCAAGCCCAGGTGGACAATATCGCTGCCGGCCTGACGCCGCGGGACGCTCCCGAGGCCCAGAAAAAGCTCGAGTCGCTGCAAGCCCGCTTGGAGAAGATCAAAGGGTACGCCAAGATGTGCACGGGCTTCGCTACCAAGGCGCTCGGTGGCTACATTGGGACGGCCGCGGGCACGCTGGTGGAGCAGACGGCGGAAGAAAGCGGTATCGGAGTCGCCGAAAAGCACGCGAAGGACTTAGGAGACAAGGTAAAGGACAAAGTCTCCGACTCCGTTCCTGACCTCGCGAACGACTTCGTCGGCTATCTGGCGACGCTTCCGTGGCAGAGCGACCTGGCGCTTGCAGAGGCCGACGCGCAGGCTGCACTGGCCGAGCAGCAGTTCCATGAAAAGCAACAGCAGATAAACACGCTGACAGCGCTCAAGCTGGACATGCAGAACGCGGTAAGCAATTACCTCAACATCGCGTCGTCGCTTGAACACGCCAAGGCGATGGTGAGGCGGACCATGATGGAAACCGGTCGGGTGGCGGACAGGAGTGGCCATGGACACGAACACAAATGGGAAGCGCTCGCCGCGTTCTACGCCGAATCGGAGACCTACCTGGCTCAGTCGCGGGCCACGATCGACGTCGGCCACAATGAAATGGCGCAGGCGGATCGCGTCGGCGGGGAGCGCTCCAAACTCGCAACGGGTGGCGAGGGAGGCGTTCGTTGGTGGTCGGCTCGAGAACAGAAGCGAGTTGCGACGGATAGCTATAAGTGGGTGCTGGATGAACACCCGGTGCGATTCTTCGATCGATCGGTGACAGATGACCAAGGCCGCGACGAAGGCATCGCCACTGACATAGCGCGCCTCGAGGCAAACGGTAAATGGGTCCAGGCGTTTCGGGATCGCTTGGCGAAGGAGTTTTCGGGGCTCAGAGAGTAGAGACATCGTGTCGGGCTGCCGAGTCCAGTTGCGATTGTACTAACGAGAACCGAAAACGTGTAGAGGAACGGAAACGACGCCGTGTCTACCTCGACGCTGCGTCCAGGCTGTGTCATATTGAACGCCCCACGACGGGGTCTGTCGTGCAACCAGTCAAGACCGCGTCGACGCCACCCCTCGGAGAGTCGCATGCCCAACCTCACCCGGCAGATCCACCGTCCCCTCCTGGCATGCGCGATGGTCCTCGCTGGATGTAGCAGCTCGGGCTCAAAGCCGACCGGCCCAACCGGCCCCTCTGGAAGCACCGGCAATCTCACGGTCACGATCACCCCTGCCGATGGGTCGACCCCTTCGGTCACCATTACTGGTCCGAACTCGTACAGCAAGAGGATCGCCGCGACCCAAACGCTCAATGACTTACCAACCGGGCAATACGACGTCACCGCCGACTCTGCGCTGGTCGCCGACTCAGTCGTCGGCAACATCATCGACACGGCGTCCGTCAGCGGCAGCCCGGCAACGCTCTCCTCAAACAACACGTCGACGGTGACCGTGACATATGCCCGTGAGCGCCGCGTCGGTGGATTGTGGATCGGCAACCAAGGGCATTCGACGATCCCCGAGCTCTCGTCCGACCAGCTGCGCCACAGCGGCTCGCCCACTCCGGCCGATACGCTTGTCACTGCGGTCGGCGGACCCGCCGGACTCGCACTGGACAGCCAAGGGAACATGTGGGTGTCGAGCATCCCGATCGGACGCGGCGATACGATCGCAATGTACACGCCGGCGGCCCGCAACGCGGGCGGCACGAGCGCGGCATCTCGACTGCTGATCAGCACCGCGATCAACAACGCTCAGACGATCGCATTCGACAACTCAGGGAACCTGTGGATGGCCAACTGCGGTCTGAGTCAATTGATCAAGTTCTCGGCCAGCCAGCTGAGTGCTGGTGGCACCCAAACGCCGTCAGTCACCGTCACGACGAGTCCGATCGTGATGTGCCCCTACGCCCTGGCCTTCGATAACTCCGGAGACCTGTGGGTCACCGACGGCGACTTGGGGCACATCGCCAAGTATGCCGCCGCGCAACTGACGAGCCCTGGCAACCCGACGCCCGTTGACACCGTCGGATCGCAGAGCGGGTCGCTCAGCTCTCCAGAGGGGCTCGCATTCGACGCGAACGGCAACCTGTGGGTAGCCAACGACGGGGCGCCGACCGTCGTCGAGTATACGCCGGGCCAACTCGCCGCGCAGGGCGCCCCAACGCCGAACGTGACCATCACGATTCCGGGATCGGAGCCGCGGGGGATCGCCTTCGACAAGCGTGGCACGCTATGGGTCGCCAACGATGCCAACGCCGCCATCTACGGGTTCACGAGCGGTCAGATCGCGTCGAGCGGCTCCCCGACGCCCGCCGTCGCCGATACGATCACGCTGAACAACGGGCTCACACCGCAGCAGATCGTCTTCGACCCGTTTGCGAGTGCGTCCGGCCCGTCCAGCGCTCGGGTACGCCCACCTCCGCCGACGACAGCAGCCGCGTTACGCCGCCGTCCGTAGTCGCGTTCGGTGACGAGCCCTTCGGTTAGCTGACCGCAACCGCCTGCTGGGCCTGCGCCCGCTGTGTCGTGTGCAGGTAGGCGTTGTGATCGTGAGACAACGCCCCCGGGGGCAGGTACTGCCAAAAGGAACCCAGGTCGCGCTGAATCCGACTCTTGTAAAAGTCGGGCAGGACCGTCGAGGTGCCTTCGAAATAACCGCGCACTGACCGATCACGCTCGAGCAGCGATCGGACCTGCGCGAAATACTTCGTACGGCCAAACCCCTCGGTCGAGACGGCACGCACGACGTTCATCCAACGGGGAATCGTGCCGCTGTTGGCCCTGAAGCGCCGAGCGATCGCGCGCGTTGAGAACGTATACCGCGTGAGGTCGACCACGCGCTCGTAGAACCGTCCCCACTCGTAATTCTTCGGCCGCACATTCATCGCCCCATGGTTGTTCAGGAAGTGATGGGGGAATGGGAGGACGCGGCCCGCCCGTTGGAGATCGAGGTTGAGCGGCGCGGCGCGGCCAAAGGCTGACAGCAACGAGTAGCCGGGGAAGGTGCCAGGTGTGAGATCGATGAAGCGCTTCGTCAGCTCGAACGGCTCATCCCCCTCGTCCGTATCCAGCCCCAGGACAAAGTTCGCCTGCACGTAGCCGATGTGGCGCATGATCGTGTTGATGTGATCCGAGACCTGGCGGACCTTGTCCATCCCGACGGTGCGGCCAGTCTTCGCCTTGTTGCCGAGCGAGTACCAGGATTCGATGCCCGGCAGGATCGCGCGGAAGCCGTTCTTGCTCAGGCGTGGAAGGCGATCCTCGCCAAGAAGCGAGAGACTGCTTTCGGCGATGAACTCCATGCGGCCCGGAGGCACCACATCCTCGATCGCCGTGAGCGTCTCGTCGAATCGTACGCCGAAGTTGGGGTCGTGCCAGGCCACGCGCGGCTTCCGCACCGTCTTGAGCAGGAACGTCAAGTCCTCACGGAGTTGATCGGTCGCCATCGCGTGGTAGTCCACGGTCGAGTCGATGCAGAAGCTGCAGGTGTACGGACAGCCCAGGCTCGCCAACATTGGCACGATTTTGATGGTCGGCGCCTTCGACAGCGTCTCATCAATGAACTTCCAGCGCTCGCGGACACCGGGCAGATAGGTCGGCTGTTTGCGAGCACTGACCATTACACCCGTCGCGCCCTGCGGAGCGCAGTCCCGCAGCACGTCGTTGACGGTGTTCTGATCAGTGAACCCAAATACGTAGTCGAAGTACTGCGCGGAATCTTCGGGATAGCACCGCGCGTGCGGACCGCCGAGTGCTGTGACCGTTCCACGACTCCGGTACATGGCGCTGATCGCGTACGCGAGCTGCGCGGCTTCGCTGAAGGCTCCGATGAATAGCAGGTCCGTGTCGCCGGGGAGCACCGCGGCCAGATCCTCGAAGCCCGTGTAACAGACATAGCGCACGTCGTGACCGGCCGCTTCGCACCACACGGCAATCACCTGCGGCATGATGCTCGCAAGATTCGCGTTCATGATCCGCGGATAGAGCCCGTTCGTCGGGCCCTTACTGACCAGATCGAGAATGCCGATGCGCAAGCGTTTGCCGTTTCGCTGCACTGTGTGCGAGCTCCTACCCGAGGGGACTGCTTTCAATCCGCGATCTCGAATATACCGCCTGGGCGCGTCGGCGCGACTCGACCCGCACCTGCGCCCCCTCCGCCGCGCTACCCCGCGGCGACCGAGCCAGTTGGCTGGTCACCCCGACGGACGCTCTCTGACCCCCGCAGCGCCGGCCGACTGGCCACGCTACGCCAGATCATCCATCCGACTGTCACGAACATGCCGAGCCATCCTGTGACGCGCACGAGGTGGGCAATCTGGGTGTCGTGATTCAGGCACCCGAGTTTGCCAAATAGATAGTTCCAGTCATGAATCACGTCGTCGGAGTCTCCGACGCTCAGGAGCGGGAGCGCCATGGCCCGGGCGTCCGCCATGTACCGCGCAGTGGGAAGGAACTGCTCGAAGAAGAAGAACAGGCAAAAGGCTGTTCCCTGGACCTGCCGCTGGAGGGCAAAGTACGCCGCGAGCATGAGAGGCACCCCGAGTTGCAGCAGGGTGCCGCCAGCGACCATGAGGAACTGTCCGAAGTACGAGAACAGGAGGTGCCCACCCTCGTGGATCGGGACGAATACCAGGTCCA